>CAWIDK010000001.1:0-1605629 GCA_963834865.1 uncultured Gemmataceae bacterium
GCGCAGCACCGCGGCCGGCAGACTGTCGGGCCATTGCGCGTCCAGCTCGCCTATCAGTCGGTCGAGCGCCGGCCAGGACGATTGCTCCACGTACAGGTTGCCCAGCCCCATCAGCGCCGGCATGTACCGCGGGTTCTCCGCCAGCGCCCGGCGCCATTGTGCTTCCGCCTCCTCCAGCCGGCCCACCCCCATGTACCGCAGCGCCAGTTGATGCCGCGTCACGTAGCCGCGTATGCCGGCTGACACGCTGGCGAAGTGGTCGCCGTCGTGTCCCAGCAGTATCCGCTCCAGGCAGTGGATCGCCCCGATCCGGTCGTCCAGTGCGTCCAGCGTCAGGCTCTCCTGCTGCAGCAGCTCCGCATCCTCCGGATAGTGTACCCGTCCCTCGCGACACGTCGCCAGCGCCTCGCCCGGCCGGCCCAGCTCGCGCTCGCAGTACGTGATTGCCGCATACAGCTTGCGCACAATGGAGTCAGTCACCAGCGATGCACGTAGGCTCCGGCGGAAGAAGTCGAGTGCCTCGGTGAGCTTGCCCATTTCGCGGTACGTCAAACCCAGGTTGAACAGCGTAAACGGATGGTAGGGCTGTTCCTGGTATTCGAGGTGCAATAGCCGCAGGTTGCGCTCCAGCTTCAGCGGCTGCGCCTTGGAGTCCTGATAGCCGATATGGCGTACGACCACGTCCGCCCAGCGTGTGCTCGCGCCCCGCCGCCGCAGCGCCGGCAGGATTTGCTCGTGCATCCGGTGTTCCCATGACAGCCCCGGCAAGTTGCGGAATAGTCGGACATGGTCCACGACCGTCCCCGGGTTATCCGGGTTCGTCGATGGGCACAGCACCTTGAAGACATACGCCACGTTGCCGCCCGGCAGCTCGGCAAACAGCCGCCGCAGCCGGGCGCGATTCTCCGCGTCGAGGCGGTCGTCGGCATCCATCCAGAAAACCCATTCGCCGGTGGCATGTCGCAGGCTTTCGTTGCGGGCGGCAGCGAAGTGATCGATCCACGGAAAGTGAAACACCTTCGCGCCCATCCGCTTCGCGATCGCAACGGTGTCGTCGGTCGAGCCGGTATCGGTGACGATGATCTCGTCCACCAGGTCCGCGAACGACTCGATGCACGCGCCGATGTTGTGCGCTTCATTCTTGACAATCATCGTCACCGAAACCTTCGGCCGGCCGTTGACGCACCCATTGAGATGGTAGCGCGGCTCGTCGCACCTGGTAGGTCCGGCTTGCCGAGCCGGACCTGGCAGCGCCGCAATCTCGGCGCAGGTTGCTTTGGCGTCTTCAATTGGAAGCGTTAAGGTCCGGCTCGGCAAGCCGGACCTACTCAGCGCCGCGAGCCGCGTCTCCGCAATCGCCGCCGCCTGGGCCCACGTCAGCCGCCCGCGCACGTGTTCGCGTGCCCTGGCCCCACGCTCGCGCGCTGCGTCCGGATGCTCATAGACATAACGCAACAGCAGCCGCAGCATGTCCTGATTCGGACTGGCCCAGAACGGCGTGTCCACCGTCTCCACTTCGCCCACGCGCTTGCTGTCGAACGGCACCACGGTGGAGGTCAGCAGGTACGCCGTCTCGTCGGTGGCGTAATCGAGCACCGGACCGCGGCCCGTCACGATGAGCGGCTTGCCGCTCGCCATCGCCTCCGCCGCCGGCAAGCAGAAACCCTCGCCGCGGTACGGCTGCACCACGACATCGCACGCCCGGTACAGCCCCGCCATCTGTTCGTCGCTCAATTCGTCGGCGATGTATTCGATCGCCGGCGCGTGTGGCTGCCGGCCCACCTGCGCGATGTCCGCCTGCGCGGTCTGCCCCTGGTAGAACGTGCCGACACCCATGTCCTTGACGACCAGGCACACGTCATCCGCGTCGCAGAACACCAGGCGATGCGCCTTGAGCAGCAGGTCGAATCCCTTGCGCTGGAGCGTGCCGCCGACGAAGAGCACCTTGCACCGCTTGCGCGTCTTGAGCGGATACGGCTCAACATCGTCGCGGAAGAAAACATCGCCGACGCCGTTGGGTACGACATGGACCTTCCCCGCCGGCACGCCGTCCTTGACAAAGCAATCACGCACGAAGGCGCTCGGCGGCGTCCTGTTGAAAAACGGCGAAGGCGACGGCGAATTCTTCAGCGGCAGCATGGGCGGCGAATTCACCAGTCCGCCGGGCGAGTTCGGTACGCTCACGGAGAACATGGACGATAGCTTTACCTACGTCGCGAAGGGCGGCCTCTACACCGAGAATTTCAACAGCAGCGGCTTCGAGACCACGAAGGTCACCGCCGACGGCCTCATCACGACGTTTACCTACAGCGGCATTGAGCTGACCAGCATCGAAACCCCCGACACCCGCTTCGTGACGTTCACCTATGACGGCAGCGGCAACCTGGTGACCGCCCAGCTCCCCGGCGGCGGCGTCGCCACCTTCACCCACGACGACAGCGGCAACCTCACCGGCATTCAGCGGCCCGACGGCAGCCTGCTCACTTTCGCCTATGACGCCGCCGGCCAGATGACCGTGAGGAAGACGCCCGATACCACCACCACGTTCACTTACGACAGCCAGGAGATGCTGACGTTGATCAACGAGGGCCTGGGCGATGTCATCACGGTCAAGCCGGCCCAATCCCACGGCTTCGGCAGCAACGCCTCCAACCTGGAGAATGCGGTCTTCGCCGTGACCGACGCGCTGGACCGCACGACCACCATCACGCTCGACGCGGCCGGGCAGGAAATACAGTTCGAGGCCCCCGACGGCGCGCTTACGGAATTCACCTATGACAGCAGCTACGACCTGACGAGCACGACCGACCCGCTGGGCCGTGTGACGGCGGCGACCTATGACGACTACGGCGACCCCACCTCGATCACGCAGCCGAGCGGCGCGATCACCACGATGCAGTACGACCCGACCCTGCACGAGATCACGTCGATCGAGGACCCGCGCGAGGATTCGCAGAATTACACGTACACCGACACCGGCGACCTGAAGACGTACACCAACGGCGACGGCGACACCACGACCTACACCTGGTCGGGCGGCCTGCTCCAGTCGGTCACCAATCCGCTCAACGAGACGACGGACTTCGTCTACGACAGCCACCTCGACCTCATCGCGACCGTTTCGCCGAGCGGCCTGCGCACCAGCTTCACCTACGATGCCGCCGGCAATCAGACCTCGGTCGAACAGCCCGACGGCACCTTCACGACGACTACCTACGACGTGATGAACAGGCCCACCGGGACCATCAACCCGGACGGCTCGCGCATGACGACGACCTACGACGGCGACGGCAACGTCGTCACCCAAACCGATGTGCGCGGCAACGTAACGACTTATCTGTACGATGCTGACGGCCGGCTGACGACCACCATCAATCCGCTCGGCAACGCGGCGACGATCGTCTACGATGTCGCCGGTGAAGTGATCGCCACCGTGGACATCTACGGGAATCGCACTACCTTCGCCTACGATTCGGACAGCCGGCTCATCTCCACCGAAGATCAATACGGCCACGACACCGACAGTGTCTACGACGCGGATGGCGAGCTGATCGCGACCGTGGATGTGTACGGCAACCGCACCAGCTTCAGCTACGACCTCAATGGCGACCAGATCGGCACGGAAAACCAGTATGGCCAATTCACGACGAACGTGTACGACGCGGCCGGCAACCTGATCGCGACCGTCGACCCGTACGGCAATCGGACCAGCTTCGTCTACGACAATGCCAACCAGCAGGTCGCGACCGAAGACCAATACGGGCACTTCAGTACGACGGTCTACGACGCCGCGGGCAACGTCATCGCCCAGGTCGACCCCTTCGGCAACCGCACGACCTACAGCTATAACAGCGACGGCCAACCGGTAGCGACCGAAGACCAGTACGGCAAGTTCACGACCACCGTGTACGACGCCTACGGCCGCGTCAGCGCGACCATTGACGAATTCGGCAACGCGACCACGATCGTGTACGACGCCTATGGCCGAGTCGAGGCGACTGTCGATGCCCTGGGCAATCGAACGACGTTCAGTTACGACAGCTACGGTGAGCAGGTCTCCACGCAAACGTCGCTGGGGTACGCCACCACCGTCTACGACAGCTACGGCCGCGTCAGCGAGCAGATCGATCAGCTGGGCGACATCACGACGACGATCTACAACAGCTACGGAAATGTCAGTGCCACCATCGACCCGCTCGGCAATCGCACCAGCTACGTTTACGATAGCGAGGGGAGGCCGTCGGCTACGGAAGACGCGCTAGGTAATTACACGACGACGATCTACGACGGCTACGGCCGCGTCGCCGCCACGGAAGACGCCCTAGGTAATTTCACGACCACGATCTACGATAGCTACGGCCGCGTCTCGGCGACCGAAGATGCCGGCGGCAACTTCACGACGATCATCTACGACAGCTATGGCCGCGTCGCGGCCGTGGAAAATGCTCTGGGTAACTTCACGACCACGATCTACGACAGCTATGGCCGCGTGTCGGCCACCGAAGATTCCCTTGGGAATTTCACGACCACGATCTACGACAGCTATGGCCGCGTGTCGGCCACCGAAGATTCCCTTGGGAATTTCACGACCACGATCTATGACAGCTACGGCCGCGTGTCGGCCACCGAAAATGCCTTAGGTAATTTCACGACGACCATCTACGACGGTTACGGCCGCCCCGTTGCCACCGAAGACAGCCTGGGCAATCGTACGACCGCGATCTACGACAGCTACGGACGCCAGGTGGCGACCGAGAGCGCGCTAGGAAATTACACCACCCAGGTGCTCGATTCCTTCGGCCGCGAGGTCAACGAGATCGACTCGGACGGAAACGTGACCACTTTCGTCTACGACGACCTGAACCGGCTGGTGCAGGAGATCACGCCGACCGGTGGCTCCACCACGATGGCGTACGACGCCGACGGCCACCTGATTTCGCAAACCGACGCCCTGGGCCGGGTCATCACCTACAGCTACGATGCCGTCGGCAACAACATCGGCCAGACCTGGTACAACGCGGACCACTCCGTCGCTAACATCCTTACCTTCACCTACGACGCGGACGGCCAGCAGCTCACCGCGGCCAACAATGTCGGCACGTACACGATGACCTACGGTGCCACGGGCAAGGTGAACACCGTGCAAGGGCTGTGGAGTACGCTGCTGACGTTTACCTATGACGCCAACGGCAACCGCACCGTCGTGAAGGACAACTTTGGTGGCGTCACCACCAACGTGTATGACGCCGACGCGAACCTGACGCAGCAGCTCTTCGGCGGCACCGGCGAGACGCCGATGCGCATCGACCAGACCTACAACGCCGACAACGAGCTAAGCGGAACGACGCGCGATAGCGACCTGGCCGGCACGACCAAGGTGGCGACGAGCAGTTACGTCTACGACGCGGGGGGCGACCTAACCGGCCAGACCGACAAGAACGGCGGCGGCACGCCGATCAACGTCTACACCTATGTCTACGATGCGGACAGCCGGGTCACCAGCGAGCAACTCAACGGCGGTACGCCGACGACCTATAGCTACGACGCGACGAGCCAGCTCACCAACGACGGCGGCACGAGCGAAAGTTACGACGCCGAGGGCAATCGGACGAACACCGGGGATTCCACCGGGACGGGAAACGAGCTAGAATCAGATGGTACGTGGGACTACACCTACGACGCCGCGGGCAATGAGACCTACAAGGTGGCAATCTCGGGCGGCGAGACGTGGGCATACGGCTACGACAACAAGAACGAACTGGTCAAGGCCCAGCTGTGGGCATCCGACCCGCGAGACTACGGCACCGGCGACACGCTGCTGGAGGAAGTCGATTACAAATATGACGCCTGGGGAAATCTGGTCGAGCGCGACCTCTACCCCACCGGCAGCGGCTCGCCCACCGTGACCCGCTACGCGGTGGACGGCTGGAACCCGGCACTGGCCGGCGCGACCGGCAACGCGAACTTCAACGTCTGGGCGGACCTGGACGGCAGCAACGACCTGCAGACGCGCTACCTGCACGGCGACCAGGTGGACCAGCTGTTCGCACGGCAGGATGCAGGTGTCCAGTACTGGTACCTGACCGATTACCAGGGCTCGGTGCGGGACGTGCTCGACAATAGTGGCAACGTCAAGGACGCGATCGTCTATGACGGCGTCGGCAACATCATAAGCGAGACGAACTCGGCGTACCGCGGGAATTACGCATGGACAGGGCGCATGTTCGATGTCGAAACGGACTTGCAATACAACCGTGCGCGATGGTACGATCCCGCGACTGGGCGGTGGCAGAGCCAGGACCCATTGGGGTTTGACGCGGGAGATTCAAACCTTTATAGATATGCAAGCAATGGTCCAACCCTCACCAGTGATCCGAGCGGAGAATTTGTCGGAGGACTTGTTGGATGGAACATTCTTGCTACAAAAGGGAACGAATATGGATTGTGGATTTATAACCAGCAGAACACAGACTACAATGATAAAGATAAGGTCTATTCGAGCGACATGGATCTTATCTTTGCGCCGAATAAGAATAATGTAAACGCCACGGAAATCGTGGTAATCCAAATCCTCAAGCGGAAAAACCGGACGACTGGTGAATTTACTGCCGGAGAGAGATTTCGTTATAAGTACAGACTTACAGAGAATGGCTGGGCGATCGATAGCCGGGACAAGGTCGCGTATGCGCTGTCGGCGATGAGGCAAAACGGGTCGTCGCCGGACCCGTACAAGGCGGCGGTGTTTAATGACCACCCGGAGGGGAATCTAGTTAGCAGCAACGAGAGCTGGTACTTCGAGTCCTATGCGGTTGTAACCAAGGGTCCCGACGCAGGCAAAGTAATCAGTGGGATTTCCTGGGGCTTTGATGCAGATGAGGATGGAAATCTGAAGTCACACCCGGTTAAACTCATTCCGACCCCGACAAAGGATTTCTATGATAGCGTTGACAGCTATAATAAGCAGTGCAAATTGCCTAACGACCAACAAACCAAATTCCCTCAGGAACCTTTGAAACCCCCAGTTCCCATAAAGCCCCCAAAGCAATGAGCCAGAAAGATCATGAAACCGGGGCGTTCCCGTTGGAGATCAACATGAAATCCAGAGCTAGCGCAATGAGCGTGATATTGACTCTCCTGTTGGTTGCAGGAGTGGTGACGGCTGGGGATGATGAGGAAAAGAGGGCCATTAGTATTGTCGCCAAACGTGGGGGAAAGATCAAACGAGCGACCACGGATTTGGGAAGCCCAGTGACGTACGTCTCGTTGAGCAATACCAACGTAACGGATGAAGACCTGAAAGAGTTGCAGGCCCTGCAGCAGTTGCAGACGTTGATGCTCAATTACACGCATGTCGGTGACGCGGGCGTGAGGCACATTGCTCTCTTACCGAACCTTCGAGTCCTGCAGCTTACGTATACACCCGTGAGCGATGTAGGGCTGAACGCCTTGGCAGCTTGCAAACGTCTAGAACAGCTGCACCTTTCGCACACCAAAGTCACTGACGTTGGTCTGAAAGATGTGGCCGCACTTACGCAGCTCAAGGCCCTGGCGCTGCGTTCGACGAAAGTGACGGATGCCGGGCTAAACGAAATGATTGCGCTCAAGACGCTAGAGATTCTGGACGTTGGGCAAACGGCGGTTACGGACGCGGGCATGTTGAGCCTTACGTCCCTAAAAAAAATGGCGATCCTGTCCATAGTGGACACCAAAGTCACGGACGCGGGGCTAAGACACTTGGCCGCGCTTACGCAATTGCGAATGCTTGTTATCGGAGGCACAAAAATAACGTACAGCGCCTTGCTCGAGTTTCAGAAGGCTGTTCCAGGTTGCAAGGTTCCCTGATGCACCGGAATTCGGCCGGGCCGGAGCGTGGGTTACCTCCCGCCCCTCCCGCAAGTCCGAACTTGCGGATTCCCGGCATTCGGCTCGTCTCGACGTGGTTTTGTCGATCGGGAGCCAGGGACATGCACAGCATTTGAGCGACTCGGCCATCGTTCATGCAAGCGGCGGCAGCCTATTGATTTGCGACGAAATTGGTACCGGGCTGCGGCGGAGCTTGCATCCGGCAGCATTGCGGCTGCCCAAGCGCCGCTGGGATCTCGATGCAAAGCACGAGCGCTGACCGTGACCGTGCCGGCAGTTTGCGGATTGGCCACAACCACCATGTGAGGGCTTCCATGAGCCGCGATCCGAGCAACGATTCCTACCGCGATCCAATGGGATCTCGCGGCGGACAACCAAAGACGGAAAACGACGAATAATACGAATAACACGAATCATGAGGATTGGCCACAACCACCATGCGAGGGCTTCCATGAGCAGCGATCCGAGCAACGATTCCATTACCGATCCAATGGGCTCTGTAACCACCCATGTGTACGACGCACAGGGGCAGTTTTTGTACAATCTCTGCGATGACTTGCCACCGGCCGCGACCTACGACTACTGCGGCGCGCGCGGGGAGCGCCGTGCCCATTCACGCCGAGCCGCCGAGCGCGCGGACGCCGGCCGAGCCGCGGTTGACGCACACGTTCGAGTTTCGGCTCACCGGCGCCGAGACGCAGGAGCAATGCGTGCCGCTCGCGGCCGCGCTGGAGCCGGCCGCGTGTTGCCTCGCCACGACGGCCGTCCGCGCGTACCTGACGCGCACCGCGGATCCGGCGGCGGCCAGCAGCCTGATCGGCGGGGTGGAAGTCGCCGCCGAGCTGCACGCCGGCAGCATCGTCTGCCGCGCCGGGCTAAGCGATTTCGGCCCCGGCGACCTCGTCGTCGTCCAGGTCGACGTGGCGCTGTTCGACCGTGCGACCCCTGCCGGCTTGTCCGGCAGGTGAAGAAGTTTGACGGCTAAAGTGAGGCGAACGAACCACGCGCCCGACCCCTGCCGGCTTGTCCGGCAGGTGAAGGAGTTTGACGGCTGGAGCGAGCGTGCAACTGCTTCACCTGCCGGACGAGCCGGCAGGGGTCGTTGCGGTCGGCGGGCCGGAGTGGCTAGCCGGCCAAACTGCTTCACCTGCCGGACAAGCCGGCAGGGGCCGGGGCAACAAACGAAAGGGATCACCAACATGGCCACCAAGCGAGACACACGCGATGACGGCATGCACACCGGGTCGCCGGCTGAGCAGGTGCTGGCGCACGCCCAGGCGGGACGCGAAATTGTGCAAGATTTCGTGCCGCTCGCAAATAGCCTCGAATGGGATCTGGGACAGACCTATTTACGCGAACGCGGGAACAAGGCGTTTCTGTCGGATACGTCGCCGGTGCCTTTCGTTGTCAATAATGACGGCTCCCTCTCGCGCAACGCGGCCGATGTCTTCTTCGCGAGCCTCGTCGCCGCCGACAAGGAGGGGCAGCTGGAAGACGACATTTTCGTGCTGGAGCTGGGCATCGGCGTCGGCCTGTTCGCGCGCTACTTCCTCGACACGCTGCGCGACCTGTGCCGCCAGCACAAGAAGGACTACTACAGCCGGCTCACTTACATCGCCGCCGACAAGTCGGAACGCATGCTCCACGACCTGCTGCGCCACGGGGTCCTGGCCGAGCATCCCGGCCGCTACCGAGTCCGCCAGGTCGATGCGTTGCATCCGGAGACGCTGCTCGCCGACGTGGGGTTTGGGGTGAACGGTGCCGCGGATGTGGGGCACGTTTTCAACGTGCCGGGGAAAGACGGGCACGTAAGAAACGTGCCCCACAACGGGAGGCTGCGGGCGGTGTTTCTCAACTACCTTCTTGACTGCCTGCCGGCCGCGGTGCTGGAGTTGGACGACGCGCAGGTCCGCCAACTGTGCGTCCGCACCTGCGTTGCCCGCAATGTGCGGCTGGCGGATTACACCGACCTCACGGCGGAGCAGCTGCGCGAGCGGCGCAGTCAAACAATCCGCGCGCCAAGGACGAGCTGCTGGAGGTCTACGGCCTGTTCGCCTCGGAGTACGATTATCGGCCCGTTGACGCGCAGACGCTGCCGCACGGCACGTTTGCGGTGGAGTTTGGCCGCAAGATGACGAAAAGGCTCTTGCACAGTTACGGAGCGATCCAGTGCCTGGAGAAGCTGCTCGGGATGCTTGCCGAGGGCGGGTTCATCCTGGTGAATGACTATGGCCAGACGCAGATCACCCGCGATGACGAGTTCGAGCACCAGCGGTTCAGCCTGGCCACGTTCGTCGGCGTCAACTTCTCACTATTGCGGACGTTCTTCGGCGAGGGCAAGCGCTGCCAGTACATCGAGCCGGGCGACGAGGAGGGGCGCGGTATCCATGCGCGGCTGCTGGCACCGGCGGTGGCGGAGGAAGTGTTCGTGCGCTTCCACGAGCGGTTCGGCGAAGCGGCCCATAAGCGGTTGCAGGAACCGATCCAGAAGGCGCGGGCCTGCGCCAAGGCGGGCCGATTCGAGCTGCGCGCGGCTTCTACGGCGAGGCAGTCCATTTGCAGCAACGTAACTGGGTGCTGCTGTGCGAAGTCAGCCAGTTCCTCACCTTCTCCTTCCGCGATCCGAAGCGCGGGGCGGACATGGCCAAGGTGGCGCTGGCGCTCAATCCGAGCTGCTCGGCGGAATTATGGAACGCGCTGGGCGATGCGCTGTTCGAATGGGGCCGCACCGGCGAAGCGCGATCGGCGTACGAGAAGGCCTTGGCGGTGAACGCGGCCGACGTGCGGGCGCGGTACAACCTGGCGTGGGTGCATGCGCGGGAGCGGGAGTATCCGCAGGCGCTGGTGCGGATCGCGGAGGCGCTGGCGCTGGACAAGACCGGCGAGTATCGCGACCGGCTCTTGCAGAAGCAGCAGGAAGTGGTGGCCCTGCAGGCACGCCGGCACCAGCAGGAGTATTTGTTGCTGATCAATCTGGTGAGCAAATACGCGAAACCGGATTCCGAGCCAAAGACACAAAACCACGAATAATACGAATAACACGAATAGGAAAACAAGAAATGAACCACGGATCACACGGATGGCACGGATAAGATCAGAATACCCCGTATCCGTGCCATCCGTGTGATCCGTGGTTTGAACTCTTGAGGAATTGCCATGGCCAACAACACGCTTTCAATCACGTCGCCGCCGGGGTTGACTTCGATCGTGATTCCGTGCTGCGGGATGCTGGAATACACGCGAATATGCGTGCCGAGCGTTCTGCGTCATAGCCGGGAGCCGTTCGAGCTGATCTTTCTCGACATCGGCTCGCTCGACGGCACCGCGGAATACCTGGCCGGGCTGCGCGATGGGTTGGCGAGCCGGCTGCGCGTCGAGATTTGCCGGGCGGCGACCGACATCGACATTTCGGCGGCGTGCAAGGAGGCGCTGGCCAAAGCTCGCGGCGAGTTCGTTTGCCTGCTCAATAACGACACGGTGGTGACGCCGAAATGGCTCGACGCATTGACGGCGCTGGCGAAGATGTCGGACGGAATCGGGCTGGTGGGGCCGATGTCGAACTATGCGGCGCCGCCGCAGCTCGTGGAGACGGTGCCGTACCGGCTCGGTCCGAAGAAGGGAGCGCGGCCGGGCGAGGCGCTCGTGGACGTGGACGCGGTGCAAAGCTTCGCGCGCGATTTTGCCGGCACGAACCGCGGCAAATGGGTCGAGAGCGAACGGCTCGGCGGCTTCTGCCTGTTGATTCGGCGAGCGGTGCTGGACCGCGTTAGCCCCGGCCTTAACGAATGGACGGACCTGAGCCTGTTCGACAGCGACATTCTGAGCGCGAAGGCCCGGCAAGCGGGCTTCAAGCTGACATGCTGCCGCGACCTGTTCATCCACCATTTCGGCACGCGCACCTTTGCGCACGGCGCCCCGCAGCCCGTCGAGGCAACCCGCAACGGCGGCTTCCGACAGTAGCGGGAAAAGCGTCAATTCAAAGCACGGTTGACGACCGAGCGATTTCGGCCCCGGCGATCTCGTCGTGGTCCAGGTCGACGTGGCACTGTTCGACCGCGGCGGGCAGGCGCACATCGGATGATTCCTCCGGAGCCGGCGCGATCGGACGCTGCGGTTGCACCCTCCGGGAAGAATCGCGCGGAAAAGCGGTATGCTCAGTCAATCAAGTCGCCGATTTCCTGGCGCAGACGGTGCAGCACGCGTGACTTGGCCTTGCGGACGGCCATGGCGGTCGTGTTCAAGTCGGCGGCAATTGCGGCCGGCGCGTGACCGTCGACGGCGGCGCCAAAAGGCCGTCCACGTCTTGGCCTCGAACTCCCCGCGCACCAGCTCCACCGCCCGGAGAAACAGGCCGTTGATCTGGTCGGCCGGCTCGTCGAGCAGCTCCGGCTCCGGCACCTGCTGCAGCAGGCGCTGGACCGTGGTGCCGCCGGCGGCGTCGGGCTGGCTGCCGCGGCGGCGGCGATAGTCGGCGAGCTTGTGCCGCGTGATGCCGCGCAGCCAGCCGCGGAACGTGTCTTCGGGCCGGTCGCGGCGAAAACCGTCCAGCCCGGCGGCGACGGCGGCGAACACCTCTTGCTGCAGATCGGCCACATCCTGGGCGGGGACGCCCGCCCGCTGACACCAGTGGTGCACGAGGGGGGCGTACAGGTGCACCAGCCGGCCCCAGGCCTGCTCGTCGCGGCCACGCAGCCGCTCCAGCAAGGTCACCGATGTCGAGTGGTCGGAATCCATGGCAATCAATGCTGTCACACGCGGGCGATCTTTATTTTACCGCTCAGCAGCGGGATCAACAGAAAAATGCTGTCCGATCCCAACAATTCGCACGCGTGTGCGAGCGCGAGTATTCCTTTCAGGGAGAGACCCATGTTTCAGCCGTCACGACACTGGTTTATCCGCTCATTGCAATGGCTCGGCCGATCGGTTCCAGAGAGACAAGCGGGGCCGCGGCGTTGCCGGCCGTGGCTGGAGACGCTGGAGGATCGCACGGTGCCGGCCGTGTTCAACGTGGCGCCGGGCGACACGGTCGGTCTCATCAACGACATTGCCGCGGCCAACGGCAATGGGCAGGCCAGCAATACGATCGTGCTGGCGGCGAGCTCCGTCTATGCGCTCACGCAAAATAGCGTGACACAGAGCAATAACGCTCCCGGGTTCGGGCTTGACGGATTGCCGACGATTTCCAGCAACCTGACGATCCAGGGCAACGACGCAACGATCGAGCGCGGCGCATTGCAAGCGTCGTTTCGGCTGTTGGACGTTTCCGGTGGTTCGGACGTGACGCTGGAAAACCTGACCCTCGAAGGCGGGCTGACGCAGGGCGGCGCCGGCGGCGCGGGCTACTATGGCGGCGGCGGCGGGGCCGGTCTGGGCGGCGCGATTTTCAATCAAGGCGCGCTCACGTTGATTGACGTCACGCTGACCGGAAACGCTGCGCAAGGGGGCGACGGCGGCGCCGTGAGCGTCACGGGACCGGTGTCGGGCAGCGCGGGCGGGATGGACCAGGCCGATAGTAACGGTAGCGGCGGGTTCGGCAGCGGCGGTGCCGGCGGTAAGGTCGGCGACGGCGGTTTTGGCGGCGGTGCCGGCGGCGGATCCCCGGCCGGCGTCCCCGGTTTCGCCGGCGGTACCGCTCCGAGCGGTTATTGGGACCAACTCGATAACATCTCGGAGCAGACAGGTGACGCCGGCGCCTTTGCGGCGATCCCGGTCGATTCCGGTGGCGGCGGTGCCGGACTGGGCGGCGCTATCTTCAACGACGCCGGTACGCTGACGGTCATTGGCTCCGCCTTCACCGGCAACGACGCCCAGGGAGGCCCGTCCTCCGGCGCCGATGCAACCGACGGCGGCGCTCTGGGGGGCGCTCTTCAACCTCAACGGCACCGTCAATCTGTTCAACGACGCGTTCGCCAACAACCAGGTCGTCAGCGACAGCAGGTCCACCACGGGCACCGACGTTTACAACCTCAGTCTCTTCAACGGCGGCCACCAGTACGACGGCAGTCTGAACGCCACGCTCAACGTGACGCACACCATCCTGGGGAGCGGCGCCGACGATGGCGCCAACCTGGTCAACGACCAGGAAGACCTTCCTCTCGAATCCAATATCGCAACGATTAATGTCAGCGGATCGAGCCTCATCCAGCAACCGGTCGCGGACCTCAATTACGCGACCATCAATAACGCGGGCGCGCTGACTGTGGGGCCGCCATTGCTCGCGCCGCTGCTAGGCATTGCGGATGCGCCGCGCAAATCAGCGTGGCCGGCGGTGCGCCGCAGAGCGCCGCTATTGGTTCCGCCTACGCGACCTTGCTGCAGGCCAGCGTCACCGACGTTTTCGGCAACCCGATCCCCAACGTGCCGGTTACTTTCACCGTTCCGGCCGCCGGTGCCTCGGGTCACTTCAATGCCCTGGCCACCGTGCCGACGAATGCACTGGGCGTCGCCACCGCGCCGGTCCTGATCGCCAATCACGAGCAGGGCAGCTTCACGGTAACCGCAGCGGTCGCCGGAGTCGCAGTGGCCGACGACTTCGATTTGAGCAACACCGTGGTACCCTCCGCCGTCAGCGTGCTGGCTGGCTGGGCACAGAAGGCGGTGGTCGGCAAAGCATACCCTCAGCCACTCGAGGCGCGGGTCACCGACGCGTCCGGCCAGCCGGTCAGCGGCATCGCGGTGGATTTCGAACAGCCGGGCAGCGGACCGGCCGCCGCGTCGCTCCCAGCGACGGTCTTCACCAACGCCAACGGCGTGGCCACCGCGCCGTTAACCGCCAACGATGTCGCCGGCAGCTTCACGGTCGATGCCTGGGTCGCCGGCGTGGACCGGCCGGCCGCCTTCAGCTTGACGAGCATCGCCGCTGCTCCGCAAAGCATCACGATTGTCGCGGGCGAAGCCAGTAGCGCCGGCAACCCGTTGACCACGGACATGGCGGTCCTGGTCGTCGACGCATTCAACAACCCAATCAGCGGCGCCAGCGTGACGTTCACCGTCGTCAGCACGGCGGGCGGCCCCGCCCCCACGTTTGCGGGCGGCAAGACGGTCGCGGTGGTCAAGACGAACCGCCATGGCGTCGCGACGGCCCCGGCCTTGACCGCGAACGCCAAGAACAAACTTTACGGCGCACCGTTCACCGTCGTTGCCGCAGTTGCCGGCCTGGCTGAGACGGCGACCCTCACCATCGGGTCGAGTTGGTCCATCGTTTAGGGCTAAAGCCGCCAACACGACGGAGGGCAGCTTCGAGCTCGTCCTGACGGCCCCCGGCGTGCCGGTCGGCGTCATCCGCTTGACCAATCTGCCCGAACTGCAGGAAAATGCTGTCACAGCCACGCGATCATTGTTCTAATAGCGCATTGGCAGCTTCGCGACGATCTGGGGAACGATTCATGACTGCCCCTTGCTGTCCGTCCGTTCAGACCCTGCAGGATTTCCATCTGGGCAAGCTGTCGGTAGACGCGCTGGAAGCGGTCGCCATCCACGTGGAAACCTGCACGCACTGCGAGGCGACGGTGCGCGAGATCGAGAGCCGTACCGAGCCGGTGCTGGCGGGACTGCGCCATGCGCGGCAGGCAGTGGACCGGCCGCACGACCCGAAGCACTTTAGTTGGGACAGCCACCAACCGGGCGATACGGTGTGCCCGCCCAACGCATCCGCAATCACTCCATCCGCTGAGCGAGGAAACAGGGGCGAGCTGCCGGCACCCGCGGGCTACGACATCATCGAGAAACTCGGACAGGGCGGGATGGCGGTCGTTTACAAGGCGCGCGACTGCCGGCTCAACCGACCCGTGGCCTTGAAGTTCCTGTATGCCGAACGGCGCAGCTCCTCGACCGCTTTCGGGCCGAGGCGCAGCTGATCGCCCGGCTGCGGCACGCCAACATCGTGCAGATTTACGAGATTGGGACGCACGAGGGCCGGCCGTTCCTCGCCCTGGAATACGTGGAAGGCGGCAGCCTGAAAGAGTGCCTTGCCCAGAGCCCCGCCGCCCCTGCTGCCGCCGTGCGCATCACGGAGCTGCTCGCACGCGCCGTCCATTATGCGCACACGCAAGGAATTGTGCATCGCGATCTGAAGCCGGCCAACGTATTATTGCAGCTGTCGGACAGTCGTTTGCCGATGGCCACGCAAGCCGGCGCCGACACCCGGTTGACAACGTGCGATCTGCAAGTCGCGCTGCCCAAGATTGCCGACTTCGGCATCGCCAAGCACCTCGATCACGATTCCGGCGCGACCCTGGAGGGAACCGTCCTGGGCACGCCGGCGTACATGTCTCCGGAGCAGGGCCGCGCGGACCTTCGGCTGGTGGGCCCGGCGACGGATATTTATAGCCTGGGCGCCATTCTCTATGAGATGCTCGCGGGCCGCGTGCCGTTCGAAGGCGCGACGCCGCTGGAAACGCTGGCGCTGGTGCAGCGCCAGGACCCGGTCTTGCCGCGACAGCTTCGGCCGTCCGTGCCGCGCGACCTGGAAACGATCTGCCTCAAGTGCCTGCACAAGGATCCGCGGCGGCGCTATGCCAGCGCGCTGGCGCTGGCGGAGGACGTGGGCCGTTTCCGCGCCGGCGAGCCGATCCAGGCTCGGCCCATTGGCGCGGCGGAGCGGCTGATAAAATGGGCCCGCCGTCGTCCGGCGCTGGCCGGCGCCGCCGGCGTGGTGGTGTTCCTGGTGCTGCTGGCTTTTGCTCTGATGAGCTGGGGCTGGAGCGAGGCCCAGGAACGTGCGGGGGCTGAGGCCGACGCCAGGCTTCGCATCGCCGGCCAGAAGCGGCAGGTGGAAGCGCTGACCGCCAACGTCTTTCTCGATCAGGGCATCCACCTTTGCGACAGCGGGGAAGTCGGTCAGGGCCTGTTGCTGCTGGCGCGGGCGGCGGCGGTGGCGCACAATCTGGAAGAAAAACACCTCGAAGAAGCCGCCCGGCTGAACCTGGCGGCTTGGCGCTCCCACTATTTCCGCCGGTGCGGAGCTGATGCACAAGCACTGGGTCCAGGGCGTGGCCTTTTCCCCCGATGGAGCTACGGTGCTCACCGCCAGCCGCGACCGGACGATCGGCCGCTGGGACACCGCCAGCGGTGCGCCGCGCGGTGCACCCCTGGCGGCGCCGGGAGATGTGCTGGCAATCGCGTATAGTCCCACGGGCACGATTTTTGTCACCGGCGGCATCGCCGGCGACGCTGCCGACGCTGGCGACGCAGGTGGCGGACAACTCCGGCTCTGGAATGCGCTGACGTTCCAGCCGCTGGGCGATCCGTTGCCGCAGCCCGCCGTAGTCATGCATGTCGCTTTCACTCCCGACGGCAGCCGTTTCATGACCCACTGTCCGGTTGAGGTGCGCATGTGGCACGCGGACGGCAAGCCGGCCAGTCCCGCCATGCAGCATCCCGGCGCGGTGGCAATCCGCACCGCCCAGCTCAGCCCCGACGGCAAGCTCGTGGCAAGCGCTGGCGTTGACGGCAAGGTCTTGCTGTGGGATGCCGCCACCGGCAAGCAATGCGGCAAGCCGCTCATCCATGCGCGCGAGGTGCCCGCGCTTGCCTTCAGTAAGAATGGTGCCCTTCTCCTGACGGGAAGTGAAGACGGCACCGCATGTCTATGCAGTGTTCCGTCCGGCGCCTGCGGGGCCGGTCTTACGACAATGCGGGCCGGTCAAGGCCGTCGCCATCAGTCCGGACGGCAAGTGGCTGGCCACGGGCGGTTATCGCCTGGAAGTCGATCTCAGCACCAAGAAGGTAGAGATCGGCCGTGGCGAGGTGGTCGTGTACGACGTTACCACCGGCCGCAGCAGGCTCTTTGCCTGTATCCTGCCCGGCCCCGTCTGGTCGCTGGCATTCAGTCCCAACGGCCAGGCGCTGCTGGTCGGTTGCGAGGACGGTTGTGCCCGGCTCTATCACGCGGTCACCGGCCAGTTGCTCGGCAGGCCCCAACGCCACGACGGCACGGTGGCCCGCGTTGGCTTCAGCCCCGACGGACGCCTCGCGTGGACCGCTGGCTGGGGCGGCACGCGCGGCGCCTGGCACTGGGCCGCCCTCTGGGACATGCCCGACGACGTTAGGCACATCCGGCCCTTGCTCGGCGGAGTTTCCCACCAAGACGGTAGGGTGTTGTTGAGCCCGACGGGAGACAGGCTCTTGCTGGCGGATCGGCACGGCAATCTCCACCAGTGGAACCTGACCCGCTTCGAGCAGATGCGCGTCCTCGGTCCACAAGCTCATCCCCTGGCGTTTCAGCGCGATGGCCGTGCTTTCTTGACACACAACCACGAACAGGTTGCGCTCTGGGATACCGCCAGCGGCAAGCCGCTCGGCCAGTGGAACATCGCCAGGGTCAATGCGGTGGTCGCCACCGACAAGGGCTTCCGGTTGTTCACCCTGACGCCGGACGGCGCGGGCCGCATCCAGGATATTCCCGCCGGCCCGGTGGTTTCACTGGCGTTGCCGACCGGGAAGCTGGTGGCGCCGTCCCATTTCCTGAATGATGGCCGGATGTTGGTGACTTCGAGCGAGGACGGTTTCACGCAATGCTGGGACACCGCCAACGGCGCCCGGCTCCGCGCACGCCAACTGCGCGCCGGGACGGAATGGTTTGTCACGCCGCGGGACAAGCAGGTTTTCATCGCTTCGTCCCATTCCCGGATATTCCAGCCCTGGGATTTCGTCCAGGATCGACCAGTCGGCCGGCCGCTCATGGTCGAGGACATGAAGGTAACCGCGTCCTTCGGCGGCCGTCTCGCCCTGGTCGGCGAGAACGCCAACGCGCGGCTCTGGCACTTGCCCAGCGGGCGGACCATCGGCCCACGCATTCCAGTGGACGGCCAGGTCCAGACCTGCCTGTCCGCCGACGGCAAAACCGCCGTTGTCTACGGCCCGAGCAGCGTCCTCTACGTCTGGAGCATCCCCGAAGCCCTGCCCGGCGGCGCCGACCATTTGCGCCTGTGGGCCGAAGCGGTCACCGGCCAGGAGCTCGACGAGCAAGGCGCCGTCCGCGATTTGACACCCCAGGCCCGCGCCGAGCGCCTGAAGCAGTTGGAGCCCGCCGAGTCGGAGTAACACTCCGGGTCGCTCTCCGGCGGCGCGGTATTGACGCTGAGTGACCATTGCGCCGTCCGCTTCCAGCCGACATTATTTTGCACCGGGGGTTTCCGCCGGCTGGCTGGTGGTCTATCCTCAATAGCGATTGCCCGTGTTTCGCCATTGAGAGGAGGGCGCCGCGTGGCCGCCGCAACCACTAGCCGGCCGAACCTGATCGAGCTGCAGGCCAAAGCCAGGGCCGTTCGCCGCGACATCATCACCAGCACGACCACCGCCGCCTCGGGCCACCCGACCAGCTCGCTGTCGGGCGTCGAGGTGGCCGTCGCGCTTTACTTCGGCGGCGTGCTCCGTTACGATCCGAAGAATCCGAGCTGGCCCGGGCGCGATCGCTTCATCCTCAGCAAGGGTCACGCGGCCCCGCTCCTGTACGCTGTGCTCGCTGAGGCGGGCTACTTCGCGACCGACCTGCTGCCGACCCTGCGCCAGA
This sequence comes from uncultured Gemmataceae bacterium, assembly GCA_963834865.1. Lineage (GTDB taxonomy): Bacteria > Planctomycetota > Planctomycetia > Gemmatales > Gemmataceae > CAWIDK01. Next base: position 19,376 of record CAWIDK010000001.1, read on the forward strand.
TCGGCAGCCCGGTCGAGGGCCATCCCAACCGCCGGCGCCTCGCGGGGGTCGAGGCGTCCACCGGCTCCCTGGGGCAGGGCCTCTCGCTCGGCATCGGCGAGGCGCTGGCCGCACGCCTCGACGGCTCCGACGCCCGCGTCTACGTCATGACCGGCGACGGCGAAATCGAGGAAGGCCAGGTCTGGGAAGCCGTGATGGCGGCCCACAAGTTCAAGCTCGACAGCGTGACCCTGATCGTCGATCAGAACGGCTATCAGCAGACCGGTTCGACGGCCGAGGTCATGGACCTCAAGCCGCTGGTGCCGAAGTTCGAGGCGTTCGGCTGGGCCGCGCTGGAAATCAACGGCCACGACCTGACCGAGGTGCTGGGCGCGTTCGACAAGGCGCGGCAGACGAAAGGTCGACCGACCGCGATCGTCGCGCGCACGGTCAAGGGCTACCCGATCCAGGGGCTGCTGAGCAGCGACCCCAATCACCACGGCAAGCCGCTGACAAAAGAAGAAGCACAGAAGGCGCTTGCGATGCTCGCGTGAAGAATACCCATGACCAGCACCGTCCTTTGCCCGCAAGGTCACATCATCACGCTCGCCGATCCGGTCCCGCGCGACATCGCCTGTCCGCGCTGCGGCAGTGTTTTCACCATCGGTGCCGCCAGCGATGCCGATCGGTGGTCGGTGCCCGCCGGCATGCCGGCGCGGTCGGAACGCCGCAAGAGCCGCGATGAGGATGAAGACGAGGACGACGATCGGCCGCGCAACGCAAGCCGCGCGATGACGACGACGAGGACGACGATCGCCCGCGCAAGCGCAAGGACGACAAGGTGCAGGCGGGCCCGCCACGCAAGCGCCGGCCGGCACGCGTGCAGGAGGAAGACGAGGAAGAGGAGGAGGACGACGGCGACGCGGATATTAGCGAGCGCACGCTGACGCGCCGGCAAAAGCAATATGCGCGGGTGCGCCTGGGCATCCTGTTCCACATGATCAAGCTGGGGCTGTCCCTCGGGGCGATGCTGTTCGGCTTCATCACCATGCCGCTGGTGCTGTTCGCCGGCCTCGCGGGCTTCCCGATCATCGCCATGCTGCTCTACCAGACGACCTTCAACCTCGGCATGACTCTCGGCCCGCTCGCCGGCATCGTCGGCTCGATCCTGTGCGCCTTTTGCCCGCCGCGGTCCGAGGCGCGGGGCATCATCCTCGTGTCGATGATCTTCGAAGTCCTGGCCCCGTTCTTCGGCCTCTTCGAGCTGATCATGTGGATCGCCTTCTTTGGCACCCATGATGAACGCGTCGCCAAGCTCTCGGAATACATGCTCTACGCGCGGCTGATGTGTACGTTGGTCGCGTGGTGGCTGTTCCAGCTGTACCTGCGCAAGCTGGCCTTTTTCATGCGCGAGTCGTTGCTGGCGGCGGAAAGCCTTAACGTCATCGTCCACCTGCTCATGTCGGCGGTGGCCCTGCCCGTCCTGGTCATCGGGACGTTTGTGGTGCTGGGCGTCTTCGGCCCCGGCATGGTCGTCACCATCCTGTTTTTCGCCACGATCGCCTATCTGCTGTACTTCGTGGTGACGTTTCCGCTGCGCCAGTTTCGCCTGCTCTACAATATGCGCGCAAGATCTGGGATAAGTTTCTGAAGCCGGAGGATGACGATTGACCGTGTATACGCTTAGGCGATCGGCAGGAAATAAGTTCCCCGTAGGACGGCCTTCCTAGGCCGTCCCGGCTTGAATCGGACGGCCTAGGAAGGCCGTCCTACGAGGAAGTGAACTCTTGCCGAACGCCTTAGCGCTCGTAGGCTCGCGGCGAGCGCTAAGGCGAGCGGCAGAAACAGATTTAGCCACGCCCGCAGGCTTTCGCCTGCGGGCGTGGGTATGAGTAAACGGGAAGGAGAGACCCCAATGAAAATGGGCAAATCGGTGCGGGAGGCGTTCGGCCTGGCGCTGGCGAAGCTCGGCGAGACCCAGCGTGATCTGGTCGTCGTCGACGGCGACGTGCACAATTCGACGCGTACGGACTTCTTCGCGAAGAAGTTTCCCGACCGCTTTTTCAACGTCGGCATCGCCGAGTCGAACCTGGTCGGCGTCGCCGGCGGCCTGGCGTCCTCGGGCAAGCGCGCGTGGCTGGCGAGCTTCGCGGCCTTCGTCATGTGCAACGCCTACGACCAGCTGCGGATGTCAGTCGCCTTCCCCTGCCTCGACGTCAAGGTCGTCGGCACGCACGCCGGCATCTCGATCGGCGAGGACGGTCCGTCGCAGATGGGGATCGAGGACGTCAGCCTCGCGTGCTCGCTGCCTTATTTCACGGTGGTCGTGCCGTGCGACGAGCCGTCCACGCACAAGGCCGTCGAGGCGCTGGGCCAGCTCCGCACGCCAGCGTACCTCCGCGCCGGCCGGCCCAACGTGCCGGTGGTCTACGAACAGGGCTGCGACTTCGCGCTGGGCAAGGCGATCCGCCTGCGCGACGGCAAGGACCTGACGATCATCGCCAACGGCCTCATGGTCGCCCCCGCGCTGGCGGCTGCCGACGAGCTGGCGAAAAAGGGCAAGCAGGCACGCGTGCTCGACATGCACACGGTCAAGCCGCTCGACGATGCCGCGGTGCTCGCCGCCGCCCGCGAAACCGGCCGGCTCGTCGTGGCCGAGGAGCACCTGGCGCACGGCGGCCTCGGCAGTGTCGTCGCGATGTCGGCAGCCCGCCAGCATCCGGTGCCGATCCGTTTCGTCAATCTCGGCGACACCTTCGCCGAGTCGGGCAAGGCTGAGGAATTGCTCGCAAAATACCACCTGACCGCCGCGGACATCGTCACCGCGGCGCTGGCATTCTGAGCCTCGACAGGGCCGGGCCGCCCGAGAATCCCCGCTACCTGCACACCACCATGACGCCGCTGCGCGAGGCCCCGCTCCCAGGGCGCGTGCCTGGTATTATTTTGTTATATTTTTTCTTGACACGACCCGGCTGCTCCAGTACGCTATCCGCTGGCGTAAGACAAAGTAATACCCCCTGGAGGCAGCCGACCATGAAACGTTCGTCCCGATCCGGCTTCACGTTAATCGAACTGCTGGTCGTCATCGCCATCATCGCGATCCTGGTCGGCTTGCTGGTGCCGGCCGTGCAGAAGGTGCGCGAGGCGGCCGCGCGGGCCCAGTGCACCAACAACCTCAAGCAGATCGGCCTCGCTCTCCACGGGTTTCACGACGCCAACAAGAAGTTCCCCCCCGGTTACATCGACGGCAACACCAACCCCGCCAGCACCCCCGACAACGACGTGGGGCCCGGCTGGGGCTGGGCGTCCTTCCTGCTGCCCTTCCTCGAACAGAACAACGTTTTTAACCAGATCAATTTCAGCCAGCCCGTCGGGACCGGAGTCAACGCGGCGATCTCGCAGCTACCGCTGACGATCTATCAGTGTCCCGCGGATCCTTACCAGCAGGCCTTCTCCGTCTATCTGGGCAACAATTTCAGCGGCCCCGTCGGCCCGGTGGCGCACGGCAACTACGTCGGCTGCAATGGCTGGGTGGAATGTTTTAACAACGCCGGCGGCAACTACCAACCCGGCAGCGACGGCGGTGCCGCCGAGGACGGCGACGGCGGCCAGACCGGCACCGGCAAGGCCGGCGACGGCCTGTTTTATCGCAACAGCCAAAATAAAATCGCCAACGTCACCGACGGTCTAAGCAACACCATCATCGTCGGCGAACGCTGCGGCGCCCATTCGCCCAGCACGTGGACCGGCGCCGTGACGGGAGGGCGGTGCCCCGCGTGGATGGCGACCCAGCCCTGGACCGTACCCTACACGCCGCCCGCGCAGGCGCCGAACACGGGCAACGGGACTGCCTACGACAATGCGGACTGGGGCGAGGCCCTGGTCCTGGGCCACGGCAACGCCACGCACCTGCCTAACGCCGACAACCCGTTCTACGACCCCGATACGTTTTGGAGCATGCACCCCGGCGGGGCGAATTTCCTGTTCGGCGACGGCTCGGTGCATTTCCTCACCAGCAGCATCAATCCCCTTACCTACCAATGGCTGTGCACGATCGCCGGCGGCGAAGTGTCCAACAACTGGTAATCCCGCTGAGCGCAGTGCATACGGAGGACGTGGGCCATGCGCGTGCGAATCTGGTTGGTGCTGTTGCTGGGCTTGGCGGCATGCGCCGGCTGCAGCAGGACGAAATCGACCGCCCAGCTGCTCGAAGATTTGAAGGCACCCGGCGAGCGCGAGCGAACCATCGCGGTTCGCACCTTGCCGCAGCGAACGGGCGACGCGGCCCAGGTCGTGCCCGCGCTGATCGAGGCGCTCAAGGACCGGGACGGCGACATCCGCCGCAGCGCCGCCCTCGGCCTCGGGTCGTTTGGCGAGCAAGCCCGGGACGCCATCCCCGCGCTGCAGGCGGCGCGGCGCGACCGCGACGCCAGGGTGCGCGAAGCGGCCGGCATCGCCCTGTCGCGCATCGATCCGAGTGTCGTACCGAAGGCCGGCCCCAATTCGCAAAAACGCCTATGACGAACTGACGGACGCTGCTTGCGAAACGAGGAGGGGGGCTCGACGAATACCGCCGAAGTGTCCAAGGCGACGGGCCGCTTCGTGCGGTCCGTGTCCGCGCGATTCGATCCGGGCGACCACGCGGAGGCGCTCAGGCAGTCACCACGAAGGGTTTTTGCCCGAGATTATAGCTTACCGAGGTGATCCCAGGAGTGGGACCGCTTGTTGCCAACGTGACGGCGACCAACACGAGGGAGAAATACCCTGCTGCAGTCGGCGTGAAAACGACATTGATTGGGGTCAGATGCGACCATGGCTGGGCCTTAACAATCGGGTTGTCCTCCTTCACTGGCGCGGCAACGAAGGGCAGATTCAGAGTGGGTCGGTACTGAACCGAAACAGTGATGAGCGCCCCGTCGTCCAGTTCTAGGTCGCCCAACGTGACGTGGATTGGTCGGTTGACCTTGTACTCGACGCGGTCGAACCTCATATGGAAGGCAGGCATTGTGGACTCCCTTTGGGTTGGCTGCAATCACGGGCCTTGTCCGGCGGGTAGAGTTACAGGGGGAGGCGGGGCTACCGGGAATCCGACGGCCACGAGGTTTATCGAGGTCACAGAGGCGGAACCGTCAGTGTAGTAAGCGGTAACGCACAGCAAGTACGTACCGTTGCCTGGAATGTCAATGGCAGGTATGGAACCGGTAAACGAATAAGGATCGGGCGGCGGTATTGGGACGGGGATACTGCGCACGGGATTTGTATCGGTTACAACTTGAAAGGTCAGGGCCATGAGCGTCCCGGTGCCGTTCGTGCCGTTCGCGCTTCCCTGAATCGACCAGGGACCCGGCGGCCAGATGTTGACGCTGCCGGAACTGGCATCCTGGCCGTTGACACTTGTGATGGTTGGGTTGATCCCAAATCCGCCCGGCACTCCTTCGTCGGCGGTTCGCGTTTCACGATCACTGGGCATTGGTACCTCAGGGATTTGGTTTTTCGGCACCAAATAGACGACAATTGGAAGATGGGTTGGAGTCTACATTTGGAAATGTGGGATGTCAAGATAAAATCGGCAAAATCGGTAAGCTTGTCATTTCCCGGGAAGTGCCGTGAGCGTCGCATTCTTGAAAAGTCCTGGGCCGTTTCTTGTCCAGATCCCCACCGCTCCCGAGGGCTGCAGGTTCGCGGCAGCGTGCTGGTCCGCCTGCCTCAGCCAGGGCATTGAGAAATCCACCGAAGGGACATTGTCGACGGTCACGACGACCTTTTCGTGCTGAACCCATACCGTTACCGTATGCCAAGCAACGACTTGCGATAAGGGAATCGCGGCTTTCTCCTTGTCAGGTAGAGGTTTGAACGTTTCGATTGCTTCGCCGCGATCGCCTTTTGCCGGGACCGCCCATGCGGTCCCGATCCGAATCCGCGGCGGCGCGCCCTTGTCCGTTGGGAATTCATCAAGCTGGATAACGAACAATCGTGGAAACTCCCCGGCCGCATCTCGTTGCCAACCGAAGAAAACCCCGATTTCGTGATCCCGCACATTGCCCTTGATTTGCATCAGCTGAACCGCGAACTTGAAGCACGGGCGCTTGGGATCTGCCAGTGCGAGCAACGTTGGGTTTGCGCCAATCGGGGAGTTCAACCCGCTCTGACCGGGTTGCACGTACCACTGCCCCTTGCCAAACACAACCTCCCCCCATAAGGGTTTGTGATTGGCCTTGATCAAGGAAAGCGGCAAATTCAAGACGGGCCTGCGCAGGTTCTCTGGCATCGCCTCGCGGTCGTCCACGGCTGGAGCGCGTAGGTTGAGGTAAACAACCGCTCCCGTCACCAGGAGTACCGCCAGGACGAGCCCAGCGGCCACGCCAAGCCAGCGGCGCCCGTCGAGGTGAAGCAATTGTCTTGGTACGGGTGCGGACCTTTTCGGCGGCTGTCCAAGAATTGCCTCCAGCTCCTGCGCCATATCCGCGGCACTGGCGTAGCGCCGTTTCGGCTTGTGCTGCATCGCCCGCAGGATGATCTGCTCCAGCGCCGGCGGTATGCCCGGCGCCAACGTCCGCAACGGCAGCACCTGGCCGGCCCGTACCTGGGCGAGCACCGCTTGCTTGTTGTCGCGGCTGGCAGTGAATGGGCCCAGTCCTTGCGTGGCCAGCTCGAAGAGCGCGACGCCCAGCGAGTAAATATCGGAGCGCTCGTCCAGCGTATTGCCGTCGGCCTGTTCCGGGCTCATGTACCATGGCGTGCCGACCAGGGCGCCCGACTGCGTGCCGTCGCCGGCCGGCTGCAAGGCGCGGGTCAGGCCGAAATCGACGAGGTAGACGTGATTGTGCACGTCCACCATCAGGTTCGACGGCTTGATGTCGCGGTGCAGATGGCCTTGCTCGTGGGCATAGGCCAGCGCGCGGGCCGCCTGCACGCCGATGCGGGCGACGGTCACAAAGCGATTGTGGCGATAATCGTAAAGGCACGGCGGCACCGAGTCCGCCACCGGCGCCGGCGAGCGCAGCGGATCGGGCGGCGGCGCGGCGGTGGACGGCGTGTCGACGGTCTCCAGCGATCGGGTCGGCGAGTCCGAGGCGGCGGCGGCGGCGTTGGCTCGGCGAATCAACTCCGCCAGCGACACGCCGCGCACGAGGTGCATGGTGTAGTAGGCGACGCCTTCGGGAGTCTTGCCGGTCGAGATGATGCGTACGATGCCGGGATGATCGAGGTTGGCGGGCACCCGGGCTTCGCGCCAGAAGCGCTGCAAGGCATCCTCGTCCGTGGCCAGCCACGGCGCGAGCACTTTCAGGGCGACGCGCCGTTCGGGATTGAACTGCAGCGCTTCATAGACTTCACCCATGCCGCCCTTGCCCAACAGGCGGACGATCTCGAAATCGCCGAGGCGCTCGTGAGCCTGCAGCATGGGCAACTCCGCTGGAGGAATCAACAACCTGGATGGTATGCGATAGGCTGGCGTGCGTCAAACGATTTGCCGCCGCGGGCGATATAATGGGGCCATTGGGCCCGACCAAATTTTTTGCGGATGTTCATTTGCCGCCGCCGGTCAGGGCAGAATAAGAGAACGCCGCCCAGCGGCGTCCACTTAGCGCATGTTCAGGCGCCTTGGGGAGTTCTTGGTCGCGCGGGGAAACGCGAATATGAGAAAAGGCGGACTTCCGATGCCGACGCCGTCCCTCCCTGACGCCGGTCCGGAGGGGGAGCTCACCGATCGGCAACTGCTGGATCGGTTCGTGCGCCGACAGGATGCGGCGGCGTTTGCGACCCTGATCCGGCGTCATGGTCCGGTCGTACTCGGCGTGTGCCGGCGCGTCCTCAACCATGAGCAGGAAGCCGAGGACGCCTTCCAGGCGACCTTCATGGTGCTGGTCCGGCGGGCGGCCTCGCTCGAGCGACCGGAATTGCTCGGCAACTGGCTGTATGGCGTTGCCTACCGAACGGCTCAGAAAGCGCGGCGCGCGTGGCCCGGCGCCGCCACCACGAGACCCGGGTCGAACCGATGCTCGCCGCCGACCCTCCTCCCGACAATCTGGCCTGGCAGGAATTACGCGGGGTTCTCGACGAAGAGCTGCGACAGCTGCCGCCTAAGTACCGCACGCCGCTGGTCCTGTGCTACCTCGAAGGCATGACCAACGAGGAAGCGGCCCGCCGGCTCGGCTGGCCGGCCGGCTCGATGTCGTATCGGCTAGCGCGTGGCCGGCAGCTCCTGCGCCAGCGCCTGCGGCAGCGCCAGCAGCTGCTTTCCGGCATGGTGCTTCTGGCGCTCTTGAAGCGGCATGCGGGCCCCGAAGAGGTGCCGGCGGACCTGGCCGACTCCACCCTGCGCGGCCCTGGGCAGGTCCGACGACGACATTCTGCTCCCGCCGCTCTTGCCGGGCATCGACTCGCGCACCAGCGTGCCGACGACTTCCGCGAGCCCGTCGACGCCGCGCGGCGCAGCGCCCTGATACCGCTGCTCGCAATTCTGGCGGCGGTGGCGCTCGCAGGCGTGCTCTATTTCGCGATCACGACCGGCGGCGGGTTCAGTAGTTGGCCTGGGGCCAGCGAGCCGCCGGAGCCGCCGCAGTCGCCGGAGCCGCCGGCAAGCTGTCATTGACGTGTCCGTTTCATTCGCAGGTCCCATCGGCCAGGGTCCCTGCTCGGACCGGGGCAGCAGGCCGGCTGCCCCGGTCTTTTTCATCCTGATTCCAATTTCGGAGGTGCTCACTCCGCCCCCGCGCCGGCCAACTCCATCGCGCGTTCCTTACATTTCTTCAGATCGAGCTTGCCGCTGCCGAGGATCGGCAACTCCGGCACCTGGATGAAATCGCGCGGCCCCGGCACGAACAGGTTCGGCAGCCCGCGCTCGTTGAGCCGCTTCCACAGGTCCTGGGCCGTCATGTCCGCCAGCGGCAAATGCAGCACGACCAGACGCTCGCCCTTGCGGGTATCCGGGATCGCGGTCACGGCACACAGCTTGTCGTTGCTGCCGAGGATCTCGTGCAGTTCCTCCTCGACCTTTTCCAGCGGCACCATCTCGCCGCCCACCTTCGCGAAGCGCTCCTCCCGGCCGGTGATCGTGATGAAACCGTCCTCGTCCATCCGGGCCAGGTCGCCGGTGATGTACCAGCCGTCCACGACCTTCTGCTGCGTCTGGTCGTCTCGGCCCAGGTAACCCTTCATCACGTTGGCGCCGCAGATCAGCAGCAAGCCCTCTTGATTGGGTGGCACCGGCTGGCGCGTCTCGCGGTGGACGATGCGCGCGGCGACGCCCGGCAGCGGCTGGCCGATCGTGCCCGGCTTGTTGCCGATCTGCCGTTGGCTCCCCTGCTGCCAGTCCGGGACGTTCACCGTGGCGACCGGCGACAATTCGGTGCAGCCGTAGCCTTCGAGCGGCTGCACGTTGAACTTGTCCTTGAACTCCTTGGCGAGCGGCGGCGGCAGCTTTTCGGCGCCGCAAACGAGGATGCGCAGCGACGCGAAATCGGCCGGCTCGCACCGCCGCAGGTACGAGCGCAGAAACGTCGGCGTACTCAGGAAAATCGTGCACTGGTACTTGCGACACTGTTCGCCGATCTCGCGCGCCTGCAGCGGATTGACGTGATACACCAGCGACGCGCCGACCTGCAGCGGCAGCCAGAGCGTGACCGTGTAGCCGAAGCTGTGGAAGAACGGCAGGATGCCGAGCAAGCGGTCCTGCGGCTTGGGGTCGATCGCCTGGATGACCGACTCGGCATTGGCGGCGATGTTGCCGTGCGTCAGCATCACGCCCTTGGGATCGCCCGTCGAACCGCTGGAGAAGATGATCGTCAAGAGATCGTCGACGCTGTGCCCGCCGAGTCCGAGCAGCCAGTATTCGTGGATCCAGCCGGGCAAGAGGTAGACTCCAGCCATGGTTCGATAGCGTTCCCAGTTGGAAATGCCTTTACGGAAATCTTCGAGGTAGACCAGCTCGACACCCGGGCCGGGGTCCAGCGGCATCTTGTGCGTGAACAGCCGGGACGTGAGTACGCGGCGGATGTTGCATTGGCGGATCGCCGACTGGATGATGGCGGGCGTCGACGTGTAGTTGAGGTTCACCGAGGCTTTGCCCAAACACGCGAGCACGATATTCGCAATCGCGCCGCCCGCGCTCGGTGGCATCCACACGCCGACCATCGCGTCGTCGCCGAGCAACGGCTTGAGCCGGCGCCGCAGCATCTTCACGCCGGCCAGCACTTCGCCGTACTTCAACAGCGGGTGCGCCGTGTTGCTTGGATCGACGAGGCACGGCCGCAGCGGGTGGCGCACCGCCATGCGCACGAACTGGCGATGGACCGGCTTGCGCTGGGGCGAACGGCGTTTGGCCGACTCGCAGGAAAGCTGCTGGATCGTCTGGTGGACGGTGAACGCGTCCGCGGTCGGCGGCAGCGGCGCGCCGAAGTTGACGTGGACGACGTACGGCAGGTGCTGGGGGAGCTTCCAGAAGAACGCGCCGCCCTGGTAGCTGAAAATGCTGCCCCAAACGTGATCGACGCACACCGGCACAATCGGCACCGGGCTGCGCTTGACGATCTGCTCGAAGCCGCGCTGAAACGGCAAGAGGAAACCTGTATGCGTGATGCCGCCCTCGGCGAAGATGCACACCACCTCGCCCTTGGCCAACGCGTCACTGGCGGCCCGCAGTGACTGGATGATGGCGCGCGGCCCGGAACGGCTGTCGATTGGGATCACGCGGGCGATGCGCAGGAGCACGCGCAGCACCGGAACGCCCAAAAACGGCGCCCAGATCACAAAGCGCACCTTGCGCCGTTGGGCGGCCAGGATTACGATGGCGTCGATCCAGCTGATGTGGTTGGAAACCAGCAGCGCCGGCCCGGTGGCGGGAACATGCTCCAGACCGTGGACGCGCAGGCGATAGAAGGTGTGGACGATCAGCCAGAGCGGGACGCGCACGAGGAAGAAGTAATGAAAAACACCGACTGCGAGCGCCAGGATGAGGAGGGCGCTACCCCAGACCCAGGCGTAGTCCAGGACGGTCTCCAGCACGGTGGCGAGGAGCATCGAGGCCATCAATCCCACGCCGGGCACCTGCATCAGGGCGAAAAAAGGTAGCGAGTGAACCTGGGCAACCTACGGCTTCGGGGCCGCCGCGTCAAGTGCATGGGCCGGACGGAGTTGCTGTAATTCTAGATGACCGTGCACGATTCGGCAGCGTTTGTGGGGCACGTTTTTTACGTGCCCGAGGGCCCGAGGGAAACCGGGCACGTAAGAAACGTGCCCCACAAATTGCGCGCTCGCTGCCAAACTCGGGTTGCCGTCCCCTCCCCTAGCCGATATAGAGCCGCCTCCCGTGAACAGAACCTGGCTTCCCCCCAAGGAGCACCCCAAGGGATGTCTCTAAAGCCCTTGCTCCGTCCGATCCTGGACAATGAGAGTCTGACGCGCGGTCTCGGGGATGCCGAGGCGCGGGTCCTGGTCGAATGGCTCGTCGAGCGCGCGGAGGAACGCCATGCTGAGGCCGGCCTCGACGCGGTGCCGGCCGAGGTGGCCCGGCTCTGCAGCCGCGCCCGCGCGATCGCGCGCTTCGTCTGGCTCTGGTGCCATCGCCGCGCCTTCGGCGCCGCGTGCCAGCTCGCCGCCACCGAGCGCTTTAGTTGGCCGCTGCCGACGGCGCCGGCCGATCCGTATGAGCTGATGTCCGAGATTCTGTACTGGGAACACCAGGCGCTGTAAAACGCGCCTTGACCTGCCGGCCCGGCGCGGGTATCACAGCCGCCCCATGAAACACATTCTTCTCCCCCTGGTGGTGCCGGTACTCGTCGCCGGTGTGGGCTGGTCCCTGTTCGCCCAGGATGCCGCCACCCCGCGCGTCACTGGCAAGGTGCTGATCTTGCAGAACGAGCGCGCCTTCGAGGGGGACATCGAAAAGGTCGGCAACGTCTACCGCGTCCGCAAGAGCGGCGGCGAGATTGTCGTCGCGGCCAGCCAGGCCCTGCACCTCTGTGCCGACTGGGACGACGCCCTCAAGTTCATGCGGTCGCGGGCCAACCTCGACGACCCGGACGAGCGTCTCCGGCTGGCGAAATGGTGCCAGGTCAACCACCAGATCGAACGCGCGCTCGCCGAAGCGAAAATCGCGCTGGAGATGCGGCCCAAGCACGGCGAGTCGAAGCAGCTGGTCAAGGTGCTCGAGGTCACGCCGACCCGCAACAGCGCCCGGCCGGCCGGGGACGCGCCGCCGTCGCCGGTGCCACACATCGACCTGAGCTTCGAGTCGGTCACCGCGTTCAGTCTCAAGATTCAGCCGATCCTGATGAACACGTGCATCAACTGCCATTCGGGCGCAACAGCGGTAAGTTCCGCCTTTATCGCCTGCACGAGGGCGGCGACCGCATCGCCACGCATCGCAATCTCGCCGCCGTCCTTAGCCAGGTGTCGCTTGCCAAGCCCGCCGCCAGCCCGCTGTTGGTGATGGCCGTGTGCGCGCACGGCGACGCCAAGACATCGCCGATTCCGGGCCGGCAATCGCCGACGTTCATGACGCTGTGCAACTGGCTCGACCAGACGCTCGCCGACAACCCGCACCTGCGTGACAAGACGCCGTCGCCGCCCGGTACCGTGACCAGGGCGCTGCCGGTCACGGAGGACAAGGTGTTCGCGCGGCCGCTGCCGCCGTTGCCGGGCATGGTTGCCGCGCAGACCGCCCCGACGGCCGACGGTGCGCCAACGCCGCCGCCCATCGTCGCGCCGGCCGCGCCAGCCGCGCCGCCGACGGTCGCCGAAGGCCCGCCCGACGAGTTCGCCGGCTACTGGTTCAATCGCGAGTTTCATCCGAACCGCAAGTGAAATCGTCCAGGAGATTAGCAACTTACCCGGTACATGCCGCACCCGTCGACGGCTGCCTCCATGAGCCCCAGCCAGCGCCCGCGCGGCGGTTGGTCTAATCTGCTCCGGTGCGATTGACGGGCGCGTGACGCCTGACTGGCGCACCTGATGGATGCCATCCCTGGACCGAGACGGATCTGCGTGCCGAAGGACTTTGGCCCTTCTCCCTGCAGCCACCTTTCTTTGCCCTCGCTTGCCCTTCATCTGGCGTTTTGCGGTGAGACTGTTCCCGCTCCCGTTGTCACCAGGCGTGTTCCGGTTCCGTCCCCGGTCTCTGCTTGATGGTGCGCCATGAAGAAGCTCTTCGCGGCTGGGTCCGTGCCGCGCGCTCCGCCCAGGCTTTGTCCAGGCCCAGCAAACCCAGCTTCCGACCGCAGCTGCAGACCCTCGAAAGCAGGCTGGTGCCGACGCTCGGCGTCTGGGTGAGTACGCCCAGCCTGGTGGCCGGCCAAGCGTGGGTCGCTGAATCCTCTTCCCAGGAGGTCGCGTACCTCTTCGATAGCAGCGGCGGTCTGGCCGCCTCCGCGTTCACCGCGACCATCAACTGGGGCGACGGCAGCGCCACCCAGCCAGGCACCGTCTTCGCCAGCTCGCTCGGCACGACCACGCTGTATGTCGGCGGCATCCATACCTATCCGCAGGCCGGCACCTACACCGTCACCGTGACCGCAACCGGCGACAGCGAATACGGCAGCGGCACCGGCAACGTCACCGTCGTCACCGGATCGAACCTGGCCACGCTCGCCGGCGGCAACTCGCCGCAAGAGCTCTACGCGACCATCGTCTCCGGCGTCAGCGCCTCGCTCACCACCGGCGGCGTCCAAACGAGCGTCGCGCTCAACGGCAGCGGCAGCGTCACGCTCAACTACAATGGCGATAGCGTCGGTGTCTATCCCACGATCCAGGCGAGCTACGGCACGCCCGCCGGAATGTCCTTGCCGACGAGCATCACGGCTCAACTCACGTGGGCCGGTTCGGCCCAGAGTGCCGTGTCGTTTAACACCACGGGAGATTCCGCCGGCGACGTGCTGGTGATGGACGTGCAGTCGACCACCGAGGTCACCGCCTCCGGTGCGTATGCGTGGTCCGTGGCCCTGACCCCGGCCGGCGGGTTCGGCACGACCCTCAGCGGTACCGCCTACTTCAACGTCAGCAGCAGCAGCGAGGGCGTCACCGCCGGCAACGGCTGGACCATTGCGGGTGTCAACCGCCTCATCGCCATCACCGGCGGCGTCGAGTGGAAAGACGGCGCGGGCCTGGGCAGCTTTTTCGCCTCCGGCTGGTCCGGCAGCTTCACCAGCCCGGCCGGCGACTACGGCACGCTCACCCAGAATTCGTTCACCGGCATTTACACCTACGTCGCCAGCGGCGGCCTCTCCACCATTTACTTCAACAGCAGCGGCTACGAAACAAGCGCCGTCACCGCCGACGGCCAGATCACGACCTTTACCTACAGCGGCAGCGAGCTGACCGGCATCGCGACCCCCGACGCCCGCATCGTCACCTTCGGCTACGACGGCAGCGGCAACCTGCAGACCGCCCAGATGCCGAGCGGCACGGCCACGCTCACCCACGACGGCCGCGGCAATCTGACCGGCATCGAGCTTCCCGATGCGGGCCTGCTCAGCTTCGTCTATGACGGCAATAGCCGGATGACGGTCAAGCAGAATGCCGACTCCAGTACAACTTTTACCTACGACAGCCAGGGCATGCTGCAGTCGCTCAACGCCGGCCTGGGCGACACGCCGTCGATCCAGCCGGTCCTGTCCCAGGGCTTCGGCAGCTCCGCGATCAACCTGAGCCAGGCGGTCGCCGTCGTCACCGACGCGCTCGGCAACGCCACGACGATCACGCTGAGCCCCGCGGGCCAGCCGACGCAGATCGAAACCGCCGACGGCGCCCTGCAGCAGTTCGTCTATGACGGTAACTACAACGAAACCGGCGCGCTCGACGCGCTGGGCCGCTTCACGCAAACCGGCTACGACGCCTACGGCGACAAGACCACCATCACCACGCCGGATGCCGCGACGACCACCATGCAGTACGATCCGACGTTCCATGAAGTGACGTCGATCGAGGACCCGCTCGGCAACCTGCAGACCTACACGTACACGGGGACCGGCGACCTGCAAACCTATGCCGACCCGTGGACCTATACCTACTCGGGCGGGCTGCTGATCTCCGTCACCGATCCGCTAGGGCACATCACCTCGTACGTTTACGACAGCCACAACGACCTGATCGCAACCATCGCGCCGACCGGCCTGCGGACCACCTACGGCTACGATGCGGCCGGCGATCGAACGTCGGTGGAACAGCCCGATGGCACAATTACCACCACTTTGTACGATGCGATGGGCCGGCCCACCGGCACGATTAACCCGGATGGAACGCGCACGACCACGACCTACGACGGCGCCGGCCAGGTGGTGACCACGAGCGATGTCTATGGAAACGTGACCACATACCTTTACGATGCGGTCGGCCGGCAAACGACCGTGATCGATCCATTAGGTAATCGCACCACCACGGTGTACAACGTATTCGGCAACGTCGGCGCGACCGTCGACGAGTTCGGCAACCGCACCTCGTACGTGTATGACAGTAATAACCGGTTGACCGGCACCGAAGATTACCTGGGACACTGGACGACGACCGTATACGACGCCGCCGGCGAAGTCATCGCCACCGTGGATGAGTAC
Source organism: uncultured Gemmataceae bacterium (assembly GCA_963834865.1). GTDB lineage: Bacteria > Planctomycetota > Planctomycetia > Gemmatales > Gemmataceae > CAWIDK01. The sequence goes on from CAWIDK010000001.1 coordinate 34,900, forward strand.
GGCTCCCGAACGAGTTTTACCTATGACGCCAACGGCCGCGAAATCGGCACACTCGATACCTACGGCAACCGGACGACCAATGTATACAACGCCGGTGGACAACTCATTGCCTCGGTAGACCAGTATGGCAATCGCACATCGTACACCTACGACAGTACGGGCGCACAGGTTTCGACCGAAGACCAGTATGGTCATTTCACCACCACGGTGTATAACGTCGCCGGGAACACGATCGCCCAGGTGGACGACCTTGGCAACACGACGAGCTTCATTTACGACGCTTACGGCCGGCAGGTAGCTACGGAAGACACCTACGGACATTTCACGACAACGGTGTACGACGCCTACGGCCGCGTCAGCGCTAACGTCAACGTCCTCGGCAATGCCGTCACGACCTTGTACGACGCTTACGGGCGACCGCAGGCCACGGTCGACGCGCTGGGTTCCCTGGGCCATTTCGCGACCACGATTTACGACGCCTATGGCCGCGCCCTCGCCAGCGAGGACAGCCTGGGGCATTACACGACGACCGTATTTGACGTCTACGGCAGGCAAGTGGCCACCATCGACCCGCTTGGCAATCGCACGACGATGGTGCTGGATTCGTTCGGCCGGCAAGTCAACGAGATCGACGCCGACGGCAACGTGACCACCTTCGTCTATGACGCCCTGAACCGCGTCGTGCAAGAGATCACGCCCACCGGCGGCTCGACCACGATGGCCTACGACGCCGACGGCCGGCTCACCGCCGAAACCGACGCCCTGGGCCGGCAGATCACCTACAGCTTCGACGCCGACGGCAACAACATCGGCCAGACCTGGCACAACGCCGACAGTTCCACCAGCTACGTGACGTTTACCTACGACGCCAACGGCAACCAGCTCACCGCCGCCAACAGCGTCGGCACCTACACGATGACCTACGATGCCACGGGCGAAACCAGCACCGTGCAGGGGCCGTGGGGCGTCGCGCTGACCTTTACCTATGACAGCGCCGGCAACCGCACGAAGATCCAGGATAGCTTCGGCGGCGTCACCACGAACACGTATGACGCCAATGGAAACTTGACGCAGCAGCTCTTCGGCGGCACCGGTCTGACGCCGATGCGCATCAATCAGTCGTACGACGCCGACAACGAGCTGACCGGCACCACGCGCTACAGCGACCTGGCGGGCACGACGATCGTGGCGACCAGCAGTTACGTTTACGACGCCGTCGGCGACCGCACCGGCCAAACCGACAAGAGCGGCGCTACCACGATCGCCAACTACACGAACGTTTATGACGCGGACGGGGAGATCACCAGCGAGCAGATCAACGGCGGCACCCCGACGAGCTACACGTATGACGCCGACGGCGAATTGACCGGCGACGGCACCTCGTCACCGACCTACGACGCCGAAGGCAACCGCACGAACACCGGCTATTCCACCGGGACGGGCAACGAGCTAGAATCAGATGGGACGTGGAACTACACGTACGACGCCGCCGGCAATGAAACCATGAAGGTTGCGATCTCGGGCGGCGAGACCTGGACGTACGGCTACGACAACAAGAACGAGCTGGTCAAGGCCCAGCTATGGGCGTCCGACCCGCTAACCTACGGCACCGGCGACCCGCTCCTGAAGGAAGTGGATTACAAGTACGACGTTTGGGGCAATCTGGCCGAGCGCGACGACTACCCTACCGGTAGCGGCTCGGCGACGGTCACCCGCTACGCCGTGGACGGCTGGAACCCGGCCCTGGCGGGCTCGACCGGCGACTCGAAATACAACGTGTGGGCCGACCTGAGCAGCAGCAACAGCCTGCTGACGCGCTATCTGCACGGCGACCAGCTGGACCAGCTGTTCGCGCGGCAGGATGCCGGCGTTCAGTACTGGTATCTGACCGATTACCAGGGCTCGGTGCGCGACGTGCTCGACAACAGCGGCAACGTCAAGGACGCCATCGTCTACGACGGCTTCGGTAACGTCATCAGTGAGACGAACTCGGCGTACCGCGGGAGCTATGCGTGGACAGGACGGATGTTCGATGTTGAGACGGACCTGCAGTACAACCGGGCGCGGTGGTACGACCCGGCGACCGGACGGTGGCAGAGTCCGGATCCGGACGGGTTCGATGCGGGGGACAGTAATCTATATAGGTATGCAAATTGTCGACCAACCACCGGAGGCGATCCAAGTGGACTTTCGATTACTTTTGACATCAACGTTGATGTCAAGCGGCCGATCGCTTACCCAGTTGTAAGTTATACTGGCGGTGGCCACCTTTGGGGCGTGACCTGGCAATTGAGTAATGGAAATCACATTGGCGGCTGGATTATTCAGGAGGTAAGTAAGTATACCACAACTACGCCATACCCGGATGCAGGTTTGGGGGATTGGCAGGAACAAAACCACTACTGGGAAGTCTGGGATGTGCCGGCTGGAAGCGTCTACACTGACTGGCAAGCTCAGCTGAAGGCCAATCCAAACATAAAGGAAGTAGTAAAGGGCTGGGTTCTTGGTATACTGGTGAAACTACGAAACAATTGGCCAAAGGGAGAAACATCCCCTTTGCTCACGCAACTCAATGCGTACATAGCCGACCCGAGTCCCCTGCTGCAATGCGACGATTTCTTCGCATCGCCGCCAGCGACCGATAACTCTATAAGAGGTATTAAGAGAGTTGGTACCGTGACATTTGTGGAGAAGCTGAACGCGACCGATACATTGCCGAAAGGCTTTTTTAAGGTTGGCGCAGTGGCTGAAGCGGTGGAACTCCCATCGGCACCGTATTCGGCTGCCAATGCAACGGCGTTGAATACGTGGATGCAGAAGCGCACGTACACGTTCCCGCTCCCGCATATTCTCGGATACCAGTGGAAATCCAAATACGACCCAAATTACTATAAGACCATGTTCCCCCCGTCATGAGGTTGCCTTTAAGTTACTTCACACGATCGCTGGTGAAGCGTAGCTGGAGTTGTCGCGATCGAGTCTGAATTTGCGAGAACGATGTGGAGGCCGTATCCCAAGCTTTTTTTTTCGACGGGTTATGTACATGAAGCACACCAAGCGCCGCGTCCAAATGGTCATTAGCGTGATTCTGATTTACCAGAGCGTATCCTATCCTGTTTCGTTGTTGGCACAGGAAGCTAAGCTGCGCCTGTTCTAGAACACACCGACGATGTATACTCCGGGGTTTTTAGTCCAGACGGCAAGACCTTGGCTTCCACATGCCGGGATCAGACCATCAGATTATGGGATGTGGCGACCGGCAAGGAACTCGCTGCTCTCAAGGGGCACAAGAGCTGGGTGTCTTCGGTCGCGTACGGTCCCGATAGCAAGACCCTAGCCTCTGCAGGCCTTGACAAGACGGTCAAGCTTTGGGACGCCCAAACGGGGCAGGAGATCGCCACTCTCAGGGGCCACACGGAACAAGTATTTTCAGTAGTATTTAGTCCAGACGGCATGAGGTTGGCCTCGGCGGGGCTTGACCAGACGATCAAGCTTTGGGACGTACCGACGGCCCGGGAGGTCGCTACCCTCAGGGGGCACACGGACAGCATATTGTCGGTGGTATTCTCTCCGAACGGCAGGGCTCTGGCCTCAGGAAGCAACGACAAGACGATCAAGCTTTGGGATCCAGCGACGGGCAAGGAGCGGGCCACCCTCAAGGGGCACCCAAACGGCGTAACGTCCGTCCTGTGTAGCCCCGACGGCGGGACTCTTGCATCAGTGAGCTTCGACAAGACCATCAGGTTGTGGGACGTAGCAACGGGCAACCAACAAGCCAATCTCATGGGACACAGGGACATTGTGCAATCTATAGCATACAGCCCGGATGGCAGGACGCTTAGCTCTGGTAGCTGGGACAAAACCGTCAAGCTGTGGGACATGGTTGCAGCCAAGCAGCGTGCAACGCTAGAGGGCAAGGGCATTGCATCACGTTCGCAAGGAAAAACCGTCATTTCAAGCTCGCAGCGAGCACTTTTAGGAGGTACTCATCATTCCAGCCTGCACATTTGCGCTTGCAGGATACGCCCGCTCTGCATGTTGGTTCATTCAGTAAAAGCGACGCGGACAACCTGCGAATCAGTGCCATGTTTTCCTGGCCGTGCCCTTTGTGCAGACGACTTTCGTCCTCGCGGAAACTCATATCCAAGACCCAATGGAGCGAGGTTTCGATTCCCCAATGATTGCGCACGGCGCCGGCAAACTTCTTCACCCGCGGCGGCAGACTCGTGATGAAAACGCGTGTCTCGACGCTGGGTTCCTTGTTGCCTTCTTGCCGCTCGCTGTACACCATGCCAATACTACGCAGCTCTTGCCAATCGGGGTGACGCTCTGCCAACTCTTCGGGCACGCGGATAATATCATAGATCCGCGTCTCGACGCGGCCATGCCCCTCTTCCTTCGTGCAATGCCGGTGATGTTCCAGGCCTGCGAAGTTGTTGTCGAAGCCGGTCAGGAACACAGCCCGGATGTCATCGTGCAAGATTGGCTGGTTGTCCTTCACGGCCAACACATAGTCGGCGTCCGCCGCGCGGATGGCGGCAACGATGTCTTTCTGGCAGCCCATGGCGTCGCTGGTCACGATCGCCCCGGAAATCTCGAGGTTCTTGATCAGTTCGGGCATCGCGGTGATTTCATTCGACTTGCTGTCGCAGGCCTGTTGCCCCAGGAGTAGACGATTTTCAGTGGCCCAGGCACTGACCATATGCAGCGGTCCTTTGCCCGCTGCTTTGTCGAAAGATCGTCGGGCCGTCTTGCCGTCAATGGCGACGACACGGCCGAGCGTGGACTCGGCAACTGCCTGCACCCACTTGACAAATCCGTCCTGTAAAGCGCGCGGATTGAGCAGCGCGAAAACACGACCAAAAGTGTCGTGGGAGGGTATGCCATTGGCCAGTTCGAGAAAGGTCCGCAGAAACTCGAACTTGTTGACGCCGTATTTGGCAACCTCGACCCAGGAATCGGCCCCGGAGATGACCGCCAAGATGGTGACGGCGATGATCTCCCAGAGGTTGTGTAACCGCAAATGTTCCCGGCGTGGGTCCGCAACGTCGGCAAAGCACTCGCGCATGGAAACGGTTGTGGCCTTGGACATGATTCTTCTCCTCCGTGAACGGGTTCCGTCCGAGAAGAATCATTCGCATGTACACTTGTCCAAGTCAAGGGCTCAGATTAGAATTCCACGGTGATGAAGGTAGTACGATTGCCTTGCGCTAGAGGGGCACATTGAATCGGTGTACTCTGTTGCATATAGTCCCGACGGAAAGTGCCTCGCCTCAGGGAGCAGGGACAAAACCATCAAGCTATGGGACGTCACGACGGGCAACGAACGGGCTACCCTAAAGGGGCACACCGGACCAGTGCTTTCCGTGAACTACAGCCCTGACGGGAGAACGCTTGCCTCGGTCAGCTTGGATAAGACCATCCGCCTGTGGGAGTTCCCGACAGGCGACGACTAGGAACTGGGGACGACTAGGAACCGGGGACATACGGGGAGAGGGACATTCAGGGAATTTCGGGAGAGTTCGGGCCGGGGAGGCAGCTCGATTCGGGATCACCACGCGGAACCCCTCGTTGGCGGCCCCTTGTATCGAGTTGCTAGATACCGTGTTTCCTGAGCCACCCCATGCTGGGGACTCAGCGATGGCCCGAAGATACCGGTAGCTGGGCTGGTAAAGAGTGCAGTCGGAGGACGCGACGGACGGGTCGAGGCAGTCGGCACCAACAACCATGCGAGGACCACCCATGAGCAGCGCACCGAGCAACGATGCCAACCAGCGTCCGCTGGGAAGCGTAATGACGTTTACGTATGACGCGCACACCGGCATGACCAGTGGCGGCCGCGAGACGACGACCTTTTATTACGACGACGGCCCGGCATTCGTGGAAGACCCGCGGCCCGTTCGCGGTGCCGCCGTGCGCAGCGGCGCCGGCCCAACCGCTGTTGACGCACACCTTCGAGCTTCGGCTGACGGGCGCCGAGACGCAGGAGCAATGCGTGCCGCTGGCGGCCGCGCTGGGGCCAGCCGCGTGTTTCCTCGCCACGACGGCCGTCCGCGCGTACCTGACGCGCACCGCGGACCCGGCGGCGGCCAGCAGCGCGATCGGGGGCGTGGAAGTCGTCGCGGAGCTAGGCGCCGGCGGCATCGTTTGCCGCGCCGGGCTAAGCGATTTCGGCCCCGGCGACCTCGTCGTCGTCCAGGTCGACGTGGCGCTGTTCGACCGTGCGACCCCTGCCGGCTTGTCCGGCAGGTGAAGAAGTTTGACAGCTAAAGCGAGCGCCAAGAACCACGCGTCCGACCCCTGCCGGCTTGTCCGGCAGGTGAAGGAGTTTGACAGCTAACAGCTAAAGCGAGCGTGCAACTGCTTCACCTGCCGGACGAGCCGGCAGGGGTCGTTGCGGTCGGCGGGCCGGAGTGGCTAGCCGGCCAAACTACTTCACCTGCCGGACAAGCCGGCAGGGGCCGGGGCAACAAACGAAAGGGATCACCAACATGGCAACCAACCGGGGTCGGGAAACACGCGATGACGGCATGCACACCGGGTCGCCGGCTGAGCAGGTGCTGGCGCATGCCCAGGCGGGACGCGAAATTGTGCAAGATTTCGTGCCGCTCGCAAATAGCCTCGAATGGGATCTTGGACAGACCTATTTACGCCAACGCGGCAACAAGGCGTTCCTGGCGGATACGTCGCCGGTTCCTTTCGTTGTCAATAATGACGGCTCCCTATCACGCAACGCGGCTGATGTCTTCTTCGCGAGCCTCGTCGCCGCCGACAAGGACGGGCAGCTGGAAGACGAAATCTTCGTGCTGGAGCTGGGCATCGGCGTCGGCCTGTTCGCACGCTACTTCCTCGACACGCTGCGCGACCTGTGCCGCCAGCACAAGAAGGACTACTACAGCCGGCTCACGTACATCGCCGCCGACAAGTCGGAACGCATGCTTCACGACCTGCTGCGCCACGGGGTGCTGGCCGAGCATGCCGGCCGCTACCGAGTCCGCCAGGTGGATGCGTTGCATCCGGAGACGCTGCTCGCCGACGTGGGGTTTGGGGTGAACGGTGCCGCGGATGTGGGGCACGTTTTCAACGTGCCGGGGAAAGACGGGCACGTAAAAAACGTGCCCCACAACGGGAGGCTGCGGGCGGTGTTTCTGAATTACCTTCTTGACTGCCTGCCGGCCGCGGTGCTGGAGTTGGACGACGCGCAGGTCCGCCAACTGTGCGTCCGCACCTGCGTGGCCCGCAACGTCCGGCTCGCTGACTACACCGATCTGACCCCGGAGCAGTTGCGCGAGCGGGCGCAGTCAAACAATCCGCGCGCCAAGGACGAGCTGCTGGAGGTCTACGGCCTGTTCGCCTCGGAGTACGATTATCGGCCCGTCGACGCGCAGACGCTGCCGCACGGCACGTTTGCCGTGGAGTTTGGCCGCAAGATGACGAAAAAGCTGCTGCACAGCTACGGTGCGATCGAGTGCCTGGAGAAGCTGCTCGGGATGCTTGCCGAGGGCGGGTTCATCCTGGTGAATGACTATGGCCAGACGCAGATTACGCGCGATGACGAGTTCGAGCATCAGCGCTTCAGCCTGGCCACGTTCGTCGGCGTCAATTTTTCACTGTTGCGTGAGTACTTTGGCGAGGGCAAGCGCTGCCAGTACCTGGAGCCGGGCGACGAGGAAGGGCGCGGCATCCATGCGCGGCTGCTGGCACCGGCGGTGGCGGAGGAAGTGTACGTGCGCTTTCACGAGCGGTTCGGCGAAGCGGCCCATAAGCGGTTGCAGGAGCCGATTCAGAAGGCGCGGGCCTGCGCCAAGGCGGGCCGATTCGAACTGGCGCGCGGCTTCTACGGCGAGGCGGTCCATTTGCAGCAACGCAACTGGGTGCTGCTCTGTGAAGTCAGCCAGTTCCTCACCTTCTCCTTCCGCGATCCGAAGCGCGGGGCGGACATGGCCAAGGTGGCGCTGGCGCTCAATCCGAGCTGCTCGGCGGAATTGTGGAACGCGCTGGGCGATGCGCTGTACGAATGGGGCCGGACCGGCAAGGCGCGGTCGGCGTACGAAAAGGCATTGGCGGTGAACACGGCCGACGTGCGGGCACGCTACAACCTCGCGTGGGCGCATGCACGCGAGCGGGAGTATCCGCAGGCGCTGGCGCGGATCGCGGAGGCGCTGGCGCTGGACAAGACCGGCGAGTATCGTGAGCGGCTCTTGCAGAAGCAACAAGAAGTCGTGGCCCTGCAGGCCCGGCGGCACCAGCAGGAGTATTTGTTGCTGATCAATCTGGTGAGCAAATACGCGAAACCGGATTCCGAGCCAAAGACACAAAACCACGAATAATACGAATAACACGAATAGGAAAACAAGAAATGAACCACGGATCACACGGATGGCACGGATAAGATCAGAATACCCCGTATCCGTGCCATCCGTGTGATCCGTGGTTTGAACTGTTGAGGAATTGCCATGGCCAACAACACGCTGTCTATCACGTCGCCACCGGGGCTTGTGTCGCTGGTGATTCCGTGCTGCGGGATGCTGGAATACACACGAATATGCGTGCCGAGCGTCCTGCGTCACAGCCGAGAACCCTTCGAGCTGATCTTCCTCGACATCGGCTCCCTCGACGGCACCGCGGAATATCTGGCCGGGCTGCGCGATGGGCTGGTGAGCCGGCTGCGCGTCGAGATTTGCCGGGCGGCGACCGACCTGGACATCTCGACGGCGTGCAAGGAAGCGCTGGCGAAGGCGCGCGGCGAGTTCGTTTGCCTGCTCAATAATGACACGGTGGTGACGCCGAAATGGCTCGATGCGCTGAACGGCGCTGGCGACGATGTCGGAGGGAATCGGGCTGGTGGGGCCGATGTCGAACTACGCGGCGCCGCCGCAGCTCGTGGAGACGGTGCCGTACCGGCTCGGTCCGAAGAAGGGAGCACGGCCGGGCGAGGCGTTCGTGGACGTGGAGGCGGTGCAAAGCTTCGCGCGCGACTTTGCCGGCACGAACCGGGGGAAATGGGTCGAGAGCGAACGGCTCGGCGGCTTCTGCCTGTTGATTCGGCGAGCGGTGCTGGACCGCGTCAGCCCCGGCCTCAATGAATGGACGGACCTCAGCCTGTTCGACAGCGACATTCTGAGCGCCAAGGCCCGCCAAGCCGGCTTCAAGCTGACATGCTGCCGCGACCTGTTCATCCACCACTTCGGCACGCGCACCTTTGCGCACGGCGCCGCAGCCGGCGGATACGAACCGCAATGGCGGAATCAGGCATTGAGCCATCGGGTTGGCGCGGAAAACACCGGCTAAAGCCGGGACTCCAACCCCGTCCACGGCACACACCTGGGAGAAACTACGATGTCGTTGCACGATCCCGCCGGCCCCGTTGTCGGCGATGCGGTCCTGCGTGAGCTGACGGCCGCGCTTGCGGAGCGGCCGCGCGATGCGGCGCTGCTCAATGCCCGCGGCGTGCTGGCGCTGGCGTCGGCTCCGCAGCGGGCGGAGGATTTGGTGGCGGCGGCGAACGCGTTTCAGGATGCGTGGTCGGCCGATCCGCGGCATGTCGTCGCCGGGCTCAACCTGGCGCACGCGCTGGTGGCGCTCGGCCAGCGCGAGCCGGCGGCCCACCAGGCCCGCCGCGTGCTGGCGGTGCTCGATAGCGCCGTTCCGTGTAGCGAAAATCACCAGAATTGCGGTGACGTTTCTCGGAATTCTGGCGAATTCCGCTACGACCTGGCTTTCCTCCACGATTCGCTGGCGCCGTATGTGTGCGAGTTGCTGCGCGTGGAGTGGGAAAGTACCCGGGCGCAGCGTGCCGCCCCCGAGGGCGAGCGCCGCGCGAAGGTCGAGCTATTGCGCTGGCGGTTGCACGCGCTGCTGGGCGAACTGACCGGCGACCTGGCCCATTTTTTTTCGGCGTGCCTGCTGCGGCCGGATTTGCCGGCGACGCGGGCGGCACTCGGGCTGGCGCTTGCGCGGCATGGGCGGCTGGCCGAGGCGGTGCCGCACCTGGACGAAGCGCTGCGGGCCGACCCGTACGACACGATAACCGCGCGCGTGCTGCACGACGTGCTCGGCGGAGTGGGGCGCGTTGCACGCCAGATGGAGCTGGGCCGTGCGCGGCACCGGCTGGCGGCGGCGCAGCCGGTCGCGGCGGCGGCTGTCATGGGCGACGCTGCCAGCGTCGCTGTGCAGCATGGCGACGCTGGCAGCGTCGCCTACGATCGGTTGCGCATCGCTTGGCAGGGGGCGCAGGACGCAGTCCACTCGCTGGCGCTGGTCAATCGCAACCTGTGCGCGGCGCTCGCGGTGCGCGGGCATGAGCTGTCGCTGGAAGCGCCCTCGGGGACGCAGCCGCCGGGAACACGGGTGCCATTACCGGAGAGCCTCGCCGCTTGCGTCGGCAAGGCGCTATCGGGGCCGGCGGACGTACACGTGTCGCACCAATGGCCGCCCGATTTCACGCGGCCGGTTGACGGCCGTTGGGTGATTTTTCAGCCGTGGGAATTCGGCAGCATCCCGCGTGCCTGGGTGGCGCCGCTGCGCGATTGCGTGGACGAGCTGTGGGTGCCGAGCACGTTTGTCCGCAATGGCTTTGTGCAGGGCGGGGTGCCGGCGGCGAAGCTCCACGTCGTGCCGCTTGGCGTTGCCGAGGCGTTCTTCCGCAATGACGGGCAACTGTTCCCGCTGAAGACTACCAAACGTTGCAAGCTGCTGTTTGTCGGCGGCACGCTGCCGCGCAAGGGCTTCGACCTCTTACTCAAGGCGTATCGGCAAGTGTTCTGCGACAAGGACGACGTTTGCCTGGTGGTCAAGGACATGGGTGTCGGGACGTTCTACCAGGGGCAAACCGCCCAGGCACCAATCGACCAGGTGGGCAAACTGCCGCATGCGCCGGCGATCGAGTACATTGCCGACGAGCTGAGCGATGTCCAGATGGCGGCTCTGTACCGGGCTTGCGATGTCGTTGTGCAACCGTATCGCGGGGAGGGGTTCTGCCTGCCGGCGGCGGAGGCGATGGCGAGCGGCTTGCCGGTGATCGTCACGGGCTTCGGGCCGGTGCTCGACTACGCCACCGACGAGACGGCGTACCTGCTGCCGTATGCCGTCGTGATGCTCGGCGAGAAGCGGATCGACAACCTGGAGACGGTGGACAGGCCGTTTTTGGTGGAGCCGGACGCGGATGCGCTGCGGGTGCTGTTGCGGCACGTGTACGAGCATCCCGAGGAGGCGCGCGAGCGCGGGCGCGGCGCGCGAACATGTGCGGGCGCGCTTGACGTGGGCGCATGCGGCGGCGATTGCGGAGACGCGGCTGGCGGCGCCGTGCGCGATTCGTGGCCGAAGGTGGCAGCCTTGGTGGGCGGCTAGTGCCGACGCAAGCTACGTCGGCGACGCGCTCGCACGATCAGCCACGCTACCACCTCAACGGCGGCGTCGACGGCCGGCAGGTGTCATTCGTGCTGATTGTCAAGAACGAGGCGCACGATCTGCGCGCGTGTATCGGGTCGTTTGCGGACCTGGCGGACGAGATCATCGTGGTCGACACCGGCTCGACCGACGACACTGTGGCAATCGCCAGGGAGCTGGGCGCGAAGGTGTTTCACTTCCCCTGGATCGACGACTTCGCCGCGGCCCGCAACGAGAGCTTGCGGCACGCGACCGGTGACTGGATCTTCTGGATGGACGCCGACGACCGGCTCGACGACGTGAATCGCGAGCGGCTGCGACGGCTGCTTGCCGCGGGCCGGCTGGACGACGCCGTGGCGCAGTGGCAGCAGGCGCTCGCCGAGCAGCCGCGGTATGCGCCGGCGCAATACGGTCTGGCCGACGTGTGTATCGCGCGGCGCGACGGGCCGGGCCTGGAGGCAGTGATACGCCGGCTGCCGAAGGTGCCGGCGACAGCGGTGGAAACCGAGGTGTGTGCGCACGGCTGCACCACGCGCGCGGCGAGTATGCGGCGGCCCGAGAGATGCTTGAGGACATAACCAGGCGCCAGCCGCGGGCGCTGTCGGCGTGGATCGCGCTGAGCCATGTGCTATTGCAGGAGGGTCGCGATTGGCCGGCGCAGAGCGAGCGCGACTGCGCGGTGCTGGAGTTGGACCCGCATCACGCGATGAGCCGGCAGAACCTTGCGGTGTTGCTGCGGGAACATGGGTAGTGACAATATCGCCCGCTCATCGCGGTCGTGGCCGCTCGTGCGGGCCTGGCCGGTCGTGCCGGTCGTGCCGGTCGTGCCGGTCGTGCCGGTCGTGCCGGTCGTGCCGGTCGTGCCGGTCGTGCCGGTCGTGCCGGTCGTGCCGGTCGTGCCGGTCGTGCCGGTCGTGCGCGTCGTGCCGGTCGTGCACGTCGTGCCGGTCGTGCGCGTCGTGCCGGTCGTGCACGTCGTGCCGGTCGTGCACGTCGTGCCGAAAAAAGGGTGTCCCCGGCCCGCCCGAAATGACTTTGTATCCGTGCCATCGGTATGATCCGTTGCTCATTGTCCTTCGGCTCACCCGCCGGCCGCTAAACACGCTTGCGACCACGATACCCGCATGCCTCGCGCATCGCGGCCAATGCGGCGCGATTCGTCTCGCCAAGGTCGGCCTGCAATTCCAGCGCGTCCACCTCCAGCACCGCCATTCCATGTCGCCGACACAACGCCAGCGCCCCCGCGGCCATGACGCGTGCTTCGCCGCTGTTGCCGGCCGCCTCGAGCCAGCGCGCGTAGCTGAGCCGGGTGAGCGCGCGCTCGAACGGCATGCCGGCGCGCTCGTAAGCGTCGAGGATGTCGCGATACTCGCCGCCAAGATCGCTGCCGGGCTCGGTGACGCGCACGTGATCGGCACGCATGCGCCGGTGCGCAGCGCGCTCCAGCGGTGTTCGTGGCTCAGCGGCGGGCGATACAGGACGCTGCGCAGGTCGATCGCGTCGAGCCGGCCCAGTCGCAGCAAACACTCGAATACGTGCACCCACTCGTACACGTCGATCGGCACCACCGCCTGCGCCACGCGCAACGCCTCGGCATCGCGGCCGGCGAGACAGAGGGCGTGGCGCGATACGCCTGCCAGAGCGTCTGCCAGGGGTGGGCGGCCTGCGGTTGATCGAGCAGCGGTTGCAGCCGGCCCAGTGCAATCAGCGCATCGCCGCGCAGCGGGGCGTCGGCGCCACGGTATGCGACGAGGGCGTCGTCGAATTGGCCGAGCAATTCGAAACAGATCGCCAGGCTGCGATGGCGGCCGAACCCGGGCCAGAGCGGCGGCTGCCGCCAATCGCCGTCCGGGAAGAAGCATAGCAGCAGGTCGCGTTCGAACGCCGGCGCCAGGAAGCGGTGTTTCGGATTGTCCAGCGCGACGAAGGTGCTGTCGGCCTCGTTCCACAGGCCGGCCGCGATATAGGCGTGGAACAGCTCAACCTCCTCGCGCGCCTCCGCGAGCGCGGCGGGCGGCCGGCGGTCGGGCCGGCCGCGCAGGAAACCCGCGCGGGCCGCATGATGCTGGCCGACGCCCAGCACGCCCTCGAAGCCGCGCCGCACCAGCGGGTGCGCATCGATCACCAGGCCCGTCGCGCCGCCAGGGACGCGCTCCAGCAGGCGATCCTGGACGAGTCCCTGGACCTGGCCGGCAAGCCAACCGTCGGGTCGATCGGCGAACGCCACGTAAGGCGCGCCCACTGCTCGTGCAGCAGGCGGCGCAGCGGCGCGCTGACCAGGTACTCGAGCAGCCGTTGCTCGCTCGGTGGCTGGCGAAATGACGTGGCCAGCGCGAGCACGTCCTGGGTTTCGCAGGACAGAGCGGCCTGGAAAGCGCTGAGCACGCGAGCAACGTGGACCTCCTCCGCGCTGGCGCCCGTCTCGTGCACAGCCGGCAAGTCGCGCTGGCGGACCGCGGCACCGGCGCGGAAGCGTACGAGATACGTGCCCAGCAGCTCGACCGCCTTTGCGTGCAATCCGCAGGAACCGGCCGCATCGGCAAGCTCCTCGGCGCTGCCGCGCACGCCGAGGCTTGCAAGCAGTGCCACGCCGCTGTCGGGATCGAGGGTGGCAAGCGACACCGGCGCGGCATGGCGGCGATGGGCGAGCGTCGGCAGCGGAAACCGGCTGGTCAGCACCAGGACGCCCGGCATCGGCGCCGACGCCAGCTCATCGATGAATCGGCCCAATTCGGGATGGACGAAACGGCCGAACCATGTCCCCTGTTCATGCTGCACCACTTCCGTGCCGTCGAGGACCAGCGCCCAGCGTTCGGCGCGGAGTCGGTGCAGCAGCCGATCGACGCAGTAGCTCGCCGAGACCTCGGGCGGCGCGGGCAGGCCTTCGGCGTAGGCCAGCAGCGCGCAGGCAGAGGTCGGTGTCCTTGCCACGATAGAAGCTCCACAGGAACAGGCCGTCCACGGCGCCGGCACGGTCGCGCAAGCTTGCCAGCCAGTGCTGCACGATGGCGGTCTTGCCCTGGCCGCCCGGCCCGACCATTGCGACCACACTCGGCCCGGTCGATTGCAGGGCGCCGTCGAGCAGGGCCAGCTCGGCCTGCCGTCCGAAGAAGTGCAGCGGCTGCGACGTGGCGTGATGGAACGCCGGGGCACGGCGGGGCATGGTGATCGTCACGCGAAGGTAGTGAGGATGGCTTCGAGATGCTCATAGAGGGCAGGGTGTACGTCCGCGTGCCGGTGACGCGTGACGTCCTGCAGGCACTCGTTGAGCGGCTTGTCGGTGAACCGCGCGAGACCGGCGGCTGCCAGCGCCGGGGCCCGACTGACGCCCGAGCTGCAGCCAACCAGGATGCTGACCTGTTCGCGCAGGAACTGGGCGATGGTGGCGATCGCGAGCCGGAGCGTCTCAGGCCGATTGCCGGGGCCGTCGATCAGCGGAATGCGGCAGACGATGAGGTCGCGCGGCAACAGGACCGGCGCATCCTCCCAGGCGAGCTGGACCACCGCCTGGACGCCAGCGTCGAAAAGGGCCTTGATGTCCTGACAGTCGCCGAGGTGACCGACCCGCAGCAGGTAAGGGAGAATCTGGTTCATGAGCATCCCCGAGGCCAGGTTGACGGGATGGCCGGCCGCCGTAGAATGAGGCCATCCTGGGGCCGTAGCTCAACTGGGAGAGCGCAGCGTTCGCAATGCTGAGGTTAGGGGTTCGATCCCCCTCGGCTCCACTTTCCCTAGGTTGTCATCCTGAGTGCCGAAAACCGCGAGAATCGTGTGATTTCCCGCATGATTTCCGTGCTTTTCGCACTCCTGACACTGTACCAATTCCGTCTCAGCTTGTCTCTCAGAATCTCCCGAAATCGCCGGTTGCAGGCCAAGGTTTGGGCCAAGGGAAATCTGGCGTCCATCCGTTCCGGTCGCGGCCAGCGCTTGCGGGTGCGATCCCGCGGTCGGGATCGGCAGCGCCTGGACGGCGGCGGCCAGGTCGTAGAACCTCGAATGCGTGTAGCGGGCCGTCAGGGCGTAGGTCGAATGGCGGACAAGGTCTTGATGTTCCTTCGGAGACACGCCGGTCTTGCCAACCATCGTGATGTACGAATGCCGCAACGAATGGAAATCGGCGTAGCGGCCCGCGGAGTCGCAGTAGGTCAGGAAGTCGCCGCGGGCGGCTTCGTCGCGTTGGCGGGCATCCTGAAACATCTGCAGCCAGTTTTCGCGGGCCTCTTGCAAGTCGAGCTGGACCATGAGAAAAGCGCGCGATTTCCACTTGCCGGGCCAGACTGGTTTGCCGGCCGGCTTGTCGTCGAGGTAGTCGCGCAGGGCCTTCGCCACGTCGAGGGGCAGGGGTTGCACGGTCAGCTTCTTGTTCTTCGTGCAGCTCGCCTCTACGCTGGCCGTCGGCATCTTGGCGGCGAGGTCGAACGATTGTGGGGTCATGCTCGCCAGCTCGGCGGCGCGGAAGCCGGTCGCCGCCGCGGCAAGGTACAGGAAATACCGATCCGGGCCGGCCAGCTTACGAAGCGAGCGGGCGCTTGTTCGGGCGGTGTCGAGTAGCAACGCCAGCTCTTCCGGGGAGAAGTCGCGGCGGGCGTGGCACAGATCGGCGTCCCCCTTCGCCAGCCTGGACAGGCCGGCCAACAGGTCAAGAATGCACCGCTTGTCCCGCCACAACCAGCGGGCGAAGCCCTTCACGGCCGCAAGGTAATCGTTCGCCGTCTTGACGCTCTTGCCGTCGCGGCGCAGGGTCCCGAGGAACTCGACAACCGCGGACGGCTGCACGTCGGCAGCTTTGGTGAACCGGCAGCCGTCGAGAACCGCGGTCAGGCGAAACAGCATCTTTTCCACGTAGTCGGGCGTGTTGCCCTTCGCCGCAAGGTAGCGGCGGAAATCTTCGGCGTGTTCGGCAAGCGGCCGCTTGGCGTGTTCGTCGAGGGGGTCCGCAAAGCCGGAGTCGAGCCGTTCGCCGCGCCGCTCCAACTCGGCCGCTTTGGTTTCGCTGGCTTTCTTGTCGCGGTAGAGCTTCACGCGGACGCGCTGGCCGGAAGGCAGGTAGTAGCGGGCGTGCCACGTCTTTGACTTGCGCTTGGTTTTCTTGCCGGTTGCGGGGTCGATGTACGTGTACGTCGGCCGGTAGACTTGGGCCATGATGGGACCGATCCTTTCTCGAAGGGCGGCCGGCCAGCGTCGGGGCCTTCGAGTTCCCCGACGCCAGCGCGGCCAAAGGCGTCTCTAATATAGCGGCCGGCGTCAAGCGGGCGAATCCGTCGCTGCCCGCCCGAACAACTCGCCCAGCTGCCACGGCGAGCGCCGGCGCTTGCGGCGGTTGGGCCAGCGTTACAAGCCGCTTCGGTAGTGTGCGTTTTCGCTGCCGTAGCCGAACAGCCTTCCTTGAACCGCGGCCGCTTTTGGGGCCGCGGTCGGCGTGTTCGCATCGGCCGAGCGTAGGACGTTGGCCAGGCCTTCGCGCTCGGCTTCCGGCCACGGTAAGCCGCCCTCATAGTGCATGATGCACACGCGCTCTTCCCACCGTTCGTACAGGTCCGGCGGCAGGTCCCAGGGCGAAAGAGGCGGCATGTCGAGGGCGGCGGGCTCGGCCTGCACGTCGACGGCGGCCACGTCGAGGGGCTTGGCGCGGAGAAGTTCCGCCTTGCCAGTGGGCGGCGTCAAGGGGTCCGGCGCCGCCGTCGAGGGCGTCGAGGTTGCCGGTTTCGTGCCAAACCTGGCAAGCAACCGGGCCAGCGGTGCGCCGTGTGCGCCATGTACGCTATCTGTTCCCATTTATTGTCTAACTCCGATAGAAACCTTCGCAATCCCTTTTCGCGTGCAAAACAAATAGGGAAGCATAGCGCACATGGCGCACACAACGCACGGCCTACCCGTTCAGCCGGTCCGCAGCCACGCCGCAATAGCAGTACGCGCGGCACCCACGCGGCCCGATTTCCCGCCGTTCGGCCTTGGGGAACACCCGCTTCACTTCCTTGCCGAACGTCCGATCCGCCAGCGGGGAATATCCGCTTGCCTGGCACCACGTCCGGTAGGCTTGGTACAACTCGCCGCACGGGGTTTGCCCGTCCGGAGACTCGCGGCAGCGGTCCAATAGGAAAATGCGGGCCGGATTGCTCTCGATTCGGTATTCGGCCAGAGCATGCTCGCAAACGTGCGAGCGCGTGAACTGCTTTTGTTGGCGCAGCCGGTGCAGCCCCGCCAATGACCAATTGAACATGCCGGGCAATTCGCCGGACGATTGCCACCACTGCGGCTTATCCATCCCGCGAACCCGGCTCGGATCGTTTTCGTCGATGGCGACGCGGAAGGGAAACAGGATCATGCGACGCCAAAGCCCACCGCTTCGGTCGGTGAACCGCGGGCGGTTGTTCGTCGAGAACGTCAGTCGTGCGCTTGGGGCGGCCTGAATTGGTGGCTTGTGCTTTCGGTCAAATTGCAGCGTGTCCCCGGACGTGAACGCTTTGAGGATCCCCTCCGCGGCCTTGTCAATCTCGCCGATCTCGGCCGCGATGTTGGCCAACTTGCCAATGGTGGGTGTCAATTGGAAGCGTTCGCCGAACAGCTCCAACGGGACATGAGAACAATTCTCGGGGCCAAGCATCGCTTCCAGGGCGGCGCACGCGACGGATTTGCCGTTCGCTCCCTCCCCCTCAAACACCATGAACTTTTGCATCGCCATGTCCTGCACGGCACAAAGCCCGTACCACTCTTGCAAGAGGTCAATTCGCTCGGCGTCGCCTTCGAGGTTGCGAGCAAGGACCGCTCGCCAGCGTGGGCAATCGGCGTCAGGGTCGAAAGGATAGGGCAAGCACGTTGTCGAAAACCATCGCGGGGAATGCGGCAGCAGCACGTCCGCACGGCCGGCAAACAGGGCGTCGAGGTCGAGAAGCCCGTTGCTCATCGCGATGATGTTGCGTCGCTGCCACTCGCGGCCGTCCCACCATGACGGCGGCTCAACGGTGCTTGGCAGGCACGTCATTGACCCAAGGGCCAACTCGATATTTCCAATCATGCCCTTGGTGATCTTGCGGACCGCGGGCGGCTTCTCGTTCTTGGCCGCGGCCAGCTGTTGGGCAATGAGATTCAAGCGGTCCATTTCCGCCTTTACCGATGCCGTCGATTCGCCCCGTAGCTCGGCGTCGGGAAGGGGCCGATAGCTTCGGCCGTCAAAGCGCTGCCACTCTTCACGCCAGTAGCGCAGCGTCCGGCCGTCCGCGTGTTCGCAGTGTTCTTTGATGAACAGCCGGGCCAGGCGGTGCGGATCATCGGCCGCCTCGATCGGCGCCACGGCTATCGGCGGCTCGGCGTCCGTGGCGGCGCCCAACAGTTTGCGAAAGGCGTCCGGTCCGTGCGCGACAAGGAAATCGTCCAACCCCAACTTCGTGGGGTTACCGTCGGCATCGGGCGGGCCGGGCGGCAGCCGAACAACCTTGACGCGCGCGCCGTGGCGGGCCAGCGTCTCGGCAAGGTGCCACTCGGCCCCGCGCACGTGCCGGTTCGTCATGGCATCCGAGTCGTAAACGATGTAGCCCAGCCGCCCTTGCCACGCGATGCCGGCAAGGTCCGGAATCAGTTCGCGGTTGCCTTGCGGCTTGCCGTCCTTGTCCTTTGGTTGCCGCTTCTGAAAGCCATAGACACCCACGAGCCCGATAGTAGGGAACCCCTCTTGATCGGCTTTCGCGGCCTTTTTCTCGCCTTCCGTGATGAGCAGCGGCACGGAAACATCTTGCAGTACAGGGCGCGTCCCCGGCGGGAAGTAATCGCGATTCGGCAGTCCCTTCGGCGATTCGTATTTGACACCTTTGCCGGTGTCTTTATCCTTACGCGGCCGATCCGGTTTCAAGCGAACGTATCCCGTCGCTTGGCCCGCGGCATCGACGAAGGAAATCGCCAAGCACGGTCCCAGGGCGTCGGCGTCGCGTTTCCATCGAAGCGCGCGTTGCACGCTTGCCGGCGCCTGCAACGAATGGAAACCGCAAGCGGCAATCGTCGCATCGGTCAACCCACTCTTGCGCAGGTCCGCCAGGTGTTGCGGCAGCAGCCGGGCCAATGCCCGATCCGTGGCCGTGCCGTTCACTTCCGGGGATTGCTCGGATACAATCATGGTGGTAGAAATCCAGTTCGGAGAACATGCCCGGCAACTCTTGCCGGGCATGTTCGTCACTGGAACTGCGGGGAATCGAACCCCGTAGGCGTGGGTAGAAATCCAGCCCGGCACCATGCCACAGCCCCATGGTCGTCAACCCACGACGCGGCGCCGGCCGCTCGCCTGAATCGCGATCCACATTCGCCGATCCGGAATACCGGCCTGCACCCATCGCTCCAGCTCATCGCGCCGCACCAGCAGACGACGGCCCAGCCGCAGCACGGCAGGGCCGAACCGGCCAGCCGCCCGCAACCTCGCGAGGTCGGCGCGACTGATAGCGAGCGCGCGCGGCACGCTCGCCAGCGGGATCAACAGCGGTAGGTCAGCGACGCTCGGTATCGTGTCCACGGGGTTCCCCTTTTGCCTTGTCGGCGCGCGCCAGCTCGGCGCGTCGCTGGGCCTCTCGCAGGCGCTTGGCGGCGCGGGCAAGGTCGCGATAGCCTCGGCGTCGTCTGATGCGGGCGGGCGCAGAGACATGGGGTCAGCCGGCATGGCGCACCTCCCATAGCGCTTTGCGCACCCGTTGCACGGCCTCGGCGTCGTACAACCGCAAGATCCCGGCCCTGCCAATTGGACGAATGTCGCGCGTCCGCAAGATGTAGAGCACGCGGGACAGCGGTGCGCCAATCTCGGCGGCGATTACGCCTGGCGTCCGCAGACTCGGAACCGTTCCGATCATTGCCACCCTCCAAAGATGCCGCTGTAGTTGCGGCTTTCAAGGGTAGGCAGGCGGTCGCGAATCACGTAAAAAGCGTGAAAAAACGCTGAGAAAATGTGTCGCGACCGGTCGCGACCGGTCGCGTCTTAGACCTTCGGAAGCGCGTTGTGAGAGCGATCTGGATCATTTAGAAACGCGAGTTGGTCTTCTTGGGAAAGCGACATGAACCATACCTTTTTCTCCGGGTTGGCCGTTTCGATGAACTCCCGGATTGCTGCGTCGTCCTCTGGACTCAATTCGCGGGTTTGAGACGCATGGTCCAGTACCAAAGCGGTAAGCCCTTGCTGCGCGCGTGGCGCCGGTTGTTTCTTTGCCCACGCGCAACTCTGGTGTTCGATCAACCGCCTTTACGGCTGTGGCCTTTGCGCAGTGAATTTGCTCCGCCATTTTCTCGTAGCTTGTCCATCGGTCGCCTTGGTCGCGAAGCTGCTTGAGCCTGCGCTGCTTCCTCCCAAGTCATTTCGGAGCGATGGCTGGCGAGCGACTTTAAGTCTTCCGCCACTGCAACGGTCCGCAGGAACCGGTTCAGGATGGGCAGATCGGCTATGGTCAGGTCCCGCACTTTCAGGCACAGGGCGGCGTATACTCCCCGCTCGGTTGACCGTAGGCGGTCTCTCGGCCGGCGTGTCGCATCGTGGATCGCTACGAGCACCGTTCGCATCTCGTCGCCGGTGTAGTTTCGCGTGGGGTCCAGCGGCAGGGGAAACTCCGCACGTTCGAGGTTGAGGCACTCCAGGACCGTTAGCCGCTTTGCATCGACAAGCTGTTCGTTGATCGGTGTGTGCGCGGTGATCACATCGCCGAAATACTCCAGCCATTGCTCTGCCTTCGCGTGCGGCTTCCGCCACCGGTCCATGGCATCCAAGAGCTCTTGTTGCCGCGCCGCTATGATCGGGAGTGCTTCCTGCACGAAGTCGAGCAGCCAGTTTGGGGGCTTCCAGTTGTCGGCGCCGTTATCAGGGACGTGGGGGATACCGCTGTCGGACATGGTTGCAGCTCCAAGGCGGGCTCGCCTGCCACCCTTTGCCGTGCGGAGCTGCGCCACGGTCGCGAGTGGCAGGCCAGCCGGGGGATCAGTCCCGGTGTCCCGCTGTCCAGTATTCTACTCTGCAGCGCGACGACTGCGCAAGTTGCACATCCCGGCAAGTGGCTTCAGGGAAAAATCCTCGATGGGAGAAACCGCTACACCGCGGGGCTCATCACTTCCCACGGCGGGCAGCCGGCCAAGGACCGGGCTATTGTACGCGGCAAGGCTCGCTCGCGCGTGCGTGCGGCAACGGTCGCTGGACGGCGGCCAGGAGGCGGGGCAGGGAATGAACGGAAAGGGGCATGCCGCGGTCGCGACGCGGAGCCCGGAAGGGGATTCGTCGTTTCGGTGATTCGGCGAAATGAACGTGAAGTAGTTTGACTTCCGCACCGAAGCATGCGAAAAGAGAACGGTCGGCGCGTCCCGGCAAGAGCCGCGCCGACCGTGTTGACGAGCGATCCAATCCTACCCGGCTTCCGCTCCCTCGTCTACCGCGATGCCTGAACAACGACTGCGCGGCCGTGCCTGCGCCAACGTAGGGTGAGCCCATGAGCCGCTTCTTTTCTCGGTCGTTTCTGTCGCGCTGGTTCGGCGGGTCGAAGCCTGCCGCCACAGTTTCCCGTACCGCCTTCCGGCGCATGCGCTTGGCCGTTGAACGGCTCGAAGACCGGTGCGTGCCCTCGGTGGTAACGGTCACGAGCGCGACCGACGATCCCAGCGACCGTGGCTCGCTGCGGTACGCGCTCAACAACGCCACGCCTGGCGAGGTCATCGACTTCGCTCCAAACGTGCGCACCATCGACCTGTCGAACACGCTGACCATCAGCGTCAGCCTGGCCATCACCAACGATCAGGGCGTCGGGCCGGTGACCATCGACGGCGACGGACAGTTCGTAGACCTCATATTCTCGGGCAAGCTCTCGGCCAGTGCCGTAACCGCCTCGCTGTCCGGCTTAATCATCGCCGACGGGAATGGGATTCCAAGTGGGACTTCCGGGGGCGCCATCGCCAATTGGGGCTTTCTAACGGTGAACAACACCACCTTCTCCGACAACTCCGGCGGCGATTACGGTAGCGTCTTTAATGACGGCGTGCTAGCGGTGAACGACTGCACCTTCTCCAGCAACTCCGCGACCGACGGCGGAGGCATCCTTAACAGCGGCTGGCTGACAGTAAGCGAATGTACCTTCTCCAATAACTCGGCATCTTTCGGCGGCGGCATTTACAACCATATGCAGGCGACGGTCAACAACACAACGTTCTTCACCAACTCCGCACTCGCCGCCGGCAGCGCCGGCAGCAAATACGGTGGCGGCGGCGGCATCTACAATGACTCCGGAACGCTGTTGGTTAGCAACTGCACTTTCTCTAAGAACACGGCGAGCGCAGCCACCGGCGGCGGCGTCATTAACTACTTCGGCTCGCTTACCGTCAGCAACAGCACCTTCTCAAGTAACTCCGCGACCGAGGGCGGCGGCATCTACAACGATAACGGCACGCTAACGGTCAACAACAGCACTTTATCTGGCAACTCGACCGACGCAAGCGCCAACAGCGGCGGCGGCATTTATGTCAATGCAGCTACGAACTCCTCCTTCGTAGCGCTGAATGGCGACATCGTAGTCGGAAACGTCAACACTTATGCCGTTACGGCGCCCGACGACATCGCTGGTCTTGTGGGGCTTTATTCCACCGACAACTTGATCGGCACAGGCGGCAGCGGCGGACTCATTGACGGGGAGAATGACAACCAGGTCGCCGTCAGTGTGGCGGACGTGGGCCTCGGCCCGCTCGCGAACAACGGCGGGCCTACACAAACATTCGCGATCGGGCCAGGCAGCCTCGCTATCGGCAGCGGCGTGACACAGACCATCGCAACGACTGACCAACGAGGTATTCCCAGGCCCATCGGCCGGCCCAGCGATGTAGGCGCCTATCAATACTCCGAAGATTTAAGTATCAAAATGGCTGGCGGTTCGCCGCAGAACACCATCATTGGCACTCCCTTTGGCACCGCGCTTCAAGTCAGCGTAGTCGATGACGCCGGAAACCCGGTCGCCAATATCCCCGTCACCTTCGCTGCGCCAGCTACTGGACCTACAGGCACTTTCAACGCTCTGACAACCGTTCCGACCGACGCGCTGGGCATCGCCACCGCGCCGACCTTGACGGCCAACCACATCCTTGGCACCTTCACCGTGAGCGCGACAGTTGGGGGCGTTGCCAGTCCCGCCGGCTTCATCTTGACCAACACAGCGGTTCCCACGTTGATCAGGGCCATTGCTGGCACGCCCCAGCACGCCGCCGTGAACACCGCCTACAAGGCGCCCTTGCAGGCGCGTGTCACCGATAGTCACGGCAACCCGGTTGTGGGAATCACGGTCGTGTTCGAACTGCCAGCCGGGGCGAGCGGCACGTTCGGCGGCTCGGCAGACGTGGTAACGGGCGCCAACGGCGTGGCCATGGCACCGGCACTGATGGCGAACACAATCGCCGGCACCTTCACCGTAGATGCCTGGGTCGCTGGCGTCGCTGTTCCCGCTGCTTGCAGCTTGACCAACACCGCCGGCCCCGCGGCGAGCATCAGCCCCGTCGTTTCCTCGCTGAGCGGCACGGTCGGCAAGCCATACGCCACCGCCCTGCAAGCGCTGGTCACCGACAGCTATGGCAACCCGGTCAGCGGCGCCAAGGTGACGGTCACCGTGACGGCGGGCGGCAACGGGGCCGGCGGCAAGATCGGCGGCAGCTCGACGTTCACCGCGACCACAGCGGCCAACGGCGTGGCCAAGGCGTCGTTGACCGCCAACACCATCGCCGGCACTTTCGCCGTCAGCGCGGCAGTCAATGGCGCGAACACGCCGGCCGCGTTCAGCCTGACGAACCTGGCGGGTCCGGCGGCCAAAATCGTCGCCGTCACCGGCACCACGCCGCAGACCACGACAACCAATTCCGCTTTCCCGGTCGATCTCGGTGTGGTTGTCACGGACAGTTACGGCAATGACATCGCGGACTCGCTGGTGACGTTCACGGTCCACGCGAATGCCGCAAATGGGGCCGGGGCGGCATTCAGCGGCAGCACGACGGCTACCGCAACCACGAAGGCAAACGGCGTGGCCACTGCCCCGCTGCTGACCGCCAACGCCAAGAAGGGATCCTTTACGGTTATTGCGTCCATTGCCGGCGTGGCGCAAACAGCGATGTTTGCGCTGATGATTGATTAGGGCCAGCCAGGCCGTGGAACAGCAGTCGCGCCGCGCGGGGATCGGCGCTTGGGCACTCGGACGGTGGAAGCGGATGCGCCGAACCAGTAGATGCAGGGGCGGATTCAAAAGGGTGCAACTGGCGGTTCTACAAGCGTTTTCCCTAGGTTTTTCGGCCGAATCGCCCCGTTTTTCGCGAATATTCAGGTGAGGCGCAGCTGAAAAAGGACATGGAGCATATCCTTACCGTTATTGAACAAAGCGGTACGGAGTCTGCTCCATGAAGAGACAATCTAAGCCATGCACTCCTGTGCGTCCAGTGACCGCCGAGACTTTGCGGCTGCAGGCCCACGCGATCCTCGACGAACTGTTGCAGTTCTGCCAAACCAGCGAGCTGCCATTCGCGGCCTTCGAGAAAGAACTGCTCGTCCGCATCGCCGTCCTGGGCTGCTGTCTGCTGCGCGTGTTCCTCACCGCACGGCATCAACGCTTGGATGTGCAGCCGTTCCTGGCCAACGACAAGTACCGGCCCGGCAACGCCTATGCCGAGCGGACGTTGAAGACCTTCTACGGCGAAGTCACCTATGGCCGGCAGTATCTGATGTCGCGGGCCGGCGGCAGCGGCTTGTTTCCGCTCGACGTGGTCCTGGGACTGACCCGCGATCGGTTGTCGCCGTGGGTGAGGCAATGGGTCGCACGCCTGGCGACGCGCATGAGTTTCAAAGCGACGCAAATGGTGTGCAAGGCGGTGCTGAACTGGGTGCCGGCCCCCGAGACCATCGAGCAAGTGGTGCTCGGCATGGGACGCGAGGCGGCGCCGTTCATGAAGCAATTGCCCGCGCCGTCCGACGATGGCGAGGTTCTGGTGATCGAAGTCGATGGCAAGTGTCCGCCCATCGCCACCGAAACGGAGTTGGCGAAGCGTCGCGGCAAGCGGAAGCCGCGCCATGGGTCGGGTTGCACTTGCGGCTGCCAACGTCACCGGGGCCGAGCCAAACGGGCAGCGCGTGGCAGCAAGAAACGACGGAAAAAAGGCGACAAGAGCAAGAATGGCAAGGAAGTCAGCGTGGTAGTGATGTACACGCTGAAGCGTGGCGCGGACGGCTTGCTGCACGGGCCGCTGAACAAGAAACTGTATGCCACCTTTGCGGGTCGCAAGGCGGCGGCATTGTGGGCGCG
The DNA here is from genome assembly GCA_963834865.1 of uncultured Gemmataceae bacterium. Classification (GTDB taxonomy): domain Bacteria; phylum Planctomycetota; class Planctomycetia; order Gemmatales; family Gemmataceae; genus CAWIDK01. The sequence continues at coordinate 60,561 of CAWIDK010000001.1, forward strand.
TGCGGAAGCGACCAAGCGTGGCTTCGGACCGGAGACGACCAAGCGGGTGCAGATCGTCCTCGACGGGGCGAAGAGCCTGAAGAAGCACTTCGAGGCGTTATTCCCCCAGGCCATCTTCACGCTGGATGTCTGTCACGTCGTGGAGAGGCTATGGCGGCTGGGGCGTCACTATCACAAGGAAGGCACCGACGCCCTGAAGGCCTGGGTGGAAAAGCTGAAGGCGCTGCTGTACGCAGGGCGGGCGCGGACCTTGGTGCAGCATCTGCAGGAGTTGTTACGCGACACAGCAAACCGTGGACCTGGAACGAAGAGTCGCCGTGCAGCTCTGCAGAGCGAGATTGGTTACCTACAGCCACGCCTATCGATGCTGCGTTACGGGGAGTGGATGGCGCAAGACTTGGTGATCGCCACAGGCCAGGTGGAAGGTGCCGTGCGTTACCTGGTCGGCGAGCGTTTCGACTGTGCAGGCATGCGGTGGACCCGCGCCAAGGCAGAGGCGTTGCTCCACCTGCGCTGCATCGAACTGAACGGCGACTGGCAAAAGTTTGTGAACTGGTTTGAACGGCAGAATCGCGCTCGCCTGAAGAAGGGACAACGCCGCAAGGTATTGACCAATCAACCGATGAAGCTGACGGTGGCAGCGTGAGAAAACCGTGTTGGCGTTTCAGCTGCACCCGATTCAAAAGGAACAGATCAGGCTGGCGCGTCGGGCCCTGTGCCGCCTGTGCCAGGGGTTGATGGTGGGATCGTGTCTGGCGCCGGACGTCGCCTCGCCCAGGCCCAAATGGCCCAGATCAATGTTCCAGCAACCAAGAGCAACACCAAGAATCCCAGGGTTATGCCGATGGGAATGCTGGCGCTTTGCGCGTCTGTTGGCGGCTGGTCTTTCAGAGCAAAAACGTCGCCGACAAAAACCAGTTCCAGCAATTCTCCGTGAGCAGTCATCACCTTTTTCCGTTCGCCGTCGCTGCCGCGCTCATCGCTTGCGGTGATACTCGTGACGTTCGCTACGACGGCAACACTGCTACGCAAGGTGTCCAAGTAGTCCGCTGATGTCACGCGTGGATGAAGCCGGAGAAAGGAATCAACGGCAGCTTTGGAAGCGCGTAATGATAGTCGCAACTCAGTGACGAAATTGTAGTCCGGCGCAAGATAGCCTCTTTCAACGGACACGTGATATTCATCGTGCCCCGCCGATTCGATGTTTGTTACCGTGCCAAAAAAGAGGATCGGCCGCTTAGTCTTCCAAAGTCGCTCCAACTCTATGCTGAGTACGGGAGTAAGACGGTAGCTCTGGCCGTCGCTTAGCAGTTTGTCCCAGTCGTCGATGGCATCGTGTTTGGACCTGAGTTCGGATATGGCAGCCTTGGTTTCCTTGGCTTCCTGCTGAAGGCGCAGGGCTTGACGCTGGTGCTCGGCTCGCGCACGCTCATCCTTCACGTACTGGTAAATGACGGGTGCCCCGACGACGAGCGCTATGGCGGCGACCATAATGAACGCAGATGCATTCTTACGCATGACTCAACACTGCCAGGATCAGGAGCACGACGGCCCCGACGCCGATGCTCCATCGCTGCTCGGTGTTGGGAATCGGTTCACGGTGTTCAGGGGGAATCGGAAACACCGGCCGATCTGTAATGCGTTCGTCGGGCATGGCACACTTCCGCCTGCAAAAAGCCGCCGCTTCAACCCGGCGGTTCCTTCAAGGAGCGTTCGCCTCACGGTTGTCGGCGACTCGCTCGGGGCACGGCAAGGCGGTTCGCTTCTCCTCGATGGTGATTCGCCAGGCACTGCGCCGGGCGGAATGAGATGCAGTCTACCGCCGCTGCCGGTTACAGGCCAACAAAAAACCCGCGATGCCGCGGGTAAAGTCGGGCACGTCTCGATCGTCGTCGCTGCCAGGATCGCATCCAGGGCTTGCAGCCTACGATTATGCAAACTCGCTGGGAAGTTCCTCGATGGTGCCCCCCGGCAGCACCATCGGGAACGCGTCCGAAGCAACCGTGAACACAACGCCCCCGCGTTGTCGGTCGAACTCGCAAGCCACTGCGCTCGCCGTTCTTGTCTGGGACCGAACGCGTTTCGCGATGAATATCCATGCGAAATCTGCGGGCATGAACACCTTCGCCAGCCGTCCAGGCATCGCAAGGGCTCTCTCGTGCAGCGCCGTATCGGAATCGCGCTCCCCGTCCCACGCCGCCTTGAATTCTGGAATCGGTGTGCCCTTCGCGATCCGTGAAAAGCTCTTGCTGCGAAATACAACGGCGGCCAGGGGAAGGCGAGGATGGGACCAGCAGTAAACAACCTCGGCATCCGCCGGAAGGTTGGAGATTCGCCTTGATGCACCGTTAGCCTGTTTGTCGTGGACCAGGGACGTGCGCAGCGTTGTCGGGTGCATCCGTACGAACATCACTCGGTCAGCCCGCGTGGCCCGGAGCAAGCCGTACCCGGCAACGCCCTGATCCATCTTTGATCCGCGGCCCCGTCCATCAGGGTTGATTCGCGGGTCACCCTTCACGAACCAGCCCTTGTTTTTTCGCTTGCCAGCAGCCGCGAGCACGACGGGCGCGACAGTCGGATGCGCTGCCGCAGGTTCAGCCGTGGACGTAGGCGTTGGGTCAGGCTCTGGCGAAGGCGCAGACGGCGCAGGTTGACTCTCAGGGCTTGCCGTGGGTACTGGTAGCTCGACATGGACCGGTGCCTGTTTTTCCGTCATGCTGATTGCACCTGTGAGAACTGGCGCCTATCTGGCGGCGATTTGCGCTACACTATCGGGTCGCGGCAACACCCATTTCCTTGCTTCGCCGCAATCAAGACCGCCTCAACACATTACCTTATCAGAACTTGGCAGTAACCGCAACGGCGCACAAGCCGCTCGCGAGTGTTGCGTCGGGCGTCATGAGGTCTTAACCGCCAGGGGATTTCGGGCTTTCCGATCGCAAGGCGCGCTTTCTCCCCTCAAAACTGGCAATTTTCACCCCTCCGAAGCGCCAGTTATTTTCGGCGGCATCGCGCCGACGCAGCTTGCTGCCACAGCATACGCTGCGCACGTCACCTTCCCTTGACCCCTGAGCGATCGGCTGGCTGCTCGCTGAACCGGCGCCTCTGTCGGTGAGCAGGTCTTAAGCGTGGTGTACCCCTCGGCGCGCGGCCCCCCCGGTCGGCTCGTGGCTCGCGACCCACCCCCCTCACGGATCACGCGCCCGCGGATCGAGTTGTTGCCTTGACGTTGGCCGCATTGGTGAGGCCGAACGTTTCGGCCGACAAGGGGTTGCGGCGACAGGAGGGCAGGACATGGACCGCATACTGGACGGCGTGAACGGGACGACGAAACGGCGGGGCCGGCAGACCACGGCCACGGCCGGCAAGGCGTTGACGGCGAGGGCCCGGACACAAGCGGCGGCCGCAGAGAAGGCGGTGGCGTGGTCACACCGCTACACCGCGGCTGCCGTGGTGCTGTCGGCCGGGCTGAACGGCTATGCCGCGGTGCAGGACTCGGAAGCGGCCGGCATCGTGGGGCAGGCGACGGCGGCCGCTATCGGCGTGACCGTCCCGGTGCTGGTGTGGATGCTCGGGACGGTGACGGCCTGGACGTGGCGGGCGGGGTGGCGCCGTCTGGCCTGGGTGTCGGGGGCCGTGGCGTGCTGCGTCCTGGCGCTCTCCGTGTGGCACGTTGCGGCGGCCCTTGCCGGCCTGACCGGGACGCACTGGCTGCTGGCGGGGCTGTTGGCCGTGGGTATCGACTGCGGCCTGGTGTCGAGTGAGGCAACGGCAATCCTGGTGTCGAGCGTGGAGTGTAACGCCGCTGGGGGGGCCCATTCATGAACGCCGCTGTGGAGTTGCAACAACGCCTGGACGCTGCTGCGGTGCCCGAGAGGGCCCGCGTGGTGCTCCTGGCGTTGGCTGAGGGCGGCACGTTCGTAGAGGCCGCCGCGGCCGCTGGCTACCGTGCCAAGCAAGGGGCGCATGAGGCGGTGCGCCGCCTGGAGAAGCGATTGCGGCTGACGCACAGCATCGCCGCTGTGCTGGGGCAGTGCTGGTTTGAATTCGTGCCAGTGGGAGAGGCGGAGGGTGTTCACTGGCAGGCCGACGTGCCGGGGGAGCGTGGGGGGCGGGTGTACTGCTCATCATCCCCGGAGCTGTCCACGGAGGACAGGGCGGCACTGCGGCGGGCCAAGGCGCCGTTCACGGCGGAGGAGCGGATGAGCAAGGCGTTGAGCCGTCGTGCGACGGCGTTATTGCGTGGCAAGTGAGCCGCCGACGCCCGGACCGGCGGGGCATCCTGTGCCGGCCGCCGCTTGCCCCGGAGAGGATCGTCCGGCCGTCGTTGGCCGGCGGGGCCTTTGCCCCTGGCACGTCGCCGGGGGCGTTACCATCGCCCCGGAGGGAACGCACATGGACCGACTGAACCGAAGCAAGCCCCGCCTGATGCGAGTGTATGCAGTGCCGGACGTTGACGAGCCGGCCGACGGGCCGCCGACCATCCGCGTCGTCACTACGGACCGGCTGCGCCGCGAGATCGCCACCGACACGCCGGAGTATGCCGCCGGCTACGCGAGCGGTCAGGCGTGGGCCGTCGAAGCAACATTCGGCGAGCTGGAACAAATGGCGGCCGCCGCGGCGTCGCCGTTCACGTCCGTGCCGGGGTTCGCACGTGGCTTCATCCGCGCCGCCGCCGATACGTTCCGCGACATGGCCGGGCCGTCGATCGCCCTGGCTGCCTGACCCGCAACAACATCACGCCGGCCGGGCAATGGCGCCCGGCCGGCTATCCCTCGACCTGGAGAACCAACCATGCACGACAGCTACGCCATCACGCCCGCCACGGAGCGCAGCCTACGGCTGTTCCTGGCATGCGGTGAGTTCGCGGCCGACGCGCTGCGACTGGCTTGCGGTGCGCTCGACTTGCTCCCTGACACGTTCATGCTGAGCCTGATCGTCGCCACGTTCTGCGCTGTCCTCGACGCCGCCGCCAATGCCGCCGCGGAATCCCGTTCGCTGGTCGAGAACCTGCGCCAGCTCGAGCCCGACCGCCCCGAGTTCGACCGGTCGCGGTATTCCTCCCCCGTCCTCGCCGAGCGTGCCAAGCGCCGGGAAGCGTTGTGCTGGCCCTGCGCCTCGGCCTGGCGTGGATCGGCTGGCGCTGGAGTGCCTGGCCATGTTCAACCACGCCGTAGACCGTGATTCGGTCCGCGGGCTTGTGGCGTGGGAGAGCCTGAACGCCATCACCGGCCAAGCTCGACGGCACGTTGCCGTTTGGCCCGGTCCGCCTCGACGAGGCCGAGGACTACGCGGACCGATACCTCGACGCCATTCCCTGACCTTCGAAAGGAGAACCCATGCACGACAACCCCCGCGGGCCTACCGAGGTCCTTGCCGTGCTTCGCGGGCGTTGACCCGCCGCTCGACGCGATAAGCCGTGCAGCCTCGACGGTGCGCCGCTTTTCTTGTTTCGGCCGGAACGCCGAGCGGCCACCACATTGGTACGTCAGGGGCAGGAGACCTACCGGCGCGTCATGACGGCGGCTAAGATCACACCAGGTCACTCAGACGCTGGCCAAAAGCGCACCGGCGCTGGGGTAAAATCGGAGATCTCATGCGCCATCCCGAAATCCAGTGCATCCTTAGCGGACAGGAGCAAATCGCCCGTTGCATGGACCGCCCATTTGCTCTCGGGCATCTTCAAGAATGCCCTGAGGATTTCTTCTACGTTGGCGTCGTAGATGTCCGAGTCGTTTGCTTTGGCTCTCAACTGGTCGGCCGTTGCCCTTGTCATACCGCAGGTTGTCGGGTGAATCAGGAATGTGGCGTTCTTCGACACCCTGCGGAGCTTTCCGGCCAGGTAGGGCAACACTGCGACGGATTCCACTCCACCAATGTTGTACGTAACTACCTCTACCGGCAACCGCAGAATGTAATTGTGCATCGCGATCCCGTCTCCGACTACACCGCCTGAGGACTGGATCAAGAGATGAATGCGTGCGAATCCCATCTTTACGGCCTCGTTCAGCCGATTGAATAGGCGAGCACATGCCTGATTGTCGAGCAGGTTGCAAGCAAACGTAAGCCATACCTCCGCTTGAGCGGGCGCCGTAGTCATAGGCTGAACTCCTTGGCGGACAGGCCCCGCCCCTTGGATGCGAGGAGTAACACACACGCAAGGGGCGGGTCAGACGGTAGCTACTCCGGCCGTCCCGTTGCGTCCATTCTACATCGCACGGCGCGCGGATTCCCCTTGCCTTCTGCGGGCCGATCGCGCTTTTGTGCCATGCTCGACGCCGACCGCTTCAAACTCCGCTGCGGCGCCGGCGCGTCGTCGCCGAGCTGCGCGCGGCCGACGAGGCGGCCTGGGCCGGGCAACTCGCGTGCGATCAATTCAGCTTGCAGCTTTGGTGTCTGGTCGGTCCGGAGCGGTGGCGGGCGTGGTCAGACGTAGAAGGCTGTCACCCAATCGGAGAGCCGCCTGAGCAACTTGGCAGTGGACGGGAAGTGCAACAGGTTCGCGTGAACGTCCGCCGCGTTCACCGGCCCAAGGCTCGCCGGATGGCCGGCATCGTTGCGCAGTCGGCGAAACTCCGCTGCGATGGGAAGCAAGCGAGAGTCTGCCTCATCGGCGAGCCTCTTCAATTCCTCGCTGCCGGCCCGCTTCGCTTCGCCGCTGAGGTCGGGTAGAATCTGCTTGGCCGCCGCTTCAACAGCCGTCTTGACCTGCCATTTCTTGAGCCCTGATGGGACCGTCCTGTGTGCCTTGTGCAAGCCGTGTACCAAGGCGTCGCATAACTCCAACACCAGCGTTTCGACGGCGGCGCCGATCAATAGCGCGGTCGCCTTGTAGCAGCAAGTGCGGTAGGTGCTCAGCGCCTCTACGACGTACTCACGCGCAATGTCGCTGAGCTTGGCTTCCTGGTCGAGGTATTCGAGGTAGCCGGCCTGATAGATTGGATCGCGGCTCGCCTGCGTCAGCGTCTTCAGGCCGTGCGGGGTGACGTGTGCCTTGCCGTTCGGCCACGGAGCCGGACCGAATTGAAAGCTGACGTTGCCAGGGATAGGCTCCGTATCGCCCAGGCCGATTACCCCGGTTCGCAGAAGGTCATTGAAGTAGGACAGCACTGCCCGGTGAATATCCTTGTTCGCGGCAGCGCCGGGATCCTTGACGGCTTCCTTGACAACCTGCTGCATCACGTCCTCGGAGAGGAACGCCACAGCCCCGCTTCGCGACTCGCGTTCGATTGCAGCGAGCAGCATTTGCTGACAGCGGTGGCCAGCGACGGCGGCCTGCATGTCGCAACCTCTCCCTGCCGGGATTGCCCGTCCAGTTCGCGCTGGGGAGTTCGCCGCGCGAGCTGGACGGACCGGTTGGTTAATTACTCCAACCGTCCCGTTGACGTTGATTGTACCGCGCCGGACGAGGTGATTTCACTTGCATTCCGGAGCCGGGGAGCCGGCCAGATTCGGTATGCTCGACGCCGACCGCTTCAAGCTTCGCTTCGGCCCCTACCGCACCCCTCGCTGCCGGGTCGGCCGCTGGCTGACGTGCCCCCTCCGCGGCAAGGTCCAGGTAACCGGCATTTCCGATGCGCCGAGTTATCGAGGGAATACTGCGGGGGAACCGTTCCCCCGCAGGGTTTCATCCGAAGGTGCTGAATGTGCGTCGATACGGAACGTGCGGAGCGCCGTGCGCGGCAGCCGGCGAGATGCTGTACGCGGGCCGCCAGCTTGAGCGCGGCGCGGAGTACCTGCGGCGCGGCATGGAAGCGCAAGGCGACGACTGCGCCGGCGCGCTGCCGACGCGATGCAGCGCGCCAATGACCGCTTGGCGTGGCAAGAGTAGGTCAAGCAACGCCAACTGCCAGGCAGGCCAGCCGCGGGACACCCCGCGGCTTTCTTGTTGCGCCGTTCGGTTTCGACCCGGCGGCTAATTCCCGTCCGCCGCGCCGGCATCGACCGCAGCCAAGATCATCCGGCGGGCCGCTTCGGACAGCTTCGGCCACGCCGCCAGCACGCGGGCAAGCTCCGGGTCGAGGGAGGCCGGCGGCGGGCTTGTCGAGGGGGCTTCGGCAGCGGCTTTTTGCGATTCGCGGGCCAAGGAAAAGGCCAAGGGCGTTTCGGGGCTTGTCGCAACCCGTTTCGCCGCTAAGATGTTCGTCGATGAGGTTAGGGGTTCGATCCCCCTCGGCTCCACTTGGCCAGCCGTTGACAGCCGTTCGTTATTCTTGACCGCAACGCCAGTTAAGGCAAGGGGTCGCACTTCTCGTTTGCCGGCACGCGCGGGCGTGGCTGCAGACCGCGGTCCGCGGCGGCTAAGTGTCTCGATCTTTCGAACATTCCAAAAACCGTGGTGCTTTTGCGCTTCCTTTTGCGCATGGTATCTGCGCGAGACATTAGCGCCCTGCAGAGGACCGTCATGACCGAAGAAACTCTCTTTCATCTCGTCCGCGACCAACTGCCCGGAGAACGCGCCCTTTTCCTCGCGCACGCCTGCGGCGGCGACGATGCCCTGCGCCAGCGCGTCGAGCGGCTGCTGGACGCCGATGAGCATCCCAGCGGCTTTCTGGCTCAGCCGCCAGCGCCCGTGGCGGCGGCCCTGGAAGCACCGCCGCCCGTCGCGGGCCCGGGCAGCCGGATCGGGCCGTACACGCTGATCGAGCTGATCGGCGAAGGCGGGATGGGCGTCGTCTTCCGGGCCGAGCAGCAACAACCGGTGCACCGCCTGGTCGCGCTCAAGGTCATCAAGCCCGGCATGGATTCACGGCACGTGATTGCCCGCTTCCAGGCGGAACGCCAGGCCCTGGCGCTCATGGAACACGCCAACATCGCCCGCGTGCTCGACGCCGGCGCCAGCGACACCGGCCAGCCTTACTTCGTCATGGAACTGTGCCGCGGCGTGCCGATTACCGACTATTGCGATCAACACGGTCTCAGCACGCGTCAGCGGCTGCAATTGTTCGTGACGGTCTGCCAGGCGGTGCAGCACGCGCACCTCAAGGGCATCATCCATCGCGACCTCAAGCCGTCCAACCTGCTGGTCGCCCAGGACGACGCCGCGGATGGGGCGCCGGTCGTCAAGGTGATCGACTTCGGGATTGCCAAGGCGCTCGGACAGGAGCTCACGGGCCAGACGCTGCTGACCGGCGCCGCCCAGGTGCTGGGCACGCCGCTGTACATGAGCCCCGAGCAGGCGGAAATGGCCGGCGACATCGACACACGCAGCGACATCTATTCGCTGGGCGTGGTCCTGTACGAGCTGTTGACCGGTGCGACGCCGTTCGACCGGGCGCGTTTGCAGGCGGCGGGCTTCGACGAGGTGCGGCGGATCATCCGGCACGAGGAGCCGCCACGCCCGAGCACGCGGCTGAGCACGCTGGGCGCGGCCGCCACAACGGCGTCGGGACAGCGGCAGAGTGATCCGCGGCGTTTAAGCCAGCTGCTGCGCGGCGAGCTGGACTGGATCGCGATGAAGGCGCTGGACAAGGACCGCAATCGGCGTTACGAGACGGCCAGCGCCTTCGCGGCGGACGTGGAGCGCTATTTGCGTGACGAGCCGGTGACGGCGTGCCCGCCGTCCGCCTGGTATCGCTTCGGCAAATTTGCCCGACGGCACAAGGTGGCGCTGCGGACGGCTGCGGCGGCGGCTCTGGTGTTGCTGTGCGTGGTGGCGAGTGGCGGCTGGACGCTGTGGGATCAAGCGACGCGCCAGGCCGAGTTGTCACAGCGCACGGCCGAGACGGAACGCACCGTGAATGTGGCGTTATTCGCGGTGGACCGGTTGCACGACCAGGCCGGCAACATGCCGCGGAGGACGAGCGAAGAGGCGGATGCAATCCTGGTCGTGTGGCAGCACGCGGATGCGGCGCTGGCCCCGGCGCGGGCGGCTTTGAACACCGGAACCGCAAACGACCGCCTGCGTCAGCAGGTGCTGGACCGGCAGCGGGACTGCGAACAACAACGCGCGCAGGCACAGCGGAAGGCAAACCTGCTGCGCGACCTGGATGAGGCCCGTCTCAGGCGATCCAGTTGGCTCGAAAACCATTTCGACCATGCCGGCGCATCGGCGCGGTACGCTGCCGCATTCGTGGCTTACGACCTGGAAGTAAAACCGGGACAAACGGCGGAATTGGCGCGGCGTATCCGCGCTGAAGAATCGGGGATCCGCGACGCGCTGATCCTGGCGCTCGACGATTGGAGCAGCAACGCCGTGGGTGCGAATACGGAGGCATGGGCTCGGGAGCTGCATGCGATTGCCTGCGCGGTGGATCACGACGCGTGGCGGCAGCAGTATCGCGCCGCCTCAACCACGCGGAACGTCGTGGCGCAGCGGGCCTTGAGTTTGGAGGCACGCCGGCTATCCTTGCCGCCTTCCAGTCTGGTCCTGCTGGCCTGGAGCCTCAATTTCCAGGGCGAGGGCGCGGAAGCGTTGTCCCTGCTGCGTTGGGCGCGCGTCCGCTACCCGGCGGACTTTTTTGTTCATTATGCATTGGGCACGTTGCTGGTCGTGAGCGCGGGACGGTCCGAATTGCAACTTGTGGAAGCGATTGGCTGCTACACAACCGCCGTGGCGCTGCGTCCGAACTCAATAGCTGCCTGCACTAACCTCGGCAGCGCACTGCTGGCGACGAAGCAAGCCGAGGCGAGAGACGCCGCCATCGAAGCATTCACGCAAGCGCTGAAAATCGACCCGAACTCCGCATTGCTCCACTACAACATCGGCACCGCTTTCCAAGCCAAGAAGCAGTTGAACGACGCCATCGCCGCCTACCGGAAGGCTGTCGAACTCAACCCCAACTACGAGGTGGCCTACGACAACCTCGGCGTCGCACTGACGGACGTGAACAAGCTGGACGACGCGATCGCCGCACTTGGGCAGGCCGTCAAACTCAACCCCAAACTCGCGCGGACCCACAGCAACCTCGGCAACGCTTTCCTGGCCAAGAACCAGTTGGACGACGCCATCGCCGCCTACCGGACAGCCCTCAAACTCAACCCCGAATTCGCGGGGGTCCACAGCAACCTTGGCAACGCGCTGTTGGCCAGGAAAGAGTTCGACCACGCCATCGCCGAGTTGAGGACGGCCATCGAACTTGACCCGAAATTTGCAACGGCCCATTACAATCTCGGCGTCGCGCTCGTGGCCAATGACCAGTGGGACGACGCCATGAGCGAATACCGGATTGCCATCAACCTCAACCCCCAATATGCAGAGGCCCACCACAATCTCGGCAGCGCGCTCCTTGCGAGGAACCAATTGGACGCCGCCATGAACGAATACAGGACGGCGATCGAACTCAACCCCCTATACGCTGAGGCCCACGGCAGTCTCGGCAACGCTTTCCTGGCCAGGAATCAGTTGGACGATGCCATCGCCGCATTCAGGACCGCCATCAAACTCGGCTCCAGGAACGCAGCAATCCACAACAACCTTGGTAACGCTTGCCTGGCCAAGAACCAGGCCGACGACGCCATCGCTGCGTACACGAGGGCCAGCGAACTCGACCCCAGGAACGCAGCCATCCCCTACAACCTCGCCAACGCTTTCCTGGCCAAGAACCGGTTGGACGACGCTATCGCCGCATGCAATAAGGCCATCGCACTCAATCCCGGGTTCGCGGAGGCCCACACCAGCCTCGGCCGCGCCCTGGCGGAGAAGAACCAGTTGGACGAAGGCATCGCCGAATTCAGGAAGGCCATTGAACTCAACCCCAAACTCGCGGAGGCCCACGCCAACCTCGGGCGCGCGCTGACGGAACGGCTCGTCCGGGAAGTGTCCCGGCTCAAGGGCCGGCACGCCGCCGTCGCCCGGCTCTACGCCGACGCCTTCACCGCCGACCCCAAACTGGCTGACGACCTGCACGCGTCCCATCGTTATAACGCCGCCTGCATTGCCGCCCTGGCCGCGGCGGGTCAAGGGACAGATGCCGACCAACTCGACACCCAGCAACACCGTCGGCTGCGCCAACAAGTGTTGGTCTGGCTGCGCGCCGATCTGGACGCGTGGAGCAAGTTGGAGGGCAGTCAGCCGGCGGAGCGACCGGCAGCGCGGCACATGCTCCAGCACTGGCAGCACGATGCCGACCTTGCCGGTGTGCGTGACGCGGAGGCGCTGAGAAAGCTGTCGCCCGAGGACCAGGACGCGTGGCGCAAACTGTGGGCCGATGTGGCGCAGTTGCTCAAGAAGGCCGGCAACGCCAAGTGAATGACGCTGCCGCGCCGAGCCGCAACCCGATCGCGAATCGAGGAATGCAGCTTCTCCAGCTAAACAAAGCAGAGTGACCGGATTCTGCTGGCCGCTCTAGGGCGATTCCTGACCGGTTACGCTAACCGCCGGCACGTCCAGCCGGCGCAGCTCCTCGTTGAACCGTGGCAGATCCTCCGTGAAGACCTGACGCAACTTCGATAGCTCCGCATCTACCTTGGCGAACAATTCCTGCTGCAAGCGCACGGCCTGGTCGGTTGGCCGGTTGTCCCCGACTGCCATGTTACCGGCCAGGGACGATAGCTTGTTGTTCAGCCGGATCGGGTAATTCAGCACGTCCTGCGGGGCCCTGGCTTTGGTCTGGTAGAGCGTCTCCTCCGCAGCCGTCATGTTGTCCGTGATTTGGCGTGCCGACTTGACCGCGTCCGCTTGCTTTTTCGGGTCGAGCCGCTTGACGAGGGCCTGCAACTGGTCGCGCACGTCGCGCACCTGCTTGATGGCGCGATGGATCTCGGTGAGCTTGGCGCCCACCTCGGTGACGAAGTCGAACTGCTCCTGCATGGCCTTGACGCTGGCCGTGGTCCGCGGGTCGGGCAGCACCTGGAGCGCGACAATCTGCTCGGTGCCGCCGCTGCGGAAGCGAGCCTGGTAGGTGCCGGGCACCGCCCTTGGCGCGGTCAGGCCGCCCCAGAGCACCATGCCCGGAAAATCCTCGGGGCGCCGGTAACGCAGGTCCCACACCACCCGGTTCATCCCGGCGGCCGCTTTGAGCTCCTCCGGTTTCTCCGTGCCCTTGGCCGGTGGGTGCGTCGAGAAGCGACGGACGAACTTGCCCTCGCTGTCCAGGATGTCGAGGCTTAACGGTGTCTCCTTGGTCGGGGCGTCCTGGAGATGGAAGACGAGGACGGCGCCGGTGGGCGGATTCTGGCCCGCCGTCCTGGGCGCGGTGTCCGTGCTGCCGCCGGCCATGCGGTATGCCGGCCGTGGCTGCAGGGTTGCAAGCGGCTTCTTCGCCAGCTCCGGTCGAAGCTGGTGCAGCACGGTTAGGTCGTCCAGCACCCAGAACGATCGGCCCTGCGTCGCGACGATGAGATCGTGGTTCTTGATCGCCAGGTCGGTGATCGGCACGATCGGCAGATTGAGCTGCAGCGATTGCCAGTGCTCGCCGTCATCAAAGGAAACGTACATGCCTTGTTCGGTGCCGGCGTAGAGCAATCCCCGCCGCCCGGGATCGGCGCGAATGACGCGCGTGAAGTGCTGCGCCGGGATGCCGGCGACGATCTTCTTCCAGCTCTTGCCGTAATCGGTGGTGCGATACAGGTACGGCCGAAAGTCGTCGAGCTTGTAGCGGGTGGCCGCGACGTAGAGCCCGCCCTTGGCGGTCGGGTGCACCTCGATGCTGTTGATCTGGGCCCAATCGGGCAAGTCCGGCGGCGTGACCTTGGCCCAGGTCTTGCCGCCGTTCCTCGACAGGTGGATCAAGCCGTCGTCGCTGCCGCACCACAGGACGCCCTGCTCGTGCGGCGACTCGGCCGCCGTGAAGATGGTGCAATAGTATTCGACCGACGTGTTGTCCTTGGTGATCGGCCCGCCGGAAGGTTGCTGCTTCGACTTGTCGTCGCGCGTGAGGTCGGGGCTGATCGCGTGCCACGACTGGCCCTCGTTGGTCGTCTTGAACAGCATGTTGCCGGCTGCGTACAGCGCGTGCGGGGCGTGCGGCGCGAAGAAGATCGGGAAGTTCCACTGGAAGCGGTACTTCAGGTTCGCTGCCCCATGGCCGATCGAATCGTCCGGCCAGACGCTGACGACCCGGTGTTCGTTGGTCTTGTGGTTCGTGTGGCCGAGGTAGCCGGAGTAATTGCCGCCGTAGACGATGTCGGGATCGACAGGATGCGGCGCGACCCACCCGCTCTCGGAGCCCGCCGTCGGCTCCCAGTCGTGCTCGTCGATGACGAAGCCGTCCGAACGGCTGAGGATGCGGACAGTGCTATTGTCCTGCTGGGCGCCGTAGATGCGATAGGGAAAGTGATTGTCGGTTGTGACACGGTAGAACTGAGCGGTCGGTTGGTTGTGGTAAGTGGACCAGGTCCGGCCGTGGTTGTAGGAAACCTGGCGCCGCCGTCGTTGGCCGTGACGAGGCGCTCGGGATCGTCGGGATCGATCCACAGATCGTGGTAGTCGCCATGCGGGGCGCGAACGGGCGCGAACGCCTTGCCGCCGTCGTTGGAGCGCCAGAGCTGGACGTTGACGACGTACACCTCGTCCCGGTTTTTCGGCCCGGCGTAGATGCGCGTGTAGTACCATGCCCGTTGCCGCAGGTTGGTGTCCTGGTTGAGGCGCTGCCAGGTGTCGCCGCCGTTGTCGGAGCGAAACACGCCGCCGTCCTCGGCCTCGACGATGGCCCAGACCCGATCGGCGTCGACCGGCGAGACGGCCATGCCGATGATGCCGACCGTGCCCTTGGGCAGTCCTGGATTACGGGTGATCTCCTTCCAGGTGTCGCCGCCGTCGGTGCTCTTCCACAGGCCCGAGCCGGGGCCGCCGCTCTCCAGGCTGTAGGGCGTGCGCTTGACGCGCCAGGTTGAGGCGTACAGGATGCGCGGGTTGGCGGGGTCGAGGATCAGATCGACCGCGCCAACCTCGTCGTTGACGAACAGGATATTGTCCCACGTCTTGCCGCCGTCCTTGCTGCGGAAGACGCCGCGCTGCTTGCTGGGCCCATACAGGTGGCCCAGCGCGGCGACATACACCAGGTCGGAGTTTTTGGGATGCGTGCGTACGCGCGGGATGTGGTGGGTGTCGTCCAGGCCGATCGACTTCCAGGTCTTGCCGGCATCGGTGGACTTGAACATGCCGGAGCCGTGGGCGACGTTGCCGCGGACGGTAACTTCACCGCCGCCGACGTACAGGACGTTGCGGTCGGCCGCGCACACCTCCACCGCGCCGATGGAGCCGCCGAAGAACCCGTCCGAGACGTTGTCCCAGGTGGCGCCGCCGTCGCCGGTCTTCCAGACGCCGCCGCCGGTGGCGCCGAAGTAGAACTGCATGGGCTTGCCGGGCACGCCGCAGCACGCCGCCGACCGGCCGCCGCGGAACGGCCCGATCGGCCGGTACTTCAGCGCGGCAAGAAGCGCCGGATCGATCGCAGGCTTGGCCGGCTCGTTCTGGGCCAGCAACTCCTGCGAGGCGCCCAGCAGCAAGCCAACGAGCAGGACGGGAGCGGCGACGCGCATGGGTTGATTCCTCGGGGTGGGTCCGCACCGGTTCATGTCATACCCGGCAGGGATCGGCTGTTCCAGGAATAGTGTACGATGACGCCGGCATCGTGCACCGCGACCTGAAGCCGGGCAACGTGCTGCTGCAATCTCATGCAACCACGGATGACACGGATCACACGGATAAGAATCGAGGAGATTCTTGTTCATCCGTGTTATCTGTGTCATCCGTGGTTGGTTTTATTCCTAGGATCGCCGACTTTGGTTTGGCCAAGACGTTGAGCACAGTGATCACGCTTCCGCCAGCGTGGGGATCGTGTACCGGGCCAGCGCGACGGTAATGTTGTCACGTCCGCCGGCGCCCAAGCGCGCTCGAGCAGCGCGGCACAGGCGTCGGCGGATGCAGGCGTCTCGGCGAGAATCGCGGCGATGGCCTCATCGGGGACCATGCCGGTCAATCCGTCGGTGCACACGAGGACACGATCGCCGTCAACGAGGTGAACGTGCTGGATCTCCGCCTCGACGGTACCACCCGAACCGCCCACCGCGCACGTCAGCACGTGGCGCAGCCGATGGGTCTCCACTTGGTCGGGATCGATCATGCCGGCGTCGGCCAACTCCTGGGCCACCGTATGGTCGCGCGTCAGGCGGTGCAGCCGGCCTCGGCGCAGGAGGTAGCCGCGCGAATCGCCGACGTGGTAGAGCACCAGGTCGGTGCCGACGCTGCACGCCACGGTCAGGGTCGTGCTCATGCCCGTCAGCTTCGGGTCGGCCTCGGCACGTTCGGTGAGGATATGGTCAATCTGCTGGAAGCGACGCCGCCAGGTCTCCATGTTCTCTTGAACTTCCTCGCGGGTCATCCGCAGGTTCCACTTGGGACTGTTCAGAGCAAGGTTCAGGCCGACGCTGATGGCCATGCTGCTCGCCACGTCTCCGGCCGCCGCGCCGCCGACGCCGTCGGCCACCACCATGCCGTAGCCCATTTCCGCAAACCGCTCGGGAACGAGGTCCGCGGCAATATTGGTTTGCAGCGTCGTGAGCATACGGCCGAACTGCACAGTCAGGAAATGATCCTCGTTGGTGGTCCGGACCTTGCCGCGGTCGCTCACGGCGCTGATGTCCGCTCGCGCTCGGATCAAATTCGTGGGAAAATCGGCGTCGGCAGCGGCGATGCCTACCCGTTCGGCAATCGCCTTGTCGATTGACGTAGCCATGGTGCGCCTCCCAAGGCTGAAACTTCCCGACAACCGGTAAACTTGAGTTCGGTGGTTGTGGCCGCTGCCAATTATTGTATATAAGGCGGCCGGTCCAGGTCCGCGGCCGATCGGGCAAACCGTGCATTTCGCCGGCAGGGATACTTGGCAAGACCTGGGATCGCAACAAATTGGACCCGTCGAGGCACACATCGGCAATCAGAGTGACGAGTAGCGGCTGTCCGTGCATGCCGATCTTCCCGACGCGATTGCCCACGCGGTCCAGGAGGTTCGCTCGCGCGCGGCTGTATTCCTGGAACGGCATCCCGATCCTTCCCCGGACGGCATGGCGACTGGGTTCTGCCGGGAGTGCGCCGAGGCAGAGGACGCCCGCCTTCGGTCGCGTCGACAGGTCCACCGGCCGCCGGCAGCCGGGGCACGGCATCGGCGTAATCGCGCTGCGCAGCTCCTGGAACCGGCGTAGCTCGGGCGCCTGGAGACCGGTTTCGGGGGACCCGGAAATAAAGAGTGGGACCGAGAAGCGAAGCGACCACCAGGGCGGCGATGCATGCGTGCGCGGTGCGCGTATCCCTGTCTGGGTGCTGGTGAATTGCCGCCGGTTGGGAATGTCCGATTGTCAGATTCTCCAGACTTACCCATCCTTGAACGAGGCGGACTTGCAAGCCGCCTTTGAGTACGCCGCTGTTAACGAAGAGGAAATCGACCGGGCCATCCGCGAGAATGAAGAGGGCGAAACCGGCGTCGTGGAGTGGCCTAATCTTTCGCGCCAAGGACCCCGCCCGCCACGACCGCGAACTCTTCACCAATTGGCCCCAGACATGGCGTGTGGCGCAATCCCCCCACACCCCCCACAACAGAGCCGCATGACCGCGGCTCTTGTGGGGGCGGGGTGTAAAACGCATCTCCAGCGTGGCCACGAGTCGTCGTAGTGACACCCGCCGCTGGGGGCCATCTTGACGACTGACGGGCGAAGCTGGAAGATGAAGTGCGGATATCCCTGGCCAGACGAGGGCAAGGCCCATGTGGCGCGTGATTGTGCGCATTTCCTTTTTTCGTGACCGGGGGTCCCGTTTGAGGAACTACCTCGCCCCATTGTTCACTGCGATGGGCCTGCAGAACACTCACACAGGTACATGGGAATCCGCGGCCGTCGGCCTGGCACAAGCCGCGGCCCAGATGAATCTTGTGCTGCAGGCGCTCGCCAACCCCCCGCAAACTGTTCCCGGCGTCCATCCGCAGGCGGCGCTGAACCATCTCTGGGTCTATATCGATCGAGTGTAGGAGGGTAACATGCCTCAAGCCACGTACTACATCATTAGCGAAACGACTGAGGACCGCTTCGATGAGGCGGCTAGTCTTGACGAGGCGCTCCAGATCGCGCGGGATTTGGTGAAGGACAGCCAAGCCGGTGACCCGGTCTCGATTGAGCACAACGGGAGAGTGATCCGTCAACTCGTGTTGACCTCCGATGGGCAAATCGAAGAAGAACCTGTCGGCTGATCGCTCAGCGCTGCATCTGTGAACACTTGTGCGAACACCTTGAACGTGGCTGGAGAGTGGTTTCGATGGTTTCCGTCGGCTCCTCCGTGGGGGCGGGCGCCACCGAGAACTGCTATGCGGAAGGCTGTGTCAAGGGATGGCTGGCCGTGCTCTTGGAGACCGCCTAGTGTTAGGTGGAGGCACAGGAAGGCGTATGGTCTTGGACCAACGTCACTCGGCCACATCAAGCGTTTCGAGCCGGAACCGGGAACCGGTAAATGGGCTCTGAAGTCAAGGCGCGGAAGGAGCCAGCGGGGCCAAATGGAGCAGTGCGGTGCAGCCGACCACTCCTCGGGATTTCCTGAAGGTCGCTCTTCAGCGGCTCACCGCTGCGGAAAAAATCATGGACATTCTGCGACTTACTGTTGAAGCACAATACAGTGGAGGCTATTCGGTCGAATGCTCTCTGAAGGCGCTCATCCTGGAGAAAACAGCCGAGGTTGATCGGCCAGCCGTGCTCGACCTATTAACGCACGGCGCGACCTATCATCGAGCTGAAGTTCTGCTCGACAGACTGAAGTCGAGCTTGCTAAGAGGATGCGCCGATTCGACTGGACGACCGATCTGCGATAGGAGACGGGCGCAAGATACTGGCGAGACAAACGGTTTGCTCCGCACTGCGAGGGCAATTTACGAATGGGTGGAGGGACAGATATCATGACGACGACCACGACGCCGCCTTGGGAAGCCAAACGCACTGCTGACACTCGGATGGTCGAGGACATTCTTAGGCCGCATTTCAAGCAAGCTGATTCCTACCGCTACAATTCTGCATCCATTCGGGTCAGAGTCATCGATCCCTGTTTCGAGGGTATGCCGCGCGAAGAGCGCGACGCAATGGTCGAGAAGTACCTCGACAAGCTTCCCCCCGAGACGCAGAGGGATATCGTGACTCTTTTCACCTTCGCGCCCTCGGAGCTTCAGCGAACGCCGACGACGTTCAGAGAGTACATGCTCAACACCGAATTTGACAACCCCAGTCCGTCGATGCTGTAATTTCCTGGGGCCAATGGGCCGGCATCACCACCCGCGCCCAGTGGCTCCCCGTCGTCGCCGTCCACGACGGCAAGTGCTGGCAGGCACCCCCGTTCATCCCCTGGCACCAGCCCTTCTACAACGAAGCCGGCTTCTACACCGTCCGCGTCACTTTGCCCTGCGATCAGAAGCTCGCCGCCTCCAGTGCCGAAAAACAGGTCCGCGACCTCGGCGACGGCTGGCGCGCCATCGAATTCGACCCGGCCTACCTCCGCGACTTCGCCCTCATCGCCTCCAGCCGTTTCTGCGAAAAATGGGGCGAGGCCGACGGCGTCGAGGTCCGCTGCCTTTACCTGCCCGAGCACGAGTTCTACGGCGAAGTCCTCGTCAAGGCCGCCTGCGACGCCCTCCCCGTCTACAACCACTGGTTCGGCCATTATCCCTACCCGCAGTTCACCATCGTCGAGTCCTGCTTCGGCTGGAACGGCAACGAGTGCGGCGGCCTGGTCATGATCGACGACCGCATGTTCCACATGCCGCATCTGGCCAAGGCCTATCCCGCCTACCTTGTGCAACACGAGCTTTGCCATCAGTGGTTCTACAGCGTCATCGGCACCAACGGGTACGCCGAGACCTTCATGGATGAAGGCCCCGCCACCTACTTCGGCCATCGCCTCTGCAATCGCCTGCACAGCGCCAACAACGCATTTTTGGAGTATGCCGAGGGCCTGGGTTGGATGCCGAACATCCACCGCGACGACCTGCGCAACTACAGCTACATTGGCGCCCGCGCCCGCGGCGACATCGATCCGACCGTGCAGAATATGGAGAAGTACGAGCACCTGGTCAACCTCACCGCCGCCGCCTATGACCGCGGCAGCAAGGTCATCGGCCTGATCGAGGAGCGGCTCGGCGAACAAGCCTTCTTCGACTTCATGCGCCATCTCTATCGCAAGTACCACTTCCGCATCCTGCTCGTGAAGGATTTCCAGGCCGAGCTGGAAGCGTTCACCGGCCAGTCCTGGCACGACTTCTTCCAGCAATGGGTCTGGGGCAGCGGCATGTGCGATTGGGCGGTGCGCTGGGAGCGCAGCTGCGGGTCGTCGTACCCCTCGTGGCGATGTGCACCGGCGCTCTGATCTACCTTGCCATCCTCGCGGGAGCCCTCGCCTTGAGGTACGACCGCTCGTTGCTGCTGAAATGCCTCAGCAGGCTCTACAAAATACCCGATTTCCCCCCGGATCGAAAGTCCGCGCTGCCGGTTCTGGCTGGGGTTGGTCGCTCCCCTGCTCTTGCCCCTCTTGCTGATCCTCGCCTGGCTGTACCTCCTTATTCTGCCTGGTGGGTAGCTGGTTTGGAATGGTTCAGAAACGCGTGATTCTTGGTATCAGTACCGGTCCCGCGCGCTGCTGAATGCGGCGGCGCCTGGTAATCGTCGAAATTCGGTCGGCGGCTGCTTAGGGGGGGCCGACCCGCGGGTGCTCCGCCGGGACAGCCTGCAATAGCCCGGTGGGGCGCTCATTCGCACCTCTATTCCCCCGCCGCCGAATACATTGCTCTGAGTACCGTTCGTCGTAGGTCAGCCTTTCCAGGCTGACGGTGTAAGTCAGGCTCGAAAGCCTGACCTACGTTCGCGAACCGTGTTCCCTTCCGGAGAAACTCGATGCGCCGGCGCCTTGCCCTCCTGACCGCGATCCTCCTCGCCCTCTTGTTCGTCCCCTTCCCCGCACCGGCGGACGTACGGCCTTCCGAAAAATATGCGGCCGCGGTCGACGCGCTGGAACGCTGGCTCGGTGCGGAGGTCGAGGCCAAGAAGCTGCCGGCGCTGTCAATCGCCCTCGTGGACGATCAGACCGTCGTCTGGTCGCGCGGCTTCGGCCGGCAGGATCCCGAGGCCAAGACGCCCGCAACCGGCGACACGCTCTATCGCGTCGGCTCCGTGTCCAAGCCGTTCACCACGCTGCTGCTCATGATCCTCGTCGAAATGGGCGTCATCGATCTCGACGCGCCGGTGCAGGATTATCTCCCCGACTTTCAGCCAACCAACAAGAGCAGCAAGAAAATCACTCTGCGCCAGATGGTTTCGCATCGCAGCGGCCTGGTCCGCGAATCGCCCGCCGGCAATTACTTCGACGAAACCGGCCCCACCCTCGCCGCCACGGTCAAGAGCATCAACCAGACCGAGCTGGTCTACGACCCCGAGGCCAAGACCAGCTACTCCAACGCCGCCCTCGCCACCGTCGGCTATCTCCTCGAACACACGCAAAAGGAGCCGTTCGACCGCCTTATCCAGCGCCGGCTGCTCGACCCGATCGGCATGACCGACAGCGGTTTCGACCCGCCGCCGAGCCTGCGCAAACGGCTCGCCCATGCCGTCATGTGGTCCTACCACGGCCGCGAATTCCCCGCGCCGACGTGGGACATGGGCATGGCGCCGGCCGGCAGCCTTTATTCCACCGCCAACGACCAGGCCAAATTCCTTAAGTTCCTCTTCGCTGGCGGCAAGACCGCGGATGGCAAGCAGCTGCTGAAACGCGAAACGCTGGAAAAAATGTGGCAAATCCAGTTCGCCAAGAAGGGCGACAAGACCGGCTTCGGCCTGAGCTTCCTGGTCAGCGAGTTCGAGGGCAAGCGCCGCGTCGGCCACAGCGGGGCCGTCTACGGCTTCGCCACCGAGCTGGCCGCCCTGCCCGACGACAAGCTCGGCGTCATCGTCTGCTCGGCGCACGACGTGTCCAACGCCGTCACCCGCCATGCCGCCGACGAGGCCCTGCGTCTGATGCTCGCGGTCCGCGCCGGCAAGCCGTTGCCCGTCATCGAGCGCACCGGGCCGGTGGGCAAGGAGCTGGCGCGTTCGCTGGCCGGCCGTTACCAGGCGGGCGACAAGACCGTCGAGCTGTACCAGCGCGACGGCCGGCTCTGGATCTTCCCGCACCGCGGCGGCATGAAGATCGAGCTGCGCAAGCTCGGCGACGACCTCATCACCGACGACTGGCTCGGCTACGGCGGCAAGGTGCACCTCAAGGACGGCACGCTCGTCATGGGCAAGGACAAGGAGCAGGCCGTCTATCGCCGCGTCGACGTCCCCCGGCCCGCGCCGTGCCCCGCGAAGTGGGAGGGCGTGATCGGTGAGTACGGCCCCAACCACAACGTGCTGCACATCCTCGAAAAGGACGGCGCTCTGCACGCCCTCATCGAGTGGGTGTTCCTCTATCCGCTGGAGCAGGTGTCGGAATCGGTCTACAAGTTCCCCGACTACGGCCTGTACCACGGCGACCGGCTCATCTTCAAGCGCGACGCCGCCGGCCGCTGCACCGAAATCATCGCCGCCAGCGTACCGTTCAAGCGCCGGCCGCTGCCGCGCGCCGGCGAGACATTCCAGATCCCGCCGACGCGACCGCTGGCCGAGTTGCTCAAGGCCGCCAGGACTGCAACGCTGCCCGAGCAGAAGGGCCCGCTCATGCGCAAGGCGGACCTCGTCGACCTGACCGCCCTCGACAAGTCAATCAAGCTCGATATCCGCTATGCCAGTACGAACAACTTTTTAGGCAATCCGTTCTACGCTACCGCCAGGGCGTTCATGCAGAAGCCGGCCGCCGAGGCGCTGCTGCGCGTCCACAAGGGACTCGCCAAGCAAGGTTACGGCCTGTTGATCCACGACGCGTATCGGCCGTGGTACGTGACCAAGACGTTCTGGGACGCGACGCCGCCGAAGTTTCACCATTTCGTCGCCGACCCGCAGCAAGGCTCACGGCACAACCGCGGCTGCGCCGTCGACCTGACGCTGTACGATTTGCAGACCGGCACGGCGGTGCCGATGGTCGGCGGCTACGACGAGTTCTCGGACCGCTCGTACCCCGACTACCTCGGCGGCACGTCACTGCAGCGTTGGCACCAGGAGCTATTGCGTCGCGCGATGGAGGCGGAGGGCTTCGACGTGTACGAAGCGGAATGGTGGCACTTCGACTATCGCGACTGGCGGCACTACCCGGTGCTGAACGTGCCGTTCGAGGACCTTGGCGGCTGATGCAAGGAGTGACCGCTGATCAACTTCGCCAAGCAAAAAATGCAGGGTGGCGAAGTAGGTGCATTTGGCAAGGCCCTGGGAGGAGAGATCTTGCGACCAGAACCGGGCCAACTTCGCCACTTCGCCACCGTCAGCCCGGTTCGGCGGTGAGCTGTAGATGACGGTTGGGAAGGCCTCGATGCGAGCGTAGCCAGCGTCTTTGGTCCATCGTGGTGGTCGCGGCCGCCGCGGTCGGCCACGGCCGCGGCGTTCGCCGCCAGCGGGTTCTTGTCCGCGCTGCATTCGCGTATCACGGGTTGACCATCAGCTCGCCGGGAACGAAGTCGAGCACGTAGTTGGCCGGCGTGATCAAGGTTCCCTGGGCGATGTTGATCGTGTAGGTGCCGGCAGCGGGGTTGCTGGCGTTGACGGTGGGCGTGGTCGAGAGGGCGGGGGCTTCGGATCCGAAGATTGACCCGAAGATTGACGCTTGCGTGTCGGTGCCCACGAAGCCGGTGATGCTGAAGGTCAGGCGCTGCTTGGGGATGCCGGCGGTCCAGGTGACGTTGTTGGCGGTGACGGTCAGGACCTCCTTGTTTACGGTCAACGTCTGGCTAACAGCGGTGGCGGCGTTGAAGTTGGCGTTGCCGGCTTGTGACGCTTTGATGACGACCGAGCCTGCCCCTTTGATCGTGAGCGTGTTGCCGCTGATCGTTCCAGGGCCGGACACGACGGTGTATGTGATCGCCAGGCCGGAGCTCACGGTTGCGCCGAGCACAATCGGGGCGTTGCCGTAGGTGACCGGGCTGAGCGTGTTGAAGGTGAGCGACTGGCTTTCCTTGTTGACGGCGAGCGAGCGCGTCACCGCGCTGGCGGCACTGTAGTTGGAATTGCCGGACTGGCTGGCCTTGATCATGATCGTGCCGGCGCCGTTGATCAGCAGGTTGTTCCCGGATATCGTGCCCGGGCCGGAGACGACCGTGTAGGTGACCGCCAGGCCGGAAGTGGCAGTCGCCCCGAGGCTGCTCAGGGGGATCGCGCCGGCGCCGAACGTGATGGCGGTCGGGGTGCTGAAGGCGATCGTCTGGCCGGCCTTGTTGACGGTGAGCGTGCGCGTCACCGGCATAGCGGCGTTGTAGTCGGCGTTGCCCGGCTGGCTGGCCTGGATGATGATCGTGCCGGCGCCGGTGACGGTGAGGGCGTCGCCGCTAATGATCCCCGTGCCGGTGCCGCCGGTGATCGCGAAGCGGACCGCGAGGCCCGAAGTCACCGTCGCGCTCAAGTTGACCGTGCCGACGCCATATTTGACGGCGGGCGGCTGGTTGAACGTGATGGTCTGGTTGGCCGGGTTGACGACAATCGTGCGCTGAACGGGAGTGGCGGCGGCATAGGTGGAGTTGCCGGCTTGCGAGGCGTTGACGACGATGCTGCCGACGCCGGTCACCGTCAGCTTGCCGCTGGTGATCGTGGCGGGGCCGGACGCGATCGAGAGGGTGACGGGGAGGCCGGAGTTGGCGCTGGCGGTCAAGGTGACTGCGGCGCCGAAGGCGATCGGGCTGGCCGGCTGGGTGAACGTGATCGTCTGGGCTTTCTCGACCTGGATGCTCTGGAAGACCGCTGTGGCTGCGCTGTAGTTCGAATCGCCGGCCTGGCTGGCCTCGACGAAAACCAAGCCGAGGGCCTTGCCGGTGAACTCATTGCCGTCGATCGCGGCCGAGCCGGTCACGATGGTGTAGATTAGCGGACTGGTTGAGCCGCCGCCGGTGGCGTCGAGCGCGACCGTGCCGCCGAGTGGCACTGCGGCCATGACCGGGAAGTTGATGGCGTCGGTAGCCTTCCCGACGACAAGGCTCTGCAGCACCGGCGCCGCGGCGCTATAGTTGGCATTGCCCGCCTGGCTGGCCTGGATGACAATCGTGCCGGCGCCGGCGATCGTCAGCGTGTTGTTCGTGATCGAGCCGGGGCCGGACGCCACGGTATAGGAGATCGGCAGGCCGGAGCTGGCGGTGGCGCCGAGCACGATCGGGGCGTTGCCGTAGGTGACTGGGCCGAGCGGGTTGAAGCTGATCGACTGGCTTCCCTTGTTATTGGTCAGGTTAAACGAGGCGGCACTGGCCCCCGCTGCCGCCGCCGTGACGCTGTAAGCTCCCGCCGTCGCGTTGGCGGTCGGCGCGACGCCGGCCACGCCAGCGGCGATGATGGCCGTGCCGCTGGACAGGGTCGCCCCGGCGCCGCCGTTGGGATTGATCGTGAAGGTGACGACGCCTCCATCGACCGGATCGCCGGCATTGTCGGCGGTCACGCTGACCTGGAGCGGGTTGAAAGCGGCGTCAATGGCCACGGCCTGGTTGTTGCCGCTCTGAACGCTGATGGTAAAGCCGCCGTCCTGGAAGGCGCCGATGTCGGGATTGTTGGCGGGAAGCGGAAAGCCGCGCTGGTCGGCGGTAATTCCGGATACAGCCCCACCCGCGCCAATGGCCGGGCTGCCGGGCAAGAGGGGAACGGTGTCGGTCGGTCCACCATAGTCGCCAAGGGCCCCCAGGTACGCCGCGATTGGATTGGCGCCGGTCCCGACCTGGTTGAAATTGGTACTTGCAAGCCCATAGCTATCGAAGCCATCGCCGACAAGGTTATAACTCCCGGAGTCGGGGCCATTGATGTCGGGAGCAGTGCCCGCCGTATTGCCGGCCACAATCGTGCTGTACATTGTGAGCGTGCCGAAGCCATTGTTGATGCCGCCGCCGAAGTTGGCACTATTACCGGTAACGGTGGAGTTGCTGATGGTCAATTGGGCAAAGTTGTAGACGCCGCCGCCGTTGGCGGCCGTGTTGTCGGCGATGGTGGATTCGCTCACGGCCAACGAACCAAAATTGACAATGCCGCCGCCGGCACCACCGCTGGCGTTGTTGCCGAAGATTGTGGAGCCAAGGACGGTCAGCGTGCCGCTGTTATAGATGCCGCCCCCCTCGTAGGAGGTGCCCCCGCCGGCGTAGCCGTCGGTAATCGACAGGTTCTCGATGGTTGCCGTGGTGTTTGCCGAGACGTACACGACGGTGAACTCCGACGCGCTACCGCCCCCCGCGAGGGTCACGCCCGCTGCCGGTCCGTCAATGACGATCGACTCGCCGGCAGTTGTGTTGTCCAGGTTGAGGCCGCCGGCCAGAGTGATGGTTTGCGGCGCGGCGAACACCTGGCCCGGCCCCGCGGCGAAGTCGATCGTAGCGACGCTGCCGCTGGTATCGGCGTCCGCCTGCACCACGGCCCACGGCAGGCTGCCGGCAACTGTGGGATCGCTGCTCGTGTTGGTGACTGTGTAAACCGCCGCTTGCGTGACAGTAATCTGCTGGCCAAGCACCGTGATATGGGCCGTGCGGTCCGCGCCGGTGGTATTGGCAGCGAACGAGAAATTCACGACGCCATTGGCGACGGTTCCGATGCTGAGCCAACTCTGGTCGCTCGTCGGCGCGAAGACGCCGGTTAGCGATTGCGACGCCGGCAACACCACGGCCAGGGAATCCGAGCCGGCCGTGGCGGGCTCGCCGACGGCGCTCGTTGGCACGTAAGCCCGGACAAGCTCTTTGATTGCATTGTCAGAGCTATCGGCGACGTAGAGATTGCCGACCCCATCCACCGCGATGCCCCTGGGTAAATTCAACCCAGTGGAGACCAGGGTGGTGAGCTGCTGCGTGTCGGCATTCCACTCCCTGATCGCGTTGTCACTGTAGTCGGCGACGTAGACATTGCCGGCCGCATCGACCGCGACGTCCGTGGGGAAACCCAGCCCGGAAGAGACCAGGGTGGTGACTTGCTGCGTCGAGGCATTCCATTCCTTGATCGCGACATTCCGAGAGTCGGCGATGTAGACATTGCCCGCCGAATCCACCGCGACGCCGATGGGCAAATTCAGCCCGGAAGAGACCAGGGTGGTGACTTGTTGCGTGGCTGCGTTCCACTCCTTGATCTCGTTGTTGAAGGTATCGGCGATGTAGACATTGCCGGCGCTGTCCACCGCCACGCCTTCGGGATTGTCCAGACCCGTGGCGACCAGCGTGGTGAGCTGCTGTGTGGTCGGGTTCCACTCCTTGATGGCCTGGTCGCCGTAATCGCCGATGTAGATGTTGCCCGCCCCATCCACGGCCACGCCCAGCGGCAGATCCAAGCCGGTGGCAACTACGGTCGTGACTTGTTGCGTCGCCGCGTCCCATTCCTTGATCGCATTGTCACCGGTATCCGCGAAATAGACGTTGCCGGCGCCGTCCACGGCTACCGCACCCGGGTCGGATAACCCGGTGCCGACAAGCGTGGCCACCGGATTGCTTGCAGCATAGCTGCTCCCGGCCTGCGTGACCGTCACCGTGAGTCCGGCGATGGTCAGCGTGCCGGTGCGCGTGGCCCCGGGGTTGGCGTCAAAGGTGAACGTCGCCTGGCCACCGCCGGTGTCGCTGGCGCTGGTGTGCAGCCACGAAGCGTTGCTCGTCGCGGTCCACGGGCCAGCGGTGACAATAACAGAGTCGCCGCCGGCCGCCGGACCTTCAAGCAGATTGTCCGTGCCTAATTCGTTCAGGATGGAGACGCCGAAACTGGAGACCGCGCTCGTCAGGCCGTTCACGTCTGTTGCCGTCACCTGGATCACGTAGTCGCCGTCCGCGGCATAGGTGTGCGGCACTTGCAAGCCGTCGAGCCCCTGGATGGTCTGCACGCCGGTCTGATCGCCCCAGTTGACCTGGTAGGTAAAACCAGCGGCTTCGGCGAGCAGCGAGGCGGATACCGCGCCGAGCGTCAGCGAGATGGGCACACCGTTCGCGCCAACCGATGGCCCTTGAACGCTGGCAGTCGGATCGCCGTTGACGCTGATCTGCCAGGCGGCAAAGTCGTACACGCTGCCGTCGACCGCCCCCGTATAGCCTGCGATGGCCACTTCGCCGTTGTCCGAGAGCGCGATGCCCTTGGCGAGATCATTCGCTCCGAAATCGGTGGTTTCTGTATTGACGATGGCGCCCGCCGTGGTGTAGCGCAGGAAGATGAATTTGTAGTCCGTACCGTTGTAGACCTGGCCGGCGGCGAGAATCGGGCCGTCGGGTTCCACGCACAGGCCGACGATCGGGACGACCAGGCTTGATTCCGAGCTTGTCGCAACCAGCCCAGCGCTGCCCCACGTGGTGTCGGTAGTGCCATCGGCGTTGTACCCCAAGATGCCGAAAGCGCCGCCGAGCAGAATCTTGCCGTCGCCCTGCACGGCGACCTTCTCGAGTTCTTGATTGCCGGTCAGCAAGGTGGTGACCACGTAGCCGGGGCCGCCACCGAAAGAAGCGTCCAGGCTGCCGTTCGGCAGCAGGCGGGCGACAAATGGGTCGTCCTTGCTGGAAATGTCCACATAGCCGGCCACCACGATGTCGCCGTCCGGCTCAACTGCGAGCGAGCTGACTTGCTCGAAACTCCCGCCAAGAGCCAGCGTCACTGTGCCGCCCGCGCCGAAGGCGGAGTCGAGCGTTCCATCGGGCAGGAGGCGGACCACGTTGCTGTTTCCGGCGACGACCACGTCTCCGTCGGCCTGCACGCGCCATGGCGAGGTTGGCGCCGTTGCTGTCGAAGGCGGTCGCAACGCCGGCGTTGCCGAAGGAGGTGTCGAGTGTGCCGTCGGCGTTGTAGCGGGCCACAAATACGACATCGCTGGCACTTTCAAGGCCGGGGTTGCCAAAGCCAACTACCACGATCTGGCCGTTGGGCTGCACGACGACCTGGCTTGCGTAGTTGAAGCCGTCCAGCACAGGCGAGACGACCAGGCCCGTGCCGCCGAAGGAGGGATCGAGAGTGCCGTCGGGGAGATAGGCGCCAGCACGGTGTTGCCGGCGAAACCCAAGGCAAAGCTTTCGCCGACCAGGATATAGTCGCCGTTGGCCTGGTAGGCCACGGCGTAGGCCTGGCTGACCGTCGGCGCGAGCTGGCCGAGGTTGACCGGCCCGGTCTGGGCCGTTCCGAAATCGAATACTTGCTCGACGGGCACACCGTAGGCGGGCGTGGCCAGGACCAGGATGCGGTAGTGTGCCTTGATGCCGTTGGTGACGCCGGCTTGAGTCATGGACAGAAAGCCGTCACTACTGATCTGGAACGACGCATTGTCGGTGTCGCCGGGGCCGGAGACGAGGGTGTAGGTCCAGGTCCCCGGCAAGGGATCGGTGAATTGCCCCAGCAGTGCGCCGGCTTGCGGATTCGCCGGAATGGTGAGGAGGCTGCTGGTCTGCGGCGGCAGCGCCTGGAGGGCGAATCCCGAAGGCGTGGCGTCCAGACTCGTGTAGCGCTTGATGTACGTGACGCCCGGGTCGCTGGGTCCGGCCATGCTCTGCCAGCCGACGAGGAAGTTCGTGCCGCTGTCATCGACGGCCACAACGGGATCCGTTTGCGAGCCGGTCGTGGTGGTCGGCACAAGGAAGTCGCCGCCCAGGGCGCGCAAGGTGTTGTCCCAACTATAAGCCTGAGCGAAGACCTGATTACTGGCGCCGGTGCTCATCCACGTGATAACGAAGCGATTGGCCTGAAAAGCGATTCGCGGCTGGCTTACGTTGCCGCTGCTGGAGTCGTTGACCTGGAATTCCGCCGGGTCCACCGGAGTGAGATCGGGCAGGAAGCGCCGGGCCATGAGAACGTCGGTCGTACCATTGTAAGCTGCCCAGACAAACACCGAGCGCCCCGTGTCGTCCAGGGCGAGGGCGAAGCCATAGTCGCTAACCACGACGCTGCCCACGCCGGTATTCAGCACCACGGGGCTGCCGACCGGGCTTCTCGGGTCGGCGTTGAAGAGCTGGCCCATGACCTGATCGGTTGTGGCATCGACCCAGCCGGCGACGGTCGCGCCGCTGGAATCCATTGCCACGGCCAACTCGCCGGCGTCATCGCCGCTGTCGAGCGGCACGGTGGCATAGGAGAAGCCGTTGGAGAAGCGGGCGAGATAAGCCGTCGCCGTGAAGGAAGGGCCGTCGGCGTAGACGACGGAATACTCGCCCACCGCGCTGATGGCGATGCGGGCGCTGGGCAGGGTCGTGCCGCTCGTGTCCACTACGTTATAAGTGTAAGTGTCCGGATCGTATGCGGTGCCGTCGGCGTTAAACTCCTTGGTGAGCAAGTCGTCGCTCAGGTCTGTCCAGAGGATGACGAAGTGCCCGTTGGCGAGCATGGCGACATCGTCGGCCGTGCCCTGCACCAGGTCGAGTGAGGTCGCTCCGCCGATGGCCGTCCCGGTGGAATCAAAGCGCTGCATGTAAATCTGGTGGGTCGTCTGGTCGGTCCAAAACACCGCGCTGTTGTCGCTGCCGTCGTAGGCAACCAGGGGATGGCCCTGGAAGTCGGACGAAGGGTTGACAAGCGTTTCGACTCCCGCGGGTGCAACCAGGGGCGGCAACGACTCGCCTGCGATGACCTGCACGGTCAACGACGCCGGCGCGCCGTAGTACGTCGTGTCGTTTGCATTGAGGTACGCTCGGGCGAAAAACGTCTCGTTAACTCCAGGGGTCAGGTTCGAGAGCGCTGAGCCCGACGCGGCAAACACATAGGTCCCAGTGCTGTTATAAGGCAGGGAGGCGAGCAGCTGGTCGGTGTTAGGATCGAATATGCCTGTATGGTTCGTGTCGCGATAGATCTCGACTTCGCCTATCTGACTTGTGGCTACGACGTTGCTGACGGTCAACGTGATCTGCGGGTTGGCTGCGCTGATGGCCGCGCTGCCGGCGGTGAAGCTGCCAACGTCCGCCACCTTGGGCAGCACATCGACCTGGAACGTCAGGCTGTACGAGTCTACCGGGCTCTCTTGGGCGATCACGGTGACGTTGTAATCACCATACTGGCCCGGGGTCCAGGTGTACTGCCCTGTGGTCGGGTTTACGCTTCCGGGGCTAGCGCCGTCGTAAGGGTCGTTGTTGGGACTGAGGGAATAGGTGATGGTGCCGCCGTCCTGGCTTACCGCCGCCACGTTGAGGCTGAGCGTGTCTCCCTCGGTGACGGTCTGCGGTCCAAGTCCCGCTTCGGGGAATACCGGTGGTGTCTTGCTTTCGGGGGTGTTCAACGACGGGCCGAACAAGTTGCTGCCGGCAATGTAAGCGGCAAAGTCGCTAGTAAACGTGGACCAGGGGATGCGGAGGATTCCATCGTTGGTGCCATCCAGGCCCTGGCGCATGGCGGCGTCCTGGCTGAGGGTCAGAGGCACGGAGGGGTCGTTGGTATAATACGTCCAGTCGGTGTCCTGAGCCCAGGGGTTGCGGACGGTCACGTAGGTTCCGGACGGGCCGGAATCGATCCCCAGCACGGTGTAGGCGTGATCCGATATGATCCCGGATGAATCCAGGATCAAGGGGCCGCTGCTCACCGTCCCAGCGACTACGGGCTCGCCGGCGTCGAGGTCTGCGGAAAGGGTACTGGCGAGGGAAATGTCGCTGCTGCTGATGCTGCCGGAGTTATACGGCTGGCCAGTCAATGCCTCGTACGCTTGCCCCATGTTTTCTGCGCTGACGCCGGTTTCCTGAGCGAGGGTAAGATAGGCCCGCTGAAACAGGGTCGGCCAATATTCATTCGGATCCGTGGAGAGCAGGTCCGTGGGGTACATCGTGCCATCGAACGGCACGTTGATCCAAACCGGTTGGTATGTCCCCTGGGCATTCGGGGTGTAAAGCCGCACCCCGAAAAGGAAATCATTCGGGCCGAGTTCCTGCACGAAGCAGATATTGTCTGCCAGGTCGAAGTTGGCGCGCAGACCGCGGAGAGCGTGGCCGCAAAAGAGCAGGTGGGGGATTGATCTTGCTCAACGTCGGTGAAGGACAGTACCCCCGCATTGGCCTGGGCGAGCTGGGGCGGGATAGCTAGGAATGCACCGGAAACTTGCTGCGGAGTGTTTTCCTTTTCGTCACCGGTCGGTATCTCCACGCCATTTACAATGATGTAGGGATCGTCGGTTGGCGAGAAAATCTGGTACAATTTGTTATTGGGGCCTACACAATAAGGGCTTCCATCGATCGATGTGAAACCGCCGAAGTCGTCGGGACAATCAACATTATCTCCTTCCTGGGCAATCAGACTCGGATTTGACGTAGCCACGCTTGAGGGGCTGCTGACGATTGCTGGCAGCAGCTGGTTGCCCGTCTGCCCCAGCGCAGGGATCGCTGTTGGCGTTATCCGATCCTCAAGTGTTTCCAGCAACAGAAGCGACCGCTGGCGCCGCGCAGAGCTTTTCCTGCGAATTTCCCACTGAGTGCGACCGCATAAGCGATTCAGCCACGTCCGCAACCAATTCCGTGCCATGATGCGATCTCCGCGAATTGCCTGCAAGTTTGATTCAACAGTCCAGGGACGACCCTGGGAAAAAGTTTGTCCTGGATTTAAGTTTGGGCTGGTGACCGCGGTCGCGACCGATAAGGACGACAACCTGTTCGTTTTTCACCGCGGCAAGCAGCCGACCGTGGTCTTCGATAAGCACGGCCAATTCCTGCGTTCCTGGGGCGACGGTACGGTCAAGACCGCCCACGGGCTGCGCCTCGATGGCGACGGGAATGTCTGAACCACCGACCTCGGGACGCCGGACGAAAGCGGCGCATGCCGGCGCCGAAGATCTCGTCTAGCTCGTCCTGCGTGATGTCCTGCAACGGCATCATTATTGCTCCTGGATGTGCTTGCCACAAGGGAGATTACGGTTTTCCACGGGCTCAGCACACGCCGGGCCGCACCGTGGTCCATCATCCTGGAAGCGTTCGCCAACTAAAATCCGGACACCGATTCGCAAAAAAAGTTGATCATGATCCGGGCCATCGCGGGTTACTCCTGGATGTCCTTGCGGCAAGGGCGGTTGCGGTTTCCCCGGGCGTGACCGCCGCTCGGCACGCGCCGGGCCGCACCGTGGTTGTTCATCCTGGTAGCGTCCGCCGACCGAAAACCGGACACCGATTTCGCAAGAAAATCCCTTTCCCCGAGTTTACCTCGCGGAAAGCATGGATTTGGCCGAAAAAAAGGCGGATTGCCGCAAGCTGCCTGGTATACTCAAAACACTGAGGCGAATCCGGCTCGCTGACCCATTGCTCCTCTTGCGTGTGCGTTCCATGACGGCTCCTTCGCTACACACCTTGCAGCTCCACGCCTGGCTGGATCGATTTCAGGCCGGCGAGCTGGCAGCGCGCGACGAGCTACTCCGCGGCGTCGGCGACCGCCTCGAGCGGCTTGCGCAAGATGCTCGGCCGCTTTCCCACC
The DNA here is from genome assembly GCA_963834865.1 of uncultured Gemmataceae bacterium. Classification (GTDB taxonomy): domain Bacteria; phylum Planctomycetota; class Planctomycetia; order Gemmatales; family Gemmataceae; genus CAWIDK01. Next base: position 93,924 of record CAWIDK010000001.1, read on the forward strand.
GTGCGCGGTTGGGCCGATACCGGCGACGTGCTGCAGAATGCGCTGCTGCGTCTCTTGCGGGCTCTCGAAGTGGTGCGGCCCACGTCGGTCCGCGATTTCTTCGGCCTGGCCGCCGAGCAGATGCGCCGGGAATTGCTCGACCTGGCTCGACAGGCAACCCGGGCCCGGCGCGTGGGCATGGCGGCAGCTGGCGATTCGACCGCTATCGGAGTCGAACCGGCAGCAAGCCCATCGACGGGTCCGGATGACGAGCTGGAGTTGTGGCAGCGATTCCATGAGGCGGTGCAGGAACTGCCGGCCGAGGAGCGCGAAGTGATCAGCCTGCTGTACTATCACGGCTGGTCGCATGCCCAGGCGGCCGAGTTGTTCCGGGTAAACGAGCGTACAGTACGGCGGCGCTGGCGAGCGGCGTGCCTGCGCCTGCAAAAGCTGCTGTACGGCCGGTTTCCGGGCCTGGCGTACGACGAACCAGCCGGCGCACCGCTGGGTTAGCGAGGGAGGGCCGCGTGAGCGATGAAACCCGTCTGGATGAGCTGCTCTCGCGCTGGCAAGGCGAGCAGGCGCGTGGCCAGGATGTGTCGGCGACCGACCTGTGTCGCGATTGCCCCGAGCTGATCCCGGAAGTCGCATGCCGCCTTGACGCGCTGCGCCAGATGCATGCGATCGCCGCAACCACCGACGGGCAAGGCGAAGGGCATGCGGCGACGGTCGCGACGCTGCCGCCGCCGCAGACGCTCGGCGGCTACGAAATCCTCGGGGAGCTGGGCCGCGGCGGCATGGGCGTCGTGTACAAGGCGCGGCAAACCGCGCGTGCAGCGCACGGTGGCCCTGAAGATGATCCTCGCCGGCGGCCACGCCACCGGCGGCGACCTGGAGCGCTTCCGCACCGAGGCCGAGTCGATCGCGCGCTTGCAGCATCCCAACATCGTGCAGATTTTCGAGGTCGGTGTACACGACGGCTTGCCGTACTTTTCGCTGGAGTTCTGCGGCGGCGGCGGCCTGGAAAAGAAACTCGCCGGAACGCCGTTGCCGCCGCGCGAGGCCGCCACTTTGCTGGCGAAGCTGGCCGGGGCGATGCAGGCGGCACATGCCAAAGGCGTGATTCACCGCGACTTGAAGCCGGCCAACGTGCTGCTGGCGGATGACGGCACGCCCAAAATCAGCGATTTTGGGCTGGCCAAGAAGCTGGATGAGGCGGGCAAGACCCAAGCCGGGTCGATCATGGGCACGCCGAGTTACATGGCCCCGGAGCAAGCGGGGGGCAATACCAAGGAGCTGGGGCCGGCGTGCGACATTTACTCCCTGGGCGCGGTGCTGTACGAGTGCCTGACGGGTCGGCCGCCGTTCCGGGCCGCGACGTCGCTGGACACGCTGCATCAGGTAAGGAATGAACCGGTGCCGCCGACCCAGTTAAACGCCAAGGTGCCGCGTGACCTGGAGACGATCTGTTTGAAGTGTCTGCGCAAGGAACCGGCCAAACGCTACGGCTCGGCGCAGGAATTGGCGGAGGATTTGGAGCGTTTTGCGCGGGCGAGCCGATCCGGGCGCGGCGCGTCGGCCGGCTGGAACGGAGCTGGCGCTGGTGCCGCCGGAACCCACTGGTGGCGGCGTCGCTGCTCAGCGTCGTCATGTCGCTGTTGGCCGCCACGGTGATCTCGGTCGTCTTTGGGGTCCGGGCGGAAGAGGCCCGGCAGGACGAGGCCGCGCACGCTCGCAGCGAGGCCAACGCCAAGCAAGAGGCCGACCAGGCCCGGCGGGACACCCAGCGACAGCTGATCGATCTTTGTGGTGCGTCCGGACTGACGGCCAGCCGGGAAGGCGATGACTCGCTGGCGCTGCTGTGGTTCGCACGTGCCCTCCAGCTGGCCAAGGATGAGCCTCACCAAGAAGAACTCAATCGCATTCGCATATGCAATTGGCTTCGGCAGGTGTCTCTTCCGGAAGGGACGTTTGCCATTCCAGGCTTTCAGGCAAACCTGGATCGCGTGAGGACGTTGCGTTTTTCGCCCGACGGGGACTACCTCCTGGTGATAGCAAGTACGGGAGAATGCCTGGTATGGCACCGGCCTCGCAAAATATTGGTTCCGCTGCCAGAAGCGGCGACCAAGGGCGCGGCTGCGGCCTGGCAGCCTGGCAGCGGCTTGCTGGCAGTTGCTGAAAAAGCGGGCCCGATCCGCCTTCTGGCCCCGCCCGAGTTCCGCCCCGTGGACATGGTGGACGCGGGCCGGGAGATTACCGTGCTGGCCTTCAGCGGCGATGGCAAGCACCTGGCCTGGGGCGGGGCGGATGGAGCCCGCGTGTGGGATTCCGAAAAGAAAAAGTATGTTACCTCCTTGCTGGCTCACGGCGGGCCAGTGACATCCCTGTCCTTTAGTGCCGCGGGAGATCTGCTGGCTACTTCCGCCCGCGATCTGAAGGCCCGGGTGTTCCGAGTTGAACCGGGGCAAGATGAGCCGTTGTTTGCGCCCGTTCCACATACGCTCGGTGAGTACCAATTTCATGACATGAACCAGGGCGGACCTGCGCAGGTCGCCCCACGGTTCGTCGCGGCTGACCAGACCCTTTTGACCGTGGAAGTGGAAGAAGAAGAACCCCCCAGAAAATTCGATCTCGTATGGCGGTCTGCGAGGACCGGAAAGCTTCTGAAAAAGGTTGGCGCTCCCCCAGGACAGGATTGGTTGTGGAAATTCGCGGTCAGTCCACAGGGGAATCGTGTGGCAGCGCTTTGGCCGCAGGAAGGACGACTCCTGGACGCGCAGACCCGGCAGGTCAAGTCGCCGCGCGAGCCGGGCGAAACGGTTATCGCGGCCATCCCCGCACCGCAGCCCTGGTCTGTCAATCAAGACGTGACCTTCACATCGGACGGCAAAAAACTTGTCACCTGCGGTACTGACTCAACGGTCCGGTTCTGGTTCACAGATGATCGCTCCGGTGATACTCTCCTCCCTTGTCATCCTTCGATATTCCGTTCCATGCCGGTGGTGCGAGTCAGCCTCTCAGGCGATGACCGATATCTGGCTACCGCTCAATCGGATGGGATGATCTGCCTGTGGCGCTTGCCCGAGGGACCGCCGAAGGGCTACACGTTGAGTGCCGGTGAGGTCACCTTGCCAGCGCTCTCGCCCGACGGCCGGTTTGTTCTCCCTCGGGGAACCAGTAACCGAGAGGGGACCCAGCTGGAAACACGAGTTTATCAAGCGGAGACTGGAAAGACTGCAGGTCCGCCCCTCGATCCTGGCGGCATTCTGCTTGATGCAGCCTTTAGCCCGGATGGCAATCAGGTGGCCACATCCAGTTCAACAGCGCGCACGCCCAAGGAGCGGGATAAACGCCTCTTCGAGCTCGACGGCAAAAGCGGCAACGTCCAGCTCTGGGACTGGAAGAGTGGAACGCGGCTCGCTGGACCGATTCCCACTCCCGGCGAGCCGCGCGGTTTGGCCTTTCGTCCGGATGGCCGCAGCTTGGCCGTGGTCTGCGCCGATTACCATGTCCTGCTCGTCGATCCGGGAAAGGGAACCATCACCCATGAACTGGATCCCGGCGTGCGTGCCAAACGTCATAACGCCAACCAATGGTGGTCCAACGGCGAGGCTCGGTTCAGTCCGGATGGGAGTTTCCTGGTGACCTGGGAGATGACGCCGCACGTTCACGTCTGGGACCCAGAGAGTGGACGGCTTTTGCACAAATTACCGCACAACGAACGCGTGCAACATGTCGCTTTTAACCCCACCACTCCAGCGCTGCTGGCCACGGGCGGCTGGGACAGCGTGGCGCGGCTTTGGGATCTGACGACCGGAAAAATGCTGGTCCGGTTGCAGCATCCCCAAACCGTTATCCGGCTCCGGTTTTCTCCAGACGGAACGGAATTGATCACGAGCTGCAACGATGGCCGGCTCCGCATCTGGGACTGGGCAGCGGGCAAACTGAAGGACGGGCTGTCGCTCCACCCATCCTTGCTGCAGGATTTTGCGTTCACCTCGGACCGTCGGTGGCTAGTCAGCCTTGGCACCGAGAGTTTGCAGATCACCGACTGGCGGACAAAGACTGCGGCCGGGCCACTCTGGAATCTCAAGCCGACCTTCGACCTTGAGCTAGCCATTCCGGCTGGAGAGCACCGAGCGATCGTCGGCGGCTTTTCCGGCTCCCTCGTAGGCTACGATCTGCAAACGATGACGACCCCGGTTTCAGGAACTGCAGAGGAGTTGGTCCGACTCGCCGGGGTGGTTGCGTGCCGCCGCATCCTTAGCGCGGGCAACGTGGTCCCGCTGAGCAGCGCCGACTGGGCCCAGCGCTGGCAGCGATTGCAGCGCGACGGCGGCGCTCCATTGTTGCCAGCCCTCGGTGGCCGTTGAATGAAGTCCTGCCGCTCGCCTAAAGGATTACTTCGCCAGCTTCGGCGAACCGAAATTGACGAGCACGTTGTCGTTGAGGGCGCGGGTGAGCATGCCGGGGGGGCGATGGCCGACGGAGCTTTGCACCAGCTCGAAGCCGACCAGGCCGACCAGCAGCATGACCACCACGCACGGCAACATCACGACCGCCGGCACCGGGCCCCACGGCGCGGGACGCAGGATTTTTTCGCGAACCTCGACGCGGGCCGGACGGGTGTCGTCCGCCTCGTCGAGCTCGCCCTCCGCCTCCCCCTCCTCGCCTTCGAGCTCGCCGAAGCCGGCTTCCTCGTCAACGTTGACCTCGACCTCCTCGTCCTCGGCGACCGGCTCGACCTCTTCCTCGTCGAGCGCGACGACCTGGCTGCCGCTCTCCTCGTCGGCGGCGAGCTCGGAATCGTCCAGCGCCAGGTCGAAATCGCTCGACTCCAGCTCGGTGTCGACCGTGGCCGGCTCAGCCGCGCCCTCCTCTTGCAGGGCGGGGATCTCGAAGTCGCTCTCGAAGATGTCCTGTGATTCGCCCGCGCCGCTCTTGGCCGCGGCCCCGGCTTCGGCCTGCATCTCGCCGCTGGAATCGTCGAGCGTCAGCTCGAATTCGCTGTCGGAATCGGCCGCGCTGGGCGCTTTCTTGGCGCCGTCATCGCCCAGCTCCAGGCTCAGCTCGAACTCGCTGGAGCCTTCCTCGCCGCCGTCGACCGGCTTCATCTGGGCCGGTTTGGGCGTGGCTTCGGGCTCCAGGCTCAGATCGAACTCGAGGCTGTCGTCGCTGCCCTTTTGCTCCTCCAGCGAAATGCCGGCGTCGATCGGGTTGCCGAGGTTGATGCCGCTGGCCGGCGCGGTCAATTCGCCGCCGCCTTCACCGCCCAGGGCCGACTCGCTGTCCTCGAGCTCCAGGCTGAAGTCGTCCTCACTGCTGCCGGCGGGTGTGAGCTCCACGCTGTCGCCCGAGGGGGCGGCGGTGAAGTTGCCGCTGCTGTCGTCCTTGAGGGCAGCAATCTCGAAGCCGCTGCTGTCGCCGGGCGCCACCTTGAGGTCGAAATTGCTGCTGTCATCCGGGCTGGCAGGCGTCAGGTCGAAGTTGCTGCTGTCTTCCTTGGCGGCGGTCATCTCGAAGTCGCTGCTGTCGGACGGCTTCTTGGCCGGTTTCTCCTTGGCCGGCGGGGCGGCCGGCGTCACCGAGGACGGCGAACCCACGTCCGAATCGGATAGCTCGAACGGTGAGGTGGTCGGGAACTTCAGCTCCGACTTCGGCTTGAGCTTGCTCGGCTTCTTGGGCTGCTGCTTTTGCCGTTCCTCTTCCTTGCGCAGCTCCTCGTCGAGGTTGATCTCGTCGGTCAGCATGGTGCTGGAGTCTTCCGGCGCCGGAAACTGGACCTTTTCGAGCCGGACATTGCTGTCGGCGAGCGTGGACGACGGTTGCTGCCCCAGCGGCACCTCGTCGGCGCCCTGGACGATTTTCACGTCGCTGTCGCTGTCCATCGGCACGAGGCGGACGCCGCTGTCGGCGGCGGGCTGCGGCGAGCGCGGGCCGAGCTTGGAGGCCCCCTTCTTGGTCGGATCGGAGGACGGCGGCCCGCTCTTGCCGCCCGACTTGGGCGCCTGGACGCTGAGAGGCGTTTTGGGAGCGCCGCTGCCCTTTTCACGCAGCTTGATGTCGCTATCGGGTGCCACCGAGATGCTGACCTCGCTACTGCTGGCCACGAGCTTGACGTCACTGTCGCTGCCGGGTTTTTCCGCATCGCGGGTCACGCCGCCGCTGCGGGGGGTGACGCCGCTCTTGGGCTGCGCGCTGCTCTTGGGCTGGCCGCCGCTCTTGGGCGGGGCGCCGCTCTTGACTTGCACGGGACTTTTCGGGGCGCCGCTTTTGGGCGGGTCCTTGGCCTGCGGGACCTGGCCGCTGCGTGGCTGGATGCCGCTCTTGGGAGTGGTGCCGCTCTTGGGCTTTATGCCCTTCTTGCTGGCCGACGGGGTTGGGACAGGATCGCCGCCGAGGTTGACGCTCTCGTCGTCAAACTCGAAGTCGAAGACCTCGGGCACTTCCGAGCGCGGCGGCGTCTTGGGCCCCCCGGCCGGCGACTTCGGCGAGCGCGGGCCATCGCCCTTCTTCGGCGGCAGGCTGGCCTCACCCAGGACGAGATCGGGCTCGCTCGTCACGCCGCGCTGGCGGGCCAGCTCCTGAACGTCCTGGATGCGGAAGCGCAGGGTGCCGCGGTCCTGGAAGGAGCGGATCTTGCCCTTCTGCGCCATCATTTTTAACTCGTCCAGCGTGATGTTGAGGTGCTGGGCGGCTTCCTGAAGCGTGAAATAACCTTGAACCATGGCTGCGCGACTCCGGCCCAGCTAACAACGGGCCCGATGTGAAAGTAACGATTGAAACGGTTGTGCGGCGCCAAGGCTTGGCCGCACAGCTTCTCTAGTCTCCCCTCTCGATTGTAAACCCTGTCCCCATGAATGCAAGGCGACCCGCCGCGGGGAAATCCGAAATCCGAAATCCGAAATCCGAAACAATTCCAAAATCCGAATGTTCCCAACCGCCGGCGGCGGATTTCCAAACTTCCGAAGTCTCCGAGACTTCGGAAGTTTTCGTGTAGCGTTAGACAGCCGCCACGTTCCCCTCGCCATCGAACGTCAATTCATACGGCCCCCGCACAACCTCGAAATCCGTCGCCGGCCGTAATTCCGTCAGACACGGCTCGGACACTTCGACCTCGTGCAGCGTCATCGTGTTGCGGATGTGGATGATGTGCGCTTGCTCCGGCGACCGCGTCCCGTTGATCGACAAGGCCGCGTCGAACACCTCGCGGTCGCTGTCGTAGTGTACCGGCAGGTTCGCGCCCTCCGGATAGCCGCTGGTCACGCAGTTGATGACCGTCGCGCGATAGTTCATGTTCTTGACCAGCCGGCTGGTGGTGAAGTCGGCGAAGCCCAGACCGGCGGCGTTGCCGTGCGTGTGCGGCGACAGGCCGCGCACGAAGATGAAGCGCATCTCCGGCTGGTTCTCCGGCGGCTTGCTCTTGAAGGCGCGTTTGCGGCCTACCACGTTGGTGTCCATGCCCGATCCGCTGATCTCCTTGCCGATCTCGTCGATGATGAGCAGGTCGGCGCTGGCGAACGGCAACCGGGCCAGCCATTCCTTCGCCTTAACCAGGAGGCGTTCCTCCGCCGGCTCGAAGTCGGCCGGCAAGACGCCTTCGACCAGGGCGGTCTCATCGAACCCGTTCTCGACCAGGCCGATGCCGAACGCGATCGGCGCCCTGGCGCGCATGTGGCGGCCGACGGCGCGGACGACGGGATCGTAAGATTGCTCTAGCAGGATGCGGTGGTACATCGCGGCCCCGACGTGCTTGCCCAGGCCGATCATCATCATCTTCATGAGGCCGCTCTCGACCGGCCCGTGATAGCTGGTGTGCGGCTTAACGCGGGCCACGACGCCGATATGGTCGGCCTGGGAGGCGTTCTTGTCCAAATAAACGGGCCAACCGTCGGCGGTGTTGCCGAGCATCACCACTTCCATCGAAGTGCGGATGGTGCGCCGACGAAGTCTTCCGTGATGCCGTAGCTTTCGAGCACCGCACGCTGGCCCTCGGCGGTGCCGCCGCCGTGGCTGCCCATGGCCGGGACCAGGAACGGCCGAGCCCCGAGGTCGCGCAGATGCTGGGCGATGCTCTTGAGCACGACCGGGATGTTCGCGATACCGCGACTGCCGGCGGTCAGCGCGACGGTTTGGCCGGCCTTGATCGCGCCGCCGAGGCGGAGCTTTTCCAGCGCGGTGCGCACGGCGGCGGGGATGTTATCGACGCGCGGCCGGGGGAAGTTTTGCCGAAGACGCAGGAAACGCGGGTAAGACACGGCAGTCGCCCTGAAGGAAACGGGATGGTTCGTTCCTGCCATCCTACCGCCTACGGCCGCGAATGCCAAACGCGTTTCCGCGGGCTATGCTTGTTTACGTTTAGCGCTCGCAGGCGAAGTGCAAGGGCCAGCCCCCACACATCGCCTGCGAGCGCTAAACGTAAACAATCCCAACCAATTGGGAGATGCTCATGCGACTGCCATTTCCCGCGCTCGGCCTGGCCGGGCTGTTGACGCTGACCGCTGCTGGCGGCGCCGGCGATCCCCTGACCGCCGAAACGGACGCACTGTACGCGATGGCCAAGCTGGTCCGGCTCGACGATGCCGTGCTGCGCTGGCGGGACATTCCGTGGTACACCGACGCCACTGAAGGCCTCAAGGCCGCCCGCCAGGAAAAACGGCCGATGTTTCTGTACGTCAGCGGCGATGAGCCGTTGGGCCGGTGCTGAGGTTTCGCCGAGGGGCTCCGTGCGGGCCCGCTGTCGGATCGCCGGGTGGTCGATAAGGTGACACGGAATTTCGTGCCGGTGGCCGCCAATCTTTACAAGATCCGCGAGGCCAAGGACGAGGCCGGCGAATTCTTCCGCGGCGCCCGCAGCCAGAAAAACCAGTACCAGGGTATCTGGATCATCGCCCCCGACGGTACGGTGCTGGCCGGCCACCAGGATTTCAAGACGCGGGAATCATGGGCTGACGAGGTGGCGGCGACGATCGACGCCGCTCTCGCCAAAGCCGGGTCGTTGACCGTGCGCAAACCGGAGCCGAAGGATGTGATGCCGCACTGGGGCAAGGGCGTGCTGGCCGACGGCGGTGTCACGCTCGCCTGCCAGATGCGCTATTTTTTTCAGAACAAGGGCATCGGCCAGGGCGCGCTCGACGAGGCCGCGTTCACGGCCAAGGAATGGAAGGAGTTCGCGCCGCCGGAGCCGGTCAAGGGCAAGAGCTGGCACCTCGCGGGCAAGGTCGCCAGCGAGTTCAGCCGGTGCCTGTCGATCGTCAGCGACCGCTCCACGATGCCGCGTCCGAGCGAGGTGACGGAGGTCGAGTTCACCGGCACGGTCGAGCGTATCAGGAACGGCGTCGCGACCGTGAGTTACGCGGGTTACATCGCCGCACTGCACACGCACACCTTCAACAAGAACTACGTCACGAAGGCGCACGCCCGGATGCGCGGCACCGGCACCTACGACGTGGTGGACAAGGAAATGGTGTCGCTGCTCTGGATCTTCGAGGGGGGCAGCCGCACGGTGCAGCCGCCGCGCGCGAGGACAGCCCGTTTGCGGCGGTGGTCGAATGGCGGCGTGAGACGAAGCGCTGACGCCAACGGCACCTGGTTTGCTCATTTCTACGACTGCCCTTCCACTCCTCGCCTTCTTGTGTTAGGGCGGCGACGAGCTCACGACGCGACCCGCGGAGGGCACGAGATGGTGATTACTGCGGAGCCAGGGACGATCCGCGCAGGCGCCGATCGGCCCCTTTATATCCTGATTGTCGAGGACAACCGCGACGGACGCGAGTCGCTACGCACCCTCCTGCAACTCCACGGCTACCACGTCGACGTGGCCGCCGACGGCATCGAAGGCGTGGCGATGGCGAAGCTCGGCCATCCCGACGTGGCGCTGGTCGACATCGGCCTGCCGCGCCTCGATGGCTATGAAGTTGCGCCGGCTGCGTGCGGCCCTCGGCAGCCACCTGCGGCTCATGGCGTACACCGCCTACGGCGATCTCGATGCGCGCCGGCACGCCTTCGAAGCGGGCTTCGATGACTTTCAGGTCAAGCCCGTCGATCCGGACCTGCTGGCGGCGTGGCTGGCCAAGCTGGCCCACGAGTAAAAGCTAGAACTCGGCGCTGCCCGGCGTGCGCGGGAATGGAATCACGTCGCGAATGTTGCCCATGCCGCTCAGGAACAGCAGCGTCCGCTCCAGCCCCAGGCCGAAGCCGGCGTGTGGTACCGTGCCGTAACGGCGCAGGTCCAGATACCATTGATAAGCGGCCGGCTCCAGCCCCTTGATCCGGAGCTGCTGCTCGAGCACGTCGGCGCGCTCCTCGCGCTGGCTGCCGCCGATGATCTCGCCGACGCCGGGGGCCAGCACGTCCATCGCACGCACCGTTTTGCCGTCGTCGTTAACGCGCATGTAGAACGGCTTCAGCTCGCGCGGGTAATCGTGCAGGATGACGGTGTTCTTGAAGTGCTGCTCGGTCAGGAACCGCTCGTGCTCGGACTGCAGGTCCATGCCCCACTTTACCGGATGCTCGAAAGTCTGGCCGGACTTCGTCAGGACGTCGATCACCTCGGTGTACGGCACGCGCAGGAAGCTGCTCTTGAGGATGCCTTCGAGCCGGGTCAGCACGTCCTTGTCGATGCGCTCCTGAAAGAACTTCATGTCCTCGGGCACTTGCTCCAGCGCGTCCTTGATGATGCGCTTGATAAAGGCCTCGGCCAGCGTCATGTTGTCGTTCAGGTCGTAAAACGCCATCTCCGGCTCGACCATCCAGAACTCGGCCAGATGCCGTGACGTGTTGGAGTTTTCGGCACGGAACGTCGGCCCGAACGTGTAGACCTTGCCGAGGGCGCATGCGAAAATCTCCGCCTGCAGCTGGCCGCTGACGGTCAGGAAGGTCGGCCGATGAAAGAAGTCGGCGGCGTGGTCCGGTTTGCCCTCGCGCAACGGCAGCTTCGCCAGATCGAGCGTCGTGACCTTGAACAATTCGCCGGCGCCCTCGCAGTCGCTCGACGTGATGATGGGCGTATGGATGTAGAGAAAACCCTGCTCCTGGAAAAAGTTGTGGATCGATCGGCTCACGCAGTTGCGCAGCCGGGTGATCGCGCCGAAGGTGTTGGTGCGCGGCCGGAGGTGGGCGACGGTGCGCAGGAACTCCATCGTGGCGCCCTTCTTCTGGATCGGATACGATTCGGGGTCCGCGGTGCCGACGACGGTGATCGTGCGCGCCTGCACCTCGGTGGCCTGGCCCTTGGCGGGCGACTTGTTGACCACGCCCTCGACGATGACGCTGCAGCCGGTGGTGAGGTGCTTGACCTCGGTTTCGTAGTTGGGCAACTCGGCGTTCGCAAGGACCTGGACGTTGCCGAAGCAGGAGCCGTCGTTCAGCTCGAGGAAGCTGAAGCCGCCCTTGGAATCGCGGCGGGTGCGCACCCAGGCGTGCAGGTGCACCTCTTTTCCGATGGCGTCCTCACGGCGAGCAGCGGCGACGGTTGTCCGGTCCATGATGTTCTCCTAACGTAACTGCGGTGGGGGCCTTTCCCTCGTTATACCAGCGAAACCGGGTCAAGGAACCGCATTCATGGCAACCTGGCAGCGCACCCACACCTGCGGCGAGCTTCGCGCGAGCCATCTCGGCCAAACCGTCGTGCTCAACGGCTGGGTCAACGCCTACCGCGCCTATCCCGAGCAGATCTTCCTCGACCTGCGCGACCGCTACGGTATCACCCAGGTCGTCGTCGAAATCGAACGGCCCGAGCTGTTCACCGCGGCCCAGGAAATCCGCAACGAATGGGTGCTCTCGGTGCGCGGCACGGTGCGCGAACGGCTCCCCGGCAAGCACAACCCCAAGCTGCAGACCGGCGACATCGAAGTAGTCGCTGAATCAGTACAGATCCTCAACCGCTGCCCCACGCCGCCGTTCACGGTGACCGAATTCCCCGGCGAGGAGTTAGCGAACGAGGATCTGCGCCTGCAATACCGCTTCCTCGACCTGCGCCGGCCGACGCTGCACAAAACGCTGGCGCTGCGCCATCGGCTGTGCAAGGTGATGCGCGATCATCTCGACAAGGAAGGCTTTTATGAGATCGAGACTCCCCTGCTGGGCCGCAGCTCGCCGGAGGGGGCACGCGACTACCTCGTGCCGAGCCGGATCACGCCGGGGAGCTGGTACGCGTTGCCGCAGTCGCCGCAGCTCTACAAGCAACTCCTGATGGTGGCGGGCTATGACAAGTATTTCCAGATCGCCCGCTGCCTGCGCGACGAGGACCTGCGCGGACCGCCAACCGGAGTTCACACAGCTCGACGTGGAAATGGCGTTCGTCGAGATGGACGACGTCTTCCGTGTGGTCGAAGGATTGACGGCGGCGATTTTCCAGACGTGCCTGGGCGTCACGATCCCGCTGCCATTGACGCGGCTGGCCTACGACGATGCGATGCTAAAGTACGGCAGCGACAAGCCGGACCTGCGCTATGGGCTGGAGATCGTGGACATCGGCGACATCGCGGCCGAGACGGAGTTTTCGGTATTTCGCGATACCTTGGCGGCGGGCGGGCGCGTGCGCGCGCTCAACGCCAGCGGCGCCGGGAAATTGACGCGCAAGCAGATTGACGAATTGCCCGAGGTGGTCAAGCGCTACGGCGGCAAGGGCTGCGCCTGGACGCGCGTCGAAGCGGAGAAGTTCACCGGCGGCAGCGAGAAATTCCTGACGCCGCCGATCCAGCAGCGGCTGCGCGAACGGCTCGGCGCCAAGGCGGCGGACCTGCTGCTGTTCGTCGCCGACAAGGAGGAGGTCGTCTGCCAGGCGCTGGGCAATCTGCGGCAGCACCTCGCGAACCTGCTTGGCCTGGTGACGCGCGACTTCAAGATCGCCTGGGTCCTGGATTTCCCATCATTCATCTGGGACGATGAGGAAAAACGCTGGGCGGCGAACCATCACCCATTCACCGCACCGCAGGACGCATACCTCGACATCTTGAAAAACGCCAGCGATGAGGACCTGCGTAACCCCGCGGGCCCGCTCGCTCGGGTGAAGGCCAAGGCGTACGACCTGGTCATCAACGGCTACGAGTGTGCCGGCGGCAGCATCCGTATCCACAATCCCGAGGTGCAAAGCCACCTGTTCCGCGTGCTCGGCATGACACCGGAGCAGGCCCGCGAGCGCTTCGGCTTCTTGCTCGATGCACTGAAGTTCGGCGCTCCACCGCATGGCGGCATCGCGTTCGGCGTCGATCGCTGGGCCATGATGCTCGCCGGCACCAGCAACATCCGCGACGTGATCGCGTTTCCCAAGAACCAGCGGGCGCGCGATCTAATGACCGGCGTGCCGGCGGCGGTGGACAAGAAGCAGTTGAAGGAACTGGGGCTATAAATCAGGCCAGCCGCATGGCCGCGCCGAGCAAGGGATCTGACCAGCAATCGGAGCCACGGCCCATGGTTTGCAGGGCGGCGTGATGATGACGACGATTGAGGTACGCGCGTGGCCACACAAAAGACCTGGGGCGGGCGCTTCAGCGGCGATACCGATCGCCGCGTCGAAGCCTTCACCGAATCGATCAGCTACGACCGCCGGCTCTATCGCCATGACGTTATTGCCAGCCAGGCCCACGCCCGCATGCTGGCTCACGTCGGCCTCGTGACGACGGAGGAGGCCGAGCGCATCGTCCTGGCGCTCGACGAGATCGCCGGCGAGATCGAGCGCGGCGTCTTCACTTTCTCCACCAGCCTCGAAGACATCCACACGCACATCGAGCAGGCGCTGATCCAGCGCCTCGGCGACACGGGCCGCAAGCTGCATACCGGCCGTAGCCGGAACGATCAGGTCGCCACCGACGTCAAGCTTTGGGCACGGGACGCGATTGAGGCGGTTGACGAGCGCCTGCTCGAATTGCAGCGTGCCCTGGTCGAATCGGCGCGGCGCGAGCGCGATGTGGTGCTGCCCGGCTACACGCATTTGCAGCGCGCCCAGCCGGTGCTGGCGGCACACTACTTCCTCGCCTACGTGGAGAAATACCAGCGCGATCGCGAACGCCTCGCCGACTGCCGGCGGCGCGTCAACGTGCTGCCCCTGGGAGCGGCGGCGCTGGCCGGCACCTCGCTGCCGATCGACCGCGAATTCGTACGGCAGCAGCTCGGGTTCGATTCCGTGGCGGCCAACAGCCTCGATGTCTCCAGCGACCGCGATTTCGTGCTGGAGTTCGTCTTCGATCTGTCGGCGATCGCGCTGCACCTGGCAGGCTGGGCCGAGGAGTGGGTGCTGTGGTCGACGACCGAGTTCAGCTTCCTGGCGTTGCCCGACGCGTTCTGCACCGGTTCGAGCATCATGCCGCACAAGAAGAACCCGGACGTGCTGGAGCTGATCCGTGGCAAATCGGCCCGCGTCGCCGGCGCCCTGCAGCGGCTGTTCCTGCTGGTCAAGGGCCTGCCGCTGGCGTACAACCGCGACCTGCAGGAGGATAAGGAGGCGCTGTTCGACGCCGTGGACACGACGACGGCCTCGTTGGAACTAGCCGCGGCGCTGGTCCGCGCGATGCGCTTGCGGCGCGAGGAAATCGCCCGGCGGCTGGAGGACGGCTATCTGGACGCGACGACTTTGATGGAATTTCTGGTGAAGGAAGGTTTGCCGCTGCGCTCGGCGCACGAGGCGGTTGGCAAGCTGGTCCGCATGGGAGAAGAGCGCCGCTGCCGGCTCGCGGAATTGCCGCCGGAAGTCTACGATTCACTTAACTCGGGGCTGGGAAGCAGGGTATACAGTGTGTTAGGGGTGGCCAACGCCCTGGCGGCGTTTCGCAGCTACGGCTCGACGGCGCCCGCGGAAGTGGAGCGGCAGCTCGCGGGGTGGGAGGCGCGGTTACGCGACGCGGCGGTTTGATTGTGTGGCGTCGGTTGCAGCGTTACAATGGGGATGTCCTTAACGGCAAGGGAGGAACGCCTCATGGAACTCGTTATTAGCGATCCGGCCATCGTGCAACAACTTCGCCAAGTGCAGACAACGGTCAAACTGATCGATCACGCCGGAAATGTGATTGGCCGTTTTGTCCCCAAGCAAGCGGCACCCGAAGAACCGCCGATCGCCCGAGAGGAACTCCAGCGGCGGGCGCAAGAGCCCAGTAGACCGTTGGCAGACATTCTGGCAGACCTGGAAAAGCGAGCATGAACTGGCGCGTGGGCTGGGTGAAAACCGCTGAAGACGAGCTAGCCGACATCTGGCTGCGCGCCCTGATCGCGGCGCCATTACAGCAGCCGCAAGCGTGATTGATCAACGTCTGGAACGGGACCCGTACGACGAGAGTGAGTCGCGAGAAGATGGAGAGCGGATTGCATTCGAAAAGCCGCTTGCCGTTCGCTACCGAGTCATCCCAGAGCAGCGGCTCGTAACGGTTCTCCGTGTGTGGCATTATGATTAAGGCGTTCGCGTACCATGCGGGAAGTTGTCACACCCGAGGAGGACCAGGCGATGAACTTGGTGATCCATGACCCGGAAACGGTCCAGCAACTTCGCCAGGCCCGGGCGGCGCTTTTCCTGACCGATAGCGCCGGCGCTATCCTTGGTCATTTCGTCCCCGGCGATCCGATCGGCTCCGAGCCACGCCTCAGTGAAGAGGAGTGGCGGCGCCTTGAGCAAGAGCCGAGCAGGCCGCTGGCTGAGATCTTTGCCGACCTGGAAGAGCGAGCATCCGCGTCTGAATGTCCTGATTATGGCCCAGGTGAGATCGAAACAAATTGCTCGACGGTGAGGGAGCCAGGCGCCCACGAGCCCATGATGATCGACGTGACACTGGCCAATAACCGCGATGTGCAGAACGCCGCGGTCGGAGCGATCCCAAGCGAGCAAGTCCGCCAGCTTACGCTGCAAGCCGTCGTGGATACAACCGCGGCTCACATGGTCTTGCCGACCGCCGTCGCCGAGCAGCTCGGCCTGCCGAAGGTTACGCGAGCGAAGGTCGATTGCGGACAGGGGCGCTTCGTAATCCGCGACATGGTGGAACTACAGGCCGAGTTGTTGGGCCGTCAGGGAACGTGCCGCGCGATACTCGATCCAGACCGCATGACACCGGTGATCGGCTTTATCCTGCTGGGAGAGCTGGATCTTGTCGCGGATTACGCGAATCAACGGGTTTACCCCCGCGATCCAGCCGGCATGACGACCGAGGTGGAATGAAGAACCATGGACCATTTCTCCTACCGCAACCGCGTACTCCATTGTGAAGACGTCCCCGTGCCTGCGTTGGCCGAGAAGTACGGCACGCCGCTGTACGTCTATAGCTCCAAAACGCTGCTGCACCACCTGACGCAGCTGCAGATTGCATTCGCGCCGGTCAGCCCGCTGATCTGCTACAGCATCAAGTCGAACCCCAACCTCGGCCTGTGCCGGCTGATGGCCGAGCACGGCGCCGGCTTCGACGTTACCAGCGGCGGCGAGCTGTATCGCGCCCTCAAGGCCGGCGGTACCGGGGCGAAGATCGTCTACGCCGGGGCCGGCAAGACCGACGTCGAAATCCGCGACGGCCTGGCCAACAACGTCCTGCTCTTCAACGTCGAGAGCGAGGCGGAATTGCTGGCCCTCGGCGAAGTGGCGCGGGACATGGGCAAGGTCGCGAAGGTCGCCCTGCGCGTCAATCCCGACCTGCCGCCCAAGACGCACGCCAAGACCGACACCAGCGTCAAGGGCGTCAAGTTCGGCCTCGACATCGACACGATCCTGGAGTTCGCCCAGAATGTCGTCGATCATCCGCACGTCAAGATCGTCGGCCTGCACATGCACCTCGGCTCGCCGATCCTGTCGGTCGAGCCGTACCGCCAGGGGATCGAGAAGGGGCTCGCGCTGATCGACACGCTGCGCCGCCAGGGACACCGAATCGAATACCTCAACATGGGCGGCGGGTTCGGCATCCATTACCGCAAGCAGGAGGCGCTGCCCGCCAGTGCGTTCGCCGCGGTCATCTTGCCGGGCGTGCAGAAGGCGGGCTGCAAGCTGGTACTGGAGCCGGGCCGGTTCATCGTCGGCAACGCCGGCATCCTCGTCAGCCGGGTGATTTACACGAAGGAATCGGGCGGCAAGCACTTCGTGATCCAGGACGCCGCGATGAACGACCTGATACGGCCGACCTTGTACGATTCGTTCCATCGCATCTGGCCGGTCGCGCCCGGTCCGGGTGTGCCGGCCCCGCCGGTCGACTACGAGGTGGATATCCCCGGCACGCAGAAGGCGGACGTGGTCGGTCCGGTGTGCGAATCGGGCGATTTCCTTGCGAGAAATCGCGCCCTGCCGCCGATGCAGCGCGGCGATTTGCTGGCGACGTTCAGCGCCGGCGCCTATGGCATGGCGATGAGCAGCAACTACAACGGCCGGCCGCGTGCCGCGGAGGTGCTGGTCGACGGCGGCACGCATCGGCTGGTGCGTCGCCGTGAGACATTTGAGGATCTGGTGCGGGCAGAGGTGGAAATCAATGACCGGTGATGTACCCAAAGGGGTTTACGTTTAGCGTTCGGCGGCACTGCCAAACGTTCAACGTAAACAAGTTGGCCGTCACCGTTCGGTTCTGGGATGAGGCTCCTTCATGTTCCGTTTCGCTGTGCGATTGATGTCGCTTATGGGTGTACTGGTGCTGGCCATTGCGACGGCGCGGGCCCAGGACGACGATAAGCCCGACCCCGGCGTCGAGGCGACCAGGCGGCTGCTCCAGAAGGCCGAGGAAGAATACCGCCTGTTCATCAAGCGGCCGGTGACGATCCTCGACTACTGGGCCGCCCTCAAGTACGAGATGCAGCTCGGCAAGTTCGACCTCGCCGGCCTGCACCTTAAGCTGCTGCTCGACAAGTACGAAAAAATGCCCGAGGAGGGCAGCAAGGAGCTGCTCAGGATCGAGGCGGCCGAGGGGCTGGCGGCCCTGCTCAATCTGAAAAACATCAAGAAATGGTCCGATCATCCGCCCTTCCAGAAGGAGGGGACCGAAAACGCCGACAAGTTTATCGATCGGGTCACGCTGGCGATCGAGAAGCAGCTGAGCGATCCGGAGCGCATCCAAAAATTCATCAAGCGCCTCGACGCCGCCACGCCGGAGGAACGCGCCTTCGTGCGCTTGCAGCTCGATAAAGCCGGCGTGCGTGCCGTCCCGTACCTCGTGGAGGCGCTGCGCGTCAACTTCGGCAAACCGCTGTACGACCGCGTCCGCAATCTCATGCTCGAGATGGATTCGGCGATCGTCCCCGGTTACCTCGAGGTGCTCCGGGCTCACGACGCGGCCGACGCCAGCGAAATCGAGCCGCGCATGACGCTGATCAAGATCACGCTACAGCGCAGCGATGCGCGGATGGTGCCGTACCTCTGGCACCTGGCCAGCGCGCCGCAGTATCCCGAACCGGTGCGGCGCGAGGCGCAGCGGCGCTCAGCATTTTCCTCAAGGCGGACGCGGTGAACCTGCCGCCCGCCAAGATCGCCCTGACGCAGCTCGCGGAAGATTACTATTACCACCGCGTACGCTTCCCGCTCAAAACCGTGCGCATCTGGCCGTGGGACGGCAAACAGGTCGCCACCAAGCCGGTCGAGCTGACCGTCACGCAGGCCGAGGAGTTCTTCGGCACGCGCTATGCCCGCGCGGCGCTCAATCTGGACGCCAAGCATCAGCCGGCGCAGGTCGTGCTGCTGAGCCTGATGCTCGAGCGGGCGTTGGAGCCGGACCTCGATCAGCTCCTCGTCGGCAAGCCGGTGCCGCCGGGGCTGAAGAACCTGCTCGTGACGCTCGATCCGGAGGTGGTCGGCGTGGTGCTGGAAAAGGCGATGAATGACCACAAGGTGCCGGCCATCGTCGCGATCGTGCAGGCGCTGGGCGAGCGCGGCGATCAACGGGCGGCGAAGCTTGGCGGCGGCGGCCCGCTGCAGGGCCTGTCACGCGCACTGTTTTTCCCGGATCGGCGCGTGCAGTTCGCCGCGGCGCAGGCCACGCTGCGCATGCCGGCAGTGCCGCCGGTGGCGGCCGCACGCGTGGTGGATATCTATCGTCGACTGCTCGCCGGCAACCCAGCCCTGCCGCGCGCGCTGGCCGCGTACGTGCCGGCCGAGAAGGGCCCCGACGTCCGCGGCGCGCTCAAGGCGGCGGGCTATGACGCCACGGTGGCTCGCGATGTGAAGGACGGCTTTGACAATCTCCGCGAGTCGGCCGACTACGACCTGATCATCTTGCATCGGGCGCTGCCGGAGAAGGAACTGCCGTTTGTGCTGGCCCAGCTGCGCGGCGACCGCGACCAGGCGGGGCTGCCGGTGTTCATCGTGAGCGGTAAGGATAAGGAGGAAGAACTGGCCCGGCTCGCGGCAAGTACCGCGCGGTCGAGGTGATTCCCGAGCCGGTCCTGGGTATGCCCGACGAGTTCAAGGCGCGCATCGAATCGGCCACGAAGAATGCACAGGGGATGAAGCTGACCGTCGACGAGCGCAAGGAGTTCAGCCGGGGCGCGCTCGACGCGTTGTGGCGGATGGCGCGGGGGGAATACGCCGGCTACGATGTGCGCCCGGCCGAGGGCGCGATCGTCGGGGCGCTGCGTTTCCCCGATGCGGCGCTGCTCGCGCTGGAAACATTGGGCCGGCTGCCCGGCACCGAGGTGCAGCATGAGCTGGCCGGCATCGTGCTTGACTCGACGCGCGGCAAGCTGCAGGTGCCGGCCGCCAAGGAGCTGAGCCGGCACATACAAAAGTACGGCCTGTTGCTCGACAGGAAGTACAGCACCGGCCTGAAGGCGATGTTCCTGAGCGTGCCCGATCCGACGCTCAAGGGCGAGCTGGCGGTGGTCGCCGGCCTGATGCGCACGCCGACGCCGCAGCAGACGGGTGTGCAGCTGTTCGAGTTCCGCCCCGATGTGCCGGCGCCGCCGATGGAGAAAAAGGACAAGGAAGAAAAGGAGAAAGAGGCGAAATAAAAAAAAAGGCCGCGTTTAGCGGCGGATCGAAGATCCGCATCGGCGAGCTTTTTTTGCCGCACCCGGCTGGCGCAAGTTTCGTCGGGGGCGGCGTCCATTGGTTGAGGAGCGTACCGAAATCGCCAGCAATCATTGATTGAGGAGTTGCCATGGCCCACGAAACGCCGGTTCAGCCGAAGCTGGGCGATCTGCTCGCCCGCCATCTCGAAAAGCAGGCCGAAGCCTGTGCCGTGGGTGCGGCGGCGTCGCCGGACGAGGCGCTGCCGGGCGAGGTTATGCCTTACGAAGCGGGCCCGGTGCAGCCGATCGATCCCAAGCTGGCCTGGGACGAGTCGCTCGCAGTATTCACCCTGGCAGCGCAGCCGGTGAACCCGCGCAGCTGGAGGGCGCCGCCGGCCTGGTCGAGTCTGGTTGCTTCGCATGAGCCGGTCGTGGCACTGGCTCTGTGTGCGGCCAACTTTCCGCAGCTGGTGCGCAACTTCCACATGATCCTGCAGGTGACCGACCTGACGACCCTGCGGCCGCACCCGGGCCGGCCGGCCCCGGCCGCGGAGCTGGCGGCGTGGGCCGAGACCACGGCCGAGCGGAAGCAGTTCCCCCAGACGCTGCTAGCGCTTGGCACGCTGCGATTGGCCAAGCAGCTGGACGCGGCCGAAGACTACGTGCGCAAGCACGACGGCGCGATTCCGGCCGCGTGGCGGTCGGCGTGGGAGAATGAGAAGGCCGCCCTGGCCTGGCACGCGGGGCGCGGCAACGAGGCGCTGGCTGCCTGGCAGCAGCTGGAGGCGACCGTGGCGGTGCTGTTCAATCGCGGGATGGCAGAACTGTTTCTCGGCGATGCCTCAGCCGCCCGGGAGCATTTGATTGCTGCCGTCGGCGGCCTACCCGAGAGCAGCGCCTGGCACCACCTCGGACGCCTGTACCTCACGCTTGCACAGGAACGCTAAGAGAAAGGTCCACGCCGCGGGGTGAGTCTTCTGGGTTGGAGTCCCGGCTTTAGCCGGTCCGGCTAAAGCCGGGACTCCAACCCAGAAGACTCACCCCGCGGCGTATTCATGTCGTCGGCGGGGTCACGGGGCCGTCGCCTTTGAGCTTGCCACTATCGGGCTTGGCCAGCCCGCCGGTGCGGAATACCTCGACCAATAGCGCCTTGGCCGGCTCGGGCAGGCTGCTTTCCAGCACGGTGCGCACCGTGTCCTCCACCGGATACTCGACTCGCTTCAACTCGACGCGCTGGTTCTCGATGATCGCATAGGACGCGCGTGGGTCGCCGTCGCGCGGCTGGCCGACGCTGCCAGGGTTGATTACGACCTTGTCCTTGCCGGCGACCTTGAACTCCATGCCGGCCGGCGGTAGCACATACGGATAGTGGGTGTGGCCGACGCAGATCACGTCGGCATCGACGTCGTGCAGCCGGCGCTCCCAGAAGTCGGCATCGTTGATCGCATATTCGTCAAGCGGATCGCGCGGCGTCGCATGGACCATGAGGAAGCGTGTGTTTTCGAGCGTAGCCCGCCGCGTCACCGGCAGCGCGCCAGGAATCGGCGCTCGTCGGCGCTGAGCCGTTCCTGCGTCACCGTGCGCGTCACGCCGCTCAGGTACTTGAAGCCGGTCTTGCCCTGCACCTTGACGAGCTGGGCGACGCAGTGGTCGTGGTTGCCACGGACCGCGTAGGTGGCGTGCTGCCGTACCCAGTCGATACACGGTCCGGGTTCCAGGCCGTAGTCGACCAGGTCGCCCAGGACCAAACAGACGTTCGAACGATTCCTTGTCGACAATGGCCTTGAGTGCCGGCCAATTGGCGTGAATATCCGCGAGCAACAGGATGCGCATGGGGCGCGATTTCCACGAGAACGCGTGTCAGGGGACGCGGCGACGGAGATACGGGGCCCGTCCAGTGTCACGCGCTGCCTCTTCGTCACGATCCGGGGCCCGCAGCGCCCGTGTCGTGTGCCAGCCGGCCCTTGCAGCATCCGTCCCGGGAGAGCCAGCTTCTCGCTTCGTCCGACCCCTCCGGGTCGCGTCTGCCGCGTGCGCCGGGTTCCGGACCGGCGACGCCAATCGATGCAGGCCGCACCGGCGGGGGCGAAACAGCCGCTCGGCTGTTCCGGAGGTGCCGGGGA
Source organism: uncultured Gemmataceae bacterium (assembly GCA_963834865.1). GTDB lineage: Bacteria > Planctomycetota > Planctomycetia > Gemmatales > Gemmataceae > CAWIDK01. Next base: position 115,919 of record CAWIDK010000001.1, read on the forward strand.
AACGGCCTGTATCTTTTACATCAGCAAGGCTATACTGCAAATAGTGAAAAAGCCAGCGCTGGCGTTGAAAAGGTTCTCCCCACGACCAAAAATAAGCAATGCCGGCATGGGTTGTTTCCCCTCTCCTCCAACTCCTGATGTGTCATGAGCAGTGACAAACCTCTCCGTCGACTGCCGTTGCGACAGCTGCTGGCCAGCACCGATAAAGTGTCGCGCGAGCTGCACGAGCTGGTGCACACGCACTTCATCCAGCGTGTCGGCGATTGCCGCGATCTGAGCCGACCGGTGCGCCGCCGCAGCCATTACCCGAGCGTGACGGCCCTGGAAAACGGCCTGCGCCGCCTGAACGACGCCCACGAGCAGGTGCAGACGCTCCTGGCGTCGATGAGCGAGCACCTCGACGCCATCCGCGAGCACGCCCAGCGCGAGCAGACGGCACGCCGGTGATTTCCGCTTGCGGTTTCGCGCGAAACCGCAAGCGATTACGGCGGTTTGCCGCCGGGCACCCACAGCACGTCCGCCTGTCCATCGTTGTTCGCGACGCGGGCCAGGACGAACAGCAAGTCCGAGAGCCGATTCAGGTAAATGACCACCTGCGGATTGACCGCCTCGGCCCGCGCAAGCGTGACCACCGCGCGCTCCGCCCGCCGGCAGACGGTGCGCGCCAGATGGCACCACGCCGCCGCCTTGCTGCCGCCTGGCAAGACAAAGCTTTGCAGCGGTTGCAGCCGCGCGTTGAGCCGATCGATCTCGTGCTCTAGGCCGGTCGCCTGCTCGGGGCGCACTGCGCAGCTTCTGGCCCGGCGACTCGTTCGGGTCGGGCGGCACGCACAGGTCGGCGCCGACGTTGAACAGGTCGTTCTGGATGCGCCGCAACAGGCGCGCTCTTCGCCCGCTTCGAGGATGAGCAATCCCAGCACCGCATTCAGCTCGTCGACCTTGCCGTACGCCGCCACGCGTGGATGATCCTTCGCCACGCGCGTGCCGTCGCCCAGGCCGGTTTCGCCGTGATCGCCCGTGCGCGTGTAGATGCGCGAGAGGTAAACCATCGTCCCCTCCGGAGCAAGAACGAGGGTTTGGGACAGTTCTCGTCCCTTTCTTCGCTCAGGTGCCGTTAATGCCGACTTCCCGCAGCGACCGTGCGGTCGCGAAGTTGTCCAGCCAGGTGTCGAGCTGCTGGCCGTCTCTGCACGCATTCACGACCGCCGTTATTGCCTCGGGGACATCGCCGAACCGGCGACGAAGCAGGCGCAACAGCGTCTGCTGCCGCGCCAGAAGCGCCCCTTCCTGACGACCTTTGCGGCGACCCTTCGCCTGCATTTCCTCAGCAATCGTGCGCTGCATGATCTGTACCTCCCGGCGGTGCGCATCGGTTTTTCGGATGCCTCGATCACCTCTTGCAGACCGCGGCGCTGCCGCCCTTTACGCTCATGATACACCAGCATGTGTATGTACGACAGCAGCTCCAGCCAGCGCAGCCGCTCGGCCGGCGGCATCGATTCCAGGCTCGCCACCGCCGCTTCCAGCAGCCGGCGAAACTCCTCCGGCCGCGCCTTGCGATCGCGCACCAAGCGGAGCACGTGACCAAATGCTCCGCCATGAGGGACGAGCTGGTCCGGCGCCAGCGCCGCCAGGTTAACGAACAGCGGCTCGAAGTCCGGCATCAGGCTGCGGAAGCGCTCGCCGAACTCCACCAGGTTGAACAGCCGGCCTGGCGTGTCCCAGCGCTGCGTGCCGGTATAGAGGACCACCGGCAGGACCGGCTGCACGCGGAAGCCGGCAAACGACGGATGGCTGCTTGCCCACGCGCGCATCTGCGCCTTGATGATTTGCACGATATAATCGAGCAGGCGGATCGGCATCAGCTCGTCCGGCTCCGACTGATGCTCGATCAAGACGTAGAGCCAGACGACTGTGCGCCGCCTGGTCCCGCCGCGCACACGCAGCGGCGCTGTGAGGACCACGTCGGCCTCGACGTGGCGGAAATCGCGGGCCACGAACGTCGTGCGCACCAGCTTGAGGTGGTCGAAGTCGATCAGCGGCAGCAGATCGGATTTCGTTATCCCAAGCAACTCGTGGACGTTGGCCGGGTGCTCCAGCAGCAGTTTCATCCCGTTCTCGGGAAACTGCCGCACGATCTGTTTCCAGCGCCGGTCGCATGCCAGGCCCCGTCGGATTGCCAGCGAGAAAGCGACACGGCCGTTCTATCATGGAAATGACGATGTTGCAACTCACGGCCGTCACCCAATCGCGGAAACGAGCTGCTCGGAAATCTTGAATGTCACCGAGCCTGCACCGAGCCTGATTCCATCGCGGAGGCTGGACCGCCACCGAGTAGCAACCGCATCACGGTTGAGGACCAGGGCGGCGGCGCCCAGGAGTCGGAGCGCTGGCTCATCCGCAGCGCCCGCCATCCGTGGCGGAGGTCCTTGAGAGGCTGGCCCGCCTGGAAGCCAAACTGACCGCGACGCAGAGGCAGCAGATGGTTCAGCACCTCGACAAGGAATTCCTCACCGACTCCAAGCAATGCCGCCATGCCGAGCAATACTGGAAAGCTCTGTGGCGGCGCCTACTGCATCGAGCCGGTGTGGCCGAGAAATGGCAACACCCCTGGCTGGGACGCCGCTGGCCGACGGCAGTCCGATGTTCAGTGCCGTGGCGGCTGTTTCGAGCGGCGTCCCGAGCCGCGTCCCCTTTGCGTTTCTCCCTACTTCGGCTCAACTTCATCGTGATGCTCTCCCTCGGTGTCACAGGAGGGACTCGGGGGTGGCCAGCGAGAAGTTTGACGAAATAGCCATCGGCCTGCAAGCCCGACTAGTATCCAAGGTACCATAAGGACAAGCCAGCAGACACCGAGGAACCATACCTTCACATGCGCGACGCCCCCGGACGCAATCAGTGCGACCGCCGTACCAAGCACAAGACACAATAACGCCCCAGCACCGACGCACCAAATAAGCGTCAACCGGTGCGCCCCCGTCGAGCCTCCTGGTGTACTGAGCTCTTGGAATAGAATCTTCGACATCTCGACGCCGGGCCAAAGGATCATCATGCACACGATGGCAATGGCACCAGCGGCAAGCGGCGCACCAAAGGTGATGGCGAGTGTCCACCAAACGACCGGCTTGAGCCCCGGGAAGCGTTCGGTAAAGAACATAGCCACGAAGGCGGACAGGAACGCTGTCACCCAAATGGTGCTGAACACGGACCACAAGCTTTGCGCTAGGGGGCTGGATGTCAACTCAGACAATCGTTTCCAGGACACTCTCGTCCCTCGCATTCTGCCGCCGAACGGCCAAGGCTATGCTGCCGGGGCCGCCTGCAAGAACATTGAAGCCCGGTGAACGAGGATGGCGTCCCCGGTTAGCTTCAGCCGTTGGTTATGCGGCTACTCCGGATGCGGCCACGGGAGAGTGCAGCGACTGGTCAGGCCACTTCCGGCTCCTCTGCCAATTCATCGCCGTTCTCAAATCCGCAGGCATAGAAGACCACGCTACGGTAGAACATCAGCTTCCACATAGTGATGCCGTCTTTGGTCTGGCTGAATCGCCATTCAAAAACGTCGTCGCCAAAGTCGAACGTTGGCGGAAACAAGTGTTCTTCAATGCTGGCTACCAGCGGTTGGGTTCGCGCATTCATTTGTCCGACGAGAATGATCCGGCCCCCTGAGGGAAAGGGGGATTTGCGGAGCAAGAAGAACAACCCTTTGACGATCTTGAGCAGGCTGCGCCGAAACCGCTCCATTTCAAGCGGAATTACAGGGTAGTTGCCGAGCCAGAGCCCGGATGGGCTCCACATTGGTTGGATTGTCATCTTCGCCAGCGCGTGCTTGATCCATCCAGGATGTTTTTTGAGACTCCGCATAACGGGACCGGCGAAGAGAGATTGCTTGAGCGGATGCGTCAGATCAAGCATCATCGCCAGGGTGTTGCGGAAATACTCGTCATCGAGGTTTGTACCTCCATTGCACGTTTCACACGCCGGGACCGTCTCAGTTCGGTTGGGGCGCGGTCCTGGCCATAGCCCTTGCGGTACGAAGTGCTCTCGAGTCACTTCTGTAAGCGCTCCGCAAAGACCACAGATTCCAGTTTGCTTTTTGCGTGCCATCACAGCCTCTCGCAGTTACACCATTAATCAACCGACGCACGCCGGGGAGTACAGGTTCGCAATCGCCGGTAGCTAGCTAGCAGAAGCCTTCCTCTTGGACTTGTCCGCGAGCTTCAAGCCCACGGCGAACGCGTCATGCCCCCGATGTGGCGTGGAACAGGTCGATCGGCCCGAAGCTCTCGTGCCGGACCTTGGCGTCAAAGTTGATCCCGCCTGGCGTCATCCAACTTACCGAGTCGAAGCATCGAGGATTGTCAGTCCGACGATTTGCTTGCCGCGCTTACGGATGATGGTGCCGTCGTCGCGGACCTCGCTGTCGGTGGCGCGCTGCGGCCGCCGAAAACTGAGATACAGCACGTCGGCGTCTGCATCGTAGTCGACCCACATTTTCGACACGGGCAGGCCGACGAGGTGCGGCACGGCCTGCAAATACCGCCGCACGTCGTTCGGCTTCAAGCGCGTTTCTTGGGCCATACTTTATGATCCTTTTTGGGACGGCGTGTCAGGTAGGCGGTGATGACGAAGCCATCGTCATCGGCCAGCTCGCGATAATGAACGCAAAGGAATCCCCGACGGCCGTAACTTCGCCAGGCGATCAGCGAGCCACCGTGGCCACGCGTGATCCATTCGGGGTCCTCGACGACCGCAAGCACGTCGTCGTGATACCCGGCGAGTTCGTCATGGTTCTCGACAATGTGCAGCCAACGCTCGGCGGTGAGGCGAATCGGCACGCCATTTATGGAGTCAGTGACGTCCATTGCCACCTCAAGTCCGGGTCGCCACGCTGTACATCCTAGGGTCCCGCAACGCCCAAGGCAACGCGTCATCGCGGCTTAAGCCGGCACTTTTCGGTGCCCTTCGTTTCGCCATCGCGCGCGTGGCGCAAGCAGCGGAGCCGCCAAGCGAGGACCAGCGCCGCTTTGCTTGCGGCAAGGCGCCGCGCCCTGGCAGGCACAGGGGACAGCGTGAATACCCGAGTCGAACGGCCCAGCACCGAAGCCTCTCATGCACTTCCCGTCAGGCCTTGCAGCGCGGTATAATGCGGCTTATCGAGATCGACGGCGAAGGAGCAACCGATGAAACCCGATCCGCCTAATACCCCCGAGCCCTTTCCTCGGGAGACGATTCCGCCCGAGCTGCTCGCGTGGGCTCGTCAGACCTTCGACGAAGCGGAATTGCTGGCGGCGATCCGCGAAATCGAAGCGACTGGGGGACTACGGCTGGAGGACTTCCTCACCGAGCTGGAAGCGCGCGAGGTCCCAATGAGCACGGCCGCGCCGCTCCAGCGCCGTACCGGGTGGTGTATTCGGAACGGGTGCGGCAGCGCTTGCTGGCCCTGGCGGATGTGGCCCGGCAGCGCGGCGACGCCGAGGCGTTTGTGGCGGCCTTGAAGGAATTTCACCGCCGCCTTGGCATCTATCCCCAATTCGGCGATCCGCTGATCGACCTGACGCAAGAGCCCGGCCAGGTGCGGATCGGTATCGTTCGTCCCCTCACGATGCGCTACGTCGTCCTGGAGGACCGACGGCTCGTCGTAGTGGGAGCCCTTCCCGTACTCCTACCGAAAGCGGCGGCCGAAAACAGCGAGTGACCCGCTTCGTGTGCGACCGCATCTCGCCGCGGAACTCCGCCGGACCCGCCCGATCACGCCGCCATCGCCAGTTCGCGGGGAATCTTCGCGCGGAAGAACGCGTTCGTCTCCTTGAGCTCCTGCCGCGCGATCTTGTCGAGGACGGTGACTTCGCACGCCTGGCACCGGCTGGCCTAGCGCAAATACCGATTGATGAGATTCTCCAGCATCTCCTGCCGCCCGCGACTGTTCGGCGCCGCGTCGCCCTTCTCGAGCATGTACTTTTCCAGCTCCTCAAATTTCGCCTGCCCCGTCTCGATCTGCTGGCCGATGCCCTCGTCCCACGAGCGCATAGCGCTGCTTGACGAAATCGCTTCAGCACGCCGTCGGCGCGGATCTTGGCCGCGATCTTCAGGCCCGGCGCGAACGCGTCCATGCCGCCGATGTGGGCGTGGAACAGGTCGATCGGCTCGAAGCTCTCGCGGCGCACCTTGGCGTCGAAGTTGACGCCGCCCGGCGTCAGCCCGCCCTGGCCGAGGATCACCAGCATGCACTGCGTCGTCAGGTAGTAATCGGTCGGGAACTGGTCGGTGTCCCAGCCGAGCAGCAGGTCGCCGCGGTTGGCGTCGATCGAGCCGAGCATGCCGTGCAGCGACGCGTAGGCCAGCTCGTGCATCATCGTGTGGCCGGCCAGCGTCGCGTGGTTGGTCTCGACGTTGAGCTTGAAATGCTCGGTCCAGCCCGTAGGCGCGCAGGAAGGCGACGCACGTCGGCGACGTCGAAATCGTACTGGTGCGTTGGTCGGCTCCTTCGGCTTCGGCTCGATCAGGAACTGGCCGGTGAAGCCGATCTTCTTCTTGTACTCGACCGCCAGGTGGAAGAAGCGGGCGAGGTGGTCGAGCTCGCGTTTCATGTCGGTGTTGTAGAGGTTGAAGTAGCCCTCGCGGCCGCCCCAGAAGACGTAGTTGACGCCGCCCAGCTCCCTGGTCACCTCCAGGCACTTCTTGACCTGGGCCGCGGCGTAGGCGAACACGTCGGCGTTGGGGCTGGTGGCGGCCCCGTGGACGAAGCGCGGGTTGCTGAACAGGTTGGCGGTGCCCCACAGCAGCTTGATGCCCGTGCGCTGCTGCTCCTCCTTGCAGCACCTTGACGACGCGGTCGAGATTGGCGTTGGTTTCCGCTGAGGCTCTTGCCTTCGGGGGCCACGTCGCGGTCGTGGAAGCAGTAGAAGGGGACGCCGAGCTTCTCCATGAACTCGAAGGCGACGCGGACGCGTTTGATCGCGTTCTCGACGGAGTCGGTGCCGTCTTCCCAGGGCCGTTGCATCGTGCCGGGACCGAACGGGATCGCTGCCCAGTGCCGCGGAAGGTGTGCCAGTAAGCGACCGCAGAAGCGCAGGTGCTCCTTCATCGGCTTGCCTTCGACGATCTCGTCGGGGTTGTAATGGCGGAATGCGAGCGGATTGGTCGCGTCGGGACCTTCGTAAGTGATTTTGCTGACTTCGGGAAAGAACGCCATGACGGCACCTGGGTTGGAGAGTGCGAGCGGGGACAGGGACACGATACGAAAAAAAAATGCAAGGTCGAATGTAGAACAAGCAAATGTCGAACGCCCAGGGATGTCGGAATTCTCCCTGGGCCTTCGACATTTGCTTGTTCTACATTCGACGTTTCGGTTTGCGGGGCGGCGCTGGCCCTTGGTCCTAGCGCTTCCGCAGCAAATACCCCAGCACATCGTGCGTCGATTCGTCGAGCGTCTCCAGGTGCCGCACGTCGAGGTCCTCCTCGATGACGAGCTGCGCGAAACACTGAAAGAACCGTCGCGGATTGCGGGCGCGGACCACCAGCGACTGCTCATCGCGGTCCAGCCCGACCACGTCTTCCCATTCGAGCAGCCGGCCGGCCAACGCCGGCGCCTGCATGCAGGTGATGCGGATCGAGAGCGGCTGATCGTCGAGCAGCTCGCGAATCTGGCTCAGCGTCCCGACCGCGGCGACCCGGCCTGCCGCCATGATCGCGACGTGATCGGTCAGTTTCTCCAGCTCCTCCAGCTCGTGACTGGAAATCAACAGGCATTTGCCGCGTCGCCCCAGGTCCAGAAACAATTCGACCGACTCGCGCCGGCCGATCGGATCGATGCCGCTGAGCGGCTCGTCGAGCAGCAGAGACTCCGGGTCGTGCAGCAGCGCCTGCGCCAGCTTGATGCGTTGACGCATGCCTTTGGAATAGCCGCCGAGCGGGCGATGGGCGCGATCGCTCATGCCGACCAGATCCAGCGTCCGGGCCGTGCGCCGCAGCGCCTCGCGCCGCGGGTAACCGCAAAGCTGCGCCATCGCCTCGACGAAACGCCGTCCGGACATTTCCTCGTAGAACGTGTCCAGCTCGGGGCAGTAACCCAGGTGGCGCTTCGCCTCGGAGCTCCAGGCGTCGTGGCCGGCAACCAGCACTCGGCCGAGGTCGGGACGCATCTGTCCGGCGGCGAGACGCAACAGCGTACTTTTGCCCGAGCCGTTGTGGCCGACCAGGCCCGTGATACCGGGTCGCAGCTCGAGCGTCACCTGGTTGATGCCGATGACCGGGCCGTACCATTTCGAGACGTGCTGGAACAGCAGCGCCGGCGGCGTGAGCGGCGGCCCCGGTAGCGGCATCGTCAGGGGCGGCTGGTCTAGCGCACCACCTCGACGCTCCGGGTCCGCCGACTCAAGTAGATCAGGCATAGGGCACACACTCCTGCCAGCACCACGGCCGCCTCCCAGTAATCGGGCTGGGGCAGCGGGCGAATGGTTGCGTGATCGATATCCAGGCACCACTGGCCGAGCAAACACATGTCGTTCCACAGGTCGAGCAGCCGCCAGCGAGCATCATTTCTTAGGCCGTCGACCAGCAGTCGGGCCACCATTCGCAAAAAGAAAAACAACGAAATCCACACCATGATGAGCGGAATCGTGCGCCGCATCCAGCTCGCCGTGGCGACCAGGAGCAGGCTCAGCACCACCGCGAAGATGCCGCCATAGCCGAGCACGCCGACGAGCAGCGGCATGCCCGCCGGTCCCTTGCCCAGGCCGTTGTCGTAAAAATAGTCGGCGTTGACGAGGTATTGCCAGTCGTCCAGCGCATGCTGCGCGTACAGCGCCAGCGCCGGCAGCGTGGTCATGAGCATGACCACGAGCGCGACCGCGAGGCACTTGCCGGCAATATAGTGCCAGCGGCTAATCGGCTTGGCGAGATAGAACGGCAGGCCGCGGCCGGTGAAGTCGCTGCCGACGAGCGCGGCGCCGACCAGAGAGAGGGTGACGACGACCATGGCGCCTTCGTACCAGAAAAACACCTGGTAAGTGTCCTGGCCGCCGTTGAGCACGCCGCGCGCCTGACGAATGAATTTGGTCACCTCTTCCTGGCTGGGGTTCAATTTGCCGACCTGCACCCGCGCCAGGTCCGGCCGCGACTCGGCCCACGTGAACAAATAGAAACTGAAGAAGAACATGAGGAACAGGAGCATTGTGAAGCCATAGAGGACCCAGAACAGCTTGCGCCGCAGGAGAATGCCGAGCGCAACGCGCGCGATCGGCCAAACGCTCCACAGCGGGCGCCGAAACTCGCCGTGCCAGGTGCGGTAATGCAGCAGGGGAGTGGTCATTCGATCCTGTCGTTGGGCCGCGTTCGCATGCCTTCCAATTCGGCGCGTAGCCGCTGAACCTCGGTCTCGGCTTGTTGCCGCGCTAGCGCCTCGCGCCGCTGGGCTTCTTCCGCCCGTTGCCGTGCTTCTTCCGCCTGTTGTCGCGCCTCTTCCGCCTGCTGCTGCGCTTCGCGCGGGTCGCCAGCCATTGGCCGGTCGACGGATCCCAGAGCCGCAACTGTTGGCCGTTCGCTTCCAGGTGCAGGCCCAACTCCAGACTTGGCAGCCTCCCGGCGACCGCGCGGATCGGCTGGTACACGCCGCCGCGCAACCGATATCCCTTCAGCGGCGGATCGAGGTACTCCCCGAAGGGGTCGAACAGGAAATACTCGCGCACCTTGAGCACGTCCTGATAGAGCGTGAATTTCGTCACCGTGTCCTCACGACGTGTCTTGCGCGAGCTGATCTCGATGGTCACGGACGGCGTGCGCCCGTTCTCGTCCCAGACCTTGAACACCCGGCGCTCACGGTCCTTGTCGACCCCCTTGACGACCATTACGTCCGGCGACACGTTCTTCTTTGGATTGCCCTGAACATAGTAAAGGAACATGTTGCCCCAGACGTAGACGAGCGGGTTGTGCGTGAACCACGCCATCAGCATGTTGATGACGTCCCACATCACTTGCATGTGCACAGGCGTTTCGGCCATGGGCTTGCCGTCGCTTTCGGGATAGTCGACTTCACGAGCAATGCGGATACTCATGGCTCCGTCTCCCCTACCACGCGATGGAACAGCTCTTCCAGATCCTCGTCATCGACCTGCAGGCCACGCACCAGGACGCCGTGGTGGTCGGCCAGCACGAAAAACGCGCGCGTGGTCCAGCCGGTTGGGACGGCGACGCGCAGCTCGCCCCGTCCATTGTCGTGCAGCACCTGCACCCCTTCAAGGCGCAGCTCGTCGAGGAAGGCTTCCGGATTGCCCTGAATCTGCAAGATGTAACGATCGTGACGGCGCCGGCACAACTCCACTACGGGCCCCTGGCATAGAACGCGGCCCTCGTGCAGGATCACCACCGCGTCGCACACGCGTTCGATGTCGCCCAGCAGGTGCGTCGATAGCAGGATCGCCTTGCCGTGGTCGCGCCCGAGGCGCAACAACAGGTCGAGCATGCTGTCGCGGCCGGCCGGGTCCATGCCGCTGGTCGGCTCATCGAGCAAGAGCGCCGGCGGGTCGTGGACCAGCGCCTGGGCCAGCTTGAGCCGCTGCTTCATGCCGGTCGAGTATTCCTCGATCCGGCGATAGCGGGCGTCGCCGAGGTCGAGATACGTCAGCACCTCGTCGGCGCGCCGCTGTGCCTGCTTGCCCGGCATGCCGTACAACTCGCCCGCCAGCGCCACAAAATCGGCGCCGCGCATGCCCGGCACCAGCGCATCGGCCTCCGGCATGTATCCGATCGCCCGCCGCAGCTCGATGCCCGCGGAGCGCAGGTCGCGGCCAAGCACTTGCCCGGCGCCGGACGACGGCGGCAACAATCCGAGCAGGATTTTCATCAGCGTCGATTTGCCGGCGCCGTTGGGTCCCAGCAAGCCGATGCGTCCCGTCTCTAGCCGCAGGGTGACGTCGTGAAGCGCCTGGTTATTGCCGTACCAGCGCGAGATGTGCGTGAGGTCGATGAACATGGTGTGAGCTCTGCCACGCCGCGGGGTGAGTCTTCGAACCCCGCGGGTTCCGCGGAACCCGCGGGGTTCGAAGACTCACCCCGCGGCGTGGGGGATAGAACATTACGTCGTGTAATCCGCATTGAGCCGCACGTACTCATACGTCAGATCGCAGGTGTAGAACGTGCAGCGTCCAGCGCCGAGCGTGAACACCAGGCGCAGCGTCAATTCGCGGTGGCTGCGCATGAACGCCGACACCGCGGCGGGATCGAAGGGCAGCGGCGTGCCGTGGCGATAGAGCGGTGTCTCGCCGAGCCAGAGCGACAGCTCCGTTTCCTGGAAATCGATGCCGCTATAGCCCGCAGCTGACACGATCCGTCCCCAGTTTGGGTCGGCGCCGAAGATCGCGGTCTTCACCAGGGCGCTATCGGCCACCGCGCGGGCGACGGTGCGTGCCTCGGCGTCGGTGCGCGTGCCCTCGACCTCGATGGTGACGAGATGGCTCGCCCCTTCCGCGTCGGCCGCGATGGCGCGGGCCAGGTCGGCGCAGACCGCCGTCGCCGCGTCGCCGAAGCGCGCCAGCGCGTGACCGCGCAGTGCGGGGCCGGCGCCGTTGGCAAGAAAGATCAGCGAATCGTTGGTGCTGGTGTGCCCCTCGACGCTGACGCAGTTGAACGATCGCTGGGCGGCCGGACCCGCGAGCGCGGCCAGATCGGCCGGTGCGACGGCGGCGTCCGTCAGGACGAACGCGAGCATCGTGGCCATGTTCGGGCCGATCATTGCTGCCCCCTTGGCAAACCCGGTGATCCGCACCTCGCCGCTATCCAGGGCGAGCGTGCGGGTGCTGACCTTGATGCGCGTGTCGGTCGTGAGAATGGCGCGGGCGGCGCGCTCCAGGGCGTTGGGGCCGTCGGCGAGCGCTCGGCCGGCGAGGGCGATGCCGGGTTCGATCACGTCCATCGGCAACAGCCGGCCGATCACGCCGGTCGAGCAGACGAGCATCTGTTCGCCGGGCACGCCCAGCGCGGCGCCGGCCAGCTCGGTCATGCGGTGTGCGTCATCCAGGCCGCGTTGCCCGGTACACGCGTTGGCGTTGCCGGAGCAGATGACGATGCCGCGCATGCACCGTCGGTAGGCGCTCCCGGCAAACCTGCACCGGCGCGGCGCAGACCCGATTCTGCGTGAAGACGCCGGCGGCGGCAGCCGCACGATCGCTGGCGACCAGCGCGAGGTCGAGCCGCTCGGGGTCGGGACGGAGGCCGCTATGGATGCCCGCGTAGCGAAAACCGCGAGCGAGATACCAGGTTTCCATGCCCCCTAGTATACGGCGGGACGGCGGTGGGTCACGATGCCGGCCGGCGTGTCCGATGAACTGCAGCGACCGGCGCCGCGCCCGGTGCCGCGCCGATTTTGCAGAACCCCTCCCCACGAAAGGGTTTCGCTGGTATCTTGTCTCGCAACGCTCTTTTTGCACAATGAGATGTAACAGTAACCCCGGCTCAAAGGTGACACATGGCTGAAGAAACTCGGTCTCCCGACGGTAACCGCGACGGCATCCGCGCGGAAGTCGTCGAGATCATCAGCAACCGGCTCGGCGTCGGCAAGGAGCAGATCACCGACCAGACCACGTTCCAGGAGGACCTGGGCGCAGACTCGCTCGACGTGGTCGAGCTGGTGATGGAGCTGGAGGAAAAATTCAAGATCCAGATCCCCGACGAGGAGGCCGAAAAGATCAAGACTGTCGGCGCCGCCGTCGATTACGTCGTCACGCACCAGAAATGAGCGGCTGTTTCACCTCGGCATCCGCATGGCAAAGCGGCCCTTCATCGCGCTCGACGGCCTTGACGGCGCGGGCAAGTCGACTCAGTGCCGCCTGCTGGCGCAGTGGCTGCGCAGCGTGGGCTGGGCGGTCACGGAGTGCTCCGACCCCGGCGGCACCGCTCTGGGGGCGGAGCTGCGCTCACTGTTGCTCGGCTACCGGGGGGCGATGGCGCTGCCGTGCGAGGCGCTGCTGTTCATGGCGAGCCGCGCCCAACTCGTGGCGGAAGTGATTCAGCCGGCACTCGACGCCGGCCAGGCGGTGATCGCGGATCGCTTCCTGCTCGCGAACGTTGTGTACCAGGGCTACGCGGGCGGATTGGACCCTGCGCAGCTGTGGGAAGTCGGGCGATTCGCCACGCGCAGCATCGAGCCGGACCTGACCCTGGTGCTCGACCTGCCGCTGGAGGATTCGCTGGTGCGGCGCAAGCGGAGCGCCGACCGGCTGGAGAGCCGCGGCCTGGATTACCATGCCCGGGTACGTGAAGGCTTCCTTGCCGAAGTCCGTCGGCAGCCCGACCGCATCCGCGTGATCGACGCGCGCGGCTCGGCCGACGAAGTGCAACAGCAACTCCGCCGCGAAATTTGGCGGCACTTCGCGCCGGCACTCCCCGCCGACTGACGAGGGCCTGTATGTCCTGGTCACAAATACGGGGCCACGAGCGACTGGTCGAATCCTTCACCCGCGTCGTCGCGCGCGGCCGGCTGGCCCATGCATATCTGTTCGTCGGCCCGCGCGGCGTGGGCAAGAATCGTTTCGCCACCGAGCTGGCCCGAGCCATCCTGTGCGAAGCGCCGCCGCCGGGCACGCAATTGGCAGCCTGCGGCCATTGTGCATCGTGCATTCTGGTCAATGCCGGCACCCACCCCGACCTGTTCATGGTCCGCCGGCCCGAGGAAAAGAACGAGCTGCCCATCGAGCTGATGCAGGAGCTATGCCGTAACTTTGCGCTGAAGACGGCGCGCGGCCACGGCAAGGTCGCGATTCTCGACGACGCGGACGACTTGAACGACGAGTCCGCGAACTGTTTCCTCAAGACCTTGGAGGAGCCCCCGCCGCGCTCGGTATTCATCCTGATCGGCACCGACGCCGAGCAGCAGCTCGCCACCATTCGCTCGCGCTGCCAGATAACCCGTTTCGCGCCACTACCCGAAGCTGAAGTGCGTGCGGTGTTGCAAGCGCACGGTATTGACGACCCGGCGCTGCTCGATCGGCTGGTGCGACTGTCGGCGGGCAGCCCGGGACAGGCGCTGGCGTTGGCCGACGATGCGCTTTGGCAGGCGCGCCGCACATTGCTCGAAGGGCTGGCGGCGCAGGCCCGATTCGACGGTGCTGGCGCGGACTGATCGATTTTGCCGAAGAAGCGGGCAAGGAGGTCGCCCAGCACCGCCGTCGGGCGTCGCTGGTGCTGCGGTTGCTGGTCGAGGCGCTTAACGATGCCGTGAACTTGCAGTTCGGCGTGCCGGTGCGATCGTGTGGGCCGAATGAGCAGGCGCTGCTGCGCACGCTGGCCGAGCAGGCGCCCACCGAGGCGATCCTCGCGATGATCGAACGCTGCCTGGAGGCGGAGGTTCAGCTCGACCGATACATCCAGCTGGGACTGGTTCTCGAAGGGCTCATGGACAGCCTGGTCCAGTCCCTGCGCCATCAGCCGGCCGCGGCCGGCGGTTAGCCGCAAGCACCCACCGCTTCACCCGACGACGCTCATGCGGCACCTCACGCTTCTAGTCGTCCTCGTCCTCACCGGGTGCAGCACGCATCCGATCTCCGACACGGCGGATTTCATCCGCCCGGGCAAGATGTACGCCAACGAGGTGCCGCCCTATGGCGGCGTCTGTGGTGTCCAAGGCGGAGTGCTGGCACCGGGCTTCACCGCAGTGCCGCCGCCGGTACCGCTTGTCGTGCCGCCGCCCGGACCAGGTGTGGTGCCGCCGCCGGTGCCGCTGCCGGGCAACCCCGGTGGACCCGCGCCCCCGCCCGCCTTCCCAGCCATGTCGCCGGCCCCGTGAGTCGCACACAGCGTCCGTCGTGCGGGTGTCCCTTGCCCTTTCCCAGGCTTGCCCGGCCCGTCTCGCCTTTTCGCGTTTTTGCGGGACACCCCTCTGCCTGAAACGCGAGAGGCCGGTTTCGCCGGAACTCGTGGCTTCCGTTGCGAATGCATCCGCGTTTCACCATCGGCTCCCGCCATTCCGGCTTTTAGCGTCGCCCACGGCAGGCCCCTCCGCAAAGCGCGCTTCCGCCGGCAGCTTGCCCGGCTCCGCCGCCGCCAGCCGGCGCCGCGCACGGCCCAGCTCCATTTGCCGCGCGACGCGCCCGACCCGTCCGAGCACGTCGTGCAGCACGCGCGCGGTCACTATGTCGTAGGGGTCGCCTCGCAGCGCTTCCTCCACGTGCGGTACCGCCTCGCCGAACCGCCCATGCCGCGCCAGCGCCAGCCCGAGTGCCGCCCGCGTCGCCGGCAAACCCGGCCGCAGCAGGCACGCCGAATAATAATGGGCCAGGTCGCCGGTGAGTTCGCCCAGTAGCGCGTGCAACCGCCAGCGCAACAGCTCGACCTTCGCGTGGCCCTCGCCCTCGGGGTCGGCATGCTGCGCGCCGGCGCGTTCCCACTCCACGCGCAGCAACTCGCACCCATACGGCGCCAGCGAATCGGCGAGGAAAGCCAGGTCGTAGCGGAATTCGCCAGAATTCCGAGAAGCGTCATCGGAATTCTGGCGAATTCCGCCACACGAAACGGCGCTATCGAGGACCGCCAGCACGCGGCGGGCTTGGTGGGCCGCCGGCTCACGCTGGCCAAGCGCCACCAGCGCATGCGTCAGGTTGAGCCCGGCGACGACGTGACGAGGGTCGGCCGACCACGCGTCCTGAAACGCGTGCGCCGCCGCCACCAGATCCTCCCCCCGCGGCGGTGCCGACGCCAGCGCCAGCACGCCGCGGGCATTCAGCAGCGCCGCATCGCGCGGCCGCTCCGCAAGCGCGGCCGTCAGCTCTGGATCGGGACCGCCCGTGACGGGGCCGGGAGGATCGTACAACGACATGGGTTTCTCCCAGGGGTGTGGCGTGGACGGGGTTGGAGTCCCGGCTTTAGCCGGTCGTTTCCGGCTAAAGCCGGGACTCCAACGCGACCGCTCAATGCCTGATGCGGCCATTGCGGTTCGCGTCGGCCGGCTGCGGCGCCGGCGCGCGTGCGCAAAGGTGCGCGTCCCGAAGTGGTGGATGAACAGATCGCGGCAGCATGCCAGCGTGAAGCCCGCTTGCCGTGCCTTCGCGCTCAAAATATCGCTGTCGAACAAGCTCAGGTCGGTCCACTCATTGAGGCCCGGGCCCACGCGGTCCAGCACCGTGCGCCGAATCAACAGGCAGAAGCCGCCGAGCCGTTCGCTCTCGACCCACTTGCCGCGGTTGGTTCCCGCGAAATCGCGCGCGAAGCTCTGCACCGCCTCCACGTCCACCAGCGCCTCGCCCGCCCGCGCCCCCTTCTTCGGACCGAGCCGATACGGCACCGTCTCCACGAGCTGCGGCGGCGCCGCATAGTTCGACATCGGCCCCACGAGCCCGAATGCGTCCGACATTTTCGCCAATGCCGTCAGCGCGTCGAGCCATTTGGGCGTCACCACGGTGTCGTTATTGAGCAAGCAGACGTATTCGCCGCGCGCCTTCGCCAGCGCCTCCTTGCACGCCGCCGAAATATCCAGGTCGGTCGCCGCCCGGCACACCTCGACGCGCAGCCGGCCGGCGAGCCCATCGCGCAGCCCGGCCAGGTATTCCGCGGTCCCGTCGAGCGAGCCGACATCGAGAAATATCAGCTCGAACGGCTCCCGGCTGTGGCGCAGCACGCTCGGCACGCAGAGCCGCGTATATTCCAGCATCCCGCAGCATGGAATTACCAGCGACACAAGCCCGGGCGGCGACGTGCTGAATTGAACATACAAGGGACAAAAGGAAATAGTCCAGCACGTGACGTGCCGGCTGCCAGGTTGGAAAGGTGCTCCATCGGCCGTTCTGTGCTGTCGCACAATCGTACAGCACCAGCAGTTACGACTTACACCGCCGCGAGATTACGAAAAGTTAATATTGCTGCAACCTTGCGGATTTGAAACGAGTTAGGGCGAACGAAAGGGCGACGGTAGCCGCGCCGCAAGGCCCGGCATTGGATTCGCGAATGGCTGAGATGATTTCCGCACCGCCCCGCGCAGGAGATCGTCTCGATGGAGTTTTTTCTTGACGACGCCGATGGCTGTACCCTACGCCCGAGATTGCCGCATCCATTGCGTATCGCATCCGGCCGGTGCGGCCCTCTCTGCTCGACCCGTACTTGCCAAGCGAGCCGAGCTTCGCGCCGTGCCGGTGCGTGCCGCAGGTAGCGGTACTTTACCTAATGAATCGTCCGGTAGCGATTATTCCCGCCACCCACATCGATCAGGCGTCGCTGGATAGCTGGCTCGATTGCCTCCGCATGCGCTCACCCCGAAGCAGCACCACCGATTGAACGCACCGTGGTGGGTTCCGAAGACTCCACCCACCCTGCGGGGCTACGGGGCGCATCCTCACTCCTTTTTCGCCGGCGGCCAAACCACACGGCCGGGTGTCGTGGTACGGATGCTGTAGAGCGTGCCGCCGCCGGTGATGTACAGGGTGCGCAGGTCGTCGCCGCCGAAGGCACAGTTGGTGACCTCGTCGGTCGGCACCGGCAGGAAGCTGAGCAGCTTGCCCTCGGGACTGAGCACGTAGATGCCGCCCTTGACGTCGGTGGCCGGCTCGGCGGGCGGGTTGGGCTTGTTCAGCCCGGCGGCCACATAAAGCCGGCCCTTCCGGTCCTGCTTGACGCCGTCCGGACCGCGGCCGTTGCCCCAATCGTAGATCACCTTCTTGCTCCCCAGGTCGACCCCGCCGCGGTCGTCGAGGGTGAAGCGCCACAGCTTCCGCGCCGCGCCGAGGGTGTCGTTGTTGTTATCCGCGACATAAAGGTAGCGGTCATCGCCGGACACCAGCACGCCGTTGGCGCGATCCACCTCGCGGCCGATGACGCGCGACACCTTGCCGTCGAGATCGATGCGATAGACGCCCTCGATTGTCCGGCCCTTGGCGTCGCGAATCTCCATGCCGTCGCGCGGGCCGTAGCGCGGGTCGGAGAAGAAGATGCGGCCCGCCGAATCGACGGTGAGGTCGTTGGGCTGATTGTAGCGTTTGCCCTCGTAGCGATCGGTGAGGACGGTGATGGTGCCGTCGAGCTCGGTGCGCGTGACGCGGCGCTGCACCGGTTCGCACGCCAGCAGCCGGCCCATCGCATCGAACAGTAGCCCGTTGGTCTCCGGCTCCTTGCGATAGATGCGCGACTTGCCGGCCCGGTCGAGCTGAAAGATGTGGCCGCCGCCGCTGGACAGCAGGCCCAGCTTTGGATCCCAGGCGGGCCCTTCGCCGCCGGCGCCACCCTCGGCCTCCACCTTGAGCTTCGCCTCCGGCTCGAAAATTGCCTCCTGGGCCAGGACGCGTGGGGCTTGCAAGAACACAATGCCAATCACGATGGCGGCTGCACGGTGCATGATGTCGCTCCCCTTGGGTGGACGAGGCGAACGAAGATAAGGTATCAGCGGCGGGGGTTGATGTCGCCGAAGAATATGCTTGCAACCCAGGTGACGTTCCCAGTAAAGTGCCCGAAGGAACGGCCATGCCCTTAAATCCATCGAGGCGAAGCACGTAGGATGCGTTCCTTCACGGTCGCCGCAAACAATGACGGATGCCGAATACCTCAACTGGTTCAACCGCGAATTCTGGCGCACGCTTCACGGAAGCGGCGTCGCCGCGCTTTCTCGGTTGCAACGAGACGCACTTTGCGTAATGAACTTTCAGGCGGAACTTAACAACGGCGGGCTGCACCAGTATCTCCTAAACTCTTCGGGCGACTTTGCGACGGAGACGCCGGACGTTTTTCGCCGGATTGGGGCAACCGAGGCGGCTCGAATTCTTGACGAAGCGAACGCTTTCTTTGGCCCCGCGGGTCCGCCCACGGATCGCCAAGCGCGAATGGCCGCATTGCTCGCGTTCCCCAAGAATGTCGAGGATCGTGTCTATGCGCAGTCGAAAGACTTCTACGATGCCGAGGATCGCGGCCTGAGTCTTGCCGATCTGTTCGATGCCCATGTGATCGCGCAGCGAGGCAAGGGCAGTGGTTAAGCCGGCCACGGTTCCACGTCGCGCTGATGAGCATTACCCGACTGGCTAAGATTCGGCGTCACGCGACGCGGTTCACTTTTCCGTCTTTGCCACCTGGCATTCGCGCCACGCCTCGGCGAAAGCCAGGAAGCCCCGTTCGACTTGCGGTCCAGCCTTGCCCGCCTCGGTCCGGATCGCGGGGTCGAGCACCGAGATGCCGCGCGACTGCAAGATGCTCGCGGCCTGCACGGCCACGGCCTCGTCATGCGGCGCGAGCGCCTGGATCTGCTTCGTCAATACCGGCCCGGCGGCGTCCAGCGCACGGCGCGCGTACTTGTAGGCGCTGGTTCGCTTGCCGTCGCCATCGCTGTCGATCCACACCGCCCCCGAGGCGCCAATGACGCGGCGATTTACCACCGGCGAGGTCGCTTGATACGGCCGTGCGATCGGCCAGTACAGCCCTGTCACGCCGGGGCCGCTCGCAATCGCCGCGAGGTACACGTCGTGCCGGAAGCGCGGCAGCGTCCAGGTGCCGGACCATAGCACGCCCGGCTCGCGCCTGCCGGTGATCTTCGCTTCGCGGATCGCGTAACCATTCGCATACAGCGTCACGGTGTCGGCCTTCACCCAGCTCGGGCCAAGCACGCGAACAGCTACCTTCACCTCCTCGGACGCCGGCACCAGCTCGCCGGCGCCATATTTCTCGTTGACGACGAGCTCGGCAAGCAGCCCACAGCTCACCATGACCCGGCCCTTGCGCAAGCTGTCCATCGCCGCGTCGACATCGATCGCGCCGGGACGGTCGTTCGGGCACCGAATGTAGGTACGGCCCTGGCCGACGAAGTAGCGGCTGACATCGTGCGAATCGCTCGCGCCGACCGGAGTGATAGACACACCGCGGTTGAGCAGGCCGAACCAGTCGCGGAACAGGCGCAGCGGGTCGGTCTGCATGGCCCCGGAATTGACGACCTCCATGCCGCCGGGCGCAGCTCCCAGCCGTCGAGATGCTCGCCGCTCAGCGCCAGGTGCCGCTCAGGCCCGAGCGGGCGGAAGCCGACGTGCAGGTCGCGCGGATGGTTGAGGATCGTGAACTTGGCGCCGGCCGCGTCGATGCTCGCGAATAGCGTCTTCCAATCCTTGAGCTTGTAGTCCGGCACCGACCCGTCGGTCCGCAGCGGGAAGGCGTTGAAGTGTCCGACGGCGGTGGTTACTTCGTTGCCGACCACCGGCGTGAAATATTTGCGAACGCCCTGCCGGACCGCGGCGGCGCTGTAGTCGATCTGGCGATTGTGCTCGGTGGCGATCGGCAGCTCGACGTTTTCGCCGGCGATGGCGAGCACCTGTTCCTCAACGCGGGCGTCGCCGTGGCCGGAATAGGTCAGCGTGTGCACGTGCGTGTCGCAGGAGATGTAACCCGGAGTCGGCACCTCGCGTCGAATTGCCAGCCGCTTCTGGACGCGATCGCCCGGCCGCACCTCGATCTGCGTCGAATCGAGCCCGTACGCGAAGCCCCGACCGGCGAAGAGGGTGTACGCGCCGGCCGGCACGCCGAATTTGGCACGGCCGTCGGCGGTGTAGATCACGCCGGGACGTACCGCAAGGCCGGGCCCCGAAGTCGCGCCGACCGACATCAGAGCCCCCTGGCCATTGACGATCGTGATCCGGCACGGCAGCGGCGCGGCCTTGTCGGGCGAAGCCGCATCCGTGACGTTGATCTCCACGGTCGCCTCGCCAAGTGCCGCGCTCACGGAGCGATCGTCCAGCGTGATTTCGCCGATACGCACGTCATCCGGTGTCTTGCCGATCTGCTCGATCGCCAACGTGTTTTCACCCGCGATGAGCATCGCCGCAGGTATCGGAAAGTAAATGACCATGTCGTTCTCATCGGGCGGCAGCCGGCCCACTTCCTTGCTGTTGAGCAGCGCTCGCCAGGTCTGCCGCACGTCCTGCTGCCGCAGCCGGAGCGACCACTCGGTTTCGTTGCGCGTGCAGAGAAAGCGCAGCGTCAGGCTGGCGGCTTCGGCCTGGGCGGGGAAGTCCGCCCATTCGCGTGTCGCGCCGGCGCGGAGATGGTGCAGCGCCGGATCGAGGACGCGCCCCTCCGCCGCCGCGCGGCCGACGATGCCGGCGAGAACTACGAGGGCGAGCGTCGCGCGATGACTCATGGGATGCGTTCCCGGTGACGAGGCGAACGAAGATAGGGTATCAGCGGCGAGGTGCGCTGTCTCCCAAGAAATGGGTGCGTTTGCCGAATCCGTCTAGCAAAGGGCGGACGGGTTGGAATTGTTCAAAGCAAGGTACCCCAATGCACGATCACGTAGGGGCTGGCCACGGCCCCGGCGACTACACCTCGCTCACGATCTGCACGATCCGCCGAGCGACCTCGATTGCCTGCATGGCCTCATCCTCGGTGGCGTTCTGCCCCTCGTGGATGATCTTGTTTCTTTTTCCGTAACTGTTTGACATCCTCTCCCAGAAGGGCTCAGGCTCGGCGTGGAACGATCGGTTGGCGACGACGCGCATCCCGACGCTCATCTTGTTGCGCAGACCGAAATCTAGCCGTTTGAAGAACGCCCGCGCGTCGCCCCACTCGCCTGCCAAGGCAACGTCGACGAGGGCGTCATACCGCCGATTGAACACGCTGTCGATGGTGCTCCAGCAGAACAGCACGGTCTCGCGGAACCTGCCGTGATGGAGCGCCCGTTCCGCGTCCAATAGGAAGAGATCGGCCACGTCGGGGTCATTTCCGCCTGCGAGTCCAGCGCGGACCGCCTGAGTCGTCTGCGCCAAGGTAAGCACGGCGGGCTGCGGCCCGGCCCCTTCATATACGAGAGGCGCGGTCCACTCTGCCGGAGGGGCCGGCCCGACCGCCTCGAACTGGAATGGGCTCACCTGCGCGGGTCAGCTCGGTAATGTTGGCCCGCCGACTCACAGAGCGATACCACCGCAGCAAGCAGTTGATGCTCCGCAGGAGTTGTTCGCCACACCGGGCTCGCTGTTTCTGGATCTCTTCGGGGTCTGCACTATCCTCGGGGTTGAAGCGGGCGCGCACCGGAGTGCGAGGCGGCGTTCCTTCCAGGAGGAGAGGCGCGACAACCTGCACCACTTCCCCCTCCTGGGCCATCTGATAATCCCCCTCGGCCAGCCGAAGGTAGTAGGGAAGCGCAACGCTGACTTGCAGCTCTGGCATAGTGCCCGTGTCCGTCGATTTCAGGACATGATGAGTTGAAACTGATCGGCGACCCCTTCCTTGCGGGCGTATTCCCAGAGCGCGCTCACATACGGCTCGGTCACGCCGCTCGCGACGATGCCGGGCGCGAAGGAGACGTGAGCCTCGACGCGCCTCCCCTTGCGGAAGATATCAGCGCGTACCTGCCCGCGGGGTTCGCTGACGAAGGTCGTCAGATACTCGCCGAAGACACTTCCGACCTCGGCCGCGTACGTCTTATCTGTTTGGAACGGCACGATTCCACCTCGCCTATTCTTCGGCACAACCGGTAGCCCCTCGGTCACACGAATCTGTCAATTTGTGTTATCGAGCTGCGTCCCAGCTGCGTCCCCTTTTCCTCATCCCTTTTCCTCATCTTCAATTTCCGTGATAAAGCGGCTGATCGCCTTCTTGCCCTGCAGGACGATACCCCTGCCTTGATCGATTTCGTCGAACGCCTGTTTGGCTGCCTGCCGCAGCGCGGTCAGCTTCCCCTCCCGTTCTTGCTCATGTTCTTCCAGAAGACGCAAAGCCTCGCGAACGATTTCGCTGGCATTGCTGTAGCGCCCCGAGGCAACCTGGTGTTCGACAAGATCGTCAAAATGTTCGGTCAGATTGATGGTGCGGGTTGGCATGATCGTCTCCCTTCCCTGGAATCCTATCACCGTTGGCAAATTTTGCCAACACACGTGAAAAAACGCCGCGGGGCGGGTCGCGCTCATCGCTAGACCCGCCCCGCGTTCCTCTTCGGTTCCGCCCCCCTGCCTGGTCAGTGGCCAACGAACACCAGGCCAGGCTGCATGACCGATTGAGCAAAGGTTATGCCAATCCCGACCTCGCCGGCGCCGGGTAAATCGCTACATCGGTGGTAAGGTCCCATGCCCCGAGCGGGGCCGACCCTTCCCCTCGACGGACGCCTAACCATGAACGAATATCGCATCGAAAAAGACTCGATGGGCGAAGTGCAGGTTCCGGCCCGCGCTTACTACGGCGCCCAGACTCAGCGCGCGGTCGACAACTTCCCCATCTCGCACAAGCCGCTGCCCCCGGCGCTGATCCACGCCCTCGGCCTCGTCAAGGTCGCGGCAGCGACGGCCAATCGCGATCTCGGCAAGCTCAGGGGCGAATTGGCCGAGCCGATCATCCGGGCCGCGCGCGAGGTCGCCGAGGGCAAGCTCGACGATCAGTTTCCCATCGACGTCTACCAGACCGGCTCGGGCACCTCGTCGAATATGAACGTCAACGAGGTCGTCAGCAACCGCGCCATCGAACAGACCGGCGGCGATCGCTTCGCCGCGAAAAAGCCGATCCATCCCAACGATCACGTCAACATGGGACAGTCGACCAACGACATGTTCCCGACCGCCATCCACGTCGCGGTCGCCCAGGGCATTGAGCGACAGCTGATGCCGGCGCTCGCCATGCTGCACAACGCGCTCGCCGACAAGGCGCGGCAATGGGACGCCATCATCAAGATCGGCCGTACCCATCTCGC
Source organism: uncultured Gemmataceae bacterium (assembly GCA_963834865.1). Taxonomy (GTDB): domain Bacteria; phylum Planctomycetota; class Planctomycetia; order Gemmatales; family Gemmataceae; genus CAWIDK01. The sequence continues at coordinate 139,545 of CAWIDK010000001.1, forward strand.
GGACGCCACGCCGATCCGGCTGGGTCAGGAGTTCAGCGGCTATGCCCGGCAGCTGGAGCGCTGTCTGCACCAGGCGAAGGCCGCGCAGCACGCGCTCATGGAATTGCCGGCGGGCGGCACCGCGGTCGGCACGGGGATCAACACGCATCCGCACTTCGGGGCCAAGGTGGCGGAGGTGCTGGCGAAGGAAACCGGCATCGCGTTCGTCGAGGCGCTGAACCACTTCGAGGCGAACGCCAGCCGCGACGGCCTGGTCGAGTGCTCGGGCCTGTTGCGCTCGATCGCGGTCAGCCTGTTCTCGATCGCGAACAATATTCGCTGGCTCGGGTCCGGTCCGCGCTGCGGCTTCTACGAGGTGATGCTCCCCGACCGCCAGCCCGGCTCGTCGATCATGCCCGGCAAGGTCAACCCGGTGATGTGCGAGAGCATGATGCAGGTCTGCGCCCGCGTCATCGGCAACGACCAGACCATCGCGTTCTCCGGCGCGACGGGCGGCCAGTTCGAGCTGAACATCATGATGCCGGTGATGGGCCTGGCCGCGATCGAGAGCGTGGAGCTGCTGGCGAGCTGCACCCACGCGTTTGTCGAGTTCTGTGCGCTGGAGATGGAAGCGAACCCGGAGGCGTGCGCCAAGCAGGTCGAGTGGTCGATGGCGATGGTGACCAGCCTCAACCCGCTGATCGGCTACGATACCGCGGCGGCGCTAGCGAAGGAGGCATTCAAGGCGGGCAAGACGGTGCGGGCGTTGTGCCTGGAGAAGATGCGGGCCGGGGAGTTGAAGAAAAAGGAGAGCGGCGCCCCGGTCACGGAAGCCGAGTTGAACGCCGCCCTCGATCCGCGGGCGATGACGGAACCATCGTAGCAATGTTGTCCCGTTTTCAGCGCCACGCCGGAATGCGCAGCTCAAAAGGATGGCGCACGTTGTCCAGGGCGATGCTGCCCCGCCAGACGATCGTGTTGCCGTGGCGGTCCGGCCGGCCCGTCAAGGCCGTCTGCGGGCAATCGTCGCGCGTCATGGTCAGCGAATCGTTGTTGCCCAGCCGCGCCGTGAAGCCACAGCGGACATCACCCCAGCGCCCGTTGGGGTCGAAGTGGATATCGCCGGTAAACGATCCGTCGCCGTTGACGCGCAAGACGACGATCTGGACCTTGTCGCCGTGCCAGAGGCCATTAAAGACGCCGGTCCGAATCAGCGGGCGATCGTGCTCACCGGCCGAGAGGGGGCTCGCCGGAGCAACAATCGCCAGGGAAGCACTCGCCAAAACCAGGACAGCCATCAGTCGCTTGATCTGAGTACGCATTGGGTGGTTCTCCGTCGCAAGAGGTTACGGGCAACGATTTTCCGCGTTCGTTTCTGGCGTTCAACACCTGCTGAACGAACGGCGGAAGGCAACTTGCGCGGAAGCGAGCGGTGCTGGCCGATGCTTGCGATGGCGGATTCGACGATGCGCGATCCGCTGCTGGGGCCATAAATGAGGTGGGGTGCCCGGGTCTTTTACCCGGGCGCCCCGCGTAGTACTGAGCCCTGTCCTGCATGGTGGCGGGAGTCGAGATTCAAAAGGTGTAAAGCTCGATAGGCTTCCTGAGTTGCTGGACACTAAACCGAACCGAGACTCGCGATCGGAACGGTCCGCGCCCTGGGGTGGGGGGTTAGGTGCAGGTACAGGCCTCACAAAGGTCGAAGTCGGGACTCGCAATAAACCAACTTCGCATGGAGAGGTATCGAATGCAAGATTGGTGCCAAAGCGCCGATTCGCAGCATTTTCAACGATTTTTGATAAGCCGTTACGCTGACAACGCTTGCATTTACCAATCTTGCGCCATCGTCCGCGATCCTGCGCAGCGTCAGGTTCGCCGGCTTCGCTGCGCTCTTTTGCAACATTCGGCTGCCTTGATTTGCGCATAGTGCGCGTTTCTTGGTGTCCAATGCAGCCCCCTGCGAAACGCACGCGCTGCGACGCTGCGCAACATGCTGCGCAGCGCTATGCGAGCGTAGGAGTATTGGCTTCGCACCGAACGCTCATTCGGCGTCTGCGAGCATACGACAAATTCGACGCTAGTGCGTCTTTCTGCTGGAGGCCAGGCCAGCGCCCGAGTATGCTCAGGGGTGGGTCCCGCGGCGGTGTGGGATTGAGCGAACTTCGCCTGGGAGGATCGAGTGATGGAAGTCGGCGCACGCAACAAGCTGGAGGGCGAGGTGGTCGAGATCAAGCGCGGCACGGTCATGTGCCAGGTTCGCGTCCGCATTGCCGGCGGCGCGATCATGGAGTCGGTGATGACGATCGACTCGGTCACCGACATCGGGTTGAAAATCGGCGACCGGGTGCTGGTCGCCGTCAAGGCGGTCAACGTGCTGCTACTCAAACTGTAGGGTGCTTGAAGGGAGACGCCGATGAAATCCCCGTATCCAGGGATGGACCCGTACCTGGAGCAGTTCTGGCCGGACATCCACGCAAGCCTTATCATCTACGCGCGCGATCAAATTGAAGAGCAGCTTCCAGGCAACCTCATCGCGCGAGTGGAGGAGCGGGTTGTCCTGGAGACCGAGGAAGAGCCCCGTGCGGTTTATCCCGACGTCAAGATCACCGAGCGACCCGGGCGCGATTTAGCAGGCGCGGTCGCCAGTCGGGCTGCCGTGCTTGAGCCGGTGATCGTGCCGTATCCCGGCGAACCGGCCACGGAGACTTTCCTCAGCGTCCTCGAAGCGGGCCCAGGGCAGCGTCTGATCACGGTGATCGAGATTCTCAGCCTGGCCAACAAGTTGGCGGGCCCGGGTCAGAGACAGTACCGTCAGAAGCAACATGGTGTCAGCCTGGTGGAGATCGACCTGCTGCGCCAGGGCCGGCGGATCCTCAACGTGCCCACGTCACACATCCCTGCGCGGCGCGGACCACCTATCAGGTGTGCGTGCGCCGGGGATGGCGGCCGGAGCAGTGCGAGGTCTACCCCGTGCCGCTCCGGCGCCCGCTGCCACCGATCCGCATCCCCCTGCGCCGTAAGGACGAGGATGTACGACTCGACCTGCAAGCCGTGCTGGAGCAAGCCTACCGCAAGGGGCGCTACTCGCTGACGATCAACGACGCCGAGCGGCCCGAGCCGCCGCTGACCGGCGATGACGCGAAGTGGGCCCGGGCGCTGGTGCGGGCCGCGCGTAAGACCAGGCCGTCCTGAACGCACTTGGGAGCTTGTTCATGCCATTGCCCCATCCCCCGCGTCGCTCATTCCTGCTCGGCGTCGGCGCGGTGTTGCTCGGCGTCGGCACAGCGCCGACACAGGAACCGCCGCGCGGGCCGACCGTCGACGAGCAGATCCGCGCTCTTGCCGAGCACGCACCGCTGAAGCTGGAGTTTCGCGGCGGTAATGCCGACGAGTGCCGTCAATGGCAGACGACTTTTGCGGCCAAGCTGCGGAGCTTGCTCGGCACGCATCAGCCGCCGGCGCAGTGGCAGACGACCGTCGAACGCGTCGTCGAGCTGAAGGACCATCGCCGCGAGGAATTGCTGTTGACCGCCGCGGGTCATCCGCCGTTGCCGGTCTACCTCCTGCTGCCGCTGCCGAAATCCGACAAGCCGCGGCCCGGCATCCTCGCGCTGCATGGCCACGGCAAGCACGGCTACGACCCGGTCGCCGGCTACGACGATCGGCCCGGCGTGGCCAACGCCATCGCCTCGTGCAACTACGATTACGGCCTGCAGCTCGTCCGCCGCGGTTATGTCGTTGCCGTGCCCTGCCTGACGCCGTTCGGCCGCCGGCTCGGCGACGACAAGGCGTACGGCAAGCAAGACGCGTGCGCGATCACGTTCATTCGGCTGCAGCTCCTCGGCAAGCTGCTGATGGCCGAGAACCTGCGCGACAGCCTGTGGGCGCTCGAATTGCTCGCCCGCCATCCGGACGTCGACAAGGAACGGCTCGGCTGCGTCGGCCTCTCGTATGGCGGGCGGATGGCGATGCTGACGACGGCGCTGGAGCCGCGCATTTGCGTGGCGGTCGTCTCCGGTGCCCTGAACGTGATGCAGGAGCGCATCGCCGGCCGCTATAGCTGCGGGGCCCAGGTGATTCCCGGCCTGCTCGAATATGGGGACGTGCCCGAGATCGGCTCGCTGATCGCACCGCGGCCGTGCGTCTGGGAGGTCGGCAATCGCGATACGCTCATCGCACCGAAGTGGGCGGACAAGGCGCTGGAGCGCATGCGGCGCGCGTATCGAGCGTTGGGAGCCGAGGATGCGCTGCAGGTGGACCGCTTCGACGGCGGCCATGCGTGGAGCGGCCGAGCAGCGTATCCGCTGCTGGAGAAGGCGCTGAAATAGCCGTAGGCGGGGAGAGAGCTAGTGGACGCCGAGCCGTTCCTGTTGCACGAATCGAGCCGGGCATTCCTCGACGGCGACCCGCGCGGCATCCAGCAGCGCTTTCAGTTCCGCCGCGACGCCCTCGATTACCTGGCGATGGCCGGCATCGTCGCGGGCGGCCTGCTGCTGGTGGTCAACCTGGTTCAGTACATGCGCGGCGACGGCGGCAGTCCCGAGCCGGGCACCGCGAGCACGACGCTCGGCGTCGCTGCCCTGGTCATTGCTGTCGGCGCCTATTTCGTCACCAGCCGGCACAGCGCCGCGGCCGCCCGCGCCCGGCTGATCAGCGAGGGCCAGGTGCTGCCCGGTACGCTCGTCACCTGCACCGGCCGGGACGAGACGACGACGGAGGCGAGCCTCGGCGAGGTGACGCGCTCGTATCTGGTGTCGGTCGACTACCGCTTCGCCGCGCCCACGGGCCATGAGATTGCCGACCAGGCCGAGCACAATCGCCCGGACCTGCGGCGGATCGAGTTGCCGGCGGCGGGCGCGCCGGTGCGCGTTCTGTATCTCGACGATCAGACCTATGCGCTGCTGTAGAATACGATAGCTTCGTTTGCTGGAGGAACGGTCATGCCGCTGCGCGATCACTTTCGTATGCCTCTACGTGGCCTGTGCACGTGGGAGAGTTTTCATAGCGGCTGGGCCAATGAGATCATGCGGCAGCTCAACAAGACGCTGCCGTCGGGGTACGTCGCACGGCCCAACGTGAAGCTGGGCGTCGACGTTGCGGCAGACGTGGGCACACTGGAAAAGGCCGCCGATGCACGGACCGAGGGCAATGGCGGCGTCGCCACCGCGGTTTGGGCGCCGCCGCTGCCAACGTTGAGCGTCGCGGTGGACTTCCACCTGCTGGACGTATTCGAGGTGCAGGTTCATCGCGAAGGCGGGCTCGAAATGGTGGCCGCAATCGAATTGGTCAGCCCACGCAACAAAGATCGCCCCGCCGCGCGACGCCACTTTGTCGCCAAGTGTGCGGCCTATCTCCAGGCTGGGGTCGCCGTCGTGATCATTGACGCGGTGACCAGCCGGCGGGCAAACCTGTACGGGGAGTTGCTCGAAGAGCTATCGCTTGCGCGAGGACATGGGTGCCGCCGATTTGTACGCCGTGGCATGCCGAAGCGTGCCGCCGGACGCACCCACGCGCTTGGAGGCATGGGCCACGTCTCTATCCATGGGCGCGCCATTGCCAACGCTCCCGTTGTGGTTGGAGGCGGACCTAGCAGTACCACTGGATCTGGAGCGTGCCTACGAAGAAACCTTTGTTGAGATGCGGGTGCCGCGCTAGTTTGCCGCGAGACGTGGGCTCGCGGCCCCGATCTCAAGCTATCGGCCACGGCGTGTGGCCGCCAGTTTGCTGTCGCCAGCAGTGCCCGCGGAGGCGCAGCGGATGGAGACGCCTTCTGACCCAGGTTCGGACCTCCGAGGCGCCAGACTCTGGCCGGTCGCCACGCTGGGACTGCTGGCCAGCGGATGGGTGGCGTTCCTCTTGACCCAGTGGTATGCGATGCGGCTGGCCGCGCAGTACGGGCCTGCCCCAGACGTGGTCGATGCGTTTCGGCGGGACGCCTACATCTGCAGCCGAACCTTACCGTACTACTCGGTTACGATGGTGATCGACATCCTCGCGGTCGCGACGCTGGCCGCCCGTAGCCGCCCGGGCTGGCCGCGGGTTCTCAAGGTAGTGGCCGCGGTGCTGCTGGTACCGACTTTCCTCCTCCATTGGCTTGTGTTGCTGGTGACTGGCTTCTTCGCGCTCTGATAGCATCTAGCACCGTCCATTAATGCACCTGCAGCGCACAACACCGTTCGTTGCCCGGTTGACGCCTTGGTCGGGGGTCTTGACGGCCCAGCGTGCTGCTCTAGAATGGCTTTTTCGCAATGCAGGACTGTTCCGCAGGTTGGGATTCGACAATGTCTACCTACATGGCCAAGCCCGGCGACGACCTCCTCAAGCAGAACTGGTACGTCATCGACGCGACCGATCAGGTCGTCGGCCGGCTCGCGGTTACGATCGCCAACATCCTCCGCGGCAAGCATCGTCCGCTCTACACGCCGCACCAGGACACCGGCGAATACGTCATCGTCATCAACGCCGAGAAGGTCCAGTTTACCGGCAAGAAGTGGGAACAGAAGACCTACCAGTCGTATTCCCACTACCCCGGCGGCCTCAAGATCGTCACCGCCCAGCAGGTCCGCGCCAAGCATCCCGAGCGAATCATCGAAACAGCCGTCCGCCGCATGGTGCCGCGCAATCGCCTCGGCCGCAAGCAGATGGACAAGCTCAAGGTCTACGCCGGGCCGCAGCACCCGCACCAGGCCCAGCAGCCCAAGACACTGGAACTCGGCAAGTAAGGACCTCGTTTAGCGGCCGGTAGCAGACCGGCACGTCCAGGGAGACACGATGGTAGCGGAAGCGAAAGCCAAGAAGCACTATCACTGGGGCACCGGCCGGCGCAAGACCGCAGTCGCCCGGGTGCGCCTCGCCGACGGCAGCGGCAAGATCCTCATCAACGATCGGCCGCTGGAAGCCTACTTCACCGAGGACAAAGACCGCAGCGCCGTCGTCGCGCCCTTGATGGTGACCGACATGCGCAACCGTCTCGACGTGTTCGTCAACGTCCAGGGCGGCGGCTTCACCGGCCAGGCCGGCGCCATCTGCCAGGGCGTCGCCCGCGCCCTCAAGGAGATGTTCGGCCCGGCGGCGCCCGCCGGCGAGGACGGCGCCGATGGCGAAGCCGGTGGCGGCATGGCCAAGAAGCTGCGCAACTCGGGCTATCTCACCCGCGACGGCCGCATGAAGGAACGCAAGAAGTACGGCAAGAAGGGCGCCCGCAAGAGCTTCCAGTTCTCGAAGCGCTAAGCACGCTCCGGTCGCTGACGCCGCTTACGCTCGCGGCTCGCCAGGATTCGCGCCATGCGACGACACCGTCTCGCCCTGGTGCTGTTCGTCGCTGTCTTCGTCGCTCCGTTCCTCCTGCGTTGGCCCGACGACACCGGCGCTTCGTCCATCGGGGGGCGCGTTACCGACGCGCACGGCCCCGTCGCTGGCGCTCAGGTTCGCTGGCAGGGTCAAGCTGCCGCCGTGCTCACCAATCGCGACGGCCGTTTTCGTCTCGGCCCCGCGGCGCGCGGGGGCCAACGCGTCACGGCGACCAGTCCCGGCTACCGCATCGCCGCGGCCCTCCCATCGGCCTCCGGCGTGGAACTGCGTCTCCAGCCGGTGCCGGCCGCGGATAACGCGGACTACGCCTGGATCAGTCCGCACGCCGACGCGGCCCAGCCTGCCAACTGCGCCAACTGTCACGGCGAAATCTACCGCGAATGGGCCGGCAGCGCCCATGCCCGCGCGGCCCGCAATCCGCGGCTGTTGCAGCTCATCGCCGATCCCGACGGCAGGTCGCCGCCCGGCTGGGACCTGTCCCGCGAACACCCGCTCGGCATCGGCGTCTGCGCTAACTGTCACGCCCCGACCATGGATGGCGACGATGACGTCCGCCATGTCCATGGCGTGGCCGCCGATGGGGTTCACTGCGATTATTGCCACAAGGTCGCCGTGCGCCGACCGACAAGCTCGGCACCCGTTTCGGCCGCGACGGGCTGGTGCTGCTGCGTCCGCACAACGGCGATCAACTCTTCTATGGCCCGCTGCCCGACGCCGTGCGTTCGGGGGAATCGTTCGCACAGGAAGCGCTCTACAAGGAAAGCTCGGCGTGTGCATCGTGCCACGAAGGCATCGTTTTCGGCGTCCACGTATACGGCACCTACTCCGAATGGCTGGAAAGCCCGTCGGCGCAGGGCATTCAGTGCCAGGGATGCCACATGACGCCGACCGGCCGGCTGACGAACATCGCGCCAGGCAAGGGCGGCATCGACCGCGACCCGCGCACGCTCGCCAGCCATCGCTTTGCGGGCAGCGGACTCGACCTGTTGCGCCGCTGCCTGCAGGCCGACGTGCGCTGCCGGCCCGACGACGGTGGCATGCGCATCAACGTCACCGTGACCGCGGACCACGTCGGCCATCGGGTGCCGACGGGGTTCATCGACCGCCATCTGCTGCTGGTGGTGCAAGCGTTCGACGGCAACGGCACGCCGGCGCCGCTCGCCGCCGGTCCGCGACTGCCATCTGCTAGCGGCGCCCATGCGGGACAGCCCGGCTGGCTTTACGCCAAATTGCTGCACGACGAAAAGGGCACCGCCCCGCTGCCGTTCTGGTTGCCCGGCCTGGAAATGCACGACACGCGCCTGCGACCCGGTGAGTCCGACCGCCGTGCGTTCACATTCGCCGGCCGCGTTGCGCGGGTGGAGGTGCGGCTATGGTATCGACGCTTCTGGCAAGCCGTCGCCGCCGCGCGTGGCTGGGGCGATAACGATGTGCTTGTGCTGGAGCAGCAAGTCGAGCCCTAATGGGGTCGCCCAAGACTCTCCAAAAAGCCGCGACGCAGGGAAAGCCGGAAACACGAAAACGTTGACGCCCGGTTCTATTTGAATTATATTTCAAGTGCCGCGGGATCGACGCTCCCTGCAAATGACCGATGTGCAAATCCTCTGGGACCTGGAAGACGACCCGGACGGCAACGTGCTGCACATTGCGGCCAATGGCGTCAGCGTGGACGAGTACGTCGAAGTATTCATTGCCAACTATGGCCAGGCGACGACAAGCCGTGAGAGCGGCAGGCCGATTACCTTCGGTTGGACTTCCACCGGCAAACACGTGGCGGTGGTTTGGGATGAGGTTCAATCCGAGGATCCGCTGGTTATCCGCCCGGTCACCGCGTTCGAAACTCCCCCAAAGAGGAGAAAGCGCAGATGAAGATTACCAATGTCTACAGCGCCAAGCACGGTACGCCGGCGCCGAAGGCCAATGAGAGCGAGGTTCGGGAGATGTTTCAGAATTGGAGGCCGGGTCCGGAGGAGTTGCTTGCCAGCGGCAAATGGGAGGGCCCGATCCTGGTCGAGGGAGCGCAGGAATTCTGGAAAGCCATCCAGCAGGTGCGTGCCTTGCGCGAAGCCAGCGGCCTGACTCTGAAGGACGTGTCGCAGCGCTGCGGCATCGACGTGGCGACCCTCAGCAAGTTGGAGAACGGCAAGCAGACCAACCCGACGCTGTTTACCATGCTGCTCTATGTCGGAGCGGTCGGCCAGCGCCTCCACTTTTCCGTCCACCAAAAGCCGAAACCAGCTGCGCAGGTGTCCGAGACGCGGGATGCCGACACGGCGTCGAATGGAACGCCGCGGGCTAGCGGGAAAAGGCCCAAGGCGGCGAAAAAACGCGCTGCAAGGCGTTGACCTCAGGTTTCACGCGGGCCACATGCATGAGTCCGGCGTGTCGCGCCGGCCGAACCTGCCCGCACGCAGGGCTGCATAGAGTGGAATCACCGATGGAAGAGGCTGTCGAAACGAGCATGCTCATGGGATTTGATCCTGAAGGCGAGCCGTCGGTCCGGCGGACGGCTGAGGGCCGTCTCTGGCTCTGCTTCGAGTTCATGCCGCCATCATGGGCTCCAGACGAGCAGCGAGCGGAACTTGGACGTGGCACGACTTCGACAAGCAGATGGAGCGGGCGATCGGTGTGCCGGTCGTGTGGGAAGACCGTGAGTGGTTCCGTATTGACCGACCCCGAAAGGACACGGCCGAGGCCATCCAGCGGTTCCTCCTTGAGATCAGGCGCCGATACGACCCGAGTGGACGCCCCACCTGACCCGCCTTGTCGCATTCCGGCGGTAGTCCTGGCGAGATGTCGGTCCCGAAGAGGGCTTCCGCGGCGGCCGTGGTACGCGCGACGATGTGCCGGCCCATCAGTGACGAAGCGCCTGTTGCGTTGCGGCCTATTCGAGTACAAATGCTATAAGTGCGGCTTGGCGGAACGGCGAGGTCAACCGATAGTAGCCAAGAATGTAAAGCCCGGGTGGTGGAATCGGTAGACACACGGCCCTTAAAAGGCCGTTTTCCGTAAGGAGAGTGCGGGTTCGAGTCCCGCCCCGGGCATTGTGCGGAATGTCGTTTACGTTTAGCGCTCGCAGCCTGCGAGCGCTAAACGTAAACAAGATTCAGGAGAACATTATGCGGCAGCGATGGTGCTGGTGCGTCCTTTGGTTCTTTTTCGTCCCAGCGCTCTTCGCCCCCGGCCAGGCGAAGGACAAGCCCAAATGGGCGCCCAGTGAGCACATCGCGACGACCGAGGCGCTGCGGCCCGAGGAGCAGGTCAAGAAGTTCCGCCTGCCGCCCGGCTTCGTGATCGAGCTGGTCGCCGCCGATCCGGACATTCGCAAGCCGATCAACATCGCGTTCGACGCCGCCGGCCGGCTCTGGGTCACCGAGACCATCGAATATCCCTTCGCCGCGCCGCCCGGCAAGGGCCGCGACGCCGTCAAGATCCTCGAAGACTTCGGCCCCGACGGCCGGGCACGCAAGATCACGACGTTTGCGGGCGGCCTGAATATCCCCATCGGCGTGTTGCCGCTCGGCCGGCAAGACGCCCTGGTCTACAGCATCCCGTCGATTTTCTCGATCCACGGCGACCAGCGCAAGGTGCTCTTCAGCGGCTACGGCTTCCAGGACACGCACGGCATGACCGGCGAGTTCGTGCGCGGCTTCGACGGCTGGGTCTACGCTTGCCACGGCTACGCCAACACCAGCAAGGTCAAGAACGCCGCCGGCACATCGACGATCACGATGCAGTCGGGCAACACCTATCGCTTCCAGCCCGATGGCTCGCGCATCGAGTATTTCACGCACGGCCAGGTCAATCCGTTCGGTCTCTGCTTCGATCCACTGGGGAACCTGTACTCGGCGGATTGCCACACGCAGCCGATTTATCAGCTCCTGCGCGGGGCGTATTACCCGAGCTTCGGCAAGCCGCACGACGGCCTGGGCTTCGGCCCCGAAACCATTACCGAGTATCCCGAATCGACGGCCATCGCCGGCATCGCATACTATGCCGCGGACCAGTACCCGGAGACGTTTCGCGGTTGCGCGTTCATCGGCGACGTGGTGACCAATCGCGTCAACCAGTTTCGGCTCACCTGGCACGGCTCGACGCCTAAGGCCGGCCTCGAACGCTTCCTGCAGTGCGACGATCCGTGGTTTCGCCCCGTTGACGTGAAGCTCGGCCCCGATGGCTGCATGTACGTGGCCGATTTCTACAACCGTCTGATTGGTCATTATGAGGTGCCGCTGAACCATCCGGGCCGCGACCGCGACAAGGGCCGTATCTGGCGGATCGTCTACCGCGGACCGGACGGCAAGGGCGGGCCGAAGCGGTACCAGGATCTGACCAAGCTCGACGCCGCCGGCCTGCTGAAGGAATTGGATAATCCGAACCTGGCGGTGCGGCTGCAGGCAGCTGATGTAATGTCCGCCGACGCGGCTGCCTTGCGCGAAACCCTGGCCAAAGGTTCGGCGTTGCAAAGAGTCCACGCGCTGTGGGTGCTACAGCGACATGGCTTGCTTGACGCGGGCACCCTGGCCAACGTCTCCAGAGACAAGGAGGTAATCGTTCGCATCCACGCCCAGCGAGTTCTGAGCGAGCGTGCGACGCCGACCCCAGTGGAGCACCGGGTAGTCCTAGCCGGGCTGGACGACCCTAACGCCTTGGTGCAGCGTTGTGCCGCGGAGGCGCTGGGCGCGCACCCGCACGAAGACAATCTCGAGCCGCTGCTAAAGTTGCGTGCGCGTATTTCGAACGACGACACCCACTTGTTGCACGCCGTTCGGATGGCGATCCGAGATCAACTGCGTGCGGAGCTGCCCGTCGTCGTCGTCGTCCTCACCGCCACCGGCTTTTCCGAAAAAGATCAGCAGTACATCGCGGACGTATGCCCTGGTGTTCACACCGACGCGGCCGCCCAGTTCCTTTCCGGCTATCTGAAAGGTGCCGGCAGCGGCCGGGCCGAATTTGAGCGCTACACCCACACCGTGGTTCGCTACGGCCAGGCGAACGTGGTGCCCGAGCTGGTCGGCCTGATCGCGACGCGCTTTCGGAGTCAGCTTACCGTCCAGGCCGGTCTGCTCAAGACGGTGCAGCAGGCGAATCAGGAGCGTGGCCGGGCTGCCGGTGCTGCGGAGCGCAGTCTGGCGGAAAGCCTGAGCACCACCCTGCTCTCGTCGGCGAACATCCCGCAGCTGCAGAGCGGTATCGAGCTGGCCGGTTCGTTCAAGCTCGTTGCCGCCCAGCCCGCCCTCGTCGCGCTCGCGAGCAATACCAAGATTGCCGAGCCCGTGCGCAACAGCGCCGTCAACACTGCCGTTGCCATCGACCCGGCCGGCGCTGTCAAGTCGCTGAGCGCCGTCCTGCTCGACGACAACGAGGAGGTTGGCGTACGGCAGCAGGTCGCGACGGCGCTGGCGGCGACCAACCGTCCCGAGGCGCATGCCGCCCTGATCAAGACGATGGAAGCCGCTCCGGCCCGGCTGCAAACGGTTATCGCGCTCGGCCTGGCCACGTCGCCGCAGGGAGCCGAGAAGCTGCTCGACGCGGTCGGCAAGGGCAAGGCGTCGCCGCGGCTGTTGCAGGACCGGGCCGTCCAGCTGCGGCTGCAACAGGCGAAGGTCGCGAATCTCGATCCACGGCTCGCCAAGCTCACCAAGGGATTGCCCGCCGCCGACCAGCGGCTCGGCGAGTTGATCGCCAAACGGCGTGACAGCTTCCTTGCGGCCAAGCCGGATCCGGTCGCGGGGCTCAAGGTCTTCGAGAAGCACTGCGCCAATTGCCACCAGATCGCCAACAAGGGCAGCAAGATCGGCCCGCAGCTCGACGGCATCGGCATCCGCGGCGTCGAACGCATCCTTGAGGATGTGCTCGATCCCAATCGTAACGTCGACCAGGCGTTCCGCTCCACGACGCTGGTGCTCGACAGCGGCCAGTTCGTTTCGGGCCTGGTGTTGCGTGAAGAGGGCCAGGTGATCGTGCTGGCCGACGCCCAGGGCAAGGAGCAGCGCGTGCAAAAAGGGACGGTCGCCGAGCGGATTGTGAGCCAGCTGTCGCCGATGCCGAGCAACTTTGCCGAGCAGATCAACGAAAGGGATTTTCAGGATTTGCTGGGATATCTCTTGGCACAGGCGCGAAAGAATAAGGGACTCGTGCGGGTGGCGCCGAAGATGAACCACTATCCCTTCGTGCCAGTGCGCGCGATGGCGAGGAATCTGGCCAGCGATGATCCGCCCAGCAAGCCCCGCAACCCCTTGTGCAGGGCCATGTCCACCGCCATCCAGGTTTCCCCCGGCGCCTCCGGAATAGGCCCGGAATGGCGCCTGGGCCAGGTGCCCTGCCCGCGACTCATCGATTCCGGCGATCTTTCCGCTATTCTGGGTCGGCCCTATCACGCGAAGCAACTCGCGCAGCCAGGCCTCATGCAAGCCACCAGACTCCCTCTGGTAGCCAATGAGATCGAGGTCGCCGAACCGAACTCGTCCCACGGCGAACATGTTACTCGAACAGGTTCCGCGCTCGGAGTTCTTGAATAGCGCGCGCACGCGATACCTCTGGGCCGGCATTGATTGGCATCCGGCAGAGGTGTTGTTCCGTGAGCAAGCTCGGCTCCTGCCAGCCCTCGGCGATTCGTTGATAAATGGACCAATCGGCGTCCGAGACATCATCTTGGCGTGCCTGCAGGCGCGCCGCACCGTTTCGGGATCGGCCTGGCAGAGCAGCAATACGCCCGATACGCCCCAGCCGGTCGCTGCTTCGAGAAAGGCGCGGCGCCATCGCTCGGCGCGGAAACCGGCGTCCACCAGCACTCGCTTGCCGGCAAACAGCAATGCCTCCGTCCGGCGCAGACATTCTCGGTAGGTACGCTCGTTCCACTCCGGCGCGTAAATTCCTTCGCCGAACGGAGCGGGCGCCTGACCGGCACTAGCGCCGACCCCAGCAAGATCCTTGCGCACCACGTCCGCGTGGATCAGACAAAACCCGGCCCGCTGAGCCAGCCCGCGTGCCAGGGTAGACTTGCCCGTGCCCGGGAGACCGCCCACCAGAACCAGGCAAGGCCGCCGGTTAGGATGCTCCAGTTCCCCCAGCGCCATCAGCCAATGGGCCCGTGACCTGGCCAGAGCCGTCGCCCGTTCGCTTTCGGGAATCTCCTTCTCGGCAAGCTCCATGCCGTCGACCTTGGCCCGAACCGCTGCCCGGTAGGCCGTGTAGAAGGGCAACAGTGTGCGTCCTTCCCCATCGCCGGCGGCCCGAAAATACGCGTCGGCGAACGCGCGGGCCAGATCGGGCCGGCCGCGAAACGCTAGGTCCATGACGAGAAAGGCCATGTCGGCGACCGGGTCAGCGAAGCGGAACCGCTCGTTGAACTCGATGCAGTCAATGATGACCAGGTCGTCCGGGGGCTGGCGCTCCGGAAAGAGGTACACATGGTCCAGGTGAAGGTCGCCGTGCGTATCTCGCGGCACGCCCCGGTCGGCTCGTCGCTCGATCAGCGGCCGGAGGCAGGCGAGCGCTTGCTCGGTCAGCGATCGTAGCCGCGTGTGGACGGTGTCGCTGAGGGTAGTGCCAATCTGCGGAGCAGACTGGTCATAGTTTTCGCGGGCATTGCATGCGACCGCATCGAACCGAGCGAAGCGTGCGATGTGTTCTCCCGCCTCCGCGCCGGCGTGGAAGCCGGCGACCTTGCGGCCCAGCGCCTCCACCACCGCGGGATCGACCGCGCCACGTGCAAGCCGGCTTTGGAGCGTGGCCGACTCGGACAGGCGCTCCATCTTCACGGCCCATTCGACGACCTCACCCTGTTCATGCACGCCGACTCGGTTGCCGTTGCGAGCCACCGGCACAACCCCGAGGTACACGCTCGGAGCCAGGCGCCGATTGAGGCGAACCTCCTCAGCGCAGAAATGCCGGCGTTTCTCCAGCGTGCTGAAATCCAGGAACCCGAGCTGCACCGGCTTCTTGATCTTGTACGCATAATGACCCGCCAGGAAGACGACGGAAATGTGCGTATGGCGAACCTCCACCGTACCGACCGCATGGGGATACGCGGACGGTTCTGAAAGGGCCGCAATCAGGTGCATGAGATCCATAGGAATGCCGCCGGCAGACCGCGCGCGGCTGCCTTTCTCTTCCCCGGATAATCGGCTATTCGAGGAACCAGACGGTCAGGCGGTCGCTATTCTATCCTCAAGCGCCGGATGAATGAGACGCACCAGAAAACTGGAGCCGATCATGGACAAGGTGAACCTCAACACGAAGCTGGCTCAATTCAGCGACCAGTGGAAACCCAAGCTCGTCGGCGAGTTGAACGGCCAACAAGTGAAGCTGGTCAAGTTCCAGGGGCCGTTCGTCTGGCACCACCACGACCACGAGGACGAACTTTTCCTCGTCGTCAAAGGACGGTTTCGCATGGAGTTCCTGGATCGGCACGTGTGGCTGGAAGAGGGTGAGTTCCTGATCGTGCCCCGTGGCCTCGAACACCGGCCCGTCGCCGACGAGGCGGCGCATGTTCTTTTGTTCGAGCCGGCCTCGACGCTGAACACGGGCAACGTGCAGAACGAGCGGACGGTGGCCCAACTGGACCGCATCTGACCGAGGAATTCGATGGTGAAACGGAGCGAAAGGACGGTCCTGTTCCTCTGTACTGGCAACTACTACCGCAGCCGGTTCGCTGAAATCCTGTTCAACTCGGTGGCCGGCAAGATGGGGCTCCCGTGGCAGGCATCGTCCAGAGGGTTGGCCCTGGAGCGGGGCGTCAACAACGTCGGCCCGATGGCGGTGTCGGCGATCAAGGCGCTGGCGGCGCTGGGCGTGCGTGCCGCCGAGGCCGTGACCCGCCTGCCGGCACAGGTAACGAGCGACGACCTCGAACGGGCGGCGTTGATCGTTGCTCTGAAGCACGCCGAACACCTGCCGCTGCTGCAAGAGCGTTTCCCAGCCTGCGTCGAGAAGGTCGAGTTCTGGCACGTTGACGACGCCCCGGAAGTGCTGGCCCTGATCGAGCAGGAAGTCATGGGCCTCGTGGCTCGCATCCTCGGCGGGGGCGAGCGTCAGGAGAGTCAACCGACCGAAGCCCGTGAACCTGCCGTCAAGGAACCGCCCAAAAAGCCCGTTAGCGTGAAAGTCGGCAAGGAGACAGCGGGCCGGCGTGGCAAGGGCGTGACGACAGTATTCGACGTTCCTCTTGATGAAAACGGCCTCAAGGAACTCGCTGCTACCCTCAAGCAGCGGTGCGGGACCGGAGGTACAGTCAAGGACGGGCGCATCGAGATTCAGGGCGATCAGCGTGAAAGACTGGTTGCGGTCCTGGAAGGAATGGGCTTTCGAGTCAAACGAGTTGGGGGTTGAAATGGAGCGCTGCCCGTGGGCGAGGACCGACCTGTATGTGGAATATCATGACACCGAATGGGGTGTGCCGGTCCACGACGAGCGGCTCCTGTTCGAGTTCCTGATCCTCGAAGGAGCCCAGGCGGGTCTGAGTTGGGAGACAATTCTGAACAAGCGCGAGAACTATCGGGCAGCCTTCGACCAGTTCGATCCTGCCCTCATCGCCAAGTACGGCCAGAAAAAGGGCAAAAGGTTGCTGTCGGATGCCGGGATCGTCCGCAACCGGCTGAAGATCGAAGCTGCGATCCAAAATGCGAAGATGTTTCTGGCCTTGCAGGACGAGTTCGGCACGTTTGACGAGTACATTTGGGGATTCGTCGGCAGCGAGCCGAAGCAGAATGCCTGGAAGTCGATCAAGGAAGTGCCGGCCAAGACCCCAGAATCGGATGCCATGAGCAAGGACTTGAAGCGGCGGGGGTTCAAGTATGTGGGCAGCACGATCTGCTACGCCTTCATGCAGGCCGTGGGCATGGTGAACGATCACCTTGTCGAGTGTTTCCGACATAATCAACTGTCGAATAGGGCCAGGAAGCCGAAATGAAGAAGCCGTCCGGCGACGCCTGGTTCGTTTACATCCTTCGCTGCGCCGATGGCTCGCTCTACACCGGCATTACCAAAGACGTGAAGCGCCGCTGCCAGCAGCACAACGACGGAACTGCCTCACAATACACTCGAAGCCGCCGCCCAACCAAGCTGGTCTGGCAGGAGGCACAGCCAAGTCGGAGTTCGGCCTTGAAGCGTGAGGCGACGATCAAGGAAATGACAAGGCGGGATAAGCTGGCGCTGATTCGATTGAACGAGAAAGCGGGATGATCCCACTCCACCACGACCCCTGGTTCACCTTTCGCTTTGCTGACGACCGGCTCATCCCTCGCTTTCACCTGGAAGCCGTCGAGGTAGGCCGGCAGGTATCGGTCTTCAGGATCGACACTGACACGGGCGAGCGGCTGGGTCTGTTGGCGACGGCGACCGTGGGCGAAGGCGGCTGGGTGGACCTGCGAGAGCCGATCATCGTCAGGGCCGGCGAGGCGTTCATTGCCGTGCTGGACCGAACAGGCCCACCCACAAATTGAAGGTCGACCATGTTCCTGGAAATACCAAATACGTTGAACTGGCTCGAACCTTGGGAACTCCTGAATGATTCCGGCGAGGTCTTCGTCTATGAACTTCGTAAGGAACTTGCGAGCAATCACATCCTTTTCGATGTGGCCGTCCGTGCCATCGCAAGGCACGTTGGCTGTGACGATGTACTCTTCGCCACTGCCGACCCGGCGAATCCGCTCGCAGTTGTTCACCTGACGTGGGCAAGCCGCACAGAGTCCGATCCTCAATGGCCCTACACAACGCTGTACAAGAATTGGCAGGACTGGATCGAGCGCTGCCGAAGCCCGATCATCGAGAGTGTTCGGGGGCCGATGGAGAGGGAGGCCATCTATGAGTGAAGCCCATGACCTCGAACGCCGACTCAGGACCGCCGAGGAGCGTCGTCAAAGAGCGATTGCCGCCCTCGCCCCGAAGCACAAGGGAGGCGAGTGGGAGGAGTACCACGCCGCCAACCAAGAAGTGCTTCTGCTCGAACGGCAGTTGGCAGCAGCAAAAGGCGAAGAATATGCGGAACCTTGCAGTTTTCCGCTGAAATGGGCGCCGGTGCTCCAATGCCGCACCTGATGGTAAACGACAACCGAGCGCTGCTTGCGTTCTGGTTGAGCGAGCCGGACCCCGGCTGGGACGGGAGCTACGTCACAGTCAAGAGTCCGGCTGACGAGAAGCCGGAGCCGCTGGGACTGGTCGAGTTCGACTTCTGCATTTCGGCCAAGTTAGGTGCGCCGAATGACGAAGTATTCGAGGGACACCCGCTCAACGGCAAGGGACTTGAAGCCTACGGGGCACAGCGGGTCGTGAACTCCCGCTGGCTCAAGGAACTCGAAGCGATCAACAGCGTCCACCACATGGCGGCACGCCGAACTCGAAGAACATCTTCTCCAGCCCCGCAGGCGCTACGGAGATGAGCATTTTGACTGGTCTGCTGCTCTCGTTCTTGAAGGAGTGCGGTGTTCCGACCGGCATGTTGGCGAACATCCCGGCGCTCGCCACGAGGCGCTTGTCGCCGATCTGAAGGGTGATCTCGCCTTCCAGGATGTAGAAGCCCCCCTCCTCTCGGCCAGGAAGGTCGGTTTGACGCCACCAGGGACCGCCTGCCAGCCGTGGAGGAAGAGGATTTTCATCGTCGGCACTGGACCTCCTTCACCAGATCGCCGGCCAGCGTGTAGGGTAACAGCATCGGCGCTCGTCAAATCGTCTGCGAAACAGAGGTCATTTTATGGGTTGGCCTGCTGCTGACCCATGCCGGCACCGGGCAGGCGAGCAAGCCGGGACGACGGCTGCTGCGAACCCGCACGGCAACAGACTTGTCGGAACTCCCCTACTCCAAGCGGGCGTGGCGCTGGTGGGCATCGACTCACTGAACATTGATCGTACCGAGCCAGAAAATAGCGCCAGTTTTGAGCGGGAAGGCGGAGCCACCTGGGCCAGCGGGGGTGGTTTGGAGGGCCCGGCGCGCACGGGTGGCGCAGCTCGGCACGCGGCTCAGCGCGGAGTTACGGTAGTCCGGGTGTACTGGCTTGACGCGGTGTGGGGTGGAACTGTTGGTGATGCGTTCGAGGCCAGTCAGCCGGTTGCGAGCGGAATGGGACCACCGCCAAAGGGTGCGTCTGGATGTCCGGGAGCCTTGCCAGGATGACCCGAGTACGCGGACAAACTCCTGTAGGGAGTTGCCTGTCCGGTTTCTTGGCCGGCTTGCTGACGGCGACCTTCTTCGACGGCTTGCTGCCCCGCCCTTTCAAACCTAGCTGCCGATAAAGCGGAGAGGGAGGGTGTCAGAAGCCACTTGGCTCCGCCCGCCCCTATCTTGCTACGACACAAAGACTTCCGCTTCTATTCGTGTTCTGGCGAGAGCCGTCTTTTTCCACGAAATCCGACAAAAAACTGCCCGGAATCCGACAAACCGAGCCGTCACTTTGCGGCTGGAGCGTCGGTCCTGCGCCGGGGACGGCACAAGCCGGCGAGTTGCCGGTTACTGTATCCATGTCAGGAGCGGCGGCAACGCCCAAGAATAGCCCAGTCGCACTTCCAGGGCCACATCGCCAAGCACCGTTGAGCCGGGATACGGGGCTTCCTTCATTCGGCGACATCCTCCGAGCAGAGCGTTTCCGAGACGGTCGATTCGCTGACGTGTAGGGTCGTAACGACCTCCACGGGAGAGCGAGTCATGGCAACCGGCATGACAGTCAAGCAACGCCTGCAACGCGCCGAGTTTCTGGCCAACTGGTTCCTTGAGGTGTTCAAGGGCAGAAAAGCCCCATACCCACGGCGCTGCTTCAAGGGCATCGCCAAGCACATGGAAGATCTGCTTTCGAGCGGTGGGCAGTACCAGCAGAAGTACAAGAAGAAGTGAAAGCTGGCGGGTTAGTACCAAACGGTTTTCGTGTTACCTATGAACGCTTTCCCGCCACGCTTGGACACCTTCAATCACGACCCTGCGGGCGGTGAAGGGGATTGTGCCGACCAAGTTGATCCCGAAGTTGAAGCCGTTGCAACCGCAGCCTACCACGGCTTCCCTTCAAGGTCGTCGCTGAGATCAACGTCCATCCACGAAAAGATGTCCTCCAAGTCCACCATGCTGTTGTCGTGAACGTCTTCGGCGGCGACGTTGAACTCCGTCTGCCAGTAGGCGACCGCCTTGCGAGCCTGTTCCAGTGACGTTGCATACCGGCTGTCAAGGCGGCGGCTATCCTCGCCGTCCACGCTCGCCAGCATCAGGTGGTAGAGGTTGTTCCAGCGGTTCAGGAAGATCACGGTCTTCGCCATGTTGTCCCCAGCCAGATTTGATGTCCGGGGCATCGTACTTCGGCGGGGAGTAGCATTCCACGTTAGCAGTGACAATGCGTTGTCATTTCTCCGAAGTTGGTGGTACTACGTCGATCCGGGCGTAACGACCGACGCCGTGGGCTGCGTTCGTGCGGCCCACGGCGTCTCGGAGTTAGCGGGAGATTATCTCCTACGAGTTGATCTTGAAGGTAAGACTGTCCGCACCCCGATTACTTGGCGGCAACACGCTTGAACTGTGCCACGTTGCAGCCGTCGTCCGCTTGCGTGATGAAGGCTTTGGGCCGCTCATCATCGTGAACACACACAATCAGGGTGTCTCCATCGAGCATGAAAATGCCCCGATTCGTTTTGTCCTTCCGCTCTCCCACGACTTCCGCATCGGCGGACGTGGTGAGGGAGTCGATCTGCTTCGGGCTGGTGTCCAGATCGACCAGCTTGAACGTGCCGGATTGGACAACCCGACCGTCCAGTTTGGACTCCCATGAGTTCCCTTTGATCGTGTAGATCAGGTCAGGCTCGGACTTCACGCCGTTGTACTGCATGAACACGCACTTCCACGTCCCTTGAAGCCGTTCCTGCATCGCCTTGACAGCGGCCTCCTTCGTCTCCTCCTGCTTCTTGTCATCCGCCTTCTTCGGGCTGTCCGGTTGCTTGCCCATCACCATCGGCGTGATGGTCACGCCGCCGCCGATGCAGACGAGGGCGACCAGCACGACCGCCAGCACGCCCTTGAGTTTGTTCAGGAACATGGCTTTCAGCACTCCTTCGGTGAGAGCGGCAACCTTGACCGACATCACTCCCGTAGCCGCTTGCCCCGCCGCCATGAGGCTTGCGACCTTGATCGTCTTCGACACGACCAACACCGGGACACTGGCCCACGCCGACTGTTGGGACAGGATGGCCCCCAGCAGCACGCCGGACACGACGACCCCTCGCCGGGTTAGCCGCTTCGCCAGCATCGCCCTCGCCGTCGCCAACCGGCTCGCCACCGTGCCTTCGGGGATGCCGAGTCGATGGGCGACATCCTTGCGGGTCACGCCCTCAAGGTCGCACAGGACGATGAGGACACGGTACTTGTCCGGCAGGCGGCTCAACTCCTCATCAACGACCGGAGCGAGATCGTTCCAAAGGTACTGTTCCGCCGTGGCCGGTTCGGGCATGACCGTCACCTGCCTCTCCCGCACGCCCCGCTTGGCGACCATCGCCCGCATCCGCACCGCCGTCTGGTGGGCCACGCCATAGAGCCAGTTGCCGACCGTCTCCCGGTTCGGCAGGGACGCCGCCTTCTTGACGAGGACGAGGAACGTGGCTTGGAACGCATCCTCCGCATCGTGGTGGCTGCGTAGTAGGCGGCGGCAGACGCCCCACACCATCGGGCCGTGCCGCCGAACCAGAGCGGCAATGGCGGCGTCGTCCTGATGGCTCAGGAAACGGTCCAGCAGTTCCCCATCGGTCATCCCGTCCCGCCCGCAGGCGGCGAGAATGTGCTGGATGACCCGGTTCATCGGCGTGGTCGTCATCAAGTCCCTTTCTGCGGTCGCCGGTCGTCTCTACCTTGTAATCCTCGCAGGCGGGCGGTTTGTTCGGTCATCTTGGCGAAAAGTTGGCCCGGAGCCAACAGGCCGCACACACCGCCCGTCGAGCCAAGCGGCATATCCGGGCCGTGCCAGTTAGGATCACACCCGGTTTCGCCTGCCAGACCGCACCATTTCCCGGCACTTCCGCACTCCCGTTGTCGTGCCATTTTAACAATACCCCATTGTCAACATGACATCGCCGACCATGACATCCACGCAACTCCCGGCTCGACCTGACCGAGCTTCTCGCCGGCATCGAGACGGACTTCAGGCCGACGAACAACTGAGCGGGATGGACCAGCCCGGCCCGAGCGGGCTATTCCGTGTCCATCGTGTTGATGGCCAGTTGCGCCGACCACGAATGGTCATCGGCTGCCTCGAAGACGAACGTCCGGCTGGGCCTGTCACCGCCTCCACGCATCTGGCTGTAAATGCTGGCCAGTCGGTTGATCGACCACCTGCCGAGTGGCTTCTCCTCGCCGTTGGCGACCAGCAAGTAGGCGATCTCGGAGTCAGCGTACTTGACGACCGCAGCCTCTTGATGAAACTTCTGAACCCAGCCGAGGACGGTGGACCGCAACTCGGCGTTCGAGATTCGCTCTGGCGCAGAAACCAAGAACGTGTCCTCCCTGGCCTTCTTCTTCGACGTGACGCCCGTCTCGGGATCGGCTTCGTCGTAGGCCCAGAACCCGTAGAGCGGCGTGTATCCGAATCTGGCCTCTCTGATGTCGCTGGCCAGGACCGCGTTGCGGGCAGCATTCTTGTCGCGCGACAGCCCCTGAACGAAGGCGGTGATCAGCACCATAACCTTGCCGGTCTGGGCCAACTCCCAGGTCCGAGCCAGGGATCGACGTGCGGCCTCGTCCAGGCTGATGCCGTCTCGACGTGCCAAGTATTCGTGGAATCTGAACATGCTCATTCCTTCCGTTGCGAACCGGCTGCCTCGGGTATCTATTCTTGCTACCTGCCACGCCCCGCTTGAATTCTAGCGCCGGCGGGTCGATCATCGGTCTTTGCCGAGGAGCGATTGCAGCCGGGTTTCCCTCAATCCGAGTTTTCCTTCTCCTCCACGGAATCAAACAGCGAGAGTTCAACTCGATTCAATTTCGGCGATGGTTCGACAGCGTCAGCCGGCGGCGGGAACAAGAACTCCGAATCCGGGTCGTGTTGGCGGAAACGCTCCAGGGCCAGAGTGCGGTTCTGGACCGAGTAGCAGTAGACACAGCCATGAGGGCATGTGTCGTACTCGCCGATGTCGCGGGCCTCGTAGCAGCCGCACTCCTTCCGGTTCCCCTTCAGCTTCGCCTTGAACGCGGTCCCGCCGATCTCATTCAGCCGCACGGCATCGACGCACCGAGCTTCCCCGCTCCCTGGCACGATGAACTGGGGTTGGCTGCACACCGTCAGCTTGATGCGGTTGCCGGCGGCGATTTCGGTCAACTCGACCAGCAGCATGCGCTTCCAGTCGTCCGAAGGATCGGACCATGTGAAGCCCTTGGCGTCAGCGGCGCGATTCATGTTCCGCAGCGTCTTCTCATAGAGGTGGGCGAAGGAGATCACGACTTCGTCGGTCGCACCCTGAAGCTCCTTGGCCAGCCTGGAGAACGTCCCGACATGAAAGTCGCGAGGCGTGACTGACGACTCGATGATGGTGTCGTACCGCCAGACGCAGACCCTCGGCCCGTACTCTTCGGCGAGCCGCCGTACATGCTCGACCGACTTCACGGCGTCCACGACTGCTTCTTCCAGAACCCGTGGATAGGCGTTGATCGTGTGCTGAACGACAAATGGGAAACCGCGCCGGCGGACCTCGGCCAGATGCCCAATGAAGGGGCCGACGTTCTTGGTCCAGAAGACAAAGCCCTGGACATCGTCGGGCTTCAACGACACCCGCCCGATCTGGCGGTTGTACGGGTTCAGCGTCTTGCAGTACCCGGCCCGCAGCCGGTTGATGAACCAGTCGCCGTAGAACGTCGGAATGTCGGTCTTGTAGCTGGCAGAGATAATCATGGCTTCGTCCCAACCACCCAAAACGCACCTTGCCATTGAACACGGGGACGACGTTGAATTAGGGCGATGTAGTCCGCCAAGGTGTCGGCCTGTTCGTCGCCGTCCATGTTTCGGTTCGTGCGTTGGACTTCGCCGACATTCAGACCGGCATGGGCAAGATGGCGCTGCGCCCAGTTGATGATGGGGTCTTGCGACCTGTCAACAATCAGGAACTTCGCACCAGCCGGCGCGGCTTCCGCCATCCGATGGATCAGCCGACCAAACGCTTCGTTGTTGCCGAAAACCTCAGAAAGGACGTAGTTCATGACGTAGAGGTCATGGGTGAAGACGTGGTGGAGATTCGCGTATTGCTCGATCTGGGTCATGTCGAACGACAGGAACGTCTTGCTGATGGTGAATGGCCATCGGTTGCGTGCGCCGAATCGCTCACGGAACCTGTCCTTGATCGTCGATTCCAGGGCGTTCCAGCTTTCGCACCACTCCTCCACGATGTCGAGCAACGTGAACGAGACATCCCCCTGCGGTCGGCCTTCTCTGGTGTTGCAGAGGTGCTTGGCGAGGGCGAGCAGTTCGGTCCCCGGCCCGCCTCCGAACGCACAGACGCGAAGCTCGCCGTTCGCGTCGAGAACCTCGTTGATGTGCGTGGCCACATCCGGCGACTGCCTGATGCAGAACTCGCACAGGTTGGCGTTCACGGCGGTGTGGGCGTAGAGGTACGCGAATCGGCAGAGGGGGTCTTCGTAGGCGATGTTTGGGGTGTCACCCGAAAACCACTCGTTACGCATCGTCTGGAGGTGCGCAGCCGCCATCTGCATCGCCGCCGGGCGTTGAAGGTGGCGGTGGCGACAGATGCCGTCAACGAGGGCGTCAAGTGCGCCACGCACGATTCGGAAGTAGTTCATACCTGCCCCTGCGTCTCGATGGCGACACCGGCAGATTCTGGGCGGACATCGCGAACCTGACGGTGCGGCTACGGCATGTTGCCTGTTTCGTGCTACTATCCTACGATAACGGCGTGTGGCCAGCAATGTCGGGAGTCGCCAACTTGCGGACAGAACAGATGACATTCGGCAGCCGGATTCGTGAGCTTCGGCAGGCGAAGAACTTGACGCTGCGAGACGTGGCGAAGAAGGTCAAGGTGACGTTCACCTACCTGTCGAAGATCGAGAACCAGAGGCTCTCGTTTGGCGAGTTCCCCAGCGATGAGTTGATCGTGAAGTTGGCTCGCGCACTGGACGCCGACCCTGATGAGTTGCTGATCCTGGCCGAGAAAATCCCCGACGTGATCCGCAAGCGAGTCCTCCAGCGCCCTGATGTCTTCCGCCGGCTGTCCGGCCTGGACGACAAGAAGCTCGACGCCGTGTTGGAGTTCTTGAAGCAAGGCTCGTAACCTGACTCAAGAGACGGTCGGCGGCGTTCTCTTCGCGTAGTGCCTGACTTGGCTCTCGGACATCCCGAACTGGGCGGCGATCACCTTGGTCTTGACCCCTCGCCGCTTGAGCCGGCGAACCTCTCGAATCTGTTCCGGGCTGAACTTTCGGGGAATCACGTCCGTTCCCAGGTCGGTCATGAAGCTCGACAGCTTTGCCCAGACTTTTTCCTGAGCCTCGAAGACATTGGCAAACACCGGGTTTGAGTAGAGGCTGAGTTGCGCGTCTTGCGGGACAGGCTTCCCGTGACATGCGAACACGCCTGCCGTCTCGCCGTCCGACTCGTTGCGAATGAACTGAATCGCCGTCCGCCGCATGCCGTGGAAGCCCATCAGCTTGAATTGGTCATGATGCTTCTTCACACGCTTCAGGAGCCTAGTCCAGGCATTCCTGATCTGCCGAGACTGCTTGCTCTTTACGAGGCTATGCAGCGGATTGCCGTTGCTGTTGAGGAGAACCCTGCCTTTCGCCTTGCGCTCTCCCATCGCCTCTTTGGTCAAGGGCCAGATCGCGAACTGGCCGAACACCTTCGTCTTGGGGCGTAGCCGCTCGACGCGATCACCCGCGACATGCTCCCAGTCGAGCGTGGAGCATTCCGAGATCGAAGCCCCAAAGTTGAGTGCGAACAACAGAAGCTTCCGCTCGAACGTCGTGGCGTGGCTCCACAGGATCTTGACCTCATCGAGATCGTAGGTTTCGGCCTGGAACTTGGGGTTGCTGTCTTTGGTGATCTTGATTCGCTCGCTCAGGTCCAAACCCTCTGGCCTCTTCCAGGGCATCGTCTTTTCCTTGTGCAACCACCGAAGGAAATGCTTGATGAGCGTGATCGTGTTCTTGCAGACAGAGTGGCTGAACGGCTGACCGTTCTTCTTTTTCTGGTCGTTCCTTTGTCTCGGACGCTTGCGCCAGTAGTCAAACAGGGCGTCGATCTGCTCTTGGCCGAAATCAGAGAGAGGCATGTCTTTCACATGCCGTTTCACTCGGATTGCCCGTTCACCTTGCTTGATGCCCGTGGCCGTTGTGTCGCCGACTTCATCCCGATGTTCTTGATGGAGCCAGAGGACGTAGGCGTCCAGGGCGTCGTGCAGCGTCTCCTGAGTGCGGATTTTGCCTTCGTGCGGCTCTGCGTAGTCCTTGAGTTCCCGCATCGTCTTGCGGTGACGCGATTGTTCCTCCTCGGCCTCCTTCTCAGCCAAGTCGAGACGCTCCTTGGCCCCTTTTTTGGCTGCGGCAGCAACCTCGGGCTTCAAGCGGACTTGAATCTGCGGAAAATAGTCACGAAGCTCGGCAATCCAAGTCGCAAGATCGTCGTCGTCCTTCACGTCGTCCGGCGGATCGAGGTCGATGAAGAACAGTCCCTTGCCCACCGCAGTGCCGATCTGGATTGTCGTGTCGTCCCAGAGCGGCATGACGGTGTCGGCCAAGTCATCGGCGTGGAGGTCGTTCCAGCGGTCTTTGACACCCTGCCAGACACCTTCAAGCCGGACGACGTTGGCCCTCGCTGCTCGCTCATTGTCGGTGAGGTAGAAGCGATGCGGTCTGCCGCTCTTGGGTAGATTGCCGATCTCACGGTAAAACTGTTGAGCTTTCTCGTTCCAAGCCAGAATGTTCTTCGCCATCTCGCAGCCCTCTAACCAGCCACAGAGCCTTCAGTCGGTTGATCGTCTTCTTCAAAGGAAGGCAGCCTTACACGCCGGTAGCTTGCTCATCTCGGAAACCGGACACGGACACGCCGTTCATGGACGGTTTCCGAGATGTGCCAGGACAAAGCGTGTAGGCTTGAACCTTCCGCAAAGAGGCGTTGAGAGATCTGCGGCGGCGTCACGGTTTCCTTGACGGGAACGGCGATCACGAACGTGGCGGGCGGTCGCGGCGAGATCGGCGAGCATTGGCCGAGCCGATGCGTCGGCGGTCCAGAATTGGCGCAGCAGGCGGAACACCTGACGAGTCGTGACAACAGAGGCAGCCGTCCCCGGCCTGGAGGCCGCGTACTGCGCGTATGGGGGGTAGGAGACGTTATCGGAAAGCGGGAAATCCGACAAAACCGGCCAAAAATCCGATAACAAAATCCGACAAATCGTGGGGTTTGGCGAACGTCTCAGAAATGAACATCGTCCTAAAGTCAACGGAAAAGGCCGGTTAGGAAGAATCCTAGCCGGCCTTCAAGCGGAGAGGGAGGGATTCGAACCCTCGGTGACATTGCTGCCACACCGGTTTTCGAGACCGGCCCGATCGGCCACTCCGGCACCTCTCCACGCGGCGACGACCGATGACCCGCTCTATCTTAGGGCACCGCCCCCCAACGGTCGAGAGCGATCCGCCGTACTTGTCGCGCCCCGCAAGTAGAGATCGATGCTGATTTCCATAGCATGGTCATCGATGGCCACGCTTTGCGACCGCGGCCATGGAGCCGGGCATGAGCCTCACCACCACCTATCTGCAAATGTTCGCGCCGACCCCGCGGCCGGTCGCGCCGCCGCGCGATGGGCTGACCGTCGTCCACGCGCGGCACCCGACCCTTTCCTACTATCGATATCTCTATGAGGCCGTCGGCCGCGACTGGAACTGGACCAGCCGCAAGGTGCTCGGCGATGCGGCGCTCGCCGCGATCATCCACGATCCGCGCGATGAAATCCACGTGTTGACCGTGGACGGGGTGCCGGCGGGTTTTGCCGAGCTCGATCGGCGCGTGGACGGCGAGATCGAGATCATCCAGTTCGGCCTGATGCCGGAGTTCATTGGGCAAGGGCTGGGCAAATATTTCTTGCAGTGGACCGTCGATCGCGCCTGGAGCTATGGCCCACGGCGGCTCTGGCTGCACACCGACACGGAGGACCATCCCGCGGCGCTGCCGAATTACCAGCAAGCGGGGTTTGCGATGTACAAGCAGGAGACGCGGTAAGATGCCGGGCCGAGTTATTGCGGGAATCGGCTGAGCATGACCCAGAGCCAGAGCAGCGCGCCGACGACCGCGGGGATCGTCACGAAGGCGGCCGGGCAGGCGCTGTCATCGGCAGGCTGATTGTGGCGGCTCATGGCGCGGCCCTCCATCTCCGGGCGAGCGGGTGGCTTTGACAAGCATAGCTTACTTTTTGGAGTGCCGTCGACTGCCATGCCGATCCTTCCCGTCATGGACCTGAAGCGCGGGCAGGTGGTGCGCGGCATCGCCGGCCGCCGCGACGAGTATCGGCCCATCGTCAGCACGTTGACGCGCTCCAGCGAGCCGCGCGACGTGGCCCGCGCACTGTACGACCAGTTCGGCTTCGCAGAATTCTACCTGGCCGATCTCGATGCGATCGGCGGCGCCGCGCCGGCACACGCGATTTACGATGCCCTGCAGGCGGACGGATTTCGCCTCTGGGTCGATGCGGGGGTTCACGTGGCGGAGGATGCGCTGCGCCTCGCGCGATGCGGCGTTGGGTGCATCGTGGTCGGGCTCGAAACCGTGGCGGGACCGGCGGCGCTGGGCGCGACTTGCGACGCGCTCGGCGCCGAACGCGTGGTGTTTTCGCTCGACCTGAAGGACGGCCAGCCGCTCGGCGGCACCGCATCGTGGGGGACAAACGTCGCCGAACGGATTGCGCAGCTCGCGATCGCGCAGGGCATCGCGCGGTTGCTGGTGCTCGACCTCGCCCGCGTCGGCGTCGGTGCAGGAGTTGGCACGGAGACGCTGTGTTCGCGCTTGCGGCAGGTCCACCGCGACCTGGAATTGACGGCGGGCGGCGGCGTGCGCGGGGCCGACGACGTGCGGCGGCTGTATCAGCAGGGGGTCAACAACGTTCTCGTCGCGTCGGCGCTGCACGACGGCCGACTAGCGCGCGAACACGATCTCTTCAGTCCCGGAGGGACGGTAGACAATAGCCCAGCACGTTAGTGCTGGGTAAATGCCGTGGACCTATAATTGAAGTCCCGTAGGGACGGCAGAGGCAGGCGCCTCCTTCTGCCGTCCCTACGGGACTTGCAACGTTCGATGCGGGTACTACCCAGCACTGACGTGCTGGGCTATTGTCTGCCGTCCCTCCGGGACTAGATCCGCACGTCCGGCCGCAATTCGCACGTGGCCGACTGGCCGATGTTCTCCTCGACCTCGACGCGCAGCACCTGCGCGATGAAGTTGTGCTGCCGCCGCAGGTCGTCGCGCAGCCGTTCGGCGATGTAGCGGGCCAGCAATTCAGCGGTCGTGTTCTCGATCGGCAACAGCACGCAGTCGTCGCGCGGAAAGAGCCATTCGCGATCCTTGTAGCGGACACGCACGCTGCCCGGCTTCTCGTCGAGGTGGACGACCGGGTTGCGCGTCGGCAGCAGCATGTGGTGGTCGAGCTCGTCGGTGATGGCCTTGGTACGGTGCTTGAGGGCGATAAAATCGAAGACGTACGAGTCCTCGTTCAGGTCGCCCTCGATCTCGACGGTCGCCCGATAATTGTGGCCGTGCAGGCGCTCGCACTTGTCGCCCTCGTAGCTGATGAAGTGTCCGGAGCAGAAGACGAGATGGTCCTTGGTGACGCGGACCTTGAAGCGCTCGGCCATGATGTCACCCCCCACGACGCGGGAACGATCAGCCCGCTGTTATTGTCGCGCCGGCGCGAAGAAGCAAGCGAGCATTCCGATGGCGCGACCTGCCGGCGATGTGCATGACGGGCTTGTGCGCGATTGGGCGGCGCACGCGGTCGCGCGTGAAGAGCCGCATCGCCGATTCTTGCGCAGCCTCAAGATGGTCGATGAACCGCAAGCGATCGACGTGCTCGCGCAGGAACTGCACCGAGAGGTCTTCGCCCAGATCGATTGCACGCGCTGTGCGAACTGCTGCAAGACTGCCACGCCGGCTGTCGACGATGCGGACATCGACCGAATGGCCGCGTGGCTGAAGCTCCCGCGCGCGGAGTTCATCGCCGCGTATCTGGCCGCGTATCCGGCCGAGGGCCGCTATCACATGAACGCGTTGCCGTGCCCATTTCTCGGAGACGACGACCGGTGCGCGATCTACGAGGTGCGTCCGGCGAGCTGCCGGGGTTATCCGTACACCGATCAGACAGGGTTCACGACCCGGGCCTACCTGCACACGTCCAACACGGTGACGTGCCCTGCGGTGTATCACATTGTCAAGGAGATGTGTAAGCGAATCTCTTAGAACCCATCCGGGTTCAGCATCTGGCGCAGCACCTCGTCCGGCGCCGGCGCGTAGGCGCTCGGCTCCATCGTCCAGCTCGCCCGGCCCTGCGTCAGGCTGCGCACCTTGTCGGAATAGTCGAACATCAGCCGTAGCGGCACCAGCGCTTCGATCACGCGCAGCCGGCCACGCGTCAGCACCTCGCGGATCTCGGCACGGCGCGCGTTCAGGTCGGCGGTCACGGGCCCAAGATACTCCTCCGGAATCGTCACCTCGCAATGCATCACCGGCTCCAGCAACACAAAGTTGTCGCGCAACGCCCGGTTGACCGCATCCGCGCCGGCGGCGCTGAACGCGATGTCATTCGAGAGCGCCTCATCCATCTGCGCCGCCTGCAAGGTCGCTTTCATGTCGATAACCGGGTAGCCCAGCTGGCCCGATTGCAGGGCACCGCGTACCCCCTGCTCCGCGGCGTGCGCCAGCTCCGGCGTCAGCGCCTCGTCGGGCAATGCGTTCGCGACCACGATGCCCTGCCCCGACGGCAGCGTCGTGAAGGCCACGGTCAGTTTCGCGAACAGGCCGGACCCGCCTGCCTGGCGAACACACTCGCCTTCGATCGTGATCGGCCGGCGCAGCGTCTCGCGATAGCTGACGCGCGGCTTGCTGACGCGCACCTTGAGGCGGAAGTCGCGCTCCAGGCGGTGGCGCTTCACCTCCAGGTGCAGCACGCCCATGCCGCTCATCAGCTGCTGGCCCGTTTCCGGGTCGATGCGCCAGGTGAACGTCGGATCCTCGCGCTTCAGCCGATCGAGCGCGTCGGTCAGTTTATCCTTGTCGGCCGACGACTCGGGCTCGATCGACATGCTGACGACGGCCTCGGCGAACTGGATCTGCTCGAGGACGATCGGGTGCTGCTGGTCGCAGAGCGTGTCGCCGGTGATGGATTCCTTGGGGCCGATGATGCCGACGATGTCACCGACGTAGGCGATCGGCAGGTCCTCGCGGTGATCGGGGTCGGCGAGGATGTGGTAGAGCTTACTGGCGAATTCCTTGACCTGCCGGCCCGCGTTCCACACCCGGCTGTTGGCCTTGAGCGTGCCGGAGTAGATGCGCAGATAGTACAGGTCGCCATGCTTGTCGGCGACGATCTTGAACACCAGGGCGCAGAACGGCTCCTTCGGGTCCGGCTTGCGCTGCTCTTCCTTGTCCTTCTTCGTCGGATTGCGACCCACGACCGGCGGCCGATCGAGCGGACTCGGCAAATAGAAGGCGACACCGTCCATGAGCGGCTGGATGCCGGCGTGTTCCCGGCCGGAGCCGCAGAAGACGGGCTGGATTTGCCGGGCGAGAGTCTGCTCGCGGATCAGGGTGCGGATCGCCTCGATCGGGATCGGCTGGCCTTCGAGATAGAGGCTGGTGATCCGATCCTTGTCGTCGTGGCGCGTCAGCACCTCGAAGAGATAGTCGCGCCAGTTCTGCGCGTCGGCGTGCCATTCCTCGGGGATGGGGCCGCGATGGATGGTCTTGCCGTCGTTCTGCGGATCGAAGCGGAGGGCCGTCATTTCGAGCAGGTCGATGACGCCCGCGAACGGCGTGGCGCTGTCCTTGATCGAACCGCTGCCGATGGGCACCGTGAGCGGGGCGGGATGGCCTTCGAGGCGGTCCTTGATTTCGTCCAGCGCGTTGGCGAAGTTGGCGCCAACCACGTCCATCTTGTTCACGAACACCATGCGCGGCACATGATACTTGTCGGCCTGCCGCCACACCGTTTCCGATTGGGCTTCGACGCCCTTCTGCGCGTCAAAGACGACCACCGCGCCGTCGAGCACGCGCAGGCTGCGCTCGACCTCGGCGGTGAAATCGACGTGGCCGGGCGTGTCGATGAGGTTGACGGTGCAGTCGCGCCACTTGAAGGGGATGCAGGCGCTGTAGATGGTGATACCGCGTTCCTGCTCCTCGGGGTCGTAGTCGGTGGTGGTGGTGGCGGCGTCGACGGCGCCGAGCTTATGCTTGGCGCCGGCATAGTACAGAACGTGATCGGTCGTCGTCGTCTTGCCGGCGTCGATGTGCGCAATGATCCCGAGGTTGCGGATCCTGGTAAGGTCGAGTTTCGGTTCGGCTGCCATGGTCGAGCACGGGTCAGAAAGCACGCCGCGGGGTGGGTCTTCGAACCTCGCGGGTTCCGGAACCCGCGGGGTTCGCAGACTCACCCCGCGGCGTGGCGATGAATCCCCTGCCCCAGGTTACCACGCGAAGTGGGCGAACGCCTTGTTCGACTCGGCCATCTTGATGGTGTTTTCGCGCTTGGTCATGGCCTCGCCCTCACGGCGATGGGCGGCCATCAGCTCGTCGGCGAGGCGCAGGAACATCGGCCGGCCCTTCTTGCCGCGCGAGGCGCCGATCAGCCAGCGAATCGACAGGCTCTGCTGGCGGGTGCGGTTGACCTGCATCGGCACCTGGTAGGTCGCCCCGCCGACACGCTTGGAGCGCACCTCGACCGACGGCTTGACGTTCTCGACGGCCTGCGTGAAGACGTCGATCGGATTGGCGTCGGGCATCCGCTTCTTGATCTGGTCCAGCGCGTTGTAGAAGATGCGCTGGGCGGTGGCCTTCTTGCCTTGCCACATGAGGCAGTTGATGAATTTCGACGCCAGCTTCGATCCGTATCGGGGATCGGACTGGAGCGTCGTGGCACTGGCGGTTCGCTTGCGGGCCATGTCAATCGGTCCTGTAACCCAAGGGTACTTATCCTGGCAGTATTGTAGGGCGCTGTCAAGGCACCGGCGAGGCGCGTTGAGCACCCAGAAGCTCACGCGACGGAGCGGGAGCGGGACACAGCGACAGTCCAGGAACGGGACAGCGCAGTGAAGCCGAAACCGATTACGCGGTTTGCCGGGGGGCCGGCAGGAGCATTACAATCAACCTGGAGACGGATTCCCAAGGCGAGCGGCCGACGAGGTAACCCCATGCACCGTTCCCGTTTGCAAACCCCCGAAATCGACTATCCTTCTTCGGATGGCAAGCCGATGGCCGAAAGCGATCTGCACCGCGATTGGATGATCACCAACATTCAACGCCTGAAAAGGTATTACCGCGGCCGGCGCGTCTACGTCTCGGGCAACCTGCTGATTTACTATCAAGAAGGTGATCCGCGCAAATCGGTGGCGCCGGATACCTTTGTCGTCAAGAATTGCAAGCCCGGTCGCCGCGAGATCTTCAAGATTTGGCAAGAAGGCCGAACGCCGAGCTTTGTGCTGGAAACGACCTCGAAAACGACCCGTCGTGAGGATACCGGCAAGAAAAAGAGCATCTACGCCGCGCTGCAGGTGCCCGAGTACTTTCTGTACGATCCGCGCGGCGACTGGTTGAAACCGCCTCTGCAAGGCTACCGGTTGGTGGACGGGCAATACGAATCGATCCCTGCGGTGGCCGACGGCGGCATCGTCAGCACGGAACTGGGAGTCCGCTTTGTCCTGGAAAACGGCGATTTGGCCATGTATGTGGTGGCGACGGGCGAGCGCTTGCAAAGCCAGGAGGAATCGGCGCAACAAGAGACGCTTCGTGCCGAGGAAGAGAAACGCCGCGCCGAGGAAGAGAAACGCCACGCCGAGGAAGCTCAACGGCGAGCCGAGGAAGCTCAATGGCGAGCCGAAGCAGCGGAACGGCGCGCCACCGACGAAGCCGCCGCGCGCCGGGCACTGGAGGCAGAGCGGGCCAGGCTGCGGAAGCCGGACAAGAAAAACCACAGCGTGAAGGACAAGAGCGAGTCTTAGTTCGGAGTCCTCAAAGGCAGAATTGCAGCGTCTCCATCGCGATGTTCCATGGCTGACTCGACCTGCATCGCGTGCCTCACTCCCGCCGGCAAGGGAGCGATCGCCACGCTGGCGGTTCGCGGCCCCCTGGGCTGGCCGACCACGCGCGCGCTCTTTCGACCGCGCCGCGGCGAACTTCCGGAGGTGCCGGTTGCGGGCCGATTCTGGCTGGGGCAGCTCGGCGCCGAAGTGCGCGACGAGGTCGTACTCGCCGTGAAGCGCGCGCTACCGGACGCGTGGCTGGAAGTCCACTGCCATGGCGGGCCCGCGGTGATTCGCATGATCGAGGAGCTGTACGTTCGCCATGGCGCCGCCGCCTGCACCTGGCAGGAGCTCGAACGGCGCACGGCGGAGCCAACGTGGCAAGTCGCGGCCCAGGAATGGCTCGCGCACGCGCCGACGGCGCGGACCGCGGGGATCCTGCTCGACCAGTATCACGGCGCGTTCCAGCGCGCTCTCGAAGCAATGGACGCCGCGCCGCCGGACATTGCGGGGCCGCAACGGGCTCGGCTCGCGCAGCTGGTGCCGGTCGGCCGGCACCTGGTTCGTCCGTGGTCGGTCGTCATCGGCGGCGCCGAACGTCGGCAAGAGCAGCCTCGCCAACGCGCTGGCCGGCTACACCCGCAGCGTCGTCGCGCCGACGGCCGGCACCACGCGCGACGTGGTCACGACGATGCTCGCCATCGATGGCTGGCCGATCGAGCTGAGCGACACCGCCGGGCTACGGGCGGCCGCGGGGACGGTCGAAGCGGAAGGAGTGGCTCGCGCTCGGGCGGCGGCGGCCGGCGCGGATTTGCGATTGTGGTTGCTCGATGGCTCGGCAGCGCCCGTCTGGCCCGACGATGGTGCCGCGGCATGGCGAAGCGTCGTCAACAAGACCGATCTGCCGCCAGCGTGGGACTGGGCGGGCGTGCCGGACACGATGCGCGTGTCGGCTCTCACCGGTGCCGGGCTGCCCGAGCTGTGTGCGGCGATCTCGCGTTGGCTGGTGCCGGCGCCGCCGGTAGCCGGCGAGGCGGTGCCGTACACGCCGGACCTGTGCGACGTCATGGCTTGGGCGTCGCCTGCCCCTTCGTAACCGAATGAATGTGGGCCGGCGTGAAGACGATGGGAGCGCCGACGCGCAGATCCGACAGGCCGGCGCAGGTCGGCCGAGCCGCCAGCTTGCCGCGGAAGGCGTTGCCGCGGATGCTGGTAATCCGGACCAGCAGCGTTTCCCGCGCCAACGGCTTGGCAACGGCGAAGAAGGTGAGCCGAACGAAGTCGCCGGCTTTGAGGCCGCGCACCTCCGTCCGCAGCTCGATGTCGTCGATTCCTTCCTGGAAGCGCATCTGCTCGATGTTCTCGATCTCGACAGGTTTGTCCATGACAGCTTCCAGGGTCAATCGGGCAAGGTCATGCCCGTGCGCTTGCGCGTCTGGGGCACCGGGCACTTGCGCAGGTGGCTCAGCAGGTCGCCGAGCTGAGCGGTGGCCAACGCCAGGCAACTGTCCGCGCCGCCGTAGTAAATGCGGATCAGACCACTTGCCTTGTCCAGAATCCAGCCGCACGGGAACACCACGCCGTTGACGTCCCCCTGGCGCTCGTAGGCCATCTCCGGCGCGAACATCCATTCGTCGGTGCGGCGCAGCACCCGGCGCGGGTCTTCCAGGTCGAGCAGCGCCAGCCCCAGGCGGTACAGGCACCCCCCCGCGGTGTGGCGGACGCCGTGGTAGAGGAGCAGCCAGCCCTCCGGCGTTTCCAGCGGCGGCGGGCTCAGGCCGATCTTGTTCGCGTCCCACCACGAGCCGCGCCGGGCGTGCAACAGGATGTGATGGTCGCCCCAGTGCGTCAGGTCCGGCGAGAACGACAGCCAGATGTGCGCGCCGAGCTGCCCGCCGACACCGGCCGATGAATCATCGCATAGCGGCCCCCGAAGCGGCGCGGGAAAACGGCGGCGTCCTTGTCCTCCGGCGGCATGACCGGTCCCAGGCGCGTGAAGGTTCGGAAGTCTTTCGTCTGCGCGAGCGAAACCATCGGCCCACTCGGCGAGAAGGCGGTGTAGGCGATGATCCACTCCTTGCGCTCCTCGACCCAGGTGAGGCGCGGGTCTTCCACGCCCCATTCCTCCTCGGCGCAACGGGCCGGGTCGGGGGCGAAACTGGGTTTGGAGTCGATGTGCCAGTTCGACACGCCGTCGTTGCTGCGGGCCACGGTCAGATGCGAATGCCCGCGCCGGTCCTCGACGCGCACCAGCAGGACGGTTTCGTCGCCCGCCTGACACGCCCCGGCGTTGAACACTGTATGGGCCGGGTAGGGCCAGTCCTGGGCCGTGAGAATCGGATTGGCAGCATGGCGGTGGAACAGTTCCGCGTACAGGCTGGGTGGTTTCACTTCGCGCAACATGCCGATTTCCTTGGAATGTGAGGACCTATTCGAGCTGGAATTCGTCATGGATGCGGCCCAACTGGCGCTCCATGACCACCAATTGCTCATAGAAGGCGATGATGGCTCGCTCCTTCGCCTCGGCCGAGGTGGCGTTCAGGTTGCCGACCTGGGCCATGAACTGGATGTATTTGTCGACGCGTTGCCCGAGCGCCTCGATGCGCTGCAGACGCTCCTCGGTGGTCCAGGCGGGCGTTTGCGGCATCGGGCGGGTCACGGCGGAGCGAACTGCGGAGCGAACGGGGGGTTTCGTTTTCGTTTTCGCGGTCATGGAAGGTCCTGAGAATGAGTACCATTCAGCCTCTAAGCGGTCGCTCGTAGCGGAATTCGCCAGAATTCCGCTCGGGAGGTAGCGGAATTCTGGCGAATTCCGCTACAAGCCATCGTAGTCATGCGCTGGCCGCCGCCGCCTTGCGGTCTGCATCCGACGCGTGCTGGATGTCGAGGCTCTGCGCTTCAGTCCACAAATAAGCGAGCGTCGATTCCGCGCCCTGGTTGCGATTGACGCCGGCCGGTCGCAAGCCGTCGTAGCAGGCGCCGCGCCGCACGTCGGCGACCGGCTGGCGCACGCTGTTGTGACCGTGGAACCAGGCGTGCGTCCGGCGGAACGTCGCCAGGTAGTTCTCCTCGTTCAGGAGGGTGAACGCGGCGAGGGCGGCTTCCGCCATTGTACCAGCTTCCACCGGTTGCTGATCGTAGGGCGCCTTGTCCTCCCCGTGGTGGTACCAGCCGTGGTTGCCGACCGGCCAGAAATCGTTGTCGGCCGTCGTCACGCGGTCGAGGAAGGCAAACGAGGCTTCGGCGACCTCGAGGAAGGGCTCCTTCGGCCAGCGCTGGGCGGCGACAAAGAGCGCGTGCGGCAGGACCGCGTTCGCGTAGGTCATCCGCGACTCGAACCACGGCCAATCCGGCCGGCGGGCGCGGTCGTAGCTTTCCACCAGCCGCTGCGCCGCGGACCAGGCGACGGCCTGCAAGGGATCGATGTCCTGAACGCCCGCGGCCCAGAGATGGCCCCACGCGAGAATGACGTAGGCCTGGGCGCGGATGCTGCGCAGGTCGGCAAGCGTCGGCAGCACCGCATCGACCAGCTCGCGGGCCAACGTGCGGTAATCCTCCGGCAGGCTGCTGCCCAGGACTTCGGCCAAAGCGCGCACGGCCTGGCCCTGACAGTCGCCGCAACCTTCCGCATCCAACCAGGTACGCTGGTAGCTCAGGAAATTGTGGAAGCCGCGGCCGGGACAGCGGGCGAACTCCATGAAGCTCAGGTATCCGGTCACGCGCTTCAGCATGCGTTCGTCGGGGTGCCGGCCCCACAGGCGAGTGCAGAGGCGCAGTGCGCGGGCGTTGTCGTCCGTCGTGTAGCCGCTGTCGCGCCGCGGGACATTGTAGATGGCATGCTGGATCAGCCCGGTCGAGTCGGTCAAGCGGTCCAGGTGATCCAGAATGAGTTCAGGGCCGAAAGTCATGAGGCGCCTCCTTGCAACGGTTCGATGGTTTGGCGTTTGCCGCCCGGTCCTGGCGCGGCCGCCGCGTAGAGTGATTTTACTGGTTTCGCACTGGCTGTCGCGACCTGGTCGAAGAGTTCCAGATATTGCCGGCCGACGTTGGGCCAGAACATCGGCCTCGCGTAATCATACGCGCGGCGCCGGGTTTCCGCATGAAACGCGGGCTCCCGCAGGTAACGGAGCGTTGCCTCGGCCATGGCGGCGCTATCGGAAAACGGCACGAGCTGGCCGCGGCCGTCGGCGAGGACCTCTTCAGCATACAGGTAAGGCGTGCTCACCACGGCGCCGCCGACGGCCAGGGCATACGCCAGGGTGCCGCTGGCGATCTGATCCTTGCCGGGATACGGCGTGACGTACACGTCGCAGGACTGCAGGTGTTCCAGGAGCTCGGGGAGACTGAGATAGCGATTCACGAAGCGAACGTGATCGCCCACGCCGAGCGCCGCGGCCTTGGCGGCCAGGTGCTCGCGGTAAACCTCGCCCTCGTGGCGCTTGACCTGCGGGTGGGTGACGCCCACGATCTGGTACACGACGTCCGGGAAAGCGGCCACGATGCGCGGCATGGCCTCGATCATGAATTCCAGCCCCTTGCCGCGGTTGATGAGCCCGAAGGTGCAGATGACGCGGCGGCCCGCCAGTCCCAGCCGGGTCTTGGGCGCGTCGCCCTTTTCCCGTGTGACGACCGGCACGCCGTGGGGAATCACGCGCACGTGCCGCCCCGACACGCCATAGACGCTCGCCAGCAGCCGGGCGGCGACCTTGGTCATGACCACAATGCCGTGGCTGTGTGCCGCCAGATCCTGGATCAGGCGCCGCGGCAGCGCGTCCGGCTCGGTGATCAGCGTGTGGAAGGTGGTGACGATGGGCTTGCGACAGCCACGCACAAACTCGAGCACGCGCCGACCCCATTCGCCGGGGTAGAGGCCGAACTCATGCTGCAAGCTGACCACGTCACAGGGGCCGTCATTGGCCAGCTCGGCGGCCCGGTTGTAGGCGGCCCGGCGCTGGTTATCGATGACGTGTACCACGCGCGGATCGTCGTAAAGCAGCGAGCGCGTCTTCTGGATGGCCGCCACCGCGGCCACCGGCGCCCGCGCCGCCAGGTCGACCGCGTCGGCGGAATCGCGGGTGAACGTCGCCAGCCCGCACTCTTCCGGCGGATAGGTCGAAACGAAAAGCGGCCGAACAGAATCCACGGGTCACCTCCTGAGGTTGGTTCGTAGTTCCGCCTCAGGCGGTTCCCTCAACCGCCTGAAGGCGGAACTACGAACAGTTCGCGCCCCGTGCGCAAAAAAGCCGACCTGGTAATACAACCTAAGTTGTTATACCAGGTCGGCTTACTCGTCAACGAGCCTCCCGGCATGGCCGGGCTGCCCTTCGTCTAGTCATCCGACGATATTCCCGCGCATTCTTGCTGGACCCAGGTCAGAACGCACGCAGGATCCAGTTAACTTGATTGTACGGATCCAAACCAGGAAAGCCAGTGGACCGCCGTGCCGCAGTGCAATTGTGGGCGCGCGATGAACGTGGACGTGACGATTCACTCGGATTCTTCGCCCATCTGCTCGGTGAGATAATTCTGCAGGCCGACCGCGTCGATCAGCCCCAGCTGCGTTTCGAGCCAGTCGACGTGCTCCTCCGACTCCACCAGGATCGGCGCGACGAGCTCGCGGGTGCCGTTGTCCTTGATGCGCACGCACAGGTCGATCAGGGCGTTGTACTGCTGCACGCCCTTCATCTCCAGCGCGAGGTCGTTCTTGAACTGCTCGGGGATATCGGTGCCGACCTTGATGACGTCGTAACGGGCGATCTCCGGCGTCCCTTCGAGGAACAGGATGCGGTCGATCAGCATCTCGGCGTGCTTCATCTCGCCCATCGACTCTTCGTAGTGCTTGGCGGCCAGCTTGGTGAAGCCCCAGTTCTTGCACATCTTGGCCTGGCAGAAATACTGGTTGATCGCCGTCAGCTCGACGGTCAGGGCCCAGTTCAAACCATCGAGGACTTGCGGGTCGCCTTTCATTCCTACCTCCGGTTGGGACGCATCGCCTGGGTGTCCCTGACATGGTAGGAATGCCGCCGCGCGAAAACAGGTTGCAGCCAAGCCCCAGGGCGAGTCCGCGAGCCCTGGGGGTGACGCACCCCCAGGGCTCGCGGACTCGCCCTGGGGCTTGGTTAGTAATTCCACTCGGCCCGCAGGAAGCCGCCGTTGATCGTGAGCATCTCGCGGGGCCACCCCGACGGCAATGGTGCCGACATCAATGAATGCTTCATAGATATAGCCGGCGGTGAGGCGGAAGTGCTCGCTCCGCTCGGGAGTCCAGGTCGCACCGGCCTGGAAGCCGACCGTCACGGCCTGCGTGTTTTGAAAAAGGCGCGTCTCCCCGGCAAGGGGCGCGACGTCCTCGTAATACCCCTGGACCATCCGGCCCCACACCATGCCCACTTCCCCGCGGCCGAAGATCGCAAAGTCGGAGTGCCCAATCCAGCGGCGCAGGTCGAGCACGGCATGCGGTCCGATACCCCAGTAGCGGTCGGTCACTTGCTGGCTGACGAGGCCATTGGCCGCCTGTGAATCGGCGTAGAACATGAGGCCGCGCACGCCGACGCGCCATTTCATGTCCCATTGCGGGCCGAGCGACGGTTCGTAGCTGCCGTAGTCGACGTCGAGCACTTGCACGTCGAGCCGGCTGCGCAGCGAGGCGGGCGTGGTAGCCGACGCGGGAACCGGAGCGTTGGTGGCCAGGCCCGGCAGGAGCTGTGTGCCGTCGGCCACGACGAAGTGATAGGAGAGCAGCACTTCGCCGGCGGCCTGGCCGAAGCGGTACCCCAGCTCGACGCGCGGCATCACGCGCATACCCAGGTCCGCCGCCGGCAGCTGCACGGTGTCGGTGGTTACCCCGTCGCTGAGCGTCACCGGCTGGAACAGCTTGTTCTCGACGTGGGGCACGACCCCGGCCAGTTCGACGCCGAGGAGCCAGCCGGGCGCACCCGGGGGGTTGTCGAGCAGCGGGTCGCCGACCAGCAGCGGACCGTTGCGGTCCTCATAGGGGATGCAGGCCGCGGGGCCGCAGCCGCAGCCCCCGGCGCCCGCCAACGGCCAGATACTCGCGGGCGGAATGTCCGGCCCGCATTTCCACAGCGGCGGCGGCGCCGCAACGGGCGGGTCCGCCGGACTCGCGCTGGGGAACGCCGGCGCCGGCATGCCGGCGGGGGTGCCGAAACCAACCTGGCCGTAGCCCGTGCCGGCGACCAGCAGCGTCAGGAACAGGGCCAGGGCCTGGCCGCGCGTTTGAGTGAACATGGCGATGATCTCCTCCCTGCATTCCGGACCTTAGCCCAAACTTCCGAAGTCTCCAAGACTTTGGAAGTTTTTCGCCCTACGTCCAAAACCTTAACGTACCGCTGCGGATGCCGACAGATATTCCGACCCCTCGGGCGCCGCCCAGGCACGAGCCTCCTGCACCGTAGCACCGAAAGGCGTACCCAGGGCGGGTACGACCCGCGCCGGCAATGCAGCCGCCGGCGCCATGCTCGTGGCGGCGTTCGGCGCTAGCTTCGGGCTGTCCGGTGCGGGGTTCGGCGGCAGGAGCTTCCACTTCGGCGCCGCGGGCGGCTGAGCGTCACCACCGACCTCCGGCGCGGTCTTGCGCCGGGCGGTGCCTCCATGCTGCTGACTCCCTTGAGGGCGGGATGGGGCATGCTGGAGCACGGGTGGCAGCACGGCAGCTTGAGCAGTTCCGCCAGATCGGGCATCGGACAATGCTCCACGTGCTCAGCCATTTGGTAGGCGTCGTCCACCTGAAGCAAGCTGGCGATGTCGGAGACCGCTTGCCAGTAGTTGCCGAGCGTCCCCAGGTAGCTGCCAATCAGCATGACCACGTTTTGCTCGGCCGCGATCAGGTCGTTGTAGGCGGGGGGGCCACCCGCACCGGGCCCGCCGACCTCAAGCGGCCCCGAGCCGTAATGGCGTAGGACCGTGGCTCGGAACGCCTGGGCCTGCTGGAACAACACCTCCTTGCGGTACATGTCCAGCAGGACCCGATTCTCTTCCAGCCGCCGGTACGCATCGGAAACCGAGGCGGTCAGCGCGGCGCGGACGCGGTGCGGCTCCTCGATCGCCTGCAGCAACATCCCCTGGGCTTGCTTGATGCCGCCCTGGTTGCGGTCCCATACCGGTAACGTGATGCTGCCGGTGACGACTGCCAGCCACCGCGGCGGCCCAGGAGAACTGGCGTCGTAGAGTGCGGATGCGCCGAGCGTCACATCCGGCACCGGCGTCACTTCGTTGAGTCGCAGGTTGTAGCGCATCTTGTCGATGCCGACCTTCGCCGTCAGGGCATCGGTGTGCTTGGCCAGGATGTGCGCCAGGCACTTTTCGTAGTCGAACCGGGGCAGGTTGTGGTCGATGCTGCCGGCCAGTTCGGTCGCGGGCATGGCGGGCAGGCCGAGCGCCGACGCCAGGTTCTTCCAGGACAGCAGGTATTGATTGCGCGACGAGATCAGGGCCATGCGTGCCTGGGCGGCAAAAACGCCGACCTGCGCCGGTTCGTACACGGCGACCTCGCCACCCTTGAGTTGCAGGAGCATGACCTTGTAGACCTCGTCCGTCAGGTCGGACAGGGCCCGGTTGGCGCGGATCGACGCATCGGCCACCAGCACCGCATAGTAGTTCGTGCGCACCGACGCCATCAGGTCGGTCTCGGCTCGGCGGTAGGCGAGTTGGGCGGTTTCCAGATCCTTGGCGGCCATGTCCTGGGTGAGCTTGAGCTTGCCCATGGTCTTGATGGTCTGGGAGATGCCCGGCGCGATGGTGGGGCCGCTGGTGTAGCTCACCGGCGATTGCATAAAGGTGAGGGTAGGATTGGGGTACATCCCGGCCTCCCAGGCCGCGCCCTCCGCGGCCTTGATGGCGGCGGCGGCCTCGCGCAACAGCGGACTATTCTCGCGGGCCAGCCGCTGGAGGTCGGCCAGGGTCAAAGGACGGCCGTCCGGTCCCGGTTCCGGCCTGGGTTCGGGCCCCATCGACAGCTGCGGGGGGAAGTACTTGGCCAGGAACTTGTCCTGCTCAGCCGGCGGCAGCTTGACGATGCCGCCCTTCGGCACCTCGAGCTGCGGCGCCTCCGCCCCCGGCACGTTTTGCGGCAGCCGCAGCCGCGTCGCGAGCGTTACCTTGCCATCCGGGGGTGGCGGCGGCGGCTTGCTCTCCGTGGGCGCCAGCGCACTCGACGGAGCCGCCAGGTCGACCGCCAATCCGGCACGATGACACACCAGCGCATCGGTCTCCTGGCGGACCGGT
Source organism: uncultured Gemmataceae bacterium (assembly GCA_963834865.1). Lineage (GTDB taxonomy): Bacteria > Planctomycetota > Planctomycetia > Gemmatales > Gemmataceae > CAWIDK01. The sequence goes on from CAWIDK010000001.1 coordinate 183,256, forward strand.
GAAAGGCAGCCGCCCGCGCCGATGAGCCCCAACCCCACCATGGCAAAGAGGCAATGTTTGGCGCCCATCGAGGATTTCCTCCCGTCCATCCAAAGCCACTTTCAAGCTTCCGAAGTCTCCGAGACTTCGCAAGTTTAGGTGCGCTGCCCAGCTGTCGATTTGGCCGGTGACGTCTCGGCCAACCTTGACGGATGTATCGGCTTTAGCGTTGCTCATGATGAGCATTTTTCTACCTTTCGCACATTTAAGCTAAAGATTCGGAAAGCAAGTGCCGCTAACGCGAGCGGCGGGGCTTGTCCCGTTGTGTAGACCGCCTGGCCCACGCCTGACGACTGTGTTGCTCCCAAGGACCTATCTTCCAAAGTCTTCCAGGATTGTAGGTCAGACTTTCCGGCCTGACCTTCATGCTGGAATACCTGACCTAGCCCTCCCAATCCTTTCTAAAGCTTAACCTTACCAAGATGTAACTATAATCCCTTGCACTACTTCCGCCGATCAGCGTAATATATGCACGGGCATTCCGCGTCCGCGGTGCGAAAACCTCGAACTCAAGTTGCAGCCCACGGTGGGTGCGTCATGGCGAAACGAGTCCTCCCTGGCGCACAGGCGGAAACGGACAAGAACCAATTGCCGGGCGGCGTTGAGGGTGTCGCGGAGGAATTGCCCCAATTCTCCAACCCGCCGGTGCAGCTGACGCCTGGGGAGCGGGAGTTCCTCGCTGCGGTGCGCCGGGTGATGGTGGAGGCCCGACTGCGGAGGGTGAACGGGACCGTTAGCGTCGAGGCGGTGATGAAGGATGGCGGGATCATCGATCGGTGGGTGACCACGAAGTTGCGGGAGAAGTGAGTAGGTAATCGGTACCCGTCAGAGCGGGCATTCGGCACGACCTTCGGGCATCGGCCAGAACCTGCGGAGGAAGCCTCAATCGAGGCTGCTTCGCGGGTTCTTTCTTTTTGACCCCAGGTAAAAACAGAGGGTGAGATCGATGAGCGACAAAATGACCGACCACAAGATCGAGTTCGGCTCGGACTTCAAGAGGTGGTTGACGGCCAAGATTGTGCTAACTTGCATCGTCCTGTCGGTCGTCGGCGGCTACCTCTACCACAAGATCACCGCCGCCCGCGCAGGAAGCCGAACTGGCCCATGAACGGGAGGTCGGGATCGACGGTGTGCCCATTCTGGTTGGGATGACTCCCGAATGGCTCAAGAAAAAAGATAGTGTCGCCAACGATCCCGGCCTGAAGCTCACCGACGTGATGATCAAGAGCTTGGACCTGACAACGGCCGAAGTTGTTCCGGCGCAGGTCCGCCCGCTGCCGGCGCAAATCGGCACCTTGAACTATGACAACGAAACCATGTTCCTCATCAAGTGCCGGTTCAACGGCGAGCTCCAGAGCGTGATGAAGGTCAAGGACAAGGTCTATACCCAAGAACCCCCTTACGAAAAGCTCATCGAGCGCCCGCTCAAGTTCGGCGACAAGGTAAAACAAGGCGACGTGCTGGCGGTCTTCTGGAGCGTCGCGCTGGGCACGGCGAAGGCCGCCTTCGTCGATGGGATTTCCGCGGTGCGCCTGAGCCAGGATACGTTGGACCGGCAGATGCGCTTGATCCGCGACGGCGCGATTTCGGAGGGTACCGTGAAATACGCCGAGCGCCAGCTCCAGGGCGACAACAACAATCTGCTGGCCGCGGAGCGGAGCCTGCGCATGTGGAAAATGACGGATGATGAGATTGAAGCCCTCCGCAAGGAGGCCTACGATATCCTTGACTCCAGGCTGCTGCATCCCACCGGCAGGATTACCAGGATCGACGACACCGGCATGATGGTGCTGCGCAGCAACGAAGACAAGGAAGGCAAGTTCTACAACTTCGCCACCGAATGCAAGTTCTTCCGCACCAAAAAGGACGGCACGGAGGAAATCAAGGAGGGCCTGAAGGCCGCCGTTTTCCAGAAACTCGGGAAAAACGGCGTCGGCGCCCAGATCGTGACCAACGCCAAGGGGGAGGCGACGCAAGTCGTCGTCGGCAAGGAGCGCGATGTCCTCGATGAGGTCAATCGATGGGCGCGCACCGAGGTGTATGTGCCGTGGTTCGACAAGGCCCACCCCGATCGCGAATTGACGCTGGTGGAAAAGAACACCAACATCGGCGACATTGTCGACAACACGAACTTCGGCACCTGGTTGTTTCGCGTGGCGGACATGAGCCGGCTGCAAATCTGGGTCCATCCGGCGGAGGAGTATCTTCCGCTCATCCGCGAAGCCCTGAAAAACGAAACCGCGAAAAAGAACGGCGGCCTGCAGTGGGACATTCGCCTGCAATCCGAGCCGCATGCCCCGCCGATCAAGCTCCCCGTCGATCTCATCTGCCCCAGTCTTGAGCCGAACCAGCACAACCCGATGGTGATTGGCTACTTGCCGAACAAGGACCACAAGTACCTGGTCGGCCAGTTCGTGACCGCGACCCTTTATATGCCGCCGGACGAGGGCATGGCGGAAATTCCGACGTCGGCGATCAACGAATACAATGCCCAATCGTTCATTTTCGTCAAGGACAAGGAACCGGGACACTACTCCATCCGACGGGTCGCGGTCGTGCGCCGCTATGCGGATTACAGCGTCATCCGCACCATACTTCGGCCGCAGGACGAGAAATTCTCCGCCGACGAAGTCAAGGAGGGCCGCTACCCCTTGCGGACCGTCGAGCACGGCGAACACGTCGTAACGCACGGCGCCGTGGAAATGACGACGGCTTTGGAAACCCTCATCACCAAGGAATCCATCAAGTTGTTGCAGAGGCAGCAATGACGTGGTGAGTGGTGTCTCCAAGCCCCAGGGTGAGTCTGCGAACCCTGGGGGTTCGCAGACTCACCCCCAGGCTTGGGTCCACTCACCACTCACCACTCACCACTCACCACTCACCTAAACAGGTTCTTCCATGGTACGCAAGCTGATCGCATGGGCTGTGAATAACCCGTTGATTGTCTTTGCCTATATTACCGTCGTGATCGGCATGGGAATTTATTCCTATACGCACATCAACGTCGAGGCCTACCCGGACCCGGCGCCGCCGATCATCGAGCTGACCGCGAATAACCCGGCGCCAGCGCGGAGGAGATGGAACGCCTCGTCTCCGTCCCTTTGGAAATCGACCTGGCGGGCATGCCCGGCCTGAGAACGACGCACACCAAGTCGCTCTTCGAATTGACGCATGTGCGCTGCATCTTCAACTACGGCGTTCCCTACTACGAGGCGCAGCAACAAGTCATCAACCGGCTCACCCCGGCCTATATGACGGTCCCTGTGCCCCCCAACGTCCTGCCCAGTCTTTCCCCTGCCAATCCGATTGCCGAGATTTTTCGCTATGTCTTGAAGAACCCCAAGAACGCGCTGGGCGAAGATGTCTATACGCTCAACGACCTCAAGGCGCTTGAAGATTGGTTGCTCGAGCGCGAGTGGCGCCGCATCGAGGGCGTCTTCGACATCAGCAGCTTCGGCGGCACGGTGAAACGTTACGAGATTCACCCCGACCCCGAACGGATGAAACGCTACGGCATCAGCCTGGCGGCTTTGTCGGCCGCCCTGTCGAACAGCAACATGAATGTCAGCGGCGACTTCCTGAAACAAGGTTCCGGTTTCAAGTGCATTATTTGCCGCGGCCTCATCGGCGGCCACAAGGACCCCGTCGAACACGCGATGACCCTGAAAACGCCCGAAAAGGCCGCCGCCTATCTGCGCGGAAGAGCGGCGCCGGTGCAATGAAATCCGCAGCATCGTCATCACGTCCATCAACGACAAGCCCATAAAAATCGACAACGTCGTGGACGGCGGCCCGTTGCCCTTTCCCGACGCGACGAGCTCCCAGGGTGTGATCGTCAGCTACCAGACCCGCCTTGGGATCGTGAGCTACGACCAGTGCCTCGATCACGACACCGGCCAATGGCTGAAGGAGAACGAAAAAGTCCAGGGCGTCGTCCTCATGCGGAAACTCCAGCACACCATGGAGGTCTTGCCAAAGGTCAAGGCCCTGGCCGACGACATCAACGGTATCCAGCGAGTTCCCAGGAACTGGGACCAACGGCTCAGCGACTGGGTCACCAGCACGCCGCCGGAGGTCGTCAAGACGCCCGGCCGTTTGTTGCCCGGCGTGGAGCTCCAGACGTACTACGATCGCGAGGACCTGGTGGACCGGACGACGCACACGGTCCGCACCAACCTGTTTTCAGGCATCGCCCTGGTCGTGGTGATCTTGATGATGTTCATCAGCAACGTCCGCACGGCCTTCATCGTCGCCATCAACATGCCGCTGGCGCTCCTGTTCTCGTTCTCGGTCCTGTATTTGCGGGGCAAGTCGGCCAATCTATTGTCCATCGGCGCCGTGGACTTCGGCATCATCTGCGATTCGACGGTCATCATCGTCGAGAACATCTATCGCAACCTGGCCACCGGGCAGTTTGCGGACAAGACCATGAAGGAGCGGATCTTGCTCGCGGTCCGCGAGGTCGATACCGCCCTGTTCTTCTCGACGCTCATCATGGTGGTCGCCTTCATGCCGCTGTTCACGATGCAAGGCGCGGAAGGCGAACTTTTTGGCCCGATGGCGCAAACCTATGCCTTCGCTCTTGGCGGCGCCCTGTTTTTCGCCATGACGCTGACGCCGGTCCTGTGCATGTACCTGTTCAAAGGCATGAAGCCGCGGGAGGACAATTTCTTCGTGAAATTCCTCAAGGGCCGCTACTTGTGGCAGCTGCGCCTCTGCCTGCGGTACCGCTTCACGACCATCGTTGTGATGTTGGCCTTGATGGTCATCACGGCGGCCTGGCCCTTGCAAATGATCGGCCGCGAATTCATGCCCGAGCTGGAAGAAGGCAACCTGTGGATTCGCGGCGTCTTCCCCATCAATGAAAATCTCGACGCGGTCAGGGACGGCGTGAACCGCTTCCGCAATACGGTCATGCGCACCGACTACACCATCACCGACGACACCCTCAAGGACTTGCCCAATGCCCGCTGGCTCGATGGCCAGAAAAAAGAGCAGCACGGGGTGCCGGACAAGGTGGTGGCCAAGCTCGCGGCCATGAAACCTCCGTTGGACAAAATCAAGCGTGAGCGGGTAATGGCCAAGCTCGCGGCCATGAAAGCTGCGCTGGACAAACTCGAGCCCGAGGCGAAACTCAAGGCGGAGCAGGGGGTGGAGAAGCAGGCTTCCCATTTCGACAACCTTGATGCGTTCGTGGACGAGCTCAAGAAGCATCTCGATTCCGATGAGCTCAACCGATTCCGGGAGCCAATCCTCAAGCACACCGCCAGGCGGGCGTACCCGGAAGTGGAGGCCATTCTGGTGCAAGAGGGGCGTCCCGATGACGGGACCGATCCGAGCCTCTTCAACAACGTCGAGGTTTACGTCCCCTTCCGGAAACATAAAGATTGGCGCGAGGTAACCCGGCCCAACGGCATCACCCAGGTCCGCACGCGCCGCGACATCACGGCCGACCTCACCGAAGAGCTGGCGAAAACGAGCCCGGGCGTCGAATGGGCCTTCTCGCAGTACATTCGCGACAACGTCATGGAAGGCATGACCGGCGTCAAGGGCGATAACTGCGTCAAGATTATCGGCCCCGATCTGAAAGGCCTGGAGGATATCGCCAGCAAGGTCAAGGACAAGCTGCTGGCGATTCGCGGCGTCGAAGACGTGGGGATCTATCGCGTCATGGGGCAATCCAACCTGGAATTTGCCGTCGACAAGAAGAAGTGCGAGCGCTTTGGCTTGCAAGTCGCCGATGTCGCCGCCGTGGTGCAAACGCTGGTGCACGGCTATCCGGCGACGCAAATGGTGGAAGGCGAGAAGACCTTCGACACGACCCTGCGGTTGCCGTTTCAGCGCCGCCGCGATGAAGCGTCGATTCTGGAGGCCCGCGTGGACGTCTGGAACCGTACGCTGACGCCGGGCTCGATCCCCAACACGGGTCAAACCACCACCGTCGGTCCATCCATCCAGGGGCCGTCGCCGACGGGAACGGCAAACCCCAACCCGACGACCGTGGGCCTGTATATGGCTCCCTTTAACAGCTTCCCGGCGGGGCTGCGGGTTAAAGACGTGGTGTCGCCCGTGGACGATATGGGCCGGGTCCGGGAGCCCGTCGAATTCGTGCAAAACAAAGACGGCACCCTGACCTCCGGCACGGTCGTCGAAGAGCAGCCGGACCGCCTGGTGCTCAGGGACGCTCAGGGCAAGGTGACCGCGATCGCCAAACAGGATATCAAGGATCGCCGGACCGATTACGGCGAGTTCACTCGTCCCGCCGGCTCCATCATCTCGCGCGAACAGGGCAAACGCTTCATCGCCGTCAAATTCGCCGTCCGCGATCGCGACCTCGCCAGCGCCGTCGACGAAGTCGAGAAGCGGACCAGGGACCTCATCAAGCCGCCTTACCGCGTTCAGTTCGGCGGTGAATTCGAGCAGATGCAAGACGCCGAGGCCCGCTTGATGGTCATTATCCCGGCGTCCCTGGGGTTGATCTGTGTCTTCCTCTACATCGCCTTCCGCTCCATTGTCGATGTCCTGGTCATCCTGTCCAACGTGTTCGACGTGGCGATTGGCGGCATCTGGGCCTTGTACCTGACCGGCACGCACTTCAACGTATCCTCGGCCGTCGGGTTCATTTCCCTGTTCGGCGTGGCGATCATGGAAGGGCTGCTGATGATCGGTTACTTCAACGCTTTGAGGCACCGGGGGTTGCCTGTTTACGAGGCCATCACGGAAGGGGCTACCAAGCGCGTCCGCCCGGTCATGATCACGGCCTTGACGGCCATCTTCGGTCTCTTGCCGGATGCGTTATCGTCCGCAATGGGAAATCAATCGGCGAAGCCCCTGGCCATCGTCGTGGTCGGCGGCATGACCATGACGCTGTTCCTGGACCGTTACCTGATGCCGGTGCTCTACAGCTTCTATGGTCATCGCGATCCGCCCAAGGATGCCGTCGGCCTGGCGCATTAGTAGTGGTGAGGGGTGAGTGGTGAGTGGTTTACGGGCTGAAAACTCACCACTCACCACTCACCACTCATTCTCACCACTCACGAAAAGGCTCCCTCACCGGATAAGGTGACCCGATTATGGGTTTCATGTTTCGCGTCGAACAAATCACGGTGACCGACGAATACACGGTCCTGAACGGTCATATGATCTCCGGGGCGTTGGACTGGCACCAGCGGATAGAACTTCAGATCGTTGATCGCAATCAGCAAGCGGGCTCGTGCGCGTGCAGAGCGGAACTCCCCCGCACGCCCAATTCCTCCGCCGCCAGCGGAGAGCGGAGCAACCTCGCCAGCGAACGGCACAAGCGAAGAACGCATTGAGCTTCAGATTGTTGAGCGCCGTCAACACGAGGGACAGCCGCGTGCTGAAGGATCGACGTCGCCGCCACCAGCGACGCTTCTCCCGCCGGTGGAGAGCGGAGTAACCACCTCCCCAGGGCACGTCGACGGTGAAGAGGAACGCGCACCTGGAGATACGTCAATTACCACCGAAAAGGGCGGCCCACGTGAGAGCGCAACAACGGCGCCAATCGAAGTAGCCGTTGACATGCACATCGCAGAAGACATGAAGACGGTATTTGCCGCGCCGCTTCGCGGCGTGGCCTCGGCGGAGGAAACCGGCCTGACGTTGTTTGATCCATCCTTGTGGGAGAAGGTCCTGCCGGTGCCGCTCTCGATAAACCGGGAAAAGCGCATTGGTTTGATCCTGGATGGGATCCCGCCGCTTAGGGATCTGCCGGTCCCGGCCATCGCCGTCGGAGTTGACACAGCGGCACCGCTTGCCGCCGGCCGCCTGGAAACGGCTTTTCAAGCCGCGGACGTGCCGGCCTGGAGCGGTGTCAATCTTGGTGTCCAGGTGCGTGAATATCCTTACCAGGTCAGCCGTCGGGGAATGCTGCTGTTTGCGCCCTGGGGTATGTTTTGCGTTTTCGTGGTTTTGTCATTACTGGTCGTGGCGCTTGCATGCAACAACGTGCCGTTGCACACAATTAGCTTTGGGAGGATGATTGCGTGCGGCATGCTTGGCTTTTTTGACGTGCTTTTTCTTTTTTGGTCTATCAAGCTGCTGCTGGCGAAACCGTCGCCTATGGTTGTCACCACGTCGGGAATCATGATGCCGGTCGTTCTGCGGGACTTCGCGAGCCACAACGTCTATGTCTCGTTTGATGAAATGGAAGACATGCTGGAATACTGGCACAATGACGTTATGCAAATGCTCAAGCTCAAGACCGCGCGGTGTTCTACATTTCAGCGGGTTCCTCATGGAACCAGCTCACTTTGAGGAACTGCGCCGCCTGATCCGGCGACGGATTCATGATAACCGTATGCAAGAAAAGAGCCCTGCTTGCGCAGCCACATGACTTTACCATTGTTCGCGGTCACTTTGTTCGGCAGCGCCTTCTTGCTCTTTGTCCTGCAACCCATGATCGGCAAGATGATCTTGCCGCGCCTTGGCGGCACGCCCCAGGTCTGGAACACCTGCATGCTGTTCTTCCAGCTGGTGCTGCTGGCAGGTTACACGTACACTCACGTCAGCAGCCGCCGCCTGAAGCTCCGCCTGCAACTGATCGTCCACGGCCTACTGCTGTTCGCTCCCCTGGCCGTGCTGTGGCCAAGCAGCCCATTCAACGTCAGCGACTGCCAGCCGCCTGCCGGGTCCAACCCGCTCTTGTATGTCCTGGGCTTTCTTGCCCTGTTCGTGGGGCCGCCAGTCTTCGTCGTGGCCAGCAGCGCTCCGCTGTTGCAAAGATGGTTCTCCTACACCGGACACCGCACCGCCGGCGACCCGTACTTCTTGTCTGCTGCCAGTAACCTCGGCAGTATGATCGGATTGCTCGCCTATCCGTTCCTCGTCGAGCCGCTCTTCAGCCTCCGCAGCCAAACCTATGACCTGGGCGGCCAGAACTGGCTGTGGGCGACCGGATACTTACTCCTCGCGCTATTGATCCTGGGCTGCGTTGCCATCGTCTGGCAGGGGGTAGGACGGATTTCGAATCCGTGCACGACGGTCCCCGGACGGATTGGAAATCCGTCCTACAAGCCCTCGCTCACCTGGCAGCGGCGCAGCCGCTGGGTGATTCTCGCTGCCGTCCCGAGTAGCCTGCTGCTCGGCACTACCACTTATGTTGCGACGGACGTGGCGGCCATCCCGCTGCTGTGGGTCGTGCCACTGGCCATTTACCTGCTGTCGTTCATCCTCGCCTTTATGCGCTGGCCGCTCGTTTGGACGCGCCAGCCGCATACCGCGATCACCTTGGTCCAGCCCGCCCTGCTGTTGGCCTTCCTTATGGTTGTGTCGGCCCCTTTCAAGTCTCCGGATTGGCGCACGATCGTCCTGAGCATGCTGGCTTGCTTCAGCACCGCCCTGGTCTGCCACGGCGAGCTGGCTCGAAGATCGGCCCGACCCACGGCACCTGACCGAATTCTATTGCTGGATCGCGCTTGGCGGCTTTGTGGGCAGTCTGTTCAACGCCTGGCTTGCACCGTTCATTTTTTGGGGCGTGGCCGAGTTGCCCCTCGCGTTGCTCCTCGCCGGCCTCGTCCGACCCTCGATGCACGCTCTGACGGCCGTGCCCAGGAAAGACACAGCTCTGCTTGGGGTCCTGACCGCCTTCATCCTGGCCATCTTGTTCAACCTCGGCGTCCCAGCCCTGCTGGCATGTCTGGTCATCGGCTTGCTGTGTGGATATTTCTGCCTGCCGCACCTGCGCGGAATGGGTTGGACGGAACGGCTGCTGATTGCCTGCGCCCTGGCCCTCGTCAGCGCCTTCGGCCTGTACCAGGAAACAGACCAGGAGAATGTTGTGTACCGTGGCCGAAGCTATTTTGGCGTCCTGCGTGTCGTCGCGAGCGGGACCGGGCGCAACGCCCTGGCTGTCACCCAACAAGAGGCTGCCGTGCTGGGAGTCGCGGCCGGCACGCCGAAGCCTTACACCTACCTGATGCACGGCACCACTTACCACGGTCTGAACTTCCAGTCCCCCCAGCCGCTGCGCCGCCAGGCAACGACTTACTATCACCGTAAAGGTCCCGTCGGGGTGGTCATGGAACGCTTCAATTGGTTCAACTTCGTATATGACCCCACGACCCAAACGAGGAAGTGGACCCCTCAGCCGGACCACACCTATCACGCCGACGCCCGCATCGTCGCCAGCGCGGTCGGCCTGGGGTGCGATCCGTGCAGCCAGCTGATCAACCTGTGGTCGGAGCCCCCGGGCGCGGTCATCGGCCTGGGCGTCGGCACCATGGCCTCTTACGCCCGACCCTTGCAGCACCTGGCGTTCTACGAGATCGACGACAGGGTCGAGTCATTCAGTTGCCGCTACTTCAACTACATCGCCGATGCACGCGCCGCGGCGCCGGGATCGAGATCATCATGGGGGATGCCCGCGTTTCGCTGGCGCGAAGAGGACCAGCACACCGGCTACTTGCCACACCGCGACGGCTACTACCACTTCATGGTCGTGGCTGCTTTTTCCTCCGACGCGGTACCGGTGCATCTGCTCACCAAGGAAGCCTTCCAGCTTTATTTCGACAAACTGACGGACGACGGCATCCTCATCGTGAATGTGTCCAATCGCCACCTGAATCTGGCAGCGCCGGTGACGGACGTCGCCAGGGAGCTGGGTCTGGCATGGCGCGTCGCCACCGACTTCGGGTACGACAGGAGCGGCGCGGTCGGCCACTTCCCGTCGGAATATGTCATCCTGGCCCGTCACGAGAAGTATCTGCCGCCGGAGACGCCGCGCGACGACAACCGCAGCGCGATCGTCTGGCGCACGCCGATCATGACCGGCAACCGCCTATGGACGGATGATTACTCCAATCTCCTGGCGGTACTGCGCTGGGGCTCTCCGCACGCAACGACCGTGCGAGCGGCGTCGAAGGAGCGTTGAGCGTTCATTCCAGTACGTGTCGCCACGCGCGATTCTCTACCTTTCGGACATTTAAGCATTTAAGTTAAAGATTCGGAAAGCAAGCGCCGTATCCGCGACTGGCCGAGCTTCCCCGCGGTTGTCGACCTTTGAGACCATCCCTAAGGCGCGCCTGCGGACCGGGTTGTTCCAATCGCATATTTAACAATGACTTCCAAGGCCGTAGGTCAGACTTTCCCGCCTGACAATCCGGCTGGAAATCCCGACGTAGCCCTCCCAATCCTTGCTAAAGCTTAACCTTACCAAGATGTAACTATAGTCCCTTGAACAGCTTCCGACAATCAGCGTAAGATATGCACGAGCCTCCCCGAAGCACTCTGCCGCGTCGGCGGTGCGAAATGTTGGCATCCCGTTAATCTCCAGCCAAGGTGCGTCATGGCGGAACGATCCCCCCCGAGCAAACTGAGCCAGCTCGTCTCGATGCTGGTCTTTTTCCTGGTCATCGCCGTTGCCGTCCTGTTCCTGGTGGGTACCACGCGGGAGTGGATCCTCGGATTTTTCCGCAGCGAGGAAGACAAACACAAGCTGTTGCTCGCGTCGATTCGGCCCAAGGATCCGGCCGAGTTTTTCCGGGACCCAGAAGGACACACCGGGCTGCGCCTGACCGAGGAAGCGCTGGGTGGGCTCCACATCGAGCCGGTAGCCGCGAAACCAGCCAGCGAAGCCCGGGCCTTGCCGCCGCAGGTCGGCCGGCTGAATTACGACAACGATCGCCTCTTCCTCATTCGGTCGAGGTTCGGCGGCAAGGTGGCCGAGTTGATGCAGTTCGACAAGGAGTACACCATCGGCAAAGCCGCGGCGCCGCGCCCCCTCCGCTACGGTGACAAGGTCCAGCAGGGCGATCTGCTCGCCGTGGTCTGGAGCCAGCCCCTGGGCCAGGCCAAGGCGGCCCTGGTTGACGCGGTTTCCAATCTACGCCTTAGCCAGGACCAGCTCGATCGCCAAATGAAACTCGTTACCGAGGGGGCCTTGTCGGAGGGCACCATCGAGTTCTCGAAACGGCAGTGGAATCTGGACCGCAACGCCCTGCGCACGGCCGAGCGCAGCCTGCGGACCTGGAAGCTGACCGACCAGGAAATCGCCGCTCTCAAGAAAGAGGCGGAAGCCATTGCCATCCGCGCGGCGCTGACCTCCGTCAAGGACGAGAAGGCCATCAAGGACGAAAAGGAATGGGCCAAGGTCGAGATTCGGGTGCCGTGGTTCAGCAACGACAAGGAGCGCCGGTTGGTCGTGGTGGAAAAGAACACCAACCTCGGCGACATGCTCGATCCGATCGCCTCGCCGCCGTTGTTCAAGCTGGCGGACGTGAGCCGGCTGACGATCTGGGTGCAGCCGCCCGAGGAGTATCTGCCGCTGCTGCGGGAGCGTTTGAACAAGGGGCTGCCGGTTTCGTGGCGCATTCAGTTCCAATCCGAGGGACCCGACGCCAAACCCCTGGAACTAGCGATCCTGCAGATTGCCAAGAGCCTGGATCCCACCGTCTATTCGGTGATGGTCATGGGCTACCTGCCCAATGACGACGAAAAGTATATCGTCGGCCAGTTCGTCACCGCGACGATTTTCGTGCCGGCGGACCCCGACACGGTTGAAATCCCGACCAGCGCCTTGAACGACGTGGGTGGCGAGTCGCTCATTTTCGTCGAGACAAATGCGAAGAAGCGGGAATTCGTGGCCCGGCGCGTGGCCGTCGTCCATCGCTTCAAGGACGCGACCATCGTGCGCAGCAAGCTCACCGAGGAAGACGTCCACCTGTCACATGTTGAAAAACTCAAGGGACGGCGGCCCCTCGAGGCGCTCTTGCCCGGCGAGCGCATCGTGGGCCGGGGCATTGTTGAGATGACGACCTGCCTGGACACCCTCGCGGTCAAGGATCAAGTCGAGAAGCTCGAACGGCAGGGGAAATAACTGTGGTACATCAACTAATCGCATGGGCGCTGAGCAGCCGCCTTATCGTCCTGCTTGGGGCGACGGCGATCATCCTGATCGGCCTCTACTCGTTCAAGCACATTAACGTCGAGGCCTATCCGGACCCGGCCCCGGCCATCCAGGAGATCGTTGCCCAGTGGCCCGGCGCCTCGGCCGAGGAGATGGAGCGCCAGGTCACCATTCCGTTGGAAGTAACCCTGGCGGGCATGCCGGGACTCAAGGCGGTCTACACCAAGTCGCTGTTTGGCCTGACCCACCTGCGCGTTATCTTCCATTACGGTGTTCCATACAAGGATGCGCGGCAGGAAGTAATCAACCGCCTGAGCAGCATTTCCCAGCCGTTGCCGGCCGGCGTGACGCCCGCGCTCTCGCCGGCCAACCCGATCGGCGAGATTTATCGCTACACGCTCAAGACGCCCACGGACGCCCTGGGCCAGGAAATCTATACCCTTAACGACCTGAAGGCCCTCGAGGACTGGTTCATCGAGCGCCACTTCCGCCGCGTGCCGCGCATCGTCGATATTTCCAGCTTCGGCGGTACCATCAAGCGCTACGAGATCCAACCCGATCCGGAGCGCCTCAAGCGTTTCGGCATCACCCTCGGCCAGTTGCAGACGGCCCTGACCAACAGCAACGCCACCGTCGGCGGCGACTTCCTCATCCAGGGCCGAACCGCGAAGGTGATCCGCTGCCTCGGCTACATCGGCGGCGGCAAGGACCCGATCGAGCAGGCGTTTTCCATGAAAACGCCGGAGGAGGCCGGGGCGTATCTGCGCGAGGAGGAGCAGAAGCGGCTGCGCGAAATCCGCAGCATTGTCATCACGTCCATCAATAACAACCCAATTAAGATCGACGACGTGGTCGTGGGCGGCCCCTTGCCGCACAAGGACGCCAAAAGCAACGAGGGCGTCGTCGTCGGCTGGCAGACCCGTCTGGGCATGGTCAGCCAGGACAAGGCGATGGACAGCGAGGGTAAGGAGTGGCGGCGCCAGGACGAAAAGATCCAGGGCGTCGTCCTGATGCGCAAGGGCGAGGAGTCCCTGCCCACCATCGAAGGCGTCAAGGCCAAAGTTAGGCAGTTGAACCCGGTTTACAAGGTCACCGACGCTTCGCTCAAGATACTTGAAGAAAACGGGGTTCCCCCGAAAGTGGTCGAAAGCCTCCGCGGCCTGAAAGAAAAGGAGTTCTACTCCCAGGATTCCTTCGAGAAAGAGATCGCCACCGTTCTCGACCACGACGAATTGGCGGCCTGGCGGGAAACCCTGGTGAATCAATCGCGCCACAATCGAATGTTGCCCGGCGTCGAGCTGGAAACCTACTACGACCGCGAGGACCTGGTCAACCTCACCACCGAAACTGTCGTCCATAACCTCGTCCTGGGCATCGTGCTGGTCGTGATTATCCTGATGATGTTCCTGAGCAACGTGCGCACGGCGGTCATCGTGGCCCTCAACATCCCAGTGGCTCTCTTGATCGCATTCTCCGTGCTGTATTTGCGCGGCTTTTCGGCCAACCTGTTGTCCATCGGGGCCGTAGACTTTGGCATCATCGTCGACTCCGCGGTCATCATGACGGAAAATATCTATCGCAATCTTGCCGCGGGCAACTTCGCCGAGCTGCCGCTCAAGGACCGCATCCTGCGCGCACGCGCGAGATCGACAAGGCGCTGTTTTTCTCGACGGCGATCATGATTTGCGCCTTTATCCCCTTGTTCACCATGAACGGGGCCGAGGGGGAGCTGTTCGGTCCGATGGCTCAGACTTATGCGTGCGCCCTCGGCGGCGCCCTGCTCATGGCCCTGACGTTGACACCGGTCCTGTGCATGATCCTCCTCAAGAACGTCAAACCCGTGCCGGAGAACTTGCTGGTCCGCTTCCTGAAGAGTCGGTACATCTGGCAGCTCAACATGTGCCTCGACCACCCGTATATCACGATCGTGGTCATGAGTTCCCTGATCGGCATCACCGCTGTCTGGCCGCTAATGCAGCTGGGCCGCGAGTTCATGCCGGAGCTCGAGGAAGGCAGCTTGTGGATCCGCGGCGTCTTCCCCGTGAACATCTCGCTGGACGCCGTCAAGGAACCGGTGGGCCAGGCACGACTGATCATGAGCTCCGAACGCGTGCCTGCGGAAGTGCTGGACAAACTCGCGTCGATCAAGGACCGGGAGTTCCCAACGCACGATCTATTCCTGGGGGAGTTACAGCGCGTGCTCAACCTGGATGAGCTACATCGCTTCCAAAGCCGGGTGCTCAACCGTGCCTACGGGGCGGCATTCAAGCTCACCGATGAGGCGCTCGCCGCGCTGCGCCCGGAAATCCCCGCCGAAGTCCTGGCAAAGCTCACGGCCGAGAAAGGTAAGGCGGGGGACACGCGGGAATTGTTCCTGGGGCAACTGATCAAGGTTCTCTCCAAGCAGGAGCTGGAGCGTTATCAGAACCCCATCTGCACTCAATCCGTGAGCAAGGAGTACTACAAGCTCACGGACAAGAGCTTGCACCGCTTGCGCGGAAGGTTATCCGGAAGTGTCCGCCGTCGTGGCCCAGCTCGGCCGTCCGGACGACGGCACCGATCCCGGCTTGTTTAACAACGTTGAGATCTTCGTACCCTTGCGGCCGGAGAAGGAATGGCCGGTGGTGTATCGGCCCAACGGCGAGCACAAGGTCCGGACGCGGCGCGAAATCGTTACCGACATGAGCGCCGAGCTGGCCGAAAGGCTCCCGGGAGTCGAGTGGGCCTTCTCGCAATACATCCGCGACAACGTCATGGAAGCCATCTCCGGTGTCAAGGGGGACAACTGCGTCAAGATTTATGGGCCCGACCTGGACAAGCTCGAAGAATTGGCCGACAAGGTCAAGAGCGAGATGGCCAAGGTTCACGGCCTGCACGACCTCGGCGTTTACCGCGTTATGGGCCAGTCGAACTTCGAATTCGCGGTGGACAAGGAAAAGTGCAAGCGCTGGGGCGTCATGGTGGCAGACGTCGATAACGTCATTAATACGGCGGTACACGGCAATGCGCAAACGTCGATGTTGGAGGGCGAGAAGCTCTTCGACGTGACGCTGCGCTGGCCGTTCAACCGCCGTTGGGACCAGAGCTCGATCCTGGAAATCCCCGTCGACATCAGCAACAACTCGCAGACCGCGGGGCTGCAGTCGGGCACGCCGCAAACGCTCACCGTCGGCTCCGGTACGGGCCCATCGGCCCAGGGGACCACCAACGCCTATCCGACGGTCATCAGCCAGAATGTCGGCAACTACAACGCGCTGGTGCCGCGGCTGCGCCTGAGGGATCTGGTGTCGCCCGTCGGCCCGGATGGCCGTGTGGACCCCAGGGGCGAATTCAACCGGCCCGGCGGCTCGATCATTTCGCGCGAGCAGGGCGCGCGCTTCATCGCCGTGAAGTTCTCTGTCTGGGGTGACCGCGACCTGGCCAGCGTGGTGGACGAGGTCAGGGACCGGACCAGCCACCTGATCCAGAGCCCCTATGAGCTGCGCATGGGCGGTGAGTTCGAGCAGATGGAGGACGGCGAACGTCGCCTGCTGTTCTACATCCCGGCGTCGTTGGCCCTGATTTTCCTGTTGCTCTACATCGCTTTCCGCTCGCTGCTGGATGCGATCGTGATCCTGTCCAACGTGTTCGACCTCGCCATTGGCGGCATCTGGGCGCTCTACCTGACCAATACGAACTTCAGCATGTCGGCCGCGGTCGGGTTCGTGTCGCTGTTCGGCGTGGCGATCATGGAAGGGCTGTTGATGATCTCATACTTCAACGACCTGCGCAGCCACGGTCTGCCGCTGCGCGAAGCCATCGTTCAGGGGGCGGGCAAGCGCGTTCGCCCCGTGATGATCACCGCGCTGACCGCCATCCTGGGCCTGTTGCCCGCGGCATTGTCCACGGCCATCGGCGCCCAGACGCAACGGCCGCTCGCGATCGTTGTGGTCGGCGGCATGTGCATGACGCTGTTCCTGGACCGCTACCTGATGCCGGTGATGTACAGCTTCTACGGCCATCGTGAGCCAATCCAGGGAGCGTCGTCGATGTCGCATTAGGGTGGTGAGTGGTGAGTGGCGAGTGGTGAATGATATGAGATGTCTTACTCACTACTCACCACTTACTACTCACCACCTTGTGGTAGGTTTTGTGTGCCTCTTGGCTACCGGGTGCACGCGTACCCCGGTCTTCGAGGCCGAGGTGCGCGTGCTGCTTCCCGATACGTCGGTCGATCCGCTCGATCAACGCCGATTTGGCAAGTTGACGATCAACGACCAGGAATTTCCCGAAGTCGCAAGCCGCAAGCGCGCTTTCAAGATAAAGCTGAAAGCAGAGCGGGAATCGGTGACCGTGACCTACAGCTTCTGGCCTCAGACGTACACGAACATTATTCGCACGAAAGTTGCATCTGCCGTTAGCGGCGAGGTGGTCGAGGTCGACTTGACCAGGGAGGATTCAGCCAACCCGGACAAGGTTCAACCGATCTTCTACACAACGCCCCTGCCGGTGGTGGAACGCATGTGCAAGTTGGCCAGGATCGGCCCGAGCGATGTGGTCTACGACATCGGCTGCGGCGACGGCCGGATGGTCCTCATGGCCGTCGGGGAATTTGGTGCGAAAAGGGGCGTCGGCATCGACATTGAGCCGAAGCTGATCGCCCAAAGTAAGGAAAACGCCAGGAAGGCGGGCATCCTGGAGAAGATCGACTTCCGAGTGCAAGACGCTTTGACGATCAAGGATTTTTCCGACGCCACGGTTGTGATGTTGTTCGTCGGTGAGAATCTGAACCTGAAGCTCAGGCCCGTATTGCAAAAGACCCTCAAGCCGGGCGCACGCGTCGTTTCCCATCACTTCGACATGGGCGACTGGAAAGCCGACGAAACGAGCACGTTCACGGCCGTGAACAACGACGGGGCGCAGGAAGAATTTGTGCTGCACTTGTGGACCATGAAGTAACTTGCATGAAATCAAGCGCGTGGCCAGGGGGACAGCGATGGCGGAGATGCTGGATTGCATGGTCACCTACATGAGCCCGACGGCGCACCCCGATGGCACGCCATCACAATACATCTGCTACCACGTGCTCAGCGGTCCTGGGGCGACCGAAGGGAGCGGCGTCGCGGCCATCCGGGTCATGGCAACCACCATGCCCGACGAGCGCGTCGTCGACCACGTCGTACACGCCGCAAAAACCGGCGGCCCACATGCCGCCCTGGCGGCGGCCTTGCACCACCTGGATGCGCTGCACCAGGGAGAGTATCTGGAGAAGCTGCAGACCGAGATTCGCGCGACGCCATGTGTCAAGCCAAGGGACGACGAGACCAATCTCCACCTGGAAGTGCCGCGCTTGCAGCCGGGCGACCTGCGCATCCGGATGACGATCGGCGAGGCGGTCACCGTGCTCGACGCCCGGCAACCGGCCGCCTGGGAGGCCAGCCCTGTCAAGCTCCGCGGTGCCGTGCGGGTCGAGCCAGGCCGCGTGCCGGCGGATCCGCCGTGGCCCAAGCACCAGCTCACCGTGGTCTACGGCAGCGACGTGCATGACGGCCTGGCGGCAGCCGTGGCCGCCCAGCTGCACAAGCTTGGTTATTTCCGGTGCGAGGTTCTCAACGGCGGATTTGATGTATGGCAGCAAGTGAGCGGACCCGTCGAACCGAAGTGAATAAATACACTGGCGAGCGTCGAGGGAGGGACTTCCATGAAACTCAAGGCGACCACATTTGGCCTCGTGATCCTGGCAGGCTTATGCACGCCCGATCGCGTTACGATGAAAGCCCATGCCCAGGCGGCAAGCGAGCCCGAGCTCCGGCAGTATAGCGCTGTTGTCAAGATCGTACTCGACAAGAAAAGGCTTGCCGAATTTGGGCTTAAGCCGGCACACGTTGATGCGGCGATTTCAAACTCCTCAGTCATCCCTTCGACGCTCGCTGAATTGCAGAGTATTGTCATCACCTCGATCAACGACAAGCCCATCAAGCTTGCCAACGTCGCGACATTCAACGTGGAAATTGAGAACAAGGCGGCAGCGATTGCTGCGCCGCAGGCAAGACTGATTTACGACGCGAAGGGAAGGCCCGGTTTGCAGGTGAGCGGGCCGGTTGTGAAAAGCCTGGGGATTGAGGTCGTGGCAGCTCAGCGCGTCACGACGCCGCAACCGCTGCCGCCGCAAATCGGCACCCTCCAGTACGACACCGACCGCCTGTTCGTCATTCGCTCCCGCGTTGACGGCGAAATTGTCGAGATCGGACAGGTGGACCAGGCGCCCGATCCGGCCAAGCCCGACGCCAAGCCGGCGAAACGGCCGTTGCGCTGTGGCGACCGCGTCAAGGCTGGAGCGCTGCTGGCCGTTATCTACAGCCGCGAGTTGGGCCAGGCCAAGGCGGCGCTCGTGGACGCCCTGCTCACCTTGCGGCTGAGCCATGACCACCTGGAACGCTTGCGGAAGTTAGCTGACGCGGCAGTCGTCTCCGAGAGCACGGTCCGCTCCGCGGAACGGCAATTGCTAGTGGACCAGGCTGCCGTGTTCACAGCCGAACGCGCGCTTCGATTCATGAAGCTCACCGACAACGCAATCCAGGCGGTCCGGGACGAGGCCAAGGCGCTCGGCGAGGCGATGAAAGGCAAGGAATTCGTCCGCGACGCCAAGGCCGAGGCGCTGAAGTGGGCCACCGTCGAGATCCGCGTGCCGAAGCTCAGCGACGATCCCAGGCAGGAGCTGACAATCGTCGAAAGGAACATTGGTCTCGGCGATCTGGTTGACACCCGGAATTCCCCACCGCTCTTCAAGCTCGCCGATCCGGCGCGATTGGGTGCCTTGGTACCGTTCCCGGAGGAATACCGCGCGCTGGTGTGCAAGATACTTGCTGCGCGAGCACGCATCCCTGGCTGCACGCATCGAATTTCCCGGAAGTTCGCAACAGAAGCCGGTGCTCCTGCACTTCACGCGGTCCCCGCCGCCGATGGGCGGGCAGCAGCCCGCGCTGCTGTATGCGGAACTCGCCAACCCCAAGGGCAACACCTACCTGGCCGGCCAATCGGTGAAGGTCACGATCCTCATGCCGCCACAGCCCGACGTCGTGGCAATCCCGACCGCGGCGCTCAACGAGTCCGGCGGGCGGACACTGCTGTTCGTCCAGCCCGACCCGGCCAAGAACGAATACGTGTTGCGCCGCGTGGCCGTGGTGCAGCAGTTCGAGGCCGTTGCGTGGGTTCGCACGCAACTGCCCGAGACGGAGCGCGACCAAGGCAAACAAGAACGTCAAGCAACGCAATCGGCCCCTGGAGCCGTTGCAGCCGGGCGATATCGTGGTGACGCGTGGTGTGGTCGAGCTATTCGCGGCGTTGGCAGACCTGATGGCCAACGAGGGCGGCAACCGGGCCAAAAACTAGGTCAGGCTTTCTAGCCTGACCGTCAGGCTGGAAAGCCTGACCGACAGCGAGGTGTGCGACGATGACGGAGATGCTCGATTGTCTGGTGAGCTACTTTAGCGCAAAGGCGCACCTGGACGGCATGCCCTTGCAATACCTGTGCTACCGGATAATCGGCGGTCCGGGACCCACCGCAGCGGGGGGCGTGGCGGTCATTACCCTGGTGGGGGCGAAGAACCCCGGCGAAAGCGATCTTTACCATCATCTGCACGCCGTCCAGGTGGGCGGGCCGCGCACCGCGCTCACGGCAGCGCTGAACTATCTGGACGCCGTACACCAAAAGGACGACCTGGCACGGGCCCAGACGGAGGTTTGCTGCACGCCCTGTGTGCAACTAGGCCGCGACGAGCGCGATGACCTCCCGGTTGACTTGCCGCTCTGGCTCCCGGAGGACGTGCCCAGCGTCGCGCCGAGCGACGACGGCATCACCGTCCTCGACACTCACAAGAAGCCGGGGATGTCGCGTTAGCGAACTCCAGCATGTCGGTCGCGGCGTTCGGTTGGAAGAAGTGGCGGTCCGTGCCACGCGGGATAGAATGCGACGGGTTGGCTCTCAATCGAAGGAGGGACTGCGATGTACGGGAAAAGCTGGTGGGTGTGTGTGCCGGCGGCCTTGGTCGCGCTGGCGGTGCTGCTCCATGGCGCCCAGGTGCAGGGCGGCAAGGACAAGGACGACCTGGGCAACGCGGAAGAGTTCAAGGGCAAGACGTTCGAGTTGAAGGAGAAGGGCAAAGCGTCGGTCACGCTGCTCTTCCCGTCCGGAAAAGAAGCGACCATCACGGTGCGCAGCGAGAAGAAGTCCGACGTGAACCTGTTCATCTACGCCGGCAAGAAGCTCATCGACAAGGACGACAGCCCCGGCCCGTCCTGCGACCTGAAGTTCACGCCGAAGGAAAGCGGCAAGTACACCCTGGTCATCGAGAATCTCGGTCCGGGCGAAAACAGCTGCACCCTGAAAGTGGCATACGGCAAGAAATAACCGGTCGCCCCGAGACACCGTGGGTACGTGGGCGCCTGGCTCGTGCCACCGCCGCAAGCGCTCTATCGGAGACAACTTACGACGAGACCCAGGCGCCCAAGTAAGTTGGGCGCCTGGGTCTCGCGCCCACCAACCTTCAGCGACCTCCGCCCCGCCACGATCGGGCACTTTGCACTCCAACGCCCGTCGCGCACCGCCACCATGGATCAGGCCGCGATGTTGCCGAGCGTCCGCGGGCGAGTTAACTTACCCTCGCTTGCGCGTCGGGCTTGTGTCAGTCACAAGCCCGACGCGCAAGCGAGGGTACGCTTTCACCTGCCGATCGCCCAAGTGACTGGTGCAGACGGTTTTAACGGATCTATCGACAGAGCCGTTGTACCTTACCAACTTGTAACATGCGTGGCAAACTCGGGTTGCGGCGGTGGGCGTACAATAGCTATGCCTTCCCAGAGACTCCTTCCCCTGGTGTCATGATGGCAGAACAAACGTTGGCCCCCGGCACTGCGCTGCCCGATCGGCGCGCTCACTTTCAGCAGATCGCGATCTGGATCCTCGTTGCCGTGGCCAGTGTCGGGCTCGTTCTGTTCCTGATCCCTTCCGCGCGCGACGCGATCATGGCGTGGGTCAGGCCGCAGGCGGAAGACCAGCAGGCGCCGGCGAAGAAAGCGGCGCCGGTGGAATTGCTTCATGACCGCGAAGGCCACGATGGCCTGCGCATCAGCAGGGATGCGATGCAGAACTACGAGGTCAACCCGTTTTCCGTGGCGGCGGCGACGCGCAGCCGGCCGATGCCGCCGCAGATGGGCACCGTGAACTTCGACAACGATTACATCTTCTGGATTCGCCCTCGGTTCGCGGGCGAGATGGTGTCGTTCTACCAGGTCAAGGAAAACCTGTATCCGGACGGGCCGCAACGCGAGCGCGACCTGAGCTTCAACGACCGGCTCAAGCAGGGCGACGTGCTCGGCGTATTCTGGTCCAAGGATCTCGGCATGGCCAAGGCGGCGCTCGTCGACGCCACCATCGCCAAGGCGCTGAGCGAGGAAACCTACAAACGGCACAGCGATCTGCTCGGCAAGGGCGCCATTTCCGAGGCGACCTTCCTGCAGACCGAAAAGCAGTACCGCGCCGACATCAGCGCGTACAACAGCGCCCTGCGTCCTCTATACGTGTGGAAGGTGCCCAAGGAGGAGATCGACGACGTCAAGCGCGAGGCGGCCAAAATCCTCGAGGATCTGAAAAAGCCGCGCGATCCCGAAGAAGAAATCAAGCGCTGGGCGAAGGTCGAGATCAAGGCGCCGGTCTACGCCTGGAAGGACGGCAAGCCCGATCCCGAGCGCGAGCTCGTCGTTCTGGAGAAGAACACCAGTGCCAACGACTTCGTGGACCCGGGCCGCGATCTGCCGCTCTTCCGGCTCGCCGATCTGACCCGGCTGCAAATCTGGATTCATCCGCCCGAGGAATACCTGCCCATGCTCCGCGAACACCTCAATCGCAAGGGAGCCCCGGACCAGAACGGTCGCGGCCTACGGCTGCTGGCGAAGTTCCAGGCCGATCCGCCGGGCACGCCGCCGCTGGAGCTGACGGTGGCACGGATGTCGCCGAGCCTGGACCCGACGCTGAAAACGCCGATGCTGATCGCGGAGCTGAAGAACCCAGAGCTGAAATACCTCGTGGGCCAGGCCGTGAATGCGATCATTGAGTTGCCGGCGCTGCCCGACACGGTCGAGGTGCCGACCGACGCCATCAACCTCGTCGAGAGTCAGAGCCTGGTGCTGGTGCGGCCGCGCGACGGCAAGGAGAACGAGTACTACCTGCGCCGCGTGGCGGTGGCGCAGACGGCCGGCACGAAGACCCTGGTACGCTCCAAGCTGACGCCGGACGACGAAAAGCAGTCGGCGAGCGAAAAGGAGAAGGGCAGGCGGCCGATCGAGCCGTTGCGGCCCGGCGACGTCGTGCTGACGCGCGGCGTGGTCGAGCTGACCGCGGCGCTGGAAGACCTGATTACCAATGCCGCCGGCAAGAAAGAGTAAGGCGCGGCTTGCGGCAAACGACTGCCCACCAAGCCCGCAGGCTCGAAGACTCGCCTGCGGGCTACCCCGCAGGCTCGAAGACTCGCCTGCGGGCTTGGATAGCTTTGGAGCTGCCGTTCGCCGAAGCGCTAGCAAGAGATAACACTTATGGTGCGGGCCCTGATTCGCTGGTCGCTCGACAATCCGCTGATCGTCATCCTGATGTCGATCGCGGTGGCCGTGGTCGGCGTCTACTCGTTTCTGAATATCAACGTCGAGGCTTATCCCGACCCGGCGCCGGCCACCATTGACGTGCTGGCCCAGTGGTCCGGCGCCTCGGCGGAGGAAATGGAACGGCAGGTGACGGTCCCGCTGGAGATCGCGCTGGCCGGCATGCCCGGTTTGAAGACGACGCTGACCAAGTCGCTCTACGGTCTCTCCCATGTCCGCAATGTCTTCGAGTACGGTCACACCTACGAGATGCCCGGCAGGAGGTGATCAATCGCCTCCAGTTCGTCCAGGGCTTGCCGGCCGGCGTCAACCCCGTGCTGTCGCCGGCCAATCCGATCGGCGAGATCTATCGCTATACGCTGACCTCGCCGAAGGACGTTCTCGGCAATCCTTACTACACGCTCAACGATCTCAAGGCGCTGGAAGACTGGCTGCTCGAGCGTGAGTTCCGCCGGGTCCCCGGAGTCATCGACGTGACCAGCCAGGGCGGCACGATCAAACGCTACGAGGTGCACCCCGACCCGGAGCGGCTTAAGAGCTTCGGCATCTCGCTGACGCAGGTAACCAACGCCCTGGCCAACAGCAACGCCAACGTCGGCGGCGACTACCTGTTCCGTGGCCAAACCACGCTCATGGTGCGCGTCATCGGCGTCTTCGGCGCCGGCAAGGACCCGATCGAGCGGGCCATGGGGATGAAGACGCCCGCGGAGGCCGCCCGGTACCTGCGCCGAGGAACAGCAGCGGCTGCGCGAGATTCGCAACATCGTCATCACCTCGAACGACAACGTGCCGGTCCGCATCGACGATATCGTGGACGGCGGCCCGCTGCTGTCGCTGTCCAGCGCCTCGAACCGGGGTGTCGTCGTCGGCTACCAGCCGCGCCTCGGCCGGCTGAGCCTGGACAAGGCGCTCAACCGCGACAACACCGAGTGGAGCCGCGAGTTTGAGAAGATCCAGGGCATCATCCTGATGCGCAAGGGCGAGAAGTCGATCCCGACGCTCGAAGCGGTCAAGGCCAAGGTCGACGAAATCAATCCCGACGAGAAAACGGGCCGGCCCGGGCGGCTCTTGCCGGGCGTCAAGCTCGAGCCGTATTACGACCGTATCGAGCTGGTCCACGCCACCACGCATACGGTCACGCACAACCTGTTGATGGGCATCGGGCTCGTGTCGGTGCTTTTGCTCATGTTCCTGAGCAACGTCCGCAGCGCCGTGATCGTCGCGATCAACATCCCGTTGGCGCTCCTGTTCGCGTTTTCCGTGCTGTTCCTTCGGGGCAAGTCCGCGAACTTGCTCTCGATCGGCGCCGTCGACTTCGGCATCATTGTCGATTCATCAGTCATCATGGTGGAGAACATTTATCGGCACCTGACGACCG
This sequence comes from uncultured Gemmataceae bacterium, assembly GCA_963834865.1. Lineage (GTDB taxonomy): Bacteria > Planctomycetota > Planctomycetia > Gemmatales > Gemmataceae > CAWIDK01. Next base: position 208,170 of record CAWIDK010000001.1, read on the forward strand.
CCCACGACACGGAATTGCCGCTCAAGGAGCGCATCTACCGGGCCTGCACGGAAATCGACAAGGCGTTGTTCTTCTCGACAGCAATCATGGTGTGCGCCTTCTTGCCGCTCTTCACCATGAGCGGGGCTGAAGGCGAGTTGTTCGGCCCGATGGCGCAGACCTATGCGTTCGCGCTGGCCGGGGCTCTCCTGATGGCGCTGACGCTGGCCCCTGTGTTGTGCCTGCTGTTCCTCAAGCACGTCAAGCCGATGCAGGACAACTTCCTGGTGCGCTTCCTGAAGAACAACTACCTGCGCAATCTCGACCGGGCGCTGCGGCATCGCTACATCCTGCTCGGGGTAATGGGCGGCGTGCTGGTCGCCACGGTCCTGGTGGCGGTGGTGCACATGGGCCGTGAGTTCATGCCGGAGCTCGAGGAGGGCAACCTGTGGATTCGCGCGATCTTCCCGGTCCACGTGTCGCTCGATTCGACCGTCGAGCCGCTCAACAAGATTCGCCACATCATGGGCTCGCCGGCCTATCCCGAGGTCGAGAAGGTCGTGGTGCAGGCCGGCCGGCCCGATGACGGCACCGACCCCGGCGGCTTCAACAACATTGAGTTCTTCGTGCCGCTGCGCCCCGAACGGGAATGGCCGGTCGTCACCCGGCCCAACGGCGAGCGGAAGCGGCGCACGCGGCAAGAGATCATTATCGACATGGGCGCTGAACTGGCGGACAAGCTGCCCGGCATCGAATGGTCGTTCTCGCAATACATCCGCGACAACGTCATGGAGGCCATCTCCGGCGTCAAGGGCGACAACTCAGTCAAGATCTACGGTCCCGACCTGGAAAAGCTCGAGGAACTGGCGAACAAGACCAAGGAAGTCATCGCGCAGATTCCCGGCATCACCGACGTGGGCATCTATCACATCATGGGCCAGACGAACCTCGAGTTCGTGGTGGACAAGGATAAGTGCAAGTACTGGGGCGTGCAGGTCGCCGACGTTGACAACGTCATCAACAGTGCCGTGCACGGGGCGGCGATGACGCAGATGGTCGAGGGCGAGAAGACGTTCGACATCACGTTGCGTTGGCCGCAGCAGCGCCGCGCGGATCAGGAGGCGCTGCTGGAGATCCCGGTGGATATCCAGAACAACCAGCTCACCTCGCAGACCAACCCATCGTCGAGCCAGACGCGCTGGAGCGGGTCGCAAAACGGGCCGGCGACGACCGGCACCAGCCGGCCCTTCCCGGCGCCGGTCAGCGCCAACATCGCGCCGGTGCGCTCCTACCTGCCGCGGCTCACCCTCAAGCAGCTCGTGTCGCCCGTCGGCGACGACGGCCGGCCCAACCCCGGCGGCAGCTTCGTGCGGCCCGGCGGCTCGATCATCACCCGCGAGCAAGGCAAACGCTTCATCGCCGTCAAGTTCAGCGTCCGCGATCGCGACCTCGCCGGCGCGGTCGACGCCGTCCGCGAGAAGATTGACGGCACCTATCCCTTGGGCTATCGCTACCTGATGGGCGGCGAGTTCGAGCAGATGCAATCGGCCGAGGGCCGGCTCATGTGGATCATCCCGGTCTCGCTCGGGCTGATCTTCGTCCTGCTCTACCTCGCGTTCCATTCACTCATCGACTCGATCGTCGTGTTCAGCAACGTCTTCGACATCGCGGTCGGCGGCATCTGGGCGCTCTACTTCACCGGCACCCATTTCAGCATCTCGGCCGCCGTCGGCTTCGTGTCGCTGTTCGGCGTCGCGATCATGGATGGCCTCTTGTTGATCTCGTACTTCAACGACCTGCGGGCGCGCGGCTTGCCGCTGCGCGAGGCCATCGTGCAAGGGGCGGCGCTGCGGGTGCGCCCGGTCATGATCACCGCCTGGACCGCCATCCTCGGCCTGTTGCCCGCCGCGTTCTCGACGGAGATCGGCGCGCAAACGCAACGGCCGCTGGCGATCGTCGTGGTCGGCGGCATGCTGACGACGCTGTTCCTGACGCGCTATCTGATGCCGGTGCTGTACAGCTTCTACGGCCACCGCGAACCGCCGGCGGGCGTGGCGCATTTGGCACATTGATTCTCACGCCGCGGGGGTGAGTCTTCGAACCCCGCGGGTCAAAGCACCCGCGGGGTTCGAAGACTCACCCCCGCGGCGTGAGAATCGGGTCATTTCCGCATCCACACGATGTGGCTGCCGCGCAGCGCCTGGCGACGCTCCCACCACGGGCCAACGAATGCCTTTGCCAGCTGGCGAACGCCGCGGCGGAGGTGACGCCATACGCCGGCATCGCGGTCCGGATCCACCAGCAGCGGATCGACGACCGGCCGGCGATACACGCGGAACTCGCGGAAACCGAGCGCGCGGCCCATCGCAATCACGTGCGCAGGCGGCATGTCTTTTTCCGTGACGCCGAAGCGATCCGCCACCGTTCGCGCGGCCTCGGCGTGTCCGGTGCCGGGCTCGACGGTGAGGCAAACACCGCCTGGCCGTAGACCGTGGTAGACGCCGCGCAGCGCCTGCCACTCATCCTCGGCGTGGTGAAGGGCGTCGTAGAACAGGGCCGCGTCGAATTCGCCTTCGAACGACAGCCGTTCGTAGTCGCAGCAGATGAACCGCAAGGGCAGCGGGTACGCGCTGCGCTGGTTCGTCTCGGCGAGGGCGATCATGTCCGGAGCGATGTCCTGGCCGACGACATCGTAGCCGCGCCGGGCCAGGAGCACGCTGGTCCAGCCGGTGCCGACGCCCAGGTCGAGCACCCGCGCCGGCGGCGCCGGCAGCAGCGTAAGGATCGCCCCCAGGTCCATCAGGTACTGGCCGCACCGGGGATCGCTGAACGGCTTGTGCAGCGCGTGCCGGACCGCGTCGGGCCCGATATTCTGGATGTAGTCGATCTCGCCGCGCTTGGGCATGGCCTGATGCACCTGAAACCAGGAGGACGGCTGGCCAGTGTAGCGTCGGGACCAATTCCTGTCCACGGCATTGGGCGATGACGGACATAAGGAGAAGCACATGCACGTCGATTGGCGCGGCGTCTTCCCGGCCGCGGTTACACAGTTTCAGGCCGACCAGTCGCTCGACCTCACGGCGACGGCCCGGCACCTCGACGCGATGGTGCGGGCGGGCGTGCACGGGATGATCATGCTCGGCACGGTCGGCGAGAATTGCTCGCTGGAACGCCGCGAAAAACTCGACGTGCTCAAGATGGCCGTCGAACAAATCGCCGGCCGCGTCCCGGTGCTGACCGGCGTCGCCGAATGCTCGACGCGGCTGGCGTGCGGCTTCGCGGAGGAAGCGCGGAAAATCGGCGTCAACGGCCTGATGGTGCTGCCGGGGATGGTCTACAAGTCCGACCCGCGCGAAACCGTCGCGCATTTCCGTGCGGTGGCGAAGGCGACGGATTTGCCGATCATGTGCTACAACAATCCGGTTTCCTACGGTGTCGACATCACGCCGCCGATGTTCGCCGATCTCGCCGACGAGCCGCATTTCGTCGCCGTGAAGGAATCGTCCGAGAACGTCCGCCGCATCACCGACCTGAAGAACGCGTGCGGCGACCGCTACCTGCTCTTCTGCGGCGTGGACGACCTGGTGCTGGAAAGCATCTTGCTCGGCGCGGTCGGCTGGGTCTCCGGCCTGGTCAACGCGTTTCCGGCGGAGAACCGGCTGCTCTGGGACCTGGCGACGGCGGGGCGTTACGATGAGGCGCTGCGCGTGTATCGCTGGTACACGCCGCTGTTGCACCTCGATACGCACGTGAAGCTAGTGCAGTACATCAAGCTTGCCGCCGCCGAATGCGGCCACGGCACCGAAATGGTGCGCGCGCCGCGTCTGCTACTTACTGGGGCGGAGCGCGAGGACATCCTCGGCATCATTCGACGGGCGGTGCGGACAAGGCCGGCGATGCACAGCGGGTTCCTGCTGCCCCGATAGCGGCTTCACTGCGCGGACGGCACCTGTATCGTTTGCCCGCACCCCGGGCATTTGACTCGCTTGCCCGCCATATCTTCCGGAGCCTTGAGGCTTTTGCCGCAACCGGAGCATGACAACCGAAGCCGCGCTTGTGGCTTCTTGGAGTCCATTACCGCCTCCGGCTGTGCTGGGGCCTGTGCTCGGCTCAAGCGCACCAGAACAGCGGCGGCCGCGAAAACAGCGAGCGTGATCGCGCCCAGGACGATGAGCAGCCACAGCACCCAGCGGCCGCTCCCTGTCGGCGACAGCGCGGGTTGGTCGTCCGGTGCGGCCGGCGGCGCGGCGGCCACAGACCTGGGCGGCAAGCCCAGCAATTCGCCCTGGAGGTCGAATTCCAGGAGCCGTAAATCCAGTTGCGCTTTAGGGTCGCCGCCGCACACGCCGGCAAACCGGACCATGGTGACATCCATGGTGCCGATGTCCTTGAGTGTGAGCATGGTATTGAAGTCTGGCTCGTCCGCTTCCGCGAGCGACGCGAGAATGTCGCCGCCGGTGCGCGCAACGCGGATGCGGCCTCGATTGCTGGCGCGTCCGGCCGGCGCCTGTTGCGGTGCCCGGCTAATGCGTTTGCCCGCCTTGTCGGTGGTCATGTGCATCGTCCGGAACAACGACCCCTCCTTGGTGCGCGCGATCCGCGATACCGGGATGCCATCCTTGGTCTCGTTGTCCAGCATCAGGTACAATTCGGCGCCGTTGCCGCCGGGCGTCGGCTCGGCGTGCACGATCTCATAGCGGGCGGTGGCGACGAAATCGCCGCGCACCCGGCAGTTCCAAACGATGCCGACCGGCGACTTCGGTAGATCGCCGGCCGGATAGTGAATGCGTAAGCCCTCGTCTTCGGAGCTGATGTACCGGTCCGCATTGGGGCCGCTGTAGCGAAACCGCAGCTCGTCGAAGCTCTTGCCGCGAAAGTTGTGTTTCGCTTCTTCAGCGCCGACCGCCCGCGCCGGCCAGGGCAACGAGCACGCTCAGGAGAAACACCGGTCGCGTCACGGTTCACCCCCAACTTCGCCGCCAGCAACGCCGCGGTTACTTGGCTTTCGCCTGCGCCAGCCAAAGCGCCGCCTCAGCCAAATACCACGACGCGGCCGCGGCTTCAACCTGTGGGAGCAAGTCGCGCGGCATCTGGTCCATTTTTTTCGGCAGTTCTCTCATCCGATTGAAATGCTCTTGCAGAGCGGCCAGGTGTTTCTCGTTGTGGTCGCTCAGGTCGCGTTGCGCATTCAGCCAGCGAACCGACCAGGTATACACTGTCTCCGGTCTCACGATCAGGACCGCGACATTACCCGTGCTTCGGACGTTGCCAAAGGCCTCCATGTTGGCGCGGTAGTTTTGTTGAGCCGCATCGAGCCGCGCTTTGAGAAGTGGCGTTGTGGCGCTGGCTTTTTTGGGTGCTTGCGGAAGATTTCCGCCGGCCTCTTTCTTCTTGGGCTCCTCCGTCCTGCCGGCGGGAGGCTGCTGGGCCTTCGCGCCGGCGGCAAACACGGTGCACAGCGCCACTGGCAATACCAGGCCGGCGAGCCACACCCGCGCGTGAATGACGCGGCTCCGCTCTTGCGGTACTTGCGACTGCATGACAGGCTCCTTGTTCTAACGGCACTCTCCAGGGTTCGCTACTTGCTATTGTAATCAGTGGGACTTGTCGCGAGCGACCGCAGCGCGTTTTCAATGCCGGCCGATAAAGTTTCTTTACACGTGAAGTACAGCATGGAGCTTCGGAGCGACGTCAGAAATCTGGAGGAAGCACGGGGGGAAATCGCGATCCTCCGGGATGAAATTGCGGAATTGCAGCGGCGCCTGGAGAAGCAAGCCGTGCTCATGCGGGCACTCTACACGCTGCTGAGCGAGAAGCCAGGTCCAACCGAGACCGAATTGCTCGACCGCTTCCGCCAGCTTGAGGCCGAAAGAGTCGGCTTCCCCGCGAAGATGTGCTCGCTATGTGGCCGGCCGGTGAATCTGCGACATAACCGCTGCCTGTATTGCGGCGCTGACTGCCAGGTACAATCGGCGTTCGAGCTGCTGGAGATGAACCTGCCGTTGCAGCCCACGGCGCCGGCGTCATGGCGATCCGAGGAATACGGCATCACCGCCCGGCCCGGTGGATAGCCGGGCCGTGTCGGCAGCAGCGGGGGACTCCAGGGATCGCTCAGGTCCCGCCTCGGAGGCGCGCGGAGGTCACAGTCACGTGGCAGCACCGACGCTACATCGGGTAACCGTCATCGATTCACACACCGGCGGCGAGCCGACGCGCGTTGTCGTCAGCGGCGGGCCTGACCTGGGCATGGGCGACCTGGCATGTCGGCGCGAACGATTCCGGCGCGAACACGACGATTTCCGCTCGGCCGTCATCAACGAGCCACGCGGCTCGGATGTGCTGGTCGGCGCGCTGCTTTGCGAACCAGCCGATCCACGTTGCGTTGCTGGCGTGATCTTCTTCAACAACGTCGGCTACATCGGCATGTGCGGGCACGGCACCATCGGCCTGGCGGTGACGTTGGCGCACCTCGGACGCATCGGGCCGGGGATGTACCGCCTCGAAACGCCGGTCGGTACCATTGCCTTCGAGTATCACGCCGGAAGCCGCGTCACGGTCGAGAACGTCCCGAGCTTTCGCCTGGCCGCGGGCGTCACGGTGCATGTCGACGGGATCGGCCCCGTTGCAGGCGATGTCGCGTGGGGCGGCAACTGGTTCTTCCTCGTCGGCGAGCACGGGCAAGAGCTGGCGGTGGCCAACGTCGAGCGGCTGACCGAGTTCGCGTGGAAGGTGCGGCAGGCGCTGGTGCGCGACGGCGTCACCGGCACGGACGGCGCGGAGATCGACCACATCGAGCTGTTCGGTCCGCCGTGCAATCCGGCCGCGGATAGCCGCAACTTCGTCCTCTGTCCCGGCAAGGCGTATGATCGATCGCCGTGCGGCACCGGCACCAGCGCCAAGCTTGCGTGCCTGCATGCGGACGGCGAGCTGGCACCGGGCCAGCGCTGGCGGCAAGAAGGCATTCTCGGGACGATCTTCGAAGGGTCCGTCCAGGTGAGCGCCGGGCAGATCATCCCGCGTATCCACGGCTCGGCGTTTATCCATGCCGAGACGACGCTGCTCTTCGACTCGGCCGACCCGTTCCTGAAGGGCATCCGTGCATGAGCGCAGCGGCGAAGAGCGTCGTGATCATCGGTGGTGGCGTCATCGGCGCTGCGTGCGCCTATTACCTGGTGAAATCGGGCTGGTCCGTCACGGTCGCCGACCGCGGCGAGTTCGGCAAGGGTTGCTCGCACGGCAACTGCGGCCTGGTCTCGCCGAGTCATGTCTTGCCACTGGCGGCGCCGGGGGCGGTGAGCGGTGCGCTCGGTGCCATGCTGCGGTCCAATTCGCCGTTCAAGATCAAGCCGCGGCTCGACCCGGCGCTGTGGGGCTGGCTGCTGCGCTTCGCCCGGCGCTGCACCACGCGGCAGATGCTGGCCGGCGGTCGGGCGATCCAGGCGCTGCTGAACTCGTCGCGCGCGCTTTACGACGAATTGATGGCGACAGAAGTTTTCGACTGCGAATGGGACACGCGCGGGATGCTGCTCGTTTTCCTCAGCAAGGCCGCGTTCGAGCACCATGAGCACACGGTCGAGATGTTGCGCACCATGTTTCAGGTGGACGCGGTGCGCTATGACAGTGACGCGCTCGTCGCGCTGGAACCGGCGCTGAAACCGGGGCTCGCCGGCGCATGGCATTATCCCCACGATGCGCAGCTGCGTCCGGATCGGCTGATGACGGCGTGGCGGCGCGTCCTGACGGCACACGGCGTGGTGATCCGCGAGCACTGCGAGATCACGGGCTTCGTGGACACGCACGGCCAGGCTCAGGCCGCAATCACACCGGTCGGTGAGTTGCCGGCGGCGGCGTTCGTGGTGGCGGCCGGTGCCTTGACACCCTTGCTCAACCGGGCACTCGGTTGCCGCATCCCGATCCAGCCGGGCAAGGGCTACTCGATCACGATGCCTCGACCTGCGCGATGCCCGAAGATTCCGCTGATCTTTGAGGAGCATCGCGTCGGGGTCACACCCATGCAGTCCGGCTATCGGCTCGGCTCGACGATGGAGTTCGCGGGTTACGACACCAGCTTGAACCCACGCCGACTCGCCCTGCTACGCGAGGGAGCCGAGCACTATCTGCAGGAGCCCTACACCGAACCGGTCGAGGAAGAGTGGTACGGTTGGCGGCCGATGACGCCCGACAGCGTGCCGGTGATCGACCGCAGTGCCGCCTACGCAAATGTGCTAATCGCCGCCGGCCACAACATGCTCGGCGTGTCGATGTCGCCGGCGACCGGCAAGCTTGTGGCGGAAATGCTCGACGGCCGTCCGACGCATCTGGATGTGGGCCCCTATGCGCACACACGCTTCGGCCGATGGTGGACGTAGGTTAGCCCGACGCGCAAGCGAGAATGCACCTCGCTTGCGCGTCGGGCTGACGGCGAAAGCAAGCGAGGATGCACCTCGCTTGCGCGTCGGGCTAACGGCGAAAGGTTCGGGCGATGGTTTTGAGCGGTGCCGTTGCTTGACCGCCGTGCCCCCGAGGGTAAACTAACGACGCACCAACATCCCCCAACGCGAGGAACCTGCAATGGCCAGTCCGGAAACGCGCCTAAAAGAGCTGCAGATCACGCTGCCGACGCCGCCCAGGCCGATGGCGAAGTACAAGCCGGCGGTGCTGGCCGGCAACATGCTGTACGTCTCCGGTCATGGACCGGCCAAGCTCGGCGAGCAGGCGCCGCTGCTCGGCAAGCTCGGCTCGAAGCTCAACTTGGAACAAGGCAAGGAATCCGCCCGTCTGGTCGGCATCAATATCCTGAGCACTGTGCGCAGCACTCTCGGCTCGCTCGACCGCGTCAAGCGCCTCGTGAAGACGCTGGGCATGGTGAACGCGACGCCCGACTTCCTCGATCAGCCGCTGGTGATCAACGGGTTTTCCGAATTGATGGCGCAGGTGTTCGGCGAAGATGCCGGGGTTGGCGCGCGCAGCGCTGTCGGCATGGGCTCGCTGCCGGGCGACATCCCGGTGGAAATCGAATGCATCTTCGAGGTGGTCTGATCAGACCGCCACGGAGAAGTGCTGATCGAGCACCAGCGCCGCAAGCGCCTCGGGGCCGTCGGCACGCCGCACCACGCCGGCAAGGCCGAGCGAGTGGGCGCGTTCGCTGGTATGCCGGTCGATGTCGCCGACCAGCAGGATAACCCGGTGGTCCGGCGGTGCCAGCCGAATCTTGGCGGCGCTGAGCCAGCCGCTCTCATCGGGCAGGTCCGCGTCAAGGACGACCACCTCTGGCAAGAGCTCGTTGGCGAGGCGCTGGACCAGGGCGCCCGACGCGACCATGTGGACTTCCCAGCCCTGCCGGCGGAAGTAGCGGACACAGCGTGCCGCGTGAGCCGAATCGGTGTAAGCCAACAACATGCGGGGGCGCGTCTGCGCCCGGAGTTTTCACGAACCATCGCAACTAATCCTTCTAACACGACCCGACAACAACAGATCCATGCCTCAATCGTTTCAGTTACACCATTGTAGGCCGCTCCAGCTGAACCTGACGTTCGGAATCGGGGAATTATTCTTGAAGAATAGCACGCGTTCCCGTGTTTTCGGCCTGGAAACTCATAATCTCACGATGCCGGACTTGCTTGGACAGGCTGGCAGCCTGTCCTACGTAGCCGGCCGCACACTATGAACGGTTGTTCACAAATCAATCTCGTTGCCTCGCAGCCGGCCGCCAGGGGTCGGCTCTCTCCTGGAGGACCATCGTGGCCAAGAACGCAAGCACCACCGCGAAACCGAGTCGGCCCAAGCCCAAGGCGGAAAAGACCGGCCCGTCGCTCCTGAGTTCCGCGTTGGCCGCGGCCGGCGGCGTGCTGCACCTCGCGCCGACCTGGGTGCCGCGCTCGTTCCTGATGCCGGGCCGGCGGCTCAAGCTGCACCCCAACGACCTCTACGCCCTGGGGGCCCACCGCGGCGGCATCGATGAGCGCTGGTTTTCCTCGACCACGCCGGCGGCCAACGAGGTGCGCCGCCGGACGAGGGCCTGAGCTATGTCGTCGTCGATGGCACGCGCGCCTTCACGCTGCGTGACGCCATCGCCGCCGAGAAGGAGAACCTTATCGGCCCGGACATCTGGGGAGCATACCAGCGCTGGCCGGTGTATAGCAAGTTCTTCGACAACCTGGGGCCGATCCCGCACCACATGCACCAGAGTAATAAACAGGCGGCCCTCGTCGGACAGCAGGGTAAACCAGAATCGTATTATTTTCCACCCCAGCTCAATTCGACCGGCAATAACTTTCCGTACACCTTTTTCGGCCTGGAGCCGGGCACTACCAAACAAGATATTCGCCGCTGCCTGGAACGCTGGAACCAGGGCGACAACGGCATCCTCAACTACAGCAAGGCCTATCGGCTGCAGCCCGGTACCGGCTGGCTGGTTCCGCCCTGCGTCCTGCATGCCCCTGGCTCGCTGGTGACGTACGAACCGCAGTGGGGCTCCGACGTATTCGGCATGTACCAGTCGATGGTCGAGGGCCGAGCCGTCCCGTGGGAGCTGCTCGTCAAGGACGTGCCGCCGAAGTTCCACAAGGACCTAGACTACCTGATCGAGCAGCTCGACTGGCAGGGGAACGTCGATCCCAGCTTCAAGGATCACCATTATCTCGAGCCGATCGTCGCCGAGGGCAGCGCCGGGCATGGCTTCCTGGACAAATGGATCGTCTATGGCAAGGTCGCCGGCAAGGAGCTGTTCAGCGCGAAGGAGCTGTCGGTCGAGGCGGGCACCAAGCTGACCGTCAAGGACAACGGCGCCTATGGCCTGATCGCCGTGCAAGGCACCGGCACGATTAACGGCAAGCGGCTGCAAACGCCGGCGATGATCCGCTACGGCGAGCTGACCGAAGATGAGTACTTCGTCGGCTATGCCGCGGCCCGCGCCGGCGTGAGCTACGACAATACCAGTGCGGAGCCGCTGGTAGTGCTGCGTTACTTTGGTCCGGACACGAACCCGACGGCGCCGAATGTCGGCGATTACAAGAAATAACGCTACCGCCGCTCGGATCGAAGCTCGCTTGCGGTGTCGCGGTGTCGCGGTGTCGCGGTGTCCGCTCGCGAAACCGCAAGCGAGCTTCGACCCGAGCGACATGAACCTCTGACAACGGATAACGACACCATGACCCACACGAACACGTATCCCAAGCTACACAACGCGGCGTGGCCCGGCGTGGTCGGCAAGGGCTCGGCCGGCGCCGAGCCGTTCATCGACCTTGACACGATGCTCGACTTGACGGCGAAGGCCGAGGTGGACGGCGTCCGGTTCGACGGCGTCGATCTGTTCCTGTTCGCGCCGCACGTGGACATTGACGCAAGCGACGACGACCTGAAGCGGCTGGCCGACAGGGTCCGTTCACGCCGGCTGGTCATCGGCTCGGTCGTCGCCCCGGTTTGGCCGGGGACCGGCGGCGGCTCTGCCATGGGCAGCGACGCCGAGCGCAAGCAATTTGTCGATCAGGTCAGAAAAGGCTGCCGGATCGGCAAACGGCTGCGCGAGCTGGGCGCTCGTCCTTACGGCATCGTTCGCATCGACTCAGCAGGCGGTCCGGGCGACTGGCTCGCCGATCCGGAGGGCAATCAGAAGAAGATCGCCGCGACGTTCCGCCAGGCGTGCGACGTCGCCGCCGACCACGGCGAGCGTCTCGCGGCCGAGGGCGAGATTTGCTGGGCCGGCATGCACAGCTGGAAACGGATGCTGCAGCTCCTCGAATTGACCGACCGTCCCGGCACGCTCGGCTTCCAGGCCGACATGGCGCACACGCTGCTCTACACGCTCGGCTATAACGCGCCCGAGGACCGCATCCTGCCGGAGAAGTGGAGCTGGGACGACCCGGGCAAGCTCGACCAGGCGCTGGCGACGTTGACCGCGGCGCTGCGGCCCTGGACGATCGACTTTCACGTCGCCCAGAACGATGCGACCGTGAAGGGATCCGGCAGTCACGACAAGACTGGCCGCCATTGCTTGCCCAACGATCCGGGCGGCAAGCTCAAGATCGCCCATCACGCCGGCTTCTGGATGCGCGACAGCTACGGCAACGTGACGCGCCGGATCAAGCACGTCTGCTGGGACGGCTGCATGTTCCCCAACGCGGTGATGATGAAGCCGCAGACGTGGAACGGCATCCTGTCGGCGATGATCGCCGTGCGCACTGCGCACGGCTGGAAGGAGTGACGCGGGATCAGCCCCGATCGTGCAACAGCAGTTCGTGGCGAAAGGTAGCAATCATGTCCCGGAACCTTGTGCCGTTTTTCATAGTGCCACTGCTCGTGCTGAGCCCTGCATTCGCAGGGGCCCAGGAGAAATCGCTCGCCGATCGCCTCACGCCCCTCATCAAGGCGCATCACGGCAAGGTCGCGATCGCTGTCCTGCACCTCGACGACGGCGTGAGTTACGCCTATGACGGCGACGAGGTGATGCCGACCGCGAGCCTCATCAAGTTCATGGTCATGCTCGAGGTGTACCAGCAAGTCGCCGAGGGCAAGATCAAGCTCTCCGACGTCGTCGTGTTGCGCGACGCCGACAAGGTCCCGGGCAGCGGCATCCTGACGTACCACTTCAGCGACGGCGCCAGCTTTCCGCTGCGCGACGCGGTGCGGCTGATGATCGCTTTTTCCGACAACACGGCCACCAACCTGGTGCTCGATCGCATCGGTATCGACGCCACCAATCGGCGGCTGGCCGAGTGGGGTTTCGCCAACAGCCGGATCAACGCCAAGGTGTACCTCGGCAGCAAGACTTCCGTGGACCCGGCCCGCAGCAAGAAATACGGCCTGGGCTCCACCACGGCGCGCGAGACCGTCCAGCTCCTGCAACGGCTGCACCAGGGCAAGTGCGGCGACCAGCAGTCGACGAAGGACATGATCGAGCATCTCAAGAAGTGCGAGGACAAGGACAAGCTCAAGCGTTTTATGCCCGCCGGCGTCGTCGTCGCCAACAAGTCAGGCTCGGTGAACAACGTCAAGAACGATGCGGGTATCCTGTACTTCTCAGGCGGCCCGGTGGCGATTTGCGTGCTGACGGCGCAGAACGACGATCGGCGCTACCATCCCGATAACGAGGCGAACATTTTCATCGGCCGGGTCGCGGAGCAAGTCTATCTGCATTTCGCTAAAACGCCGCCAAAAAAGTGATTGCCACTAACGCGTCTCCACCATGACTGCCATCAGCACCGGCCGACGCGTCGGGCCCCTTGACGAACTCGATCTCGATGAACGCATCCGCTCGCTGCGGCGTGATCGCGAGGTACCGGAGTTGCTGGCCGCACAGCACAGCGTGGCCTCGAAGTGCTGAAATGCCGAGGGCGGCGTTCGCGTACGCAAACGACGCTTGAGATACTCCACGCAGTCATTTACGCGACTACCGCACGCCACTCTTGAGTCCCCCAGAGCTGTTTGGAAGATCAAGGGAACCTGAAGAATACGAGAATACGAGTAAACCATCACCGCGCCACAATGACTTTGGCACAACGCGGAAAAAAAGGGACGCGGCTGGGACGCGGCTCGATCTTGTCGAGCTGCGTCCCCCTTGCTGCCCTCATCCTTCCTCGTCATCGCTCGGTTCGGGAACGAACGCGACGCCGCTGTAGATCTCGACCAGCGGCAATACGGCATCGATCTCGGGTAGTGGAATCACGGCATCGAGGCCTTCGTACACCTCGCGCAGAAAGCCGGCCTCCGTGCGGCGAAACACCGTGACCTGCGGCGCGTCCTGTTCGATCAGCATGTACACGTTCAACGACGGAATCGTCAGGTAGGCGTCCTTCTTTTCTCCCTCATCGATCCGGCGCGTGCGCCGCGAAAGGACTTCGGCAATCGCGGCGGGTTCGTCCTGGTACGAATCGTGCGGCGGGTTGGGCCGGCACACGACGGACACGTCGGGATAATAAAAGCGTGTCTGCGTCACCATGCGAATGCGAATCTTGGTGTCCGAGTTAAAGGGCTGGCATGGGCGCCCAACCAGGCGGCCGTAGAGATTTCCCAGCACGTTGCTCGCGATCCGGTTGTGGACGTTGCGCACCGGCCATGGCGTAAAGCACGCCGCCTAGATACTCGTGCTTGGTCGGCGAGTCCAACTCGGCAGCAAGATAGTCGTCAACGGAGATGCGATTCCATTTTATTGCGGCTGTCATACTCGCTCCCTCCAGCCCGGCCCAGCGCCAAGGCCGCCGGGCTACCTGTTCTCGATTGTAACCGCCATCACGACCGGCGCTGACGGGTCCGGTCCCTTCAAGAATTCTATCGCCACGATCGCGTCCGCACGCTGCGGCGAAATCGCCAGGTAACGGAGCTGCTGGCCGCGCAGGGCAAAGGCGAACTCCGATCCCGGCACGTCCACGCGGCGGATGTAGTCCGCGAAATGCTCGCCGTTCGTCAGCGGATGGTCCTCGCTCTTGCCGTCGGCGTAGTGCAGCCGGACGATCATCACGACGCCGCCCTTCTGGCCGTAGGGATAGCCCCAGCCGCTGACGCCGCTCAACAGATGGATCGCCCGCGCCGGCGCGTTGCACGGCAGTCGCACCGATTTCGGCATTTTCGGCGGATACTGGCCCTGCGGTCCGTACAGCAGGATCGCGTTCGGCACCTTGCCGTCCTGCGGATCAACCAGGTGGAACGGCACGCCCTTGAAGGTTCGCGGCGACCAGTCCTTGAAGATCAGCCGTTCAACCTCGGCGTCCTTGCTGTAGAACATGCCGCGATCGCTGGCGATGGTCGCGACCTTGCCGAGCGGGATCGGCAGGTACTGCCCGCGCTGCGTCAGGAACTCCAGCAGGTTCACCAGGTCGGCCGGCGGCAGCAGCTTCTCGAAGCCGTCGGGCATCAGCGATTTGGTCGAGGCCTTCAGCTCCTCGATGTCGTCGCGCTGGACGACGTGCTTTTTCGCCTGGGCATCGATGATCTCGACTGACGTCTTCGTTTCCGACGCCAGCAGGCCGTTCATGACGCGGCCATCCTGTAGCGTCACGGTGTACACACGGAAGTTCCCTTCGACGCTCCGGCTCGGATCCATGATGCTGACGATCAGCTCCGAGCGCGGGTGCGTGGCCATACCCGTCAGGTCGGGGCCGATCTTGTTCCCCTCGCCGCCATGCATGTGGCAGGTGGCACAATGTTTCTTGAAGACGAGCTTGCCCAGCTCGGCGTTGCCCGCTTGCTTCGTGAGCGGCAACAGCTCGTCGATGACCTTCTGGCGGTCGGGGCTGGGCAGGCCGCCGCCGCTCGCCAGGACTTTCTTGCGCGGGCCGCAATCTTCGCGTCGGGATGCGCGGTCAGCGCCTCCTTTTGATCGAGCGTGAGCTCGCCGAGCTGCACGTCCCCCTTGTCCAGAGCGTCGAGGAGCGTGCGCGTCAAATCGGGCCGGCCGAGCAACACGCGCAGAGCCGCGGCGCGCGCCGAAGGCGGCAGGCCCCCGAGGCGCTGAACCAGGGCGGGGCCGACGGCCGGCGCCGAGCTGGCGCCGAGCGCGTCGATGAGGCCGGCCGCCAGCGCCGGCGACGCGCGCGGCGTGACCAGATCGAGGAGTTGCTGCGCCGCCTTGACGTCGCCCGACTGGAATTCGACGTATTGCCGCGCCGCCGCGCTCTGCGCCGCGTCAGACTGCTTGTCGTCGCCGATGACGCCGAGCAGGCCTTGGGCGGCTTCCGCAGCGTATTTGGTTAATCCCTGAGCGCCCCACGCCGCCGCCAGCCGCAGGAGCTGCCCCTTGCCGGCCGGTGTCAGGGCCGGCAATCGCTTCGCCAGCGCCTGCTCGGTCGCCGCGGACAACGTCACGGCCTTGCCGCGCGGCCAGCCCTTGGCCATGCCGGCGAGGATCACCTCCGCCACCGCCGGGTCGGCGCCGGCCACTGCGGTCAAGAGCGTGTCCATGCCGTCAGCCTGACCGCCGGCGCCCGATGTTCCGCGATTACCGCTGCAACCTCCAGCGCACGCGGCCCGGGTTTCGGCGTGGTGCGGGCCAGCGCTCGGAGGAACCGCACGTCAATCCGGGCGGCGGCGCTGGTGACCGCATCGGGGATCCACCGGTCGGCGGCGTTCTCGGGCCGGCTGAGCATGTCAATGAAATCGTCGGCGGCACATGGATTGGGAGGCATGTCCGCGACGGCCAGCAACGCGGCCAGCCGTACCTGGGCATCGCGGTCCTCAAGCAGGTCGCTGTCCACGATCGCACTGGAGGCGTCAGCGGTTCGCGGCATGACGAGCACGGCGTTGCGGCGCACACCCGCGGACCTGTGCTTTAGGGCCGCCTCGACAGTCGCGTTAGCGCGCCCATCGGTGCCGTCCAGCGCCCCGAGGCCGTGCAGCGTCCACAGCGCATGAATGGCCCCCGGGTTGAGGCCGATCTCATCCACGGAGGAATCGCCGACCAGCGTCAGCAGGTCCGGCACCACGTCACGCTTGCCGCGCTCGATCAGCAGCCGTTGCGCGTGCAGGCGCCACAGCAGATTGTCGCTCTTCAAGGTCGCGACCAGCTTGGCGAGGGTCGCATCCTTGAGCGTGACCGGCGCCGCGGGTTTGACGTCTTTCGCGACCAATCGATAGACCCGGCCATGCGTCTTGTCGCGCAGGTCGGTCTCGTAAGCGTTGCCCTTGCCCGTCTTGAAGCCTGCTGGCGTCGGGTTGTGCTGGACGATGTAGTTGTACCAGTCGATCACCCATACATTGCCGTCCGGCCCGACCTCCGCCATGATCGGCGCCGACCATTCGTCATCGCTGGCAAGGAGATTCCACGCGTTGCGCGAAACGAAGTCGCTGCCGCGGCGTTCGACCTGGAATGTCGCCACGAGATGGCCGGTCGGCTCGGCGACGAACGCGGCCCGGTTCCAGTATTCACGCGGATAAAGACGGGCCGTGTACAGCGCATGGCCGGCCGCCGCGGTGAAATGGCCGTGGTAATCGACCTGTCGAACCTTGTCGGTGATCGGGTGCATCGGCGCGTTGCCGGCGATGCCGCC
The DNA here is from genome assembly GCA_963834865.1 of uncultured Gemmataceae bacterium. GTDB lineage: Bacteria > Planctomycetota > Planctomycetia > Gemmatales > Gemmataceae > CAWIDK01. The sequence continues at coordinate 225,128 of CAWIDK010000001.1, forward strand.
CAGCACGCGCGACGACCAGCCGCGCACCGATTCGTAATAGCGATTGGGGATCGGCAGATAGACGCTCGGGTTGCCGTTCGCGGTCGAGCCAAACAGCAGGCCCTCCTCGCTGAAGCCGACGCCCCACGAGTTGTTGTTGGTGCTGCGCAGGAATTCGAGCTTTGCGCCGTCGGGCTTGAAGCGGAAGAAGCCTTGCTGGAAGCTGTGGCGCTCGTCGCCAACGGTTCCGCGGAATCCCGAGTAACCGACGATGCCGTAGATCCAGTTATCGAAACCCCAGCGCAGGTTGCTCGGCCCCGCGTGCGTATCGCCGGTGCCCCAGCCGCTGAACAGCACCTTGCGCACGTCGGCCCGGTCGAGGCCGTCGGTGTCCTGCAGGAAGAGCGTGTGCGGCGCCTGCACGACGATAATGCCGTTCTTGTAGAACGTGAAGCCGGTCGGGATGCTCAGCTTGTCCGCGAACACGGTGAACTTGTCGGCCACGCCGTCGCCGTCGGTATCCTCACAGATGACGATGCGGTCGTGCCCCTCGCCGGACCGCTGCAAGTTGTTGGGATAATCGACCGTTTCCGCGATCCACAGCCGGCCGCGTTCGTCCCAGTTCATGCAGATCGGCCGGCGAATTTGCGGCTCGGCGGCGAAGAGCTTCGGTTCGAACTGCACCGGCGTGACGAAATGCTTGCGCGACTCATCGGGCTCGAGTGGAAGCTGCATCTGATTCTGGGCCTTGTTGCGCCCCCTTTTCCGGCCGGGTAGAACGGGACCTTGGCTTCCTTGTAGGCGAACGGCCTCACATCGGTGCGCTGCGGCGTCATGGCGGGGGCCTCGACCACCAGGGGCACCTCCGTGGGATCGGCGCCGACGGCCCAGCGAATGCCGCGCTCCAGCAGCGTCTGAAAGCCGGGATGGCTCCAGGTGCGCTCGTCGTGGCCCCAGGCGGTGTAGAAGACGCGTCCCTTGCCGTGGGTGCGCACCCAGGTCCACGGCTCCTTGCCCTTCTGGTCGACGCGGTACGACAGGACGACGCGATCCTTGTCGTTGTGCCGCTGGTGCACGTAGGTTTCGTCCCAGCTCTCGAAGTCGGCGAGCCCGCGCAGGATCGGATGATCGGCGTGGGCCGTGACGGTGCGAAACGTGCCGGTGCCGTGGCTCTTGAACTGCGCGCCGACCAACTCGACATACTTCGGCGAGTTGAGGAAGCAGTACGAGGCGCAGTGGATCGGGATAAATCCTTTGCCGCCCGCCACGTAATCGAGCAGGGCCTTTTCCTGCTCCGGCGTAATCTTCTCCAGATTGGCGTACACGAGCAGCCCGTCGAACCGGCCGAGCGTCTCCGGGTTGAGCGCCTTGGCCGAATCGACGTACTCGAGACGGATGCCGCGGGCCGCCAGCACCGGCTCGATTTGCCGATAGCGCTCGTGCGGCTTGTGGTGGCCATTGTCGCCAAGGAAGAGGATGCTGATTTTCGCCGGTTGGGCGAATGCCGGAGCCGGCAGGCCAGTCAACGCGACGGCCAGGGCGCATCCGAGGCAATGCAGGGCGGCTCGAGTTCCCATACCAGGCTCTCCACGAGAAAGACGCCACGGTTACAGGGTACGACGGGATTCATGATAGCATATCGCTGCGCGACGACGTGTTTCGGCAATCGAAGTTCCGCTACGAGCGCTACGACAAACGACATGCGGTGAAGAAATGACCGGTCACCCATCGTTGACACCCAACAGCGGTGACGCCTCCACAAGCCAGACGGTGGCGTGCTCGATTAGTATGACTTCCTGGTTGGCGACGTGCTTTTGCTGGAGGATCCAGCGGAGCTTCCGAAAGAAGTCCTTGGCTTCCTCGGTTTGACAGGTGTACAGTATAATCAGAGTGTGGCGATCAACCCTCGGTTGCGTGGCTCCGGGCGGCAACCAAGAGCCGAAAAAGGGCGGATGGCCCTCGGCAAAGGCCTCCGTATACCCCCCGCAACACGCGTGCAAGAGTTCGCCCAAAAGCTGCCGTTGTGCAGTCGAAAAGACCTGTTGTCCCTCGGAGAGAAGGGGCAAGAAAATCGTAAATCGATACGCGAAACCACCCAATGGCGGAGCCAATTGACGCTCGTAGACGGCGCGCAGCACTTGCAGCATTTGCTCAAGATTTGCGGGCTTTGCGCGAGTTCTTGGCACGCTTGGCGTCCTTGTTGTTGTCCTGTGGGGTCACAACGTGGGCGTCCACTAACGCATCGTACTGCTTCGGCGACACCAGAAGAAACCATTCGTCGAAGCCGACTCCCTGCCAGGTGCCACCCACACGGTCCAGCACCTCGATGGCTTTGATATACTGTTCACGGGTCTTGATGGGCACGGCAGGCATCGAAACTCCCCCCCTATTATCCACGTATTGTATCAGCCCGGCTCGTCCCATTCACCCTTCCGGGCTATCCAGTAACGACTGCAAGCGCTGCGCCAGTTCGGACGGCAGGCGGTCGCGCCAGCTTGCATCCACCAGGCCGACGTCGATCATGTCGCGGAGGTGCGTCCGGTCCTTGTCGCGATATGAAGTCAACTTCATGCGCACCAGAGCTTCCAAGCTGACGGTGCGAACGGTGGCTGTGACTTTCGCTTCCGTTACATCCGGCGCCGCCACGGGATCCTCCGGACGCACCTTTTCGCCGGCGAAGATGATATGCACGGCATCGCGTGCCCTGGCTCCGGGGCCGTCGAGGAACATGTCGATGCTCTTGACGTGACGGTAGATGAATCCCACCGCAGCGAGGGCCTCCTTGGCGCGGTCAAGATCGACGCGGCGCAGGAGAATATCCACATCCCGTGTGTTGCGCACTGCCGACTCATCGACTTCGCTCACCCATGCGGCCACCGCGTTGCCGCCGATGACGGCATAGGGAATCTTCGCCTGTTCCAGCGCTGCCGCTGCCCGTCGCATTCGTTCACGCACCTTCTCCACGGCGGTCACCATCCTTTTCCAGGCGAGCTGGCTGACTTCGTGGGTTTCCATGATTGAGTCCTCCGGAATGAGCCAACCGCAGGCTGTGTCGGCTACGAGCCTTTCAGCGTGAACGCCGGCAGCTTGATGATCTCGCCGCCCTTGAGCGCCGATTGGTGCGCCAGAATGCCGACGCACGTCCAGTTTGCCGACTGCACCGCGTTGGGGAACGGATCGCGCCCTCGACCAGCGCCGACACGAACTCGTGCGCCAGGTGCGGATGCGAGCCGCCGTGGCCGCCGCCCTGCGTGAACGACAGGTGCTGGTGCTCGTCGGTGTCGTAGACGCCCTTGGTCGTGAAACGGCGGATCGGCTCGGGCAAGAGGTGCGCGAAATCGGGAACCTTGATGCGTTCGGGAATCTCCGGCTCCGGCTTCTTCGCCGTGTGCAGCACCGGCTCCTCGCCCTCGATCAGCGGCCACTCGAACGTCTTCTTCGAGCCATAAACGTCGATGCTCTCGCGATATTGCCGGGCGGTGTCGAACAGCGAGCGAATGATGCGTGCCGACAGGTCGCTGCCCCGGTACTTGATGTGGCACGACTCGATCGCGAACGGCGAATTGTACTTCGGGATCAATTCGTCACGGATGCGGCCCGAGCCGAAGCATGACACGTACTCCGCCTCGTCGCGGGTCAGCGCCAGGCACGGACCGACGCAGTGCGTGGCGTAGTGCATCGGCGGCAGGCCGGGCCAGTAGTTCGGCCAGCCGTCCATGTCCTGCTGATGACTCGCCTGTACGAACTGGATCTTACCGAGGTCTCCCTTGAGGAAAAGCTCGCGCAGGAACAGGAATTCGCGGGCATAAACCACCGTCTCGGCCATCATGTACTTAAGGCCGGTCTTCTTGACCAGCTCGACGATCTGCTGGCAGTCCTCGACCGACGTGGCCATCGGCACGGTACACATGACGTGCTTGCCGGCCTTGAGCGCCGCGATCGACATCGGGGCGTGGTCGGGGATGGGCGTGTTGATGTGGACGAAATCGACCTGCGGATCCTTGAGGAACGTCTTCGTAGCGCGTATAGCGCTGGTCGATCTTGAACGCGTCGCCGATCTGCTTGAGCTTGGCGGGATCGCGCTGGCAAATCGCATACATGTTCGCGCTGGGATGCCGCTGGTAGATCGGGATGAACTCCGCGCCGAAGCCGAGGCCGATAATCGCGACGTTAACCTTTTTGCTCATGGCGTACCCTTCGCATGGTGAATGTTGGGTGGTCAGAGCGGATTATACGGACGCGCGGTCGCGAAACCGCAAGCGAGTTACGTCGCGAGGCGCTTGCGGTATACCACCATGTCATGGCCGTCGGCGTAATAATCCTTCAGCACCGCCGCCTGCTCGTAGCCGTGCTTGAGGTAGAACTTCCGCGTCAATTCGTACGACGGCAGGCCGGAGGTCTCGACCATCATCAGCCGGCCGTTGGCGGCGCGGGCTGCCTCCTCGGCATGCTTGAGCAGCTGGCTGCCGACGCCGCGGGCGTGAATCTGCTTGTTGACCACAATCCACCATAGATACCACGTCCGATCCGTCATCGCCGCCGGCGCGAAATAGACGAAGGCGGCGATCGCCCCCTTCTCCTCGAACGTGAAGCAGCGGTGGCCCTGGCCGGCCTCCTGTTCGTGATAGGCCGCCAGCACCGCGTCGAGCGCCTCCAGGTCGATCGGCAAGAATAAGCCGGTGCCCTGCGTGATCGTGAGTAGCGCCGGTGTGTCGGCAGGAACGGTCGGCCGAATCATGGATGCCTCTTTTCGCTGGCAGTTGGCGCTTTCCCGCAGCTTGCAGCGGGCGAGCGCCAAACGTAAACAAGTTGCAACAACCTCTCCCTTGCGAGTGTACCATGACCCACGAAGGCTGGAAACAACTGCTCGACGGTTGGCCGTGGTTCCGCGGCGAGGGCAGCTTTCGCATTCTACCCAACTCCGAATTCATGCCGTCCGTGCGCCTTGGACTGCGGCCCTACGGCACGCGCGACGCGCTGGCCTTCGCGGATGACGATCCGTGGGGCTGGCCGATAACGGAGTACGATGAGGCGCTGACGCTGCGGCCGGGGTTGCGCGATCTCGCTTGCCATTTGTTGAACAAGCTCGTCTCGCTCTGCCGCGGCGACCCGGCGCACGGCATCTGTGCGAGCAAGTTGCGGCAGAACCCGCACTGGCCCGCGGAATTGGCTGCCCGCAGCGCGGCACTCGAACACGAACGCTTCGTGCTGCTCTTGCCGCTCGCGCTGTCGCTTACCCAGGACGACAAGGCGCATGTCCGCTGGACGCTGTTCGGCAACAGCGAACAGGGCCCGGCCCGCGCGTTCTGGAAGTCATTCTTCACCGCCCCCGACCGGGAGCTGCCCAAGGAGCAGGCGCTGGACTTTTTCCGCGACCTCCTCGCCGGCGCTTACGAGGAGCCGCGTGAGCGCCTGACGGACCTGCGGGCGGCCGGCTTCCGGATCGTGCCGGTGGGCGAGGTTCGTGGCCGGGCGTATCCCGACGGTTGGCTGCCGTCCTGGACCGCCGACTATATTCTCGGCGACAAGGATTCGGTGCGCGGCGTGCGTTATGTACTGACATTCCGGCCATTCCGCGACATCCCGGCCGCCGTGCGCAAGAAATATCTCGCCGGCGAATTGCACCTGTTGCCGTTCCCCGGCAGCCTCTTGTTCTGGGGCGTGGCCGGTTATTGCCGGCTCGCGGAATTGATGCGGCTGGCGGTGCAGGTTCCGCTGCTGCACATCATCGAGCGCCATGAAGCGTCGGGCAAAATCCGCGTGCCGCAGTCGGGCTGGTTTCAGGAATCGGGCCCGGCAGCGATCGACCACGACCATGGCCACGGCCCGCTGCGCGAAACCTACAAGCACCGTTTCGCCAGGACCGCGTCCACCGTTTCGAGGACGCGCTGGTCCGCGCACGCGAGCACCGCCTCTCGCACGTCCTGTTCAGCACCCGCCCACGCGACATCGACCTCTATCACAAGCCGATGGCGCGCAACGTCCAGCTCTGGAGCCACGATTTTCTGCCGCTGCTCGACGGCCCCGCGGGCACACCCGCCGACATTCATCGCGCTGCCGAGACCGTCGCCGACGGCGGCACCTTCGGCTATCGCTTCCTCTTTCCCGCGATGCGTGTCGGCCGGCACGAGCTGTACTGGCATCGCCCGCTCGTCGCCTATTGCGACCCGCATACGCACCAGCCAACCGTCGTCGCCAGCGCTCCGCCGGGGTATCTCACGGCGTATCTCGACGGCGAGCCGGACTTCGAGAAGCCGCTGGAGCTGTGGCCGCGCTTGCAGCGGCGCGAGCCGCATGTCGCGAATGTCGAGCTGTTCCAGGATCTCAAGGAGACGCCGCCGTTGTGCACGGTGACGAATGTCGCGAAGATTCTCGACGCGTTTGAGCGGTGGGGCCGGCCCATTCCGCAATCATTCGCCCGCCAGCTCCTGACGATTCCGAAGTCGCACACGCTGGAGGGCTGGCTGCGCGGCCTGCCGAAAATGACGCGCCATCACGACCGGGCGCGCCGGCTGGCGGAACAGTTGCAGCAATGCATCGCGCCGCCGGAAGCCGCGCCGTTGGCATCGCGCAAGCAGGAGGTTCCGCCGTCGCTCACCTTCGCGCACACGGCGACGCGGTCGTTCGAGGTCGAATACTGGAACACGATCGCCGAGCTGTCCGCGGGCGCGTTCGTCAACAAGAACAACGCCGATTGCGTGCTCGACAAGGCGACGCAGGCGGCGCTGGCGCATCCCGGCCGCGACCTCGAAAACATGGGCGACCATCTGCTCGCCTATTACGCCCGGCTGATCGCCACCCGCGGCATGAAGGACGCCGTGCTGGTCGGCGAATTGCCGTTCCGCTGGCGTACCGAGTATCCCTTTCCGTGGATGGGCGGCTGGCTCGACAATCAGGAGGGCAAGCGGTACGAGCGCAACCTGCTGGTCATGATTCCCGGCCGCGACCGATCGCGCGCCGTGCTGATGGCGGACCATTACGACACCGCGTACATGTACGACTGGTATGAGAAGCAATACGGCGGGACTGGCGCACGGCTGGCTGCGCCGGGCGCGGACGACAACTGCTCGGCGACCGCGGCGCTGATGCTCGGCGCGGCGGCGTTTCTCGAGCTGAGCCGGCGGGGCAAGCTCGGCTGCGACGTCTGGCTGTTGCACCTGACCGGCGAGGAATACCCGGCGGAAGGCCAGGGAGCGTGCCGGATGTGCGAATGGCTGGTCGAGGGGACGCTGGTGCTGCACACGCTGGGCGGCGGCCCGCACGATCTGTCCGGCGTGCGCGTGCAGGGCGTCTACGTGCTCGACATGATCGCGCACAACAACAACAAGGACCGCAACGTCTTCCAGATCGCGCCGGGCGCTTGCGCGAATCGCTATGGCTGGCGTATCAGGCGCACGTCGCGAATCGAACATGGAACCTCGCGACTGAGGTGTGGAATCGCCAGGGCGGCCGGCGGCGCGCGGTCCGTGGCCGGCGCAGCCGCGACGGCCGGACGATTCCGGCGCTGAGCAAGTTTCTGCCGCTGCACGGCGAGGTTCGCCCGAGCTTCGATCCGCGCAGCACGCTATTCAACACCGATGGGCAGATGTTCTCCGACGTGGGCGTGCCGGTGGCGCTGTTCATGGAGAATTACGACATCGAGCGTGTCGGTTATCACGACACGCACGACAACATGACGAATATCGATCTCGATTACGGTGCGGCGCTGGCGGCGATCACGATCGAATCGGTAGCGCGCGGCGACGGAGGAGCCGCCGGGGTAAACGATGCACCGTGATCGCGCGTCAGCTGGTCTTGGGCCGAATTTCGCCCCTTCGGATTTGCTCGAAAACGTCGTCAACGTGGACTTCGTGCGCCCAGAACAGCAAGTAATCGAGATCGAGATGCTTCTCCTGGACCGCCCAAATCCCCGCGGCATCGAGGAGTTGTCGATTCGACGGAGTGATATTGTTCCAGTGCAGCTTGTGAAGAAACACATCCTCCGCCGACGCCAACCAGCCGGAGGTGCCGAACAGCAACACGGATCGCCGCCGGTTGAACATCTGCTGTGCGAACGGGTCGTCGGTCAGTACCCAAAAATCGACCTTGAGCGAGGAGCGCTGATCCAGGACGTTGAACTGGTGCGGTGGATCGAGCGCGGACCGCACCGACGCTTCCTGAATGAAAAAGTCGCCGGTGAAGGCACGAACCACCGCCGCCACGTCTTCGCCTCGCAGCTGCACCACGAAATCCAGATCGTGCGTCGTCCGCGGAATACCCCAATAGTTGCTCGCCATGGAGCCGGTAAGGAAATAAGCTAGCCCCGAGGCGTTCAACCGTTCGAGGCAATCGCGCAGCAATTCGCCTTCGGTCATATCCCGAGCTTTCGTGCAATGGCCAAGCGTTCGTGCAAGCGCCGCTCGACCTCGGCGGGGCTCGCCTCCGGATGCTGATGCCGAATGCCGTGGCGAGCAATATCACACGCCAGTTCGTGGAGGCGCAAGGCAATCGCGAGGCGCTCTTCACCGGTCATACGCCGATAGCCCTCGATCTGGCGTTCAAGCGCGGTCTCGGGATCCATGAGCGTTCCTCGGTGATAGTGCCCTTGCACCTTGCACCTTGCACCTTGCACCTTGCACCTTGCACCTTGCACCTTGCAGCGGACGCGCTGCTGTGTAACGATAATGCGCGGCAGTTGCAAACGTTGCACGCGGCATGCTCGCCTCCGCCGCATTCTATGGATAACCATACCATGCCGACTCTCCAACGTCAGTACCGCTATTTCTTCGCCGCAACCGTATTTCTCCTTGGGGGCTCCGCGCGTGCCCAGCCCAGGGCGACCGTCCCGCCGCCCGACCACGGCATGGTGCTCGCCACCTGCATGGAGGTCGCGCTGGGCCAGTTCAAGGACACGACCCGCCGCGCCGACACGACGAACTACGTCTATCGCGGCCGCATTATCTCGCTCGACAGGGACCGCACGGTCAGCCTCTGCTTCGATACCGAACACATGCGCGTCGCCGGCGCCTGGGTCGGCAAGCCGGTCACGTACACCGCGGACAAGAACATGGGGCCGGCGGTCGAGGGCAAGATGCTGTTCACCACGCGGCCTGGGCCGGGCTGGGCGAAGGACGGCAAATGGGACGATCCGCGCGTCGGCGGCGAGGGACCGTTGCCGCGCAACTGGGCGCACTATCGCGGGCTCTACGTGAATGGCGACAAGGTGGTGCTGTCATACACGGTTGACGATTGCTCGGTCCTGGAAATGCCCGGCACCGCCTGGGATGGCGATACGCCGATCATTACGCGCACGTTCGAGGTTGGTCCCTCGGCCAGGGCGCAGCAGGTGCTCCTGTGCGTCGAGCCGTGGCAACGCCTCGTTCGCGGTCGCGCTGTGCCGGGTCTCGCTGGAACAGGTCACGGGCTGACGGAAATCGAGCGGGCTGGCGACCGCCTCGTCATCGCGCTGGTCAGCGATGGCCAGGAGGCTTCGCTGGGATTTGTCGGTGGCAACCGCGTGTTTGCTCACGTGCCGCCCCACAAGACGACGATTACGTTCCGCGTCGTCATGGAATCAGTTCTGCCAGGGAACAAGGTCGGCGTCTTCAGTCCCGCTTTCCGGGCGCCCTCAAGAATCTTCGCCCCCTGATCAAGGGCGGCCCGCCGCGCTGGAGCGACGTGATCGAAACGAAAGGCACCATCGCCCCTGCCAGTAAGTTCCCGTACGCCGTTGAGGACATCGCCCTGCCCCTCGATAATCCCTGGCATGCCCCGATGCGCTTCGGTGGGCTCGACTTCTTTCCCGATGGCCGGGCCGCCCTCTGCACCTGGGACGGCAACGTCTGGATTGTCTCCGGACTCGATACCAAGCTTGACAAGGTTCGTTGGAAGCGCTTCGCCTCGGGCCTGCACCAGCCGCTGGGGCTCAAGATCATCGACGGCGTCATCCACACCGCGGGCCGGGATCAGATCACGCGCTTGCACGACCTCAATGGCGACGGCGAAGCCGACTTCTACGACAACCTCAATAACGACGCGGGCCTCACGCTCCAGCGGCACGAGTTCGTCATGGACCTGCAAACGGATGCCCAGGGGAACCTCTACTTCGGGCGATCCGGGCACTACGTCGCGTCGAAGCGCGGCGACAATTGCTGCATCTACAAGCTGTCGCCCGACGGTTCGAAGCTGGAGAAATTCGCCACCGGCTTGCGCGAGCCGAACGGACTGAGCATCGGACCTGACGGCACGATGATCGTCGGCGACAACGAGGGTAACGGCGTGCCGCAAACGCCGCTCTATCGCCTCGAAGCCGGCGGCTTCTACGGCTTCCAGCCGTCGAAGTCGGAAGAGGAGAGCACCAAGGGCGCACGCTGGGAATACGCGAAGAAGCCGATCGTTTGGCTGCCGACCAGCGTGGACCGTTCCGCCGGCAGCCAGGTCTGGGCGAACGATGAGCGATTCGGCCCGCTCAAGGGCCAGCTCCTGCACACGAGCTACGGCCATTGCGCTCTCTATGAGGTGCTGATCGATCGACAGGCGGAGCCGTGGCAGGGCGCCGTGTGGAAGCTGCCGCTCGCCTTCACCAGCGGCGTGATGCGCGCCCGGATGAATCCACGCGACGGCCAGCTTTACCTGTGCGGCCTGCGCGGCTGGAGCACGAACGCGGTCAAGGACGGCCAGTTCTGCCGGGTCCGCTATACGGGCAGCGCGCTGCCGGTGCCGGTCGGCTTCGCGGTGGACCGGACGGGCCTGAAGGTGACGTTTTCCGGGCTGCTGGACAGGGCCAGTGCCGCGGACGAGGACAACTGGACCGGCGAATGGTCCGACCCCATCGGCAAGGCGCCCGCCGCCGCCAAGCTCAAGCAGGAATTGCCGATCGCGTCGCTGCAAGTTTCGGCGGATCGCAAGACGGTGACGGTCGGCGTCGCGAAGCTGCAGCCCATGTCGAACTTCACGCTGCAGTATCGCGTCAAGGCGGCGGACGGGGCGCCGGTCACCGGCGAATTGCACGGCACGATCCATCGCGTCCCGTAGCCGACGCTCTCACTGTGGGGCACGTTTCTTACGTGCCCGTCTTTTTCGGGCACGTAAAAAACGTGCCCCACAGGTGCGGCCATCATGCACCGTCATGGACATCCTCGCCCCGCGCGGATACGCTCAACGTAAAGTCATCCCTGCGCCTATTGCGGAGTTCCTGCCGTGTCCAAAGCCCGCCTCGCGTTGTCCCTCGCTCTCACCATCGCGCTTGCCGGCGTCGGTTTCTACGCCACCCTCGATGCCCAAGCGCCCAAGACCGGCGGCAAGCTAAGGAAGCCGACCGCGACGCCAATCGAGCTGATCAAGGTCAAGAAGGATTACAAGGTCGAGCTGCTCTACACGGTACCCAAGCAAACTCAGGGTTCGTGGGTCAGCCTGTGCCACGATCCGAAGGGCCGGCTCATCGCGTCCGATCAATACGGCAAGCTTTATCGCATCACGCCGCCGGCGCTCGGCGGCAGCGCCGACGACACCCGCGTCGAGGAATTGCCCGTCGAGCTCGGCGAGGCGCAGGGATTGGTGTGGGCGTTCGATAGCCTCTACGTTGTCGTGAACCGCGGCAAGAAGTACCAGAGCGGGCTGTGGCGTGTCTGGTCGAGCAGGGGCGACGACGTGCTCGACAGCAAGGAGAAGCTGCGCACCATCGGCGAAGGCGGCGGCGAACACGGCCCGCACGCCGTCGTTCCCGGGCCCGACGGCAAATCGCTGTACGTCGTCTGCGGCAACCACACGCCGCCCATCAAGTACACGTCAACGAAAGTCCCGCCGATCTGGGGCGAGGATTTCCTCGTGCCGCGCCTCTGGGACGCCAGCGGCCACGCCGTCGGCATCAAGGCACCGGCGGGTTGCGTCTACAAGCTCAGCCCCGACGGCGCTCAGTGCGAGCTCATCTCGATGGGCTACCGCAACGTTTACGACATGGCGTTCAATCGCGACGGCGAACTGTTCACCTATGACGCGGACATGGAATGGGACATGAGCCTGCCGTGGTATCGGCCGACGCGCGTTTGCCACGCGGTCCCCGGCAGTGAGTTCGGCTGGCGCGGCGGCACCGGTAAGATGTACGAATACCATCCCGATAACCTGCCGCCGGTCGTCAACGTCGGCCCCGGCAGCCCGACCGGCGTCACGTTCGGCTACGGCGCGCAATTCCCCGCGAAATATCAGGAGGCTCTCTGGCTGTGCGATTGGAGCTACGGCAAGCTTTACGCCTGCCATCTGACGCCGAAGGGCGCGACCTACACCGGCGAGTTGGAGGAGTTCCTCACCGGCTCGCCGTTGCCGCTCACCGACATCGTGATCAATCCGAAGGACGGCGCGATGTACTTCACCATCGGCGGCCGTACCACGATGTCGGGCCTGTACCGCGTGTCTTATGTCGGTAAGGAATCGACCGCACCGGCCGCACACACTGCCATCGCTAACCCGGCCCGCGACGTACGCCACAAGCTCGAGAGCAACTACGGCAAGATCGGACCTCAGGCAGTCGGGATTGCCTGGCCGTACCTCAGCCATGAGGACCGCTTCCTCCGTTTCGCGGCTCGTACAGTCCTGGAGTTCCAGGACCTGCCGGCCTGGCAGGAGAAGGCGCTGGCCGAGAAAAACCCCATCGCCTTGACCCATGCGATCATCGGCCTGGCGCGCCGCAGCGATCCCACCTCGCACGATATCCACCCGCGTCTCCTCGAAGCTCTCGAACGCGTCGAGTGGCCCAAGCTCACGGACGGCCAGAAGATTGATTATCTGCGCGCCTATCAGCTCGTTTTCGTGCGGACGGGACAGTCGGCCGGGGCGCAGCGGCGCGCGGCGCAGCGGATCGTCGCCTGGTACCCGGACAAGGCACGCGAGGTCAATGCGGAGCTGTGCAAGCTCGTGTGCTTCCTCGAGGCGCCCGGCGGCGTCGCGAAGACTCTGGACCTGCTTTCCAGGGCGCCGTCGCAGGAGGAGCAGATCGAATATGCCCTGTCGCTGCGCATGGTTTCGTCCGGCTGGACCACGCAGCAGCACGAGCAGTATTTCAACTGGTTCCACAGGGCGGCCGGTTTCAATGGCGGCAACAGCTTCCACGGCTTCCTCCGTAACATCCGCGCCGACGCCATCAAGTCGCTGTCCGTGGACGAGCAAACCAAGCTCAAGACGGTCCTCGCCCACGTGCCGGAGCCGGCGCAGCCGAAGTTCGACACCAAGCCGCGGCCCCTCGTCAAGCAATACACGATGGACGAGCTGGTGCCGATCGTCGAGAAGGGTCTGACCGGCCGTAACTTCGAGCACGGCCGGCAGCTGTTCGGCGAGATCAAATGCTTCTCCTGCCATCGGTTCAACAACGAGGGCGGCGGCCTCGGTCCCGACCTGACGGTGATCTCCGGCCGCTACGGCGTGCGCGACCTGGTGGAAAAGGTCCTCAATCCGAGCAAGTCGATCAGCGACCAGTACCAGGCGATCATCGTGACCAAGACCGACGGCCAGCAGCTCGTGGGCCGGGTGGTGAACTTATTCGGCGACAAGAAGGGCGAGATTATCGTGATCAACACGGACATGCTCGATCCGAACAAGCTGGTGAACGTGTACCGCAACGACATCGACACGATCGAGCCATCGAAAGTGTCGTTGATGCCGAGCGGGCTATTCGACACGCTAACGCCAAACGAGATTCTTGACCTGGTCGCGTACCTCTATTCGCGTGGCGATCGCAACCACAAGATGTTCCGCAAGGAGTGATTGCAATGTGAGCCCAAAGCGCCAGCGAGGGCGCGTCTCGCCCTTGCTGGCGCTTCGGGCTCAGCCCTTCAACAAATCCTTCACCGCCTCGCGCTCCTCTTCAAGTTCCGCGAGCGTCGCCTGGAACTTCGCTTGCCCGAACGCGTCGAGCTTGACGCCCTCGACCGGCTTGAAGTTCCCCTGGCCGTCGGCCTCGCACGGAAAGCTGAACACCAATCCGATCGGCACGCCGTACTCGCCGCGCAACACGGTGCCGGCGCTGACCCAGTCGCCGGCCGCGGTGGGGCTGAGCCAGCTTTTGACGTGATCGATCGCCCCATTGGCAGCCGACATCGCCGAGCTGGCGCCGCGCGCCTTGATGACGGCGGCGCCGCGGTTCTGGACCTGCGGCACGAACGTGCCCTCCAGCCAGGCGCGGTCGGTAATGACCTCGGTCGCGGGCTTGCCCTTGATGAGCGCGTTGGTGAAATCGGGATATTGCGTGTTCGAGTGATTGCCCCAGATGGTCACGCGGGTGACGTCGGCATTGGCGACGACCGCCTTCTTCGCCAGGGCGATGCGGGCCCGGTTGTGGTCGAGCCGCGTCATCGCCGTCCAGCGATCCGCGGGGATGTCGCGGCCGTTGTTGTAGGCGACCAGGCAGTTGGTGTTGCACGGATTGCCGACGACCAGGATGCGAACATCGCGGGCGGCGTTCTGCGCCAGCGCCTTGCCCTGGCCGATGAAAATTTTGCCGTTGATGCCGAGCAGGTCCTTGCGTTCCATGCCGGCCTTGCGCGGGAACGAGCCGACGAGCAGGGCGTAGTTCACGTCCTTGAAGGCGCGGTTGGCATCGTCGGTGAGCACGAGCTCCTGCAGCGTGGGGAAGCTGCAATCGTCGAGCTCCATCGCCACGCCTTCGAGTGCCGGCAGCGCCTGGGGAATCTCCAGGAGCTGCAAGATGACCTTGGTGTCGGGGCCGAACACCTCGCCACACGCCAACCGACCGAGCATCGCGTAGGCCACCTGGCCCGCCGCACCGGTCACCGCCACGCGCACGACCGTTGCCATGGTGTTCCTCGCTTTCAAAGTGTAGGCATCACGCTCCGCGTGATGCGCGTGCATCACGCGGAGCGTGATGCCTACATTGGACTTCGCTTGACTGCGTCCCTCGCCTGCCGCTTCCGCCACTCATAGTCTAATTCATATCGAACGCAGCGTCGGGCGGCGACGCTGGCAGCGTCGCCCACGACGACGAGGAGAAATCATGGTCAAAATTGCCATCAACGGGTTCGGCCGCATCGGCCGGCTCCTGTTCCGCGCCATCGTCGAGCAGCGGCTGCTCGGTGAGACGCTCGACGTCGTCGCGGTCAACGACCTCGTGCCGGCGGACAACCTTGCCTACCTGTTGAAATATGATTCCACGCAGGGACGCTTCACCGGCACCGTTACCAGCGAGAAGTCCAGCCCGAGTCTGGCCGAGGACGACACGCTGGTGGTCAACGGCCGGCGGATCAAGTGCCTTGCGGTCAAGGAAGGCCCGACCGCGCTGCCGTGGAAGCAGCTCGGCGTCGACTACGTCGTCGAATCGACCGGCCTGTTCACCGAGGCGGAAAAGGCGAAGGGTCACCTCGCCGCCGGCGCGAAAAAGGTGCTGATCTCCGCCCCCGCCAAGGGCGAGGACATCACGGTCGTCATGGGCGTGAACCACACGAAATATGACGCGGGCAAACACCACATCATCTCCAACGCCAGCTGCACGACGAATTGTCTCGCCCCGGTCGTCCACGTCCTCCTCAAGGAAGGCTTCGGCATCGAGCAAGGCCTGATGACCACCATCCACAGCTACACCGCGACGCAGAAGACGGTGGACGGGCCCTCGAAGAAGGACTGGAAGGGCGGCCGATCCGCGGCGATCAACATCATCCCGTCGGGCACCGGCGCGGCCCGCGCGGTCGGCCTGGCCATCCCCGAGGTCAAGGGCAAGCTGACCGGCATGTCATTTCGCGTGCCGACGCCGACGGTCTCGGTGGTCGACCTGACGGTCCACACGGTCAAGGAGACGAGCTACAAGGAAATCTGCGCCGCGATGAAGCGCGCGAGCGAGGATTACCTCAAGGGCATCCTCGCGTACACCACCGACGAGGTTGTGTCGAGCGACTTCATCCACGACGCCCATTCGAGCATTTTCGACGCGGGCAGCGGCATCGAGCTGAACAATCGCTTCTTCAAGCTGGTCAGCTGGTACGACAATGAGTGGGGATACTCCAACCGCTGCGTGGATTTGCTCAAGTACATGACGCAGAAGTAGCAAGCACGCCGCGGGGTGAGTCTTCGAACCCCGCGGGTAGGTCAGAACCCGCGGGGTTCGAAGACTCACCCCGCGGCGTGGGGGAGTTTGCGATGCCCAAGCTCGCGATCGACCAACTCGACCTCAAGGGCAAGCGCGTCCTCATGCGCGTCGATTTCAACGTCCCGCAGGACGAGCACGGCAACATCACCAACACCCAGCGCATCGACGCGGCACTACCCACCATCCGTTACGCGCTGGACCACGGCGCGGCGCTCGTGCTCATGAGCCATCTCGGCCGGCCCGACGGCAAGCGCAACGAGAAGTACACGCTCCGCCCCGTCGCGGCCAAGCTCCAGGAACGGCTCGGCCGGCCGGTAACGTTTTTGCCCGATTGCGTCGGCCCCAACGTCGAGAAGGCGTGCGCCGCCCTCAAGCCCGGCGATGTCGTGTTGCTCGAAAACCTCCGATTCCACCTCGAGGAAGAGGGCAAGATCAAGAACGAGAAGACCGGCGAGAGCGTCAAGGCCGACCCGAAGGCGGTGGAAGCTTTTCGCGCCTCGCTCAGCAAGCTCGGCGACGTATACGTCAACGATGCGTTCGGCACCGCGCATCGCCCGCACAGCTCGGTGGTCGGCGTGAAGCTGCCGCAGCGGGCGGCCGGCTTTCTGATGAAGAAGGAGCTGGACGCGTTCGCCCGGGTGCTCGACCATCCGAAACGGCCGTTGCTGGCGATTCTTGGCGGCGCCAAGGTGGCCGACAAGATCCTCCTGATCGAGAACCTGATCGACAGAGCGGACGAGATCGTCATCGGCGGCGGCATGGCGTACACGTTTCTGCAAGTGCTCAACGGTATGGCGATCGGCGAGTCGCTGTTCGACGCCAAGGGGGCCGCCCACGTCAAGCCCGCCATCGACAAGGCGAAGGCCCGCGGCGTCAAGATTCACTTGCCTATCGACTTCGTGATTGCGGATCGCTTTGCCGCCGACGCGAACACGCGCGTCGTGACGGCCCAGCAGGGCATCCCGGCGGGGTGGCAGGGGCTCGACTGCGGGCCGGCATCGCTGAAGCGTTTCAGCGAGGTCGTCGGGCGCGCGCACACGATCGTCTGGAACGGCCCCATGGGTCGATTCGAGTGGGAACGCTTCGCCGCCGGCACCAGGACGCTGATGGACGCGGTGGTCGCCGCAACGCGGCGCGGCGCCATTACTGTGATCGGCGGCGGCGACACGGCGACCGCGGCAGCGCAGTGGGGCGCCGACGACAAGGTGACTCATTGCTCGACCGGCGGCGGGGCGTCGCTGGAGCTGCTCGAAGGCAAGGAACTTCCCGGAGTCGCGGCCCTGTCGGATGCGTGAGTTTCCGGGATAGGGTTTACGTTTAGCGCTCGCGCCTGCAAGCGCTAAACGTAAACCCCATCTTGACCGCGGCGCGGAAGTGGTGTGAGATAGGTGCAGAGCGCACCGGACGTGAGACGAGGCACCCGTGGATGGTGGTCCGCTCGCTCCGCGAGCGGACTTCGCGTCACCAAGCCGGCGGCGCACCGTCCGCTCGCGGAGCGAGCGGACCACCATCCAGACATGCACGGCCGCACTGTGGGCGGCGTGCCGGAAGGACCCTAATTGCTGCCGAGACGTTGCGATGATGAAAGAGAGCCGCATGGCCAAGCGCGGAGTGCCGGAAGGACTGTGGATCCGTTGCCCGCAGTGCAAGGCGACGATTTTCCGCAAGGAGGCGGAGTCGCGTTTCAACGTCTGTCCGGAGTGCACGCACCACTTCTATCTGCCGGCACGCGAGCGCATCCGCCAGCTGCTCGACGCCGAGAGCTTCGAGGAGTGGTTCACGGAGCTGCGCCCGCGCGATCCGTTGCAGTTCAACGACCGCGTGCTCTATAGCCAGCGGCTCAAGGCCGAGCAGGCCAAGACCGGCATGCCCGACGCCGCGGTGGTGGGGCGCGGGTACATCCGCGGCCGGCCGGTGGTCCTGGGCGTGACCGACTTCGCGTTCATGGCCGGCAGCATGGGCTCGGTGGTCGGCGAGAAGCTGACGCGGGCGGCCGAGGAAGCCACGCGAACGCTGCTGCCGTTGATCATCGTCAGCGGCTCCGGCGGCGGCGCACGAATGCAGGAAGGCATTCTCTCGCTGATGCAGATGGCGAAGGTTTCCGCCGCGCTGGCGCGGTACGACCGGGCCGGCGGGCTCTACCTGTCGATCCTCACCAATCCCACGATGGGCGGGGTGGCCGCGAGCTTTGCGCTGCAGGGCGATATCACGCTGGCCGAGCCGGGCGCCCTGATCGGGTTCGCGGGCAAGCGGACCATCAAGAACACGGTCCGGCTCGAGTTGCCCGATGGATTTCAGACCAGCGAGTTTCTGTTCAAGCATGGCTTCGTCGATCGCATCGTCCACCGCAAGGACCTGCGTACCGAGATCGCCCGCATCATCGACTTCTGCGAGCGCTGAGGGACCTGCCGTGGGCCTTTTCAATTTTTTCAACCGCGGTCCGAAGAAGAAGCAAATACCGATCATCGACGTTGCCAAACGCTTTGAGCTGATCGGCCGAACCGGGCAGGGCAGCATGTCGAAGGTCTGGCGCGCCCGCGACCGGCAGCTGGGCAAGACCGTCTGCGTGAAATTGCTCGACAAGGAAAAAACGGCCAAGTTCGAGGCGCGCTTCGTGGGGCTGATCAAGCCCAGCGAAGGGGACATCTGCATGCTGCTGCGCCACCCCAATATCGTGCGCACCTTCGAGCACGGCATCAGCATGGAGGGCGAGCCGTGCCTGGTGATGGAGCTGATCGAGGGGCTCGGCCTGAACTTTCTGATCGAGACCAAAAGCCCGCAGCTCAAGGGCAACCGGATCAACTACCTCGGGCAGCTCGCCGAGGGCATCGGGTTCATGCACCGTAACGCTTTCTTGCACCGCGACATCTGCCCGCGCAACATCATGGTCAATCAGGACGGCGTCGTGAAGATCATCGACCTCGGACTGGCCGTCCCGTATCGCCCCGAGTTCTGCAGGCCCGGCAACCGCACCGGCACGACGAATTATCTCGCCCCCGAGCTGATCAAGCGGCAGACCACCGATCACCGCGTCGACATGTTCGCGCTCGGGGTGACCGCGTACGAAATGTTCACCGGCGACCTGCCGTGGGAAAAGGCGGCTTCGCAGCAGGTACTGCTCAGCCACGTGAACAGCGCCGGCCGCGATCCGCGCATGTTCCTGCCCAACGTCGACGCTGCCACCGCGGCCTTCCTGATCAAGTGCGTCGAGCGCGATCCCGCCAATCGTTTCCAAACGCCGGCCGACTTCAAGGAGGCGCTGGAGCGCTTGCCGGATCACTGGTAAGCTTGTTGGAGTCCCGGCTTTAGCCGGACTGGCCCGCACCGGCTAAAGCCGGGACTCCAACATTAACACGTTCGGGACCAAATCATGCCGGCACGCAAGCGCCTGTATAGCCCGCATCCCGGGATCGCGATGGTGCAGAAGTGGATCGCGGAGCTGCCGGCCAAATCGGGGCGTTCCCTCGATGAATGGCTGCGCCTGATCGACGCCGAAGGCCCGAAAACGGAGGCCGAGCGGCGCGCCTGGTTGAAGGAGCAATACGGCCTCGGGACCAACACAGCTTCGTGGCTGGCGGAGCGATCCGTCGGCAAGGGCACGGAGGATTCCGACCCCGAATTGTATCTGCAGGCAGCCGAGCGCTACGTCGCGGAGATGTTCGCCAAACGAGCGGCCCTCAAACCGCTTTACGACGAGCTATTGAAGCGCGGGCTGGCGATCGCCAGGGACGTCAAGGCATGCCCGTGCAAGACGATCGTGCCGCTCTATCGCAACCACGTTTTCGCGCAGATCAAGCCGGCGACGCGGACGCGCATCGACCTGGGATTCGCGCTGAAGGACACGCCGGCGACTGGGCGGCTCGTCGACACCGGCGGGCGCACCAAGGGCGACCGCATTACCCATCGCATCCCGATCAGCGCCGCCGCCGACATCGACGACAAGGTGACGGCCTGGCTGCACAAGGCCTACGACCTCGACGCCTAAGGACACGTCATGGCACCAGCAACGACTGACAAGCTCAACGGTATTAGCTCGGCAGCCGTCAAGCTGCGTACGGGCAAGACGTGGTCCGAGTGGATCGCGATCCTCGACGCCGCCGGCGCTGCCGCGATGACGCACCGGGAGATTGTCGCCCACCTCAGCGCCAAGCATGCCGTCGGGCCCTGGTGGCAGCAAATGGTCACGGTCGGCTACGAGCAATTCCACGGCCGCCGCGTCAAGCACGAAACGACCGACGGCTTCCAGATCAGCCGCAGCAAGACGATCGGCGTCCCGCTCGCGGAGTTGTTCGCCGCGTGGAAGGACAAGCGCAAGCGCTCGCGCTGGCTCGAGGCCGAGGTCACGATTCGCAAGGCCACCACTGAGCGTTCGTTGCGGATCACATGGGTCGACGGCACTTCGTCGGTAAGCGTGATGTTCTACGCCAAGGGCCCGGGCAAGAGCCAGGTGACCGTCGACCACACCCGGCTGGCCAACCAGCGCGAGGCCGACCGGATGAAGGCGTACTGGGGCGACCAGCTCGAATGCCTCAAGACGATGCTCGAGAAGTAAGCTGCGCTACTTGCAGCGGCCGATCACATATCCAAACGGGTCCACCTCTTCGCGCAGGATCAGCAGCTCGGCTTCGGTCGGCGGCCGCGTCGTCGCCAACGACTCGGCGACGCCCAGCGTGAATCCGGTATTGGCCCGCACCTGCTCCAGCGTCACGCCGGGGTGCAGGCTCAGGATCTGCATGCGACACGATTCCGCCGCGTACCCCAGAACCGCCAGGTCGGTGATGACGCGATACGGGCCGGTGCCGGGCGGCAAGCCGGCGGCCTCGCGGCGCCGGGGCCGGTGAGATAACCCGGCGTCGTCAGGAAATCGAGCTTGTCGACGAAGCGCCGGCGATCGTGATTGGTCACGACCAGGATGCGCCAGCAGAGCGAGGCCAAATCGCTCGCCCCGCCGCTGCCCGGCAAACGCACCTTCGGCCGGGCGTAATCGCCGCCGATGATCGTCGAATTGAGGTTGCCGTAGGCGTCGATCTGGGCGCCGCCGAGGAAAGTGTAGTCCATCATGCCGCGCTGGCAGGTTTCCATCACGTCGGCCATGCTCGTGGCCATGAGCGCGCGATAGAAGGTGCGCGAGTCGCCGACGCTGATCGGCATGGTCGGCAGCTGCGGCCCGACACCGCCGGCCTCGAAACAGATGACGAGGTTCGGCGCGGCGGTCCGCTGCGCCAGCATCGCCGCCGCACAGGGCACGCCGGTGCCGACGGCGACGGTACGCCCATCCTCGAGGAGGCGCGCCGCACAGCAGATCATCAGCTCCATTGCGTTATAACGTGGTTCCATGTCACCGCCCGACCGGCCTACCCCATTTGTCGTATTCACAACTACTTCAACGGAATTGCCGGCAGACGCTTCAGCTTCTGATTGGTGGGATCGAGCATGATGCCCACCGACTCCAGGGCCGTCACGCCAAGGAGCGGTTCGACGCCGTCGGGGCCGAAAATCACGCGACCGGACGTGATTTCGCCCATAAACTCGATGACCGCCAGACCGAACGAGTATGCGACCAACGTGCCGTCCCCAAGCTCATAGGTCATTTTGCCAACGGGCTCGATTCCGGCTTTTCTCAGGCGGTCCGCCGGCGCAAAACTGTCCGTTGCGCCGGAATCGACGAGGAACTTAGCTTTGTATTTCTTGCGGCTCTTTAGCGTTGCACGCAAGCTTACGGTAACGTGAGTGATGCCCATGACGATCATGCTCCCCGGTGCAATAGGAACTCTTCCTGCCGCAGCTGCTGCAGCCGCGGCAATCCACCGCAGCGCTCCAGATACTCCGCGAAATCCCGCACGCCGAAGAGATAGCGCTCAAGAAACGTCCGGTACTGGTCCATGTCCGCCTCGGCGGCGAGCCACGCGCGCAGGTGCTGCTCATCGGAAAAATACTCGTACGGCATGTTGCCCGGATAGCTGCCGCACGGAACTTCGCACACCGCATCGACGCAGTAGAACGGAATGATCGTCCGCGACGGATCGTGGCGAATCTCGTCGTTCGGGATCAACCGCTCGCAGGTAACGATCAGCCGTTTCGCCGCCCGCGCCAGATCGGCGTCGGCGACGGTCGTGCCACGGATACGGCAATTGCCATAGCGATCCGCCTCGTGGACGTGGATCGCGGCCACGTCGGGATACAGCGCGGGCAACGCCAGCAGACGTTCGCCGGTGAACGGGCAGACGATCGTGTGCGCGGCGCTCCTCCTGAATGTATCGGTGCCGAGCATTGAGCGGACGGGCAGAAACGGCACGCCCATCGCGGCGGCCTTGAACCGGACCGCCAGCGCGTAGTTGCTCCACTCCGCACACTCCACCTCGCCCGATTCGATCACCCGCCGAGCGTGCGGTGATAGGCCGCGCGCTTCGAGACCGACGATGTAGGCGGCATCGCAGCGCGCCACGGTCTTGCCGCGGCCGGTGAGGTTGCCGGCGCAAAGGATCTGGAAGTCGTGCGTGGCGGTGTGCCCGGCCACCGTCAGGTTCTGTCGGCCTTGCCGGACGATCTCGTGCACGATCGCGGTCGGTAGGCGTGCCACGCCGAAGCCGCCGATGGCGAGATAATCGCCGTCGTGCACCAACCGGCGCACGGCGTCCGGCACCGTGGTGAGCTTGTCGGTGAGGGCACGTGGCTTGTGCGCGAAGAAGGCGCGGGCACGGTCGGCCGACGGATCGGCGAAGAGCGGACCGTCGCCTTGGGAGAGCGGTTGCATGGATTGGTTACAGCTTTTCGCACTCACGCAGCAACTGGCGGAAGCGCGGATCGGGCGCAGCGCGTCCAGATCGTGGTCCTCGCGCATGTAGCGGAAGTCGCGATAACCCAGCTCCACGGCTCGACGCAGCGCCTTGATCGCCGGGTCCACCTTCTTGAGCAGCGCGTAGCTACACGCCAGGTTGTACTGGGCCAGCGCATCGCCCGGACGCAATTGTACCAGCCGGCGGTCGATCAACAGCCCTTCGGCGTAACGGCCCTTCAGGGTGAGGTTGTTTCCCTGTACCCGGAGCACGTCCACGTAATCGGGATTGCGCTCGAGGATGCGGCCGAAAAAGTCGAGCTCGAAGTCGAGCTGGTTCTGCTCCGCAGGTTTGCTCGGGGCGTTGCCGAGGGAGGCGGATGAGTAGTCGTCTTCGGAGTGCTTTCCCTGGGTGGACATGACATTCCTCTAGTGCGGCGTCGGCTCTCAGTGCGCGTCCGGTTCCACGGCTACCCGCAGTATATCCAACCGCCGCCACGCACGCAACAAGAACGCGAGCCCCGCGGCACGGTCGCGCCGCGGGGCTCGCGATTTCGGCATGGCTGATTTCGGCATGGCTGATCGACCCGCGAATGCGGTTACCACAGACGCGGGCCTCAGCCAACGGTCAGGCCGGTCAATCGCCGTCGTCCTTGATGTCTTCGTCCTCCTCCTCGTCGTCATCGTCGTCCTCGTCATCGTCGTCCTCATCGTCGAAATCGTCGTCGTCGAAGTCGTCCTCGTCGTCCTCGAGGTCGTCTTCGTCGTCGAAGTCTTCGTCGTCGAAGTCGTCCTCGTCGTCGAAATCGTCGTCGAGATCGTCCTCGTCATCGTCGAAGTCGTCGTCCTCGAAGTCGTCGTCCTCGTCGTCGTCGTCGTCCTCCTCCGCCCCGTCTTCCTCCCCCTCGCCTTCGCCTTCCGGCTCGCCCGGGCGCCCTCGTCTTTTTTGCGCCGCCCGGCCACGATGGCCAGCCCGGCCTCGGTCAGCTCCCAGTCGGGAAGGTCCGTTTCCCACTGGAGTCCCATCTGCAGTAGCGTGCCACCGAACATTCCTGATTCCTCAATGTGGATGAATGGAGAAGGAGAGCGACTTCCTGCTGCCACGGTGCATATCGGCCAATCGCCCACCAGACTTTGATCCGGCCGACCCCGCATTTGCAAGTTCCTCCAAATTCCCTCGCGCCGGCGCAAGCTTCCGTCCGCACGACCGGATGCCTCGACGGCCTCGGCGTTCAGGAAGTCATCCCTCGTTGCCAAACGGACGCAAAACGTAGTCATGTCGTAGTAAAGTTCTCCCGGCTTGGCAAGCGGCGAGCCAGTCTTTTCAAAAATTGCGCAGATCGCAAGAAGTGCTTGTCAAAAAGGATGTTGCGCTCAGTCAATTCAGCTCGAGCGCTTCTTCCCAGCGCTCGTAAAGTTGCCGCAGCGTTTCCTGGGTTTCTTCAAAGGCGCGCGTGGTTTCCTTGACCTTCTCCCCGTCGCGATACAGCTCCGGCGACGCGAGGAGCTGCTCCAGTGCCGACCGCCGTGTCTCCGCCGCCGCGATGTCCGCCTCGATGTCCGCAGCGGGCCGATAAGGAAAGCGCCGCTTGCGTTTCGGCGGCCGCGCCGCAGCAGGGCTGCGTGCTTCCGACGCGGCCGACTTGCGCTCCTTCTTCGGCATCGCGGTCTGGGTTTGCAGCAACCGCATTCGCTCATAGGTGTCGTAGTTGCCGTGAATCACCTGAACGCGGCCATCGCCCTCGAAGACGATCAGCACCTGCACGACGCGGTTGAGGAAGTAGCGGTCATGGCTGACCACGATGGCCGTGCCCTCGTAGTCGAGCAGCGCCTGCTCGAGCGCGTCGCACGCCCACAGGTCGAGATGGTTGGTCGGCTCGTCGAGCACCAGCACGTTCACCCCCTCGGCGACGAGCCGGGCCAGCGCCGCTCGGCTGCGCTCGCCGCCGCTGAGCCGATCGACGGTCTGATGGACCTGGTCGCCGGTCAGCCCGAATCGGCCCAGCAGATCGCGAATCGTCTGCTCGGCGGCGTCGACGTCATCGTTCGGCCACACGGCGCGGATGACAGGTTTGCTGCCGTCCAGGGTTTGCAGATGCTGGTCGTAATATCCGAACTCGACCAGATGGCCGCGCTCGACGGTCCCTTCATCCGCTTCCTCGTCGCCGAGCAGGATGCGCAGCAGCGT
The DNA here is from genome assembly GCA_963834865.1 of uncultured Gemmataceae bacterium. Lineage (GTDB taxonomy): Bacteria > Planctomycetota > Planctomycetia > Gemmatales > Gemmataceae > CAWIDK01. Next base: position 250,136 of record CAWIDK010000001.1, read on the forward strand.
CGTCTTGCCGCAGCCGTTGGGGCCCATGATGCCGAGCCGCTTGCCGCGCTCCAGGGTGAAGGAGAGCTTCTGAAACAGCGGTCGATCGTAGGCTTTGCTGATCTCGTCGGCGCGGAGGACGATGTCGCCGGTGCGGCGGACCGCGCCGAAGTGCATGCGCGGCGTCTCGATCCAGGCGGGTCGTTCGACGCGCTCGAGCTTGTCGATCGCCTTCTGCCGCGAATGGGCCTGCTTGTGCAGCTGCCCATAATGGATGCGGCGGATGTATTCCTCCTGCTTGTCGATGTACTCCTTCTGCGCCTGCCAGGTCTTGAGCTGCTGCTCGTAGCGCTCGCGGCGCAGCCGCCAGTACGCCTGAAAGTTGCCGGGATAGGAGTCGATCCCGCCGCCGTTCAACTCGAAGACCTTGGTGGCAACCTTGTCGAGGAAGTAGCGATCGTGGCTGACGATGAGCATCGCTTCCGGCTGGCGGGCGAGATAGTCTTCCAGCCATTGCGTGGCGGCGATGTCGAGGTGGTTGCTCGGCTCGTCCAGCAGCATGACGTCGGGGGCGGCCAGCAGCAGCTTCGCGAGCATCAGCCGGCTTTGCTGGCCGCCGCTGAACGTCTCGACCGGCCGATCATAGTCCGCGCGGCGGAAGCCGAGGCCTTCGAGCACCTCCTCGACGTGATGGTCGACGCTGTAGGCGTCATGGTGGCGGAGCATCTCATTAAGGCGGTCATAGCGCGCCGCGAGGGTCCGGCGCTGCGTCTCATCCGTGGCATGCGCCATGGCGTCGGCGGTGCGCACCATGTCGTCGTGCGCGGCGATCAGCGCATCGAGCGCCGTGCGGGCCTCCTCGAACAGCGGCCGGCCCGGCGTGAATTGCGGCTGCTGTTCGAGCAGCGCGGTGCGAGCGCCGGCATGACAACGCACTTCGCCGATGTCGGGCGCATCGAGGCCGGCGAGGATGCGCAGGAGCGTGGTCTTGCCGATGCCGTTAGGGCCGACGAGCGCCGACCCGCTGGCCGGCAAACAGCTCGAAGCCGAGCCCCTCGAAGAGCGGGCCGGCGTCAAAGCCGCGCGAAAGTTGGGTGCAACTGAGAAGCAGCATGAGTGTGGCTGGCGGGGGGCTCCATCTCTCTTCGCATCACCCGCGGCGACACGAAAGCATCCGGGCATTCGGCTGCTTTCCATTATAGGGGAAGCGCCGATCCGACCACGTTGGAGTCCCGGCTTTAGCCGGTCCGATCGATCCGGCTAAAGCCGGGACTCCAACGGCAATCGGCCGAGATCGGCATTACAGCGCCACGACCACGGGCGGCGGGACGTGTTTGAGGAACAAATCGACGAACGCCGGATCAGCAGCGGCGGGGCGTGCCTTGCGGAACCACTCGGCCGCTTGCATGCGCTGGCCGTCGAACCAGGCGACATAGCCGCGCAGGAACAGGAGCGCGTAATCCGCCGGCTTGCGCTTCACCGCGTCGTCGAGCCGGCGACGGTGCTCAAGCCAGTCTTCGGGCTGATCGCCGTACAGGTCGATGCGTGGCCGAAAATCGCTGGTCGGCCAATCGGGCTGCAGCTTCAGGCCGGCTTCGATGGCTGCCACCGCCTCGGCGTATTGCCCCGCGACCAAACGCGCCTGTCCCAGGAGGAAGAACGCGCGGGCGTGGTTTGGATCGACCTCCGTCGCCTGGCGGAACCGCCAGAGAGCGATGCCATAGTCCCCGGCACGGAAGGCACGCACCCCCAACTCGGTCAGGCGGCGCGATTCGTCGGCGGCTCCGGCCCGCGGTTCCCAGAGGTCGTCCATCGTTGGCTTCTTCGGCGGCGCTGCGCGGGCTTGATCGGCTCGGGCTTGACCGGCGCGGGCGGGGGAGCCTTCTCCGGCGCGGGCTTCACCGGCGCGGGTAGCGGAAGTTTCTCAGGCCCCGGTTTCTTGGGCTCCACAAGACGAGCCGGCCGCACGGTGCTGTCCCCGGCGGATAAAGCTTGTCGGGCGATTCAACGTCGAGGTCGATACCAGATAGGTCGAATTGGGGACGCGGAGGGGAGATGATGATCGGCTGAATGATGATGCGCCGGTCGATGACGGTCATCGGCGGCACAACGGTCACCGTGCCAATGACAGGGCCGTTCGGCAAGAATCCGGATATCCGAAGGCGGCCGCCGCTGTACTGAATGCCGATGCCGCCCGGCGCGTAGCCGGGTCCGCCTAGGAACTGAGCGCGGGCATCGGTTGCGAAAGTGAGCAGCGCGGCGACGGCCAACAGACAGAGCTTCCGTGTCACGGCCAGGTCCTTTCTGGACAGGAGCGGGCGAAAGAAAGGCGATGGCGCCCAAGCACCCCCCTACTCTACCCGCCCCGGCCGGCGCGTGCCACAGTTTTTTTGTTTACGTCTAAAGAGGCTCCGCCTCAGACCGACGAGGCATGAAAAAAAAGCTCCGGTCGCTCGTTGAAACGGGGGCAAGCGAGTAGCATGTCCCCGTTGACCGCAAAGCGGTTGGTGGGCTGCAAGCCCGATAGACCTCGCCCAGCAAAAGGCCGCAGCATGAAACTTGACTCATGCGCAACAAGTTGTTTTGACCAAAGTTTTTAGCGCTCGCCCACAGCGGCCCACAGCGGGCGAGCGCTAAACGTAAACAGGTTGGCGAATCACACACGGTCGCGGAATATGATTGCGGACGGCGGTGCGCTGCGGTACTCTGCTGGTGGTGGCCGCCCAAGGGGCGTGTTGGCTTGAACCACCTGTTTCCGATCTGTGTCCCCATTCGCCCCCACCGGGAGGCCGTGCGGGAAAACGGAATTTCCCCGACTCCCCCACGGGCTCGGAGGTTCGTCATGACGATGCGCTGCGCTTACCTGCTTCTGCCGGCCGGATTGTTCCTGATGCTTGCCGGTCAGGTGGGCGGCCAGGCCGGTGGTGACAAGGAAAAGAAGGCCGGGGTCTTCCCCAAAAAAATTGCCCCCCCACCCGCTCCCAGCGGCGGGGCCGGTGGCGGCAAGGAAATCGCGGTCGCGGGGCCGGCCAATTCGCCTCCTCCCGGCATGGTCGAGGTGCGGTTCACCAACGGCAGCGTCGTAATCATGACTCTGCTGCAGGACAAGATCGACATCGTGACCGAGTACGGCCGGCTGACGGTGCCGCCGCGCGACATCCGCAGCATCGAGTTCGGTTTCCACGCCACCGAGGAAGACCAGCGCAAGCTCGACGAGGCGATCCAGCACCTCGGCAGCACCGTTCACGCCGAGCGCGAGACAGCAGTCCAGGAACTGGTCGCCCTGGGGCCGCTCGCCTTTCTGCGTTTGCACAGCACCGTCAAGTCGAAGGACCTGGAGGTGTCGCGCCGGGCCGAGTCGGCGCTTAAGACCATCCGCGAGAAATACCCCGCCCGGCTGCTGCGCACGCGCGAAGACGACGTGGTGCGGACGGGCAAATTCAACATCGTCGGCCGCATCATCACGCCGTCCCTCAAGGCGAAAGCGGACGACTTCGGCGACCTCGAGCTGCGGCCGGCACGGCTGCTGGCGATTCGCTGGTTTTCGGGCGACACGAAAAAGGAGGTCGTCGTCGACGCGGGCACGTACGGCGGCCCCGGCAACAACAAATGGATGGCCACCGGCGTGCGTCTGGAGCCTCATGTCGGCGTGCGCCTGACCGCGACGGGGCAGGTGGACCTGTTGCCGCAGCAGGGCGGCCAGCGCGTGTGCGGCCCAGACGGCGCCGGCGGCATGGCGATGGGCAACAAGGGAGTTCGCTTTTTCAACCCGAACAACGGCGGGCAGATCGGCGGCGAATTGATGGGCCGCGTCGGCGACAGCGGACCGATGTTCTTCATCGGCTCGCGGCATACGCTGACCCCGAAGACCGGCGGCCAGCTGTTTCTGATGATCCAGCAAAGCCCCTGGGGATGCCCCAGCGCCGGCGAGTACCGCGTAACCGTCGCCTCGGGGCCGCTGATGGATGATGGGGAAACCGAGGATTGAGCCTCAGAGCCGGCATCGCCGCCGAAGCTCCATGTAGGTTGCCTCCAGGTCGAGCGGCACCGAGCCAATCCCCCGCAAAGCCAGCGGGAGTACAGGCAATGTGCCACCCACCTGCAACGGCACGTCCCAGAACGTCCACCTGGTCCTGGCCGTCGCGGTGCGCGGGGCGATAGGCCAGGGCGGCGAGAAACACGTCCGGAGCCTGGCGGAATGTCTCATCCAGACGCAGGAGGTCGATCAACTCGTTGTGCATGTTGGCCTGCCTGGTGGTGACGATGTCCGCCATGACCACGCCAACGCCGCGCTGCAGGTAGGCGGCACACTTGGCGGCGAAGGCACGGCGTGCTTCGGGACGATCCTTGTTCCGCGGGCTCACCAGCTCGACCACGGCCACCAGTCGCGCATCATCACGCTCGTCGAGGACGCGCACCTCGAGGTCATCGGGAAAGACGAAAGGCAGGATCATGGTCGCGGTCGGTGGAGCCCAGGTCTGCACCGCGACCCCCCCCGATCCGTTGCCCGCCTGCAGATGCTCAGCCGTCTGCTCGAACTCGGCCACATCGGAAGAAACGTGTGTCCCCAGGTGTGTGTGGACCTCGGCGAAGAACCGCGGCGGCAACGTACGGTCGAGCGTGTCGGCGATGACGCCAGCCCAGCGCATGTGGAACGATTCCCATGAGTGGACGGGATACAGCGGCGGACGGAAGTGATCCAGGATGGGCACGAGAACCTCCTTCTCTCAACCATCACGAATGAGCTGTGCCCGTTCATTCTAAATCACCGTGCGCGATTTGGCAGTAGCCGCGTTCGTGAGAACGCGGGTTTCGGATAGCCCCGCCCGCGTTCTCACGAACGCGGCTACGCCCCTCGCTGCACAATCGCGCACCGTGATTTAGCCCGCCGTCTCAATGCCGCAGCAAAAATTTGCTGGCACCTCGCAGCGCCGCCGTTTACAATCGCCCACAATCTCCATGGTCACCGGCGGGCACCGCCTTTCTAGCGAGAGACTCACCATGCATCGACTTCTGCGAACGTTGCGGCTCTGGGCGTTTCTGGGCATGTGCCTGGGCTTCGTGGCCTGGGACGATGTGCCGATCGGTTCGGGTCAGCAACCCGACGTGAACGCCAACCCGACGGCGGACGGCACGCTTCCGGCGGGCTGGTCCACGGCGCTGCACTGGCGCTCGATCGGCCCCGCCAACATGAGCGGGCGCATCACCGCCATCGCCGTCTATGAGGCCGATCCCAGCACCTACTGGGTCGCCACCGCGTCGGGTGGTCTCGTCAAGACCTCCAACAACGGCGTCACCTTCGAGCATCAGTTCGACAAGGAAGCGACCGTCTCGATCGGCGATGTCTGCGTCGCGCCGTCGGATCGCAATATCGTCTGGGTCGGCTCCGGCGAAAACAACCCGCGCAACTCCGTTTCCTACGGCGACGGCGTCTACAAGTCGACCAACGGCGGCAAAACCTGGACGAACATGGGCCTGAGCAAGTCGTTCCAGATCGGCCGCATCGCCATCCATCCGAAGAATCCCGATATCGTGTACGTCGGCGCCCTGGGCCGGCTGTACGGGCCCAATCCCGAACGCGGCCTGTTCAAGACCACCGACGGCGGCAAGACGTGGGAGAAAATCCTGTACCACAATGACCGTACGGGCGTCGTCGATATCGCCATGAACCCGGCCGATCCGGACACGCTGCTGATCTCCATGTGGGAACGCAAGCGCGACGGCTTCGACTCCTTCCTCGCGCCGGGCCTGCCCGAAGCCTATGACGCCTACGACCCCGTCGAGAAATGGGGCTCGTCGGCCGGCATCTACAAGACCACCGACGGCGGCAAGACCTTCAAGAAGCTGATAACCGGCCTGCCGACCTGCAAGCTGGGCCGAATCGGGCTCGACTATTTCCGCAAGAACCCCAATGTCGTCTTCGCCATCGTCGACTGCGAAAAGATCGGCATGGGAACCCCGCCCAAGAAGGCCGTCGCCGTGGCCAACGCCTACCTTGGCGCGCAGGGCGAGGACGCCGAGCCCGGCGCCAAGCTTACGCTGATCGTCGACGAGGGACCCGCGGCCAAGGCGGGGCTCCTGGCCGGCAACGTCATCCGCCTGTTCGACATGAAGGACATCAAGACTTACGACGAGCTGCTCGAAGCCCTGCGCGGCCGGAACCCCGACGACAAGGTCAAACTCAAGGTGGTGCGCGACGACCAGGCCAAGGAAATCGCCGTCGTGCTCGGCAAGCGCCCCGAGGGCGGCGGCGGCTTCCAGAAAAAGGGCGGCGGCGGCGGCGGTTTCGGCGGGCCGGGCGGGACCAAGCCGAGCCGGCCGTATCACGCGTACTATGGCGGCCAGAAGGAAAACGCCCAGGACGACCAGGGACCCAACAGCTTCGAGTATGGGGGCATCTACAAGTCGACCGACGGCGGCGAATCGTGGACGCGCGTCAATAGCCTCAATCCCCGCCCCATGTACTTCAGCGTCGTTCGCGTCGATCCCCAGGACGACAAGTACGTCTATGTCCTCGGCGTCAAGTATTATCGCTCCGCCGACGGCGGCAAGACCTTCAAGGCCGACGCCGGCAAGCTCGTCCACGACGACGGCCATGCCCTGTGGATCGATCCGCGCGACGGCAAGCACATGATCGTCGGCTGTGACGGCGGTTTCTACGCCAGCTACGATCGCGCCAACAACTGGGACCATCTCAATACCATGGCGCTGGGCCAGTTCTACCACGTCGCCGTCTGCACGAAACGGCCCTACTGGGTCTACGGCGGCCTGCAGGACAACGGCACCTGGGGCGGCCCCAGCATCGGCCTCAAGGGCAATGTCGGTCCCATCAACGAGGACTGGCTGTCCATCGGCGGCGGCGACGGCTACGTGTGCGCCGTCGATCCGACCGACCCCGACCAGATCTATTTCGAGAGCCAGAACGGCGGCATGGGCCGGCGGCATCTCAAGACCGGCGAGACCGCCGCCATTCGTCCGCAGGGCACCGGCAAGGGCAAGGGCATGGCCAAGGACAAGGACGCGCCCAAGCATCGCTTCAATTGGAACACGCCGTTCATCCTGTCGCACCACAACCCCAAGATCTTCTACTGTGGCGGCGAGGCGGTCTTCCGCTCGCTGGATCGCGGCAACGATCTCAAGCCGATCTCGCCCGAGCTCACGCTAACGCCCGGCGGCACCGTCACCGCCGTTGCGGAATCGGTCAAGAACCCCGACGTGCTCTGGGCCGGCACCGACGACGGCGCCCTGTGGCTCACGCGCAACGGCGGCAAGGACTGGATCAACCTCACCGCCAAGGTCGGCCTGCCCGGCCCGCGCTGGGTGGCGACGATCGCGGCCGGACGCACCGTCGAGGGCCGGGCGTATGTCGCGTTCGACGGCCATCGCTCCGATGACGATAAGCCGTATCTATACGTGACCGAGGATTTCGGCGAAACCTGGAAGCCCATCACCGGCAATCTCCCCGCGTTCGGCTCGACGCGCTGCCTCCGCGAAGATGTGGAGAACCCCGACCTGCTCTACTGCGGCACCGAGTTCAGCGTGTTCGCGTCGGTCAACCGGGGCCAGTCATGGACGCGCATCAACAGCAACCTGCCGACGGTGGCCGTGCATGAGATCGCGGTGCATCCGACCGCCGGCGAGATCGTCGCCGCAACGCACGGCCGCAGTCTGTGGGTCCTCGACGTGTCGGCCCTGCGGCAAATCAAGCCGGCGACGCTCAAGGACAAGGCGCACCTTTACAAGCCTAACGTGACCGTGCGCTGGGTTCAGGAGCCGGCGCACGGCAAGACCAACCGCCGCTTCGTCGGCGAGAATCCCAAGGGCGGCGCCCACATCTTCTATTCGCTGACCGAGCCGGCGACGAAGGTGTCGTTCGAGGTGCGCGACATCGAAGGCAAGGTGCTCGGCAAGTGGACCGGGGCAACGAAGCCGGGCCTGCACCAGACGACCTGGGACATGACGCGGCCGCTGGACGGAGTCGCCAAGGGCGAGGCCGAGAAGGGCTTCGGCGGCGGTGGCGGCGGCGGTGGCGGCAAGGGCAAGAAGGGGTTCGGCGGCGGCGGCGGCTTCGGCGGCGGCTTCGGCCGCCGGCTCGCCCAACCTGGCGAATACCGCGTGGACATGGAGGTCGAGGGCAAGGACTTCCGTGTAACCACCATGACGACGCTGCGCATCGAAGGCGATCCCAACGTGCCACCGGGCCGGCACATCGCCGACGACGAAGTGCCGCCGCTGAAGGATATCGACTAATCCTTGTCGCGCATGCGCGCCGCCGGGCTTGTCCCAGCGGTGGTGCAGGCGAGCGTCGGGGACACGCCCCGCCGCTCGCCTGCAACGGCACGCGCTTCCGGCATCGCGCCCGGGGACTCGTAATTCTGTATTGCTGATCGCGCAGACCCGGGAACACATCTTCCAGGCTCGGGTCTACCATGAATAGCCTTGTTCCTTGCCCCAGCGCAGCCAGGCGTCGGCCGCCCTCTCGATTTTGCCGCGGTCAGCCGCGGGAACGGGGTCAGTGCCGCTGATGCGCCGCAGCGCCCGGTGCCAGTGGCCGGTACGGTTTTGCAATTCGCGCAGCAGCAGTGGAATCACGGCTGAGCCCATGCCGACGATTTCCCGGAACGCGGCATGGGACACCAGGTCGCTGCTGGAGGAAACATACGCGGTCTCGGCAAGCCAGATCGCCGCCAGCCGGCGGAACTTTGCCTCGACACTCTCGACGGTTTCGGTCGGCACCGTGGACATTTTCGCAGCCTCCTGCAATCTGGGGGGCGAGCCTTGCTTCGGACGCTCCCGCTCTCGGCTCGCCCTTGATTATAGTAGATAGATGTCCCCGTCCCAGCCCGAAGACGTTCCGAGGTGCCGGCGTCTGGGCACCGGCCCGCCGGCATGGCACGATACCGATTCGAGCTGCGTCCCCTTTGTTCGCTTGACGAAGCGACGGCGCTACGGTGCATTCCGTTTCTGAGTCTCTAACCTGGCGAGCTCGGCCTTCAAGCGAGCGAGTTCCGCGTCGGTCCGGTCGGCCCGCTGCTGCTCAGCTGCGGCTTGTTGGCTGACCGCTTCCATCCCGGTCGGGACGAGTTGGCCTTGCCGGTCGTAGAAGCGCGGGAACACGCCCTCGATCTTCAGATACGCGCCGGTCCACGGCCCCAGCCACAGCTGTAGCCCTTCGCACCACAGCCAACCACGCGCGTCCGGGCGGATCGCCTGGTAGCGCCCCTTAGAGCCCAGCCGCCAGCCCTGCAGCTTGTGCGTCTGCGGATCGTGGCAGAAGTACTCCGGCGTGTGAAATGTCCGTTCGTACAGCCGTTTCTTGACCGTGACGTCCACCGTGGCGGTCGTGGGCGAAAGCAGCTCCATGATGACATCAGGGTAGCGGCCGTCCTCTTCCCAAACCGCCCACCAGCCGCGCGGTTTGCGGCCGTCCACCTCGTCCACGAAGAAGAAATCCGGCCCGCGATAGTCGCGGCTGCGGGCCTGCTCCGCGCTGTAATACAGGAACATATTGCCGCCGACGAAGTAGTTGCTGCGGCCGCGCAGGTGGAAGTGGAGCGAGTCGATCAGCAGCACAATCGCCGCCCAGTGCCAGGGAGATTCCAAGGGCACACCGTCCGTTTCAATCAGCTCGACCTGCGGCAGAGCCGTGTGCGTCACGCTGGCCATAGGCCCGCACCCTCGCTTTCCAGGCGGAACACCGGGTCACCAGGAAGTATACACGAAAAGGCGGTGCGCTGGCGTTCATCGGCGGCGTCTTTCCGCTGGTGGGACCCAGCCCGCCGCAACACCGGCACCTGTTGCCAGGCACAGGGGAATCGCTTTCATGGCATGATTACCGTAGCGTGATTGCCCCGTCGTGTACACCCGCGGCCGCCAACGCGGATGACGCGCCTTGCACGCCAGGCACGTCCGGCCCGGTCGTTTTCAACTTCGGATTTCGTGTTTGGAGCTTGTTTCGGATTTCGTGCTTCGGATTTCGAGTTTGCGACAGCGTGCCGTCGTTTTTCGGCACATCGCTCCTCGGGCATTCTCCAGCATGGCGTGGCTCCGGCAACCTCGTGTCGTGCTCGCGCGAGCTACTCAATCCCGCATTTTTCCCCTAGAATATCGACAGGAAGGCCTCTGACGAGAAGGACGGGAGCCGCTGCTGTCTTCTTGACGTGTCCGGCTGATATTGAGGGAGGAGGCGCGTCGATGGCGTCTGAGTCGGTGAAGCTCAACCTGGAAGAAGAGGCGATCAACGACGTTGCGTTTGTAAGCGCCGAGAAAAAATTCGTCAGGTTGCGAGACGAATGGAAAGCCCATCGCGGGCATTATTCGGATACCGTGAATCTGGTGATGCACTCGGCTTACCAAAGCATTATCGGAATGGGGCCTGCGGCCGTGCCATTTCTCCTCCGGGAACTGGCGACCCAACCTGACCGATGGTATTGGGCGTTTCGCGCCATCACAGAAGAAGACCCTGTGCCGGCGGAAGCCAGGGGTAACAGCAAGGCAATGGCGCAGGCTTGGTTGGACTGGGGGAAAGAACGGGGGTATCAGTGGTGACGTGATATGGCAGAACAGGACTATGACAAGGACTTCCCTAACCTGCGAAAGACTGGCGGGTCGCAGCGATCCAGCGAGCCAGCAGACTACAACTGCATTGCGTTCGCCGTCTGGGACGAGACGAACCGGTGGTGGCCGCGCGTGCGGGAAGACGAATATTGGCCCTTGCCTATTCCAGATCACGTTACTATTCAAACATTCTTGGATGCCTTGCCACCAGGGGGTTTTCGCGTTGCACGCCCAACGGCCAACCGGAAGCTGGCTATCACAAGATCGCCCTCTTCGCCAAGGAGGACGGAACCGTAATGCACGCCGCTCGGTTGGAGGACGGAAACACCAAGTGGAAAAGCAAGCTTGGCCCTGAGGAGGATATTGAACATGCGTTAGAAGGGCTTGAAGGACCCTGTTACGGAAAAGTGGTCGAATTCCTCAAGAAGCCAAGTGACGCTTCGATTCCCCTGCCATCCTCATCTCCCCCATCGCCTTCTGCCACACCGAAAGACGACGGTGTTGCGACCTGACGGCTTCGGGAGGTAACCCATGTCCACGCCGTCGCCTTCAGCCGCGATCGCACGCGGTTAAGTCTCGGGCTCGGGCAACGTCCCGAGGTAACGGCGTCTGGGCCCCGGCTCGGACGACCCCTGCCGGCTTGTTCGGCGGGCCCGACCCTCACGGTCTGTTGTCAACTTCGGATTTCGTGTTTGGAGCTTGTTTCGGATTTCGTGCTTCGGATTTCGAGTTTGCGAAAGCGTGCCGTCGTTTCGGTTCATCGCTCATCGGGCATTATCCAGCATGGCGCGGCGCACGCAACATGGAATCGCGCAACAAGTTGCCACCGGCTCATGCCAACCCAATCGGCAACGTCTACCCACACGCTGTCGCCTTGCCCACCGCTGTTCACGCAGCATGGTCACACGATGCACAGGTCGCGAGTCGCAAACGAAACGATTGACTTTCGGTGAGCCGCTCTGTAGTGTACGGGGGAATAGTCGCCGGTACGGCGACTGCTGTTGAAGCCAGGTTGGAAGCGGCTCCAATGAACGCGCGATTTTGGGCACATTCTTCGGTACGATCATTTGCCAATACCCGCGATCCCGTCGCGGTAGTGACAGATCGCGCCAACGCGATGGTGCTCGATGCGGTCGAACAAGGTTGGAATGGCCCGCCGTTTGACATTTTCGCGTTGGCGAACATTCTTGGGTTCACGGTCGTTCCGAACGAATCCATCCGTGACGCTCGGTTAGTCCCGGTGCCTCACAACCGTTACCAAATTGAATACAACCCCAATCAGTCGCAGGCGCGAATTCGGTTTTCGATTGCGCATGAAATCGCACATACGTTCTTCCCTGATTGCCGCGAACGGATCCTCATCAGGTTGTTCCGTGAACTTCACTGCTCCCGGTTCCGGCATCACGGCACCGAAGCCGTCTTCGAGCAGATCATCCTTCAGCTGGAGGATCCGGTCGCGCAGGAGCTCGACGCGCTCCAAGCGGGTCGGGGTCTTCGGTTTCTGCCTTCGTCCGCGTACCATCTGCGTCGTCTCCTCGGGAAACTCGGTCAGCACTTTCATAGAATGTTCCTTCTCGGCCGGCCGATTGATAAGGCACCAGGAACGCTGTACAATGGGTTTGTGACAACCGGTGCGCTCCCGTGCATCGGTAAACCCGTCGGGCCGGCAAGGTTCGACGGGTTTCCTTACATGGTCATCATAGCGTCCGAGGCTCGCTTGTTATGAGCCAATTTCATTTTGGAGCCAATTTTAGGTGGTGTCCGCTTACTATTGCCAGTTCACCCGGCCTTTTGTACCATCGGGGGGATGATGGAGCAAGAGCACTCGCGGTGAGGATGAACCATGAGCCACGGACGGCCCGACGACGATCTGGGTCGCTTCTGCTGCCTGAACGCTGCCTGCGCCGATTACGGCAAGCGCGATGCGGGCAATCTAACGGTGCCGATGCGCTATGGTCCCGACCAACGCCGGCTGCTGCGTTGCCGCACCTGTAAACAGCGTTTCTCAGAACGCAAAGGCACGCCCTTGTTCGATGCGCGGCTGCCGCACGACAAGGTCGTCGCCGTCTTGGAACATATCGTCGAGGGCGTTGGCGTCCGCAAGACCAGCCGTCTGGTCGGCGTCGATAAGGACACCGTCGTCCGCTACAGCGTTAAAGCGGGCAAGCATGCCGAGCAACTCCACGACGAACTCGTGGGGCTTTCCCCCCCTAACGACCGAAGTGCAGTTCGATGAGAAGTGGTCGTTTGTCGGCAAGAAGGAAAAGCATTGCGATCGGTCCAACCCGGCCGACGACGACAAGGGCGACTGCTGGGACCATGTGGCCTTTGACCCGGTGAGCCGCCTGGTGGTCAGCGTGGTACTCGGGCGACGCACGGGTGAGCATAGCCAGTTGTTGGTGGAAGATTTCCATGAGCGTACCGAGGGCCGCATCATGGGGTTGATGACCAGTGACGAGTACGCGGGCTACCCGGGGGTCATCCTCGCCGTCTACGGTGAAGTCGTCACGCCGCCGCGCACGGGTCAGCCGGGCCGACCGGCCGCGCCGTACCAGGCCGTGCCCACGGGGCTGAATTATGCGACGGTGCACAAGACGCGGCAGGGCAATCAGGTCGTCGAAGTCGACCGACGCTTGGTCTATGGCACCGAGGCGGGACTGGAACAAGCCTTGGCCGACTCGCCGGTCAGCGCGACGGTGAACACGGCCTACCTGGAGCGGCACAACGGGACGGACCGCCACCGCAACGCGCACAAGGGCCGCAAGACTTATTGTTTCTCCAAGGATTGGCAAGTGCATGCAGCGGTGAGTTACTTTACGCTGTACAGTTACAACTTCTGCTGGCCGGTACGCACGCTACGGCAGAAAGATGCCGTCGGGAAGTGGCAGGATCGCACTCCGGCGATGGCGGCCGGTTTGACCGATCATGTGTGGACGCTCGCCGAGTGGCTGACCCTTCCAGGCGTGCAACGATGAGGCGACACCACCCAATTTTATCCGAGAGCCAGAATTGTTGCGTAGCAAATGAACTTCGCAATGCATTGCGGTATTTGGTCTTACAAACCGCTCCGCATCACCTTCGAGCCAGGAAAGAATCCGGAAAAAATGTGGTCGCTCTTCAGTAATCGCGGGGCGGAAAGGTGACATTCAGAGATTGTGATGCGGCGCTTCGCCGAAATAAGGCTGCTTCCGGACATCAGGATGGCAACGCCTTGCACTTCAGCCCCTCCAGCTGAAACCGGCGCAGCAGTTCGATCTGCTGCGCCTCGTCGCGGCACGTCACCAGCACCGCGTACTGCTCCACAATGGTCGGCTTCGCCCAGCCCGTCGGCGACGGCGGCAATTCGATCGCGGCGCGGGCGGTGGCTTCCCACGCGAGCCGTAGCTCTTCCGGCACGTCCGGCACCAGCTCCTGCAGCCGGCCGCGCAGCTGCTGCTGCGTCTCGGCGAGCGCGGCGAGCGGGTCGATCGACAGCAGCACTGTGCGGCTTCGTCCTCGGTGACGTCGAGGACTTCCACCTCCACTTCCATGTCGGGGTCCAGGTCGCGGCGCAGGTGGCCGCCCTACAGCTTGAGCCGGCCGTCGGGCAATTCGTAGGCAAGCAGGCTGCGGGCGAAGCCGACCGCGCGGCAGAGCGATTCCAAGGCGGCCCCGACTGGCCGGGCTATACCGTCACCGGGGCGGACTTGGCCCGCGGTGATCGGCGACAACTATCCTTCCCCTTGAGCGACAATTAACATTCCCCGAATTGGCCGGGGTTCCCCGGCCGCCGGCTTCGCCGGCTCAGTGTTAGCACCTATGCTGGCGACGCTGACTCGGGTGGCGGCGCTGCCTTGGCTTTCTTCGCCGCTTCCGCTCGGTAGCTCGGCACGTTGAGGCTCGACGATCACACTGTGGTGCACCAGCCGGTCGATCGCGGCCGCGGTCGTCATCGGGTCCTTGAATACCTGGTCCCACTTCGAGAACGGCAGGTTGCTCGTCACCAGCACGCTGCCCCGCTCGTACCGCTCCGCCAGCAGCGTGAACAGCACTTCCATCTCCTCCCGGCTCTGCTGTACATAACCCAGGTCGTCGATCAACAGCCCCTCGTACTGGCTCAGCCGTTTCAGCAGCGCCTTGAGCGTCAGGTCGCGCTTCGCCGCTAACAGATCCTGCACCAGCAGGCGCAGCTCGTGAACAACACCCGACGCCCCACCCGTGCCAACTCCTGCGCCACCGCGCACAGCGCGTGCGTCTTGCCCGAGCCCGGCGGCCCAAACACCAGCACGTTCGCCCGCTGATCCAGGAAGTCGCCGCTCACCAGACCACGCAATTGCTGACCCACCTTCGCCGGCAACCGCTTCAGATCGAGCGCCGGCCAACTCTTCTCCAGCGGTAGCTTCGATCCCTTGAGCAGCCGCTCGATGCGGCGCTGGTGCCGCTGCTGGCATTCCCGCTGCGCCAACTCGCGTAGGTAATCCGCGTAGCTCCACGTCTCCGCCGTCGCCTGCCGGGCCACCGGCGCGTATTGCGCACGCATCGCTGGTAGGTACAGTTCCCGCAAGCAATGCTCCAGCTCCTTCGTCCCGTCCGTGGTCATGGCCATCCTCCTCGTTTGGGTCCGTTGGTGACATCGAGATGTCACTGCCTTCCAGCCACGTTTCCTCCAACAACGCGTCGTACTGCCGCAGATCCACCGCCGGCACCGTCACCCGCGCCGCCAGCGCCAGCGGCGTCTCTTCGCCCCACGCGGCCCGCACCGCGGCTTCGGTCGGCAACTGCCGGCCGGCCAGCAGCAGCGTCAACGCGGCCTCGACCTTGGCCTCCCCCTCACGCGTCGCCAGGTCCAAAAGCCGCACATATTCCCGGTCCGCCCGGTTCGCCTGCTGGGCCACCAGCGCGTCATACGCTCGTCGATAGGTAACGCTTGGGTACAGGTCTTCTCGGTACACGTAGTGCGCGAACGCCCCCGGCTTGCGCACCAGCCAACCGCTGAGGTGGCGATAGTCGATGTGGTGCTTGTCCTGCCCACGCAGCCGTGCCATCGTCTGCTCCAGCGCCCCCGCGTACCACACCTCGATCTGCTCCGCGCCGATCCGTACCTCCACCGTCTCACCCATGAGTCGCGCCGGCACCGAGTAGGTATTATGCTTGACCCGAATCGTGCTGCCCCGGCCCACCTTCACCCGCTGACGCTCGATGGCTTCCAACCGCCGCGCCGGCAACGGCCGCAAACAAGCCAACTCGGCCGTCAGCCGCGCCTGGCGGCCGGCGTTGCGGCGGCCCACCAGTTCGTGCAAGAACTGCCGATAGACCTCGCGGCTCGTAAAGTCGCGACTGCCCCGCAGCAACAGCGCTTGCTCGACCGCCTCTTTGAAACGCCGGTGCGCTTGCTCGCAGTCGCCATTCTCGTGGCCGCTGGCCGGATTGGTCGCTTCCGCTTCCAGACTGTAGTGGGCCAATAATGCCCGGTACTTGGCGGTGTACTGCTCGGCCTGGCCCTCGTGATGCACGGCCAACGTCATGCGGTCGGTGCGATGCCGCTGCGGCACACCCCCCAACTCCGTCAGCGCATTTTGCAGCCCTTCGCTGAGACTGGCGAAACTCTCCGAAAAGCAGATGGTCACGTGCTCCCAGTTCGAATGCGTAAGGACGAAGTGGTAGACCAGGTGCGCGAACGGCTGGCCGGCGATGGTCACGGCCAACGCTTCCATGTGCGTGAAATCCGAAGCGCCCAGGCGGCCCGGCTCATGGACCTGGGCGAAGAACACTTCCTTGGCCGACCCGTGCTGGGCTTTCCACTGCCGCACCCGCCGTTCCAACGTCCGCTGGGTTCGCTCCCAGGACTGCTCAGGAAATTCACGCTGCAGCCATTCCCCCAGCGTCTTGGCCTGCAGGCCGGGCTCCCGCTGGAGCAGTTCCTCCAGCCGCGGCCACACCGCCGCCAGCGGATCGACTCGTGTCCGCCAAGGACGCGCGGTCGGCTGCTGGTTCGGCAGCTCCGGATGGTCCCGGTACTTTCGGGCAGTTTTGCGATCCATGCCTGCACGCATCGCCGCTTGGGTCAGCGATGCCCCCCGCAGCAATCCCTTCCGCAGTTCCTTCACCTGGGCGTCGGTGGCGCGTCGTCCGGTACGCATAGGCAACTCCTTTCGCCAGAGTTGCCGCTGTTCTATGCCGGACACGCCCCCTTGCGCACGCCCACCTGTTCATCCATTCAGTGGGGAAGGTTAGTTGTCGCCGCTGGGGAAGGATAGTTGTCGCTATTCACCCGCGGCGCGTCGAGGATTTTGCGGGCGAGTTTTTTCGCCCACCAGCAATCTTGCGTCTGCAATACGGCAACGGCCGCCTGCGCCGCGAGGTCGTGGTCCGCCTGGAATAGGGCCCACAAATAGGCTGCCAGCGGGATGTCCCACGGATTCTCGTAAGCGGGGTCGACTTTGCGCTCGACGAGTTGCCGGATGCGGTGAAGGAGAGCGTTTTTTGCCTCCGGGCCAGATATTGCAGCGACAAGATCATGGACTTCCGGCATCGATGGTAGCGCCCTCAGAAATGCCTCGAAGCCGCTCAGCACACCCAGCTGGGCGGAAAAGGGCAGGCTTTCGATGCGAACGAACACCTCGTCTAACATGGTCAAGCTCCCTTCCGATCAGTCCAGTATTCAGCGGGGCTGCCGAGCAAATAGGGCACGTCGGTCAGATCGTGTTCGTACTCCCCGAACTGTCCCCACTTGCTGAGGACGACGACAGGATCCTGAGGCTCGTCCGGGTTGTACAGGTTTTTACGCATCACAATCCCAACGTGGCTGAGCTCGCCGTCCTTGCGGTACACGACCAAATCGCCGAATTGGGCTTCCGACACACCATTCAGCTGGCGGTACCCATCCTCGCGCAAGATGCGCATCAGGAATTCCGGCTCGACCCATACCCTACGGGACGCAACCACCAACCCGATGCAATTGTACCGCCCCGTGAGCGAACGCAATCGTGCCCGAGGCCGCTCCCGATCGAAAAGCTCCTTCATTGAGTCGAGAATTTCTTTCGGCGTTTCCTTGCGAAGAACATTCGGGACATCCCAGTCGTTGCGGCGTGTGCGCAGAACAATCGAAGGCGGCTGGTCTAGCAACGGCATCCCCTTCGCCTCAACGCCTGCTCCTGTCCGGATCTACTGCCTCCATACCTGATTACACCATACTCGGGGCCGCGTGAAAAGGAAACTCGCGGCGTGGGTCAGCAACGAAGTCTCTCTCCGCATACCGACGGGAATTAAGTCACGACAACAGTGCCCGGCATGCAAGCCCGTCGGCGTGGAACCGGCGCAGCAACTCGATCTTCTGCGCCTCATCGCGGCACGTCACCAGCACCGCGTACTGCTCCGGAATGCTCGCCTTCGCCCTACCCGCTGGCGACGGCGGCGATTCGATCGCGGCCCGGGCGGTGGGGACGCCAAAAATGCGCGAAAAGGCGAGATGGTGGGGACGGATGGTGAAACGTGGACGCATTGGCAGCGCAATCCAGGCGTTCCGGCGAAACCGGCCGCGCGCGTTGCAGTTTGGGGGGTGTCCCGTGCAAACGTAAGAACGCAAAACGCCGATGCCCGGAGCGCAGCGATGGCGTTAGAAACTCCCCCAATCGAAATCGGGCAGAAATGGTTGCAACAGGCCCAGCCATTAATGGCTGGGCCTGTTCATTTATGAGAATACGGCAGCGAATCGACTGGCCTGTCCTGTCCCCGCGCGGGCTGCCGTGTTATTGGGTCAGCGTTCCGCCGGCCTAGCGGTGGTAATGGTAGTAGCCGCGGAAGCCGTAGCCGCCGTAATACGACGGCACGATGTACGGCGGATAGGCGGGGTAGACCAGCGCGACGTACGTCGGCGGGCAGTATGGCGGGATGCAATACGACGGCGCGACGTAGTAGCCATAGTAGCCGCGGTAGCCGGCACCATGGAACGCCCGGGCCTCGGGGACGGCCAGGCCGGCGAAGACCATCAGGGTCAGACACGCAACGCCGATCGAAAGGGCACGGGTCATGGGTGTTCTCCACAGAGGGTTGATGTTTTCCAGGATTGTTCCTGTTGATCTGTACGTAAAGCAGCCGCCGTGCCGCGATGTGGACACGAAGCACGAAAAATGAACCTAACTATTTGATTCGGATCGAGTTGAGGCGTTGCGATCGGCAGGATCGGCAGCGGCGGCGCAGGTCGCGTTTGTTATCGGATCAGCGACACAAGAGCAGGATTTGAGACACTTTCCACCGAACACCTCAGCGCAGGAACAGCACCGCCACGGTGCATGATTCGGGGACCGACCGCCGAAATGCGAGGGTTTGCGTGCGCTCTTGACCGGATTAGTTCGTAGGCATAGCCAAGGAGTTGGGCGTGTCCGGATAGCGTCCGTGGACGCTGGCAATCGAGCACATCCCATCGATCCGCGGCGAGGATCTCACGCACGTTGTGCCCCCGATTGACCGATTGACATGGGCTCGAAATCGTGAAAGCGCGCGCTCCATTCACGCGCCGGCGGCGCTTCAGAACATGGAGGGCCAACGCATGAATGATGACGCGGCGGCGCCAGGGTGCGCGTTGGAGCAGTTCCGGTCGTATCTGCTGCTGCTGGCACGGATGCAGATCGATCCTGGGCCGCGCCACCGGATCGATCCATCGGACATCGTCCAGCAAACGCTGCTGGAAGCGCACGCGAAGGCGAACCAGTTCCACGGCGACGACTCGGCGCTGGCGGCCTGGCTGCGGCAGGCGCTGGTCAACAACTTGCGCGAAGCGTGGCGGGCCCTGCGCCGGGACAAGCGCGACATCCGGCGCGAGCAGGCGCTGGAGGATGCGGTCGCGCAGTCCTCGGCCCGGCTGCAAGCCATCCTGGCGGCACCCGATTCGTCGCCCAGCCAGCGGGCCGTGCGCAACGAGGATCTGTTGCGCCTTGCCGGCGCCCTGACCCAGCTGCCGCCGGCGCAGCGCGAGGCGATTGTGCTGCACCATCTGCAAAGCTGCTCGCTGGCCGAAACCGCCCGGCGCCTCGGTCGGACGGACGCCGCCGTCGCTGGACTTTTACACCGCGGTCTGAAGAAGCTGCGCGAGATCATGACGTAGGTCAGCCTTTCCAGGCTGACATGAATGCGGTCAGGCCTGACCGACCGGAGCACAAAGATGTCCGCAACGCCGCCGCCATCGGAACGCGAGCAACGTCTCGAACGCGTCCTTGCCGACTATCTGCACGCCGTCGAGGCCGGCACCGCGCCCGATCGCGCCGAGCTGCTCGCGCAGCACCCGGACCTGGCTGCGGACCTGGGTTCGTTCTTCCGCAATCGCGACGCCATGGAACGCATCGCCGAGCCGATCAAGCAACAAATGCCGGAAGCGGAGACCATCGGCGCAACGGCAATGCCCGGTGCCGGCGCCACGATACGCTATTTCGGAGATTACGAGCTGCTGGAGGAAATCGCGCGTGGCGGCATGGGCGTCGTCTACAAGGCGCGGCAGGTGAGCCTGGACCGGCTGGTGGCCCTCAAGATGATCCTCGCCGGGCAGTTGGCGAGTGAGGCCAACGTCAAGCGATTTCGCGCCGAGGCGGAGGCCGCCGCTCATCTCGACCATCCGCATATCGTGCCCATTCACGAGATCGGTGAGCACGAGAGCAATCACTACTATGCGATGCAATTGGTCGATGGCCCCAGTCTCGCGAAGCACCTGGGCACGACGACCTGGTCCAACCGCGACGCCGCCGAGCTGGTCCGCACCTGCGCCGAGGCGGTGCAGTATGCTCATGAGCGCGGCGTGATCCATCGCGATCTCAAGCCGGCGAATATCCTGCTGGCGCGAAATCCCCAATCGGATCGCGTCCCCAAGATCACCGACTTTGGGCTCGCCAAGCGCGTCGGCCACGGCGCCTCGTTGACGGCGAGCGGCCAGATCGTCGGCACGCCGAGTTACATGGCGCCGGAGCAGGCCGGCGGCAAGAAGGACATCGGGCCGGCGGTGGACGTTTACGCCCTGGGCGCGATCCTCTATGAGCTGCTCACGGGGCGGCCGCCGTTCCGGGCGGCGACGCCGCTCGACACCGTGCTGCAAGTCGTCTCCGAAGAGCCGGTGCCGCCTTCGCACGTGCAACCGAAGGTGCCGGGCGACCTGGAGACCATCTGCCTGAAATGTCTGGAGAAGCGACCCGAACGGCGTTATGGCTCGGCGCGTGAGCTAGCCGACGACCTGGGCCGTTTCCTGAATTACGAGCCGATCCACGCCCGGCCGGTGAGCCGGACGCGGCGGGTCGGCGTCTGGGTGCGTAAACGGCCGTGGGTGGTCGTGGCGCTGGCGCTCGTGGCCATCCTGGGCGTAGCGCTGCTGGCCCAGTCGTTTTACCTCGAGAACCAACGCCAGCACCTGGAGAACCTGTACCGCGACGCCAAGATCAGCCGGTTGTCGCTGGCGCATCGGCCGGCGCCCAAGGTCCCCGCCGAGGGGCGCTCCGGCCCGGTGCTCAGCGCGCTTTGCAGTCCTTGCGCCGGGCTGCCGAGCTTCGTCCCGAGGGCCGTTTGTATGAGGAAGCTCTCGAGGTATTGCTGGTCGAACACCGTGGCGGCGAGCGCATCTACCCAGGGGCGAAGGCAGAGTTGCCGCACGAGTGGGCACACGATGAGAAGGAGTTTCCACGGCCTTTCACTCTAACGACGGACGGCGAGTTCCTCCTGCTTCCGGGCGTCTTCCTGCACCTCGACACGGGCACGACGAAGCGCCTCGAAGGGCGAGTCGCGCTCCAAACCTCATGTGACCCGACCGGGACCCTCCTGTTGCGCCCCGCGGTCGTACCCGGTTCCAAGCTGGTGGCTGTCGAGGTCGTAGGACGCAGGACCGGCCAACCGCGCCTTCGCATTGACCCACGCCCCCTCGGAGTCTGGGGCTGGCGCTTCTCGGCGGACGGCCGCTTGCTCGCCGTGGTAAAGGTTGCACCCAACCTGGAGTTCTCTCAATGGAAAACCCGTGCCCTCGAAATCTGGGACGTGAGCGCGGCCCGCCTCCTGAGAAGCATTCCATTGCCGGAAAATGAGCTGGCGACCCTGCCGATCTTCAGCGGTGACGCGCGCTTGATTGCCTGGATCGGGTCCAACGAGGTCCGAGTCTATGCGGTGGCAACCGGCGAGCTGACGGGTCGCATTCCCGCTGAGGAAGTCAGCACGGTCGCCCTCAGTCCCGACGGCACAACGCTGGCATGGTCGCGAGGCATTTCGGGGGTAGGGATCACGAAAGTGCAGGTGGTCCACGTCGCCGGCAGCGAGCCCATTCGCGAGCTGCTCCCCACTGGCCCTGTCGCCGTCGTAAGTGTCGCGTACACGCCGGATGGCAAGTTCGTCATCGGCCAGACCGGTTTCCGCCAGCGCGATTACGTTTATACCTCGTTCGGCCGCATGGATCCGCACATGGCACCCATCTTCCAGGAGCACACGGACCGTGTGTGCATCTGGAACGCGGCGGACGGCAAGCTCGTCGCCTGGCTGCCGGGTCGGGCGTTTGCCGACGGCTTTGGACCGCAAAACGAGCTGGCCGTTGCTCGTGCCCAGGGCACGGGTGCCGATGCCGACCTGGAGATCGACCTGTGGCGGCCGGCCGAGCTGGTTGCGGCCCTCGAGCAAGAGGGGCTCACGGGTTGGGTGCATTTCTCGGAATCGGCGTCGCAAGTGGGCTTTGGCATGACGGCCTGGCTCCAGTGGATTGCCCCTGCGGGGTTATGCCTCTCCTTCTATTGGTTGGGCGCCACCGTGCAGCGCATCCAGAAGAAACTCGTCACCACACGCACGGCGCACACCGGGATCGCCTTGACGCTCCTGCTGGTCGGAATCGGAGTCCTTGGCTTTATGGCCACGGTCAACTTTCTCCCGCTGGACACGAATCACCTAAATGCAATCCCGTGCGCTCTGTTGGCTCTGGCGGACCTCCTGACCGCCATTCTGACGGGTACACTGGCGGTCAAGTGCTATGCTTATGCGGCTCACGGGGAAGCCGTGGCATTCTTTGAGCAGCTCCAGGCCGTCCCCGAAACGGAACAAAAACAGGGCGAGCTACGGGCAAAACAATCGAAAAGAGCCCTTTGGCGCTGGTTTCTCGGCCTCTATCTCGGCATGGGCATCGTCCTTGGCGTGGTGGCCTATCTGGATGGTTCCATCATCTTCGCCGTCGCCATGTCCCCCCTTCAGCCCAGTGCGTCGGGCAGCGGACTGCTCAAGGCTCTGTGGTTATGGTACATCATGACCACGGCGGCGCTGGGTCCTAGCCTGGTGCCGCTTCCGCTGCTCTATGTGATCGTGGCCGCTGCGGACGCCAAGTGGGGGCCGAGCAAGCAACCGTGGCTGGTGCTTCCGCCGGGAATCGTGCTGACGCGGTGGGCCAGGTTTAATTTATTCCCACTTCGATTGGCCAACGGCGTGGTCAACCTGTTCCGCATCGGTCGCACGGCCACCCTAACGTTCTGGCTGTTGGTCCTGCTGATCGGCCTCGGGCTCGCCGGATACGAATTGTACGCGCGGCTTGCGGCCGGCGACTGGCCCCGCCCACTCGACGCCAAGTTCGGCGACCACATCTCCACCTGGCTCCTGGCCCTGGCCGTGTCTTATGTTCTGGTGAGCCTGGTGCGCCTGGTACGGATCATGACCACGTAGGACAGGATTCCGATCCGGACCGGGATATTCGGCCAGGATCGGAATGCTGTCCTACGAGTCTGGAGAATCACCATGTCCGCAACGCCGTCTTCCTCGGAGCGGGACCAGCGCCTGGAGCGCGTGCTCGCCGACTACCTGCACGGCCTCGCGGCCGGCACAGCGCCCGATCGCGCCGAACTGATCGCGCAGCATCCCGATCTGGCCGCCGATCTCGATTCGTTTCTCCGCAACCGCGATGCGATGGAGCGCATGGCCGAGCCGATCAAGCAGCAATTGCCGGACGCGGCAACCATCGGCGCGTCGGCGACGCCGAACGCCGGCGCCGCCATCCGTTATTTTGGCGACTATGAGTTGCTCGAGGAGATCGCTCGCGGCGGCATGGGTGTAGTGTATCGTGCCAAACAGGTCAGCCTGAACCGCGTCGTCGCGGTGAAGATGATTCTCGCCGGCCAGCTCGCCTCGGCCGCGGACGTGCAGCGCTTCCAGACCGAGGCGGAGGCGGCGGCCAATCTCGATCATCCGAACATCGTGCCCATCTACGAGGTCGGCGAGCACGAGGGCCAGCACTACTTCAGCATGAAGCTGATCGACGGCGGCAGTTTAGCGGCCGATCGAAGATCGGCCCGGGCCGATCTTCGATCGGCCGCTAAACTGGTGGCAACCATCGCCCGCGCGGTTCACCATGCCCATCAGCGCGGCATCCTGCATCGCGACCTGAAGCCGGGCAACATTCTGATCGACACCGAAGGGAAGCCGCACGTCACGGACTTCGGCCTCGCCCGCCGTGTCGACGGCGACAGCCGCATGACGCAATCCGGCGCCATTGTCGGCACCCCCAGCTACATGGCCCCCGAGCAGGCGCGGTCGGAGAAAATCCTCACGACCGGCGTGGACGTGTATAGCCTGGGCGCTATTCTCTACGAGCTGCTCACGGGCCGTCCGCCGTTCCGGGCCGAGACGCCGCTGGACACGCTGCTGCAGGTGCTCGAGCGCGAGCCGGCCGCGCCGCGGTCGCTGCGCCCCAGGATCGACCGCGATCTGGAAACGATCTGCCTGAAGTGCCTGCGCAAGCAGCCGGAACGGCGTTACGAGTCGGCCGCCGCGCTGGCGGAGGACCTGGAGCGTTGGCAGCGCGGCGAACCGATCCAGGCACGGCGCACCGGAGTCCGCGAGCGCGTCGTCAAGTGGGCCCGGCGACGGCCGGCTCTCGCCGCGCTGGTCGTCATCAGTGTGGTTTCGCTGCTTACGGTGTCCATCGGCGGGGTCTGGTACAACACGCGCTTGCAGGCTTCGCTGGAAGCGTCCCGTCGCCATCTTTATGCAGCCCACATGAGCGAAGGGCTCGATGCCTGGCAGCACGACGACCTGCCGCGCCTGATGGAGCTGCTGGAGGCGCATCGGCCACGCTCCGGAGTGGACGACCTGCGCAGCTTCGAGTGGTATTACCTGTGGCGCCTTTGCCATCGCGATCGCTTCACGGCGCCGGCGCGGCCGGGCACGGTCACCTCCGTCGCGGTCGCCGCCGATGCGAAGACAATGGCCAAACCCTCGCGATCGGCATGAGGAACCTGTTCCGGCTGCATACGCCGGCGCGCTCTTTTCGCGACAATTCCGTTTCGGGTGCGTCGGTCATGGTGCAGCACGATCTCTTGCAAACGAAGAGCTTCGCCAACGTCTTGAAGATCGTCGATCTCGCCACCGGTAAGGAGCGGTCCCTGCGCGGGCACACCGCCGGCATTAGCGGCCTGGCCTTCTCTGGGGACAGCAAGCTGCTCGCCAGCGCCGGCGAAGACATGACCGTCCGCCTCTGGGAACCCGACACGGGCAAGGAGCAACTTGTCCTCCGCGGTCATGTGGATGGCATCAGCGCTCTTGCATTTGCTCCCGACGGCAGCTTTCTGGTGACGGCCGGTCACGATGGCGCCGTCAAGCGCTGGGACCTGGCGGCGCTGCGGGAAGAGAACATCCTCACCGGCAACGGCGGCTGGATCCTGGCCCTGGCGTTGTCGCCGGACGGCACCAAACTGGCCTCGGCGAGCACCGGCACGGCGGGCGCCAACATCACCCACCTCGGCGAGGTCAAGGTGTGGGACGTCGCCACCGGCCGAGAGTTCGCCACCATTCCCGCCAGGAGCTGGGCCGTGTCCGCGGTGGAGTTCTCCCCGGACGGCGCCACTTTGGCGATATCCACCCAGGCCGGCGACAAACCCCAGCCCGGCGACGTGACCCTCTGGGACCTGGCCACGCGACAGGTGACTGCCAAGCTCAAGATCGAGGCCGGCCGGTTTTCGCCCGTGGCGATGCGCTTCCTCGACGGCGGCAGGACGCTGGTTACCTGCGATCCGGGTCTCGACGGCGTCAAGCGGTGGGACGTGATCACGCTGCAGGAGCGTCCCATGATCAAGGACGACAAGCCAAGCAGCCTGATGCCGACTTCCCTGGCCGTGGCCCCCGACGGAATGACCGTGGCGGCTGGCGATTGGCACGCTGGCCTGGTTCAGTTGTGGGACGCCGCGAGCGGCCGGCGCGGCCGAACTCTCGGGCCGTTTTCATTGGGGGATGACGCCAGCGCCAGCGGCCCAACCAGTTTCATGGGCAACTCCTCGGTGGCCTTCCACCGATGGCCGCAGCCTGGCCCACGCGAGTCGCACGGCCACCACCGTCGGCCGCGGCATCGTGCGGCTTTTGGATGTCTCCAACGGCCAGGTGCGTCTCACGCTTGAGGGCCACAAGGGCGAAGTGGGGTCGGTAGCATTTGCCCCCGACGGCAAGACGCTGGTCTCGGGGAGCGAGGATCACACCGTCAAGCTGTGGGATCCCGTCACCGGCGATCAACGCATGACGTTGCGCGGGCACGAGCAGCGAATCACCACGGTCGCTTTTTCGCCGGACGGCACCACGTTGGCCACCGCGAGCTGGGACGGAACGGTGCGGTTGTGGCGCGCGGCAACGAAGCACGAGGTTGATGCACGCGGCCAGTAAGCCCAGGCGAATTTGCACACAAACGCCGGAGGAGACCGCGCATTGCCACCGCGCCCGCGCTGATGATCAGCCAGGCGCAGCCAATCCACCACCACGAAGGCGGGCTCGGGACATCCCAGCAACGCAGCCGATGGCCGGTATTGTCGTCGTTCCACGTGTACAGGATGAGGCTTGACCCATCCGCCGACAAATACGAGATGCCATTGTGGTCTGGTAGCAAAAGACGCAGCCGTTCGCGGCCCGTCGACGAGTCGACCACACTGGCAAACACACCGCGCCGGTGACCCCCGTTCGGCAAACCGGGCTGCAGCCACGAAAGCCACGGCGACTGGAATGCCTGCAGGTCTACGCATTCCAGCCACTGCAATCGCGTCTTCGCGGCATTCTGCGCGAACGACGAAAAGTTGTAACTGGTGGTGTCAGCCGGGAGTCGAGTGATGTCGCGCACCGCGCCCGTTCGCGCGTCGAGCGCCTCGATGTGCATTGGCGCGATGGCATAAACGAGGACCGTTTGCGAATCTCCGCTGAAGCGCGCACGCGTCGGGTCGGCGCCGTTGGAGGGCCAGTATTTTTCCCAAAGCCGTTTTTTCGTGTTCACGTCGAAAACAATCACGCCCGTGTCCGCGGTGCGCTTCCCGGTCCGCACGTACGTGTCGACCGCGACGAGACTGCCGTCGGGCGAAAAATCGCCGCCGCGATAGCCAACGTGCGGGAAGCGGGCGATTACCTTGTCCGTGGCCAGGTCCCAAACGTCCGCGACGGCGTCGTGGCCGTCGCCGTAGGACAGGAACATGACGCGATCGTTACTCGAGAAACAGGGGCGAGGATGTCGTCATGGCGAACATCCTGCAACGACCAGCGCCGCCGGCGCAGGTCCCAAACGCCCATGGATGGGCTCTCGTGCCCGGTGTCTTTACCCATGAGCAGCAACGGCGTATCCGGCTGGTTCAAATTCGGCTGGTAGCTGGACAGTCCACAGCTGGGCAACACCGTCTCTTGCTTCCGCGTTCGCGTGTTCCAAAGAACCGTCGATGCCTGCTTGCCGGTCAGCGTGGCGAAGATCAGGAACTGGCTGGTGCACAGGAGCGGGCTGTCCCAGTCCGGCAGCGGCATTCTGGCAACGACGGCATCGGATGCGAGATCGACGATCGTCAGGCGGCGTTCGCTGAGTTCGGCACGTTTGCCGTCGACGGTGTCCGCGATCGCCAGCAAATCGGCCTGGGGCGTGATCACCCAATCGCCAATCGCCGCGATGCCGCCAATGGCGTGCTCGGTCACATGCGCGGTCGCTGCGTCGACGTGGCTGAAGATGGCCCGCCCGTCTTTCCCGTCGTCCCGACGATAGAACAGGTGCGTGCCATCCTCGGTTTGCCGATAGTCCGAAAAGCGATCGTCCGCGGTAAAGAAGGTTGCCAACCGCTGGCCGTCCGCGACGTTCCAGATCGTCACGGGTCCAAAGTATTCACCCTGGGGCCCGCGGTTGTCCCCGATGGCGACCAAGGTTCGGCCATCCGGCGTCCAGTGTTGCACGCTCAGGGGGCCCTCAATGGTCCAGCGCGGCGGC
The DNA here is from genome assembly GCA_963834865.1 of uncultured Gemmataceae bacterium. GTDB lineage: Bacteria > Planctomycetota > Planctomycetia > Gemmatales > Gemmataceae > CAWIDK01. Next base: position 277,857 of record CAWIDK010000001.1, read on the forward strand.
GGCGTGACCGTCGCGTCGATGCACCAGCCAACACCGAGCAGGCATGCGGCCAAGAGCAGCCAGCGCCAGGAGCGGCACATTCTGCGTAGGCTGGACACCATGATGAAGCTCCGAGGTCCGTGAAACTCCGCCTGCGGTTTTTCAGCATTGTAGAGATAGCCGTCGTGTACCCAGATTGGCCTAAGAATCCGCCGCCGATTCAGCGCCCTTGCAGGCGCACTCTGCCGTCCCTCCGTGACTTACAAACCACCCATGCCTGCCTTACCCAGCACTTACCTGCTGGGCTACTTTCTGTCGTCCCTGCCGGGATTTTTGCGTTTGCCGTCCCGCCCGACTCTTGCGTTGCCGGCGGCGACACCGTAAACTCGAACCAGGTTTCGCGTCCTGCAAAATTCCTCGCGGAGCGGCTGAATAATGTTCGATTGGTTGCGCATTCGATGGATACGCCTCACGGCACTGGCGGTGGGCTTCGGGTTCCTGCTGCAGGGCAGCCGCGGCGCCGGTGATTGGCCCGGGTGGCGCGGGCCGACCGGGCTCGGGTACACTGACGAGAAAGACCTGCCGCTCGCGTGGAACGGCAAGACCGGCGAGCACGTCGTCTGGAAGACGCTGCTGCACGGTGGTGCCAAGAACAATCCCGAATACTCCAGCCCCGGCTGGTCCAGCCCGATCGTCTGGGGCGATCGCGTCTTTATCACCACCGCGACCTGGCCGAGCGGTCTGACCGAGAAGGAACGCCGCGGCTCGATCGCCGAACACCATGTCCTGTGCTTCCAGGCGAGCGACGGCAAACAGCTCTGGGATACCGTCGTGCCGGCGGGCAACATCCTCGTCACCAATTTCTATCACGGCTATTCCGTGCCCACCCCCGCCACCGACGGCACGCTGGTGTTCGCGCTGTTCAGCTCCGGCGTGCTGGCCGCCCTCGATTATGACGGCAAGATCGTCTGGCGCGAGGAGCTGCCGCACCTGCGCGAGACCGATGACGGCATCTGCAGCAGCCCCATCCTTTATGAGGACACTCTCATCCTGCCCGGAATCCAGGACATGGGGCTGCGCCCTGGACAAGAAGACCGGCCAGGTGAAATGGGAGCAAAAGACCAAGGAGCGCAACACCCGGTCCACGCCGGCCATCGTGCGCGTCGGCAACAAAACGCAGCTCATTCACTACGCCGGCGGCATCCAGGGGCTCGATCCGAATACCGGCAAGCTGTTATGGTCGTGCCGTTGCCGCGTCTCCCATGCGTCCCCCGCGTTCGGCGGCGGTCTGCTGTACGCGGATGAAGGCCGGGGCGGCAACTCGGGGGTGGCGGTCGATCCGGCCGGCACGGGCAACGTCACGAAGACGCACGTCAAATGGCAGACGCGCGTCGAAGGCGTCGCCGGCAGTTCGGCGATCATCGTCGGCGATCACGTGTACCGCATCAGCGGCCCGGATTTCATCCGCTGCTGGAACCTTGCCGACGGCGAGCTGGCCCACGAGATCAAGGCGCCGCGGATCACGCCCAGCGCCAGCCCGATCGCCACGCCGGACGGCCGAATCTATTTCGCCAGCGCCGGCAAGAGCTACGTGATCCGGGCCGACCCGAAGCTGGAGGTGTTGGCGGTCAACGACCTGAACGACGGCGACCCATACACGACGCCGGCCGTCGCCGGCGGCCGCCTGTTCATCAAGGGCAAATCGTACCTGTGGTGCATCGGCAAATGAAGTAGGTCAGGCTTTCTAGCCTGACTGTCAGGCTAGAAAGCCTGACCTACTTCATTCTGTTAGGTGGAATAAGGAGAATCGACATGTGGCAGCCGAACTCTGGACTGCGCACGCGCGTGGGCCAATGCTTGCTGTTCATCGCAGGTCTTGTGACGCCAGCGGCGATGGGCGGCGACGCGCTGGTTGCGCAGCCCGCCCCGCCCGCCAAATCACAGGCCGACGCCCAGGGCGATCCGCTGCCCCCGGGCGCGCTGGCGCGCCTGGGAACGCTCCGCTGGCGCCATGCTGACACGGTGATCTCGGTGGCGTTCCTGCCCGACGGCAAGGCGGTGCTGACCGGTAGCCAGGACCGGACGCTGCGGCTGTGGGACCGCGCCACGGGCAAGGAACTGCATCGTTTTGTCGTGCCGGCCGGCCAGGCGATGAAGGCGATGCGGCAACCGCTGCTCCTGGGCATGCCAGGCTCAAACCAGATCGTGGCCGCCCTGTCGCCGGACGGCCAGACGCTGGCGGCCGTCGTCGCCAACAATGAGATCCAGCTCTGGGACACCGACACCGGCAAGGAAATCCGCCGCTTCGCCGGTCCACCCAACGGCACTGGCTCGCTGCAGTTTGCGCCGGACGACAAGACGCTTGCGGTCCGCAGCGGCGATCGGACGATCCACCTGTTCGACGCCGCGACGGGCAACGAGATTCGCCAGATCAAGGGCAAGCAGGCCCAGGGAGGCGCACGTGTCGTCGTGGCCGGCCAGTTTTTCGGCGACACTCCTGGCCTGGCGTTCAGCCCCGACGGCAAGACCATTGCCAGCGCGGAGAACGAGGCGGACCAGCAGAAAATCACCAACTTCGTCCGGCTTAGCGAGGTCGAGACCGGCAAGGAGATTCGCCGCATCGACGCGCCGCCCAACGGCGCCTCCGCCGTCGCGTTCTCGCCCGACGGCAAGCTCCTGGCCTTCGCCGTGGCCGCCATGGTCCATCTGCACGATGCCACCGACGGCAGCGAAATCCGCCAGATCAACGCCCCCGCCGGCGCCGCCACGCTGTTGTTTACTCCCGACAGCAAGACCCTTGTCGGGAAGGGTCGCGATCAGGTGATCCGGCTCTGGGACGCCGGCACCGGCAATGAGGCTCAGCAGTTTGGCGACACGGCGGCCGCTCCAGTCCCCGCCGCCGCGATCCTCCGCTTCGGCGGCGGCACCGACACGCGCAACCTGGCGATCTCCGCCGACGGCAAGACGATCGCGACCGGCTCCGGCAACTCGGTCCGCATGTGGGACGCCGCCACCGGCAAGGAACTGCCGCTGGCCGGCGGCCATGGCGGTCCCGTTTCCGCCGTCGGCGTTTCGCGCGACGGCAAGACCGTCGTGTCGCGCGGCTCCGACCGGTTCATCCGCTGCTGGAACCTCGCCGACGCCAGTGAGATCAGCCGGTTCCGCGAGCCGCCGAACACGCAGACCGTCGTGTTTTCACCGGACGGCCGAATCATCGCGTGCGCCGGCGGTGGGGGCGTCATCCGGCTCTACGAAACCGCCACCGGCAAGCCGATGACTCAGCTCAAGGGCCATCCCAACGGCACCGCCACGCTGGCCTATTCACCCGACGGCAAGACGTTGGCCTCGGTCGGCGCCCTCGGCGACACGATCCGCCTGTACGACACGGTCAAAGGCGCCGAGCTGCGCCCGATCGTCTTGCAGGAGGCGAACTCGGCCGGAACGGGCGCTGCGTTCATCATCCGCGGCAATCTGCCGGGCGGCGGCGCGCTGAGCGTGGCATTCACCCCGGACGGCAAGACGCTGATCGCGCAGATTCCGCCGAACAGTTCAGCGTTCATGCTCAATGGCGGCAACCCGGCCCCCGCCGCTCCGACCACGCTGCTGCGGTTGTTTGATGTCGCGACCGGCAAGGAGCTGCGCAAATATGCCTTGCCCTCCCAGCGCGCTGTGGGCAGCATTGCTGTGTCGCCGGATGGACGAGTGCTGGCCACCGAGAACGCCGACGGCACGGTGTCCCTCTGGGAACTCGCCAGCGGCCAGGAGCGCGGACAGTTCGGCAAGGTGGACGTGGCGGCCCAACCTAACACCGGCGGGTCGGCGGTCGCCGTACCCGTCCTCGTCCGGGCCGGCCTGACGACGGCCATGGGAACGTCGATCACCGTTGCGTTCTCGCCTGACGGGGGCCTGCTCGCGTGCAAGGGTCCGGCGAACTCGATTCGCGTGTGGGACGTCGGCACCGGCACCAGCGTCGGCGAGTTCGAGGGACATGGCGGGCGCGTTGCGGCGTTGGCCTTCGCGCCCGACGGCCGCCGGCTGGTCTCGGGCAGCAACGACACCACGATCATTGTTTGGGATGCGGCGAGTCTGTCGCGGCCGTCGCCGTCCGTGACGATTGACATCAGTCGCAAGCTTGCGACCGCGCTCTGGGACGAGCTGCTCGGCGACGACGCCCGCAAGGCTTACCAGAGCATTCGGCGGCTGGCAGCCGCGCCGCAGCAAGCGGTGCCGCTGTTGCGGGAGCAGGTCAAACCGGCGGTGCCGCCCGACTCGAAAAAGCTGGAGCGGCTGATCGCCGACCTCGACAGCGACAGCTTCGAGGAACGCAGTGCCGCCACCGAGGAGCTGACCCGGCTCGCCGACCTGGCCGTTCCGGCGCTGCAAAAAGGCGCCGGCGGCCGCGCGACCCTGGAAGCGACTCGGCGCGTCGAGGCGCTGTTGCTCCGCTTGACAACCGGTGCCCTGACGGCCGAGCAGGTGCGCCTGGTCCGTGCGGTGGAGGTGCTAGAGATGTGCGGCACCGTCGAAGCGCGCGCGGCGCTCGACGTGCTGGCCAAGGGCGCGCCGGGGCGCTAGCGACGCGGCAGGCACAGGCGGCGCTCGATCGGTTGCGGGTGACGCCATGAATGACCGATGAGCAGGCCGAACGCGCCAATATAGCCCCGGCAGGGGCGGCAGATGGTAGCCCAGGACGTAAGTCCTGGGTGGAGCAGCCGCGGACCAGGTCGAAGTCCCGGAGGGACGGCAGAGGCGAGCGCCTCGCTCTGCCGTCCCTGCCGGGACTGAACCTACCGTCCCTTCCGCCTGGCCCAGGACTCACGTCCTGGGCTACTATCTGCCGTCCCTGCCGGGACTGGTCCGCCGTCTTACGGTATCTTGCGTTGCCGGTCGCCTAAGGAGAATCGACATGCTGCAGCCGAATTCGGGACCGGTCCTGCGCGTGGCCCAGTGCTTGCTGTTCCTCGCCGGCCTGGTAACTATCGCCGACCTGGGCGGCGACGTGCTGGTTGCACAGCCGACCGCCGCCGGCAAGACGCAGGTTGACGCCCACGGTGATCCGCTGCCCCCGGGCGCGCTGGCGCGCCTGGGAACGCTCCGCTGGCGGCAGTCTGACGCCGTCACTCAAGTGGAGTTCCTGCCGGACGGCACGACGGTGGTGACCGGCAGCCCCCAGGACCGGACAATTCGGTTGTGGGAGCGCGCCACCGGCAAGGAAATCCGTCGGTTCCGCGCCGGCCGGCCCGGTCGCCGCGAAGGCGGCGCGGCAGGCGCTGAACCTGGCCCTGCCGCCGGGGTCGGCCTCGCTGGTGACGGCGCTGTCGAAGGACGGCACAACGTTGGCCGCCGTCGTCGACAATAACAAGATCCAGCTATGGGACACCGACACCGGCAAGGAAATCCGCCGTTTCCCCGGTCCGCCCAGCGGCGCCGTTTCGCTGCAATTCGCGCCCGATGGCAAGACGCTCGCGCTGCGCGGCGGCGATCGGGCGATCCATTTGGTCGATGCCGACACCGGCGACGAAATTCGTCAGATCAAGGGCAAGACGGACCAGGGACTGCTACGCCTGGTGGTGGTCGGTGGCCGGCCTTTCGGCGAAACGGATGGCGTCGCGTTCAGCCCTGACGGCAAGACGATCGCCAGCGCGGAACAGGAGTCCGACCAGCAGAAGGTCACGTTCTTTGTCCGGCTGTGCGAGGTCGAGACCGGCAAGGAGATTCGCCGGATCGGCGCAATGCCCAGGGGCGCCGCCGCCATCGCGTACTCGCCCGACGGCAAGGTCGTGGCCTTCGGCACCGCCGTGGGCATCCACCTGCACGATGCTGCCGACGGCAGCGAAATCCGCAAGATCGACGCCCCGAAGAGTGTCGCCACGCTGCTGTTCAGTCCGGACAGCAAGACCGTTTTAGGGTACGGCCGCGACCAGGTAGCCCGCCTCTGGGACGTCGCCACCGGCAATGAGCTGCACCAGTTCGGCGACACGGCGCCCGCTCCGGTACCCGCGGCCGCCATCGTCCTGGTCAGCAGCGGCAGCGAGTTGCGCAACCTCGCATTCTCGCCCGATGGCAAGACGGTCGCGACCACGTCCGGCAATACGCTCCGCATGTGGGATGCGGCTACCGGCAAGGAGTTGCCGCTATCCGGCGGGCATCGTGGTCCTGTCACCAACGTCGGCCTTTCCCGCGACGGCAAGACAGCTGTGTCACGCGGCTCCGATGGCGTGATCCGTTGCTGGGACCTTGCCGACGCGCGCGAAACCAGCCATTTCCCCGCGCCGCCGATTACGATGTCGATGGCCATCGCGCCGGATGGCCAGTCGATTGCGTGCGCCCGTGTCGGCAGCGTCCTTTCGCTGCACGACGCCGCCACTGGCAAGTCGACGGCCGAGTTTAAGGGGCATCCCAACGGGGCCGCCAAGGTCGCGTATTCACCCGACGGCAAGATGCTGGCCGCGGTGGGCGCGCTCGGCGACTCCATCCGTATTTACAACCTGGTCAAGGGCACCGAGGTGCAGCAGGTCGCCTTGCAAGTGGGGAATCCGGCCGGCAACGGTGGGGTCGCTCGCGGCCCCATCCGGGCCGGCGGCGCGATGACCCTCGCGTTCACGCCGGACGGCAAGACCCTGATTGGGCAGGTCCCGCCCAACAATTCGGCGTTGACGAAGAAGGGCGCTAACGTACCCGCCGCGGCCCCGACCACGGTGCTGCGGCTGTGGGACGTCGCCACGGGCAAGGAACTGCGCAAGTTCGCCCTGCCGGCCGAGCACGGCGTGGGCAGCATCGCCATCTCGCCGGATGGACGCGTGCTGGCCGGCGCGAATGCCGACAGCACCGTTTCGCTCTGGGAGCTCGCCAGCGGCCGGGAACGCGGGCGCTTCGGCAAGGCGGATGTTGCAGCCAAACCCGAACCGGCTGCGCCGGGGCTGGCCGTGCCCCTTGGCGGCATGGCCGGACCGACACGTCCGCGCGGCGGCCCGACGGCGGTGGCGTTTTCCGCCGACGGAAGCTTGATTGCATTCAGGGGCCCGGCAAACGCGATTCAGATTTGGGATGTCAGCGGCCAGCAGAGCATCGGCGGCTTCGAGGGACATGGCGGGCCCGTTAGCGCGCTCGCATTCACGTCCGACGGCCGCCGGCTCGTCTCGGGCAGTAGCGACACCACGCTCCTCGTGTGGGACGCGGCGAGCCTGTCGAGGCCGTCGCCGCCCGCAGCCCTCGACATCGATCCCAAGGTTGCGGCTGCGCTCTGGGACGACCTCATCGGCGACGACGCCCACAAGGCTTACCAGAGCATTCGCCGGTTGGCCGCGGCACCGCGGCAGGCAGTTCCGCTGCTGCGCGAGCACGTCAAACCGGCGGTGCCGCCCGACCCCAAAAAGCTGGAGCGGCTGATTGCCGACCTGGACAGCGACAGCTTCGAGGATCGCTCCGCCGCCACCGAGGAGCTGATTCGGCTCGCCGACCTGGCCGTGCCGGCGCTGCAAAAAGGCGCCGGCAGTCGCGCGACCCTCGAAGCGACCCGGCGTGTCGAGGCGCTGTTGCTGCGCTTGACGACCGGTACACTCACCGCCGCGCAAGTGCGCCTGGTCCGTGCGGTCGAAGCCCTGGACATGTGCGGCACCGTCGAGGCGCCGCGGCGCTCGACGTGCTGGCCAAGGGAGCGGCGGGCGCGCTCACGACCCGGCACGCACAGGCGGCGCTCGATCGGTTGCGGGGGACGCCATGACCGATGAACAGGCCGAACGCGCCCTGCGCCCTGCGCGAGTTGCGTGCCATCCGCGGGGCCATCTTCTTTGTGGCCGTGGTCCTGGCGGTCCTTGCGGGCCTGCGGCTGGGCGAGGCGCTAACGGTCCGCGACCCGTCGCTGGGCGTGACCAACGAGTTGATCGGCATCCGCAACGAGCTGAATGGGCTGCGCACCAACATCGAGAGGCAGCACGGCGGGCCCAACACGATCATTCCCGTGCCGCCGGCAAAGGTGGAGAAAGCACCGTAGGTCAGGCTTTCCAGCCTGACCGTGTTTGCGTCAGCCTGGAAAGGCTGACCTACGTAGTAATGGATAACGCCATGTCCGTGTCGAAGAGCGAACAAACCGTTGCTGCCGTGCCGCCGGCGCCGTCCGCGTGGCGGGCGTGGTGGTTCCTGGTCCGGCTGAGCTTTCTGCGACAGGCGCGAGCCCATCTCATGGTGTGGGTGGCCCTCGGCCTCCTGGCGCTGACGTTGTTCATCGTCTTTGTCAGCACGCGCATGGGCGTCTACAATCGTGCGTTCGATCGCTATCCCGAGGAACGCGGCCGATTTTACGTAATTCACCTGTACGAGCTGACCGAGGCGACTGCATTGGCGTGGCAGCCGCCCGCCTCGACCGTGCGCGACGCGGTCCTGGCCGCCTTTCGCGCTTCGGTCTACGAGGGGAGCAGCTTCTACCAGTTCACGCGCTGGGTCGTCTTCGAGATCGTCGCGGCGTTTCTGCTGCCGCTCTGGAGCATCGCCTTTGCCATCGAAGGCGTCGGTCGGGAACGCGAGGCGCAGAACCTGCTCTGGGTCTTGACACGGCCGTTGCCGCGCCCGGCGATCTACCTGGCGAAGTACGCGGCATTGTTGCCGTGGTGCCTGCTGCTCAACCTGGGCGGCTTCGCGCTGATCTGTCTGGCCGGCGGAGGGCCCGGACTGCTCGCGCTGGAGCTCTACTGGCCCGCGGTGCTGTGCGGGACCGTCGCCTTTGCAGCGCTGTTCCATCTCCTCGCGGCCGCCTTTCGGCACGCGGCCGTGCTGGCGCTGTTGTACTCGTTCTTCATCGAGATGGTGGTCGGCAACCTGCCGCGCGACCTCAAGCGCTTTTCGCTCAGTTTCTACATGCGCTGCATGATGTACGACGAGGCGGGCGGCTTCGGCATTCGCCCGGAAAATCCCCTCATCTACCAGACGGTCAGCGGCACCACCGCCTGCCTGGTCCTCGCCGGCGCGACCGTGGTGCTGCTTGCGGCCGGGGCGGTCATCTTCGCGCGGAAAGAATACGTCGACGTGGGTTAGTGTCGTAATTGGCACACCGCTTGCACTAATCGTCATGCGGCGGCGTTCTGTAGCGCCGGATGGGCGACCGTCGTTGCGGGGCGTCCGCCGTTTCCTCATTATCCCATCGGCTTGAGCCGGCCGGACCCGCAGTCCGGCCGGTTCCTTTTTCTGCATGGGCAGCGTTCTGCCCACCGATAGGTCCAGAGTGTGCGCATCGGAGCGCTCATCACTTCAACTCGCGGACCTTGATATTGCGGAGCCACAGCGGCATGCCATGATCCTGAAAGCCGATGTACCCGGTCGGCGGCCGCGTCTTGAGCTTGCCCTCATCGAGGCTCACCTCGTTGACGACCTCGCCGTTGAGCCGCACCTGCACCTTGGTGCCCTTGCAGGTCACCTGCATGCGATTCCATTCACCGGCCGGCCTGGCAGCGTTCTTCGTTGGCGGCACGCCCGGGATGATGCCGCCGGAGTCGTGATCGCTCAGCTTGGCGTCGGCGGGCTTGTCGGCCGAGTCGTAGATCTGTACCTCGATCCCGTTGGTGACCGGGTCCTTGAGGTCGCCGGCGTGGAAATAGAAGCCGCTGTTGCCGGCCTTGGCGACCTTGTACTCGAAGTCGGCTTCGAAGTCGGTGTACTTCTGCTTGGCCCACAGATACATGTGGTAGCGCTGCCAGCCTCGTTCGCCTTCGCGCGGCACCAGCGCGACGACACCGTCCTTGTCGAGCTTCCAGTTGCCTTCGGTGAACCAGTATTTGGTCAGGTCGCCGCCCGCGAGCAGGTCGACCCAGCCGCTGTTGCTTTCCTTGTCTTGCGACCGGGCCAGGGGCCCGGCAGCGCCGGCCAGCGCGAGCGCCAGGAGAGCGACGATCGTCGTGAACCGTGTGCGCTTCATGATGCAGCCTCCCGCAATGCTTGTTCGTCAGTTCGACATTTACGAACTTACGACCCGTTGGGCAACCTTAATTCTTGTTCCCCAGGATCGGCGGCGCACCGCCTCCGCCGGCGCCGCCGGCGCCGCCGCTGATCGCTTCCTGGTTGCGCTTGCGCCACGCCACCACGCGATCCTGCCGTTTCGTCCCCGCCTCGGTACCATCGCTGATGACCGCCTCGGCGTCGGCGCGCGAATTGCGCACGATCAGCCGGCCGTCCGGCGTCAGGATCAACAGGTCGACGGCGGCGTCCTCGGTCGTGCCGCCGCCCAGGATCTTCGTGCTCTTCTTGCCGCCCTCGAAGTCCACGAGGATCGGTGGGACGCTGTCCTTGCGCTTGCCGTCCGGCGACGTCACCGTCGGCACGAAATCGAGCGGCACGCCCGGCTTCGGCCCGAGCGTCTTTTGGCCCTTGACCGACGGCGGCAGCGTGTGGCGCATCTCGAAGCCGCCCTTGCCCGCGTTCCACGTCGGGATCTCGACAATCATCTCGGTCTGGCCGATCTGCTCGCCCTTGCGCACGACGAGCCGCTCGACGATGGCCCAGTCGCCGACCAGGTAATCGCCGCCGCGGCCGAACCAGCGGTGCAGTTGCACCACGGCATGATCGCTGTCCGCCGGCTTGAATTCCTTCGAGTTCTTCTTGTAGTTGATGACCTGCAGATTCTTTTCGCCCAGGAAGTCGTACTGGAACTGATCCACCGCATACAGGTGATACGTCGTCGGGATGGTGATCTGCGGCGTCGGCGTCCACTCGCCCTCGGAGACCAGCTCCTTGATGTCCGCGAACAGCAGCTGGGCCACTTCGCTCTTCTTGCCATAGTTGGGATTCTGGAAACGCACCTGGATGTAGTAGCGGTACGTGTAGCCCGGCTTGAGGTCGAGGTCGACGAAACGAACGATGGCGTCATAGATGCCCGCCCCAGCCACCGCGGCGGGACCGGGACCCGGCCCCTTGTCGCCAGGCACCAGGCCCTTGCCGCCTCCCGGATTGAGCGCTCCGCCTCCCGGATTGAGCGCCTCCGCCTCCCCCGGGTTTTGGCCCGGTCGGCGGCATCCCCGGCGGCTTCCCTGGCCCGCCCGGCATGTCCCCACCGCCCGGCATGCCCCCACCGCCCGGTCCGCCCGACGCAATCCCGTCCTTGAGGGCGCTAAAGCCGAAACGCTCGACGGCGTTGGCGGCGTCGCCCTCTTTCGGGAGGAATTGGCCGTAGGGGTGGAAGATGTTGAACGAGTTCTTGGCCAGGCGCGCGTACAGCTCGGCATTGGTCTTCTCGATCTCTTTCAGCGAGACCGGCTTCGTGGGGGTTTCGGGCGGCCCCTCGGTGTCGCCGCCGCCGCCCATCGGCGGCCCCTTGCCGCCGGGTCCTTTGTTGCCGCCGAGGATGCCCGGGGCGCCGCCGCCCTTGGGATTCAGGCCGCCCGGCATGCCCGGACCGCCCGGCATGCCCGGACCGCCCGGCATGCCCGGACCGCCCTGGCCGGCCGGATTCTCCGCCTCGGCGACCATCTCGTCGGCCTTGGGCCAGAATTCGCCCTCGATCCGCAGCTTGGGATAGGCGACGCCCTCAGGCAGCTTCGGCAGCGGCGTGACCAGGCCCTCGTGGACGACAAGCCTGTACTGCTTGGGATTCGCCTGCTCGATAATGGCCTCGCTCAGCTCCTTGTTGAGCAGCGGATCGACATAGGGGCCGTTGGGATTGTTCTTGGCGTCGAAATAGATGAGCGGCGTCGGATCCTTTTTCTTGCCGTCGGGGCCGATCTCCTCGCGGAAGACGTTGATGCCCGCGACGATCGGCATTTCCTTGCTCGCGATCAGCTCATTGACGTTGCGCATGCGCAGCGCCTTGACGTACTCGTCCACCTGCCGCTTCATCGGGTAGATGCCGGTGACGACCAGGATGGGCTTCGGCTGGAGGACGTGCGCGAGGTTCGGACCGCCGGCACTGGCGCCGCCGCCCTGCACGCCGCCGACGCCGCCAACGCCGCCTGCGCCGGCCGGGCCCTTCATGCCGGCCCCGGCGTCCGCAGGGCTGCCAACGGTCAGCACCTGGGTGTTGTTCTTCGTCACTTCATAATGTTCGTAGCAGCGCGGGATATAGTCCACCTGGAACTTGCTGTCGTCGCGGAGGGCATTGAACACGACGGGATTGCTCCGGCCAATCACGAAGTTCTCGCCGCCGTTGATGTAAGCGCCGGGGGTGGCATTCGAATTGACTAGCTGCCAGTCGGTGGGTGGGACAACGACTTGCCCGGGGCGTTCCTTTTTTACCTTATCCTCATCGGGGGGTGCGCCAATTTCTGCTTGATGGGGCTGCCCACCTTCTTGAGCGTGAGGTCCCAGCCTTCGCCCCCAGGGGTGCCCGGGCCGGTGGCGTCGGCGAAGCCCATGACGAGCAGCAGCAGGGCCACGCCGATGCAGGTGAACAGGCCGACCCGTTCGCCGTACTTGAAAAAGAAATCCTTCACCGCGGTCATATCAGGCTTTTTGGCCATCGCAGGTTCCCCTTCACTCGTGGCAGTGGGTGCCAAGGCTCTTGCAGAAGCACGCGATCGTAGCGGAATTCGCAAGAATTCCGATTGTTGATGCCCTGTAGCGGACTTCGCCAGAATTCCGATTCCTAAGCCGGCGGAATTCTTGCGAATTCCGCTACCCCTTGGTCACGGCGTCTTGGCGCCCTCGCCCTGGACGGCCCGGGGCGGGTAGCGCTCGTAGAGCGTGACGATGCCGTAAAGCACCAACTCCATGTTCGTCTCCATCTCGTCGACCGGCGCCGCGGCTGCCGGCTGCGCGCCGCCGCCGCCGAAAGGCCCCGCGCCCCCGCCCATTGGGCGGAAGCCGCCGCCGGCGCCGAGCGGGAAGCCGCCGCCGCCGAACGGCAAGCCGCCACCGCCGCCGAACGGCGAGCCGCCGCCGGGGGCTTTCTCGTCGCCGGCTTTGTCCGCGGGCAGTTCCGGCTTGAGGCTCTTGGGATAGTGGTTGAGCAGCACCTGCGTCGTCAGGAAGCGCAGCTTCGAGTTGTTGAACGCGGTCTGCACGCGATCCACCTGGTTTTGATCGACGATTAGGACGACCGCCACCGGGATGCGGCGGAACTGCGGGGTGACTTCCTGATAGCGATCGGGCAAAAACCCGTTGGCCAGCGGGGCTGCCGCCTTGTCGCCGCCGCCGCCACCGGGGCCACCGCCCTGCATGCCGCCGCCGCCGATGCCGAGCATCTTGCCGCCGCCACCGCCACCACCACCCTCTTTTTCCTTGTCGGTGGCGTCTGCCTTCTTCTCGACCTTGAGCGGCTGCACGCCGATCGCGTAGTTCTTTTGCGACAGCGAGACGTTGTCGGCTTCCTTCGAGCCGATCGCGATCTGATCGATGCGCTTGACCGCGGCCGTCTCCCACGTCAGCACCTGTTCCAGGCCGAAGATGCCGGTCCGCTTCTCGCTGCCGGCCAGCGCCAGCCGGACCGGGATCACGCGAACGTGTTTGCCCTTGGGATCGCCATACGGCTCGAGCGGGTCGGCATACTTGCTCTCGGTGACCAGCGGCATCACTTCGGGCTCGGCTTTGCCGCCGTCGGCGAAGCGCACGCGAATCTTCATGGCCTCAATCTTCTGGCGGCGCTGCAGCAGGTTGGTGATCTTGACCTCCATGTTCTTGTTGTCCTTGAGCTGCAGCTCCATCTGGAAATAGGGATTGCGGAACATCGCCCACTTCGCCTTGTGGTCCTGCTTGATGGGCGTGAACTTGCTGATCGAATCGTTGGCGACGCGAATGAGGCGGTAAATCTCGCTTTGAATCCACAGGTCTTCCTGTGCAATCCACGCCTCGTCGGAAATGTCGCTCTGGATGTTCCAGTCCTTCGCAAGGAACCGCAGGAAACGCGAGCCTTCCGGCGGAACGAGCTTGTCCTTCAACTTGACGGGGATCTCGTCGTCGTTGCTTTGGGCGGGATCGGGCATCCAGCTGCCATCGGCGCGCACCTGGACGACGCCGGCAATGAACGGCTTGCGGTCGTCCTCGTTCGTCTCGATCCGCAACGGGTCGATCTGGCGCAGGATCGGCGGAATCTGGCTCAGGTAGGTCTTGGCGAACTCGAGCTGCTCCTTGCTGGTCAGGCGATCGCCGAAATAGCGTGTCCGTTGGTAGCCGACCGCCACCAGCACGTCCTTCGGCTGATTGCGCAGCTGGTTGAGCGGCACGGCCTGATTGTCCTTCTGCCGGTCGACCAGGCCGGCCTTGATCAGTTCGGGCGTCATGTAAAAGGTGTGGACGGTCTTACCGTTCCGATCGAGCAGCCTGAACTGGGTATCGTCGGCGTCCACAAGCGTACCGTGGAGCAGCTCATCCTTCTTGTCGGCGGGCCATTCGCTTTTTTCGGCGGGCAGCTTGTTGACGCCAATCTCCTTGGCAAACAGGCCGTCGGCGAAATGGTAGTTGGCCTCGAGGCGCGGGGGCCACCGGAAGAGGGACGCCTGGTCGTTGTAGGCGGCCTCCCACGCCTTGGATTCCTTGTCGAAGAGGATGTCGGCATCCGTCTTCTTGATGAGGATCTCCTCGGGAGTCTTGATGTCCGTGGTCTTCTTGGCCGTGTCGAACAGCGACTTGAGCTGCTTGCGGACGCCGTCAATCTGGCCGCTGACGCTGGTCACCAGCAGCAAGATCGCCAGCAGCGCGAACGGCACCGACAGGCCGACCATGATCCAGAAACGGTGCTTAAGCAGGGCGTCTTTATCGATCTTCACGGCCATGAGGTTCACCGGTGAGGAGGAAATCGAAATCGCCACCTGGGTCTCGCTCGCAGTGACCCGCTTGAGCGGGTCAGTCTCGCTCGTAGTGACCCGCTTGAGTGCGTCAAAGACGACCTTGGACCCACTCAAGCGGGTCACTACGAGCCGCCATTGCTACTTCTTGGGGTCCGCCGCTTCGGGCGCCGGCTGTGGCGCGCTGGGCTGGGGTTCACGCCAGACGAGCAGGACGTTGAACTCGGTGCGTGGCTGCAGCGCGACGCCGCCGGATTGGGCTTCTTCCTTCTTGCCGCCCTGGAAGCCGCCGCCCGGCCCCATCGGGGCGGCACCGCCGCCGCCCTTGCCCATACCGGCACCTGGTCCTTTCGGCGCCGCGCCGCCCCCACCGCCCATGCCGCCGCCGAAGCCGCCGCCGCCCCCCCCCCGCCGCCACCGCCGCCACCGAGGACGGCTACCGCCACCTCGCCGATGGCGGTCCAGCCTTCACGCTTGGCCTGCAACCCGGCGCCGTCGTCCTTGCCGTCCTTGCCGCCAGTGTCCCCGCCGCCGCTTTTGCCCATGTTCCCCATCTGGATGGCGCCGCCTGGTCCGCCGCCGCCCCCCTTGCCCTCGCCCTTGCCTTCGCCTTCGCCCTTGATCAGCAGCGCAGGTTGCTGTTGCCGATGATCGTGAATGATCCCGGCGCGGGGTTCTGCACTACTTCTTTCTTGTACACAAAGACATAGCCGAGCTGTTTGCCGATCGCTTCGTCCATCGCGTTGAACTGTTCCTGAACATCCTTGGGTTGCTTCAGCAACCAGTTCTTGTTGCGCCGGTAATCCGGATTACGCAGGTTCTCGACCAGCGTCGCCATGACGAACGGCATCTCGTCCTTGTGGTAGGTGTAGCCGCGGACTTCGATGACCCAGCCGGCCTTCGGCAGCTTGGTCTTGTCCTTGGCTTCCTGATCCTTGGCGAGGACGAATTCGGTGACCTGCTTCTTTTCCGTGTCATCCATCCCGAAGAGCTGATCGCCATCCTTGAATATCTTGCGGAAATACGGCGCCAGGTCGTCCGTGTACAGCTGCATGATCCCTTCGATGTTGATCTGGATGAGGCTCTTCTTGATCTTCTGGTCCTCTTCCTGCGCCTTGACCTTGTCCACCGGCTTTTTGGGGTCGGGGAAGCGCCGAGCCTCCAGCAACCGGAACGCTTCGAGGGCGTCCGCATTGAGGAACTGCTTGCGGATTTGCGTGCCGGCCATCCCGACCTCGGCCAACCGTTCGCCGTTGGGCAGAGGCAAGGCGTAGTTGACGTATTCGTGCAGGAGCTGCCAGTTGAGCCGTTCCTTGGTGCCGGCGGAGAGACGCACCAGGTTCTGGTTGCTCTTCTCGATGCGCTGGACCTGGCCGTCATATTCGGACGCGGCATTCTTCACGTCCTCGAGGACCTTTTTGAGCTGGCCTTTGGCGCCGTCGATCTCCTTGCCGGTCACATAGCTGTTTTCGATCCCCTTGGCCACCGCCAGCCCGGCGACCGCGACCAGCAAGCAGGCTGCCGCCGCCGCCGCCCACGGCTTTTTGCCGCGCACCAGCCGTTCGATGCGCACCTCGTGCGGCAACAGGTTGGTGTGCAGCCGGGCCTGCTTGAGCCCTTGCAGCGACAGGCCATAGGCCACGCCGAAGCCCATGATGTTCTCGCTGAAGGTCGGAGCGACCGTCACCGCCTCGCCGGTCAGCCGTTCGAACTTGCCGAGCTTGCGTACCTCGAGCTGGAGCTTCTCTTGCAGGAACTGCTTGAGGCCCGGCAGGCGGAAGGCGTTGCCCAGGCCGACCATGTACTGGATCTGCGCGTCGCGGTGCGTGTTGGTGAAATAGCCCAGCGACCGCTGCACCTCGCCGACGAAATCGTTGAGCACGCTCTTGAGCGACGCGAGGATCTTGCGCAGGTCCGGCGACTTGGCCGCGTTGCGCTTGAGGTGCTCGGCCTTGGCGAAGGTGAGCTTGAGATCCTTGGTCAGCGCCCGCGTGAAGTGATTGCCGCCGATCGGAATGGGCCGTTGCCAGATGATCCTGCCCGCGTCGGTGATGACCAGATTGGAGCTATCGGTGCCCATGTCGAGCGCGACGACGCACTGTTTCTTGCCGCCATCGTCCTCGCCCGGCGCGGCGCCCTCCGGCCCCTTGCCGAGCTGATCGTAGGCGATGAAGTTGCACAGCGCCAGCGGCGCCATCTGGATGACGTGGACCTCGACGTTGACCTCCTTGAACTGCTGCAGGGCGCGGTTGACCATTTCGCGCTTCATCGCGAACAGGCCGATTTCGGTCTCGACGAAGTCGCCCGACAGCGAGCCGCTCGACAGCTTCTGGAAATCCCAGACGACCTCTTCGAGCGGGAAGGGGATTTGCTGCTTGGCCTCGAAGCGGACGATGTCGGCGATCTTCTTTTCCTCGACCGGCGGCAGCTTGACGAAGCGGGCCAGGCCGCTCTGGCCCGGCACGCTGATGATGACCATGTCGCCGCGCAGGCTATTGCGCGACAGGAATTGCTCGAGCGCTTCGCGGGTGAGCTGGTCGGGGTCGGCATCGGGTTGGCTGAGGATCTTGGGGTGCTCGATGTAATCGAAGGCGGTGGCGACCACCTGGCCTTCCTTCATTTCGAGCCGAATCGCCTTGAGGGCACATTGCCCCAGGTCAATGCCCCAAACGCCGGGAACGTGCGCTGCCATGGTGTCACTCTCCGACTGGTTAGGACGGTCGCGCGCCGCAAGTCAAGTCGTCACAGGCTAGGATGGCACTCGGGTATCGGCCGGGGCGACATGCCCTCCCCGGCGGTAGATACTAGCCTAACCGGCGGTTCAGCCGCAGTCAATAGACAGTCTAGGAAAATCGGCAACATTTTCCTGGTCCGCAGATCTCGCACAATCGGCATGGCCTGGATAATGGTAACAACCGGCAGCGCACAAGCCGCGGGATGAGCGCAGCGAATCCCGCGGGTCGAAGGCTTGCACCCGCGGGATTCGCTGCGCTCATCCCGCGGCTTGGGGATCCTGGACGCATACAAATGCTACGTGAATTATCCGTACAGAACATGGCCCTAATCGAGGACGTGCGCGTCGAGCTGCAGCCCGGCTTCTGCGCCTGGACCGGCGAGACCGGCGCCGGCAAGACGCTGCTGCTCTCGGCCCTCGGCCTGTTGATCGGCGAGCGCGGCTCCAGCGACCTGCTCCGCGCCGGCACCCAGGAGCTGCGCGTCGTCGGCCGTTTCGAGCTGGCCAAGCCCGGTCTGCGCCAGGCCGTCGAGGACATCCTGCAGGGACCGCTCGACGACGACCAGCTCATCCTGATGCGCCGCGTGTCGAGCACCGGCCGCAGCGCCGCGTATATCAACGATCAGCCGGCCACGCTCGCCACGCTGCGCCAGCTCGGAGCGCTGCTGGTGGACATCCACGGCCAGCGCGAGAGCCAGCTGCTCCTCGAACCCGCATACCAGCTCCGGGCGCTCGACGCCCACGGCGACCTCGATGCACTACGCGAAACCTACCGGCGCCATGCCGCCGAGGTTCGCGAGCGGCGCCGGCGGCTGGGCGGTCTCGAAGCGGATCGCCAGCAGCGGCTGCGTGAGCTGGCGTTGGTCCGTTTCGAGCGCGATGAGCTTGACCAGGCGAACCTGCGTCCCGGCGAGACGGTGACGCTGGCGCGAGCGCGAAAAGCTCGCGCATGCCCAGTCACTGCAGGATTTCGCCGCCGCCGCCTGCAATCGGCTGTACGACGAGGACGGCTCGATCTTCGAGGGGCTCGGCAAGCTGCAGCGCGAGGCGGAGCACTGGGCTCGGCTCGATCCGGTGCTCGGCGAGGTCGCCGGCCGACTCACTGCGATTGCTGCCGAGGCGCAGGACCTCGCCGGGACCTTGCGACCCTTTGCCGATCGCATCCACGCCGACCCAGCCCGCCGCGAGGAAATCGAGTCGCGGCTGCAGCTGCTGCGCCGGCTCGAAACGAAGTACGGCCACGGCATCGACGAGCTAATCGCGTATCGCCAAACGCTCGACGCGCAGGAAGCGGCGCTCGCCGGTCAGGAGGAGGATCGGGCCGCTATCGAAACCGAGCTGCAGACCGCGTGGCGTGCGCTGCGCACGGCCGGCGAGGACCTAAGCCGGCAGCGGCAGAAGGCGGCGCGGCGTTTTGCCGGCGAGGTGCAGAAGGAGCTGACCGAGCTGGGGATGGCCGAGGCACGTCTCGATGCCGAGCTGCAGCCCGCGGTGCCCGCCAACGAGCCGTTGACCGCCGACGTGCCGGCCGACGGCTTCGAGCAGCTCGAGCTGTTGCTGGCGGCCAACCGCGGTGAGCCGGCGCGGCCGTTGCGCAAAGTTGCCAGCGGCGGCGAGCTGTCCCGCGCCATGCTCGCGCTCAAAACCGTGCTGGCCGGCCATGACCAGGTCGGCACGCTCATCTTCGACGAAATCGACGCCAACGTCGGCGGCCGGCTCGGCGACGTGCTCGGCGGCAAGCTCGCGGCCCTGGGCAAGACACATCAGGTCATTTGCGTAACGCATTTGCCGCAGGTCGCCAGCTACGCCCGCCATCAATGGACGATCCACAAGCAGCGCCGCGGCAAGCGCACCGCGACGACCATCAACTACCTCGACGAGACGGAGCGCCTCGAGGAGCTTGCCAGCATGCTGCGCGGCGCCGCCCGCGGCGAAACGACCCGCCAGGAGGCCGCCGCCATGCTCGCCGCGGCGCGGCGCCGGTGGTAGGCAGCGTTTCTTGTGGGGCACGTTTCTTACGTGCCCGAGGAAAACCGGGCACGTAAAAAACGTGCCCCACAGGAGACGTGAGGGTCACGTGACGCGATTCTGCGGACGGCCCTTCAGGAACGCGATCACGTTGTCCACCGCCCCCTGGTTGAGAATCTCCATTCCCTCCGGATTCTGGTCGGCAACGTGCGGCGTCAACACCACCTGTTCGCAGGCCAGCAGCGGATGATCCGCCGGCAGCGGTTCGACGTCGTACACGTCGATCCCCGCGCCGCCGAGGTGGCCGGCGTTCAGCGCGTCGACCAGCGCGACCGTGTCCACCACAGCGCCGCGGGCTGTGTTGACGAGCAGCGCGCCGCGCTTCATCTGTGCCAGCTCACGCCGGCCGATCAGGCCGCGCGTCGCGTCGGTGAGCTTCACGTGCAGGCTGACAACGTCCGAGGTTCGCAGCAAAACGTCGAGCCCGACAAAGGGAATGTCCAGCTCGGCCGAGCGCTCCGGCGTTGGATGGAAGGTCCAGGCCTGCACGGTCATGCCGATGGCCCGGCCCAGCTGTGCCAGCTGGGCGCCGATGGGTCCGACGCCGACGACGCCGAGGGTCTTGCCGCGGAGGTAAAGATTGTCGCCGGTGCGCCAGCCGCCCTGGCGCATGAGCTGCGTCTGGTAGCCGGTGCGCCGGGCGATGGCGAGCATCAGCGCGAGGGCGTGTTCCGCGACGATCGGCGCGGTCCGGCCCGGCACGTTGCAGACGACGATGCCGAGCGCCGCGCGGTCTCGAGATCGATCGAGTCGGTGCCGATGCCGCAGACGGTGATCATGCGCAAGCCGGGGACACGGCGCAGCAGCGGACCGGGCCATTTCAATGCACTGCGCGAGTTGATGAGACAGGCGGCGCCGGCGACGCGGCGGAGTTTCTCTTCGTCGTCAGCGGGACGGTCCCGATGGAGGATCACTTCGCCGTAGGGGCGCAGCCGGTCAAGGTGCGGCGAGTCCTGGAGTTGGGGCGGGTCGTCACCGGGAATGGCGATGCGCGTCATGGCGTGAATTCGCGTTTGGGCAATCGCGCCGAAGCTCGCTTGCGGTTTCGCGACGTACTCTCTGTTGTACCGCGCGTTGCGACGGGCGTCGCCGCGTATTATGATTGAGCCAGCCGGGACGCCGGTGTGGAGGCGAAATGGGCGTGGGAATTGTGATGACCATCGTCTGTGCCGCCTGTGGCAAGGTGTCGCGTGATCGCGAATTCTGCGATCATTGCAACGCCGACCTGCAGGTTGTCGAGGATCGCCTGCCGCCCGGCCGCTGCCCCCTGCCCGGCGGCGCGATCGAACTCCACGACGAGCAGCGCAAGGCCCTGGTCCGCGTCGAGGATGCGATCACTCTCGAGGCCGGCGGCGGCGCCCGCTGGCGCGTTCACTGGATTCCGCCGAGCGATTTGCACGTCTGGCGGCCGTTGCTTGAGGACCGGCGCCGGCTCGACCTGGAAGTGCTGCCGGGCTGCCTTACGGTCGACGCCGACCGCGGGCAATGGGTGATCTGCCCGGCGGCGCCGACCGCAGACCGGCCCTGGCGCGATCGGCCGCCGAGTCACGACCCGCTCGAGCGCCTCCACGGCCTCATCGCGGACATGCTGTCGGTGGCGCACGCGCTTGACCAGCTGCATCGCCACGGACGCGTCTGGCTCAATTTCGACCCGGCGGCCATCGAGGACGCGGGGCCGCTGCCGGCTGCCGCCCATCCCGAGGCGGCGGAGCTCGGCCTGCGGCTGCTGCGCATCACCAACCTGGACCTGCGGCTCTTTCGACGCGGCGAGTGTCCCGCATCGGTGGTCTTCAACGCCCACTACGCCCCGCCGGAAGTCTGCGCTTTTCGCTCTGCCGAGATCGGGCCCGCCACCGACGTTTATCACCTGGCGCTGTTCGCCTATTACTGGTGCGCCGGGCTCTTGCCCGAAGGGTTCGCGGGCTCGGGACTGGAGGCATTCGACCATCGGCTGCCGCCGTTGCGGCCGTTCGCGCCGGAGCTGCCCGAGGGAATCATCCCGGCCCTGGCGCGCGGGCTGGCGATCGAGCCGCGCCAGCGCTATGAGTCACCACAGGAGCTGATCGCGGAACTGCGGGCACGGTACGACGAGGCAATCCGGCGGCGGCAGTATGCGGGATTGTTGCGGTGGGATGCCGCCTGCCTCACCGAGACAGGCCGGACCAAGCAGGCGCTGGGCAAGGGAAATGAAGACCACGGCGTGCTGCGGTCATTTACCGAGCCCGGCGCCACCCTTCCCGGCGCCACTTTGGCCGCGGTCGCCGACGGCATCTCGACCTGCGACATCGGCAGCGGCGCCCTGGCGAGTCTGGTCGCAACGATCATCCTGGAGAACCGCTTCGATGCCGGCAGCAGCCATGCGACGTTTGCGCAGCAGGTGACCGCGGCGTGCCAGGAAGGATCGCAGCGCGTCCTCGACTGGGCGCTGGAAAAAGGCTACGAGGAACAACTGACCCTCGGCCTCGATCTCATGGGAACGACGCTGACCGTCGGCTGGCTCGAAGGCCGCGAGCTGAGCGTCGGCAATCTCGGCGACAGTCGCGTGTACCTGATCACCGACCAGTGGGTCGACCAGCTCACGGTGGACGGCGACCTCGGCACGGAGCTGCTGCGCGCGGCACTCCGCCGGAACAGGTGCTGCGCATGGGCATGGTGGCCCGGGCGCTGCGCAGCTGCGTCGGCGGCTGCACGCTGAACCACGGCAAGGTCGAGGTGCTGCCCGAGAGCTGCGTGCCGAGCCTGTCGCGCTGGCCCGTGGTGCCGGGCGACGTGATCGTTTTGTGTACCGACGGCCTGATCGAGGAAGGCTACTTCCTGGAACCGGAGACGATGGCCAACATGGTGCGGGCCCATCGCGACCTGTCGGCGGCCGCACTGGCGCGGCGCCTGGTCGAGGCCGCCAACGTGCTGCAGCGGCTGCCGTCGCTGGTGGAGCCGGAGGGATTCGGTGACAATATCACCTGCGTTGTGATAAAAATAGAACGTGACGGCTAACCCCTTCGGGGAAATCCGAAGGGGAACAGGACGCGAACCATGTCGGAACCTTTTGTCCTGCGCTGGAAGCTCGATCGGCCGTACCTCGAGGCCGACAAGCCCGAGGACGTCTACGCGCTCGTGACCATCGAGCCCAATCCGGCGGCGCTCGCGGCGGCGGCGGCACCGGCGGCGCCGGCGCCGGCAATGCTGCCGACGCACCTGATCCTGCTGGTGGACGTCAGCGGCTCGATGAACGTGCTGGTCCGGCACGATCCGAAAGCGCAGAAAGTCGGCGACGGCTACACCGAAGGGAAGTTCGCGCACAAGGTCGTCTCCGACGTACCGAGCCGCCGGGAAATGGCCCAGAGCGTCGTGCAGAAAATGGTGGAGCGGCTCAACGCGGACGACCTGTTCACCCTGATCGCCTTCGACGACAAGGCACACGTCCTCTGCCAGGCCGTCAGCCCCAACGAGATGGACACGCTGTGGGCGGCGATCCAGAAGATGGGCCGGGTCGGCGGCGGCGGCACCCGGGCGGGCCAGGCGTTCGAGGCGATCCGCCAGATCCTCGGCGGCATCGACGACACGCCGCGCACCCGCAAGCTGGTGCTGCTGACCGACGGCGAGGACGACGACCCGCAGTCCGCTCTGGCCACCGCCAAGCGTGTCGGCTGGGATTTCCGCGTGCCGATCGTCGCCTTCGGCACCGGCGAGTGCAAGATCGCATTCCTGACCGAGCTGGCCAAGACCAGTCTCGCCGGCGCGTTCAACCACATCCGCGACGAAGGCGTCGCCCAGCAGCTCTTCGGCCAGGCGCTGGCCTCGCAGAAGAACGTCCACGCGGTCAACGTACAGCTCCTGCTGTGGCTGTCGCCCGAATTGCAGGTGCGCGAACTCTATCGCACCCGGCCGGAGATCCTGTACGTCGGCGACCTGCAGCCCAACGCGCACCACCTGGTAACGCTGCGGCTGGAGCAGATGGAGCGTGGCAAGGCGTACGAATTTCTGTTTCGTTGCACGCTGCCGCCGCGGCCGGCGAATCAGCGATTCCGCATCGCCAAGGCGACGCTGAGCTATGACCTGCCGAGCCAGAACAAGACGGGGCAGAAGCTCGAAGCGAACATCGTGGTGGAGTACACGGCCGACGCCGCCCGTGCCGCCGAGCGCTCCGGCGACGTGCGGCGGGTGCTGGCGCGGGCTGAGGTACAACGGCAGGTGCTGTTCCTGCAGCAGAAGATCGACGCGTTGAACCAGGGCAGCGCGACCCCGCGCGATCGTGCGATCATCGCCAACGTGCTGAAGACGCTGATCGCCAAGTTCCAGGACTTCGGCGAGCAGGCGATGGTCAACCAGTATCGCGCCATGCAGGACGAGTATTTGCAGCAGGGGACCATTTCGCAGGAAATGCTCAACCGCTCGCTGGCAGCGTCGTCGCGCGCGGAGGATATCGTCATGGCGCAGGACATCGATTTTTAGTTTAGCGTAGGGTGGGTGGAGTCTTCGGAACCCACCATTTCGCAGGCGCCTACAAAATGGTGGGTTCCGAAGACTCCACCCACCCTACACCCTACACCCATTCACCACCACCGCGGAGGAGGCCATGCCCACGTGCCGTATCTGCGGCCAGTCGACGAGCGCCGGGCGCGGGTCTGCACGCTGTGCGGATCGGCGCTGCCGGACGACGTGCCGACCGCCGAGGTGATGGCGCCGCCGGCCGCGTCACGTCCGGCGCCGGTGCGCGTACCGCCGTCGCTGCCGCCGGGCGGCCGCTTCTGTCCGGCCTGCGGCATCACCTTCGATGCGGACTATACCGACGCGTTTTGCATCTGTGGCACGGAACTCGTCGGCGCCGCGCCGGCGGCGGCCGTGGCGCGCGCGGCGGAGACGCAACCGCCCGCGCGACCACCGGCGGAACGGCCGCCGCCGGGCACGCGCTGCCTGGTGCTGTATGACGTCGATCGCCAGCCGCTGCACTATTTCGCGCTTGGCAAGGACGTGACGCTGATCGGCCGGCTCGACGCGCCGGGCGGCAACTTTCCCGACATCGACCTCGACGAATGGCTCGATGTGCTCACCGCCCGCAAGATATCGCGGCAGCACGCGCTGGTGTTGCGCTCGCGGTCGAGCGGCAATATGAGCGTGCGCCCATTGCCGGGCAATACTGGAACGCAGATCGAAACGGAGATGGTGCTGCCGATGCACGATTATCCGCTCACGCCGGGGCAGCGTCTGATCCTGGGCGGCGTGGCACGGTTCAAGTTTGAGATCGTTTGAGATTGCCGGTGCCAAGCCGCGGGATGAGCGCAGCGAATCCCGCGGGTGGGAGCGTAGCGCCCGCGGGATTCGCTGCGCTTATCCCGCGGCTTGAGCAATGGCGCTCCAGTGAATTCATGGATGCCACCCCCAACCTCACCTGGAATGACCGCCCCTTCCTGCGCACCGCCGTGCCGCGCGGCGACAACCGCGGCAAAGCGTTCACCATCGCCCAGCCGCTGGCGCACCGCTATGAGATCGTCGATTTCTTCGCCTCGGGCGGCCTCGGCCTGCTGCTGGAAGGCCGCGACCTGCGTACCCACGGCCGCGTGCTCATCAAGTGCAACCTGTTCTACAACGTCATCCCTTACGCCCGGGTGCGCGATCACGAAGGCTTCACCAACCAGCTTCGCCTGCCGCGCAAGACGCTGGAGATGGAGCGGCGCATCCTGGTGCTATTGCACAACGCCGGCTGCAACGCGGTGCCGCACCCCAACGATTTCGTTTACGACGCCAATCCGCAGCTCGCCGGCCCCTATGTGACTGAGGACCGCGGCGAGTGGGTGTACTCCGATCAGGACATGCTGCTGGCCGAGCCGTACCTCATCATGGAAGCCGTGCACGGCCAATCGCTCGCCGCCATCCTGGAACGCGCCCCCGGCCGGCGGCTACCCGAATCGCGGGCGCTGCGCATCATGGTTCAGGTGGCGGCCGTCTTGCAAGCGCTGCACCAGCCCAAGCCGATGCGTCCAGGTATGACCTGGCAGCTCATCTACCAGGATCTCAAGCCGTCGAACCTGCTGCTGTCGACGCAGGACCGCGCGACCGTCGTCGACCTCGGCGGCTGCCAGCTCCTCAACCTCGACACCAGCCAGAAGCTCTTGCCAGGCGCCGCGACTCCCGGCTATTGCCCGCCGGAATGCGAGCAGCCCTACGCTTTGCTGACGCCGGCCGCCGACATCTACACCGTGGGCAGCAACCTGTTCCAGATGCTCACCGGCCGCAACCCGCAGGAGTTTCTGCCCTCAGGCCTCGGCGGCGGCCCGCGCGGCCCCGTTGGATATCGCGCTACTCGACGGCACGTGCCGGCCGGCGCTGAAGGACCTCATCGAGCGTTGCCTCGACCCCGATCCGCAGCACCGTTTCCCCGACGCTCAGGCGCTGCACGCGGCGCTCACCGCGATCCTGCGTGGAACCTAATGAACCGGGTCGAGGCAGCCGCGTCTCACGATTGCACGTTTTTGGATAAACCACCGATGAACCACGGGTCAAAAGAAAACGCCTTCCTCCATCAATTCGGCCCGAAACGCTACCGCCTCCGGGTCGTTGATCGCCAGCACGCGAATGGTTGCTCGCGCCGTTGCGTTCGACCAACCAGGATCGCCGCATTCCAGAGAAAATGTCTCTCTCAGCGCTGCCGACGCGGGTGAAACAGCGCCACCAGCTGACCCGTCAATGGATCAATGCCGGCAATGTTGGGCCCTTTGTGCTTATTATCATGCAAACAACTCCAGGCGAGGTTCTCCAGGAGGGTCTCGCCGCCATGTTGTTGGGCAATAATGTGATCCACTTGAAACGGCAACGGATCGAGAGCTGTGGGTATTCTGCAATAGTCGCAGCGATTCCCCGCGAGGATCTGAAGGTCCTCCAATAAAGCTTGATTCATGATTTACGCCGTTTCTTCCGAAAGGTTTGCTCACCGATCGGCAACGAGCGGCGGGCCTTGGATTGCAGAATCCCAAGTATCTGGCCCACCTTGACGTAGTTTTCTAGCTCTTGCTCTTCAGCTCGCGAGATTCTTCCCTCTCGGTTCCGGGCGGCCAACTCATTCATTCGCTCCTGATCGGCCGCGCCGAAATTCAAACGCAGAATGCCCCGCGCCGCTTCCTCCGAGAAAAACGGCTTCTCCGGATCGACGAGGCGGCGAAAGATGTCCACCTCGCTCGGCCCCGACACGGTTCTTGGCATGGTCTTGCCCCTTTAGTCGGTTGTCGGCTGAAACTTGCCGGTGCTCAGGTCAGACTGACAGCCGGCAATTGATGACGCCATTTTATGCCATCTTGTGGCCACCATTTCACAGCTGGGGTTTCGTGCCGCCATGCGGCAAGAGTTGCTGTGGGCCCGATCGCTGGATGCCGTCGCGCGGACGTACATCCAAACGGTCACAGGAACATCTCTGTATCCAGTTTCATACGCCAGGAACGCCAGGAACGCCCCCGCTACATGCTCCGCCGCTGGCTGGGCCTCTAGCTCGCGACCTCGGCTTGCGCGGAGGACGATGGGACCGGAGCAGGTTGACGGAATTGCGATGCGCGGCGGCTGCAGCGCCACGACAGGCGGCCATGACCTCGGCAGAAAGCGCGCACTCATGGCATTCTCCTTCGTCCGGTGAGTTCGGGACTCTGCATAAAGTGTACATGCGCACATATCCCGCGGCCAGGCGAACTCATGGGATACTCGGCCGGTCACCGTTGGCCTCTTGACCGACAGTTAAGCGCGTCGTTGAATGACGGATGATTTGCGAGGCGTTTCGATTGGTGTGGATCGACATGAAACACTTGATCGAGTGTTTCGCTGGAAAAAGGCGGTTCCATCTTTGTGCAAGTTGAGGAGGCGGCAACAGAGGGTGGCATTGAGCGAGCCGGACGCGCGAGCGCGTGGTAGAACAAGCACCGGAAACCTTCGAGGTCGCCCTTGAGAAAATCAAACACCTAACAGCTGCCGTGTCAGGAACCAGCCAGGGACTGGCGTAGCGCGCAAAGGACCTGCCGGCGCTTTACAATGCAGCCGAGTTTCTGTTCGTCGCTCGATCTCGTAACGCGAGTCGTTCATTACGGGGTGACACAATGGCCGAAGGCGAAACGTCTCAAAGCGATCGTCCCAAGCGCAAGAAAAAGAACAGCGAGCCCAAGGCAGGCGGCGGTGGCGCGAAGATCGCAATCATCCTCGCTGGCGTGCTCGTCGCGGGTTGCTGTCTGTGTGGCGTGCCCGGCGGCGGCGTCGGTTTGGGTTGGTATTTCGGCTGGTTCGGCAACAAGGGCGGCGGTGGCCTGGCTCGACTGCTGCCGGCGGCCAACGTTGACGAACAGCATTACAAGCAGGTGCAGATCGGCATGACGCGCGGCGAAGTCGAAGCGGTGCTCGGTCCCGGCACGCTCACCACTGCTGCCGATGTGACCAGTGCCGTCGCCGGCGGCGTGGGCAATCCGCGCACCGCCAACTGGCAAGCAATTCCGGTCAAGACCTGGGTCGAGTGGCGCAAGAACCGCGAGGAGTGGATTTTCGTCGGATTTCGAGACACCCGCGTGGGCGAGTTGACCGCGGTCAAGGTGGCGCGCCTGCCCGCGCCGAACGGTGGCACGATGTCGATCAGTGAAGCAGCCAACGAGGACTTGGCGGCGAAACGGGAGACCCGCGAGAAGAGCGACAAGCTCGCAGCCGATCCCAAATGGGTCAAAGGTCCCGAGGCACGCAAGCTGCTGCTCGGTAAATGGCGGGCTCAGAAGGGCAACAATTACTACGAGTTTCACGCCGACAATTCCCTGCGTACGCTCGGCGGCTTCGCCAATCGGGAAGCTGCCGGCACCTACCGGTTCCGCGACGATCAGCACATCGAAATCAACCAGCCCGACCCGTTTAACCAGATGCAGAGCAGCGTCTGGAGATTCTTCGTGGCCCGGGACGAGCTGCTGATGTGGCTGCAGGACGGCCCCGGCTACATCAAGACCGACAACGTCATGCGGCGGGCCAAATGACTGTGAGTCTCTTGTGGCATCATGTCCGGCTCCGATGGCTTGCAACGCGCCGAGGGCCTTGCGTCGGCGGTAGACGGTGTTGGTGTCGCGACCGATCCGCTCGGCGAGCTGCCAGTCCGGCACCGTGCCGAGTAGGGCGTCTTCCTCGTGGGCCTGGCCGACCGGCCCCACCGGCACAAGCGCGTGCCACGTCGGGACCATGCGTATAATAGCATGTGCGGAATAGAGGAAGGAGGACCGGAGGGACCAGCAGCAGACCAGGCGCTGCCCGCGCGCGGGAAGTCACCGTTGGCCACAGGGTTGGGATTGGCGCCGTTGTGAGCTGAAGAGATGATGAACTGGGGAAGGAACCGGCAGAGAAGGGCGAACGGACTGGAGGTCGCCGGTGAGCCCAGGTTTGCCCGAGAGGATCGAGGAGCAGATGAGGAATGCCGGCTTGCCATTCGCTGGACAGCATTCTTTCAAGCCGAAGATAGTGAAGAACAGAAGGAACGAGGACATCATTGACAAGCAGGTGATAACCAAGGGACCGAAACGGGGGAAGAAGGGTTACGTAGACGATCAGGAAAGAATATGGATAAAGGACTGGACCCACGCTGGCTTACCAGATCACTGGGATGTGCAGATCAATGGCGGCGACGACTACTTTCGAGTTGACAAGGACGGCAACGAGGTGAGCTAAGGGGAAGTGATATGAGTCAGCGTAGCCAAAACCATCCGGCAGAAGAAGAGCCCGGGTTCCTCACCAAAGAGGGGCGCGCCCGGTGGATTGTTTCGATCGACGAGGCTTCGCAAGGTCAGGATTGGGTGCTTGAGCTTGAATCGCCCCAAACGTACCTGACTGTGCAAGTCGCTGATCTGTCCGTGTTTGCGCGTGCCATCGGCCTTCTGAAGCTGGCTCTCGCCGCGGAGACTCTCGGTGGTGACCGCTCGTTTGTCCCCAACCGCGATGATGTTCTTTTGGGTCAATTCGGTGACGCCGCGGTTCATCTGCTCCGCGACAACGAGGAGTTCGCGAGATGCTACATCCTGGTACAGCCAAGCCCCGAATGTGCATTGCGGATAGTAGTTGAGGCAGAAGGCCTCAGTGCATTCATGAAGGCATTGAGTCGAGCCTTGGCCGATTACCCTGACATTGAGGCCAAGAAAGGGACGGAGGACGCGACTCGATAATACGAATTAGGAGATTCGTATTATCGAGTCGCGTCCGCCTTTCTTCGCTTGTTCGGCGGCGCACGCTTCCGACACCGACAGGCGTTTGCAGTTCACACGCCAGGCCTGCGCGTGATTCCATGTTCCTGAGGTGCCGGAATACGTGAATCGGTGCGCACCCGTTCGTCTCCGAGTTGCGGTGCTAGCCTCGGCGGCTGATACCAAACTGCCACCGTTGCTCCGAATGCAGCACCGGCGATAATCAGTGTGATGATCGCGAAGAACAAGGTGCTCCCGTTCATGCGAAAGAGCCCGAATGTCAACACCATCGCCATCGCCAGCCATATGGCACACGTAGAGATCGTCTTAGCTACTTCGCTCGCCATGTTTCGCCCTCTGATGCTGAACGACCAGGTTGACCCGGCGGGGCCATCGCATCGTCACGACGCGACGCTTGGGAAAGCGCCCCCTTACGAAGCCGCCGAACACAGCGCTCTGCTGCCGGCTCACGCGGGAATGACCTTGGCAACCGGAACAGGCCTCTCTCAACCGCGCCCGGCCATGTAGGACTCGACGGCATCCTTGGCTTCTTTGAGCCCCAGCCCGCTTTGCTCCCTATGCAGCGCAATGGCCTTGATTTTCCCGGCCGGGTCATCGGCCAGCGCCTTGACCTCTTCGGATAATTCGCCGTTCGCCGGGTCTTTGTACTCCAGCCCGAGGTGTCTGAGAATCAGGTCCGCCTTGGCCTCCAGCCGGCGCAACCTGGCCACATCGGAAGGCTTGAAACGCCCATACGCGGCCTTGCCGCCAGCATAGACGGACAGCGCGAGGGTCACGATACACCAGATCCAGAGGCAATCCCAAAACTCCAAGACTGCGAACATGCGGCACCCCGCGTCTAGTCGCCGAACGCAGCGGCCCCCGTCTGCGGCAATGGCTTGTTCCGGCTCACAATCCTGAATCTACCCGATTCGACAAGCGCGCGCTTCTTAGCAACGGGGTGCGCATGCGCCCAGCCGCGTTAGGAGAACACGGCCGCGTCTCGCTGTCAAGGGTTTTGTCGAAAAAATCATGCGGCACGTCTCGCTGTGGCTCACTCGCGTCAGCGTGCCTCACGGGCGAAGAAAGGGGCGCGTCCTCGCGTCCCCTTCTTTTCACTCTGTCTTGGCCATCGGGGACATCCTGAGTTATTCGGGGGCTGCGGCCGTGTTCCATGCCGGCCATCGGGTACATCCTGAGTTATTCGGGGCTGCGGCCGTGTTCCATGCCGCAGCAGGGCCGATCCAGCCCTCGAAAATAGGCATGGCACAAACCGGGTCTTGGCGCCCAAGGCGTTGCATCTCAAAGCCTCAGGGATCGCGCAACGGACCCTGGAGAACGGCTCACCGCGGTTCGGTGATCGTGTAGCCGAGTTTCAGGATCACCTTCAGGGTTTCGCGCCGCGGCCCGGGAGTACTCTTTCTCCGTATCCGGAAGGTCGGCGTACGGCACGAGGCACGGGTGCTTCCTGGCCGCGTCGTCGCGGGTCGGCCCGTGCGTCCAGCCCTGCGCCAGGCGCTGCGCTGCCCAAACGTCGTGCGCGTTCTCGGCGAGCTTTTCCAGCAGCTGTTGCAGTCCGGCCGGCAATGCCACGGCACCACGCGTGTCGATCGGCGTGGGTTTGTAGGTAGCGGTCATGGCAGCGTTCCTGGCAAGGGTTGAGAGAGAAACCGCGTCGGGCGCGCATGAGCCGCCGGCGCTCACTCGCGCTGGCGCGCCATTGCAGGCCGCGGGCGAGCAGGCGCTCGCGATGTGCCAGCACCGCCCACGGCGTGTCGGGGTAATCCTTCTCGATCTGCTGCCACCGGGCGGCGGCCATCCGCGCGTAGGTCTTCGCCTTGCCCTCGGGCACCTGGATCGTCAGCCGCGACCCGATGCACCAGCCGTTCTGGCCGTGCGCGAGCGGCGGCAAATCGTCGCGGCGCACCTGGCCTAAAAGAAAGCTGTACTCGTAAATGTGTACCAGCCGGGCCTCGACCTGGGCCACGGCGTAATCGAAGTTGGCCCGCCAGCGCTGCGACGGTTCCTTCGTCAGGTCCGCCTCGTCCACGCTGCGCAGGTCGCTCAGCACTTGCTCGAGCTCGAAGATCATCTCGCCCGGAACCTTCTGCTGCTCGAGCAACGCGGCGCGGGCCGCGGCGTCGATCGGCGCTCGGCGCTGCCAGCGTGTCGATGTCGTCATTCTTGCGCAACGCCTCCATCGCGTCGAGCACGACGGCACGCACGGGACGCTGCTTGGCGAACGCTTCGCGGTCCTCCCGATACCGCTTGAGCAGTTCGTCGATCGTGTTGTAATCATCGGGCCGGTACGCGATCAGCGCCTTGGCCGGCACGCGTGGCAGGTTGACCGCCTGCAACATGCGCTGCGCGGCGGCGCCGCTGGGCTGGGCCGGCCGCATCAGCCTCAGCTCGCTCAGAATGTTGTCGACCTCGGCGTAGCTGGCCCACGGCCCGCCCGGCGTGACCGGCTGCTTGAGTGTGAGCGGCAGCGCCGGCGCCTCGGAGGGGTCGTAGGCCGCACCGGCCAGCGGGGGTCGGCCGCACAGGCGCGAGGTTTGCTCGAACTTCTCCGGGCCGAGCAGCTCCTTGACGCGCTCGTTGACCTGCTTGACCAGCGCCTCGTCCAGCGGCAGCGGGGCCTTGCCCTCGATTAGCCCGGTCATCGGCGACGCACGCTGCAAGACATGGTTGAGCGCCTGCAAGAAGACGCTGCCCTGTGCGAATTCGATCGAGCGCTGCCCCTTGGTGCATGACGACCAGACCTGCACGCCCGCCGGCGGGTTTTGCAGCGCCTTGTCGAACGCCGGGCCCATCTCGCCGTCTCCGCTGGCGCCGGCTCCGGGAAGCACGAAACCGAGAGCCGGCGGGAAGCGATAGGCGTCGAGGATCAGCACCTTCTGCCGGGCCTTGCACTTCGCCATTTGCGTGTAGACCCACGCCAGCGGCAAGAGCGTGGCGGGGTCGT
The DNA here is from genome assembly GCA_963834865.1 of uncultured Gemmataceae bacterium. Taxonomy (GTDB): domain Bacteria; phylum Planctomycetota; class Planctomycetia; order Gemmatales; family Gemmataceae; genus CAWIDK01. The sequence goes on from CAWIDK010000001.1 coordinate 310,440, forward strand.
CGCGCCGGCCGGCTGCCGGGACTAGATAGGCCGCTTCGGCGATCTCGGTGGCATGGCCGGCGAACACGATGAGGATGCGATCCTGGGCCCGGCTGGTGTCCAGAAAGTCCTGGATCGCCGCCTTGAGCACCGACAGCTCGGCCGGGTGCGGCTGCGCTCCGCCATCGGCGAGCTGGAACACCTGCGTCCTGGGGATGCGCAGCGGGGCGTCGGCGAACGTCGCGGCCAGAGCCGAAACGCTGCTGCCCGGGAAACTCTGTGAACGCGGGCTGCCCTCGTGAACAGGGTTCAGGTAGAGATAGTTGCCGATGCCGATCAGCAGCACGCGCCGCGGCAAGAGCTTGTCGTTCTCGGGCGTTTGCGATGCCGTCGGGGTACCGCTGGCGGCGGCCATCGTGGCAAGGCACAGGGCCAGCGCAAGGGCGGCGACCACCTTCTGATTGGATACAAGAGTCTGCATCGCGGTGATCCTCGGCGCGGGACTGCTGTAATAGTAGTGCGCCCAAAGGCACCGGTCGCACAAGTCCCACTGCAAAAGGCATAAAATCCCGGCTGATGCAGAGCACGTTCTTTGCGTGAAAGCGGGCCACGGCCTATCGCCGTGATCGAAATCGCAGGTAAAATGAGCCGACCGGCCGGCACACTTCGCCACAAGCAGATGCTGTGATGCGCAACGCGCGTGAAGGGGATGTAACGATGCCGAGCAAACGCAAGAGCACAGTGTCTGCGAAGACCAAGCCACGTCTGCGAGCCAGTCCTGGGACAGCGGGGCTGTACTCCGCGCTGCGTGCAGGGCCTCCGCCTGCCGAGCGCCTTGCCGCGCTCTTGAAGGACGCAGCAGATCGTGGCGTTAGGCCGAAGAACGATGACGACTACGACCGTGAGCTCGATCAGTTTCGGGAAATGTGGGGAGGTGACGCAGAAATCGACGCCATGCTTGCCTGGCTGCACACGGCTCGCCGGGAAGGACGGTCCGGCTGATGGCTGCGGCCCCGCCGGCGCCCGCCAGGAAAAGCAAACGACGCAAGTCGGAATAGTTGCGGTAGGCCAGAGACCCGCGGGGTTCGAAGACTCACCCCGCGGCGTGGCGGCTACGGGAGAAGGGCGGCGCTTGCACGGGACTTGCCGTTGTCCAGCTCGAGCAGATGCTGGGCCAGCGCCGCCTCGGGCGGGTGCAGCGCATTGGCCAGCCGCGGCGCAGGGGGCCGGGCTGCGGGTTGGTGCGCAGCTCTTGTAGATAACTCAACAGCGCTTGCCGGGCCGGCGGGCTGCTGCGCAGCATGAGATGGACCCAGCCCCACGCCTCGCGATACTCGGCGGGCGTCATCTGTTGCACCTCGGTCAACTGCTCCAGCCGGGCGAGATCGAAGCGGACGCTCGGCTGCCGCAGGTGCTCGATGTGGAACATGTTGATGCCGTTCCAGCTCGCCGGCACCTCGAAAAATTCGGCCAGTCCCTCGTCGAGCCAGAGCGGCACGTCCTTGAGGACGCTGTGCAAAATCGCGTGCGTCAGCTCGTGGCGCAGATCCTGGCTGATCTTTGAGTTGTCGCCCCAGTACGTGTAAACCAGCAGATCCTCGTTCCCGCCCAGCCGGCGCGGCTGCGCCAGGAAGAAGGCACGCCGGCGCGGCAGCTCGGGATATTTCGACTTCATGAAGCGCTCGTAGCGGTCCTGGTCCTCGAACAGATACACCATCACCTTGGTGCTCGACGGCGGCAGCCGGAGCTCCTTGTAGACCCGTTCGCGCAGGTTGCTGAGGTCCTTGAAAATCGGCAGATTGCGCTGGATCTCAGAATCCTTGATGAAGACGAACTGCGAGACCGGGAATGAATACTTGGCCGGCAGTCCCGGAACGGCCTCGCGCTCGGGATGGTCGGTCGGCGGCGGCGGCGGCCACAGCTGCAGCGAGTTGCAGCCGATCAGCGCGGCCGAGAACGCAAGCGCCAGGGCCAGAGCGGCGGGCCGGCGGGAGCGAAACGTCATGAGCCCCTCGGCACAGGAATGGCGGCGTTCCGTGGCCGCCAGGCGAAGTTCGGGATCATACGCCCGTTGCCGTATCGACGCAAGAGGAAACGAACCGGCGATGCTTGTTTCCTGTTTACGTTTAGCGTTCGGCGGCGCCACGCGAACGTTCGCGTGGCGCCGCCGAACGCTAAACGTAAACAAGAAATGCCATCTCACGCCAACGGCCGGCCGGAGCGCCGGTTGCGCCGATCTTTTTCTGCGTCGCCCGGTCGATCTGCCTCCACCAGGCTTTCCAGTTGCCCGCGCCGCGCAGGCCGTCGAACAGGTACGTGCGCAGAAAACGCAGCCGGTCGGTGCGCGTCACGCAGGCTCGGCCGTGGAAGCTCGCATTGAGGCGGGCGAGGTTCTGGATCATGCGGCGGTGCGGCAGCTTGCGAAACAGCTCGACGCCGACGAGATCGATCAGCCAGACGGACGTCTCGGGCACGTGCAACAGGCCGACCGGCTCATACGGGGTCGGCGGCGGCAGCGGCTGGTTGGCGCGGCGCACGAGGATGTTGGCCGCCTTCAAGTCGCGGTGCGAAAGCTGGCGCTGGTGCAGACCGCGAATCGTGCGCGCAACCAGGTCGATCAGCCGGCGCAGGATCGGTCCGCGCTGCGGAGAGGGGAGCTGGGCCAGCTCCTCGACCTGGACGTGCAGCTCCTGCGCATCCTCGATCTTTTCGGTAAGCAAATAGCCGTCGGCCTGCATGCCCCAGCGCGTGCGATGCAGGACGGCCAGCGTCCGCGCCGTCGGCAGTGCGCGGGCACGGAAGCCGTGGCCGTGTATCCACGATCGCAGCGCCGGCGGGCGGCGCACGCACGAGGCGAGCATCTCGCGGGTCGAGGTGCCGCGGAAACGCTTGTAGATGACTTTACGCAGCCGGCCCTCGATGACCATCTCCAGCTCGGCGACGGTCGACGATTGCGAGTCCTTCAGCAGCCGCACGCCGGGCCGGCAAAAGGGCTCGTCGGGATCGGCCAGCAGCGGCGCCAGGCTGGACGGCTCCAGCTCGGTCACGACGTGGCCGACGATCCCGGCGCCGCGCACCCGGCGGTAATAGCGGTTGTTGCGCAGGCAGCGACTGTCGTGCCGGCTCCAGAGCGCGAGGTTGAATCGCCAGGTGCGGCGTTCGATCTCGGCGGCGAGGTAGAGGTGGTCGCGGCTGGCACGGAGGCCGCGACTCCAAATGCCCATCCCGCGCGCGTGGAAGTACGATCTCCAGAAGCGCAGCCGATCCGTGCGATTGACATACAGCACGAACCAGCTGTTGAGCATGACGAGGTTGTCCATCGCCCGGGGCCAGTCGAGCGGCGGGCCGAGCCGCACCGCGTTGAGGTCGATCAGGTAGAGGCGGATCTCGTCGTCGCGGTCGAGGCAGACGAGGATGTTGCCGGTGTGGAAGTCGTTGTGCAGGATGCCGGCGTCGTGAATGCGGGCGACGAGGATGCCGAGCTCGTCGGCGAGGCGCTGCCGTACCTGGGCGCGGCGGCCACCGGCCAGGCGCGGCAGCGTGCGTGCCAGGAACAGGTTGAGCGGGATGCAGCCCTGCAGGCCGCGCGTGATCAGGAAGCTCTCGCCGCCGCGCAGGGCGGGCTGCTCGCCGAAGGCCAGGGGCGAGATGGTCGGTACGCCGCGCGCCGCGACGGCGAGAGCGCTGTCGTATTCGTGGCGAGCCTTGCTGGGGCGGACGAGTTGGCGGAGCCAGCTGCGAGCGTCCGTGACGCGATTGTGCTTGAGGTAAAAACACAGGCCGGGCAGCTCGACGCGATAGACGATGCGGTGGGGGCCCTGCTTGACGATGTGCGCCTGACCGGTGCGCAGCCACTCGGCCAGCCGCAGACCGGCGTCGCCGAGCAAGGGCGCCTGCAGGTCTGGGGCGAGCTTCCAGCGGAAGCCGCCGGCGCTGACCAGGTTCGAGGACGGAAATAAGGTCATGTCGTCAACCGGCACGCGATAGCACCCGATGTTGCAAACGGTCCAATAGCCCCAGCCAGCGGCCCGCGCCGACGCGGACATCGTACTGCGTGGCGACCAGGTGGCGCACCGCGCGTCCCATGCGGCGGCGCAGCTCGGCGTCGGCGGCAAGCCGGCGAATGGCCTGGTGCCACTCGGCGGCGGTCTCGGCCAAGAAGCCGGTCACGCCCGGGCGGACCAGGCGTGCCTGCAAGCCGACGGGGTTGGCCACCACGGGCAGGCCGGCGGCCATGTACTGCAGCACCTTCAGGCCGCATTTCCCGCGGCTCCACGGATCGTCGGGCAGCCAGCTCACGCCGATGTCGGCCGCGGCGATTTCGTGGGCTTCCGTGGCTTCTTGCCACGGCGTGAAAGTAACGGGCAAGTGGTGCAGGTTAAGGGATCGGTCGCAAATTACCTTCAACTGAAGTCCGGTATGTTTTTTCCCCAAATCCTCCAGGACCGGTGCAAGCTGTTCGAGCCCCTTGATTGTGTTGACGGATCCCACCCATACCACCTGCACAGTTTGCCCAGCCGGCGCATGTGCCGCCATTGGGTAGCGCGCCGTGTCCACGCAGGTGGGAATGACGTGCACTCGGCTCGCCGTGGCCGCGGGCAGCGTCTGCGCGCGCAGATAGTCATTGCCGGCGACAACGAAGTCGGCCAGCGCCATCGTGTGGTCGAAGCGGCGCGACCGGCGCGGGCTGTCGTGGCCGAGGGGATGGTAGGAGTTGCGCAGGAAGACGGCGTCGTCGAAATCGTAGACGAGCCAGCGAACGCGTCGGCGCAATAGGCGGAGCTGCCAGGCCGCCAGCAGCTTCCGCTGCACCAGCAGGACGTCGGCGTGACTCACACGACGGTAGAGCAGCAAGCGCGACAGCCAGGAACGAGGCCAGGCGCGCAGCCTCGAGCGCGTGTCCGGCCGCTTCGAGATAGGGACGAAAGGCGGCGACACGGTAACGGCAGCAGACATGCTCGGCGCTTTTGACCAGCGCCAGGATGCGCATGTGTCCGGTCCTCCTTGACCCGAAGCGGGAAATCCGAAATCCGAATATCGAAATCCGAAACAAATCCGAAATCGCCAACGGCCGTTTTGCATTTCGTGCTTCGAAATTCGAATTTGTTTCGGATTTCGATATTCGGATTTCGGATTTCCCGCTTCGGGTTTCGGATTTCGAGCTTCGGATTTCGTGCTTTCTTCAGCGGCGACGCTTCATCGCCCGGCTTATCTCTTTTTTCGCCTCGGACGTTTTCTGCGATTCCCGTTTGTCGTGCAGCTTCTTGCCGCGCGCGACCGCGATCTCGACCTTGGCCTTGCCGTTCTTGAAGTACATGCGCAGCGGCACGAGCGTGTATCCCTGCTGCGACGCCTTGCCGGCGAACTTGCCGATTTCGCGGCGGTGCATGAGCAACTTCCGTGGACGCTTGGGCTTGTGATTGAACAGGTTGCCCATGGCGTATTCAGGAATGTCGCTGCCGATCAGCCAGACCTCGCCGTCGTCGATCCTGGCATAGGCATCGTCGAGACTGCCGGCGCCGGCGCAGACTCTTGACCTCGGTCCCCGTCAGCACGAGGCCGCACTCCAACGTGTCGAAGATGGCGTATTCGTGCAAAGCTCGCCGGTTTCGGCAGATAAGCTGCACGCAACCATCGTCGGCTTTCTTCGCGGCTGCCATGACGCTGCACTCCCCTCAGAATGGTAGCAGAATCAGCCAGCGGGGAGAACAGCACCCGCGGATGATTGCGCGAACCGTTCGTCGTTAGCCCGACGCGCAAGCGAGGGTGCACCTCGCTTGCGCGTCGGGCTAACGAACCCCTGGACCCGCTAAAGCGCAAGCGAGGTGCACCCTCGCTTGCGCGTCGGGCTAACGAACCCCTGGACCCGCTAAAGCGCAAGCGAGGTGCACCCTCGCTTGCGCGTCGGGCTAACGAACCCCTGGACCCGCTAAAGCGGGTCACTACAAACGGGTGCGAATCCATCCGGCTTGACATAACCAAGCCCCGAGCTATAGTGCGTCCCTTCCCGGATCATCTTGTCGAGACGCGTGCCGGGGCGGCCGGGGTCGCCGCCGGCGCGAGGGGCAAGGGCAATGGCCGATGGCACGACCACGCTGGCCGAGTTGAAGGAGGCGATGCGCCGCTTCGTCGCGGCCCGGCGCTGGGAGCCGTATCACAGCCCCAAGAATCTCGCGATGGGTCTGGCGGTCGAGGCGGCGGAATTGCTCGAGCACTTCCTGTGGATCGAAGGGCCGGCGTCGTACGCCGTGACCGACGACCCGGACCGGCGCTCGGCAATCGCCGACGAAATGGCGGATGTGGCCGGGCACCTGCTGAACCTCAGTAATGTGCTGGGCATCGACCTGAGCGACGCGATCCTGGCCAAGCTGGCCAAGAACGCGCAGAAGTACCCGCCGCGAGCGGATGCGCCGGACTGAAACCGTGGCCGGAAAAAGTGTAGCCATCACGCTCCGCGTGATGGCGGTCCTCACGCGGAGCGTGCGGACTACACTGGCGGGGCCCGAGGGGAGGGGGAAGGGTCGTGCGGCAAAGCCGATTCGCCATCATCATGGTGTCATCACTGGTCGCCGGACTGCTGGGGGTCTACTGGATCGCCACCGGTCAGGAAGGGCGCACCCCCTGGCCGCCTCCGCCTGTCAAGCTCGACGACGGCGGCGGTGAACGGACGACCGTGGGGCCGCCGGTGCCGCCGCCGGTGCCGTCGAGCGGAACCATGCCGCCGGCGCCGGTCGATCCAAAGGGCGCCCCTGTGGATCGCAAGACCAGCGCCGTGCGCAAGTGGCAGGTCCAGGTCCTGCCCGAGGCCCCGAAAGCCCGGGTCTGCGGCGTCGGGATGACGGAGGACAGCGGCCTCCAGCAGGTTTCCCATCAGGAAACGGATGTGCCGAAGGCGGACCCGCCGACGCCGCCGCCGATTCCGCCGATGCTCACCGTGCCCGCGGTCGAGCCGAAAGCCGTGCCGGCGCCAATCATGCCGGACGCGCCGCCCGCGATTAGCCCGATGTCGCCGGTTCGACCGACTACCGCTGTGCGCCGCCGAACGGCCTGGGCGGTTTGCCGCCGATGCCGGTTGCCGATTCGCCGCGGGCCGATCCGAGCAAGTCCGTCATCAACGACCCAGTGAAGCAAACACCGGTTCCGCCGGCCGGGCAGCCCACGGTCGGCGCGCCGCAGCCGTCGAGCAATGCAAAACCGCCCGCGTTCGTGCGCTTCGGTACGCAAAAGGTCAATGGACCTGCGCCGGCCGTCACCGTGACCCCCGATCCGCTGGCGTCGCCCACCGCCCCTGTGCGGAACATGTCCACGGACGGCGGTCCGGTGGTGCTGGGCGTGCAGACGCCGCCGGTCACGGTCGAAAAGCGTGCGATGGCGCAGCCCCGGCCCGGCGAACCGCAGGTGTTCCAGCTCATCGTTCGCAATCACGGACCGACCGCCGCCGCGCAGGTAGGCGTGGAGGACGAGCTGCCCGCCGACGCGAAAGTGTTGCAGGCCGAGCCCGCGCCGGTGATCCAGGGCAACCGCGCGGTGTGGATGCTGAACGACCTCGCGCCGGGCGGCGTGCGCGTCTGCAACCTGATGCTGCACAGCGCCACCGTCGTCGATATGCACACCACCCGCATCCATGTCATGGCAGCTAACAGCAATAGCGCTGCGGCAACACCGCCATCGCCGACGCCCCAGGCCCAGACGACGCAGGCCCCGACCGCCGCCTTGGGCGTGCAGGTGGCCGCCCCGGCGGGAGTGCCGGCGGGCCAACCGGTGGTCTTCGAGGTCACCTACGGGAACATCGGTAAGCAGCGGGTCACCGGTATGGTGCTGCACGCCGTCCTCTCCGACGGGCTTCGCCATCCGGTGGGCCAAAGCATCGAGGCCAACGTCGGCGACCTGGAGCCCGGAATGAACAAGACGGTCAAGATAACCGCCACCGCGGTCCAGCCGGGCCGGCAGGGTATGCAGGTACACGTCAAGTGTGCGGCCGGCGCGGAAGCGTCGGCGCAGACGGGCCTGGACGTGCTCGCTACCTCGACCGGGCTGACCGTGCAGCAGGCGCCGGCCGTTCGCATGTTCGTCGGTCGCATGGCTGACCTGCGCATCGAGGTCACCAATAACTCCGCCAGGCCCATGCGGAATGTCTGTATCGCCAGTTTCCTGCCCGAGGGCCTGGAGTTCGTCGCGGCAAGCGACTATGGCAATCACCAGCCGAACAACCGCACCGTGAACTGGCGGCTCGATCCCCTGGCGCCGGGCCAGACGCAAGCGGTGTTTGTGCGCGTGCAGCCGGCGGCACAGGGCGTGCTACAGCATGGGGTCATCGCTCGCGCCGACGGCGTGCCGGAGTGCCGGTCGGCGGCCGCGCTCACCGTCGAGGGGATCGCCGACCTGGCCATCAGTCTGCAAGGCGACACCGCGCTGGAGGTCGGCAAGGAAACAACGTATGAGATTCGCGTCGGCAATCCCGGCAGCGGTCCGAACACGCACGTGCGCGTCGAACTGGCGTTCACGCCGGGCCTGGTGCCGCGCAGCGCAAGGGTCCGGCGCCGTACCGCATCGACGGCCAGAATGTGATCTTCGAGGGCCTGTCGACGCTGGTCGCGCAGGGCCAGGCCGTTTATCGCGTGTCGGCTGTGGGGCAAGTGCCCGGCGACGCGCGGGTCCGTGCAAGCGTGACCAGCGACCAGGTACGGACGCCCGCCGTGCGCGAGATGGGGACGCGGGTGTACCGCGACTAGCCCAAGGACACGTTGCCTGGATGGGGCGACCTGCTATAAGGGCCGTGGTTGAACGTGGCAGCTTTCGCTACACACGGGTGAAAAGTCTACGAAAGCAAATATTTCTTTGCGTTGGCGGGGACGGATCGCTATGCTAGTCGGTGGTCATCTCACACCTCACGACTTTACGAACCGGACAGCCAAGATGGCTGGATTCGGGGGAAGGGAATCCCCCTCTTTCTTCCCTTGCCCCTTGACGGATATCGCAGCGGACGCGCGCCGCGCCCGGCGGTTGGTTGGCCTTGTGTGCCGGCGGGGCCCTCATTAATATCCGGCGAGTGTTGCGGCGGCGGGGGGCCGAAGGGGAGGCCAGGCCCCGAACAGCGAACCGCAATGCTCCACCGACCCGGCAGGATGCGCTTTTGGGGACCGAAGGAACGGAGGCGAACGCGGCGGCGGGCCAATGCCCAGGGACGAGTGTTGTCTGCCGCGGCGAGGGGAGGTGTGGAACATGAGCACGGGTCGCACGGAGAAGGAGCAGGCGCGAGTCCACATCCGCTGGATGATTCGCCGGGACATGCCCGAGGTCCTGCAGGCGGAACAGCTCAGCTTCGAATACGCCTGGACCGAGGAAGACTTCCTGCGCTGCCTGCGCCAGCGCAACTGCATCGGCATGGTGGCCGAGCACGGCGAAAAGGTCGTCGGCTTCATGATCTACGAGCTGCACAAGAACAAGCTGCACATCCTCAACTTCGCCGTCCACCCCACGTGGCGCCGCGTCTCGGTCGGCGCAGATGGTCGCCAAGCTCATCAGCAAGCTGTCGAGCCATCGCCGGACCCGGATCACGCTGGAGGTGCGCGAGACCAACCTGGTGGCGCAGTTGTTCTTCCGCAAGCAGGAGTTCCGCGCGGTCCGCGTGCTCCGCGCGTTCTACGAAGACAGCGGCGAGGACGCGTTCCTCATGGAATACCGCTTCGGCGACGACAGCGGCGACGACGCGCTCGAAACGGTCAACCGCATCGCGCAGTACGAGGAAAACTGAGCCAACGTCATTCACGCGGACGCAAAGGCCCCGGTTCATTGAAAATCGGGGCCTTTTCTTGCGCCTGGCTCAAGCAACGGTGGATTGCCTCGCGCTTTGTCAAGCCCAGACGGCTGCAATATCCGGAAAAAGCTTGCATGCGGGTTGTGCAATCCCTAAGCTCTATCATGTCCGAACCGAGGCACCGGCTCCTGTCGTGATGCCGGCCCCGGTGGAGCCGAGACCCAGCGCACCGGCTCCGCGCGATCGGCGCACGGCGGAACCGACGTTTGGAGAGAACCCCCATGATTCGCACCTGGAACACGCTGGCCATGGCCGCCCTGTTCGCGGCCGCCGCGCCGCCGGTGGTCACCGCCGGAGGCACGCCCGCTCCCGACAACAAGGAGATCCTCAAGAAGGTCGAGGAGCTCTCGAAGAAGCTGGACGCCGCAGCAACCAGCAAGGAAGTCAAGGCGGTCCTCACGCAGCTCGAAAAAATCAATCGCGAGCTGACGCTCGACATGACCGCCATCAAGGCCGAGCAGATCAAGCAGAAAGTGGAATTGCAGAGCCTCAGCGGCAAGATGCAAGTGTTCGAGGAAAGCGAGATTCAAAAACGGCTCGCCGCGATCGAGAAGTCGCTGGCCGCGCTGCAGACCAAGGAAAGCGTCTCGCGGTATCCATCGGAGTCGACCAACGCCGGCACCAGCCGGGTCATGCTGACGAATCTGTACAATGAGCGGGCGCTGTTCACGGTCAACGGCCGGGACTATACCGTGGAGCCGAACCAGACAGTGGACGTGCGTAACGTGCCGTCGGGCGCCCTCACCTACGAGGTATTCGTCAACGGCTGGGGGAACATCCGCCCGCTGCGCACGGTAACCTTGCCGCCCAACGAGACGCTGATGCTGACGACGCGGTGATCGGTTCGTTAGCCCGACGCGCAAGCGAGGGTGCACCTCGCTTGCGCGTCGGGCTAACGACGAACGATTCCCGCCAGTACCCCGCAGTGAATCAACGTCGGCGTCACCGTTCCCGGCGTCAACCTCGCCTCCGCCAGCCACGCGCGATACTCGGCCGCGCTATAGGCGCGTCCTTCGGTGAGCGTGAATAGCGCCGCGGAATACAGCGCCACCGGCAGCGGGCCGCCGAGGTCGTCGTCGAGAAACACGTCGTGAATCAGCAGCCGCCCGCCCGGCTCGAGCGCGGCGGCGCAGCGTCGAATCAGCGTCCGGCATTCCGGCACATCCCAGTCGTGCAGGATATTCGACAGCAGCACCACGTCGGCGCCGCCCGGCAGCGCGTCGCTGAACATGTCGGCAGGCTGGCACGCGAGCCGATCCGCGACCCCTTGCGCCGCCGCCATTTCCGCGGCGATTTTCAGCACTTCGGGGCGATCCATCACCACCGCGCGCAGGCCCGGATTGCGCTGCAACAGCGCGATGCTGTAGATGCCGGTGCCGCCGCCGACGTCGACGAGCAGCCGAGCGTCCGTCAGCGGCACGCGCTCCGCGAGATGCGGAGCGACGTTCCTGGCTCGGCCCGCCAGTGCCAACGTGAAGTGGCGGGCCGACTCGGCCTGCTCCATCGCCGACGCGACGCCTTCCCGATAGATGAACGCGGTGCCCGACCCGTCCGCGACCGCCGGGCGATTCTGCGCAGCCGTTCAACCATCGCCAGCACGCCGGGGCTCTGCGCCGCCAATCCGATGTAATCGCCGACATCGAACGGCGCCGCCGGCAGCAAGTGCTCGCGCGCCACCGCCGACAGGTGCAGCCGGCCGTCGGCGAGGTTTAGCAGGCCCATCGCCCGCAGCGCGGTCGCCAGCACGCTTGCGGGTCGCTCGGCCAGATGCAGCTCCGCGGCCAGCTCGCCGGTGGAAAGCGGCTGGCGGGCGAGACGGCCGAACAGGTCGAAGTGCGCCACCGCCGCGGTGAGCAGCTCGGTGCCATAGCTGCCGCGAAACGCCTCGAAAATGGGCGTGGGATCGGTCGCGGGCTTGTCGAGTGCGGAGAGAGGCATGCTTTTGAATCCCACGCCTCGGGGCGAGTCTTCGAGCCCCGAGGGTCGCATGACGAAGGTTAACCCTCGGGCCTCGAAGACTCGCCCCGAGGCGTGAATTACTCCCCGATCGCACTGGTGCGTCCCACGGCGACGTCAAACTCGCTCAACAGCGGAATCAGCATCGCCGCCAGCGTGAAGCCGAACGCGCCGCCGGTAACGAGGAACGGAATCAACGGATCGCTCGATTCGAGCTGGCCGGGCTTGCCGATCAGGATGTTCGTGACCGTGTAGAACACCGCGAGCGGGCAGACGATGCTCGCCAGCGTCAGGGCCGGCGCGGTCCATTGGCGGTCGCCGTTGAGCACCCACCACAGACCGCCGATGCCGGCGCTGAGAAAGCCGATGAAGCTGAACCACTGGTACTCGAAGCGGCCGTTGATGCGAATGAGGTAGATGCACACCAGGGTGCCGACCGACAGGAAAAACACGCTGCCGAGCGTGTTGATCACCGACATCCGGCTGTTGTAGGTCCGCAGCGCCACGTGCAGGCCGAGCACCATGGTAAACGCCATCAGCACCAACAGCGCCAGCACGATGCACACGACCGACTCGAAGTTCTTGGAAAAAACCAGGTCGGGCCGCTCCGGCGGGGCCAGCGCCAGGTCGCCACGCACGGCGTAGACGACGGCCAGGATCAACGGCGGCAGGATGAATTCCTTGGTGTTCCACGCGATGCCAAGCAGCTTGCCGAAGATGAATTCGCGACCGGTCAGGTCGGTGACCATGAGCAGGTCGAGCGCGCCGAGGTCGCGTTCGGAGGTGATCGACGTGACCGCCTGGGCGCTGATGAGCAGCAGGCTGATGATCGCGATCGGCACCAGCCCATAGGCGGCCGCCCACTCGACCGGCGGCATGACGAACAGCGCGTAATAGCCGACCAGCCCAACCACGATCAGGTACGCCGCCTTGACCAGCAGCGGCCGCCGGCCATAGGCGCGGGTCACGATCTCGCGCCAGGGCACCGGGTTCGCCCACACCGGCCGGACCGGCCCCGGCGCGGCGTGCACGCCGGCCGACAGTGCTTTTTCCTTAGCGTCCGGGTCGACGGCCTCGCGCTGCATGATCGGCTCGCCGCTCGGGTTCCAGACTCGCAGCCGTGCGACCGACCAGACATTGAGCAGCACGAAAATCGCCAGCATCACCACGGCGTAACCCTGCGCCGCGGTCAGGCCGCGCGCGTCGACCGCCGGGTCCAGCACCTGCTGCATCGCCAGCAGCGGGTGGAGCCAGGTCTGCCATTGGCTGACGGTCGCGGCATCGGGCCAACCGACCACGGCGGCCAACAGTCCCAGCGCCTGAACGAACACGAGATACAGGACCAGGCAGAGGACGGTCAGTGCCAGCGCCTGAAACGTCTTGTCGCGCCAGAGGGCGACAAGCGTGCCGAGCGCCCCGCCGGCAAGCGCGGTCGTGGCCAGCACGAGGAACGCGTCCAGGATTTGCGCAGGCGCGATCCCGCCCAGGAGCCCCAGGATCGCAAAGATCGGCACCGCGCCCAGCAGGAAAACGCCGATTTGCAGAAGACTGCCGAGCTGCTTGCCCAGGACGATTTCCATATTGCTGAGATCCGTGAGCAACAGCAGCAGGAACGTGCGCCGATCCTTCTCCTGCGCGATCGCGCTGGCCGCAGCGAGGGCGGCGAAGAACAGCAAGAGCGCCAGCTGCACAAACGCCAGCAGCCGAAATGCGAGCAGGCCGAAGCGGCCCAGGTCGCTGGTGGTCGCCGCCCGTTCCCAACCGACGGCCGCCTGCCAGAGGGTGAGCAGCAGGATCCACAGCCCGCCGAGATAGATCGTGCGCAGCAAGTAGTGCTGGGAGCGGCGGGCCAGGGTCAGCCATTCCCGGGCGAAAATCGGACCGAGCATAGGCACCGTCAGGGAAGGAAGCGGGCACGCAGGCGCCTGGCGAGCGGCACCCGCAAGTCCACCCAAGCCCGCAGGCTCGAAGACTCGCCTGCGGGCTTGGAGGGTGCGATATCACCTGCCGAGCGCCTTACTATCGATACGGAACGGACCGTCGCGACGTTCGCACGGATCTCGCTCGCCAGATCTGCTATTTCTTCCGCGCCGCCCGCGCCGTGGCGGGCGCCTTGGCGGCCGGTCCGCCGCCGACCTTGATGGCGGCACGGCAAAGCAGGCACGGCACCACCTTGTCGCGGTCGCGCTCTTCCACCAGCATGTACTTGCGACACTTCGGGCACTGCACGGCAAACACCATGGGCACATTTCCTCGGCGAATCAGCGACGGCGATTGGGGTCGCCAAACACATGCGTCTGCACGTTCCCGCCCGGCCAGTCGAAAACCAGCATCCGCTTGAAATGATAGTCGCCGCCGACGTTGAGGCCAACTGCCCGTCCCAGTCGGCACTCCCGGTCCCGGTGGGTGTGCCCGGAGAAGATGAACGGGATGCGGTCCGCGTGCTGCTGCAGCACCTCCTCGATCGCCGTGTTTCCCGAAAACGCGTCCCACAAGAGCGGGTCGAGTCCATGCGGCGGCCCTTCGCGCGGAAAGGCCAGGTCGTGCAGCGCCGGATGGTGGGTTAACACGATCACATCGCGGATCTGGGCCAGCGCTTCCTCGAGTTGGCGCTTGAAGCTCGCGACCACGCCCTGTGTAAACCCCACGTCGTCGGTCGCCCAGCGAATGAAGCGGCCGTCATTGTGCCGGCCGCGGGTGAACGCCTTGTTGTGCAGGTGCCACTCCCAGTCCGGCACCTCCGCGCAGCTGCGCGAGCGACCAGGAGTAGTCGTACCAGTTGATCGAGCCGACGATCGCCAGGTCGGCGTCGGGCAGGATGAGCGGGGCGAGATCGAGGTAGTGGACGCCGTGCGCGGCGCACAGGCCGGGCAGGTGCTGTTGATACACGTGCATCGAGTCGCCGCGGACGTCGTTGTCGACCACCCAAAGGTCGTGGTTGCCCGGGACCAGGGCGCGTGGGCACGGCAAGTCCTTGAAAACTTCGAGGCAGCTGGCGAAATGCTCGTCGGTGCCGATGTCGCCGCCCAGGAGGAGCAGATCGACGGGCTCACGGTCGAGGTGGCGGCGCAAGAGCGCGGTGGCCTCGTCGCCCAGGCGATTATGTCCCCAGTGCAGGTCGGCGGTGACGGCGATGCGCATGGCGTCGGTTGCAAAGCAAGGCGGGCTGGGATTATGCTACGGCGAGCCGCCGGGCTTGTCCCGGCGGTCTTACACGGCGGGGACAAGCCCCGCCGCTCGCCATCAAAAACGCCACCGGCCCGCGTGGGCATCACCCTCGCGGGCCGGTAGTTGGGAAGAAGGGAAAAAATGGGCCGTCGACAATCCCCTCACTGCCGAACGGCCCCGAGGTCCTCTTCTTCTCCCCAAAAGTTGAGGACACACCAAGGTAGGTCACGCTCGGAAGAGAGGCAAATCTTTTTGCTTGCTGTCTACTTCTGTCCGCCTAGCTTCTTGAAATAGCCGCGCACGATGCCGGCCGCATCTTCGGGAATGTTCTGGCGTTCGATCGCCTCGGGCCCCTCCTGCTGGGCCGCGCGGAATTTCCCTTCCAGTTCCTTGGCCGGGATCTTGTTGAAGTTGCCGCCCGAGGTGAACCCGGTGATTCGCTGCTGGCTATTGGGATTTACCTGGCCTTTTTGACGCTGGTTGACGATCTTGCTGTTGGGGTCGTTCGGATCGATGGGGCGCCGGCCGCCCGGCGGACCGCCGCCACCCAGACCGTTCTCGTCGCCGTCACCGAGCGCATCACCGAGGCCGTTGGCCGCCTCGTTGAGCTCCCGCATGTTTTCGAGGATGTCGTTCAGCTCCTGTTCCGAGAGCTCGGCCTGCTCGAATTGTTTGGCCATCTTCGCGAGGGCCGCCGCGGCTTCGCCCGGATCCTGCCCCAGGCATTCCTTGCACTGGCCGAGCAGGTTGGACAGCTCCTGCAATTCCTTGGCACCGGCCTTTTCCATCTCGCGATCCAGCTGCTCCTTGTTGATGCGCCCTTCGTCAAAGTCTTTTTTCAGCTGCTTGATCTTCTCGTCCTTCTCCATCACCCGCTTGATCTTTTCCTGCAGCTGCTTGAATTGCTCGGCAATTTCCTTCTGCTGTTGCTGCGTTAGCTGCTTGTTCTGGAGATCGTTGGCGAGCTTGTCGAGTGCTTCCTTGGCCTTTTTGAAGTCGCCTCTCATCAGCGCATCCTCGAAGTCCTTGGCCGGGCCTTCCTTCAGCTTCTTGCCGTCTTCGGCGAGCCTGTGCAGCAGCTTATTCAGCGCGTCGTTCTTCTGCCCTGCGCCTTGAGCTCGTCGGCGCGCTCTTTCATCTTCTGTTCGAGGTTGCGCATCTCGGACAGGCGCTCGCGAACCTCGTCCGGCTTGGTCGCATCGACCGGCTTGTTGACAAGCTTGTCCCACTCCTCGAGCAGCTCCTTCATCTCCTTCGACGATTCCGCCCCCGCCTCCTTCTTTTCGTTGGCCACCTTGCGGAGGTTGTCGAGCTGCTTTTCCACCTCTTTGACATCCACCTTCTGCTCCGGCACCGATGCCGCGGCGACGGCATTGAAGTGCAGACTGCCGAACCACGGGTCGAGGAAGCACGCGGCGACCGCCAGGATCATCGCGCCCAACGGCATCACGCTTGCCTGCCACGACGGCAACAGCGGAAAGCCCGAGCCAACGTGCAGCTTTTCAACACGCGGCCCGACATCGTAGAGCAACGCTTGACCTGCCGGCGACGACGCCAGCTCCGGCGTTAGCGTCAGCAGGGTGGTGACGCGCTCCTTGAGCGCGAAGTGTTCATCCATCGCCAGGGCCGACGCGACCAGGCTCGGCGTGCGCACCCAGCCGAGCGCGACACCGGCGATGGTCCCCAGGCCCAGTGCAACCCCCGGCACCCCCCAGCGCCAGACCTCGCCGGCGCCGCAAACAGGAAGGGGCGGGCCACGAACCACAAGGCTGCCACCAGGAGGGCCGCCGACCAGCACAGAATCAGGCTGTGCAAGAGCGATCGCGCGAACAGGCGCCGGCGGACGCGGCCGACCTGGCGTTCCACGATCGAACGCAGCGAATTATCCATGAACTGGACCTCCAAAACGTCGGCAACAGGGAATCGTCTTCACGACCGCCGTCGCGGTCCTCAGTAAAGACGATTCTAACCTCTTGTTCGCCAAGTTTCCTAACAAATTTTCTTCGGAACCAGGTAGCCCTGGGCCAGCGCCGTAATCTGCGCTACCTGGTCGTGTTGCCAGGCGTCGTCGCGACCCAGCTCGGCGGCCATGAGCTGCGCCACCGCCGGCGCCATGGCGAGGGCCACCTTCGCATTGAGAAAAAGGGCGCGGGTGCGGCGCGCCAGCACGTCATCCACCGTACGCGCCATCTCCTGCCGCACGGCCCACACAACCTCGGCCGCCTGGATTGGTAGCGCGGCGTGGAGCCGCCGGCCGAGCTCCGGAGCCGCGGTCAGCTCACGAACAGCCGGGGCGTCCGAGCCATAATGACTTAGATCGCCGAACTGCTCGGCGTGCTCATGCCAGCCGTGGATGTTCAGCGTTTTCGTCACGCATGGTCGATCGTCCAGCTTCGCCAGCGTGGCGGCATGGTCCACGCAGTCCGCCGCCATCTTCCGGTAGGTCGTCCACTTCCCCCCGGCGATGCTGAGCAGACCCGATCGGCCCACCTCGATCGTGTGCTCCCGCGACAGGGCGGCCGTGCTCGCCGCGGAGGACTTGACCAACGGCCGAATGCCCGCGAAGACGCTGAGGATGTCGTCCCGCGTCGGGCGCCGGGCGAGATAGCGCGACGCGGTGTCGAGGATGAACTCGATCTCCTCCTCCAGCGCAACGGGCTCGAGGCTCACCGTCTCGATCGGCGTGTCGGTTGTCCCGACCAGGGTGTGCCGGTGCCACGGGATGGCAAACAGGAGGCGCCCGTCTCTGGTCCGCGGAACCATGATCGCGCAGTCCCCGGCCAGGAACGAGCCTGCCAGCATCAGGTGGACTCCCTGGCTCGGCGCGATCAGCGGGCGGGCATCCGGGTCGTCCAGCTTGCGGATCGCATCGCTGAACGCGCCGGTGGCGTTGATGACGCAACGGGCGCGGGCCGTGTGTCGCCGGCCGGACTCCAGGTCGGTGAACATGATCCCGTCCACGAACCCCTCAGCGTCGTGTGTCAGACCGACGACCGGGGCGTAGTTGAGCAGCGCGGCGCCGTGGCTTTCGGCCGTCTGGGCCAGATTGATTAGCAATCGGGCGTCGTCGAACTGACCGTCGTAGTAGAGGACGCCGCCGCGCAGCCCAGTTTGCTCCAGGTTCGGGATGCGGGCGAGCACCTCGTCCTTCCCGAGATGGCGTGATTTGCCGAAGCCGTAGCGGAGAGCGAGCAGATCGTAAACGCGCATGCCGATGCCGTAGAACGGGGCCTCCCACCAGGCGTAATTGGGCACGACGAAGGCCAGGTCATGAACCAGGTGCGGGGCATTGCGGCGGAGAATGCCGCGTTCCTTGAGGGCTTCCATGACGAGGGCCACGTTGCCCTGCTGGAGATAGCGCACGCCGCCGTGGACCAGCTTCGTGGAACGGCTGGAGGTGCCCTTGCCGAAGTCGCTCTGCTCGACGAGGCACACCGAGTAGCCGCGCGAGGCGGCATCGACGGCGATGCCGACGCCGGTCGCCCCGCCGCCGATGACGGCCATGTCCCAGGGGCCGTGCCGGGCGAAGCGTCGCACGGCACTCTCGCGATTCATGGCGTGACCTCGTCAAACGGCACGCACAAATCCACCCAAGCCCGCAGGCGAGTCTTCGAGCCTGCGGGCTTGGGGGTACGGCATCACCGGGCGATCGCCCAACCGCCGCTAAACGTTGTCTCCCTCGGTCGAGGTCGTTCGCGTCGTCGCGGGCTTCTGCTGGCCCCAGCGCCAGCCGGCGATCTCGGGCATGTCGTCGCCGTGCTTGCGAACGTAGTGCTTGTGCTCGATCAGCTTGTCGCGCAGCGCCTGCTTGAAGTAAGCCGACCGAGCGCCCAGTTGCGGCAACCGGTCGATAACGTCCATCACCAGGTGGAAGCGATCCAGATCGTTCAGGACCACCATGTCGAACGGCGTCGTGGTCGTGCCCTCCTCCTTGTAGCCGCGCACGTGCAGGTTCTTATGGTTGGTGCGGCGATAGGTCAGGCGGTGGATCAGCCATCGGGTAGCCGTGGAAGGCGAAGATGATTGGCCGGTCCCTGGTGAAGAGGCTGTCGAAGTCCGCATCGCTCAGGCCGTGCGGATGCTCGCTCGCCGGCTGCAGCTTCATGAGGTCCACCACGTTGATGACGCGCACTTTCAGCTCGGGGAGGTGCTTGCGCAGCAGCTCCACGGCCGCGAGGGTTTCCAGCGTGGGCACGTCGCCGCAGCAGGCCATCACCACGTCCGGCTCGCTGCCCGCGTCGTTGCTGGCCCACTCCCAGATGCCGAGGCCATAGGTGCAGTGCTTGATCGCCTGGTCCATGGTCAGCCACTGCGGGGCCGGCTGCTTGCCGGCAACGATCAGGTTGACGTAGTGGCGGCTGCGCAGGCAATGGTCGGTCACGCTCAGCAGCGTGTTGGCGTCGGGCGGCAGGTAAACGCGGATGACCTCCGCTTTCTTGTTCACGATGTGGTCGATGAAGCCGGGGTCCTGGTGGCTGAAACCGTTGTGGTCCTGCCGCCAGACCAGCGACGACAGCAGGTAGTTCAGCGACGCGATCGGCCGGCGCCAGGGAATGCCGCGGGTGACCTTGAGCCACTTGGCGTGCTGGTTGAACATCGAGTCGATGATGTGGATGAACGCCTCGTAGCAGCTGAAGAAGCCGTGCCGGCCCGTAAGCAGATAGCCTTCCAGCCAGCCCTGGCACTGGTGCTCGCTGAGGATTTCCATGACCCGGCCGTCCGGGTTCAGGTGATCGTCGTAGGGCAATGTCTCAGCGACCCAGGCGCGGTCGGTGACTTCGAGCACGTCCTGCCAGCGGTTGGAGTTGAACTCGTCGGGGCTGACCAGACGGAAGTTCTTGCTGTCCAGGTTCGCCTTCATGACGTCGCGGAGGAACGTGCCCATGACCCGCGTAGATTCAGCGTCCTTGGCACCGGGGCTGGGCACGGCCACGGCGTAGTCGCGGAAGTCGGGCAACTTCAGATCCTTGAGCAGCAGCGCCGCCGTTGGTGTGTGGGTTGGCGCTCATGCGCTTCTCGCCGTGGGGCGGCAGCTCGGCCAATTCGGGGATGAGGCGGCCCGTCTCGGTCGAACAGATCCTCCGGCTGGTAGCTCTTCATCCAGGTCTCGAGGATCTGAACGTGACCGGGCTTGGCCATGTCGGACAGCGGAACCTGGTGCGAGCGCCAGTAGCCCTCGCACCTCTGACCATCGACTTCCTTCGGGCCGGTCCAGCCCTTGGGACTGCGGAACACAATCATCGGCCACAGGGGGCGACTGGTGAACCCGTTCTTGCGGGCGTCGGCCTGAACGGCCTTGATCTCGCTGATGACCACGTCGAGAGTGCGCGCCAGGAGCTGGTGCATCTTGGCGGGGTCGTCGCCCTCGACAAAATGGGGCGTGTAGCCGTAGCCGCGCATCAGCGCGTCCAGCTCCTCGTGGCTGATGCGGGCGAGCACCGTGGGGTTGGCGATCTTGTAGCCGTTGAGGTGCAGGATCGGCAGCACGCAACCGTCACGGACCGGGTTGAGGAACTTGTTGCCGTGCCAGCCGGTGGCGAGCGGTCCCGTCTCGGCCTCACCGTCGCCGATGACGCAGGCAACGATCAGGTCGGGATTGTCGAAGGCCGCGCCGTAGGCGTGCGACAGGGCGTAGCCCAGCTCGCCGCCTTCGTGAATGGAGCCGGGCGTTTCCGGGGCGACGTGGCTGGGGATGCCGCCGGGGAACGAGAACTGTGTGAACAGCCGTTTCAGGCCCGCCTCGTCCTGGCTGATGTGGGGGTAAACCTCGCTGTACGTTCCTTCCAGATAGGCGTTGGCCACCAGCGCCGGGCCGCCGTGACCAGGGCCGGAGATGTAGAGCATGTTGAGGTCATGCTGTTTGATGACGCGGTTCAGGTGGACATAGAGAAAATTCTGGCCCGACGTGGTTCCCCAGTGCCCGAGCAGGCGCGGCTTGACGTGCTTGAGCGCGAGCGGCTCCTTGAGGAGCGGGTTGTCCATCAGGTAAATCTGGCCAACGGAGAGGTAGTTCGCGGCCCGCCAGTAGGCGTGCAGCTTGCGCAGTTCTTCGGCCGAAAGCGGCGCTGCCGCCGCGGCCTTGCTGCCGTCGGCGGTCTTGCGTTTCACGTCGGTGCTTGCGGGTGTCATGAGACATTCCTTGTTTGTGGTGAGTGGTGAGTGGTGAAATGTGTGCTCCAAGCCCCGGGGTGAGTCTTCGAACCCCGGGGGTTCGAAGACTCACCCCCGGGCTTGAGTCTCCACCTGCGACTCACGGTTTGCGAAAGGTCATCTGCCCAGGTGCATCGGCGCCACCGAAGCGCACCCGGCCGTTCGCCGCCAGGTGCTGCAGGAGAAAGTACACCGTTTCGACCGCGTCGGCGGCACCGGCGGCGGTCGCGACCTGTTCGGCCGTCTGCGGCGTCGCGGACAGGGCGGCGAGCACCTTCCCTTGAACGGCGAGGATCGAAGCGGCCGCTTTCTTGCCGGCCTCGACGCCGGGCTGGTGGTAGGCGTTGATGCCGACCAAGCTCCCGTAAAGGCCGACCGCGCGTTCGAAGAGCGCAATCAGGCCGCCCACGGTCCGGGCATCGACGCGCGGGATCGTGATGGTCATCGATTCGCGGTCGTTCTCGAACAGGGCCGCCCGCGTGCCGAGCAGGAAGCCGTGCAGGTAGTCGCCAGCGGTGACGCCCGCCTCCACCTCGTGCGCGGAGCCGCCATCTTCGAGCACGCGAATGAACGTCACAAAGAAATTGTTCACGCCGTCACGGAGCTGCTGCACGTAGGCGTGCTGGTCGGTCGAGCCCTTGTTGCCGTACACCGCGATGCCCTGATCGACGCGCTCGCCCTTGAGGTTCAGGCGCTTGCCGAGAGACTCCATGACCAGCTGCTGCAAATAGCGGCTGAACAGCAGCAGGCGATCCTTGTAAGGAAGGACCACCATGTCCTTCTTGCCCTTGCCGCCGGTCGCGTGATACCACATCAGCGCCAGCATGGCGGCCGGGTTGCGCGCGGATCGTGCCGGCGCGTCACCGCGTCGCAGGCGGCAGCCCCCGCCAGCATCCCATCGATGTCCAGGCCGTGCAGCGCCGCGGGCACCAGGCCAACGGCGGACAGCTCGCTGGTGCGGCCGCCCACCCAGTCGAACATGGGAAAACGGGCCAGCCAACCTTGCTCCGTGGCGTCGCGATCCAGGCGCGAGCCGGGCATGGTGATCGCCACCGCATGGCCGGCATATTTCAGACCGGCTTCGCGATACGCTTCGGCGGCCAGCAGCATGCCGTTGCGCGTGTCCGGTGTGCCGCCGCTCTTGGAGCAGACGAGGCACAGCGTTTCGCCCAGCTTGCCGGCCAGCCCTGCCAGCGTGCGGGCGATGCCGTTCGGATCGGTGTTGTCGATAAAGACGATCTTGAGCGGGTCTCTGGTCGCGTTGCCGAGCGCGTCGGCCACGAACATCGGCCCGAGGGCCGAGCCGCCGATGCCGATCGACACGACGTGCGTAAAGCGCGCGCCGGAAGGCGGCCGGATGGTACCGGCGTGTACCGCGGCGGCGAACTGCTTGAGCCGCGCGACGGTGTCGCGGATCTCGGCGGCGATGGCCGGCGTCGGCGCCAGCTCCGGCGCGCAGCCAGTAGTGGCCCACCATGCGCTTCTCGTCGGGGTTAGCGATCGCCCCATGCTCCAGCGCGTCCATGGCCGTGAATGCCTGCTGCATCGGGGCGGCCATGCGCTCGAGAAAACCGTCCTCGAACCGCATCCGGCTGACGTCGAGCGTCAATCCGAGGGCCGGGACCTGAGACAGGTGCTGCTGGAATCGCTGCCAAAGATCAGGCTTGCTCATCGTAAGTCCTCCGCCTTGGTTCGCCGTCGTTCCTCGATCATCCGGAAATCGCTTGAATGCCCCATCAGGACGGTGTCCGCCATTCCCAGGAATAACCCGGTGCCCACCACGCCGGGAATCGCCCGGATGTCCAGCTCGAGCCGCGCCGCATCCGCAATCGGGCCAATCCGGCAATCCAGAATGTGATTGCCGTTGTCCGTCACAAACAGGCCGTCTCCGCAAAGGAAGGGCACCGGCTCGAAGCCAAGGGCGCGCAGCCGTCGCTCGCACAGCGGCAGGGCAAATGGCGTCACTTCGACCGGCAATTTGCCCCGCGATCCGAGCTTGGCGACGAGCTTCTCTTCGCCGACCAGGATGACCAGCCGGCGCGACGAGGCGGCGACGATCTTTTCGCGGACGAGGGCCCGGCCGTAGCCCTTGATCATGTCGAGATGGGGGTCCACCTCGTCCGCCCCGTCGACGGTCAGGTCGAGGATGCCGGCCTGCGCCAGCGTCAACAGCGGAATGTCTTCTTCCATGCACCAGGTCTCGGTCTCCTGCAACGTCGGCACGCCGTAAACGTGCAGGCGCTCCGTGCGGAGACGTCGGCCGAGGCCCTTGACAAAAGCGTGGGCCGCATGGCCGGAACCCAACCCAATCTGCGTACCGTCCGTCACCATCTCCAGGGCACGCTCGAAGATCGTCATGCCGGACCTCCTAGTGTCCCGCACAGGGTCGATTGACGGGTTGGAGTCCCGGCTTTAGCCGGTGTTTTCCGGCTAAAGCCGGGACTCCAACCCGTCAATCGACGCCGGAGCCTCATCGCCGCGACAGCTGTAATTGCTCGCGGGCGGCGGTGGCCACATGTTCCGCCGTGAAGCCGAACTTCTTGACCAAATCCTTCAGCGGCGCCGACGCGCCAAAGGAACGCATGGCGATGCTATTCCCGGTGGCGCCGACGTACCGGGCCCAGCCGAACGCCGACGCCTGCTCCACCGAGACGCGCACGGTGACCGACGGCGGCAGCACGCGCTCGCGGTACTCCTTCGGCTGGTCGTCGAACAATTCCCAGCACGGCATGCTAACCACCCGCGCCTTGACGCCCTCCGCCTTGAGCTGCTCATACGCCGCGAGACACAGCGCCACCTCGCTGCCGGTCGCCAGCAGCAGCACCTCCGGCTTGCCGTCCGGCGCGTCGGCCAGGATATAGGCCCCCTGGGCCAGCCCCGCGGCCGGTGCGTACTTGCTGCGGTCGATCGTCGGCAACGCCTGGCGGGTGAGAATGAGCGCGGCCGGTTCGTGGTGCAGCCGCATGACGACTTTCCAGGCTTCGGCCGTCTCGTTGGCGTCCGCGGGCCGCATGACAATCAGGCCCGGGATGGCACGCAGCGATGCCAGTTGCTCCACCGGTTGATGGGTCGGACCGTCCTCGCCGACGCCGATGGAATCGTGCGTGAAGACATAGACGACCGGCAATTCCATCAACGCGCTGAGCCGGATCGCCCCGCGAGCATAGTCGCTGAAGATCAGGAAGGTGGAACCGTAGGCCCGCACCTTGACGAGCGCCATGCCGTTGACCACCGCGGCCATGGCGTGCTCGCGAATGCCGAAGTGCAGGTTGCGCCCACCCGGTTGGTCGGCGAAAAAATCACCCGCGCCGTCGAACGTGAGCCGCGTTTTGGTTGAGGGCGTCAGGTCGGCCGACCCGCCCATCAGCCACGGCAGGTTCTTGGCGACGGCGTTCAGCACCTTGGCGGAGGATTCGCGCGTCGCCAGGCCCTTGGTATCCGCCGCGAAGGTTGGGACGTCCTTGTCCCAACCTTCCGGCAGTTGCCGATGCTGCATGCGATACATCCGGTCGGCCAGCTCGGGATACTTGGCCCGGTAGTCGCGCACCCGCGCGAACCACGCCTCCCGCAGCTCCTTGCCGCGCTTGCCGATGCCGTTGCGAAAGTGGTCATAAACGCCGTCCGGAACGAAGAACTTTGCGTCCTCCGGCCAGCCGTAATTGCGCTTGGTCAAGCGGATCTCTTCATCGCCGAGCGGCTCGCCGTGGGCGGCGCTGGTGTCCTGCTTGTGCGGCGAACCATAGGCAATGTGGGTGTCCACAATGATCAGCGTCGGGCGGTCGTGCGTGTTCTGGAAGGTGCGGAACGCCCGCGCCAGCATCTCCTGGTCATTGGCGTCGCCGACGCGGGTGACGTTCCAGCCGTGGCCGATGAAGCGCGTGGCCACGTCGTCACTGAAGGCCAGTGTGGTGTGCCCCTCGATGGTGACGTGGTTGTTGTCGTAGATCCAGCAGAGATTGGAGAGTTTCAGATGGCCCGCGAGCGAAGCCGCCTCGGCGGAGATGCCTTCCATCATGCAGCCGTCGCCCATGATCGCATAGACATTGAAGTCGATCAGGTCCTCGAACCCGGGTTGGTTGAAGTGCGCGGCCATCCACCGGCCGGCAATGGCCATGCCGACGGCGTTGGCGACGCCCTGCCCGAGCGGGCCGGTGGTGGCCTCGACGCCGCTGGTCCAGCGGTACTCCGGGTGGCCGGGGCAGCGGCTCCCAAGCTGCCGGAAACGCTTGATCGCATCGAGCGGCACCGACGGTTCGCCGAGCGTCTCGTAGTCCTTGTTGACGGCCTTCACTCCTGTCAGGTGCAGCAGCGAGTACAGCAGCATGGAGGCATGACCGTTCGACAGGATGAAGCGATCCCGGTTGGGCCAGATGGGGTCCTGCGGGTCGAAGCGCAGGAACTGCTGCCACAGGCAGTAGGCCACGGGCGCCAGGCCCATCGGCGCGCCCGGGTGCCCGGAGTTGGCCGCCTGGACGGCGTCCATCGCCAGGGTGCGGATCGTGTTGATGCACGTGAGATCGAGGTCGTTTTTATCTGCCATCGTCTTGCCTTCCTGGGAAGAATTCCTGGTCCCCTAGCTGGTAACGTAGGCGATTCGCGATCAGGTGGCTCATCACGGCGAACATCACGGCCGTTGACAGGCCGAACATCAGCAGGCCGTTGATGGCCTCGAGGGGGCCGAGCAACCGCCACCGCTCGGACAGCACGATGTCGCCGTAGCCGAGCGCCGTGTAGTTTTCCGCGGAGAAATAGAAGGCGTGCTCGAAGGTCGACATCTCGCCGATCATAAGATAGACGACCGCCCAGAGGGCAATCTGGACCAGATGCGCCGCGGCCGTCACCAGCGAAACAATCATCATGACGGCGACGTTCTTCCACAGCTGCGCCCCAGTGTAATGCGTTCGGATCAGCCATAACACCAGATCCACGATGAGGGCCATCGCCAGGCTGTAGGAAAGCAGGCTGGCGAGCTGCATGCCGATGGCGAGCAATAGGGGCAAAACCACACGTCACCCTGGTGCCTCGTGTTCTTGCGAAGGAAGAGAGCAATCGCCGTGCCGAGCAAGCGTGATCGAAATCTTCACGGTCGATGGCGCACGCGCATCGTATTTTCACGTTGCATCAGGGCGAAACCGTCGTTGATTTGGCAGTTGTTATACCGGGCTGGCCGGAAAATCTACCATCGGTCAGCGCTCCGATAAGTAATTGACCGCTTGAGCTTCCGCGATAAGAGTAATCTCACGCGGATTGCAACCATCTGGGAGCTGACACGCCATGAAATCGATCTGCTGGGGACGACACCGTACCGCACTCCTTGCTACGTTCATGCTGACCGGGACACTCGCCGCCCAGGACAGGAAGCCCGCGGAATGGACGCCGGTGCAGCTAATGCAACGCAAGCGCGTCAGCGGCGTCCAGGTGTCGCCGGACGGCAAGCGCGTCGTCTACGCCGTACGGCAGGCGGTGATGGACGGCGGCAAGAGCGAATATCTGACGCACATTTACCTCGCCAATGCCGACGGCTCCGGCACCATCCAGCTCACCCAAGGGGACAAGTCGTGCGACGATCCGCAATGGTCGCCTAACGGCAGATGGATCGCATTCGTCTCGGCGCGAGGCGGCAAACGCAACCTTTGGGTCATGCCGTCCGCTGGCGGCGAGGCCGTGCAGGTTTCCGATGTCCCGACCGCGGTCACCAGCTTCAAGTGGCTGCCAACGAGCGACCACATCTCGTATACGGCCCTGTCGGCGCCTGCTGGCACGGAGCAGAAGGCGAAGGACAAGAACGATGCCCGCGTCGTGGATGAGAAGGTCAAGATGAGTGTGCTGTACGTGATCGGCGTCGACCGGGCCAGGCCACCCAAGAGCGACGCCGAGACCTGGACCTCGCCCAAACTTACCAGCGTCTCGGGCACGGGACGTGGGGGCTATGACTGGGCGCCCGATGGCAGGAAGCTGGTCCTTTCCTTCACCAACTCTCCGAGCCCGGACGACTGGACGACCGCACGGTTGTCGATTCTGCATGCGCCCAACAGCAGCCTCTTGTCGCTCACCGGGCAACCGGCGCGGCGGAATTCGCGCCCCTGTGGTCCGCCGACGGTGAGTGGATTGCCTATGTGGAGAGCGACGATCCGCCGCGGTGGGCCGGCAGCGGTCGGGTTCACATCGTGCCTGCGAAGGGCGGCAAGCCCAAACCGCTCGCCCAGACTCACGACGACTGGGGCCGTTTCTCGGAGCTCATCGGTTGGTCCGCCGACAGCAAGAGCCTCTACTACACCGAAATGCTCGGGACCAGAACGGGAATCGGCCGCATGAATCTCGACGGCTCGGCGGTCCCGCTCAGCATCAGCGAGACTGCTGGCGTCGCCACCGGCATCCATCTCAACGCGACGCGCACTCACTTCGGCTTCACCTGGGAGACGCTCGACAAGTCGCCCGAAGCGGCCATCAGCCCGATCGAGCGTTTCGCGCCGGTCGCCGTCAGCAAGGTGAACGCGGACCTGCCGAAGCTGCCGCTCGGCCACACTGAGGTGGTGTCCTGGAAATCGAAGGACGGCTTCGCGATCGAAGGACTGCTCACCTATCCGGCCAACTACAAAAGTGGCCAACGCTATCCGCTGCTGCTCAACGTCCACGGCGGTCCGATGGGCGTCTTCACCCAGAGCTACGTCGCCTCGCCGGGGCAATATCCCATCGCCACCTTCAGCGGCCGCGGCTACGCGGTGCTGCGTCCCAACCCGCGCGGCTCGAGCGGCTACGGCAAGAAATTCCGCTATGCCAATTACGGCGACTGGGGCGGCGGCGATTACCAGGACCTGATGGCCGGCGTCGACCACGTCGTCAAGATGGGCGTCGCCGATGAAGAGCGCCTCGGCATCATGGGCTGGAGCTACGGCGGATTCATGACGAGCTGGACGGTGACGCAGACGCAGCGCTTCAAGGCCGCGTCCATCGGCGCCGGCGTCACGAACCTGGTGAGCTTCACCGGCACCGCGGACATCCCGAGCTTTCTGCCCGATTACTTCGGCGGGGAGTTCTGGGACCGCTTCGACGCGTATCGCGCCACTCGCCGATGTTGCACGTCAAGGGCGTCAAGACGCCGACGCTGATCCAGCACGGCGAGCGCGACGAGCGGGTGCCGCTGTCGCAGGGCCTGGAGTTTTACAATGCGCTGAAGCGCCAGGGTTGCCCGACAAAGATGGTGATCTATCCGCGCACGCCGCACGGCATCGAGGAGCCGCGACTGCTGGTGGATTGCATGGAGCGGAACCTGGACTGGTTCGATCGGCACCTCGGCAAAGCGGGCCGACAGCGATGAGCCGGTGGTGTTGTCAACTCACGGCTTCCGCTGCGTGCGCCCGAAGGCTCACGAACCTGACCAGCGGTCCCTCGGCGCCATCAGCGCCGACTGTGCCCCGCGGAGGATCATCCCATGCTCGTTCGGCGCGCTTGACCCGCTCTTTAGGCCTGCATCGGTGGCCATTGTCGGCGCCAGCGCCACGCCGGGAGCGGTCGGCAGCATCCTGGTTCACAACCTGCTGGCAAACCCCTTCGGCGGCGTTGTGTATCCGGTCAATCCCAGGCGGCACGCGGTGCATGGCGTACTTTGCTATCCCTCGCTCAACGCGGTTCCGGAAGTCGTCGACCTCGTCGTGATCGCCACCCCGGCGGGCTCCGTGGCGGGGACGATTCGGCCGGCTTCTCCGAGCTGGGCGCCGAGGGCCGGGCGCTGGAGCGCGCAATCCGGGACGTGGCGCGGGGCCGCATGCGCCTCCTCGGACCGAACTGCCTGGGCACCATCCAGCCCCATTCGGGCCTCAACGCCAGCTTCGCCGCGAGCATGGCACGGCCGGGCCGGGTCGCGCTCTTGAGCCAGAGCGGGGCGATCTGTACGTCGGTCCTCGATTGGGCCGCGCGAGCCATGTCGGTTTCAGCGCCTTCGTCAGCGTCGGCACCATGCTCAACGTCGATTTCGCCGATCTGCTCGACTATTTCGGCGACGACCCGAACACGCGCAGCATCGTGCTGTAGTTGGAATCGGTCGGCGACACGCGGCGGTTCTTCAGTGCCGCACGAGCGGTGGCGCGGGCCAAGCAGGTCATCGTCGTCAAGGCGGGCCGGCACGAGGCCGGGGCCCACGCCGCCACGTCGCACACCGGAGGCGCTCGCCGGCTCGGATGCGGTCTTCGACGCGGTGATCCGGCGCCGGCCTGTTGCGCGTCGCCACGATCCCCGAGCTGTTCAACATGGCCGAGATCCTCGGTTCGCAGCCGCCGCCGTGCAGCCCGGCGCTGGCGATCATCACCAACGCGGGCGGCCCCGGCGTGATGGCGACCGACGAGCTCATATCGCGGGCGGCGAACTCGCGGCGCTCAGCCCCGCCACGCTCGACGCCTTGAACCAGGTGCTGCCGCCGTTCTGGAGCCACGCCAATCCGGTGGACGTCCTCGGCGACGCCACGCCGGAACGCTACCGGCAGGCAGTCGAAATCTGTGCGCAGGACCCGGCCGCCTTTGACAAGATCGAACGCAGCGAATGCCCGCAAGCCGCCAACTTGCTGTACAAGATCATCGACGCACGGAGCCAGCGCTCCACGACGGTGGTGACCAACGTCGACTTCGATGCCTGGGATGAATACCTGGGCGACCCGCCGCTGGCGATGGCCTTCCTCGATCGCGTCGTGGATGGGGCCATCATCCTCAAAATCAACGGCCGTTCTTACCGCGCCCACCGCGCCGGCACCAAGAAGCCGCCTGCACCCAAGTGACGAAGCCTCGTTGCCGCAACGATCGCCCTCTCTCGATTGCAAAAACCCATCGCCGGGCACTCCTCCCACCGCCCCATCCAGGCCGCGATCTTGGCCTACTTTTTGGCCGCGATCAACACCGTAGCTGTGCAGCAGCCGTTTCGTCATCTTGCGGCCAAACTCCACGGCAAACGTGCCGTGCGGCAGCGTCTGCGCGTCGACGGGCCGATAATCGTACTCCGAGGCGAACAGGCCATAGACCTCCAGCAGCTCGTCCTTGGCGCGCGGATTGTTTGACTGCGCGCTCGCGCAGCTGCTCCGGGGTCAGGTCGGTGTAGTCAGAGAGCCGCACATTGCGGGCAACGCAGGTGCGGACGCAAAGCTGCCGCACCTGCTGGCCGTCCAACTCCAGCACCGCCGCCGGCAAGCAATCGAGCAGGTAGTTGAGAAACACCGCCCGCAACCGCGGTAGGTCCGGCTTGCCGAGCCGGACCTCAGTCGCGTCGCCGCGCCGAATCGCGCCAGGTAGGTCCGGCTTGCCGAGCCGGACCTCAGTCGCGTCGCCGCGCCGAATCGCGCCGCGTCGCATCGCGCTTGCGTCGGCGCTCCCGACCGCGCTCGGCTCAGGTCCGGCTCGGCAAGCCGGACCTACTGCCGCGCTCGGCTCAGGTCCGGCTCGGCAAGCCGGACTTACTGCCGCACTCGCCTCAGGTCCGGCTCGGCAAGCCGGACCTACTGCCGCGCTCGGCTCAGGTCCGGCTCGGCAAGCCGGACCTACCCCAAACCCCACATCGGCGAGCAGCGTCTCGGGGTTCAGCGCATCCACCTGGCGGACGCGGTAGCGGCCGGGATGCTCGGCCAGCACCCCGTGGCGCAGCAGGTCGTGGAGCATGCGTTCCGACCTGTCGGCGGCGATGTACGTGAGCCGGCTGTAGTAGTCCTTCTTGTGCTGGCGGCACAGGTCGCGCAGCGTGTCGAGGAAGTAGCGTGCGAACAGGCCGACGCCGATGCCCAGCTCCAGCACGAAGATGTCGTCTTCCAGCTGCCCGTCCTTGTCGGCGGCGACGAGGCTCGCGAAGAAAACATCGGCTGCATTGCGCGAGAGGGATTGACAACGAAAGGCACCGGCGACGTATCCGCCAGGAACGCCTTGTTCCCGCGTTCGCGTAAATAGGTCGGTCCCAGTTCCCATTCGAGGCTATTTGCGAGCGGCACGAAATCTTGCACAATTTCGCGTCCCGCCTGGGCATGCGCCAGCACCTGCTCCGCCGGCGAGCCGGTGTGCATGCCGTCATCGCGTGTGTCCCGACCCCGATTGCCGCTCATGTCCGCACTCCAAGAAAACCACGAATAACCTGGCGCGGCCGAGCCGCAACGAAGAGGCAAAGAGGAAAAGAATTGCCCCTCGGAATAGATTGGGAAGTGACCAGCAGCCCAGTACCCAAGGAGCAATTCATGAAGGTGGCGGTCAATTTCGGGAAAAGCGCGTGTAGCCGAGCAGTTCCAACCAGTGGGGATGACGCTGCCCGCTCAGCAATTCGGCCGGGCTTTTATCGACGCGTTCGGGGTGCTCACTGCGCTGGAAGCGGCGATGGTTGAGAAAGAACTGCAGCAAGGCCAAGTAGTCCGGACCCAGGTGTCGGCGCAGGAAGAAGTAGCTGCGCAATCGGCTATTGATGTTCTCGATAACCGAACTGGCGCGTACGACATGGTCCGCCAGGTCACGCACGGCTGCGCTGAGGTGGTGGAAATGGTTACGGAGTTTTTGCCGCAAGACACCTTCTTGTTGCCAATGCAGCGGTTGACGGGAGTCACTGGCCTGCAGGTCGAGCAGTTGCCGGACGAGGTCGACGGGTACCTGGTACTCGGCGGCCAGGTTCGCCAGGTCGCGGTCGAGTTGGGCAGCGAAGGCCAGCAATTGGTCACGGTGGTTGGTCAGGAGGGTGCACACCGGCGTGATGCGATGCGGGCAGAGGTGCGCGCGGGCCTTGAGTTCAGCAAGGACGAAATCGAACCGAGCGCAACGGTCCGCGTGGCACAGTCCAGACACGGCAAAGATGTCGCAGCGCAGCCAGCGCGTCAGCAAGGCGACATCGTCGGCCACCGCGACGGCCTTGGCTTCGGCCTTGGCTGCCAAGACCACCTTTCGGCTGAGCGCCTGGAGTTGGTGGGTCTGGTTGCTGCGACCTTGCCGCTGGAGCGAGCTTTTTTTCCGCTCCAGCTTGTGCCGGCTCGTGATCGTCTCGTAGGCCCGATTTTCCAGGTAGGTGACGACCGGGACGATCTCGTTGAGGGCATGAAAGACGTCGAACGCCTAGGATAGCACATGTCTGTTTCCTCCATGAAACCGGTGGGGCTGCAATTCCACCAGTCTGGGGGAAACAGACATTTCAGCAAAGCCCAATTCGACGACGCGCACAGACCGATTGGTTACCCAGTTTTGAACCAGGCCGCAATCGAACTTCGGCGCGGCGCAAGGGGCTGAAGATCTGGCAGTTGCGAATGGTGAGTTGCGTGCCAACCCCCGTGGCAATGGAACGCGCACGTTGATCTCCGGACGCCTTCGGCATCACCACCACTTAACCACGATGCCGACTGCGCCAAGTGTGAAGACGACGAAGATCAAGGCGCAGATCAGCAGCAGTTTATGACGTTGGCCCGCGAGAAGGGGGACGGAACGAGCCTACCCGGGCAGCGTGCGGGCTGACCCTGTGCGAATCCGCACGCCCGCGGGGCTTTTCGTCACAGGTTGGGCCTGATCCGTGCACGTCTGCTTCCACCGTCGATGATCGAGTTGCGGGCTGAATCGGCGACGTCCATCGCGCCCTGCGCGAGGTCCGCGCCTGCCAAGGTTGGCCGCCGACCCCGCGGCACGCAACTTGCTCGCGGAGTTTCCACCCGCCGGAAAAATACATAGAGAGCCATTATGGAATCCGATGAATTGTACCGTCGTTACGGGGAGCTGCAGCAATACGTCGGCTGGACCGAAGACGACGCGCGCCGCGTCCAATCGGTGGCGGCGGCGCTGGATCCTGTCCTGACCGGTCTGATCGACGATTTCTACGCCGAGATTGACCGCCACCCGGACGCGCACAAGGTCATCACCGGCGGCGCGGCGCAAGTTAGCCGGCTCAAGGGGACGCTGCTGCGCTGGCTCCGCGACCTGCTCGCCGGGCCCTATGACGCCGCCTATGTTGCCCGCCGGTGGCAGGTGGGCTGGCGCCACGTCGAGATCGGCCTGGACCAGGTCTTCACCAACGTCGCGCTATCGCGGTTGCGCCGCGGACTGTTGAGCGCCCTGGACGAAGTGCCGCCCGGGTCAGTGCCGGCCATGTTGGCGGTCCGCCGTTCCCTGAACACGCTGCTCGACCTTGACCTGGCCATTGTCGAGGATGCCTATCAGGCGGAGTACAGGCGCGGCTGCAGCGCGGCGAGCGGCTGGCGGCCATCGGCCAGGTCGCTGGCGGTATCGCCCATGAGCTGCGCAACCCGCTCAACGTGGTCAAAACGTCGGTCTATTTCCTGCTCAATGCCCGCAACCCGACGCCGGCCAAGACCGCGGAGCATCTGCACCGCATCGAGCGGCACGTGACGGCTGCCGACGGGGTCATCACTGCCCTGTCGAATTTCGCCCGTCTGCCGCTGCCCAACCTGCGCCCCTGCCCGATCGGGCGCTGTGTGCAGGAGCGCTCGAACTCAACCCCGTGCCGGACACGGTGCAGGTCGCGCTCCACTTTCCGGCCTCATTGCCCGATGTGCTGGCCGATGCCGATCAGCTGCGGATTGTGTTCGGCAACCTGATCCGTAATGCCCGCGAGGCCATGACCAAGGGGGGACGCCTGTGCTTGACCGGCCGCCGGGCCGATGACGGCGTGGAGGTGGACGTGGCGGACACCGGGACCGGCATCCCCGCGGACAGCCTGCTGCGGATCATGGAGCCCTTGTATTCGACCAAGGCCCGCGGTCTCGGGTTAGGACTGGCGATCGCCCGGTCGATCCTGGAAAAAAGCCGCGGTGGCCTTCGTGTTGTCAGTGAGCCCGGACACGGCACCACGTTCACGGTCCGCCTGTCAGCCGCCGTCACGGAACCGTAGGAGTTGTAAAGGAGGACATCCCATGACAACGAGGGAACCGTCCATCCTCGTGGTGGACGATGACGTGGACACCTGCCGCAACCTCTCCGACATCCTGACCGACCTGGGCCACCACGTCGAAGTAGCGCACGACGGCCCGTCGGCCCTCGATTTGGTACGGAAGAGACATTACGATGTCGCCCTGCTCGACCTCAAGATGCCGGGGATGGATGGGCTGGAGCTGTATCGCGAAATCCGCCGCTTGCGGTCGGACACAGTGGCGCTCATCGTCACGGCCTACGCGGGCGGCAGTACGGTGGAGGACGCGCTTGCAGCGGGGGCGTGGCAAGTGCTCGCCAAGCCGGTGGACTTCCCGCTCCTTTTGGGCCTGGTTGGCCAGGTCATGGACCAACCGCTCGTCCTGGTGGTCGATGACGATCCCGACCTTTGTGCCACGCTGTGGGACCTGCTGCGCGAGCAGGGCTACCGGGTGGCGATT
Organism: uncultured Gemmataceae bacterium; assembly: GCA_963834865.1. Taxonomy (GTDB): domain Bacteria; phylum Planctomycetota; class Planctomycetia; order Gemmatales; family Gemmataceae; genus CAWIDK01. The sequence goes on from CAWIDK010000001.1 coordinate 344,828, forward strand.
GCCCACGACGAGCCGACAGCCGCCCAGCGGCTGCGTGATGCCGCCTTTCGGGTGGTGCTGATCGACATGAAGCTGCCCGGCGCCGACGGCACTTCCGTGTATCGGCTGGTGCGACAGGCGAATCCGCTGGCGCGCACGGTGGTGATTACCGGCCACCGCGCCGAGCTGGAAGAGATGGTCAAGCAGGTGATCGACGAGGGAGCCGACGCCGTCTGTTACAAGCCGTTCGATGTGGCAAAGCTCCTCACGACCCTCGAGCGGCTCACTGGCGAACCGCACAGTCCGCGCCACGCCGCGGGGTGAGTCTGCGAACCCCGCGGGTTCCGGCCAAGGGTGATCGACGTCATGGCACCAGAGCCGCTCCATATTCTGCTGGTCGATGACGACGCGGACACGCGCGCCAACCTGACCGACATCCTCGAGCTGGACGCCTACCGCGTGCAGTGCGCCGGTTCAGTCGCCGAGGCCCTGGCGCGTGACAACTGGGCGCAGTTCTCCGCGATCCTCCTCGACCGCAAGCTGCCCGACGGCAATGCCGAGGAACTGCTGCCGCGCCTACGGCAACTCGCCCCCCAGGCAGCGGTCATCATCGTGACCGGCCATGCCGACGTGCAGGGGGCGGTGGCGGCCATTCGCCTGGGGGCCGCCGACTACATCCTCAAGCCGATCGACCCCGACGAAATGCGGGCCCGGCTCGGCCGCATCGCCGAACACCGGCGGGCCGAGCAGGATCTCAAGCGCGCCCAGGAGCAGCTGCTGCAGTCCGAGCGGTTGGCGGCCATCGGGCAGATGATGACCGGCCTCGCCCACGAGAGCGGCAACGCGCTGGCCCGCAGTCAATCGTGCCTGGAGATGCTCGAATGGGAAGTGGAGGATCGCCCCGAGGCGCTGAAGCTGATCGATCGCATTCAGAAAGCGCAGGATCACCTCAAGCAACTCTACGAAGAAGTCCGCGGCTATGCGGCACCCCTCAAGCTCGACCGCGCACGCCTGGAGCGTCGCGATGGTCTGGCGGCAGGCCTGGGAAAACCTGGCCCTGATGCGCCGCGGCCGGGACGCCGCACTGGGCGAAGAGACCGCCGGCATCGACCTCAGCTGCGATATGGACCAGTTCCGTTTGGAGCAGGTCTTCCGCAACATCCTGGAGAACTCGCTGGCGGCTTGCCCCGATCCTGTTCGCATCGTGATCCGCTGCGGTGATACGGCGATCGACGGTCGCCCCGCCTTGCGGGTGGCGGTAGTCGACAACGGCCCGGGCTTGAACCCGGAACAACGTCAACGCATTTTCGAGCCTTTTTTCACCACCAAGACCAAGGGCACCGGCCTCGGCATGGCCATCGCCCAGCGCGTCGTCGAAGCCCACGGCGGTCAAATCGCGGTCGGCCCAAGGGTCGTTGGCACCGAAATCCTCATCACGTTGCCCCGAGAGAGCCCATGAACACTCCACTGCGCATAGCGGTCGCGGACGACGAACCGGACATGCGCGACTACTTTCGGAAATGTTTGACCCGCATGGGACACCAGGTGGTGGTCGTCGCCGAGAACGGCCACGCGCTGGTCGAACGCTGCCGGAAGGAGCGGCCCGAGCTGGTCATCACCGACATCAAAATGCCCGACATGGACGGGATCGAGGCGGCCGTGCAGCTCTACCGCGACCGGCCGGTCCCGGTGATCCTCGTCTCCGCCTACCACGATGCCGCGCTCATCGAGCGTGCCGAAGCGGACCACATTCTGGGCTACCTGGTAAAGCCGATCAAGCAGGCGGACCTGGAGCCCGTCATCGGCCTGGCCATGCGCCGCTTCGAGCAGTTCGAGACGTTGCGGCAGGAGGCGGCCGACCTGCGCCAGGCCCTGGAGGACCGCAAGATCATCGAGCGCGCCAAGGGCGTCCTCATGAAGCGTGGCCCGCTGGAGGAACAGGAAGCATTCCGCCGTCTGCAACGATTGGCCAGCGAGAAGAGTCGCAAGCTGGTCGATATCGCGCAGATGATCCTCATCGCCGAAGAGGCCGTGCAACCGGGCGAGAAGACCCCGTGAATCGACTGCTGCCTCCAGCTATGCTCCGGCGCAGGTTATGGGCAAATTCCGCGCCGGAATTGCCACAAGCGGTGTCGAAGTTTCCGCCGCGCAGAAAAAGCCGCATCTGGGCTCATCCACGACTGGCCCCACTGGTAAGTTGGCTTGCCGCAGGCACGCGCGGTGGGCGTTCGCGCACAGCGCCGGGCCGAACCTTCCCCGCTAGTTGACCTCAATCTCATTGGCTACCAGCGGGAGCCTGGTGGCTTGCATGAGGCCGTGCTGGGCGAGTTGCTTCGCGTGGTAGGTTCGGCTGCTGCCGCGCAGGACCAGTCCGTCGTCGCGCATAACGACCCGGAGCTCGTTGACGCGCCCACGCAGCCGGCCGCGCAGCTGAGCTTCGATTTCGGCAATCTCGGAGGTCATCGCATTCGCGGTGGTCGCCATGTTGGGTTCGCCTTGCATTGGGGATTCTCAAGGATGTCTGCTCCACGGATCAGGGGCGTACTTCCATTGCCACCATCACCGGGCCCGCGTCGAACTCGGCGCGGCGGTCGTGGACTTCCTTCCGATCAACCCGGACGGAAGGGGCGCGACGATTCCCAAGCGTACCTTGTCACCTTGTGCCGCCACGACGGTGACCTGGATGCCGCCGTCGATCACCACGGATTCACCGAGACGTTGGGTCAGAACGAGCATGGCTTTCTCCTTCGGTAGGTCTTCACGAGCCCGGGCCGGCGCCTCCGCGCGCAGCCAAGTCGGGTTGGGTCTTGTATTCTCGAACACGTTGTGCCGCATGGCAAACCCGTAACGCCTGTGTCACGGTCGTTCTCTCACGGTCGCCGCCCGCCGACCGACTGGGCGGCAGCTGACGCGCATGACGACGAGCCGACCGGGGCGCGGGAGACATCGATCGCGACGCGATCAATGCACTCGCTTATGGCAACAGGCGTTACGCGAATGATTGGTCCGACCTGGACCGCTACCGACGCCCAATCACTGAGCCGGTAGAGAATTGCACACCCTGCCGGGGCGGGCTTCCGAAGGCAGGGGCTATCGTAGCACACACCTAACCGCCATGGACAGGTGATGAGTTGGGAACCTATCAGAATACGCGCCCCCATGTCAAGCCCAATTCCGGTGTAAAAACGTCGCATTAGCTTATCGCGGATGGTAGACGAGCACCGGTGTTGTCGCGCTGCGGATCACCTTGTCGGCAACGCTTCCCAGCAGCATCCGGCGCAGGCCGCCGCGACCACGCGTCGCCAGCGCGATCAGATTCCCGGCGAGCGCCTCGCCTTCCTTGAGGATGGCCTCGGCGTGCGCGGCAATCATGACCCGCGTCCGCACGCGCAGCCCCTGCTGCCGCTGCGGTCGGGCGAGCGGCTCCAGATAGGCCTCGGCCCGCGCCGATTCGTACTCCACCACACGCAGCAGCGTAACGCGCGCCTCCATCAGGCGAGCCCCAAGAACACGCCGTCTTCCACTACCCGGGCTAGTACCTTGAAATCGCCTGTGATGCCGTTGGCTTGGAGGAGCGGCGCCGTCGCCACGCCGGTGGTGGTCGTGGTCGTCGTCACGGCCGTGCTGCCGGCGAAAGTCGCGCTGGCCCCGCTGGTGCCCGGCTCCACCGTGCGTCCGGACGTGCGTTCCCACGCGGAGCGTGGGAACGAGATGCCGTAGCGATCGTTAGCCAAACTTTATCTCCCTTCCTTCCAGCACCGGTTCCCGGCCGTCGAGCAATGCCTCCAGCACCGTACGAATCCGATGCGCAGGCGGGGGGCAGCCCGGCACGTCGTAATCGACCGGTACCACCTGATGCACCGGCAATACCCTGGCCAGCAGCGGGGGCAGGACAGGCGCGTCGGCGGGAATCTGCGGCCGCAGCGTGGGCAATTCCAGGTAGGCGCGGGCCAGGCACGGTTCGGGGCCTCCGGTCTGGTTGCGGCACGCGGTGACGTTGCCGGTCACGGCGCAGTCGCCGAACGACACCAGCACCTTGGTTCCGCGCGGGCCTCGTGGATCAGCTTCAGGTCCGCCTCGCTGGCGACTGCGCCTTCCACCAATACTGCATCCACGCTTTCGGGATACTCCTTAATGTCGGCGAACGGGCCAAAGACATAGTCGGCGCGCACCGCCAGGTCGATCAGCCACTCGTCCAGGTCGAGAAAGGACATATGGCAGCCGGAGCAGCCGCCGAGCCAGATCGTGGCCAGCCGCAAACGTTCCATTCATGTTTCTCCCGGGCGATGACGAGGGCGTTGAGCTTGGCGCGGTCGTGAACCATCTCGGCGACGGTCGAGCCCTTGCGGAAGATCGCCCCCGGTCGGGCAAGCTTACACGCATTTGCCGCAGGAGGTGCAGGTCGCCGAGTCGCCCCAGGGCTGGTTCATATCGGTGATGACGCGGGCCTCGACGCCGCGTCCGGACAGGTCCCAGGTGTGTGCTCCTTCGATCTGATCGCAGACCCGCACACAGCGGGTGCATAGCACACAGCGATTGTGATCGACGCCAAACTGCGCGTGCGCAATGTCCACGCCGACCTGCGGGTTCAGGTATTCATAGCGCACATGATCGACGCCCATCTCGATGGCCAGGTCCTGCAATTCGCAATGGTTGTTGGCCACGCAGATGGCGCAAATGTGGTTGCGCTCGGCGAACAGCAGCTCCACGATCATCTTGCGATACGCGCGGAGCCGCGGCGACTCGGCATTCAGAACCTCCTTGCGCCCGTCATCGCGGTGCATTGTTGCAAATCCCGCGCGGCAAGTGTAACCTTATCGGAAATTTCGCGGGAGTAGTATTAGAGAGTTCAACCATGACCCACGCACAGCCGGATACCGATGAGCTGCTTCGACAGGCGAGCGCCGACGATGCCGGCGCGGGAAGCGCTGCTCGCCCGCCACCGCGAGCGGCTGCGCAAGATGATCGCCTGCCGCCTTGATCGCCGCCTGGCGGCCCGCATCGATCCGTCCGACGTGGTCCAGGACGTGCGCGTCGAGGCCAGCCGCAGGCTCGACCGCTACCTGCGCGAGCGGCCGCTGCCGTTCTACCCCTGGCTGCGGGCGCTGGCCGGCGAACGCCTGATCGCGCTGCACCGGCGGCATATTCAGGCGGCCCGGCGCAGCGTGCGGCGCGAGGAACCGGGACTGCTCGCCTTGCCGGGGGAGTCGCTGGCCGACCTTGCGGAGCAGCTCGTGACTTCAGCGACCAGCCCCAGCCAGCGGCTGTTGCGGCAGGAGACGCGCCAGCGCGTCCAGCAGGCGCTGAGCGCGCTTGCCGAACGGGACCGGGAAGTGCTCGTGCTGCGGCACCTCGAGCAGCTGTCGGTCGCTCAGACCGCCGAGGTGCTGGAGATCAGTCCGGGCGCCGTCAAGACACGGCACGTCCGCGCTGGAACGGCTGCGGGCCTTGCTGGACGCGACCGAGAAACCAGGAGATGACCGATGACGAGCCAGCCGAAATGCGCCTGTCCGTCGGCCGAGATCGACCCGGCTCTCGGGGACCTGATCGCGGAGATCACCGATCGGCTGCAAGCCGGAAAACCGGTGGACATCGAGCCGTACCTCGCGCGCCATCCCGAGTGGGCCGACCGGCTGCGGCAGCTGTTGCCGGCGCTGGCGGTCATGGCGGGCCTGGGGAGTTCCCTCGGCGAGCCGAGCGCCGGCGACGTGCGAGCCGGGGGCGAGCCGCTCGCGGGGACGCTGGGCGATTTCCGCATCGTGCGCGAAGTCGGCCGCGGCGGCATGGGCGTGGTCTATGAGGCTGAGCAGATCTCGCTGGGTCGGCGAGTGGCCCTGAAAGTCCTGCCCATGGCCGGCACCCTCGACCCGCGCCGGCTGCAGCGATTCCACAACGAGGCGCGGGCGGCTGCCTGCCTGCACCACACCAACATCGTCCCGGTCTTCGCCGTCGGCAGCGAGCGCGGCGTCCACTTCTACGCCATGCAGCTTATCGAGGGCCAGACGCTGGCAGGCATGATCCAGCTCCAACGGGGCCCAGCACCGGCGGAGGCGGTTGCACCGCTTAGCGATCGGACCGTAAGCAGCGCCACGGCGGCCGCAACGCCGCACGCGGCGGCTGGGAGCACCGTCCCGCAGGCGCGCCTCTCGACCACCAGGCCGGCTCAGGGCGCGGCCTATTTTCGCAAGGTGGCTGAGCTCGCGGCCCAGGCGGCGGCAGCGCTCGACTACGCCCACCAGATGGGCGTGGTCCACCGCGACATCAAGCCGGCCAACCTGATGCTCGACGGCCACGGCACGGTCTGGATCACCGACTTCGGCCTGGCCCAGCTGCAGACGGATGCCGGCCCGACCCTCACCGGCGACCTGGTCGGCACCCTCCGCTACATGAGCCCCGAGCAGGCCCTCGCCCAGCGCGTGGTGATCGATCACCGCACCGACGTCTATTCGCTGGGCGCCACCCTTTACGAATTGCTCGCCCTGCGCCCCGTGTTCGCCGGCAGCGACCGCCAGGAATTGCTGAGGCAGATCGCCTTCGACGAGCCGCTCCCGCCGCGGCGGCTGAACCGGGCCATCCCGGCCGAGCTGGAGACCATCGTCCTGAAGGCGCTGGAGAAAAACCCCGCCGACCGCTACGCCACGGCCAAGGAACTGGCCGACGATCTGCGGCGCTGGCTGGAGGACCGGCCGATCCGGGCGCGGCGCGCGGGCGTGCTGCAACGGCTGCGGAAGCTGGCGCGGCGGCACCGGGCGGTGGTGACGGCGGCGGCGGTCTGCCTGCTGGTGACGCTGGTGGCGCTGGCCGGCAGTCTCGGCTGGATTTTGAGCGACCGGGCGGGGCGCCAGCGCGACGCCGAAAGCAGGATCCTCGAAGCGCTGGAGTTGGCCCAGCCGCTCTTGCGGGAGGGCAATCCCGCGAACCTGGCGCTGCTCTCGGCGGTCCAGCGCGTCGAGCGCATCTGGGCATCGGTGCTGTCGGCCCCGAGGTGCGGCGACAAGCGGAGCAGTTCCTGCGCGACGTGCGCATGCTCGCCGACCTGGACGAGGCCCGCATGTGCGTGGCAGATCAGATTGCGGCAGACTGGGCCGATGCGGAGGCGGGGTATTCGGCAGCGTTCCAGCGGTACGGGATCGATGTGCTGGCGCTGGACCCGGCGGAGGCGACGGCCCGGATCCGCGCCTCGGCCATCCACCAACCCCTGCTCGCGGGGCTGGACGGCTGGATGTACGTCAAATATATCTGGAGAGTTTTTGAGCGTGAGCATGACCCACAATGGGCGTACCTGCCGCAGGTGGCCGACGGGTGCGACGACAGCGCCTGGCGGCGCGCTTTCCGGAAGGTGGTGGTGGCGCCGGGCGTCCCGGACGTCCTCGACGTTGAGAAGTTGACGGCTTTGGCGGGGCAGGCCGAAGCGCTGGCGCAGCCGCCGGAGGTGCTCAACTTTCTGGGGGGGAGCCTGGGTAACGCACACCTGCAGGCCGAGGCCCAAACCATGTACCGGCAAGCGCAGCAGCGTCATCCAAGAGATTTCTGGCTCAATTACTCAACTGGGGTCGTGCTCACCAATACAGTCGGGCAGCGGCATCCGGCGGCGGCCGTGGGTTACTTCCGCGTTGCAGCGGCAATTCGCCCTAGTTGCGCGAGGGCATACGAGCAGCTGGCACTTCACCTGAATGAAACTCGCGATTACGATGGCGCAGTTGCTGCCTGGCAACAGGCCATCGCGCTAAAACCGAAAGTGGCCGAATTCCATGGCGGATTGGGCGACACGGTGCAGCAGCAGGGGAAGCTGGACGAGGCCATTGCCTGCTACAAGAAAGCAGTCGAACTCGACCCGAAGAATGTCCGGTACCACGACAGTCTCGGTTGGGTCCTGCTTCGCAAGGGGCAGTTGGACGAAGCCAGCGCGCTCCTCGTCCTCGCGGCGCGACTGAAAGAAGCCCGGACAAAGCTTCCACCAGAAAGTACCCAGCTCGGCAGCTTGTTGGCACAGAACGCGCTTTTCTTATTGAAGCTTCAGGCCTACCCGTTAGCTGAGAGGCTGCTGCGCGAATGCCTGGCCATCCGCGAGAAAACGGAACCCGACGCATGGACGACGTTCAACACCCAGTCAATGCTCGGCGGTGCTCTTTTGGGTCAGAAGAAATACGCCGAGGCCGAGCCGCTACTTTTGGCCGGCTATGAAGGGATGAAGCAGCGCGAGACGAAGATCCCGCCGCAGGGCAAGGTTCGCGTGACCGAAGCGGAAGGCCGGCTCGCGGAACTCTGCGAGGCCACGCGCAAGCAGGACGAAACCAGGCTCCAGGGAAGCCTGACCGACGCGAAAACCGACGCTGTCCACGAAGTGAAGCTGACCGCGGGCAAGGCCGTCGTCATCGAGATGCAAAGCAAGCAGTTCGACACATACCTGCGGCTGGAAGACGCCAAAGGCAAGACGCTCGCCGAGAACGACGACATCGACCTGGACAAGAACCTGAACTCGCGTATCTGGTTCATGCCGAAAGCGGACGGCGTCTACCGCGTCATCGCCACCTCGTTCCAGCAACCGGGCCGTGGCGAGTACGAGATCATCCTCCGCGAATACTCGGCAACGCCGAAACGGGACGCACAAACGGGGACAGGGGGCCTACCGCCCAAGATGCCCTGACTCGACCTTGAACGTACCGCGACTGCTCACGGGCAGCCTTTACCGGCTACTTGCCCCGGCGCTCGGTCTGCGCGCCCGGCACGGTCGCCCCATCATCATGCCCGCGGACCACCCCGAAAAAGGAGCTTGATTATGTCCCTCTCCTCCTGGCTTTCCCGGACTTTTTCGTGCCGTCAATCCCGGTCTGCAACGCGTCATTATCCGACGCCAATGCTGCACCAGCGCCGGCATACGTTCCTGCCCAGTCTGGAAGCGCTCGAGGACCGGCACGCGCCGGCCGTGCTCATCGTCACGAGCACGCTCGACAACGGCAGCGCCGGCACGTTGCGTTGGGCGATCACGCAGAGCGACAGCACCCCGTCCACCCCGGGCACCGCCGGCTACGCGGGGCCGCCGCTCATCCAATTGAACGGAGTCGGCGCCGGCACCGGCGTCAGCGGCCTGACCATTACAGGCAGCAGCAACACCGTCCAGGGGCTCGACATCGGCGGCTTCTCGACTTACGGAATCTACATCAGCGGTAGTTCCGCGCGGCAACGTCATCGAAGGCAACTACATTGGTACCAACGCCAACGGCACGGCGGCATTGGCGAACCGGGTCAACGGTGTGCAGATCGAGGGCGCCGCCAACGGCAACACGATCGGCGGAACGGGGTCGGGCGCGGGCAACGTCATATCGGGGAACATTGGGTATGGCATCTACATTGCGGGCAACGGCAACACCATCGCCGGGAACAAGATCGGCACGGACTGGACCGGCATGCTCCCCGTTGGGAACGGTGGGGAAGGGGTGAATATCCCCGGTTCGTTCAACACGATCGGTGGAACGACCAGCGGGGCCGGGAACCTCATTTCTGCCAATGGGGGCAATGGAGTCGGCATATGGAGCACGGGCTCCAATGTGCCGCAGGAGAACCTCGTCGCAGGCAACCTGATCGGTACGGACGCCAATGGAAATGCAAACGCGCTGCTTGGCAATGCAGACAATGGAGTGTTCCTTGGGAGCCCGTTTAACACGGTTGGCGGCACTGCCTCCGGCGCCCGTAATATCATCTCCGGTAGCCATCAGTTCGGAGTCCTGATTAGCACGGTCGGGGCCAGTCCGGCACAGGGCAACGTGCTCCAGGGCAACTATATCGGCACCGACGCGACCGGTGGTTTTGCGGATGGCAATGCGTGGGGCGGCGTGTGGATTACCACACCGAATAATACGGTCGGAGGCACGACCGCAGGGATGGGCAATGTCATCTCCGGGAACGCTGGCGATGGCGTCGACATCATCTCCGTGTCGAACAACTTCGTCGTCGGCAACGATATCGGCACCAACGCGGCCGGCACCGCCGCAGTGCCCAACGGCGGCGACGGCATCAACCTCAACGCTGCGTCCGGCAATACCATCGGCGGGAACACGGTCGCGGCGCACAACGTCATCTCCGGCAACGCTGGTGCCGGCATCCAGATCACCGGCGCCGGCGCCACCGCCAACCTTGTCGCGGGCAACGATATCGGCACCAACGCCGCCGGTACCGGCGCCCTGGGCAACAAGGGCGACGGGATTGACATCGTGAGCGGGGCAAGCGGCAACATCATCGGCGGCACCGCAGCCCCACCCCAGCTCATCACCGCGGCGCCGGTGGTGAGCGCGTATCCTATCCCGACGCCGGGAAGCGACCCCGACACGATCGCGCCCGGGCCGGACGGCAACGTCTGGTTCACCGAGTTTAACGGCCAGCAGGTCGGTCGCATCACCCCGGCCGGACAGGTCACGGAATTCCCCACCCCGCTCCCAAACCCACTCAGCATCATCACGGGACCCGACGGCAACCTCTGGTTCACGGATGGCGCCGGCAATGGGCCACCCGGATCGATCGATATCGTCCGCATGACCCCGGCCGGCGTGGTCACCGGGCAGTTCACCATTGCCGCATTTGGAAACCCGGGCCTTGCGGCCGGCATCGACCCCTTCCTGGCGGTTGGCCCGGACGGCAACATCTGGTTCACCGAATACTGGAGCAGCGGAATCGGCACGATCAATGTGACCACAGGCCAGGTCACGGAATACTCGATCCCCTACCCAGCCGATGACATCACCGTGGGGCCCGACGGCAACCTGTGGGTCGATCCCTCCTACGTCGGCGGCGTCGTGGAACGGATCACCACCCAGGGGGTAGCCACTGTGTTTTCGCTCCCCGGGGTGGGACTGCTCCGCGGCATCGCCGCTGGGCCAGACGGCAGCCTATGGGACGGCGATAACAGCAACAACCGGATCGTCCGGATCAGCGTGGCTGGTCAGCTCACCGGTGAGTTCGCGATCCCCACGCCCGGAAGCGCCCCTACAGCCTCGTTGCCGGGTCCGACGGGGCGCTGGTTCACCGAGCAGGGTGCCAGCCAGATTGGCTGCATCACCGCCGACGGCAGCATCAGCGAGTACCCGATCTCCTCAACCCAAAGCGGGGCGACCTGGATAACGGCGGGGCCGGACGGCAACATCTGGTTCACCGAGCAAACCGGCGATCAGATCGGCGAAGTCGCGCTCGCAGGGCTCTCGGGGCGCTGGGCGGGGCGGGCAACATTATTAGCGGCAACGGCGGCAACGGCGTGGAGATCACCGGCAGCGGAACAACCGGCAACGCCGTCCAGGGTAACTACATCGGTACCGACACAAGCGGCACCGCGGCGCTGGGCAATAAGGGTGCCGGCGTGAGCATCTGGGGCGGCGCTTCGGGCAACACCATCGGCGGGACCGTCCTCGGCGCCGGCAACGTCATCAGCGGCAACGGCCAGGCTAGTAACTTCACCGGCGGCATCATTCTCAGCGGCAGCGGCACGTCGAACAACCTGATAGGGGGCAACCTGATCGGCACCGATGTCAGCGGCACCGCGGCCCTGGGCAACGCCTGGGACGGCGTGCTGATCTGGCAGCAAGCAAGCGGCAACACCGTGGGCGGCACCACCCCGGCGGCCCGCAATGTCATCAGCGGCAACGCCGTCGTCGGCGTGGGGATCTCCGGCAGCGGCACAACAGGCAACCTGGTTGAGGGCAACTATGTCGGCACCGATGTCAACGGCACCGCCGCACTAGGCAACCAGGGCAATGGCGTGCAGATCGACGGGGGAGCCACCGCCAACACGATCGGCGGCAGCGCGGCGGGAACCGGCAACGTCCTCAGCGGCAACGGCCTAGGGAGTGCCAATTTCGCGGGCGGCTTGTGGATCGTCGGCAGCGGTACGTCGGGCAATGTTGTCGCGGGCAACTTCATCGGCACGGACAAGACGGGCACCGCGCCGCTGGGCAACAAGTGGACTGGGCTGGCAATACTGGATGGTGCGAGCGCGAACACCATCGGCGGAACCGCCCCTGGCGACGCCAACGTCATCAGCGCCAACGCCGCCGTCGGGGTCGAAGTTCAAGGCGCCGGCACGTCATCGAACGTGCTACTCGGCAATCTTATCGGTACCAACAAGAACGGCACCTTCAGCCTGGGTAACACCTTCAGCGGCGTACAGATCTGGAACGGGGCGACGGACAACACCGTCGGCGGCACGGCGGCAGGCGCCCGCAACGTCATCAGCGGCAACGGCCAGGCCGGTGTGCTCGTTTTCGGCAGCGGCAGCAGTGGCAATGTCGTCCAGGGCAACGATATTGGCACGGACATCACGGGCACGATCGCCTTGCCGAACGTTGCCGAAGGCGTCCAGGTGCTGGCGAGCAATAACACCATCGGCGGCACGCAGCCAGGGGCCGGCAATACCATCGAATTCAATGGTGCTGACGGCGTGTTCGTCGGCGGAGGCGCAACCGGCGTCTCCATCCTCGGCAACGCCATCTCCGCCAGCGGCGGCCTGGGCATCTACCTCGACAGCGCTACTCGCGCTAACGACAATCAGGCGGCTCCGATGCAAGCCACCGCCGTCTACGCAGCAGGCGGCACAACAATCAGCGGTACGCTCGCCAGCGTCGCTTCTACAGCCTTCCGCCTCAAGTTCTTCTCGAATAAGGGTCTCGACGCCTCCGGCAACCGCGAGGGGATGACCTACCTCGGATTCGCCCTGGTGAGCACCGATGCCAACGGATACCTTGTCGGCTCGCCGGACGGCTCCGCGGTCATCGCCGACCCCGGCAGCGCCAACGCCACCTTCACGACGAACCTGGCCGCCATGTTCACAGGCGACGGCTATCTGACCGCCACGGCCACCAACCTGAGCACCGGCGACACGTCCGAGTTCGGCACGGTCTTCTTGCCAGCGACCGTGAGCGTGAATGCGCCATGCGAGACGTACAATGCGCAACCGTATTCACTGGCTACGGCGACGGTGACGGGCCTGAACGGCGCGACGATCACTGACGGCACCGTGACGTTCACGTACTACGTTCATGGTCAGTCGACGCCGTTGCCGTCCGCACCGACGAACGCCGGAACGTACGACGTGCACGCGAACTACTCCGGCGACCAAGAATACGCACCCGCCGGCACCACGGCGACCTTTACGATATGCCCGGCCACGCCGTACGTGGTTGTGAATGCTCCAGGCGAGTCGTATAACGCACAGCCGTATTCCCTGGCGACGGCGCTAGTGACCGGTGTGGGCAGCGACGGCACCCTGGCCAGCGCCACTCTGGACTCCGCCACGCTCTCCTTTAGCTTTTACGCCGGAGCCGTCGTTACCGGCAGTCCGCTCGGCGGCGCTCCCACCAATCCGGGCACCTACACCGTGGTGGCGCAGTACACTAGCGACAACCTCAATTACAATAACGCCGACAGTTTGCCGGTGACCTTCACGATCACTCCGATCGGGGTGACGATCGCGGGAGACGTATATGTGTTGAACCAGACGGCCAGCGGGGCGCTGACCGTCGCCGGCGCCGCCACGCTCAACGTGGTTGGCACTGTGCAGGTGGACTCCAACTCGGCCAGCGCGGTCATTCTGAGCGGGAACGCCGTCGTCAATGCCGCCCAAACCCTGATCGTGGGCGGCGACCAGGTCTCCGGCCACGCCGGATTCGATAATCCGGTGACGACCGCGGCGGCCTATGTTGCCGATCCGCTGGCCGCCCTGGCCGCCCAAGCCGGCAGCAGTGCTGTCGCAGTCAACCTGTCCGGCGGCCAGACGCTCACCCTCGATCCGGGGGTTTACTCCTCGATCACCGTTTCGGGCAACGCGCATCTGACCCTGAATCCCGGCATCTACATCATCGGTTCCGGCGGCGTCACGGTCTCCGGCAATGCTGCCGTCACGAGTGGCCAGGGTGTCTTGTGTACAACAACGGCGCTTTGTCCGTCAGCGGCCATGCCACTGTGAACCTGCTGGCCTTCAGCACCGGCGATTATGCGGGCCTGGCCATCTTCCAGGCCCGGACTGATACCAATGCCGTCACGGTCAGCGGTAACGCTAATTTGAACCTCAATGGCAGCTTGCTCTACAACGTCAATGTAAACTCCAGGTTCGCGAGGTCGGCGTGGTTGGCCCGGCGTTCGAGGATCTTGGTCAACAGGTGCGTCATCTGCACGGTGCCGACGCGGCAGGGGATGCACTCGCCGCACGATTCTTCCATGCAGAACTTCGTGTAGAAGCGGGCCAGGTCCACCATGCTGTTGTTCTGGTCCATCACGATCATGCCGCCTGAGCCCATGATCGAGCCGAGGGGCGGCAGCGATTCGTAATCGACGGGCGTGTCCAGGTGCTCCGCGGAGATGCAGCCGCCGGACGGGCCGCCGGTCTGCACCGCCTTGATCGTGCCGCCCGGCACGCCACCGGCGATGGTCTCCACGATGGTGCGCATGCTGGTGCCCAGCGGCACCTCGACCAGGCCGGTGTTCTTCACCTTGCCCGTGACCGCAAATACCTTGGTGCCCTTGCTGTGCTCATGTCGCAGAGGGCCTTCCGCAGGGCCTGGTAGCCGTGGGCCGCGATGTACGACTCGATCCGCTCCGGCTCGATAACGCCGCTGTTCTCCAGCACGACGCTGGTCTGCAACCTGAAGAATGGGCTGTCGGTGTCCAGCCTCTCCGCCGTCACGTCGCCCCCGTGCAGGCCGGCGACGATGGAGCCGGCGTTGCCCGCGGTGACCTTTTGGTACATTGCCCCGTCCGGCATGACATGAACCAGCGGGCCCTGGCCGCACAGCCGCAGGCAACCGACGCGCGCCACGCGCATCCGGTCCGCCTGGCCGGTGCGCTGGACCGCGTGCTGCAATTGCTCGACCACCAGGTCGGAGCCGGCGGACAGGCAGCCGGCCGCGGTGCAGCAGCGGATGAGCACCGGCGGCGCACGGCGCGCTCCTGTTCGCCGATGTCAAGTAGTTCCTGCAGATCCACGGAGCCACCCTTTCACCTGCGCGCGCAGCGAATACACCGTAACGTGCCCCTTGACGGCGCCGTCCAACATCACGACCGGGGCCATGCCGCACGCCCCGGGACAACGCACGGTCAGCAGCGACAACTTGTTGTCGGCCGTCGTCTCGCCCGTTTTCACGTGGGCCTCGGCGCCACCGCATCAAGCAGCGCATCGGCTCCGTTGACGTAGCAGGCGGTCCCGGTGCAAACCACACAAGTGTGCTCGCCTTTGGGATTGCGCGAGAAGAAATTGTAGAACGTGGCGACCCCGTAGACGCGACTGGGCGGCAATTTCAGGCCGCGGGCGATGAAGAACAGCACGTCGATTTCCAGGTAGCCGAACAGGCTCTGGGCCGTGTGCAGCACCTCGATCAGCGCGTCCTGCCGGAACAGGTTTTTCTTCATAGCCACGAGTAGCAGTTTGAAGCGCTTGTCGCCGCTGGGGTGTGCGTCCGCCTTGTTCTCGGCCTGGGCGGTCGTCGACATGCGAACCTCCGAATCGGGGAAACCTTTCTGCGATAGCGCTCGCGCGGTTGCAGTGCCATCGCCTTCAGGCAGATGGCTTCCAGGGCCGCCGGCACTTGCCGATTCACACGTCGCGGCGGCGGAAAGTCGCCCCGTTGCACCTGGTTCAGCACCTCGCCGATATCCGACATCGCGAATGGAGTTTGACCGTCAGCAGGTGGCGGCCCAGCTCCGCGCAGAGCGCTTCGGGAGCCGCCAGCGCCGCCAGGCTGCGTTCGGCATCGTGGCCGTGCTTTTCGAGATGCCGCCGCACCATCACTTCGAGCAGCTCGTGATCGGCCGTGGCGAGAGCGCCCTGTGCCAGCAGGATCTGCCCCAGCGGTTTGGCCTTGTCCAGCACCCACGCGTTCATCGCGGCAATCAGAGCGTCGCGACGGATGAAGTCCATCTGCAACGCCAGGATGCCGAAGAGCAGATTCCGGTCCGCGGCCGCCTGGGACATGGCCACACCTCGTCACGAACAGCCGGCAACATTGTGAAACGCCAGCGTTGAGTGTAAGGGTGCGCGTGAGGAGAAGCGAGCAAGAAACGCGGTAGACGGCGACCGATCCGTCAGGCAACGCCTCGCAGTTCTCCCTTGGCATTCATGACCCACCGCGCAGCGGTAACCGGTGGACCTCACCGGCTCGAACGGCCCAGGGTGCGCCGGGCGCATGGGGATGTTGTAAAATGCCGGCAAGGCACTTGCCAGACCGTGCGCTGGCTGTCGTCAACGGATGAAAGGGATCGCCGTGTCGGAGAGCAGCACGACCGGGCCGCCGGCCTGGGTCAGCAAGCGCGACGGCCGGCTCGAGCCGTTCGACGCCGACAAGATCTGCCAATCGCTGTTTGCCGCGAGCGAGACGCTCGGCGCGCCGAATGCGTTCCTCGGCGCGAGCTGACCGATGCGATCGTCCATTTCCTGAGCGCCGATCCGCACGAGGCGACGCCGACGACCGCCGATCTGGCCGGCCAGGTCGTCAAGATGGTGCGCGAGCTGGGCCAGCCGGAACTGGCACAAGCGTTTGCCCAGGGGGCCCGCCGGGAGCCGCGCTCGACCACCGCCGCGCCGCCGGTATCGCGGTCCTTTACGTTTTCGTGCGACGAATCACCGACCGCCGTCGCCCGCCGTCTGATGCGTGCGTATTCGGAACATGCCGTCTTTTCGCGCGATCTGGTGTCGGCACAGCGTGACGGGCTGCTCCTGCTCGCCGGCCTCGACACGCCGCGCTCGCTGGCCCGCGCCGTGCTGGAGGTGGTCCCGGGGCAGCCCTTGTGGACCGACCTGGCGGCCTGGTGCGCGGCCGCTGGGCAAGGTCTGGTTGTCGACGGGCCGGAATGGCAGGTGTCGGCGCCGCCGGCCGTGCTGCAGCTCGCGGCGCTGGCGCAGCGCTCGGTGGTGGTCAACCTCAATGCGGCCCAGCCGCCGTCCTGGGCCCGCCAACGCGGCGCCGGGCCGCTGTTTGCCGACGAGGCGAACACGGACATGCCGTCGATCGGCCCGTGGGTCGATGCGATGGACGAAGCCAGGTCGTGTCCGCGGTTGCGCTGGGACTGGCACCTGCAGGCACACGATTTCACGATCGCCGATCGGCGCCGGCGGCTTGGCCAGGTCGCGCGCCATGCGCTGGACGGCCGGCCGATCGCGTTTGTTTTCGACCGGCCGCGCCGGCCGGTCGTGCTGGCGGAAGGGATGGATCGCGAGCGCCCGGCCGTGCTGATGGAGATCGGGCTGGATCTGGCCGCATTCCTGCGTCTGCCCGGAATTGCCGGCGACGGCGAGGCGTTCCACCAAAAGCTCGCGAGCCTGGCGCGGATGGCGGTGAGCGCCGGCGCCCAGAAACGCAAGTACCTGCGCCGGCATGCGGAGGGAACGCATCTCGGCCGCGGCTTTCTGCTCGATCGCGCGCGTCTGGCGGTCGTGCCGTTGGGTCTCGATGCAATCGTGCGCAGCCTTTCGGACGAGGTGTCCACCGCCACGGCCATGGCGTCGGCGCCGCGCAGCAAACCGTGCAGCTATTGCACGACACGCTGCAAGAGGCCGGCCGGGCTGCCCATCTGGAGGTCGGTCTCGAGAGTCTCGGCCCGGGCCTGGCGGAACTGCTGCCGCCGTCAGCGCGCTGCGATGCCGGCCTGAGCTGTGCCGACGTGGAGGCGCCCCCCGCCCGCCAATTGACCGGCGCCGGCGCACTGCACGCGGTGGCGGGCCAGGGGACGGCACGCGTCCTGTGGCCGCCTGGCGCCGAGCCGACCGTCGAGGAGTTGGTCGAGCTGCTGCAAATGGCATGGCGGCGGACCGAGCTGGTGCGCGTGCTTTTCCAGCGGGCGCAGCCGGCGCAGCCGGCGCATGCGCAGCAGGAGTTTCCGCAATGACATTGCCGGCGGCGGACCGGCCGCGACCGGAATGTTGGCCATCGTCAGGCTACGACGAGCGAGCCTTGATCTCGTCAAGCTTTGACAGCACCTCTTCAAGGTCTTTTGGCTTGAGGAATCCCCCGACGCTACGAATTTCGTCCTTGGTGAATCGAACCGCCCAAGTGCAGACTGCTTCCGACTGGACCTTCAGCTTCGTTGAGACATTGCCATCTAACTTCCAGGGCACCGGCACGCAATCCTCTTTGGGAGATTGGCCAATTTCGTGGGTCACACACACGCCAAGCACCAGCTCCTCCGCCGTCTTTTTCTGCGGATCCGGAGTGAGAATGACGACCGGGCGAATTTTGGGATTACGGCCTTGCTGGTCAGGCACCAGGCACCAAACGATGCGTCCCTGGAACAGTGCGGTCACGCCCAGCTCCTTGCCGGCTTAGTGTCCGCCAACGGGCGGCTTGTGCAGACTGGCCCACGCCTCAAGGTCCTCGTCGCTCAGATTGCGCTGGCGAATGCGCTGAATGGCCCGAAGGTTCGCCAGTTCCTCGGCCAAATCCGCCGGGTAGAGCGCGGGGTCGCATTGCTCGGCGATCTCGTCTTCCGGCACTCCCTGCAAGCGCAGCCATTGGACTCGAATGGCCATTGCGTCTGCGACCGTCATATGCCTCATGACCCCCGTGGTGTTTGCACTAGCGGTTACGGCCAGCCTCGACGCCGGCTGCATCGCGCCCGGCACCCACGGATCGAGCGAGACGGCAATGGTCTTGTTCATGGCTGTTCCTCGGTTGCGACTTCCGGCGTGGGCTGATCCAGGCCACCCACCTGCTGAACCCAGAACGACGTGCTCCCAAGAATCTGACCGGCGACCGAGAACTGGAATCGATACTCGCCCGCCTCTGTGAAAACAGGGTTTGTCAGCCCCGTCACGCAAATGACTGCTGATGGCAACTCCGGAAGGTCAATGCGCGCTGCAGGCGCTACCGGGGTCACCAATGGCCATCCAGCAAGCTGTTGGCCATCCGGTCCGAGTAACTCAACTGTCAGCTCGTGCTGTCGGTCGCATTCTTCAATGGTGAATACGAGTCGAACAATCACGCTTAATGTGGGAATTGTGGCGGGCAGCACAGGTATGCGCAAGATGTTGATGCCGCCGCCAATGACGGAAAAGGTTCCCTTGTCGCCAGTCTCGGCGAACCTTGCACAAAAAGCATACTGAAGTTGCATGTTGCCTCTCTTGCAATTCTAGCAGATCGGGACCAGGATAGTCCGTGGATTCCTGAATTGCCCGAAGAGATTTGTTGCCACAAGAGCGCGTCGGCGTCCACGAGGAACAGGGCGACGTCCCCCTCGGGAATCTCAACTAAACCTCGATCGGCGTCGATAACCAAGGCTGTTGTGTGGCACCGCCAGACAACGTGCGATTGCCCCCGGACACCTGCTGGTAACCAGCCGTGATGGCCGCGCAATTTGCGCGTAGGTTTGCAAATGCCGATCCATAGCGCTCCCGTGGGGATCCTCGATCCATAGCGGCCCCTCGGGGCATAGCGAACCCACCAGATGGACCTTATTCCGGCACGAGTAATCCGCGAGCAGCCGTCGGTGGTTTTCCTCGTCGAAGACGAAGATGGCGTCGGCGTCGCGGACGTGGGTTTCGTCCAACCGGACCGAGCGATGGTGCAACAGATCGACGCCCAACTGCGCCGCAGCAGCAACCGCGCTGGCGGGGCTTGGGCGGTCGGCGCCGGGGTAGTAGCCGGCAGACCGAAATACTTGCCCCGGAGCGCCGATCTGCATCGCGAGCTGCGCGCAAACGGGCTGCGACAGATATTTCCCTTGCAGACGAACAGCACGGTGTGGGCACTGGCCAGCGCGCCGGGCGTGCCGGGCAAGTCGCCGGCGAACGAGCGGAAGCTGCACGCGCGCCGCCGGCATCGGCGGCCGACGCCGCGCGCGACGCCGAGGGCCAGGCGGCTGAATTCCGCCAAACCGGGCAGCGGATCGTCGAGCGTCAACGTGTCGCTCCGCTCGCGCAACCGCAGCAGATTGACGACAGTTTCGCCGACCACCGCGCGGAGCGGGCGCGTTGCCAGGGTCGGGTCGCTGCGATCGGCAGCAAGATTGGCTGCTTGCCACTGGAAATCGCCCGACCAGTTTCGGCAGCATAGTCCCGACCGTGGTTGCTGGGGAAACTCCGTACGCCCCTCGACCAGCAGCTCGAACAGCGCGCGCGGGAAGTCGGCGCCCGAGGCGACGGCCAACGGCAGCGAGCCCCAAAAGCGTCCATTCACCTCGATAAAGACCCAGTCCCCCGTGACCGGATTCACCTTGAACTCGACCATCGCGACGCCGGTGTACTGCAGCGGCCCGAGGATGGCCAGGGCGGCTTCACGCAACGCGGCGGTCACCGGCACTCCCTGGCGATAGCAGCTCCCCCCGCCCAGCAAAGGTTCATGGAGTCGCACATGCTGAAATTCCAGTAATGGCGCGCCTCGGTTCAGCAGGAGCTCGACGCCGACGCCCTGCCCGATGAAGTTTTCCTGCACGGCCACCGGTCCGCTCGCCAGCATCTCGGCGAGCTGCCGGTCAAGCTCCTGCCAGTGATAAACCTTGCGGACCTCTTGCCGGCGTCCGACCCGCCGCGGATCGTGCGACGCGCGCGGCTTGAGGACCACGGGGAGCTGAAAAAATGCCCCGATTTCCTCGGCTTCGGCGCGGTGGCGGACCAATCGCTCACGGGGCACGCGCACGCCGGCGGCCCGCGCCAGCGCGTTGACGGCGAACTTGTCGGAAACGGTCCGGAAGACGGGGTCGTCGAGCAGGTAAATGCGGCCGAAGGGTTCCAGCTCGCGGCGATGCGTCTGCAGCGGGATCTGCGCCGGATCGCTACACGGCATGACGAGATCGAATGCCTCGCGTTGCATGAGATCGATGAGCGCCGCCTTCCAGCAGTCGTCGTCCGGGGAGTAGGCCGGTAGCGCATGGGCCCGGTGAACATAGCGGGAATGACGCACGAGGGAGTCCGTAGGCTGCCACCCGATGTGCACCTCGACATTGCCGCGGCCCAGGGAGCGGACGACGCCGATGAAGGCGCGAACATCGTCGCCCAGGACGAGCGCCTTGCGGCGCAATCTCGTAGGCACCATAATCCCTCCCTGGATCGCCGTACTCCAAAGTCGCCATTCTTGCCGCCCGCGGAGGGAGTGTCAACCGCAACCATTCACGTCCGGGTCGAACCAACCGCGGCCATCGCGTTTCATCTGCCCGCACAATTATGCTTGCGGATGGCCGCTGCCGAACCCATAATGGCGGTGCATCACGCTGCACCTGGAGGTCGCACCCATGGCCGACATCGTGCTCATCAACCCGCGATTCAACCCGTCGTATTGGGGGCTGGAATATGCCCTACCCCTGTTCGGCAAAAAGGCGAACTTGCCCGTGGCCTGTCTGCCGCTCCTCGCGGCGCTGACGCCGCCGGGCCACACGATCACCTTGATCGACGAGAACGTCGAGCCGCTCGACTTCGACCGCCTGGCCCGTGCCGACATCGTCGGCCTCACCGGGATGATCGTGCAGCGCCGCCGCATGCGCGCGATCCTGATCGAGCTGAAGAAGCGCGGCGCCTTCACCGTCGTCGGCGGCCCCTGGGTCACCGTCCGGGAGGATTACTTCGACTCGTTGGCCAACGTCATCTTTGTGGGCGAGGCCGAGGACACCTGGCCGCGGTTCCTCGAAGAGTGGGCCGCCGGTACGCACGGCACGCGCTATGAGCAGGACGCGAAGACCGACATGACGCGCGTGCCGGTGCCGCGCTTCGACCTGCTCAAGACCGACGCCTACCTGTTTGGCAGCGTGCAGTTCTCGCGCGGCTGCCCCTTCCAGTGCGAGTTCTGCGACATCATCGTGACGTTCGGCCGGCGGCCGCGCATCAAGACCGCCGCCCAGGTCGTCGCGGAGCTGGAGGCGCTGCGTAAGCGCGGTATCGTCATCGCCTTCATCGTCGACGACAACCTGATCGGCAACAAGCAAGCCATCAAGCCGATCCTGCGCGGTCATCGAGTATCAGCGCGCCCACGACTTCCCACTGACGTTCTTTACCGAGGCGTCGCTCGACCTGGCCGAGGACGCCGAGCTGCTAGCGTTGATGGTGGAGGCCAATTTCATCAGCGTGTTCGTCGGCATCGAGAGCCCCAATGAGGCCTCGCTCCGCGAGACGAAGAAGTTCCAGAACCTCCGCAAGGGCGGCACGCTGGTGGACCGCATCCACACCATTCAGGCGGCCGGCCTCGAGGTCTGGTGCGGCATGATCCTGGGCTTCGACCACGACGACCCCAGCATCTTTGACGCCCAGTGCGAATTCCTGCGGTTGGCGCGGGTGCCGCACGCCTCGATCGGCATGCTCTCGGCCATCCCCAAAACACCGCTGTACGCCCGGCTGGCGCGGGCAGGCCGGCTCGATCCGGATGACGTGCCGGCCTACGGCACCAACGTAATCCCGCTGCGGATGACCCGCGAGGAATTGCGCGCGGGCTTCGTTAAGGTCATGAACGAGCTGTACGACCCGCAAGCGTTCTTCGAGCGGCTGGAGGACCTCTTCCTGCGCCACGGCATCCCGTTTACCGCTGCCCGTGTCCGTACTTTGCCCTGGTACTCCTTGCGTCGGCTCCGGATCGGGGCGACGGACCTGGTGTCCGCCGTCGTGCTGATGCTGCGGCTATTGCGTGCCAGCCCCGAGTCGCGCCTGCGCCGCGAATACGTTCGGCGGCTGTTTCGCTTCATCCGCCACCGCCGCGATCCGGGTCTGCTACTCATCTTCGCCATCAAGTGCGCCATGCACTACCACCACCACACCATGGCCCGCGAGATGGCCACCGGCCGCGGCCCCATCGTCAACATCTTTTGAGCCAACCGGATCAGCAAGGGGAATCGCAGTAGAAACCGTCGCTCGGATCGCTGCTCATGCAAGCCCTCGCATGGTGGTTGTGGCCAATCCGCAAACTGCCGGCACGGTCACGGTCATCGCTCGTGCTTTGAATCAACACTTTTCCCCTCAATGCCGCAGGCCGCCGTTGCGGGTCGCCTCCACGGGCTGCGGGTGCCGTGCGCAAAGGTGCGTGTGCCAAAGTGGTGGATGAACAGGTCGCGGCAGCATGTCAGCTTGAAGCCTGCTTGCCGGGCCTTTGCGCTCAGAATATCGCTGTCGAACAGGCTCAGGTCGGTCCATTCGTTGAGCCCCGGGCCGACGCGGTCCAGCACCGCGCGCCGAATCAACAGGCAGAAGCCGCCGAGCCGTTCACTCTCGACCCATTTGCCGCGGTTCGTGCCCGCGAAATCGCGCGAAACTCTGCACCGCTTCCACGTCCACCAGCGCCTCGCCCGGCCGTGCTCCCTTCTTCGGACCGAGCCGGTACGGCACCGTCTCCACGAGCTGCGGCGGCGCCGCGTAGTTCGACATTGGCCCCACCAGCCCGATTCCGTCCGACATCGTCGCCAGCGCCGTCAGCGCGTCGAGCCATTTCGGCGTCACCACCGTGTCGTTATTGAGCAGGCAAACCTATTCGCCGCGCGCCTTGGCGAGCGCCTCCTTGCACGCCGTCGAAATGTCCAGGTCGGTCGCCGCCCGGCAAATCTCGACGCGCAGCCGGCACGCCAGCCCATCGCGCAGCCCGGCCAGATACTCCGCGGTGCCGTCGAGGGAGCCGATGTCGAGAAAGATCAGCTCGAACGGCTCGCGGCTGTGGCGCAGGACGCTCGGCACGCAGATTCGCGTGTATTCCAGCATCCCGCAGCACGGCACGAGGATCGAAGTCAACCCCGGCGGCGACGTGATGGACAGCGTGTTGTTGGCCATGATGTGACATCGTCCTCTTCTGAGTCCCGGCAGGGACCGCGTTTTCCCAGTCCCGGCAGGGACGAAAGATAGTAGCCCAGCACGTAAGTCCTGGGTTTACGAGACAGGAAAACAGGTTGGAGTCCCGGAGGGACGGCAGAGAGGTACCCCACGGGCTGGCTCTGCCGTTCCTAACGGGACTCATCCCTCATCGCGACGGCGAACCCAGGACTCACGTCCTGGGCTACTTTCTGCCGTCCCTACCGGGACTGGGGGATTTTCGGGATTTTCTTCGCGTTCCCTTTCGGGCTTGGCGTATTTGCTCACCAGGTTTATCAGCAACAAATATTCCTGCTGGTGCCGCCGTGCTTGCAGCGCCTCCACTTCCTTCTGCTTCTGCAATAGTTGGTCGCGAAACTCGCCGGTCTTGTCCAGCGCCAGCGCCTCCGCGATCCGCACCAGCGCCTGCGGATACTCCCGCTCCCGCGCATGCACCCACGCCAGGTTGTAGCGCGCTCGTACGTCGGCCGCGTTCACCGCCAAGGCCTTCTCGTACGCCGACCGCGCCTTGCCGGTGCGGCCCCATTCGTACAGCGCATCCTTGGTACACGCCCGCGCCTTCTGGATCGGCTCCTGCAGCCGCTGGTGCGCCGCCGCCCCGAACCGCTCGTGAAAGCGCACGAACACGTCCTCCGCCACCGTCGGCGCCAGCAGACGCGCATGAATGCCGCGCCCCTCCTCATCGCCCGGCTCCAGGTACTGGCAGCGCTTGCCCTCGCCGAAGTACGCCCGCAGCAGCGAAAAGTTGACGCCGACGAACGTGGCCAGGCTGAAGCGCTGATGCTCGAACTCATCGTCGCGCGTGATCTGCGTTTGGCCGTAGTCGTTGACCAGGATGAACCCGCCCGGTGCCAGCATGCCGAGCAGCCGTTCCAAACACTCAATCGCCCCATAGCTGTGCAACAGCCGTTTCGTCCTCTTGCGGCCATACTCCACCGCGAACTCGCCGTGCGGCAGCTGGTGCGGCTCGACCGGGCGATAGTCATATTCCGACGCGAACAGCCCATAAACTTCGAGCAGCTCATCGCGCGCCCTGGTAGCGAAATTCGCCAGAATTCCGTGCCGGCGCCGGCGGCGGTTGCGACGGGGATCCCGGCGGAATTCTGGCGAATTCCGCTACACCGCAAG
Organism: uncultured Gemmataceae bacterium; assembly: GCA_963834865.1. GTDB lineage: Bacteria > Planctomycetota > Planctomycetia > Gemmatales > Gemmataceae > CAWIDK01. The sequence goes on from CAWIDK010000001.1 coordinate 369,678, forward strand.
CTTGTGCGCGCTCGCGGAGCTGCTCCGCCGTGAGGTCGGTGTCATCCGCCAGCCGCACATTGCGGGCAATGCAGGTGCGCACGCACAGCTGCCGAACGGCGTCGCCGTCGAGCTCGAGCACCGCCGCCGGCAAGCAATCGAGCAAGTAATTCAGAAACACCGCCCGCAGCCTCCCGCTGTGGGGCACGTTTTGTACGTGCCCGCCTGTCCCCGGCACGTTGAAAACGTGCCCCACGTCCGCAAACCCCACATCGCCCAGCAGCGTCTCCGGATGCAGCGCATCGACCTGGCGAACGCGATACCGTCCCGGATGCTCCGCGAGCACGCCGTGCCGCAGCACATCGTGCAACATGCGCTCCGACCGGTCCGCCGCGATATACGTGAGCCGCTCGTAATAATCCTTCCGATGCTGCCGGCAAAGGCTGCGCAGGCTATCGAGAAAATACCGCGCAAACAATCCAACGCCGATGCCCAGCTCCAGGACGAAGATCTCGTCTTCGAGCGGCCCCTGCTCTTCGGCGGCGACCAGGCTGGCGAAGAACACCTCGGAGGCATTGCGCGACAGCGTGCCATCATTATTCACCACAAAAGGAACCGGCGACGTATCCGACAGGAACGCCTTGTTGCCGCGTTGGCGTAAATAGGTCTGTCCCAGGTCCCATTCGAGGCTATTTGCGAGCGGCACGAAATCCTGTACGATTTCCCGCCCGGCCTGGGCGTGCGCCAGCACCTGCTCCGCCGGCGAGCCGGTGTGCATGCCGTCATCGCGTGTGTCCCGACCCCGGTTGGTTGGCATGTTGGTGATCGCCATGTTCGTTGCCATCCAAAAAAGATAACGCGTATCTGGCTTCGGACCTGTATTTACCCCGAAGGGGTTCGATCTCAAAGCCCAGGGCAAGCGGAGCGCCGCCCTGGGTTAGGAGGCACCAAACGCCTCCTTACCCCGAAGGGGTTTCATCAGAGGGGGCGACCCGCCGATGATGAAACCCCTTCGGGGTAAATCCGCACGTTACGCTCGTGTCCCCAGGGCGGCGCTTCCGCTTGCCCTGGGCTTTGAGATTAAACCCCTTCGGGGTAAATCTGCCCGCCGCGATCGAAGCGCCACGTCGACCTGGACGACGACGAGGTCGCCGGGGCCGAAATCGCTCAGGCTGGCGCGGCAGACGATGCCGCCGGCGCCCAGCTCCGCGGCGACTTCCACGCCGCCGATCGCGCTGGTGGCGGCCGCCGGGTCCGCGCTACGCGTCAGGTACGCGCGGACGGCCTGCGTGGTCAGAAAACACGCGGCCGGCCTCAGCGCAGCGGCGACCGGCACGCATTGCTCCTGCGTTTCCGTGCCGGTGAGCCGAAACTCGAACGTGCGCGTCAACCGCGCTTGGCCCGGCGTCCGCGCGGGCGGCGGTTCGGCGTGAACGGCCCGCGGGCCCTCTACGGATGCCCCGGTCGCGTCGTGATAAATGGTGGACGTTTCGCGGCCGACACAGGTCATGCCGCGCTGCGCGTCGTACGTAAAGGTGGTTACGGTTCCCAGTGGATCGGTAATAAAATCGTTGCTCGGATCGCTGCTCATGGAAGCCCTCGCATGCTGGTTGTGGCCAATCCGTAATCTGCCGGCGCCTCTGCACGTCTCAAGACCACCACGAATAGCACGAATCACACAAATGAAGACCTGCCTGGACCTCATGATTCGTGTTATTCGTCTTATTCGTGGTTTTCCGTCTTTGGTTGTTCGCCGCGAGATCCCAGTGGATCGCGGTAGGAATCGTTGCTCGGATCGCTGCTCATGGAAGCCCTCGCATGGTGGTTGTGGCCAATCCGCAAACTGCCGGCACGGTCACGGTCATCGGTCGTGCTTTGAATCGAGATCCCGGCGGCGGTTATGGCAGCCGCACTGGCTGCCCAGCGTCCCCGAACCAGTCGCCCACGAGGTTGGGCCGCCTGAGCTCCTGGTCGTCCAGCCGACACCGTTCTGCAATCTCGACTGTTCGTATTGTTACCTGCCCGATCGCGCGAACACCCGTCGGATGCCGAGGGGCATGAATGCTATTGAACAACCCCATCAGGTCGGTCTTGCCCCCGGGAAAGCCCAGATGGCCGTCGCACAAATAGAGGGGCTGGGCCACAGGCACGACAGCTCCGCGAGTACGGCGGCGACGCGCTTGACCTCGTCGTGGACGAACGTCCCCGGCTGTGCCCGCGCCGAGCCGAAGATGGTTACCCGATAGCGCTCCCGCTTCGACGGGCGCAGGCGCGTGAGGTTGTTGACGATGTCCCACAGTCCGAAGACGGTGTTGACGAGGACTTCCTTGACAGCTTCTTCGTCCGCCAGACTGACGGCTTGCGGCCCGCGACCGCGTGGATTTTCAGCGTTCACTGGTCTGCCCTTCGGCGGCCGACGGGTAATCCGTGGGATCGGGGTCCAGCCACCGCACGCGTCCCGACTCGATCTCGTAAATGGCGCCGACGATCTTGAATCGCCCCTCGGCCATGCGTGCCTGACCTTCGGGCGTGCTCACGATCTGGCGCACCGTCCAGCGCACATTGCTTTCGACCGCGCGTGCCAGCCGCTCCGCGGGGGACAGCTGCGGATCGAGCTCAGGCAGCGCGAGAAGGATGCCCTGCACAAGCAGCTGAATCCGCGCGCGATGCTGGGCCCCCTCGTGCTTGGTGGCGAGCGCGGCGCCGACCGCGCCGCAGCCTTCGTGGCCGAGCACCACAAAGAGCGGCGTCTGCAGATGCGCCGGCATACTGCAAACTCGCTGCGATTTCCGGCGAGAACACGTTGCCGGCCACGCGCACGACAAATAGCTCGCCCAGCCCCGCGTCGAAAATACCCTCCGGCGGCACCCGCGAATCGCTGCAGCCGAGGACCGTGGCGTACGGCCGCTGCGCCCGGGCCAGGTCGGCCAGCGTTTCCCGGCACAGCACGGCACCGTGCGCCTGACCGCGGAGAAAGCGCTGGTTCCCGGCAATCAGGCGGGCGAGCGCCTCATCCGCCGACGGGCCAGGGCTGTCGAGACTCGGATCCATAAGTTACTTCGTGCCGTTTGTGAGCAACGCCTTACAGGCTACCACCCAGTTCGTCGAGGGCCTGGCGAACGACCTGGGCGCTGATGGCGCAGCTGAGCCGTTTCCTCCGGAGCCAGCGGCAAAGGGAAAGTTGCCAGGACACCCTGGCCGCCGACCAGGCGGGGCAAGGATACGGTGACGTTACGGACGCCGACAACCTCCGCGCTGGGCGTCCCGACCGTCAGCACGGCACGTTGGTCGTGAAGGATCACTCGGGCGATGCGGGCCAGCGCGCTGCCGATGCCGTAGTAGGTGGCGCCTTTGCCGCTGATAATCGTGTAGGCGGCGCGGCGAACCATTCGATCGATATCCTGGCGAATCGCCGCCGCCTCCTCCTTGATCCCGCGCAGGCGGGCGAACTCCGCGAGCGGCATGCCGCTGATCGTGGCCAGCGACCAGGTCAGGACTTCTGAATCGCCGTGCTCGCCGATCACGTGCGCGTGAACGTGGTGCGGATCGACGCCGCAGTGGCTGCCGAGCAGGCTGCGAAACCGGGCCGTGTCCAGCATCGTGCCGGAACCGAGGACGCGGCCTGCAGGGACGCCAAAGTCGGCGGCGAACCGAGCAGCCAGGTGCGTCATCACGTCGACGGGATTGGTAGCAACCACCAGCACGCTTTCCGGGGCGTTCTTGAGCACCGCAGGGACCACCTCGTGAAAAACGTCGGCGTTGCGCTGCAGCAGGTGCAATCACGCGTGCGGCTGAATCGCAGTCCCATCTTCCTGAGCCACCACCGGTACTCTTGCCACCGCGGTCACCGCTACCGGCTCGACGTGTTTCGCAGGCGTCGTCCGTTGGCGCGCCGACAGCCAGCGAACGACCACGTAGAACACCGGAGTGAAGAAGATGCCGAACAGTGTCACGCCGAGCATGCCGCTGAACACCGCCACCCCGAGCGCGTAGCGCATCTCGGCGCCGGCGCCCTTGGCCAGTACGAGCGGCACCACGCCGAGGATGAACGCGAATGACGTCATCAGGATGGGCCGCAGACGCATCCGCGACGCCTCGACAGCCGCCTCGGATCGCCCCAGGCCGGAGTCCTCGCGCTCCTTGGCGAACTCGACGATCAGGATCGCGTTCTTTGCGGCCAGGCCGATCAGCACCACCAGGCCGATCTGCGTGAAGATGTTGTTGTCCAGGCCGGTTAGCCAGACGCCGGTGATCGCGGCGAACAGGCACATCGGCACGATCAGGATGATCGCGAGCGGCAGCGACCAGCTCTCGTACTGTGCCGCCAGCGTCAGAAACACGAACAGCACCGCGAGCGGGAAGACGAGCTTGGTCAGGAGGTCTTCGCCGGCGAGAATCTGCTGCAGCGTCAACTCCGTCCACTCGGCCTCCATGCCGCCTGGCAATTCCTTTTTGGCCAGGGCGTTCATGATGGTGATGGCCTGGCCGGAGCTCGTCCCTGGGGCGGTGTTGCCGGTGATCTCGGCCGAGGGATACAGGTTGTAATGGTTGACGATTGCCGGCCCGGTGACGTCGTGAACGGTGAGCAGCGTGCTCAGCGGCACGCGTGCCCCGCTGGCGTTGCGGACCTCCAGCCGGCCGATGTCTTCCGGCTGCAGGCGGAAGCGCGCGTCGGCCTGGACGTTGACCTGCCAGTTGCGATTGAAGCGCGTGATATCGTTGACGTACGACGAGCCAAGGTACGCCTGCAAGGTCGCGAATACGTCGTTCAGATCGACCTTGAGCGACTTGGCCTTGATGCGATCCACTTCCAGGTAGATTTGCGGTTGGTTGGCGGTGAAGCTGCTGAACAGGCCGGTCAGCCGGCCGCGTTGCGCGTTGCCTTCCTCGGCCAGCTCCTGCACGGCGCCTTCGAGAGCCATGGGACCGGAGCCGCCGCGGTCCTGCACCTGGAGCTTGAAGCCGCCGGTGCTGCCGAGGCCGTCCACCGGCGGCGCGCCGAAGACGCCGACGCGCGCCTCGCGCACCGCCTCGCGAAAGCGCTTGCGCAGCTTTTCCGTGATTGCCCGCGCGCCGACCGCCGAGTTGCCCTTGCGCTCTTCGAACGACTTAAGGATCACGAACATGCCGCCGACGTTGGTGAGGTTGGTGCTGAGCACCACCGAGTAGCCGGGCACGCTGATCGTGTGGGCCACGCCATCGGTCTCCAGGGCCATGTCACGCAAGCGCGCGACGACGGCCTCGGTGCGCTCCAGGCTGGCGCCGTCGGGGAGTTGGGCGTTCACCAGGAGATAGCCCTTGTCCTGCTCGGGGATGAAGCCGACCGGCACGGCGCGGAATCCCTGGACGGTCATGGCCATCAGGCCCCCATAGACGACCAGGGTTAGAATGGCGCCGCGGACCAGCCAACTCACCGCCATGCCGTAGCCCTTGATGGTCACGTCAAACGTCTGGTTGAAGCCACGGAAGAACGCGCCCAGCCCGCGGTTGATGGCCCAGGCGCCGAACCAACCCGCGGCGCCGCCCACCGCGAAGAGGACGATGCGGACGCCCCAGACCAGGGCCGGTGGGGCGTCGGTGGCGCCGTGCTCCTCGCCGTGTCCCCCGGCCGGCAAGCCGACCATCGGACCGACATACGGCGTCAGCAGGTACACCGCGATCAGGCCGCCGAGCACGACGATGCCGAGCCGCGGCAGCGCCTCCTGGGCCTGGGCGCCGTGTCCGTCGTGGGCGTGACTCTTGAGCAGCAGCGTGCACAGGGCCGGGCTGAGCGTCAGCGAGTTAAAGGCCGAGATCACGGTGGAGACGGCAATGGTCAGGGCGAATTGCTTGAAGAACTGCCCGCTGATGCCGGCCATGAAAGCCGTCGGTACGAACACGGCACAAAGCACCAGGGCGATGGCGATGACCGGCCCGGTCACCTCGCTCATCGCCTTGCGCGACGCCTCACGCGGGCTGAGGCCCCGCGCCAGGTGCGTCTCCACATTTTCCACCACGACGATCGCATCGTCCACGACGATGCCGATCGCGAGAACCATCCCAAACAGCGACAGATTGTTGAGCGAGAAACCGAGCAGCGCCATGAACGCGAAGGTGCCGACGAGCGACACGGGAACGGCAACCATGGGGACCACCGTGGCCCGCCAGTTCTGCAAGAAGACCAGGACCACGATGAAGACGAGGATAAACGCCTCAATCAGCGTTTTGAAGACGTCGTGAATCGATTCCTTCACGAACACGGTCGTGTCGTAGACGATACGATACTCGATCCCCTCACGCCACACGTTACTGGCTTTCAGCTTGTCCATCGTCTTGCGAATCAAGGCGGCCGTCTCCAGCGCATTGGAGCCGGGCAACTGAAACACCGCGAGTGTGACCGACTCGTCCTTGTCCAGGTAGCTGCTGACATCGTAGTTCTTGGCCCCCAGCTCGACGCCGGGCGTGGATCGGCCGGTCGGATCGGGCGGGCCGCTGCTGACCACGTCCTTGAGAAATACGACCTCGCCGTTCTCCCCAGTGCGCACGACGATGTTCTCGAACTCTTTCTCCTCGGTGAGCCGGCCAAGCGTTTTGACGGTGAGCTGGAAAGCCTGGCCGGGAGGGGCCGGCGCCTGGCCAAGCCGGCCCGCGGCCACCTGGACGTTCTGCTCGCGGATGGCCGCGATCACTTCGCTCGGCGTCATGCTGATTCGGGCCAGCTTCTCCGGATCGAGCCAGATGCGCATGCTGTAGTCGCGCGGGCCGAGGAAAGTCACGTCGCCCACGCCCTTGAGGCGGGCCAACGCATCCTTGACCTGGATGGTGGCAAAATTGCTCAAGAAAAGCTGGTTGTAGCGCCCGCCCGGCGCGATCAGGTTGACGCAGAGCAGAATGCTGGGCGACTTCTTCTTGGTCGTCACGCCCTGGCGCTTGACCTCTTCGGGCAGCTTCGCCTCGGCGACCGACACGCGGTTCTGCACCAGCACCTGCGCCATGTTCAGGTCGGCGCCCAGCGCAAACGTCACGTCGAGGTACATCTGGCCGTCGTTGGTGCATTTCGACGACATGTACAGCATGTCTTCGACGCCGTTGACCTCCTGCTCGATCGGCGCGGCAACGGTGTCGGCGACGACCTGGGCGTTCGCACCCGGATAGATCGCGGACACCTGGACGGTCGGCGGCGCGACTTCCGGATACTGCGCGACCGGGAGCTGCGACAGCGCGACCACGCCGACAATGACGAGGACAATCGACAGCACCGAAGCGAAGATCGGCCGGTCAATGAAGAAGTGAGATATCATAGACCCCTCCGGGGAAAATCCTAAATCCGAAACTCGAAATCCGAAACAAATTCAAAATTCGAAGCTCGAAAAAACTGCACATCAAGCACGCACAGTTACGGGGACCGTTTGGGATTTTCCTTTTCCGATTTCGGATTTGTTTCGGATTTCGAGTTTCGGATTTCGGATTTCCCCGTAGGGGTTTCGGATTTCGGGCTTCGGATTTCGGATTTGCCTTGCGCGTGGGCATGGGGACCTGCTCCGGTGCCACGACGATGCCGGGACGGACGCGCTGCACACCGTTAACGATGATCCACTCGCCGGACTTGATGCCGGCGCCGGGCGGGAAAATCCGCAGGTCGCCGTCGAGCCGGCCGGGCGTGACGGGGCGATATTCGACCTTCTTGTCGGTGCCGACCACCAGCACGTACTTCTGCCCCTGGTCGATGCCGATGGCCTGATCCGTGACGAGCAGGCCTGTGTACTTTTCGCCAATCGGCAGGCGGACGCGCGAACTGGCCGGGCGTCAGGCGGCCGTCCTTGTTGGGGAAGACGCCGCGCACCTTGATGGTGCCGGTCGTTGGATTGAGCCGGTTTTCTGCGAAGTCGATGACCCCTTCGCGGGGGAAGCGGTCGCCATCGCCCACCAGCCCGAGGTAGATCGGAATGACCGGCGGCTTGCCGTCCGCGCTCGGGCCGACTTCCTTCGCACGCCGCTCGCGGTACAACTCCAGCGAGCGCTCGTCCACGTCGAAATAGACATACATCGGAGCGACCGCGACAATCGTCGTGAGCAGGGTGTCGCCGCCGCCGGCGTTGACGAGGTTGCCCTTGGTGACGAGCGAACGGCTAATCTTGCCGGTGATCGGCGCCTTGATCTTGGTGAACTCAACGTCGAGCTTGGCCCGATCGATCTCCACTTTAGCCAGGGCCAAGTCGGCCAAGGCGATTCCCTTCTTGGCCGTCCACCCCTGCACCTCGTTCGCCGCCGCGGCATTTTTCTGGTACAGGCCGTAGGTGCGTTCGTATTCCGAGGTCGCCAGCTTGACGCTGGCCTCGGCGTTGTCCTTCCGCGCCAGCGTAGCGTCGAGGGCGGCCTGGTACGGCCGGGGATCGATTTCGTAGAGCAGCGTCCCTGCCTTGACAATGTCGCCATCCTTGAAGTGAATACCGATCAGCTCGCCCTTGACCCGGCGCGCACTTCCACGGTCTCGGCGGCTTCCAGCCGGCCGGTGTACTGATCGTAATCGGTGATTTCCTTCTCGATCGGCTGGCTCACCGTGACCACCGGCGGCTCGGTCTGCGCCAATTCGGGGGTCGCACTGCAACCCGCCAGCATCAGCCCCATCATTCCAATCGCGATATAAGCCCATCGCTGTTTCACAGCTATCATGGAACGCCCTCCCGCGTTTGTCGTTAAGCCCTACATGTTGTCGCCTTCCGTGGAAGTGCCGCGGGCGCGGGCTGCGCCGTCCATGCCCCATTTCCAGCCGCTGGTGGCCGGCATGTCGTCGCCGTGCTCGGCGATGTATTCCTTGTGCTCGATCAGCTTCTCGTGAATCGCCTGCTTGAAGTACGCGGCTCGGGCGCCGAGCTGCGGCAGGCGGTCGATCACGTCTTCGACCAGATGGAAGCGATCAACGTCGTTGAGCACGCACATGTCGAATGGCGTCGTCGTGGTCCCCTCTTCTTTGTAGCCGCGGACGTGCAGGTTTTTGTGATTGGTGCGCCGATAGGTTAGGCGATGGATCAGCCAGGGGTAGCCGTGGAAGGCAAAGATGATCGGCTTGTCCTTGGTGAACAGCGCATCGAAGTCGCGGTCCGGCAGACCGTGGGGATGCTCGCTCGATGGCTGCAGCTTCATCAGGTTCACGATGGATCAATCCTCGTGTGATGGTCGCGATCCCGTATTGCTGCTCCAGCTCGCGGCACGTCGCTGCGCCGACGAAGTACATCGTCGCGCCCCCATACTCGATCGTCGGTGCAGCGGCCATTTTAGGGAAACGGAGATGCGCGACTCGACCATGTAGTCCTTCAGGTAGATCTCGACCACGAATTCCCGCTTGCCCTTCTCGCCCTCAAGGGTCAGGCGCGATGTCTCGCCCTAGGCGGGCTCCGGGCGGCGGTGCAGTTCAACCGCACGGACTTCTGGGCCCACGGCGTCAACCTGGGTCTGGAGATCCATTGTTAAGAGCGGTGCGCTCGCAATCGCGCATGTAGCGGATGCTTTCGCGCGATCGTCACTGGGTCTGGCGTGTAGTCGAATACCTCCACCGATACCCAGCCGCGATAGCCGGTTTGCCGCAGAGCGCGGAAGATCGGCACGAAATCGACGTCGCCGAAACCGGGGCCGCGCCGGTTGGCGTCGTTGGCGTGGAAGTGGCCGGTGCGGGCGGCGTGCGTGCGTATCAGCTCCGGAATCGACGCCGACTCCGACGACATCGCCTTGACGTCCAGGTGCAAGATGAAGTTCGGATGGGCGAGGCGGTCGAGGATCTGGGCGGCTTCCGCGGCGGTCTGGATGAAGTCCGCCTCCGCCGGCGCCAGCGGCTCCAGACAGAGGCGCACGCCCGTTGCGGCGATGCCGGCGGCGGCGCGTTCGAACGTGTCCACGGCGTGATCGGTTGCCTCGGCACGAGTCGCCCCGGACGGGATGCGGCGCTGCGCCGGCGAACCGAACACCATCAGCTCGCCGCCCAGGTCCCGGCACGCGCGGGCCAGCTCGACGAGATAGTCGGCGGTCTGCTGGCGCACGGCGGGTTCACAAGATGTAAGCTGCATGCCTTCGGTCCTGGCGAGCAGCCAGTGCAGGCCGATGATGGGCACGCCAGCCGCCTCGGCGACGCGGCGGAGCTCCTGCCGCTGCGCCGGCGTCACGTCGGTGATGCGCGGCGCCAGCGTGAAAGGGGCAACCTCCAGGCCGGTATAGCCCAGCTCGGCGGCCTGCCCACAAATGCGGGCGTGCTCCCATCCTTCGAAGGTTTCATTGCAAATCGCGTAACGCATGAGAGACTCGCAGGGCTACTTCAGAAAGACGCGGGTCGGCGGTTCCTGGGGCGAGTAATTGTACAGCGTCAGCTCCAGCGGAGCGCCTTCGCTGGCGGCATCGTAGAATGCGGCCGGCGTGTTGACCGGCACGCGGTTCACGTGCGTGATGATGTCGCCGGGCTTGAAGAACGCCCGCTCCGCCGCCGAGTTCGGCTTCACTTCGCTCACCAGGACGCCCGGCGGCATCGCCGACTGCCGAGGCGGCTTCTGCACCAGGACGCTGGTGTGCTCCACGCGCAGGCCACGACAGAATGGCCGTTTGCCCAGCGACGACGCGATTTTCTTGCCGGGCACGTAAAGCTTGGCCAGCGTCACCTCGGCCGTGTGCAGGTCCTTGCCGCGGCGATACTGGAGACGGACCTTGCTGCCAGCGAGCTGGGTGCCGAGCGTGACGAGCAGGTCGTCGCTTTGCGCGAGCGGCGTGCCGTTGATGGCGAGGATGACCTCCTTGCCGCGGAGCTTGCCTTCGGTGAACGCGGGCGCGCCGGTGATGGCGGAAGCGACGGTGACGCCGGGCAAGCCATCGGGCACGCGCTCCTCGAAGGTTACGCCGAGGAAGCCGTATTCGACCTCCTCGCCGCGCTTGAGGACTTCGATGACGCGGCGCAGGCCGGCGTTGACCGGGATGGCGAAACCGCCGGGCGTTTCGCCGCCCTGGATGGCGGCCAGCGCGGTGGTCAGGCCGATCATTTCGCCGTCGAGATTGACCAGGGCGCCGCCGCTGCAGCCGAGGTGCAAGCGGGCGTCGGTCTGCAGCAGCGTGCCATAATAGTGCAGCGGCTTGCTCTGTTCCTCATCGCGCGGCGCGGCGACGGCCCGGCGGCGCACGTTGCTGAGGATGCCCCACGACGCGCTCGGCTGGCCGTCGCGAAAGCCGGCCGCGAACACGTTGGCAATCGACAGCACAAAATGCCCGCGCTCCATCTTGTCGGCGTCGCCCAGGCGGATCGCCTCGACCGGCTGCGCCTTGGGGCTGAGCAGCCGCAGGACGGCCAGATCGCTGCGCGGGTCGGCAGCATAAATATCGGCGTAGCTGCCGCGGCCGTTGGGCAGCCGCACGTAGAGCTTGGTGGCGTCCTGCACGACGTGATAGTTGGTGAGGATCAGGCCGGCGGAGTCGATGACGACGCCGCTGCCGAACGCCTGCGGAACGTGGGCGGGATCGGCAAGGTCGAGCTTGCGCTGCCAGAGCAGGCGGTCCTTCGGCGACGACAGGCTGGGCTTGCTCTTGAGCACCTCGGGGTCGAAGCTGCCAAGCCGGCCGGGATGGTCCTTGTCGGGGCCCAGGCCAAGGCTTTGGTACGCATCGGAGCGCGACACGAGGATGCACGCAACCGACGGCTCGACCTCGGCGATGACCTTGTGCAGCACTTTTTGCAGCGCCATCGTCTTCTGCAGGTCCGGATCGTCATCGGCGCGTACCGCCGCGATCGATGCCAGACCCAGGGCGGTCAACAGGAGTGCCACGACCGGACGGATCATGGTCGTCCCTCGGCAGCTCAGGGTGCGGATCGGTGTAATGAGAGGCGAAGCCAGGGTTGTTATATCGTGAAAAAAGAATGAATGCCAGCGCCTTTTTGCAGATGGCTAGTTTTCTCAGGATTATTCTTGCATTGCCGATCCGCGTCGGGATAATGAGGTGAAACTGCAACCGGCGTGAGCCTCGGTCGTGAACGACGAACCGATCACTCCTGAGTCCGAAGGTGTGCGCTCGATCGCCGCGGACCCGGGAACGGCCGTCAACGCCGACCCGGAGGCGGCGACCCGTGCGTCGACGCGGCCGTTTAACCCGTCGACCCCGATCGACGACCCCGCGGCGGCGGCCGATTGTGCGGCCGGCACGCTGATCGGCAAGTATCGGATTATCGAGCCGATCCGCGGCGGCGGCATGGGCTACGTCTACCGGGCGTTCAACCCGGACCTCAAGTGCGACGTGGCGATCAAGGTCATCCGCGCCGGCGAGTTGGCACGGCCCGACGAGCTGCGACGATTCGCCCTGGAGTGCGAGGCGCTGGCGCGCTTCCGCCATCCCCACATCGTCGCCGTCCATGACGCCAGCCAGCATCGGGGGCGCCCGTTCCTGGTCATGGAATACCTGCCGGGCGGCAGCCTGACGACGAACGCGCACCGCTATCAAAGCGATGCGCGTCTGGCGGTCGCGCTGATGGAAAAGGTGGCCCGCGCGGTCGAGCACCTGCACGCCGGCGGGATGCTGCACCGCGACCTCAAGCCGGCCAACGTGCTGCTCGACGAGGCCGGCGAGCCGCACGTCAGCGACTTCGGCCTGGTCAAGCTCCTCGACAACGGCGACGACCTGACCCGCACGGGCCATCATCCGGGCACCCCGCCGTACATGGCCCCGGAGCAAACGGAGTTCAGCAGCGCACCGCTCGGACCGGCGACCAACGTCTGGTCGCTGGGAATCATGCTGTACGAGCTGCTGCTCGGCCGGCGCCCGTTCGCGGCGGAACATCGCTCCAGCCTGTTCCGCCGGATCGCGACGCAGGAGCCGGACCGCCCGCGCGTGCTGCGGCCCGGGTTCGATGCCGCGCTGGAGGCGGTGCTGCTCAAGTGCCTGGAGAAGAACCCGGCCAGGCGGTTCGCGACGGCGGGCGAGCTGGCCGACGAGCTGGCGCGCTGGCTCAAGGGCGAAAAAGTCAAGACACCGACCCGGCGCCATGTGGTCGCCCGCCTGCAACGCGCGATACGGCGGCGTCCCAGGCTCGCCCTTGCCATGGCGACTCGTGGCTCTGGTCGGCATCCTCGCCCTTGCCGCTTCCTGGCGCCGCGCGACACGGAAAGGTCCATTGAGCGCATCGAAGAAGCGCTCGCCGCCGGTCAAGCCATAACCGTGATCGCCGATGCCGGCCCGCCCGCGTGGTTCAACGTCCTGCACGGCAACGATGACATCCAAACCGCCACGGACAAGGACGGCTTTTTCATCGTGAAGTCGAATCGCCGCACGCTGGTACGGTTGGTGCGCACCGCGCCGCGCCAGGGCTACCGGTTCCGCGTCAAGATCCGCGACGATGGCACTCAACTCATCGGCCGCATCGGCGTGTTCTGGGGCCACCACGCCAAGAATACCAACTTCGGCAAATTCGAGTTTTATTATCAGGCCCTGTTCAATGACTTCATCGATCAAAACGCGCTCTACAAGCCGGCGAACGCGCAACGACCGATCAAGAATTCGGTGCAGTTCAATGCGATGCTGTATGCCGCCAAGGTCGGCAATTTCGAACCACGACACTTCAACGGCGCGACGCGCAGCATCGCCCATTTTCAAGCGACTCAGTTCGCGGGCGGCCGGTGGCGCAGACCTGGCTATCACCGTCGGACCCAGGGCGATCCGGGCCCAGTTCGACCAGGAACCCGAGGCCAGCTTCGCGCTGGACGAAGAACTACGCGTCATGCGCGAGGACTTCGACAGACGGTTTGGTCATCCCGTCCTTAAAGACCTGGAAACTCAGTTTCACCCCGAAGGCGGCCTCGGCATTCTTGTGGACCATGGCAACGCGGCCTTCGCGAACTTTGTCGTCGAACCCTTACCCTTGAAAGGCGAGTGACATGCCCCTGAAAATCGTCTATCCGTCCTCCGGCAAAACGGTCCCGCCGAACTTTACCGCAACGGGGACGTACGACCACGCTGATAGCCTCATTGCCATGCTGGTCTCGCTCGATTCGAAGCCGTATCTGGGCAAGGTCCACCCGGTTCCGAAGGTCCCGGGCACCTGGTACTGTCACTTCTATGGCATTGCCGACGGCAACTTCATTTTGGCGGTCGGCGATCTGCTCCAGCTGGCGGCCGCGGTGCCGGTGGCGTTCCGCGTCAAGTCCAAGAAAAAATCTGCAAAGAAGAAGGCAACCGCGAAAAAGAAAGTGCCTTTTGCCGGCTTCCCGCCGCCTTCCCAGCCAACTGCGAACACCGACTTCCAGGTCTCCGACCCGGCGTACGGTATTGCGCCAAACTGCACACCGGCATTCAATGCCAGTTTCACGGACAGTAACCAACAACAATTCCTCGGGTTGCCGCTGCCCAATGACCCGGGAGCGCCGGCGGGGTACTGGTCGTTCTGTTTTTCCGGCTTGGCCAACGCCGTCAATCCGACGCACTTTGACATCAACGATTCCGCGCTGCCGGCAAACTCCGATGACGAGAGGCCGGTCACCATTATTGCGAACAGCCGGCCCAAGCGCGGCAAGAAGAAGAAGAGCGGCAAGAAGAAATCGCTAAAGAAATAGCCGGTCAAGCATGACCGCAGGTTTTCTAATCGGCAAGGTTTACGCGGGTTGACCTGCGGCGCCGCCAACGCCCCCGGGCGGCGTGCAATTCAGCGCCGCCGTCGCCGATGTCATAACTGTTAAAGACCGCACGCCCCGCGCACGAGGACCGCTTTCATGGACGAGTTTATCGTTGCCAGGCTGGCACGCGGCATGCTCGTCGTTGTCGGCTTGCTCCTGGTGGGCTCGCTCATGTCGGCGCAACCGCCGGAGAAGGACGCGAAGCCCGAGAAACCGGAGAAGCCGAAGCTGTCGATCGTGCTGCGGGATCGCCACGGCCACGCCACGCCGCAACGAGAGGGCACCGTGCGCACCGGCGCCGGCCTTACCGACATCTCCCAGCCCCGCGAGGACACCGTCATCATCACCCTGACCGGCGTCGCCGTCGCCGGGCCGCACCCCTGCAAGGCGTCGGTCGCCGCGATGGACTTCGAGCTCAACCAGTGCTTCGACATCGTCGCCGCCGACAAGCTCAAGACCGCGCGCCTGACCATGGAGGCGTCGATCATCGGCCTGTTGCGCGGCGACAAGCACGGCGGCAGCGCCGGCGTCTCCAATGGCAGTGCGGCCGTGACGGCGGGCGGACGGGCGCTCGGCGTGACGCTGCTGGAACTTGGCATCGAGGGGCACGCGGTCGCCGGCGGCGACAACCTGGCGATCAACGATCACAAGGGCCCGGTCAGCGTGTCGATCCCGACGGGCGAGTATCACCTGGTGCAAGGCTTCCGCATCAACGCGGCCCATGCTCGCACCGTCTGCGGCACGGCCGCCGCCGCCGAGTTCGCCCCCGATCCCGCGCTGGACCCGACGTGGATCAGCGCCACCGAGCCGTTCCACGGCGCCGTCAAGAAAGACTTCGGCTTCCGCGTCATACTCCACGTCGAGCCGGAGTAGATGCGAACCTGCCCTTTCCAACCACGCTCGGGCAGGATTTCGAGGTCGAAGCGTTCCGTGACCGTCGGCGGCATGACCGTGAGCAGCAGCCCCGGCGCAAGCATCGTATCGAACCGTTCGCGGTATTGATGCCGGCCGGACGCCCCGCTGTGGCACGTCCACCAGGACTCGCTGACGTGGTGGACGGCCGGCGCCGGCAGCGGAAACAGCCCGCCGTTCGAGCTGCGTAACCCAACCGCAAACGACTATCGGCCCACCCAGGACCTCATGGACGCCGTATTCAACTTGCCGGCGAATGCCGCGGGCCAAAAGGCGTGGGGCGTGAAGGCCCCCCCGCGCGTCGTGGATCGATCGCGTTACTCGAGGGCTGAATCATGACCGTTCGTAGCATCATCTCATTGCTCGTTTGCAGCTCCCTCCTTACTAATTTCGCGGCGGCCCAAACCGGCACAGCTCACGTCGATCACGAAGGCGTCCCGCTGCCGGCGGAGGCGGTCGCGCGCGTCGGCTCGGCGCGCATGCGGGTTGACGGCACCGTCCGGGCGCTGGCGCACGCAGCCGGGGGAAAGCACCTTATCGGTATCGGTGTCACCGCCGTAAAAGGTGCGCTCTATCGTTGGGACGCCGCGACCGGCAAGCTCGCATATCGCGTTTCGCTTGGCCTCGATTACAACGACGGCGTCGCCGTTGTGGACGGCAAGATCGTCCATCTGCTCACCAAGGGCGAATACCGCGTCCTCGACGCGGCAACCGGCAAGGACCGCCGCCGCGTGCAAATTGCGAAAGCCGCCGATGCGTCGATCAATGCCGTGGCGCCGGATGCCTCAATGCTGGCGATCGGCAATTTCACCGACACGATTCGCTTGCTTGACCCCGCCAGCGGTGCGGAGCGTCTTAAGGTGGAAGTGGACGCGCCACGGCGGATGGCGTTCGCGCCGGGCGGCAAGACGCTCGCCGTCGCCTGCGCCGACAGTGTCGTTCACCTGATCGACACCGCGACCGGCCGCACCCAACGCACATTGCAGACGCCGCTCCCGATTTTCCTGTTGCTCCAGTTTTCGCCGGACGGCACCCGGCTGTTGACCTCCGGCCGGTCCGTGGGGGACCAGCCTCCGGACCCAGTGATCTGCTGGGACGTCGTCAGCGGCAAGGAAGTGTGGCGCACAAGGCGCGAAGAACCCTATGAACACCTTGTTGCTGCCGGCTTCACGCCGGACGGCGCACAGGTGGCCATTGGCGGCAACAGCGAGTATGTCGCCATCCACGAGGTCGCGACGGGAAAAGAGGTCCGTCGCTTGCGTCCCTGTTCCATCTGTCGAAGCCTGGCGTATTCCCCCGACGGCAAGACCCTGGTCGCCGGCGACGGCTACGGCACCGTCATCCAATGGGAGGTTGCCACCGGCAAGCTGCTCCCGGCGTCGGCGCAGCCGGCGCTGCGGATGACGGTGAAGCGATTTTCCGACGACGGCAAACACCTGCTGGCCGCCGGCCTCACAACCATCCTGTACGATTGGCGCACGGGCTCGGCCGTGCGCACTTTTCCCGCAATCCCCACGCGTAATCCCGACGTCGCCCAGCTCTCTCGTGACAGCACGCTATTGGCCTACGCGGCGGATGCCAGGCACTTGGTCGTGCTCGATACCGCGACCGGCAAGGAGCGACTCAATCTCCCCGGTAAGTGGAGCGCCCCGTTGAATCCCTGCTTATTCAGTGGCGATAGCACCAGGCTGTTCGCCGCCAACACCGAGGGCGGCGTCGAGATTTGGGACATTGCCCAGGCCAAGCGGCTGCGAACGTTGAAACAACACCAGACGTGTCCCTGGGAAATGGCGCTGTCTCCGGACGGCCGGCGGCTCGCCACGACCGCCAGCGAAGATCGGGACAACCTCGTATGCATCTGGAACGTCGATGCTGGCCGCGTGCTCCATCAAGTTCAGCACCCGAGCTCTGAGATTTCTCGTCTGACGTTTTCCGCGGACGGCGCACGTTTGGCCGTGGCGGTACGGAACAATCAGGCGAGCGCGGTGCTGGTGGTTGATGTCATGTCCGGAGCGGTGCGTCAATCGTTGCCGTGCCCCGATGAGCCGTGGACGATTGCGTTTGCTCCCGACGGCCGCACGCTGGCGATCGGAACCTTGAGCGGGGCGGTACGCCTCTGGGAACTCGCCGGCGGCAAGGAGCGCCATCATTTCGCCGGCCATCTCGGCTACATCAACGGCCTGGTGTTCGCGCCGGACAGCGCGCTCGTGGCCGCGTCCAGCGCCGACGCCCCGGCCTACGTATGGGACATATACGGCAAGGATACGCAGCAGCCGCCGCCCCCTCCCGCATCGGCCGACGAACGCGCTCAGCTTTGGCGGCAACTTACCAGCGCAGACGCCCAGGACGCATTTCAAGCAATACGCCGTCTGGTACGCAACCCGGGCCCCGCCGTCGCGCTGCTGTGCGAACGCCTCAAGCCAGCCGAGCCGCTCGACGCCAAGCAGCTGCAGCAATTGCTGAAGGATCTGAACAGCGACGACTTCAACGCACGTAACGCTGCCGCGGTCGAGCTGGAGAAGCTCGACGATCGTATCGAACTGCTGTTGCGGCGCGCGCTCAAAGGCGATCTTGACCTCGAAGCGAAGCGACGCGTGCAAGCGCTGCTTGTCCGGTTCGATGGGCCGACGCCGGAGCGGCTGGCCCGCAGCCGTGCCTTGGAAGCCCTGGAGCAAATCGCGACCCCGGATGCAACGCGGCTACTCGAGACGCTCGCCGCCGGCGCCGCCGGCGCACGACTGACCCGGGAGGCGGTCGAATCGCTCGGCCGGATTCGCAAGCGTTGACGCTCGATCTATCCCTTGCGATTGCAGGCGCGTGGGGCCGGCGGAGGCCTGCCCGAGCCTTCCGCCGGCCCTACGGGCCTCACCGTGACTCCCCGTAACCTGCCGAGGCTGCGAAAACGAGCCCGACGGATGCCGAATTGTCTTCGGCTACTCGGGCGAGGACGCCCCGGCGTTGGGCCGGGGCGGGGGAGGGAGCGTTCCCGCTGGTTGCTAAGGTATTGGCAGCGCCGCGCGACAGCAGGCCCCGGCCTTGGGCCGGGAAGGTTCCCGCTGGTTGCTAGTAGCAGCTAGCGGGAACCTCCCCGGCCCAAGGCCGGGGCCTCCGGAAGCCTTTAGAGCCTTTACCGTAGCAGCCAGCGGGAACCTCCCCGGCTCAAGGCCGGGGCCTCCGGACGGTAGCAGCTCGCATTCGTATGCTACGGACGCTACGTGACCAGCGCGGCGGCGCGGGAGCCGGAATGCGCGAGGAAGATTTCGGGACATTCAACATAATTCTGAGGGTTCGATCGCCGCTCGGGCGGTGGCTTTTCACGCGAGCCCGCATTCTGCCGGCACGGCCGACAATCGGTCGCGCAGCTGTGCTGCGTCTCGGCAAGCGCGGCGAGTGGGTCCTCAGCTGAACCGCCAGGATACCGTCGCAATCGCCGCACGCCGGCGCGGAAACGTGGCGGGGCCGGCGAGCGGCCGGCGCCCCTGCCTCGGCCCCGCGGTTGGCTACAATGGGATCGGGAGGGACCGCTGTTCCGGGCATGAAGAGCGTCGGGAGAGTCAGGCCATGCCGCGGCCCCTTTCTGCTGAGGAAGCGAATGGCGTGTTCGCGATGCTGGCCGCCAGGGGCGATCAACTTGCGTTTCGTTACCTCCGCGAGGGCTGCGAATGTCGAGCCCAGCTCATGATCGAGCGACCTGGCGGTGCCCGATCCATCGAGATTTCCGAAGTACCGTTGTCCCAGGCACAGATCCTCGAAATGCATCGGGTCCGCGCGCTGGTGGGGCAAGACCTCGATGCGGTGGTGTTCAGCCTGGCGCGGGCGATCGGCCCCATTCCCGAACGAGGCGGCAGCGGTTTCCGCCTCGATGTTGATCCACCCGAAGGGGTCAGCGTTTTCGCACGGGAGCGGATGCAAGAGTATCTTCGGCTTCAGCATGAGTCGGAGCAGCGCCAAGGCTAGTCCATTTTCATGACGCGGGAGGATTCGTATGCCGGCGACGACAACTCTTATCTATGACATGCAAACCATCGAGGACGTGCAGCGCATCGACGGCAGTGTGCGCATCACGCTGGGCAGCGGCGCGATGGTCCATTTGGCTACAGACCATCCTCACTTCGGGGTCATTGTGGCCCATGCCGAGAGCCCAACGCGCAAGCGCTACCCGGTGGGGATGGTTGTCGACGCCGGTGGGTGGGTCGTTGATTGATGCGCCGCCCACGACACCGGGGTCGAGTCCATCCGGGAACACCCGGCGGATCGCAATCGCCTTCTCATCGGCTTCTGGAGCTACAACCGGGTCTGCTGCCTGCTGCGGGATCACCCGGAGTTCGAGCGCATCCATGCCGCACTGACCGAGGCCGTCGGAACGCCCAAACGCGTCTGGGTCGCGCCGCACTCGCAAGAGGTCGTGGAGGGCGAGCCGGACAAAGAAGGTTTGATCCCGACTTACCCGAAAATCATGGATGTCCGCCCCATATAGCCCGCGTCGGTTGAGGTCGGCGCAGCCGACCGCGCGGTACGGGTATCAACGCTCATCGTATGGCAAGTCGAACAAAGCCGCGGCGCGCTGGACGTTGCCGGTCTTGAGGCCCGCGCTTAACCAGCATCCGCTGCTTCGCGCTGTCCCTCCGGCTTTGGCGCTTGCCGCCGCCCGCGCGGCGCGGGATGATGATGTTGGTACGCGACTTCCCGAGGAGCTTTGCCATGCGACGAATCCCGGCGGCGGTGCTGTTGCTTGTACTGGCCGGCCCGGCGACTGCCGGGGACACGGATGTCAAGGAAATCCGCGACGCCGTCGCCCGCGCCGTGCCGCTGATCCAGAAAGGCAACGCCGGCCATCTGCAGAGCGCTCGTGCTTTGCCTGCCACCATCAGGCGGTGCCGTTGCTGGCGCTCGCCACGGCACGTTCACGCGGGCTCGCGATCGACGAGGAGCTATTCCAGAAGAACCTGCGCCGATCGCCGCCTTCCTCGACACGAACCGTGACAACTACAAGAAGGGGCAGGGTCAGGGCGGGCAGGTCGACACGGCCGGCTACGCCCTGTGGACGCTGCAGCTCGGCCGGTGGGAGCCGGATCCGACGACCTGCGCCGTGGCCGAGTACCTGCTGCTGCGCGATGCGAAGCTCGACCACTGGCGCGCAACGTCGAATCGTCCGCCGTCGGAGGTCAGCCCGTTCACCACGACGTATGCGGCCCTGCGCGGACTGGACGCCTACGCGACGGCTGAACAGGACGACCGCGTCCGCGAGCGCTTCGAACAGGCACGTGCCTGGTTGGACAAGGCGACGGCTCGCGACACGGAGGATCGCGTCTTCCGGCTGCGGGCGTTCAAGCTGGCCCGCGCCGGCGCAGCATCCCTGCGGGCCGCGGCGCAGGAACTGGTCGAGCGCAGCGCGCCGACGGCGGCTGGGGTCAGACCGACGCGATGGACGCGGATGCCTATGCGACGGGCAGCGTGCTTGTGGCACTGAATGAGGCCGCCGGCATGCCGACCGACGACGCGGCGTATCGACGGGGCGTGAAGTATCTACTGCGAACGCAGCGCGAGGATGGTTCGTGGCAGGTCAGCTCGCGCAGCAAGCCGTTTCAGCTCTACTTCGAGAGCGGCTTTCCGCACGGCAAGGACCAGTTCATCTCGCTGGCCGCGACCAGCTGGGCGACAACCGCCCTCGCCTTGTGCCTGCCGGCCAAACGGTAGGCGCTTGTCGCTGCACCGGCGCAGCTGTTAAGATGCGGACATGCTGAATCTGCACACGCCATCCTCCGAGCGCTGGCTCCTCCAGGTATCCGCGAACCTCGACGAATTGCTCATCGACCATGCGCACTGCGAGAAAAAAGCCGCCGGCACCGCGATGAACCTGCTATTCGCCTACGTGGAGAGTGCCGCGGTCTGCCGGGCGATGACCGAGATCGTGCAGGAGGAGCTGAGCCATTTCCATCTGGTGCTCGACCTGCTGGCGCGTCGCGGCATCCGCTTCCGGCGCCTCCGGCCGAGCCGCTACGGTGATCGGCTGCGCGTGCTGGTGAGCAAGCAGGAGCCGGTGCGGGCCGTCGATCGCCTGCTGGTGGCGGCGCTGATCGAGGCGCACTCGTGCGAGCGTTTCGGCCTGTTGCGCGACCATCTGCCGGATGCGGAGCTGGCGGCGTTCTTCGGCGGCCTCTTCGAATCGGAAGCACGGCACCACAGCACCTACGTCCGCCTGGCAAAGGAGTTCGCCCCGGAGGAATCCGTGCGCCGACGCCTCGAGGAGTTGGCGGTCGCGGAGGCGCGGATTATCGCGGAGGGCGACGACGTACCGCGGGTGCATAGTTAGAACTGGTGGGCGACGCTGCCAGCGTCGCCCGGCGCGACGAGCCGCGACGCTGGCAGCGTCGCCGACGAAAGGACACTACGATGTACGAGCGTTTTACCGACCGCGCCCGCAAGGTGATGCAGCTGGCCAACCAGGAGGCTCAGCGCTTCAACCACGAGTACATCGGGACTGAGCACATCCTCTTGGGCCTGATCACGGAGGGTTCAGGCGTCGCCGCCCATGTATTGCGGAATCTCGACGTTGACCTGCGCAAGGCGCGCGCCGAAGTCGAGAAGATCGTGCAGGCCGGCCCCGACATGGTCACCATGGGCAAGCTGCCGCCAACGCCGCGCACCAAGAAGGTCGTGGAGTACGCCATCGAGGAGTCGCGCACGCTCAACCACAACTACGTTGGAACGGAACACCTCCTGCTGGGCCTTCTCCGGGAGCAAGAAGGCGTGGGAGCCCAGGTTCTTATGAATCTCGGCCTCAGGCTGGAGAAAGTGCGCGAAGAGGTCCTCGTGCTGCTAGGGCACGGCGGCACGGACGCTGCGAAAACGAGCGGTGACACAGGCTCCGGTAAACGCAAAGCCCCCGCTTTGCACTGCGCCGGGCGCGACGTTACCGACCTTGCCCGCCTCGGCAAGCTCGACCCGGTTTACGGGCGGCACGTGGAGCTACAGGCGCTCGAAGATGTGCTGGGCTGCCGGCGCAGAAATAGCCCCATCCTCCTGGGTGAGCCGGGCGTCGGTAAGACCGCGCTGGTGGCGGGTCTGGCGCAGGCGATGGTCGCGCGTGACGCGCCGGCATGGCTGGACGGCTGCCGGCTCGTGGAGCTATCGCTAAGCAAAGTCTGGATCAATCTGCGGAACGAGACGGCATTCGATGAGCGGCTGAAGGCGATCTTTAACGAGGTGCGCCGCTCGCCCCAAATCATTCTGTTCCTGCCGGAGGCGCTGCGGTTTCTGGCGGCGCCGCAACGCATGCCCGGATTGCACGCCCTCCATGCGGAATGGCTCGATTGGTTGCAACCCGGCGACATGCGGTGCATTCTCGCTGGGACATCGTCGGAGTACCAGAGGTGCCTAAGTCGGAACATACCATTGGAGCGGTGCTGCCAGGCCATTCCGGTGCCGCCGACTACGGTTGAGGAAACGCTGGCGATCCTGCGCGGACTGTGCGATCGCTATGAGCGGCACCACCTGGTTCGCTTCAGCGAGGACGCGCTGGCCGCGGTCGCGCGGTTGGCCAACGTCCACCTGCCCGGTGCTCTTCCCGGCAAAGCCGTGCTTCTGCTCGATCGGGCCGGTGCGCGCGGGCAGCGCCGAGGCGCGGAGTCGTCGCGCGAGCTGCGGCAGGGCATCGCGCGCCTCGACGACGAGATTGAGCGGCTGAACCGCGAAAAGGAGAACGCGGTTGCCGAGCATTCTTTCGTCGATGCCGCCGCCTTTCGCGACCAGGCCGATCAATTGAAAAAGGAGAAAGAAACGCTGCTCAACGAGGGAGAACGCCGCCGCCAAGAACAGGGGGGAACCATCGACGCCATTGACGTGACGGCATCGCTTCGCGACCTTACGGGCGGTACGCAACCACCCGCCGAGTCGTCGCATGTGACGGCGTTGCGCCGGCCGAACGCGCCGTGAGCGTCTTCTGTTGCCCCCAGGCCAGGAGATTTCGATGTACGATCGCTTTACCGACAGCGCCCGCAGGGTGATCCAGCTAGCCAACCAGGAAGCAATTCGCTTCAAGCACGAGTTTATCGGTACCCAGCACATCCTGCTCGGGCTGGTCGTAGACGATGCAGGTGTCGCGACCTACGTCCTCACAGAGCTGAACGTCGACCGGCACAATGTGCGTGCCGAAATCGACAAAATTGGGGCCGACGCCATCGAGACGACCTCGCGCAAGCTGCCGCAGACGCCGCGGGCTAAGAAATTAATCGAGTACGCAATGGACGCGGCGCACAGCCTCGGCCACGACTACGTAGGATCGGAACACATGCTGCTGGGCCTGCTCCGGGACCAAGAAAGCAGCGCTGTCCAGATTCTCGTGAATCTCGGCATCAATTTGGAGACTGTGCGAAAGGATGTACTCGACGTTTTGGGACACAATAGCCCACCCTGATCCCTGCTTACTTCGCCGTGACCTTTGTCCAACGATCGTACCGTCCCGTGGAGGCATCATGGGTTTTTTCAGCGGCCGCGTTACCTGCATGCGTTACCGAGTCTCCGGTCAGGCACGACGCACCTTCCGTAGCGAGGATCTGGAACGGCTCGCCGCGCATGCGATCGGCCGGCAGCGTGTCGCCACCGCCGACGGCGCAGGTCGGCTGGATCGCCGGCGATCATATCCTCGATACGAAGTTCGACCTGGCCAAGAACGTCGTCAACGACGCGCTGCACTTCGCGATGCGGATCGATGAGCAGAAGGTGCCCGGCGACCTGCTGCGCACCTACACCCAGGTCGAGATGGAAGCGCTGGCGGCGCACAATCCCAGCGGCATCATCAGCGGCCGGCAGAAGCGCCAGGCGCGGCTGACGGCCAAGGAACGGCTGGAGGACGAAGCGAAGGACGGCCGTTACCTGCGCCGCAAGTGGTTCCCCTTGCTCTGGGATGCCCCGTCGGGCGAGCTGCTCGTCGGCACCACGTCGGTGACGGCGCTGGACCGGCTCGCCACGCTGCTGCACGAGACGTTCGAGCGCAAGCTCGACATCCATGCGGCGGGACGG
Organism: uncultured Gemmataceae bacterium; assembly: GCA_963834865.1. GTDB lineage: Bacteria > Planctomycetota > Planctomycetia > Gemmatales > Gemmataceae > CAWIDK01. The sequence goes on from CAWIDK010000001.1 coordinate 394,199, forward strand.
CAAGCTTTCCAGCTCATGGAAGCCGACGAGCTGGCGCGGCGGGTTGACGACGCCGCGCCGACGAGCTATGTCGCGAACCAGCCGGCCGAGATTGCCTGGATGCCGGACGAGACCAACCGCGACTTTCTCGGCAACGAGTATCTGCTCTGGCTGTGGTATCATCTTGAGACCGTGTCCGACGCCATCGCCCTTTCGGACGGCTCGGAGGTCGTCGGTATGGTGGCGCGGTCGCTGGTGCTGGAGTGCCCGCGCGGCCAGTACGGCAAGGAATCGATCAGCAGCGATGGACCGGCGAAGCTTCCCGAGGCGCTGCGAGCCATCCAGGCCGGCAAGCTGCCGCGTAAAATGGGGCTGACGCTGGTGCGTCACGACGCGTCGTACGAGTTGACGTTGCAGGCCGAATCGCTGGCGATCGGCAGTGCCCGCCTGCCGGCGCCGGAGGGCGAGGACGATCGCGCCCGGCACGAGGAGCGGGTGACTCAGCTACGGCATTTGCTGGAGACGCTCGACCTGATGTATCAGGCATTCCTGCGCCGCCGGCTCGGCGACGACTGGGCGAAGGAGCTGGGGCGCATGAAGAAATGGCTGCAGCGCGACGATCGCAAGGCCGCGGGCAACCCGGCATGACGCTTGCAGCCGATAACTGTAGGGCTTTCGAGCCTGACGGTCAGGCTAGAAAGCCTGACCTACTTCATTGGAGAACAGCCGATGGCCCTCGACACGACAATGACGGCGAAATGGGTCCGGGTGGCCACCGCCGATGCGACACTTGAAGGCGATTTGACCATCCCTGACCAGGCCCACGGCGTGGTGCTCTTCGCGCATGGCAGCGGCAGCAGCCGGCAGAGTCCGCGCAATCGTTTCGTCGCGCAGCAGCTGAACGAGGCCGGCTTTGCCACGCTGCTGATCGATCTGTTGACGGCGGCCGAAGATGAGGTGGACCGCGCGACGACCCATTTGCGTTTCGATATCCGCCTGCTCGCGGGGCGTCTGGTGGGCGCGACCGATTGGACCGGCCAGCAGCCCGAACTCCAGCGGTTGCCGATCGGCTATTTCGGCGCCAGCACTGGGGCGGCGGCGGCACTGGTGGCGGCCACACGCCGTGCCGATCAGGTCGCCGCCATCGTGTCGCGCGGCGGCCGGCCGGACCTGGCGGGCCACGCACTGCGCCAGGTTCGCGCACCGACGTTGCTGCTGGTCGGCGGCAACGATCCGGTCGTGCTCGCCCTGAATCAGGCCGCGCTGGCGCAGCTGCACGCCCCGCACCAGGAGCTTGTCATTGTGCCGGGTGCGGGCCATCTGTTCGAGGAGTCCGGGGCACTGGAAGCGGTCGCGCAGCACGCCGCGAATGGTTCGGCCAGCATCTGACCGGACCGGTGCAATCGTAGACCGAAACCGTACCAGCGGGAGAAACACCCATGGCGTTCCGCGACCGAACCGATGCGGGCCGGCAGCTGGCGGCGCAGCTTCGCGCCTACGCCGATCGCGCCAACGTCATCGTGCTGGCGCTACCACGCGGCGGCGTGCCGGTCGGTTACGAGGTGGCCCGGGCTCTGCACGTGCCGCTGGATGTCTTCGTCGTCCGCAAGCTCGGCCTGCCCGGGCAAGCAGAGCTGGCGATGGGCGCCATTTCCACCGGCGGGATCCGCGTGCTCAACGAGGACGTCGTGAGGCGCCTCCGCATTGCTCCCGACGTGATCGACGCCGTCGCCGAACAGCAGCTGGCGGAATTGCAGAGGCGTGAGCGGCGCTATCGCGGCCGACGGTCCGCGCCCGACGTGCGTGGCCGCACCGTCGTTCTTGTGGACGACGGCCTCGCGACCGGTTCGACGATGCGCGCCGCCGTCGCCGCGCTGCGCCAGCAGCAGCCCGCGACATCGTGGTGGCCGTCCCCGTCGGGGCGGCGGAGACCTGCGCCGATCTGCAAGAGGAAGCGGACCAGGTGATCTGCGTGCGCACGCCCGATCCGTTCTATGCGGTCGGGCTGTGGTATGACGATTTCGCGCAGACCACCGATGACGAGGTGCGGGAACTGCTCGCGCGAAGTCACTCGGAGTGGGTGCCGAATTGCCGGTCGCCGGCGTCGCCGAGCCCCGGAACGATGTAGCTCAGCTCGTTGAGGTGGCTATCCAGGGCGGCGAGGTGAATATCCACGTCGGGATGCGCGGTCCAGCTCGCGGACGCCTTCGGGCGCGGCAATCAGCGCGAGATAGCGAATACGGCGAATGCCCGATTCTTTCAGCAGCGTGATCGCCGCCGCCGCGGACCCGCCGGTCGCCAGCATCGGATCGACGACGAACGAGAGGTCGAGCTGGGATTGCCCGGACAGCTTGCTGTAGTAGGTAATGGGCCGCAGCGTCTTGTGATCGCGGTAGAGGCCGAGGTGCCAGACCTGCACGTCGGGGACGATCTCGGTGATGGCCTCCGCCATGCCCAGGCCGGCGCAGGATCGGGAACAGACCAAGCCGCTCGCTCAGCCGCTGGACCTGACAGTCGGCGAGGGGCGTCTTCACGGTGGCGGGAGCGAGGCGCAGGTCGCGTGTGGCCTCGAAGAAGAGCATCTGCGCCAGCTCGCGGACCAGGCGGCGAAACTGGGGCGGCTCGGTCACGCGGTCGCGCAGCGGTCCGAGCCGATGCTGCACGAGCGGATGCTGGCTGACGTGGAGGTTCGCCTTGGTAAGCATTACGGCAGCACGATCTGCTGAACGCGGACGGAGGTATAGGGCTGCGTGTGCCCCTTGAAACGGCGATAGTTCTTGCGCCGGCGGAACCGCTGGATGAACGTCTTGGTCGTCGGCAGCTCCACGACCTCGCCGACGATGCGGGCGCCGGCGATTAGCGGCTGGCCGATCGTTGCGGTGCCGTCCTTTTCGGCGAGCAGGACGCGCTTGAATTCGAGGCTGGCGCCAATGTCGGCCGGGCGAAAGTCGACCTTGACGATCTCCCCTTCCTGAACGCGATACTGCCTGGAACCGTCTTCAAACACCGCATACATGTCCGAACTCCCGCCGCAAAGAATTCCTGATGAAAACTGCAGGCACCACTGGAACCCACATTACTATAGGGAATGCGCTTGCGGGCGGCCAGCACGCCGGATCCGACGGGCAGTTTGCGACCGCGGTTCGGCAAGCGCCGCTAGACGAGATCGTGCCCGGTCAGTGCCAGGAGTCCGAGGATGTGTTTGCACTTGCGATGGTGCAGAAACCCCATGCACTCGCATGAGCAGTCCTCCGGGCTGGCGCCGATGCGCACATGGTAAAGGCTGCCCAGACCGAGCCGATGCAGCGCGAAGGCGCGGCCGCCGATCTCGCAGGGGATTTCCCGGAACACGTAGTAATTGGTCGAGCGGGCATTGGTGATGGTCATCAACCCCGCACCGTCTTTGAGGTGGGGACCGCAGCAGCCGAATCGAACGCTTAATCGCCGGCGTCGCCTTCTTCGAATGTGCTTTCACCTGGTCCACCTTGTCGCGTGTCGGCGCTGGAAACAGAACGCCGAGCGCATCTACTTGTGAAACAGCAACTTGTGTCATGATCGTTACTGGAGGATGCACCGCGATTTCCCTTCAACTTCCCTTGTTGATTATACGCAGCAGGGACGTGCCAACGGCTCGTAGTTCCGCCTTTAGGCGGTTAGCGGAGCCGCCTAAAGGCGGAACTACGAACGGTTCACCGGCGCGGGGTGGCCTGGACCGCCTGCGATTCATAACTTGAACGCAGCGCCCAATTCCCAACTTCGTGGAGGAAAACGCCATGGCACACCAGGTGAAGTTCAAGGGCCAACCAAAGGATCTTGCCGGACCGCAGCTCAAGGCCGGCGATGCGGCGCCCGAGTTCGAGACGGTCACCGCCGGACTGGAGATCGTCCGCCTCGGCGACACGCCGAAGACCGTCCGTCTCTTCAGCGTGGTGCCGTCGCTGGATACGCCCGTCTGCAGCACGCAGACCAAGAAGTTCAACGACAAGCTCGCCGAACTGAAGGACAAGGCCGCCGCGTACACCGTCAGCCTCGATCTGCCGTTCGCCCAGGGGCGGTTCTGCAGCGACAACAAGGTCACGAACCTCAAGAACCTGTCGGACGTGCGCAACGGCTCGTTCGGCAAGAACTACGGCGTGCTCCTCCAGGGCCTGCCAATCCCGCTGCTCGCTCGCGCGATCTTCGTCGTCGACAAGAACAACAAGATCGCGTACGCCGAGTACGTCGGCGAAGTCACGCAGGAGCCCGACTACGACAAGGCTCTGGCGGCCCTGAAGACGGCTGCCGGCTAAGAAAACGGGAATGTCGAACTGACGAACAAGCGAATGTCGAATGTTGAGGGAAAGACAAGATCCCTCGAGATTCGACATTTGCTTGTTCGTCAGTTCGACATTCTTCCAACTTCCCCCATGTCCACCTACCGCCACTGCCTGGACGCCGCGGCGCCCGACGCCTACCGCGGCGGTGTGCTGACGCTCGGCAATTTCGACGGCGTCCATCGCGGCCACCAGGCTCTGATCGCGGCAGCGGCACGGCAGGGCCATCCCGCCGTCGCCGTCACCTTCGACCCGCATCCGCTGCAGCTCCTGCGCCCCGCCGCGTTTCAGCCGTTGCTTACCACCATCGAGCACCGCGCGGAATTGCTGCATGCCGCGGGCGCCGACCACGTCCTCATCCTTGAAACGACGCCCGCCATGCTGCAGCTCACGGCACGCGATTTCTTCAGCCGGGTCATCCAGCACGACCTGCGAGCGCGGGCGATCGTCGAAGGCTACAACTTCGCGTTCGGCAAGGGCCGCGAGGGGACGACCGAGGTGCTAGGCGCTGCTGCGCCGAAGCGAGTTTGCCGCTGACGCTGGTGTCGCCGCAGGAGGTGCTCGGCAAACCGGCATCGAGCAGCCGGGTCCGTGCCGAACTGCTCGCCGGCCGGCTCGACGTGGTGCTGGCACTGCTGGGCCGGCCGTACCGGCTCGCGGGCAGTGTCGTCGCCGGTCAGCGCCGCGGCCAAACGCTCGGCTTCCCGACGGCGAACCTCGACCGCATGCGCACGCTGGTCCCGGGCAACGGCGTTTACGCGGTTCGCGCAATGCACGCCGGTAAGACGTGGCCCGCCGCCGCCAACGTGGGGCCCAATCCGACGTTCGGCGAGGACGCGCGCAAGATCGAGGTTCATCTCATCGGCTTCGCCGGCGATCTGTACGGCCAGGAGTTGACGGTCGACTTCATCGAGAAGCTCCGCGACACCCGGCCGTTCGGCAGCGTGCAGGAGCTGGTGGCGCAGGTGCGGGCCGACGTGGAGCGGGCGAGACTTGCTTGCGTTTAGCGCTCGGAGGCGGCGATAAGGGGCCGGCCCCTCGTCACAGCCGCCGAGCGCTAAACGCAAGCAATGCCTACTGCTCGCGCTTCTTCGCGCGCGTCTTGCGGTACTTCTCTTCCATTGCCCCGGTCAAATCATCGAGCCGCTCCATCAACCGGCGTAACGGCCGCGGCGCGTGGCCGGCGAGCGCATACACCGTGAAAATCGGCAGAAACACCGTCGAGTCGACATAGCAAATAACGCTGTCGGGCAGCTGCTTCGGATCGACCTTGCCCCACGTCATCGCCTCCTGCGGTGTGGCGCCGGAGAGGCCGCCGGTGTCGGGCCGGGCGTCGGTGACCTGCAGGAAATAATCGTGTCCGCTCTCCTCGAGGCCGAGCACTTCCTGGATCTGCGGCTCGGTTTGCAGGATGAAGTTCTTGGGCGAGCCACCGCCGAGGATGAACACGGCGCTCTTGCCCTTTTTCATCTTTGCCGCGTAGACGATTGCCGCCGACTGGTTCACGTCGCGCAACGGGTCGATGCGCAGCTCCGCGCCTTCGAGCTGTAGCGCGGCGAGGTTCATGCCGATCGAGCTGTCCCCCGGCGAGCTGGTGAAGATCGGCACGCCACAGCGGTACGCCGCCGCCAGCAGGCTGCGATGCCGGCCGCCCTGTTCGTCCTCCATCGACGCGACGTACTTGCCGACGAGGTAGTGAAATTCCGCGGTGCCGAAGGTCCTCCGGAATGCGTCGCCGCGACAAAGCTTGCGATAGAAGCGATCGGTGCCCAGCAAGTTTTCGTAATCGAAAACGATGTCGTAAATGCGGATGATCTGGTGTTCGCGCAGGGCGAGGTCGTCGAGCCCCGGCCGGGCCTGGTGCATGTCCATGCCGAGCGCGAAGTGGGTGTCGTGGTAGAGGTTCGCCCCGGTGCTGACGATCCAGTCGATGAAGCCGGCCTCGACGAGCGGCACCAGGCACGAGATGCACAGCCCGGCCGGCGACAGCGCTCCGGACAGCGACAGGCCGACGGTAACGTCCGGGTCAAGCATTTTCGCGGTGAACAGCTTGCACGCCTCGCGCAGCCGGCCGCCGTTGTACGACAGCATCGCCTCGTCCACGAGACGCGTCACCGGCGTGTCACCGGTCAGCGCCGGCGGGTCGATGCGCTTGTGGCTGATCTTGTGGAGCAGCTTGCTGTGCTTTTTCATGCAGAAAGGCTACGGTCGAGTGGGGGATTGTCAACGTGCGGTACAGTGCGGCCAGCGCAGAACAAACGGTCAGCGGCTGAACTCGTATAATGCAGAAGAGCCACACAGCGTGCAAGGGGAGGAACCAATGCCAAGATCCAAGAAATCAAACGGCACCACGCCTAAAGCACCTTTGCAGGCAACGAGTCCACGTGGATATGTGATTCGAATCGCCGACCGGAATGCGATGAAGCGAGCAATAATGGTACTCGGCAACGTCGGCGCGACGTATTATGCTTTTGCTGACTCCCAGCTCCTGGTAACGCCAGCACACGTCCAGGCGCTCAAGGATGCCGATATTCCATATGAACAACTCTCTTGACCCAATCGCTCACTGAGATGGCGCACCGCAAGGCGAGGAAGCAGCGTCCGTTCCGTCCCGCGGCCCTCGACGCCTATGCTGTCGGGGCACTGCGGCCGCGCATGGGGCCCGGCGAAGCGGTGTGGCGATTCACCATCACGGTGCCCCTTGATGAGATAGACCGGTGAAACGCCAAAAAGCTACGATTGACGACCTGTGGAATCTGCAGGGCATGTTTGGGAAGCATTTTGGCGGCTGTGGCCGCCCGCCCAATTCCGTCGGCTACGGCTTACGGGACCCTGCCGATGCCACCGCGCCGCCGGAGACGAACTTCAATGCATATTTTTCCGTACTGACATCGCCAATCCCCGAGGCGGACGCCTATTTCCGTGCTTTGCGGGAGGAGTTGGAATCCGCACTGGTCGAGGGCGTGATTCTCGTGGAGCGTCAGGACGTTCTGGATTCCGTGAAGCCTACGCCGCGCAGTTCTTTACCTCGCGTGTCCCGCGAGGTACTATCAAGACTACCCTGGAGCCAATCGCCCGAGGAGCCACCCATGCGCCGCTTCCCGATTCTTCTTCTGATGGTGCTTGCCGCTTGTCCGCAAGCGGGGGACGCCCAGGAGGGCGCGAAATCGCCTGCCGATTCGCTCAAGTGCATCCAGGTGCGGCCTGGGTTCACCGTCGAATTGATGGCCGCGGAGCCGCTCGTCAGAGCCCTATCGCGTTCGCCTGGGGACCGGACGGCAAACTCTGGGTCGTCGAAATGGGCGACTACCCCCTCGGCGTCGACGGCAAGGGCAAGCCCGGCGGCCGCGTCAAGTTCCTCGAAAAAACCAAACCCGGCGATGGCCCCTATGACAAGGCGACCGTCTTCCTCGACGGCCTCGGCTTCCCCACCGGCGTCACTCCCTACGGCAAGGGCGTGCTGATCACCTGCGCCCGGACATCTTCTACGCCGAGGACACCGACGGCGACGGCAAGGCCGACAAGAAGGAAGTGCTGTTCACCGGCTTTCGCGAGGGCAACCAGCAGCATCGCGTCAACGGCCTGGTGTGGGGCCTGGACAACTGGTTCTACGGCGCCAACGGCGACTCCGGCGGCAAGGTCAAGTCGCTCAAGACCGGCAAGATCGTCGACATCAGCGGCCGCGACTTCCGCCTCAAGCCCGACACCGGCGAGTTCGAGGCGGTCACGGGTCAAACGCAGTTCGGCCGCAGCCGCGACGACTGGGGCAATTGGTTCGGCAACAACAATTCCAACCCGATGTACCATTTCGTGCTTGACGACCATTACCTGCGCCGCAATCCGTTCCTGCTGCCGCCCGACCCGCGCGTACAGGTTTCGGTCACGCCGGGGGCGTCGCAGGTCTACCCGATCTCGAAGCCGCTGCCGCGATTCAACAGCCCGCAGTCGCTCAACCACTTCACCTCCGCGTGCAGCGCCATCGTCTACCGCGACGACCTGTTCGGCCCGGCGTTCGTCGGCAACAGCTTCGTCAGCGAGCCGGTCCACAACCTGGTCCATCGCGAGATCATGAAGCCGAAGGGCGTGACGTTCACCAGCCAGCGGGCCGACGACGAGCAGCAGTCGGAGTTTCTCGCATCGAGCGACAACTGGTTTCGCCCGACGACGATCGCGACCGGCCCGGACGGTGCGCTGTGGGTGGCGGACATGTACCGCTACGTGATCGAGCATCCGGAGTGGATTCCGAAGGATTGGCAGAAGAAGCTCGACCTGCGCGGGGCACGACAAGGGACGCATCTATCGCGTGTATCCGAAGGACAAGAAGCCGCGGGTTGTGCGAATGGAAAAGCTCAACCCGAAGGAATTGGTGCAGCAATTGAACGGCCCCAACGGATGGGCGCGCGACACGGCGCATCAGCTGCTGCTGGCTGAGCGCAGCGACAAAAAGGATGGGGCTCTGATTCGCGAACTATTGTTCTCGTACTCGCGCGGAGGAACCGACCTGGCGCGGCTGCATGCGCTTTGCGTCCTCGATGGCCTGAATGGGCTCGCTCTCGCCGACGTGGAAAGGGCCTTGAACGACGATCATCCCGCCGTCCGCACGCATGCGATCCGCTTCCTGGAGCGCTTCGACGGCAAGGAACTCGAGGACTCGGGCCCGTTCGCCAAGACACTCGCCCGTCGGCTCGTCAGGGAACGCGATCCGCAGGTGCGCATGCAACTGGCATATAGCCTCGGAACGTGGAACACCCCGTTGACCGCGGAAATGCTCATCGACCTGCTGCGTGACAAAACAAATGATAGCTACTTGATGGCCGCTGGGCTTTGCTCGATCAACGGCACGAGCGCGCCAGCTCTTCTCAGTGCAGTTCGGGAAGAGAAAAATGTGCCACCGCAGATGATCGGTCCGTTGCTCGCATTTGCGAAGCAAAAAGGGAAGCCAGCCGACGTTGCAATGCTCGTGCTCAAGTATCCCTTTGCCGCAAGGGACGTGTCGCACGCGCAGAAATTCGAGGGGATTGCGGACCTCCTGGACACCGTCGACCGTCTCAACACCTCACTCGCCGAGTTGCTACGCATCGACCAAGGGGGCAAGGATGATCCGATTGACCTGCTCAAGAAACTGCACAAACAGGCGCGCGAAACCGCGGCCGACCAGAAAGCCTCCGTCAAGGACCGGCAACCCGCAGTCCGAATGCTCGCGCACGGCATCGGGGACGATCGGGAGGACCAGACGTTGCTGGCAAGTCTGCTCGTCCCGCAGGTGCCGGACGCCGTTCAGACGGAGGCCTTGAAGAACCTGGGCCGTGGAAGCGACCCGTTGGTCGCGCGCGCCTGGTGAGCCCGTGGAAACGACTCACGCCTGCAATGCGCACTCAGGCTCTTGACATACTGCTGAGCCGGCCGATCTGGACACGGTTTCTCGTCGCAGCGCTCGACCGCAACGAGATCCCGCCCAATGAGATCGACACGCCACGTCGCCAACGCCTGCTGAAACATGGCGATCCCGAAGTGCGCGACACCGCCGAGAAGGTGTTTGCCGCATCGTCGAGCCCGGATCGCGGCAAGCTCGTCGATGAATATATCCTGACGTTGCCGGAGAAGGCCGATCCGCAGCGCGGCGCCAAGCTGTTCGCCAAGACCTGTGCCGCGTGCCACAAGCTCGGCAACGTCGGGCAAAATGTCGGGCCCGATCTCGCGTCGGTCGGCGACAAGTCGATCCAGGGCCTGCTCGTCGCCATCCTCGATCCCAATCGCACCGTCGAGGCGCGCTACGTCAATTACCTCGCGGTCACGAAGGATGGCCGTACGCTGACCGGCGTGATTGCGACCGAGACGAGCACCAGCGTCACCCTCGTCGGCATCGACGGCAAGTCCCACAGTCTGCTGCGCACCGATATCGACGAGCTGAGCAGCACCGGCAAGTCGATGATGCCCGAGGGGCTGGAGAAGGATCTGCCGCCGCAGGAGATGGCCGATTTGCTCGCGTTTGTCCGCGGCAACCTCAAGCAGTGAGTGGTGAGTGGTGAGTGGTGAGTCCAGTCAACGCACCACCACTCACCACTCACTACCTCACTACCCCTGGGGCGGCGGGTCCCAGAAGGGCCGGAAGTTCTCGCCGCGGCCGCGATACCGGTGCACCGCATCCATCAGCGCCAGCAGCGCCCGGCACTGCTCGGCGAAGGCGTCGCGCGTCCGGCCCTGCTCCGTGGCGCTGTGTGCCTTGTTGAGATGGCCCTGATACAGCGCCGCGTCGAACTGCCAGCCCTTATCGTGAATGTCCTTTTCCAGCGTCCGCGTCGCCAGGGCGAGCCGCTGCATCAGCGGCGCGTCGATCGAGCATGTCACGTGGCGATAAATCGACGCCTCCGGCGGCTCCTCCGCCGCCACCTGCGGATGGCGTTCGCGGAAACTCTGCACCATCAGGCCGATGAGCCCGCCGAACAGCGCTACGCCGGAAAGAAGGAAGGCGGGGTAGATGCCGAACGCGTCCTTGTCGCTGGACCACAGCGCGATCGCGAGCAGGGCCAGCAGGATGCCGCTGCCGAGGAGCAGGAACGCCCACGGCACATGGCGCAGAATCGGGGCGAGCCGTTTGGCCAGCGAACGGCGCCGCGCCGCGGAGGGGACGGGGACCGAGTTGGCGGCGCCGTCGACGCCCGGGGCCGGCGTGCCGCCGACGCGAATGACGAGGACCGTGATGTTGTCCGGACCGCCCTGCAAGTTCGCCAGGTGTACGAGGAACTGGCATGCTTCCTCGGGTGTCAGCGTCGACACGACCGCCCCGATCTCGCGATCCGTGACCTGACCGCTCAGACCGTCGCTGCATAGCAGATACGTATCGCCTGGCTGTATCTCGTGCGGCCCCTCGACGTCGACCTGCACCAGCGGCTCAGGTCCCAGCGAGCGAACGATCACGTTCGGCGGGATGCCCTGCATCTCCTCGGGCCGTTTCTGCTGCCGGCGGGCCAGTTCCCAGATCAGGCTGTGGTCGAAGCTGAGCTGCTCGATGACGCCGCCACGCACGCGGTAGACCCGGCTGTCGCCGACGTGGCCGATCCACGCGCCCTCGGGCCGCAGGATCAGGGCGCTGGCGGTGGTGCCCATGCCGGTGAATTCGCGATTCTGCCGGCCGCGGGTGTTGATGGTGCAGTTGGTTTCGACGAACGCTTTGCGCAGGGCCGGCACCGCGCCTTCGCGGGCATGTTTGGAGTAGATGTGCGGGATGTTGTCGACGGCCATCTTGCTGGCGAGTTCGCCGACGGCGTGCGCGCCCATGCCGTCGGCCACCAGGAAGACGTGACCGCGTTGCCGCCACTGGTCGGAATCGGTCGCCGGCATCAGGACATGGGCATCCTGGTTATGGCTGCGGCGGACGCCGACATCGGTCCGGCCCGCATACTCAATCTCATTGAAATCGCTCACGCGCGATCACCCCGTCCGTCCAGCGGACAATCCGGTCCGCTCCCTAGGCGGCGTCAGAAGCTCGACTTGACGCGCCTCTGCATCAACGGTATACCCGCCCGACCCACGGTCAGCAAGTAGGTCCGGCGAGCCGAGCCGGACCGCCAGCGCCCACACGGCGGGACCGCACGGCTGTCCGGGTCCGGCTCGGCTCGCCGGACCTACCCCACGAGCGCCGACCATGACCAACCGTTCGGCCCACCGCGCCGGACTCCTGGCCCTGCCGCTCTTCCTGGCGCTGTTGTCCGGCTGCGTCGAGCGTGCCATGGTCATCACGACCGAGCCGTTCGGCGCCGTCGTGTTTGACGAGCGCATGATTCCGCTGAGCGGCTCGCCCGCGGACAAGTCCTTTGTCTATTATGGCAAGTATCGGTTCACCATTGTCAAGGACGGTTACCAAACGCTGGTCGTGGAGGAGGATGTCAAGGCTCCGTGGTATGAATGGATCTTCATCGACTTCGTCAGCGAGAACGTGATTCCCTGGACCATCCGCGACATCCATCGGTTCCACTACAAGATGCAGCTCGCGACGGTATTTCCCCTGGATCAGGTGCTCCAGCAAGGCGAGCCGCTGCGCACCAAGGGCAAGACGCTCGGCGAGCCGGAGCCGCCCACCATCCAGCGCGGCCAACCCGTCCGGGCCGAGCCACCCGGCATTCTCAGCAATCCCGGCCCACCGCTGCTCGAGCCGCCGGTTGGCCGACCCGTGCCGTAGGAAGTCCGCGTCCGTTTAGCGGCGGCTCGAAGAGCCGCGCGGCTCTTCGAGCCGCCGCTAAGGCGAGCGGTAGGAGTTAACTTACCCTCGCTTGCACGTCGGGCTTGTGACTGACACAAGCCCGACGCGCAAGCGAGGGTACGCTTTCACATGCCGATCGCCTAAACGAGCGCGTCATCCCTTTGCGCTCACCTTGAGCGTCTTGAGCAGCCCCAGAAACTCCTGCCGCCAAATCTGCCGGCTCTTCCAGTTGCAATCGCACAGCAGCACCGTGATGTGGTTCGACTCGCTGATCACCGCGACCAGGTAGTAGCGCATCGGCGCCTCGTTGAGCGACAGCATCAGCTCGGCAACGCGGCCGCGTTTGTTGCCCACGTCGTCGACCATGCCCAGCTCCGACTTGCCGGGCCCATCCGCCACCGGCGCGAGCTTGTAGCCGGTGTTCTGTTCTTTCTTGATTTTCTCGAGATAGTCCTTCGCTTGCTTCATCGCGTCCTTGAGGTCTGCCTGCTGGTCGAGGGTGAAGCTCTGCAGGTGCGCGTTCTTGGTGTTGTCCTGCACCTTGAGGTAACGGCCCAGGAGCAGCAGCGTGCCGGTCTCAAACTCCACGTTCGCCGGCACCGATTTTTCCCACACGCCTTCCGGCGCGGTCAGGCGGAGGGTGCCGTCGGCGCTGGCGAACGTCTCCATCGCCGGCGGCTGCTCGCGCCAGCCCTTGCGGTCGGTGACCAGGGAAAAGCCGGTATCTTCGTTTTTCAGCTCGTTCTCGAGCGGTTGAATGTCCTCGATCGTGGGACCGGCGACGAAGACCCAGTACCCGAAGCCATGGTGCGAAAACATGATGCACTCGCCCCACCAGCGGACGGCGCCGAGCTGGCCCTTGAAGGTCAGCTTCTGCGCCGGCGGTCCGGCGAAGTCGACCGCCTCGGTCTTCGCCGCCAGCTCCAGCCCGTCGCCGAAGTGCTGCTCCAGCCGTTCCATCCCCAGCTGCACCAGCTCGGCGTCGCGGGGCTTCTGCATGCCGTAGTCCTTGACCGCGACCGCCACCCACAGATCGTCCTGCTTGTTCATCCACGCGCCGAGCGCGCCGAGGTGCTGCTTGAGCTCCTTGTCGGGCGTCCAGATATTTTTCGTAAGCAAGAGCTTGAATGCCGTCTCCTCGCCGCCCTTGAGGTTGCGCGCCTTGCCCATGAAGACCGTATGGTCCGTCGACGGCTGCTTGGCAATGTTCTTGAACGCCTGCAGCGACATGATCTCGTCAAAGCTGGAGAACCCGAAGCCGACGAGGATGGCAACCAGCCCGCCCGAGACAAGACAGAACGACATGCCGACAACGCCGACGATGATCAGGACGCGCAGCACGGCGCGGGTCCCGTCGCGGCCGGCCGGCGCCGGCTTGCTCGTCGCGGTTTCGCGGAGCGGGGCAGCTGGCACCGTGACCAGCCGGCGATTGTTCGGGGACACGGGGCGCGGCGGCGCCGGCACCGGCACGGGTCCGGCCACCAGGTCAACGTCGATGTCGGCGGCCCGTGGCGGTGCCGGCCGCGCGGGCGGCGATTTCGGCGGCTCGGGCTGCACCGGCTGCGCACGCGGCGTGACCGGAGGCGCCGGTGGTGCGAGCTGGGCCGTGATGATCGTCCCACCGACCGGCGTGGCCAGCGGCGCCGCCGGCGCGGTCGGCCTGACCTGCGTCGGCGCGGCGCCGCGTCCCTGCATGCGGAAGCCGCAGCGCGGGCAGCTCACGGTCGCGGCCGTCTGCAGCGCCGCCAGGCTGAAAACATGGGCGCAAGCCGGATTCGGGCAGGGAAATTGATCGGCCATGGGTGGTCGAACCTGCGCGAGGTCCTCTCCGAGGAAGGCGGCGGATAAGCAGCGTACGATCCTGAGTTTTTATTATCCCCCGCCCCCACCGGAACGCAAGGGCGCGTCGCGAAAGTAGAGCGAGCGGCGGGGCTTGTCCCGCCGTGGGGCTTGCAATGCAGTCCGCGCAGCCGCAATGAAATTGGCGCATATGGGCCCGGTTACCGGCCCGGTATTCGCAGGTGCTTCGCAACCTTCGCTTCAAGTTCCACGAAGAGTTGCTGGTATAGCTGTTCCCGCAGACGGCGCATTTCTTTCCTGGAATAGTTGCCGGGCGGAACCTTGGCGCTGACAAGAACGCCAGTCGGGATGTGCTTGAGCGTGTACGAGAATAAATGCCTTGTCGTCTGCAGCCTGCCGTGGCTCCCACGGTAACTGCTGGATCCCGTTGACTCGTGGCTGCCCACATCTTTAGGGTCGAGATTCCACTTGGCGCCCATGCCGTCCACTCCTCTCACAGGGCCTATCGCGCATTCGAGCTAGCCCATGTTTAACAAGTGTCGGGGTAGTTTTTGACGTAAGTCCTTAATTTTCAACGCGCGGAGGTCCAGTTTTCAGAAAACCGTAGTGACAATCATTACAAACATTTTAGCTGTTTTGTCCGCATTTCATCGAATATCCGGTTGACGGACCGGTGGATTTGTTGATGATAACATCATGTTCATCCGCTCCGTCAAAGTTCCGTCCTCCAACGGCACCGTCCACGAGTATGTCCGCATCGTCGGCTCGGTGCGCGAGAACGGCAAGGTCAAGCAAAAGGTCATCGCCAACCTCGGGCGACGCGACACCCTCGAAGCCGTCCTGCCGCTGCTCAATCGCTTTCTCACCGGCAAGGAAGGGCCGCAGGCCCTGGCCCAGTAACTCGGCGCCGAGGGACCCATCGAAATCCTCGACGCCAGTACCTGGGGACCGATGCTCGTCGCGCGCCACTTCTTCGACCAACTGGGCCTCTGGCAATGGCTCGATGCTGGTCGGCGTTGGCCCAAGTTGCGGCCGAGCGAAGACCCCGCCGACGACTGGGTCAGCCGCGTCCTGGTGCTGATCACCAACCGCCTGGTGCGGCCGGCCAGCGAGCACGGTTTGGCCGCGTGGCTGGAGACCGATTACGTGTGCGACCGGCATGGTCGCCGGTACGTACCCTGTTGGAAGCAGCAAGGCCGCGTCCAGGTCGACTTGGGGCAACTGCAGCGTTGGTATCGCACGCTGGATCATCTGGGGTTGAACAAGGACGCCGTGGAAGTGGCGCTCTATGAGCGGCTGCGGACGTTGTTCGAGTTCGACGCGGACCTGGTGATGTACGACCTGACCAGTACGTATTTTGAAGGCCATGGTCCGCCGACGCTGGCCAAGCACGGTTACAGTCGCGACGGCAAGCCGCGGAACGTGCAGGTGGTGGTGGGCGTGGTGATGGTGGCGGGTTGGCCGATCGCACATCACGTGTGGGCGGGCAACACGCGTGACAGCACGACGGTCAAGGAAGTCATCCAAGACCTGGCCCGGCGTTTTCGCCTTCGGCGTATCGTCTTTGTCGGTGATCGCGGCATGGTGACCGAGAGCAATCTGGCCATGCTGCAGGCGGCGGCGGAACATGGCTACTTGGTGGGCATGACGCGTCGCCGCAATCCGGAGGCGGAGGCGTTGATTGATCGCGTGGACGAAACGAAGTGGGTCGACTGCCCCAATGGGATCACCGCGCGGGCGAAACCAAATCCACCCCGGACACGAGTGCAAGAGGTCGCCTGCGACCGTGCCGGCGTGCGAGTGTTTGTGGTCGATAGCGACGAGCGTCGGGCCTATGAAGAGCGGCAACGTAGCAAAGCGATGGAGCGGGTGCGTGCGGCCTTGGCGAAGGTGCAGGCGCGCGTGGCCAAGGGCCAGTTGAAGCAGCCGGCCAAGATCGGCGCGGCGGCCGAGCGGGCGTTGCAAAAGAACCACGGCTATCGTTACTACATGTGGGAGTTCAAAGAGGGACAATTGGAGATCGCGGAGCACCCAGTGAATTTACCTCGGGAAAAGAAGTATGAAGGGCGCTACCTCATCCAGACCGATCAGACGGCGATGACGCCCGCGGAGGCGGTGGCGCACTACAAGGACTTAAGCGAGGTGGAACGGGGCTTTCGTTCGCTCAAGGATCCGCTGGGCATGCGGCCGATCTGGCATCACACGGCGCGGCGGGTGAAGGCACACATTTTTGTGGCGGCGTTGGCGTTCTTGATCGAGCGGATGCTGGAGCGCGCCTTGAAAGATGCTGGCCTGTCGCTCTCGGCGCAGTCGGCCTTGGAAGCATTGCAGACGATTCGCTACGTGCAATTCCGCGTTGCGGAAGAGCTCCGTAGCGGCACGACACCGGGTTCGTCCCGCGCCCGCCAGGTACTCAACGCCATCGGTCTGGCCGACCATCGGCCGCCGGCGCCGCCCGCGGGCGATGAAACGACAATGTAGTGACTAATCCAAAAATCAGCCCTTACGCAGCAAGGACTTACGGCGACACTTGTTAAACATGGGCTAGCGGCGGAACGCAAGTCGAACAGCAGCACACGGTGCGGGTCGGTCGCGATCATCTGTCGCGATTACCCTTGCATCTTCCCCCGCACATACGTCGCAAGCTGATCCCTCGCCACCACCTCCTGCGTCGCCGCACGCATGTCCTTCACCGTCACCGTGCCCGCCGCGATCTCCGTTTCGCCCGCGATCACCGTCAGCGGAATGCCGTTGTCGCTGGCATAGCCGAACTGCTCGCGCAGCCGCTTCGGCTCCAGGTACACCTCCGTCGGGATGCCGTGCGAGCGCAGCAATCGCGCCAGCTCCAGATACTCCTTCATGAAGCGCTTGCGGTCCTGCATCGTCACCAGCACCTGCGTCGGCACCTTGTGGTCGACCTTGACGTGGCCGTTCGTCACCAGCAGGTTGAACAGCCGCGTCAGGCCGATCGAGATGCCGACGCCGGGATACTTCTGGGTCGTGAAGAAACTGGCGAGGTCGTCGTAACGGCCGCCGGAGCAGATGCTGCCCCAGCTCTCGCTGCCGACGACGAACGTCTCGTAAATCGTGCCGGTGTAGTAATCCAGGCCGCGGGCGATGGCGAAGTTCGGCCGAATCCGCGCGGCGGGCATGCCGAGGGCGAGCGTGCTGTCGATGACGCCCTGCAATTCGTCGATGCCCTGCATCGGCGCGCCGACGCGGGCCAGCACCGCGCGGGCGTCGGCGAGCTGGCGGCACTGGATGAGATCGACGATCGCGGGAATCAGCTCGGCGTCGATCTTCTCGTCGGCCAGCGCTTGCCGGGTGGCGTCGAGGCCGGCGCGGTCGGTCTTGTCGATGGCGCGCAGCACGGTGCCGAGCTGCTCCGGGCCGAGGCTGCGGGCGCGGAGCAGATCGCCGAGCACCTTGCGGTTGGACACCTGAATCTGAAAATCGGGCAGGCCGAGCGCCGCGAACGTTGAGTGGATGACGCACGGAATCTCGGCGTCGTGAATCGTATCGAGCCCCCCGCGGCCGATAATGTCCACGTCGCACTGATAGAACTCGCGGAATCGGCCGCGCTGGCGGCGCTCGCCGCGCCAGACCTTTTGAATCTGGTAACGGCGAAACGGGAAGGTCAGCTTGTCGGCGTTCATCGCCACGTAGCGGGCCAGCGGCACGGTGAGGTCGAAGTGCAGGCCGAAGCGCGAATCGGCGTCGTCGTCGGCGCCTTCCTCGGGCTTGCTGACGACGTAGAATCTGGCGCTGCATCTCGGTCTTGGCGGTGAGCACGTCCCAGCGCTCGACGGCCGGCGTCTCGATCGGGGTGAAGCCGTAGAGCTGATATTGCGCGGATGACGTTGAGGAAGCGTTCTTCCTGGAGGCGGACATTGGGCAGCCACTCCGGGAACCCGGAGATGGGCTTGACCTCGATGCGCTCGGACATGGAGAAACCGCTCCTTTCTAGCACATGCCACGTAGGCGATCCGCGACGCCGCCACCTAACAGCTCAATGGCCTCGGAAGTCAATAGACGGAGCTTCTCCGTAGAGGATTTTTTCTTCCTACCAATCGTTACAATCGGAACCTGTTGACCCGTGCCTTTGTGTCTGCGCCGCTTTTTTCATTCCTCGGTTGCAGCCTGCGCTGCACCAAACAGCTCAACAAGGTCAAAGCCGGCCGGCCTTTCGCCTGGGCTAGCCGGCTGCAGGCCGCTTGGCCTGCGCCTTCGAAAATCATGCGTTCCCCACGTCGGCCATGCAAAACGACGCGATCGCGTTCCGAAGAACGGTCGCAGTTCAGGGTCAGCTCGACGCGAGGGCAGCCGCGGGCAAGGTCCTCGAGTTTCCGATCCTTCCTACGTGAGTATGCCGGTCCGCACCGGGGTCCAATCAAAGCGACGAGGTCGGGAACAATGGCGAGGGGTGCGTTGCGGGATCAGTGTCCCCAATCTTGCTGCACCCGGGTCGCGCTCGTCCCTGGCGTGCCTCCGTTAGGCGGTGTGGCTCCCCGGCACGGTCGGCATGGCTCAGCTAGGGCTCGGGCATGGGTCGGGTCTCCTCAGCGGGTGGTGAGTCGCTCCGGCGGCTGCACTTGCTGGGCTCGTGCAGCCAGGGGACCGGCTGGCGTAGTCGCTCGCACAAGTCCAGCACGGCCGCGTGCAGCGGCAGCCGGCTCAGCGCCGCCCACAGGTCTAGCGCGTTGCCGCCGGCGCCGCAGCGAAAACAGTGATACAGGTTCTTACCGAGGTTAACCGAGAAGACCCGGCTGCGGGCCGAGCGTGAGCCGTGCAACGGACACGGACCACGCAGCTGCTGGCCCAGCCGCGAGCGTGGTTCATAGCCGATCACATTCAGCACGTCCGCCAAACGCAGCTCCGCCCGGGCACGGCGGTAGTCGATCGCAGGCATGGTGATTCTCCAACGCGGGACAGGGAAGAGGAACACGTAGGTAACCGTCCTGCATTCAGCGCGCTGCCGTGCGCACTTTACCGCGCGACGGGCGGGCCGAACTCGGCTTGCGCTCGGGCGCCGCGGTCGCGCTGGGCCTGCCCCGGCCGTTCCAGAAACGCTCCTCGTCGAACGCTTCGCGCTTGCGCAGCATGTGGTAGACCGCACGCGCCAACCGGGCGGCCAGGATGCCCACGCCTTCGCCGACCCGTGCTTCTTCTCCTGTTTCTGTTTCCATTGTCGGGCCCGTTCGCTCGAACGCAGAAACAGGCACACCGCCTCGGCGAACGCCCACCGCAGCTGCGCATTGCCGATCTTCTTTCCACCCGAGCCGAGTTGTTTCCCCGCCGATTCATGCACGCACCGCACCAGCCGCGCGTACGACAGAAACTGGCCGACGCGTTCGAAACGCTCCACCTGGTGCATCTCGTAGAGCAGCACCAGCGCCAGAATCGGCCCGATACCCGGAACGGTCCGCAGCCGGTGATAGGTCTGCACGTCGTCCACCTTGGCCGTGCGTGTCAGGTACAGTTCCACCTGCCCGATCAACTCGTCGAACTTGTCGATCAGCTCGAGATCGAGCATGGCGCTGGTGCACGGACGGATCGCCGAAACGCTCGGGGATGTTCAACTCGGCGCGGTTCGCCGCATAGCTCAGCTTCTTGCCGAACGGCGGCAGGTTGTTCTGCGCATTGAGAATCTCCAGGTGTGTGATCAGCGCGGCACGCTGGTGCACCAGGTACATCCGCCGCCGCAGCAGATCGCGTGTCTCACGCATGCCCTTGGGGTAGGCATACGCCAACGGGAAGTTGCCCCCCTTGAGCAGATGCGCGATTTTGTCCGCATCGATCCGGTCGTTCTTGGCCTTGCCGCCGTGGATCAGCTTCATGTACAGCGCGTGGCCGACCACGAACGGGATCGCGTGCTCGGCACAGCGGTCGGCGAGCCAGTACCAGCCGAACATGCACTCCACACCGATGACGATACCGTCGCGGAAGGGGGCAAGGGCCTCCAGCAGCGTCTCGAAATGGCACGGCAGGTTGCGATCGAGTACGACGGCACCGGCACTGTCCAGGACGCAAACGTGCATGGTCCTGGCGTGCAGGTCGATGCCGCAGTAGAATCGATGTGGGCTGGCATTGTAGAAGCGCATCATGGTCTCCCGACATGGGTGGGGGCCTGATCCCGGATCGTGGTTGGGAGGTACACTCTCCCTGAAACTTCCACGTTGGGACAAGGCACCGCCTTGATCCCTCATTGTAATTGGGACAGGCTCCCACCCATCCCGACGAGGCCATGATGATTATCAGCACGGCGACTCGGTGTGTCCAGCCGAGGCGCAAGTGCATCACACTAGGCTAGGGCTAGGCTAGCCGGATGCAAGGTCGGTTAACTTGACTCCCCCATCGCCGCTGCCGTGTGGTGTGATGGCACACGGAAATTCGGTCGGACCTACCCCCCTGACACGGCCCCCGACCGAATTCCGGCGCAGCGACTCCCATGCAACACGCGACGCTTCCCAGGCACAATTGGGACACCGAAATTCCCGCTCTGGCTCAGTCCGACAAGCCGGCCGACACCACGCTCAAGCTCTGGCTCAACCGCGCCGTCGAGGCCGGCGCCATCCTTCGCGAGGGCACCGGCCACAAGGGCGACCCCTTCCGCTACTGGCTGTCCGCCACTGAAGCGCGGTGGCGGGAGAAGATCTTCATGTACGACCACTTCAAGCAACAAACGCGCGACCTGAAGCTGCCGTTCGAGTCGCTAGAGGATCGCAAGCGCATTGGGGGTAGCGACTCACCGATCGACGGCGGGTGCGGTGATGGAGATGATGGCGATGATTCGGCGTAGCGATGGCCACGCACTCTTGAGCGAGTACTGGGGCGTGGGTACGCTGTTCAAACTGTCAATGTTCAATCGTTTCCAGGGCAGCGCTCACGCCGGCTTGCCGACGTTAACCAAATCGAGCGCCTCCAGCAATGTTGCCGCCTCCAAGATTTGCTGCGGAGACACCTTCCAGCCAAAAACGGCTGTCAGCTTCTGCAGCTCTTCGGGCGTCGCTCTCCCGTTCCTTTCGCGCAGGATGTAGTATGCCTTCGCCGCAATCGAGAGCTTGACGTAATCGCCCGCCCTGGCTTTCTTGAGCTTCTCGACAGCGGTCTTGATCCGCTCCCACATGGCATGCTGCTTCTTCGCCTTCTCTTCCGCGATTTGCTTGCCCGCTGGCGTCAACTCGTAGTCGTAGCGCGAGACTTCAAAGCCCTTGGGGTCGATGACGCCTGTCGACGACACGCGTTGCTCCAGAAACCCCAGTCCACGCAACTCATGTACGGCTCCGGCAACCTCGCCGGAATACGGCCCGTAATAGTGGGCGCGGTAGCCGAGATCGTCGACGACTCCCGTCAACGTGCCGACGAAGTAGACAACCTTCTGCAGCTTCGTCCTCCCCTGGATTGTGTCCCCGGAAGCGTGCAGGACCAGATGCACGAAGTCGTAGGTGGTCATGGGTTCCCCCTCCTTGCAGCCATGCAGCCCGTTTCAATCAGTTCGCGAACCTTCGCCTTCCACTGTTCCCGCAGGTCGTCCTTGTCAGCCGCTGCCGGCCATTGGATCGGCGCGTAGACTTCCACGTGCTGATCGGAATATGCCTCATTGATCGACTTGAACAGCGTCGACACTTCGGTAAATGCTCGGGGCGTCTTCTTTTCATGAACCAGTATCTCGTCCTCTTCGTTGCGTGACGTCTCGCGAGCCGACTTGATGTCAAATGCATTCGCAATTACGAGGTCCGACTCAACGGCCTGCTGGAGCTGACGGCTCAGGTAGTCAGCGACGGCCGCCTCGATCTTTCCTCGAACCTCGTCATGCTTCGGCTGGAGAAGTGCTCTCACGACTTCGCGCACCCGCGCGTCGAGGTCACCAATCCGATCCGTGTAAACGCGTTTGAGCAGCTTGCGTCCGCGCAAGCGCCGCAGAAGGGCGCCCGATTTCGGGCCGGGAGGCGGGCGCCCCGCCGGACAGAACGTCTCCAGGAACCTGGCATCGTCCCATTGCTGATAATTCCTCACGAAGGCGTCCGTATTGTCAAACCCGTACAGGCGCACCATTTCGTCCAGCTTGTCGGCTTCAATGCCAAGCGTGATCGACCGGGCGATCATCTGGTCGGTAATCAAGCGGACCCGATGGCGGTAAACGTTTGTCGTCATGTAGTATTTGGCCAGGACGAATTGTTCGACGGCATGCAATCCGTCAGGGTCGATCATCAGTTCCTCGTCGCCGTGGTCGCCGACGAGGACAAGCGACCGCTGCAGCTGGTGAAGATCGTACCGCCCATATTCAACGCCACAAAAGTGGCTGTCTCGCAACAGGTAATCCTGCTTGTCAGCGTCAAGCGGCCCCGAGACGATCTAACTGAGCACGGGCCGTCGCCATCCTTTTTCCAGCAGCTGGATCACGTTGTTTCGGTCGTTTTCCGGCAGCAGCTTGCTTAATTCGGCGTCCGATCGAATGATCTGTGCCGTGACCGCCTCGTGAATCTTGTTCTCTTTCTGTCCCTCTTTGAGCTTCGACTTGTCGGCATACCGGGCCAGCGCGGCTTCGGAGACGTGGCTGAACGGGCCGTGGCCGACGTCGTGCAACAGCGATGCCAGTACAACCCAACGCAAGTCCGCGTCGTCGAGATCGAGCTGCTCGGCCATCAACCCGGCGACGTGGGCAACACCCAGGGTGTGGTCGAGCCGCGTGTGTAGCGATCCCGGGTAGACGAGGTTAGCGAGAGCCAGCTGCCGGATACCGCGCAACCGCTGCAGCGCCTGCGCATTGACGACCGGGACCAGCTCGTCCGGCAGCCGGATAAAGTTGTGGATCGGGTCGCGGACGCAAAACACGGCGATTCCTTGCAACACCCGCCATCCCTCACAAGCGTACAGTATTCGCTTGGGCACCCGACGGCAACCTCGGTTGCAAAAAACTTCTTCAGAACACGCCATTTGGAGAATCTCATGCAACCTTTCCGTTCGCTCGCGCACCGGAAAGGGTGAACGCGGCACGTTGCCGCATCAGAAGTTCCCCGGCGCTCACAACCGAGGGCCACAAACCAGAGGGACCACGACCATGTCCGACACGAACCAGAATCCCATCAGCGCCCAGGAAGCAACAGGCCAGCCGACGAACGGCCAGGCTTCAGCCGAAGCGGAGTTCTCGCCGCAGTGGGCAAACACCGCTCCCCGCGGCGGTCGCACTGTCCTGAACCGCGTCCTCAAGGATGGCAAGACGGTGCCCATGTTCATGGGCCAAACGCTCGTCAACTCGCTGCGCGACCTCGGCTACAACAGCACTACATCGGCCCTGTGCGAGCACGTCGATAACGCCATTCAATGGGGCGCCAACGAGGTCCGGGTCTACTTCCACCAGACCGGCAAGCAGCCGAACCAGCGCATCGACATTCTCGTGCTGGACAACGGGCAGGGTATGGCCCAAAACGTCCTGAAGGTGGCCACTTCTTTCGGTGGCTCGATGGTGTTCGACAACCGCAAGAACATCGGCCGATACGGCATGGGCATGAAGACCGCTGCCCTGCACCTGTCCTCAGTGCTCGACGTCTACTCGTGGCAGGAACCTGGCGCCTTCTACAACATGACGCTGGACGTTGCGGCAATTAGCAACAGCACCAAGAACATGATCGAGATGGAGGATCCGGATCTTTGCGACGACTTGCCGTCAGCGGTCGTCGACATCCTGACCCGGCCGCTGTCGTTCCCCAAGAATCCGCAAGAGACCCAGACGCTCTTCGCCGACAGCCACGAGGAACTGCGGGAACAGCTCGGACGTTCCGGCACTATCATCTACTTGCCCGACTGTGATCGCCTGACTTCTCGCAAAAGCCAAACCCTCGCCGAGTCCGCTACCAAGGATATGGGCCGCATCTACCGTCGCTTCATCGACCGAGGGCTGCGACTGTACGTCAACAACCGCCGGGTGGAGGCATTTGACCCGACGTATTGGATGAAGTCGGCGCGACATACCCGCATCGAGGGGCTGACCGAGACGCGGAGCCGATTGGTCGGATCCTGGCCGATCGACATCCCGGTGAGCGAAGGTGCAGCCAGGACTACACGGATCACCGTCAGGCTCTACGCCCTCCCCTACGAGGCCTGGAGCGGGCGCGTCGTCGTGATCGAGGTGGGCGGCCATCAATCCGGCGACGTGGGCAACAGTGGTCGAACCCCGTTTGCAGCGCGCTCCGGTTGCCCGAACAAGTGCAGCGGCCACGGGGCCTAGCAACGAGCGCGAGTCGGCAACAAGGTGGAAAGACCCGAGCAAAGTGCAGGAGGATGACTTCGCATCCGGGTGGCAAGCCATGCCATCGCTCCTTTGAGGGATAACCATGCCCCGTACCTGCCGATGTCCGCACTGTGGGTGCGACATCCCCGACGACGTATTGGGCCGATCGGTGGCGTGCCCCGATTGCAAGAAGCCAGTCGAGCCCGGCGAGCAGCGCGTGGCGGCGGGGCCACTCGGTCGGCGCGACCCTCCACCGCCGACCGACCCGTCCCGTGACGACCACGAACGCGAACATCGGCGGACTCGCGCCGGCCGACAACGCGGTAGCTCAGGTGCTCTCGTACTCGTGCTGGCGCTTGCCGGCGCTGGGGTAGCATGGATGTTCTGCCTGGCCAGCATCGGCGGTGTCGTGGGATACTTGCTGCTGGCCTCGCGCGAAGCGGCAAACGACCGGCGTGCCGCGGCCAGGGCGGCGGAAAAGCCGCCGGCGCCACCGGCCGGAACCAAGCCACTGCCGGACATCGGGCCGGACATCGCGCCGCCCGCCGGGAAGAAGCCGCCGCCGGACATCGCGCCGCCGCCGGTTCCGCGTCCACCGACGGAGCCGCAAGCCGAGTTTCCGCCCGCCACGCCATCGGCGCGAGCGGACGAGCTGATCCGCAATGGCGATTTCGAGCAAGGGCTCAAGGGTTTCCGGACCGCCTACCGCCATTCACCGGGAAACATCCGCCACGATTGCACCTTCTGCCGGGCGCGCAGCCCACGCGAAGGGCACGGCGACGCGTCGGCATTCAGCGACCACACAAGCGGCAGCGGGCTGATGATGTGTGTCAACGGCGGCAACGCCGTCGACAAGGTGTTGTGGGGCCAGACGGTCGCGATCGGACCGGAGACGGTATACACCGTCAGTCTTTGGCTGGCTTCCTGGTACCATACCTCGCCTGCGCATTTGGAAGTGCGCATCAACGGCAAGATCCTTGGGCGGATGGTCGCGCCAACCCGCTGCGGCGAGTGGAAGGAATTCACCGCGACCTGGCGATCCGGCGCGGACAGGCAGGCGTCCATCGAAATCTTCAATTTAACGCGTGAAATCTCGGGCAACGACTTTGCGATTGACGACATCTGGCTACGCGGCCCGCGCCGGATCAACTCGAGGGGAAGGATTGACTGGGCACGGGCCACCCCAGGTCATCGGGATCATTTTTCCAGCCGAGGTGCCGGCTCGGAACACGGCCTTGCGAGATTATTTTTGCGGGCCGTGCCGCGTTCTGATTCAATGGTATATCGTCAACATCCGCCGGCCGCTGCCCATGACCTCCGAACCGAGCCTGTCCTTGTCCGACCTGCTGCTGCGAGCGCGGGCCGGCGACGCCCGCGAGCTGGACCGGCTGTTCGCGGCTTGCCGGAATTACCTGTGTCTGCTCGCGCAAAGCCACGTCGAGGGCCGGCTCAAGACCAAGGCGGATGCGTCGGACCTGGTACAGCAGACGCTGCTGGAAGCGTATCGCGACTTCGCGCAGTTTCGCGGCGGCAGCGAGCAGGAATGGCTCGCCTGGCTGCGCCGTATCCTCGCCCACAACGCGGCCCAGTTCATTCGCCAGTATCGCGGCACCGACAAGCGCCAGGTCGGCCGTGAGGTCATGCTGGACGCCAGCGGCAGCACGGTGCCCGGTCTGCAGCCGGCCGACCCGGGCGAATCGCCGAGCCAGCAGCTCTTGCGCAGGAGCGCGAGCTGCTCATTGCGGACGCCCTGGTGCAGCTGCCGCCCGACTATCGCGAGGTGATCTGCCTGCGCAACCTGCAGCGGCTGCCCTTCGACCAGGTCGCCGAACGCATGGGCCGATCGCGCCCGGCCGTGCAGATGCTGTGGATGCGCGCGCTGCAGAAGCTGCAGGACATGCTCGCGGTGCTGCGCGATGCGTCCAGCATGGCTTCGGACCCGGGACCATTGCAATGACCGACGAAGACTTCACGCTGCTGCAAGGCTACCTCGACGAATTGCACCACGGCGGCGCATCGGCCCGCGACGCGCTGCTTGCGCGGCGGCCCGACCTGGCGGATTTGCTCGAATGCCTCGACGGACTGGACCGCCTGGCCGCGCCGCCGGAGGACGACGCGCCGACGCTCCCCGTCCTGGCGGCGCCGCCGCCGGAGCCGCCGTCGACCGTTACGTTGCCGCAGCCGATCGGGCATTCGGCAAGTACGCGATTGAAAGCGAACTGGGTCGCGGGGGCATGGGCGTGGTCTACCGTGCGCGGCAGATCGACCTCGATCGGCCGGTCGCGCTCAAGATGATCCTGTCCAGCCAGCTCGCATCGCCCGAAGCGCTCGCGCGCTTCCAGGAAGAAGCCCGAGCCGCAGCCGGCCTGACGCATCCGCACATCGTCACCGTGTATGAGACGGGGCAGATCGACGGCCAACCGTTCTTCGCGATGCAGCTTGTGGACGGCTGCAGCCTGGGCCAGCACGCGCAGCAGGCGCCGATGCCGCCCGAAGAAGCGGCGCGGATCGTCTACGCGGTCGCTGAGGCGGTACACCATCTGCACCGTCACGACATCGTGCATCGCGACCTCAAGCCGTCGAACATCCTCCTCGACGCGAGCGGCCATCCGTACGTCACCGACTTCGGCCTGGTCAAGATTCTCGGGGGCAGCCAGCACACCACCACCGGCGCCATCGTCGGCACGCCGAGCTACATGTCGCCCGAGCAGGCGGCGGGCCGCAAGGACCTCGGCCCCGCCAGCGACGTTTACAGCCTCGGCGCGATCCTGTACGAATTGCTCACCGGCCGGCCGCCGTTCCGCGAGGAGAACCCGCTGGACACGCTGGTGCAAGTGCTGGAGAGCGAGCCGACCGCGCCGCACCGGCTGCGCCCGGCAATCCCCGCGGACCTGGAGCTGATCTGTCTGCGCTGCCTCGAAAAGGCGCCGACCGAACGGTTCGCGTCGGCCGAGGCGCTTGCGCGAGCGCTCGATGCCTTTCTCAAGGGCGAAGAGACCGGATTGTCGCTGCCGGGCGTGCGCTACCGAGTGCGGCACTGGGCACGGCGCGAGCCGGCGCTGGCGTCGCGCCTTGTCATGCTGCCGCTGTGCCTGCTGATTGCCCAGGCCAATTACTCCCTGCTCGGTCCGGTCGACCTGCACCTGCATCTCAAGGTGGTGGCGATCCTTGTCGGCTGGGGCGCGGTGTCGTTCGCATGTCAATGGCTCATGAACCACAAGCCGTGGGCCGAGGCGATGCGCTTCGTGTGGGCGGCGGCCGACATCCTCCTCTTCTCGCTGATCGTGCTGGTCGCCGATGACATCGAGACGCCGGTCGTGATCGGCTATCCGCTGATCATCGCGGCCGCCGGGCTATGGTTTCGCGTGCCGCTGGTGTGGTTCACCGCGGCGGTATGTGTCGTGTCGTATCTGCTGCTATTGCTTGAACGCGCGCTAAGCAACGAACCGATCGATGGGCCGCACAAACACGCGATCTTTCTGGTCGGGCTCGTGATCCTGGCGTTCATGATGTCGTACCAGGTGCAACGGGTCCGGGCGCTGAGCCGATACTACGAGCATCGGCGATTGCCGTGACCTTCACGCCGCGGGTGATGGGAAGTTCAGTAAAATGTTGGCGGAGTGGACTACGTGGTCAAGCCAACTGACACCTCCGAACATGGACCACTTTTCAAGTGGGAGACTATGCGCGAGGTTGGGCAGCTGACCCTCGCGTATGAAGCGCCGGTCCGCGGTCGAATTCTTGAAGTTGAACTGACCAGCGGCGCCAAGGTCCGCGTCTTCGGCGCTGACGACGGGCAGTTCTATTTTTGCCACGGACTCACTTTCGGCGGGAAGCAAGCGCCGGGCGGCGCTGTGTCACCGTTTTCCGGAAAGGACGTAAGAATTATCCTGGATGCTTACTACAGGCTGGTTGATCCCGAGTCAAGCGCCATGCGCGGCGACATTCTCCTCTGGAAGGGACTAGGCGATGACACGCCTCACTCGGCGATCTTGACTGAGCCCGTGGTCCGGCCGGGGACGAACTACCTCGACGGCTCGTCGAAGGTGCAAACGAAGAACGGCCGGCTACCGGAGGCAGAAATGCCCTTGGAACGACTCACCGGTGATGAGTTTGCGTATGGCGACTCATTCGCGGTCTTTCGCAGAATCTGAAGTAGGAGCGCGCTGCCATGACCGAAGCAACTGTGGGATCGAGCCTGCAAGCCAAATCGCAGAACCAGCCGCCACTGACTTGCCGGTTGCGGCACAAGGAGATAGTACGCCCGCAAGGGCCGGTTCCAAACATGGCCGAGGTGGAGTTGGAGAACTGCTCCGCCACTCCCCTGGAGATTGCGTATACGATGACGCCGTTGCAATTCTTGGAGTTGGAGGTGACCGGACCCAGCGGGGAGATGGTTTCGGAAGGTCATTTCAGCGATCGGTTTTCCCCGAGTCTCGAACCGGCCGTGCTGCGATTGATGCCAGGCGAGAAGTTCACGGCGAGCGTTGCGTTGCTGGCGACGGTACCGCGCGATAAACGGCGCCCCGGCAAGCATACGGTTCACGTCTCGTATTGCTACCAGGGGAGCAGGGTGTTGGCCGAACCGCTGACGGTCGAGTTGACCGGCGAGGCATCTTGACCCATTCATGACTTCTAACGGCTACTTCGCGTGCAGCCCCAACTGTGCCGCGGCCCTCAGGTAGCCGTCGCCGGCAAGCAGTCCGGATTCTTCGTGCAAGAGATCGCTCTTGGCAGTGCGCAGCCGCTCCACGAAAGCCTCCGGCGCGTGCACCTCCAGGTGAATGCCGTCGCAACGCAAACGGCACGCTTCCGCGTCGCTCTGCGGCAGATGACGCTGCCGGCACCACAGACGCCACGACTCTTCCCACGCGGTCGACGGCACCGCCAGATCCGTCAACGCGTCGCGGGCCGACTCGCTGAGGCGCAGCACCGGTGCTTCGAAATGCAGCTTCCAGCCGTCCGCCTCGGCGGCGAATCCCAGGAGCGTCTGATCCGCGGCGAGCGCCAGCGCGATCAGCACGCGCTCGGGCCGATCCACGATGACACGCTCCCACACGCCGTTCGGCTCGCTTTCGCTTACCGTGATGACGCGGTGCACTGCCGGAAAGGCGTAGCGCCGCGCCAGCTAGCCGGCTGCGCCACACTCTGGTCCAGCAGCGCGACGTCAAAGCGATGGCCGTTGCTCACTTCCCACGGAACGCCGGCGCACTCGGCGAGCGGCAGGAAGTGGGGCGGCGTTAGGCGACGGCCCGTCGACGACAGCCGTTCCACGAACGGAAAGGTCCGGCGCTCGCGGCGCG
Organism: uncultured Gemmataceae bacterium; assembly: GCA_963834865.1. Lineage (GTDB taxonomy): Bacteria > Planctomycetota > Planctomycetia > Gemmatales > Gemmataceae > CAWIDK01. Next base: position 424,025 of record CAWIDK010000001.1, read on the forward strand.
GTGCCACGTCGGCCTGGGCCTGCAACACCGCCTGGCCGCGCTCGCTCAGGCACCAACAGCCGGGCTCACAACGACGGACGAAGTCCTGGCCCTGCAGGCTGCGAAGCAGCTGCTGGACCGCCGGCGCCGGCAGCTGGAGACGGCCCGGCAGCGGGTCGGCGGCGTGCACGTGGCCGGCGTCGCGTTGATCGATCGCCAGTGCCTCGAGGACGTGCAGCGCCAGGGCGTCGACCGGCCGCGGCTCGATGGACTCGACCAGCGCCTCGACGCGGTGGACGAAAAGATAACCGACCCACAGGGCGGTGGGGTGATGCGGCTGGAGCTGACGGAACCAGCCCGCAAGAATGCGGCTGCCCGGGTAGGCGAGGGAGGAAGCGCTGTCCATTCAGGTCTCCGCGCACGCCCGGAGCGTCCAGACGTACTCTGGCACTGTATGCACGACGGCCCCGCCGGGCTATCTGCTTTCACCGATGGGGGTTTCGGAATACGCCGAACGGTGAACGGTTCGTAGTTCCGCCTTTAGGCGGTTGCAGTACCGCCTAAAGGCGGAACTACGAACGGTCAGCGGCCCGTCGCGGTGGGCGTGCCACTCACGCCCGGAAGTGTTTGCAGGTGGCGCAGCAGCCGGCCAACGCGCAGCGCCTCGACGTGCGCGTCCGGAGCGTCGAGGTGATCGAGCGGGCCCTGCCAGTTGGTGCGCTTGACGAGCGTGCCGAGGTCGCCGAAGACCAGCAATCGCTGCCGCGGCCGGGTCAGCGCCAGGGCGAGGTCGGCGGCATCTTCGCCCAGCGGCACACAGCGGTGGGCGTGACTGCGCGTGAGGCTGAGCACGAGCACATCGCATTCGCGGTGGCGGACCTGGCTGGGCACCGCGATTTCAAGCGGAAACGGGCGGGCACGCAGGATCGCCGACCGCCCAACCAGGCGGCGCAGCAGTTCGGCCTGTGCCTCGTAGAGCGCCAGCACCAGCACCGCCGGCACGCCCTTGCCGTTGGAGGCCAGCTCAGCCGGCGCTGCGCCACTGCTCCAGCCGGCGCACCAGCGCCTGCGCCTCGAGATAGTTCACGATGCCCTTGCGGGGCAATTCGCCGCGCAGGTCGGCGGGCAGGCGGTCGCCGTGCCGGCCGGTGGCGAGGTCTTGCTCCAGCCCGGCCCCCTCGCGTGGCCATTCCGGCCGGCGCGGATTCGGCACCGGGACAAACTCAAACATCGCCTCGGCTGGGGTACGGCTCCCGAGCAGCGCCGCCAGGCACGCGCCGGGGAACAACAGCGGTCCCACCACCTCGGCGAGCGGCCGATACATGCGGTGAGTCATTTGCAGGTAGGCAGCGCGCTCGCGCCCGCGCCAGCGCAGGTTCGTCTCCAGCCAGCCCTGGGCCTTGGCCCGATCCCAGCCGTCGGACCTGGCAAAACGCAGCTCCGCAGCTCGGCCCGCGTACGCCTGACCGGCGCCGACCAACTCCATCCGCACGCCGGCGCCGAGGTCCACGCCCTCCGTCGGCGCACCGGGCACCGGCCCCAGGTGGAGGACGCACGCGTCGGCCGCTTCCTGCCACCACGCGGTCCGTCCCAGCGGCTGGATCGGCAGCTCCTGCAGCTCCCGGTAAATGAACGCGGTCGCCTGTGGAATGGTGTCGTGTCCCGGGAAGCTGACCCGCGCCAGCACCGGTTTGCAGCGCGGCAAGTTCAGGATGTGCAGCTCGATCTCAGGCGCGTCGGCCAACCCCTCGCGCTCCAGATACCGCGCGTCCTCGGGCTTGACGGCGGTGAGCTGGCAGATGAGCCGATCGCCCTCGCGGTGCCAGGCATAGGGCAGGCGGCCCAGGTCGTCGCCCAGCGCGTGCCACAGCCGCGGCCAGCAGATGGTCAGCGGCGGCAGTCCGTGCAGCGAACGCGGCCCCTTGCCCGACGGCGGCGGCGTCGCGACCGGCTCGCTCAGCACCTGGCTCACCAGCATGAGACGCGGCGCGTGCGCGGCCAGCCGCAGCAATTCCGACTCGGTCAGGCGCTCCGCGTCTTCAATAATCAGCAGGTCGAAGTGGGTGGCGGCGGCCTCCGACCATTCGCGTCCCTGGGCCAGCGCTGCCGTGGGGCCGGCCAGCAGGTTGGCGAGCGCGGGCAACCGCGGCACCAGCTGCGTCCCGGCCTGATCGAGATAGTCCGCCCACTGCCGGGCGAACTGGGCGCCCGCCTCATCGCGTTGCCGTTGCTTTTGCCAGTTCTGCACCGCCGCGTCGATGTCGGCAGGGCGATAACCGGCCGGATGCAGGGCCGCGGGTTGGATCGCCGCGCACAGTGAACTCCAGGCCTGCTCGACCTTCGCCAACGCCTGCCGCAGGATAGATTCTTCGGTCGCCAGCACCTGCCGTTGCCGCTCGGCTTCGGCGCGAACCAATTCCTCGCGCTCGGCCTGCGCCTTGGCTTCGATTTGCTGACGTGCGGCCTGCTGAGCCGTTGCGTCTTGTTCCAGCTTGCGCACGGTCGCCTCGACCTGGTCGCGCCGCCCTTGCCACGTCTCCCGGTCGCGCAGTGCTGACGCGCCCGTCCAGTAGCCGAGCATCCACCAGCGCCCTTGCTCCCGCGCACGGCAGCGCGGCTCCAGCGCGGCGAGCCTGGCGGCGATCTCCTGTTGCTCCCTGGTTGCCGCGCTCTGCTGCTCGGTGAGGGTCTTCTGAATCGCTTGCCATTCGTTGATGGCGGTGACCGTGTCCTGTTTCAGAGCAAGCAATTCGGCGGCGAACCGCGCGGACGGCTTCGCGTCGTCACCGGGCAACCCCACCGCCGCACGCTCGACCGCAGCCAGCACCTCAGCCCGCCGTTGGTTCAGCGCCCGCAGACGCTCCTCGATATCCAGGCGCTGCCCTGAAAGCGGCAGGAGCTGCGGCCAGACGGTCTCATCGCGCTGGCGGCGCTTGCAGGTTTCCTCGGCCTGCAGCCGCGCCTGCCGGGCGCCGGCGAGGGCGCGTTCGCGGAAGGCACGGCGCTGCTCGGGGAGCGTCAGCGCACGCAGTGCCGCCGGCAGATTCTCAGCGCGTTCCTCGGGGCCGAGCAGGCGAATCGGCAAGACCTCGGGACAGCCGGCCAGCCGCTCCAGCACCACATCGACGGCCGGTGCGGTCGGCGCCAGCAGCAAAATCCGCCAGCCACGGCGCGCGGCCTGGATGATGACCTCGGTGGCGACGCGCAGACTTACCCGTACCCGGCAATCCTTGCAGCAGGAACAGGTCCGGCGTGTTCAGGGCCCCGCGCACCGCCTCCCGCTGCAACGCATCCAGTTGCGGGTCGGACCACAAGAGCGGTTCGTCGACGAGCGGCGGCAGCACATCGGCTCGGCCGGCGAGCAGCCGCCCCAGCAGCGGTACGAGGCTCATGGAGGCGGCAGCGCGACTGCGGTCGCCGGCCGCGGGAAGTTGCTGGAGATAGAGAAGGCCCTGTTCGCGCGCGAGCGCGAGCGCCGCGGCCCGCTGATCGGGGCTGGCGCCGGCAAACCAGGCTTCCCAATGGAAGATCGGCGTGTCGCCATTCGCGCTGCCGTTGGCCGGGGTCGTATCGGCGAGGACCGCGACGGCGCTGTCAGAGGCTTGCCGTTGCCGTGCGGTCATCGCTGATCCTCAGTCGTGCGCCCGGCAGTCGTGCATCCAGCAGTCATGCGCCCGGCGCTCATGCTCATCCTTTTCATGCTCACACGCCTCTCGCTCAGGGCCCGTCGCGTGCATCCTGAGCGTGTTGGGTGGTATTTTACCACCCTATCGCACATTCGCACTGCCGGCAACCGTGCCGGCCGCGCCCGCGCATCCTCCGGCGCCGCCACGGGCCATCGACGGGGATGCTCGGTTCTGCCATTCACCGGGCCGAGAAATGAATCATCCAGGACTTGTTCCTTGCGGGTGGGATCGCGAACGTTCCCAAGAATAGACGCCCACGCCCTTCCAACGTATCGGAGAGAATAGGATTTCTCAAGCAAAATTCGCTTACCTTGACAGGAAATTACCGTGAAGGCGATAAACCGTAACGTCCGACCCGCGGGATTGGCTGCGCTCATCCCGCGGCCTGGAGTGCGTTACTGCACGCTCACCACCTCAATTCGAATGCGCCCCAGCACCCGCACCACCGGAAATAGCGGTGTCATGTCCCGCACCTCGTGCCAGCTCTGATCCGCAATCTTCAGGTGCGTCGCCCCTAGGCGGCCCTTGCCGAGCGTCGCGTCGAGCGAACGCCAGGCGCCGTCGATCCAAACCTCGGTCCACATGTGAAACGCAAACGCCGGCGGTTGGCCACGCACATCGGCGTAGATCAGCCCGACGGCGGTCCGGCTGGGAATCCCCTCCGCCCGACACATTGCAGCCGTCAGCATGGCGAATTGCTTGCAATCCCCCCGCAAGGTGCGTGCCACATGGTCCGCCGTTGCCATTCCCTCGTCGCTCGCCACTTTCATGGAGCCGTGCACCCACCGCTCAATGCGCAGCGCCCGGGTCCACGGATCCGCCGCGTCGCCGACCGCACTGACAGCCAGCTCGCGGACCCGTTTATCGGCACTGGTAATAAAATAGGAGCTTTGCGTAAATTCGACACCAGGGGCGTTCTCCTTGGCCGCCTCGGTGCGTGCGTTGACGTGCAGCTCAATCGTGTCGCCCTGCACGTTCTTGATCTGCTGCCGGCCGTCCTGTGCAAACGCACTGCCGGCGTCGGCGTCCTCGCGGATTTGAATCCGATAAACTGCCGCTGTCGTATCATACGGCTTGACGATCGGTTGCTTGACTCGCACCTGCTGGCTCAGGCCGATGTCCGTCAGCTGAGCCACCGAGCCCGGCGATGTCGCCACGGCCTTCGTTGTGCGCACCAGGCGGATATGGCCCAGCCCGGGAACCTCCGTTTCCGACATGACCGTTTCGCGTTGCCGGTCGACCCAGGTAATGAGCACCGGCAGCTGCACCTTTTCGAGGCGCTCCGGCCGGGTTTCGACGCGGAGCAGCCGCACCTTCTGCCTGGTGCCCGGCACGTCAACCTCCTCGCTCCCCTTCACCTCGACGTGGCTCTTGAGGACGAGGTTCACCGACGGCTCGAAACTTGCGAAGTCGAACTGATCGCCGTCCTTGACGTGCCGGTCCTTGAACAGCGTTTGCTGCTTGAACAGGCCGACGACCGCATCGTTCCACGGTGCGGGTTTGATTGGCCGATTCCCGTCGAGCGTGAGCCGAATCTGCTCGCCGGCGACGACGCCGTTGATTTCGAGCTGCTTGCCCTTGCCCAGGTATTGCCGCATGAAGGTGCCGACGACCTTACCCTTCGGCGTCGCGATGTCGCCGGCGTCCATGCCCAGCTCGATCGCATCGCTATCAGCGCTTGACCTTGAGCCGCAGCTCCATCGTGAACCGGATGAGCTTGTGGCCGTCGCGTTCGAACTCCTCGGCATTGCTGTGGACGAACCCTGCCCGTCCGCCCTGCAGGTAAGCGGCGTCCCATTGGTCGAGCACGATCTTGCCCGACGGCTTGTCGCCAGAGGGCCTTTCGCCGCCCGCCATTGCCATCGGCGGCGCCAGGAGACCGAGCGTCACGACGGTGGTGAGTAGTCCGCGCATGGGTGCTCCGATTCGAAACGTGCTCATTCTCCAAATTTACCCTGTTTGGCGCGCCGGGCAAGCTGCGGCGCATCGTAAGCCGGCGCAGCTGCGTCAATCCGAGCGCGAAATTCCGCGCATGACGGGGCTCGGCGGCCGCATCCCCAAGCGTCCTGCCTGCGTAACCTGACCGTTCCCAACGACTTTCATCCCCGTCGCGAGCTTGCCGGTAGAATCGTACAGATTTTTGGCCGCGTGGTGAAACACGAACTATACTTGAGCAGGCAACCGCATCCCCGCGGTCGGAACAGTAACGAACTTCCCGTCCCCGAACGCAGGGTAAGTACGTGACACCCAAAACCATCGCAGACCACCTTCGCGTGGATCGCTACGGCGATTTCTGGCTGACCGACGCCATCCGGCCCGCGCCGCCGTGCCGGTGGTGCCGCGCCAGGGTTACCGTGTCGAAACCTATCGCGATCCCAAGGCCAACTTCCAGGTCCCCGTGCTGGCCGCCGCCGTCTCGCGCGAAAAGCTGTTCGAGACCTTCCTTGCCCTGCTCGACCCTCTGGGCGACCTTGTCGACGTTGTTCTCGAAACCAGCCACGAAACCACCGGCAGCCAGCACCTGGACCTGTTCCGCGAAGCAATCGACCTGCCCATCCTCAAGAGCCATTGCTGCGAGTTCGAGGAACTGCTCACTCACGACGGCTGCACCGGCATCGCGGTGCTGTCGAACGACGGCCCGATGGAGGTGCAGTTCGACGAGCACAAGCTCCTGGTCGTCTACGCCGGCGATGTACGGCCCTTCGAGATCCTCCTGGACGAGACGGGCATCTGGCGCAGCAACAAGCTCAAGCTGATCACCGAGGGCGAGCACATGCACAGCACCGACCCGAGCTATCGCAAGCAGTTCGAGCAGCTCTGCTACCGCCTCGGCGTCGGCAAGGCCATTCAACGCGTCAGCTGGTGATCCCCCCTACGCCCACCCCCCCCCCCACGCCGCGGGCCGAAAGGCCCGCGGGTCCCGACATCCAACCGCCGCAGCCCCGAAGTCGCCCCTTCGGGGCTCGCTTCTTTTATGCATCCCGCATGTAGATGCTACAATGACGACGCTCAAGGGCGAGCCGAGCCCCGTAAGGGACCGGGCGACAGCTGCCGGCAGGGAGACAACCATGTTCCGGGAAAACGGAGAGCGCATCGTGGGACGCTTCCACGTCGACTTTGAGTTGGCCAACTATCGCGATATTGTGCCGCACGGCGGATGCGCGCTGGAACCCAGCAAAGTGCGGCGCTGCAATTTGCGCGGCCTCGTCGACTGCGGGGCTACGAGGTTGGTCCTTCCCGAGGCGGTTGTCAAGAAGCTGGGCCTGGAAGTCACCAAGCGCGTACGCGTGCGCTATGCGGATCGGCGTACGGGAATTCGCGATGCCGTTTCCAACGTCTATGTCGAGCTCCTGGGTCGCAACGGCGTCTTCACGGCCAGCGTGGAGCCGAAGCGCCGCACCGCGTTGATCGGCGCCATCGTTCTAGAGGACCTGGACTTCCTGATCGATCCCAGCGGCGAGCGCCTCGTGCCGCGCGACCCGAAGTTCGTGGTCAGTGAAATCGAATAGGGAGCAGCGATGGAATTAATCATCCAGCCTGGCGGCGAAATTGCGTTGCCCGCGGACATTCGTCAGCGCTATGGGCTGACGCCGAATACGACAGTGCGCGTGATCGAGACGCGCTCAGGCGTGCTGCTGGTGCCGCTCACGGACCAGCCGATGACCCCCGACCTGCGTGACGAGCTGGAGCAATGGTCCGCACTCGGCAGTGAAAGTTGGGACATGTTTCCGTATGAGGACGGCACGCCATGAATTCCACGCCGCGGGGCGAGTCTTCGAGTCCCGCGCGTCCCGACCGGCATTGCCTTTTTTTGGAGTGCGGCGCTTTTCCGCCGCTTTGTTTTGATTGCTTTTCTTCCTGAATCCTGAAATAACAAAGAAAAAAAGCGGCGGAAAAAAGGCAACGCCGTCTCGACTACCGGAGGATCCCATGCGCAGGCTTGCGTTGGTAACCCTGGCCCTGCTTGCCGCGTACCCGCCCGCCGGAAGCGCCCAGGGCAATCGCCTCGCTTATCTCGACGAGGTCGATCCCTACTACCCGCATCACAAGTTCCCGAAGCTCATCACCCCGCAGTGGGTCGGCAAGGACGGCGTTGAGGCCGTCGTCATCCTCGCCATCGACGACATGAAGGAGCCGAAGCGCTACGAGGCGTTCCTGCGGCCGATCCTGCGCCGGCTGCAGAAGATCGACGGCCGAGCGCCGGTCAGCATCATGAGCTGCTCGGTCGATCCCGCCGACCCGCAGCTGCAGAGCTGGCTCAAGGAGGGCCTGAGCATCGAGTGCCACACCTTCGATCATCCCTGCCCGTTCTTCAAGGGCGGCTTCGACAAGGCGAAGGGCACGTACGACAAGTGCGTCGACCTGATGCACGCGATCCCGAACACGAAGCCGGTGGCGTTTCGCATGCCGTGCTGCGATTCGCTCAACACGCCGAGCCCGCGCTTCTGGGCTGAGATCTTCAACAAGACGACGGACAAGGGCAACTTCCTGACGATCGACAGCTCGGTCTTCAACGTCTTCACGGCCGACGACCCCGACTTGCCGAAGGAGCTGGTGCGCGACGAGAAGGCGCGGAGCGCTTCAAGAAGTACCTGCCGCTGGACCGCTCGTTCGTGAACACGATCGAGAACTATCCGTACCCGTACGTGATCGGCAAGCTGTGCTGGGAGTTTCCGTGCATGACGCCAAGCGACTGGCAGGCGCAGCACCTGCACAAGCCGTGCAATCCGCAAACCGTGGAGGACTGGAAAGCGGCGCTCGATTGCACCGTCATCAAGCAGGGCGTATTCGCAATGGTGTTCCATCCGCATGGGTGGATCAAGAACGACCAGGTGATCGAGTTCATCGACCACGCGGTGGCAAAGCATGGAAAGAAGGTAAAGTTCCTGACGTTCAAGGAGGCGCAGGAGCGACTGAACAGAACAATCTTCGACGGGAAATCGCTTAAAGAACTCCTCACTGTTCCGAACACCTCGATACACTTTGTCGATCGCAACGGTGACGGAATAATGGATGTCGTTGTGAATCAGCTAAAGGGAACAGCAACCATCTCGTCCGTCAAGATTCTGCGCCCGGAACAAGAGGTAAATGGGAAACGACGGTCAGCGCCTTGGCGGCGCCAGGGCCATTCGTTATTACCGAAAGCAAGGGACTTTATCTGAACCCCGACGCTCCCCGCTCCGAACTCGTTACGTTGATCATTCCGTCACCGGTCGAAGACGATCAATTGGTGCGGGAATCCTCGAACGGCAAGGTATCCAAACTGCCGTTCACCGTGCCCGATGGCGCACGGCTAACTCAGCTTGGCAAGGACTCCGGCCTGCGCTTCGTCGACCTCGACGGCGACGGCAAGCTCGACGTGATCTTCTCCAACGAGAAGGAGTACGGCATCTACCTCTTCAAGGACATGAAGGAAGGCTGGAGCCGCAAGGTCATCGCGGGCAAGGCGGGCGACAAGGACGCGCTGCCGATGATTTCGCGGCGCGGCACGAACAACGGCTTCTGGGTTCACTCGGGTTCGCTGTGGTGGTCGAACGAGGACACCGTGGTGCTGAAGGACCACGTCGATCGGCGATCGATCAAGGAGTTGCTTGCGCGTGCACCGAAGGATTGAGCTAAGTGAGCGGCGGGGCTTGTCCCCGCCGTCCGGACCGCCGGGACAAGCCCGGCGGCTCGCCGGCTTAGCCGTTAGGCCGGTCGTTGAAACGAAACGCCAACAGCCGTCCCGCCGCGTCCACGGCATGGCTCGAAAATTTCAGCCGCAGGCGCCGCACGCCGCCGGTAGCGGCACTTCGATGACTTCTTCGCAATGTGCCTGCAGCGGTAGGGTCGCGAGGACGTTCCCGCCGGTGGACACGGTCAACACCCCATCTTTCGGAGCGCTCCCCACCAGACGGAACACGTCGCCGCGGGGACGATCAATCGTGCATTCCGGTGCGAGCCAGCCGTTCGGCAATGCCGGGACTCGCTCGACCGGTGGCCGCCTCAGCACCCGCCGGCCCACGGCCGTGAGCAGGTCCGCGGTCAGCGGCAGCAGCCGGCCCTGATGGCGATGCCAGCGCGAGTGCACGAGCGCCAGCCACAACTCGGCCCGCGGCAGTCCGCGCAGCCAGCGCGGCCAGCCGTGCGCCGCCTCGTGACAGCGATGGTGCCAGTACGCGAAATACTGGCTGAAGCCGGCCTGCCCGGCGTGGCGTCTGCTCGTCTCGAGAATCTCGCGATAGACATGCGCCGCGCCGACAGCGTCTTGGTCGCCGGATGTACGCGCGAGCAAGCGAGCACCTCCGGCACGTGCACGATGCGCCCGCCGGCCCGGTCGATGCGCAACCAGTAGTCCAGGTCCATCGCGTAATGCATCGCCGCGTCGAACGGGCCGATCCGCTGGGCGATGGCCGTGCGCAGAACGCGGCCGGCTGGCAGATGCAGCAATTCTGCAGCAGCCGGGCGAGATCGTAGCGCGCGGTGGGAAAACGGCGGAGGATACGATCGTCGGCGTCGATGTCGTACGCGTTGCCATAGAGCAGGTCCCAGTCGGCATGCCGCTGAAAGTGCTCGACGGCGGTGCGCACCGCACCGCGCCAGAGCACGTCGTCGGAATTGAGGTAGCCGCAGATCGCGCCGACTGCAGCGTGCGAAACCCTTGTTGATCGCGTCGGACTGGCCCTGGTCCGGCTCGGAGACCCAGCGAAATCGATCGCCGTAGCTGCGCAGCACGTCGGCCGAGCCGTCGGTGGAGCCGCCGTCGATAACGACGTACTCGATGTGCGGATAATCCTGAGTCAGCACGCTATCGATGGTGCGGCGCAGGAAGCGGGCTTGGTTGTAGGACGGCGTGACAATCGAGACGAGCGGCATCGTGCCGGGGGACATGGTTCATTCCGTTACGGGCCGGGCGCTTCGAGGTCGCCGCGCAGCAGGCTCTTGAAGGTGAGCAGGCCAGACTGTTCGAGCTGGTCCTCGATCCGCTCCTTGAGGTCGCGATTGGCGTCCTGCAGGGCGAGCCAGCGCGGGGCGTCGGGATGATCCGGCGGCGGCTGGACGCTGTTGCGCGAAAACGCGTCGTGCGTGTCCACGGTGAACACCCAGACCGATTCGCCGCGATGCTCCATCAGCTGCACGCGCAGCTTGAGGTGCATGAAGTGGGCGCTGCCGAGGCGGAACTCGTAGCCGCGCGGACCGTCCTTGCGATTGCAGAGTTCCTGGACGACGCCGGCTGCGTCGGGGGCCGGCGGCAGCAATTCATGCAGCGGCCGCTCAGCCGCGATGTCAAAATAGACGCGTTTCTTGGGCGGAATGGTTGCCGGACCGTCCGGATACGCCAGATCCATGAAGAGACGGCACGCCTGGCGCAGCACGGCAGTACTTAGTTCCGCCATCATCGCCGTCCTGGTAATCATGGACCTTCTCCCGTCCAGCAGGCGAACCGGGAAAAGCACAGCTACGGTCAACCCATCATATTATAACGCCGCGAGCCCCGGTGAGAACCCCTTTCAGTCGGCCTTATCCGCAGCAGCGGCTCGTTGGTATAATCGCCGGAAGCGCTCGCGCCTCACCCCAGCCCCTCTCCCCGCGGCGGCGAGGGGTTGGGTTGAGGGGCGCCGGCTCACCCCAGCCCCTCTCCCCGCGGGGGAGAGGGGTTGGGGTGAGGGGCGGCGGCGTGGAAGGAAGGTTGCCGTATGCAATCGCCGTTCCCAGGTATGGATCCCTTCATCGAGGCATGCGGCCTGTGGCAAGGGTTCCACAACCGGTTGGTTCACAAGATCGACGAAGCCCTCGCGCAGATCCTGCCGCGCGGCTACACCATCGATACCGCTGTGCGCAGCTACGTCGTGCTGGTGGAAGCTGAGGGCAAGAAGGAACGCCTGGCCAAGGCCGACGTGACCATCACCGAACCCATTTATTCAGGGAAGCCGAGAAAAAAGAACGGCAGCGTGGCGGTGGCTGAGCCCGCGGATGATACCGACTCGGTGCCGATGCAGGCGTTCATTGCCAGGGAATTCGAGGAGAGCTTTGTCGAGATCTACGCAGAGCTGGAGGAGCGCGTGCTCGTGACGTGTATCGAGGTTCTCTCGCCGTCCAACAAGCACAAGGGCACGGAAGGGTGGGCTCAGTACGAGCGCAAGCGGCAGGCCATGCTCCTGGGGCGGGCGAACTTCATCGAGATCGACCTGCTCCGCGGCGGCAGCAAACCGCCCATGCTCACTCGCTGGCCGAAAAGCCCGTACACGCTGCTCGTTTCCCGGGCAGTCGACGCTCCCTATTGTCGCGTTTGGCGGAGCCACTTTCTCCGGCCGCTGCGCGCCGTCCCTGTGCCGCTGCTGCAACCCGATCGGGACCTCAGCCTCGATCTCCAGCCGCTCATCGACAGCATTTACGCGCTGGGCCGCTACGACGAACGCATCGACTACGCGCGGCGGCTGACCCCGGCGTTGTCGAAGGTGGACGCGACTGCCGTGCGCGATTTACTGAAGGACCGAGCGCCGCGACCGAGGCGGGGCCGCCGTCCGAGCTGAGTCAAGCGCAACGTAAGCGTCAAGGCAAACGCTCCAGCGCGGAATGGCGCTGCGAGCGAGGTCGTCGCGTTGCGCGGGCGTCCATTGCGCCAGCCGACACCGTGCGAGGTTCAGAGCGCGGCGCAGCGGCGGCTCGGCGGCTGCCGGCTCGTGCAGCTCGGCCAGCGCCTGCCCCAGACGCAGCTCGACGCGGGGATCGCACGGATAGCGCTGGCGAGCGGCGCTGAACAGGCCGCGCATCTCGGGCCAGTAGTCGGCGCGGCCGGCGCTGAGGTACAGGCCGCCGAGCGTGTCGAGCTGCTCCGCCAAAACCTGAGCGCCGGCCGCGTGCACGGTCGGCGAGCCTTGCACCAGTCGGGCGGTCGCCTCCGGCGCACGGCCGGTGCGCGCGAGCAGCGCTGCCAGCATCAGGCGGGCGGCCGCATCATGTGCGTCCTTGGCCGTGGCGGTCCGCAGTTGCGCCTCCAGCGCGGCCAGCTCCGCGGCTCGGCCGGGTAGCGGTGCCGGCATTTTGTCTTGTTTCTTTGGGAACGGCGCCGGGTTATACTGGCGGTTGACCAAACTGCACGTCGGCGAGCGCACCAGGCGGCTCTTGAGGGGTCACCGTCCGGTGCTCGGACACAGGATGGATCATGGGGAACAGCGTGCCCGCCTGTGATGAAGAGTTGGTGCGACGCTTGCCGTTGCCCCTGGCCAGGCTCTACCGGCGCGCTCACAACGCCAAGATGCCGCTGGAACGGCACCTGACGGCCTTCTATCTCTGGGAAGCCAGCCTGAAACTCCTCGGCTCGGTCGCAGTCGTGCGCTATGCCGCCGGCACCGTCCATGATCCGCAACTGGCCGAGCGCCTGCACAACCTGGCCCGGCCTTCACTGGGCCATTGGTGGGAGTTCGTGCGCCGGCTGGTCCCGGTCCTGGCCGACCAGGGCGATCCGGCCTTCGCCCAGTTGCGCGACCTGCTGCTGGGACGGACGCGGGCCGACCTGCCGCACACCGCCGGTCTGGATGCCGCCCTTCTCGAAGCGCTGGAAGGCAAGAGTGGGGCGCGCAGCACCGTCCGGCTCACCGAGCTGTTCGACCGGCTGGTACGCTATCGCAACCAGGAACTGGGCCACGGCGCTGCGGGCTGCCGCTCTGCCGAGTTTTACGATCGCATGGGTGGCGCCATCCTCGCGGGTGTCGCCGAGGTGCTGCGGCAGCTGGATGTCCTCGCCGGCCGTCGGCTACTTTACGTTACCGAGGTCCGACAGGCCGCGGGGAAATGGTCGCTTGGGCGGTTGGACCTGACCGGGGAAACTGCCCGCCAAATCGAGCCGTTGCAGGTGCCACGATCCCGGACGGCGCAGCTGCCCGACGCCGAACGGCTCTATCTCGACCTGCCGGGTCAGGACGGAGCCGAGCTACTCCTGCTCCATCCCTTGCTGATCTACGAGCCGGCAGCGGATGAAGTGTTGTTTCTCAGCGCCCGACGCGGCCGGCAACGTAGCGAGTATCTCTGCTACAGCAGCGGCCGGACGGTGGATCGGGCGGAGCTGGGAGCCGAGCAGCGTGCGCTGCTGGCGCGGGTGCTGAACATGCCGGTCGAGGCCTCCCAGGCCGAGCAGTGGCAGCTCCATTCGCAGGCCGAGGAGCCGCCCCCCGCGGAGCCGGTCCAGCCGGCGCGGCGGCAGATTGGCGAGTTCGAATTGCTGAGCGAGCTGGGGCTGGGCGGCATGGGCAAGGTCTATCGAGCCTGGCAGCCCTCGCTCGGACGCCAGGTTGCCGTCAAGGAACTGCTGCGCACCGGCGACCCGCGCTCGGAGGCGCGCTTCGCCCGGGAGATCCGGGCCCTGGGCCGGGTGGAACATGCCAACCTGGTCAAGATCTTCACCTCCGGCGCCGACGGTGAGCACTGGTTCTATGCGATGGAATTGATCGAGGGTGCGCCGCTGTCGGCCGTCTGCGCGCGGCTGCAAAATAGCAGCGGCGGCCCGGCCAGCGTGGAATGGAAGACCTGGCAGGAGACCGTCAGCGCCGTCTGCCAGCAGACCCGCGAGTCTGAGAAACCCCTCTCCGGCCCGCAGACCCGATCCCTTCCGCCCCACGCGGCAGGGATGAGCCCGCTTACCGAAACGCAGCTATCCTCCTTGAGCCGGGGCTACGTGGAGCAGATCGTCGAGCTGGTGCGGCAGGTGGCCAGGGCGGCGCACAGCTTGCACGAGGCCGGGGTGGTCCACCGCGACATCAAACCCGGCAACATCATGGTCACGGCGGATGGCGGCCACGCCGTATTGATGGATCTGGGCCTGGCGCAACTGGCCGACGAGGCCGAGGGCCGGCTGACACGGACCCGGCAATTCGTGGGCACGCTGCGCTATGCCAGCCCACAGCAGGTCCTGGCCGTGGCCCAGCTCGATCGGCGCACCGACGTGTACAGCCTGGGTGCCACGCTCTGGGAGCTACTGACCCTCAAGCCGCTTTATGGCGCCGGCGAGCACACACCGACTCCCGAGCTGATGGAACGCATCCAGCATGAGGAGCCGGGCAGCACGCGCCGGCACAACCCGCGCGTACCGAAGGACCTGGACGCAATCGTCCAGAAATGCCTGGAAAAGAACCCGGCGGCCCGCTACGCCACGGCTCTGGAACTCGCGGACGACCTGCGGCGCTTCCAGAAAGGGGAGCCGGTGCGCGCCCGGCCCATCAACCGGCTCAACCGCACGCTGCGCTCGATCCGTCGCCGACCGGGCAAGTCCATCGCCTGGGCCGCCGCGGTCGGACTGCCTCTCCTGTGCGCTGCGGTGGCGCTGGGGATCTGGGATCATTGGTACCGGGTAAAGGTGGAATATTACGCAAACACGGTCCGGCGGTGGGGCGTGCCGGAAGGAATCGGGCGGCTCACCGAGGAACAGGTACGGCACCGGGGCCTCAGTCACAAGCTTACCAGGCGAGCGGGCCGGGTCGAATCGGTCGAAGCCGTCAACGGCTTTGGCAATCCAGTGCGAAGCCGAACGATTGCGCGGATGGGCAGCGAGGAGTTTGGCAGCTGGTGGGACTACCCCACGCCGGAGCAGGTTTATCGGTACGAGTACCAGCGCAACGATCACGGACAATTGCTGGAAGAAGTGGCCCGGAACCTTGTTGGCGACGTCGTTTGGCGGCTGCATTACACTTCCGACAGCACCGCCCATTACCGCGACGACCAGGGCTTTCCAACCAACCGCTCCACTTCGGGGGCAGTCTACGTCCGCTTCACCTGGTCGCCGGAAGGCTTTGAGCACGAGGTCCGTTACCTGGATCGCTTCGGCAAGCCGCAGACCGGGCGGGATGGGACGTTCGGCAAGCGAACGGAGTTCGACGCGCGGGGCTTGCCGGTCCGAGAAGTCTTTTTAGGACCGGAAGGTCAACCGGCGCTTCACGCGGAGGGGTTTGGCCGGCGGGAGATGGCCTATGACGAGCAAGGCAACGTGCGCGAACAGGCCTGGTTCGACCGCCAGGGGCAGCCCACGCTGTGCGCATTCAATACGGCCCGGGAAATGTATACCTACGATACCTGGGGCAACCGCATTCGGCGGGCCTATTTCGACCGGGATGGTCGGCCGACGCTGTGCACGCTGCGTGTGGCACGGTGGGACGAAACCTACGATGATCACGGCCATTCCATCGCGTCGGCGTGGTTCGGCACGGACGGCCAGCCTACCCTGAATAGCAACGCCGTTCACAGGACCACGTCGGTATATGACGAGCATAGCAACTGGATTCGGGAGGACTGTTTCGGCCTGGACGGCCAACCGGTCCTGAGCACGTCGTGCCTCTACCACAGGTACAAGGCGCTCTTTGACTGCGCGGTTACGCGGTGGAGTGGTCCTACTTCGGCCTCGACGGCAAGCCGTGCTTGCACAAGAACGGCTACTTCAAGGAAGTGATGGACTACGACGAGCGGGGTTACCTCAACGAGTGGACCTACTTCGGGCTCGACGGCCAGCCCGTCCTGCACAAGGACGGCTGCCACAAGTACACGGCCGTTTACGACGAGCGCGGCAACCGCATCGAGTATGCCAGCTTTGGCATCGACGGCAAGCGGAGTGTGGACAGCGACGGAACGCACATGTACAAGGCGATCTACGATGATCGCGGCAACAAGATCGAGGTGGCCTTCTTCGCCGTCGACGGCAAGCCCGCTCTGCACAAGGACGGCTATCACAAGTTCACGGCGGTTTACGACCCGCGCGGCAACCGCATCGAGGCGGCCAGCTTTGGCATCGACGGCAAGCGGAGTTTGGACACGGACGCCACTCACATGTACAAGGCGGTCTACGACGAGCGCGGCAACAGGGTTGAGCAAGCCTACTTCGACCTTGACCGCAAGCCTACTCTCCACAAGGACGGTTACCACAAGCTCCAGGTCGCCTTCGATGAACGCGGCAATGCCCGCGAAACGGCCCATTATGGCACGGACGGCCGCCCGCAGCTGCTCACGGACGGTTACGCCCGCGTCAAAGCAGCCTATGACGAGCGCGGCAACCAGGTGCGGAAAAGCCTGTTCGGCCGCGACGGTGAACCGGTCCTTGGTGCCGACCTTTACCACAAGCTCGAAGCGACGTACGACCCGCGCGACAACCGGATTCAGGAGGCGTATTTCGGCCTCGACGGCAAGCCGACCGTGCACAAGAACGGCTATCACAAGCTCACGTCAGCCCTGGACCAGCGCGGCAATCAGGTCGAGGAATCCTACTTTGGCGTCGACGGCCGGCCCGCATTGCACCGCGAGGGCCACGCCCGGGTTACCTGGACTTGCCACCACGACAAACAAACCGAAGCGATCTACTACGATCGCGCGGGCAACGTGCTCAAGCGCGTGAAACTCGATTGAGGGAACGACGCGGGGTTTGCGGCTTAGCAACATTGCTCCCCACGGAGTTCACGCCGAGGTCGGTTGCAGCACGTCGTAGCGGCGCGGCATCGCGTCACATGCGGTGCGGTACGTCGCTTCGAGCGGCACCGGCACCCAGTTGTTCGGCTCGACATAGAGGGGCATGTCCGGCAACGCGTCGCCCACCGCCACCGGCTCGATGTACGCCCGCGTCGTTATAGCGCATTCGTAGGCCAGCAGCGGGGAACGAGCGCAATCGCCCCGTTTCGCGGGGGGGCTACGGATTAGCGGGCGGGAATGCGCCGCGTGGAAACGGGCACGTAAGAAACGTGCCCCACAATCGACGACCGGCCCGCCCTGTGGGGCACGTTGCTTACGTGCCCCGAAAGAGCCTCGCCACGGTACGCCGATGGCGGCAAGTGGCACACGATTTTCGATGGGCGCGTAAAAAACGTGCCCCAAAGGCTGTGGCGGGCCCCTACTGTGGGGCACGTTTTGTACGTGCTCGGAAAAAACCTTGCCGCGACCCGCCCATCGTGGTAAAAGACAAACGTGCCCCACAGCAAACGTGCCGCACAGATAGAGGCCAATCACATGCGCGTCGCGGAATCGTTTACCCGCTGCCGCCTGCCGCATTGGGATGTTCCCGACGCCGCCTATTTCGTTACCACCTGTCTCGACGGCAGCATCCCAGCCGAAGGCTGGCTCGATGTCGCGCGCCATCGTACGGAGTTGCAGAAGCGGCCCAGGCCCGTCGACGTTGGCGAGACCGAATGGCACCGCCGGCTCTGGAAACTGCAGTTTTCGCGCATGGATGCGTGGCTCGACATGAAGCCCGCGGTCCGCCACCTCGCCGATCCGTCGCTCGCGAAGATCGTCGTCGATTCCATGTATCATTACGCGGGCGATCATTATGACCGCCTCGCATACGTTATCATGCCAAGTCACATCCATTGGGTGTTCCAGCCGCTCGCCGCGTGGGTGGCGACGCTGCCTGAGTCGCCACGCCAACCGCGGCAGCGCATACTGAGCGGAAAGCCTTCCTGCAGGAGCCGGCGATGAATGCTCTCCGATTGTCGACCGATGCCCGCTGGCTGTTCGCCCTTGGGCTGGCGCTGCTCGCCGCCGCGCCGGCGCTCGCCGATGACAAGCGCAAGCCGAACGTCATCGTCATCCTCGCCGACGACCTCGGCTGGGGTGATGTCGGCTTCAACGGCCGTAAGGAGTGGGCGACGCCGAACCTCGATCGGGTCGCGAAAAAGGGCGTCAAGTTCAATCGCTGGTACACCGCCGCGGTCGTCTGCGCCCCGAGCCGGGCGGCGCTGCTGACCGGCAAGTACACCATCCACGACGGCGTGTCCGCCAATAACGACGATCTGCCGCGCACCGAGGTCACGCTCGCCACCGCGCTGCGCCGGCTCGGCTATCGCACTGGGCTGTTCGGCAAGTGGCATCACGGTCGGCCCCGCGACGGCGAGAAAACCTACGTCCATCCGATGGATCACGGTTTCGATGAGTTCTTCGGCTACACCGACGCGGTCCACGCCTGGGAGAAATACCCAAAGAAAGTTTGGTATGGGCGGGAGCTGAAAGACGTCAAGGGCGATGCCTACGCTGACACGCTGTTCGCGGACCACGGCATCGACTTCGTCAAGCGGAACAAGGACCATCCGTTCTTCATGTACCTCGCGTTCGTGGCGCCGCACTTTCATGTCCAGGCGCCGGCCGGCGATGTCGAGCCGTTCCTCGGCAAGTTCAAGGAGAAGGACGCGAAGAAGAACGCCAACGCCAACTACGCGGCGATGATCGTGCGGCTCGATCGAGAAGTGGGCCGGCTGCTCGCGGCGCTCGACGAACAGGGGCTGGCCGACGACACAGTCATCGTTTTCAGCAGCGATCACGGCGCGACCTTCGAGGCCGGGAATCAGGGCGCGTCGGCGTTCCACAACAGCAATCGCCCGTTTCGCGGCCAAAAACGCACGCTGTGGGAAGGCGGCATTCGCGTCCCAGCCCTCGTCTGCTGGCCGGGCAAGCTGCCGGCCGGCAAGACCTCCGAGGACCCGGCCCACATGACGGACCTGTTCCCGACCCTGCTCGCCGCGGCGGGCGGACAGCCCGAGGCGGCATGGGGCGTCGACGGCCGCAACCTCTTGCCGGTCTGGCTCGGCGAGCAGCGCACGCCGCAGCGCACGCTGTTCTGGGAATGGCGGTCCGAAAAGCATTACCAGATCGCGGCGATGCGCGGGCCGATCAAGTTCATCATTCCCGCGCTCAACGCGCCGCCGGAAATGTACCATGTGGTGAACGACCCGGCCGAGACGCGCAACATCATCGCCGAGCATCCCGAGCTGGCGCGCGCGCTGGAGCAGGAGTTATGTGCGTGGCTTGCGACAGAGCGGAAGTGAATGAGCGCGCACGCTCAGATCTGCCCAAGCCCGCAGGCTCGAAGACTCGCCTTGCGGGCTTGGTGGGTACGACTTCACGTGCCGATTGCCCTACGGGCCCACCGGCGGCGGCGCGGTCTTGGGCGCGGGGAGGCCCTCGGAAACCTCGATGTTGTTGACCACGTCGCGCACCCCGGGCGTGAGCCGAATCGAATTCTCGACGAGCCGCTTCTGCCGGGCGTCGCAACCGTGCCATTAAGGTAGACCGTCGCATTGTCGACGCGCACCTGCAGCGGGGTCGTCGCCTGCACCGAAGTGAAACGGCTTACAACGTCCGTGACGGCGGACCGTAGCTCGGGGTTGCTGTGGACCACCCGCGGCACGTCCTCGCTGAGCGTGGCCGTGTAGTAGGGCGTCCGCCCCATGCCGACGGTGTTGAATCCGTAGCCCTGGTTATTGCTCGTGGTGGTGGTGCTCTGCGTCGCCGTCGAGTAAACGCTATACATGGCCTGGCCGAAGGGCTTGTTGACGGTTTGCTGGCCGGTCACGCTGATGAGGCCGGCGCCGTAAGGATTGACGTAGGTGCTCAGGAAAGGATTGACCGCGCTGGGCGTGGTGGAGGTGCCGCCGGCGCCGGTCGAGGTGCCGCCGAGGCCGCCGATCAGGGAGGTGCCGCCGCCGGTGGCGCTGCTGCCGCCGCCGGTCAAGCCGCCGCCGGCACTGGCGCCGCCGCCGGTGAAGCCGCCGCCGGGACTGGCGCCGCCGCCGGTGAAGCCGCCGCCGGGACTGGCACCGCCGCCGGTGAAGCCGCCACCTGGCGCCGATGTCGACCCGCCGGTCCCGCCGGTGCCCCCACCGTAGCCCAGGCCGGTCTGGGCGATTGCCCGGCTATCCCACGCGGCAAGCAGGATCAGCGCCAGGCACACAAGCGTCACAGAGCCGAGGGGGCGGCACAGCATGGCATTGCTCCAAAAAAAGGCGAGAGACGAGCGTTATCCTCATCATCGGCGGTTGGTCGGCAGGACTTTAGCCTGATGACCGATTCAGGGTATTATTGAGCAAACGCACAACCGTTGCAATCAAACAATGATTAAATCGCGATGAGCCTGGGCACGCGGTCCTGGAAGGCGGGGCGAGAAAGACAAGAACCTGCTGGCCCGGTGAACGAGCCAACAGGTTCGGTGTTACCAAGGCGAGCCGGGAGCGTAAGCGACCGGAACATGCCGCGCGGAATATGCCGGTCGCTTACGCTCCCGGCTCGCCATTTTCCTTACTGCTTGTCGGCGCCTCCCGGAATCAGTGGAACGGGTATCGGCGCGACCGGCACGGGCGGGGCTGGGAAGAACGCGCCGCCATTGCCGCTGGCCATTTGCAGCAACCGGCCGACCGTACCGCGATGCATCGCGGGCACATCTTCGACCTTCTGGTATTTGTTCGTATCCTTGCCGTCCTGCACGCTGATCTCCAGCGACTTGGGCTGATTGCCCTCGATCTTGCCGCGGATGGTGATTTGCACCTTGTCCTTGGAGAATTCGGCGTCGAACTGGTCGTTGTTGCGGTTGACGGAAATCTTGGCGCCGTCGAAGTTGGCGTTCCCTTGCCCGAAGCCGCCCGGCAGGCCGGGCAGCCCCGGCGCGGCCCCGCCGCCACCCGGCATTGGGATGATAACCGGCGGCGGTTGGAGCTTCGGCACCGGCGCTGGCGGAGTGAGCGCACCCGGCCCGCCCAGCCCCGGCATCGTCGGGCCGGCCAGCGCCGCCTGGGATAGCTTAACCGCCTTGAGGGTCTGCTCCTTACCCTTGCGCATCACCACCAGATCGAGCGGTTCGTCGGCCTTGGCGTCGCCCAGTGTCTTGAGCAATTCGCGCGCGTCGCCTGGAACCGCCTGGTCGTTGACCTTGATGACGAGGTCGTGCTTCTTGAGTCCGGCCTCGGCGGCCGCTGAGTCCGCCGTGACGCTGGTCACGATCATGCCCTTGCCGGCGGGCAAATCGAGCTGGTCGAGCAGGGCACCGTCGGCGGGCTCCAGCACCATGCCGCCCCACTTCAACGCCGTCGGCGGCACGCGCAGGCCCATCATCCTGGCCATGTCACGCTGCATTTGTTCGTGCATCTTTTGCGGATCGAGTGCCTGGCCGGGTTGCCCCGGCAGCCCGGGCAGACCCGGCTGCCCACCCGGTTGCAGACCAGGCTGGCCCGGCTGCAGACCAGGCTGGCCCGGCTGACCCGGCTGAGCCGGTTTGGCGCCGGGCGCAGCCGGCTTGTCCTGCTTGTCCTGCTTGTCCTGCTTGTCCTGGTCCGGCTCGGCCTTCTTGACATCGGTTGCGAGGATCGGGGCCGAAGCCAGCAGCAAGCCGGCCAGCGCCACGAACGCCAACACGAAGGTACGCATCACGCCATCTCCCTGGAAAAAAGAAACAGGATGTTGATTGCACACTCGGCACTAAATCCAACGTCGCGGACACTTCGGAAGTTTGCGTTACTTGTTTTCCTTGTCACCCTTGCCGCCCTTCTCGAACGGGCCGATATGCTCCTTGAGCAGCTCCTCAAGCTCCTCGCCGCGGGCAGAGAGCGACACCACCCGGCCCTGGCGATCGACCAGGATGGCCTGCGGGATGCCGAACACCCCGTAATACTCCGCGAGCGGCGGCAACTCTTTCCCTGGGCTCTGGTCGAACAGGCAAACCCACGGCAGCTTGTTCACCTCCATGAACTTGGCCGGCGCGTCTTTGCGCTTATCCGTGCTGACCGCAACCACGTCGAAGCCGCGATCGTGGTACGCGTTGTAGAGCCTCTTGACGTTGGGAATTTCCGCCCGGCACGGCCCGCACCAGGTCGCCCAGAAATCGATGAGCACCACCTTGCCCTTGTATTTCGTCCAGTCGAATTCCTTGCCCTCGACCGTCCGGCCATGCACCGTGATCGGCTGCCCCAGCAGTTCCATGCGGCGGACGCTGCCTTCCATCATCCTGCCGATCGTTGCCGCGTCCGTGTCGGACGCCCGGGACGCGATCTTGCCGGCCCGGGCATACACTTCGGCGGCCAGTTCCCGGCTGCCGTCCTCAAGGTCCATCGCGATTTCCGCCGCGTGATAGGCGTCGTCGGCGGAGGCGTCGGTACCCTTGTCGCGCAGCGGCTTGAGGAGGACGGCGAGGTAGTTCTTCCAGTGAATGGGCTCGATGCGCAAGGTGTATTTGCCAACGGGCCTGTCGTCGCCGTCCGGGACCGCGGTGGCAATGATTCGGTATTCTCCGTCGGCCGGCGCTCTGAAAAGAATGCGGGCGTTGGGGGCGCCGGCGCCCTCATCATTCATGGCGATCTGTTTGCCCTTGGCGTCCTCAAGGCGCAGGAAGGGGTCGAGGCCGCCGCCGTTGTGCATTTCGATTTTGTACGTCTTGCCGGCCTCCGCCTTGAGCGGGTGGACCTTGTAAGGGGCCCGGGTCACCTTGTCCAACGCGTCGGCGGCGGTCAACTCCCCCTCGATGCGCACTTCCTTGCCGGCCGAGATCTGCTTTGTCTTGTCACCGCCTGGGCAATCCGTTGCCGTCATGAACGCGGCGCTCAGGAACCCAACGACCGACCACAATTTCATCCGACGCATGCCATATCCCTCAAGGGTAAAGCAGGCTGGTAATCGTCCTGCAATGATTCAGTTTATCGCGTTGGCGCAATCCGAGCCAGAGCGATCCTGGCCAGGCGACGCGTCAAGAAGGGGACGACCCGCCTTCGCCAAACCAACCCGGCTGTGATGGCACCAGATCCCGAACAGCCGGGCGAAGAAGGTGCTGCAGAAGACGCCGCTGAGCCAGCCGCCGGCCAACAGCAGCAAGCCGGCGAGCGGCACCTGATGCATCGTCGCCACGCCGGCGAACAGCAAGACTCCGTGCCCCAACATCACGGCGGCGGCGGCCAGCACGACGACCATGCGTTGCCAGCCGAAGCGGTGGGCAAGGTCGGCGACTGCGAGCGGGTTGAGATCGCGCAGCCGGCCGCGGTCGGTGACCGCCAGCAGCGCGAAGAGCTGATAGGCGATTGCCACGATGCCGAGCTCGCTCAGGATCAACGAGTCCAGCACCCCCGCGTCGCCGCAGTCGAGCCAGTACGCCACGGCGGTAGCCGTGAAGACGATCGGCCCCGCCATGAAGCAGGTCAGCCATTTGATGCCGGCAATGAACACCGTGAGCGCGGGATTGCCCGACCAGCGGATGTAGTAGATCTCGCCGGACGCCGCCGAGGCCAGCACCAGCTCCAGGAAGCTGCTCGGCAGCCCGACGACGAGCAGCAGCAGCGTGACGCCACTGATGCGCACGGCCGTCAGCGTCCACGGGTCGACGGTCGGCTCAGCGAGAATTCCGGGCAGAACCAGCGCGATGCCGCCCGTGAGCAGCGTCATAGTGAGGGCGAGGCCGGCGCAGAGCCGCCAGGCCCGCAGCGGATACAGCAGACACTCGTACCAATTTTCCTCAAGGTGGCGTCCGGTCAGATCGGGGTGGCGCTCGCTCCGCGAGGACAGCAGACGCACAATACGCGGATCGCCGGGAAGCGCGACCGGTATCGGCGCGGGCGCGGCAAGTCGGGACGTGGCACCGGCGCGGCGATTTCGGCGACTTCCGGGGGAAGCGGCTCGTCGCGCAAGCGCCTGGCGCCGGCAGCGGTGCGGTGCTGTCCGCCGAGCGCGGCCGGTCGCGCGGGATGCCGACGAGCGAGCCGCAGCGCGGGCAGATCGACAGGCGCTCGGCCATCTCGTCGCGCGCTTTGAGGCGTTTGCCGCAGCTGCAAACAAACTTGATGCTCACGGCGCACGGAGAGTCTTGAGGAACGCGACCAGCTCGACCTGTTGCCATGGAGCCAGCGCCGCGAAATTGGCGGCCGACCGCGTGCCCTGTCCGCCATGCAGCTGGATCGCCTGTTCCAGCGTAGCCGCCCGGCCGTCATGCATGTACGGCGCGGAGTCGGCGACGCCCCACAGCGGCGGCGTGCGCCACTCGGTCGGGCCAGGCCCTTCCACCGTCGTGCCGGCAACGGGAATGATCGGCTCGCCATAATAGCCGCCGCCGACCAGATCGCGACCCATGCGGTGCAGCAGCAGATCGCTATACAGCCCGTCCACCGCGCCTAGGTTCGGCGTATGGCACTCGGCACAGCCAATCGTCGTGAACAGCTTGCGGCCCGCGGCGGCCTGCTCCACCGTCACATCCTTTGCCAGTCGTTCCACCGGCCGGGCCAGCGACGCGCAGAACGCCGTCAACTCGTCGCACTGCTCGGCCGTCAAATCGAGTTTGGAGTTGGTGGATTGCATGGATGCTTTCGCGTAAAGCGGCGTCGGTTGCGCCCCGCCGGGATTGCTCAGGCCCAGCTCGTTAGCGCAGGCGGCCCGCACGAAATCGGACAGGCTGGCCATCTGCGCCTTCCAGCCAAACCGGCCGACGCGCCCGTTCGGCAGGTACAGCGGCCGGCCGACCGGCACGCTTTCATCTTCGTGCGAGGCCATGCCCCACTTCATCCGCTGCGCCTTGGCGTTGGCAAGAATGACGCGTTCGGGAATCTCGTCAACCGACCGGGCGCCGAACAGCGCGGGCGTATTCCGCTGCGAAATCAGCACGCCGCTCGGCAGCGCCAGCAGGCGCTGGCGTCCGGCCTGCGTTCCCGGCATGACCACCAGTTGGTCGAGGGGCAGCTGCGAGACGGCCGGCAGATCGGGATGCACGTCCTTGAGGGTCTCCTGGTGCCCATTAATATGGCGGGCGTGAACGATGCCCTCGCGCAGCTTTTGTCCGGGGAGCTGAGCGCTGAACGCGGTGACGTTGAACGGCAGGCCGCCTGCGCCGCCGGGCCCGCCCTGGTTGTGGCACGCGACACAGGAGGCGGCGTTGAATACCGGCCCGAGCCCGTCGCCACCCGCGCACAACGGATCCTTCGGCTTCCATTCGTGCTTGAAGAGCACCTCGCCGGCCTGGGCCATCGCCGGATCGAGGATCTGCGTCGCGGCCCGCGGCCAGAGCAGCCAGCGCGTCCCGGGCGGGATGAGCGCCAGGAGCAGGGCCAGGCAGTACCAGATGCGATAGGTGCGCGCCATCGGGGGACTCCCCATTCTGCCACAGGTCGGGGCCGGGCGAAGGCTCAACGCCGTATTTTCCCGCGCCGCGGCCGCGGATGCAAGCACCATCGGGCGGAAGGGCGGAAAATCTTCCCTCGCCGGGCACGGCAAGAAAATTGAAAAAATATATGAAATCCGTGTCCCGTTTTGCGCGCCGTTTCCGAGTAGCAATGGGAGCGGACTGGGTTCCGTTCGGCAGGATCGCCACCAATAAGGCAGATGCTGCTTCACAACGTCGAAGCATTGACCGAGGACTAACCGATGGCTGCTGCACCCTGCGTCGTAGGCTGGAAGGAAGTCCGCAACCAGGAATTGTCGGAAATCGTCACCCGTCGCGGTGTCGTCGAATCGCTATCGTCGCAGCGGGTCGCTGAACTGAAAAAGCGTTGGGTCCAGGACGGCCTGTTGCCGGGCGGCCCCGACGGCTGGGAACGGCGATTGGCTGCGGTGCTGTGTGAACGGCTCGACGCCCCGTCGTTGACCGCCGCGGCGCTCGCCGAAATGCTGCAACGGCGGCGGGCCGTCGGTCTGCTGCCGCCAGCAGCGGCTCACCTGAGCAGGGAGGACGTTGAAGCCGCCTTCGCGGCGGGGCGAGACGATCCGGCAGCCGGCCTGCTCGCGCTGTGTGGGACTGTTCCAATCGCGCGGGCTGGCCGACGAGATCCGTAACCTGTCTGCGCCGCGCTGCGGGAGCTCGACGAGCAATGGCAGCGCGCCGGTTTGCGGCCGGCCGGCGCGGGACCCCTGACCGGCGCGGACGTTGTGCGGATGGTCCCCGTCGATGGTGGGGAAACCGGCCGCCACGCGGACGCGCGCATCGGCAAGGATCTGCACGGCGCGCTGATGGTGCAGAAGATCGAGGCAGTGGCGAAGTTCCTCGCGACCGCGAAGGTCCACGGATTCGCGCCGCTGCAAGCGTCCGCCGGCCCGCCCGCCCCGAGCACCGGGAGGGCGCCGTCCGAGGAAGACCCCGAGGAAGCGGCGGGGCAGCGCGTTCGCGATCGCGAGTTCCGGGGCCGCCGGCCCCACGACGAGCCGGGTCCGGCGTGGCTCATTCTGGACGTTCTGATCCTGGAGGCTTTGCTGCGCCGGGAGGTTGCCGCGGACCTGGTCGGTCTGGCCCTGTCCGGGGGAGGCATCCGCTCGGCCAGCTTCAATCTGGGTCTGCTGCAGGCTCTGCAGGAGTCCCAGCTGCTCCCGGAGGTGGACGACCTCTCGACGGTATCTGGGGGTGGCTATGTCGGCAGCCTGCTTTCTTCGCTCGTCCACCGCCGAGACATCAACTTGTGCCCCGGCAAAGGCAAGGAGCCGCCTCTGGCTGCCGGGCCTGACGGCAGGCAGCCCGAGCGCGTCGTTCAGCTGGTGCGCAGCGGCAGCTTTCTCAACAAGCCGTTCCTGCACTTGAGCCGCTACTTCCTGGGCGTGATCCTGAATAATGTGGTGCTGGTTAGTGGCCTCTTCGCCGTCTGTACCCTGGCCGCGTGGCTCTGGCGCTGGCTCGACCGAAGCGTTCCCGTGGGGGACTGGTACCTACCGATAGCCGGCTGGACACGCTATTACACTGGCGGTTTTATCAGCGACTGGAACCGCCCATTCCTGCCGGCGCTGGCTGTGCTGCTGATCTGGTTCGTGATCTCGGCCGCGGCGCTCGCCCGCAGCAGCGGCCGTGGCCAGCCACGGGTCGCGCCTGGCTGCTCGGTGCCTCCGGCGTGCTGGCGCTGATTGGAGCAGCCGTTTGGCTCGCCAACCCCAACATCGACGTGCCGATGGTGTCGTCCCAGGACCCGGGAGGCAAGCCCTGGTTGCTGTCCTTGCAAGATACGCCCCTCTTGGTCCTGCTCGCGCTGGCCGCGGTCGGATTGTTGCCGTTCCTGCGGCCCGACCGTTTCCTTGCCAGCGGCAGCCACCGCCAAAGCACGCGGCTGGAGCGCATGGTCTTCGGCGTCCTCAGCACGGCCCTGTTGGTGGGCATCCCTTTTTTCCTCATCTACGTGATGGCGCGGCACGACATTGACGCCCACGCCCGGCGGCTGGTCCATTGGTATTCGCGGGACGCGGAGACGGATAGACTGGATAGCACCTGGCGCTGGCAGCTGGACGAATCCGACATCCAGTTCACGCGCTGGGTCGCATTCTGGGAGCACCTGGAGAAAGCAGAAAACGACACCGTCGGCGCTTACATCTGGCGCAAGCTGCATAAAGATGGGCAAGAGGCGGTCCATCAGACGACGCACGGTCCGTTGCGTGAGGCCATCGAGGCGGCGCCGATCCCTATCACCGGGGACGCCCGCGCAACCAAGAAGGCCGTTCTCAATCTCTTCAACGAAAGCGTGCTGCGCAAGCCTTCCTTTGCCGACACCATCCTGAGCGATCGCAGCGATAACTCGGCCGCGATCCTGGCCTACATCGAGAAGCGCGCCGGGACCATGGTGGAGGGGCACCGGCTGCTTTCCTTGATGGAACGGCACCGGCTAGGACGGCTGCTGCAGGAGGAGTATCCGGAGCTGAACCGGCTGTTGCTGGAAGCCTACTACGGCTGGTCGATCTGGGAGCGGGCCGTCGTCCGCGGCAGCGTCGTGGTCGAGCGCGACCAGGAACTGCGGTGGTGGGTCATGTTGAGCGCCGCCGGACTGGCGCTCGCGTCGTCGCTCATCGTCGGACTTAATGCCACCTCACTGCATGGCATCTATCGCCAGCAGCTGCGCGCGTCTACCTGGAGCCCGTGGGCCAGGATGCACCCGACCTGCCCCTGCAGGACCTCGATACCGCCGTCAAGGGTGCGCCGTATCACCTGCTCTCCGGTTCGCTCCACAAGGGATCCGCCAAGGGTACGGACGCCCGACCGACCAGCCACTTCCTGTTCTCGCATCGTTACTGCGGCGCGATGCTTACCGGCTTTGTGACCACCGCAGCCTACCTCGACGGGACGCTCGACCTGGCAACCGCCATGGCCATCTCGGCGCTGCTTTCAGCCCGACGCGCATGCCCAACCGCCTCATCGCGTTCCTCATGGTCGTCCTCAACGCCCGGCTGGGCCAGTGGCTGCCGAGTCCTCGTTTCCCCCACCGTCCGCGCTGGCTACCGATGCTGCGCCTCTTCGGCAGCGGGCTGCTCCACCGTCGCGCCGACAACCGTCGCTACTGGTTCATCTCCGACGGCGGACACAACGAGAACCTGGGACTGGGCCCCCTGCTGCGCCGCGAATGCCAGTTGATCGTCGTTTCCGACGCCGGCTACGACCCCGACTATGGCTTCGACGATTTTGTGCAGCTCTACCGGCACGCGCGCACGCAGGGCCTGCGCTTCCAGACGCTGGACCAGCGCGGTTTCATCCGTCTGGACCCGCTCGTCCCCGATCAGTCCGGCAACAGCCCGCACCGCTACGTGATTGCGCGGGTGGAGTATCCTGGACCGGAAAACAAGTGGGGTTTGCTGGTTTACGTCAAGCCGTCCTTTGGCGGCGACGAAGCGGTGGACCTGGCCCGTTACCGAAAAATCAACCGGGATTTCCCCCATGACCCGACCGCCAACCAGTGGTTCGACGAGGACCAGGTCGAGTCCTATCGCGAACTCGCGCATGGATCGGGCGGCACGCGTTTACGGCGATCGGCGGACTTTTTCGACCCAGCGCCTCTGCGGACCCCTTCGACCAACGCGTCGCGACGTTGCAGGCAACGCTCCAACAGAGCGCGGACGGCCTCGGCCAGGCAAAGACCAGCGACCTGGCGCTGGTGGATGAACAGCTCGCCACCGTGAAGTAACCGTCACGGAGCTGCTCAGGGGAACATTCTCCGGACGAACGACAACAAATTCTCGCTCGCCGAGCGGCGATCACGGCTCAAAGGGCGGGACTGCTTCTCCGCCCGCAATCGTCGCCAGGGCTTCGAAGACGTCCGGCGCGAGGTCGGCGGTAAGGCTTCGCACCGAGCCATCCGCAAAGCCGACCTGCGTGACGCACGATCGGCCGAAGGGCTGGTTAACGATATGACCGCTGTTGAACTGGCCGTGCTCGCCGAGATAATCGCTGCCGTCTTGAACCAAGGCGCGCGCCGTGCTCTGGCCGCCGATCGCCCAGGGCCCGTTGTCCGTCGCCGTCTCGACGATCGCGAGCGTCGTTGCCGTGCCGTCCTTGATGTCTGCAAACGTCGTTTTTCTCTGGTAGCCGAAGAACCCGCACTGTGGATCCGCCAGCGGCAGCAAGCCGGCATCGCGGCCGACGCCGGTGATGCCGACGTAGTGGGTGAAGTTCTCGTTGGGGCCACGGTCGGTGTTCGCCGGGCACAGGAATACCCCGAACACCGAGTCGAGGACGTAACGGTTTTCCTCGGCATCCATCGGCAGCGTCGGGTCAATGCGAAACTTGGGATCCATCCGCGCCTCGACGAACGGACTGATCTCGTAGAGCCAGCTTGCCTGTTTTTCGATCGGGAACTCGGCTTGTTTTCCCTGCGTCATTCTCCAGGCGCTCGTTCGCGGCAGCTCTCGGTAGGTGTCGTTGAAGTTGTGAATGGACATGCCAATCTGCTTCAGATTGTTGGTGCACGACATCCGCGCGGCGGCCGCACGGGTCTGCGCAATAAAGTCGGCACAGAGCGCGCAAACGATCACGAACAGGAACACGCCGATGATTGCACTCGCGCGTTTCATGACCACGACTCCCGGCGGCTTCGCGGCTCACTTCAGCTGCTCCGGCGTGAACCGAATGATCGTCAGCGGCGCCAGTGTCTCCACGTAGACCGAGCCGTCGGCGCCGGCGGCGATGCCCAGCGGCACCCACGGCGTCAGTGTGCCGTCTTTCTCCTTGCGCAGAGTGTGGTGCCACGGCCTGGGCTTGCCGTTCTCGTCGGTCACCTGGACGTAATCGGGGTTGGCGATGCCGACGGCGCCGTGGTCGCGCGCCGCCTTGTCGCCGGGCGTGTAGCTGACCAGGTGCGTCATCGCTCCACCTGGGCGGTCTTGCTCGGTCAGCGCCATCCATACCTTGCCGCTCTTGTTCGGCGTGACCGCCAGCGCCCGGCAGTCGGTTCTCTTGGCGCCGCTGAGGAGCGGCCCGTGCCGCTTGCCGGGAATCGTGGTGCCGCTCGCCGTCAGATCGAACGAGAAGAGCTGGTTGGTGGACATCTCGACGCACCAGAGCGTCTTGCCGTCCGGCGCCGCGTCCCAGTTGAGGATGGCGCCGTCCTTGGAAATCTCCTTCGGCGGCGGTTGGCCGTCCACGGTCACGTCGAGCTTGTCGAGCTGGTCCGCGTCGGGGTCGAAGCGCGCGATCTTGCCGCCACGCACGGGGTGCAGGGCCCGGCCCTTGTGATCGAGCACGATGAACGCGTAGGAATGCTCGGTCTCGCCGAGGTCGCGATACTTCTTCGTCTTCACGTCGTAGACCATGAAATGCGAGCTTTCGATCGGCCGGCCGTCGTCGCAGGTCGAGACGTAGATCAGGCCGCGCGCTTCGTCGGGCATGACGCTGATGACGCCGTGCTGCGGCCACGGCATGCCATAGTTTTCCGTGGTGCCGGTCTGGTGGTCGTAGGCGAAGACATAGCCGCCGGGGTAATCGCTGCGTTTCTCGTTCTTGTCGGGATAGCCCTGCTTGGAGCCGAAGTAGATCTTGCCGGTAAGTTGGCCGAGGTTGTTGCGTGTGTGGATCTTGGCCTGGGCGGCGAAGCCCTTGAGGAACTTGCCGATGGCGCGGTGCACATCGACGACCATCTGCATGACGGCATTGCGCGGGTTGAACTCGATGAGATACGCGTTGACGCCGTACTTGGCGGTGCCGACGTAGACGTTGCCGTTCTTGCCCTCGATGATCGAGAAATAGCTGCTCTCCTGGTTGGTGTACTCGGACGGGACATGCGCCGCCTTGCCGAGGATCCAGCGCGGCTTCTCCTCGCCGGCCTGCGACGGTGCGAACATTCCCAGGGTGAGGACGGCCAGGAGCAGGAGGTAGCGATGGCGACTCATCGAGGTAAGCAGGCTCATTCCAAATTCTCGCATTCGGTAAAATCGTCGGGATCACCCCGTGTCTTTCGGCGCGCCGATGCAGCGCGTCCATCCTTCAATCTCTGTATTGCCATGCAAGTCCACCGCAAAACTGCGAGCGCGAGCCAACAAAGAAGGCCGAGCCCCGCTCGCACCAAGATGTTCATGGCGACCAAAGTAAGAGTCGCCAGGACGACCGAACCGATCAATGCGAAGGCGATCGCCAATGCGATTTCAAGGCAATCGAGACTGAATAGAATCCAAAATAACTGCAGAAAAAAAGGAAATCACCAGCACGCCGAAAGCCACGATGAAAGAAACTCCTCGTATAGTGCGTGCCGTTTCTTCATCGATCACGGCTATGGGATTTGGGCCCAAAGGACGAGCGGCATCAGGCCTCGACGCGTGGGCGTTGTCCTGCAATCGGGCGCGCGCCACGCTGCTACTCAGCAACTCGCCAGGCCGCGCTACTTGAATGCTGTGCGCGGCTCCATTTGCAGATACGTCCGGTCGAAAAAAAATTCCGCAGTTCGGGCAGCGCGAATCGCGGGCGGTTGACGTCCCGACGACGTGCAGGAGCTTTCCGCAGCAAGGGCAGCTCACTTGTAACATCAGGCGCCTCGGCGGTTGATGCGATAGCAGATGAACGCCGCCACCACCAACAGCGGCACGGCCACGAGCAAGAACAGGATCTGGCTGTCGCCCTGATTGTCGAACGGCATCTCGCGCGTGATTGACAGGTACGCCACCAACGGAAAGACGACGAGGAGCGGGGCGCCGATGATGTAAGGCAGCATGCTAACGGCGAGGATCAGCCAGCCGATCCGCTGCCGGCGAATCTCCAGCGCGTCGTCGGACATGGGTTCGCCGTTGTAGCGCCAATCGCGGAGGCGGTGCAGCAGACGCTCCAGGTACGTCCGCGGTGGTGCCTCTACCGGCGCCGGCGCCGTCGGTGGCATCCCGGCGGCAATGCTGGTCGGGCTGGGCCGAGTCGCTGCCTTGACCAGGATGCCGAAATTGCGGCGCACGCCGCAGCGCGGGCAGCGGGTGCGACCGTCGATGATCTTTACTACAGTTCGGCAACGGGGGCAAATATCCTGATCCATCGTGCACCTCACGGCTAGCATTTGCAGGTACAGGCTGCTCACTTGCCATGTGCGTTCTTCAGCCGCAATAGACGCGTCCGCCGGATGTCGCGACGAAGGCGTTTGACCCTCTGCCACGTCCATATACCCGTAAGAACCGTCGCCGCGGCAAGAATCAAGCATGTGATGAAAAAGGCCTGTGGGTCAACGTCCGGGAACCGAGGCAACTCGGGTAGCTCCGGCTTGAACCACAAATAGGCTACAGCGGGAAACACAATTAACAGCGGACCGCATGTGAGGTACGGTAGCATCGCAAGCGCCAGGGGCCGCCAACCGATAGCGCGGCGGCCCGGTTCCTCATCCGCACGGACAGGGACCGCGGCGCGGAAGCGCCAGCGCCACAGCCTCAGCCGGCGCAGCAGGCGCTCGAGGTACGATATCGGGACCATCAGGTCCGGCGTGGTGATGGCCGTGGTCAGTGGTGGTCCGGCCACGATGCCCGTTTCCTGAGCCGAGTGGTCGTGCAAGACGATCTCTAGCCGAAAGCGAATGCCGCACGCCGGACACCGGTAAAGGCGCTGGTCTGCCTGGACATCGGCACGGCAACGGGGACAGCAGACTGACTCCATAGGCGACCTCACGATCAACGCTTGATCGACGGCGGTACCGGGTCCATCGCGAACGGCCAATCGTTCGGCGTGTAGCGAATGTCGAGGTGCGGCGTGTCGACGGCGCGGTGCTTTTCCGCCTTGCTGATCATCACCGCGTCGAGGATGCCGGTGGTCAAGAGCGTCCGCTCGACGGGATACGAGGGATGGCCGCTCACCATCATCGCCTCGATCGCCCGCAGCAGGTACGAGAAATGGGCGAAGGGGTCGGGCTGCTGCAGAAAGAACTGGGTCGCGATCGGCTGCTGCCGGCCACGCACCCGCGCGGCCAACGTGAAGCCGCCGCCGTCGCCGTTGCCCTCGTGGACCCAGCCGTTGAGCATCGCCACCGCCGCCTTGAAGCTGTCGCGGTACTCGACGAGGAAGACGCCCGCCTCCGCATTCTTGCCGACCAGGGCCCGATAATCGCCATTCGCGTGGGTCGGCACCCGCGCCATCGCCGCCTCGAGCAATTCCCGCGAAAAGTCGCCGCGGTCGAGCGCTCGCCACATGTCCTCGCCTTGCAGACACTGCACGCGGCGCACGCCGACCTCGCCGCCGCGCCGGCGTTCGGCGATGCACTGCAAGGCCTCCAGCGCGTGAAAGCCATAGCCCTCGAACGGCCCGTAGCCGACGACCACCGCCTCGACCAGTTCGGTGCCGCGCGGCACCCGCAGCGGGGGACGCCGCCAGGTCACTGGCACCGACGAGCCGGCCATGAACGGCACGAACAATTCGCGGGCCCGATCGTACATCCAGCGCGCGTCCTGCCAGGTCGCCGCCAGATGCTTGTCGCTGAACACCGGCACAGAACGGCGATAACGCGCGAAGACATTGGCGACCGCCTCGAAGAAGCGCCGCCGCGGATAGAGGATCTGGCCGCGCGCGTTGGCCGGATACTTGCCGTGCTCGCCGACGAGGATGACGCCATCGACCGCGACCTCCTTGCGGCCGAGCGTGACGGCGGCCTCGATGGTGTCGTGGATCGTGAAGTTATGCTTCTGCGCGAGCGCCCGGCTCATGTCGCTGCCGGGGAACTGATCGACGTACAGCGACACGAGCCGCAGCTGCGGCATGTCCCGGCCGTCGTGCACATAGCCTTCCAGGATCTTGCCGAGGATCACGTCGGCATGCGAATGCCGGCGATACTCGGTGACGATTCCGGCGACACGTTTGGGTTCGTTCGGCATGGGGTTTTCCCTGTTTACGTTTAGCGTTCGGCGGCGCGGAGCGAGCGCTAAACGTAAACGGGTTTTACCATTGGTCCGCCCGCCACACATTGCGGGCGGCTTCCGTTTCGCCAGCGCGGGTTAAACTCCAGGCCGATGTGGCCGCGATAGCCGAGATCGTAAAGCTGCTTCAGCACGCGCGCGTAGTGGACCTCGCCGGTGCCGGGATCGTTGCGGCCGGGATGGTCGGCGATCTGGTAGTAGACGGCCTGGTCGAAGTTCTCGCGGATGTGCCCGCACAGATCGCCCTCGGTGATCTGCGCGTGATACAGGTCCATCAGCATCTTCACATGCCGCGAGCCGACCGCTTTCAGGATCCGCAGCGTCGGCTCGCTGCCGTAAAGGCAATGGCCCTTGTGATCGACGCGGATGTTCATCGCTTCCAGGATCAGCGTGATGTTGTGCTTTTCCACGATCGGCACCGCGCGGCGCAGAGCAGTGATGACGTTGGCGTGCATTTGCGGTTGCGTCATGCCGGCGATGTCGTTGCCCGCGACCACGCACATCATCTGGCAGTTGAGCCGGTGGGCGACCTTGCACGCTTCCTCGACCTTGGTGACAAAGCGGTCGTGGTTCTTGGGATCGTTCAATCCCGGCGTGAAACCCCAGGCGGTGAACTGAGTGATCTCGACCTTGTGCTTCTGGCAGGCCTGGACAAGGGCGTCGATGTCCTTGCCTTCATACGGCCACATCTCGACGGCGGAGTACCCGAGCCGGGCGGCCTCCTCGATGCGGCGATGGGCAGGCAGCTTGGAATTCCTCCACCACATTTCGATGTTGGGTGCGAAGCGCGTGTGCGGCGTGCGGCCCAGACGCGACGTGTCCTCCGGCGGTGTCGGCTGTCCCGCGGCGGCCACGCCGGCGCCGGCGACGAGCGTCGCCGAGGCCGCGAGAAATTGACGGCGATTGGATTCCATTGGGATTCTCACTTCTTTTCCAGATCAATGTATTGTGCCCAGCGTTTCGACGCGATTGCCGTCTCCTCGCCCGTTTCCGTCTCGTACACGTACAGCGCTGCGACGCCGTCGAGCTTCTCGATCATTGCCAGGCCGCGCTCGGGCCCCATCACGCACATGCCGGTGTCGAGACCGTCGCTGGTCGTGGCGTTCGGCGCGATCACGGTCGCGCTGCGGCGGCCCACCAGGCCCAGCCCGGTCCTGGGGTCGATGATATGCGCATAGCGCTTGCCGTCGATCTCGACCGCCTGGTGCAGATCGCCCGCGGTGGAGACGCCGGCATTCTTCACAAACACGTGGTGTCGCGGCGGCGCATCGCCACCCCGCAGCGGCGCGACCGCGATGCGCCAACCCGCGGCGTTGGGCGGCGGATCGCTGACCGCGATGTCGCCGCCGAGCGCCACCAGCCCCTGCGTGATGCCGTGCCGGCGCAGCACCGCGATCGCGGCGTCCGCGGCATAGCCCTTCGCGATGCCGCCCAGGTCGAGCAGCATGCCCATGAGCATCAGCCGCACCATGCGCCGCGCGGCTCGAGCTGAATCTTGTGCCAATCGACGCGTGCCAGCGCCTCCTTGATGGCGTCGGCGCTCGGCATCACGCCGGTCTTGCGCGCTTGCGCCACAGCCTCACGACCGGCCCGATGCTGATGTCGAACGCACCGTCCGAGAGTTTCGCGTACTTCTCCGCTTGCTGCAGCACGCAAAACAGGTCAACGCTGGCGCTCCCGCCGCCGGCCTTGCACAGGCGCATCAACTCGCTGTCCGGATCGTAGTCGCTCAGGATCTTGTTCAATTCGGCGATGCGCGCGAAGGCGGCATCGGCGGCGCGTTTGGCCGCCATCTCATCGGACGCGTACAGCACGATCCGCACGGTGGTGCCCATGTGCGGCTCGGTGAACGTGAAGCGCTGGAGCGTCGGCCCGGCCAGGGCGCTGATGGCACCCCATGCGCCGGCGAGAATCAATAAAAAGAGGGTGAGGTGTTTTGCCATGGCCGTTTCCGCCGTTCGCGGCGTCGTAGCGTCAAGCTGGAGCATACCACAGATGTTGCAGCCATTACAGCTTTCACTGCGCTGGATTTTGGTCCCGCTCGGGCTGGCCGTCATGCTCGGACTGCTCTGGCAATCGCCGGCCGTGAGCCAGGTCCCCGCCACGCTGCCGGTCGTCGAGGCCGCCACGCACAAGGCGTTCGTCGAGAAGTTGACCGAAGACGTATCCTTCGAGATGCTGCCGATCCCCGGCGGCAGCTTCCTGATGGGCAGCCCGGCGAGCGAAAAAGGCCGCGGCGCCGATGAAGGGCCGCAGCATCCGGTGCAGGTCAAGCCGTTCTGGATGGGCAAGTTTGAGGCGCGCTGGGACGAATACGATCTGTTCTGGTCGAAGCGTCCCGGCGGCCCGCCGCCGCGCCCCGACATGTCCAAGAAGCCTGATCCCAAGTCCGACGCCCTGACCAGCCCGACGCCGCCCTACGACGACCCGACGTTCGGCTACGGCCGGGAGGGCCACGCGGCGCTGGCCATCACCCACCACGCCGCGATGGAATACTGCCGCTGGCTGTCGAAGAAAACAGGTAAGCAATATCGCCTACCGACCGAGGCGGAGTGGGAATGGGCCTGCCGGGCCGGCACCAGCACCGCCTACAGCTTCGGCGACGATCCGAAGCAGCTCGGCGATTACGCGTGGTACGAGGAAAATTCCGACGAGAAGGCGCACAAGGTCGGCCAGAAAAAGCCGAATCCGTGGGGCCTGTACGACATGTACGGCAACGTCGCTGAGTGGTGCATCGACCGCTATCGCAAGGATTTTTACGCGACGCTGCCGCAGGACAAGCTGTCGCTGATACCGTTCAACCCGCCGACGGAGGAC
The DNA here is from genome assembly GCA_963834865.1 of uncultured Gemmataceae bacterium. Lineage (GTDB taxonomy): Bacteria > Planctomycetota > Planctomycetia > Gemmatales > Gemmataceae > CAWIDK01. Next base: position 461,296 of record CAWIDK010000001.1, read on the forward strand.
CGCTATCCCAATGTAGCGCGCGGCGGCAGCTGGATCGACCCGCCGGAGAAATGCCGCAGCGCCGCGCCGGTTCTCCGACCGCGTCTGGCTCAAGCTCGACCCGCAACGGCCGCAGAGCATCTGGTGGATGACCAGCGCCGATTACGTCGGCTTCCGCGTGGTCGTGGCCGTGGAGGAGGACCCGCGGCTCAAGGGCATTCGCTCCAAGGTGACGTGGTGGAGCAATTGAGTGAATTCGCCTATATCGATTGGTTGCGGCAACGTACGGCCCGACATCCGCGCGTGCCGGCCGGGCCCGGCGATGACTGTGCCGTCGTCGCCACGACGCCCGGCGTTCCCTGGCTCGTGACGACCGACATGCTGCTCGAGGGCAGCCATTTCGTCCTGGCCGAGGTCGGGTCCGAGCGCGTCGGCCGCAAGGCGATGGCCGTCAACCTGAGCGACATCGCCGCGATGGGAGGCCGGCCGGTGGCAGCGGTCGTAAGCGTCGCCCTGCCCCGCAGCCACACCCGGTCGATCGCCGAGGCCATCTACGCCGGCATGCGCAGGCTCGCCGACGAGTTCGACACCGCCATTGCGGGCGGCGACACCAACACCTGGACCGGCGGGCTGGTGATTGCAGTCACGCTGTTCGGCGAACCGGGGCCGCAGGGGCCAATCCTCCGCAGCGGCGCCCGGCCCGGCGACTGGCTGATGGTCACCGGCGCGCTGGGCGGCAGCCTCGCCGGCAAGCACCTCGATTTCACGCCGCGGGTCCGTGAGGCGCTGGCGCTGCAGGAGCACGCCTCTCTGCACGCGATGATCGACATCAGCGACGGCCTGGCCGCCGACGTGAACCACCTATGCGTGGAGAGCGGCTGCGCGGCGACGCTACTGGCGGAAGCCATCCCCATTAGCCCCGCCGCCCGGCAGTTCAACGACGGGCGCGCGCCGCTGGAGCACGCCCTCGGCGACGGCGAGGATTTCGAGCTGGCGTTTGCCGTCACGGCGGCGGACGGGGAGCGCCTGCTGCGCATGCAGCCCGTCCCCGCGATCACGCTACATCACATCGGACATTTCACCGCGGGCAGCGGTCTGACACTGGTCGAGAATGGTCGCACCACATCGCTGCCGCCGCTTGGCTACGATCACCCGTTTGGGTAGGGCCGGGCCGTCGGGATCAGGTCGATGCCGGTGGCGGCGGGTGACGGCGCCGGCGTCAGGCCGACCGCGGGGTTCGCATCGGGGTTGGCTTTGGGCGGCAGCTCCATGATTTCGATCTTTTGGAAATGGACCTGGCTTTTCGGGCCATACTGCGCTAAAGCAATGCACCCCTCGAGGCGTTGGCCGAAAACGGGGTCCGTGTACGTGAAATCGGCGGTTCGTTTGCCATCGACATGAAGCATGACGCGCTTGCCAACCGCGATGATCTCATAGGTGAACCAGATGTCCGGCGGCACGAGAACTCGGTCCTCTGGGAGGGGTCCGGTGAGACCGAAGAGGCTGCCGGTACAGAACGCCTGTTGCAACGGTTCGGTGCCGTTGGTGATTTGCGCTTTATAGCCTGTGCCGGACTTGTCCCCCGGTTTCGGGACGCGAAACCAGATGGCGCCGCTGCCGTTGTCGTTGCACTTGACGATCGCGCAGATGGAAATCGCCGTAGTCATCGCGAGCCGCATAGAGATGACCATCTTGCGGTCCGGAACAGGCGATGGCTCCGTCGACGACCTTCCAATTGCCGACGCCGCCCGTGCCCCAGCCGGTCAGGTCCTTGCCGTTGAAAAGCTGAATCCACCCGGGCCCCGGCGTCTTCGCCGTTTCTGCCGTCGCACGCTGCAAGATGAATTGCACGCGCTCGGAGCCGGCCGGCGCGGTGAAATCGCCAGGCCGCTCGCGGGCGCTGCCGCAGATGCGCAACGTGTCGCTGCCCTGCCAGCGGTAAATCGCCAGCGCGGTCTTGCCGCCGGGGAGCAATTCGGGAATGTCGATGGCGGTTGGCTTCTTGCGCGGGTCGAGCGTGTAATCGGTGTCCTTGGGCGCGGCGCCGTGCTGCAGGTGCGTGAGCTTGTCGCCTGCGAAAATCAACCGCAGGTTGGACTGCTCGATCATTTCCTTGGACAGCGGCTTGCCGTCCACCTCGGCGGCGGCGACGCGCCAGGTCCCGCGGAGCTTGCGTTTTTCCATTTTCGGCAGGTTGGCCGCCCCGGCAATCTCGACGACTTTGGGTATGCCGCCCGAGCCAAAGCCGCCGCCGACGTGCTGGACCTCAATTGAGTTGGCGTTGACGTGCATGAGGGCCCGGTACACCTCCTGCCCTTCCAGCTCGGCCTTGAGCCAATAATGGCCGGCTGGCAAGAAAACCTCCGTCGTGGATACATTCTGGATGGCATGCGCCGGGTCGCCCAGGATTTCAAAGGCGCCCGCCATGTTCATCGGCGGTTTCGTCTGCGCGGTGGGCCAAATGCGCACGAGGATGTCCGGATCGTCCATCTCCAGGGTGACCGCGTAGCTTGGCGGTGCCAGAAGTACCCACAGCGAGCCCAGACCGCTGCCGAACGCCAGGACGCTGCACAAGATGGCGGTGCGATTCAATCGCCGCACCCAGCCACGCGACGCGAAGCGGCGCACAGGGATCGACACGCCCCAGACAACTGCTGCGAGTCCTGCGAAGAGGCCGCCTCCGACCGGGAACATCGTGCGTGCGCCGCCAGCAACAAACACGTGTTCCATGTTCCTCCCCAGGTGGAGATGATGGTCGTTTAGCCAGATGATCAGAAGCAGATAAAGAATCGCCCCGAAGACCGCGAACAGCAGAACGAAATACGCGAACGCGCCGATACGCGATGCACTCGTTTTTCTTGCTTCGCGGGCTTCGCGGGCCGGCCCCGCAACCCGGTCGCTGACGCGACTCGGCTCGCCCTGCGCCGCTCGACCTGCTTGCACGTCCGCCAACCGCGCCCCCAGCAGCTCCGCCACTTCCTTCGCCGATTGAAAGCGATCCTCCGGCGTCTTCGCATGCAGCTTGCCAACGATCGCCTCCAGCCAATCGGGAATCTCGCTGTTGACCTCGCGCATCGGCCTCGGCGCCGCATCGATGACGCGCTTGAGCACCGCATGGGTGCCGCTGGCGCGAAACGGCGGATGGCCGGTACACATCGCGTACAGCACGGTGCCGAGGCTGAACAGGTCGCTGCGATGGTCGACGGCCAAACCCTCGGCCTGCTCCGGCGACATGTACATCGGCGTGCCGGCGACGGTGCCCGATTGCGTGACGCTGGCGTCGTCGACGGCGCGGGCCAGGCCGAAGTCGGTGATCTTGACGCGTTCGACGCCGTTTTCCAGGAGGATATTGGCGGGCTTGATGTCGCGATGAACGAGGCCCTGCTGGTGCGCTGCCGCCAACCCGTGAGCGGTCTGCATGCCGACGCGCAGGATTTCCGTGACTCCCACCGCGCCGCCTTTGTTGATCTTGTCCTCGAGCGAGATGCCGTCGACGCACTCCATGACCAGATAAGGCGGCTGCGCGTCCTCCTGAACCTCGTAGATGCCGACGACGTGCTCGTTCGTGACCGCCGCGGCGGCGCGGGCCTCACGGATGAAACGCTTGCGTGCCGCACCGCTGGCCGCATACGCCGGCGACAGCACCTTGATGGCGACGATGCGGTGCAGACGCTCATCGAACGCCTTGAGCACGACACCGAAGCCACCCTTGCCGATGACCGCTTGTACCTCGTAATGGCCCAGTCGTCCCAGGTGCCCGCTCGCCGCCGGGGGGGCGAGGAATGCCAGCTCGTCGTCCGCGGCCGGACGCTCCTCCGCCAATGTTTCCGGCGGCGCTGCCGGCGCCGGCTGATTGGCATCGCCACCGCAGGGCGTCAGCCGCTCGGTCAACGGTTTGGCGGAGCCGGCAACGAGCTGCTCCGGCGCCGGCCGCTGCAAGAAGCCGCTGTCCGCTTCGTGCGTCGCCAGCAGCGCCTCGACCTCGCGGCGTAGCGCGCTGTCCGCGCCGCACGCCTCGTCCAGGTACGCACGGCGCTGTGCCGGGTCGGTCCGCGCCACGGCGTTCGTGAAGATGCTTTCTTCGCTCATGGGACGACACCCCGCGCATTGCCAGAAGATTGGGCTGTCACCCAACAGTGCGAGATTCGCGGTGGAATTCCATCACGGCGTCGCAATTTTTCGCCGCAGCCAGGCGCGAGCATAGGTCCAGTAGCGTTCCGCCGTCGCCGTCGAGATGCCGAGCGCTGCCGCCGCCTCCGCGCCGGTCAGGCCGGCGAAGTAGCGCAGCTCGACGAGCCGTGCCTTGACGGGATCTTCCACGGCCAGCAGCGCCAGCGCCTCGTCGAGGGCTTCGAGATCCTCGTGCGTGTCGGGCGCCGCGAGCAGGGCTTCGTCGAATTCCTGCCGCGTCAGGGCGCCGCCCTGCTTGAGGGTGCGTTTACGGCGGGCAATTTCGACCAGGATGCGGCGCATCGCCTCGGCCGCCGCCGCGAAGAAATGGCCGCGCCCGCTCCAGGTGCCGCCGCCGTCAGCGCCCACCAGCCGCAGATACGCTTCATGAACCAGCGCGGTGGCCTCGAGCGTCTGCCCCGGCTTTTCCAGTGCCAGGCGCTGCATCGCCAGCCGGCGCAGCTCGTCGTAAACGAGCGGCAACAGTTCAGCGGCCCTGGCGGCGTTGCCGCCCTCCATCGCGTGCAGAATGTGCGACACCTCGCTCATGCGGTTCAGGATAACCACATGCTCGGGGACGGTCAAATCAAACAGGGTCACCCGCGAATCGGCACGCGTGTCAATGAGCAATCCGCCTCGACGATCAACAGCTCGTCGGTCGCCGGCAGCGCGAATGCCGCCACGGGTTCCGTCGTCTGAATGGGAGTCGGCGGCGCCGCCGGCTTGGAGCTGGTGCCGCGCAGCCAGTGGACCGCCGTGCGCGTGACGCCGGCCTGCAAGCTCGCGCGCACCTGCGCGAACGCGCAGAACCGTTGATCGTCGCCGGGCCAGACACTGAACGTCTGCGGCGTCGCCGCGGTGCCCGGACGAAAGCGGGTCAGGCGCAAGCCGCCATGAGCATCCAGTCCAACGATCTCCACGCGATCTTCCTCGTTCCACACCGCATGGAGCATCGGCTGGGTCAGCGCGTCCGAGCCGGCCGACGGCGTCCACGGCAGCGCCGCGGACCAGTTCAGGGTTCGGTCCTGGGAAAACCATTTCGCGCGGCTGGGATACAGGGCGAGCAGACACTGCGCCCCGCTGTCGGCGCGCGGCGACGACATAATAACCGCCACTGGCTCCTCATCGTCCAATGGCGACAATCGGCCTACCCGCGGCACGAGGTCCGGTGCCTGGTAACTGCAGACGCTGCGGTCGGAGTAGACGCCAATGACGTTGCTCGATTGGTCCTCGAAATGCGCACACAACCAGGCAGACCTTTCGATCGCCAGGTGCTGGTAGTTGAGCATGCGAAAACCGGCCGAGCGGGCCAGGATGGCGAGGCTGACGCGCTGCGGGCCGGCCTGGCTCAGGACGACCAGGTACTCGTCGGCGCCGCACGCGCCGAGCGACAGAATCGGCCCCTTTTCCTGCGCGATGCTGAACACGTCGCCGGCCCCGGGCCGATAGCACAGCACCTCGCCGCTCTCGAGGCCGAGGAACACCTCCTTGCTTGCCGGCAGCTGGTGGACCGCGCAGACGTTTGAGGGTCGAATGCGCCGCCGCACCCAGGTCGCGCCGGCCACGGCGGTCGGTTGCCGGCTTGCCTGTTCGAGCGCGAGCGCGGCATCGCGGACCAGCGGCGCCGGCCAGGGAGACGTTGCGGGGAACAGCGTGGCGAAGTAACTGCCGCCGCGTCGCTCGCCGGTTTGCGCGAGCTTGCGCCAGGCCGAGCCGGGCGCGATCACGCAGCTCGGCGGCGACCGGCGCGAGGACGGGCTCGTCGGCATGGCGGGCGAGCGCGTTGTAGAAGCTCGCCGCCGATTCGGCGTCCCATGCCTGGAGAAACTCATCCGCCTCGGCGGTGAGCGCGAGCAACGGCGCCGCCGCCCCGTGCGCGGCGTAATGGCGGGCGAGCCGCAGCACACACGGAACCGGATTGCCGTGCGGGCGTCCGTCCCAGCCGCTCTGGTAGTAAGGCAGGGCCAGGTCGGGCCGCTGCGCCGGCGTCTCGAGGAGTTGGCCCGCCTCGTAATGGCGCTGCCCGGACTCGACGAGCTTGGCCGCCGCCAGCTGATACTGGGCAATGGCGCGCTCCTCGTCGCCGGCGCGGCGCAGCAGGTCGCCGGCCAGCGCATGGTCGCCGAGCTTGAGGTATAGCTGCAGGGCCCGGTCGATCTCGCCGGCCGTCTCCCATTCGCGCCGCCGCCGGCAGATCGTTGAGCGCGCGCTCGTACAGGATGGCCGCGTCGCGGTGGAGTCCGCCGCGAGCCAGCACCAGTGCCGCCGAGCGGAAATCGCGGAGCAGCTTGCCGTAGATGAAGGCCGCGCGGCGGAAGTCGCCGCGTGCCGCCGCCTGGTCGGCCTGCTTGCGATATTCCTGAAGCAGCTCGTTGTAGGTGTTGCCGCCGCCGAACCAGACGCTGGCACGACCCTGCGACCCGCGGCTGCCGAGCAGGTTCGCAAGCGAATAATACAGGCTGTGCTGCGGCAGCCAGGCGTCGCGGGCGGGTACGGAGCCACGTCCAAAACCATCCCCCAGCGGCAGGGCGCGCCTGAGCGCTTCCTCAATGTTGCCTTCGCGGAACTGCCGCAGCAGGTTGCGCAGCATCGCCTCCTGCTTGTCGAGCAGCTGCTCGCTCAACCGCGGCGCAAGCGACATGGCGCCGCTAAGCAAGCTCGCGCCGAAAGCCGTCAACCCCGGCAGGTGCAGTGATTTTCCCAGCCAGGCGAAACTCTTACCCAGGCCGAATAGCGCCTTGCCCGCGACCTTGGACGGCAAACTCGCATCCGGGATTTCCGCAGACTCGGTGCCCACGCCGTCGCCGCCGGGCTGCAATACGTCGTCTGGCAACGTGTCCGGCACCTCGAGCGCAATCTCGGTCAATTCCTCCGGCAGTTCTTCCGGCTCCGGCAGCGCCTGCCAGGGCCGGCGCTCGACGGCGGCGTCGTGCACGAGATTGGCCAACGGCAGCGCGCCAGTGGGATCGAACTCCAGCACTCGGCCGCCCGGCAAGAACACAAGTCCGCGCTGCCGCACCAGGGCCGCCGCCTCATCGGGCAAGAGTGGCGGCACCAGCTCGGCGTCGACCGGCAGCAGCAGATCGGCCGACAGCCCGCGCAGCCGAATCACGCCAGCCAGCGGCGTATCGATCGCCCGCGGCAGCTTGACCAGGAAGCCATCGGCCGCGAGATGCATCGCCGGCAACGGGTCCAACCCGAGCGCGCGCAGAGCTGCAGCACGTCGTCGGCGTGCCGGCCGGGCACCAGCAGCGCGACCGCCGGATGTGCGGCGGCAAGCGGACGGAGTTGGTAGGCAACCTTCATGGATTTCCACGCCAGCCATGCGCGACAACGATCGCACACCGGTCATTTTAACGAGCCGGTCCCTCGCTTGCACGCCGGGGAAGCGCTTTTCCAACCGCTGCTTGACGAAGAAGCCCGGTTTGGCGAGAATGCATGTTCATCCCGTGCAGCTGAATCGCGCACGGTGATTTAATGGGGACGCTCATAAGCGTTCCCCATAGGTGTGGCGCCAATGAGCCAGGTCACGCGCATCTTGTCCGCGATCGAATGCGGCGATCCGCACGCCGCCGTGCAGCTCTTACCGCTCGTCTACGACGAGCTGCGGCAACTGGCGGCCATGCGCCTGGCGCACGAGAAGCCGGGACAGACGCTTGAGGCCACGGCCCTGGTGCACGAAGCGTATTTGCGTCTCGTCGGCACTCCGTCCGCTGATGGCGCGAGCTGGAAAGGACGCGGCCACTTCTTTGGCGCGGCGGCCGAGGCCATGCGCCGCATCCTGGTCGAAAGCGCCCGCCGCAAGAACCGTCTCAAGCACGGCCGCGAACATCGCCGCGTCGATCTCGAATCCGGCTGCCTGGTGTCCGAGGCGCCGTCTTTAGACCTGGTGGCGCTGGATGAGGCCTTGGCCAGGCTGGCCGAGGCCGAGCCGGCGAAGGCCGAACTTGTCAAGCTCCGGTTCTTCGCCGGGCTGACCATGCCCGAAGCCGCCGCGGCATTGAACATTTCCCTGGCCACCGCGGAACGCTACTGGACGTTCGCCAAGTCGTGGCTCTACGCGGAATTGGCGGATTGAGGCGAAAAAAACCCAAGAAAACGCCTCGCCGTGAGGGGATTGGCGGCCGTCTGTCGCACTGTCCTGTAGCGAGGCTTATCATGAGCAACCTAGCGCCACTGGAAGCGGTCTTTTTTGCTGCCCTCGAGAAGGGATCACCGGAGGAACGTGCCGCCTATCTCGATCAGGCCTGCGGCGACGATGCCGAATTACGTCGCCGGCTGGAAAAGATGCTAGCCGCGCAAAGCCAGGCAGAGAGTTTTCTCGAGCGGCCGGCGAGCGCCGTCGTCGCGACCGTGGATCAGCCCGTACTCGCCAAAGCCGGCACCGTGATCGGCCCGTACACGCTGCTGGAGCAGATCGGCGAAGGCGGCTTCGGCGTCGTCTTCATGGCCGAGCAGACGCGTCCCGTCCGCCGCAAGGTCGCCCTGAAGGTGCTCAAGCCGGGTATGGACACGCGGCAGGTGATCGCCCGCTTCGAGGCCGAGCGCCAGGCCCTGGCGCTCATGGACCACGTCAACATCGCCAAGGTGCTGGAGGCGGGTGAGACCAGCAGCGGCCGGCCCTATTTTGCCATGGAGCTGGTCCGCGGCGTGGCCATCACGGACTACTGCGATCAGAACCGGTTCAGCACGCGCCAACGGTTGGAGCTGTTCGTGACCGTCTGCCAGGCCGTCCAGCACGCGCATCAGAAGGGCATCATTCATCGCGACATCAAGCCGTCCAATGTGCTGGTGGCGCTCTACGACAGCGCGGCCGTGGTGAAGGTCATCGACTTCGGCATCGCCAAGGCCATCGGACAGCAGCTCACCGAGAAGACGATGTGTACCGGCGCCGGGCAGCTTGTGGGCACCCCGCTGTACATGAGTCCCGAGCAGGCGGACCTAAACGGGCTGGACATCGATACGCGCAGCGACATCTACTCGCTCGGCGTGCTGTTGTACGAGCTGCTGACGGGCATGACCCCCTTCGACAAGGAGCGACTGCGTGCGGCGGGATACGACGAGATGCGGCGGATCATCCGCGACGAGGAACCGTCCAGGCCGAGCACGCGCCTGAGCACGCTCGGACCGGCGGCGGCGACCGTGTCGGAGCGGCGGCAGAGCGATCCACGGCGGCTGAGCCAGCTCGTCCGCGGCGAGCTCGACTGGATCGTGATGAAGGCGCTGGAGAAGGACCGCAACCGGCGGTATGAGACGGCCAGCGCCTTCGCGGCGGACGTCGAGCGCTATTTGCACGACGAGCCGGTAGAGGCCTGCCCGCCGTCGGCCTGGTATCGGTTTGGTAAGTTCGCGCGGCGTAAGCGCGGTGCGCTGGCCATGGCGCTGGTGATCGTGGCGGCGCTCGGGCTGGCGACGGCGGCAATCGGCGGCAGCATCGGCTGGGCCGTTCGCGATCACGACGCGCGTGAAGCCGCGATTGCCGGTGACCGGGCCATGCGCGAGGCGGCGCTCGACCAGCAAGTGGAGCGCGATTGCGACGAGGCGGCGGCGCTCATCGACGGCGTGCATTGGCCTGCGGCCGCGGTGCCGCTGGTGCGCGCCGAAAAGCTCTTGGCCGCCGCGGGCCGGCAGACGATCCCCACGCGTCTGCGGGAATTGCAACGAGACCTGGTCATCGGCCGCCGCGTGGACGATATCCTGCAGTCCCAGTTCATTCCTTCTGTGCAGCACGAATACTACACGCGTGCGCTGCCGGTCGCGCTGCCGGGGATATCTCCATTCATTTCTTTGCACGACAAATTCTACGGCCAGGAATGGGTTCTTGCAACGAATGTCGCGTATGGCTCGGTCTTCAAGGACTATGACATTGACGTGGCCACCTTGACGGTGGCGGATGCGGCCCAGTGCATCCGCACGCGCAGCATTCGAGTTCGGTTGGCGTCCGCCCTGGATTCCTGGTCCTCCTTGAACCGCGCTCACAGCGCCAGGCCGGACTGGAAGCACTTGCTGGAGGTCGCCAAGGCGGTGGATTCCGACCCGTGGCGCAACCAGCTGCGCGATATGTTGCAGCAGCTCGATTGGCGAACATTGGCCACACCGGCGCAAAGGCAGGCAATCGAGGCGCTGGTCGCATCGGCGAACATCCGCGACTTGCCCCCGGAGACCCTGCTGCTGATGGGGGAAACCATGGGCCGGACCGGCACCCTCACAGCCCTGATCGACTTCCAGCGCAAGGCACAGCGGCAGTATCCTGACAACGTCCGGATCAACACTGCTCTCGCGTGGTGCTGCTACATCACCAGGCAGTACGACGAGGCAGTGCGCTCTGCAGCGCTGCTTTGGTCACTCGCCCGGACAGCCCGTACCTCCGTTTATGCCTCGGCCAGGCGCTGGTCGCGAAAGGGTCGTTCGCGCCAGCCGTTGAAGAGCTCACGCGGGCCATCGAGCTGAAGCCCGATGCCCTCGACGCGTTCCTCCTTCGCGGAAGAGCCTTCGACGGGCTGAACCAGCTGGACATGGCGCTCGCCGATTACTCCAAGGTGCTGGCGGCGATTCCCCAATCGGCGGCCGCATGGTTCTGGCGCGCCGGTGTCTACGAACGCCGCCAGGAATGGGACAAGGCGCTCGCCGACTACGGCCGGGCCATCGAGCGTGTGCCCGCAGCAGGGGGATACTTGCACGAGCGCGGCCGCATCCATGCCATCCTCGGCCACTGGGTGCAAGCCGATGCCGATACGACCGTGGCCGTCAAGATGATGCGGCCGGCCCGAGAGCACTGGTGGATGGAGCTGGCAGCCTACCGCCTCTGCGCTGGGGACGTCGATGGCTACCGCCAGGCGTGCCAGGGCATGCTCGCATCATTCGGTACCACGGAGGACCCGGTCATTGCGCATCGGGTCGCGCTGAGCTGCCTGTTGCTGCCCGATGCGGTCAAGGGCTCGAGTGAGCCGCAGAAGCTGGCCAAGCTGGCCGCCACGCGATTCAAGGATCGGTGGTGTGTGCTGACACAAGGCGCGGCGCTTTACCGCGCTGGGCAATACCAGGGCGCGGCAGACTACCTTCAGCCGCTGCTCGAGGGATGGCCCCAAGCAAACGGCGCTGAGATGACGGACGGTGGGCCGGTCATGCTCTGGCTGTGGCTGGCGCTGGCCAACCACCGGCTCGGCCAGGCTCAGGAAGCGCGCCAGTGGCTCGACAAGGCTGTCCAGACCATGGACCAGGAAACCGCCGAGAAAACGATTGGCCCCCTGCGCCGGGAAAGCCATGTCTGGGCGATGTGCCTGGTCCTGCGCCGTGAGGCTGAAGGACTGCTGAAAATGCCCGCGCTGGGCCTGCCGGCGCCGAAGAAGAAAACCTAATTCCGTTGTTGGGATGAAGTCGTAACGCGGCCGGTGAGTCGATGCCGCCAAGCTGAATCTCACCGGCCCTGGCGCTCAGTCTGCGCGCGGGGCGCAAGCCGATGCAGTTACATCACCGATCGGCATTGTCTTTGGAGGTTGACCCATGTTGTTTTCCGCATTCATTCGCTGGTTGCATCGGGGCGCCAACGAGGCCAGCCGAGTCCGCTCACGGCCGGTGCGCAAGCCGGCAGCCGCGCGGCGCCGTGCCCGATGCTCGAGCTCCTCGAGGACCGGCTCGCGCCCGCGACCGCCACCTGGATCGGCGGATCCGGCGATTGGGACACCGCCGCCAACTGGTCGGGGGCGACCGGGCCAGGCGGCCTGCCGGGACCTAATGACAATGTCGTCATCAACGCCGGCGCCAGCGTCACCCATAACGACGACAACAGCGATTCCGTCCTCAGTATCACGGCGATGGCGCCCATCACGCTGTCCGCGGGCACACTCACCGTCGGCACCGTCAGCGTCCCCGGCAGCTTTAGCGATGACACCTCAACCAATAGCAACGACGCCGTGACGCTCTCTGGCGGCACGCTGGCAGACGCCAACATTACCGCTGGGACAACAGTCGCCGTTGTCGGCAGTGCTGCGGGCAGCGGCCTGACTGCCGTGACGTTGACGGGCATTCTGGCCTTGAATGGGCAATATGCGGACGTGACGGTCAACCAGGGCCTGACACTCAACGGCGGCACCGTGCAGTTCAACAACACCCTGACCGGGATGAGTTTTGCCGGCAGCGGCACCCAGACGCTGGGGGGCAACGGCCAGGTGATCTTCGCCAGCGGCAGCAACGAGGGCTTCGACAGCAGCGGCGGCCCACTGGTGGTGGCAACGGGCATCAGCGTGACCGACGCCGACGCGGGCGCCACCGTGGGCAGCTCCAGCGAGCCGCTGACGCTGGACGGCACGGTCACCGTCAGTGCCGGGACCCTCACCGTCACCGGGTCGCCGGTCACCAACAATGGTCCCGGCAACGGCACCGCCTCGTTGCAGGCCAACGGCGGCACGCTGATCGTCACCAACCTGCAAAGCAACCCCGGCGGCACCGCCGCGAGCGGCGGCGCCACGCTGACCCTCAACGGCGCCTGGCACAACACGGGGACCATCAGCGAGAACGCCGCGACCATCAACCTCGGCGGCACCTTCACCACCGCCGACATCGGCACACTCTCGACGACGGACGGCAACGTCGACATCACCGGAACTCTGACCAACACCGGTACGCTGACGGTGGGAGCCGACGGCTCGGCCTGGAGCATCGGCGCTGGCGGCGTCATCGTTGGCGGCGAGGTGTCAGTTGTCAGCGGTGCGGAACTGACGGCGACAGGATCGCCGAACTTCGCGAATAACCCCGCGTTTACCGGCGTGACGCTGGCGGGCACGCTGGCCTTGAACAACAATTACGTGACGGTCACGGTCAACCAGGGCTTGACCCTCGACGGCGGCACGGTGCAATTCAACAACTCGCAGGACGGCATGACGCTGGTCGGCAGCGGCACCCAAACCCTGGGCACGGTGACCGGCACCACCGGGCAGGTGATCTTCGCGGCCGGCACCAACGATGGCCTGGACAGCAGTGCCGGCCCGCTGGTTCTTGGCCCAGGTATCAGCGTGACCGACACCGGCGGCAGCGGCACGGTCGGTAGTACCACCGAGCCACTGACGCTGGACGGCAGCGTCACCGCCAGCGGTGGTCAACCTATGACCGTCACCGGTTCGTCCGTCACCAACAACGGCACGCTGGAAGCGACCACCGGCGCCTCGCTGACCGTCAACCCGACCACCTTGACCAATTTCTCGTCGGGCACGTTGACGGGCGGCACCTGGGAAGCCGAGCAGGGCGGCGCTCTGCGGCTGATTGGCGCTAACATCACGACCAACGCCGCCACCATCCTGATCGACGGCGCCTCGTCGCACATCTACAACGCCGCCGGCAACACGACGAGCGCGCTGGCTTCGTTCGCGGCCAACGCTGCCGGCGGCAGCTTCACAACCCAGAACGGCGCCAATCTTGCCACGACGCAAGCGTTTACCAACGCCGGCACGATCACCATCGGCGCCAACAGCGCCTTCACGCTCGGCGGCCATACCTACACGCAAACCGGCGGCACGACCATCCTTGCCGGCGGCACCCTGGGCGGGGCGAATGACCCGAGTGTCATCCAGCAGGGAACGCTGTCCGGGCCGGGCACCGTTGGCGGCAACCTTACCAACCAGGGCGAGGTGGACCTGGGCGCTTCCACCGGCACCCTGGCCGTCCTCGGCACGTACAACCAGAACGTCGACCGGCACGTTGACCGGCAAGGTCGGCGGCACGGCGACGGGGGACTTCGATGAAGTGAACGTCACGGGCGTCGCCACGCTGGCCGGCACCTTCACGGCCACGCTCGTCACTGGCTTCACGCCGGGTCCGGGGCTACTGTTCCCCGTCCTGAGCTACGCCGACGAGAGCGGCAGCTTCACCACCTTCAATTCACCGCTGAAAGGCGGCGTGCCGGTGTTCACAACGCAAATCCACCCGACGAGTTTCGACCTCTCCACGGACCCGGCCGTTTCGCTCAGCCCCGCGTCGTTGCCGGACGACACGGTCAACCTTGGCTACGACCAGATCATCAGCGCCTCCGGCGGCACGGGGACTATCGACCTGGCCGTCAGCAACCTCACGAACCCCATCCCTGGTCTCACGGTGCCCGCGAGCGGGACGGGGTCGTTGACGGTTTCCGGCACGCCCACCGCGACCGGCACCGAGACCTTCACCGTCACCGCCACCGACTCCCTCGGCGGCACGAACGTCACCACCTACTCGATCACGGTCAACCCGGCCGTTTCGCTCAGCCCCGCGTCGTTGCCGGACGACACGGTCAACGCTGGCTACGACCAGACCATTAGCGCCTCCGGCGGCACGGGGACCATCGACCTGGTCGTCAGCGACGTCACGAACGCCATCCCCGGTCTCACGGTGCCCGCGAGCGGGACGGGGTCGTTGACGGTTACCGGCACGCCCACGGCGACCGGCACCGAAACCTTCACCGTCACCGCCACCGACTCCCTCGGCGCCACGAACGTCATCACCTACTCAATCACGGTCATCCCAGTCATCTACTCCTGGACCGGCAACGCCGACGGCTGCAGCTGGGGCAATCCCGGCAACTGGATCCCCAATTCCGTGCCGCAGTCCAGCGATGACGTGGACTTCAGCAACCTGTCGGCGCACACGGTCATCACGCTGGCGCCGGCCGAGGCCCAACCCATCACCATTTTCACCGCCACCGAGTCCGGCTGCACCGTGTCCATCACGACAACCGAGAATGACGGCGTTGCGCCCGGCCAAAGCGTCGTAATCGCCGATATGGGCGTGGCTGGTTATGATGGAACCTTCCCGGTCTTGTCCGTGCCGTCCCCCACGACCTTCACCTATATGGATCTTACAACAGGACTGGCCAATTCAGGCGGCGGCACCGCGAATGTTGTCAACGACGCGGCTGGGGCTACCATCAACAATCTGACCGTGTCCTCGCCTGTCACCTTTTCCGGGGGAACGCTCACCGTCGACGGCAGGATGACGGACTCCAGCCCCCTCACCCTGGGAGCCGGGGCAACACTAAGCGTGTCCCAGGGGTTCATGCTCGCGGACGTCACGGTCGGGGCGGGCAGCACCTTGTCGGGACAGGGCACGGTTCAGGGAAATCTCGTCAATAACGGGTGGCTGGACATGGGCCCCACGCCCGGAGTAATTACTGTTGACGGCGACGTTACGCAGGGTTCGACCGGGTGGCTCACCCTCAAGGTTGGCGGCAGCGGCGCCAACGATGAGCTCGATGTGCTGGGCACTGCCACGTTGGACGGTACCCTGGATGCCGTGCTCAGCCCTGATTTCACCCCCACTCCGGGCCAGACATTCCAGATCCTGGACCTCGCTCAAACTAGCGGCAGCTTTTCGGCGTTCGTTTCCTCCATGACGAACGGTGGATCCGACTTTGGCATGGTCAGCACGCCCACGGGCTTTAGCGTGGTGGCCAACACGCCCCCGCCGGCGGTCTCGGTCAGCTATTCCTATGGGTCGCCTCCTACCGCAACGATTACAGCGTCCAACGGCACCATCGTGCTGCGCACCGATCCCCTGGATTCGATTAACGTGCAAGTGCTGATGGACGGACCAGGGGCGACGGTGAGCCAGGTCATCGCGGCCGATAACGTGAAAATGGAGGCGCCCTGGTCCCCGTGGGACTTCGCGATCGTCGCTGATTCCGAAACGGTGGACATCCTGAATGTTCCGGCCGACGCCACGGTGACGGTCACGGGGGCGGCCGGCACCAACATCGTCAACGTCGGCTCGGAAGGGAACCAAATGAGTACGATCAACGGCGACTTGACCGTCAGCGGCTCCCTACTCGGCCTTGGCACCACCACGCTCAATGTCCTCGATCAATCCGACCCGCAGCCGGGCACGTGGACGATTGGCAACGGCAATGTGAGCGTAACCAATCCGGCGACCGAGCCGAGCGTGGCGCATTCGATCAACTTCCTAGTCGTCGAGAACGTCGTCGTCTTTGCCGGCGGTGGGCCCAATTCGTTCACCGTCAACGATACGGACTATATCCTCTCCGCCCTGACGTTGAACACCGGGGCCGCGGACGGCAACGTCGTGACCGTCGAGGCTACCTTGCCCAACTCGACCCTCAACATCAACAACGTCGCGAGTACCGATACCTACGTGGTCAACACCGGCCTCTACAGCAATACCACCATCAACGACTCGCCGGACGACGACACGATCACGTTGGGCAACGACAGCAATTTCGACATCAATAGCGTCGAGGGCATCCAGGGCGCCGTCAACATCCAGGGCAATACCAACATCTACTCCGGCGGGCCGGATTCGGCCTCCCTGTTCATCGACGACAGTGCGGACACCGCAACCCACACCGGCAACAACGCCGCGACCGTCACCAACAGCATCGTCGACGGTTTGTTGCCGGGCGTCGTCAATTACGCCCCCTTCACGCTGGGCAGCCTGACGATCACGGGCGGCACCGGGGGCACCACCTGGGACGTGCAGAGCACCGCCGCGGACGATGTGCTGCCGGGCAATCCCGGCGGCGGCAAGACCTCCTTCCCCTCCGCCGGCCAAACCGAGGGGACCGGCATCCCCGCGCCCATCGTGGTGACGACCACGACCACCATCAACTGCGACGGCGCGGACACTGTGAACGTCGGCGTCAACGGCAGCGTTCAGGGCATCGCCGGCCCGCTGGACATCTTTGGCACCATGGCGTCGCCCATCGTGAGCGTCAACCTCGACGATCATCTGACCGCGTACGGCACCCCGGCCGCCGTGGCCATCACCAGCACCAGCGTGGCCGGCCTGGCGCCGGCCGAGATCACCTATAGCATGCTCAACACCTCCGACTTGGTCTTGATCGGCGGGGGCCTGATCCCGGGCGGCGTGAGCAACCTGACCGTTCAGGCCGGCACGGGCGGCACCCAGTTCACCGTCGGCGACATGACCGGCGGTCCGACCGACGTCGATTTGTCCGCGGGCGGCACGGGCAACAGCATCGTCGGACCTGATGCTTACACAGCCTGGACGTTCCAGCAGGTCAATGGCCAGGTCCCGGACAGCTTCACGCAGGCCAGCGGCAGCGTCGCCTCCACCGTCTACTTCTCCGGCATCGGCGCTATCACCGGCGGCTCGGGCGGCAACGAATTCGTATTCATCCAAACCGGTTTCGCCGGCAGCATCGACGGCGGCGCCGGCGACAACACCCTCGACTTCACCGCGTACGGCGCGGCAGTCACGGTCACCGTCACCGCCGCCGGCACTCTCCACGGGGTGCAAGGGACTGCGACCCCGATCACCAACAACGGCACCTTCAACAATATCGACAACATCATTGGCGCGCCCGGCTCGACCCTGGACGGCTCGAACTTTTTGGGCGATTTCGACACCAACCTGACGGTGGCCGGCTTCCACTCCATGCACATGCACGTACACGGCAATTTCAGTGGCATCTTCAAGGAGACCGACTCGACGCCGATCGACGACTTCGCGATCGATGGCAATCTCCTCCCTTCGGGGCTGATCGTGGCCGCCAGCGTGGACACGCTCGAAGTGGACGGCGCCTACGATGGCGGATCCTTCTTCAGCGGCGCGGTCGGCACGTTTACCGCGCCTGAGGGCGGTCCGGGCGAGTTGATCGCGAAGACCATCGCGAAGGACAACGCTCCCAGCGTGGCCACCTACACTACGCCGCCGGCCGTGAACATCGCCCCCGGCGACACCCTCGGTTTGATTCAGGCGATCGATCAGGCCGACAAGGACACGGTCCTCCCCAACGTCATCAACCTCGACGTCTCGTCGACGGGCGTAGTGGCCGCGGCCCCCTATGCGCCGTACCTGTTGACCACCCCGGACAATTCCTGGTACGGGCCGAACGGCTTGCCAGCCATCGCCAGCAACATCACCATCAACGGCAACGGCGCCGTCATCGAGCGTGCGGCGGGCGCCACGCCGTTCCGGATCTTCTACGTGTCCGGCGGCGGCGACCTCGACGACAACGCGTTGGCGGCGGGGACGTTGACGTTGAGCAATCTCACGATCGAAGGCGGCCTGGCACAAGGCGGCAACGGCGGCGCGGGCGTGCTGGGCGGCGGCGGCGGGGCGGGCCTGGGTGGGGCCATCTTCAACCAGGGAACGCTTAACCTGAGCGGCGTGACCTTGACGCTAAACATCGCCCAGGGCGGCAACGGGGTGACTAGCGACTTTGGTGAAGTCCAAAATGGTGATTTCAGCGGCGGCGGCGGCGGCGGGGGCTTGGGCGGCAACGGGGGCGACGGTAGCAGCCTTGGCGTAAATACCGGCGGCGGGGGCGGCGGCGGCGGGTTCGCGACTGCAGGCGACCCCGGATCCACAGCGTCGGGCGGCAGCGGTGGAAACGGAACGAACAGTCAGCAAGAAGGCGGCAGCGGCGGTCCGGGTTCTGGCGGAGACGGCGAATTTGGCGGCGGCGGTGGTGGCGGCGGCCCTGAGGCTTACCTGAACTCTGGCGGCAGCGGGGGCGTGGGCGGTGGCGGCGGTGGCGCTGGCGGTGGCATTGACGGCGGTCCCGGGGGCGCCGGCGGCTTCGGCGGCGGTGGTGGCGGCGCCGGCACGGGATCCGGCGGCGACGGCGGCTTCGGCGGGGGCGGCGGCGCTAGCCCCGATGGAGGCGGCGATGGCGGCTTCGGTGGTGGCTCTTCCGCCGGGGCTCTCAACGGCGGCGGCGGCGGCGGCGGCATGGGCGGTGCCATCTTCAATATGGGCGGCAGCCTCACGATGGGCAGCGGCACCCTCACGATCACCAATTCCACCCTGGCCGCCAATATCGCTCTAGGCGGCACTTCTCCCAACGGCACCGGCGGCAGCGGCTATGGCGGCGCTGTCTTCAACCTCAACGGCACCGCAATTCTCGTCAACGACACTCTTGCCGGCAACTATGTCGTCGCCGGCAGCAGCAATTCCGACGCCGACGCCGACGATCTCTACAACCTCGCCCTGATTGAGTCGGACATCCCCGATGACAGTTCGCCCAACGCCACCGTCCTCCTGACCAACGATATCCTCGGCGGCACGAGCGGCAGCCATGACCTCGTCACCGATTCCAAAGCAGGCCCGAACTCCGCGGTCGCAACGTTTTCCGGACCATCCCTGGTGCAGCAGGGCACAAGTGGAACCATCGGCCTCGAAGGGAACTCGACATTGATAAGTCCCGCCGATCCGATGCTCGGCCCCTTGCAAGACAACGGCGGGCCGACGCCCGCGATGGAAGTATTGGCCGGCAGCCCCGTCCTCACCACGGCCGGGCTCGGGCCCACCAACGCCGGCGGCGCGCCCCTTGACGATGGCGTCCCGCTCGCCGATCAGCGCGGCGTCCCGCGCGGCGCGATCACCGACCTGGGCGCCTACCAGGCCACCGCCACCCAACTCGTCGTCAGCGGCTTCCCCGATAACGTTTACGCGGGCGCTCCGCACTCGTTCACCGTCACCGCCACAGATCCGTTCGGCAAAACCGATTACGGCTACGCGGGCACGGTCGCGGTCAGCAGCACCGATCCCCAGGCGATCTTCTCGCCGCAGACTTCCACTCTGACCGATGGCGTGGGGACCTTCTCGGGCACCATGGTAACCGTCGGCGTCCAGGCCCTGAGCGCCACGGACAACAGCAGCCCGAGCCTCCATGGGTCGGAGCTTCCGATTTTCGTACAGCCGGCCGCTGGCTCGCAGACCGGCGCCGGCGACCAGCTCGTGCCGGGGCCCAACTCGCCGCGGAAGCAGCACATCTCGCTGGCCACGCTGGATGCCGACCCGCTCAGCGTGCAGGTCACCGATGCGTATGGCAACGCGCTCGACGGCATACCGGTGCTTTTCAGCATGGGTGCGGACGGCGTCGCCACCGCCAGCTTCACGGACGTGATCGACGGCACAGAGGTGGACTCGACCGCCGACACCGTGACCGTGGACACCAACAGCCTGGGCTACGCCAGCGTCGGCGTCCAGCCGAACGGCGTCGCCGATGACGGCGGTGATTACCCGGTGACCGCGAAAATTGGCAATCAGTCGCTCGAGTTCGACCTGACCAACGATTTCCCCACGCCCCCGCCGGCGCCCTCGGCGCCGCCCACTCAGGTGGTCTACTCGAACCCTCCGCCCCCGACGGTCGCCGTCGGCCAGAGTTTCGGCATCACGGCCGACTTCGCAGACGCTAACGGGAACCCCACCACCGCCAGCCCGGTCGCTGAGTTCAGTAGTATTGCCTCCATCACAGGCAACTGCACGGACGCCACCGTGACGACTGCCAGCGCGAACGGCTTACAGCCCGGGCAGCTGGTCAACATCTCCGGCGTCAGCCCCGCCGGCTACGACGGCTACTCCACCATCCTCTCAGTCCCGACACCAACGTCGTTCACCTATGCCAACACCACCATGGCCAGCGGCACCGGCGGCGTCGTCGCCGTCAGCATGAGCGGCACCAGCTGCTCCGCCGTCTTCGTCCAGCCCAGCACCGCCTCGACGATCACTGGAGCATCGGAATCGGGCACCACGGTTACCATCGCCACGGCGGCGCCCCATGGGCTGCAAGTCGGCCAGACGGTTGCCGTCGTCGGCGTCGGGGTCGGCTACGACGGCATTAACACCATCACCTCCACTCCGACGCCGACGACTTTCACCTACACGGACACAACGAGCGGTCTCGCCGATTCCGGCGGCGGCACGGTTACGGCGTTCACTCCTGTGACCGGCGCCCCGACGGTGACCGAGACGATGACCGGACCGGGATTCCCCAACGGCACGTCGATCTCCGTACCGGTCACCAACGGCGTGGCTACCTTTGCCGACCTGAGGTTATTCCAGATTGGGAAGTACACGCTCACGCTCTCCTCAGAAACAGGTCGGCGCATTCCAAAAACGTGCTTATGCCGCTGCACCATAGCTTCCTTTGGTACCTTGGAGTTGTGGCTCCGGCGGTTTAACGGGGACGTCCGAGTTCAGTGCGTCAAGCATGTCTGGCGACTGCCATGCCCAATCCAATCGGCGGTTGCTCGCCATGCTCTCACACACCCGCGCAAACGTTTCCTCCCAGCGATTGCAGAGCACGTTGGCACGAATCACCAGTAGCGCCTCCGCGTTATCCTCCAGCCAGTAGATGCCGTTTCCCTTCAGCCGCAGGTTGATGACCCGACGGATCGCGCTCTCAATCGCCCCGCTTCCCGACGGCAGACCGCGACGACGGTAACGCGCGTAGTCCAAATGGCCCCCTTCGCCGTGGCGCTCCACATACAGGATCGGTGTCCACACCGCATGGTCCAGCGGCAACTCCTGCGCCGACGCCATCCCCGTCAACTCGTTGGCCACCCGTTGCCAGCTGCCCTGACGCAGCCACTTGCGTAGTTTCTTGAACACCCGCTTGCGTTCCGCGCTGTCGGCGATCAGGTGCGCCAATGCCAAACTGATCTGGTGCACGCCGTGGCACCAATCCAACGTCTTCACCACACGCTCGGCAGGCAGGCCGACCCGCTGCACCACCCAATCGAGCCGATCCCAAAACCACGGCGCTCCGTCCGCCCCCAGCGAAATCACGGTTGCCTTCGCCGCGCCCAAGCGATGCAAGTGCATCGCCAATAATTCCATCAACTCATCCGGACCGCCAAACGTGCCGTCGACGATCGGCCGCGTTCCCGGCACCATCCGCCCTTGGTCATCCACCTCGTAGATGATCAGCAGCTTGGGTTCACGCCAGTCTGCCTTGTAGCGGCGTTTTTGCTTTTTGTGCTGGCCGCGGCCGCGCTGCTTGCGCGTCACCCGCCGCAACCGCGTGCGGCCGCCATCCACAAACGCCGCCAACCGTTTGCCCGTAAACTCGGTCCCCGCCGGCAGCGCGCCGTCACGATACCTCTGCAATTCCCGCGTGCGCCACGCCAGCGTCGCCGCCCCCACCTGGCCCGCGATGCCATGGACCACCTTAATGTCCAGGGGCACACCACGCTGGGCCAATTCCTGCTGGGTCATGGCGTACGATGGCAGCAGCGCCGTCGCCCGTGCCACCAGGCTGCACAACGCCGGGCTGTCCCCTTCCTGAAATCTCAGGACCGCCAACTCCGGGTACAGACCAGCACCTTCGCGACCCCGGCCCTTGCCACCACGGGCCGCCGGTCCGCAGTAAATCGTGCTCACCCACAGCACCAAGCCGCCCAAAAGTCGCAGCGTCAACGGCCGAACTTCTCCCGAGCGAAGTTTCGTCGGCGACGCTGCGACTACGCTTTTTTTGATTCGCGGGCCCACTCGGCGGGCTTGGTCGCTTCGGCCAGCAGGCCGGCAACCACCTGGTCGGCCAGCTGTTGAAAGGCGCCATGAACCTTGCGCTCCAGCTCGGCAAACGTCTCGGGACGGTCACGGAGTTGCTCAAGCCACTCGGCCTGCTGCGTCGGCAGCTGCCGCTGCATCCGGGCGACAACTTCCGCGACCCCCGTGACCGGCGATCCTGCCTTCGCCATGCGAATCTCCATTGGCTGCCTCGCTTCCTTGCTGGAAAAGTCCGTCCATTGCTGTACGATAGGTTAGCCGAAACGCAGGAAAAACCCACCACTTTTTGGGAATGGACCCGAAACAGGTTTGACCGTGCCGCCGCCCATCTACATCAACGCCACTCCCGCGATCAGCAGCATTGCGGCCTACACCAAGCCGGTCATCGGCAAAAAGCTGGCTGCCGTTGTCTACGAAGCCACGGTGAACACCGACTTTGGCACGCTCGACCCCCTCCCACAAGTACAGGTTTTGGACACAAGCGGCCCGGACGCCGGCACGACCGTAGATTGGAGTGTGGGGGCGTGGAGCGCGGGTCCCATCGGCATCCCCAACGGCAGCTTGCCGCCGGTGGCCACCTCCGTGACCGACAGCAATGGCGTGGCCACGGCGCCAGAGGGGATCCTCGCCAACACGGTGGCCGGTACCTGGACCCTCGTTGCCCAGGTCAACCCCCAAAACGTCAACTCCGTCATGTTTACGATGACCAACATTCCGGGGTCGGCGGCCACGGTGGACGTGTCGTCCGGCAATAACCAAACGGTCAAATTCAATAAACCATTCCCCTCTCTGGTCGCCGAGGTCACCGACCAATTCGGCAACCCGGTGTCGGGCGCCACGGTCAAGTTCACCGTGAATCCGGCTAGCTCCGGCGCCGACGGCTCTTTCCCCGAGAATAAGGCGTCGGCACCAGGCCTCAAGACGACCAGCGCCTCCGGCCTGGCCGTGGCGCGGACGCTCAAGGCCAACGGCAAGCGCGGCAGCTTCACCGTAACCGTGTCCGTTGGGGGCGCCGTCGCCGATGCGACGTTCTACTTAACGGTCACTTGATCCGGAACACGAATAAAGACCGCGGCGTTCCGTCCTTTTTTATTCGTTTGATTCGTATGATTCGTGGTTCAACCTCGCCCTCAGCGCGTTCACGTCGTCCCAAAGCTTTTGGCATGCCTGACGCTCATCGGGCGGCAGCCCAGCGAGGGCGTCCTGGTCGCGCAGTCCGGCCAGGTCGGGATTCCCGTGCCACTGCTGGAGAGTTTGTTGCAGCGCAACCGGAGTCGTCGATTTGCCATCGAGTTGTTTCGTCCACAGAGCCAGGTCGGCGTGCAGCCAATCGACCGCCTGTTTGCGCCAGCGGGCGCGCTCCTTGCTATCGAGCTTGTTTGCCTCCTCACCCTGACCGGCGGCGGCGAGGGCCGCGGCACCGGCGGCGGCGTAGCGATGGCCGGCCTTCAGGTCGTTGGCCAGCTTTGGCTCGGCGGCGAGCACTTCCGTGTACAGGCGGGCCACTGCCCCATACCGCTTGCGGAACCGGCAAGGGGCGATCAGTTCCAGGCGCTCCGTGGTATCTCGGGGTTGGTACGCTCCGGTCAGGAACGCGGCGAGGTTCGGCACGACGAGGGCCTCGGCTTCCCGGCGCAACACATGGGCAATCCACCGATCCGGGTCCCCCGCCGCGGTCTCACTCCAGTCGTAGGACTGCACGCAGCGCCCAGGCTTTCCTGCGCCTGCCGCGTTTGACCGGAGCGGTGCTGCGCCATCGGCAGTATGAAGCGCGTGACCGGCATCCACACGCCGCGGGCCCCGGCTTGCTGCAACAGATCGATGGCACGATCGAAGCGTTCCCGCCGATACTCGGCCAACCCCTTGGCGGCCAGGGAATACCCGAAGTGCCCATGCTTCGGCCCGGCCGCCGCCGCCCGATCGGCAAGAGCGGCTGCCCGTTGCAGTTCGTCGCCCGACGCGGGGAGCAGTAAGCAAGTCCGGGAGACGCGCTCGGCAATGACCGGATCGGTCGTGCCGCCGAAACGCGCCAGCAGCAGCGGACGGTGGCGGCGATATTCTTCGTCCAGGCCAAGAAACAGGCACAGCTCGGCGTATCCGGACCAGGCCCCATGTTCCGGCGGGTTCTTCTCCAGGGCCTTTTGCCAGGCGGCACGAAATTCCTGCGTTTCCTTGAGCTGGCCTCGCCGGGCCAGGATCGGGAAAAGCTCGCCGCGCGCTCCCCAGCCAAAGGGATTGACCATGCAGGCCCGACGGAATTCGGCAAGCGCGCCGTCCAGGTCCCCCTTCTCCCTGAGAACAACGCCTAACCGGTAATAAGCATAGTCGCCTTTCGGGTCTAACTCGGTCGCCTTGCGATACTCGGCGATCGCCTCGTCGCGCTTGCCTTGCCCAGCCAGGGCGTTGCCCAGGTTGACGTGGTATCTGGCGTCCTTGGGAGCGACTTCAACGGTCTTTTTGTATTCCGCACCCGGCAGCTTCCAGAGCGCCAGACTTGCGTCGAAGCCTCCCGACACGACACGGCCGCCGGGAGCAAGCGCGATGCTGCGGACGCGGCCGCTGTGCCCCTCGAAACAGCACAGCTCCCGCCCGGAATCGAGTTCCCAGAGCCGTACCGTTCGGTCCGCGCCGCTGGAGAGGAAGTGTTTCCCGTCCGGCAACAGGACGACGCAATCCTGCGCGTTCGCTGTGACCGTTGTAGCGGCGCAGCTCCTTGGCGGCCTGAAGGTCGTACAGCCGCACGCTGTTATCCGCGTGCGCTGCCAGGGCGCGAATGCCGTCGGGCGCGATGGCGACTCCCTCCACGGTTCCCTTCGGGCAAGCCAGCCGGCACAGCTCCCAGCCTTGCTGCAGATCCCAATAACGCAGCCAACCATCGTCGCTGCCGAGCAGGACGCGCCGATCGTCCGTGGTGATGGCCACGGCGGTAACCGGCGCCGCGATGTCCATCCGCTGCAGCTCCTGTCCGGTCTCCACGTCCCACAAGCGCGCGGTACGATCCCCGGCGCCAGATACGGCTCGGCGACCGTCGGCGGTGAAGGCGACACTCGCAATGTTGGCCTGGTGACCTGTGAAGCACTTCAGCTCTTTGCCGCTATCCAGATCCCAGAGCCGCACCGTACGCTCCTGGCCGGCAGACAGGTGCGCTTGCCGTCGGGGGATAGCGCCAGCGCCCAAATGACGTCGGTGTGGCCTTCGAGGCCTGGCAACTCCGTGCCGCTCTCCAGATCCCACCGGCGCACCGTCTTGTGAACCCCGGTCACAACACGCTTGCTGCCGGCATGCACGGCGACGCAGGTAACGCCTTCCCGGAGTCCCGTGAACGCACGTGTCGCGACATAACGGTCCAGGACCACCATGCGTTCATATTGCTTGAGGTTGCGCTCGGCGTCGGCACGCAACGGGTGGCCGGCCGGCATCAATTCACGAGCCTGCTTCATGGCCGCAGCCGCTTGCTCGAATCGTCCCTGGCGGAACAGCAACGTTCCCAAAGAATAGTGAGGGTCCGGAAGCTTTGGATCGAGTTTCATCGCCTGTTGGTATTCGGCAATGGCCTCGTCGGGCCGGCCCTTGGCGACCAGGGTCTCGCCCAGCTTTTTGCGGGCCGCAAAGTTGTGAGGCTCGACCTCGAGGGCCTTCCGGTACGTGGCGATCGCCGCGCCCCACTGCTGCAGGTCGTACTGAGCGCTGCCCAGGTTGAGATACGCCGTGACAAAGCGCGGTTCGACCTCGACCGCCTTGGCAAACGCCACGATGGCCTCGGCCAGCTTATTCTGTTCTCTCAAGCACGTCCCTTTATTGTTGTGACCGAACGGGTGGTGCGCGTTGTTGTCGATGGCCTTTTCATAAGCCGCGATCGCCTCGGGCAGCTTATTCTGGTGATGCAGGGCATTGCCGAGGTTGTTGTATACGTGGTATATGCGGTAGCTCCTCGGCCGGATAACCAGCGCGGCCCGATAATAGCCTTCCGCTTCGGCCGACTTGCCGTTGTGGTAGAGTACGTCTGCGAGCTGGAGGTTGAGCCAGAAGTCACCCGGGTGCAGCCACTGGGCGCGCCGGTACCAGGGCTCCCGGAGGGGATGACCGTCGCGTACGAGCCACATGCCGATGAGGTCGAGCAGCACCGGTGACAGGCGGGCAACCGGCGCTGCTTCGGCGAGCTTGGCCAGCGTTTCCTTGTCGCTCCAGGCGCCGTCCTGTCGGACCCGATCGCCCCAGGCAGGATCCGGTGCCATGCGCCGAGCAATGTCCAGGAGGTGCGGGACCAGGTCCTTGTCCGTGTCGACGGCCCATGCGGTGAGGGCCCAATTGTCGAGTGTTGCCAGCAGCTGCTCCTTGATGGGCGCCGCCGTGAACCGCGCGGCAACGGTCGCCGCGTCAGCGGTCTTGGCGGTCACGTCGGGCAACGCCTTGCCATAGGCCTGCACGGTCCAGGCCCAGCCGACATGTTCCATGCGGATGGCGTCGAGGTAATTGGCCAGCTTGCGGTCTTCCTCATCGCGGTCCAGGAGGGCGTGCAAGTTCGCAATCCCCATACTCAACTGGGGATCCACCGCTCCATCGGCGTTGGCCAGCAGCACCCGCGCCCGGTCCAGTGCTGCCGTCGCGCCTTCGACATGCGCCTGCCAGCGGGCCGGCTCATTCAAGAGGGTGAAGACGCCGCCCGGCTTTTGCAAGATCGCGTGCAGATCCGCGCGCCGCTGCTGCGCCTGTTTCAGCGCCTCCCGCGCCGACGCTTCCGCCGTGGCCCGCGCGTTGGCGCGGCGGTTCAGCTCGTTGGCGCGCCGGTTCAGCTCGTCCTGATGCCAGAGCAGGCCGGCGGCTGTGGCGAACATCCCGACGAGCAGCGCGGCGGCCATGCCGCTCACCAGCGGCTTGTGGCCGCGCACCCACCGGCCCGTCTTGATGGTCCACGGCTCCGGCCAGGCCCGCACCGGCTTGTCCGCCAGCCAGCGCTCGATCTCCTCGCCGAGCTCGCGCGTGGTGGCATAGCGGTCCCTGAGCTCAACGGCCATCGCTTTCAGGCAGATGGCTTCCAGAGCTGCGGGCACCTCCGCCATCACTTGCCGAGGTCGCGGAAATTCGCCGAGCTGGATCTGGGCAAGTAACTCGACCGGATCGCTCCCCGCAAAGGCAGCCTGACCGGTCAGCAGGTGGTACAGGGTGGCGCCGAGCGAGTAGACGTCGGCGGGCGGGCCGAGCTGATCGAGCCGGCCCGCCGCCTGTTCCGGACTCATGTACGCGGGCGTACCCATGGCCATGCCCGCCACGGTCAGCGTGCTGCCGCTGGCCGACGCCGTGGGCCGTACTACCAATTCGCTAGATTGGGCCGTGGTCGCATCCTTGGCGGTGCGTGCCAGGCCCCAATCGACCACCAGCGTTTCGCCGTACTTGCCCAGCATGATGTTGCCGGGCTTCAGGTCGCGGTGCAACACGCCGCGGCTGTGGGCGTAGGCGACGGCGTTGCACACGTCCACAAAGCGGCCGAGCAGCTTGCGGAAGGCGAGGGAGTGGAAGTCCGCGGAACCCGCGGGCCTTTCGGCCCGCGGCGTGGGGTGGTGGAACTGCTGGATCGCTTGCTTGAGGCTGTCCCCCTTGATGAAGCGCATCGCGTAGAACGGCCGGCCGTCGCCGTAGCTGCCGAGGCTGTAGACCGGCACGATGCCCGGATGCTCCAGCGCCCCGGTGATCTCGGCCTCCAACAGGAAGCGAGCGCGCGCCTCGGGGCTGTCGACGTACTGCTCCTTGATTTCCTTGAGGGCGACCTCGCGCTGCAGCTCCTGATCCAACGCCACCGACACCGTGCCCAGACCGCCCTCCGCGTGCGGCCGTAAAATGCGAAACCGGCCCCGGCCATCGGCAGTGCCGGGAAAGGAAAGCGTGGCAATGGCATTGACCCCATCCTCGTCGGATGGTCGTGCGCCGACCGGCGGCGGTAGTGTGGCGAGCGCCGCGAGAACATCGGCGTCGCCGATCCTGGCAAGATCGCGGACCTCCGAGCCGACCGAGCTGAGGGCGGCGAGGCTCTGCTGCGGATCGTTGCCGTGCTGGGCAACGTGCGTATCGATCATCACGTCGACCACGTCGCGCACGCGGGCCGACAGGGCGCCGGTTTCGACGAGGATCTGGCCGAGCGGCTTGCTCTTGTCGAGGACCCAGGCGTGCATACCCTGGATCAGGGCGTCGCGGCTGATGAAGTCCATCTGCAGCGCGAGGATGCCGAACAGAAGATTGCGATCGGCGGCGGATGATGGCATGACGCGACTCCGGTGAGCGTGACTCAGCATTTCCCCCGATTATCGCAAGCTGGCAACCGAAAGGGCAAGTTGAAAACGTGCCCCCACAGCACTACGGCTTTGGCGCGGTGAACTCGCGAATGCGCAGCGTGTACGGTCCGGTACCGGACTGCTCGAACGCGGTGGCGACGATGCGGTAGACGCCGTCGGCCGGTGCGGTGAAGATCAGCCGCGAGTTGAGATTTAAGCCGGGCACAATGTCATCGTTCTCGGCGACCAGCTTGCCGTCGGGGCTCTCCAGCTTCAGGAACGGATCGAATGCGGTGCTCTCCAGGTCGATGACGTACGTCCGGCCGAGGGCCAGCTTCCAGTCGTGGACCTTGCCCTTTTCGTTCGCGGACAGGGTGCCATCGACGCGGGTTTCGGTGAAGCGGCTGCGGATATCCTTGAGCAGCGCGGCCACCTTGGGCCAGAGGGCGGTCCACAGCGCGCGTTCCTCGGTGGGTAGGCCGGCCAGAGCGCCAGGTTCGCGTACCCCGGCCAGGTCGGCGTCAGCCTGCCAGTGCGAGAGCCGCGCCTCGATGTGCAGGACCAAACCAGGCTTGGCCTGCGGGAGCTGCTTGTTGTAACGGTCCAGGTCCGCCTGCAACCAGTCGCAGGCTTGCTGGCGGAGTCGAGCCTTCGCAGCGTCCGCAAGCTGACTGGCTTCGTGACCGTGTCCGGCGCCTGCGAGCGCGGCCGAGCAGGCGGCGTTGTAGCGGTGCTGCTGCGTGGCGTCCTCGGCCACAGCCGGCTGGGCCGCAAACGCATCTTGGTACAGCCTGACCGCAGTCACGTAGCGACTCTTGAATTGCTCGCACAGTGCGGCCAGTTGCAATCGTTCCTTGGGTCCGACCGATTCCTTACTCTCAAGCGCCAGTCGCAAGCGCTGCTCGAGCGCCAACATCTGCTCGCATGACTTGATCCGGACCTGGACCATGCCGCGCCGAGAATCGCCCGGCGGCAGCACGCCGAGCGCGCGCTGCAGGCTCTCGACGGCGCGATCGAATTCTCCCAGGTCGTGCTGCGCCGCACCGAGGCCCAACCACGAAAACGCCTCCTTCACATCGATCTCGATGGCTCTCTTGAAAGCCGCGCAGGCCTCGACCAGCTGCCTTTGCTCCAAGAGGGCAATGCCGAGGTTGCAGCAGGCCTTGGCATGTTTCGGATTGATGTCGATGGCCTTCTGGAAGGCGGCACCCGCCTCCAGCAGCTGCCTCTGCCTGGCAAGGGCATTGCCAAGGTTGTAGTAGCCATTGGCGTCCTTCGGGCCGACGGCGATGGCCTGCTTGTAGGCGGCGATCGCCTCGGGCAGCTGATTCTGGTCAGCGAAGGTAACGCCGAGGTTGTTCCAGGCGTCCGCGTATTTCGGATCGATGGCGATGGCCTGCCGGTAGGCGACGATGGCCTCGTCCAGCTTTCCCTGATCGTGCAGTGCCACGCCCAGGCCGGTGTAGGCATTGGCGGATTTCGGAGTGATGGCGATGGCCTTGCGGAAGGCCGCGGTGGCCTCGGGCAGCTTCTTCTGCTTAACGAAGGCAGCGCCGAGGTTGGAATGGGCCACGGGATCGGTTGGATCGAACTCGATCGCCTTGGTGTAGGCGGCGCTGGCTTCGACCATCTGCTTGTGCTCCATAAGGGCACAGCCGAGGTTGTTAAATGCGGCGCTATTACGTGGCCGCACGGCGACGGCAACCCGGAGAAACCCTACCGCCTCCAGCGGGTTCGTTTCGATCAGTGCGTCTCCCAGCTCAAGGTTGAGCCAGAAGTCCGCCGGGTATTGTGCCTGCGCCTGCCGCAGCCATGCCGCCTTCATCGGCTTGTCGTCCGCGAGCAAGTTGCCAACCAACTCCAGCAGTGGTGGTGACACACCCGTCGGCACCTGCTGAACCAGCGCCGCCAAGGCGCGTCGGTTACGCCAGGCATCGAGTCGCCGCAAGCGATCGCCCCATGCTGGGTCGGGCGCCGCCAGGCGACTGACCGCCAGCAGTTTTCCGGCCTCCTCGAATTCGCCTAGCCGGAACGCGACGTAGGCCCAGTCGTCCAGTGCCGCCACCAGCTCCTCCTTGATTGGCGACGCCGAGCACTGCCCCGCCACGGCGTCGGGCGCGCTTGTCAAAACTGCAAAACCGGCCGCTGAAAATGCCTCGGGATACTTTCTGTCCGCCCCCGCGTTGTCGAACCTTCCTTCGACGAGCGTGGCCTTATGCATACGGATCTTCTCCAGGTTCACTGCCAGGACACAGTCGCCGTCCTCCCGATCCAGCAGCACTGCCAGCGCCGCCGCCCGCTGCGCCAGCACCGGGTCCACTCCGTGCTCGGCATTGGCCAGCAGGGCGCAGGCGCGCTCGAGCGATGACCGCGAAGCCCGGAGGTCCGCTTGCCAGCGCTGTGGCTCGTTAAGCAGGGCGAAGACGCCGCCCGGCTTTTGTAGGATCGCGTGCAGCTCCGCGCGCGCCTGCTCCGCCTGTTCCAACGCCTGGCGAACCGCCGCTGCCGTCAGTGCATTCTTGCGCTCTACCGCCGCCTGGTGCAGCGCGTGCTCGTTGACGCGGCGATGCTGCTCGTCCTGGTACCAGAGCAGGCCGGCCGTCAACGCCACCATGCCGACGAACGCCGCCGCCGCCGCGCCGCTCACCAGCGGCTTGTGTCGGCGCACCCAGCGACCCGTCTTGACCGCGAGTGGCTCCGGCCAGGCACGTACCGGTTCGTCGGCCAACCAGTGCACCACGTCGTCGGCCAATTCACGCGGCGAGCTGTAGCGGTCTTGCGGCCGCAGCGCCATCGCCTTGAGACAAATGGCCTCCAGAGCCAGCGCAATGTCAGGCGCGACCTGCCGGGGGCGCGGGAAATCGCCGGCCTGGACGCGCTTCAACACTTCGGCCGTCTCGCCCTCGAAAGGCGGCCGGCCGGTCAAAACACAGTAGAGCGTCGCCCCAAGGCCGTAGACGTCACTTACGGGGCCGATCTGGTCGAGCCGGCCGGCGGCCTGTTCGGGGCTCATGTAGGCCGGCGTGCCGATGGTAGTGCCCGCCACGGTTTCCGCGCTGCCGCTCGCCAATTCCGGCCGTAGCGCCGCTTCGACCGTCGACGCCGTCTCTTCCCTGACCCCGGACTCCTGACCCCTGACTCCTGCTTTTGCGAGTCCCCAGTCCACCACCAGCGTTTCGCCGTATTTGCCGAGCATGATGTTGCCCGGCTTGAGATCGCGGTGCAGCACGCGCCGGCTGTGGGCGTACGCGATGGCGTTGCACCCGTCGATGAACCGGCCCAGCAGTTCGCGAAACGCAACGCGCCGCTCGCCGGCAGTAGGGCGATCTCCCCAAACTTCCGAAGTCTCGGAGACTTCGGAAGTTTGTCGCCCGTGGAAACGCGTGATGGCCTCTTTGAGGCTGTCGCCGCGGATGAAACGCATGGCGTAGAACGGCCGACCGTCGGGGTGCTGGCCCAGGCCGTAGACCGGCACGATACCCGGATGTTCCAGACCGCCGGTGATCTCGGCCTCCAGGAGGAAGCGCGCCGTTGCGCCGGATCGTGGCCATGGCGAGCCTGTATTTCCTTGAGCGCGACCTCGCGGTGCAACTCGACATCGCTGGCGACAAAGACCTCGCCCAGGCCGCCCTTCGCGTGTGGCCGCAAGATGCGGAAGCGCGTGCCGGCGGAGGTCGGCGTGCCCGCGAAGGTGGAGGTCGGGTTTGGGTCATCGTGCGGCCCGGCCTGCGCGAGATGCGCGATGCTGGCCTCAACGTCCGGGTCGGCGATCTGCTTGAGTTCGCGGCGAATCGAGTCCGCCGAGCTGACTGCGGCGAGGCTCTGCTGTGGATCGTTGCCGTGCTGGGCAACGTGCATATCGATCATCACGTCGACCACGTCGCGCACGCGGGCCGACAGGGCGCCGGTGTCGACGAGAATCTGGCCCAGCGGCTTGCGTTTGTCGAGGACCCACGCGTGCATACCCTGGATCAGGGCATCACGGCTGATGAAGTCCATCTGCAGCGCAAGGATGCCGAAGAGCAGATTGCGATCGGCGGACGCGGACATGGCACGACTCCGGTGGATGACGGGACCCGGTAATTCTATTCAACCACGAATCGCACGAATTACACGAATCAAGACCGCGGCGTTGGCCCATTTCTTATTCGTATGATTCGTGGTTCCTCTCTTCAGGCTACCGCACTCTTTCCGTATGCTTTCCCTTCAAGTTGTCCGGTCTTCCAGTTTAGGGTGAAGGAGAACGCTGTGACGCACGGACGAGTCGTCCTCGTCGGTGGTGGGACGCGTTCGGGCAAGAGCGACTTTGCTCTGGCCCTGGCCCGAGGCCTCGGCCACCGCCGGCTCTTCGTCGCCACGGCCCAGCCCGGCGATGATGAAATGCACGCACGCATCCGCCGCCACCGCACGACGCGCGGGACGGATTTTCAGACCGTGGAAGAGCCGCTCGCAATCGCGGAGGTTTTTCGGCGCGTGGAAGAACACGATGTCGTTGTGCTCGATTGCCTAACCCTCTGGCTGGCAAACTTGCTATTGGGCGGCCACGATGCCGAGGCGGTGCTGCGGCGAGTGAACGAGTTCGCCGATGTCCTCGACCGGCGGCGGGTCCATGCGGTGATCGTGACCAGCGAGGTCGGTCTGGGCCTGGTGCCGGAGACGCCGCTGGGCCGCACCTTCCGCGACGTGACCGGGCTCGCTCACCAGCGGTTGGCCGAACTGGCGGACGAGGTCTATTTTGGCGTCATGGGCGTCATTCTGCGTTTGAAGCCGGCGCCGATCGTTCCAGCCGCACCGGGAACCCACCATGACGTTGCTTGAGCGCACCTGTGCCGCCGTCGCGCCGGCCTGTCGCCATGCCGCCTTGCAGGCGCAAGCGCGGATGGACGGCAAGACGAAGCCGCGCGGCAGTCTTGGGCGGCTAGAGGAATTGGCCTGCCGGCTGGCGTCCATCTACCGCACGCCGGAGCCGGAGTTGCCGGCCAAGGCGGTGGTCGTGATGGCCGCCGACCACGGGGTGGCCGAGGAGGGCGTCAGTGCCTACCCGCAAGAGGTGACGGCGCAGATGGTGCGGAATTTCGCAACCGGCGGGGCGGCCCTTAACGTTCTTGCGCCAGCAGCAGGCCCGGGTGGTCGTGGTCGACATGGGCACCAAGGATCAGGGGTCAGGAGCCACGGGTCCGGGGTCTGCGATCAGTGAAGCGCTGACCCCTGACCCCTGGCCCCTGACTCCGGACCCCTGTGCGCTACGGTCCCGCCGCCTGGGCGCCGGGACGGCCAACTTCGCACGCGGGCCGGCCATGAGCCGCGAGACCGCGGTGCAGGCTCTGGAAATCGGCATCGCTCTCGCCGCCGAATTGCACGCGGCGCGGGTGGGACTGCTGGCCGTGGGCGACATGGGAATCGCCAACACCACCGCCGCCAGCGCGATCACGGCTGCCGTGCTCAGCCAGCCACCGGAGTTGGTGACCGGGCGCGGCACTGGTGTCGACGATGCGCGGCTGCGGCGCAAGGTGTCGGCGATAGTGCAGGCATTGGCGATCAATCAGCCGGACCCCGCCGACCCACTCGACGTGCTGGCGAAGGTCGGCGGCTTCGAGATCGCGGGACTTGCCGGCGTCATCCTCGGAGCAGCCGCCCGCAAGATCCCCGTGGTGCTGGACGGCTTCATCACGGGGGCGGCCGCTCTGGTCGCTGCGGGAATGTGCCCCGCCGCCCGCGAATACCTCATTGCCGCCCACCGCTCCGTCGAGCCGGGGCATGCCTTCATCCTCGGACGCCTCGATCTGCGGCAACTGCTCGATCTGGACATGCGGCTGGGAGAGGGAACCGGGGCCCTGCTGGCCATGAACCTGGTCGAAGCGTCCCTGCGCCTTCTACGTGAAATGGCGACGTTTAAGGCCGCCGGCGTCACGGATGCGGGGGCCTAATGGAATTGGAATCGGCAACGCCGTTTCTCACATTGGCCGGCGCCTTGCTGCTGGACCGCTTCCTCGGCGAATATCCCGGTTCGATGCACCCCGTCGTGTGGATGGGCAAGGTCGTCACCGTGTTGCTCAGGTGGGCCCCCGTGCCCGTGGGCGACGCTGCCAGCGTCGCCGCCAATGGCGACACTGGCAGCGTCGCCCACGGGCGGTGGCGCCAGTTCGCTTTTGGCGTGTTCCTTGCGGTCAGCGTCCCGACACTCAGCGGCGCTGCGGCGCTGGCCGCCCTGTACCTCGCGGCCGGCACCCCCTGGCTGGAGATTGTGCTGGGGACATTTCTGCTCAAAGCATCCTTGGCCCTGCACGAGCTCGGCGCGGCCGGCGAGCGCGTTCGCGTCCCCGTCGCAGCGCGCGATTTACCCCGCGCCCGGGAAGCGCTGCGTTCCCTGTGCAGCCGCGACCCGGCTCAGCTCGATGAGGAAGCCCTGTTGACGGCCACGATTCAGTCCCTCGCCGAGAACGCGTCGGATAGCTTCGTTGCGCCGCTCTTTTTTTTCGTCCTGTTCGGTGTCCCTGGCGCCATTGCCTACCGTGCGATCAACACCCTTGACGCGATGGTCGGCTACCGCGGGCCCTTCGAGGCGGTGGGCAAGGCCTCGGCCCGGCTCGACGACGTGGTGAATTTTGTGCCCGCGCGCCTCACGGCGGCGCTGCTGCTGCTCGCCGGCTGGGTTACCGGCCGAGATGTCGCGCGTAGCTGGCGCATCTACCGCCGCGACCGGGCGAAGACGCCAAGTCCCAACGGCGGTCGCCCGATGGCGATGATGGCCGGCCTGCTCGGCGTGCAGCTTGAAAAGAAGGGCGTCTACATCCTCGGCGATCGCGAGCATCCGGTGGTGCCGATGACGGTGACGCACGCCTGGCACCTGGTGGTTCTCGCGGGCTGGTTCGCCGCCGGCCTGTGCACGCTGGGAATCCTCGGCATGCAGCAGCTCCGAATGCTCCCAGAATACCGCGCTGCTGGCGTCCCGCCAACGAGTATAATCCACGTGGGCAAGGAATCCGAATGACGAAAATAAATGGAAGGGATTTCGTTTGCGAGGCTCAAATGAGCGAAATCGAACTTACCGGCGAGCAAGGGCGAGCGCTGCAGAGTTCGCGAGGCAAGCCGTTTGATCCTGCTGCTCCCTGCCCGGGAGAAGCGCAACCAGCGCGGGTTCGGCTGTGCGACGCTGTGCGACCTTACTACCCCTTCTGAAGTTAGCGATGACGCCGAGCGATGGTGTAAGAAATATGGCTGGCGCGGGAATCGACGCCGACGGGAAGTTGAGGAGCAACTCAAGCTACAGTACTATATCGGCGGGCAAGCGGTCTACCTCCTGCGCACGGCCGACGGGCCGATCGTCATCCCCATCACCGATCACGACAGGAACACGCCCGATCTTCGTTACATTCTGCTGACGCCCGAGGAGCGCCCGCGTGCTTGCCTGACCGTCCCGCCACGCTGGCGGGACACCGTCGGTGAGATCCTGAGCTAGCGGATCATCGTGCCACGTAGGCACGATGGCCGTTTGGAGGGTAACGCAGTGGGTAACTTCTACAAATGCTTGTCCGTTCGGCAGCCCTATGCATGGCTCATCGTGATAGGGGAGAAGCGTGTCGAGAATAAGAGCAAATCGTCTTCTCACCGTGGCAAACTCCTAGTGCACAGTTCTGCGAACAAACAGGATTATCTTGCGTTCCAGAAAAATAATCCAGGCGTTGCCTTCGCGCCTTCTTGGCTGGCCTTCGGATGCATTATTGGCGCCGTCGAGTTGGCTGACGTTGTTGAGATGAACGCGAAATTGGAAGGCGACCCGTGGGCCTACGGGCCGAATTGTTATCTGCTGCAAAAACCCGTATGGTTCCCTCAGCCAATTGCATGTGCTGGAAATGTGGGACTGTTTAACCTTCCAGCGCAGCTTGTGGCGAAAGTCGAGGCAGAGTTTGCGAAGCCTCCCCGACGGCTCATGGGGATTGAAAACGTCCTGGAGGCGATGCGCCCTACGGAGGTGGAGATGCTTTGGAACCGGGCAGACGACGCCTTCGAGTGCGGCCTGCTCCCCGAAGCAAAGGCTTTTTTGGACCGGTTGGCAGTGAAGAGTCCGCGCGATCCCGATGTTTATTGGCACCGGGCGGAGATTAGCTGCCAGCTTCTCGAATATGGTAGTGCGTTGGCAGACTTTGACCATGCGATAGCTCTGGACGCAAAGAGGTCGGACATTCGCTTGGGAAAGGGGGCGTTCCTTGAAGACATGGGCTATCTCGACATGGCGTTAGAATGCTACCACGCCGTAGCCTTGGGGGAGCAGGACAATGCGGAGGCGATCTTTTCTCGTGGAAACATCAAGCTGAATTTGAAAGATTACGACGCTGCCTTGCGCGATTTCTGCCGCTCAATAGAACTGGATCCGAAAGACCCGGAAAAATATTCAAGGCGCGGCTTTCTCCATTTGATGCTCGGACAGGGCGATCAGGCGAACCGTGATTTCTCCAGAGCCAGCGCCCTTGTGCGAGAACAACGCTCAAGCAATGCCGATGCTGACGAAGAGTAGTTGTCATTGCCCCAAGACGGCATGACTTAATCGCATGCGATTCTTCGACTCCATTCCAGCAGATCCGACTGATCAACGCCCCAGCTCAAAAGCAGTCGATCTACGCCCGTTTCGGCCGCTTGATATATGAAGTTGCCCGGACGGTTTTCGTTGCATAAGTGATCTGCGTCGCCTTGAGCATAGAGCACGACATGGGCTATCTCATGCAAAATGGCTTTGACGGCAAGCGCGTCGCCCATGTCTTTCAATGTGTCCACCGAGAACAGCAAAGCATGCCCCTCTCGGTTGCACGCCGGAAGGCGCCGCCCGGTAACCAACATGATCCAGGGTTGATCGGCCAGGAGACGTTGCCAATCTGCGCGGTACGCGCTCGGCACGGTACGTGAATCCCAGTGTTTTTCGATGTGCCGTTGCACGGAGTCGGGTATCCTTGCCATTGCAGCCTCGAAGAGAATCCGAAATGCTTCGGCCTGCTCCCTGGTTATGTCGGAATAAAACCCCGTTACCAAGCGAAGTGTTCCATTTGCGAGGAAAGAGAGTGTCTTGGCCATTTGGATTGCGAATGGTGGTGGTTTACATGATTGGTTACTTCAGCGCCAATGCCCCAAAAAGTCTACGCGCCTTTGTCGGATGACGTGCTTGTGTCAGGGCCCGAGGGCTACGATTTCCACTGGATTGCGGATTACTCCACGATGCCCCGTTTCTGCCCGACCCTTCAGTGGCAATTGCTCAATAGAAAGCCTGCTGAAAGGACCGCGCAGGTACGCGCGGAAATCTCGCAACACCTTTCGGGTCAGCCGTGCACTTGCGTCAACGCCGTGTCCTCGAAGGTATCCGCGAATAATCTTATCGACATCAATGATCGGATTGTCGAGGAAATAACTTAAGGTCGCAAGGTCTGCGCCGTGCTTGACGGGTATCCGGGTAGCTTTACGAATAATCCCTTTTCGAGCCTGTTGAACCTGAGCACGGAAGCGTTTTCGATTCCGTTGCAGTTGAAGGCGAAGGCGATTGGCATTT
Organism: uncultured Gemmataceae bacterium; assembly: GCA_963834865.1. Classification (GTDB taxonomy): domain Bacteria; phylum Planctomycetota; class Planctomycetia; order Gemmatales; family Gemmataceae; genus CAWIDK01. The sequence continues at coordinate 499,486 of CAWIDK010000001.1, forward strand.
CTTAGCTGTAGCTTCGCATTCTCCCGAAAGGTAAGCGGTTGTGCGGCCAGAGGCTTCGCAGTGCCTGTCGTTGGCTGCTTCGTGGGTGATAGCGCGGAGGGAATCTCCTTCCCACGCAAGAAATCAGGGTGGTTGGTTCCTGTGACCAAGCAGCATCGACGTTTTCCACGCATGGTGTACCGAGCCTACGCGGGTTCCGCTCTCTTGTGCGCGGTCCGGCTCTTTCCCGGGCACCCTATTGCCTCAGGACGCCGGGACCGGCAGCGGCGACGGGTAAACGTAGGCCTGTTCCACGCCGAGGCCGTTGAACGTGTTTCCGTTGAACCAGGTGGGCGACCGCCCGGGGTAGCGTCGACGAATCGCCAGCGCTACCTGCGCCAACGGGTCATCGACCCCGACCACTTTCACCTGGAACATGTCGAAGCAGGGGTCGTTGAGGTCGCAGGCGACGCGGCCAACCTCGCCGTAGGCAACGTCGAAATTGTCGTCCGTGATCTGGTCGGATGCGACAAAGAGGCGCCAGTTGCCGTCGTCGCTATCCTTGACCCAAAAGGCGGCTTGCACTGGGTAGCACTTCTGGAACTCGCCGAGGAACCGGGCAGCCGCGTCGATCTGCTCCGTTACCAGTGGGCCCTGATCCATTGCATTACTCCAGCGGGTTACGGCACGCCGAGGAGGGAGCAGTTGTCTTCGTAGCGGGCGCATTCCAAAAACGTGCTTATGCCGCTGCGCCATAGCTTCCTTTGGTACCTTGGAGTTGTGGCTCCGGCGGTTTAACGGGGACGTCCGAGTTCAGTGCGTCAAGCATGTCTGGCGACTGCCATGCCCAATCCAATCGGCGGTTGCTGGCCATGCTCTCACACACCCGCGCAAACGTTTCCTCCCAGCGATTGCAGAGCACGTTGGCACGAATCACCAGTAGCGCCTCCGCGTTATCCTCCAGCCAGTAGATGCCGTTTCCCTTCAGCCGCAGGTTGATGACCCGACGGATCGCGCTCTCAATCGCCCCGCTTCCCGACGGCAGACCGCGACGACGGTAACGCGCGTAGTCCAAATGGCCCCCTTCGCCGTGGCGCTCCACATACAGGATCGGTGTCCACACCGCATGGTCCAGCGGCAACTCCTGCGCCCACGCCATCCCCGTCAACTCGTTGGCCACCCGTTGCCAGCTGCCCTGACGCAGCCACTTGCGTAGTTTCTTGAACACCCGCTTGCGTTCCGCGCTGTCGGCGATCAGGTGCGCCAATGCCAAACTGATCTGGTGCACGCCGTGGCACCAATCCAACGTCTTCACCACACGCTCGGCAGGCAGGCCGACCCGCTGCACCACCCAATCGAGCCGATCCCAAAACCACGGCGCTCCGTCCGCCCCCAGCGAAATCACGGTTGCCTTCGCCGCGCCCAAGCGATGCAAGTGCATCGCCAATAATTCCATCAACTCATCCGGACCGCCAAACGTGCCGTCGACGATCGGCCGCGTTCCCGGCACCATCCGCCCTTGGTCATCCACCTCGTAGATGATCAGCAGCTTGGGTTCACGCCAGTCTGCCTTGTAGCGGCGTTTTTGCTTTTTGTGCTGGCCGCGGCCGCGCTGCTTGCGCGTCACCCGCCGCAACCGCGTGCGGCCGCCATCCACAAACGCCGCCAACCGTTTGCCCGTAAACTCGGTCCCCGCCGGCAGCGCACCGTCACGATACCTCTGCAATTCCCGCGTGCGCCACGCCAGCGTCGCCGCCCCCACCTGGCCCGCGATGCCATGGACCACCTTAATGTCCAGGGGCACACCACGCTGGGCCAATTCCTGCTGGGTCATGGCGTACGATGGCAGCAGCGCCGTCGCCCGTGCCACCAGGCTGCACAACGCCGGGCTGTCCCCTTCCTGAAATCTCAGGACCGCCAACTCCGGGTACAGACCAGCGCCTTCGCGACCCCGGCCCTTGCCACCACAGGCCGCCGGTCCGCAGTAAATCGTGCTCACCCACAGCACCAAGCCGCCCAAAAGTCGCAGCGTCAACGGCCGAACTTCTCCCGAGCGAAGTTTCGTCGGCGACGCTGCGACTACGCTTTTTTTGATTCGCGGGCCCACTCGGCGGGCTTGGTCGCTTCGGCCAGCAGGCCGGCAACCACCTGGTCGGCCAGCTGTTGAAAGGCGCCATGAACCTTGCGCTCCAGCTCGGCAAACGTCTCGGGACGGTCACGGAGTTGCTCAAGCCACTCGGCCTGCTGCGTCGGCAGCTGCCGCTGCATCCGGGCGACAACTTCCGCGACCCCCGTGACCGGCGATCCTGCCTTCGCCATGCGAATCTCCATTGGCTGCCTCGCTTCCTTGCTGGAAAAGTCCGTCCATTGCTGTACGATAGGTTAGCCGAAACGCAGGAAAAACCCACCACTTTTTGGGAATGGACCCCTTCGTAGCTCTCTTCCAGGTCGAGCGCCACGGCAAGGTCGTCCGCCAGCCACAGCGGCACCGTTGGTAGCGGGCCGCCAATCGTGAGGGGATAGGCCCACGTCTCCAGCAACCATTGCTGCGCCGGCTTGGTCGAGCACCTCGATCACATCCTGGGCCACGTCGATTTCGACACTGGACCCGGAATGCACGCGCGGCAGCACGAGGTAGCGCCGGGGAAGCTGGCGGCGAAGACGCCCCACGATCATCACGGGCCATGTTGCATGAAACCCCTCTCAGGGGAGCAGACTTTCGATGGGCGGGCGGAAGTGGTCGCGCAGCGGCATGACTCGGTCCTCCTTCGCTTTCATTCTACCGACCGCCACCGCCCCCGGGAGCGGTTCCCCCATTGCCGTTCCATCACGGCCCCGATCCCAGTAAAATTAAGGAGACACGCAGAAATCCGGAGGATAGCGCCATGGCAGCCCGCGATCAAACGCGGCCCCCACCACGCTCGCGGAAACCCAAACCGTCGGTGGCGCGGGCTGGCAAATGGCTGGCTGGCATTCCCGAGTGGGAAGCGGTCAAGGCGAGCCGGCGTGATCTCAGCCACAGCGACGCGGTGCGCGAGTGCGCGCACCTCACCACCCAGTACCGAAAGATGTCGGCATCCATGGCCAACGTCATTGTTGACCTCGATGAGGTTCTCCAGGCCCTGACAGCCAAGAAGATCCCGTTCGTCTTGACGGGTGCCCACGGCATCAGCGGTTGGACGGGCAGGCCGCGGGCTACCCATGACATCGACATCCTGGTAAGGGGCGGCAAGAGTTTTGCGCGTGCCGTCAACGCCATCCGCGCTCTCTACCCGCAGCTGGAAGCGCGCCGCTTTGCCGGCGTGATGGGGTTCTTTCCTCCCGGCGAGAAACAGTCGGTCGTCGACGTGACCTATCCGCACCGGACCGATAATGCGGAGACGCTGCGCACTGCCGTCTGGGTCGAGGAGCGACATCGGAAGTATCGCGTTCCCAGCCTGGAAGCAGCTCTTGCCAACAAGTACGGCGCGATGTTGACGCCGACGCGCGACGCCGGCAAGCGCGGCATGGACGGGGTCGATTTCTACAACATGGTGAAGCACTCGATGGACGAAGGCCGCCAACCGATCGACCTTGCCACGCTCGAGGCCCTGGGAGAAATGGTCTGGCCGGGCGGCGGCGGCAAGGAGATCCTTCAGCTGGTCGAGGACGCGAAGGCGGGCAAGGTGCCCAACCTCCTTTCGTGAGGATGGCTGCGAGCCGGGTTGCTTTTTCAGGTCCGGCTCATAGATTTACTCCCAGTAAACGGATACGCGATCGAGGTGCCCCGGGCTCGGAAGCCAGGGCATAATGGCGAAGCCGGTGCAAGTCCGGCGCTGTCCCGCAACTGTAACCGGAGAGGCGGCCCCTCCCGGAAGCCAGGACGACCGCCTCGATCACGCTCCACCGTAACCTCGCGGAATGGGTGCGGGAGCAAGGTGTATGGATTCCTGATCGGTTTCCCTCGGCAATCACCGGGGCTGCCTTTCTGCCGATCCGGCCAACGATCACCTTTTTCTCAAACCCATCGTTCCTATTCCGTGACCATGCTTGACCGCCGACCCCTCGGGGCTGGCCTGAGTCGCGCTGCGCGCGGCAGGAAAGGAGATCGGATCGCATGGACCATTTGCACGAAATGCTGGTGGAGGACGAGATCTTACTCTGCGGCCTCATGCTGCTGCTTGGCATCGTCACCGGTGCCGTGGCGCGCGGCGTCGCCGCCCTGCGCGGAAGGAGGATCGCATGACCGTGCTCTTTGCCCATCACCTGGAAGCGCACCACGTCCCGGTCCTGGCGGGCCTCTTCGCCGCGGGCTTCTTCATCGGATGGCACACGCTGTCCCGCTTGCTGACGCGCGGCCCTGCCCCAACGGTCGATCCGAGTGACAAACGACCCGACGCCGATCCGCGCGGATGAACCGTTCGTGGGGCAGGCGTCCCGCCTGCCGTTTATGGCAGGCGGGACGCCTGCCCCACGACTCCACCGAGTGACCGCATGGCCCGCAAACAGCGCAATCGCATCCTGCGACTTGACGGCAAGCCGATCCACCTCGTGGCCAAGCGGGCCCACCTCATGGTCTGCGCCAAGGGCTGCTGCTGTGGGCGCACCGAGCACGGCCATGCCGCCGTCCCGGTGGACTTCTACAAGCTGGAGTACAAGAGGCGGAAGATACGCAAGCTCGTGCAGCTCACGATGAGCGGCTGTCTCGGCCCGTGCCCGCTGTCCAACGTCGTACTGCTCTTCTTCGACGGCCGGCCGATCTGGTTGCAGTCGATCAACGGCGAAGCACAGATTCGCGCCGTCTTCGATTACATCGACCAGATGCTCGCGGCCGATGGCTACCTGCCGCCACCCGCCGAGCTGGCCGAATACGTCTTCACGTACTACGCCTGGTCAGGCGTCAGGGGTCAGGAGTCAGCGGTCAGCGGTCAGCGGTCAGCGCCTCCGATCCCTGCGATGCCAGGTATCCTCTTCCTTACCCACGCGGACACTGATTTGCTGTCACTGCGCGCCGCCGTGGCGGGGCTGCCCGACGGCTTCCCACCTGTGCGCGCCCTGAGCCTGGGAAAGGTCGCGACCGCGGAACACCTCGCTGCGGCCCTGGACTGGCCCGGCGAGTCGCCGAAGGTCGTCATGGCGCGGCTGCTTGGAGGCATCCAGAGCGTGCCGGGCTTCCGCGGTCTGGCAGAGACGGCGCATGGCCGCGGGCAGCATCTGATCGTCGTCAGCGGCACCGACAGCCCCGACCCGGAGTTAACCGCCGCCTCCACCGTCTCACCTGCCGTCGTCCATGAGGCCATTGCGTACCTGCAGGCGGGCGGCCCCGACAACCTCGCCCAGATGCTGCGTTTCCTGGCCGATCACCTGATGCTGACCGGGTTCGGTCACGTCGCGCCGGCCGAGCAGCCGCAGCATGGCATCTACCACCCCGATCTGCCGCGCGGCGCCACGCTCCAGGACTGGCTCACCCGGCGCGATCCGGACCGGCCGACGGTCGGCCTGGTCTTTTACCGCTCGCACTGGATGAGCGGTAACCTCGCCTTCATCGATGCCTGCGTCCGCGCGTTGGAGGCGTGCGGCGCAAACGTGCTGCCCGTGTTCACTGCTTCGCTGAAGGAGGAGGCGCCGCCGCCTGACGGAATGCCGCGGGGGCGATGGCCCGCGGCCCTGTCGCTGTTCGTCACCGATGGCCGATCGCTGATCGACGTGCTGGTGACGACCATCTCCTTTGCTCTCGGCGAGGTTCACGCGGACGGTCCCACACCGGCCGGCTGGTCGGTGAGCGCTTTTGCCGCCCTTGGCGTGCCGGTCCTGCAGGCCGTCTGCGGCAGCACCGCCCGCTGGCAGTGGGAAGCGTCCCAGCGCGGCCTCAACCCGCTCGATACGGCGATGAACGTCGCCCTCCCCGAGTTCGACGGCCGTATCATCACGGTGCCGATTTCGTTCAAGGAGCCGCTGGAGCCGGGAGCGGCAGTTCACTATGCCCCCGTGCTCGACCGCGTGAATCGCGTCGCCGGACTTGCCCTGCGATTCGCCGCGCTGCGCCGCAAGCCGAACCGCGAGAAGCGCGTGGCTTTTGTCCTCACTAACTCGCCCGGCAAGGCGGCAAAGATCGGCAACGCCGTCGGTCTCGACGCGCCGGCCTCGCTGCTGCGCATCCTGACGGCGATGCGCGATGCCGGCTACCGCGTCGGCGAGCTGCCGCCCGACGGCGACGCGCTCATCCATGCGATTATCGACCGCTGCTCCTACGACGAGACGCTGCTGACGGCCGAGCAACTCGCCAACGCCGCCGGTCGCGTTCCGGCGGACGAGTATCGCCGCTGGTTCGACGAGCTTCCGGAAGGACAGCGGCGGCAGATGACGGACCAATGGGGCGCGCCGCCCGGTGAGGCGTACATCCACGAGGACCACATCGCGCTGGCCGGGCTGGACTTCGGCAACGTCTTCGTCGCGCTGCAACCGCCGCGCGGCCACGGCATGGACCCCAATGCCATCTATCACCAGCCCGACTTGCCGCCACCGCACAACTACTACGCCTTGTATCGCTGGTTGCGCGATGCCTGGCGGGCCGATGCGATCGTCCACCTGGGCAAGCACGGCACGCTCGAATGGCTGCCCGGCAAGAGCGTCGGCATGTCGGGCGACTGCTACCCCGATAGTTTCCTGGGCGACCTGCCGTTGTTCTACCCATTCATCCTCAACGATCCGGGAGAAGGGGCCCAGGCCAAGCGGCGCGGACACGCGGTCATCATCGACCACCTGACGCCGCCGATGACGACGGCCGACGCGCACGGCGAGCTGGCCGAGCTGATGCAGCTGGTGGACGAATATTACCAGGTGGAACTGCTCGACCCGTCCAAGATGCCGCTGGTCCAGCAGCAGATCTGGGACCTGATCCGGCGGGCACACCTCGAAGCCGATCTCAAATATCTGATGCAGAAGGGCGAGGACGGACACACCCACGAGTGGGATGACGCGGTCACCGCCGACGGCACGCCCGTGACGCTGGCCCAGATGCGCGGCCGGGAGGTATCGCACCTCGTTCAGGAGCTGGACGGCTACCTTTGCGAGCTGGCGGGGGCGCAGATTCGCGACGGCCTGCACATCCTGGGGCAGGTGCCCGAAGGCGAGCAGATGGTCGGCCTGCTCCAGGCGCTGACGCGCATCCCGAACCTTAACGTTCCCAGCCTGCGCAACGCGGTTGCCGACCGGTTTGATCTCGACCTCGACGCGCTGCTGGCCGAGCGCGGCGGGCGCCTCGATGCCGTGCCGCCGACCCTCGTCCGGCTTGCCGATCGACCGCTTGTCACAAACGGCGACGCACTCGAAACCATCGACGATCTATGTCGGCACTTGCACGAGCTTCTCCAGCGGTACGATTTCCGGGCACAATCCATCGATGGCGTCATCGCGCAGACATTTCCGGGGCTCGCGGCCGGCAACGGCGTCCGTCAGGTTCTCGCCTTCGTGTGCGAGCGATTGGTGCCGTCGCTACGGCAAACGACGGACGAAATCGACCATCTGCTTGCCGGCCTGGAGGGGCGCTATGTGCCGGCCGGGCCGAGCGGAGCGCCGACGCGCGGCATGGCCCACGTGCTGCCGACCGGTCGGAACTTCTACGCGGTCGATCCGCGCGCCCTGCCGTCGGCCGCGGCATGGCAGGTCGGGCAGGAGCTGCGCGCGAGGTGCTGGAGCGCTACCGCGCCGAAACCGGCGCCTATCCGGAAACGGTCGGCATCAGTGCGTGGGGCACCAGCGCCATGCGCACCCACGGCGATGACGTGGCCGAGGTGCTGGCGTTCCTGGGCGTGCGCCCGTATGGCAGAAGGAGAATCGCCGGGTCATTGGCGTTGAGGTCGTGCCGCTGGAGGCGTTGGGCCGGCCGCGCATCGACGTGACGGTGCGCATCAGCGGCTTTTTCCGCGACGCCTTTCCGCACCTCATCAAGCTGCTCGATGACGCGGTGCAGGCGGTTTCGCTGCTCGAGGAGCCACCCGAACGCAATTTCGTGCGCAAGCATTACCTCACGGACCTGGCGGCCAACGTTGCCGCCGGCCTGCCCGAACCGGAGCGGCAGGCGCGCTACCGCATCTTCGGCTCCAGGCCCGGCTGCTACGGCGCCGGCCTGTTGCCGCTGATCGACGAACGCAACTGGCGCGACGATGCCGATTTCGCCGAGACCTATGTGAATTGGGGCGGATATGCGTACACGGCCGATGCCCCCTCACCCCCTCCCCTCTCCCCCGAGGGGAGAGGGGAGGGGGTGAGGGGGGTGGACGCGCGTGACGCCTTTCGGCGCCGGCTTGGCGAGGTGCAGGTCGCGCTGCACAATCAGGACAATCGCGAGCACGACATCTTCGACAGCGATGATTACTTCCAGTTCCACGGCGGCATGATCGCGACCATCCGTGTCCTGACCGGCCGGCAGCCGCGGCACTACTTTGGCGATACCCACGATCCGGCTCGCCCGGCGGTGCGCGACCTGAAGCAGGAGGCGCTGCGCGTCTTCCGCACGCGCGTCATCAACCCGAAGTGGCTGGAGAGCATCACACGCCACGGCTACAAGGGCGGCCTGGAACTGGCGGCCACCGTCGATTACCTTTTCGGCTACGATGCGACGGCGGGCGTCGCGGAGGCTTGGATGTACGAGCAGGTAGCCCGCGCCTACGCGCTCGACCCCGCCATGCAGGAGTTCTTCGCGCAGAGCAATCCGTGGGCACTGCACGCCGTCGCCGAGCGGCTGCTGGAGGCGGCCCAGCGCGGCATGTGGGACGAGCCCGATCCCGAGACGCTCGACGCGCTGCGCAACGTTGTTGAACAGCGAAGAAATGTTGGAGGCGCGCGGCGAAGGCGTCGGCGCCGGACGTGCAGAGGGCAGGTGAATCTTGGAATATCCCTTCAGCGCACTGGTCGGCCAGGAGCAATTGCGGACGGCACTGCTGCTGAATGCCGTCTATCCGGCAATCGGCGGTGTGCTGGTCCGCGGCGAGAAGGGCACGGCCAAGAGCACCGCTGCCCGCGGCCTGCGCGCACTGCTGCCACCGTTGCGCGTGGTCGATGGCTGCCCGTTCCGCTGCGCCGGAGGAACCCTGGCCGGAATGTCCGCACTGCGGCGCGGCCAGCGAGCGTCGGGCCGTGGAAGCGCCGGTCCCGTGCATCGACCTGCCGCTCGGAGCGACGGAGGACCGGGTACTCGGGACGCTCGATTTCGAGCGTGCCCTGCGCGAGGGGCGGCGCCTTTCAACCGGGGCTGCTGGCCGCGGCGCATCGCGGCATCCTGTACATCGACGAGGTCAACCTGCTTCCGGATCACCTCGTCGACGTGCTGCTCGACGCCGCCGCGCTCGGCGTCAACACCGTGGAGCGCGAAGGCGTGTCGGCGGCGCACCCGGCGCGCTTCCTGCTGATCGGCACAATGAACCGCGAAGAAGGCGACCTGCGGCCGCAGTTGCTCGATCGCTTCGGCCTGATGGTGGAAGTGTTCGGGCCACGCGACCCAATGCTGCGGGCCGAGGTGGTGCGTCGCCGGTTGGCGTTCGAGTCCGGCCCAACCGCGTTCGCCGCCTGCTGGGAGGGGGAGCAGGAGTCGCTGCGCCGGCGCATTGTCGCGGCGCGCGAACGACTGCCGCAGGTTTTGCTGGATGATGCGCTGCTGGCGGTCATCAGCCGATTGTGCTGCGAATTCGAGGTTGATGGGCTGCGGGCCGACATCGTGATGCACAAGACAGCGCGGGCGCTGGCGGCGCTCGACGGGCGCGCGGCCGCGGCTATCGAGGATGTCCGAGCGGCGGCGGAGCTGGTCCTGCCGCATCGCCGGCGCCGGCGGCCTTTCGAGCAGCCGCGCCTGGATCGGGAGCGACTTGACGAGTCCTTGGCACGGATGCAAGCGGGGGAGCCTGGCTTACCCGCGGGGTTCGCAGACTCACCGCGCAGCGTGGGGTCTGACTTACCCGCGGGGTTCGAAGACTCACCCTGCGGCGTGGGGTCTGACCCTGGCTTACCCGCGGGGTTCGAAGACTCACCCCGCGGCGTGGCGGAAACAGGAGAGCGCGTGTTCGAGCCGGCTGCACCCCAGCCGGTGCGGCGGATCGAGGTGGCGCCGCCGGCCGGCATCGCTTGCACGACGCCAAGGGGCCGCCGCAACCCCACGCCGACCCGCGAGCGTGGGCACTATGTTCGCGCCGTTGCCGACGAGAGGCCAAGCGATCTGGCCGTGGATGCGACGATCCGCGCCGCCGTCCTTCGCGGGGGCCAGGTCGACGGTCGGCCGGTGATCGAACGGGCCGACCTGCATCGCAAGGAGCGCGCGGGCCGGACGGGGACGCTTATCCTGTTCGCCGTCGATGTTTCGGGTTCGATGGCGGCGCGGCGGCGGATGGAACTGGTCAAGGGCGCGGTCCTCGGTCTGCTGCAAAGCGCGTATGAGCAGCGCGACGAGGTGGGCGTCATCGCCTTTCGCGGAGCCCTGGCGGAGCTCGCGTTGGCACCCACCGGCAGCGTGGAATTGGCCGATCGTGCCCTGCGCGCCTGCCCACGGGAGGCCGCACGCCACTGGCGCATGCCCTGGTCACGGCCGGCGACGTCTTGCGGCGGAGGCGGTCGGCGAGGCCGGAGTTGCCGACGCTGCTGGTGTTGCTCAGCGACGGCAAGGCCAACGTGGCCCTGCCCGACACGGCCGGCGACCCGTGGCAGCAGGCGCTGCTGGCAGCGCGGGAGCTCGCGGCGGCAGAGCTGCCGGCGCTAGTGCTGGACACGGACGCGGGGTTCGTCCGGCTGGGACGAGGCGTGGAGCTGGCGCAGGCATTGGGCGCGGAGTGCCTGCCCCTGGATGGATTGTCAGCGGAGACGCTGGTGTTGAAGGTGCGACAGACGGTCGGCTAACATGAGATCGGTATGCCGCTGCACCTGTATCCCGATGTGTATGCGTCCGGCTCGGTCCCTGCTGGGTGGACACCAAGCAAAAGTGGTACGATCAAGTACCCCGTGCGCAACGCCGAGGTCCTGCGGTATCTGCGGCAGTTGTTGCCCGGGAAATGGCAGAAGGTCATCAAGGACGGGAACACTGGCGAAGTCCATTACTTTGAGCACGCTTCCGGGCAGGTGGCCGGGGTGAAGTATTTTCCACATGAGGCAAATCCATGACTAACGCCATGCGCCTCGAATTCTTGCTGCCCACCTCGGGCAGGAAAACGGCCCAACAACTGGCTCTCTTCGGTGTGCTCGGCCTGGGGATTACTGACTTGTTGATCAGCGGCCTGATCAGTGCGAGCAGTGCCCTGCGCCTGTTTTTCAACGCAGAGAATTGCTTGTTCGTTCACAAACATCTGCGTGACAAGGTGGCCGATGAGATCATGAGTCGTGCTGTGCAATTACCCGATCTGTTCGAGGTCCTCCCTGCTGAAGAGGCCCATCGCGAGTTTCAGAAGGAACTGGCCGCCTTGCGCACTCTGTGTCTGAAGTTGCTGGAAAAGCGACAACTGGTCGCGTAACCAGACAATCCAGGAGCGAAAGTGAACGAACGGTTGGTCATCGCGGGAACGCAGAGCGGCGTCGGCAAGACCACGCTGACGGCGGGCATCATCACCGCCCTGCGCCGGCGTGGCCTGACCGTGCAGCCGTTCAAGGTCGGCCCCGATTACATCGATCCGACGTATCACACGCTCGCGGCCGGCCGAACGTGCCGCAATCTCGATACCTGGATGGTGCCGCCCGAGTGCGTCCGGTCCCTCTTTGCCGCGCCGCCCACGCTGCCGACGTGGCGATTATCGAAGGGGTCATGGGACTATTTGACGGCGCCGGCTATGACGACGAGGCCGGCAGCACCGCCGAGGTGGCGAAGCTCCTGGCGGCGCCGGTGGTCGTGGTCGTGGATGCGTCGAAGATGGCGCAGCGCCGCAGCGGCGGCCCTGGGCTACCAGCGCTTCGACGACGGCCTGACGCTCGGCGGCTTCATCGTCAACCGCGCGGCCGGGGCGGAGCATGGCCGCGGGGTCGCCTCGGCCATCGCGAAGGCGACGGGCCTTCCCGTCCTTGGCTGGCTGCCACGGGCCGCAGCGCTGCACGTGCCCGAGCGCCACCTCGGGCTGGTGCCGACGCGCGAGCCAGGTCGCTGGCTGGAGTTTACGCAGGCCGCGGGCGACTGCGTGGCCCAGCATCTGGACATCGATGGTCTGCTCGCCATCGCCCGTAGGCCGGATTTCCAATCCAGCCACGCGCTGGCCGGATTGGAAATCCGGCCTACATTCCCCATGACTCGTGCTGGCCCGGTGATCGCGGTGGCGCGCGACGAGGCGTTTCACTTCACTTACGAGGACAACCTCGATCTGCTTCGAGCCGCGGGTGCCGAAATCGCCTTCTTCAGCCCGCTTCGGGACGCGGCGCTTCCGGCGGGAACGGCGTGCGTCATCCTCAGCGGCGGCTTTCCGGAAATCTATGCCGAACGGCTGGCGGCCAACCACGCGCTCCACGCGGCCCTCCACATGGCCCATCGGCAAGGGATGCCGATCTACGCCGAGTGCGGCGGACTCATGTACCTGACGCAAGCCATCATTGACGGCAACAGGCAACGACACACGGTGGTCGGGCTGCTGCCGGGGCAGTCGGTGATGACCGGCCGGCTGACACTCGGCTACCGGCTGGCCCAGGCGGCGAATTCGTCCTGGTTGTGTCCCGCCGGCGGCAGGCTGCGCGGACACGAGTTTCATTATTCGGCCTGGGAGGACCGGCCTGCCGAGCCGCCGCCCGCGTGGCTGCTGCTGCCACGATCCGGGGAAGGCGAGCCCCGTCCGGAAGGCGCTTGCGTCGGTAGCCTGTGGGCGTCGTACGTTCACTTGCATTTCGGAGCCGAGCCGATGCTGGCGGAGAATTTCGTCCGTGCAGCCAGCGCCTATGCACGGGGAGGCTGCTGATGACAACGTTGCGGGAGGAGAAGCAATCGCCGCCGAAACACCCGTGGCCCGGCGTGGTCCGCGGCTGGCTCATCGCGCTGCCGGCAGCCGTGCAGTTTCTGACGGTGGCACCGCCGTTGGTGCGCCGGCCGTTCACTCCAACGGAGCTGGGCCGGGCCGTCGGCTGGTTCACGCTCGTCGGCGTTCTGCTTGGCGCCGCCCTCGCGGGGACAGACTACGCCCTCGGACTGTTATTCTCGCCGATCGTCACGGCGGCGTTGTTGTTGGCCACGTGGGTCCTTGCGACCGGGGCGTTGCACCTGGATGGATTCCTGGACACCTGCGACGGTCTGTTTGGCGGCCATACGCCCGAGGCGCGACTCCGCATCATGCGCGACGAGCGGGTAGGAGCGTTCGCCGTCATCGGCGGCGTCCTCCTGCTCCTCGTGAAGTATTCCTGCCTCGCCGAAGTGCCGAGCCGCGCGGTCGCCCTGATCGTGGCCCCCACGACGGCCCGCTGGGGCCTGGCGGTGGCCGTGGTTGCTTTTCCTTATGCTCGCGCCGAGGGATCGGGCCGGTGGATGAAGGACCATGCCGGCTGGCGGCAAGTGACAATCGCAAGCATCACCGCCCTGGTGACCGTCGCGGTGGCGGCTGGATGGCTCGGGCTGGCGGTCATCGCGCTGGCCGGAGTGGCGACGGTGGCCGGCGCCGCGTTTGTCCTGCGCCGGCTTCCCGGCCTCACCGGTGACGTGTACGGCGCGCTGTGCGAGATGCTGGAGACACTCACCCTCCTCGCGTTTGTTGCGGGAGAGAAGTTATGAAATCGTCGGACGTTCAGTCAGACTTCCGAAGTCTTCGGCCCGAGCCACGCCATGTGGTTCTCGACATGCCGCCCGCGGTCCACGGCTCGCTGGACCTCGCGGAACTGCAAGACCTCGGATTGCGCCCGGAGGAGGTGCTGGACTTCAGCGCCAATACCAACCCCTACGGCCCCTCCCCGGCGGTGCGCGGCGGTGATGCGTGTGCCGCTCGATCAATATCCGGACCGCGATTGTCTGGAATTGCGCACTGCACTGACGGCGTTTCTGGGGGTAGCTCCCAGCCGAATCCTCGCCGGCAACGGCGCCTCGGAGCTACTCTGGCTGGTGGCGATGGCTTTCGTCCGGCGCGGCAGTCGGGTGCTGGTTCTCGGCCCCACATTCTGCGAGTACGGGCGAGCGGCCACGCTCATGGGCGGCCGCGTCACCACCTGGCGGGCGCGGGAAGAAGCCGACTTTGTCCCCGAGCCCGCGGAGATTGCGGCCCACCTGGAGTCGTTGCGACCACCAGTCGTTTTTCTGTGCAACCCAAACAACCCGACGGGAGCCGTTCTGCCGGCGGAGGTCATTGCGGGGTGGGCGCGACAACACGCGCGGACGCTATTCGTCGTGGACGAGGCCTATTTGCCCTTCACGCCTTGCCGCAGCTCCACCCTGGCGCTTGCGGAGCCGAACGTCCTCGTGTTGGGCTCGATGACCAAGGATTTTGGCCTGGCGGGGCTGCGCCTGGGCTATGCGGCCGGTGATAAGGATTTGATTGCGCTCTTGAAGAAGGTTCAGCCCCCCTGGAGCGTCAACGCCCTGGCACAGGCCGCCGGGGTAGCCGCCCTGCGCGACCCTGGTTACCGGCAGCGCTCCCTGGAGCGGTTAGCCCGGGCGACGCAGGAGTTGGTGGCTGGTTTGACGCGGCTGGGGCTGGCGCCCGTCGCCTCGGCCACGCACTTCTTTATGGTGTGCGTCGGCGACGGCTGTGTCTTCCGTGCGGCGCTGTTGCGACACGGCGTGCTGGTTCGGGACTGCGCCTCCTTCGAACTGCCGGCGTATGTGCGCATCGCGGCCCGCCGGCCGGAAGACAACGAGCGGCTGCTGGCCGTCATTCGGGAGGAGGTGTAATCATGCGCCTGCTGGTCGCACGTCACGCGCCGACCGAGTGGAACGGCCAGAATCGTTACCAGGGCCAGCAAGATATCGCGCTGGGCGTCACCGGCCGGAAGTTGGCCACCCGGCTTGCGAATCGCCTCGCGGGGGAGCGGATCGACGAGATCCACAGCAGCGACCTGCGCCGGGCGTGGGAGACCGCCAGCGCCGTGTCCGGCACGCGCCGACTTCCCTTGCGCTCCGATCCGCGGCTGCGCGAGCTGCATTTCGGAGCCTGGCAGGGGCTAACCTATGACGAGATACGCCAAGCGTATCCGGAGGCGCTCGCGGCCTGGGAAGCGGACGCGCTGGAGGTGGCGCCGCCTGGCGGTGAAACACTGGCCCAACTCGCGAGCCGGGTCGGCGCGTTCCTCGGCGGCCTTACCGCTGCGGCAATCGTTGAGCGGACGGTGCTGGTGGTGGCTCACCAGGGCCCATTGCAGGTCCTTCTGTGTCTCGCTCTCGGCCTGTCCGCGCGGGCTCGCTGGCAGTTCCGCCTGGAGCCTGCCTCGCTGTCCGAATTGCACCTCTATCCCAGGGGGGCCATGGTAAATTTCCTGAACGACACGTGCCACCTGCGGGAGGCGGCCCATGCCGGCTAAGGTGCTGATGGTTCAGGGCACCAGCTCCTCGGTGGGCAAGAGCCTGCTGGCGGCGGCGTTGTGCCGCGCATTCGCTCGCAAGGGCGTGCGCGTGGCGCCTTTCAAGGCGCAGAACATGTCGAACAATGCCGCCGTCTGCGCCGACGGCGCCGAGATCGGACGGGCCCAGGCTGTGCAGGCCACCGCCGCCGGCATCGAGGCCACCGCCGACATGAACCCGGTGCTGCTCAAGCCGGAGGGCAACGCTCGGTCGCAGGTCATCGTCCTCGGCCGGCCGTGGCGCACCCTTGAAGCGGGCAGCTACTACCGGCGCAAGAGGAGCTTTGGCCGATCGTCACGGCGGCGCTCGACCGTCTGCGATCCGCCTACGAGCTGGTTGTCATCGAGGGGGCGGGCAGCCCGGTCGAGCTAAACCTGCGCCGCACGGACATCGTGAACATGGCTCTGGCCCAGCACGCGCGTGCACCGGTGCTCCTGGTCGGCGACATCGACCGCGGCGGCATCTTCGCTCAGCTCCTGGGTACGCTTTGGCTGCTGACACCCGAGGAGCGAGCGTTGGTGCGGGGACTCGTCGTGAACAAGTTCCGCGGCGATGCGGCCCTCTTCACCGACGGCATCCGCATCCTGGAAGAACGCGGCGGCATCCCCGTGCTGGGCGTCGTCCCTTACCTCCCGGCGCTCGCCATTCCCGAAGAGGACGCGGTCGCCCTGGACGCCGCCATCCCCCGGGCCGCGGCGGCCATTGACATTGCCGTCATCCGGCTGCCGCATATCGCCAACTTCGACGACTTCGACCCGCTCCGGGCTGAAGCCAATGTCGGCTTGCGCTACGTGCAAGCGCCGGCGGCTCTGGGCAGACCACATGCCGTCATCGTGCCGGGCACCAAGAGCACCCTCGCCGACCTGGCCTGGCTTCGGGCCGCGGGGTTCGCCGAGGTGATTGGGGCCTTGGCGTCGCAAGGGACCTCCATTGTCGGCATTTGTGGCGGCTTCCAGATGCTGGGTCGAGTGATCCGTGACCCGGCGCACCGGGAATCCGACGGCGGGGAAGCGGCGGGCCTGGGGCTCTTGCCGGTGGAGACGGTCTTCGAGGCGAAGTCCACGTACCAGGCCCGGGCGCGGGTGCTGGGCGGGCCGGGATGGATCGGAACAGCCGCCGGTCAGGAAGTGGAAGGCTACGAAATCCACCTCGGGCGGACGACCGGCGGCCAGCCCTGGCTGGAGATTACTCGGCGCAATCGCGCGATGACTGAGCTGAGCGACGGTGCGGCCACGAACGACGGCCGGGTCTGGGGTTGTTATTTGCACGGGCTCTTCGCGAATCCCACCGTGCGCCGAATTTGGCTGGACTCGCTGCGGTCGCAGGGGTCGGATCAGCCATTTCTGACCCCGGACCCCTGGCCCCTGTCCCTTGAGCTGGACCGGCTGGCCGACGCCGTCGAAGCGGCTCTGGACATGCGCCGGCTGGCGGCGATCCTTGTAGAGCAGAACCCATACCAAGGCTGAGGTGGGATATGGATCACGACGACAGCGAGTTGCATCGGCAGCGAATGGTCCGGCAGAAAGAAGCCTTTGAGGCGCGGAAGGCGCGGGCCACGCAAGAGAAGGGCCTGCTCATCGTCCACACCGGGGCGGGCAAGGGCAAGACGACGGCGGCGCTCGGCCTGGCTTTCCGGGCGCTCGGGCAAGGAATGAAGGTGGGCATCGTGCAGTTTATCAAGGGGGCCATCCTGACTGGAGAGGCCGCGCTGGCCGCCCGACTCGCGCCCGACCTGCAGATGCACACGATGGGCGACGGCTTCACCTGGAACACGCAGGATCGCGCAGCGACACGGCTTCCGCCCGCAAGGCCTGGGACAGGGCCGTGTCGCTGCTGCGTGACGAGTCCCTGAACCTCGTCGTTCTCGACGAGTTGAACGTGGTGCTGAAGCACGGCTACCTTCCCCTGGAGGAGGTCCTGGCGGAGTTACGCGGCAAACGGCCGATGCTCCACGTCGTCGTCACTGGACGCAACGCCCACCAGGAGTTGATCGATCTGGCCGACCTGGTGACGGAGATGAAGCTTGTCAAGCATCCCTACCGGGCGGGAGTCAAGGCGCAAAAGGGCGTTGAATTCTAGGGCGAACGGCACCCATGGTTCTATCCAAGCCGGCAGGCGAGTCTTCGAGCCTGCGGGGTTACCCCGCAGGCTCGAAGACTCGCCTGCGGGCTTGGTGCCTACGATACCGGTCTTTTCAAATAACAGAGGGATAACTTATGCAATCAGCACTTTTCCTCGCCGGACACGGCAGTCGCGATCCAGACGGCACGCGCGAATTCCTCCGGCTCGTGGACCTGCTCAGGACGCAAGACCCGGGCGCATCGTCGAGTGCGGCTTCCTGGAGTTTGCCAGGCCGGTCATCGCCGAGGGCCTCGAGCGCTGCGTGGCCCGCGGAGCGGACACGATCACCGTGTTGCCGGGCATGCTCATGGCCGCCGGGCACGCCAAGAACGACATCCCTAGCGAGATTCACGAAGCCCGCCATCGCTACCCAAATGTTCGCTTTCACTACGGCCGGCACCTCCACTTGCACGCCAAGGTCATCGAGCTGTGCCGTATCCGACTGGAAGAGGCCGAGGGACAGGCCACGGCGAGCCGGGAGCGTGAGCGACCGGAGATTGCCCGCAAGGACACGGTGTTGCTCGTCGTCGGCCGCGGCAGCAGCGACCCGGACGCGAACTCGGACATCACCAAGCTGGCGCGCGTCCTTGCCGAGGGGATGGGCTACGGCTGGTCCGCGGCGTGTTACAGCGGCGTGACGACGCCGTTGGTGCCGGAGGCGCTGGATCGCTGCCGGCGTCTGGGCTTCGCTCGCATTCTCGTCTTTCCGTTTTTCCTGTTCACCGGCATCCTGGAGAAACGTATCCGGCAGCAGACGCTGGAATTTGCCCAGATGCACCCGGAGACGGAATTCCTCTGTGCCGGCTATCTCGACGCTCACCCGCTGCTCGTCGAGGCATTCCTGGAGCGGGCCGACGAGACGGTCCACGGCAGTCCGAACATGAACTGCGAGCTGTGCAAATATCGCGTGCGCCTGCCCGGGTACGAGCAGGCCCTTGGGCAACCGCAAGTCGGCCACCATCACCATGTCCGCGGCATCGGCCAGCACGAGGACGACCATCATCACGGCCACGATCACCACGGCCACGATCATGCGCACGAGCATTCGCGGACACGGAGGGAACCATGAAGAGTGTTGGTGTCTTTTACGGGGTCGGCGTGGGGCCCGGCGACCCGGAGCTGCTCACGCGGAAGGCGGAGCGCGTCCTCAAGGCCGTCGATTGGATTTTCCTCCCATCGGGGGCACGCAGCGGCAGCTTTGTTCGCCGAATCGTCGAGCCGCTCGGCCTGCCGCCCGGGAAGTTTCGGCCGGTGTCCCTGTGCATGGCGCGCGACCGGACGGAGGACCGCAACGCGTATCGGCGCGCGGCTTCCGAAATCGTCGAAGAGCTGCGCCAGGGGAAGTCGGCCGCCTGGATCACGGAAGGCGATCCGCTCTTTTACAGCACGTTCCTGCACCTGTACGAGGAAGTTCGCCACTACCCCGAAGTGCGAGTCGAAATTATCCCCGGCGTGACCTCGGCAAGCGCCGCGGCGGCCCGAATCGGCATGCCGGTGGCCCGGCTGGACGAGCGCGTGGCGATCGTGCCGGCTTGCTACGGGCTGCAGCGCTTGCCGGCCCTCCTCGACGAGTTCGCGACGGTGTTCTTGCTCAAGGTGAACAGCAGGTTCGACCAGCTGCTGGCGGAATTGGCGTCGGTGCGCGGCCGGGTCCAGGCCGTCTACCTGGAGCAGGTCGGCACCCCGGCGGAGCGCGTCGTCACAGACCTGGAATCGCTGCGGGGGCAGGAATTGCCCTATTTCGCCCTGGTGATGCTGCGGCGGGAGGAACGGCCGTGAGCAAGCGTGGGTGTCTCTTTGTGGTCGGCCTGGGTCCAGGCGACCGAGCACTGATGACGGGGCAGGCCCTGGAGGCGCTGCGGCAGGCTGAAGTGGTCGTCGGCTATGACGGCTATTTTACCGGGATTGCGGACCTGGTCGCGGGCAAGGAGTGCGTGGCACTGCCGCTGACGCAAGAGACGGAGCGGGCCCGAATCGCAGTTGAACGGCTGCGGCAGGGTCGGGTGGTGTGCGTGATCTCCAGCGGCGACCCCGGCGTGTACGGTATGGCAAGCCTGGTATCGCAGTGCCTGGGCCACGAGGGCCAGGAGGACGTGGCCATGGTTCCTGGCGTGTCCGCGGTGAACGCGGCCGCGGCGCTGCTTGGGGCACCGCTCGGCCATGACTTCGCCGTCGTCAGCCTGAGCGATCTGCTGACCCCGTGGGCGACAATCGAGCGACGGCTGCGGGCCGCGGCGGAAGCGGACTTCGTCCTGGCAATCCTCAACCCGAAAAGCCAGCGGCGCAACTGGCAATACTGCCGCGCTCAGGAGATTCTCGCGGAATGCCGCCTGCCGCGGACGCCGGTCGGCATCGTGCGCAACGCCTACCGGCCGGGCCAGTCGATCGAGCGCACCACCGTCGCCCGCATGGCCGAGGCCGTCGTTGACATGTTTACGACCGTGATCGTCGGTAATTCCCAGACGCTGCAGCTCGGCAGCGCCATCGTCACGCCGCGCGGATACGCGATTGGTGAGCCCGAAGCGCCAGCGAGGGCCGCCCTCGCTGGCGCTTCGGGCTCACGTGGGCCCGACGAAATCCTGGCCCAAAGCTTCCGCATCACAGATGCCGAAGTCGGGCGCATGGCGGATACGCGCTCCGTGAGCCTGAAGCGCCAGCGAGGGCGGCCCTCGCTGGCGCTTCGGGCTCAGGCCGTGCGGACGAAATCCTGGCCGAGAGTTTCCGCATTATCGACGCGGAAGTCGGCGCGCACGGCTTCGGCGCCATGGAATGGCCGGTCGTCCGGCGCGTGATTCACGCATCCGGGGACCTGGAACTGGTCCATCTCGTTCACTTCAGCCCGGAGGCTGCGGCCGCGGGGGTGCAAGCGTTTCAAGCAGGTGTGCCGATCGTCACCGACGTGCGCATGGTCGCCGCCGGCATCCAGGGTGTACTTAGAGAGGCACTAGGCGTCGGATTGCACTGCTTCCTCGACGCGCCCGGACTCGCGCGAGGCCAACGGGCTGACACGCTGCGCCCGCGCGATGGAGCATGCGATCGCAACCTTGCCCGAAGCGGTCTACGTGATCGGCAACGCCCCTACCGCACTATCTGCCCTGTGCGCGGCAATCCGCCGCGGCGCGGCCCGGCCACGCCTGGTGATCGCCATGCCGGTTGGGTTCGTCGGCGTTATCGAGAGCAAGGCAGAGGCGCTCGCTCTGCCGGTGCCGGTCCTGGCCGTGCACGGGCGGCGCGGCGGGAGCGCCGTCGCGGCGGCCGCCGTGAATGCCCTGCTGCTGCTTGCCCGCGTGGAGGGTGCAAGCTTGACCAGGCTGCATCGTAGCGATAGCTTGTAGAAATGGCAGATGTCGTGTTCAGGAACGCAGCATTGTGGCAGCTCCTCATCAAACTGGCGGCGCCGCCGGGCAAGCTATCGGGCCTCCTCAGCGACTCTGCCGTCCAATGCGAACGTCTCCACGCGATTATCCATTTTGGGAGGGCGTAAATGAAGCTCAAGATCGTCATCCACGGCGAAGAGGACGGCTGTTACTCTGTTGCCGTGCCGGCTTTGCCGGGGTGCTATTCCTGCGGCGATACCATGGAAGAAGCAAGGGCCAACATTCGTGAGGCTGCCGAGGGATGGCTGGGCGCGAATAACGACCGTAATCCGTTCGACGGGGCCGCGACCGCGGTCGAGTTGATCGAAGAGGTCGAGCTGTGAAAGCGGTTTCCGGCAACGATGCAAGGCCACGGAACGTAGCCGGCCTAGCGATCACCTGTCCGGATAAACTGGACCAAGAGGGAACCCTATGAACTTGAACATGGAACAACACCTGCTAGCGGACGAGGCGGAAGAGATGATTTCCTAAAGGGAATCCCATGAACCTCGAGCGCGGAGATGTCATCAACGCTCGTTTCCCCCACGCTTCCGGCGTGCGGGGCAAGAAACGTCCTGTTGTGGTTGTCCAGGCCAACGTCTACAACAAGCGACTGCGCCACGCTCTCGTTGCCCAGTTGACTACAACCCTGGAGGCCTCCCGACCCCGGAGGATCACTCTGATGAAAAAGCAGACTCTTGAAGAACGTGTGGCCTTCCTGGAGAAGAAAGTGGCTGAGCTTGAAAGCTCGCTGAATGGAGGCTACCAGAAAGATTGGCGGCGTACCTTTGGTATGTTCACTGGAGACGAGGACATGAAACGAGTCGATGAGGAAGCAAGGAAGATCCGAGAACGAGATCGACAAAAAACACGGCGACGGAAGGCGCAGAGTGAATGACCGAGCATGCCTATGATCCTGTTGGATTCCGATCATCTGACAGTTTATGCTTACCGGGACCATCCACGGGCCGAGGCGCTGAAGAACCGTTTGCAGGCTGCTGGGGAACGGGTCGGTTTGACAGTTATTAGCGTCGAAGAACAAATGCGCGGCTGGCTCGCGGAAATCAAGAAGCGCAAGGACGTTTTTCAGCAGATCTCGGCCTACGATCGCCTCATCAAAATGGTGCAGTTTTTCCAGGAATGGACAATTATCAGGCTGGACGAAGTAGCTACAGAAGAATTCACGCGGCTCAAGAAAATGAAGCTTCGCGTCGGCACCCAGGATCTCAAGATCGCGGCGATCGCGCTGGGGCAACACGCCTTGCTGTTGTCCGCTAACCTGCGGGATTTCCAAAAAGTGCCTGGACTGCGCGTGGAAAACTGGCTGTCGTCATGACGTGGTAGGCCACTTTCCGCATACCTTAATGGACCCATGAACATGCGCGAATTGCTTGCGGAACACGGTCCCCGACGCCAGCATCGCCTGCGACTACAGCAGTTGCTCGAATCCGCGGACGGTCCGGTGCGCATTGCGAGCGCCTACGTGACAGACCGTGAGCTTCTGGTCGGTAAAAAAGAGCGCGACATTCGCTTGGTTAAATCCCTGTTGCCAATGGATATTGCGTCGGGTGCAACTTCGCTGGAAACGTTGCGTGCGCTCATTGAATCCGGCGTTAAATGCAGGTGCGCGCCGGACCGCCCAAGACTACATGCGAAGGTCTACGTTTTCGGCACAAGATCCGCAGTGGTCTCCTCAGCGAATCTCACCGAAAGTGCGCTTGATTCAAATATCGAGGTGGGCGTTGAACTCGACGAACAGGACGTTCGCGGCCTGATCGCTTGGTACGATCGGCTATGGGCGATCGCGCGTCCGATTACTTTGCCGCAATTGGCAGATCTTCGGGAAAAGGTTTCACGACTGCGAGGCGAATACGTCAAGCTCAAAAGGAAAGCAAATGCAAAACTGATGTTGCCGGCCCAGAAACCGGCCACGGAGACATTCCGCGATGACGTGCTTAGTCTCTTCGAGGATGCCAAGCAGTTTTTTGTCTGCAATACGGATCGGCGGCACGGTGAGCGGACGCCTACCGGAAGCTACCGGCTTGAGGAGGAGATGTACAATCGAGGTTACGCAACTGCGTGGGAGACGTTCAAGTTCCCAAGTCACATGGAACAAGTGCAACCCGGAGATGCGGTTTTCATGTTTGCGAAAGGTGTTGGAATCATTGGCATTGGTCGGGCGAAGGCGGTGTGCGAGACATTGGCGCCAGGCGATCCAGACAGGGTGAACATCATTGATTATACGAAAGACATAGAAGGGCGCGTGCCTGTGCATTGGTTGGATTGGCGCGATCAAGAGGATGCCTATCCTTGGAAGGCGCCGAATTTCACATTTTGGAATGTTTCCGACGAGAGTTACGCGGATCTCAGAGAAGGCGTGAGGCAGCATTTCCTTGGCGAGTGACGCAAGCTGAGATGGTCGTGCGGAGCGCTAAGCCGCCGTTTCCCATCGGATCGGCGATGACAAGCTGTATGTCGTGAGTCGCGGATTTGGAGGCCGCTTAATTCGGGTCGTCTACATTCTTGATCCCGACGACACGGTTTTTGTCATTCATGCTCGGCCACTCAACGACCGCGAGAAAAAACGCTTTCGCAGGAGAACTCGAAAATGAGTCGCAAGAAGAACGCCAAATCCTACTGGGAAATGACCACGGAAGAGTTGCGCGAAGCCACGAAGGAATTCGACGAGGAGTTTGTATTCGAGCGCGCCAAACCGTTGACACCTGAAATGAAGGCCCGCTGGGAACGCGCCAAGAACAAAGGGGAGGCTACCACGAATGGTGCGACCGAGCAAACCATCGCGGTTCGCCTCGACAAGGTCCTGCTCGAGCGCTGCACGGCGCTCGCCAAGAAGAAACGGCTCAGCCGGGACGCCTTGATCGCGCGCGGTCTCCGTGCCTTGCTGGCCGCCGAAGGATTGGAGGGAAGCTGAACATGCCCCTCGTCGTCGTTGGCATCGGTCACGACGGGGCTGTGGGGCTGTCACCGGAGGCTCGCGCCCACGTCGAAACCGCGCACGTCCTGGCCGGCGGCCGCCGGCACCTGGACTTTTTCCGCGCCTGGCATGGCGAGAAGGTCGTGCTCGGCAGTGACGTGGCGGCGTTTGTGGAGACGCTCCGGACCCGTTATCGGCAAGAGAAGACAGTTGTGCTGGCATCCGGCGACCCGCTCTTCTATGGGATCGGGCGGGCGCTGTTGGAGGTGATCCCGCGGGATGACCTCCTCTTCCTTCCGCACGTCAGCTCCGTGCAACTGGCGTTCGCCCGCGTCAAGGAGACGTGGCACGACGCCTGCATCGTCAGCCTGCACGGCCGGCCGACGGATGCCCTGGTCGCCGCCGTGGCGGCGCGCGAGCCGAAAATCGCCGTGCTGACCGACGCCCAGAACCACCCGGCGGCAATTGCCGATCTGGTGCGCCATCTAGGTGCCGCGGACGAGTACGCGGTCTGGGTTTGCGAGAACCTCGGCGGGCCGGATGAACGGATGTCTCGGTACACTGCAGCCAGCCTGCGCGGTGTGACGTTCTCGCCGCTCAACGTCGTGGTTCTGCTCCGCGAGTGTAATGTAGCCCGCGCCTGAGCGTGCGGACTACCGTGTCAGACCTTCCTCTGCTGGGCATTCCCGAGGCCGCCCTGCTCGCCCCTCGCCCCTTCGTAGGCGACGCTGCCAGCGTCGCCATGTTCGCTGGCGACGCTGGCAGCGTCGCCTACCGGGGGGCGACGGGTAGGGGTGAGGGGCGCGGCATGATCACGCGGCGCGAGGTCCGGCTGCTTGCCCTGTGCTACCTGGAACTGCGACCGGGCGACGTGCTGTGGGACGTGGGCGCCGGCAGCGGCTCGGTGTCCCTCGAAGCGGCTCGGCTCAGTGCCGCGCTGCAGATCTTCGCCATCGAACGCGATGCGGCGGCGTTCACCCGCCTGGAGGCCAACATAGCGCAGTTCGGCGCGGGCCGGGTCCGCGCCGTCTGCTCCGAGGCGCCGGCGGGACTGGCGGAGTTGCCGGCCCCGGACGCGGTGTTCATCGGCGGCAGCGGCGGACGGCTGGCGGAAATTCTCGGAACGGTCGCGGAGCGGCTCAAGCCCGGTGGCCGGGTCGTCGTCAATTGCATCACCCTGGAGAACTTCTTCCGCGGGTGGGAAACGCTGCGCGAGCTGCAGCTCGCGCCTGAGGCGACCTCGGCGCAATTGGCCCACTCCCGGCCGTTGGGACGCCTGCACAGCCTGGAGCCGGAAAACCCGATCCTTATCTTGCGAGCCCGCAAACCATGAGCTCGGCCACGACCATCGCTCTTGTTGCCGTTACCCGCCGCGGCGTGGAACAAGCCCGCCTCCTGCGGCGGCGGCTGCGTGCCGGCGAAGTGCACCGTCCGGAGCGGTACGGGCCACCGGAGCACGGCTGGGAGGTGCCGTTCGCAGGCGGCCTCTCGGAGCGGGTTGGCGAGTTGTTCCAGCGCTGCGAGCAGATGGTGTTCTTCCTGGCAGCCGGGGCGGTCACGCGGCTGATCGCGCCGTGCCTCGTCGCCAAGGAAACCGATCCCGGCGTGCTGGCGGTGGACGAGGCGGGGCGGTTTGTCATCCCGCTGCTGTCCGGGCACAAGGGCGGCGCCAACGCCTTCGCCCGCACCGTCGCCGGCTGCCTCGGAGCAACGCCGGTCATCACCACCGCGTCCAACGTCCTGGGCGGACTGAGCCTCGACCTTCTCGAAGACGCGTTCGGCTGGACCGCCGCGCCGCGCGAACGACTCAAGCCGGCGGCACGGGCGCTGGTGGACGGCGAACGGCTCGGCATTGTCCAGGAACTCGGTTCCGCCGGTTCGTGGATGGATGAGATGGAACTCCCCGCGAACGTCACGGTCGTCCGTGACGCCGGCAAGTTGCCGGATAGGTCGTTCGCCTACCTCCTCTGGATCGCCGACCGCATTGTTGAGGACCGGCGCGGGATCGACGACGACCGCGTGCTTTGGTATCGGCCGAAAAGCCTGGTGCTGGGAGTCGGCTGTGAACGCGGCATCACGGCGGCGGCGCTGGAAGACGGACTGGAGCGATTCGTCGGCGAGCATGGCTTCTGCCGCGACAGCATCGGCACGCTAGCCAGCGTGGAGCTGAAGGCCGACGAGCAAGGCCTGGTTGAATTCGCGTTGCGTCATGGCTGGCAAACGCGCTTCTACGCTGCCGCGGAATTGGCGGCGGTTGCCGAGATGCCGAATCCGTCCGATGTGGTGGCCCAGTGCGTGGGCACGCCGGGCGTGGCCGAACCGGCGGCGCTGCTGGCGGCGGGAGCGAACCGCCTCCTGGTCGAGAAACACGTGGTGAGCTCACCCCTCGCCCCGCAACGAATGACGTTCGCGCTGGCTCGGTTGGCGTCGTTTCAGACTTCCGAAGTCTCCGAGACTTCGGAAGGCGGCGGCAAGGTCGTCTTCGTCGGCGCCGGCCCAGGCGATCCGGATCTGCTGACGCTGAAAGGACGCCGCGCCCTCGCCCAGGCCGATGTGGTGGTTTACGCGGGCTCGCTGGTCGCGGAGGATGTGCTGCGCCACGCGCCGGCGACCGCGGTCCTGCACAATTCCGCACCCCTGACACTCGAAGAGGTGATGGAGAGTCTGACGACCGCCGTCCGCGCCGGCAAGCGCGTGGTCCGGCTCCATTCCGGCGACACCAGCCTGTACAGCGCCATTCAGGAGCAGATGACGCGCCTGGACGAGGCGGGGATCGGTTACGAGATTATCCCCGGCATCAGCTCGTTCCAGGCCGCGGCGGCTGCGCTGAAGGCGGAGCTGACGCTGCCCGAAGTGGTGCAGACCGTGATTCTCACCCGCGCCGAGGGGCAGACGCCGATGCCCGAAAAGGAAGCGCTGGCAGACCTGGCCCGCCATCAGGCGACGCTCTGCATCTTCCTGAGCGCCCGCCTTGTGGAACAGGTGCAGGCACAGCTCCTGGCCGCCTATCCGCCCGATACGCCGGCGGCCATCCTCTATCATGTTTCCTGGCCGGACGAGCAAATCGTCGTGACGGAATTGCGCCATCTCGTCGAAGAAGTCCGGCGGCACCAATTCACGCGGACCACGCTGATCCTGGTGGGAAAGGCGGTCGCTGGGCGTCAGAACCGGTCGCGGCTTTACGATCGAAATCACGGACACCTTTTCCGAGCGCACCGACATGAAGAAACGCATCCTACTGCTTAGCGGCACGTCCGAAGGGCCGCCGCTCGCGCGGGCGCTGCTGACCGCCGGCTTCGAGGTCCGCGCAACGGTGACCCGCGCGGAGGCGCGCGAGACGCTCTTCGGCGCGCTGCTGCGCAACGTCCAGGTCGAGGCGCGCGGCTTCACGGAGGAGAGCATGACGGCATTCCTCGCGCAACGGCAGACCGACCTGGTTCTCGACGCGACGCATCCTTTTGCCGTGCGCATCACCCGACTCGCGCACGCCGTCTGTCTACGCCTCGGCGTCCCGTATGTGCGCTACGAGCGGCCCGACTGGGAGCCGCCCGCGGGGACACCATTGGTCGGTTCCTTTGCGGAGGCGGCCGAGCTGCTGCCGTCGCTCGCGCCGCGCACTGTAGGTCAGGCTTTCCAGCCTGACACCTCGCACCGTCAGGCTGGAAAGCCTGACCTACGGCCGCGCGTCCTTTTGACCATCGGCGCCAAGCAGCTCAAGCACTTTGCCGCTCTCCAGAGTGGTCTGAACCTTGTTGCACGCATCCTGCCATCGGTCGTGTCGATCCAGCAAGCGCTCGCCGCGGGGTTCACGCCGGACCGACTCCTGTGTCTGCGCCCCCTTTCTCGCGCGAATTCAACCGCGCCATTCTTCAGGAGTACCGGATCGGCGTGCTCGTCACCAAGGCCTCCGGCCGCGAGGGCGGCGTCGAGGAAAAGGTGCTGGCCGCGGGCGACCTCGGTGTCGAGGTGATCATGATCCGTCGTCCGGCGTCAGCGGACGTAACCGGCGTGTGCAGCGTCGAGGCAGCGGTGCAAGCCTGTCGCGAGGCCTAAACTGAATGACCGTGCGCGATTCGGCAACGTATTGTGGGGCACGACTGAAACCAGGCACGTAATAAACGTGCCCCACAGAAGATCGCGCACCGTAAGTTAGCGGCGGCTCACAGAGCCGTGCGGGTCTTCGACCCGCCGCTAAACAAAAGGGGGCTGAGCGATGGCCGCGAATCGGGATAACCTGCGATCGGGATACACGACGGGCGCCTGCGCCGCCGCCGCGTCCAAGGGCGCGCTGCTCGCTCTCGTCCGCCAGCGGCCGGTTGCCGACGTTGCCATCGCCCTGCCCGCCGGACAGACCGTTACGTTCGTCCTCCACTCCTGCACCGTCACCGAGGGCGAAGGCCGGGCGAGCGTGATCAAGGATGCCGGCGACGATCCGGACGTGACGCACCTTGCGGAAATCTGCGCGCGCGTGACGTGGGCGAACGAGCCGGGGGTCGCTTTCCAGCGCGGCGTGGGAGTCGGCCTGGTTACGAAGAAGGGCCTGCCGCTGCCGCCGGGTGAGCCGGCCATCAATCCGGCTCCGCGCAAGCTCATCGCGGACGAGATTCACCAGGTGCTCGCGGAACATGGACTGGCCGGCCGCGGCGTGACTGTGGAGATTTCCGTACCCAGGGGCGAGGAGCTGGCGAAGAAGACCTTCAACCCACGACTCGGCATCGTCGGCGGCATCTCCATCCTCGGCACCACCGGCATCGTCGTGCCCTATTCCACGGCCGCCTGGCTGGCCAGCGTCACCCAGGAGATCGACGTAGCCGTCGCGCAGGGCGTCAAGGAGCTGGTCCTGACCGTGGGCGCCCGCGGCGAGCGCCTGGCCCGGCAACTCTTCCCCCTGCCGGAGGAGGCGTTCATCGAGATCGGCCCATTCTTCGGCGACGCCCTGCGGCACTGCGCTCGGGTTGGTGCCGAACGGGTAACCGTTGCCGCGATGATTGGGAAGCTGGCCAAGTTTGCCGCCGGGAATGAATCCGTCCACAATACCAGCAGCAGCCAGGATTTCGCTTTCCTGGCCGAATTGGCCCGCGCGGCCGGAGCGGACGCCGCCCTGGTCGAGCAAATCACCCTGGCGAATACCGCGCAAGAGGTATCGGGTTTGGTCGCCGACCGCGGCCTGGGCGAGTTCCACTCGGCGATCTGCCGGCGGGCGTGGGAGTTCGCCGCCACGCTGGTGCATGGGGCGCCCGCGATCCAGGTCTGCTTGATGAGCCAGGATGGCAAGATCCTGGGGCAACATCCGGGAGGAGGCTAGCACCCATGGAGAGCAACGAGGACTTCACCGACGTGGAACGCCAGGCCATCTACAAGGTGATGCGCAATCGCCGCGACATCCGGCAGTTCTTGCCCCAGCCGATTCCGGACGAGGCGCTGCGGCGAATTCTGGAGATGGCCCACCTGGCCCCTTCGGTCGGTTTCATGCAGCCGTGGAACTTCCTGCTCATCTATTCCCCCGACATCCGCCGCCAGGTCAAAGCGCTCTTCGAGGAGACCAATGCGCGGGAGCTGGCGCGGATCAAGAACGTGGCGCAGAAGCAACTCTACCCGACGCTGAAGCTGGAGGGCGTCCTGGAGTCGCCGTTGAATATCGCCGTCACCTGCGACGGGCGCCGGGACGCTCCCTTCGTCCTCGGCCGGGCTCCCATGCCGCAGACGGACGTATTCAGCACCTGCCTGGCGATCCAGAACCTGTGGCTGGCGGCGCGTGCGGAAGGCGTCGGCGTCGGCTGGGTCAGCATCCTGGACAAGCAGGCGATCGAACAATTACTGCAGCTACCCCCCGGTGTACAGTTGGTCGCCTACCTATGCGTCGGTTATCCCACCGAGTTCCGTCCCAGGCCGATGCTGGAGGAAGTTGGTTGGAAAGATCGCCAACCGCTTGGGGACCTGGTCTTTCAGGATCAATGGGGCGTACGGTCGCACCTTTTCCCGTAGCGTGCGCTTGAGTGCGTCGGTGTGTCGGTCCTCCGCGCAAGGTCGTGTGTGCTGGACCACGACCACGACTCCGGTTGCGACGGCGGGCGGCCAGCCAGACGGCGCCGGCGAAGGCCGCCGCCAGCACCACCGTCGCGGCGACTTGCCGAACGAGTGTGGAGCGCGGCGGAAAGTCCCATAATTCCAACCGGCCCGAGTCGCCGACATGGGCGGCCGAATGAATCAGCACGGCCGATGGGTCAGGTGTTAGAAAGACACCGGTGTCGCCCGTCGTGTCGTAGGTCGCCAGCAGATCCCCCGTCCGGGCCGACCGCACCTCGCTCGTATTGTGGGTCGCCTGACGGCTCATCGCCGACAGCCCCCGTGCCGACATCCACTCATGCAGCGACAACGGCAAAGGGAACTCCCAACGCTGGGTGGACACCAAAAGCGGCGGCTGGGGGCCATGCCCAAGGTAACTCGGTGTAAATGCGCCGGAGGGTATCGGGACCGTCCGGATAGTCCCCTCCGCAAGGTCGAGCATTACGAAGCCCGCTTCGGCCTGCGTAGCTCCAACCTGTCCGCACCCGACGGCAGTATTGCCGTCTTCGAGGAAGCTCATGGGCCATAGGCGCTCGCGCTCTGCCACGGTGCGTCGCTGAGCCACGTCCCAGGCATAGAACACGTGCCGCTTGGGCTTGTCCCGGTAGAGTTCGGAAACGAGAAACGCGCCGGTGGGCGAGAAAAACAGCGCCGTCACATTCGTCGCCGGGGCGGCGGCGGCCGGCAGCGTTGCGAGCAGCCGGCCCGTGGCCACGTCCAACAGGCGCACGTCGGTCCCCTTTTCCTTGCCGCTTTGCTGGACCGAGCCCGTGGCCGCAAGCAGCCGACCGTCGGGGGAAAACGCGAATGACGCCCGCACGTCGGCAATGACCAGTGGCGGTCGCTCCCCGTCGAGGTGATGCAAGGTCACCTGGGGTTTACCCGTTGTACCGGTATCCACCGCGAGCGTGCGGCTATCCGGCGAAAAAGCGACTGAAAACCCCTGGGCGTCGCGCGAATGGCGAGGGCGCCGTCCAGGTCACCCGAGGGAATCTTGAACAGCATGAGCTGGCCAGGCTTGTCGAGTTCCCCGTTGCGGACACCGAGACGACGGCCGTCGGGCGATAGCAGCGCGAAGGACAGCGGCTTGCCGGGCTCGAAGACAGACGCGACGAGGTTCCCGGTGCGCAGGTTCCAGATTTCGACAGGCCCGGCGCGGACCTGGCTTAGTCCGGGCCCGACGTGCTCGCAACCGCCACCCACGGTAATCAGGTGGCGGCCGTCGGCAGAGAAGCCGTGCCAAAGGCGGCCCTCAGGCAAGACATAACGCGGCGCGGGGCCAAGCCAGGGCCAGACGAGCAACGCGCAGACCAGGTACGTGGCAACGATGGCAAAATATACCAGGGCACTCCGGCGGGATAGGTACATGGAGGTCTCGCGAGAACCGCATGCGGGTGCTGTCTTTTCGCTTCGCTTCGGCTAGTGCTGCGTCCATGCTAAGTTTTCGGATAGCCGCGTTCCCCAAAACGCGGGCGGCCCGCGTCTTGGCGAACGCGGCTATCCCAATATTAAGCCTGGACACCTGGGCGAAGCGCTCCATCGTAACCGAAGCGATTGGTCGCCTGCAAGCGCCTGGTCGAGCAAATCGTGGATCAAATGCGTGCGAGCAACGTTTACAGCCGCGGCCGTGTTTGGCAACTTGCAGTGGCCACACCGGCAGATCGGCCCGCATACAGTTTCCGAGACAGCATGGCCGCCTGGCCATCGAGCTTGCCGGGCCCGCCCAAGGAAGTCGGGTGGAAAGATCGCCAACCGCTCGGCGACCTGGTCTTTCAGGATCAATGGGGCGTGCGGTCGCTGCTATTCGGGTAGCGTGCGCTGAGTAATTCCGCTCGCCGCATGAAATGAAACGCGGGCTGTCGTCGAGCCTGCACGTGCCAAGCCCCTGGAGTACCATCGTCTGCACCGCAGGTTGAACACGGTTAGCGGCCAGGTGCCATTGCAGGTAGCACGTGGGCGCACCAAGGGTCTGGATTCGGTCGGGTCGGACCAACCCTAACCAGCCGCCGACCGAATTCTGGCCGTACTGTAGCCGCACCATCGCTCACCCTTGTGTGAGCCACAAATGACGCCGGACGACTCGCCGAGCGCGGCCTTGATTTCTGCGCCCCACTGATTGAACGAGGAGCCGTAGACGGTTTCGAGGCGCTGCTGGGCGAGGCCGGCCGCCTTGACGTTGCGGCCGCCGACGCGGGCCACGGTGAGGAGCCAGTCGCCGTTCTGGAACTGCTTGAGGGCGGTGTTGATGACCGCATCGAGCCCCTTCTGGAAGCCGGCGAACGCCTGCTCCAGCGCCTTCTGCACGGCGGGGGTGATGAGACTCATCAGTGACGGGGACGGGCACACATGGGTATGGCGGCGTACTTCGCCCGTCTCTCCCTGCGGTTCATCGGCTGTTGGTCCTACTCGCCCGGTCGGCCAGCCCCGTCGTCAACTCTTCTTCCGGTATCTCTATGTATCTCTCGTCGCCTGGATTCAGATCAAATCGGATGCCGTAAAGGCGTCGCCCACCGATACCGAGACCGCCGCGGTCTTCCACAATCCGGCCTGTGGCCGTTCCATTGCCGAACAGGAAGGAAACGGTGTCTCCTATCTTGTATCGGGGCGGAGGGGTTTTCGGGTAGGCTTTGCTCTTGGCCATCGATGTTGCTCCTTACCACGGGTGGATCCCGTGTCGAGGATCACGACTCCTCCGCGGCCGGTTCGGGATGCACCACGACAAGATGCCAGCCGGTTGACGGGATGCGCACAAAGAAAAAGGTCGCGGGCCGACCGGTATGGAAATCCGTGGCTCGTCCTCGGCCTGTGTCCTCATGCTGCATTCGCTGCACCAGGGCCAAAAAGCCGGCGGACCCTTCAAGCCGCTCGAGCGCCGCAGTGTTGGCTGGGAATTCATACATCGAGTTGGGGTGATAAAGGACCGTCCCCTTCGGGCTGATGACGAAGTGAAAGCGGTCCGGTCCCGAATCGAGTTGTTGCAGCTGCTGGTGCAACCGCCGCAGGTAGGCGATCGACAGGTCGGCCGACACCACACCGGCGAACTTGCCGTCGCGCTTGACCGGCACGGAATACGTTACCATCGGCCGATCGTCGGCCTCCGGTGCTTGATACGGTTCGCTCCAGGTCGGTTGTTTGGCCGCGCGCGGCGCCGTGTACCAATCGCGGTCGCGGTAAGACGGCGGCGGGTAGCCGGGCGGCAGCAGTTGCTTGGCGCTCAGGGGCCGTTCGTGCACGTACAGGCAGTAATCCTTCGGTCCGCGGTCGCCGGAGAATTCGCCTGGCTCGAAGGCCACGCACAGGCCGAAAATCCGGTCGTCCTTGACGACCAAGGAACGCATCCAGGCCTCAAGCTGTTGATCTTGCCAATCGCGCCGCACCGCCAGCAAGGCCGCCACCGCCTGGGGCACCATTTCCAGCTGCCGTAAATCACGGTCCAGGCCCTGGGCGACTTGCTGGGCGAGGGCCTCGTCCAGGTCGCGGCGCGCCGCCTCGGTCCTGGCCAACTCCGTGGCCAGGCGCTGGGTAAACCTCGCGCTGATGGCCAGCAGTGCCAACAGGCCCACGGCCACAACGGCCAGGGCAGCGGCGGTGGCCGGCCGGCGCCGGGCCCACTGCGCCACGCGCCGCCACCAGGCGATCGGGCGGGCCTGAATCGGCTCGGCCGCCAGGAAACGGTGCAGATCGTCGGCCAGCGCGGCGGCGCTTGGGTAGCGTCGGTTGGGGCTTTTTTCCAGGCATTTCAGGCAGATGGTTTCCAGTTCCACCGCAATCCCGGGCTGCAGCCGCCGCGGCGGCACCGGTTCCACGCTGGCCACCTGGAAAAGGACCTGGATCGAGGTATCGCCCTGAAACGGCGGCCGGCCCGTCAGCACCTCGTACAGGATCGCCCCTAGAGAGTAGATGTCCGTGGCCGGCCCGGCTTGCCGACTGCGGCCGAGAGCCTGTTCCGGGGACATGTAGCTCGGCGTTCCCAGGACCTGTTTGCTGGGCGTCGGCCCGTTCACGACGTCCATGCGCCGGGCCAGGCCGAAGTCGCTGATTTTGGGAGTCCCGTCAGCCGTCAGCAGGATATTGGCCGGCTTCAGGTCGCGATGGATGACGCCGCGCTGATGGGCGGCGTGGATGGCTCGGGATACGACCGCCAGCAGCTCGGCGGCCTTCCGCACCGGCGGGCGGGAAGCGATCTGGTCCGCCAGGCTGCCGCCGTCCACGTATTCCATCGCGAAGAAGGGGCGTCCTTCGTGCTCGCCGACTTCAAAGATCTGAACCAGGTTGGGGTGTTGCAAACGGGCGATGGCTTCCATCTCGGCCTCGAAGCGCAGCCGTTGCGCCGGCGACGCTTGCTGGCCCGCCAGCAGCATTTTCAGCGCCACCAGACGCTTCAAGCTGAGCTGGCGCGCCAGGTAAACCACGCCCATCCCGCCGCGCCCCAACTCGTTAAGTATTTCATAGCCGGGAATGCTCGGGAGCTTGGCCGCCGCGGCCTGGGACGGCCCCGCGGGAGGCGCCTGGACCGTGGCGGGCACTGCCTCGGCAGTCAATACCGTGACGGCCTTGGCCGGCTCCGCGGCAAGAGCGCCCCTCTCCACCGTACTGGAATCGAGCCCTGAATCGACGGCGTGCAGAGCCTGCAAGCGCTGTCGCAATGCCGGCAGCAACTCGGGGCAGTCCTGGCACAGCTGCTCAGGCGGCGGCGTACATTGGCCCGCCTGGCGCAGCTCCTCCCAGCGCACCATCAGTTCAGCCAAACGGCTATCCAGTTCCGCGAAACGGGTATCGTCCGGCATGGTTTGGTTCAGCTTTGGCCTTGGTGTGGATCAGTGTGGCCGTCGCTTGCGCCGGCCATTGCGCGGCGCAAAAGCAGTCTGTGGAGCATAGCCCAAAGCGCCCGCCGCAGGGACAGCGATGACCGATAAAGACGCGCCGCTGCCGCCGGGGGCGCTGGCGCGGCCGGGCAGCACGCGCTGGCGGCACGGCGGTATGATCATCGGTTCGGCACTCGCCGCCGATGGGAAGCGCCTCGCCACTGCCTCGGTGGCGTCGGTCGCTGTTTGGGATCTGCCCTCAGGCAATGTGCCGTTTCGGTTTCATGTCGGCCCGGGTGGCCGGCAACTTGCCACAAAGAGATACACGACCGCCTTCCACGTTAACGTGGCTTCCAGCAAGGCCGGCCGCCTTGGACCGGCAGTTCGCGCTTCAAGATTTGCTTGAGGTCCTTGCCGTCGGCACGCATTACGTAGAGACTGCCCACCTTTTTAAAGGTGTCTTCGACACCCATACGCATGAACGCGCATTGCTTGCCGTCTGCGGACCACGCCAGGTAGGTATTGAGGATGCCAAGTTTGGTGAGCTGGCTCGTCTTTCCGGTTGCAAAGTCGCGTGCGAATAGATCCAGAGAGCCCTTGCCGACGTCGGTGTACGCGATGGTCTTGCCATCTTGAGACCAGGCGGGGTAGACGTACCCGAACGAGTTGTTCTTCTCCGAAAACTGCTGGATGTTCTGCCCATCCGCATCCATCACGTGAAGATGGAAGACATCACCGCCGCGATTGGAGGCAAAGGCAATGAATTTCCCATCGGGCGACCACGCGGGGTCGGCGTCGTAGGCATCGTTGTTGGTGAGATTGATCGGATCCGAGCCGTCCGCATTCATAACAAAGATCTCCCCGTTGCCGCCGGCGTCCCGGCAGAAAGCCATTTTCTTGCCATCGGGTGACCAGGCCGGCGCTCGATCGATAGACTCGCTCGTCGTGATCCGCTGCACGCCGGAACCGTCGGCAAGCATCACATAGATCTGGGGGCGCCCATCGCGATCGGAGGTGAATGCGATCTTTTTGCCGTCGGGCGACCAGGCGGGGAACGTATTCTCAGCCTGGCTCTTGGTGAGGTTGACCGCCTGGCTACCGTCGGCGTTCATCAAGAAAATCTCTGCATTGCCGGTACGGTTGGACACAACCAGGAGCTTGGGCACCTCGTTTGGCGCCTGCCCAGCCAGCACGGTGGCGAGTAGCCCGAGAACCGTCACCGGAATCGTACACCGATACATTTCAATCTCCCAGTGTTCGCGGGATGATCTACCCTTGCCGTCGAGGTGCAAGCTCGCGTCGTCGCGATGATCCCGGCGGACATGCGCAGGGCCATTCTACGTGCCGCGAGGCCCGCTGGCGCCTGATGGGCGGGAGGTATTGCGTTTGTTTTTGCGATACGCGGCCGCGAACCAGGGGGACGAGCCGCAGATCGTTGGAGATTGCCGTGGCCATCGAGATCCAGGCCGTGGCCGGCAGCAGCTCTATCAGACGGCGCGGCGCCGCCGGAAGTCGGCGCTTCTCAACTGCAAGCCTCTCGGATGGATTGCCTGAGACATACGGGTATGTGGGCGCCTGGGTCGTGACGATGGCCGTAAGTAAGAAAAGCGTATGCGGTTCAAGCCACGACCCAGGCGCCCAATCTAACTTGGGCGCCTGGGCTTCGCGCCCATACTCCTGTGCAGGTCCAGCGGCCCGATCAATCGCCCCGCGCGCTTAAGCGTCACGAACAACCGACCGTACTCCGCGGAAGCGCGATGGTCCAGGGGCCAGCATTTGAGCCCGGCGAGTGCGTGCCGAAGGACGACGAGGTTGTCGTCGCGGGTAGCACGGTCGCTAGAATGCCCCCATGAGTACGTCCCCTGGCAAGCCCGGCGTTCGGGTGGTGATTTTCGACATCTCCGGCACAATTCTCGACTATGGAAGCCGGGGGCCGGTACTGGCACTTGTGCAGCTTTTCGCGAGGCATGGCGTCACGGTGACGCAGGCAGAAGCGCGGCGGCCGATGGGCGCCCACAAGCGCGATCACATCGGGGCCATGCTCGCGGATCCCTCGATCGCCGAACGCTGGGAAAAAGCAAACGGCGCCAAACCTAGCCGCGAAGGGCTGGACGCGCTTTACGAGGAGTTCACTCCGCTGCAGATGGAGGTTCTCAAGCGCCATTGCGACGTCATTCCCGGCGTGCCTGGCGTGGTGCAGGAGCTGCGCTGCGCGGCATCAAGATCGCCAACACGACCGGCTTCGATTCGCGGATGCTGACCGATCTCATCAAGCTGGCAGCACAGGACGGCTATGAATCCGATCTTTGGGTCACTCCCGATCAGGTGGGCCAGGGTCGGCCCGCGCCGTGGATGATCTTTCACGCGGCGCGGCAGCTCGAGGTTTATCCCTTGCGAACCTTTGTCAAGCTGGGCGACACCCCGGCCGACATCGCCGAGGCGCACGCCGCCGGGGTGTGGTCGGTTGCGGTGGTCCATTCGAGCAATGAGGTCGGCCATTCGCGGGAAGAGCTCGCCGAGATGCCGGACGCCGTTCGCCAGGGCAGATTCGCCGCGGCTCGGGCACGCTTAACGGAATGCGGACCGCATTACATCATCGACACTGTCGCGGAGTTGATCCCCGTTGTCGACGAAATCTCCGCCCGCATCGTTCGCGGTGACCGGCCGTGACGTTCCCGGCTGATGGCAGATGCTGGCACGGCGGCCGCAAGTTTGTAAGACTATCGGCGAGCCCGCGCCGCATGCAGCGAACCACCACGTTTCTCCGGGACCTACCCCATGCTCGTCTTCGACGCCCATCTCGACCTGGCCTGGAACGCCATCGACTGGAACCGCGATCTGCGGCTGAGCTGTGCTGAGATTCGCCGGCGCGAGGCCGACGCCGGCATGACCGACAAGGGCCGCGCTTGCAACACCGTCTCGTTCCCGGAGCTGCGCCGCGGCAAGATCGTCACGGTCATTGCCACGTTGCTCCCGCGGCTGTTGCGCATCGGCGCCATGCCGGCGATCCAGCGCTATGCGTCGATGCCGGGCGCCTACGGGGCGGCTTATGGCCAGCTCTACTACTACGAAGGAATGGTGCAGGAAGGACACCTGCGCTGGATTCGCGATTGGCCGACCCTCGACCGCCACAGCCGCGAATGGGAGGCGGACGAGGGCTCGGCGACGCGGCCGCTCGGCTTCATCCTGAGCATGGAAGGGGCCGATTCGATCCTGCGCCCGACCAGGTCGAGGAGTGGTTCAAAGCGGGCCTGCGCATCGTCGGCCCCGCCCACTACGGCGTCAGCCCCTACGCCCACGGCACCGGCACCGAGGGCGGCTTTTTCGAGCAGGGGCCCGCGCTGCTCAAGGAAATGCAGCGCGTCGGCATGATCCTCGACGTGACGCATCTGTCCGACCAGTGTTTCGACGAGGCGATGGACCTTTACGGCGGCCCCGTGCTGGCCAGCCATCACAACAACCGCACCCTGACGCCCAACCAGCGCCAGCTCACCGACGCGCAGACGAAGCGGCTGATCGAGCGCGGCGCCGTCATCGGCCATGCGCTCGACACGTGGATGATGATCCCGAACTGGATTCGCGGCGAGACCAGGACGGCGGTGCCGCTCGGGAAGATCGTCGAGCACATCGATCGCGTGTGCCAGATCGCCGGCAACGCCCGGCACGCCGCCATCGGCACCGACCTCGACGGCGGCTTCGGCAAGGAGCAGTCGCCGGCCGACCTCGACACCATCGCCGACCTGCAGCGCCTGCCCGAGTTGCTGCGCCAGCGCGGCTATTCGGCGGCCGACGTTCAGGGCATCATGTACGGCAACTGGGTGCGCTTCTTCAAGGAGGCGTGGACGCGCAAGTGCAATGCATAGATCTTCTCCCTGGGAAAAACCATGAGCGAATCTCTTTCTCCCGACACACCGCCCCCGCCGGCAGGTGCGAAGCATGTCCTGTGGCACACCGGGTGCCTGTTCCATGTCACGAGTCGCTATCCGCGCAAGCGCAACGCGCCGCGGGTGGATCGGCTGGCGGGTATCTTGCAGCGCGGCCTGGTCGCACCGGCTAGCTGCCCGCACGGCCTGGTAGTATCCGATCTTTCGATTGTGGTGACGGGCATGGGCGTCCCCTACGACAGACTGGTCTTTCTCCATCAATTCGGCGAGCTGTCGCCGATCTACACGATCTGCAATCCGGGCCGATTCGCCGTGTTTGTCGATCCGGCGCTGCCGGTGCTGACGCAGGCAGCGATGGGGTCGAACTGGGTCGTGTTGTGCCAGGACGAGGTGTATGTGCGCGACGGCGTTGTGGCGCAGCGCCTGACCGCCGTCGCGGTCCACCCCGCCGACGCCGACGCGATCCTGGGCGAGTTGCAGGGGGAGTTCCAGCGTCTAGGGATTCCGCTCTGCGATTATGATGGAAACGTCCTGTGGAAGGCCGAGCGCGTAGCTGTGTCGCGAAGGTACAATTAGCAATAGGAGGTGTCGCCATGCCGATCCACGATTGGTCTCGAATACCCGCAGGGCTGTTTCACGACTTTCACCAGAGTTGGTCAATTCGGATCAAGGACGCATTGAACGCGGGTCGCTTGCCTCGCGGCGTCGCAGCTCTCGTCGAGCAGCGTTCCGGCCCTCGGGAATCGGACGTTCTTGCCCTCGAACGGTACGGCAAGCTGTCGCGTACGGGATTCGGCAGCGATGGTGGGGTGGCGACCACCGAACCGCCGGTCACTCGATTCGTGAGCCGTACAACGAAGGAAATCTATGCCGCCCGCGCAAATCGAATCGTCATCAAGCACCATTTGGGCCGTACCATCGCCGTGATCGAGATCGTCTCGCCGGGGAACAAGGATAGCCGTGCCGCCTTGAGCGAGTTCGTCGACAAGACCATCGACTTTCTGCGCCGGCATTCACGTCCTCGTAATTGACCTATGTCCGCCAACGCCGCGTGACCCGTTTGGTATCCACAAGGTCATCTGGGACGAAATCGAAGAGAAGGACTTCACGCTGCCCGAGGGAAAGGATCGCATCCTGGCCTCCTACGAGACCGGGGACGTGCGGGGATACTACGTCGAGGCGATCGGCGTCGGCGACGTCCTGCCGGACATGCCTCTTTTCCTGGCGTATAGCTGGCATGTGCCGGTGCCGCTGGAATCGACCTATCAGGCAACCTGGAACGCTAGTCCCGAGGACTACCGCGTGGCTGTTGAAACCGGCGTGATGCCTGAACCCGATGCCGAGTAAATTCGCTGAGTTGCGCACCGGAGACTGGAATGGGAATGGATCAGAAAGTAACGTTCGCGCCGGAGTGTGCTCCGTCATGGCTGCAGCTCGCGAAAAACTCGCCAGCTGCGGTCCCATTGCAGCTGCGCATGATCGACGGCCAGCTGGCGTTCCCGGAGGAGGAACCGCCGGACGCCTGGAACGAACTGCGCGTCGGCACCCCGACGGGTATGGTGACGCTGCGCCGCGAGCCGGACGGCATTCGGTTGGTAATTTGGGGAAACGCCGACCCAGCGATGCGCCAGGCGTGGAATGCCTTAACGTGGGCAGCTGCGAATCTGAGCGGCGGAATGGTCGAGACGGGATCGGCGCACTTCACGGCGGATCAGTTTGCGCAGGCGGTCGATCTGCCCGGTACGAGCGGCGCCGAATCGTGATAAGGCGCCGGCGAACTTGCATGTCGCAACACGTTGAGACAGAATTGCATCGGCGCCGAAGCGCGATCAATTCATGATCGCGAACAGATCGCGTGTCAGCGTCGGGCGGTGGGCCTGTACGGTTTGCCTTGCCTGTTCAAAAGCCCACTGGTAGAGCTGCTGCTGGAAGGTCCGCGGGTCCATCAGGCCCACCAGCATCGCCGGCACCGCCGTGAACGCCCCGCCGGAGATCGGCTGGCTCTCCACAACTCGTTCATCATCCAGACTCAAGCGATTAATGCCCATGGATAGGCCTCTTCAACAGCACTATGTTTATCATCATACTCATTATCGCACGCGATCGCGGGAAGTCCAACGAAAAAAGCGGCGATTTGCAGAACGCTCCTGTAGCGCACGCGGAGAATAGCGGCTGCGGCGACCCGGAAAAGCCAGGGCGCGGCTGGCATAATCGATATACCGGACGCAAACTTCCCAATCTTCTCCAGATTGCTGCGTCTCTCTAGTATATCGGCATTTACTCGTCAACGATATCACGGAAAAGGGAAATCGCCACAATGGCGGAGCGCATGAGCAGCAAGCGCTTCCGATTGCGCTTGATGCCCGTGGCGAGCGAGGCGGCAACGTAGTTCTCGCGCGAGGTTTGCGTGTCGCGCAGATCGTGCAGATCGGCATCCCGCAGTTCGAGCAGACGCTCGTCGACGGCTGCCAGCGTTCCGAGGCAGACATAGGGGCTCTCGAGGTCCACCACCACAACCTGACCGATGAATTCTTCCAGCATGGCCATGTTCCGGTGCGATTCCGTAACTTAATCCAGGTAACGTCCGTCCGCGGATTGGTCAATCCCATCCTATGCGCTGGCTTCCATGCCTCAACCGCATCTCAGCGCTGCCGCCCGCTACTTCGAGGCGGCGCTGCGCCGGCTCCAACCGCTGCTCGACGGCCAGCGCGACGCGCTCGATCAGGCGGCCCGCTTGTGTACTGACGCCATCGCTGCCGACGGCCTGGTCCACCTGTTCGGTTGCGGCCACAGCCGCATGATGTGCGAGGAGATGACACCGCGGCAAGGCTGCTTCGTCGGCTGGCACACGATCGTCGAGCTGGGACTGACCTTCCACAACCTGGTCGTCGGGCCCAACGGCCTGCGCCAGAGCCTGCACCTTGAGAAGACTCTCGGCTACGCGGAACAGATCCTGCGCAACTTCGCGTTCGGGCCAAGGGACGTGATGATCGTCATTTCCACGAGCGGTATCCGCGAGGTCATCATCGAGATGGCCGAGGGGGCGAAGCAACGCGGTCTGTCGGTGATTGCGCTTGTCAGCCGGGCCCACGCCGAACAGGACCAGCCGGCGCATCCTTCGGGCCGCAAGCTGATCGACGTGGCCG
Organism: uncultured Gemmataceae bacterium; assembly: GCA_963834865.1. Classification (GTDB taxonomy): domain Bacteria; phylum Planctomycetota; class Planctomycetia; order Gemmatales; family Gemmataceae; genus CAWIDK01. The sequence continues at coordinate 541,247 of CAWIDK010000001.1, forward strand.
ACGTGGTGCTGGACAACGGGGCGCCGGTCGGCGACTCGCTGCTGGAGATCGAGGGCTGCCGCAACAAGACGGGTCCCTTCAGCACGGTCGGCGGGGCGCTGGTGATGAACATGCTCCGCTGCGAGGTAGCCCAGCGGCTGATGGATCGCGGCGTCGAGCCGGTGTTCTTGCCAAGCCACCAGTTCGTCGGCAGCCGCTCGGTTGAGGAACAGTTGGAGTTTTTCTACGCGCAGTACGCCAGGCGCGTGGCGCCGCTGTATGGGCGGCAAGGTTCCTGATTCAAGCCGCGGGATGAGCGCAGCGCATCCCGCGGGTCGAGGGCATAACCCGCGGGATTCGCTGCGCTCATCCCGCGGCTTGATGATGAAGATCAATGTCCGCGCGGCTGCACCACAAGCGCTGTCTGATCGTCGGCGGCACAACCGGCCTGGGTCTCGCCGCGGCCCGGCGCTTCCTCGAGGAAGCGCCGCGCTCATCGTCGCCGGCCGTTCGTCCGCAAACGGCGCGGCGGCGCTAGCCGAGCTGCAGGCGCTTGGCACGGTGGGCTTCGTGGTCGGCGACGTCTCCGACGTGGGCCGGATCGAGGGGCTTTTTGCCGAAACGTGCAACCGGCTCGGCGGCCTCGATGTGCTGTATCACGTCGCGGGCATCAGCGGCCGGCGCCACGGCGACGGCCCCCTGCACGAATGCACCGACGCGGGATGGCAGACGACGGTCGACGCGAACCTGCGCAGCGTTTTCCTGACCAACCGCGCGGCGGTCAGGCACTTTCTGCGGCACGCTGGAGGTGTTATCCTGAACATGGCCAGCGTGCTCGCGTTCGCGCCGTCGCCGCGGTACTTCGACACCTATGCCTATACCGCGACCAAGGGAGGGATCATCGCGATGAGCCGGGAGGCGGCGGCGCGTTACGCTCCGGAGGGCATTCGCATCAACGTGATCGCCCCCGGCCTGATCGACACGCCGATGGCCGCCCGGGCGGTTGCGGACGGCGCGATTCGCCGGTTCCTCCGCACCAAGCAGCCGCTGACCGGCGGCCCCGGCAAGCCCGAGGACTGCGCTGACGCCGCGGTATTTCTGTGCAGTGACGAGGCACGTTTCATCACCGGCGCCGTCCTCCCCGTCGACGGCGGCTGGTGCGTGAGCGAGGGACAATATGGAGAGTGAGTGGTGAGTGGTGAGTGGTGAAGACATCTTTCACCACTCACCACTCACCACTCACCAGCAACATGGATCATCCCGCCGAACACGTGATTACCGATGCCGCCGGCCTGGCGGAATGCTGCGCCCAGTTGGCGCGGGCTGTGCAGATCGGGCTGGACACCGAGTTTGTCGGCGAGGATTCGTATCATCCCAACCTGTGCCTGATCCAGCTCGCAACGCCCGAATCGCTCTACCTCGTCGACCCGTTCGCGTTTGGCGAGGCGGAGCTGCGGCCGCTCTGGGAGCTGCTGGTCGATCCAGCCCGTCTGCTGGTAGTACACGCGGGACGCGAGGAGGTGCGTCTGTGCCATCGCTCGATCGGCCGGGCGCCGGGCAATCTGTTCGACCTGCAGATCGCGGCCGGGCTGATCGGCATGGTCTACCCGGTGGGTCACGGCGCGCTCGTCGGCGAGGTTCTGCACCAGCGGTTGGCCAAGGGGGAGACGCTGACCGAATGGCGAACCCGGCCCTTGACGCGGGCGCAGCTCCGCTACGCTTTCGACGATGTGCGTTACCTACTGCCGTTGTGGGAGAAGCTGCAGGGACGGCTCGAAAAACTCGGCCGGCTCGACTGGGCGCGCGAGGACTTCACGCGCTTGTGCACGCAGGCAACACCAGAAGAGCCGGGGCAGCCGTCGACCGCGGACAAATGGCGGCGACTGCGCGGCGCGGGCAGTCTCGATCGCCGTCGCCTGGCGATGCTGCGCGAGATGTTTCGCTGGCGGGAGGAGGAAGCCGCCCGCGCCAATCGGCCACCGCGGACCGTGGTGCGCGACGATCTGCTCGTCGAAATCGTGCGCCACAGTCTCAAGAGCGAACAGGAGCTGCATGTGGTGCGTGGCCTGGCGCGGCGCTACTGTGCCGCGTTGTGGCAAGCGATCGAGCGGGCGCGCGCATTGCCGGCCGACGACCTGCCGCTGCCGGCCGAACGCGAGCAGGACCCGGTGCAAGTCGGTCTGGTGGCCAACGTGCTCGGCGCGGCCCTGGTCGATTTCTGCAACCGCCTGCAGCTTGCGCCTAACCTCGGCGCCAGCGGCCAGGACGTCAAGCTGCTCGTCCGTGCCCGGCTGCTGGGACTGCCGGCGCCGGCCGAGAGCGTGCTGTCGCGCGGCTGGCGCGGCGCGCATCTCTTGCCGCACTTGCAGGCGATCCTCGACGGCCGGCGCAGCCTCACCGTCGCCGACGTGGGCTCGGAGACGCCGTTTACTTATAGGGACGCCCCTGGCTCGCCTCACGAGGGCCCGCAACCTTGAGCGACGCCGTTTTCCAACGCTGTATCGATCCGCGCTGCGGCGGGACCGCGGCGCTCGACGATCGGGCTTTTGCCTGTCCGAAATGCGGCGGCCTGCTGGACGTGGCTTACGACTGGGACCGGCTGCGGCCGCCGCGTCGCTGCGCAGACTTCGAGGCCAAGTGGGCGGACCGCGCCAACCCGCTCAGCTTCAGCGGCGTCTGGCGCTTCCGCGAGCTGCTGCCGTTCGCGCCGCCCGAAAAGATCCTGACCATCGGCGAGGGTCAGACCATCCTGCAGCGGGCCGACCAGCGTGGCGCAGCTACGTCGGCATGGACGCCGGGCAGCCTGTTCCTGCAGTACGAGGGCATGAATCCCTCGGGCAGCTTCAAGGACAACGGCATGACGGCGGCGTTCACCCACGCCCGCATGGTCGGCGCCACGCCGCGCCGCGTGTGCCTCGCACCGGCAACACCAGCGCCAGCCTCGCCGTCTTCTGCTCCGCGACCGGGCTGATGCGGGCGGTCATCTTCATCGGCTAGCGGCAAGATCTCCTACGGCAAGCTCGCCCAGGCGCTCGACCACGGCGCCCTGACCGTGCAGATCGCCGGCGACTTCGACGACGCCATGCAGCGCGTCCAGCAGGTGTCACGCCAGCTCGGCATCTACCTCGTCAACAGCGTCAACCCCTTCCGGCTCGAAGGCCAGAAGACGATCATGTATCGCGTGCTGGAGGCGCTGCGCTGGGAGGTGCCCGACTGGATCGTCGTGCCCGGCGGCAACCTCGGCAACGTCAGCGCCTTCGGCAAGGCGTTCATCGAGCTGATCGGAGCTGGGTCTGCATCAAGCGCCTGCCGCGGCTGGCCGTCATCAACGCCGCCGGCGCCAACACTTTTTACCAGCTCTACGAACGTCTGGGCCTGCGCTGGAACGAGCGGCCAGCCCGATCGCACAATCAGCGACGGCTATTATCGCAATCTGGACGACGGAGAAGCTGCGCGCCGCCACCATCGCCAGCGCCATCGAGATCAACCATCCGGTGAACCTGCCCAAGGCTTTGCGGGCGCTGGACCGCTGCGGCGGCGTGGTGCGCGAGGCGACCGATCAGGAGATTCTCGACGCCAAGGCCAAGGTCGGCGCCGGCGGCCTGGGCTGCGAGCCGGCCTCGGCCGCCAGCGTCGCCGGCGCGCGCAAGCTGCGTCAGCGAGGGCATCATCGACGCCGAGCGAGCGCGTGGTGTGCATCCTCACCGGCCATCAGCTCAAGGACCCGACCGCGACGGTCGCGTATCACAGCACCGACCAGAAGACCTTCGACGAGGTGCTCGGCCATCGCGGCGTGCGGCGGGCGACCTTCGCCAACCGCGCGGTGCAGGTCCCGAACGATCTGGACGAGATCATCAAGGCGATCGAGGTGTACTCATAGAATTGCCAAGCCGCGGGGTGAGTCTTCGAACCCCGCGGGTTCCGGAGCTGCTAAATGCCCGCAAGAACCGCAAGAGCGCGCAGCCAGCCGCTGGGCTTGCAAGCCAATGGCATCCTGATGATTACCCGGAGTGATCCTTGGGCCTCCGCGGAGAACCGACCATGAAGACCATTATCGCCGTAAACGGTGCCTGCGGGCGCATGGGCCAGCGCATTATCCAGCTTGCCTACGAGGATCCGGCGCTGACCATCGGCGCCGCCCTCGACGATGCCGTTCATGCGCGCAGGGTCGCGACATCGGCGAGATCGCGGGACTCGGACGGCTTGGCGTGCCGGTCACACCGCAGCTTGCACCCGCCCATCGTGTCGACGTCGTCATCGACTTCTCGACGCCCGAGGGGACGCTGGCGGTGCTGCCGACCTGCACCGATCGCAAGATTCCCATCGTCGTGGCCACGACCGGCTTCTCGGACGCGCAACGGAAAGACGTCGAGGCCGCGGCCCATCACACGGCGGTGCTGTTCTCGCCGAACCTGAGCCTGGTCGTCAACATGCTATTCAAGCTGGTCAAGGAGGCGGCGGCCGCCCTGCGCGACCAGGGCTTCGACGTGGAGATCATCGAACGGCATCACCGCTACAAGAAGGACTCGCCCAGCGGCACCGCCCTGCACTTCGCCCGCATCATCCAGGAGGCGATGGGCGCGATGCCGGTGCGTCATGGCCGGGAGGGCCTGGTCGGCGAACGGCCCGCCCAGGAGATCGGCATGCACAGCGTCCGCGCCGGCGACAACGTCGGCGAGCACACGATCATCTTCAGCACACTCGGCGAAACGATGGAGCTGGTCCACAAGGGCCATACCCGCGACGCCTATGTCCGCGGCGCGCTGCAGGCGGCGAAGTTCCTCGCCAATCGTCCCGCCGGCCGCTACACGATGGCGGACGTGCTGGGGTTGTGACTGGCTCGTGCCACCTACTGCGGATATCCTAATGCGACGAACCCGCATGTGAGGGGCAGCATGAGCAATGAGCGATCTCAACCCGACCGTTGACGAACCCGGACGCGCACCAAGCCCGTCCGTTGCTGTTGACTCCACGCCCATCCAGATCGGTCGCTACCGGATCGAACGGCTGCTGGGCAAGGGCGGGTTCGGCCTCGTCTACCTCGCCCACGACGACCAGTTGAGCCGCCCGGTGGCGATCAAGGTGCCGCATCGCAAGCTGGTGGATCGCCCCGAAGCCGCCGAAGCCTACCTGACCGAAGCCCGCACCGTCGCTAACCTCGATCATCCCCACATCGTCCCCGTCTTCGATGTCGGCAGCACCGAGGATTGCCCGTTCTACGTCGTCTCGAAGTACATCGACGGCACCGACCTCGCCACCAGGCTCAAGCAGTCCCGGCTGTCGATCCACGAAACGGTCGAACTGGTGGCGACGGTGGCCGAGGCGCTGCACCACGCTCACAAGCAAGGGCTGGTGCATCGCGACATCAAGCCCGGGCAACATCCTGCTCGACAGGAGCGGCAAGCCGTTCGTGGCCGACTTCGGGCTGGCGCTGCGGGAGCAGGATGTCGGCAAGGGGCCACGCTACGCCGGGACGCCCGCTTACATGAGTCCCGAACAGGCCCGTGGCGAAGGGCATCGGGTGGATGGCCGCAGCGGACATCTTCAGCCTGGGCGTGGTCTTCTACGAGCTGCTGGTGGGACGGCAGCCTTTCCGTGCCGACTCGCAAGCGGAACTGATGGAGCAGGTGACGAGTTTCGAGGCCCGCCCGCCACGCCAGTACGACGACGGGATCCCGAAAGAACTGGACCGCATTTGTCTGAAAGCGCTCTCGAAGCGCGCCTCGGAGCGCTACTCGACGGCACAAGGACATGGCCGACGACCTGCGGCATTTTCTGCCGAGCAGACCGTCAGCCAGCAGCCCTCAGTGCCAGGAGCATCGGCACGCCGTTCGATCGCGCCGGTCGTGCAACTGCCGCCGTCGGTGCGAGCATCGGCGTACGGCCGTCACGCCCGCGACGCCGACCTCGGACCACCAGCCCGTCAAGATCGTGCCGAAGGGCTTGCGGTCCTTCGATGCCCACGACGCCGACTTCTTCCTCGAACTGCTTGCCGGGGCCTCGGGACCGGGACGGACTGCCCGACAGCCTCCGGTTCTGGAAGACTCGGATCGAAGAAACGGATGCCGACAACACCTTCACCGTGGGCTTGATCTACGGGCCATCCGGGTGCGGCAAGTCGTCGCTGGTGAAGGCGGGACTGTTGCCTCGCCTGTCCGACGACGTGATCGCCGTCTACGTCGAAGCGACCGCCGAGGAAACCGAAACTCGCCTGCTGAACGGTCTGCGCAAACGCTGTCCGTGCACTGCCGGACAACTTGGGTCTGAAAGAAACGCTGGCGGCACTGCGCCGCGGGCAGGGCATTCCCGTGGGCAAGAAGGTGGTCATCGTCCTCGACCAGTTCGAGCAGTGGCTCCATGCGAAGAAGGAAGAAGAAAACACCGAACTGGTGCAAGCCCTGCGGCAGTGCGACGGTGGCCGGGTGCAGTGCATCGTCATGGTGCGGGATGATTTCTGGATGGCCGTCAGCCGATTCCTGCGGGAACTGGAGATTCGACTGCTCGAAGGGCAGAACAGTGCGTTGGTCGATCTCTTCGACTTGGACCACGCCAGAAAGGTGCTGGCGGCATTTGGCCGGGCCTTCGGCAAACTGCCCGAGAACCCCGGCGACACGAGCAAAGACCAGAAGGAGTTCTTGAACAGGCCGTGTCCGGTTTGGCCCAGGAAGGCAAGGTCATCTGCGTTCGGCTGGCCCTGTTTGCGGAGATGATGAAGGGCAAGGCGTGGACGCCCGCATCCTTGAAGGCAGTCGGCGGCACGGAAGGGGTCGGCGTCACCTTCCTCGAAGAGACGTTCAGTGCGGCCACGGCTCCGCCCGAACATCGCTATCACCAGAAAGCCGCCACGGGCCGACCTGAAAGCCCTATTGCCGGAAACCGGCAGCGACATCAAGGGCCACATGCGGTCGTATGCCGAGTTGCTGGAAGCATCGGGCTACGGGAGCCGTCCCAGGGACTTCGACGACCTGATCCGCATTCTCGACAACGAAATCCGGCTCATCACGCCGACCGACCCGGAAGGGAAGGAAGGAGCCGACGAGTCGTTAGCCCGACGCGCAAGCGAGGGATCGGCACACCCCTTGCTTGCGCGTCGGGCTAACGAAACTACGCGCTACTACCAACTCACCCATGACTACCTCGTTCACTCCCTGCGGGAATGGCTCACGCGTAAGCAAAAGGAGACGCGCCGCGGCCGGGCCGAGCTGCTGCTGGTTGATCGTGCCGGCGTCTGGAACGCCCGGCCGGAGAACCGCCAGCTGCCATCGCTCGTCCAATGGCTCCAGATTCGCTCGCTGACGGCGAAGAAAAACTGGACGCCGCCGCAGCGCAAGATGATGGCGAAAGCAGGCAAGTATCACGCCGTGCGTGGCCTGCTGGTCGCCCTGCTGCTCGGGTTGCTCGGATTCGCCGGCTACGAAAGCCACGGCCGCTTGCAGGCGCACGCGCTCTTGCGGAGCTTACTGGACGCCAACATCACCGAAGTGCCGGCCATCGTGGCCGACATCTCATCGTATCGCTGCTGGATCGACCCGCTGCTGCGTGATGCCGCTGCCGAAGCGCAAGCCAGCAAGGATGCACGCAAGCAACTCCATGCCAGCCTTGCCCTGTTGCCGGTGGATGACGAGCAGGCGGCTTATCTCTACGAACGGCTCCTCGACGCGACTCCACAGGAAGTGCCGGTGATCCGCGAAGCGCTGGCCCCGCACAAGGCCGAGTTGCTGGACAAGCTGTGGGCGGTCGTGGAGCAGCCCGCGAAGGGCAAGGAATCGCAACGGCTGCGCGCGGCGGCAGCGCTGGCGAAGTACGACCCGGCGAGTGCGAAGTGGGCGCAGGCCAGCGCGCTGGTCGCCAACGATCTCGTGCGGGAAAACGCCGTGTCCCTGGGGCAGTGGAGCGAGGCGTTCAGGTCCGTCAAGGGCCGTCTCCTGTCGCCACTGGCCGATGTCTTCCGCGTTCGGCAACCTGAACATGCCGGCGAGGCCACCCTGGCGGCGAACCTGCTGGCCGACTACGCTGCCGATGAGCCGCAAGTCCTGGCCGATCTGCTGATGGACGCCGATGAGAAGCAGTTTGCCGTCATCTATCCGAAGTTCAAGGAGCACGGCGACCGTTCGCGCACCGGACTGCTGGCGGAAATCGACAAGCAGGCGGTGATGGCCAAGGACAAGGTGATCTTCGAGGAGCCGAAGGGGATGATTGCCGAGGGGGATGCCAAGGTCAAGACGCGGGACGGTCCCCTGCCGGCCAAGCGCTTCGTCGTTGCATTGCAAGGCGGGAAGCAATACCGGCTGACGATGGACAGCCAGGACATCGATTCCTACCTCGTGCTCCAGGACAAGACGGGCAAGGAGCTGGCCTTCGATGACGATAGCGGCGGTAACCAGAATTCCTTGCTGCTGTACACGCCTGCCCGCGACGACAACTACACGGTGTTTGCCGCCGCACTTCCCAACCCGATGGTCAAGAATACCGGCGCTTTCGTGCGGGGGCGTTCACCAGTCGGTACTATGGGGAAACCGACGAGTTGCTGCCGAAGTATGCGTGGTACCTGAAGAACTCGCAAGATCAGACGTGGCCGGTGGGGAGCCTGAAGCCGAATGACTTTGGATTATTTGACATCCAGGGGAATGTGTTTACTTGGTGTCAGGAGAGTTACAAGGCTTATCCAACGGGTAAAGGCCAGGAAGCAGCTGATGACAAAGAAGATACATCAGCAATTATACCTACGCAAAGCCGTGTGTTGCGTGGCGGTTCGTTCAACACTCAAGCGTCGTTCGTCCGCTCTGCCAACCGCAACAACAATGGGCCGGCGAACCGCAACAACAACAACGGTTTTCGTCCGGCCAGTACCTTGCCGTGCCGGAATTCGCAGGGTGACACCTGCGGAGCGTGCCAGGGTGCAAAGTCCAGGCCGTCGTCCTGTGTCGGGCCGTCACTGGATGGTCCGGCCAAATGAAGTTGAGGCCCGGCAGGTCTGGTAGGCCGCAAGGCTCGAACGCCCTGCCGGGTCATTTCCCTCGATATTCGGCGATTTGCAACCATTGCGGCTGGTTGAGATCAGGGCGCATGTGGACGGCACACACGAATCAGTTGGTTGGCCAGGGAACCGGCAGGCAGAGCCAGACCAATGCGCACTGCGCGACCGGCTGAGTCCACGTCCGCAGTGCAGAATACAATGCCGGCGTGCGGCTGGTTCGTGCGGTGCAGCCGGAGGTAGTCCCGGTCGCGTCGGCATCTCGATCGGCCATCGCGACACCGACAATCTCATCACCAGGAACGAGATCCGCGGCAGCAAGGATGTCGGCGTGCTGTTCCGACCCGAGCGCGGCAACGATTTCGCCGGCCATCGCAACCGCCTGGTCAAGAACCGCCTGATCGACAACGGCGGCGCCAAGAGCGCCGCCATCGATATCCAGGGCGCGACCGAAGCGTCGTGCTGATCGATAACGAGATTGTCGAGACACGGCTGCCGGCCGAGCGCATTGGCGTGCGGCTTGGCCGCGAGACGCGCGACATTCAGCTCAAGGGGAATCGGTTCGAAGGGTTTTGCGAAGGACGTGGTGCAGATGCCTTGATCCTTCAAATTCGGCCGGCGTGCGACCTTCAAGGAATAACCAGGCGACCGGTTGACGGAGGTTGACGGATCAGTCGAACAGTCGCAGGTCAAAGTGGCGCGGTACTCCGATAGGAATTGGGTTCCGAGGAAAACGTAGGGCGGAGTGTCAGGTGGGTCGTTCTTGGGGAGTAGCACGAGCAGGGAGAAATCGCGATAGAGCCGAGACTCATCTTCAACGGGCAGCCAAATGCGAAGGCGGCCGAAACTGCAGGGGACGCCGAACCATGCGGGCGCATTGCCTTTGCCACCGGGAACGGGCTTGATCGCGGGGTCCAGGAATCGACGGGTGCTGTAAGGCACCACGGAATACGCTTCACCGGTGGCGATCATTACATCCGAACGCGCCCGCCAGGTGTGGCCGGGGGCGCTATAGCAAGTCCACCAAGCGGGCACCAGGAAGCGCAGACTCGGAAATGGCTGCGACACCGGGTAGCGAGTGAGCAACGTAATGGACATCCGACTGCCCTACACGGGGGCCGCCGGAACAACCACCACGGCGACTTGATCTTTCCCCGGACAATCGGCTTTCCGCGCGGCAATTCGCCATGCTTCGATCTGGTTTTTCCCGGAACCGAGAATGCGCTTGCGGTGTGCCACCACGACCTTGCCCCCATACTGCTGGCGCACCTCGGGGTCATGCAGGCACCACTCGTAATCTTCGTCGATCTGGCGCTCCTTCGCGTTCAATGTCGAATAGCGTTTCGGAGCGGGACTCGGCGCCACTTCCGACGCAGCCTTCGAATTCGCTTTGGATTTCATCGCCTTTGCCCTCCGGTTGCGTTGTCCACGCTCTGCGTCATCATACCCTGTCGCGCCCGCAATTGCCAATCGCGAAGTGCCGGCTCGCGATTGACTTGGACGACGAATCTGGCACAATCAGTCGTGCCACTGCAACTCGATGGAGACTGCACATGCGTCTGCTTGCTTGCCTCATGATCGCCCTTATGCCGTTGGGCGTCCTCGCCCAGGAAAAGCTGCAGATTCTGCCGCCGGACAAGCAGCCGCGCAAGCTACTCTACGGCTTCCTCCAATCCGAAGCGCAGAAGCACTTCGACGCCCGCAAGAAGCGGGTGGCGTCGCGCCATGCCCCGCTGTTATGCAGCTTTTTTGAGGATATGGCCCTGGGAGACCCGTTGACTTGCCGATTGTACCACCGTAGGCTGTGGTTTCGAGCGTAGGTAGTTTTCGTGCACCTCACGCCAGATCTTGCTCAACACTAACACGCGCAAGTCGAGAATCACTTGGCCACCCTCGCAGCCCCAAGTCATGCCCGAGCGTTTCAGGCGCTCGCTGAACACCGTCTTGCAGGCCGCCTCGGTTACACCGCTGCCAATGGGCATCCCCTGTCCCCGATACTGCCAGTATTTCATCCACACTGCGTGCTTGCGGATGTAGCGGTAGGCTGTCCAGTAGTCCTCGGTCTTGGCCTTGCCGAGCTTGCGACCGTTGTTGTAGTGCCACATCATCGACCTTAATACTTGGGTCACGCCCTGACGGCGGTCACGCAGCCAGTGCCGCCATTTCGCAAACCAGTGCGAAGCCTTGGCTCCGGCTCCAAACAACGCTTGGGCGATTTTATTGACGTGGCCGCAGGCATGCCAGAAGTCCAGGACCCACTGCCAGGCTAGCTTCCGCCCTGGATGCCATGGATCGTCCATGCGACGCAGCACTTTCTGGTAGTATTCCTTTGGGTGACTGCCACCATCCGTGATGTAGGCCAAACGGGGCGGCGCCGCCCTGCGGCGTGCCATCGCGTCAGCACCTTGGTCAGCAACGCGGTCAGTTGTGCCGACAGCGTTGCCTGGCCTGATTCGGGCATCCGTCCGAGGTAGACGGTGCCTAGACGTTTGCCACGCCGGTCGCAGACGGATACCGTCGCCGTGCTGCCCTCGTGATAGCCCTGCTTGCGAATCGGCACGTGAATGCCATCTCGACCCGCTGCCAGCGTCGGCGGATGCTTGCCTTTCGACGCCAAGGCTTTGTCCAGCAATTCCAGCAACTTGTTTGCTTGCGCTTCTTCGCGAAACGGGGCCAAGCCATCCCGCAGCGTCGCGGTCACCTTACGCAAACTGTGCACCGACCAGCAGACGTTGTGCTGGCGCTGCCGGAGGGTGCGGACTTGGTCCTGCTCGTGGTCCACCGACAACACACCGACGCGTTCCGCCAGGGCCGCGGTCGCCAGCCCAGCTTCGATACCCAACTGTTTCTCCAGCGGAACCAGTGCTGGCTCGCCGGGCTCAACGGGCTGGTACAAATAGCGATGCAGCTCGATCTCACCGAACAAGCTGCCGACCCACTTGCGGCTTTTGGGCCGACGACGGTAGACCTCGCCGGCAAACCGCAGCCGCAACGGGCACTCGTCGCGGCGTTGTGGCTCGATGCCATTGAATTCGTGCTCGACGATGATTCGATTCGCTTCACGTGCAATCGCCGCCAACTCGTTTTCAAACGCACAGGCGCGCACCGGCGTGACCGGTTCTTGGCGAAAGCGTCGAATCAGAGCAATGAGCTTCAGAAACTGAGGCAGCGCACGAATCAGCACTTCAAGCACATCGCACAGATCCGGGATTGCCGGCAGCATGGCCGCCAGGGTAGACTGCTTCATGGGGGAATCCTTTCCTGTAGTGGCGGTTCGCACCAACATTGGGCAGGAAAGGCCCCTCTTTTGCAATGTCAACCGGCCAAGTTCGCAGCCTCGCGTCCTGCGGAAACGCGAGAAACCCCGGATTCTCCAGGGGCTGGCGCGATTCCACCCCAAGAAGCTGGTCGCCGCCCTGAAGTCGCCGCCGGAGATCAAGCAGCGGCAGGATGAGCTCCGCGCCAAATTCCTGCAAGCGATCGGCCCCTTCCCGGAGAAGACGCCGCTCAACGCCCGGGTCGTCGGCATGCTCAAGGGTGCCGGCTTCCGCGTCGAGAAAGTCATCTACGAAAGCTGGCCGAACCATCACGTCACCGCGAACCTGTACCTGCCCGACGGCAAGGGCCCGTTCCCGGGCGTGCTCCTGCCGTGCGGCCACAGCGACAACGGCAAGGCGGCCGAGGCGTATCAGTGCATGGGCATCTCGCTGGCGCAGAACGGCATGGCGGCCCTGTGCTACGACCCGATCGGCCAGGGCGAACGCCGGCAACTCCTCGTCGACAAGCTCAAGCCCGCCATCAAGGGCAGCACCAGCGAGCATACTCAGATCGGCATCGGCGCCTTGCTCGTCGGTCAAAGCTGTGCCGGCTATCGCATCTGGGACGGCATCCGCAGCCTCGATTATCTCGCAAGCCGCCCCGAGATCGACGCAACCCAGCTCGGCTGTACCGGCAACTCCGGCGGCGGCACCTTGACCGCCTATCTCATGGTGCTCGACGACCGCATCGCCTGTGCCGCCCCGTCGTGCTACATCACGTCGCTGGAACGGCTCATTGCGACGATTGGCCCACAGGACGCCGAGCAAAATATCACCGGCCAGATCGCCTTCGGCATGGAGCACGCCGACTATCTGACGATGCGTGCGCCCCGGCCGACGCTGATGTGCGTCGCGACCCAGGACTTCTTCGACATCGGCGGCGCGTGGACCAGCTTCCGCGAGGCGAGCCTGATCTACAGCAAGCTCGGTCACGGCGAGCGCGTCGCCCTGTTCGAGTACGACGACAAGCACGGCTTCTCGATGCCGCGCCGCCAGGCGGCGATGCGCTGGCTGCGTCGCTGGCTGGTCGGCGTCGACGATGCTCCGGTCGAGCGCGGGCATCCCTCTTTACCGATGCCGAGCTGCAGTGTACGCGCAGCGGCCAGGTGCTGGAGGACTTTCATGGCGTCTCCTGCTTCCATCTCAACGCGAAGCACGCCGACGCGCTGGCCGCTGACCGCGCAGCTTCCCGAGCCGGCCTGCGAGCGAACGCCAGGCGGAAATCCGCCGGCTGCTCGCCCTGCCGGAGAAGATCACCCCGGCGAAGCTGCTGCACCAAAAAATCCATTATCTCGAGGATCGCCTGAGCACGCACAAGGTCGTCTTCGAGACGGAGCCCGGCATGCTGATTCCAGGCCTGCGCTTCAAGCATCTGCAGCCCAAGGGCCCGCTCGTGCTGTGGCTCTCCGATCGCGGTCTGCCGGCCGACGGCAAGCTGCCAAAGGAACTGGACGCGCTTTACCAGCAGCATCAGGAAGTGCTGGCGCTCGACCTGCGCGGCCTGGGTGAAACGGCGCCGGCCACGAAGTCGCCGTATTTCGGCACCGATTTCAAGGAGAGCTTCCTGGGCGTATTGCTCGACCGCCCGCTGCTGGGCCAGCGCGTCCTCAACGTCCTGTCAGTGCTGCATTCCGCGCGTTACGATGAAATCCAGGTGATCGCGGTCGGCCTGACAGGCCCCATCGCTCTGCACGCTGCGGCGCTCGACCCGAGCATTCGGCAAGTGACGCTGGAGCAGAGCCTGCTGTCGTGGTCCAACGTCGCGCACACGCCGGTCAGCGACAACCAGCTTTCCAGCGTAGTGCCGAACGTGCTCAAGGTCTACGACCTACCGGAGCTGGCCGCGACGCTCGCGCCACGGCCGCTGACGATCCGCGGCGCGCTCGATGCGGCGCTGCGGCCGGTGCCGGCGGCGGAGCTGGAAAAGGCGTATCGTGTGTGCCGGACGGCGTACGACAAGCAGGGAGCAAGCAAGCAGTTGGTGTTACAGGCAGGTGCGGGGGAGTGACGTTGGCACGCGCGCACAGGCGTGCGCGGGGTATAATGATCGTTGCTTGCCAGTCTCCCATGACACGAAAGGGGAATGCCATGGACTGGCGCTAGACCATCGTAGCGGAGAGCAATCGATGAGCCAAACTTTGACACTGGAGCTTCCAGGCGGCCTGTATACGCGCATTAAAATGCGGGCGGAACAGGCCAACCGCAGCATGGAAGACGAGATACTCGACCTGCTTGCCACGACCATTCCGCCAAGCGACGAGCTGCCTGCGGAGCTTGACGAAACGCTGGCTTCGCTGGAATTGCTGGAGAATGCGGCCGTCGCGCGGGCTGCGCAGAGCCGGATCGCCGTCGAGCTTGCTGCGGAGCTCGAAACGCTCCATCTCAAGCAGCAGCGCGAAGGCTTGACGCACGCCGAGTCGGCGCCTGTGCCGAGCTCGTGCGATCCTATGAGCGCGCCATGCTCATCCGCGCTCAGGCTGCGGCCCTGCTCAAGCGACGTGGCGTCGACCTCTCCAGCCTGGTCCCGACACCATGAGCCAGACCTACGTTGCGAAGGAGTTGCGGCAGCGCGTCGCGGTCCAGGCACGGCACCGATGCGGCTATTGCCTCACGGCTTAGGAAATCGTTGGCGCTCCGATGGAGATCGACCATCTGATTCCGCAATCCCTTGGCGGCCTGACGGAGGAGTCCAACCTCTGGCTCGCCTATTCGCTTTGCAACGATTGCAAATCGAATCTCCGCACGCGATCCAGATTCGGATGAGATCGTTGCCCTGTTTGATCCGCGCCGTCAGGTTTGGACAGAACATTTCTGCTGGACCGACCAAGGGGACAAGATCGTCGGGCTGACAGCGATCGGGCGCGCCACCGTCGTAGTGCTTCAGCTCAATCGGTCCTCTTTGGTGAAAGCGCGCCGGCTCTGGGTGCTTGTCGGCTGGCATCCACCGAAAGACTCGATCGCCGCGGAACCGTCAAACATCCGGACACCTCGCAGAGCCCAGGATTCATTATCCTGGCAAAAGAACGGGGCGCTCCATCCAGCGCCCCGTTCCTCGGCTGAATGGTCCCTGTCTCGATGGTTACTTCTTGGCGAACTTCAGGCAAAGTTCGAGCTCCTCGATCGCGTAGTCCACGTCCTTCAGGGCCTTCGCGCGGTGGCCCTTGAAGTCGTGCGCGGCGTCCTTCAACTCGGTGCGCGCTTCCCGCAACTCGAAGAGAGCATGGTTAATATGCGGATGGCGATCGTACTTATCATAGATGCTCTTATCGAATTTGCCGGCACCCTTGATGTTGTCGCCGACGGCTTCCAGGGCCTTGTCCATCTGGGCGATCGCGGCATCGACCGCAATCAGCGCCTTCTCACGATGCCCGCCGAAGTTGTGGGCCGCCTCTTTCAGCTCGGTGCGCGCTTCGCGCAGCTCGCGCAGCGCGTGATGCATGTGGGGGTGCTTCGGTCCCCCAGCAATGGCCTGCTCGGGCGTTTGGCAGGCCAGGCAGGCCAGACCCAGCAACGCCACCGCGGTCACGGCGATTCGATACATGGAATGCTCCTCTCGAAAAAAGTGCCTCGAACGTTGTGCGACGAATGTTGTCCAATCCGTATCGTGAGCTTTCCCTTATCGCTCCCTGATGTCATGAGCGTAAAAGGCGCGGCGCAGAGCGCAGTTTATTCTAGGAAATGTGTTCGGTGACGGAACGTGCGGGCGGGTAGTAGCATGCGGGCCATGGAAAGCGGTGCTTTCCATGGCCCGAAGTGCTCATGCCGGCGAACAATGCGGTCACGGAATTACGGTCGCCTGCGCGTTGAACTCGATGTCGCCGCCGTTTTGCAGGTCGGTGTGGACCTTGATCAGCCGCGACAGCAGTCCCGGCTCCAGCGGACTGAGCGTCACCGTCAGCACGTGGACGCTCTTGCTCTCGGAATTGCTTTCGACGACGCGAATCTGGCCGTCGGCGCCGCTGATGCCGGTAATGCGGAACGGCGTGATGCCGCGGATGATGAGCTTGCGGTCGAGCTCCTGCCCGGCCTTGACCTGGCCCAGGGTCACTGTGTTGGGGTTGATGCTGAGCGCCGCCTCGACCTCGATCGTCACCGGCACGCGCAGCTTCGGCATGTTCGGATTGTTCGTCTTGAGCCAGATGTCGGTGTACCACTTGCCGGCCGGGATGTCGGGGCGGACCTGTGCCGAAACCTCGAAGGTGACGTCGCCGACGCCGCGCCCGACTCCCGGAGCAGCGGCTTGATGTAATTGCTCTCGCTGCGGGCGTCGAGCACCTGCGTGGCGCCGTCGCCCTGGAACGTCACGGTGATCTTGCTCACCGGGGCGCTGCCACGCTTCATTCGACCAAAGGCGATTCCGTCCGCGCTGAACGCCACGTCGTCGCGGCTGTTTGCCTGCACCCACAGCCGAACTTCCTCGAAGCGCGGCTGGTCGAAGGTGACGAAGATGGTCACGTTCTTGGCGTTGTAGAAGCGCCGGGTGTCCATTGTCGCGACGATCGCCGTCTCCTGGCCGGGCGCGAGCACGGAGGTCAGTGCGCGGGCGACGGTGCAGCCGCAGGAGACGCGGACATTCGTGATGCGGACGGTGCTGCCGGTGTTGTTGACCAGGCGGAACGGATGAACGAGCGTGGTGCCGTGCGGGACGGAACCGAAGTCGCGCGACAGTTCGTCGAACATCGCGTCGCCCCAACCGGCGCGGGCTTCTGCCGCCAGCGCCAGGAGCACCAGACAACCAAGACTGTAGCGTACCATTGTGCCATTTCCCTGCTGAGGAACATCAGACAAGCGCGGCCTTCGGTAATCTCGGCCAATCGCGGTAGCGCATCTCACGAAATCTCGCCAAACCACCAGCCGCTTGTCTTCCACGCCCGCCATGATCGGCACAGCTTGACGCCCGCGGCGCCGTGGCTGTGGCAGCTGGCTGGGTCACGTGAAGGATCGGCCGACCGCCCCTGCCTGGATCACTTATTCGCGCCCGGCGTGCGCCAATTGCCTCGTTCACGTCCGTAATAGATTGTGAGGCACGCGTCCCTGGGACTGGTGAACCTGGGCGACCTGGATGGCTCACGTGGAACCCGCGTGCGCCAGGATGGCAACGACAATACTGGCGGCACCGCCCTTGCGCAGCGCCGAGCGGCCTCGTGGGCCGTCGCGCCGGTGGTCATGACGTCATCGACGAGCAGAACTGTCTTGCCGGCCAACGCCGCCCGCGCCGAGGCGCGGAACGCATCGCGCACGTTCTCGCGCCGGGCGCTGGCGGACAGCCCCTTTTGCTCGCTGGTCCGGCGGACGCAGCGCAGCCAACCCGGCTTGCACGGCACATCGAGTTCACGGGCCATGCAATGGGCGAGGATCTCGCTCTGGTTGAATCCGCGGTTCCAACGGCGCCACCAGTGCAGCGGCACCGGGACCACCGCTGCAATTCCTGCATCGCGCAACCGTGCGGCAAGGCGCCTTGCCCAGACGGTGCCCATCACCTCGACGAGGTCCTCTCCCACTCGGGTTTTCATCCGCAGGATCACTTCGCGGAGCCGGGCGTCATACGGCCCAAGCCGCAGAGTACGGTCAAAAGCCAGGCTCGCGCCGCGGCAAGCGGGGCAACCTTTGTCGAGATGGACGAAAGGACCGACCGTGCTGGAGCAGCGCGGGCAGGTCGGGTGGGGGTCATGGGTCAGTTCGTCCGTGCACGTATCGCAGAGGAGCGGCACACGTTCGGACACCAGGCTGCCGCAGACCCAGCAGGTGCCGGGGTAGAGCAGGCGCAGGAATCCCTGGAATAGGGGTTGCAGGGCATACCAGCGAGCGCCCGGTCCCGATTGCGTGCTCATGGATTGCGCCCTCACCCTGTCTCTAATGGTTAAAGAAAGGAAAGGGGGGGTTGGTGAGCGGAAGAAGGAAAGAAAAACCACGCGATTGACGTGGTTTTTGTGTTTTATGGGGCACGAGGCGAATTTTATCGAGTTTAGCTGTTGACAGGGGGGGGGGGGGGGTGGCCATACTATGGACCGCGTCGGGGGTTCCCTCTAATCGTCGCTCAGCGGCCAAACGGCCTGCTGCTACACGTAGCCTAGGGAAGCTTCCTAAACGTCTTTGAACCGCTGTTGGCTTTTGTCCACCTATTAGAGTTTGGTTAGCAAATCCCTTTAGGGAGCACCCGATGCGTTTGAAATTCCCGCTCGGCACCCCGGTTGAACAGACCACCCCAGGGCATTGGCGGAGGTTCGGGGTCGGGATCGATTGTCATAAGGACATGGTCTGGGCCTGCATCCTTCAGCCCGATTTCGTTGAGCAGACACAGCGTGCCGTCGTGGCCAAATACGGCACGGACCCGGAACAGCTCCGAGCGCTGCACACCTGGTTAAATGTACAGGTGCCGCCTAGCTTTCGCAACTTCCTTATCGAGTCGACCTCCACATATCACTATCCCGTCATGCTTGAGCTCGACGACTGGGTGCCAACCGTTATCAACCCCAAGCTCGTTGGTTCGTCCAAACGCAAGACGGATAGGTGGGACGCCAAGATGCTAGCCCACCATTCAATGGCGGGGACGTTCCCCGCTTATACACCCCTGACCTGGGATGAATATGCGACACGACAGACGTACCGCCGCTGGCTTAAGCTACACGGCACGCTTCGCCGCAACATCCGGGCCCTGGCAAGCCGCTTCTGCCTTTTCGGCATTAATCCCGAGGCGAACTATGGAACCGCGAAATGGGAACGAGTCTGGAGCTACCTTTGCCGACCTCTTCTTGGGCCGTGTACCGACCCCCCTGCCGAATTGGCTGAGTTTGCTGGGCGCATCCGGCTTGTCCCTTGGATTTTACAGGCTGGGGCTAACGAGCAATTTAGAGAGATCCAGCGATGCCGGGAGCAAGTTGGCGTCCTCTGGTCGATGCTTCTTCGAGCTACTCCCCCTGGGGCTTTGGGTCTTCTCCGATCAGTGCCGCACGTGGGAGAAAAGGCCGCAATCTGTTTTCTCTGTGAGGTTGGGGTTGACCCATGCCGCCGCTTTCGATCTGTCCGGTCGATGGTTGCGTATGCTGGATTCGATCCTTCAAAGAGGGTCTCGGCCGACAAGGTCACGAGCCACCTTCCTACTGCTGGCAACAAATTCCTTCGCCGATGCTTTTTACAAGCCGCCAGCGGGGCGATGCTAAGTAAGTCCGGGCGGCTAGCACAATTCGGGCAGACGGTTCGGGGTCGGGGTGGACGGCGGGGGTGGTTCTGGGGCGTCAACGCCGTTGGTCGGAAACTAATTACGTACTGCTTCGCCGTGCTCAGGAACGGCGAGCCCTATTCGGAAGGACTCGTGACCGATGGCAAAAGCCAAGCCAGGGATCCCGAATGCGATCCCAGCGAAGACTGGGGACTCGACGCAGACAGCCCAGGAGGTGATGCTGACCCATACGGGGGACTCACCGCTCCTCTTAGTTGGGACGGTAGTGAGTCGGCACCGGATGGCGGGGAAGAGCGACAAGGGCCCCTGGGAGATGTTTCTCGTGGAGATACGGGGCTGTGATGGCCGGATTTGCCAAGCGCAGGTCAGCGACCCGAAAAGTGTGCCGAGCATTGGTGACTTTTTCATCCTCCCCGTTTACGTCAACGCCCAGGGCAAACTGCGTGAGGCCAAGCGGCTGATGGAAAAGTTCTAGCCGGCCGCTATAATAGGGCATGCTTCTTCCGGCCGAAAAATGGGTGTGCGAGCACTGTGGCCGTGCCACGCTGCACATCACGGACCCGGAGCTTTGCCGAACGTGTGCGGCGAGCAAGCAAATCGCCATCGTGTACCAGCGTAGCCGTCGTGATGGGGCTGGGTGGGTTGCCCATCTTCGGCGGCTACGCGGGCTTGTCTTGTTGGAGCTTCCTTTACCAATTAATTACCCACCCATCACACCGCATATCAAACGTGGCCGCCCACCAAAACAGAAAAAGCACGCATTTAAAGACCACTCAAAGCTGTCAGGTGCCCCCTGTGAGGGGTCAAGTGGTTTCGGTGGCGTAACCATCAGTGGTTCACCGGGCGGGCCGGTGTAATCGCCGGCCCCCCGCAGGGGGGCTACGGCGTTGACAGCAGCCCGCGGAGCATCGGCCGCAGCTGTGCCAGCGCTCGGCCGCGATGGCTCAGCGCGTGCTTGACGTGGGCACTCAGCTCGCCGAAGGTGCGGTGATATTCGGGAATCAGAAACAGCGGATCATACCCGAAGCCGCCGTTGCCGCGATACTCGGCGATGATGCGCCCATGGCAGCGGCCCTCGACGATCGCGTGGACTGCACCCCGCGGATCGGCCAGCGCCGCGGTGCAAACGTAATACGCCTGCCGGGCATCGGGGCCCAGCGGCGCCAGCTCGGCGAGTAACCGAGCGTTGTTCGCCGCATCGTCGCCTTGCTTGCCGGCGTAGCGCGCGGAGTACACGCCGGGCCGGCCGTTCAGCGCCGGCACCACCAAACCGCTGTCTTCGCCCAGGACCCACTGCCCGACGGCCCGCGCCGTGTCGACGGCTTTCTTGCGGGCGTTGGCCTCGAATGTGGCACCGTCCTCGACCACCGCCGGGGCCGCGGGATATTGCGACAGATCGTGCAGCGTGATGTCGAGATCGCCGAGGATCTCTTCGATTTCGCGCCGCTTCTTCACGTTGCGCGTGCCGAGCACCAGGATCTGCCCCATCCGCATGGTCCCCCATGTAACCCATTTCCAACTTGTTCTCGATCCCTGCCCCCTTTACAGTAGGGGAAGACAATCCAACTGTTGCGGGACCCCTGGCCGTGCCCGGCACGGGAACCATTTCGCCGGCCGCGAGAGTGCCTCATGGGCGTCGGGTTTCATCTCACTGCCAGCTATCCGACCATCGACGGAGGCCCGTCTCCTGAGGATTGGCTGGCGGAGGTGGCGGCGTGGCTGGAGCGGCACGAAACCGAGCCGCTGATGCTGTGCCGGCATGCCGAATGCGACCACGGCGAACCGGCCCTGTTCGTCGAAGTGCATCCCGGCGCCGAGGAAGTGGAGCTTTGCGTTCCCGAGTCCGGCCGACTGGTGGCGTCGGCAAAAACTTCCACGGCCGGCCCCGGTTATCACATGTTCGTGTGCGACCTGCTGCACCGGCTGGGGCAGGAGTTTTGCCTGCAGTGGGACGAGCCCGACGAAGAGGAAGGCACCGGCGACGAGACCGGCTACTTCTTCGGCGCCACGCCCGACACGGTGCGGCAGGAGATGCTTCGCTGGCTGGGCGCGCTTGCGCACGTCGTCACCGATCAGGAGTTCGCCGAGGAGTCCGCGGTTCGCATGGTGTCGATGCCGATGGGTTATACCTATCCCGAGCAGGAAGGCATCCTGACGCCGATGGGGCCGCGCACCACCGACTGGTTTCGCGCAGTCGCCGACGAGCCGGGGCGCGGCATCGATTTTTTCTGCTGGTGGCCCGAGGGCGTCGGCTCGGCGTTCTTCCTCGGCCGGGCGCTGTGCCGGATGTGGCAGGACGTGCGCTGGCGCTGTCCGGAGACCGACGTGGAAGGTGAGCTGCTCATGGACGTGCACCACGACCTGGAGCGGGCGTATCGCGGCGATGCGGCCGCCCCGATCCCGTGGCGCGAGTGGGCGGAGATCCTCGAGTATCTCGGCGATCACTTCGGCTACGTCGAATTTCAGGAAGGCGACGACCTCGAAAGCCTCGTGTACGACCGGGCCCGGCGAACCGTCGGCGGGACGCGGATCGGCTATCGCCGCGGGCCGGTGCAGGTATCGCTGACGGGCGGCTGGTCGATCACGGTGGCGGGCGAGTTGGCGGAGGAATGGGAAGAAGGCGGCGAGACGTGGACGGCTTGGTGCGGCGCGCGCGGATGCGCTTTACCTCGTGGTCGATCCGCGAGGGCGAGGAGCCGCAACCGGCCCGCGCGATCATCGGCGATCTGGACCTGCCCGAAGGCGAAATATTCGAGCATCGCGAGGGCCCGATCGTCGGCCGAGCCGTGTTTCGCCGCCACGACGAGCCGGGCACCGACGGCTGGAACCTGCAGGCATTTACCGCGGTCGACGGCAGCTTCGCGATGTGCGATCTTACGATGGCGGACACGGACGACTTGCCGTGGGCGCTGGAGGTCTGGAAGTCGCTGCGCCACAGCTAGCCCAGCAAGCCCGAGGGCGAGTCTGCGAGCCCTCGGGGTCAACCAAGGTCGTCGAGTCCGGCGGGCCGCAGGCGCGTCTCATCGTCGCGCTGGCGCCAAGAAAAAGGCACCGGCAGCTTGTGGTGCGCGGCACATCCTGTATCATATGTTAAGCGTTCCCGCCTGCCTCACCTTGCCAGGACCTGCCTTCTCATGAGTCCCGCCATCCAGGAATCCGACGTTCACATGCTCGAAACGCTGCGCAAGGCTCACAAGCAGATGCGCAACGAGATCGGCAAAGTCATCATCGGCCAGGAACAGGTCCTCGACGAATTGCTGATGGCCGTCTTTTGCCGCGGCCATGCGCTGCTCGTCGGCGTGCCCGGCCTCGCCAAGACACTGATGGTCAGCACGCTGGCGCAGGCGCTCGACCTCACCTTCAAGCGCATCCAGTTCACGCCCGACCTGATGCCGATGGACATCACCGGCACCGAGGTCATCCAGGACGATCCGGCGACCCGGCAGCGCATGTTCAAGTTCATGCCCGGGCCGATCTTCGCCAACATCGTGCTCGCCGACGAGATCAACCGCACGCCGCCCAAGACACAGGCTGCCCTGCTCGAAGTCGATGCAGGAGCGCAAGGTGTCGATCGGCGGCGTCGATTATCCGATGAAAAATCCGTTCTTCGTCCTCGCGACGCAAAACCCGATCGAGCAGGAAGGCACGTATCCCTTGCCCGAAGCGCAGCAGGATCGCTTCCTGTTCATGATCAAGGTGGATTACCCCAACGACGCCGAGGAAGAGCAGATCATGCGGCAAGGGACGTCCGACGTGCAGCCGACCATCAGCAAGGTGCTGCACGGCGAGGATATCCTGACGCTGCAGCACATCGTGCGGCGGGTGCCAGTCGCCGACCATATTTTTGCCTATGCGAAACAGATTACGCGAATGTCCCGCCCGAATACGCCGGAGGCGCCGGACTTCGTCAACAAGTGGCTGACCTGGGGCGCCGGGCCGCGGGCCAGCATGAACCTGATCCTCGCCGCCAAGGCCCATGCGGTCCTGAAGGGCAAGCATCACGTGTCGACCGACGACGTCGCCGCGGTCACTGACCCGATCCTGAGGCATCGGCTGATCCTGAACTTCACCGCCCAGAGCGAGGGCAAGACCGTCGAGGACGTGATTCGCCGCCTGCTCAAGGCGGTGCCGAAGCACCAGGCGGCATAGAGCCAACCCGTAAACTTCCGAAGTCTTGGAGACTTCGGAAGTTTACCGGCCCGCGGCGGCCCTTCAATCCCATGAATAAATATCTCGACCCCAATGTCGTCGCTCGCGCGCAGGCGCTCGGCGTCAAGGCGCGCACCATCGTCGAGGGGCTGCGCGTCGGCGATCACAAGAGCCCCTATCGCGGCTTCTCCGTCGAGTTCGTCCAGCACCGTGAATACGTCCCCGGCGACGATATCCGCCACATCGACTGGAAAGGCTATGGCCGATCCGAGCGCTACACGATCAAGCAGTACGAGCAGGAGACGAACTTTGCAGCTCATCTGCTCCTGGACGCGAGCCGGTCGATGCTCTACGGCGATGGGGCGACCAACAAGCTCGAATACGCCAAGGTGCTGGCGGCGGCCCTCTCCTATGTCATCATCCACCAGCGCGACAGCGTCGCGCTCAACGTGTTCGACGCCGGCTGGCGGAACCGCCTCCCTGCCAGCGGCCAACCCGGGCACATGCAGACACTCCTTTACACCCTCGAGGACGTGCGGCCGCAGGACAAGACGTCGATGGCGCCGTTATTGCACGACCTGGCGCAGCAGCTCCGGCGGCGCGGGCTCGTGTTCCTGATCTCCGACTGCTTCGACGACGTCGAGTCGCTGCTGGGCGGTCTGCAGCATTTGCGTTACAGCGGGCAGGAGGTGACCGTCTTCCACGTGCTGCATCCCGACGAAGTCGACTTCCCGTTCAACGGCATGGTCAAGTTCGACGGCATGGAGGACGGCATCAAGCTGCTGACGCGCCCGCAGCTCATCCGTCCCGCCTACACGCGGGCCCTACGGAAGTATCTGCAAGAGCTGCAGGAGGGCTGCGAACGCAATCGCTGCGACTACGTGCCGATGAACACCGGCCGGCCGCTGTCGGAAACGCTGACGGAGTATCTGGTGCGCCGGTTGCGCGTGCGGGCGATGTAGGTGGTGGTGAGTGGTGAGTGGTGAGTGGTGAGTGGTGAGTGGTGAGTGGTATGGTGGGCTTACCTATGGAGGAGAGCCGTTTCAAGCTCGATGACTTTGAGCTTTACCAACTGGCGCGAGCTTTCAGGAATCGAGTTTACCTATTAATCCCCCAGTTGCCCGCCGAGGAGCGCTACTGTCTCGGCTCGCAGATGCGGCGAGCGGCAGTTTCGGTCAGCAATAATATTGCCGAAGGGCACGGGCGATGGCATTACCAGGAAAACATGCAGTTTTGTCGGATTTCCAGGGGTTCAGTCGAGGAGCTAATTGACGACTTCAACACGTGCTTGGATCAAGGATTTGGGGACCAGGACCTGGCAAACGGGTTGAAAGAGGACGCTTACAATCTCATTTGCCGGATCAACGGGTACATTGTTTACTTGAGGAAATCGCAGCAGGGGGGTGGATAAACCACTCACCACTCACCACTCACCACTCACTCACCAAATGGCATTCCTCGCACCATTTCTGCTCTGGGGCACCGCGGCCGCGGGCATTCCGGTTGCGCTGCACCTGTTCTTCCGCAGCCGTTATCGCACGGTGCCGTGGGCGGCCATGAAGTTTCTCCTCACCAGCGTCGAGCAGACCAGCCGCCGTCTGCGCTTCCAGGAACTGCTGCTCCTGATGCTGCGCATCCTTGTCGTTGTCGTCGTGGCGCTGGCGCTGGCCCGGCCGGTGCTGTCGTCGTTCCGTGAAATGGCCTTCCTCGGGCTGTTCGTATTCGTCCAGGCGTTTGCCGTCGCCCGGCTGGCGACGTTGGCCCGGCCCGGCTTGATGCCGAAGCTCGCGGAGTTTGGCGCTTGCGAGGCCATCGGCGTCGTGCTGCTTGGACTCTTGTGGATCGTCTCGCCGACCGAGGGGCGCTCGGCGGCCGCGGCGACGCCGTGGACGCCGTCCTCGTGGTCGACACGTCGATGAGCATGGGCGCCCGCGACGGCGGCAAGACGCGGCTCGAACGCGCCCGTGCCGAGGCGCTGCGCGTCATCGATCAGCTGCCGCCGCACTCCACGGTGCAGATCGTGGCGTGTGCGGGCACCGGCCAGGCGCTGCTCGGCCCGCGCTCGCCGGCCAATCTCGACGAGGCGCGCAGCCTGATCGGCGAATTGACGCCCACCGAGCTTGGCACCGATCTGGCGCCGGGCGTCCAGCGTGCCGCGGAAATCGTGCAGCATGGGCAGTCGCCCAACCGCGAGCTGTACGTCTTCAGCGACATGCAAAAGCAGGGCTTTGAGAAAAGCGCGAGCACGCTGAAGGAAATGCTTGCCGAGGCAAGAAAACGCGCCACGATCGTGTTTGTCCGCTGCGGCACCCAGCCGGTCAAGAACGTCGCGGTCGTCGGCATCACGCCGCAGGCCGGCGTCCCGCGGCCCGGCGATCGCGTCAGCTTTGCGGTGCTCGTGCGCAACACCGGCGCTGCCGCACTGGAGAACCTCACAGTCACACTGACCGTCGACGGCGACGAGAAGACTCGCGATTCGCAGGCGCTGCCGCAGATTGGGCCAGGCGAGACGAAAACCGTCGCGCTGTCGGCCAAGCTCGAGAAGGCGGGGCTGCGCGTGCTGACGGCACGGGTCGGGCCTGACGATCTCGACGGCGACAATCGCCTCGACCGCGTCATCCAGGTGCGCGACTTCGTCAACGTCCTGATCGTCGATGGCCATCACGACGAGCGCGAGCCGAAGAAATCGTCGAGCTATTATTTGGCGCACGCGCTGTCGCCGTCGCGCGACGCCGACCGCGCGACGTTCTATTTCCAGCCGCGCGTGGTGCCGGCCCGGCTCGCGTCGCCGGCGCTGCTGGCCAAGGCGGACCTGTGCATCCTCACCGACGTGGCGCTGGAGCCGCGACCCGGCAAGCTGGCGGAGGTGCTGCCCACAGACTTCCTGGCGGCGCTCGATCCCTTCGTGCGGCAGGGCCATGGGCTGGTGATCTTCGCGGGTGACAACGTGGTTGCCGAGCCGTACAACCGGCTGCTCGGCAAGAAGCACGATCTCTTGCCGCTGCCGTTGGGCAAGACGGTGAAGACCAAAGGGGGCGAGCCGCTGGTGCTCAATCGCGACACTTTCTCCCGGCCGGCATTCCAGCCGTTCCGCGACGACAAGGATTACAAGGCGTTCGCCGCTGTGTTGGTCTGGCAGGCCATCGACCTGGTGGAGACGCCGAAGACGACGCAGGAGGCGCCGGCGGCGCACGACGACGCTCAGGGCGTGCTGTTGCGCTACGGCAATGGCCAGCCGGCGGTGGCGACGCGCGCGGTCGATGCCGGCGAGGTGGTCTTCGTGACCACCGCTGCTAACTTCGACCTGACGTACTCGCCGGACGGAAGGGTCGAGTCGCCGACGTGGTCGACCTGGCCGCGCGTCTGGGTGTTTGTGCCGTTCGTGCACACGCTGATCAACACGCTGATGCATAACCAGTCCGAGGCGTACAACGTGACCGCGGGTGAGGTGCTGCACTGGTTCCCCAGCGAGCGAACGCCGCGGAACTACACGCTGGAGCATCCCGACGGCAAGGTGGTGCGGCTCGGCCAACCGGAGAAGAAGGGCAAGCGCCTCGAAGTGACCGCGGATGATTTGCCGCGCGCCGGCGTCTATCGGCTGGCGGCGCATTTGCCGCACATCGGCGACGACGAGACGCAATCGCCGGGGGTGCCCGGTGTGAAGGATCGCGGCATCCCGATCGCCGCGAGCCCGGACCTGGGCGAGACCGCGGACCTGAGCACGCTCAAGGACGCCGAGATCGACGGGCAGCTCGGCTTCACGCCGCTGCACCTGATTGCGGACACCGGCGCCGACGCGCTGTCGGTCGCGGATCGGCTCAACCGCGAGTGGACCGGCTGGCTGCTCGTCAGCGTGCTGGTGCTGCTGGCGTGCGAGGCGCTCTTGGCGTGGATTTGTGGGCGGGCGTGGTGATTCGTTCGTAGTTCCGCCTTTAGGCGGTTCCCGGAACCGCCTAAAGGCGGAACTACGAGCCTCCGGGCTTGATCGATGAAGTAATCTCATGGAATTTACAACCAATATCCTGCCCAGCTGGCTCACCCGGCTCCTCGCCGTCGAGGTGCCCGCCGACGCTACCGTCGAGGCCGTCGACCTGAGCCTGCGCGGGACGGTTTCCTGGCTGCTGGTCCTGTCACTCGTCTTCGTCCTCGCCGGCGTCGTCGTCCTCTACTTCACCGAACGCGGCACCATCGGCCCGGTGCGGCGAACCCTCGCGGTCCTGCTGCGCGGCTCGCTGCTGGCGCTGGTCGTGCTGCTCCTGGCCAAGCCGGTGCTGTCGCTGGTGCTGAAGCGTGAACGGCCGCGCGGCATTGTCGTGCTGCTGGACAACAGCCAGAGCATGACGCTCGCCGATCGCCGGCTCAATAACGCGGACAAGCTGCGCGTGGCGATCGCCCGGGCGCGATCCCGCCGACCGCCAAGCTCGCCACGCTGGTCGATCCGCTGGCGCTGCAGGCGGGCGCCACGCCCATGACCCGCGGCGACATGGCCCGTGCCATGCTCGCCAATGCCGAGCTGAAGCTCTTCGACCGGCTCGGCAAGCACGGCCCGCTGCGGCCGTTCCTCTTCGGCACCGACCTCCGCCCAACCGGGCAGGACGACAAGGACGCGCCCGCGGGGGAGACGCCCGCCGAGAAGGGGTCCCGGCAACTGCTCCAGAACTATCGGCCCAGCGAATCGGGCACGGCGCTCGCCGAGGCGCTGGTCAAGGTGCTGCAAGGCAAGGAGGGCGAGTTGCCCGCGGCGGTCGTGCTCGTCACCGATGGGCAGGACAACGCCAGCCGATTCACCTTCAGCCCGCAGGAAGTGCTGCTCGAAGCCGCCGAGGAGTGCAAGCGGCTCGGCGTGCCGCTCTACATCTACGGGGTAGGCACGTCGGAGGGCGGCAGCCTGCAGCTCCGCGAAGTGCTCGCTCCGGAGACGCTGTTTGCCGAGGACCTTGTTACCGTGCCGGTGCGCTATCGGGCCCAGGGCTTCAAGAGCGGGACCGTGGCGATCACACTGACCCTCGGGGACAAGCAGGTCGCATATCGCGAGGTGAAGGCCCAGGCCGGCGACGACCTGCGCGAGGAGTTCCGCTTCGTCGTCCCCAAGGGTGACGGCGGCGAGGACCTTCGCAAGCTCGCGGTGAAGATTCAGCTCAAGGGCAACGACGCGTTCAAGGATTCGAGCACGCGGTCGCTGCGCGTGGTCGATCAGAAGATCAAGATCCTCTACATCGAGAATTCGCCGCGCTGGGAGTACAAGTTCCTCCAGCCGGCGTTACTGCGCGACAAGCGCGTGCAGGTCGAATTCCTGCTGCTCAACGCCGATCCCAAGGTGGCCAAGGGCGGGCCGCCGTTCCTGGCGGAGTTTCCGCGCTCGCGCGAGGAATTCTTCGGGGCGAAGTACAACGTCATCATCGTCGGCGACGTGCCGGCCGAGTTCCTGGGCAAGGAGCACCAGGCATGGATTCGCGAGTTCGTACAGGAAGGCGGCGGCCTGGTCGCCATCGCCGGCCGGCAGCACATGCCCGCCGAATATGCCGTGCGTCCGCTGGCCGGCGGCACCGCCGAGAGCGAGGCGCCGCTGGCCGAGGTGCTGCCGGTGGAATTCGATAAGCAGAAATTCGGCCTCGAAGCCGACACGCGCACCCAGGAGTATCCGCCCTTGGATGCGGACGGCCGCCGCCGGTGGCTCACCGACGAGGGCCAGCGGTCGCAGATGCTGATGCTGGCCGACACGCCCGAGGAAAGCCTCGAAGTCTGGCAGAAGCAGCTGCCGGGCTTCCACTGGTTCTACCCGGTCAAGAAGCTGCGTCCCGCCGCGGTGCCGCTGGTCATCAACCCGCGCGCCAAGATGGGCGAGGAGCCGATGCCGATCATGGCGACGCACCACTACGGCAAGGGCAAGGTTGTCTTCATGGGCTCGGACGAGACGTGGCGCTGGCGTTGGAACCACCAGGATAAGTATTTCGTCCGCTTCTGGGGCCAGGTCATTTACCAGGTCGGTCTGCCGAGCCTGCTCGGCGACAACGCCCGGCGCGTGCAGGTCGCCCTGGAGCGCTCGCAGGCGACGCTCGGCAGCAAGGGCTCGATCTTCGTCCGCCTGCTCACCAAGGACCACAACCCGCGCACCGACAAGGAAGTCGAGGCGACGCTGGACGGCTATAGCGACAAGGACAACAAGATTTCGTCGCGCAAGGTCATCCTCACGCCGGTCGGCAAGGATCGGCCCGGCGAGTATTCGGCTCTGCTGGTCCACGATCGGGCGGGGCGCTACGAGCTGAAAGTGAACAACCCGGAGCCGTATTCCTATTCGTTCCGCGTCGAGGTGCCGCCGGGGCACGAGCTGGAAGACACCGGGATGGCGGAGAAGTCGCTGCGGGAAATGGCGCGGATCAGCGGCGGGCAGTTCTATCGCGAGGAAGACCTGTATCGGCTGCCCGACGACATCGTGCCGCGCACCATGGCGTACCGCGATCGGCAGGAAGTGATGCTCTACCCGCTGGGACTGGCGCTGTTTGTGCTGCTGATCACCGGCGAATGGCTGCTGCGGAAGTTTGCGAATTTGAGCTAAAGTTGCTTGCTTGCGTTTAGCGCTCGCTCGCCGCGCCGAGCGGTAACCGAGCGCTAAACGGCAAGCCCCGAGATGCCACCATGATCCCACGCACGATCCGCGCCAACCTCGCTCGCCTCCGCCGGCGCGAGCGCTGCTGCGCTTCGCCTGGGGCGCCTGCCGCGGGCTCGCGCTGGTCGTTGCCCTCCTTTTTGTCTGTGCGCTGACCGATTACGTCATCGACCGTGACCGCGACACGCCGTGGCTGGTACGCTACATGCTCGCCGGCGTGCAGGTGCTGGCCGGCGCGGTCGCCGGTATCGCCTTCGTCCTCTGGCCGCAGCTCCGCCGTCTGCGTGATGCGCAGCTGGCGCAGTGGGTCGAGGCGCATGCGTCGCGGCTTGACGACCGGCTCATCACCGCCGTCGAGCTGAACCAGCCCGGCGCCCGGATCGAGGGCATGTCCGATGAGCTGATCGGCATCGTCACCCGCGAGGCCGAGAAGCAGTCCGGCACCGTCAACTTCGCGCACGTCGCGGACCATCGGCGGCTCGGCTGGGGCTTCGCCATCCTTGTCCCCGTCGTGGTCGCCGCAGTCGTGCCGGTGCTGCTCTGGCCTGAGCTGTCGATGGCGCTGCTGCAGCGCCAGGCGCTCATCGACGTCGAGGTGCCGCGGCTGGTGCGGCTCGAAAGCGACACTTGGCCCATCCTGCCCAAGGGCGAAAAATTCCAGATCGTCTATCGCGTCACCGGCCCGGTGGACGACACGTCGACCGGCCATGTCGTCGTCAGTCCCGAGGGCCAACCGCGCGAGAGCTATGAGCTGACGTTCCTGAAGCGGCTGCCCGACGGCAACACCCTGTTCAAGGTCGACATGCCGCCGACCACAACCGACCTGTCCTATACCGCCCGCCTCGCCGACGGCCGCACACGCACGCCCAGCGAGATTCAGTTCGTGGCCAGGCCGGTCGTGACACGGCAGCTAGCGTCGGTGCTGTTGCCCGCGTATTGTGGCACCACGCCGAACGGCGAGCGTTACGAACAGGCGCAGCAGGGCCATGGCAACGTCGTCGGCATTCCCGGCTCCGACGTGCGCGTCGCCATTCAGACCTCCAAGCCGATCGTCCGCGCCAAGCTGGAAATCCTCGGCCCGGAGCGCTTTGTCCCGGACAGCACCGATGAGGAGCAGGGCCCCGAGGTCGTCAGGGACACGCTGCCGATGACGATCGCCAAGGACGCGATCACGGCGACCTTCAAGCTGCGGCCCGATCAGTCGGCGTATCGCATCGTGGTGGCCGACGAGCACGGCTTCGTCAACGTGCCGGCGCCGCGCCGCAGCGTGCGCCAGGTGCCCGAGGAGCCGCCGCAGGTGACGATGCTCAAGGATTACTTCGGCCCCGATGCCGACAGCGACGTGGACGGCATCCCGGTGCCGATCGGCAAGGCGATTCGCATCCCGTATATCGCGCACGGCCCCTACGGGCTGGGCCAGGCGCACGTGCTGTACCGCGTCGTCAAGCAGCAGGACAGCGGCAACGAGGCGGTCGAGCCGGCAGCGTGGACCGCGCTGCCGTTGCCGGAAGTGACGGCGCACGACACGCTCGGCAATTTCGATCCGAAGCGCGGCGTATTCGAGCATTCGCAGGATTCCGACCAGGTGCCGTTCCATGCCATCCCGTCGAATAACCCGAAGGAACTGGGCCGCCAGATTGGCGGCGGGCGGTATTTCCTCGAAACGGCCGGCCTGGTTGACGCCAAAGGCAAGACGCTGACGCTGCACAAGGGCGACCAAATCGAATACTGCGTCGAGGTGTTCGCCGACCGCAACGTCAACGCGGGCCGGCCGTCGGCGCGGTCGGAGACGCGGGTGACGACGGTGGTCGACGCCGCCGACTGGCGCAACTGGCTCAAGGCGGTGCTGCGCGAAGAGGAGCAGCTCCGCAAGCTCGACGCGGAACAACGTGGGGTGTTCGGGAGGTAAGTGTAGCCGTCACGCTCCGCGTGACGGAATCCTCACGCGGAGCGTGAGGACTACACTACCGCCGGAGAATTTCGGGAAATCCGCTGGCGGCAAGGGGCGCCGTGCGGGTATCATCAGAAGAGTGGGATTTCCGGGTGACCTCTCCCGCAATCCAACCAGGGGGGCCTTCTGTCATGGTTCATGTCCGTCACGCCATCTTTGCGCTCGCCATCGGCCTCGTGCTGACTTGCGCACCGGCCGTCTTCGCTCAGACCGACACCGCGGCTGATCTCCTCGCGCAACAGGAGAAACAAAAGCAAATCCAGGCCGACACCGACCAGGTCGTCCGCCGCCTGGCCACCATGATGCGCGTCATGCAGTTCTACGGCACCGACAAGGACGCCGAGGCCGACGTGCTCGGCGAGATGCGCACCACCCTGGCCGGCCTGAGCAAGGTGCAGATGGCGGAGGTCATCCGCCGGCTCGAAGAGGCCGCGAAGACGACGGACGCGAAGGAGTCGTCGAAAGCGCTCGACGCCGCGTACGGCAGCCATCGCAAGGTGATCGACACTCTCAAGGACATGCTCGCCCGCTTCGACGCGATCAAGAGCCTCGATCAGGCCGCCGATCGCTTCGAGAAGCTCGCCAAGCACCAGCTCGGCCTGCACCTGCAAACCGGCCAGCTCGTGCGCGACCAGGAAGAAATCGCCAACCCCAACGTGTCGCCGACCCGCCGCCTGCTCATCGCCCGGCGCATGCGCAACCAGATCAACCCCGGCCGCTGGTCCGGCGACGCCCAGAGCAAGGTGGCCCGCAACGTCACCACCCTGATGAAACAGGTGATTGAGCTGCGTCCCAATTTGCCCGCCGAGCAGACGGATCGCACCGTGGCGATGGAGAAGCTCGCCGCGGAGCTGCACGTGCTTGAGAACCTCAATGCCGCGAGCCGCTCGCTGCAGGAGCTGGCCGCCTTCGGCCGCGTCGAGCGCTATCGCGTGGCCGGCGAGATGCAGTGGAAGTCGGCCGGCCATCTGCAGGAGCTGGCGCGCGTGCTGCGATTGCCGGGCGACAAGCTGGAGGTCCTCCGCGAGGCGCGCGAGAAGATCGACCAGGCCATCGCCAAGCAGGAAACGCTCAACGAGGAAACCAAAACGCCCGCCCAGGACGAACCGAAGAAGGACGATGAGAAGAAGCCGGCCGAGGCGGCCAAAGGGCCCGAGAAGCTGACCCTGCCCGAGCTGCAGCCGTTGCCGCGCCAGCCGTTCAATCAGCCGTTCAACAGGGCCGCCGTCGAGAAGGCGATGGAAGACGCGGTGAAGACCGAGAAGAACGTCGAGCTGGGCAAGAAGCAGGCCGAGCTGGAGTTCGACGCCAAGGACACCGCCAACCTGCTCAAGCCGGTCGCGCCCGAGGCGAGCCAGAAGGTCGACCAGGCCGAACAGGCGATGAAGAACGCCAAGGACGCGCTCACCAAGAACGATCCCAAGAACGCCGAGAAGCCGCAGGAAAAGGCGGTCACCGACCTCAAGGACGTGAAGAAGCAGCTCGACGAGATGATCGCCAAGGCCGAGCAGCAGAAGAACGATCCGCTCACGGCCCTGAAGAAGGCGGCGGAGGACCTGAACAAGGTCATCAAGGACCAGACTGACACGCGCAACGAAACCAATCAGACGGCCGCGGATAAGCCGAACGCCAAGACGCCCGAGCTGGCCAAGCAGCAGAAGGAACTGGCCGCCCGGACCGAGGAGCTGAAGAACACGCCATTGCCCAACAAGGAGAAAGTGGCGCCGGCCCTCGACGAGGCGAAGGCGGCGATGAAGCAGGCCGCCAAGGCGCTCGACACGCAGAAGTCGCCCGACGCGGTCGCCAAGCAGGACCAGGCGCTCAAGGCCCTGGAGAAGGCCAAGGCGGAGCTCGATCAGAAGGTCGCCGAGGTCGAAAAGCGCCGCGACGACATCGCCAAGCTCGAAAAAGCCGGCGAAAAGCTCGACGAACTGCTCAAGAAGGAAAACAACGTCGCGGACAAGGCCGGCGAGACGGCGAAGAATCCCGCGACGGCCGAGACGCCGAAGGCCAACAAGGAATTGGCGGGTGAGCAGGCCAAGGTGACACCGCCGACCAACGATCTCGCCAAGGAGATCAAGGACGCCGCGCCGAAGGCGGCCGAGAAGGTGGCCGACAGCACAAAGAACATGGAGGCGGCGAAACAGGGCCTGGAAAAGAACGAGGCCAAGCCCGCCGCCAACGAAGCCACAGAGGCGGCCAACAAGTTGGCCGACGCGAAGAAAGCCCTCAACGACGCCATCAATGAGATGAAGGGCAAGGAAATCGCCGACCAGGCCGCGCTGAAGAACGCCGACCCGATGACCACCGCCCAGCAGGTAGCCAAGGCGCTCGAGGAATTGCAGAAGGCGGCCGACCAGACCAAGCAGGCCGAGCAGGCCGGCAAGGACCTGGCCAAGCTGCAGGCCGACATTGCCAAGAAGGCCGACTACGCCAAGCTGCCCGAGGCAAGCAAGGAAGCAGCCAAGGCGGCCGACGCGCTCAAGCAGGGCGATCTCAACAAGGCCGTCGATCAGCAGCAGAAGGCGCTGGCCGAATTGCAGGAGGCCGTGAAGAATCCGCCGCCGGCCGGCGATCCCAAGGCTGGTGAGCCGATGCCGGGCGAGCCCAAGGCCGGCGAACCGATGGCCGGTGAGCCGATGCCCGCCGAGGCCAAGGGCGGCGAGCCCAAGGCCGGTGAGCCCAAGGCCGGCGAGAACAAGGGAACCGAGCCGATGGCCAAGGTCGGCGAGGCGAAAGAAATGGGTGACGCCAAGCCCGGCGACATGCCCGCGCAGGCCAAGGAGAACATGGCAGACGCTGGCGCGGCCAAGGCCGGCGAGCCGAAGGCGGGCGAGCCAAAGACCGGCGATGCCAAGGCGGGCAAGCCAAAGGCCGGCGAGCCGAAGAATGCCGAGGCGAAGACCGGCGACCCCAAGCAGGGCAAGCCGGCCGCCCAGGCCAAGGCGAACAACAAAGGTCAGCCGCCGATGCCCGCCGCCAAGGACGCCGCGGCCAAGGCCGGCGACGCCAAGGCCGGCGAAGCAATGGAGGGCCAGGCCCAGGCCAAGGGCAACGACACGCCGCCCGGCGAGCCGATGACTGCCCAGGCCGGTCCACCGATGGGTAAGGGTCAGCCGATGGCCAAGGACGCGGGCGAAGGCGCGCCGATGGCGTCGGCCGCCAAGGGTGAGCAGGGCGAGCCCGCCGCCGAGGCTAAAGGCCCGCCGCAAGGTCCGCCGCCGACTCCCACGCAACTCGCCCAGGCGCAGAAGGCCTTGATGGACGCGACCAAGGCGCTGCAGCAATCGCAGCAGTCGACCCAGGCGGCCCAGGCCGCGCTCGCCCAGGCCCAGGCCCAGGCGCCGCAACCGGTGCAGCCGCAGCTCAAGCAGGCAGCGGAGAACCTCAACCAGGCCGGCCAAAAGTTGCAGCAAGGCAAGCCCGCCCAGGCAGGCGAGGCGCAGGCCAAGGCCGCCGACAATCTCAACCAGGCGCTCGACGCGCTGAACCAGGGTCTGGCACAGCTCGGCCAGCAGCCGGTGCAGCCCGGCCAGCCGTCGCAGGCGTCCCAGTCGCAGGCGCCAATGACCGCCAAGGCCCAACCCGGCCAGCAGCCGGGGCAACAGCCCGGTCAGCAGCCAGGGCAGGAGCCCGGTCAGCAGCCAGGCCAAGAGCCTGGTCAGCAGCCCGGCCAGGCGCAGGCGAAGAAGCAGGGCCCGAACCAGGAGAAGAACGAGGCCAAGGGCAACGGCGAGCGCCTGGCCGACGGCAAGGTCAACAACAGCGCGTCGCAGCTCTTCGAAGTCAAGGGCGACGGCTCGTTCCTGCACCTGCCGCCGCACCAGCGCGAGATGATCCAGCAGGCGATCAGCGGCACGCTGCCGCCGGAATACGCCGGTCTGATCCAGCAGTACTACATCAACATCGCCCGCGGCCGACCCGCCAGCAGCGGCGCCCCGGGCACGGCGAAGTGACCAACATGCTCCCCGCCAGTGTAGTCATCACGCTCCGCGTGATGAACCGATCATCACGCGGAGCGTGATGACTACACTGGCGGGCAGTCATTCTTTATTGCGATCCCACCGACCATGCGCATACTCACCTGCACTACTCTCGTTCTCGCACATCTCCTTACCTGCGCGGCCGCGCACGGGCAGGAGGTCAAGATGGACGAGAGCACCAAGAAGGCGACCGCCCGCGCCCTTGAGTACCTGGCGAGCAAGCAGAACTCCGACGGCTCGTTCAGCGACGGCCCGTACATCCACAACACCGCGGTCACCGCGTTCGCGATGCTCGCGTTCATGTCCCAGGGCCACGTGCCCGGCCAGGGTCACTACGGCCCCGAGGTCGCCAAGGCCGGGCGTTTCCTGATGGCGTCGTCGCGCGCCGGCGACGGCTATCTGGTCGGCGCCCGCGGCGGCAACATGTACTGCCACGCGATGGCGACGCTCGCCCTGGCCGAATTGTGGGGCCAGACCGGCGACGACGAGATCAAGCCGGTGGTGCAGAAGGCGGTCGACCTTATCATCCGCAGCCAGAATCCGCAGGGCGGCTGGCGCTACGAGCCGGCCCCGACCGGCGCCGACATCTCGGTCACGATCATGCAGGTGATGGCGCTGCGCGCCGCCAAGAACGGCGGCTTCCACGTTCCCGACACGACGCTGAAAAAAGCGATCGCGTACATCCGCTCCTGCTACAGCAAGAGCAGCGGCGGCTTCGCGTATCAGCCCGGCGGCCCCCCCGGATTCGCCCGCACCGCCGCCGGCGTTTGCGTCCTGATCCTGGCCGGCGAGTACAACGACAAGGACATCCCGCCGGCCATCGACTATCTCAAGCGCAACTTCGAATCGCCGGTGCACTTCTTTTACGGCCATTACTACGCGGCGCACGCCATGCACTCCTACGCCGGCGTGAACCCGAAGGAGGGCGCGAAGGAGTGGTCCGACTGGTACGGCAAGCTGGTGAACTATTTCGTGAAGTCGGGCGCCCAGGCCTCCGACGGCAGCTGGGGCACCACGAACCGTCGCGAGGTCGGCCCGGTCTACCAGACAAGCATCGCAGTCATCGTGCTCTCCGTGCCGGCACACTATCTGCCGATCTTCCAGCGGTAAACGAAACCACACGCCGCGGGGTGAGCGGGCGAACCCCGCGGGTTTGCTCGCTCACCCCGGGGCTTGCCGGGTATGCACCTTCTCCTCACCCCCCTCCCCGAAGAATTGACGGCCCTCGCCGCCGTCCTGCGCCGGCTCGGCCACACAATCGAGCGCGGCTGCACCGGCCGCATCGACTGCCTGCGGCTGCCGTCGCTCGGTCTGACGCTGGCGGTCGGCGGCCACGGCAAGGCGCAGTTCGCCGTACAGACGCAGCACTTCATCGATCGCCTCGGCACGGTCGAGCGCGTCATTTGCGCCGGCGCTGCCGGGAGCCTCGCCAGTGAGGTTGGCGTCGGCGATCTCGTCGCGGCGACGGCGACGGTGGAGCACGACTACACGCTGCGTTTCGTCCAGCGACCGCTGCCGAGCTTCCCCGGCGACGCGGCCGCGCTCGCCGGGCTGCGCGGCCCATGGCCGAGCGGCGCTGCCGTTCGGGCTGCACCTTGGCGCGGTCGCCAGCGGCGACGAGGACGTCATCTGCAGCGACCGAGCGCGTGAGCTGGCCGGCAAGACCGGGGCACTGTGCGTGGCGTGGGAAGGCAGCGGCGCCGCCCGTGCGTGCCGTTTCAGCGGGGTGCCGTTCGTCGAGCTGCGCGGCATCACCGATTGCGCCGACAAGGGAGCCCCGCAGGATTTCGACGTCAACCTGGAGCACTGCATGGCGAATCTCGCGGCCCTGCTGCATGGTTGGCTTACACCGCGACACGAGGAGTGACGTTTCATTTTTTTGCGCACCGGGATATATCCCTTCCTGTTCGTGCCGGCCGAACCGGAAGGAAATGCTCATGATCCGCGTTTGTCCCCTGCTAGTCACCGTGCTGATCCTCGCGCCAGCGTCGCGATCGCACGCGCAATGGACGATCGAAATGCAGTACACTGCCCCTACAGGCCTGTCGGGGTTGTGCTGGCGCGCTCCGCTACCGGGCGAGGCGCCGACATGGTTACCACGGTGTTTGTGGACGAGACCCGCGATCGAAAAGGCCCCATCCTGGCGAAGCTATCTGCCCATTTGTGGCTCAGTATATGTCGAACCACCTTGGGTGCCTTTTGTGCTGGACGCGCGCTACCTCGGCTTCGCATACGATGGAAACGGTGGTTCGATTGCTGCCGGGCGCCAAGCCGTCGACGAAGACACGCAGATCTGGCGCGTCGTCGGAGCGTTGCAAGATCCGGCCGCCCCAATCGGAATTCCCGGGATTACTGAAAAATGGTCGTTTCCCGCCCAAGATTGGGCCGCACGCGGCGTTCTTCACCTGATGTATTCGTCCTATGACGAGGAATCGCCCCTGGATGTGCCGTTGACAGCGATCCCGATTTCGTCCGGACTGTCAATTTTGAGCTTCGGTGAGACGTGGCCAGACATCGACTTCGGCATCTTTACGATCGAGTATTGAGCGCGCGCCAGACATTGGATTATGGGCGAAATCCCCGTCACGCGCGGTGGCGGCGCTAAGACAGCGCTCATGGTTCACGCCGAGCTTCGGACCAAGCGCAGTGCGTGCCCGGGCCAGACCGAACAAGGGAGATTGCTCATGCTTCGCCGTTTGCCGCTGTTGCCTGTGATCGCGACCCTGGCCACGGCCGTGCCAGCGTTCCCCGAGGGACCCGGAGCTATTCCCGGCACTCCAGGTACTTTTTGTCCGAGCTCCTACTACGACGCTCCAGTTTCGCCGCGGGTGAAAACGGGGCGGATCACGATCGAGTTTGAATATGTGGCCCCAGACGAAGTGTCGTCCTATTGGCGCAGGCTGCTTCCTGAAGATGCGCTCGTGTGGGTCCAGTCCGAAACGTCGGCGAGCGGGACCGTAGCGCGGGCATTAGCGTGGCGGAAGGATCTGCCGGATTGCGGCGAGATTGTGCTCGCAGATCCGTCCGCCTGCATGCTGAGTCTTGGAAGCGGATTCATGGTGTTCGACGGCTGGGGACGAGTTGCGCCCACCGGCGAAAGCCGCGCGATCATCACATCGGTGCAGATCGTTGCTCCATCCGATGCGCCCATCAACCCACCACCGGATTGCTTTGAGCCGCGCTATCTTCGCCTGGAGTTTGGGAAGCCGCCGGTCATGCCCGTCGTGCCTTCAGAATTGAATACCAACGGTCTACCGGCGTTTCCCAACAGCGCCCAAACTCCAGCCCTCGTCTACTGAGATTTGCTCGGCAAATCCGACACGCGGAAGTGGCAAAGCGAGCCACGGCCAGCGGGTGTTTGCGCCCGATCGCCGTGGCTCGCCGTATCATGATCCTGCTTGCGCAGGGTTATTCGTCGATGCTGCACTCCCATCCTCG
Organism: uncultured Gemmataceae bacterium; assembly: GCA_963834865.1. GTDB lineage: Bacteria > Planctomycetota > Planctomycetia > Gemmatales > Gemmataceae > CAWIDK01. Next base: position 580,825 of record CAWIDK010000001.1, read on the forward strand.
CCATTCAAGAAACGCCAAAAGGGCTGGCGGCTTGCGCGGCGCTCTGGCCTACAATAGCGCCCATGATCGAGGTCCAGCACCTGACCAAGCGCTTTCCCTTGCCCGGCGGCGGCAGCCTGCTCGCGGTCGATGATGTTTCATTTGCCGTCCAGGCCGGCGAGGTCTACGGCTTGCTCGGCCCCAATGGCGCCGGCAAGACGACGACGTTGCGGATGCTGCTCGGCCTCTTGAAGCCGACGCGCGGACAGGCGACGATTGCCGGCTTCGGCTCGACGCAGTTTCCCGACGAGGTCAAGCGGCGGGTCGGCCTTGTGTCGGCCAACGCGGGACTCTACCCAGGCCTCAGCGTTCGCGAGATGCTGCTGTTCTTTGCCGACCTCTATGACGTGCCGCGCGCCGCCGCCAACGACGAGCTGGGCCGGCTCGCTCGGCTGCTTGGGCTGGGCGACATCCTCGATCGCCGCTGCGCCAACCTCAGCACCGGCCAGCGCCAGCGCGTCAACCTTGCCCGCGCCCTCATCCATCGCCCGCCGGTCATGCTGCTGGACGAGCCGACGCTCGGCCTCGACGTGCTCGGCAGCCAGGTGGTCATCGAGTACATCGAGCATCTGCGGCGCGAGGGCAAGGCAGTAATCTTGACGACCCACCACCTCGACGACGCCGAGCGGCTCGGCACGCGCTTCGGCCTCTTGCACCACGGCCGGCTCGTCATCGAAGGGTCGCTGGCCGAGCTGCGTGCGCGAACCGGGTGCGTCAGCCTGATCGACATGTTCCTGAAGCTGTCGCATGTGGGACCGGCACTTGGAGGCTAACGCAATCTCCTATCCGCATGCCTCGACCTGGGGCCGCCTCGCCCGGCTCGCGCAAGGAGCTTAGCGAAGTGCTGCGCGACCGGCGCACCATCGTCACGCTGGTAGCGATGCCGCTCTTGCTCTATCCGCTCCTCAGCGTCGCGTTCCTGCAGTTCGCCTTCCTGGGCAAGGCGGACGCCGACCGCGGCGCGAAGTACGTCCTTGGCTTTGCCAGTAACATTGAGGCGGAGGTGTTCTTCCTGCGGATGGCTCGCGGCGCGACGGCGCAAGGGGCGGCAGCGCGCGGCGGCACGGCGCCGGAGCTCGACGTGCGCATCGGCACGCCCGACGAGCTGGACGCGAAGCTGCGCAGCGGCGGCCTCGACCTGGTGGTGCGCGTCCCGAAAGCGGAACGCGTCGCGGCCGGCGCGGCGAACAAGGCGATCGACCTCAAGGGCCGCGATTGGCGATTCAACTGCGAGCTGATTTTCCTGGCCGGTTCGCCCGGCGGGCAGGGGCGCTGGCGTTCGTCGAACGGCAGCTAGCGGCGGCCGACGAGGCGGACCTCGCACGCCGGCTCAACCTGCCCGGCGCCGGGCCGCCCATCGTGCTCTTGCATCCCGAGCGCGTCGCCGTCAAGCGCGAGGAGAGCGACAGCTTCACGTCGCTCGCCTCGCTGGTGCCGCTGATCCTGATCCTCATGACCGTTACCGGCGCCGTCTACCCGGCCATCGACCTGACCGCCGGCGAGCGCGAGCGCGGCACTCTCGAAATCCTCGTCGCCGCTCCAGTGCCGCGGTTCGCGCTGCTCACGGCCAAGTACCTCGCCGTCGTGACCGTGGCGGTGCTGACCGCGGTGGTCAACCTCGTAAGCATGACGATCACGCTCGAGATCAGCGGGCTAGGTAAGCAGCTCTTCGGCGGCGGTGGTTTGACGCCGCTGGCGATCGTGGAATTATTCGGGCTCTTGCTCCTGTTCGCGGCGTTCTTCTCGGCGGTGCTCCTGAGCCTGACGAGCTTCGCGCGCAGCTTCAAAGAAGCGCAGGCGTACCTCATCCCGCTCATGCTCGGCGCCCTGGGCCCCGGCGTGCTGGCGATGATGCCGGGACTACGGCTGCGGGCCGACCTCGCGGTGCTGCCCCTGGTGAACATCGTCCTGTTCGCGCGCGACCTGTTCAACGGCGAGGCCGACCCGCTCATGGCGATGGTGGTGGTCACGACCACGCTGCTCTACGCGCTGGCTGCGCTGGCGCTGGCGCGCGCGTCTTCGGCGCCGAAAGCGTCCTCTATAGCGAGCAGAGCGGCTGGTCCGACCTGTTCCGCCGGCCCGAGGAACCGCAATCGGCGCCGAGCATCGCGTCGGCCCTGTGGTGTCTCGCCCTCGCCGTGCCGCTCCATTTCCTGGTCCAGGGCCTGTTGCGGCCGAGCACGGATGACCCGGCGCAAATATCACCCGCGTTCGTGGCAATGAGCCTCGTGGTCGGCGCCGCGTTGAGCGTGCTGCTCTTCGCCGGGCTGCCGGCCGTGGCGGCGTACCTGGGGCGCGTTCACTGGACAGCGGGATTTGGCCTGGCCATGCCGCGGCCGGCCGCCCTGCTCGCCGGGCTCGTGCTCGGCGGCTCGCTCTGGCCGCTTATCCTCCGTTTCCTGCAGCAGAGCACGTCCACGGCGGCGAGCTACGAACCGCTGGTTGAGACGCTGCGCACAGCCGCCGGGCCGCTCCTGTTGCTCACGACGATCACGGCCGCGGTGACCGAGGAGCTATTCTTCCGCGGCTATCTCTTCGCGGCGCTGCGGCGCGGACCGGACCGGCGGTGACGATCGGCGTCACCGCGGTGCTATTCGGCGTGGCGCACGTGTTTCTGGGCGGGGCGCTCGGACTGGAACGGCTGCTGCCGAGCACGCTGCTGGGCCTGGTGCTGGGTGGGGTCTGCTGGGTCAGCGGCAGCGTCGTGCCGGGGATGCTGGTGCACGTCGGACACAACACCGTGCTGGTCGTGCTGCTGCTCGCGGGCTGGTCGAGTGACGATGTGCCGTGGACCTGGGTCGCCGCGGGGGCCGTGGGTACGGCCGTGGGGATGGCGCTGCTGTTGGCGAGCCGGGAGCGTAAGCGACCGGAGTGATTGAATGGCCCAATAGGCATTATTCAATCTTTTCCGAACGTTTCGGCCAAGCTTTGCTGGAAACTCGGATCTCGATGGAGCGGGGTGCTCGAAGTTGGTTGCAAGTATCTTGATCCGTCCGGTGATGCGTGGCGTCCACGCGCGGTGGCGCTGGTGGTCCTGGTCTTGCTTCACCACCAGCGCGACTCAGTAGACTGTATCTGCGAAGACGTCTCCGAGGGAGGCGGTCATCGTTTCGGCGTCCCGTACAGGTAGTGGTCGTGCTGCGCCGACAGGTCCGGGGCGCGTCCGGAACGTCGCTGGCGAAGCCAAGCAATTCGGCAAACCGCGGCGCGACTTCCACCAACTCGACATGGACGCGGAGCGCCTGGCCGATCGGTAACTGAACCGGCTCGTCGGGCACGATGAACTGCCCATCGAAATGGGCGGCAATGGAACGGCTCATGGAACGATCCTACGGGCTGTTTGCCACGGCGCTCGGCTCGGCTGCTCTGGGCGCTCGGCCTGGCGGTGCCTCCGCCGCTGTTTTGGGGCTTTGTCCCGCTGGCGCTGTTCCAGGGTGTGCTTTTTGCAGTTTTGTTTGGCTTATTCATGGGTCTGGCGTTCGTGATGATCCTCTTGCTGGCGACAGACTTCGGGCAGTTCAACGCCGGCCAATTTGTCTTCAGGGGAGTGCTTGGGTTAGGCGCTGTGGCAGGCGGGGCGGTCTTGGCAGGCGTCATGTTCGGTTTGTTCATGGCGGCTTACAGCCGCTGGAAAATTGCCAAGCTCGGGCTGCCGCGCTGGCACGAATACCCTAGCGGCCGGGATGCTCGGGATTAGCTCAACCCGGGCGATCCTAGCGATTCTCCTTTTTCGCATCGAGCCGTGGTACCCGCACGCCGATAATAATCAGCCATGCAACTCGCCTTTGGCTCCGGCCGCGCCCTCACCCCTGCGCACGAGCGGTGAACCGCCTAGCAAGAATGCGCCCGCATCGCGTAAAATACGGACATGCGAGCCCCTTCCACTCCGGTGCACATGCCGGCCGGCTTGCAGGATTTGCCGCGCTGGCTCGAGGCCGCCGAAGGCTTCAGCGCCGTGGTCGAGGGGTTGCTGCGCGCCCAGGCGGCCACCATCGACGGCGCGTGGAACTCGTCGGCGGCGCTGGCGGCGGCCTCGCTCGGGCTGCGCGCCGGCGACGCTGCTGGTTGTGCTCGCCCATCCACGTGATCTCGACGACTGGGCCGGCGACATCCAGAGCTTCAGCGGGCTGCAATCGACCGTCTTCCCCGCGTGGGATGCGCTGCCGACCGCGGACACCGTCATCGACGAGATCGGCGGCCAACGGCTGCGCGTGCTGCGCCAACTCGACGGCGATCAGCCGCCGCGCATCCTGCTCACGACCACGCAGGCGCTGCTGCAGCCGGTGCCGGATCGCGACCAGCTCGGGCGGCAGCGGCGGCGATTGCGTCTCGGCCAGCAGGTGCCGATGGAGGACATCGTCGCCTGGCTCGTCGCGCAGGGTCTGCAGCGCATGGAGGCGGTCGAAATCCCGGGCGAGTTTTCGAGCCGCGGCGGCATCCTCGACGTTTTCTCGCCCGATGCGGAGGCGCCGTATCGCCTTGAATTCCTCGGCGACGAGATCGAGTCGATCCGCCAATTCTCGCCGGAAACGCAACGCAGCCTGGGCGATTTGCAGGTTATCGAGATCACGGCGCCGAGCCGGCCGCGCGACGGCGAGACGGTCAACCTCCGCGGCCACCTCACGGAGTATCTGCCGGCGCGGTCGTGGACGATGCTAGTGGAGCTGGCCGAGCTGGAAGAGCAGGGCAAGGCGTATCTGGAGCGGGTCGCCGACACGACCGGGCTCTTCTCGGTCGCCGGCGTGTTCAAGCAGCTTGTGCAGTTTCCGAGCATCCGCGTCTCGGCACTGCCCAGCCCGAGCATGGAGACAACGTGCCATCTGCGCGTCGAATCGGTCGAGCGCTTCAGCGGCGACGTCAATAAGGTGCGTGACGAGCTGGACGCGGCGGCGGCCAGCGATTACGTGCTGATCGCTTGCCATAACGACGCCGAGAAGAAGCGGCTGGGCGAGGTGCTCGGCGCCGGCCAGCTCGCGCAGGCGGATCGGTTGCGGCTCGTGCTCGGCAGCGTCCGTTCGGGGTTTCGGCTCGTGGGAACCCAGGGCATTGTGGTGCTGGGCGATCACGAGCTGTTTCGGCGCGACGCGCTGCATGTGCCGTTGCCGCGACGCCATCTCGAATCGCGCGCCATCGATAGCTTCCTCGAGTTGCAGGAGGACGATCTCGTCGTACACCTCAGCCACGGCATCGCGCGCTATCGCGGCATGCACGTGCTCGAAAAGAACGGCCAGGCGGAAGAGCATCTGATCCTTGAGTTCGCCGGCGGCACCCGCGTCTACGTGCCGGCCTCCAAGATCGATCTCGTACAGAAATATGTGGGCGGCGCCCGTTCCGATCCCGAGCTGTCCAAATTCGGCGGCACCGCCTGGCAGCGCAAGAAGGAGCGCGTCGAGGCCGCGGTCATGGACCTGGCCAGCGACATGATCCAGCTCCAGGCGCTGCGCGAGGCCCAGCCCGGCGTCGCCTTCCCGTCCGATAGCGACTGGCAGCAAGAGTTCGAGGCGTCGTTTCCCTATGCCGAGACGCCCGACCAGCTCACCACCATGACCGAAATCAAACGTGACATGCAGCGCACCCGGCCGATGGATCGGCTCATCTGCGGCGACGTCGGCTACGGCAAGACCGAGCTGGCCATCCGCGCGGCGTTCAAGACGATCGACAACGGCCGGCAGGTCGCAGTACTGGTGCCGACCACCGTGCTCGCCGAGCAGCACTTTCGCACCTTCAGCCAGCGGCTGGCGGAATACCCGTTCGTGGTCGAGTCGATCAGCCGATTTCGCTCGCACGGCGAGCAGCGGCGCATCGTGGAACGGCTCAAGAAGGGCGGCGTCGACATCATCATCGGCACGCACCGGCTCGTGTCGGCCGACGTGCAGTTCAAGGACCTTGGGCTCGTCATCATCGACGAGGAGCAGCGGTTCGGCGTCGAGCACAAGGAACGGCTCAAGAAGCTGCGCGAGACCGTCGACGTGCTGACGCTGACGGCGACGCCGATCCCGCGGACGCTGCACCTGTCGCTTTTGGGCATTCGCGACATCAGCAATCTGGAAACACCACCGCAGGGCCGGCTCGCGATCGAGACGCGCATTGTCCGCTTCGACCCGCAGCTCATTCGGCATGCCGTGCTGCGCGAGCTGAACCGCGAAGGGCAGATTTACTTCGTCCACAATCGCGTCCACAACATCCACGAGATCGCCGGCCGGCTGCAGCAGATCGTGCCCGAGGCGCGGATCGTCATCGGCCACGGGCAGATGGGCGAGGGCGAGCTGGAGGAGGCGATGGTCAAGTTCGTGCAGAAGCAAGCCGACATCCTGGTGGCGACGACGATCATCGAGAGCGGCCTGGACATTCCGAACGCGAACACGATCTTCATCAACCAGGCGGACAATTACGGGCTGGCTGACCTGCACCAGCTTCGCGGCCGGGTCGGGCGCTATAAGCACCGGGCGTACGCCTATTTGCTGCTCGACGGCGAGCGCTCGATCACGCCGACCGCGGCCCGGCGGCTCAAGGCGATCGAGGAATTCACCGAGCTGGGCGCGGGCTTCAAGATCGCCATGCGCGATCTCGAAATCCGCGGCGCCGGCAACATCCTCGGCACCCAGCAATCGGGGCACATTGCAGCCGTCGGCTATGAGCTGTACTGCCAGCTCCTGGAGAACGCGGTCCGTTCGCTCAAGCATCTCGCGGTCAAGACGCACCTCGAAGTGACGGTCGATCTGCCCTGGCCGTCGGTCTTGCCGCGCGATTACGTGCCGGGGCAGAAGCAGAAGATCGAGGTGTATCGCCGGCTGTCGCGCGTGCGGCGCGGAGATCGGCTGGAGGATTTCCGCAGCGAGCTGCGCGACCGCTTCGGACCGATCCCGCGGCCGGCGGAGTGGCTGCTGCGCCTGGCAGAGCTGCGCATCCTCGCGAGTCGCTGGCAGATTGCCACGGTACATCTCGAAGGCCGCGGGCTGGAGCCGCCGGCGCCGAGCGCGGAACCGCTGCCGCTGGCGGCAACCAGTCCGGTCGACCTGGTGCTGGGCTACCGCGATGCGCGGAAGGTGCAACGGCTGGCGAAGCGCGCGGACGGCCGGCTGCGGGTTGTGGATGAGGCGAGTGCCTATTTTCGCCTGGAGCCCGAGGAGTACGAGCCGCTCACGCTTTACCAGGCCGTCAAACATCTCTTGCGTTTGCCGGAGCGCCCGGTATAGTCCCCGCCCGAGGCACAGGGTCCGTAAATCCGGGGAGGCGTTATGGCTTGGGGCAGTCGCATCCTGGGCAGGGTCGTGGTCGGCGGGCTCGGGCTGCTGCTGGCCGGCTGCGTCTCCGGAGGCACGGCCAACCTCGGCGGTTTGGGCGCGTCGCCGCTGGCCAAGCTCGATGACGCCCCGCCGTGGCTGGCGCGTTCACAGGTGCCTGAGCCGGGCGGATCGAACGACACGGCCAAACCGGCGATGGTGCTGCCCAACACGCCGGCGAATCTGCTGCCCTCGGGCAATCCTCTGATCACCCCCGCCGCGGCCACGATCAGCCCCAAACAGGCCGCCGCCCTGATCGAGGGGAGCAAGGTCCGCGTCAAGGTGCGCGCGTGGGTGAATGGCGTGCCGATCTTCGACGACGAGCTGATGTATGCGGTCGGGCCGATGCTGGTCGAGCTCGGCAAGCTGCCTGAGCCGGACCGCTCCGAGAAGGTCGCAAAGACGCTCAGTACCGCTCTGGAGCACATCATCGACCAGGAAGTGATGTACCAGGACGTGATCAAGAAGCTCAAGAAAGGCAATCCCAAGGCGCTCACCAAGCTGAAGGAAATGGCGAACGAGGACTACGAAAAGCGGCTCAAGAAGATGCGCGAAGCCGGCGTTTCCGAGGACGCGATCCGCGAGTTCGGCCATACCGCGCACCGCTACATTGAGCGCGACCGGCTCGCAACCGAATACGCGCGCAACCGCATCATTGGTCAAATCACGGCGCGGGTCACGCACAAGGTGATCCAGTCCTATTACGAGGCGCACAAGAACGAGTTCCAGACTGTCGACAAGGTGCAATGGCAGGACGTGTTCATCGCGGTCGGCTCCAAGCACGCGACGCCGGCCGACGCCCGGCGGTTCGCGGAAGAACTCGTCGTGCGCTGGCAGGGCGGCGAGGATTTCGCCAAAATCCAGGAGCACGACGACGGCGACAGCAAGTTCCGCGGCGGCGAAGGCTACGGCAATCGGCGCGGCGAGGTTCGCCCGCCGGAGCTGGAGGCGCACCTGTTCGAGCTGAAGGACGGTCAGTTTGGCCCGCTGGTCGAGCTGGCGACGGGCGTACACATCTTCCGCCTGATGAAGCGCGAGTACGCCGGCATGTTGCCGATGAACGAACAGGTGCAGAAGCAAATCAAACGTAAGCTGGAATCGGAGATCGCGGAGCCTGAGTACAATCAGTCTGAAGCGCGAGCTGCGTGCGCGTTCGGTCATCCGCGTGATTAACGAAGCGCCGTGAGCAGCGCCGGCATTCCTGTTTACGTTTAGCGCTCGCCCACTGTAGGCGAGCGCTAAACGTAAACGCCGACCAAACGCGACCGCCCGCGGATTCCGGCCGCGGGCGGGTCGCACGGCTGTTGCCAGGGGTCGGACGACTCACTCAGCCTTGCGCGAGGTGGGGACTGCGGTCACCGGGTCCGCCGATCCGCTGGACGTGGTGAGCACCGCATCGACCCGGCCGACAAGCGCCTGCAAATCCTGCCGGAACTGGGTGAGTTGAGCCTGGACGGTATCGCGTTCGCCGGTGCGGGCGATCAGTTGCTTGCGCAGCTCGTCGCGCTCCTTGCGGAGGTCGTCGCGTTCCTGGACCGCCGGTCGCAGCTCCTCGACTTCCTTGGCCAACTCGGTTTTCTCGGCCTCAGCCCGCATGAGCTTCTTGCGATTGGCCTCGCCGGTGGCGGCGACCGCCCGGTAATCTTCCTCTAGCTTCGCATAGCGCGATTCCATGTCCCGCATCTTGACGCCGGCCGCGCCGTGCTGTTGCGTGCAGCCGTACAGGCCGGCGCTAAGAAACAGGATCATCGCCAGGATTACCGGGCTGGATTTGCTCATGTGAGGTTGCTCCTTGGGAATCGATAAGGCGGTCCAGGTGGGCTGGGCAGTCCGATCGCGCCGGCAGCGCGGCCTTCATCTCGACCTGTCTTGCCCGGTTTCGCGATCGGACAGAGATTATTTCGGATGGGCACCGCGATGAACTTCACCCAAGTTCGCCAGATTTCTTGATGGAAAAAGTCGCCGCCGCTTGCGGGGTTACCTGGCTAGTGCATTGCTCGTAGTGACCCGCTTGAGCAGGTCTGAGTCTGGGACCCGCTAAAGCGGGTCACTACGAGCGCGTTGGCGGCGGTGCGGACGTGGTGCGGCAAAATTGACGAACCTCGTCGGCCAACTCGGTGCAGCGAGCGGCGCTGATATCGGCGCCCGCGAACTTGACCAGATCCGTCTGTGTGAAAAACGTGTGCAACCAGCGCCTGGATTCGTCGGCAATATCGGCGCGGGCATCGACGGCTCGCAGCAGTTCGACGGTGGTCTGCCGTCGCGCGGGCAGATCGTAGCGGCGTTCGAGATAACGGCGCACGATGCCCGTGAGCAGGGCGACGAAGCTCTTGCCGTGTTGCTTCACCGGCAGCTGCATCGCCATCAGCCGATCGCATTCACGCATCGCCTTGCGGAGCGCCGTAGCCGGTCGGGCTCCCGCGCGCTGTCCGAGAATGAGCCACAGTCCCCCGAGCACGGCGACGCCTACCGGCACCAGCGCGAACCAGAGGTACGATAGCGCCGGCCCGGGTGGCGCGGGCAGTTCCTCGGTGGCGGTGATATCGCGCGTCTGGCGCGGGTCGATGTCCTTGATTTGCGTTTCGACCGTGACGGTCAACGGCTTGAACGCGATCTTCTCGTCGCCGCCGTCGTGCACGAAGAGCGGCGTCAGCTCAAGCTTTAATTCGCCTGGCGTGGTCGGCGCCAGCGTCAGCGTTTGCTGCCATCGGAAATCGCCGTCGGCCTGGGTTTGCGGCGCCGGGCTTGCCAGCACGTCCCAGCCGGTGCCTGCGATCGGCCGAGCCGGCGCGTTGACGCGCAGTCCCTTGCTACCTTTCACGGTGATGATCACGCGCACGACGTCGGCAAGTGCGATCGCCGGGCGCGCGGCATCCGAGCGCACTTCCAGCGTGGCGTGGCCGATCGTTTCCTTGTAATCCAGGGCGGCCGCGGGCACGGCCTGCAGCAAGAGCAGCAGCGTGGCGACGCCGACCGAGCGCGGGATTGAGGATGGCGGCACTACGGCAGTTTCTCGACGGTGACAATCTTGGTTTGCGCCATGCCGTTGCTGGACCGCACCTGCAACGGGAACGCGCCCGGGCGCGTTATGCGCGCCTTCCACATCACCACGCTCGCGGCCTCGTCGTTGAGCGGCGGCGGCACCGGCTGGATCGTGCGGCCCTCCACCACCTCGACGCCCTCCGGCAACTGCAACGTGAGCACCTGGCCCGGCGCCGGATCGTTGACCACCGCGGTGACGGTGAACAGCTTGCCCGGCTCGAAGGAGCCGCCGAGCTTGACGTCGTACTGGCCTTCCCCCTCGGGCGGCAGCACGATACCCTCGCCGTAGCCGTAAGCGAGCTCGCGCTTGCCGCCGGGCTTGATCTCCTTGGGCTCCCAGAAGATGCCGAGAGCGGAATCGCCCATGGACTGAATGGCCTGCATGTCCCACATGTTGAACCCGACGCCGTGGCGGGTCAACACAACGCGCTCGGCCTTTTCGAGGCTGTTGCCCAGGCTCAGCGTCAGGTGCGCGACAAAGCCGGGATTCTGCAGGTTGGGCTGCTCCAGGAGCTGCACATAATCGGGCAGCGTCTTGCCCTTGAGCTCGATGCCGTCGAGGATCTTGCCGGGGAAGGTGGGAGCGGCGAACAGGGCGCCGTCGTTGGTGATGACGTACACGTCCATGTAAATCCGCAGGCCGACCTTGTGCGGCTGGTTGCCGCGGTTCTCGACCAGGTAGCGTAGCAGCACCGAATCGTTGCGCCGCTTCTGCGCCTTGCCGACGGCCTTGGTCGGCACGACCTCGCAGGTGAAGGTGATGCGGAGGTCCTTGTTGTGGACACTGACGGTCTGGAAACCGCGCCGTGCCCGGCCGCCGGCGGACTTGCTCAGCGGCTGGTCCATTTTGACGAAGCGGCCGCCAGGAAGGCCGCCGTTGCCGAAACCGCCGATTTGCGCCATTTGCCCGTCTACGTTGAGCGACGGGAAGTGGCTCAGGTGTAACTGCCGGCCCTGCTCGTCGGTCACCTGCACGCCCATTCCCTGAGGCTGGTAGCGAATGCGCTGCACCGGATCGATCGGCAGCACCGCCTCGACGACAACCGGCTTGTCATCCCGGATGCTAACCTTGTAAGGGCTGGTCGGCGGCCCGTCCTGTCCAGCGCTCGCAACCCACGCGGCCGCCAACAGCGCGGTCAAGCACATCGTCCAACGCATGCGCAATGTTCCAGTGGCCATGATTTGTTCCCCAGGCGACGCGCGGATGTCCCAATAGCAACGACGACACAGCCTTCGCCACAGTTGGTTCCCCAGAAGAAATGGACGATTCGCGCCGGTCGGGCTAACGCCCCGGCTGAGCCAGCGCCTCCGCCAGGGTCTGCACCTGCGTCGCAATCTCTTCGATAACGACGTCGGCAGGCCTGGCGCCGATTTCCTCCAGGCGGCGCACGAGCGCGCTGCCGACAATGACGCCGTCGGCGAAGTCGCGCAGAGCCCTGACGTGCTCGGGCTGGCTGATGCCGAACCCGACGCACAGGGGCAACTCCGTCTGCGTCCGCAGCCAGCGCAACTGCTCGGTCAGCTCCGGCGGCAATGCACGCCGCTCGCCGGTGATGCCGACGACGCTGACACAGTAAAGAAAGCCGGTCGACAGACTGGGCGATGCGCCGGCGCGCGCCCGCGGCGTCGTCGGCGTCACCAGCAGCACCAGCTTGAAGTCCGCGTTCCTCGCCAGCTGGGCTAGTTCCGTCGCTTCGTCAACGGGCAAGTCCGGCACGATCGCGCCGCTGAACCCCGCTGCCTGCGCCTCGGCCACGAACCGTGCCGACCCACGATGGTGTACCAGGCTGTAGGACACCATCGCCACCAACGGCACGTCCCGGCCACGCAACGACTGCACAGCGGCGAAAATGTCATCGACGCGAACGCCGCGGTCCAGGGCGCGCGTGTACGACGCCTGGATGACGCTGCCGTCGGCGATCGGATCGCTGTACGGAAAGCCGATCTCGATCAGCGAAGCGCCGCGCCGGCCCACCTCGTCAATGAGCCGAACAGTGGTGCGCAGATCGGGATCGCCGGCCGTCACGAACGGCATGAAGGCTTTTTGGCGGTCGGCGCGGAGCTTGCCAAACAGGGCGTCAATAGGGTTCATGGTTGTTCCAGCGGTTCAGCGGCGGATCGAAACCGTGGGGCAGGCCGGCGGCCTGCCCCACGGCTTCGACCCGCCGCTAAACGATCTCCTCGCCCTGGAGTCGCGCCACCTCGAAGCAATCCTTGTCGCCGCGTCCCGAGAAACAGATGACGACCACGTCCTCCTTGCTGCGCTTCGCCGCCTGTCGCATCGCCTCGACGACCGCATGGGCCGTCTCCAACGCCGGCAGGATGCCCTCGAGCCGGCTGCATAGGCGAAAACCCTCCAGCGCCTCCGCGTCACCCGCGCTCGTGTAATGGACACGCCGTGCGTCCTTCCAGTAGCTGTGCTCCGGGCCGACGCCGGGATAGTCCAGGCCGGCCGACACCGAATGGACGTCGGCGGTTTGGCCATCGCTGTCCTGCAGCACATAGCTGTACGAACCGTGCAGCACGCCCGGCTTGCCGTGACTCAGCGTCGCCGCATGTGCGCCGGGGTCGACGCCGCGGCCACCCGCCTCGACGCCGACCAGCTCGACCGATGCGTCGCCGACGAACGGATAGAACATGCCGGCGGCGTTGCTGCCGCCGCCGACGCACGCGACGATCACGTCGGGCAGCCGGCCGATTTGCTCGTGGCACTGCCGTTTCGTTTCCTGACCGATGACTGCCTGGAAGTCGCGGACCATCGCGGGGAAGGGATGCGGGCCGACGACGCTGCCGATGATGTAGTGGGTGTGCTCAACCGACGCCATCCAGTCGCGCATTGCCTCATTGATGGCGTCGCGCAGGGTTCGGCTGCCGGTCTTGACGGTGAGGACTTCGGCACCCATGGCGCGCATCTTGAACACGTTGAGCTTTTGCCGGCGTACGTCCTCCTCCCCCATGTACACGGCGCATTGCATGCCGAAAAGCGCCGCCGCGGTGGCGGTCGCGACGCCGTGTTGTCCGGCCCCGGTTTCCGCAATGACGCGCGGCTTACCCATGCGGCGCGTGAGCAGCGCCTGGCCGATGCAATTATTGATCTTGTGGGCGCCGGTGTGGTTGAGATCCTCGCGCTTCAGGAATATGCGTGCCCCGCCCGCCTCCTTCGTCAGCCGTTCGGCAAAGTAGAGCGGCGAAGGCCGGCCGACGTAATGGTGCAGGTAGTAGTCGAGCTGCTTTTGAAATTCGGGATCGCCGCGGGCCTGCTCGTAATGGTCGGTGAGCTGGTGCAGCGCCGCCATCAGCGTCTCGGGCACAAAGCGGCCGCCATAGGGACCGAACCGGCCATGCTGATCCGGCACGGCAGGAGATGCGTTCGACATGATCGAGATCCCGGCCTGACACGCGCATGGCGCCGTCGTGTAAGATATCCGTAGTCATTGTAAACCGAATACGCCCATTGGCGAGCCGTGGGGCAGGCGTCCCGCCTGCCGTCCGCGGCAGGCGTCCCGCCTGCCCCACGACGGGCCCGGCTCGCCGGGAGAGGATCGCTTGCCCGAATTGCCCGAGGTCGAAACGGTGGTGCGCGACCTCCGCGGTTTGCTGGTCGGCGCGCGCCTCGGCGCGGCCCGCGTCAGCCGGAAGCGGCTGCGCTGCCGGTGGTCGGCCGCCTGGACCGGCCTGCTTATCGGCCAGACTGTCACAGCGATCGAGCGCCGCGGCAAATGGATCCTGATCGACCTCGGCGGACCGTGGCTGCTCGCCCACCTCGGCATGAGCGGTCAGCTTCGCGTCGAGTCTGCCGGCGAGCCGCGCCAGCCGCACACGCACGTCGTCTTCCCGCTCGACGAGGGGGTGCGGGAGCTGCGCTTCCGCGACCCACGTCGCTTCGGCTGTGTCCTTTATTGCCCCGACCAGGCGCTGCGGGACGCGTTCCTCGAGGACGGCCGCCTCGGCCCCGAGCCGTTCGCGCTCGATCCGGCCGCCTGGCGCGAGCGGCTTGCCGGCACGGCGCGCAGCCTCAAGGCGGTGCTGCTCGACCAGCGGGTCGTTGCCGGCGTCGGCAACATCTACGCCGATGAGGTGCTCTACGAGGCGCACCTGCACCCGGCGCAGTCGGCGTGCGGCTTGACGCCGCGCCAGGCGGACACGCTGCGCCGCGCCATTGCCCGCGTGCTGACGCGCGCCATCGCATGTCGCGGTTCCACGATCCGCGATTACGTGGGCGGCTCCGGTCGCAAGGGGAGCTATCAGGAACAGCACCGGGCCTACGACCGCACCGGCGAGCCGTGTTCGCGCTGCCGGACGCCGATCACGCGCATCGTGCTGGCAGGGCGGTCGACGCACTTTTGCCCGTTGTGTCAAATCTGAGTTTTCGAGTACGATGGACAAAGGATTGTGAGGGCAGATCATGGCAGACCTGACAGCGACACCGTCCGCGTGGGAAAGGTCACTCATGGCCGCGGAAAAGGTGAAGGATCGAATGCGACGGGCCGCCGCCGCGCTCGGAAAGGCCAACGTCCCCTACGCGGTCGTCGGCGGCAACGCCGTCGCCGAGTGGGTGGCGCGCGCCGACGAGGGGGCGGTGCGCAATACGCGCAACGTCGATATCCTGCTGCGCCGCAGCGACCTGGAAGCCGCGAAAGCAGCGATGGCCGCGGCGGGCTTTGTGCATTGCCAGACGATGGACGTCGACATGTTCCTCGATGGCCCCAATGCCCGGCCCAGCGAAGCGGTTCACGTGCTTTTTGCGCGTGAAAAAGTGCGATCACAGGATGCGACGCCGACGCCCGATGTCGCCGAATCCGAGGCGACCGCCGAGTTTCAGGTCGTGTCGCTCGAAGCGCTGGTGCGCATGAAACTCAATGCATTTCGCGACAAGGACCGAACCCACCTCCGCGATATGATTGGCGTCGGTTTGCTGGACCAGACCTGGCCGGCCCGACTGCCGCCGGAGCTGGCCGCACGTTTGCAACAGCTCCTCGACAATCCCAACGGATAACCCCAACCGTCATGGACGGGACCCATGTCCTATCGCGCCTTCAAGCGCTTGCTCGGCGAAACCAGCCTCGAACGCAAGTGTCGTTTCCTGTTCGGCGCCGGCGTCCTGCTCCTCTTGACGCTGACCCTTGGGCTGTACGCGTACCTCACCGAAACCCTCGCCTACGCCCAGGCGATTCAGACCTGCCGCATGCTCGTCAAGTCCGCGCTCATCCAGCAGCACCTGCCGATGTTGCAAGCCCGGGACGACCCCAGAGTCGATGGCCGGCAGCTCGAAAAAATCTTCGACCTCACCGACAACAATATCCTGCGCGACCTCGACAAGGAACAGCACCACTTCCTGACTGAACGGGACCGCGGCGACGGCTATGAAATCAATCTGTTCAAGGAATTCGCGCAGAACGAGGCGAAAACCGAGGACAGCCGGCGACGCTCGGGCGAACAGGTGCTGCTCTATTACGCCCCCGTCCGCTTGACCCGCGACTGCATGAGCTGTCACCAGGAGCTCGCGACCAAAAAGGGCTTGCCGGTGCCGACCGAGGACGCCGTCTATGCCCTGGCCCGCATTCGGATGCCCACCAAGAGCATCGAGGAAGGCGTCCACTGGAACCGGGCGCTCTTGATGGCCACCGCCATCGTCACCGCCACGCTCATCATGCTCGGCAGCTGGATCATCGTTCGCTACATCATCGTCAAGCCGGTCAAACACCTTAAGGAAGTTTCCGATGCCATCAGCGCCGGCGAGACTCAACGTCCGCAGCGAAATCCAGACCGGCGACGAATTCGAGGACCTCAGCCACGCATTCAACCGCATGCTCCGCAACCTGGTGAGCATGCAGGACCAGTGGCGCAAGGTGAACGCCGACCTCGACCGCAAGGTTGACGAGCTGGCCCAGGCCAACATGGCCCTTTACGAATCGAACCGCCTCAAGAGCGATTTCCTCGCCACCATGAGCCACGAGCTGCGCACGCCCCTCAACAGCATCCTCGGCTTCTCCGACGTGCTTGGCTCGAGCGACGCCCTCACCGACAAGCAGCAGCGCTGGGTCGCCAACATCCGCTCCAGCGGCCAGAAGTTGCTCAACCTCATCAACGACATCCTCGACCTCGCCAAGATCGAGGCCGGCAAGATGCACGTGCGCGTCGAGGATTTCAACCTGCACAACGTCTGCGACGGCCTGTTGAATATGTTCCGCCCGCTGGCCGAGAAAAAGAACATCGACCTGCGCGGCCAGTTCGACCCGGCCATCCCGACCCTGCGCCAGGACGCGACCAAGCTGCAGCAAATCCTGGAAAACCTGCTGTCCAACGGGATCAAGTTCACCCCCGAGGGCGGCCGCGTACTGCTGACCGCCGACGCCGACGCCGACGCCCGGCACGTGATCCTGACGGTGAGCGACACGGGAGTCGGCATCGCTCCGGAGGAGCAGGAGCTGGTGTTCCAAAAATTCCGCCAGTCCGGCAACCCCTTGACGCGCGAGCACGCCGGCACCGGGCTGGGCCTGTCGATCGTGCGCGAATTGTGCAAGCTCCTCGGCGGCGAGATCACGCTCTTCAGCGAGCTGGGCCGCGGCAGCACCTTCACGGTACGGCTGCCGTTACAACTGAGCGAGGAGCCGCGGCTGGAGTTCGACCTTGCCGACGAGCGCATCGACCTGTCCAAGGCGCAGCGCGTCGACGTGCGGCTGTACGCGAACGCCGACAGCCCGCCCGCCAACGGTCCGGGGTAACGTCACTGACGCGGCGGCGACAAAGTGAAGAGTCCCTACCCTGACCAGCATGGTCAGCGCAAGTGAAGGACACATTGATGACCTCATTGGCGAGGATCGCGACTCGGAGGAAGCTGTTGAGGGTTTCGTTGGCGACAGACCAGCAGCCGCTCGCTCCTACCTGAGAGGTGTTTGGAGACGACCTGGCGAAGCTCCTTTTACCCCCATTGCAGGAGGACACGCTATGCAACCTTCTTACGCCCGGCGCCGGTGCATGTGGCTGCCGGCCCTCGCCGGTTGCAGCTTGCTGCTCTGCCTGGCCAGGCCCTCGCCCACGCAGCCCGGGGCCGGCCAGGCCGCCAGGGACGGGCGCGACGCGGGAAAGGCCAGGCCGGACACGGTCTGGACCGATGACGCCTACGTCAACGGCCACGCGACCTTCGTTGCCCCCCGAGTGGCGGGCCAGGTGACCCGGGTCCTGGTGGACGACAATTACCGGGTGAAAAGGGGGGACGTGCTGGTCGTGTTGGACAAGGAACCCTACCAGGTCCAGGTCCAGATCAAGGAAGCGGCCCTGGAGGTGGCCAAAACCAACCTGCTGGCGGCTCAGGCCCAGGTGCGCGGCCAGGTGGCCCAGGCTCGGGCCAACCGCTTCAAGCTCGAGCAGGCCATCGAGGAGATAAATATCCAGATCGCCAACCTGCGCGCCCACGCGGCGAGCCTCGAAAGCAAGAAGGCGACCCTGCGCCTGGCGCACGCCAACCTGAAGCGGGGCGAGGAGCTGGCGCCCAGCGGCGGCATCAGCAAGGAAGACCTGGACCTGCGCCGCCAGACGGCGGCCGTTGCCCAGGCCCACGTCGATCAGGCCCTGCAGCAAGTCCATGTCATCCGGGCCGCCCTGGGCCTTCCCATCCAAGCCCCCGCCGGCCGCGACCTGGCCGAGGTGCCGCCGGACCTTGAACAGAACGCCTCCTCCGTCCGCGCGGCGCTGGCCGACCTGGACCGGACCATGGCACGGATCGGCCGGCCCCTGCCGCGCCGGCGCCACGGCCCAGCAGGTCCTGGAGGCCTTCAAGCAGCTGTACGCCCGCGCCGACAGCGACGCCGTCCTGAAGCAACTGGTTAGCCAGGCCCCGGCCGTCAAGCAGGCCGAGGCTAAGCTGCTGCAGGCTCAGGGCAACCTCGACCGGGCCAGGCTCAACCTCGCGTACTGCGATGTCGTCAGCGCGATCGACGGCGTCGTGACGCGGCGCCGCGTCAACCCGGGCGACTACGTCCGGGTGGGGCAGAGCCTGATGGCGGTGCGCTCGCTCACGGAGATCTGGATCGACGCCAACTTCAAGGAGACCCAGCTGGCCGACCTGCGCATCGGCCAGCGCGTCAAGGTGGCGGTGGATATGTACGCCGACCGCAAGGCGTTCAACGGACGCATCACCGGCTTCACCATGGACACCGGGCGGGCCCCGGCGCCCCTGCCGCCGGAGGGCGCCGAGGGCAAGCGCGCCAAGGTCGTACAGCGGCTGCCAGTCCGCATCGAGCTGACCGACTACGACCCCGACGTGAATCCGCTGTTCATTGGGCTGTCGTGTACGGCCCATGTGTACTTCCAGGAGCCGCCCACCGGGCCGCACGCGGGGAAACACTTGCAGCCCGGCAAGTGAACGCAGTCGTTAGCGGCTCAGAGACCGATGTCACGATGGGGCTTCCTAGCAACGCTCTCTGGGACGCATTTAGCGGCGACAGAAATGGCGTTTCGAGGGGACAGCGCCGCCTGGTAGACGGAAGAGGGGGATCACGGTGCCCGCGAAAGCTTGGAATTCCTGTGGTTGGAGTTGTGATTTGCAACGGCCATACTGCCGGTCAACTGCGTCAACCCGTTCCCGATTCTCCTTGCCCCCAGCGCACCGCGGTCAAGAGGCCGGCGCTGGAGCAGCCAGTAGTCGGCGAAGCGGCCAAAGGCACGTAAACAAAAAGTTTCGCTGCGAACCGTCGCCACCTTAACCGCAGAAGAGAATCGAAGAGAATCGGGGAGAGAATCGGGGAGAGAATCGGGGAGAGAGAATCGGGGACATCCTGGCTTGTTTGCCACGCCAGAATCGCCGGCGCAGTCAAATCATCGGCAGGGCCCGCGTCATGGGTCGACGACCACCTGGCCTGCCGGGCCGTCGAACAGCACGCGCTGCTGGTTCAGCACGTCGCGGCCGACGATGCGCTCTCGGCCTGCGGCCACGGGCTGAATCAGAGCGGAATAGCGACGCCCATCGATTTCCACCTTGGCCCGGTAGAAGATCGCCGTGACGCTGCCTCCAACCACTCCACCGGATACGCCCGTCATGTAGGGGGAATTGAAAAGATCTATCGTCTTGCAATCCGTGGCCGGAAGCACCGAAACGTCCGTCCCAGTGTCGGGAATCACGTCCGAATGCTGCTGCGCGTGCGACTCGGCGTGGTTCCAAAACGTGGCGGTGAGTCGCGGCAGGGGAAACGGTTGATAGGCCTGGTCGTAAGCAAACACGAGACGGCGCACGCGGAAGACGGCCGCATCTTCTGCCCCTACCAGGGCAATGAATGGATGCCCGCCGAATGTGGATGCCCGGTCCATGACATCCATTAGGCTGGGCCCGGCGGCGATCACTCTCCCGCGCTGCACGGCTACCCATTGCCCCCGATACTGCGGCAGCAGACCGTCGCGAACCTGCAGATAAGCTTGCTCGTTGGCCAGGAACTCCGGATGGAGCTGCTGCTGCTGTTTTGGGGGAAGGTTGGCGGCTGAATCTGCAACATGTGGGCGTCCCTCCTTCGCGCTGGTGCGGCTTCTCGGGATTATAGCCGGTCGCCGCCAGTTGCATCGTCATTCTCATCGCGGTGGAGTCCGCTCGCGTCGTCGATCGCGTCGGTCCAGCCGTCGCGCTTGCGGTCCTGCAAGGATTTGAACGGAATCTTGAGGTCGCGTTCCTGCTGCAGGAAATGGTCGTAGAACGGACTGCGCTCGCGCCACTTCGCCTCCGTCTCGGCCAGCCAGTAGCGCAGCGGGTCGGCCTTGCGGCCGGTGCCTTCGACGAGGAGCAGGTTGCGCTCGACGGCGCGGCGCAGCCAGCGGTGCAGCGTCGCCGGCGCGGGCTTGTCGAAGTCGTCGGGCCATTCGCCGAGAATGTCCCGGCGCGTCAGCTTCTGCGGGGCGTCGTCCAGGACCAGGCGCACCGCTTGCCAGTTGGCCTCGAAGTCGTCGATCAGCGCGTCGGCGACCGGCACGTAATCGGTGCCGTCGGCGTTCAGCTCAAGCAAGAGCTGGCGCGGCGTTTCCGTAAAGCGCGACAACGAGAACAGACGGTGGCGGCGCGTCAGCGGGTCGCCGCCGGGGTGACGCATCTCGATGGAGATGTCGACGTTGCCAAGCAACCAGGGGCGCCCCGCTGTAGCTCGCCCCTCCTTGCGTGGAGCCATTGATGACCGTGTCCGAAGCGGTGCTCGTGGGCAGCGGCGCGAGCACATTGATCGTCGCCAGGCTTCCCGAGGTGCCC
This sequence comes from uncultured Gemmataceae bacterium, assembly GCA_963834865.1. Taxonomy (GTDB): domain Bacteria; phylum Planctomycetota; class Planctomycetia; order Gemmatales; family Gemmataceae; genus CAWIDK01. The sequence goes on from CAWIDK010000001.1 coordinate 601,414, forward strand.
ATGGCGAAAGTGATCGACCGGCCGGAGGGGTAGACGTTGACGAGGTTGATCGCCTCCCGCAGCGATAGCTGGCCGGCGAGCTGTCCCGGGTCGGCGGCGGTGGTGATCAGGAAGGGATTGGCCTGGGTCTGAACGGCGCCGATATCGAGCTTGCCGCCGGTGGTCCGCGCCAGGCCGCGCTCGTCGGTCGCCGGCAGACCGGCGGCCGACGCATTGCCGTTGCCCAGCGCCAGGCCGTCCGGCAGCGGGGGCATGGTCTGGGTCGGCCCGCCGTAGTAACCAAGCGGCGCCAGCCCGGGCGTGTCGGAGAACTTGTCGTTGGGCCCGGTGGCGCCGGCGGTGCCCCCCGCGTTGGGGTTCAGGGCGCTGCCCAGGAGGTTGTTGCCCAGGTCGCTGGTGATGGCGCCGGAAATGTCCGGTCCCGAGCCGGAGCTGGTGTTGGCGGAGACGATGCTGTTCTGGAGCGTAAGTGCGCCGGGGACAAGGCCGAAGCCGCCGATGACCCAGATGCCGCCGCCGGCCGCACCAGTCCCGCTGGCGGAATTGCCGGTGACGGAGCTGTTGCTAATCGTCAAGTTGCCCAGGGGCGCCTGCCTGTTTCTCAGAGTGGTGACGCCGTTGGTGTTATTGTCGGTGAAGTAGCTGCTAATAATCGTTGTATTGCCGCCGTCATCGCATACCGCGGCGTCATCGACCCCTCCATTATTGCCAGTGAAGTCGCAGTTGCTGATCATTGCCGTGGCATTGACAATGATGGCAGCGCCGAATTCAGCGTCCGTATTGCCGCTGAAGGTGCTGTTGCTGATCGTTGCCGTGCCATTGACACAAATGCCGCCGCCGCCGTATCCGTTGGAAGTATTGCCGGTGAAGCTGCAGTTGCTGACGGTCGCCGTGCTTTCGATACAGATGCCGCCCCCATTATCGGCAGCAGTATTGCCGGTGAAGGCGCTATTGCTGGCGGTCAGCGTGCCGGCGGCTACATAGATGCCGCCGCCGCTGAATTCATCAACGTCGTTGGGATTGTGGATGGTGGTATTGTCGCTGAAGGTGCTGCTAGTGACCGTCACGGTGCCGCCCGCCACATAAACGCCGCCCCCATTTTGTGTTGACGAATTGTTGCTGATGGTGCTGCCGTTGGAGATGGTCGCCGTGCCGCTGGCGATGTAAATGGCGCCGCCATTGTTCATGGCGCTATTACCGGTAAGCAGGCTGCCGTCGTTGATGGACAGCATGCCGCCGGCGATATAGATGGCGCCGCCGTTGGTGGCGGTATTGTTGTCGAGCACCAGATTGTTGTTGTTGGCCAGCGACCCTGCGGCGAGGTAAACGGCCCCGCCGCTGGTGGCGTAATTGCCGCTGAGGGTGACCGTGCCGAGCGCGCCGCCGGCGTCACGTTGAGGAAGAGGCCGCCGCCGTTGGCGGGGACGTTTGTGTGCGGCGGCGCGCGCGGCGCGCAGTGTTTCCAGTTTCGCAGCCAGGAAGAGAACCACATGATGTTTCTCCTTTCGAGAGCTGGTCTGCGATACAATGAAAAAGCCATCGCGGCCGGCGCAGACCGATGCACGGGCCCGGTCGATCAGGATCCGGCGCATGGCCTCGGCGGCGGCGGCGATGGCCAGCAGATCGCGACGCGATGAGAGCGAAGCACTTCGCCTTTACCGTCGCACCAGGTGACGGTCCCGAACTGCGGACCGCGCCTGGACTTATGCCCGCGTCTTCCTTCTCGCCGAGCTGAAAAAGAGGCGGGACTGACTGGTGAGTGGTGAGTGGTAAGAAAACTCTACCAAACCACCACTGTTTTTTTGGCGGAAAGTTGCGGCGGAATTCGCCACTACTGTAAGAGGCACTGCCGACGCACGCCCCTCGACCCTCACCGCTCGTCCCTCGTTTCGGGAGATGACGACGTGAACGAACGCGACATCTTTTTTTCAGCCGTGGAGATTGCCGATCCGGGCGAACGTTCGTCCTATCTGGAGAAAGTTTGCGCCGGTAACGCGTCCCTGAAGCGACGTGTGGAATGCATGCTGGAAGTGCATCCGCAACTGGGAACTTTCCTTGAGTCCCCCGCGGTCGATTTGGACAGCGCGGCCACGCCCCCGGTCCGCGCCGGCCGCTTTCAGCTCGGCGAGGAGCTGGCGCGCGGCGGTATGGGCGTCGTCTACCGTGCCCGCGACGACTCGCTCGGCCGCGATGTCGCCGTCAAGGTTCTGCACGAACGCTATCCGGTGGATTCTCTCGTGGGCCAGCGCTTCCTGGACGAGGCCCGGATCACGGCCCAGCTGCAACACCCGGGCATTCCACCGGTTTTCGAGGTCGGCCGGCTGTCCGACGACCGGCCGTACCTGGCGATGAAGCTCATCAAAGGCAGGACCCTGGAAGAGCTGCTCAAGGAACGGTCGGAGCCGGCCGAGGGCCGCGGCCGTTTCCTGGCGGTGTTTCACCAGATTTGTCAGGCGGTCGGCTATGCCCACAGCAAGCACATTCTGCACCGCGACCTGAAGCCGGCCAACGTGATGGTGGGGGCGTTCGGCGAGGTGCAGGTGATGGATTGGGGTCTGGCCAAGCTCTTGGCGGCGGACGGCGGACGGCGGAGCCAAGCCCCGCCGCTCGCGGGCACCGAGACAACTTACGCAACCGTGATCTACACCGCGCGCGAACGCGATTCGGCGACTCTCTTCGGCAGCATGCTTGGCACGCCGGCGTTCATGGCCCCGGAGCAGGCGGGCGGCGAGCTCGACCGGCTCGACGAGCGCACGGATGTGTTCGGGCTCGGGGCCATTCTGTGTGTTATTCTGACGGGACAACCGCCGTATGCCGGCAAGTCGGGCGAGGACGTCCGGCTCATGGCGATTCGCGGAACACTGGCGGACGCCCACGCCCGCCTCGACGAATGCGGGGCGGATGCAAAGCTGGTTGAATTGTGCCGGCAGTGCCTGTCACCGGAGCGGGAGGCCCGCCCGCGGGACGCCGGCGCGGTGGCAGCGACGATCGCCGGCTACCTGGCAGGAGTTGAAGAACGCGCGCGGCAGGCGGAACTCGAACGAGCGGCGGCCGAGGTGCGGGCGGCCGAACAACGCAAGCGGCGGCGCGTTCAGCTCGGCCTGGCCGCCGTGCTGATCCTCGTGCCCGCCGTCTTCGCCTGGTCCCAGAACCGCCATGCGGGCCGCCTCGCCGAGGAGCAGGACAAGACCTTGACCGCCCTGGCCGAGGCCCAGCGGCAGGCGGCAGCGTCGATCCTCGACCGCGCCCGGGCCCTGTGTGAGCACGGCGAGAGCGGTCGCGGCCTGCTCTGGCTGGCGCGCGGCCTCGAGCTGGCCCACAAGGCGGGCGACGCCGACCTCGAGTCCGCCTTCCGCTGGGAACTCGGCGCCTGGGCCGCCGAGACTCACGAGCTGATCCTGGCCCTGGACTACCCCGGACGGGTCTCCGCCGTGGCCCTGAGTACCGAGGGGCGGCTGATCGCCGCCGCCGGCCCGGACGGACGGGTGCTCCTGTGGCGGACCGACACCGGCAAGGCGTACGGCGCACCGCTGGCCCATCCCGCCGGCGTCCACGGCCTCGCCTTCTTGCCCAACACGCACACCCTGCTGACCGGCTGCGCCGATGGCGCCGCCCGCCTGTGGGACTGTGAGCGGGGTGCCTTGTTGGGGGACCCCATGAGCCACTACCGCTCCGCCGACCAGCCGGCGCGCGAGTGGCCATTCCGCGACGGCGTCTCCTCCGTCGCCGTCAGCCCGGACGGCAAGAGTGCGGTGACGGGCGGCTGCGACGGGACGATTCGCCTGTGGTCGTTGCCCGACGGCCGGTCCCTTGCCAGCGCGGTCGTCTCGGCTGAGCCGGTGCTCGCCGTCGCCTTCTCGCCGGACGGCCGGACGGTCCTCTCCGGCAGCTGCGACTGGGAGGTCAGCCGGTGGGACGGGCGGTCGCTCCAGCGTCTCGGCCCCCCGCGGAACGTCGGGTCCGTCGTGTGGAGCCTGGCCGTCACCCCGGACGGCCGGACGGCCCTGGCCGGCGTCCAGCAAGCGAACGCGCTGCTGCGCCTGGACCTGGCGGCGGGGACGCAGGCGCCGCCGCTCAAGCACTTGTGGCCCGTCTACGCCGTGGCCTGCACCCCCGACGGGCGGGTACTCGTGTCCGGCGGCGGCGACCAGGTGACGCGCTTGTGGGACAGCGCCACGGGCCGGCCGTTCGGGCCGCCCCTGCCGGCACTGGGGACGGTGTGGTCGGTGGACGGCAGCCGTGACGGTCGGTTCGTGGCGGTCGGCTCCGGCGCGGGGGCGGTGCGCCTGTGGCGGTTGGCGCCGGGCGCCCTGCGGCGAGCCTGGCGCCACCCTCCGCGCGCCCACTCCGTCGCCTTCACCCCGGATGGACGTTACCTCCTGACGGGCAACGCCGGCGGCGACGCGAACCAAGGAGGCGAGACGGCCCGCTGGGAGGTCGCGACCGGTCTGCGGGTGGAGCCGACTCTCCGGCACACCAACGGGCTGGGCTGGGTGGAGGGTCTGGCCGTCAGCCGGGACGGCGCCTGCGTCTACACCGCGGACGGCCAGAACCAGGTGGTGCATCGCTGGGAGGCGGCGACGGGCAAGGAACTGGGCGTCACCGGCCGGCACGGAGATGAGGTCTGGCGCCTGGCCCTCAGCCCGGACGGGCGGCGACTGCTGACCGGCACACCCGACTACAAGAAGCCGCCCCTGGGCTGCTCGGCCCGGCCGTGGGACGCGGCCACGGGTGCGCCCATCGGCGCTCCCATGACCCACGGACGGACGGTGCTCGGCATCGCGTTTAGCCCCGATGGCAATACCGTCCTGACCGGCAGTCACGACCGGACGACGCGGCTGTGGGACGCGGCCACCGGTGAACCCCTCGGACCGCCGCACACGCACGCCGCCGAGGTTTGCGCTGTCGCCTTCCACCCCGACGGCAAGACGGTCCTGACCGGTGGCGGCGACCGCAATGCTCAGCGCTGGGACCTGGCGACCTGGCGTCGCCTCGGCCCGCCGCTGGTGCATGACGGCGAGGTCACCAGTGTCGGCTTCACGCGCAACGCGCGCCTGATCGTCACGGCCAGCCCCGACGGCACTGCCCGCCTGTGGCACCCCGAGACCGGCAAGCAGGTCGGCCCATCCCTGACCCACGGGGGCGGCGTCAATCAGGCGGTGTGCGCACCGGACGGGGCGACACTGGCGACATGCAGCGAGGACGGCGGCGTCCACCTCTGGACTCTCCCCGGCTGCGCGCTCGACGAGCCGACCGAGGTGGCGCGGCGGGCCGCGCTGCTCACCGGCTTGTCCCTGGACGAGGGCGGTACGGTCCGCATCCTCGACCCGACCGCATGGCGAACCGCCCGTGCGGAACGGGTCAACGGCGGGCTGACAACGGACCGCGGTCCGGCGCCGCCAGACGCGCCACCTCGATCCGCAACGCCGCCGGCCCCGGAGGGCCGGCGCTGAGCCGCGTGGTCGACGTGATCCGGTGTGAGCTGCTGGCGATCGCGTATTTTCCCAGCCTTGAGCAAGCCGACACGCTCGACGTTGTGATTTGGAAAATGCACCATCCCAGCGGCGGCGATACTTCCCACGCCAACACCTCTGCCAGCCCCTTGATGGTTCGCGTTCGTGCTACGGCGGGTCGTTCGGGGTTGACCCATGGCGGCATCCCCGGCTACTGTCCTCCAAGCAACGATTACCCCAAGATTGGGCGCGCGCTGAAAAAGGTGCGCCACCCTGCCGAATGAAGGAATCATTCCGATGCAGCAATCAGTCCAGCGAATCGTCTGGTCGCTCGCCGCGTCGCTTGCGGTCGCGGCGCCCGTCTTTGCCGAGTCCGTGTCGTTTGACTACAATGTCCAGACCAAGCAAGGAGTCAATCCCGCCGACGGCGTCGGCATCCCCGGCGTCCTCAACACCGTAACGTTTGACCTCGCCGGTCAGGGCACCGCGACCGCGGGTACGATGACCGTGTACTATTATCCGGCACTGACGAATGCTTATTTTGCCCCGCCCAATTCCTTTCTTCACGAGCCCATTTGGGTCAACGTGACTCTCACCGACAACGCCGCCCAGCCAGGCGCTGGTTCGGTTAAGAGCGGTGTCATTGCATTCACTGGCACCCTGTCGAGCATTTTTGCTGTAAGCAATGGCGTGTTCGATTTTTGGAATTATGTCTGGACTGAGAGCACGCAGTCGATCACCCTGGGCTCACCGGGGCAGTTTCACACCTATACCGTAAGTGCGCCGACCTATTACAGCGACAACAGCGGCGTCGTGGCCGGCAACATCGCGATCGAGGTCAATGACTATCAGCCAGGCGTTGGGCCGGCACCGGTTGCGCCTGCATCCGAGCCGGCCAGCCTGTTGCTCGCGGGGCTGGCCGTGCCGCCTTGGTTCCTCTTCCGCCGTTGGCGTTACACGCGTAGCACGGGCGGCAGGGTCTGAGAGTCCGAGCCGGTACGTTCGGTTGCATCACGCGGCCGTCGCTCGCAGTCCTCGACCGGCACTAGCCCGCGGCGGGGATCAAGCAGCGTTCGGTTCCATCACGCGGCCGTCGCTCGCGGATCAACGGTCCAAAAACGTGGCGGCCTCGCCGGGGGCAAAACCGCTGACCGCGTCGGCGGAGGTTGCCCGGTCCGTCAACCAAAGCCAGTCCGCATCGGAGCCGCCGATCAGCACGTTGCTCGCGTTGTCGTTCCGCATCGGGGAAGTCGCCCAGCTCTTCGCGCACCGTGCCCAGGGAACAGTGGGCGGCGGGCAGGTCCGGCTTGTGCCGCAGGGCCTCGCGGTAGTGGGCCTGCGCCTCGTCGAACTGCCCTTGTTCGTGCCGCACATCGCCCAGGCCGCCGTGGGCCTCTGCGTACGTCGGGTCGAGCTCCAGGGCCTGGCGGTAGACGGTGTGTCGTGCATTGTGGCTGCGCTCCACGATTCAGATTTCACTCCAGCCGTTGCCAAGGCGGGCGTTGTCGTTACCGGTGCCACTTCGCTTCAGGGTGTTGCCGGTGCCGTTGCCTGTCTGGACATTGTCATTGCCGTTGCCGAGCAGCGTCACCGAGTCGTTGTTGCCATTGCCGATCTGCACGTTGTCATTGCCGTTGCCCGTGAGTGCTACGGACTCGTTATTGCCATTGCCGAGCTGGATGTTGTCGTTGCCGTCACCCGTCAGCACCACGGAACTGAAGTTGCCGTTGCCGATCTGGACAGTGCTGTTGCCGTTACCAAGCAAGGTGACGGAGTTGTTGTTGCCATTGCCCAGGTGGATATTGTCGTTGCCTTTCGACCCGGCTGCCCCGGCCGAGATGATATTGGTGCCGCTGCCGGCCTGGACGTTGTCGTTGCCGGTCCCGAGCGTCACGCTGTTGTTGCCGTTGCCCAGTTGGACGTTGTCGTTGCCGTTGCCCGCGCTCATCGTGGCGTTGACGGTCAGGCTAGCGGCCAGCTGGACGTTGTCATTGCCGCCGTACAGGAAAATGTCGAGCGTGGAGAGGGATTGGCTGTATTTGATCGAGGTCGAAACACCGTTGAGCGTGGCCTGGACCTGCACGCCCGTGCTGCCGGTCGTGCTGGAACCCGCGGGACTAACCTGGACGCTGTCATTGGTGGTGGTCGTGCCGCCGACGATCCACAGCTGGGTGCCGACAACGGCGAATCCGGTACCTAGGACCGTGAGGGTGCCATTGGTCAGCGTGACGCTATAGTTGGCGAGCAGGCCGGTGCCACTGGAAACCACGCCCGAGATGGCGTAGGTCCCAACCGGGGCGGTGCCGGTATCGCCGGTGCTGCTGTAGGTGATGTCCAGGGTCTCACCGTTGATGCCGGTGCTGAAACTCGCGCCCAGGTCGGCCGCCAGGTTGGCCGGATAGGCATAGGCTTGGGTATCGTTGCCGATGGTGTAGCGGATGGGGGCCGGATTGATAGTGAAGGTGGTTTGGGCGGTGCCGCCGCTGCTGTAGCCGAGGGCGCTGCTGGAAAACGTAGCCACCACCGTGTAGGTGCCGGCGTTGGTGGGAGCTGTGGAACCCAGGCTCGGGCCCGCGGTGCCGCTGCCGGCGTAGTAGGCGTAGGTGAAACTGCCGGCCACCGGCGTGGTGCCGTCGATGCCCACGGCGGTAGCCGTCGCCGGGAAAGGATTGCCGTTGTAGGTGCCGCCGGCATCGACGACCTGGAGCGTCGGTGCCAAGGGGTTGTGAGCGTAGATGGCCTGGATCAAGCTCGCGGGGGCAAAGTCCGTGAAGACGATGCCGAGCGGAGCCGGCAGATTGTTGATCGGAGCCTCAGAATCGATGTACGCCTCCGCCAGACTGTTCATGCCCGGCCCCGACCTCCTCGGGCGTAATGATTTGTCCGGTGAGGTCATCGATGACGCCGTCAATGGATGTCGGCAAGTTGATCTGAAGATAAACGCCGGACCCGGTCGCCATGATCTCCGGATAGGCGTAGCTCGGTGAAGTCGAAAAAATGCCGGTCGGATCATTCGCGGAGAGATAGTTCACCGCGAAGGTGGTCGTGCCCGTGGCCGCGCCCGGTTGATTCGGGATTTGCGCGGCCAGAGCGAACTGCTGTTCCGCTGCCGGCCACTTGACGTTGAAAAGATCCGCCGTGTTGAAGTTATTTTGGATGGGGCTAAAAATGTCGCCGGCCGGCGGCGGGGTCTGGCCCTTGAAGCTGCTGGGCAACGTGGGGTCTGCGGGGTTCCAATTGCTTTGGATGATAACGATCTTGCCCCGAGCCTCGCCGAGGGTATTCGGCACGGGCTCGTTGCTGGTCGCTTGCCAAATGTAGTTGCCGTACGGCTGGCCCGTGTCCGGGTTGATTTCCGATTCGTACTCATGGAAGATGTCGTCCGGATTGCCGCTGCCGCTGCTGTCAACCTGGACTTGCATCACGATCGTCTCGCTCGGATTCTGGGCGAGAAAGTCTGTGGCAACTTGCAAGACCGCGGTGTCGAACATCAATGGGGGGGTGCCGATCGGCAAGGACTGGTGGACAAGTTCAAAAGCATCGCCGCCTACCGGTTCAACGCGGATATCCACGGCGCGAACTCCCTCGTCCAGCTGTTGTTGCAGATTCAGGCTTTGTGTTTGTGCAATCACTTGCACAAGCGGGACTGCCGCAAGGGATAAGGCTTCGATGGCAACATCAGCCACGGCAGTCAAAGCTGCTCGGAGGTCGGGCCCGCCTGGAAGTGTCCCCAGGCTCGCGGCCCAGGCCACGGCCCACGCGTCTTCCAACGCATCCGGAATTGCATTATTGATGGTCGTTGCTGCCGCTTGCAGCAGATCATCCGTTGTAAACGGGACTGTACCTGTCATGGAGTCGTGAGTGCCGGGCAGGGACATCTGGAACAACGAGGTGGCATTCGGCACGAAGGACATCCAGTTATTTCCTGCAAGGGTCGGACAAACCCGGGTTTCGAGCAACTCGACCTCCAGGTGCGGCCTGAGGCAAGCCCGGTTTCTCAGCCGCCGCTCGTGCGAGGCGTGACACGTCCCAGCAGGTGTCAGCCAGAACCACATTTTCCGCAACAGACGGAATGAATTGATCTCCGTGTTGCCCGTTCGTTTTTTCTCGTTCGCCATGGTGATGTTCTCCTTAAGTGGTATTGGCAGGCCCCGATGACAGGTTTTTCAGATTTCACTCCAGCCGTTGCCAAGGTGGAGGTTGTCGTTGCCGGTGCCACTTGGCTTCAGGGTGTTGCCGGTGCCGTTGCCTGTCTGCACACTGTCGTTGCCGTTGCCGAGCAGCGTCACCGAGTCGTTGTTGCCATTGCCGATCTGCACGTTGTCATTGCCGTTGCCCGTGAGTGCTACGGACTCGTTATTGCCATTGCCGAGCTGGATGTTGTCGTTGCCGTCACCCGTCAGCACTACGGAACTGAAGTTGCCGTTGCCGATCTGGACAGTGCTGTTGCCGTTACCAAGCAACGTGACGGAGTTGTTGTTGCCATTGCCCAGGTGGATATTGTCGTTGCCTTTCGACCCGGCCGCCCCGGCCGAAATGATGTTGGTGCCGTTGCCGGCCTGGATGTTGTCGTTGCCGGTGGGACAGGGACAGCAGAGTGCGGTCCTCAGGGAGTTCCAGAGTCAAGCGCGTCCGCATGCGCGAGCTGTTGCAACGCCGCCCTGGCTGCCGCGGTAGGCTTCGTGCCTGTCCCATCCAGCGTCGCCATAGTTCGTTTAGCCACACGGTAGGTCTCCTTCCGTTGGGGAGGGAAAGTACCCGCCCGAATGGATAGAATGCGAAGGCGTCGAGCAGGCGCGCACCATCGACGCCTGGGCCAAGCCGGGCAGTTCTGCTTGGCGCCAAGGGCGGTTGTGTCCGCGTGTCATGGATGTCATGGACGCGGCCGGGCCTGCTGTGCGTCCGCTAATAGTGGCGAATTCCTTGGCAACTTTTCGCCAAGAAAAAACGGAAAGTTATCCATGAACGACGTCACGCAAATCCTGTCGGCCATCGAGCAGGGGGACACGCGCGCTGCCGACCAACTGTTTCCGCTGGTCTACGATGCGCTGCGCCAGCTCGCCGCCGCCAAGCTGGCACACGAGGCCCCCGGGCAGACCTTGCAAGCGACCGCCCTGGTCCATGAAGCGTACTTGAAGCTGGTGGAAACGCAGGCGCAGCACTGGAACAGCGGGGGTCATTTCTTTGCCGCGGCCGCCGAGGCCATGCGCCGCATTCTGGTGGACCGGGCTCGCAAAAAACACAGCCTCAAACACGGCGGCGGCCAGGTGCGTCAGCCGTTGGACGAGGCGAGTGTCATGGCCCCTGAAGTGGGCGAAGATCTCGTTGCTCTGGACGAGGCGCTGGAGCTTCTGGCCAAGCAGGACGCGGAAGCGGCGGAGCTGGTCAAATTGCGCTTTTTTGCCGGGCTCACCTCGGCACAGGCGGCGGCTGCCCTGGGGATCTCGGCTCGAAGTGCCGACCGCGCCTGGACTTATGCCCGCGTCTTCCTTCTCGCCGAGCTGAAAAAGAGCCAGGACTGACTGGTGGTCATGGCCTCGCGACCGGCACCGGCACGTTTCATCGTTGCACGGGACACCCCCAGATTTGCAACAGCTCGCGGTGCCGCGAGCGCAAGCTCAACCGCCGCGGCAGAATGCGTCCTCGTTTCAGCGCCGCCATGCATGGTGCCTCCGCAAGTGAGACTGCCACCACCAAGCGCTGGCGCTTTCAAGACTTGCACGTCGAACTGCAGTTACACGCCAAGAAAATTCCAATCTCCTGTCACAACATCCCCACGCGCCGGAACCAGAGATAGCAGGACGGCCGAGCACCGGGTCGAGTGGCCCGGCGAACGACACCGTCCCTGAAAAAAACCGAGATCCGAAACCCTAGACGGCTCCACGTGAGCCAGGAGAATACCATGCGACGTTTCCTGAGCAACCTGATTCGTGACTTCCGGACGACCAAGACGGCGGCGACCGCCCGGCGGCGCCGCGCAACGCGGTCCGCGCAAACTTGCAGGTGGAGGCACTGGAGCAGCGCCTGGTGCCGACCACCGCCGTTCTGAACGGTTCGATCGTGCTCATCAGCAACATCGCGCCGAACCATACGATCACGCTCGAGTCGAACGGGGCCGTTCAGCGGCAGATGGAGGTGTTCGACAACGGCACCTTGGTGAAACCGAACAAGCCTCTCTACATCTCGTCCATCACCGCCGTCAGCATCCAGGTCGTAGGCGGGGACAAGGTGATCATCAACGACAGCAACGGCATGCCGTTCGCCCAGGAGGCGGCCGTCACGCTGTACGGCAGCGGGGCTAACTCGATGACCCTGGAGGGCAGCCGTGCCATCAGCGGCAACGAGACGTACGTCGCGGGGGGGGCGTCCTACACGCCCGGCACGATTTCCGTGGACAACATCTCGTTCCAGCTCACCAGCGCCATCGCCTCGGTCACCGACTTGTTCCAGATCACGGGCCTGCTCGACGTACAGACCTCGGGCACCAACGTTGTGCTCTCCGGCTCGAACGGGACTACGCAGACCCTCAGCGGCATGGGCTTTGGCGGGGGCGACACCTTGACCTACGCCAACAAGGACATCGTCCAGCTGGACGCGTACGCCGTGAATGCCAACGTCTCCCTGAATGCCACCGCGCGAGCTTCCTTGGAGCAGTACTTCACCGTCGAACTGCACGGCGCGGGCGACACTACCGTCATTGCGGCGACCCCGAGCCAGGTGCTCACCTACGTGTTCTCCATCGCCGCCCCCGTCGCCAATCAGGCGTCGGTGTACCTGGAGGCCAACGCGGGCCCGGTGGCCGTCTTCGGCAACTCCTCGACGCAGCTGGTCATGGGACGCCTCACCAACGGCGAGTTCTCGACCCACGGCATCCAGAATACCGTATCGGTCTCCGGCGTGGGACTCTTGTTCCTGTCGGACAGCGCCAACGTTTCTACGCCGGAGAACGTGACGGTGACGGAATCGACCATCGCCGGCACCGGCCTGTTCGGCAACAACGGTGTGAAACTCTTCTACAGCAACGTGGGGACGGTCAGCATGGTCACCGGCCAGGATGGGGCCGAGTACGTGGTGGAAGGCTCCCACTCGGGCGCCAAGTTTACCAGTCACATCGATATTACCTTCTTTTCCACCGTCCTTGACAACGTCCCCTACCGCGCCAACGTCTTCGTGGACTCGGGCAGCCAGCTCCAGCTAGAGCTGTTCAACAACACCAAGCAACAGGCTGAGCTGGACATCCACACCGACGGGGATGCGGGCCTTCCGGGCACGCTGGATGGAACCGTGGATGTGACCTTCCCGGGCGTACCCAACAGCGAGACCCAGATCGAATACAACAACTTCGATCTCGTGTTCGCGCAAGGGTAAGTGGGGTGGGGCGCCTTGCACCGGCAAGGCGCCCCGTTTCCCTTAACACGTCCGCGGGCCCCGCCGCTCGCTGGGTCGAATCATGATCAGCGCCGTGTTCCATCAGGAAATGCTCCGCGGCGGGCGCCGGCAGCCGGCTTACTTTCTACGCTGGCTTTACGCCGTAGTTCTGCTGGTAAGCCTCGCGGTGACCATGATCCCGAACCGCCAGGCGTCAGCGTATGCGGCGTTCTTTTCGAGCTTCCTGACGCTGCACTTCACGCTCCTGCTTCTGTTGACGCCTGCGATGACGGCTGGCGCTATCACCGACGAAAAGACGCGCGGCACCCTCACCCTGCTCCTGACCGCCCAGACACGGCCGGCCGACCTGGTGCTCGGCAAGCTGCTGGGCCGGGCCTACCAGATGCTCATGCTGGTGCTGGTCGGCCTGCCACTGTTTGCGTTTTACGGCACGCTGGGCGATCTCGATCGTGCGTTTGCGCCTGCAGTTCTTGCGGTCACGGTTATCCTCATCCTGGGCCTGGCGGCACCGGCATTGCTGGCATCGGTGTGGTGCCGCCAGACACGCGACGCCATGCTGATCACGTACCTGATCCTGCTGAGCGTTGTCGTCGGTGCCCGCTTCTTGACCGGCACGCCCTGGGCCGCACTGGTGGACAACCTCGACCCATGGCACGCTGTGGCCCTCGACAATCCGGCCGAGCAAGGGTGGCGGCTGATCTGGTTCGCTGCCGCCTGGCTCGTGCCCGGTGGATTGTGCGTGCTGCTGAGCGCATGGCGACTGCGTCCTGCGTACCTCCGGCAGCTGGACGCGAGGACACGCGTCCGCCGCGCGTGGTGGCGGGCCAGGCGCCCGCAGGTCCACGGCAACCCGGTCCTGTGGCGCGAGCGTTGGCTGCTCGGCGTGGCGCCGCTGCCGTGGCTTCGCGGCCTGCCGGGCTGGATAGGTATCACGGTGTTCGCGCTGGGCAGCCTCGGCGGCCTGGGCTGGCTCGTCATCGAAAACGGGTTCGATCTGCACGAGGAATTCCAGGAGCGCGGCTTGGCAGGCGCACTGAACGCTCTGGGCCGGATGACCTCCGCGACGGCGGTGGGCATCATCGCCATGCACGGAATGGTCGTGCTACTCGTGCTTGCAATCCTCGTGGCGATCCGTGCGTCCGGCAGCATCTGCGAAGAGCGCGAGCGGTCCACCTGGGATAGCGTGTTGCTCACACCGATGACGACGCGCTCGATCGTGCGCGGCAAGTTCTGGGGCATTGTGTTGGCCGCATTTCCCTATATCGCCACCTACGCCGCGTGCACCATGCCGCTGGCCTGGCTATTCGGCTGGGAAGCGGGATTTTTGAGTATTGGCCTGGTCGTGGCCATGATGCTGGCCGCCGTGTGGATGGCGGCGACCGGGCTGTGGTGCTCGGCGCATCTGGCCAGCGCCTGGCGCAGCCTGCTCGGCACGTTCGTCGCAGGCTTCGTCAGTTACCAGATCATCGGTATGCCGGTGAGCTGCGGCTTGGCGCTAGGGTCCGCATGTTGCGCGGCGCGGGCCCGATGTTGGGCCGAGCGGGGTCGCCTCACCTCGTTGAACTGGTCGGATACGCCGCGGTCGTGACCCTGAGTATCGGCGGGACCATGGGATTACTCTGGATCTTCGCGCACACGCTGCTTGAATGGGCGCACGTACGTATCAACAAACATGATCGCGAGAAGGTTTTTCTGCTCACGGGTGAGGTCCGGCGAAGGGGCAAAGACACAATCTAAGACAATTTAAGGGGGGCAAAAGCGCCGTTGACCAAGCGGCCCTTCGGCGGTCCGGCGCAGGTGCTGAAGTACCTGGCACGGTACACGCACCGGGTCGCGATCAGCAATGCCCGCCTCGTAAGCTTGGAGGAGGGTCGGGTGACGTTCCGCTACAAGGACTATGCCGACGCGGCGCGGCAAAAGACGATGACGTTCGAGGCCGAAGAGTTGTTGCGGCGGTTCGTGCAGCATGTCTTGCCCAAGAGCTTCGTGAAGATTCGCCACTACGGCTTCCTGGCCAACGCCCAGCGGGCGGCGCGGCTGGCCCTGTGCCGGCGTCGGCTGCTGGTGCAGGCGGTGGCGGCGGCGTTGCCGAGCGAGGAGACGGTCGCGCTGGAGCCGGCGCAGCCGCGCTGCTGTCCCAACTGCGGCGGCACGCGTCTGATCTACGCGGAGCGGCCGGCGGCGGGTGCCGCGCCCGGCATGCGGGCCGTCGCCGACAGTTCGTGATCCCGGTGCGGCGGTCGTGGCGGGAGCAGCACGTTTGGCAGCGTGGTAGCGGACCCGGTGCGCGCGGCGGCCGCCCGCGCGTACCCGGCGTGGCGTTGCCGGGGAGAGGAGCCGGTGCGCGGCGCGTCCAAAACCATCCGACCGGGAGAGAAAATGCTTGCGAGCGCGCTGGCGGTGGGGGTAAAGTAAACACCACGCGGACCGCGCCCGGGTTGAAGTCCCATAGGGCTGGGGTCCGCGGTTTAGTCCAACAGGAATCTATCCTGAGTGCGCCGCCCTGACGCGAGCGGCGCGGCGTGAGTCCATGCAGGCGTCGGCCACCGGGCAGTCACCCCAGGAACACATGGAGCGGCTCACCGGCCTCCCGTTCGCGTGCGTTGGCCCCGATGAGGACGGCAGCAGCCAAGGTAAGCGGAAGTTCTGGATGGTGCGGCCGAAGGAAAACCCGCATGACGCCGGACGGAAAATCACGCTGGCCCTCGCCGAGGCCGGATTAACCGTTCTTACGTTCAGCCCCAGCCGGACCGCAGCTGAGCGGATGATTGCCCGGTCGGGGCGGGACAATAAGGATTCGGAGCCGCCATTCGTGCGTGTCTACCGCGCTGGGCTGACCGCGTCGGAACGCGAGGAGATCGAGCGCGGACTTCGCGACCGGACGGTTCGGGCAGTATTCTCAACAAGTGCCTTGGAACTCGGAATCGACATCGGAGCGATTGACGTGGTGGTGTGCGTCGGCCTGCCGACAACGATGATGAGTCTGTCACAGCGAGCTGGGCGGGCGGGCCGGGCCGGAAAGGAGGGCGCCGTAATCCTGATCCCCGGCCAGACGCCCATCGACGCCTATCACTCCGCCCACCCTGACCGGCTATTGGCCCGGGATCACGAACCGCTCATCCTGAACTTGAGTAACCAACGTGTCCTCCATCAGCACTATGCGTGTGCCGCAAAGGAGGCCGGGGATGAGGTACGGTTGGACACTGCAACGCTGGGACCGGAGATCGCTGCCGTGAAAGCTCAGCGGGACACAGGGTCGTTGATGGCGGAGGTGTTCTATCTGACGGACCCCCACCGAAGTGTCCGCATCCGTGGGACCGGGGACGAGGCGTACAAGCTCGTTTGCGACAACGTCGAGATCGGCGAGATTGACCCTTTCCACCTGCTCCGCGAGGCGCCACGGAATGGCATCTACTCGCACGGCGGGATGCGGTATCGCGTGCATGATGTGCTGGAGAAACGGCGGCAGGTGCGGCTCGCCCGTGAGTACAGTCCCCACTTTACCACTTCGGCCATTCGGACAAGCATCCGCGTGCGGCGCTTGCCGATTCTCAGCCAGCACGGCCGGGTCGTGATCGCGCGCGACGTTGGACGTGAATGACTATCGAAGGCGGCGTAGCGGGCGTGATCATACTCGACCCGCCGTGCCTCTTATACAAGGCCCGCGGCGGAACTGACTCATGGGGTAGGATTCACCGCAGCGACCGCCCGCAGCATGTCGTCAACTTTCGAGCTGCTCTTGACTTCGACGGGTGGCAGCCGCCGCTCCTGCTGCTCACCACCAACCCCGCCAAGGCGGTCAACACAGATGTCGTTGCTCGGGCCTTCTGCCTGAACGCGTTCCGGTTCGTCGCTGGCGAATCGTTCGACTGTTGGGACGTGCCGATCGAACAGGACTAAGCCTTTGATGCAAGTTCCTCGTGGGGGTTGTGGAGTCTGTTTGCCTGGTATCTTCAGGCTACCACGCCCCCACGGCTTGCATGGATTCTTTCGGGCACAAACCCGGAGCCGGGGGTTGGCACAACTCGTAAGTCAAATGGTGTGGTAGGTGCTTTTCAATGGTGACGGCGTGCCCCCGACATGATCTTGCTCCACGGAACGACCCGGCGACGGGCGGAACAAATTCTTGATCTCGGCCCGGACCCACGGTTCCGTGAACCCGGCGGGCAGGCGACGGAAGACGGCTTCTCGATGTACCTCGAATCCGGCCCGTTCCACGTCGGGATGCCGGATGAGTATGCCCGCGGCAAGGCTCGGGAGTTCCCCGACGAGGGTGGGGCTGTTATCCTGGTATTGGAGGTGCCTGACGAGATCGTCCAGAAGGCAGCCACCGAATGGTTCCCGCTGAGCCAAGGGCTGGTTCAGTTCGACCCCGGCTCGGGACTCGAAGAACTCGTCGCTGTCTGGTCCGAGATCGCGAGGTCGGCACAGATTCGGAGCGTCACATGATCCGTTCCACCCCGTTTGCCGAGCGTGTCCAGAGCGCGTTCAAACCAACGCCGCGTGGGGTCGTCGGGCTTGTCGATGACTTGCTGAACCTGTGTCGGGTCCACCAACTCCGCATGAACTTTCGAGACGGCCACTGCTCCGTCCGCCGGCTCGGAGCAGACGCCCAGGACGCGCTCGACGTTTCGGTCCCGAAGTCCGTCTTCCGTGCTGTCCTGGCCCGGATCGCCGCGCTGTGCAACGAGCACCACCCCCACTCCGTGACGCCGTACCGCGGGGAGGGCGAGATCGTCGTACCCCCACCAATTTCGCCGAACTGCCTGCCGCCATCGACCTGTTATGTTTCGTTCACGAACACGCCTTCCGAACAGCAGCTGGACATGCGATTTTCCAGGAGCTCGGCGGGCGAGGGAAGCCGTTTTACGGTGTTGTTGCGCGACAAGCGGACCGTCACCGTGTTCGGGCACGCGGTGCAGTACGTCCCGGGTATGCAATCGAACTCGAACGACTCCGGTTCCTACGGCATCCTGTCCCGGGTCGGCGGTACCGAGGTCCTCGTCGCGTTGTTCCGCGTCTCGGAAGTGATCGGCGTGTTCAGCGGCGACCTCCGCGAGCTTGCGCATGAGCGTCTGAGGCCAAACCGCTCAATGGCCTCGGAGGTCAATAGACGGAGCCTCTCCGTAGAAGATTTTTTTCTTCCTACCGATTGTTACAATCGGAACCTGTTGACCCGTGCCTTTGTGTCTGCGCCGCTTTTTTCATTCCTCGGTTGCAGCCGGCGCTGCACCAAACAGCTCAACATGGTCAGAGCCGGCCGGCCTTTCGCCTGGGCTAGTAGCTCGCTAGTGCCCACAGCACAAGCGGGACGCCGCGTCAATCACCGCTTGCCGGGCGGCGCAATCCACGTGCGCAAACCCGGCAGCGCGTGCAGTTGATCGATGTGGTCCGCCGCCTCCTTGCCCGCGTCGCCGATCAGCTCTGCGCCCGCGGAGGGTCATGCCGGGGGGCACTATCGCTTGTGATCGTGCTCGGCAGCCCCAGAATGCGCGGGGGACTCGTAGTGAATGGAATACGTGGAGAGATTCCAGCGCTCCGCGTGCTCGGCGTGCTCGGGATGGATTGGGGCCTCCCGATCCCATGCGTGCGAAGGCTCGATAAACAATGGGATCTGGATCGCCATTCCGCCGCACAGGAAGATCGGCGCCGCCGGAACCACCACGGGTGGCGCGGTGACCGGCAGCCGCACGCGCTCAGCCGAGCCCTGCGCTTGCACGATGACAGACCGCATCGCCAACGATTGCACGACCAGCTCGCTCAATCGGACTCGCACTGCGTTCGTGGCGCTGGCTGTCTGCACGGCGCCGAGCACCGATTCTTGAAAGTCATGCAGGATCGAGGGTTGCCAGGCCTTGAACTTGCACTTGGACCCTGTGAGGCGCGCCAGGTCGCCGCCCACACCGTTCACGTTTTCGGTGACGAAACGGTTGCAGGCGAAGGTTGCGTGCGCGACTTGAAAGCGGACCTCGCGATTCGGCGCTGCCGCATCCTTGGCAAGCGGGGCCGCCGTCGCCTCGATCGTGACGGCGGCCGTGAGCTGGAAGCGCGCCCGCACATGGCCCGAATACACCTCGAGGCCGTTCTGCCAAATCTGCTTGTCCAGCTCCACCGTGGCCGGCGTCGCCAGGTACACGGTGAATGCGACCCGGTTGTCGTTGGGCGCGCAGAGATCGGCGACGCGGACCGAAAGCTCCCACGGCAATTGCCACGTGGTCACGCGGGCCTTCTCCCAATTGCCGTGATTGCGCATTACGTGGATCGGCTTGAGGCCCTGCAGCGACGGCACCTGAGCTTGATGGCCCCAATTGTTGCTGGTCTCAAACGCCAGCGTACTGGGCAGAGCCTTCAAGAGTGATTCTTTGAGCTGCGCCGATAGCTGCCGCACCGGCACCGCGGGGAGCGCGACCGCAGTCTGCGACCCGTCGGAAAGCGGCGGCGGCTCGTCCGGCGCCCGAGCGCGTTGACGCAGCAATACAGCAAACCGCAAAACACGACCGATTTCACGCGGACCACGGCGCACCTCGGCAGGACGACAGCGGCGTCACCGCTCGAAAGACCGAACCGCTCCAGGTTCCGCGATGTACCCGCGCGCTGACGGCGTCAAGATCAGCCTGCCCTACAATGAGCGTGGGTAGGCAATCCCTTGTTTTCGCGCTACGCCTCGCGCAGAGTCGCGAGAATAGGAGCAAACCATGAAGCATTGGTTGCTGGCCGCGGCGTTGCTGGTTGCGGTGGGACTGGGCATTGGTCTAGGTGGCGACACCCCGGCGGCGCTCGCCGAGCAGCTGGCTGCCGGCAAGGCGCCGGGCGTGATCGTGCTTCGGCCGGCTCGCGTCTACGATGGCGTTGGACCGGGCGCTCATGCCGGCTGGATCGTCGTGGTGCGCGGCCGGAAAATCGATGCCGTGGGGCCCGAGGATAAGGTCGCCGTGCCGGCGGGCGCACGCAGCATCGCGCTGCCCGGCACCACGCTGCTGCCGGGGCTTATCGACGCGCACACGCATGTGCTGTTGCATCCGTACAACGAGGCGTCGTGGGATGACCAGGTGCTCAAGGAACCGCTGGCGCTGCGGGTGTGCCGGGCCACGAACCATGCACGCGACACGCTGCGGGCCGGCTTCACGACGATTCGCGACCTCGGCACCGAGGGGGCGGGTTATGCTGACGTCGGCATCAAGCAGGCGATCGACCAGGGTATCGTGCCCGGACCGCGCATGCTCGTGGCGACGCGCGCGATCGTCGCCACCGGCAGCTACGCCCCGCGCGGCTTCGCCCCCGAGGTGCGCGTCCCGCAAGGCGCCGAGGAGGCCGACGGCATCGACGCGCTGATCCGCATCGTCCGCGATCAGATCGCGCGGCGCCGACTGGATCAAGTTCTACGCCGACTTCCTCTGGGGCCCTGGTCGCGGCGCCCGGCCGACGTTCTCGCTCGCGGAGATGAAGCGCATCGTCGAGACCGCGCGCCTGGCCGGGGTGCGCGTCTCGGCGCACGCCACGTCCAAGGAAGGCATGCGCCTGGCCGCGCTGGCGGGTGTCGCCACGATCGAGCACGGCTACGAGGGCGATATCGAGGTGTTCCACCTGATGGCCAAGAACAACGTTGCGCTGTGTCCGACGCTGGCCGCCTCGGAAGCGATGAGCAGGTACCGCGGCTGGCGGCCGGGCACCGATCCGGAGCCGAAAAGTCTCAAGTCGCTGCGTGCGACCTTCAAGGAAGCGCTCGAGTCCGGCGTGACGATCGTGTGCGGCAGCGACGCCGGCGTCTTCGCGCACGGCGACAACGCCCGCGAGATCGAGCTGATGGTCGCCTACGGCATGACGCCACCGCAAGCGCTGCGCGCGTCGACGTCGGCCGCCGCCAAGGCGCTGAACCTGGACGACCGCGGTCGCGTCGAGGCAGGCCTCCTCGCCGATCTCGTCGCGGTTGAGGGCGATCCAACGAAGGAAATCGCGTCGCTGCGTCGTGTGCGCTTCGTGATGAAGGGCGGCACGGTGGTGCGCGAGCACAAGAAGGAACCGTGAGTACGCCGCCCCGCGCGATGCCACAGAATGGGCACACGAGACGGCAGTCCATACCCGAATCAGCGAGGCAAAGCCAGGGCAAAATTGAGCCATTGGCTGCGGCCTCAAAGCAAGTCGATGAATTGGCGTAGTCGAGCAACAGATTGGATTAGCCCCTGGCTCTCCAACGTGGCGAGGAGCTCCTGAGCGGTTTTGCGCGGGTTGCGGAGACTCTCACGCTGGCGTTTGACGGCGGCGCAAACCATGCCTGGGGCGTGGTCGAGGAGGCCAACCAGAAAATCGTCTGGATGCTGTGCCTCGATGTCGAATTGGGCGAGAGCCTCCGGCGGAAAGTCCTTGAGATTATATGTCACGATCACAGCGGCCCCGGCACGTATGGCAGCGGCCAGGACATGGCGGTCGTCCGGGTCGGGCAGGGAAAGGGACGCAATCAAGTCTTCGTAACCAGTCACGAGGCAGTCGCGAACGGCCTCGTTCATCAGGTTTCGGGTTCGTGCCAGGCGCTCGGCGGAAAGGCTCGGATTGTCCTTGAGGACATTGCGAGTCCATTCATCATGGATCGTTTCGGTCCACCGACCAAACACAAGGCCTGCTTGCGCGATCCGGATGAACAGGTCGCGCAGGGGGGCCGGGTAAAGGATGTTCGCGTCGTAGACGGCGATGACCGGTTGCTCCATCAATAGCCCATCCCCAGTTCCTGGGCTTCCGCCGTAAGCTGATCGAGAATCTTGGCCCTGGCCTCGTCATCTTTCCGCTTGTAGGCCATCAGGTCGTCGAAACGAACACGACGGTACTTGCCGACGGTTCGGCACGGGATTTTTCCTTCGTCCAGCAGCTTGACCAGGTAGGGGCGCGAGACGTTAAGCAGATCGGCGGCTCGCTGCGTAGTCATCTCCGCGTGGGTGGGAATGAGAGTCACTGCGTTGCCCTGGGACATTTCGACCAGGAGATGCAGGAACAAACGCAGTGCCGAAGCCGGTACCGCTACCGTTTCGGCTTCTTCGCCGTCGGTAAGGAGCTGGATGCGGACGCTAGACCGCTTGCCGAGCTTGTGGCTTGCAAGGCGGCGGCTGGACTCGCGCGCGAGCAGAGCATCGGCCGCGCTCGGTGCAACCGTCTCAAAGTTCTCGGAAATCACGGTGGTCATGGATTATTGCCTCCGGTTACGCGACATGACTATTCTAGCACATGGTCGAAACAGACGCAATAGTCGAAATGGTCGAAAATTCCAAGGCGGAGGCTTGTCAAGAGCCACAGCAAGAAAAGTGACCGGCACCCTGAAATCTTGTCTAGCGCTGCTCCAAAACCAAGCCGTACCATCCAGGCTCCTGATCCGAATGGGAACATCGTTGATTATACTCACCCATGACGGCAACATCGGTCACAGCCCTATCAATACGTCATTCGGAATCCCGAACTTCCTCCACGAGGCCCCGGGCGATCAGCGCCAGGGCCACACCGGCACGTTGAAAACGTGCCCCACCGCTTTCGGCGCCTACTTACGTTCCTCCACCGTCAGCTCGACCGGTGCCGCCTCGATGCGGTTGGCGGGCGTGTTGTATTCGTACGCCACCGCGGCGGGCGTCTTCGCGCAGCGGGAACCGGGCGCGCAGCGCATACTCGAACTGCAGCACCTCGCCGGGGCGCACGTCGCCGAGGTACAGGATCACCTGCCGGGCCGTGATCTCGTACTTTTTCACCTTGCCCTTGCTGATCATCTCCGCGAAATCGCCCGGATCGACGGTGAAGCCCGGCGCGATGCCCAGCTCCAGCATCACCATGTACGTCGGCAGCGCGCCGTTGTACTTCAGCGTCGCTTTCGCGTGCAGCAAATCGCTGGCGGCGAGCTTCGTTCGATCGTAGCGGATGCCCAGCTCGAACTTCGGCCCGGCAGGCCTGGCGTCGGTCCACGGTTCGTAATAACGGCCGACGATCTGGTACATGAGGTTCGACGCGCCGTCCACATCGAGCTCGACCCGACGGGTTCCCGGCCCCGCGAGTCCCTTGAGCTCGAACGTCTGCATCACGTCCGCGTTGTCGTCGTCCGCCTTGCCGCGCGCCGCTTCCTGGCCGTCGACGCGGATGGTGAAGTGGGTCGCGCCCTTTTGCGGCGTGCTGCCCGACGCGCGGACGAGGGCCTTGAGGGCGAGCACGGTTCCCTGGGTGCTGCCCCACGTCCCGTTGCCGTGCTTCACCTTGACGAGATAGGTCAGCGCCTGATTGACGGTGTTGGTGCATTGGCCGGTCCGCAACATCGCCAGCACGGCGAGCGCAGTGGTTTCGATGGTCGCGCCGTTGCCGTGCGCATAGGTCAGCGACATGCCCTTGGCCGGGAAGTGCGTCGCCTTCCAGTCAGGCACCGCCTGCTGCAGCTTGTCGAGCCGGCGCACGACCTCCAGCGTGCTCTCGTGCTTCGCATCGTATGCAGCCAGCGCGTTGGCCGCGAGCGCGAGCACATAGGCATTGTCCTCGCTCGTTTTGACGCGGTCGCGGATGAACGCTACCGACGGCGCGAGCTGGGAGCGGCCGTAGCCGCTGTCGAGCAGCGACCACGTGACGTAGCTCGTCAGCAGCAGCTTCGCGTCGCCCATGCTGGCAATCGTCTCGCTGTGGGTGGCGCCGATGTTGGACCAGGTGCCGTCGGCGTCGCGCTTGTTCATCAGAAACGCCTGGGTGCGTTCGATGATGCCGCGGTCGATGGGGTAGACGCGCGCCATGTCGTTGAATTGTTGCAGGCCGTAGGCGCTGAGCCAGACGAGCGGCTCGCCGCTGCCCCACCAATCGAAGCCGCCGCCGGGCCGTTCGAATGTGAGCAGGCGCTGATAGCCGATGTTGAGGTATTGCTCGGCCTTCATTAGCATCTGCGCCGAGCCGAGCCGGTTGCGCTTGATGTATTCGACGATCAGCACGTTCGGAAACGCGGACGACGACGTCTGCTCGAAGCAGCCGCACGGCATCCGCAGCATGCCGTCAAGCCCCTCGACGACCTGAGCCATCGCGCCGGGGTAGATCTTGACTAGCAGCTTCGACGCGTCCGGCAGGGCGTGCCGCGGGATGTCGATCACGTGCGCCGCCTTGCCCTGGAGCCGGCCGGTCGCGACCACCTCGACGCGCTGGCCGTTCGGGCGCGACCTCGACGAGGCGCTTGACGGCGTCGGAGCGTTTGGAGCCGATCGCCTTGATCGAGAGCGGCTGCATGCCGATCCTGGCGGCGCGGATGTGGAACTTGACGCTCGTGACCTCGTTGGGCTTGAGGGCCACGTGGCGCACCAGGCCGGCGTCGTCGAGCAGCTCGAACCACGGCTCGGCGTTCAGCTCGATTTTGACGGTCTGCGGCGTCTTGAGGTAGTTATAGACCGCGACCGGGAAGGCGATCTCATCACCCTGCGTGAGGTACACGGGCAGGTCGATATCGACGAAGAAATCCTGGAAGACCTTGAGCGGCACCGTGGCACCGCCGAGCGCGCCGCCTTGGAGTTGGCGGTGGCGCTGAGCCGCCAGGTGGTGATGGAATCGGCGAAGCTGAGCGCGAGGTTGGCGTTGCCCTTGTCGTCGGTAATGAGCGCGGGCTGCCAGAGCATCGTCTCGGGGAAGAACTCACGCACGCGCGGGGCCTTGGCGGCGCCGGCCGGTCTGCCGCGGTCTACCGGACCGCCTTCGTTGAGCGGCGGGGGTGGGCCGGCGCCCATCATGCCCATGAAGCCGCCCATGCCCATGAAGCCGCCATTATTGTCGCCAGGCCCGCCGCCGCCGAGTCGGCCGCCCAGTCCGCCGAGCCCGCCGCCGAGCCCACCGCCCATGCCCATCATGCCGCCGCCGAATCCGCCAAGCCCGCCGCCGCCCATGCCCATAAGGCCCATCATGCCGCCGCCAAATCCGCCGAGGCCGCCGCGCATGAGCGGTTGGCGGCCCATGAACTGGCCAGCCGCTGCTGCCCGGCGTTCGGCAGGTAGCCACCAATGCCATCCGACGGCGCTCAATGCCAACGCCTCGCTCAACCGCATATCGTCGTCTGTCCCCGGCGTGCGATCCGGGCCGCTGGAGACGATTGCATATTCGTCGAACGGGTCGTTGCCCGCAGTCGTCTTCAGGCGCACCAGCCGCAACGGCTCGCCCCATGCATCCTTCGCCAGCCGCGGATCGAGCGTCGCGTTGTCCACGAGCTCGTCGATCAGATTCGCGGGCAGCACCCAGCGGCCCTTCTGGAAAAAGCGTTCCTTGTCGGCCCGCACGTACAGCGCCAATTGCACATGCACCTCGACCAGCCGCTGGGCGGTCACCGCCTTGCCAAGATTCTCGGCATTGAAGCCGGGGTGCAGCCGAACCAGGTCCGCGGCGGTCGGCCTCATGCCGGCCACGGCCCGGATGGGTTGCGGCTGGAGCCGGTTGGCCTTTTGCACCTCCTCGAGGATCCCCGGGCGGAACATCCACTGGCCAGCCTTTGCGTCGAAGCCGATGACTGCCAGTTTCCCCTCGCAGGCGTAGGCGTACAGCCCCAAGCCGATTTGCTGCACGTGAGCTTGTAGTTGCTGCTCGCGCTGCTGCGCCGGCGCAATCACAAAGCGCCGCGGCGCGGGCAGCTTCACGGCCGTCAGCAGCACCTCGGCGATCTGCTGTCGCGGCGCCGGCAGCGCCGCTTGCCGCACGAGGTTGTCGATGGTGTCATTCGGGCCGAGCTTGATCTCGACGTGTGGCCGCAGCAATTCTTCCTGCAGCGTGAAGTACACCTTTTCCAGACCGGGCTGCAGGTCCTGCAAGGCATAGACCGCCTCGTCGACGACGATGACGCCGAGCGCCGCCGCTGCCGGCTTGCCGCTGGCGTCGGTCACGTGGAAGCGAATCATCGCATCCTCGCCGGGTGCGAATTGTTCCTTGCCCGCCTCGACCGTGATCTTGAGGTCGTTGCGCGGCTGCACATAAATGACGCGGCTGTCGCGGATAATCTCGCCCTGCTGCAGCATCTGATACGCGTGCACCTCCAGGCTGCCGAAGACCGTCGCCGGCAGCTCGACCGTGTGCGCCGCCTTGCCGTTCTTGACCTCGAGCCATTTGCTGAGCATGATCTGCCCGCCGCGCACGATGTCGACGTACACGGTCGGCAGCCCCGCCGAGCTGCGGACATCGATCGCCAACCGATCGCCGGCCTGGTAAATCGCCTTATCCAGCCGCAACAGCACGTTCTCGCCCATCGGCTGGCTGTTGAGCGCGATGCGGGCGGTGGCGGTGTTGCCTTTGGCGTCGCGGGCATCGGCCTGAACGTCGAACACGACCTGTGCGCCCCACTGGAGCTGCTTGCCGCCGAGCAATTCGACCTCGTGCTGGCCCCAGTTGCCCACGCGCAACTCGGCGGCCGTGGGCCGCAGCTGGAATTCCGCCAACCCGGACGCATTCGTCTTCACCGTGGCCAGCGGCTCCGCCTTGCCCTTGGCGGCCGGCGGGATCGGCAGGCCCAGGCCCATCGGCGGCGGCGCCGACTTGACCCGGGCGTGCGTCAGCTTGATCTCGCAGTTCGCCGCCGGGCTGCCGTCGGGATAGCTCGCCGCGACGAAAATGCGATTCTCCATGTTCGGCACCAGCTTGCCGCCCTCGGCAATCAGGCTGATGCGCATCGGTTGATCGCTGACCGGGTACGACCTCGCCACCGCCTCGGTATGGTCGGCGCCGTCGTGTACCTTCACGTCGAGCTTGACGAGCGCATCGCCCTTTTGCAGCGGCTGGCCGACGAAGTGCTCGGGCAGCTTGATCTCCAGCGTCGCGTGCCCGTTGGCGTCGGTCGCGCCCTTCCAGCTATGGAAGCGCTCGAACGCCACGTCGAACGTGCTCGCCGTCACCTCGACCTTCGCATTGGCGACCGGCTTGCCGAAGAAGTAATCGCTCTGCAGCTCGAGCTTGACCGTTTCCTTCGGCAGGTAAAAATTCTTATCGGCCTTCACCTCGACCTTGAACTTCGGCAGCACGTAGCGCTTGACCTGTACCGTCTTCTCCGCATGCGTGTCGCCGAGCACCGCGCGGAGCTGGTAATCGCCCATGTTGACCTCGTCGGCGAGCTGGAAGTCGACCGACGCCACGCCGTAGCCCGATGTCGTGAGGGTGCGCTTGAGCACCTTGTTGCCCTTGGGATCCTCGACCTCGAACACCAGCTCCTTGTTCGCGATTGGCCTCATGTCGAAAGGCCGCAGCACCAGGGCGCGGAGATGGATGAGATGGCCCGGCTGATAAATCGGCCGATCGCTGACGAGCATGATCTTCGTGTCGGCCGCGATGCGCACCGGCCGTTCGATCTTGTCGGCGCCGAGTGCGGAGCGTGTGGCGACTTCCATCGTGTAGGCGCCGGCCGCGATCTCGGGCACGTCGAACCGGATAGCGGCCCGGCCGTCGAACGTCGGTACGGCCGGTGTACACGTCATGGTACTTGCCGGCCTGATCGCGGAGGCGGACGCTAACCGTCGCGCCGGGAAGCGGCACGTTCTCGGTGATGGAGGCCACGCCGCTGACGGTGCAGGCGAGCGCCGCGGGCCCGCCAGCGTGGAACTCCTCGCCGCCGCTGAGCAACGTCTCGTGCGCCTTCACGAGCAGGATCTTGGCGAGCGGCACCTCGGCGTGCCGGCCGGTGAAGGACACGCGGAGCCGAACGCTGTCGGTCGCCGCGGGCACCGGCGTCAGATCGAGGCGGTGGCTCGTGAGTGGTTCGACGTTCTGCAATTCCCGACTGGCGTGCGCGACGCGTTCGCCTTTCGGGCCGAGCAGCTCGACAGCCAGCGTACCCTTAAGGCACTGCGCCGTCTCCCGGCCGAGCGCGACGGCGACCTGGAGATGGTTGCCGTCGATGATGGCGGCGAGCTGCGGCTCAAGCGGGGCGTCGCCGGCTTCGCTCGGCGGCTGCCACCAAAGTTGTGCGATAGCGAGGGCGACGAGAATCGCCCCAACGGCGCGGATGCGCGCATGACGAGCGGCGCCCACGATGGGTTTCCGATCCGGCATGATCAGACCTCCTGAGCACCAACTCGAATGTTGATTATGCACCCAATCGGCGGTCGTTGCAAGCGAAATGCGCGGGGAATGTTCGAGTTACGTGACCGGCACGCATGTCTTATCGCCCCGGCATCATCAGCACCGCGATGCGCACCAGCACCAGGAAGGCCAGCGTCAGCACGCCGAGCCCCAGGCCGGCGCGGAGCGTGCGCTGCTCCACGAGGAACGGCCAAAAGTCCGCGCCGAATGCGTTGGCGAAGGTCGCGCGGCGCCGGCGGCGCTTCACGCCGGGCTTGCGACCCTCGGCACGTGCCTTGCGCTCTTCCTCGCGCTTGCGATATTCGTCGTAATACTCCTCGTGCGAAAATGGCGTCGGCGGCGCGGCATGATCGTCGGCGCCCGGAACCGCGTACGGAGCGGGATTCTTCGCCCACTCCTCGTCTTCGTCCGCGGGCGGGGGCGGCGGCTCCGGCTCGTCCACCTCGACGTCCATTTCGGGAATCTCTTCCGGCGGCGGCAGTGCCCACGGGTCGAGCACGGCGGTGCGCTCGGCTTCCGGCGGCGGCGCTTTCTCGGGCGAACGGCGCCCGGCCCTGGCATTCAGTACCAGCCACGCGAACCGGCCCCAGCACCGCGCGTACAGCAACAACGCTATGGGCAATACCAGCGCCGCCGCCACGGCCCAGACCGTGCTGTGCAGCAGCGTGGCAATCACCGATCCGCCGACCAGCGCGGCCAGCGGCAGCGTCAGCAGACCCGTGAAGATGATCGCGACCGGGTGCTGAATCAAACGCACGATGAGCGGAAGATGAATGAGTGCAAGCGAATTGCGCGTCCATCACGCCCAGCAGCCCGACCGGATAGGCGTACCAGACAAACACACCCAGGACGATCGCATAAGCCAACGGGCTGGCCAAAACGAGCGGACCCAGCAGCACGCCGCCGATCGTCACCCAGAAGGCGAGCAGGCCGACGCAGTAGAGCGGCTTCCACCACCAGTCGCCGACGGTTTCGTCGGGCCAGCGAACCTCCGGATCGCCAATGCTCGACTCGGTCAGCACCACAAGAAAGCAGTGGCTGACGTACGCCAGCCAGAGCGGCCCGACAATCGCCAGGCCGGCCAGCGCCGACATGAAGATAATGGCCTGGGCGGCTAAGGCGAAATCCATAGCCAACCTCGCGGTTGGAAATCCGAAATTCGAAGTACGAAATCCAAAACCAATGCCAGATAGTTCGGATTTCGAGCTTTGGTGATTCGAGTTTGTTTCGGATTTCGAGTTTCGGATATCGGATTTCCCGCCTAGGGTGCCATAGCCAACCTGGCGGTTGGAAATCCGAAATTCGAAGTACGAAATCCGAAACCAACCTGGCGGTTGGAAATCCGAAATTCGAAGTACGAAATCCGAAACCAATGCCAGATAGTTGGGATTTCGAGCTTTGGTGATTCGAGTTTGTTTCGGATTTCGAGTTTCGGATTTCGGATTTCCCGCTTAGGGTGCCGCCGCGAGCTTGCGAATGTCCTGCGTGATGCGCATCGAGCAGAACTTCGGCCCGCACATCGAGCAGAACTTCGCCGACTTGAACACCTCCTGCGGCAGCGTCTCGTCGTGCATCGCCCGCGCCGTCTCCGGGTCGAGCGACAGCTCGAACTGCCGGTTCCAGTCGAACTCGAAGCGCGCCTTCGACAGTTCGTCGTCGCGCCGCCGGGCGTTCTTGCGGCCGCGGGCGATGTCGCCGGCGTGGGCCGCGATCTTGTACGCGATCACGCCCTGGCGCACGTCGTCCTTGTTCGGCAGACCCAGGTGCTCCTTCGGCGTGACGTAGCACAGCATCGCCGCCCCCGCCTCGCGCGGCCAGCGCGGCGCCGATCGCGCGAGGTGATGTGGTCGTAGCCGGGCGCGATGTCGGTCACCAGCGGGCCGAGCACGTAGAACGGGGCGTCGTGGCACATCTCGCGTTCCTTCTCGACGTTCATCTTGACCAGGTGCATCGGGATGTGGCCCGGGCCCTCGATCATCACCTGGCAGCCGTGCTCCCAGGCCTTGAGCGTCAGCTCGCCCAGCGTCTTCAGCTCGGCGAACTGGGCCGCGTCGTTGGCGTCGGCCAGGCAGCCCGGACGCAGGCCGTCGCCGAGGCTGAAGGTCACGTCGTAGGCGCGCATGATCTCGCACAGCTCGTCGAAGTGGGTGTACCACGGGTTCTGCTGATGATGCGCCAGCATCCAGCGCGCCGATCAGCGAACCGCCGCGGCTGACGATGCCGGTGATGCGGTTGGCGCGTCAGCGGCAGGTATTCCTGCAGGACGCCGGCGTGGATCGTCATGTAATCGACGCCCTGCTTGGCCTGGTGCTCGACCATGTCCAGCATCATCTGCGGCGTGATGTCGGCGGGGTCCTTGACGTTCTGGATGATCTGGTAGATCGGCACCGTGCCGATCGGCACCGGCGAGGCGTCGATGATGCGCCTGGCGGATGGCGTCGATGTCGCCGCCGGTGGAGAGGTCCATGACGGTATCGGAGCCGAGATGGACGGCGGTGTGCAGCTTCTCCAGCTCGTCGTCGATCTTGCCGGTGACGGCGGAGTTGCCGATGTTGGCGTTGATCTTGCACGTCGCGGCGACGCCGATGGCCATCGGCTCCAGGCGTTTCGCGAGGTGGACCGATGTTGGCCGGGATGACCATGCGGCCGCGGGCCACCTCGGTCGCGGATCAGCTCGGGATCGAGGTCCTCGCGCCGGGCGACGTAACGCCATTTCGTCGGTGATCGATGCCCTGGCGGGCGGCTTCCAGTTGCGTCATGGTTTGCATCTCCAAAGGGTCCTTCGCGGTACACGGG
This sequence comes from uncultured Gemmataceae bacterium, assembly GCA_963834865.1. Classification (GTDB taxonomy): domain Bacteria; phylum Planctomycetota; class Planctomycetia; order Gemmatales; family Gemmataceae; genus CAWIDK01. The sequence goes on from CAWIDK010000001.1 coordinate 632,088, forward strand.
TATCGGCATTAGGTCGGCGGTTTGACGAGCCAGGCGTTGGCCAGGTTGACGAGGTGGTCCCACAGCCGCAGCGAGGGATTCACGAGACCGAGCAAGTAGTTCAAGCCGAACAAGACGAGCAGCGGTAGAAACAGGTAAATGATCAGCAAGCTCAGGCCTTCGAAATAATCGTCCAGGCTGAAGATGTAGACGAGCACATAGGCGGCCAGGGCGACGAAGCCGACGAACACGATGATGTGGATCGGCCCAGCCGGGAATTCCGCGAGGTCGGCGAGCAGCCAGTCGAGTCCGACGAACAGGGCGATCAGGGCGGCGAGCGCGAAGGAAGCATAGAACGCGCGCAACCAGAGTTCGCCGCCCTCGATATCGGTTTCGCGCGTCTGCGCCAGATGCGAAAAGCGAGCGCCGCCATCGGCACGTTGACCGGGCAGAGAATGGCGATGGTCGTCGTCCAGGCGAGAGTCGCCCAGGAGAACTGGAAGATATCCACGCCGAGCCTCGCTTTCCCACGCCGGCATTACCCGGATCAGGTCCCAGGGTCTGCTCTCAGCCGGCACCCGGGCCGGCACCCCTAGCGATTGCTTGGATTTTAGCCGAGGGACGGGTAGCTGGCCAGTGTGTGGCGGCGCATCCTGGCGAGCCTCCCGCGTCAGCGGGGGGTTCTCCGGATATCTCCCCCCGCTAACGCGGGAGGCTCGCCATTCAACCCAGGGTCAGCGTCGTGCTGGCCCAGCCCAGGGCGTTGGCGCTGTCCACAATGTAGGCGTCGAAGAGAGCCGTGCCGCTGGCGCCGTGTGCGGTCGTGTAGACTAAGCCGTTCAGCGCGGCATTGAGCGCGCAGTGTGCCGGCCACGCGCAAGAGGCCGGTACCATTGCCCTGGACTGTCAGGCCGGCGGTGCTCGCCAGCTTCAGCGTGCCGCTCGTCACCCACAGCGTCAACGTCTCCACCGTATTGCCGGCGTCCGGGTCGGCAAGCGTGATCGCATCGCCGTGTGCCGGCGCGAAGATCAGCGTGCTGCCGGCCGCGACGGTCAGGGGACCGGTGGGCAGAGTGACCTTCGGCGGCACGTTCGGCGGCGGGGCGTGGACAGTGATCGGCACGCTGCCGCTCACGCTCATGGCGGCGTTCGGGGCGAGCGTCAGCTGTAGCGTGGGATTGAGTGCGGACGCCACCGGATGGAACGTCAGCCCTTGCAGCGCCGCGTTGAGAGTGGCGCTCGTGCCGGTCAGCTTGACACTCGCGGTGCCGTTGCCAATGATCGACGCCAGGCCCGCCGTGCTGGTCACGGTCAACGTCCCATCGCTGCCGGTCGTGAGCGTGAGCGTTTCCACCTGCGTGGGGTTGCCGCCGGTCAGCGTGATGGCGTTGTGGTTGGCCGTGCTGAACACCAGCGTGCTGTTCAGGTTCGTCGATTGGGCGGCGGGGATCTGCACGGTTGCGGTGGGCCAGTACCATTGTCCGGCCAACACCATGCCGGTACTCGTGCCCTCCAGGTTCGTTACGAGCAGGTCACCGGCGGGGTCGCTCGTGACCGCTGGCCCGGCGAATCCAACGGGGATGAAAAACGCGCCGCCGACCGGACGCCCGGTTGGATCGTAGCGTTGCCCGAACTCGTACTCGCTCGATGCGATCCTGTCGTACCAGATAATTGTGAAGTTGCCGTTGCGGTCGGCGGCCACCTGGGCGCGGCACCCTGCGTAGGGTGCTGCCCCGCTGGGACGACGTTTGCTCCGGCGATCGGCTGACCAAGATTATTGAGGCGCTCGTACTCGAGCGCGGCGCCGTTCTCGTCAAAGGCGACATCGAAGTTGCCCAGGCCATCGGCCGCAACGCTAGCGCCAAAGGCTAAGCCAATGACTGCGGGCGCGCCGATTGGCTTGAGCTGCGCCTGAACACCTGCAGATTGACCTGCTGATTGGTTTGCCAGAGGACCAGCACGTTGCCGCTCGGGCTCGCCGCCGCCTGGTAGCCAGTCCCGTCGTCGGCAACCAGCACGGTCGGGCTGAGGGCATTGCCCGCGGTGTCGAAGCGGCGCATGTAGATGGCCGACTGGCTGGTCCACAGCAAGATCAAATCACCGGCCGCGTCGGCAACCACCTCGAGTCCCTGTTCAGCGGCCAGCGTGACCACCGGGCCCAGTGCGACGCCCAGAGGACTAAAGCGCTGCAAATAGGTGTGGCTACTCCCTTGCCAGGTCACGTCGAAATCCCCGGCCGCATCGGCGGTGACCGTCGGCAGAGTCCCCGGACCGCCTTCCGAATTGTTGACGACGAACACGGGGCCGACCGGCTGGTGCTGGGCGTTGTACACCTGCCCCATGATCATCTGCACGCCGTTGCCCGGTATCATGCCGCAGACGATCATTGCGTCACCCGCGGCGTTGACGGCCGTTGCCTGGCGATTAACCCACTCACTGGTCGCAGCGGGAAACCCACCGTACGCGACCGGCGCCACGGTAAACCCGCTGCCGTTGGGCTGGGAGGGGTCGGGCGCGATCATGATCGGAAGGGTGAGCACGGCCGTCGCCCCGTAGGGGTCGGTCGCCGTCACACGGACCTGGTAGGTCGTGCCGACGACGCCGGGGACGGGGACGCCGAAGAGCCGGCCGCTGCTGTCGAGGTTCAGCCAGCTTGGCAACGGACTACCGTTGGCGAGGGTGGCGGTGTACGTCAGCGCATTGCCGGCGGCGTCGGTGAAATAGCTCTGGCTTTCGTAGTACAGGACGTTCGCGTACGCCGTCTCATCGGCAGCGCCCAGAGGCGTCACGACCTGGGGCGGTACGATGTGGACGGTGATCGGCACGCTGCCGCTCACGGTCATCGTGCTGTTGGGAGCGAGCGACACTTGCAGCGTGAGGTTGGGCGCTGGTGCCATGGCCTGGACGGTGAGCCCTTGCAGGGCGGCATTGAGCACGGCTCTCGTGCCGGTCAGCGTGACACTGGCGGTGCCGTTGCCGGTGATGGAGGCGAGGCCGGCAGTTTGTGTCACAGTCATGGTCGGGCCGGCAATGTTCGCTTGCAGCGTGAGGGTTTCCACCTGCGTGGGATCGCCGCCGGTCAGCGTGATGGCGTTGCCGTGCGCGGTGGAGAAAACGAGCGTGGTGCCGACGCTCGTCGCCTGCGCGGCGGGCACGTGGACCGTCGCGGTGGGCCAGTACCACTGTTCGCCCAACACATTACCGGCCGGCAAAGCGTTTGCGTCGGTTGCCAGCATGTCGCCGGCAGGATCGGCCGTGAGCGACGGCAGGCCGTTACCGATTGGGACAAGGAACACGCCGCCGAGCGGGCGCCCGATCGGATCGTAGCGCTGGCCAAAGTCCTCGGCGTTGACCCCGCCGCTGGTCCAGACAATCGTAAAGTTGCCGCTGCGGTCTGCGGCCACCTGCGGCCACCCAATCTGCCCCATGGTCGGCGCTGATGCGATCACGGTTGGACCGGTGCTTCCCTGCGTGTTTGCGAGCGGCTGGCCGAGGTTGTTGAAGCGCGCGAACTCGATCGTATTGCCGGTTCCAAGAGCGACGTCGAAGTTACCCAGGCCGTCGGCGGCAACGTTCACGGCACTCGTTCCGGGACCGCCGATTGGCACCGCCGGCCCGAGCGGCTGGAGCTGCGCGTTATAGAGCTGCACGTATGCCTGCTGCTTGGCCTCCCAGGCGACCATCACGTTGCCGCTCGGGCTGGCCGCCGCCTGGTACTCATCATCCACCTGGTACTGGTATACACCGCCGTTGCCGGGAACCTCCACGGTCGGACTCAGCTTGTTGCCCTGGGTGTCGAAGCGGCGCATGTAGATGCCGGATCCCGTGTTCCACAGCAATAGCAGGTCGCCGGCCGCATCGCCGACCATCTCCAGCCCCTGCTCAGCGGCCAGCGTTACCGTCGGGCCGACTGCGCCCCTTGGGGGCTGAAGCGCTGCAAATAGGTGGCGGCGCCGACTTGCCAGGCAACATCGAAATCCCCGGCGGCATCGGCGGTGACAACCGGGGGATAACCTCCTAGACCCTGGACGGTGCCGTTGATCTCGAACCAGGGGCCGATCGGTTGGTGCTGGGCGTTGAGAATCTGCGCCATCATGACAACAACGAAGTCGCCGTCAACAACCGTGCCGCCGACGATCATCGCATCGCCCGCGGCGTTGACGGCCACTGCCGGTGGGAAGGCCCACGAATTGTACTCAGCGGGCGATCCATCCGCCGCGACCGGCGGCACGGTAATCGGGCTGCCGTTGGGCTGGGTGGGGTCCGGCGCCACGGTGAGCGGCAGCGTGAACTCGGCGGTATTGCCATGCGGGTCGGTTGCCGTCACCTGGACCTGGTACGTCGTGCCCACAACGCCGCGACCAGGGACGCCGAAGAGTCGACCGGTGCTGTCGAGGCTTAGCCAGCTTGGCAGCGGACTGCCGTTGGCGAGAGTTGCCGAGTAGGTCAGCGCGTTGCCGGCGGCGTCGGTGAAATAGCTCTGGCTTTCGTCGTACATGACATTCGCGAAGGCGGTCTGATCGGCGGCCGACACCGGCGTCACGACCGCGGGCGGCGCGACCGGGTCGCTGGTGTAGACGGCTGCGGCGGCGTTGCCGGCCGCCGCCAACGAACCGATGGCAAAGTCGCCGTTGGGCAGGGCGACCACGCTCGCCGGCGACGGCGCGACCGCCCCGAGTGAGTTCAGCGGGGCGAGAACGTTGTCGCTGGCGTCGAAGCTCTCGGCGTATGTGGCATTCACCGAGTTGTAGACCACGTCAAAGTCGCCGTTGCTGTCCAGCGCAACGGTTGGGGCACCGTCGGAGGACGGATCGGACAGCGCGGGGGGCGTGGAACCGACGGGGCCCCCATACCAGCCGCCCTGATCGGTGATGCGCGCGAAAGCGGTGGCCGTGCTGAAAGTACTCCCTGTCCCTGTCCCGTCGGGAAACGCGTCGCCTTGCCAGACCAGCACGACGTTGCCGGCGCCGTCGGAGGCAGCACTGAGCGTAAGAGAGACCCCAAGAGGAGCGGGGGGATACTGGAGGTCGACGATTCCGAACCGGTTGAGCGCCGCGCCGTTTGCGTCATAGCGTTGTGCCCAGATGCTCGGATCCCTCCCCGACTGCCAGTCGGCCCAGAGCACCATGAAGCTGCCCGCGCTGTCGGCGACCACCACCGGGTTGGAATCCCAGGAATCATTACCGGGGTAGAAGTCGTTGGGGACCGCAAACGCGGGTGTTACCACATTGCCCTGCGCGTCGAACACCTCCGCGGACACGCCCGTCCCCCAGGTCAACCAAGTTACCATGAAGTGGCCGACGCTGTCGCCGGCCAGGCTGAACGAACCGCTTAGGCTGCTGCCCAAGAGGACGGGGCCGCCAAGCGGCGTGCCGGTTGCGGTGAAGAAGCTGATGTAGGCGCTGCCACCCGCGTTTGCCCATACCACGGCGATATCCCCGTTGGTGTCGGCCGCCGCCGCGATGAGCAATGCGGCCTGCGTCGCGACCGTGAAGGTGTGCGAGCCGTTGACCTCGCCGCTGATGGTCCCGCCGGATGGGGCCGGATTTTGCCAGAACATCCCAAGCCTCCCGGAACCATCCACGGTGACGATGGCAGAGGAATCGTGCCCGGGGTCGGGGGAGCCATACGGCGCGGTCAGCGTCTGCTGGAGGACGATCCCCGGCCCGGTGGACGGCGTGATGCGTCTTTCCAGCTCCTCCAGCACCGGGCGCAGGCGGCGGCTGTACGTGGTGATCGGGCAGCGGCGGGATTTGCGGCGAGTCGCGCGGCGCATGATAGGCTTCCGTTCCGTTGGGTTTAGTGACAGGCTCGCGTCAGCGCCGCACCGAACGTGTGCCGGCCAGCAGCGATTCGAGATGGTCGCGGCCGAGGCGCTCGGTGAACTGCGCCGCGCCGCGCACCAGCAAATGGTGCGCGTCCGAAAATCCGTCGTCGCCGACCCAATGTCGCGCGTTGACCAGCGGCGCGTCGAACTCGCGACTCAGGCCGGTGAGGAACGCCTCGATCTGCGCCGACGCCTCCGGCGTGTACAGGTCGCGGAAGATCGTCCCCTCCGGCATCAGCACCAGCGCTGCCGCGACGTGTTCCTTCCGGCACAGCTCCAGCAGCTCGCGCAGCGATGTGCATGAGGCGCCCCCAAGCCGGAACTCCTTGAAGCACGGGGCATAACACCTCAACGCCTGCTCCAGGTTGCGACGATACGCTTCCGGAGTGAGCGGCTCGTCCAGCAAAATGCTGACGCCCGACTCGTCCATCTCATCGAACGTCCCCGACGGCACGCGGCCCGGCAAGAATTGCGGCGCCAGCCGGGAGAGGATCGCATAGCGATGGCTGTACCAGGGCACCGGCCAGCCTTCCCACCAGTCGGCGTTCAGCTCGGCCAACGAGGGACCATAGCGCGCGACCAACGGCAGCTCGTCGAGCCAGAGTCGGTCGGGGGTGAGCCGGGCGAGATCGCTGGACGGGACCTGCGCACAGGCATGGCGCGAGCACCTCGATCAGCACGAGATCGGGATGGATGCCCCGGGCGAACAGCCGCCGCACGATGAGCAGCTCGGTTACGCAGCCGGCGGCGGAAATGCCGAAATTAAACACCACCGGCCGCCGTCCAAGCCGGGTCGCCAGCTGTTCTTCCAGGGGCTGGCCCAGGAGGCCATACTGGACCCGCGAACTGCCGACCATCACGACCGTCGGCGGTCGCGACGGCACGCCCACAGTGCGGCGGCTCAGCAGGCGCGCCTTGGCGCCGTACATCGGGTCGCGCAGGTCTGGCAGCCAACGTTCGATCGCCACGGCCAGGCCGAGCTGCAACACGACGAAGCTCGCGACGCCCCAGGCGAGGGTTGCTCGGCCGCGTTTTGCAGGTGATCGTCTCATGTACCTCTCAAAACTGGAAGTAGATAAATGCCTTGCCGCCGTTGGGCGCGAGCAGCAGTGAGATCGCCAGGATCACGGCGTAACTCGCACCAAGCACTGGTGACGGCAACCGGGCGAGCAACGGCTTCCAGAGGCCGCGCTGGACAATCCCATGCGCGACCAGCAGGACGATCCCGGTCAGCAGCAGCGTCAGGTTCTGCTGCTGGGAGCCGAGCCCCGTGTGCGGCACGAACATGCGCCACAGCATCGTCGCCGCGACGCCAAACGTGGTGGCGCGAAAGAAGACCCAGCAAACGCACACCGCGAGGAATGTCGTCGCCACGCGCAGCGCCGTGCCGGACGGCGTCTGCAGCAGGCGGCTCAGGGTCGGCCGGCGTTCGCACGCATCCTGGAAGATGCGGTGTCCGATGAGGAGCAAGCCGTGGAGCATGCCCCAGACGACAAACGTCCAACTCGCGCCGTGCCAAAGGCCGCCGAGCGTCATCGTGATGAGCAGGTTGCGATAGGTCTGCCAGCGTCCGCCGCGGCTGCCGCCGAGCGGGATGAACAGGTAATCGCGGAGCCAGCTCGACAGCGAGATGTGCCAGCGCCGCCAGAACTCGCTGACGTTGGCCGACACATAGGGCATGTCGAAATTCCGGGCGAGCTTGTAGCCGAGCATATGGGCGGCCCCGAGCGCCATGTCGGTGTAGCCGGAAAAGTCGCAGTAGATCTGGATGGCGTAGGCGACCACCGCCAGCCAGACGGCGCCGGTGTTGTGCTGCGCGGGATTGGCGAACACGCTGTCGGTCCACAACGGCATCCGATCGGCGATGGCCATCTTCTTGAAGACGCCGAGCAGGAAGTATTGCGCCCCCAGGTGCAGGCGGGCCCAGTCCCAATGTTTGCGGCGGGCAATCTGCGGCAAGAAGTCCCGGGCGCGGACGATCGGTCCGGCAACAAGGTGCGGAAAGAACGTGATGAACAGCATGAAGTGGGCGAGGTTCCGCTCGGCCGGCACGCGCTGGCGATAGACGTCGATTGTGTAATTGATCGCCTCGAACGTATAGAAGGAAATGCCGATCGGCAAGATCACCTGCAGCACCGGCAGCGACGCGGTTGAGCCGACGGCGTGCAACGCGTCGGTGAGCGATTGCAAGAAGAAGTTCGCGTATTTGAAATAGCAGAGCAGCCCAAGGTTCGCGACCAGGCTAATCGCTAACAACAGGCGGCGCAGCGCGACGGCGGAAAATCGCTCCATGCCGCGGGCGAGGAAGTAATCCATCACGCAGGAGGCACAGATAATCAGGGCAAGCTCGGCGCTCCAGCTCATGTAGAAATAGAAGCTGGCCGCGAGCAGGAACCAGACGCGTGCAGGCGCCAGGGCATCGCCCAGTACACGACGAACACGACGGCAAAGAACAGCAGGAATGGCTGCGAACAGAAGAGCATGCCGGCTATGTAGCGTCAGGCAAAGGGACCTGTCCAGCCCAGTTGGTATTCATCCAATCGCGGTGCAGATCGGTTTCGGCCATCGGCTTGCCATCCGAAGACGGGTAGTCGATCTCGGCGGTTGTGACACGGGCACGGTGCATGGCTGGTACCTCGTCGGCCACTCGCGTTCGGCAGCCGTCTCCGGGTTCATTGTAATGGTCCGGCCGGCCCCCCTGGCAAACAAGGATATTGCGGAGCGGGCGCTGGGCGGTTATCGTCAGGATTGATGGCTGACGTAACCGAACTGTTGAGCGCGATCGAGCAGGGCGACCCGCACGCCGCCGGGCGGCTGTTGCCGCTGGTCTATGACGAGCTGCGCCGCCTCGCGGCCCAGCGGCTGACGCGCGAAGCGGCCGGGCAGACGCTCGAACCGACCGCCCTGGTTCATGAAGCGTACCTGCGGCTGGTCGGCCGTGACGCGGACCAGCCGTGGGACAGCCGTGGCCATTTCTTCGCCGCCGCCGCGGAGGCGATGCGGCGCATCCTCGTCGAGAATGCCCGCCGTAAGAAGCGCACCAGACACGGCGGCCAGCGCCGGCGCGTCGAGCTGGACGAAGGCGATCTCGCCGTGGTGCCGCCGCCGGATCGGTTGCTCGCGCTCGACGAAGCATTGACCCGGTTCGCCGCCGTGAACGCGGACGCGGCCCAGGTGGTGCAGCTGCATTTCTTCGGCGGGATGACGTTGGAACAGGTGGCGCAAACGCTCGGCGTCTCCAGCGCGACGGTCAAGCGGCGCTGGGCCTACGCCCGGGCCTGGTTGCGCTGCGCCATGGACGAGGGCGACGCGCCGCCGGCCCCGTGAATTGTTTCAACGAGCCGGTAAACGGCCAAAGGGCGGGTGGTGTGGCATGCTTTCGCGGCCCGGCAAGCTCAAGGCAAAGTGTAAGCCGGCGATGGGCCGCGAAAGCATGGCACCGCTGCGACGGGTAGCGTCAGATGTCCGCAGTCTCCGAGACTTCGGAAGTCTTGTCAGGTTTTTTTCATTTTCGTGAGCCATTTCGGCGCGAAACGTCGCATTGCGGAGTGAATCCCGTCTCGGAGGCAAACATGACCGCTGCCAATCGCGAAGAGGAGTTGTTCCTCGCCGCCCTCGAACAGACGACGCCCGCGGCGCAGGCCGCCTTTCTGGACGAGGCGTGTGCGAATGACACGCCGCTGCGCCGCCGCATCGCCGCCCTGCTCCGCGCCCACGCGCAGGCCACGGCGGCGATATTGTCGATATCGCCTTCAGTCCCGACGGCGCACATATCGTCAGCGGCGGACGCGACAATCAGGGACTCGCCTGGGACGTCAAGACGGGCCGATCCATCGCGGAGCTCAAGGGCCATACGTCGGAGGTGCGTGAGATCGCGTTCAGCCCCAAAACCGCCAAGGAGCACTGGTTGGCGACGGGCAGCGTCAACGAGCTGATTCTTTGGAATGCCGATACCTTCGAGAAAATCCGGACCCTGAATACGGGCGCCGGTTGGCTGACGTTCGATCCCGACGGCACGACCATCCTGGCCGCCCGGCAGGATCACACCAATGGCACAGCCCATGCCGTGACCCGCTGGAATCTGGCGACCGATGAGAAGGTTGACCTGCGCCTGCAAGGCTCGGGAAATTATGCGCACTACCGGCTCAGCCCAGACGGCAAAACGCTGTTCGCAACGCGGATCGACCCCGACGTTCCGTACGTGCGGGTCTACGACGCCGTGACCGGCAAGGAGCGCTTCGTTCGGCAGCAGCACGCGGGTATGGTCTACAGCGTGGCGGTCCACCCCGACGGCAAGCTGCTGGCCTCCGGCGGCGCGGACGGTGCCGTCAAGCTCTGGGACCTGGCCGGCTGGAAAGCAGACAACGCGCTACCGCCGGTGCGGATCTTGCACGAGGACGCGAACCCGGTCACCTGCGTCGTCTTCAGCCCCGACGGCAAGGCCCTGGCCTGGACGAGCGGCGACCATCCCAACGGCACCGGCACCGTGGTCCTGTGGGACCTTGCCCGCGATGAAAAGATTGCGGCTCTGCCCGCAGTCGCGTCGCACATCTTGCGCCTGGCGTTCAGCCCCGACGGCAAGACGTTGGCGGCCGGTTGCAACGACGGCGGCGTGCGGTTCTGGGAGGTCGCAACCCAGGAGCAAAAAGCCCCGCAGTTCAACCACACCGGCCGCGTACGCTGTGTGGCGTTCAGCCCCGACGGCAAGCTGCTGGCCTCCGGCGGCGAGGACTTCGCGGTGCAGCTTGCCGATGTGGCGACGGGTCAGCGCGTCCGCGCGATTGCCCAGGTGCCGGCGATTGTCAACAATGTGGCGTTTTCGCCGGACGGCCGCACGCTCGCGGCGGTGTGCGATCAGCCCCAATTCAACCCGGGCATCGGCGGCGAGCTGCACCTTTGGGACATCGATACCTGGACGAAGCGAACGCTGCCGGCCCACCGGGACCATGTCCACGGCCTGGAGTTTTGCCCAGCCGCTCCGCTCGTCGCCACGGGGAGCTATGGTGTACGAGGTGCCGGCCGACGGCAAGTAGATAATGGTGATCTCGCGGTGTTCCTGCGTGCGACACGCCGTGATCGCTGAGATGCACCACATCTCAATTTAATTATTTTCCGTTGCCCGGTCCATCGTACGGTGGTAGCGTAGGGATTGTCCTTTCTCGGGCCACGGTCGGCAATCGGTCGAACAGGTACCCCCCGGGCGCCTCGCGGTGAAGAAGCTCATCCTGCGTGTTGCAAGAGGGACTTGTGAAGGACCTGGCGGAGAGCGAGACACCGGATCTCAACAGGGTCGAATACGACGACGTTCTGTGGCGTCTTCTTAACCAGTAGTGGCTGAAGTTTTCCCGGAAACTTTGGCCGACTTGCCTCCTTGATGGCGACGCTGCACCGGTGATTGGCTTCTTGCAAGTTTGTTTCGACCATCGGCGCTCAGGACATCGCGTTTGCGACCTTTTCCATGTAATCGTTCACGTCGAGGCCGTGAGCCTTCGCCAGCTGTCGCAGTGCGTTCACAGTCGCTCGACACTGACCCTGCTCAATTCGCCGAAGCTGCCGCTCCGTCATCCCCTCCACTTTCGCTTGCGGGATGCCTGCCTCCTCGCGGAGTTTGCGGATGGCAGCCCCGTACCGGCGGTTGAAGTCGGCGCTTCGCTGCTGAGCTTTGTGCAGTTCAAGCGGGTCCGGTGCCTGCAAAAACTGGTTCCAGCCCAAATGAACGTCGGGGATCGGCCGGAGACAAGTTCCGCAGTGCCGGGACAGATGCAACGGGCACGTGCAGCATCCGCTGCTTCGGGCCTCGGACGGACAACACGTTACCGCCAAGATAGGCGTCCACGATGCTGCCTTGGCTTGCCGGCACCCGGCACAACTTTTGCTGTGCCCTTCCGCGAGCAATGAGCGCTGTGATTCCCGGGCCGGGACAGGATCTTACGGAGGGGCTGTTCCATATGAGCCAGCAGAATCCGCAGTCCCCGCAGGCTTGGGCGCCGATTCAGCGATTTCGCCAGCGCGTTTGGGGCAATCGCTGGGGGCGGCTGCTCGTGGTGTCCGTCCTGATCGTGCTGGCGGTCGCGCCGTTCGCTGTGGACTGGACGGTCTACCGCTTTACCCATTCGATCACCGACGACGCCTTCGTCCAGACGCACCTCGTCAACATCGCTCCGCAGGACGTGTCGGGCCACCTCACGCGCTATCTGGTTCAAGAGCACGACGTGGTCGCCGCGGGCCAGTTGCTCGTTGAGATCGACCCGGTCCCCTACCGCGAGCAGGTGGAATTACTCCAGGCGAAGCTCGGCGTGGCCGAGGCGCAACTGGACGCGGCCCAGATGGCGCTGGAGGTGCTGCGGCGCAGGTGCCGCGGGAAATCGAAGTCGCCCAGAAGGCGCTGGCCGCGGCCCGGGCCGAGCAGGCGCGGGACGAAAAGACGCTGCAATTTACGACCGAGGACGTGGAGAAGGCGATTCACGAGGCGCAGCACGACCTGGCGGCCGGCCGGGCCCGGCTCGTGCTCGCCACCGAGGACCACAAGCGCTATACCACGCTCTTCGCGAAGGAGGCCGCCACGCAGCGGCAGTCGCAGGAGGCGACCAGGACTTTCGATGTCGCCGGGTCAGAGGTGAAGGCCGCGGAGGCCCGGCTCGGACGGGCGCTGGCGGGCCGCAAGAAGGTCGACGCGGTTCAGCAGGCGGCGCTGGCCGCCGACCAGCAGGCGCAGAAAGCCGAGCAGGCGCTGGCGCTGGCCGAGACCCGGCGGTTGCAGATCAAGGAGAGCGAGCGGCAGGTCGAGGTCAAGCGCCAGCAGGTCCGCGAAACGCAGCGCGCGCTGGACGTGGCGAAAACCACGCTCGGCTACACGCGCATCGTCGCCCCCTTTCCCGGCGTGGTGGTGCAACTCTACCGGCACCTGGGAGACCACGTGCCGGTGGGCACGCCCATCCTCAGCATGTACAACCCCGAGTTGACCTACGTGACCGCCAATCTGGAAGAAACCAAACTGGCAGGCGTCGCTCCCGGCAACGCGGTGCGGCTGGACATCGACGCGTTCAGCACGCCGTTCCGTGGCCGGGTCGTCTGGATCAACCGGGCCACCGGCGCCAATTTCGCCCTGGTGCCGCGCAACATCTCCTCCGGCGAGTTCACCAAGGTGGTGCAGCGCGTGCCGGTACGCATCCTCATCGAGAAGGACGATCGCTGGCCGCAATTGGCGGCGGGGCTGTCGGTGACGGTGGCCATCGAGCATGGGCCGGGCGACCCGGACTGGGCGAAGCAAGCCGCCGATGAGATGCGGGCGCTCGAAGCGACCGTCAAACCGCCCGAGCAGTGACCGGCTGCCGGAAGGGGGAACGGTGTCCACGTCACCCGCCGTGAATGCGTTGCCCGCCGGGGCGAGGAAGGCGACGGTCATCGGCACCATCCTGCTGGGCGGGTTCGTGTTCTCGCTCAACGCCCGGGGCACCATCCTCGAGTCGGACCTCCTAGTCCAGGCCTTCGCGCTGGACCGATACAAGATCCAATGGATCACCGGCCTGGAGGGGATCGCCGGCCTGACCTCGCTGTTCTCGTCGATCTATCTCAGCAAGGTCTTCGGCGCGCGGCGTGTGTTCCTTGCCGGGACCGTCTGCCTCACCGTGGGCTGCGTGGGCGAAACCCTGGCGCGGACGCCCTGGCAACTGGGCGTGGTGGGGGTGTTGCGCAGTTGCGCGGGCTTCTACACCATCCCGGGCTTGACCATGCTGCAGCGGCTGCTGCCCCAGCGGACGCGGTTCGCCTACTGCACCTACTTGACGCTGGTTTACGGCGGCCAGGTCGCGGTCGAGTCCGTCGGCGCCCTCTTGGCGTTCCACCCGTCCTGGCGGGCGACGTACGCCATCCTGGGCGCATGCGGCGTGTGGTTGGTCCTGAGCGGGCTGTTCCTCTTTGAAGACGACCGCCCTGAGCAGCAGCCGGACTATGAGTTCGACTTCGCGGGGGCGGCCCTGTTCATGGCCGTGCTGGGGATCGTCTTCTTCCTGCTGTACCGCGGCAACTACCTGGGCTGGCGTGTGAGCACGCCGATCTGGGTCGCCGTAGCGGCCCTTGCGGCAGGTCTGGCCCTGTTCGTGTGGCGCGAATTGGTCGCGCCCGAGCCGTTCATCGATCTGAGAGGGTTCACCTACCGAACCGTCGCCCTGACGATGCTCGCGTCGGCGTTTTGGTGCGCTTCGCTGTACGGGGTCTCGATCCAGTTGCCCAACTGCCTGCTGCAGCTCGGCTACGAGCACTGGAAGACGGGCTGGGTGATCCTGCCCATGTGCCTGATCGTGGTGGCGACGATGTTCCTCGGCGGGTTCGTTTCACATCGCGCTAGTTTGGTGTGGCTCTTCCGGATCGGCTTGGCCGGGATGACCGTCCTTGGGTTCTGGCTCGCCCGGATCGACATTTACACGCCCTGGCAGTGGGTGATCGGAACGTCGTCGCTGTGGGCCGTCTTCGCGGGGATGTGCATGGCGCCAATCGCCCAACTCACCTTCGAGGGGCAACCGCCCAAAGCGGCGGGGGCCACCGGCGCCATGAAGTTTTTCATGCGCTCCTTCAACGGGACGGTCGGCATCTTGCTGGCTGGTGTCCTGATCGACCAGGGCACCTGGTGGGGGCTGGAAGTCGTCCGCGACAGTGTCGTGCCGGGTCAGGGGGCCCTTCAGGCCGACGTGCCCCTCATTCGCGACCACCTGATGCGGCACGGCAGCGCGCCGCCAGCCGCGGCCGCCCAGGCCGACGCCGTCATCGGGTACTGGGTCGACCTGCACGCGCAGGTGATCGGTTACCGCAGGGCCCTGCGCTTCTGCGCGTACCTGAGCGCGGCCGGCTTGATCGTGACGTGTTTCATTCGCCGGCGCAAGGAGATCAGTGTCTTCGATACACCGGCCGTTGGGTAAGTTTTCAGCCAGGCGGTGTCACGGCTACCACATTCCGCCTCCGCGCCTGCCATGGTGCCCACGCAAGGAGCCGGAGTTCCCTGTCAAAACTGCCTTGCGCCCGGATATGCTCCCTTGCCGCCCGCCCGGCATGGTTGTTGCTTTACGCATTCGGCCAGTAAGCTGATGCGCGGCCCCGAATGCAGTTCTAAGGAGACAAGTCATGTCCCGGACCATCGCAGAGGACCTGGTTGACGCCCTCACCAAAGCAGGCGTCCAGCGCATCTACGGCATCGTCGGCGACAGCCTCAACCCGGTGACCGACGCCATCCGCCGCAGCGGCAAAATCCAATGGGTGCATGTCCGCCACGAAGAGACGGCGGCGTTCGCGGCCGGGGCGGAGGCCCAGCTCACCGGCCAACTGGCGGTCTGCGCGGGCAGTTGCGGCCCCGGCAACCTGCACCTGATCAACGGACTGTTTGACGCCCACCGGAGCATGGCCCCTGTCCTGGCCATCGCCGCCCACATCCCCAGCTCCGAGATCGGCACCGGTTACTTCCAGGAGACCCACCCCGACCAGCTCTTCCGCGAGTGCAGCCACTACTGCGAGCTCGTCTCCAATCCGCGTCAGATGCCGCGCGTGCTGCAGACTGCCATGCAGCACGCGGTCAGCAAGCGGGGCGTTTCCGTGATCGTGTTGTCCGGCGATGTCGCAGCCATGGAAGTGCCCTCGGATACCTTGACGCACGGGCTCGTCACCGCACAGCCGATGGTACGGCCTGCGGATGCCGACCTGGGCCGCCTGGCCGACCTCCTCAACAAGGGACGGCGCGTAACGCTCTTCTGCGGCAGCGGCTGTGCCGGCGCGCACGCCGAAGTCGTGGCGCTGGCCGAGAAGCTCAAGGCGCCGGTCGGCTATGCCTTCCGCGGCAAGGAGTGGGTCGAGTACGACAACCCTTGCGCCGTGGGCATGACCGGGCTCCTGGGCTGGGGTGCCGCTTACAAGGCCATGCACGAGTGCGACGTCCTGCTGCTGCTCGGCACCGATTTTCCCTATGAGAGCTTCATGCCGACCAATCTCCAGATCGCCCAGATCGACCTCCGCGCCGAGCGCCTGGGCCGGCGCTCCAAGCTGGACCTGGGGCTGTGCGGCGATGTCCGCGACACGATCCAGGCGCTGCTGCCGTTGGTGCAGCCGAAGTCCGACCGGTCGTTCCTGGACGCCATGCTCGAACAGCACAAAGTGGCGCTGCGAAAACTCCGCACCTATGTGGACCGCGTGACCACGCGGCGACCGATTCACCCCGAGTACGTCGCCGCCACGCTGGATGAGCTGGCCGCCCAGGATGCGGTGTTCACCATGGATACCGGGATGTGCTACCGTCTGGGGTGCCCGCTACTTGCAGCGCCGCAAAGGGTCGGCGATTCCTCGGCTCGTTCAACCACGGGTCGATGGCCAACGCCCTGCCGCAGGCAATTGGTGCGCAGGCCGCCTACCCTGGCCGGCAGGTGATCTCCCTGTCCGGGGACGGTGGGTTGGCCATGCTGATGGGCGACCTGTTGACAATCCCTCAGTACGAGATGCCGCTCAAGATCGTCCTGTTCAACAACCACCGCCTGGGCATGGTGCAAATGGAAATGGAGGTCGTCGGTCTGCCCCATTACGGCGTCGAGCTGAAAAACCCCAACTTCGCCAAACTGGCCCAGGCCGTCGGCCTGATGGGCGTGCGCGTGGAGGATCCGGCCGAGGTCCGCCCCGCCCTGGAGCAGGCGCTGGCGTTCCGCGGGCCGGTGCTGGTGGACCTGGTGACCGATCCGAACGTCCTCGCCATGCCGCCGAAGGCGACGGTGCAAGAAGCCAAGGGGTTCGCGCTGGCGATGACCAAGATGGCGTTCACGGGCGAGTTGGCGGATGTTCTGGACACCGTCATGGCCAACTGGCGGGAACTTGGATGATTTCGACAAGCAGCGAGGAACGTGCCATGACGCGGGTCGGGCTCTTCATCCCCTGTTACATCGACGCCTTCTTCCCTGAAGTGGGCATCGCGACCCTGCAACTCCTCGAGAGGCTCGGCTGCTCGGTGGAGTATCCGCTCGATCAAACCTGCTGCGGTCAGCCGATGGCCAACAGCGGTTGCCAGGACGATGCCGCCGCCACCGAGGCCCACTTCGTCCAGTGCTTCAAGGAGTTCGACACGGTCGTCGGGCCGTCCGGGAGCTGCGTCCACCACGTCCGCTTCCACCTCGACGCCATCGAGCAGACGCCGGAGGTCCGCAAGGTCCGGGCCGGGACCCGTGAGCTGGTCGAGTTCCTGCACGATCGACTTGAAGGTCGCGGCCTTCCCGTGGGCGGCGTTTCCGCACAAGGTGGGCCTGCACGACAGCTGCACCGCCGTCCGGGGGCTCGGCCACACCCGGCCGTCGGAGCGGGTCAACGAGCCTTACTTCTCGAAGACCCGCGACTTGCTGGGCAAGGTCCGGGGACTCGAGCTGGTCGAGATCGACCGGCCCGACGAGTGCTGCGGCTTCGGCGGCAGCTTCTGCGTCACCGACGAGGCGGTCTCGGCCAAGATGGGCTACGACCGCGTCCACGACTTCCACCGCCACGGGGCCGAATACATCGCCTCGGCCGACATGTCCTGCCTGCTCCACATGAAGGGCGTGATCGACCGCCTGAAGCTGCCGATGAAGGTCATCCACATCGCCCAGATCCTGAACGGAGGCCCGCTATGACCCGTCCCGTCGATCCGGAAGAACGGGCCGCCCGGTTCATCGCCCTGGAGGTGCACGAGTCCACCCACGACCGCCTCGTCTGGGGCATGCGCCAGAACCGCGACAAGGCGGTCGCCGGCGTGCCGGAGTGGGAGAAGCTGCGCGAGCTGGCCTCGCAGATCAAGGAGCACACGCTCACGCACCTGGACCAGTACCTCGAACAGTTCGAGGCCAACGCGACAAAGCTCGGCACGCACGTCCACTGGGCGCGCGACGCCGAGGAGCACAACGCGGTGGTCTACGACATCCTGCAGGCGCACCGGGTCAAGTCGCTGATCAAGAGCAAGTCGATGCTCCAGGAGGAGTGCGGCATGACGCCCTACCTCCAGAAGCGCGGCATCGAGGTGACCGAGTCGGACCTCGGCGAGCGCATCCAGCAGCTCTCCAACGAGCCGCCGAGCCACATCGTGGTGCCGGCCATCCACAAGCTCCGGACCGACGTGGCGGCCCTCTTCGCCAAGGACATCGGCACGGACCCGAAGGACTCCGACCCGCACTACCTGGCCGAGGCGATGCGCCAGAACGCCCGGCCCCGCTTCCTGAAGGCCGACGCCGGCATGACCGGCGCCAACTTCGCCGTGGCCGAGACGGGCGGGTTCGTCGTCTGCACCAACGAGGGCAACGCCGACATCGGCGCCAGCGTGCCGCCGCTGCACATCGCCAGCATCGGCATCGAGAAGCTGATCCCCCGCGCCCGCGACCTCGGGGTCTTCATCCGCATGCTCTCGCGCAGCGCCCTGGGCTCGGCGATCACGCAGTACACCTCGCACTTCCACGGCCCGCGGCGCGGCGGGGAGCTGCACGTGGTGCTCGTGGACAACACGCGGAGCGACCGGCTCGGCTCGCCGGACTTCTGGCACGCCCTCAAGTGCATCCGCTGCGGGGCGTGCATGAACACCTGCCCGGTCTACCGCCGCGGCGGCGGCTTGAGCTACGGGGCGACCTACTCCGGCCCGATCGGCGTGATCCTCGACCCCGGCTTCGACCTGAGCAAGTATCGCGAGCTGCCCTTCCACTCGTCGCTGTGCGGGTCGTGTACCGAGGTGTGCCCGGTCAAGATCGACATCTCCGACCAGATTTACAAGTGGCGCCGCGTGGTCGCCGCACAAGGGACTGCTGCCGCTCACCAAGAGGGTCGGCATGAGTGCGCTGGGGACGACGCTGGCCCACCCGGCGTTCTTCCACGCCGCGGAGTCCGTCGGGGAGTCGGCCCTGGCGCACCTGCCGCGGTTCCTGCTCTACAACCCGCTCAACCCGTGGGGCAAGCACCGCGAGTTGCCGGCCGTCCCGAAGCAGACGTTCCGCCAGTGGTACCTCGAGAACCGGAGGAACACATGAGCCCGCGTGACGCAATCCTGGCGGCCGTGCGGAGGAACCTGCCCCGGCCCGCCGTGCCGTTGCCCGAGGTTCCCGAGACCGACCGGAAGGGGATCAAGACTGGGTTCGGCTACAAGGAGCACTTCAACAGGCTGCCCGAGGTTCCGGGCTTCCCGGATGAAGGCGAGCCCATCCTCCCGTACTTCCGGAAGCAGTTGGAGGCGATGGGGGGAAGGTCCTTCGAGGTGGCCGACGCCGCGGCTGCCCGGGCGAAGGTGGCGGAGCTGTTCCCCGCCGCCAAGGTCGTCTGCTCGGCCGTGCCCGAAGTGCCGGGCACCCGGCGGGTCGAGGATGTCCGCGACCCCCACGAGCTGAACGACGTCGATGTCGGGGTGGTCCGCAGCCCGCTCGGTGTGGCGGAGGCGGGGGCCGTCTGGCTCACCCAGGACGCGCTGGTCGTGAACGCCCTGGGGGTGCTGTCGCAGCACCTCGTCGTGCTGCTCGACCCCGCGGCGATCGTCGATACCATGCACGACGCCTACGGGCGGCTCGACCTCGCCGCCAGCCCCTACGGCGTCTTCCTGGCGGGGCCGTCGGCCACCGGCGACATCGAGGGGGTGATCATCCACGGGGCGCAGGGCGCCGGAGCCTGACCGTCCTGCTCCTCGCACCGACCGGCAGTTAAGGATACGCCGTGGCTGCAAGAGCCAACTACCGTCGCGGCCGCAGCGAGTGGGAGCTTCGCTTCCCATGACTGCGCAGTCGGCCGCCAAGTGATAGTGAGTTGAAATCGCTGGGGCCGCTGGCAGCACGACAGGAGCAGCGATGACAAACATGCGCGTAGAACACGACAGCCTCGGACCGGTCAACGTCCCGGCCGACAGGCTCTGGGGGGCGCAGACGCAGCGTTCCCTGGAGCATTTCAGCATCGGCGACGACCTGATCCCCCGGGAGATGATCCCCGCCTATGCGATTGTCAAAAAGGCGGCGGCCCTGGTGAACCACCGGGCCGGCCGGCTCGGCGACATCCCGAAGAACCTGATCGTCCGCGTCTGCGATGAGATCGTCGCGGGCCAGCACCACGACCAGTTCCCGCTCCACGTCTGGATGACCGGCAGCGGCACCCAGTTCAACATGAACGTCAACGAGGTGATCGCCAACCGCTGGCGCAGATTGCCGGCCAACCGCTCGGCAGCCATACGCCGGTCCATCCCAACGACCACGTGAACATGTCGCAGTCGTCGAACGATTCGTTCCCGACCGCGATGAACGTCGCCGCGGCCCTCGCCGTGAAGCAGCGGCTGACGCCGGCGGTCGACGCCCTGCGCGACGCCCTCGACGCCAAGGCCCGCAGCTGGGCGGATATCGTCAAGATCGGCCGCACCCATCTGCAGGACGCGACGCCGTTGACGCTCGGCCAGGAGTTCTCCGGCTACGTCGGCATGCTCGCGGACGACCTCGAACGGCTGGAGCTGGCGCTGCGCGGCGTGTACCGGCTGGCACTGGGCGGTACGGCAGTCGGCACGGGGCTCAACGCGCAGCCGGGCTTTGACAAGGACGTCGCCGCCCAGATCGCGCAGCTCTCCGGGCTCCCATTCGTCACGGCGCCGAACAAGTTCGCGGTCCAGGGCGCGCACGACGACCTGGTGCATTTGAGCGCCACCTTGAAGACGTTGGCCGTGTCGCTGTTCAAGATCGCCAACGACATACGGCTCCTGTCGTGCGGCCCGCGCGCCGGATTCGCCGAGCTGAAGATACCGGCGAACGAGCCGGGTTCGTCGATCATGCCGGGGAAGGTGAATCCGACGCAGTGCGAGGCGCTGGCGATGATCGCGGTCCAGGTGATAGCCAACGATGTCGCGGTCGCGGTCGGCGGAGCCAGCGGCTACCTGGAGATGAACGTGTACAAGCCGCTGTTCATCTTCAACGTTACCAGGTCGGTTCGGACCATGACCGACGGCTGCGCGAACTTTCGCAAGTTCCTCGTCGAGGGGACCGAGCCGAACCTCAAGCAAATCAGCCATTTTGTGGAGCGCTCGCTGATGCTGGTGACCGCGCTAAGTCCGGTGATCGGCTACGACAAGGCTTCGCAGATCGCGCATTACGCCCTGGATCACGACCTGACGCTCAAGGAGGCCGCGCTCAAGCTCGGCGCCGTCAGCGCGGCGGAATTCGATCGGATCGTCGATCCGCAGAAGATGGTGAAACCGTACGTGGCTGGGAACTGACTGGAGACGCCAAGATGAATCCTACCAATCGGTTGGGCGGCCAGGCAGACGCCTGGTCGCGCCGCAAGGCAAAAAAGGAGGCCGCGCGACTGGCCCGGATCGCGCCGTGGATGAAGGCACAATTTCTGGACACCGGAGCCATCGTCGAGGCACTGCGGGCGCTGATGGAGCCGGGTGACGGGAGCCTTGATAGAATACATCATCACATTGCTTAAGGGGTGCGATCATGGTCATCATAACATTTCCTGACAAAGAAACGCAAAAAAGGGCTTTGGGGTATCTCCTGGGCCGGTTCTCCGGCCAGGCATTGAAATCGGGTGAACATATTGTCCCCGAGGCCGCGATGGCCGCGCTCGCCGACCAGAACATTCCGTTTACAGTCCACGGAAAGGCGTCCTATGAAAAGCAAGTTGCGGCGCTTCGAAGTGCTGCTACCGGCACGGTTCAATGACGGCGACAACCTCGGCCTCATTGTCGTCGATGTTCCCGACACGACCAAGAACCGCAAATGGATGAAAGCGTACAAGGCACGCTGGAAAAAGCGGCTCCGGCAGCTGGATATCTGGATGGTGAGTTATCGGATCGACGTGGAATAAGCACCCGGTTGCTTTGGGCGTTTTGCCGCCGCATTTGTAATCCGGATCATTCATGCCGGTCGGTTCCATGATCTGCTGCGGCCGTCAACCAAACTGCGATACAATCCGTCGCGTCGGGCTTGTGGCCCGTGTCCCAACTTCAGAAAGGAAAACCCATGGCCAAGTCCACGTCCGCCCGCGGCCAGCGAACCGCCAATCCCCAGCAGGGAAAACCAACGTCCCCCGCCACCTCGGCCGGCAGCAAGCGCGGCATCGAGGTCTTGCACGACCCCAGCATCAACAAGTCCACCGGCTTTACGGAGGCCGAGCGCCAGGCGCTCGGGCTGGTCGGGTTGGTTCCCGACGTGACCGAGTCGATGGAAACCCAGCTGACCCGTGTCTTGCTGCAGCTCAAGGAGAAGGCCACCGACCTCGACCGGTTCATCCACCTGATGAATTTGCTGGAGACAAACCGGACGCTGTTCTATCGCACCCTGATGTCGGACCCGGCCCGCTTCCTCGAGATCGTGTACGACCCGACGATCGGCGAGGCCTGCCTGAAGTTCGACCACATTCTCCGCCGTCCGCTCGGGATGTATCTGTCGATCACCCGCAAGGGGCACGTCAAGGAAGTGCTGCGCAATTGGCCGGTCAAGGACGTGCGCTTCATCTGCGTGACCAACGCCGGCCGCATCCTCGGCCTGGGCGACCTGGGAGCCAACGGCATGGGCATTGCGATCGGGAAGCTACAGCTGTACACGGCGGCGGCGGGCGTGCCGCCGGAGGGCCTGCTGCCAATGTACCTGGATGCCGGCACCAATAACGATACCTATTTACGCGATCCGCTCTACGTCGGCCTGCGGCAGCGGCGCCCCGCAAGCGAGGAGTTGTACGCGTTCGTGGATGAGTTCGTGGAGGCGGTGCAAGAAGTGTTCCCGAACTGTTGCATCCACTTCGAGGACTGGACCGGCGTCGATGCCATTGCTTTGCTGGCCCGTTACCGCGACGAGGTGTGCTGCTACAATGACGACATCCAGGGCACGGCCGGCGTCGTGCTCGCCGGGCTGATTAAGCGCGCTCAAGATCACCGGCGGCCAGCTCAAGGACCAGCGCATTTTCTTTCTCGGCGCCGGCTCCGCCGCCATCGGCCTCGCCGACCTGATCGTCTCCGCTCTGGGTCAGCAGGGCGTCGCGCCCGAGGCGGCGCGGCAGCAAATCCGGATGTTCGACACCCAGGGCCTCGTGGTCGCGGGTCGTCCCGGTCTTGCCGCCCACAAGCGGCCCTACGCGCACCCGTTGCCGCCGAGCAAGCCCTTCAATCCTCTCGACCTGGCGAGCGAGCATCCCCAGATCGTTGCGGCCATCGAGGACTTCAAGCCGACGGCCCTCATCGGCGTCAGCACGGTGGGCAAGCTGTTCTCGCGCGAGGTCGTCGAGGCGATGGCGCGCCGCAACGCGCGGCCCATCATCTTTGCCCTTTCCAATCCGATCGAGAAACACGAATGTCTGCCCGAGGAGGCCTACACCTGGTCCGGAGGCAAGGCCGTGTACGCCGGCGGTGTCCAGTTCCCACCAGTTCATCTCGATGGGCAGACGTTCCTGCCGTCCCAGGCGAACAACCTGTATATCTTCCCCGCCGTCGGCATGGCCATTTACGCTACCAACGCCAAGCGCGTGACCGACGAGATGTTTATCGAGGCCGCACATGCCGTTGCCGACCAGGTGACCCCCGGACATTTGAAGCTGGGGATGCTGTTCCCACCGCAGTCGAACATCCTGGAAGTCGAGATCAAGACGGCGGCGCGCGTGGCCAGGCTGGTTTTCGAGAGCAACCTCGCCCGCGTCGAGCCCGGCTGACTGCGAGGCGTTCATTTGCAGCCATGTTTACAAGCCGGAGTACCGTAACCTCGTGTGAGCCTCTCTCGTTTAGCGGCAGATCGGAGAGCCGCGCCGCCCAGGCGGATCTTCGATCGGCCGCGAAAACGCGAAAACGCGGCAGCCGCTTCCCTCGGCGCCGGCGTTTGGTATCATGGGCTTTCGATTCCGACAAGCAATGCATCACCTGGGGAGCGATACCATGCCTACCAACGGGTCATTGAACCGGAAGCTGCGGATGGGACTGGTCGGCGGCGGTCAGGGGGCGTTCATCGGCCGAGTCCACGCCACCGCTGCCGTGCTGGACAATCGCGCGGCGCTCGTTGCCGGCGCCCTGTCGTCGGACGCCGCCCGGGCGAAAGCGTCCGCGCCCGACTATGACATTCCGCCCGACCGCGCTTATGGTTCCTATAAGGAAATGATCGAGGCCGAGTCGAAGCTGCCGAAGGACAAACGCGTCGATTTCGTGTCGGTGGCGACGCCGAACCACACGCACTTCGAGATTGCCAGGGGGTTCGCCCAGGCAGGCTTCAACGTCCTGTGCGACAAGCCGATGACGTTCGATCTCAAGCAGGCGGAGGAGCTGGCCGAGGCAGTGCGCAAGGCGGGCGTCGTATGCGCAGTGACGCACAATTACACCGGCTATCCCCTGGTGCGGCAGGCGCGCCAGATGGTGCTCGGCGGCGAGCTGGGCGAGATCAACGCCATCCGCGCGTGTTACATCCAGGGCTGGCTGCGGACGCGGCTCGAAGCGGAGAATATGAAGCAGGCGAGCTGGCGCACCGATCCGGCACGCTCCGGGGCCGCCGGCTGTTTCGGCGACATCGGCACGCATGCGTACAACCTGGGCCGATTCATCACGGGCCTGTTGCCGGACCAGGTTTCGTGCCTGCTCAGGTCGTTCGTCGAGGGCCGGCCGCTCGACGACTACGGCACCGCCGCCATCCGCTACCAGAACGGGGCGCTCGGGACCGTGACCGCGTCGCAAATCTCCCACGGCCGCGAGAACGACATCTGGATCGAGGTGGACGGCACCAAGGGCTCGCTCGAATGGCATCAGGAAGAGCCGAATAAGATGTTCTACCGTGTCAACGGCCAGCCGCATCGGCTATACACGCGCGGCGGCGGACCGTACCTCGGGGAGCTGGCGGGCCGATCGACCCGGCTGCCGTCCGGCCATCCCGAGGCGTTCCTGGAGGCATTCGCGAACGTCTACACGGCGGCGTACGACGACATGGTCAAGCGCACCGGCGGCGCGCCGTTCGAGACCAAGGACACGCTGTATCCCAACGTGTACGACGGCGTGGACGGCATGAACTTCATCGACAAGTGCGTCAGCAGGCGCAGGCCGACGGCAAGTGGGTGAGCCTGAAACATGCGGCGTGCCGGTCATGACGACCGTCCGCGGCCCTGCTGGCGGGGGTAAACTGGGCACGTTGTGTGGACATTGTGCGCACAGAGTGGTAGGATCGTCAGGGGACGAGGATTCGCCATGCGCAAAACCAAACCAGCCAAGGCGTCGTCCGTCAAGACGACGAGGGTTCAGTTACGGTTGCGGCCTGCCGAAAAGGCTGTGCTGGCCCGGGCCGCCGAACTGCGGCGGACGAGTCTGAGTAACTTCATGCTGGTACAGGCCTATGAGGCCGCCCAGCAGGTGCTTGCGGAGCAGGTGGACGTCGTCATGCCGCCAGCGGAATGGGCGGCATTCTGCACGGCCCTCGACGCGCCGCCGCGGTCCATTCCAGCTCTCAAGAAGCTGCTCACCCAGCCGGGCGTTTTCGATGGACACCGAAAAACCGCCACTCAGTAATCCGACTCTGCTCGACGCGCGACACGACCTGTCCGCGTTCGATTGCGATGTACCGGCCCTGAACAACTACCTGAAGAAGTTTGCGCTCGCCAACCAGCGGAGTCAGTCGGCGCGGACTTATGTGGCCACGCACGGGGATTGCGTGGTCGGCTACTATACCCTGGCCGCGGCCTCGGCACGCCGGGAGGAAACGCCGGAGCGCGTGGCCAAGGGACTGGCGGCGCATCCGGTGCCGGTCATTCTGCTCGCCCGGCTGGCGGTGGATCGCGGCGCCAAGGGACAGGGGATCGGCGCGGGGCTGCTTAAGGATGCCCTGTTGCGGATTGTTCAGGCCGCGGACATCGTCGGCTGTCGTGCCGTCATGGTCCATGCCAAGGACGAACTTGCCAAGGCGTTTTATCAGCGGTTCGGGTTCGAGCCATCGCCAACCGATCCATTCCGTCTTTTTCTGCTGATGAAAGACGTCAAGGCGAGCCTGGGCATCCCGTCGGGTTCGTCGCGCAAACGGAAACGCGGCGGTGATTCCTGATTGCATTCGCGGCCGATTTGTGCGACAAAAGTATCGTCCCGCCAACCGCCCGCTTCTCGTGTATTTCCGTGAGTTCACGCCATGACGCGCACCGCTTCGATCCTCATCGCCGTCCTTGCTTGCATGACCGACGGCGGGTCCGTGTGCCGCCAGGACAAGGACGCGCTCACCTTCGAGAACGCCGTACTGCCGATCTTCCAGGTGAAATGCCTGAGCTGCCACGGCGACAGAAAACAGCGAGGCATGCTCGATCTGCGCAGCCGGCCGGCGCTGCTCAAGGGCGGCGAAAGCGGGGCCGCGCTGAAGCCCGGATCGCTCGCGGGCAGCCTGCTCTGGGATAAGATCCGCACCGATGAAATGCCCGAGGGCCCCACCAAGCTGACCGTGGCGGAAAAGGAAACGATTCGCCGCTGGATCGAGGCCGGCGCCGAGCGACGGGCCCGCGGTTGCGGCTGGCGGCTCAGTCGATCTGCACATCACCGACGAGGAACGCAACTTCTGGGCGTTTCGCACGCCGGTGCGGCCCAGGCTGCCGGCGGTCAAGGCGAGCAATCCGATCGATGCGTTTATCCTCGCCGCACTCCAGCAGCAGCAACTGGCGCTATCGCCCGAAGCGGATCGGCTCACGCTTCTGCGCCGCGTCAGCTTCGATCTGACTGGCTTGCCGCCGACGCCGAAGGACATCGAAGATTTCCTGAACGACAAAACCCCGAGCGCGTATGAGAAGGTCGTCGATCGGCTGCTGGCCAGCCCGCACTACGGCGAACGGTGGGCGCGGCACTGGCTCGACCTCGCCGGTTACGCCGACTCCGAAGGGATCCTCGACGCCGACTATGTGCGCTCGGCGGCCTGGCGGTACCGCGATTATGTGATCCGCGCGTTCAACAGCGACAAGCCGTACGATCGGTTCTTGCAGGAGCAAATCGCCGGCGACGAGCTGGTCGATTACTGGAGTTTCCACCAGTCGGCGAAGGAATTGCCGGCCGAGGTGGTGGAGGCGCTGGTGGCGACGGGCTATCTGCGCTGCGCGTCGGACACGAGCCGGCCCGATTTCGTCACCATCAAGAACGCGCCGGGCTATTACTTTCAGACGCTTGACGACACGGTCAAGATCGTCGCGTCCTCGACGATGGGCTTGACGGTCCAGTGCGCCAGGTGTCATTCGCACAAGTACGATCCGATCCCGCAGAGCGATTATTACCGCATGCAGGCGATTTTCATGTCGGGATATCGTCCCGGCCAATGGATTCCCCAGGTCCAGCGCCAACTGCGGGAATCGACCGCGGCTCAGGAACAGGAAGCGAAAGAGCTAGCCGCGAAGATCGACGCCGCGATCGCGCCGCTCAAGAAACAGCAGGCCGAGCTGCAGACGGCGTTCGCGGCCAAGCTCTTCGAAGCGGGGCTCGCGCAATTGCCGGCCCAGATTCGCGACGACGTGAAGGCGGCCCTGAGCGTCGCGCCAGCCAAGCGTGACGCGGTGCAGCAGTACCTGGCAGCGAAATTCGAAGCCGATTTGAAGCCGGCTGGTGCGGTGCTCGCCAAGAAGCTGGACGCGGATGCCGAGTACAAGGCGAAGCAGCAGAAGCTTGCCGAGGAGATCAAGCGGCACCAGAGCCAGAAGCGGACCTTCCCGGAAATCCGTGCGTTCTACGACTTACCCGGCGACGCCAAGACACATCTGTTGAAGCGCGGCGATTACCTGCAGCCCGGCCCCGAAATCGCGCCGGGCGTGCTGCGCGTGCTGGCGAATTCGAGGGCGTTCGCGTTGCCGCCTCGTGCCCGGGACGCGAAGACCAGCGGCCGGCGTCTGGCGTTTGCCCGATGGCTGACGAGCCCCGAGCAGCCGCTGACGGCGCGTGTGCTGGTCAATCGTCTGTGGCTGCACCATTTCGGCCAGGGCCTGGTCGCGACGCCCGACAACTTCGGCAAGACCGGCGCGCCGCCGAGCCATCCCGAGCTGCTCGATTGGCTGGCGTGCGAATTCTCCTCCCCTCTCCCGTCCGGAGAGGGGCCGGGGGTGAAACTCTCCTCCCCTCTCCCCTCCGGGGGAGAGGGGCCGGGGGTGAGGGGGCCCGCCTGGAGCATCAAGCGGATGCAGAAGCTGATCGTCACGTCGGCCGCATACAAGCAGATCTCCCCCTATCAGCCGGCGGCCCACGCGAAAGCGAAGCAGCTCGATCCGGAGAATCGTTTGCTCTGGCGGCAGCGCCTGCGCCGCCTCGAGGGTGAGGCGCTGCGCGACGCGGTCCTCGCCGTCAGTGGCACGCTCAACCCACAGCCGTTCGGCCCGCCGGTGCCGATGGTGCGTTCCGCCGACGGCGAAGTCAACACGCCGCCGGGAGTCGACGGCAATCGCCGCTCGATCTATTTGCAGGTTCGCCGCTCGCAACCGTTGACGTTCCTACAGTTGTTCGACCAGCCGGTGATCGAGACGAACTGCACGCGGCGTGAAGTCTCGACGGTCGCGTCGCAAGCGCTCACGCTGCTCAACAGCGACTTCATGACGCGCCAGGCCGAAGCTTTCGCTGAGCGCGTCCTCAAGGAACAGCCGGCTGAACCTGCGAGCCGAGCGATCCTGCTGGCGTTCGGCCGGCCGGCGACCGATCAGGAAACGGCTCTGTTCGCGACGTTTCTCGATCAACAGACGCAGCAACACAGCAAGACCCAGCCGCCGCCGGAAGCGCGCCGCCGCGCCGTCGCGGACCTGTGCCACATGCTGCTGAGCGCTAACGAGTTCGCGTACATTGATTGAATGGAAACCGATTCCTTCTTCTGCCGGCTTTTCAAGCAGCTGCCGCAAACGCTGTTCGAACTGATCGGCCAACCGGCAGCGCGGGCGAAGTCATACCGGTTCGATTCGGTGGAGGTGAAGAAGTCGTTTCGCATCGATGGTCTTCTTGTGCCGAAGCGGGCCGCGCTGCCGTTGTATTTTGTCGAGGTTCAATTTCAGCGCTCGCCGAAGTTTTACGCGAACCTGTTTGCCAAGGTGTTCTGCTATCTGGAAGACAATGATCCGAAGCAGGAGTGGTTCGCGGTGGCGATTTTCCCGAGCCGCGCAGAGGAGCAAAAGGATCTGGGACCGTACGAGGATTTGCTGCAATCGAGCAGGGTGGCGCGTTGTTACCTTGAAGACCTGGTTGAAATCGAGGATCCACCCGTGGGCGTGGGAATCTTGCAGTTGCTGTTTGCCACGGAAGCGCTGGCCGGAGAGCTCGCGTCGAAGGTCGCACAAAAGGCACGGGCCCAATTCGCCGAAAGCGACCTCGTACGAAAGGTGATAGAATTGGTTGAAGGACTGTTGATCAGCCGATTTCCACAGTATGGCCGCGAGGAGATCCGCATGAAGTTCAAGTTGCACGACATCCGCGAAAGCAAGGTGTGGAAGGAAGCTCAGGAAGAAACCCAAAAGGGCATTATCGAGAAACTCCTGGCAAGAGGGATGCCTCAAAAAGAGATCGCCGAGCTTTTGCAAATGCCGGTGGCCCAGGTACGGCGCCTCGCGGCAGCGGCACAGGATTAGCCTCAAGGCCGTTTCCGCATAGGGTCGCCAGGAGGTTCGCATGAAGTTCAAGTTGCACGACATCCGCGAAAGCAAGGTGTGGAAAGAGGCCCATGACGACGGTGTCGAAGAAGGCGTCGAAAAAGGCGTGGTCACGGAAAGGAAAAGCACCATCCAGAAGTGCATCGCCAAGGGGATGGCGCATAAGGAGATTGCCGACCTCTTGCAAATCCCTATTGTTGAGGTTCGGCGGTTGGCGAAGAATCATCCCCCGGGGAAGAGGTTTGGCATGAGCCGAATCGAAGCCATTTATCGCAACAGCGTGTTCGAGCCGCTCGAGGCAGTGAATCTGCCTGAAGAGCAGCGCGTCCACTTGAGGATCGAACCGGCGGACAAGGAAACGCTGGAGGCGTGGCTTGAACACGCGGCGAACTTCGGGAAGCAATCTACATGCGACAGGGTTTTCTTCCCGAGAGCACGCCAGGAATTGCAGACGATCGGATGCGCGATTGACCGAGTGGCTCGGCCCAAAGGGCAGTACGGTGGACAACGACAGCTTGGACAACTTGTTGCAAGATGGGAGCGGCAGGCACTTTTGGCTCAAGCCAATCGGCCTTCCGAAACAACCGCGGCTCTACGGACACGGCGAGTTCTTTCCAGAAAGCGAAATTGAACCCGGCGGCTATTGGGGAGGGCGACGTTCTCATTGCGTGGCGCACGGGCAAGGGCAACCTTGTCTTTGTTGCCCAACGGCTACCCGGCGGGCCGTCTGCCACTTCGGAGACATTTCCATCCTGGGTAAGGGCCCGATACCCTTGGTCATACATAGCCAAAAACCTGACTCCCATGTACGGGAGCGTATGGGATCAGCATAGCGTTAAGCCGTTTGCGCTCGCCAGGGAGTACAATTCCGCCCACCCGGACAGACCGCCTGTCAAACTCGGTGCCCTGCAGTTTGGCGCCGACAAACTGCGCATCGATCAACTATTTGCGGAATTTTTAATTCGCAAGATCCGAGATGAACAGGGTGCATCATGAATCGACCGCCAACTCGCCGCGAACTCCTCGCCACCCTCGGCGGCGGCTTCGGCGGCCTCGTGCTCGCCACGTTGCTGAAAGCCGACGCGCCGCACGCACATGATCTGCGGCCCAGGGAGCCGCACTTCGTCGGCACGGCGCGGGCGGTGATCCAGCTCTTCATGCACGGCGGGCCGAGCCATGTCGATTTGCTCGATCCCAAGCCGATGCTCGATCGCTATGACGGGCAGGCTCCGCCAGCAGAGATCGCGGACGACGAACGGATTACCGGCAACCTGCTCAAGAGCCCTTTCCGCTTTCGCAAGCATGGGCAATCGGGCCTCGAATTCTCCGAAGTGCTGCCGAACATCGCCCGGCACGCGGACAGGATCGCGGTCGTGCGCTCGATGTTCACGGAGCATCGCAATCACGAACAGGCGCTGTGGATGATGCACACCGGCCTCATCGTCGCGGGCCGGCCGTCGATCGGGGCGTGGGTCGCATACGCGCTCGGCACCGCGAATCAGAACCTGCCCGCCTATGTCGTGCTTCCCGATCCGCGCGGCTTGCCGGTCGACGGCATCCGCAACTGGTCGAGCGGCTGGATGCCGCCGCTTTATCAGGGCATGCAGTTCCGCTCCGAGGGGATGCCGGTCCTCAACCTGCGGCCACGCACGCCGCGGCCCGAGGCGGTTGAGGCGAATCGGCTGCGGCTACTCGATGCCCTGAACGCTCAGCACCGCGGTGCCCGGCCGGACGAGCTGGAGCTCGACGCGCGCATCGCGAATTTCGAGATGGCGGCGCGGATGCAGCTCTCGGCCAGCGACGCGCTCGACACCAACCGGGAGACGCCCGCAACGCATCGGCTGTACGGTCTCGACCAGCCGACCACGCGCCCTTACGGCACGCGCTGCCTGATGGCGCGGCGGCTCGTGGAGCGCGGCGTCCGCTACGTCCAGATCTTCATGTCCGGCCAGCCGTGGGATACGCACGGCAACAACACGGCCGGCACGCGCAGTTGCTGTGAGCAGACCGACCTGCCGGTGGCGGGCCTCTTGACCGACCTCGCCCAGCGCGGGCTGCTCGACTCGACGCTCGTGTTCTGGGGCGGCGAGTTCGGCCGAACGCCGGGTGCGCAAAACCGCGACGGCCGCGACCATCATCCTTACGGCTTCAGTATCTGGCTGGCCGGCGGCGGCATTCGCGGCGGCCAGGTCCACGGCGCCACCGACGACTTCGGCTACCGCGCCGCCGTCGATCGCTGCAGTGTGGCCGATTTGCACGCGACGATGCTGCATCAGCTCGGCCTCGACTATCAGCGGCTCAGCTATGCACGGCACGGCCGCGAGGAGCGGCTGACGGACGTCGCTCAGCCGCGATTGTTGCAGCGGCTAATCGGATCGGGAACGTAGGTCAGGCTTTCGAGCCTGACTCGCTTCGTCAGCCTGGAAAGGCTGACCTACGAACGGATCCAGGAGAATCCAGCCATGCTCGTGTCGCTCGGCGCCATCCTGCTTCTGGGCGGCGACGTTGCTTGCCATCGGGACGGCTGCCTCATCGTCAGGCAATCGCCGACTCCCTACGAGCCGCGCGAGGGGGACCTGATTTTCTATGACGACCACAGCAAGGTCTGGACTGCCCTGTTCGCGGTGGCGGGGACCGGGCCGCCCTTGCACATGGGAATCGTCGTGCGCAAGCGCGGCGGCGGGCTTGCGGTGCTGGAGGCCGGCCCCGACGACACTGTGTGGGTGGACCTGCGCGACCTGACGCCGCGGCTGCGCCAGTTCCGGCGCGCCTTCAATGGGACGATCACGATTCGCCGTTGCAAGGAGCGACTCAACCGCTGGCAGTCGAGCGCCCTGACGCGCTTCGCCCACGCCCAGAACGGCAAGCGTTACGCGGTCTTGCGGCTGCTGGCCCAGGGCACGCCGTTGCGCAGCCGTGGCCCCCTCCAGCCGTGGCTCGGCAAGACGAGCACCGACCGCGATAGCTGGATGTGTTCGGAGCTATCGGTCGCGGCGGCCGGTCTCGTGGGGCTGCTCGATCCGTCCGTCGTCCACGCCAACGCCACCTATCCGCGCGATCTTGTCGACAATCAGCGCTTCGACCTTGCGCCTCCTGGCACGATGCGGCGGAATGGCAGCCGGGCCAGCCGAACCGGCGGCGTTAACCTTCTCTCCGGCGCAATGCACCTATCCGGTCCACCGACTCGCGGTTTTTCTCTCGTTCCGGGCACGTGCGCTTGACCCGGTTGCAGCGTCGGCTACGCTCCTTTTGCAGCTGCATGAACAACAACCGGGAGTCGCTCCATGATCTCGTGGCAAAGGGCGCGGCACTGGCTGCGCGCCTGGAAAAGTCGCTTCTCGCCTCCGCCATTGTCGCCGATCCGCCGGCGCACTCCCCTGAGCATTGAACGGCTCGAAGATCGCCTGACGCCCAGCGCTTTCCTCGTAACCGATACCAGCGACGCGGCCAATGACCTCGGCAGCCTGCGCCATGCCGTCGCCCGGGCCAACGCCGACGGCCTGGCCAATGATACCGTCACGATCGCGTTCGACCCCTCGCTGGCCGGACAAACCATCACGCTCGGCAGCACGCTGGAATTGGCGAACGCGACGCCCGGCTTGACGATCGTCATCGACGGCACCGCGGCCGCGGGGCTGACCATCACCGGCGCCGGCGCCCAGTTCTCGATCTTCACGGTCAACGCCGATGCGACCGCCATCTTCACCAACCTGACGATCGCGCAGGGCAACACCACCGGCGACGGCGGCGCTATCGCCAACGCCGGCACGCTGACGGTCCAGGGCTGCACGCTCAGCGGCGATACGGCTGGCGGCAACGGTGGCGCCATCGCCAACACCGGCACGCTGACGCTGCTCAATACGACATGCAGCGGCGACACCGCGAGCAATGGCGGTGCGATCGTCAACAGCGGCACCTTGACGATTCAGGACAGC
Source organism: uncultured Gemmataceae bacterium (assembly GCA_963834865.1). Classification (GTDB taxonomy): domain Bacteria; phylum Planctomycetota; class Planctomycetia; order Gemmatales; family Gemmataceae; genus CAWIDK01. The sequence continues at coordinate 665,370 of CAWIDK010000001.1, forward strand.
ACGCTCACCGGCAACTCCGCCAATAGCCTCGGCGGCGCCGTCGAGAATCGTCGCGGCACGCTGACGATCCAGGGAAGCACCCTCAGCGGCAACACCGCCAACGGCGGCGGCGGCATCGATAACAATCGCGGGACGGCGACCGTTGATGACAGCAGCCTGACCGGCAATACCGCCAGCGGCGGCGGTGGCGGCGCCATCGAGAACAACCTCGGCACCCTGACGGTCGGCGGCTGCACGCTTGCCGGCAACGCGGCCAGTAACGGCGACGGCGGCGGCATCTTCAACATCGGCGGGCTGACCGTCCTCGACGCCACCTTCAGCAGCAATACCGCGGCCGGCAATGGCGGCGCGCTCGAAAACTTCACCGGCACCGCCACGCTCCAGAACGCGACGCTCGGCGGCAACACAGCGACCTACGACGGCGGCGCCATCAGCAATGACGGGACGTTGACGCTCTTGAACAGCACGCTCAGCGGCAACAACGCCAGCGGCAATGGCGGCGGCATCGCGAACAACGGCGGCCTGACGGTGCAGAACAGCATCGTTGCCGCCAACACCGCGGCGACGGCGAGCGACGACATCGACGGCGGCATCGGCACGGACCTGGGCAACAACCTGCTCGGCACCGCGGTGTACAGCACGCCCGCGCTGGCGACCGACGTCATCACCGACACGCCGGGCCTGGCGCCGCTGGGCAACTACGGCGGCGACATGCAAACGATGCCGCTGCTGCCGACCAGCCCGGCCCACAACGCCGGCAACGCCACGGCGGCTGACTTGCCTGCCACCGACCAGAACGGCGGCGCCCGCACGGTCGGCGGCAAGATCGACATCGGCGCCTACCAAACCCAGGCCAACCCGTTCAACGTCACGACCACGGCCGACCCCGGCGGCGTCGCGGGCCACCTGGCGCTGCGCGAGGCGCTCGCCCTGGCGAATCTCTACGCCGCCGACGGCACCGCCGCGACGATCACGTTTGCGCCGAGCCTCCAGGGTGCGACCATCACCTTGACCCAGGGCGTGCTGGAGCTGAGCGGCGTCGCGCCGACCGGGCAGGCCGCGATATCGATCGTTGGGCAGCCGTCGCTGACGCTGGACGGCGACGCCCTTGGCACCGTTCTGCAGATCGACAGCGGCGTGACCGCCGCGGTGTCAAACCTCATTATCACCAACGGCGCCGGCTCAGGCACGGGCGGCGGCATCCTCAACAACGGAACGCTGACGGTCACGAATTGCACGCTGAGCGCCAACGCCGAGACCGAAGCCAACGGCGGCGGCATCGACAATGCCGGAACGCTGTCGGTACAGGGCTGCACCTTCAGCGACAACAACGCCGCCGGCAATGGCGGCGGCATCGAGAACGACGGCCCCCTGACGGTCGGGAATTGCACCTTCAGCGACAACACCGCCAGCGGCACCGGGGGCGGCATCAACAGCAGTGTCGCATTCACCGTCACCAACAGCACCTTCAGCGGCAACTCTGCAAACGGCGGCGACGGCGGCGGTATCGACGGTGCCAGCGACGTGACCCTCCAGGACTGCACCTTCAGCAACAATAGCGCGGCCGGCAACGGAGGAGGCATCGCCGGCGGCGGCGCGCTGGCGGTCGATGACAGCGTTTTCGATGCCGATTCGGCGACAGAAGGCGGCGGCATGATGTGCTACAGCACGCTGACGGTTACTACCAGCACGTTCACCGGCAATTCGGCCACCGGCGGCGACGGCGGGGCCGTCGATAGTGCCGGCGACCTCACGGCGGCGGACAGCAGCTTCAGCACCAATAGCGCCGCAGGCAATGGCGGGGGAATCGCCGCCGGCGGCGACACCGGGACAGTGCAGGACTGCACTTTCTCCGACGATACCGCCAGCAGCGGCGGCGGCGTCATGTGCTACAGCACGCTTGCGGTCGCCGACAGCACGTTCGCCGGCAATACGACCACGAGCAGCGACGGCGGCGCCATCGAGAATCCCGGAACCTTGACGGTGCTGAGCAGCACCTTCACCGCCAATAGCGCCGCCGGCAATGGCGGCGCCATTGGCAGCGGCGGCACGCTGACGGTCCAGAGCAGCGCCATCGGCGGCAACACCGCCAGTGCCAGTGGCGGCGGCATCGAAAACGACGGCACACTCACCGTGCAGAACAGCAGCCTGGGCGGCAACTCGGCGACCGACGGCGGCGCCATCGACAACAACGGCACCTTGACCGTCCTGATGAGCACCGTCAGCGGCAACTCGGCGAGCGACCAGGGCGGCGGCATTTCCGGCAGCGGCACGCTGACTCTGCAAAACACGATCCTGTCCGGCAATTCCGCCACGAACGGCGCCCCGACCTGGTCGGCAGCATCGGCACCGACCTGGGCAACAACCTGCTCGGCACCGCGATCTATAGCGACCCGCCGCCGTCGACCGACATCATCACCGACACGCCCGACGTGGCACTCTTCGGCGAATACGGCGGCTGCATGCCGACCATGCCGCTGCTGCCGGGGAGCAAGGCGCACAACGCAGGCAACGCCGGCGCCGGCGCGTTGCCCGCCGACGACCAGGCCGGCGACCCGCGCACCGTCGCGGGCCAGCTCGACATCGGCGCCTATCAGACGCACGCCAATCCACTGCTCGTCACCAACGCGACCGACGTGGGCGCCGTTGCCGGGCAAGTGACGCTGCGCGATGCGGTCAACCTGGCTAACGCCTATGCCGGCGCCGGCTCGCCTGCCACGATCACGTTCGCGCCAACCTTGCAGGGTGACACCATCCTGCTGACCCAGGGCGTCCTGGAACTGAGCGGCGTCCCGGCGACGGGGCATGCAGTCATCACCATCGTTGGCCAGCCCAACCTCACCCTGAGCGGCAATGATGCGAACGCCGTATTGCAGATCGATGCGGGTGTGACTTCAGCGGTGTCCGGCTTGAACATCACCGCCGGAGCCAACACGGCCGGCGGCGGCATCCTCAACAACGGCACGTTGACGGTTACCGGCTGCACCATCAGCGGCAATGCCACGACCGGCGGCGACGGCGGCGGCATCGACAGCACCGGCGTCCTCACGGTGCAAGGCTGCACGTTGAGCAACAACAACGCCACCGGCAACGGCGGCGGCATTGCCAACAGCGGCACGCTGACCGTGCAGAACAGCACGCTGAGCGGCAACACCGCCAACGACGGCGGGGCCATCAGCAACACCGGAACCGTCGCCGTGCTCAATAGCACCCTGAGCGCCAATTCCGCGAGCAACGGCGGCGGCATCGCCAACACGCAGACCCTGAAGCTGCAAAACACGATCCTGTCCGGCAACTCCGCAACGACCGGCCCGGACCTTGCCGGCACCATCACGACCGACCTCGGCTATAATCTGCTTGGCACCCAGGTTTATGCCCACAAGGCGCCCGCAAGCGACATCATCACCGACACGCCGGGACTGGCGCCGCTGGGCGATTATGGCGGCCCCTTGCAGACGATGGCACTCGCGCCGACGAGCAAGGGCGCGGGGCCGGCAATGTTTGGGCGAGCGGCCGGCCGGCTACCGATCAGCGCGGCTTCCCCCGCACCGCCGGCGGCTCGCTCGACATCGGCGCGTTCCAGACGCAAACGAACGCGTTCGTGGTTACGACCGCCGCCGATCCCGGCCGCAGCCCCGGCGTGCTATCGCTGCGCGAGGCGGTCAACCTCGCCAACGTCTATGCCGCCGCCGGCCGTGCCGCCGACATCACTTTCGCAGCGGGTCTCAAGGGCGGCACCATTACCCTGACGCAGGGCGTGCTGGAGCTGAACGGCCGGCCGGCATCGGGCACCGCGACGATCACCGTCGACGGCGGCCGGGCCATCACGATCAACGGCAATGCGGCCGACGGCATCATACAGGTCGATGGCGGCGTGCGCGCGCTGGTGACCGGCCTGGGCATCACCAACGGCTTCAGTGCCGGCAGCGGCGGCGGGATCGACAACCTCGGCACGTTGACGGTGCAGAACAGCACCCTGAGCGGCAACGTCGCACAGGATGGCGGCGCCATCGCCAACAGCGGCACGCTCACCGTCCTCGACAGCACGCTGAGCGGCAACACCGCCGGCACCGGCGGCGCAATCAGCAATACGGGGATGTCAACGGTGCGATGCAGTACGCTCAGCGCCAACTCCGCAACCGGCAGCGGCGGCGGCATCGCCAACAACGGCGCGCTGACGCTGCAAAACAGCATCGTCGCGGCCAACACCGCCGGCAGCGCGAACCGAGACATTCTCGGCAGCATCACCAACGACCTCGGCAACAACCTGCTCGGCACCGCCCTCGCCGCCGGCACGCCGCCGCGCACCGATGTTTTCACCGACACGCCGGGCCTGGCCGCGCTCGGCCATTACGGCGGCTATCTGCAGACGATGGCGCTCTTGCCCGGCAGCCTGGCCCTCGGAGCCGGCACGACGCGCAACGCGCCGGCCACCGACGAGCGCGGCACGGGCCGCCGGTCGTATGTGGTGGACATCGGCGCCTTCGAGAGCGCCGGCTTCGCGATCACCATCGTGGCCGGCGCCGGCACGCAATCCGCGCTGCCGGGCCAGGCATTCCTGCACCCGTTGGCGGTGCTCGTCAAGGCCCACAACGCTCTCGAACCGGTCAACGGCGGCGTCATCACGTTCACCGTCCGCCCCAGTAGCAAGGGCGCGAGCGCCACTCTAACGAGCGCGACCGCGACAATCAGCAACGGCCTGGCCACGGTGAGCGCGACGGCCAACGGCACGGCCGGTGTCTACACTGTGGTCGCCTCAACCGGCACGTCCAGCACGATCTTCAATTTGCACAACACGTAGCGCCCGGATGGACCGCTCTTGTTGCCGTCACGCCTCCGGCGATTGCAGCAATTCACCTACCACGCGCGCGTTCGTCACGCGCGCGTCGGTGAGCGATTCGTCGCTGCCATGATGCCGGTACGTCAGCCGCGTGTGCTCCAGGCCGAGCTGATGCAGGATGGTCGCGTGCAGGTCGGGCACCGTCACCCGCCCCGCCACGGCGCGATAGCCGACGGCGTCGGTTTCGCCGTGCACATGGCCGGCCTTGAAGCCGCCGCCCGCCACCACCAGGCTGAACGCATTGCGGTTGTGGTCGCGGCCGCGCCCGTTCTGCGAAACCGGCAGCCGGCCGAATTCGCCCGACCAGATCACGATCGTGCTGTCCAACAGACCCCGGCTCTTCAAATCCCGGATCAGCGCCGCCGTCGGCAAGTCAGTAAGTGCGCAGATCGCCTGGTTCTCGGTCAGCACGTTGGTGTGCGCGTCCCACGGCTGGAACTGTGGCCGCACCGGGGGAAAGACCTGCACGAAACGTACGCCATTCTCGACCAGGCGGCGGGCCATCAGACACCGCAGCCCATAGCCGGCGGTGGTCGGCTCGTGCAGGCCGTAAAGGCGGCGCGTGGCGGCCGACTCGCCGGCAATGTCCAGCACGGCGCCGGCCGCAAGCTGCATTCGCGCGGCCAGCTCGTAGTTGCGAATGCGCGCTTCCAGGTCCGGCTCGTGCGGGTGCAGGGCGCGATGTTCCTCGTTGAGCTGGGCCAGGAATTCGAGGTCGGTGCTGCGCACCGCCTCCGGCACGGGTGACGGCGGTTGCAAGTGGACCAGCGGAGCGCCGCGCGTGCTGACCTCGGTGCCGCGATACAGCGCCGGCAGCCAGCCGTTCTGCCATAAGAGCGAACCGCTCGTGTTGTACCCATCCGGATCGCGCAGCACGATGTACGCCGGCAGGTTCTGGTTCTCGCTCCCCAGCGCATAGCTCACCCACGAGCCGAGCGCGGGCCGGCCGGGGAATATCTTCCCCGTGTTGAACAACACCAGCGCCTCGGTGTGGTTGTTGTGCTCCGAGGCCATCGAGCGGACCAGACACATGTCGTCGGCGACCGAGCCGAGGTGCGGGATCACCTCGGACAGCTCCATGCCGCAACGCCCGCGCCGCACAAAACGGAACGGGCTCGCCAACAGCCGATTCGCCTCGCTGCCGCGCTGAAACGTCTCGACGCTCTCGGCGTGCACGCGCCCGTCCAGTCGCGTCAGCTCTGGCTTGGGATCGAACAGGTCCATCTGGCTCGGCCCGCCGTTCTGCATCAGCAGGATCACCGCACGTGCCCGCCCCGGAATGTGCGCGGCTCTCGGCCGCAAATCGTGCGGTTGGTCCTGCGTCCGACCCTGCTGCTCCGCGAGCAGCCACGTCAGCGCGAGCGACCCCAGGCCGAGGCCCGACGAGCGCAGCAGTTCGCGGCGACTCATTGCCGAACAGGAAGCGGGATTTGTTCTGGTCATGGGATTCGAATGCTTCGAATTGGTTTCGGATTTCGTGCTTCGGATTGCGGATGTCTCCCGCTAGGGTGTATACAGGAACTCGCTCGTATTCAGCAGCATGTGGCAAAGATGCGCCATGGCCCGCTGTTCCGCCTGTTGCTGTGGCTGCCCCGCCTTGCGGTAGTGGTCCGCCTGTTTCACAAGCAGCGCGCGGCTCAGCGACAGCTCACGCTCCGTCGGCGGCCGGCACAGAACGCGCGCGAACGCTTCGCCGATGCGCCGGTCGGCGCCGCTGCAGCCTTCGCGATTCTTTCGGCGAGCTTGCCCGCCTGCTCCAGGACGAACGGGCCGTTGAGCAGCGTCAGCGCCTGCCCAACCACGGCCGAGCTGCTGCGCCGAGTGCAGGCCGTCGTCAGGTTCGGCAGGTCGAATGCGCCCAACAGCGTCTCGTGATAGTTGCGCCGCGACAGCAGGTAGAGGCTCCGCCGTTGCGCCGTCGGCGCCCCCTCGCCGCGCACCACAAACGTGCCGTCGGGCCGCGGCTCCACCGGCACCGGCGGCCCACCCGCCTGAAGGTCGAGCGTGCCACTGGCGCTGAGGATGCAATCACGAATCACCTCGGCTTCGAGGCGGCGCAGCGGCATGCGCCACAGCAGCCGATTGTCAGGGTCCGCTGAGCGCGGCGTCGTCGTGCCGCCCGCCGCGGCTTGCCGATACACCGCGGAGGTCAGCAGCAGCTTCAAGAACGGCTTGAGTCGCTGCCCACCCGCGTCGAACTCGACCGCCAACCACTCCAGCAGCTCCGGATGCGTCGGCGCCGATCCCGTCAAACCGAAGTTGTCGGAGGTTTCGATCAGTCCGCGGCCGAATAACTGCTGCCACACCCGATTCACGCGCACGCGCAGCACGAGCGCGCCGCCGGCGTCTTCGCGTCGGTGAGCCATCGCGCCAGCGCCAGCCGCCGGCCGCTCGTCTTGCCGGCCGGCGCAATCGCAGCCAGTCGCTGCTCATCGCCGGCCGCCGACAGCACGCCGAGGAAACCCGGTTCGACCACCGCGCCCGGTCGATCGAATGCGCCGCGCTTCAGCAATCGCGTCGGCGTGGGCGGGCCGATGTCGTACACCGCTTGCAAGCTCTCCCAGGTGCGACGCTGGCCGTTCAGCTTCGCGATTTCCCCATCCAGCGCCGCCTGCTCGGCCTTGTCCTTTATGGCCGCCTTCCGCTTGCTCAGCTCATCGGTACGCCTTTGCAGGTCCGCGTTCGTGCGGTCGATCTCGGATTTCTCCTTGACGCCAAGCGCCGCCACCTGCCGGTCCTTGGGCTGCTTCCAGTTCTGCGGGTCGAGGGCCGGCTGAAACAGCGACTGAAAACGATAATAGTCCGCCTGCGCGATCGGCTCGTACTTGTGATCGTGACAGCGCGCGCACCCCAGCGTCATCGCCAGCAGATTGCCGGCCACGGTTTCGATCGTGCGGTGCAGCACGCTGTAGCGAACGTCGAGCGTGTTCAGCTCGTTCTCATCCGTATCGTCGGCGGCAGCACGCACGAACCCGGTCGCAATCAGCAGCTCGCGCATTTGCGGCGTGAACGTCTCCGCGGCACGCCAGTCCACCAATTCGTCGCCCGCAAGCTGCTCGTGCAGGAAGCGGTTGAGCGGCCGATCCTCGTTGAACGCCCGCACCACATAGTCGCGATACAGCCAGCGATTCGCCGCCAGCCGGATGATCGTCGCGTCGTTATCGGTCCCGGTGACATCGGTATGGCCCGCCGCATCCAGCCAGTGCCGGCCCCAGCGCTCGCCGAACTGTGGCGACGCCAGCAGCCGATCCACCAGCCGCTCGTAGGTGCCGGGCCCCGCGTCGTTAAGAAAGGCGTCCGCCTGCGCCGGCGACGGCCGCAATCCGATCAGATCGAGATAGGCGCGCCGAATCAACGTCCGGCGGTCCGCCTCCGGCGACATGCTCAACCCACGCGCCGCGAGTCGATGCAGCACGAACGCATCGACGGGAGTATGCCCATCGACGGCGCGCGGCACCAGCGGCCGGTTGAGCGGCTGAAACGCCCAGTGGGCCTTGCCTTCTTCGGCGAACGGCCGGTCGGGCGAGCCCTGGGCGAACACCGAAGCCGGCCCCACCGCCGCGATCGCAAGGCATACCGTTACCGACCAGCGAACGCGATGTGCCATGCGTCCGGCGGCAAAGCAAGGGTGTAACCGTGCGCTCATCGGCAAGCCCCGAACCGTCGTTCGCTCGTCAGACGGCAGTGCCGCCTTGGTCGAGCAGTCCAAGCGAGTACTCTGAAGAAAACTGCCGGGCTGGTCGTGCGCGTGCAGCAGCGACTCGACTTCCCGGCACAGCTCGTGGTTGGTCCCACAGGCCTGGTCGAGGTACGCCGCACGACTCTCGGGGGACAGTTTGACGGCGGCCTTGAAGATTCCACTATCGGACATGGTTTTCTCTTTCGACAGGCGAATCCCAGCGGAGTCAGCCAATGAGTATACTGCCTGCCTGGCCCCAATGCCACGACTTCCTCGGCACGTCGTTGGGAGCGGACAGGAGGATCACGATGTCTGACGGTCTGCCGGCTGCGATCCGCGTACGGGAACTGCCGGGCGGGGTCCGTTACGTGCTGCCCCGCGGCAAGGGCAAGGCGGCGCTGGTTCTCGGGCTGATTCTGCTCGTGCCCGCCCTGATGTTCGCGGTACCTGGCATCGTCGGCGTCTTGCTCGTCGTCTGGATGGGCATGCAGCCAGCGGGCATCGGGTTCAGCCTGCCGCTGCTTGTCATCCCCATCATCGTGACTCTGGCCATCGCGGTGCCGGTCGTGCTGTACGCCCTCTGGCTGATCGTCGGCCACACCGTCGTCGAGCTCGTGGACGGCATGCTGCGTCGCACCCACATGCTCGGTCCGCTGCCGCTCGGAACGCGCAGCGCCCTGTCGCGTCCACCCACAAGCTGGGCGTCATCGCCGACAGCGGGCACAATCGGACCGAACTGGTGGCGGCCGGGGACGATCGCGCGCCGCTTTTGCTCGCATCGATGTATCCCTACGACTGGCTCTGGTACCTCGCCCACGACCTGGCGATGCGCTGCAACGCTCAGGGGGCCCCGGCGACGGTGACGGTGGTGCCGGAGTGGACCGATTTCAGCGGCGAGCGCACCGAACAGCCGCTCCGAAGCCGAATCATCGTCAGCGAAGACGACGGCGGCACGACCTTCACGATTCCGGCGGCCGGCGTGTTCAGCGGCGCCCTCTTTCTCCTGGTATTCGGCAGCATCTGGTCCGGCGTGGTGCTGTTCATTGCGCTGTTGGTCCTCAGTGGGCCCGGGGTCGTCCATCCGGCTGCGTTGCTGCTTATTCCGTTCTTTCTGATCGGGCTGATCCTCCTATTGATTGGCTGCCACCTGGCGCGCCGCCGGGTGATCCTGTCCGTGCGTGACGGTGTCCTCACGGTTCGGCGCGAGGGACTGTTCGGGGCCAGGGATCGGCAGTGGCCGGTCGAGGCATTAGCCGGCGTGACAGCGGTGCAGGAATGGCGCCAGGTCACGACGACCGACGCCAGCACCGGCGTGACGAGCACCAGTCAGCAGCTAGTCACATTGCTGCGCATACTGCCGGTGGAAGAAGCCGCCTTCAAGCTGGAGGGAACCTACGGCATGGTCGCGACCGCCGTCCCTTCCGAATGGGAATGGCTGGCCACGCGCCTCCGGCAAGTGCTGGAGCTGCCCGCGGGCTGAGGCGCCGACCTTGAGAAGGGCTTGCAGGAGGCCAAGGCGAGCCGCTATCCGACACTGTTGTGGGGCTCGGTGCTCACTGGTGCGCCGCGTTGCGCCCGACAGCCGCACCGTCGCTCTCGCGCATCAGCGCGACGGCATCACTTTGTGGAACGTCGCGACCGGGCAGCTCGAGCGCTTCGACCGGCGTCTCCGGGTTGACGGTCCTGCACGCCCGTTTCTCGGACCAGCTCGGCAACCTGAGGCCACGCGTTTGCACCTCACGATTTAATCTGTTCGCGCGACGCCTGGTTGCACCGTTGAGCTAAGAGAAGAATTCACGCGCAGCTGGCGTCAGCTGCAGTGCCAACCGGGCTCGTGGCTCCCGAAGCGGGCGCCTTTATCGTGTTATTTTTCCCGGAATTCGCTGGAATTCCTGCGGGTCTGCAATAATACCATTCGTTTCTGGATCAATGCAGTTGACAACCGGCCTCACACTCGGTTTAATCTCCCGCAGGAGCAGGCCGCGGGCGAATACCCGATCGAACTGCACCTGATGGATGCCATCCCTGGACCGAGACGGATCTGCGTGCCGAAGGACTTTGGCCCTTCTCCCTGCAGCCACCTTGCTTTGCCCGCGCTTGCCCTTCATCCGGCGTTTTGCGGTGAGACTGTTCCCGCTCCCGTTGTCACCAGGCGTGTTCCGGTTCCGTCCCCGGTCTCTGCTTGATGGTGCGCCATGAAGAAGCTCTTCGCGTTCTGGGTCCGTGCCGCGCGCTCCGCCCAGGCTTTGTCCAGGCCCAGCAAACCCAGCTTCCGACCGCAGCTGCAGACCCTCGAAAGCAGGCTGGTGCCGACGCTCGGCGTCTGGGTGAGTACGCCCAGCCTGGTGGCCGGCCAGGCGTGGGTCGCTGAATCCTCTTCCCAGCAGGTCGCGTACCTCTTCGATAGCAGCGGCGGTCTGGCCGCCTCCGCGTTCACCGCGACCATCAACTGGGGCGACGGCAGCGCCACCCAGCCAGGCACCGTCTTCGCCAGCTCGCTCGGCACGACCACGCTGTATGTCGGCGGCATCCATACCTATCCGCAGGCCGGCACCTACACCGTCACCGTGACCGCAACCGGCGACAGCGAATACGGCAGCGGCACCGGCAACGTCACCGTCGTCACCGGATCGAACCTAGCCACGCTCGCTGGCGGCAACTCGCCGCAAGAGCTCTACGCGACCATCGTCTCCGGCGTCAGCGCCTCGCTCACCACCGGCGGCGTCCAAACGAGCGTCGCGCTGAACGGCAGCGGCAGCGTCACGCTCAACTACAATGGCGATAGCGTCGGTGTCTATCCCACGATCCAGGCGAGCTACGGCACGCCCGCCGGAATGTCCTTGCCGACGAGCATCACGGCTCAACTCACGTGGGCCGGTTCGGCCCAGAGTGCCGTGTCGTTTAACACCACGGGAGATTCCGCCGGCGACGAGCTGGTCATGGACGTGCAGTCGACCACCGAGGTCACCGCCTCCGGTGCGTATGCGTGGTCCGTGGCCCTGACCCCGGCCGGCGGGTTCGGCACGACCCTCAGCGGTACCGCCTACTTCAACGTCAGCAGCAGCAGCGAGGGCGTCACCGCCGGCAACGGCTGGACCATTGCGGGTGTCAACCGCCTCATCGCCATCACCGGCGGCGTCGAGTGGAAAGACGGCGCGGGCCTGGGCAGCTTTTTCGCCTCCGGCTGGTCCGGCAGCTTCACCAGCCCGGCCGGCGACTACGGCACGCTCACGCAAAATTCGCTCACGGGTATTTACACCTACGTGGCCAGCGGCGGCCTCTCCACCATTTACTTCAACAGCAGCGGCTACGAAACAAGCGCCGTCACCGCCGACGGCCAGATCACGACCTTTACCTACAGCGGCAGCGAGCTGACCGGCATCGCGACCCCCGATGCCCGCGTCGTCACCTTCGGCTACGACGGCAGCGGCAACCTGCAAACCGCCCAGATGCCCAGTGGCACGGCCACGCTCACCCACGACGGTAGCGGCAATCTGACCGGCATCGAGCTTCCCGATGCTGGGCTGCTCAGCTTCGTCTATGACGGCAACAGCCGGATGACGGTCAAGCAGAACGCCGACGCTACCACAACTTTTACCTATGACAGCCAGGGCATGCTGCAGTCGCTCAACGCCGGCCTGGGCGACACGCCGTCGATCCAGCCGGTCCTGTCCCAGGGCTTCGGCAGCTCCGCGATCAACCTGAGCCAGGCGGTCGCCGTCGTCACCGACGCGCTCGGCAACGCCACGACGATCACGCTGAGCCCCGCGGGCCAGCCGACGCAGATCGAAACCGCCGACGGCGCCCTGCAGCAGTTCGTCTATGACGGTAACTACAACGAAACCGGCGCGCTCGACGCGCTGGGCCGCTTCACGCAAACCGGCTACGACGCCTACGGCGACAAGACCACCATCACGACGCCGGATGCCGCGACGACCACCATGCAGTACGATCCGACGTTCCACAAGGTGACGTCGATCGAGGACCCGCTCGGCAACCTGCAGACCTACACGTACACGGGGACCGGCGACCTGCAAACCTATGCCGACCCGTGGACCTATACCTACTCGGGCGGGCTGCTGATCTCCGTCACCGATCCGCTAGGGCACATCACCTCGTACGTTTACGACAGCCACAACGACCTGATCGCAACCATCGCGCCGACCGGCCTGCGGACCACGTACGGCTACGATGCGGCCGGCGACCAGACGTCGGTTGAGCAGCCCGACGGCACGATCACGACCACGTTGTATGACGCGATGGGCCGGCCCACCGGCACGATCAACCCGGATGGAACGCGCACCACCACGACCTACGACGGCGCCGGCCAGGTGGTGACGACCAGCGATGTGTATGGAAATGTGACTACGTATCTTTACGATGCCGTGGGCCGGCAAACGACCGTGATCGATCCATTAGGTAATCGCACCACCACGGTGTACAACGTGTTCGGCAACGTCGGCGCGACCGTGGACGAGTTCGGCAACCGCACCTCGTACGTGTATGACAGTAATAACCGGTTGACCGGCACCGAAGATTACCTGGGACACTGGACGACGACGGTTTACGACGCGGCCGGACAGGTGATCGCGACGGTCGATGAGTATGGTTCCCGAACGAGTTTTACCTATGACGCCAACGGCCGCGAAATCGGCACACTCGATACCTACGGCAACCGGACGACCAATGTATACAACGCCGGTGGACAACTCATTGCCTCGGTAGACCAGTATGGCAATCGCACATCGTACACCTACGACAGTACCGGCGAGCAGGTCTCGACCGAAGACCAGTATGGTCATTTCACCACCACGGTGTATGACGTCGCCGGGAACACGATCGCCCAGGTGGACGACCTTGGCAACACGACGAGCTTCATTTACGACGCTTACGGCCGGCAGGTAGCTACGGAAGACACCTACGGACATTTCACGACAACGGTGTACGACGCCTACGGCCGCGTCAGCGCTAACGTCGACGTCCTCGGCAATGCCGTCACGACCCTGTACGACGCTTACGGGCGACCGCAGGCCACGGTCGACGCGCTGGGAAATCGCACAACGACGGTCTACGGCAGCTACGGGCAGCCGGTGGCGACGCAGACGAGTCTGGGCTTTGCAACCACGGTTTACGACAGCTACGGCCGCGTCAGCGAGCAAATCGACCAGCTAGGTGATATCACCACCACGCTATACGACAGCTACGGCCGCGCTGACGTGACGATCGATCCGCTGGGCAATCGCACCACGGCAATATTCGATTCCTATGGGAGGCAGGTGGCCACCGAGGACGCCAGCAGCCACTTTGTCACGACGGTGTACGACAGCTACGGCCGAGTGCAAGCAACGGTGGACGCGCTAGGTAATCGTACTACCACGATATATGACAGCCACGGACGCGTGTCCGCGACCGAGGACGCCCGCGCGAACTATGTGACCACGATTTACGATTCGCTCGGCCGGGTCGTTGCGACCGAGAACCAGCTAGGTGTTTTTGCCACCACGATCTTTGACAGCTACGGCCGCGTCGCCGCGACCGAGGATGGCCGCGGGAATTTTGTCACGACCATTTACGACAGTTACGGCCGGCAAGTCGCCACCGAGAACAGTCTCGGCAATTTCGTCACGACGGTCTTCGACAGCTACGGACGGGTCGCCGCGACCGAAAACGCCCTGGGCCATTTCGTCACCACGATTTACGATGCGTATGGCCGCGCTGTCGCCAGCGAAGACAGCCTGGGCCATTACACGACGACGGTATTTGACGTTTACGGCCGGCAAGTCGCCACGATCGACCCGCTTGGCAATCGCACGACGATGGTGCTGGACTCGTTCGGCCGGCAGGTCAACGAAATCGACGCCGATGGCAACGTGACCACGTTCGTCTATGACGACCTGAACCGCGTCGTGCAGGAAATCACGCCTACCGGCGGCTCCAGCACGATGGCGTATGACGCCGACAGCCGGCTCACGTCCGAGACCGACGCCCTGGGCCGGCGCATCGACTACAGCTTCGACGCCGACGGCAACAACATCGGCCAGACCTGGCACAACGCCGACAGTTCCACCAGCTACGTGACGTTTACCTACGACGCCAACGGCAACCAGCTCACCGCCGCCAACAGCGTCGGCACCTACACGATGACCTACGATGCCACGGGCGAAACCAGCACCGTGCAGGGGCCGTGGGGCGTCGCGCTGACCTTTACCTATGACAGCGCCGGCAACCGCACGAAGATCCAGGATAGCTTCGGCGGCGTCACCACGAACACGTATGACGCCAATGGAAACTTGACGCAGCAGCTCTTCGGCGGCACCGGTCTGACGCCGATGCGCATCAATCAGTCGTACGACGCCGACAACGAGCTGACCGGCACCACGCGCTACAGCGACCTGGCGGGCACGACGATCGTGGCGACCAGCAGTTACGTTTACGACGCCGTCGGCGACCGCACCGGCCAAACCGACAAGAGCGGCGCTACCACGATCGCCAACTACACGAACGTTTATGACGCGGACGGGGAGATCACCAGCGAGCAGATCAACGGCGGCACCCCGACGAGCTACAGTTATGACGCCGACGGCGAATTGACCGGTGACGGCACCGCGACGCCGACGTACGACGCCGAAGGCAACCGCACGAACACCGGCTATTCCACCGGGACCGGCAACGAGCTGGAATCAGATGGCACGTGGAACTACACTTACGACGCCGCCGGCAACGAGACGATGAAGGTCGCGATCTCCGGCGGCGAGGCCTGGACGTACGGGTACGACAACAAAAACGAGTTGGTCAAGGCGCAGCTGTGGGCCTCCGACCCGTTAACCTACGGCACCGGCGACCCGCTCCTGAAGGAGGTGGACTATAAGTATGACGTATGGGGCAATCTGGCCGAGCGCGACGACTACCCCACGGGCAGCGGCTCCCCGACCGTGACTCGGTACGCCGTGGACGGCTGGAACCCGGCCCTCGCGGGCTCGATGGGGAACGCGAAGTTCAATGTGTGGGCGGAGCTAAGCGGCAGCAACAGCCTGCAGACGCGATATCTGCACGGCGACCAGGTGGATCAGCTATTCGCGCGGCAGGATGCGGGCGTCCAGTACTGGTACCTGACCGATTACCTGGGCTCGGTGCGCGACGTGCTCGACAACAGCGGCAACGTCAAGGACGCGCTCGTCTACGACGGCTTCGGGAACATCATCACCGAGACGAACTCCGCGTATCGCGGGAATTATGCGTGGACAGGGCGCCAGTTCGATGTCGAGACAGGCTTGCAGTACAACCGGGCGCGGTGGTACGACCCAGGAACCGGGCGCTGGCAGAGCCAGGATCCGCTGGGGTTCGGGGCGGGGGACAATAATCTATATCGGTACGTCCAGAATCGCTCCGTAAATACAAGAGACTCTGGGTGGCGTCGCGCCATGCCCCGCTGTTATGCAGCTTTTTTGAGGATATGGCCCTGGGAGACCCGTTGACTTGCCGCTTGTACCACCGTAGGCTGTGGTTTCGAGCGTAGGTAGTTTTCGTGCACCTCACGCCAGATCTTGCTCAACACTAACACGCGCAAGTCGAGAATCACTTGGCCACCCTCGCAGCCCCAAGTCATGCCCGAGCGTTTCAGGCGCTCGCTGAACACCGTCTTGCAGGCCGCCTCGGTTACACCGCTGCCAATGGGCATCCCCTGTCCCCGATACTGCCAGTATTTCATCCACACTGCGTGCTTGCGGATGTAGCGGTAGGCTGTCCAGTAGTCCTCGGTCTTGGCCTTGCCGAGCTTGCGACCGTTGTTGTAGTGCCACATCATCGACCTTAATACTTGGGTCACGCCCTGACGGCGGTCACGCAGCCAGTGCCGCCATTTCGCAAACCAGTGCGAAGCCTTGGCTCCGGCTCCAAACAACGCTTGGGCGATTTTATTGACGTGGCCGCAGGCATGCCAGAAGTCCAGGACCCACTGCCAGGCTAGCTTCCGCCCTGGATGCCATGGATCGTCCATGCGACGCAGCACTTTCTGGTAGTATTCCTTTGGGTGACTGCCACCATCCGTGATGTAGGCCAAACGGGGCGCGCGCCGCCCTGCGGCGTGCCATCGCGTCAGCACCTTGGTCAGCAACGCGGTCAGTTGTGCCGACAGCGTTGCCTGGCCTGATTCGGGCATCCGTCCGAGGTAGACGGTGCCTAGACGTTTGCCACGCCGGTCGCAGACGGATACCGTCGCCGTGCTGCCCTCGTGATAGCCCTGCTTGCGAATCGGCACGTGAATGCCATCTCGACCCGCTGCCAGCGTCGGCGGATGCTTGCCTTTCGACGCCAAGGCTTTGTCCAGCAATTCCAGCAACTTGTTTGCTTGCGCTTCTTCGCGAAACGGGGCCAAGCCATCCCGCAGCGTCGCGGTCACCTTACGCAAACTGTGCACCGACCAGCAGACGTTGTGCTGGCGCTGCCGGAGGGTGCGGACTTGGTCCTGCTCGTGGTCCACCGACAACACACCGACGCGTTCCGCCAGGGCCGCGGTCGCCAGCCCAGCTTCGATACCCAACTGTTTCTCCAGCGGAACCAGTGCTGGCTCGCCGGGCTCAACGGGCTGGTACAAATAGCGATGCAGCTCGATCTCACCGAACAAGCTGCCGACCCACTTGCGGCTTTTGGGCCGACGACGGTAGACCTTGCCGGCAAACCGCAGCCGCAACGGGCACTCGTCGCGGCGTTGTGGCTCGATGCCATTGAATTCGTGCTCGACGATGATTCGATTCGCTTCACGTGCAATCGCCGCCAACTCGTTTTCAAACGCACAGGCGCGCACCGGCGTGACCGGTTCTTGGCGAAAGCGTCGAATCAGAGCAATGAGCTTCAGAAACTGAGGCAGCGCACGAATCAGCACTTCAAGCACATCGCACAGATCCGGGATTGCCGGCAGCATGGCCGCCAGGGTAGACTGCTTCATGGGGGAATCCTTTCCTGTAGTGGCGGTTCGCACCAACATTGGGCAGGAAAGGCCCCTCTTTTGCAATGTCAACCGGCCAAGTTCGCAGCCTCGCGTCCTGCGGAAACGCGAGAAACCCCGGATTCTCCAGGGGCTGGCGCGATTCCACCCGAGACTCTAGCGGCCTCGTTCCGCTTGGAGACTTTGGTGACTACAGCTCGTCACAGATAATAATTGGCGGGCGCAACGCGTTCTCGTTAACCTTTAAGCCAAATAAGAACGCAAAAGCGTTTAAGGAAATTGCTTTTATCCAAATAGCTAGGACCACGGTTGATGGCGCCATAATTTACCCATTCAGCAAGGCCACCGGTGACCTTACATTTTATTATAAGCCCCTGACAGCGGGCGGATATATGTCCGACGTGAGCTTTCCATCGAATACTCCATATTACGGTATCACCTGGGCAGACGGTAGCTATAGGGCGCAGAATGAGCAAATTGTTATTGGAAACGGGGCGATGGGCGCCGCTGCAAAAATGGTGGACTTTCCCGGCACGAATCTTGCGGGTGCAATTAACCAGACCTTCTTTACTGCGGTCGCATCTATCGATCAAAACAAGATATTGGGCATCCTTTCTTGGGGGTTTTCCAGAGATGCAGCTGGAAAATCCAGTTTTCAACCGATTACCATCGCGACAGATCCGCAGCCAGTTTTCGACGTGTTAACTCAGGCCATGAAGGTGGAAGGAACAGCCTATGAGTACAAGAACAAGAAGCAGACCTTTGAAGTTCTCGCACATTACGGGCCAGGCGGTAAGCCGTTCACAGTGCTTCCAACGTACGTCGGTCCAACATAGGGATCGGTCTAGCTTGGTGACTTCGGCGTCTGTTCTTGTCGTCTTCGCCGTGACATCATGGTGCGCGCTTCAAGATTGCGTTTCCAATCCAGCGCCCCCGGGCCAGGGCCTAGCCGCGGGTAACTCGGCCCTCCGATCTAATAATAGGGCACACGATTCCAGCGAGCTACCAGTGCACTCGTTATGCTTCCTAGACAATCTGCCGACACTGTTAATTGCATCAACGCGTGACCAGCGCATTCGCGAATTTGACATCGAGACGCGAAAGGTCCTTAAGGAGTGCTATTATGAAAAGTGGGATATGATGACGATGTGTTTCTCTCCTGGAGGAGATCTCGTTGCAATAAGTAATGAGGACGGAGCTATTGACGTTTGGCAGCGCCGCGCCAGATTACGCCTAACGACATTTCCGCCACGAAAAAGGAAGGCGGTGTCAATCGCGTTTTCTCCCAATGGGCGCCACATCGCTGCAAGGTATTGGGACCAATCTATCGTTATTTGGGATCTGTTGCGAGTAATAGAGCGTGAGTTCCAGGCACCCACGGACGTGCCCTTCGGGAACGTGGTTGCCTTTGGGTCCGACCCCGACCTTCTTGCGTCTGGTGAAGACGACCGGAGGATCCTGCTTTGGAGCGCCGATAGGGGAAAAGCCAAGAGCGTATTAAAGGGGCATAAGAGCCCAATTAGTAGCATCCTGTTTTCTCCGAACGGGAAGTATATCGCGTCTGGAGATAGGAGTGGTATGCTTCGCGTGTGGGAAATTGGCAATGGGCGCGAATTATACGGGATTCAGACGGACGAGCCAATCGAATGCTTGGCTTTCTCGCCGGATGGCAGAACCGTTGCGAGTGCAGGGGGATCAAGCGGGGGTGGACCAAAGAACGTCTACTTGTGGGAGTTTCATTCAACAGGACAAAGGCTTGTCTTGAAAGGGCATACGGATACTATAACCGCGATTTCATTTTCCCGCGACGGCAACATGATTGCGTCCGGAAGTAAGAATGGCGTGATAATATTCTGGGACGTATGCAGAATCGCGTGTCATCTCCAAGACCGAGCGGCACGAGGCGGTGTAAACTCTAACGACCCACGACTTGACCAACTGTGGGAAGACATCGGAGACATTACGTCGGCTAGGGCCTACGAGGCTATCTGCGCGCTAATGTCAAGTCCCTCTGACGCAATTGCTTTTTTCCGGCGCAAACTCAGACCGGCGGCTGCGGTGCCCGACGAGACCATCGAGAGACTCATAGACGAGTTAGATGACGACAGATTCCTGGTGCGTGATGGCGCCATGCGGCACTTAGAGAAACTGGGCGAACTCGCAGATTGTTCGTTGCTTGCTAGACTTGAGGCTAAGCCATCGTTGGAGGGCCGGAGACGAATTCAACAATTGTTAAGGAGCCATTCCTTTCCTATTACTCGGGGTGTGATGCTTCGGCCCATTCGCGCATTAGAGGCCTTAGAAAAGATTGGTACTGCGGATGCTCGAACAATCATCGAAAAGTTGGCATTAGGTGCGCCCGCGGCAAGAGTAACTTGCGAGGCTCGCCAGGCGGTGGGGCGCATGCGAAGCCGAAACCTGCACGAAAAACAAAGTACGGCGACTTTTAACTCGGAATCCTTCACTCTGTTTCTGAACAAGTGCCCCTGAGAGGGAGGCGAATGACTAGACTAATAAACTGCAAGGAATACAGACGAATAAAGGGCATTGCGCCACGAAAGCTTGGGAAACATTCGGGACATTCAGGGAATTTCGTGAGAATTTGGGCCGGGACGCAGCTCGATTCGGGATCGCCACGCGGAATCCCTCGTTAGCGGCCCCTTGTATCGAGTTGCTGGATTCCATGTTTCCTGAGGCACGCCATGCTGGGGAATCAGCGATGGCCCGAAGATACCGGCAGCTGGGCTTTTAAAGAGTGCAGTCGGAGGACGGGACGGACGGGTCGGGGCAGTCGGCACCAACAACCATGCGAGGAGCACCCATGAGCAGCGAAGCGAGCAACGATTCCAACCAGCGTCCGCTGGGAAGCGTAATGACGTTTACGTATGACGCCCAAGGCGGCATGACCAGTGGTAGCCGCGAGACGTCCACCTTTTATCACGACGGGAGCCCGGCAGCCGTGGAAGGCCCCCGGCCCGTTCGCGGGGCGCTCCCGCGCACATCGGCATCGACCCAGCCGCGGTTGACGCACACGTTCGAGTTTCGGCTCACCGGCGCCGAGACGCAGGAGCAATGCGTGCCGCTGGCGGCCGCGCTGGGGCCAGCCGCGTGTTTCCTCGGCACGACGGCCGTCCGCGCGTACCTGACGCGCACCGCGGACCCGGCGGCGGCCAGCAGCGCGATCGGCGGCGTGGAAGTCGCCGCCGAGCTGCACGCCGGCAGCATCGTCTGCCGCGCCAGCCTGAGCGATTTCGGCCCCGGCGACCTCGTCGTCGTCCAGGTCGAGGTGGCGCTGTTCGAGCGCGGCTGACGAAGAGGAATTGAACCGCAGAGACACAGAGACGCAGAGAAGACATGGGCCGAATAATTGGCTTTCGCCAGCGGCGGCGATGCACCAGAAAGATGGCGACCGGTGGAGGGTTTTGCACCATGAGCACTAGAGATCACTCCCGCCCGCGCGATTCGCGGCTGCACACCGGGTCGCCCGGCGAGCAGGTGCTGGCGCATGCGCAGGCGGGACGTGAAATTGTTCAAGATTTCGTCGCGCTCGGAAATAGCCTCGAATGGCTCCTTGGGCAGGAGTACCTACGCCAGCGGGGAAACAAGGCGTTCCTCTCCGACTCGGCGCCGGTGCCTTTTACCGTCAATAATGATGGGTCGCTGTCCCGGAACGCGGCCGACGTGTTCTTCGCCGGCTTGCTGGCGGCGGACGCGAACGGGACGCTCGAAGACGACATCGTCGTGCTGGAGCTGGGCATCGGCGTGGGGCTGTTCGCGCGCTATTTCCTCGACCACGTAAGGACGCTGTGCCGGCAGCACCAGAAGGATTACTACGAGCGGCTCACGTACATCGCGGCCGACCGTTCGCGGCGCATGCTCGACGATGTGCTGCGGCACGGCGTGCTGGCGGAACATCCGGGGCGCTATCGCGTGCGCCAGGTCGATGCGCTGGAACCGGAGACGCTGCTCGCGGATGTGGGGTTTCTCCCCTCAGCCCCGGCCTTCGTGACGTCGGCCCCCTCACCCCCAACCCCTCTCCCCCGAGGGGGAGAGGGGAGCAAAGGCCCAGGGCTGCGCGCGGTGTTTCTGAATTATCTGCTCGATTGCTTGCCGGCGGCGGTGCTGGAGCTCGACGGCGAAGCCGTGCGGCAGTTGTGCGTCCGCACCTGCGTCGCGCAACGTGCGGCTCGCGGATTATACCGACCTGACGGCGGAGCAGCTGCGCGAGCGGGCGCGGTCGAGCGACCCACGCGCTCGCGATGAATTGCTGGAGGTGTATGGGCTATTCGCGTCGGAGTACGACTATCAGCCGGTGCGCCATGGTGGTCCGCTCGCTCCGCGAGCGGACATGCCTGGCGGAGGCGCGGAGGTCTTTGCGACAGGGCCGGCAACGTCCGCTCGCGGAGCGAGCAGACCACCATGGCCGGCGCTGCCTTACGGCGAGTTCGCGGTGGCGTATGGCCGCAAGATGACGAAGCGGCTCTTGCACAGTTACGGGGCGATCCAGTGCCTGGAGAAGTTGCTCGGCATGCTTGCCGACGGCGGGTTCATCCTGGTCAACGACTACGGGCAAACACAGATCACCCGCGACGATGAGTTCGAGCACCAGCGCTTCAGTCTCGCGACCTTCGTCGGCGTCAACTTTGCGCTGCTGCGGGAATATTTCGGCGAGGGCAAGCGCTGCCAATATTTCGAGCCGGCGGGCGAGGAGGGCCGCGGCATCCATGCGCGGCTCCTGGCCCCGAAGCTCGCGCACGAGGTGTTCGAGCGGTTCTACGAGCGTTTCGGCGAGGCGGCGCACCAGCGGCTGCAGGAGCCGATCCAGAAGGCGCGGGCGTGCGGCAAGGCGGGGCGGTTCGAATTGGCGGCGGGATTTTATCGCGCGGCGCTGCACCTGCAACCGCGGAACTGGGTGCTCCTGTGCGAGGTGAGCCAGTTCCTCACGTTCTCGCTGCGCGACCCGAAGGCGGGGGCGGACATGGCCAGGGTGGCGCTGGCGCTCAATCCGAGCTGCTCGGCGGAATTGTGGAACGCGCTGGGCGACGCGCTGTTCGAATGGGGCCGGACCGGCAAGGCGCGGTCGGCGTACGAAAAGGCGCTGGCGGTGAACGCGGCCGACGTGCGAGCGCGCTACAACCTGGCGTGGGTGCATGTGCGCGAGCGGGAGTATCCGCAGGCGCTGGCGCGGATGGCGGAGGCGCTGGCGCTGGACAAGACCGGCGAGTATCGCGAGCGGCTGTTGCAGAAGCAGCAGGAAGTGGTGGCGCTGCAGGCACGGCGGCACCAGCAGGAGTATTTGTTGCTGATCAATCTGGTGAGCAAATACGCGAAAGCGGACAAAGAACGCGAGGAAATTCCGATCAGTCCCGGTAGGGACGAAAGATAGTAGCCCAGGACGTAAGTCCTGGGTTACGCGGCATAACCGAGGGTTGAGTCCCGGCAGGGACGGCAGAGCGAGCGCGTGGGGTACGTTTCTGCCGTCCCTGCCGGGACTCCAACCTGTTTTCCTGTCGCGTAAACCCAGGACTTACGTCCTGGGCTATTATCTTTCGTCCCTACCGGGACTCGGAAAAGGCGGTCCCTACCGGGACTCGGAAAAGGCGGTCCCTGCCGGGACTCAGAAGAGAACGAGGTCACATCATGGCTAACAACACGCTGTCTATCACGTCGCCACCGGGGCTTGTGTCGCTGGTGATTCCGTGCTGCGGGATGCTGGAATACACACGAATATGCGTGCCGAGCGTCCTGCGTCACAGCCGAGAACCCTTCGAGCTGATCTTCCTCGACATCGGCTCCCTCGACGGCACCGCGGAGTATCTGGCCGGGCTGCGCGATGGGCTGGTGAGCCGGCTGCGCGTCGAGATTTGCCGGGCGGCGACCGACCTGGATATCTCGGCGGCGTGCAAGGAGGCGCTGGCCAAGGCTCGCGGCGAATTTGTGTGCCTGCTCAATAACGACACGGTGGTGACGCCCAAATGGCTCGCTGCGCTGACGGCGCTGGCGAAGATGTCGGACGGAATCGGGCTGGTGGGACCGATGTCGAACTACGCAGCGCCGCCGCAGCTCGTGGAGACGGTCCCGTATCGGCTCGGTCCGAAGAAGGGAGCACGGCCGGGCGAGGCGCTGGTGGACATGGACGCGGTGCAGAGCTTCGCGCGCGATTTCGCGGGAACCAACCGCGGCAAGTGGGTCGAGAGCGAACGGCTCGGCGGCTTCTGCCTGTTGATTCGGCGAGCGGTGCTGGACCGCGTGGGCCCGGGCCTCAATGAGTGGACCGACCTGAGCCTGTTCGATAGCGATATTCTGAGCGCGAAGGCACGGCAAGCGGGCTTCACGCTGGCGTGCTGCCGCGACCTGTTCATCCACCACTTCGGCACGCGCACCTTGCCCACGGCGCACCGGCGCCGCAGCCGGCCGACGCGAACCGCAACGGCGGCATCAGGCATTGAGCGATCGGTTTGGAGTCCCGGCTTTAGCCGGAAAAGACCGGCTAAAGCCGGGACTCCAACCCGTCGGCCCTTGGTCACGGCGATAACACTCCTGGGAGAAACCTCCATGTCGTTGTACGATCCTCTCGGCCCCGTCACGGGCGGTCCCGATCCAGAGCTGATGGCCGCGCTCGCGGAGCGGCCGTGCGATGCGGCGCTGCTCAATGCTCGCGGGGTGCTGGCGCTGGCGCCGGCGCCGCAGCGGGCGGCGGACCTGGTGGCGGCGGCGAACGCGTTTCAGGATGCGTGGTCGGCCGACCCGCGGCACGTCGTCGCCGGGCTCAACCTGGCGCACGCGCTGGTGGCGCTTGGCCAGCGCGAGCCGGCCGCCCACCAGGCCCGCCGCGTGCTGGCGGTGCTCGATAGCGCCGTTCCGTGTAGCGAAAATCACCAGAATTGCGGTGACGTTTCTCGGAATTCTGGCGAATTCCGCTACGATCCGGCTTTCCTCACCGATTCGCTAGCGCCGTATGGCTGCGAGCTGCTGCGGGTGGAGTGGGAACGCGCCGTGCGCAGCATGCCGAACCGGAGGGCGAGAGCCGCGCGAAGATCGAACTGTTGCGCTGGCGGTTGCACGCGCTACTCGGCGAGCTCACCGGCGACCTGGCCCATTTCTATTCGGCGTGCCTGCTGCGGTCGGATTTGCCGGCGACGCGAGCGGCACTTGGGCTGGCGCTGGCGCGGCACGGGCGGCTGGCCGAGGCGGTGCCGCACCTGGAGGAAGCGCTGCGAGGTGACCCCTACGACATGGTGACCGCGCGCGTGCTGCACGACGTGCTCGGGCGGGTGGGGCGCGTTGCGCGGCAGATGGAGCTGGGGCGTGCGCGGCGCCGGCTGGCGGCGGCGGAGCCGGGCAAGCTGCCGACGGAAGCGCGCTTTGCGGAGGGCCCTGCCGTGGGCGACGCTGCCAGCGTCGGCGCACAGCCTGGCGACGCTGGCAGCGTCGCCCACGATCGGTTGCGCATCGTGTGGCAAGGGGCGCAGGACGCGGTCCATTCGCTGGCGCTGGTCAATCGCAACCTGTGCGCGGTGCTCGCGGCGCGCGGGCATGAGCTGTCGCTGCAAGCGCCCTCGGGGACGCAGCCGCCGGGGACGCGGGTGGCGTTGCCGGCGAGCCTTGCCGATTGCGTGGGCAAGGCGCTATCGGGGCCGGCGGATGTCCACGTGTCGCACCAATGGCCGCCCGACTTCACGCCGCCGGGCGAGGGCCGATGGGTGATTTTCCAGCCGTGGGAATTCGGCAGCATCCCGCGTGCCTGGGTGGCGCCGCTGCGCGATCGCGTGGACGAACTGTGGGTGCCGAGCACGTTTGTCCGCAATGGCTTTGTGCAGGGCGGGGTGCCGGCGGCGAAGGTCCACGTCGTGCCGCTTGGCGTTGCCGAGGCATTCTTCCACGATGACGGCGAGCCGTTCGTGGGGCCGGCGTCCCGCCTGCCGCTGATGGCAGGCGGGACGCCTGCCCCACGGACTGAACCGTTCCCGCTGAAGACAACCAAACGCTGCAAGCTGCTGTTTGTCGGCGGCACGCTGCCGCGCAAGGGCTTCGACCTGTTGCTCAAGGCGTATCGGCAAGTGTTCTGCGACAAGGACGACGTTTGCCTGGTGGTCAAGGACATGGGTGTCGGGACGTTCTACCAGGGACAGACCGCCCAGGCACCAATCGAGCAGGTGGGCAAACTGCCGCATGCGCCGGCGATCGAGTACATTGCCGACGAGCTGAGCGACGTCGAGATGGCGGCTCTGTACCGGGCTTGCGATGTCGTTGTGCAACCGTATCGCGGGGAGGGGTTCTGCCTGCCGGCGGCGGAGGCGATGGCGAGCGGCTTGCCGGTGATCGTCACGGGCTTCGGGCCGGTGCTCGACTACGCCACCGACGAGACGGCGTACCTGCTGCCGTATGCCGTCGTGATGCTCGGCGAGAAGCGGATCGACAACCTGGAGACGGTGGACACGCCGTTTTTGGTGGAGCCGGACGCGGATGCGCTGCGAGTGCTGTTGCGGTACGTGTACGAGCATCCCGCGGCGGCGCGCAGCGCGGGGCGCGGTGCGCGAACACGTGCGGGCGCGCTTGACGTGGGGCCATGCGGCGGCGATTGCGGAGACGCGACTGGCGGCGCTGCGCGCGATTCGTGGCCGACGCTGGCAGCGTCGGTGGGCGGGCAGTGCCGACGGACGCTACGTCCGCGACGCGCTCGCACGAACAGCCACGCTACCACCTCAACGGCGGCGTCGACGGCCGGCAGGTGTCATTCGTGCTGATTGTCAAGAACGAGGCGCACAACCTGCGTGCGTGCATCGCTTCGTTTGCGGACCTGGCGGACGAGATCATCGTCGTCGACACCGGCTCGACCGACGACACCGTGGCCATCGCCAGGAAGCTGGGCGCGAAGGTGTTTCACTTCCCCTGGATCGACGACTTCGCCGCGGCCCGCAACGAGAGCTTGCGGCACGCGACCGGTGACTGGATCTTCTGGATGGACGCCGACGACCGGCTCGACGACGTGAATCGCGAGCGGCTGCGACGGCTGCTTGCCGCGGGCCGGCTGGACGACGCCGTGGCGCAGTGGCAGCAGGCGCTCGCCGAACAGCCGCGGTACGCGCCGGCGCACTACGGCCTGGCCGACGTGTGCATCGCGGGCGCGACGGGCCGGGCCTGGAGGCCGTGATCGGCCGGCTGCCGAGCGCACCCGGCACAGCGCTGGAGATCGAAGTGTTGCGCGCACGGCTGCAGCACGCGCGCGGCGAATATGCAGCGGCGCGGCAGCTGCTGGAGGACATGATCACGCGGCAGCCGCGGGCGCTGTCGGCGCGGATCGCGCTGAGCCATGTGTTATTGCAGGAGGGGCGCGATTGGCCGGGCGCGGAGCGAGCGCCTGCGCGGTGCTGGAGCTGGACCCGCAGCACGCGATGAGCCGACAGAACCTAGCCGTGCTGCTGCGGGAACATGGACAGTGAGAATATCGCCAACCGAGGCGGCGGGCGAGCACGTGGCGAAGTGGCGAAGTCGCCGGTTTGCAAGGCGCAACGACATTCGCGAGAAGCCCATGCGTCAGCGGGGCACTTCGCCAATGCTACGGACGAGCTTGGCGAAATTGCCGTGCGCCTCCGGCGCAGCTAGGGTGCGACAAGAGGCGTGTCACGCCCGGCCAGGGCACGCAGCTTCGCAATGGCGGCCGTGATGCCGTGCGGATGGCCGAAAATGCCGGTGCCGACGACGAACACGTTGGCGCCGGCCGCCAGCGCCGCCGGCAGCGTGTCGTGAGCGATGCCGCCGTCGACCTCCAGCTCGCAGTGCGGATGGAGCCGGTCGATCAGCGCCCGCAGCCGGCGGATGCGCTCAGGGCTCTGCGGCAGGAAAGACTGGCCGCCGAAGCCGGGATGCACCGTCATGCACAGCGCCAGATCGAGCAGCGGCAGCACCGGCTCGAGCGTTTCAACCGGCGTCTCCGGGTTGACGGCCATGCACGCACGTTTGCCGTGGCTCTTGATGTGGGCGAGCAGCGGGCCCGGATCGGCCACTACTTCGTGATGGAAGATCAGCGCGTCGGCACCGGCCATGATAAACGCGTCGACGAACTTCGCCGGCGCCTCGACCATGAGATGGACTTCGAGCGGCAGCCGGGTGCGCGGCCGCAAGGAGCGGACGACGGCGGGGCCCATGCTGAGGTTCGGGACGAAATGGCCGTCCATGACGTTGACATGGATGCGTTCGGCGCCGGCGCGTTCGGCCTCAGCGACCTGGTCGCCAAGCCGGCTGAAATCGGCCGCGAGGATGGAGGGAGCAAGTATCATGGCACCGTCCTTTCGTCGCCGACGTAGCTTGCGTCGGCCTGGCAAGAATGGCCTGGTCCCCTTGGTTGCGGGTGGAGGCGTCACGGCTCGTTCTCGGTGGACTTCGGGTGGAGCGTGATCGTTGCTACCATTCTAGTCGAGCGCCCGTGCGCGTCGATCTAACACACCGAAGTGTCGAGCCAGCGTCCCGTTACTACCTCAAGTTTTCTCGATTTCCACGCGCAGCCGGGCGCGGGCGTAGGCCCAGTCGTTGTCCGCCGTGGACGAAGAAATGCCCAGGGCGGCGGCGGCGAAAAAATGGCGGCGGCTCTCAAACGGTTGACCGCCACATAGACGCAGGTACGCTTCATGGGCCAATCCGGTCGCGTCGAGCGTCTGCCCCGGCTGCTCCTGGGCCAGCTTCTCTCTCGAAGCTTTAAGGTCTCCTCGAGCAGGGGGATGGACTTGTCGAGCTGCTTCAAGCGCCAATACGCCCCGCCAAGGTTGTTCATGCTGGTGAGCGTGTCGGGGTGGTCGGCACCGAGCTTGGTCTTCCGGAGCTTGAGCGTTTCCTCCAAAAGCGGCAGGGCCAGGTCCAGCTTGCCGGCGGCATAGTAGCCCCCGGCCAGGTTGTTCATGCTGGTGAGCGTGTCGGGGTGGTCGGGACCGTGCTTCGCCTTCATGACCTTGAGCGTTTCCTCGAGAAGCGGCAGGGCCAGGTCCAGCTTGCCGACGGCATAGTAGCCCATGGCCAGATTGTTCATGCTGGTCAGGCGGTGGAAGAACACGACGCCTACCCGGTTTGGCAGCCGCGCGACGGTGCGGGCAGCGTGCACAGACACCGGCGGGCCGATTCTCTGTCGTGTGATGGGTTCGACAACCTGGGCCGTCAGCAGGCCCGTGTCGTACGCTGCGAGCTGGCCGCTAGCGTCCCGCCGCGATCGCTGGACAAATTGCGACAGTGCGCTCGCTTGCTTGAGCGCGTCGTAAAGCACCGGGTCAATCTCAAACGCGACCTTGTGGAGGGAGTCGATCAGGCCGAGATCGATCATGACCCGCAAGTCGCGCCCGGCCAGGGCCAGGTCAATCCAGTAGCGTCCGTCCGGGGCGGCTTGCCATCGGGCCTGGGGCATGCTGGGGCTACTTGATTAGACGCGGTATGCGGTATGGCGCGGAGTAGTTGCTGGTGTAGGGCTCGAACGGCGGTTCGTTTTCAGCAGGGAAGATGAGGTAGAACACGGGCACCGGCTGAAGTTGCTGAACAGCGGCCTTCACCTCGTCGTAATCGGCCGACGATGCCAGGATTCGGCCATCGCCGAGCGCCACGTAGTGGCCGGCATGTTCACGGCGGATTTGCTCCCGCAGCTGCTCAAAGGCATCGCGGTTGCGTGCCGTCTCGCGCAAATGTTGCTTCGTCCATCGCACGATCTCAGCGGGCAGTGCCGTCATGGCGTGATAGTGCCGAACAGCGCTTGCTTTCAGGATAACATTCGTGACGTGAACGGGCCAGGGAGAGGCCGGTCGCCGAACCAAATCGAAAGCTACCTTCAGCGCCACAAGCAAGCGCGCCCGGCGGCGAAGCGGACGAAAAAGAAATGAGCGCTTCAACGCGCCGATCGGGCATGGCAGCCGTGCCGATGGCGTCTCCGGCACAACGCAACGCCTCGGCGACGTTGCTGGTGGCTTCGTAAAGCTGGACGAGGCGTTCGCGGCAAGAATTCGGTCCACATCGGCACCGGGGATGTCGGACCGGACCGAATTCCGCGCCGCAGCTACGGCACATCCATCACGTAAATCGCCTGACCGCCGTCGCGGTTCGAGATGAACGCCAGGCGTTTGCCGTCGGGCGCCCAGGCGGCGAAGTTATCATTGGCAGGATGAGCCGTCAGGTTGCGCTGGTCGCTGCCGTCGGCGTTCATGAGGTAGATCTCGTAGTTGCCGTCGCGGTTGCTGGTGAACGCGATGCGCTTGCCGTCGGGCGACCAGGCGGGCCAGTAGTCCATCGTCGGGCTGGTCGTCAGCCGCCGCTGGTCGGAGCCGTCGGCGTTCATGACCCAGATGTCGAAGTTGCCGGCGCGGGAGCTCGCGAACGCAATCTGCTTGCCGTCGGGCGACCAGCTTGGGTTGTTGTCGATGGCGGGGTCATTGGTGAGCTGGCGGGCGTTCTTCCCGTCGGCGTCGACGACCCAGATGTCCTGCGTTTTCTTGCGGGTGCTGACCCAGGCGATCTGCTTGCCGTCCGGCGACCAGCGCGGCGATTCCTCAAAGGCGCCGGTGTGCGGGATCAGCGTCCTGCGGCCGGCGCCGTCGAGCTGCACCAGATCGATCATCAGCTTGCCGTCGGTGCCTTCGAGGCGGTCGTAGACGAACGCGATTTGCTTGCCGTCAGGCGAGAAATGGCCGTCGAAATGCGGCATCGTCCCCTTGGGCAAGAGCGGCTTGAGGTCGCTGCCGTCGACGTTCATGGTCCACAGCGCCATGCTGCCGCCCTGGCCGCGGGTGAAGAGGAATTGCGTGCCGTCGGGCGACCAGCACAGGTTCTGCAGGAACCCACCAATCTTGCCGCCGGCACGTTCCGCCTTTGGCGCGGCCGGCCCTTTGTCCTCGGGTTGCGGTTTCGCCTTGAGGAGGTCTGCCGGCCAGCGGTCGACGAGGACCTTGCCGTCGGGGGTGGTGACCTTGGGATTGCGAAAGCGGGCACTGGTGTTATTGGCGGTCCCCAGGCCGACACAGCCGCGGCGGACTTGCCGGCGCCGAAATACGTCAGCAGCGGCTTACCGTCCAGAAAAACCTTGCAATCGTTGCCGCGGGCCTCGACGCGCACGCGATACCACAAGTCCGGCCTGGTCTGTCCGTCGACCTGCTTGATCCAGCCGGGTTTTCCGTCCTGCAGGCTGAGCAAGCCGTGGCGGGTATTGCCGGCGCCACCGAGAGCGACGTACAGGAGATTCCCGGGCCCGGTGACGCGAAAGGCGATATCGACTTCACTGGCGGCGATGACCTGGGCCTCCACCTCGAAGTCGTAATCGGTCCAGGTGGGGTCGCCGATGAGGAGCCAGTGGCCGGCCTGCTTGTCGGCCTGGAGCAGCTCCTGGTCGTTGACGGTCCACGTGTCGGCGTCGCGCCAGCTTTGGTCGAGGGCGTCTGCGCGAACCGTCAGCGTGAAGGGGCCTTCCCCATTATCGAAGTCGCCGGCGACGACGCGGTAGATGCCGGTGTCCCAGGCCTTGTAGCGGATGCGGGCATTCACGCCGCCCCCGCCGTCATCGTCCTCGGCAAGCTGCTTGCCGTTAATATCCAGCAAACGCAACAGCGGATCCAGCTTCTTTGGATCGGGACTCACCATGTCGATGACATAGGTCTTGCCCGCCAGCAGCCGGACGCAGTAGGTGATCGTGTCCACCTTGTCCAGCGAGCCCGCAAGCTTGAGCCCGGCGCCGACTTCGTGCACCTGCACCGCGCCGTCCTCCGTGACCTTGAGGCTGAATTTGCCCCCGCCCCCCTTGAAGGATGCCGCGTGAATCGTGTAGACCCCGTCCTTGAACACGTCCAGCAGGACGAGCGCATTGAGGTCGTCGCCGCTGTCGTCGTCCCACGCGAGCTGGTGCCCGCTCTGGTCGCGCACCGACAGGTAGGAGTCCACGACCTTGCTGTCCATGGCGATGCGATATTTCTTGCCGGCCGACAGCCGCACCTGAATCGCCTTGGCGGGTAGTTGGCGACCGCCCTTGCCCTCCTTGATCGTGACGAGCTTGGGATCGGTCGGCAGCACTTCGTCCTCCAGGATCAGGCCGTCCTTGCCGACGTTGTGGATTTTGACGGTGACGATTTCCCGGATCTTGAGAATGAATTTCCCGGCGCTCTTGCGCTCTTCGTTCGGGAAGGCGGCTGTGAAAATCCCGTATTTCCCGTCCTTGGCGGGTTCGAAGATCAGCAGCGCATTGTTATTGCCGCCGCTATCGTCGTCCGATTTGCCCTGTTTCCCCTCCTCGTCCACCACGTACAAGAAGGAGTCTATTTCCGTGCTATCCATCGTGACGCGATACTTCTTGCCGGCCGACAGCTTTACCAGAAAAAGCTTGGCGTGCATCTGATACGCCTGGCCGCGCACAGTAGTCATCTGGAGCAGCATATCGGTTGGTGCCACGGCGCCTTCCAGTGTCAGTCCGTCCTTGGCAACCTCGTGGACCTTCGCGTTGGCGACAGGGGCCGCGGGCTTAGGGGGCGGCTGTAGAGGAGTGCCGGCCACCGGCGGCCCCTGCCCCGGCATGAGCGGGCGCGTGGTTACGGGTGCGGGCGCTGGCGCTGGCGCCGGTGCGGGCGCGGCGCGGGTGCCGGCGCGGGCTTTTGCGCCTGCGGCTCCGGGTCTGGTGCGAGCCAGCTCGCAAACCTGCCATCTCGCCAAATCAGGAACGACAGGAGCACCCCCAGCAGGGCGATGCAGCCAAGATTGACTCCCAGCCGCCAGGGAATGCGGCGGCGTTTCGTGCGGCGCCGGCGCGGCCGCACCGTGCGCCGTGCGGACGCCGGCTGCGCAATGCGCTCCTCGATTTCCCGCAGCGCCGCCGCCACCGCCTGCGCCGACTCCGGGCGTTCCTGCGGCTTCTTGGCCAGCAGGTGCATCACCAGATCGGACAGCTCCGGCGGCACTTCCGGACAGACCTCGATGGGGACCGGCGGCTCCTCCGTGGCCACGGCGACCAGCATGGAGATGGCGTCCTTGCCCTTAAACGGCAAGGTGCCCGTGGCGAGCCGATAAAGAACGCACCCCAGGCTGAACAGGTCGCAGCGCTCGTCGACCTTCTCACCGGCGGCCTGCTCGGGCGCGATGTAGGCGGGGGTGCCGACAATGGCTCCGCTCTGCGTGATATGGGCATCGTCGGCGGCCGCACGTGCCAGACCGAAGTCCAGGATCTTGACCCGCGCATCCGGACCGGCCTCGAGCCAGAGATTGGCGGGCTTGATATCTCGATGGATCAGGCCGCGCTGGTGGGCGGCAGCCAGTCCCTCGGCGGTTTCGCGGCCAATGCGCACGCCGTCGTTGATGCTCAAGCGCGGCTCGCGCCGGAGCCGGTCTTCGAGCGATTCGCCTTCGAGAAGCTGCATGGCCAGGAACGGCACGCCCTGGGCCTCGCCGACCTGCAGGATGCGCACAATGCGATCGTGGACGACCGCGGCCGCGGCCTGCGCTTCGCGCACGAATCGTTTGCGCGCCGATTCACTAGCGGCCAGGGACGGCAGCATGGCCTTGAGCGCGACCAGGCGGTTAAGCTCCAGATCTTCCGCCTTGAAGACCACGCCCATGCCGCCCACGCCCAGCACCTTCAAGACGCGAAAGGACCCGAGGCGGCCCAGCTCGTCCGGCTGCTGGGCCGGCGCCAGGAAATCCCACGATTCCCGCCCGGTATCCGCCGGTGCCCATGCACCGGTGGCGTCGACCGGCTTGCCGGCGCCGAGGCCCGTTTCGCCAACGGCACCGGAAACACTGTCCTTCAAGGCCTGGACCGGTGCCGGCGGCGGCAGCGTGGCGGTTTGCCCCGGCAATGCTTGAGGAACGACCAGCGATCTGCGGCAGCCGGGACAGGTGACATTGGTGCCGGCCAGCTCGTCGTGGACCGACAGGTTCTCCCGGCAGGAAGTGCACGTTATGGCGATCATGGACCTCCTCCGCGCTCGCCAAGGAAAGGAGCCTCCGCACCTGGCCGATGGGCTGCCTCAGTATATCGCTGCCATGGTGGATCAGGCAAGCGCCTCGGTGTCTTGCTTATCTGCCGAACTGCCAGATGCGTACGGTTCGATCGTTGCCGGCAGTGGCCAGAAAGCGCCCGTCCGGCGACAACGCCAGCCGTTGCACCCCGGCGGTGTGGCCCTTCAGTACCGCTTTCTCCTTGCCGGTTGCGGCGTCCCAAAGGCGAACCGTGCCGTCGTAGCTGGCGGAGGCCAGCGTCCGGCCGCTCCGGGTGTACGCGACCCAGAGCACGCGATCGGTGTGGCCCTTGAGCACTGCCAGCGCCTTGCCGGTGCTCGATTGCCACAAGGTCACGGTGCCGTCGATGCCGGCCCCGGCCAGCGTCTTGCCGTCCGGAGAGTAGGCGACGCACCAGATTCCGCCGAACTCCCCCGCGGCGGCCCAGCGCCGCTCGCCGGTCTCCAAATCCCAGGCGAACACTTCGCCGCTCTTCTCGGTGTTGCCCCAGTCGCCGCCGGCGCTGACCAGGGTTTTGCCGTCCGCAGAGTAAGCCAGGGCAACCGCCTGCCGCTGGTGTCCTTTGAGCTTGCGCACCAGCTTGCCGGTCGGCTCGCGCACCATCACCATGGAATCGTCGGAGGCGGTCGCCAACGTGTTGCCGTCGGCCGAGAACAGCGCGGCGCTGACCGCTCCGGTGTGCTCGTTGAGCGTCGCCCGTTTCGCGCCCGTGATGGCATCCCAGAGGATCACCGTCCTGTCGCGACTGGCAGTCGCCAGGGTCTTGCCGTCGGGCGAGTAGGCAACGTACAGGATGCCGTCCCTGTGACCTCTGAGGGTCGGCCGCCGCTGTCCCGTGTGCCAGTTCCACAAGATAACGGTGCCGTCCTCGCTGACGGAGGCCAGCGTGTCGCCGTCCGGCGAGAAGGCGGCCATCGACACGTGTTTATTGTGACCCTCGAGGCGTTGCACCTCGGTCGCGGTGTCTTCACTCGCGATGACAACCTCGATATTGTTCCATTCGGTCGTGATGACCAGTTCGCCCTGGTCGGTCTGGACGTGGTAGACTACCACCGTCGCGGCCACCAAACCGAGGAACACCACCGCCGCGGCGAGCAGCCATCCAGGCTTGCTCCACGCGAGTCGTCGCATCGGGCCCCACCTGCTCCGAGCGGTCACCGTCTCCTCGATTTCCGCGAGCGTTTCGGCCACGGCCTGCGCCGTCTCTGGGCGTTCTGCCGGCTTCTTGGCCAAAAGCTGCATCACCAGATCGGACAATTCGGGCGGCACCTGCGCCGCGACCTCCGCGGGCGGTTTTGGGTTATGTGCGGCGATGGCGACGAGCGTGGCGATCGCATCCTTGCCCTTGAATGGCGGGCTTCCCGTCGCGAGGCGGTACAGGACGCAGCCGAGGCTGAACAGGTCCGCGCGGTGGTCGATCTGCTCGCCGCCGGCCTGCTCAGGCGCCATATAGGACGGGGTGCCGACAAAGGCCCCGCTTTGGGTCAGATGAGCATTATCCGCCGCGGCGCGGGCCAGGCCGAAGTCCAGGATTTTGACGCGAAACCGCTCTCCATTGCCCGCTTCGAGCCAAAGATTGGCCGGCTTGACGTTGCGATGGATCAGGCCATGCTGGTGGGCGGCTGCAAGACCCAACGCCGTCTCACGACCGATGCGTAACATCTCGACGACGGTCAAGGCCGGCTCGCGCCGCAGGCGATCCGCCAGCGATTCGCCTTCGAGAAGCTGCATGGCCAGGAAGGGGATGCCGCGGTCCTCGCCGACCTGAAAGATCGGCACGACATGGACGTGATCGACGGCGGCCGCCGCCTTCGCTTCGCGGACAAAGCGCTTGCGTGCCGTCTCGCTCGCCGCCAGCCTCGGCAGCATCGCCTTGAGCGCGACCAGACGTTTGAGCCGTGGATCTTCCGCCTTGAACACCACGCCCATGCCGCCGGCGCCCAGCACCTGCAAGACTCGGAACGGTCCCAGCCGGCCGATTTCGTCCTGTTGCTGCGGCGGGGCGAGGAAATCGTACAGCTCCCGGCGCGATTCCGCCGTGGGAAACGATCGCGTGGGCTCCTTATCACCGAAGCTTTTCATTTGGGTGCAACTGGTGATTCTACAAGCGTTTCCCCTAGGTTTTTCGGCCGAATGGCCCCGTTTTTCGCGAATATTCAGGTAAGCGCAGCTGAAAAAGGACATGGAGCATATCCTTACCGTTACTGAACAAGGCGGTACGGAGTCTGCTCCATGAAGAGACAATCTAAGCCATGCACTCCCG
Source organism: uncultured Gemmataceae bacterium (assembly GCA_963834865.1). Classification (GTDB taxonomy): domain Bacteria; phylum Planctomycetota; class Planctomycetia; order Gemmatales; family Gemmataceae; genus CAWIDK01. Next base: position 701,062 of record CAWIDK010000001.1, read on the forward strand.
TGCGTCCAGTGACCGTCGAGACTTTGCGGCTGCAGGCCCAGGCGATCCTCGACGAACTGTTGCAGTTCTGCCAAACCAGCGAGCTGCCATTCGCGGCCTTCGAGAAAGAACTGCTCGTCCGCATCGCGGTCCTGGGCTGCTGTCTGCTGCGCCTGTTCCTCACCGCACGGCATCAACGCTTGGATGCGCAGCCGTTCCTGGCCAACGACAAGTACCGGCCCGGCAACGCCTATGCCGAGCGGACGTTGAAGACCTTCTACGGCGAAGTCACCTATGGCCGGCAGTATCTGATGTCGCGGGCCGGCGGCAGCGGCTTGTTTCCGCTCGACGTGGTCCTGGGACTGACCCGCGATCGGTTGTCGCCGTGGGTGAGGCAATGGGTCGCACGCCTGGCGACGCGCATGAGTTTCAAAGCGACCCAAATGGTGTGCAAGGCGGTGCTGAACTGGGCGCCGGCCCCCGAGACGATCGAGCAAGTGGTGCTCGGCATGGGACGCGAGGCGGCGCCGTTCATGAAGCAACTGCCAGCGCCGTCCAGCGATGGCGAGGTTCTGGTGATCGAAGTCGATGGCAAGTGTCCGCCCATCGCCACCGAAGCGGAGTTGGCGAAGCGTCGCGGCAAGCGGAAGCCGCGCCATGGGTCGGGTTGCACTTGCGGCTGCCAACGTCACCGGGGCCGAGCCAAACGGGTAGCGCGTGGCAGCAAGAAACGACGGAAAAAAGGCGACAAGAGCAAGAATGGCAAGGAAGTCAGCGTGGTAGTGATGTACACGCTGAAGCGTGGCGCGGACGGCTTGCTGCACGGGCCGCTGAACAAGAAATTGTATGCCACCTTTGCGGGTCGCAAGGCGGCGGCGTTGTGGGCGCGTGCGGAAGCGACCAAGCGTGGCTTCGGACCGGAGACGACCAAGCGGGTGCAGATCGTCCTCGACGGGGCGAAGAGCCTGAAGAAGCACTTCGAGGCGTTATTCCCCCAGGCCATCTTCACGCTGGATGTCTGTCACGTCGTGGAGAGGCTATGGCGGCTGGGGCGTCACTATCACAAGGAAGGCACCGACGCCCTGAAGGCCTGGGTGGAAAAGCTGAAGGCGCTGCTCTACGCAGGGCGGGCGCGGACCTGGTGCAGCATCTGCAGGAGTTGTTACGCGACACAGCGAACCGTGGACCTGGAACGAAGAGTCGCCGCGAAGCCTTGCGGAGCGAGATTGGTTACCTAGAGCCACGCCTATCGATGCTGCAATACGGCGTGTGGATGGCGCAAGACTTGGTGATCGCCACAGGCCAGGTGGAAGGTGCCGTGCGTTACCTGGTCGGCGAGCGTTTCGACTGTGCCGGTATGCGGTGGACCCGCGCCAAGGCAGAGGCGTTGCTCCACCTGCGCTGCATCGAACTGAACGGCGACTGGCAAAAGTTTGTGAACTGGTTTGAACGGCAGAATCGCGCCCGCCTGAAGAAGGGACAACGCCGCAAGGTATTGACCAATCAGCCGATGAATCTGAAGGTGGCAGCGTGAGAAAACCATGTTGCCGTTTCAGCTGCACCCTTTTCATTTCCACCGATCCTGCGTCTTTCGGGGGATGCTGTTCTTCCATTGACATGCATTGTTCCCTTTCCGAAAATGCAGGCATGAAGCCCAGCAAATCATCCCTGGCCCCGCCTGTGCAGCCGGCCGAGTTGCAACAAGCTGCCGAAATGGCCGCCAAGGGCCTCACCGACCCGGAGGAGGCCCGCCGAGCCGCTGCGGAGGTTGACCGCATTCGGGAGGAGAACCGCCGCCGGTTCGGTGACGAGGCGATCGGCGTGTCCATCATTCGCTCATTCCGGGGTCCGTTGCCCGGATGAAATACGTCATCGACTGTTCCACGGCCTTTCCGGTCTACGTGGCCGAGCCGCTAACCGGCAAGGCGACGGCGCTGCGGGACGCCTACCTCAATGGAATTCATGAGCTGCTGGCTCCGGATTTCCTGGCCACCGAGATGTCCAATGCCTTGATCGTCGCCGAGCGGCGCGGCGCATCGCTCCGGGGGATGCCACACGGCTCTTCCGCGACTTCTTGAAGCAGCTACCGGCCCTCCACTTCGTCTGGCCGGACCTGCTGCCGCGGGCGCATGCCATCGCGGAAGGGACTGTCGCCAGCGTCTACGACTGCCTGTACGTCGCCTTGGCCGAGCGTGAAGAGTGCGAACTCGTCACTGCTGACGACAAGCTCGTGAAGAACTTGCAGGCGACGTTTCCTTTCATCATGTCGCTGTCATCGCTGCCGTGACGAGTGCGGGAGGAACTGCTGGACCGGCCCGTCCGTCCGCGGCGCGGAATTGCACAGGCAACTAATGGATCCCATTCAATAAAGCCGGGCAGCGAGAAAATATCAATCTCATTAACAACTTCCCTGGCGCTGGATAAACCGTCTGGCGGCTTGCAAAGCCGCCTCGTTGGGGGCGGGCGGTTTTTCAGCCGCCGCGATGACCTCGGCCTCGTCCCTCTCCGAAAGGCGGACGGAGCATGTCGCTTCCGGCGCCTGGGACTGAGGGATCGCGGGGCTTCCAGTCGTCGGAACGCCCGTTTGTGTCTTCTCCACGCTGCACCTCCCTTCTCTTCCATTTTACCGGTAGGCGATCACAGATCAATTCCGCACCGCCGCGGGAGGCCGCCCATCACTTCGCCGGTGTCCTCTCGATGGCAAAGCTTCCGGGCAGGCGCAACAAGAAGACGAATCCGCGCAAACTGCCGCAAGCCGCGAGCCGACCGTCGGGCGCGATCGATAGCCCGCGCGGATTGTTGGCCAACTGGAATCGGTCCATCTCCTTGTGGGTTACCAGGTCCACCAGGCGCAGCATGTTCGGACGGTAGGCGACCAGGATGCGTCCGCCGTCAGGCGACAGCGCCAGGCCCCGATGGTCAGACCAGCCCCCTGCCTCCTCGTTCGATGCCAGGTTGTCTCCCAGATCGAGTTGGCTCACTTCTTTGCCCGTGGCCAGGTCCCATATCCGAGCCGTCCTTTCGGCACTGTACGACAGTACTCGTGTACCGCCGGGCAGAACGAAGGCGCCGTACAGCCCGCCGGCATGGCCCGTGAAAGTCCGTACTTCCTTGTGGCTCTCGATATCCCAAAGGCGCATGGTTCTGTCGGCGCTATACGACACGATCTGTTTGCCGTCCGGCGTGAACAGGCCGTTGCATGCCCCGGCATGGCCCTTGAATTCTTTGCCCACTTGCTTGCCCGTGGCGACGTCCCACAGCCGCAGCGTCTGATCCTCGCCGCCGGACACGGCCCACTTGCCGTCCCGCGTGACATCGACGCCAAGGACTCCGCCGGCATGGCCCTCGAACTTGCGCACCTCCTTGCCCGTGACGACGTCCCACAGCCGCAGGGTCCCGTCCCTGCTCGCGGAGAGGATTTGCTTGCCGTCCGGGGTGAAGGTGGCGTGCCGCACCCAACTCTCGTGCCCGACGAACTCCTGTTTCACGTTGCCGGAATTCACTTCGTAGAGCCGAAGAATGTGACCATCGCCCCCCGCCAGGTAGAAGCGCGAGTCCGGTGAGAAGGTCGTATTAAACACGTGCGTCCCTGGCCAATTGCTGCGGCGGATTTCCGCGGCTGTTTGCACCTCCACTTCCCCGGTGGCGTGTTTACTGTTGCCCGTGGGTTGCCAATGCGGCCACATGGCAGCCCGTCCGCTGTCCAGGTTCGTGAGCCGCCGCTCCTGGCGATTGCCCAGGTCCATCACGTAGAGCTGGCGGACGCCGTCGCACTTGGAGCCGTACACCAAAAACCGGCCGTCGGGCGACGGCTTCGGATGGTAGTGCAGCGTGCCGGCCGGCGTGTTGCTGAGCTGCTCAGTCTTGCCGGCATGATCGACGCGGAACAACTCCACATTGCCGTCGTGCGTGGCGGTGTAGAAGACGGCGCGGCCGTCCGCGGACCAGACGGGGGAATCGGTGCTGCTGCCGTGGAAGTCGGGCACGTCGAGGACATCAATGCCGCCCTTGTAGTCGCCGCGGTCGGCCAGCTTGCGCAAACCGGAGCCGTCGGGGCGGATGCTATAGGGATGAGAATGCTCCTGCGTGCCGACGAGGAACAGCAGCTCGGCTCCGTTCGGCGACCACTGCGGCGCGTAATTGAACGGCTGGCCTGTGTTGACCTGCCGCGTGTTGGAGCCGTCGGCGTTGGCGATGTACACCTGCGAAAAACCCTTGTGGTACGCGATGTGCCTGCCGTCCGGCGATGCGGTCAAGCCCTCGGCGACCTCGTTCGACTTGCTGGTCAGGTCGCTCTTGTTCTTGCCGTCTCGGTCCATGCGGAAGACGTGCGATGTGCCTTCGATCACCGCGTGAAAGCCGAGCTTGGTTGGATCGCCCGGCCAAAAGGAAAGGCCGTTGTTGTAGAAGCTGACGCGCGGGTCGGCGGTGAGGTTGGTCGCCCGGCCGTCGGTGAGATCGACCAGGTACTGGTCAAGCAGCCAGCCTTCCTTGGTTATGCGGAACGTTTTGTTCTCCTCCTCCCATCGGCCATTTTCCTCACTCTCCCAGCCGCGGCCGACGATCGCGCTGCGCCCATCGGGCGACCAGCCGACGAACTGCGTCCAGGAGTTCGGCTCGCGCGTCAACTCTTGCGCAAGGGCGCGCCGCCCGCTGCCGTCGGCGTTGACGACGACGGCACGCATCGTGGTGAAATTGGCGTGGCGTCCGCCGGGCCGGTCCGTGCGCAGCTCCGTGTAGCCGATGAGCCCATCGGCATCGGCCGCGATCGCAGCTGTTCCCGTATCCGTGTGCAGCACAACGGCGACGGCCGCAATCCCCAGGGCGAGCACCATCGCCGCCAGCGCGGCCCAGGCGAGCCAGCGCAACCGGCGCGGCTGGCCGCGAGCCGAGATTACGTCCTCGATGTCCGCGAGCGCTTCGGCGACCGCCTGGGCCGACTCCGGGCGCTCGGCCGGCTTCTTGGCCAATAGCTGCATCACCAGGTCGGACAGGTCCGGCGGCACGTGCACCGCGATCTCGGCGGGCGGTTTCGGACACTGGGTGGCCACGGCGACGAGTGTGGCGATCGTGTCCTTGCCCTTGAATGGCGGGCTGCCCGTCGTGAGGCGGTACAGGACGCAGCCGAGGCTGAACAGGTCCGCGCGGTGGTCGATCGGCTCGCCGCCGACCTGCTCAGGCGCCATGTAGGACGGGGTGCCGACTCGGGCCCCGCTTTGGGTCAGATGGGCATTGTCCGCCATGGCGCGGGCCAGGCCAAAATCCAGGATTTTGACCCGTCCGGTCCCGGATTCGAGCCAGAGATTGGCCGGCTTGATGTCGCGATGGATCAGGCCATGCTGGTGAGCGGCCGCCAGCCCCAATGCCGTCTCGCGACCGATGCGCAACATGTCGACGACGGTCAAGGTAGGCTCGTGCCGGAGGCGTTCCGCCAGCGATTCGCCTTCGAGAAGCTGCATGGCCAGGAACGGAATACCGCGATCCTCGCCGACCTGAAAGATCGGCACGACATGGTCGTGATCGATGGCGGCAGCCGCCTTGGCCTCGCGGATAAAGCGTTTGCGCCGACTCGCTGGCCGCCAGGCTCGGCAGCATGGCCTTGAGCGCGACCAGGCGTTTGAGCCGTGGATCTTCGGCCTTGAACACCACGCCCATGCCGCCGGCGCCGAGCACCCGCAAGACCCGAAACGGTCCGAGCCGGCCGATCTCGTCCGGCTGCGCCGGTGGGGCGAGGAAGTCGTAAAGCTCCCGCCTGGATTCCGCTGTGGGAAACGATCGCGTGGCCTCCGCATCCGGTCCGGGAGCGCTGACGTCCTTCGCCGCGCCCGTTTCCGCGAGGCTTTTCTTCGCCGCCGGGCCTGCGTCTTTCGGGGGATGCGGTTCTTCCATTGACATGCCGCATGCTCAGTAGGGCGTGGCCCGCTGGCGGGCCGCACGGAGCGCTTCAGCGTACCACTCCAACTCGTCGAAAAAGCGGGCCGCGGCGGTGCCAGGGCGGTCGCCGGTCGGGCGGCCGTCCTCGTCGAATAGTTCATGGGCCTTGGGCAACGGCAACAGCGACGGGATACTCGACATGCCCATCTCGGCGAGCATCGCCCGTAACTGCATCGCCGCCCGCACCCCGCCGAACGCCCCGGCCGAGTAGCAGATGATCGCCGACGGCTTGAAGAAGTACTCCTCCAGGAAGTGGTCCAGGAGGTTCGCCAGGGCGGGGGGGATGGAGTGGTTGTACTCCGCCGACACGATCACGTAGGCTTCCGCCCGTCGGATGACCTCGGCTAGCCGCTCGAGCACGGCGGGCGCCTGCCCCTGGGGGTACTCCTTGTACATCCGGTCGAGCAGCGGCAGCGGGTACTCGAGCGGATCGACGAGCGTGACCTGGTGACCGCGCCCGTGCAGGGCGGCGGCGGCGTAGCGGGCGACGCGTAGCCCGATCCGGTCGCGGCGGACGCTGCCCAGAATGACTGGGATGTTGAGTGACATGGTAGCCTACCTTTTCCGCCTATTCACCAATATCGAACGGTCTGGTTAGTCTTCCTCATCGATGACCAGTTCTGTCTCCGGCACACCCAGCTCGGCGAACAACTCGGGCCGCGGGGGCCCGGCAGCGGCTGCTTCCAGCGCGCTCACGGCCGCTTCCTGCCACTGCTCCTCATACCGGGAAACTCGCTCGCCGCCTGTTACCTCGAAGAAGGCGTTGAAAGCGTCCAGCGAGCTTTGGGCAACCCGTTCCACCGATGCGGAGGGAACTGCCAGTGCGCAGTCCAGCGCTTCCAACACGGTGATCCCTGCCAAAGTGGTCGGCAGATAAACGCCGCCGTCGGATGATTCCGCGCGTGACGGCAGAGCCGCTGCTGCCGCTTCTCGCACCGCCACACCTTCCTCAGCGGGGGATTCGCCGGTCGCCAGGCGCCGCCAGATGAACGCGATGGCCTGGTGAAGCGACGGAAGACCCGCATCCACGGCCGGGTAGCCGTCCGCCTCATACACCGGGAGCGTACGCTCGGCACAAGCGGCTGCAAACGCCACGCGAGCAGGAGGCGTCAGGCGCGTAAGTCGCTGAGCGATACTGTCGGAACGAGGCGCGCTCATGATCCTGTCTCCCGAGCTGAACATTGGTGTGGCGCTCATGGTGATGCCGCTTGACGAATCGCGAAGCGCCGCGGACAAAGAGCAGGAGCGTCGCCCGCTGGAGATCGTTCTATGGCCGTGTCCGAGCCGCGTCCGCAGCCTGCCGTCTCGCCTTGGAGCGACCGCGTCGTCTGGGGACTCATCGGCGTGCTCGGGCTGCTCTTCGTCGGCCTGATGATTTATCGCTTTCGCTCGCACGATCGGCACGAGCTGGACGCGGACCGGGTCGCGGAGCTGCAGACGGCCTCGCCGAATTCACCCGCGTTGCCGGCTGCCGGGGCGGACTGGCCGCAATGGCGCGGACCGAACCGCGACGGCGTTTCGACCGAGACGGGCCTGCTCGCGGGCTGGCCCGAAGACGGACCGAGGGTGCTGTGGAGTCAGCCGACCGGCGCTGGCTATTCCAGCGTCGTCGTCGCCCAGGGGCGAGCCATCACGATGGCGCAGGACGGCGAGGACGAGGCGGTCGTCTGCTGGGACGCGGCGACGGGCGATGAACTGTGGCGATTCCGGTATGCCGCGCACTTCCGCCATTCCGTTTACCGCGACGGTCCGCGGTCAACGCCGACTATTGTCGGGGAGCACGTGTTCACGGTCGGCGGTACCGGCGTGATGCACTGTCTGAAGCTGTTCCCGCCCACCGCCGCCGGCGCGGCCGTGTGGCGCAAGGATCTGCTGGAGGAGTTCCGCGGGCCGCAGCTCGACTGGGGCGTCTCGTTCTCGCCGCTGGTCGATAACGGCCTGGTGTTCGTCATGCCGGGCGGGCCCGACGGCAAGGCGCTCGCGGCGCTGGACCAGGCGAGCGGCCGGATTGTTTGGCACGGTTTCGACGACCGCGCCAGCTATAGCTCGCCCGTGGCGGCCGCCTCGGCGGGAGGCCGGCAGATCATTTTCCTTACCGGCGACCGCCTCGTCGGCGTCGCCCCGGATACGGGCAAGCTGCGCTGGGAGTTCGCCTGGCCTGCCGGCCCAGCCCACACGCCGAGCAGCATTGCGACCCCGCTGGTGATCCACCGCGACGTTGGCGATTACGTCTTTCTCGCATCGGGATACGACAAGGGTTGCGCCTGATCAAGATCGAGCGTGATGGCACGGCGTACCGCGCCAGTCAGGTGTATCGGAACCGCAATCTGCGATCGGTCTTCACCAGTCCCGTGTGCCTGGGCGATTACATCTACGGCTTCGACGACGCGAACCTCGTGTGCATCGATCTGCGCAATGGCAAGCGGCAGTGGCGGGAGGACGGCTTCGGCAAGGGCTCGCTGATGCTGGCCGACGGGCACCTGATCATCCACGGCGACGAGGGCGCGCTCGCGCTCGCCGCCGCCGACCCGGGAGCTTATCGCGAACGGGGCCGCTTCGAGCCTTCGCGCCAGCGTATGAGCTGGACCATGCCCACCGTGGCGGGGGGCCGGCTTTATGTGCGCGACTGGCTGCGCAGCGACGGGACGCGCCGCGAATCGACGCGTGTGGTGTGCTACGATCTGAAAAAAATGCCGTGAGCGACTGGCGCAAACAACGTCCTTACCTTTGGTCCTCTGCCTTCGGACCGATCACTGGCGCGGACAATCGCATTGCGTGCAGCGGATTCCGGATGGACAACCTGCCTCTTCGCCTGGCACAATAGACAAACCCGTTCAAGCGGCTGTGCCTTTTTTTGGAGTGCGGCGCTTTTCCGCCGCTTTGTTTTGATTGCCTTTGAAAACCCAAAGAAAAAAAGCGGCGGAAAAGCGCCGCACTCCAAAAAGGCGGCGGCGCAAGCCTCTTGTGGGCTGGCCTTTTCAGACCGAAGGTATCGTTGCAGCAATCCGAAGCGCGCGTTCCTTCGTCTAAAAGGGTGAAGGTATGAGCAAGCTGGCTGTGAGCACCCCGATCGTGCGGTCGAACGAGCCTGCCGGAGGTCCCATGGACACTGCCGACGCGTTCGTCCGTTCGTTCAACGAGGTGCGCCGAGCTGGTGAGCACGCTCTTTTTTGTTCTGGGCAATCACGAGGACGCCCAGGATGCCGCGCAGGACGCTTTTCTGAAGTGCTGGCGCACGCAGGCGAGCCTCGCCGAAGTCCGCAACATCCGGGCGTGGATCTTTCGCGTGGGCCTCAACGCTGCCAAGGACTTGCAGCGCAACGCCTGGCGGCGCCGCGCAAGATGCTCGGCGATGCCGCTCCCCCGGAGGTTGCCGGCGACCCCTCGCCGTGCGAGGTGGTCGAGGGGAAGGAAACCCTGGACAGTCTGCGCCGGGCGCTGTTTCATTTACGTCCAGAGGAAAAAGAGGTTTTCCTCCTGCGCCAAAACGGCGACCTGACCTACGAAGAAATCGCGGAGCTGCGCCACACGCCCGTCGGGACGATCAAGACCCAGATGCGGGCGGCGTTGCAAAAGCTCCGCCGGGTGCTCAAGGAGCCCTGAGTTCAACATGGCGAACTGCGAGCCATTTAACGATCGACTGCTGGACCTCGTCTACGATCTGCTCGACGAGCCCGAGGCGCAAGCGCTGCCGCGCATCTGGAGGTCTGTCCGCGCTGCCAGGAGACCCTCGCCGGCGCCCAGGGCCAACGCACGCTCCTGGCGCGTGCCGCCTTGCCGATCGGAGCCGATGCGGTCCCTATCTTTACGCGTCCGGCTGACGCAGCGCCCGCGCCGCCGGATGCAGCGCCCGCCACATTGCCGTTCGCCGCCGCGGTCCCCGCGGTCGCTGCCACCCGGCGCACCATGCGGCGCCGCTACTACGGACTCGGCGCCACGGCGGCTGCCGCCGCGGTCCTCCTGGTCGCTGGGCTGTGCTGGTACCGTTACGACGAGGGCCATCGTGATCGCCAGGTCTTCATCGCCCAGCAGAAGGATGTGGTTCACGAGATCGATGCCCAGCTCGCGGCCCTGGAGCCCGGGTTCAAGCGCAAGGCGCAGGCCCTCGAACGCAAGCTGCGCGCCGCGGCGCCGCCCCACCTTTACGTCATGGGGCCCACGCACATCCATCCCGACGGCGGCGAGGCGGTTCGCGTCGTAGTTAAGGATCTCGACGGCAAGCCGCTGGACAGGAAAGTTACCGTGAGCCTTGCGGATGCGGCAAGTAAGCGCATCCTGTCGTGCCAGGAGGCGGTGACCCGCGACGGCGCGGCGACTGTGCACCTTGGCGATGGCCTGGGCAAAGCCCAGCGGGGCGAATGGGTGCAGATGATCGCGGAGGTCGAAGGTGGGGCCCGCTGCCAGGAGTCGCTGCAGGTCGCGGCGCCCGCTTACGTCGCGCACCTCATCACGAGCAAGTCGGTCTATCGGCCCCGCGAATTGCTCTTCTGCCGCGCTCTGGTGCTCGACCGCGCGGGACTCACGCCGCCCGTGGCGCCAATCGCGCTTCAGTTCACGCTGCTCGACGCGAAGGGCAACGCCGTCGCCGCCGTCAACGCCGCGACCGGGCCGGGCGGCATCGCAGCTGGCGAGTTGGCGGTACTGGACCAATGGGCCGATGGCGAATACGAACTACGCGTCGCCGCTCTGAAGCCAGGGACTCCCGAGGTGCGGCCACACACACGGCGGCTGCAAGTGGCGCGCGACATCTATTTCGAGGCGCGTGCCGACCGCGACCGCTATCGCGCAGGCGATACCGTTAACCTGGGCCTTTCGCGCATGGCGCAAGCCGCGCCGGCAAAGTCAGTCACTAACGTGACGGCCAACTCGCCCAACGTCACGCTGATGCTCAATGGCAAGCAGGTTCCGCTGCAGCAAGGGCAAAACAACTACTGGACGGGTCCGGCTGCAGGAAATATTCCGGGCGGCGCCGGCGGCGGCGGTGCGCCGGTACCCTCGCCGCCGGTAGCCCCGCCAGCGACACCCCCGCAGCTGGTGCCGGGTCGGGCGCAAGACGGCGGCGGCGCGTCGCGTATGCAGAGCCCTGCGGCCCAGCTCGGCGGCCAGGGATATGGTGGATTCGATCCGTCGTACGCGAACAACACGGCGAATCAGCTGAACTTTCAGTTCGCCTTGCCCAACGACATCGAGACGTGCCGGGTCCGCGTCCGGATCGTGTTGACGGAGGCCGGCAAGCAGGAAACGTTCGAGCAGGACCTTGCCTGCGTGCCGTCGCGGCTGGCTGTCGATCTCTTGCCCGAAGGCGGCGACCTGATCGCCGGCGTGCCCAATCGTGTCTACTACCAGGTGCGGTCGGCGCTGGGAGAGCCCGTCAACCCCGAGGGACGCGTGATCGTCCTGTCCAGCAGCGACGTGCTGCTCGATTCCGCGCCGGGCGAAGGGGCCGGCTCGTTCACCTTTACGCCGAAGGCCGGCGATACCTACACCGTTCGCATCACGACCCCGGACGGCGTGCCACCTGCCGATCTGCCCGACCCGTTCGCCGGGCTGGGCGGCGCTCGCGATGACGGCCTGGTGTTGCACACGCCACAGCCCGTCGCCGCCGAAGGGGAGCCGGTCGCGGTGGTGCTGCGCAACCCCGGCCCGCCGCGCCGCGTCTTGCTGGTAGCACAATGCCGCGGCCAATTCGTCGGCCAGCAGTGGGCGGAGGCGAAGGGCCCGGAAACCGCCGTCGCCATGGGCACGCTTGCCGGCGCTCGCGGCCTGGTGCGGCTCACCGCGTACGAGGCCGGCAACGGTGCGCTCAAGCCGTTGGCCGAACGCCTCATCTACCGCACACCGGCGCAGCGGCTTGACGTGACGGCGCTGCACCTGGGCGGCGTCATCGCACCGAGGATGGGTCAGCGCACCGCGCAGCTGGAGCTGCGTGCCCGCGACCAGGCCGGCGTGCCTTGCCCCGCCTGGACCACGGCCCTCGTGGTCGACGATCGCTTCCGCGCTCGCGAACCGAGTCCGCTGGCCCATTTCTTGATCCTCGGCGACGTGAGCGGCAGCGAAGATCTCGATAATGCGGCCCTTCTGGCGGCGGACATGCCGCAGGCGCGGCAGGCGCTCGACCTGTTCCTGGGCACGGCCGGCTGGCGGCGCTTCGAACCCGCCCCGGCCAAGGCGCTCGCCGCGGCCGGTCCCACCGCCAGCATGTTCTCTTGCCAGGAAAACAGCAGCCCGCGCGAGCTGCAGAGGCAGCAAGAGGCGAGGCTCGACGACGTGCTCGCCCCGGTCCGGCTGGCCGTGCGGCAGCAGCGTGCCAAGCTCACCTCGGACCGGCGCGACGCCCAAGGCGTGCTGGATCAATCCCGGGCCGAGTTGCGCGACTACGAGGCGCTTCCGCAGGAATACTTCCGGCTGGGCCTCTACCTCGCGACGTTGACGCTGTTCAGCCTGGCGTGCCTGAGCCTCGTCGTCGGTGCCTGGCGGCTCGTGCGCCGTCACCATGCGACGCCGCTGTTCGCCGGCTCGTTCGCCTGCCTGGGATTGTGCCTGATTGCAATGCTGCTGGTGACTTCGCTGGCTCCGCCCACCGATGTGCTGAACAGAACGCTGGCGAAGAGGCCGGCCGATGATCTCCTACCGTCGTGGTTGAACCTGCCGGGCAGGCATGATGTGCGTGACGGTCCGCCGATCGGGCAGTTCGCCCTGGCTCCCTTGCAGCTTCGGCGGGCTGCCGGCGAGGCCAAGCTCATGGATGCGGTGGCGAAGAACGATCGCAACGATGCTCCGACCACCGAATCGAAGGATGCCAATCGATTTGGACTCGCCATGAACGCCCGCGGCGGCGCTCTGGCCACGGCGCCCTCACTCCAGAAGGACGGCGCCGAAAAAACGCAGGTCGTGCGCGAGTTACAGGACCGGTTTGCAGTGGCCAAGGAAACTCAGGAACGTGCGGCACTCAAGCCGATGCTGCAGCCGCCGAGCTCCACTGCCGCGCCCGTTCCCGCGGCGCGCCCGGCGGCAAGGGTGGCGTCGAGGCCATGGCGAAGAAGGCCACGGCCGACACGCTCCGGGAGCGCGAGCAGCTGACGCGCCGCAGCGCCTTCACCTACAACTGCGTGGCCGGCGTCGATTTCGACACCCTGCTATGGGATCCGAGCGTCTACCTACCATCGGGCTCCGCGCAGGTCGCCTTCGATGTCCCCGCCGTCGCCGGCACGTACCGTGTGTTGCTGATCGGTAACACCGCCGACGGCCGGCTCGGTTTCTACGAGGGCCATCTCGAAGTCCAACCCGACTTCCTGGCGCGGTAAGCATTCCTGTTTAGGTTTACCGCTCACCCGCGGTGGGCGAGCGCTAAACTGAACAAGAAAGACCCTTTTCCGTTCGGGAAAACTTTTTCGATTTTTCTGCCAGTTCTCACTTGAAATCTGAACAAAATTAGCTGAAGATTAAAATCCGTGACATCCGATTGCCTGAGAAGGGCTTCCGGGTCCACCTCTTCACCGGATACCCCGATCAAGCGCGGGCGGCGCAGGGCTATGGGATAGCGCTGCGTCCGCGGCGGAACTGCCGCTCTGCATTGTTTGCTGCTGCCCTCTCATGGCGCACCCCAAGGTGACGGATCATGCCAGCTCCGACGACCATCACGGAATTCCTCGACCTGGGCTACCGCAGCGGTCTGCTCGACAAAGGCCCCATCGAATCGCTGCGCCAGGCCTGGCGGCAAGACCACCGCAACCTCCAGGCACCCCGCGAACTGGCGGATGAACTCATCCGCGAAGGCCTGCTGACCCACTTCCAGGCTGAGAAGCTGATGGCCGGGCGCTGGCGCGGCTTTGTCATCAGCGGCAAATATCGCCTGCTCGCGCTGCTCGGCACGGGCGGCATGGGCCAGGTGTACCTTTGTGAGCATATTCTGATGGGCCGCCGGGTGGCGCTCAAGGTGCTGCCGCGAAAACAGGCCGAGGATCCCGCCGCGCTGGCGCTTTCATCGGGAGGCCAGGGCGGTCGCCCGGCTCGATCATCCCAACATCGTCCGTGCCCACGACATCGACCGCGAGGACAAGCTGCACTTCATCGTGCTGGAGTTCGTGGACGGCTGTAACCTGCACGACTTCGTTCGCAAGAACGGCACCCTGACGCCCGCCCGGGCCGCCCACTACATCCGGCAAGCGGCGCTGGGCCTGGAGCACGCCCACGAGGCCGGCCTGGTCCATCGCGACATCAAGCCGGGCAATCTGCTGCTTGATCGCCAGGGCACGGTGAAACTGCTGGACATGGGCCTGGCCCGCTTCTTCCACGAGGACACCGGCGCCTTCGTCAAGGAATTCGAGGCCGGCTACATCATCGGCACCGCCGACTACGTGGCGCCGGAGCAGATCGTCGATAGCCGGGTCGATGTGCGCGCCGACATCTACAGCCTCGGCGGTACGCTGTATTACCTGCTAGTCGGCAAGAGCCCGTTCCAGGACGGGACCACGCCCCAGAAGATGATCTGGCACCAGGTGCGGCAGCCCAAGTCGCTGCGCGTGCTGCGGCCCGATGTTCCCGACGGACTCGTGGAAGTCGTCGAGAAGATGCTGGCCAAGGAGCCGGCACGGCGTCATCAAACGCCGGCCGAGGTCGCTGCCGCCCTGGACGAGTTTACGCGTCTGCCGGTGCTGCCGCCCGCGGAGGAGGAAATGCCCCCCTCGGCGCTGGTCGGCTGCGGCAAGCCGCTGAGCCAGTTCAGCCAATCGACGGCGATGCGCACCCCAGGCACCTCACGTGCCACCGGCGTGCGCACCTCCGAGGTCGTCCTGCCGGGCACGCCGCTGCCCGCGTCGCCCCCGACCGCCCCGGCAAGCCCGGTCCGCAAGGTCGGGGCGTTGTCGAATTAGACTGTTTACGTTGAGCGCTTGCAGGCTGTGCCAAGGGCACAGCCTGCGAGCGCTCAACGTAAACAGCCCGCATCGCCGGCACAATCCACCCAGCTGGACGAACGCTGTTCCTTTGCGCAACCGTTGTCCCTTTGCAATTGACGGCCTGCTGTCAACGTTTATCATGGAGGTAGAGAGGCATCCCGACCGCATTCGCTGCTTCCCGCCTCGCCCACCCACGCTGCGAGGGCCCGCGGAACGAGCGAAGGGACGATTCCATCCATGGCCATCGGAACCGGGCACCGGCTCGACGACATTGCCCATGAGCTGTTTCAGCTCGTCACGCAAATCTGTCTCTCCACGCTGCGCGGCCGGCGCCGCGGCGGAGAGCTCAAGGAAGTGGAATTCCTGACGCTGTCGCTCTTGCAGTCCAACGGGACGATGATCGTCGGCGACATCCAGAAGCTGCTCGGCATCCTGCCGGCGCAGATGTTGCGCGTCATCCTGCGCTGGAGAATCGGGAACGCCCGCTCATCCAGTGTCGCATCAATCCGCGCGACAAGCGCAAGATCGACGTGTGTCTGACCAACCACGGCGAGAAGCTGCTCCTGGATTACCAGGGCAAGCGCGTCGGCCGCATCATCGAGCGGCTGCAGCACCTGTCCGACGACGACCAGGACGAAATGATCCGGGCGCTAACGAAGCTGCACGGGCTGCTCTAACAGCAACCGTCGCGGTGCGCCCAACGTAGCGAAGCGTGCTTGCGGTTTCGCGAGCACGACTTCGCGATACCTCGGCTCTGGCTCAGCCGACATTTGCAGCGTAACTCGCATCCCGGCCTTCAGGTCCGCGAGAGAGCCTTCCCTCTTTGCCGTCGATTACCACCTTGGCGTCTTTCGCCACGGACACCCTCTCGGCTTTCAAGCGTGCTCCCGTCGAGAAGAAAGGCCAACTGATCTCCCCTGTCGCCGCGTCGGTGTGGTTAGCTGCACCCGTATTTCAGCGGGGCCAGTCAGCACGGGCTCGTCACGCCCGTCACTACCTTCCTGATCTGCCGCCAACTTTCCAGATGGTAAGCGTCGTCAATTTCGATGGCTTCGCCGTCCGCGTAGCGCGCCTTGCCGCCCGCCTTGCGGAGATAGATGGCGTTTACCACGCCCGCGCTGTGTTCGAGAATAGCGCGGGCGGCCTTGATCTCCGCCAGCAACGCTACCTCATCTTCGCTTGGACAGTCGAGCCGGACGGTCTTGTTGAGCGCGTCGAAGCATTCGCGGACGTTCTCGTACTTCAGCTCGTTCAGCCGTTTCGAAATCACGCCCGAAATGACGGCGGCGCGGCGGGAGCCTTGAGAACGTCCTCGAAATCCAGCGGTGTCCGGGCGAATTGCCAGGGATTGTGCCGCAGCAGCCGGTGCAGGAAATCGAACAGGAACACCTCAAAGACGGACACGAACTGCCGGAACGTGAAAGCCGCCAGGTATTCGCGCGTGTACCGGGAGGCCAGGCCGAGCAGTCCCGTCTGATCGATCGCGGTGCCTGTCGCGACACTCTGAAACGCAACCGTGTGTCCCTGATCCACGAGGCGCTGGAAGGAGTTCGACACGAGCTTCGAATTCTCGAAGAAATCGTAGACGCGATCCAGCTCCCGATGGGCGGCGTCGGCAATCGCGCAAATCGGCCGTCACGGGCATGCTGCCTCCTCACGCAGCCGCGTCGAGCAGCGTCTGGACGCGGTCGGGGTCAATCCCTTTGCGCACGTAGACCTTGGTCACCGCGGGTTGCCCATCGATGGAGACGGGATAGTTGTCCACCCAGTGCCGAATGTCGTGCTGGATGAGCACTTTGCGCAGGCGGTCCAATTGCTCCACCGAGACCCAGATGTACGGGCCGGTCGCGGCATCGAACGAGACCTTGACCGGTTTGTGCGTGGCTAAATCGATCATGCGTGCGTCCCTCCTG
The DNA here is from genome assembly GCA_963834865.1 of uncultured Gemmataceae bacterium. Classification (GTDB taxonomy): domain Bacteria; phylum Planctomycetota; class Planctomycetia; order Gemmatales; family Gemmataceae; genus CAWIDK01. Next base: position 717,785 of record CAWIDK010000001.1, read on the forward strand.
CGGCTGCTGTCACCCTGTCATTCTAGCCGAGCCGATGCACGCCAATAATTCGACGCACCCGGCAGGGCCCGACTGGATCTGGCACGGGCTCCTGGCGAGGGGGATGTGTACGCTGCTGACCGGCCACGGGAAATCCGCCGGTAAGACCTGCTGTCGATGTTGCGCTCGCGCCGCGGCGGTGGCGGCATCTTCGCTGGGCTCTCCAACGCAGCGAAGCACGCTTGCGGTTTCGCGAGTGCTCGCGAAACCGCAAGCGTGCTTGTCACTTCGCGGGGCGTTTCTGCAGCGTCACCGTGGTGTGGATACCGTCCTCGCGGAAGCGCAGGTCCGCGCGCATCGACGTGAGTTGCTGAAGCAGCTGGCTTCCCAGCGAGCCGGGCTCGATGGCCGCATTTAGCTTTGGGTTGCGCAGGGTGCCGTGGCGCTGGTTGCTGACCTCGTCATATTGCGCATCGTAGCCAAACGGAGCGAGGTCCGGGCTGACCGGGACGTAGCCGAGATACTGGAGCGCCGCGGCCTCGACCGCCTCGCTCGAGTCCGCGCCGGTGGCGACGTTGCTGTGGAACAGCGCGTACAGCAGCCGATTGTTTTGCTGCGCCCGCCGGTGCGCCTCCCACTCCAGGTAGAGCGTCAACAGCTCCTTGGCCTGCACCGCGGCCCCCGGCGCAGGTGCAGCGACGCGGCCGCCTCGACTTGCGGCCGTCCCGTCTCGCCTTTCTCCTTCCGGAGGGCGCTGCGATCGATCAGGCTCTTGATCGGCTCCTCGCGCAGGCTGACATAGAACGCCCCGTCGATCATCGTGTAATACAGCGCGAAGTTCGGAATCCGATCGGCATTCGGCCCGGCGATCAGGCGCGGCCCCGGCGCCGGCGGCCGAGACCGGACGCGCACGATGGACGTGCCCTTGTACGGCGGCTCCATCGCTCCCCATTCGACGGCGCCGGGCAGCACGGCGTTGACCTCCTTGCGCAGCGCCGCCAGGAGGCCGGCGAAGACCACGGGATTGCGAATCTCGAAACCGACGGTGAGCGGGATTTGCAAGGCCAGCTCGATTTCGCTGAGGAAGTCGTGCCGCTGCTGTGGATTCAACTCCTGGCGAATCGCTGATTCCAGCAGCCTGGCGTAAATCGCACTATCGTCGAGCTGAACGGTAAGCCAGTCGCCCAGCCAGCTCCGCAGGCCGATGTCGATCATCAGGTCGTCGATGCCGCCGAGGCCGATGCCCAGGCCGCGCCCGCCAAAATCGAAGAGCTCCGGCGAAAGGTGGACGAGGAATTGCGCGAGCGTCTTATCGCCGAAGACCGCGGGGTCGAACTTGAGGCCGCCCCCGCCGGTGATGCGGCGCAGCTCGTTGTACTGGGTGTTCTTGACCAGCGGCAGGATATAGGTTTCCCAGCGTACCTCGTTCTTCCGTATCGCGAGCCGCATACCGATCGGGTCGAAATATTGCCGCCACAGGCCGAGGTACTGCAGGCGGAAGCTTTCGTACTCCTTCGCCTCGACGGGGCTCACGAAGTCGAGCGGCAACTCGACCAGCGGCGTGGCGAAATGCTGCGTGTTGTAGATTCCGGAGACGGCAACCTTTTGCTCATGGTCCCAGAAAGCGCCGCCGCCGTCGGGGGTGAACAGCTCCTCCTGCTTCAGACCGGTCGCCTGCAGGAGATGCTCGTGGTTGATCGGCAGCTTGCCGGTTTCCCAGGCGGTGAACATGGCTCCGTGCGTGGCCATTTGCAGGCTCGTCAGCGCCTCCAGCCGGCGCCGCTCCTTGATGCGCACGCTGGGCCCGACCAGGTTGCGGATGAACGGGTCGGACAAAAACACGAAACCGTCGGCATCCTTGTCGTCGGCCCGGAAGATGGTCCGCATGTACTGGAAGTCGAGCGCGTCGGCGAGCGGCCTGAGCTTGCCCTTGGCGGCGTCGATCACCCGGCGGATGCCGGCCCGCGAGTTGCTGTAGACGGCGACGTCGCCGAGGAACGCGCGGTGCAGGCTGACCTCGCGCAGCGGCGTGACGTAGGTTTCGACGGACACGTCTTCGTAAGCGAACTTCCCTTCCTCGAGCTTCTTGCCGAACTTGGCGCGGGCTTCCTTGATGAACGGCTCGACGGCACTCCTGAACAGCGACGGCGCGGCGAGATCGAACAGGATCGTCACATCGCTGCCCTCACGGATGTAGGGGTCATTGCCGGTGACGGCGACGCCCTTGATGACCGCCGGCCCGAAGGTGCGCGCCAGGCCGGTGCTCTTGAGGCAGAGCTGCTGCTCGTAGCGCTCCTTGAGACGATAGTCCTTGCTGTGGACCTCGAAGGCGCGCAACCGGGTCGTGCCCCACTGATCGAGCAGGTCGCCGGCGTCGAGGAGGCGAGCAATGTTCTTGAAGTGGATGTAGTAATTGTCGTGCGGCACCAGCCTGGCCAGCGGCTCGGCGGCGGGCTTCTTGCCGGCCATCATCTTCTGCCAGGGATGCTCGGCGATGTCGATGCCCGGTACCCTGGCGATCGGCACCGTGCGATCCTCGGCCCTGTCCTTGACGACGCTGCCGCGCATGCGTTCCAGCGCAAGCGACTCGGTGATGGCGGCGGCGCCGGTGGTGACCTCGTACAGCCGGTTGCTGCCGAAACCCGGACCGCCGCGGAAATTGCCATTGTTGAAACGCGGCCCGCGACCCTCGCCGTCGCGCACATGATACTTGCGGCCGGTGCTCGCGGCGGCCATGCCGTAGAAACCGAACTCAGGGGTCTCCGCGTCCAGCAGCGCGAAGTGGGTTGCCTGCACCGACGCCCACAGCCCCTCCAGGTCGTTGTTGCCGAGCCCGCGCCGGGGATCGCGCACGAACGCGCCGCCGAGAGGCGTCGGAAGGTCCTTGGCCGTGCCGAAATCGAGCTCGATCTTCACCTCGGCCCACGGCTGCTTTTGCGCCAGCAACTCGGCCAGCGACGGCTGCTTCTTCCCTTTGTCGTCGGGCGACGGTTTCGCCGCGGGCTCTTTCGGGTAGAGCAGGATGAATGCGACCTTGTTCTTGCCGGAAACCTTGCCGACGAACTCCAGCGTGTTCGCTGCGGCGCCTGCCCCGTTCGGACCGGCACCACCTTTCGTCTCATCGCCTTGCTTCTCGTCCCTTTCGACCAAGGGCGCGCCCTTCTCAAGATCGACCGGCCTGTTCAGCTCGCCGCCGCGTACCCGCAGATAGACGGCCTTGGCATCGCCGTGCGGGATGAGACGCGGCATGAGCAGCGGATCGCTCCGGAGAACGTCACGGCCCAGGAGCGGAATGTTGTCAATCTCGGGAGCTGCCGTCGCAAGATCGGCCGGATTCTGCAATCGGACATGGAAATAGGTCGTGTCGCCGACCTTCTGAATACGGAGCTGCTGGACCTTCGGCGGATCGGCACCGAGGCGCGAAACGCCGACGACGGGAAAGGCGAAGACGGCCACCAGGAGGATGGCTCTCGGGGAGTGACGTGGCATCGTGCGACCTCCGGAGGTGAATGGGACTCGCCGCGCCGACCGAACGATTGACGAGGATGAGTCTACCCCGGTGCTCCGGCGCGGTCAACCATCCGCCTCATCCGCTAGCGGGGCCTGCCTTTGACGTTGCCCGGCGCCGTCCCTAAATCAACACCTGGCGCAACCGCAGCGTATTCGCCCTTTTCCCTTCTCGATAAGGAAATTCAACGATGGCCAAGTACGTCTATTCCTTCGGCGGTAAGACGGCCGACGGCAACGGCAAGATGAAGGAGCTGCTCGGCGGCAAGGGGGCCAACCTCGCCGAAATGTGCCTCATCGGCATCCCCGTCCCGCCTGGCTTCACCATCACCACCGAGGTGTGCGCCGCCTACTACGAGCAAGGGAAAAAGATCCCCGAAGCCGCCATCCCGCAGATCAATGAGGCCCTCGCCAAAATGGAAACCGCCTTCGGCGGCAAGAAGTTCGGCGACCCCAGCGACCCCCTCCTCGTGTCCGTGCGCTCCGGGGCGGCCCTGTCCATGCCGGGCATGATGAACACCATCCTCAACCTCGGCCTCACCGACGCCAGCGTCGAGGGACTCGCCAAAAAGACGGGCAACCCGCGCTTCGCCTACGACAGCTACCGCCGGGTCATCGACATGTTCGGCTCCACCGCCATGGACGTCGAGCATGAGGAATTCGAGCACGAGATCGCCCGGCTCAAGCAGGAGAAAAAGGTCAGGCTCGACACCGAGCTGAGCGTCGACGACCTCAAAGAGCTGGTGAAACGCTACAAGGCCGTCTACAAGAAGCACGTCGGCGAGGACTTCCCGCAAGATCCCAAAAAGCAGCTCATGCTCGCGATCAATGCCGTCTTCAACTCCTGGAACGGCAACAAGGCGATCCAGTACCGCCGCATCGAACGCATCACCGGCCTGAAGGGGACGGCCGTCAACGTCCAGGCGATGGTCTTCGGCAACATGGGCGACACGTCCGGCACCGGCGTCGCCTTCACGCGCGACCCCAACACCGGCGAAAACGTCTTCTACGGCGATTATCTTATCAACGCCCAGGGCGAGGACGTCGTCGCCGGCATTCGCACCCCGGAGCACATCGCCGAGCTGCAGAAGCACATGCCCAAGGTCTACGAGCAACTCGTTGGCATCCGCCAGACGCTGGAAAAGCACTACAAGGAAATGCAGGACATCGAATTCACCGTGCAGGAGGGCACGCTGTACATGCTGCAAACCCGTTCGGGCAAGCGGACTGGCACCGCGGCCGTCCGCATCGCCGTCGAGATGGTCCGCGAAGGGCTCATCGACGAGACCACGGCCGTCAAGCGCGTGAGCCCCGACGGGCTGAACCACCTGCTGCTGCCGCAGCTCGACCCGAAGGCGAAGGCCAAGGCCGTCGCCCAGGGCATCGCGGCCAGCCCGGGAGCGGCGTCCGGCAAGGTCGTGCTGTCGGCGGAAGCCGCGGTCGCGCACGCCGAGAAGCACCCCAGCGAGCCGATCCTGCTCGTCCGCAAGGAAACCAGCCCGGAGGACGTGGCCGGCATGCACCTGGCCAAGGGCATCTTGACCGCGACCGGCGGCAAGGCGAGCCACGCGGCTGTCGTCGCGCGCGGCTGGGGGAAGCCGTGCGTGGTCGGCTGCGAGGCGATCAAGATCGACGAGGCGAAGCAGACCATCACCGTCGCCGGCCAAACCGTGAAGGCCGGCGACTTCCTGACGATCAACGGCACGACGGGCGACGTGATGATCGGCAAGGTGCCGACGATCGCGCCGTCGATGACCGGAGATTTCGCGACACTGATGAGCTGGGCGGACAAGGTGCGCAAGCTGAAGATTCGCACCAACGCCGACACGCCGGCCGACGCCGCCAAGGCGCGCGAGTTCGGGGCCGAGGGCATCGGCCTGTGCCGCACCGAGCACATGTTCTTCGGCGAGGACCGCATCGTCGCCATGCGCGAGATGATCCTCGCGTCCGACGCGGCCGGCCGCAAGACGGCGCTGGCCAAGCTGGAGCCGTTCCAGAAGGCGGACTTCGTCGGCATCTTCGAGGCGATGGCCGGCTACCCGGTCACGATCCGCCTGCTCGACCCGCCCTTGCACGAGTTTCTGCCGCACGACGCCAAGGGGCAGGAGGAGGTCGCGAAGGGCCTCGGCATCCCGGCGGCCAAGGTCAAGGAGCGGGTGGAGGAACTGCACGAATACAACCCGATGATGGGCTTCCGCGGCTGCCGGCTGCCGATCGTCTTTTCCGAGATCGGCGACATGCAGGTGCGGGCGATCATCGAGGCGGCCATCGAGGTCAAGAAGAAGGGCAAGACCGTCCTGCCCGAGATCATGATCCCGCTCGTCGGCGTCGTCGAGGAGCTGACGCTGTTGAAGAAGCGAGCGATCGAGGTGGCCCAGGCGGCGATGGCGAAGGCCGGCGTAAAGGTCGAGTACCAGATCGGCACGATGATCGAGCTGCCGCGGGCGGCCCTGACCGCGGACGAAATTGCGGCGGAGGCCGAGTTCTTTTCCTTCGGCACCAACGATCTGACGCAGATGACGTTCGGATTCAGCCGCGACGACATCAAGGGATTCATGCCGACGTACCTGCGGGAGAAGATTCTGCCGGTGGACCCGTTCCAGTCGATCGACGTCCGCGGTGTCGGCCAGCTCATCGACATGGGCATCAAGAAGGGCCGTGCGGCACGGCAGGCGAAGGCCGGCCAGCACCTGAAGGTCGGCATCTGCGGCGAGCACGGCGGCGACCCGGACAGCGTCCATTTCTGCCACAAGGTCGGCATGGACTATGTGAGCTGCTCGCCGTTCCGCGTGCCGATCGCCCGCCTGGCGGCGGCGCAGGCGGCACTGGGGAGCAAATGACACACTGCACCATTCCGCTCGAAGGGTTGACTATCGAGCGACTGCTCGCCGAAGCGAGGCGAAGCGGCGCCATCTTCCTGACCAAAAAGGGCAAGGTTCGGCACGTGCTGATGCGTGCAGACGACGGGGATCAGGAAGTCTGTGCCGTGCGCAACAATCCGGAGTTTATGGCCTACCTGGAGGAGTGCACGAAGCGGGCGTTGGCAGGCCCGAGACACACGCTGGAGGAGGTTAAGGCAAAGTTCGGCATCGAAACGCCGACAGCCGAGACGTTGTCCTCCAAATATCGCGACGCTGCCCGCAAGCGGCGGGGAAAAAAGTAATCTCTGTTGGTCCGGGGCCTAGGCGCCGCGTACAATTCTCGATGAGAGGTCCGGACGATAAGACGAGCCTGGAGGGAGCCCGGCTGTGGCTGTTCGACCACCGCACGTTCGGCATTTTATCGCCTGCGAGAAAGTGGTGGCGAGCGCGGCGACTCATCGTTATTCTTTGCTCGACATTATCACGAACATCCGGCCGAAGCAGCCATTCCCCTATCGAAAAGAACTGTGCCTGTTTGCGGTGCTCAGTGATGCACACGGTATTCACGAATTGAACGTGCGGCTGATCCGGTGGGAAGAAACAGGGGAGGAGGTCGAGGTTTGGAAAACCAAGACGTTTCGCCAGGACTTCCGCCAAGATCCGCTGATCGTCCACGGACTGCCGATCCGCCTCACAGTTGAATTTGATCGTCCCACGCTCTACGAATTCCGTTTATGCTGCGGCGACGAGATCATCGGTCGCGAGGCCATGCGCTTGAAAGGGAACCCATGACGCCAGAACCACCCGACGAGCCCGAGCGCGATTACGAGCACGACTTCATCTTGCACGCACCGATGGTATTCGACATGGCTGCCGATGCCGGTTGGATCGACTTCACCTTGCGGTACAACCCCGCCAGTCCGCCGCAGGATCCGGCCCAACATGTCGCGGACGTGGTGCATGCTCTCGGCCAGTTCGACCGATCGCTGGGCGGCCACGGCCTGACCGTGGATCGCGAACGCAGCACCAACGCGGACGACCGTCTTGCACTCGTGCTGTGGCCGATCAAAGTTACCGGCGCGGCGGAGCGGTTCCGCGCCATGGCCGAAGCGCTCGGCTGCCCGCTGGAGAATGGCCCAGTGCAACTCCCAACTGTGTCCACCAACGGCCGGTTGCCCGAAGTGATCGCACGCCTCCTCGAAGATACCTCCGAGCCTCCACCCAGTCTTGATACCATTCGCGAACAGGTCCACCGTCTGCATATTGAGCTGCGGATCCATTCCGCAGCGGCGTAAATCGCGGATCCAGGCATGGTCGGGTGCAACTGCCTGCGCACGATCCACCCCATAACCAACGCGATGAGAGGATCTCCTATGCCAACCGTCAAGCCCTCGGCCAAGCTCACGCTGCACGATCGCCTGTCCCGCCTCACCTTCGATCAGGCCTGCAAGCTCCTCGGCGATGAAGGCAAGAAGCTCATCCTGAAAGGCTCCAAGCGCGAGATCGATCTGCGCGAGGAGATCTATTTCGGCGGCGACCTGTTCCGGGTCACGTTCCGCGAGCCGAACGGCAAGGTCGAGGCGATCGCGACGCTGACGCTGATGGCCGAACACAAGGATCGGCTGCACTGGAATTGCGATCGCTGTTTCCGCGCTTGCGAACACGTTGGGGCGATGTTCTCGGTCGTGCTGGAGAACAAGGTCGCGCTCGGCCTGGCGGCGGCGCCGCCCGAGCGCGAGGCGGTGGCCGAATTGACGGAGGAAGAGCTCGTCGGCCGGGCCATCGCCGACCGCGAGGAGCGGGCGCGCACCGAGCGTATGAAGGTCCGCTCGGCGAACGCCGAGACGCCGTGGACTGAATATACGGTCACCAGCCTCGTCAGCGGCAAAACGTATCACGTGTCGCTGCGCGGGCTCCAGCCCGGGCAGTCGTCGTGCTCGTGTCCGGACTTTCGCACCAATACGCTCGGCACCTGCAAGCACCTCATGAAGGTCGTTGCCGCCGTCCGTCGCAAGTTCAAGCCGGCCCAGCTCCAGAGGCCGTACCGCTGGCGGCGTATCGAAGTGCTCTTACGATATGGTGCCGACGTCCAGCTTCAGCTCGTCGCGCCGGGACGGCTGCCGGCGGAGGTCGAAACGCTCGTCCGGCCTCATGTCGGTCAGCCGGTCGAGCATGTGCCGGGCCTGCTGGCAATGCTGAGCAAGCTCGAAGCGCTCGGCCAGGAATACCACGTTCCGCCCGATGCCGAAGAGTTCATCCAGCAGCATCTGCACCGCGAACGGCTAAGCGACCTGGTCCAGGAACTGCGCCGCGACCCGGCTCAGCATCCGCTCCGCACGACGCTCCTCAAGGTGCCGCTGTTGCCGTATCAGCTCGACGGCATCGCGTTTGCCGCGGGGACCGGCCGGGCCGTGCTCGCCGACGACATGGGATTGGGCAAGACCATCCAGGCGATCGGCGCCGCCGAGCTGCTGCGCGCGAGGCGGGCATCCGCAAGGTGCTGGTCATCTGCCCGGCGTCGGTCAAATCGCAGTGGCGCAACGAAATCCATCGGTTCGGCGAGCGCGACGTCCAGCTCATCGCCGGCCAGGTCGCCGGCCGAGCGGCGCAGTATCGCAACAGCGCGTTCTTCACGATCTGCAACTACGAACAGGTGCTCAAGGACCTTCTCGCGATCGAGCAGGTGCCGTGGGACCTGATCATCCTGGACGAGGGGCAGCGCATCAAGAACTGGGAGGCGAAGACGAGCCGGGTGATCAAGGGTCTCAAGTCGCGTTTCGCCCTGGTGTTGTCCGGCACGCCGCTGGAGAATCGTCTCGACGAGCTATACTCGGTCGTGCAGTTCATCGACGACCGCCGGCTCGGCCCGGGCTTCCGCTTCTTCAATCAGCACCGCATTGTTAACGACAAGGGTCATGTCGTCGGTTACCGCAATCTCGACGAGCTGCGCGAGCGGCTGCGGCCGATCTTGCTGCGGCGCACCCGCGAACAGGTCCGGCTCGAAGTGCCGGAGCGCACCACCGAGATTGTGCGCATCCCCCCGACCGAGGAGCAGAAGGCGCTGCACGACACACACCTGCAGACGGTCGCGCAGATCGTCGCCAAGAAGTACATCACCGAGATGGACCTGTTGCGGCTGCGGATGGCCTTGCTCATGTGCCGCATGGCCGCCAACGGCACGTTCCTGGTGACCAAGGAAAACCCCAACTGGTCGAGCAAGCTCGAACGCCTGGCGGGGCTGCTTGACGAAATCGCTGCGGAGGAAGGCCGCAAGGTCGTGCTGTTTTCCGAGTGGACGACGATGCTCGACCTGATCGAGCCGTTGCTGGCGGAGCGCGAGCTCGCATTCGTACGGCTTGACGGCTCGGTGCCGCAGAATCGCCGGCAAGAGCTGGTGCACACGTTCCAGAACGATCCGGCGTGCCGGCTATTCCTTACGACGAATGCGGGAAGCGTCGGGCTCAACCTGCAGGCGGCCAACACCGTCATCAACGTGGACCTGCCCTGGAACCCCGCGGTGCTGGAACAGCGCATCGGCCGAGCGCACCGCATGGGCCAGACGCAGCAGGTGCAGGTTTTCATCCTGGTGACTGAGCAGACGCTGGAGGAAAAGCTGCTCGACACGCTGGCCGCGAAAAAGGATCTGGCGCTGGCGGCGCTCGACTCCAGCTCGGAGGTGACCGAGGTCCAGATGAAGAGCAGCACCGAGGAGCTGAAGGCAAGGCTCGAGGTGCTCCTCGGTGCGAAGCCGGAAGCGCCGATCGACCGGACCGAGGAGCAGCGGCAGCGCGAGGCGGCGCTGGCACAGCAGCGGCGGGAGCGCGTCGCGGCGGCCGGCGGGGCGCTGCTCGGGGCGGCGTTTCAGTTCCTGGGCGAACTGGTGGCAGGTGAGGCGAGTACATCGCCGCCGGAGCGCACCGTGCAGGAGTTACGGGCGCGCCTCGATCAGTGCGTCGAAGCCGACGGCGAGGGCCGGCCGCGCCTGACCGTGACGTTGCCGGACCGCACCGTGCTCGACGGACTGGCGCAGACGTTGGCGCGATTGCTGGCCGGGACCGAAATGTAGGAGAGGAAACTCGGCAAGCTCGCGCCTGACTCGGCCTCAAAGCGGCTCGGCGGACTCCCTCTCCAACAAGTCCAGCAAGGCCACTGCCAACGGCTTGTCCAGCACTAGGGTGTTGCACATGCCGGCGCGGATCGCGGCGAGCACCGGGGCCGCCTTTTCGGCGGACGCAGCGAGGAGCAATACCTGGTTGTCACGATGCCGAGCAACCGCGCCGAGCGCGTCAAAGGTGAGGGCATGGGGCAAGACGACGGCAATTTCCTTGACGCGGACATGTTCGCCAGCGCCCGTCAAGGGAAAATAACCGCAAACCGCCACAACGTTGCGATACTGTGGCTTACGTTTGAGGGCCTCGGGGTGTAGTCCGAGGTCCTGAACGAATTCGAGCGCCGTGAAGTGCTTCTGCCACGGACCGATCCCCAGGACTACGACGTTGGCCTGCTTTGCGATGCCGGCAATCTCCGCATGTTTACGGCGCAGGAAGGGGCTCCGCGGCTTCAGGTGCACGAGATGCGGTACGCGCTGCAGGTTGTGCATCACGGTCTTGGCGGCAAGCAGCGTCGCCATTTCGAAGGCGCTGATCTTGTAGCTGGGCGGATCGGCCGCGATCGGGATGATGGTGACCCGTCGGCGTCCCTGCGGCGCCAGCGCGGTGACGAAATCCCGGACAGTCCAGCCGCCGTCGAGGACGAGGGTGGTATTCGCTGGCGCCGTTGCCTCGAAATGGCGTGCGGCTGCATATCCAACCAGGGCGCGGCCGGCACCGTCGGCGACCAGCACGCGCCGAATCGATGACAAGTTCCGTTGCTGCAATGCTGCCAGCAACAGCTGAATCAGCTGGGCGTGTAAGGGAGGCGTAACAAGGAACTGCACCAGCCGATGACGGCGAGCGTGGTCGAGCAGTCGGCTCACCGACGAGGGGCTCAGGTCGAGCTCCCGCGCTATCTCACCCTGAGATGCGCCTAGTACGTAGTACAGTTCCGCCACGCGAAACGCCTGCATGTCGAGCGGAGGCGCCCCGTTTGCAAATTCTTTCACAGCGGTGGCAATTTTTTCCATAATACTGTTAATAGTGGGAACGCGCGTGGCAGGCATCTGCGGGTGCGGCTCGGGGCAGGAACGAGATGTTGCCGGACACCGCCGCGCCATGCGTATTGACGGCACGATCGGGCCCCGACTAGGCCCGTGCGAAGCACGAATTTCTTTTCCTTCATCTGCTGGAGTGCCGATGATGACAAGGCGCGACGACGGCCCCTCTCGCGGACACTGCCCCGACGCTCGGCCCCACCTGGGTCGCGTTGGCGAGGTTGACCCCATGCAGCGCTCCAGATTCCAACTTGCTTTCGATGAATTCCATCGGCGCCTACCCGCGCTGCTGGCACAGGGGGACTACGGCCGGTGGGTCCTGTTCCATGCCGAAGAGTTGGTGGAGATCAGCGATAGCCGCGACCGGCTCTATCAAATCGCGCAGGCCAAGCAATGGCCAGACGAGGATGTTTTCATAGACTTGATTGCTCCGGAACTGCAAGAGGTTGAGGGAGAGCTCTTCGATCCTCGTTGAATTTGCAGGAAGGGAGCGCCGGTGGCCAGCCAACTCCTAGCCGACCTGCCCTACCTGTCCGGCACGCGGCTGACCTCCACCAAACAATTCCCTCTCAAGGATCTATTCGACCTTGCGTATGGCAGCGCGCCGCCGTGTGGCGCGGGGCCGAGCCGTTCGGTCGCGGCCTTGCCGTTGCCGATAGGCGGGATGCCCGGCCACGTCAAGCCTGAGCAAATCCTCTTTTGGATCTCCATCGGTGCGCGCAATCGATCCCGGACCGACAGGGCATTCCCGGTAATCCTCGACACCGGCTCCACCCACTACCTGGTGGTTTCGGAGTGGCACCTCGAGCACTGGGCGCGTTCGGCACAGTATACCCCGGCCAGCAGCCGGATCATCGACCTGGCACTCGAAACCGTCGCCAATTCCAACACGCGCATTCCCCCAACACAGCCTGTAAAGCCGACCCGGTTTGTCGGCCGGCCGCTACGCGATCTCCAGCAGGAATGGCAGCTGGGGCAATTGCGCGAATGGCTGGCACTGATCGAATCGGACCTTTGGTTGGCACCCAACGAGCGCGGCGAGCGCGATGAAATCGCTGGCGTCGCGACCTGGATTCGGTTCCAAACCCGCGGGGTGCTGGTACGTAACGGGGCTTCGACCCGGCCGCCCCTGCTCGGCATGCGAGCCCTGCGGGAGGGCGAATTGATGTTGCCGAATGGTGTTTTGGCGCATCTCCAGCGGCTGGAAATCGACTTTCCAGACTCGCGCGTGCACCTCTCCTATGCCTGAACACGGGACCGTGCGGCGCTCTCTTTCTCTCCGGTCTCGTAATCTACGGCACGCTCGGCGCCACCGTACCGGTGCGATGGCAAATCCACGCCGCAATCGCGCCGGGCCACGCGCCGGCGGCTCGCAGATGGGGTAAGGTTTAAGCGGACCGACGCGCGTCCGGCGCGGGAGTATTCGATCGACCAGGGAGGGTTTCGCCATGAAAGCGATCATGCGGGGGGGCACCGGGCTATTGGCCGTGCTCCTGTTCACGTCTGCCTCGTTCGGCTGGGAGTGGGCCAGCCCCGTCTTCAGAATGCCGTTTCCGCCGGCGCCGGATTGCTTCGGGCCAGGCTGGTACACCGTGAGCTGCGGCGGCATGATCTATGGACCGCATTATTACCTAGTTCCGCCGGGCATGCCGTTCAACGGTATGTTGCCCGGGCCCAAGGGTGACTGCCTGATGCAGTCGCAGGCCGGCATCCCCCCGTGGTTGATGCAGGCGGGTGGGGGTCAGGGCGGCGGTCTGCCGCATACGCCGGGTTTGCCGTCGCCGCCAGGTTATCCGCCGAACATGCCGGTGCCGCCGGGGTATGCCGCGGGTCCCTTCTATCCGCCGATGCTACCGGGCATGCCGATGCTGCCGGGCATGCCGACGCTGCCGGGCATGCCGACGCTGCCGGGCATGCCGACGCTGCCGGGTACGCCGACGCCACCCACCCCAGGCCAGCCCGATCGGACATCGCCAGGAATCTACCCGACCCACCCCTATGTCCGGGGTCCGCGTGATTGGTTCATGACCAATGAGATGCTGGAAGAGACGCGCGGCAGCGATGTTCGGCCCGCTCTCGTGCGCTGAATCCGCGGCAACCAACGCCGGAGCCCAGCCGTGTACGGCTGGGCTCCACGCGTTTCGGCGCGGCGTCCTGCGCTCACGAGCCGGCCATTGCCTCCAGCGCGTGCATGCGCTCCTTGAGCTGCTCCGGAAACGGCACCTTGGCGCCCCGGGCGTAGTGATACGCGACGACTGTCCCTTGCCCTTCCGTGGCGACAGCGCCGAGCCGCTGGCTGACGATGCGATGCGCAATGTGAACGCGATCCTCGGTGAAACCGTGCAGCCGAGTCCCGATGGCGATCGTATCGGGATAAGTCAGCGCCCGACGAAACCGCGCCTGCGTAGCGGCCAGGATCGGCCCGATGCCGGTTGCCTGCTCAAACTCGGGCCAGCCCACCGCCTGGACGTACGCCAGCCGGGCGTTTTCGAAATAGCGGAAATACACGACATTGTTGACGTGCTGATACGCATCCATCTCGCCCCAGACGACCGGCTGCACAACGATCACCGGATAACCTGCGAGCAGCTCGGTGTAAAACGAGGTTTGGTCCGCCATGGGCTACCAGGTCCGGCCAATATGCAACAGTCGGTCGCGCGCCCGTCAACGATCCCAGGAACAAGTGTTTTGGATGGTCTCCGCCATCATGCCGTCATAATAGAAGACTTCGTAGCCTGTGCCTTTGTGACACACGATCAAAGCTGACATTTCTACCTCCGCAACGCGGTGTTCCTCATCCTCGATTTCAAAGATGAACTCTTCGCCGGGCTGCCATCCTGGGGACTTTTCGGCCGCGTCACAGGCCTGTTGTGCCAACCGATCGAGTTCGTTCTCTGAAATGAACTCCGTGACTCTGTGCCGTGCGTGGATCAAGCATTCGAGCTTTGCCATTGGTGAATCTTTCCAATGTCGAGGCGATTCATACCGGCCCGCGCCCCGCTCTAACCAGGGCTCTTCGCGACGCACAGCCCCACCATCAACAGCCGCCCATACATCGTTGTACGCCGCGTCGATGGTCGGGGCGACCCACTCGGCGGCGTGGGCCGGGTGGTGGAACCGCCACGTGGCGAGCAGCACCACCCGGCCAGGTTCTCGCGGTGGACGACCGACGACGTGCCGGGCGACCGCACCCCATGCACCAAGCTCGCTGGGCCCCCAGCCCCTTGCGCCGGACGGGAGAGGGGCGATAGGATCACTGCGCTGCTCCCCAGACCTGCGCCAGCTCGACCAGTACGCGCACGGCGATCGCCATTTCCTCCAGGCAGGTCCACTCCAGCGGCGAATGCAGGTTGTGCTCGCCGCATGACAGGTTCGGCGTGGGCAGCCCCAGCTCGGTCAGCCGCGAACCGTCGGTGCCGCCGCGAACAATCGTCCGCTTCGGCGTGAGGCCGACGCGTTTCATCGCCTCCTCGGCAAAGCTCACCGCCCGCGGCTCCTTCGCCAGCCCTTGTGCCATGTTGCGATACTGCGGCGTCACCTGCACCACAATCCGCGCTCCGGGATGCTCGATCTCCAGCAGACGGGCGATGTCGCGCAGCACCTGCGCCTTCTCCGCCAGCTTCGGCGTGTCGAAATCGCGCAGCAGAATTCGCAGCGTCGCCTCAGCCACGCCGCCCTCGATGCGGTACGGATGCAGGAAGCCCTCGCGGTCCGCGGTGGTCTCCGGCGACAGCGCCCGCCACGGCAGGCGGTCGAGGAAGGCCCCGGCGATGCGCACGGCGTTGACCATGCGTCCCCTGGCGATCGCGGGATGGATGTTGACGCCGGTGACGGTCACGACGGCCAGGTCGGCGGAGAACGTCTCGCACATCGATCTCGCCCGCGCCGCCGCCGTCGAGCGTGTAGCCGACATGAGCGCCCAGCTTGCCGCAGGTCGAGGTGATCGACGCCGTGGCCGATCTCCTCATCGCAGGTGAAGCACACACGGATCGGACCGTGCGGAATTTCGGGGTGAGCCGCGAGGTACGCTGCCGCCTCCATGATGATCGCGACGCCCGCCTTGTCGTCGGCGCCGAGCAGCGTGGTGCCGTCGGTCGTGACCAGCGTCTTGCCGTGCAGCAACGCCAGCTCGGGATTGGCGCTGACGCGGATGACCTTCGACGGATCGCCGGGCAGCACGAGGTCGCCGCCGCCGTAGGTGCGATGCACGATCGGCTTGACGCCGCGGCCGGTGGTTTCGGGGGACGTGTCGACATGGGCGATCCAGGCGATGGGCGGACCGTGCGGCTGCCGGGTGGCGGGAATCGTGGCCAGGACGATGCCGTGCTCGTCCTGCGCGGCGTCGCGCAGGCCCATCTTCTGAAGTTCCGCGGCGAGCAGCCGGCCGAGCTCGAGCTGTCCGGGCGAACTGGGATAGGTACGTGCCGCTTCGTCCGCCTGCGTGTCGATGCGGACGTAACGGCAAAAGCGGTCAAGCAGCGATTCCATCGCTTCCTGTGGCGGCATGTGTATCAGCATCCTTTGGTTGTCTCCGGGTTACCGGTTCCCGGTCTTCGGCATGAACACGGTCCCCGGCAACCCGAAGATGTTGGCCACCCCGTGTGCATTTGGTGGACCGTGAAGGGACGTTTGCCAGTCGCCAAATCACTCACCGTGGCCTTGGCGAGGCCGGTTTTCCGCGCCAGGTCCGCTTGCGACATGCTCCGTTCCTGCAGCATGTGGGCCAGCAATTCGTGAGGCGGCAGCGGCGCCACCGCGTGGCTTGTGAGCGGATGCCGCTGTACCATGGCAAAGTAAGAATCAGGCATAGCGGCCGATCGTCTCGCGTTACTCGTTCGCCTCATGATGGCGGCCTCCGTCCGGTTCGTCATCTCGGTGGCGGGTCGAGCGGCCCCTTGAGGGCCCGGGGGAACACGTCCCAGGCCACCTGGTACGACGCTTCAAGCGGACACAGGACATAGCGATCCGGCGTGAGGAAGAGCGGCATGTCCACAAGCCGGTCGCCGACCGCCTCGTTCTCGACGTAGGCGACGTTCTCGGAACCGGCGGTATATGCCGCGAGGGTCAACGGCTTGTCTGGCGGCGGTTCGAACGGCTCGGGTTTGAACTGGTCCCAGATCGCCTTCAGACGCACGCGCCACGTCGCCGTGTCGTCCGTATTGCCGGTCCGCACATTCCTTAATCAGACCGCCTTGGCCTGGACCGTGGCACCGGCGTAGCGTGTCAAGTACTCCAGGACCTCCGTTTGCATGCGCTCAATCTCCGCACGATAACCACTGGCTAAGGCCGGAAACTCTTCGGGGGTGGCGCTCTTGCGGAATTGCGCTAGTAGACCTTGGAAATACGCGATTCGTTCCTGTGTGCCCGCCAGCTGAAGGTCGTTCGCGATCACGATTGTACCTCACGATGCCACGACGCGTTTGGTCGCGTTTTATCTGCCAGTGGGCAATGAACTCGTCCAATGTTCCAAGCGCAAGAATGGCGGGGCGAACCCAAAAGACGCTGGCTTCAAATTCAGATGCCGCAAGTTGATGATCGAACAAATCCCGCATCTCACCCGCGAGCTCCCGCCATTTGAAGTCATCGGCCATCACGAGGATGACATCCACATCATTGGGATCAGGTTTTGTGGTCACGTAGCTGCCAAAAATCACCAGCCGGTCGAGTTTGCCCGTTGCCTTGGCCAAGTCATGGATACGCACCAAGGAAGCCGTCGCCGTCTGCCGCGCCGGACTGCCGCCTGCAAATCTCGCAAGAACTTCGCTGAGCCGGGCTTGGTATACACCAGGAGCAAGCTCGCCCTGGCTGTTGAATTCGGGTAAAGGCATAGCTCGCCTCCATGCCGTCGGCTCAGGTACCCGCTATCTCGCATATCATATCAGCGCCGAGCGCGCCCGGCTGCCGCCATCTTGCGGAAGTTGCGTCTTGGGACGGTGCGCGGCTGCCGCGTGGCGGGAATCGTGGCCAGGACCATGACGTAGTCGTCCTGTGCTGCGTCGCGCAGGCCCATCGGCTGCAGTTCCCGCGCCAGGAGCCGGCCGAGGTCGAGCTGTCCGGCGCGCTGGGATACGTACGCGCCGCCTCATCAGCCTCGGTATCGATCCGGACATAGCGACAAAATCGGTCAAGCAGCGTTTCCATCGCTTTCCTCGGTTCCAGGCGCTTTGACATTCCGTGTAGCCTTGCGTGGAGCGCAGAGCGCAACGCAAAAAAGCAACGTGCAGAGAGCGATCGCGGCGGTTAAGATGATGTCGTCCATCGCGGCGAGCGACCAGAACGGTCGTGCCGCGCCACCGACGGGTTGCGGATCCTGCACCTCCGCATCCTCCTCCAATGCTTCCCCATCGTCGGCCGGCTCGATGTGCTCGCGCTGTAATGCGTCCGACACGAGCTTGCGGATACCGGCCCATTCCTCCGCCGTTCGATTGGGCTTGATTTCAACTTGGATCTCCAAAAGGTAAGCGACTTCCAGAGCCGCAAAATTCCGTACCTCGATCCGGTCGTCCTGGAAGCCGGCGCCGAGACCGCGGAAGGGATCGCGTGCGTCCACCACCGGCAGCTGCGCATCGTTCAAAAAGCTTGCGAGCAAGCGGACGCGTTCCATCCTGTGCCGCTTCTCCTTGGGATCGGCGAAGCCGGTCAACAAATCCATCCGTAAGCCGGGGGCGCATTGCCTGGCAGCCTTGCGGAGCAGGGGCCAAACGCCGGGGTCGTCGCAGTCAACCGCGAGCGGGGCGATGAGTGCCATTGGGGACCAATCCGGGTCCCAATCATGCTTGGGAAGACGCTTTATCGTGGCGAGCAAATGCGCGGCAAATTGCCGCTTATCCAGTTGCTTGAGCGCGTACAATGCTGCGAGCCGATGCCTGTTCCTTGCATGCGTGGCACCACGGACCAGCACCTCGATCTTGTCGCGGTCCGGCACCTTGCACCGGGGCACCGCCTCTGCCAGGGACCAGCTCCAAGGTCCGGCCGCTTATCGAGCACGGTCCGATAGAGCGACGGGATGTGGTTTGGATATTTGAGCAGGACGAGCGCAACGAGATGGTCATTAACGTCATCGCGTCGTGCATCTCCCGCGGCCGGCACAACGCGCTTCAACAGGTAGGCCTCCTCGCCCTCCAAGCGGGCTGTTTCCCACCATTTTTGCGCTGCCAGCCGCCGAGACCCCATCCTTTCCACAGTTCACCCGGTTTCTGCCCAATTCCGAGGCGGCCAGGTTTTGAAGCAAATTGCTTACCAGATCGCATACGCGCATGTGGCAGGGCGAGCTGTTGTTCATCCGCCACAACACGCATCGGGTCAGACGCTGATCGTTCAGATGGTCGATCAGAGCCGGAACGGCATCAAACCCTCGTGTGAAGATACGCCAGTAGGCATCGTCCCGCTCGAAGACGCTGCTCGCCCGATCACCATCGTAGTCGATCAGGTCATCGATAATCGCGTCGATGCTCCCCGCTTTGGCCTTGCTCGGCACAAGAGCCAGGTCTAACAATTGAATCA
The DNA here is from genome assembly GCA_963834865.1 of uncultured Gemmataceae bacterium. Taxonomy (GTDB): domain Bacteria; phylum Planctomycetota; class Planctomycetia; order Gemmatales; family Gemmataceae; genus CAWIDK01. The sequence goes on from CAWIDK010000001.1 coordinate 736,784, forward strand.
GCAAACGGTTTCTGTCGGTGTCGAGCTTCCTATCCAGCGCGACGATCTGCTTCAGCCGCCTGGCTGTGGGCGGCCAATCGCCTTTCGGCTTGAGCAACTCGTTTTCCCAATAAACCCATGCGATGCGGATCAGGTATTCGCGCGGCGGACGCTTCAGCATTGGCTCGATTCGGCGGCGCAACTCCTGAGCCAGGTCGTTCCAGCCGCGGGCGTAACACTGGATCGCCAGGACGAGTCCGTCGTCCAAGCCCGATTCCGCGTCCAGCACGGAATCATTCGATCCAAGCACGATGTCCCGGGCGGCCTCAGGAGTGGCCTTCACGGGCTGGGGATGGGTGTCCCATTCCTGCCATCGATGGGTGCCGCGCAGTAGCAGGGGAAATCCCTTTTCCGTTTTCGCTTTGATTTCGAACGCCAGTCCGTATTGCATTGGTTGCACGACACCGTTGAAAATGACGATTCCGGCGCCATTTGTCTCGAATTGCACCAGCTTCGCTTCCTCGGGAGGCAGCGTCAGGCCCAGCGCCTGGTATTGCTGCAACAGCGCCTCCAGTGACGGCGGGCCTTCATCGGCGGCGTTCGCCAGCCTCGCGCTGAAGCAAATCGACAGGAGTAGCCCAATCGCGCAATTGCTAGTCCGCGGCATGGGCATGTTCTCCGGTGGGCGTGACCTGTTACTGCTGATTTGATACCACCACCCCAATTTTAGGACAGAGGCGCCGCAGTACACATGCCTCGCATTTCGGCTTGCGCGTGGCAGACCTGGCGGCCGTGCAGGATCAGGCGATGGCTGAAATCGGTCCAGGCCGCCGCCGGCACCAGCGCCATCAGGTCGCGCTCGACCTTGGCCGGGTCGCTGTGCGTGCTCAGGCCGAGACGCCGCGCCAGCCGGCCGACGTGCGTGTCCACGGTGATGCCCGGCACGCCGAATGCGTTGCCGAGGATCACGTTTGCCGTCTTGCGGCCGATGCCGGGCAATGCCACCAGGGCTTCCAGCGTGTTCGGTACCGCGCCGCGGTGCTGGGCGACGATGGCCAGGCAGCACGCGCGGATGTTGCGTGCCTTGTTGCGGAAGAAGCCGGTGCTGTGGATCGCCTGCTCCAGCTCGGGCAGCTCGGCTTCGGCAAACGCCTGCGCGTCCGGGTAGCGCGCGAACAGCGCCGGCGTCACGAGATTGACCCGCACGTCGGTGCACTGGGCCGACAGGATCGTGGCCACGAGCAACTGCAGCGCGCTCGTGTGTACCAGCGCGCACGCCGGCTCGGGGTAGAGCTCGTCCAGCTTGCGGCGGAGGTTGTCGGCCCGGCGGCGATCTTTGCTGGTTGCGGTCACGACGCCACCTCGTACACGAAAACTGTTCCATCGCCGCCCGCGACCAGCACCTCCCGGCCGTCGGGGGCGATATCGAGCGCATTGATGCCGCCCGGGTGGCCCGGCACGCACGCCAGCTCGCAGGCGGTTTCCACGTCCCAGAGCCGCAGCGTCTGGTCCTGGCTGCCGGACAGGAGCCAGCGGCCATCGCGGGTGAAGGCGAGCGAGCTCACCATCTGCCGATGTCCCTCGAAGCGGCGCAGCTCGGTGCCGGCGCGGGTCCCATAGGCGAATGATCGTATCGAAATGGGCCGAGGCGACATTCCGGCCATTCGGAGCGACGGCAACCGCCAGCACCGCGCCGCTGCCGGGCGCCAGCACCTTGACGTCTTGCCCATTGCGCTGGTCCCAGAGGCGCAAGGTCTGGTCGCGGCCGCCGCTGATGACCAGCGTCGAGTCGGGGACCGGTGCGAGGCAAGTCACACCCGCGGTGTGGCGGTTGTAGCGCAGCACCTCGCGCCCGGTCTGCACGTCCCACAGGCGAATCACGCGATCCTCGCCGCCGGAGAGCAGGCGCTGGCCGTCTTCGCATGCCGCGACGCAGCGCACCGCGCCGGTGTGGCCGCTGAACCGGCGCACCTCCTGGGCGGTGCCGGCGTCCCATAGCCGCAGCGTCAGTCCGCTTGCCGAGACGAGCCGTTCAGGCCCGCCGGCGAACACGACGGCGCGAATTTCCTGGGCGTGCTTCGGCAGCGCACGGACCTGGGCGCCGGTTGCCGTATCCCACAGCAAGAGCGCGTGGTCCTGGCCCGCCGACGCGATCTGCTGTCCGCCGGGAGCGAAGCATGCGGACCACACGGCGTCGGTGTGTCCCTTGAGGCGCAGGCGCAAGATGAGCATCGCCGCATCGCCGGCGCGGTACCCGGTGCGGGCCATTGCCTGCAGCACGCGCCAGCTCGCCCGGGCTCTGGTAGCGGTCGGCCGGCCGTTTCGACATCAGCTTTTGGACCACGGTAACGACCGCCGCCGGCAGCTCACGGCGTCGCGTCTCGACCGGTTCGGGCGTTTGCCAGCGCTGCTTGTCGAGCTTCGAGATCAGCGTGCCGCCGGGGAACGGGACGTGGCCGGTCAGCAAGAAATAGAACGTACAGCCGAGACTGTAAAGATCGGCACGGATGTCCGCCCCATGGGGGTTTTCGAGCTGCTCGGGCGCGATGTAGTCCGCGGTGCCGATGACTGAGCCGCCCTGGGTCAAGGTGCTCAGCGATTCGCCCGGAGCGGCGCCAAGGGGCGGCAACAGCCGGGCCACGCCGAGGTCGAGAATCTTGACGATGGGCGTGTCGCCGCCGGTCACCATGAGGTTGGACGGCTTGATATCGCGATGCACCAGCGCTTGTTCCTGGGCGTGCTGCAACCCATCGGCCGCCTGACGCATGAAGTCGCACGCCTGGGCCACCGGCAGCGGTCCGTGGTCGTCGACCAGGCGCTGCAGCGTGACACCGTCCACGTACTCCATGACGAGGTAGTGCGTGTCGCCGGTATGGTCCGAGTCGAACACGCGAACGATGTTCGGATCGCTGGCCCGGGCGGCGGCCTGCGCCTCGCGGCGAAAGCGGCGCACCGAGTCCTCGTCGCGCAGGCGCTCCTGGCGAATGACCTTGACGGCGACGATGCGGTTGTCGGGGATGTGCCGAGCCTTGTAGACCACGCCCATACCGCCGCGGCCCACCTCGCCGAGGATCTCGAAATCGGGAAGCTGCGGCGGCGGTTCCGCAGAGAGTGGCGGTATCGGCTGCCAGGCCGGCGCGAGCAGCACGGTGGATGAGTTGGAGGGAGTCGGGCCATCGTGACTCGCCGCTTCGCCGCAGACCGGGCAGCGCGCGGCCTCGGTGGGCGAGGGGCGATGGTCAGCCTCTTCCCACTGATGGCCTCGGGGACAGCACAGCACGCGCGGCATCACGGTGTTTCCGGATTTCGGGGACAGGAGACTGGCTGCAATGATACAGCCGGCATGGGTCGCTGCCAAGCTGGTTGTACAATAGCTCTGTATGACCAAATTCCGGGAGGCAAGGGTTGGCATGTTGCAAACGTACACTGCCAGGTACACGAGAATCGCGCGGCTACATGGGCCAGCTTGTGGAGTGGCCCGAAGTGATCACGGAGGGCAAGACCCTGGAAGAGTGCCGGGCGCTGCTGCAGGATGCTCTCCGCGAGATGATCGCAGCCTATCGGCAGCAGCGAAAAGAAATCCCAGGCGGCGGGGCCCTCCTCGAGCAAATTCCCGTTGAGGTTTGAAATGTCCGTCAAGCGCCGGGACCTTGTGAAATACCTCGAAGAAAATGGGTTTGCGCTGCTGCGTGAAGGCAAGAAACACTCGATCTATGCCAGAGCCGAAACGGTGATCCCGGTAAAGAGGCACCGCACGCTCGACCGAATCACATCGTCAGCGCCGGTCGCACGACTCAATCCGGCATGCCCAGCGCCTATTTCAGGTTTTCGCGTTCTTACGGGACACCCCTCAATCTGACACGCGGGCAGCCGGTTTCGCCGGAACTCCTTGGTTCTGTAGCGAATGCGTCCGCGTTTCACCAGCGGCCTCCGCCATTCGGGCTTTTCCCGCACACGGGCCCCCCGCGTCGGTCTAGTACCATCGCCAGCGTGTGGTCCGACCGCTTGCGGCAACGCCCGCGCGCGGTCGCGCCAAGAATCTTGTTTTCAACGCTCGCAAATCGGGACATAATCAAACCATCGCATCAGCCCTGGGATCGTGATGCGTGTTCCGGAGCAACCCAGCGATGGCGCCTGAATCCCCAATCTCGGATCGCGATGACGTGTTCCCAACGGAGTGGCCCGCCGGCGCGGCCGACGGCTTGCGCACGCCGGCAGCGCTGCCGCGACAGATCGGCCGCTACCGCGTCATCAGCCAGCTCGGCAAGGGCGGCTTCGGCATCGTCTACCTGGCCGAGGACGATCAGCTTCATCGCCGCGTCGCCATCAAGGTGCCCCATCGCGAACGCATCCGGCGCCCTGCCGACGCGGAAGCGTACCTCGCGGAAGCGCGCATCGTCGCGGCCCTGGAGCATCCCAACATCGTCCCGGTCTACGACGCCGGCAGCACCGACGAGTTCCCCTGCTTCATCGTCTCCAAATACATCGAGGGCAGCACGCTGGCGGAGCGCATGGCCCAGGCGCGGTTCACGGTGAGCGAAGCCGTGCAGCTCGTGGCGACCGTGGCCGAGACGCTGCACCATGCCCACCTGCGCGGCCTCGTTCATCGCAACGTCAAGCCGGCCAACATCCTGCTGGACAGCGCCGGCAAACCCTACGTCGCCGACTTCGGCCTGGCGCTCAAGGAAGAGAATGTGGGCCGCGGGGCCGCGTTGCCGGCACGCCCGCTTACATGAGCCCGGAGCAGGCGCGCGGCAAGGGGCACCGCGTCGACGGCCGATCGGACATCTGCAGCCTCGGGGTCGTGTTCTACGAGCTGCTGTCGGGCGCCGGCCGTTTCAGGCGGACGCGCAGGACGAGCTGCTCCAGGCGGTCGCCACGCAGGAGCCACGGCCGTTGCGGCAAATCGACGCCGCCATCCCGCGGGAGCTGGAGCGCATTTGCCTCAAAGCGCTCGCCAAACGCGCCGCCGACCGTTACCTCACAGCGCAGGACATGGCCGACGACCTGCGCCATTTCGTGTTGGAGTCCCGCCTTCCGGCGGAACCGGCGGCGGAACCGGCTAAAGCCGGGACTCCAACCGAATTGCCGACGCCGGCACCCACCACGACCACACCGACCACGCCGGCCTCCGACGATCGGCCGATGCGGATCGTGCCCAAGGGGCTGCGCTCGTTCGATGCCCACGACGCCGATTTCTTCCTCGAATTGCTGCCCGGCCCGCGCGACCGCGACGGGCTGCCCGACAACCTCCGCTTCTGGAAAACCCGCATCGAGGAACGCGACGGCGACAGCACCTTCGCGGTCGGCCTTATCTACGGCCCGTCCGGCTGCGGCAAGTCGTCGCTGGTCAAGGCGGGCCTCTTGCCCCGGCTATCCGAGGACGTGATCGCCGTCTACGTGGAGGCGACCGCTGAGGAAACGGCGGCGCGTTTGCTGCACGGCCTGCGAAAACGCACTCACACCGTGGCCGACGCAGCGTGCGTCGGCGGAGCAATGCCGACGCAAGCTGCGTCGGCCACGGCAAGCCTCACGGCGACGCTCGCCGCGCTGCGCCGCGGGCAGGGTCTCCCCGCCGACAAGAAGGTCCTGATCGTGCTCGACCAGTTCGAGCAATGGCTGCACGCGAAGCGGGACGAGGAGAACACCGACCTGGTGCAGGCGTTGCGGCAGTGCGACGGCGGTCGCGTGCAGTGCCTGGTGATGGTGCGCGACGACTTCTGGATGGCGGCGACGCGCTTCATGCGCGAGCTGGAGATTCGCCTTCTGGAAGGCCAGAACTCGGCGGCCGTCGATCTGTTTCCCCTGCGCCACGCCGAGAAAGTGCTGGCGGCCTTTGGGCGCGCGTTCGGTGCGCTGCCGGAAAGCGGAACGGCAATCGGCAAGGACCAGCAGGCGTTTCTCGAACAGGCCCTGCGCGGCCTGGCCCAGGACAGCAAGGTGATCTGCGTCCGCCTGGCCCTGTTCGCCGAGATGATCAAGGGCAAGCCGTGGACGCCGGCCACGCTGAAGGCGGTCGGCGGCACCGAAGGCGTCGGCGCGGTCTTCTCGAGGAGACGTTCAGCGCTGCGACGGCGCCGCCGGAACATCGCTATCACCAGAAGGCGGCCCGCGCCGTGCTGCAAGCGCTGCTGCCCGAGACCGGCACCGACATCAAGGGCCACATGCGCGCGCACGCCGAGCTGCTGGCGGCGTCGGGCTACGCCGGCCGGCCCAAGGAATTCGCCGAGCTGGTCGGCATCCTCGACGGCGAAATCCGGCTCATCACGCCGACCGATCCGGAAGGGAAAGTAGGGTGGGTGGAGTCTTCGGAACCCACCAAGCCGCCCGTGGTGGGTTCCGAAGACTCCACCCACCCTACACCTGTCCCCGCCACGCGCTTCTACCAGCTCACCCACGACTACCTCGTGCCGTCGCTGCGCGATTGGCTCACCCGCAAGCAAAAGGAGACGCGGCGCGGCCGGGCCGAATTGCTCCTCGCGGATCGGGCCGCCGTCTGGACTGCCCGGCCGGAGAACCGCCAGCTGCCGTCGCTGTGGCAGTGGGGGAGCATTCGCTTTTGGACGCGCAAGAAGGCCTGGACGGCGCCACAGCGCAAGATGATGCGCAAGGCGAGCCGATATCACCTTACGTGGGCGCTGGCGGTCGCGATCCTGCTGACGGCCGGCGCCTGGACCGGCATGGCGATCTGGGGCCGAGTCGAGGAGGACCGCAACCGAACGCACGCGGCGGGCCTGGTCAAGGGGCTCGTGAATGCCGAGATGGCCCAGGTGCCGGAACTCCTCAACGAGATCGACGGCTACCGCGCCTGGGCCGATCCGCTGCTCCAGGAGGAATACGACAGCGCTGCGGCGGAGTCCCCGCAGAAGCTTCACGTGGCGCTCGGGCTGCTCCGCAAGGACCCCGCGTACCGAGACTATGTTTACCGGCGGCTCCTGGATGCGGCGCCCCACGAAATCAAGGTGCTGCGGCAGGAGCTGCTTGGCCATGCCGACGGCCTCCAGGATGGGCTGTGGCAGGTAGTCGATCATCCGCCGCAGGAGAAGCCCGATCGGCGCCTGCGCGCGGCTTGCGCCCTCGCGGCGTACGATCCGTCGGCCAGGGCCAGGTGGCAGAAAGCTGCCACGGCGGTGGCGCAAGATATGGTGGCGGCAGCCCTGAAGAACCCGAGCCATTACCCGGTGTTCCTTGAACTCCTGCAGCCGGTGGGCGCGTCGCTGGTCGATCCGCTGGCCGGGATTTTCCGCAATCTGGGGCGCTCGGAAGCGGAACGCTTGCTGGCCACGAGCCTGCTGGCGGAATTCGCTTCGCAAGAGCCGGGCCGCCTTGCCGATTTGCTCATGGACGCCGATGAGAAGCAGTTTGCGGTGCTGTTTCCCAAGCTGCAATCGCACGGGCCGCGTGCGCTGACACTGCTGGACGACGAGTTGGCCAAGCGGGTGGTCGCGCACACCGCGTCGGTCCTCAAGATCGAGAGCAACCTGACGAAGCAGGAACCGCCGGTGAAGGTCGTCGATCAAGGCAAGGTCGCGTCGCTGCCGGCGAAGGCGTTTCCGCTGAAGCTCCACGCGGGGAAAATGTACACGCTGACGATGGACAGCACCGACTTCGACGCGTTTTTGGTGCTGCACGATAGCGCCGGCGAGCAGTTCGCATTTGACGACGGCGCCGGGGGCAACCAAAATGCCAGGCTCGTATGGTTTGCGACCAAGGCCGAGACTTGCACGGTCTACGCGGCCGCGTTCAAGGGCGCCGGCGCGTTTGTTCTGCAAGTCGTCGCAACGGATGTCGACCAAGACGCCAAGGAGAAACTCGCGAAACGGCAAGCCAACGCGGCGGCGGCGCTGTTGCGAATGGGCCAGGCCGACCAGGTTTGGCCGCTCCTGAAACACAGCCGCGATCCACGTGGACGCAGCTATCTGATCCATCGACTTGGGCCGCTCGGCGCCAGCCCGCGCGCGATCGTCGAGCAAATCGACCGGGAAACGGATCTCACGATCCGGCGGGCGTTGGTGCTGAGCCTGGGAGAGTTCGACGATGCGGCGCTGGCGGTGGACAAAGAAACGCTCACGCCGAAGCTGCGGTCGACGCTCGAGGAACACCCCGATCCAGGCCTGCGCGGCGGCGGAATGGCTGTTGCGCAAGTGGCAGCGGCTGGAGCAGCGTCCCCGGACGCCAGAGGAGCTGGTCAAGGAGCGCAATGCGCAGCTCGAGCGCATCGGCGCGGCCCTGGCGAAAAATGGCAAAGAGCCGCGGTGGTACGTCAACAGCCAGGGGCAAACGATGGTGGTGATCGCGGGGCCGGTTCATTTCGAGATGGGGACGCCTGCGACCGAGGCGGACCGCGAAGGCGGCGCGACGGGACGTACGGAGATGCTGCACGCGAAACATATCGGCCGATCGTTCGCGATCGCCGCCAAGGAGGTGACGGTGGCGGAGTTCCTCCGTTTTCGCGCGGAGCATGCGTACAACAAGCAATACGCGCCGACGGAGGCCCACCCGGTGAACCTGGTGACGTGGTACGATGCGGCGGCCTACTGCAACTGGCTGAGCGACCAGGAGGGGATCGCCGAAAGGCAGTGGTGCTACGAGGCGAACCCCAAGGGCAAATTCGCGGAGGGGATGAAGCTGCGGCCGAACTATTTGCAGTTGGCGGGCTATCGGCTGCCGACGGAGGCGGAGTGGGAATGCGCGTGCCGGGCCGGCAGTGGCACGAGCCGCTACTATGGCGACACGGAGGAGCTGCTGGGCAAGTACGCCTGGTACACGAAGAACTCGAATCAGGTGCTGCGGTTGCCTGGAAGCTTGAAGCCCAATGATTGGGGCCTGTTCGACATGCTAGGTAATGCGCTGGAGTGGTGCCACGATTCGATCGTGAATTACGCCCCGGGCGATGATAAAGAAAACATCTTTGATGCTAAACAAGTAGGCGAAAGTCCTATCCGTGTCCTGCGTGGCGGCTCGTTCGTCTTTCCTGCGGTGTACGTCCGCTGCGGCTTTCGCTACTGGCTCGCGCCGGGCTTCCTGGTCAACCGTGCGGGTTTCCGTCCGGCGCGGACTTTTATTCCTTGAGTTCTTTACTGCATTACACCTACCCAGCGCCGGGCAACCTGAACGAACATGTGAGTTTCCGTCCAGCGAGTACCTTGCCTTGCCTGAATCCGCGGGCGCTCCCCCGCGGAGCATGCCAGGGTGCAAGATCCAGGCCGTCGTCCCGAGTCGGGCGCTTGGCCCGGCCAAATGAAGCGGCGGCCCGCCAGGTCTAGTAGGCCGCACGGCGCGAACGCCCTGCCGGACCTTTTCCAAGTAGCTCTGCAAGCAGGCAGGGTTACACGCGAAGTTCTGAAATCCTTCGCAGTTCTGATTTTCTCGCGCAGCCACGTCGCGATGAAACGTGCCGCCGAGTCGACTCCAGTGAGCCAGGTAGCAGCTGGAGCGGTTGTGCGGTTCCATGCAAACAGATCGTAGCGAAAAAAACGCCCCCCCTCGGGTCGCAAATCAGCCGGTGCAGTCAAGTTGCTTTGACGGCCCCGTCCGCGCTCTGTCACAATCGAGCGTCGGTGCAGATGAATGCGCATAGTGTTCTCTCGGCTGCCTCTCCGAGCCGGGAACACACCACCGGGGGATCGCCGTGACCAAGCCCAATGTCGATGATTTTACCGTGCCCGAGAAGATCCTCGTCGCCGCCGACCAGCTGGAGAGTCAGGGGCACACACCATTCACGGCCGAGACGCTGATCGTGACCGTCTGGCAGAAGTTTCCCAACACCTTTGGGCTCAAGGGCTACGCCGAGCTTTACCCGGACTCGAACAAGGTCCTCAGCAGCCTGATGGGCGAGAAGGGGCTCGCACGCCGCGGCTGGCTCGTCAAGACCGGCCAGAAGATGTACGCCCTCACGCGCGAAGGCCGCAAGGTGATTCGCCGGGTGACGATGCAGGAGGGCGATGAGCCGGAGGCGCCGGGCCTGCAACGGCTGCCGCGCGAGCTGGAGCGGATCGTGGTCGCGATGTTCGACAGCAGCGCGGTGCAGAAATTCGAGGAAAATCGCAAGGCCGATCTCACGTTCGCGGACGCCTGCCGCTTCTGGGGCATTACCGAAAACATGCGCGGCGACCAGCTGGACGAGAAGCTGAGCATCATGAAAAAGAGCCTGGCCGAGCTGGACAAGTTCTTTGCCGATGCCGATGCCGAGCTGTCGAGCGGTCGCGTGCTGACGGCGGGGGACATCCGAGTGCTGACGAATATCCACGGGCACATGGCGGACCGCTTCGAGCGCCACCTCAACCTGTTGCGCAGCCGGACGGCCAAGCGCTAGCGCGGAAAAAATCCGGAATCCGAAGCTCGAAATCCGAAACAAATCGAAAATCCGAAGCACCGAAAATCCAGGTGCCGTTTTTTTCGGATTTCGATGTTTGGATTTGTTTCGGATTTCGGACTTCGACATTCGGATTTCGGATTTGGCCTCAGGCCGCCACCTTTTCGTCACCGGCAGCGAAGCGTAGCCGCGAGCCGGCGATGTAGTCGCCGTTGATCTCGATGCCGAGCCACTGCCGCTCTAGCGTTTCGGCGACCTGGCCGGTCACGTTGCTGCCGGCGAACGGGTCGAGCACCAGCTGGCCCGGCTGGGTCAGGAAGCGGATGAAGAAATCGGGCAATTCCGGCGGGAACCGCGCCGGGTGGATCGGCACCCCCGCGGCCCGGCAGCGGAACAGATACTCATCATAGGATCGCGTGTTCGGCACCGTCAGCACGTTCGGCGGGATGGCGCCGCCGTTGTCGCGCTGGAAGTGCGGGCCGATCTCGTGCTGCGACGGACGATTCGCCGTCTTGTAGCCGTCCTTCAGCAGCCGGCGCATCGACTTGCTGTAAGGCTGCAGCACCCGGCGATTGTCCGCCTGCGGCTCGGCGGTCTTGGACAGCCACCAGATCATCGTCACCGCCTCCTTGACGCGCGTGCGGCGAATGGTCACCCACTCGGCCGGCGTGGGCAGCCGCGACGGGTTGTGCCAGTAAAAATCCTGCGCCAGATGGAAGACGGTGCCGAGCTTGAGGAGCAGTTGATACGGGAACAGCGAGCGCGTGCCGCCGCGATTCCACGCCCCGCCCAGCTCCATGACGAAGCTGCCGTCGGCCCGCAAGACCCGGTGAATCTGCTCGGCGATGGGCCAGAACCAGGCAATGTACTCTTCGGCCGGGAGGTTCCCGTAGGCCTTCTGCCGGCGCAGCGCGAACGGCGGCGAGGTGAAGGCCAGCGCGACCGATGCGTCGGGAAGCTGGCGCAGCACGTCGAGGGCATCGCCGTGATACGCCTTGCCCAGGCGCGTGGTATAAGCGGGCGTCAAGCGCGTCTTCGCACGGTCCCCCTCCTGTAGTTGTAGTCCGGTCGGCGCGGGACTATAGCAGGATTGCCGGCGTTGCCAAGCCCGAAACGGCGGCATTCCGTGCCCATTCGAAGCCGCCTGCCAAGCAGTTTGGCCGTGAGATGACCGGTGCAAGAATCTATGGCGCAAGCGGTTGTGGCAAGCGCTGGGCGAAGGCACCAAGTGGAGGTTTTTGCCGTGCAGGACGATCTTAGGACCGCGCTGGCGCTGCACCAGGCCGGACGGCTCGACGAGGCCGCCGAGCTGTACCGGTGTGTGCTCGTCCAGAAGCCCGAGCACCCCGACGCGCTGCACCTTCTCGGTTTGCTCCATCTGCAACAGCACGAGCCGGGTCGCGCCGTCGAACTGATCGAACGTGCCGTCGCGCTGCGGCCCAACACGGCACCATTCCACGCCAACCTGGCCGAGGCGTACCGCGCCCTCGGCGAATTGCAGCGTGCGGCCGACTGCTGCAACACCGCCCTGCGCCTTGTGCCGGACTATCCGCCGGCGCTGTTCAATTTGGGTCTGGCCCTGCTGGGGCTGAGCCGGCACGCCGCGGCCGCCGAGCAGTTCCGCCGTGTCCTTGCGCTGCGGCCCGAGGTGGCTCAGGCGCACCACGCCCTTGGTCTAGCCGTGCGCGCGCTGGGTTCAACCGACGACGCCCTGGTTCATTTCCGCCAAGCCCTGGCGCTCGACCCGAAGCTTGCGGCAGCGCGGTCGAGCCTGGTTGACGCGCACCTAACACTGGGCCGGCTGCTGCAGGAGCAAGGCCGGCCCGACGAGGCGCGGGCACACTATGAGGCGGCGCTCGCTGCGGAGCCCGCGTCGGTGCCGGCGCGACTGTGCCTCGGAGGCTTGCACGAAACCCTGGGTGACTTCGATGTTGCTGAGGCCGCCTTCCGCGAGGCCCGCCAGCTCGATCCGGTTCACCCCTGGCCGCTCATCCGGCTAGCGACCCTGCTGGGCTGCCGACTCAGCGACGCGGATACCGCGGCCCTCCAGGAACGTCTCGCCCGCCCCGACCTGGCCGACGCGGATCGCGCCCAGTTGCTGTTCAGCCTGGCCGGCGTATACGACGCGCGCGGCGACTATGCCCGCGCTGCCGACTGCGCGGGCCGCGCCGATGCGCTCGTGCTGGCGGCGGCGCCGGCCCTTGGCCGCGCTTACGATCCTGACGAACACCAGCGGTTCGTGGACGAGGTGCTGGCGGCGTTCGGGCGCCTTTTTTTGCCCGCGTCGCCGGTGCAGGGCTGGCGACGCGGCGCCCCGTGTTCGTGTTCGGTCTGCCGCGCTCGGGCACCAGCCTCATCGAGCAAATATTGGCCAGCCATCCAGACGTACACGGCGCCGGTGAGCTGAGGATTGCGGGCGAAAGCTTCAAGGCCATTCCAGCCGCGCTCGGCCGAACGGGTCCGCCGCTGGCGTGCGCCGACGAGCTGGGCGCGGACGCGATCCGCCGGTTGGCCGAGCGGCATCTCGCTGTGCTGGACCGGCTCGACGGTGGCCGGGCCGCTCGCGTGGTCGACAAGATGCCGCACAATTACACGATCCTCGGCCTCCTGGCGGCGCTGTTCCCCGATGCGACCTTCATCCATTGCCGGCGCGATCTGCGCGACGTGGCGGTTTCGTGCTGGATGACCAGCTTCGTGCAGCTCGACTGGACCAACGACCCGCGCCACATCGCCGCGCGCATCGCGCAGTATCGGCGGCTGGTCGATCACTGGCGCACGGTGTTACCGGTGGCGGTACACGACGTGCATTACGAACACGTCGTCGCGGACTTGGAAGGCGCGGCGCCGACTGCTGGCGGCCTGTGGGCTGGACTGGCACCCGGCGTGTCTGGAGTTCCATCGCACACTCCGGCCGGTCCGCACCGCGAGCGCCGTGCAGGTGCGCCAGCCGGTTTACACGCAGTCGGTGGGCCGATGGCGCCACTATGAACGCGAGCTAGGTGAGCTGTTGTCAATGCTGTCGGTGGAATAAGATATTTGGCTCGGCATGAGGCCATGTTTCGCGTACGCGGCGCATTTCACCGGAGCTTTTGCGATACCGTATGTAAAATCCTGAAGATGAACTTGCATCCCGACACCGACCGATTCGCCCGCGGGCTGTCCCGGTGCCTGCCGCTCGCGATCGGCTGGCAGGGAAACGTCTGCCGGTCAAGTTCCCTTCGATATGCCAACGCCAAGGACCTCGTAACCGGCGAAGGCGCTCGCAAGAACGGGGGACGCTTCAATCCCAAGGGCTCGTTCCCTGTCTTGTACAACGCCGTGGAACCCGAGACGGCCGTGGCCGAAGCACTGGCCGACCGCCGACGCCGGGGCCTACCGGATGCCGACGGTCTCCCGATGTTGCTCGTCGCCTTGCGGGTGAACCTCCGCGAAATCCTGGACCTCACCGACAGCCGGGTGCGGCGCCATCGGGATCTCCTTGGAGCGCGTGCTGGCGGCGTGGCGTCTCGACCAGAAGCGCGGCCGTGAAGCTCGCACACAGGCACTGGGCCGACTCGCTCGGGAGTTCGGGTTTCAGGGAATCCTGTATCCCTCGGCTCAGCGACCCCGGACCCGCAATCTGGCGATTTTCCCGGACCGGTTGGAACCGGGCCAGCTAGCCGTTCTGAAATCCAACGAACTGCCCGCCCGCCGACGAAGGTGAAGAACGGTTTGACGTTTCCCGCTCGGCTGCAATGATGTAAGGGGGCTGCGCGTGCTCTGCAATCGACGGCACGGAGGAATGACAATGGAACCGGTAAACGGAAAAGGCTCGCCAAAGTCGGCACTGAACAGGTCGGCCGCGAGAATGACGAAAAAAAAGCCGGGGGTCAAGACTCGCGCCGCGGCTCCGCTGATCGCCGTTCGCACCAACTATGGCATCTCGCTCGGCGTCTTCGCCAAGATGGTCCACGTGCCGCCCAAAGTACTGGGAGAATGGGAAGAAGGTAGGGTATCACTCGATCCGGACACCGCGGAACGCCTCGGTCGTGTTGCCACGATTCTGAAGGGACTGGCTCACGTGATGCGACAGCCGTTCATCCCGATCTGGCTGACGCGCACCAACGACGCCTGCAAGGAAATCGGTGTCCGCACCCCACTCGACCTGTTCAAGCGGGGCGACTACGACGAGCTTGATTCCATGGTCTTCTACATGGAGTCCGGGTCGCCGGAGTGATGCCGAAAGCCGCGCCAAAAAAACTCCGCACCCCAAGTCGGCGTTTCCATTTTTTGCACACGCCCCCCGGCGGCGTTCATAAAGTGTTCTCTACAGGCTGCGCCCATCGTTCCCCGGTACTTGCGCCGGGCGTCGGCGGCGCGCGGTACGCGCGGAGGTGTCGATTGTCATTCTGGGACTGGATAAACCTACTCTTCCTCACGCCGCTGCTTCTTCTCCTGTTCCTGGCCATTCAGCATTCCAGGACTGCAGCGGGCCGCGTACTCGTATTCTTCGCCGTGACGCTCTTCGTCAGTGCCACGCTGCTTTTCTTCGTGCAGCCGATGATCGGCAAAATGATCCTGCCCATCCTCGGCGGCACGCCGGCGGTCTGGAATACCTGCATGGTCTTCTTCCAGGCGATGCTGCTGGTCGGCTATTCCTATACGCACACGCTGAGCACCACCCAGCCTCGCCGCCGGCAGCTCCTCGTGCAGGGCGCGGTGCTGTTCCTGCCGCTGATCG
This sequence comes from uncultured Gemmataceae bacterium, assembly GCA_963834865.1. Lineage (GTDB taxonomy): Bacteria > Planctomycetota > Planctomycetia > Gemmatales > Gemmataceae > CAWIDK01. The sequence goes on from CAWIDK010000001.1 coordinate 751,798, forward strand.
TGCTGCCGTTCGCACTCGGCGACAGCCCGCCGCCAACCGAGGAGAATCCGATCTTCTGGCTGCTCTGGCTGCTGCTGGGCATGGTCGGCCTGCCGTTTTTCGTGGTCGCGACCACCGCGCCCTTGCTGCAGAAATGGTTTGCCACCACCGGCCATCCCGCGGCCAAGGACCCCTACTTCCTTTACGGCGCCAGCAACTTCGGCAGCATGCTCGGGCTGCTCGCCTATCCCGCGCTGATCGAGTGGATGTGGGACGTGCCGACGCAGGCGGTGGTCTGGACCGCCGGTTACGCGCTCTTCATCGCGCTCGTCGTCGGCTGCGCTTACCTCGTGTGGAGGACGCCTGAGCCGGCACTGGTGACTGTCCCCGTTGCGGTCGAAGCACCCGTCCTCGCCAGGGAGTCGCCGGTACTCGCGCCCGCCCTGGCCGCGGTCAGCACCGCCGTCACCACGGGTCGGCGCCGCGGGCGCGCTTGCCGGCGGCACCGGGGCCGGCCGTCAAGGCGGCATCGCGCCCGTCGTCGCCCTCGTTCGGGCAGCGCCTCGCCTGGCTCTTCCTCGCCAAGGAGGAGACGGTGCCGCGCCGCGCGGACGACATCACGATGGCACGGCGGATGCGCTGGATCCTCCTCGCGGCGGTGCCCTCGAGCCTGATGCTCGGCGTCACCACCCACCTGACCATCGACATCGCGGCGGTGCCGTCCTTCTGGGTGGTGCCGTTGGAGTTGTACCTGCTCACGTTCATTCTCGTGTTCCGCGCTGGCCCGTGGTGTGGACCCGCACGCCCCACACCGTCGTGCTTTACCTGCAGCCGGTGTTCCTGTTATTCCTGGTGCTGCGCCTGTTCCTGCCGTCGCTGAACTGGCCCTGGTTCTTTCCGCCGAACACCGTGTGCGAATTCACGCTGCACCTCGTGGCGTTTTTCATGACGGCGCTCATGTGCCACGGCGAGCTGGCGAGGGATCGCCCCGGCACCGGCTACCTCACCGAATTCTTCCTGTGGATGTCGGTCGGCGGCGTGCTCGGCGGGCTGTTCAACGCGCTGTTTGCGCCGGTGGCGCTGCGCTACGGCATGTCGTACGGCCTCATCGAGTATCCGGCGGCGATGGTCGTCGCGGGCCTGATTCGACCGTACATGACGCAGGACATCACGCAGGCCCAGCACCTGGGAATGCCGCGCCGGGTCGCCGACGCGCCGCTCATGCTGCTCGACGTGCTGCTGTTCCTGGTCGGCATGACCACCTATAGCGCCGGGACCATTCGGCCGGCGACGGAGCGCCGCTCCGGGCTCGCAGGTGTCGGCGCTGTGGTGGTAGGCTTCGTGCGCCGCTGCTGGCCGTCGTCGAACCTGTTGGAAATCCTGCTCGATGTCTTTGTGCCCATCGTGTACGGCGGTTTTGTGTACAAGATGCTGGAATTCACCGAGCGCAAGTTTTACGGCATCACCATCACGCGCCCGTACCTGATGGCGGCCGCGGTCGTGCTGGCGCTGGCGATGGCGATGCGGCCGATCCGCTTCGGCCTGGCGCTCGCCGCGCTGTTCGTGGCGGTCGGCGTCTACGATCGCTATGATCGTCGCGCTTATGAAAGGTGGGTCTTCGAGGACCGCGGCTTCTTCGGCTACATGCGCGTGCGCGAGCAGAAGGAGTCGGAAGCGGGCGATGACGGCGTCGTCCGGCAGGCGCGAGTCCGCCGCACTCTGATCCACGGCGGCATCAATCATGGCCAGCAGCTCGTCTGGCCCGAGCCGTTGCGGCGCGAGCCGATCACCTATTTCCACCCGGCCAACGGCATCGGCGAGCTCTTCCACAAGCTGACCTGGGGCAACCCGCCGGGCAAGGCCCATACGCCCGAACACGACGCGTGGATGCAGGAAAACCTGTGGGTCGATCCGCCCAAGCAGGGCGAGGCGGAGGAGCACAAGGCCTGGCAGGAGCGTACCGAAAAATGGTACGACCGGTTCGTGAAGACGCGGGGGCACTTCTACCCGGCCGACGCGCGGATGCCGGCGTCGCTGGTCGGCCTGGGGGCGGTGTCGCCGTGGGCGCAGCTCGTCGGCACGCAGCAGCAGCCGCCCTACGCCGTCATCGGCCTGGGCACCGGTACGCTCGCCGCCCACGCCCAGCCGTTCCAGCACGTCGACTTCTATGAAATCGACCCGATCGTCCGGCGGCTGTCGGTGCCGCCGTCCGGCGATGCCGACGACCTGATCTTCTACTACGTCGACGATGCGCTGCGCCGCGGCGCGAAGCTCGACATCATCATGGGCGACGGCCGGCTAAAGATCAAGGAAGCGCCGGCGAATTACTATCACGCGATCCTGCTGGACGCGTTCAGCTCCGACGCGGTGCCCGTGCACCTCTTGACGAAGGAGGCGGTCGAGGTCTACCTGAACAAGCTTGCAGACGGCGGCGTAGTGATCTTCAACACGACCAACCGGTACGTGCAGATTCCGCCGGTGCTGGCTCGGATCGCCGAGGAGCTGAATTTGGAGTGCCTGTGGTGTCCGGACTACGGCAACGACCACATGCCGGAAAAGTACGGCGCCGACTGGGTGGCGCTGCGGCGGCGCGGCGACTTCAGCAATGGCGGACCGCCGCTGCACGATCGGCTGCAGGTCAGCCCCGAGCGCTGGCAGCGTGCCGAGCCGTTCCCGGGCCGGGCGTGGACCGATAGCTACTCGAATTTGCTGAGTGTGATGCGGTGGTAAGACCGTACAAATGCAAACACGCTTGGAGCGTGAGCGAGCGGCAGTGTAGTCATCACGCTCCGCGTGATGAGCCCTCATCACGCGGAGCGTGATGACTACACTGCCGCTCGCTACGCTTCCGGCTCGCGAAAAAGCTGCCGTCACGGCGGCTTTTTGTAAGATAAACGCGCTTGCAACGGATGCTTCTGGCCCGGTTATTCCTGGAGGTGGCCCTTGGCCCTGCCGCTCTTTGCCGTCACGCTGTTCGTCAGCGCGTTTTTGCTCTTCCTCGTGCAGCCGATGATCGGCAAGATGATTTTGCCCAAGCTGGGCGGGACGCCGCAAGTCTGGAACACCTGCATGCTGTTCTTCCAGACCGCCCTGCTGGCCGGCTATGCCTATACGCACAACCTCAGCACACGCCTGCCGACGCGACGGCAGCTCATCATCCATGCGATCCTGCTATTCGTGCCGCTGGTGATCCTGCTGCCGAACGGCCCGTATAATGTCCGCGAGTGGTATCCCGACCCGACCGGCATTCCGGTGCTGCAGGCGCTCGCCGAGCTGGCCCTGGTCGTCGGCGTCCCGTTCTTCGTCGTCTCGACCAGCGCCCCTCTGTTGCAGCGCTGGTTCGTAGTCACCGGCCATCCCGCGGCCAGGGATCCGTACTTCCTTTATGGCGCGAGCAACTTCGGCAGCCTGCTGTCGCTGTTGTTGTATCCGGTCCTGTTTGAGCCGATCTTCTTGCTGCAGACGCAGGCGTGGATCTGGCTGGTCGGCTATATCGGGCTGATGGCACTCGTCGCGGCGTGCGTGGTCATGGTCTGGCAATCGCCGCAGTCGCTGCAGCCACTGGATGCGGCTGCCCCGGAGGCGGAAGGGCTGCCCGAAATGCCGGTCCCGCCCCCCGAAGCGGCCACCCATCAGCCGCTGCCGCAGACCAGCACCGCGACGCGCTCCGGACCGCCGCCCGGGGGGGCACGTATGAGCGCCGGCATTACCCGGAAGAAGGGCCTCAAGGGGCCGGGCCGGCCGATGCCAGCCGGGTTAGCAGCGGAGGCGCCGCCCGAACGGGCGCGGGTGATCAGCCGCCCGAGCGATGCGCCGGTCACGTGGTTTCGGCGGACGCGCTGGATCCTGCTGGCGGCGGTGCCGTCGAGCCTCATGCTGGGCGTGACCAGCTACATCTCCACCGACCTGTCGCCGTTTCCGCTGATCTGGATCGTGCCGCTCGCGCTCTACCTGCTCTCGTTCATCCTGGTGTACCTGCGCTGGCCGGTGCCGTGGACCGCCACCGACACCAGCACCTTCACGCCGCATTCGCTGGTGCTCTACTTCGCCCAGCCGCTGTGCATCCTCGCCCTGTGCTGGATTCTGCTTACGGGCGGGTTCGCGATACCCTACATGTACATCGCCTGGGGAGCATTTTTTGCCACCGCGCTGGCGTGCCATGGCGAGCTGGCGCGATCGGCCCGACCCCAGGCACCTGACCGAGTACTTCCTGCTCATGTCGGTCGGCGGCGCCCTGGGCGGGTTCCTCAACGCCATCGTCGCCCCGCTGCTATTCTCCGGCGTCTATGAGTTTTACATCGCGCTCGTGATCGCCTGCTTCGTCCGCCCGGTGCTGCTCGAGGCGAACTGGCTCGACAACTTCCTGATGAACACCTTCCCGGGCTTGCGCGACTGGGCCCGCGACCAGAGCGACCAGTTCTCGCGCTCCATGGGCAAGACCCCCGACGGCAGCACCTACGTGATGAGCTACACGCTCGATTTCGTCCTTGGCGCGTTCATGCTCGTGATCGTAATGTTCATGCACGCCCAGGCCTTTGAGTGGGGCTGGTTCGATGTCAGCCGGGCGTTCGGATTGCTCAAGTTCATCGGCTTCAAGGAGAACGCCGCGTTGGCCTACCGTTTTCAGGGACTGTACGCCATCCTCTACGGCATCCCGCTGATCATCTGTGGCCTGTACTCGTCGCGGCCGATACGCTTCGGCCTGGCGATTACCGCAGTTCTCGCGCTGAACCTCGGCTGGTATCGCAGCCGCGGTGATGACACCACTCTCTACCAGGGCCGTACCTATTTCGGCATTCTGCGCGTCCTGCAAAGCGACGAAAGCCTGATGCACCCGAACGAACAACGCAACCGAATGATTCCTAACGACGAGGCCGAATTCAAGGACTTCACCGGCATCGCTCAGGGCAAGGAGGCGCAGACCAAATACAAGTACACCTACCTGATGCACGGCACGACCTACCACGGCCGTAATTACATGTATCGCCCGGGCGACGACAACGTCGACCTGTCCCGGTTGGCGACGACCTACTACCATCGCTACGGCCCGGTCGGCTTCGTGATGGAACGGGACAACTGGCTGCCCGGCCCGCAGAACACCTTCTGGGGCGATGCGCGCATTCCGACGGGAACGGTCGGGAATATCCTCGCCACACTGGGAACGACCCCGGTGCCGTATCACACGCTGCTTAATGCCGCGGTGTCGGAGCGGCCGTACGCAACCATCGGGTTGGGGACCGGCACGATGGCGTCGTACTGCCGGCCCTACCAGCATCTGACCTTCTACGAGATCGACAGCCGAATTCGCACGTTCTCGTTGCCGCCGCGCGGCGAGCCGGAGCTGCTGCGCAATGGGCAGAGTTTCTTCACCTACCTGCTTGGCGCGGTCCGGCGCGGGGCGAACCTTGAAGTCGTGATGGGCGACGCCCGGCTGACCATGGAGCACCAGCTCGAGCTGTGGGAGCGCAACAACGACATGTCGCTCTACCCGATCTTGCCGGGCGACAAGCGCACCGGCGCCGAGGGCGAGGACAGCCCCTTTGCCACGCTTGCGAACAGCACGATGATGCAGAACCGCGACAATTACTACCACGCCATCGAGGTCGACGCATTTAGCTCGGACGCGATTCCGGTGCACCTGATCACCAAGGAAGCGATCCGGATGTACCTGTCGAAGATCACCTTCGACGGCGTCGTGATGGTACACACGTCCAATCGCCACCTCGACCTGGTGCAGCCGGTCGCGAAGATCGTGGAAGAGCTCGACGAGGAGTTCCAGCAGAAATACAAGGACGAAGCCGCGCAAATCGAGAAGGACTACAAGGCGGAAAAGATCGACGAGGCAACCCGTGACATGCGTAAGGAGAGGGCCAAGCAGTTGTCGCGCGTCCGCTGCCTGGTCGCCAAGGACCAGGACCAGCGCGAGAAATACCTGGGGCACTTCAGCTCGGAGTACGTCATGGTCTACTACGACGAGAAGTACCTCAAGCCGGCGAAGAACTACACTCCGTTGACGACGGGCAATATCTACGACCATTCCATCGTCCAGTGGCATGCGCCGGAGATCTCGCCGCGGGCGACGGCGTGGACCGACGATTACTCGAACCTGTGGAGTATCATGCGCTAGCGCGAAAACTCGAAATCCGAAGCACGAAATCCGAAACAAACTCCAAACGCGAAGTCCGCAATGCAAAACAAACCGTGACTGGCCGTTTTGGATTGCGGATTTGTTTCGGATTTCGATATTCGATATTCGAGTTTTGATTTTTTTGTGGAGGTGTTCCCTTGGTCCTGTATATCTACGCCGTCACGCTATTCGTGAGTGCGTTCACCCTGTTTCTCGTCCAGCCGCTCATCGGCAAAATGATCCTGCCCAAGCTCGGCGGCACGCCGCAGGTCTGGAACACCTGCATGGTGTTTTACCAGATGACGCTGCTGGCCGGCTATGCCTACAGCCATTTCATCAGTAGCAATCTCAAGCTTCGCCAGCAGATCATTGTGCATTGTGTGATGCTGTTCCTGCCGCTGATCGTGCTGTTCGGGCTGCCGACCAACTTCTTCAACCTGTATCTGCCGGTCGTCCCCGAGCACCCGGGCGACCCGGTTGGCTGGAACCCGGGCAACCTCGGCGGCAACCCGATCGTCGCCACGCTTGCGGTGCTGACGATGGTGATCGGCCTGCCGTTCCTGGTCGTCTCGACCACGGCGCCGCTACTGCAAAAGTGGTTCGCGTACACCGGGCACCCTGCCGCCAAGGATCCCTACTTTCTCTACGGCGCCAGCAACCTCGGCAGCATGCTCGGGCTAATCGGCTACATCGTCGTCATCGAGCCGCAGACGAACCTCAGCACGCAGACCTGGATATGGGCGGCCGGCTATTTCACGCTGATCGGCACGGTGCTGTGGTGCGTCGGCCTGGTCTGGGCGCCGTCCGCCCGGTTCGAGATGCACCCCCACCTGGAGCATGCGCGGGTCGCGGCTGCCGAGCCCGCCCTTGCGGCTACGGCGCAGGCGGCGACGGCCGTCACCGCGGGCCCGCCGCCAGCCGGACCGTCGTCGAGCAAGGCCACCGCCATCAGGCCGCCGGGCAAGCGCAGCGCGCGGCGGACCGAGCGTGCCGCCCCGCGCCGAGGCCACGCCGTCGATCACCGCCCCACCGCGCGGATCGACGAGATCGACGGCTGGCGCCGTCTGCGCTGGGTCGCCCTCGCCGCGGTGCCATCGAGCCTGATGCTGGGCATCACCACCCACATCACCACCGACCTCTCGCCCATCCCGCTGTTCTGGGTCATCCCGCTGGCGCTCTACCTGCTTACCTTCATCCTCGTGTTCTCGCGCTGGCCGCTCAACTGGATCGAGCACGCCCATCCGATCGTCCTCTACATCCAGCCGGTGCTTATCTGCCTCATGCTGTTCAGCGACATGCTTCCCACCACCCAGATCGGCGTGGTGGCGACGATCGGCTTCAACATGGCCGGCTTCTTCTTCACCACGCTCGTCTGCCACGGCGAACTGGCCAAGGACCGCCCCAGCACGCGCCACCTGACCGAGTTCTACCTGTGGATGTCGGTCGGCGGCGTGGTCGGCGGCATGTTCAACGCCCTGGTCGCCCCGGTGATCTTCAACACGTTGATCGAGCTGAGCATCGCCATCTTCGCCGCCTGCCTGTTGCGGCCGCGGCTGAAGGACAGCGGCTGGATCGACGATCTGGTCGCCGGCCTGCTCGAGCCCGCCGCGGAGACACCGGCGCATCGGCCCGGCGGCAAGCAGGCCCGGCCGCACGCCGCCCCCAGGGCGACCGCCACCGCCCAGATGACCGGCGCCTTCGACGTGATGCTGCCGATCGGCGTCGGCCTGCTGGTGCTGGTGCTCGCTTATCCCCTGTACGACACGCTCGCATCGATCGCCAGCGCGAAGCGCGGGATGAATACCTATCAGACGTTCCTGACGTTCGGCGTGCCGCTGCTCTTGTGCTGTCTGTTTTACAATCGGCCCTGGCGTTTCGGCCTCGGCGTGGGCGCCGTCATGCTGGCCCACTGGATGTACACGTCGGCCAGCGATCGAGCTGCGTACACCGCGCAGCTTTTTCGGGATCATCGCCGTTAACAAGGTGGATCCCCGCAGTGCCAAGCGGGATTACGGTGTTGAGTCCGGGTATCGCACGCTGATGCACGGCTCAACCAACCACGGCATGAACTTCCTGGAGCCGGACGAGGGGCTCGGCGATCCGACCAAGGACTACAGCCGGCTGGCGACCACCTATTATCACCGGCTCGGCCCGGCCGGCCGCGTCATGGAGTTGTTCAACTGGTTCCCCAACAGCCCGGACAACGTGTACTACGCGGATGCGCGGATGCCGGCGGCGATCGTCGGCAACCTCCTGGGCGACCTGCAGGCCGGCCCGTTGCCGCTGGCCAGCTTCGTCAACCTCTGGTCGGAACCGCCCTTCGCCACGATCGGCCTGGGCACCGGCACCATGGCGTCGTACGGCCGGCCTTACCAGCACGTACACTACTACGAGATCGACAATCAGATTCGCAAACTGTCGCTGCCGAAGAAGTCGTACTACACCTACTACCCCCAGGAAGAAAAGCCGGGTGGCAAGCGCTGGTTCACGTACCTCGACCAGGCGATCCAGCGCGGCAGCGACGTGCAGGTGCTGATGGGCGACGCCCGGCTGCGCATGGCGCTGCCGTACGGCCAATTCGCCGAGTTCATCAGGGACGAGCCGAAATACCTCGCGACCCACAAGGAGCCGCCGGGCGGTCCGGAGGGCTTCTACCACATGATGGTGGTGGACGCGTTCAGCTCCGACGCGATTCCGGCGCACCTGATCACCAAGGAAGCGATCCGGATGTACTTCAAGCACCTGAGCGAAACGGGCATCCTGTGCGTACACACCTCGAACCGCTATGTAAGTCTGCCGAAGGTGGTCGCCGCCGTCACGCTCGCGCTGAACGACGAACGGACGCCGGAGGAGGAGGCGCAGGGGATCAACTATGCCAGCCTGCGCGGCCACGACCAGGCGCCGTTCGAGGGCAAGGTCGGGCACTTCACGTCGGAGTGGATCATGGTCGCGCGCAAGGCGGATTATCTCACACGCATGAAGGCGCTGGTCCCGAAGGATTACGAGACCGCACTCGCGAACAAGGCCAAGTCCGAGCCCACCAAGTATGACGCGTCGGAGCCGTACTGGAGCTCGGTCAACCCGAACAGCCGCTATCTGTGGACGGACAATTACTACACGCTGTGGACCGTCCTACGCCGACCGGGCGATCGCGATTGAAGTTGATCTTCAATATTCAGGATCAAGATTCAAGCCCGAGGGCTCGCAGACTCGCCCTCGGGCTCGAATCAATACTACCACCGCTTGAGCATCTCGCGCACCGCGTTCTGTCCGGCGATGCCCATCACCCCGCCGCCCGGATGCGCCGCCGAGCCGCACAGGTAAAGGTGGCGGATCGGCGTGCGGTAATTCGCATAGCCGACCACCGGCCGCAGCATGAACAGCCGGTCGAGCGACATGGTGCCGTGAAACAGGTTACCGCCGGTGAGATTGAAAATCTTCTCCAGATCGACCGGCGTCAGCACCTGGCGGGCGATCACCGACTTCTTGAAATTCGGCGCATAGTCGTTCATCAGGTCGAAACAGCGATCAGCGAACCGGTTCTTCGTCGCATCGTCCCAAGTGCCTTCCTTGAGATGGTACGGCGCGTACTGAATGAACATCGACATCAGGTGCTGTCCCGGCGGCGCCACCGTGGGATCGACCGACGACGGCATCGTGCACTCCAGGATCGGGTCCTTCGACGGCCGGCCATATTTCGCGTCATCGTAGCCGCGTTCGATGTAGTCCTGGTCGGGGACGATGTGCATGGTGCCGTGGTGCTGCGGGCCGACGCCGGGACCGGGGCACGCCGTCCAGTTCGGCGGCTCCGACAGAGCGACATTGATCTTCAGCGACGCGCTGCCGTAGTCGATTCGGCGGATCGCGGCGAGGAACTCCGGCGGCAGCTCCTTCGGCTCGAGCATCTTCTCGAACGTCAGGTGCGGATCGACGCCGCTGGCGATCTTGCCGGCGAGGAACTCCTCGCCGGTTGCGAGCGCGACGCCGTAAGCGCTGCCGTCCCTGACCAGGATGCGGGCGACGTCGGCGTTGGTGCGGATGTCGACGCCGAGGTCCTTGCCGGCCTTCGCGAGGGCTTGCGTCAGGCCGCCCATGCCGCCCTTGACATAGCTCCAGACGCCGCGTTTGCCGTTGGTCTGGCCCATGACGTGGTGGAACAACACGTACGCGGTGCCGGGCATCGACGGGGCGGCGAAGGCGCCGATGATCGCGTCGGTGGCGAGGGTGGCCTTGAGTTGTTCCGACTCGAACCAGCGATCGAGGATTGGCCGGGCCGCGCCGGTGAGCACCTCGATCGCCTCGCTAAGGTCGATGCCGAGCTTCTGTGCGGAGCGGCCCAGGCCGTAGAGACTCCACAGGTCCTTGATGCCGGGGTGCAGCACGTTGGGCGGCGTCAGCTTGAGCGTCGGCTCGATCAGCTCGGCGACGCGCACCAGCATGCGGTTGTACTTCGGATAGCTCTCCGCGTCCTTCTTGCTGAACTTGCCGATCTGCTCGTAATTCAGCTTCTCGTCCGGACCCATCATTAGATAGCGGCCGTCGAGGAACGGCGTGAACGAGGAGGGATTGCGCTCGAGGACCGCGAAGCCGTAGTCCTTGAGGCGCAGCTCCTCGATGATTTCGGGGCTGAACAGGCTATTGACATAGGCGGCGGTGGAGACCTTGAAGCCGGGGAAGATGTTCTCCTCGGTGACGCAGGCGCCGCCGACGAGGTAACGGCGTTCGAGGACCAGCACCGAGTAGCGGGCACGGGCGAGATAGCAGGCGGCGACCAGGGCGTTGTGGCCGCCGCCGATGATGACGGCGTCGTATTTGGTTGGCATGGGGGCCCCAATGGGATGAGGGGAGAAGGTCATTTGACAAATATCTGCCCGGTGTCCACGTGCTTGAAACCGAGGCCCTGCAAGAAACAGAGCGCCAGCGGATTGTCGTGCGGCAGGTGCAATTCGACGATCTGGAAGAACTGCTCCTGCACCTGGCGCATGATGTACGACAGAAACAGCTTGCCGAGCCCTTGCCGGCGGTAGTCGGGCAGGACCTCGAAGTCGAGGATGCCGACCGACGCAGCACGCCAGCGCAAGGCAAAGCCTTCCATGTCCCAGACCAGCGTGCGCACGGCAGGCAGGCAGGATTTGCGATCGAGCAACACGAACTCGAGCGGGTCGAGGTAGCCGACGACGCATTCGCGCCACCAGCCGCGCAGCGTGCGCGGATAATCGACCTGCAGATCGAAGCGCTGCCGTAGCGTCAGGAAGCGCGGGTCGAACAGCTTGAACCGTTGATCGAGCGAGCGCTGCATCACCAGCACCTGGTGGTCGAGGCGATAGGCGTGGCGCAGAAAAAAAGGCTCGGCCAGCGGATCGCTGCGCAGGAACCCCGGCGATTCGCAGCCGCCATAGAGTCCCATGTAGAAGGGATTGCGCGGCCAATGTCCGCCGGCGTAGATGTTGCGCACCTGACGGCGATGCAGATATTCCTCGCAGCGGCGCAAGAGCTCGGTGCCGACGCCGTGCCGCTGGCTGCCGGGGCGCACGCCGACGAGACAGACGACGCCGTCGGACGGGCCGGCCGGCTCGGGCGGGCCCAGGGCGGCGTGGGCGAAACCGAGGACCGACCCGCCGTCCTCGGCGACGATCAGGCCTTCGGGGTCGAACAGCGGCTTGGACAGGACGAAGCGTTCCAGGGGCGTGCTGCTCGCCAGGCGTACCGCGCCACGGCCGGTGAACGTCTCATTCCAGACTTCCACCAGACGCGGGGGATCGGTGTTCTTGAACGTGCGATAGCAGACCACAGTGCCTCCGTTGTCAGCCAATTATAGGCCGACCGCGCGACGCGGGCTACAATGGCCGCAGGTTCGTAGTTCCGCCTTCAGGCGGTCCGGGCTCGACCCGCTAAAGCGGGTCACTACGAACTAATTACCCGCCGCGAGAAATCGCCATGAAAATCGCCGCCGTGTTGAGCTTGCCGATCGTGCTGCTGTGCTGCTGGGCCTTGCAAGGCGGCGGCGACAAGAAGAAGTACGCGGACCCCACGCCGCGCACGGAGGCGATCCTCAAGCGCTGCGCCGACGAGTTCCGCTGGCTGGTTCCCGACGGCGACGCCAGCTTCGTCATGGGCACGGCCAAGGGCGGCGAGGACAACGAACGGCCCGCCCACAAGGTGACGATCAAGTACCCCTTCGCGATCGGCAAATACGAGGTCACGCAGGAGCTGTACCACGTCGTCATGGGCAACAATCCGGCCAAGTGGCAGGGCCCGCGCAACTCGGTCGAGCAGGTCACCTGGGCCGAGGCGGTCGACTTCTGTCTACGCCTGACGAAGGAGCTGCGCGAGCGCAAGCTGATCGGGGCGAACGAGACGATCCGCCTGCCGTCCGAGGCGGAGTGGGAATTCGCGTGCCGCGGCGGAACCACCACGGCATTTTCGTTCGGCGACAACGTCGATGACCTCGGCGATCACTCATGGTACAAGAAGAATTCCAAGGGTTACGATCCGCCGGTCGGCGTGAAGAAAGCCAATCCGTTCGGGTTGTACGACATGCACGGCTACGTCGCCGAGTGGTGTCTCGACACGGCGCACCCGAACTATGAGGCGCGCCGACCGACGGCAGCGCGTGGACCGAGGCGAAGACCACGGCAAAGACGCAGCGCGTCATCCGCGGCGGCTCCTTCGCCGACGAACCCGACGTCCATCGCTGTGCGGCGCGGCAGTTCGTGCCGGCGGATACCAGCAACGATCGCATCGGTTTTCGTTGCGTCAAGGAGAAGAAGTAGCAATCACTCCCTCGCGTCGAAGCTCGCTTGCGGTTTCGCGAAACGCGCGAAACGCGCGAAACCGCAAGCGAGCTTCGACCCAACAGAGCATTCCCATGATTCTACCTGTCCGCACCGGCGCCGCAGTGCTGTTCACGTGCCTGCTCGTCACCGCCGGCCGCGCCGACGATTGGCCGCAGTTCCTGGGCCCGACGCGCAACGGCGTCTCCGTGGAGCAGGGCCTGGCCGCGTCCTGGCCCAAGGGGGGCCCCCCGCTCGTCTGGCAGCACGAGGTCGGCGAGGGCTTCAGCGGCCCCGTTATCGCCGGCGATCGACTCATCCTGTTCCACCGCGTCGGCAACGAGGAGGTCGTCGAATGCTTACATGCCGCGACCGGCAAGCCGCAGTGGAAGCACGCCTACGCCACGAACTATTCCGACGCGCTCGGCAAGGGCGACGGCCCGCGCTCGACGCCGGTGATCGCCGGCAAGCGCGTCATCACGCTGGGCGCCGAGGGCATGCTCACGTGCCTCGATCTGGAAAAGGGGACGCAGCTCTTTTCGCGGGCGCTGCTCAAGGACTACCGGGTGCCGCCCAGCTACTTTGGCGTCGCCACCTCGCCGGTCGTCGAGGGCGATCTCGTCCTGGTCAACGTCGGCGGCAAGAACGCCGGCATCGTCGCCTTCGCGCTGGCCGACGGCAAGGAAGTGTGGAAAGCGACCGATGACGGCCCCAGCTACTCCTCGCCGATCGTCGTCACGGCCGGCCAGCAGCGCGTGGCCGTCTTCTTCACGCGCTTCGGCGCCGACCTCGTCGACGCGAAGACCGGCGCGGTGCGCTATCGCCAAAAATGCGCGCCCGCTACGACGCCTCGGTCAACGCCGCCACGCCGCTCGCGATCGGCGACCAACTCTTCTTCTCGACGTGCTACGAGACGGGGCGCTCCTGCTCAAGCTCAAATCCGACGGCAGCGCCGAGGAAATCTGGCAGGGCGAGGATGTGATGGACAATCATTACAACACCGCGGTCGTTCATGACGGCTATCTCTACGGGTTTCACGGCCGGCAGGAGCGCGGCCCCACCTTCCGCTGTGTGGACCTGAAGACGAAAAAGGTCGCGTGGGAAAAGACGCACTACGGCTGCGGATCGCTGATTCTCGCCGACGGCAAGCTCATTGTGCTGAAGGAATCCGGTGAGCTGGTGCTGTTGGACGCGACGCCGGCGGCCGATCGCGAGCTGGCGCGGGCCCGCGTCTTCGAGGATGGACCCTGCCGTGCCCAGATCGCACTCGCGGGCGGCAAGCTGTACGCGCGCGATCAGAAGAAGCTGGCTTGTTTCAATCTCGCCCGCTGATACACCCGCTTGGGAGTGGGACGGCCGCATGAGCTGGTTCACCTGGGCCCTCCTGTCCGCGCTGTTCGCCGGCCTCACGGCGGTTCTGGCCAAGGTCGGCGTCAAGGACGTCGACTCCAACCTCGCCACCGCAATTCGCACCGTCGTCATCCTGTTCATAGCCTGGGGCATCGTGCTGGCGCGCGGCCTGCCGGAGCTGGACAAGGTCTCTGGCAAGGCCTGGCTGTTCCTCGTGCTCTCCGGCTTCGCGACCGGCGCGTCCTGGCTCTGCTACTTCCGGGCGCTCAAGCTCGGCGAGGCGTCGCGCGTCGCGCCCGTCGACAAGCTGAGCGTCGTGGTCGCCATGGCGCTCGCGGTGCTGTTCCTGGGCGAGACGCTGCGCTGGCAGCACTGGCTGGCCGGCCTGCTCATCGTGACCGGCACCATCCTGCTCGCGTACGCCTGACTCCGGCTCGAATAACGGCAGTCCCGCCTTCGCACGCTCCACCAGCGCCTGGATGCGCCGATCGCGCTCGCGCGTCCAACCCTTGCGCCGCCGGTAAACGATGCGCAGGCCGCGCACGGCGGCGCAGCGGTCGCACAGCCGCAGCTGCTTGTACCGTGGGTCGGTGCTGCGCGGCCGCTGCTCGCAATGCAGACAAAGAGAATCGGACATAGGTGGCTCGGTGAAAATACGTCGCAAGTGATGTTCGCGTCCATTGAGCCCGAAGCGCAAGCGAGGGCGCGCCTCGTCCTCGCTTGCGCTTCGGGCTCAGTTGGTGGTTCGGTGAAGGTACGTCGGAAGCGATGTTGCAGTCCATGAGCCCGAAGCGCAAGCGAGGGCGACACTCGTCCTCGCTTGCGCTTCGGGCTCAGTTGGCGTTGCGTTTCATGGCGCGGTACTGCTCCAGCACCGTGTCGATGGCGTCGCGCAGGAAGCGGGCGTTGTCGAGGCTGATATGGACCACCTCGCCGCGGTCCGGCGCCTCCGGCTGTGAAAAGAAAATGAACAGGCGATACTCCGAGCTTTGCGGCGGTTGGCCCAGGCCGATGGAGTCAGCCTGCGCGGTGCATGCGGTCACCTGCAGCGGCGTTTCGGGCACGAGGATGCGGACGGTTCGGCGGCTCATGGGTTCTCCTTGGGACAGGGGTTCAGTTCTCGACGATCGCAATGGCATGCTTCAATCCACTCGTCTGGCGCAGCCGGTCGCGCAGCAGAGCCTCGATCACGCGCGGCAGATCCAGCTCATCGATCGCTTCCAGCGCCCGATCCTGCTTCTGCAGCGTGAAGTCGTTGGGGATCTCGATCTTGACCGTGAAGTTGCACAATCGCATGGGTGCTCCTTTTTGGTGAGTGGTGAGTGGTGAGTGGTGAGTGGTGCATTGGGTAACCACTCACCACTCACCACATTCTCGCCCCGACGCGCCAGCGGCTCCATCTCGTAGGTGGACGCCAATGCACGCCGATCCACGCATTTCATGTGGTATTTCGTCAGTCCGCCGGCACCACGCCGTCGAGCGCCTGCGTGACCGCGGCCAACGCCTCGGGATACGGAGCCAGGACCGCCCGCAGGATCGCCACGAAACGCAGGAACTCCGGCATCGCGAGCAACTCGGCGGCCGGACGCTGCGGCGGCGCGGGCTTCACCAGCGCGGCCCAGCCGGGCCGGCCGGGCAGATCGCGCCCCGGACCGTGCTTGAGCCAGGAGCGCACGTCGTTGTCCATGACGGCGATCTCGGCCCGCAGCCGGGCCTGCGCCTGGGCTTCCTCGACCTTGCGGGCGAAGCTGCGATACGGCTCGCGGGCATGCTTGCGCCGGCCGCGGCGGAGCCAGCGCTCCCAGGTCGCCGCGTCGATGCCGTAGGCGGCCGCGGCCACCTGCGGGAAGCCGCCGGCGCGGATCGCGGCCAGGATGCCGCGGGCCACCTCGGGTGTCAGGTTCGGCGAGTTCATGCGTCGAGCAGGGTGCGGGCAATGAGCTTTTTCATGGGCGGGCCGGTGTAGGCAAAACCCGCGGTCAGCCGCATGCTGGCGTGGCGCATCACGTCGCCGGCGCCGGCCAGCGACGGCGCCCGCGTCATGCGCCACAGCGGGCTGCGCTGCGCGCCTGGATCATCGCCGGATGCGTCGTGGTCGAGGTCGCCTGGTAGCCGAGCGCGGTCCACATGGCCGCGATCGTCGCGCTCAGGACATTGCCGATACCGATGCCCTGGTAGTCGGGGAGCGTGACGGTGCGATGTTCGCGCCGCCGCGGCGGGCCGGCGCCGAAGAACGGCACCCAGGCGCTGAATGCGACCGGCTCGCCGTTCCAGGTGGCGAGGAAGCACGTCGCGCTCGACAACAGCGCCCCGCTCAGATAGTGATGCGGAGCGAATAGGGCCCACGCCGATGCCTTGCAGCGAAAGACCGCGAGCTCGACCGCTGGGCGTCGTTGAAGCAACCTCCATTGACAGGCGCCCTCGGCCGGCCGATACACCCAGTCGGGATTGAGCCATGCCTCGACATCCTCATGGCAGGTCACCGCGACGAATTGCAGCCCCTTGCGGCGAACGACCTTCTCCAGCGCGGCGCTGCCGACGCGGGCGACGGTGCGATCGACGACGCTGGTGTACTCGTCGAGGACGATCGGCCGGCCCGGTGCTGGATTGGCCAGCGCCTCGGCGATGAGGCGGGCGAGCGTGACGCGGAACTGCTGGCCGGTCGAGAGGACGTGGAAGGGCCGCAGCCAGGCCGGCGGGCTGGAGAAGCCGACCGACGAGAGGATTTCGGTCACGTCCTTGATGCCGAGCGCCTCGGGAAAGCCGTCGAGGATCGAGGCGTTCGCCGGCCAGGTCGTGGTCGGCGTGCCGGTTTCGGGCCAGAGGCTGCGGGCGATCGTGCTCTTGCCGCAGCCGGATGGCCCGACGATCAGGCCAACGTGCCACGGCCGTTCGGTGAGGGGCAGGTCGACGTCCCATTCAAGGGAGGAGGTTTTGGTTTCGGGCAGATCGAACAGGCCGCGTACTTGCAGGACGCGCGGCGTGTCGAGCACGGGACTGCTGACGTGGATGCGCATGACGTTCCTCAATGCAATGAAAGAACCCAAGCCGCGGGATGAGCGCAGCGAATCCCGCGGGTGCGAACGCTGCCGACCCGCGGGATTCGCTGCGCTCATCCCGCGGCTTGTATGGCGCCTTGTTCTCAACTCACCAGCGCCCGGCACTTGAGCCCCTCGCGCTGGAAGCGCACGAGCAAATCCTTCTGCTCCGCCTCGCCGGCGCATTCGACGATCACGGCGAATTGCTCCGGCACCACCGTCCCTTTTGGCCGGCGCGTCGCGGTGCGGAGCTGCTCCTGCGCCTGGGCGTCCTTCTGCTCCAGCGACGACCAGAACGCCGCGAGCACCTCGTTGTCGCTCGCCACGGTCTGCCGCAGCGCGTCGAGGGCGCGGTGGTCATACTCGGCCAGCTGGGCCAGCGGGTCGATCGACAACAGCAGCTTGCGGGCCTCGTCGTCGGACACGTCGAGCACCTCGACGGTGATCTGCTCGTTGGGATCGAGCGTGCCTTGCCGCAGATGGCCGTCGATCAGCTTGAGTCGGCCGTCGGGCAATTCGTACGCCAGGAGGCTGCGCGAAGCCGATCTCGCCGAGCAAGGCTTCGAGCGCCTCGCGCTGCTCCTGGGAATGGACTCGCGGATTCAACTCGTGTGGCACGAGGTCGCCGACACGGACGGTGCGGTGCGCCTTGATGCGATTTTTCATGCCGCCGAGCCTACCGGTACGGCGCGGCGACGGGGGAGGGGAGTTTTCGATTGTGGAGCAGATATTTTTGTCTGCCCTGCGGCGCGTTACAATACAATTTCGACCCGTTCTGGTGCCACCATCCGCGTCGCGGAGGGAATCGTCATGCGTCGGCTGCTCCTGCTTGTCCTGTTCGCGCTGCTCCTGGCCGTGCCGGCCCTGGCTCAGCCGGACGGCAAATCTCCCTATACCGTCGAGCTGAACAACGTCGAGACGCTCGATCACGACCCGGACGGCAAGGATCGTGTGATCGTCCGCGTCAAGTTCACCATTTCGCTCGAAGGCCAGAACGTCAACAAGGTCGACGGCGATTACAAGCTCATCATCGAGGAGAACGGCAAGAAGGTCGCCGAACGGGACCTGCCGCGGCCGACCGCGCTGTCCGATCTGACGCTCATGCTCGCGCTCGACACCAGCAGCAGCATGAAGAAACATGAGCGCATGCCGATCGCCCGAGCGGCCACCAAAACCTTTCTCGACAAGCTGCCGAAGTCGGTGGATTGCGGCCTGGTGTTGTTCGACCACGAGATCCGCAAGACGGTGGCGCCGACCGTCGAGCACGCGCGGATCATGGCCGAGGTGCAGGCGATCCAGCCGCGCGGCGGCACCGCTTACCGCGACGCCACCTTCGCCGCCATAAAGCGGCTGGCCGACACGCCGAAGGGCGCGATCGCGCCCTGGTGGTGATGACCGATGGCGCCGACCTCAACAGCACCCACTCGCTCGACGAGGTGATCGCCGAGGCGAAACGGCACAAGATCGTCGTCTACACCGTCGGCATCGGCGAGCCGGGCAAGCGCGAGGAGATGCGGACCGCGCTCGTGCTCGATCACTCCGGCAGTATGGAGCTACCGGCCGACGACGCCGATCTGGCGACGCCGAAGATCAAGGCGCTGCATGTGGCCGCCGCCGCGTTCGTAAACATGATGTCGTCGGAAACCGGCAAGGTCAGCCTGATCCCGTTCAGCAGCGAGGTCGAGTCGCCGCGCGCATTCACCAACGATCGGGCGGCGCTGAAGAAACACATCGCCGAGCTGACGCCGTCGGGTGAGACGGCGGTTTTCGACGCGGTCTATACAGCGATCGCCACGCTGGAAGCCAACAACGAGCCGGGCAAGCGAGCGGTGGTGCTGATGACCGACGGCATCGACAACAGCAGCCGCCGTCGCGTTGACGAGGTGATCGAGCAGGCGAAGCGGGCGAACATCAAGCTGTATCTGCTCGGTTTCGGCCGCGACAACGAGATCGACCACACGACGATGAAGAAGATGGCGAACGAGACGGGCGGGCAGTATTATCACGCGAGCAACAAGGACGCGCTCAAGGAGATCTTCGAGAAGCTGTCGATCGATCTGCACGAGGACGGCATCGACGAGGTCAGCTTGAAGAAGGTCGCCGCCGATACGGGCGGCAAATATTATCCCGCCAAGGATGTCTCCAACTTGCAGTTCGTGCTTGCCGAGGTCAGCAAGAGCATCCAGCGCGAGGCGTACGTAGTCGACTTCCCGAGCCTCAACCAGCGCCGCGACGGCAGCCCGCGCAGGGTGTCGCTGCGGCTGGGGCGCGCCGGCTCCGCCGAGCCGCCGCCGATCGTCGGCAGTGATACCTACCAGGTTCACGGGCTGATCATCGCGGAGATGCACCCATTGATCTATCTGGTGCTGCTGGCGATCCTGGGCGGATTGATTGCGCTGCCGGCAGTGCTGCGACGCCCGGGGACCGGCGCATGACGGAGGTAACGCCGGTTTACGTTTAGCGCTCGGAGCGCTGGGAAAAGGCATGCCTTTTTCCCAGCGCCTCCGAGCGCTAAATGTAAACGGAGGGAAGGAATGCTTACGCCGCGTCCCAATCTTCCTGATCCGGAGGACACAATCGTCGCGCTCGCCAGCGCCGCCGGCCCTGGTTTGCGCCATCGTTCGGCTCAGCGGGCGGTGCGCGGCCGCGGTGGCAGCGACGATCTTCCCTGGCTTTACGCGTGAGCCAGCGCGGGGCCTCGTGTCCGGCGCAATCCACCTGCCCGACTTGCACGCGCCGTTGCCAGCCGATCTCTATTTCTTTCCGGGCCCGCGATCCTACACGGGGCAAGACATCGTCGAGCTACACACACTGTCGTGTCCGCCGCTGATCGAGAAGCTGGTCGCGGCGTGCCTCGATGCGGGCGCGCGGGCGGCTCGGCCGGGCGAGTTCACGCTGCGGGCGTTCCTCGCGGGCAAGCTCGATCTGACGCGGGCGGAGGCGGTGCTCGGCGTCATCGAGGCAAACGGCAAGGACGAGCTGAAGCATGCGCTGGCGCAGTCGCCGGCGGCATGGCGCAGCCGCTCCAGCAGCTCCGCGACGACCTGCTCAACCTGCTGGCCGACGTCGAGGCCGCGCTCGACTTCGCCGATGAGGACATCGCCTTCGTGCGTCCGGAGGAACTGCTCGGCCGCATCGCCAAGGGTCTCGCGCATCTGACGCTGCTGCGGCGGCAGATCGAACAGCGCGGCGTGGGCGAACGGCCGTTCCGCATCGTGCTGGCCGGCCGGCCCAACGCGGGCAAGAGCAGCCTGTTCAACGCCCTCGTCGGCCGGGCCGCGGCAATCGTCAGCGCCGAACCGGGCACCACGCGCGATTACCTGGAAAAGGATGTTCACCTCCCGGGCATCACATTGCGGCTGGTGGACACCGCCGGGCTGCGCACCGCCGTCGACGGCATCGAGGCGGCGGCGCAAGGGCTCGGCCGGTGCAGGCGCGAGATGCGGACCTGGTGTTGCTCTGCCTGGAGGGCGGCGACGGCGACACCGACGTGACGGCGGACGAGGTGCTGCGCGTGGCGACCAAGTGCGACCTGGTGCCGCCGCCGGAGGGCATGCTCGCCACCAGTGCCCGGACGCGCGTGGGGCTCGATGAGCTGCGCTCCGAGCTGGCCGAGCGGGCGCGCAGTCGCGGCACGTCGCCGTTGGCGCCGAGCCTGAGCCGCTGCCGGCATCACGTCGACGCGTGCCTGGGACATCTGCGGCAAGCACATGCCATCGTGCTCAATGGTGAGCTGCCGGAATTGCTGGCGCTGGAGCTGCGGCTGGCGCTGGAGGAGCTGGGGGCGATGGTCGGCGCGGTTTACACAGATGATTTGCTCGATCGCGTATTCAGCCGCTTTTGCATTGGGAAGTGAGCTGCCGGCTATGCGCGTTGTGCCGGCTTTGCCGGGCCGCGCCGCAACCGGCGCCGCAAACCTGGGCGATACCTGTGTTCACGCCTATTGCTTCCGGTCGAAACCGATAAGCGAGTCCATCCGTCCGCCCTCGACCGATAGGGGACGGCGCCGGCAGTGGGGCACGACGCCCAAGGAGGCAAGCATGGATGTGTGCGCCAAAGGCTGCGTGAGCCTGTTGTTGATCCTGCTCGCAACCGAGTCGCATGCGCAGGATCTGGTCTGGCGCCCGAGCAATACCGCGATGCCGCCGGCCGCGCCGCCCGTTGCCGACCAGGTCGTTCTTGCCCGGCCGCAACCGCTCACCGACGCCGA
This sequence comes from uncultured Gemmataceae bacterium, assembly GCA_963834865.1. Taxonomy (GTDB): domain Bacteria; phylum Planctomycetota; class Planctomycetia; order Gemmatales; family Gemmataceae; genus CAWIDK01. The sequence continues at coordinate 773,275 of CAWIDK010000001.1, forward strand.
CCTGGCCGTGGAGCCGCCGGCTAACCTCGTGCGTTCCCAGGCTCCCGACGTGCCACCGCCGCCCCCGTATCCGCCGGGTGGGCCGGTCCCCGGCGGCGCGACCGGTCCGTTCACCGGACCGACGCCCTACAACTGCGGCCAGGCGAACAGCAACGCCGATCTGGGCTTCTGGAGCCATTGCGGCGAGAATCTCCGCCGGCTGTTCACCGACACGACCGGCGCCATCGGCGGCGCGTTCGCGCCCACCCAGGGACGCAATGTGCTGCAGAGCGACCACACGCTCGACTTCTTCGCGTCGCCGGTCACCAATCCCTTCTACTTCCAGGACCCGCGCGCCCTCACCGAGATCAAGCCGCTGTTCATCTGGCAACTCACGCCGAGCTCGAATCCAATCTTCGCCGGCGGCAGCGACTTCGTGGCCGGCTTCTCGGGCAGCGTCGCGTTCACGCCGTGGCTGTCGTTGGTCGTCAACGAGGTCGCCTGGCAGTGGCTCGATCCGAAGAACGGCGCGATCGCGGGGCTGTCCAAGGCGAACGGCTTCGCCCAGGTGCAGCTCGGCCCGCAGGTCACGTTCATCCGCGACGCCAACACCGGTACCGCCGCGGCATTCGGCCTGACCTTCGAGATTCCGGTCGGTTCCAGCCAGGTGCTCGCCGACACGGGCACTCTGTCGCTGCGCCCCTACTTCAGCTTCGCGCAGCACTTCGGCAAGTTTCAGTACGGAAGCTTCAACTTCATGAACACCACCGGCTACGACCTGTCCGTGGACGACCAGCGCAACGACTTCCTCTTTTCCAGCTTCCACCTCGATTATGACGCCCTCGACAAGCACATCTTCTATCCGCTCGTCGAGCTGAACTGGATCATGTATCCGTTCAACGGCCGGGCAACGGACCTGGGATTCGGCGGCGGCGACCTGTACAACTTCGGCAGCTATGGCGTCGCCGGCCACGACGAATTGACCGTGGCGCTCGGCTTCCGCTGGAAGCCACTCGAGGCGTTGCAGTTCGGCCTCGCCGCCCAGATGAACGTGCTGCCCAACACGTACGGCCGGCACCTCGATCTGTTTCGGCTGACAGCGGACATGATTGTTCGATATTGATTCTTGTTTACGTTTGGCGCTCGGAGGCGATGCGCAGCGGCGGCCGCAGTGCACCGCCTTCGAGCGCTAAACGTAAACAAGAAACAAAAAAGCCCACGGGTTCCGGCCCGTGGGCTTGCCTCTTCTCGGCGTGTCGGTCCGGCCGCCTAGCGCGGCATGGACACGGCTGCGCCTGTGGTCGCGCCGGCCGGCGCCGGCGATACCGGCATCGGCGTGAGGTTCGCGACCGCTCCGGCCCCTTGCCCGGCCGTCAGCGTCAGAGTGACCGTCACCTCGTGACCCTGGCGGACGACCTTGAGAGCCACTTGCTCACCCGGCTTGTAGCCCCAGAGGGCCCGTTCCACGTCGAAGGCGTTGCCCACCTTCACGCACTCGACGGCGCGGAGCTCGTCGCCGTTCTCGAACCCGGGGACGCCGGCGACCAGGACGCGCTGACGATCGCCGGTCTCGCCGAGGACCTTCTCGGTGCATTGCAGACCATGTAAAACGCCGGAAACCTTCTGGGCGCTGAGATGCTTGGCGAGGAACGCCTTGACATCGCCCGCGTTGATCGCAAACGCGATCGACTGGGCGCCTTCGCGGAGCGCAACGTTAATGCCGATTAGCTCGCCGTTGACATTGAGCAGCGGACCGCCGGAGTTGCCCGGATTGATGGCGGCGGTGATCTGGATCAGGCCCGTGATCACGTCCTGCGTCGGCATCGTGATCTCGCGGTTGAGCGCGCTGATGATGCCGGTCGAGACGGTGTTGGTGTAGCCGTACGGATGGCCGATCGCGATGACCGTCTCGCCGACCATCAGGTCGTTGACGGGGGCCAGCGCCAGCGCGGGCAGCTTCTTGGTAGGCTGCACTCGGAGCACCGCCAGATCGCAGCCGGCGTCGCCGGCCATCACGTCGGCCTTGAGCGTGGTGCCGTCGTGCAGGACGACGGTGGCCGTGCGATTGGCGCCGACGACGTGGCGATTGGTGACCACGATGCCACGCTCATCAACGATGACGCCCGAGCCGATCATGTCCTTGCCGCCGCCGGGTCGCGGCACGCGGATGCAGACGATGCTGGCCTTGGTTTTCTGAACGGCTTCGACGACGGGACTGCGGCGGGTGAACGGCTCGGAATCGCCGGCGGCCGTGACGGACGTGACGGACACCAGCACGGCGGCCAGGAGGAGCGCGACGACGCCGCGCGGCAAACAGCAACGCATGGGAATCATCCTTTCGGCAGCCTGGCGATCTCCGCGATCCGCGCGGAGACCCATGGCTTTCCGTCCCCACCTCACGATGGGTTTAGCTTTGTCGGGGAGTGATTGACCGCAGCCTCCAGTGCCGCCGGTCTTCTCTTTGTGCTTGCTCATTCATAGCACGAAAAAACGGCGTGTGCGGGATTGCCCGGATTTTTCCTACAACCCGCACCGACGGGAAAATCCGAAATCCGAAGCACGAAATCCGAAATAAATTCAAAATCCGAATGACCAAACCGCGATGTGGTTTTGGTTATTCGGAGTTTGAATTTATTTCGGATTTCGTGCTTCGGATTTCTTCTCCCAGGGGGCCGGCTCAACCGGCCTGCTCAAAAGGGGGCTGCCCCAGGGCGTAGATGACGCAGCGATTGCGGCCGGTGCGTTTCGCGTCGGCCAGGGCGGCACTGGCACCGTGCTTGAGCGCGTCGTAGTCGGTCTCCATCTCGGTTTCGATCACGGCAGCGCCCAGGCTGACGCGCACCGGGATGACCTCGTCCTTGTAAATGAATACCGTGTTCTCGACACCGCAGCGGATACGCTCAGCCAGCTTCGTCGCACCTTCGCTGTTCGTCTCCGGAGCGATCACCATGAATTCCTCGCCGCCGATACGGCCGACCATATCCACGTCGCGGACGGCCTCCCGCAGCGCGCGGGCCAGGTCGGTGAGCACCTTGTCGCCGCCCGGAAGCAGGTACCGCTCGTTGATGCTCTTGAAGTGGTCCACGTCGATCAAGAGGATCGCCAGCGTGCCGGCGTAGCGGTCGCGCCGGCGCAGCTCGCGCTCGGCAAGGCGGTCCATCGCCCGCCGATTGGGGAGGTTGGTCAACGGGTCGGTCAGCGCGAGCTTTTCGAGCATCTTGTTTTTCTGCTCGAGCTCCTGGTATGCCTCCTGCAAGGCGCAGGTGCGTTCCTGCACGCGCCGCTCCAGATCGGCGTTCATTTCGCGCAGCTGGTCGTTGAGCTGCTTCAGCTCGCTCAGCAACTGCTCGTTGTCGCGCTCGAGAATGAAGGTATGCGCCGCACTGCGCAGCACCTCGAGCAATTCCTCGGCCTTCCACGGCTTGAAGAGGTAGCGGAAGACCTGGCCCTTGTTGATCGCATCGACCGCTTCCTCGAGGTCAGCGAATCCCGTCATCATCAGGCGCATGGTGCGCGGCGAATACTGGCGGACCCATTCGAGCAGTTGGATCCCGCTCATCCGCGGCATTTTCTGGTCGGTCAGCACCACGTCGATCGGGCGCTCCGCGAAGAGCCGCTGCGCCGCCTCCACCGAGTCGGCAGTGACGACGTCGAATTCCTCGCGCAGGAACGTCGCCAGCGCCGTCAGGATGTACGGCTCGTCATCGACTACCAAGAGTGAGCAACGGTGGCGGGGTGGGTGCGTCATAAGGGGATGACAAAAAGCAAGGACGATCGCGCGGTGAACCCCTCGTCGCTACCATCATACCTCATTTTTTTGGCAAAGGCCAACCGCCCCGACCGTTAGTTCCGGCACAAACGCAGCGAAATGAAGATTCGCCTGTTGCCAGTCCCTCTTGACATTCTCCAGCCTCCCCAGCTTGACGGGGTGGCGATCACAACGCGCCGATGCCCGAAACGGTCGGCCGCAGCAATCCCCGCAGCGCAGCGGCCAGCTGCCGGCCCGCCCTGCGCGTGTCGCGCGAGCGCGCACAGTTCACAGGCGAGCGCCGGCCGGCGCAGCAGGGCTGCGACCACCCGTTGCGGGGACGCGCGGCCGCCGGCGAGCAAGGCCACGAGCGCCGCGGATAGCGGCATATCGACGTGATCCGAAATCGCGCGTACACAGCCGAAGGGCACGCCGTGCCGGGCACAGCGGGCGGCGACGTGTGCCGCTTCCATATCGACGGCCTGCGCCTGGTGCAGCACCCCAAGCCGGCGCTTCTCCGCCGGGGAGGCGACCAGCTCGGCGGTCGTGAGCAGGCGGCCACGCCGCAGCGCTGGCGCCAAAGATCGATCCGGCCAGGTCGTGAGCCAGCGGCCGCCGGTCACGTCCACGATTTCGTCTGCAAGTAGCACGTCGCCGACCCCCAGCTCCGGCTCCAGCGCCGGCGAAGCCTGCATACAGGATCATGCGCGGGCGATGCGTGGCCATCAGCCAATCGAGCGCTAACTCGACTGCGGCAGACCCCATGCCGGTTTCCAGCAATAGCACCGGAAATGCAGGAAAACCGGCGAGCCACGCATCACAGGGAGCTTCGGTGAAACGCTGAAAGGGACGGCATGCGCGACGGAAGAACATGCTCTCCCGCCGCACCGCGAACATTACGCAGGGAACGTCGAGCTGCGCGGCAGTCATGAGGCAAGGACCCGCGTGCAGGCCAAATGGTAGTACGTGACGGGTGCGTGCGCTCACGCCAGGGCCGCGAAAGCATGCCACCGAGGTTTGAGTCTTTGGGTGCTAATTACGATAGCTGCCACATGAGCATCTTGAGGCCGTCGCCGAACCGGCTGTCGACGCCGAGCGCCGCCGACGGTTCGTAGCCGCAGTGCATCATGCAATGCTCGCAGCGCGGATCGTTGCCGTGGCCGTAGTCGCTCCACTCGGTCTGGTCCATCAGGTCCTGGAAGGTCGCGTGGTGCTCGATCGGTGATGAGGTAGCACGGGCCTTTCCAGCCCTTGATGTTGCGGGTCGGGTTGCCCCAGGCCGTGCAGGTCAGCTCGCGCTTGCCGGCTCAGGAACTCCAGGTACACCGGCGACGATGATCATGCGGTATTTCTTGAGCAGCGTGTCGGCCTCCTGGAACTTGGCGCGGATGTCGTCGCGCGTCAGGAAGATCTCGGCGGCGCCGAGCGGGTTGGTGTCGCTGGACCGCCGTGTAGCCGTAGGCCGGCGACAGCATGAAGCCGTCGACGCCAAGCCGGGTCAGATAGGCGAACAGTTCGTCGATCTCGGCGAGGTCGGTTTCCTTGTAAATCGTCGTGTTGGTGCAGACGAGGAAGCCGGCGCGCTTGGCGGCGACGATGCCCTCGACCGCCGCCTCGAACACGCCTTCGCGCTCCACGGCCCGATCGTGCGTTTCCTTCAGGCCGTCGAGATGGACGTTGAAGAAGAAGCGGGTGGTCGGCTTGAACTCGTGCAGCCGTTTCTCGATGAACATGCCGTTGGTGCACAGGATAGATGTGCTTGCGGCGCGTGAGGATGTCGTGGACGAGCCGGCCGATCTCCGGGTAGATCATCGGCTCGCCGCCGCAGATGCTGCACGATCGGGGCGCCGCACTCATCGACGGCGCCCAGGCATTCCTCGACCGATAAGCTTTTCCTTGATCGTCGATTCGTATTCGCGGATGCGGCCGCAGCCGGTGCAGGTGAGGTTGCAGGCGTGCAAGCGGCTCGAGCATCAGCACCAGCGGAAAGCGCTTATTGCGCCGGATCTTGTTCTTGGCGATGTAGCCGACCATGGCCGTCGTCAGGCTCAGCGGAAAACGCATCGCAGCACACTCCTTGTTTCATCCAGTCCCTGCCGGGACTAACCTGCCGCCAGGGTGTAATGAGCCGGCGCGGGAAAGCGGCGCACGATTGCCGCACCGTCTTCTTGCGCCTGGCAGGCCTGGTAGCGGGCCAGCGCCATGAGCGGGAAATACAGCCGATACAGGTGATATTTCAGGTAGAACACCTTGGGGAAGCCGGTGCCGGTAAACTGGTCCTCGTGCCAGTTGCCGTCGGCCTGTTGCGTGCCGGCGAGATAGTCGATGCCGCGACGGACGCTTTCGCTCTGGCCTTCGCCCGCGGCGATCAGAGCGAGCAGTGCCCACGCGGTCTGCGAGGCGGTCGGCGTCCCCTGCCCTGCCAGCGACGGATCGTCGTAGCTCGGCACGTTTCGCCCCAGCCGCCGTCCGGCTGCTGCACGTGCTTGAGCCAACGCGACTGCCCGGCGCACCATCGGGTGCCGCATGTCCAGGCCGATCGCTTCCAGGCCGACCAGGACCTGCCAGGTGCCGTACAGGTAGTTGACGCCCCAGCGGCCGATCCAGCAGCCGCGCCGATCCTGGGTGCGCTCGATGAACGCCAGGGCCCGGTCGACCTGCGGATGGCCGGGACCGTAGCCGTACTGGCCGAGCGCTTCCAGCACGCGGGCGGTGATGTCGGGGCAGCTCGGGTCGAGCATGGCGTTGTGGTCGGCGAAGGGGACCTTGGTGAGCAGCTCGCGATTGATGTCGCGGTCAAACGCCGCCCAGCCGCCGTCGCGGTTCTGCATGCCGAGCAGCCAGCACAGCCCGCGACACCGCCGGCACCAACGGCGTCCGCTGCCGCTCCGCAGCGGTCAGGCACGGGTCGGCGCTGTCCCAGGCATGGCCGCTGCGCCAGGGCCATCAGCACCATCGCCGTATCGTCGATGTCCGGATAGAAGCCGTTGCGATACTCGAAGAACCAGCCGCCCGGCTCCAGGTGCAGGATTGCGCAGACTCCAATCGCCGGGCCGGCGCACTTCGCGGTCGAGGAGCCAGCGCGCCGCCTTGCCCGACGGCTGGGTCTGGGCCGCGCATGCCCGCCATCGCCAGCGCGTTGAGCGACAGGGCCGTGTCCCAAACCGGCGAAAAACACGGCTGCACGCGCAACGTGTCACGCTCTTCCATCATGAGTTCATCGAGCTGTGCGAGGGCCCAATTCATCTCCGGTGAGTCGTCGGCATAGCCCAGGCAGCGCAGGCTGATGACGGTGTAGATAATCGGCGGAAAGATCGCGCCGACGCCGTCGCTGTCGGCGAAATGATCGGTCATCCAGCGCGGCGGCCTTCGCGACGGCCCGTCGGCGCACGCCCCTGCGGTCCCCACACTTCGAATTGCTTGATGAGCCAGTCCACGCCCAGGAAGAAATTCGTCGCCGTGAGCAGCCGGCGCGTCGGCGGATGCGGCCAGAGCGGCTTGTGCGGGTGCTCGAGGAACAGCTCGGCAATGCCGCGCTGCGGCGGCAGCTGGCGGACCGGCTTGTGCGCGAAGAAGATGCTGAGCGGCACCACGATGGTGCGCGTCCAGCTCGACATGGCGTAGATGTTGATGTACGCCCAGTGCGGCAGAAACAGCATCTCCGGCGGCACCGCCGGGCAATTGGCGTACGGGAACTGGCCCAGCAGGGCGAGGTAGAACTTGGTGAAGCTGTTGCAGGACGCCGCCCCGCCCAGCGCGAGGATCGCCTGGCGGGCGCGCCGCATGGCCGGCGCGTCGGCGTCGTGGCCGGCGAGCTTCAGGGCGAAGTACGCCTTGACGGAGACGCTGATGTCCACCGGACCGCCGGGATAGTTGCTCCAGCCGCCGTCGGGCCGCTGCTGGGTGAGCAGATACTCGGGCCGCCTTGCGCACGCGGTCCTCGTCCTCCCGGCCGAGGAATGCCATCAGCAGGATGAATTCGGATTCGAGAATGGTGTCGCCCTGGAGCTCGCCGCACCAGTGGCCGTCGGGCTTCTGCAACGACAGCAGGCACTGCTGCGCCAGGCCGATCGCGTCATCGAGGGGAAAGGATGCCGGTGCGGCATGATCCGGGCGAGCTCGGGCCCGGTGCGCCCGTGGCTCGTCGAGTCGCGCGGTTGGCTTGGCGAAGGCGGACATCCTATCCCCATCCGTGGGCCGAGAAAACAGGCGACGTTCCTTCGACGACGCTTATACTCCGTGCCGCAAACACGCGTCAAGGGCAGGGTAAGCCTGGTAAGGTCTGCCGAGCACCGTATCACAGCGATTCCGGTTGCATATCCGCATCCGGCACCGCGCTGGAATCCGCGTCGAACCACTCGGGCCGGAACGCGATGCGCTGGCGCGTCCGCATCGCCTTGTTCGCGGTCAACGCAATGATTGCGTCGGCCATCGCGGCCCGGCCGTGGCAGCGCGGCTGCAAGCTCTCGCGGTCCGCCGCCATGCCCTCGTCGCGCATGCGAATGCAATACGCCAGATGCTCCATCTCCTCCCGATAGCCCCGACTCGGCGGATTGTTGCCCAGCGCATTCTCGCCCACCGACTGGGCGCGGCGCTCGGTCGGCGCGGTCGACGCCGACGTGTCGAGCGCGGGGCCGCTGCCGCCGGTGCTCGCGGTCACTTCGAGCGAACGCGCCGCCACGCCGCCCGCCGGGGCGCCCGGCCAGAGAAACGCGTTTTGCTCTTCCTCGACCACCAGCGTGCCGCGGGTGCCCATTACGCACTCGCCGTACCTCTCGAAGCCGTTGGTGCTGATCGACGAATAGGTGACCACGACAATATCGTTGGTCCGCGCGTCGGCGTTGGCCGGGTCGTAGTTCTTGCCGGGGAACTCGTAGGTGCAGTAGACGTGGTCCTCGACCTCGCGCTGGTCCTTGTAGAAGTGCGTGCCGCCGACCGCCGTCACCGCGAGTGGCTTGGCCTTGTTGAGGAAGATGCTGCACGCGTCGAGCTGATGGCTCCCGAGCTCCGCCATCAGGCCGCCGCCGGTCCGCTGGTAGAGCCGCCAGCGCACCAGTTCCTCCATGCTGCGATAGCCGAGTTGCCGGATCTGGTTTTGCAGGGCGGCGCGATCCTCTGCCTTGATCTCCGGCCGCCAGCTATCGCGATAGAGCGGCTGGTTGGTCCCCGCGTCGATGCGGGGCCGGCCGTTGCCGTCGAGCACCGGCAGCGCGTTGTTGCGGTGCCACAGCGCACGGATGTGGTGCACGTCGCCGAGCACGCCCGACTTGATCACGTCCAGCGCGTGGGCGTACAGCATGCTGTAGTGCCGCTGATGGCCGATCGCGAGCAGCTTGTTGGTCTCGTCGGCGGTGTGGATCATGCGCTTGCACTGCGTGATGTTCCAGCCCATCAGCTTCTCGCACAGGACGTGCTTGCCGGCCTGCATGGCGGCGATCGAAACCGCGGCGTGCAGGTGCAACGGCAGCGCGATGACGACCAGCTCAACGTCGGGGTTCTGCAGAAGCTGGCGATAATCGTCATACCACGTAATGTGCTGCCGGCTGTCGCTGCCATAGTGGAAATTGAAGCCCTTGCGCGGCGAGGCGGGCTTGTCGGGCTCGCCCTTGAAAATGCGATCGCGGTTGCTTGGGCGGATGTCGCAGCAGGCGATGAACTTGACGAAGTTCGGATTGTGCTCGCCGACCAGGACGCCTCCCTCGTCGCCGGCGCCGATCAGCCCGGCGCGCACCGGCCGATCGCGGAAGCCGCTGTTGCTGTAGCCATAGTAGGCCGCCGCGGTGATGGGCAAGGCGGCGCCGGCGCCAATCAGGCCCTGCATGAAGCGGCGGCGGGTGAGGCCTTGCCGGGCCGCCTCCTGGTCGGACTCGGCCAGCTTGCCGACGACGCGCTGGAAATTGGCCTTGCCGGTTTCTTTTTGTTCGGGCGTCATGTCGAGGGCCATGGTCATCTCCTTATCAAGCCGCGGGGTGAGTCTTCGAAGCCCGCGGGTCAATCGATTAGCCGTCAGGCACCCGCGGGGTTCGAAGACTCACCCCGCGGCTTGAATGGCCAAAGCGCGTACAGCAGCGCATCCAGGCCGGCCCAGCGGCCGGTCGGCAGGCACGCCAGCGCCGCCAGGGCCAGGACTTCGATGAAGGTCTTGTTGAAGAACAGATAGTGCCCTTCCAGCCGCGGGCTCTCCGGCCAGCCGGGCAACGGCGGCATCGCCAGGAAGAACGATAGCAGCCAGAGTGCCGCACTCGCGCTGCACAGCCGCGTCAACAGGCCGAGCATCAGCCCGCCGCCGATCACGACCAGGCCCCACGCAACGGCCCGGTCCGACCATTCCAGCGGGCCCCAGCTTGCGATCGGCAGCGCGACCGGCTCGGGCAGCGGCGTCGCGTCCTTCTTCTGCTCGGCGGTCAGCACGTCCGGCAGCGCCTTCTTGAACGTGCCGAACTGCGCGTCGTAACTCTTCTTCAGGTCCGCCCGCCACTTGTTGAGGTTGGCCTTGGCGTCGGTGTAGCGCTTCTGCAGGTCCTTGTCGAATGTGGGCAGCTGCCCTCGGCCTCGCTAACCTTCGCCTGCAGGCGGTTGTACTCCTCGAGCCGTTCGGCCATGGTCCAGTCGAGCTTGAGCGCCGGCGGATAGGGGGCAATCTTGGTGACGGTCTCAGTCGTGGCGGTGAGCCAGGTGATCGCCTTGCTCTTGGCTTGCCGGGCCATGTCGTGTGCCCGCTCGGCTTGCGTGGCATCGAGCCCGTAATGGGCGATGAACGCCTCGGTGTACGCGTCGTAGTCGGCGGCCAGGGCGGGGGGCGCGTGCTCATTGTCCGGCATGACCAGGCGGTCGAGCAGGCGATCGCCGGCGAGCCAGCGAAACGCCCCGGCCAGCGGCCCGACCGATTCGCGGAGGTACGCCTCGCTGCTCCACGTGGGATTGTGCAGCTTGTCCATGCCCTCGACGAAGCAATGCCAGCCGATCGCCAGCCGCAGCAGCACGAGAAAGACGCGCGCCAGCGTGTTGACCGTCGTCTCGCCCGGCCGGCTCGGGCCGCGCAACAGCAGCGAGGCGAGGGTGACCAGGATCACGGTCAAGCCGAAAAGCAGCGCGATGACGCTGAAATACATCATGACAGGTGGAGAGTTCGCCGGTGTTCATGGATGGCGGGGGCGACCCCGTCATGATAAACGCGCGGCGGAAAAGGGCCAAACAATTTCCTGCACCCGTTTCCGAGCCCGGCGCGCGGGGCCTGTCGAGGGCCTTTGCAGGACGTTGACCTCCGCCTTGCCAGGCCCCGCTCGCCGGTTTACGCCGCAGCGGCCGCCTCAGCCCGGCTGCGCTCAAATTGCTTGCCGACGAAGATGAACACCACGGCCGCGACCAGCGTGACGACCGCGGTCACGGCGAAGAACGGACCAGGCGGCAAGGGGCCACGCTTCGCCACCGGGTCGGGCAGCGAGCCCCCGTAGAACGGCGTCCACAGGATGTTGAGGAAGTTTGCCAGCGTGTTCGTCAACAGGAAGCAAGCGGTGACGTACCCCTTCATGCTCTTCGGAGCGGCCGCGTACGACAGCTCGAGCATTGTGCCGTACAGCAGCACCTCGCCGAATGTCACCACGATGTAGGCCATTGCAGGCCAGAGGATCGACACCTTGTCGCCTTCCGGGCACACTTCCTTCATCTGGTCGCCGATCGCCACGAGCGTGGTGTGTCCCTGCACCAGGTAGCCGGCGAGCGCCATGATGCCGATAGCCGCCGCGGTCAGGACGAACCCGGCGAGGATCTTGCGCATCGCGGTGAAGATCTTCACTTCGGGATCGAGGTACTTGAAGGCCGCGTTGAACGCCGGCACCAGGAGGATCACGAACAGCGCGTTGAGGAACTGCAACTGATCCGGGGCAATCGTCTCCTTGCCGGTGAGGTAACGAACGATCGCCGGGGCGCGCAGGTCCGCGTAGTCGCGCGTGAAGCTGATCCACAGGACATCGTTGTGCTCGTAGCCGAACCAGAAGAAGATCACCAGCCCGAAGATGGCCAGCAGGTAGGCCAGGGTCTTGAGGTTCAGCCGCTGCTGGCCGGGCGTCAACTCATGGCCGTCGTGCATCTCGACGGCGAAGGTGCGTCTGCCGGCGACCAGCACGGAACGCGCGATCAGCGCGACCACGGCGATCAGGGTAACTCCGATTGCCGCCGCCTGGGCTGCCTTCTTCCATTCCTCGGGGAGCACCGGCAAGGCGAAACCCGTCCACCGGCCAACCAACCCACTAACAACCCCCCATTGGTCGAAGGTGAAGTAGCAAATGAACAGGCCATAAATGCCGCAGATGAAGATCAGGGTCTCCCGGCCCTGCCGCCTTTCGTCCGCGGTCGGCTCCTGGTTGCCGACCCGTTCGTCGGCATAGGTGCGCTTCCCGGCGGCGAAGACCGCCAGCGCGAGGGCCATGAGCGCGGTTGGGAACGCGAACGCCCATTGATAGGCACGGCCGACGACCTCGGCCGGCGCCAGTTGCACGATCTCCTCGCTCTTGCCCTCGGCGATGAGGGCCTGTGCCCTGACCAGCGTCTCGGCATCCAGATTCCCCATGATGTAGCGCTCGCGGATTTCCGGCATGGCGAGCTGGGAGATCAGGGCGCCGATGTTGATGGCTAGGTAAAACCACAGGAACGCGGCGGTGCGGAGCCGCTCCTGCCCGGGCCGCTTCTGGTCGTACGTCTGCCCCAATAGGCTCGAGATGTTGGGCTTGATGACCCCGCTGCCGCCGGCAAGGAGCGCGAGCGACACGAACAGCAGCATGTGGGCGAAAAACGTCAGCCGCTCCGGCGACATCCCGTGAATGACGTTGCCCAGAATGCTCGGGTCGGAAAAGCCCAGGACAAAGTGCCCCAGAACGTAGGGCACCGAGAAGCCCACGATGGTCCAGTACCGGCCGATCCAGCGGTCGGCAAGCAAGCCGCCGAGGAGGGGCAGAAGGTAGCAGCCCATCTTGAAGGCGGCGTAGATCGGCGAGGCCTCCGTGTCGCTGAAATGCAGGGCGGTCGTCATGTACATGAACAGAATCGCCCGCATGCCGTAGTAGGAGCTACGCTCGGCGAACTCGCCCCAGAAAAAGAACCAGATGGCCGGGGGGTGCCCCGTGGGGGTCGTGGCAGTCGTGGCGGTGGTGGCGTCGCCGTTCTTAACACCCATATCGGCTGTCTCCTGGGAGAGTCCTACGTGCGTGGCGATGCGAAGGGCTTCAGCCTACCCAGAAAACTCATAAAACACAACCGGTCGGCGGCAAAATCATCCCAAAATCCCAAGCCGCGGGATGAGCGTAGCGAATCCCGCGGGTGGAGGGCCCTACCCATGGACATCGAACACCTTGCCGTGAACGTCGCCGACCCGGTCGCGCTCGCCGACTGGTACGTCCGCCACCTCGGCATGCGCATCGTGCGGCAGGTCGACACCGGTCCGCGCACGCGTTTCCTCGCGGACGGCGCCGGCCGGGTCGTGCTGGAAGTGTATCGCCAGCAGGCGCCGGTGCCCGACTATTTCGCGATGGACCCGATGGTGCTGCACATCGCCTTCAAGGTCGACGACGTGGCCGCGGTGAGGCAGAAGCTGCTCGACGCCGGCGCGACCTCGGCAACCGACATCCACACCACCGACATCGGCGACGAGATGACCTTCCTGCGCGACCCGTGGGGCGTGACGATCCAGCTCATACGGCGGGGCCAACCGCTGATGGGGGCATAAAATCCTTGGGAGCCCGACGCGCAAGCGAGGGACGTCCCTCGCTTGCGCGTCGGGCTCCCATGACGAGCATCCGTGGCCAGGCCGCGCAACCTGATCGTCGCCCAGTCCGGCGGGCCGGCCTATTTCTGATGCCGCGCCAACAGCGGCGCATAACGCTCGGCGATGGGCCGCTCGCTGAAGAAGATGCCGGCCGATTGGCGCAGGGCCTCGTCGAACAGGAAACGCGCCTCGGCCGTGTCGCCGGCTTCCAGGGCAATGGCACCGCGCAGCGTCTTGATATTCAACGACTCAATCGCCGCAATGCTCCAGGTGTTCACCTTTTCCACCCAGTTGTAGCCGGGCCGCGGTGTGGTCATGCCCAGCATGTAGTAGGTTTGGCCCAGCGCGCCGGTCGGTGCCGTCAGGCCCGCAGCAAATGCGCTCAAATGCGAGTCGGTGGCCTGGGCCGCCAGAAATTGGTCCAACCCCTTCAGAAGCTTGCGCAGCTCGTCGTAATTGCCCTGCGTGCCGGCGCGGAAGATCTGATAATGCACTGTGGTGGGACCAATCACCGTCGCAAACTTCTCGAGGCAGGAGCGCCGCCTCGCGCGCGGCCGGTCCGGAACAACAGATCGATCGTCCATTGGCCCCATACCGGCTGCTGCTCCTGCGGCAGCGACGCCGGATCGATGGCCTGCAATAACTGCAGCGTCATGCCGGTCAGGCCCCAGCCTTCCGGGTCGCGCTCTTCCTTGTTTTCCTTGGTGAACCGGCTATAGCTACCGCGGATCGCCTCGTAGACCCGCTCCATCGGCTTGCGCGTAGCCGTCTTCAGCTCGAAGGCGCGCTTGCGTTCGTCCGCCTTGCTACGGAAGAACTTGTGCAGCTCGCCGATCTTCTTCTTTTCCTTGTGCCAGGCGTCCTGCTTTCGCGGATCGTCCGGCGCCGCCTCCTCCAGGGCCTTGTCCGCGAGTTCGTAATGGTCGGCCGCCAGGTCGACGTGGTGCTTTTCAAAGTACAGGTCGGCGAGTTTCTTGTGGACGAGATACTGCATCCAGGGGTCGGGCAAGCCCACCTCGGCAGCGGCGCAGGGCCGCCAGGCGCTGCGCCAGGCGCAGCGCGGAGCGCGGCGTGTCCTGCGGCGGCGCGTAGATATTGTGCGCCTGCCGTGCCAACCGAATCCAGGAGTCCTCCTGCTGCTGCACCCGGGCCAGCGCTTCATTCAAGACGATGTAACAGCGCTCGTCCTCCGGTGCCTGGTCGACCGCTTGCCACGCGCGGCGCATCACCAGGATCGGCACCGCCGGCGGATCGCTGTCCTCGGCGGCCCAGAACGGCACACCCTTGTAGCCCGGCCACTTGATCGTTCCCAGCGAGGCGGCCATTGCCCACGGACCGCTCACCGTGCCCGGACTGAGCGGCACGGCGCCGAGGCTGTACATCGGCAGCACCTGCACCGGGGCCGACGACGGCAAGGTCATGCGCGCCACGTCGATCACCCGCGCGTTGCTAAACATCCCGTACGTCAGCTTCGCGTCCATGTCGAGCGACGCGGCCGGCATCGGCAGCGGCGCCTCCAGGTAGCGATCCCAGAGCGTGCGGTTCTCGGGTGCGTCCGGCAGGCCACGCTTGGGCGGACGCCCCGACTCCGGCACCGGCCCGAATGCCAGGCGGTTCCAGCCCTCGATCACCGCGTCGTCGCGCCAGTGCGGCCGATCGCCCGACCAGGCGAACACCGCGACGTGGCCGTCGGCAAACTGCTGCAGCCACCGGGCCGGCTCCGCCCACCACGGCATGAACGTGTAGGGGTTGGTCGTCTCCACGGCGACGTGATCGATCTGGTAGCGGTGGAAAATCGGCAACCACTCCGACGGCGGCCGTCGCTTGTCGGTCAGGGCGACCTTGGCCTTGATGAAGTCGCCGATGGCATTGGGAAACAGATTGAAACGCGCATCGACGAAACCCTTGACCCCCGGCGCGTACCAGGCGCAATAGCACGGCAGATCGAGCCCGGTGCTGAAGACGTGCCGGGGCGGCGGCGCCGCCCCCGGTTCGCGCTGCAGCTCGCCAAGCCGCTCAGCCGCCGCACGTAGCGAGGGATCGACGGGAACGTCCCACGCCACGTGGCTTTTCTGATTTTGCGTGCCCCAGTCCAGCGGACCGGTCAGCCAGCCCGGCCACGCGAGCAGCAATAGCGCCGCCAGCACCAGCAATCCGAGCAGGCGGGCCAGCCGTACCGGCGCCACCCACGGCGTCTCGGGGGCGCCGGCGTCGGTGGGCCGGGTGTACCACGCGAAAAAGTCGCCGAGGTTGAGCGCCGTGATGGGTCCGGCCACGATCACGAATAACGGGATGAGCCGATACAGCAGGATCGCCAGCACCGCGAAGAACAGCCAAACGAGGAAGCGGGCCGGCTGCAGCGCCGGCGCGCCCGGCTTGCCGCCGAGCAGGCCGTTGATCGTGAACGACAACAGGCCGAGCCCGAGGAGCGGAAAGAAGCAGACGCCCGCGACCGTGTAGCCGAGCGTCGGGTTGCTGAGGTAACCCGAGGCGAGCGGCGACAGCGTCATGCGGAGCTGCGAATCGGTCTCGTGCAGGATGGCGAGTGTTCGGCCGCCGCCGACCAGCGCGTCCGGCAGCGACACGCCGAGCTGGTCGCCGGCGCGCACGAGCAGGTACGCCAATTCGGGCGGCAGCTGGAAGGCACGTACGTGGAACGGGTTGACCAGGCACGCGAGGACGCACGTGCCGAGCACCAGGCCAAGCCGGCCCAGCGGCACCCGGCTGGCCTGCCCGCGCAAGTGCTGCAGCCCGCGCCCCGCCCAGCTCAGCGCAACGACGATCGGCCCCAGGATAAACCAATTGTCCAAATTGACCCACAACAGGCACAGGACCGGCAGCGCCCAGAGCCAGCGCTGCGTGTTCGCGGTTTGCGGGATTGGCACATCAGGGGTCGCCGTTTCCGGTGCTGCATCGGCGTCGAACACGCCGGCCCGGTTCAGGATGAACAGCGTGATGCCCAAAAAGACGTACGAAACGAGCAACGGCTGCAGGACCACGCGCATGCTCATCGCCAGCACCGTCAACGTCAGGCACACCGCGACCAGCAGCAGATGGGTGTCCCGCGACCGGACGAACATCAGCAAGATCGTCAGCGCGCCGACGACGGCGGCCTTGGCGATGATGACGCCCATGCCGCCGACCGCGCTATACAGCCCGTAGAGGCCCAGCGCGAAGAGCCACGAGTGATTGATCCACGGCACGGCCTCGCGCCCATCGCCGGCCTCGGTCGCGAAGGAATACGGGTCGGCGCCGCCGGGAAAGTACTCGCCCTGCGCGATGAGCCGGCCGGTCGCGAGCTGCATCCACACGTCGGAGTTGGTCGCGGGGATTGACGCCACCAGCACCGCAAGCGCGACCAGCAGCCCCAGCAGCACCCAGTCAAGCTTGTCGAGCCACGTGCCCGTCGACTCCTTGGCCGGCGGCGCCAGCGGCACCGATTGGGCCGCATCCGTAACCGGCGCATCCGGGCCGCGCGGCAACGCGATCGCCGTCTCAGGCGCCGGCGCGGGGACGGCCTCAGGCGTCGCCGTGATCGCCGTCTCGGGGGTCGTGGGCTGCGGCTCGTTCTCATTCGCCATGCGCTTCACCTTGTCCAGTCATCCTGAATCCTACACCACGCCGTGGCGTCCATATTGATGTAGCCGGCGCCACGCGGCGTGGCCCGGCTGACATCGTCCGGTTGCGGTTCCATCGCGGTGCCGTGCTTCGTACAATAGACACTCCGGGGCGCTGCCGTTCGCGGCAACGTCGGGCCTCCCCCCGCCCGCCCAGCAATCCGAAGCCGACCTCGCCAGGAGACCAACCCCATGCCGTTTCTGTTGGCCTGCCTCGCCCGCACCGCCGTTTGCCTTGGCCGCGCCGCTTGCCGTGTTGCCGTGCACCCCGCCGCCGTGCCCACGCTCGGCGTCGTCACGCTGCTGGCGCTGGCGGGCCTGGGCCAGGCCCATCCGCGGTCGCCGCTGGCGGCCTTCGCAAGGGGCGAAGCCGGCGGCGAACAGGCCAAGGGGCGACGCCTCGACCTCATCGGCGGCACCGATTGGCTCAACACCGATCGCCCCATCGCGGCGGCTGACCTCAAGGGCCGCATTGTGCTCGTCGATTTCTGGACGCTGTGCTGCATCAACTGCATCCACACCCTGCCCGATATTGCCAAGCTCGAGGCCAAGTACCCCGGCGTCCTCGTGGTCATCGGCGTCCACTCGCCCAAGTTCGAGAACGAAAAGAAGACCGAAAGCATCCGCAAGGCCGTCATGCGCTATGAGGTCAAGCACCCCGTCATCAACGACGCCGACCACAAGATTCTGGAATCGTTACGGCGTCGAGTCCTGGCCGACGCTCCTGCTCTTCGATCCCGAGGGCAACTACTACGGCGAAGTCTCCGGCGAGGGGGTCTACGACGTCCTTGACGAACACATAGGCAAGCTCGTCAAACAGTTCAAGGACAAGAAGCTCCTCAAGGACGATCCCCTCGTTTTCCAGCTCGCGAAGGACCGGTCGACCAGCCCGCTCTACTTCCCGGGCAAGGTCCTCGCCGATGAGAAAAGCAAGCGGCTGTTCATCGCCGACAGCACCAATCACCGTATTGTGATTACGGATTTGGAAGGCAAAAAGATCGCCGTCGCCGGCACCGGCGTCGAGGGCTTCAAGGACGGCAAGTTCGACGAGGCCACCTTCAGCGATCCGCAAGGCATGGCCCTGGTCGGCGACACGCTCTACGTCGCCGATCGCAAGAACCACGTGATCCGCAGCCTCGACCTCAAGGAGAAGACGGTCCGCGTCGTTGCCGGCACCGGCAAGCAGGATCGCTACGATCGCGGCCAGGGCGGCCCGGCACGCAAGACCGGGCTAAACAGCCCCTGGGACCTGCTGCTCCACGACGGCAAGATTTACATCGCCATGGCCGGACATCACCAGGTCTGGACCTACGACCCCGCCAAGGAGCGCGTCGAGCCGTTCGCCGGCAATGGTCGCGAAACGATCGCCGACGGTCCGTTGAAGTTCGCCTCGTTCGCGCAGCCGAGCGGCCTCGCCACCGACGGCACCAACCTGTACGTCGCCGACAGCGAGACCAGCTCGATCCGCGCCGTGCCGTTCGATCGCGAGGGCAAGGTGACGACCATCGTCGGCGAGGGCCTGTTCGAGTTCGGCGACGCGGACGGCGTCGGCGACAAGGTGCGCCTGCAACACGCCCTGGGCGTCGCATACAAGGCCGGCCAGCTCTACGTCGCGGACACTTACAACAGCAAGATCAAGCGCATCGATCCCGAGAAGCGCAGCTGCACGACGTTCCTCGGCGACCCGCCCGGCTGGCTCAAGGGCAAGATGTTCAACGAACCCGGCGGCCTCAGCATCGCCGGCAACAAGCTGTACATCGCCGACACCAACAACCACCGCATCTGCGTCGCCGACCTTACCAGTAAGGCGCTGACGGCACTGCAGTTGCAAGGCGTCGAGCCGGTGCGGCGCAAGGTGATGGCGAAGAATCCGCCGCCAACGGCCGAAAAGAAGTAAAGGGCATGGCGAGCGGCGGGGCTTGTCCCCGCCGTGTACACCGCCGGGACGAGCCCGGCGGCTCGCCATCCAGACCGTTCCTCATGGAAATTCCGATGTTGCACCGCTTCCTCCATATCCGGTCCGCCGCCGTGGTCGCACTGTTTCTGCTCGCGGGCCTGGCCGCGCCCAGCCTGGCCGACCCCGAAAAAAAGGCCGACGATGCGCGTCCGGCCGTCGCGAAGAAGAAAGCCGAGCACGAGCCTTTCGTCGGCCTGATCGCGGTAAGTCACGATGAATACAAGGCGCAAATGGAGAAGTTGGCCAAGCAGATCGTCAAGCCGGCTGAGACGCCCGACGCGGGTCTGATGGCGTTCATTCTCGCCGGCATCTTTTGGGGGGCGATTTCGCTCATCACACCGTGCGTCTTCCCGATGATTCCGATCACCGTGAGCTTCTTTCTCAAGCAAGCCGAGAAGGAGCACCATCGACCGGTCGTCATGGCCTCGGTGTATTCGCTGACCATCGTGGTGGTGCTCACGCTGGCGGCCGCCTTCCTGCTGTCGGTGTTCCGCATGCTCAGCATCACGCCGATTATGAATTACTTCCTCGGCGGGCTCTTCGTTTTCTTCGCGCTCAGCCTGTTCGGCATGTACGAGATCGAGCTACCCAGCGGCCTGGCTCGGTTCACGTCGGCGCGCGAGGGCAAGGGCGGCCTCATCGGCACCATCTTCATGGCCCTGACCTTCACGATCATCAGCTTCGCCTGCGTCGCCCCGTTCCTCGGCGGTTTCGGCGGCACTGCGGCAGCCGCCCGCCCGCTCTGGCACAACCTGCTCGGCGGACTCGCCTTTTCCGCGACCTTCGCCGCGCCGTTCTTCCTCCTGGCATTGTTCCCGACCTTGCTCAAGGCAATGCCGCGAAGCGGCTCCTGGCTGAACTCCGTCAAGGTGGTCATGGGCTTTCTGGAGCTGGCGGCCGCGTTCAAGTTTCTCCGCGGCGCGGAATTGCTTCAATCAGGCGGCGACGTGACGTTCTTCTCCTATGACTTCGTGCTTGGCATCTGGATTGCCCTGGCAATCTTGTGCGGCCTGTACCTGCTCGGCGTCTATCGGTTGCCGCACGACACGCCCGGCGACAGCATCGGCGTGCCGCGCCTGCTTTTCAGTGCGGCGTTCATTGGCATAGGCCTTTACCTTATGCCCGCGCTCTTCAAGGTGAACAGCGAAGGAGTTGGCCAGCGTCCCGGCGGCGCGGTCTATGCCTGGATCGATGCGTTCCTCCTGCCGGAATCCCGCGGTGCCGGGACCGGCGAGCACGAGCAGCCGCGAACAGGCGATTTGCAATACGCAGTGGACAAGGCACGCGAATACCGCCGCAAGACAGGGCTGCCGAAGCGGATCTTCGTCGATTTCACCGGGGTTGCCTGTCCGAATTGCCGGTTGAATGAGCGCGATGTGTTCTCGCGTCCCGAGGTCAAGCAGGCGTTGCAGCAGTATCTGGGGGTCGAACTCTATTGCGATAGCATCCCCGTGGACCTTTATGCGCCTGCTGTCAAAGCCGAGTTGGCAGGGGACAATGGGCGCATCACCGACGATGCCGAGGTCAACGCCGATTTCGAGCAAAAAGTGTTCGGCGAAATCACCTTGCCGACTTACGCGATTCTCGAGCCGCAACTCGACGGTCGGATCCTGATCGTGGATGCCTACCCCGAGGGCCGCATTCAAAACGTCGCCGACTTCATGCGCTTCGCCACCGGCGCTCGCGCCAAGGAAAACGGCCAGCTCGCTCAGCGCTAAGGCGAGCGTCGAGGCGTCAGCCCGACGTGAACGCAGTGACAGTGGCACACGTCGGGCTTACGCCGCGACGCTCGCCTCGCGTCAATTCCCGGGCCGGCCGCGTTTGATCCCGCGCCGCCGCGACAAATCCTGGATTCCGGCGACATGTTCGTCCGCCAGGTCCTGCTCCTCCTGCAGCAACTCCGCGCTCCTCGGCCACCTCGTCGGACAACGCTCGACCCCACGCGAGATAGTGGAAGCAGCCCAGCAGGAACACCCCCGAGCCGACGACGAGCGCCGAGGTGAAGATGCCGAAGCTGATCAGATCGAGGAAAAACAACAGGATGCCGCCCACGAACAACGTCAGCGTCAGGATGACGACGTTCTCGCGCGTCCGGTTCGGCGTTCGGGGCTCGGGTTCCATGTCCGCCTCTTTTTGATGTAAGCTAACAGAGGGCCGGCCGCGCCTGCGAGCGCGACACCACCAGCCGGATGCCGCCCTTTGCATTCTAGCAGGAAGTGTCACGGTGAATCCATGAGCGAACAGACCCTCCCCGCCGTCCACGCTCGGCAGGCCCAGCGCTTCGGCCCGCGCACGGCCATTCGGTACAAGCGGCTCGGGCTGTACCACGACCTCCCGTGGGACGAGTTTCGCGAACAGGTGACCGCGGCCGCCGCGGCGCTGGTGCATGCCGGCGTCGGCCCAGGCGATCGCGTCAGCGTCTTCTCCGAGAACCGCGTCGAATGGCTCGTCGCCGACATGGCCGTCCTCGAGGCCGGCGCCGTGCATGTTCCCTTGCACGCGTCCCTGAGCGGCCGGCAAGCGCACTTCCAGCTCGCCGACGCCGGCGTGTCATGGATGTTCGTCAGCGGTCCGGGGCAGTACGCCAAGCTCAACCAGGTGCGGGCCGAATTGCCGGCGCTGCGCGGCGTCGTCCTGTTCGACGATCATCCGACCGACGAGGAAAACGTCCCCTGGCACGCGTTTCTGCAAATGGGCCGCAACGTCCGCGCCGTCGAAAGCGCCGAGCTCCAGCGCCGTGCGCGGCGCTGACCGCGGACAGCCTGGCGACGCTCATGTACACCTCCGGCACGACCGGCAACCCCAAGGGCGTGATGCTGACGCACGGCAACCTGCTGTCGAACGCCATCTCGTTTATCGCCGCCGCCCCGCCGCCGCCCGATTGCGTTTTTCTGAGCTGGCTGCCATACAGCCACATCTACGCCCGCACTGTGGACATCTACGGCACGCTGGTCGCGGGCAGCACCCTCTGTTTGGCCGAATCCGCCGACACGCTGGTGCTCAACCTGGCCGAGACGCGGCCGCACATGATGTCCTCGGTGCCGCGCTTTTACGAGAAGATCCTGGGGGCGGTGCAGGCCGACCCGAAAACGGCGAAGATGAAGCTGCGCGATCTTCGGCCCGCGCATCGATTGGCTCAGCTCCGGCGGCGCCCCACTGCCCCCCGCGGTCGCCCAGGCGTTCCTGGACGCGGGCCTCCTGTTGCTGCAGGGTTACGGCCTGACGGAGACGTCGCCGGTGATCTCGTTCAATCGTAAGGACGCGTACAAGCTCGACTCGGTCGGCCAACCCATCCCCGGCGTCGAGGTCAAGATCGCGGCCGACGGCGAAGTGCTGACGCGCGGCCCGCACGTCATGAAGGGCTACTGGAAAGACCCGGAGGCGACCGCGGCGGCCATCCGCGACGGCTGGTTCCATACCGGCGACCTCGGCCGGCTCGACTCCGATGGTTTCCTGTACATCACAGGTCGTAAGAAAGACATCGTGGTGCTGTCCAACGGCAAGAAAGTGGTGCCCAACCACATCGAGGGGCTGCTCCTGGCCGACCCGTGCTTCGATCAGGTGGTCGTGTGCGGCGAGGGCCGCAACTTCCTGACGGCGCTGGTGGTGCCGAACTGGCCGAACCTCGCGCGGACGGCCGGCCTCGACCTCGGCCGCGGCGAGGACGCGCTGGCGGGCGATCCGGCAGTACGCGCCTTCCTCGATCAGCGCGTACGGCAATCACTCGCCGACGTGTCGCCGTCCGAGCAGGTCAAGAAGTTCGTCGTGCTGCCGCGGCCGTTCAGCGTCGCGGCCGAGGAGATGACGGTCAGCCTCAAGCTGCGCCGCGGCGTGATCGCCGCGCATCATCGCGGCGAGATTGACGCGCTCTACAATGACGATGGCGTGGACGGCGAGATGGCCTAATTTCCACGCCGCGGGATGAGTCTTCGAATCCCGCGGGTAAGATCGACCCGAGGCATGCCCATGTCCTACGCCGACTTTACGCTCGACACCGTATCTAGCATCCTCGGCATCACCGCCGATCCGATCGATCTTTTCACCGGTTTGCCCGCCGCATCGGTCCCCGACCTGTTTCGCACGCTGGTGGAGCTCGGGCGGCGGCAGATCCTGATCACGGAGAAGGCACGGAGCGAATTCATCGTGGTCCCGGTCTTGCTTGCGTGCCAGGAATTGAGCGCCACGCCGGTGTCGATCTATTCGGGGCAGCGCCTGGACGTGGATGAAGAGCGCGGGCTCATCGGCGAGTGCGATTTCATGCTGGCCGCGACCCAGCCCGTGCCGGCGCTCCGTGCTCCCCTGGTCGTCGTCGTCGAGGCCAAGCGCCACGACATCGAAAACGGAGTCTGGCAATGCATCGCGCAGATGGTTGGCGCCCGCCTGTTCAATGAGCGATCCGGCCGGCTTCTCGACCTCATCTATGGCTGCGTGACCAATGGCGAGATCTGGCAGTTCGTGCGGCTCGCCGGACCGATGGCGGGGATCGACCGTCGCCGCTATTACATCGACGACGTTGGCGCGATCCTCGCGGTTTTCCAGCGCATCATGGCCGACGCCGCGGCAGCGCCGCAGGCTGCATGAAAGGTTCGTAGTTCCGCCTTCAGGCGGTGCCCCGACCGCCTGAAGGCGGAACTACGAACGGGTCAGCGCAAAATCCCCTGCACAACCTCTCCCGCTACATCTGTCAGCCGATGGTTGCGTCCCTGATATCGATATGTTAGCCGCAGATGGTCGATGCCCAGGCAGTGCAGCATCGTCGCGTGCAGATCGTGGACGTGTACCGGATGCTCGACGATGTTGTAGCTGTAATCATCGGTCGTGCCGTACGTCGTGCCGGGCTTGATGCCGCCGCCGGCCAGCCAGACCGTGAAGCAGCGCGGATGATGGTCGCGGCCATAGTTGTCGGCCGTCAGCGTCCCCTGGCAGTAGACGGTCCTTCCGAACTCGCCGCCCCAGATCACCAGCGTGTCGTCGAGCAGGCCGCGCTCGCGCAGGTCGCGAATCAAGGCGGCCGACGGCTGGTCGGTGTCGCGGCATTGGCCGGCGATTTGCCGCGGTAGGTTCGTGTGCTGGTCCCAGCCGCGATGGAAGAGCTGGATAAAGCGCACGCCGCGCTCGGCCAATCGGCGCGCAGCAGGCAGTTCGCCGCAAAAGTGCCGGGCCGAGTCACGTCGGGGCCATATATCTCGAGCACGTGCCGCGGTTCGGTGGACAGGTCGGTCAATGCCGGCACCGCGCTCTGCATCCGATAAGCCAACTCGTACTGCGCGATGCGTGTCTGGGTCTCGGGGTCGCCGGTCTCGGCGAGGCGGAGCTCGTTGAGCCGTGCGAGGTCGTCGAGGATGCGGCGGCGCGTCGCGTCGGACACGCCGGCCGGGTTGGACAGGTGCAGCACTGGATCGCCGACCGAACGGAACTTCACGCCCTGGTACTGCGACGGCAAGAAGCCGCTGCCCCAGAGCCGATCGTACAGCGGCTGATCGGCGGGGTTGCCGGTGCCCTGCGAGATGAGCACCACGAACGCGGGCAAATCCCGGCTCTCGCTGCCGAGGCCATAGGTGAGCCATGCCCCCATGCTCGGCCGGCCCGCGAGCTGGGCCCCGCTCTGAAAGAACGTGATCGCCGGGTCGTGATTGATCGCCTCGGTGTGCAGGGTGCGGATGAAGCAGAGCTCGTCCGCCACGCCGGCGAGGTGCGGCAACAGCTCGCTCATCCAGGCCCCGGAGCGTCCGTGGCGCGCAAAGCGGTACATCGACGGCGCGACGGGAAAGCGTTCCTGTGTCGCGGTCATGCCGGTGAGGCGCTGGCCCATGCGGATTGAGGCGGGCAACTCCGCGCCGCGGCGGTGGCGCAGGTGCGGCTTGTGATCGAACAGGTCGAGCTGCGACGGCGCTCCGGATTGGAACAGGTAGATCACGCGCCGCGCGCGCGGGGCGAGGTGCGGCAGGCCGGGTAGGTCCGCACGCGCGTCCTCATG
Organism: uncultured Gemmataceae bacterium; assembly: GCA_963834865.1. Classification (GTDB taxonomy): domain Bacteria; phylum Planctomycetota; class Planctomycetia; order Gemmatales; family Gemmataceae; genus CAWIDK01. The sequence continues at coordinate 798,313 of CAWIDK010000001.1, forward strand.
TAGCAGGGCGGCCAGGGCTGCGGAGCCGATGCCGAAGCCGCTATGAGCGAGGAAGTGCCGTCGCGTGACGAGGAGCCGATGTTCGTGCGCGGGATGCATGGGGGCCTCAACGCGGGTGGACGGCTGGTTTACGTTTAGCGCTCGCAGCCAGGTGCTTGACGCCGCCACCGAGCGCTAAACGTAAACCAGCCACTCCCCATTATCCGCGCCCCACCGCCGATCCGCCACTAATTCCGCTGCGTGATTTTCACCTGGAAGCTTCCCGCCGACGCGTTGTTCCACGGGCTCGGCACGATGTGCAGGTACAGCTTGCCGTCGCGGCCGGCGGTGCCTTCGAAGCGATCGCCGATGTAGAACGCGTCGCCGTCGCCGCCGATGCGGCCGAACAGCGCCCCGGAATAGTTCCGCAGGTTCACCGGCGTCGGCGCGACCCTCGCACCGGGCGCCAGGACGATGTTGCCGTAGCCCTTGGGCGTCGACACGTACTGACCCGGCGACTGCGGATAGATGTCGATGGTGCCGTTGGCGACGATCAACAACGTCGCGCTCCCCTCGACCGACACACCGGAGTCCAGCCATTGCCCGTGCTGGCTGCCATACTGGCTCGCATCGACCGTGACCGTGACTTCGCCGGGCGCGTGGAGGTGGCGCAGCTGACGCATCTGCGAAAGCTGGAGCTGGACGTTGCCGAAATACTCCGACTTGCCCTGCAGCCCCGGCGACACGATGCGGCCGACGATGGTGAAGCTCGGCGTGGTGACAATATCGTCTTCGCGCCGCGCAGCTCCTTCTCGGGGAACCGGCTGCGCATGTCAGCGAGGATCTTCTCGGAGCGGCGCACGACTTCCTGATCCGAGCATTTGAGCGCCTTGAGCAGGGCGCAGTACGCCTGCGGCCCGAGTGCGGCCAGCTCATGGCCGCCATCCTCGCGTTCGGCGTACTGGACGCTGGCAAGTTTCGCGAAGGCGGCATCGACCTGCTTGGCCACGTCGGCCGGCAAGTGGACGCCGAAGTCGATGCGCTGGACCTCGGCCAGCGGAATCGAGAGTTTACCGTAGCGCGTGAGCACCTCGAGTTTATCCTGTGAGATGGCCATGCGGACTGTGCTGCCGTTGGCGAATTGAACCTCGGCCTCGTTTTTCGGGTCGGAGCCCTTGGTCTCCCTACCGGCTTCATCTTGAGCGAGGGCCACCCCAGCGCCCACGAGCGCGATGAGCCAGAGGGAGTGGCGGTAAGCGAACATTGGCGGTCTCCAAACATAAATTGGCGGGTAGGTCCCGAATGTGCTGGGTACGTACCCTATGTAAATGGTAGCACACGAATGCCTGCACAAAAAATGCCAGTCAGGAAAATTAGGAAAATTGGGAAAGGCGCACCAACGCGGAAAAAGCACGTCCGGCTGCTTTAACCTATTGACACGGAAGTGCGTAGGATATAGTTAAACTTGTTCAGCCCACGCAGCCGCGAGCCGATGGTGCCAGCAACAAAACCGCAGCCGGCTGGGGCGTCGATTCGCAAACCGCACACACCTTGTGCATCCGCTGCGGGCAGTCCGCGCATCACGACGTGCCGCTGAACGGCATTCTGCACTCTCAATCCATTGTCTCGAAACCTTTACACAAGCTTCATCGGCAACTATTCCTTGGTGATGACTTCATCGAGGTTCAGCAGCAGATTTGCGATGGCCGTGTACGCCGCTAGCTCCGGCGTGTCGAACGCCTCGTCGCGCGGATGCTCGCCGGCCGACAGCAGCGCCGCCGCGGCGTCGGGATGAGCGCGATAATGGGCCTCGTGATGCGTTAATGCCGCGAGCAGCAGCTGCAGCTCGGTGGGCCGCGGTGCGCGAGCGGCGAGCAGCCGGAACGCGTACGTCAGCCGCTGCTCCGACGTAGCGTGCTCCTTCACCACGCGCTCGGCCAGCACCCGTGCAGCTTCGACGAAGGTGACTTCATTCAGCAGCGTCAGCGATTGCAGCGGCGTGTTCGTGCGCGTCTGGCGCACCACGCACGTCTCGCGATTGGCGGCGTCGAACGTCATCAGGCCCGGCGGCGCCACCGTGCGCTTCCAGTGCGTGTACAGGCTGCGGCGATACAGATTGGGGCCGTGGTCCTGCAGTTCGTCGTCGGTGCCGTGCAATTCCTTAACCAGCCCTGTCGGCTGATAGGGGCGAACCGAGGCGCCGCCGATCTTTTCCACGAGCAGGCCGCTGGCGAACAGGGCCTGATCGCGAATGACCTCGGCCGACAGGCGCAACCGCGGCCCGCGCGCCAGTAAGCGGTTCTCGGGATCGCGCTGCTTCAGCGCCGGCGTTAGCTTCGACGATTGCCGATAGGTGGCGCTGGTGACGATCGTGCGCAGCGTTTGCTTAATGTCCCAGCCGCCATCGCGGAATTCGACGGCGAGCCAGTCTAGCAATGGCGGATGGCTCGGCCATTCACCCTGGGCACCGAAATCCTCGACGGTGCGCACTAGGCCTGCCCCGAACAGGAGTTGCCAGAAGCGATTGACCGTCACGCGCGGCGTCAGCGGGTTGTCCGGCGCCACCAGCCAGCAGGCCAGGCCGAGGCGATTGTTGGGCAGCCCCGCGGGGATCGGCGGCAGCGCCTTCGGCACAGCGGCAGTGACGCGAGCGCCTTTCTTGTCGTATTCGCCGCGGATCAGGACATGCGTGTCGCGCGCCGTCGGCATTTCCTCCATCACCATCGTCGTCGGCAGTGCGGCGTCGTATTCTTCAAGTTCCCGCCGCGCGGCTTGCCGTTTAGCGTTCGCGTCGCGGAGTTCCTGCGGAGCCTCTCGTTCCAGGAAGTACGTGCGCAGCGTGTGACGTTGCGCCGGCGTGCGCCGTTCAGGCGCGATCGCAATCATGTCGCCGATCGGGTCGAGGCATGCGAGGATGCCGACGTCGGCCGCGGACACGACCTGGTTGTACAGCCGCACGTCGGCGATGTGACCCTGGAAGCGGCGCGCCGGCCCGCCGCCGGCGCCGATGCGGAGCGGCTCGTCGGTGACGAAGTTCTGGTTCAGGTCGTCGAGGTTCACCTTCAGCGGCGCCGGCCGGCCATCGATGTAGAGCGCGATGCCGCTGGCGACGCGCGAGCCGTCGTAGGAAAAGCAGACGTGATGCCACGTGTCCGGCACGATCGTCTCGAGGGATTCGACGCGGATGGCGTCGTCGAGCCAGCGCTTGACAAGGCGGACATGGAGCTTGCCGTTCTCGATGGCGAGGCTGTAGCCGTCGGCCCGGTCGGTATCGGTCATGCGCGAGATGATGGTGCCGCCGGCCGGCGCCGGCCAGACCCAGGCGGCGATCGTGAACTTATCGAAGAAGCCGAACCGCCCGACGTTTCCGGCATCGAGGAAGCTCTTGCCGGTCAAATCGACGGCACTGAGCAAGTTATTCGGGCCCCGCCACATTAGCGCGTCGCGCGGCGCCTGCGTAACGAAGAGGCCGAACAAATTGGGCTGGGCAACCAGGTCGCGCCTCAGCGACCAAGGGGGTGTCCGCCTCGCCGGCGGCGTCTGTTCCCACGCCGTCTGCGCCGCGTCGAGCTGCGGCTGCAGACTCTGGAAGCGCTCCTCGGTCGCATCGCGCTGCAACGTCAGCAGCCGCAGCTGGGCTTGCTGCAACGGCGTCGGCGACTTGAGGTACGGCGGCGAGTTGCCGTACTTGAGCGCCTTGCCCTTCTCCGGCACATTGTTGAAGTACGCGAAAAGCTGATAGAACTCTTGCTGACTGATGGGGTCGTACTTGTGACCGTGGCACTTCGCGCAGCCCGCGGACAGGCCGAGCCAGACGGTGGCGGTGGTGTCGACGCGATCGACGACGTATTCGACGGCGTACTCCTCGGGAATGATGCCGCCCTCGGAGTTGCCGCGGTGGTTGCGGTTGAAGCCGGTGGCGATCTTCTGCGACAGCGTCGCGCCGGGCAAGAGGTCGCCGGCGATCTGCTCAATCGTGAAGCAGTCGAACGGCATGTTGGCGTTGAACGCGTCGATCACCCAGTCGCGCCAGCGCCACATCGTTCGCTCGCCGTCGGTCTGGTAGCCGTTGGTGTCGGCGTAGCGGGCCGCGTCCAGCCAGTGGCGAGCAAGGTGCTCGCCGTAGCGCGGCGAACGCAGCAGCCGATCGACGGCGTTCTCGTAGGCGACGCTGCTAGCGTCGCCGAGGAAAGCGTCGACCTCCGCGGGCGTCGGCGGCAGCCCCGTCAGATCGAGGCTGACGCGCCGCAGCAGCGTCACCCGATCCGCTTCCGGCGACGGCGCCAGGCCCTCCTGCTCGAGCCGGGCAAGCACAAAATGATCGATGCCGTTGCGCGGCCACGCCGTGTGCTTGACCACCGGCAGCGGCGGCCGCACCGGCGCGATGAACGACCAGTGCTTCTGCCATTCGGCGCCCTCGGCAACCCACCGTGTAAGCACGGCGATCTGCTGCGCCTGAGGGCGTGTCCCGTCGACGGCGGCGGCATGCGCTTGTCCGGGTCGGTCGCGGTGATGCGGCGAATCAGCTCGCTTGCATCCGGATTGCCCGCGACAATGACGGCACGCGCACCGTCCTCCGTATCGAAGTGCAGCTTCGCCTTGCGTTTGGCTTTGTCCGGCCCGTGGCACTGAAAGCAGGTGTCGGACAGGCTGGGCCGAATGTCGCGATTGAACTCGACACGGCCCGCGGCTTGCGCATAGCGCGCGAAGCCGCGCGAGGATCAGCACGGCCAGGCAGGCGGGAAAAACCATCCACATACGCGAGCCCTTCGGTGGGAGCGGTCAAGCGCTCATTGTAGCAAATCCTCTCAGGCCCACGGCCGAAAGGCCGTGGGGTAATGACGCGCTCGTAGTGACCCGCTTTTGCGGGTCCAGAACCCGCTAAAGCGGGTCACTACGAGCGCGGGTAACCCCACGGCCTTTCGGCCGTGGGCGTGGCAGCTTCTATGCTTACCTTGTAGAAGAGAGGTGCCCCATGCAGGTCGATCTCGTACAGGTCAACACCCACGACGGCGTCCGCCTTGACGGCATGTACCAGTCGCCGCCACAACCCGGCAACGTCGCCGACGCCTTCTGCCTCATCCACGGCACCGGCGGCAACTTCTACAGCTCGACGTTGTTCGACGCCCTGGGGGAGCGCCTGCTCAGCCTCGACTGCGGCGTGCTGCGCGTCAACACGCGCGGGCACGATCTGATGAGCACGGTCGTCACCACGAAGGGCGGCCGACGTGTTGGTGCCGCCTATGAGGTCGTCGACGAGTGCCGCCACAACGTCGCCGCGTGGGTCGATTGGCTCAGGCAGCGTGCCGGGCCGCGCGTGGGACTGATCGGCCATAGCCTCGGCGCCGTCAAGTGCCTGTATGCGCTGGTGCACGAGCCACAACTCGCCGTCAATAGCCTGATCGCCATCTCGCCGCCGCGGTTGTCTTGTTCGTGGTTCTGCACCAGTCCCGAGGGCCCGCAGTTCCTCGAAACGTACAGCGTGGCCGAGCGCCACGTCGAGGAAGGCCGGCCGGGCGCGCTGCTCGAGGTAAAGCTGCCGCTACCGTTTGTGGTGACGGCGGCCGGCTACGTCGAGAAATATGGCCCCGAGGAGCGCTACAATTACCTGCGCTTCGCGGGCAGCGTCCGCTGTCCGGCGCTGGTGACGCTGGGCGCGATCGAGGCGGAGCAAAACATGGCCTTCCGCGGCGCCGCCGGCGCTGGCAACGGCCGCCCCGCGGATCGCCGTCGAGGTCATCCCGGCGGCGGACCATTTCTACAGCGCAGCGCCCCGCAATTGCTGGCGTGCGTCGAGGCGTGGTTGCGCCGGCTCAGTCAAGCGACTTGATCAGGATGTCCTTGAAGTGGATGCGGGCGCCTTCGGACTGGAAACCGATCGGGCCGCTCGTCAGCTCGGTCTTGCCGGTGCTGACCAGCGTGCCGTTGATGCGCACCTCGATCGAGCCGTCGGCCCGGACCGTCGCTTCCGTGGTGTTCCATTCATCGCTTGCCTTGAGCGCTTTTTCTGCGCCGCCGCGTCGAACTTCCCCTCGGTCTTCGCGTCCTTGCCGAAGCCGATGAAGAACAGCTTGCCGTGGTCCATGTAACGGCCCTGCGGCTCGATCGACTTGGGCCAGACCTTGTGCGGCTCCTGGATGTGCAGGAGCAGGCCGCTGTTCATCGTCGTCTTCGCGGGCTGGTCCTTCGGATAGGTCCACGAGTAGCCGATGACGTAGTTCTTATAGGGTCTGTCCGAATAGAAGTAACCGAACGGCTCGCCGCTGACCTGGATTTCGCCGTCCTTGACGACGAAGGTCTTGCCGGGATCGGCCTTGGCGTCCGCGAGAAACGTCTTCCAACCGGTCAGGTCCTTGCCGTTGAAGAGCGGCTTGAAGCTCCCCTTGTCGCCGGCGCCGGCAACAGGGCAGAAGGACGCGCAGCCGACGGCGGCGGCGAGGAGGAGAGATGCAGTGGCGCGAGTCATGGGTGCGGCCTCGGGAGGGTTGGGAAACGCAACACCGGCGCGGCGCGTCGGTGCCCGGAGTATTCTCACGCAAAGGCGCCGGGTTGCCAAGAAGAAAACATCCGCGGCGAGTGTCGAGGCGTAAGCCCGACGTGTTGTTGTAACCACGTCGGGCTTACGCCTCGACGCTCGCCAGGGTGATCACGGCGCCGGCTCGATCTGGAAGCGCACCCGTTCGTCGGCGGTCAACTCGCGCGGCTTGCGGGCGACGGCCAGCGGTAGCGGGTCAACCGGCCAGATGCGTGCAGTGCCGTCGCTCGAGGTGGTTAGCAGGCGTCCGCCATCGGCGCTGAATGCCACGCTCGTGAATTCCGTTTCGGCCAGCGGCAGCGTCATCCATTCCTGGCCGGTTGCGGTAATCCAGATGCGCACCGTGCCATCCGTCGAGGCGGTCGCCAGCAACTTGCCGTCCGGGCTGAAGCACCCGGCCCGGACGCCCTGGCGATGGCCGTGCAACACCTGCTTGACGGCGCCGGTCGCGGCGTCCCAGAGCCGGGCCGTGCCGTCGGCCGAGGTGCTGAGGATGAGCCGGCTATCCGGACTGAACACGGCGGACAACACATTGCCGGTGTGGCCGCGCAGGGTGAATCGGTGCGCCCCCGTGGCGGCATCCCAAACTTCGATCAACTCCAGTCCACGGAGCCCAGGGAGCCCGGCCCGGCGATAGCCGAACACCAGTTTGCCGTCGGGGCTGAAGGCGGCCTCGGCGATGGAGCTGTCGGTGATGCCGGAATGATCCTTCAGGATCACAGGCCGGGCGCCCGTCGCAACGTCGTGGATGACGGCAGCGACGCCGACGAACACGTGGGCATTGGTGAGAACCCGCGTGCCGTCGGGGCTCCACACGGCAAAGCTTCCAAGACCCGCTGCTTCCGGCACTAAGCTGCGCAGGTGCTTGCCGGTATCGGCGTCCCAGAGATCAACGCGTGTGTACATCGTGCCGCCCCGCATGAGGCCGCCTAGCGCCTTGTTCTCGTCCAGCCTCCGCGCGTTAAGATGGGCGCACGCCAAGGTCAGGATGCGGCGGCCATCGGGACTGAAGCGCACGGTGGAGACATTACGACGCAATCCGTGCAGGGCGAACCGCTGCTTGCCCGTCCGCAGGTCCCACACGCGCACCGGCGTGAACAGCTCCGACGGCTGCAGCTCCGCTTCATCACTCTCGGCCGTGGTCACGTTGGCATCATCGTGAACGGTTACGAGCTGCGTTCCGTCGAGGCTGACGTCCAGGTCGATCAGGTTCCCGAGCAGTTCCCTCTGCAGCTTGGAGGTGGCGAGCGCCGCCTCGTTGACAATCTCGTGGACCAGCGTGCCGGTGGCTGCATCGAAGAGCCCAACTCGCTTGTCGGCCAGGGGTCCGAAGGCGTTGCGATCCCCCGCCGTGATGACGTGTTTGTCGCCGTGCAAGAAAGCGGCGTAGCCGGCCGGGTGACCGTTGGGCCGGTCCATCTCCAGCACGGGATCACTGTGATCGACCTTCCAGAGGCGCAGGGTCCCGTCCATCGCCGCCGTCACGAGCCGCTTGCCGCCGGGCAGAAATGCCGCTGCCCGCACCTGCCCCTCGTGTCCGCGCAGCTCACAAATCGGATTGCGGTCGAGAGTCTGGATGGTTACCGTCTCGCCGAACGAGCTCGCCAATTGCGTTGACGGCGTGTCGCTTGCGTCGAGGAACATGGGGATATCCCCCGCTGGGTAGTACGGGATGCGATGCCCGGCGCCACGCGAAAAGCGCAGCGACCCCGCGGCACAGCGCCATGACTGCGGCGCCTGCTCGCTCTGTTGCCAGACCAGAAGTGCCTCGCTCGCGGCGTTCTCGAAGGCGCTGCGCACGAGGCGCAGGCGAGGCTTGCCCTCCTGTTCCAACTGCAGCCAGGCGTCGTTGTGCTTTACGCCCGGACCGGGAAGCAATCGAGAGATTACGATGGCCTTGCCATCCCTGGCGTCCCAGAGCCTTACTCCGCTGTTGTCCGCGCCCCGCTCGCTCCGCTCGACGACCGCAGTGACGACGCGCTCGCCATCGGGGCTAAATGCGGCGACAGTGTGCTCAAAGCCGGTGCCCCCGACGCGACCGTAAGCCTCCTTGTCCTCGCCGAGCACCGCGAGCCGTTTGCCGGTCTGCGCGTCCCATAGCCGCGGCGCCCAGGTGCCCAGGCCGGAATTGGTGATCGAATTGACGTACTCAATCCAGCGGATGGCGGCCCCGGCATGCACCGGCGGGTCGAACACGACGCGCTTGGGGTCAACCGGTTCGCGGAACTGCCTATTGCGAATGCGATCGATGCTGCTGTCGCTGTGGCACACGCCGTCGGGGTGAGCAATCGTAATCACGCGCCGGCCTTCCGGATCGGGGCTGAAGTCGGCGAACCGGAGCGACACCTTGCCATCGCGGAGCACGTGCAGCGTCTGACCGGTCGCCACATCCCAGACGCGGGCCGTGCCATCCCACGACGCTGACAGCAAGCGTTCGCCCTTGGCGTCGAAGCATAGCGAGCACACCTTGTCGGTGTGCCCTTTCAGGACGCGCACCTCCGCGCCGGTCCGCAGGTCCCAGAGCCGCACCGTGCGATCGGTGAAGGCCGCCGTCGCGCCGTCGGCGTAACGGACGACGGCGGTTTGATTCGGCACAGCGGCCAGCAACCGGCCGTCGGGGCTGATTGCCATCGTCTCGAACAACAAGCCTGGCAACTTCAGCGTGGCCGCCACCTCGCCGGTTTGCAGGTCGTAGACATAGGCGCTGGCGTTCTTGGACCACTCCGGCCAATCGTCCCGCCGGATGCAGACCACGACGGCGCGCGTGCCGTCCGGCGTGAGCTGCAGCGCAACGAACTCGGTGCGGCCTGGCCGTCCCGCGGCCGTCGTGTACGGCTGGGCAAACAGCGTTCGCTCCTCACGGCATTCCCGGACCGCCCGGAGCAGCGCGTTGTTATGGAATGCGGTTCGCGCCGGCGCCTTGTCTGCCGCGGCGAGGGCAAGCAGCAAGGCCGTCCCTGGATACTCCGGCACCACCAGTGTCGAATGGGCGGCGAGGCGGAGACTATCGACCTGCGCCAGCGCGCCCGCGAGCCGCTTGGCGGCGGTGACCGCATCGCGCCGCGCGTTGTCAGCGGCGTCGCGTTCCTTCTTCACATCGACAAGCCGCTCCTCCGCGACCTGCTCGGCATCGCGCGCTCGGTCGGCGTCGCGGCGGGCGTCATCCTCAGCCTGCATCGCCCACACCAGGCCAAGCGTCGTGCCCGTGATCCCAACCACGAGCAGGAGCAGCACCGCCGCGCTCGTCAGCACCGGCGCCCGATTCCGCCGAACGAATTTGCGCAGCTTGTACAGCGCCGACGGCGGCCGAGCCAGGATGGCCTCGTTGTGCAGGAAGCGCTCGACATCCGCCGCGAAGGCACTGGGCGTTTCATAGCGGCGATTGCGGTCCTTCTCGAGCGCCTTCATCACGATCCAGTCGAGGTCGCCGCGCAGGAGCTGGGCGAGACGTTTGACGTCGGTGCCGCGGTTGCCGGCCAGCACCGTCGCCTCGCCGCCCAGCGACGAGAGTCGGGTGCTCGGCCGGGGCGGCTCCTCCTCGCGAATCAGCCGCTGCATCTCGGCGTAGCCGGCCTGGCGCAGCCGCTTGCTCTCCAGTGGCGTCGTGCCGGTCAACAGCTCGTAGAGGAGCACGCCGAGGGAGTAAATGTCGCTGCGGGTGTCGATGTCCAGCCCACTCATCTCCGCCTGCTCCGGACTCATGTACGCCGGCGTGCCGACCATCTGGCCGTAGGCGGTGAACAGCGTCCGTTGCGTGAGCTGCTGGCTGGTCGCCTTGGCCACGCCGAAGTCAATCACCTTGGGCACCGGCTGCCCGTCGTGCAGCGTGACCAGGATGTTCGACGGCTTCAAATCGCGATGGATGATCCCCTTCTGGTGTGCATGCTGCACCGCCAGGCAGACCGCGCGAAACAACTCCAGCCGGCCCGCGGTCGGCAAGTGGTTCTTGTCGCAGAATTCGGTAATCGGCACGCCCTTGACCAGCTCCATCACGAAATAGGGTCGGCAAGTAGGTCCCGTCTGCCGGACGGGACCTGACGAAGGTCCCGTCCGGCAGACGGGACCTACCATGCCGGCGTCCAGCACGCGCGCCACATTGGGGTGATCCATCAACGCCAGGGCTTGCCGCTCCGACTCGAAGCGCGCGATGACTTCTTTGGTGTCCATGCCGGGCTTGATGATCTTGAGGGCGACCTTGCGGCGCACCGGTTCCTGCTGCTCGGCCATGTAGACCACGCCGAAGCCGCCTTCGCCGATCTGCTGCAACAGCTTGTACGGCCCGATGACCGTACCGGGGCCCTCGCTGATAGAGCCGTGGGCCGCGGTCTGCTCGCCGGCCGCTGGCTGTTGCATGAAGCTGCCGGCGCGCTCATGCGCCTCCAGCAGCACGTCGACGCGTTGCCGCAACGCCGCGTCATCGCCGCAAGTGCGGTCCAGGTAGGCCGCACGTTGCGCGGGCTCTTGCTGGAGCGCCGCGATAAAGATGTCCTGCTCGCTCATGACGGGAACCCTGGGGAAGCTGCCTTTGCACGTGGCCTCTATTGTTTAATGCGCAAAGCGGAGAGAAAAGCGCAATATTTGGAGTGCGGCGTTTTGACGCCGCTCTTGTTTTTTCTCTCGTATCCCCGATAAGAAAACAAAAGCGGCGTCAAAACGCCGCACTCCGAATCGCGATCACGAATTCGGATCGAAGCGCGCGAACAACCAGGCGCGCGCATAGGCCCAGACGCTGTCCGCGGTGCGCGGCGAGATACCGAGCGCCGCGGCCGCCTCCTCCAGCGTGCAGCCGGCGAAATAGCGCAGCTTCACGAGTTCGGCGGCACGGCGGTCGGTCGCCGCCAGCGCATCCAGCGCGTCATGAACGGCCAGGAGTTCTTCCGCCGGCCGCGCGAGGGCGATGTCGGCGTCATCGAGTGGTTGCCGCGCATCGCGCCGCCGCGTTTGCGGCTGGCCTTGCGGCGTGCGCTCTCGACCAGGATACGGCGCATGGCCTCGGCCGCGGCACCGAAGAAGAGACCGCGGCTGTTCCAGGGCGGCGGCTTCTCGCCGCCGACAAGCCGCAGGTAAGCCTCGTGTACCAGCGCCGTGGCCTGGAGCGTCTGTCCCGGCTTCTCCTGCGCGAGCTTCGCCGCCGCCAGCCGCCGCAGCTCGTCGTACACGAGCGGCAGGAGCTGCTCGGCCGCTTGCGGATCGCCTTGCTCGACGGCAGATAGGATGCGGGTGATCTCATGCATCGGCACGCTCCTGGTACACGTACTCGGTACCGGAAGTATGATAATGGACGTGACTCTGCAGCAACACCAGTGGCCGCGCATTGCCGTGTTGGGTGCGGGCGCCGTCGGCTGTTACTTCGGCGGCATGCTCGCGCGCGCAGGCGCGCCGGTCACGCTGATCGGCCGGGCGAGCCATGTCGAGGCCATGACGCACGACGGCTTGTGCCTGGAAACCTTGCATTTTCAGCAACAGATTCCGGTCACGGCGTCGGTCGATATCGCGGCCGCGCGGGATGCGGAGATCGTCCTCCTGTGCGTGAAGACACTCGACACGCAAACCGCGGCGACGGCGCTGGCGCCGCACCTGGCCGACGGCGCCAGCATCGTCAGCATGCAGAACGGTGTGGACAACGTCGAGCGCATTCGCGCCGCAGCCGGCCTGGAAGCCATTGCGGCGGTCGTTTACGTGGCTGCCGAGATGACGGCGCCGGGACACGTTAAGCACACCGGCCGCGGCGACCTGGTGATCGGGGCGCTGCGAGCGCACGATTGCCGGCCCGGCGAACTCGACAGGCTCGCGGCGCTCTTCGGTCGTGCCGGCGTGCCGTGCCGTGTCTCCCAGAACGTCGAGGCCGATCTCTGGATCAAGTTGCTCATGAACTGCGCGTACAACGCCATCTCGGCATTGAGTCGCGCAAGGTACGGCCGAATCGTGGGCAATTCCTCGACGCGCGCGCTCATGAAAGAAGTCACCGCGGAAGTCGTGGCGGTCGCGCGGGCCGCCGGCGTTCGCTTCCCCGAGGTCGACCTGGTCGCAGCGGTCGAGCAGCTCGGCGAGGCGATGGCGGGCGCCCTCTCCTCGACCGCGCAGGACATCGCGCGCGGCAAGCGCACCGAAATCGATGCGCTGAACGGATACGTCGCGCGGCGCGGCGCGGAACTCGGTGTGGCGACGCCGGTCAATCAGACGCTGCACGCGCTGGTGAAGCTATTGGAAGAGCCGGCGTGACAGCCGTTGGCGCTACGGCGGCTCCTTGGTCGTAAGTAGGGCTGCCGCACGCTCATCACGTGACCGACCCAGGCATCCGCCCCCTCAATGAACGCCGCGTTTACGACTTCGCGAGATGCTTGATCATCTCCCGGCACGCGGTCGCGCACGTCTTGCACGCCTGCGCCAGTCGCTCATGTGGCGGTCATCCGAAAACTTCGCGCAGGCGGCGCCGCACTCATCGCAGGTCTTCGCGCACGTCTCGCAAACCATCGCGGAAAACGGACTCTGCCGGGCGGATAACTTGGCCGCGGTCGAGCATACCTCCGCGCAGTCGTTGCACAGGATCATGGTCCTGGCATGCTCTTTTTTTCCCGCGGCGAGCAGTCCCACACAATGATGATAACACGAGGCGCAGGAATTCGAGCAGTCCGCACACGCTTTGGCGCAAGCGGCGAAGGCCTGTCCGTGCTCGTGGCCCTTGTCCCCGGCAGCGGCGTTGTCGCCCGCGGCTGCCAGGGTCAATGCCATAACCGGGAACAACGTCCAAACGATGCGTTTCATGTGCCGACCTCCAGTTGGGAATCAGAAGGGCGCGGGATGCCCCGTTACCAGTCGTTGCCGCCCGTGGAAGCCAGCAATTGGTGGGCCGTTCGTCCCCGAAGCGGATGGGCCGATGCGCTCGGGGCTATTGTAGCCATATTTCATTGCCAGCGTACAGCACGGTCGCCTCCGCCAGCCTCGGATTGGTTTGCAAGGCAGCGCCGGAGACGACGAAACGGTTGGTGGCGTCCGAGAAAGGATTGAAAAAGGCGCCAACCGCCCGTAGAATTGGTAGAGTGTTGTCGAGTCAGTAGGCTTACCCCACGCAGCACCAGCTCGGATCGTAATCGTTGACGAGAAACCGGGGCGTGGCGCAGTTTGGCTAGCGCGCCTGAATGGGGTTCAGGAGGTCGCTGGTTCGAATCCAGTCGCCCCGACATGCGGAAGGGCCGGTGTGACAACAAGTTACATCGGCCTTTCTTTTTGCCTTCCGATGCTTGGGGTAGGAAACTGGGTAGGAAACTCCTGGCGTGACTCGCCGGGCGTATAATCCTGAAAGACGCACGCGGCCAGCGCCGAACGGAACCGGCGACCGGCCCAAAGAGCAGGCCTCTCGGCCTTACCCGTGAAAATGGGAGAACTGCTCATGCGTCCGACTCATCCGTGGTATTGGGCTGAAAAGAACGCCTGGTTCGTCGAGGTCGGCGATACTCGCCACCGACTCGGCAAGCATCCTGAGAACGTGCCCCCGCCGAAAAAGCGTAAGCGCGGCGATCTGCCGCCCAAGCCGCCGCACGAGATCGAGCAGGCGTACTTTCGCCTGATGGCCACCGACCCTGCACACCTGCCGAAGGCCGCCGAGGTGAAGGTTTGCCAGGTCGCCGACCTGTTCCTCGACTACTCGGAGAAACACCACGAACCCGCCACCTACGGCAGCTACAAAACCTTCCTCCAGGATTTCTGCGACATGTACGGCACGCTGCTGCGCAGGGAGCTAAAGCCGCTGCATGTCACCCGCTGGCTCGACGCACACCCCCGTTGGAAGGGGAGTCGGCGCAATGCTGTCATCGCCCTGAAGCGGGCGTTCAATTGGGCCGACGCCGAAGGCGTGCTTCAGCCCAACCCCATCAAAGCGGTAAAGAAGCCGCCGCAGCGGCACCGCGATCGCGTGCTGACGCCGGACGAGCGCAAGGAAATCCTCTCCGCGATCAAGGACGAGGCGTTCCGCAACTTCGTGTTCGCGATGATGGAAACCGGCGCGCGGCCGGGCGAGGTGCGCCGCGTCACCGCAGCGCAGGTCAACCTCGACCTCGGCATCTGGTTCTTCAAGGAGCACAAGACGGCCAAGCGGACCGGCAAGCCGCGGATCATCTACCTCAACGAGGCGATGGTCGAGCTGACGCGCAAGCTGGTCGCGAAGTACCCCGAAGGGCCGCTGTTCCGCGGGCCGCGCAGCAAGCGCGGCTTCAGCCGCAACGGCGTCCGCTGCCGTTTCCGCAACCTCCGCGAGAAGCTGCCGCACCTGAACGGGGTGATCTCTTACACCGCTCGGCATTCGTTCGCCACCCAAGCCCTCATCAAAGGCGTTGGGATTGCCCATGTCGCCGAGTTGCTCGGACACGTGGATACGACGATGGTGAGCCAGCACTACGCCCACCTCGCCGGCAATATCCAGCACATGCGTGAGGCGGCGAAAAAGGCAACGGCAGGATAGACATGAAAGCCGCGCGGACCGTGCAGACGACCTTGCTCATCAAATAGCAACGCCGCTGGAAGGCTGGATGCCGACCAGCGGCGCATCCTTCAAGGCTGCTCCGCTTTCGGGGCCTCTTCCAACAGGGCCGCACCCCAAACACCGCATAGGAGATGGAGCCGACTGGCCGAATCCGCGCCGTCGCCTCTGTATTTCAGGCACATCGCCATGTTATCGGGATCAACGTAGTCGAATATGCCGAACGCAAAGTCGCGGAAGCTGAAGTCGCACGACTCGAAATCGTCCACGAAAGCTGGCGGGCAGACAAACCCATCGTTTGGACCGCCTACTTGCAGCGGCCACGGTCTTAACACCGTCACGACGCCCTCAGCGTCTTGCACGGGCAGCTTTTCCACTTGCGAAAGGCCGAAGCACGCTTCCGGGAGGTACGTCCACTCTGCTTTCAACAGGTGCCGCCGCAGCCCCATGAACATCTTCTTGAATATCGCCGTCACCTCCTCCGTAGCGTAGGCTCTTAGCTCGGGCGCCTTGCTGCACGCCGCCAGGAACCTCCGAAAATCGGTCTTGCCCTTCGGATGGCGGAAATGCTGCAACCGCGTCTCGACCAGCCGATTATCAAACACGGCCAGGAAGGTCTTGAGCAACCCTTCATCCGCGCACCCGTTACAGCGTTTGCAGCCTTTCACCTTGATCGACCGGTCCTGCGACTCGCCTACCCAGGTACAAACCGGGATTGCATGGTCGCCGGTAAGCGGCCCGACTTCGGCGGGACTCTTGCCGCAGTAGGTACAAACGCTCGCGTGCGTGGAATTACTCATGCTCAACCCCCTTTCTTAACTATCATAGACACCCCGCCGGGCGGCGTGTTCGCGCGGCCTGGTATCCCGACTGCGGCAGCAAGGCGAAAACCGGCGCACCGAATATCGCCGCTCGCGCAACCGATCGTGGATTTCTGCATAGACGCCAGCAGGGCCCCGGTCAGCTTGGATGCTGGTGTCGGCGCAACGCGCTGCGTGACTATTCGGAAATCAACGTCTTCACCGCACCCTCCGCCGCATGGGCCGATCAGGTGAAAGCCGCGACGCGACGCGGCCTGAACACGCTGACGCATCGAATCTTGGCTGATAAAATGACTCCAGGCTTCCGGTCCAGCGCAGCGACTACTGTCACGGTGCGCTCCCTCAATGATCCCGCGACGACACACGCGAGAAGCCATGCCTGTAGAAATCCTCGATCTTCAACTGATCTTCGGCGTTGACGGCGCCCGCCGGAAATTCGAGCAGCTGACTGCGAAGCTGCTCAAGGGGAAGTTCGCTGACGCCCGCGCCGTGCGGCCAAAGAATGGCGACGAAGGCGTCGACGTTTGCGTGGGCCAGTGGACCGATCCCCGCGGCATCGACGTTTATCAGTGTAAGTGGTTTCCGCAAGGACTCGGAGACCCGCAAAAGGACCAGATCAGGCGCTCGTTCCAGCGCTGTCTTCGAAGCGAGAAATTCAAACTTAAGACGTGGACCCTTTGCCTTCCTGTCAACTTAAGCCCCGATGAGATCAGCTGGTTTGACGCATGGCGAGCCAAGCAAGCGCCAACCGGCGTGGTGATTGAGGACGCTTGGGGGGCAGACCGACTGGAAGGGCTGTTATACGAGGAGAAAAACCGCGGCATCAAGGAGGCATTCTTCAAGCAGGAGCACCTGACCCAAATCCGTGAATTGCACTCGTTACTGCCAAAGCTCGTTGAGAGCCTGGAGACCCGACTGCAAGCGGATCACCAGCACCGGCAGCAGGTCCGCCAGGAAGAGACCTCGGCTCGCCAAGTGCAATACCTGGATAAGTTCTTGCAGGCCATGCGGAAGCAATACGCCGCGCTGACGAAGCCGCCCCTTGTGAGCCTCAAAAGCATGCGCGAGTTGGTGCGACTTGGCCGACGCGATCTTGCGCAGAAATACCACGACGCCCACCGGCGGCTTGGACATTGGGAAGTCGTGATCCACCCCGCCTTTTTCGCTGACCAGACTACGCTCGAAACACTCGCCAAATGCAAGGCGCTGGTCGATAGTGCCCGGCTCAGTACCGCGCACTGGAACTATCCACACCCTTCGGGCACGCCCAGGACCGGGCACGATTGGATCGGCTTTGTGTGCCTTTCCAAACCGCTGACAGAATACTGGCGCATCTCTCAGCACGGCGTGTTCGCCCATCTCTTCCCCATCTTCAGCGACACGAAGCAAGTGGACGCTGCACAGCTTTACGACCATCTCATTCGGGGCGGCATGACCTCGCCGCGCGTGCTCAATGTAGACGAGGTCATGTTGGTTACGACCCACGTTGTCTGGTTTGCAAGAAATCTGGCTGACCAGATGAATCTCACCAGTGAGAATGCCGTAAATGTAACGATCGGGCTGTTAGCGACCAGTCACCGGCCGCTGATTACTTACAAGATGGGGTTCCCGGTGGAGTGCGGCAAGGCGTCGGAGCCGCAACTTAGCCATACCTGGACGTTCGCCCGCGACGAGTTACGCCAAAACGCGGACGCACTTGGGGCAACTGCTGCCCTCTGGTTCTACGAGCGCTTCGGCTGGCAACACGCACGCCCTGACAACGTACGGCAACTGCAAGCAACCGTTCTCCGCGGTTCCTGAACGTGCCTCAAATACGCTGCGGTTGTCGCCAACGCGCCGTAGAAAATGATTCTGCGGCAAAAAAAGCCCCCGTCACCTTCCTGGCGATGGGGGCAATTGGCAGACCTATCGGCCTACCCGTGGCCTAACCGGATATGCTTAAGGGGCGGCACGTCAACCTGCGGGCGGGCGTTGGCACACCTCGCCAGGTACGCTGCCAGCGCATCCTCGGGAATGCGGATGCAGCCACGTTTGCCCGGCCTCCCATGCCGGGTATGCTGCAAAAGGCCCGCCTTGCATAGTTCGTACACAAGGGATACCGAAATCCCGATCCGCTGCGCGACCTCCTTCGCCGTCAACATCGTCCCGCCCCCGCTTCACGAGTGAGTAGACTGACTGAATCGTTCCACGGATAGCGGCCGGTGCCGTTCAGCCCGCCAACGCTCTGCCATGCGTCATTTATCAGCGCTCCATGCCCCGCGCGGGCCCCCGCTCAGCCGGTTCGGCGGGTGCGGGCTTCTCGGCAACCTTCCCGGTATCCCGCAGAATGGTTTCTTCCATCTCGACGGAGCCGAACTTTTCCAGGCGGCGCCGGTGTTCCGCTTCCGCCTTCGCTAGCGCACTGTCATTGGCGATTTCTTTTGCCAGCTCGCGCAGCTTTTTCAGTGTCAATTTGCGTCGCATGTCATGCTCCTGGAAGAGAAATAGGCCGCCGCCTCCGAAGCCGTGAGGTACGGCGATTGCACGGCACTATCCACTGTCCTTCACTTCCTTCTCTTTCACCGAGCCGCCCATGATAATGATCAAAACGGCCTTGGCGAGCTGGGGATTGCTCCGCAGCCGCCGGCCCAGATAGACCAGGCCGACGACCGCAAGAGCTATGTAAATCGCCGTCAGTACAACGGCGGTTAGCAGGATGGTGAGCATCGCGTCTCCTAACCATTCAACCACCACCAGAAGCCCGTCTTCGCGCCCTCCTGGACGCTTTTGTTGCTGCAAACCTTCCACATCACCCATCCATAGAACAGCACGCAGACGGTGATCACCGTGCAGGGGTCCGCGAACTCAAATGCGAATAACATGGTTGTCTCCCTTAAATGCCGGTCAGTTTCTTTCCCTTGCGGTACAGCTCGTCGGCTTCCGCAATCCTTCCTTCATCCAGCAGCCGGACGGCCTCCTGCATCAGCTGCATCCCTTCCTTCATGCGGTTTTGCTTCCTGTATCGCAACCAGATGTAAACCCCCATTCCCCAGAGGAAGATTTCGTCGATGATGAGGAACGGTTTGGCATACGCCGGATTGCGAAACCAAACGTCCCACCGCTCTGGATGGCTCCAGTCATAGGCGCATATCCACACGCCAATTGGGCCGAAGACGACATGGAGCCAGAACAGGATTTTCAGCACGTCCACGGGTAACTCCTGAAGAATGCGGGGGGTGGGCGCCCCCCGCTACCGATCAGTTGTCGCCGAAGAGGAATGCCGCCAGAGCCGCGATGCCACCGGCAGCCATGCCAGCCACTACGGCTTGCTTTGTGGTAATCACCTGAAGTGTCACCGGCCGGTTGCAGTACGGGCAGGCATGCGTCTCACCATCCATGTGCGCCGGAGCTTCCAGTGCCCTCCCACAGTGTGGACAGTTGAATTCGGCCATTAGCATTGCAATCTCCTTACCTAACGGGTCCTTGCTCCGGTTCCCGCTCGCAACGTGCGAGGCGTCCCCCGAAGCATCTTCTGGTAGTTGCTTGCATCAAGGACGGCGAGTCGCCTCTCGGGCCAGCTGCCGTCCGCCTCCCCATGTCAAGGTCCCTGATCCTTGCGCATTTGCCTCACCGTTCCATTTCCCGGCATGAGCTACGCTGCCGCGGTAGCAATCAGCTCCGCAGCAGCGACGGCAGGCTTGATATGGGCAAGCCGTGCTTCTCCAGCTTCTTCAGGGCAACATCGATGAGCGCGAAGCTCCCGAACACCTTCTTCAGGTCCCGCGAAGCGATCATGACCGTGACGCCATCGACGACCACCTTGACCGGCTTGTCCTTTTTGGCGCCTTTCCGCTTGC
The DNA here is from genome assembly GCA_963834865.1 of uncultured Gemmataceae bacterium. Classification (GTDB taxonomy): domain Bacteria; phylum Planctomycetota; class Planctomycetia; order Gemmatales; family Gemmataceae; genus CAWIDK01. Next base: position 817,960 of record CAWIDK010000001.1, read on the forward strand.
CCAGGTACTCGCTGACCGCGGCGCCAACCGCATCGCGCTTAAGAAGCCCCTTGACGATTTGCTCCGCCATCTCCTGCATGGCTTCCGGCGTCGGCAGGCGGCTCAGATGGTAGGCCGAACCTGGCGGCACTTGTCCGTCGCGTTCGCCGATCAAGGTACGAATGCTCTCGGGCAGCTTCTTGGAGATCGCCATCACCTTGCTGACCTGGGCTGGGCTGACATGGATGAAGCGAGCCAGGTCGGCCTGCGTCCACCCGTTCAACTCCATCAACTCGGCGTAAATCTCCGCCCGCTCCAGATCGGAAAACTCCAGGCGCATCTCATTGGCCTGAAGCTGTGCCAGGATGAGGTCGGACGGAGACAAGGGATGCTCGTACAGCAAGATTGGCACCGTGGCGACCCCGGCGATCAAGGCCGCCAGGCGCCGCGTCTCGCCGTCCACGGTTTCGGCGGCATCGCCCTTGACAAGCGCGATGATTGGCTGCACCACTCCACGAGCACGCACGTCCGCCGTGAAGCGGGCAAAATACTCGGCGTACTCAGCGCCCGTGCGACCCCGCTTATCGTCCTTCACCGGCAGCAGCCAGGAAGGGGGTTTGTGCACTACCACGGAGGGCGTGGATGGACGTTCGCTGTCGGGATTGTGCAACGGGCCGACCTGTACGCACTCGACGGCACTGCCCGGTGGAATCGTCTGCTTGGTAAGAGTCTCGTTCGTCATGGCTTCACCCAAAATCGTGAGTCTCCAGGAACTTGTTTGGTAAGGCGGTTGCTTGCCGCCCCGCGGACGTTCCGGCTACGCAATGCCGGTCTGCCTGCGCTTCCACATCACAATTGCCACCGCGCCGATCAGGAAGACGCCGCCGGCGATGCACAGCTTCGTCTCAGGTGCCATTTGCTCCCAACCGTTTGCTTGCGGTGCCGCTGCCGGCCGCATTGCTATGGCCGCTTGCTGCAGACGCCTCGCCCGCACATCGGCGGCTCCCGCCGCCAGCGGCTTTAGGCCCAGCGCGTACTCCAGCGGACTCATCAGATAGGCATCGAAGCTATCCCTGTCGGACAGCTCCGCCGCATGGCCGATGGCCCACAGCGCCACGTCGTCGCCGCAGCCAGGAATCGCGATGGCCACGAGCAAATCGCGCGGCCTTGGGAGCCGGCCGAGTTCGCCGCTAGCGTGAAACTGCGCCAGCTTGATTGCAACCGGCTTCGAGCAGGCGAACAGGGCGGCCACGCCCTCATCGCCTTGCGTTTCCACGAAGTCGCGAGCGATTGGGCCGACGTTGGCCACGGCCTGCTCGCGCCAGGCACGGCGTGCCCGCGGATCGCGTCCCGGCGCGTTGGGATTGGATTGGGCGAACAGGCTGGCCGGCGAAGCTGCCGCAGCGATGCACAATACGCTGATGAGCGTATGCAACCGGATCATGGAATGTTCCTCCGCGTAGACTGCGTTTGCGTTACCGGTCCATGCCGCCGCGTTCCTGACTGCGGTCGTCGTCACGCTCGTCGTCGCGCTTGCGTTTTTCGGCGTCATTGCGCAATTCTTCCAGAGAGGTGGGCTTCGATGCCTCCTGCTCCGGTCCCTGACCGGGCCCGCCCCGCGCCTCGGCAATCTCGCCTTGCGTCTGCGTGCCGTACAAGCCAATTTCGTTGTCGGCCACGCTTTCGCGCGAGGGATTGAAGGCGTTACGCAACTCCTTCAGGCCCAGCCGTCCCATCGCCTCAAGGTGCCCGGCTCCGGTTTTTCGTTGGCTCATCGTTGCTTCTCCTGACTACGGGTTATCACGGATCGACCTTCCCATTCAGCCGGCCATCAATCCCCACAGGATGAGCGCGACACCTGCCGCTGCCAGCCCCCACCACACCAGGGCCTTCCCTTGAGTTGCCGCGGCGGCAAACGCCGGGTCCTTGTACCACTTGATGCGCCGTGCCAGGATGGGCGGAACGCCTCGCACGAAGGCGATCAGCAAGTCGCCGCTCAAGCGCAGCACTTCATCCGGCTTCAGGAGCGCCCGTGCGTTCACTGAGTAATTGAGATTACTGCCGTGGTTGGTCTGCCGACTCTGGCCCCCCGAGCCGCCTTCGCTCTGCGACCGGCCGGTGTTCTCCCCATACGACTCCAGCATTTGCGTCCACTCGCCCAGGCTCTTGGAGATGCGCTCGGCGGTTTCGATGCTGCTTGCCCCCAGGTAGATTTGCGTGCTGCAGTTGTCGTACAGCAGGGACGGCTTGTCCTTGAAGGCCGTCTGTACTTGGCTGTCGGACTGGTAGGCCAAGAACATTCTGACCCCGGCGCCGCGGCCACGCACCAATGCTTCCTCGACAGCAGACAGTGACCCAAGCGCTGATGCCTCATCGAGCAGAAACAGAACCTCGCTAGCCCGCTCGTTGCCGTTGGCGCCGATCACGCGCACCAGCGTCGAAATACAGCAACGGAGTAATCCCTTCTGCGCCTCGAGTTGTTCCGGCGGAATCTGCAGGAACAACGTAGTGCCTCGCTTAAGCAGGCATGCCCAGTCAAAGCTGCTACTTGCTACCGACTTGGCTACCAATTCGCTGTCCAGGAATGCCAGATGCCTGGTGACTGTGCTCAGCACCGATGCCCCTTCCTTGGTCAGCAATCCAGTCTGTTCATTCTCGAACAACGTTTTGATTTGCTGCCCCATGCGCCTAGGGATGCCACCGATCTGCGTGAGCGTGTGCGCGGCGCACGCCAGCAGGCTCGTATCACTTGCCATTTCCTGTACTGAACTCAGATTGCGGTCCGCCGGCTTGAACGTCATTAACACAAGCACGAGCAGTGCGGTGATAATCTGAGCGGCCTTGTCGTTCCAGTGCGGGTCGTTTTCAGTTCCCTGACGCACAACGAGCGCCTCGGCCATAGCCCGCGCCGAATCGATCAACGTGGCACTATGCGCGGGGATGGTGTCCAGGGGGTTCCAGCAGTCCGCCCCTGTCCTGAAAGGAGCCAGACGGATGATGCGCTCGCCCCTGACCGCGCGGCGAATGGCGCAGGTCGCGTCCAGGTCGCCCTTCGTATCGAAGCACACCAGCGACCCCCGGAAATACGAAAGCAAAATCGGTATGATTACCGACACCCCTTTTCCTGCTCCGGTAGCTCCGACAAGAAGTACGTGAGTGTAATCCGCCACCCGGATTAGCTTGCCACGCATGGTGCGGCCGAGGATCAACCCAGTATTACCCAGCATCCCGGCGGCCCTGAGTGCCTGCTCGCTGGCCCAGCAAGCAGTACCGAACGCCGTGGTCGATGGCTGCCAGCGGCGGCAGGCCAACGCCGCAAGCACGATGACAGCGCCGATGAATACCAGAATCACTCTTTGATCGTGATCGTGCATCACCGTACCTTTTCGGACAGGAGGCTAATTGACTCCGGGTTGCATGCTCTCTTGCATCCTGTTGGTCCGCTCTTGGAAATCTTCAAGGCCCGCCTTCAGCCGCGTATAGACCTCGATAAAAGCCTCAGCCTGCTCTTCCACTGGCAGGCACCCGACAAAAATCCGCATAATGCCCCAGGACATTTCCCAGGCCGCCTTGTGAGTGAGGAACCGATCATTCATGTTTCGCCTCTCTACAACTCTTCCGCCGCTGATGCGGCGGCCTTGGGTAAGGAACGAGATGCGGCGTTGCCGCTTGCGATGACGCCTTCGGCGCCGAAGGCGAACGCGATTTCTATCAACAAAGACGCGCGCCGAACGCAGGGCAAAAAAAAACGGACCGCTTTTTTTTCCGAAAGGCGGCCACCGAGCGCTGCCTCACAACGATGGTCGAAAAGATTGGTGGCAATTGTCGGCGGAACCGGATAAAGTGTCTGAAGGAACCCACGCCCGCGAGCAACAGCATTCAGTTGACCTCGCGGGCAATCTCGGGCAAAGTGGGGGTGCGTCGTGTTGAACCGTAATCAAGACCGGTTGCAAGAAGCACGTTTCGTTGCGACGCGGAAAACAAGCACACCGAGGGAGCAGACGGCGCATGCGCAGAGTAAGTCTGACACAGGGACGTTGACAAAGAAGGGGAAGCGGCCGCAGATTACGCTCAAGAATGGTGCCGTCGTAGACGCGCACCGCGCCGTAGCAATTGTCCAACGGTTGCAGGTCACGCTTGCAGGTCACCCCGAGGAATTCAGATCCTTGCTCGCCTTGGCTGAGGGCCGATTCCAGGACGCTGATCCGCGGCATTTCGAGGACCTTTGGGCCCGAGCATTCTTGAATGACGACCATTCAATCATGCCACTGGTGCGCGATATATTGTTGAACTCCTTTGAGGTCACCTCAGAAGGACCAGTGATCGTCCCGCTGCGCCTCAAGGATGTCGCGGACTTACCCGCCGCCGAACATGCACAGCGACAACTGGACCGGCGGCTCCGGAACCTCCTCCGTAAGCCCAAGAGCGACGAAGGTCCGTCAATCGTCTGACCAACCTATCCTGGTTAGTTCCTCACGCAGCCGAGCCACGACATAGCGCTTTTCGGCTTGTACCTCCGGTACACTTTTCTGAAGTGCCGTTGCGATCTCGCTATACCTTAACCCTTCTGTCCACAGATCAAATACCCGCCGAGCCTTGGGCTCTACGGCCACGGTGAGAAGCCGATCAATTACTTCAGGAAGTTCGCGTAAAGCCAGTTCTGACAGTACGCCGCGCTGTTCCTGAGCAAACCGCTGACGCGCCGCCTCACGTTCGGCCTCGCTGCGTTTTCCCCGGAGTCTTCGCAACTTGGCAATTCCCGCGTAGTAGGCGACGCGCCTGAACCACGCCGCGAGCGCGGCAGAGTTGGGCAGGTTTTTTCCGGCATCGAGTTGCAGAGTCCATCGAATTAGTATGTCCTGGATGACGTCCTCCGCGTCCTCGTGACTCACGACGACCGGCCGGATCACTTTGTACATGAGCCTGAAGTATCGCTCAATGCATTCGCGCACGACTTGCGCAATCAACTCTCTGCGACGCCCATCCTGGCCAGGCTTGAGTGCAAGAAATTCGGCGTACGACGCTATAATGGGCACGCTGCTGGTGTGGTTGCGATTTCGGAGCATGATGTCCTCCTATCCCAAATGCGGTGCACCATCCACGGCGCGTCGTGCACACCTATGCGCGCACCTTGACCGGGACGGCGAAGCTGCCTTTGCCGCTGGCTTAACGCCTTGTTAGCTCATGGCCTCGCGCAACAAAAAAGCGAGCCACAACTGACGCTGTGTCTCGCTTGCGAATGTGAGTTACTGAGCTTGGCTGTAAAGGAGTGTAGAGGCCAGAAAGCGCAGCAGCCGAAATCGCGCCGAGACACGCTCCCAGTTAACTGGAAGCCCGTTTCGTCGATAGACCCGATTTCGGCAACCTGGCGATCTCGCTCCCGGGGCAATCCTAGGGTGCGAGACCCATGGCTTTCCGCCCCCACCTCACGATGGGTTTAGCTGGTCTTTTATGTCACGCTGCGCGGCCCGTTTGATTCCTGCAAAAAGGCTCCCGCAACAACGATACTCAACTATACTCGCGCCTCATTCTTGATGCAAGCGGGGCAACGCGATTTTTCGTGCCCGGCAAACCGCTTCCTCGGACATATCTATACGCGTGTACAGAAGCAATGTGAGCATCTCATGCCCACAGGGTCATGATGTCTGAGCCGTCGTCTCGCCGAGCGACCTCCGGAATTGCCACGAATCGGCACAACCTGAATACCTCTGGGATACGCGGAGCAGCCGAGTTCCTCAGCGGATCTTGACGACCTTGACCCCGACATCGCACTTGAGCCACTCGTCTTCCGTTGTAAGAGCTGGCAGCGACATCTGCCGAGCCAGGGCCAGGCATGCCCGGTCGCCAAGCGACATGCCAACGGCCCGCGTTTGTCTCCACAAGGATGCAACGATTTGCGCAGCCTCCTCGTCAAACGGCATGACCGGGATGCGTAGGCGTTCTACTTGATACACCACCTCGTCGAGAGGCTTGCCGTACTCCACCATCTTGCTATACGTTTCGGCAAGATTGACGGCGGAGATGCGCGACGCCATCAGCACTCTCTCCACGCGGTCAGCCCCCTTTTCTTTGCGCAAGAAGGCCAATAAAGCGGAGGCGTCGAGAACCGCCTCAACCACGTTCGTCGCGTGCCGCTTCGGCCCGTCTGTCCCGGCGCAGCTCTTCCGAAAGGTTGACATCATGAGGAGCGGCGTCGGCAAAGAACGCTTGCACTTCCCGAATAACCTCGTCCAACGGCCTCAGCACGATACCCCCGTCCGCCGGTTCCAATACCACGGGCGCACCTGGCTCAAGACCGTAGCGCTGGCATAGCTCGGCGGGAATGGCGACACGGCGCCCTTCCCCCATTTTCGTGTGAATGACATAGTTCATAATAGTTGCACCTCTCAACTTAGTGGGTAATCACCTATCAGAGTGCCATTAAGTAACTCAGATGTCAAGTGATGGCTGCGTGGCAAGAATGGTTAATTGATCGCAACACATTACCGCTTGTGCCGATCCTAATACTGCGGTACGTTCTGTGAAAGATAAAAGCAGTTATCAATCACAGTCAACTATCTTGGACCTGCCGCATGCCTGATGACCAATCGTTAATGGCCCCTAACACAATTCCCTCACGTACGGATGTCTCGACCTGGGCAAACTCCCTCCCGCCGATTCTTGATGGCTGCTATACGCTCGCCATTGAGGAACGAGTTCGGCGATTCGTTTTCGCCGTGCCCGAGATGTTGGAGCGCTGGATCAGCCGCCGCGCTTCGCAGCATACCCAGCGCGCTTACCGCCAGGACCTGTTCACGTTCATTCGCTTCGCCGGCATCACCTGGCCAGACCACGCTACCGCCCTCTTCTCGGTGACCGTCGCCCAGGTGCAAGCCCACCGTGACTGGCTGATCGCCCGCGGCGACGCCCCCAAGACGGTCAACCGCCGCATCTCTTCGCTCTCTGGATTCTTCAGATTCCTGCGGGAAGTTGCCGCAGAGATGCGTCTGCCCATCCAGGTCGCCAATCCGGCTGATAAAGAATTCATCGCCCGCGAAACTGCTGATCCGGTCGAGGAGCGCCGGCATTTTTCGGCGGCGAAGGCGCGCGAGCTGTTCGGCCTTCCCGAGGGCGAAACCGTCCTGGCATACCGTGACCGGGCGATGCTGAAATGCCTGCTCTATTCGGCCGTTCGTATCGACACGCTGCTTCGCTTGGATGTCAGTGACTTCCGTAACGACGACCACGACCCGACCTTGCGCCTGTGCGAAAAGGGCAATCATCACCGCTCCATCGGCTTGAACCGGCGAGCCGCCGATGCTGTTGCAGCCTACATTTCTGTAGCCGGCCTCACGAGCGGACCGCTTTTTCGCCCGCGACTCAACCCGCGTAGCCAGAAGCTCGGCCCCGAACGCATGAGTTACCCGACCGCTTACCGGCTCTTGCGGCAATACTTCTCCCGGCTTCCCGGCGCTATTACGGAGGTGATGGGCGAAGACGGCGCCCGAAAAAACGCTGCGTCTACACGCCGCACTCAACCCGTGCCACGGCCGCCACGCTGCTCTTGGCAGACGGCCAGGACATCCGCACCGTCCAGCAGTTGCTTGGCCACCGCAACGTCACGACGACGCAGATTTACGACAAACGCCGCCGGCTGACTTCGGAGGGAGCCTCGCATCACGTGCCGATTTGAGGCCCGCTTTCCGCTTGCCGCAGCGCCTCCGGCGCGTGAAGGACGGTAGGCCACAGCCTGATCGATCATCAGGTACATGTGGCCTAAGATACGGTGGATTCGGTTTGTCGCGGCGCGCTCGGCCGGGTATGCTGAACTCGCTATCGTAGATGAACCTGCTGGAAAACCAGCCGTCGTTGGTGCCTGGCCATGATTGCATTCGCCTGTGAGCACTGTGGGGCCAAGCTCAAGGGCAAGGACGAGCTTGCCGGCAAGTCCGCGCGTTGCCCGCAGTGTGGGCGAACCTCCACGGTACGTGCGCTCGGCACGCCGGGCTTGAGCGCCGAGACGGTTGCCAGCGACAGCCGGCCCGGACAGCCGCAGGGTGAGCCGACCATCGACAGCGGCCGGGCAGCGCCGACGCAACTCGTCGAAATCCTAATGCCGCCGCAGCGCCGACGAGCTGGGCCGGCTCGGCCCCTATCGCGTCCTGCGACTGCTTGGTGAAGGAGGCATGGGCATGGTGTTTTTCGCGGAAGACACGCAGCTCGGTCGGCCGGTTGCCCTCAAGGTCATGAGCCGCGCGGCAGCGACAAAACCGAACGCCCGCGACCGCTTTTTGCGCGAGGCCAAATCCGCCGCCGCGATCAAGCACGATCACGTCGTCACCATCTACCAGGTCGGCGAGGACCATGACATCCCTTATCTCGCTATGGAATTGCTGGATGGCGAATCGCTCGAAGAGCGTTTGCGCCACGACCCGGCGCCCGAAATTGCCGAGGTCATTCGTATTGGCCGCGAAACGGCCTTCGGGCTGGCGGCGGCGCACGGGCGCGGCCTGATCCATCGTGACATCAAGCCTGCGAACATCTGGCTTGAGGCTCAGGGACGGCCGGCCCCGGGCGTTCCTCGCGTAAAAATCCTCGATTTCGGCCTGGCCCGCACGGCTGCGGACGACCTGCACCTGACCCAGGAGGGGGCCGTGGTGGGCACGCCGGGGTACCTCGCGCCCGAGCAGGCCTCCGGGCTGGCGCTCGATCACCGCTGTGACCTGTTCAGCCTGGGTTGTCTCCTGTACCGCATGGCAGTGGGCCGGCCCCCATTCCGCGGCCGCGATCTGCTCTCCTCGCTCAAGGCACTTGCGACCGAGCAGCCGGTCGCGCCGCACACCCTCAACCCGCAGGTGCCGGCAGCGCTGTCCGCGTTGATCCTACGCCTGCTGGCCAAGGAACCGGAAAAACGCCCGGCCTCCGCGGACGAGGTGGCCCGCGAACTGGAGGCGATCGAGCGCTCGCTGCGCGAACGGGCAGCCCGGCGCCCCCGCTGGCCCGTGCTGGTCGGCGCTGCGATGGTCCCGGCTTTGCTACTGCTCATGGGCATGCTCGTCATTCGCATTCCCACGGACAAGGGAACATTGGTGATCGAGGCCGACGACGCGACCTTCGAGGTCGTCGTGAAGAAGAACGGAGCCGTGGTGCGTGACCGCACCTCCGACCGCGAAATGGTGCTATCGGTGGGCGAGTACGAGATCGAGGTCTACGACCCGAAACAGGGCCTGCGCTTCAAGACGGACAAGGTCACCATCGAACGCAACAAGCGCGAGCTGTTCGTCGCCCGGCTCGAAAAGAAGACGGCACCCCCAGTCGCGGCGCTTAAGCCCTGGCAACCCGGACCTGCGGAGAATGTCATCTCCGGAATTCTCTCGCGGCCCGCGAAGTTGCCGGGAATGGGCCGCTGGCAGGTGGAGACGCAGTGGCCCCGTGTGTGGAACTGGTCCTTTGCCGTGAGTGCTGACGGCAAGCTAGCGGCGTGCTCCGGCGGGCACGGGGATGTCCGCGTGTACGAGGTCGCGACGGGCATGCTCCAGCGGATCTTGCTCGCGCCGTCGTACATGTCGAATTTCCGGGTCGCATGGGGGAAGGACCATGAATTGCTCGCCATGACGGAAGCCCATTTGTCGACGGTTCTAATTTGGAACGCTGACAGCGGCAAGTTGCAACGGCGCATCGACACCGGGATCAATGCCAGGACACACTTTCTTCCATTGGTCGCGACGAGTGACGGCCAGCATGTCGCCACGGAGGCTTCCCCAGATGGTGAGTCTGTGCAGTTATGGGACGCGCAGACCGGCAAGAAAGGCCTGCATCTCCGTGGTGACGCGAAAGGCTTGTTGCGATGGCTCTCCTTCACCCGAGACGGAAAAAAGCTGGCGGTATCCCAGGACAAGTTCCTCACAATCTACTCGACGGAGGACGGCAAGCCGCTTTTTTTCCTCAAGAAGGACTTCGGCATCATCACTTGCACCGCGTGGAACCCGGAGGGGACACGCCTCGCCGTTGTTTGCGGCGACCGCAAGCTACGTATCCTTGACCAGGACGGAAAACTGACGCCGTTACCTGAAGGAAACGCGAACCGGGCGGAAGATGCTCCTGCGTCGTTCCTCAGCTGGAGCCCGAGCGGCCGGTGGATCACGTGCATGACCCGCGATGACAAGGGACATCGCATGCTGTGCTGGGAAATACCGGCAAACAAGCTCGGCCCACAGAGAAGCGTCGATTCGCGCGGTGGCGGGGTTGCTTGGCTGCCGGACGGCGAGCGACTGCTGATTTGCGAGCCCTCGGGCATTTCCGAATGGACGCCCGGCGATCCCGATAAGGCGCGCGTGCTGACCTACTCCAGGCAGCTAACCAGCACGGCGTGGTCCCCTGATGGCGGGCGGATCGCAATCGGCACCTCCGACGGCAACGCGCGGATTCTCAAAGTCGCTACTGGCATGCCCGGGCCGGCGTCTGTTCCTACAAGGCACGTCCCGATGAAATCCCCGCAAAACCAGTAATGCTGGCGTGGTCGCCCAGCGGCAAAGAACTTATCACTAGCCGCCATGAGAATGGCGTTGAATTGTGGGACACCGTGTCGGGAAAAGCGAAGCCCTTGCCCGCCGTGGTTCCCGAGTTTATCACCGCGATTGCGTGGGGACCCGATGGGTCGCTTGTCCTGAGCAGCGGCTACGAAAATTGGCAACTGCGCGACGGGCAGACATGGAAAGAGCGGTGCAGGAAGGAACACCACGCCGTCAACGTGCTCGGTAGCCTCGCGTTTGACCCCAACGGCAAATGGCTCGCGACCTCCGGGCGCGACAAGTCTGTGCGGCTTTGGAACTTGGCTGACGGCAGCGCGGGTCCTGTATTCAAAGACCCGGATCGCTCAACGGGCAATCTGGCGTGGAGTCCGGATGGCAAGACGCTCGCTGTCATCGATCAAGTGAATTACTATTACGCCGTCGCGATCTGGGACCTGCAGAACAAAGCAATTACTACCAATTGGAAGTCAAATGGTGGCAACAATCAGGGCGCACGCGCGATTGCCTACAGCCCGGATGGCAAGCGTCTCGCATTCACCGGCGCCTGGGAGCCTACGGATAAGCGAGCGTCTGGCATCGAGCTCAAGGCAGTCCTGCTCCGCGACCCAGACCACCCCGACTGGGCGGACCACTTGCAGGGGCACCTGGAACAGGTTTCGGCACTTTCCTGGCATCCGAAGCAGCGCCTGTTGGCCTCCGCGGGCTGGGACGGTACGCTGCGTGTCTGGGACGTGGATCGCAAGGAGGAACAGTGGATCGCCGTCGCCCTGCGGAACGGCCACGTTGGCGTCTTCAGCGCGGCGGGCGAGTTGCTGCACCTGAGCGACCCCGCGGCCGAGGCCGACCTGGTCTACATCGTCGAGCCCGAACCCGACCGCACCGAACTGCTTACGCCGGCGCAATTCCGCGCACGGCTCGCAAACTAATGGGCCGTGAGTGGATGGCCGCCTGGTCGTCCGCCTACGTGCTGCGGTATTAGAGTCCACCTGTGTGCTCCTGTACGGCAACGTAACAGCCAATCGAACGAATATTTCATGTTTTCATGTGTTTGATCGAACGTTGGCAATGCCTGCCAATGCAGAATGCCGAAAAATGCTGCGCACCCTGAAAACCGACTCCGTTATAATGGACGCGTACCGCGAGTGTTGTGCCGAGTTGCGCCTGGGAACCTTAGCCTGTTGCGCCATTGCGCTATCGGCGCGCAACCAGCGCCAAACTTGTAACTCGCGAGTCCAGCTTCGTGGGCCACGGCAACTCCCCAAGCGGTAAGACTTTTAGATTCGCTCCCTCCTTGATGAGCCTGTTGACACCCATGACCGGTCCGCAAATCACGTACCCGTTCGACCATAGCGGCCGGAGCCCTGGAAAGTAGTCGTGAAGAAGGATAAACCCGCCCGCGTTCAGTCTGCTCAACGCAAGCGGGATCTCCCGGTACACTTGTCTCGCCTCGTGAAGGCCATCAAGAAAAATGAAATCAAAGGACTGATGCGTCGCCCTGAGAAACTCGACAGAATCCGCAACGTGAAAAGTCACCAGTTCCGCGCATCCGATCTGCCCTATCATTTCCTTTGGCGACGATCTTGCTCCGTGTGCAACCCACGGCCTGCTCTTTGTGTCGTTAACGTCTACAATATCGACTGTCGTTAACCGCGCGTTGTGCGCCGAGTCCTCGCGGATGCAGTCCTTTGCTGCCAAACTCATGTTAACCAGAGAGCAGCCGACATGTGTGCCGATTTCCAGAATGGACGACGGACGTAACTTTCGAACCAAGTAATACACTGCCTGCTGGTCACCGCGGTTTACTCCCCCAGTAAAGTCCGGCAAAGCCAAATCCTCCAATAGGTGCTGATGCCGCACCCAGTCTGTTGCTGCTCCTTGATCCAAGAAAATGGCACCTAATTGCTCCGCAGACATTTGGCCAAGGTTCGCCGAGTCGCATCGCATCAAAGGCGTCCACAGAAGTTGCATATGGTCCCGCCACGCTCGCATTCGATCCTTGATCCGCGTAACGGAAATTGGTCCCAAACCTGTGCTATTCGCCATACTCTGTCCTGATCAGTGTCGGCAATAGCTCCCAATCACACCTTGGTTCAGAAGCACGAACCAATGTCCGCCAGTTAGATCTTGCCGGTGTTGTCACGCCATCGTGCAGTTTCGGCACGATAGCGTCTCTTACTATCATTCTTATCCATAAGCCGCCGTAATAACAGAATCGGTACGTGCCCGCAAGCAACTTCTATACCCTTCTATACCGCGACCAGGCAGCGGCAATAACCAGCCGGATTGGAAGTTGGAAGGAACTGCCGATCACGAGAATTCGCGTTTGTACACCGATTTCGGCGGCAGCAAGAGCGGATTAGAGGCAATTAGAGGCAGCTCTGGCGACAGGGGTCAAAGATGGACAACGAGTAACTCCTTCTCGCACAGGTACGGGGCAAGAACGAGCTTGGGGCGCAGTAGCAACGGCCCACTCAACGGCGCCAGGGTGATGACGCGGCAGAGAAAACCTCGATCCCTTTCCCTGCTGAGCAGCGCGCCGCGTTTAGGGGCGCCTCGCCCATACAGTGGCGCGGCGGCGTGAGCCGCGCTCATATTGGTGCCCACGCATGCGGCTTGCTATCGCGCAGCGCGATTCCGGGATGGTTCGGACAAGGGCCGGCGCATGCTGCTGAAGCCACGCGCGCCTGCTCGGCACGTCAAACTCGGCGATCTCGATGCGATCGACCGTTGGTTCGCCTTGTTCGGCGCACCGCAATTCCACCTCGTCCATCTCGCGGACGAAGGTGACGCGATGCCTCTGCAACCCGCGATCGGTGAGGTTGACCGCGTTCTGCCGCACCGGCGCGTCGAGGTTGCTGCCGCGGATCAGCACGAGCGTGATGGTGTCACCGCTGAATTTCAGCAAAATGCCGACCGAGGGGTTGTAGGTAAACGGTCCCAGCCAGGAATAGGGGCAGAAGACGCGGTTGCCATCGCGCAGCCGGAATTCCACCATGACCGCCCGGTCGTGAAGACCCCGCAGATAGCCGAACGCCGGGCAGGCGTCCTCTTCGAGGGGCTCCGCTTCCCTGGATGTCTCCGGTTGCGGACGCGCCGGCACTTGCGATAATAACGAGCCGCGGAGGCGGTCGAGGCTGCTGACATTATCGGCCATAATCATGCTCCTTGTGCTGAGATGGTTTCAGTTGCGGTTGAGCCCGCTGACGTTCATCGCTACGGGCGAAGCTGCCAAGCCGCCGCATGAACGCCAGGTGGCGGCGCAGGCGATGCCGCGGCCCTGGCTTCCGCCGGCTTGCCTCAAACAGCTCGGTCGCCGACATCGGCTGATCGGCGCGCTGAATTGCCGTGAGAAGCCGCGTCTTGTCGTCGGTGAACACCACCGCTTGTTCGCGGCCGCGCGACGCCGAGACGTAGAATTGGCGGCTGTTCGAGGCCGGCAGCGACTGGCTCGATTGGCCAATGAACACCTTGTCCACCGTCTTGCCCTGGCTGGTATGCGAGGTGACGACATAACCCAGCGACCAGTGCCCCCAGTCCTGGCTGATGGTCCAGCCGTTATCCAGCACCAGGTCGCCGCGTTGGGTAAATCCCTTGACCGTGTACAGCGAGCCGTTGTTGACGCGGTGCCCGTCCTTGGTCTGGCCGTTGGCCGTGATGCGGATGCGGTCGCCCGCCGCCACGCCGACCTCGGCCGGCCGGTACACCTCGAAGCGGGCGGCGTGATCGAGCGGCAATGCCGTGTCCTCGCCCACCACGAGCCGCGAACCGCTCTTGTGCCCCGGCGCGTTTTGCAAGAATTGCAGCATGTTTCCCGACTCGTACGATGCCGCATCGGCTTTCTCGGCTTCCGTCAGATGCTGCGGCAGCCAGACCGTGAACGTCCTTTCCTTGCTGAGCTTCCGTTGCGACTTCAGCGCATCGCGGATGGCTTGCGTGATTCGCGATGCTTCGGCGTGCGTGGGGCTAACCACCAGCGCCGTCTTGTGCTCGCCGCTTCGCTTCTTCTCCCCGATCGCCGCTAGGTAGGCCGCCGCCAGCTGCTGGTCACGCGCGCCGTCCGGCACTTCTTTGATCCAGCCGAGCTTGTCCAGCTCGGCGAAACCGTCTTGGGTGCGCCCTTCACTTAGCGCCTGCGTCGCCTTGCGGTAGTCACCGGACTGCCGCATGATTTCTGTCACTTCGGCAACCGGCACGCCGGCACGGGTTTCGAGCAGCCTGAGCGGCTCTCCGGCGGCAACGCTGCGGTGCTGCTTGCGGTCGCCGACCAGGACAATACGGGCCTCCACCCGTTCGGCGGCGTCAAACAGCCGCAGCATGTCCCGCGTGCCGACCATGCTCGCTTCATCGACCAGGATTACGCCCCGGCGTGCCGATTCCTGCATATCGGCATCCACGAGAAAGCGCGCCACGGTGTCGGCGCCGGCGAATCCCGCCTCCTGGCGCAGAACGCCGCGGCTTGCCTCCGCCGTCGGCGCCAGCGCCACGACGTGCCGCCCGGCTTCCTCCAGGGCAGCGCCCAGCTCGCGTTCGAGCGCGGTCTTGCCGGTGCCGGCGGCGCCCCGGATGATGGTCACACGGTCGCGCGAGCCAAGGACGTGACGAATGGCTGCCTGCTGCCCGGCATTCAGCCAGCCGCTCTCAACCGGCCGATCCGGGTCGCCCAGTGGCCGGAACCGGCCGCGTCCCTTGCGAGCGAATTCCAGCAGCCGCGCTTCGTCCCCGAGCACGCCCTGCGTCGTCGCCATTTGCCGTCCCGCCTGTTCACCGCGAATCAATGGCCGTTGCGCCAGCTCGCGCTGCACCTCGTCCACGGTCACGCTGCCCAGGCCGCGCTTCAGCGCCTCCGTCAGCAGCTTGCGTTGTGGCACCACCGATTCGCGCAAAGCAATGAGCCAGGGCGTGATCGACGCTCTCCGTCTCGCCGCCCACCGGCCGGCCATAGCGGGTTTCGCGTACGTGCGTCTCAGCCAGCGCCTGCTTTTCGTCTTCGCTCAGACGCTGGCTCCATTCCTCTTGAAGCCCTCCCAGCCAAGCGTCGAATCCTTTTTCTCGCGTGTCTGCGCCCCGAGCTGGGCTTTGCGGTCCGGGTCGTCGATGCCTTTCTCCGCCGCGGTCTTCTCGATGACTGCCGTCCGCCGCGAGAAGCGCTTGACCGCCGCTTTCGGCACGCCGGCAATCTCGAAATCATCGCGCTTGCGCTCGATGCCGTAGCCCAGTTCCTGCAGCTTGTTCGCCAGCCGCACGCGGAACGCCGCCTGGAAATACGGCGCGTCGGCCTTCAGCCCGCGAAACTGCCCGGCTTTCCATTGGCGCTCTTCATTGTCCCAGGTAGTGTTGAAGGCGAAACAGTGGGCATGAAGTTGCGGATCGGGAATGCCACCCACCGGCCGTGAGGTGGTGTGGATGAACTCGGCCCACACCATGTTGCCGCTGACACGATCCGTGTCCCTGCCGCCTTTGCGGACGCGGGTTTTCATTTCCGCTTCGATGTCACGCATGGTTTCATCGACGGCAGAGCGGAACGACGCCAGAATGTCCTTGTCATCGTTCAGCGCGTAGAGCAGCGATACCGATTTCGGAACGCTGAAGGTAAAATCATACCCGACCGTGCGGTCCGAGCGCGAGCGTGCCGTGAGCTGCTTGCCATCGCGGGGATTGAGGTTGTCGCACAGCCGGTCAAACGACAGCTTGTCTACCTTGCCGTCAAGGCCCAGCAACTGGGCACCCTTGCCGCCCCAGGCGCCGACGATCTCCTGCCCCTCGCTGTAATAATCCGCGGTAGCGTAGTACCGCTTTGCCCCCTGCGAACTGTCTTGTTGCGTGATGCGTAGCATGTAGCATTCTACCGGC
Organism: uncultured Gemmataceae bacterium; assembly: GCA_963834865.1. Taxonomy (GTDB): domain Bacteria; phylum Planctomycetota; class Planctomycetia; order Gemmatales; family Gemmataceae; genus CAWIDK01. Next base: position 834,300 of record CAWIDK010000001.1, read on the forward strand.
CGGTTCCGAGCCCGGTGCTAAGCCCGCCGCGACTTCTCGGGAAACCGCGTTTCCCCGCTTGCGGCCGGCAATGACGCCAGGTGGCCCGCCTTCAGGCAAGAGCCATGCCACGCCGCCCCATGTCGTTGTTCCTTCGTTGTCTCCCCGGTTGCGCCCTCCACGCCGAGCGCCAATTCCGGCGTCATTTCGTTGACAGAAGAGGACAAACGCGCTAGGCTTGACCAATGGATATTCACCTTTCCGATGAAGCCGCCCGCTACCTCGAAGCCCGCCTTCGCAGGGACGGCTACCATTCCCCCAGCGAATTCCTGGAAGACGTGCTGCGCAACCTGCGTTTCCGTGAAGCCCAGCCGGTGAATGGCCAGGAGCCTTGGCTGCGCGCCAGGAGCCAGTCGCAGCGGCTATCTGGGACAACGACGCTGACGCCCGCTATGACGCCCTATGAACCGGGCTGCGTTGTCCTGGTCCGGTTTCCGTTTAGCAACCTTCAAAGCGCCAAGAAACGTCCCGCTCTGGTCGTAAGCCCGGCCGCCTATGCCCTGCGCTATAGTGACCTGGTTGTGCTCGCTCTGACCAGTCAGCCGCAGCCGGAGCCTTTTCTCGGGCTGGAGCACTGGCAAGTCGCCGGGTTGCTTGGCCCTACCTGGATCAAACCTGCCCTGTTCTGCATCCATACCTCACTGATCGATCGCCCGATTGGAACCCTGGCCGGCGACGACGCCGCCCACGTCGCCCAGGCTCTTGCATTGCTTCTTGCCGAGGAGTTCTTACCCGGCCGCTGAGCGTTCAGGCCTTTTCCCGCTTCCTCGGATGGCGCCATCCGGGCCTGCCGCCTGCCGCTGCCTCCCCTCTCCTTCTGCATCCGCCGCTTCCTGGTCGATTGCTTGCTCACATCGACGGGTCTCCTTTCCGTTACGCCCCAGGCATGTCGCCTTTCGGTGGGTGTCTCTGAACCAGCCGCCGGGTCCCGCAAGCTGCCAAGGCCGTTTCCCTGCGGGAGCCTCGGCCTTTCGCTTGCTCGCACGCTGGCGCTCCCGGCTGCCGCTGGTTCCAGGCGAGACACACGAAAGGCCACGATTCCCGGGGCCTCGAAACAGAAGAAGGAGACGCATCATGTCCGACACGAAAATCGACCACAGCAAGAAACACCCCGCCTACACCGCCTTCCACGTGCGGGAGGTCAACGCCGAGAAGAAGTTCTGGACGCGCATCGGCGTCGCCTGGAAGCACAAGGACGGCAAGGGCTTCGACGTGCAGCTGGAAGGGCTGGCACCCCTCGACGGCCGCATCGTCCTTCGCGAGTGGGAACCCAAGAACAGCTAACCGATCAAGTTTAACCGGGCGGTCCATCCGGGCCGCCCAAACCCTGGAAAGGAAACCATCATGCAACACCATCCGACAGACCGCAATTCCCAATTGTTCCACGTTATCACCGCCATCGAGGAATTCGACGGAGCCTGCGACCCCGCCTTCGACAACGAGCTGGACGATCTGGAACGGCAGTTCCAGGAACTCCGCCATAAACCGGTTAGCGAGTGACGGAGGCGGCCATGCACCATCTCTTGCTCATCACTCTCGCCCTGACCTCGGGCGACACCTCCTTGGAAGCCCGCATGAGCGCCCGCTCGGAGCTGCTGAACGACGACAGTTTCTGCGGCGAAGGCGGACGCTTCGGCGCACCCCTTTGCGACTGGTTCGTCATCGGCGGTCGCTGGAGCGGCCTGCTCCAGCAGACGCTACTCGGCCAGGCCTACGAGGACGCCTTCAAGGCGCAACTCCCCGACTTGGCCGCCAAGTACGTTAACGAACGCCTGATCGATGAGCACCGTACCGCGCTGGACCGATTCTGGCATCAGAGCGGAGGCCGCGACTGCCATCCGCTATCGCGCAGCGGCTACGAGGAGCTTGGTTACGAGGATGACGCCATGCTCATCGACCGCGCCCTGTATGACTGCTTTCTCAAGCAGCACGCCGGGCACGAGTTCGGAGGCGGCGAATTCGCCGACCTCGACGGCGATTCCGTGGACGAATCCTTCATCGGCCGCAAGTGGCTGGTGGTCGTCGATTATCACAACTAACCAACGAAAGGACGCACCTATGACAAGCAATCTCAACACCCGCAAGCTCATTGGCGAAATCGGCGTCGATGCCGGCCTGTGCTGGATCGGCGACCCCTGCTACATCCTGCACAAAGAGCACCCACCCGAGGCCATCGGCAACAGCTGGGAAGAATTCTGCGACATACTGCACGCGGACGGCCAGTATTTCACCTGCAAGCAGTTCTGCTACGACCTCGGCCATGCCGGTCTCGGTATCGTGGTGTCCACCGGCTACGGCGACGGCACCTATCCCGTCTACGCCGAATTCAACGACGACGGCCGCATCGCGAAGGTCTGGGTCGAGTTCATCGGCCAGGACCAAACCGACGAAGCGGAGGAGGCACAGGCATGAATCCCGAAAACGACAACGGCCTGCGCGGATCGCTGTGAGAAGGCGCTATCCGCCTACTCAAAGGACGACAGCTTCACCAGCCTCGTCGATTTCCTCGCCGGCGCGATGCACTGGTGCAACGTCACGTGCAGCAGTTTCCGCATCGCCTTGGCCCAAGCCTGCCGCCACTACATCCACGAGCTTAACCATGAACAACACGATGAAAGGAGAATGATACCATGAACCAGACCGCCACTATCAATCCCTTCTATGCCGCCCGCACTCAGCGGCTCAAGACCGCGCGCCCGGAACCGCATTCCCAGGCCAAGCCCTGCCGCAAGGTGCAAATCGGCACGGCAACGCTCTACAACGGCGACTGTTTCGACATCATGCCCAGGCTTTCTCCCGTCGAGGGCGTGGTAACCGACCCGCCCTATGGCATCGGCTTAAAATATCGCACCTACGACGACGCACCGGAGCGCTACGACATCCTGATGTGGAAGCTCGTGCCCCTGCTGACCAAGTTGTCAGGCGGCGGCCCCTGCTTCGTGTGGCAAAGCCCTCTCAAGGCCGACAAGTGGCACAAGTATTTTCCCGAAGATTACCGTATCTTCGCCGGCTGCAAGCTGTACCCCAAACGTGACGGCGAGCAGCCGTGCCTCAGCTGGGACCCGATCATCTTTTGGAGTCAGAACTCTCGGCTTTGGAAGGAAGTGCCGCGGGATTGGCATCTCGTGGACCTTGCGCCTTATGACGGCTATCAAGGTGACAATCCCCACCCCTGCCCGCGCCCGCTCGCCCAGGTTGAATTCATCTGCCGCGAGATGAGTGCAGGCTCGATTGCCGATCCCTTCATGGGCAGCGGCACGACCGGCGTGGCCTGCATCAACGCCGGCAAACACTTCGTCGGCATCGAGCAGGACCCCGTGTATTTCGACTACGCCTGTGCGCACATCCGCAAGGCGTGGGCAGCCGTCAACAAGTCCACCGAAACCCGCTTGACCAGTGAAGAAAGCCATGACCTGCTACATGCGCCGCTGACCGATTTGACACGCGCCCGCTGATGCGCTACAAGCATCCTCCCAACCATAACCCAGGAGGATGTTATGCCACGTGCTAAACGCAAGGTAGAAGAAGCGCAGCAATCACCGCTGACCGCGGACGCTGGCCAGGAAGCGCAGAATGCAAGTGCGGCGCTGCCGCCGCAGTCGCCTGCCGAGCCAGAGCAACCGGCCGGCGAACCGAAGAAGCAATGGGCGAGCAGCCTGCCTGACCCATTTGGGCGCTACAGTATCGACCTGGGCGACGGCCGCCGCTTGCAGCTCAGCCGTAGCAGCAAGTGGAACCAGATGCAGCTCCGCTTCGTCGCCACCAAGGAAGGTGTTGACCCCAAGCCCAAGAAGGAAGACGGCGACACGCAATGGCTGCGTGAGCGCGGCTGGAACTGGCGTGGCGACGCCGACACCAAAGCCTGGACCGTGCAGCTGCTCGCGCCGAAGAAAAGCAGCTCTCCACCGAGGAAAAGGCACGCCGCCGCATTGGCGCCGACAAACGCGCCGAGGATGACTTCATCGAGCTGGCCCAGCGCATCCGCGCCCGCAACGGCCTGCCGCCTGTATCCGTGTTCGCCGGCAACCAACCGGGCATGTAGACCAGGTGACCGCCCGCAAGCCGCTGCACATCGCCAACCCGGCAATGACGCAAGAGCCCGATCTGCTTGCCCGCGCCGATGGTGAATTCCGTGAATTCCGGCGCGTTACCGAATTGCTGCTCGCCCGGCTCGCCGCCCGCGACCTGAAGGAGCCCCGCTTCCGCCAGGATCGCTTGCCCGACGACCTCGAAGAACTGACCGCGGCGGCGCAAGTGCTCCGCGTGCTGGCCAAACCGCATTGGTCCACGGACGACCTCGACCTATTCGACGCCTACTTCCCGGCCGCGGTTCGCAGCGAAGCGTTCGGCGACGAGTTCGAGGAAGCACGGCTCCGTATCCGCTCCTACATCGAACAGGCCCGCCAACAGCTCGCCTGTTCGCCGCCAGCTCGCGCGGCCAGGCGATAGTGTCGTCGCAGCCAACGACGCAGGACCTACGCAACGCCGCCCTGCGTGCGGAAATCGCCGCGCGGTTTCAGGCGGAATACGACCAGTGCGCCGCGTGGGCCGGCCAGCTGTTCGGGCCGGGCTGGGAGCCCTCGTGCCGTCATTACCTGGTAGACAAGCTCGAAGAGGATGACGCGCAAGACTGGACGCCAACCTTCACCAGCCGCGACGGTCTACACCGTCCGGCACGCCGACACCGGCGGCAAGCACCACTTCATGCTCTCCGACGGCACGCCGGTCGAATGCGTGAGCATGGAAGCCGGCTTCGGCCCCATGCTGCTGGAGCCGCACCCGACGATGCGCATCACGGTGCGTGGGGAAATCGTCGCACCGCATCGCTATTCGCTGTGCTGGGCAGGATACACAACGTACCGCCCGAAATCCGCCGAGCAGCTCGCCGCTGCCAGGGGCAAGCGCGAAGGACGAGTTGTCGAGCGGTTGGCCCAGGAACAGCCACTGTTTGCCGACCAAATCCGCTCCGGCGAATACCGTCCCGGAAAAGCGTACCGGCCGCGCGGCCAGACGGAACGGTGATGAAGGCGGCTGAACGCTCCGAGAATCAAGGACGTATTCGGCTCCTCCAATCCATCGCCGCCCACCTCCTACTCGACAAGCCGCACCACGCATGCTATCGGTGGGCTTCGATCCAACAACCATGTCGGCCCCATGAAGACGTACCACGGCAAGCGAACCGATCGCGGCACCACGGTCACCGTTGAAGAGAACGGGGTAGTGCGTGACCTCGACCCGCGCGTCGACATTCGCTTGCATTCCCACGGCTACGAATGGGGCTACGCCGGCAGCGGACCGGCGCAGCTCTCCCTGGCCCTCGCCGCCGACGTGCTCGGCGACGACGACAAGGCCATCGACGTATACCAGCAGCTGAAATTCAAGCTCGTAGGCGGGTTGCCCAGCGACGGCTGGACGCTGACCGAGGATCGCATCCGCGTCGTCGCCGCCGCCATCGAGCAGCAGCGGGCACACAAACGCTCCTACTAACGCCAACGACGTTCACCCGAACGCCATCGAAAGCCCCCGGCGCGGTCGATGAGGCCTCCCTTCGCCGACCGCACCGCAAGGCGCATTTCAGCCCCCAAATGCCCACACCTGGCAGATCAAATCCGTGGCAGTGAACACGAGCCCAAAAAAGTTGACAGGCGTCTTCCCGATGCTTCGCTTCGGCAGGAAAACCGGCCGGTGTTTCCCCGGGAAACCATACCTACCAGCCAGCCAACTGACTGGCCGCATCGGCATCATGCACGCTACCGGGTGATCCGTCCGGCCAGCATGAAGGTGTGTGTGAAGACCCGCAGAATATCATGCAGAATGACACGCCAACAGGTTTTCCAGCACGTAAATAGGTCTACAAGACTGCAAGTTGGAAGTGTGTACCGATGATTGACCGGCTTGTTGACTTGTTAACATGTCAACTTGTCGGCTGACATGTCGGCACGTTTGACGCCCGAAAAAAATACTTGTCTTCAGGCCGCCGGGTAGTGTAATGTCCGCGGCATGATTATCGTCGTCGCCAATTCCAAGGGCGGGGTAGGCAAGAGCACTATCGCCGTTCATCTCGCCGCCTGGCTCCACGAACAGGGCCACCGCGTGGCTCTCGCCGACTGCGACACCCAGCATAGCAGTTCCGATTGGTTACAGGAAGCCATTCCCGAGATCAAGGCCGTCCGCCTCGGCAGCCCCGACCAGATTCTGGACGAACTGCCGGAACTTGCCCGCAACACCGATTACGTGGTAGCCGACGGGCCGGGAAGCAACACCGAGACCAGCCGCGCGCTGCTCCTGATTGCCGACCTGGCCGTGGTGCCGTGCAAGGCCAGCATGCTGGAGGTACGGGCGCTGAAACAGGCGACCCTGGCACTCCACCATGCCCGCAAGATCCGCCGCAACCGGCCACGCGCCGTCATCGTGCTCAGCATGGTAGGCAAGAGATACCGCTTGACTCAGGACATGCTGGTCGCAGCCGAAGCCTTGCATCTGCCGGTAGCCAAGATCGCTCTTACCCTGAAACAGGTGTATGCCGACGCTCCGGGTCAGGGCGTCGTGGTGTGGCAGCTGGGCAGCCGGTCGCGTGAAGCGTCGCGGCAGATTCGACAGCTGTGCCGCGAGCTGCTGCCCGAAGCCGAGAAGGCGCGCACCAAGCCCAAGGCAAAGGCCAAGCCAAGGTCACGCGTCTCACCAAAACCTGTTGCAGCTTGATAGGAGGCACTATGGTAGAACGCAGAGCACTGGTTGAAGGCATCAAGAATCTTGACGATGTTGATCCGGACCTCGCCGAGGAGTTCATCACCAACGGAAAACCACGCAACGACGCCAGGACATCCCCTCCACCCGCGGAGACGCCGCAGCGGATCGCCGAGCAACCACCGGCGTTACCCCGTTCACTTGCGGCAGTAGCCGAGGTGTCATCGCCCTTGACCGGCGTCGGCCGGGTGCCTGTTGGGGCGCGCGTCCGCACCGAACTTGCCAGCGCGTTCAAGCGCGCCTCGCTTGAACGCCAGCTGCAAGGCATTCAGCCAAACTCCATCCAAGACCTGCTCGAAGAGGCGATGGAGCTTTGGTTGCACAAGCACGGGCTGCTCAAGTGAGAGAGGGCGGCTTGCCGACCGGCGACGCCAAAATGCCCTTTGCGGCGCCGGGTAGTGACTCATCATTGCGTTTTTCTCGCAAAACTACTTCACCCGTTGCAACATCAATAATGAACTTGGCCAATTGGTTTGGATCGCGTGGACGTATCGGTTTCTTACTCATGCGGTAAGTATGCTGACTCCTGCCTGAGCAGTCAAGAAGGAAAGGCTATTGGATTGGCTGTTAACTTTCAAATTGAGACACTACCGCTCGCCAAAGCCGTTTGACATCACCCCGCCCGGCGTGCTACCGATACGCATTCCTCACGGCAAAGCACGCACCATGCAAGACCATTCAGTCGCCCAACTCACCCGGCACCAGCGGCGCCTATTGGACGCCGCCACCAACATCCGCAGCACGCCGCCCGACCGCATCGACTTCCTGCACACCGTCCAGTGCCAGTGCGGAATCCCGTACAAGAATCCCGGCGACGCCGTGCGCGAATGGGATCGTAGGCAGGGCAACGCCAGCCTGCGCATCGAAGCCGGCTCGGCCATCGACCCGAGCACGGGCGATTTCACCAAGCTCGGGCTGCCCTACGGCGAGAAACCTCGCCTGGTGTTGATTCATCTGGCAACCGAAGCAGTCCGCACCGGTCAGCCTGTGGTCGATGTCGAGCATTCCATGACTGCCTTTGCCCGCTCGCTAGGGCTGGAGACCAACGGCCAGCAGCTGCGGGCGCTGAAAGACCAACTCGCCCGGCTGGCAGCCGCCACTGTCCGCATGGGCGTGATCGAAGAGGGTCGGGCGATCCAGGTTAATACCCAGTTCGTCAGCGCCTTCGATCTATGGTTTCCAACGCGGGCGGAACAGCACGTCCTGTGGCCGTCCACCGTGCGTTTAAGCGAGGAGTACTTCCAGACCCTGGGCGATCACGCCGTGCCGCTTGACCATCGGGCGGTCGCGGCACTGGCGTCGTCGTCGATGGCGCTTGACGTGTATGTGTGGCTAGCCCAGCGGCTGCATCGCGTTCCCACCGGCAGGCCACAGTTCATTGCCTGGGATTCCCTGCATGAGCAGTTCGGGCAAGGGTTCGCCCGCATCCGCGATTTCCGGCGCAAGTTTCTGCAGACTTTGCACCAGGTCGAATCCGCCTACCCGGCCGCCCGCATGTCCGCCGATGACCGCGGCATGACGCTGTCGCACAGCCCGCCGCCCGTCGCACCCAAGTCCCATGCTCCGCGCCTGCTCGAAGGCCAGGGTGCCGTTTAAGTAACACGTTGAATTCGCAGGAAGGAGCCACGGTAAGTTGGTCGCGCCCGCAACAGGCGGAACGCCACGGAATGCCAAGCGAGCAACCCCGCACAGGGCGAGGGGGCCTGCGAATAACCACTTGACCCGCCGTATCGACCTCCACGGTAACTTGGTCGCGGGGGCTACGGTAACTTGGTCGCGCCAGGCGCGCGCCGCTTGCCTGTGGATAACTGGCAGAGGTATAAAGTTATCCACGGTAACTTGGTCGCGGAGTCCACGGCAAGTTGGTCGCGGCCCGGACGGAAAACTGCGGCTTTCGCCACGGTAAGTTGGTCGCACAAACCTATATATAAGAAACCTATATCTTACTTACCTATAGCTTATCGCCCCAAGAATGTGGATAAGTAGGAAAGTGGCATTCAGGACGATCAGGAGACACTCACACCGTATTTCGCAATAGGAACGCCTGGGACGCGCGAAATTCAGTGGAGCCACTCCTTACACACCCAACCGTCAATTTAGCGTCTGTACGCCTTTCCAATGCAGTCCACGGTCTAACCCGTCACGCCTCCCCATGACACTGCCATCGGCGCTCCGATCAATTGCATAAACGACACGCGCCGGTCTCCGGCACGACTCTTGCATTTCGCGAAGGGCCGCAGCAATCCCGCCGCGGAACAACCTTGCTAATCGTTCGGATTATGGCACGGAAGCCGTCACGCTGGCGACAACCTTTTCTTGAATTCTCCCCCGGCCTTGGCCATCCGCCCGCGGCTGAAATCAACCTTATCTCTCACCCCGAAGGAGGACCACATGCAGTACAAAACGATCGTTCTGGAACTTCTGCAGCAGCGCCAGCAGATCTACGACCAACTCCTGAAAACCCGGACCCTGCTTGCGACCATCAACCTTTACGCCAGCCAGCTGAGGGACATCCACGTGGCCCTGAAGGAGCGGCTCTCCCAGGCAAAGCCGGAGAGCGACCCGAGCCAGATCGCGAGCGAGGCGCTGGAGATCGCCCTGCAGGAACTGCAGGACAGTTTGCCGCGCGAATCGCAGCCGGACGACAGCCAGCCCCTGACCCTCGAAGCAGCAATGGCGTTCATTCATCGTCACACGTCGCCCGCGTAACGCGACAGCGTCAGCCGCGGCTTGACTTCGAGACGGCTCCAACCGGCGATTCTCCGCCTGACGGCGCGGCCCCGCCCCCGGACGCACATGGCGGCACGCTAATCAGCCCGCCGGGCCGGGCCAGCGGACAATCGGTTCCCCCTGAAGGTCTCCCCCAATTCTCCGCTGGCCCGGTCGCTCCGCAGGCTCCGCTCGCTGCGCCCCGGCTAGGGGCTGATTCCCTGGCGTGCCATCCGGCCCCGGCAGCGGGGCCGCCAACAGCCAGGGGAGACCAGCCAATGCAGAGAATGCCCAAAACCAATGCGAATGCCACCATCGCGAGCGGCGAGAAGACGAAGGCCAAGGACATCATCGGCGCCATCCGCGTCCTGAAGTGGCTCGAACGCGACAAGCGCGAGCCGACACCCCAGGAGCGGCAAGCCCTCGCTCGCTTCTGCGGCTTCGGCCCAGTGGCCTTGTCGATATTCCCCGATCCCGTCACCGGCCGCTACAAGGATGCGTCCTGGCAGGCCATCGGCGAGGAGCTGCAAGCGCTGCTCACGCCGGCCGAGTACGAGAGCGCCAAGCGCACCACATTCAACGCCTTCTACACGTCTCCTTCCGTCATTGCCGCCATCCATGCCGCCATTGACCGCCTCGGCATCCCCGGCAACGCAACCTTGCTGGAACCGGGCTGCGGCATCGGCAATTTCATGGGCGACGGGACGGAAGGCAGGCGGTATATCGGCGTCGAGCTGGATAGCCTCTCGGGCCGTATCGCGCGGGCGCTGCATCCCAGCCAGGACATCCGCATTGAGAATTTCCGTGATACCCGGTTACCCGAAGGCCAGATTGATGCCGTCGTCGGAAACGTGCCCTTCGCCGACGTGAAGCTTGATTACCGCGGCCAGAAGCTGTCGTTGCACGACTTCTGCTTCGCCAAGTCGGTGGATTCCCTGCGGCCGGGCGGGGTGCTGGCGCTGGTCACATCGCATTTCACGCTGGACAAGCAGAATGCCAGCTTACGCGAGTATCTGGCCTCGAAGGCGGACTTCGTCGGGGCGATCCGGCTGCCTTCCAACGCCTTCAAGCGGGAAGGGACGGCGGTCGTCACCGACATCGTTTTCCTGCGCAAACGCTTCCCCGGCGAGCCCGAGCGGCACGCCGATCCCGACTGGCTCCGCACCGAGCCTATTACCATTGAAGGCGTGCAAGTGCCGGTCAACCGGTATTTCATCAAGCATTACGACGACATGGTGCTGGGCACCTGGAGCCGCCAGGACACGCTCTACGGCGACACGGGCTATAGCCTCCAGCCCAGCGGCAACCTCGCCCAGCAGCTCCCCGCCGCCATCCGCCGGCTGCCTGAATTCGATCCGCTACCGCTGCTTGCCGATGGCCAGGAGCCCGCGCCGGCATTCACGCCGCCGCCACTGGCGGCGCATATCACCGAAGGCAGTTTCTTCGTCGCCGACGATCACACGATCTGCCAATGCCTCTCCGGCCAGTCCAAGCCCGTCGTCTACGGCGGCACCGCACTCAAGGCGGGCGGCACCATGACCGGCAAGCGCCTGGCCGCCCTGATCGGCCTGCGTGATCGCGCCCGCCGCGTGCTTGCCTCACAGAACGAAGGCTGGCCGGAGGAGCACCGGGCCGACGCCCGCCGCGAGCTGAATTACGCCTATGACCGCTTCGTCCACGCCTACGGCCCGATCAACAAGACCAGCTTCAGCGAAACCGCCGACGGCAACGTCATCCGCCGCATGCCCAACATCGTGAAATTCCGCGAAGACCCGGACGCCATGCTGGTGATGAGCCTGGAAGATTACGACGAAGTGACCGGCAAGGCCGCCAAAGCGGCCATCATGCAAAAGGACGTGGTGGGCAAGAAACCGCCCGTCACGTCCGTCGCCAGCGCCGAGGAGGGATTGCTGGTATCCCTCGACCAGCGCGGCGCCATCGACCTGCCCTTCATCGCCAACCTCTACGGCAAGCCCGAGCACCAGATCATCGACGAGCTGGGCGACCTCATTTTCCACGACCCGGAAACGAAAACCTGGCAGACCGCCGACGCCTATCTTTCGGGAAACGTCCGCGCCAAGCTCGCCGCCGCCCTGCGTGCCGGTCCGCCCTATGCCAGGAACGCTCAATCCCTGCGCACGGTGCAGCCCGAGGACGTGCTGCCCGGCGACATCGACGCGAATCTGGGAGCACCCTGGGTACCCGAATCCGACATCCAGGCTTTCGCCGCCGAGCTGTTTAAGGTGGGGCCCGCGGCGATCCAGGTCGGTCACCTCAAAAAAGACGCCGTGTGGAGCATTGACGCCAACGCCGAAGCTGAGCGGTCGGTCGCGGCCACGTCCGAGTTCGGTACGCCACGCATCCTCGGCACACGGCTCCTGGAGCTGGCACTCAACATGACCACGCCGACCATTTACGATCCCGACCCCGCCGATCCCGACAAGCGCGTGGTCAATCACGAGGCGACACTCGCCGCCCGCGAGAAGCAGAAAATCATCAAAGAACGGTTCCGCTCCTGGGTCTTCGCCGATCCCGACCGCACCGAGCGCCTGGTGCGGACTTACAACGACATCTACAACAACCTCCGCCCCCGCCTCTTCGACGGCTCACACCTCGACTATCCCGGCATGAGCCGGGCGATCACCCTGATGCCACACCAGAACGACGCCGTTTGGCGCGGCATCAGCAGCGGCAATACGCTCCTGGCCCACGTCGTCGGCGCCGGCAAGACGTACACGATGGCCGCCACCGGCATGAAGATGAAGCAGGCAGGCCTCGCCAAGAAGCCGATCTACGTTGTGCCCAACCACATGCTGGAGCAGTTCGCCCGCGAGTTCATGCAGCTCTATCCCAACGCCAGGCTGCTCGTCGCCACCAAGGAGGATTTGACCCGCGAGCGGCGCAAGTTCCTGACCGCCAAGATCGCCAGCGGCGAGTGGGACGGCATCATTATGACCCATAGCAGCTTCGAGCGCATCGGGATGTCGCGCAAATACCAGGAACAATTCCTGATGGAGCAGATCACCGAATACAACCAGTTGCTGATCGAGGGCGCCGGCAGGAACGCCACCCGCGGCCACCGCAACCTCATCAAGACCATCGAGAAGCAGAAAGCGGCGCGCGAAGCCCGGCTCAAAGACCTGCTCGCCGAGGACAAGAAGGACGACGGGCTCGTCTTTGATGAACTCGGAGTTGACCATGTGTTCATCGACGAGGCGCATTACTTCAAGAACCTGGAGACGCCGACCAAGATGGAGCGCGTCGCCGGCATCCAGACCGGCGGCTCAGAGCGCGCTTTCGACCTCTACATGAAAGCCCGCTACCTGCACGAGCAACACCCCGGCCACGGCGTCACCTTCGCCACCGGCACGCCGATCAGCAACACCATGTGTGAAATGTACACGATGCAGCGTTTCCTCGATCCCGAGGGGCTCAAGGCCCGCGGCATCGACCATTTCGACGCCTGGGCGGCCAATTTCGGCGAGGTGGTCGAGACGATGGAAATCTCCCCTGACGGTAAGACGCTGAAGCCGCGCAGCCGCTTCGCCCGCTTCGTCAACCTGCCCGAGTTGCAGCAGATGTTCCGCGCCTTCGCCGACGTGCAGACGGCCGACATGCTCGACCTGCCCAGGCCCAGGTTAGAAACCGGCAAGCCGATCATCGTCGCCTGCCCGATGTCGGAGGAGCAGCACGCCCTCCAGCAGAAACTCGTCGAACGCTACGAGCGGCTCCGCTCGCAGAAGGTCGATCCCCGCGACGACAACGCGCTTGCCATCACCACCGACGGCCGCAAGCTGGCCCTTGACGGCCGGATGCTCTCACCGGCGGCGCCGGATTTTCCCGGCTCCAAGGTCAATGCCCTGGTCGAGAACGTGGTTGCCATCTGGCAGCGCACGGCGCCGACGCGCGGCACGCAGATGATCTTCTGCGACATGGGCGTCAATCCCACGCCCTGGGGCTACTCGGCCTACGAGGAAATCACCGACAAGCTGATCGCCCGCGGCATCCCGGCTTCACAGATCGCCGCCATCGGCGAGGCTGACTCCGATGCCAAGAAACAGGCCCTGTTCGACCGCGTCCGCAGCGGCCAGGTCCGCGTGCTGATCGGCAGCACGCAGAAGATGGGTGTCGGCACCAACGTCCAAAAACGCCTGGCCGCCTTGCATCACCTGGACGCGCCCTGGAAGCCGGCAGAGGTCGAGCAGCGCGAAGGCCGCATTCTCCGCCAGGGCAACGAGAACGAGGAAGTTGCTATCTACCGTTACGTCACCACCGGATCATTCGACTCGTATATGTGGCAAGCTCTGGAAACCAAGGCGCGGTTTATCTCCCAGGTCATGACCGGCGAATGTGGCGTGCGCCGCGCCGACGACATCGGCGGCCAGGAGCTGTCCTACGCCGAGGTGAAGGCAATCGCGTCAGGGAATCCGGCGGTGCTGACGCTCGCCGAAGCGGATGCCGAGCTGCAACGGCTCTCCGTCCTGAAAAAGAACCACGCTGACGAGCAGTACATCGCACGCCGCAGCTTACGGGAGTTGCCCGAGACCATCGACCGGCTCTCCAAGCGGCTCGCGGCCTTGAACGCAGACATGGCGACCGCCAAGGCACATGCTGCCGATCCCATCACCATCGGCGCCCGCTCCGCGTCCCGCGAGGAGGAATTGGCGATCCTTGGCGACCGCCTGAAATCCTTGCCCGAGAAGGTGTGGGCGCCGCAACGCATTGCGCTGGGAACTTACCGCGGCCTGCGCTTTGGACTCCTGCTTGATCCGAGCTTCAACCCCGAGGTTTACTTGGAAGGTGCCACCACCCGCCGCGACGCGCTCTCACGCGACCACCACGGACCGCGGGCAGTCCTCAACGCTCTGAACTGGCTGGCCGGCAGCTACGGCAATCAATGCACGTCCACCCAGCAGGAGCTGACCATCGCCGAAAACCAGCATCGCGACTACCAGGCCCGCCTGGGCAAGCCGTTTGCCCACGACGGCTACCTGACGCAGCTGACCAGCTTGCGCGACCAGCTCAAGGCGGATCTCTCATCGCCGGAGCCGATACGCGAAGGCGGGGAGCCGCAGCACACCACGGAATCGCAGCCGGCGGGCTCCGAGCCGCCCAAATCGACGGTTTCTGAAGTCGCCGGGCAGATCAACGCCCTCAAGGCCGCCAACACCATCGAGGCCGCGACCCGCCGGACGGGTACGCGCCGCCTGGCCGCCGAGGAACCGGTCACAGCACGCATCCGCAAACGTGCCGCCGTCCTCGCTGACACACCGGGGGCCAGCACGCCGCCCTCCCCGCCGGCAGCACCCGCAATCTCAACCAACGAGTCTGACTCAGCGCCGCCGCAGGCAGACCCCGTTACGGGCCCTGTCCCTGAAACATCGAGCAACAACGGTCAGCAGCATCCTGCCGAACGTCGCCGCTGGACCAAGCCCAAGCGAGAGCGTACCGTGCAGCTCAGCCTCTTCTGACCTGCCATCGCTGACCATCGGCTGGGGACTTCGAGGCAGCCGCCGAAATGGCCCAGGCTAGGCCCTTGGCACGCCTTGCGCGGCAACGACCGTAGTGGAACAGACCGGGCGAAGGCGGGCAAAGTGACGCAGCAGGAAACGGCGGAGTGCAAGGTTGGCAGGGCTGCGCAGGAGAGCAGAGAGCCGGCCACCGCTATAGTACAGTGAAATTTCTCGCTGATGACCTTGCCTCCCTGTAGTTTCGCTATACCATAGGAGCATGGACGCACTAAGAGAGGCAACGGCGGCCCTGCGGGCTGCCGAGCAGCAATTGCGAAGCATCATTGCGAAGGCGGCAGAAGGCGGCGATTATGACCATCTGTCGCGGATCGCCGAATGGGCGAAACTGCTCAGTACCGCGCTTGGTGCCCAGCCAGTAAGCGAGCCGGCTCAAGTTCAGCCCGAAGTCATCGCGGCATCACCATCTGACAACGGGATTCACGCTCGCGCCGGGGATATGAGGACAAAGACAACTGCCCCCGCGAGGCGGAAGGTCAAGGCCAGCCGCCGAAAGAAAGCGCGCAGGAGCAAAAAGACGAATGCCGAATACCCGAAATTCATCCGGGAGGGTGATTCGTTGGTCAAGATCGGCTGGTCGAAGAGCGAGGCCAAGACCTACGAGCACAAGGCACCCCGAGCCGTGCTGCAAGCGCTGCTGCGGGCCCTCATCCGCGTCGGGGCGGCAGGCAAGCGGTTCACAGTTGAGGGACTGCTGCCGTTGAAGGACTCGGCGTCGAACTCGGAGATACCCGACTACCAGACTTACCTCACGCTCGCGTGGCTGCGCAACGTTAATCTCATTACCCAGCATGGCCGGCAGGGCTATTCCCTCTTGCCAGACTTCGACCTTGAGCAGGAAAGCAATCGGCACTGGGACCAGCTCGACACACGCTGAGTCCCCGAGAATCACCTAGAGTACCGTCCAATACTCCGTCGCAACAGAGGTCCGTGCAATGACCGACGTCCAGGCAAAAGAACTCTGTATCGCCCTAATGACGGCGGATTCAGAAGATGAACTCATCCGGCTCCTGAAGGAGGCCGGATACTGGGACATGCAGGCGTACTGGCGCTTCTACGGAGACCGGGAAACCAACTTCAACTCCGCCGGCAACCAGCAGGCAAAGCCGGACCCGGCTCTGATCGAGAAGATCATCAATTCGGTCGATGCCAGGCTGATGAACGAGTGTCTGGTGCGAGGCATAGACCCGGCGGGGAATGCCGCTCCTGCGAGCATCCGCGAGGCCGTGGCTGCGTTCTACGAGGATGGGGCGACGGCGGACAAGCCTCACGCGGGACAAATGAAATACTGGTCGCCGGACAAGCGCACCCAGATCGCGCGGGGAATCACCCTGTCCGCGACCGGCTCCAAACCTCCGGGCAAGCCCTGCTTTTCCATCGCCGATGCCGGCGAAGGCCAAACGCCGGAGAAGATGCCCGACACCCTGCTCTCGCTTGATAAGTCGAACAAGCTGCGCATCCCCTTCGTGCAGGGGAAATTCAACATGGGCGGCACGGGCGTGCTCAAGTTTTGCGGCCGCCGCAACCTCCAGCTCATCGTCACGCGCCGGAACCCGGCCATCCTGCGCGGTCGCTTCGACCATTCGTCCGACAGCCAGTGGGGCTTCACCATCGTGCGCCGCGAAGACCCCGGCGACGGGCGTCGCAGCTCCGTCTACACGTACTTGGCCCCTGTTGGGGTGCTCGAAAAGAAAACGCTCCCCGGTCACGGTGGCGTTCTGCGCTTTTCTTCGGACACGATGCCGATTTTCCCCGAGGGCCAGAATGCGTACGGGCGCCCCGCGGAATGGGGCACGCTCATCAAGCTCTACGAGTACGACGCAGTAGGGTTTCGATCGAACATCATCTTCTCCACGCCAAGCCTGCTGAGCCGCATGGACCTGCTCCTGCCCGATGTGGCGCTGCCGATCCGCCTGCACGAATGCCGCCCGTACAGCGGGCACATCGGGAGCTTCCAGACAACTCTGACTGGGCTCGGGGTCAGGCTGGAGGACGATCGGGGCAACAATCTGGAGGAGGGCTTCCCTTCCTCGTGCCCGCTCAGCGCCGCAGCGCAGGAGATGACGGCCACGATCTACGCCTTCAAGAAGGGCCGGGCGGCAACCTACCGAAAGAATGAAGGGATTATCTTCACCCTCAACGGCCAGACTCACGGTCATCTTACGCCGGACTTCTTCCGCCGCAAAAATGTCGGCTTGAGCTATCTTGCTGACTCCGTCCTTGTCATCGTGGATTGCAGCCGGTTCTCAGGACGCGCACGCGAAGACCTCTTCATGAACAGCCGAGACCGCCTCAGCGGCGGCGAGCTGCGGCAGGATCTGGAGGACGCCCTAGAGGACATGCTCAAGCAGCACCAGGGCCTGCGATCGCTCAAGGAGCGGCGTCGCCGTGAGGAAACCGAGGAACGGTTCGCTGACAGCAAGCCTCTGGAAAACATCCTGGAGAACCTGCTGAAGAAGTCGCAGACGCTGGCGTCGCTGTTCCTGCGCGGCGAACGCGCGTCGAATCCATTCAAGACCGTCAAGGTGCAGGAAGAGGAGAAGCCCTACCACGGCACGACGTATCCCACGTTCTTCAAGTTCCAGGGGAAGGAATATGGCCATGTTCTGCAGCGGGAAACGCCCAAGAACATGCGGAGCCGGATCACCTTCGAGACCGATACGGTCAACGACTATTTCAGCCGGTCCATCGACCCGGGTCGGTTTTCCATCTGGCGGGAGGTCGATGACGAGAGGCAACCGGTACCGAATTACGTGGGGCCAAATTTGCAGAATGGCGCCGCGACGCTTAGCGTCCAGCTGCCGGAAAACTGCAACCCCGGCGACGAACTGCATTTCCTGACCATCGTCACCGATCCGACGCGGACGGAACCATTTGAAAATAGCTTTGTCGTCAAGGTCAAGCCGCCTTCCGAGCCATCGGGTACGTCCAGCATGCGCCGAAAGCCACCGGCGAAAAATCCGGGGAATGACCGGGACGCCACGTCGGGCATTACCCTGCCGAGCATCATCAAGGTCCCGGAGGCTGACTGGGAAAAGCAATCGCCGCCGTTCGACAAGTACACTGCGCCGAGGATCAAGGACGCGGGCGCGCCGGAAGCCAACGGACACACGAACGGAGAAGAAAAGCCGACTGTTTACGACTTCTACGTGAACATGGACAACCTTTACCTCCGGTCGGAGATGAAGCCGTCTTCCGCCGATGCCGAGCTGCTTCGCAATCGCTTCATCTACGGCCACGTGCTGCTTGGCCTGGCGTTGCTCCACCAGGAAGAGCTGGACAAGAAGGCGCGGAGCGAGCGGAAGACGGAAGAGAAGGATGAAGACGAGGAGACGCAGATCAACATCGAGGATCGCGTGGCGCAGTTCACGCGGGCGATCGCTCCTGTTCTCCTGCCTATGGTCGAATCGCTTGGCGGCCTCGACGTTGCTGAACTGGCCACGGCCGACGCCGGTGCGGGCGAGGCGGGATGAAGGGATTACTTGGGCCGATGGAACAAAACGAGTTCCTGCGACGTAGCGAGGTTGCCCTGAATCAAGGCGAACCAGCGGCGACCGGGAACGGCGCGCCATAGCCGCCCTTCGACAGGGATGCCAAGGGACTTCGGCATGAGCTCATCGAACCCGGCCTGATCCATCGACTCCAGGAATTTCGGAATCTGCCAGTCCGGCTCGGAAAATGCCACCATCTGGACGACAAGCGCATTTGTATCCACGACCTCCCGCACCCCGGCGAATGACGTGCGTATGCCGTTGAAATACGAAGTGAGTCCTTGCTGTTTCCGGTGGCCGAAGCAGTAATGCGCCTGGCCTTGACCGTCCTGACAGTCCGCCACCCAGAACGGGGCGGCGCTTTCCTTCCGGCCGCGCACCTTCCACCGATGGTAAAGGACGTAGACGCCGGGATAGGGCGGTGAGGTCACCACAAGCGTCGGCCGCTTCGGCAGGGTAGCAAGCGCGTCTGCCGTCGGCAGGTCCGCTGCGAGGCAGTGGATCGGGACGCTCAAGGCGTGCGAATGGCCCGGCGGCGGGTTGTCGGCCACTGCCCGGCGGAAATCCCGCATACCCTCGACGAAAGATTCCAGGACATCGAACAACTCTGCGCGAAATTCCTCCGCTGATGGAATGCGGGATCGGCAATCGAGCGCCCACTGGCCGACTTTCAAGAACAGGCACCGAGCGAACCGCTGCTGCCTTCGGCTTGACAACTCGCCGAGGCGGGCGAGGGCCAGTTCTATGGTCTTGCGGATTGGCCACGGCAGGCTACGCTGGTAGCCCGTGCGATACCACTCAAACGCCCGGACAGGCGGCAGATGCAGGTTCAGGTACTCGGGCAGGTCCCATACCCATTCCACGACGCGCTGAATATCGCGTTCTCCGAGCGGCGTAGCCTTCACGCGAGCGAGAAAGACGGATAGCGAGCTGACATCGTTGCCTGCGCCATGACGCCCAAGCGAACGGCACTCGACAAGCGTGGTTGCCCCTCCCATAAACGGGTCCAGCACCACGTCGCCCGGCTTGGAAAATGCCTCGATTGCCGATCTGGCGAACAATGGGGAGAATCGAGCGGGATAGCGATAGAAGTTGTGCGTGAAGCCAACAACGGGATCTTGATTCCTCACGCCAGTCAGGAAGCAGGCCGCCGCCGCGCACTCAAGCGGCATACGATGCAATTCCGTGGCTCTTCGAGACATGGACATTCTCCCCCGAATATCCTCACGCGTCAGCCATCGCCGCGGCATCAGCCCTTCGGCGGCGGCCGCTCGAAGAGCGCCAGCCGACCGTCTTGGTGGTTTTCGATGAACTCTTTAACCGCCTCCTGAATGACCCGGGCGAGCGATACCTCGTACCGATCCGCCATCTCTTGCAGCGTGTCCTTCTGCCGCTCCGTGACCGACACCGAGAGGCGCGCTTTCTTCAGCTTGCGCTTCGCCACGGCCGGCCCCTCCGCACTGGTGCAACTTGGTGCAAAATGGTGCGCCCTGCACCACATTACGTCGCGGGAGCAGCTGCGGCAAGACAGAATCCTGCAATATCAAGAGAATGCGGCGGAGTTGACCCAGCCGCGAGCCGAGATCTGCCACTCAAGACTGGCAGGCTCAGGCGATGCGATGTGGACGAGCCGGACAAGAAGCGGTTTGTGCGGGACGTTGGTCGCTGTGCCGCCAGTTGTTCATCTCGTCGAAGCGAGTCAGGATGGCGTCGGTGGTCATGGCTGGACCCATCCACTAGGGCAGGTCGGTCATAGCGTCTCGGGAAGCAGATTCAGCTGATGCTGCTGGGGCAGGCGCGGCGCCTGCTTGGCAAGCTCAGCGAGGATGGCCGGGAGCGGATTGACCACGACGTTCCGCGTCCTGCCCTGCGTCGGGTACTGACAACCACATTCCGAGCAGATGTGCATCGCCGCGGGCACATAGGCCGCCTCGCCGGCGTCGAACCCCGGATGGCCGCAGTTGGGGCAGTCTATCGAGAGGACCCGTCCCTTCAGCAACGGCATGACGTTTTGCGCCATCAGCACGCGAACCATCACCGGGTCGAGTTTGATGTCGTCGATGGTAACTTCGCGGTACGTGTCATCCTCATCCGGTTCGGTCTGATCTTCCTTCTTGAAGGCGTGAACGTGGATGCCCTCTTCCTCGTGCTTGGCGCTGGTCCACAGGAACGCCGGATTTGAACCCCAGATCTGAAGGCCGCCCGGGAATTCCGACTGCTTAATGTCCAACGTCTTCGCAGCCGGTGCGACGCTGTGGGCATCAAACCCGCATGCCTCCCGGATGCCGATGATCGGATTACCGATCCCAGTCACCTGATCGTAGAAGAGCTTACCGCACCTGTTGCACAGGTGGCGACGGTGCGGGTGAACCGAGAACCAGTCCTTATCGAGATGCGGCCAGCCGCAATGCGTGCAGGGGACAAGGCTCATCGAAAAGCCGAAAATCGAGCTGACCATGTAACAAATGGCGTCGATCTCGGTGACGACTGCGCCCTCATCTGGAAGGCCCTTCCCGAGGAGCTGCACGGCCCGGTAAGTGAAGTCCTTGTCCTTCGGGGCATCTGGCGTCAGGCGGGCGTGGACATGAATGCCACGGTCCATCGGTAGCCGCGTCGTATCGTACACGGCAGGAACGGCTCCCCAGAGCGCAACGCCGCCCTGGTACTTGTTCAGGTCGAGCTGCTCGATCTCGTGTGCCCGGATGGGGACTGCATCCGCCGCGCGGCACTTGGTTGCCTGGGTGCCCCCTGTTGCCGTGGCGTCGGCCCGATGCGTCCGGCACCAATAGCGCGTTCCGCCGTCGCGACGCTTCTCCATCGCGGTAATGTCACACGGCGTTTCTGGGCCGGCGACCTCAATGGTTGAAGGCAGGTTGGGACCGAACAGCAACGGCTGTCTGGTGACCTGGCATTGAGGCGTCCGGTTGTCAGTTCCTTCTGCCGCCATTTCTCGCTCCTTAGCCTGCCACTCGGGCCTCAGTGGCCAGCCCACGAAGCAGCTCCTTCGGCTGGGGCTGACGCGCCTTGTTCTTCACTGCATCCAGCAGTTCACGAAGCTTGATGACCTGTTTTTCCGTCAGATTTCTGCACCGCCCCATGATCTCGCGGATCGAGTTCCCCTTCTTCTGGAAAACATCGCGAAGAATGTCCAGCGTCCACAGGCGCCCTTCCTCCAGCTCTTCCAGGGTCAGCAGTGCGATCGGGTTGATGCCGACGAGGTAGTTCTGAATTCGCTGGTCGAACCTTTTCTTCGGATGGTGGTCAAGCTCGTGCTGCCTGCCATCGGCGTTCACGATCACGTTCCCGGTCACCTGCCCATCGGGCCGCAGTCGCAGGTGCTGCTCCGGAAAGCGCTCATACGCCTCTATCGCGCTGATCTTCTCCGCGACCTCGAATCCGCCTAGCACGACCTGAGCGACGCCAGGCACCTTCCCGGTAACCACGAAAACCTGGTCGCCCTTCTGAACCGTCCTGCGAATGTCGGGGCGGCACCCACCCAGCGAGGCATTCGGCCCGAGGTATGGGTCTTTGACATGGCTGCCCTTTTCCGGGTCGCCGCCGGTGCTGGTGACGTAAATCTTCCCGATCATGTTCTTAGTCCTCGGTGACGAAGTGCTGTTCCAGCTTCTGCCTGAGCTTGTTGCCTTGCCAGTGTTGAAGGTTACCGTCATGCTGGAGACGGCCGACAACGATTGCAGGACTGACCCCGACAGAATCCGCGAAGCCGTGGACCTCTTCGTTCGTCAGCGTCTCCCCATAACGACGCAGAAAACCGGCGATCGCGGCCGGCGGGATGAGCGTGTCGCGTGCGAACCCGTCCGCCTCTTCCTCGTACCTTGTCATTTCCTGATCGACCACGCCGTCGCCCATGTTGTCGGCCGCGTTATCGATCACGAACGTCCGCCGCGGACGATGCAGCAGGATGTGGCCAATCTCGTGGAAGAAGGTGTACCATAGTTGATCGGCCCACTTGTACCGGACGGTCAGCCCCACCATCGCGTGCTTGTCATCGAGCCACCGGGCACACCCGCTGAGCCGCGTTCCTGGCAACTCGGGGACCAACACGAGTGCCACCCCCGCCTTCGCACAGAGCAACTGGGCTTGATCCAGTCCAGCTTGAGTGTCCAGTCGCGTTCCCTGCCGCAGATCGTCCAGCATCGCCCGCAACTTCGCTTCGTCGAAATCAACGAGCGGGATCTGGCTGGCGATGATCTCCGCTTCGCGAACCCACGCCGCAACAGCCTCTCGGCGAGCATCGAACTTTTGCGTTTGACGGAACGCGACAGAGTACCCGTTCCACTTCGCCTGCCATGCTTCCAGCGACGGTACGCCGAAGAACTGAAGAAGGGCGGTGGCGTCGGAAACACCCTCAGGCAGCGAGAATTTCAGCTTTTTCATCATTCTGACCGGGAAGACCTTGCTCCACTCCGCCAGCGTCGGCGAGGTCTGTGCGTCTTCCTTTTCCATCCTGGTGACGAGCCCCCCGACAGAAATGAAGCCGTCATCCTCCTTCTCGGCCATCTTGCGCAGCCAGTCTGGGTTGATGTTCAGTCTCATGCTTCACCCCCGCTAGAGTTTGACGTGAACCGCGTCGCGCTTTCACGTGTCATCTCGTAGTACGGTAGGTTTTGGTAGGAGAGGTCGGGTCCGCAACAAGTCATTTTGCAATCATCTCGATAGAACTTCTCCGACTGGGGGAGGGCATGGAGCCCGATCCGTCCGTGCAATTCCTCTTCATAACTCACCGCCACAGCCGCCTGCATGAGCAACAAGCCGATAGCGCCGTATAGCGGCTTGTCCACTATCTTCCCGTTGTTCCAAGGAGCCGTCTCGATGTAGTCGATGTAAACGAGTGGCTTGTCCTTGTCCGGAGGGAGCCTCGCGTACTTGCCTGCGAGCATGAGCATCAGCAGGCCCTGGTATTTTCCGTCGTATTCGATGCCGCAGCACCGGTACGTGAGAAACCCCAGGTTCAGGCTTTTCTTTCCCCAGTCCCAATGGCAGTGCTGCGGGATCTCGCCGTGCCTACCTTCGCGTTCGAGCCTTTCCCAGGTTTCGAGCCTTATCGGCCCCCATTCCTTCTCCGCCGCTACCAGCGCGCTCGCCGACAATCTGGGGTGGAAAATTGCCCCCACCATCGTCTTGTCCGCGCACCGGTAGATTTGAACGGGGATGGAATTCATAGCACCAGCAGCTCCGCTTTCTTCTGGGCCTTCTCATCCTCGAAGACAAGCTTCTCGCCGACCGACAGCCTTGCTTCGATCAGCTGGTAGAGCCGGAGCGCCTGCCGGATGAGAGCTGTCTTCGACACGTCCTTCTTTTTGGCCAGATCCTCCAAGACCCCCATCTCAGCCTCTGTGAGGTTGAGGGTCATGGTCTTCTTGCCGTCGCTCATCGTTCACCTCCCTTCTATAAGATACGGAAAAGATGGCCGCTAAGTCAATGTTTTTTGGCCATTTTTTCCGTATTTATCGGAAGCGAAGAGCAACGGCTTGTCGGAATGCGACGTAAACTCAAACGAATAAAAAACTTGCGTGACGCCGCGTGAGATTACATTTCGAGCAACCGTGCCTGACTACCGTCGCGCGAACCGATCGAACAGGAACGTCGCCACCGCATCAGGCCATAGATAGCGCAGCTGTCCGGGCTCAACGTCCTGGGTCCTCGCGACCTGCGCCGCCCGCTCGCCCAGCGTCAGCAGGTCCGGGCCGACGCGCAGGTACAGGTCCCGCCAGACCTCATAGGCCATCTCCGAGTCATCGTCCCGCTGGTAGTAGAGCCGCAGCTCCTGATTGGCCCGCCGCTGGTCCATGCCGTGCTTTAGCAGCAGGTGCGACCAGATTGTCCGCTTATTGCCAACCCAGTGGCAGTGCGGCTTCAGCATCATGGCCATCTCGCTGCCCACGCTGATCTTGAGGTTGGGGATGGCCGGTTCGTAGATGACCGTCGGCAGCCGGTTCGCGTTGGGACAGTTCTCGATGGCCGTGGCCAGATCGAAAACGTCCCGCTCGGCTAAGGTCGATCCGGCCAGGATTTTCGGGCCGATGACGTGTTCGGCCGCACTGTAATTGCCGGCCGGGTCGGTGATGCCCAGCGCCAGCGGCACATAATCCGCCATGTTCCCGGCATCGTGGAACTGCCGCAGCCGCTGGTGGGTCCGTTCCCGGAGCTGGTAATGCTCGCGGACCTCAGCCATGTCCAGGTCGTTCAGGTTGACCGCCATCGTCTCACCTCACTTCAGAAACCTCCGATCTGGGCCACGCTCCTTCCTTGAAGCGTCAGCCGCTGGAAAACGCAAAGAGCCGCCCGTCGCTGCTCTTGCAGGACTGGCGGCCCGTCGTGGTTGCCGAGTTGAGGCGGGGATGGCCCGCTACTGCGAAGATGATTTTACCGCGCCGGGTTGGCCATATTCAAGAGGCCTTCTCCTCCTCCGTTGGTCTCGTATTCGCTGTGCGCACGGCGCCGGCGGCCCGACCCGCTTCGGCTCGCCGATTCGGTCGGCCGGTATGAGCGTTCCCACCAGGATGTAGCCGTTTACCCCGATGCCTTGCAGAGCGCAATGCGGGTCCTCGATGAACTTCAGCCCAGTCGTGCGGACCGAGAAGACCAGCGCGGGTTGTTTGTCGTAGAGCAGCTCCGTCCACAAGCTCACGTAGGGCCGCTCCGCGACGTTGACGTAGAATCGGGAGTCGGCGAACTTGCCCCGGCTTTCCTTGCCCCGAAGCGCGCCGATCTGAATCCCGTGAGTGCGGATGCTCGCCTCGTTCTCGATACCGGTGACGTGGTAGCAGATTTCTGGTAGTGTGACTGGGACGGTTCGCACAAAGCCCACCGTCGCATACTCCCAGACGGTGAATGGCGTGCCGTCAGTCGGCGGCTCGATGTGCTGGTTGATGGTGTAGAAGATCGCCCACTCCGTCTCGCGGAACCGGTCGAACAGCTCCAGGGTCATGTCGGCCGGAGTCAGGTAGACGCCGAGCAATGGGATCGTGTCGTGCTCATAACGCTTTCCTGGGGCTTTGATCGCTGCCGTGACGGCCGGGAAGTCGGGACCGAGAAAATCGAGGATGCGCTGGGTTTCCTGCTGGTCCAAGTGACGGGCTCCTGTTGCCAGACTTTTCTTCTGTTGCCGTTTCGGCGTCTTCCGCATCGACCAGGTCGGCTTCACTGGCCATGTTCGCCTTCCGCATTTCTCTCTTATTCTACCCGAGACGCGGCCCGATCGCCCCAGCTCAGCTTTCGCCGAGCGGCCGGCGCCGCCCGCGCCGCCGTGACAGGCGCTCTCCGGCCCTGCTGGGTAGCTTCCAGTTTTCAGGAATCACACCCGTCATTAGCCGCAGGCACGGCGATAGCTCCAGGCGCCAAGGCAAACCCCACCTGCCCCTCACACGGCGCCCCGAAACCGTGACCTCCCGACTGCTGATTCAGCAGGGCGAGAACGTGCAGCAGCGGGCGGTTCCCGTTGTCAAACCCATCGGCAGCGGCTAAATGTCTACGATGACAATCACTTGCTCGATCAGCGCCCGTAATGGTAAGCTATTGCACCGCAAGGAGGTGCGACGTGACCAAATCTCGAAAACCAAAGGCTCCGTCTCAGTCTGTTGATCCCGGCTATGGCGCGCTTGTCGCCGGCATTTCCGACCTCCTCGACCATGCCCGCCGATCTTCCGCACGCGCAATCAACGGCATCCTGACCGCCAGCTATTGGGAAATCGGCCGACGTGTCGTCGAATTTGAGCAGGGCGGAAAGGCGCGGGCCGAATACGGTGAGGCGCTAATCCAGCGACTCGCGATGGACCTGAGTGCCACGGCTGGGCGGGGATTCTCGGAGCGCAACCTACGCCAGATGAGGGCCTTCTACCTCGGCTGGGAGATTCGGCAGACGCCGTCTGCCGAATTCGTAGCTCGGGCGATTCTCCCCCCGGACACCACGGTTAGACAGACCGGACAAGCACTCGCGCCCATTCCCGCTGCGTCCAAGGGAGTGGTGTCCCTGGCGACAGCCTTTCCCTTGCCGTGGTCTCATTACGTCCGCTTGCTCTCGGTGGAAAACCTGAATGCCCGCCAATTCTACGAAGCAGAGGCATTGCGCGGCGGCTGGTCCGTCCGGCAGCTCGACCGCCAGGTCGGCGCAGTTCTACGAGCGAACGGCCCTGTCGAAGCGGAAGGCGGCCATGCTGGAGAAAGGCCAGGCGTCACAGCCCGGGGACGCGCTGGCGCCGGAAGAAGAGATCCGCGACCCTTACCTTTTGGAGTTCCTGAATCTCAAGGCCGAGTACAGCGAGAGCGATCTGGAAGAAGCCATTATCCGCCACATGGAAGCGTTCCTGCTGGAGTTGGGCGACGATTTCTGCTTCGTCGGCCGGCAGCGGCGGTTGCGGATCGACAACGTCTGGTACACCGTCGATCTGATCTTCTTCCATCGAACCCTACGATCGCTCTTGTTGCTTGACCTCAAACTCGGCGCCTTCACGCATGCCGACGCGGGCCAGATGAACCTGTACCTCAATTATGCCCGCGAACATTGGGTACGCGCAGGAAAACCCGCCGGTGGGACTCATTCTTTGCGCCGAAAAAGGGCGCGACGTAGCCAGATACGCCTTGGGCGGCTTACAGAACAAGGTACTTGCATCGACTTACCGGACGGCACTCCCCGAGGAATCACTCATTGAGGCCGAGATCGATCGGACACGCCGGATGCTAGAACTGCGGAGTGCATCATCGGGAGAAAAGGCGGAGAGCCAACCGTAGACCACCGCTGATGCCGTGCAACCATGCCCTCGCCCAAGCGGTTCATGGCTCGTAGCTGCGGCACGCAACGCCCGCAACCTGAAGGTACTTGCCAGGCCGCCCGGACCCAGCTAAAGTCGAGCCAGTCGAAACCGCTGCACGCAGGCCCAACGATGCGCCCCTTCCTGCCCCATATGCCTCACGCCCCGATACCGGCGCACGACCGTTGCCGTGGCCGGGGAGGCTGACGCTAAGGATGTCCAGACGCAAGCTCTCGCCCCATGAACAATGCCACGCCTGACATGACCGACCGCGTGCGGACCGGCGGCATGACACAGGCCGAGGCACGCGGGCCGGAGGACCAGGCGCGCCCCAATGAACCGCAGGAGCATCACGGTCGCCAGTGGACCGGTGCGCTGCCGCAAGTTGCCACCGAGCATAGCATCGACATCGGCGATGGCCGCTACGCTCATTTCCGCCGCGACCGCCGCTATGCCCAGGTGCAGGTGGCGTTCACCGCGCCGCAAGGTGTTGACGCGAATCCCGGCCGAGAACTGACCGACCAGTTCAAGGAACTGGGCTGGACATGGCGACCGAAATTGCCCGGCAAACCGTGGACATACCAACTTGAAAAATCCTCCGCAGACGATCCCACCGCTCGCGGAGACAGCCGCGACGCGCTGCATGAGCAGTTCGTGATAATCATCCAGGAGTATCGCGAAAAGCACGGCATGCCGCCGATCAACGGCTGGCCCAGCTTGGCAGACAACAATACGAAAGCGGTGAACGCTGACCGCTACCGGATTGCCAGCTGTTTCAGAGACGATCAGGCCCGGTTAGGTGAAGACCCGGTGCCGCAGTCACCGGAAGGAGAAACACGGGCCGGGGCGTCGCTGGGAATGCTCGACGCCTTCGCTAGCGTGGGCGCGGAGCGATTTGACCTCACGTTCACTGACGCAGCTGGCGAGAAGATCAGCTTCCAGGGCAACCGCCCCCTCGACCAGCTGCGATCCGCCATTCCGGGAATCCTCCAGCAAGCTGCTGAGCGGCAGGAAAACGTCATCGTGCGTCCGCGTTCTGCCGGCACCGCGCTGATCCAACTAGACGACCTCGGCGAGCAGGCGGTGGAGCGGCTGCGGCCGGTGTCGTTCCTGGTGCTGCGCACCAGCCCAGGCAGCTATCAAGCCTGGGTCGCCGTGGCCGATGCGGACGCCGACTTTACCCGGCTGCTGCGCAAGGGGGTCGGGGCTGACTTGACTGCATCAGGTGCTACCCGCGTAAGCGGCAGCCTGAACGTCAAGGACAAGTACGCGCCGGCTTTCCCGCGCGTCGAGACGGTCCATGCCAGCTCCGGCAGGGTAGTGACACGGGCCGACCTGGAAGCCCTCGGGATGGTGGCTCCTCCGGAACGAACCGCCCCGCCGGCGATCCGCTCCGCACGGCACACCCCCGACGCCAGAGGCTGGCCGAGCTATGAGCGTTGCCTGGAAGGCGCCCCCGAACGCGAACCAGGCCAGCGCGATAGGAGCCGGGCGGATTTCACGTTCTGCCTGCTGGCGATCGACTGGGGATGGGGAGTCGAGGTGACTGCTGCACGCTTGATGCAGGAGAGCGGAAAGGCCCAGGAGAACGGCGAAACCTACGCCCTGCGCACGGCGGCAATGCCGCAGCTGCAATCGAGCGTCGCCAGGGGCCCAGGCGTTGAGCCGGAGGATGAAGCCGGGCCGGAGTAGCATGCGACGAAGATGCAAAAGGGGCGGGGAAAGGGCGAGGTAGCGGCGCTATTTCAGGCTTTCAACGAGCGCCTTTGCCGTCGCAAAGTGCTTTGCCCGCACGCCGACGGCACGCTTCCGGATGAGTGTGGGTGTCCGCGTCGCCGCGATCACCCCGCAGTAGGAAACCTGCGTCGGCGTATCGGACCGGAGAGCGTTGGCGAATTCGGCTTCGGAGCGTAAGTCGAGGAGTCCGAGGCAGGTTGCGCGAAACTCCTTAATTACGAAGCCAGCAACTGCCCAACGAACTCTCACGGCATTGGGTCAGCTCACCCCCGCGTCTACCTCCTGCGGTTTGGACTCGACCGGCGTCGCCCCGCCACTCTCGCCTCCCGCCCCTTGTGAAGCCTGCTCCACCGGAATTTCCACCGGGGGCAACCCGAGGATGGTGCGGAGGTCCATCCGCTCCCTCTTCTCCTTCGCCTGCCGGATGTGGTCTTGCACCGGCTTCATCCCCGCGGCGTCGAGGAGCATCCTGTCCGTCAAGGTGTCGAATAGTGTCATCTCGTTGCCGTCGAGCTGGTTGTTGGCTATCGACGCCAGGAGGGCGAGGTCGATGACGCGGGGGAACTTCATCTCCCTGGGATTGTGCTTCGACCGGTCGTACGCGTCGATGACTGCCAGGACCTCGCTCGTCTTCCAGTCAGGCACGTTGTCCGAGAAAAGCACCCTCACCGTCAGCAGCTCGATGCCGCACTTGTCCATCTCCGCCCTGTATTTCCCCAGGATACCCTCCCAGTTCGGCCGCCGGTCTTCCTCGGGGATGATAGAGTTGAACAGCCCGTAGAGAGCGAGCAGGGCCGGGACGTCCTCCCGCTTCGCCTGCGAAATTTCGCTCTCGATCCGCGGCATGATCGGCCGCATGTCGAGGTACTGTTTCCCGCCGCTAGACAGGAAATGCTCCAGGAAGCCTCGGAGTCGGGACTTCGCCTGGGAGACCTGAAAGGTCTGTTCGTTCGCCGCCCAGTACTGCGGAGCCAGCTCGGCCATGACAACGCCGCGCATTCCCTGCTGCCAGGTGGCGCACTCAGGCTCCTTCTCGACGACATCCTGTTTGTGGAGGAACGACAGGAGGACGTGACGCACCAGGCGGACCAAGCCGGAGAAGGTGAAGTAGGGCTCCTGGTCCCTGTAGTACACGTCCGAAGACTCGACCATCAGCGGCACTTGCATCTCCCGATACAGCTCCGCGAGGTTATGGACGTATCCCGAGCGGGCTTTGTACAGGTTCTCCAACGCACGCTTGAGGACCGACTTCGGCAAGGCGTGACGGATGAGCTCGGCCTCCGTGGTGAAGAAGCTGTCCGCGACGTTCGAGGTCACACAGTCCATGAAGGTCTTCTTCGCCTTCACGAAGGCGTTCTTCAAGAGGATGGTGCGGATGCTTGCTGCGACCGCCGGGCCGATTTTCTCGAACTCCTTTTCGAGCTGCGTCCTCTGGGCGTCGTCGTAGTCCTCCACCCACGTCGGCTTCTGAGACTTGCCCGCCTTGCTGAGTGCTTCGAGCAGGTACACGTACATGGAATACGCCAGGTCGAAGTTGGCACCGAGCGCCTCCAGGCCGTCGAAGAACGTGGTGAGGCAGGACATGAAGAGCGTGTACTGCTCCCGGCGCAGCCCCATCACCCGCTGCACGAACGCGGAGAAGCCCTCAACCTCGCCCGCCCTGTTGGGGAGCGGCCTGGTGTCGAAATAGTTCGGGACGAAGTGACGAGGTACGGTGTGGTCTTGGGCGTCCCTCGGCCCAGGGCGGCACAGTAGCTCGACGTAGCCTTTGTCCGGGTAGAAGAAGCTCTTGAACCAGAAGGACGCCAGGAGCCTGAACTGCGCGGGGACGTCCGCGTCGTTCGGCAACACCAGAACCTCGCCGGGTTGCGACTCCCATCGGTGTGTGTATTTCAACACATAGGGGGTGATAGCGCCTTGCGAGAAGGGGCTGGCAGGAATCAGGGTAGCAACGGGCGTCTCGATGTTGCCGATGAAGTTGAAGTTCGAGAACAGGATGGCGTGGCATTCCCGCTCGTTCAACTTGCCGGTGCCGGGGAAGAATTTGCCGGAGATTATCTGAAGCACGGGGCGTCTCCGCTCGGGGCGCGTGGGCGAAACTACCCGCCACCTACCAGGTGTAGGAGCGAGAAAGTCAACAAGATGGTACGGGCCTCAAGCCGGAGCGACAAGGTTCGCTGGCAGACCTGTCATTAGGGCCTTGCTCCCGCGCTCGCTTCGGACCGGCGGACGAGGAACACCTCCACAACGCATGACCGTCCTGCTCCACCACCCGATGGGGGGTGGTTTACGGCTAGCTCGATGTTCAGTCCTCGCGCGCTGCGGTCCGCCCCACCTCTGAACAAAGCGCACGTCCGCCAATCTGCGTCGGGCCCATCGGCCAACGCATCGAATCTGCCGGAACCAAGGAGTCCGATAACGAGACGCAGCGCCACTGGTTCAGGCGCGCGATGAGCTGAAATCATCGGGTAGGAAAAGGTAGGAAATTCCGTGGGAAACATGGACTTTGTGGGCTCCGCGGTGTAAAATGTAGGAAGTGTGGGATTCGTAAGACGAGAATCCACCTGCCCTTGCGACTTTCACGGCCAGTACCGCCTGAATGGGGTTCAGGAGGTCGCTGGTTCGAATCCAGTCGCCCCGACTTTTTTCAGAAACGAGCCCTTCGGCGAGAACGTCGAAGGGCTTTCTCATTTCAGGGACAAGAGTTGCGCCGTCGAGCCGGCAGTTCAAACAGATGATTTCGAGGATTCGACGCTTTGCATCGTAATCAGCGGTAAGCCACTGCTGGCGAAGCGTTTGCGAAAGTTCAAACACTTTGGACGCCAGCTCGGCGTTTTCGTCGTGTGAGCGGTCGAGGGCGTCAAGCTGGAGCTTGATCGAAGCGTGTCGGTCGCGGATTTCCGTACCCTTGCGTGCGTATGTTTCCTGGTCGATGTCGTCGGCCAGCCGCAGATTAAGCAGCCGGTCCTGCTGCTGCACCAGCAGCGTTTCCTGACGCTGGAGTTCCGAACGTTGCGACATAGACTCCGCCTGCGCGTCCCGTGTTTGTGACGCGAGTACGGCCCTGAACCAGTCTCGAACAGATTCGTCTTCGATCCGCATGCGGTCGAAGATCGCCAGCACCTGGCGGTCGAGATCGGCCTCCGGCACGCGAATGCGGGGATGCCCAGCTTTCGTGTACTTGGCACAGCGATAGTACACATAAGAGCGGGAGCCGCCCTTTGTCATCTTTGTTTTGCATTCCCCGGTGATCGGATGCCCGCAATGGGCGCAGGTCATCAACTCGCCACCGTAGGTAAGTTCGTGGCAGTGGTAATTCTGCCCGCCGAGAAGAACTTGCACCCTATCCCATGTCGCCCGGTCGATCAGTCGTTCATGCTTGCCGGGATACCATTCGCCCTTGTGGAGAATCTCGCCGATGTAGGCCCGATCCTTCAGAATGGCGTGAACCGTGCTTCGCGGGAACTTCGGCTGAGACGCACGGAAGACCAGACCTTCGGCGTTGATCCGCTCGACCAAGCCGTCGAGCGTGAGGTTTTCGTAGGCGTAGAGATGGAAAATGCGTTTGACGTTCGCTGCGGCTTGCGGATCAATCTCAACCATGCCGCGACCGTCCTTGCGGACGTTGCGGTAGCCGTAGGGACCGCGTGAGACGAACCAGCCCTCCTGCACGCGACGCGACAACCCCTCGCGGACATCGACCGATTGTTGTTCGGTGTAGAAACTGGCCATGTTCGCCAGCGTCCGCCGCATCATACGGCCGGCGGGAGTGTTTTCGGTTGGCTGCGAAACGGAAATGAACGGCAGGTCGTATTCCGACTCCAGCCGTTCGAGTTCGACGTAATCGAAGAGGTTGCGGGCAGCCCGGTCCACCTTGTAGAAGAGCAGGCCATCGAGGAAAGCCGCGTTCTTCTTGGCATAGGCGACCAGCTCGCGGAACGTCTTGCGTTCGTCGCCCTTGCTGGCCGTCTCGGCGATGCGGAAGAATTTGGCGATTTCGCCAGCGGCCTGCGTCGCGTACCGCCGCAGGGCTTCTTCCTGCACTTCAAGGCTAAAGCCTTCGCGTTCCTGTTCCCGACTGCTCACCCGTGCCAATGCGACGAACTGTTTCATGGTGACAACCCCGAAGAAATTGCCTGATACAAGCGACCCACCGACTGGATCATTATAACGGCTTCTTCGGGCGTGACGATAGCTTGGTAGTACGGTTGCCAGACGCGAATCGTTTGCTCGATGAGTTCAGCCGTGATCCAGTCCGGTGTCCCGGCCGGGACGATGCTCGGTCGAGCACCCTCCTGGACTGCGCAATCTCGTTTTCGATTGCTTCGGGACATGACTGGAAACCACCATTGAACAAGAAATAGTTCGAGTAAGAGCGCCAGGCGAAAGTCGCCTGACGCAAGGAATGGTCACTTGCCGACTCGCAGCGAAGCTCATCGGGACCGCAACAAACAGGGTTAGAACAAGAGGCGGGAAGGGCGATTTCCCGCCCGCCGATCACTTCTTAGACAACCGCCTGGCCACGGAAACCGCGCCCTTGAGGATATCGCCCGCTCGTTTATGGCGCTTGGCCTTGCGTTCCACTTCATCCTTGACCAGCCGAAGCCAGTCATCCGTGCGGAAGGTCATCATGTAGAACATCCACCCGAAGCACACGACGCAGAGAATCACGAAAAGAACCGACATGGTATTCACCACCTTTCACGAGAAAAAAGCCCACGAACCTTGCACCGTTACGACACACACGAACTCCATCACCGTTCCAAACTCTTGTCCTTCCGACCCGTCGATGCGAAGACGCCTGATCGAGCATGTACTGATGCCATCACACGGTCGCCGTTGCGATCTGGCAGGTCTTTGGATTAGGCAGCAGCCCATTCCGTTGGTAACGTTCCAGCTCAGCGTGGGAGAGTACCCATTGCGGATGCGCTCCTCTGCCGGACTGGCGTTTTTCAGCGTGCAGCCTGCCGAGGCGGCAATACTCCCGAATTGTGAACTCCGCCTTGCCGACGGCCCTGGCAAACTCATAGGTCGTATACCATTCCCGCACCTGCTGGCGCCCTACCAGCACCAGGAGCAGCGCTTCCATGCGTTCAAGTCGTTCTTCGAGCGTCATGTTGCACCTCACCTCTCAATGCCCCTGTCCTTGACCTTTTCAACTGCCTGACCGGCTCGGCCACGTTACTTTCGCTTCTGGTCGCCGGCGGACGGCTGCGATGAGTTGTCGCCGCCAGACACCACGAGGGCGACCGTAGCCGCCGCGCCCAGCAGCACCCCCACCGGACCCAGCAGTATCGCACCTGCGATGGAAGGCCCCCAGATGACGGCCTTGACGGCCAAGTCTGTAGCCACTGCCTCTCCCAAAGTTCTTTCTGCCATCGGACTTCCTCCCTTTGTTGTGAAATGGCGGGGGGCGATTCCCGCCCGGAGTTACTTCTTCATCCACCACCTGAACACGGAAAAAGCCCCTTTGAGTCCCTCCTTCGCCCGTTCATGGCGCTTGGCCTTGCGTTCCTCCTCATCCTTGACCAGCCGAAGCCAGTCATCCGTGCGGAATGTCATCATGAACAGCCACCAGAGCACCGCGATGCCCATGAGTACCCACACGGCTACTGCCGCATTCCCTTCGACCATCGCTGCGAATATCGCGCTCATGTCTAACCCTTTCTGAAAATGTGGCGGAGTAGCTCCGCCAGTCTCGGTTATGGTTCTGATCTCCGACTTCTACAGCTCCCTGCCACCGTGTTCCCGCTCCTGTCCGTGGTGCGGTTCCGCCTTCTGGACCTCGTGTTCCTGGCTTCCCTTACCGACCTCCGGCGTGGGCGTGTATTGCCCTGGCCCGTAAGGGGTAAATGCACCCCCGTTGAATAGTGCCTGAGCCATCTCAAGCGATCCCTGCTTGCCGAGCCGGTTCAGTTCCGCCCCGATCTCGGCCACCGCGCCTTTCAGGCCCGGCGACATCTCTGCCAATGCCTCGCGCATCACATCCACAAATCCACGCTGACTCATAATGCACCCGCCCTTTCACTTTTGAGACTGGAAATCCCACATCACACCGGGCTGCTGGGTCGCCACCCGCCCTTGACTGTTCATTGACAACAGCATCGCCAGGACCACTAGGCCCAGCAGCAGCGCCAACGACCCGAACAGAACCTTCGCCGCTGCCATGTACCGCTCCAATGGTCCCGGCCCCTGGCCCAGATTCGATTCCTCGAAGTACCGCACCAGCGTGGAGCAGACGGGCGGGACACCGGGCGTGAAGGTGATGGCCGTTCGCTCAGGGAGCATCATCACCTCTTCAGGTTTCAGGAGCTTGCGACCATGCTGCTGCCAGTTGTCGCTCTTATTCGTCGAGCCTCCATGACTGTTTTGGCCGTTGGACCCGGAACTCCACGAAGTTCCAGTGCTGGTGCCACCGCTGGTAATCGCGATAGTCTCCTCACCCAGCCGGTTGCTCACATACTCCGCCGTCGGCAGGTCATTCACGCCGAAGAAGACCTGGCTCACATTGCTCAGCAGCGTTTGGCCCTTATCCGTCGGCCAGCAGAGGTTCAGCTGGCCTAAACTTTGGTAGTAAAACTGAAGCCTTATCTCGTATGCCCGGTACTTATCTACCGCGTCGTCCAGCGCCTCCATGTGGCCAAGGCTCGCCGCTTCGTCGAGCACGAAATGCACCTTGTTCATGACTGAAGTCCTCCTCGTAATTACAGCTCGGAGCAATGAGCTAATCCACATCCGAAGCAATGGCGACTGCGCCCGCATGTGCTCAGGCGGCAGCACAAGGTAAATGGTCATCTTTCCCTTCAACAAATCCGCCGGGTCGAAGCTGCTGGTTTTGGTGCTGTCGGCGACCGCCAGCGTATCGAGGAATCGCAGGAACCGGTTCGTCGTGGTCATCGTCGAGCCAAGCTCCTTGCCCTGGAAGTTGGTGAGCTGGTTGCCCATGCGTGCCAGCATTCCCTCCCACGCATCCGATGCCCCCATGAGCTTGATGGCCATTTCGAGTTTGTCAGGACTCGAAAGCAGCGTCCGCACTGTTTGCAGCGACCGATCATTGGGCTCGCCGTACTGCACGACGAGGGCGACCAAAGCTGAAATCCACGCCTCGGCCGAGTCAGACCAGTGGCGCTCATGCTCCTGGCCGGTACGAATCACCAGGGCCTCGGCGAAGTCACGGCACTCATCAATCGCCACAGGCGAATCCTTGTCAATGAACTCCAGCGGGTTGAAGGTGTCGGATTGTTTTGTCACCACCTTGAACGGGTCGAGCATCACAATCCGATGTCCAAAAACCCGCCGCCGATGCTCAGCCGTAAGCCGAGCGTTCTCGCCCTTGAAATCCACCACAACAGCCGAATCCGCACTGCTCAGGAGGAACGGCACCACGCAGGACACGCCTTTGCCGACGCCCGTCGGGGCGAAAACCGCCGTATGCACCGCATTGGGCAACCTCACCAACGCCGGGTTGGTCGTCGGCTTGCGCCGGAGCTGCATCGCCTTCAGGAACTCTTCGCAAGCTTCCTTCGACGGCACCTTGGGATCGAAAAGCTCCCGTGCAGCCTTTGAAAGCGGTCGCTTTGCCGCATCAGTCACCCGCCCGATGATGAGTCCTGTTTTCGCACCGAGCATCCCGGATGCCCGCAGATCATCAGCATCCGCGTATCGTGCCGTCCCCATAGAACTGAACGCCCCGTATCCGCGCCTGGCGAAGACGGCAAGGAGAGCTATGCCGATCCAGATGAAAATCGCCACTCCGTATTTTGCCACCAGCACCGCCACACAGCAGAAAGTGGCGAGCACGGTACCGATCAACATGAGGCGCGAGAGCTTGTACATTGGTGGCCTTCTTTCCGTTTAAGGGTCGCTGGACTAATGACACGAGGGTTTCAACAGCCGCAGCATCGGGTTCAGCTAAATCTCGTAATTGGGCTGGGCCAGCGGCTTATCCAGCGGGCCTGTCTCATCCGGCGTGGCTGGTGTCTCCGCATTTCCAGCCGCTTGGTCATCGCGTGGGCTATCAACATCTCTGCTGTCACGACAAAGTTGCGGATCGTTGATTCTTTCGAGTTCGATCCGTGCCATCAAACGATCCAACCGCCCACGCTCCATCCTCCGCAGGACGATTAGGATGATGGCAAGCAGTGGAGC
This sequence comes from uncultured Gemmataceae bacterium, assembly GCA_963834865.1. GTDB lineage: Bacteria > Planctomycetota > Planctomycetia > Gemmatales > Gemmataceae > CAWIDK01. The sequence goes on from CAWIDK010000001.1 coordinate 871,470, forward strand.
AGCCCAAACCACATGACCACTAACCTGGCTGATCGTGTAATAGGTATCCGCGTTTTCAGCTGTCTGTCGCAGTACCGGGTCTTTTGGCACGAGCCGGCCGTTGTCATAGTCGAAGGGGTTCCCGCCGAGTTTCGTCACTCTCCGCTGTTCGCTGATTGGCGGCGGCACCTTTGGGCCGATCATGTCCCGAGGTGGTATAAACGCCGCCTCTCGTTGGAGATCGTCCGCCAGGCGAAATGCGTACCTGCCAACGCAGAAAGCCCCAGCACTCACACAAGCCGCACAGATCAAGATGCGAATCGTAGACTTGGACACGGTGTATCCCTCCGGTAAGCATGCTGCGGATGTCTCCATCCCCAGAAGAAAACAGGACTAACCAGGCGATCCGTTTCGGGCTCTCTCCAGCTCGATGAGCTTGTCGAGCAGTTCAAGTTGTCGCTTGTGCCGTCTTTCTGTCACCAGGCGGTAAAGGTCGCGCCCCTCCGTCCAGGCGTGAAACACATCGCCCAGGAAGCCGAACACGCATGCCAGCACGCATGTCAGCAGGACACCCACACCCACACCTATGCCGATCCCGAGAATAGTGAGAGCATCATGACCCATCACACACCACCTTTCGACTTGTCAGCCATCATCTTTTCCCACGTTCTTACATCAAAATGTTCCGCCGCCTTGCGAGCTTCCTTCAGCGTTTCCGTGAGCAGCTCCACAACCTCGGCCATGCTGACTTTCTTCCCGCTGATAACCACCGTCGCCCCCTGCGGCATGGCGATTTTCACCCTCGACAGCCTGACCGCTGGCGAATTTCCGTTGCGGCTTTTTCGCCCGGCCTGGACGATGGCGTCGCGGCTCGCACCCGAGAGCTTGAGCGACAGCAACTCGCCCTGCTGCTCGGCAGGAACGCGGCTGATCTCGTAGCACACTGAAATGCCAATGCGCCCTGCCTCCAAAGCCTCGCGCACTTCGCGTATGCAGCGCGAAGGGGAGAGGTATTTGGTGATCGTTGCCGGCGACAGGTGCAGATGCCCGGCCAGGTCCTGCAACTGCCACTGGGGATTTGCCTCGCACAGTTCTTCACAGGTCCGGCATTTTTCGCTTTCCGAAAGGTCTGCCCGCTGGAAATTCTCTGCTGCACGCATGAGCAGGAACTCGGATTCGCTGACCTCCTGGTTGAAGACAGCCGCCCAAAGGTGCGTGATTTCCTTCTTGAGAAGAGCCGCCCGCAACCGCCGCTCTCCCCAGATCAGCGTGTAGTCCGAGAGGACGCCGATGGGCTGTAATTGTCCGGTGACAAGGCTGTCCGCCAGCTCCATCAGGGCAGACTGATCGAAGGTCTGTCTCGCCTGCGGCTTGGACCTTGTCTTGATCTTGTGCTTGTCGATTTTCTCGTATTTCACGACCATTGCTAGAACCTCCTAAAGAAGCGGCAATTGCCACTCCGGTCTGATCCCTCCGCCGCCGCAACATGCGGCGGCCATCACTTGAGCCACCTTCGTGCGGCCTTCAGGGCGGCAGCCCTGGCGATTCTCTTGGCCACTTTTCGGGCTTCCTCATTCTGCTTGAGGAAGCGCCGCCCAGGACCCCGGCCACCGAGATCACGAGGATCACGGTGAAAAAGCCCGTACAGAGCGTTCCCAGAATCTGATCGAAAACACTGGCGAGTATCATGGCCCGCCTCCCATCGCTTAAAGTGACTCGTGGAAAAACAACGCCAGCGGCAACACGATCCGCAGGGAGAGCGGCACGGCTCGCAAGCCTTACGCTGCATGGTGACCTCGGGCAGCCGCTTTCCCTTCGGCCGCGGCGTGACCCTCCTCGCAAAGCTTTACGAAGCTCGGGCTGAAACTTCGCCGAAAGTCGAGGGTGGTGAAACCCGATTCCCGCTCGGCTTTGAGCCAGCAGGGTTCGCCTTGCGGTGTGAACACGTAGCCCAGCACGTTCGTCTCACAACGCTGGGGACTTTGCACCGACCAGGTTCCATGCCGGTAGTTGAACCGGACCACGGTGCCCTGGCCCGTGTGGATTCGGCCGTCCTGCCCGCGAATGGTCCAGCCGTCGTTGAACTCCACGAAGGTGCCAATGATGGCCTTGAAGCGTCGTGCCTTCCCGCCAGTTTCGCCCTTGTCGGTCCCGGCCTTCGGGGGCTGCTTCGGCTTGCCGATGATTACTGTCTGGACCTTTGCGGCGATGATTTGCAATGCCATAGCTGTACCCCTCACAGAAGGATTCCCTTTGCGTGCGGGTCGTCAGGACCCGCTCCTTCGCAACTGCACCACTGGCCGTATTTGCTGAGACGAACGCCCCGAGTGGGACGTTGAAACAAGATTTGTCTGCAACGCAAAGCTAGATTTGGAAAGGATTTAAGAAAAGTGCATTTTTCTTGTGATTTTCTTCGCCGAGGCATCGCCCTCCGTGCGAAGTGGGACGATCAGTCCGTATCCCAGGCAATGTCCGTCGGCTTATCGTACCTGAAGTGAAATTCATGCTCTGCCGATGACGCGCAATGGTCGAAATGCCCCCAATGTTCTTCGGGAATCTTCTTCTCCTTCATCCGGGCTTTCAGTTCATTGACCGCCTTTCGCAGTTCCGCCTGGACGGATCGCATCCCGGTTTTCAACTCCGGGTTGGATCGCCGGTCGATTTCATCAGTCAGCTCCTGGACCCGCCGCGCATACCTTTGTTCCGTCTCGGAATCGGGTTCCTGCTCCAGTTTGAGTTCCGCTGCCTTACACAACTGCTTCAGCTTTTTCGTCGAGTATTCAGCGAACTTTGGCGAAGGACGCGGTAGGCTCGCCGAGGCGCTTCCCAGCTTGGCACCTTCTTGCCGGAATTTGTAGCCTTTGGCCGCGTCGCTACGTTCCGCGCGGAAGAAATCGCCCACAGGAATCAATTCACCGGGTTGGCGGATTAACCGGTAGAGATACCCCAGCCCCTTCAGAGACCTCCAAGGGAAATCCAACTCGACCCCGTTGAACCAGATGGTGAATTTCGGCACCATCTTGGCGTCGCGGTTCCGGGTCTTGGGCAGTTCGAGAATCTCACAACGGAAGACATACGGGCCATTTGCACGAAGCCTCGACGGCTTGCCGGCCTTGGTCAACTCGCGCCGGACGTGGCTGAGCCGCTCTTCCTTATAGATCTCGTCAAAGAGAGCCTGAACGGTCGCAGCGACGGTTTCGGGCAGGGACTGTTTAGGCTTTTCGGATCGGATTAGCACATACGGCAGCGTCGCGCCCGGCGGACTGTAGTGGGCTTCCAACAAAACGCTCTCGCTCTCCGTCCGCCAGGCCACCTGGTTGCGGAAGCACCGGCCGGCGTGGTGGTCGATGGCATCGTAGTGCCGGGCGATGAAGCGCAGGAACACCTTTTCCGGCAGCAACTGAGCCCTGACCATCCAGGTGCCGACGGGAGCATTCTCGTCCGGCAGGGAGGTAGCCCGGAGCAAATCAGGAACCAGAAGCCCTCCCTCAGCCCGGTCGTCGAAGGCCAGGTCGAAGACCAGCCGGCACGCTTTCATCAGTTCCAGCACGCGCGCCCGATCCTCACGCCTAAACGGGAGCTGGTCATAGAGGTCTGTGGCGTCGGGATTGCCGCACTGCCGTTCCGCGAGCACGATGCGAACTTGCTGGTCCGGAAGAAACCCGGCGCGATCCGAATCGGTGTCACCACAGCGGATCAAATCGTACACGGGGCGGCGCACCCATTCCGGGTTGAAGGCGATGTCCCGGAGATTCCACCGGTTCTGCCGGTCGATTTCGGGCATGTCGCCGACCCAATGGACGACGCCGAGACTGTTGAGCAGGCCGAGGCAGTCGCGTCGCAAGCCTTCCCGCTCTTCCTCAGTTTTCTGGGCCTTGCTCTGCTCGAACAATTCCGCGAACCGCTTCAGGTCGTCGCCCGCGAGGCAGGTCCTCAAATTGCTGTCGTCGTCGCTCCGTTCCTTGGAGAATGCCTTCTCGACGAACGCCTTGGCCGCATGGTAAATGGGGGAGATTTCCTGATCCAGGTCGATCACCGTAGCGAGATGCGCGTTGATCGCCGCGTCGAGTAGCTTCGCTGCGGCTTCGTGCCGCTCCCAGATGGCCTTGTGGGTTTTCTCGCTCAGTCCGCGGGACCAGCCCAGCCCCCGCACGACCTCGACCACATGAGCGCCGAACCATTCGTACTTCCTTGCCGTTTCAACGGCGTCATCGAGTTCCTCGTGGTAGGATTTGGCCCGTTCGACATCGCTCCGGGTAACGACGATGAGAACCGGAGCCCTTTGTCCATCCTCTCGCCGGCCGTATTCCGCAATCACACGTAGCCAGTAGTTCAGCCGGTTGGAATCGCTGCTTTCCCCGTTGGCGGGCCGGTCTGCCGCAAGCACCAGGATGTAAAAGCAGCGCTGGGAACCCAGGAAGAAGCGGTGCGAGGAGTGAAGTTCATTCTGACCCCCGAAATCCCAAACACGCAGTTTGACCTGGGAGAATTTGGTCCGATGGTTCTCCGGCAGCGTATGGGTCGCTTCGGTATAGTCGATATGTTTGGTGGACTCCAATGTCGGGTCGTGATGAGCAATGCCCATCCCTTCAAAAAAACGCAGCCGAAGCTGCGTCTTGCCGACGCGCCCCTGTCCGACCAGCAGCAGCTTAACTTCCGCTAGCGGCCGTTTGCCGGTCGCCAGTTTGTTCTCGCGATACCACGCCATTATTGCGGAGGCGTCGAATGAATCCCGCAAATGGTCGGGCAAAGGCACTGCCGTATTTAAAACGTCGAGGTGCTGCAATTTTGCGAGATCCAACAAGGGCGTCAGGTCAGACAGCGGTTTACAAACGTCCAGTATGAGCCGACTCAACTCGGTCAGCGGCCGCAGCGGCTCCAGGTCCGACACCAACATGCACCCAAACAAGTTAAGGTTGGTCAACCTGGTCAGCGTTCGCAGCGGTGACAGGTCCGACACCAACTTACACATAAACAACTCAAGGCAGGTCAACCCGGTCAGCGTCCGCAGCGGCTCCAGGTCCGACACCAACTTACACAAGGACAGATCAAGCCAGGTCAACCCAGTTAGCGTTCGCAGCGACCCCAGGTCCGGAAGCAACGCACATCCTTTCAGGACAAGCGTGTGCAACCCGGTCAGCGTCTGTAGTGGCCCCAGGTCCGACACTGACTCGCACCAGGACAGGTGAAGCGTGTTCAACCCGGTTAGCGTTCGCAGCGGCTCCAGGTCCGACACTGACTTGCACCAGGACAGGTAAAGCGTGTTCAACCCGGTCAGCGTTCGCAGCGGCCCCAGGTCCGACACCGACTCACACCCCGATAGGCTGAGCGTGCTCAACGCGCTCAGTTTGACGAGCGAACTTAAATCCGTAAAAGCCTGAGTCGGCCGATTTTTGTCATAGACCCACCCGATTCGATCCTCAATTTCAAGGTCAAGACGCTCTTTCCCCAAAGCGAGGTGCCGTAAGTGGGTCAGTTGCCCCAACTCGGGCGGTAGTTCTTCCAAGGCCAGATCGCCCAGATCGAGCCAGGTCTGGCCAGTCTTTTCGCACTCCCGAATCCGCCGGACGGCCTCCGCTCGGCCCGAATTCGGAATCGGGATTGCTTTTTCGTCGTCAGGCATGGCATGTCGTCCGTCAATGGAGCCGCAAGCAGCTGTTTCAGGCCATCGAATACGCTGACTTTCCTTCGCCCCGCACGATCAGCGGATCTTGATTACGTCAACCCCCAGGTTGCATTTTATCCAGTCGCCTTCCGTCGTATACGCAGGCAGCGAGGTTTTCATCGCCAGGGAAATGCTGGCGCGGTCACCGAGCGACATGCCCACTGCCCGCGTCTTTTTCCACAGCGAGGCGGCAATTTGGGCTTGCTCCGCGTCGAAGGGAACGACGGGGATCTGCAAACGCTCGACCTCGTTAGCAATGGCGTCGAGCGGTTTTCCGTACTCGACCATCTTGCCGCAGGTTTCGGCCAGATTGCTCGCAGAGATGCACGAGCAGGTGAGGATAGCGGCTACTTTCTCCGCCACAGGCTCCAGTTTGTACGTCACACCTTCGTAAGCGACAAAGATGGCTTTCACTGCATAAACGCCGGGGCTTTCTTGCTGACCCATTCCTTCAGGGCTTCATGCGACTCGAACTCGGCCATCTCAATGCTGTCGATGGTCGGCCCGGTATCTCCCACTTGCCGGATTTCTTCTGGCGTCATCTCGCGGAGCCACAGCACCCGCTGCCGTTGCAGGCCACCACGGGTGAGATTGATGGCACCTTCGTTGAGCGGCTTATCCAGGTTATGCCACTTACTTGAAGCCGCCAATGACGTTTCAGGAACGCATTATCATTGATTGGAAACGGAAGGCCGCGTTAAACTCGGTACAACCATGTGTGACGCAACTGACCGCGAGATAGTAATAGCCTACCAGTTATCATCCGGCGTGCGACGGTTCGTGCCATAACAATACAGGGGATCGAAGATCGAAGACCTAAGATTGTTCATCCTGTGTGGCCGCCGCTGCGTTAGATCACATTTATCTTAAATACGATCCATTATTAGCATGTTGTTAAATCAGATGTGCCAGACTGAACTACGACATAGGGTACGCTGCTGATGTGACCTGAGCGTGTCAGGAGACGCCTATGAATATCATGCTTGAGGAAAAGAGCAGGTTATGAACACATTGATACGCCTCATCCACGATGACGCGGGTGCAACTGCCATCGAATACGGGTTGATCGCCGCTTTGATTTCTGTCGCCGCAATCGCCTCTATGGGCACGCTCGGTACTGCACTGAGCAGCCTTTTTGGCACCATATCTACGAACATGCGGTAGCACGTGAATCATGTCACAGGTTCCGGCGCCGAAGGTTGTTGCCATATGGCTCGTATAAGCCGGATAGGCTATCATCTCTACTCGGGAGATCGCGTATGTTTATTGTTGGCGCGTATGTATATTGTTCTTGCGCAAAGATGGAGCGCAACCCATAATAATCAGCGGCATAGCCTCACCGGGTACTCCAACTACGTGGGGCTATGTCATACATTTATGACTTATGCAACTTAACACTCAGGAATACACCTAATGAATAATAACGTCAGCATGAATAGTGCTTTGTGTGAACATGGGATTACTAAACCAGAGCCGCCCATGAACACAAAGCAGGCCAAGAAAAAGGGGTTCACCCTGATCGAATTATCAATCGTGCTGGTAATCATCGGCCTGATTGTTGGCGGTGTGCTGGTCGGGCAGGATTTGATTAAGGCCGCCGGTATTCGCGCAACTGTTCAACAGATTGAGAAATATAACGGTGCGGTCAATACGTTCAATGGTAAGTACAATGGCTTGCCAGGAGACATTAGCACTAGTCAAGCTACGGCGTTCGGTCTTTTTGTTCCGGCAGGCTCGACAGGTCGTGGCGACGCTAACGGTCTGATCGATGGTATCGTAGCTGGCACCAGCGCCCAGTACGCCTGGACGCAGGAGGGGGGCATTTTCTGGGTGGATTTGACCGATGCAAACCTGCTTGACGGAAGTTTCAGCGAGGTTTTGGACGGTGCATCACCACTTGCAATTACAACCGCTGAGGCGTCAGCAACATGGCCGACAGCTCGCATCCAAAAAGGTAACTTCATAAATGTCGGATCAGCTGCTGGTCTGAATTACTTTATGATCGGCGGTTACACCGCAGCATTAGCAACCGGCGGCATGCAAGGGACTGCCAACCTGACCCCAATCGAAGCATACAGCATGGATGCCAAGATGGATGACGGAGCACCTCTTACCGGACTTGTCCAGGCACACGGCCAAGCCAATGCTGCTACCGGTGGCAGCCTTACCTACTTTACCGATGCACCAGCATCGGCAACGACAAATACCATAGGTGATTGCCTTGTAGGCGACGCCCCCGGTACGGCGTTAACCGATACCTATAATGTCAGCCTAATTTCAGGCGGGCAAACCAATGCGTGTTTAGTACGGTTCCGCTTCAATTGACGTTATGGTATTTGAGTATAACACTTTGAGTGAAAGGGACAGGTTATGAATACATTGATAAGCTTCATCGAGGATGAGTCCGGTGCAACCGCCATTGAATACGGGCTGATCGCCGCTCTCATTTCCGTCGCTGCTATTGCCTCAATGGGCACCCTGGGGACCGCACTGAGCAGCCTTTTTGGCACTATCTCTACCAACCTTCGGTAGCACGCGAATGATGGCTTAGCGTATGCGCCTGAAATGAAAGAAGACACAGTATTGGACTTGAACTCCCTCCGTGTCAGTGCCGATCATAGTCCGCGTATCGAGCGACAAATGGTGTGGCTGTTCATGGGGACTGCTGAGCGCTGCTTGGTGCGGATACAGGGGCTGGTGGTAAACGGTAACGTCCGAGAATGGCAGACGGTGATAAGGGAACTTAGAGAGGCGTCTGCTCGTATCCATGCCGAAGAGCTTGCAGCGCTATGCAAGCGTATCGGTGATGGCGAGGATGATGCCGTATCCCGGATGGGTTCTTGGTTACAGGTTAAAGAGGCGTATGAAGGGCTCGTGGTTGTTTTGAGAAATGCGGACCTATTGAACCGCGCCTCACAGGGGGATTAGCCCCAGCTTTCCGCTCGGCCTACACTTTGCCCATATAACGTCCTACCTTCGCAGCGACAAAGAGGGCTTTCACTGGATAAACGCCGGGGCTTTCTTACTGACCCATTCCTTGAGGGCTTCATGCGACTCGAACTCGGCCATCTCAATGCTGTCGATGGTCGGCCCGGTATCTCCCACTTGCCGAATTTCTTCTGGGGTCATCTCGCGGAGCCACAGCACCCGATGCCGTTGCAGGCCGCCACGGGTGAGATTGATGGCACCTTCATTCAGCGGCTTATCCAGGTTACTGCCCTTGATAAGCACGAGGTACACCAGGTCCCCGGAGAATTTCAGCAGCAGCCCCTCCGAAGGGTTGTACTGCCAGGTTCCCATCCAACCATAAGCAAAAAAAGTGCTGTTGCCACTCCGGAAGCGGAACTCGATAGCGGCGGCCTGGTCGCGGATACCACGCAGGTAGCCAAACGCCGCGCACGAATCTTCGCCGCCCTCGGCCTCACCGTCTTTATTCGTCGAAGGCGCGGCCGACCGGTCCGAATGGAGGATTCCCTTTAATCGCTCTTGATGGGTCCGTTTGTCATCGGTCATTCTCCATCCCCCGATGCGCCGTGTCTTTTGCGACAGTCGGCTGGGTCAAAGGGTAGCGTAAGGCAACGGCAGCCAGCTCCTGAGCGGTCGTCTGGTACTTCCTGAAACGACCCCGCAAGGTCGGCTTCGGCAGCGGAGCTTGCGAAAGCTCCGTCGCGGACATCGGATCGTCCGGGCGGCTGACTGCCTTCAGCATCGCGATACGGTCGTCCGTGAAAATCTGGGCTTGTTCCCTCCCGCGTGTCACGGCGACATAAGCCGTCCGTTCATTGGTCGCGGGCAGTGATTGGCTGGAAATGGCGACGAAGACCTTTTCCACGGTATCCCCCTGGCTGGCATGGGATGTTACGGCATAGCCGTGGGTTACGTGGCCAAAATCCCGGTCGATGACCCGGCCGTGATCGACGATAATGTCGCCCCGCTTACTGAATCCCTGGACGGTCAGGAGGGAGCCGTTGCTTAGCGTCTTGCCGTCCTTTGTCTTGCCGCCAGCCGTGACACGCACGCGGTCTCCGACCGCCAGCGCGAACTGCGTCGGCCGGTACAGCTCGAACCGATTCGCAAGCTCCGTCGGCGGCTCGACCCCTTCGCCCACAATCAGCCGCGAGCCTTTCTTATAGCCTTTCGCATTCTGGTGGAACTGGAGCAGCTCGCCCGGCTCGTATTGGGTCGGGTCCGCTTTCTCCGCGTCCGTCAGGTGAGCCGGAACCCATGCCTTGACGATGCGTTCCTTGCCAAGTTTCCCCTGCGCCTTGAGTCCATCCCGAATCGCATCGCGTGATCCGGTTTCCTTCAGCGTGCGTCGGCGACACGACCAGCGCCGACTTGGGTGTTCCGTCCCGCTTCTTTTCAGCTACCGCCGCCAGATAGGCGTCGGCCAACTGCTTGTAGCGGTCGTCATCGGGCACTTGCTTAATCCAGCCGAGCTTGTCCAACTCCTCGAAGCCTTCCTCGGTTCGTCCCTCACTCAGCGCCTGAGCCGCTTTCTTATAGTCACCATCCTGCCGCAGGATTTCCGTCACTTCCGCCACACGCAGCCCCGCCTTTTCCTCCAGCAACTTGAGCGGCTCCCCGGCGGTCACACTCCGGTGCTGGCGGCGATCCCCGACCAATACCACACGGGCACCGACGGAATCGGCCACGTCGAAGACCTGGAGCATGTCGCGCGTGCCGAGCTGGCTGGCCTCATCGACCAGGATGACGCCACCCCGAGCTGATTCCTGCATCTCCTGGTTCTTGAGGAACATCGCCACCGTGTCGGCCTCCGGCAAGCCGGCTGTCTCGCGCAGCACATCCCTGGCCTTCACCGACTTGTGCCATTGCAACCACTGGCTTTCCGGCTTCAGCCAATGCCTCAGCCGATCTCCTGTTCGAGCGTCGTTTTCCCCGTTCCGGCGACTCCACGGATAATCATCACGCGGTCGCGGGAGCCGAGCACATGGCGGACGGCCGCCTTTTGCCCGTCGTTGAACCAGTCGCGCGAGCATGGCCGCTCCGGGTCACCAAACGGACGGCAACGCCCGCGCCCCTCGCGTGCGAAGTCGATTAGCCGCGATTCCAGGGCCAGCATTTCTTTCGTTGTAGCCATTTTGCGGCCGGCGACATCGCTGCGGATCAGCGGACGCTCGATCACTTCGCGAGTAACGTCCTCGACCGTCACCGCTCCTATCCCGCGTTTCAACGCTTCGGTGACAAGTTTGCGTTCCGGCACCACCGCCTCGCGGACGAAACTATGCTCGATGGCATGATTGACCGCAAGTCGCTCACTATGCTGCGGCCTGGCCGCAACATGCTCGCGAGCATGAACTGCCGCCAGAGCCGTGCGCTCCCGGTCGGTCAGCCGTGCGTCCCATTGCTTGCGCAGCGATTCCCAGCTAAGCGTGGAATCTTTCTTTTCGCGGGTCTCGGCTCCGAGTTCGTCCTTACGCTTCGGGTCGGTGATGCCTTTTTCCGCAGCAACTTTCTCGATCACCGCCGTGCGCCGCGAGAACCGTCCCAGCACATCCTTCGGGATGCCGGCAATCTCGAAATCATCGCGTTTCCGCTCGACCCCGAAGCCGAGGTCCTGAAGCCGGTTCGCCAGCCGCACCCGGAATGCCGCCTGGAAGTACGGGGAATCACGCTTAATATCTGCAAACTGGCCGGCTTTCCAGCGATGTTCCTCTTCGTCCCAGGTCGTATTGAAGCAGAATACGTGGCTGTGAAGTTGCGGATCGGGGAGGCCATCGACCGGACGCGACGTGGTGTGAATGAATTCCGCCCAGGCCATGTTGCCGGTGACGCGGTCTTCATCCCTACCGCCCATGCGAACGCGGGTTTTCATCTCCGCTTCAATCTCGCGCATCGTCTCATCGACCGAGGCCCGGAACGCCTCCATGATGTCCTGGTCGCCGCTCATGGCATACAGCAGCGAGACACTCTTGGGGACGCTGAAGGTGAAATCGTAACCCACCCTCCGCTCGGTGCGCGTTCGCACCGTCAGCGGTTTTCCGGTCTCTGGGTCGAGGTTGTCGCACAACCGTTCAAAGGAGAATTTGTCCACCATCCCTTCCAGCCCGAGCCGGGATGCGCCCTTGCCGCCCCAGCAGCCAACTATTTCTTGGCCTTCGCTGTAGTAATCGGCAGTCGCGTAGTATTTCTTAGCGGCCGCCCCACTATTCTGTTGCGTGATGCGGATCATGCCTCTATTTTAGACTACCACACATTGGTTAATTCCTAGTTAACGATGACCGACCTAAGCCCCAGCCACCCTACATTTGCCGAGATTCGACTTTCATCAATGTCACCGTTGCGCGACCGAATCGTCACTCCGAAGCTATGACCGTTTTCTCCCTTCGGCGGTTTTTTTCCGAAAAATCCATACTCCCCCTTGATGGACACTTAGGCGGAGCACCGGCGTTGCTTTTTGTCTTCAATGTCGGCTGGTTATCATGGCCGCCGCTTCCCATTGCGACCAGGATTCATTCCGGCGCCGGCGTGGCATCGTATCCCGCGAAGACCCCTCCAGCAGCCCCCTTGTCAGGAGATTGCAATTGGGGATTTGTCGTTCCGACGCTCGGCCTGCTCGGCTCCTATACGGCTCTTTTGAGTCTTGAGTGGGTAAGTGGTAGGGATGGGCTTTCACCAACCGTGGAGGTTCATCGTGGAGGACATTTTCAAGGCGGCGCTTGGAGTTGAGACGCCGTGGTTCATTGAATCGGTGGCGTTCGACGCCGAACATAAGCGGCTGGACATCCGACTGGCCTTCGAGCGTGGTAGCCGCTTTGAGGTGGAGAATGCGGCGGGTGTGGCGGTGGCGTGCCCGGTTTATGACACGGTGGAGAAAAGCTGGCGTCATCTCAATTTTTTCCAGCACGAATGCTACCTCCATGCACGTGTTCCGCGAGTGAGCACCGATGGCGGACGGGTGGTGATGGCGATGCCACCGTGGAGCGGCAAGCTGGCCGGATTCACGTTGCTGTTCGAGGCGTTGCTGATTCAGCTATGCACCCACATGCCGGTCCATCAAGTGATGAAGATGACGAATGTTTCGGATTTTAAGCTTTGGCGGATGCTGGATGTTTATGTGCACGCCGCCCGCTTTGATGAAGACTGGAGCGAGGTCGCTGCGGTGGGCATGGATGAAACATCTATTGCGAAGGGGCATGCGTATATCACGCTGTTTGTAGATCTGGCCGGGCGCAAAACGCTCCATGTGGCTGAAGGCAAAGGCAGCGAGACGGTGAAGAAGTTCGTAAAAGACCTGAAGCAACACGCGGGCAGGCCGGCACAGATTACCGACGTTACCTGCGATATGTCGCCGGCCTTCATCAAGGGCGTGCAGGAACATCTGCCCAATGCCGCCATTACTTTCGATAAGTTTCACATTCTCAAAATCATCAACGATGCCGTCGATGAAGTACGCAGAGAAGAAGCGAAGACCAATCCTCTGCTTGCGGGAGCACGCTACGTGTTCTTGAAGAATGAGGCAACCCTAACCCACAAGCAGCGGCAGAAAAAGCATGAATTGCAGGTGTCTGCGATGAATCTGCAATCGATGGAAGCCCTGCGCATGCGGGAAAACTTTCAAGCCATCTACCGCGTGTTCACCACCGGGCAGTTCGTCAAATATCTACGGCAATGGGTGGATTGGGTGAGCACATGCGGCCTGACGCCTATGGAAAACGCCGCTCAGATGGTGCTACGTCACTGGCACGGCATTGTCCGCTGGAAGCAATCCCAACTCAACAATGGTATCCTGGAAGGACTCAACTCTGTCATCCAGGCCGCTAAACGCAAGGCCAGAGGCTACAAACTGCAACACTTCATCACCATGACCTACCTGCTCACGGCCAAACTCAATCTCGCCACAGTCAACCCTCACTGCAAACCCACTTGACTTTCAAAAGAGCCAACCACCATCTATTGTGGTCTCAACGATGGTGAACAACTACGAAATCGCAAAAAAGCCTCTCTTCTTACACATCCTCTTACACATACACATTTTTGACCACGTTATTGATAAGCAAGATCAATTGCTTGTAGAAAACAGCCGTAAGCAGGGAATCTGACAGGGAAAATGAAAACACTAAGAATATAGCTGTTACATCAATATGTTTTACGTTGACTGTGCTACGAAATAGGCTTACACATCTCTTACACAAATAACACATTTGGGCGTAAGGGAGGTGACGATGACGGAAAAACACGAGCTGATGGGAGGTAAACTGCATGTCTATCGCCGGGAGAACAGCGGTTGTTGGCAATGCTCAGCCTATCTGGCTGGTAAGAACTGGCGTGTCTCAACGAAGGAGGACAGCCTTGCCCATGCGAAAGATTTCGCCCAGGATTGGTATCTGGAACTCGTGGGCAAAAGCCGTGCGGGCGTGCTCAAGGTCGGCAAGACTTTCAAGCAGGCCGCAGAGTTGTTCTTGCAGGAGTACGAGGTAATCACCGAAGGTGAGCGCCATCCGAGATACATCAATATCATTGAGGGGACATTGCGAGTTCATTTGCTGCCGTTCCTTGGTAGCAAGGTGGTATCCGAAATCACGCCGGGGCTGGTGCAGGAGTACCGCATCCATCGCATGACATCGCGGTTGGACAAAAAGACGGGTGAACCGAAGCGACCGGCGCGTGCCACAATTCGCGCGGAAGTAGTGGTTTTACGGCAAGTGCTGAAAGCCGCCTACCGGCATGGTTGGTTGCAGTATATGCCTGATCTGTCCGCCCCCTACAAGGCGTCCGGTAAAATTGCCCACCGGGCATGGTTCTCGCCCGAAGAATACAAGATGCTCTACGAAGCCACACGAGCGGAGACGAAGGCGGTGCAGAGTCTGTACCGAAAGTACATTCGAGAACAATTCCACGACTACGTTCTCTTCATGGCCAACACCGGCTTAAGGCCAGACGAGTCCGCCCGCCTCGAATTTCGAGACGTTGCCATCGTTACCGATGAAGCAACGGGCGAACGCATCCTCGAAATCGAAGTACGCGGGAAGCGCGGTGTTGGTTACTGCAAAAGCATGGCAGGTGCAGTCATACCCTTTCAACGCTTGCAGAAGCGAGCCAGACCACCCTTTGGGACGGGGCGTAAGCGCGGCGAGCCCAGGGTGAAGAATATGCCAGGTCAGATGGACAAGATTTTTGGCCAGACCCCGGCTGATCTACTGAATGCTGCTCTTACGAAGCTCAATTTGAAATTCGACCGTGACGGCAACCGCCGCTCGGCCTACAGCCTCCGGCACACGTACATCTGTTTGCGGCTGATGGAAGGAGCCGACATTTATCAAATCGCCAAGAACTGCCGCACCAGCGTGGAGATGATCGAAACCTTCTACGCATCACACATCAAGAACACGCTTGATGCAGCCGCCATCAACGTGCGGAAGCCCAAGCCAACGAACAAACCCACCAACAATCCCGAAGATGAGGCATAAACGCTGCCCCCCCAAAGGGGAACGCAGGTCACAGGCTACCAACCTGGAGTGCCAAGCCGGCTTCTGCCAGACGCGACAGGCTTTCGATGATCTCGTCATAAGTATCCCCCAAAACCCACGGCGCGGCGATAACTACGTGCCCGATGTTAGCGGCCTTCGTTTCCGCGCAAAGCCGAATGAACTCCGCGTATTTGCTTTCATAACCTGGCGGAATGGTACGGGGCATGACTGATCCTTCTTCGTGGTGCGACACCTAGACGGTCGTCAGTCTGCCGTGACAGGCCCCGTGAGTCAAACCGTTTTTTGAATCCACTTCTTCTCCGTTGCTTTGTACCCGCCATACGCTTGTCCCCGATTCGGAAGCCCCCTGTCGCCCCAGCGCCGGTCGTTGCTGGACTGCTTTCCCGAAGAATCTCAATTGTTCCTTCCACCGGCCCCATCGCACACAGGGCTAATCTGTTGCTGCACGTTGACCGCCGTTCCATGCTGTTGGCCGCATCCGACTGGCCTTACTCTTCCTCGATTCCAGCCCACACAGGGCCTTATTCGTGGGAATCTGCACCCGCCGTCGTGCCAGTCAATCTTGCAGCGGGACCCTACCCCCTTCGATTGACAGCCCCGCCTATGGCCGGTGCGGGCGATTTCCCACAAGGCCCCGAGGTGGGGCCGGTAACAGAAAGAAGGAGCAAGACCATGAACAACAGCGTAACCACCCCAGCAGGCAACGGCACCAACAAACCCAGCCACGTCGCCTATCAGGTCCGCGAGGGCAAAGGCGACAACAAGAGCTTCTGGACCAGGATCGGCGTCGCGTGGACCAGCAAGGACGAAAAGGGCTTCGTCATCCAGCTCAATGCGGTTCCGCTCGATGGCAAGATCATCCTCCGCGTGCCGGAACCCAAGGATAACGCTTAATCACGGATCAACCACGGCGGGCCACAGTGCCCGCCGACCACCTGAAAGGATCAGACCATGCAAAACACCACCGATTACGATGCCGTCACTTCCCGCTTCTACCAATTAACCGAGGAACTCTCCGCAGGTTGCGACTCAGACTTCGACACGGCCCACGATGACCTCGAACGCGAGTTTCAGGAACTCCGCCTCATCGTCACAGCTTTTGACGGGAGGTAGGCCATGACCCAGATCACCGAAGACGAATTCGACGCCAAGTATCCACTCGTCACCAATCACATCAACCCCAACGCAAGCTGGGCATTCGGCGACGGCCCCGGCTGTCTCTTTGAAACCTACGGCGAGGAACTTGCTTTCGTCCGCACCCAGGACCCACGCACCATCTGGACTCTGGTTGACGGCGGCGACGACGACAACCAGTACCTAATCAGCGGTTATCACCTCGTCAACCGGATCGGCTATCTCATCAGCACCATCCCGTTTCCCGAGGACGCCGATATCGAGGTTCCCATCCTGTTCGACTCAGACGAATAGGAGGCCACGATGGACAACAACGCACGTCGCGCCAAAACCTTCGAGAAGGCCATCGACACCTACGGCACCGGAAGTGCCCAGGAAATCCTTGTCGATCTGCTCACCGACGCCCAGCATTGGGCCGACGCCAACGGCGAGGATTTTCACATCTGTCTCGCTATGGCCTGCCGCCACTACATCCACGAACTCAACGACGAACAACAAGACGAAAGATGCTATGGGACGGGCGGCGAGACATCTGTCAGATTATCGTTGCTATGTTCAACACTAATTGATGGAGATCCCTATGCAAAACCCCCGCGATAATACAAAAGCATGCCCCACCGCCTTCGTTCAGGATAGCACACTGGTTGCAGTTATTGAAATGAGTTTATCAAGCTGGCTTGTAGCCGGCATGATTCCTGGTGTCAGCCGCGATCCGCTGAAGAAAATTGACCCAGACCCTAATGAACTGCTGAAGCTCCTGCACCGCTGGCGGAATGAGGCGATCCAGGAAGGCAAGGAGATCAACCGGATTGCCGTCGCCTATGAGACCGGGCGCGATGGTTTCTGGCTTGCCCGTTGGCTACGGTGTCGCGATATTGATGCCCATGTGATCCACGCCACAAGTGTCGCAATATCACGCGAACATCGACGTGCTAAAACGGATCGCATCGATACGGCAATGCTGCGGCGTGGTTTTCTTGGCTGGCTCCGCGGGGAGCCTGGTCATTGCAGTATGGCAGTCGTCCCGACTGTGGAGGAAGAAGATAGAAAACGTCCCCACCGTGAGCGTGAAACGTTGGTCCATCAACGTACAAGCATTCTCAACAGGATGAAGTCTGTCTTGATCCAGTTCGGGGTGAGTAACTTCAACCCGGCGTTACGCAAAGCACCAGAGAAGCTGGCCACCGTCCGCACGCCAGAGGGTGTGCCTCTCCCGCATAATACCATAGCAATGCTTCGTCGCCATATGGAGCATAAGCGTGTGATTGACGAACAGATCAAGGCCATTGAACAGCAGCGACAACAACACCTGGAACAATCCCCTGCCGACAAATGTAACGCAATGGTGTTAATGCTGGGCCAAATCAGTGGGCTTGGCATTGAAACTGCCGAACAGTTGGTGCGTGAGATGTTGTCGCGAGAGTTTCGCGACCGCAAGGCAGTGGCGCGCTATGCCGGATTGACTGGTTCACCGGATGAAAGCGGGTCGAAGCGCCGCGAGAAGGGTTTGTCCCGTTCGGGCAATAAACGAGTGCGTAACATAATGATCCAGTTGTCCTGGCGCATGGTGAGGTTCCAGCCCGAGAGCGATCTAGTGCTTTGGTATAACAAACGTACCGAGAACGCAAAGGGTGCCCGCAAACCCTTCATTGTTGCTTTTGCGCAAACTGATTATTGCCCTCTGGCGTTACGTGGACACCGGCTTAGTGCCAGAAGGCTTCATCATACGCCAAGCGGCAGGAGCAGTGGGAATATGATCAACGAAAAAAGGAGGAAAAGGAAACACCCAGTTTTGGCCTTACGGCGCTCTTAGCGACGAATGGCCAAGAACGATCCGAGGTAGCGGTTGCCCGCAGTTCTCCAAGGTTTACATGCCGGACGAAAGAATGGGCACTGCTGCTTCGGAGCTTCGCTACCGATGCGAATATTTGCATCATGGTTCGGATTCAATGGAATCCACCGAATATAAGGAAGTGGCGCGATGATCGTAAGATCTACGCCAATGGAAGCGGGCTCCACCTCGTGTCGTATTGTTCTAACGTTAAGCCATCAACCCATGCCATCGGCAAGGAACGAAAGGAAGTATGCCTGATGCTTTAGACCTTGACTTTGAAAATCCCATATAAGGAGACTGATACCATGAACCACGCAACCCACACCGCCAATCCATTTTATGCCAGCCGCCTGAAACGGGTCGCGCCTCGAACAGAGGAGCGTGACCGACCCGTCTATGCACGGCTGCCACTCGCCCCCCGAAATGCGAGTCCTGTCCCGCATTTGACCAGCCTTTACCATTTCCACCGTGCCGGTGAGTACGGGGACCGGAGCTATCCGGGCAACTGCGGCGGTAATCTCATCAAGGATCTGCTCCTCTATTTCAAGCCGGACGGCCTGATCCTGGACCCAATGGCCGGCAGCGGCACTTGCCGCGATGTCTGCGATGAACTCGGCCTGGCATGTATGTCCTTCGACATCCACCAGGGATTCGACGCCTGCGATCCAACCGATTTTTCGGCGGCGGAGACCTTCGACTTCATCTGGTCTCATCCCGCTTATTGGCGGCAGAAGCTCTACGCCGATGATCCCCGTGACCTATCGCGTTCACCGACGCTGGAGCATTTCCTCCAGCGATACCGCCAGTTCATCCGCAACAGTGCCCGTGCCCTGAAACCCGGTGGCAAGCTGGCGATTCTCATGGGCGATTACTCCGACAAAGAGGCGGGTTTCGTTCCCCTGACCTGGCACACGAAACGGCTTGCCTTCGACGCCGGTTTGCGGCAGTGCTGTACCGACATCATCCGCTTCAGCCACGGTGCGAGCAGCTCGAAGAAGGTGTACCGGAGCAGCTTCATCCCCGGCCTGCACGATGTCTGCATGGTCTTCGAACGATAACAACCCTTGGAAAGGAGTTTTGCCATGATGAAAACCAAAAAGTCCGACGCAATCCGCCGAGACAATATCTACGTTCACGAACTGGGAGACGGCATCAGGTTGGAAGGCGAGGTTTCGCCCTGTGTGTTCATGTACCCTGGGTATCCGCTTCAGGTGACGGTCACACTGAGACGGCACAGCGGGGAGTCCCTGGGTGTCGCCTACGCTGTTGATCGTACCCTGACAGTGGAGACCGCCACGGATGCGGATGTTTCCCGCCTGCTGTCGGCCATCCAGTCCACGTCGTGCAGCCGCTGTTCGAAACCGGCTTTCGATCCCACAACGGTCGAAACGACCAGGGGAGGTTTATGCGAATCCTGTTTCGTCGGGAACCTGGACGCGGAACTTGCCAAGTTCGCGGAAACCGAGAAGCGGCGAGTCGCCAATCGTGACCGACGCATGAAAGCCAGAGGCATGAAGGTGCGTGTCAGCGCCTGGATTCACCCCGCTGTCGGTGGAGACGATTACCAGGCGGATTGGTACTTCGCGGATCAACCGACCCCCGCTGGCATCCGAAAACTACTGCAAGAAGAGGGATCGAGCATCCTGAACGATTTCCAGATTATCACCCTCTGAGCCAGCTCGTATGACAAAACCTGAAATTTCTGAGACGACCTGTTCTATATACGGCTGTGCCTTTGCTGCCTTTCCTTCCCCAATTCTTTGGGCACCTCAGCATCCGTGCCGACCGCGTGACTCCAGGCTCGCTGTTCGCTCGGTTCTCTCCGAGGAACGGCTATCGCCCCTTGCGGCCCGCTGGTGCAAATCCAGGGACGAATCGCCCACATCAAACTGAACAATTGCAACCTGCATTTCCCGAACGCTGCTTCACCACGACTGACATCGCGTGGCCGGTCGGCTTCTCGACGTTCTTGACTCTTGATGGTCCCGCTCGTTTCTCTCCTTCTCGTGTCCGCCCATTGGCCTGAGCGGGCAAGCTGAACCAGCAGCCAGATCGGATCAAGCTGCCAAGGCCGCTTTCCGCAAGCGGAACCCTTCGGCCTTTCGCTTGACCGTACCGGCACCAGCCGGTTCGGACGCATGCCTACAGGCCGCATGGGGCGGCCGACAAACCAAGAAGGAGACAAATTCATGACCAACAAAACCAAACCATCCGACAAGCCCAAGCCGTACCGTTTCGTGTCCGACCAAGATTCGTGGGACCATATTCTTAAAATCTATCGTCGGGGCGACAAGAAGCGAATCGCCATAATCTATTACGGCGACTCCGATGAACTGGCGACCCAGCTTTCCGAACTCTTGGCGAAGTCGCCAGACCTATTGCCATCCTGCAATAGTCTCGTCGCAGGGCTGATGGCCGAGCTGAAATTCGGTGACCCAGAGGAGATTCGGTTCCACAGAAGGTTTGATTGCCGTTTGATTGCAGGTTTACAGCAAGCCATTATCGACACGGTGCGGAGGGCGGCATGAGCGATCCCAAGGACCTCCTCGCATCGTGCAACGATGCAATACCTTTTGACAACTTCGAGGTACAGGGCGTCATCCGTCGCCGCTGGTCAATTCCAGTGGACGACACCGACGCGGAGTATTGGACCATCATCGGCTACATATCGGGAAAGCAAATCTGTGGCATTGGACGCTTCGCAAGTCGGGCCGAAGCAGAGGAATTCTGCAAGGGCCTATACCGCCACAGGAGGTCAGCATGACCGGTCCGCACCATACAGCGGCACCGTGGAAGTAACCGAGCAGGGCCGGGCTTCACCGTCCGGCACTCCGGGCTCCGCTACGCGGTCGGAATACCGACGGCTAACGTCACCATTTTACGACCGGCTACATCGCTCCGAATTAACGGACGATTGGCCACCTCACGCGTAACATCCTCGACCGTAACCGCACCTATCCCGCGTTTCAAGGCTTCGGTGACGAGCTTGCGTTCCGGCACCACGGCCTCGCCCACGAAACAATGTTCAATGGCATGATCGACTGCCGATGCTTCCCCGTTGCCCGGCCGGGTACAGGCCAGCTCGCGGCGATGCACCGACGCCAACACCAGTCGTTCGTTTGGGGTCAAGCGTTTTTTCCACTGCTTCCGCAGCAGAGCAGGTACGCTCCAGACAGCTCTTCTCTCCTTTGTTTTGCGGCCGAGTTCTGCTTTCCATTTTGGGTTCGTGATACCCCGCTCCCTAGCCACTCTTTCAATCACCTCTGTCCGGCGTGAAAACCGCTTGAGCAGTTCTCCTGGTAGCCCGGCAATCTCGAAGTCGTCACCATGCCGCTCTACGCCGAACCCCATCTCCTGAAGCTTATTAGCCAGACGAACCCGGAACGCCGCCTGGAAGTATGGGGCATTCTCCTTGATGTTCTGGAACGACCCTGCTTTCCACCTGTCCTCCTTTTCGTCCCAGGTCATGTTGAGCACGAATACATACGCATGTAATTGCGGGTCGCAACACTCCTGCACCGGCCAGGAAGTCGTATGAATGAACTCTGCCCACACCATGTTTCCCGTCGTTCGCACGCGGTCCTGGCCTCGCCTGCGTACACGCGTCGTCAGCTCCCCTTCCACCTCGCACATGCTCTCTCGCACCGCCCCAAGGAATGCATCCAGGATCGCACGATCCCCGGTCAGGCCGTAGAGCAACGAAACGGACTTCGACGGCGAGAACCTGAAGGTATATCCGATGGTCCGCTTGCGTTTCATCCGCACGGTCACCCGATGCCGCGTCCTTGGATGCAGGTTGTCGCACAGCCGCCAAAAGCACCTGAGATCCAGCATCCCATCAAGGCCGAGCCGGGACGCACCCTGCCCACCCCAACACCCGAGCATTCCCTGTCCTTCCTGGTAATACCATGCCGGTGCATAGCAGTGTTTTGCCCACCTTGCATTCTGCTTTTCCGTGATGCGTAGCATACCCCTTGCAGTCTACCGCAGCTCCGTTAATAGTTCCCTAATGCGTCCTCTCTCCCGCTGCTTCTTGCCGTGGACCTCGGCGTCTTGCCTTCAACGCCCACGGCACATTGTCCTTGACAACCGCCCCCCGATAGGTTCACCATTAAGATCAGTTAAAATTCGAAGATTGACTGATGACGATATTCGACCGCATTATCCCCGAAACCGCGACCTCTGCGATTGGCGTGCAGAGGCTTGTCCCGATGCTCCTCGGTGCATCGGAAACGGATCGCGTCACCCCGCCACCAGTCTGTTCAGTCCAACCTCCAAAAAGGCAACCAGACCCACCAAAGTCAGTAGGTTGCACGCACATTTCTTCGTAAAGCCACAGGTACATTTTCTTGGACAGGCATCTCCCCTATGCACTGCATAGGCCGACTTTCCCGGGGAAAGTCGCTAAGGCCGCCGGTTTACCGTCCGCCTTCTGGAGATGCCGGCCCACAAGGCCCAGGCATCGGTGAGCACGCCCCTGGCACACGATGTAGTTACCATAAAAGGGCGCTTGACAAGCCCGCAATGCAAGAATGTTTATGACGCCTTTATAATACAGCGTCACAAAACGCATTGCCTCTTAATACTGACTGGATAAAGGTTAATGTACCCACACGGCGTGACATAGACAGGCACACTTTCCCACGCCGTGGGGGATTTGATGGTATCTATGAGTGCAGGGCGCCAGCCTACCGATATTCAGAGAATTGCACGCCGTCTCTTGCGCGTTTGGACTAGACTGACTGATTCGGACATCGCTCACTATGCAGAAGGAAGGCGAGCTGTGTTCCTCAAGAGTTTGCAACTGAAATATGGTTTGACAACAGAGCAGGCAGAAACTGCTGTGAGCTGTATAGAGCGTCATTCTGCTGAAGGACATCACCAGGACTCGTAGCAACGCCTGCAACGGTTGATGGGCACCCGAGCCATCCGACGCTGCCACTCCAGCCGAATTGACGGCACCGCTCCAGCTGGGATGCTTTGAAAATGCCATCCTGTCCTCAAACACCCCAGCACCACGAATGGTCTCCATGAGGGCCGCCTTCTCGGATTTCCGTCCTGCCCAACCTGCGGCATCCATGACCGCAGTTTGGGACCCGCGGCCAGAAATCCGGGGCGATGGTACGGCGGCGGCCACCGGATACAACGGATTGCCCAAAATGGCCCGAGGCCGGCTTTTCAGCAACAGCTCAGGTGCAGGCCGACGAAGCAGGGCCGAGCGTTTCCGAGCTTGCCGAGAAGACCAAGTCGCTCAAGGCCGCGCACAGCATCGACACCACGCCCCAGCGCGTCCGGCATAAACAATCCACAGCCGAGGAATCCGTCACCGCCCGCATTCGCCGCCGGACCGAGGCGGTTCCTGCATCCGCTCCGGCGACTCAGCCAGACGCAGCTGCATCGGGGGCAGGGGCGACGATGCAGCCAGAGCTGACGCCAAATGCAGCGAGCAAGCCGCAGCTGACGTACCAGGAACGCATCGCGATGGAGCGGCACCACCATGACCAGGGGCCGAGCCTTTCCTAATACTTGGAAACTCCAGCAGCTCTCAAGGACCTAAAGTTGGTCCCTCCGTTAGTCTGGCCTGGTCAGGCCTGACGCTCCCCCTGCGGGTTCATGAAGTATAGGATGTAGTCGTTGAAATGGAGGTGGGCGAGTTCCATCGGCGGCGCAGGCGGAGGAGGCCCCTCGATGACTACCGGCTTGATCTCGGGCGGGGCAAAGTCGTCGCCCTTCTTGCATTGCAAGGCGTAACGCACTTCCTTGAGGACCCATTCCGAATTGCTGGCCGACGTGGACCAGAACAACAGGAACAGGTCGCTCTCCTCGATGTGACGGTAGAGTTGCTTCTCCCAACGGTCGCCCGGCTCCAATTTCAGCACGTCCTGGAAGTACTCAATCCCCAGCCGCGCCAGCAGCTGGACGCGCTTGAGCACCTCCGGGCGGTCGGAAGTGGCATAGGAGATAAAGGCCCTCCGATAACAATGAGCAGCCTCACCTACGGGGCCAGGCCGGGCTCGCGTAAACTCTTTGCAAACCTGGCCGACCGTGAGTTTGAACTTGACGTGTCCCAGAGGGATGCTGTCCAGACTGACGCCCACCGTGCCCAGCAGGATTCCGGGGCTTCGCTTCCGGGGAACGTCAACGCCGAATTGCACCGACGCGGGCTCGCCGCGCCATACAAGGTGCTGCACCGGGTTATCAATGTCCGTGCCCGCCATGACGAAATGGAACGTAAGTTTTGCCCCGCGCTTGACCTCCGCTTCCAGGCTCCTGAAGCCGCGCCGCGCCGCCCCGTCGTCGAACTCCCGCGCATAATCCCAGGCCGTTTTTGCCTGTTCGGGGAGGTGGGCAAAGACTTGGACGAACACGGTTTCACCCGGCGCCACAGTTGGGGGGGCGAAAACCGTGCAATCGACCAGATCCCCCACGGTGCCCGTGAAGGGCAGGCAGCGCCATAACCGCTTCGAGGTCTGGCGGATGCTTCGGAGCATGCCTGTGAACACGGGTTGAGGAGGGAACGGGACCCTGGCCTTCGCCTTGTCCATCGGCTCCTCGTCACATGCGACATCCTCGTCCATCGGCTCCTCTTCACATGCCACCTCATCGACTTCCGACGCCATGCGTGCAGCCGGAGCATCGCCCGATTCCCTGGTTCCCCCAAGGGCACCCTGCAACTTCTCGGCAGTGATCGGCAGGGAGAGGTAACCGCTCCCTCCTCCCCGTAGAACCTTGACAAGCAACGTTGCATCCGCCTGGGCCATGACGGCGAAAATGCGGAGGCCGGGGAATCTCGCCGCCAACTCTGCGATCAGCTTCAAGGCGCGTTGGCAGTCCGGCTCTAATGCGACGAGAGCTACATCGGGCCGCACCTCAAAAATGACTTCCACGAAGAGGTCATAGTGCCCGCATTCCTTTTCCAGCCGGGCGGATTCCATTCTTCGGAGCAAGTCGCATAGCGCGACTCTGGTCGAGGCCTGGGGATCAACAACGGCGACACGGTACATGGCCACCTCAGAATCAAGAGAAGTCCAACTAAATGCCCGCCAAGCAGCAGTTCCATGACAGCGGTCGTGCGAGGCTCGCCGAACCGTGGCTCCAACGTATGCATCAATCGAACCATGTATCCCGAATCTTTGCCGATATCCAACAAACGGCTTTCTTGAACGCTTGGTTCAGCTTGTCGAATCCTTCGCCATAGCGATAGTCCATGATGTCTACTTGGGCGTTTAGCAGTTTGACCCTTGTTTCGAGATCAGTCTGTGCGAGAAACAGGATGTCGCCCGTCGTCTGGCAGTTCGATATTACTGATGGCATACTCAATAGGGATTTCCCTCCCGTTGCATACGCCATCCCCGAAATCTTCGGAATGTCCATCAGCTTCTTGTCATTGGCATAGCTTGCCTCGGTCACGAGCTTATAGCACTCGCGCATATCGTTGAACGCTTTCAAGAGATCGGGATCAACCCTGGACTGATCGAAGCGGCCGAATTCGGCACCGAGGTCCATGTGAACCTTATTCTCCTTCTCGTCTCTGTTCCACGTAAGAACCCCCATCGCGTCAAGGCGTTTTTTCGCTGAGGCGTTTGCCGCTGTTACCTTGCTCCAGAACTCACGTGTTCTATCATGCGTCTTTTGATACCGCACTCTCTCGGCCTCTGCCAGACGGCCGTCCTTGACCGGCGGAAGTATGGGGGTCGTACATGAAAAGTCGGCGGTCAGAACCTTTGCCAGCTTGGGAACGAAATGCAAGTTCTCTATGGCATAGACACCATCCGGTCCGGCCGAGAAAGTCTTGACGTAGATAGTCTTATACCTGTCGCTCTCTACAATCAGCACGTTGGGTCCGGGTACAACGCGAAACCTGAACTCTTTCGCCAAGTCAGACACCGTGCCCAGCTCCTGGCTATTCACCGTCACTTTAGCCTTCAAAGAAGACGGCGCACACCTGAGCGTTGCGTACTCGTTTGGCTCAGGAGGCTCGACGCCTTTCAAGTGTGTGCCTACACCTTCGCCGCCCGGCACGGGCGGTTTACTCCCGCATCCGAGCGAACAGATAACAACGCACATAGTTGATAGTGAGCAAAGAAGGCGCATCATAGGGATTCCCCTTTTTGTGGCTTCGGCTGGTTGTCACTGCATTTGTGTGAGGTCACCATCCGTGCCCATCCGTGCATCCTGGTTCATGTTCTAACGAAACAGACTACATGCAGGGCCTGCCACAACGTCCTGCTCCGAAACGACGGCACTGCTCAAAGTCCCTTTTTTCGCAATTCCTTTTCCAGTCGGTTGAATCCTCGCGCGCGATCATCAAGGAAGTCGATGAACGGGGAACCAGCAATCGCCAATGTGGGGCCGATCATTTTGGCCCTCAACAAGAACACGGGAGTCCCAACCTCATCGGAAAAGAAATACTCGCGCACAGTCCAGCGAGATCGCTTCCAAGCTTCGGACAACACGCTGAGTGTCGCTACGGCCTCCGCAATAATCCCCTCAAGCTCGCGGAACAATTGGGTGTGATAGTCTCGTTCGCTCTCAGCATATTCCCAAAAAGCATAATCACGATCGGCCAGAAACGCCTTCAGGTCGGTAACGAAGTCCGAATCCTCCTCTGCGTAGCTAATGAAGACATACCCTTTCGATTTCCTCTCTCTACGCTCGACAGGAACTGGCTGCTTCGAAACACCGATTGATGTCAACGCCTTAACAAGGGAGAGTACAAGGCGATCCGAATAAACTCCCCGACAGTCCACCCACTGGATCAGCTTCAAGGGCTCTGGAAGACTGGCGGCACCCTCGTCATCAAGGATGATCGGGATGACGGGCTTGGCATGTTCGAGGAATGCGGCCAGTTCATGTTGAATCCACTCTGACCGGACCGAGTTGGCACTCGCGACAAACAATAGCACATCCGCACCTTTGAGCGAGGAAGCGATTTGTTGGCGCCAGTCGGTGCCAGGAGCGATGTTCTCCATATCCCGCCAGACTTCAATCCCAGCGTACCGCAAATCGCCCGTCAATCTTTCAACGAACTCAAGGTCGCGTCGGGAGTAGCTGACAAATGCGTAAGCAGCGCTGGACATCTGCGTTTCTCCTTCCGCGCTGGTCTGGAGGTGTGTGCCAAAACGGACGCTATTTCTTTTCCAGGGTCTTGGCCAGCAGAGCGTCAACATCCTTCCACAGCTTCTGCCAGGCGTCGCGTTCGTCTTGCGGCAGTTTCTGTAGCGCCTTGGGATCGCGCACGCCAGTCAGGTCGGTGTCTTGCTTCCAGTGGGTCATTTTGCCTTGGACCACGGGCCGTGCCTTGTCGCCGCCTTTGTCGAGCTGCTTGCCCCAGGCGGCCAGATCGGCACGCAGCCATTCCAAGCCCTGCTTGCGCAAGTCGGTGCATTCTTGGTCGGTGAGCTTGCCGGCGTCTTTTCCTTGACCGGCGCCGGCGAGGACGGCGGCACAGGCGGCGTTGTAGCGGTGCAGCGTGACCATGTCATTAGCCAACTTGGTGTCGTGGCTGAATGCTTCGGCGTAGAGGCGGCAGCTGCGTACATTTAGCTGCTTGTACGGCTGCAGACACAGCCGCGCCAGGGCCAAACGCTCCGAGTCGTCTGTCGGCTCGTACTCTCCCTCGAGAAGAACGGTGAGCTTACGATCCAGTTCGACCATTCGCTCCGCGTCCTTCACCCATTTGGCCGACGGGAGGTTCCAACCCGGTTGCCGCGAACCCAGTTCGTGGCCCTTACGCCGCTCTTCGAGGGCGGCGCTGAACTGGCCTTGTTGTTGAAGCACTTGGCCGAGGTTGACGTGGGCCAGAGCGTAGTTGGGGTCAATTTCAATGGCGGCGCGGTACTCCTTGACGGCCGCGTCCAGATCTTTCTTCTGGCGAAGAGCAATGCCGAGATTGTAGTGGGGCACAGGGTCCTTCGGATTGAGTTCGCCGGCGGCGCGGTACTCCTTGATGGCCTCGTCCAGCTCCTTCTTGTCATGAAGTGCGAGGCCCAAGTTGAGGTGAGGCGAGGCGTACTTGGGGTCGAGGGTGATTGCCTCGCGGAACTCCTTGATGGCCTCATCCAGCTTCTTTTTGCGCGGAGCACTCTGCCGAGACTGTTGTGGGTGAGTGCGTCTTTGGGGTCGAGGTCAATGGCCTTTCGGTATTCGGCGATAGCGTCGTCGTGCTTATCTTTGGCTTCCAGGGCAACGCCAAGATTGCGGTGAGCCAATCCGAATGTGTGGTCGATGGCGATGGCCTGCTTGTACGCGGCGATTGCGTCATCCAGCCGATTCTTGCGGACCAAGGCATTGCCGAAGTTGTAGTGGGCGTTTACGTCCTTAGGGTCGAGGTCAATTATGCGTTGGTACGCCGCGAGCGCGTCGTCCCATTGATTCATGTCGGACAGGGCACTGCCGAGGTTGAAATGGGCTATCTTGAGTTTGGGATCGAGTTCGATGGCTTTTTTGTATTCGGCAATAGCTTCGCTCAACTGTTTCTTGGCTCTTAGGGCATACCCGAGGTTGCTATACGCTATCGCAAATTTCGAGTCGAGATGGATGGCGATGCGGTATTCGGCAATGGCCTCGTCTAACTGATTCGTGTCATGAAGGGCAAGGCCGAGGTTGCAGTGGGCCGTCGCATATTTCGGGTCCAGTGCAATGGCTTGTTTGTACTCGGCGATAGCGCCCCCGAATTGCTTCTTGGCTGCCAGAGCGAGCCCAAGGTTGTTGTGTGCGATCGCAAGTTTAGGGTCGAGGTCGATTGCCTTCTTGTATTCGACGATGGCGTCGTCCAACTGCTTATTGTCGAAAAAGGCAAGCCCGATATCATTGTGGGTCCCGGCGTATATGGGGTCGAGGTCAATGGCACGTTTGTACGCGGCGATGGCCCCATCCAACTGCCCCTTGGCTCTTAGGGCACGGCCAAGGTTGCGCCGAGCGCCTGCGGATGTGGGGTCCAGTTCAATGGCGCGTTTATACTCGGCAATAGCGTCATCTAACTGCCCCTTAGCTTTCAGGGCGAGGCCGAGGTTGTTGTGGGCCGTCGCATAATTCGGGTCCAGTTCGATGGCGCGTTTGTACGCTGAGATGGCCTCGTCTAGGCGATCCGCGTCTTTCAGGGCAAGGCCTAGGTTGCGATGAGCGATTGCGTCTTTCGGGTCCAACTCGATGGCACGCTTGTAAGCGGCGATCGCCTCATCCAACCGCCCCTTGGCTTTCAGGGCGACGCCGAGGTTGTTGTGGGCCGTTGCGTCTTTCGGGTCCAGTTCGATGGCTCGCTTGCACGCGGCGATGGCCTCGTCAAACTGTTTGTTGTCATTCAAGGCGACGCCGAGGGCGTTGTGGGCGAATGCATAATTGGGGTCAAGTTCGATGGCGTGTTTGTACGCGGCGATGGCCCCGTCGAACTGCCCCTTGGCTTTTAGGGCAACGCCGAGGTTGCTGTAGGCCCTTGCGGACTTCGGGTCAAGCTCGATGGCGTGTTTGTACGCGGCGATGGCCCCGTCGAGCTGCCCCTTGGCCTTCAGGGCAACGCCGAGGCTATTGTGGGCGTTTGCGTATTTGGGATTGAGCGCGATCGCCTTGTTGTATTCGGCGATGGCCTCCTCCAGTTGATTCTTGGCCTTTAGTGCGGTGCCGATGTTGTAGTGGGCCGCCGGCGCGAGTTTGGAGTCAAGAGGGATAGCTTTGCGGTATTCGGCAATGGCATCATCGAGTTGATTTTTGGCTTGCAGGGCAACCCCGAGGGCGTAGTGTGCCGGCGTGAGTTTGTGGTCGAGAGCAATGGCCTCACGGTATTCGGCAATGCCATCATCCAGTTGATTTTTAGCTACGAGTGCGACCCCAAGGGCATAGTGTACCTGTACGTGTTTTGGGTCAAGAGCGATTGTCCTTCTATATTCGGCAATGGCGTCGTCCAAGTTATTCTTGTTTTTTAGGGCAACCCCAAGGTTGTAGTGGGCGACGGGATTCTCCGGCCGGAGTGCTACAGCCACACGAAGACAGCCGATCTTCTCTTCAACGTCCGTTGGAAGCGCGTCTTCTTCGTCTTCAATGAGGCTTGCTAAATTCAACGCAATCCAGAAATCGGAGGGGTAAAGCCCACGCGCCCAACGTAGCAAGTTCACTGCCTCTATGCGTTGGTTTTTTCTACCGAGCGCGTTTGCCAGTAATTGGAGGCTTGCCGGTCGCAACGTGAGAAGCCGAGCTTCTTTGCTGAGGCGCACCAACGCCCCCTCGTCCCCCTTCCAGACGGCGTCGCGGTAGGTCTGTCGCCACTTATCATCATCTGCGGCGCGAACGATCTCCTGCAACTTCTCCCGCAATGGCGTCGTGGCACAAGACGCCCAGTGGTTGAGGCCCACAATGAGGTCTTCGCGGACCGTTGGATCTCGGCGCGAATCCGCTGCGCCAAATCTAATGCTTGTCCTGACTGTACTTCTAGACCGAACCGGGCGAACGCCATTGCGTACTTCGCCGCAGCACCGGCATGGTCGAAACGCGATTTGGTCCAGGTGGCCTTGGCAATGCGGGCGTCATCCAGATCGTGGAACAGGCATTCCTTACGCTGCACTTGAATCCGCCCCAATGCGATCCGGCGGTGCATATCCGCCACCCATTTCCGTAGACCGTCCGCCGCCACTCCGGTTGTCAATGCCGCCTCCGCCTCCGCAATCGCCGCGTCCGCGTCCCGCCATTCCGCTAACGACACTTTGGCCTCCATGCTCGTCGTACATGGCAGCTGTTTGGCCCGTTCCTCCGACTGTTGCGCCCTCGTCAGAGCCATAGTCACCCTTTTTTCCGTCTCTGCCGTGCGCTCGGCCAGTTCCACCCGACGCGCGGTTTCTTGAGTTGTGCGGTCCCATAACGCCCAACCGACTCCCGCGGCAGCCAACAGCACGGCCAAGAGTACCGCCGCCGTCGTCACCAAACCCGCCTTGTGGCGCCGCACGAACTTGCGCAGCCGATACCTGGCCGACGGTGCCCTCGCCTGCACCGGCTGATCTGTCAGGAAACGCTGCAATTCTTCACCAATATCGCTGGCGTTCTTGTAGCGCCGCTCACGCTCCTTTTCCAGACACTTCATCACAATCCAGTCGAGATCGCCCTGTACCAGCTTCGTTAGTTTTTTCGGCTCCAGATGCCGCTTGGCGGCGATGACAGGCAATTCACCTGAACTCGAAAGCTTCTTGCTTGGCTTGGATGGTTCGACCTCACGGATGACCCGGCGCATTTCCTCCTCGCCGATCTTCAGCAGTTCCTCGTGCGTGAATGGCGGCGCTCCGGCCAGTAACTCGTAGAGTAAGACGCCCAGCGAGTAGATGTCGGAGCGCGTATCCACGTCGAAGGATCGGCCGGCGGCCTGCTCGGGAGCGGAGTATTCCAGGGTGCCGACACGCATGTCCAAAGCGGTGTACAGCGTCTGGTCGGTCAGTTTTTGTCCGAGCGCTTTGGCCAGACCGAAGTCGATGACCTTTGGGAGCGGCTTGCCATCGATGACTTCTACCAGTACATTGCTCGGCTTGATGTCGCGGTGGATGATGCCTTTTTGATGTGCGTGCTGCACGGCGTTGCAGACCGGGATGAACAGGTTGAGTCGTTCTTGCGGAGTTAGCTTTTTCTCATCGCAATACTGCGTGATCGACACGCCCTTGACGTACTCCATCACGAAGAACGGCCGACCGCTGGCGGTCATGCCGGCGTCATGCACCTTGGCGATGTTAGGGTGGTCCATGACGGCGAGGGCTTGCCGTTCCGCGTCGAAGCGCGCGAGGACATCGCGGCTATCCATGCCGGGTTTAATCAGCTTGACTGCGACCGTGCGTTTGACCGGCTGCTTTTGCTCCGCGCGATAGACGACACCCATGCCGCCGTGGGCGATTTCGGCGGTTAGCGTGTACTTGTCGGCCAGAGTCGCGCCGATGGCTTCGTCGGAGTCGAACTGCTTGACATGGCCGATGATCGTTTCGAGATCGCCCTCGAAATCGGGATCGGGACGCACCGGACGGCCGTTGCGCTGAAGCAGTGGCTGTAAGTCCGCGAAATCGGCGAGATCGGCGTCCGTCGGCATGGCGGCGCGGCCGACCAGGATCGGCACGACGCTCATGGCCGATGCCAGCGCCAGCCGCACTTCCAGGCGGACGTGATCGACGGCGGCATTCTTGCGCTCGTGCAAGATTTCCAGCCACTTTGGGCCGATGATGACCAGCACGACAGTCGCCGAGGTTACCTTCGTTCGCAACCGCTCCGGGAACTGCTCGCCCAGCGGAATGCTCTCGTGGTCGTAGAAGATTTCCCAGCGCGGCAGGCGTCGCTTCAGCCGTTCGTGGATGAGCTTGACCGTATCCGGGCTGTCGGTTCGACGGTAGGAAATGAAGAGAGAGGCCATCAATGTTACTCCATCGAAGCGCTGTTGGGTGTCTTTCATGTCATATCCAGCAAACCCGACAAATCGAGATCATTTCGCCGCAGCGCTGCCAACGTTTTCGCTGCCGAAATACCAGTACTGGAACTCGCTGGCCAACGCCTGTTCAACACGGGCTGCTGCGTCCCGCAGGAATTCGGCTCGTTGGGCGGCAGCGACTGTCGCAGGGCGGGCCAATAGTGCGCGGTAGTCGGATTCGATCTGCGCCAGCGTTTCGGCAATTCGCGTGTAGCGCAGGCACAGCGCGGCATAAGCCATCTGCTCGCGATTGGCGATCAGGAACAGCGTTGCCGAAGAGAAAAGTGCCAGCGGA
Source organism: uncultured Gemmataceae bacterium (assembly GCA_963834865.1). Classification (GTDB taxonomy): domain Bacteria; phylum Planctomycetota; class Planctomycetia; order Gemmatales; family Gemmataceae; genus CAWIDK01. The sequence continues at coordinate 904,254 of CAWIDK010000001.1, forward strand.
CCCAATTGGCGGCCCGCCAACCAGCCATATACGGCGCTAGCCAGCCCCAGCAGCACCACGCCAGCTTGCAACGCAAGGTAGCGCCGCGAGTACTGACGGGCCTTGACGAGGTGCCAGCGCTGCTGATTGCGTAGCCGCTGGAGAATGATAAGTGCCTCGGCAGCGTCGAGGTCGTCGCCGCACCGTGGGTAAAGTCCTTGATCCGCCGAGTGCGCTGTCGCGTCCCGGAGCTGTGCAGGGAGGTGTCTCAGGCCGATCACGTATCTCAGAAGCAATTCTCTCCAGCGCACCGGCTTCCGCTCCCCAATTTCCATTTCCAGTTCATCGAGCGCTATTCGGAAGTTTTTCTCGGAGTCCTCGTGATTAAACGGGCGAAGGCGAGCGCGGAAACGCATGCAGTTCTCGCGTAGTCGTTCCGTGGCTGCTCGGTATTTCAGCCACCGGCCGCGAAACATGAAAATGATTTGAGCGACGGTAACCAGGGCGTTGCCTAACCCGGCCGCCGGCAAGATAACCACTCGCAGGGCGTCAACGAACCAAGTCGAAAACCAGCCCGCCAGGCCGGCAATGGCCAGCATCAGGGGCACCCAGGTGAGGCCCATCGACACGCCCCACAAGGTGAGCAGCCGGCGTTTGTAACGCATGGCTTCGGCATCGTAGTGCCGCAATAGGCGGTCGAAACGCTTGTTGAGCTCGCCGTCGTCCGAGGCAAGCGTTGCTGCGGCCGTACTCATCGGTCAACTCCTGGAGGAAAATCGCTTCAAGCTCAAGAAAACCGCCGAAGCAGGGCGAGCGGCGCTCTTGTTTCAGCCTTGTTGATCGCTTCAGTTTGTGGCCGCTTTCTGCCCTCGCAGATGAGCCGCCACTGTTTTTCCAAGCTCGGTCAAATCTGGTTCTTCCTTGCCGTGTGCCTTTCTGGCAATGAGGCGAACCGCATCCGGTGGGAATTCGGTCGGATCAAGCGGTCGGGTCGTCAATTTGCACCGGCTGCGCTCACGGAACATTTCGACCGCACTCTGGGGAACGAGGCCAACGCCAAGCCCCGATTCAACAAATTCCAGGATCGTCTGCCACCCGCCGACTTCGAGGGTGACATTAAAGGTCTTCTGCGTGGCTCGATAGCACCAGTCTTCGAACTGTTGTCGTCGGGCAGCATCTGATTCGGGCAGAATGAACGGGAATCCGAGCAGGTCGGAAGCGACGACAGGTTGTCCTTCGGATAGGTCTTTCCACCGGACTCCCCAATCAGCCTTCGCAGGGGGATTAGCGGCAAGGACAAAATGATCGTCAAACAGCCGCTCGATGTACATCTCCCGCCGCGCGACTTTGCGGATCGTGATCGGACTGTCGGTGACAACGGCGAGATCGAACTGACCGCCGGCCACGCCCTCAATACGCGCTCGCCCCCTCGGCGTTGAAAGGCGTACCCGGCTTTCCGGGTTCTCGCGCAAAAATCGTTCGACCGCAGTACGCACGAAACCATGCGCGGCTTGCTGGCCGCACGCCATCGACACGAGTGCTTTTCCTTCCGCGCCACTTGCAACGAACCGTTCCAGCTGCTGGTATCGGCGGACCATGTCGGTCACCAAGATGCGCACGCGTTGGCCCTCTGGAGTAAGACGCCAGCGTTTCCCTTTTCGGACCAACCAGGCCTGCCCGGTTCGCACGCTGGTGAGGCGGCGGATGGCAGCGAGCCGTTTAGACACGCTCGGCTGATTCACGCCGAGCTGCTCTGCGGCGTGGGTTGCATCCCCCTCGTGTTCGGCCAGGGCGACGAAGGTTTCGAGCAACTCCAGCGAAAGGCGCGATGGCCGTGGCATGGCGGTCGATCCCCTTTTTTCTTCAGGCCCTTGGCACCGGCTCAGCCGGTGCGTACAATCCAGTGTATTCCCACTTGGCTGTTTTTTCAAGATGACACCAAGAAAGGAAATGGCGACCGCCACGAACCGGAAAGGCAGGTGCAAATGGCAGTTCGCTTCAGCGGCCGAGTTCGGGACGAGCTGCCCGACGACCTCCGCGCTCAACTTGAGGTCGAGCTGGAGAACGCATTCCAGGAACTCGACCCCAAGCGCTCCGCCGTCGAAATTTACGTGCCGAGGACTTTCTCGGGACATTCACCCAAGTTCCAGCAAAAGGTAATCCTGGCCGTCGAGGTCACCTACGCCGACGGCTACGAGCGGCATATCGTCAAAGTCGGCGACCGGAAGAAGGTAGAGCCGGACTTCACGGGCTGGCAAAAATGCACCAACAAGCGGATGGTTGCCAGCCGGATCTTCGCGCCTGTGCGGCTACTCGATTGGAAGGCTGATCGCGTCGCCGTTCTTTACCGCGATGCCTTCACGCTATTCGGCCCGGACGCCCACGAGAATTCCAAGTTCCAGCCCACGATGCTGGAAGAGGCGATTTTGTGGGTCGTGAAGGATGACGAGCCTGACCTGTTGTCTGCTGAACGGGCTTTGGCTCAGGTCTTCACCGATTTGGGGCTGTGGTTCTACAGGGGCGCGAAGGTGGAAGCCGAGCCCGCTCTCAGCTTCTACATGGGCCACCTCCGTCGCCGGCCCCAGGACGAGGCGAAAGACGACGTGCTAGCCGCCTGGCATGACAACCCGAATCGGCGCGACCTGCGGCGACAGGCCGTGTGGGTTCTCGCCGGTCGCGACGCGCCTGACGCCGATCCAGTAGAGAACCGTGCCCGCTATCTCGACCCCATCGACTACGTTGCCTGGGCAATCACGGACCCGAAGCGAATTCCAAAAACGCTCGTCGGGCGGTCCCACGGCGACTTGCACGCCCGGAATGTTCTTGTAGGTGTCCGTCGCGGCGAAGTTCAGTACCCCGCCGTGTTCGACTACGGCGACATGAGCGACAGCAACGTCTTGGCATGGGACTTCGCTAAACTGGAAAACGAACTCAAGGCTCGACTGCTGCCGGTAATCATGGGGGACGGCAGCGTGTCCTCCTTCCTGATCGCCCGGAGCAATCTACGGAAACTGCCCCAGGACATTCCCTGCCCCGGCGTGAGATCGGTGAATGCAGATCGGGCGGATCGCCTCGCCGCGTTCCTGGCCTTCGAGGAAATACTCGACGATCTCACCGAATCGCTCTGCACCAGTTCGGACGCTGAGCGAATTCGACCCTTCAGGCAGCCGCCGACCGGTCTGCCGAAACTCGACCGCCTGGCGGCTGTCCTGATGCGCGTGCGCCGTGAGGCAGCGACGTGGCTCGGCTTCGCCGTCCCGGAGCGGAAAACGGCCTGGAGGGACGAACTCTACTTCGCTCTCGGCATTTACGGGTTGCTCAATGTTCGCTGGGACTACTCCCAGCCCGAACAGGAAGCGGCGTTGGTCTCGGCGGGCGTGGCGCTCGCGCGGATGCCTTCGATGCCGTCGTTCCTCAAGGACTGCATCGCGGCAGGCCCGACGCCGGGCAAGCCCTACCCCAGCTATCGTGTGCCGCTTGCGATCTTGTATGACATGTGGAAGACAAAGAAGTACGAAGCGGGCTGTCAATTCGCTGAGCAGGTTGCAGTTGCAGTAGCCAATCCGAACGACCCAAGATCGTGCCGGATTTCCATTCGACCGGAGGCCTACCACGCAATACCGCTGGTAGGTCAAGCGCTCCTGCTTGAGACAGAAATAGGTAACTTGCACGCCGTCGAGCGAGTCCTGGAGGCGCTCCGTACCCAGGCAAGAGAATTCGGGGACTACGAAACCCTTGCACGGATTGGCCGCCTGTACAAGGAATCCGGAGATCGCAAGTGGGAGGCCGAGGAGAGTCGGGAAGCCTTCCGTGCCACACGACCGCCGTGGCTCCAAATGTTCGATCTAGCGCTGGACGCCTACGCTGATGCCTTTGAAACCACAGGCGACTGGTACGTCGGCATCAACGCTGCAACGCTGGCCTTCCTCACCGGCAATGCGGAACAGGCCACCGCGTACGCCCAAAGCGTGACGAAAACCTGTGAGGATCTTCTGAAGAGAATCAAGACTGATCGCCACTCGCCGGGCAATGGCCATAAGAAGAAAAACCGCTATTGGCTCTATGCCACAGAAGGGGAGGCAGCCCTCATCCTAAACGAACCGGCAGAGCACTTTTACCGTGCGGCACTACTCGAACTCACTCCGGGTCAGTGGGGCATGGCGGACAGTTCGTATAAGCAGGCGTGCCGATTGTGGAAAGGGGGCCTGGGCGACCGCGTGGAGCCCGTCCTCCGGTTGTTCGAGGCCAGTGATATGCGCTCATACTTGACACCGCATTTCCTCGGCCGCAAATTCCCTGGAGAAAAGCATGACGACCTACGTCCCTAAGCCGCTGGACACGTCCGCCGTCCAACTCCCGCAGTCCCTTGCACCGCTGATGGAGCAACTGGCCGAGAACGCGCACGATGTCTGGGCTGCCACCCGGATCGCCCAGGGCTGGCGTCTTGGTCCGACCCGCGACGATGCGAAGAAAACGCACCCGTGCCTTGTACCGTATGACCAGTTACCGGAAAGCGAAAAAGAGTACGACCGAAAAACGGCGGCGGAAACCTTGAAGGCAATAACGCTACTTGGTTATCGCATCGTCTGAAAGGAGACGGCCGAGCATTCAGGAGGGGAGGGCGATGGCAACCGAATCCTACGTCCGCTTCGATTGTCCAAACTGCCGGAAGCGGCTGAAGTCGCCAATTTCAACCGCCGGCAAGAAAGCACGCTGCACGAGATGCGAGGCCCCACTGGTAGTCCCAGAAAACTCCGTCTTTGCCACCGGCGCGTCTCCGGAAGGTCCCGCTACGTCCGCTTCACAGGTGCCTCAAGCATATACCGGGCCGCGTTCTGGCTCGAAATCCGAGGGCCATGTTGCGCCCTGCAAACCTCAACGCCCGTCTCGCGGTCATTTAGCCGAACACGCGGCCCATTCAAGAGTAAACTTCTCGCCGGGATCATATGTGCCCTTATTTCTCTCGGTGGATGCCTGCATAGCCCGTCGTTTCTCAAGTTGTTATTCAAGGCTGGTCGGGACGCGCATGGCCACTATTCGGGGATTCTGGTCGCAGTGGTGGTTCTCGTCGTTGTACTTTTCTGTCTTCGGCTCCTGTTCAAGGGGCGAGCAGAGCGGTTGTCAGAATCGCTGAAAGCACCATTGGCTGACGAGGTTCTTGAACGGGACAAAAGGCCGCCAATTGTATATCTGCGTTCGTTTGAAGATGATACGAGCCTCTACCCCGACCACGAACGAGACTTGGTGGCAGCCCTTGCACCGTTCGGCCCGGTAATCGCAATCGGGCGTCCAGGGGAAGTGCTGCAAACGCTTGGCGCCGTGCGCCTATTGCGGTGACGACTGGAAGGAACAGATTCGCCATTGGATTGATACATGCGCTGTGGTAGTCATCCGGATCGGTGAGTCGCAGGGCCTGCGATGGGAAATTGACATGGTTACAGAATCTCTAAAGGCGAACAGGCTGCTGCTTCAGGTTCCGCGCATGACATCTCGTAACGAGGCAGTCTTGGTCGATAGGGTCGTGCGCACGATTACCCGTCGCAATCGGGACCACGATTACAATGACGTGACGTACGTCTACTTTGACGACGGCTTGAATCCTCGTTTCATCAAAGGGCAGTTGCTGATACCTGAGAAATCGGCGAAGGATGCACACAACTTACAGCTGAGCCGCTTTTATCAACAGATGTTTTCCAATGCACTTCCCGGCTACTGGGAGGATCAACAGCGTTATCGGGAGCATCAGCAGCGTCCCCGGGATGTTAAAGCGATGCTGGCCGGTTATTTTGGGCTGGCTGCTATTATTCCGTGTGTGGGCTTGTTTTTGGCACCGGCAGCCCTGATCCTGGGCATGCGTGGTTTGAGGTCTGTGCGAAAACATCCCAAAGAGTATGAAATGGTGCATGCCGTCGCTGGCATTGTTCTGGGGAGCGCGAGCCTGCTGGTCCACCTGGTAATTCTCTTTCTCGCGCTGATTGGGATCATGCGATGAGTACGCACGAGCACTGAGCACTACTGAGCACTATGTTGCAGACCGATTGCACGGTAGGGCTGATGAATGACACCTGGCGAGTGAGACGGGCGCAAACGACGTTCGCTCACGAGGCGTGTCCTTTGGAGTAAACTTCATGCGAGAGCAAAAGGTCGTTGTGGCGATCATCCAGGATTCCCAAGGCCGGTTCCTGGTCACATTCAACCCAAAATGGGGCGGCTACGCCTTTCCAATGCGGGCCGTGTCCGAGAATACGGACATGCCGGGCTCGTCCGCAATTCAGGCAGCCGAACACGACCTCGGCTGCCGCCTACCGAGCGCTGCCGCCACGGAACTCGATTACCTGGGCCGCTTCGGCGTTTCGCAGCGGACGGGTGAGGAAACGCTCTACGAATACTGGCTCTTCGCCGTCGAGCCAGGTCAGGCGCTCGATCTGCTCGCGGCGCCGACTTGGAACAACAACCCGCCAATGTTCCTCACCCATGCCGAACTCACCACGCGAACTGACCTGACCTGGTCTACACCTCCGATCGCTCAGGAATTTGTCGAGAATCAGGAAGTGGTTCTCTCGGTGGTTACGCGCGGGCGAACACGAAAGGGAGTTCTTGGTTGTCTGGAACAACGGCTACGGAGGGTATTTCTTCCCCGCACAGCGGGTGAAGACCGAAGTGAAGCCGGCCCGCGTGGCCGTTGGCACCCTCCGCTCAGATCTCGGCTACTGTGGGCCAGCAAAGCCAACCTATCGCGGTGAATTACCCAATGTCCATTTTAGCAACCGCTTTCATCGTGATCGCCATTTCCGCTTCCATGTCTGCGAAGTCCAGCTCACCGATGTCGATCTCCATCAACCGGGGAGCCTCCTCGAAAAAGCTCTGCTGCGCCGGGCAAAGCGCTTCCTGTGGCTGCCTGGTAGCGAGCTGAGCAATACGACGATTCCATTTTCGCCGACGATGCCTGCCGTGAGAAGGACTGTGCTCGACCTGCTCCCGCAACAGACATTGTCCGAAGACCTGCGCCGCTCCGAGGGCGGCATCGCCCTGATCCAACGAACGCTTGCCGGCAAGCGCGAATGGCTCGCTCAGTGGAACGAGAACTGGAAGGCTTTCTTCTTCATCGGCGGGCACCGCCAGGGCAGTGAGAGCTTCCGCGAGTGCGTGACCCGCGAGATTGAAGAAGAACTCGGACTGACTCCCGCGGACTGCCCCGTGGACGCAAGGCCAGCTCACCATCTCGAATATCGTGCCATTTCCCGCAATGCCGGGGAACTGACTGCGTACACGATGGAGTTGTTCGACGCCCACCCGACGCTCAGTAGCATGGAAAAGATTGCCCGCAACCCGATGAACAAGTGGCTCGACGAGGACGAAATCCGCCGAATGGAAGCCCACGACGCCCGACCTGTTAGCGTGACCATCGGTGTCCTTCTGGGCTTGGCCAACTTGGTAAACAGCCATGAATGAACGACGACTTCAAAACCCCGCCTGTTCCTGAGCTACGGCCGTCGTGACGCCGCCGCTTTGGCGAATTGCTTGCGCGCCGACCTGGAGAAGCTCGGATACGATGTCTGGCAGGACTCGTCAGATCCGAGCCGGCAGGGAATGGGAGGACCAGATCGTTGAATGTCTTCGTAGCACGCAAGTGGTGATCGCTCTGCTCAGTCCGCATGCAAAAGTTCAAAAGACATCCCCTCGCCCCAGGAATCATCTGACCGCTAACTCTGCGAGAAACTCATGACGACAGTATTTCTCTCGTATGCTCGTGGTGATGACGAACCGTTTGTGCGGCAGCTATATGACGATCTGACCGCTGCCAGGTTCGATGTCTGGTTTGATCGCGTCAATATGCCGTCGCGTGGACTCACATTTCATCATGAAATCCGCGACGCAATCACCAAGCGTGACCGACTCCTGTTGGTGGTTGGACCGCAAGCGGTTAAATCCGAATACGTTAGCCAAGAGTGGCAGTACGCTTGGTTCGACGCTGGGAAGGTCGTCACGCCGATTCTGAGGATCGGCGATTACCCGCTGGCCATTTCCGAACTCGCACTTCTGCACTGCGAGGACTTCCGCCGTGATGCGGCATACCAGCAGCATCTCAAGGAGCTGATCCGCATCCTGCATGAACCTGCTCCACCGCTGGGAAAAGTAATCGGTGCCCCATTGCTGCCCGCTCACTTCTTGAGGCGAACGGATCGGCTAATCCCGCTCCGCGATGCGCTACGCTCAGGGCTGGATAGTCCTGCTCCGCTCGGCGGCACTACGATTCACCACCAGTTTCATGGCATCGCCTCTGTCTCGCGTCAGGTGGGGCTGCATGGTATGGGTGGAATCGGCAAGAGCGTTCTGGCAAATTTGCTTGCACATGACCGCGAAGTCCGCAAGGCGTTTCCCGACGGCGTCCTCTGGGTTGGTTTGGGATCATTGCCGAAGATCCTGGCTCTGATGCAGAGTGTTCATCGAGCCCTGGGAGGTGATGGCCTCTTTGAGACGGAACATGAAGGTCAGGCTAAGCTGACCGAAATCCTCGCCAACAAAGCCGTGCTCCTGCTGATCGATGACGTCTGGCGTCGTCAGGATGTCGATCCCTTCAATGTCCTCGGTCCCCGTTGCCGGGCGCTCATCACCACGCGCGATGCCGGACTGCTGACTTCAATTGGCGGGACGCATCACCTATTGGAACTGCTTACTGATGATGAAGCACTGCGCCTCCTGGCTATGGCCGCAGGAGCGGAGCCAGCGGACCTGCCACTGGAAGCCCGGGAGGTGTTGCAGGAATGCGGTCGGCTCCCTCTAGCAGTCGCACTTGCCGGTGGCATGGCGACTGCTGGAATTCCCTGGAGCGACATTCGCGATGCCCTTCGCGAGCACGACCTGGAATACATCTCGGATGACCATCGTCCCGAGCAGCATTCGAGCTTATGGAAAGGGTGCAGCTGAAACGCCAACACGGTTTTCTCACGCTGCCACCGTCAGCTTCATCGGTTGATTGGTCAATACCTTGCGGCGTTGTCCCTTCTTCAGGCGAGCGCGATTCTGCCGTTCAAACCAGTTCACAAACTTTTGCCAGTCGCCGTTCAGTTCGATGCAGCGCAGGTGGAGCAACGCCTCTGCCTTGGCGCGGGTCCACCGCATGCCTGCACAGTCGAAACGCTCGCCGACCAGGTAACGCACGGCACCTTCCACCTGGCCTGTGGCGATCACCAAGTCTTGCGCCATCCACTCCCCGTAACGCAGCATCGATAGGCGTGGCTGTAGGTAACCAATCTCGCTCTGCAGAGCTGCACGGCGACTCTTCGTTCCAGGTCCACGGTTTGCTGTGTCGCGTAACAACTCCTGCAGATGCTGCACCAAGGTCCGCGCCCGCCCTGCGTACAGCAGCGCCTTCAGCTTTTCCACCCAGGCCTTCAGGGCGTCGGTGCCTTCCTTGTGATAGTGACGCCCCAGCCGCCATAGCCTCTCCACGACGTGACAGACATCCAGCGTGAAGATGGCCTGGGGGAATAACGCCTCGAAGTGCTTCTTCAGGCTCTTCGCCCCGTCGAGGACGATCTGCACCCGCTTGGTCGTCTCCGGTCCGAAGCCACGCTTGGTCGCTTCCGCACGCGCCCACAATGCCGCCGCCTTGCGACCCGCAAAGGTGGCATACAGTTTCTTGTTCAGCGGCCCGTGCAGCAAGCCGTCCGCGCCACGCTTCAGCGTGTACATCACTACCACGCTGACTTCCTTGCCATTCTTGCTCTTGTCGCCTTTTTTCCGTCGTTTCTTGCTGCCACGCGCTGCCCGTTTGGCTCGGCCCCGGTGACGTTGGCAGCCGCAAGTGCAACCCGACCCATGGCGCGGCTTCCGCTTGCCGCGACGCTTCGCCAACTCCGTTTCGGTGGCGATGGGCGGACACTTGCCATCGACTTCGATCACCAGAACCTCGCCATCGTCGGACGGCGCGGGCAATTGCTTCATGAACGGCGCCGCCTCGCGTCCCATGCCGAGCACCACTTGCTCGATGGTCTCGGGGGCCGGCACCCAGTTCAGCACCGCCTTGCACACCATTTGCGTCGCTTTGAAACTCATGCGCGTCGCCAGGCGTGCGACCCATTGCCTCACCCACGGCGACAACCGATCGCGGGTCAGTCCCAGGACCACGTCGAGCGGAAACAAGCCGCTGCCGCCGGCCCGCGACATCAGATACTGCCGGCCATAGGTGACTTCGCCGTAGAAGGTCTTCAACGTCCGCTCGGCATAGGCGTTGCCGGGCCGGTACTTGTCGTTGGCCAGGAACGGCTGCACATCCAAGCGTTGATGCCGTGCGGTGAGGAACACGCGCAGCAGACAGCAGCCCAGGACGGCGATGCGGACGAGCAGTTCTTTCTCGAAGGCCGCGAATGGCAGCTCGCTGGTTTGGCAGAACTGCAACAGTACGTCGAGGATCGCGTGGGCCTGCAGCCGCAAAGTCTCGGCGGTCACTGGACGCACAGGAGTGCATGGCTTAGATTGTCTCTTCATGGAGCAGACTCCGTACCGCTTTGTTCAATAACGGTAAGGATATGCTCCATGTCCTTTTTCAGCTGCGCCTCACCTGAATATTCGCGAAAAACGGGGCGATTCGGCCGAAAAACCTAGGGAAAACGCTTGTAGAACCGCCAGTTGCACCCTTATGGAAAATGATCGAAGTCAGCGTGAAGGCGCTGACGACCGAGGAACAAATCCGCCTCGTGGAACTCGTTGTGTTTCCAGAAGACGCCGCCGTTCCCGAAGCCGCCATCACAACTTTGTGGGAATCGACTGGAAGAGTCAGTTCTCGCAACGGACGCAAGCTACTCGCCAAATTGAAACAGCGCTCTCTCATCCAACTGGTCGCAGATAACGGATCAAAGGATGCCCACTCTGGGCACGGACAATTCTCTTTGCACAATTTGATTCATGACTACGGTGTGGCTCGCTACTTGAAATCGAATGGAGATGTGAAGCTGTTGCACACACAGTTACTGGACGCGTACCGAGCCAAAGCGCCGCATAGGTGGTGGTCCGGACCGAATGATGGGTATTTCTTCCAGCAACTGCGTCACCATCTGATCGCCGCGGACCGTAACGACGATGCCCTGGCCTTGTTGATGGACTTCGACTGGCTTCGGGCCAAGACGCATGCAGGACTGACAATGGATCTCTCCCAAGAGATGTTTGAAGCAGGGCAATCGACCGACTTGCATTCGCTCGACGGCCTGGGGCCGTGGTACTACTTTTTGCGATCGAATCCACAGTTCCTGCATCAACACCCCCAATGCTTCTTCCAGCAGGCGTTCAATGAACCTATCGACAGTCCGGTCAGCCGGGCTGCACAACGAGCGTGGGCGGCAGTGAGGCAAGTTGGAGTTCATGTGCCACACGTCCCAAGCGCGATCCTGGAATGGACCAATCGCCATCGAGACTGGGAGCCGCCCGCCTGTTTGATGACCCTCACCGGGCATACATGGTATGTCAGAAGTGTGGCCTTGTCTGTCGATGGGATGACGATTATCTCGGGCTCTGCGGACAAGACTGTAAAGGTCTGGGATGCTCGTACGGGCACGTGTTTACACACTTTGACTGGCCACGCGGGAGAGGTTACAAGCGTGGCCTGTTTCGCCGACGGAATGACGGTCGTATCTGGTGCAGAGGATAAGGCCGTCAAAGTTTGGGATGCCCAATCAGGCGCGTGCCGCCTGACTCTCACCGGCCACTTGGGCTATGTCCTTGGCGTGGCCTGTTCCACCGATGGCCGCATACTCGTCTCGGGGTCTGAAGACAACACTGTGAACGTGTGGCTGGGCCACACGGGTGACTGTTTGCGAACTCTCACCGGCCACAGGAACCACGTCAACAGCGTCGCCTGTACGGCCGATGGACGGGTCATCGTCTCTGGGTCTGATGACGGAGATGTGAGGGTCTGGGACAGTCAGACTGGCCAATGCCTACAGACCCTCTCCGAACACGAGGACCGTGTCTATACTGTGGCCTGTTCCGCCGATGGGCGAACGATCATCTCGGGTTCCCAAGACAAGACGGTCAAGGTATGGGATGCTCAGTCTGGCACGTGTTTGCGCACCTTTACAGGCCACAAGGAGAATGTCACCTGCGTAGCATGTTCCGCCGACGGGCGCACCATTATTTCTGGAGCAAATGACGTGAAGTTTTGGGACATCCAATCGGGCGAGTGTCTCCGGACGTTCCGTGGGTTTGGCGGCGGGTTTGCCTTCTCTGCCGATCAGCGTATGTTCGTTTCGGGAGGATCTGGCAACACGTTAAAGGCATGGGACATTCAGGCTGGTGAGAGTCGCCCGCGTCTCATCGGCCATGAGAAAAATGTAACGCAACTGGATTGTTCCGCAGACAGGCGTATTGTTGTCACAGGTTCGTATGACGGGACCGTTAGGATTTGGGACGCCCGGACTGGCAACTGTTTACGTACTCTCCCTCGCCACAACCGCACTGGCTGGGACCACACGATCCGCAGCGTGGCCTGTTCCGCCGACGGGCGGACGGTCGTCTCGTTGTCTGGCAACATGGTAAAGTTCTGGGATGTCGAGACAGGCGAGTGTCGTCTGACCAGCACCATCACCGACTGCTCTCCTGACGACGTAGCTTTTTCCGCCGACGAACTTCTGCTCTATTCGTGGCCCCGTGATACGGTGCTGGATAACTTCGATAACTTGCTGAAGGTATGGGACGCCGAAACCGGCGCGTGTCTGGCAACGCATCCCATGAGTTCCAAGGAAGCCCAGGCAGTTTGTTCTGCGGTTCAGCGAAGCACGCAACAAAAACGAAGCGGTCTGTGTGCCGAAATCGTTTCCGGGAATCTGGTGGTCGAGACTATAGTCAACGTAGTCGGTAGGGCTACGTCATCTTCATCAAGCGGCGATCAAGAATCACTGCCAGCGGATATCGGGGCTAATGACCAATCGGGAGACTCGCACGAAAATGACTTGTCACCTATCCGAGCAAGTGGATCGTCGATCTCACCCGCCCAGCGACTCATTGCCCCCGGTCCGTTCTGGGAAGCTCTCGGCCCACTCTTTGAAGACCGTATCGTCGCCTTCACTGACAGCGGGGAGGCCCACTGGTTCCGTATTCGCCGTCGAGATGAAGCAACACCTGCCACACGTCCAGTTGGATGAACGAACCGGCTTCCCATCTCGAACCGGATTTCGACTTTCACGCGACAAGCAACATCTGGTCATCACGGGAAGTAACTTCCGGCCGTGCCGCTCTCCAGCAAGACCAACAAACACCATGTGCGGGGCGCGGTCACGGTCGAGGGCGGAGAATCGGGGGCGAGGGCCGACCAGATCATCACTGCGGCCTGGCTCCCGCCGTATAATTCTTTCAACGGCGGTGAGAGAACCCTGAAACCTGGGCGACTGGCGGCCACTCAACCCTGTGAAACAGGGCTGGTTCGGACGCAAGATTATTCCGAGAAAGGCTTTCCGTCATCCATCCGCCGCCGCAAGCCGGTGCTCCAGCCCCGCACGCCTGCTAGAAAAAGTTCTAACGGTGTCTTGTTGCCCCGACTTCTATTTCCGAACGAGTCGCTCTCGCGGCCGGGATCAGCAGGATCCGGCTGTGGGTGTGACTCGGAACCATGGGGCCCGGCCACGACCCCGGCCGGGCCCTGTTTTGTACTTCCGGCCTTCAGCCCCTTGCGGCCCGTAGGGCCGTCGTAAATGGCGATCGGGGGCGGCGCGGTTCCGAATGTCACCACGCCACCGGCAACCTTGTTCAGTTTGCGTTTTTTGTACTGCACCTCTTTGAACCGCACGAATAGACGTGCGTTCACACGCGCGAACACGAGGCCGATTGCGGCATAGTTTGCCTCATCCGCAGCGAGATCCGACAGCCGGCGCACCAGTTCCATCGCGGCCGCGACTTCCGCCTGGGGGTTGGCCGGTGGTTGCCGCATGATCTGCAGGGCCTGCACTTCGGCCGCGATCTTGGTCTGCTGCTTGCTTAACTCGTCAAACACGGCAGCAATTGCTTGCCTTTGCGCCGGGGTTTCCGCCAGAGCCAGGTTTCGCGACGCCGTCTGCAGCTGCATCGTCACCGTCGTCAGAGCAGCTTGCTTCGACGGCAGCTCGTCCGTCGGTCGATTGCTACGAGCCTCGGCCTCGGCGATCTGCATCAAGCGGGTCTTCGAGCCGTTGCAGCATGTCTGGAGCCAGGTACTGCCCGGGGGTCATTTCGTGCCGGCCGCCGCTGTCGCGCGTGTAAAACAGCGCCCGGCCCTTGTTGCTGCGTTTGCTCATGGCGATCCTCAATCATGGCCAGCTTCTGGGACAAGGTCATGGCGATGTTCCCATGCGAATCGGGCCAGAACGTCGACAAGAGCATCCTCGTCGTTGACCTGCCCGAGGACAAATTCTCCGCCCATCTCCGCATGGCCGTGCCAGGCAACATGCTCGACGAACAGTCCCATGACAGCGTGAAAGAGATGCACGGCGTGGGACCAGCGGTTGGCATCTTCGTGCAATCGAAGACCGGCAAATGCCTCGTGGATAACCTGCGTCGCCGACGGCAATTCTGCGTCACGATGACTGACTACGCCACAGTCTTCCCAGTACAGAAGCCACAATCCCGTGCCGAGCTCAAGCAGGAACGTGGGCGGGAAAGCCGTTGTTGTTGCCGGCACGCTGGGCGTAAGATTCTTGAAAAACTCGTCAAGAAACGCCGCGACCCGGCGGGCCGTGCGCTCCGTCTCGCGACAGACAGCATCGACGAGTTGCGGAGGAATTTGCGCCAGCGCTTCGGCAAGAAAAGCGTCCATCCGTGGACTCACCAGAGAGGCAGGTAGGTGATTCCTTCACCTACGCGACCTCATGTTATCGCTGCGTGAGCAGGTGTCAACGCCCCGGCATCGTGCCATCGTGCCGTCGCGAACAGGTCACCGGCCAGCATGGCCGCACCGGCCCCAACGCTGAGTCGGCCGCTGCCGAAAACCGCAGAGATGCTGCCCCATGTCTTACGTGGCCGTTGGCGTCGTTTTCTGCGCAGGTCGACAACTCTTCACATTACCGTATCGGCGAGATCACGGGCTCTGTGTTCTCGTCACTGCTCCAGCGTTCGGGAAGCCCAGCCGCAATGCAGTTCCGGCGCCGGCTGCGGCTCGTAGGCCAGTTGCTCCACGATACTCCAGACCGCTGCCGCTGTATCCAGCGTGCTTCATTCTAGGTGATTTCCTGGCATAGTGTCATGAGGCTTTAGCTCTTCGATCGTGCTACCAGATACACTCGCCCACGCGCAATCGACCTGTTCGCATGCTGCCGCAAGTAAGGGAAAAGCTGAATCGGCTTCTCGGTGTCGATCGGCCGTCTACCGTCGGCGAGTTTGTCGCCGCGACAAGATTCAGCGCTCTTCGCGTCCGGCGATTGCTCCGGTTTCTGGCCATCGCCTGTGAGCGCATCGTTCGGGAGTAGTTGCCTTCCCAGACCCGCGCCGGGGGCAATCCAGACGCAGCGTGCCACAGTCAACGGCATCTCCAACTGGCTGCATTTGTAGGTATTTTCATGGCATAGTCCAGTGAGGACGGATTAGCGCTCTGCAGCCCTGCCGCGCACACTCGGCCACCGCAAGCCGGGCAAGGATTGCGGCGAGCCGGGCCACGCTCTTCGCAACGAGCACGCACAGGGGCCCAGGCGGCGCGATCGCTCCTCTCGACTCAAGAGGCTATCGCCGGCCCGCTCCGAGCGTCACAGTTCATCTGCGAGCTGAGACAGGTGCCGGGCTCAATCCACGCCGTGCGCTGTGCATCACCGTATTGCGTCCGGCAGCGTTGCCGGCGTATCGTCGTTTACCCCAACCGGGCCGTCCCGGTTCGAGGCGGCCTCTACGCATCGCTGGAGGCTGTCCCGATACGATCCATTCCCCGCTCTCCGCTGCGTCAACGTTCGATCCCCGCTGTGCACGCCCGCTTTGTGACTGCTGCCCGCCAGCGAACGCCACGGCCGGTTCTACTTCCGCAACCTGCGCTGCTCGCACCACCGGCGAGCCGTATTCCCGCGCAATGTCGCACGCGCAGGATCCGCGTGGGGCTGGCGGCGGAAGGCGGTGATGGCGTGAACCATTCGATCTGCAGCCACGGGTAGGCGTGGTCCAGGCGCGCGTGCCGGCGGTGCCGGGTTTCCGGAAACCCGGCACCGCCCCCGAGCCCGGCCGCCAGCATCCTCGACGCCGCGGCGCGCGAACGCCCCCGGCTGCGAGGCGCGCGGCCGACGAGTACGCGGGCCCTTGGCTACAGATTTCCGACCGCTGGCACGACGCCCCGAGGGACGGATACGTGTACTGTTCGGATCCGGTCCCGAGCGAACGACATCTCGGCTTTCCCATGCCTTGCTTCAAACGAGAGCGCTCCGGGTTCCAATCCTGGTCGGGGTGCTCCTCACCGACAGCGCAAGCGGATGTCACGGCGCTACATTTCTAGGTAATTTATGGCATAATCCAATGACGTACCGGATAGTTATCCCGGTTGCCAGATTTGGCGACGACCATCGCTTCCAGTGCTACATTACTAGGTAATTGCTGGCATAATCCGATGAGGTGCGAATAGCTATCCGGCTCGCGCTCGCCAGCTCGGGCACCGCCAATTCTCGCCCCTAGGCGCTGCCGTCCGCATCCCCACCAGCCAGTGACCGGCCGCGTCGCCGGGACATTGCGTTTCTCCCCAACCGGGCCGCCCCGGTTCGGGGCGGCCTCTTCCCTCTACCGGAGGTCGTCCCGATGCAATCCACGCTTCGCCGCCCCGTGTCCCGCCTTTTGCTCCTGGGAAGGATGGGATTATTCAGGAGGGCAGGCCGATGGCAACTGACTTCAAGCGTGGCGATCATGTCGAATGGAATTCGGAAGCGGGGCGTGTTCGGGGAACGATCCAGAAGAAGGTGACTTCGGAGATCACCTTCAAGGGCTACAAGCGGCACGCCTCCAAGGAGGAGCCGCAGTACATCATCACGAGCGACAAGACCGACCACCTGGCGATCCACAAGGGGTCGGCCCTCAAGAAAATCAAGAAGGCCAGCCGCTAAACGAACGCCCGCTCATGCGTTTGAATCCTCTGGGTAAGTCACCCGCCCTTGTCCGATTCTCGCACCCTCGGTCAGCTTGTGCGGTCGGACTTGCCCGCTCGGAAAGATGTGCTGGACGGTGATGTTGTTTGCCAACAGGAAGTCGCTGACCAGTCGCCGGTGACAACGCCAATAGACGGCTTCCGCACACATCATGGCTGTTCGCTGTCGGGCTGCGATTTCCAGCAGTCGTTCTGCGGCGTGCCGAAATTCCTCCGTGAGCATGTAGTCGGCATAGTTGCGGAATCCTTCGTTCCGAAGGCCCAGGTTTGGCGATGCCCTTCCCGCCTCTCTGGGACGCCGACGACCGCCGAGGGCTTCGATCCAGTGGTATTCGATTCCTGCCTCTCGCAAAGCCGCAGCCAGGTTCTCCTGACTCCAGTGTGGGTACTCCCTTGAGCCTGGGAAACGCCGTATGTCCACCAACGCCTCGATCCGGTGCTGTGCGAGCAGGCCCAGCAACCGATCAAGCGGCTGGTTCGAGTGCCCGATAGAGAAAAGTTGCAGCTTCATGTCACGACCTTGGCGATTGCCTCTTCCCACATTGTACTTGGACACGAGCGACCCCTCCCACCGCCGTTTCCCCGACGCCGGGGTTTCTCGCGTTTCCGCAGGACGCGAGGCTGCGAACTTGGCCGGTTGACATTGCAAAAGAGGGGCCTTTCCTGCCCAATGTTGGTGCGAACCGCCACTACAGGAAAGGATTCCCCCATGAAGCAGTCTACCCTGGCGGCCATGCTGCCGGCAATCCCGGATCTGCGCGATGTGCTTGAAGTGCTGATTCGTGCGCTGCCTCAGTTTCTGAAGCTCATTGCTCTGATTCGACGCTTTCGCCAAGAACCGGTCACGCCGGTGTGCGCCTGTGCGTTTGAAAACGAGTTGGCGGCGATTGCACGTGAAGCGAATCGAATCATCGTCGAGCACGAATTCAATGGCATCGAGCCACAACGCCGCGACGAGTGCCCGTTGCGGCTGCGGTTTGCCGGCGAGGTCTACCGTCGTCGGCCCAAAAGCCGCAAGTGGGTCGGCAGCTTGTTCGGTGAGATCGAGCTGCATCGCTATTTGTACCAGCCCGTTGAGCCCGGCGAGCCAGCACTGGTTCCGCTGGAGAAACAGTTGGGTATCGAAGCTGGGCTGGCGACCGCGGCCCTGGCGGAACGCGTCGGTGTGTTGTCGGTGGACCACGAGCAGGACCAAGTCCGCACCCTCCTGCAGCGCCAGCACAACGTCTGCTGGTCGGTGCACAGTTTGCGTAAGGTGACCGCGACGCTGCGGGATGGCTTGGCCCCGTTTCGCGAAGAAGCGCAAGCAAACAAGTTGCTGGAATTGCTGGACAAAGCCTTGGCGTCGAAAGGCAAGCATCCGCCGACGCTGGCAGCGGGTCGAGATGGCATTCACGTGCCGATTCGCAAGCAGGGCTATCACGAGGGCAGCACGGCGACGGTATCCGTCTGCGACCGGCGTGGCAAACGTCTAGGCACCGTCTACCTCGGACGGATGCCCGAATCAGGCCAGGCAACGCTGTCGGCACAACTGACCGCGTTGCTGACCAAGGTGCTGACGCGATGGCACGCCGCAGGGCGGCGCGCGCCCCGTTTGGCCTACATCACGGATGGTGGCAGTCACCCAAAGGAATACTACCAGAAAGTGCTGCGTCGCATGGACGATCCATGGCATCCAGGGCGGAAGCTAGCCTGGCAGTGGGTCCTGGACTTCTGGCATGCCTGCGGCCACGTCAATAAAATCGCCCAAGCGTTGTTTGGAGCCGGAGCCAAGGCTTCGCACTGGTTTGCGAAATGGCGGCACTGGCTGCGTGACCGCCGTCAGGGCGTGACCCAAGTATTAAGGTCGATGATGTGGCACTACAACAACGGTCGCAAGCTCGGCAAGGCCAAGACCCAAGGGCATTGCATCACGTTCGCAAGGAAAAACCGTCATTTCAAGCTCGCAGCGAGCACTTTTAGGAGGTACTCATCATTCCAGCCTGCACATTTGCGCTTGCAGGATACGCCCGCTCTGCATGTTGGTTCATTCAGTAAAAGCGACGCGGACAACCTGCGAATCAGTGCCATGTTTTCCTGGCCGTGCCCTTTGTGCAGACGACTTTCGTCCTCGCGGAAACTCATATCCAAGACCCAATGGAGCGAGGTTTCGATTCCCCAATGATTGCGCACGGCGCCGGCAAACTTCTTCACCCGCGGCGGCAGACTCGTGATGAAAACGCGTGTCTCGACGCTGGGTTCCTTGTTGCCTTCTTGCCGCTCGCTGTACACCATGCCAATACTACGCAGCTCTTGCCAATCGGGGTGACGCTCTGCCAACTCTTCGGGCACGCGGATAATATCATAGATCCGCGTCTCGACGCGGCCATGCCCCTCTTCCTTCGTGCAATGCCGGTGATGTTCCAGGCCTGCGAAGTTGTTGTCGAAGCCGGTCAGGAACACAGCCCGGATGTCATCGTGCAAGATTGGCTGGTTGTCCTTCACGGCCAACACATAGTCGGCGTCCGCCGCGCGGATGGCGGCAACGATGTCTTTCTGGCAGCCCATGGCGTCGCTGGTCACGATCGCCCCGGAAATCTCGAGGTTCTTGATCAGCTCGGGCATCGCGGTGATTTCATTCGACTTGCTGTCGCAGGCCTGTTGCCCCAGGAGTAGACGATTTTCAGTGGCCCAGGCACTGACCATATGCAGCGGTCCTTTGCCCGCTGCTTTGTCGAAAGATCGTCGGGCCGTCTTGCCGTCAATGGCGACGACACGGCCGAGCGTGGACTCGGCAACTGCCTGCACCCACTTGACAAATCCGTCCTGTAAAGCGCGCGGATTGAGCAGCGC
The DNA here is from genome assembly GCA_963834865.1 of uncultured Gemmataceae bacterium. GTDB lineage: Bacteria > Planctomycetota > Planctomycetia > Gemmatales > Gemmataceae > CAWIDK01. The sequence continues at coordinate 924,139 of CAWIDK010000001.1, forward strand.
GAAAACACGACCAAAAGTGTCGTGGGAGGGTATGCCATTGGCCAGTTCGAGAAAGGTCCGCAGAAACTCGAACTTGTTGACGCCGTATTTGGCAACCTCGACCCAGGAATCGGCCCCGGAGATGACCGCCAAGATGGTGACGGCGATGATCTCCCAGAGGTTGTGTAACCGCAAATGTTCCCGGCGTGGGTCCGCAACGTCGGCAAAGCACTCGCGCATGGAAACGGTTGTGGCCTTGGACATGATTCTTCTCCTCCGTGAACGGGTTCCGTCCGAGAAGAATCATTCGCATGTACACTTGTCCAAGTCAAGGGCTCAGATTAGAATTCCACGGTGATGAAGGTAGTGCGATTGCCTTGGGCCAAGACCGAGGACTACTGGACAGCCTACCGCTACATCCGCAAGCACGCAGTGTGGATGAAATACTGGCAGTATCGGGGACAGGGGATGCCCATTGGCAGCGGTGTAACCGAGGCGGCCTGCAAGACGGTGTTCAGCGAGCGCCTGAAACGCTCGGGCATGACTTGGGGCTGCGAGGGTGGCCAAGTGATTCTCGACTTGCGCGTGTTAGTGTTGAGCAAGATCTGGCGTGAGGTGCACGAAAACTACCTACGCTCGAAACCACAGCCTACGGTGGTACAATCGGCAAGTCAACGGGTCTCCCAGGGCCATATCCTCAAAAAAGCTGCATAACAGCGGGGCATGGCGCGACGCCACCCGTTTTTCCTTGCGAACGTGATGCAATGCCCTTGGCCGTCCTCCCTTTCGTGCGGAAACGCCCCTCGATACGCTACTTCAGGTATTGGAGCGCGATCCAGCACCACCCCGGCTGTTGAACCCAAACGTTGACCGTGACCTGGAGACCATTTGCCTCACGTGCCTGGAAAAAGACCGTAGCCGTCGCACCGAGGCCGAGGGCGATGCCGAGCGACGAGCGGCCGGTCCAGCGCTGCAGCCACCAGGCCGCCGCGCGTAGCCCGATCGCCAGCGCCTGCCGCCAGCGTGACAACCGCGGCGTCTCCGGCTCGGATTCGGGTTCGGGTACGTCGTCGTCGGAATCGTCGCGCCGGTACACGGCGTGCGGATTGTGCGGATCGTAGTACTCGGGCGAGTCCGGATCGACCCAGGAAGGCAGGTCGGAGCGGCGATAGTCGCGATAGTCGCGGGGCCGGGTCGCCGGGGCCAGGTCGGGGCCTGGCGCGAGCAACTCGCGCACGACCTGCTCGACCACGGTGGCCACCGTCTCCACCAGCATGCGGGCGGCCGCCTCGCGCAGCCGCTCGCGCAGGTCGTCGAGCTTGGCTTGCAGGCGACTGACGTGGTGGGCCAACGACCGGCCCGCCGGATCAATCAGCGAGCGCAAAGAGGGCATGATGAATCCTCAGAGGTGAGAAGGAAACGAGGGAGGTTGACGGGTCGGCCGGTTAGCGGTCGAACTGGAGCTGCTTGAGCGACGCCATGGCCTGCTGCACCGCCTTGGTCTGCTTGCGCTGCGGCTTGAGGGCTGCCAGGAGCCGCGCCGTGCGGCTGAAAGCATCGTGCAGCAGGTCGCGCAGCGCCTCCGTGTCGGCGATGGTGTCGGGGAGGCCGCGCGGTGCCGGGACATCGGCGGCGCTGGGGCCACGCGAGCCGTTGGGGGACGACGTGGGGCTCATGGATATGGTGCTCCGAGTCGAGGTTGCGGGCGATGATGTGTACCAGTCAGCAGGCGATCGCATCGTCGCAGAAGCGATGCCAGCCGTCGTGGAACTCGCGCCGCAGCTGGCTGATTCGTGGCGGCGACACCGCGAACTCACGGCTAAGCTCGTTGGTACGCTCGCTGAGCGCCATCGCGTGAATCATCCGACGCTCGCGCGCGGTCAGTGTTGCCAGCCATGCGGGCCAGTCGATGCGGAACTGCACCTGATCCAGCACCGGCGTGACGGTGTTGTCGCGCAGCCGCTCCTCCAAGGCATCCTGCAACACCTGGCCGTGCGGCGCCGAGAATAGCGGTTCGTGAGTCGCGTGACGCCAGCAAACCTCGAGCGACTCGACGCCGAAGCCATGCCGCTTGTGCGTCGCCAGGTTCATCACGTCCTTCGCTTTCGCCAGCCCGGTCAGGCGTCTGCCGCTGTTCACGGCGCGTGCGAGTAGGCCGACAAAGACGGTGACGAACTCGTTGACGTTCTTACCCCGCTGGTTCAGCCGCACGAACCATTGCCAGCCAAGCGAGCGCATTTCCTGAAGCAACTCCGCCTTCTGGTGTTGGCAGCGGACATGGCGGAAGTAGATGCGGCCATGCTGCTCGATCCGCGGCACCAAGGCCACGAAGCCGGAGTGCAAATCGGAAAGCGGCGGACGTGCCTCCTGGTCGAACGTGAGCGGCTGACGGCGACTAGCGGAGGATGGTCCGACCACGACATTCACTCCTTCGCCTTCTTCCTGCCTCCACGTTCCGGTTTTTCCAGGGCCTCGGCAAACTCTCGAAGCTGCCGTGCAAACTCAGCAATTTCCTTCTGGTTCCACCGTTCAAGGTATCGCTCCAGTGACTTCACCAGACGGACGCCGAGCTTGTCGGCGGGGAGCGGCTTGGCCTTCTTCTTGCCCTTCTACTTCGTCTCGGCGACGATTTCTTTGGCGACCGCCGTGGTGACATGCTCACCGGCCTCGGCACGCTCCACGGCGGTCTGCCGAGCCTCGTCCGGCGTAGACGGTGCCGCAAGCAGGTAGGCAGCCGTGGCGTCGATGGTCAATTCGGCAACTCTTGCCGTTTTGCCAAAATGCTCGGCGACCGACATGAAATTCCTCGCCGTCCGCTCTGCCCAGCCAAACTCGGCCCGCAGCCACGCCCCGAACTGACCGTGCGGCAGGGCCTCCTTGACCGCCAGCAGGTCGTTGCCGACTGCGATCAGGTCTTCCAGCGTCTTCGTGAGCCGCTCCCTGATGCGGTCGGCGGTGGAGCGGGCCTGCTCGGCGATTTTCGTTTCGACCAGATCGTAGTTGAACCCGACGACGACCAGTTCGCCCTTCGGTTGTTTCGCCACGGCACGGCTCCTCGGTGTCGGGTGGTTTCGTCCCTGCTCTCGTCTTAGCAGCAGGCGGGGTGACGAGCAAGCCAGAAGGCGTGGAGGCGGCACGGCGAAGTCGGCCCCTTCGCCGTGCCCGCCGTGCCGCCTCCGCACTTGGGGGCAGGCCGTCCTGCCCAAGCCGTTCGTCTGCTTGGGATGTGGGCGAGTGTTCTTCCGGCTGATGGGGCAAAAATGCTAGAGGCGTGGGCAAGAAATTCGGATAGAATGGTGCGGGGTTCACCCCAAACGGATGCCTGAAGTAACTCAAGGAGGAGTAGTTGCCGTGCCCAACGTGATTTACCCGTTCTGGATCGTGACGCAACGACGGAGCCTCATCTCGCACCCAGTCGAGCCGGAAGGGATGAAGGGTTATGCCGCCACGTTCTCGGCAGCAGAGGATGCGGCGAGGTTTATGGTCGCCCGCAATGGGTCGGCTTGGGAAACCACCCTGGTCGTCGGACCATTTTCCCTCGCTCCTGTGGTCGCTGACTTACGCATGATCGGGATGCAAGGGTTGTGCTTCAACCCCACTGCCGAGGGCGGCGGTGTCACGATTACCTTCGACCAGTTGGCGGCCCGCTCGGAGGAGAAAGCCTCCTGAACTTGCATCTGGCCCTTGCCTCGACGGCAGTTCTTGCAGTTTGGCCGGATCGACCGGCTTGACGAGATGTTGGTTGAACCCCGCCTGCTGACAACGCCGCTGGTCCGCTTCCTGGCCGTAGCCGCTGATGGCGATGAGCCGCATGGCCTTCAATTCTTGATGCTCTCGGATGCGTTCCGCCACTTGGCAGCCGTCCATCCCAGGGAGGCCAATGTCCATCAGCACCACGTCCGGCTTTTCGGACACTGCTGCCTGCAAGCCTTTGGGGCCAGTATGCTCCGTCCTCACTTGATGCCCTACAAGCCGCAACAGCATCGCCAGGGATTCCGCCGTGTCCACGTTGTCATCGACAACCAGGATTCGCAGGGCTTTCCCTGGTTTCGGCTGCTGGGGTGGTGCGTCTTCGGGTTTCAGCCCCGCAACCTCTGGCACGGCCCGCAGTCGGATGACGAATTCGCTGCCCTCCCCGATCCCGCCGCTGTGGGCTTCCACGGCCCCGCCGTGCATCTGCACTAACCTGTTTACCAGCGTCAGGCCGATGCCCAGCCCGCCTTGTGCCCTGTCCAGGGATTTATCCGCCTGGACGAACAGTTCAAAGATGCGGGGCAGCATTTCCGCCCCGATGCCGATGCCATTGTCCCTGACCCGCAGCACGCAGTCGTTGCCCAGCCGCTCGGCACTGACCCAAATCTTGCCCCCTGGTTCGGTGTACTTGGCCGCATTGTTCAGCAGGTTCACAAGAACCTGTTCCATGCGTACAGGGTCGGCGTCCAGCCAGATCGCTTCAGGCGGCACCGCCAGCAGGATGATCCGAAGCAAGATTGGTGGGAACTCAATTAGCCGATTTCCTTGTGAGTGCCGGTGCTTGCTGGGGGTGCCTCGATGATTACGGTCGAGTTCTTCCGCCCAGATGGAAGAGAGGTTCACGCCGCCGAGTCGTTTCCGTTGGTCAGGGTGGCTGCTGACACCCTGCTTGCAGCTTTGCAATGAAATGACGCTTTGAACCGATTGCTGGCCACTTGAAACGATTGCTGGCCTGATGAAATGAAACGACTGTCGGACAGCTAGAGGCGCAGCCAGCGGCGGAGCATGTCGAGGAGGCTTTCGCCAGGACTCACCGGCCCATACAGGACTTCCACTACTCGATTGCCACGATTAAAGCGGACTACCACCAGCGCCCTGCCCCTAACCGAAACCCACCCCCGTTGCCAACCAATAACTTCACCATCCATCTGCGTTGGTAGCGCCAGGATAAGGTAGCCGCGGCCGTATTCGTGCCCGCTGCGGAAGTCGAAGTTTATTGGCCCCTCGAAATCGGCAGGATTGATGCAGAATGAATCAGTCGTATCGTGCCGAGCAGGGCCGCCAAGGATCGCTTCCACCTCAGCCAGCGTCATCCCTTCCTTGATCTTCGCGGCATTCTCTCGCGTGATCGCGGTGCGCGGCCACAGCAACCAGGTGCCGCTCGCCAGCGCCATCGCGACGGCGACCACGGCGAGCAGCAGGAGACGGCGCGAGCGCGTGTGCATGGGGTGAACTCCAGGTCTTGCCCAGCGAATTGTACTGTGCCGCAGACGACGGTGGAAGAGACGACCGCCCAAAGATCGGCCGTGTCGTCCGTCGCACGATCGACCATCAAGATCGGATCGACAGCGTCTCACTCGCACCAGCCGGGTCAGCGTGCAATGTAGTTCTTGCGGATGGTGCCACTGTCCTCCTTCTTCTCCGCATCCTTCGCGCCATGAGAAAGGCGGACAGACCGCAGATTCGCACATACATGCGAAGTTCCTCCTAGCCAGAGAAAGGTTGATGGCCAGCAGAACATGCAGGAGACTGGCGAAACGGTGACGGTGAACGTCGCCTGTTCGAGGTGATGATCGTCCCGGACTGCCACGGGTGCATGTCCCGGCACGCTTTCGGGACGCCACTCGCCCATCTCCTTGCGTCGATTATCCTCCAAAGTGGTCGAAAACGCAATCACCTGCTCGTACGCTAACCGGTGGGGACGACTGACGCTCGGTAACGTGACTGGACGAGGATCCCGATGTTCGCAGCTCGCCCCGAGTTCGAGCGGCAGCAACTCGACGATGCCTGCGTGTTCTACGTCGGCGCGCTGCCGGCGGTTCTGCAGTATTCGCCGAAGCAGTTTGACGATCACTGGTCGCTGCATCCGCAGCAATACCACGAGATTCGGATGCCTGGTGGGCTCGTGAAGACGCCTCGATGGCAGCAAGCGTACGGCGCCGACTACCATTACACCGGCCGAACCAACAAGGCGCTGCCAGTGCCGCCCCTGCTCGAACCGCTCATTCGGTGGCCACAGGAGATCATTGATGGCCGGCTGCACGGCATGCTGCTTAACTGGTACGACGGAACACTCAATCACTACATCGGCAAGCATCGCGACAGCACGAAGGACATGGTTCAAGGTGCACCGATCGTGACGGTGTCGCTGGGTGAAGAACACATCTTTCGGCTTCGACCGTGGAAGGGAAGCGGCAAGCGTGATATTGCGGCAAGTCGCGGCACGGTGTTCGTCATGCCGTTCGACACCAACCTCCATTGGACGCATGAGGTGCCGCATGTCAGCGAACGTCTGGCACGCCACGAGGACGCCCGTTCCAGGTTACGCGCATTCCAACGCCGATTCATCGTGTCTTTGCAGACCGAACCGCTTCCATCTCGGCCAGCGTCATCCCCTCTTCGATCCTGGCCGCGTTCACCAGCGTGATCGCCGACCGCGGCCAGAGCAGCCAGGCGGCGAAGGCACGGTTTCGAGCACGAGAGCCGCGACCAACCGATCCTCCGGTTGTGGGACTACGTCAGTGAACCGCGGGAGTTAAGCAAACGGATGGCGGTGAAACACGAATAAGGAAGTACGCCATGAGTTTTCGACCGATTCCCGAAATCGTCGATGGGTTGCCCAACATCACTGGGCACGACGCCAAGGTGGAGGCAGCCACGTCGTCGCGGCGAGGCCCGGTCTTCCTCCGCGAGACGAACCTGCGCCTGGATGCGCTGCAATCGGCCTGTTGCATCGCGCTGCACATGCATCAGCCGCTGATCCCCGCCGGGGGGCCGGACCTGCGGACGGCCGACATTATCAGCAACCTGGACTACATGTTCCGCAATCCCGGCATGGGCGACAACCACAACGCCGCCGTATTCGCGGACTGCTACGGCCGCATGGGTGACATCATCCCGGAGCTGGTCGGCCAAGGCAGGAGTCCGCGCGTGATGCTCGACTACTCGGGCGAGCTGCTGTTCGGACTCAGGAAGATGGGCCGCGGCGACGTGCTGGAGCGGCTGCGGCCGATCACCACGGGGCAATGCTGGCGCTACGCCGAATGGCTGGGGACGATGTGGGGCCATGCCGTCGCCTCGTCCACGCCACTGCCCGATTTGAAGCTGCACATGCGGGCCTGGCAGCACAACTTCGCCGCCATCCAAGGCTGGGATGCGTTGGAGAGGCTGCGCGGCTTCTCGCCGCCGGAGATGGACCTGCCCAACCACCCCGACGCCGCTTACGAATATGTCCGCTCGCTGAAGGAGTGCGGCTACGCATGGCTGCTGGTGCAAGAGCACACAGTGGAAACGCTGGAGGGGCGCGGGCTGGGCGACAGGCACATCCCGCACCGGCTGGTGGCCAGGAACTCGTCCGGCGAGGAAGCGTCGATCCTAGCGCTGATCAAGACGCAGGGCGCGGACACCAAGCTGGTCGCCCAAATGCAACCCTTCTACGAAGCCAAGGGGCAGCAGCCGCGGACTATCAACGGCGTCCGCGTGCCGCCCATCGTCACGCAGATAGGCGACGGCGAGAATGGCGGGGTGATGATGAACGAGTTCCCGCCCTGCTACCGTCAGTGCATCCAGCAGATTGGCAACGCGGGTACGGTGATCGCCAACGGCACGGAGTATCTGGAGCTGCTCGAGGCGGCGGGGGTAAAGCCGGAGATGCTGCCCGCCTGCCGGCCCATCAACCAGGGGGTGGTGTTCGCGCGCATCACGAAGTGGGAGCCGGGCGCCGCCGACCGGGCGCTGGAGGAGATCAAGCGCGAGAAGCCCCAGTTCAGGCTCGAGGGCGGCTCGTGGACGAACAACATCAGCTGGGTGAGAGGTTATGGGAACCTGCTGACGGGCATCAACCAGCTGTCGGCACGCTTCCACCAGACGTGTGCCGGGCCGCTCGTCGATACCAACAGCTATGACTACCGCAACGCCCTGTTCCACCTGCTGGTAGCCGAGACCAGCTGCTACCGCTACTGGGGCCAGGGCATCTGGCCGGAATACGGGCGGGAAATCTGCCGGCGCGGCCTGGAGATTCTGGAGCACGCAAGGCAAGCTCGGGAGTGAAGCAAGCCTTGGTCGGTACACCTGGAGGGGCTTTGCAATGCAATAGGCTTTTCCGGAGCTTTGCCTTTCACGCCAGCCTTTTATCTTGCAGACTTCCCGTTTGCCTTGCAAGCCAGATCGCGATGACGTGGGCAAGTGCTTCGCCGCGCTCGGCTGTGTATTTTCACTTCGGTCGCTTGAAGACAAGACCGATGTTGGGTGCGCCTGTAAGTTCCCATCCCTCATCGCCGAGCTTGTTCAGGTTCTTGAGAAGGCTTTTGTTCACATCCTCTAAATCACTCTAAATCAGCATCAAGAAAATCCTGCGGGAGCATATCCCGCACGTCCACGATCTTGTATTCCCACTTGACGTACTTCTTGCCAGGTGCGGGCTGTGTAGGGGATGGCTGATTCGTGAACAGTACTCCTACAACGGCCAGTGCGGCAAGTTCGAGGAGAAAAATGAACGTCCTTCTCATCCCGAGGCCCTCCTGTATGCTACGTGAACCGGCACGAACCCCCATCATCCCACCACGTGGAAGCCGCGTCAATGGAAAGCACTCGCGGCTGGGGCGAAAAAAAGGAGCAAAGCCGGATCGGAGGGCAAAACGAAGCGGGCCGGGTTCAACCCGGCCCGCTGGACCGCGATTCGTTCTGACGTTACGCTCCCGCGAACGCCCAGCGTGACCGCTCGACAGCGACCTTGACCGCCTGGGGGACCGCTTCCACGATCGGCGCGGGCGGCGCCGGAACCGGGGCCGGTGATTCGGCGGCAACTGCCGCGCCGGCCTTCTCGCCCCAGAACTTCACTTCGATGCCGAGTTCCAGTTGCGACATGATGAGGCAGCAGATGTTGTGCGCCAGGAACTTGCAGAGCACTTCATTCTTCATCGCCACCGGCGTCTTGCTTCGCACGTTGTCACGGAACTTCGCCTTAACCATCGAAGAAAACTCTTCCTCGAATTCAGGCCATGACGCTGGCACCGTGGCGCTCGCACCGAGCGAGCGCTTGAGGCGAGCGGCTTCTGCGCCTATCTCGTCGAGCAGCATGAGCTGGCTCGACGAATAGCGTGACGTGAATGCGTCGTCGAACGCCTGCATCGCGGCGCACAGCTCGTCAAGGCGCGCCTCATCCGCGGGGCGAGAGGTTCGGCCGTCCCGTAGGCGCCGGCGGTACCGTGACGCAGACCTCCGGCGACAGCTGCAGCCCCCCATCATCATCATCGGTGCGGACGCGCACCAGGTCGGCCTCCGGCGCTGGCTGCGCCGCAACCTGCCGAAATCGCGCCGTCGCGATGCCTAGCTGGACCGCGGTCGTAAAGACCGTCTTGAGGTCATAGGTGACCTGTGACATTATGTTGCTCGGTAGGCGACCGAGCCGACCGGCCAGCGTCAGGCAGGTGCTCCCTGGCGTTAGCCGGTTGTAAGCCGCTCGCCCGTCGGCAGAGCGGCGCCCCGTCATTACTCACTATACCGTCGCCGCCGTGTTGGTCGGACGGTCAGACGGCCCAGCGAACAGCCAGGCGCGGACGAAGTCGCTTACTGCCTGCAGCCGCGCCTCGTCGATACTCTCGCGGTAAACCGTGCTCATGTGTGGCGATTCGTGCCCCATAATGTGATCGGTTGCCGGTTGGTCCTTCGCCGCGTCGGCGATGGTCCGAAAGGTGTGTCGCAGCGTATAGAACCCGAGTCCCTTCCTGCCGTTGATGTAAAGCTTCTTCAGCAGCTTGGCAATCTCCTTCGAGACTGGGTCGTCGCTGTCGTCCTTGCTCCAGCACTTGCCGTACTTCGTGATGAACACCAGGCCGGCGTCGGCCGGGTCCTTCGGCGTCGGCCGCTTGGCGAGCGCGTCCCGGATTGCCTGCACGGTTTCAGGCCACAACCGGCACCTTCGAGCGATGCCAGTCTTTGGCCGCGGGTAGTCGATGAACCCGGCATCGAGGTTGACCGCGGCGAGCGGTAGCCGGCCGCAATCCGCGTTCCCGAAACCGGCGTTGATGCCAAGAAGAATCATCGCCTTGAGCTGCACGCTGGCCGCGTTCATGAGCGCGTGGATTTCCTCACGTGTGAACAGCTTCGCCCCCAGGCGGGCGCGCTCGATGCGGAACGTCTTCTTGCTCGGCCGCGCGAACCCCGGCCCGTATCGCAGCGGTCGGTCAATCAGCCCGGCCTCGAACGCGTACTTGAACACGGATCGGGTGTACTGGATGGCGACGGCAACACCGTGCAGCCCCCAGCGGTCCGTCATTTTCGTTCGCAGGGCGGCGAAGTCGTCGGGCCCGATGTCCGCGACAACGCGCCACTTGCCGAGATGGGTCAGTAGCTTGCAGACCGTCTCGTAATAGGCCCAGGTCCGCGGCGACAGCTCGCCAGCGTCAACGAGCGTCTGCTTGTGATGGAGGAACGCGTTGACCACGTCCTTGACGCTCACGGCGCTGGCCTCTGTCCGTGGCTTGCGGCCAGCGTGCAGGGCGTCCTTCTGTGCCAGGTACTTCGCCAGGGCGCCGTCGGGATCCTCCCACGGCCCGAAGTAGTGCAGCTGCCCGCGGATTTTCTTCGCCCATCGTTTCGTGGCGTGCGGGAACAGGGGGAAGTCGGGGTAGGGCTTTGGTGGTTTGCTGGCGCCGGTGGGCGCGGTAGAATGAGACTCGGACAGGGTGACACCTCGCACAAAGGGTCTGTCACTGTGGACACGGCCGACCCGGTAGCAACGGGTCGGCCACTTCCCTAATCATACAGGTGTCAAAGCAGGTGTCAAGCAGGAAAAAACAAAAGAAATGATTGACGCAAACTGAATTGCAGTAACAACTTGCCCCCGTAGCTCAGCTGGATAGAGCAGCTGCCTTCTAAGCAGCAGGCCGTAGGTTCGAGTCCTACCGGGGGTATTTCTTATAAGAAAGTTTACGCCAGCCCGCGGGGTTCGCAGGTGTCACCCCGCGGCCGCAGTCACCTTGTCACTTCCTTCCCGTCACGCGTAGGATAATCCCAGCGGCCTCTTGCCCTGAGGAAACGGCGATGGCGCACCCGACCTTGATGCTGGCGAACGAGACGGCCCTGCTCGTCGTCGATGTGCAGGAAAAGCTGATGGTGAAGATTCCGTCGGCCGACACTGTCGTCCGCGACATCGCCTTTGTCATCGACGCGGCCAAGGTGGTCGGCGTCGAAGTGCTGGCCACCGAGCAGTATCCGCGCGGCCTGGGACCGACCGTGGCGGCGCTGGCCCAGCGGCTGCCGGCCCGGCCTGAGAAGGTCGCGTTTAGCTGCTGCGCCCTTCCGGGCCTGATCGAGGGACTGCGCGGGCCGGCGCTCGCGGGTGCTACTGGTTGGGATCGAGACGCACGTTTGCGTGCTGAACACGGCGCTCGACCTGCTCGGCGCCGACTTCCGCGTCTACGTCGCCCTCGATGCCTGCGCCAGCCGCTATCCGCGCGACCACGAGATTGCCTTACGGCGAATGGAGCAGGCGGGCACGATCCTGACGACGGTCGAGACTGCCGCGTTCGAATGGCTCGGCGGCTCAGCGCATCCACGCTTCAAGCAGGTTAGCGCGCTGATACAGCAACGGATGTCTTGGATGAGAGGGTGAAAGGGTGAAGGGGTGACAAACAATCCTTGTCCGACTGTCACCCACTCACCCCCTCAGCCCTTCACCCCCTCACCCTCCGACAATTGCCAGAAGTAGAAAGGAATAACACGTGGCCCTACCCGGTCAGCTCAACCCGCCGCCGCGCCTGTTGCTCGGCCCCGGTCCCAGCGACGTCCATCCGCGCGTGCTGACCGCGATGGCCACGCCGCTGTTGGGCCATCTCGATCCGTTCTTCTTGACGCTCATGAACGAGACGCAGGAGATGCTGCGGCAGGCGTTCCGCACCAGGAACACGCTGACCTTTCCCGTCAGCGCCACCGGCATGGCGGGCATGGAAACGTGCATGGTCAACCTGCTGGAGCCGGGCGACAAGATCGTCGTCTGCGCCAAGGGTTTCTTCGGCCAGCGCATGCTCGAGGTCGCCGCCCGCACCGGCGCCCAGGTGACGCCGTTGACCGCGCCGTGGGGCAGCGTCTTCGACCTCGACCAGGTCCGCGACGTGCTCAAGAGTGCCCGGCCCAAGGTGCTGTCCATCGTTCAGGCCGAGACGTCGACCGGCGCCTGGCAACCGGTCGAGCAGCTTGGCAAGCTGTGCCACGAGTTCGACACGCTGCTGCTCGTGGATTCCGTGACGGCGCTCGGCTGCGTGCCGCTGGAACTGGACGTGTGGGAGATCGACGCGGTCTATAGCTGTACGCAAAAGGGCCTAAGTTGCCCGCCGGGGCTATCGCCGGTTTCGTTCAGCGCGCGCGCGGTCGAGGCGATTGGGCGGCGCAAGACGAAGGTGCAGAGCTGGTATCTCGACGTGACGATGGTGCAGCGGTACTGGGGCCAGGATCGCTTCTACCACCACACGGCGCCGATCACGATGATCTACGCCCTGCGCGAGGGTCTGCGGCTGTTGCACGAGGAAGGACTGGAGACGCGCTGGCAGCGGCATCTGCTGAATCATCGCGCGATCAAGGCGGGCCTCACGGCCATGGGACTGGCGTATTCCGCGGTCGAGGGCCATCAGTTGCCGCAGCTCAACGCCGTCAAGGTCCCCGCCGGCGTCGACGATGCGGCGGTGCGGAAGCAGCTGCTGGACGACTTCGGCATCGAGATCGGCGGCGGTCTCGGCGACTTCAAGGGCAAGGTGTGGCGCATCGGCATCATGGGCCACAACAGCCGGGCCAATTGTGTGCTGCTGGCGCTGGCGGCGCTGGAGAAGTGCCTGGTGGCGCAGGGGCACAAGGCGCCGCCGGGTGCGGGCGTCGCGGCGGCGAACCAGGTATACGCTGGGAAATAAGCCCGCCCCGCGCCCTGGCATCGAAGCTCGCTTGCGGTTTCGCGATGAGATGCGGCCCGGCGGCGGCAGGAGCACCATGATGACGAGCGATAAGCCTTCGAGCGGCGCTTTCCCGGCCGTCCGGCCGCGCCGGCTGCGCCAACATCCGGTGCTGCGCGACCTGGTCCGCGAAACCACGCTGACCGCGTCCGACTTCATCCTGCCGCTGTTCGTCCGTCCCGGCCGCGGCGTCAAGAAGGAAATCGCGTCGATGCCCGGCAACTACCAGCTCAGCGTCGATCGCCTGCTCGACGAGGTCGGCAGCGCCATCGAGCTCGGCGTCCGCGCCTTCATCCTGTTCGGCATCCCCGCCGACAAGGACGCCGACGGGCTCGAGCGCGCTGGGACGACGACGGCATCGTGCAGCAAGCGTTGCGTGCCTTGCGGCCGGCGTATGCGGACGCGCTGCTCATTACCGACGAATGTTTCTGCGAGTACACCGATCACGGCCACTGCGGCGTCTTGAGCGAGACGACGTGGCCGACTCGACGTGGACAACGACGCGACGCTGCCCAATCTTGCCCGGCAATGCGTGAGCCACGCCCGCGCCGGCGCCGACCTGGTGGCGCCGAGCGGCATGATGGACGGCATGGTCGGCGCCATTCGCGAAGGCCTGGACGCCGCCGGCTTCGCCCACCTGCCGATCCTGAGCTATGCGGCCAAGTATGCCTCGGCGTTTTACGGCCCGTTCCGCGACGCGGCCGAGTCGCCGCCACAATTCGGCGACCGCACCAGCTACCAGATGGACCCGGCCAACGGCGACGAGGCGCTGCGCGAGGTGGCGCTCGACCTCGCCGAGGGCGCCGACATCGTGATGGTCAAGCCGGCGCTGGCGTACCTGGACATCATTCGCCGGGTCAAGGAGCGGTTCGGCGTGCCGGTGGCGGCGTATAACGTCAGCGGCGAATTCGCGATGGTCAAGGCCGCGGCGCAAAAGGGCTGGATCGACGAACGCCGCGTGACGCTGGAGATCCTCACCGGCATCAAACGCGCCGGGGCGGACATGATTCTCACGTACCATGCACTCGACGCGGCCCGGTGGTTAAGATAATGTTTACGTTTAGCGCTCGCAGGCTGCGCCGATGGGCCGGCCCATCCGCGCGGCCTGCGAGCGCTAAACGTAAACAGGAAATGCATCCATGCTCGTCGGCAAAGCACTGGGACCGTACGTCATCGACAAGGAGCTCGGCAGCGGCGCGATGGGGACCGTCTACCGCGGCGTCAACAAGGCCTCCGGCGAACGCGTCGCCGTCAAGCTCATGTCGCCGGCCCTGGGCACCAGTGAAAACGCCCGCCTCCGCTTCATCCGCGAGCTCGACATCCTCAAGCAGCTCAGCCATCCCAACATCGTGCGCTACAAGGGCAGCGGCCGGTATCACGGCGCGCCGTTCTTCATCATGGAGTACGTCGAGGGCGAATCGCTCGACCACGTCATGGCCCGGCGCGATCGGCTCACCTGGGAAGAAATCGTCGAGCTGGGCTTTCAGCTCTGCGGGGCCCTACAGCACGCTCACGACAAGGGGATCATCCACCGCGATCTGAAACCGTCCAACATCATGGTGCTGCGCGACGGCACCGTCAAGCTCACCGACTTCGGCATCGCCAAGGACACCGACGTCACCGCCCTGACTGCGGCCAACTCGACGGTCGGCACCGCGGCGTACATGTCCCCCGAGCAATGCCGCGGCTCGCGCGAGATCACCAGCAAGAGCGACCTGTACTCAATGGGGGTCATGTTTTACGAGCTGCTGACCGGCAGGAAGCCATTCCACGCCGAGACGGCGATGGAGATGTTCCTGCAGCACGCCAACGGCACGTTTGCGCAGCCGTCGAAGCTGGTGCTGGAGTGCCCGCCGTGGCTGAACACGATCATCTGCCAGCTCATGGAGAAAAAGCCGGAGCAACGGCCGCTCAACGCCGACGCGGTCGCCCAGGGCCTTTCGCTGGTCAAGGAGAAGATGGCGGCCCAGCAGAGCGCCGGCATCGACGCCGCCAAGAAACGGCGCATCGATCGCAGCACCACCGACGTTGCCATGGACGAAACGGACAAGGACGCCGCCCGGATGATGCTCGGCAAGAAGAAGAAAAAGAAGAAGACGCAGCCGTTTTACACCAAGGGGTGGTTCACGATCCTGGGTCTGGCGGTGCTAGCGGTCGCATCGCTGACGGGCATCTACTTCGCGTTCATTCGTGCGCCGAGTGCCGAGAGCCTGTACGCGCAGGCGGAACGGCTGATGAAATCGGATAGTGAGGAGGACCGCAAGGCGGCGCGCGAGGGGCCGCTCGCGTCCTTTCTGGCGTCGTATCCGGAGCACGAGAAGGCGAAGAAGATTCAGGAGTGGGCCGACCAGGTGGACTGCGAGATTGCGGAGAAGCAAATGATCATCCGCCGCAGCCGTGGGATCAACGTGGCCAGCAGCGACGAGGAAAGGAAGGCGGAGGATAAGGCCCGGCTGGCGCTGGATAACGAGGACATCGGCAAACTCGACGTGGCGGCGCAGTACTGGCAGGAACTGCTGCGCTACAAGACCGACAAGGAACATCCCGACCAGCGCCCTTGGGGCCTGATCGCCGAGAAATACCTGAAGGGGCTGCAGGACGCCGACAAGCTCGACAATACCCTGCGGGACGTTCTGCAGTCGGAGAAGATCCTCGGCAAGGAGCACAAGAGCGACGACGACTACGAGAAGATGGCGCTGCGGGCGTTGCGCGACGAGCATGCCGGGGAATGGAACGACGCCCGCGATTCCTGGGACCTGCTCAAGAATCGCACCGCCGACGCTCCCGAGCTGCGCCGCTGGCACCTGCTCGCGGTAAAAAGGCTGCGCGAGCTGAAGAAGAAGCAATAACCGAACCCGCCTCCCCTCTCCCCTCTGGGGGAGAGGGGTCGGGGGTGAGGGGGACGCGTGTGCAAAGGCCGCCCCCTCACCCCCAACCCCTCTCCCCCAAGGGGAGAGGGGAGAAAGCGCGTCTACGAGGAACCCATGACCCCACCGACCTCTCCACGACCGCGCAGCGCCGCCGCATTCGAGTGTGCCTGTAGGGTCATCCCCGGGGGCGTCAACAGTCCGGCGCGCGCCTTCGGTGCGGTCGGCGGCCAGCCGCCGTTCATCGCTCGCGGCGCGGGGGCGTTCCTCATCGACGTCGACGGCAATCGCTACCTCGACTATGTCGGCTCGTGGGGCCCGCTCATCCTGGGGCACAGCCATCCGCGCGTCGTAAATGCGATCGCCGAGGCCCTCGCGGGCGGGGCCACTTTCGGCGCCCCGACCGAGCGCGAAACGCAGCTCGCCGAGCTGATCTGCCAGCTCGTGCCGTCGATCGAAATGGTGCGCATGGTCAGCTCCGGCACCGAGGCGTCGATGAGCGCCATTCGCCTCGCGCGCGGCTTCACGGGCCGCGACGTGATCGTCAAGTTCGCCGGCTGCTATCACGGTCACGTTGACAGCTTGCTCGTCGCGGCCGGCTCCAGCGCCACGACGCTCGGCGTGCCGAACAGCCCCGGCGTGCCGCGCGGCTGCACGCAGGATACGCTGGTGCTGCGTTACAACGACGTGGCCGGCCTCGCGGAAGCGTTTCGGTCTCGCGGCGACCAGATCGCGGGCGTCATCCTCGAGCCGGTGGTCGGCAACATGGGGCTGGTCATGCCGGCGCCCGAGTTCCGCGCGGAGCTGCGCCGGCTGACGCTGCAACACGGCGCTCTACTCATCTATGACGAGGTGATGACCGGTTTCCGTCTGGCGCTCGGTGGCGCCCAGGAGCTATACGGCGACAAGCCCGACTTGACGGTGCTGGGCAAGATCGTCGGCGGCGGCCTGCCGGTCGGCGCCTATGGCGGACGAGCTGACGTCATGAAGAAGGTGATGCCGGCCGGCCCGGTGTTCCAGGCCGGCACGCTCTCGGGCAATCCGCTGGCGATGGCCGCCGGCCTGGCGACCTTGCAGGAGCTGCGCAATCATCCGCCGTACGCTCGACTCGAACAGCTCGGCGAGCGCCTGGCCCGCGGCCTGACCGCCGCCGCTCAAGAGGCGCGGGTGCCGTGCCAACTGCAGCGCGCCGGCAGCATGTGGACGCTGTTCTTCGCCGCGGCGCCGGTGACCGATTACGATAGCGCGAAGCAAAGCGACACCGCCCGCTTCGGTCGCTTCTTCTGGGCAATGATGGATCGGGGCGTCTACTTGCCGTGCAGCCAGTTCGAGGCGGCGTTCCTCTCGACGGCACACACGGAGGCGCACGTCGATGAAACGATCGCCGCGGCAAGAACGGCACTCGCCGGATTGCGTGACAATGAAGCGCGCTAACCCACGACGCCGTTACCCGCCGGTCGCATTGACTGCGGCAACGTGCTAAGGCATAATCAATACCATAGGAGCGTGCCATGCCGACCAAAGAAGTGCCTGCAGCGCCGGTGCCATTTGCCATTCCGGACGACGTGCTGGCGTATTGCCAAGAAACAGGAATCAAAGACGAGTTTGACAAGGCCTTGGCCGTCGTCCGGGATGCCTTTCCGGATCTGTGTAAGGTCGAGATTGCGCTCGAGGAGCATGAAGTCCTCAAAAATGTGGTCGTGATCACGGGCAGTGCACCGGGCACGCCCACGGACGTTGCCCAGCGAACGTGGGATTGTGTCGGCCGCTGGGCCGAGGCAGTGCCACGCGACCCGTTACTCTATTTTCACCTTATGGTCCGGTCCGAGTGTGAATGAATCCGTTCCTCTTCTACCTGCTTGTTCTACCTGCTTGCCGACCGCCTCGCCAATGATCCGGCCAGCGGGCCTGCTGAGTTCCGTACCGCCATCAGCCGGGCCTATTACGCCGCTTATCATCGGCGCGGGAATGTCTGGCCGAACTTCGCATCAATGCTCCGAGCGGGCCTGCGGGGCACGGGAAGGTCCCCATTGCACTACAGAGCCTGACCGACCCTGCCATGCGCAGTGCCGGGAAGATCCTGGATAGGTTGAAGGGCGAGAGAAACAAGGCCGACTATGCGTTGACCAATCCAGTGTACAACCAGCGGGCTACGGCCAAGGACGTCGTGGCGTACGTCTTTCAAATCCTGACTGCCATCGCGGGATGTCTCGCAGACGGCCTCCGGCGAACACAGGCCGAGGTAGAGCTCAAAGCGTGGGCCCAAACCAGGACCGGCGTGCTCCTGGGTTTTTCCGTGATCTAACGCGACGCGGCGGGCTTCGTCTTCCACAGCTTCAACAGCTCGGCCGAGCCGCGGCGGGTGACGGCGATGCCGTTGTCTTCCAGGATCTCTTCCGTCGCTCGCTCCATTTCCTGGCGGTCGAACACCAGCACCTCGGTCCATTCGTCGGCGAAGTGGAAGGTCACGAACTCGTCGGTGCAATTACGCAGGACCTCCACCAGGTGCCTCAGGTTCTTGATCCGCACCTCGTTCACCGATTCGACAACCTTGCCGACGGGATCGCCATAGCCCTTGGCGATCTTGTGCTGAAACATCCGGGCGCTGACGACGACCAGCTCCTCGCCGGGGAACTGGACGAGGTCATAGGACCGCGTCACTAGCGGGCTGTTATCCGTGTAGAAAAAGGGGTTCATCCGGTAGTACGAGCCCATGTCATCCGCACGGGCCGGCGCGAACACCAGCGGACCATGGATAAAGTACGCCAGCGCTTCGCCGGCATAACTGGGAATCAACCGGTTGTCCCGCGTGGTCACCGGGAGCAGCACGTGCAGGGATTGGCCGCCGCGCCAGACCGTCAACGGAACGCTGTTGTCCTTCGCCAGCCTGGGAATCAGGTACTGGAAGTAAGCCCGCAGGCCGTTCGCTAGCTGCACCTTGCCGGTGTTGTCGATGGTGTGCTCGCCGATCTTGGTGACGATGTCGAACGGCTTGAGCGGGTAGTCGGCCGGCGCCCGAGGCGGTGGCTGGACAAGGATCCCCTTCACGCTCGGGTCCAGCTTCAGCTTCCGGCGCAGGGCTTCGTTCTCGGTGGTGTAGAAAGCCGTGCGCGTGGCGTCGATCGCCTTGCCCTCGTAGCGGCCATCCTTGATGTGGCTGAGGAAGATTTCGACCTCCTCATTCGGGATGATGTAGCCGATGTTCTGCGCCCCGAGAATCACGGATTGGATGACGCCAACCATCTTGTCCCCGACCACCGCCGGCCCGCCGCTGTTGCCCGGGTTGATGGGGGCGCTGATCTGGATCACCGTGCCGGTGCCGCGGTAGCCATAGGTTTTGAAGTCGATGTGCGAGATTTCGCCCTTGGTCACCGACATGTCGTTGCCGCCGATCGGGAAGCCGTACACGGTGACGCCGTCCTGGACGCGCGGCAGCCGGTCCAGGCGTGCGAGCGCGGGCTTCTTGGCGAAGAACCGCTCATCCTTGACGGTCAGGATCGCCAGGTCGATATCGCGATCCATGACCTGGACTTTCGCCTCGAACTTGTCGTCGCCCGGCCGAGCCTGAACATAGACGTTGGGGGAATACATGACGACGTGGGCGTTGGTGAGGATGCGTTTGCCCTCGATGACCACACCAGTCCCGCCGCCCTCGCCAGCGGCAGCCGGCTTGAGCCAGGGTTGCCCCGGCTTGGGCAGAGTCGGCGCGGCGATGACCCTGACCACGGCTTCCTCGGGCCCGGCCAGCGCGGGCACTGCCGCGGCGAACAGGACGCAACAACTCAGCCAGATGCGGCGGGCATTCATACGAGTCCCCATTGACAATGCGGATGCGGGCGCTTCTCTGATGTAAGAACGCCCAATTCTCCCCGAAGCCGCGGCCGGTTGCAAGCGTCAACATGCGTTCCCTGTAGGACGGCCTGCCTAGGCCGTCTCACTGAAGCAGGGACGGCCTAGGAAGGCCGTCCTACGCGGGACGTATTCCTGCCACTCGCCTTAGCACGCCGAGCGAGGCGCGAGCCGATGCTGATCGTCGAGCACGGACGCGGCAGGACGGCGAATACGCAGCGGCTGAATGGAATCGCGGTCGAACGCCACCTCGGCGGGCGCGGGATGAACGTGAAAGGACCAGGGCGACGCGCCCAGGCCGTACGCGCCGGCGTTCGGAAACGCCAGCACGGCGCCGGGCGCGAGCGGCGGCAAGAGCGCCGCCTCCAGCAGCACATCCGCCGGCAGACTCAGGCAGCCTAGCACGTCGGTCGGCATGGCAGGTCCGACACACGGCTCCAGCACGGCCGGGGCGTAACCCTTCTGCCGCAGGCCGACGCCGCACATGTCGCCGCGCTGATGGCTGCCGCCGTCCACGACGACGGCCTTGCGGCCACGATGCGTCTGCTCGGCGAGCACCGTGGTCAAATACCAGCCGGCCTGGGCGACGAGGTAGCGGCCAAGCTCCAGCACCAGCCGTGCCGGCCTGGCCCGCTCGACCAGGCTGCGCAGCTCCCCGCCGACCGCGGCCAGGTCCAGCTCGCCATCCTGCGGCCCATAGGGAATGCCAAAGCCGCCGCCGAGGTCGATGATCTCGGGCGCAATCCCCAGCATCTCGGCGGGCGCAGAGCCAGGTCGACGCCGCCGCGCAAATGGTGTACGACGCCCTCCGCGGACAATACCTGCGAGCCCGAAAACACGTGAAAGCCGATGACGTTTACACCGCGAGTCGCCAGCGCGTCGCGGCACGAATATAGGTCATCCATAGTCAGCCCGAATCGCGAATCCGGACCCGCCGAGCAGGTGGCATAGGAGCAGAAATCCGGCCGCAATCGCAGCAGGGCGCGATCGCGATGATCGCGGGCTCCCAGCTGCCGTAGCTCGCTGACCGAATCCACCGAAATGACGGCGTCCGGCCACGCGCGGAACTCGTCGAGTACGGCCGGCGAGCGGTCGGGGCCGGTCAGGAAAATCCGGGTGGGCACGAAGCCGGCGGCCCGCGCGGTCGCCAGCTCGCCGGCCGACGCGACATCGGCACCGAGACCGCTCTCCGCCAGCACGCCGCACAGGCCCAGCGAGGGATTCGCCTTCAGCGAGTACAGGATGTCGACCGTCGCGGGCAGATGCGTCCGGAGCTTGCGGACCTGGCCGCGGATACGATCGATGTCGTAGGCATAGGTGGGTGTCCCGTAGCGCCGGACGATGTCGCGCAGCGCAGCCACCGGCACGTCGAACGGGAGGGTGCCGCGCCCGGCGGCGGATGCATTGCTGGACAATCGGTCATCAGTACACGACGAGGCCATCGCTGTCTATTCCCCCTTCAATCCATTGAGGCCCGCGACAAACACCTTGGCCGCCTCGCGATCCTTGGACTCGACGTTCAGCACGAGCCGGCCCTGTTTGACTCCCGGCAAATCCTTCACCGGCTCCAGATGCGCCAGCTGAATCACCAGCTTGCTAACAAGGCCAAAAAACGATCGCTGCAACGCAACGGACACGACTTCGGTCCGGGGGATGCGCACCTGCTGAATACGGCTCTTGACCGGACCAACCGCAGAGTCGTTCACCTGGGACCGGCGGACCTCGACCGGCATAGCGCAGCTGGGGCAAGTGGTGCGAACAACGACGGGGTCTTCCGGCTCCTGAAACTCCACGCAGAGCTGGTCGCCCTCGTCACGGATCAGGCCGTGGGAGGCCGAGAGTCCGTGGTACATCACGATCGGCACAATATTCATGGGGCGTTCTCGGCTATTCCGGCTCGGCCCCCTGGAGAGCGGCGACAAACGCTGCCGCCGCGTCGCGGTCCCGGCGTGCAATACCCAGAACGAGCCGGCCCTGCTTGATACCCGGCACATCCTGCACTGGTTTCATGCTCGCAAGCTGGATGACCAGCCTGGTCACCAGGCCGAACCACTTGCGCTCCAGCGCCACCGACGCAACGTCGGCCACGGGGATGCGCACCTGCTTGACGCCGCTCTTGATGAGACCGACCACCGCATCCTGGACCTGGAACTCCAGACAAAGATGGTCCCCCTCGTCGCGGATCAGCCCGTGGCCGTTGGCGAATCCTTCGTATAAATCGCCCAGATCGATCGGCACCGCGTTCATGAGCACAGGTCTCCGTTCGAGGTTCGTAGTTCCGCCTTCAGGCGGTCTTCGCGAACACCGCCTGAAGGCGGAACTACGAACCTCGCCTTGTTCGCGCTCACACTTATCACGGCCCCGTCTGGCCCGGCGCGCGCGTCACCGTCACTACCGGGAAGCGCTGGGCCTTGAGGGCCTGCTTGATCGCGTCCTCGTCGAAGGCGCTCTTGTCCTTGAGATTGAAGCGGACTTCGCGACGATCAACGTCGGTCTGGATGCTACCTTGCTCTACCCACGGCAGAGTCGCGAGTGCACTGCGCACCCGGTCGGGTCAGCCACTCGCTCAGAACATCCCCGGCACGTTCAGCACTACATCGGCCGGCGCCGCAGGCACAGCCTGCTGCTGGTTGCAGCCGGTCACAGCCGCGCCCCCGACCGCGAAAAACGCCAGGACCGATCGAATCCAGGAACGCATTGGACAGCCTCCTCGATTACGCAACTCACGGCGCGCCGGCCGGCGTCGGGCCCTTGACGACCTTGCCCTTGAACCCCTCCTTGTCAACCGCTCGCAACATGTCGGCCGGCGTAACCTTGCCGGCATCGTAACCTATTTGAAGCATGTTTTCCGTCAGCGCTACCGTCACCGACTCGACCCCTGGAAGCCCTGACAGGGCTTCTTTGACCGCGTTCGGTCAGGTAATTCAGGTGAGCCCCAGCCGTTCCGTCATTTCGGGAACGTGGATCGTCACCCGCCATTTGCCCGTTGTCGCCGCGGGCGCCGTATCCTTGGGCTTGACCGGCGACTCCTGGACGACCGGCGGCTCCGCCGGCGCGGGCTTGTCGGCCGGCGCTTCCGTCCGCGGCGTACACGCCACCACGAAGATCAGGCAGCCGCCCACCGTGTATCGAAGCAAAGTCTGCACCGCCATTACCCCCGGAATTACCAGCCGCCCGACAGCAGATACCACGTCCAGAAGCCGACCATGAACAGCAGCGAGCACCACGTAACAATGGTCGTCGTGGGAGTGCGGATGCCCCGCACGTACAGCATATAGAACGATCGCCCCAGGAGCAGAATCGATGCGCAGAGCAGGAGCGGGGACAGCCAGCCGGTGACGGAGGCAGCAAACACGGACCCCGCTGACCCGAGCAGGGAAAAGCTCCCGGTGAGGATTCATCACCACGGCAGCGAAGCCAACACCGTCGCCACGACCGACAACCCGTTGCGAAGATACTCGCGCATCGCTCTCTCGCCTGGAATGCGGCGATGGTTCCCGCCGCCCTCCGAGGGAGGTCACACGATGGGAAGCATCGCCTTGGCCTTGTTGCTCTGCAGAGGGTCCAACTGACCCTCCGTCGGCTCCGCTCAGCAGAACCACGGCTCGCTCAACCGCGGCGCCCGTTGCCGATCCGTGGCCAGCGCCGGCACGACGAAACCGGGCCGCCGGCCGGACGCCAGCGACCAGACACGATAGAACGTCGCCCCGGGATCCTCCCCCGCGTACACGTCCTTCTCGACCAGCGCGGCGACCTCCTTTTGCAAGCGGTCCATGCGCGGATCGGGGTGCGCCCACGTGTAGCTGAATGACGCCTCGTTCAACGGGCCCATGTACTTTTTCATCTCGGGCCGATCCGCGAGGTACGAACCCGGCGGCACCAGCAGCCGGATCGTGTATTGCACCGGGTCGACGTGGTCGATCAGGCCGAGCGCCTCGATGAACGCGAACATGTCGAGGTAGTCGCCCAGGCTGGTCCACGGCGTGAACGCGACCCAGGTCGGCCGCGGCGCGATCCCGGCAGCGCGCAGCCGCTGCACCGCCACCTCGATGTCGGCCCGCGTGTGATGCTTCTCGAGGATCGCCAGCACCGTGTCGCTGACCGACTCGACCGCGGAGATCGCGAACAGGCAGCCGAGCCGGCCCAACTCCGGTAGGACGTCGCCACGCTGAAGGATGTGCTCGACCTTGGTGGTGATGTCGAAGCTCAGGTCCGGGAACTCGGCGTGCATGGCCCGCGTCACCGACAGCGCATGGCCCGGCCCATTGAGAAAATCGGGATCGCCGAACGTGATGTGCCTTGCCCCCGCCGCGACCTGTTGGCGAATGTCTTCGAGGACGACCTCTTGCGGGATCACGAAGAATCGGCCGTTGTACACGGGCGGGATCGGGCAGTGCGTACACAGGTGCAGGCAGCCACGGCTCGCCTCGACATAACCGACGGTGCGCCGTTCCCCGCGATGTTCCAGCCAGGCGTACTTCGTCAACGGCGGCAGGGCCGTCCGCTCCGGCACCGCGAATGGTAGCCGGCGCAGGAACGGCTTGGCCGGCGCCGCGCCGATACACGCCCTCGACCGTGACGGCGGCGCCGTTGCCGTTACGCGATTCGAGCGCCTCGACCAGTGACACGAGCGGCGTCTCGCATTCACCGCCGATGCAGTAATCGCCGCCGTGCTCGAGCAGGTAGTCGGCGTTGAGGGCCGCATAGAGGCCGTAGAAGCAGACGACGGCGTTCGGGTTGAGAGCGCGGATGCGCTCGGCCACGCGGACGCCGAGGCGCAGGGCGGTGTGCATCGGCACGGAGATGCCGACAAAGCCGGCGGCGCTCCACGCGGTCGGGCTCAAAGATGTCGACGGCGATGTCCAGCGCATCGGGGGCGAACCCCGCGCGGCGCAGGAATCCCAGCGGCAGGGCGGCCGCCAACGGCTGGTGCCCCAGCTCATAGCAGGAGACCAGCAGGATCGCTCCCGGGTCCCGCAAGTTCATGATGGCTCCTCCTGTAGGTCCCGCCTGCCGGGCGGGACCTTGGCGCTTCCAGGTCCCGCCCGGCAGGCGGGACCTTGGCGCTTCCAGGTCCGGCAGGCGGGACCTTGGCGCTTCCAGGTCCCGCCCGGCAGGCGGGACCTTGGCGCTTCCAGGTCCCGCCCGGCAGGCGGGACCTTGGCGCTTCCAGGTCCGGCAGGCGGGACCTTGGCGCTTCCAGGTCCCGCCCGGCAGGCAGGACCTTGGCGCTTCCAGGTCCCGCCCGGCAGGCGGGACCTACTTGACCGTACACGCGGCGCGAAAGCCGACCAGGCGATACACTTCGACCGACTGAAACCGGAATCGGTACGCACTGCGACAGCCGCGGGCCTCGTCGAGCCAGCAGCCGCCGCGCACCACAGCAAAGAAATCGTTACCGAAACCGGTGCTCAGCACTCCCTTGGGCGGTCCCGTCGGATCCTCGCGCGGGCTATTCTTATAGTAATCCGGATCGTACCAATCGGAACACCATTCCCACACGTTGCCGTGCATATCGTACAGGCCCCAGGCGTTCGGCTTGTACGAACCGACCTTCGCCGTCTTCTGCAGGTACGGCCCCTTCGCCGCGCCGCCATAGGGGAAGTTGCCGTTGAAGTTCGCCTGCGTGGCGGCCAACCGGTCGCCGAACGCGAAGGCGGTGGTAGTGCCCGCCCGGCAAGCATACTCCCATTCCGCCTCGGTTGGCAAACGATACGCACGGCCGGCCTTCTTCTCGGCGGGCAAGTCCGACAGCTTCTTGCAAAACTCCGCCGCCTCGGCCCAGCGCACCTGTTCGACCGGATGCTCGGGCCCGCCGCCGCGCCCCTCATTGAAAAACGCGGGGTTTTTGCCCATGACCTTCTGGAACTGGTCCTGCGTCACCGCGTAGACGCCGAGGTAAAAGGGTCGCGTGATGACGACTTCATGCTGCACTTCTTCCGGGTCGCGATCGGCCTCAGTCGCAGCGGACCCCATCTGGAACTTGCCGGCCGGGATCAGCGCCAGCTTCATGCCGAGCGAGTTGGTGAGCACCGGCTCCCCATCCTGTGCCTGCATCTCCGCCGACGGGCGCAGGGCGCACACGCCGAGCACGAGCAGAACGCCCAGGCCGGTCACCGCGCGGAGGGGAGTCAGCACGGCCGTCTCCTTTTTTTGGAGTGCGGCGCTTTTCCGCCGCTTTTTGTCTGTTTCAAAGAAAAGCAATCACAACAAAGCGGCGGAAAAGCGCCGCACTCCAAAAAAAGGCAAAGCCTCACTGGGGGCAAGAGCCATCGAATAAGCGGTAGGTCCAGTAGCCGACGACGAACAGCGCCGACAGCCAGGTAATCACGGTGCTCGCCGGGGTGCCGCGTTTGCTCACGTACAGGATGTAGAACGAGCGCCCCAGCAGCAAGAGCGACACGGCGATCAGCAGCGGCGCAAGCCAGGCGAACACTGCCGAGGCGACACTCCCCGCTAACCCGAGCAGGGCCAAGATCCCCGCGGCGGTTCAGGTGGGTGCCGCGCCGGCGGCCGCCAGCAGCGCCGCGGAAATACTACGCAGGAAGTCTTTCATGCTCACTTCGCCGTTATCGTGAAATCGCGCACCAGCAACATTCGCGGCGCCGTCGGCGGCACGCTTTCCAGCGTCTTGAGCACGTTGGGAAAACGCCCGCTCCAGCCGGGGACCCGGCCCACGACCGTCGAAACCTTGTCGCCGCGCGCCACCGCATCGCGCAGCTTCTGCATGGCACTGTCCTTGGGCAACTCGCCGAGGACAAACTGCTCGTCGGTGCCCGCCACCTTCAGCACCAGGTCCTTGGTGCGCAGCTCCACCGTGCCGATGACGGTGATCTCGAGGTAGTCCATCCCCATGTTGGTGCCGCCCGACAGGCGGGTGGCGGCGATCGATTCGCGCACCTTGTCCAGGTCGATCGATTTGCCCTTCTTGGCGGTAAACTGGATCGTGCCGGGCCGATAGCTGCCCTTGCCCGGCTCGCAGGTGAGGATCACCTTGTTTTTCTCCACGTCATACTGACGTGCAATGGCGTCGTGCGCATGCCGCCTCATCAGGTCATCTCGGCGCCGCGGACGCCGAGGACCGCCTCGATGATCTCCGCGTTCGCCGGCGTGGCCAGGAGAGGCAGCGCCAGAGCTGTCAGCCACACGAATCGATACATGGATAGCTCCCTCGTGTTTCCCTACGAAACCGCCGCCGGCAAGCGCGCCCGGTGATACTTCTCGAGCTCGCGGTTGGCGGTGACAATGACGGCCAGCTTGTCCACGACGGCCGGCAGGTGCATTCCGGGCAGGACGTAATACAGTTGATCGTCGGCGAGGCCGGTGTAGACGCGGTTGCCGATGCAGCCGAGACTGGCCACGCCGCGTCCGGAGTGCATCGCCGCCGGCAGGGCCGCGCAGGTCGGCCGGCCCATCAGCGCCGCGCCGCCGCCGACCCCGGCCGCCAACGCCGCTTCTTCCAGCAGCATGATCTGCGTCGCGTTGCCGGCGATCAGCACGACATCGGGTTTCGCCGCCTGCGCGAGCGGGGCGTAGACAGCGACGCCGAACGGTTCCTGCCGATGCGGGATACTCGGCACTTCCGCCATGCGAATATAGCCGAGGCCGACCATGGTCCCGAGCACGCCCTGCAGTTCCTGCATCTGCGCCGCCGGCAAATCCACACCATGGGTGTAGGCGCCGATGGGGCAGCCGAAATGGTCCGCAGCTTCGGTGTAGAAAGTCTCGCCCTCGGCGGCGCGTTTCCAGTAGGTGCAGCTGGAAGGTCCCGCTGTGGGCGCACTGGAGACGCCCGGCGGCGCCGCGGCCTGAAACGTGACCGCGACCGGCGCCGTCTTGAGCCGCAGCAGACCGACGAGTTCCTCAGCGACCGTCATGCGCGTTGCCCCCCCTGCGCGAGACTCCCTGACCTTGATTGTAAAGCAGACGCCGGCCGTGTGCACGGGAATTCCGATTTTCGGGCGATGGCGCCCGGGACACCGGGTCATTCCTGGCTGGCAAGGGACACCTTTTCTGGAGTCAGTCGCCCGACCTGCCAAACCTGCGCTTGCTGGGATCAATCGAGGCCTGGCGGGGCTGCCTCGATTCCGTCCAGCAGCCACCCCCTTGCCTTCAGTGTCTCCGCCGTCAACGAGACGGTGCGCTCGTGCAACAACTTGATTCTCCATCCATCGGGATCGCGATAGACATTGAAACCGGCTCCGCTCGTAAGCTCGAATGCTCCCTGTTCCCGGCGGGACGGTCGAAACCGAATCTGAGTCATCACCGCCATTGTGGTCATTCGCCCGAGTTCACTCGTCAGGACCAGGCATTGGAGTAGCAGTCGGGTGACCCACCGATTGCTGCGCCTCAGGCTCTTGGCAAGCCCGATTTCTTGCTTGTTACGGTGCTGCCGTTGCAAAAATGGCACGGGGTACGCGGCGCGAAGTTGGCGAGACAAATCCTCGATGCGCAGCTTCTCGAAGGCTTTCAAGTCGAACAACTCGAGCGTGCCGACCTGAAGACGGTCTACCCAGGCTTGTATCTGGCGAGTGGACATTGCGCGGTTCCTAACTTCGCGGGGTCACTTTGACGTTGCTGACGGTACCGTCCGGATGCCGAAAGTAATGTAATTCGATCTCGTCACCAAATTCATCTACGTACAGTTCATAGACCTTCAAGGTTCCCACTGGCGCATCGGGAGAATGGCTAGAACGGCGCTACCTTGCTTTTCTCCCTGGAACGTCCAGTTGTTCGGATCGCCATGCTGCAACACATCCGCAAAGTCTACGAAGTCACGGGGATGATCCATCGAAGCGGGCTCCTACTTCGACTTCCCCGAGCTGTATTCCCGGATAACAATCTCATACTCGCCGCGGCCCTTGTGCTGGAACGACGTGGCGATGACGCGGTAGACGCCGTCTGCTTTCGCCATGAACCAGATGCGCGAATCCAGGTTCCGGGCCGAATAATCGATGTCGTCGTTCTCGGCGAGTATCTTGCCCTTGGCGTCTTCGAGCCGCAGATACGTGTCGAATTGCGTGCTGTGCATTTCGATGACGACGGCCTTGCCGGCGGTCAGCTTCACTTCATGCGGGACTTCGGTCGTCGTCGCGGTCAATTTGCCTTGCCGCCTGGTTTCGTCCTTCTTGCGCGTGGCCTCGAAAAGCTCCACGAGCCGGCCTTCCGCTTCGGCCAGCCGCGGCCTGCCCTGCGGCGGAATCTGCGCCTTGCGCTGCTTCATCCCTTCGTAGCCCGCCAACAGCAGCGGCTCAGCGTCGGCGTATTGCTGCTGGCCCAGCACCGCGCCGCCGAGCTGCGCCTGGGCGTTGAAGGTCCGCCAGTCGTCGGGCAACGCCTTTTGGCGAATGCCCAGGCATTCCCGCAGCAGTTTCTCGGCTTCGGCAAACCGCCGGGCCCGCAGCAGGTCCCAGCCGACATCGACGAGCAGGCCGGCGAAGCGCGGGTCGTTCGCCCCCAGCCGTTGGCGCTGTCCGGCCAAAAAGTCCCGCGCCTGCTCAGGCTGCCTGGCGCGGAAATAGGCCACTCCCAGCTCGCTCAGGCTGTTGAGCGTGTCGGCGTGGTCGGGGCCGAGCTTGGCTTTAGTCTCCTCCAGCAGCAGATTTCGGGACGCGATGACTTCGGGCCACAGTTCCTTGGCCTCGTACCAGCGCAGCCAGCGGGCGCGTTCGCGGGTCTGAACCGGCGCATCGTGCAATTTCGCGAGATTCCACAACCGCACCGTGCCGTCGGTGCCGGCGGTGGCGAACCACCGGCATTTCTGATTGAAGGTCAAGAAACCGATCGCGCCCGCATGCCCGCGAAGCGTGGCCAGTTCTTTGCCGGTGTCCGCATCCCAGACCTTGGCGAGGCCCATCTCGTCCACGGAGACCAGCTTTTGCTCGACCGCGTCGTACGCCACGCTAAAGACCGGCACCAGGTGGCCGCGCAGGGTGCGCAGGATCTTGCCGGCAACGGCGTCCCAGATGCGCACAGTCCGGTCCCTGCTGGCGGAGGCGACGCGCCGTTCATCGAGAAACGAGACCTCCGTGACGCCGTCGGTGTGCCCTTCCAGGCTGAACAGTGGTTCGCCGCCGTTGTGGGCGTCCCAGATGCGCACCGTCCGGTCCGTGCCGGCCGACGCCAGCCATTGGCCGTCGGGGCTGAAGGCCAGGCTCACGGCGTAGTCCTGGTAGCCTGTCAGGGTGTGGCGCACCTTCCAGGTCGCGGTGTCATAGAGGTGGATCTTCGACTTGCCGGTAGAGACGGCGAGGAGCGTGCCATCGGGACTGAACGTCACGAAGGCGACATTGTCTTCTTCGGGCAGCTCGTGAATCACCGTCCGTTCCGGCATGCTGCGAATCCGCACCGACGGGCCGTTATCGTAGGCCAGCAGCTTGCCGTCGGGACTCCAGGCGATCGAACGGGTGAAATAGGGGCGCAGCGGCTCGATCGGCGGGCCGGCCGGCTGGCCCATCGCGGTATTCCAGATCTGGATGGTGGTGTCCTCGCTCGCCGAGACCAGCCGGGTCCCATCCGGGCTAAAGGCGGCGGAGTTGACGGCCTGGGCGTGGCCGCGCAGAGTAAAAAGCTCGACCGTCCGGTCCGCGCTCCAAAGAAAGCTGTCGCCGCTGGCACCCGCGAGGTGCCGGCCGGTCGAGTCCCAGGCCACGGCATACAGTGGCACCTGGAACCCGCGCAGTGCGAAGAGCTCCTTGCCGCTCGATCCATCGACGATGAGGATGAAGCGCCCGACGCTGCTCGCCGCCACGAGCTTGCTTTGCGGATGAACCGCCACGCCCGTGATGCTGCCGGAAAGATTCGGCAAGAAGTGCAGGAGCTTCCAGGACTTGATGTCCCAGACCATCAGCTCGCCGGCGTTGCTCTGATCGCCCGCCCCGGAAACGAGGTAGCGCCCGTCGGCGCTGAAGGCGACGCACCGGACCGGCTGCGTGTGGCCCTCCAGAAGTTGCACTTGCGCGCGGTGCCGGCGTCCCAGATGCGCACTTTCTTGTCGTCGGCTGCCGAGGCCAGGTACTGTCCACTGGCGCTGTAGGCGACTCCCCAGACCCGAATCGGTCGCGCCTGCTCGCCGGGTTCCGCAGGCTCGCGGTGCACCAGCATCTGCAGCGGCTGATCCTTCGCTGGGTCCCTGATCAAGACCGTGCCGTCCTTGCTGGCGGAAGCGAGCTCGTCGAGCGCCGGGGCGGAAGGCCACGCTGGTGACCGCATCGGTGTGGTCACGAAACAGCCGGTGCACGGACCGTTTGGGTAAGTCCCAGACTACCACTTCGGCCGGGTTTTTCGTGCCGCGCGCCGCCGGCGACCATCGGCCCATCGCAACCAATTGACCGTCGCTGCTGGCCGTCACACTGCCCCAGTCCCCCGCGTACTCAAGTGTGGCGACGACGCCGTTGGTGTCGGCGTTCCAGACCTGGATGCCGCCGTTGCCGGACGCGATGACCCATTGGCCGCTTGGGTCAAAAGTAATCCCGGAGAACACAATCGGGGTATAGTGGCCCAGCGTGACCGTACGGTCCTGGGGTTCGGCGGCTTCCCACAGCTTGACGGTGCCGTGGTATTCGGCGGAAGCCAGGTATTTGCCGTCGGCGCTGAAGGCCAGTCCGATGAGAGCGCTGGAGTGTCCGCGAAAGCAATTGACCTCGGCGCGGTCGCCAGGTCCCACAGCTTCAACGTCTGGTCCCAACTTGCCGAGGCCAGGTGTGAGCTCTCACGGCTAAATGCCAGGCACGACACGTAATTGTCGTGGCTGAAGTTATTGACCAGGCACGCCGAGCTGAGAATATCCTCGTTGTCCTTGCCGAGGCGCCGGGCAATGCGCAGGTCCCAAACCTTCACTGTCCCGTCCATGCCGCCGGAGGCGATGTATCGGCCGTCGGCACTGAAATCGACGGTCATGATCCGGTTGAGATGTCCCTGGAAATCGAACGCCTTTTGGCCGCTGGCGGTATCCCAGACCGCCAGGCCGTAGCCCTTGTCGGACTGACAGGCGAGCAAGGAGCCGTCTGGGGCGAACGCCACTGCGCTGAAAAGCGATCCGCCGGCGCAGGGCAACGAATGCCGCACGTCGCCGCTGGTGCGATCCCAGACTTTCACCCAGCCATCGGCGCCGATGCTGGCAATGGTGGTGCTGTCGCGGTCAGGACTGAAGGCGACGTGATTGACTTCGCTCTGATGCTTATCGAAGCTGCGTAGCACCGTGCCCTGGACGACATCCCAGATCTTGACGGTGCCGTCAGCGCTGGCGGACGCGAGCCAGCGGCCATCCCGGCTGAAGGCGACGGCGCGGATTTCCTTGCGGTGGCCGGTCTGCTTGGGGCCGGGCAGCAGGTGCAGCAGCTCCAGGGTCGCCGCGTTGCGGATGGTGATTTGCTTGTCCTCGCCGGCATACGCCAGCCACCGGCCGTCCCTGCTGAAGGCGACGCTCCATAATGCCGTGTTGGGCCGGAACGAACACAGCTCCGCCTGACCGCGGCTTTTGAGGAAATCCCAATCCCAGCCGCGCAGCCGCGGCGGGCAGCCGTTCAGGAGCGTGCCCCATTTGAGGAGGTTGCCGCTGAACCATTCGCGATAGGCCAGGGCGACGGAATGGTCGTAATTGGAGCTGATCTCTTTCCGCGCCAGCTCCGCCAGGTTCTTGTTCGCCTTCGACAGCTCATTGTCCCGCTTCGTCAGCTTCTGGTTGGCCTGGTCGAGCGCCTGATTGCGATCGTTGAGCTGGCCGTTGGCCGTGTCCAGCGCCTGATTGCGGTCGTCGAGCTGGCCGTTCAACGTGTCGAGCGCCTGATTGCGATCGTCGAGTTGGCGGTTCACCCGCGCGAGCAGGGCGGAAGCGACGATCGAGCCGAGGGTCGCCACGAGCAAGACTGCGGCCGCGCTGGTGACCAGCGTGCGGTGCTGGCGCATCCAGCGGCGGGTCCGAACCAGGATCGGCTCGCGATGGGCGCTGACCGGCTCGTCGGCGAGCCAGTGCTCCAGGTCTTCGGCCAGAGCCAGCGGCGTCGCATAGCGGTCGGCGGGCTGCAGCGCCATCGCTTTCTTGCAGGTGGCAACCAGCGCATGCGGGGACCGTTGGAGTGCGGCCCAATCGATGTCGCCGCGCTGGACCTTGCGCAAAACCTCGGCCACGTCAGCGCCTTCGACCGGCGGCCGATTGGTGAGCAGCGTGTAGAGCGTCGCGCCGAGGCTGTACACGTCGGTTGTGGGGCCGAGGTCGTTGAGCTTGCCCGCCGCCTGTTCGGGGCTCATGTACGCCGGGGTGCCGACCGCCGAGCCCGCCACGCTCGCGGCGACGCCGCTGCCGGAGGACAGCCTGAGCGTCACTTCGTCTGAGGGGCTGTCACCCGGTCGCTTGTGCGACTCGACGCGCCCCACGACCTTTGCCAGGCCCCAGTCGACCACCAGAGTTTCGCCAAACTTGCCGAGCATGATGTTGCCCGGCTTGAGGTCGCGGTGCAAGACGCCGCGGCTATGGGCATACGCCACGGCATTGCACACGTCGATGAAACGGCCCAGGAGTTGGCGGAATTCGAGGTTGTCGGCGTCGCGACCCGCGGGGCTCGAAGACTCGCCTCGCGGCGTGGAGGTTGCGTAATAGCGTGCGATCGCCTCCTTCAGATTGTCGCCCTTGATGAAACGCATGGCGTAGAAGGGCCGGCCATCGCGATACGTGCCCAGGCCGTAGACCGGGACGATTCCCGGATGTTCCAGGCCGCCGGTAATCTCCGCCTCCAACACGAAACGGCCGCGGCTGGCGTCGTTGCCGGCGTGCTGCGGTTGAATCTCCTTGAGCGCGACCTCGCGGTGCAGTTCCGTGTCCTCCGCGACGAAGACCTCGCCCAGGCCGCCCCGGGCATGGGGCCGCAAGATCCGATAGCGCAGATTTGGGGATTCGCTGCCATCCGGGGCCACCGTGGCGTAGGGATCGTCGGCGGCAGTGCTCAGCCGGGCGAGGCTGGCTTCGAGGTCGGGCTGGCCCAGCGACTTGATCTGCTCCTTCAGCGCCGAGGACACCGGCACCGCGGCCAGGCTCTTATCCGCGGAGCCGTGCCGCCGAAGCTGCCGCTCGATCAAGCCGTCGAGCAACTGCCGATCCTCCGGCAGCAGCGCCCGCGCTCGATGAGGATGTCGGCGAGCGGCCGGTGTTTCGCCAGGCCCCAGGCGGTCATCGCGGCGAGCAGCTCGTCCTTGGCGACCAGCTCGTTCTGCAGCGCCAGCACGGCGAACAGCAGGTTCAAATCGGCAGCAGGCGCGGACATGGCAGGCTCCTGTCGTCATGAGGGTCGTCGGCACGACATCGCGCCAGCATACCCGGCGCACTGCACGTACGCAACGGGTCGCTCTACGACGGACCCCGGCCTGGTTGCGGCCGATACCGCCAGGTCAGTTCGCAGCGGTGCGGGC
The DNA here is from genome assembly GCA_963834865.1 of uncultured Gemmataceae bacterium. Classification (GTDB taxonomy): domain Bacteria; phylum Planctomycetota; class Planctomycetia; order Gemmatales; family Gemmataceae; genus CAWIDK01. Next base: position 958,151 of record CAWIDK010000001.1, read on the forward strand.
ATTTGCAATGCCAGACCCCCGCTTTCGGCCGGCGTATGCGGCGATGCACCGTGGCACAGCCCGCACAGGTCGCTTCCCAGTTGGCCGACTTCTGCACGGTCATCGGCACGACGGGACGGCGTGCCGGGTCGCCCATGAATTCGAACGTCAACGGCGCACGAGCTTCGCATCGGCATTGGTAACCGCTCAAGCTCCGTGGTCGCTTGTAGAGGTGAACGGTCTTCTTGCAGGCCGGACACGTCGCCTGCCAGTCGCCGGGCGTCACGACGGTCTCGTCCGAATGGTCGCAGGCCCGCGGCGTGGCCCCAAGGCGGGCGGCAATCGCTTTCCAGACGGGGCCGTGACGAGCCGCGGGACCGGCAATGGCGTGAGCAATCTCGTGCAAGAGCGTGTCGAGCACCGTCGCCGGCGAACTGTTCAGCGCATAATACTCGGCGATCTCGATGCGTTTGCTGCGGTACTTGCACACGCCCAACCGACGTTTGGTTTGCGCCAACCGAAGGTCCAGCCGTGCAAACCGTGCTTCAGCATTTCCCGGCCGGCGATGGCTGCCAATTCCTTCAGGTCCATGATCGGCTCTCCGCAAAGATCGGTTGACATCGCGCAAATCTCCCCCTATTAGCCTATCTTCGGGCCCGCGCTGTATAATCCCTCTGTCGGCGGCGCCGGTGCGGGCCGCGAAGGACCCGGCTGAGGAGGAGTGATGTCCGCGCTTGCGAACGACGACGGAGACGTGACCACCAGTGCATCGGGGGCCGCGCCCCACCTGAGCGCCCGTGAATGGCTGTTGCTAATGGTGCTCGCCGCGGTGCAGTTCAATCACATCGTCGACTTCATGATCATCATGCCGCTCGGGCCGGAATACATGGAGGAGATGGGCCTGTCGCCCGGCGCGTTCGGTGCGCTGGTTTCCGCGTACACCATCAGCGCCGCGGTGGCGAACGTGCTCGCCGCATTTTTCGTCGACCGCTTCGATCGCAAGCGTGCTCTGATTACGGCGTTCGCGGGCTTTACGGCGGGAACGTTTCTGTGCGCGATCGCGCCCGACTACCTGCTGTTGCTGGCCGCGCACATTGTCGCCGGCGCCTTCGGCGGCGTGGCGGCGAGCCTGGTGATGGCGATCGTCGGCGACGCGTTTCACGACTCGCGCCGCGGCTTCGCCATGGGCGTGGTAATGTCCGCGTTCTCGGTGGCTTCGATTTTCGGCCTACCGCTGGGCCTGTTCCTGGCCGACCAATTCGGGTGGCAGGCACCGTTCGCCATCCTCGCCACCATCAGCGCGGCGGTGGTCGTGCTGGCAGCCGTGGCGCTGCCGCCGTTGCGCGGCCACCTCGCCCAGGCCGATGGTGCGGCGACGCACACCTCGACCGCGCTGGCCGACCGGCTGCGGGATTTCGTTGTGCTCCTGGCGGACGCGAACCACCTGCGCACCTTCGCCGTGATGACCGCGATGATGTTCTCGGGCTTCCTGATTGGCCCCTATATCCCGACATTCCTGACGGCAAACCTGGGCATGCACCGCCAAAATCTCAAGTACGTCTACCTCTGTGGCGGACTGACCACCATCATGACCGTGACGCCGATTGGTTGGCTTGCCGACCGCTTCGGCAAGCTGCGGGTGTTTCGTGTGATGGCTCTTGCCACCATCATCCCATTGGTCTGGATCACGCTCTTGCCGGCGGGCGCCGCGCTGCCGCTGGTGCTCACGGTCACGACGCTGCAGATGGTGACGATGTCAGGCCGCATGGTGCCGGCCATGGCGATGATCACCAGCAGCGCGGCACCGGGGCAGCGCGGCGGCTTCATGAGCCTGAACACGGCGGTGCAACACATGTCCGCCGGGCTGGCGAGCGCGGCCGGCGGCGCGCTGTTGGCGCAGCCGGTTCCGGGCGGGCCGCTGAAAGGCTATTCCCTGATCGTGCTGCTTTGCTGCGTGGCGACGGTGCTGAGCCTCTACCTCGCCGGCCGACTGCGTCGCGCTGCCGAAGGTGCCCTAGCGCCGGATGCCCTTACCGGTCCAGCGACCGCAACGTCGGCGGCGAGCGACGCGGAAGGTTCGGCGGTCGAGGAGGATGAGCCGCCCACACCGGAGCGACTGGCGGCGCTGGAGGACGGTTGACGCGGGGACATGGCGCAGGTTGCAAATCCTCATCCGCTCTGCGCGCCTTTCCTGCGCCAGGCGGGCGTGCTGATTCTCGACGGGGCGCTGGCCACCGAGTTGGAGCGGCGCGGGGCGGACCTGCGCGATCCGTTGTGGTCGGCCCGTCTACTTCTCGAAAATCCGGAGCTGATCCGCCAGGTGCATCGCGATTACTTCGAGGCCGGCGCCGATGTCGCCACGACCGCGAGCTATCAGGCGAGCTTGCCGGGCCTCGAGCGCCGCGGCCTGAGCGCCGCGCAGGCCGCCGAGGTGCTGCGGCTCAGCGTTCGGTTGGCCCAGGAAGCACGTGAACAATGCACGTTGCCGCCGGGCCGGTTGCGGCCGCTGATCGCCGCGTCGATCGGCTGCTACGGCGATTTTCTGCACGACGGCTCGGAATATCGCGGCGACTACGGCCTCTCGGTGCGGCAGCTCATCGACTGGCATCGGCCGCGGCTGGAAATCCTGGCCGCGAGCGGAGCCGACCTGCTGGCGTGCGAGACGATCCCCTGCCTCGTCGAAGCGGAAGCGCTGGTGCAGCTTCTCGAGGAGATGCCTGACGTGCTGGCCTGGATGAGCTTCAGCTGCCGGGACGAGCGGCATCTCTGCCACGGCGAGATGTTTGCCGATGCAGTGATGATGGCAGCGGACTGCCCGAATGTGCTGGCGGCCGGCGTCAACTGCACGCCGCCGCGCCACGTCGAGGCGCTGCTGCAATCGGCACGCGAACGAACGCGCAAACCACTGATCGCCTATCCTAATAGTGGCGAATGCTGGGACGCGGCCCGCCAATGTTGGCTGGCAACGGCGGATCCGCTCGATTGGGGCGCGGCCGCCCGGGCGTGGCACCGGGCTGGGGCGCGGCTGATCGGCGGCTGCTGCCGCACCACGCCGGCAACGATTCGGGCGGTGCGCGCGGCGCTGGTGCCGACCCCTGCCGGCTTGTCCGGCAGGTGAAGAAGTGTGGCGGCTATCAGCTATCCTGCAAACTTCTTCACCTGCCGGACAAGCCGGCAGGGGTCGACGCGATCTCACCCTGTGCGGTGCTAGCCCGAAAACTTCCTCACCTGCCGGGCAAGCCGGCAGGGGTCGAGCGGCATGTTCGCAGCCGTATGTTCATCATGTCTGGTTTTGACACTTGGCGGTGCCCTGGTTATCATGGTAATGGTTTGTGGGATTCTCCCACGGGCAAGGAGCCGTTGACTCCGCTTGTGTCTTGCAGTCCGGGCCTCCTTGCCGCGGAGACTGCCAATGCTGCGTGGCCTCGTGATGACCGCCTGTCGCTGGGTGCGCGACTGGAGCCAGGCGCTGGAACGCGAACGCGTGCCGCCGCCGGAACTGTTCGCGCCGCCCGGGCCGCCCACGTACCACAAGCTGGAGCGCGTGGTGCTGGCCGACGCGGTGGCGCGCAGCCTCTTCGACGAATTTGCGGAGCATCGCGCCGGACCGCGCGGCGACGAGGAAGTGGGCTGGGTGCTGCTCGGGCTGCGCGAGGCCAACGAGGTGCTCGTGCTGGCGACGCTGCCGGCCGGCGCCGATCGCGAGGCCGGCGTGGCCCACGTCCATTTCAACAGCACCGCCCAGGCGGTGGCGTGCCGCATCGTCCGCCAGGGCCATCGCCGGCTCGGCATCGTCGGCGTGGTGCACACCCACCCGGGCAGCCTGCGCCATCCCTCCGAGGGCGACTTCCAGGGCGACAGCCTCTGGGTCGGTCGGCTGCGCGGTCGCGAAGGTGTCTTCGGCATCGGCACTGCGGACGGCCGGCCCGCCGACGGCATGGCGCCCAACGGCACGCCCGCGACCTATCCCGAACACATGCAGGGGCAGGGTGAATTGTGCTTCTCGTGGTATGCTCTAGGTGCCGGCGACAAGCGGTACCGACGGTTGCCCGTGGTCGTTGCCGAGGGGCCGGATCTGGCACGCCCTTTGCATCCGGTTTGGGAGACCATTGAGCTCCACGCGGACGCGCTCGATGCGATGTGCCAGCAGCTAGCCCAGGTGACCTTCGAGGTGGTGGCGGACAAGCAAGCCTTGCTCGTGCGGGTGCCGGTCGCCGATACCGGGTCCAGCCTCCGCATCTTGTTGCAACACGAGGAGGCGCGATTTTTCCTGGACCAGGGCGGCGAGCTGAGCGTGATCGACCCGGAAGAGGCTCAGCTTGATCGAGCGGTCTACCTGGTCCTCGCGGAGATGGCCCGCAAGCGGCGCGGTGAGGAGGCGCCGCAGCTCGTGGGCAAGGCTTGAATGTAGGTCAGGCTTTCCAGCCTGACTCACTTCGTCAGCCTGACTCGTCAGCCTGGAAAGGCTGACCTACGAAGTACGGTTTTGTTCGGAACTTAAGGGTACGACCGGTTCGTGGCCCTTCTAGTTGTGTGACCCTTATCATGAGAGGGAGGATTGGCGATGGATTTTCGACCCCTGAACGACATGGAACGTCAGAAGCTGATCGACGCGCTGCGGGGGAACGCTCAGAGCAATCTGACGATCCTCATGAACCAGCGCGACACCTCCTTCGTCGGTGCCACCGAAGAAGTGACCGATGAGGAAGTGATCTCGGCCATCAAATCGGTCCCGTGCCATTACTAGTGCTTTCGTGTTTACGTTGAGCGCTCGCGAGACTTCCGAAGTCTCCGAGACTTCGGAAGTCTTTGCAGGGTGCCGGCGAACGCTAAACGTACACGGGACCGCGGAGTGCCCATGGGTTTGCTCGACAGCGAAGAGGGCAAACGGCGTCTGCTCACCACGGAGATCCCGATCGTCGAGCGCTACAACCAGGAGCGAGACGCCGAGTTTCGCATCCAGGTGCAGCGCCAGGGGACCGGGCTCGTGCTGCGCTATCGACTCAAGCCGATGCACAACGTCTACGAGCTGGAGACGCGGCTCCTGTCCAGCTATCCCACCACGCCGCCCGAAACGCGGGTGCTGACGCCGATCAAGCCGTGCCCACACCTGCTGGAAGGACAGCTCCTGTGCATGTGGCGTCAGGGCAGCACCTGGGCGACCAGCCGCTGGGATCCGGCCCGTTTCACGTGCATCTTCGCCCTGCAGGCCGCATGGCGCTGGCTCGCCTGCTACGAAATCTGGCACGAAACCGGCGATTGGCCGCTGCCGGATGCCAAATAGCCCCCACCCCGCGGGGTGAGTCTTCGAACTCCGTGGGTTGGACAACCTGCGGGGTTTGAAGACTCACCCCGCGGCGTGGGGAGGTGGAGGTGGTGCGTGGCACACGTCGTCCAGGTCGGCGCAGGCAGCGGCGGCATGCCGGTCCTGGACATGGTCGGCCGTGATCCGCTCGTCACGCGCATCACATTGATCGAACCCAACGTCTACAAGCCGCACAACGTCGTGCGCCACCTCTTCCCCGAGTCGGCGGTCGGACGGCTCAAGGCGGAGCTGGCCCAGGAATGGCTGCGCGAGCGCCGCCCCGAGTTGCAGGTTGACATCGTCGTTTGCGATCTGCTCGACCCGGCCTTCGCGCCGCGCATCGAGGAAGTGGTTCGCGCCGCCAACGTCGGCGTCTGTGCCGCGGACAACGAGCACGCCAAGTATCACTGGGACGCGCTGATGCGGCGCTTCGGCAAACCGTGGACGCTCGGCGAAGTGCTTGCCGGCGGCATCGGCGGCTTTGTGCATCGTTTTGTGCCGGGCGGGCCATGCTACGGATGCGTGGCGAGCCATCTGCAGCGCTCGGTCACTGTGGACCAGGCGAAGGCGCCGGACTACACACAACCAAGCGGTGCCGTACCCGAGGTGACCATCCCGGCGAGCAAGGCCGCCATCGGTGTCATCGCCGGTCTGCACGCGCAGATGACGCTGAAGATGGTGGGGGAAATTGCCAACCCGCCCCACCCGCAAGCGGACTTCACCAGTCTGCTCTTGACACTGGAGCGGGTCCCGGGCGTCTTCGACGAGGCGTATCGACCGTTCCGCTTTCGTATCGCTCGCTCGGCGGCGTGCTTGATCTGCCGGGCGGATCCCACGCCAGCCTCGGCGGACGAGCTGGACGGGGCCCTGGATCAAGCACTTTCCCGGCTCGGCCATGCGTGACCTCTGGAACCTGTTTCGCTCGGCCGGCCCCCAGTCGCAGGCCCTGCACTTCAGCTACGAGAAGTCCGGCCTGACGCTGGACAGTCAGCCGATTCCGTGGAACGCCGAGGCTGTCCTCGTCGAGGCTGGCGTGCGTCTGTCCGCGTCGATCGCGCGGCACAAGGCCGATTTCCGCCTCCGCCTCGGACCCGCCGCCGTGACGTACCAGCCCGAACTGCTGCGGCAGGAGCCGGGCGAATCGCTGGCGCGCCTCTTCTTCCGCCTGCCGGTGCCGCGCCAGAGCACCACGGCCGAGCTGATGTGGCGCGATCGTTCGCTCGGCCAGGTCACGCTGCCGGTCGTCAGCGAGGAGGAGTTCTTGCGCAGCTAAGCGTGCAGATGGCGACCGCGCACGTCCGGCTCGGCGAGCATACGATCGCGTGTCAGACTTTCGTGAGCGGCCAGTGCCAGGGGCTGACGGTGACCGGGATGCTGTCGAGCCCGGCCGGGCTGGTGCCGCTGGCGGACATGGATTTTCGCGTCGAGGTGCGCCGCGAGGACAGCACGCTCGTAAGCCAGGTCCCGGTGCGTTTCACCAGCAGTCAGCTGCGCAGCCGGCAAGCGCTGGTCGCCGTCATGCCGCCGCGGCCGCGGCGCACGGGCACGTGGCTAATCCAGTGGATCCTCGGCGAGCATCTGCTGGCGACACTGAAGGTCAAGGCGATCTCCAAGAAGCAGTTCCTCCGCTCGCTGCGCGTCTCGACGACGCGCTTCATCGTGCAGGCGGGCAAGGAGGAAATGCACGTCGTCCGCACGCTGCCGCCGCTCGACGGTGTGCAGCGCGTTGGCCCGTGCTTCATGGTAAGCAGCGGCGAACCGGGCATGGCCGGCGTGGCCATGCTGCGCGTGCGGGCCAAGCTGGAAGGCGGCCTGCAAGCGCCGCTGCTGGAGGAGCGCAAGGTGCTGGTCACCGACGGCCCGCTACCGCTCTTCCCCGGCACCATGGACGTGGCCGAACTGGCGCGCGTCAAGCACTTCACACTGGAGAGCCCGGAAGGAACCGTCGGCATCCTGCCGCTGACGCCGGTCCCCAGTGCCGCCTTCACCAGCGAGGGCGGCTTCCGTCCCGTCGAGGACTTCGCCTGGTCGCCGGCCGCCGAGGAACAGCTTAATGAACGTCTCGGCAGGCTCCTGGGCGGCGCGTAGCGCCAAGCGGTTTTTCCGGGAGCCTTGGCATCCCCGGCACATCCAGGGCCGTTGAGGGCTGTCGAATCATAGCCCATGCCACCCGTTCATGAGCCCATACTTCTTCATCTTCTTGTACAGCGTGACCCGGCTGATTCCCAGGGCGGACGCCGCACGGCTGCGGCAGTAGCCGTTGCTGATGAGCGCCCGCTGAATGACGCTCCGCTCGGTCTGATCGCGCTGGTGTTGCAACGAGTCGGGCGTTGCTTCCTCGTAGCCGTTCTGCGGGACTGAATGCTCGCGGACCGCGGCGGGGAGATGCTCGAACAGCAGCTGCTGGCCCGAGCTGACCAGGACGGCGTGCTGCAAGACGTTTTCGAGCTGCCGCAGATTGCCGGGCCAGTGAAACGCCTCGAGCGCCGCCATTGCGTCGGGGCTGATCTCGAACAGGTCCTTGTTGAACTTCTGGTTGAAGCGCACCGCCATGCCGCGGGCCAGCGGCGCGATGTCCAGCACACGCTCGCGCAGCGGCGGCAGGTGGAACGACATGACATTGAGGCGGAAATAGAGGTCCGCGCGGAACTTGCCCTTGGCCACGGCGTCCTCGAGGTCGACGTTGGCCGCGACGATCAGCCGGGCATGCGAGGTCTGCGTTTCGTTGCTGCCGACCTGCTCGAACTCGCCGGTTTCGATGACGCGCAGCAGCGTCGCCTGCTGCTCCAGCGCGAGCGTGTCGATCTCGTCGAGCAACAGCGTGCCCTCGCCGACCGCCGCGAACTTGCCGACCTTGGGCCGATCCGCCCCGGTAAAGGCGCCGCGGGTGTGGCCGAAAAACTCGCTTTCGACCAGGTTGGCCGACAGCGCTCCGCATGGCACCGTGAGAAAGCGATGCGGGTGCCGCGGCGAGTGCTCGTGAATCAGCCGCGCGAGATAGGTCTTGCCGGTGCCGGTTTCGCCGTTGAGCAGCACGGTCACGTCATGGCTGGCCGCCAGCGCGATGCGATCCACCAGGGGCAACAGCGACGGCGTCAACGCCAGTAGCCGTTGACTGAGCAATTGCTCCAGCGAGACGCCGTTGGTGGTGGAGAAGTCCTTGCCGCAGCCGAACTCGCGCACCAGCGGCGTCAACTGGGCGGCCTCATCAGGCCAGTACAGCCGCCGCGTGACATAGGGATCAAGCAGGGTGAGGCGCGAATCGTCGGCGCGGGCATCCAGCAGCACCAGCATCACCGGCAGCTTTTGCAGCGACACCTCCTGCACGAGCCGCCGTGTCTCCGCCTGGTCGGTCGAGCGGACCACGCCCAGCAAGAGCAGCCCATCGCTGTCGCGCGTCAGGTGATCGCGGACGGTGTCGAAGGAGCACTCAAACGCCGGCCAGCCAAGCTGGCGGCGCAGATGGGTCTGCACCTGCTCGGTCAGCTCCTGGTCGTCCGAGACCAGGGCCACGCAACTGCCTGCTCTTCTCATGTTCGTTGTGCCGCCCGTTGCCGAGGGTTTACACGCCTGTTAATGTTCCTGAACAAGCATGGGTCAGGGTTCACCCCCTGTCAAGTTGGTATAACGCAATCGTGGGACAGGCCGCCGGCCTGTCCGTGTTTGGACAGGCTGGCAGCCTGTCCCACGCCCTAGCGGAAAACTCCCGATGCGCATGATGAAAGCCCTTGTCAAGAAAAACCCCGAACCGGGGATCTGGCTGGAGGACGTCCCCGTTCCCGGCATCGGCATCAACGACGTGTTGATTCGCGTGCTGCGCACCGGGATTTGCGGCACCGACCTGCACATCTTCAAGTGGGACGCCTGGGCGCAGAAGACGATCCCGGTGCCGATGGTCGTCGGCCACGAGTTCGTCGGTGAAATCGTCGAGACCGGCTCGAACGTGAACGACTTCCACATCGGCGACATCGTCAGCGGCGAGGGCCATGTCGTGTGCGGCCGCTGCCGCAATTGCCTGGCGGGCCGGCGCCACCTGTGCAAGGACACGCAGGGCATCGGCGTCAACCGTCCCGGCGCGTTCGCCGAGTATCTGGCACTGCCGATGACCAATGTGTGGGTCCACGACCCGCACATCCCGCGCGACGTGCAGGCGATCTTCGACCCCTTCGGCAACGCGGTCCACACGGCCTTGACGTTTGACGTGCTCGGCGAAGACGTGCTCATCACCGGCGCCGGGCCGATCGGCTGCCTGGCCGCCGCGGTCGTGCGCCACGCCGGCGCCCGGCACGTGGTCGTGACCGATCTGAACCCGTACCGATTGGAGCTGGCGCGCCGCCTCGGCGCGAGCCTGGCCGTCGATCCGCGCGGTGCCGTTGGCCGAGGTGCAAGCGCGGCTCGGCATGCGCGAAGGCTTCGACGTGGGCCTGGAGATGTCCGGCAACGCCGCCGCCTTCCGCGACCTGATCGCCAACCTCTGTCACGGCGGCAAGGCGGCGATCCTGGGCATCCCCGAGCGCGAGTTCGCCATCGACTGGAACCTGGTGATCTTCAATATGCTGACACTTAAGGGCATTTACGGCCGGGAAATGTACGAGACGTGGTACAAGATGACGGTGATGCTGCAGTCCGGCCTCAACATCAGCCCGATCGTGACGCATCGGTTCGCGTACACCGAGTTCCAGAAGGGCTTCGACGCGATGAAATCCGGCGAGTGCGGCAAGGTGGTGCTGACGTGGGCGGAGGGGTAACCCAGCTATCGCCGCGACCCCAGCCGCCTTGTGCGGCAGGTGAAAAAAGCAGTTTGCCAGGCTACGCCGGAACTTCAGGCGCTCGCCGCGACCCCTGCCGCCTTGTGCGGCAGGTGAAGGAGTTTGACCAGCTAAAACACTCCGACGTAGCCAGGGACATACCCATGCTCCCCTTGTATTCGGCGCAGAACCTCCGTTCACCGGCTTATCAGCTGCGCTATACGTGGTCCGGCTGGCCCTCCACAGGAGCTTTTCCGCAATTGCCTTCATCGACTTTTTGGGAACCGCTAGAAGCCGACTGGGAAAAGGACGGCCTGCGCAAGCTGGAGCAGCGGTGGTCTCTGGACCTCATCCAGTTCACGTTCAGCGTGCGGCCACAAATCTCTCCCGTTTTCTTCGCGGCCCGTGTGAAGGGCCGTCTGCAAGATGCGTTACGTAAGGCGCGGCTTCCGATCGCGTTCAGTCGCAAAGTAGCAGTCGGGACCATTGGCGACAACCATCGCGCCGATGTCGAGGCCTACATCAAGCGCCAGATTGACAAGGAGATGTTTGCCGACCCGCGATTCAGGGAGCTGTTGAGACCTTTCAGCGTAACGAATCCCGCCGTCGACCTGGCGGCCCCGACGGCGACGAACAGTGGGCGGTACTGGTACAACCTGCACCGCGTCCTGGTCGTCGAGGGGCGCTATCGGATTACCGACCCCGACCTGTTGGGAACCATTCGCGATTGGTCGTTCAAGATCGCGGCCAAAAAGGGCTACGCAATCTCGCGCCTTTCCATGATGCCGGACCATCTGCACGCATCGCTGCGAGGCAATATCGTACATTCTCCCGAGGACATCGCGCTGGCGTTCTTGAACAACCTGGCGTATGCGATCGGTCAAAAGGCGGTTTGGGAGCCGTGCTATTATGTGGGGACCTTCGGGGAATATGACATGACGGCTGTGCGGTAGCTGGCCAAACTGCTTCACCTGCCGCACAAGGCGGCAGGGGTCGGCGACACAGACAAGCGATGGTTTGTAGCTGGCCAAACTGCTTCACCTGCCGCACAAGGCGGCAGGGGTCGGCGACACAGACAAGCGATGGTTTGTAGCCGCCCAAACTGCTTCACCTGCCGCACAAGGCGGCAGGGGTCGGCGGAGGAGGGTCGGCGGCTTGTAGCTGGCCAAACTGCTTCACCTGCCGCACAAGGCGGCAGGGGTCGATTCCCACAGCAACGTGGAGGACGCCAATGATCGGTAATTTGACTTGGGTTCTTGCCGCAGTTGTCCTGCTGAGCAGCGTGTGGGTCGCGGTGGATGCCGCCAGGAAGCGGGTGCCGACCTATGGCGAGCGGTATGACCTCAATACCGGCGCGCTTGCCTGGTTCCTCGGTTGCCTGCTGTTGTGGATTGTCGTGTTCCCGGCGTATTGGGTTCGCCGAGCTGCGGTGCTGCGTACCAGAGCGGCCCAGCCATCGGTCGACGACGACATCCGAGCGCGGCCGGAGAGCTTCCCGCAAATCCAGGAAACTCCGCCGACAGCCGACGCGAATTGGGAACAAGCGGCAGCGAGCTGGCAGCCGAACCCGGCGCCGGACTTCGACCTGGGCGAGCGGGTCACGGAGCGGCCGCTGACGGCGCCGGTCGCCGGCCCCGCCGGCGATGGGGACGCCGAAGTGCCGGACATCCGCATCAATCGGGGCACCGGCAGCGAGTTCTGCGTTGTCCTGGCGCTCCTCTTGCCGCTGATTACCTCGTGCGCCGCGTTTGTCATCAACGTCGAGTCGGTACCGGTCGCGCTGGCGATGAGCCTGGGCACGGTCGTGGCGACCGCCGTCCTCCTGGCAATCGACGCCGCCGTCATGGGAACCGTCGATCTGAAGGGGCGCGACCGCGTGAGTTACGGGCCCCTGTTCCTTGGGGTGGTGCTGTTGTGGATCGTGTTTTACCCGGTGGCATTCTTTCGGCGCCGTCATTTCGGCCGGCCCAACCTGGGCGTGCTGGCGATCCTGGTCACCGCTTTTTTTGTCGGGGCGCCGACGGTCGCGGAACGGCTGAATCGCCCGGTCGAGCTGCCGCTGTGCACGAGTCCCGAGATCACGCGCATGGTGGAGACGCTGGTGAAGGGCAACGCAAATCTGGCCATCACCCGCGTGGATGGCTTCCGGGAAACCAAGTTTGACCGGGCCGCCCAGATCCGTCACGGCGAGTGCAAGGTCCATCAACGCGAGCGGCCCCCGTTGGTCCTCTTGTACCGCGTGCAGTGGATCGATAAGGCGCGAGGACAGTACGTTGTCTCGACCGAGGAAGCGCCGCTTCCGGACCCCGGCGCCATGCATGCGCCGGCTCCCGAAATGAAGATTGAGGATCGCAAAGCCCCAGAGTTTGTCCCGGCCGCACCGCCGCTGTGCACGAGTCCCGAGGTCATTGCGGTGGTCGAGAAACTGCTCAGGGAAGACGGCAAACTGGCCTTCATTTGCGCGGTGGGTCACAAGGAGATGGATTACGACCCCATCACGCGGATTCGCCGCGGCCAATGTACGGTCCATCAGCGCGGCGGGCCCGCCCTTGTGGTTGTGTACCGCGTGCGGTGGCTCGATCAAGCCATGGGACGCTTCAGTGTGGTGATCGACAGCTGGTGGATTGCAGCGATCGATGCTGGTCCCGCGGATGTGCCGGTTGCCAAGGGCAAGGCCTTCGACGACTCGAAGGCGCCCACCCCCAAGGGGAAGACGGATGCCCGGGTTGCGCCGGCTCCGAAGGACAGGCAGAACGCCGCGGATGGGATGCGAATCGTGCACCCGCTGGCCAAGGCCAAGATGGACGCCGAGGATGAGCTGATGGCGGCGAAGAAGCCCGCGGCAAATGTCGGTGAGGAACGGCGCTTCAAGGGGCATGTGGGCACGGTGTGGGCCTTGGCATGGTCTCGAGACGCTCGGTGCGCCTATTCGTCCGGAGACGACAAGGTGATCCGCGTCTGGAACACGGCAACCGGGGCTGAGGTGGGCCGGTTCGAGGGGCACGAGGCGCGCGTCCTGTCGCTCGCGCTTTCCCCCGATGGCCGCGTTCTTCTCTCCGGTGGCAGTGACGCGACCGTTCGCGTCTGGGATACGGCAAGCGGCAAGGAACTTCGCAGGCTGGTGGGAGTGACCGGGCAGTGCTGGAGCATCGCCTTCGCGCCCGACGGTAAGCACGTCCTTGCCGAGGGAAGCGAAGAGGGCGCTGGCTTTTTCGGCCTGTGGGAGCTCGCCACCGGGAAGCGACTCCGCACGTATACGGGGCAAGCAAATTGTCTGGCGTTTCATCCCGACGGACAGCACTTCCTCCTCGGCGGCTCCGGCGGCCGCGTGAAACTGCTGGAAATCGACACGGGTCGTCAGGTGCGGAGTTTCGATGGTCATACGGCCTGGATTCGGAGCGTGGCCATATCCGCCGACGGGCGCCGCGCCCTGTCGGTGAGCGGGGGTCAGTGGTGGGGGTGCCGAATCCGCAACCGGCGGCGAACGATTCCACCGTGCGCTGCTGGGGCCTGGAGCCGGGAATTGAACCGTGCGTGTTCCGCGGCCACACGCACACGGTCTTCACCGGCGCTTTCGTCGCCGGCCAGAACCGCATTCTCTCGGGCGGCTGCGACAAGACGATTCGCTTCTGGGATCTGGCAACCGAGCAAGAATTCTTGCGGTGGAACGTCGAGGCGCCGGTGATCTGCGTGGCGGTGTCACCGGCTGGGCGTTATGCCTTGTCCGGCGGAACCGACGGCATCGTGCACTTGTGGCGCCTGCCCGATCCTCCGGCGGCCAACGCGGGACGACAGTCCAACTAAATCACTTATCCGCACCACGGTCGATGCGGATGACGTCGTCCACCTGGACCTGGTAGGTGACACCTCTGACCTCGCCGCACGCAACAAAGGGAGCCGTTTGCTTATGCAAACGGCTCCCTTGCTGTAGGCGTTCAACGAAAAAATCGGCTCAGATGTGCAGGAACTTGGGCGCGGTGAGGTAAAATAGGTTGGTGCCGCGCGCCTGCATAGTGGGTGTTGGTCCCCGCGCCGGCGGTGAAGGAACTGGTTCCCAAGAGGTCGAGCATGGCGCCGGGGACGCCAGCGCGGTCGACCGCATCCGCTGCGAGGTCGAGGATATTCCCGGTGAAGCCGACCGTCACCTTGACTGCGCCGTTGAACTCAAGGGTTCCCGTCGTGTCCTGGAGGCTGTAGATGTCGTTGCCGACGCCGCTCACGGTCGACCGCGAGCTGATGGTAAAGGTGTTGTAGACGGAGACAAAATCAGTGCCTTGAACCTGCACAAGGGAATTGACCTCGGTGGCCAGCGTGATGGTGGTCGAGCCTGTGGCGACAGTGAGGTCATTGAGGTTGATGTCCGGAGAGCCGCTGCCGGCAATGGTGATGGCGAGGTTGCCCTGGATGACGAGCGGGTAACTATTGGTGTAGGCGATCAGGTTCTGGTTGACGTTGACGTTGGTTCCGAGAGCGACGAGCAAACCGTAGGTAAGGTTGGCGGTGGGAAGGGCGCTGCCGGTAATGGTCACGTTGCCGTGGATGTCCGGGGTGGTGCCTGAGTTGGTCTGGTTGTCCTCCAGGCCGATGACGTTGGCATTGGTTTGGTTGGTGGTACCGGTCCCGGCGCCGAGAGTGACGTTGCCGTGGACGTTGTAGTCGTAAACTTCGGTGTCGGATTGGCCGGTGGTCGTGGTGATGCTCAGGTTACCCATGATGGAGAGCAAGTTGTTGTCGTGGTCGGCCGACATGATGTTGTCGCTGCCGCCGAACTGGCTGGAGTCGCCGGTGGCGCCAGCACCGTTGGCGATGGTGACGTTGCCCTTGAAGTTCGTGTCGGTGATGCTGTTGATGTCGGACCCCGTGCCGTTGGTAATCGAGAGACTGCCCCAGGTATTGAAAGTGGCCGTATTGGCGGCACTGGTATTGATTGTGAACGTGGTGGTCGGGCTAGCGCCGACGCCGGTGGTGCCGGCGGCGCCGGTGAAGGCGCTGGTGTTGATGGTCGCCGCTCCGGTCACGCTGGTATCGGTGAACAGGGCCGTTTCAGTGCCTTTGCCGGACAACCTCCAGTTGAGCGCACCGAATGTGTCGTCCAGAGCGGAGATGGAGACGGCGTTGCTGTTGGTGGGCTTGGCGGTCAGCGTGAAGGTGCCGGTGACATTCACGCTGCTGTTTGCGGAGCCGATCGTGAGGGTACCGGCGGCTGCGCCGAGGTTGACGTTGAGAGCGCCGGCCACGTTCATCGTCCCTTGCTGGGCCTGGAGATAGACGTTGTTGGTGGCGGCGTTGGCGGTGGGGTTCGACAACACGTTGACGCTCAGGGAGCCGAAGGAAGTGGTGGCCTGATCCCCAAGGACGACAAGGTTGACGCCGTTGTTGTTCGTGGCGGAGGTTGTCAAGGTCGCGGCGCCGTGAACGGTCAGGCCGTCCAGATACATGTTCACCGAACCGGTGCCGGTGGCGCTGACGCTGAGGTTGCCGTTGACGATGAACGGGTAATCCGGGGCGAGAAAAACGGGGGGAGTATCATTGGTGGGAATCGGTTCGGCCACGCCGAGCTCGCTGCCGACCCCGGTGCCAAGAAGGACGTTCAAGCCTGCATTGACACCGGTGCCGGTGAGGACACTGCCGTCGGTGATATTGATGCTGCCGAACACGGGGACCCCGGCGACCGCCGGGCCCGGGAGGAAGCCCGACGGGCAGTTGTTGATGGCGACGATATTGCCGAACGATTGTCCGGCGATGCCCGCACCGCCGTTGACGGTGAAGGCGCCGAGGACATTGGTGTTGTTGATTTCGGTGTCGGATTGGCCGGTGGCGGTGTCGACGGTCAGGTTGCCGCCAATGGTCAACAGATGTTGGTTGTTGATACCGTAGATCCAGGTCTGGCTGCCGCCGTCCTGGCCTTCGTTGGGGTAGATCACGCCACCGGTGCCGCCGCCCGCGCCGTTGTGGATGGTCACGTTTCCGGTGAAGTCGGTGTCGGTGATGATTTGCGCGTCAGCGCCGGTGCCGTTGGTGATCGACAGGCTGCCCCAGGTATTCAAGGCGGTGGAATTGGCGGCACTGGTCTGGACATCGAAGTTGGTGTTGCCGGTCCCAGTGTGGTTGACGATGGCGCTGCCGGGGATGTTCGTGTCGGTCAAGGAGGCCGATTCGGTGCCGGTGCCGTTCAGATTCCAATTCAAGCCGCCGAAGGTTTGATTGTTCGTGTTGCCCGGATTGCCCACATTGCCGAAAACGGTGATGGTCTTGTTGCCGCCGGTGCCGGTGAGGCCGAAGATGCCGCCGACCGAGACATTGCCTGAGCCCGCGGAACCGACCATGACCGTGTCGTTGCCGCTGCCTAGGTGGACGTTGAGAGCGCCGGTCACGTTCATCGTCCCTTGCTGGGCCTGCAGATAGACGTTGTTGGCGGCGGCGTGGACGCCGGCGGCGTTCGACAACACGTTGACGCTCAGGGAGCCGAAGGAAGTGGCGGCCTGATCGCCAAGGACGACAATGTTGACGCCGTTGTTGTTCGTGGCGGAGGTTGTCAAGGTCGCGGCGCCGTGAACGGTCAGGCCGTCCAGATACATGTTCACCGAACCGGTGCCGGTGGCGCTGACGCTGAGGTTGCCGTTGACGATGAACGGGTAATCCGGGGCGAGAAAAACGGGGGGAGTATCATTGACGGGAATTGGGCCCGCCACGCCGAGCTCGGTGCCGACCCCGGTGCCAAGAAAGACGTTCAAGCCTGCATTGACACCGGTGCCGGTGAGGACACTGCCGTCGGTGATATTGATGCTGCCAAACACAGGGAGCCCGGCGACCGACGGACCCCCGGGGAACACCGGGCAGTTGTTGATGGCGACGATACTGCCGTTCTGTTGTCCGGCGATGCCCGCGCCGCCGTTGACGGTGAAGGCGCCGATGACATTGTAGTTGTTGATTTCGGTGTCGGATTGGCCGGTGGCGGTGGTGACGGTCAGGTTGCCGCCAATGGTCAACAGATGTTGGTTGTTGATACCGTAGATCCAGGTCTGGCTGCCGCCGTCTGACGGGCTGCTGACGACTGGGCCGCCTTCGTTGGGGTAGATCACGCCACCGGTGCCGCTGCCCGCGCCGTTGTTGATGGTAACGTTGTCGGTGAAGTCGGTGTCGGTGATGATTTGCGAGTCAGAGCCGGTGCCGTTGGTGATCGCCAGGCTGCCCCAGGTATTCAAGGCGGTGGGATTGGCGGCACTGGTGTTGACATTGAAGTTGGTGTTGCCGGCCCCGGTATGGTTGATGATGGCACTGCCGGTGATGTTCGTGTCGGTAAACGAGGTCGTTGCGACACCCCCGAGGGTCATGCTTAATCCGGCGGTGCTGCCCAACAGGTTCAGGTTCGTTGCTGTGATGGCGTTGGTGCCGGTGGCACTGATGGTCAGGTCGGTACCGGTCGTCGGAGTGGCGAGCCCCATGAGATTGATGGGAGCCGACGGGGTGCCGGCGAGATTGAGAGAGGTGTTGGCGCCCCCTCCATTCAGGTTGAAGACCATCGCATTGATGGGTTGCGCTGCCGTATTTGAAAAAGTGCCCGAACCGCCGGTGAACGTGAAGCCCGAGTTGTCGGTGATGCTGAACTGCTGGGAGCCGAGACTGGTGACGGTGAGGGAATCGGATGGGTTCGATGAGGTCACCGTGAGGATGCCTGTCGTGGAGATTGAAGCGGTGAGACTCGGGGTGACGCGATCCTCCAACATTTCGACGCGCAACAGCGTGCGGTCGGGCCGGCGCTGGATCGGGGTTCTGCGGGATCGGCACTGGGTAAAGCGTCGCCAAATGGAGTTGAACATAGGCCGGGGTCCTCAAGTAATTTGCGGAACGATCGCGAGCCGCCCAAGCGGAGCGCAGTCTTGTCGGGTTTTGTACGGTTTGGTTACGTCACTAAAAGTCGTGGGCGATCGGACACGCCGTTATGCAAGAATGGAGATTCAGGTGAAACCCTGGCCATAAACCGCGCACCGGCAGCCAAACCAACTCGGCCGGACCATGCGGTGTAGCGCGGGCAGGACCATGGGACAATCTCGTGCGGGGGCAATTCATAGTGTATAGACGCGGCAGGTTCCCGTCGTGTTCAAGAGAAATTTTTCGTCGCTTCCATCACAACGTCGTAGCCCTTGAGAATGGACGCGTCCGCCGCAAGCCAGCGCTTGAGGCCTTCGAGCTTCATCAGCGGCTGCCAGCGCGGGTTGTCGTAATCCATCGCGACCAGCGCGTCCGTCCAGCGCTGCGCCAGGTCTGCGGGAAAGTCCGCCATCGCGGTGAAATTACAGTGGCAATACGCCGGCGTCGTCCAGAAATGCACGAACTGGTGGGGATCGACGCGGCCCTTGGCGAGCTCATCGGACCAGGTGCTGCCGCCGAGGGCACCGGCATCCGCCTGACCGTCGCGCAGGGCGGCGAGGACGTCGTGCTCGCTGGTGCCGGTGTCGCCGTGCTTGCCGACGTCCCGGTCGAAACGCAGCAGCCGGCAATCGCGGTCGGGGTCGAGGCCGGCCAGGCGGAGGAAGTGAACCGGCAGGATGGCAGCCTGCACGGAATCCGCCGAGCCCAGCGCCATGCATTTGCCCTTGAGATCGGCCAGCGTGCGGATGCCGCTGTTGGCACGAGCGATGAAGTAGGTGAAATAGGCGGCGTCCACGTCGCGCATCGCCAGCGCCCGGCACGCCCCGTTCGTGCGGCGGCATACCTTGGCCCATGCCAGGTTCGTGTTCCAGGCGATATCGATGTGCCGGTCGAGGAGCGCTTGCACCTGGCGGTCGTAGTTGGAGTAGAGTGCGTAGTCGATTTCCGGCCCGGTCTGAAGGAAGTAGTCGCGCATGCCCTCCCAGATCGGGACGACGCGCGGATCGTAGGCGACGGCGCCAAGGAGGATCGTGCGGGTCATGGCTTTTGCGTCTCCGGCGGGTCGAACAGCGGCATGCCGAGCAGGGCCCGGCCGATGAAGTCGTGAAGGGCGTCGGTGGTCGGGGCCATCACCGCGGCGGCGCGGGCGTCGCGGAAATGGCGCTCGACCGCGAGATGCCTGCTGAAGGCAGCGCCGCCGCACGAGCGCATGGCCAGGTCGGTGACTTCGAGTGCGACGTCGGCCGCCGCCGCCTTGCTTTCCAAGACGGCCACGAGCGCGCCCTGGTCGGCGGTTTCCATGAGCAGGGCCACGCGGTCGAGAAAAGCGGCCTGGGCGTCGACGAGGATTTGCATGCGCGCCAGGCGGGCACGCAGGATCGCGATCGATGCCAGCGATTGCCCGAGGTGCTCGAGCCGGGCCGACAGCAGGTGCCGGCGCGTGCCGTCAACGGCGGCACGGGCGATGCCCAGGGCCACGGCGGCGCTGCCGATCTGAAACCACGGCAGGACGGTGCCGAGCATGACGTTGAAGCCGTCGCCGTCGGCGGAAAGCCGGTGAGCGGCCGAGACCAGGACGTTTTCCAGGGTCATGGGTGCGCTGGCGTTGCCGCGCAGGCCGAGTCCGTTCCAGGCGCCGGCGGTGGCCAGGCCCGCTGCATCCGTGGGGACGTAGTAGAGGGTGCTGGTGGTCGCTTCGGCTCGGCCGGCCGCACCGCACGAGACAACGTAACTGTCGGCATGGCCGGCGCTCGTGACCCATGACTTCTGCGCGGTGACGCGATCGCCGTCGCCCGCCCGGACCGCCCGGCTAACCGGCGCCCAGAAATGGCTGCGCGAACCCTTTTCGCTGAAGGCGAGCGTGGTCAGGTGTCGGCCGGCGGCAATGTCGCGCAGGACGCGATCGCGCTCGGCGAACGCGTCGGCTGCGGCAATCACCTGCGTGCCGCAGACGTGCATGAGAAATATCATCGCCGTGGAAGCGCACTGTTCGGCGAGCACGCGGGTCACGGCGGCGAACACGCGCGGACCTTGCTCGGCGCCGCCGACCCGCGGCAGCAAGGTCAGCCCGAGCAGCCCCGCCTCCCTCAGGGCGGCGACCGATTCCTCGGGCCAGGCCGCGTGCTGGTCCACGTCCGCCGCATGCACGGCCAGGACTTCGCGCGCGACCTCGCCCGCTCGGGTAATCCAAATCTCGCCGATCATGTGCAGAGCCCGACTTTCGAGGAATCAGAACGGCAAGGCCACCGTGAGCAGGAACTCAGCGGTCCCGGCTTGACCGGCGTCTTGAACGCCTCGGGCCGCTCGATGCGCGTCGCTTCGTCCGCCGCAGCGGTGCACGCGGCCAAGAGGGGAATCAGCCAGCACACGCGTCGCATGATCGATCCTCCGGAAGGTGCCAAATCTATGATGAGCAGACAAGAAAAGCTGAAGTTTCGCCGCCCAGGAGCTATGCGGGCATGCTCGCGGTGGGTGTGGGGTAGCGGCTGAGAGGGGCACAAACGGTCACGCCGTTACCCGACGGACGGGATTCAGGTGAAGGGCAAGCCGTACGCCGCGCGCTCGCGCACGGGCCGGTTGCCGCCAGGGATGGGAGTGGACGCGACTACGCGCATGATCGCCTCATGCTGCAATGTTATTGATAGACGAACGAACGGCGCTGAAAGTCGAAAAAAAGTATCCGCGTCGCGAGCCCCTGGACGGAGTCGATTGTGAGGGGGCCGTCGAGGAAGCCGTTGCCGGGGTAGCCTACGACCACGCGGAAAATGATATCGGGTCGGACCCCCATTGACCTGAGGAGCCGCCGACCGAATCCGGCGGGCCTGGGTAGCGTTCGCACCGGGGAGGCCGCTTCCTGGCAACGGCCACGAAAACGGCACGACCGCCCTCATTAAGGGGGTGAGACACAGCGTAATTCTTCGGTAACTGCCGGAGACAGGACTTGAACCTGCACTCCCTTTACGGGAACCAGGCCCTCAACCTGGCGCGTCTGCCAATTCCGCCACTCCGGCCCGTGGGCAGCTTGACTCCTCCATTATGGGTTCGCGGTACGACAGAATCAAGGATTCTTCTCCCTGCTTCCGGGCCCGGCGTTTTGCTACAACACCGTCGTGATCGATGCAAGGTGTACGCGCGGGCTCCCCGGCATGCTCACCATCCCCGAATACGAGATCCGCCGGCATGGGCCCGGCCGCGTCCTGGCGGTGTGCTGGCGGCAATGGCGGACCGAACGCGGCCTCGGCCGGCGCGGCATCCGCTTCCGCGACACGCAGCCGCACCGCGTCGCGGCGGCTTACGCCGCCATGTCGCCCGCCGAGTTCGACGCGATCAACGGCCCGCAGGACTGGGCCAACTGGCGCACCATCCCGCGAGCCATGAGCGGACACGTCCCCGACCGGCCGCTGCGCGCGCTCGACCTCGGCTGCGGCACCGGCGGCTCGACCCGGGTCCTGGCGTTCTACTGTCCGGCCGGCTCGCGCATCACCGGCTATGAGTTCGCCGAACCGCTGCTTGCCATCGCCCGCCGCCGCGTCTATCGCCGGCGCGACGGCCAGCCGGCTCACATCGACTTTGTCTGCCAGGGGGTGACCGAGACGTTGCGCCAGGCCGACGGTTCGCCGGTGCCGGCGCAATCGGTCGAGCTGGTCAATGCCAGCGGCGTCGTCGGTCATCACCTCAACGCGACCACGATCGGGCCCCTCGTCGCGGAGCTGGGCCGAGTGCTGCGCAGCGACGGCGTGGCGATGCTCGACGTGGGACCGACGCTGGCGGGCGCCGAGCTGCGGACGGTCATGACCCGCGCCGGCTTCACGTTCCTGGGGCATTATCGCAGCTGGCTCGGCGACGCGACCGGCGAGATGGTGTTTCGGCGGCATTGCTGAAGCAGGCCCCCGTTCTCGTGCGCAGCGGCAGGTCGTTTCACGCGCAGTTTGGCAGGCTCGGCAGTCCCATCCCGTCCCCGGCGCCGACGCCACACTGTACCACCTGTACAATTAGGCAAGCATCCGTTTTTCAGTCACACAAGTGCTCGCAATCGAGGTCGAGACCCATGAAGAAACAACCGGCTCCGCCGAAGATCCAGAAGTTTCCTGCCGCCAAACAGCGCCGACTCGACCAGCTCCTAGAGAAAAACAGCGAGGGAACGATTACGGACAAGGAGATAACGAAGCTGAACCAACTCGTCGCCGAAGCTGAAGCATTGATGATTGCCAACGCCCGCCGGCTTGCGGACTTCGCGCAAAGCGAAGCAGCGCGTGTGCCGGCCGATGCGGTGGCCGTGACGATTTGGGTTCAGTCGGCGATGGGAAAGCGATGACGCATGGCGCGCACCGAAGCGTTCCGGGAACTCGTTGCGGCTCGGGCCGGCGGCGCGTGCGAGTATTGCCGGCTGCTGCAGGCGGCCACAGGAGTGCTCTTCCACCTCGAACACATCATACCAAGGTCCCACGGTGGCGAGACCGTATTGCAAAACCTCGCACTCAGCTGTCCCGGTTGCAATCTGGCAAAGGCAGATCGGACCAGCGGCGCAGACGCGGCCGGCCTCATCCAGCCACTCTTCAATCCGCGCGATTTTGAACCGTGGCTGCTCGGCTGGCATTTGCACTTCGCCCTCGACCGCGACTCCGGCGTGATCGTGCCACGAACGCCCACGGGCGAAGCCAGCGTGGCAACTCTCAAAATGAACGATCCGCTGCGTCTGTTTGCGCAAGCTCCAACTACTCGCGAGGCTCATCGCATAAGAGCAAGTCCGGTAAAGGGGTGAACGAGGCCCTCAAAGGAACGGTTAATCTTGCCTGTCGCGGGCCCGCCCCGCCGGTTGCTCCTTCGTCCCCGATTTCTCCCTGGAAATCGCCGAGACGCTGAACGCCCTCAGGATTGCGCCGGCTGTTGAAACGATTTCAAAGCCGCGTCCACGGTCGGGTAGACTTCGACGGCGTGCAGCATCCCTGTGCGTGCGAGCATTTCCCAGACCAGCTCTGATGGGGCTGCCAGAACGGCGCGGCCGTCGATTCTCAGCCTCCTTAGGATCACCAAGAGGACCCGGAGACCGACGCTGTTTAGAAAGGTAGTTTCACCTAAGTCGAGCACCAGGTATTTCTTGCCCTCTAATAGCAGTTGCGTAAGCTGCGACTCGGCGACTGGCGCCGCCGCCGCATCCAGGTCGCCCTGCAGCGATACGACGGTTACCGATCCTACCGTTTTTTCCGGAAAGGCTCGCTCCAGCCGCGCCGGCTGGCGAAGATAAGCCTTGAGATCCTCGGCGAACTCCAGGGCCATCGCGTACCGTTCGGAAACGCGCTTCGCCACGGCCTTGAGGCAGATCCGCTCCAACTCGACGGGGATCATGTCTTCCACCTGCCGGGGCGGACGGGGCTCGACCGTTCGGATCTGCCCCAGCAGTTCGTCGAGCGACTCGCCCGAAAACGGGAGTCGCCCGGTGAGCAATTCGTAGAAGACGACGCCGAGGCTGAAGATGTCGGAACGGCCGTCCACCAGGTGCCCTTCGCCGCGGGCCTGCTCCGGACTCATGTAAGCAGGAGTACCGACGAACCGCGCCCCCTTGCCAAGGGCCTTCGCTCGCAAGGCCAGCCCAAAATCGGCGACGTAAAGCTTGCCGCCCGACTTGATCACAATGTTCGCCGGCTTGATGTCCCGATGCACTACTCCCTTCCAGTGGGCGTAGTACAGCGCTTCCGCGACCGCCGCCACCAACCGCGCGGACTCGGTGAATGCCGGCCGCGACTGCTTGATCGTGCTCGCCAGGTCCCTGCCCTGGACGAACTTGGAGACGACGTAACACAGGCCGTCGTCGGTACGGCCAAAATCGAACACCGGCACGATATTCGGATGGTCCAGGCTCGCCAGAACCCGGGCTTCGGCAAGAAAGCTCTCGATCGCCGCTGGCCCAGCGACCAGATGAGGATGGGGGACCTTGATCGCCACGGCCCGGTCCAGCTGGTCGTCGTGGGCGAGGTAAACGAGCCCGAAGCTCCCTTCGCCGAGCACTCCGTCCACCCGGTAGCGGCCGATGCTCGCCGGCCGAGCGGACGTTGGCGCACGGTTGGCGGGGATTGGCCCGTACTTGGTTTCGTAGGGATCCTCAACCGTAGGATCATCTGGCTCGTTCATTGGTGTGGCACCTTCGTTGTCCCTGCGTCGTCAAAGCCCGAGCCCCTGCCGACCACGGCGCTCGGGCCCGGTACGCCCATGATATACCAGCATGTACATGTACGACAGCAGCTCCAGCCAGCGCAGCCGCTCGGCCGCCGGCCTCACTTCCAGGTATGTCACCGCCGATACCAGCAGCCGGCGAAGCTCCTCCGGCCAGGCCTTGCGATCACGGACCAAGCGGAGCACGTGACCAAACGCTCCGCCCTGGGAGACGAACTGCGCCAGCGCCGCGAGGTTCACGAACAGCGGCGCGAAGTCCGGCATCAGGCTGCGGAAGCCCTCGCCGAATTCCACCAGGCTGAACAGCCGGCGCGGCGCGTCCCAGCGCGACGGATTTCGCGCTTGGAGCTTGTTTCGGATTTCGTACTTCGGATTTCGAGTTTGCGACAGCGTGCCGTCGTTTCGGCTCTTCGCTCCTCAGGCATTCTCCAGCATGGCGTGGCTCAGGCAACCTGGAATCCAGCAACCGGATTCCACCGGCAACCAGGTAACACTCCTCGTGGTGCGATGCCGTAGCGCGCTACGTCCCCTTTATCGCGGGCGTAAACATGCTGTCCAAGAAGACGCTTAGTCACGCTCCGGAAAGCGCGCTCGCTTGGACCAAGCGACAAGAAGTCTAGCGCCCGGTCCGCTCATCCAATGGTGGGCCGTCGCGAGGATGCGGCTGTCCGGGGAAAAACCAACGACGGCGCAGTTTTTGAGGATTCCCAGGTCGATGCTCTTTTTGAATGGCGCATCGTCGGGGCTGCTTTCCGCCGCCTCGCCCAGACCGCCCAGACCAGGTTTCGCCGGCTGACGGAGCGCTAGCCCATGTTTAACAAGTGTCGGGGTAGTTTTTGACGTAAGTCCTTAATTTTCAACGCGCGGAGGTCCAGTTTTCAGAAAACCGTAGTGACAATCATTACAAACATTTTAGCTGTTTTGTCCGCATTTCATCGAATATCCGGTTGACGGACCGGTGGATTTGTTGATGATAACATCATGTTCATCCGCTCCGTCAAAGTTCCGTCCTCCAACGGCACCGTCCACGAGTATGTCCGCATCGTCGGCTCGGTGCGCGAGAACGGCAAGGTCAAGCAAAAGGTCATCGCCAACCTCGGGCGACGCGACACCCTCGAAGCCGTCCTGCCGCTGCTCAATCGCTTTCTCACCGGCGAGGAAGGGCCGCAGGCCCTGGCCCAGCAACTCGGCGCCGAGGGACCCATCGAAATCCTCGACGCCAGTACCTGGGGACCGATGCTCGTCGCGCGCCACTTCTTCGACCAACTGGGCCTCTGGCAATGGCTCGATGCTGGTCGGCGTTGGCCCAAGTTGCGGCCGAGCGAAGACCCCGCCGACGACTGGGTCAGCCGCGTCCTGGTGCTGATCACCAACCGCCTGGTGCGGCCGGCCAGCGAGCACGGTTTGGCCGCGTGGCTGGAGACCGATTACGTGTGCGACCGGCATGGTCGCCGGTACGTACCCTGTTGGAAGCAGCAAGGCCGCGTCCAGGTCGACTTGGGGCAACTGCAGCGTTGGTATCGCACGCTGGATCATCTGGGGTTGAACAAGGACGCCGTGGAAGTGGCGCTCTATGAGCGGCTGCGGACGTTGTTCGAGTTCGACGCGGACCTGGTGATGTACGACCTGACCAGTACGTATTTTGAAGGCCATGGTCCGCCGACGCTGGCCAAGCACGGTTACAGTCGCGACGGCAAGCCGCGGAACGTGCAGGTGGTGGTGGGCGTGGTGATGGTGGCGGGTTGGCCGATCGCACATCACGTGTGGGCGGGCAACACGCGTGACAGCACGACGGTCAAGGAAGTCATCCAAGACCTGGCCCGGCGTTTTCGCCTTCGGCGTATCGTCTTTGTCGGTGATCGCGGCATGGTGACCGAGAGCAATCTGGCCATGCTGCAGGCGGCGGCGGAACATGGCTACTTGGTGGGCATGACGCGTCGCCGCAATCCGGAGGCGGAGGCGTTGATTGATCGCGTGGACGAAACGAAGTGGGTCGACTGCCCCAATGGGATCACCGCGCGGGCGAAACCAAATCCACCCCGGACACGAGTGCAAGAGGTCGCCTGCGACCGTGCCGGCGTGCGAGTGTTTGTGGTCGATAGCGACGAGCGTCGGGCCTATGAAGAGCGGCAACGTAGCAAAGCGATGGAGCGGGTGCGTGCGGCCTTGGCGAAGGTGCAGGCGCGCGTGGCCAAGGGCCAGTTGAAGCAGCCGGCCAAGATCGGCGCGGCGGCCGAGCGGGCGTTGCAAAAGAACCACGGCTATCGTTACTACATGTGGGAGTTCAAAGAGGGACAATTGGAGATCGCGGAGCACCCAGTGAATTTACCTCGGGAAAAGAAGTATGAAGGGCGCTACCTCATCCAGACCGATCAGACGGCGATGACGCCCGCGGAGGCGGTGGCGCACTACAAGGACTTAAGCGAGGTGGAACGGGGCTTTCGTTCGCTCAAGGATCCGCTGGGCATGCGGCCGATCTGGCATCACACGGCGCGGCGGGTGAAGGCACACATTTTTGTGGCGGCGTTGGCGTTCTTGATCGAGCGGATGCTGGAGCGCGCCTTGAAAGATGCTGGCCTGTCGCTCTCGGCGCAGTCGGCCTTGGAAGCATTGCAGACGATTCGCTACGTGCAATTCCGCGTTGCGGAAGAGCTCCGTAGCGGCACGACACCGGGTTCGTCCCGCGCCCGCCAGGTACTCAACGCCATCGGTCTGGCCGACCATCGGCCGCCGGCGCCGCCCGCGGGCGATGAAACGACAATGTAGTGACTAATCCAAAAATCAGCCCTTACGCAGCAAGGACTTACGGCGACACTTGTTAAACATGGGCTAGCGTCAGCCATGCCACGAGGGCCAGAACGGCGCAGAGGAGAAGCTTGCGCGGGCTTATGGTGTCCCCAAACGCTTGTCGCATGCTAACCACCTCGTCAAGGGCTGGGGCGTAACCGAACAGGTCGCCTAGTCACGCGAAAACGATGCGTCGGCGAGTCCGGGGAACATCGCCTTGATGTGCTCTACCATCGGCAGCCGTTCTCCCGTCCCCAGCGCAGCCAGGCGTCCGCCATCTTGCGGCTGTTGCCCGCGTCTTCGGGCCGAACCGCGCTGGTGATGCGCGGCAGGGCCCAGACCCATTGCCGGGGCGCTGATTCGAGGTCGCGCAGCATGAACGGTATCACTGCTGCGCCCATTCCGATGATTTCCTGAAATGCGGGGTGCTCAATGATTTTGTGAGCGTCGGAGAGAAATAGGGTTTGCGACTCCCAGACACCTTCCAGTCGCCGAAACCGTTGTTCGACGGTTTCGGCCGCCTGGCTATCCGCCGCACTCTTGACGGGAATCACGGCCATGCGTCGTCGCCTGCGTCAGCTAACTGCGAACTCGGTATATTGGCGCACTTCGGGCGGATGGAAGCCAAGAACGATATCCGAGGGTGGAATGCCCGCCGCAATGAGTTCGTCGGCCACCGGCCGGTTGGTGCCGTCGTATTGAATCCAGACCTTGCCGGCCGATGATGTCGAGGTGAATGACGGAATGGTGCACGCGGCGAGGGCCGTCCCAGCCGACGCGCAGCACCTGGTAGTGATCGTGTGCGGCGTCAATGACCGCCTCGGTTTCGATTTCGCCGTTCGACGGTTTATGACTCGCGTACTCCTCGACCACACGGCGCACGATCTCACGGTAGCGGTCTACTCGATCCATGCAATGATCCTTTACCGCCGTACCGCGCGCGTGACGCGAGTGCCGTTGGTGTATTGCCAGACCTGCGTGCCGATGCGGTCGAACTCGACGGCGCCGACGGAGGGGCTCATCGACGTCACCAGCGTGTGCCCGTTGGGCAGCCGCAGTGCCGACACCGGCTTGTCCACCGCCACCTCCCACACCACCTTGCCCTGGCTGTCGTACTCGACCACCTTGTCCTCGCCGTTGTGCGGCACCAGCACGCGGCCGCTCGGCAGCATGTGCAGCCGGCCGCCGTACAGGCGCATGCCGAGGCTGACCGTGAAGCCGTGCAATTCCTTGCCGGCGGCGTCGAGGCGCACCACGCGGGCATCGGAGGTCAGGCAGGCGATCTCGCCGTTGGGCAGCTTCAGCGCTTTCATCACGCGCTTGTTTTCGCCGGGCATGTCGATCCTGGCGACTTCCTTGGCGTCCTTGTCGAACTCGAACAGCGCCATGTCGGTCGCGACGAAGGTGTTGCCGTTGGGCAGCCGCTGAGCCGTGAGCGGGCCGGTGACGTCGCGCTCCCACAGCACGTTGCCCTTGAGGTCGCGCTCGGTGACGCGGTTGCCGTAGTACTCGGCGACCAGCACGCGGTCCTCGCCGATCAGCCTGTACGTCGAGCGGGAACGCGAGATTGTTGACCTCCCAGCGCACCTGGTTCTGCGGGTCCAGTTCCATGACGCGGCCCTGGTCGAGCAGCACGACCAGGGTGTTGCCCAGGAGCTTGGCCGGCGTCTCGAGCTTGGCCAGGTCGACCTTGGCGGCGTGCGTCTTCCACCAGGCCTGCCAGCCATCGCGGCATTTGCGGCGCGTGACCGAGTCGTTGCCGAGCGCGAGCGCCGGCGGCGTCGCGCCGGCGACGCGCAGCAGAAAATCCTCCGCTTGCCAGGCGAGCGCCAGCGGTAGGTCGGGCAGCGTGTCGATCAGGGTGGCGACGGCAGAAGATTCGCCAATATAGGCCAGCGCCTCGGCCACGCGGAAACGGACCACGGCATCGGGATCGGCCAGCAGCTTGCGGACGGCGGGCAAGTGCTCAGCGAGGCGGGCGCGGGCGAGGGCCTGGCCGGCGGCGCCGCGCCGGAGCGCGGCACGGTCGGACAAGGCGGCGACCAGGAGCGGGTCCGCCTTGCCGTCGGTGATCGCGAGCCGGGCCAGCAATGTGCGCGCCTCGTCGGCGGTCGGGTCGTTTTCGGCGAACGGCAGAAACGCCAGCACCGTCTCGATGGTCCCCGGCGGCTTGCGGATCGCGAGAACGCGCAGGACCGCCGCCGGCACGCCGCTGGCTACGTCGTTGTCGCGGATCGACGCGAGGCAGCGCTGGGCGCGGCGTGCCGTTTCGAGGTCGGCGTCGGCGACGGACGCGCGGAGCAATTCACCGACGGCCGGGCCGCGCTGGATGAGCGCGGCGCTGGCCGTTTCGCGCTCTTCGTAAATCTCCGAGCCGAGCTGGCGAACCAGCTTGACAATGTCGGGCCGTTCTGTCTCGGGCAGGATGCGCTTGCGGAAGAAGGCGAGCAGCGCAGGGCCATCGGTGTGTACTCCGGCCCTGCGCAGAATCTCTTCGTCGGCCGACGGCGGCGTTTCGCTTTTCTCGCCGGCGCCGATCACGCCTCCGGCCAGCACCAGCAGCAGCAACGTCCCGCACATGCGCGATTCCCTCCCGGACTGGCCATCTCCGGCTGAAGCCGGGACTCCAACACATCACCGCTCATTGTAACCGCTGGGGGCGCCGGGCGCACAGACCGATTGAGGCACCGAACGGGTACGGGCCAATGCCGCTATACGCCAATGTCGAATGCAGAACAAGCGAATGTCGAATGCCGAAGGAAAAGACGATCGAGCCCACTCACCACTCACCACTCACCACGACTCACCGGCGCCGCGCATTGAACACCGCGCCGTCGGCCGCGAACGACATGACCACGTCGCCCTTGGCGTTGTACTCCTTTACACTTCCTGGGTTTTGCGTGGTGATCAGCGTATTGCCGTTGCTCAGGCGATGGGCGGCGAGCGGCCATTGGACGTTGTTGATCGCCTTGACTTCCTTGCCGTCCTTGTTGTACTCGACGACGCGTTGGCGCTGCCAGTCCGGCACCAGCACGCCGCCGTCGGGAAGCACGTCCATGCTGCCGAACAGCGAGTTGACCGGGTTGACGTTGAAGGACTTGATGACGTTGTTCTTGTTGTCCATGCGCGTGAAGATGCCCTGGCCCTGGTTGGCGATGAACGCGACCTCGCCGTTTCGGAGCTTCTTGCCGCGGACGAGATTGAACTGCTGGTGCACGTAGGTGTAAACCTCGTCGCCCCGGCGGTTGTACTCGGACATGCCGTTGTTCTTGACGACGAAGGTGTTGCCGTTGGGCAGCCGCTGGACGCTGATGGGGTTGCCGCCGACCTGCTTTTCCCACAGGACGGCGCCCTTGAAGTCGCGCTCGGTGATGCGCTGCATCTGGAACTCGGCGAGCAGGACGCGGTTCTCGCCCACCACCTGGGCGTCGACCACCTGCGTGTTAACGTCGAACTTCCAGCGGACACTCTTGTCGGCCTTGATCTCCTGCACCTCGTAGGTGACGCCCCGGAACTTGCCGCCGACGACGCGTTGCAACGTCTGATGCACCAGCACCGTGTAGCCGAGCAGGACGTCAGGGCTTTCCAGCCGGGCGAGATCGATGCTGTCCTTGTGCTCGGCGTACCACTTCTGCCAGGCGTCGCGCGCGGCCTTGCGGGTCGCGTCGTTGCTGCCCAGCGAGACGGCCGGGGCCTTCTCGCCGGCGAGGCGGATGAGCACCTCCTCGGCCGGCCAGAGCTGTTCGGGGCTCAGCTCGGCGAGCAGGTCGATCAGGATCGGCACGACTTCCTTTTCACGGCGCGAAACCAATGCCAGCGCCGTCCGCAGCCGAACATGGGCGTCGGCATCCTTGAGCAGCGCGAATCGCCGGCAGCTGATCGTTCACCTTGGCGCGAACCAGCGCCTCGGCGGCGGCGCCGCGCTTGACGGCATTGGTATCCGCCAGGGACTTGATCACGATCGGCTCGACCTTGCCGTCGACGACGGCCACCGCTCCCAGCGTCCGGGCGATGTCGTCGACGACCATCGGATCGACGGCGAAGGGAAGGAAGGCGAGCAACACGTCGGCCGCACCGGCGGGCTTGGTCCGCGCAATCATCCGCGCGGCGGCGGACTGCACGGCCGGCTCCGCCTTGATCTCGATGCGCCGTTTGAGGTCGAGGACGCGCTTGCGCAGCTCGGTGTCGGTATTCGTCTCGAATTGCTTCAGCCCGGTGGCGGCGGCGGCGCCGAAGGCGGCCAGGTTGGCGTAGGCCTCCTCGCGCGTGTTGAAATCCTCGTCGCCGAGCTTGCGAATCAGCGTCTCGATGATCTTGGGGTCGGCGGTCGGCAGCGTCTGCTTGCGGAAGTATTCGAGCAGGGCCGGCCCATCACCTGCCAGGCCGATGTCGCGCAGCGTCTTGAGGTCGCTGGGGGAGGAGTCGGGCTCCTCGGTCGCCGGTGGATTCTGTGCCAGCGCCAAACCGGCCGTCGCCACGAGGCCAAGGGTGACGAGGAAGACGTGTCGTGTTGCCGGAATCATGATGTCTGCCTCGCAGATGCTGGTCGCGCAGTGAAGGAACTCCGCGTCTCTTAATGTATCAATCGCATCCGCGGTGCGAAAGGGCCAGGGGTTCGGTAGGTCCCGCCTGCCGGGCGGGACCTGGACGCTGCAAGGTCCCGCCCGGCAGGCGGGACCTACCGAATGCCTACTTCAGGTACACCTCAATCTTGCTGTTCTTTTTCTGGTGCGTGATGATCTGCTGATACAGCTCGAACGTCCTGTGCCCAGATCTCGCGGACGGCCTCGCGTATCGACTCGTAGGTGGATGCCTCCTTGGGCTGCGTCCGGTCGGTCACCTTGATGAGGTGATAGCCGAAGTCGGTGACGACCACGCCGCTGATCTCGCCGACTTTGAGGCTGAAGGCCGCCTTCGCGAACGGCTCGACGACGACGAATTTGTACGGAAACGGCCCAAGGTCGCCCGGCGCGTCCTTCCTGTCCCGGCTGGGGCATTCGGAGTACTGCTTGACCGCCGTCTCGAACGTGACCTTGCCGGCGACGATTTCCTGGCGGATCGCCTCGGCTCGGTTCAGGAGCAGCTTCTTCTGCTCCGGGGTCGCATTGGCAGGCACCTTGACCAGGATGTGGCTGGCACGGACCATCACCTTGTCGAAGAACAGCTTGTTGGCTTCGTAATACTTGCGGGCATCCTCTTCCTTGAGCCGTCCCTGCAGATACCCGCGCCACTGCAGCCGGGCGACGACGTCCTTCTGGAGCTGCTCCATCGTTTGGCCGGTTTCCTTCACGAGGCTCGGCGAGGGTCTTGCCATCCTTCTTGAGGTGGTCCTGCAGCGTCTGCATTTCACGGGTCACGTCGGCCGAGGTGACCGCCGGCGCGTACTTGGTGAGGAACTGGCGGAGCAGCACGTCGACGATGAGGAGGTCCATGGCGGCCTCGCGGCACGCCTTGATCTCGTCGGCCTTGAGCGTGTTGGGATAGGGCCGCGATTCGAGCAGCGCCTTGATTTCGAGCATTGAGATCATCTCGCCGTTGACCATCGCCGCCGGCTTGTCGGCCGCCGCCGGGATGTTGGCCGACACCGCCGAGACATAGACTTCGGGCTTGCCCGGCGGCGTGGCCGGCGCCTTGCCCGGCGGCGTTTGCGCGGCGAGCATGCCGGCGCCGACGAGGGCCAGCGCCAGGCTCGAGCAGCGCCAGGCTCAGCAGCTTTCGTCCCATGTGCGTGACCTCCCGATCCAGGGATGAAGACGTTGCGTCCATCGGATCGGGGTTATAGCGGTTTTGACGGCGGCGCGGGAGAGCAGTTTCGGTAGGTCCCGCCTGCCGGGCGGGACCTGAACGCTGCAAGGTCCCGCCCGGCAGGCGGGACCTACCGCGGCGAGCTGCGCAGCTCGTCGAGGCGTTTGTTCGCCTCGGCGATGTGCTTGGGATCGGTTTCGTGCGTGGTTATTTCCTTGTAGATCTCGATGGCGCGGGTGCGGTCCTTGACCTCGAAGTCGAACAGCCGCGCGGCGCGCACGCGCGCGTCGAGAGTGGTCTTGGGGTTCCACTGCACGCAGCGCACATAAAACTCGGCAGCCAGGCGGTGCTGCTTGTACGCCTTGCTTTCGTAGATGTCGCCCAGGTAATAGGCGGCGCGCGAGATCTTATCGCTCTGCGGATACTTGTTGAGCAGGTCGGTGAGCAGGATCTCGGCCCGCCGCTGGTTGTCGATGTAATCCGACCCCCAGCCCTTGTCCTTGAACGTGACCGCCCAGGTCAACATCTTGTTCGCTTCGGGGACGTTCATGTGGCCCTGCAAGGTCGGCGGCGGCACCACCAGATCGATGATGAACGCCTGCTTCGGGATGCGGTGCCACTGCCGCAGCTCCTCCTCGGCCCATTTGGCGCGCTCGATGTCGTTGACCTTGAGGTAGTGCAGCCGCAGGTTTTCGAGCGATTTCTGATAGTCCTTGCGGACCGCGAGGACACGTTGGACGAGCTCGAGGTCGCCGGTGTTGCCCTTGGGACTCTGCGCAAGCGGGGCGCCGGCGATCACGGCCATCGCCAATCCCACAAGCACGAACACCGACCTGCGGTAAGGCACTGGAGCCGACCTCCGTGTCTGTCACCTCCCCTCGCCCCTTGGGGTGGAGGGGAGCTGGTTACGTCGGCAGGGCCGGATGGTCTCCGGTTCCCGGCTTGCTGTCGATCCGGCCGAAAATCATGCGGCCGGCGTTGGTCTGCAGCACGCTGGTCACGGTGATGCTCACCTCCTGGCCGATCGCGCCGCGGCCTTGTTCCACCACAACCATCGTGCCGTCGTCGAGATATCCCACTCCTTGCCCGATCTGGTCGCCCTGCTTGACGATGCGCACAATCAGGCTCTCTCCGGGCAGCGCCACTGAGCTTGAGCGCGTGGGCCAGTTCATTGAGGTTGATCACCTCCACGCCCTGAAGCTGAGCAATTTTGTTCAGGTTGAAGTCGTTGGTCACCACCCGGGCGCCGAGCGCCTTGGCGAAGACCACGAGGCGCTCATCCACCTTGTGCACGTCGCGCAACTCGGGCAGATTGCCCTCGTGCATCTGCAGTTCGACCTTGGTGTTGTTCTGCATCCGCTTGAGCATGTCGAGCCCGCGCCGGCCGCGATTGCGCTTGATCTTGTCCGAGCTGTCGGCAATGCCCTGCAATTCCTGCAGGACGAACCGGGGAATGATCATCTTGGTGTCGATGAACCCCGTATCACAAATATCGGCAATTCGCCCGTCGATGATGACACTGGTATCCAGTACGAGCGGCCGTACCCCCTTGACCTGCTTGGAGAATTCGACGTAAGGGATGATGAAGCGAAACTCGTCCTTGGTCTGCAAGAGCGTGGAGACGGTGATGTAGCAGACGGTGACGATGACCAGCATCCGTGCAACGTCCTGGTCGTCCGGGTTTTTCATGTAGGCGGCCACCACCGGCTTGAGCGACTCCCAGAACAACGAGCCGAGCAAGAAGCCCATCAGCAGGCCGAAGTATACCGCGGAGATGGTGGTGATCTGCTTGTTGCGGATGAAATAGTCGGCCAGCACGATGAGCACGCCGGTGCCGAGAATGGCCAGGAAGCTGGCCACACCGATCCAGGGGTAGTAATGTTGCGGATTTGTTCCGTAGGTGGTGTAGTAAACCAGCACGTTGGTGGCGATGCCGATCACCAGGACCAGAAACACCGCCCGCAGCAACCAGGTCAGGAACATGCCGGAGCTGCCGAACCAGTTCTGGAACCACGTATTCAAGGTCGGCCTCCGCCGGGAGTTCCTGCTGGAGATCAATTCTATACGAGTGTATTGGGCAGGAACAGCTGCAGGTACTCGTCCTGCGCGTAGCGATCGGTCATGCCCGCAAGGTAATCGCAGACCACCTGCGCAACCGGGCCCTGACGGGCGCGCTGGCGATAGCGATCGGGCATCTCCTCGGGTTCGCGGCAAAACTCGTCGAACAGCAGCCGCAACACCCGCTGGCCCTTGTGGGCCATCCGCAGAACGCGGTAATGGCGATAGACGCGCTCGGCGCAGGAACTCCTCCAGCCCGGCACGCAGCGTGCCCACTTCCGGGCTGTGCGCCACCAAAAGCCGTGGGCAGGCGCGAACCTCGTCGACCGTGCGGATGCGTTCCTGGCGGAGGTTGTGGCGCGTGCAATCCAGCAGATCGGTCACCTGCCAGTTGATGAGCGCGCGGACGACGGCGGGGATGAACTGCTCCGGGCGGATGCCGGGATAGCGCTGGCGGACCTGCTCGGCGGCCTGCGTCCACATCGGCACGCCGGCCAGCTCGTCGAGCGGGATCAGGCCGAGCATCAGCGCGTCATCGACGTCATGGCAGTCGTACGCGAGGCTGTCGGCGGCGTCGACGACCTGGGCCTCGAGGAAGGGCCGGCCGCCGTCGAGATACGGCCGAACCTCCGGCGCCTCGGGTCGCTTGCTGTGCATGGCCTGGGCCTCGAGCACCTCCCACGAGAGATTGAGGCCCGGGAAATCGGGGTAGCGATATTCGAGCAGCTCGATGATGCGCAGGCCATGGCGGTTGTGCTCGAAGCCGCCGCTGTCCGCCATGCACTCGTCGAGGACCTGTTCGCCGGCATGGCCGAACGGCGGATGGCCCAGGTCGTGCATGAGCGCGACCGCTTCGGTCAGGTCCTCGTTCAGGCCGAGCTGCCGGGCGATGGTGCGCGCGATCTGCGCGACCTCCAGCGTGTGCGTCAGCCGGGTGCGGTGGTGGTCGTTCGCGGCGCTGACGAGCACCTGCGTCTTGTACATCAGCCGGCGGAAGGCGGTCGAATGGACGATGCGATCGCGGTCGCGCTGGTAGAGGGTACGGAAGCCGTGCGCCGGTTCGGTATGCTTGCGGCCACGGCTCTGGCGGGTGTGCATGGCATAAGAAGCGAGCACCTCCTGTTCGCGCTCCAGCCAGTCCGGCGGCTCGAATAGCGAATCGGCCATGACGTTCCTCAAATCCGCAATCCGAAGCTCGAAATCCGAAACAAATCCGAAATCCGAAGCAGCAAATCTTTCACGTCGGTTTGGGTTTTTCGATTTTGAAGGTTGTTTCGGATTTCGATATTCGAGTTTCGGATTTCCGCGAAGCGGTTAGAGCCGCCCTCTCAGTAAATCATACAGGCTCTCCAGGGACTGCGCGATCACCTTGACGTCGGCGAGCACCGGCATGAAGTTCGTGTCGCCGTTCCAGCGCGGCACCAGGTGCCAGTGCAAATGGCCCGGCAGCCCCGCGCCGGCGACGCGCCCGAGGTTCAGGCCAATGTTGTAGCCATCGGGTCGCAGGGTTTCGTCCACGACCGCGACGAGGTGGGCGAGCGTCTGCTGCATCTCGAGGATCTCCCCGTCGTCCAGCTCGTGGAGCAGCCCCTTGTGAGCGTTCGGCGCGACAAGAAGATGGCCGTTGTTGTACGGGAAGCGATTGAGCACCACGACGCTGCGCCGCGGCGTTGAGCGATGAGATTGGCACGATCATTCGCCTCGGCCAGGCCGCGGCAGATGAAGCAGGCATCATCCGCGGGCGGCTTGGCATTGGCGATGTACGCCAGCCGCCAGGGAGCCCAGAGTTGATCCATGATGATGCTCCAGGCTTGCGTTTAGCGCTCGCCGGGCGCCTCCGAGCGCTAAACGCAAGCCGGGGACTGGCCGAATCAGCATCCCTTGCCCTTGGCCATCTGGGCGAACGCTTCCTCAGCGCCCTTGGCCATCTCGGCCGGCGTCATGTCCTTGATGTGCGTCGCGATGCTCCAGCGATGGCCGAACGGATCGACCACCTGGCTGTAGCGATCGCCCCAGAACATGTCCATCGGCGGCATTTTGGGCGTGGCACCGGCCTGGACCGCCTGCTTGAAGCTTGCGTCCACGTCCTTGACGTACAGGTGCAGGATCACCGGCGAATTGCCGAGCATCAGCGGCGACGCCGAACCCCACTGGGGGGCTTCCTCAGCCATCATCAGCGGGGAGTTGCCGATCTTGATCTGGGCGTGCATGACCGTTTTCTTGTCGGGCATGTACATGATCCCCACCGTTTCGGCGCCGAACGCGGTCTTGTAGAACTCGATCGCCTTGACAACGTCGCGCACGGTGATGTGCGGGGTGATCGTCTGGAAGCCGTCGGGAATCGGTTTCACACTGCTCATGCGGATCTCCCTTGCAAAGGACGCGGTGATGAAACGGCTTTGGCCGTCCAGCTGCGCCTGCGCGAACGGCCTGAAGCCAGGTGGAGGCAGTATGGCGCGACCGGCGCGGAAATGCAATCTCCGACCTGCAAGAAAAATCAGAATTTCACAAGATGCAAGAATCCATTCAAGCCCGAGGGCGAGTCGTCGAGCCCTCGGGCTTGAATGTGATGCGGTGGTTAGACAGCGCCGAGGACGAGGCACGTGTTGTGTCCGCCGAAGCCGAAGCTGTTGGAGATGGCGCGGCGCACTCGACTCGCGGCGCGGTCTTTGGCACGTAATCGAGATCGCAGTCCGGATCGGGCGTGTCGAGGTTGATCGTCGGATGGATCATGCCCGTCTTGATCGTCAGCGCGGTCGCGATCGTCTCGACGCCGCCGGACGCTCCGAGCAGATGACCGACCATGCTTTTGGTGCTGCTCACCGCCAGCTTGCGGCATGGTCGCCGAAGACCGCCTTCATCGCCTTGGTCTCGGCGAGGTCGCCCAGCTCGGTGCCGGTGCCGTGGGCATTGACGTATTGCACGTCGGCGGGATTCAGCCGTGCATCCCTGAGCGCGAGCTGCATCGCGCGGATGGCGCCTCGGCCATCGGGATGCGGCGCCGTGATGTTGTAAGCGTCGGCCGTTGCCCCGGCGCCGAGCACCTCGGCATAGATCCGCGCGTCGCGCCGGCGGGCGTGTTCGTAGTCCTCAAGGACGAGAATGCCGCTGCCCTCGCTCAGGACGAAGCCGTCGCGGTCCTTGTCAAACGGCCGGCTCGCGCGCTGCGGATCCTCGTTGCGCTGCGACAGCGCGCGGGCGGCGATGAAGCCGCCGAGGCCCATGGTGACGATCGCCGCCTCGCTGCCGCCGGCCAGCATCACGTCCGTCTCGTCCCGCTGAATGCACCGCAGCGCGTCGGCGATGGCGTCGGCCGCACTCGCGCAGGCCGTCGAGATCGCCCGGCTCGGGCCTTGCAGGCCGTAGTGAATCGACAGGTTGCCGGCCGCGGAATTGGGCATCATCTTAGGGATGACGAACGGGCTGATGCCGCGTGGGCCGCCGCCGCCCAGATACTTGGTGTGCTGCGTCTCGTATTCGGTCAGACCGCCGATGCCGCTGCCGACGATTGAGCCGCAGCGCGTCACATCCTCGCGGGCGAAGTCGAGGCCGGCGTCGCGGATCGCCTCGGCGCCGGCGACCATTGCGAACTGGGCGTAGCGATCGAGGCGATGCGCCGCCCGGGCATCGAGATACTTCTCGGGCTGCCAGTGCTTGATCTCGCCCCCGATCCGCACCTTGAACGCGGCGACGTCGATCAGCTCGATCGGTCCGATCCCGCTCTTGCCCGCGAGCAAGCCGTCCCAATAGGACTTCAGGTCGGTCGCGATCGGGCAGACCACGCCCATGCCGGTAATGACGACGC
The DNA here is from genome assembly GCA_963834865.1 of uncultured Gemmataceae bacterium. Lineage (GTDB taxonomy): Bacteria > Planctomycetota > Planctomycetia > Gemmatales > Gemmataceae > CAWIDK01. The sequence continues at coordinate 996,621 of CAWIDK010000001.1, forward strand.
GCCGCGTCATGGCGGGGCTAACTCCTAAAAACTAGCTATTGGCGGTGTTGCGCCGGGTGGCGACTTCGCGCTCGACGTAGTCGATCGCCTCGCCGACGGTGCGGATGCGCTCCGCTTCTTCATCGGGGATGGTGATCTCGAACTCCGTCTCGAGCTCCATCACCAGCTCCACCACGTCGAGCGAATCGGCACCGATGTCTTCCTGGAATGACGTTTTGCGTGTGACCTGCTCGCGGTTCACGCCGAGATTATCGCAAACGATCTGTATCACGCGTTCTTCAATCGTGGTCACGGTGCCCTCCTGACAAGGGACTCCGCGCCGCCGGCGCGGGAAGGGTAAGCGCGGCACCCCGGCCGCGAAGGGCCGAGCCGACTTGTGTCTTACCACACCGATCGCTGCGCGGGCAAGTCGATCCGGAGGGCGGCCGGGAAAAAGACAAGCTATGCAGACGGGGACGGTTCGGAAAGAGGCGGGTTCTACCCAATGTTCACACACTCCGCCTTCCGCTCCACGCGCTTGAGCAATCCCGCAAGCACGCGGCCGGGCCCGATCTCGTAGAACTTCGTCACTCCCTCCGCCAGCAGGTTGCGCATCGTCTTTTCCCACAGCACCGGCTGCAGAACCTGCCGTACCAGCAGGTTGCGGATTTCCGCCGGATCGCCATGCGGCCGCGCGTCGACGTTCGACCAGACTGGAATGCGCGGCGGGCGCAGCTCGCTCCGCGCAAGCGCGACCGCCAACGTATCGTCGGCGGGCTTCATGATGTCGGTGTGGAACGCGCCGGCGACGGTCAGGCGGATCGTCTTCATCGCGCCGAATTCGGGCGCGAGCCGTTCAACCTCGTCGCACGCGGCCCTGGTTCCGGAAACGACGATGTTGCTGGGGCAGAGCAGGTTAGCGATCTCGATCTTGCCCGCCATCCGTGCCCGGGCGCACAACGCTTCGACCTTGTCCGTGGCAAGGCCGAGCACGCTGACCATGGCGCTGGGCGTGGCGTCGGCGGCGGCTTGCATCGCCTGGCCGCGTATCTGCACGAGCCGCAGTCCGTCGGCGAAGGTGAGCGCACCGGCGAACGCGAGCGCGGTGTATTCACCCAGGCTCAGCCCGGCGGTCGCGACGCATTCGGCCTCCGCTTGCGGCTCACGGCTACGAAGGCTCTCCAGCGCGGCCAGGCTGGCAACGTACAACGCTGGTTGGCTGACAGCGGTGCTGTTGAGCTTTTCGGCCGGCCCCTCGGCACAGACGTTGAGCAGGTCATAGCCGAGGATCGTCGCCGCCTCGTCGAAGAGGCGCTGCGCCGCGGGCAGATTGCGGCACAGCTCGACCGCCATGCCCACGGTCTGGGCGCCCTGGCCCGGGAAGAGAAAAGCTGCGTTGCGAGTTCCGGATCGTTCGGGAACATTCTGCACAGTATCCTTCCCCTGGGCGGCCATGTCGAACTCCGTGGTGGCCAAGAGTGTAAATGGGATTTCACAGGCGCCCGCGTGCACGTCAGACGGCGCCATGATGAACTCGGTTGTTTCCATCAGGGTGAGCGTGATAATCTGGTAGGCTACAGTTTGACCAACTTTTCATCACGGATTTCATATCCGCTCGGGACTACGCCGATCGCGCTCAGGTGGACCGGCATGATCTCGCCGGTTTTCTCAACCTGTACCACAATTTCCTCCTCCTGATACGCCAACACCCGGCATGGCTCGTAGGCCGTGACGAACGCGTGCCGATTCTCGCGAACGTAGACCCGGTCCCCCGAAACCAGCCGCAGGGGTTGGATGAGCGTCGTCGGCACCAGGGCCTGCAAGGAACGGCCGGCACGAGCGTAATAACCGCGACCCCTCGCTCAGTCCTCGCCCGTCGTGACTGGGCTCGCTGCCAGCTCCTGGACGATCCGCTCGTTCAGCCGGGCGCGGGCATAGCGGGCGGCCATCGCCAGCGCGTTTTCGATCGCGCGGTCGCTGGAGCTGCCGTGGCAGATAATGCAGATACCGTCGATTCCCAGCAGCAGCGCACCGCCGGTTTCGTGATAATCGTAGCGCTTGATCAGGTTCTGCAGCGCCTGCTGGCCGAGCGCCTTCTCGTTTTGCAGCGTCGTCATCAGCTCCTTGGCGGTCATCTTCATCACGAACTCGAACACGCCCTCGGATAGCTTCAGCACCACGTTGCCGACGAAGCCGTCGGTCACGATCACGTCGCAGACGCCCTTGTTGATGTCGCGGCCTTCGATGTTGCCGACGAACTGGTCGCGCAACTCGCTCGACTTAAACAGCGCCGTCGTGTCCTTCGCCAGGTCGTGGCCTTTCTCCTCCTCCGAGCCGATATTCAACAGGCCGATCTTCGGCTGGTCGCGCTGCAGGATGTGCTTGGCCAGGATCGAGCCCATCACGCCGTACTGGAAAAGGTGCTCCGGCTTCGGACTGACGTTGGCACCAACGTCGATCAGGACCGAGCCGCCGTGCAAGGTCGGCATGACCGCGGCGATGCCGGGCCGCCGCACACCCTTGAGGAATAGCCGTAGGCGAAAACCGCCGGCGACCATCGCCCCGGTGTTGCCGGCCGAGACGATCGCCTCGACCTTGCGCTCGGCGAGCAGCTGCCAGCACCGGCTGATCGAGCTGTCGGGTTTCTTGCGCAGGGCCACCACGGGAGACTCCTCCATCGTGATGACCTGACTCGAATGCAGCAGCTCCAGCCGATCGCGCACCGCGGCGCCTGCCAAGAGCGGCTCGACCTTGGCCTGGTCGCCGACGAGGACGATGCGCAGCTCCGGGTCGGCCACGGCGGCCTGCACGGCGCCGGCGACGATCGGACCGGGGGCATGGTCGCCGCCCATCGCGTCGAGAGCAATGCGCACGGCTCAGCTCTCCTCTTCTTCCTTCACCGGGGCCGCCTCGCGTCCCTGGGTGTTGAGGTACCCGCAATTCCAGCACACGTAGTGCGGCAGGATGGGGTTGCCGCAGCTATTGCAGTAGGTGTTCTGCTTCCGCTTGAGGTGGAGGTGGCTCCGCCGCTTGCCCTGCCGGGCCGGCGAGACGCGCCGCTTCGGTACAGCCATGGCTCAGGTCGCTTTCTCACAAACCAGGGATCCGGCGGCTTCCGGTGCCGCCGGCGGTGGCCGCCAACTCCGACGGGACCGCGAATTGTATTAATCTAGCAACTCGCGCCGCAGGAAACAGGGGCCTCTCACCACCACACGAGTTTCGCAACGTACGCTGCCACACAAAGCTGCAGCACGACGATGCACCAGAACATGATGCGGAACGATCCCTTCACCGTCTTGTGCCGAAACAGCCGCATCGCCACGAACGCGCCGGGACTGCCGCCGACCGCGCTGAGGCCGTGCAACACCAATTCCGGTACGCGGCCATCGCCGCCCTGGGCGCGTGTCTTGTCGAAGCCGTAGTAGCCGAGGGTCACGACATTCACGGCGACCAGCCAGCAGGCGAGCCACACTGGCCAGGTGTTGGTCGGCGCAAGCGTCCACCACAGGCCCACCGTGCCGCACCCGACCAGGACCAGGGCCAGAATCGCGTGCAAGCGGATCGGTTTCGGACGGGCTGGAACACCCATGGCGCAGACCTCCCGTCTCTTATTCGCTCCTGCGGGGCAGACATTCTTGTCGGCCTTGACGATGCGTAGATAGAAATACGAGTGTCTGCGCCTGGTTCAAAACTGGGATGTTCTTGGGTATTCGTGCAAGGCTGCGGCGCTATCGTTGGACCTTGGTGGGCGCCAGACCCAAGCGCCCAACTAACTTGGGCGCGTGGTGGTCGCCGCAACCTGTGTCAAGAACCTAGCTTGCGGCAGCGGCACTAGCCAGGCGCCCACCTACCCACGATGTCTCGACGACCCGCCGCCAACCACGGAATTTGGGGGTGAAGGGTAGCGGCGCTGTTTGGCACCGGTCGTGCCGCGCTGGCAAGGCACACCCTATTTTCGGCATGCGCCGCACGACTTGCCAAGACCGGCCAGACTTGCCAAGACCGGCCAGACATGCGCCGGTCAAGGCGGTGGCCCCTGGCGCGGCGGCGCTTCGCCGGTCTGCCAGTTGAAGTTGCACGCGTAGCTGCCGATCGGCTGCTTCGGCCGACCCACGTCTTCCCACGTGTAACCGTAGCTGCCGACGTGCTCCAGCCGGATTGTCGTGTCCGCCATGACCTTGAACCCGCATTGCCGCGCCCGCTCGCAGAACGCGTAATCCTCCGACAGGTACCACTGACCGTCGCGGTGCGGCACCAGCATCGGCAGATAATACGGCACCAGCGCCCGGCCGAAATGCTGGTTGCACTCCGCCAGCGCCAGCGCCGCGCACACCGTCTCGTAGACTTGCCGCCGGGCGAGCACAAAGCCCGAGCCGAGGTAGCGCACCGCGACCAACCCGCCGCCGGCGCCGAACACGACCTGCCGCGTCCCCGGCAGGAATTCGCAAGCAAACTCCGGCCGTCCCTTCTTCGCGTACATGCCGCCCACGATCGGCACCCCGTGCCCGCGCAGCCGTTCAACGTCATCGGGATGAAAGACGATGTCGCTGTCGATCCAGAGCAATTCGTCGAAGCCGTCGGCCAGCGCATGGCTGACCATGGTCGAGCGGCCGAAGTCGATCGCCGAGAAGCCGAGCACGCGCCGCACCGCATAGCCGCGCCGCTCCAGCGCCGCCAGCGCCATCTCGCAGCGCGGCTCGATGCTCGACCCAATCGGCACCAGGACGGCGCAGCGTGAAGTGGACATGGCGTGTTCCCGTCGACGTGTGCCGCAAGTACAGGTGTTACAAGAACAGCTCGATCTCAACCGTCACGGTTGCGCCGAACGTCCCGCCGTGGCCATCCGAGATCGTGTAGGTGAAGGTGTCTACGTCGCCGGCGGTGCCGGAGTTCGCGTGATAGGTCAGCGTGCCGTCCTCGTTGATCGTCACCGTGCCGTCGCTCGGCGTGCCGACCCCGGTCACCGTCAACGAATAACCGCCCGAATCGGAGTCGCCGGCCAACACGTCGAGCGTCGTCGTGCTGCCGGCGTTCACATCCGCGGTGTACGGCTCCGCGATCGGCCCGTCCACCAGGTCGATCGTCACCGTCGCCGTCGACGTGCCGCCGTGGCCATCCGCGATCGTGTACGTGAACGTGTCCGTCGCCGCCGTCGTGCCGGCTGTCGGTAGGTAAGTGATCGTGCCGTCGGCGTTGATGAACGCGGTGCCGTGGCGCGGGCTGCCGACCGCCGTCACCGTTAGCGCGTCGCCGTACGGGTCCGAGTCGCCGGCCAGCACGTCGATCGTCACCGGCAGCGCCGTGTAATCGGGCGCGGCGGCCCCCAGCGCGATCGGGGTCGTGCCGAGCGCGACCGTCACGGTCGCCGTCGACGTGCCGCCGTGCCCATCCGAGATCGTGTAGGTGAACGTTTCCGTGCCCGCGGACCAGCCCGACGACGGCGTGTATGTGATCGTGCCGTCCGCGTTCAGGCTCGCCGTCCCGCTCAGCGGCGTCCCAACCAACGTCACCGTCAGCGCATCGCCCGCCAGGCTGCTGTCGCCGGCCAGCACCGCGATCACCACCGGTTGCCCCGCCGTGTCGGCGCTGACGTTCGCCGCGGTCGGCGGCTGATCGGCCAGCTCCACCGTCACCGTCCCCGTCGACGTGCCTCCGTAGCCATCCGCGATCGTGTACGTGAACGCGTCGGTGGTCGCCGTCGTGCCGCTGGTCGGCGTGTAGGTCACCGTGTTGTCCGCGTTCAGCACCGCCGTGCCGTGGGACGGCGTGCCGATCGCGGTCACCGTCAGCGTGTCGCCGTCGGGCTCGGAATCGTTGGCCAGCACCGCGATCGTGACCGCCGCGCCGTTGGTGGCCGCGGTGTCGGCGAGCGCGATCGGCGCCTGGTCGGCCAGCTGCACCGTCACCGTCGCCGTCGAGGTGCCCCCATGCCCATCCGCGATCGTGTACGCGAAGCTGTCGGTGCTCGCCGTCGTGCCCGAGGTCGGCGTGTACGTCACGGTGTTGTCGGCGTTGATCACCGCGGTGCCGCTCGTCGGCGTGCCCACGCTGGTGACCGTCAGCGCGTCGCCGTCGGGATCGCCGTCGTTGGCCAGGACCGCGATCGTGACCGCCGCGCTGTGGGTGCTGGCATTGGCGTCCAGCGCCACCGGCGCCCGGTTCGCGAGCTGGACATACACCGTGGCCGTGGACGTGCCGCCGTAGCCATCCGAGACCGTGTACGTGAAGCTGTCGGTGCTCGCCGTGGTGCCGCTGGTCGGCGTGTACGTCACCGTGTTGTCGGCGTTGAGCACCGCCGTGCCGCTCGCCGGCGTGCCGACCGCGGTGACCGTGAGTTGGTCGCCGTCGGGACTCGAGTCGCCCGCGAGCACGTCGATGACGACGGCCGTCGGCGGGTGGGTCTCGGCGCCGACGTTGTTGGCGATCGGCGCCCGGTCGGTCAGTTGCACGTTCACGGTCGCCGTGGACGTGCCGCCATGCCCATCCGAGATCGTATACGTGAAGCTGTCCGTGCTCGGACTGCCCAGGCCGCCCGTCGGCGTGTAAGTGACGCTGTTGTCGGCATTGAGCACCACCGACCCGTGCGCCGCCGTGCCCACGCTGGTGACGGTCAGTGTGTCGCCGTCGAGGTCGTAATCCTCGGCCAGCACGTCGATGGTGACCGCCGCCGAGTGCGCGACGGCGGCGACCGGCAGCGCGACCGGGGCCCGGTCGGCCAGGAACACGACCACGCTCGCCGTGCTCGTGCCGCCGTCGCCGTCGCTGATCGTGTAGGTAAAGGCATCGCTGGTCGCGGTGGTGCCGCTCGTCGGCGTATAGGTCACCGTGTTGTCGGCGTTGATGACCGCCGTGCCGCTCGTCGGCGTGCCGAGGCTGGTCACGGTCAGCGTGTCCCCGTCCGGGCTGTAGTCGCTTCCGAGCACGTCGATCGTCACCGCCGCCGAGTGCGTGCTCGCCGTGAGGTTGCTCGCGATCGGCGGCCGATCCGCCAGGTACATGTACACGGTCGCCGTGCTCGTGCCGCCGTAGCCGTCGCTGATCGTGTAGGTAAACGCGTCGGTCGCCGCCGTGGTTCCACTGGTCGGCGTGTACGTGACGGTGTTGTCCGCGTTCAGCACCGCCGTGCCGTGTGCCGGCGTGCCGAGGCTGGTCACGGTCAGGGCGTCCCCGTCCGGGCTATAGTCGCCGGCCAGCACGTTGATCGTCACCGCCGCGCTGTGGCTGACGGCGCTCGTGTCATTCGCGATCGGCGGCCGGTCGGTGAGGTAGAGCACCACGGTCGCGGTGCTCGTGCCGCCATAGCCGTCGCTGATCGTGTAGGTGAACGCGTCCGTCGCGGCCGTGGTCCCGCTGGTCGGCGTGTAGGTGACGGTGTTGTCCGCGTTCAGCACCGCCGTGCCGTGCGCCGGCGTGCCGAGCAACGTCACGGTGAGCGCGTCCCCGTCCGGGCTGTAACCGTCGGCGAGCACGTTGATGGTCACCGCGGCATTGTGGGCGCTCGCGCTGGTGTCCACCGCGACCGGCGGGCGGTCCGTGAGATAGAGCACCACGGTCGCGGTGCTCGTGCCGCCGTAACCGTCGCTGATCGTGTACGTGAAACCGTCGGTAGCGGCCGTCGTGCCGCTCGTCGGCGTGTAGGTGACGCTGTTATCGGCGTTGATCACCGCCGTGCCGTGCGCCGGGGTGCCGACGGCCGTGACGGTCAGGTTGTCGCCGTCGGGCGAGTAATCATTGCCAAGCACGTTGATCGTGACGGCGGCGCTGTGGGCGACGGCGCTGGCGTCGTACGCTACCGGCGGCCGGTCGGTGAGGTACACGTAGACGGTCGCCGTGCTCGTGCCGCCGTAACCGTCGCTGATCGTGTACGTGAAGCTGTCCGTCGCCGCCGTGGTCCCGCTGGTCGGCGTGTACGTGACGCTGTTGTCCGCGTTAATCACGGCCGTGCCGTGTGCCGGCGTGCCGAGCGCCGTGACGGTCAACGTGCCGCCCGACGGGTCAGCGTCGTTCGCAAGCACGCCGATCGTGACCGCGGCACTGTGCGCGCTGGCGCTGGCATCGAGGGCGATCGGCGGTTGATCCGCCAGGTAAATTACCACGGTCCCGGTGGAGGTGCCCCCGTACCCGTCGCTGATCGTGTAGCTGAAGCTGTCGGTCGCAAAGGTCGTGCCGCTGGTCGGCGTGTATGTGACGGTGTTGTCCGCGTTCAGTACGGCCGTGCCGTGCGACGGGGTGCCGATCGCGGTCACGGTCAGCGAGTCGCCGGCCGGGCTGTAGTCGTTGGCGAGCACGTTGACCGTCACCGCCGCACTGTGGGTGCTGGCTTTAACGTCGGCCGCGACTGGTGGCCGGTCTTTGAGATACACGACGACGGTGCCGGTGCTCGTGCCACCGTACCCGTCGCTGATGGTGTAGGTGAAGCTGTCGGTGGCATAGGTTGTGCCGTTCGTGGGCGTGTAAGTGACGCTATTGTCCGCGTTAAGCACGGCCGTGCCGTGGGCCGGCGTGCCGATGGCCGTCACGGTCAGCGTATCCCCGTCGGGGCTGTAATCGCTTGCGAGCACGTTGATCGTGACCGCAGCGGAGTTGGCGCTGGCCGTAGTGTTCACGGCGACGGGCGGTTGATCCGTCAGGTACAGGTACACGGTCGCGGTACTCGTGCCGCCGTAGCCGTCGCTGATCGTATAGGTGAATGCGTCGGTTGCTGCTGTGGTGCCGCTGGTCGGCGTGTAGGTTACGCTGTTGTCGGCGTTCAGCACCGCCGTACCGTGGGACGGCGTGCCGATGGATGTCACGGTCAGCGTGTCGCCATCGGGGCTGGTATCGTTGGCAAGCACGTTGAGCGTGACCGCCGCGGAGTGGACACTGGCCCCAACGTCCATTGCAACCGGCGGCTGATCCGTCAAATACAGATAAACGGTGGCGGTGCTGGTGCCGCCATAGCCGTCGCTGATCGTGTAAGCGAAACTGTCGGTCGTGGCGGTGGTCCCGCTGGTCGGTGTATACGTTACCGTGTTGTCGGCGTTCAGCACGACCGTGCCGTGGGCCGCCGTGGCGACGCTGGTAACCGTCAGCGTGTCGCCGTCGGGGCTGGAATCGTTCGCCAGGACGTTGATCGTGACTGCGGCGGAATGACTGACGGCGCTGGTGTCCACGGCTACCGGCGGTCGATCCGTCAAGTTCAGGTACACGGTCGCGGCGCTGGTGCCGCCGTAGCCATCGCTGATCGTGTAGGTGAAGGCATCCGTCGAAAACGTCATGCCGGACGTTGGCGTGTACGTGATCGTGTTATCCGCATTGATTATGGCGGTGCCATGGGCCGGCGCGCTACGGAGGTGACCGTCAGCGCGTCCCCATCCGGGCTCGAATCGTTTGCGAGGACATCGATCGTGACCGCGGCGGAGTGGACAGCGGCGCTTGCGTCAATCGCGACCGGCGGCCGGTCCGTCAAGTACATGTACACGGTCGCGGTGCTCGTGCCGCCGAAGCCGTCCGAGATCGTGTACGTGAAACTGTCGGTTGTCGCCGTCGTTCCGCTCGTCGGCGTGTACGTGACGCTGCCGTCCGAGTTGATCACCGCCGTCCCGTGCGACGGCGTGCCGACCGAGGTCACGGTCAAATTGTCACCCTCGGGGCTGTAGTCGCTTGCCAAAACGTCGATGGTCACCGCCGCGCTGTGGCGCTGGCGGTCGCGCCGAGCGCGACCGGCGGCTGGTCCGCCAGATACATGTACACGGTTGCGGTGCTGGTGCCGCCGTAGCCATCGCTGATCGTGTAGGTGAATGCGTCGGTTGCTGCCGTGGTCCCACTGGTCGGCGTGTACATGACGCTGTTGTCGCCGTTGATGACCGCCGTGCCGTGGGCTGGCGTGCCCACCGACGTGACCGTCAGCGTGTCGCCGTCGGGGCTCGAATCGCCTCCGAGCACGTCAATCGTCACCGCGGCCGACTGGGTGCTGGCGCTCACGTCCTGGGCGAGCGGCGGTTGGTCTGTCAAGTAAATGTAGGCGGTCGCCGTCGACGTGCCGCCGTACCCGTCGCTAATCGTGTACGTGAACTTGTCCGTCGCGAACGTGGTCCCGCTGGTCGGGGTATAGGTTATCGACTTGCCGGAATTGATCACCACGGTGCCGTGCGCCGGCGTGCCCACGGAACTCACAGTCAGCAAGTCGCCGTCCGGGCTGCTGTCGTTTGCGAGAACATACACCGTCACCGCCGCGCTATGGGCGGCCGCCCCGGCGTCCACGGCGACCGGCGGCCGATCCGCCAAGTACAGGTACACCGTCGCGCTGCTCGTGCCGCCATAGCCGTCGCTGATCGTATAGGTGAATGCGTCGGTTGCGGCCGTCGTGCCGCTGGTCGGCGTGTATGTCACTGTCGTGCCGGTGATCGGCGACAACTATCCTTCCCCTTGAGCGACAATTAACATTCCCCGAATTGGCCGGGGTTCCCCGGCCGCCGGCTTCGCCGGCTCAGTGTTAGCACCTATGCTGGCGACGCTGACTCGGGTGGCGGCGCTGCCTTGGCTTTCTTCGCCGCTTCCGCTCGGTAGCTCGGCACGTTGAGGCTCGACGATCACACTGTGGTGCACCAGCCGGTCGATCGCGGCCGCGGTCGTCATCGGGTCCTTGAATACCTGGTCCCACTTCGAGAACGGCAGGTTGCTCGTCACCAGCACGCTGCCCCGCTCGTACCGCTCCGCCAGCAGCGTGAACAGCACTTCCATCTCCTCCCGGCTCTGCTGTACATAACCCAGGTCGTCGATCAACAGCCCCTCGTACTGGCTCAGCCGTTTCAGCAGCGCCTTGAGCGTCAGGTCGCGCTTCGCCGCTAACAGATCCTGCACCAGCAGGCGCAGCTCGTGAACAACACCCGACGCCCCACCCGTGCCAACTCCTGCGCCACCGCGCACAGCGCGTGCGTCTTGCCCGAGCCCGGCGGCCCAAACACCAGCACGTTCGCCCGCTGATCCAGGAAGTCGCCGCTCACCAGACCACGCAATTGCTGACCCACCTTCGCCGGCAACCGCTTCAGATCGAGCGCCGGCCAACTCTTCTCCAGCGGTAGCTTCGATCCCTTGAGCAGCCGCTCGATGCGGCGCTGGTGCCGCTGCTGGCATTCCCGCTGCGCCAACTCGCGTAGGTAATCCGCGTAGCTCCACGTCTCCGCCGTCGCCTGCCGGGCCACCGGCGCATATTGCGCACGCATCGCTGGTAGGTACAGTTCCCGCAAGCAATGCTCCAGCTCCTTCGTCCCGTCCGTGGTCATGGCCATCCTCCTCGTTTGGGTCCGTTGGTGACATCGAGATGTCACTGCCTTCCAGCCACGTTTCCTCCAACAACGCGTCGTACTGCCGCAGATCCACCGCCGGCACCGTCACCCGCGCCGCCAGCGCCAGCGGCGTCTCTTCGCCCCACGCGGCCCGCACCGCGGCTTCGGTCGGCAACTGCCGGCCGGCCAGCAGCAGCGTCAACGCGGCCTCGACCTTGGCCTCCCCCTCACGCGTCGCCAGGTCCAAAAGCCGCACATATTCCCGGTCCGCCCGGTTCGCCTGCTGGGCCACCAGCGCGTCATACGCTCGTCGATAGGTAACGCTTGGGTACAGGTCTTCTCGGTACACGTAGCGCGCGAACGCCCCCGGCTTGCGCACCAGCCAACCGCTGAGGTGGCGATAGTCGATGTGGTGCTTGTCCTGCCCACGCAGCCGTGCCATCGTCTGCTCCAGCGCCCCCGCGTACCACACCTCGATCTGCTCCGCGCCGATCCGTACCTCCACCGTCTCACCCATGAGTCGCGCCGGCACCGAGTAGGTATTATGCTTGACCCGAATCGTGCTGCCCCGGCCCACCTTCACCCGCTGACGCTCGATGGCTTCCAACCGCCGCGCCGGCAACGGCCGCAAACAAGCCAACTCGGCCGTCAGCCGCGCCTGGCGGCCGGCGTTGCGGCGGCCCACCAGTTCGTGCAAGAACTGCCGATAGACCTCGCGGCTCGTAAAGTCGCGACTGCCCCGCAGCAACAGCGCTTGCTCGACCGCCTCTTTGAAACGCCGGTGCGCTTGCTCGCAGTCGCCATTCTCGTGGCCGCTGGCCGGATTGGTCGCTTCCGCTTCCAGACTGTAGTGGGCCAATAATGCCCGGTACTTGGCGGTGTACTGCTCGGCCTGGCCCTCGTGATGCACGGCCAACGTCATGCGGTCGGTGCGATGCCGCTGCGGCACACCCCCCAACTCCGTCAGCGCATTTTGCAGCCCTTCGCTGAGACTGGCGAAACTCTCCGAAAAGCAGATGGTCACGTGCTCCCAGTTCGAATGCGTAAGGACGAAGTGGTAGACCAGGTGCGCGAACGGCTGGCCGGCGATGGTCACGGCCAACGCTTCCATGTGCGTGAAATCCGAAGCCCAGGCGGCCCGGCTCATGGACCTGGGCGAAGAACACTTCCTTGGCCGACCCGTGCTGGGCTTTCCACTGCCGCACCCGCCGTTCCAACGTCCGCTGGGTTCGCTCCCAGGACTGCTCAGGAAATTCACGCTGCAGCCATTCCCCCAGCGTCTTGGCCTGCAGGCCGGGCTCCCGCTGGAGCAGTTCCTCCAGCCGCGGCCACACCGCCGCCAGCGGATCGACTCGTGTCCGCCAAGGACGCGCGGTCGGCTGCTGGTTCGGCAGCTCCGGATGGTCCCGGTACTTTCGGGCAGTTTTGCGATCCATGCCTGCACGCATCGCCGCTTGGGTCAGCGATGCCCCCCGCAGCAATCCCTTCCGCAGTTCCTTCACCTGGGCGTCGGTGGCGCGTCGTCCGGTACGCATAGGCAACTCCTTTCGCCAGAGTTGCCGCTGTTCTATGCCGGACACGCCCCCTTGCGCACGCCCACCTGTTCATCCATTCAGTGGGGAAGGTTAGTTGTCGCCGCTGGGGAAGGATAGTTGTCGCTATTCATGCCGGCGTTGATCACGGCCGTCCCGTGTGCCGGCGTGCCCACCGCGGTAACCGTCAGCGTATCGCCGTCGGGACTTGTATCATTTGCAAGCACGTCGATCGTTACCGCCCCCCCATGCACGGCGGCGCTCGTGTCCTGTGCCGCAGGCGGCCGGTCGGTCAAGTAAATCACGGCCGTGGCCGTCGAGGTGCCCCCGTGACCATCGCTTATCGTATACGTGAAGCTGTCCGTTGCAGCCGTGGTCCCCACCGTGGGCGTGTACGTAATGGTGGTTCCGGCGTTGATTGCGGCGGTCCCGTGTGACGGGGTGCCCACGGAGGTCACCGTGAGATTGTCGCCTTCGGGGCTCGAATCATTTACCAGCACGTCCAAGGTCACTGCGGCACTGTGCGCGTTTGCGCTAATCCCATCGGCATCCGGGGCAAAATCGGTGAGAAAAACGTTCACGGTCGCTGACGAACTGCCGCCGTGCCCATCGCTGATCGTGTAGGTAAAGAGGTCTGTCGACGCCGTCGTCCCGCTCGTCGGCGTGTAGGTGACTGTGTTGCCCCCATTGATCACGGCCGTACCGTGTGCGGCGCGCTCACACCCGTAACGGTTAGATTGTACCCCGCCGCGTCGGAATCGCTTGCCAGCACGTTAAGGGTAACTGCGGCCGTAACGTTCGCGGCGATAACGTCGTTCGCAACCGGCGGCGCGGCCCCAAGCAGGATCGTCACCGTCCCGGTCGCCGGCACGGTATAGCCGTCCGATACGGTGTACGTGAATGCGTCGCTGCTCGCTGTAGTGCCCGCGGTGGGAGTATAAGTAATCGTATTGTCGCCATTGATCGTCGCCGTACCGTGCAGAGGGCTGCTGACCGAGGTGACGGTAAGGTTGTACCCGTCCTCGTCTTCCGCTGTGGCCAATACGTTTAGGGCCACGGCGGCGGTCACACCAGACACCACGGGGTCCTCAACGGACGGCGAAAACTCAACGGGGGGCCAAGGCGGCAGTATTCCAATGCCGCTTTGGCCTCCTGGGCCACTATCGTCGCTACCGCCATTGCCGCCACCACCACCGCTGCTACCGCCGTTGCCGCCACCAGCACCGCCGCTGCCGCCGTTGCCGCCGCTAACGAGATTACTAAAAATCCAATATTCTGTCAAATCTGCCTGAATATCTGCGCTATACCCATCCGGATTTATCTGGCAGACGTCCGCGTTCGCAAATGCACCACCCTGCGCAGCAAGAATCGGATTGTACGTCGCTGGCTCTGCCCCATTCCCGAGAAAACTAACGTCAAGCGTCGTATTGTTATTGGGGGTCACGTTCACCGTGCCCGAATCATCTGTCAGCAGATTGCCATCGCGTGCAACCGTATCGTAGAAAAAGTCCACCTCGCCCCCAATAAAATTCCAATTACCAATTATCGTCGCGTTTGTTCCGGGCGATAAATACACCGTGCCGCCGGCCATCTCAAACCCGAGGTCGCCGGTCGTTTGGAGCACGCCACCAGAGAAATTGATCTCAGCCGTACCTTGTTGCAATAAGCCCGTCTGCGCAATAAGCCGACCTACAATATCAATGTTGCCCTGAGCATTTGTTACGCTATAGCCATTCGGACCCGACCCCTGGACATTTAGTGTCCCGGCGACGATATTGATCACCCCATTATTCTGAATTGCCGTTACGAAACGATAAAGACCGGTCGGCCAGGCCCCAATATAGCCATTATTGATTATTTGGGGCCCACTAATCAGCGAGCCACTGCCTTCTACCAGAATATCACCGGAGTTGGCAATCGACGCGTTGTTTTCTAGAAAAAGCGGTCCAACGTTGTCCAGAACTACTACACCGCCCTGGAGAATTTTGAGATTGCTACCAAGGCCGACAGCGGGGACAGAGGCGACCGCTAGAGTTGCGCCACCAATGACGGTGACCGAGCTAAGCGTATTAGGATCCGGATTAATGCCGCCGGCGCGCCACGTGAAGGTTCCACCTGCTAGTGTGATTGGCGCGGCGTTCCCTTCTTGGTCAATGCTACCACCTGTCATCGTGCCGCCGTTCTTGATCGACAACTGCGCATGCAAATCGAGAACTTTCGTATTAAGGCCCGATAACGTCAACGTGTTAATGCTCTCGGTAGGCCCTGCTGGCAGCACGCAATTGGCAATATTTGCGCCAAAATTAATGATCACATTATCACGAGCGCCAGGAAACCCGCCGGCATTGTTCGGCGTGGACCAATTATTCGGGTTATACCAATTGACGCCTGTCCTCCCTGCAACTGTGGCCTGCTACGTAAATGTATTAGGATTAATGCGACATTCGAGTGCCTCGAGGCTGGGTTTGTAAGGTACCTTGCGACCTGCACGCCTGCGGGACCTCAGTTGAGTATTCTTCACGGTCGATACCCTCTGGGTTGTTCCGGCCAAGTAGACCAACGGTGCTAGAATCCCAAGTAGTTACCGATGGCAAATGCACGCGCAAGATTCCAAGGGACGTTCGCACCCCGCCGCAAATCCACAAACAAGGCTATTAAAAACCTAGGGAGCTCCGCATTATCTCGAGAAAGCTATCAGAGGAGTGCCGAGGCCCCTCGTATGGGCCTCGAGCGACCCCAGTAACACGGCCTTCTGCGTCGAACTCGACGCCAATAGCATAATAGTCGGTGACCCACGCGGTTAAGTTGGTGTACCGCGCGGCCTGACACGCCCGGCGTGTTGGGTCCCGTGCTTCATTGCGTGCCGGGCCTCCAAGGATTGTTTCAACCTCAATGAGTGACATCCCGGCCCGAAGCTTTGCGCCGTTCTCCGCAGTAATTGCCGTTGGCCAGGGCCGCGTGATCCAATACCCAACCGGTATAGCCACTGCAAGCGTCACTAACGCAAACGGGAGCGCCTGGAACAGGCGGCGAGCAACGCCGACCGTCAAGGGTGAGAGAAAAGGACGCCTAATTGTGAGCATGGTTTGTCGTCTCTAACAAATGAATTCGTGGACGTTCACGGTTCCTGCAGCCATGGCGGCGCTCGCGCCTACCCGGTAGCGATCCATTGAGGCGGGCCGTGGCGCCCTAAAATTCTCACTTGCCACCGAAGGGGACGGGAGGCGGGAGCGAGAATCACCTCATGCCGCCTGACAAGACGCGGGGGACGTTCAGCGTTCTCGGCTGCGCACTCTGCTCGCGGCACAACCCTCGACGGCCCGTATCTGCGTTTGATCCCCATGCTCCTACCCGGCAAGCACCCCGGTCAGCGCGTCGCGAACCTGGACACTGACGGTAGGCCCCTTGTTCGCGAGGAGCATTTTCGCGAGAGCCCGCGGCTCAGCGGGCAAAGTCCACGTCGGACACTTACCGTCCTCCCGGCGCGGGAGCGTGCCGTGTTCCAGCCATTCCTTCATGACGAGTCGCTGTTTTTCCGCGCTCTGCCTGGCGATCCATTGCACGGTGGTACGCGTGAGCCGTCGGTCGCGGGAGAGGATCGCCTGCTTCGCGTCAAAGCCGCAGCTGGCGGCCACGACGTTGACCGCGCGAGCAAATTGTGCGTCGCGATTGATGGTTACTTCGCTGACCTTGTACTCGCGGGCCAGGCGGGCGGCGGTGGCCAATCTATCATTTTGATAGATTGCTTCCTTCTTCATGCGAACCCCGCCGTGGTCCTGCTTCTCGGCCAGGTAGCGCTCGCCGCGCAGGTAGGACATCGCTTCGGCCGTCAGATTGCGGCGGCCGAGCTGGATGTCGAGCAGGAACTGCTTGGCGGCGTCACGATCGGGGAATTCGCGACGCACGACGAGGAACGGGATGTCGTACTGCCGGCAAAGCGGCAAGCGGGTGTAGCCGTCCACCAGGACGTTGTTGCCTGTCCACAGGACCAACGGACTGAGGCAGCTGTAGGTGCGAAGGCTGCGCTCAAGTTTGGCGAGCTCGCTCTTGCCCGGCGGCGGCACCATCGCCGCGAACTCGGGGTCGACGACGATTGCCAGGTCCGCCGCGGAGCCGGGTCGGACGGTCTCGTAGACTTGCGTTTGCGTTGCCGTCGTCATGGTTTCGCGTCCCCGTCGTCCGTCAACAGCTCGCGGATGAGGACATGCACGACGCTTTCGAGCGTACGCCCCTCAAGCATCGCACCGTCCATGATCCACCGCTTCGGTCACGATGTCAAGCCATTTCATCGCCGAATGCGTCATCAATCGGACGCCGACCCGCACGCTTCCTGCGGCTCGCGACACGGCGTGGGGGCGGCGCGCCCGGTTTCGTGCGTCGCACGTTGCGCCCTGCGACAAGCACGTCTCGCGGCCGCATGGGCGCCTCAACCCTGCCTCGCATGCCCGATGGCTCGGTAACGTACGCCTCAATAACCGGCTTGCACGCACGCGCGCTAGCCTGCGGCCCGCGACGAACAAGAGATTGCCGGCCGACACATCGGAATAGCGCGGCTCGTCCGGGGCGAAAAGGTAGAGCGGGCGGCCCCACGCTGGGCAGCCGGGGCCTGGGGCGCTGCGATTGGCGATGAGGCGAAAGGTCCTCTATATAAACTACACCCAAACGCGCCCATTTTCGGACATGGAATCTGAAATTAATTTCAAAATGTTGCGAACCAGTCAGCCTGTACACCACGAGTACGTACGCGACACGCACCGTGCCACACGCTATGGCACAGGGCACGGCACGGCGTACGGTGGGGGCCAGGCGGCGCAGAATGCAGAGAACATTGAATGCGCGGTACTCAACGCTGCGCCGCTAAGCTGCGGCTCATGCGTTAATAGGTTGGCGTCCCGGCTTTAGCCGGGCCGGCTAGACCCGGGGACTCCAACACTTGCCGGGACGCGCTTCTATCGCCACAACGGCGTCATATAACTCGTAGTTGTGTATTGCGAAAAATTATTTGCAACGAGCCTTGCCGGCTGTAGAATTGCGGCGTAGAGTTAAGAGTCTTGACTCTCCATTCACTTCAGGGAGTCATCCCATGGAACACAAGAGCCATGTGGATCCCGTGTCCCAAGCTGGGGCATCGCAGTCGTTGGCCGAGTTGCTTGCCGGCTTCCACCGCGCTTGTCCGCTCGCCGCCGCCGAGCTCGTGAAGCGCTATCGTGGCGAGCTGCTGCGCTATACGCGCTGGTTGATATCCCAGCGGGGGCTGGGCGCTACCGTCACCGCCGATGACGTGGTGCAAGATACGTGGCTCCAGGTGTTCAAGAGCCTGATGCGGCCGCGGACATTTCCGGACGAACCGGCATTCGTCGCGTTCCTGCATCGAATCGTGGAGGGGCGCATCAATCGCTACTGCCGCGCGAGCAAGGCGGCCAAACGCTCAGCGCACGGTGAGGAGCCGCTTGACATGGCGCGCCACGATCAACCGGCCGCCGAACCCGACCCCGTCGAGGTGGCCGCGTTCGCCGACGAATTGAAGCACGCGCTGGCCGCGTTCCCGCCAGAGTGCGAGGCGCTGGTCGAGGCGCTGCGCGGCAGCGCGCGACTCGGCGACGCAGTGGCCGCGGCGGGGATCAGTCGAGCGCACCGCGCGGCGCTGGCTTGAAGCCTTGCGGGAGATGCTTGCGCTCAGGCGTGCGTCGTTGGAGTCCGACGATACCCAAGTATGAATGTAATGGGAGATTTCCAATGCAATCACCTTCCCTGAAACCCAAAGCCCCGCCGCTCGCTTTGCGAATTGGTTTTGTGCATTTCCCATATATCTCTCGGAGATTGACTCATGGCTCCCAGCGCAACACTTGCGGCCCCGCGGCCGGCGACCGATCTCGCTCACTCCGAACAGGTGTATCGCCGGCTCGTGAAAGACAATCCGCGCAACGTCGAGGCGTTATTTCAGCTCGGCCTGGTCCTGTGGCGGCAGGGACGGCACGGCGCCGCGATTGAGTGCCTCGAACAGGTCGCGACGCTCGAGCCGGGCCAACACGTCGTGCACCATTATCTCGGACTCTGCCATCAGGCGCTGCGCCAGCTCGACCGGGCCCTCGGCCACTTCGCGCGCTTCGCTCAGCACAAGCCGGAGTCGGGCGAGGCGCATAACAATCTCGGCATCACGCACGCACAGCTCGGCCAACGCGACCAGGCGGCGGCGTGTTTCGAGCAGGCGCTGCGTGCCAAGCCCGACTTCGCCGAGGCGCACAATAACTATGGGAACGTCCGCGGCGAACAGGGCCGGCTCGCCGACGCGGCCGAGCATTACCAGAAGGCGCTCGCGCTCAAGCCGAACTATGCGGAGGCGCATCATAATCTCGGCGTCATTTTCAAACGGCAAGGGGATCTCGCGCAGGCGATCGCATGCTTCCGGGCGGCGATCGCGCACAACCCGCGTTATGCCGAAGCGCTGTTGCACCTCGGCGAGGCGTGCACGATGGCCGGCCGGCTCAATGAGGCGGCCACGGCTTATCGGCAGCTCATCGCGGTCAAGCCGGATCACCCCGACGCGGCCGGCCTGCTGGCCACCGTGCTCGGCCAGCAGGACCGGCTCGACGACGCGATCGCGTGCCTGCACCAGAGCCTGCTGTTTCGGCCCGACTCGCCGGAGACCTATCACACGCTCGGCCTAACGTTGGCCCGGCAGCAGAGGCTGGAGGAAGCGGCGGCCGCGTTTCGCCAGGCGCTGCGGCATCGTCCGAATTATTCCGAAGCGCACAACAGCCTCGGCAACACTCTGCTGCGCCGCCAGCAATTTGACGAGGCGTGCGCCAGCTATCGGCAGGCGATCGCGGCCCGGCCCGAGTTCGCGCAGGCGCATTGCAACCTCGGCGTCGCGCTGTTGCAGCAGGGGCGGGCCGACGAGGCGCTGGCGTCGATCGCGGAGGCGCGGCGGCTCGATCCGGACTACGTCGAAGCGGACTACAACCTCGGCACGGCGTACCGGCGGCTGGACCGGCTCGACGAGGCGGTGGCGGCGTACCTGCGCGTGCTGGCCCGCAAACCGGAGCACGCCGAGGCGCACTGCGGACTCGGCGCGGCCCGGCTGCAGCTCGGCGATCCCGACGCGGCACTCGCGTGCTTCGACCGGGCGCTGGCGATTCGGCCGGCGGACGCGGATTTCCACACGAATCGAGCGCTGACGCTGCTCTTAATGGAGGATTACGAGCGCGGGTGGGAGGAATATGAGTGGCGGCTCAAGCAGCGGTCGGTGCCGCCGCGGCTGGTGCCGCAACCGACGTGGGACGGCACGGCATTGCCCAATGGAACGATCCTCCTGTACGCGGAGCAGGGGATGGGCGACACGATCCAGGCGGTGCGCTATGCCCGGCTGGTCAAGGAGCGCGTCGGCACGGTGCTGCTGGAGTGCCCGGCGGCGCTGCGGGGCCTCTTGGCGGGCTGTCCCGGCATCGACGGCGTGGTGGACCCCGATGCGGCGGCGCCGGCGGTGGACGTGCAATTGCCGCTGATGAGCCTGCCGCGGATTTTCGCAACGCGGCCGGACACGATCCCGGGGCATGTGCCGTACGTGTTCACGGAAGCGGCGCTGCGGGAGCGCTGGCGGCGGGAGTTGAGAGTACATCCCGCTGAAGTAGGTCCCGCCTGCCGGGCGGGACCTGGAGCTGCCGAGGTCCCGCCCGGCAGGCGGGACCTACTCGTCGGCATCGTGTGGCAGGGCAATCCGAAATTGCCCGGCGACATGTATCGCTCGGTGAAGCTGGCGCAGTTCGCGCCGTTGGCGGCGGTGCCGGGCGTGCAGCTCTACAGCTTGCAGAAGGGGACGGGCGCCGAGCAGCTCGCGGCACTCGCGGGCCAATTCACGGTCACGGACCTGGCGGGGCAGATCGCGCCGGACTTCCGCGACACGGCGGCGGCGATCGAGAACCTCGATATCGTGATCTCCGTCGACACGTCGGTGGCTCATCTATCGGGAGCGCTCGGCCGGCCGGTGTGGGTATTG
This sequence comes from uncultured Gemmataceae bacterium, assembly GCA_963834865.1. Taxonomy (GTDB): domain Bacteria; phylum Planctomycetota; class Planctomycetia; order Gemmatales; family Gemmataceae; genus CAWIDK01. The sequence continues at coordinate 1,017,395 of CAWIDK010000001.1, forward strand.
TTGCCGTACTATCCCGATTGGCGTTGGCGGCGCCAGGGAGACGAGAGCCCGTGGTATCCGTCGGCGCGGCTCTTCCGGCAGTGCCGGCGCGGCGACTGGGCCGAGGTGTTCGAACGCGTCGCTGCGGCCCTGGCGGAGAAAGCGCAGCGGCCGCAGGTGCGCAAGATCATGGTCGAGGTGGAGCCGGCAGAATGGGCGGCGCTGATGGCGCTGAGCGATCGGCCGGAGCGGCTGAACGCGGCGTGGCCGGGCGTCGAAACCGAGCAATTACGCGAGGCGCTGGCGGCACAGCGGCGAATCGAAGCGGAGATGGACGGCCTGGAGGAGCAAGGCGACCAGAATGGCCGCGCGGTGGCATTGGTGCAGGCCCTCGTGCGAGCACGGCGCCAACGCTCGGCGGCGCTCGCGGTCATGCGGTGCGATCGATATTAGCCGAGCGCATGATCGAGCGGCGATCGGCAGAACGGCACAGCGCGGCGTGGCGTGAGAAAAATTCATTGTTGATTCACCCTTGCAAACGGGCTCGGCGCGCCATAACATCAGGCTCCGTTCGTTGTCAATCGCCGTCTTCCCGGTACACACGGTACACACGTCCTCATTTGTCCGTACCAGGCTGCGGGGCACCCCAAATGGACTCCTCCAGTACCAAACCCATGTCCTGGGACGCGCTGATCCCGTGGCGCCGCCGTGCCCGCGAGCAAGGCCGGGTGGTCGTCTGGACCAACGGCTGCTTCGACCTGTTGCACGTCGGCCACCTACGCAATTTGCGCGCAGCGCGGCGCTGGGCGATGCGCTGGTGGTCGGCCTCAACGATGACGCGTCCGTGCGGCGGCTCAAGGGGCCGGGCCGGCCGATCATGCCGGCGACGGAACGCGCCGAATTGCTGGCGGCGCTCGAATGCGTCGATGCGGTCGCGCTGTTCGCCGAGGATACGCCGACGGCGGCACTCGATCGGCTGCGGCCCGATATCCATTGCAAGGGGGCCGATTACGCGCCGCCGGACGGCAAGCCAATTCCGGAGGCGGCGGTGGTTACCGCCTATGGCGGGCGGATGGTGTTCCTGCCGCTGGTGCCGGGGCTTTCGACAAGCGAATTGCTGCGGCGCATCGTGGCGGCGGAGTGACGGTGCCCACGGTGGGATCGAAGGTCATTTACAAGCGTACCGAGTAATTCTTGCACTGCCTCCCTGCACGCGTCCACCGACCGCTGCGAGGCGGATTTTCCGGAAACTTTGCTGGCGCAGTGGTTTGCGAGCAATAGCCCAACGCGGGCGCCCTTTTCGGCACGAGCCTTGCTCTATCACCGACCGTCCCCGAGACAGGAAGTCGCGGGGTGCTTCAGAACGACGGAGGTTTCCCCCGACCTTGGTCGACTCCCTCTGGAGTGCCGCCAACGCGCTTCCCGTTCAGCGATCCCTCCCCCTTCCATCTCAAACGACCTCCTCCACGGCCACCCGCTTCCCCCGGCGGGTGGCCCTCTTCTTTTCTCCTCGCCGTTACGCCCGGCGTTCCGCTGAGAAACGCGGAATTCCCAACAACCGGCGCCGGATTCCGCCGTATAATAGCATGCAAGCTCGTGGCGCCTCACGCGGCCTGCCTGCCAAGCAAACCCTTCTTCCCCGTCGACAGGAATTTCCGGTCATGACCTTCGAGCCCGGCAGCATCATCAAGCGGCCCCTTGGTGGCTGGTATGGCCGGCTTTACTGCCACATGGGCGTCTACGTCGGCGCCGGCATGGTCATTCACTTCAACGGCGAGAAGCAGAAGACGCGCAACGCGGTGCTGCGCCGCGACAGCCTGGAGAAGTTCGCCGACGGTAAGCCGGTGAAGCTGCACGCGGCGCCGAAGAACGCCGCCCACGGTCAGGCCATCTGCGTGGCGGCGGAGCAGCACTACCAGGACGAGCAAAACGGCTACAACAATCGCTACGACTTCGTGCGGAACAATTGCGAAAGCTTCTGCGTCCATTGTTTCGAGGTCCCGTACATCCTGGCCGAGGAGTCCCTGTCATGACGCCGGTAGCCCGTCGCCAAGAAAAAGCGCCGCTCACACAGCACGCCGTCACGGTGCGCACGCTGGCCGTCGGCGGCGCCGTGATTGCCACGCTGGCCGCCGCCGTGTTCACCGGCAGCACGTTGCGCCTCCTGGTGAATCGCCTGCGCACCTACAAATAAGCCCCAAGCCCCAGGACGAGTCTTCGAGTCCTGGGGGTCGAGACCCCCATGCCGCACTGGGACGCCGGCCAGTACCTGCACTTCGCCACGGAACGCACGCAGCCTGCCATCGACCTGCTGGCCCGCATCGTCGTCGATTCGCCGAACTCCGTCGTCGACCTCGGCTGCGGCCCGGGCAACAGCACGGCCCTACTCCACGAGCGCTGGCCGGACGCCGCCATCGTCGGTCTCGACAGCTCGGCCGAGATGATCGGCGCCGCCCGCGCGGCACACCCGAATTGGCAATGGCAGCTCGGCGACATCGCGTCCTGGACGCCACCGGCCCCGTATGACGTGGTCTTCGCGAACGCCGCCCTGCAGTGGGTGCCCGACCACGGCCACGTCTTCCCGCACCTGTTGGCGCAGGTCGCGCCCGGCGGCGCCGTGGCCGTGCAGGTTCCCGCTCACCTCCAGTCACCGGTGCACCAGGCGATGTTGTCCGTCGCGCGAGCCCACCTGGCGCGACCGCATGCACGCGGCGGCGGCCGCCATCACCGTCGCCACGCCGTCGGTCTACTACAATTGGCTGCAGCCGCTCGCCGCACGTATTGAGCTGTGGGTCACGGAATATCAGCATGTCCTGCCCGAGCCCGCTGCCGTGATCGATTGGATGCGCGGCACCGGTTTGCGTCCGTTCCTGCAAGCGCTCGCCGACGACGCGGAGCGCGCCGCTTCGAGGCGCTGCTGCTGCCGGCGGTCGAGCGCGGCTATCCGCGACAGGCGGACGGGCGCGTGCTGTTTCCGTTTCGGCGGCTGTTTGTGGTGGCGTATCGTCGCTAGTCGCTTATCATGGATGACAACGCGAACCGTCGGCTGCGGAAGCGATACGGTGACTCATGCTGCTCGGATTGGCCGCGCTGCTGGTGCTGGTCGTGCTCTTGCAGTGGTTCACCGAGGAGATCACCTGGAAGTTCCTCGGCGTGTTCCCGATCTCGTTCCAGCGCGACGAGCATCCGGTGTTTTTCTGGACATGCATCCTCGGCGAATGCGCGCTAAGCGGATTCCTGGTATACTGCTGGTCTTGAGCGCCTCGGCGGGAGCAAGCACATGGGACGGGCAATCTACCACTATCTGCAAGATCTCGGCAGCGGCGATCCGGTGGCCCTGGGCCTGACCGCATTCTTCCTCCTGCTGCTGTCCATCCCCACTGCGATTTGGGTGATCGATATGTGGCGGCGGCGCAAGAACGATGCGCGCAACTCAAAGAAACGACGGTCTCTTCGCAAGGACAAGCCGTAAGCGTCGGACGACTGCACCGCCGAGGTATCGCCGCTAAGGGTCTTCGACTACGATTCTCTGCGTGCCGGTTCCGCGTGGAATCTCCACCAGCTGGTTCTCCCGCTTGCCATCGGTGTAGTCCACAAGGAGCACCAGATAGCGCGGCGGCGAACCAGTTCCGATGAGGCCCAGGCGATAGCCTACGCAAGTTTGCTTCCGGCTGCGGCTCAACGGCAGGCTACTTCTCGTTCTTCCCGCGCCCAGGTCAACCTCCGCCGCCTGTAAAATCTCGCCCGTCCTATCGTCCTGCACCAGGGCAACGAGCTTGAGATTCTTCAAATCCAGTGGCCGCACGTCCCGTAGATTTGTGGGGGGTGGCCGCTTCTTGTTGACCTCTTCCAGTTGCTTCGTCAGGTCGGCCAGGTCCACCGTAGCGGTCTGCTTGCTCCTGGCCTCCTTCAGCACAAGACCAGCCGGGCCGCCGGGCATGGAGCGGACCACGCGATTGTGGATACGAATGCTGCTACCGCCCGCGTAGTGGATCGATTCCTCCACCAGAACCAGGCGCAGCCGCTTGTCCTCACCCGGATTCTTGAGGTCGTCGACCGTGGCCTGGATGTCGATCTTGCCTTCCTTTTCCGTGGTGGTGAGCTTCAGTTTCGGGCCGGCCTCGGCGTCGAACCAGGGGCTGATCCGTTCGCGGAGGTCCTGGTAATGTCTCCTCATCGACGGGTCGCCCACGGCGATGCCGATAATCCGTGACTCTATGAGGTCCTTGCCGTTGATGACGGCTACCGGCGCGGTTTTAATCTTGCCGGGGAAGAGCCGGCGATAATAGCTACAGCGTTCGTCGCCATCGGGGCTGCTGAGCGGGTCGCCTCTTGACCCATGGTACTGGAGCAGGACCACGTCGCCGGGCGGATAGGTCTTGAGCAGCGCATCGAAGGCGGCCTCGGCACCGGCGTGAAACTCAATCTGAGCGTCTACGAAAAACTCCATCACCGCGACCCGCCCGTTCCTGGGGTGCTCCGTGGAGGGCGTGGGTTTGAAAGGCGGCACCTTGGCAAGGTATTCCTTATCCAGTTCCGCCTCGATCTGGTTGAGGCGCCCGCTTACTTCCTTGAGTTTGTCCTGCTTACCGGCCGTCTTCAAAACGTTCTCCAGCATGGTCAGGACGCGCTCCTGCTCGGAGAGGGGCGCGTCCTTGGCGAGCAGTTTCTCTCCTCGCTGCGCCGGCTCCAGGGCCAGGTCCGTTTGCCCGTCGATTTTCGCGAGCAGCAGAGCGAGAGCCATGGCCTCGTCGCGTTCGATGGCTGGCCCGCAGGCCGCGGCGACGGAATCGGCCCGCTTCACCAGGTCCTTGTAGTCGAGTCCCAGGTCCTTCTCGGTGGCGGACAAGCGAAGGAGCCTATGCACGATCACGAAAATCGCGGGGGTATCTGGAGTTTTCTTGAGGAGATCCTGGATTGCCGTGTTGCGCTCCTTGCCGATCTTCCCCACGGCCTTCGCCAGGTCCATATTCTGGACCATCACGTCCTTGGCCTCGATGGTTCTGGAATCTGTAAGGCTCAGCATGGCAGGGCCAATCTCGTTGTAGCCGAACCTGGTCCCGGGATAGACACCTTTGTGTAAGGTGCGGCGGACCATTCCGAGGATTTTCTTCCCGTCCCCTGTAAGCCGGCCCTCGAAGTAGAATTCCATTTCGCTGGTTTCGATGGTGAAGGAAATCGTCTTTCCTTCGACGCGAAACTCCTTGAGCCTGGCGGTGGGGACCTGTTTTTTGTCGGCGAAGACGAGTTCCCCGCGGGGCTTGGCGTCCGTGCTCTCAGTCTTGATGAGGAAGAGGTTGCGCTCGCCGACGAGGTATTCCGTGAGCTTCCAGGTCCCCACGACCTTCGCCGGCTCCTCCTTTTCGGCCGGCTGCCCCGCGTCAGCCTGCGAGGCTTCCTTCGCCGCATCGTTTGGCACGGCACGGGCGGCGCGCTCACCCTGCGTGCCCGGTACGGCTCCGGAAGGCAACCGCGGTTTCTCCTGGCCGGCTGTTGCCTGGTGCACGAGCAGCCCTCCCCCGAGGGCAAACGCGGCCAGCACCATTAGACCAATCGCCACCGACTTGAGCTTGTTGATCAGCATCATCTTGAGCACCTTTTCGGTCAGGATGGCCACGTTGGCGGAAATCGCCCCATTCGCCACTTGCCCCGTCGCAAACAGGCTTGCGGACTTGATCGTGGAAGACACTACCGAAACGGGGGCACAGCCGGACGCTGCCTTCTGCGCAAGCATCACCGCCAGCGCGGCGCTCGACAGGGTGACGCCGCGCCGGGTGAGGCGTTTCGCCAGCATCGCCCTTGCCCTCGCCAAACGCCCTGCCACCGTCCCCTCGGGGCAGCCGAGCTGGCGGGCCGCCTCCTTGCGACCCTTGCCTTCCAGATCGCACAGGACGACGACCGCGCGATACTTGTCAGGCAGGCGACTTAGCTCCTGGTCGAGGATCGATTGCAGGTCCGGCCAGGGGTCGTTGTCCGTCACAGCTGGTTCGGGCATGGAGGTTACCTGCCTTTCCCGCTCCTTCCTCCGGGCGGCTGTCCTGGCGGCGTGAAGTGCCGCGTGATGAGAGACGCCGTACAGCCAGTTCGCGACCATGGCTCTTGGCACGACGGCCGCGGCCTTGCGAGCGAGGACGAAAAACGTGGCCTGAAAGGCGTCCTCGGCATCCTGATGGTTCGTCAGTACGCGGCGGCACACACCCCAGACCATTGAGCCATGCCGCCGCACCAGGGCCTCGAAGGCGGTTTCGTCCCGCTGTTCGACGAAGCGGCTGAGGAGTTCCCCATCGGTCGGTCCGGCCTGGTCTTGTTGCAGGACAGCTCCAAGAAGATACTGGATGGCATTTCTCGTCATGGCGCTCCCTCGACCCGGCTATCGTCGGCTTTCTGTCAGTTTATCTGCCGCCGGGTGGCGATTTGATACGCGACTTGAAAAAAAATCCAGCGGACCGAGTGCGTTGAGGGCGCCGGCGGGCGAGCGGGGCGCCTTATCCAACCCAATGGGGCTCGTACCTGAACGCCTCTGCCACGGGGCAGCCCGCCACCGGCCTTGCTTCCGCACGTCGCTTGGTTAGAACGAGCACGGTGAGACGGCACGAGACTTGCACGGCGCGTCCCGTGGACACTCGGCGGGAGCCCTAAGAAACGAACGTCGCGGGGGAATGCCATGCACGATCAGCACCCTGCCAACGGAGACCTCGATCTCCGCCAACTCCTGGGAGCCCTGCGGGCGGTCAAGCGTGGCGACTTCACCGTTCGGCTGTCCCTCGAACAGACCGGAATCGGCGGGGAAATGGCCACGGCGTTCAATGATGTCGTGGAGCTGCTAGGGGCATCCACCCACGAGCTCGAGCGGATCAGCCGGGTCGTCGGCAAAGAAGGCAAGATCACCCAGCGCGCTACGCTTTCCGACGCGAGCGGCGGCTGGGCCGACCAGGTCGATTTCGTCAATTCGCTCATCGGCGACCTCGTCCAGCCCGCGGTCGAAGTGGCGCGCGTGATCGGGGCGGTCGCGAAGGGCGATCTGTCGCAGCCGATGGCGCTGGAGATCGACGGCAGGCCCCTGGAGGGGGAATTCCTTCGCGTCGGCCGGACCGTCAACACGATGGTCGATCAGCTCAGCTCCTTCGCCTCGGAGGTAACGCGGGTCGCCCGCGAGGTCGGCACCGAGGGACGGCTGGGCGGCCAGGCGGTGGTCCCGGGGGTGGCGGGCACCTGGAAGGACCTCACCGACAGCGTCAACAGCATGGCCGGTAACCTGACGGCCCAGGTGCGCAACATCGCCAACGTCACGACCGCCGTCGCCAACGGCGACCTGTCCAAGAAGATCACCGTTGATGTCAAGGGCGAGATCCTCGAGCTGAAGAACACGATCAACACGATGGTCGATCAGCTCAGCTCCTTCGCCTCGGAGGTGACGCGGGTGGCCCGCGAGGTCGGCACCGAGGGGCGGCTGGGCGGCCAGGCCGACGTCAAGGGCGTGGCCGGCACCTGGAAGGACCTGACCGACAACGTCAACATGATGGCCGCCAACCTCACCGCCCAGGTGCGCAACATCGCCGAGGTCACCACCGCCGTCGCCCGCGGTGACCTGTCCAAGAAGATCACCGTCAACGTCAAGGGCGAAATCCTCGAGCTGAAGAACACCGTCAACACGATGGTCGACCAGCTCGGCTCGTTCGCCTCGGAGGTTACCCGCGTCGCCCGCGAGGTCGGCACCGACGGAAAGTTGGGCGGCCAGGCGGATGTGCGCGACGTTTCCGGCACCTGGCGGGACCTGACCGACAGCGTCAACAGCATGGCCGCCAACCTGACGGCCCAGGTCCGCGCCATTGCTCAGGTGACCACGGCGGTCGCCGACGGCGATCTGTCCAAGAAGATCACGGTCGATGTGAAGGGCGAGATCCTCGAGCTGAAGAAGACCATCAATACCATGGTCGATCAGCTCGGCTCGTTCGCCTCGGAGGTCACCCGCGTGGCGCGGGAGGTCGGCACCGAGGGCAAGCTCGGCGGCCAGGCCCAGGTCAAGGGCGTCGCCGGCACCTGGAAGGACCTGACCGACAACGTCAACATGATGGCCGCCAACTTGACCGGCCAGGTCCGCAACATCGCGGAAGTCACTACGGCCGTCGCCCGCGGCGACCTGTCCAAGAAGATCACCGTCGATGTCAAGGGCGAGATCCTCGAGCTGAAGAACACGATCAACACGATGGTCGACCAGCTCTCCTCTTTCGCCTCCGAGGTCACCCGTGTCGCCCGCGAGGTCGGGACCGACGGGAAGCTGGGCGGCCAGGCCGTGGTTAGGGACGTGGGCGGCACGTGGAAGGACCTGACCGACAACGTCAACATGATGGCCGCCAACCTGACGGCCCAGGTCCGCAACATCGCCGAGGTCACCACCGCGGTCGCCAACGGCGACCTGTCCAAGAAGATCACCGTCCGCGTCCGTGGGGAGATCCTGAAGCTGAAGAGGACCATCAACACGATGGTCGATCAGCTCGGCTCGTTCGCCTCGGAGGTCACCCGCGTCGCCCGCGAGGTCGGCACCGACGGGAAACTGGGCGGCCAGGCGGTAGTGCAGGGCGTGGCCGGCACCTGGAAGGACCTGACCGACAACGTCAACATGATGGCCGCCAACCTCACCGCCCAGGTGCGCAACATCGCCGAGGTCACTACCGCCGTCGCCCGCGGTGACCTGTCCAAGAAGATCACCGTCGATGTTAAGGGCGAGATCCTCGAAGTGAAGAACACCGTCAACACGATGGTCGACCAACTCGGCTCGTTCGCCTCGGAGGTCACCCGCGTCGCCCGCGAGGTTGGCACCGAGGGGCGGCTGGGCGGCCAGGCCCAGGTCAAGGGCGTCGCGGGCATCTGGAAGGACCTGACCGACAACGTCAACTCGATGGCGTCCAACCTGACTGGCCAGGTGCGCAACATCGCCAACGTCACCACCGCAGTCGCCGACGGCGATCTGTCCAAGAAGATCACGGTCGATGTGAAGGGCGAGATCCTCGAGCTGAAGAAGACCATCAATACCATGGTCGATCAGCTCGGCTCGTTCGCCTCGGAGGTCACCCGCGTGGCGCGGGAGGTCGGCACCGAGGGCAAGCTCGGCGGCCAGGCCCAGGTCAAGGGCGTCGCCGGCACCTGGAAGGGCCTGACCGACAACGTCAACATGATGGCCGCCAACCTCACCGCCCAGGTGCGCGGAATCGCCCGCGTGGTGACCGCGGTCGCCAAGGGCGATCTGACGCAACGCCTCACCCTGGAGTCCAAGGGGGAGATTGCGGCGCTGGCCAGCACGATCAACGAGATGAACGACACCCTGGCGACGTTCGCCGAGCAAGTGACGACGGTCGCCCGCGAGGTGGGTGTCGAGGGCAAGCTGGGGGGCCAGGCCCGCGTGCCGGGGGCGGCCGGCACCTGGCGCGACCTGACTGACAACGTCAACCAGCTCGCTGCCAACCTGACCACGCAGGTGCGGGCCATCGCCGAGGTCGCTACCGCCGTCACCAAGGGCGACCTGACCCGGTCGATCACCGTCGAGGCCCAGGGCGAGGTCGCTTCCCTGAAGGATAACATCAACGAGATGATCCGCAACCTCAAGGACACCACCCAGAAGAACACCGAGCAGGACTGGCTCAAGACCAACCTCGCCAAGTTCACCCGCATGCTCCAGGGCCAGAAGGACCTGCTGACGGTGGCGAAGCTAATCCTGTCGGAGCTGGCGCCGGTCGTGTCCGCGCAGCACGGCGCCTTCTACTTGATGGACTCCGCAAACGGGGCCTCCTTCCTGAAGCTCCTGAGCAGCTACGCTTACCGGGAGCGCAAGCACCTGTCCAATCAGTTCGCGCTGGGTGAGGGCCTGGTGGGGCAAAGTGCCCTGGAGAAGGAAAGGCTGCTCCTGACCGAGGTGCCGGACGACTACATCAAGATCGGCTCGGGCCTGGGCGAGAGCAAGCCGCGCAACATCGTGATGTTGCCCGTGCTCTTTGAGGGGGAGGTCAAGGCGGTCGTCGAGCTCGCCTCGTTCAACCGCTATAACGAGACCCACCTCACCTTCCTCGACCAGCTCGCCGAGAGCATCGGCATCGTCCTGAACACGATCGCCGCGACCATGCGCACGGAAGCGCTGCTCAAGCAATCGCAGTCCCTGGCTGAGGAGCTGCAGTCCCAGCAAGAAGAGCTCAAGGAGAGCAACATCCGCCTGGAGAAACAGGCTGCCTCGCTGCGGGCGTCCGAGGAGCTGCTCAAGAAGCAGCAGGAAGAGTTGAAGCAGACCAACGAGGAGCTGGAGGAGAAGGCCCGCGAGCTGACGACCCAAAAGGCGGAAGTCGACATCAAGAATCGAGAGATCGAGCTGGCCAAGCTGGCTGTCCAGGAGCGGGCCGAGCAGCTGGCCCTGACGAGTAAGTACAAGTCCGAGTTCCTGGCCAACATGTCGCACGAGCTGCGCACGCCGCTCAACAGCCTGTTGATCCTGGCGGAAATGCTCGCCGCCAACCCCGACGGCAACCTGAACCCCAAACAGGTCGAGTGCGCGCAAACGATTTTCACCTCCGGCTCCGACCTGCGAGCGCTGATCAACGACATCCTGGACATGGCCAAGATCGAATCGGGGACCATGGCCGTCGATCTCGGCGAGGTGTGTTTCACGGACCTCCAGCAGTACGTGGAGCGGACCTTCCTGCCGGTGGCGCAGAAGAAACGGCTGGCCTTTACCACCGAGCTCGCCGGCGACCTGCCCAAGACCGTCGTGACTGACGCCCAGCGCCTGGAACAGGTCCTGCGGAACCTGCTCTCCAACGCCTTGAAGTTTACCGAGCGCGGCCAGGTGAGCCTGAAGGTCGCGGTGGTCGCGTCCGGCTGGAGCGCCGACCGGGAGGCCCTCAACGAGGCGCAGCGCGTCATCGCCTTCGCGGTGAGCGACACGGGCATCGGTATCCCCGCCGACAAGCTGAAGGTCATTTTCGAGCCGTTCCAGCAGGCCGATACGGGCACCAGTCGCAAGTACGGCGGCACCGGCCTGGGGCTGTCGATCAGCCGGGAGATCGCCAGCCTGCTCGGCGGCGAGATCCGGGTCACGAGCGTGCTGGGCCGGGGAAGCACGTTCACGCTCTACCTGCCCCAGGCGTACCGGTCCGGCGCCCGGAGTCCGCAGCGCCGCGCCCGCGAAGGTCGCTGCACAACGGCACACTCCGACCGGCCGCCGATGCCGCGGGCGGCGACATGGGTGACGACGTCACGGGTGACGACACGGGCGGCGATGTGTGCGGCCACGTGGGCGGCGACACGGGCCCGCCCGCGCCTGGCGACGACGTTCCGCGACGACCGCGACGCACTGCGGCCGGGCGACCGGGTGCTGGTCATCGTCGAGAACGACTCGACGTTCGCCCGCATCCTCCTGGACCAGGCGCAGGCGCGGGGCTTCAAGGGGTTGGTCGCGCTCGGCGGCCAGGCCTGTCTGGAGCTGGCGCGCAAGGTCCGGCCCGACGCCATCACCCTCGACATCCAGCTGCCGGACATGGACGGCTGGAAGGTCCTGGAGCACCTCAAGCACGACCTGAAGACTCGGCACATCCCCGTCCAGATCATCTCGGTCGAGGAAGGGTGGCAGCGCGGCCTCAAGCTGGGGGCGATCGCCTATCTGAAAAAGCCCGTCAGCCAGCAGGCGCTGAGCGACGCCTTTGCCAAGATCCAGCGCTTCGTCGAGCGGCGGGCTAAGAACCTCCTGATCGTCGAGGCCGACGAGTCCCACCGCGACAACCTCGTCGAGCTGATCGGCAACGGCGACGTCTGCACCACCGGCGTCGCCACCGGGGCGGAGGCCCTGACGGCCCTGCAGGGAGAACGGTTTGATTGCATGGTGCTCGACCTGTTCCTGCCAGACATGACCGGCTTCGAGCTGATCCACAAGATCAAGCGCAAGGCCGACCTCCGCGACCTGCCCATCCTCGTCTACACGGGCAAGGAGCTGAATCAGGAGGAAGAGGCGGAGCTGAACCGGCTGGCCGAGGCGAGCATTCTCAAGGACGTCCGCTCGCCCGAGCGCCTGCTGGACGAGACCGCCTTGTTCCTGCACCGCGTCGAAGCCGACCTGCCGGAGGTCAAGAAGCGGATCTTGCGGCAGATCCACGACACCGACCCCGTGCTGGCCAACCGCACGGTGCTGATCGTCGATGACGATCTGCGCAACATCTTCGCCCTGACGACCGTCCTGGAGCACCACCGGATGCAGGTCGTGGCGGCCGAGAACGGCCGGGACGGTATCGAGGCCCTGCACCGATCGCCGGGGGTCGACATCGTCCTGATGGACATCATGATGCCGGAGATGGACGGCTACGAGACCATCCGCGCCATCCGCAGGATCGAGCCGTTCAAAGCACTGCCGATCATCGCCCTGACCGCCAAGGCCATGAAAGGCGATCGCGAGAAATGTATCGAGGCCGGCGCGTCGGACTACATCGCCAAGCCGGTGAACGGAGAGCAGCTGATCTCCCTGCTGCGCGTCTGGCTGTACCGCTGACCCGGCACGCGGCGCGGCCGTCAGCCCGTGCCGCCCATACCGTGTCCGGTTGCGCCGTCTAGCCGAGCCCTGCTCATGAGCCCGTCCCCAGATCGCGATGAGGTCGAGGCCCTCGAAGTCCAGCTCCTCCTGGAAGCCGTGTTCCGCCGCTACGGGTTCGATTTCCGGGACTACGCCTACCCGTCGATCCGGCGACGGATCTGGAACCAGGTCCAGGCCGAGGGGCTGCAGACCATCTTCGAGCTCCAGGGGAAGCTCCTCCACGAGCCGGCCTGCATGGAGCGCTTCCTGCTGGCGGTCACTGTCAACGTGACGGCCATGTTCCGCGACCCGAGCTTTTATCGCGCCTTCCGGGTCAAGGTCGTCCCGCTCTTGCGCGACTATCCCTTTCTGCGGATCTGGCACGTGGGCTGTTCCACGGGGGAAGAGGTCTACTCGATGGCGATCCTCCTGCGCGAGGAAGGGCTCTACCCGCGCTGCCGGATCTACGCCACCGACATGAACGAGGCGGTCCTGTCCCGCGCGAAGGCGGGCATCTTCTCCCTCGCCCTGGTCCAGCAATATACCGGCAATTACCTCCAGGCGGGCGGCGCCGGCTCCTTCTCGGAGTACTACACGGCCAATTACGGCAACGTCATTTTTCAGCGTTCTCTCAGTGAGAACATCGTCTTCGCCCAGCACAACCTGGTCACGGACACCTCGTTCAACGAGTTCCAGGTCATCCTCTGCCGGAACGTCCTGATCTACTTCAACCAGCCCCTGACCGATCGCGTCCACCGCCTGCTGTACGAGAGTCTTGCCCCGGCGGGTTTTTTGGGCCTCGGCAACCGGGAGTCCATCCGATCAACTCCACACGAAACGTGCTATCGGGAGTTCGACGGCTGCGAGAATGTTTTCCGACGGGTCCAGTAGCACGATATTCGGCGGCGCCTCGATGATGGGCGGCGGCACAGGAATTGCTCAGCAATCCCACTCAGGAAGGGGCATGAACGGGATTCGGTCGCCTGGTGCCTCCCTGGGAGGGGGCAAGGAGGAGTTGACATGCCTGCGCCGATCTTCAAGCGGTCGTCCCGCCAGGAGCCCGACTCTCTGGCCCTTCAGTCGGGCCTGGGGGGGATCGGTGAGCTGGAGTTCGACCAGGAGGTGAACATCCTGCTGGTCGATGACCACCCGGCCAACCTCCTGGCCCTGGAGGCGGTCCTCGCGGGGCGGGGACGCCGGCTGGTGAAGGCCCAGTCCGGTCGGGAAGCCTTACGCTGCCTTCTCAACCACGACTTCGCCGTCATCCTCATGGACGTCAAGATGCCGGAGATGGACGGCTTTGAGACGGCCGCCCTGATCCACCAGCGCAACCGATCCCGACACACGCCGATAATTTTCCTGACTGCCTTTGACGCCAATAACGTGTATATGGGGAAGGGCTATTCGCTGGGGGCGGTGGACTACCTGTCCAAGCCGATCGTGCCGGAGGTGCTTTGCGCGAAGGTCGCCGTGTTTGTGGAGATCTTCCGTAAATCCGAATCGCTGCGACGGCAGGCCGAGGTGCTCCGGCAGATGCAGCAACGTGAGCACGAGAGACAGCTGGCCGACGCGAAGCAGCGCTGGGAGGGGGATCGGCAGCGGGAGGAGATGCGCATTGCGCGGCAGATTCAGCAGAAGCTCTTCCCGGTCGCCATCCTCCCGCTGCCCGGCTTCGACATCAGTGGCGCGTCGTACCCGGCCGAGGCCACCGGCGGGGACTATTTCGATTACGTCCCCCTCGGCGACGGCAGCCTCGGCGTTGTCATCGGCGACGTGAGCGGCCACGGGTTCGGCCCGGCCCTGCTGATGGCCGAGCTGCGCGCCTACATGCGGGCGTTCTTGCTGACGCGGACGGACATCGGCGAGATCGTCGGCCTGCTCAACCATGCCCTGAGCGGCGACGCCCCCGAGGGCCACTTCGCCACCCTGCTGCTGGCGCGGCTGGAACCCCGCACGCGGTCGCTTGCTTACGTCAGCGCCGGGCACCCCTCCGGCTACGTCCTCAGCCCCGCCGGGACGGTGAAGACGGTCCTGCCGAGTACCGACATGCCGCTCGGCATCATGCCGGAGATCCGCTTCTCGCCTGCCCCCGCGATCACGCTGGACCCGGGCGAAGGGGTCTTACTGCTTACCGACGGGATCATGGAAGCCCACTCCCCCGACGAGAGCCTCTTCGGCATCGAGCGGACCCTGGCGAACGTTCAGGCGAACTGGAATCGACCGGCGCGCCAGATCATTGACCACGTCTACGGCGCGGTTCGCACGTTCTGCGGAGTCACCACGCAGCTCGATGACATGACGGCGATCGTCATCAAGGTGGACTCCTCCACCTCAGCTGCTTGACGCGTGCGACCTCCAGGTGCGCGTTGCGCCGCGCACTGCTTTTCGGCATCCATCTCCCGCCACCTCCCCCGCTCGCTCCCTGATCCCCAGTTTCCCATCTTCTCTGTCCAAGGCGCACCCCCGGGTAGCCTTCTGAGCACGCGGGGTC
The DNA here is from genome assembly GCA_963834865.1 of uncultured Gemmataceae bacterium. Lineage (GTDB taxonomy): Bacteria > Planctomycetota > Planctomycetia > Gemmatales > Gemmataceae > CAWIDK01. The sequence continues at coordinate 1,032,409 of CAWIDK010000001.1, forward strand.
TAGCCCATGTTTAACAAGTGTCGCCGTAAGTCCTTGCTGCGTAAGGGCTGATTTTTGGATTAGTCACTACATTGTCGTTTCATCGCCCGCGGGCGGCGCCGGCGGCCGATGGTCGGCCAGACCGATGGCGTTGAGTACCTGGCGGGCGCGGGACGAACCCGGTGTCGTGCCGCTACGGAGCTCTTCCGCAACGCGGAATTGCACGTAGCGAATCGTCTGCAATGCTTCCAAGGCCGACTGCGCCGAGAGCGACAGGCCAGCATCTTTCAAGGCGCGCTCCAGCATCCGCTCGATCAAGAACGCCAACGCCGCCACAAAAATGTGTGCCTTCACCCGCCGCGCCGTGTGATGCCAGATCGGCCGCATGCCCAGCGGATCCTTGAGCGAACGAAAGCCCCGTTCCACCTCGCTTAAGTCCTTGTAGTGCGCCACCGCCTCCGCGGGCGTCATCGCCGTCTGATCGGTCTGGATGAGGTAGCGCCCTTCATACTTCTTTTCCCGAGGTAAATTCACTGGGTGCTCCGCGATCTCCAATTGTCCCTCTTTGAACTCCCACATGTAGTAACGATAGCCGTGGTTCTTTTGCAACGCCCGCTCGGCCGCCGCGCCGATCTTGGCCGGCTGCTTCAACTGGCCCTTGGCCACGCGCGCCTGCACCTTCGCCAAGGCCGCACGCACCCGCTCCATCGCTTTGCTACGTTGCCGCTCTTCATAGGCCCGACGCTCGTCGCTATCGACCACAAACACTCGCACGCCGGCACGGTCGCAGGCGACCTCTTGCACTCGTGTCCGGGGTGGATTTGGTTTCGCCCGCGCGGTGATCCCATTGGGGCAGTCGACCCACTTCGTTTCGTCCACGCGATCAATCAACGCCTCCGCCTCCGGATTGCGGCGACGCGTCATGCCCACCAAGTAGCCATGTTCCGCCGCCGCCTGCAGCATGGCCAGATTGCTCTCGGTCACCATGCCGCGATCACCGACAAAGACGATACGCCGAAGGCGAAAACGCCGGGCCAGGTCTTGGATGACTTCCTTGACCGTCGTGCTGTCACGCGTGTTGCCCGCCCACACGTGATGTGCGATCGGCCAACCCGCCACCATCACCACGCCCACCACCACCTGCACGTTCCGCGGCTTGCCGTCGCGACTGTAACCGTGCTTGGCCAGCGTCGGCGGACCATGGCCTTCAAAATACGTACTGGTCAGGTCGTACATCACCAGGTCCGCGTCGAACTCGAACAACGTCCGCAGCCGCTCATAGAGCGCCACTTCCACGGCGTCCTTGTTCAACCCCAGATGATCCAGCGTGCGATACCAACGCTGCAGTTGCCCCAAGTCGACCTGGACGCGGCCTTGCTGCTTCCAACAGGGTACGTACCGGCGACCATGCCGGTCGCACACGTAATCGGTCTCCAGCCACGCGGCCAAACCGTGCTCGCTGGCCGGCCGCACCAGGCGGTTGGTGATCAGCACCAGGACGCGGCTGACCCAGTCGTCGGCGGGGTCTTCGCTCGGCCGCAACTTGGGCCAACGCCGACCAGCATCGAGCCATTGCCAGAGGCCCAGTTGGTCGAAGAAGTGGCGCGCGACGAGCATCGGTCCCCAGGTACTGGCGTCGAGGATTTCGATGGGTCCCTCGGCGCCGAGTTGCTGGGCCAGGGCCTGCGGCCCTTCCTCGCCGGTGAGAAAGCGATTGAGCAGCGGCAGGACGGCTTCGAGGGTGTCGCGTCGCCCGAGGTTGGCGATGACCTTTTGCTTGACCTTGCCGTTCTCGCGCACCGAGCCGACGATGCGGACATACTCGTGGACGGTGCCGTTGGAGGACGGAACTTTGACGGAGCGGATGAACATGATGTTATCATCAACAAATCCACCGGTCCGTCAACCGGATATTCGATGAAATGCGGACAAAACAGCTAAAATGTTTGTAATGATTGTCACTACGGTTTTCTGAAAACTGGACCTCCGCGCGTTGAAAATTAAGGACTTACGTCAAAAACTACCCCGACACTTGTTAAACATGGGCTAGAACGGTGCTGGTTATGTATCATGACCGTGATACGCGCAAACGCGCAAAGGCCACAAAGAAAGGCCCCCACGCCCAAAAAAACCGCGTAAACCATAGCGCACATCGGACGCGTTGATGCCATAAGTACTTGTTTTACTGGGGCTTAGCCATGGTGAGCATTGGGATCGTCGGCGTTGGTTTCATGGGCATGATCCATTACCTCGCCGCGCGCAAGCTGCAAGCGGCGAGCGTCGAGGCGATCTGTAGCCGCGACGAGAAGAAGCTGGGCGGCGACTGGCGCGATATCCACGGCAACTTTGGGCCGCGCGGTGAAATGATGGACCTGTCGGCGGTGCGCACCTATCGCCGGCTCGACGACCTGCTTGCCGATCGCCATATCGATCTCGTCAACGTCTGCAATCCGACGCACCTGCATCCGGAAACCGCCATCGCGGCGCTGCGGGCGGGCAAGCATGTCCTCGTCGAAAAGGCCATTGCCCTCGATCCGCGCGATGCCGACGCGATGATCGACGCGGCCCGCACCGCCGGCCGGCTGCTCATGGTCGCGCATGTGCTCCCCTTCTTTCCCGAGTTCAGCTATGCGGCACGCGCGATCCGGCTCAACGAGTTCGGCCGGCTGCTCGGCGGACATTTCAAACGCGTCATCTCACAACCGGACTGGTCGGCGGCGATCGGTGACGCCAGCAAGACCGGCGGGCCGGCGGTCGATCTGCACATTCATGACACCCACTTCATCGGGCTCGTCTGCGGGGTGCCGGGGCAAGTGTTCGCCGTCGGGACCGTGGCGGGCGATGCTGTGTCGTATCTGACGACGAGCTATCTTTACGGTCCGGGCGGCCCGGCGATCACCTGCTCCAGCGGCGCCGTCGCGATGAAGGCGCGCGAGTTCGTGCACGGCTACGAGCTTTACCTGGAACGGGCCACGCTGACCTACGAGTCCGGCACCTGCCCGCTGACGGTGTTGCACGCCGACGGCCGGAGCGAACGGCCGGCGCTGGCCGGAGGCGACGACGCGACGACGGCGTTCACGGCGGAACTGCAGGCGGCAGTCGACGGCGTGCGCACGGGACGCGAGCCGGACCTGCTCAGCGGCAAGCTGGCGCGCAATGCGCTGGTGCTGTGCCATCGGGAATGCGAATCGGTCCGGACAGGGAAGATCGTCGCGGTTGGCTGAGATGCTCCTTTAATCGACGGCGGCGTAGACCTGCCGCGGTTGGTCATCCACATACGTCGCGCCTTACTCGGGTCGTCGACCGGGACGAGTGTCCATTTCGTGGAAGACAGCCTCGGCTTCCTCGTCGGACAACTCGACCAGCCCGAATTCTCGCATGATTTCCGACGGCACTCTACCCATCGCGCTGTCGCCCAGACTCATGCAAGTGCGGCATAGCGCCGCGCACTCTGACGTATCAGGAACACGATAACCGATCGGCACCCAGGTGAATAGATACCACTGCCCGGCGATATTGGTGACCGAGAAGCTGTTCCCACGGTTTGGCCAAACCGCCCCGACCTGCCGCGAGATTACCATCTGGCCAGCGCTGTGGAACTGGCAGCGAATGCCGTCGGCCGCCAAAGCGGTTGCCAGCGCCTTAAAGGGATCAGGCATCGCGCACCTCACGTGTTGCATTACCGTGACGACATCATGTCGGACCAGCCTTCGTGTCATGAGGTTCCGTCATTGTGTGGCCGGTTGGTTGCACCGCCTTGTTCGGCTCGACCGCTTTGGCGTCCTCTGCATAGGAAACAATCTTGCGGCCGCTGCGTTTCTCTTGTTCCTTTAGGTCGCGGTAGATGGCTCGCAGGTCGTAGTTGAAACGGGCGGCATACGCATCGCGCCCTCGCCGGACCTCTTCAACAATTGGGTCGGACCACGTCACGGCTTAATCTCCTGAAGATCCCAGTCCACCCAGGCGCGGTCGGCCTCGAAGCGCTCAAGACGGCACGGGAATGCCTAACTGCTTGCATATGCGGGCTACGGTGTACTTTGCGATCTCGCGGTGGCGTGGGACCGCACTGCGATGCTGTAGCGCAGGGTTTTCCCAGATCGAATGATCGCTGCCTTCCCGTACAAAGCGACACGCGTGTTGCTCTAGGTGTCGCAACAGATCGCGTCGTTTCACGCAACCGCACCTTGGGGAACAACCGTGACGCGAGACGCCGCCGTGAGAAGCAGGTAGATCGGCTCTTCAATATCAGCATCCGGATCCATGCAGGTCGGATCGGGCTTCGGCAGCGGTTCGCCGGCAAGCAAGTTGGTCTCGGCCATGTCTATCAAAGCACTTGCCAGGAGTCGCCGGGCCTCATCCAGGTCGGCAGCGCACGTGATGACACCTGGAAAATCGAGAACCTCGGCATGAACCCCTTCGTCGAGGAATTTGTACATCGCCTTATAGGTCAGCATCTCCGACCCTCCCCATTGCGTGACACCGATAGGATCAACTATCGCATGGCCATTTGGCTGCAACGCCCGACTCGGCTCAGGCAGCTTGAATGTCCCTTGATTTAGACCTAATTTAGAGCCATTTGGCCGTTCGGCGGCAGCCTCGCATCAGTATATGCGTTTCCACCTCTTGAAGGCGCGAACATCGTCGGCCGTAAGAGCGAACCATTCACCCTCTTTGCGCTTGCTTGCAAACCGAGTATGCCAATAGTGCTCCACGCCGGGCGGATCATCCGTTTCGATGTAATGAACGGGCTCAAGTTTCTCGGGGAGCTGGATCCCCAACTCGCCTTCTCGTCGCAGCGGGTTGTTCGTCCGACCGAGCTTGTACTCTCGCCGTGAACCGTGCGTCAGCAGATAGACATAGCCGACAGCAGGAGGCGAGCAGTGTAGCTCTTCGGCGTCCTGTGGCTGCTGCACAATGGCGATTGGTATCCAAAGAGCGGCCACGTCGTCATGACCAGGATGTGCTTCGCAAAAGGCAATTACTCGTGACGCACGCTGGAGCTTTGAGCCAAGACGCCGGAAAACCTTTTCGGAAGGAAACGTGGTGTCGTTCTTCGCGGCAAGCAAGAGGTCTCCCTGAATTGGAACGCGCTCCAAACGACGAGTAAGCAATACTAACTTTTCAAGGAGAACCTCGTCATCAAAAGCTTCGGACATGCGATTTGGCTCGAAGCCAGCATCACGAACGGCGTCGCTCCAACGCGTCCAGAACTGGCCGAACCAATCATAATACCCGATGCCTGTCTCTGCGTAAAACCGCCGCCAACCGAGAGGCACTCCACCATTGGCCTTGGCGGTTCGTCGGATTTCACCAATAATGTGATCTTTATTCATTGCTTTGATAAGCCGCCGAACCAGGGACAATCCGCGGACGCCCACTCTCCGGGCAGCCCATCAAAGGCAGCTGTGCCCACACATACTTTACCGGGAACGGCACGTGCGTTGCAAGGATTTTCCGGAAGAATTGAGGCCCAGCCAGCCCTGCACCCGCTTGGCAACCCCGCAGTGTGGCGGTTTGCGCGGCCGTGGCAGGCGGCGTCCACCACAGCCCGCTCGGTCGGTGGTGGGACGCAACGAATGTTGCCTGCGATGTCCGGAGGGATTAGGACACGTTGATAACGCGCGCCACCGGCCGGCATCACAACGGCGCCGGCAGGTCGCGGCGACAGAACGTCCACAGCGCCACTACGTATCCCGCGGTGCCGGCCGCCGCGAGCATGCCGAGCCGCAGCCAGACCGCCGTCTCGGCGTACCACCGCGCGTTGAGAATCATCGGCTGCGGCTGGTAGTAGTAGAACACCGTCAGCACACGCATCCATTCCATCGGTGGCCAGAGTTGGCCGATCACGTTGACCAGGAACTGCAAGAGCGCCACCAGCACCGCGAGGCCCAACACGCGATTGCGCGAACGGCCCGCGGCCGAGAGCGCCATCGTCAGGCCGCTCACGGCGAAGAGCAGGAGCGCGACGTTGAGTTGGGCGGGCAGGAACGCCAGCGGGTCCAGGCGCAGCGAGCCCGCGGCGCCGATGAAGCCGGCCAGCGACGCCCCGGTTAGCGTGCCGAGCCACATCGCAAGCGCGAGCGTCGGAATCGTGATGGCGTCGACCAGCAAATGCGCCGCGATCACCTGGCTGCGGCGCAGCGGCTGCGCGAGCAGCAGCTCCATCGTGCCGCGGTCGATCTCGCCAGCGATCGCGCCGGCGGCTCGGCCGATTGCCCAGATGCACAGGATGGTCTGCGTAAGCGGATGGACGTACGAAATCGACACGAGGTCCTGTGCGTGCTCGATCCGGACGCCGCCGCCGCCCATCAGCGCCTGGATGATCTGGCCGGGCCCCTCGAAAAGGATCTGCCGCAGGGCATCGGGCGGCACGCCCAGGGCGGCGAAAGCTTCGAGCACCTTGGTGGCGATGCTTTGCGCAACGCGCGCCCACAGCACCTGGAAGCCGAACAGGAGCAGCAGCGCCACGACCCAGCCCGTCCGGAGGTCGCGCAGCAGCTTCGAGACAAGGACCCAGGTGGTATTCATGCGTTGGGATGGTAACGATGGTAAATGTCCGCCAACCCCGCCGGCTCGATCTGCAGATCGGCGACCGGCTGCGCGGCGAGCCAGCCGAGCAGCTCCGGCATCGGCCCCGCGTAGAGCAGGTCGAGCAGGTCGTCGGCCGCCGCCTGGCGCCGCAATCCCGGCAAGTCCGGCAGCGCCGCCGCCGGGCCCGCCAGCCGAATGCGGACACGGCGTTCGGCGCGCAGCGACTGCATGTCCTGCACATGGACCAGCCGGCCTCGCTGCAGGATCGCGACGCGGTCACAGACGCGCTCGACCTCCGCCAGCACGTGCGAGGAAAACAGCACCGCCTGGCCGCGCGCCCTGGCTTCGCGCAGCTGCTCGAGCAGCTCGTCGCGCATGTTGGGATCGAGCGTGTTGGTCGGCTCGTCCATGATCACCACCGGCGTCGCCGGCAGTAGCGTCGCCATCAGCGCGACCTTGCGCTTCATGCCCGACGACAGGTGCGCGATCGGCCTGGACACGTCGATGTCGAAGCGGCCGGCGAGCGCGTCGATGCGGTCGGTGGCGTCCGCGCAGCGCAGGGCGCACAGGAAGTGCACGAGCTGCCGGCCCGTCATGTTTTCGTACAGGCGCAGCTCGCCGGGCAGGTAGGCGACGTGCCGGCGCGGCGGCGCCGTCGTGCCAGCAGTCGTGGCCCGCGATCGAAGCCTGGCCCGAGGTTGGCCGTATGAACCCGAGCATGAGCCGCAGCGCGGTCGACTTGCCGGCGCCGTTGGGCCCGAGCAGGCCGACGATTTCGCCGGGGCGCACCTCGAGGTCCAGGTCGGCCAGTGCGACGAATGAGCCGTAGGCCTTGGTGAGCTTCGCGGTAGCGAGGAGCATGTGGGCGGGCAACCTCCGATCCAGAGTAGTCCTCACGCTCCGCGTGAGGATCGCCATCACGCGGAGCGTGAGGACTACACTATAATAGAGCCGACCAACGGATTTCCCATGATCGACGCAATTGTGATCGGCTCGGGACCCAACGGGCTGGTGGCGGCCTGCACACTCGCCCGCGCCGGCTGGCGCGTGCTGGTGCTGGAAGCCCAGCCGCGGCCCGGCGGCGCGCTCTATTCACTGCCGACAACTTTGCCCGGCTTCATCCACAACGTCGGCGCCGCGTTCTTTCCCTTCGCGCAGGCCAGTCCTGCACTGCGTTCGCTGGCACTGCACGAGGTCGGCCTGACCTGGCGCACCGGCATGTACGAGAGCGCCCATCCGCGCCCGACGGCACGTGTGCCGCCATCGCTCGCGACATCGACCGCGCGGCCGCCGCTTTCGGGCCTGACGGCGACGCGTGGCGCAGCCTGGCGCGCTGGCAGGCGGCGATGGGCGCGCGTCTGCCGGAGGCGCTGCTCGCGCCCTTGCCCGATCCTCGCCCGGCGCTGCGGCTCGGCGTGGGCAATCTCGTGCGCTTCACCGAAGCCGGCCTTGCGACGGCGGCCGGCTATGCTTGCCGAAAATTTCGCACCGAGGCGGCGCGGCGCGTCATCCCCGGCCTGGCGCTGCACGTCGATCTCGGCCCGCATGATTTTTCAGGCGCCGCGCTCGGCCTGGTGCTCGCGCTGCTGGCGTCGGCCGATGGTTTTGCCGTGCCCGTCGGCGGCGCCGCGCCATCACCGACGCGCTGCTCACGCGCCTCGCGCAAGCCGGTGGCGAAGTCCGGCTTGGCACCCGCGTTACGGGCATTGTCGTGCGGCAAGGCCGGGCTGTCGCGATCGCCACCGAGGCCGGCGACGAGATCGCGTTTGGCAAGGCGGTCCTCGCCAACGTCGGTGCGCCGGCCCTCTATCTGCGGTTGCTGCCCGAAGAAAGCGTGCCGGGCTGGGTGCGCCAGTCGATCAGGCAATTCCGCTACGGCTGGGGGACGTTCAAGATGGACTGGGCGCTCGCGGGCCCGGTGCCGTGGACGTGCGAACCGTGCCGTCAATCAGCCGTGGTACACGCCGGCGATAGCGTCGCCGACCTGGCCGGCTTCACCGCGCAGGTGCGCGCCGGCGAATTGCCGGCGAATCCGTACCTCGTAATCGGTCAGCAATCGCTGCTCGACCCGAGCCGCGCCCCGCGGCGCAAACGCTCTGGGCCTATTCGCGCGTGCCGCCGCAGTTCGCCGGCGGTTGGATCGGCGCCAAGGAAAAGTTCGCCGATCGCATCGAAACGCGCATCGAAGGCCTGGCGCCGGGCTTCCGCGGGCTGATTCGCGGCCGGGCGATTTTCGCCCCCGACGACCTGGAGCGCATGAACGAGAACCTGGTCGGCGGCGACCTCGGCGGCGGCAGCGCCCATTTTTCGCACCAGCTCTTCTGGCGGCCGACGTTTCCTTACTTCCGTTACCGTACGCCGGTCCGCGGCGCCTACCTCGCGTCGGCGTCGGCCCACCCCGGCGCCGGCGTCCACGGGGCGTGCGGTTTCAATGCGGCGCAGATGGCAATGTGGGATGCGCGATAAATTGGCGTTAAGGTTCTTGATGTTTATGTTTAGCGTTCGCCGGCGCCCTGCGAACGCTAAACGTTAACATGAATGAAAAAAATGGAATTCCGGGAGGCGCGTCGTGCCACGCATCGTCTCGCTGATCGCCAGCGCCACCGAGATCGTCTGTGCCCTGGGTTTCGAGGACGACCTCGTTGGCCGTTCGCACGAATGCGACTTCCCTGCGTCGGTGCATCGGTTGCCGGTCTGTACGGAGCCGCGCTTCAACGTCAGCGGCAGCAGTCGCGACATCGACGATCGAGTCAAAGCAATCCTGACCGATGCGGCGTCGGTCTATCGGGTTCATGCCGATCTGCTGAAGGCGCTGCGGCCGGACGTGATCGTCACGCAGTCGCACTGCGCGGTATGCGCGGTTAGCGAAAAGGACGTCGAAATCGCGATCTGCAGGTGGCTCGACGCTCGGCCGCGCGTGGTGTCGCTGGCGCCGAACAACCTGGAAGAGGTCTGGGGCAGTATCCAGCAAGTGGCCGAGGCGCTTGACGCGCCGCAGCGCGGAGTCGCGCTGGTCGATAAGCTGCGGCGGCGCGTGGACGAGATCGCCGTTCGGGCAGCGGCGATTGCGCAGAGGCCGACGGTGGCGTGCCTGGAGTGGCTCGACCCGTTGATGGCGGGCGGCAACTGGGTGCCCGAGCTGGTTGCGCTGGCGGGCGGCCGGGACCTGTTCGGCGCCGCGGGCAAGCATGCGCCGTGGATGAGCTGGGAAGAATTGTGCGAACACAACCCTGACGTGATCGTGGCGCTGCCGTGCGGCTTCGATCGCGAGCGGACGCGCGCCGAGATGGCCGCCCTCACCCGCCGCGCCGAGTGGGCGGAGCTGGCTGCGGTGCGGGCGGGCGGGGTCTACGTGACCGACGGCAACCAGTTCTTCAATCGGCCCGGTCCGCGCCTGGTGGAATCGCTGGAGATTCTCGCGGAGGTCATGCATCTCCAGACGTTTCACTTCGGCCATGAGGGAACGGGCTGGGAACGGTTTTTCCACGCCGCGGGGTGAGCAGGTGTTGGAGTCCCGGCTTTAGCCGGTGAAGACCGGCTAAAGCCGGGACTCCAACACCTGCTCACCCCGCGGCGTGGGTTTCGGTCAGCTCCGGGCACCGGCGAGGTCGGCCTGGCGCAGCAGGTTGATTGTGTTGGCGACGCGGGCGACGGTGTCGGCCTCGAGCTTGTGCATCACATCGGAGCGATGGATGTCGAGTGTCTTGGGGCTAATGCTCAGCTCCTGGGCGATTTGCCGGTTCGGCTTGCCCTGGGCCATCAGCGACGCCACCTGCCGTTGCCGCTCAGTGAGCCGGGCGTGCCGTGCGCGGGCGGCGTCCACGGTCAGGCCGAAGATCTTCTCGGCGTCGCCCAGGGAGATGACCAGGCCGCGGCGGATGACGCCGTCGCCGGTCGGGGTTTGCTTGCGACCCTTGGCCGCACTCGGGTCGGCCTTGCGCCCGCCGTCCTGGATGGCCGGTCGGCGGCCGCGCTGCGAACGAGTGGCGTTGCCTGGAGCATTCATGCTGCACCTCGCGTTGGGAAAGGGGACAGGAATCCGCCGTAATGGCCTTTTGGGAGAGAGTAAGGCGAATGGGTGCAATGGGCAAGGGAATTTCTGACGCCAGCGCCCGATTGTTAGGCAGACCGAGGAAGACAACGTCATGCGCATTACACACGTCGAGACTCACGCCGTTCAAATCCCGTTGGTGCCGGCCAAGCATCCCGCGCGTCGGCGGCAGGGCGGCTGACGGCGGCAAGTCGGGATTTATGCGCTCCCCCAGGGGAAAAGCGGGTGGCGAGCGTGGACCGATAACATACTACCGCGGCCGGTAACACCAGGCGGTGGCACGCGACGCGCTACGGTCCGGACTCAGCCCATGAGCCGGAGCCGGTCCGCCTGTCGGGCGTCGAAGCGATCGATTTCGTTGCGCGTGGGATCGTCGGGGTCGTACAGGATCAACACCCGGTCGCCGGGCTTGACCTCGCCCGGTGCATATAGGCTCACCCGGCGCAGCTCTCCATGGTGGACAAGTCGATTCGGCTCCTCCCCTGTTTGAAACGTGTACACGAGGAAGGTGATGTAGGCTTTCCCCTTGCGGCCGCGGCCGACTTCCACATGGTCGATCACGCCGAGGGCCGGCGAGCCCTCCTCGATGAGCTTCACCCTGCGGCGAATATCGCAAACCCCTAGGATCACAAGGAGCGGGGCGACTAGCCACGCCGCCAGCGGGATGCATAACCTGAAAGGCATGTCCGAGAATGAGACGGTGCGCTGGTTCACCCACGGGTCGGACGGCAGGTACACCACGTCCAGCGCCTGTCCGATCTTCACAGTCTGCCACTCGCCCTCAGACACCCTGGCGGCACCGCCAAAAACCTGCCCGCCGACGTTGAACTCATACCGGAGTTGGTACCGGCGGGCGCCCCGCCGCCGTGGGCGAACAGGCCGGCGGCAACCACGGGCGGCGCCGCCGCTTCAGCGACCGACGTTGCCGTCACCGTGGCGCAGGCCTTCTCGCCGGCGAACAACAGGCGGGGGTCGTGCCAGGCGGGTGGCAGGAACCAGGACATCAGCAGGAACCCCACCACCAACAGCATGCCGGCGGGTGCGAAATGTCGGGAGCGATTGGCGTAGTGCATTGCCAGGACGGTGCGCGAGAACTGCATGGATCATCCCCCTGATTGGGCGCGGGCGGCTGCCTGGGATCGTTTACTCGGCTGACGTACTACTAGAGAAATGCAAATCGGGCTTGCCAGACCGACAGCCGCACAGCATTTTTTTTGCGGCAGCATGGCCCCCGCGGTACAATCAGCCGGATCGAGCATCGGCCCGACCGCGGTTCCGGAGAGCCACGCATGCCCACGTCCGGGTCGGTTACGCTATGGATTGACGCAATGAAGGCGGGCGACGGCCTGGCGGCCCAGCGCCTATGGGAAAGCTACTTCCGCAAGCTCGTCGCCCTGGCCCGGCGCAAGCTCGGGGGCCATCCGCGGGCCGCCGCGGATGAGGAAGACGTCGCTCTCAGCGCATTCGACAGCTTCCAGCGCGGCGCCGCCGACAACCGATTTCCTCGGCTCGTCGACCGCAACGACCTGTGGACGCTGCTGGTACTGCTCACGGCCCGGAAGGCCTACCGTCTCGTTCAGCACGAACGCGCCTGGAAGCGCGGCGGCGGCACTGTGCGGCACCTCTCCGCGCTCGACAACGCGGAGTCCGTAATGGAAGTCTTGGGCCGCGAGCCGACGCCGGCGTTTGCCGCTCAGGTGGCTGAAGAGTGTCGCCGGCGGCTGGAGGCGCTGGGTGACGGCGGACTGCAGGCAGTGGTGCTGGCCAAGATGGAGGGCTGCACCAATGCCGAGGTGGCCGTCCGCCTGGGCGTCGTGGCGCGGACGGTCGAGCGCCGGCTGAGCCTGATCCGCAAGCTGTGGGCGGAGGAGGGCGCAGCGCCATGAGTGGACCGCGCCTGCCCAGTCTCGAAGGCCTGTCGGGATCGGACGCTCGACGCCTCGAGCGAATCTGCACGCGCTTCGAGGCTGCGTGGAAGCAGGCGCCGCCGCGGCCCCGACTCGCGGAATTTGTCCCGAGCGAGAACGATCCCATTGCATCTAAATCACCGTGCGCGATTTGGCAGTAGCCGCGTTCGTGAGAACGCGGGTTTCGGATAGCCCGCCCGCGTTCTCACGAACGCGGCGACGCCCCTTGCCGCACAATCGCGCACGGTGATTTAGGCATACCGAAAAGGACAACGTCATGCGCATTACGCACGTCGAGACGCACGCCGTCCGCATCCCCTTGGTGCCGGCCAAGCACATGATCACCGCGCTGGGCAAGCACACCGAATCGCCGTACGTGCTGGTGCGGCTCGGCACCGACGCCGGCATTGACGGCGTCGGCGAGGCGACCGCGACGCCGAACTGGAGCGGCGAGACCGTGTGGGGCACCAGGGCGATCATCGCCCACGTCTTCGCCCCGCTCGTCATCGGCTGCGATCCGCACGACATCGCGGAGATCGACCGCCGGATGGACCGGGCCGCCCGGCACAACTGGTTCGCCAAGTCGGCCATCGAAATGGCCTGCTGGGACCTCCAGGGCAAGGCGGCGGGCAAGCCGATTTATGAGCTGCTCGGCGGCGCGGTGCGGCCGTTGGCGGTGCGCTGCCGTTTCTCGATGGGCGCGTACGAGCCGGACCATGCGGCGGCCCGGGCGAAAGAGCTGGTGGCCGAGGGCTTCGACACCATCAAGGTGAAGGTCGGCACCGGCGACCCGCATGCCGACGTGGCTCGCGTCCGTGCAGTGCGGCAGGCGATCGGGCCGGAGCGCGCGCTGACGATCGACGCGAATTGCGGCTGGGACGTGGAGACGGCGATTCGCTGCCTGCACGAGCTGGAGGATTGCCGGATCGCGCTGGACGAGCAGCCGACGCCCGACGGCGACTACGCGGGGATCGCGCGGGTGCGGCGCGAGACGAAGCCGCCGGTGATGGCGGACGACATGTGCTTCGACCTGGTACACGCGCGCGAGCTGGTGCGCTGCGCCGGTTGCGACGTCATCAGCGTGTACCCGGGCAAGAACGGCGGCATTCGCAAGGCCCGGCAACTCGCCGAGTTCGCGGCCCAGCACGGCATCGCGTGCAGCATCGGCTCGAACCTGGAGTGGGACGTCGGCACCGCGGCGATGGCCCATCTCGTCGTTGCCACGCCGAACATGCAGGTCGAGCGATACCCCGGCGACATGCTTGGCCCCGTCTACCATGAGGTGCGCGTGGTGAAGGACCCGATCGACATTCGCGGGCCGATCGTGACGATCACGGATCGGCCGGGGCTTGGCGTCGAGGTGGATTGGCAGGTGGTACGCAAGTGGACGATGTGAGCCTGTGAACCCGCACCCGCGGGGTTCGAAGACTCGCCCCGCGGCGTGGAGACAGGCAAGGAGCTACTTGCCCTTCAGAATCTTCTGCAGCTTTTCGAGCTTCGGACGGATCACGACGGTGCAGTAGCCGTGCCGCGGATGATCGAGGTAGAAATTCTGATGATGCGCCTCCGCCGGATAGAACGCGGCGAACGAGACGATCGCGGTCACGATCGGTTTGGCAAACACGCCGGACGCATCCAGTTTCCGCTTGTGCTCCTCGGCAACGGCGCGCTGCTCGTCGGTGTGGTAGAAGATCGCGGAGCGGTACTGTGGCCCGAAATCGCGGCCTTGCCGATTGAGCGTGGTCGGGTCATGGGTGTGCCAGAAAACTTCCAGGATCTCAGCGAAAGTCACCACGGCGGGATCGAAGCTGACCTGAACCACCTCGGCGTGGCCGGTCGTGCCGTCGCAGACTTCCTCGTACGTCGGGTTCTTTACGTGGCCGCCGCTATAGCCCGAAACCACCGAGTCCACGCCCTTGATCTGCTGGAAGACTGCCTCGGTGCACCAGAAGCAGCCGGCGCCCAACGTCGCTTGCTGATGCCCCGGTCGTGGGGCCGATGGGGCGCCGGCCATCGGATCAACGCCACTCCGCGCTTGCGGCTCCGTGAACATGCGCGGCCAGGCAAGCGCCGTGACCGCGATCACGAGCGCCAACAGCCAACCACCTGATTTTGCTGTACATCGGGCCCTCTTCAATACATGGCGATCGCCCGGCCGGGGCCGCCGTGACAATCCTTGATCTTGACCGCCGCGAACAGGAAGTACGCCCCTTCCGGCAAGCTGCCGACGTTCACCAGATATTCTACCGCAACCATGCCCTTGCTGCCGAGCGCCCAGTACGTCATGAGGGCGCGCTGCGGCCCAACGCCGCCGAGCGTCGGGCCGTCGGTGGCAACGCAGCGAATGCCCTTGCCGGCGAGGTACATGATCGCGTCGGGACCTGGTGCCGGCCAGCCTTCACTCTTGCCGTTCAGCGGATCCTCCATGCACGCCTGGCCAGCCGCCAACGGTTTGCAATACTTGTCGCTGTGTCCGCTGTGGAAGATCACAATGTCGCCGGGCTGCAGCGCTCCGTGGCGCTCTTCGTACTCCTTGATGTGGGCCGTCGTGATCTCCGGCGAGGCGGGCCAGATCTTCTTGTCCGTGCTGCCGGCGAGCAGTGTCACGTAGATGACGCGGGCCCGGCCGCAGGTTTGGGCGATCGGCACCTTTTCGGCGGTCACGTCGCTGGTGCCGCGTGGGCCGTATTTCTTTTCATAGTCGGCGAGCCATTGCCGCACCTCGGCGGAGTAGCTGCTGTTGTCGAATCCCTTGGGCGGCAGGGCGTAGGCGGGCGGGACCAGGTGCGTGCCGCTGTGGCTGTCCAGCATGTGCGTTTCAAAGGCCGACTTCGTGTTCGCATTGAAGCCGAAGCGCATGCGCATGTACGGTTGGCGATGATTGCCCACTCCCCGGCCCGGCCATGCGATGGGCAGCTCTTCCGACAGGACGACCGACAGGTCCACCACAGTCTTCTTGCGTGCAGCGGCGATCAGCCGTTTGGCCAGCGGATCGCCGACAACGGCGAATGCCCGCCCCTCGCCGTAGGGGCCGCCCGCGTGCTTGGGGCCGATCATGCAGTAAAACGCCCCGGTCGGCGGCAGCGCCCCGAGACCGGTGGCGCTCTCGGTCCAGATCATGCCGTGGCTGCAGGCCGGCATAGTGCGTCGGTTCTGCCAGGTCCGGCAGCGGGCCCATGCTGGTGCTGTCCGTACCCAGCGTCATCACCTTCCGCGTGGCGAGGTATTCCATGCAGTCGGGATCGGGATCGGGCCACGCCGGCGACTTGCCCTCGATCGGGTCGGCGGCGAACCGCCGGCCCTCGGGCAACGGCTTATAGTACTTGTCGCTATAGCCGCTGTAGAACAGCACGACATCGCCGGGGCCCAGCGGCCGCTGTTTCTTCTCCCAGAGCATGACGCGCTCTTTCTTGACGAGGTCGCTGCGGCCGTTGGGCGTGGTGTCGAGCAGGTCGCGGCAGTCGATGACGCACGCCTCGCCGCCGAACTGCCACGCCGGGATCTTGTCGGTGAACGCCGCGCCGAACGGCCCAGAGTTGGCGAGCTTGGTTTCGGGCAGCGCGACCGAGTGCGGCGGCACGTCGAGCTGGGTGCCGGTGTTGCCGTCGATGAACAGGATGTCGCTGTTGTACGGGCTCAAGGGGCCGATGCGTTCGTAGTGGTTGATCTGGAAGCGCGGCCAAGTCGGCCAGTTACAGGGGTACTCGGGGGCCACCAGCAGCGAAAGATCGACGAAGCGTGGCTCGGACTTGGGCTCGTCCGGGGCCTGCGCTGGGATCCAGGCGGCGCTGAGCACGGCGAGCAATACGATGGCCGGAAGACTGCGACGAAGCGATGTGCGGGGAGAGGTCGCTTTACGCATGAGTCAGGTCCTTTCCTAATAAGCACCTACAGCAATGTTCGATGTTTACGTTTAGCGTTCGGAGGCTGCTTCCGAACGCTAAACGTGAACATCGACAACAGCGAATCGTTTGTCAATCGGCCGTCCGGGCCAGCGGTTTCGTCACATCGACCGCCAACCAGCATAGTGCCGCCGCGCCGTAACTGCACGCGAAAATCAGAAACAGCAGCTCATACTGATGCCTCTCCAGCAGCATGCCCGCCAGCTTGGCCCCGGCGGCGCCGGCGAAGGCGCCGAGCATGTTCATGGTGCCGCTCAGGGTGCCGGCGTAGCGCTCGCCGATGTCGGCGCAGGCGGCCCACGCGGGCCCCATCGTCAGGTCATTGCAGAAGAACGCGACGCTGAACCAGACCGCGAGCAGCGCGGCGCCGCTGACCCAGGGAACCGTCAGAAACGCGAGCCCGGCAAAGACCAGGCCGATGGCCGCGTTCAGGCGCCGGCCCCATTTGCGGCTCCCGGTCCAGCGGATGCTCGCGTCCGACAGGATCCCGCCAACGAAGCACGCAACCATTCCACCGGCCAGCGTGAGCCCAAAGACCCACATGCGCTCCTCGTCATCGAGATGGCAGTGATCCTTCAAGTAGACGGGAAGCAGGCCGGTAATGAAATTGCCGGAAAAGCCCACGAAGCCGTACATCAGGCACAATCCCCAGACGCTGGCCGAGCGCAGCATCCGCGACCACGGGACAGGGTGGGCAACTCCGCGAACGACGGCGGCACGTCCGGCGGCGATCAGGTCCCGTTCGGCGTCGTTGACTGCGGCCATCTCCTCCGGCCGATTGCGAAACCACGGCCAGAAGCATGCGCACCACAGGACGCCGAGTCCGGCGATGACCCAGAACGGCGTGGTCCAGGTGCCAAAAACCCGGAACAGCCCCAGGAAGATGAAGGGGCTGACTGCGCCGCCTAGGCGGCTGAACGTCCACACCACGCCTTGTGCCAGGCCGCGTTCCTGCACCGGCATCCAGTCGGCGATCACGCGCGCCACGCGGGAAAGCCGCCGGCCTGGAACATGCCGAACAGGAACCGCAGCCCGAAGAGGACGGCAAATTGCACCGCGACCACGGCCGGCAGATAGACCGTCAAGGCGACGGCGCCGGTGAGCAGCGACCAGCCAAGCACCAGGAACGTGAGGAGGTACCGGGCGCCGAACCGATCGCCGAGCAGGCCGCCGCAGACCTGGAACCCGCCATACGCGATCAGGAACGCCGCGGTGATATACCCGGTGTGCTCGTCGTTGAGCCCGAGCCTCTCCTTGATGTCGGGCAGGGCGCTCGCGAAGCCGATCCGCTGGATGTACGTCAATACCGCGAGCAGGCAACCCGCCGCCAGCACCTGATAACGCACCCAGGTCGGCCGGGTCGCCAGGACGGGGCTTACGGTATCCCGGAAAAGCGGGTCATTGTGTCCCATGCTCGCCCCTGAAGCCGGTTAGTGCCGCCGCCTCTTGTTCCTTAGGCCTTGCTCGCGCAGCAGCTGCCGCACCCATGCCGTGTCCCTCTTGCGGAGCGGTGGTGGCGGCGGTGAGCCGGCATAATTCGCCTCGTCATCCGCGGCGATGCCGTCGTACGCCGCAGCGAAACAGGCGCCCAGGTCGAGCCGAGCCTGGTCGGCGCCGAGCAGGGGGATCGGCAGCACCGGCAGCGGATCTCGCAACGCCCATGCGTAGACCAGGTGGTTCCAGCCCGTTGGCGTCGCCTGGGCCACATAAGTGAGATAGTCCGCGGACTCGGGCAATGGCACTGGAATGCGCGGCCGCGCGCCACCGCGCAACAGGTCGATCTCGACCCAGTGCAAGCCGCCGTGCAACGCGGAGGCGCGTTTCTCCAGGTAGCGCACGCGGGCGACTGCGCCAGGCTGCTTGTTCCCGGGACTAAGCAGCTCGATGCCCGTGACGGCCAGACGCGGACGATCCCGCACGTAGATGACGATCCGGCGTTGCTTACGCAGCTCCAGCTCGTCTGCATCCAGCTCTTCGCGGAGACTGCCTGCCGCCTGGGCCAGCAGTGCCGTGGAGCCTAGGTGTTTTCGACCAGGCCCGCGTTTCGTGATCGTGACGTCCGGCTCCTTGCGTCGAGCGAGATCGCATCTTCGGGGACCTCCCAGACGCCGCCTTCGGCAAGATGACGTTCCAGGCGCGCGGTGTACTTCGGCCGCAGCTGCGGTTGCAAGAGCCTTTGCATCTCCGCGAGCATCTGCGTGTGCAGCTCGTGGAAGATCGGATTCTTCTGAAGAAAAGGGTCCATCCCGGGAAACGGCGACAGCATACGGCACTCCTTCCCGAAACGGTCACGAACAGACCGCCTTGTTTAGCGCCGGCATCAGCTCGCGGGCAAACAGCTCCATGCTGCGGAGCCAGCTCGGTTTGTCGTCCCAGTCGTAGCCCATCAGGATCAGCGTGCCGAAGGGACCGGTTTCGTCGATCAGGCGGCAGCAGCCGCCGCAGCACCTCGTCCACGTTGCCGGCGATGATCTGTTCGCCCATCAGGAAGTCGATGTTGCAATCGGCGTCGCTCATCGCCAGGTCGCGCTTGTAGATCTTGCGGCCCAGGCCCTTGTCGAACAGCCGGCCGATGTACTGGTAAGTTCTGGCCAAGCGAATTCGTACGGGCTCTTGCTTGCGGCCTCGGCGGTGCTGTCGGCCAGGAAGATCGAGCGCGCGACCTTCCAATCGGCGCGGTTCGGTCGACGGCCGGCTTCGAGGGCCGCCTTCTCGTAGGTCGGTCCAGTGGTCGGCGAGCACGTTGCCGGTGATGAGGCAATGGCCGAACGGCTGGTAGCCGCGCCGGCCGGCGAACTTCATGCTCGGCGAATTGCGGCTCATCGCCGGCATGGCGATCGGCGGATGCGGCTGCTGCAGCGGCTTGGGAATATAGCCGATGCCCGTTTCCTCGTCCACGGTCTTCTTCAGGCGAATCGTCCAGAACTTCCCGTCGATCTCGTAGGGCGGCTCCGACGCCCACAGCCGCAGGATCATGTCGATCGCCTCCTCGATCATGGCGGACGCGTTCTTCGGATCGGCGCCGTAGAGCTCCTGGTCGGCCGTGACGCTGCCCGGACCGAAGCAGAGATTAAGCCGGCCCTTGGACAGGTGATCGAGAAACGCCAGCCGGCTGGCGACGTGAGCGGGATGATGCTGATTCAGACAGACCGGCGCCGGCCCCGAGGCGAATCCGCCGCGTTTCGCCGAGGGCGCGGCCGATGAAGATCTCGGGCATCACGATGTTCTCGTACTTCATCGTGTGATGCTCGCCGATCCAGAATTCGCCGAATCCCAGCTCCTCGGCGCGGACGATCAGCTCGAGGTCTTCATCGTAGCACTGCCCCGGCGGCTTGGCCGGCGGATGGAAGGGCATGATGAACATGCCGTGGTGGATGGTCTGCACCTGGTCGCTCATGCCCGTTGCCTTTCGTGAGAGAGACGATTCAGCAAGTGCAGCCGATTATCGCACGCCCGGCGCGAGAAGCAAGAGCGCAGCCGATTGGCGATCACGACGCTTTCTGAAACAGCTCGTCGATTGTCAGAACAAACCCGGGCACGATGCTGTTATCCAGCGCGTCGGCATCGGTCAGAATCTGAACGCGCGCCGGCGAGTCGTAGAGGTACAGCTTGCGAGCTAACGGTACGATCACCCAGACCTGCTTGACGCCGAAGTCGAAATACTCCTGCACTTTGGCCAGCACGGCCTCGAAGTGTTCGTTGGGACTAATCACCTCGACGGCAAGGTCGGGCACGATGGGCCAATCACCCGTTTCGGGAAACAATCGATCCAACGGCCACCGCTCGGCGGAAACGTAGGCGAGGTCAGGCCGCCGACGTTCATCCGCTTCGACATCGAGGATGAAGAGGACCTCCGGTACGACACGGCCCAGCTTACGTGCCTCCACATGCGGTCCTAGGCGGAACCCCAATCGCCCCGCAATCCAATTGGCGTAAGGGCTCATCGGCGGAATCTCCGCACGCTGACCGCGAATAACCTCGTACGACACATCATCGTAGATAGGCGATGTCGGACGGGTTGGGGGCATGACGATCTGATTCATGGTGTTGCGCTCCCTATAGTGTTGGCCCAATTGCCCACGGTGCGAATTCTTCCTCGCCCACGCCGGCAGCCTCGCTCTTGGTCTTCTTGCCCGACGCCACCGCGAGGATCTCCTCGAAGATCTGCTGCCCAACCGTCTCGACCGGCGTGCCTTCGAGAATCACGCCGGCGTTGATGTCCATGTCGTCGGTCATGTGCCGGTACAGCGGCGTGTTGGTCGCGACCTTGATTGACGGCGACGGCTTGCAGCCGAAGACGCTGCCGCGGCCGGTCGTGAAGACGCAGACGTTGGCCCCGCCGGCGACGATGCCGGTCATGCTCACCGGGTCGTAGCCGGGCGTGTCCATCACCACCAGGCCGCGCGTCTTGACCGGCTCGGCATAGTGGACGACGTCGGCCAGGGCGGTGCTGCCGCCCTTGGCGATCGCGCCAAGGGATTTCTCGTAAATGGTCGTCAGGCCGCCTTCCTTGTTGCCGGGCGACGGGTTGTTGTTGATCTCCGCGCCGAACATGCCGGTGTACCATTCCCACCACTTGATGCGCTCGACGAGCTTCTCACCGACCTGGCGCGAGACGGCCCGGCGCGTCAGGAGATGCTCGGCACCGTAGATCTCCGGGGTTTCGCCGAGGATGCTGGTGCCGCCCTGAGCGACGAGCAGATCGCTGGCGACGCCGAGCGCCGGGTTGGCGGTCACGCCGCTGTTGCCGTCGGAGCCGCCGCAATTGGTGCCCAGGATCAGGTGCTGTGCTGCCAGCCGGGTGCGCTGCACGTCGTTGACGCGCGGCAACAGTTCGGCGACGGCGCGCACGCCGGTCTCGATCGTCTTGGCGATGCCGCCGCATTCCTGGATCGACAGCACCGTCGGCTTCTTCGCGGGGCTGCCGAGCTGGATCAGGCCTTCGTTCTCGATGAGGTGGATCGCCTGTCCCGTCTCGCAGCCCAGGCCGATGATGATGTACGCCGCGACGTTGGCGTGACGCGCGAAGCCGGCGAGGGTGCGGTCGAGCTGCAGGTGGTCGGGCCCGCCGAATTGCATCGCGCAGCCGGCCTTGTGGGTGATGGCGATCACGCCGTCAACGTTGGGATACTTGGCCAGAATGCCGCTCGCCCGGATGCGTTCGGTGATGTACTTGCTGGTGTGCGCCGAGCAGTTGACGGTGCTGATGACGGCCAGGTAGTTGCGCGTACCGTAGCGCAGCGGATCGGGCCGATCGGCGCCACGGTCGTAGCCGAGGAAGTAGCGCGGCTCCGCGGCGCCGGCGGCGGCGGGCAATCGCGGCAAAACGCGTAGTCGCGCTCGAAGGCGGTGGCGCTGACATTGTGGACGTGAACGTGCTCCCCCGGGGCGACGTCGCGGCTGGCGAAGCCGATGACCTGGCCGTACTTGGTGACGGGCTGGCCCTGCTTGATCGGCCGCAGTGCGAGCTTGTGTCCCAGACCGACGCGGCGGGCGACGGCGAGGCGTTCGCCCTGGAAGTCGACCTCCATGCCCGCGGGCAGGTCCTGGGCGGCGACGGCGACGTTATCTTCGGGACGCAGGTGGACGGCCACCCGCGCCAGCGCCACGGCGGTCATGAGCATGCTCCTGTGGGAGGCGGAAACGGAAACGATGTCCCTTTTCAGCATACCCGCCCCCACGCCGCGGGGCGAGTCTTCGAGCCCCGCGGGTAAGTCCCCACGCCGCGGGGCTCGAAGACGCGCCCCGCGGCGTGGGGAATAACTGAAATTGGCAAAGATGGCGGGGCTGGTTAACGTTTAGTATCCTATCACGGCGCACCGACGAGCGAAACCAGGAAGGTGATCGAAGCTGTGCGGCGCTGTGCGTCGTGCGTCCCTGGAGTGTTTTTGGATGTTGATCACCTGTAGTAGCTGCCAGAGCAAAATACGCGTGCCGGAGGCGGCGGCGGGCAAGAAGGGCAAGTGTCCCAAGTGCGGCACCATTATTGTCATTCCGACCTTGGAAGAAGCGGCAGCCGAAGAGGCAGCTGCCGAGGCGGCGCCGCCGCTCGCGGCGGGCGGTCCATCGTTCGACTTCGCGTCCGAACCGCCGCCGAAGCGCCGCCCGCGTGATGACGACGAGGAAGAGGCGGCCGCCGACGCGGATGAGGATCGGCTGGACGACGAGGGGGAGGATCGGCCCAGGAAAAAGCCGCGCTCGCAAGAGTCGATTGGCCTGTCGCTGACGTCGTTGATTCTGGGCGGTACCGGCCTGCTCAGCGGCACCGTCTGCGGCTGCTGCTGCGGCGTCTTCCAGTCGCCGCTCACCTTCCTCCTGGCAGTCGCGGCATTGGTCTGCGGCTTCCTCGGCATGAAGAAGGGCGGCAAGGTGCTGGCCATCATTGGCATGTCCCTGGGCGGCGCGGCCATGATCGCGTCCGTGATCTGGCTGATCCTGGGCATCGTCTACCTCGCGAGCGGCACGCTGACCCAACAATTCCAGCAAATGCAGCAAATGCAGCAGTTCAAAGGGTTCAAGAGGTAGTACGGGGCCGGCCGCCGGCGAAGGACACCGCGGATGATCGTCGTCTGCAGCAGCTGTGCGAGCAAGGTCCTCGTCCCCGACAACGCGGACGTGCAGAAGGGCAAGTGTCCCAGGTGCGGCGTCGTCCTGACCATTCCGGCGCCGATTGCGGACGACGCCGGCATCACGAGCGCGCCGGCGCCCGCGAAATCTTCGCGCTGCGCCGACGAAGAGTTTGAGGAAGAGCGGCCGCGCTCGCGACGCTCCTGGCGCGATGAGGATGACGACGATTTCGATGACGAGGATGACGACGACGAGTACGGCCTCCCGCCTCGGCTGCGCCGCCCACCGGATGAGGCACCGGGCCTGTCGATCAGCGCGATGGTGGTGGGGATCATCGCCGTGGCATCGGGCACCTGCCTCGCTGTTGCCTGCGGCCTGTTCAGCGTGCCGATTACCGGCATCTGCGGCCTGGTCGCCGTCATCCTCGGGTGGATCGGCATGTCGCGCGGCGGGCGGCAATTTGCGGTCACCGGCATCACGCTCGGCGTCATCGCGATGCTGATGGCCCTGGCGTGCGGCGTGCTCGGCGGTACGTTCGTCGGCTGGGCGATAATGCAGAACTAGTTCCAGCGGCGGTGCCCATGTTCATCGTTTGCAGCAGCTGTCAAAGCAAGAACCGCGTGCCCGACAACCTCGCGGGCAAGCAGGGCAAGTGCCCGCGCTGCGGCGCCATCCTCAACATTCCGGCCGCGGAGGAGGCGATGGCCGCCCCGTCCGCGCCGTCCGGCCAGCTGCCCGAGGCCGGTGTCGACGCAGCCGCACCGGCCACCGCGCCCACGCCAGTCGAACAGGGTCCGCCGTCGGAAGCGATGACCGTGGCCGCCGTGCCCGCGCAATCGCCCGACGCCGAAACACACCCTGCCGAGGCGACCGAGCCGGTGCCGGGCTTGACCGCGGCCTGTGCGTTCCTCGGCCCGCCGCAGAAACCGGATGAGCTGGGCCGGCTGGGGCCGTATCGAGTGCTGCAGATCCTCGGCCAGGGCGGCATGGGCATCGTCTTCGTCGCCGAGGACACGCGCCTGGGCCGGCAGGTCGCGCTCAAGGCGATGCTCCCGGAGCTGGCCACCAAGCCCGCCGCGCACGAACGGTTCCTGCGCAAGGCGCGCACCGCCGCCGCCATCGAGCACGACCACATCGTCGCGATCTACCAGGTCGACGAGGACCGCGGCGTGCCGTACATCGCCATGCCGCTGCTCAAGGGCTGCTCGCTGGAGGACTGGCTGCGCCGCCAGCCGCAACAGCCGTTGCCGGTGCCGCTGATTCTCAAGCTGGGCAAGGAGATCGCCGGGGGGTTGGCGGCGGCCCATGCGCACGGTCTGATTCACCGCGACATCAAGCCGGCGAACATTTTCCTGCAGACCGTGGGCCGAGGCTCGTCCGCGACCAGCAAGGACACGACGCCCTCAGCCTTCCTGTCGTTGACGCCGGGCGACGAACTGCGGCCCGCCGACTGCCGGGTCAAGATTCTCGACTTCGGCCTGGCGCGGCTGACGGCCGGGGAGCAGCATCTGACGCTGTCGGGCGTGATCATGGGCACGCCGGCGTATATGGCGCCGAGCAGGCGCGGACCGGCAGCCAGGTCGACGCCCGCGCCGACCTGTTCAGCCTGGGGGTCGTGCTGTATCGCCTGTGTACCGGCATCTTGCCGTTCCAGGGCGGCGACATGATGACCGTGCTGATGTCGCTGGCCATGGATCACCCGGCCTCGCCGCGCCTGGTCAATCCCACGATTCTGCCGGCGCTCTCGGACCTGGTGATGCGGCTTTTAGCGAAGGATCCCGCCGAGCGGCTGCAATCGGCGGACGATGTCGTGCAGGCGCTGGCGGCGATGGAGACGACGCCGGTCGGCGCGGTGGCGACGACGCCGCCCGCCTTGACCGGAGAGGTGTTGCTGGAGCCGGCGTACGCGATCGCGCCCGCCGTCCCGCCGCCGATACAGCGCGAGGAGCCGGAACGGCGCGAGGAGGAGTACGAGGAGTACGAGGAGGAGCGTGCGCCGAGCCGCCGCCGGCGGAGCGGGCGCTACGACGAGGACGATGAGTGGGACCCGGACGACATCGCCAAGGAGGAAACGAGCGGCATGTCGCAGGCGGCGATGATCACCGGGATCGTGTCGGCCTCGCTGTCGGTTCTGAGCATGTGCTGCTGCAATTTTCTGATGCCGCTGGCCGCCGCGGGCGGCCTCGCAGCCATCGGCCTGGGCGTGGTGGGGATGAAGAAGGGCGGCCGATCCCAGGCCCAGACCGGCATCGCGTTGGGGGCCGCCGCCCTGCTGCTGACGCTGATGTCCCTGGCGTTGCTCCTCCTGGGGCTGGGCATCAACCTGGCCAACATGAAGGCTCTGAGGTAGGTCCCGCCCGGCAGGAGTGATCAGGCATGTTGATCGTGTGCACGAACTGTCAAAGCACCATCCGCGTGCCCGACGACGCCGTGGGCAAGAAGGGCAAATGCCCCAGGTGCGGCACCGTCATCACGATCTCCGCCGCCGGTGATGCGCCCGCCGTCCCCGCAGCGCCCGCGAGTCCGCCGGCAGAGACGCCGCTGCCGTCGACCGGCTATGCTTCGACCGCGCCGCCGGTGTCGTCCGAACCGCCGCCTTTGCCGAAAGCCAGGGCGCGTTACGACGACTTCGACGACGAGCCGTCGCCGCGTTACGACGAGGACGACGAGCCGCGCCGCCGCCGCGAGGATGAGGACGACGAGGATTGGGACATTCGCCGGCGCGGGCCGCGCCGCCGGGCTCCGTCGCGCGGCATGTCGATCGCGGCGATGGTGCTCGGCCTCACCGGCCTGTTCATTTTGCTGGCCTCGACCGTGGTGACGTTCCTCTTCACCGCGGCCGCCGGCCCGGGCGGCTGCTGCGTCGGCATCATTGGCGGCCCTATTGCTCTGCTGGTCGCCGGCGTGTTGGGCCTGCTCGGCATCATCCTCGGCTTCGTCGGACTGTCTCACGGTGGTCGTGGCTTTGCGTGGACCGGCATCGGCACCGGCAGCGCCTCGGTGCTGCTGGTGCTATTGTTCCTCCTGCTGAGCTTTTTGGGATTCGTCGCGCTCGTCGGCATCGGCGTCGCGGCCCAGCAACAACAGATGCAGCAGCAGAACAATTTCCGAGCGCCGCCCAACTTCAACCCGCCGCCGAGAATCAACCCGCGGAAATTCTGAAACCATTCACGCCGCGGGGTGAGTCTTCGAACCCCACGGGTTCCCCGACCCGCGGGGTTCGAAGACTCACCCCGCGGCGTGAATGTCACTTCATCTCCAGATCCTCCGGCCGCACACCCTTCGCAAACGTGCCGAACCCGAACGGCCGCGGGCGATATTCGCCGACGATCGCCACGTTCGACTGCGGATTGATCGCCTGTTCCATCCGCATGCACCAGTAGCTGGCATTGACGAGCAGCCGGCGCAGCCCGGCGCTCTCGAAATCCTGCGACGCCCCCATCGTCGTGGCGAACACCCGCGCGTCCTTGTCGTTGGCGGTGTGATAGGTCCGCACCCACGCGACCGGCATCATCGGATCGTTCTTCTTGCCTTCGACCGGCTCGTCCGACGCCTTCATCCCCGCGAGCACCTGGCCGAGCACCAAGGGCTTGCTGTCGCCCGGCAGCGGCAAGCGCACCTCGTACACGTCGGTCGGCCCCCAGATGGCGCCGTCCTTGATGCCGCGCAGCACCGGATGGTCCTTCGCGTCCGGCGCGAGGATGCCGAGCGTGCTCTGCCGGCCGTGGCCGCCGTGATGGTTGATCCACGTCTCGCCGAGCACCTGCCGGCCGAACCCCTGCGTGTAATCCTTGTCCCGATTGTCCCAGTTGTACCGCGCAAATTCGGCCGACTTGATCCCGGCGAAAGCGTGCGTGGCGGTGCGCATGCCGATGATCGGCTTGCCCGACTCGATGTAATCGGCGAGGTGCTTCATCTGCTCGTCGGGCAGGTGGCGAAAACGCAGGAACACGATGAGCAGGTCGGCGGTCTTCAGCGCTTCGAGGCCGGGAATATCGCTGACGTTGGGATCGATGGTGCCGTCCTTGGGTTCGATGGCGAACAGCACGGTACACTTGAAGCCGTGGTGCTTGGCGAGGATCTTGCCGAGCTGCGGCAGCGCTTCCTCGGAGCGATATTCCTCATCGCCGGAGACGAGCACGATGTGCTTGCCCTTGCCGGGGCCGTCGGCGCCCTGGTAGACAACGCCCTGTGCCGGCGCAGCGAGCGGCGCCAACAAGACGGTAAGGACGGCGAGGATCGGCAAGCGGCGCAGAGCAGGCATGGGAGCTACCTTTGCGTATGGAGGGTCGTGAGTCACCGCAGTTTATTATTGCCGGCGGTGCGGGCAATGCAACGTCTGCGGAACTTCCTCTCGACTCCCCTTAGCCGTTTGCGTAATCTGCGAGGCGGCATCGTCATCGCGTGTCACGGAGGACCAACCATGGCCGAGGCAAGCGCCAGCGCAGCATTCCCGGCTGGCTCAAGGCCGGCGGCACCAGCGTGTTCGGACTCATCTCCGGCGCTGTCCTGATGTACCTGACGCCGCTGGTCAACAGTGCCATCAAGCCGGCCGAACCCGTCGCGAACTTCGGCTTCCAGGCTCAGGGGCTCGCCGTCACCTTTCAAAATCGTTCCACGAACGCGACCGACGGCTGGTGGGACTTCGGCGACGGCTCGGCCCTGGAGCCATTTTCGCCGCAACAGTCGACCATCGCGCACACCTACGCGACGCCCGACAGCTATCTCGTCAAGCTCAGCCTGACCAACGTGTTCAACGAAAAAAGCGATCGGACCGTCACGGTTAAGCTCGATAATGTCGGCGCCGCTGCCCCGGTCATCGAGCAGTTCCAGGTCGCGCCGCTTTCGCCTGGAATGCCGGCGCCGGCCGTCTTCCACCTGGTCGCCAAGGTCAAGAATGCCGATCAGCTTATCTGGTGCTACGGGGACACCAAGCCGATCGAGGTCAGCATCGAAACCGGCGGCTCGCTGGAGCGCTATGTAACGATCGAGGAGCCGGGCAACCACACCTTCCGTGTCGTCGCCGTCGGCGGCAAGCAGTGGGTTGAGAAGATATCGAGCCCGGTACATGTCAGCCCGGCCCCCAGCGGCAATGCTCCGATTGCGACCGTCATGGTCAGCTACGACGCCGTCCACGTCGACCGGCAGGATAACGTACCGGCCACCGTGCGGCTGCCGTGGAAGCTCAATTGTCAGGACAACCTCTGCCCGGTTGTGGTCGAGTGGCTGCCGAAGCCGGGCTACCAGGTGGTCAAGGCGGAATTGAACGGCGACGCCAAGGACGCACGGGTTCGTGGGACGCCGCGGATCGACATCGCGCCGGATCGGAGCAAGCTCACCGTCAGCGCGGATCTGGTGCGGCCGGCCAACGTGTTCCAGAACCTGATCCCGATGCATCACGTGCATCTCCACGTAACGCTGGAGAAGCATCGGCGCCCACGACCAAGGCGTGGGCGGTGCCGATGAGCCTGAACGTGCCGGGCCAGACGGTCATTCCGCTTCCGGCGCCGTCGGGATACTGGCAGGCGACGAGCCGGCACGTGACGCTCGACTTGAAGGAAGGCCAACGCAAGGTCTGGAGCGGAACTGACATGCCGGTCAACCGTCCGCTGCAGCTGCAGGGCCACCCGGTTGTCGTCAACGCCACGGTACAGAACAATCAGATCGTGCTGACGGTCACGAATCCGCCAGGCGGTACGGCGCCGCTGGGAAATTGAGACCAACCCGAACGGTTCGTTAGCCCGACGCGCAAGCAAGGGTTCACCTTGCTTGCGCGTCGGGCTAACGGCGAACCGTTCGTGGGGCAGGCGTCCGCCTTTCACGAACGGTGCGTAATCCGCCTTGCCGGCTACTTGCGGTCTGACGTTTTCGTGCCGGCGTCCTTGACCTCCCGGCTCACCGGCTCCACGCCCTGGAGTTCCAGCGTGGACACGGCCCTGGTCTCCAGATCGACGATGCGAATTCGGTGGCTGCTGGTGTCCGCCACGTACAGCTTGCCGTTGGCGATGCTGATGCCGCCCGGCTCGTTGAACGTCCCCGGCGTATCGCCTACAAACGTTGTGCAGCTCTGCCCGCTGATCAGCTTGATCTTGCTGTTGTAAGTGTCGGCCACGTACAGCGCACCATCGTGGGAGGCCACGTCCAGGGCGTGCTGCAAGCGTACCATCTTGCCCTGGCCGTTGACGTCGCCGAACTCGAATAGGCCGGCGCCGGCAATGGTGCGCACCGGACCGGTGCCGTTGAGCGGCACGGCGCGGATGCCGCTGACCTCGCTGTCGGCGACGTACAGGTTGGTGCCGTCGGTCCCCAGACCGCTCGGCTGCGCGAACTTGGCAAGGGACGGCGGACCGTCCAGCAGGTTTTCCTCGCCATCGCCCGCAAAGGGCCAGATCAGCTTGCGCTGCACGTCCAGCGCCCAGATTTGATGATGGCCGGCCATGCCGATGTACAGCCGTTGGTTGTCCAGCAGCAATCCCCAGGGACTGTTCAGGCCGATGCTGGTGGCCTTGCGCGACCGCCCGTGCTTGGGCATCAGCGTGCGGTCCTGGGTGCCATTGCCCGCGATGGTCTTGACCGTCTGCTCCTTGATGTCGAGCTCCCGGATCAGGTGGTTCTTGCGGTCGGCCACGTACAGATACTTGACGCCGTCGAACGCCAGCCCTTGCGGGTCGGAAAACATGGCCTTGGCGAACGGGCCGTCCGCCTTGCCTTCCTTGCCGGTGCCGGCGACGGCGAGGCACTTGCCTTGGAGGTCGGTGATGACGATGCGATTGTTGCTGCTGTCGGCGATGAACAGGCGGTTGGAGCTGGCCAGCACCTTGCCCGGGAAGAACAGCGGCTCCTTGAGCTGTTCGCGTTCCAGGGCGAAGGGCATGGGCGTCTCGGTGAGCATGCGGCGGGCGCGGTAATCCTTCACCAGGGCGCCGACGCTCTTGTCCATCACGTCATAGAGTCCTTCGCCGTTCGCCCGGCCCCGGTAGCGCCCCTCCGGATCGATCAGGATAAAGGTGGGCCAGGCCTCGACGTTAAAGCGGCGCCAGAGCACGAGGTTGGCGTCGTTGACGACGGGGTGATCCACGCCCAGGCGCAGCACCGCCTTGCGGATGCTGGTGGTCAGCTTCTCGTGCGGGAACTTGGGGCTGTGCACGCCGATGATGACCAGGGCCCCGCCATATTTCGCTTCCAACCTGACCAGGTCGGGAAGAATGTGTAAGCAATTAATTCAGCACAGGGTCCAGAAGTCGAGGAGGACGACTCGGCCGCGTAAGCTAGCGGTGGTCAATGGCTTGGCGGTGTTGAGCCAGTCGGTGCCGCCGTCGAAGAGGTTGCCGTTGGGCGACTGGATCTGGCCCTGTTCCTGTTTACCCTGGGCGGCGCCCTGCTCCTCTGCCGCGGGACACAGGGCGATGGCCACCACTGCGGCCAACAGGGCAGCGTATCCGAGCCCATGCCATAGCCAGCCCGGGAGCCGGCGAGACGGTTGCAACATTGTCTGTTCTCCTGCCCGCGTGCTGCCCGGCAAACGAGCTCGGCACGGCAGCGATGGACTCCCTCTATTCTACACTCGCGAGTGTGAAGGCGTAAGCCCGACACGTGTCACCGTGTCACTGGCACCGCGTTCACGTCGGTCTACGCCGCGACTCTCGCTCAACAGCAAACGCAGTCGGATACTCTCGCTTGCGCGCATGTTCCGCGCAATCCCAGCAGGCGCGTTTCTTCGGGCCACCAGCGGTTCAGCCGAATGCTCTACTTTCCTGCGCATCCGCGAACGTCCGGCCAAGCCGTGTCTCCCGAGAGGGCGTGGCCGGCTGGCCAACGAGCCTACCCTGGCAGCGCAAGGATCAATCGCCAGGCAGCTTGCGCTTCAGAGCTGGTGGCCACGCAGCGTGGCCATCGAGGGTGTTTACTGTGGCCATCGAGGTTCCCGGCCTGCGCCGCCAACTTCTCCCTCTCGACACAGGCTCTTTTCGTCGGCCGTAAGCGGTCCGGCGTTCGTAATCTAAAGACGAGGCGCTGCCGCGCCCGTTCCTGACGATTGCCCACCGACTTCCTTAGGATCACGCGCATGGCCAGTGATATCCAGCCCGAACCTGCCAAGTCCCCGTCGCCGCCGGAGAACGTAATCACCCTGGCGCCACGTCCCGATGCACTCGCGACGGACGCCGCGAAGTCGGTGCCGATGGCGCCGCCGCCCGAGGAGCCGACCCGCGATTGGTTCGCCGCGGTGGACTGGGTCCTGCTGGGGTTGGTCGTCGCCCTCAGCGTGCTGGTCAGCTCCGTGCCTGCGTTCAACGCGGATGTGTGGATGCATCTCGCCACCGGGAAGCTGCTCGTGGAGGGGCAGTACATGCCGGCCGGCGCCGAACCGTTTTCGTGCGCCACCGAGGCCGGCGCGGGACGGGACGCCGTCCCGTGGATAAATCATGCCTGGCTGTACTCGCTCATCCTGTACGTGCTGTACGGTGCGCTGGGCGGCATGGGCGTGATCATCGTCAAGGCTTGCGTGATCGGCGTACTGACCATCGTCCTCATGCTGATCCGAACGCGCGACACGCCTCGGTTTATCGTGGCCGTCTGCTTGACGCTGACAGTGCTGGCCCTGAGCACGCGCTTGCTGCTCCAGCCGGTGCTCGTCTCGTATCTGTTCGTGGGCGTGACGCTGTTCATTTTGCACCGGGCCGGCGTGTTCGACGGCGGGCCACCTGCGGAGGCGATGCCGGATCGCACGCGCTGGTTGTGGGCGC
This sequence comes from uncultured Gemmataceae bacterium, assembly GCA_963834865.1. GTDB lineage: Bacteria > Planctomycetota > Planctomycetia > Gemmatales > Gemmataceae > CAWIDK01. The sequence goes on from CAWIDK010000001.1 coordinate 1,064,090, forward strand.
TGCCGCTGTTGTGCGTCTTCTGGGTCAACCTCGATGACTGGTTCGTCCTCGGGCCGATCATCGTGGGGCTGAGCTGGGCCGGGCTGGCACTGCAGCGCTGGCGCGGCCAGGGCAGCCGCGTTCCGTCCGGCCGGCTCGGCATGGTGTTCGGTGCGTGTCTGCTGGCGTGCCTGGTCAGCCCGTTCCATGTACGTGCTCTGCAGCTGCCGCCCGAGTTCGCCTATGTGCTGGTGCGCATCGGTGATTCGGTCGGCGTCCCGCTACCGAACGTGATCGTAGCCGGCGGCCGAACGCTCGCCATCCTGCACGACGCCGATCCGGGGCTGCCGATCACGCTGTCGCCGTTCATGCGGCGCTACCTGACCAGTCCGACGCTCGGTTACACCATTGCGGGCGTCTGCTTCTTCCCACTGCTGGGACTCGGCCTCCTGTCGTTCGCGGTCAACGGCTTGCTGAGCGGCAAACCGGGGGGGCCGGTGTTCCAGTCGGCGCGGTTCCTGGTCTGGGTGTTCTTCGCGCTACTGGCGAGCGCTTTGTCTCGGCTGATTCCATTTTTTGTCATCGTTGCCGGCCCCATCCTCGCGCTGAACATCGGCGACCTGGCGGCGTGGTACACGCGTCCGACGGAGGGCACTCCGTCGCTGCCGTGGGCGGCACCGGTACGGTTAGGCCGGCTCGTGGGCGTGCTGGTGCTGATCGCGCTGCTACTGCTGGCGTGGCCCGGGTGGTTGACCGGGCCCCACGATATCGGCGGGCGTTTGCACGTGGGCTGGGACATTCCCATCGACGTCTCGCTGCGCCGCGCCGCCGAGCAGCTGGGCGAATCGGCTGAGACGTCGCGGCCGCCCGGCGGACCCGTGCGCGTCTTCAGCACGGGGCAGGACCTTTCGTGCTATTGCGCCTACTTCGCCGGCCCCGGCAAGGTGAAGGGCTTCATCGATACGCGCTACAATCTGTTCCCGCATGCTGCCGCCGATTTCGTCAAGGCCAAGCAAGCCCTGTTCGAGAAGCAGCGCCGCAAGATGAGCGACTGGGAGAGCGTCTTCGAGACTTACCGTCTCAATCACGCCGCCGTGGAGAACTTCCTGAACACGCCCGTGTACATCAGCTGGTGGGCCGAGCCGGACCGCTGGCTCCAGCGCTTTGCCGACAAGGCGGTGGCCGTCTTTGCGTGGTCGGGCGCGCAGTCGCGCTGGCCCGGTGATGCGGTACTGGACGGCTGGAATCGGCTGGCATTTGGACCGGTGCCGCTGTCCGAGCGGCCGCCGTCCGCGGGACTGCCGGAGCCGCAAAACCGCACGTTGTTCGATCGCTACGTGGAACCGCCGCCAACGTTGCCGCAGGCTGCTCTGGACATGGATCTCAAGCTGGCGTATGCGCAATTCGTAGGTCCGCGCGGTCGAACTAGCCCAGCTCGCGCTGCCCAGTGGCGGGCGGACGCAGGTCTTGCCGATGTACAGCCTGGGCAGCGTGCCGCTGCAGCCCGGGGCGCTCAACGCTCCGTGGGCGATGACGTGGCAGCTGGCGGTCATTGAGGAATACAAGCCGCGGGCGCTTTTCTGGGCCGCGATCGACCCGTGGCCGCCCGCCGTGCCGATCCTGGCGCTGCGGCGTGCCTGGCAGGCCGCGGCTGACGCACCCAATAACGAGCGCTGCTACCTTTACCTGGCGGATGCCGTGAACCGCCTGCAGCAGCAGGAGGATTACTGGATCAGCCCGTTCGGCCCAGCGCCGTTGACTCTGCGCGTCGCTGCGCCGTGTCCAGCTCGTCTCCGCCCTGCGCCCGCGACCGAGGTCGGTTTTAGCAATCCTGCTCAGCAGTATCAGGTACACCACGAGCTGGCGCGAGTATCTCAAACGGCACGCGCTCGATCTGTCGGCGGAGTACCTCGGCCTGGCGGACCAGGCGCTGGACGCGGCGATGCCGGCGGATCCCCAGCTGCAGGAAGATTGCGCAAGGAGAAGAAGGTGATCGCCGACCGCCGCAAATTAATCGACACCGAGGTCAAGCAGCGCAAGAACAGCTTTGACGTGAAGACCGCCGACCGCAAACCGATCGACAAGATCCTCGAAGCGGTTTCCGGCACCTTCCGAAAATTCGACAAGGACAACCAGGAACACCCGGACCCGCAAGGCTGGGGGCTCACGGGCATGACCCTGCGGATGCTGGACGATCTGGACCCGCTCACGCTGACGCCGGAGCAACAATCGCAGTGGGGTTATCTGTCGATCGACCTGCTGTTCAAGACGGGTCAGGCGCGTCAGGCCTCGCAGCTGCTGACGAAATTCGAGACGCCGCTTGCCGGCCCGCACGGCTTGCCATTCCGCGTCTACCGCGCCGGCACTCAGGGCAACTATCGCGAGTTGGCCAAGGAACTAAAGGAACGGGACGATCTGCTCGCGGAGCAGGTGGCCAAGCTGCTGCGCTTCACGCTCGCGTCGAGCGGCTCCCTGCTCATGACGCCGGGCGTGGTGTCGCCCATGTACAGCGTGGGAGGCGCGCCGCATCACTGGCTCGACGTCGTCAATGCGTGGCGTCTGAGCGCCAACGAGCTCTTCAACACCCGAACGCTGCGCGGCATGGTTGCGCTCGAGGCGGGCGACACGGCTGAAGCCCAGCGTCTGCTTGCCAATGTGCTGCACGAGGCCGGTGGCGATTTCTACACCGAGCGGATCATCGCCGAGCGCTATGCCCCGCTCCTGGCGCGCTACCAACCGCAGTGACCGTCGTCCGATCAGCGAGATGAGTATGCGAGCATGGATCCTCAGCGCCGTGCTGCTGCTTGGAGTGCTGGCGGTGCTGTTCTGCTGGCTGAAGCCAGGCAGTGACGCGACCGACCCGGCTGGAACCCCCACCGCGTGGTTTGTCGATGTGACGGACCAGGTCGGGCTGGATTTCGTACACGATGCGGGTGATCTCAGCCGGTATGCGATGCCGCAGATCATCGGGTCCGGTGCGGCGCTGTTCGATTTCGACGGCGATGGCCGGCTGGACATCTACCTGCTGACCAACGCCGGTCCCAACAGCGCCTCGACCAATCGCCTGTTCAGGAACATGCCCAACGGCACCTTCCAGGACGTGACCGAGGGCTCCGGTCTAGGTATCGCCGGCCACAACATGGGCGTGGCCATCGGCGACGTCAACAACGACGGGCTGCCGGATGTGCTGGTGACCCAGTACGGCGGCGTCCGGCTCTTCCTCAATCAGGGCGGCGGCAAATTCAAAGACGTCACCGAGGCGGCGGGGCTGGCAAACCCGCTGTGGGCCACCTCGGCGAACTTCTTCGACTACGACAAGGATGGCTGGCTCGACCTCGTCGTGGTCAATTACCTGGACGACGATCCGTCGTGGGTTTGTCGGGCCACCGCTGGGACGAAGGACTATTGTGCGCCGTCGGTTTTTCGCGGCACGGTCACCAGGCTGTTTCGTAACCTGGCCATGGCGCCGTGCGTGCGTTTCCAGGACGTGACGGTTGCCGCCGGCCTGGCCCAGGCCCCGGGTCCAGGGCTCGGCGTCTACTGCGCCGACTTCAACGGCGACGGTTGGCCCGATATCTTCGTCGCCAACGACGACAGGCCGAACCACCTGTGGATCAACCAGCACAATGGCACTTTCACCGAGGAAGCTCATGCCCGCGGCCTCGCAGTCGATGTGATGGGCCAGGCTCAGGGCAACATGGGCGTAGCGATCGGCGACGTGGACAACGACGGGCTCTTCGATCTCTACATCAGCCACCTGGCGTCCGAGCACAACACGCTGTGGCTGCAGGGCCCCCAGCGCGGGCTGTTCCGCGACCGCACCGCGCGGGCGGGGCTGCTGAGCACGGCATGGCGCGGCACCGGCTTTGGTACGCTGATGGCCGACTTCGACCACGACGGCTGGCTCGACATCGCCGTCGTCAATGGGCGCGTCGCACGGGAGACGCGCACTCCCAATGCCGCGTTGGGGCCGCACCTGCAGCACTACAGCGAGCGTAACCAGCTGTTGCGCAACGCGGGCCAGGGCCGCTTCCGCGACATCTCCGGCGCCAACGCCCCCTTCTGCGGCACGCCCAACGTCGCCCGCGGCCTCGCCGTCGGCGATCTGGACGGCGACGGCGCCCCGGACCTGCTGGTCACGACCGTCGCGGGCCGGGCCCGGCTGCTCCGCAATATCGCGCAGCCGCGCGGCCATTGGCTGATCGCGCGTGCTCGACCCACGGCTCAAGCGCGACGCTCATGGCGCCGAGGTCACGGTACGCGCCGGCAAAGAGCGCTGGCTGCGGCTGGTGAATCCGGGCGGCAGCTACCTGTGCAGCAGCGATCCACGCGTCCATGTCGGGCTGGGAGCGGCGGCGCGCTACGATGGCATCACGGTGCGCTGGCCCGACGGTCTGGTGGAGGAGTTTGCCGGCGGGCCGGCCGACCGCGTGGTCGTGCTTCGCCGCGGCGAAGGTAAGTAATTGCTGACGACACCGAGCGCATTGACGATATCAGGTCGGAGCATACCGCGTCACGCCTGGCACGCGGTCGAAGTCGGGATCGGCACTGGCGAGGTTGGTAAGTCCATGAGCACGCATCACCGCGACGACAAGCGCATCGTTGTGCAAGAGGCCACTTCGTTGAGTAATCTCGGCGGCAGGATCAAGCCAGACGGCCTCGATCGGCAGTATCCTAATGTTGCACAGCGGGATCTCTTGAATGGCTTGGCGAAAGCGCTTCAGTGTCTGAACCTCGGTCGGATGGTTACGCAGGCGAAGCGCGATCCCGGCCGACTTCCAGCCGAACGTTTGCATGGCCTCGATCGTCATCAGTCGGTGGGCCACCTCGCTGACGATGTGTGTGGCGGTGAAGCCGTTTATTTCCTGGTTTTCGATGCGTTCGAGAAACTCGGTGGCAGCCGGTCCATACAAGGTGTTTGGCTCGAAATGGTGGATGAACACACTGGCATCCACAAAGACGGTCGCGCCCGCGGGCAGGTCGGCATTGATCATGCGCTCTCCTGCGGATCAAGTTCGGGGCTGAGGGCGACGAAGTCGGCGTCTTCCTGGCTGCCGGTCCAACCGATCAATCCGGCCGTTTGCCGGACGCGACTCGCGACGGACTTCACGGTGATGTGGACCTTTGCGTGCTCCTGGAGCGGCAGCGGTCGGACCGGTTTGAGTACGCCGTCTTCATACACGGCTTCGACGGTAATGGACAAGGGGTGACTCCAAAGTGAGAGGGAATCGTCCGGATTCAAACGTAAGCTACGCGTCGGGAATCAGGCCGCCAATACGCGAACGCCAGCCTTTTCATTGTAGCCGTGGGCCAGCGGATTTGTCTTGAACATTGGTACCATTTGAAACACCAATCTGTAAGTGTGACCAGGTGAACCAAACCAGCGATCATCGGACGCGTCGATTCCCCCGCATGCTTTTCCCTGCGGCTGCGCTGGCGCTCGTAGCATTGCTGGCGGTCGTCGTCTGGGGCTGGCGGCCCGCAGCCGAGCCGGCGTCGCTCGAACCGCCGTGGTTCGCCGACTGGACCGAGAGTGCGGGGCTGCACTTCGTGCATGAGGCCGGGCCGCTGCCCGGTGACGGACCGTATTTCATGCCGCAGATCATGGGCTCTGGTGCGGCGCTGTTCGATTTCGACGGCGACGGCCGGCTCGACATCTACCTGCTGACCAACGGCGGTCCCAAGAGCGCGTCGACCAATCGCTTGTTCAAGAACATGCCCGACGGCACCTTCAAGGACGTGACCGAAGGCTCGGGGCTGGGCATTGCAGGCTACAACATGGGTGTGGCCATCGGCGACGTCAACAACGACGGCCTGCCCGACGTGCTCGTCACGCAGTTTGGCGGACTGAAGCTTTTCCTCAATCTCGGCGGCGGCAAGTTCCGCGACGTCACCCGCGAGGCCGGCCTGGACAGCCTCCTCTGGGGCACGTCGGCCGCGTTCTTCGACTATGACCGCGACGGCTGGCTCGATCTGATTGTGGTCAATTACCTGGAGTACGATCCGACCCGCGTGTGCGACAACCCGCGCGGGCGCGATTACTGTCCGCCGCGGACCTTCAATGGGCAGGTCGCCAAGCTCTACCGCAACCATGGCGGTGCCGGCACCGCGGCCAGTCCGGTCCGCTTCGAGGACGTGACCGCGGCCGCCGGCCTGGGCAAGACGCCCGGCTATGGGCTCGGCGTCGTGTGCGCCGACTTCACTGGCGACGGCTGGCCGGACATCTTCGTTGCCAACGACGAGCATCCCAACTTCCTCTGGGTGAACCAGCACGACGGCACGTTCGCCGAGCAAGCCGTGCCGCGCGGCCTTGCCTTTAACGCGATGGGCCAGGCACAGGCCAACATGGGCATCGCACTCGCCGATGTGGATGGCGACGGCCTGTTCGATTTGTTCGTGACCCATGTGTACGACGAGTACCACACGCTCTGGCGGCAGACGCCGCGCGGATTGTTCCGCGATGGGACGGCGGCAGCCCGGCTGACGGCGCCGCTGTGGAAGGGCACCGGCTTCGGCACGGTGCTGGCCGATTTCGACCACGACGGTGCCGTGGACCTGGCGATTGTTAATGGTAAAATATCGTATACGGGCCGGGTCGATCCCGGTGACGCCGCCGCGTTCTGGATGCATTACGCCGAACGCAACCAGCTTTTCCTCAACGACGGCGCCGGCCGCTTCAGCGATGTGTCGCTCGCCAACGAGCCGTTCTGTGGCCCAAGGGGCGTGTTGCGCGGCCTGGCCTGGGGCGACCTCGACGGCGACGGCGCGATCGACCTGCTGGTGACCACCATTGCGGGCCCCGCGCGGCTTTACCGCAATGTCGCGCCCAAGCGCGGCCATTGGCTCATGGTGCGGGCGATCGATCCAGCCCTGGGCGGCCGGGATGCGCTCGGCGCCGAGATTGTTGTCGTAGCCGGCGCTCGGCGATGGGTCGGCGGGATCCATTCGGCGAGCAGTTACCTTTGCAGCAACGATCCGCGTGCCCATTTCGGACTCGGTGCCGTCACCCAGGTGGACGCGGTTGACGTGACCTGGCCCGATGGCACGCGCGAGCGCTTTGCAGCCTCCGGGGTGGATCGGGTACTGCTCCTGCGTAAGGGCAGCGGGACAAGGTAGGGTGGGTGGAGTCTTCGGAACCCACCCTACAACTGCCACTGTCGGTGTTATCGAGATGGCCAGCTCCCATCAGATCGCGCATCGCTCCCGACCCGCCCGTTGGCGGATCGGTCGCGCCGCTATCGCTGTCATCGTCGCCGCCGGCGGCGTGCTTGCCGCCGCTTATTTCTGGCTGCACGCTGGGCCGGTGCCGCCGGAAGTGGATCTCATCGGAGCAAGCCCGGCGCTGGTGCAGGCCGTTGACGATGCGCGCGGCGGTGCGGCGCGAGCCGGCCCGCGCCGACTCCTGGGGCCAGCTCGGCATGATCCTCTACCAGCATCGGTTCGTTGCCGAGGCCCGGGTTTGCCTGGTGCGGGCCGAACGGCTCAATCCGCACGAGCCGCGGTGGCCGTATTTGTGCGCCAGATCGATCGGGTCGATGACGCACCGCAGGCCATCGCCGCATTCGAGCGCGCCCTCGCCGCTTCCCCGCACAACGCGACGGTTCGGCTCCAGCTGGCGGAGTTGCTGCAGGAACAAGGCCGGCTGGACGATGCGGGGCGGCACTTCCGGGAAGTTCTGGACAGCCCACGGCGCCAGGGGCCGTTCGACGATGCCCGCGCCACGTTGGGTTTGGCCCGATTAGCGCTCGACCGCGACCAACTAGGTCCGGCACTGGAGCTGGCGCAGCGGAGCGCGCAAGCGGTGCCGTCGATGAAGCCGCCGCATGTCGTGCTTGCCGAGATTCACCTGCGCCGCGGCGACCTTCCCGCGGCGCAGCGAGAACAGCGCAAGTTGGCGACACTGGCCGAGAGCAAATGGCCCGATCCGTACCTCGAAGAGGTCGAGCGGCTCAGTGTCGAAGTCCACGCCCGCATCGACCTGGCGCGCCGTTTTCTCGCGCAGGATCGCTCGGCTGACGCACTGGCGCTGCTGACGGAAACGGTCCAGGCCAACCCGCAATCGACACCCGCGTGGATCAGCCTGGGTCGGGCGCACCTGCGCCGCCAGGAGTGGCGGCCGGCCCAGGAGGCGCTGGAGCAGGCGCTGGTTCTGCATCCCGGCGAAGCGGTCGCGCTGGCCGAGTTGGGTTTTGCCCTGAGCAGGCAAAACGAGCTTGACCGCGCGATCGACTGTTATCACCAGGCCATCAACCGCAATCCGCAGAATCCGGAAAACTACTACCATCTCAGCTATTGCGAGCTCCGCCGTGGCCGGGCCGGCGCGGCGATCGAGGCGCTGCGCACGGCGGTGCGGGTGCGACCCCAATTTGCGCTGGCCTGGCGCGAGCTCGGCCAGATCCTCGCCGGCCGAGGCGAACGTGTCGAAGCCCGCGCCGTCTCGAGCGCGCCGTGGAGCTTGCCCCGGACGACGAGGTGGCCCGCAAGCTGCTTGGCGAGCTCCGCTAGTTAACGCCTCAACGTGCGAGTTGTACAACAAGCTTCGTCGCCTTCCCGACGGAGCCGTCCGATGCCCCACGACCCGGTCAGCCTGATTACCGGCGCCCGCGGCCAGCTCGGCAGCCATATCGCCGAACAACTTCGGTCCACGGGCCGGCCGGTGCGCGCCTTGGTGCGTCCCGGCAAGGACACCGCGTTCCTCCGCAACATCGGCGTCGAAATGGTCGAGGGCGATCTGACCGACGCCGGTATCGTTCGCCGAGCGGTGACCGGCTCCGGCATCGTCTACCACTGCGCTGCCCGCGTGAGCGATTGGGGCGCGTGGCCGGTCTTCGAGCGTGAAGCCGTCGCCAGCACCCGCAATCTCGTCGACGCGTGCACAGCAGAGGGCGTCGGCCGGCTGTTGCACGTTAGCTCCATTTCGGTTTACGGCCATCCCAGGCTGCGGCCGCACGAATCCGTCACCGAGGACACGCCGCTGGGGCAGCGATTCTGGATGTGGGACTACTACCCGCGCGCAAGCTGCTCGCCGAGGAAATCGCGCGCGACTTTCCGCGCGCACCGTGGTAAGGCCGAGCTGGATCTATGGTCCGCGCGATCGCGTCACGATTCCACGGCTCGTGCCGGCGCTGCTGGCGGGGCGGGTGCCGATCATCGGGCGCGGCGACAATTTGCTGAACATTATCTATGCCGGCGACGTGGCCGCGGGGGCCATCCTGGCGGCTCAGCACGCCGGCGCCGAGGGCCAGGCATACAACCTCTGCAGCGAGGGCGAGGTCACGCAGCGCGACCTGGTCGACGCCATGACCGATGCGCTCTCCCTGCCGCGGATTCGCAAGCGCGTTCCGTACTTCCTGGCGATGCGGTTCGCCTTCGTCAAGGAAGCGATCGCCCGCCTGCTGCGCCGAGCCAGCCCCCCGACGATCACGCGGCGGGCTGTTTATCTCGTCGGCCGTTCGACGCAGTTCAGCATCGCGAAGGCGCGTGCCGAACTTGGCTGGCAGCCGCGCACCGGCATCCAGGACGGCGTCCGGCGCACGCTGGAGTGGTTCTGCAGCCTGGAGGAGAACCGGCACATCCAGATCAAGCTGCCGATGCTGCACGCCGCGGGGTGAGTCCGCGAACCCCGCGGGTCGAGAACCCGCGGGGTTCGCAGACTCACCCCGCGGCGTGCGGTTACTTTGGCCGGCGCCGCGCATCGACGTCCCAAAGCCGTAAGCCCTGATCGGTCCCGGGCGCCACCGGATTAGTGCGGTCGATCACGCCGCCATTATCGATGCGGTCGGCGCCCACGGAGTAGACAAGCACGCCGTCGGCCAGCCGTTGGAAGCGCAGCGGCTGACCGTCGAACGGATCCAGCGGCACGCTCTTGAGCTGGCCCGCTTGCACCAGCGCGTCCAGCGTTGCCGGCCAGAAGCCGCGCTCCTGCCGATAGCGTTCCGCGGCCAGCGCGACCATGGCGCAGCAGCCTCGCCTGGTTGCGGATATGTGCCAGGGCGGTCTTGTTGCACGTGGGCAGCAGCCCATCCAGCATCCAGTCGCGGCCTTGCCACTTGGCGTTCGCCTCGTCGACCGCGTCAAGCTGCTTCTCCACCGGCTGCCTGCTCGCCTCGACCATCGCGTTCATTCCGCGCAAGAAGGCCGCCCGGTCCTGCGAAACCGGCGTGGGCAGCCAGTTCGGCACCCAGGCACGCCAACCTTTCTGGGCAAACACCAGCGTCGAGCGCCGCAAACGGCCATCGCGCATCGCTTCGATCATGTCCGTGCCAATCGCCCGTTCGCCGCGCATCACCCACAACAGGCGCGGCTCGTCGATCTCGGCCTGTAGCAATTCCTGCAGGCGACGCAGCTCGGCCGGCGGCAACTCGATCTGCGCCAGCCCGCGCTCCAGCGGCGCCAGCGCAATTTCCAGGATCGCGATGCGCACGAGCAGCGCTATCGCGCTCGGCTCGTCGCCCATGGAGCGGGCATTGTTGATACTGGCCCGGCAAACATCGGCGAACGGCCCGGCATCGCCCTCCTGCACTGCCAGGAGCGCACCGAGCTGCAGGAAACGCGCGATATCGCGCGGTCGCTGCACCCAGTCCAGGTTGAAGTTCGCTTCCTTGGGGTCGTAGACGTTGGGGTATCGCCCGTTGACGAAATCCTTCAAGAGATGGGCCTCGGCGCGCGCCTTGGCCCGGTTGGCGAAAAACTCCCGCAGCGCGGCCGTTTGCTCGGCGTTGAGCTGCACGTTGCCTGGCAGGGCCCAGATTTGCTCTTCAACTGTAAGGCTCATGCCGCCTGCGCCGCCGAGTCGGCGGACCTTGAGGACTTGCAGGGCGGCGTTGCGATCGTCGGGGACCTTGGCGCGGGCTGCGTCGATGTCCTGGAAACGCCAGCCAGGATCGAGCCGATCGGTTTCGGCGAGCGCTTCCTGGAAGTCGCGTTCCTCCGCCCAGGCGAGGTACCCCCACACAGCCCCCATGACCCCCAGGGCCGTGACGAGGATCGCGGCCAGGACGCGCCAGCGGCGGTGCACGACGCGGGGCGGACCGGAGATGGTTGTGGGATAGCTCATGAGATTGTGCCTGATCCACGCCGCGGGGCGAGAACCCGCTGGGCTCGAAGACTCGCCCCGCGGCGTGGGCCACAGGACCGACGATCGGCAAGACAAAAGAGTCGGCGGGCCTTGTCCCGCAGCAGGTGCGATCATATCACGGCTCTGGGGAGCGGGCAAGCGAGTCAAACGGCGAAGGCGGCGCGAAGCTCGTGGGAAGAAACGATGAGGGAAGCTGGAATTGCAGCTGTTGAGCTTGACGAGGGTATACCGAATGCTTCATTGTTGAGATAGGATTGATCTCTCCTCCCGGGAAGCACCGATGCCCCCGACCGCTGAGCACATCCGTCAGGCCGCCGCCCTACCGCTTCGGGGTGGCAAGGTCTGCGTCATCACCTCCTCCAACGGCAAGCGCTGGGTCATCCCTAAGGGCCTGATCGAACCGGGCCAAACCGCAGGCGAAACCGCCCTGCAGGAAGCCTGGGAGGAAGCCGGCCTCGTCGGCACCTTGCACCAGGAACCCATCGGCAGCTATCTGTACGAGAAATACGGCAAGACCTATCACGTGATCGTGTTCGTGATGGACGTGACCGAGGTGGCGCAGGACTGGCCCGAGCGCCTGGTCCGCCAACGGAGCTGGGTCAGCCACGCCGGCGTCTTCGAGCGGATCGAGGACCCGGGATTGATCGAAGTGCTGCGCATGGCGCTGGACAAGGATTTCGTGGCGCCGTGAACCGGATTCCGATTCCCATCCCCGTTTACGTTTAGCGCTCGCTGGCGCGACCAAATCGGCGGCCAATTCTCCTACCCACATCACCACGGCAGCGGCGGCGTGAGCGGGCCCACACCGAGCGCCTTTTCGCACCAGGCGGCGGCCATGAACAGGTTGCTCTCACGTCCCGTCCCAGCGACCAATTGAATTGCGAACGGTAAACCGTCAATGAACTGGCCCGTCGGGATGCAAATCGTTGGCAGGCCCGTGTAGCTCCACGGGGAGTTGAACGCCGGGTCGCCGGTGCTGGACGCGTCCGGGGCTGGCAAGGTTGTTGCCGGGGTAAGATAGACATGGCCCGTTCGCATGATCCTGTCCATCTCTCCACGTAACTGCAATTGATGCGTCTTGCATTGCACGTATTCCGTCGCCGTGCACGATAAGCCTTCTTCTAGAAGCTGACTGATTCTCGGCTGATAGTCTTCCGGATGGCGCGCTAGTCGTTCCTGGTGGAAATCGGCCGCCTCCACTGCCATCACCGTTCGATGGCGGGGAATGACCTCGCAGAAACTCGCGGGCAGGGCATCGGTCCCAACGAGCCAGTAGCAATTTTCCTGAATCTGCGCACAGGCGAGGTCCATAGCTTCGCAGACCGCCGGCTGTGCCCTGTCCTCGAACAACCCGCGGAAACGCCGCAACTCTGGACCTGTGGTTTTCAGCCCCTCCCGGATGACCTGGATATAGTCCGTAACCTGATGATGAAGACCTCCGACCGTGTTCGGCGGCACAAGGACACCGAGCAGGATCGCCAAATCCTTGACGCATCGCCCGATTGGCCCGGGATGGTCCATCGAGTGTGCCAGCGGCACGACACCATTGCACGACACCAATCCATAACTCGGCTTGCACCCGGCCACGCCGCAGTATGCCGCCGGCCGCGTGATCGAGCCGCCGGTCTGCGAACCCAGCGCCCCCAGGCACATGCCGGTCGCGACCGCAACCGCCGAGCCGCTGCTGGAGCCGCCGGGGGTGCGCTCGAGGTTCCACGGGTTGCGCGTCACCGGCGGGTCGAAGCTGGCGTACTGCGTCGTCACGGTCTTGCCCAAAAAGATCGCGCCGGCCTGACGGAGTTGCCGCACCACATCGGCGTCCTGCCGGGCGATGCTGTTGGCCCAGAGCTTCGAGCCGGCGGCGGTCGGCCAATCGAACACGTCAAAAATGTCCTTGATGCCAAGCGGGATGCCGTGCAACCGGCCGCGATACTGGCCGCGCTCCAGCTCCGCGGTCAGCCGTTGCGCCTCGGCGCGGGCGCCGTCGCGATCGACGAACACCCAGGCGCGCACCTTCTCTTCCCAGCGGTCGATGTAGGCCAGGCATTGTTCGACCAGGTCGAGCGGACTAAGCTTGCGCTGCCGAATCGCCTCGGCCGCTTCGTGGATGGTTTGCATGCGCGGGTTCCGTGGTCGCGTGATCGAGGACAGTGTACAGTGAAGGACAAATGGAAGAAAGGGTGACCCCGCGGGCTCGATGACTCGCCACGCGGGCTTGGGGAAGGGGCGTTGCAAATGACCAAGGTCGCCATCCTCGGCGGCACCGGCTACACGGCCCTGGAGCTGCTGAACATCCTGCTCCGCCACCCGGCCGTCGAGATCGTCGCCGTCACGTCGCGGCAGGAGGGCAGCCTCGCGGTTGCCGAGTCGCACCCCAGCCTCGCCGGTCGCATCGATCTGTGCATGGAGCCGTTCGACGCCGATCGCCTGGTCCAGCGCGGCGTCGAGTGCGTCCTCAGCTGCTTGCCGCACGGCGCCAGCAGCAGCGCCGTCGCCCCGCTACTGGCGCGCGGCGTGCGCGTCATCGACCTGAGCGCCGACTATCGGCTGCGCGATCCGGCGGCGTTCGCGCCTGGTACGGCCAGCCGCACCACGATCCGGCCAACCTGGCGCACGCAGTCTACGGGCTGCCGGAGCTGTATGGCGCGCAGATTGCGGCGCGCGGCTGATCGCCAATCCCGGCTGTTATCCGCAGACGGGCATCCTCGGCCTGGCGCCGCTGATCGCGGGCCGGCTGGTGGAGCGGCGCGACCTCATCATCGACAGCAAGAGCGGCGTCTCGGGGGCGGGGCGGACGCCGAAGCTGACCTTTCACTTTCCCGAGTGCAACGAAAGCGTGGCGGCGTACAGCGTCGGCGAGCATCGGCACACGCCGGAGATCGAGCAGGCGCTCAGCGACCTGGCCGGCGCGCCGGTCGAGGTGATCTTCACGCCGCACCTGATCCCGATGGACCGCGGCATTTTCACCACGATTTACGCCAGACCGGTTGCGGCGCCGCCGAGCGTGCCGCAGTTGCTGGAGCTCTATCGCGAGTATTACCGCGGCGCGCCGTTCGTGCGCGTCGTCGATCAGGTGCCGGCGACCAAGGACAGCGCGCACAGCAACTTCATCGACATGACCGTGCGCGTCGTGCGGGAGCGGGTCGTGGTCCTCGTCGCGGAGGACAACCTGGTGCGCGGGGCGAGCGGCGTTGCGGTGCAGAATTTCAACCGGATGTTCGGATACCAGGAAAGCGCGGGACTCTGGTAAGGGCCTGGCAAACCATCTTAACCACAGATGACACGGATTTACACGGATAAACAGCCTTGACAGGATTTGCGCCGATGTTATGGTGCCGGCATCCCGGAAAGCATTCCATTCGAACCCACGCGCTGGCACGATGCCAGGGGGGAGGCAAAACATGCGCAAGCTTTGGCCGTTGGTGGCGGCGTTGGCCCTGGGTATGGCCGGACCGCTGCCCGCCCAGTTTACGGTGAGCGGCGCCAGTGCCACGAACGGCACCAACACCAACGCGGCTAAATCCACCGTGCCGACCGTGGGCCTCGGGCAGATGCTGCCGATGATGAGCATGCGCCAGGCGCTGCCCAACCCGTTCGGCCCGAGCGGGACCAAGACCCTGAATTTCACGCGGATGCTGCCGAATCTGTCGTGGATGAAGAGCACTCTCTTCCCCGTGCGGACGCCGTCGACGCAGTATCCGACCTCCGCGTTCAGCCTAACGAGCACCCAAAAGAAGTGAATTGCGCTCGGCAGATCCTACGATTTGTAGATCCTACGATTTGTCCGCGCAGCTTTCGCGCGGCACGTTCGAGGTCGGTGTCGCCCCAGTGGGTGCCGGCGGGCCCGCGCGGCGGTCGCGGCACACCATCGTAGATCGGCAAGCCGCGCGTTGCGGCCTGCTTCGGCAACAGGATGCCGGCGCTGTCCACCGCGCAGCTCGCCGTCCCACGGCACCGCCAGCACCGGCGTGCGGAACCTCAGCCGCACCGCAATGTCGCGCGGCGGCGTCACCGTCACGCCCTCCACCTTCTCCACCCACGGATGCCGCCTGAAGGCAGCCCACAGCCGTTCGGGAAGCTCCTTGTCGAGCACGTTGAGGCGGTTGGGAAGGCCGCTGTCATATTGCACTTCGTCGAGGAAGTCCTGCCGTGCCATGCCTTCGGGTACGTCACAGTCGAGATCGGCCAGCTTCACGAGATAGCGGTCCTGGTCGTGGAGCTGGTCCAGGCTCCAGTGGCCGAGCCAGATCACGCCGGCGAGAAAACCGCCCACGAGTACAACGAGGGCGGTGGAGCGCAAGCACCAACGGCCCAGGCGGCCCTTGAGCCACCAGGGAAGCCAGGAGAGCGTCGCAGCGGGACGGGCCTTGGGCACGGGCGGCTCACCAGATCGAGAGGGCCAGCTCCAGGTCGATGCGGAATTGCTCCTGCACGCGCGTGCGGATCAGCTCGATGATCTTGAGCACGTCGCGGGCGGAGGTGCCGGGGTCGGCAACGACGTAGTTGGCGTTGCGATCGTTGACCTGGGCGCCGCCGACGCGGGTGCCGACCAGGCCGGCCTGCTCGATCAGGCCGACCGCGCTGAGCCCCGGCGGGTTGCGGAACAGCCGGGCCGACGCCTGATAGCTGAAGGGCTGGCTCGCCTTGTGCTGAATCCACGCCTTGATCAGGCGCTTGAGGACGGTCGGCGCCGCCTCCGGTTCCAGCTCGCACTCGGCGGCGAGCAGCACCGGCTCGTCGAGGCTGCTGCGGCCCGGTTCAAAGTGCAGTTCGTCGCGTTCACGCACCTGGCGCTTGCCTTGCCGATCGAGCACCTCAACCTGCCGCACGAACTGGCCAATCTCGGCGCTGCGATCGCCGGCGTTGAGGCGCAGCGCGCCGCCGACGGTGCCGGGCATGCCGACGAGGCTCTCGAAGCCGACGAGGTTATGGCGCGCCGCCTCGGCGATGACGGTCGCCAGCGGCGCCGCAGCCCGCGCAGCCGTTTGCCTTGCACGACGACCTCGGCGAACGCCGGCGCCGCCAGGCGAAGGACGACGCCGCGCACGCCCTCGTCGCGCACCAGCAGGCCGCCGCCGGCGCCGAGGACGCGGAAGGGAATCTGCCGTTCGACGCAGCGCTGCACGACGGCGCTCAGCTCGGCTGGGGTGCGCGGCTCGATCAGCGACTCGGCGGGTCCGCCGATCTTCAGCGAGGTGAACGGCGCCAGCGGCTCGCGCTGGCGGGTGATGGCAGCGAATTCTTCCAGCATGCGGCCCTCCTTGCTGGGGGTATTCTATCATCCAAGCCGCGGGATGAGCGCAGCGAATCCCGCGGGTGGAACCCGGAACCCGCGGGATTCGCTGCGCTCATCCCGCGGCTTGTCTACAATCATTGCATGCACGTCGCCCACCACGCAACCGGGGAGCCGGCATGTTCCAGGTGACGCGCGAGCTGCGCTTCTGTTACGGCCATCGCCTCTTGCACTACGACGGCAAGTGCCGCTACCTGCACGGACACAACGGCCGGGCCGTCATCACGCTGGCGGCGCCGGCCCTCGATCAGCTGGGCATGGTCGTGGATTTTTCGCAAATCAAGCGCGTGGTCGGCGGCTGGATCGACAGCCATCTCGATCACTGCATGCTGCTGCACCGCGACGATCCGGCATTGCCGTTCTTGCAGGCGCAGGGCGAACCGGTGTTTCTGCTCAACGTCAACCCGACCGCGGAGAATATCGCCAAGCTGATCTACGATTTCACGGCTGCGCAGGGCTTCCCGGTGGTCGAGGTTCGGCTGTGGGAGACGGACGATGCGTACGCGGTGTATCGTCCGGACCGTCTGGAACGGCTAGCGGGGGGCGGACCCAAGAATTCATGATTTTTCGCCGATTGGCGCTTGACAGTGGTCCCGGCCGGGCCGTAAGATAAAAAGCGTGGCAAGCCTCTAGGGGCGGCTACTACCTTTCATGTTGGTGTTGGTGCATGTGACGATTCGGACCATGTCAATCGGTTGTTGCCAGGTCCAACGCGATCATCAATCTGAGTAGTTCCCACGGGGGAACGTGCCGTCACGGACGGCCCATGAAGGAAAGGATTTCCTGCGGAAGGACTTCCTTCCACCGTCTGCTTCCTTTTGCCGAACCTTCCGGGAGCGTCGCGAAGTTCCTAGCCCCCCTGGAACTAGCACGCTTCCGGAAATTTTTTTGCGCCGCCGACGGCCCAGCGCCATACGCTAAACGCCAGCGGGCAGCCTGCCATCGCATCCGTTCTGTCTACCCCCAAGGGGCCTTACCTCCATGACGCGTATCTCGCAACGTGTGGCACTCCTCTGCGCCACGGGATTCCTCGCCGCCCTTCTGTGCCATGGCATCGACGCCGGTGCTCAGGAAAAGGACAAGAAGGTTGACAAGAAGGACGAAACAAAGACCGACGACAAGGCCAAGAAGGACGAAAAAAAGACCGACGACAAGGCCAAGAAGGACGAGAAGAAAGAGGACAAGAAGAAGGAAGAGTTCAAGCCCGATACCGCTCAGCTGGAACTGAAGGGACACAAGGGCTGGATTTATGCCGTTCGCTTTGGCAAGGACGGCAAGACGCTTGCCTCCGTCAGCCGCGACAAGGACGCGAAGCTCTGGGACCTCGGCACCAGGAAAGAACTCAGCACCCTCAAGGGCACCAGCGATGCGATGAAGGGGCTGGTGTATCGCCACGGCACCGTGTACGTCATCGACAGCGACATGGTCAAGATGACGGTGAAGGAGAAGGACAAGGACAAGGAAAAAGAGAAAGTAATCAAGGTCCGCGAGTACGAGATTCGCATCTGGGACGCCAAGGCCGGCAAGGAACGGACTCCCCTCAAGGGGCACACGGATTGGATCCTATGCCTGGCGTGCGACAAGGAGGGCAAGACCCTCTACAGCGGCAGCGAAGACCAGACGGTGAAGGTCTGGGATCTCGCGACCGGCAAGGACATCAACACGATCAAGGCGCACAGCAAGGCCGTCAGGGCCATCGCGGTCAGCAACGACGGCGCCACCTTGGCGACCGCCGGCGAAGACGGCGTGGTCAAGCTTTGGGACAAGGCCGGCAAGGAACTCGCCGCGTTCAAGGTCGAGAACGACAAGAAGACCACCGACCCCAAGACCAAGAAGGAAACGGTCACGAAAGAGCCGGGCGAGCCGTTCAACTGCGTCGCCTTCAGCCCGGACGGCAAGCGCCTGGCGGCGGGCAACAACGACGGCACCATCAAGATTTACGATGTGGACGCCAAGAAAGAGCTGCAGGCGCTCAAGACCCCGGACGGCATCTGGGCGATCACGTACAGCCCCGACGGTTCGCGCCTCGCCACGGGCGGTTACGGCGGGATCATCAAGCTGTGGGACGCGACGGGCAAGGAGCTGCGCACGATCAAGGCCGGCAGCGCCCCGTCCGACACGATCACCACGCTAGCGTTCAGCCCCGACGGCAGCCAGCTCGCCTCCGGCGACATCGTCAACGCGCTCGTCAAGATCTGGAGCGTCGAGGCAGGTAAGAAGTAATCCGCTGTAGCCGCATTCGTGAGAATGCGGGCGTACCACGCGAAAACCCGCATTCTCCCGCTGTAGCCGCATTCGTGAGAATGCGGGCGTACCACGCGAAAAACCCGCATTCTCCCGCTGTAGCCGCATTCGTGAGAATGCGGGCGTACCACGCGAAAACCCGCATTCTCACGAATGCGGCTACAGCAGATTCACGCGCACTGATTTAGTTATTTCGCCGGCACAATCTCGACATCGTACGGCCGCATCTGCAGCGAGACGCGGATGGCCTCGTCGAGCAGGGGCATGATCTTCATGCGCTCCTCGTAGAGGGCCTTGTTGTTGCCGGCCAGGACGACGCCGCGGAAGATCTCGTCGTGGAAGAAATTCGTCTTGGCCAGCACCAGCGCCCAGATGGTCTTGAGCTGGTCTGCCACGGGGCCTTTCTTGAGGGCCGCGGCGGCGAGGTTGACGCCCTTCTCCAGCTCCTCGGCGCTGTACTCCGCCGCCTTTTGGCCGCCCAGGCGAATCTCGTACTTACCCGGCGTTAGGCCGGTCACCTGCAAGCCGTAGTGGTTCATGTCCTCCAGCAGTGGCGTCCACTTGAGAATGCTCTCGGCCTCCTTCGGAAAGAATGGCAGAGCGTGGTCGAGCCGTTGAAAGCGCACGCCGCCCTTGATTTCAAGTCCCGTGACTTTGCAGTTCTTGGTCGCCGGGTCGCCGCCCTTGCCGCTCGCGTCGATCGACACGCTCGACACCTCGCGCGGGAAGTTCATGCCCTTGAGGATCGAGGCGGCCATCAGCGCCTGGCCCGGCGGTCCAGGGTGGACCGCGTCGCCGCCGGTGACGATGGTCTTGGGGTCGGTTTCCCGGGCCTTGTTCATCACGGACAGGTACGGGTGGAACTGATCGCAGAACAGGCCGTTGTTCTTCTTCGCGATCTCGGCGACGCCGTCGGAGTACTTCTCCAGCGTCTCGTTGTAGCCGGTCAGCTGCGGCCCCGGTTCGCGCCGCTCAATGGGTTGCGGCGTGACCCACGCGACGCGAATCTTGGCGGCGCTGGCCTGGGTGGCGATGCCCTGCAGGCCCTTCATGTAGGTCTGAAAACCGGGCTGATCGAACGACTTGTAATTGCCGTCGTTCATGCCGAAGTCGACCGTCAGCGCGGTCGGCTTGTAGGCGAGCACGTCGCGCTTGAAGCGGTTGTCGCCACCGGTGGAGCGATCACCGCCGATGCCGACGTTGCGGAAGGTCAGCTTCCAGGCGGGGAAGCGGGAGATGGTCCACATCTCGAGGTAGTTGCTGTAGAGGCGCTGCTCGGTGATGCTGTCGCCCATCACGACGACAACGTCGTTGTCCTTGAAGAAGAACTCCTGGGCGCCGGCAGGCCTGGCATACGCCAGGACGAGCAAGGCGGTGAGAAGAAGCGGCAGACGCAGACGCATGGCGGGACTCCGAAACAGGTGGGGATCCGGCGGGCCAACGATCCCATTGGAACGGAGCGCCGGGCGCTTCGCCAGCGCAAAACGGGAAAAAAGCAATCGCGCTGTTCACGTTTAGCGCTCGGTGGCTGCGCGGCGGAATCCCGCCGCGCAGCCACCGAGCGCTAAACGTAAACACGCCCGGGTCCTACCAATACACCTCCGGCAGCGTCATCTTCAGATTGCGCACCAGGAACGCCCACTGGTCGGCGACTTCCTCGATCACCTTCGCCGTCGGCCGGCCGGCGCCGTGGCCGGCGCGCGTCTCGATGCGGATCAGCACCGGCGCGTCGCCGGCCTGGCAATGCTGCAGCTGCGCTGTGAACTTGAAACTGTGCGACGGCACTACCCGATCGTCCGTGTCCGCCGTCGTCACCAGCGTCGCCGGATAGCTGCACGCCCGGCTTGAGATTGTGGTACGGCGAATACGAATACAGCACCTTGAACTCCTCCGCGTTGTCCGAGGAGCCGTAGTCGTCGATCCAGAAGCGGCCGGCGGTGAACTTGTGGAAACGCAGCATGTCCATCACGCCGACGGCAGGCAGGCAGGCGCCGAACAGATCGGGCCGCTTGCACATCACGGCACCGACCAGCAGGCCGCCGTTGCTGCCGCCCTGGATCGCCAGCTTGTCCGGACGCGTGTACTTGTTCTGGATGAGCCACTCGGCCGCCGCGATGAAGTCGTCGAAGGCCTTGGGCCGCTTGAGCTTGGTTGCGGCGCGGTGCCAGTCCCGGCCGTATTCGCCGCCGCCGCGGATGTTGGCCACGGCAAAGACGCCGCCCATCTCCATCCACGCGAGCTTGCTGACGCTGAATTGCGGCGTCAGCTGATGTTGAAGCCGCCGTAGCCGTAGAGCAGCGTCGGGTTGCTGCCGTCGAGCTTCAGCCCCTTCTTGTGGCTGATGAACATCGGAATCTTCGTGCCGTCCTTGCTCGGGTAGAAGATTTGCTTAACCTCGTAGTCGTCGGGGTTGAACTTGACCTTCGGCTCGCGGAACAGCTGGCTTTCGCCGGTGATCAGGTCGTAGCGATAGGTGTCGGCCGGCGTGTTGAAGCTGGTGAAGGTGTAGAACGTCTCGGTGTCTTGCGGCCGGCCGCCGAAGCCGGCGGCGGCGCCGATGCCGGGCAGGTCCACCTCGCGGACGAAGCTGCCCGTCGAGCTTGTGCATGCTGGACCTGCGTGCGGGCATCCTTGAGATAGTTGCAGATGAGCAGGTTGCCGACGTACGCGGCGATCTCCAGCGTCGAGGGGGCCTGCGCCACCACGGTTTCCCAGTGCTTGCGATCGGGCCGGCGGATGTCGATGGCGACGATGCGGCCGCGCGGGGCGTCGAGGTCGGTGTTGAAGTAGAAGATCGGCCCGTCGTTGGCGATGAATTGGTTCACGGCGTCGAAGTCGTCGATCAGGTCGATCGGCAGCCCAAACGGCTCGTTCAGGTCCTTGTAGGCGATCGCGGCTCTTGCGGCTGGTCGTGCCGTCCGTTACGGAGATGATCAGGTAACGGCCGTCGTCGGTGACCTCGCCGTTCAAGCCCCAGTTCGGCTGATCGGGCCGATGGTAGACGAGGACGTCCTCGCTCTGCGGCGTGCCGAGGCGGTGGTAGTACATCTTCATGTTGAGCGGCAGGCCCTGAAACTTCTCGCCCGGCTTCGGCTCGGGGAATCGGCTATAGAAGAAGCCCTTGTCGTCGTGCGTCCAGGAGATGTTGCTGAACTTGATCCAGCGCAGCTCGTCGCCGAGCTGCTTGCGCGATTCGACGTGCATGACCTTCCAGGTGTTCCAGTCGGAGCCGGCCTCGGCGACGCCGTAGGCGAGGTACTTGCCGTCCTCGCTGAACGCCATGCCCGCCAGGGCGACGGTGCCGTCCTTGGACCACTGTGTTGGGATCGAGCAGCACGTCGGGCTGCGCCGTCGAGCGTTTCCTGCGTGTAATAGACGGCCTGGTTCTGCAGGCCGTCGTTCTTGCTGAAGAAGTAGCGGCCGCCCGTAGCGATGCGGCGGCGAGATTTTTTCGTAGTTCCACAGATCGGTGATGCGTTTCTTGATCGCGTCGCGGGCGGGGATGTCCTTGAGATAGGCGAAGGTGACCTTGTTCTCTTCGGCGACCCAGTCGGCGACGTCCTTGCGACTTGCGGACGTCGTCCTCGAGCCAGCGATAGGGGTCGGCCACCTTGGTGCCGTGATAATCGTCGACCTGGTCGCCGCGCTTGGTTGCGGGATACTTCAGCGAGGTCCCGCCGGCCGCCACGGCAAAGCTCAGGCTCGCCAGGCAGAGCGCGGATAGCCAGTAGTGATGCGACATGCAAAGCCTCCGTGGGGGGAAATTGTTCGTATTCTCATTATAGGCGGAATGGCTGGCGGGCGCGGCGCACCGAGTATCGATACGAGCATGGCACATGATAACCAAGCAGCATCGGCAGGAAATGCTTTGCCGGGCTTATGTTCATGCAATTGCGGCCCAGGCAGGCGTGCTTTGCAGCAGGCCAGACCCGGACTATGGCATCGACCTGTCCCTAAGGAAAGTTGCGACCGGCGGCACATGGACACGAGCCTGCAATTGGATCTCCAACTTCGGAGCACGACCCGCGCCAGTGTCACCGAAGAAAAAGTGAAGCTCGACCTCGATGTGGATACCTACAATTATCTGCGCACCCCGGCGACGTTCTGCCCACGTATCCTGGTCGCGCTCGTCATGCCGGCAGACGAACCTGACTGGGTGTACCAATCGCCAGAGCATTTGGCGATCCGCCACTGTGCCTATTGGCTAGCGCTCGAGGGCTTTCCCCAGGTGGAGACACGCCACGCTACGCGAATCGAGATTCCTGTTGTGAATCTCTTCTCGGCCGAGGTAGTACAAGACATCTTGGGTCGCCTTGCGGAAAGGAAGAAAACATGAAGTTTCGCAATCCATGGATCGATCCGCGCATCGCCGACCTGCGCCCCGCAGGTGCCCGCGCTTACCTCCTCCACCGCGGTTGGAAGTCTCTTGGCCCAGCCGAGAACCCGGTACTTGAAATGTTCGAGGCGCCGGCCGTCGCCGACGATACGCCGACCGTTCTCGTGCCTCTTCAAGTCGACGAGGGCCCGTTGCTCCAGAGGATGATCGAGTTGGTGGGCGACCTGGCTCGCCTTGAAGATCGCTGGGCGGTCGAGGTACTCAATGACCTGTTGCAGTTCGGGAACGGCAGCACGGCGAATGGCCCGGCCGCAGAACAGCGGGCGCAATCGGTCCCGCAGTAGAGCATGTTGACCGCGCGGGCGGCTCGCGGTCCGATCCGGCTTGACCAATCGCTGCGTAATTGGCATAGGCAGTAACGGACCGGGCGTCGGTATACGATTTCCGGCAAGGTGTGCGATGCGCGATCGGCGGCGGCTCAACGGGTGCGTGTGTTTCCTGGTGCTGGCCCTGGCGCCGGGCTGCCAGACGCTCTACGCGTATCGCCCCATCGGCATCCTCGTCTGCGACGCCGAGACGAAGCAGCCGATTCCCGACGCCGTCGTACACATCTCCTATCCGCTTGTGCATGCTTCCAAGGCGCCCTACGAGTCGATCGGCTCCACCGCCCCCGACGGCGTGGTCCGCTTGCAGGCGGCGCCGTTCGGTCCGGCCGGGGTGCTCGCCGAGGTCACCGGCAAGGGCTACCTGTTCGAGCAGCGGACGCTGTCGCTCGGCACGGTGGAAGCGCTCAAGCCGGCGGGCTGGTTCGAGAAGGTCGAAAAGCGTCCGGTCGATCTGGTCATCGAGCTGTACGCCGAGCCGCGGCCCACGGTCGAGTTGAAGCTGCCGCCCGGTTTCCGCGGCCCGATCAAGGGAAGGCTCACGGTGCGCCCGGACGTGCCGAGCACGCCAGGCCTGCGTACTTTCCGCTTTGACGTGACGCCGGCCGGCACGGTTGAGATCGACGGTCCCGCGTTGCTTGGGCATGTCACGCCCTTCGACTATCAAGCCGTGTCGGCCGACGGCAAGCAGCTCCTCCGCGAACCGCAGGGGTTCGACCTGGGCTTCTGGACCTTGAATAGCGACGGGCCGCACCTGAACTTTTTCGTCGGCTCGCGTGCGGAGTACGAGACGCTACGCCGCGCGGCGCTGCAAGGCGACGGCACCCCAGGCAGGCCCAAGATGGGCGGTGGCGGCGGCTCGGGCACGCGGCATAATCGCTCGGGGAGCCAGCCAGGGTCCGCACCAGGCGCGAGCGGGTCTGGGTCGTAAGGACAGCGAACGAAAGCTTCGGCTTAAGCTTGAGCTTGAGCTTTTCATCCACACGATTCCCGGGTACAGTTGAACCAACGACACCCGCCGCGCGATTAGGCGACTCGAGAGAGGCCGACGAGCGGGGGGCGGCCTGAAATCTGTAGCGCGGGGCAAATGGACTTTACCGCAGATCACTATTTCAGCGCCAGCGTAGAACGGATGAGCCAAGCTCAGCATCTGTACCGGGAAGGCAAGGGTTACTACGCCCTCGCAATGTACGCTGCTGGTCTCGCTGTTGAGTGCCTCCTACGGGCGTACATGGTCGCGCGGAAACGCGAATTCGAGTCGCGCCATGATGTCCTGCGGTTGTTCAAGGAAAGCGGCATGCTCGACGTGGACCCGGACAAGTTGAAGACAAAGGGGCTGACCGACGAGCAGATTCGCGGACACCAGAAGTTGCTGTGGTCCTCGGTGAACGACGTCTTCATCCTGTGGCGAAACAACTACCGCTTCGCCTCAGAGGCGCGGCTCCTCGCTCACCTCAAGAAGATGAAGTTGTATCAAGGTGTGAAGGGCGACCCGCTTAAGGCGAAAGCTTACGACCTCCTCAGGGCCGCCCAACGATTCATCGATCAAGGGGTCCTCCAATGGCAATAGTTCGGAAGCTCAAGAAGATTCTGGAGCAGCGCTTCCCGTCCCCGGACAAGGTGGACCTCCGCGACGACGACCGGATCATAGGAGTCGTCACCTCGAAGCGATTCCGCCGTATGGACACCATGGAACGCCAGAACATGATCCACGATATCCTGGCGACCCACCTGACTGAGGAAGAGCGGCGGCACGTCCTGTTGATTGTCGGGGTCACGCCCGAAGAGGAACTCGCCAACTCCGCGATTGAGGATTAGGGCGCGAAGCGCCGTTGATCATGCGAGTTGCTGCGTTGCATCGGGCGGCTCCGGCAGGGCCAGCGCGATTCCCGCGGCCGGCACGAACAGGAATGCGGAGGAAAGCAGCGCCATGCGGAAGTCGCCCACGTCGGTGAACAGGCCGAAAAACACCGTGCCGAACGCCGCAGCCATACGGCCGAAGTTGTAGCAGAAGCCGGCGCCGGTGGTGCGCAGCAGCGTTGGGAACAATGGCGGCATGTACATCGTGAACAGCGCGAACACGCCGTGAAAGACGCCGATGGCCACGAGCCAGGGCAGCAACGACGTGTACTCGCGGGCCACGCCGTAAGCGCCCAGCATGGTGGCGAAATAGCCCAGGCACAACAGCGCGATGGACCGGCGATAGCCGAGCCAGCGGGCGATCACGGCGGCCACGAAATTGCCCGCGATCGACGACCCAATCAGGGCGTACATCGTCTTGCTGACCAGCCGGCTCCGTTCGCCGTCGGTCCACTCAAGCAACTCCGGCAGGTTGCGGAGCTGCTGCATCGACCAGAACAGGAACGCCCAGTGCGCCGTCAGCGCCAGGGCGCACACCGCCAGCGTCAGCACGGTCACCCGCCGCACCGGGCTGCGGAACAGGTCCAGGAAACGCGGCGCATCGGCACCGCGCTGCTGCCGTGCCTGCTGCCATTCCTCCGGCTCCGGCACGGCACGGCGAATCCACAGCACCAGCAGGGCCGGCAGGACGCCGACCAGGAACACCGTGCGCGGCGGTAGGTCGGCCATCAGGAACAGGGTCAGGCTCGCCAGCATGACACCGAGATTGACGCCGGTCTGCAGCACCGCCGCGATCCACGGCCCCCAGCGCCGCGGCCAACTCTCCGATAGCAGCGAGGCGCCGATGGCCCACTCGCCGCCGATGCCGAGGGCCGCGACAAACCGCACGATCAACAGGTGCCACCAGGTCTGGGCGAAGTACGACAGCCCCGTGAAGACGGCATAGGTGAGGATCGTTAGCATGAGCGCGCGGGTGCGGCCGAGACGATCGCCGATCACGCCGAAGAAAGCCGCCGCCCAGGGCCCAACCGATCAGGAACGCGGCCTGAATCCACGCAGCGCGAAGCGACGATGGCGTCTTTCCTGTCCGCGTGGAGCAACTCGGCGACAAACGGCAGCGCGACCAGCAGGTACAGGTGCATGTCCAGGCCGTCGAACAGCCAGCCCAGCCACGCCGCGATGCCGGACTTCCACTGCTGCGCCGAGATATCGCCGAGCCGGGTTGCGTCCGGCGCGCGCGGCAATCGACGGCACCGGCTCGTCGGCGATCGTCGGCGATGTTGTCGAATCCGGCATGGGAACCTCACAGACTCTGCGGCCGGCGACCGCTCCACGAAGACGGTTACTCCAGTGCCTTGCGAAACACCACCATGCTGTCCCCGGCCGCGTAAAAATCCTTCAAGAGCGGCATGCTGCTCGTAGCCGTTCTTGCGGTAAAACTTCCGCGTCAGCTCGTAGTGCGGCAAGGAACCGGTTTCCACGAACAGCACCCGCCCACGGTGATTGGCGGCGATGTCATGCTCCAGGTGCGCCAGCATCTGGCTGCCGAGGCCGCGCGCCTGCTCGTCCTTGCGGACCACGATCCAGTACAGGTACCAGGTGCCCTCGGTCATCGCCGCCGGCGCATAGTATGCGAAGCCCAGGAGACGGCCAGCCTCCTCGCACGTGATGGACACATGGCCGTGCTTCCAATTGACGGCGAAGTAATCGTCCAGCACTTCGCGCAGCGCCTGGACCTCCATTGGCTTGAACAGCCCCGTCGCGGCGGTCATCCGGATGAGCGCCTCGATGTCGGCGGGTGTCGTCGGGCTAATCGTCGTCATCAGCGTGCTTCCTCGGGGGGCAGCGATTCGAGGGTGCGGTTCAGCGAGAAGCCGCACTGCGGGCAGACAAAGACGTGCCCCGGCGCCGCGGTGCCGCACTTGAAGCAGGTCCACACGCTCGGCTCAGGACGATCGCTGAAGTCGAAGCCATGTCCTTCTTCGGCGGGATACTCGCGCCGGCAGCCCCCGCAGCGATGGAACGCCGCCATCGCTTGCGTGTAGACCGGCAACAGGCAGGCGTGAAAGCGCCGTCGCACGTGGTAAATGCCGGTCGGCTGCCGGCCCTGGCACTCGGGGCAAAAAAAGTAGCCCGATTCGGCCAGCGTCGTCTCCGTGCTCCAGCCCCACCAGGTGCGCATGCATCGCTCCGTTACGCCGGACTTCAGGATTCTCTCACGCCAAAATACCGTGAACGACTTCGCCGTGCACGTCGGTCAATCGCATGTCGCGGCCGCCGAAGCGGAACGTCAACCGCGTGTGATCGAAACCCAAAAGATGCAGCATCGTCGCGTGCAGGTCGTGCATCTCGACCCGGCCATCGACGACGTGATAGCCGTAGTCGTCGGTGGCGCCGTGGATGGTGCCGCCCTTGATGCCG
This sequence comes from uncultured Gemmataceae bacterium, assembly GCA_963834865.1. Taxonomy (GTDB): domain Bacteria; phylum Planctomycetota; class Planctomycetia; order Gemmatales; family Gemmataceae; genus CAWIDK01. The sequence continues at coordinate 1,091,683 of CAWIDK010000001.1, forward strand.
CCGCCGGCCAGCCACATCGTGAAGCCGAACGGGTTGTGATCACGCCCGTCGCTCCCCTGGGCCATCGGCGTGCGGCCAAACTCGCCGCCCCAGATCACCAGCGTCGACTCGAGCAGGCCGCGCGCCTTGAGGTCGTGGAGCAATCCCGCGATCGGCCGGTCGACGGCCCGGGCGTTGTTCGAGGTGGCCCTGGTACAGGTTGCCGTGCTGGTCCCAGCGATCGCCCCCGGTCGGCGGGCAAAGCGCCTCGACGAAGCGCACGCCGCGTTCGACCAGCCGGCGCGCAACCAGGCAGCGCTGGCCGAACACGTCGGTGACCGGATCGCCGAGTCCGTAGAGGGCGCGCGTGGCGGGGCTTTCACCGGCGAGGTCCATCAGTTCCGGCACCGCGGTCTGCATTCGGCAAGCCAGCTCATAGTTCGCGATGGCCGATTCGAGCGCATCGCTGGGCCCGGTGCGCTGCAAGTTGGCCTGGTCGAGCCGGCGCAGCAGATTGAGCTTGCCGGCCTGGACCTGCGGATTGCCGGCCGGGCGCAGATCGGCGACCGGTTCGCCGCCGCCGCGGAAGAGCGAACCCTGGAACGCGGCGGGCAAGAAACCGCTGCCGAAGCAATCGAGCCCGCCCGGCGGAATCTGGCCGCTGTCGAGCACCACGAAGCCGGGCAGGTTGGCGCATTCCGAGCCGAGGCCGTAGGTCACCCACGCGCCCATGCTCGGCCGGCCCTGCTGGCCGTGGCCCGAGTGCAGGAAATAATTGGCGTTGGTGTGCTCGGAGAAGTTCGACACCATCGACCGCACGATCGCCATGTCGTCGACATGCCGGGCCGTGTGCGGGAACAGGTCGCTGACTGGGACACCGCTCTGGCCGTAGCGGCGAAAGCGCCACGGACTCCTGAGGACATTGCCGTTGTTGTTGAACTGCGTGCGTTCGACGCGGAAGCGCGGCGGCTGGCCGTGTTCGCGATCGAGGCGCGGCTTCGGGTCGAACGTGTCCATCTGGCTCGGCCCGCCGTCCATGTACAGGAAGATGACGTTGCGTGCTTTCGGCGTGAAGTGCGGCCGCCGCGGCGTCATCGGCCCCGCCTGCGAGCGCCGCTCTCGTGCAGCAACCCCGCCAGCGCGACGGCGCCGAAGCCGTTGGCGCAGCGCCGCAGCATATCGCGGCGCGTCAGCGGCTGGAAGAATCTGCGGCAGTGCATTCCATCTCCTCATCGACCCCACTCGCAAATGCGCGTGTTCGCCTGCGCGGTGTGGGCATCGGGTTGCGCTACTCCCACAACAGCGACAACCTCAGCGCAAATCCGGGCAGAATCTGTGGAAAGGTAAGCATGTCGTCCTTGCCCAAAATCCGGGGTACCTCGTCCGTCTCGCAAATCATCGCTTGTTCGCGATCCGCGTCTACGAGACAGACCGCGAGGACGCCCGCATTCAGGTACTCGGCCGCCTTGCGGAGCAACTCGGCCCAAGTATTGCCGGGCGACCGCACCTCGAAGACCAATTCCGGCACGACATCCAGAGAACCGCGTGGCATAGGCCCCTTCGGCACGCGCTGGTAGCTGTAGAAGCAGATGTCGGCTCCGCGCACCGTATCCGGGCCGCGCTCTGTGATAACTTCGGAGTCATTGCCTATAACTCGCCCCAGATCATTCTCGTCTGCGAATCGATCGACGAAGCGGACGATCCTCGTGCACACGTAACCATGCCAGGGCTTGGGCGGGTTCACTTCGACGATCCTCCCGCGCACGAGTTCGGTGAGCCGGCCGTCGTCGCGCAGCGATGCATATTGCTCTGCGGTCAGTGGGTTGGACGCAGTTTCCATGACACGATCACCATGTGCCGTCAATTCGAAACGGAGGTTGCTCTTATTTTAGCGGATTCTGTTGTCGCACTCACCTGCTGCAGCAAGTCGCGATACCACGCTTCTGCGTTCGCGGCATGCCCTGGCAATTCCATCGTGCCCCAGATCAACGTCAGCGTGCGCTGTGTTTCCGCGTCGGTCTTGGTTCGCTGGGCATCCTTGACCGCGTTGCCGCACGGGCCGTCGGCGTCGAACAAGCAGAGCAGCCCTTCAAGATCGATCGTCTGGCCCGAGGCGTTGAAGACATACGTCGAGCCGGCCGGCGCGATGCCGACGCGAAGCGGCTCTTTTGCTTTCGCGAGATCCACCACGGTGATCGGCAAGCCGCTCTTTAGCGACACGATGTTGCAAATATCCACGGCCGCGTTGATCGAGCCAAGCGCACCGTCACCGACGGCGCGGACGAGATACTCCGACGCCGGCTTGCTGCGGCCTGAGGGTTTGAAGCCGCCATGCCGCAACAGGCGGCGGATAGCTTCACGGACCACGTTGTCGTTCTTGAGCCCCGTAGGCGCGGCGAGTTGTTGGTCGGCAAGGCAAAGCGTTTCGATGCGGTCGTCCAGGTCCATTGTTGGCTCGAGCGACAGGAACGTCAGGATCTCCGGCGGCGTTGGCGTTTGTCCAAGCGGAGCTGGAAACTCCGTCGTAAAGGCGCAGGTCCAGCAGCGGGTGGGCGTCGACGATGATCGCGTCCACGGCACCCTCAGTTGACGAAGATGAATTCTTTGACGTTGAACAGCACATGCGCCAGATCGCTCCACGCCCGCAAATCACCGCCCTGCTGCCGCACAAACGCCAGCGCATCGTCGGCCTCGGCATCCGCAGGCAACCGGCCCAGCGCCTCCTCGTACATGCGGTCCAAGCGCTGCCGCGGCGACCGCGGGCCGGCCTCGACGATGCGCCTGGCCCAGCGCTCGGCCTGCTGCGCCACTAGCAGGTTGTTCATCATCGTCAGCGCCTGCGCCGGTACGTTCGAGACGCTGCGCCGGCCGCGCGTCGAGAACGGCGTCGGATAGTCGAACGCCAGGAACATCGGATTGAGGAAATTGCGGCGCACGCCGAGATACAGGCTGCGCCGGCCGTCGCCGTCGAGCGGGCCGCTGACGCCGGGCCGGCCGCGGCCGACCATGAAGGCGGTCAGGTGCGGCATGACGCTCGGCCCGAACTCGGTAGCTTCGAGCCGCCCGGAGACCGCCAGCACCGCGTCGCGAATCGCCTCGGCTTCGAGCCGGCGGATCGGCATCTTGTGCAACAGTTTGTTGTCCGGGTCCGCTTCGTCCGTTTTCGCGTCGGCCCGGCTCGCCATGCGATACGCGCTCGACAGCACCAGCAGCCGGTGCATTGTCTTGAGCGACCAGCCCTCTTTGACGAACTCGCCGGCGAGGAAGTCGAGCAATTCCGGATGTGTCGGCGCCTGGCCGCGGACGCCGAAATCATCGGGACTGCGAACGATGCCCTCGACGAAATGGTGTTTCCACAGGCGATTGATGAGCACCCGCGGCACGAGCGGCGTTTTCGCAGGGTCCGTCATTTGTCGAGCCAATTCGAGCCGTCCGCTGGCAATCTTCGGCGCCGCTACGTTGTCGCCGCCGAAGACTTCGAGGAAACGCCGCGGCACGATCGCGCCGAGCTTCGCTCGAGTTGCCACGATTGAAGACATGCTCGTCAACCGGCGAGCCGTCGGCGATGGCCAGGGCGCGTCGCGGCGGCGGCAGGCTCGCCTCAACCTGGTGGAATTCGGCGGCGAGCGCCTGCACTTTTTTCTGCGTCTCGGCAGGCGGAGTCGGTGGACCCGCGCCGGGCGCTGGCGGTGGGGCGGGCGTATCGCTGAACGTGACCGCAGCGAGCGCCGCATAGCCCGGGCCGTCGTCAAGAATCTCCACGTACGCACGCTGCCCGAGCCACATCGAGAGGTCTTGCGAGCGCCACTGCAGCGCCTCGTGGTCGACCGTGAACGCGAGCCGGCCGTAGATCGGATCCTGGATGAGCTGCAGGCCGTTGAGCACCAGCCGCACCCGGGCTTGTTTGCCGGCGATCAGGTAATGGATGTGCTTCTGTGTGATCGTGAACGTCGGCGAGCGCAGCGTACCCTGCAGCGTCGTCGACAGCGTACCGCTATGGGCGAGCCCCGGCGGCACGAGCGCGGATCGGCTGCGCCCCGGCTTGCAGCATCACGTCGCCCGCCTGGCTTGGACGGTCGCCGAATGCCTCGCCGGTGGTAAACCATTGCGACCACGCGTCCTTGCTGAAGTCCGCGAAGATCGTGTGCGTTCCCGCGGCGAAGGCCGGCGCCATGAGCTGCGCGCCACCATCGCCTTGATCTGCCCCAGGATTTCACGCATCCGCCGCAGTTTCGGGGCACGCTCCGCCGGGTCGTCGATGAACGCAAGATCCTGCCGCGAGCTTTGCAGGTAGCCGGCCAACGCGTAGTAGTCCCGGGTCGAGATCGCGTCGAATTTGTGGTCGTGGCAGCGGGCGCAGGCGAGCGTCATGCCCAGGAATGCCTTGCCGAAGACGTCGATCTGGTTGTCGATGCGGTCGGCCTGGTCGGCGCGAATCGACGGGCGAGTGCTTCGCCTCGCCAAGCCACCAGAAACCGGTGCCGAGCACCGATTCATTGGTCTGGTCGAGCGGGTGCCGGCGCGGCTGCGGCAGCAGGTCGCCGGCGATGTGCTCGGTGATGAAGCGATCAAACGGCAGGTCGGCGTCGAGCGCCCGAATGACGTAGTCGCGATAACGCCAGGGCTCGCCGGGAATCGGAAAGTCGAACTCGTGGCCGAATGTCTCCGCGTAGCGCACCAGGTCGAGCCAGTGCCGGGCCCAGCGCTCGGCGTAGCGCGGGCTGGCGAGCAGGCGATCGACCACGGTGGCAAACGCGCCCGGCGAGTCATCGCGGAGGAACGCGTCGATTTCCTCCCTGGTCGGTGGCAGTCCGTTCAGGTCGAACGTCACGCGCCGGATCAGCGTCCGCCGATCGGCGGCCGGCGCCGGGGTCAGCCCTTTCGCTTCCAGCTTGCTCAGGATAAAGTAGTCGATCGGCAAGGTCGGCCAGGCTGCGTCCTTGACCGGCGGTGGGGCCGGATGCGCGAGCGGCTGCAGGGACCAATGCCTGGCGCGCCCGCAAGTCGAAGTCCTTCGAGTCGGCGACGGCGGGCTTTTTCGCATCGTCAGGCCAGATAGCGCCGCGCTTGATCCACTCGGCGAAATCGGCGATGACCGCGTCGGGGAGCTTGCCGCGCGGCGGCATGCGGAGGTTGGCGTCGTCGTAGCGGATCGCCTTCATCAGCAGGCTCTTTTCGGGGACGCCGGGGACGATCGCGGGGCCGTTGTCGGTGCCCTGAATCAGCGCGGCGCGCGTCGAGCAGCAGGCCGGCCTTGGGCTTCTTGCCGGTGTGGCACTTGAAACAATTCTCGACCAGAACGGGGCGAATCTTCGTTTCGAAGAATTCGCGATCCTCGCGATCCGGCGATTGTCCCAGCGCACGCGACGACGACAACAGCATGAATAGCGTTACGAGAAACCAGGATTGAATTGGCATGAGGTCCTCGTCGGTTCACGGCATGGCTATCTGCTTCCCCGAATCCGGGCGTTGCTTGCGCCACGCCTCGGCTTGTTCCAGCTTGCCCCAGCGCTCGTAGAGCTCGATGGTGCGATTGAAGGCCTTGGCTACTTCCTGGGCGGGCGTACCTTTTGCCCTGGCCAGCGCCTGGCATCCTTCGACGAGGTGCGGCTCGGCCTCGGCAAACTTGCCCTGTCTGGCCAAGGCACAACCAAGAATGCTACGCGTGCTGGAGATCCAGCGGTTGCCTGGGGGCAGCTCTTTCTCCTGAATGCTCAGGCACTCACGCAGCAAAGGCTCCGCCTCTGCTGGCCGGCCGTCATCGGTCAGCAGATCGCCGAGAGAGGCGAGCGTGCCGGCGACATCAACGGGCGGCGAGGCGGCCCCAGGTTTGCGCTGCGCCATAAGGCAGTGACGGAACCACGTCTCCGCTTCGCGAAAATCGCCCTTCGCCCGGAGCAACTCGGCCAGGAAGAACTCCGACCACAGCGTTTCAATGTGCTGCTCCCCGAGCACGCGCTGTCTGGACTCGAGGGCTTTGCGGCAGAGCGGCTCGGCATCGTCGAGTCTACCGATCTGCACGAGGCGCCAGGACAGACTTCCCATCGTACGCAGTGTATCGGGGTGATCCGCCCCCAGCGAACGGCTTCGCCCTGCAAGGGTTTCGCGGGCCAACGCCTCGGCTTGCTCCAGGGTGCCTTTTTCCCAAAGCACGATGGCCAGGTCATGTTGCCCATGAAGGGTGTAGAGGTGGTCGGGCGGCAACGCACGCTTGCACAACTCGATGGCTTCGCGCAACACCGTTTCCGCCTCATCGAGCTTGTACTGCTCCGACAGCGCCCACCCGAGGTGTACCTGGGTCCACAAGGTATCTTCATGCTCGCGCCCGAGGACCTGGCGTCGTTTTTGCAGCGCGTCCTCAAGAAGGGATTGCGCACCTGCAAAATCCCCTGAGCGTATGCGATTCTTGCCAAGGTTATGCATGGCGGTAAGCGTATCCAGATGAGTGGCGCCGAGTTGCTTAAGGCGGATATGGTAGGCCCTTTCAAGGTGAATGTCGGCGGCCTTTAAATCCCCAAGATAGTGGTACGTCATGCCAAGCGTGTTGCGAACGGCAGCCTCCAGCTCCGGCTGGTCGGCGAAGGCCTCATCAATCTTGGGCGCGGCGTGATCGAGGGCGTCCTTCAACGTCACGTCCTTGCCGGCGCCGCCTGCCCAGCCCTTTGGCCGGGCCGCGACCAGCACGTGGTCCTCGTAGAACCGGGTGATTGCCCGCGCCATCCGCCGCTGCTCCTCGGCATGCAGGTAGAGCGCGGTGAGGGCTCCAAGGCTGCCCAGGATAACCAGCCCCAGCACGGCCAGCATCCCGGCCACGGCCGGGTTGCGGCGGCACCAGCGCCAGTTGCGCTGTAGCTTGCCAATGGGGCGGGCTTGTACGGGCTCGCCGGCCTGGAAGTGCTGCAGGTCGCTCACTAGCTCGCGGGCGGTGGCGTAGCGGCGGCCGGCGTCCTTCTCCAGGCACTTCAGTACGATCGCCTCCAGATCGCGCGACAATCCCGGGTGATACTTGCGCGGCCGTTCCGGCTCCTCGACCTCGATGCGCCGCATCAACTCCGGCGTTGGCGTCTGATCGGTGGCGCCGAAGAGTGCCCGCAACGTGAGCAGCTCCCACAAGGTCGCACCGAGGTTGTAGACATCGCTGCGCCGGTCGAGGCCGCCCACGGCCAACACCTGTTCCGGGCTGGCGTAGCGCAGCGTGCCGACGAACTGCCGGGTCTTCGTGAGGCGGCCTTCCACCTCGTCGGCGATCTGGGCCAGGCCCAGGTCCATCAGCACCGTCTGGTGCGCGTCCACGGTCACCATGACGTTGCCTGGCTTGATGTCGCGGTGGAGAATTCCCCGCTCGTGCAACGCGTGAGCCGCCTCCGCCACCTGGCGCACCAGCTCCACAACCTGGTGAACATAGGAATCCGCGGCACGCGGCAAGGCATTCCCGGGGCGCGCGGCGACCAGTTGCGCGGCACTTGCCGATTCGCCGCTCACACTCAAATCTCGGTCGCTCACCGGTTTCTCGGCCTGGCGCACTTCGGCACACACGGTGCTCACCGCGTCGTGCCAGGTGCGCAAATCGACGGCGTCCGGGCGGGGGCCCCGACCGTGCAATTTTTCGCACACCGCCGCCAGCGTCGCCCCCTCCACGAGCTCCATGGCATAATACCATTGCTCGCCGTCGCTGCCCGACACGAAGATCTTGACCAGGTGCGGGTGCTCGACGTGGCCCAGGGCCCGGATTTCCCGCGCGAAGCGTGCCTCGGCCTTCGGGTCACCGGTGCGATACAGCTTCTTGACCGCAACCTGCCGGCCCAACGATGGCTGCCAGGCCCGGTACACCAGTCCCATCCCGCCGCGCCCCAACTCGCTTAACAGCTCGAATTCGCCGAGCCGGCGGGGCGCTGTCGGTTGTTCCTCGGCCGGCCCATCCGACTGCTCTTGCGCCTGCGACCGCGCCGCCCAATCGGCCACGCTTGGGTCGTCCACCGGCACCTGCAGCACCCGCGCCAAAGCGCGCGCTGCTCGGACACCAGGTCGTCGCGACTCAGCTCCTGGCCCGTGGTGTACGACAGATACTCAATGCGCTGCCGGCCGCGGCGTGCGTTGAGGAACAGCGTGTCTCCATTTTCCGGCTCGTATATCAGAAGCGGGTACAACGGGATGGTCTTCGGTCCATCGTCGGCGGTCGGCGCCGCCGCCGAACCAAGGGGAACGGCCTCCAAGTACAGCCGATCCGGCAGCAGCCGGCGCACAGCTTCGCCATCGGGTAGGTCGAGCGATTCCAGGCGCCGCGGCGATTCCCCGTCGAGCTCAAAACGCTCCACCAGCCAACGGCCCGATCCGTGCCGCCGCACGTCGGCGATGTACAGCAGGCGTCGGCCGGCCAGCGTATCAAGCCGGCCGAGAATCTCCGCCACGCCCGTGAGCAAGCCCCGACCCACGTGGTCGTAGTACGCTGCCGTCCGCTGTCCGACCGCTCCGTGGCCGATTTCCCGATTCCGATACCGGACCAGTCGATCGAACAGTTCGGTCAGGCGAACCGTGACCTGCGCGCCGGCGGCGTCCCGGCCTTCGAGAACCTGGACCAGCAGCGCATCCAGCCCGGCGGCGTGCGGCATATCGTCGCGGCTGCGACCCAGCAGCAGGTCGCGCGCCGCCGCGAAGCCGCGATTGCCTCGGTCGCCCAGAATCGGCAGCAGACGGCGAATAAACTCCCACCAATGCCCCAGCGAGGGTCGCGCGAGATTTTGCAAGCGCTCGGCCAACTCGGCGTCCGGGCCGGCCGACTCGGCATACTCGACGACGGCGACCGAGCCGAGAAGCTTCAGTGCCGCTTCCCAGAGGTAGTAAGCGGTGTGGTGGCGCTCCTGCGGCGTCTTGCCGTTGTGAGCGCGGCGAAGGAGCTGGGCTAGGGGTAAGGGCAGGTGCCGAATCAGCTCTTCGTTGCAGGGCACGACAGCGTTCATAGCGCAGCCAACTCGCGACATTGCCACTTCGTTGGGTTAGAAACTGTATGACCCGTCTACTGAACCCGCAGCCCGCGCACCCATTCGGCTTCCCTGGCCAGGTCCTCGTCACTCAGGCCGATGGCGCGGTGGATTTCGGCGCGGGCCATCTTGCCGCTGGTCATGTCCAGGGCCATCACGTCGACCAGGCCGTTGGAGCCGACGCCGCAACGAACCTGGATCGGCGAGCTTTTGGGCAGCGCCGGGGACATGCCCTCGATCCAGCATTCGCCGATCGCGATGCACGCGTCGGCCTGGCTGGCCTCGCCCTGCAGCACCTTGACCCGCACGCGCGTCTGGTTCTCGACGACCGTGCGATAGACCCGGCTCGACGCCGTCGGCAGCTGCGTGTTCTTGGGCACCAGCACGTCATTGATACGATCGTCGTTCTTCTTGACCTCGATGCCCAGGCTGTGCGAGTTGACGTTGATTTCGACCACGTCGCCCAGCAGGTCGAGCGCCGCTTCCGCCTCGCCATTGGCCGGCCCAGCTGCGGCGCTGCGCTGCGCGCCGCGACGATGCCGGCGTGGATGGCGGCGCCGCGGGCCACCACCTCGCTGACCGCCAGCGAATGGTCGGGCTCCTTGCCGCTCAGCTCGCGCAGCATCTGGCTGGTCATCGGCATGTGCGTCGAGCCGCCGACCAGCAGCAGGCGGTCGACCTTGTCCCAGGTCAGGCCGGCCTGGCGGAGCACTTCCTGCGTGGTCAGGCGAGTCCGCGTCAACAGGTCGCGCGTCAGGTTCTCAAACTCGGCACGCGTCAACGGCACCGTCAGCACCTTGCCGGCGTGGGTGCAGGTGATCGTCGCGTTCTGCAGCTTGCTCAACGTCCGCTTGGCGCGCTCGGCGGCGGCGCTGAGGGCGGCGTGCGACACCGGATCGTCGCGCGGGTCGGCGCCGTGAGCGGCCTGGAACTTGTCCGCGACGTACTCGCAGATGCGATCGTCCCAGTCCTTGCCCCCCAGCCGAACGTCGCCTTCGATGGCCAGCGATTGGAAATGGTGCCGGCCCAGGCGGACCAGCGTCACGTCGAAGGTGCCGCCGCCGAGGTCGTAGACCAGCACGGTTTGCTCCGGGATCGGCAGTGGGTCGCCGGGGTGCAGCTGGGCGGCATTCCGCGACTGGAAGGAGTACGCCAGCGCCGCCGCCGTCGGCTCGTCGAGGATGTCGAGCACCTCGAGCCCGGCGATGCGGCCGGCGTCCTTGGTCGCCTTGCGCCGCGTGTCGTCGAAGTAGGCCGGCACGGTGATGACGGCCCGGCTGACCTCGCCGATGCGGTGCGTGGCATCCTGGACCAGCTTGCGCAGGATCAGCGCCGACAGCGTTTCGGGGCGGAAGTCGCGGCCGGCGACGGGCTGGGCGTACTTCGGATGACCCATCCAGCGCTTGACGAGCAGGGCGACGCGATCAGGATGTTCGAGGGCCACGTCGCGGGCCGCCTCGCCGATGACCGCCCCGCCGTCCTCGATGAGCACGGCACTGGGCGTGAGCATTTCGCCGTCCAGATTGGGAAGCGTGATCGCCTGGCCGCGGTCGTCGAGCGTGGCGATGGCGGAGAAGGTGGTGCCGAGATCGATGCCGACAACAGGGTTCATATTAATCTTGCGGGCTCGGTGTTTGTTTGAAATCCGAAACTCGAAATTCGAAATCCCAAAGAAGTTCGCAACTCGAAATCCCAAAAAGAGACGGCACCGTCGTTCCTGGTGCTTCGCATTTTGGATTTTTTTTCGGATTTCGGGCTTCGGATTTCGGATTTCCTTATGTCGCCTTTATTGTACCACCAACGCCGCCGCGAGCGTAGGCGCGCGCAATCTGCGCCGCCAGGCGGGCGTTGGCAATGACCAGGGCATGGTTGGCGCGGAGGGTCTGGCCCTCGGTGATGTCGGCGAGCCGGCCGAGCAGAAACGGCGTCAGCTCCTTGCCGCGGATCCCCTCACCGACTGCCTGCTGTTCGGCGGCGGACAGCGCGCTCAGGAACGCGTCCGGCTCGAGGGCGACGTGCTCCTCGACGGGCTGGGCCAGGACGATGCCGCTGCCGCCGAGCGCCCAGTGGACGCGCAGCAGCTCGGCGGCCTCGGCGGGGGTGTCGACGCGGTTCATCGTCGGCTCGCCGCTGGAGGAAATGAAGAAAGCGGGGAATTGATCGGTGCGGTAGCCGATGACCGGCACGCTCTGCGTCTCGAGAATCTCCAGCGTGCGGGATGTCAAGGATGCTCTTGGCGCCGGCGCAGACGACGGCGACCGGAGTGCGGGCGAGTTCGGAAAGGTCGGCGGAAATGTCCCAGGCGTGCGGGCCGCGATGGGCGCCGCCGATGCCGCCGGTGGCGAAGACGCGGATGCCGGCGAGATGGGCGAGCACCATCGTGCCGGCGACGGTCGTCGAGGCGGTGCGGCGCCGGGCCACCGCGAACGCCAGGTCGCGGCGACTGGCCTTGATCACGTCGCGTGCCTGCGCCAGGCGCTGCAATTCGTCCTCGGTGAGCCCGATGGTCGGCCGGCCATCGAGCACCGCGATCGTCGCGGGCACCGCGCCTTCGGCGCGCACCGCCGCCTCCGCGCGATGGGCGGTTTCGAGGTTCCACGGCCAGGGCAGGCCATGCGCGATCAATGTCGATTCGAGCGCGACCACCGGGCGGTCTTGACGGATCGCGTCGGCGACCTCGGGACGGATGTCCAGCAGGGAACCGTTGGGCATGCCTCGCCCTCCGTGGTGCTGCTACTTTTGCTCAAGCTTCTTCAGCGCGTCCGCGACCGCCCGTTGCACGGCTGGGTCGGCATCGCCGGCCATCTTCTGCAGCGTTCGCGCCACTGCCGGGTCGACCGGCCGAACCTCGCCGATGGCGACTGCCGCGAGCCGGCGCACCTGCGCGTCCTTCTCCTGCAGCGACTCGATCAGGACCGACGCGACCGCGCGATCCTTGGGGTCGGCCTTGCCCAGGCCCTGCGCGGCGTACACGCGAGTTAGCGCGTCCTTGCTGCTCAGGCCCGCCTCCAGCATGGTGCGGGCATCCGCGTTGATCGGGCCGGTGCGGGCCAACGTCTCGATCACGATCGGCTGCGGCCAGCCACCCTTGACCATCTGCGGCACAATCTCGGCCAGCTCCTTGCTCGCCGGGGCGACCTGGCTGAGCGACTGGAGCGCATGGATGCGAAGATATGGCGGCTCCTTGCTATCCGCCATCACGCCGGCGAGGTAGGGGACTGCCTCCTTGGCTGCGGGGCCCATCTTGCCCAGGCCGACCAGGACGTGAATCTGCGTCGCCGCCTTCTTGCGGTTCCGTGCCAGCTCGACCAGCGCCGGCACCGCGCCCCTGGCGGCCGGCCCCAGCGCCACCAGCGCATCGACGTAGATCGTCTCCTGCGCGGCTCCTTGGCGGCCTTCAGCTGCTTGACCAGCGCCGGCTCCGCATCCTTGCCGGCCGGGCCGATCTGCGCGATGGCGCGGGCGGCCAGGATCGTGCGTCCCGCCGTCCCCTTCTCAAGCACACGGATTAGCTCCGGCACCGCCGCCGGACCGATCTTTCCCAGCGCCTGCGCCGCCTGCGCCGCGAGCGCATCGTTGCTGGATTCGGCCAGGCCTTCTCCGAGGACCGGCACTGCATCCTTCGCGGCCGCTCCGATCCGCCCCAGCGCGTCCATCGCGATGCCCTGCGTCTCGGCATTGCCCTCCTTGACCACCGCGACCAGCCCCGGCACTGCCGCCGCCCCGTGCCGGACCAGCGCGGGCACGACGCGATCATCCTTCTTGCGCAGCCGTTCCAGCAGGCGCTTGACCGCCTCCGCGTCCTCGCCGGCCTGGAGCATGGCCGGGGCAACGCCTAAGGTCAGCACGAGCCCACAAATCGTCAGTCGTATCATGAGTTTCGACCTCCAAGCCCAAGGGCGAGTCTGCGAGCCCCTGGGGTTAAGAGCACCCCGAGGGCTCGAAGACTCGCCCTCGGGCTTGACGCTAATCCAGATCATTGCCTAGGGGCATGCCGTCCGCGGGGTCGCACAGGTTGGCCCAGGTCTGGGCGCTGACGCGCGGGTTGATGGAACGGACGCTGCCGTCGCACAGCGCAATCAGCATCACGCCGCCGATGGCCTGCGGCCGGCTCGGATCGCAATCGCTCTGCGTCGGAGCCTGCTGGAACAGCGCCTGGTTGTCATACGCGACCATCGGCGCCCAGGTGTATAGGCCCGGATAGCCCCACGCGGTCGGCGTGCCGTTGCACAACTGATAACGCGTCGCATACATCAGCGTGTTGGACGTGCCGTCGGGAATCTGCACGAACTGCACGCCGCCCTTGCCGTCCTTGAACACCATCCAGTTGCCCGCATAGTTGGTGGTCGCGAGCCAGCTCTGGAAGATATTGCCTGGCGGCCCGGCGCCATTGCGCGGGTCGAGGAACAGGCCGACCTGCTTGCCCCAGGTGTCGTTGTCCCACACCGCGTTGGGGCGCCGTTGTACAGGTTCTGCTGCTCGAGGAACGGCAACAGGAAGTAGTGCAGCGTGCCGGTCTTGTTGGCGAACTCGCCGACGATGGGCGGCATGCCATTGTAGGCGCCGTGGGCATTGTGAACGGCGAGCGCGAGCTGCTTGAGGTTGTTGGTCGACTGCGCCTGTGCCGCCGCATTGCGGACGCGCTGCAACACCGGCAACAATAGGGCCAGCAGGAGCAACAGCACGGCGAGCACGACCAGCAGCTCGACGACAGTGAAACCGGACCGACGGACAGGGGGAGCGGACATTGGCTATTCCTTTCATGTATGAGTGGCGGCGCGGGGCACATGGGTCCCATCCTCACACCGGCGACGGCCGGCCGCTAAAAGTCGTTGCCCAGCACGTTCCCGTCCGCGGGGTCGCACACGTTGGCCCACGTGATGGCGCTGATCCCCGGGCCGATGGTCCGGACGCTGCCGTCGCACAACGCGATCAGCAGCGCGTTGCCGATCGCCTGAGGCCGGCTCGGATCGCATTCGGATTGGACCGGCGCCTGCTGCGGCAGCGACTGGTTGTAATAGGCGACCATGGGCGCCCACAGGTACAAACCCGGATAGCCCCAGGCGGCCGGCGTGCCATTGCACATCTGGTAGCGCTGGCCAAACATCAGCGTATTCGACGTGCCGTCGGTAATCTGCCCAATCGTGGTCATCTCCTTGCCGTCCTTGAAGACCATCCAGTTCCCCGGATAGCTGGTGGTCGCCAACCAGTGCGCGTACACGTTGCCGGGCGGCGCGCTGGTGTCGCGGGGGTCGCTGTAGATGGCGATCGGCTTGCCCCAGACGTCGTTGTCCCACACGGCGTTCGTGCCTTCATTGAACAACGGACCTTGCTCGATGTACGGCAGAATGAAAAAGTGCAGCGACCCGGTCTTGCCCACGCAGTCGCCGACGATGGGCGGAAAACCCCTGTTCGTGTCGTGGAAGCTGTGCACGGCCAGGGCGAGCTGCTTGAGGTTGTTGCTCGACTGCATGCGTGCGGCGGCATCGCGGACGCGCTGCACGGCCGGTATCAGCAGCGCTGCAAGCAGGAGCAAGATCGCCAGCACAACCAGCAACTCGATCACGGTTACGCCCGGACGGCGGCAGCGCGGATGCGGCATCATGGGAGCGTCCTTTCGCACGGGAATTGAACCGTTCGTGGGGCAGGCCTCCCGCCTGCCCCACGAACGGCCACGGTCAAGCTAAACATCCCGGCGTGCGATGTCAACGAAAAACGCGGATTTGCTTCACTTCGTGAACGTCGAAATGTACTTGTCGGTCTTGTCGAGCTGATCCTTGACGTCTTCCCATTCCTGGCGTGCCTTCTGGACCGCCTTGAATTTCCGCAGGTCCGCGTAAGGGAACGACCCGCTGCCGGCAATCGGCTGATCGCCGCTCAGGCGGAACGACGGCCGATTGCCGTATTTGAGATACGCGGCGACCCACGTCTGGGCATGCTGCCGCCCTTGCTGCTGCTTCACCGGATCGAGATCGGCCAATTCCGCGGGCAGACGGTTGCCTTCCTCGAACAGCTTCTTGCCCTCGTCGATCTGCCGCCGCACCCACTGCACCTCGTCGGCGATGGCCGCGCGGACGCTGGCGTACTCCGTGTGCACGCGGACCAGCTGTGCGGCCAGGTTCGTGTCCGCCCACGCCTCGGCGTACTCCGGCGGCAGGCGGAAATCGCGCGCCTGGTTCTCGTGGCTGTCGAACTCCTTCTCGTTCTTGGCCTGATAAGGCTGCTTGACCCGGACGCGGAACGCCTCTTTCGCCTTGACGTAGCTCGCGATCTCCGTGGCGGCGCCTTGCACGGCGGTGCGCGTCTTCTCCGGCAGCCGCGTAAACGCGGGATCGGTTTCGATCTCCTGAAGTTCCTTCGCCCGCGCCGGCAGGTCGCCGCGCAAGCGCATCCGCGCGTCCGCCGCGTCCGGATCGGGCAGAGCTGTCTGGACGCGTTCCTCCAGGCGCAGCAGGTCGTTGTCGGGCTGCGTGAACACGAACAGCGCGGACGTGAGCAGCATCAGGATGACGAGCAGACCGAGACTGCCGACCGCCAATTCCAGCCGCCGGCCCGCGCGGTATTCGCGGTGGTCGAATGCCTGGGCCGACGCCAGGCACTGCCGAAAGAGTTCGGCCACGCCGTACGGCTCGGCGGCCGCCGCGCGGTCCGCCAGCGGCGGCCGTCTCACGGCGGTGGCCCACAGATGGAGATCGATGCTGCCGAACGCCGGGCCATGCGGCTTGGCCGCAAGAAAGGCGGCAAGGCGGTCGTCCAGCTTGCGTTTCGCCTCCTCGATGTGCTGCACCCACCTGGAGAAGGTGTCCTCCGGCTTGGCAAGCTGATCGCACTTGGTCAGCACCAGGTATACCGGCAGGCCGGCCACATCGGTGCGCCCGCTGCGCGTCTCCTGCAGGAGCGTCAAGAACTGGCGAAACGCTGCCAGCTGCGATGCGATTTGGCTGCCCGCCGACGCGTCGAGGGTGAGGATGACCGTATCCGCTTCCAGCATCGCCCGCGCTAGCGTGCTGTCGCGCGGCACCAACGGCCGCTTGCCGGTCATGTACTGTTGTGCCAGCTCGCCGTCGCAATCAAGCAGCGTCGCCGCAACGCGGCCATTGCCCTCGCGCTCGAAGTGGACGGGATAGACGTTGACGGGCTCTGATGTGGCGGGCGGGGTGCCGGCGTAGGTGCTCTGACGCAACGCGCTAAGCCGGCCCGTGGCGTCGACCAGCCTGCCGTGCAGCACCGCCGATTGCGAATCGGCTGCCTGCACCAGCGCGCCCAGCAGCGACGACTTGCCGGAGCCGGGCAGGCCGAACAGCAATAGGCGAATTTCCGAGGCGACGGTGGCGAGCATGGTGACACCTGTTGGTGTTTACGTTGAGCGCTCGGAGGCGCGTCTACGACACGGCCTGCGAGCGCTAAACGTAAACACCGTTCAATTCACTTCTGCGACGGCCGATCGACTAGCGATGGAATCTGATACCGGCCGGCCAACCGCGTCAGCGCCTCAGTGACGCCGGTAACGTCGTCGGGACTGTCATCCGTGAGAATGACGTGCAGCTCCAGCTTGCGGCCGTTCTCCTTGAAATACATCTCCACCTCGCCGATCGTCATCGCCTTGCCGGTCGTGCGCAGCAGGTAATAGCGCTCGTCGCCCGGATAGCGCTTGCCGCCGAGCACCTCGATTTCGATCGGCTTGCGAACGACGGCCTCGGGCGATTTCTCGGGTGGTTTCACCTTGTCCGACCTGGCCTTGCCTGCGTCAACGGCCGCCGTGCCGGCATCCTTGGCGCCCGCTCCCAGGCCGGGGTCGCCGCCCAATCCTGGTCCATAGCCCCAGCCGCCGGGGCCGCCGCCGAGCGGGATGAGGTAATAGACCAGCAGGGCGACCAGTACAGCGCTCGACAGTTTCAGCCACGGCAGGGTCCAGCCGGGGATCGCCTTCTGCACGGCGAGCCAGTAGGCTACGCGGGCCAGCGGGTCGCTGAGGAACCAGCCGACGAACGCGCCACCGACGGCGGCGATCACGCGGAGCACTTCCAGCGCCGTCCGACCTAGGTCGAGCTGGGCAAACAGGTTCATCGCTGTACCTCCAACGAATTGGCCACATCCTTGAACCACGCGCGGTACTCCCGTCCCTGGGCAATGGTCGGGTAGGGCCCGCGCCGCCGCAGGAACTGATAGTAAAGATTGCGCATGCCCGCATCCTTGCGGTGTTGCTCGATCAGCTCGTGGGCCGCCTTCGCGTCGGGAATCAGTACGAGCGGCTGCGCGGCCCGGCTCGGGTCGTAATAGAAGATCTCGCCCGTCTTCGGATCGGTCTCGATCACCTTCACCGTCAGGCTCTGCTGCAGCGACAACTGGGCCAGGTTGCGCAGGTGCTGGATTTCCTTCTTGAGCTCGTCGACCCGCTCCAGCTCGGGACGCAACTCCTCCAGCTTGTACAGCTCGTGCAGCCGTTCCTGCAGCGCCTGCTGCAGCGCGTCGGCCGACGCGCCGCGCTCGACGGCTTCCTCACGCCGTTTCTCCAGGTCTTCCTCGGCCACCATCGGCATCAACAGGAAGACGCCGAACATGAGCAGCAGCACATCGATGAGCGGGATGAAGAAGCGCGTGACGCTGCGGCGCGGCATCTGGATCATGGCGCCTCCCCCGGCGGCTTGGCCGGACCGCCCGCCAGGCTCATGATCAGATCGCGGCCCAGGAGGATCATCCACGACGGCATCATGTTGATGAGCGCCATAAACAGGCCGGAGCCGGTCGCCGTGATGGCCGGCGCGTACCGCTCGATGATGATGTGCGGCGGCGTCGGCCCGTGGATCGAGCTGAAGGTCAACAGGATGCCGGCCACGGTGCCGATCAGGCCGAGCATCGGAAACCACTCGGCGGCCTGGGCGAGATTGGTGACCCAGCGGTCGGAGCGTTCATCGAAGCCGGCGCCGCGCCAGCGCAGCGCCCGCCAGGCCATGATCATTTGCAAGAGGAACAGGCCGCCGCCGAGACTGAGGATGAGCCATTCCATGTTGCCGACGTGTTCCCAGAAGAACTTCATCGCCTCAGGCGGCACGCACACCGCGACCAGGCCGGCCCCGAGCAGCGGCAACAGGCAGAAGAACGCGGGCAGGACGAACTGAATGAGGAGTCGCCGCACGGCTGACCTTCCCGAAGGGCTGGTGTTGTCGCACGCGGCACGCCGCGCCGCGCAGGACATGGATGTATCCTTTATGCCAGAGGCGTGCGACGGTGGCAAGGGAAACCGGGCAATCATGTCGTTCCTTGCGGGCCGGAGACACCCATTTTTCGGAATGCGCCGCCAGCCCGGCACGACTTGCCACGACAGGAACGACATGCCAGACCTGCCAGACATTGCATAACCGATGCGTTGAGACGCCGTTGCGGCACGCCACGCACAAATCTACCCAAGCCCGCAGGCGAGTCTTCGAGCCTGCGGGGTTACCCGGGTAACCCCGCAGGCTCGAAGACTCGCCTGCGGGCTTGGTGTACCATGAGTGTAAAGGAGCCTGAAATGAAGCTTGAAAAAACGAAGAGGAGAAGCTCCGTCATGCTCAAAATCGCCGGAACGGACGATAGTTCAGCCACGGGTTAAATCCATAGGTCGGGCGGTACATCGGATAAGGCCCCGCCATCGGCCGGGATGTCGGCATCGACCCTGCGTGCGGAAAATGCTCGGGTGGCATCGCCTTCGGCGCGGCGGCGGCGTGCGCTGCAGCAGCCACCGCAACTGGGGCGGGCTTGCTCTTCAGCGCCGCGATGGCCGCTGCCGCCGGCACGATGCCCGAGGGCCGACCGGTCTCCACGCGTTTGGCTCCTGAAACCGGCACAATTCCGATTGGACCGACATCCGGGATCGGGTCGGCGGCAACCGCGGGGCCCGACGGTTCGTCGGACGGCGGCGTCCACGGCACGGCCTTGAAGGGGTCGATGTATTGCCACAGCCAACGGGCCACGGTCGCGAAGGGTACCGGCTCGGCAAGTTCCGTGAAGCCGCCGGGCTCGTGGGCGTTCAGCAGGCGGGGATCCTGAAAGAAATGCTGCTGGGCCACCCGCTTGCCGGTCTTCGCCTCCACAATGCCAACCATCAGGTGGGTTCGGACGCGCGTGATTCCCGGAGCGGGCCGGCCGGCGTCGTCCACGAAGCGGGTATGGCTCAGGAAGGTCCGACCCTCCGGCCCGATAACGATCACCAACTCCGTTTCCTCGACTGACCCCGCACGCCATTCCGCCGGCATCTCCTCGTTGAACGCGTGAACCGAACCATCGGCGGCCAGGCACCAGGCTGGATGGATCCGATCCGTTTTGTGGTAGGCCGCAGCTTGCCGTACGCCCTTGCCGCGCGTCACGGCAGCCAGGCGCTCCATCGGCAGCGGCCTGTCCTTGTCGAGATCCGCCGCCGGGGCCGCGACCGGCACCGCCTCCGCCGCCTTGGGAGCCACCGCCTCGACCGGGTCGGCTGCCGGCTCGGCTGCCTTGGCCGTGACGGCGTCCAACCTGGGTGCTGCGGCGTAGCTGGGGTCGAGTTTCCACTGGGTAACCACCGGCGCCGGCTGGAGCGTAACCGTCGGTTGGCCGACCGAGTCGGCTTCCGGTTCAAGCGCCAGGGCCGGCGCAACCCGCGTGGCGAGGCCCAGTGCCAGCAGGCTCGCAGCAAGCAGGAGCAGGCCCGCGCACATACCCAGCGCCCAGGGCATGTGCCGCCGGGCAACGCTGCCGTCTGCAACCGGCGCAGGGCGCCGCGCCTCGATGGGCCGTGACCGTCGCGGCGGAGCCAATCCCGAGGCGGTGACGCGAACTCCAAAAGCTGGCGCCGTGGCCGTGCCCTGACACGCGGGGCAGCGGACCGGTTTGCCCGCCAGCGTCGCCGACACGTGCAGCGTCGCGCCGCATTGCGCAATTGGACAGCGCCAGACGAAGTTCATGGCTGTGTTCCCCAAGGAGTTCATGGCCCTGCTCACGTTCGTCACCGGACCCTACGGTCGTCGGGGCCGAAAAATAACACGCGCTTCCGAATGGGTGCCGAGCCGGCACCTCTACAGGCCTCTACAGGAGAAGGCGTGAGCAAGCCGGTCGCGGGATCACGGATGTGCGGAAAAATGTCCATCGCCGCTCGGCCTGCGAAGCGGGGGCATGCAAGCCCGAAGCGTAAGCAAGGACGTGCCTCGGCTGCACATCGCAATGCCTTCTATCGTGATTGCTTAGCGAGATTTGCTCACGGAACGCGGCGGCAACCGGCTCGGGGAGGCCTTGGAAGCGCCGGGAGACAGGTCGAGGATCGGCCCGACCAGCATCGTCCAGAGAGTAATGAATGCGACCCAGCGGAACTGCATCGTGTTAACCACCCTTTCCGGCCAAGGTGCATCTCCTTGACGCAAGCGACGTGCCAGCAGCGATCCTTGACAGAGCGCGCTGGCATTTTCGACGCAAGTTGCTAAATAGCAGATTCTTAAGATGGATTGTTCTGTGTACGATGCGGTGCCGGCTGTTGCGATTTATTATCAGCATTCGCGCATCGCGTTGCGTTCGAGAAACAGCTGTGGACGGGCGGACTGCGGCAATTTAATGCAATAAACTCCTCATGACCGGAAAAACTGACACGATCGATGCAACCCATCCGGCCGTTTGAAACATCTTAAACTATTTGAGCATGATATGTTACAGATAAACTCGACGCCTCGACAATTCATGGCACGGCAATTGCTCTTTTTTCGTGTCGACGGCCGCCTTTGTATCGAAGGGCCGGCAGAGAAGAGATGTGCGGTTGGGCATGGTGGTCCGCGGATTCCGCCAGGGGACTCCGGAACAGACTCCTGAACGGTGCTGCGAATCGACCACCATGCCTGTTCTTACTTCCTCGTCTCCCCTGGGCCGCGCCCGGCACAGGTTTCAGTGCAGCAACCGCTGCTTCATACATGGATCCCGCGTCAAAACGACGCGGGATTTTCATTTGGCTCCGCTGCAGCTACCAAAAGTTGCGATCCGCCTTTCGCGCTTGCGCTAGGCATGCTGTGCATGAAAGTTCGGCAAAAAGTGCGGCCCCGGGACTTACATTTGCGCTCAGCGCTGCTAAGATAGGGCATCGGCGGGTCCCAACCGATTCATCTCCTCTCCCTGAGCCTCGGTTGTTCGCACTGCATCCCGCCCCGAGAACATCCCCGAGGATCGTGCCCAACCATGGGTCTCTCAAACCCAAAGGAAGCTCTCGATGCGCCCTTGCCAGGCGTCGTCGGCGATAGCCCGGCCATGCGCGCCGTCTATCGCCTGACCCGGCTGGTCGCCTACTCGCGCGCCAGCGTGCTCCTCGTTGGCGAAACCGGCACCGGCAAGGAGGTCATCGCACGCAACATCCACCGCATCAGCCCACGCGCCGACGGGCCCTATGTGCGGGTCAATTGCGGCGCCCTAACCGAGAGCCTGCTCGAAAGCGAGCTGTTCGGCCACATCAAGGGCGCCTTCACCGGCGCGGTCGACAACAAGACCGGCCGATTCGAGGCGGCGCACGGCGGCACGATTTTCCTCGACGAAATCAACAGCATGAGTCCCAAGCTGCAGGTCAAGCTGCTGCGCGTCCTGCAGGAGCGCGAGTTCGAGCGGGTCGGCGAAAGCCGCACCATCCGCGTCGACACCCGCGTCATCGGTGCGACCAACGCCTTTCTCGAGGACGAGATCTCGGCCGGCCGATTCCGCGAGGATCTGTACTATCGGCTCAACGTCGTGCCGATCTATCTGCCGCCGTTACGCGAGCGCAAGCAGGACATCCCAGCGCTGGCCCGCTACTTCCTGGAGCGCTACTGCGAGGAGAACCGGCGCGATCCGCCCGAGGTGCCGGCGGCGACGCTCGAACGGCTGCAGCAATACGATTGGCCGGGCAACGTGCGCGAGCTGGAAAACTTTGTCGAGCGCACGGTGGTGCTGTCGCACGCCCAGCCGTTGCAATTCGACCTGATGGCGCCGGGCCAGGAACGGCGGATGCGTGCCAGCCACGGCAAGCCGGCCGACCTCGACGGGCTCATCCAGAACCTGGTGCGCACGGCACTGCAGAAGCTGCCGAGCGATCAGGGCGAGCTGTACGCTCGGCTGGTGCGCGGCGTGGAACGCGAGCTCCTGGAGCAGATCATGCCGATGTGCGACAATGTCCTCGTCAAGGCCGCCGCCCGGCTCGGGATCAACCGCAATACGCTGCACAAGAAGCTGAGCGAGCTGAAGAGCCCCGTGGTGGCCGCGAGCGCCGATGAGCCGCCGGCCCCGCCGCCGGAGTGACCGCTCACGATGGAGGAGACCGCCGTGGCCGGCTATTCCGGAACGCCGCTTGCGAAAAAGCTCGGCATCAAACCCGGCTTCCGCGTCCACATCGTGAGGGCACCTGAAAACTATCTCGAATTGCTCGATCCCCTGCCGGCCGATGTAACATTCGTGCCGACGCTCCGCGGCAAGGTGGAGCTGATCCATGTGTTCGTTACCGCGGCCGACGACCTCGCCGAGAAGCTCGTCGCATGTCGCCGCCGGATCGTCGAGAACGGCGTGATCTGGGTGTCCTGGCCGAAGAAGGCAGCGAAGGTCCCGACCGACGTGACCGAGGACGTGATCCGCACGCTGGCGCTGCCGCTGGGGCTGGTGGATGTGAAGGTGTGCGCGGTGGACGAAACGTGGTCGGGGCTGAAGCTGGTGATACGCGTGGAGAATCGTCTGACCTGAGGACGCACCTCAGATTTGAAACGACAGCTCGTCCGACGGCTGCGTCTGCTTGACAAGTTCACCCAGCGTGATCTTGGCAAGCCGCTGCTGCTCGCGGTTCTGCACGTCTTGCAGACACCGGCTGATGACCTGGACCGCCGAGGTGGAGTTCAGCCCGGCGAGCGCCGACGGCGCCGGCGGCGGGCCCTGATCGATTGCCTGGATGATGTCGGCAAGGCTGATGTCGGCCGGCGCCTTGGCCAGCTGGTAGCCGCCGGCGGCGCCGCGCGTGCTATCGACCAGTCCGCCGCCCTTGAGCTGCAGGAGGATTTGCACCAGGAACCGTTGCGAGATGCCGTGGCTCTCCGCGATGGTCTTGAGGTGTACCGGCGTGCGTTCACCGTAATTACACGCCAGTTCCACCATTGCCACGCAGGCGTACTGGGCCTTGGCCGAAAACCGCATGAAGAGTTCCTTTCACGGCGACCCGGTCAGATGCCGCTGCCTTCCTCGTGCTCGACGACGTGCAGGCCGCACTCCTTCTTGAGCTTGCCTGCCCACCGGCCTGACCGCTCATCCTCGCCGTGCGCGACCGACTGCGTACACGGCCAGCAGCCGACGCTGGGATAACCCTGGTCGTGCAGGGGATTATATGGCACGCTCTGCTTGTAGATGAACGTCCAGACGTCCTTCTTGGTCCAGTAAAGGAGTGGGTTGACCTTGACCAGGCCGAACCTGGCGTCCCATTGCACCACGGTCGCCTGGGCGCGATCGCTCGTCTGGTCCTTGCGAATGGCGCTGATCCAGGCCTCATGGCCGGCGATCGCCCGGCGCAGCGGCACGATCTTGCGATCGTAACAGCACTGGTCGGGCCGATGGACGTGGAGCGGGCCGCCATGCTCGGCCTCGTATTCGGCCACCGTCTGTTCGGGACGCACCAGCTCGACCTCGATGCCGTAGCGTTCCTTGATGCGCTCGCGCTGCTCCAGCGTTTCCTTGAACTGGTAGCCGGTATCGAGGTTGAAGATGCGGACCCGCGGCTCGATCTCGGCGAGCATGTGAATGATGCAGTTCCCCTCCGGTCCGAACGCGGTGGCCATCGTGAGGCGGGGAAAGAAGGTCTGCACCGCCCACCGCAGGATCTCCTGGGGCAGCCTGCCGTCGAGCCGGCAGCAAGCTTCAGCGATCTCTTCGTGACTCAAACGGGGTTCGCTCATGGTGGCGTGTGTCAAAGATGCGTCCGTCGATATCGCGGGGGATGCTCCCTTACTATCTTTATCGGCTTGCTAGACATTTCGTCAAGGGTAATTCTACGTCACGAATGGTGCGGAAAACTGGTGTGTCGTAGCGGAATTCCCAAGAATTCCGTCTTGGACTGGGCGGAATTCTTGCGAATTCAGCTACGAACGCTAATGCGGAACCGCCATCGGCCTCGCGCTCGGGAACATCTCCACCCGCTGGCTCTCCAGGGCCGGTATCAGGCGGGTATCGAGCAGGCCTTGCATTGAACGCAGGCTGGGGTCGTCGAGACTGTCGAAGCCGCCGACGGTGACCAGGCTGTAGTACTTCATGTGCAGCACGTAGGCCTCCAGCTGGGCCTTGCGCAGCCCCTCGGCGAAGCGGTGCGCATTCTCGGCCGCGATGTCGGCATTCTCGCCGGACTTCTTGCCGAGTCCGAAGGCGTCGAGGAAATTGACCGGCGCCGGCTCGTTGCGCGGCGCGGTGAACGAGGGCAGGCTGAACTGCTTGATCACCAGGGTGTAGTTCTTCTTGCACTTGAACAGGCTGAAATCTTCTTCCGAGTTGAGCCGCTTCAGGTTCGCGACGTCGAGCTTCTCCTCCGACCGTTCGACCTTCGTGGTCGGATTGTGCACCGGCAGGGCCCGCGCGAACGGGTTGACGAAAACCGCCTCGGGTGGTCGCCCGTTCTTCGATCCTTCCTCAGCTTTGTAGTACTTGACGTCGAGCAGATCGCCCGGCTCATGGAGGCTGAATACCTTGGGCTCGAATGGGATGGTGCGCATCTGATCGCGGGCCTTGGCGGCGGCGTCCATGGTCGGGTAGCCGCCGATCAGCACGCCGCAATATTCCTGGATATTCTCGTGGCGGACGCGGATCGGCTGGTCGAAGGATAGGTTTTGCGCCTTGAGCGCTGCCTTCTGCTGCTCGATGCGCTGCATGACGCGCTCCAGCTCCTTGCGCTTTTCCTCGGCGCCGAAGTTGAAGACATACGCCGGCAGCTTGTAAACCTCGCGCAGCTTGATCACCATCTGCCGCCCGCGCACCGGGCCCTCCTTGCCGCCGTAGCTCGCGACCAGGACCATCCAGGGTCCGACTTCGGGCGTCACCAGGATGTCATTGTTGATGCCCATGGTGTCGTAGGGCTGCAGCGAGCCGATGACACCCGCCGTCGTCGGGTCGCTGCGGCTCGCGCCGCTCGATTCGAGCAGGCTCTGGAGGTAGTTCGGAGTCTGGCTCGAGGCGGGCGGGGTTGTGCCGGGCGTCAAGGATGAGCCCAGCCAGGGCTGTCGAAACGTCGCGCCCTGGTCGCCGGGGCCGAGCGGCTGATTCGGTTGCTGGCTGTTTGCCGCTTGCGGTACGAGCGCCAGCGCGGCGCTGCACAGCACGGCCAGCGCAAAAAGATTTCGCTTCATCGCGTCGCCGCCTCCTCGCCTGGGTCTTCCACCTGGGAGGGCGGCTTATAACAAGGGGGCCACCGCGCGTCCAGTCGAGCTGATCACGCCAGGTAGGTCCCGCCTGCCGGGCGGGACCTTGGCGCTTCCAGGTCCCGCCCGGCAGGCGGGACCTACCCGTGGATCGAGGCAGAAATGCCGAATGTAGAACAAGCGAATGTGGAATGTCGAGGGGAAAGCCAGGCAAACCCTTGGCATTCGACATTGGCTTGTTCTCCATTCGACATTTCATCTTCCAGCAGGTCCCGCCCGGCAGGCGGGACCTACCGACGCGGACTCTACCGCGATTCCTGCACCGCCTGCAGGATCGTCCGCAGGAACGCGGGCAGGTCATCGGGCTTGCGGCTCGTGATGAGATTGCCGTCGCGCACCACCTCGGCATCCACGTAGGTTGCGCCCGCGTTCGTGACGTCGTCCTTGATCGCGAAGAAGCACGTGGCGCGCTTGCCCTTGAGCGCCGGCGTCGAGCACAGCACCCACGGGCCGTGGCAGATCGCGGCCATAATTTTGCCCTGCTCCGCCATCCCGCGCACCAGCCGCAGAACCGCCGCGTCGCGCCGCAGGAAATCGGTGCAAAGCCGCCGGGGACGACCAGCGCATCGAAGTCGTCGGGGGTTAGGTCGCGGGCGGCACGGTCGCTTTTCGCCGGGTAGCCGTGCTTGCTGGGATAGGTGGCGCCCGCCTCCGGGCCGATGCAGCGCCACGGTGCAGCCCGCCTCGCGCAGGCGGTAGACCGGATACCACACCTCCATTTCCTGGTATTGCTGCTCCACCAGCACCGCCACGCGCACTTTCTTCAGGTCCATCGCGTTGCCTCCAAAAAGTGATTAGGAACCGTTCGCCGTTAGCCCGACGCGCCAGCAAGGCGCACCCTCGCTTGCGCGTCGGGCTAACGAACCGTTCGCCGTAGGTCAGCCTTTCCAGGCCGACACAGCGAGTCAGGCTCGAAAGCCTGTCCCACGGCAAACCGATCCGCGCCGTCTCCGGGATTGCGCAGCTTTCCTCTATCTTTCTACAGACCGGTCCGGTGTTGCAGATATGGCGGCGGTTTGGTACGTCGCTCCAGTGCCGGGCGTCTTTGCCGTCCGCAGCCGCCCGCACAATCGAGAGAGGTCCGTGATGGCCCCGCACCTGGCATGGATTCCCGGCCCAGCTACCGGACGAAGCTGCCCGACCGCCACGGCGGCAGTCGCGCATGGGCAATGGGAGCGGCGGCCGCTGTTCCTGTGTGCCGGACTGCAGAGCAGCGGCACGACGCTCGTGTCCTGGTGTTTCTTGCAGCGCCGCGACATGGACGGCGTGCTCGACGGTTACGGGGACATCCTGGCCGAGATTCCGCGCCATCTGCCCGTTCCCTGCACCTGGTGCAAGTTCACCATCACCGCATTCCGCCTGCGCGACATGGTCATGCGCTACGAGGATGAAGGCTGGGACGTACGCCCCCTGCTCGTCATCCGCGACGTGCGCACTGTGTTCAACTCGCTGATTGCGAAGCCGTATGGCCGAAACGGCGTCACCGCCGAGGAGCCGCCGTTGCGGTTGCGACTGCTGCGCTTCCGGGACGACTGGGAGCTGTTTCAGTCCCGCGACTGGCCGATGATTCGTTATGAATCGCTAGTGAGCGAACCCGAAGAGGCGCTCGGTCAGGCGTGCGCAGCTCGGCCTGCCGTGGGACCCGGGAATGCTCAACTGGCCCAAACGGCTCGACGACATCGCCATTCCCTGTAACGGCAACGAGACCTTTCTGCGGACGTGCGGACGGACGTTCGCCGAGTCGGTTCGGCCCGAGCTGGCGGCGCTGGCGATGGGCAACATCCCCGCTGGCGACCTGGCCTGGATCGAGCGCGAATTTGGTGATTATCACGCCGCGATGGGTTACCCGACCGGGCCCCAGTACCTGCCCTGCGAGCCTACGGACGAGCGGATCGTCCCGCGCTATGAAAACACCAAACGCTACGAGCGCCTATTGAAGCGCCATGGCGTTGGGTGGCTGGCGCAGTACCTTCCCTTTTTCCGCAAGAAGCCGGCACCTCACCTCAAGTCGATGGGTTGGCTGTAACCGCCTACTGGCTCTGCCACCACTGCCGCCACTTTTGCGCGGCGGTATTGCGGTCGCCGAAGCTCGCGTTCGGCTGCGGGCCGAAATCCATGCCGTTCGAGAGCTGTACCAGCGCGGCCCGGGCGGCTTGCTGCACGCCGGCGTCGTCGTCCAGCAAGAGCGCGATTAGCTCGTCGCCGTAGCGCAGCGCCTTGCTGCCGACGGTGCGGGCGGCGGCGGCGCGGACCTCGGCATTCTCATGCTTGAGCAGCAGCTTGAGCTGCGTCGGCGATTGCTTCTCGGCATGCTGCACCAGCAGCGCCCGGGCAACTTTCTTGCCGTCCGCGTCGGCGGTCGACACGGCCTTGCCAAGGATTGCGGGCGTCTGCGTGGCCTGGCGCCGCTCCACCTCGGTCAGCACCTTCTGCAGCCGTTCGCCGCGTTCCTTCGCGGCCGCTGTCTCCAGCTCGCTCAACGTCATCGACGAGACGGCCTTGGCCGGCGCCGGACGCGGGGCGGCGGTGATGCCCCGGCGCAGCAGCTCGCCCTTGCGGAACAGGCACGTTGTCTGCACGTTACGCAGCGAATTCGTGACCGGCAGCGAGCGCTTGTCGCTGGCCTTGACGCCGGTGCCGATGTTCTCCTTGACGTACGCCACCAGGTCGAGGTCGTTCGTCGTGCGGATGATGCTCTCGATCTTTCTGCCAATCGTGACGGTGGCGCAGCTCGATTCCATCCCTAGCGCGGTTGAAGCCGTCCACGAGCGCGAAGATCGCCTCGGGGCCGAGCCGGTACAGATCGTCCTTGGCCTGCTTTTCCTCCGACTTGGGCAGCTTGCCGGTCTCGAGCTGGATCACCCGATCGACGACGGCTTCGAGCTTGGCGTTCTCCTTCTCGGTCAATTGCGGCAAGCTCGGGGCGACGAGATTGCGCGGGCGGTCGGCGTAGGGATCGCCGCCGGCCAGGACCAGCGCCGTGACAAGGAAGGGAGCGTGCAGCATGGGAAGCCTCGTCGTTTGCTCGTGCCGGTCTGCGATCGGCCGCTAAAGGCATCTTCTCCAGTCTAACCATACCGGCGCGTGTCCGCAACCGGGTCCGCGCCTTCCGCGAGCGCCTCGTCGTTGGAGCACAGGCCGCGCTCGCGGCGCATCCGGTCCACGTCGACCATGACGGCGCGGATGACCCCGGCGTTGGCGGCGACGCAACGGTACTCGATGCGGAACGCCCACAGGTTGACCAGCAGCGTGGCGAACGCGAGCGTCATGTGGACGTGCCGCGGCCACGCCTCCAGCTGCGCCCGGCGCCGGACGCCGCCGCGGCAATGCCGATCAGCATCGAGAATAGCGCCGGCGGGAAGGCCGCCCGCTTCAGTTCACGGGTAAGCTTGTGATTGGGCGCGTCGGGCATCCGGAAGGCGAGCGTGACCTCTTTCACCCAGCGGCCGGTGCCGAGGAAATAGATAAAGATGAGGCAATGCACCGCCAGCATGCCGATCGCGGTGAACAGGCCAAGGACGAAATGAACCAGGAAGGCGTCCTTCTCCCGGGGAAGCCCAGGCGTGAGCATCGACCAGAAGCCGACGCCGATCGTGGCGACGAGGGCGACCATCAGCAGTGCAGCGAGGAGACGGAAGGTATGGACCATGCGCGTGACTTCCACAAAAAGAGCGGGCCGGCGGCCCGCTCTCTATTGTAGTGTCACGTGGTAGGTCCCGCCTGCCGGGCGGGACCTAGAAGCGCCCAGGTCCCGCCCGGCAGGCGGGACCTACCGTTACGGTCCCTTCTTGTCCGGCGATGGGAAGCCGCGGGGGGCGGTAAACGGGCTGGGCGCCGACGGGTTCACGCTTGCCGGCACGACGGATCCCGGCGGCGTCAATCCCGGCGGCGTGCTGGGCGCAGTCTGCACCGCCGGCACGCCGCTCGTCATCTGCTGCAGCCGCAGTGTGAATTGTTCGCCCTTGAGGCTCGACGATGGGAATGGCCAGGTCGGCGAGGTTGCCCTGCTGGACCTGCAGCTCGGCCTTGCCGTCCAGCACCAGGCTGTCGGCCACGAGGCTGATGGTGAGCCGATCGCACTTCCCCTTCATGCCCGGGCCCGTGAAGTGGACCTTGCCGATTGCCATGAGCGCGCCGTCAGGGCTTTCCAGCTTGACCCGGTCGCAGACGATGCGGAACTCCAGCCGTTTGTTCAGGCGTGCGGTCAACGTGGTGTGGCCGTCGGCGATTTCCCAATGCATTGTCCAGGGGCTGTTCTCGGTGAGGATCGGTTTGGTGACCACCTTGTCGGGCGCCGCCGGTGCGGGCGGATCGTTCTTCGGCAGCATGCCAACCAGCGGCGCAGGCGCCGGGTCGGATCTTTCAATGGCGGTTGGACGGGACTGTTCCTGGCGGCGTCCTTCTTGGGGAACGTGTCCATGAGGCGCTGCAGCTGCTCCTTGGTCCGGTCGATGACCTTGACCGGGTCGGGCGGACTGGCGCCGGCCGGCGGTCCGACCGGCCCGCTCGGCTGCGGAATGGGCGGAATGGCTGGCAGCAAATTGCCGCTCGACGCCGGCGAATCGGGAAGTTGCGGCGGCCCGGTCGGCTCGGGGTTCGGCGGCGACGGGATGGTTACCAACTGCGCCGGCTTGGTGGCCGGCTGACCCGGCGAGTCGGCGGGCGGCGAAGGTTTCCACGGGTCCCCCGATTGCGCCGCACTCGCGTTCGACGCCATCTGCAGCGAATTGCCCGCGTTATCGCTCTTGTCGCCGCCGGCGCCGTGGCCGCCGTTGTCCGGCCAGAAAACGTAGTAAGCGCCGAGATTGACGACGATCAGGGCAAATACGCCAATCTTGGCAACCAGCTGCCTGGACATGGCCGCGTCCTCCCTATAGGGGGAACCACTCCCTTGCGGCGGGACTGTAGCAAAGCGCGCCGGTGCTGTCACTAGCGAAAAGCGTCCCCCCACGCCGCGGGGCGAGTCTTCGAGCCCCGCGGGTTAGCGACCGACCCGCGGCGTTCGAAGACTCACCCCGCGGCGTGGGGGGCAAACATTCCGGCGGTACCGCCTTTAGGGGGCGTCGAATCGCCTGGAGTGCGCGCGGGGCGAAACGGACTGTTTTTTCCTGCAGACGGCCGCGCTATAATACACGACGGGCAACGGAGCCCCGGAACGGTGGCAAGACAACCGGGGCCGCAAGAGGCAACTTCCCCCGTGGTTGTGGACGCGCGATGGGCACCCCGCGCTGGCTGGTCCTGACCGGTTGGATCGTCGCTGAGCTCGATCCGGCAGCGCGCGTCGAACTCGTGGCGACCGCGCTCGCGCTGGTCGGTCTGATTGGGCTGGGCATCGCGGCGTTCGTGTGGGCCCGAAACTGGTGGCGGCGGCTCGCCGAGGACACAACCGCGGAGGATCCCATCGAAACTTATCGGCACATGCTTGACGAAGGCCTCATCGATCAGCGCGAGTTCGACCGCATCGAGGCACAGCTCGCGGGGCGGCCCGAGCTCCCCGTGACCGGGATTCGCAGCGGCACGCCGCCCCGATCGACCGACCTGCGTCCCGGACCGCCTCCGCCCGAGCCTCCCTCCGAGTCCGCCCCCTAGCGACAAAACTTCGAAACAGCCGCGAGATGCAATCGCTTGCTTTCGGTACGTTCCGCCCAGGTTTTGCTTGCGTGGCTTTCACGCAAAACGTAGAATTCGGTACAGGATCACCGGTCAGCGAAGGAGTTCCAATGCCAACGAAAGAATCCGGCCTGGGCAATGGCGGGCGCAAGCCGACCAGCAATAGCGGTCGCAACCGCAACGCCTTTTGCTCGTTTTGCCGCAAGAGCTATCGCGACGTCGGCCCGCTCGTCGAGGGCCCCGGCGACGTCTATATCTGCGGCGAGTGCATCGAGCTGTGCCAGTCGATCATCGACCAGGAGAAGCGCCGCCGCGGCGTCCCCAAGAGCCTCGTCACCAATATTCCTTCGCCGCGCTCGATCAAGGACAAGCTCGACCAGTACGTCATCGGCCAGGACCGCGCCAAGAAGGTGCTGTCGGTCGCGGTGCACAACCACTACAAGCGGCTCAGCCTCGGCGACGAAGACGGCCACCACGACGTCGAGGTCGACAAGAGCAACATCCTGCTCATCGGCCCGACCGGCAGCGGCAAGACCCTGCTGGCCCGCACCCTGGCCAAGATCCTCGACGTGCCGTTCGCCATCGGCGACGCCACCACGCTGACCGAAGCCGGCTACGTCGGCGAGGACGTCGAGAACCTGCTGCTCAAGCTGCTGCACGCCGCCGACTTCGACATCGAGGCGGCCCAGCGCGGCATCGTCTACATCGACGAGGTCGACAAGATCGCCAAGACCAGCCAGAACGTCTGCATCACCCGCGACGTCTCCGGCGAGGGCGTGCAGCAGGCCCTGCTCAAGATGCTCGAAGGCACCGTCAGCAACGTCCCGCCGCAGGGCGGCCGCAAGCACCCCGAGCAGCAATACATCCAGGTGGACACCACGAACATCCTGTTCATCTGCGGCGGCACCTTCGTCGGCCTGGACAACATCATCGCCCGCCGCATCGGCCGCAAGACCATCGGCTTCGGCAGCAACCCCGAGCACCGCGAGCAGCAGCCTGGGCGAGCTGCTCGGCAAGGTCACCAGCGACGACCTGCTCGAGTTCGGCATGATCCCCGAGTTCATCGGCCGCCTGCCGGTGCTCGCCCCGCTCGACCCGCTCGACGAGGAAGCCCTGGTCCGCATCCTGACCGAGCCGCGCAACGCCCTGGTCCGGCAGTACCAGAAGCTGTTCGAGATGGAAGGGGCCGAGCTGGAGTTTCAGCACCGACGCGCTCAAGCGAGATCGCCACGATGGCCAAGCGAGCGCGACACCGGCGCCCGCGGCCTGCGCAGCATCGTCGAGGAGGTCATGACCGACATCATGTTCGAGCTGCCCGAGCTCGAACACAAGGAGAAATATCTCATCACCGAAGAAGTCATGCGCGGCCAGCTGCCGATGAGCGAAGCCAAGCGGCCGCTGCCGGAGATCGCCGACAAGAAGAGCGCGTAGCAGGTGCGCCGATGACATACCCACGCCGCGGGGTGAGTCTTCGAACCGCGCGGGTCATTTGACCCGCGCGGTTCGAAGACTCACCCCGTGGCGTGGTTTTTTCGAGTGACCCATGACCCGCTCCAAACCGCCGCTGGTGCGCCTTGCCGAAATGTCCCCCGGACAATCCGGCGATTTTTTCGCGCTGCTCGTGGAGCGCACGCGCGGCGCCCGGCGCGACGGCAAGCCGTTCTACACCTGCCGCTTTCGCGATCCGGGCCGGACCGTCACGGCGATGGTCTGGGCCGACGGCAGCTGGTTCGAGGCGTGCGAGAAGACCTGGCAAGAAGGGCGGTTTTACAAGGTCCGCGCCGAATACGGCGAACACCCGGTCTACGGCGCCCAAATCGATATTCACAACCTGCGCCTGGTCGCCGACGCCGACCGGGCCGACGGCTTCGATCCATTGCAGTTCGTCGAACACTCGCGCTTCGACGTGGATGTGATGTTCGCGGAGCTGATCGCGCTCGTCGAGAAGGAAATTGCCGACCTGCCGCTGCGCAAGCTGGTCAAGACGATCCTCGAGCAGAACGCTGACCGGGTCAAGCAGGCGCCGGCCACACAGCGGCACTTCTATCCCTTCGCGGGCGGGCTGCTGGAACACACGCTGTCCGTGCTGCACACCTGTATGTTCCTGGCGGACAACTACGTGTCCCACTACCCCGACCTCAAGCCGCCGCTCAACCGCGACCTGGTCCTTGCCGGCGCCGTGCTGCACGACATCGGCCGCACGCGTGAGCTGACGGACGACGTGGTCAACGTGCAGCCGACGGTGGTGGGCCGCATGGTGGGCCATATGCTGCTCGGCCGGGACATCGTCCGCGACGCCGCCGCGAGCTGGGCGACGTGAATCCCGAACTGGTGCAGATGCTGGAGCACATCATCCTGTCGCACCTGGCGCTGCCGGAGTGGGGTTCGCCGCGGCTGCCGCTCATCCCTGAGTGTCTGATCATTCATCACGCCGACGATCTCGACGCGAAACTGGAGATGTACGTGCGCTGCCTGATGAAGGATAAAGAAACGGGGCCGTTCACGGCCCGCGACGCGGTGCTGGGCAAGCAGCTATTCAAGGGGCGGACCGTATGACCCAACCGTTTACGTTTAGCGATCACTTGCGGCCTGCGAGCGCTAAACGTAAACAGACATCGGACAGCGCCCACTTTCGTGCCAATATCCTGGAGAACTTTGCCATGCGATCCTTCCTTGCTCTCGTGAGCTTCGCTCTCTTCTCTTCTGTATTCGCCCAGGATGCGAAGCAATCAGACCTGAAGCTGCGGCTGCGGACGCAGTCGACGGTTGCTGCGAAAGGCGAGCCGGCCAAGGAGGCGACGCTCTACCATGACGAAAACTGGCCCACCAAGGAAACCGCGATCATCGTCTGCGACGTGTGGGACGCGCATCATTGTCTCAACGCGGTTCGCCGGCTCGAGGAGATGCTGCCCACCATGAATCGCGTGCTCGAAAAGGCGCGCGATCAGGGCGTGCTCATCATCCACGCCCCGAGCAGCTGCATGGCGCCGTACAAGGACCACCCGGCCCGCAAGCGCGCCCTGGAGGCGCCGGCCGCGAAGACGTTGCCGAAGGAAATCGACAAGTGGTGTTACAAGATTCCCGCGGAGGAGAAAGGCAAGTATCCCATCGACCAGTCCGACGGCGGCGAGGACGACGACCCCGCCGAGCACGCCGAGTGGCACGCCAAGCTCGCCGCCCAGGGCCGCAATCCCAAGGCGCCGTGGAAGGCGCAGCACGCCGGCATCAAGATCCACGACCAGGACGTCATCAGCGATTCGGGCGTCGAGATCTGGAACGTCCTCGAAGCGCGCGGCATCAAGAACGTCATCCTCGTCGGCGTCCACACCAACATGTGCGTCCTCGGCCGGCCGTTCGGCCTGCGGCAGATGGCGAAGAACGGCAAGAACGTCGTGCTGATGCGCGATATGACCGACACGATGTACAATCCCAAGGCGGCGCCGTACGTCAGCCACTTCGAAGGGACGCGGCTGATCGTGGCGCACATCGAGAAGTTCGTCTGCCCGACGATCACGTCGGACCAGATCCTCGGCGGCGCCCCGTTCCGATTCAAGGGCGATACGGGGAAGTGATACAATGAGCGCTCAAGCCCCAGGGCGAGTCTTCGAGCCCTGGGGCTTGGAAGGAACCATTGTTGATGACCGAACGCCTCACCCTGCGCTTCGACGGCGGCACCCTGCTCCTGACCGGGCCGCCGGACGTGCTCGATTCCCTGCCGCACGGCCAATTCGATCCGCGCACCGGCGCCCACCGCGCCGAGGCCCGCTGGTATCGCCCGCTGGTCGAGTTCCTTCGCTCCCAGCAAATCCCCTACACCGACGCGGCCCGCCAGTATCAGCCGACGCCGTGGACGCTGCTGGATCGCCGCGTACCGTTTCCGCACCAGCAGGAGGCGGTCGACGTGTGGTGGCGGCAGGGCGGCCGCGGCATCGTCGTGTTGCCGACCGGCACCGGCAAGACGTTCGTCGCCGTCCTCGCCATCGCCCGCGCCGGCCGGCCCACACTGGTCGTCGCGCCGACGCTCGTCCTGATGAACCAGTGGTGCGCCGAATTGCGGGCCGCCTTCGGCGCGGAGGTCGGCCTGCTCGGCGGCGGCGCTATGATCTGCAGCCGCTCACCGTCACCACCTACGACTCGGCGTACCTGCACCTGGAACGGTGGGGCGACCGCTATGGCCTGATCGTGTTCGATGAGTGCCATCACCTACCGGGCGCGAGCTACCAGCTGGCGGCGGTCGGCGCTATCGCACCGTTTCGACTCGGCCTGACCGCGACACCGGAACGAGCGGACGCGGGCGAGGTAGTTCTGCCGGAGCTGATCGGCCCCTTGCTCTATCGCCGCGAAATCAAGGAACTGACCGGCGACTTCCTGGCCGACTACCGCGTCCAGCGCCTCGACGTGGACCTCAGCCCGACCGACGCCGAGCGCTACCAGGAGGCCCGCGCCCTTTATCGCCAGTTCGTCGAAACCAACCGGATCTCGATCGGCGCGCCTGATGGCTGGCGGCGCTTCCTGCAGTTGACTCCCGGTCGGCGGAGGGTCGGGCCGCGTTCCAGGCCTACCGCGAACAGAAACGCCTCGCCGTGGCCGCGCCGGCCAAGATCGAATTACTCGACGAGCTGTTGCACCGCCACTCGGGCGATCGCGTCATCATTTTCGCCTCCGAAAATGCCACCGCGTACCAGATCGCCCGCCGGTTCCTGGTGCCGGCGATCACGCACCAGACCAAGGCGCGCGAACGGCAGCACCTGCTCGAGCGGTTCCACAACGGCACCTACCCGATCCTCGCGACCAGCCAGGTGCTCAACGAGGGCGTCGACGTGCCGGCCGCCAACGTCGGCATCGTCCTGTCCGGCACCGGCAGCGTCCGCGAGCACGTCCAGCGTCTCGGCCGATTGCTCCGCAAGCAGGGCGATAAGCAGGCGCTCCTGTACGAGGTCGTCACCCGCGGCACCGCCGAGGAGTTTACCAGCGAACGGCGGCGCCAGCATCATGCGTATCGGTGACAAGATGTCTCCCCTCTCCCCACCGGGGGAGAGGGGTTGGGGGTGAGGGGGCGGCCTTTGCAAGGGCAACCCCTCACCCCCAACCCCTCTCCCCCGGTGGGGAGAGGGGAGCAAGAGGGTTGGAGGCCCCATGCTCACCGGCAAAATGGTCCGCGTCCGTTACACCCGTGATCGGCTGATCCCCATCTATCTCGCTGTCGACGACGCGGAATCGCTACAGCTCGCCGAGCAGCTCATCGCGCTGTTTGCCGCGTCGATCGGCCAGCCGCGCGGCCAGCTCGAAGCGGAGGCGGAGGAAGCGTTCGGCGATTTGCCGCTGCCGCAGGTCTACCAGGGGCTGGCGAAGCTGCTGGAGGATCGCTGCGATTTCGAAACGCTGCCCGGCCGTCCGCCCGAGGAGCTGCGCGAGGCCGTCTTCAGCGCCGCGACGGCACAGGCGCGAAGCTGCGGGAGCAGCCGGGCGCTGCGTTTCAGCGCGAGGCGGTGCTGGACGAGGTGGCGAACCGACTTGGCCTCGATCGGGCCGCGATCGAGACCGGCCTGTTCGCCGACCTCAAGAGCGAGCAACGGCTGGTGCGCTGTGAGGAGGCGACACCACGCCGGCTGCTGGAGCGCTACAACGTCGCGCTGGCCCAGGCGGTGCTGTTGCGTTCGTCGCGCGTCGAGGTCGTTATCCGCGGCGAATCGCCGACGCGCTATCGGCAGCTCTTTCGCCAGATCAAGTTTCATCGCCTGATCTGTGAAACCGAGGCGAGCGCGCCGGGCGAATATCGCCTCCGGCTCGACGGCCCGCTCAGCCTGTTCACCGCGACGCAGAAGTACGGCCTGCAGCTCGCGCTGTTCCTGCCGACGTTGCTCCTGTGCCGTGATTTCCAAGTGAAGGCCGACATCCTGTGGGGCGCCGCACGCCGGCCGAAGAAGCTGGAGGTGTCGTCGCAGGACGGGCTCGTCTCGCATCAGACGGAGACCGGCATGTTCGTGCCGCCGGAGATCGGAATGTTCGTCGAGCTGTTTCGCCAGAAGGTCGCGGATTGGGAGATCAGCGACGAAACCGAGGTCGTGCAGCTCGGCGATCGCTTCTGGGTGCCGGACTTCCAGCTCACGCACCGCCCGACGGGCCGAAGCGTGCTGCTCGACCTGTTCGGCTTCTGGCGGCGCTCCGGCGTCGAGCGCCACCTGGAATGGCTGCGCACCCACGCCGATCGGCCATTCCTGGTGGCGCTCTCGAACCAGCTCAAGGTGGACGAGGCGGAACTGGAGTCGCTGCCGGGCAGCGTCATGCGGTTTCGCAACATGCCGCTGCCGGACGAGGTGGCCCGGCGAGCGGAGGAGTTGATTGGGTGAGGGAGTGCGGGAGTGAGGGGGTGAGAGGGTGAGGCGGTGAGGGGGGTGAGGGGGTGAGGGGGTGAGAGGGTGAGGGGGTGAGGGGGTGAGAGGGTGAGAGGGTGAGAGGGTGAGAGGGTGAGAGGGTGAGAGGGTGAGGGGTGATTGGGTGAGGGAGTGCGGGAGTGAGGGGGTGAGAGGGTGAGGCGGTGAGGGGGGTGAGGGGGTGAGGGGGTGAGAGGGTGAGGGGGTGAGGGGGTGAGAGGGTGAGAGGGTGAGAGGGTGAGAGGGTGAGAGGGTGAGAGGGTGAGGGGTGATTGGGTGAGGTCACGCGAGTCTGCCACCGGCTGACACATCCGACCAACGACCATTCGCTCGGCCATCACATCATGCTCACCGGCTCACCCTCTCACCCCCTCACCGAAACTCACCTCTCAAGCTGTCCCCGCCGCACCTGGCCGCCGCGGAGGATGTAAAACGGCACCGGGCTGGTGTTGTTCACCTCAGGCAGGTTCAATACGTACGTGACGTTTTCCACGGCGATCGTCTCGTACTGGTGCAGGCCGACGAGGATGTCGCCCTTCTTGATGCCGGCGCGGCCGGCGGCGCTGTTGGCGTTCACCGCCGTCACTTCGAGGCCGCCGCGCAGCTCGCTATTGAAGCGCGTGACCTGGTCCGGAGCGACCGGGGCGAGCTGCATGCCGAGCTTCTGCCAGACCACGTCCACCGTCGACACCGTCTGGATCGAGCGGTCGGCCGACGCGAGCACCAGCTCGAGTCGTTTTTCTTCGCCCTGGCGCTGGACCGTGAACGGAATCGTCTCGCCGATTTTGCGCTCGAGGAACGCCCGCTCCACGTCGATGCCGGTGGCAACCCTGACGTTGCCGGCCTGGAGCATCACGTCGCCGGTCTTGAGCCCGGCGGCCGACGCGGGACTGTTCGGGTCGACGCGCTCAACGATCACCCGGCGCACCAGGCCGTCGCTGCCGGGTTCGAGCACGTCCTTGCAAAACAGGCCGTCGTAGCTGAAGGCGCGGCGGCGATTGCGCAGCAGGTCGGTGACGGTGCGCACCATGTGGTCGGCGGGGATGGCGAAGCCGATGCACTGCGCCCCGGCCCGGATCGCGACGTTGACGCCGACCAGCTCGCCGTGGACGTTGACCAGCGGGCCGCCGGAGTTGCCGGGGTTGATCGCCGCGTCGGTCTGGATCAGGCCCTTGTACGACATGTCCTTGTTGAGGCTCACGTCGCGTTTGATGGCGCTGACGATGCCGAGGCTGACCGAGTGCTCGTAGCCGTAGGCGTTGCCGATGGCGATGACCGTCTCGCCGACCATGAGGTCCTGAGCGGTGCCGATCGGCATGACGGCCAGCGGCTGCGGCGCATCGATCTTGAGCACGGCCAGGTCGATCTCGGGGCTGCGCGACCACGACGGCGTTGGTCTGGCTGCCGTCGGCGAGCTTGACGCGCAGGACGTTGACGTCGTCGATGACGTGGTGGTTGGTGACGAGGTAGCCGCGCGGGTCGATGACGATGCCGGTGCCCATGCCGTTGACGCGGTTGGGGGTGGCCGGCAGCGGATAGTGATCGCCCGCTGGCGGCACGGTCCGTTCGCTGTGGATGTTGACGACGGCGCCGCGGACGCGCTCGATGGCGCCGACGACGAGGGTGTGGCGGGCCCCGGTTTTGGTCAGCGGTCCCAGGGGTCCGACGTCCTTGGCGGCCGACTTGGCGGCAACCACGGTCGGCGGGGCGGATGACTGAGCCGACCCGGCCGCGATCGGCCCCAGGAGCGGCCCGAGCGTTGCCAGGCAGAGCAACAGGCTGCGGCGCAAACTCATTGATGTCCTCGATCCAGGTGTCACGGCGAAGGGCGCGGTCGCACGGGGGCGGCCCGGTGCACACCTTTGTTGTTTCGGCCCGGCTGCGCGTAGCCCTGCACCGCCGCGAGCGCGGTTCGCGCGCCTTTGCTCCCCCGCCGCGACGCGCGGCGCAACTGGGGGGAGTGTGCGCAATGGCCCTGGCAAA
This sequence comes from uncultured Gemmataceae bacterium, assembly GCA_963834865.1. Taxonomy (GTDB): domain Bacteria; phylum Planctomycetota; class Planctomycetia; order Gemmatales; family Gemmataceae; genus CAWIDK01. Next base: position 1,131,007 of record CAWIDK010000001.1, read on the forward strand.
CCGCCTGTGCCGGTCGTATGGAATAGACAGAGGGTAACGACGCAAGCCGCGGGATGAGCGCACAAATCCCGCGGGTCCGAACCAGGGAGTTATTGCATGAGTGCCCCAAGCCGCATCGACCGGATCACCGCCATGTTGGCGGACGAGCCGAACGACCCGGAATTGCGTTACATGCTGGCGATGGAGTACGTTAGCGCCGCGGACGACATTGCGGCGGTCCACTGCTTCGAGGAGCTGCTGCGCCAAAACCCGAACTATCCCCCTGGATATCACCAGGGCGCCCGTGCCCTGCAGAGGCTCGATCGGATTGCCGAGGCCCGCGCCGTGCTGGAGCGCGGCATCCCGGTCGCCCTCGCCCAGAACAACGCGCATACCGCCGGCGAAATGCAGCAGCTCCTGGAGATGCTGATGGCCGGTTGAACGGCGTCCGTTAAACTTCCGAAGTCTCCAGGACTTCGGAAGTTTTTTTCCCTTTCATATGGAGGTTTCCATGAAAGTTCCGTGGTTCGCCGCGCCCCTGGTGCTGTTATTCGGCGGTCTGGCCGCGCTGGCCGGCAGCAGCGCCGATGATTTGAAGGCCATGCAGGGCCAATGGGCCGTAACCATCGCGGAGATGGACGGCAAACCTACTCACGCCGAAATCATGAACCTCAAGCTGGTCCTCACGGTCGAGGGTGAGAACTTCCGTATCCTGTCCGACGGCAAGCTGTTTTCCGGCGGAACGCTCAAGCTCGACGCAAGCAAGAACCCGCGCACGATCGACACCACGACCACGGAAGGCCCGGCCAAGGGCACTGTTCAGAAAGGCATCTACGAAATCAAGGGCGACAAGATGACCGGTGCGTTCGCCAAGCCCGGCAGCGAGCGACCGACCGAGTTCAAGACGAAGGAAGGCAGCGGCCTATCGATCGTCCGCTACGAACGGATGAAGAAGTAGAGGCTGAAAAAGGGGACGGCCGCAAACGGGCGCGACGAGGTGAACTACGAACTGACGTTATGTCAAGTCTGCCTTGCCGCGATCATCCAGTTGGGTGTTCGCCGGTGCCGCGATGATCTGATTGACGCTGTCGTGGTCGAACCAGATTGGCACCCCGCCTGGCGCAAGGAAAATGGCCACGCCATCGCGCACGACCATCGCCCGTGGAAGGTCTACCTCGAACCGTTGCCCGCCGTGGAGTTCCACGGTAAACACCTGGAACGGCCGGCGGTTCAGGTTGAAGTCCAGCACCGTCATGAAGTTGTCAGCCGTCATAACGAAAGCCTCAAAAAACGACTATGCGCAAGCGCCCAGGTTGGCGCACCGGTACATCGGTACTGTACCGACCACGGGTAACTTGCACAACCGGCGGTTGGCCCTTAGCGTGCCGGCGCCGGTTCCTTCCACCACGGGCTCGCGCGGTGGATCTTCTGCAAGATCACCTCGCGTTCGCCGCCGCTCTTGGCGCTCGCCAGCTTCAGCTTGAGCTTGCGCAGCTTCTTGCTGCGGGCGCGGCGGCGGCGCAGCTCGATAATCCGTTCAACCATGGCTCCGGTCCTTTCGCGCAATAAATCCCGACAGATATTCCCGTCGTCATTACGGTAGAATAGCGTGTCAAGAACGCTATTGTAGCGACCGGCCCTCGTACTGGCACAGCACGACGACTTTCTCGGGAGCTTGCGATGCAGCTTGCGATGCGCACGAACGTCATCTGGGTCGCGGGCGGCTTCGCCCTCGGTATGCTCGTTACCCTGTTCATCAGCCGCCAGCTCTCCGTCCGCGGCCAGCAGAGCGAACGGCCCGGCAACGCGCTCGACAACCCCATCGAGATGCCGCGCGATCTGAGCGGCCTGTCGATCAAGACACCGCGTGTCCGCGTCGTCCACACGACGGATCCCTGGCAGGCCGGCGGCTCGATGTACCTGCAGCAAGTCGATCCCTGGCTCGGCTGGATGTGGGGCAAAAACCTCACCCAACGCAACTTCCGCGAACGCGACGGCGTCTACGGCGACAACGGCAAAATCGAGGGCATCGTTCTGCCGGACGGCGCCACCAAGATGATGGACCGCTCGCACACCAATTCGTGCGGCGCCTGCCACAACATCCCCTACCGCGACGGCGGCGCCGGCATGACCATCGCCAAGAACGGCGGCACCGGCCGCAACACGCCGCACATGTTCGGGACCGGCCTGATCGAGATGATCGGCCTGCAAGTGCGCCTGCAAGCGCTGGCGATTGCCGACACCAACCGCGACGGCTGGATTTCGCGCGACGAGATGAAGGGCAAGCGCTGCGTCATCTACAACCTGCCGCCGGGCGCCCCTGGCCAGCGCGTGGCGATCGACCTCGGCTCGTTCGACGACGAGGACGGCGACGGGTTGCCCGATCTCAACCCGCTCTTCCACCCGATTTTCGTGGACAAGTACGGCCAGCGCATCGCGTCGGCGCGGAGCCTGAAAACGCCCGAGGTCGCCGGCTACACCATCGAGGTCAAGGTGTTCGGCTGGGGCGACCTGTTCGTGCCGTTCCGCCCGCCGACATCCACGACGCTGCGGGCATTCACGCTCGCCCCGTTCGAAATTCACTCAGGCCTGCAAGCGCACGACCCGACCACCTACACCAGCCCCAACCGCGACGCGCTCGCCCTGGTTTCCAACGCCGGCGCCCAGCAGTTCATCAGCGCGGCCGGCAAGGATCGCGGCGGCGTCCGCGCCCCGACCCGGACCGGCCTGCCCGGCATCAGCCTCGACGATCCCGATCGCGACGGCTATTGCGAGGAAATCTCCGAGGGCGATCTCGACGTCGCCGAGTGGTACCTCCTGAATCATCCGGCCCCAGCCCGCGCCGGCAAACCCCCGACACCCTGGCTGGTGACAAGCTATTCCACAAGGTCGGCTGCACCACCTGCCATCTCCCCGACTGGCATCTGCTGCCGCACAACCCGGCCGGCAAGGACTACACCGAGCGCTTCGACGGTGATCGCCGGTTCTTCGACCTGCAGGTGGCGCACAACGACCGGACCGATCGGCTGGAGGGCAAGGTCGTGATGCTCGCGGACCGCGTCAAGGACGCCAGGGGCGAGCGCTGGGTGCCGAAGCGCATCGGGTACACGATCCGCGGCATCTACAGCGACTTCAAGTTCCACTACATGGGTCCGGACTTTCAGCAGGTGCAATTCGACGGCAGCATCGTCAAGAACTGGAAGACGGCCCCGCTGTGGGGTGTCGGCACCACCGGTCCCTACGGCCACGACGGCGCCAGTCTGGACCTTGACAGCGTGATTCGCCGCCATGGCGGTGAGGGGCAGGCCTCGCGCAACGCGTACATGAGCCTGACGGCCACCGAGCGCACGCAGGTGCAGTGTTTCCTGCAGAGCCTGGTGCTTTATCAGACCGATCAGCTGCCGTGCGACATGAACGGCGACGGCAAGATCGACGAGCATTTCAAGGTGCAGGGCGTCGATACCGGCCTGGAGAAATTCAACCCCGAATGGCTGTTCAAGATCCCCGTCAAGATCGAGGGCCCCATCCGCAATATCCAGGGAATCCAGATCATGTCGTGCCAGCCGGTCAATCTGCGGCAAGCGTACGGCCTCGACCTGGAGTTCCTGCGTGACACCGACGGCGACGGCTTTCCCGACGTGATCGACCCCGAGCCGCTGATCCGCGGCTACCGCAATGGGGTGAAGTAAAAGCGAGCGGCGGGGCTTGTCCGCCTTGTCCCCGCCGTGTGTTCACCGCCGGGACAAGCCCGGCGGCTCGCTACAGCGCTCTCAGGGCGGCGGGATCAGGCTCGCATTCTTCCAGGACCAAACCTGATTTTGATACTGGGTGAGCCAATCGTGGGTGATGGACTGGACGTGGGCATCTGCGAAGGTGACCACGTTGACGCCTGTGTGCGGCGAACTCAGGTCGGGCGGAGAATAGCTATTGGGCGTGAGGTATGCACCCAGTGGCACCTGGTTGTCGGGCACGCTGGTGCCGCCCAACGCATTGTTGCAATTGAACCAGGTCGTAGGGCCACATCCATACTCAGCCGGATTGACGCCCAGGTGAGAAAGCAGCGCCGTATTGGACGTGCCGTTCGCGTTGGCGATCAGCCCCAGCTTGACACCCGAACCAGGGTTCCACAGGATGCACTGGGCGCCCGGGACGTTCCAGGGGACAAGAAGATAGTAGCCATAGTCACTGATTCCACCATAGGGAGGCGGCGCCCCGGTGCATTCGGTGAGGCCTGACCGGGCCGACTGCCCCGGCTCGGGCAGATGAAGAGACTTAGCGTGTCCGTCGCCGCGTGCACGGGCGTCAGCACGCCATTGATGAGCTGCACTTCGCTCTGCTGTTCGATGTAATACATCAACTGGACGTGCCAGTCCTGGTTCGGAAAGGGATAGTTCGCACCCATCGGCGGCTGGCCCGGGTTGGGGACGTATTCGCTCGGCAGACAGCCGTAAGCGCTGGAGAAGTTGTGGGCTGCAAGGCCTAGTTGCTTCAGGTTGTTGGTGCAGCTGAGGCGTGCGGCGGCTTCGCGCACCTTCTGCACGGCCGGCACCAGGAGGCCAATCAGGATCGCAATGATCGCGATGACCACGAGCAGTTCAATAAGGGTAAATGCGGAACGACGGCGCATGGAGCGTCTCCCGGTTGGTGGCGATATTCAAGGGGTGTCGATCGACGGCCGAGGCGCAGCCGCGACGGCAGCGCGCACGGTTTTACGCAAGGCGAAGCGTAATGGAGTGGACCGCCAACCGGGGCGGTGGAACGGGAGGAAGGGGGCTTGCGGCGTGGGCGAAATCGTCGGACCAGGACAGCCAGCCGGCCGGATCGAGCGGCGGCCGGTCGGCCCGCGGTGCCGGCGCCGGCAGCACCACGCCAGCGCTGACCCAGAGCGTGCTGTGGCCACGGCACTTCATCGCGGCAATGCCGAGGGCCCAGCGCACGCCGCTCGTGGGCGCGTCGTCATCGGTCGGATCGGGAGACGGCGGCTGTGCGGGTCGCTGTTCGTCATGCGGACAGCCGCTCGTCGGAGTCCCATGCTGGCAGCAGGGCATGGTGCAGCCGGGCGCACCGGTGCAGCACGATTTCTTCGGCGGCGGCTTGGCGAGTTGGGGCGAGCAACAGCAGCTGCCCTTGCTGCATTCGTCGCCGGCGCAGCCGCACGCCGCACCGGAGCAAGGCCGCGGTCCGGCATCGGCGGGCAGCGGCACGCCGAAGGCGGTCATGACGTACGCCAGCAGCGTCAGGCCGGCACAAAGCCGCCGCCGTAACGAACGCCAGAAGGAATGCCGCCGAAAACAACGCATGGCGAAGTCGGCCGATCTCGTGGGGTGCGTGGCCTACGGGGGAGTATCATACGAGCAACGCTGTGGAAATCCAAATTGTCAATCACGATGTGGGGCGATGTCATGCACCGATTGTCTTTTGCCTGCCTCGGGATCGCGGCCATTGCTGCGACGGCGTGGGCCGACGACGGCGACGCCCTGCGCTCGCGCTGGCAGCCGATCGACGAGGCGGTCAGTACCGCGATCGAGCGTGGTGAATTGCCCGGCGCCGTCGTGCTGGTGCTGCACCGCGGCGAAATCGTCTTGCACCGGGCGTACGGCCAACGCCGAAAGCAGCCGGAGCCGACGCTCATGACCGACGATACGGTCTTCGACGTGGCCTCGCTGACCAAGCCGATCGTCACCGCAACCGCGCTCATGTTGCTGCTCGAAGACGGCAAGCTCAAGCTCGACGACCCGGTCGCGCAGCACCTGCCCGCTTTCGCGCAAGGAAACTGAGGACATCACGCTGGCGCAGCTGCTGCTGCACACCGCCGGCATGATCGCCGACAACCCGCTCGACGATTTCCAGGACGGCGCCGCGGCCGCCTGGCAGAAGCTCTATGCGCTGAACCCGCGCACGCGACCCGGCAGCCGCTTCGTGTACAGCGATGTCGGCTTCATGCTTCTGGGCAAGGTCGTCGAGAAGGTCGGCGGCATGGCGCTCGACGAGTTCGCGGCGAAACGCATATTCAGTCCGCTGGGCATGCGCAACACCGGCTTTCGGCCGCGTGGTGAAGTGGCACACCGCTGCGCTCCGACCGAGCGGCACAACGGCGCTGGCTCACCGGTGAGGTCCACGACCCGCGCTGATCGGCTCGGCGGTGTCGCGGGACATGCGGGATTATTCTCGACCGCTGCCGACCTGGCCGTTTATGCGCGGATGTTGCTGGACGACGGCAAGCACCACGGCAAGGCGTTCCTCAAGCCCTCGACCGTTCGCCTGATGACCGCGCCGCGCACGGTGACCACGGCCAGGGGTCCCGGCCTGCGCACCTACGGCTGGGATATGGACACGGCCTATTCCGTGAATCGCGGGACGCTTTTTCCCAGAGGCGTCAGCTTCGGCCACACCGGCTTCACCGGCACGTCGATCTGGCTCGATCCGCACAGCGGCTCGGCTGTCATCTTTCTGAGCAATCGGGTCCATCCCGACGGCATGGGCAATGTGACCAAGCTGCGCGCCGCCGTCGCGACCAGCGCGGCGCGGGTGTTGTTGAAATGAGGTTGTCAACGCCAAGCCGCGGGATGAGCGCAGCGAATCCCGCGGGTCTCTCAACTCACCAGTTCCAAAAACGACCCGCCGTTCTCGAACAGATCGTCGCCGACGGCGCAGGTCCATAGTATGCGCACGCGCAGCCGGTACGGCGCTTCGGCCGGTTCGCGCGGCAACAGGAGGTGCACCTTTTGTCCGAGCAGGCGGCGCGTGCCGATGAGGCGGACGCCGGTGGTGGACAGGTCGCGTGTCAAGAGCGTGTATTCCTTGCCGTCATCGGTTTGGACCTTGACCGGCTGCACGAAGTCGATGCGCGCCTGGCCGCGCCGCTCCTGTTCGCGGGCCTGTCGCCGATGCTGGCGGATCAACGGGCGCAGGCGCGCTGGATCGCTTGCCGCTGCCGCTGCTCCTGTTCGAGGCGCGGGCTGACGGCCGCCTTGTGGTAATAGCGTCCCTGGCGATAGATCAGGGCGGCCCGCGCCAGCGCGAGCGTCTCCTTCCACTGGGTATCTTCGAGCCCGGCCAGCCGCAGCTCCGAGCGCACCTCGCGCGGCACGACATAGCCCTGCCGTTGAGCGCCGGATCACCGCGTCCGCGACCTGCTGCAAAGTGGCTGCTGGCATGAAGTGCGTCCTCGGATGCTCGATATCGCATCCGAGTATAAATACGAAATCCGACCACCGAAATCTGAAGCAATCCGAAACGGGGGCGGTTTCGCCATCCAGCGTACGAGCGACGGTCCATAGCCAGGAGCCACGCCATGCCGAACGATCTTACGCCGCAATTCATCTGGGATGACCACGGCCCTGCTTGGCCACGTCGACATTTCGATCGACATGCGGCGGCCTGGCGGCGACCCGATGACCCGTCGCCGCCGCTTTCTCTGCCTGTCGCGCTTCACCGAGACGCCGCGCCAGCTCCTGCTGGAGCTCAACGCCGACGCGACCGACTATCTGCCCGTGGCCGAGCCCGGACCGGACGGTTTCCAGGCGTACCTGGACGCCTTTCAAATGGTGCTGGAGGATGCGCCGCAGAAGCTCACCCGCGGCGACATCCTCGCCGAATGGCGGCCGATTTCGACAAGCCCGGCGCGACCCAGCTGAAACTCTGGCTCAACCGCGCCGTCGAGCGCGGCCTGATCTTGCGCGAAGGCACCGGCCGCAAGAGCGACCCCTACCGCTACTGGCTGCCGGCCAGCGAAGCGAAGTGGCGCGAGCAGTACGCTTTCTACGACCACTTCGAGCAGCAGCAGCAGGAGCATAACGGGCCGTGGATTTCGCTGCAGGAAACGCACCGGAACAGCCGCTCCGAGGACCGCCTCGAAAGCATCGGGCCGGACGCTGCCGACGATGGTGATGACGGCGAGGCCAACCCTGAGCCGGCGTAAGAACGGCGGCGGTCTTGGCCCGACCGCCTCGCCGAGTTGGCCTTGGCTTGCCCAGAGCCGGCCGTGCACGAAGTGGCGTTCTTGTCGCCGCAACCGTGGGCGGTGCCGTTTCCCGGCGGTGCTACTCGGACCAATCCTCAATCTTCAAACCCACGACTCGGCTGAAGTCCTGGAGGTTGCGGGTGACGAGCGTTGCGCCGCATTCGAGAACAATCGCCGCGATGCGCAGGTCCATTTTCCCGACGTTCAGCCTCTGCTGGCGCAGACCCTCGTATCCGTCGATCGCCGTTTCCGAGTAAGAGAGAATGTGCACCCGCGCAAGGAATCGCACCGTGTCGGCGAGTCGGCGATAAAGGTCGGCAATTTCCTTGCGATCCTTGGCCCGAGGCAGGCGACTGTGCCAGCCGTCGAGCTGTTCCTGAACGGTAATGACAGTAATCGCTAGCTCGTCGCTCGTGTGCTCGGCAACGTGCCGGCTGACCGCATCATGCCCGCGCTGCCACAGGGAAACCATGTCGGTGTCGAGGACGAAGAGGCTCATGGGACTTCGGGATCCTCGTCCGCACGGCGCCGGTTTTCCGCGATGGCCTGTTGCCAGCTGTCGAAATACGGATCATCCTTGAACATGCCGGCGAACTCGACCCAGGGGTTCCCTAGGGGCGCCCGAGCCACTTCCAGGATTGCAACCTGCGCACCATCGCGAAGCCGCGCCTGCAACTGCTCGTGAAGCTTTGCGAGCACTTCTTCGCGCGTCGCCCCTTCCGCACTCAGCGCAAACGGCTCGCCCCCGCGCGACCGAAAGCCGTTTCCTGCGACCGGCTCGATCAAAATTGGAATTTGCACTGCTGTCCTCCGCCGTCATTCGCTTGACCGCATCATTGTATCCAAGCGGAAATGAACCGACCGGGTCGCGCCGTGGACGCAAAGATCTCGCGCCACCCGGTCGGTCCCCGATGCCCGCCACACCGACCTGTACACGATGAGCGAGTTGCACGGGCTGTCGACCAGATTGGCACCGCCGGCAGGGATATCACCGTCGAGAAAGCGTCGTGACCGCATCCCAATAGCGTTGGCAGCGACCGCTTGATTGATTTTCTGCACGACACTGGCCGCGGGGCACGGCAGCGGCGACATCGTCGCCGAATGGCCGGCCGACTTCGACAAGCCCAGCGCGACCCAGCTGAAACTCTGGCTCGGCCGCGCCGTCGAGCGCGGCCTGATCTTGCGTGAAGGCACCGGCCGCAAGAGCGACCCCTTCCGCTACTGGCTGCCGGCCAGCGAGGCGAAGTGGCGCGAGCAGTATCCTTTCTACGACCACTTCGAACAGCAGCAGCGGGAGCATAACTGGCCGTGGATGTCGCTGCAGGAAAAGAAACGCAATAGCCGCGCTGAGGACGGCCTCGAAAGCATCGGGCCGGACGCTGCCGACGATGTTGAGGACGCCGACCCTGAGCCGGCGTAAGAGCGGCGGCGACGGTCGGTGAGGCATGGGAACGAGAGGTGTCTGGGACGTTCGCGGCGAACGTCTGGACGCAGAATTGCAATCTGCATAAGCTCACCGGACACACCTTGCTCATTGCTTACAACCCAGGTGGTGGCCTACAATCAACAGGGGAGGTTCTTGTGTCCCAGGGGACCTTGACTGCCTTCGCGTTGCCCGCTATGTACTCGCAAGCTTGGGATCACGTCTATGTGACGAGCAGTGGTGGTCATGCCTGGGGGTGCTGGGGACGTAACAGCGGAGGCCTGGCGATTTGTTCAGGTATCGGAAACATCGATCAAGCGGACTGCCTGGCGCAAGCTAATGCCAGGGCGGGTGTTTTATACGGATTCACCGGCGTGTGCCACCAAGCGGCGAATCGTATCTTGTCTGTCGCTGGGCTGACCGTGTCTGGAGTACGTGGCTACCGTAGATCGTTTTTTGCGTATGGGGCCTACGGCAGGGACCTGCTTACGTTACAGCGGTATTCTCCGGTTGGATTCCCCTGGCCAGAATTGCAGCTGTGCACAGCGAGCCACAACCACACATGATTCGGAGCGTGTCACTTGTTACCCGAACAGGAATTTGACCGCCGCATCGCCGCGATACATGGGCTCGGTGGGGGACGCGCCGAGGAGTCGTCTATGACCGACGTTCGGCACGCCGAGCTTGGCGCCATGATAGACGCATTTTTGGGGGCGGATTACGACCCCGCCCGCCGACAGCAAATTGACGCTATTCAGCAGACGCTCGACAAGGAACACGCTGAGTTGTCGCGTCGCCGCATTCGGGGCGAAGTCACCGACGAGCAATTCGTCAATCAGGCGAACAGCCTAATAGACAACGCATTCGAGAAGTGTGAGCAAGTGCTGGGAAAGGACGATTTCCAGCGGCTTTTCGGCGAGCCGGCACATGAAGCCACCGCATTGATCGACAAGGCAACCTTCCTGAGTCGGTCATCGGAACGTGAATCGTTACAAGGCCCCGCGGCAATTCAAATCAACGAAATCGGCGCCTCCACCATTTACTCGAACTTCGTAGAGATCAAGCTGACCGCCGAAGAGATGGTGCTGAGCTTCGGTCTGAACACGCAGGCGCAGATCATCAAGCCCATCCAGACGACGCACCGTGTGGTGATGAATTTCTACACAGGCAAGCGTCTGCTGCACCTATTGGGCCAGGTGATCGCGCAGCACGAGGCGACTTTCGGCGTCCTGGAGCTGGACGCACAACGGCGCGCGAGGATGGCGCAGTCCCGCTCTGGCGCCGGTGCGCTCACCGTCGCGAGACCTTGAATCGCAGACCATCCGCGCAAAGCCGAGACCCGCGTCGGGCTGGCCGCACGCGGCTCCATGGCCCTGCTTGGCCACGTCAACATTTCGATCGACAATGCGGCGACCGGGCGGCGACCCGATGACCCGTCGCCGCCGGTTTCTCTGCCTGTCGCGCTTCACCGAGACGCCGCGCCAGCTCCTCCTGGAGCTCACCGCCGACGCGACCGACTATCTGCCCGTGGTCGAGCCCGAGGCCGGACCGGACGGTTTCCAGGCGTATCTGGACGCCTTTCAAATGGTGCTGGAGGATGCGCCGCAGAAGCTGACGCGCGGCGACATCCTCGCCGAATGGCCGGCCGACTTCGACAAGCCCGGCGCGACCCAGCTGAAACTCTGGCTCGGCCGCGCCGTCGAGCGCGGCCTGATCTTGCGCGAAGGCACCGGCCGCAAGAGCGAACCCTTCCGTTACTGGCTGCCGGCCAGCGAGGCGAAGTGGCGCGGGCAGTATCCTTGCTACGACCACTTCGAGCAGCAGCAGGGGGAGCAAAACTGGCGGTGGACGTCGCTGCAGGAAAAGAAAGGCAACAGCCGCTCCGAGGACCGCCTCGCGCGGAACGGGCCGGACGACGCTGACGAGTGATGATGGCGACGCTGACCCAGAGCCGGCGTAAGAGCGGTGGCGACGGTCCTGGCCGGTCGTGCCGTGTGCCGAGAAACCGGTTTTTTTCCTTGACCCGATCTATATACTCATGTACAGTATCCGGGCGGTACGGCGGGAGCATGGTGCCGGTGGGTACCCTGCGGACGCTGTACGCCAAGAAAGTGGGCGATTACCCTCATTGCTTTTGAGAGGATGCAACGTGCCTGCTCGCCGGTACTCGCAGGGCGTCCTTTTTCCGACCGACGCGCCGGCGCCGAACCGCGACGCAACCTCGTCCACGTTCGTGGACAACATGAAGCTGCCGGTGCATCGGTGGTTCCGCTATAGCGCCGGCTTCTCGGCGGATTGGGTGGAGCGCGTCATCAGCGAGGCGCAAGCATCGGGAAGCGTCACCGTGCTTGACCCTTTCGCCGGGGCCGGCACCACAATGCTCGCGGCGGAGCAAACGGGCGCTGTGGCTTACGGAGTCGAGGCCCATCCTTTCGTGGCCCGCGTGGCGCGGGCCAAGCTGCTGTACCGGTCCGACCGCATCGCCTATCGCGAGCATGCGCGGGAGGTCAAGCGACAGGCGGCCCGATTGAGGGGCTTGGGTTGCGAATACCCGCCGTTGATCCAAAAGTGTTTCAGCAGCGAAACGCTCGCGGCGCTGGATCACCTGCGGCGCACCTGGGCACAAGTCGCGGACGGGTCGCCAGCGTCGGAGTTGACCTGGCTCACCCTGGTGGCGATTCTTCGGCCGGTTTCCCACGCCGGCACCGCCCCGTGGCAGTACGTGTTGCCGCGCAAGGCCAAGAAGGCGCCGCTGGAGCCGCTATGGGCCTTCGACCAGATGACCCGGACCATCGCCGCCGACATGCAAGCGGCTACCGTGACGAGCCCGCCCGCCGTTTACATCGAAGGGGACGCTCGGGCCTGTGCGGGTGTGCCGGACAACTCCGCGAACCTGGTCGTCACCTCACCGCCGTATGCGAATAACTACGACTACGCGGATGCGACCCGGCTGGAGATGTGCTTCATGCGCGAGATCGACGGTTGGGGCGACCTGCAAGGAGCGGTGCGCAACCGGCTCGTACGTTCCTGCTCGCAGCACGTCCCCGAGAAGGCGGTGCGCCTGGAGTCCGTGCTGGCCACCCCCGAATTGACGACGATCCGTCCAGAGATCGCCGCGGTGTGCCGGCAGCTCGGCGAGGTTCGCCAGGAAAAGGGCGGCAAGAAAACATACCATCTCATGGTCGCGTGTTACTTCCTGGACATGGCCCAGGTCTGGCAAGCGCTGCGGCGAGTTTGCAGGCGCCCGTCGCGGGTCTGTTTTGTCCTGGGCGACTCCGCGCCCTACGGCGTCTATGTTCCGGTCGCCGAGTGGACCGGCGCCCTCGCGCAGGCCGCCGGGTTCACCTCGTTCACGTTCGAGAAAACGCGCGACCGGAACGTCAAGTGGAAGAACCGCAAGCACCGCGTGCCCCTTTGCGAGGGCCGGCTCTGGGTCGAGGGCTAAGCCGATGGCGGAATCGTTCGCCCACCGCTGGGGCCAGATCATCGGCAACGTGCTCCAGGAATCGCTGCGCAAGAGTCTGCAAAAGGTCGCACGGCGGCACGGCCTCTACCTCGATTCCCAGGGCAATCGCGCGGCCCGGCCCGGCAAGAAAGTCATTTGGCAGGACCGCCAGGGCAACACGCACGATCTGGACTACGTGCTGGAGCGCGGCGGCACCGATGGGGTGCGCGGCTTACCGGCGGCGTTCATCGAAACCGCCTGGCGACGTTACACGAAGCATTCCCGTAACAAGGCCCAGGAAGTCCAGGGTGCCGTGCTGGCCCTCGCGGAAACCTACAGCCACCTGCGCCCCTTCCTGGGGATCGTCCTCGCCGGCGTGTTTACCAAGGGATCGCTCGATCAGCTGCGTTCGTGCGGCTTTGCGGTTGCGTACCTCTCTTATGCCGCCATTGTCGGGGCGTTCGCGGCCGTCGAGATTGACGCATCCTTCGACGAACAAACGACCGAGGTGGAGTTTCGCACCAAAGTGCAGCAGTACCAGGCCTTGACGGCGGCGCAGCGCACAACCCTCATTCACGCGTTGATGAAGCCGGCGAAGAACCCGAAAGGCCAGCCTTCGGCAGACGCGTTATCGATGACGCAATTCCTGGCAGCGCTCAAGGCGTCGCTCTCTCGTGGGGTGCAGGGGGTTACCGTGGTCGTGCTGCACGGCTTGCCGCAGCAGATGCCCAGCGTGGCGCAAGCGATCGAGTACCTGCAGAACTACGACGAGTCCCAGCCAAGCTCCGCGCCGGCGGTGAAATACGGCGTCGACCTGCGCTACAACAACGGCGACGTGATCCACGGCGTGTTTCAGGAGAAGGGCGAGGCGATCCGGTTCTTGCAAACGTTTACGTGAGCGGGCCGCTTGGTGGGACCCGCCGCTGGGTGTTCGAAACAACCCTGAATGACCCAATAACCCCCCGGCGCAATAGCCAGACGGTCATCGCGGTCGTAGATTCGAGAACTGTCCGTTGCCAGGAACAGCTCGTACAGGGCGCAGCACAAACAGTGCATGCCGGCGGCCGGGCGGACATGTCCATTGCAGTATGTACTCCGCCCCATTGAGAAATTCCATCCTCTCTCCGGCAGTACCTTCCATCGCACTAGCGATGGCGGTCTGAAAAACTGCCGCATTGGCTTGAATGTGCCGTTGCTCGCGTATGACTCCGTACCCCCACGCAACCCGGGCATCTTCGACCTGAAACACTGACACACCAAATAGGTGCCAGCATCGCAATGCCGTTGCCATGAGCGACGCGTCGAACAGCCGGGCCAGCTTATACACCGTGGTTGCGTCAATGCTCGGTCCGGCATGTTCCGAGAATATCCTCCGAGGGAGGAGGAATTCACTGGCGAGCATGTCGCAGATTCGCTCAAGTTCCTGACCATACTTCGGACAATTCGGCCCTGTGGTCTCAAAGACAGCATGACCGAGTTCATGCGCGATCGTGAACCGTTTCCTGCCACGCGACAATGACGCGGAGTACACAATTTTCAGTGCCTCTCCCTCTTTGCGCAGTTCACCGGATACCGGCAAGCCGGCGACAGGCTCACAGGATCTGACATTGAGACGTGTTTGTAGCACGTCCAATTCGGTTGGTGGGCACGGCACTCCGTCGAGCAAGCGAGTGGCCACGATGCCGACAGCCTGCTCAACGGTCGGCGGGTTGCCAGCCATCGCGATCAGGCGCCGTGCAGCCGCACTGGTCCACTGTTTGGGTTTCTTACGCATGCCTTCCTTTACCATTCCCGGCGGCGGATTGCCACGTTCTTGCGGGCGTCCGGCAGCAACTCACTCCAGTAGTTTTTGTCGGGCTCCGAGCGCCGTCCACGGCTGCCTCTACCCAGGTTCGCCAGTTGAGCCTCATGGAGCCGGATAGCTTCGATCCGGACGGACGGCGATTCCTTTCCGAGCACGGCTGCCGTGCCGGACGACACTCGCCCTGTCGCAAGCATGGCCTCCCAGCGTGCCTTGTCCGCGTTGTCATCTTCTTCCAGCTGGTCCCAGATCTTGGCTGCGTTGTCGAAGCAAGAGCTTGATCGGGTGGCCAATCCCTTTTGAAACCAAGCGCGAGCAGCGATTTCCGATCGCTCCGCATCGGCTGTGCCGGCCATGCGAATCGCCTCGTCGTAGTAATGGACTGCAGCGGTCTTGTCCGTGAACTCCAGGTCCCCGAGGAGAATCTGTAGATCGGCGTAGTCTTTGGACGTCGTGTCGGTGATGTGATGAACTGCCTCCACAGCCGCAGCCTTCGCCTTCCGTGCATCGCATGCAACAAGGTACGTCCGCCCAAGTAAGCTGTAGCAATCGCCCACCTCGGCGGTTCGATCGTTCTCATGCAGTTCTGTGACAAGCGGAAAAAAGGCAACGGCCTGTGTGAGATACTCGATGCTTGACTGAATCAGTTGCTTGGCGGCGCTCGCATCCTGCCCGGCCTGCTCGGCTTCCATCCGAAAAATCCTGCCAATGCACTTCAAGCAGAATGCGGTGTTGCGATCCCACCCAATCTCCCTGCCGAGCTTCAGGCTCTTTTCTCCTTCCGCCCGTGCCTCTTGCAGGCGGCCCACGCGCTGATAGACCCACGAGCGTCCGCAAACCAGGGCAACCGCTTCGCCCTTCGCCAGCGCTTCTGTACGATGCACCTGGTGAGCAGCCGCAAGTGATAGATTGGAAACTTCGAGAACCAGCCTCTTGTTCCCTGTTCGCTTGAGGAGTTTGTCGAGTATTCCGAAAAGGGAGGCGACTGGTTCGGGGTACTCGGTCTGGCAAAGCTTCGCCAAGGCGATCACGTTCGGCACCTGGCGCCAGCCGGCCGGGTTCTTTCGATTGGCTCTGATGAACTCCAGCAGATGCCGGACAACTCGGTCGAAAAGGGCGGCGCCATGGTGCCGCAACAGCCGCGGTTGAAACGGCGTGACGGCCCACAACCCATCATGATGCGCCAGCAACTTGCAACCCAAGTTTCGCGAGAGGCAGGCGTTCAAGTCGCCAACCGTACAGTCGAGGCCCGCCGCGAGGATTTCCTCCGGCAAGCCGATCTCACAGCTCTGGAGAATGAAGAACGCTCCGAGGAGGACAGGTTCGAGCTTCTCCGGCTCGAATGTCGGCGGCGGGAAGAAGTCGATGCCGGCGCTTTTCGCCTCGGCCAGGAGATCCCGGACGCGGAATGTCAGGCGGCCCTCGAGTCCTTTATGGAACTTCGTGAATAGCAGATTATACAGACGATCGCGGTGCGGCTCGCGCACGAGGACACGCAGGAGCAGCTGTATGTCGCGATGCAGTGCCGCCGGGTCGAACGGCGTGATCTGAAGTCGCAGGAGAGAGCGATGCGGATCAGTTTTCAAGTGGCTGAGGACAAGGTCGAAGGCGGACGTCCGTTCCAGGGCCACAAGGCTCGTGAACTTCGCATGGTCTCCATCAGCCTCGACGGCGATCCGGCAGAGACGTTCAATCGCGCTCAGTACGGGAGGTGCACCCCGACCATAGAACAGCTGGAAGCAGCGATCACCCCCCTGGTTGGCTCCACGCTCTACGCGATCAAGCCATTCGACGATCTCCTCGCGTTTCGGTTTCAGCTTCGCCTCGGTCAGGGTGTCCGGAGGCGCGACCCTGACATCCCAACAGGTGATGCCGGCGGGAGCGACGACTCTCGGTTCTATTGAGATTTCGCCATCTTCAATCGGGTTCACCAGAGCGCGGGAAATTCTGTCGAGGGCCTGAAAGGTCGCGAAATCGACTTGGTAGTCGAGACCGGCGCCGGTAGCAGGACCGCCGACGGCACCTGATCGAGGGTGTGTTTTCTTGGGGCGCTTCTGGGCCATATCCTCGCTCGCAAAGGCTCAGCGAACAGTCGGCACCGGCGGCTCCGCCGGGCCACTATGCGCACAGCTCACCGATAGGCTCGGCGCTGCGGTAGGCGAAGCCTTCAGGGCTGCAAGCGGCGCGACGAGCGTGGCCGAAATGGTGATCGTCGATGAAGAACGGCGCATCGGCCGATCGCACTTCAACCCATCCATGATACCACGACGAGCGCCGTTCATGAAGGTCGACATTTGCCGTGCGGCGGTCGCGATTGCCGAGACGCAGGCGTGGATGTCGGGAAACTCACGGGACATACAGGAAATGCCGCCGGAAATCGCGTGAGTGCGCTGATCAGGACGCCGACGATTCTACCGGACGGCCCCAATGTCGCTCGGACGCGGTTGCTCGGTCGATGTGAGACCGGTGCCCCAGGATCGCGGCGCCGCGGCAGCGACCGGTTACGCCGTGCCGATCTTGGCGATGGCTGCCGCGGCGGTCCGCTCGGTCAGCGCGAAAAGGGACATCTTGAATTCCTAGGGAAAGTCGACGCGATCCCATTTCGCATTGGTGCAGTTCCGTTTTTTGAAGGCTCGGTCAGCGGGATCCGATCGGTGAAAACTGCGTGCCATCGTAGCGATACCAGTCGACATGAATCGTTGCGGGCAGGGTACCGTTGTCGTCGGTGACGACCTCGATGGACTGGCAGTCCCACTGTGGTGAGCCCGCCTGAGCCGTCGTGCCGCAGACGTAGACGACCGTCTTGTCGGAAACGGGCTTCAGCTTGGTCTCGTGCGTGTGACCGCAAAGGATCGCCACCACGTTCAATTCCTGCGCGGCCTTGGCGAGCTTTGCCGATTCCAAGAGGAGCAAGACCTGGTCAGTGGCGAACGGATCGAAATGGATGACCCACAGGGTAACTGGATGGCAGCCCTCATCCGTGAATTGGCGACGCGCGTGCTTCGTCGCGGCCACCAGATCGTCGAGCACGGTTTGCTCGACGCGCCCCTGGCCGAGCCAGCCCGGGAGCATGTAGAACCACTTACCACTGTCGCCGCGGTGCAGCGTGAAATCCGCCTTGACGATGTGCAGCACCGAAGCGCCGCGGCAAATCGAGACGCCGTGCGCGACGCCTTGCTTGGCGCTCCAGAAGCTCATGCCCTTCTTCGGATCGAACACCTGGTCGAACACCCGTCCGCCGGCACGGTAAAGATGCGCCCGTGAACGAAAACGGTCGTGGTTCCCCGGCAGCAGGTCGAGCGTACCGCTATTCGCCCAGTGAACGAGTGTCGGCTCGCCGGCCGGCGTAATGGCAACGACTGAATTGGCAGCGGCAGCGGTGTAGAGCTGGTACGCGGCAACCAAATCCGTGCGGTCGCCGGTTGTGGCCAGATCCCCGGAAACAAGGACGGCGTCGAAAGCGTTTCGGTTTCGATGGGCGAAGGCGACGAAGGCCTTCAAGGCGTTCAGATCATGACTGGGCTGATGCCAGTATGTACCGAGCCTGAACGGCACGGTTGCCATGTGCGGATCGGAGGCATGGAGGATCCGGAACATCGCCATGGGCAAGGCTTCCAGTGCTCGGCGGTCTCATCGCTCGAATGACAGCCGCCGCACCTTGTCGGCAGGTTCGAGGGCTGGCAGATTCGGTTGCACGGTTTTGCACTTGAAAAACACCTTTCCGTAATGTTTTTCAACCACGAAATCGTCCTTGGCATCGTCCGTCCGGCACCAATCGTTGAAGTCGTGGGCCAACTCCCTCAATGCCGAGTCGTAATGGCGGTTCTTCACGCCGAGGCCGAAAACACGATTGATGCGTAATACCACGAATCGCTCGAAGCTGTCCGCATCAGGCATGAGCAGCAGTTGATTCACCGCGTCTGGCGGGGGCGGAACTGCGTCAGGAAGAAACCCCTGGCGGCTCCTCAGTCCGTCGGGCCCAATTCCACCGCTTCCACGCCGCAGCCTGCGACCATATGTACGAAGCGCTCGCCGATCGCGGCGCAGGCGCGCCGAATGTTCATCGGCTTGTCGGGGTCTGGAGGCACGGATCCAGACCGGATATCGAGCCGCAGCTTTCCCTGGAGCTTTGGGTCCTGCGCGGAATATCTCTTTTGCCGTATTCTCGTGTACCATGAACATCGGATGTCCTCCGTAGCGGCAATCGGGGCCTTTCGGAACCCCGGCGTCGCTGGACTGCCTATCCCTCGCTTGATTATAGCGTCGCCTTGCGGGCGCGGTAAAGCACGGTCCGGAATCCGCGAGTCACGCTGCTGACGGGCCACGGCAAATCCGCCGGCAAGACCACGCTGCTGTCCATGTTGCTGTCCCGCCGCGGCGGTGGCGGCACTTTCGCCGGGCTCTCCGTCGCCCCGGGCAAAACGGTCATTGTCTCCTAAGAATCGCAGGAGATCTGGGTAACGCATCCGGTTCGTCAACGGACGGGTTGGCACGGCGGCCGTTACGCCTCCGCGGAGGCCGGCCGACCACCTCTGCGGCTATCCGGCGACGCTACGGTGACAGGAAATGAAGCCACGGTGTGCTCCCCCGGTTTCCCTCGCCGGCTCCGCCCGTTGGCAGCGCCCTTCCGTTCACTGGGTCCTCCGAGGCGAGTTCCCCAGCTGCGACGGTACTCTGGCGCTGTGCGACTCTCTGTGCTCCTCTCGCCACGCTTCGTTGCCTTCGCTTGGCGATACCCTGCAGCGCGCCGGTTGGTTCGCTGCCAGCGATCCAGGACGCCCAACCGCGGCCCGTGAACGCCCGACGGCGACCGGTTTCCTGGTTCGTCGCAATGGCGCCGTCGCGACTCCGTGGCCGGCTGGCCATCCAGCGTGTGCCAATGCGCCGACTGGCGCAACTGCAGGCGGTTGCGGACCCGAGCTGCCGGCCACGGGGGTCGGCCACCGAGGCGGCGGGGCGCAATTCAGTTGACGAGGAGGTCGTCCCAATCGTCTAATAGGGGGTACGATCCGAATGGCGGTCTGCACGGCGGGGACAAGCCCGTCGCTCGCTGAGAAAGGATGGCACCAATGCGGTACGCGATGTTGCGGCAAACGCTGTTGCCGGTCGGTCTTGCGGCCCTGCTGCTGGCACTGGCCGGCGCGGGCGGCGAGGCGCAGAATCCCGGCGGTCCCGTCAAGGTGACCATCAAGGACGGTCCGCAGGTCAGCGGCGAGGTGGCGCTGCCGATCGATCCGACGCCGCGGGCGCTGGCGCAGCACTCCGGCAGCTTTGCCTTCGGCCTGCAGGTCGACAACAAGAACATCACCTGCTCCGAACAGGGAAGCATCTGGTGCCATCTGCGCGTCGACGGCCAGGAGTACCAGTTCGATGATGAGGGCAAGCGCGGCGCGGCATCGCCCCGGCCGTTGCCGCGGGGCCCCGGCGGCAAGAAGCGCACCGGCTTCGAGACCGTGTTTGTCAACAACGACATCCGCTTCACGCAGATCGTCGAGCTGGTGCCGAGCCGGCCCACCAGCAAGACGGCGACGCAACAGAAACGCCGGATGGACACCCATCGCATCAGCTATGTCGTCGAGAACATCGCCAAGGACGGCCGGCCACGCAAGATCGACCTCAAGTCGTGCATCGACATCCTGGTCGTCCACAACGACGGCGCGCTGTACGCGTCGCCGACGACGCATCCGGGCAAGGTCCTCAACGGCGTGACGCTGCGCGGCAAGGAGGTTCCCGATTACGTACAGGTGCTGGAGCGGCCCGACGTGAACAATCCCGGGTTCGTCGCCACCCTGACGTTCAAGCACAGCAAGGGCGACAACCCCGACGTGTTCGTGATGACCAACCTCGGCGCGGTGGAGCAGGGCTGGGAGCCGCCGGCGCAGGCCGCGGGCGATTCGGCCTGCTGCATCTTGTGGAACGCGAAGGAGGTCAAGGCCGGCGAGAAGCGCACGATGGTCTCCGCCTACGGCGGCGGCTTCGCCACCGATCCGGAGAACGACGGCCGGGTGTCGGTGGCGCTGGGCGGCTCGTTCGAGCCGAACAAGCTGTTCACGATCACCGCGCTGGTGGATGATCCCGCACGAACCAGGCATTGACGCTGGAATTGCCGGCGGGCCTGGAGCGGATCGAGGGCCGTGAAATCCAGCCGGTGCCGCCGCCGTCGGCCGATTCGGCGACGAGCATGGTGCTATGGAAGGCACGGGTGCAGCGCCTGGGCGATTACGAGATCAAGGTGCGATCCAGCACCGGCGTAACGCAGATCAAGCATGTCAGCATCCAGCCGGCGAATTAAGAAACCCAGGCAAGGTTCAAACCTGGGTGGCACGCCCTGAGTCTGCGAAGGGCGTGGGGGGTGCCCCGCACGCCCTTCGCAGACTCAGGGCGTGCCACCCAAAAACGGGCCTTTGTGAACCATGCCGAAACTCAACCACGGATAACCCGGATCCCACAGGGCCTACAGGCGGCCGCTCGTCACGTTGAAGTTAAGCGTGGGAGAGGTCACGCCGTCGTAGGTGATCTGCACCTGGTAGGACCCGGGGACGGTGCAACGGATATTGCTGAAGACGAACTTGCCGCCGCTGCTGC
Organism: uncultured Gemmataceae bacterium; assembly: GCA_963834865.1. Lineage (GTDB taxonomy): Bacteria > Planctomycetota > Planctomycetia > Gemmatales > Gemmataceae > CAWIDK01. The sequence goes on from CAWIDK010000001.1 coordinate 1,152,203, forward strand.
TGCCGCTGAACGTGGCCGTCGTCGGGCCGGTAAAGCCATTGCCCTCGAGCACCTGGAGAGTCGCCGTGGATCCGGGGGGCTGCTGGGTGATCAGTTCGCCCTGGGTGCCGGTCATCGTCACACTGATCGTGAAGTACGTGGCGCTCGTGATCACCTTGGCGGAGATCGACGGGTTGAGCGCGGTGGGTACGTCATAGACGAACAGGGCCAGCGGGGCCGTGGTGCTCTCGGCGTAGTTGGCGCCGTCGCCGCCGTAGGTCGCGGTGATCAGGTTGTTGCCGGGCGGCAGCGACGAGGTCGTGAGGACCGCCTGGCCCGACCCAGACGGATCGACCGGGATGGGGCTGCCGGGGAGCGTCGTCGCGACGCCGTTGACCGTGTCGGTGAAGGTCACGCTCCCGGACGTGGGCGGCGGCAGGTTCGCGTTGGTGGCGGCCACGGTCGCGGTCAGGTCCACGGACTCGCCGATCGTGGGGTTGGTCACGTCGGCGGACAGCTTGGTCGTGGTGCCGTTGAACGCGTCCTCTTCGAAGATGTCGCTGGTGCTGGCGGCGTAGTTCGTGTTGCCGGTGGGGGGAATGTAGGTGGCCTGGATGAAGTAGCTGCCGGTGTTGGGGAGGCTGAGCGAGAAGCTCGCCGTGCCGCCCGACAGTGCCACGGGCGAGGCGGTATAGGGGTTGCCGGTGGTCGGGTCGACAAAGCTCACAAAGCCGGTCGGGGTGCCGGTGGCGCCGCCGGCGGCCGCAACGGTCGCGGTGATGAGCACCGTACCGCCGACGGCGGCGGGGTTGACCGGAGCGCTGAGCGTCGTGGTCGTGGGGGCCTGGTTCACCACCTGGGTCAGCGAGGCGTTGCTGGTGATGAAGTTGCTGACCGACGGCAGGTACTTGGCAGTGATGGTGTGGCCGCCGGACGAGACGGACAGGACGTTGGTGATGAAGTTGGCCACGTCGCCGTTGAGCTTGACCGTCCCCAGGGGCTTCGTGGTGTTGCCGTCGGCGTAGAAAGCGACGCTGCCCAGCGGCGCGCCGGTGACCGGGCTGCCGGAGGGATTGGTGTTGGCCGTCACGGTAGCGCTGAAGGTCACGTCCTGGCCGAACACCGACGGATTGGCCGAGGAAGTCAGCACCGTCGTCGTGGCGGCGGCTTGCACCACCTGCGTGACGCTGGACGTGCTGCCGGCCAGGGCCACGCCGCCGGTCGGCGTGAAGGTGGCCGTGATGTTATGGCTGCCGAGGCCGAGCGCGTTGACGATCGAGTAGGACGCCTGGCCCGAGCTGTTCACGGAGACCACATTGAACGGCAGCTGGATGCCGGTGGTCGTGTCGCGGAACGTCACGAAGCCAACCGGGGTCGGGGCGCCGGGGGCGGTCCCGACGACGGTCGCGCTGAAGGTCACCTGCTGGCTGTACGGCACCGGGGTCTGCGAGGTGGTGACCGTGGTGGTGGTCGAGCTCTGGATCACTTCGTTAACGATCCCGCTGGTGCTCGGACCGAAGCTCACGTTGGCGTTGTAGACGGCCGTGATGGCGTGCAGGCCGACACCGAGTCCCGCGATGGCGAACGGCGCCTTGTTCGCGGTGTTGAGCGTCGCCGTGCCCAGGAAGGTGCCGCCGTCGTAGAAGCTTACGGTGCCGGTCGGGACGCCGGCCGAGGTCGGCGTGCCCGTGGCTTTAGCGACCGTGGCCGTGAAGGTCACCGAATTGCCGTAAAGCGCCGGGTTCGGCGAGGCGACGAGCGTGGTCGTGCTGGCATACTGCACCGTCTGGGTGACGGTGTTGGAAGTACTGGTGGTGTAGCCCGAGCTGCCGCCGTAGATGGCCGACAGATTGTGGACGCCGCGGGTCAGGGTGGTGACCTTCAGGGTCGCCTGGTCGGGGCTGGAGCCGTTCAGTGTGGCGTTGCCGATGAAGGCGGTGCCGTCGTAGAAGCTCACCTGGCCGGCCGGCAGCCCACCGCCGGGGGCGACCGGCGACACGGTGGCGGTGATGAACAGCGGTTGGCCGACGATTACGGGATTGGCGCTGGTGGCCACAGTCGTGGTCGTCAGGCTATTCACGACCTCGGCGACGACCTTGCTGGTGCTGGCGTTGAACGCGCTACCCGCGACCGGCGTGAACACCGCCTGGATGGAATGGATGCCGATCGTGAGCGGGTTGGTCGTGGTGAAGCTGAACTTGCCGTTGACCAGCGTGGCGTTGGCCGCCAGCGTCGTGCCGAAGGTCATGTCGGTAAGCGTGATGGTGCCGGTGGGGGTGTTAAAGCCGTTGGCAGCGGTGACGGCGACGGTGAACGTCACCTGGGTGCCGTTGTTGACCGGGTTGGCCGACGAGGTGAGCGTCGTGACGGTGCCGAGATTCACCGACTGCGCGAGGTGGTTGGACTGGCTGGAGCCGTAGTTGGTGCTGCCGAGGTAGCTGGCGTAGATGTCATGGGCGCCCACGGCCAGGCTGCTGGTCGAGAAGGTCGCCTGGCTGCTGGAGTTGACCTGCTGCGTGCCCAGCATCACCGGGACGCCGGGGGTGCCGGCGGCAATCTCAACGGCCGGATTGTCGTCGAAGAAGGCGACGTTGCCGGCCGGCGGCGGGTTGCCGACGCCCGGGGCCACGACGCCGACGGTGGCGGTGAAGGCGATGGTTTGGCCGTAGTTCCAGGTGGTGGGATTGGCGTTCAGCGTGGTGGTGGTGCCGTCCTGGTTGACGATGAAGGTCCCGTTGTTGTTGAGCTTGCCGGTGCTGCTGCCGACGAAGCTCGTGCCCGGGTAGGTCGCGCTGATGTTGTAGTTGCCGATGGGCAGCGCCGAGGTGGTGAAGGTCGCCTGGTAACCGCCGGTGGCGTTGTTGAACGTCAGCGCGCCGGAGCCGAGGATCGCGGAGCCGTTGTAGAAGGAGACGGAGCCGGACGGCGTCGCGCTGCCGGGGGCGGCGATCGATACGGCGGCGGTGAAGGTGACCGGCTGGCCGAACACCGAGGAGGCGCCGGCGCTGGAGGTCACGTTCAGGGTGCTGACATCCTTGGTGACCTGGAAGGTCACGCTGCTGGCGCCGCTGGGCAGGAAATTGGGGTCGCCGGGATAGGACACCGACACGGTATGGGGGCCGACCGACAGGCCGCTCAGCGGCAGCTGGGCATGGCCGCCGCTGTCGAGCGGTTCGGGGTCGAGGCTGCCGCCGGCGGCCGGGCCGCCGTCGACCAGGAAGTTCACCGATTCGGGGTAGCTCGGGATGTTCTCGCCGGCCAGCAGCGGCTGCAGCTTCGGCGCGACGATCGCGCTGATGAACGCGGTTTGGCCGTAGACGTACACCAGACTCGGCACGTCGAACGACATGGTCGTCGTCGTCTTGGCCGGGTTGACGGTCTGATTGATGGTCGGCGCCGCGACGGCGTTGATGACGTTGGTTTCGCCCAGGTACTGCGCGTTGATGGTGTGCGTGCCCGTCGGCAGCGGCTGACCGAGGGCCGAGGCGGCGGCCGGGTCGAAGACCGCCACGCCGGTGCTGGCCGACGCGCCGACCGGTGGCGTGCCCACGCCCAGACCCGTGACGGGGTCCGTGTACGTGAACTGCGTGGCGCTGGCGGTCGTGATGGTGAAGCGGCCGTCAAAGCCGACCGGGCTGACTCCCGAGATGGTCACGGGTTGCCCAGCCAGGAAGTTGTTCTGCGCGGTGATCGTCACCGTCGTGCCGATTTCGGACGCGGCCGTGATCGCGGCGTTGCCGACCGGCACGTCCACGGTGATCGGCGAGGGCGAGGCCGCGTCCAGCACGAACTGCACATCGGTGCCGGCCGGCGGGCTGCCGATGCCGTTATCGACCGTGACGGTCGCGGTGTAGATCACGTCCTGGCCGTACACCGACGGGTTGGCCGACGACACGACACTGATGGTCGCCGTCTGGGCGGCCCGGATCAGCTGAACGGCGACGACGTTGCCGCTGCCGTCGGTGACGTAGTTGACATCGAACTTGGAGCCGTCGATGTACGCGATCGGCAAGTTGTTGCTGGCGTCGATGCCGGCGGGGTCGGCAAAGGTGCCGGTGATGGCGAAGCCCGCGCCGACCTTGAGGACGGTGAAGGTGTCGTTCAGGAGGATGCTCGGGCCAGCGGTGCCGGTCAGGGTGGCGCCGCCGAGGTCGACGTTGCCGTTGACGATGAGCTGATCGTAGCCGGCGCCGGCGTCGTCGTTGCCGTTGATGTCCTTGGCCTGGTTGAGCACGACGGAGAACAAGGTGTTGGGGCCCCAGAACTCGGCGTTGGTGCCGGGGTTGCTGGTGAGGATGCCGGTGGCGGCGTTGATAGCGCTGTTGTCGCCGGGGCTGACGGTGCCGACGACATCGGTGCCGAGGCCGCCGAAGCCGTCGAGGACGCCGACGTCGCCGGTGCCACTGACGCTGCCGCCGTTGACGCTGACCTCGCTGACCGAGCCGTTGATTTGCAGGTCGCCGCTGTTGACGACGATCGGGTTGGTCAGGGTGCCGGCGCTGTCGGCATCGAGCTCGAAGCCGGCCGGTGCCGCCCTTGATGAGCTGGGCGGTGCCGGTCGCGGTGATCGGCACCTGGATGTCCATGTCCACCGCGTCGGGGTTGGTGCCGGCGTTGACGGTGAAGTTGCTGTTGCTGCCGCCAAGCGAGAACACGCCGTTGGCGACAGCGCCCGTCGCGATGGTCGCCGGGTTACCGGCGGCATCGGCGGTGGCGGTCACGTTGCCGCCGAGGACGAAAGCGCTGGAGGGGTTGCTGAGATCGATGGTGCCGCCGACCATGTTCAGAGCGCCGACGGTCTGCGTCAGGCCGTTCGGGTCGAACAGGCCGTCGCTGTTGATCGACAGCGTGGCGCCCGCGCCGAGCTGGCCGATCGTCTCGATGCGGGCCACCTGGGACAGCAGGTCGCCGATGCTGCCGAGGGCGCCGGCGGTACCGCCGCTGGTATCGGTCGCCAGGCCCGTGGCGGCAGCGATGTAGCTGAAGGTATTGCCGCTCACCGCGGTGATCGTGAATGTGCCGTTGTAGCCCGGCGTGCCGATTCCAAGGATGACGACCTCTTGCCCGACCGGCACGCCGAGGGGAGCCGCGGTCGTGATGGTGACGGTGGCGCCGGTCTCGGACGCGCGGGTAATGGTCTGGGCCGAGGCGCCGACGGTCAGGTTGCCGGGAACGTCGACGGCGCCGGCGATGCCGCCGTTGGTGTCGGTCGCCAGGCCCGCGGCGCTATCGGTGTAGCTGAAGGTATTGCCGCTCACCGCCGTGACCAGGAACGTGCCGTTGTAGCCTGGCGTGCCAATGTCGAGGACGAAGACCGGCTGGCCGACCGCGACGCCGAGGGCAGCGCTGGTCGTGATGGTAACGGTGCTGCCGGTTTCGGCCGCCTGGGTAATGATTGCGGTCGACTTGTCGAGGAGCAGCGTGCCGCCGGCGACCTGGGTGAGGCCGCTGTAGGTGTTGCTGGTGCTGCCGGTGAAGAGCAAGGTGCCGCCGCCGACCTTGGTGAGCTGCAGGCCGCTGCCGGCGGGCGTCTCGGCGACGGTCTGATCGATGGTTAGCCCGTAGGTGGTGCTGCTGGGATCGCTGTCGACGCCGATCGTGGCGTTGCTCGCCAGGACGATCTGGGAGTTCGGGGCGACCGGGTCGGTCCCCACGAGTGTGGTGTCGGGGTCGATGAAATTCGCCCCGGCGACGCTTTCGAGGGCGCCGTTGCCGTTGGCGCCGTTGCCGTTGAGCACGATCTGCTCGGTCGAGAGATGGATGCCGCCCTGCAGTTGCAGCGTGGCGCCGGCGGAGACGATGGTGTTGCCCAGGCCGCCCAGGGTCACAACGGCCGGCGCGACGAGCGTACCGTTGCTGACGCTGGCGACGGTCAGCGGCTGCTGGCTGGTGCCGGCGAGCGCGCCGATGAAGGTGATCGTGTAGACGTCGGCGACCGGGTCGAGGCTGACCGACACGTTGCCCATGCCGGCGATGGCATGGCCGGCAGCGTTGACTTCGAGGGCCGCCTGCACCTGGGCGGCGGTGGCGCCGGCCGAGATGGGGTCGGTCGTGTGGCTGACGCCGCTATTGTCGACGTAGGTCAGCGTGTAGGAGCCGGAAGACGCGCCGGTGATGGTGATCGTCTGGACGCTGTCGGTGAGTGGACCGCCGAGCGCGGCGCCGTTCTGGATATTGAGGATGCCGGTCTGGACGAAGGTGGTGCCCTGATAATCGTTGGCGTGCGTCAGCGCGAGCGTGCCCGGCCCGATCTTGGTCAGGGCGGACGGGGACGGTCCGGCAACGTCGCCGGTGAGGGTCAGCGTGGTGGGTGTGCCGGAGCTGTTGTCCACGCCGATCGAGCTGGCGGTGACGAGCGTGACCTGGCCGGTCCAGGTGTTGCTGCCGCTGACATTTTCCAGGGCGCCGTTGCCGCTGGGGCCGGCGCCGTTGAGCTGGGCGGTTTCGTTGACGATCTGGCCGGTGTGGCTGTTGGCGAGGTCGAGCTGCAGGGCGGCGCCGGCGGCGACCTCGGTGCCGGCGTTGTAATCGGCAACGTCGCTCTCGACGACGGTAGCCCCGCCGGTCGCCAGCGCGACCAGCTGCGGCAGGATGAGGCCGGCCAGGCCCGTTCCCTGGAACATGATCGACAGGACGATTTCGCGGGCGGTGTTGCTGCCGGTGAGCGCGACCGTGTCCGCCTGGACGTTCACGGTGACGTTGTTGACGCCGAGGTCGGCCAGCAAGGTGTTGACGTCGCCGGTGACGGTGCCGGCCATCGTGGTGCCATCGGTGCCGCTGGGGATGGCGCCGGTGGTCAGCGTCTGGCCGTTGATGGTGAGCGCCAGGGTGAAGCTGCCGTTTTGGCCGGGGTCGAAGACGGCCACGCGCTGGATCGGGTTGTTGGTCGGGTCGCCCAGGGCGTCGGCGTTCTGGACAGTGACGACGCCGTTGGTGACGAACGTCGAGCCGTTGTACGTGTCGGTGCCGGCCAGGATCAGCTGGTCGGGGCCGAGCTTGGCGATGCCGCTGTACAGGCCGGCGGCGGCCTCGGTGATGGCGCCGGTGATGTTGAGGATGTCGTTGGGGTCGGGCGAGTTGCCGTTGAGGCCGACGCCGAAGGCGACGGCGCCGTTGGGGTAAGTGGTTGCCGAGAATCCGGGGTCGGCGTCGAGGACGATGGGACCGGCCCAGGTGTTGTCGCCGCCGACGTTGAGCACGGCGCCGGTGCCGTTGATGCCGGTGCCGGACAGGTCGAGCGTCTCGCCGGTGACGACGACGCCGGGGCCGCCGTCGGGCGAGAACAACTGGAGCTGGGCGCCGTCGAGCACCGTGGTGCCCGACGAGCCGGCGAGTGCGGTCGGGCTCTCGATCTGGAGCGCCCCTGATAAACGAAGGTGGCGCCGGTGTAGGTATCCGGCGCGCCGGCGAGCTGGTCGAGAGCGAGCGTGCCGGTCAGCTCCTTGATCAGGTTGCCGCTGCCGCCGATGGCGCCGGTGATGGTCAGGGTGCTGCCCGAGGCCACGCCGATGGTCACGTTGGTCGAGGCCAGCGTGATCGGGCCGGCGTAGGTGTTGTCGTTGGCGATGCTCTCGAGCGCGCCGGTGTTATGGCCGTTGAGGCCGGCGGCCGGCCCGTCACCCATGAGCGTCAGCGGCTTGGCATCGACGCTGGACTCGAGGTCCAGGGCAGCGCCGTCCTCGACCGTGACGACGGTGCCGTTGGCGGTGCTGCCCAGGGCGGTGAGGTTGTTGGCGAGCAGCACGCCGTCGGCGACCGTGGTGGCGCCGGTGTAGGTGTTGGCACCGGAGAAGGTCACCGTGCCGGCGCCCGCCGACGTGCCCACGGTCAACGCATTGTCGTTGGCGCTCGTGCCGGTGAGGTCGCTGATCGTGCCGGTGACGGTGAGCTGGGCGGCCGACTGGCTGTTCTGCAAGGTCTGCGAGCCGTCGGCACTCAGGGTGGTCGCGCCGGTCAGGACCACCGGGCCGGCCCACTGGGCATCGCCGCTGATTGCCGTCAGGGCACCGGCGTTTGCCTGGGTGCTGTCAAGCGGGACTTCGTAGACGCCGCGGCCGTAGGTGGCGGCGATGAGCGTGTCGGTGACCGGGTTGAGGTAGAGGTCCTTGACCTGGACCTGCGGCAGGCCGGTGCCGACCGCGGCCCAGGTGCTGCTGCCTTCGGCCAGCTCGTAGACGCCCTGGTCGGTGCCGACGAAGAGGTCGCCGGTGCGCGGGTCGCTGACCAGCTTCCAGGCGGGCACGTCGGGCAGGCCGTCGGTGGCGGTGAGGCCGCCGATGATGTTCCAGGTTTGGCCGCCGTCGGCCGACTCGAACACCCGGCCCTGGTTGAGTCCGGCGGGGCCGCTGTTGAGCGCGTAGACGACGTTGCTGTTGCTCGGATCGACCTCGATATCCGAGATGGCGCTCAAGTTGACGGCCGTGCCGCCGACGGTGATGGGGCGGGCGGCCCAGGTTTGGCCGCCATCGCGGGTGAGATAGATCGTGGGCGTCGCGGTGGAGACGTCGACAACGTAGAAGGTGCCCGGCACCGGGTTGTTGGCCCCCTGGTCGGTCAGCGTCGGGAAAGCCGGATCGGCCAGGAACGGTCCCTGGTAGGTCGCCAGCGCGACGTTCGACAGGCTGAACGTTGGCGACGTCAGGGTGAAGAACTGGTTGCCGCCGTCGGTCGAGTTGACGAGCGGGAAATTCAGCAGCGCCGGGTTATTGACAACGAAGTCGAAGTACAGGTTGCCGTCGACGGTGTTGGTGGCGGCCGTGACGACGCGGTCCGGATCGCCCGCATCATCGACTGCGAGCGCGGGGCTCTGCAGGAACGAATAGCTCAAGTCGTCCGGCACGGGAAGCCAGCTCGCTCCGCCGTTGGTGGACTCCATCAGGATCGAGTACGGAATCACCGTGCCGACCGGCGGCAGGAACGTCGGCGGCGCGCCGGGCTGCTCGATGCCGGCGGGGTTGGCGATTTCGGTGCTGGTCACGAACGCGAACATCGTGGTGGGATTGCTGGGATCGACGGCGACGCTTGCCCCATAGGGGAAGATCGTCGCGAGGGCGGAGGCCCCGGCGCCCACGGTGGCCACCGTCCACGTCGGACTGCCGTCGTACTGATCGATGCCGGCGGCCTGCGTGCCGATGACGATGTCGCCGGGGGTGTTCGTGCTGCTGCTGACGCTGGTGACCAGGGCAACGGCCAGGTCGCTGTTGAGGTCGGTCCAGGTGTTGGCCTGGACGCCGGCCGTAATGGTCGTGTTCAGGCTCCAGATGCCGCCGTCGGTGCCGGCCAGGACCGCGTTGGGCCCATCGACCGCCAGGGCATGGTAATCCGCGTGCGTCGTATTGCCGGCGCTGTCGACGGTGATGTCGACAAAGGTGGTGCCGTCGGTGTTCGACCACTGCAGGTTGTCCTGCGTGCCGATGTAGACATTGACGCCGGCGACCGTGTTATTGGTGTTGACCGCCAGGATCGTCAGATCGTAGTTGTCCTGCGTGTCGACGGTGACCAGCGCGACGGCCTTGCCCGCGGTCCAGGTCATCGTCAGGTCGTTGGGTACGCCGGCCGGGGTCGGGGGCGGATCGAGGAAGCCACCCCCGGCGACCACGCCGTTGGATTCACCCAGCATGCCGCCAAGGAGGGTGGAATAAACCGCGTAAACATCGACCTCGGAGTAGCGGAACACATCCGCCTGGAACGGGGCTGGGGCGGGAGGCGGGATGACGACGCCGGTCAGCTTGATGTTGCCCGCGTTGGGAAACTGCGGGAAGTCGACGACCTTGGTCTCGGCGTCCTGGCCGCCGTCGCCGAGGTTCCACGTGACGCTGCTGGCCGGAGCGGACGGGTCGATCGAGAAGTACACGGCATTGGGATCGACCGGCGCCTGCTTGTAGATCGGATTGACGTACTGGGTGCCGGGGCCGTCCGGGGTGCCCAGTGCCGCGTACAGCACCGAGTCGGCGCCGAGCCGAACACCGCAACACTGGACCAGGTAACGTTCTGCTGCGGGAAACCGTACAGGTAGTTGTCGTCGGGACCCGGATCCTTGGGTGCGGCCACCTTGGTGACGGCGGTGGTGCCAACCACGTTTTCCCGGTTGGTCGACACGATCGCCGTCAGGTTGGTCCAGGTGGTGCCGTCGAAGCGCCAGATGCCGGGGATGGCGGTCGCCGAAGCGTTGGTCGCCTGATCGCTGGTGGCCACGTAGATCAGCGACGAGTTGCCCGAGTCGACGGCGATACTGGATACGGCCAGCCCATTGAGCGGGTTCGAGAGGCTGCCCTTGTCGGTGAGCAGCGTCCAGCTGTGGCCGCCGTCGGTCGACATGTACACGCCGGTGCCGGCATACGAATCGGTCGAATTGTCGGCCTCGCCGGTGCCCAGGTAGATGACCTGGCTGTTATTCGGCGCGATGGCGATCGCCCCGCTGAATTCGCTGGCGCTGTTGTCGAACAGCGGCACCCACGTCTGGCCGCCGTTTTGCGTCTTCCAGGCGCCGCCACCCGCGGTCGACACATAGATCGTTTCCGGATCGGTCGGATCGGTCGCGATGCCGGTGATGCGGCCCAAGGTGGCGGCGGTCTTGCCGTTGATGGTCGGGCCATTCGACACCGGCGCCGGGCCGACCTGAGCCCAGTTCGGCACGGCAAGCGGGACGCTGCCATTGAAGCCGGTGCCGGACATCTCCAGGGTCTTGCCTGCGATGGTGATGGTGCTCTCGAGCTGCAGCGACGAACCGTTCTGGACGACGACGCCGCCGGTGCCGGCGGCGGCAACCGTCACCCCGATGGTGCCCGAACCGTTGGTGATCAACGGCAGCATCGCCGGCTGGCTGAAGCCGACCAAACTGCCGCTGAACGTCACGGTGAACACGCCGGGGCTGGCCTCGGCCACGGTAACCAGGCCGCCCGGATCGTTGCCGGGACCGCCGACGCTGGCCAGGCCGTTCAGGGCATTCTGGATCGTTTGGATGTCGGTCGCGGCCACGCCCGTGTACGGGAGCGAGTTGGTTGTGTCGCCATTGAATTGCAGCGTGAAGAAAGTCTGGTTCGCCCCCGTCGCCACTGCTCCGGTGAGCGTCACGGTCTGCACCGTCGGTGTGCCGGCAGCGCCCAGTGCCTGATTGCTGGCGACGGTCACGACGCCGCCCGCAATGGTGTTGCCCCCGTTATAGACCTCGTCGACGCCGTCGGGGTCATAGCCGGGGGTGGCCGGCGTGCTGGTCGTGCCGACGTAGGTCGTCCCGCGATAGGTGTTGGCCCCTGACAGCATCAGCTCGCCCTGGCCGATCTTGACCAGGTCCGAGCCGACCGCGCTCATGTTCGTCGCGTCGTCGATGTTGCCGCTGATGATCAGCCGCGAGCTGGCGGGCACGTCGATCGGCGTGCTGACGTTGAGCGTCACGGGGCCGAGCCACTGGTCGTCGGTCGGCACGATGGTGTTGGTGCCGCCCGGGGCCAGCGCGGTCAGGAACGGGCTGGATTGGAACAGCGTGACGTTGCTGTTCCATTCGGCGCTGGCGCTGCCCCAAATGGACAACGGCGCGACCGCGCGCCGAGACTGGTGTTGCCGAGGCCGGTGCCGATGACGACATTGGTGCCGGCGGTCACGCTGGCCACGGTCAGCGGCGGCTGGACCGCGCCGGCGAGAGTACCGCCGAACGCGATCGTGTAGAAGTCGCCGGTTTGGGTAACGGTGACCGAGCCGCCGACGCCCTTGATCGAGGGCAGGGCGTCGAGGGCGTTCTGCAGGCTGGCGGTCGTGGTCTTGCCGCCGGCGGCCGGGATGGTGGTCGACAACAGGCCCGTGGTATAGCCGTTGAACGTCAGCGCGAACGTGCCGGTGGAGACGCCTGGCGCGGTGCCGGCCAGCGAACCGGTCAGGGTGACGGTCTGTTCCGTGGGATTGCCGTTAACGATCAGGTGCTGCCCGGGAACCTGGATGCCGCCCTGGATGCCGCCGTCGTCGTACGGCGTCGTGTTGGCCAGCGCCAGCGCGGCGCCGCCCTCGACGGTGACAATGCTGTTGTTGGTGCCGCCGGTGCCTAGCGCGGTGTTGTTCTGGACGAGCACGACGCCCTGCTGGATGTCGAGCGGGGCGGAATAGTTGCCGTCGGCCTGGATGTCGAGCAGGCCCGAGCCGAGCTTGGTGATGCCGCTGGTGTTGACCACCACCGCCGGCACGATGGAAGCGGTGTACGTCCAGACCGTGCCCGGAGGGCCGCCGCCCTGGTCGAGCACAATCTCGACCGTGGTCGTGCTGAACGCGCCCCGCGGCGCGTAGGGCACGACCAGCGTGCCGGAGTACTGCAGCGGCCCGGTGGACTTGATGTCGATACCCCCCGCCCCCTTGACGCCGTAGTAGACGTCGATGGTGTCGGGGATGTAATACATGTTGTAATTGATCGTGATCGTGCCGGACGTTGAGCCGGTGTTGATGATGTTGTCGTTTTCGGCGGACGTGCCCGAGGCGTTGGCGGCGACGGAGATCGCGTTGCCGGCCTTCGTTTGCGACTGCTCGCCGAGTATCGAGAGTTGGCTGGGGCCAAAGACGCTCTCGACGCCGATGCCGAGGCGCCGGCGTAGGAGATGTTGCCCTCGATCGAGTTGATGCCGCTGATGTTCTCGATCGCGCCCTGCTGCTTGATTTCGCTGAGCGCCACGCTCGGCGCCGTGACGCCGAGGCCGGTGATGCTGAAGTTCTGGTGCAGGTCGAGGGTCTGGCCCGCCGGCGCGTACAGGTCCAGCGCTGCCTTGTCCTTGATGGTCACCAACGGCTGATCGTTCTGCGCCACCCCGGCGACCTTGGCGCCGAGGCTGTCGCTGTTCTGGATCGTGATCCAGCCCTCGGCGATCGTGACCGCCCCGGTGAACTTGTCGTTGGCCGTCGGCAGGATCAGCTGGCCGGTGCCCTTCTTCGTCAGCGGCGCCGCGAAGCCGCCGAACAGCGTGCCCGGGCCGCCGCCCGGCGGTTCGAGCGTCAGGCTGTAGTCGTTGGTGAAGTAATTGGCGGTCGGCGTGGGGTTCGGGTCCGGGGCCACGGCGATCGACGCGCCGCCCGGCTCCAGTGTGATGTTGCCGTAATAGATGTTCGTGCCGCTCTCGCTGAACAGGGCCCCGAGACTGTTGGCGCCGTTGCCGGCGATGAACAACGGGTCATAGACATTCAGCGTGTTGCGCGTACCGGTGAGCGAATCGGGAATGTCATCGACGGCCAACGCCAGCGTCGCCCCGTTGTCGACGGTGGTCGGGTTGGTCTTGCTCTGGGGACCCAGTGCCTGCGAGTCGTCGATCTGCAGGGTGCCCGCGGCGACCGTCGTGGACGCGGCGTAGGTGTTGGAGTTGGTGAAAATCAGGATGCCGGGACCGGTCTTGGTGAGGGCGTGGTTGCCGCCGTTGGGATCGGAGACCACGCCGCTGATGGTCAGGCTGTACGCGGGGTCCGAGCCGTCGGCCTCGATGGTCACGTTGGGGGAGGCCGACGAGGTGCCCAGGATGACGTTGCCCGTCCAGACATTGAAGCCCTGCAGGTTGTCCAGCGCGCCGTCGCCATTGAAGCCGGCGCCGTTGAGGATCAGCAGCTTGTTGGCGATCGTCAGCCCGGTCGCGCCTGTGGGGCCGTTGATCTGCAGCGTGCCCACCTCGCCGGTGCTCGAATTGGTGTTGACCGTGACCGCGTCGGGGCTGCTGTCGTCGGCCTTGAAGCCGGGACCGGTGCCGAGCGCCTGCGCATTCTGGATCCGCAAAATACCGTTGTTGATCGTCGTCCCGCCGGACGACGGGTCGCCGCGATAGGTGTTGGCCGCGCTCAAGTCGAGGATGCCGCCCCCTTCCTTGGTGAGGCTATGGCCGCTGCCCTGGTCACTGATCTGGCCGGATATCGTCAACGTCGCGCTGGCGCTGGCGGTGGGATTGATGCCGGTTGGCACCCCGAGCCCCGACGCCGCGGTGTACATGAACGTGTTCGCGGTAATGCCGGTGATCGTAAACGTGCCGTCGTAACCCGCCGGCAGGATGCCCGCGATCGTCACCTGCTGCCCAACCGCCAGGTTATGCGGCCCCGAGGTGATGATCGTCACCGTCGTGCCCGTCTCGCTGGCCCCCACGATGTTGAAGGTCTGCTCGGCGGCGCCGATGGTCGAATCGCTATCGAGCACGATCGGCCCGCTCCAACCGTTGTCGTTGGCAACGTTGAGCAGTGCGCCGCTGGTGGGACCCGTATTGGCCAGGCCGACGCCGTTGAGCAATAGCTTGTTGGCAACGGTGAACGCCCCGCCCGAGGGGGCCGACAGCTGGAGTTGAGCGCCGGTCTGCACCGTGATCGTGTTCGCGGCGCTCGCCCCGGTGCCCAGGGCCGTGCCGGAGTTGATCTGCGTCACGCCGGCCGCCGCGGTGAACGCCCCGGTGAAATTGATGTTGCCGCTCGCTCCGGATACCACCATCGTGCCGGTGCCGGCCTTCGTCCAGCCGCGCCGGCCGTGCCGCTCAGGCTGCCGTCGATATTCAGGGTGGCGCCGCTGTTGACCGTAAATGTCTGCTGGCCGCTGCCCGCTCCGCCCAGCGTCATTGGCAGATCGATCGTCTCCGTCAGGCCGGCGTTCACGATGATCTGGCCGGTTTGACCGGTGTTGGTCGCCGTCGTGCCCAGCGTGATCGCATTGCCCGACAGCGTGAAGCTGTTGCCCGAGAACGAGATCGAGTTGATCTTCAGCGGATTGCCGGCCGTGCCGATGTTGTTTTTCAGGCTCGTGGTGCCGAAGCCAGACTGGAAGATCAGGTCGTCCAGCCCATCGGCCGGCGACGGCGCGACCAGGCCCGACCAGTTTTTGGCGGTGCCGAGCATGCCGTCGCCCGCTCCGCCGGTCCAGACGAACTGCGCCGGCGCCAGGCGGGTTTCGAGCTGTTCCATGCTCGGGCGGGAAGTTCGCTTACGTATCGGCTTGACCTGAGGGCGAACCAGGGAACGCAGCCAGCGCGACCAGGAGAAGAAGGCCATGGAGCAACCTGCTTAAGGAGGGGCACTTGACCAAGAGGATGGTGGATGGACTCATCAATAGTATGAGGCGCAGCGACCGATCACAAGCGCAAACCGCGTGAAAAGCCTGCAAAAAATCCAGAAAGACGGACCGAACACGCAATCCGTCACCGAGTTTTCATTCTGTACCGAACACGCCGCCAAACCCACGCTTGCACACGCGCACGATCGTACCGCTGTTCTCAACACCGCGCCCCGCGCTTGCCTCCTTGCGGTCCGCGCGCTTCGCGTAGCTTGCGCTGCCGCGTCTCGCGCAATCCTAGCCCCACGACTGGACAGCCTGGAAGGGCGGCGCGGCGGGTTCCGGCCGTCGCAGCACGCCCAGTCCAGGTGTGGTCAAAGGGATACGCCTTATCGGGGTACACGGGTTTCCCCCGTCTCGGGGAATGAGAATATAACACCGGGTCATCAGCAAGGTTTCGCCGCGCTCCGCGAGTTTTTTCCCTGCCAAATTCCTGCGGATTTTGCAAGCCGCTGGGAGCGGTGGTGTATGAGCTGCCGCCCAAATAGGGCCGCCCAGCACAATTTGCGGTTTTTGGGTTGCGGCGGCCCAAGCGCCAGCGTACCATGAAGGTCGGTTCAAGTTCGGGAACCTTGGCCTGCTGGGGGGACACGCATGTTCAACATTCTGGGCAACGCAGCGCGTTTCTGCGACGGCATCTCCCGCCGCAACTTCCTCAGGATCGGCACATTCGGCGCCGGCCTGACCCTGGCAGACATGCTCCGGCAGCGCGTGCAGGCGAATCCGACCGGCACGCCGGTCGGCGCGCCACTGCGAACAAGTCCGCCATCATGATCTACCTGCCCGGCGGCCCTTCGCATATGGACATGTACGATCTCAAGCCCGACGCCCCGGTCGAATATCGCGGCGAATTCCGCCCCATTCAGACGAATGTCCCCGGTGTGCAAATCTGCGAGCACATGCCGCGGCAAGCCCGCATCTGGGACAAGCTGGCCTGTGTCCGCTCGATCGTCTCGGTCGAGGAACACTCCGATTCGCTCGTGATGACGGGCTATCCCGAAGCCGTCAACCGCGGGGCGCACCACCCGCCGTTCGGCTCGGTGATGTCGCGGCTGCGCGTCGGCACCCGGGCCGACATCCCGCCGTACGTCAGCATTTACGGCTCGACCATCGGTCAGGGTCCCGGCTACCTCGGCATCGCGCACCGGGCGTTCTCGCCCGGCGGCCAGGGACTGGCAGACCTGAACCTGGCGAGCGGCGTGACCCGGGATCAGGGCCACGATCGCCAGAGCCTGCTGCAGCAATTCGACACCGCCCGCCGCGACATCGACGCCACCGGCGCGATGAGCGGGATAGATGCGTTCACCCAGCGCGCCTTCGACATGGTCGCCTCCGGTGCGACGCGCCGCGCCCTCGACCTGACGCAGGAAGACCCGCGCGTCCGCGACCGGTATCGCGGCCTCGACCAGTTCCTTACCGCCCGCCGCCTGGTCGAAGCCGGCGTCGGCTGTGTCACGCTGGACTACGGCGCCTGGGATACCCACCAGCAGAACTTCCAAACGCTCCGCAGCCAGCTCCCCGCGCTCGACGCCGGCATCGCCAACATTGTGCAGGACCTGGTCGATCGCGGCCTGTTCGAGGACACGATCGTCGTGGTCTGGGGCGAGTTCGGCCGCACCCCACGCGTCAACGGCAACATGGGCGGCCGCGATCACTGGGCACCCGTCATGTCCGCGATGGTGGCCGGCGGCGGCATGCGGATGGGCCAGGCCATCGGCGCCTCGACCCGCGCGGCGAGATGCCGGCGAGCCGCCGCGTCACCGCGTCGCAGGTGTTGTCGACCTTGTACCGCGCCATCGGCATCGATCCGGCGCTGACGTTCCCGAACAACAACGGCCGGCCGATGTACATCCTCGACGACCGCGAGCCGATCACGGAGCTGCTCTAACAGAGCCCCAAGCCCGCCAGGCGAGTCTTCGAGCCTGCGGGGTTCGATACTGTCTCCCATGACGGACGCCCGGTGCTTCTTTGAGGCGCCGGGCGTTTTCATGCAGTGATGACGAACTCCAGGGCGTGCCGCGTGGGGTCGTTCCCCGCCGTGAAGTACAACCAGTACGTCCCCGGCTTCAGGCCGGTCGTCGCCAGTAAGTAGCTGTACATACCGCCGCTAAACGTGAACCGCTTGCTGCCGTTGGCACCCGCAAACGGCGGCGCCGGCATGATGGAATTGGGGGCCGTCGCCGGGGCAATGCCAACGGCGGTCACCGGGATGGATGCCGCCGAAATATTATTGTGCCCGGCATTGGCCAGCAGCGTCATCGCGGACAGATTGGTGGCGGCAATGTTGATCAACTCGATCAGGAAGAGCAGCGGTGTGCCGGACTTCACCGTCAGCGTCGGCAACAACGAGCTGACACCGTATGTGATCGTGAGCGTTCCCGGCACGAACGTCGTGAAGGCGTAGTTGGCCGCCTTCAGCGTCCCCAGCCCGACCGTGATCGCGTAGGTGCCGGCCGGACTCTTCGTCGTGGCGGTCGTGTTGAGCGCGGCACTGCCGGTGATCCCGGCCGTGGCGGCCGTCTGACCGTAGGCGAAACCGCTGAAGGTCGCCGTTAACGGCGGGTTCGCGGCATCGACGGTCTTGGTCACGCTGTTGGCGGTCACCGTCAAGTCGGCCTTGTTGATGGTCAGCATCCCGGCGACGAAGCTGATGTGATAATTGGTCGATGTCAGTCCGCTCGGTGTCACGGTGTAAGTACCGGCATTCACCGGCGAGGCCACGGATTGCCCGCCGCTGCTAAAGCTCCTTGTGAGAGTGCCGCCCAGGCTCGCCGGCCCGTCGTTGTTGGTGAGACCGTTGTAACTGACCGTGAACGTCGGCAGCGATTGGCCATACGTTACGGTCTGGTTGTTTGCGGTGACCGTTAGGTTGGCGCGATTGACGGTCAACTGAACCGTGGCGGACGTGCTCGCGTAATCGGTGGTGTCGCTAGGTGTGAAGACGACCGCCAATGTTTGCGTCCCTGCCCCCAGAACCGTGCCGAGCGCCGGGGTATAGGTGAAGGTGCCGGTCACGTTGGCTGTCGCATCAAGCTGTGTCGCTTTCAGCGCGGTGCCGTATGTAATCGCTGCCGGCGTGCTCCACGTGATGCTCGGAACATTCAGAACAATAAACGTGGTGCTGGCGCTGGCGGCACTGTCGCTTGGGTCGCTAATAGCCCGGCCGTTGCTGGTGTCGTAAACCGATACGGCAAACGTCACATGACCGTGGATGGCATAGGTGTAGGACAACTGCACATCGAAGCCGCCGTTGGCGTCAGCGACGATTTGGCCATTATGGCCAGGCGTCCCGGTCAAGGTTACGCTATTGCCGTCGCCAACTCTTACCACGGCCGTGTAGTCGCCGACCGTTGCATTGGGATCGGCGTCGGCGAAGTGGAAAACGGTGACATTGGTAAATGGGATTCCCACCGTCGCACTGGGAGGCGTCAGGGCGCCGGCGGTCAAGGGCGCATCGGTCACGGTGGCGCTGCCGGTCACCGCAGTCGCGGTGATTCCGTCATGCTGGACGGTCACACTGACAACGTCCGGGTTCGACCCGGTTGCTTCCGTGTACGTATGCGTGCCCATCACGGTGAACGGAGGTAGCAAGACGGTGACATCGTTGCTCAACGAGTTCGCCGTGACCAGGTCAAGAATGCCGGCCCCATTCACATCGCCCGCCGCGATCGAGTTGGGAGCGGTCGCTCCCGCGCTGAGAGCGAAGTTGGCCGCCGGCTGGAAGGTGCCGTTGCCATTACCTGCGAGCACACTCACGTTATTGCTGCCGTTGTTGGCCGTGATGATATCCTGCATGCCATTGCCGTAGGCGTCTGTGACCAGCAGCGCCACCGGCGCTGTGCCGGTCGCATAGTCGGCGGCCGGTTGGAAGGTGCCGTCGCCATTGCCCATGAGAATGCTAACGTCGTCGCTACCGGCGTTGGCCGTGACGATGTCAAGGGTACCGTTGTTCGTTAGCTGGGCCAGCACAGTGTCTGTGGGATAGGAGCCGACCGCGAACGATTGCCTCGGTTGGAATGTGCCGTCGCCATTGGCCATGAACACGCTGACCGTGTTGCTGCCCGCTTCGGTCACTACCAGATCGTTCAGGCCATTGCCGCTCAGATCGCCGGCCGTGACGGCGACGGGGTTGGCGCCGGTTGCCACCGTGGTAGCCGGTTGGAAGGTGCCGTCGCCGTTGCCCAGGAAAATGCTCAAGGTATTGTCTCCGCGGTTGGCGGTGACAATGTCAAGATTGTTGTCGCTGGTTAGGTCCGTCACGGCCAGACCGCTTGGGCTCGCGCCGGTGCTCAGTGTTTGGCCAGGTTGGAAAATGCCCGCGCCGTTGTTAAGCAGAATGCTCGCAGTGTTGTTGTTCGCGTTGACGGTGATGATATCAAGCTTGCCGTCGCCGGTCAGGTCGGCGAGCGCCAATCCAACCGGACTACCGGCGCCCAGCGAATAGATTGCGGGACTCTGAAACGTGCCGTCGCCATTGCCCATGAACACTTCCACATCATTGTCGGTGGCGTTGGCGACGATCAGATCCAGCGTGCCGGTTCCGTCGAGATCGCCGAGAACCGCGGCGCTTGGCCCATTGCCGACGGCGATATGGCTGGCAAAGGTAAACGGAGCGCTCGTGTCAAAGCCGACAGTTCCCGCGCTGGTGCTGGTGTCGCCCCAGCTAATCGACGGCGAATAAGCCGTCGGCGCGTCGGCCCCCGCCGGGTCGGCGAACGTGGCCAGGATTTGGCTGCCGATGGACTGGCCTTCCTGCGAGGTCCCATTGAACGTGCCGACGGCGTCGACCGCCGGGACCGAAACCGTCGCCGTATCGGTCACGCTGACGGCCGTCGAATGGCCGTGAGTAATCGAAACGGAGATCGCATAGGACCCAGGTGTCAGGTACAGATGGTCCCCCTGGACAGTGAAAACGCCGGTGGTCGTATTGAGGGTAATCGTGCCGTTGCCGGCCGGCGTGCCGTCGCCCCAGTTGATGCTGGCCGTGTACCCGCTCAGTGCTTGCGCCGACCGGATCGGTGAACGTGGCCAGCGTTTGCGCCGGAGTCCGTGTTCTTCAATGCGGTGATGTCGAATCCGCCGGTGGCCGTTACCGCGGGATAAGAGATGCTGAAATGGGTTGTGGACGCTCCGGTGATGGCTCCGGATACGTCCTGAATGTATACGCCATATGTGGCCCCGCTCAGCACCTCACCGAATGTGTGCGAACCGAAGACGTCGAATCCGCCCTGCGCGTTGGGCGCGATCGTGACTGTGCCGCTGCCATCGCTCGAGCTATTACTCGATCCGTCGCCCCAGACGGCGGTAGCGATAAAGTCCGATGCCTGGCCCTGCGGATCGCCGTCGGTGAAATGGAACAGCAAAGCGTTGGCGATGCTTTGGCCCGCCGTTGTAACGGCCGGCGTGTCCAACGTTCCCGCGGTCAGCGGATAATCCACGCTGAGAGTGTTGGTACTCGCGCTGATGGAAGCGCCGGCCGCATCCACGACCTGGACGCTAAAGGTGCCGTTGCGAATGTTCTGCGTGTAGGCATGGCTGCCGACAACGTCGAAGCCGCCCGCCGCGTCGGCTACAATCTCAACCGTGCTGCCGGTGGCAGAGGTGTTGTTGGTGCCGTCGCCCCACTGGACCGTGGCTGTGAAGTCCGCGGCGGTGGCGAGCGGATTGCCGTCGGTGAAGTGGAACAGGACGCCCTTGTTGAATACCCGTCCCTGGGAATCCACCACCTCAATACTGTATGCGGCTCCAACGATATTGGCTGCATAGGTGTGCGTGCCAATGACGTCGAAGCCGCCGGCTGGGTCGGCGACCACGCTCACGGTGCCGGTGCCGTCGCTTGCGGTGTTGGTTTTGCCGTCACCCCATTGTACGGTGGCCGTGAACGCCGCCGCCGTGAGGCTGGCATTGGGGTCGAGGATATGGTAGAGGACTGTTTGGTTCAGAGTCTGTTGCAGAATAACCGCCGGCGGTGTGAGCGGTCCGGCAGTTAGCGGGGCGTCGGCCACGGCAACGTCGACCGCGCCGGATATGCTGCCGACATTGCTGGTCACGGTGACCGTTATGACATGATTTCCCTCGGCGGCGTACGCGTGCGAGCCGAGCACATCGAACCCACCGTTCACGTCGGCAACGACAGATACCGTGCCGGTGCCGTCGAGCGAATTATTGGCTGGCCCGCCGTCGGCCCAGTTCACCGCGGCACTGAAATCCTCAGCGGCGTAAGCCGGACCGGGACTCGCGAAATGGAAGAGGACCGCATCCTGCAACTCCTGGCCGGCCGTCGCGTTCAATACGGTCAACGTCGTCTGGTTGTTGGCGGAGTTCGTGTCCGCGGCGGACGGCCCGACGGTCGCCGTGTTGTTGAGCGGCGACGGCGGCGACAACACGAGGCCAAGGATCAGCGTGAACGTCGCCGACTGGCCTGCCGCCAGCGAATTGCTGTCGGTAAACGTGACGGTGCCGCCGGAAATGCTGTCGGTCCAGCCCGCAGGTGGAAGTCCTATCGCCGAGGTGTTATGGGCCGGCAGGGGATCGGTGAGCGTCACGTTGGTCGCGGCGTCCGGGCCGTTATTGGTGACGGTGAAAGTGTAAGTGACCGTGTTGGACGGTGCGCTCACGGCCGTTTCACTGCCGGTCACGGCCAGGTCGTACTGGTACTGGACCGCGCCGATGTCCACCGCGCCGCCGCTGGTCCTGGAATAGCCGCGCTGATCCGTCGCCGGGAGTTGCGTGATCACACCCGGCACGTCGATTGTGGCGCTGCCGTGGCCGATGGCGGGACTTCCGGCCATGAGAGCCATTGTCTGAGTAGGGCCGCCGTTCGATGCCAGGCCGCCCAGCATCGGATCGACGTTGGTCAGGTCGGTCGGGTCGAATCCGCCGCCCGCGGCGGTGATCCGGTCGCCGCTGATGGTCAGCCCATGTTCGGCGACGGCCGCGGACTGCCCGGAGCCTGTCGAGCCAATCAGGTTATGGCCCAATGAGGCGATGACGACGCCGTTCAGGTCGTCAGCCCCCCCGAGTAGTCGGTATTGTTCGCCACAATCGTGTTCTGGAGAACGATGGGTTGGGGATAAGTGGCCACAATGCCCGCAGCGTAGGTGGCGGTATTCGAGGCAATGGTGTCGTTCACCAGAAAGAGCAGACCGGCCAGGTCGTAGTCGAAGACGGCACCGCCGGCACCTTCACCGGCAGGGCTTGTCGCCTGATTGCCGTACAGAGTGGAATTGTCGATCAAGACGTTCTTGTTGTTGCCGAAGTTGTCGACATCGACGGCGCCACCGTCGGCAAAGGCCGGCGACGTGGCCTGATTGCCGGTGAATGTGCTGCCCGCGACGGTGCCGCTGGAATTCTCCAGGTCGAGCCCGCCACCGTTGGCAACCACATCGTATTCGGTTCCGAAGAACTGATAATAGCCGCCGCTCACGGTGTTGCTGGAAACCGTGCTGTTCTGAAGGAGAATCGTCGCATCCTGGACGCTGATGCCGCCCCCGGACCCAATTGCGGAGTTGTCGCTGATGGTGGAATCGCTGATCGTCAGCGTGCCGTTGGCGAGGATGCCGCCGCCGGCGCCGTTAAGGGCCTCGGCGCCGTCGGGCGTGCCGGTGGCCGTATTATCGGTAATGGTGCAATCGACGATGTCGAGCGTGGTGCCAGCGTCCTGGAGAATGCCGCCGCCCTCGCCCGGATCCACGTAGGAATTGGCGGCGTTGCCGTCCTCGATGGTCAGTCCGTCCAGGGTCAAGTTGGCCCCGCCGGAGACGTGAAACAGGCGATCCAATTGCCCGGTGGGGAAGTCCGCCTCGATGATGGTTTGCCCTGGCCCGGCCCCAACGATGGTCAGATTGGGGTCAGTGACCAGCAAGTTGCCGGTGGTGCCGTCGGCGCCCATCGCAGGAATGTTCAAGATATAAGTGCCGGCGCCGAGCTGAATGGTTGTGTTGCCCGGAGCCGCCAGCGCGTTGGCCGCCAGGATCGCGTCGCGCAGGCTGTTGTTCGCCGGCACGCCGGTCATCGGGTTGACGGCGCCCGGCATGTTATTGTCGCTCAGCGTATTCACGGTGGTCGATAGCGGGAAGCTATTGCCGCCGCCAATGGTAAAACTGGGCAGAGTCAACGTCTGGTTCAGGATCGTCAACGTCTGGTTGAGAAGTGTCGCGAGGTAACCGTTGGCGAAATTGAATTGCTGCTGGTACAGCGGCCCGGCCGTGAAGGTGCCCAGGCCGGGGATGCTTGCGCTGATCTCGCCCACAGTGAGCGTCGCGTCCAGGGCGGCATCCAGGTCCACTTCGTTGGTCAAATTCTCCTGGAAATTCCAGCTCGGTGTTACCGTGATCGGCGCCCCTTCGAATTTCACTCCCACCGTGTCCTGCCCCGGCGTGAACGTGACGCTGGACTTCGCGCCGAGGTCGGTGCCGTTGAGTGTGACGTCTGGACTAATTGACTGCCCCTGAGCATTCGTGAAGGTGTAAGTCAATCGGCTTGTCGGCTGAATGCTCACGGATTGCTGCGCCGTGAGGGTCGGTTGCAGCTCGAAGCTGACCGGGGTGAACTTAACGCTGATCGGGCCGAGATTGATCGAATCCGTGGTCCCCAGCACGCCCAATCCCAGCAGGGAACCGGCCAGCGCTCCGGCTTGAAGACTTAGCTGGGCAATGGTGCCGGAACCGGAAGCGCTGAGCACGCCGCCGGCGCCCACGGCACTGGAGTTCAAAGCGACCGATGGCGCTTCTTCGGTCAGATTGCCGAGATCGAGGCCGGCGCTGGCCAGGTATCCCTGCAGCTTCGCGGGTACTGTGTACGGGCCGAGCTGCTGCGGTACGCCGAGCTGGAGCTGCAGGTCTTGCTCGAACGTCAGATTTTGCGGCGTGCTGAGCGTGAGCTTCACCCGCAAGGGCGGATCGTTGCTGATGCCGAGATAAAGACCGAGATTCGCCAGGGCGTTTTCCACGCCGCCGACCAACGATTGCAGGGTTGAGCCGAGGCCGAGCCCCGGTGAGGCGCCGACAATGGGGTAGCCCATCAGGTCCACTTCGCCGTCGTTATTCTGGTTCACCGAAAACAGCGGGATGTCTTCGCTGCCGCCGAAGCTGAAGCTGCCGCCCACCGTGCTGAAGACGGCGAATTGGCCGCCAATGCTGCCGTTGAGGGCCGCGACCAGGTCGGCCCCGTAACCGAAGGACGGGGACGTGGTGGACAAGCTGCCGCTATTGACGGCGACGTTGGTGTTCTGGGGATTGAACGAGACGACCTGTCCGAAGCCGGTCGGCTCCGTGAAACCCTGGTTGAGGGAGGCGTTATAGCTGGGGCTGATCGTGCCGCCGGTGCCGGTGAAATTCAAGTTCAGCCCGGCCTGGCCGGCGATGCTCATGGTGGCCTCGGCGCCGAAGTCGCCGACAAGCGTGCTGTCGATACTGCCGAAGGAGGCGCTCTGATTGAACGAGGCGCCGAGAAAGGTATTCGTGCTCTGATTGACAAACTGCGTGACCGGCGAAGTCGGCGCAAAGGTTTGCGTGACGGTGGACGGCATCACGCGATCTTCCAGCAGCTCCAACAACAGGCGCGTCGACGGTGCCTGTTTGCGCGGCCGCGGTTTGGGCGGCCGCAGTTGCCAAAAACGTCGAAATAATAGGGAAACAAGATCGCGTGCCATGCCAACCTCTGTTGAAGCAATGCCGATCGCCGGCTCACGGCAGACGGCAGACATCATCTCTTACCGCTCGAACGCTTTGAACCTGACGCGCCGGCGGCGCTTTTCTAGAGTAGCTACTTCAGCTCCGCGCGGAGCCGGTGCAGTTCCGGCTCGTTCAGCTCGCGCAAAATGCCTTTGTTCGCCATTTCGCTCGCGGTGAACGCCATGATTCGCAGCTTGATTTCGCGGGTTGTGCCAATTGCCGGGGCGGGAACGTCCCACCGGCGAAACAGGCCGTCCGCGGCGAGAGTGGCGACCTTGTCTTCGGATTGAAAAGTCGCCAACACGCTGCCGGGGTGAGCGAGCAACGGCCCGACCCGCAAGCCGGTGGCGACGTCCCACAGTCGGGCGGCGCCGTCACGGCTACCGGTAACGAGCAGCCGGCCATGGTGGCTGAAGGCCGCCGTGAGCACGTCATGCTCATGCTGCAGGGGCGAGGTGAGCGGCTGGCCGGTGGCAACGTCCCACAGCCAGGCGGTGCGATCGTTGCTCGCGGTTGCGAGGGTCTTGCCGTCGGGGCTGACGGCGACGGCCGTGACGCCGACCTGATGGCGCAAGACGGGGCCGCGCGGCTGCTGGGTGGTTCCGTCCCACAGTTGAGCCGTCCCGCCGTCCGTGCCGACAACAAATGCGTTGCCCTCGCGGCCAAAGGCAACGGACAGGACAGTCCAGCCATGATCCATCGGCTGACCGAGCGGCTTGCCGTCGGCGAGGTGCCACAGCCGTGTCGTGCCGCCGGCGCCGGTCAGGAGGGTCGCGCCGTCCGGATGGAAGGCGACGGCATGCACCGGCTCGGCGTGGACGATGGGCTGCCCGAGCGCGTTGCCGGTGGCCGAGTCCCAGAGCCGAACCGTCCGATCCTCGCCGCCGGTGGCGACGATCGTGCCGTTGGGGCTGAAGCTCACCGCGTTGACCCGGGCGTCCGCGTGTAGTGGCGGACCCAGCGCGGTTCCCAGCACCGCGTCCCAACGCTGGGCGCCGCCGGCGCCCGCGGTGACCAGCATCGCGCTATCGGGGCTGCAGGCGATGGCTTTGGTCTCGGGGGCATACACCGCGGGAACAACGTCGGCAGTGCCCGTGGGGGCTTCCCAGATCGACGCCGCCGACGGCTCGTAGGTGCGGCTCGTCAAGGCAGTCTTGCCGTCCGGACTGAACGCGACGGCATTGACGTTACCGATGTTGTAATGGTGCGCACCCAACGGCAAGCCGGTCGCGGCGAGCCAGAACTGCCGGCGTCCCCCTTCACTGCCCGTCAACACAACTCGGCCGTCCGGGCTGAAGGCGGCGGCCCAGATCGGTTTGGCGTCCGTCAGCGCAGGCCCGATGGTCTTGCCGGTCGTCACGTCCCACAGCCGCGCCGCGCCGGTCAGTTTCGCTGCGTCCTGCAGCACGACGCCGGCCGTCAACGCCCGGCGTCCATCCGGACTGAAGAGCACCGCCTTGAGCGGGCCCCGGTGCGGCCAGGGCTGGCCCACCATTTCGCCGGACGACGCGCGCCAAAGACGCGCATCGAACATCGTGTTTTCGCGGCCGATGAAATGACCTGCGGTCAGGATGTGTTGTCCGTCCGGGCTAAACGCTGCCGCGACCACTTCGCAGCGGTGACCCGGCGCCAGGCCGTTCGGCGGCTTGTGGGTGAGCGGGACGCCGGACGGCTTACCGGTGGCAACGTCCCAAAGGCGGGCGGTTCCGTCCGCGCCCGCGGTGAGGATCGTGGCGCCATCGGGACTGAACACGGCAGTCCAGACCCCGTGCGGATGCGGCAGGGTGACGAGGCTTGCGTCTGCGTTCAGCTTGCAAAGATACGCGTGGCCCGCCGCCATCGCCAATACGGTAGAACCGTCCCGGCTGAATGCGGCCGTGGTTACAAAATGCTTGATCGCGGGCACGCCGGGTTCCTGCGTGCCCGAAGCGACGTCCCAGAGCCGAAGCTCGCCGGCGCCGGTTTTTGGATCGCCGCTGCCGGTCAGGAGCTTCTTGCCGTCCGGACTGAACGCCACCGTCCACACCGGGAAGTCATGGTGCAGAGGTGGGCTCATCGGTTCGCCGGTGGCGGTGCTCCAGACGCGCGCAGTCCGGTCGCGACTGGCGGTCGCCCAGCGCTGGCCGTCGGGGCTGTACGTTACCGCCCAGACCCAGTTGGCGTGTGGGACCAGCGCCCGACGGCGGATAAGCTGCGTGCGCCAGGCCGTCAGGTTGATGCGGATCGCGCGTTCCAGGTCCGCGTCGTCCCCGTCGACAGCGAGTTCCAGACCCTTGACCAGCAAGTGCAGCGCGCGATCGATGTTGCCGTGGTCACCCTGGGCGATGGCCTGGTCCACGAGTCCGCGGGCCGCCAGGCGCTGGGCTTCCCGGCGTGCTTGATCGGCCCGGTGTTTTTCGTCGGTGGCAACGTCGGCCGCCTCCGCCTGCGCCCGCCATTTCCAGGTGACGAGCGCGAAACCGACGATCAGAACGACCGCGAGGGTCGCCAGCAGGGATGCCACACCGGGATGGCGCCGGCTCCAGCGGACCAGGCGCTCGGCGCTCGATACCGGCCGCGCGGTGATGACCTTGCCGACCAGGAAGCGGTGCAGATCCTCCGCCAGCGCCGCCGCACTGGCGTAGCGCCTGGCCGGCTCCTTGGCGAGGCACTTCAAGCAAATCGTCTCCAGGTTGCGCGGCACGCAGGGCTGCACGCGGCGCGGCGGCTGCGGGTCCTCGTTGAGGACCTTCAAGAGCGTGTCCAGCGGCGTCGGCGCCGTGAACGGCGGCCGGCCAGTCAGCATCTCATACAGGATTGCCCCGAGAGCATAGACGTCGACCGCTGGCCCGACGCGGCCGCGCGCCGTCGCGCGTCCGGCCTGCTCGGGCGCCATGTAGCTGGGCGTTCCCTGGATGACGCCACCCGTGCTCGCGGAACCGGTGCCGGCCCCGGGCTCCTCTTCGAGAAACTTGGCCAGGCCGAAGTCCGCGATCTTGGGTTGCTGAGTGGTGAGTGGTGAGTGGTGAGTAGTCTGACCACTCACCACTCCGCTCACCAGCAGAATGTTGGCCGGCTTCAGATCGCGGTGCAGGATGCCGCGCTCGTGGGCGAAGTGTACGGCCCGCGCCAGGCGTTCCACCAGCTCGGCGGCGGCCTGCGGCGGTTGCGGCATCCCGGCCAAGCGCTCCGCCAGGCTGCCGCCGTCGACAAGCTCCATCGCAAAGAACGGCTGGTGGTCTACCTCGCCGACTTCGAAGATCTGTACGATGTTCGCATGCTGCACGCGCGCGACCGCCAGGACCTCGTTGCGGAACCGCGATTGGCTTCCCGCTTCCGCGACCTTGCCGGCCCGAATCATCTTCAAGGCGACCAGCCGATTGAGCTGGACCTGTTCCGCCTTGTAGACGATCCCCATGCCGCCGCGCCCGATAATCCCCAGCACGCGATACCCGTCGATCGCCGGCAACAGTTCCTCGTCGCCCTCGAAAATGTGACCGCCGCTCTCCGGAGCGAGATAGGTATCCGGTGGAACGCGATCGCGCAGCCGGCGCAGGAAATCGGCGGCCGCGCCGAGCGCGGATGGTTCGGAAGGAGCAGGCGTTGGCAGGTCCCGCGCCGAGCGGGAAGCGCAGCGTCGGCCTGACGTCGCCGGTCAGGTCTTCAAGCGTTTGCACGCACCGAGGGCACGCCTGGAGATGCAGGTCCAGAGTTTGCTCTTCCGGCTCCTCCAGAAGGTCGTTCAGCAACCGTTGCAATTGCTCGGGGGCGGGGCACGGGATCACGTTCGCGGACCTCCATCCGGGCGATCTCGTCACGCAGGAGCTGCAGCACCCGGCTCTTGGCCTTGAAGACCGCCGTCACGCGAATGCCCAGCTGCCTCGAAGCCGCCTCGGCCGAACAGCCTTCCCATGCGGTCAGACGAAAGGCCTCCCAGTTATGCGGCTCGACGCGCAGGCGGACCCGCGCTGGCTTCTTCGAGCAAATCCTGGTCGAACTGCTCCGCGAGTCGGGCCATCAGGTCGTCGCGTGCCTCGATGCTCTTCAGCACTTCCAGGATTCGGCTGTCGCCGCTGCCGTTGTCGGGGCGCGCGATCGTTGAAGAAGTCGTGCAGTGCGTGGATGGTCACGGTTTGCAGCCAGCCGCGAAAGCTGCGCTGCGGATCGTAAACGAAGCTGCGCATGCTTCGGGCCAGGCGCACGAGGACGTTCTGCGTGATGTCCTCGGCATCCGTGTCCTGGACGTTGCGGCGCTTGCACCAGCCATAGATCTGCGGCCCGTAGCGATCGACGAACGAGCGCCAGGCTCGGTCGTCGCTGGGGTTTTGCCGCAGTTGCCCCAGCAGAGTCGGACTCGTCCGCGAAAGCTGATCCGCAACCATATCCATTACCGCCGGAACGACGACTTCCTGACGCGCATTTTGCCATTTACGCGCTTTTCCAGCAACAGCGCTCTGCGCGCCGTGCGCAAGTCTAGCTCATGATTCGTGAAAGGGAAAAAACGCACCAGAATCTGGGCGGGGATGCCGCTTCTGTGGGGCACGTTTTTTACGTGCCCGTTCCGTGCAGATCACTCTTGACGATGTGCTCAACCACCTAGTGCTTCGTCTTTCATGCATTCCTGCATCACCGCATCCGCGACGCATTTACCCTGCCGCGTCAGCCATAGGCGACAGCCGTCGTCGCAAAACAAGCCCAGCTCGACGAGCCGCTCCCGGACCGGCCCGAGCACGGCGTCCAACGCCAATCCCGTTTGCTCATTAAACGAGGTTCGTTCGATCCCCTCCGCGCACCGCAGTTGCACCACGATCGTCTCGACAGCGCGTTCGCGCGGCGGCAGCTCCTCGGACTGGAAATGCGTCGGCTCGCCTGCCAGCGCCCGCCGGAGATAGCTGCGCAGGTCGCGCGTATTGAGCCGCGCACGCCGCGGACGTAGCTGGCCGCGCCGACGCCGAATCCGAAGTGCGCCTCGTTGGACCAGTACATCTGGTTGTGCCGGCAGGCAAAGCCCGGCCGAGCGTGATTGCTGATTTCGTAGTGCGCGAAGCCGGCGGCGCCGAGTCGATCCATCGCGGCCGTGTACATCGCCAATTCGGCGTCCTCGTCGAGCGGGTGAATCGCGCCGCGCGGCGCTGTTTCCAGAGACGCGTGCCTTTCTCGTACGTCAGGCCGTAGGTCGAGATATGCGCCGGTTGCAAGCCGAGCGCACGCTCCAAATCGGCGTGCCACTGCGCAATGTCCTGGCCGGGCACGCCGAAGATCAGGTCGAGCGAAATGTTGTCGATGTGCCGGCGTATGCGGTCCACGGCGCGGGGCACGTCGTCGGGCTGGTGATCGCGCTCCAGCACCCGCAAGAGGCCGGCGTTGAACGACTGGGCGCCGAGGCTGACGCGATTGACGCCGTGGTCGGCGAGGACGCGGACCTTGTCGTCGTCGAGGCCGGCTGGGTTCGCCTCGATGGAGAATTCGAAGGCCGGCTCGAGCGTCAGCCAGCCGCGGATCACCGCCAGCAGCGCGTCGAGCTGCCGGGCATCAGGTGCGTGGGCGTGCCGCCGCCGATGAATAGCGTGCGGACCGGCTGCGGCGTACCCAGGCGCGCCAGCTCCGCCGCCAAAGCGCGCAGGTAGTCGTCGATGCGGTCGTCCTGCCCGACGGCCACGGCGAAGTCGCAGTAGCCGCAGTGGTGAGCGCAGAACGGCACGTGGATGTAGGCCGAGCGAGGCCAAATCCAGGGCGGCAGAGCGTGGTTGGCGTGGCGCGGTGCATCCATGATCGTAAACTGTCTCTACGCGGCGAGCGGCGGGGCCTGTCCCTGCCGTGTGGTCCGCCGTAGTTTTCAGAATCGACGATGCTCGACATTGCCGAACACGTAAAGGCGAGCCGGCGTTTCTACCGCGAGCACGATTTCCTCGAGTGGGCCCGTGCCGTTCCGAAAATCGCCGCGGTGCCTGCCTCTCATCATCAGCGCCCTGGAGCAAGCGCACAAAGCCGGCTTCACGCTCGCCTTCGCGTTTCCGCCCTTCGAACGGCAGCTGCGGGACCTCGATTCGCTGATCGAGGCGACGGCGCGCCGGCCGGCGACGCAGCTTCCCGACAGCGAGCAATACTCCGGGGAGGTGTTCCTCGCCGACGAGTGGACCCGCACGGCCAACGGCAAGGCACTGCAGCGGACCGACGACCTGGGGCCACGCACCGACGGGCCCTACCTATATCTATTTTCCCCTGCACCGTTCGCCACGGCCTGGGGACGGACCGGCCGGCAGATCGAGGAGCTGTTTCACGGGAAAGGCTGGCAAGGCCTGACGGTGCCGGAGTATTTCGTGCTGCAGCGGTTCTTCAGCGAACGCTTCCGGGACCATCGCTTCTTCGAGCAGGCGCAGGACGACCGCTCGGCTCATTCGCTCTGGCTGATCGATTCGATGACCGCGACGGATTGCAGCGTGGTGGTGGGCGGCCCGCGCGGCATCAACCTGCAGGCGTGCAAGACGAACAACCGCGATGCGCCGAGCGACGGTGGCCGGTATCGTGGTGCCGCTACATTCACGCAAGGAAGACCATGCCTACCTCCGAATCCACCTGCTGGACCATGATCCGCGCCGCGGCGGCCGGCAGCCCGACCGACCGTGAGGAACTCGCCCGCCGTTACCTCGGCGTCGTCCGCGCCTACCTGGCCGCCCGCTGGCGCTGCTCGGCCCTGCGCGCCGATGTCGACGACGCCACGCAGGAAGTGTTCGTCGAATGTTTCCGCCAGGGCGGCGCGGTAGAGGCCGCGGGGGCCGGTAGGGTGCCCAGCTTTCGCGCCTTCCTCTACGGCGTCATCCGCAACGTCGCGCGCCGCTTCGAGAGCCGGCCCGCACACGCTGGCGACAGCCCGCTACCGGACATCGCGGCGGATGACGCAAGTCAGTCTCGTGTGTTCGAGCGAACCTGGGCGCAGGCGATCATGGCCGAGGCGGCCCAATTGCAGAAATCCCGCGCGGCCGACCTCGGCGACGAGGCCCAGCGTCGGGTCGAGTTGCTGCGGCTGCGCTTCGAGGAGGGTCTGCCCATTCGAGCCATCGCCGAGCTATGGGGCGTCGATGCGGCACGGCTGCACCACGCTTATGCCACTACCTCCTGGACGTCGTGGCGTTCCATCAGCCCGGCACTCCGGCGGAGCTGGAACAGGAGGCCGCCAGCCTGCTGAAAGCGCTTTCCTGATTTTTTTCCTTTTATTCGTCTTTTTCCCGCGCAAAATGGCCGCTGCCGTGATCCTGGGTTATCGACCGTAGCATCACCGTAGGGTGGGTGGAGTCTTCGGAACCCACCAAGTGGCGTTGGTGGGTTCCGAAGACTCCACCCACCCTACAGAGGCAGCCCAAGCCATGAACAAGCCGCACGATCCGGACGTTACCGCGGACATTCCGGCCGACTCCCTCGACGCGGGCCTGGCCGCCGGCTTCGGCAGGCCGGTGGCGCCGCCGTCGAGCCTGGGCGATCTGCGGCCGGTGCTCTTGCGCGAGGCCGAGGGCGAGAGCGACCACGTCGTCAAGCCGAACTCGGACGCCATGCCGCCGACAGAGCGCAGACCGGCGACCGCTATCAGTCGTCCGGCGAGATCGCCCGCGGCGGCATGGGGGCGGTGCTGCGCGGCCGCGACGTGGACCTCGGCCGCGACCTGGCCGTCAAGGTGCTGCTGGAGAAGCACGCCGATCGGCCCGACGGTGGCGCGGCGTTTCATCGAGGAAGCGCAGATCGGCGGCCAGTTGCAGCACCCCGGCGTGGTGCCCGTCTACGACATCGGCCGCTTCGGCGATCGGCCCTTCTTCACCATGAAGCTGGTCAAGGGCCAGACCCTGGCGGCACTCTTGAGCGAACGCAGCGACCCGGCCGCCGACCGGCCGCGCTTGTTGAGCATCGCCTTGCAGGTGACGCAGGCGCTGGCCTATGCCCATGCCAAGGGGGTGATCCACCGCGACCTGAAGCCGGCCAACGTCATGGTGGGCGCGTTCGGCGAGGTGCAGGTCATGGACTGGGGCCTGGCCAAGGTGCTGGCCGAGGGCGGCGTCGCCGACGAGGAACGGGCGAGCCGGCAGCACCAGCCCGAGGAAGGGACAGCTGATCCGCACCGCCCGCAGCAGCGGCACAGCGGGCAGCCACGGCAGCGACACCGAGGCCGGATCGCTGCTGGGCACGCCGGCGTACATGCCGCCGGAGCAGGCCAACGGCGACGTTGCCAATCTCGACCGCCGCGCCGACGTGTTCGGCCTGGGGGCCATCCTGTGCGAGGTCCTGACGGGCAAGCCGCCCTACGTGGGCCGCTCCGCCGAGGAGGTGCGCCGCAAGGCCGCCAACGGCGACCTGGCGGACGCCACGGCGCGGCTGGACGCCTGCGGCGCGGACGCGGAGTTGATTGTCCTGACGAAGGCGTGTTTGTCGCCCGAAGCGATCGACCGGCCCAAAGGACGCGCAGGCCGTGGCGGACGCGCTGACGGCCTATCTCGACGGCGTGCAGGAGCGGCTGCACCAGGCCGAGCTGGCCGAGGCGGCGGCCCGCGCCCGTGCCGTGGAAGAGTCGAAGCGTCGGCGGCTGACGCTGGCGTTGGCGGCGACGGTGCTGCTGGCGCTGACGCTGGGCGGCGGCGGCTGGCTGTGGGTCAAGGCCGAGCGCGACGCGCGGCAGGCCCAGGTGAGCTCGCGAGGTCAACGACGCCCTGAACAAGGCGACGGCCCTGCGCGAGCAGGCGAAGACGGCGACCGTCGGCGGTGCGGCGCTGTTCGCGCAGGCGCGCGAGCAGACGCAGCGGGCGCTGGCCCTGGCCGAGAACGGCCCCGCCGACGAGGCGCTGAAGGAGCAGGTGCGGGACCCTGGGAGCGGAGCTGGACGAGGAGGAAAAGGACCGCCAGTTGCTGGCCGCCCTCGACGAAGCTCGCCTGGCCCAGGCCGAGACCGTGGCTGGCCAGACCGGTTCGCCTGGGAGCGTGCGGTGCCGTTGTTCCGGGAGGCGTTGCGGGCCTACGGCCTGCCGGCGGGTGAAGGGGAGCCGGCGGCGGTTGCCGCACGCATCCGGCAGCGGCCGGCCCCGGTGCGCGAGACGCTGCTTGCGGCCCTGGACGAGTGGATCGACCTGGCGGCCAATCCCCTTTCGGGCATCACCGAGCCGCACCGGGACTGGCTGCAGGCCGTCCTCGTGGCGGCCGAGCCGGAGGACGGCTGGACGCGGCGGTTCCGGGCGGCGCGCGAGGAGAAGGACGTGGCGAAGCGGCGTGCGGCGTTGGAGAAGCTGGCGGCGGAGGCGGACGTGGGGAAGGTGCCGGCGGACTCTCTAGTGTGGCTGGCCGGTCGGCTGGAGTCCGTCCAGGCCAGGGCGAGTGCGGTCCGGTTGCTGCGGCGGGCACAGGAGCAGTATCCGGCCGACTTCTGGATTAATCACGACCTGGGCAGTGCATTTGCAAAAGGTGACGCCGCCGGAGCGGGAGGAGGCGGTGCGTTTCCTCACCGCCGCGGTGGCCCTGCGGCCTGAGAGTGCGGGGGCATACGGCAACCTGGGCGCTGCGCTGATGAACAAGGGCCAGGTGGACGAGGCCATCGCCTGCTACCAGAAGGCCATCGAACTCGACCCGAAGTACGCCATGGCCCACACCAACCTGGGCTTTGCGCTGACGCGCAAGGGCCAGGTGGACGAGGCCATCGCCTGCTACCAGAAGGCCATCGACACTCGACCCGAAGCACGCCGCGGCCCACAACAACCTGGGCATTGCGCTGTATGCCAAGGGCCAGGTGGACGAGGCCATCGCCTGCTACCAGAAGGCCATCGACACTCGACCCGAAGTACGCCAAGGCCCACATTAAGCTGGGCCATGCATTGATTGCGCAAGGGCCAGGTGGACGAGGCCATCGCCTGCTACCGGAAGGCCATCGCACTCGACCCGATTATCGCCGACGCACACGGGGCACTGGGCCTTGCATTATTGGGCAAGGGACGCTACGCCGAAGCCCGGGACGCCTTGGCCCGGGCGCTTGCGCTGCTCCCCGTCAACAATCCGTTGCGGGCAACCGTCTCCCGGCAGTTGCAGGAAAGCGAGCGGTTGCTGAAGCTGGAACCGCGGCTGCCGGCGATGCTTCGGGGCGAGGAGCAACCGGCCTCGGCCCGGGAAAGCCTGGACCTCGCCCAGATGTGCGTTCACAAGAAGATGAACGCCGCCGCCGCACGCTTCTGGGCCACGGTATTCGCGGCCGACACGAAGTTGGCCGACAATCTGCAAGCCGCTCACCGCTACAACGCCGCCTGCTCCGCCGCGCTGGCCGCCGCCGGTCAGGGCGAGGACGCCAAGCTCGACGACAAGGAGCGGACCCGTCTTCGCAAGCAAGCCCTCGACTGGCTGCGTGCCGACCTGGCGGCGTACGCGAAGCTGCTTGAAACCGGGCCGCCGCCGGCCCGCGCACTGGTGCAGCGCCAAATGCGGCACTGGCAGCAGGACACCGACCTCGCCGGCATCCGCGACAAGGCAGCGCTGGACAAGCTGCCGGCGGAGGAGCGGCAGGCGTTCACCCAGTTGTGGGCCGACGTGGCGGCGTTGTTGCAAAAGGCCCAGACCACGAAGTAGGGTCCAGGAATTCAACGACGCGTCGCGGCATGGTTTACAGGCCATCCCACCGGATGGAGTTCGGTGGAAGGCCACCGCGACCGCAAGCCGACTAATGTCATGGTGGTGCAGGACCGGCTGGCAACGTCGCGCTGATCCGTTTAGAATGACATCACGAACGAGATCTCTCAGGTAATTCGTGAGGGAGGCAAGATGACGCGAATCACACTCGATGCGGAGACCGTGGCTCAGTTGCACAATCTGAACGAGGTGCTGGAGGTCTGCGACGAATCCGGGCTGACGCGAGGCTTTTTCCATCCCACTGGGCCGGGGCAACCGAATCGCTCGCCGTTCACGCGCGAACAATTGGAGGAATTCCGCAAGCAAAAAGCGGGGCGACCACTGGCACAGATCATGCGGGATCTGGAGCACCAATGAGGTACCACGTTACCTGGACCCAGAGCGCTGAACAACAACTGGCGGCCCTCTGGCTCACTGCACTGGACCGCACAGCCGTGACATCTCCACACCAGTAACCCTTTCACGATTTTGCGGGGGCAAGTCCGGCCAGATAGTCTGCCACCGGTTTGGCGTCGTAGAGACTGCCGGTGCCGTGCTTTCGATTGTGCAGGTACTTCTCGAACGAGGCACTCGCCTGGTCGTCCTGCCCCTTCCACTGGAAGTAGCGGCCCATGCGGTAGTGAACATCGTTGATTAGCTGCATGGCCCAGTCCATCCCCTCGCCGCATTCCCCGTAGGCGACCTCTTCCAGGTCCATGTCGAGCAGGATCGTCCAGATCGCCAGGGCGGCCGACTCCCGGCCGCTCATGAAAAGCGCCCCAGCATAATGCCACAGGGCCAGCGGACAGCTCGGCTGCAATTCCACGGCGCGCTTGCTGCACGCCAGCGCCTTGTCGTAGCGCTTCTGCTCGTAGTAGGTCAAGCCGAGCGTCATCCATAGCCAGTGATCCGTCGGCGCGGACACCAGCTCTTCCTGGATCAAGGCGCGTGCCCGGGCCCACTTCTTTTCTTGGATGAGCTTTTCGACATCGGTCATGGCCGGCTACCTCTGGAACCAATCCGGCTGGTGGCGCTTCTTCTCCTTGCCCTTGCCCAGCTTTTTTCGCCGCAAGCCGCGCTCGTGCTTTTCCCTGTTACTCGGCTGGGCGTTGCTGTC
This sequence comes from uncultured Gemmataceae bacterium, assembly GCA_963834865.1. Lineage (GTDB taxonomy): Bacteria > Planctomycetota > Planctomycetia > Gemmatales > Gemmataceae > CAWIDK01. Next base: position 1,188,624 of record CAWIDK010000001.1, read on the forward strand.
GTGTTCCGGCCTCTCCCTGGGGCTGCGTTTGCGACCCATTGCCGATCCTGCCTGCGCTGAGGATTCTCAAACGCGTCTACTCCCATTGACTGGGGCCAACATGCACTCATCATAATCGGCGGCAGGTTTTGTGCATAGGCTTGGAAACGAGGTTCGACAGCGCGACGTGCCGCCGAGCGGTCGAAGGCAGACAGGCATGTCTGCCCCCCGGTCACACCACATTATCGAGCGCGATCTCGGCGTTGGTCAGCGGGCGGTGCAGCTGGATGAAGTGCTTGTGCAGTGTCGATTCGATCCCCTGCTCCGCGAGCCACTGGTTGATCTGGAATTCCAGGATGCTCTCGCGAATGCCCACCTCGCTCTGCGCGAGCAGGTGGATTTCGCAGACCACCTCCGCCGAGGCTTGCAGCACCTCGATGACGTTGGTCCGCACGGACGCGAAGTCCTCGGGATTGACGCGCATCCGCAGCTCGGCGCACTTGATGAACGTCTCGGTGAAGCGGTACTCGCGCAGCGATTGCTGGGCGCTGTCGAGGTGCGCCTGGATGCGCAGGCGATTGCGGAGGAGTTCGACGCAGACCTTGGGACCGATGAGATGCGCGTGCGTCCCGGTCACCGCGACCTGAACGCCACCGCCGAACAGGAGCGAGTGAAAGTGGGGCCGCGTGGACAGCCGCAACGGCCCGCGCGACGTGACCTCGTAGCCCATCTCGGTCAGCAGCAGGCGCGAGTTCTGCAGGAAGCGCTCGCGGTCCGGAGCCGGCAGCGTCACCGTCTCCTTGCGCAGGTGGAACACCGCGACGAAGAGCCACACGATAAGCGTGCACACCAGGCCGGCCGACAGGTTCCAGGGCCCAATGATGGCGCGGCCGTCGAACAAGCCCAGTGCAATCGCACAGAGCAGGCTCGTGCCAAGCAGGACCGCCACGGTGAACAGGGAGAAAACCGCGAAGCGTAGCGCAACGCGCAGGCAGGAGGGGGCGCGGTGGGACATCGAAGTTCCTCGTGCAGGACCCGCGCGACGGGGGAGTGCGGGTCCAGCGCATTCAGGCGTTGCAAGTGTAGCTTTTTTTTGCCGTGCGCAGAGGAACGTTGCAAGCCCGAGGGCGAGTCTTCGAGCCCTCGGGGTCACGAACCCCGAGGGCTCGAAGACTCGCCCTCGGGCTTGGGGGCGGCTTACTTCTTCAACTCACGTTCGATCGCGCCCACGAACTCGTCTCCGTCGGGGTCAACGTCCGAGGCGAAGCGGCCCACGACGGTGCCGTCGCGGCCGATCAGGAATTTCTCGAAGTTCCATTGGACCTTGCCGGCGAACTTCGGATTGGTGTCCTTGCCGGTCAGGAACTTGTACAGGGGACACGCGTCGTCGCCGGCGATCTTGACCTTGCTGAACAGGTCGAACTCGACCTTGTAGCGGCCGCAGGCGAACGCCTTGACCTTGGCCTCGTCGCCGGGCTCCTGGCCGCCGAAGTCGTTGCAGGGGAAGCCGAGGACGGCCAGGCCGTCCTTGCTGTGCTTGGCGTAGAGCGCCTGTAGTTGCTTGTACTGCGGCGTGTAGCCGCACTCGCTGGCGACGTTGACGATCAGGACGACCTTGCCCTTGTAGCGGGCCAGGTCCACCTTCTTGCCGTCAATGTCCTTCATCTCGAATTGCAGAGCCGGCGACACCTTGGCGTCTCCTTTCTTGTTCTGAGCGGGCGCGACCCCCGTGCCGGCGAGCAGCACGGCGGGCAGAATAAATGCGATCCAGCGTTTGAACATGAGCGTACTCCTCTTTTTTGTGGCGGTTCGGATGTGTTGGAGTCCCGGCTTTAGCCGGTCTTCTCCGGCTAAAGCCGGGACTCCAACACATCCGAACCGCCGCTAAACGGCTACCAACGAAAACGTTCGCGTACCTCGGGATTGACCACTTTCTCCGCGGGCCATTCGCCGCGGCGCAGCGCGATGATCGCCTCGGCCGCGGACAGGGCCATGTCGTCGCGCGACTGCAGGTCCACGCCGGCGGCGTGCGGTGTGACCACGACGTTGTCCATGTGCAGGAGCGGGCTGTCGGCGGGCGGCTCGTCCTCGAACACGTCGAGCCCGGCCCCGGCGAGGCGGCCCTGCTGCAGCGCCTCGATCAGGTCCGCTTCTTTGATGATGCTGCCACGGGCCGTGTTGAGCAGGAAGGCGGTCGGTTTCATGAGCCGCAGCGTGTCGCGGTTGATCAGGTGGCGCGAAGCGGGCGTCGCTGGCATATGCAGCGACAGATAATCCGACTCGGCCAGCAACTGCTCCAGCGTGACCAGGCGAATGTGGTGGCGGGCCACGAACTCCAGGTCGGGATAAGGTTCATAGGCGACCAGGGGCATTTTGAAACACTCGCCGCGCACGGCCATCGCCTTGCCAATGCGGCCCAGGCCGGCGATGCCGAGGGTGCGGCCGCGCAGCGGCACGTTCGCGCACCGCGGCCACTTGAGGCGCAGGTGCCGAGGTGCTGAGGGACGAGGCTCTTGGCGAGCGCGAGCAAGAGCGTGAAGGTGTGCTCGGCGACGGCGTCCTGGTTGGTGCCGGGGGCGATGGTGACGGCCACGCCGAGGTCGGTCGCGGCGGCGCAATCGACCGCGTCGTAACCGACGCCGGCGCGGGCGATCGCCCGCAGCTGGGGATTGGCCTTGAGCACCTTGCGGGTGTAAGGCTCGGAGCCGGCGAGCGACGCCTCGATGCCGCGGAGCTGCACGAGCAGCTCGTCCTCGGTCAACTGCGCGCAATGCGCGGGAAAGACGAGCTCAAAGCCGGCGTTGCGCAGCGCCTGGGAAAAAGCAGCCTCGAGGCCGGCGAGCGGCGCCGGCGCGATGAGAACCTTGGTCATGGGCGGGTCCCTGGATGGAAAACGTCCTGGCGAGAATGTGATTTTATGGCCAGCCGCCCGCGTTTCCAGGTGCGGGCCCGGGTTTCGCTTCCCCGTAGGACGGCCTTCCGAGGCCGTCCCAGCGTCAATAGGTACACTGGTTACGTAAGCCCTTCGCCGGCGCGTTCGGCGTTTTGTACAATTGGCACGGGGCCGCCGCGTGACTGCTTCCCTCTCCCGCCAACGCTGGACGGTCCTGACCGACGAGCAACTGCTGGCGCAGTGCGACGTGGACACCTATCGCGCTAGCGGACCCGGCGGACAGAAACGCAACAAGACCAGCTCGGCGGTGCGGCTGCGTCACCCGGCCACCGGCATGCTTGTCATCGCCGAGGAAAGCCGATCGCAGCACGAGAACAAGGCGCGGGCCTTGCGCCGGTTGCGGCAAGCGCTGTTCCTCAAGCTGCGCGATGAGCTGGCGGCCGACGGGCGGACTCCCGAGGCGCTGGCGGCCCGACCCGAGCTGGCCGCCGCATTGAGCGCGGCCGGCCGGCTGGAGGTGGGTCGCAAGGATCCGCGTTTTTGGCCGGCGGCGGGCCTGGTGCTGGATGTGCTGCTCGCCGTCGAGGCCCGCGTCAGCGATGCGGCCCGCCTGCTCGGCGTCTCGACCGGCAACCTGATTGCGTTTCTCGCGACGGAACCCAAGCTCTGGGAGCAGGCCAACCTGTTGCGACAGCGCTGCGGACAGAAACCCTTGAAGTCAGAATAATCAAACGATGCCTGCTCCCAACGGATTCACCTGGGTTGACCCGCCGCTGCTCGCCGCCATGGCGCAACCGGGCGATCCGGACGAGTATGTGTGGCTGCGCGAGCAAGGCGTGCAGCTCGTGATCAGCCTGTGCGAGGACCCGCCGCGGCGAAGCTGGCTCAACGAGGCCGGCCTGTTCTCGATGCACATCCCGGTCGAAGACATGCACCCGCCGGCGCCGAAGCAGATCGAGCTGTGCCTGCAGGCGATCGACAAGGCCCACGCTCGCAACTTTGCGGTAGCGATCCACTGCGGCGCCGGCCTGGGTCGCACCGGCACGATGGTGGCATGCTACTTCGTCAAGAAGGGCATGACCGCGCCGGCCGCGATTGCGCCACGTTCGCCGGATTCGCCCCGGCTCGATCGAAACCCCCGAGCAGGCGGACGCGATCAGCGACTACGCACGCCGGCACAAGCGCGTGGACAAGGATGGGTAACGAGCTATTTCAAGAACCCAACCCAAGCCCGAGGGCGAGTCTTCGAGCCCTCGGGGTGGAGAACCCGAGGGCTCGAAGACTCGCCCTTGGGCTTGAAATACCTGCAAATTTATGCCGCGCGCCGCGGCCGCGCGACGGGCTCGGCGTGAACCGGCACGCGCATTTCGGCCACCTTCGGCGCCGAGCTGCGGCCCCAGAACACCATCGCGCATGCGGGCACCAGGAATGGCCGAACCAGGAACGTGTCGACCAGCACGCCGAACGCCAGGGCGAAGCCGATTTGCGTCAGCGTGTTCAGGCCCGCCACCATCAGCATCGCAAACGTGCCCGCCATGATCAGGCCACACGACGTGATGGCGCCGCCGGTGCGCGACAGCGCCCGCCGCATCCCCTCGATCGGGCCGTGCCGCTTGCGCTCCTCGAGCGCACGGCACATCAGGAGGATGTTGTAGTCCTCGCCGACCGCGACCAGGATCGTGAACAGGAAGAACGGCACGCGCCAGTCCAGGATCATCGCCGGCGCGCCGGTCAGCACCATGCTCGCCAGCGCCGTGGCGCCGAGGGCCGCATAATAACTCGCCAGCACCGTGGCCAGCAGGTACAGCGCCATCCACAGGTGCCGCACGAGGACGAGCAGGATCAGCAGCGTCGCCGCCAGCACCAGGAAGTTCACGCGGCGGCGGTCGCCCTCGGTCACCTCTGCCAGGTCCTGCCCGAACGCGGTGACGCCGAAACACTCCGCGCGCACTTCGCCCTTGACGTAGCGGTAGTGCGGCAATTCCTGGCGCAGCCACGTCTGGATGAGCCCCAGCGTCTCGGCGCTGGCCGGCTCGAACGGATCGCTCTTGAGCACCACGTCCAGCCGCGTCACCGACCGGGCGGCCGGCAGACCGTCGTCCGCGAACGGCAATTCGGCGACATAGTGCTCACGCGCGGTCTGCTGGATTTCCTTGCGCAGGTCGTCCAGGAACGGTTGCAGCAGCAGGATCAGCTCGTGCAACACGCCGTGGCCGTCGGGACGCGTGCGCAGTTCGGGCAGGCACATGCCTAACGGCTGGGTGAGCGAGCGAACCTCGACCACGTTGGGCAGCCGGGCAAAACCGCGACTGAGGTGGGCGATCAGCGCCCGGCCATCGACGCCCGACCAGTCTTCGTCCGCGGTCAGCAGCACGGTAATCGGGCCTACCTCGCCGGCGGTGAAGTGGCGCTGGATCGCGGCCAGGCCCTGGAGGCTCTGCGTCTGGGGCGACAGTTCGCCGGTGGAGCGGTAATCCGGATGCACGCGCAGCCCGACGATGACCAGCGGGAACATCACGGCGGCGGCGGCGAACCACACCCGGCCTGGCCGGCGCGCGACCCAGTGGCTGACCCGGTCCCACAGTCCATCGCTGTCGCACCGCGGCACTCGCAAGTTGGTCGCAGGCGCCGGCGGCTGCATCGGCCAGAAAACGTGCTTGCCCAGCAGCCGTAACAGCGCCGGCGTCAAGGTGAGCGAGGCGAGTAATGCGACGCCCAGGCTGACGGCAATCGCCGGCCCGGCATAGCGCACCTTGGCGAACTCGGCACAGGCCATCAACCCAAGGCCGACCATGACCGTGCCCGCGCTGGCCGCCAGGGCCGCCCCAACGCCGCCGACGCCGCGCGCCAGGGCCGAGCGCACGTCGTGGCCCGCCTGCAGCTCCTCGCGATAACGGCTAATGAGGAACAGGCAGTAATCGGTGCCGGCGCCGTACAGGATCACGATCGAGAAGACCTTGCTGATGTTCACCAGGTGGACGCCCGGCAACAGCGTCATCAGCGCCAACCCGCTCAGCGCCACCCAGACCGACACGCCGATCGTGAGCAGCGGCACCAGGGCCAACAGCGGGGCGCGATAAACCACCAGCAGCACGACGACCACCAGCGCGAACGTCGCCCAGGTGGTGCCTTCGAGGCCGTCGCCGCACGCCTTGGTCATGTCGCGGCCGATGCCGGCGGCGCCGGTGGTGTAGAAGGCCAGGCCGGGCACACCGGCCTGGACGAACCGCTTTTTCGCGGCCGCCTCGGCGTGGTCCACGGCGTTGACGGTGGCGAACGCGAGGTAGGGGGTGTCGAGTGACGCCTGCACCAAAGTGCACTGGCGGTCGGTGCTGGTCATCCGCGTGCCGACGATGCCGTCCTGGAACGAGTCGATGCGGCCGATCTTGAGCTCCGGCGCCGTATCGCGGAGCTGCTCGAAATCCTTGACGAGAGCCTGCACGACCTGGAAGTCGGCGTCGGTAAGTGGACCGTCCCGACGTTCCACGGCGAACACGATCCGGCTGGCGAACACATCTTTCGGGAAGGCCTGCTGCAAGAGGTGGTAGGCACGAACGCTGGTGAAGCGCTCCGGCACGAACCGGATATCGTCGTCCTCAGCCCGCGTGTCCCAGTGCGGCGCGGCCAGGGCCATGCCGGCGGCGATTACCAGCCACGCCAGGCAGACGAGCCAGGGGTGCGTGGCGGCAAAATGACCGAGACGGTGGAACATGCCCCATCCATCCTCGTCGTCAAGATCCGTGGTCCGCCATCGGCGGGACCGCTCGGTCGGCCGCGCCGGCGCGAACGACTGTCCCTGGCCCCCGACCCCATTGGTATCGGTGGCGACCTGGGCAGGACTGGAGAAAATGTGCTCAAGGCAGCAAAAGCCGCATCGCCGGAATCTGGGCAAGCGGCGGCGTTGCGCTCGGGCACATTCGGATCGCGCCGGCTGGCACGGGCCGACCGCATCATAAAGAAGGCGCCGGTCCGATCCAATGCCAACCTGTCCGAACGCCGCCGGGTCGCCGGGTGAGTCCGCGAACCCCGCGGGTCATCCGACGGCTGGAGACGCTGGCCCCGCCGCCGACGGTGGTGTGCACCTCTACAATGGAATGGAGATTGAGGGATGAATCATGATTCTACGTGTCGTCGAAGCCGAAGTGTCGGGTCACCACCGGTTGCGGCTGGCGTTCAATGATGCGACACGCAAGACGGTGGATGTGGGCCCGTTGCTGAATGGACCGATCTTCGAGCCGCTGCGCGATCCGGCGTACTTCGCGCGGGCAGAATTGGACCGGGTATGCGGTACGGTGACCTGGCCGAACGGCGCCGACTTCGCGCCGGAGGCCTTGCACGAGTTAGCGCCGGTGGAAGAGCCGACTGCAGCCTGATCGCGGTGGTTGACAGACCGCGCTTTGCCTCCGCCGGCGCCGCCGCGTACATTGTTGAGCGGTTGCCTAACTCTCTCTGATCCCGGAGGAATCGATGCGCAGCGTACTTTGGTTGGTTGTTCTCGGCATCCCCCTGGCGGTTGCCGCTCAGGCGGGCGAGAAAGACACGCCCTTCTTCAACGGCAAGGACCTCACCGGCTGGGAAGGCCTGGAGGACTACTGGAAGGTCAAGGACGGCGCGCTGGTCGGCGCGCACGAGGGGATCAACTTCAATACGTTCCTATGCAGCAAAAAGACCTACAAGGATTTCGAGCTGAGATTCCAGGTCAAGATGACGCGGAACGGCAACAGCGGCGTGCAGATCCGCAGCAAGATCCACAACCGGGAAAAGTTCGCTGTCACCGGCCCGCAGTGCGACATGGGCGGACCGTACTGGGGCAGCCTCTACGGCGAAAACTTCGGCGGCATGATGAAGGCGGCCGATCCCAAGGTCGTCGGCGAAGTGCTGAAGAAGGACGACTTCAACGACTACTACATCAAGTGCGTCGACAAGCACGTGACCATCAAGCTCAACGGCGCCACGACCGTCGATGACGACTTCCCCAAGATGCCGGACGAAGGCATCATCGCGTTTCAGCTCCACGGCGGCCTTGGGGCCATGGAGGTGATCTTCAAGAATTTTCGGTTCACGGATTTGACGAAGTAGCGATGGCCAGGATCTTGCTCATTGACGACGACCCCGACCTCCGGCGATTTCTCCAGGATGCCCTGGCGCAGCGCGGCCATCATGTTTCGTGTCTGGAGCGCGCCGAGGGCGGGGTCGATGTCCTCGCCACCGGCGAATTCGACCTGGTCCTGGTGGACGGCCGTATGCCCGGCATGTCCGGCAGCGAATTCCTGACCGTGCTGCGCGATCGAGCCCTTCATATTCCCGCCATTCTCATGACCGGCTACGCGAAAGGCGACATCATCAAGGAGGTAAAAAAACTGGATGCGTTCGTGGTTGGAAAGCCCTCCGGCGGGCACGATGAATTCTGGAAAGAACTGGAACCGCTGCTGGCCGATGCCTTGCAGGGCGAGACGGAGATTCTCACGTCCCTGCGCCGAGCGATCGACACGGCGTTGAAGGCAAGCAAGACCAACCTCGCCCCGCGCTGCGCAAGCTGCTCGATCAGGAATTGGTTCTCCGCGCTTTGAACGTGGCCGACGGCGACCAGGAGGAAGCCGCGCGGATTCTGGGCGTTCCGCTTGCCCAACTGGTCACCGACGGCCCGTTGCAGCCCGGCGCCAAATCCAAGGCGCGCTCGCTCAATTTTCATACGGAAGCGCTCATTCTCATCTACAACAATCCCGACTGGACGGCCACCGAGATCGCGCAGCAGCTCGGCTGTTCCAAGGCCAAGCTGTATCGCGATCCAATCATCAATCGGGCCTTGAAAGGCCGCAGCGCCCCGAGTTACCGTCCGCCGGGAGGCTTCAAAGACGCCGACGGCAACGTGGAAGCCTATGACTGATGGGTGTTTTTCCGGATTCGCTTTTTCTTGCCGAGACATTTTTTGAGACGTATCAATTTATAACCGCCGAGCGCTAAAGCACTTGCGACTCCGCGGTTGATACGACTGCGAGACGTTTCCCCGGATGGGTAGAGAACCCGAGGCCAGGTCGTGAAGGCCTCGCCAGCACCCAACCCAACAGGAGAATCGCCATGCAAGCCGTCGTTCAGCAGCCGATCGTGAAGAGCGCATCCGCCAGGTTCGCCGCCAAGCGCCCGCAGGCGCAGTCCGCGCCGAAGACGGCGGCAGGACCGAAGGCCGGCACGCGCTTTCTCGGCTACCTCATGGCCGCCCTGGGGGCGCCGGCCGTCTAGCAGCGTGCCGCTGGCGGCCTAGCGCTCGCAACGCGCTCGGCCTTGGATGGCCGGGCCGACCTTGGCGCCCTTACTGGTAATGGTCCTCCACCTTCATGCACAGGAGTTTCCCATGGCCGCCCACACCGATCTCGGCGCGCGCACGCCGGGCGAAGAAATTGCCGGCATCCTGGTGGTTCAGCCGAGCCGTCCGGATCAAGGCGCCGGCGGCGACGCAACGACGGAACGCATTCATTCGTTCCAGAAGGACAGGAGTGTCTTGCAACAGTTCATGCATAATCTCATGGTAACGTTAGGCGCCTGGCCTAGTCTGGGCGGCTAGCTTCATGGCAAAAGGAGATGACCTCGTGAAAAAAAGTCTCAGAACGAAAAAGATCGAACCGAAGGCGCCAGAACTCGAGGCGATCGAGATCCTGCTGGTCGAGGACACCGATTCCGACGCCCGCCGCACCCTGGACGCACTGCGCGACGGCAAAGTCCGCAATCGCGTGGTCTGGGTCCAGGACGGCGAGCAGGCACTCGACCTGTTGCATCAGGCCGGCACTTTCGCGGGCCCGCCGTCCCGACCTCATCCTGCTGGATTGGTACCTTCCCAAGATCCGCGGCGAGGATGTGCTGGCGCATATCAAGGCGGATCGTGAATTGAAGCGCATTCCGGTGGTCATCATGACCACCTCCGATCAGGATCGCGACGTGATCAAGGCGTACAATCTGCACGCCAATTGCTTCGTCAACAAGCCTGTGGACGCGCGCGAATTCATCGCCGTCGTGCGCTCGATCGAAGATTTTTGGCTGACTGTCGTGAAACTGCCCGCCGCCTGAAATAGAATCATTACCGGCTTGCCGCGGCTGGACATTCCGTACGGATCGGGAACCATGATCACCGCACCTGTGCCGAACCTGATGCGAGCGCCGGCCACGGCGGAACTGGATATTCTCTGGATCACCGCGGGTTTGGGCTGTGACGGCGATACGGTTGCGATAACGGCGGCTACCCAGCCGAGCATTGAAGACGTTCTGCTGGGCGCGATTCCCGGCCTGCCCACGGTACGCCTGCACAATGCCGTCCTCGCTTATCGCAACGGCAACGAGTTCATGGAAACCTTCCGCCGCGCCGCCGACGGCTTGCTCGAACCGTTCTTGCTCGTCGTGGAAGGCTCGATTCCCAACGAGAAGAACAAGAGCGAAGGTTGCTGGGCCGGCTTTGGCATCGACGCGCAAACCGGCCAGCCGATCCCAACCTGCGACTGGATCGATCGCCTGGCGCCAAAGGCGTGGGCCGTCGTCGCCGCCGGCACCTGTGCCGCGTATGGCGGCATTCACGCCATGGAGGGCAACGTCACCGGCTGCATGGGGCTGCCCGACTATTTGGGCTGGGACTGGAAATCGAAGGCCGGCATGCCGATCGTCTGCGTCCCGGGTTGCCCGGTGCAGCCGGACAATTTCATGGAAACCCTGTTGTACTTGCTCTACCAGACGGCCGGTCAGGCCCCAATGATTCCGCTCGACGACCAGCTCCGGCCCAGCTGGCTGTTTGGCCAAACCGTGCACGAAGGCTGCGACCGCGCCGGCTATTACGAGCAGTCCGACTTCGCCGCCGAGTACGGCGCCCGGCAGTGCATCGTCAAGCTCGGCTGCTGGGGGCCGGTCGTGCAGTGTAACGTCGGCAAACGCGGCTGGATCGGCGGCGTCGGCGGCTGCGCCAACGCCGGCGGCGTTTGCATCGGCTGCACCATGCCCGGCTTTCCGGACAAGTTCATGCCCTTCCTCAACATGCCGCCCGGGCGCAATTATCCACGCGATCGGTGGAGGTTTACGGCCGAACGGTGCGAGCGTTGCGCCGCTTCACCCAGGCGTCGTTGAACAAGGAGCCGGAGTGGCGACACTTGTAAACATCTCCTGGGACCCGATCACGCGGATTGTCGGCAGTCTCGGCATCCACGCGAAGATCGACTTTGCCAACAAACAGGTCGTCGAGTGCCGCAGCACGTCGTCGATCTTTCGCGGTTACAGCATCTTCTTGAAGGGCAAGGACCCGCGCGACGCCCACTTTATCACCAGCCGGATTTGCGGCATCTGCGGCGACAATCACGCCACCTGTGCCTGCTACGCCCAGAACATGGCGTTCGGCATTCGGCCGCCCGCGCTGGCGGAATGGATCATCAATCTCGGTGAAGCCGCCGAGTACATGTTCGATCACAATCTCTTTCAAGACAACCTGGTCGGCGTCGATTACTGCGAGCAGATGGTCAAGGAGACCAATCCGCAGGTCCTGGCCCGGGCGGAACAGACCCTGGCGCCGCACGGCGATCTGCACGGCTTTCGCACGATTGCCGACATCATGCGTGCACTCAATCCGTTTCACGGCTCGTTCTATCGCGAAGCGTTGCAGATGAGCCGGCTCACGCGCGAAATGTTCTGCCTGATGGAAGGCCGGCACGTGCATCCCTCGACCCTGTACCCGGGCGGCGTCGGCACGGTGCCGTCGGTCCAGCTCTTTACGGATTACCTCGTTCGCCTGATGAAATACATCGAGTTCATGAAGAAGACGGTGCCGTTGCACGATGATCTGTTCGACTTCTTCTACCAGGCCCTGCCGGGGTATGAGCAAGTCGGCCGGCGCCGGGTCCTGCTGGGCTGCTGGGGTTCTTTCAATAATCCCGACGTGTGCGATTACACCTATGCCAACATGGCAAATTGGGGCCGGGGCATGTACGTCACTCCGGGCGTCGTCGTGGACGGGAAGTTGATCACCACCGACCTGGTGGACATCAACCTCGGCATTCGCATTCTGCTGGGCAGCTCCTTTTATGAGGATTGGCAAGACGGCGAATCGTTCGTCAAGACCGATCCGCTCGGCAATGCCGTGGACCAACGCCATCCGTGGAACCAGACCACGTTGCCCAGGCCGCAGAAGCGCGATCTGGAGGGCAAGTACACCTGGGTCATGTCGCCGCGCTGGTTCGACAAGCGGGCCGGCAAGCTGTTGCCCCTCGACACCGGCGGCGGACCGCTGGCGCGCTTCTGGGTCACCGCGTTGGCCGGGTTGGTGGACGTCGGCTACGTGAAGGCGACCGGACATAGCGTCGAGATCCATTTGCCCAGGACGATGTCGTTGCCGGAGATGAAGCTCGAATGGAAGATCCCGCGCTGGAGCAACACGCTGGAGCGTAACCGGGCGCGGACCTACTTCCAGGCTTACGCGGCCGCTGCCGCCTTGTATTTTGTCGAGAAGGCGCTCGCCGAGGTGTACGCCGGCCGACTCAAGACGGCGACCGAGTTCCACGTGCCGCAGGAAGCCATCGGCTGCGGTTTCCACGAGGCGGTTCGCGGCGTGCTGTCGCATCACGTCGTCATTCGCAAGGGCAAGATCGCCAACTATCATCCCTATCCACCGACCTGCTGGAATGCCAGCCCGCGCGATGCCGAGGGCACGCCCGGACCCTACGAGGACGCGGTGCAAAACACGCCGATCTTTGAGGAGAACGGCCAGGATCATTTCAAAGGCATCGACATCATGCGCACTGTCCGCAGTTTCGACCCGTGCTTGCCGTGCGGCGTCCACATGTACCTGGGCGACGGCAAGGAGATCCTGGCTGCGCATTCGCCAACCTTCGGAACCTTGCTTCAGGAGTAGGTCCCGCGAGCCGAGCGGGACTGTTCGCCCCGGTCCCGCTCGGCTCGCGGGACCTACTGGGAGACCGAACGTGGACAACGCTCAGTTCCATGGCCGCATGCAGCACATCGAAGAGCTGATCGCGGCGATTCAGGAGCATGGCAATCCGGTCGTGCGCGCCTCGGCGGCCGAGATGGTCCGCGCCCTGCTGGACGTTCATCGTGCCGGTCTGGCTGAGATGCTGGCGCAGATCGTCCGCCAAGGCGAGCCAGGTCAGGTCATCCTGAGGGGTATTGTTCAGGACAACCTGGTCAGTCGCTTGCTGCTGTTGCACGGTCTTCATCCGGTGGACCTGGAAACGCGCATCCGGCAAGCGCTTGACCAGGTTCGGCCGTTGCTGCAGCGGCATGCCGCGGACGTGCAACTGCAAAAGGCCGACCACGACGCGGTACGCCTGCGGCTAACAGGCGGTGGGGACGACGTTCATAGAATTCTTGAGCACGCGATGCTCGAGTCAGCGCCGGACGTTCTTGCGCATCGAATTCGTCGATGCCGATGCCCCCACCTCCAGCCGATTGTCGCTGCCTTTGGTTCGGGGGAGTTAGCCGTGGATTTCACCTTGGCGGAACCGATCGCCCGAGCGCTTCTCTATGAAGGATATCTGCTGTATCCTTACCGCGTATCGTCTCTGAAGAATTGCCGGCTGTGTGCCTTGGGATCGCTTTATCCAAGAGCCTATAGTTTGGCGAATGGCGAAACCGAACTGTGGTCGATGCAAACCGAGTGCCTGGTTCGCGGCGACGGCCAAACTACGCTTCAAGGCCGGATTCGGTTTCTGCATCCCCTCAGCCCGCATCCCTCTTCCGGTGAGAGCGGGGAGAGGGGCGAGCGCGCGATTGTGGAACGCGAGGTGGTTCTCCCAGCCTGCGCGTTGCGCGAGGTGGCCAGGCAATCGGCAAGAATTGGCTTCACGTTCCCGGACGGTGCCGTGCGTGCGCTCGAAGGCTGCGTGGAACTGCGGGTCGAGGTTGCCGGCGATGCGGTATTCAAGGTGCATGTACGGATCGCCAATGAAACACCGCTCGACCCAGCGGACCGACCCAACCGGATTGAGCCGACGATGCTCTCCACACACGCCGTCCTCGGCGTGGACGGAGGTCGTTTCCTGTCCCTGATCGACCCGCCCGGCGACGTCGCGGCCCTGGCCGAGACGTGTCGCAACCGCGGCTGCTGGCCGGTCCTGGTCGGCGACCGCGATCGGCAGGACCTGATCCTGGCCGCGCCGATTATCCTGTACGATTTTCCGCAAATCGCCCCGGAAAGTCCGGGCAACTTGTTCGACGGCACCGAGATCGACGAGCTGCTGACGCTGCGGATTCTCACGCTCACACCCTCCGAGAAGCACGCAATGCAGCACGACGAGCGGACGCGTGCGCTGCTGGAACGAACGGAGCAACTGGCCGGCGATCAACTGCTGGCGCTTCATGGAGCCACGCGGGACATCCACTTCGTCGGCGCCGCGACGTCGCGGCTCCGACCGGGCGATCAGGTGCGTCTTCGGCCTGTGGCCGTGGCACGATCCGCAAACGTGCCGCAACCGGACATACTCGATCTGGCCCTGGACGGGAAGCCGGCGACCATCGCGTCCATCGAGCAAGATTTCGAGGGCCGCGTCTTCTACACCGTCACCCTGGACGACGATCCGGGCCAGGACCTCGGCAGGGAAGGTAAGCCCGGCCACCGTTTTTTCTTTCGCCGGGAGGAACTCGAACTCCGCCTTGAGAAGCCGCGCATTCTCATCGCCGGCGTCGGCAACCTCTTTCGCGGCGACGACGCTTTCGGCAGCGAGGTGGCGCGCTGCCTGGCCGCGGCACCCATGCCTCCGGCAGCGCGCGTCGTGGATTTCGGCATTCGCGGCCATGACCTGGCGTTCGCCCTTCAGGACGATTACGCGGCGGTGATCCTCCTGGACGTGACCCAACGGGACGGCGTGCCGGGAACCCTGTATGTGATCGAACCGAACCTGGAGGACCTGCACGCCGACGCGCCCGAAGAGATAATGGATACGCACGGCATGCATCCGCTGCGCGTCTTGCGCCTGATCCAGGCGGCCGGAGGAAAGTTGCCACGCCTTTGGCTGGTAGGCTGTGAGCCGGGGACCTTCGGCCCGGAAGAAGGCCACATGGGCTTGAGCGAACCAGTCGCGGCAGCGGTGCCCAAGGCGGTCGCGCTGGTTCATTCCCTGCTGAAGAGGATCGGTGGCCATGAGCAATGAAGATCTCACCACGCTGCCGGTCCCCTCGACCTATGAAGAGGCCGAGGCGATCGTGCAAAAGCTCGGGGCTGAAACCGCGGATTTGATCTGGGCCAACCTGTCCGAGGACGAGGCCAGGGCCCTTTTGAAAACCCTGGCAACCGCTCCACCGCCGGAAGATTTGGCAGCCGAGCCGGCCCGGTCCGATCGCGCCGCGGACTTGCGGGCCACGGCAGCTCAGGAATCGCCGGACCCAATCGATCCCGTCCCGGAAAAGCCGGAAGGACTCCCATCGCCGCGTTCGCTACCGCGCTTGTCGGAACCGACGCTGTTGAGCGTGCTGGAAACGGCCCCCGACGCCATCGTGGTCATTGACGCGCGTGGGATCATCGTCCTGGTCAACGAGCAGACGGAAAGGATGTTCGGCTACCGGCGTGCGGAGCTGCTCGGGGAAAAAGTGGAAATCCTGGTGCCGACACGCAGTCGCGGCCGGCACGTGCAGCACCGCCGCGCGTTCTTGCACTCACCCCATGTTCGGTACATGGGCGAGGCGGGCAAGCCGCTGTTTGGCCTGCGCAAAGACGGCCATGAGTTCCCGGTCGAGATCAGCCTCAGTCCGGTCGCGACGGAAGACGGCATGCTGGTCACCAGCGCCATTCGTGATCTGACCGAGCGCAAATCCGCGCGAGCCAATTGGCCAAGGCCGAGGCGCGCTATCGGTCGCTGGTCGAAGAGATTCCCGCCGTCACCTTCATGGCCGCACTGGACGAGGGGATCAGTGAGCTTTACGTCAGCCCGCAAATCGTGGACCTGCTCGGCTTCACGCAGCAGGAATGGCTGGATGACCCGGTGCTTTGGCATCGGCAGCTGCACCCGGAAGATCGCGACCGCTGGCATCTCGAATTTGCCCGCACCTGCGCCATGGCGCAGCCGTTTCGCTCGGTGTATCGCTTCCTGGCGCGCGATGGCCGCGTCGTTTGGGTACTGGGCGAAGCCATGGTCGTCCGCGACCAGGCCGGCCGGCCGATGTTCCTCCAGGGCGTCGCCTTCGACATCACCGAGCGGAAAAACGCCGAGGAGCAACTGAAACTGCTCAATCAAAGCCTCGGTCAGCTGGTCGCGGAGCGCACGGCGGAACTGGAGCGCTCCAACAAGGAACTGGAACGGTTTGGCGACTTTGTCTGCCACGAGCTGAAAAAGCCGGTCGGCGCCCTGTTCGATGCCTTGGCGGGTCCCCTCAACCAATTCCAGGCGCCGGCGCCGCGCCAGCGCCTCGCGCGTATCACGCAAATAGCCAAAGACATGGCCCAGTTGATCGAGGAGATGTTTGCCTACGCGCGGGTCAACGAGGAGGTGAAACAATTCGGCCCCACCGATTGCATGGCCCTGTTTCGCGATGCCCGCGCCTGGTTGGCCCAGGAGATCGAGGCCAATGGCGCGTCCGTGTCCGCGAGCCGCCTACCGGTCGCCCGCGGTCACCGCGAAAGCCTGCAGTTGGTGTTCCGGAACTTGTTGTCGAATGCCATCAAGTATCGATCCAAAAGGCGTCTCAAGGTTCGCGTGAGCGCTCAGTTGCACGACGGTGAGTGGCTCTTCAGTGTACGTGACAATGGCATGGGGATCGAGCACCACAACAAATATACACCCCACATCGACAACTGGGAGCGAATCTTCAAGCTCTTTGAGCGCGAAAACGTCAAGGGACCGCAGGGCGAAAAAATTGCCGGCCACGGCATCGGTCTGTCGTATTGCCAACGGGTGATCGAGCACCACGGCGGCAAAATCTGGGTGAAATCGGAAGTTGGCAAGGGGAGCACGTTCTATTTCACATTGCCGGCCGTACCGGTTGACGCACCCTAGCGATTCCCCCTCAGGGGAGATTGGATTACGGATCGCTGTCTTCCTCGATGTAACCGAGCACCTGTCCGGCGACGACGGGATCGTCGGCCCACACGCTGCGCTCGACGAGTCGGCCCGTGCATGGGGCGGCGACGTCGAAGGTGGCGCTGCCCATCAGCAACTCGACGACGCGGTCGCCGGCGTAAACCTGCTCGCCGGGATGGACGTACCAGACGCTGACCAGGGGGGCAGGCACGCCGATTTCCGGTACGACGATATCCCTACGCATGGGCCAACTCGTCGGCGTGATAGCTCGAACGCACGAAGGGGCCGCTCGCCACCTTGGCGAAGCCGAGCGCGCGCGCCAGCGCGGCCAGCTCGTCGAACTCCGCCGGCGGCAGGTACCGCGCCACCGGAACGTGCTTGAGCGTCGGCGTTAGATATTGGCCCAGCGTCAGCGCGTCGCAACGCACGTCGCGCAGGTCGGCCAGCGTGTCGAGCAGCTCCTCGCGCGTCTCACCCAGGCCGAGCATCAGGCCCGTCTTCGTCATCATGCCGGGCGCACGCCGCTTGACGTGGGCGAGCAGATCGAGGCTGCGGCGATAGTCGGCCCGGCCACGCACTTTCTTGTAAAAGCGCGGCACCGTTTCCATGTTGTGGTTGTAGACCTCCGGTTGCGCTTCGAGCACGCGGTCGATGGCGGCCGTGTCGCCAAGGAAGTCGGGTGTGAGCACCTCGACCGCGGCACCGGTGCGGGCACGGACCGCCAGGACGCAACGGGCGAAGTGATCGGCGCCGCCGTCGGGCAGGTCGTCGCGGGTCACCGAGGTGATGACGACGTGCCGCAGGCCGAGCCGGTGAGCGGCCTCGGCCACCCGCTCGGGCTCATCGGCTTCGAGCGCTTCCGGCGTGCGCGCGGCACCGAGCAGAAGCCGCAGGGGCGCGTGCAGATGTTGCCGAGCACCATGAAGGTCGCCGTGCGGCGCGCATAGCATTCGGGGCGGTTGGGGCAGCGGGCGTTTTCGCAGACGGTTTCGAGCCGCAGCTCGCGCAGGAGACTGTGCGTGTAGAAGTTCTCGTTGCCGATGGGCAGCGGGCGCTTGAGCCAGTCGGGCAGGCGCCGCACCGATTGTGGCGGAGCGCGCTGCACCGGCGGTTCGACGAGCGGCAACGACTGCATGGCGAAAACCCGCAAGGAAGAATGCGTACCATCATTGACGGCCGGCGGCCGTGCCGGGAACTGCCGTGCCTGCAACAGCCGGCGGGCGCCCGCCCGCTGGACGCTGCCGGCCAGCGCCGGGTGTTCCGTGAACAGGGCGATCTGCGTGAAGCCGAAGCACGCCTGGAAATGCTCGATGAGCTGCTGGCGGACCAGCGCCGGCCGCACTGGGCCGCGGCGCTCGCGTTCCAGCGAGGTCATCGGCTCACGTCCCGCCGGCACTGTCTGCACCGTGCGAAACGCATCGAGCTGCGGCTGGACGTTAACATACGCCCCGAACGAGCTGACCCAGTCGCGCACCGCAACACCCAGGGCGGCAATGAGCCGCTCGCCGACCCACACGCCGGCGGCGTCGGCCCGCGGGACCGTCCGCAGGCTGAAGTCGGAGACCAGCGCCAGGCACGTCTGGCCCAGGCGCTCCACGTAGCGCGCAACGTCGAGGCCGAGCCGATCGAGTGGCAGGATGGGATAGATGGCGAGCTGGCCAGGCACGTGCAAGATGCAGCCGCCGCCGCGATTGACCCAGCGCACCGGAAACCGTGCGGCGCCCAGCTCGTTGCGGAGATGCGCATGGCTGCCGAGCCGGCCGACACTGATCGTCGGCGGGTGCTCACAAATGATGAGCGCCGCGGCCGTGCGCTGGTCGCCGACCTCGAACTGCAAGCGGCGCTGGAAGCGCAGGGCCGCGTCGAAGTCCACGACGCCGAGCAGATACACCTGCAGCGTCAGATCAATCGGGTCGAGCCCAGGGGTAGACGCGCGGATCATGGTCGGCAGCTCAAGGATGTTGTCGGAGTCGCGGGCACAGGTACTCCCGGTAAGCATTTCGGCCTGTTTCGGACAAAAGTTCAGGAAAGCTCCGCCACCGTTCGATTCATTATGTAGCTAGTTTAGCACCGGAGCGGATTGTTGCAACCGAACCGATCAGGCAAGCTGGGAAGGCCCGCTTGCGCAGCAGCGCCGCGATCGACCCCCAACGGGCCCGGACTCAGACGGTCCTAGCCGCTGTAGCGGTCGCGGCGCGAGTCGCCGGCGTGCTTTGCGCCACGGGGCCGTGGCGGACGGCGCGAATTGGGGGAATAATGATAGGAGCGGCTAACTTCCCGAGAGAGGATCAACCCATGGCGCAACGTCTCCTCCCTTCCTGCGGCGCCACGGCGCGGCGCGGCGCCAGCTGGCGCGCTGTTCGGGGCCGTGCTCGCACTGGCCGGCTTCGGATTGTCCGGCTTCGGACTGTCCGGCACCGCCTCCGCGCAGGATCCGCTCGCGGATTTCAAGCAGGAGGTCCAGACAACGCGGCCGGCGACAATTGACCTCAGTTTGCCGCCGGAGAAGCTGCAGCAGGAACTCAAGAAGTTCTATGAAGACCGCGAAAAGAAGATTGCGAAGATCATCGATACGCGCTTGCGCTCGTTCAGCGACCTGCGGCAAGCGCTGCAGCTCAAGGATTGGGGTGACGTGACCAAGCTCGGGGCGCGAGGAAAGAGCGGAGGTCGTCGCCAGCGACATCCGACTGCGTGCGTTGGTCGGCAAGAAGTTCCGGGCCATGGTGCAGCAGATCGTGGACAAGGGGGACGATGACAGCAAGGCGGCGGTGGCCAACCTGCTCACCGAACTGGGTCTGACCGTGCGCACCGTCGCGCCGGCCAAGGCCGACGAGGCGGACGCGGAGCTGCAGGCCGGCTTCGCGCGGAGCCTGACCGATGCAATGCTGAAGCTGGCAAAGTCGGATAGCGAAATGGTTCGATTGTACGCGCTGCGGGCGCTGGGCGGCATCAACGCCGACCCGCGCCGGGTTGCCCGGCGCTGGCCGCCGCGCTCAAGGGCAGCGACGTGAAGGCGCGACGGGTGGCCGCCGACAGCCTGTTGCGCCTCGTACGCATCGCCAGCTACCTCAAGGACCAGGAGGGCAAGTCCAATCCGGTCACGGCCACCGACCTGGACGTGCTCACGGCCGCGGCAGCGGTGGTGGGTCATGCGCCGCCGGGCCTTGACGACAGCGATGCGATCGTGCGGGCGCGGTGTGCCCAGGCGCTGCGTGCGGCCGCCCAGGCACTGGCGACGCAGTTCCAGCGGCCGCCCACGGACACCAAGACCACGCCGGCCCCGGGCCGGGCCCGATCGCCGCAGGAGGTCGCTGCCATCAAGGAGGTGCTCAAGGCGTTCGACGACGCCGGGCCGCGCCTGATCGTGGGACTGCAGGACTCCGACGTGGACGCCCGGCTGGCGCTGGTCGAGGCGCTCGAGCGGCTCAGCGACGTGCGGTACCGTCTCGCCGAGGAGCCGATCAGCGTCGGCGCGCTCGGCAAGGCGCAAGGATCGCGTTCGCCTGGTGCCGCCGCAGGCCAGCGATCCGCTGAGCCGGTTCGCCAAGGGCGAGTGGCGTGCCGTGGCACGGCTCCTCGGCGACAGTGACGCGCGGGTGCGCCGCACCGCGGTCAATTTCCTGGAATACTTTCCCGAGGCCCGACCGGCCGTCGTCCCGGATCTGATCCGCGCGCTTTGCGACCCGGACCGCTTCGTGCGCTGGGCGGCGGCGCGGGCGCTGGGCACGTTTTCCAAGAATTACCAGGCCAAGGACGCGGTGCCGGCGGTGCCGGCGCTGGCCAAGATGCTCTTCGACAGCGACTACACCGATCGCCTCGCCGCCGCGGCCACGCTGGAGTCGCTGGGCGAATACGCCGAGGCGGCGCTACCCGAGCTGGCCCGCGCGGTGCATTTCGGCAACGTCGAGAACCGCGTCGCGGCCATGTACGTCATCCAGAGCATCGGTCCGGAGCGAAGCACGTCGGCCATCGCAAGCGTCACGGACGCCCTGCACCAGGAGGACCCGCGCGTGCACCGCGTGGCCGCTGAGACGCTGGGCCGCTTCGGCCCGCGGGCCCGCAACCAGGCGACCGTGGACGCCCTGCGGCGTGCGCTCGGTGACGACGACCAGGAGGTGCGCATCAACGCCAGCGAGGCGCTGCTGCAGATTCTCGCTCCGGGCCAGTAGATATTCGGTTGCACCCGAGAGGAATCCCGCCATGACCTGCACCGGCTCCCGTTGGTTGCGTGCGTTGGCCACTGTTCGCGCAGCCGCGCTCCTGCCGCTGTTGCTCGACCGCGGTGTGGCCGTTATGATAATGCATCGTGCACCGAGGGCCCGCATTGACCGCGATCCTGGGGATTTCGGCTTTTTACCACGATAGCGCCGCCGCGCTGGTCATGGATGGCCGCGTGGTCGCTGCTGCCCAGGAAGAGCGCTTCACACGGCAAAAGCACGATGCGCGTTTTCCTGAGAACGCCATCGCGTATTGCTTGGCCGAAGCCGGATTGACCGCCGACGAGCTGACCTACGTTGCCTTTTACGAGAAGCCGCTCGCCAAATTTGACCGGCTCCTGGAAACGTATCTCGGCTTTGCGCCCAGCGGCCTGCGCAGCTTCTGGCAGGCCATGCCGGTGTGGCTCAAGGAGAAGCTGCACCTGCGGCACACGATGCGGCGCCAGCTTGGGATCGCGGCCGGGACGCCGATCCTGTTTCTGGATCATCACGAAAGCCACGCCGCGAGCGCCTTTTTCCCCAGTCCGTTCGACGAGGCGGCCATCCTCACCCTGGACGGCGTGGGCGAGTGGAGCACGGCGACCTGGGGCCGCGGGGCCGGCCATCGCCTGCAGCTGGACCAGCATCTGCAATTCCCTCATTCGCTTGGCCTGTTGTACTCGGCGTTTACCTACTATTGCGGATTCAAGGTCAACAGCGGCGAATACAAGCTGATGGGCCTGGCACCCTATGGACGCCCCGTGTATTGCGACGCGATCTACCGCGAATTGATCGATCTCAAGCCCGATGGCAGCTTCCGATTGCAGATGCGGTATTTTAACTATTGCCAGGGCCTGACGATGACCCATCGGCGCTTTCACCGGCTCTTCGGCGGGCCGCCGCGGCGCCCCGAGTCGGACCTGGAGCAGCGGCACATGGACCTGGCCGCCAGCATCCAGGCCGTCACCGAGGAAGTGATGCTGCGGATGGCGCGCACGGTGCATCGGCAAACCGGCCTGAAGTACCTGGTGCTGGCCGGCGGCGTCTCCCTCAACTGCGTCGCCAATGGCCGGCTGCAGCGCGAAGGCCCCTTCGAGCGTCTGTGGATCCAGCCGGCGGCCGGCGACGCCGGCGGCGCCCTCGGGGCGGCGCTGTTCGTCTGGCATCAGCTCCTCGAGCAGCCGCGGACCGCCAACCCCGCCGATGCGCAGCACGGCAGCTTGCTGGGACCGCGCTACTCGAGCGCCGCGATTCGGCAGCTGCTCAATCAACGAGGCCTGCGCTATCGCCAGTTGTCGCCCGAAGACTTGTCCGAGCAAGTGGCGGGCTTGCTCGCCGACGGGCAGGTCGTCGCCTGGTTCCAGGGCCGCATGGAGTTCGGCCCACGGGCCCTCGGGGCGCGCAGCATTCTCGGCGATCCGCGCTCGTCGCGGATGCAGGCGACGATGAATCTCAAGATCAAGTTTCGCGAAAGCTTTCGACCCTTCGCGCCGGCCGTCCTGCAGGAGCACGCGGCCGAATGGTTCGACCTGCCGTCGGGCCGCGACAGCCCCTACATGCTGCTGGTGGCTTCGCTTCTCCCGCAGCATCGATTGCCGCTCACGGCCGAGCAGGGACGGCTGATGGCCGAACATCCCGATCTGCGCCAGCGGCTGAAGGTGCCGCGCTCCACCGTGCCGGCGATTACGCACGTGGATTTCAGTGCGCGCTTGCAGACGGTGGACGCGGAACGCAACCCCGGCTTTCACAGCCTGCTGACAGCGTTTCACCGGTTGACGGGCTGTCCGCTGCTGGTGAACACGAGCTTCAATATCCGCGGCGAACCCATCGTCTGCACGCCGGCAAACGCGCTTCACTGTTTTCAGGCCACGGACATGGACGCGCTGGTCCTGGAAGATTGCGTGCTGCTCAAGCGCGACCAGGCCGAGTCGGCGGACGAGTCGGCCCGCGAACACTATCGTGCGCAGTTCCAGCTCGATTGAGGCACCCCCCATGCGCTGGTCGGACATTCCCTTCAATCCGCCGACGAAAACCTTGCGACGCTTTGGCGCCGCCGGATTTGTCATCTTGAGCGCGCTCGCCGGCTGGCAGTGGTCCCAGGAACGCCCCATCGCGGCCGCCACTTTGGCCGGACTGGCGCTGATGTTCGCGGTCGTTGGACTGGTGTGGCCCGGCGCGCTGCGGCCGGTCTTCGTCGGCTTGATGGTGCTGGGTTTCCCGCTGAACTGGCTGATGTCGCGCCTGGTGCTGGCGGTGGTTTTTTATTGCCTTTTCACGCCCGTGGCGTTAATGTTCAGATTGGTCGGCCGCGACGCGATGGGGCGGCGCCCCGGTCCGAGCCAGGACACCTACTGGGTAGCCAAACCACGCGCCGACGGCGTGCGCAGTTATTTCCGCCAATCGTGAAGCCCGTTGCTGCTGGGATGGTCCGATGGAAGAACAGAAATCGCCAGGTCAACTTGAGCAAGCCGCTGCCGATCAAGCCGCGATCCAACCGGGCCTACCGGCCGCGCGCGGTTCCGGCAAGCGAGCTTGAACAGGCTGCCGCCGAGGACGCCCAGCCGAACCTGATCAAGGATTTCTGGTTCTTTCTCCTCTACAACAAGAAGTGGTGGTTGCTGCCCATCCTCATCATCTTGCTGCTGGTGAGTCTGCTCATGTTGCTGTCCACCACAAGCGTCGCGCCCTTCATCTACACGCTGTTTTAGCGCAGGCCCCGTGGCGGCCGGCGAACCCGCTTGTTGTTCGCCGCTGCGCCCCTATAATGGAGTGTTACAATCCCGTTGGGCCTGAAAGTCGAGCCGTGTCATGAAAAAAGACATCCATCCCAAGTACGAAGAAACCACCGTCACCTGCGGCTGCGGCAACAAGTTCACCACGCGCAGCACCAAGAAGAACATCGCGGTCGAAATTTGCTCGGCCTGCCATCCGTTCTTCACCGGCAAAATGAAATACGTCGACACCACCGGCCGCGTCGAGAAGTTCCAGCGGAAGTACAACTGGGCCAACCGCGGCAAGAAGCCCGAGGAAGTCAAGACGGCCGAAGAAGCCAAGTAGTTCCTGCGTTTCCGCGAAGGGCAAAGGGAAGTGGTGCGCTTCCTTTTGCCTTTTTCATTTGGTTCATCGTTTACGTTTAGCGCTCGCCGGCTGCGCGCTGCGGGCGAGCGCTAAACGTAAACGGGAGACTCGTCTATGTGGCCGCGGTTCGAACAATCCCAGGCACGGTTCCTCGAGCTCGAAGGGCTCCTCTCCCAGGGCGACGTGATCGCCGACCGCGCGCGCTACACGCGGCTGGCCAAGGAACACGCGGCGCTGGCCAAGATGGTCAAGCCGTACCGCGAGTACCTCAAGGTCGCCGACGACATCGCCCAGGCCGAGACGCTGCTGCAAAGCCCCGACACCGACGCCGAGATGCGCGCCCTGGTCGAGGACGAGCTGAAGACGCTGCGGCCGCAGCGCAATGCGCTGCACAGCCGGCTGGAGGACCTGCTGCTGGGCGAGGGCGAGGACTACGGCAGCATCATCGTCGAGATTCGCGCCGGCACCGGCGGCGACGAGGCGGCGTTGTTCGCCGGCGATCTATACGACATGTACACGCATTATGCCCGCGACAAGGGCTGGCGCGTCGAGGATATTGCGTTCAGCCACGGCGAGCAGGGCGGCTTCAAGGAAATCGTCTTCGGCATCTCCGGCGACAAGGTGTTCCAGCACCTGCGCTACGAGAGCGGCGGCCATCGCGTCCAGCGCGTCCCCAAGACCGAGACGCAGGGCCGTATCCACACGTCGATGGCGACCGTGGCCATCATGCCCGAGCCGGACGAGGTGCAGGTCGACGTGAAGGATCAGGAGATCGAGTGGGAGCGGATGCGCGCGGCGGCGCCGGCGGCCAGCACGTCAACAAGACCGAGTCCGCGGTGCGCATCTGGTACAAGCGCGGCACGCCGGAGGAGATGGAGGTCAAGTGCCAGGACGAGCGCAGCCAGCACAAGAACTTCGAGCGTGCGATGCGTATCCTGCGCTCGCGACTCTATGAGCGCCAGCAGCAAAAGCTGCACAGCGCCCGAGCCGAGCAGCGCCGCACGCTGATCGGCTCCGGCGACCGCAGCGAGCGCATTCGCACCTACAACTTCCCGCAGAACCGCGTCACGGACCACCGCATCGGCCTGACGATCAACAAGCTCGACCAGGTGATCCTCGGCCATCTCGACGAGGTGGTGCAGCCGCTGAAGGATTTCGACAAGAAGCAACGGCTCAGCGGCGACGGCGGTGCTGACACGCGGTAACACCCCCCATCAAGGCGAGCGAACGTGCGATGCTGTCGTTCTTGTTCTGGAATCTCATGGGAGAACAACGCCCGGCGCGTGATGAAACGCTGCGCGCCCACCTTGGACGGATCGCCAACGCGCTTGACGTGGACGTCTTCCTCTTCGCCGAACCGTTCTGCCAAGCCGGTGAGCTGGCACGCTTGTTAAGCAAGGGACATCATGGCCGCTACCGTGAATTCCCGAGCGTTACCGGTCGCATCCAGATTTTCAGCCGCCTGCCCCGGGCGACGTTGATCAATCATTTCGACTCCGAGGATGGCCGAATGACGATCCGCCGGGTCCAACTTCGAGATCGCGACATTTTGCTGATAGTGATGCACTTTCACAGCCTGCTGTACCGAAGCCCCGCCGAACAGTCTCTCAAGGCAACCGTCATCCGCGAAGAGATCGTGACGGCTGAAGAAACTGTCGGACATCATCGGACCGTCCTGATTGGCGACCTGAACATGAACCCGTACGACCATGGCATTACCGGGCGCAAGCGTTGAATGCGGTCATGACCCGACGGATCGCGCGGCGAAGCCCGGGTGGTTGATGGAAGGCGCTATCGATTCTTTTATAATCCAATGTGGGGCCTATTCGGGGATCGGACGCCGGGACCCGCAGGTACGTACTACCACGCAGCAAGCGGTCTCTCCCATTATTGGCACATGTTTGATCAGGTGTTATTGCGTCCTGACCTGATGGATTCCCTTGCTGAAGTGCGGATCCTCGACTCGGACGGGCAGGAATCGCTGCTTACAGATGCCGGCAATCCGCGGTCGTCAACGGCGTCGGACCATCTGCCGCTCCTTGTTCGGCTCAACGTCGCCGTGAAAAGGAAGATAAAATGAGCAAGCTGACCCTCGATCTCTGGTCGAATGATATTAAAGTGGATGTTCTTACTCCACTGGCCATCTTGCGTTCCCAAGAAGGACCCCTCCAAAGGAAAACCCATGGGCTCCTTCGAGCAAGCGTCAGCACCACGACCGCCGACGCCTGGGAGCAACACTCGCTCGACCTGATCGCGCCGTCGCTCAGTGACTACCGAACGACGCTGCTGAGTGCAAGGCACCCGCACGATCACGTCTACCCCGTCGTTGTGACTTCGCGGACGTTTGCTCCAGAAACAAGGAATGTCCTCGGCACGGGCCCCACAACTGGGCTATCCCGCAGTGAGCCGGACGAACGCGAGGCCGCCACCGAACAGGAGTTTGTTGAACTCGTGCGCCAAGTATTGCAATCGAGCGCCGTTCGTGCCTTGATCCAGTCCTTGATCGCACGCAGCAACGAGAAGACAGAGGGATTGGACGAAATCGAGCCCGAAACCGATGTCCCGGTCGAAGGCTCTCAAGGTTCGCAGAATTCGTGATGCACAATCGGTGCGGGCTCGCTACCAACTCCACACTTTATGGCATTATTCGCAATATGTCCACAAATCCGAGTCAGGAATCGGTTTGGACGCTCGGCGCCTTGCTCGACTGGACCGCGAAGCACCTTGCGCAGAAGGGCGTGGAATATCCGCGCCTTGACGCGGAAGTGCTGCTGGCCCAGGCTGCGGCCTGCAAGCGCATCGATCTGTACGGCATGCGCTACGCGGAGACGGCGTCGCCGGAGGTTCGCCAGGCGTTTCGCGAGCTGATTCGCAAACGGCTCGAAGGCTGTCCGGTCGCCTACCTCGTCGGGCGTAAGGAATTCTTTGGGCTGGAGCTGGCGGTCTCGCCCGCCGTGCTGATCCCGCGGCCCGACACCGAGCACGTCGTGATGGAGGCGCTCGCCCTGGCGAAGAAGCTGGCGGCGCCGCGCATCGTCAACGTCGGCACCGGCTCCGGCGCGATCGCCATCGCGCTGGCCCGCCACCACCCGGCCGCGGTCCTCACGGCCAGCGACGTCAGCGGCGAGGCGCTTCAGGTCGCGCGCGGCAACGCGGAGAAGCACGGCGTGGCGAGTCGCATACGCTTCCTGCACGGCGATCTGCTCGGCCCGACCGCCGGCGAATCGTTCGACCTGATCGTCAGCAATCCGCCGTACATCGCCGCGGCAGACGTGCCGAACCTGCCGATCGGCGTGCGCCAGTACGAGCCGCACCTGGCGCTCAACGGTGGTCCCGGCGGTTTCGCGGTCTTCGATCGGCTCATTGCGCAGGCGCGACGCAGCTGGCGCCCGGCGGTTACCTCGTTGTCGAGATCGGCTCGCCGCAGGAGGAGCGTGCACGTTCACGTCTGGCCGCGCTGGCGGAATTCGTGCTCGCGCCGACCGTGATGGACTCGGCCGGCCATCCGCGGGTGCTGGTCGCGCGCTGCGCTTGAGCGACGGTGTCGTGGGGGCACGTTTCCAACGTGCCCGAATGGATGGGCACGTTGGAAAACGTGCCCCCACGACACCGTTGGCCGCTGGACCGCGGCGCTGCCGCCTGTTACACTGCCCTGGGTCCTCGCCCTCCCTCCGCCCGCAAAGGCCTCACCGATGCGCTCCTTCCTTCTCGCGCTCTGCCTCGCGGCGCTGGCCGGCTGTACCCGCAGCGCGACCGCACCCAACGACGCCGACGCGACCTCGGAAAAACCCGCCGCTACGGTGGAGAAACCGGCTGCGGTGCTCGCCCCAGTGGCGGCCACTCTCGGTGAGGACGCCGACGGTAAGGCCGTGGACGGCGCTGCCCTCGACGCGATCAGATCCTCCCTCAATGACGCCGACCCGGCGGTGCGCCGCGCCGCCGTCAAGAAATTGGCCCGCATCCGGTGGAAATTTCCCGAGCCGGTCGTCAGCATCTTGCAACAAGCCCTCGCCGACGCCGACGCCGAAACGCGGCTCGAAGCCGTCCACGCGGCCGCCGCCGATCCGTTGCGCACCGCCGACATGGCGCGGCTGCTACGCGATCCGGACCGCCGAGTCCAGTATGCGGCGGCGGCTGTGCTGGTCAGGCTCGGTAAGCACGAAGCCGACGCGTATCCCATACTGGCCACGGCGCTCGTCGATCGGCACGCCGCTGACCGCGCCGCGATCCTGGAGTTGGTTCGGTCGAAAGCTCCCGCGTCCCGGCCGACACTTCCATCACTGATAACGGTAGCCCTCGATGCGAACGACCCGCTGCGCATCGCGGCGATCGGCGTGCTGGCCACGTTCGGGCCATCCCAGGAATCGCTCGATGCGCTCCTGATCGTCGCCCACGACGCCGAACCCAAGGCGCGAGCCGCGGCGCTGCGGTCGCTGGGCCGGCTCGCCCCGCAGTCGGCCAAGGTGCAGGTCGCACTCCTTCGCGGTTTGCGCGATCCGCAGCTCGACGTGTCGCTGGCTGCGACCGAAGCAGTCGGCAGAGACGGCATCCCGCTGCTGATCGAGCGCTTGCGGCACGGTAACGAGCGAGCGCGCGACGCGTCGACGCGGGCTCTCGCCCGAATGGGCCCGGACGCATGGGCCGCCGTTCCGGAGCTGAGTCGGCTAGCCCAATCCGACCCGGTCGAACGCGTGCGCCAGTCTGCTGCGCGGCGATCAAGGAGATTGTGCCGTGACGCCAGCCATCCGCCCCCGCCGTCTCCTGCTGCTCGCTGTGGTCGCCATCGCGATGACGCCGGCGGGCGGGGTGTGGGTACTGTGGCCGCGGACGGCGATAACGCTTGAAAACTACGAGCGAGTTCACGACGGCATGACGAGGGCTGAAGTTGAAACTATCCTTGGCGGACCTCCACGGGATGAAACCGATGGCCGCATCACGGCGGGGCTGTCACCGGGCGTTGTCATTTGGATCGGACCCGATCATACCATTTACCTGTGGTTCAGCGCCGATGACCGTGTCAAAAACAGGTCGATCGAGCGACATAGTTACGGCTATGAGAACCCCGCCAAGATGGTCAGCCGCTGGCTGCGCCTGTAATTGTGAGACGGGCTGTCGAATCCGGGCCGCTCGGTCCTACGCGATGATGTCGCTCACGACATGTCCATGCACGTCGGTGAGGCGGAAGTCGCGGCCGCCGAAGCGATAGGTCAGCCGTTCATGATCGAGACCGAGCAGGTGCAGGATCGTCGCATGCAGATCATGAATCGTCGTGACGTGCTCCACGGCATGCATGCCCATTTCGTCCGTCGCGCCATGCATGGTGCCGCCACGGATACCGCCGCCGGCGAGCCAGACGCTGAAGCCTTCGGGATGATGGTCGCGCCCGTCGCGGCCCGGCGAATGCGGCGTGCGGCCGAACTCGCCGGCCCATACCACCAATGTCTCGTCGAGCAGGCCGCGTGAGCGCAGATCGCGCAGGAGGCCGGCGATCGCTTGATCGGTGACGAAGGCGTTGCGCTCGTGGCGCGGCGCAGGTCGCCGTGCTGGTCCCAGGTACCGTTGCTGTTGAAGAGCCCCGGACACGTCACCTCGACGAAGCGCACGCCCGCCTCGACCAGCCGCCGCGCCCGCAGACACTGCACGCCGTAGAGCCGCTTGGCCGCGTCGGTCGAATCCAGGCCGTAAAGCTGCTGCGTGGCCCGGCTCTCGCGGCCCAGGTCGAGCACGTCGGGAACGAGCGCCTGCATGCGAAAAGCCAGCTCGTGATTGCGCACGGCCGACTCGACGGCGTCGCTGCTGCCGAGCGTCGCCGCGAAACGCCGGTCCTGGGCGCCAACCAGATCGAGCAGCGTCCGCTGGGTGCCCGCGGCGGCCGGCGTGAGGTTTTCGAGCGGCGTTCCCTCGGCGCGCAGGATGGACGCCTGGTGCGTGGCCGGCAGGAAGCCGCTGGAGTAGTTCTCCATGCCGCCGCACGGTACGACGTCGTGGTTGAGCACGACGAAACCGGGCAGGTTGCGGTTCTCGCTGCCGAGCCCATACGTCGTCCACGACCCAAGGCTCGGCCGGCCCGCGGTGTTGCTGCCGGTGTGCAGGAGCAAGACGCCGGTCGAGTGCAACGGCAACTCCGCCCGCATCGACCGCACCACCGCCAGCTCATCCGCGAGCGCGCCGATGTGCGGGAATAGCTCACTCACCGGCATGCCACACTGGCCGTATCGCCGAAACCGCCACGGCGAGCGCAGCCAACGGCGGTTGCCCTGGTAGATCTCGCCGTCGCGCCGGTCGAGCTCGGGTTTGGGATCGAACGAATCGACGTGCGCGACACCGCCGTCCATGAACAGGAAGATGACCCTGCGCGCCGCGGCGCGAAGTGCGGTCGTGGCTCCTCGGCGTGGCCGTATTCGGCGAGGAGGGCGGATAGCGCGACGAGGCCGAAGCCGCCGGCGGACCGCGCCAGCATTTCGCGACGTGTCACGGATGGGCGCACGAAGCCAGGACAAAGGGTGTATTTCATGGCTGTGTCATCGCATCTGAGCCCGAAGCGCCAGCGAGGGCGAGTTCGCCCTCGCTGGCGCTTCGGGCTCACACCCTACGGAATCGTTATGAATTCGCGCATGTTGAACATCGCGTGCGCCACCTCGCGCCACACTGCGGCGCTCGACGGGACGCCGGCTGGCGGCACCCGCTCTAGTTCTGCAAGCTGCGTGACGAATCGCTCGAACCGCTCGCGCTCATCCGGCGCCGGCGGCCGGCCAAGCGCCGCAAGAAACATCTGCTCAACGCGCGCAGCAACGGACGCATCCGGCTGCTTGACCAACCGGTCCGCCCACACGTCGGCTTGCTGCAGCACAAACGGATCGTTGAGCAGCGCCAGCGCCTGCCCCGGAACATTCGTTACATCGCGCCGGCCGCGCGGGATCTTGCCGCCGGGGAAGTCGAATACACCGAGGAACTTCGGCGGCTCCATCAGGTTGACCTTCATGTACAGGCTGCGACGGCCGGCGCCGTCGAGGGGGCCGGGGAACAGCCGGCGGTCGGGGTTCGCCTTTTGCGCCAGGGGTCGATGCTCGGGCCGAACAGGGTGCGGTCGAGCCGGCCGGAGGCGGCGAGAATCACGTCGCGGATCGCCTCGGCCTCCAGGCGGCGCGGGGTAATGGTGCAGCAGACGATTGTCGGGGTCGGCGGTGCGGGCCTTCGCATCAGTTCGGGCCGTCATCTGGAACGTGCGCGACACGACGATCCGGCGAATCAGCTTCTTGATCGACCAGCCGTCCTCGACGAACGTCGCCGCGAGATAATCGAGCAGCTCGGGGTGCGAGGGGTGCTCGCCGAGATGGCCGAAGTCGTCGACCGTGCGCACCAGGCCGGCGCCGAACAAATGGTGCCAGACGCGGTTCACCATCACGCGCGCCGTTAACGGATTGTCGGCACCGGCGATGCGCCGCGCCAATTCCAGCCGGCCGCTGCCTTTCGTGACAATCGTCGGGTCCGGCGTCTCGAGCATCGTCAGGAAGCGCCGCGCGACCGGCGTGCCTGGCCGATTGAAATCGCCGCGCGCCAGCACCGGCTGATTGAAGCCATCGCCTGCGTCGGCGATGCCAGGGACGATGCGCGGCAACGCCAGCTCCTGCTCGGCTGCGCGGTACGCGGCCATCAGCGCGTCGAGCTTGGGACTGGCCTTGCGATCGTTGGCAATCAGGCCGCGCCGCATGAGCCAGTCGAGCCAGCGCGCCGCGTCATCGTCAGCCTTGCCGTCCGCCCACGCGCGCACCGCCGATTCCGCAACGGCAGCGTAGCAGCCGGCCAACTCCTCGGCGTTTCGCGGCGTGCCGGCAAACAGCGGCTGCAGGTGCGCCAATTCGGCACGGGGCGTTTCTTCACTGTCGTGCACAACGGCGCGGGTGATGCCGAAGAACGAACGCGGATCGGCGGCCGCCTTCTCCCACGGAACGCGCTCATTGTGCGTGTCGCCGCCGAGGGTGCCGAGCTGGTCGGGGAATTTCGGATTGTCGAATTTCGTCATCAGCTCGGCGTAGGTGCGCAGGCTAGCGGCATCTGCAGGGATCTTGAGCTTGATCCAGGACCAGTCGTTCTTCGTCAGCGCCTTGTAGTGGATGTAGTCGAGCTGGCAGTTATTCGACACGAGGCGGACCGCCGCCGTCTTGCCGCCGAGAACCTGGAAACTGATGTACTTCTTGCCCGCCGGCAGATTCGGCGAGCGCAGCGTGCCGTTGAGCTTGCTTGACAGCAGGTGCGTGTAGAGCCCCGCGGGATAGAGCGCCATCCCGCTCGCCTCGTCGACCGCCAGCGCGCCCGGCTCAACCGGTTCATCACGGAGCCCTTGACCTGCCGCCTGCCAGCCGTCGATCGAACCGCCGCGGAAGTCGCCGAATGAGACGAAGTTCTTCGCATTGAACTCGGCACGCGCCCGCCGCTCGGCGTCATATTCTTTGCACAGCTTGGCCCACGCCATTGCAAAGTCGCTGGTTGGTTTGCTAAGCGCTCGCCATGGCTGCGCAACGTCGTCCATCTCGGCCTTCGCCACGAGCGCCTTACGCCATTGTTCCAGTCGTTTGCCGTCGAGCCCCTTGGTGAGCGCGGCGGCATCCGGCCGTTTGTCGATCGCCGCCTGCGCCGCCAGCAAATACTTGCCCACAGACCGGGCGTCGTCGAGCCAGAGCCGGGCCAGCTCGGCACGGATCTGCCCATTCAGGTCGCGGAGGCGCTGCCGGGGTTTCTCGTTCACCGCCGGCGCGTCGATGGTGTGGCTGACGAGCCGGCTGCTGCGGAGGATACCGAGCAGCGCGTAGTAGTCCGTCATCGAGATCGCATCGAGCTTGTGATCGTGGCAGCGGGCGCAGGCCACCGTCGTCGCCAGGAACGTCTTGCCGAGCGCGTCGAGTTGATTGTCGAACAGATCGTAGCCGATCTGGCGGAACTCGACGCAATCGTCGTGATTGACCTCGCCGAAGCGCCAGAACGCGGTGCCGATTGGCGACTCGTTGATTTGTTCGTCTTTGTTCCAGCGTGGCGGCAGCAGGTCGCCGGCAAGGTGCTCCTGTACGAGGCGATCGTACGGCACGTCGTTGTTGAACGCGCGGATGAGGTAGTCGCGATAACGCCAGGCATGATGGACCTCGTAGTTCCATTCGTTGCCATGCGTCTCGGCGAAGCGGACCACGTCCAGCCAGTGGCGCGCCCAGCGTTCGCCGAAGTGCGGCGAAGCGAGCAACCGATCGACGGTTTGCTCCACAACGGCTTGCCGTTTAGCGCTCGCGGCCCATGCGCTCGCGAACAAATCCGCCTCTTGCGCCGTCGGCGGCAAGCCCGTCAACACCAGGCTCAAGCGTCGAAGCAGCGTGCGCGGATCGGCGTCGCCGCCCGGTTCGAGACTGGCCGTCTCGAGCCCCGCCAGGATGAAGCGATCGATTGGCTGCGGCGACCACGCGGCATCCCTGACTGCGGGCAGGCGCGGCTTGCGCACCGGCTGCAAGCTCCACCACTGCCGGCGTTCCTTGAAGATCGCATCCCAATCGCTCGCAGCGACCGGGGCAGCCGGCTGGCTGCGCGGATCGGGCGCACCGCGCTTGACCCAAGCCTCCAGGTCGGCGATGACCGACGCGGGGAGCTTCTTGTCGGGCGGCATCTTGAGCTCGGGGTCCGTGTGCCGTACCGCGCGGATCAAGAGGCTCCTGTCCGGATCGCCCAGCACGATCGCCGGCCCCGACTCGCCGCCCTTGCGCAGACCATCACGGCTGTCGAGCAGCAGCTTGCCCTTGGGCTTCTTCGCCTGCGCGGAGTGGCACGAGTAGCATTGCTCGACGAGGACCGGCCGGATCCTGCTCTCGAAGAACGCGAGATCTTCGCCGGTGCCCGCACGAACGGCCGGCGCTGCCAGCAGCAGGGCGGCCAACAAGCTTGCGCGGCGAATGGAATGGCTCATCGTGACGGACCTTGGCGCGGGTGGGAGGGCGAGCGGAGCGCTCGACGTCTTGGCCTGGGCGGGATAGCCTGCCGTTCTGGTGATGATACCCGCACCATCCCCGCGCAACAAGCCGCCATGAAGACTGCCGCCATTCGCCGTCTGCGTCAGAAGCTCGCGGCCGACGAGCCGACGTTCGGCCTGTGGGTGTCGCTGGAGGCGCCGGCGGTCACCGAAATGGCCGTGGCGCTCGGCCTCGATTGGGTCGTGATCGACGCGGAGCACGGCCATCTCGACTGGCAGGAGATCGTCGCGCATCTGCGCGCCGCGGTACGCAGTGACACCGTCGCCGTCGTCCGCCTCGCGGAATTGAACGCCGGTCTCGTCAAGCGGGCCCTCGACCTCGGCGCGGACGGCGTGGTGATACCGTGGATCGAGACCGCCGAGCAGCTGCGGCAGGCGGTGGTGTTCTGCGCGTTATCCCACCGAGGGCGTCCGCGGCATCGGCGCGGAGCGGGCGACCGCGTGGGGCCAGGCCCTCGTCGAGCACGCGGCCGAGGCGAACGAGCATGTCCTGGTTGTGCCGATCATCGAAACGGTGCGCACCGTCGCGAACCTGCCGGCGATGTTGCAGGTCGAAGGCGTCGAGCTGTTCCAGTTCGGGCCGGCCGATTTTTCGTCGACGGCGGGCCATCGCGGCCAATGGGAGGGCCCCGGCGTCGCCGAACAATTGCTGGAGATGAAAGACGCGATCCGCCAGGCTGGCAAGCACTGCGGGGTGGTCGCCACCGGCCCCGAGGATTTGCAGCGCCGGGTGCGGCAAGGTTTTCGCTCGATCGGCCTGGGCATGGACGTTAGGCTTTTGATCCGCGCGATTCGCGGCATGCTCGGTGCCGCCGGGCGTGATGCGACCATGAACGCGAATCTCACGGCGCCGGGTTAGCTCAGCGAGCGGCGGGGCTTGTCCCCGCCGTGTGGGTAGGCCCAGTGTGGGTCGGCCCAGACCGCCGGGACAAGCCGGACAACCCCGGCGGCTCGCCATCCGCCCGCGTCCACGCGTGCGGGTACGGATTTTGCAGCCTTGCTGGCGATTCGTTCACCCGTCCCCCGCGGAAGGAGCTTGGCATGACCCGGCTGCACGATCCATTCGGCGTTCTCCGGTCGTTCGACGTTGGTCCCGAGCGCACCGGCCGCTTCTTCTCGCTGCCGGCCCTCGAGCGGGCCGCGGTGGGACGCATCTCGCGCATGCCGGTGTGCCTGCGCATCATCCTGGAATCGGTGCTGCGCAACTGCGACGGCCAGCGCATCCATGAAGCGGACGTGCGCCGGCTGGCTGCCTGGCAGCCGGCCGGCGAGCGCACCGCGGAGGTGCCGTTCGTCGTCGCCCGCATTTTCCTGCAAGATTTCACCGGCGTCCCGGTGCTTGTCGACCTGGCGGCGATGCGCTCGGCAGTCGCCCGGCTCGACCGCGATCCCGACCTGATCGAGCCGCTGGTGCCGGTCGATCTCGTCATCGATCATTCGGTGCAGGTCGACTTCTGGGAGCGCGCCGACGCGCTGCGCCGCAACATGGAGATGGAATCCAAACGCAATTACTCGCGCTACCAGTTCCTCAAGTGGGGGCGCAAGCCTTCAACGGCTTCAACGTCGTGCCGCCGGGCATCGGCATCTGTCATCAGGTCAACCTCGAATACCTGGCCCGCGGCGTGATCGAAAAGGACGGCCTGTTCTTTCCGGATACGTTGGTCGGCACCGATTCGCACACGACGATGATCAACGGCCTGGGCGTGGTCGGCTGGGGCGTCGGCGGCATCGAGGCCGAGGCGGGCATGCTCGGCCAACCGCTCTACTTCCTCGAGCCCGACGTGATCGGCGTCCACCTGCGTGGCGCGTGCAGCCGGGCGTGACCGCGACCGACCTGGTGCTGCACGTGACGCAGATGCTGCGCTGGGCGAAGGTGGTCGGCAAGCTGGTCGAGTTCTTCGGCGAAGGAGCAGCATCGCTGTCGGTGCCGGATCGTGCCACGATCGGCAACATGGCCCCCGAATATGGCGCGACCATCGGCTTCTTCCCGCCCGACGAGCGGACGTGCCGCTACCTGACCGCGACCGGCCGGCACGACAAGCAGGTCCGCGCCTTCCGCGCCTATTTCGAGGCGCAGGGCATGTTCGGTATGCCGCGCATGGGCGACATT
The DNA here is from genome assembly GCA_963834865.1 of uncultured Gemmataceae bacterium. Classification (GTDB taxonomy): domain Bacteria; phylum Planctomycetota; class Planctomycetia; order Gemmatales; family Gemmataceae; genus CAWIDK01. Next base: position 1,224,880 of record CAWIDK010000001.1, read on the forward strand.
GATTACAGCCAGGTGCTCGAGCTGAACATCGCGGAGGTCGGCGCCAGCGTGGCCGGACCGAAACGGCCGCAGGATCGCATGAACCTGTCGGCCGTCAAGGACGAGTTTCACAAATGGCTGCACCGGGCCGCCGCGGACGGCGGCTACGCCAAACCGGAAACCGACGACGAGCGGCGGTTTATTGTCCGCACCGGCGTCGCGGCCCGACGCGGCGTCGCAGCGCAGCACCTCGCCGGCGGCGGCAGCCAGGACCCGGCCAGCGTGCCCGTGGCCGAGACGCCGTTCACCAGCGCGACCAACACCAACCCCGAAACCGAAATCGAAATGATGCAGAACCGCCCCACGCCGGACCGCGTGCTCGAGGTCTTGCCCGGCGAGTTCCCGCGTGCCGCCATCGCGCTGCACCACGGCGACGTGGTGATCGCGGCCATCACGTCGTGCACCAACACGTCCAACCCGGGCGTAATGCTCGCGGCCGGGCTGCTCGCGAAGAAGGCGGTCGAGCATGGCCTGTCCACCTGCAAGGCGATCAAGTGCTCGCTGGCGCCCGGCTCGCGCGTCGTGTCACGCTACCTGGAGCAAACCGGCCTGCAGCCCTATCTCGACCAGCTCGGCTTCAACGTCGTTGGCTACGGCTGCACGACGTGCATCGGCAACAGCGGCCCGCTCGATCCGAACATCGAAGAGGCGATCACCCACAACGATCTCGTCGTCGCCAGCGTGCTCTCGGGCAACCGCAACTTCGAGGCGCGCATCCACCAGAGCATCAAGGCCAACTTCCTGATGAGCCCGCCGCTCGTCGTCGCCTTCGCCCTCGCCGGCCGCATCGACCTCGACCTCACCAGGGAACCGCTCGGTACCGACAAGGACGGACATGAAGTGTTCCTGCGCGATCTGTGGCCGAGCAGCGAGGAAGTGGGCGCCGTCATGGCGGCGGCCACCAATCCGGACACCTATCGCGAACTGTACCGCAGCTTCAAGGGGCAGAACCCGCTCTGGGACGAGATCCCCGCGACCGCCGGCAAGGTCTACGATTGGGACCCGACTTCGACCTATATCCAGGATCCGCCCTATTTCGAGAAGTTCAGCCTGCGGCCCGAGCCGTTGCGGCCGATCCGCAATGCGCGGCGCTGGCGATCTTCGGCGATTCGGTGACGACCGACCACATCAGTCCCGCGGGGGCGATTCAACCGACGTTGCCGGCCGGCCTGTATCTGCAAGAATGCGGCGTGCCGATCGAGGACTTCAACACCTACGGCGCACGCCGTGGCAACGATCGCGTGATGATGCGCGGCACCTTCGCCAACGTGCGCATCAAGAACCTGATGGTGCCCGGCGTCGAGGGCGGCTTCACGGTTCACTACCCCGGCGGCGAGCGCATGACGATTTACGACGCGTCGATCCGCTACCAGGCGGCGCGGATTCCGCTGGTAGTCTTCGCCGGCCAGGAATACGGCACCGGTAGCTCGCGCGATTGGGCCGCCAAGGGCACGCTGCTGCTCGGCGTGCGTGCCGTGATGGCCCAGAGCTTCGAGCGCATCCATCGCAGCAATCTCGTGCAAATGGGCGTGTTGCCGTTGCAATTCGCCGAGGGCGTCAGCGCACGCACCCTGCCGCTGCATGGGGACGAGACCTTCGACCTGATCGGGCTCGAACAAGGCATTCGCCCGCGGCAAACGGTGACGCTCGTCATCCATCACGGTGCCGGCGAGAAGCAGGAGACGCCCTTGACGCTGCGCGTGGACACCCCGATCGAAGCGGAATATGTGCAACATGGCGGCATCCTGCCGTACATGCTGCGGCAGCTGCTGGTGACGCGCCCCAATCAACCGCAATCTGGCAGCAACGTTTGCTGATCCGATACCCTATCCGCATGGACGCCCTCAAGAAACCGCTAGCTTTTGCCATCGCATTTGCGATCGCCGTCGGCGTCGTGGATTGGCTCACGGCGTCCAGGCCGATGAATCTCGGCTGGACAGCCACGTACGTGGCGATCGGGTTTTGCGGAGGCGGCTTGATCGGCCTGGCCCTCACCGTGGTCGCAGGGACCAGGCCACCGGTCGCCGCTCAACCCGACGCAACGTCTGGTCCACCCAAGATCATTTCGACGAGAACGCTCTGGTTACTGGCTCTGTACCTACCGCTCGCTGGGTTGCTGGGCGGCTGGCTGCTGTCCAGGGCCGGAATGATGCTGACGCTGTTCATTAGTACCGGCAGCTTCGTGTTTTTGGGGCTTCTGGGCGGGTTGGTGGCGCCAAGGTCCATGAAACACCTGCCCAGATGGCGGAACGCGCTGAGCCATGTGCTGGTGCTCGCGATGGGCCCCTTTCTGTTTCCCATCGCTCTGATGCTTGGAACGGCCATGTTCTGGTGGGTTGTCCCGCTGGTTGCCGGCCGCCCGCGGTTCGACGAGGCGGCGGCAATCGACCTGCTTAACCCATGGCTTCCCGTGGTGGGCGGCTCCCTTGGAGTTTTCGTGTTTGTCGGGATGGTGGTCGAGCGCGTCCAGATGAGCAAGCGGCGGCAGGATAAGGGCCCGCCGTGAATTATCTGTATTCGAGTGTGTACTTCCACGCCCCGCGCCGATCCGGTTTCCGCGTGAGCCGAAACGTGCGCTCGAAGACCCGCGAACGAACCCAGCCGTCGTGATGTGGCACCGCGGCGTAACCGGATTTGCGCCACGCGAGCACCTGGAAGCTGATCTGCTCGCCGCGGGCATCAATAATCCAGTATTCGCGGACCCGCGCTTTGTGATACGCCTGGCGTAGCTGCTCCGTGTCCTTGATTACCGAGCTATCGCTAACAATTTCGAGCATCCAGTCCGGCGAGCCGACGATCTCAACATCCCGATCGCCCCGCGTCGTGTATTTGCACAGGCCCCTGGCCAGCGACTGCCAGAAGACGGCCACCATATCGGGATTGTTCGAGACCCTGGCGGCCCGGTTCGTCACAAGCACGCCGTTGATGAACAGATTGCCGAAGTCGATTTCCTCGTTGAGATTGGCGAGCACGCGCGCGACCTCGGTTTTCGGCGTGGCATGGTAACGGATTTCTTCCTTACTCATGTCCACGTACACCTCGCCCTTCAGAAAGGTGACCGGAACCTTCTCGGGAAAAGCGTCGGATAGGACCCAGCGGCGAAACCCGGCCAGGGAATGAGCTTCCCGAGGAATGTGGAACAGCCCGGGTCCGTCCTGTTCGCCACGGGGCACGTCGGTCCGCACTTGGACTATGGCGGTGTTCATGGGGTAGATCATAGCAGCACAGCGCAGTAACGCAAAACCTTGCCGCGGCGCGCGTCAACGCTTGGCCGACTCCGATTGGCAAAGCGTCCGGGCAAGGATTGGTGAGCTTCGGTTGGTCGCCAGCAATGGGATGGCTTTGGTAGCGAGCTGGAAGTATTCGGGGTTGCTCTCGATGCCAATGCTCCGCAGTCCGCAGGCGGCCGCGGCGGCGATGGTTGAACCGGAGCCCATGAACGGGTCGAGGATGACGCCTTCCTCCAGCGGCAGCGCCGCACGCGCGAGTTGACGCAGAAACGCCTGCGGTTTCAATGACGGGTGGGCGCCACCTCGCGTTCGAAGCCGCGCGCCGGCGCGCACACTATCAGATCCTTGAACGGCTGGTCTCGAGATGCGGCGCAAGCCCCCGGTCTTCCACCGACGCAGATTATCCTGGACCCGGCCCTCGCACGGCTTGCGAAAGAGACCCCAGGGCTCCCAGCACGATTTCGGCATTACGGAGACGTTGGGAAACTCCTCATGCGCGTTCTTGGGCCGGTCGCCGCCGCGCAGCGTGTAGACGACGCGGATGATTTCACCGCGCTTTTCGAAGCCGGTCGCAATGAAAGGCTCGTAAACCAGGTGCGAAACCAGCGGGTTGGTCGCGATAAAGACCGCCGCCCCGGGCACGAGCACAGACCACAGCCCTTCAGCCAAACGCGCAAAAAGGTGCGCAGGTCCGCGCGGTGCTGTTCGGTGAGCACTGTGAAGCGGGGCAGGGGGCGGCGCCGGCAACCATCGAAGTTCGGCGGAATGCGCCAAACGCCTCCGCGGCCGTTGCGCATCTTTTCCAGTTCGCCGGCCGTGTATTCCAGCAGGCCATACGGCGGATCGGTTACGACCGCATGGATCGAGCGCGGCGGAGCCTGGGCGAGCCATGCGAAACAGTCCGCATGGACAATTTCGTAGGCGCCGTGGGCGCTCGGAAACAGGGACGGCATCGCGCCGGCGCGAGTCTTCGCGGGTTTCGGTCGGTTTCGTGCCATGGGCTGCTCGCCGTGCGCTTTCTGCCCGGGATTGATCCCGGCACCTCGCCTTTGCGGGTGATTATCGTTGATGCTGAGCGATTGTCCAGGTCCAACCGCAACCCAGTGCGGCGACGCAGAGCGCCCTGGGCAATGCGCCGAGCTTCGGAAGATGCTTGACAGCAGACATGGCGCTCGGCGAAGGTAGATGGTTGAAGACTCGCCGTGCAATATTCCGACCCGGAGGGCCGACAGCCATGCAACCAACCATTCCCACACGCAACACCGCTCGCTTCCTGCTCATGGCACTGTGCGCCACAGGCTGCGTGAGCCTTGCCGCCGCCCGCGCCACGGCGCAGGACAAGGCCACCCCGCCAGGTCAGCCGGGCGCGGCGGCGAAGCCATCGCTGCAGTCGGCGTGGTCCGACCTGGGCGGCGACGATCAGGCGCGGATTGCTCGTGCCGCGCTCATCATCGGCCGATCGCCCACCGAGGGCGTTGCGTTCCTGAAGCAAAACCTGCGGCCGGTCAAGGCGGACGCCAAGCTGCTGCAGCGCTGGCTGGGCGAGCTGGACAGTGACGATCCCGCGACGCGCACCCTGGCGCAGGAGGAGTTGGAATATCTCGGCAAATACATCAAGGACGATCTCAAGAAGGCGCTCGCCGCCCCCGCCAGTGCCGAGCCCCGCAAGCGCATCCAGCAAATCCTTGAACGCATCGAGACCGCCGAACGGCAAGCGAAACCGCCGATGCCGCAGCCGGGCAATCCGCTCAAGGGCCGCAGCGTCGGCGTCTCGAACATCAACGGGCAAATCCAGATCATCGTCGACGGCGTGCCGCTCGATTTGACGCCACGGGTGGTCGCGCCGGCCGGTCCGCCAAGGGCCCACGTGCGGGCCGTCCGCGCGATCGGGATTCTCGAGGGGATCGGCACCCCCGAGGCCCGGCATCTCCTGGAAGCCATCGCCCAGGGCGAAGCGGGCGCCTTGCCCACCGTGGAAGCGCGGGCGGCCCTGGACCGGCTGGGCAAGCAATAACCCCGTTCAACGGCGGTTATCTGGGACGATCGCCTCCGCCGCTACAACTTCGGCGGCACTGTCTGTGTCGGTCCCCAGCCGTTCCTCGGCATCCCCACGCCGCAGCAATGGCAAGCGCTCGTGAAACAGATTGTCGGCCTGCAGCAGGCGCACGGCCTGGACCTGGCCGTCATCGACCCCTTGGCGCCGTTCGTTCGGTCATCACCGACGAGCCGCTTCCGCTCAGCGACGTGACGGACGATCGCGACTGGAACGGCCCGCGCATTCGTCCCATCTCCCGCGAACCGGCGTGGCCGGACGAAGAACCGGCCGGATAGCAACGGACGTTGGCGGCCCATTGTCACCTCTGCCCTGTTCGGTTTATCCATGCTCGCCTGGGCCCGCTTCCTCTCCGTTGCGTCAGCGCCTGGAATAGAGCAGGTACGAAATAGAGCCAGCCCAGGATGCTCCCCCGGCCTGTTTGCAGATTCGTGGACCGCTGCTCGCCCATCGCGACGGACACGGCCGGCACGGCCGTTGCGTCGTCGCCGCGCGCGCGCTCCGCACCTTCATTCCGTGGCCGCACCGGATGCGCCGACCCCGGTTCCGCCGTGTTCGCGTTCGTGACGTTCGTCCCATCCCGTTGCGACAGCACGACCGGGATCGGTCCGGGCAACTGGTCCCCGCCGCCGAGGCTGGCAGGAGCGTATGCCGGCGCTCTGCTAAGACTCTGGCCAAATGTTGACGGTGCCGCGGCCGGCATCATCACCGTCGGCGGCTGCGCCGATCGGGACCAACCCTGTGACATTACCCAGGCCGGTCACGACAGGACTGGTAAGGGCGGCGTGTTCGACCGTTTCCGAATGCGAGCTTGGGAATGGGTTGGTGTCGGCACTGTGGCTCAGGGCCGGTGCCTGCGCCAGTCCGGCAGATCCGGCGATCTCGACATCGAAAACCTGGAACGCCGCCGGGCCGCCGCTGCTGCTCCCTGCGCCGCCGCCGTTGTACACCAGATTGGCATTTTGGATCGGGCTGACGGGCTGTACCGGCCCGCCGTCACTCGCGCCCTGCCAGGCGACCAGGTCCGGCACCAGGAGGTTCGCTACCGGCGTTCCCAGGCCGGTCACGAGATTGTAGCCCGCGCCGGCGCTATAGCCGTTATTGCCGCTGGCGATCACGTTGTAATCGCTCTGCGGCAGGCCGTACAACGCTTGCTGCGTGTCGGTGGGGCTCGTGCTGTTCAGCGTCGCTTGCCCCGCGGCTACCCGGCCCTGGTTGGCCAGCGCGATCAGACCCGCCCAGCACGGAGCCGACAAGCTGGTGCCGCCGACGATCTCGAATGGATCGCTGCCGGTTAGGTTGTACGGGTCGGCGATCCACGCGCCGGTAGCCGGGTCGGCCACGAAGGACACGTCGGGCGTGGTGCGGTAGCCGGTGGACTGCACGCCCTGCTGATAGGCCGGTTCGGGCTCGAATTGACTGATGCCGCCGCCGGAGCCGATGAACATCCCCGACGATGGATCGACCGCGCCCCAGCCGGTCTCGCCGTTGTAAGAATTGTCCGCGTTGAGCGTGAGGCTGGTGCCGCCGACCGCCACCACGTTGGGCGAAAAGGCGGGGTATTCGGGGTCCGCAGCGCCGTAGTCGCCGGTGCTGGCAACGAAGGTGACGCCCGGCGTGGTGAAGGTGCTGTCGTACGCCGCCTCATCGGCCGCGAAGACGGCCTGGCCTTCGGTGAAGCCCCAGCTCATGGACACCACCGACACGCCCGGCTGCTGAGCGGCCGTCGCCACGCCGGCCATCAAATCCGCCAGCGATTGGCTATTGGCTTCCACGAGGACGATCCGAGCGCCGGGAGCGATGGCGTGCGTCCATTCCACGTCGAGCGCTTCCTCGACCTCCCAGTTATCGGTGCCGGGGCCGCTGGGGTCCGTGGACGGCAGCGGGCTTGCCTGGCCGGCCTCGTTGACCACGGTCAGGAACGACGCTGCGGGGCCATACTGGTCGTAGAGCGTCGGGCCCGCGGATGTGGTCGCAAACTGGCTGTCGAACGTGTCGAGCCCCTGCCCGATGCTGGGATCGTCGTAGGCGTCGACGATGGCGATCGTCTGACCCGTGCCGTCGAGGGCGACGTTATTGATGCCGTACGCCGTGCGCACCTGATTCGGACTGTAAACGACCGCGCCCGCCGGAGCGCCGTCGAATGTGGCGGCATTGGCAACGCTGTTGCCGCTGGCGCTCAGCTCGTCGGCGACGATGGGCAGGTTGATCTGGGCGTTGCTGCTCACCACGACCTGTGCGTCCGGAGCGTAAATCGTTCCGGCCAGGCCCAGGGCGCCGTTGCCGCTGATCGTCAAGGCGCGCGGATTGTCGCGGCTCTGGAAAACCAGGATGCCCGCATCGGGACCGCTGGTGGCCGCGCTCAGGTTGAACGTGCCGTCGCCGCTGAGGGTCACCGCGCTGTAGGTGCCGCCCGTGCTGGGATAGCTGCTGCCGGCGTTGTAGATCAGGATACCGGAGCCCTTCACGCTGGCATTGCCGGACACCGTGAAGCCGCCGCCCTCGATGACGTAGAGCCCCGTATTGAGGGTAACCGCGGCGTTGCCGGAAATCGTGATCTGGCTATAGATGCCCGGCTTCAGGGTGTACGAGCCGTTGCCGCTGTCGCTGATCGAGCCGTAGTTCGTAAGCCCGGCCGCGCTCGGGCCAGTGAGTGAGGCGAGCGGATCGGCAACGGCAGCCGCGCCGGTTACCGGCGCGGGGCTGAGAGTGGCGTTGCCGCTCTTGCTGACGCCGCCCACCACCTGGATGCCGGCGGTCTTGATCTGGGCGTTGCCGCTTTCCGTCAGCGCGGTCTTCGAGCTGGAATCGACCACCACGTTGCCGGCGATGCTGATGCTGGCGTTGCCGGAGAGGGAAAGGGCCCCGCCGGCCGTTGGGTCCAGAACGAGAATCGTGGGGACGAGCGTCTGGGTCAGACTGCCGCTGCTGGGCAGGAAGTCGACGCCGTAGGTGCCGCTAAACGTGCTTCCCCCGCTGTACGTGGCCGTGATGATATTCGCGCCCACGGCCAGGGAAGACGTGCTCACACTGGCGCTGCCGTTGGCGAGTGTGACGGTGCCCATGTTGGCGCCCGTGGTGGTATCGACGAAGACCACGCTGCCGGGCGGTGTGCCAGTCTCGGACGTGGTCGCCGCGACGCTGGCCGTGAACGTCACCGGCTGGCCCAGGAACGACGGGTTCATCGAGCTGGTGACCGTGGTGACGGTCGGCGTGACCAGCAGATCCTGGGCGAACTGGGAAGTGTCGCCGGTGGACAGGTTGGTGGCGGTGGCCGAGAGGTAGTTTTGGCCCGCGGGGAGTGCAGCCAGGCCGGTGGCCATGACGTTTGCATTGCCGCTGAGGTCGGTCGCCGCATTCACGTAGCCGAGGAAGGTCTGGCCCTGACCGAAGCCGGTAGGATCGGGCGTAGCGTTGGCGAAGAACTCGACGCGGAACGTCGTGCTGGCCACACTTTGCAGCGTACCGCTGACCGTCGTTGCGCCGCTGGAAGTGGACACTGCGGTGAGGACCGGGAACGCTTGGTTGTCGTTGGCGTTGTTGGCGCTATCCAAAAAGATCCCAAGGCTCGCGTTCGAGAAGATGGAGTTACCGAGTATGCTGTTGCCGGTTCCGGAGTAAACCTCCACGCCGTTGCCGCCGCTAAATGCGATGGTGTTACCGGCGCCCGAGGCCGTGCCGCCGATGGTGTTGTTATTGCCGCCGATGAGGGTGCTGCCATTGCCGAGCGCGACGGTACCAGTTTTGTCAGTGCCGATGAGGTTGCCTTGGACGAGGTTGTTGCTGGCGTTGTATCCGGCATAGACCCCCAATGAAATGGCATAGCCGGAGCCAGAGATCACATTCCCCGCGCCCGGGGTATACTGGTTCCAGGTTGTGTTAAACGAGAAGCTCGTCGCCGAGCGCCGTTTCCTCGCCAGCCAAATCCCGGGTGACACCAATGGCCAGCCCGTCTCCTGAACCGCAAAAGCACGCGCCGGAAATGTTCCGCAAAACCACCGTTAAAGCCATCAAGTTGCCTCCCGGCCAGCGCAGCAGCACGAAGAAGTTGCCCCGCTTCGACGACCCGGTCATCCCGCGCTCGTACTGGTATCTGACTGCCGGCCTCGCAGCCGCCTCCCTGGTGCTGGGCATGCTCCTCGGCCGCTTCCTCCTCGGCTGATCGCACCACTTTCCTCTAGCGCCAACGGGCGCCGGGCCGGCCGCTGCGGGTTCTGCTGGGCGGCGAGGGCTCACCGGCCGCCTTTCTTCTCCCGTTGCGGATTGCTGCTACCCGACGTTCCCGTTGGTGCGTCCGGTTTGGGCGTTGCCGAGTATTCACGGAGGACGATCGCGTAGTCGCCGCGGCCTTCTTGCCGGAACGAGGTCGCGACAATGCGATAGACGCCGTCCGCTTTCGGCATGAACCAGATACGCGAATTCAGGTTCTTGGCCGCAAGATCGATGTCGTCGTTCTCGGCGAGCGTCTTGCCTTTGGCGTCTTCGAGGCGCAGGTACGTGTCGAACTGCTTGCTGTGCATCTCGATGACGACGGCCTTGCCCGCGGTCAGCTTCACTTCATGGACGGCCTCGGTTTTCGCGTCGGTCAGGCTGCCCTGGAGTTTGGTTTCGTCCTTCTTGCGCGTGGCGTCGAATAGCTCCGCGAGCCGCCCTTCCGCTTCGGTCACGCGAACCTTCCCCGGCGGCGGAATCTTCGCCTCGTGCTTCTGCATTCCTTCATGGCCCGCGAAAAGCAGCGACTCGGCGTCGGCGTATTTCTTCTGCCCCAAAAGAGCACCGCCCAGCATCGACTGAGTATTGAACGTCGTCCAGGCGGCGGGCTCCGTTTTCTCGCGGATGGCCAGACATTCGCGCAGCAGCTTGTCGGCTTCCGGGTAGGCCTGGAGTTTCAACAACTCAAGCGCGGCGCTAGCTAAAGCGCCGGCGAGTTGGAGACTTTGTGGTGGAAGCTTGGTCCGGGCATCTTTCACTCGCGCCGCGAGCAGCGCACGGCTTCGGACTTCTTGCCTGCGCTGACATCGGCATCGACGAGCGCTGCAGCAAGCTTGGTCTGAGCCCGCGCGTGCAAGGCCGCGACCTCTTCCCAAAGCCGCTGCCAGTCGCCGCGCTCGGCCTCGGGCAGTTTCGCCAGCGCCGCCGCGCCACGCACGCCATTGAAGTCCGGGTCGCTCAGCCAGTGCTGCATTCGCTGCCGGACGACGGCGGCTACCTTGTCCTTATCCTTCTCCAGATTGTTCCGCAACGCGGTCAGGTTGCCCCGCAACCAGTCCAGTGCCTGTTGGCGCAGGCGCACTTTCCTGGGCGTCCAAATGGTCCGCATCCTTACCCTGGCCGCAGCCGGCGAGGGCGGCGGCGCAAGCGGCATTGTAGCGGTGCGCCGAGGGCTGCTCGCCGGTCAACCTTGGCTCGATGGCGAAGGCCTGCTGATAGACGGCCACCGCCTCCAGCCATTTCTTCTGATCATGCAAGGCGTTCCCGAGGTTGTAGTGGGCCTCGGCGTAATCGGGCTTGAGTTCGATGGCCTTCCGGAAGGCCACGACCGCCTCCGCCAGCTGTCCCTGATGCGTCAAGACGGCCCCGAGGCGATTGTGGGCCAGGGGGACATCGGGGTCGAGTTCGATGACCTTGCGGTACGCCTGCTCGGCCTCGGACCACCGCCCGGCCGCGGCCAGGCATTGGGCGAGCATGAGCTGGGTATGTGGGGCCTGGGGCCGGACGGCCAGGGCGACTCGCAAGAACCCGGCGGTTTCCATCAGCGCTGCCTGGTTGCCCTGCGCTCCAACCAGCATGCTTGCACCCAGGAGGCTGTTGATCCAAAAGTTCCGGGGGTAGCGCCCCGCTGCCCTTCGCCAGAGGTCGCCGCTGCCCCGTCCCCTGTCGGCCAGGGTCTGACCTAGCATGATCAGGTACAACGGCGGTAGATCCAGGGTTTCCTTCTCCTTCGCGAATCGCTCCAGGGCGTCCATGTCCTGCTGCGCCAGGAGGTCTCGCAGCCGTTGCCGTCGCCGGTCGTCGTCCGCCAGTCGGGCGACCGCCTGAAGCGGCTTGCCGCTTCCCTCACGCAGGCGTTCCTTGATGAAGGACCATTCGTCAAGCGCCGTCACCAGTTGCTCGCAAATCGCCGAATCCCTGATTCGGCGAGCGGCTTCGCCGGGAGACAGCGCCTGCGGGTCAAGGCCATATGCGACAAAGGCGGCCGCGTAGGCGCGGTCTCCCCCAGGCAGGTTCGCCTCGATGGCAGGGTGCGAGGACGCCAGCAGCCGGGCCTTATCCAGGCGGTCCACCATGGCCACGACCTGCTTCATCTGTTCGACGCGCTCGTGCAGGTGCGCAGGCCCGCCGGTGGCCAGCCGCCCCTCGGCTCGCTGGAGCGCCTGCGCCACTTCCGGCCAGCGCTCCCCCTTCAGGTGTCGCTCGGCTTCCTCCAGATCGGCCACGGCGGCCCGCTCGATCTCAGCCTCGCGGGCCGCCGTCTCGGCGCGGCGAACTTCCGCGTTGCGCACTCCCCAGCCGACACTCCCGGCCAGCGCTGCCAGGCTCACAAGCAAGCAGGCGGTCGCTGCCGTCACCGCCGCCCGGTGCCGCCGCGCCCATTTCTGTGCTACTTGCCGCCAGGAAGGCAGCCGGGCCATGATCGGACGGTCGTCCAGGAATCGGCGCAAGTCATCGGCCAGTTCTTGCGCCGAGGCGTATCGGTCGGCGGGATTCCGCTCCATCGCCTTGACGACAATCGTCTCCAATTCCTGTGGGATCGCCCGGTTCCAGCGCCGCGGCGGCCGCGGCTCCTCGAAGCTGATCTGCCGCAGCAGTTCCTGGCGATCGTTCCCGCTGTAGGCCGCTTCCAGCGTCAGCAACTCGTACAGCGTCGCTCCCAGCGAATAGACGTCGGTGCGATGATCCACGACGACCCGCTTGGCGAGCGCCTGCTCCGGACTCATGTAGCGCAGCGTGCCGACCAGGTCGCCCGTCATCGTCAGGCGCGCGTCGCTCTGGATCTGCGCGAGGCCGAAGTCCGTCACCCACAGCCGGCCCTCGGCGTCCACCAGCAGGTTCGCCGGCTTGACGTCGCGATGGACGATGCCCATCTGGTGCGCGTAGTCGAGCGCCTCCGCCGACTGGATGCCCAGCCGTGCCACCGTCCGGAAATACTCCGGTGGCCTGGTCGAGCGTTCCGTGGACAAACCGGCGATCGGCGGTGTGGCCGCGGCGGCAGCAGCGGCAGGCTGGCCGGTAGGTCCCGCCTGCCGGGCGGGACCTGGGGTGTGCAAGGTCCCGCCCGGCAGGCGGGACCTACCGGCGGGGGCATCGGCCGTCTCCGCAGTCCTTGGATCGGTGCCCTTGGAACCTGCCTGCGCGGAGTTGGGTCAGCTCGCTCGCCAGGTCACGGCCCTCGATGAACTGCATGGCGTAATAATGCACACCGCGCTCGCAGCCGACGAAATGGACGGGCACAATGTTGGTGTGGTGCAGTCCGGCGGCAGCCCGCGCCTCGTTCGCGAAACGGTGTAGCTGCCGCGCGTCCATGGTCGCCGCGAAGGGCAGCACTTTCAGCGCCACCCGTCGGCCAAGGGATACCTGCTCGGCCTCGTACACCACCCCCATGCCGCCGCGGCCCAATTCGCGGATCAACCGGAAGTCGCCCAGCGTCCCGCGAACCTGCTCGCCGGCAACGGCCCGCGCCGGCCGATCCGCGCCCGCCGACGAGCTGAAGCGGGCGAGCAAGTCGAGCGCCGCCAGCAGCGGGCGGAGTCGATCCGCCAACTCCGGGTGGCGAGCGATGTATTCCTCAACGTCCACCGATTCGCCCGCGTGCAGGCGGTCGGTGATCTCGGCGACCACGTCCGCCACCAGCCGATCGACATCTCCGGAAACCGCGCCAGCACTGCGTGATTCGTTCATGGCCTGTCCTCCTCTTCCGTCTTGGCGAGAAGCGCTCGCAGCCGCTCCAGGGCGCGCAGGTGCCGCACCTTGACCGCGCCTGCGCTGATCTGCAGGACCTCTGCCGTGTCCGCGACCGAGAGCTGTTCCAGGTTGCGGAGCACCAGCACCTCGCGGTCCCGCTCCGCAAGCCGGCCCAGGGCTTGCTGCACGCGCTCGCGCTGCTCGTGCCGCAACGCCCGCTGCGTGGGGCTGGTGGACGAGGTCACCAGCCGGGCGGCCAGCTCGGCGGCGGACTCGTCGGGCAGGTCGAGCAGTCCCGGCTCCTCGCGCAGAACACTGCGCCCGCGGGACCGGATGTGCCGGCGGTGCAGGGTGACGAGGCGCTCGCCGGCCAGCGCACGCAGCCAGGGGAAAAAGGGCAACGGCCGTTCACGCAGGTAGCGGTCCATCTTGCCGCTGGCCTCCAGGAGCACCTCCTGGACGACGTCGGACGGATCGACGCGGGCGGCGAGGCGCCGGTCGATGCGCCAGGCGATCATCTTGCGGAGGCGGTCGCGGTGGCGTGCCAGCAGCCCTTCACGGGCGCCGGCGTCGCCATGCTCGGCCAGCCGCAACAGTTCGTCGGTGTCGGGCGGTGGCGTTTTCATGGGAGGGGCCTCTAAGACTCTTCCTGCTCGCGCCGGCAGAAAGGTTACAGCCGCCGGCAGGAATTCTTCGTCCGGCGGCTGTGCGGTTGCGTGATGGTAATCCGGCCCGGCGGCGAGTGCGAACAAATTGTGCCGGGCTGCTTCGAGCCTACGAGCCGCCAGCTCAACCAGCGCGGGGAGATAGGCCAGGGCATTTGCCCCCTTGCGCTTCGTGACCTACCTTTGAGAGACCGTCAAGGAGCGTCCGCACCGCGACGGGCGCCTGCCTTCGGAGAGACCCCGTGGCCAGCTTCGTCGAACCGCGTTGGCCGGCCCGTGGCAGCGTGCCGACGCCGATCCAGAACACCGATGCGTTCCACCTGAGCCGGTCCGCCGGCGCCGTGCCGCTGCCGGAAATCCAGCCGAGCGACATCGAGGAGATTCCCGGCTACGAGCTGCTCGGCATCCTTGGCCGCGGCGGCATGGGCATCGTCTTTCGCGCCCGCCAGGTTTCGCTCAAGCGCCAGGTCGCGCTCAAGATGATTCTCACCGGCCGGCACGCCCGCCCCGACGATCGCCTGCGCTTTCAGAAAGAGGCCGAGGCGGTCGCGCGGCTGCAGCATCCCCATATCGTGCAGATCTACGAGGTCGGCCAGCAGAACGGCCTGCCCTACTATTCACTCGAATTCGTCAACGCCGGCAGCCTCGCGCAGTTCCTCGGCGGCATTCCGCAGGTGCCGCGGGTGTCGGCCGAACTGATCGTGCAGCTGGCCGGGGCAATGCACTACGCCCACAAGCGCGGCATCGTGCACCGCGATCTCAAGCCGGCCAACATCCTGCTCCACCTCGACGAGAGCCGCATCCTGCGCGACGGCCAAAAAAGCGCCGACACCGCCATCTTCCGCGAGCTGACCTCGTACGTTCCCAAGATCTCCGACTTCGGCCTGGCCACGCACGTCGGCGGCGACGAACAGGTGCGGCAGGGCGCCATCGTCGGCACGCCGAGTTACATGGCGCCGGAACAGGCCGGTCGCGCCGGCGCGGTCGTCGGTCCGCCGGCTGACGTCTATGCATTAGGCGCGATTCTGTACGAGATGCTGACGGGCCGGCCGCCGTTCAAGGCGACCTCGGTGCAGGAAACCGCCCTGCAGGTTCTGAGCCAGGAACCGGTGCCGCCGACGCAACTGCAGCCGAAAATCCCGCGCGACCTGGAAACGATCTGCTTGATGTGCTTGCAGAAGGACCCGGCCGCGCGCTACGCCAGCGCCGAGGCGCTGGGCGAGGACCTGCGGCGCTTCCTCGACAACGAGCCGATTCTGGCGCATGCGGCGCCGCTACCCGATCGCGTGCTGCAATGGGCCCATCATCGACCGATCGTCGCCGTGCTGTTCGCGGCGAGCGCGCTGGTGGTGGGCGGGCTCATGCACGGCTGGGGCCAGCTCACGTGGGAGCTACGCGATGAGCGCGACCAGGCGCGCCGACTACGAGCAGTGCGCCGCCGAGCTCCAGCAAGCGCTGACGACGATCGATCAGCTCGCCGGCAACCCCGTGCCCGACGCGCCGAGCCGCCCTGCTTCAGGCCGTGACGTTCTATCAGGCGTTGGCCGAGGATAGCCGAAACGTGCCCGCGCACCGTCCGGTAGTCGCCCACGCATGCCAGCGGCTGGGGGAGCTGCGCCATCAGCTCGGCGACCTCCCCGGTGCCGCCGCCGCGTACCAGGACGCGATCGCGGTCTTCGAGCAGCTCACCCGGGAATTCCCCGAGCGTGCGCTGTATGCGCCAGCTCGACGAATGCCGCCAGGCGCAGGGGCGTCTGCAGCCGGCGCTGTGATAGCTTTTTCCGCGGCAATCCCGCACAATAAGGGTAATACGGTTCGTCGTTAGCCCGACGCGCAAGCGCGGTGCACCCTCGCTTGCGCGTCGGGCTAACGAACCGCTCGCATGAGCCCACGGAGATTGCCATGCTCTATTCGCGCTGGCTGCCAGTCGTGCTCGTTCTGTTGTGCGTCGCGCCCGCCAAGGCCGGGGACAAGCAGCCGGCGCCCGCCGACCCATCGGTTGCGGACCTGGCCGAGCAGGCACGCAAGTCGATCGCGGTCCTCCTCTACACCGGCCGCGACGGCAAGCAGATCGGCCTGGGCACCGGCTTCGTGGTTGCAGCCGACGGGCTGATCGCCACCAACCTGCACGTCATCGGCGAGGGCCGGCCGATCACCGTCCGCCTCGCCGACGGCACCAGCCACGAGGCGACCGCCGTCCACGCGTCGGATCGCAAGCTCGACCTGGCGCTGGTGCGCATCGACACGCAGGGATTGACGCCGCTGCCGCTCGGCGACGATCGCAAGCTCAAGAACGGCGAGCCGCTCGTGGCGCTGGGTCATCCGCGCGGCCTGGAGCACAGCGTCGTCAGCGGCGTGCTGTCGGGGCGGCGCAACGTCGACGGGATGGCGATGCTCCAGCTCGCGATCCCGATCGAGGCGGGCAACAGCGGCGGGCCCGTGCTCGACCGCAAGGGCCGCGTCGTCGGCATCGTCACCCTGCGGTCGCAGGTCACGGACAACCTCGGTTTCGCCGTCCCCGTCAGCGCCCTCAAGCCGCTGCTCGACCGGCCCAACCCGGTGCCGATCGAGCAGTGGCTCACGATCGGGGCACTCGACAAGGCGGAGTGGAAGGTGCTCTTCGGCGGCCGATGGCGGCAGCGCGCCGGCCGCATCATCGCTGACGGCATGGGCGGCGGCTTTGGCGGCCGCACCATCTGCGTGTCGCAGCGTGACGTCCCCGCCGTGCCGTATGAGTTGGCCGTCACCGTCAAGCTCGACGATGAATCCGGGGCGGCCGGCCTGATCTTCGGCGGCGACGCCAGCGGCCGGCATTACGGCTTTTACCCGTCGGGCGGCAAGCTGCGCCTCGCGCGCTTCGACGGCCCGGACGTCTATAGCTGGAAGGTCATCCGCGACCTGCCGCACGCCGCGTATCACCCCGGCGCGTGGAACACGCTCAAGGTGCGCGTCGAGAAGGATCGCATCCTGTGCCACGTCAACGGGCAGCTCGTCGTCGAGCTGACCGATCCCGACCCGTACGGCAGCGTGGTCGGCCTCGCCAAGTTCCGCCAGACCGTCGCCGAATTCAAGCAATTCCAGGCGGGCAAGACGGTCGCCGCGACGACGCCGCCGGCCGAGGTCCGCGCGACGCTGGAGCAGGCGCTCGCCAAGCTTCCCGCCGCCAGTCCGCCCACGCCGAAGGACCTGAAGCCGCTTTTGGAGCATCCGGCCGCGGGGGCGGCGTCCTGCGCGATCGGGCCCGCGACCTGGAGGAACAGGCGGCCCGCCTGCGCAAGCTCGCGCTGACGCTGCATCACGAACGCTGCCTGGCCGACCTGACCCGGCTGCTGCAGGCACGCGACAAGGACGCCAGTCTGTTGCGGGCGGCCCTGCTCGTGGCCCGGCTCGCCAACGAGGAGCTGGACGTGGATGCCTACGTCGCGGAGGTCGAGCGGATGGCGAAGCAGGTCGCGGGCAGGCTGCCGCCGAAAGCGGGCCCTGCCGAGCGCCTCGCCGCGCTGAACCAGTTCCTCTTCAAGGAGCGTGGCTTCCACGGCAGCCGGGTCGACTATTACGCCCGCGCCAACAGCTATCTCAACGAGGTCATCGACGATCGCGAAGGACTGCCGCTCACGCTGTCGGTGCTGTACATCGATCTGGCCCGGCGGCTCGACCTCAAGGTGGTCGGCGTCGGCCTGCCCGGGCACTTCATCGTCCGCTTCGAGCCGCCCGGCACTGCGGCCCAGCTCATCGACGTGTTCGAGGGTGGCAAGCCTATCACGAAAGAAGACGCTGCACGCACGGTGCTCGGCATCACGGGCGAGCAGATGCAACCCGGCGATCTCGATGCCGTGACGACGAAGCCGATCATCACACGGCTCTTGCACAACCTGGTCGGGGCGGCGCAGCGCGAAAAGGACCGCGACGGTATGCTGTGCTATCTCGACGCGATCGTGGCGATCGACCCCGACGCGCATCCGGCGCGGTGGGTGCGGGCGGTGCTGCGTTTCCAGAGCGGCCAGCGCGACGGTGCCCGCGCCGATTGCGATTACCTCCTCGAGCGCGAGCCGGCCGAGATCGACGTGGAGCGCATGCGCGAGCTGCATCGGACGCTGAAGGAATCGATGAAATAGGGTTGTTTCGTCCCGTTTGTTATCATGTAGACGTGCAAAGAGCGATGAACGCGGAGGGAAAAATGGCAATCGACATGATCCAGGACCGGGGCCGCGGACCAGAGATCGTCGGAACGCGCATCACGGTGTACAACCTGCTTTCGGATTTTTTGGACCCAACCGCGACCGAGGCATCCATCTGCCGTATTTACGATTTGACGCCTGCACAGGTCGCTGCCGCCCGCGCCTATGTCTTGAACAACCCAGAAACCGTTTTGGCCGAGCACCTGCGGATCGACGCTCGCATGTCCGCAGACAATCCCGCGGAGGTCATCGAGCAAGCGAAACAAACCCACGCCGCCTTCATGAGCTTCAAGGAATGGCTCGTCCAGCGCCAGCAAGCAGCGGCTCGGGAAATCAGCGCCGAATCCACGTCGGGAAACGGGCCCAAGAGATTCCCGACCTTCCGCGAATGGGTTGCCGAAAAAGAGTCGCGATCAGCGAAGGGATCGTGACATGCGCGGCGTGTCTGAAATAGCCCGGTCTCGCGGCCGGTGAACCTCGGGCCGGGCCGGGCTGCGATGGCCGCTAGACGCCGGAGATCAATCCAGCACCTTGACCCGGATGTTCTTGAAATGAATCTCCGCGCCTTCGGATTGGAAGCCGAACGGGCCCTCCACTAGATCGATCTTGCCACTGGCGATCGGCGTGCCGTTGACGCTGCTGGTGACCAGGCCATCCTTGATGGCCCCCTCGGTGGTGTTCCACTCGCCGACCTTGTTGCGTGCCTTCTTCGAGCGCGGCACGGTCGAACTTGTAATCGGTCACCTTGATGCCGATGCCGATGAACGAACCGTGGTCGCGGTTCATCCCCTGGATTTCGAGCGATTTCGGCCAAACCTTGTGGGCCTGGATGTGTACGAGCAGGCCGCTGTTGCCGAGGAATTTCGTCTCGTCCTCGAGGCCGGCGGGACGCTTGTATTGCCAGTCGTAGCGTACGACATAGTTCTTGTAGCTCTTGTCGGTGTAGAAGTAGCCGGGCGGATTGCCCGGCACAACGATCATGCCGTCCGTGACCGTGATCTTCTTTTCGAGGGCTTCGGGGAAGAACTTCCAGCCCGTCATGTCCTTGCCGTTGAATAGCTGGACAAAGCCCTTGTCATTGTCGCCGGCGGGGGCCGTGGAAACCGACGCACCGAAGCCGGCGGCCAGCGCCGCGAATGCGACCGTCGAGAGAGCGCGTAACATGACTGCTCCTTGGGTGGGTGTGCGCCGGCCGGCCGCTCCGATGGCGGCCCGTCTCGGCGGAAAGTGATTGTACGCCGCCCCAACAGCGACAGCAACCAGCGGCGATGCCGTCAGATTATGGTTTGAAAAGCGTCACGATCGCTGCTGCACCGCGGTTGAAGCTGGGCCGTCAAGCTCGCGCGCGACCTGCGCTGCGAGGCGGGCGTTGGCCACAAAGCAGGCCTGGTAGGCGCAGCGCCTTGCCGCGCGTGAGGCGATTGAGCCGATCCATCAGAAACGGCGACAATTCTCTGCGCCCGACCCGGCTTTCCGCCGCCTGCTTCTCAACGGTCTCCAGCGCCGGGATCAACTCATCAGGAGACAGGGCGGCATCGACGGGCGTCGGCTGCGTCAGGACGACGCCCGCGCCGTGCATGCCCCAGTGGGCCGCCAGCAGGTCCGCGACTTCCGCGGGCGTGTTGGCACGGGCCGGGACCGGATAATTGCCGACGCGCATGTAGAAGGTCGGAAACGACTCGGTGCCGTAGCCAATCACCGGCACGCGGAAGGTTTCCAGCACCTCGGCGGTATAGGCCAGGTTGTGGACGCTGCGGGCGCCGGCGTTGACCACGCACACCGGCGTATGCAACAGCTCGACCAGATCCGCAGAGATGTCCCAGGCGTGCCCCTGAGCCGCGTTGCCGTTGCTGCCCCCGTTGCGCGACGCCGCCGATGGCGCCGGTGGCGAGCAGGCGGATGCCGGCGCGCCATGCGAGGTACATGCTGGCCGACACCGTCGTGGCGGCGGTCAACCCGCCGCTGACGGCGGTCGCGAGATCACGACGGCTGCGCGCAACGCGCTGCCGCCGCGCACAGCGCCTCGACGTCGGCGGTTTCGAGCCCGACGGTTGGCCGGCCGCGCCAGATGCCGACGACGGCCAGCGTGCCGCCTTCCTGCCGGACCGCGTCATCCGCCAGGCGCGCGGTCTCGAAGTTCGCCGGCCAGGGAAGCGTATGGGCGATGGGTCCGGACACCATGGCGACGACGGGCCGCCCCGCCTGCAAGGCGGCGGCCACCGCGGGGCGGACGTCGAAGGGAGGAGGGGCCTGCATGCCAGTTCACCGGATGACGGGACGGAAACGCGACATTCATCTTTATCGCGGAATGGCTCGCGTTTCCGTTTCAATTATATCCGATGTTCTCGATTTCCCGCGCCCGGGCGGCGCTCATGTGCGGATTTTGCGTATTGGAACAATCCGAAATGGGCTTTGAAGCGCCCATTGAACCGGATACGCTGGTGCCAGAGGCCATCGCCGGTCCATCGGCGATGGAAAGCGAGCGAGCGGGAGGAGCCATGCCCAAGAATGAAGCAGTCACCGACAGCACCGAAGACGCGAAGCGCGACCTCGAGCAGCGTTTCGTGAGCCTCGCAGCCACATGGAAACGGGAGCGCGGACCTCATTCGTCCAGCACCGGTTGGCCGAGCACCCCGCGTACCAGCAGATCATCGGGATGGGGCCCGCGATCGTCCCCCTGTTGCTTCGCGAACTCGCGCAGGATCCCGACCACTGGTTTCGTGCGCTGCACGCGATTACGGGCGCGGACCCGGTTCCTCCCGAGAGTCGCGGTAAGGTCCGAGAAATGGCCGACTGTTGGCTGCGTTGGGGCCGAGCGCACGGGTACGAATGGTAAGATGGCCGTCAACGAGCCCTTGTTCCCCGACCTGGCGCGGACCGGATACCGGATCACGAGTCCTCCTGATCCGGTCTACAACTGTATCGCCCATGCCGCGGGTATGACCGACGCATGGTGGTGGCCTGACCCCGATGGCTTCGACTACTGGCCGCCGGGCGTTGTTTGCGAGCGCACTCTGATAGCTTTCATCCAGGCTTTCGCTACCGTGGGTTATGCTCCCTGTTCGGATGGCGCCCTGGAAGAGGGTTGGGAAAAGGTCGCCATCTACGCGACCGATGAGGGGCCGGAACATGCGGCACGGCAGCTGGAAAACGGCCGCTGGTCGAGCAAACTGGGACCGGACGACGACATTGAACACACACTTGAAGGGCTTTGCAGTCCGATCTACGGCACGGTAGTGCAGTTCCTCCGGCGATCGGCGTGACTGAGGTTAGTCCATCATTCCATACCCTTGCAGCGTCTGCCGCAGCTTCGTCTCGCTCGCTGCGTCCATCGGACACAGTGGCAGCCGCAGTTCGCCGCTATCGCGGCCGAGCAGCTTCATCGCGGTCTTGATCGGGATCGGATTGGTCGCCGCCCCCAGCAGGTCGCGGCACAGTGGGAACAGCTTGCGGTGCCAGCGCAGCGCCTCGGCGAGCTGGCCCGCCTCAAACGCCTGCAACAGCGCCTTCATATCGCCCGGCACGATATTGCCGACCACCGACACCACGCCGCGGCCGCCGATGCTCAGCAGCGGTAACGTCAGGCTGTCGTCACCGGACAGGAGCGTCAGGTTGCACAGCGCCGCGATCTGCGACGCCTGGTCCATCGAGCCGGTCGCTTCCTTGATGGCGACGATCTGTGGCAGCTGGGCGAGGCGGGCGATCGTCTCGGGCTGGATGTTCGAGCCGGTTCGGCCGGGGATGTTGTAGAGCACGATCGGCAGGTCCGCCTTCTCGGCGACCTCGGCAAAATGCCGATAGTAACCTTCCTGGGTCGGCTTGTTGTAATAGGGGCCGACCATCAGCGCCCCGTCGGCGCCGGCCTGCCGTGCAAACCGCGTCAGCCGCAGCGCCTCGCGCGTGCTGTTCGAGCCGGTGCCGGGCATCACCTTGATTCGGCCGCGGGCACGTTCGACGACGGTGGCGATGACGCGCTCGTGTTCGCTGTGGTCGAGGGTCGGCGACTCACCGGTGGTGCCGACGGGTGCGAGGCAATCGGTCCCCTGCGCGACGTGCCAGTCGACGAGCCGGCCCAGCACGTCGTAGTCGACGTCGCCGCCCTTGAACGGCGTGATCAGCGCCACGGTCAGACCTGCGAAGCGTTCGCCCTTGGTGGCCATGCGTCATCGTCCGGGCGGCGCGCGCCCGGCTCCGGGATCGGCTTGCGTGATCCTATCATGATAGGCGAGCCGCGCGTAAAGGAAACCGCAGTTTTCGGCCGGCCGGCTTGTTGTAGGCCTGGGCCGCTTGGTTGTCAGGGAGCGCGGCTTTGGATATCGTTACGTTGGCCGCGCGATCCGCCATTGACTGACTTCCCCGTACGCAGGACTCCCCGGCATGAAGGCATTCGATTACGCCGCGCCGACCACGGTGGCCGAAGCCGTCTCGTTGCTGGCGGCCCAGGGCGAGCGGGCCCGCGCTGGCGGGCGGCACCAACGTCATCGTTCAGGTGCGCGAGGGACGCCGCGATCTCGACCTGCTCGTCAACGTCAAGCACATCCCGGAGCTGAACGAACTGGCCTTCGACGCCGCCGGCCTGCGTTTTGGGGCAGCGGTTCCGTGTTACCGCCTGTGCGAGCAGCCCGGCCTGGCCCGCGCCTATCCAGGGCTGGCGGAGGCGGCGGCGCTCATCGGCGGGACGCAGATTCAGAGCCGGGCGAGCGTCGGCGGCAACCTGTGCAACGCCTCGCCCGCCGCCGACTCCATCCCCGCGCTGATCGCCGGCGAAGCAACCTGTGTCATCGCCGGCCCCGACGGCCGCCGCGAGCTGCCGGTGGAGGCGTTCTGCACAGCGCCCGGCCGAACCGCCCTGCGGC
The DNA here is from genome assembly GCA_963834865.1 of uncultured Gemmataceae bacterium. Lineage (GTDB taxonomy): Bacteria > Planctomycetota > Planctomycetia > Gemmatales > Gemmataceae > CAWIDK01. The sequence goes on from CAWIDK010000001.1 coordinate 1,247,803, forward strand.
ACGGCGAAATCCTGGTGAGCTTGCGCCTGCCGCCGCCGCGGCCGCACACGGGTTCGGCCTATTTGCGATTCATCCCGCGCAACGAGATGGATATTGCCGTCGTCGGCGTCGGCGTGCAGCTCACGCTGGACGATCGCGGTTCAAGCTGCGTCGCCGCGCGGATTGCCCTCGCCGCGGTTGCGCCGACGCCGCTGCTGGTGCCGGAGGCGGGCGCGGCCCTCGTCGGCCGTCCGCCGTTGCCCGCGGACATCGCAAAAGCCGCGGCGCTGGCCCAGGCGGCGGCACGCCCCATCAGCGACATGCGCGGCGACGCGGAGTATCGCCGGCATCTGGTGGGCGTGCTGACGAAGCGCGCCCTCACCACCGCGCTCGAGCGCTGCAAGGAGAATTGACCTGTGCCGAAGAAAGTCCACGTGCAGACGACCGTCAACGGCGCGCCGGCCGAGTTCCTGTGCGAGCCGCGCCAGAGCTTGCTGGAGGTGCTGCGCGACGAGCTGCGCCTGACCGGCAGCAAGGAAGGCTGCAACAACGGCAACTGCGGGGCCTGTAACGTCCTGCTCGACGGCCGGCTCGTCAATTCGTGCATCGTGCTCGGCGTCGAGGCCCAGGGGCGCGAGGTTGTGACCATCGAAGGCGTCGCGACCGCCGAGGGGCTGCATCCGCTGCAGCAGAAATTCCTGGAGCACGCGGCCCTGCAATGCGGCATCTGCACGCCCGGCTTCATCGTCGCCGCACGGGCGCTGCTCGCGCGCAACGCGAAGCCAACCGAGGCGCAGGTGCGCCACTGGCTCGCGGGCAATTTGTGCCGCTGCACGGGTTACGACAAGATCGTCCGCGCCGTACTTGACGCCGCCTCGGTCGCACCCAAGGCGGCGCCTTGACGCCGCTCTGGTTTGGCGGCAAGTGGAAGTACAAACCGGACCTAACGCCCGCGGCCGGCTACGCGATTCGGGTTGCCTGAAGCGCGGTTTACACGAACAATGGATTGGGGTTTACCAGTACGAGGAAGTTGCCATGGCAACCTATCGAGACGTCCGCGACGGTGGACGATCAGGGTCAGGTCCGCGTGGCCGGCGTGCCATTCGCGCCGGGCACCGAGGTCCAGATCACGATCAGCACCAAGCGGCAAGCCGAGGAGGAAGTGACGCCGTCGGACGACGCGGCCTTGGCCGCGTCGCGCGCGCGGATGCGGGAGCTCTTCCGCACCGTCACGGGGTTCCGCAATTCCCCCCGGATACCGCGTGAGGAGCTGTATGAACGCGGAAGTCTTCATTGACACGAACGTGCTCACCGCTGCAGCCGGCGGAACAGATCCTGTATTCCGAGGAGCCATTCGTCGCTGCGCCGCACCACGTCCCAATGGTGACGCAGCTCCGAAAAGCGACCGACGCGCTGGACGGCGGCTGCGGCCAGTGCAACGATACCGGGACTGTACAGCGCATCGTCCTCGACGAGCCACGCGGCGACGGCAGGCGGCAAATGGCGCAACGGCGCCCAATGCCGGCAGCGATTACCTCGGCCGCAACCAGCATCTGACAGCAGGTGGCCACGTTGAGCATGAGCTCGTCCGGCACGAACGAAGCCGGGTCCAGCGCGTTCAAGATCCGATTAGGCTCGGTATCGGCGAGCAGCGTCGTGAGCCACTGCTGGGCCGGCTCGCCCAGGAAGAAGTTGTCGAGAGGCGGGTTCGACGAATCCGGCGCCGCGGCGGCGACCGCCGGGGCAGCGACCGCCGGGGCAGCGACCGCCGGGGCGGCTCGCTCCGGCTGCGCGGACCGCACGTCCGGCCGATGTTTCTCTTGCCGCAGCCGTTCCTGGCGTGCCTTCTGCTTCTTCTGCTTGTTGCGTTCGCGCCGTTTCATGATTCGTGCCATTCTCAAAGTGTCGCCGGCATGAAGCTTTCGTGGAAGTCATTCCAGGCACGCTCTTGCTCCAGGTACGGGTTCATCCCAGGAAACGGCGACGGCATGACATTGCTCCTTGCGCCGTGAGCGCGGCCGCGCCCAGCCCGCAACCGGCGCACCTCGGCCGCATTGAATCTTAGCCGCCAGGCATGCGCTAACCAAGCGGAACGCAAGGTGATCTCAGGAGCGCCGGCAGCTCCAGCCGGCGATACTCCTCTGGCGAGCAGCGGGACCGCGCACCAATCGCAGCACCTGCGTGCGCAGTCCGCTCTGGGAAGCCGCGGGTTCATTCAGGTATTCTGAATGTCCCCGGTCTTCCTGAATGTCCCCGGTCTTCCCCCCGGTCTTCCCCCGCGGACGCGGCATCACGCCGCCGCCGGACCTGTTCGACCCAGAAGTGGAGCGGCGCATCCTCGAAACGATGGTGGAGCGCGGCCCGCTCGTGGACGGCGTGCTGACCAAGCCGAGTGTCACCGTGGATGGCTTGACTTGGGAGCGCTACAGCGCGGTGCTGCCTCAGCTCGCGGCCTGCGGCTGACGCCGGTACAATACGCGCAATGTTCCGTAGGAGGCAAGCCGTGGCCACAGTCGAGCAAAGCGTGCCGCCGCTGAATCCGGGCGACCGGATGACCCGGGACGGAGTTCCTGCGTCGCTGGGAAATGCATCCGGAGATCAAGCAGGCGGAGCTGATTGGCGGGATCGTCTACATGCCGTCCGGCCAGGCGAGTACCGAAGAAGCGAGCGGTTGACCGCTTGATCGATGCTTGTGAAATTTCTCGACCGCGGCCGGAAAAAGAGTGACCTGAGAGGCGGGAGGCGGTAGGCTGAATGGTCGGGGCCTCGCCATCGAGTGAGGGCAAGGCGACGCAGTTCCTGATCGCGAAACGGACAGTGGTGCGTTCGCTGGCGTTGCCGCTGGGGCTGGTGGACGTCAAGGTGTGCGCCGTTGACGCGACGTGGTCGGGGCTGAAGCTGGTGATCCGCGTGGAGAATCGGGAGGGGTAGCGCCAGAACGATTTTCTGCTTCAGCAGAGGACGCAGCGACCGGTTACCCTGAGAAGCTCAGCGCCTAGCGCCGCAAACTCCGGCGTATGGCCTGCCGGCGGCGACAACTCGACGGTATGTTGAAACTGCATATATGTGTTTCTCACCAACCCGACCGGGAGGACACCATGATCTGGGCCAAGACCCCTGCGATGTTCGTTGTTGCTGCATTAGCGTTGTTTCCGAGTGCAACATGCGCAGGCACAGAGCAACACCATCGAGCTTGTTCCCGAGGAACTCTACCGGCGCCGCGATGCGTCGGTCCAGAAGCTGTTGACGGCCGGCAAGGTTGTGAAACAGGCAAGGCTGGAGTTCGAGACGAACCGTTCGAATCTGCTGCCGTACTGGCAACGGCTCCTGCAACAGGAAATCGATAGCATGATCGCCGAGGGCACGAAGTACGATACGAAGCAAAAACAGTTGAGCGAACAACAAGCCGCCCTGCTCAAGGAACTTGACACCGCCAACAAGAATCCGGCGACGACCGATGCCCAGTTCGATGCCCTCGGCGTCCGCGTAAGAAAGAATATCCAGGAATGGATTGCCGCTCGTGAACACACCGCGGTAAAGCTCAGTCAGACATCCAAGGCCATGCTCAAAGAGCTTGAGAGCACCCTCAAAGCGGATGCAGCCGGCAACGATTATCTGGCCAAGGCGAAAATCGGCTACGACGAGCAGGCCCCGAAGAAGCTCGTCAACCTCGCTCAGAAGCTGGGAAAAAACAGCAAGGAAAAGTACGAGGAAGACAAAGACGGTACGAAGTGCAATATTTTCCTGCGCAACTTCGCAAGAGAATTGGTCGGCATCCCTTTGCCCGAGTTCGCTGGCAAGGCGCTCGCCAACGATATGTTTGATAACCTGAAGGCCTCCAAGAACTGGCAAGCGCTCGATCTGCAGCGAGACAAGCAGGCAGCCTTTCAGAAAGCCCAAGCGGCGGCGAACGAAGGAAAACTGGTCGTGATCGCTTACAAGAGCCTCGACCCGAAACACCCAGCAGGGCACGTGGCCGTGGTCGTCCCCAACCAGGACGGTTTCGGTGCGCCCGGTTCCTGGGACGTGCCAATCCCGTACATCGCCCAGGCCGGCGAAACCGTTTTTGCGAAGGATCGGATGAGCGTGGGTTTTTCTGTCAAGCGTTTTCCGAACATGGAGATATTCATTTTAGCGCCGCCATCGCCAAAGGGGGCATCCACCGGAACGGCGAATGTGCAGGACAAATAGCTCCATCCACGCCGCCGCACGGATTCGTTGCCGGCGTCGAGTTCTGCCACCAGGCGACGTCGAGGTGCGTGCGCCGTCGACACAACGTGGTCGGGGCTGAAGCTGGTGATCCGCGTGGACGATCGGGCGGGGTAGAACACGTTCGATCAATCTGATGAACGCCATCCTGCTCATCGGGGGCGTCATTGAGGGGAACCGGATTGAGGGGAACCGGGACATACAGACTATTTCTGCGGCGAAGGGTTCACCTAAAGGGTACCTAAAGGGGTTAGGGGGATCGGGGGTTAGGGGGATCGGGGACATACAGGGTTGTTCTGAAAACAACCTTGCATGTCTCCGATCCACTGTTTCTTTTTAATCCAGCGCGCGATGTCGCTGGGCGGCGGCCCGGGGACATACAGAATATCCAGGCATATGCGGTCGGGTTGTTCAGTATTGTTGCCGGACGGGTTGTATTGCTCACGGAACGTAGGTGACCGCGTTCTCATACTCGGCCGGATCGCCGGCATGAGCGACGAGCTCCAGCCAGGCGACCATCTGGGCGATGCTGCAGCCCAGCGCAACGACGAAAACGCCGGGCGAGCGATGCCCCGTTCGGAGGTGCTCGGCCAGGTGGCCGGCCATCGTCTGCCGGTCTTCGGTAATCAGGACGCGCTCCTCGCGTTCGGCCCAGAGCAGAATCTCGGGATCCGTGCTGCCCAGGGGCAGTTCGGCATGTCGCCCACACGAACCACGTCCAGCGGGAGTCCGCCGCGTAGGTTGTGCCGCAGGATTGCGTGCGAGAGCGGGCCACGAAAGTGCTCGTCGAGCAAGAAGCGGATCGCCATGGCTCACGCGCTTTCCGCCGGCGCGGTCGCCAGCTCGGCGCAGCGCTTCGAGTCGCTGCCGTAACCCGGCGAGGTCGAGACGCCTGGGATTTCTGTCGCGTTGCCCGGTCAGTTCCGCCCGGCATGCGGCGAGGTACACGTCGGCCTCGGTCGAGTTCTCCAGGTACCACGCGATGACCTTATGGATCAGGGCCAGCGGCACGCTCGGATACTGACACGCGAGCATCTCCGGCCCGAATCCCTCGTTATAATAGTGGATGACGTGGTACAAGCCGATGCGATGGCCGGCCACGCGAATCTCGCCGTCCGGGGTCTCGTTGAGGAAATCGGGTAAGATCATTACCGCAGCCTCGAAAAGGAGATCACGTCGGTTTCTACCAGCCAATATAGCAGTATGGCCGACTCGCGATCGGTGCCGATAGTGGCCACAACGCGTCACGGCAACAGCGCCTTCCACGCCAACCCTGCGCCGCGGAACCGCGCGAGGAACTCCAACTGCTGCTTGTCGCCCCGACACGTCACCAGGACTCTGCCATCTCGATATGAAAAAGGGCGACTCGTTCGATCGGCACACCTGCCTTCCGCTCAGCTTCATCGAGGACCCGCCCCGGATCGCCGCCCACCGCCTGCACCATGCGATTCACGATACCGAGGTATCTACCGGCATGAATGGCAAATGCGCCACCCGCCTCCTGCTCGTGGGCCCAGCGCAAGTCGTCAATTATTTCCAGTTCGCCCGGGCTGGCCTCGACAAGGTCGTCGCGGTCCCAGAACGGGTCGCGCCCGGCTCCGTTCACAGGCCCGTTGCTGGCCCTTGCCACGGTCGCGTCGGCGGGCTGGGGATGAGTTTGTTCGGGCATGGCATTCTCCACGGCGTAAGCGAGGCATGCGTACCTTTGGATCATTGTGATTGCAAGTTGCTGCCAGAGCAAGTGTAATCGCTTGCGTATTCGTGCTGGGAGCAGGCCGTTCTCTAGGTTTTTTCACTCGTGCCGCTCATGGCCTCCAGCTGGCGCCGGCGCCAATGCCACGCGCTGCAGACCTTCCAGCCGAGACTGTCCCCGACAGGAAGCTGCAACAGGTCGGCGCAGCGGTCCAGCACGGCGACCGCGCCGAGCTCGCGTGCAGCCAGGGCGGTCGGAGAATCTGGATCGACCGGCAATGGCACTACACAAGTAAGCTTGTCATTGGCGTCAGGCTGGATACACTCCCTAGCACATTCTCGACGTGACCGACGGCCTGGAGGCGGCCCACGCGCTGGGCATCATCCACCGCGATGTGAAGCCAGCCAACTGCTTCCTCGATAGGAAAGGATCGCGTCGATGCGCATCGCTCTACTTCTGATTGCACCCATCGCTGCGCTACCGTGCGCCGCGGGGACGAAGGCGGACCCTGACGCGCTGCGGCAGGCGGCCATGAACCAGGGCGGCGACGCGGCGCGCGGTAAGGCGCTGTACCTCGCCGCCGCGGCCCGCTGTGTGACGTGCCACAAGGTCGGCGGGCAGGGCGGCGACGTCGGTCCGGACCTGTCGCAGGTCGGCGGTAAGCTCGATCGCACCCATCTGATCGAATCGATCCTCGATCCCTCCGCGGAGATTCCCCAGGGCTATCACGCGACCGTCATCGAGACCAGGGCGGGGCGCATTCTGACGGGGATCGTCAAGGCGGAATCGGCCACCGCCGTCACGCTGCTGGATGCGGAAGGGAAGTCGATCGCGATCGCGCCGCGCGAGATCGCGTCGCGCGCCGTGAGCAAGGTATCGCTGATGCCCGCCGGGCTCGCCGATGGGATGAAGCCGGGCGAGTTCGCCGACTTGATTGCGTATCTGGCGTCGCTGCGGACTGGCCGGGCACCGACGCCGGGGGAAGGCACCACGGGACCGCTCACCTTGGCGGCGGGTTTCAAGGCCGGCGTGGTGGCTGCCGGGCTCACCGGCGCGACCGCCATGGACGTGGCGCCCGACGGCCGAATCTTCATCTCGGAGCAAACGGGAACACTGCGGATCGTGAAGGAAGGCCGGCTGCTGGCGCAACCGTTCGTGAAGTTGCCGGTCGATGCGACGTGGGAGCGCGGGCTGCTCGGCGTGACGGTGGCCCCGGACTTTCCGCACACGCCGCACGTCTTCGTCTGCTATGTGGCGGCGAGGCCGTATCCGCGCCATGTCGTCAGCCGCTTCACCGCCGCGGGCGATGTCGCCGTGCCGGACAGCGAAAAGGTGCTGCTGGAGGGGGACGATCAACGGAAGCTGGGCGGCACCGTGCCGGCCGGCCATCAGGGTGGGGCGATTCATTTCGGCAAGGACGGCAAGCTCTACGTTGCCATCGGCGATCAAACCGCCGGCAGCCCGGCGCAATCGATGAACTCGCTGCTCGGCCGGCTGCTGCGGATCGATCCCGACGGCGCGATCCCCGCGGACAACCCGTACTTCGCGAAAGCGACCGGCAAGTACCGCGCGACCTCGGCGCACGGCTTGCGCAATCCGTTCACGTTTGCCGTCGAGCCCGAAACCGGCCGGCTGTTCATCAACGACGTGGGCGGCAACGCGGAGGAGATCAACGAGGGGATCGCCGGCGCCAATTACGGCTGGCCGACCGTGGAGCATGGCCCGACCACCGACCCGCGTTTCCGCGGACCGATCCACTGGTATCCGACGGCCTGCATCGCCGGCGGGGCGTTCGCACCGAAGGACCTCGACTGGCCGAAGCCATACCGCGGGCAATACTTCTTCGGTGACTTCAATCACGGCTCGATCAAGACGATCGATCCGGCCAAGCCGGCGTCGGCCCGGCCGTTTGCAACCGGTCTGCGCCGCCCCGTCGACCTGCGATTCGCGGCGGACGGCAGCCTCTATGTGCTGGTCCGCGATGCGTGGGTGATGGACACCTTGTTCAAGGGCGGCACCGGAGCGCTGCTGCGCATTCGGCACGGGGGCAAATGAAAAAACGGCGGCGCGGTCGACTTCCATCGCGGTGGCCCCCAGCGTCCTTGTGTCAGCGTGCATGTCTGATGTCGCTAGCGCGCGGCGCTTCCATCGGTGGCAGCACCGGCTGCGTCAAATAGTCACCGGGCAGAATTCGGGCAACCTCCCGCAACATGGCTGCATACTTTTCCACGTCGAACTCCTGTTCCCTGGCAAGCCGCTGGCGGACGGCACGCAGTTCGTCAATCAGGGGCACGTTTTTCATGGTTCGATCTCCAACAACTGAACGGGCGTCACGATTGCCGGTGACACCAGGCGGCGCCGGGAATTTAAGACCTGGATATGGTCGAATTTATTGGCATTGGCCAGGTGCTTGCAATTCCAGGTCAGCAGGTACTGGATGCGGTACCAGGTGGCGAATGCCAGATGAAATGCATCGCCCAAATCGTCCGCCGGCATCAGGCGTTCGGCCACATAGTAGGCGACCAGATCGGTAACTTCCGCTGTCACGGCAAGTCGGGGAAGACCGGTAACGAGGGCGAGGCACTTGTCGCGTTTTTCCGCAGGATATCCCGGTTCCTGCAATTCCCGGAGAGTTTCGTCGCTCAAGAACACTTCGTATCGGTGCCGCGCGTCATCCCAAAACTCGACGGTGATCTCTCGCCAAGCTTGCATGACCGTCCCTGAACGTTCCTCATAGTGAAAGGAAGGGATGGTCGCATCCAGGTAAACGGTCGGCTTCATTGGCCCGCTTCCACCTTCAAGGATCCTCCCACTTCATGTCACGGACATTGTAGCACCCCACACGGGCCGTTCCGACCAGGCCGGCGAAGGCGCGAAGGGCCCGCATCGCGGCAACCGCCGGGTCACCGCTGTAGTCGGCGGACCAGATCCTGTATTCCGAGGAGCCATTCGTCGCTGCGCCGCACCGCGTCCCAAAGCCGACGCAGCTCCGAGAAGCGACCGACGCGCTGGACGGCGGCTGCGGCCAGTGCGACGATGCCTGTGGATGGACTCCCAGCATCTATCAGCGAGGTGAGCGATGAAAGCGCACGTTCTCAGAGGATCGAAGCAGGAGATCGCCCAAAGCCTCGTCCGGATCAGGGGGATCAGGGGTGAGGTGCGCGAGGCAATCGTGTTTATCGGGGAGCCCGCGCCGGCGGCGCCGGACCCAGGGACGCCCGACGCGGAGGATATCTTTGCCGAGATGCGTCCATTCATGGTTGATGCTCAGGACGTGGACGACTCACGCGAGGCCGTTTATACGCGAATGGAAGGCGAATGATTCTGCTCGACACGATTCTGCTCACGCGCATGACGCGATCGCGTTCGGCCCAATGCAGAATATCGGGATCCGTGCTGCCGAGGGGCAGTTCGGCTACGTCGCCCTAGACGGGCGCATTCGCGCAGTCAACCGCCGGCCTTGGCGATCTCATAGTCGGACTCGCCCGCCCAATGCAGCCTCACTTTTAGATCGTTATCCACGTTAGCCCACGGAACCAGGCTCTCGTTTTGCAGGCGACCGAGTACGATTCCCGGTGCAATCCCGAGCGACCGTGCGAACGCCAGGATGTCCTTACGCCTACGCACGGCGCGGAACTCCACCAGTCGGCTGCGTGGAATGAGGAAATCACAGGCAAAGCGGTTAGCTTCAGCCTCCCGTATGTCATCACCCGTGCCGTCGTCGACAAACTTCTGCTTCTTGCCATGCTTCAGGATGTGGCCGGCCTCGTGGAAGAACGCGAACCAAAAGAGATCGTCCGTCTTGCCCCGCAGCGTCAGCTGGAGCAGTGCCTTCTCCGGCGAGAGCCAATGGGCGGCGCCCCAGACCGGAGCACCATGAATTTCGGGGATCAACGCGACTGCGACGCCTGCGTCAGCGCACAGTTGACGCATGCGCGGCATGAACATTTCAGGGCTCTCGGTCGTCAGGCCCCGGACTTTTGTGAGCGCGTCCTTGAATCGGTCGCGATCGTACGGCTGGCAACGCAGCTGCCGGCTTCCCAGTTCGCCAAGGCGCAGCCAGGTCGCTATAGGCCCGAGGTTAGCGTCAAAGGAGGGTGACTTGCGGAACGCCACGCGAAAACAACCCCAGACAGCATTCCACTCTTGGGGGCTGTTGACGCCGAAAAATGCGAGGACCGCGGCCAACAGAGACAGATCGTCCTTCTGGGGCTCAACGGCACCCCGCTTGACTAATTCCTTAGTTGGAATGGTCTTGAGCCAGGATAGGTTTCCGGCCAGCCGCTCCTGTTCCTTGGCCCGAAGGGTCCGCTCGCGGTATTTTGCCTCCAGGTTGTTCCAGAAGTGGGCCGGCACATTCGTCACGCGCTCCAGACGGAGGGCCGTTTCGTGGGTGATGGGCTCCTCGCCCTGAATAATTTGGTTGACCGTCTTGCGCGAAAGGCCCGTTCGGGTCGCGAGCCCCGCCTGGCTCATCCCCAAGCTGTCGATCGTTTCCTGCAACACGGCGCCGGGAGTAACCTTGAAATCAGGGAAATAGCCGTAGCGTGTATTCGTAACAGTCGCCATGCTCTTGATTCTCTCAATGAGGGTCGTGAACATATAAGATGCGGATGCGGGTCACAGCCTTCCAGTCCAGGCCGCCGTCCGGCTTCGTTGGCATCGGCTCATGGTCGGGCTCGAAGATCAGCCGGAACGGGTGAGCCAAGTCCACGGAAGGTTTGCACTTCTCCGCCCCCTTGTACTCGTGGCAGCGCACCTGCGGTAGCCGCGCCAAGTCCTCGAGAGTTTCCGCTGCTTCCATTTCGGTCAGACGCATCATGAGCTTTTTCGCGTTGTTGGTGCCCCACTCCGCGCGCATCGCCTTCTCGGATGAGCAATTCCGTTGCATCTTTTTTGTTCCGAAGCTTATTTCCATGCTCGGCAACTCCAATGAAATAAGTTTACACAAAAGGTAAACGAATGTCAAGATCGCTCGGCGGCCAGGCAGAGTAGTAATCAGGCGGCGGGCACATGCAAGTTCGCTACGCAAATCGAAAAACGCCTGGGTCATTCGCGATATCTTGAGCCGCCTGGCCCCTCCCCCGCCAGCCGTGCTTCGCGGCCTTCACGAACCATATTGTGCAGCAGGCGGAGCGAGATACGCGTGGGCCAAACTCGACGGCACGGGCGTTCGGCGTGTGTGATGGTAGGCTGCTGCCAGAGCAAGTGTAATCGCTTGCGCGTCCGCGCCGAGAACTGATGTCGCCGCAACGACGGCGGCTCCCGTCACGAAAGCAGCGTCCAGCATTCCAGCCCCTCGGCGTGGAAATCCTCCCACGGAACGCGCCGAGCTGACTGGGCTTTGGCAGTCAAGACCCTTGGCAAGAAATCGGCAGATCAAGCGAAAGAGCAACAGCGGCGCAATTTCATCATTCCTATAGAGTTGTGGCGCAACAGCGCCGCCATTCCATGCGCAGCACCGCCGGGAAGAAAGGTGCCAGGGGTGCACCCAGGGGGGGTGGCATGAAAACAAACCCAGGAGCGGTGCCTGGTAATCAGCAACCGAGCGCCGTGGTGACAGAGGATTTTTCTCGACCTGCGAATAGAATGCCCGCGGAACCGAAGGATTGTTGACGTCCCGCGGAGGTAGCGATGAGTACGACGGGCGAATTCAAGGTCATCGGCACGCGCCCCATCCGCCACGACGGGGTCGACAAGGTCACCGGCCGGGCGCTCTACGGCGCCGACGTGCAACTCGCCGGCCTTTTGCACGGCCGGATCGTGCGCAGCCCCCACGCGCATGCGCGCATTCGCGGGATCGATGTGCGCAAGGCGGCCGCGCTGCCCGGAGTGGAGGCGATCGTCACCGCGGCGGACTTTCCCGATCCGGGCGACAAGATCGCCGAGCTGGGCGAAGGCGCCATCAACCTCATGCACCTGAGCAGCAATTGCCTCGCGCGCGGCAAGGTGCTGTACAAGGGCCATGCCGTCGCTGCCGTTGCCGCGACCAGCGCCGCCGTCGCCGAGGAAGCGGTCAAGCTGATCGCGGTGGACTATGAGCTGTTGCCGCCGGTGCTCGACGTGCGCGCCGCGATGCGCGACGACGCCGTGCTGCTGCACGACAACCTCGTGACGACGTCGCTGGGCCAGCCGGCCGATCGGCCGTCGAATATCGCCAAGCACATCCACTTCACGCTTGGCGACATCGCGAAAGGCTTCGCCGGCGCCACCGTGGTGATCGAGCACGAGTTCCGCACCGCCACAGTGCATCAGGGCTACATCGAGCCGCACAATGCCACTGCTTTGTGGAACGCCGACGGCAGCGTGACCATCTGGTGCAGCACGCAGGGCGCCTTCACGGTCCGCGCCCAGGTCGCGGAATTGCTGCAGATGCCGCTGGCGAAAATCAAGGTCGTGCCGATGGAGATCGGCGGCGGCTTCGGCGGCAAGATTCGCGTCTATCTCGAACCGGTGGCGGCCGTGCTGTCGCGGCGGACGAGCCGGCCGGTCAAGATCACGATGAACCGCGCCGAGGTCTTCGAGGGCACCGGTCCGACGCCGGGTTCCTACATCCGCGTCAAGATGGGCGCCGACGCCACGGGCCGGCTCGTCGCGGGGCAGGCCTATCTCGCGTATGAGGCGGGCGCGTTCCCCGGGTCGCCGGTCGGGGCGGGATCGATGTGCGTCTTCGCGTGCTACGACGTGCCCAATGCCCAGGTCGACGGCTTCGACGTGGTGGTCAACAAGCCCGCCACCTCCGCCTATCGCGCTCCCGGCGCGACCAACGCCGCCTTCGCGGTCGAGACCGTCGTCGACGAAATCTGCGAACGGCTCCAGATCGACCCGCTCGAATTCCGCATTCGCAACGGCGCGAAGGAAGGTACGCGCCGCGCCGACGGGCCAATCTATCCGCGCATCGGCATGATCGAAACCTGCCAGGCGGCGAGGCAGCATCCGCACTATGCGGCACCCCTCACCCCCGACCCCTCTCCCGCAGGGGGAGAGGGGAGAAATCCGCTCCCCTCTCCCCCAGGGGGAGAGGGGTTGGGGGTGAGGGGGCCGCACCGCGGCCGCGGTGTCGCATCGGGCTTCTGGTTCAACGCGGGGCTCAAGTCGAGCTGCACGGTTAATGTGAACGCGGACGGCACCGTCGGCCTGGTCGAGGGTTCCACCGACATCGGCGGCTCGCGCACCGGCATTGCGATGCAGCTCGCCGAGGCGCTCGGCATCCGCGCCGAGGAAGTCAAGCCGATCGTCGCGGACACGGACATGGTCGGCTATACCGACGTCACCGGCGGCAGTCGCGTCACCTTCGCGACCGGCTGGGCCGCCTACGAGGCCGCCCAGGACGTGAAGCGCCAGATGATCGATCGCGCGGCGCTGATCTGGGACGTGCCGGCCGACCGCGTCGCTTACGACGGCGGCGTGCTGACGTGCCGGGGCGACGCCTCGAAGCGCCGCAGCTTCAAGGACCTGGCGGCCAAGCTGCACGAGACCGGCGGCACGATCGTCGGCCGGGCCAGCGTCGATCCGCCCGGCGTCGGCGGCGGCTTCGCAACGCACATCGTCGACGTCGAGGTCGATCCGGAAACCGGCAAGGTCACGGTGCTGCGCTACACCGCGGTGCAGGATGTCGGCCGGGCGGTCCATCCGAGCTACGTCGAGGGCCAGATGCAGGGCGGCGTCGTCCAGGGCATCGGCTGGGGCCTGAACGAGGAGTACATATTCAACGACCGCGGCGAGATGACGAACGCGAGCTATCTCGACTATCGGATGCCGACGTGCCTCGACCTGCCGATGATCGAGACGGTGATGGTCGAGGTGCCGAACCCGGGCCATCCGTTCGGCGTGCGCGGCGTCGGCGAGGTGCCGATCGTACCGCCGCCGGCCGCGCTGGCCAATGCGATCTACCGCGCGGTCGGCGTGCGCATGCAGCAACTCCCGATGACGCCGGGGCGAATCGTGCATGAGTTGCAAATGCGCAGCGCGTGAGGTTTATCATGGAACTTGAAGGCGTGGTTCAGAATGGCGTCATTGTTCGCGCAAGCTGGTTTTCGAGCCGTGTTCAAATAGGAGGCTCGGATCCGTGTGGGCGATCCTCAGCGACATTCACGGAAACCTGGAAGCTTTGCAAGCCGTCTTATCCGACGCTGCCGACAACGGTGTCGAGCGGATCGTGTGCCTTGGCGACACAGTCGGCTATGGCCCTGACCCACTCGAATGCGTTCGACTTAGCATGGCCTGGCCCGTTGTGCTGCAGGGGAACTTCGAGTTCGCCGTCTTGTCCGACGACGACCTGGCGGGTTGGACGGCCTTTGCTGCCGCGCGAAGCGTCTCCTGGATACGCCGATTGGTCCGCGAACTGCCGCAGGGTTCCGTGTTGAGAGACTATCTCGCCAATAGACCGCCGACTCACGAGACGGATGGGATTTCGTTTGTGCATGGAACGCCCCGTAATCCGCGCTACGAATACCTCTTCCCGGAGGATGTCGACAATCGACAGAAGATGAGGCGGATCGCTCAAACGTTTGATCGGTTTTGCTTCAACGGGCATACGCACGTTGCGGGGATTTTCACGAGCGACGTCTCAGGAGCATGGCGGTACCTGAGCCCCGACGATTGCCACGCGGGGTATCGGTTGGACCGTGGGAAGGCAATCTGCAACGTTGGTTCGGTAGGACAACCTCGTGACGGCGATTGGCGTGCCTGCTACGTGCTCTTCGATGGCGAGTTGGCCCGTTTCCGCCGAGTCGAATACGATATCGCAGCAACCGTCAGGAAGGTATATGCCAATCCCGAGTTGGACAACTTTCTTGGCGATCGCCTTCGCGACGGTCGGTAGAGCTCTTCGGTCGCACCGGTACGTGGAGGACGGCACGCCGTGAAACTGACGCAGGACGAGCTCGAGTTTTTGGCCGCCTGGGCGCGCGAGGAGTGGGAGCCCAGCTGTTACCAGCTTCCCGCCCATCGCCTTCAACTCGCCCGGGGTGTAACCGGCGCTCACCTGATCACGTTGATCAAGGCTTGGACAGAAAGCGAAGGCAAGAAGGATCAAGAAATCCTCGGTGCCGCCGTCAATGCGCAGCCCCTCTGGCCCTGGGCCACGACCGAGGAGTTCCGCGCTCGCCTCGAAGAGGCCACCCGACAGCGGGCGCATCGATCCGTAACTGGTCAACCGCACCTGGTGGCGGGGGACGAGATAATCAAGAGCCCGTAGACCAGGAATCGCCGAGAGAAGCGTTGCATGGCCACCGTCTGGATCCCGGTGCCTTTACGAAGTCTGACCAATGGCCAGACGGTGGTCGATGTCGCAGGCAGCCGCGTGGGCGAGGTCATCGACGAGCTCGATCGGCTGTTCCCTGGGATGCGAAGTCGACTCGCCGACGGTGATGCACTGCGGCCCGGCATCGCGGTTGTCGTTGACGGCGAGGTCGCACGGCTCGGCTTGCGGCAGCCGGTCGGTGCTACGAGCGAGGTGCATTTTCTTCCAGCAATCAGCGGTGGGTGATGGCGCCAGAAGATGGCTTGGACTCAAGGCCGCACCTGGCCGCACCTGGCCGGCTGGAAACACCGATTGTACGGCTCGCCTCCATGGGGCTTATTGCTTCTGGTCGCGCAACCGGCTCACCTCATGTTCGAGGGCCACCACGCGGTCGCGCAACAGATGCAGCTCGCGCTGCAGATGGTCCATCACCTCCGCCTGCGCTACCAGGCGATCGTATTCGACGGCGGCCTCGCGCACGGCGTATTCCAGCTCCTCGGGCTGCCACGGCTTCTTCAGGAACTTGAAGATGTGGCCCTGGTTGATCGCCTGAATGATCGACTCGAAATCCGCGTAGCCGGTGAACAGCATCCGGATCGCCTGCGGTTGGCCTCGGTAGGCCTTCGTAAGCAATTCGACGCCGGTGACCTTCGGCATGCGCTGGTCGGTCATGATGATGTGGACCTCGTTGTCCTGCATCAGCTTGAAGCCTTCCTCGGCGCTGTGCGCCTTGAGCACGCGGAACTCGCGGCGCAACAGGTCGTGTACCGAATCGCACACGTCCATCTCGTCGTCGATCACCAGCAGCGTGTGTTTACGCGGTGCAGTCACGGCCGATCTCTCTTTTCTTTCAGAGGCAAATAGACGCGGAAACAGGATCCCCGGCCCAGCGCACTGTCCACCTCGATGCGCCCGTCATGGGCCGTCACGATATGGTGCGAGATCGACAGCCCCAGCCCGGTCCCCTCGCCGACGTCCTTGGTGGTAAAAAACGGGTCGAACACCTTCGGCAGGTTCTCCGGCGCGATGCCGTCGCCGTTGTCGGTTAGCTCCAGCAGCATTTCGTCGCGCCGCCGTTCGGTGCGGATCGTCACCCGGCCGCCGTCGCGGCCGGACGCCTCGATCGCCTGAAACGCGTTGACCAGCAGATTCAGAATGACCTGGCTGATCTGCGTCGGCACGCACGGCACGGTCGGGTTGGGATCGTGCTGCTGTTCGACCACCACGCCGAGGCGGCGGTATCGGCCGCGGATGATCTCCAGGCTGCTGTCGATCAGGTCGGGGATCCGGGCATCCTGGCGGCGCGGCGCGTCGGTGCGGGCCAGGCCGCGCAGGCTGTTGACGATGCGCGACACGCGATCGACGCCGTCGCGCGTCCGCTGCAGCAGCCGGCCCAGGTTCTCCTGAATGTAAGGCAGGTCGATCGTCTTGGCCAGCTCCTCCGCCTTCGCCTGTACATCCGGCGCGGCGCGGGCGAGACGGTCGGCGGCGCTGAGATAGCCCTCGACCAGAGACATGAGGCCCTTGCAATCGCGTTCGAGGACCACGAGGTTGTTGCCGACGTACGCCAGCGGATTGTTGATCTCGTGGGCGACGCCGGCCGACAACAGACCGATCGAGGCGAGCTTCTCGTTTTGAACCAGGACGGCACGCATCCGATTGCGCTCGGTCAGGTCGCGCAGCGCGGCGAGGAAGCGGAAGCCCTGGATTGTCTCGTCGGGATCGGACAGGACGCTCAGGGCGATCTCGACGGGGAAATCCGTGCCATCCTTGCGCCGGCCCTTGCACTCGACCGGCTTGCCGAGGTTGGTCAAGAGCCGCGTCCGGAACGACTGCTGCGCGTCGGTTTCGAAGAAGACCTTGAACTCATCGGGAACCAGCGGCGCCACGGGCGTGCCCAGTACCTCTTCCGCACTGTAGCCGAACATCCGGGCGGCGGCGGGGTTGAACAACTCGACACGACCTTTGGCGTCGATGAGCACGATGCCGTCCATGGTCGCCTCAGCAAGCTGGCGATAGCGCCGCTCCGATTCGGCGAGCTGCTCCTCGCCTTGCACCTGTTCGGTGACGTCCCAGAAGATGCCCTGCACGCCGACGACCTGGCCGGCCGCGTCGGTGATCGGCGTCTTGACGACATGGACGTGCAACGTTTGGCCGTCGGGCCGGGCATGGCGCTCGACCAGGTCGCAGATCGCGCCGGTCTCCATGATTCGGCGATCGTCGGCGACGTACTTGGCGGCGAGCTCCGGCGGGAAGAAGTCGAAGTCGGTCTTGCCGAGCAGCTCCTCGAGCGAATGGCCGACGGTGTCGCAGAAGCGCTGGTTGGCGAAGGTGAAACGGCCCGCACGGTCCTTGCGAAAGATGTTTTGCGGCAGGCAGCGCACCAGCGAGTGATAGAGCGCCTCGGAGTCCTGCAGCGCGCGTTCGATGTGCTGGCGCTCGAGGAACTGGCCGATCTGGTCGCCGGTGGCCTGGGCGAGCGATAGCAGCGCTTCGTCGGCGTCCTCTTCGGCGCCCGGCTCCAGAATTCCAGGACGCCGAGCACGCGGCCCGCGCTGACAGCCGGGAACGCCAACGCCAGATGCAGGCCGGCCTGAGCGGCGGTGGTCCAGCGCGGCGTGGGAGCCCAGGGGCTGGCCCGGACCTCGCAGAGGCGAGGCCGACCGCGCGCAGCACTTCCAGCGGCAGCTCGGAGGCGCCCGGCATCAGGCAGACGCGTGTTTCGGCGAGGAAATCGGCCAGCGACGGATCAGGCAGCTGCCAGGCGGCCAAGCATTCCAGGCGCCGCCCGGATCGACGGCCCACCAGACGCCGGCGTCGAAGTCGAGCGCCTCGCACAACACCTCGAGCAGCGCGCCGGCAGTGGTGTCGAGATTGCCGCCGCGGCCCAGCGTGCGTGCCACCAAATACTGGGCGCGCAGGCGCTTCTCTGCGAGCTTGTGACCGGTGCTATCGCGGCAGACCAGCACGGCGCCCTTGATCTCGCCGTTCCGTTCGCGTAACGGCCGGCCGGTCAGGCTGCCCCACAGGCCGCGCGGCGTGTTCGGGTGGCGAACGAAGATTTCGAGTTGGTCGAACGACTCGCCGCGGATGCAGCGCGCCATGGGCAGCTCGGCCAACCGGGTGATGCGATCGGGAAGGTAAAGCTGGAAGCTGCCCTGCAACAGACCCGGGCCGAAGACGCGCTCGGCCGCCGGATTGAAGAGGACGATGCGCTGCTGGAGGTCGGCGACGAGGACGGCATCGCCCATGTTGTCGAGGATCGAGCGGAGCAGCTGCCCCTGCTTGCTCAGCGCCTCCTCGGCCTGCTTGCGCTGCGTGATGTCGCGCATGACGGCGAGCACCGCGGGCGCGCCGTTGATGGTGATCGCGGAGGTGTTGATGTCGACGGGGATCAGCTGGCCGTCGCGGGCGCGGTGCACGCCTTCGCAGCGGAATGACCCGCTACGGAGCTGCGCGTGCAGGCGATCGCGGAAGCCCTGGGCAAACTCGGGGGCGTCGATGTCGCTTGTCTTGAGCCGCAGCATTTCCTCGCGCGTGTAGCCGAGCCGGCGGCAGGCGGCCGGGTTGGCGTCGAGGATGTTGCCATCCCCATCGTGAATGAACACGGCGTCGTCGATCGCCTCGAAGAGCACCCGCATCCAGTCAGTGAGTGAGCTCGCGGCAGTGCCGCGCGCGGCGAGGCTTGCCATCGTGAACGATCCCTGGCGCCCATCATCCACACTCGGTCCGAGCCCGGCGACATGCCGCCCGCGCGGGCCGGCTGACCGCCTGGACGCATGGCGGCACAGCCACGACAATACAAGGTGGCGAAGACGCGCTCGATTGTACCAGACGCGCCGGCGCTGTTGCAAAAGCAGAGTTTGGCGAAATTTCAGTCAAAGTAAAGTAGGTCAGGCTTGCCACCCTGACTTGCTCACCCGTACGTACGCTCGAAATGGGGTAAAGTTGCGTCAGCCTGGCAAGGCTGACCTACGGTGAGCCCTCATGCAAGAATCATCCACCCGGCCGCTGGTGGCGGCGCACGTGCTTTCGGAACGCACCCACCTGGCCATCCCGAGCCTGCCGCACTGGATCGAGCCGACGGTCGAGTATCTGCGGCACAAGGCGATCCAGTGCGGCGCCTGCCAGGAATCGCGCGCGGGCAAGCTGATGATCGCGCTGCTCGAAGCGCTGGCGAATGCCGTCGTCCACGGCAACCTGCAGATTTCCTCCGATCTCAAGGAGCGCGGTGACGACGCCTTCGCCCGCGCCCTGGCCGAGCGCACTGCCGACCCCGTCCTGTCCGCCCGGCTGGTGGATATCTACGTGGACTACGACGGCGAGGCCTGCCGGTGGACCATCACCGACGAGGGGGAGGGCTTCGACGTTGACCGCGTGCTGGCGCGATGCCTCAGCGACGATCCCGACATCATGCTGGCGAGCGGCCGTGGCATCCTGATGATGCACTCATTCCTCGACGAGATCCACTACGACCGGGGGGGGCGGCGCCTGACCATGACGCTGCGCCGGCCTTCCGGCACGGAAAAGCGCCGGGAGCCGCGCCGCCCGGTACACGAGCCATTCCACGTGGCGCCCGTGAAGCCGGACGGCAGTCCGGACGTGGCCGCCGCCGCCGTCGCGGTGTCGCAGGATGTTTCGGAGGGCGGCGTCGCGCTCTTGCACGACCGGCTCGCCGAGGGCCAGCGCGTGTTCATCGGTATTCCCTCCGAGGGCAAGACGATTTACGTCCCCGCGGCGGTCCGGCACTGCCGGACGCTCGCCGCCGGCAGCGTGCAGATCGGCTGCGAGTTCGAGGTCGTGTCGCCCGCCGCGCCGGCCGTCGAGAGTTCGACGCCGGAGCAGATTGACCAGATGCATCAAGCCATTCTCGACGTGCTGGCGCTTTACGAGGCGCCGGGGCTGCCCGCCGACGAACGGCGCGCTCACCCGCGCACGGCGTTCAATGAGGTGGTGTCGATCGAATCGGGGGACGACGGCGCGGCAACCACCGGCTATGCCCGCGATATGTCCAAGGGCGGCATGGCGGTCATCACGCGTGTGTCGCTGCCGCTTGGCGGCGCCATCATCACGCTGCCGCGGAAGGATGCTATCCCGTTACGCATCCGGGCGCGGGTGGTCCGGTGCAATCGGATTCAAGACGGCTATCACGACGTGGGGCTGCAGTTCCTGCGCCTGGCGGCGCTTGCGTGAGACCTGAGGAGTTTTTGCTGGTTTACGTTTAGCGTTCGCAGGTTGGGCGGAGGGCCGCCCCTCCGCCCAGCCTGCGAACGCTAAACGTAAACCAGAACCCAAATCATGATCCCGCCGTGTTGGCGGACGTCTTGCCCATCCGCTGCAGCGTCGTGTTCGCCTCGTTGCGGAACGCCTCCTCGGGGGCCTGCTTGCTCAGCCGGCCGAGCAGATCCACTGACGCGTCGTCGGCGATGTACTCCAGCACCATCATCGCGCGGCGAATCCGCAGCTGCTCTTGCCGCAGCGACAACGATCCGGCGACGCTCAGCTTTGTGAGCAAGCCCTCGACGCGGCGCTTGTACTCCAGCGACGGCGGCTTCTCCAGTGCCTCGTTCAGCCGGCCCTCCAGCCAGCGGCCGTGCTTCTCCAGCTCCTTGGTGGCGTCCTCGCGGCTGTCGTAGTCGGCCGAGTCGAGGTCGGCAATCAGCTTGTTGATCCGCGCCACGTCGACGAGGTGTACGCGGGTTTTGAGATCGACCGCCACGCCGTTGGGGTTGGCGATCAGCCGCCAGATCACCTGGCGGGCCGCGGCGGCGTTCTCGCTGGCCAGCTCACGCCAGAGGTGCTCCAGCTCCTTGGCGTCCAGGGCAGCCCTGGGCGGGCCGGCCTTGCCGAACCCGGTCGCGTCCCAGATCAGCACGTTTGTGTCGGCGCCCGCGGAATACGCGATGCGGCCGTCCGGCGATAGCGCGACGCCGTAGACCGGGCCGGCGTGTCCCTTCAGCTCGGCGAGCTGCACGCCCGAGAACGGCTCCCACAGCCGCACCGTCGCATCGAAGCTGCCCGAGAGCAGCGTGCGGCCATCGGGCGCATAGGCAATGGCGTAGGGAACGCTCTGGTGTCCCTCGCATTGGCCGACTTCCTTGCCGGTGGTGAAGTCGAGGAAACGGATGACGCCGTCGAAGCAGGCGGCGGCCAGCGTTTTCCTGTCGGCCGAGAACGCGAGGGCGGCGACATCGGGCAGGATCGTCTTGGGCGGGGCGTCCTTGCACTCGAAGCGGCGCAGCTCCTTGTGGCCCACGCAGTCCCACAGGAGGACCTTGCTGCCACCCGACGCCGCGAGCAGGTTGCCGTCGGTGGAAAAGGCCAGGGCGTACGGCTGGCCGGGATACTTGAAGCTGCCCGTGGTTTTCTTCAGCTCGACGCTGTACAGGGCGACGTGTTCACCGCGGTCGGCGACGGCCAGCGTCTTGCCGTCCGGCGCGAACGCAAGGCTCAAGATGGGCGTCCCCTTGGGTCCGGCCGGTGGGAGCTCGAAGCGCAGCTTCCCCGTCTGCGGGTCCCAGAAGCGGACGGTGTCGGCGCCGGTGACGAGGCTTTGGCCGTCCGGCGTGAAGGCGAGCGACACGTCGCCGACGTGGCCGGTCGCCCATTCGCGCTCGAGCTTGCCGGTGGCGGCGTCCCACAGGTAGACGATGCCGGGCGCGGTGACGGCGGCGAGGCGTTTGCCGTCGCGCGAGATGGTCAGGCCGTTCAGGCCGGCTTGCGGATCGCTGCCGGCGAACAGTTCCTTGCCGGTCGCCGTTTCGAAGATGCGGATGGTGTTGTTCAACCCCGCGGTGGCGAGGTGCTTGCCGTCCCGCGACACCGCCAGCGCGTCGCTGTCGCCGAGGTGGCGTGGGATGATCCGCGGTTTGGCGGCGAGGTTGTCGAGGTCCCACACGCGCATCGTCCTGTCGCGGCCGCCCGAAATCAGCAGCTTGTCCGTCTCGGCGACCGCTTCGCCGTCCACGATCTTGACCTTGTCGGCAATCGCAAGCGAGACGACCATGTCCTCGTGGCCCGCGAGGGTATTGAGCAGCTTGCCCGTGCGGGCGTCCCAAACGCGGATGAGGTTGTCGTCGCCGGCCGAGAAGACCGTCTTGTTGTCCCGGGCGGCCGCGACAGCCAGCACGCCGCAGCCGGCGTCGATCTTCTTCTTCAGCTGGGGCGTGTCGCCGCCGTCCCAGATACGGATCGTACGGTCAGTGCTACCGGACACGAGGATCGGATTGAGTTCACCAATCCGCGGACAAAAGGCCAGGCACGTCACCTCGTCGGTGTGTCCCTTCAACTCAATGATCTTCTTACCGTGAGGCAGCTCCCACAGGATGATCGTGCCATCCTGACCGGCCGATGCGAGAGCATCACCGGCGCCATTGAGAGCGAGCGCCTTGACTGGGGCGGTATGGCCGAGCAGCGTGTTCGTTTCCTTTGCGGTGGCCGTTTCCCACACCTTGATGGTCTTGTTGGCGCCGGCGGTAACGAACACCGTGCCCCGCAAGCTGAAGACAATGGCGTTGACCCAGGTTTCGGGGACGGTAAACTTCTGCTGCCCGGTCGTGGTGTCCCAGACATGAACTGGGTCGGCGCCGCCGCCGGCCGCCAGGAGGTCGCCCTGGGGTTTGTACGCCAGGCAGAGGATGCGGCTGCCGTGGCGCAGCTGATTGGTCCCGATCCGCTGCATGAGCCGGGACGAGTCCGCAACCTGTGCCGTCAGCTGCGCGGGTAGCGCAAGCGCCAAAACGCCCACCACGCCCAAGAACAACCACCGCTTCGCCCTGAGCTGCTTCATGAGGATGCTCCGTATCTTGGTAGGTCCCGCCTGCCGGGCGGGACCTTGGCGCTTCCCGGTCCCGCCCGGCAGGCGGGACCTACCTCGAGTCCTCCCGGCCGGACTCGAACCGGCGACCACGGGCTTATAAGGCCCACGCTCTGACCGCTGAGCTACGGGAGGAAGCGGGCGTGGCGGCTATGCCGCCGATGCGGTTGCCGTCGCAGCGCATCGTTGTCTCCTTCAGTAGACTCGGGGGTCGGTCCAGTACCCTGATAAGACGAATTGACGGGTCGGTTCGGTCAGGAGAATTGTAACAATCCTGCCGTGCCGGAATAAGGGGCGTTGCTAAAATGTCTGGACGGTGCGACCCGCGGGGTGGGCAGACTCGCCCCGCGGTCCGGCGGTTGGCGGCAAGGATTCTCGGTGTTCCCTTGACACTCCCTAACTTCCGGAATTAAACTTCACTTGAGTGTTTCGCCCGCTCCCGTGCGACACCTCGCGCCTCGCGGCCTCAGGCCAGAGACAGGCAGGCGGGGGAAGACGTCTCCGTCGTGTCCATTTCCGGCGAACCACAAGACGCCCATGGGGACCGGCCGCCCCATCGGAGACTGGTGAACGTGAAAGCCCTTATCAGCGATATCCACAGCAACCTCGAGGGCCTTACCGCGGTCCTCGAAGACATCGACCGCCACGGCGTCACCGAAATCTATTGTCTCGGCGACATCATCGGCTACGGCCCCAACCCGCGCGAGTGCATCGACCAGGTGCGCCGCTGCAAGATCGTCCTGCTCGGCAACCACGACCAGGGCGCCATGTTCGATCCCGACGGCTTCAACGCCCCCGCCGAGCGCGCCATCTTCTGGACGCGCTCGCAGCTCGAATACTCCAGCGAGCCGCGGCAGAAACGGGCCGAGCGCTGGGACTTCCTCGCCGAGCGCCGCGCATGCACAAGGAAAACGGCTTCCTTTACGTCCACGGCTCG
This sequence comes from uncultured Gemmataceae bacterium, assembly GCA_963834865.1. GTDB lineage: Bacteria > Planctomycetota > Planctomycetia > Gemmatales > Gemmataceae > CAWIDK01. Next base: position 1,271,681 of record CAWIDK010000001.1, read on the forward strand.
GCGCAATCCGCTCAACGAGTACGTCTTCCCCGAGGACATCTACAACCAGCGCAAGATGGACCGCATCTTCGCGCTGGTCGAGCGCTACTGCTTCCAGGGCCACACGCACGTCCCCGGCGTCTTCACCGAGGGGCAGCCCGAGGATCTGTACCAGTTCCACGCCCCGGAGGAGATCGATTACGTCCACCAGCTCGACGCCCGCAAGACGCTGGTGAACGTCGGCTCCGTCGGCCAGCCGCGCGACGGCGACTGGCGCGCCTGCTACGTGCTGCTCGACGGCGAGACGGTGCGCTTCCGCCGGGTCGAGTACGACATCGAGACGACCATTCGCAAGATTCACGAGATTCCGGATCTGGACGACTTCCTCGGCGACCGCCTGCGCGACGGCCGGTGATCCGCCCATGCACGCCGCGGGGTGAGTCTTCGAACCCCGCGGCTCGTTAACCCACCCGCGGGGTTTGAAGACTCACCCCGCGGCGTGGTTCAATTCTTCTGTTTCCGATCGATCGCCAGCACCAGCTCGTCGAGCGTCTGCTTTTCCGCGTCGGTCCACGGCGGCAGCTTGCCGGGCGGCATGCGGCGTTTCTTGTTCGTGTCGCGGATGCGCTCGAGCAGGCTGCCGCTGTCCTCCTTCAGAAAGAAGCCCTCGCGCACCAGCATGCGAAAGTCCTTGTCGGGGTCGCCGCTGAAGCGGAGCGCCGACACGATGCCCTTGCCGCTGTGGCAGCCGACGCAGCCGTCCTTGCCGCCCTTCGCGAGCAGCGGCCAGAACGTCCTTCTTGAAGCGTTCGCCGAGCTCCATGCGGTCGGCGTCCGTGAGCTTATCGAACTTCAGCCCCTGGGCGGCGGTCGGGCCGCGCAGGTCCAACCACGCGATCAGCGCCAATCCGCCGGACAGGATCAACCAGGCAGCGCGTCGTGGAAGCATGGGAACCTCTCGTGCGTACGATGGCGAGACGGCAGCCTCGCTGGTTCCTGTCTTAGCGGTTCGACGCCCTGGCTGCAAGCGGCGCCGGTCATGGCGGCAGACTGCGCAGCAAGCCGCTGTTGTAAATGACGTCCACGCCGCCTTCCGGCAGGAAGCGCGCTTCGACGTAATAGCTGCCGTAGTTGAGCCGGATGCGGTCGGAGATGTGCTCGACGCGTGGCGTGCTGTCCGGCAGCTTCATCGGCACGACCACGTTGCGGCTCGTGTACGGATGCCGAAACGTGACCATGCGATTGGGTTGAAAATTGGCGGCATAGGGCTTCGCCGTACCGCGAAAACCAGTCCGCAGCTCCCCGAGCGCACCGTCGGGCCCCGCCGGCACCTGCGTCAGCGCCTCCCTCGGTGTTCGCCGGGATGAAGCGGAAACGCACGGAATCGGCGCACGCGACGGCCGGTGCCAGCAGCGTCACCGCGCCGAGCAGGAAACCGAGATGGACGGGCCGCAAGACCATGGCGAACTCCTGCCGCGCGGCGGCGATCCAATGGTTTGGCGCATCGGCAGTCCGCTCGCGGAGCGAGCAGACCACCATGGGCGTGTCAACGGCCCACCACCGGGGCCGGCACCACGGCCACGGGCGCCGGCGCCGGGCAGGTGTTGCACGGGTTGCAGCCGGGACTCGCCACCGCGCAACCGGGCTGCGCATAGGCGACGCCGTAGCGCGACTCATTACTGTGGCAGCCGCCGGCGAGGACCAGCATCAGCACCACCAGCCCCGTACCGAGGATTCGTAACGTCATGGCAGTCACTCCTGGAAAGGGGCGCTATTTCAATCGGCACATTCCGTCGGCGCCCGCGACGGAAACGACTCAGGCCCTGCGGCCGAGCACAGGAACGCAGAAACCACAAAGGCGGACGATCCTGCGATCCACTCAAGCGTAGGCCGACCCCTACAGTCCCGACAATCACATCTTGAGCGATTCCGCCGAATTTCTGCCGCGCACTGACGTGTTGTGCGGATCGAGCAAGGCGCGCAGGGCGGCACCGATCAGTCCAGCCGTGTCGGCCGTGACGGTCGCGCAAGGTGTGACGATCCGCAAGACGGCGGCGACAAGCCCCGCCTTCGCTGCGGGATTCTGCCCCCGTCGAACATCTCAACGCTCACGATTGGACAAATCGCGCCTTGCGACCTACGCTTGGGTAGCCATCCGCAGCGATTGGTGGCGAGCGGAACAGCGTGCGCCGGCCCAGCACCTGCGATGTTTCATCGCCGGTACGGCTGCGGCCCTTGCGATCGAGGACACGTCATGAGCTGGATTCGGGAGGCGAACGCCGAGCCCATTGCAGGCTACCGCCTGATCCAGCCGCTCGGCAGCGGCGGCTTCGGCGAAGTCTGGAAGTGCGAAGCGCCCGGCGGGCTCAACAAGGCCATCAAATTCGTCTACGGCAGCCTCAATTCGCTCGATGTCGAGGGCGTCCGGGCCGAACAGGAATGGAAGGCCCTGCAGCGCATCCGCGAAGTCCGCCATCCCTTCGTCTGCTCCGTCGAACGCATCGACAATGTCGGCGGCGAGCTCGTCATCGTCATGGAACTCGCCGAACGCACCCTGCACGAGCTGTTCCAGGAATGTCAGTCGTCCGGCCTCATCGGCGTCCCGCGCGACGATCTGCTCCGTTATCTGCGCGATGCGGCCGAAGCGCTCGACTACATGAACGAGAAGCACAACCTGCAGCATCTCGACGTCAAGCCGCGCAACCTGTTCCTGTTCGGCGACCGCGTCAAGGTGGCGGACTTCGGCCTGGTCAAGCACCTGCAATCCCAGGGCGCGTCGGGCCCCCTCGGTGGCGTGACGCCCTTGTACGCCCCGCCGGAAACGCTGATGGGCAAGGTGTCGCCGCACAGCGACCAGTACAGCCTCGCGATCGTGTATCAGGAGCTGGTCACCGGGCATCGGCCGTTCATCGCCAAGAACGTGCGTGCGCTGGCCCAGATGCACCTGCAAAGCGAGCCGGACCTGCGTGCGCTGCCGGAAGCGGACCGCGCCATCGTGGGACGGGCGCTGTCGAAGGACCCGGCCAAGCGCTTCGCCAATTGCATGGCGTTCATTGCCGCGCTGTTCAAGGCGCGGGCCCCGGTGAAGCTCACCGACCGCGCCAATGGCGCGAAGGGCCCCAAGAGCATCGCCGACACGATGGAGGACATGCTGCTGGAGTCGCGCGACCGCCACAGTTCGGCGGAGATCGACCTGGCCGGCCCGGCGCCGCCGCCCCACCCGGCCGAGGTCGAGGGCGACGTCGAGGTTTCGGAGCAGGGCGTCACGTTGGTCCAGCCCGAAACCGGCGTGCTGCGGCCGACGCTGATCATCGGCCTGGGCCACTTTGGCCGCAAGGCGCTGCTGGAGCTGCGCTGCCGTTTCCTCGATCGGTTCGGCGACCTGCACAAGCTGCCGCTGTTGCGGTTCCTGTGCGTGGACCCGGACCCCGAGGCGGTGAACACGGCGATCCTCGGCGCGCCGGAAGTGGCGTTGACGCGCGGCGAGGTCCATCACCTGCCGCTGCAGCCGGTCGGCAACTATCGCCGCCGCAGTCTGGAGCACCTGAGCGAATGGCTGCCGCGGGAAAAACTCTACGCCATGCCGCGCTCGCTGCAGACGCAGGGATCGCGGGCGCTGGGCCGGCTGGCGTTCGCCGAGAACCAGCAGCGCATGGTCTCGCGCTGCGCCGCGACCTGCAAGACATCACACGGCCCGAGGCCATCTATGAATCGGTCAACCAGACCGGCCTGGCGCTGTGCAACAGCACGCCGCGCGTCTACGTGATCGCGGCGGCGGGCGGCGGCACCAGCGGCATGTTGCCCGATCTCGGTTTTGCGCTGCGCCGGCTCCTCACCCACCTGCGTTACCCCGAAGCCCGCGTGAACGCACTCCTGTTCGGCGGCGCGCTGCAGGATCCGGCCACGCCCAAGAGCGAGCTGGCCAACGTCTATGCCACGCTGACGGAGTTGAACCATTTCAGCGACCCGGCGGTGACGTTTGCCGCCCAGTACGGCACCGAGGGTCAGCGGCTGGTGGACCCGGGAATGCCGTTCCACTCGGTCTACCTGCTGCCGTTGCCGCATCGGAGCCCGGAAGCGGTGGACGAGACGGTCGCGCACCTGGGCAGCTACCTGTTCCACGAGCTGACCACGCCGGTGGGCCTGCGGCTGGATCAGTTGCGGCAGGCCGACCAGTTCGGCGAATCGGGGCCGGCCGCCGGAGCGCTGTCGGTACCGATGCGCAGCTTCGGCACCTACGCGGTGTGGTTTCCGCGCGGCTTGCTGCTGCATTTGGCGGCGCGCCAGGCATGCCGGCGGCTGGTGGAAAGCTGGGTCGCCGACGAGACCGCGGAAATCACGCCGGAGGTGCACAGCGCGATCGAGAACACCGTCAAGGCGTCCACGAGCCATCCCGAGCTCGCGCCGGAAGCGCTGGCGGCGCGGATCGAACAGCTGGGCCAGGCCGGCACGCCAACCGACGCCGGGACGACGCCCGGCGAGGTATTGGCCGGCGTGCTCGCCAAGCTCGAGGAGCAGGCGCTCACGCCCGGGCGCAGGCCGATCCGGCCAATTGGGCCAAGCAGGCCCTGAGCCGCGTGCGCGACTGGGTCGGCACGGTCGGCGAAGGCGACACCGAGCTGAACGAATGGCGGAAATCGCGGCTGGCGCGCGTGCTCATCACAGCCGCCCAGAAGCTCGCGGAAGACTGGGACCAACGCGTCAGCCAGGAAGCCATGGAGCTGCTGAGCTTTCCGGCGCCCGCCTCGCCGCCGCGGAATCGGCGGTGGCGCAGCTGCAGCGCCACTTCGCCGCGACGGCGGAGAAGCTCGACGCCAACCTCAGCCAGCAGGCGCAAAAGATGCTGCAAGCATTCCGTCTCGTCGAGGCGGCGGCCCACGAGTGTGGCGTCAGCGGCAGCGGCTTTCTGTTTTTCGGCGGCCGGTCGCGCGGCCGGCAGTTGCGGCGCTTCCTCGACGTGCTGGCGGCGTTCGCGCACGCCCGGCTCCGGGAGGAGCTGGCCGTGGCGGCCCGCCACTGTCTCGCGGTCCTCGCCGGCAGACTGGCCGACCGCATGCGCGACCTCGGCTTCTGCCGCCAACGGCTGCGCCATCTCCAGCAGAACCTCGATCAAGGCTCGCCCGATTCCGAAGACGACCTCCCCAATACGCGGCCGGCCACCGATTTCACGATGGCGCGGTCGCCGTTGCCGGCGATCGACTCCTTTTGGCAGGCGATCCGCCAGTCGGCGACCGCCCGCGTCGTGTTGCCGGAGGGCGCCGAGGATCTCGAACAGGCGGCGTTGTGTTTCCTGCAGCAGCTGCACGCCGACCACTGGCTGCTGCTCGACAAGGAGCTGCACGATCTGGTCCTCGCCCCCCGCGGCGGCCTGCACGGCGCCTGCGTCGGCGGCGGCGACCTGACCCGGCAGCTCGCCGCCCCGCTGCTCGACGAGGCGAGCAAGTTCCTCAGCAAATTCCTGCCGCAGGTCGACGTGGCGCAGATCCTCGTCAGTGAAGTGACCGGCGACGAGAGCGTTCCGGTGCCGCTCGATTCGCCGGCGCTGAAGGAGCAGACGATTACCTACCTGGAACGGGCGGCGCCGCTGCTCGCGCAAGGAAGGGTCCGGCCAGGACAGCCTCTTGCTGATCCCCGCCAGCACCGCCGGCAAGCAGCTGAGCGAGGCGATCACCCATCAGTTCCCGACCGTCAAGTTCGTGCGCGTGCCCGGCCAGGCGGATCTGATGTTCCTGCGCGAGCAGGGCAGCCTCAGCGCAGCCGACCTGAAGGCGCTGCTGCGTGCGAGCCGGGCCGCCTATGAGGCGGTGCGGGCGGCGCCGGTCAGCTCGCCGCACGCGCGCTTCGACGTGACGGATTGGCTGCCGCTCGAGGCGTAGGCCGTGTTCCAAGCCCAAGGGCGAGTCTTCGAGCCTTGGGGTTTGCCCGTTCGTAGTTCCGCCTTCAGGCGGTCGCGGAGCCGCCTAAAGGCGGAACTACGAACCGTGCACCCCGAGGGCTCGAAGACTCGCCCTCGGGCTTGAACGTCAGTGCTCCACGTCCGGCGGGCCTTCGGGGATGTGTACCGGCGCACTATTGCCGATCACCATGATGCCGTCGTTGTCCGGCGATCGGATGCGCGGCCCCAGCATCTTTTCCAGGTCTTCCTTGTAAATCTCTTCCTTCTCCATCAGCGCCTCGACGACGCGGTCCAGCTCGCGGCGATGCTCGTGCAGCAATTGAAAGGCGCGCGTCGGCCTCGCGCAGCAGCTTTTGCACCTCCTCGTCGATCACGCCCATCATCGCCTCGCTGAAGTCGCGCTGCTCCTGAATCTCCTTACCCAGGAACACGTGCTCCTCGCCGATGCGGAACGACATCGGGCCGAGCCGCTCGCTCATGCCCCAGTGCGTGACCATGTTGCGTGCCAGCCGCGTCGCCTGCTTCAGGTCACCCTCCACACCGGTGTAGGGCTGGCCGTACAGCAGGCGCTCCGAGGCACGGCCGCCCATCGCCACCGCCAGCCGCGCCTTGAAGTAGTCGAGGCCGCGATACCAGCGATCCTCGTCGGGCAGGCTCCAGGTCACGCCGCCGGCCCGGCCGCGCGGCACGATCGTCACCTTCTGTGGCACGTCGGCCTCCGGCTCATACCAGCCGACAATCGTGTGCCCGCCCTCGTGGTAGGCCGTGCGCCGCTTCTCGTCGTCGGTGAGGATCTCGTCGCGCTTGGCGCCGAGCAGCACGCGGTCGGACGCCTTCTCGAAGTCGCTGTTCTCAATGCGGTTCTTGTTCTCGCGCGTCGCGATCAGGGCGGCCTCGTTCGCCAGGTTGCGCAGATCGGCGCCGCTCATGCCGATCATCTTTCGCGCAATCGTTTCCAGATTCACGTTGTCCGCCAGCGGCTTGTTGCGCGTGTGAATCTTGAGAATCTCCATCCGCCCCTGCCAGCTGGGCCGATCCACCGTCACGTGCCGATCGAAGCGCCCGGGCCGCAGCAGCGCCGGGTCCAGCACGTCCGGCCGATTGGTGGCCGCGATAACGATGACCGATTCGTTCGGGTGGAAGCCGTCCATTTCGCTCAGGATCTGGTTGAGCGTCTGCTCGCGCTCATCCGAGCCGCCGCCGACACCGGCACCGCGCATGCGGCCGACAGCGTCGATCTCGTCGATGAACAACAGGCACGGCGCGTTTTCCTTCGCGGTACGGAACATGTCGCGCACGCGGCTGGCGCCGACGCCGACGAACATCTGGATGAACTCAGAGCCGGAAATCGAAAAGAACGGCACGCCCGCCTCACCGGCGACGGCGCGTGCCAGCAATGTTTTGCCGGTACCGGGCGGACCGACCAGCAGCACCCCCTTGGGAATCTGGGCACCGAGGCGCTGGAACTTTTCGGGACTCTTGAGGAAGTCGACGATTTCCTGCAACTCCTGCTTCGCCGCGGTCATGTCGGCCACGTCGTCGAACGTGACGCGCATCTTCGACTTGTCGTAGCGCCGGGCCGGGCTTTTGATGTAGTTGTTCAGAAACGAGCTGCCCAGCGGATCGCGGAAACGCGGGAGCAGGAAGAAGACGAAGAAGCCGACGAAGATGAGGGTCGGCAGCAGAAAAATCAGAAACGAGCCGACGCCCGACCATGTGGCCGGCTCGGTCTTGCGCGGCACATGGTTCTGGTCGAGCACCTTGGACAGCTCGGTCGCGTCGCCCTCCCAGTACTGGACCTCGAACTTCTTCGAGCGCTGCAACTGGGCGCGGACGTTCTCCGGCAGCGGTAGGTCGTCCACCTTGGCGGCGGGATCGAGCTCGGCGGTCAAGCTGTGCGAGCCTTCCTTGAGGAGGACCTTGGCGATCTTGTGCTCGCGGACCAGCTTCAGGAAATCGGAGTAGTCGATGGTGCCGTAATTGGCGCCGCCGAGGGTGATCCACATGACGACGCCGAGCAACAGCAAGACGACGATCCAGAGCCAGCCGCCGGGCATCGTGTCCTGGCGCCGCCGGTTGCGGGGATTGGGAGGTTGCTCACGGGGTGAGGGCATGTATGATCCTCAAGGCTCGGCGCCCGCCTCCGGCGAGCACGGCTGCGCGGAGCCATTAATGGTAAAATAGCAAAACCGCGAAAGGCCGACTACGGTGCCCAGCGAGCGGTGCCGCCGCCCCGGAGGGAGGAAATGGTCCTATCGTTCCTGTTCGGGCGGCGCCGGCCGGCCCGCACCGATCTGCACTTCGTGCTGTTCACGCGTGCGGGCTGCCACCTCTGCGAGACGGCGTGGCAGCTCCTCGACGAGGCCCGGCGGCGGCACGGCTTCACGCTGGAGGCGGTGGACGTGGACTCGTCGCCGGAGCTCGCGGCACGCCATGGCGATTGCGTGCCCGTCGTGACGGTCAACGGCAAGCTGCGGTTTCGCGGGGCGGTCAACCGCGTGCTGTTGCAGCGCATCCTCGATGCGCGAGTGTAGTCCTCACGCTCCGCGTGAGGACCCGTCACGCGGAGCATGACGGCTACACTTGCGGCACCCCGTCACGCCGAGTATGACGGCTACACTTGCGGCACCCCGTCACGCGGAGCGTGACGGCTACACCTGCGGCACCCCGTCACGCGGAGCGTGACGGCTACACCTGCGGCACCCCGTCACGCGGAGCGTGACGGCTACACCTGCGGCACCCCGTCACGCGGAGCATGACGGCTACACCTGCGGCACCCCGTCACGCGGAGCGTGACGGCTACACCTGCGGCACCCCGTCACGCGGAGCGTGACGGCTACACTACGGCGTTTTCGATTCCTTCTGCACCTGCTTCTGGTACTCCAGTCCCGCAAACTGCGGCGCGAGCAAGGCCTCGCGGCATTCCTGGGCGCGCGGTGCGTCGCCATCCTTGGTGAACAGGTCCCACAAATGGTACAGCGCCTTGGCGTGCTGCACCCGGTCCTGGTTATAGACCACGTCCACCCACAGGAAATCCCACATCGCTTCCTTCGGCTTGCCCTGCTCGAGGTAGCAATAGCCGAGCGTGTTGTGGCCGACCGCCTTGACGTACTTGTCATTCGATTCCTTGATGACGCCGCGGACCAGGTCGGTCGCCTGGTCGAACAGCTTGCTCCTGGCCTGCTCGTTCTTGCCCTTGAACTTCTGCGACTCGGCCACCAGACACTCCGCCTCGGCGACGCGGGCGCGGGCATGGAACCGGCTACCCTTGGGCAACTGTTTCTCCAACTCGAGCACGTCGCGTTTCGCCTCGTCGTGCTTGCCGCCCTGGATCTTCGCCTGGATGGCCAGCATCCGGGCGTCCATGTGCGACTCCTCGGACAGCCCGTCGAGGTTCGCCAGCTTGGTATAGGTGTCCTCCGCACCGTCGTAGTCGCCGGCATCGACCTGCATGCGGCCGAGCGTCTGGTACACGTTGTTGATCTGCCAGGCGTTCGGGTGCTTCTTCGCGAAATCCTTCAGCTTGGCGACCGCCTTGTCGGGCGCGTCGCCGTCCTCCTGCACCTGGCGGACGCGCAGCATCGCAATCTTGTATTCGACGTGCCGCTTGGGGTTCTTGTCCTTGATCGTGGAATAGAGCTCCTCGTATTTTTTGAGCGCATCCATCAGGTTCGTCTTGCGGGTCGCCTCCTTGGCCGGGTCGAGCGAATCCTTCTCGAGCTTCACCGCCGCGCGATACGGGATTTGGTCGGTGATCGTCGACAGCTCATACACGATATCGACGATGTCCTCGGCCGGGACGACATCCTTGGCACCGATCTTGACTTCCTTGGGGCCTTCCCCGCCGTCCTTGATCTTGCCCTTGATCGGCTTGTCCTTGCCCCGGACGTACACCTCATCGTCGGCGTACAGCAGCGCCGTGCCGACGAGAGACACAACTATCAGACCCGGCAGCCAACGTCGTAACATCGCAGTTATCCCCGTGGTGAAAAATCGCATGGCGTTTAGCGGCCGATCGCAGATCGGCGCGGGCCGATCCGCGATCGGCCGCTAAACGAAAAACTATTGCTTCGGTGGGTCAACACGCAGCACCGGCCGATCGGCAATCGGCCGCTAACAAGATACGTTACTTCGCGTCGATGCGCAGCTTCTTCAAGCGGTCGTAAGCGTTCTTGAGCATCGGCTCCGACTTGAGCAATTGCTCGAAGCGATCGCTCGTCATTTCCCAGCCTTTCTTGTTCTTGGAGAATTCCAGCTCGACGATGCGCTTGGCGGCAAAGTCCAGCATCTTGTCCTTGCTCTTGACCCCCGGATCATTCATGGCGTAAAGGTACAAGGTCCTGGTGCCGTAAAAATAGGCGTCAAAGTAGGCCCGCTCGATCTTCGTGTCGTTGGGCTTGTTGCTTGCGGCCTTCATGAACGCGTTCCAGCCCTGAGTGGCCGCGCCGTATTTCTTGTCGTCTTCGAGGATGAAGTTCTTCTCCATTTGACCCTGGGGCATGGCGAACAGGGCCTTGGGATGATTGAGCCAGCCCTTGACCTCCTTGTGGCCCTGTTTCGGGTCCCCGCGGACTCCATCCAGGATCTTGAACGCGGCGGCGTAGTTTTTCGCGGCGCGCAGCTCCTTGACGTGTTCCCACACGGCACTCCAGTAATCTGCCAACTCGCGAATCTCCGCCTCGTCGAAGTCCTTGATCGCCTTCTTCGATTCAAGCAATTTTACCGGCGGCTGGACCTGCTCATATAACTCGGCCGCCTTGTCGTGCATGCCGAGACCGGAGAACGCCTTCGCCAGCAGCAGCCGTTCGCCCATCGGCATCTTGCGCAGGTCGGTATCCTTGAGCAGCGTGTCCAGGAAGGTACTGAAACTGCCCACGACCTTCTTCAGCTCCGTGTCGGCCTTGCGGTTCTTGAGATCGACAACCTGGGCGGCGATCTCGGTGAGCAGGTTCTGCACGACGCGATCGCTGGCCTTGTTGACGCCGGCGTCGGCCTTTTGGTCCCCGTCGTCGGCGAGTCGCTTCACCGTGTCGAGCAGGGTCTTCGCCTCGGCGATGTTGCCCTTGCGAACCTCGGCCCGCAGTGCCAGGCCCAGAAGGTCGCCGGTGACCTGGTAGTCCCGCATCCGGATCGGGTCCTTGCCGTTGTCGAGCTTCTTGACCGCGTCGACTGTTGGTCTGGTCACCTTCATGACCTCATCGAATTTGCCCTCGCGGTATTGAACCTCCGCCATGCCAAGGTCGGCATACTTGCGCATGACGCGCAGCTCCAGGTTGATCGTGTCGCGGTTCTCGCCCTTGAGCTTGATCGGCAGCTTCTCGAAACTCGTCATGAGCTGGTCGAGAGTCTTGCCTAGCGCTTTGAATTTCTGGTCGGCCTTGAGTGGCTCGCTCGCCAGCAGCTGGTAGGCATCGCTGTACAAGATCCTGCTCAGCTCGACCTGCGCGAGGTAATACATGAACGCCGTCGTGGAGTCGGCGTCGTTCGGCAGCGGCGGCATGCGCTGCACCGCTCGGCGCACCGTCTCTATCAGTTCCTTCTTTTCCTTTTCGGTCAGGTTGTTGTTCTCGCGGCGTGCCTTGAGGGCGATGAACGCACATTGGCCCTGCGCATAGATGTACGCCGGGTATTCCTTCGGCAGGTGCTCCAGCTCCTGGATCGCAAGCTTGTAATCGCCGTCCTTATTCGCCAGCAGGGCCATCTGGTAATGCGCCACGCCGCTCACCGCGTCGGCGGCCCAGAACTTCTGCATTTCCGGCGACAACACGTATTCGATGAGCGCCTTCAGCCGATCACGGGTCCCCTCGGTGTATTCCCGGCCAAGCAGCTCCACATATGCGGCGATGGCGTAGCCGCAGCCCGACGGGGCCCGGCGCGTCGGCGGCCGGGTCCGGCCGAGCGCTTCCCCGGCGACGGCCGCCCGGTAGAGATCGCCCGAGATCAGATACGCGGACGTCAGGAAGTAGCGCGCCTCGTCAAGCTGCTGGATCGGCGTGTGCTCGGTCGACAGCGCAGCACCGCGCGAAGGTCTGCTTGAGCTGCCCGAGCTTCGCCTTCCACTCCTTGTCCAGCGTCTCGGCCGCCTTGCTATCGCCGCCGGCCTGGGCCACCGCGCGCTTGCCGCCGATGCGCTGCAGCTCGCTGTACTCGAACTGGCCCTTGAGGAAATACTCGTCAAAGGTGCGGAAATCCTTGCGGTTGCCCATCAGCTCGAAGCTGATGCTCAGGCTGACCTGGTTGGCCTTTTCGGAATAATCGCCCTCGCCCTGGGCCAGCATGCCGTAGTATTTCTGCGCCAGCGCAAACAGAGCCTCCTTGCCGACCTTGTGCTTTTTGTCCTTCTCGGCCTCCTTACCCTCAAGGTAAAAGGCGTTGGCCAGCTCCCACAGCACGCCCTCGCCTTCAGGCGTGCGCAGCGAACCCGGGTAATCCTTGAGCCAGGCCAGGCCGAGCTTCTGTAGATGCTGGAGCTTTTCGGTGGCAGTCTTGGTCTTGGGGGGCAGCCGCGGGTTCTTGTCGTTGGCCAGCGCGTCCTGCATGTCGAACAGCCGCACCCAGCGCTGACCGGCGCGGGCGTCGGCGGCCTTGTAGCCCATCACGCGGTTGTAGTATTTCTGCACCTCGTTGGGATCCTGCGACTCCATGGCGATCTTCATCAGCCAGGCGTTTGCCTGGGAGCGGATATTCAGCTCCTCCTCCTCGCGCAGCGAATCGAAGATCTTCTTCGCTTCCTGGACGATCTGAGCGCGCTTGAGGTTGAGGTCTTCCTTACTGGTGTTGACGTAGGTGCGGGCCTGATTGATGAAATTGATGCCGCGATCGAAGCGCGCCTGCGTCAGCTCGGCCTTGAGCTGTTTCTTGAGCTGCTCGGAAACCTGCGCGTCCTCGGCGAGTCCTTGCAGGAGCTTGACGGCCGCCTCCAACTCGCCGGCCGCGGTGACGAACTTCGCCTCGGCCGGCCTGGCCAGGTCCTGCTGGGCGGCGGGGTCGAGCTCGCGCAGCGCCTTGGTCAACAGCGCCAGGCCCTCATAGGTGGACAGGCGGGCCAGCTCCAGGCTGCCCTGGGCCGCCTCGGGCTTGCCGGCGTTCTTGGCGGCGTAGTCCTTGAGGAACTCGCGCGCCTGCGCGAACATGCCGAAGCGCTGCTCGGCGTCCTTTTCGCGCGGCGGCCAGCAAGGTCCGCGCCTGCTCCAACGGCAGGATGCCCGCGAGCTGGGGGTCCTTGCGCTTGGCCATCTTCTCCAGATAATCCTTGGCCAGGTCGATGTAGCCCTTGGCCCGCAGCTTGCGGACGAAATCCAGCTCCGCGTCGGCAGGCTCCTGCGCCGGACGGTCCCGGCGACGGCGAAACATCCCAGGGCGATGAGGCAACACAAGGCACGTCTCATTGCTGGCAATCCCAGAACGGAGAGGGGTCGAAACCGGCAGACAGGCGGTTCATTCAGGGGCACAGGCCGAATGGCATTGACATAAGGCGTTTCATGTCCCGCGAGCCCGCGGCGCGAGCCAAGGCGAGCGAAAAGTGCCGGAAATCACGCGGCTCGCCCTTGGCTCGCGCCGCGGGCTCGCCGGTTTTCTGCCTTATCTTAACGCCATTCGGCACAGGCCCTTTCATTTCCCAGTATAAACGCGTGGCCGTGCCGGTCAAGTCGATAAGATGGAAGCAGGAAGGTCCGCGAGTCAGCCGGACGGTCGCTGTCCCATGCGGCGCAAGCCCCGGGAAAGAGGAAAGTCCGGGCTCCATAGGACGCGGTGGTGGGTAATGCCCACCGTCCAAGACGACGCCTGCCGGTCGTCAAGGACAGGGAAAGTGCAACAGAAAGCATACCGCCTGGTGGGCCAGCTTGCTGGTTCGCCAGGTAAGGGTGAAAAGGTGGGGGGGCCTCGGTCCCTTAATGTAAGAGCCCACCAGCAGCCGGGTGACCGGCTGGCTCGGCAAACCCCACCGGGAGCAAGGCCAAATATGGGAGCAGGGCTGGTCCGGCCCGTTATCGACTCCCGGGTAGGCCGCTCGAGCGCCGGAGCAATCCGGGGCCTAGATAAATGACCGCCGCCGGAGGCCTCGGCCTCCGGAACAGAACCCGGCTTACAGGCTGGCTCGCGGGCTTTCCTTTTTCCTGCAAGCCCGCGGGCGAGTCTTCGAGCCCTCGGGGTTCTTGCAGGCGGTCAGCTCGGCTTTGAGCCAGTCGAGGGCTTGCCGCCGGAGCTTGGCCTTTGCCGTGTCGTCGAGCGGCGGCTCGTCCTGGCCTTTCCCGGCCGCGGCTAGGGACGCCGCGCGGGCGGCATGGAAGACGTGCTGGGCGAGGAGGAGCCGCGACCGTCAGGGAGCGGTTCACTGCCCCGCTCCTGACTTGCTCGAACAACCAGTCCTGCAGCTCCGCCGCGACCCCTTCATCGACGGGATCATCCAGCAAATACACGTGGGGCGGATGGTCCGCGCCGGCCGAAACGGCGGCGAGACGACCGAGATCATCGTCTTGACCCGCGCCAGCTCGTTGAAGAAGTCCGCGCTCATCGGCGGCTCTTGCAATATCGGGGCGACTGGCGACTGACATTTCCTAACGAGCTGTTGGTTTCGCCGTTGCTGCTTGCGTGCTGGTCCCAAACCTGCGCGTTTTCGGAGGATTTCGTCCTGACCGGCAGGCCGGGCTGAAAACTGAGAGCTTCGCCGAGCGTTTCGGCCCTCCGGGCCTGGCCGTGGAAGTACAAGCACGGCTGGCAGCCCATCAGCTCTCGCGTGGTGGACTCAGGTTTGCAGCTGCTGCGCAGCTCGACCACGCTGTGCATTACCCCTATTCGCTTGCGCTCGACAAGAAAATTGGGGCCCGAGGTCTTTGGATTCTGAGATTCTGATTCCATGGCCGCCCCGTGTGCGAAACTGACCCGCGGCGATTGGCGCCGCGGCTCGCACCGTGGCGAGTCGGCCTGGAGATCGCCATGCTCTATGCCTTGCGGCAGGGCGCGCTCGATGCGGTGCCGATTGAGCGGGTCGCCGCGTGGCTGGACGCGCTCGGACGCCGGCTTGAGACGCTTCATCCCGAGCTGCTGCGCAAGCTGGAGACGCGCACCGCGTTGACGGCGGATGTCGAGTCGCTGCTGCGCTCGGCGTTCGAGGCCGTGGGGCGCGACATTGCCCAGGAGGCACGGCCATGAGCATGCAGCAAACGCGGCAACGGCGCGAGGCGGTCGGCACCATCCACGACATCGTCGGGGCGATGCGCGCGATAGCGGCGGGACGTATCCAGGGGCGCAGCGCGCTGGCCGCGGCAGCGCGGTACGACGAGGTAGTGCTAAGGGCGCTGGCATTACAGCTCGACGGCGCGGTGGGCCTGCCGGTGCCGGCCGGCCGGCCAACGCTGCTGTTGGTGATGACGTTGGAGCAGCCGTTTTGCGGCACGTTCAACCAGAACGTGCTGGCGCTGGCCGAGCGGCGCTGGCACGAGCTACGGCCGGTCGGCGAGGTGGAGCTGGTCGTGGTCGGCGTCCGCGGCCAGCGGCAAATGGCGGCCCATCCGCCCGAATGCCGCCGTTGCCGCTGCGACCTCGCTGCACGGGCTCCGCGATCTGGTCAAGCAGTTGGCGGGCCTGGTCGACCATCGCTACGCTTCCGGGCAGATCGGGGTGCGCCGTGTGCTCTACAATCGCTACCGCTCGGTAAGCGAGCAGGTGGCGACGGAGGAGCTGGTCCTGCCGATCGACCCGGCGCATGTTGCTACGGTGCGCGACCCGCAGCCGGTGACCTATCATCGCTACCTGTCGCGGCCCGAACTGCTCGCAGGGCTGATCAGCGAGTACGCGTTCATTCGCCTGTACCGAATCGCGGCCGACTCGTTTGCCAGTGAGCAGGCGAGCCGGCTGACGGCGATGGACGGCGCGACGCGCAACACCGAGAAGATGCAACAGCACCTGCTCGACCTGGAACGGCGCGAGCGGCAGGAAGAAATCACGCGGCAGGTGCTGGAACTGATCGCCGCGCGTTTCTCGCAGACGGACGGACCGTGACAAATCGTACCCGGCGCTGTCAGCGGGGTTGCTGCAGGCGCTGCAGAGCTGCGATAACGACTTCCGCGCACTGGGCGACGGTGAACCGCGCGGTGTTCAACACGAGGTCGCATTTGGTCGGGTTCGTTAGATCGACGCCAAAATGTTCCCGCAGAAAACCGCTGCGCTCATGATCGGTCGTCTCGATCCAGCGTGCCGCTTCCTCCCGGGACACCTGGCGGCGTTCCTGGATTACCGCGATCCGGTGCTCCCGCGGGGCCACCAACCGCACGCGCAGGGTCGTGGCGCTGGGCAAGACCGCGGCGGCCCCGCGACCGACAACCACACACTCCCCGTGCGCCGCCAGGGCCAGCACGGTTTCGATGAGGCGATGCACATACGCGCCATGCGTTACGTCGGGGCCCGAGCCAAGGCTTTCCATGCACTCCCGGATCCAGTTGGACCGCCGCTCGTCAAGGTCGTGCAACAGGCTGGCACGCACGTTCAGGCTATCGGCCACGAGCTGCACCAATTCGCGGTCGTAGACGGGCCAACCGAGACGCTCGCCGATGGCACGGGCGACCGCGCCGCCGTTGGCTCCGGCCTCCCGGCTGATCGCAATCGTCGGAGCCGGCGGACGCGGCCGCGCGGCCGCCGACGGCAGTTCCGCCAGGCGTCGCGATTCCCACTGGTGGTGCGTCTTCGCCAGCGCTGCGGCGAGCCGCTCCGATGAGGTATGCACGGTCATGGAAACCTCCCTCGCGATCATGAGAATAACCCGATTGCTCATTCGGGCTGAAGAACCTCGCGGGGGAAAAATTGCAAAAGGGATGCCGCTCACCTAGCAGGCGCGCTCGCGTTTTTTTCCGTGCGATCGCACGAAGTCGCTCGCTCCTGCGTCGCCGTGGTGTGCCGAATTCAGTGCCGAATCCGCACACTAGGTTGCTGAACTGGCGCAGATGCGGCCGGCTGTGCGCGCTCGCGTTTTGGCCGCTTGCCACAATAAGCGGGTAAAGTCCAATTCTGGTGGGACCTGATGAAGGATCTGGGCCTCACAACTCCAGTGCCACCTGCGCCACCTGACTTTCCACCGCCTGAATTTCCTTGAAGGCCAATTCCTGGGCCAATGTAAGCATTGGGGCGTTGGCGCAGCACGTAACCGACCAACCGCCGCACCCCGCGCTCGCGGGCCACCTCGATGAGCCGTTGCATCAGACGCAGGCCGAGACCCTGCCCTTGCAGCGCGTCGGTGACCACCACGGCAAACTCGGCGTCGCGCGTCTCGGGGCTCATGTCATAGCGCGAGACGCCCAGGACCTCGGTCCGGCCCTCCGACAGGCGGCGCTCGGCGACCAGCGCCATCCCGCGGCGTAATCCAGCTGGCACAGGCGGATCAGGCTCTCGCGGTTGAGCGCCTTGACCATGCTGAAGAAGCGCATCCGGATCGACGGCGCCGACAGCGTCGCATGGTGCGCGATCAGCAGCGCCTCATCCTCCGGGCGTATGGCGCGGATTACCACCGGCGTGCCATCCGGCAGCTGCCAGGTCGACGTGTACTGGCTCGGATACGGCTCGATCGTGAGCCGCGGCCGGCTCTCCGGCGGCGTTCCTGGCGGCACGAGCAACACGCGGGCGTCCAGGGCGAGCAGGCCCTCAGGAGTTGCGAGCAGCGGATTAATGTCCACCTCCTGCACCTCCGCGAGCTCGCACAGCATGGAGCTGAAACGCACCAGCAAGAGTTCGAGCTGGTCCATCGGCACCGGGCGCTGGCCGCGAATGCCCGCGAGTGCCTTGGCGATCTGCGTCCGCTCGATGAGCCGGCGGGCCAGCGTGCGGTTGAGCGGCGGCAAGCCCAGCGCCCGGTCCTGGAAAATCTCGACCATCACTCCACCCGCGCCAAAGAGAATCACCGGGCCAAACTGCGCGTCCACCGAGCTGCCGACGATCAGCTCGTAGCCCCTGCGCTGGATCATCGGCTGCACCGTCACGCCCAGGAATACGGGGCGGCTCTCGGTAGGTCCGGCGAGCCGAGCCGGACCCGGTGCCGCTCGGCTCGCGGCACCCTCACTCTCGGTAGGTCCGGCGAGCCGAGCCGGACCCAGTGCCGCTCGGCTCGCGGCACCTACTTGGGTGTCGTAGCGGGCGGCGTTGCCCTGGATCAGCGCGAACGCCCGGCGCACCGACGCGTCGTCGGGCAGGTTGAGCTGCACGCCGCCAGCGTCGGTCTTGTGCGTGATGACTTCCGACCAGAGCTTGAGCACCACCGGGAAGCCGACCTTGCGGGCGCGATCGACCGCCTCGTCCGCGTTCTGGGCGGTCTCGGTCGACACGACGGGAATGCCGTAGCAGGCGAGCAGCTCCTTGGCCTCGAATTCGGTCATCAGCGCCCGACCGGTCGACTGCACCTTGGCGATGAGCTGGCGGGTTTGAGCCGCGTTGGGCTGCCAGTCCTGCGGCAACGCGGCCGGCGCCTCATAGAGCAGCTCCTGGTTTCGGCGGTACTGCACCATGTGCAGAAAAGCACCGATCGCGGCCTCGGGCGAGTCGAAGGTGGCGATGCCGGCCTGCCCCAGCACGCTCCGCCCCTCGCGCACATCGGTGCCGCCCATCCAGGACGCCAGGACCGGCTTGCCTTCGAGGCGGGCAAAGGGGACGAGCTGGCGGGCCGTCGCGGTCGGGTCGGTCATCGCTTGCGGTGACAGCAGCACCAGCAATCCATGCACGGCCGGGTCCTTAGCACAGATCTCGACTGCCTGACGGTAGCGTTCCGGCGTGGCGTCGCCGAGCACGTCCACCGGATTGGCGTGGCTCCAGAACGGCGGGAGGACCTGGTTCAAGGCGTCGAGCGTGGCGGGGCTGAGCGCCGCGAGCTGGCCGCCTGCGATCATCAGCTCGTCGGTCGCCATCACGCCGAGGCCGCCCGCGTTGGTGATGATCGCGAGCGCCGGACCGTGTGGCGGCGGCTGCGAGCCGAGGATCTCGGCCATGTTGAACAGGTCCGGGATCGTGTCGACGCGCAACAGGCCCGCGCCGGATCGCCGCGTCGAACACCGCGTCCGAGCCAGCGAGCGCTCCGGTGTGCGACGCGGCGGCGCGAGCCCCGGCCTCGTGCCGGGCCGCCTTGACGACGATGACCTGCTTGGCCCGCGCCACGGCGCGTGCGGCACTGAAGAACCGCCGCGCGTCGCCGACCGATTCCATGTACAGTACGATGCTGCGCGTGTTCAGGTCGTCACCGAAGTAGTCGAGCAGATCGGCGAAATCAACGTCGAGCATGGTGCCGACGCTGACGAAGGCGCTGAAGCCGAGATTGCTCTCGCGGGCCCAATCAAGCACCGACGTGCAGATCGCCCCGCTCTGGCTCAGGAGCGCCACTCGGCCCGGCCGTGCCATGCTCGCGGCGAAGCTGGCATTGAGGCCCGAATGGGGCTGAATAATGCCCAGGCAGTTCGGTCCGAGGATGCGCAGCTCGCGGGCCGGAGGCCGGACTGGGCAAGGTTCGGCTCGACGCGAAGCTCTGCCGCCAGGTGGAGTTGGTGCTGGATGAGCTGAAGCGGCTCCAGCAGGGCGGCGAGCCGCCGCGGCTGACGTTGAACGGGCACTGCCAGCAGTGCGAGTTCCGCCAGGGGTGCCGCAAGAAGGCGGAAGAAGCAGACGACATCAGCCTCCTGGCGGGCGTCGGCGAGAAGGAATTGAAGAGGTACAACCGCAAAGGGATCTTCACCCTCACCCAGTTGTCCTGCATCTTCCGCTCTCGGCAAAGAGGCAAGCGCGTCAAGCGAACCGACCACCCCCATCCCAGTATCGACCTCGACCGTGCCGCACGTCCGGATCGGCGTCGCTGCCTGCAACACCGCCTCGGCGTCTACGGGCCCGGTGACCAGCCACCAGCTCGGCAATCCCCCGGTCGAACCGCCTCAGCGTCGCCATTGAGCCCAGCCCGTTGTTGCCGTAGGCTGACAAGTCGCCAGCCTGTCTCCCGAATCGCCGCGATCGTCTCCCGTGTCTAGGGTCTACGGCAGCCCCTCTGGTGCCAAACACTCACAGGTGTGGCGCTCGACGAGGCAGCGCAGGGTCACCTCGACCGCGGCCGAGCTGGTGCAGGCACTCGACCGGCCACGCCCTCGACCCCGACCGGCTTTCGACTGGCGGAGCTGCCGGCGATCGCCACGCCCTCGACCCGCGGCCGACGTGCGGCCGACGTGCAGACGTTTACACCTCGACGCGGCCGCGCTGGACCCGGCCGACGGGCCGACGGCTGAGGTCGCGTAGTGATGAGGACCTGGAGGCCGGTGTCCTCAATAACTGAGTTCGACCCCAAACGTGAGCCCTTGCACCCACAGATCGGTGGTCGTGCCAAGAAACGCCGGCCGGGGCGGGCCGGTTGTCGGCGTGACCGGAGGCGGGATGTAATTCGGGTTGACGCCCAGGTCGATCTGCTCGCCAGCGCGGACCACGCTGCTCCAGTAGAGAAAGTTGTAGCCCACGAAACCGCGCAGCCAGGACGTGAGCTGATAGCCGAGGGTTACGTTAACCTCCGGAACGACGGTGAAGCGATCGCGGGAATATGAGCCGATGTTCGTCGGCAGCGCGAGCAAGCCGCCGAACCCGGAAACCGGGGCTGCGCCCGCGACGGTCGTCGTCGTCGCTCCGTCGATCGTGACCGACTGATGCGTCGTGCCGAGGGCCACCTTCGCCAGGACTTCCAGGCTGAAGCCGTCGATCTGAACAAGCGTCCGCATGCCGAGTTGTCCGCCGACGAACTCGTTGTGGGTGTGGAAACGGTCCTCGACGACGAAGCTCGTCTCGGGGATGCCGAACGCCGCGTTGGCGGCCTGAAGGAGATCCTCGCGGATATTCAGACTATCCTGGAGGTAGAGGTAGCGCGCCCCGGCGAGGAAGTGGACCTTGACCATCTCATTGTCGCCAACAATTAGGGCGCCATTTAGCTCGCTGCCAAGCATGTAGCTGGGGTTGTTGATCGTCACCGTGCCGGCCACGGCGCGGGCGAGCAGATTGCCGGCATTGTCCATGAGCAGCAAATTGGCCACCTGTTCGACCCGTGACTGTCCGGTCAGCACGTCCACGAAGGGCCTGGCCAGGACCGGGACGCCGGTGGAGGAAGCAACAAAGTCGTTGTTGTGAGGTTCCAACGTGAAGAACGAGCCTTCCAGGCCCAGCTGTACGCTATCGTCCAGCAGCGTCCAGGGGGCAGCGCCGGCAGTGATGCGAAAGCCCTGGCGAACCTTGCCGTCGACGTCACCGCCGTACAAGACGCTCGTGTCGCCGAAACCGATCCGGCCTACCGAGGCCTGCGTCGCGCTGGTGGTCACCAGGGGCGGCAGGGCCTGGTCCTTTAGCCACCACAACAGGTACTCGCCGCGCACCCAGCAAGTGGACGAAAGGTTGGAAGCCCCGGGCAAGTCGGGTAAATCGGCGACCGCGGCGGTGTACTGGGACCGCGCCTCGACGGGCAGCGCGGCACCGATTATCCAGGCAAGCAGCACGGCACAGCGGAGTTTCATCGCCGCCTCCCCACTTCGCGCACCTTGCCAGCCACTGGGCCGCGCTCGCGGTGCGCAGGACGGCAGGTGCGTCGATTCCGCTTTTCCTTCGAGGATCGAGTAAAGGGAGATACCCGCTCCTTCAGGAAAAACAAGAGGAATCACACGAGCAGGTTCCGCTTGCTCGCGACGGGGTCGCCCAGGATGCCGAGCTGGAAGTCGAGGTTGGCAGCCTCCCCCAGCACGATATGGCTGACCGAGCCGACGTTGCGCGATCCGCTGGGGCCGCTCGTCTTGCCGGCCTTGGTACCGCTCGGCGGGGTCAGGGTGATCGTATAGCCGGCCGCGTCGCTGGGCCGCAGGTTGGTGAAGGCGAATGCACCCACCGCGTTGGTATTCACGGTTTGCGTCACCCGATGCCCCTGGTCGTCGACGCCGGTCAGGGTGATCAGGACGTTGGTGGCCAGCATCTCGCCGTTCTGGTACACGCCGTTATTGCTACTATCCCAGAAGGCGATACCGCCGATGGTGGACGGCTTCAATTCGGCGAAATTGAACGGCCCGCGCACCTGAGCCGGCGCTTCCACGATGCCGGAGAAGAACTCCGAGATCACCGCACCGTTTTTCGTGGTTGTTCCAGTCGTGGGAGCCGGCAGGCTCGGATCGCCGTTCTGCAAGGCGCCGGGAAAATAACCGGCAGGCTGCGTCAACGTGATGGTGTAGTCGCCGGGCGGAATGACCTCGAATGCCCAGAGGCCGGTGGCATCGGTCCGGCGCGTGAACGGGTTGTTGTCGCCGTCGAGGTTGTCGTCGTTGCCGAAATCGATGTCGGACGGGGCCAGGGGCAGTCCGGTCAGGGCGTTGATTCCCGAAATCGTCACCTGCACGTTGGCAATGCCCTTGTCGCCGGGCACGAAGATGCCGTTGTCGTTGCGGTCCTCGAAGACGAAGCCAAAGGGATCGGCCGGCGGCACCTCATCGAAGTTGTTCGCAATTCCCTGCTGTCCGCCGCCCAGAACGAGCCCGGACAGCACGTTGCCGTTGGCGGGGTTGCGAATCCCCAGCGGCGTGTCCCCGGCATCGACGGTGCCGTCGTGGTTATTGTCGAGGTAACCGCGATCGCCCGCACGCACGGCGAAAACGCCGCCGTCGTAGAAACGGGCGAGAGCCGGCTGATTTTGCGGGGCCGTGATCGTGTAATTGCCGGCGAGCAGATTGGCGAATACATAGTCGCCGTTGCGGTCGGTCGTCGCGGTGAGATCGACGCTGGCGCCGCTCGCATCGGTTCCCGTGAGCACGACGACAACGCCCGCGATGCCGGGATCGTTGGCGTCCCGGGTGCCGTTCATGTTCAGGTCCTGGAATACCGAGCCGGAGAGGCTGCTCAAAGTCAGGCCGAAGGGAGCCGGCGCGGCGACGATTCCCGGCGCGACGGTCAGCATACTGCTGGTCGGCGTGCTGTTGCCCATACCGGCCGGCGTGGTAACGGCCGCCGTGTACGTACCGGGCGCGACGTTGGCGAAGAAGAACGTGCCATCCGGGGCCGTCGTGGTCGTGGCAACGACGTTGCTGGCGGCGTCGAGCAGCTTGACAGTGACGCCGGCCTCACCGGGCTCGCCGGGTTCGCGGATGCCGTCGGCGGGCTGGCTGTCGAGGAAAACCAGGCCGTTCACTTCGCCGGTCCCAGGCTGCATCAACTCGCCGAAGTCGTATCCGGTCGCCTGTGCTCCCGTGGCAACGTCGATCGTGCTGATGACGTTCGTGCCCGGCGTGCCACCGGCCGTGCCCGCCTGATCGGTGCCGTCGAGATAGCCGGCGGGCGGTGTCTCGGTGATCGTGTACGTACCTGCGGGCACGTCGAAGGAGAACGACCCGTCCGCCCCGGTCAACGTTGCACGGTCAATCAACTGGTTGCTCGCATCCGTGCCGGTGAGGTGGAGCAGCACGCCGGAGATGCCCGGTTCGCCGGCGTCGAGCTGGCCGTTGTCGTTGGCGTCGAGGTAGACGCTGCCGGACAGTTTGCTCGAGCGTTCGCCGAAGTCGTAGTTGACGCCGATCTGCCCGACCCCGAGAGTAATGCCCGTGATGGCGCCCGTTCCCGCGATCCCGATCGTCGTACCGTTGATGGTCCCCCGCGTTGCGAGGCCGGTGTCGAGGCCGGGCGGAGGCGTTTCGGTAATGGCGTAGGTACCGGGTAGCAGGCCCGTGAACGTATACGCGCCGTCGGGTCCGGTGATGACGGCGCTGCTGACAGGACCGCTCGCGTCGACGCCGCTCAACTGGATTACGACCCCGGGAAGCCCGGGCTCGCCGGGGTCCTGGACGCCGTTGTTGTTCGCGTCGATGTATACGACGCCGCCGAGTTGGCCGCTGGCCTCGCCGAAATCCCGGTTGTCCACGCCAGAGGTGCCCACCTTGACGGGGCCAATCGTGGCGGGCGTGCTGTCGGCGAAGCCGGGCGCCGGAGTGGCTTCGACCAGGGTGTAGCTGCCCGGGACGATATGGTCGAAGCGGTAGAATCCGTTGCTGTCGGTGACGAGGGTCGCAAGGACCGTGGTCCCCTGACGAAGCTCGATCGGCACGCCGGCCAAACCGGGCTCGCCCGCGTCGAGGATTCCGTTGGCATTCTGGTCGTCGTAGACCTCGCCACTGATGAAGGTTTGGCCCTTGGCAATCAGGTTGCCGAAATCGAAGTTGAGTCCCTGGAGCCCAGGACCGAGCACGGTCGCGCTGATCGTCGTCTTGCCCGCAACACCGACCGCCGAACCATTGACCGTGCCCGCGTCGGCCTGGCCGGCAAGGTATCCCGCCGGAGTGGTCTCGGTGAGCGTGTAGCCGCTGGCGTTGCTGGCCGGCAATTGGTCGAAGCGATAGCTGCCGTCGGCATTGGTGACGAGCGTGAGATTGAGAATCGAGCCCGTCGACGTGGTTCCGGTGAGGGTCACGGTAACGCCACTGAGCCCGGATTCCGTCGGCTCGCGCCGGCCGTCGTGATTGGCATCGAGGTAGACGAAGCCCCCGAGGCTGCCGAGTGTGTCGCCGAAATTGACGCCGGTGACGCCCGTGATCGGGACGCTGACACTCGCCGAGCTCGGCGTGCTCGTGCCGTAACCGGCCGGCTGTACCTGGGCGACGCTGTACGACCCCACCGGCAGGCCGAGGGTGGCGAGGTTGAACAGGTACGATCCGTCCGGCCCGGTCTGCGTGAAGCCGACGATATCGCCGGTGCTGTCGCGCAGCGACACGGTGATGTTGGCGAGCCCCGGCTCACCCGGATCGAGCAAACCGTTGCGGTTCGTGTCCTGGAAGACAGTGCCGGACAGGGTCGGCCCGCGCTCGCCGAAGTCGTAGTGGAATCCCATGGCACTCGCGCCGACGGGGATACTGCTCACCAGGCTGGCGCCCAGCGTGCCGCCGAGCGTCCCGACCGCGGGCAAACCGCTGGAGTAGTTGGCTGGTGCCGTCGCGGTGATGGTATACGTGCCCGCGAGCAGATCCGCAAATGTGTACGTACCCGTCAGGGACGTGACCGTCGTCTCCGTGACCGGTACGCCGCGAATGTCCGTGCCGGTGAGTTGCAGCGTGACACCGGGGATTCCAGGCTCGTTGGCGTCCTTGGTTCCATTGTTGTTGACGTCCACGTAGACCGTACCGGAGAGGCTGCCCAACGTGTTGCCGAAGTCCACCCCGGTGACGTTTTGATTGGCGCTGATGGAAACCGGCACGAATTCTGGCGTGCTGCTGCCGTAGCCGGCCAGCGGCGTCTCCTCAATCGTATAGGTGCCCGGACGCAGCGACTCGAAACCGTAGTTGCCGCCGGAGTCAGTGGTGACGGCGGCGACCGCGGTCCCGGTACTGTCGATGGCGGCGACCACGACCTCGCCAATGCCCGGCTCGCCGCTGTCCAGCTGTCCGTTGCGATTGGCGTCCAGGTAAACCAGCCCGGTGACCGTTCCCGAAGGAGCCACGGTGATGGTAACGGTGGCGGTGTTGGACGTGTCGCCGCTGCTGTCGCTGTCGTTGTAAGTGAAGGTGTCCGTGCCGCTGAAACCGGCGCTGGGGGTGTAGCTGAACGAGCCGTTGCTGTTCAGCGTCAGGCTGCCGTGGCTGGGGCCGGCGACGACACCCTTGACGGTCAGCCCCGTACCCAGATCGTTGCCCAGGACGCCGCTGGCCGCCACGTTCAAGGGGCTGCCGGCGCTGGCAGTGTAGACGTCGTTGACGGCCGTTGGGTTGACGGTGATGGTGACCGTCGCCGTGTTGGAGGTATCGCCGCTGCTGTCACTGTCGTTGTAGGTAAAGGTGTCCGTGCCGCTGAAGCCGGCGGCCGGCGTGTAGGCGAACGAGCCGTTGCTGTTCAGCGTCAGGCTGCCGTGCGCGGGACCGGCGACCACGCCCTTGACGGTCAGCCCCGTACCGAGATCGTTGCCCAGGACGCCGCTGGCCGCCACGTTCAAGGGGCTGCCGGCGCTGGCAGTGTAGACGTCGTTGACGGCCGTCGGGTTGACGGTGATGGTGACCGTCGCCGTGTTGGAGGTATCGCCGCTGCTGTCGCTGTCGTTGTAGGTAAAGCTGTCGGTGCCGCTGAAGCCGGCGGCCGGCGTGTAGGCGAACGAGCCGTTGCTGTTCAGCGTCAGGCTGCCGTGCGCGGGACCGGCGACCACGCCCTTGACGGTCAGCCCCGTACCGAGATCGTTGCCCAGGACGCCGCTGGCCGCCACGTTCAAGGGGCTGCCGGCGCTGGCAGTGTAGACGTCGTTGACGGCCGTTGGGTTGACGGTGATGGTGACCGTCGCCGTGTTGGAGGTATCGCCGCTGCTGTCGCTATCGTTGTAGGCGAACGTGTCCGTGCCGCTGAAGCCGGCGGCCGGCGTGTAGGTGAACGAGCCGTTGGCGTTCAGCGTCAGGCTGCCGTGGCTGGGACCGGCGACCACGCCCTTGACGGTCAGCCCCGTACCCAGATCGTTGCCCAGGACGCCGCTGGCCGCCACGTTCAAGGGGCTGCCGGCGCTGGCAGTGTAGACGTCGTTGACGGCCGTTGGGTTGACGGTGATGGTGACCGTCGCCGTGTTGGAGGTATCGCCGCTGCTGTCGCTGTCGTTGTAGGCGAACGTGTCGGTGCCGCTGAAGCCAGCGGCCGGCGTGTAGGTGAACGAACCGTTGGCGTTCAGCGTCAGGCTGCCGTGCGCGGGACCGGCGACCACGCCCTTGACGGTCAGCCCCGTACCGAGATCGTTGCCCAGGACGCCGCTGGCCGCCACGTTCAACGGGCTGCCGGCGCTGGCAGTGTACGTGTCGTTCACCGCGGTTGGGTTGACCGTGATGCTCACCGTCGCCGTGTTGGAGGTATCGCCGCTGCTGTCGCTGTCGTTGTAGGTAAAGGTGTCCGTGCCGCTGAAACCGGCGCTGGGGGTGTAGCTGAACGAGCCGTTGCTGTTCAGCGTCAGGCTGCCGTGGCTGGGGCCGGCGACGACACCCTTGACGGTCAGCCCCGTACCGAGATCGTTGCCCAGGACGCCGCTGGCCGCCACGTTCAAGGGGCTGCCGGCGCTGGCAGTGTACGTGTCGTTCACCGCGGTTGGGTTGACCGTGATGCTCACCGTCGCCGTGTTGGAGGTATCGCCGCTGCTGTCGCTATCGTTGTAGGTAAAGCTGTCCGTGCCGCTGAAGCCGGCGGCCGGCGTGTAGGTGAACGAGCCGTTGGCGTTCAGCGTCAGGCTGCCGTGCGCGGGACCGGCGACCACGCCCTTGACGGTCAGCCCCGTACCGAGATCGTTGCCCAGGACGCCGCTGGCCGCCACGTTCAAGGGGCTGCCGGCGCTGGCAGTGTAGACGTCGTTGACGGCCGTTGGGTTGACGGTGATGGTGACCGTCGCCGTGTTGGAGGTATCGCCGCTGCTGTCGCTGTCGTTGTAGGCGAAGCTGTCCGTGCCGCTGAAGCCAGCGGCCGGCGTGTAGGCGAACGAGCCGTTGCTGTTCAGCGTCAGGCTGCCGTGGCTGGGACCGGCGACCACGCCCTTGACGGTCAGCCCCGTACCCAGATCGTTGCCCAGGACGCCGCTGGCCGCCACGTTCAAGGGGCTGCCGGCGCTGGCAGTGTAGACGTCGTTGACGGCCGTCGGGTTGACGGTGATGGTGACCGTCGCCGTGTTGGAGGTATCGCCGCTGCTGTCGCTGTCGTTGTAGGTAAAGCTGTCCGTGCCGCTGAAGCCGGCGGCCGGCGTGTAGGTGAACGAGCCGTTGGCGTTGAGGGTAAGCGAGCCGTGGCTGGGGCCGGCGACGACACCCTTGACGGTCAGCCCCGTACCGAGATCGTTGCCCAGGACGCCGCTGGCCGCCACGTTCAAGGGGCTGCCGGCGCTGGCAGTGTAGACGTCGTTGACGGCCGTTGGGTTGACGGTGATGGTGACCGTCGCCGTGTTGGAGGTATCGCCGCTGCTGTCGCTATCGTTGTAGGTAAAGCTGTCCGTGCCGCTGAAGCCGGCGGCCGGCGTGTAGGCGAACGAGCCGTTGGCGTTCAGCGTCAGGCTGCCGTGCGCGGGACCGGCGACCACGCCCTTGACGGTCAGCCCCGTACCGAGGTCGTTGCCCAGGACGCCGCTGGCCGCCACGTTCAAGGGGCTGCCGGCGCTGGCAGTGTAGACGTCGTTGACGGCCGTCGGGTTGACGGTGATGGTGACCGTCGCCGTGTTGGAGGTATCGCCGCTGCTGTCACTGTCGTTGTAGGCGAAGCTGTCGGTGCCGCTGAAGCCGGCGGCCGGCGTGTAGGTGAACGAGCCGTTGGCGTTGAGGGTAAGCGAGCCGTGGCTGGGGCCGGCGACGACACCCTTGACGGTCAGTCCCGTACCCAGATCGTTGCCCAGGACGCCGCTGCCCGCGACATTCAGCGTGCCGTTGGCGCTCGCCGTATACGTGTCGTTGACCGCCGTTGGGTCGACGGTAATGCTCACGGTGGCCGTGTTGGAGGTATCGCCGCTGCTGTCGCTGTCGTTGTAGGCGAAGCTGTCCGTGCCGCTGAAGCCGGCGGCCGGCGTGTAGGTGAACGAACCATTGGCGTTGAGGGTAAGCGAGCCGTGGCTGGGGCCGGCGACGACACCCTTGACGGTCAGCCCTGTTCCGAGATCGTTGCCCAGGACGCCGCTGGCCGCCACGATCAGCGGGCTGCCGGCGCTGGCGGTGTACGCGTCGTTGACCGCGGTCGGGTTGACCGTGATAGTCACCGTGGCCGTGTTGGAGGTGTCGCCGCTGCTGTCGGTGTCGTTGTAGGTGAAGGTGTCGATCCCGCTAAAGCCGGCGGCCGGCGTGTAGCTGAACGAACCGTTGGCATTTAGGATCAGCGAGCCGTGGCTGGGACCAGCGACCACGCCCTTGACGGTCAAGCCATTGCCGAGGTCGTTGGCGAGCACCCCGGTCCCAACCGAGACGCTCAGCAGGCTGCCGGCAGCGGTCGTGTACGAATCGTTCACCGCCGCAGCACCCACGGCGATCGTCACTGTCGCCGTGTTGGACGTGTCACCGCTGCTGTCGCTGTCGTTGTAGGTAAAGGTGTCGATACCGCTGAAGCCAACGTTGGGCGTGTAGCTGAACGAACCGTTGGCGTTCAAGGTCAGCGAGCCATCGCTGGGACCGGCGACCACGCCCTTGACGGTCAGCCCCGTACCGAGGTCGTTGCCCAGGACGCCGCTGGCCGCCACGTTCAAGGGGCTGCCGGCGCTGGCAGTGTAAACGTCGTTGACGGCCGTCGGGTTGACGGTGATGGTGACCGTCGCCGTGTTGGAGGTATCGCCGCTGCTGTCGCTGTCGTTGTAGGCGAACGTGTCGGTGCCGCTGAAGCCGGCGGCCGGCGTGTAGGTGAACGAACCGTTGGCGTTCAAGGTCAGCGAGCCATCGCTGGGACCGGCGACCACGCCCTTGACGGTCAGCCCCGTACCGAGATCGTTGCCCAGGACGCCGCTGGCCGCCACGTTCAAGGGGCTGCCGGCGCTGGCAGTGTAGACGTCGTTGACGGCCGTTGGGTTGACGGTGATGGTGACCGTCGCCGTGTTGGAGGTATCGCCGCTGCTGTCGCTATCGTTGTAGGCGAACGTGTCCGTGCCGCTGAAGCCGGCGGCCGGCGTGTAGGCGAACGAGCCGTTGGCGTTCAGCGTCAGGCTGCCGTGCGCGGGACCGGCGACCACGCCCTTGACGGTCAGCCCCGTACCGAGATCGTTGCCCAGGACGCCGCTGGCCGCCACGTTCAAGGGGCTGCCGGCGCTGGCAGTGTAAACGTCGTTGACGGCCGTTGGGTTGACGGTGATGGTGACCGTCGCCGTGTTGGAGGTATCGCCGCTGCTGTCGCTGTCGTTGTAGGCGAAGCTGTCCGTGCCGCTGAAGCCAGCGGCCGGCGTGTAGGCGAACGAGCCGTTGCTGTTCAGCGTCAGGCTGCCGTGGCTGGGACCGGCGACCACGCCCTTGACGGTCAGCCCCGTACCCAGATCGTTGCCCAGGACGCCGCTGGCCGCCACGTTCAAGGGGCTGCCGGCGCTGGCAGTGTAGACGTCGTTGACGGCCGTCGGGTTGACGGTGATGGTGACCGTCGCCGTGTTGGAGGTATCGCCGCTGCTGTCGCTGTCGTTGTAGGTAAAGCTGTCCGTGCCGCTGAAGCCGGCGGCCGGCGTGTAGGTGAACGAGCCGTTGGCGTTGAGGGTAAGCGAGCCGTGGCTGGGGCCGGCGACGACACCCTTGACGGTCAGCCCCGTACCGAGATCGTTGCCCAGGACGCCGCTGGCCGCCACGTTCAAGGGGCTGCCGGCGCTGGCAGTGTAGACGTCGTTGACGGCCGTTGGGTTGACGGTGATGGTGACCGTCGCCGTGTTGGAGGTATCGCCGCTGCTGTCGCTATCGTTGTAGGTAAAGCTGTCCGTGCCGCTGAAGCCGGCGGCCGGCGTGTAGGCGAACGAGCCGTTGGCGTTCAGCGTCAGGCTGCCGTGCGCGGGACCGGCGACCACGCCCTTGACGGTCAGCCCCGTACCGAGGTCGTTGCCCAGGACGCCGCTGGCCGCCACGTTCAAGGGGCTGCCGGCGCTGGCAGTGTAGACGTCGTTGACGGCCGTCGGGTTGACGGTGATGGTGACCGTCGCCGTGTTGGAGGTATCGCCGCTGCTGTCACTGTCGTTGTAGGCGAAGCTGTCGGTGCCGCTGAAGCCGGCGGCCGGCGTGTAGGTGAACGAGCCGTTGGCGTTGAGGGTAAGCGAGCCGTGGCTGGGGCCGGCGACGACACCCTTGACGGTCAGTCCCGTACCCAGATCGTTGCCCAGGACGCCGCTGCCCGCGACATTCAGCGTGCCGTTGGCGCTCGCCGTATACGTGTCGTTGACCGCCGTTGGGTCGACGGTAATGCTCACGGTGGCGGTGTTGGACGTGTCGCTGCTGCTGTCGCTGTCGTTGTAGGCGAAGCTGTCCGTGCCGCTGAAGCCGGCGGCCGGCGTGTAGGTGAACGAACCATTGGCGTTGAGGGTAAGCGAGCCGTGGCTGGGGCCGGCGACGACACCCTTGACGGTCAGCCCTGTTCCGAGATCGTTGCCCAGGACGCCGCTGGCCGCCACGATCAGCGGGCTGCCGGCGCTGGCGGTGTACGCGTCGTTGACCGCGGTCGGGTTGACCGTGATAGTCACCGTGGCCGTGTTGGAGGTGTCGCCGCTGCTGTCGGTGTCGTTGTAGGTGAAGGTGTCGATCCCGCTAAAGCCGGCGGCCGGCGTGTAGCTGAACGAACCGTTGGCATTTAGGATCAGCGAGCCGTGGCTGGGACCAGCGACCACGCCCTTGACGGTCAAGCCATTGCCGAGGTCGTTGGCGAGCACCCCGGTCCCAACCGAGACGCTCAGCAGGCTGCCGGCAGCGGTCGTGTACGAATCGTTCACCGCCGCAGCACCCACGGCGATCGTCACTGTCGCCGTGTTGGACGTGTCACCGCTGCTGTCGCTGTCGTTGTAGGTAAAGGTGTCGATACCGCTGAAGCCAACGTTGGGCGTGTAGCTGAACGAACCGTTGGCGTTCAAGGTCAGCGAGCCATCGCTGGGACCGGCGACCACGCCCTTGACGGTCAGCCCCGTACCGAGGTCGTTGCCCAGGACGCCGCTGGCCGCCACGTTCAAGGGGCTGCCGGCGCTGGCAGTGTAGACGTCGTTGACGGCCGTCGGGTTGACGGTGATGGTGACCGTCGCCGTGTTGGAGGTATCGCCGCTGCTGTCGCTGTCGTTGTAGGCGAACGTGTCGGTGCCGCTGAAGCCGGCGGCCGGCGTGTAGGTGAACGAACCGTTGGCGTTCAAGGTCAGCGAGCCATCGCCGGGACCGGCGACCACGCCCTTGACGGTCAGCCCCGTACCGAGATCGTTGCCCAGGACGCCGCTGGCCGCCACGTTCAAGGGGCTGCCGGCGCTGGCAGTGTAGACGTCGTTGACGGCCGTTGGGTTGACGGTGATGGTGACCGTCGCCGTGTTGGAGGTATCGCCGCTGCTGTCGCTGTCGTTGTAGGCGAAGCTGTCGGTGCCGCTGAAGCCGGCGGCCGGCGTGTAGGCGAACGAGCCGTTGCTGTTCAGCGTCAGGCTGCCGTGCGCGGGACCGGCGACCACGCCCTTGACGGTCAGCCCCGTACCCAGATCGTTGCCCAGGACGCCGCTGGCCGCCACGTTCAAGGGGCTGCCGGCGCTGGCAGTGTAGACGTCGTTGACGGCCGTCGGGTTGACGGTGATGGTGACCGTCGCCGTGTTGGAGGTATCGCCGCTGCTGTCGCTGTCGTTGTAGGTAAAGGTGTCGGTGCCGCTGAAGCCGGCGGCCGGCGTGTAGGTGAACGAGCCGTTGGCGTTGAGGGTAAGCGAGCCGTGGCTGGGGCCGGCGACGACACCCTTGACGGTCAGCCCCGTACCGAGATCGTTGCCCAGGACGCCGCTGGCCGCCACGTTCAAGGGGCTGCCGGCGCTGGCAGTGTAGACGTCGTTGACGGCCGTTGGGTTGACGGTGATGGTGACCGTCGCCGTGTTGGAGGTATCGCCGCTGCTGTCGCTGTCGTTGTAGGCGAAGCTGTCGGTGCCGCTGAAGCCGGCGGCCGGCGTGTAGGCGAACGAGCCGTTGCTGTTCAGCGTCAGGCTGCCGTGCGCGGGACCGGCGACCACGCCCTTGACGGTCAGCCCCGTACCGAGGTCGTTGCCCAGGACGCCGCTGGCCGCCACGTTCAAGGGGCTGCCGGCGCTGGCAGTGTAGACGTCGTTGACGGCCGTCGGGTTGACGGTGATGGTGACCGTCGCCGTGTTGGAGGTATCGCCGTTGCTGTCGCTGTCGTTGTAGGTAAAGGTGTCGGTGCCGCTGAAGCCGGCGGCCGGCGTGTAGGTGAACGAGCCGTTGGCGTTGAGGGTAAGCGAGCCGTGGCTGGGGCCGGCGACGACACCCTTGACGGTCAGCCCCGTACCGAGATCGTTGCCCAGGACGCCGCTGGCCGCCACGTTCAAGGGGCTGCCGGCGCTGGCAGTGTAGACGTCGTTGACGGCCGTTGGGTCGACGGTAATGCTCACGGTAGCGGTGTTGGACGTGTCGCCGCTGCTGTCGCTATCGTTGTATGTAAAGCTGTCCGTGCCGCTGAAACCGGCGCTGGGGGTGTAGCTGAACGAGCCGTTGCTGTTCAGCGTCAGGCTGCCGTGGCTGGGGCCGGCGACGACACCCTTGACGGTCAGTCCCGTACCCAGATCGTTGCCCAGGACGCCGCTGCCCGCGACATTCAGCGTGCCGTTGGCGCTCGCCGTATACGTGTCGTTGACCGCCGTTGGGTCGACGGTAATGCTCACGGTGGCCGTGTTGGAGGTATCGCCGCTGCTGTCGCTGTCGTTGTAGGCGAAGCTGTCCGTGCCGCTGAAGCCGGCGGCCGGCGTGTAGGTGAACGAACCATTGGCGTTGAGGGTAAGCGAGCCGTGGCTGGGGCCGGCGACGACACCCTTGACGGTCAGCCCTGTTCCGAGATCGTTGCCCAGGACGCCGCTGGCCGCCACGATCAGCGGGCTGCCGGCGCTGGCGGTGTACGCGTCGTTGACCGCGGTCGGGTTGACCGTGATAGTCACCGTGGCCGTGTTGGAGGTGTCGCCGCTGCTGTCGGTGTCGTTGTAGGTGAAGGTGTCGATCCCGCTAAAGCCGGCGGCCGGCGTGTAGCTGAACGAACCGTTGGCATTTAGGATCAGCGAGCCGTGGCTGGGACCAGCGACCACGCCCTTGACGGTCAAGCCATTGCCGAGGTCGTTGGCGAGCACCCCGGTCCCAACCGAGACGCTCAGCAGGCTGCCGGCAGCGGTCGTGTACGAATCGTTCACCGCCGCAGCACCCACGGCGATCGTCACTGTCGCCGTGTTGGACGTGTCACCGCTGCTGTCGCTGTCGTTGTAGGTAAAGGTGTCGATACCGCTGAAGCCAACGTTGGGCGTGTAGCTGAACGAACCGTTGGCGTTCAAGGTCAGCGAGCCATCGCTGGGACCGGCGACCACGCCCTTGACGGTCAGCCCCGTACCGAGGTCGTTGCCCAGGACGCCGCTGGCCGCCACGTTCAAGGGGCTGCCGGCGCTGGCAGTGTAGACGTCGTTGACGGCCGTCGGGTTGACGGTGATGGTGACCGTCGCCGTGTTGGAGGTATCGCCGCTGCTGTCACTGTCGTTGTAGGCGAAGCTGTCCGTGCCGCTGAAGCCGGCGGCCGGCGTGTAGGTGAACGAACCATTGGCGTTGAGGGTAAGCGAGCCGTGGCTGGGGCCGGCGACGACACCCTTGACGGTTAGCCCCGTACCGAGATCGTTGCCCAGGACGCCGCTGGCCGCCACGTTCAACGGGCTGCCGGCGCTGGCAGTGTAGACGTCGTTGACGGCCGTCGGGTTGACGGTGATGGTGACCGTCGCCGTGTTGGAGGTATCGCCGCTGCTGTCGCTGTCGTTGTAGGCGAAGCTGTCGGTGCCGCTGAAGCCGGCGGCCGGCGTGTAGGTGAACGAGCCGTTGCTGTTCAGCGTCAGGCTGCCGTGGCTGGGGCCGGCGACGACACCCTTGACGGTCAGTCCCGTACCCAGATCGTTGCCCAGGACGCCGCTGGCCGCCACGTTCAAGGGGCTGCCGGCGCTGGCAGTGTAGACGTCGTTGACGGCCGTCGGGTTGACGGTGATGGTGACCGTCGCCGTGTTGGAGGTATCGCCGCTGCTGTCGCTGTCGTTGTAGGTAAAGCTGTCCGTGCCGCTGAAGCCGGCGGCCGGCGTGTAGGCGAACGAGCCGTTGCTGTTCAGCGTCAGGCTGCCGTGCGCGGGACCGGCGACCACGCCCTTGACGGTCAGCCCCGTACCGAGATCGTTGCCCAGGACGCCGCTGGCCGCCACGTTCAAGGGGCTGCCGGCGCTGGCAGTGTACGTGTCGTTCACCGCGGTTGGATTGACCGTGATGCTCACCGTCGCCGTGTTAGAGGTATCGCCGCTGCTGTCGCTGTCGTTGTAGGCGAAGCTGTCCGTGCCGCTGAAGCCGGCGGCCGGCGTGTAGGTGAACGAGCCGTTGGCGTTCAGCGTCAGGCTGCCGTGGCTGGGACCGGCGACCACGCCCTTGACGGTCAGCCCCGTACCCAGATCGTTGCCCAGGACGCCGCTGGCCGCCACGTTCAAGGGGCTGCCGGCGCTGGCAGTGTAGACGTTGTTGACGGCCGTTGGGTTGACGGTGATGGTGACCGTCGCCGTGTTGGAGGTATCGCCGCTGCTGTCGCTATCGTTGTAGGCGAACGTGTCCGTGCCGCTGAAGCCGGCGGCCGGCGTGTAGGTGAACGAGTCGTTGGCGTTCAGCGTCAGGCTGCCGTGGCTGGGACCGGCGACCACGCCCTTGACGGTCAGCCCCGTACCCAGATCGTTGCCCAGGACGCCGCTGGCCGCCACGTTCAACGGGCTGCCGGCGCTGGCAGTGTACGTGTCGTTCACCGCGGTTGGGTTGACCGTGATGCTCACCGTCGCCGTGTTGGAGGTATCGCCGCTGCTGTCGCTATCGTTGTAGGTAAAGCTGTCCGTGCCGCTGAAGCCGGCGGCCGGCGTGTAGGTGAACGAGCCGTTGGCGTTGAGGGTAAGCGAGCCGTGGCTGGGGCCGGCGACGACACCCTTGACGGTCAGCCCCGTACCGAGATCGTTGCCCAGGACGCCGCTGGCCGCCACGTTCAAGGGGCTGCCGGCGCTGGCAGTGTAGACGTCGTTGACGGCCGTCGGGTTGACGGTGATGGTGACCGTCGCCGTGTTGGAGGTATCGCCGCTGCTGTCGCTGTCGTTGTAGGCGAAGCTGTCCGTGCCGCTGAAGCCGGCGGCCGGCGTGTAGGTGAACGAACCGTTGGCGTTCAAGGTCAGCGAGCCATCGCTGGGACCGGCGACCACGCCCTTGACGGTCAGCCCCGTACCGAGGTCGTTGCCCAGGACGCCGCTGGCCGCCACGTTCAAGGGGCTGCCGGCGCTGGCAGTGTAGACGTTGTTGACGGCCGTCGGGTTGACGGTGATGGTGACCGTCGCCGTGTTGGAGGTATCGCCGTTGCTGTCGCTGTCGTTGTAGGTAAAGGTGTCGGTGCCGCTGAAGCCGGCGGCCGGCGTGTAGGTGAACGAGCCGTTGGCGTTGAGGGTAAGCGAGCCGTGGCTGGGGCCGGCGACGACACCCTTGACGGTCAGCCCCGTACCGAGATCGTTGCCCAGGACGCCGCTGGCCGCCACGTTCAAGGGGCTGCCGGCGCTGGCAGTGTAGACGTCGTTGACGGCCGTTGGGTCGACGGTAATGCTCACGGTAGCGGTGTTGGACGTGTCGCCGCTGCTGTCGCTATCGTTGTAGGTAAAGCTGTCCGTGCCGCTGAAGCCGGCGGCCGGCGTGTAGGCGAACGAGCCGTTGCTGTTCAGCGTCAGGCTGCCGTGCGCGGGACCGGCGACCACGCCCTTGACGGTCAGCCCCGTACCCAGATCGTTGCCCAGGACGCCGCTGGCCGCCACGTTCAACGGGCTGCCGGCGCTGGCAGTGTAGACGTCGTTGACGGCCGTTGGGTTGACGGTGATGGTGACCGTCGCCGTGTTGGAGGTATCGCCGCTGCTGTCGCTATCGTTGTAGGTAAAGCTGTCCGTGCCGCTGAAGCCGGCGGCCGGCGTGTAGGCGAACGAGCCGTTGGCGTTCAGCGTCAGGCTGCCGTGCGCGGGACCGGCGACCACGCCCTTGACGGTCAGCCCCGTACCGAGGTCGTTGCCCAGGACGCCGCTGGCCGCCACGTTCAAGGGGCTGCCGGCGCTGGCAGTGTAGACGTCGTTGACGGCCGTCGGGTTGACGGTGATGGTGACCGTCGCCGTGTTGGAGGTATCGCCGCTGCTGTCGCTGTCGTTGTAGGTAAAGCTGTCCGTGCCGCTGAAGCCGGCGGCCGGCGTGTAGGCGAACGAGCCGTTGGCGTTCAGCGTCAGGCTGCCGTGCGCGGGAGCGGCGACCACGCCCTTGACGGTCAGCCCCGTACCCAGATCGTTGCCCAGGACGCCGCTGGCCGCCACGTTCAACGGGCTGCCGGCGCTGGCAGTGTAGACGTCGTTGACGGCCGTCGGGTTGACGGTGATGGTGACCGTCGCCGTGTTGGAGGTATCGCCGCTGCTGTCGCTGTCGTTGTAGGCGAAGCTGTCCGTGCCGCTGAAGTCGGCGGCCGGCGTGTAGGTGAACGAGCCGTTGCTGTTCAGCGTCAGGCTGCCGTGCGCGGGACCGGCGACCACGCCCTTGACGGTCAGCCCCGTACCGAGGTCGTTGCCCAGGACGCCGCTGGCCGCCACGTTCAAGGGGCTGCCGGCGCTGGCAGTGTAGACGTCGTTGACGGCCGTCGGGTTGACGGTGATGGTGACCGTCGCCGTGTTGGAGGTATCGCCGCTGCTGTCGCTGTCGTTGTAGGCGAAGCTGTCCGTGCCGCTGAAGTCGGCGGCCGGCGTGTAGGCGAACGAGCCGTTGGCGTTCAGCGTCAGGCTGCCGTGCGCGGGACCGGCGACCACGCCCTTGACGGTCAGCCCCGTACCGAGGTCGTTGCCCAGGACGCCGCTGGCCGCCACGTTCAAGGGGCTGCCGGCGCTGGCAGTGTAGACGTCGTTGACGGCCGTCGGGTTGACGGTGATGGTGACCGTCGCCGTGTTGGAGGTATCGCCGCTGCTGTCGCTGTCGTTGTAGGTAAAGCTGTCCGTGCCGCTGAAGCCGGCGGCCGGCGTGTAGGCGAACGAGCCGTTGCTGTTCAGCGTCAGGCTGCCGTGCGCGGGACCGGCGACCACGCCCTTGACGGTCAGCCCCGTACCCAGATCGTTGCCCAGGACGCCGCTGGCCGCCACGTTCAAGGGGCTGCCGGCGCTGGCAGTGTAGACGTCGTTGACGGCCGTTGGGTTGACGGTGATGGTGACCGTCGCCGTGTTGGAGGTATCGCCGCTGCTGTCACTGTCGTTGTAGGTAAAGGTGTCCGTGCCGCTGAAGCCGGCGGCCGGCGTGTAGGCGAACGAGCCGTTGCTGTTCAGCGTCAGGCTGCCGTGCGCGGGACCGGCGACCACGCCCTTGACGGTCAGCCCCGTACCGAGATCGTTGCCCAGGACGCCGCTGGCCGCCACGTTCAAGGGGCTGCCGGCGCTGGCAGTGTAGACGTCGTTGACGGCCGTCGGGTTGACGGTGATGGTGACCGTCGCCGTGTTGGAGGTATCGCCGCTGCTGTCGCTGTCGTTGTAGGTAAAGCTGTCGGTGCCGCTGAAGCCGGCGGCCGGCGTGTAGGCGAACGAGCCGTTGCTGTTCAGCGTCAGGCTGCCGTGCGCGGGACCGGCGACCACGCCCTTGACGGTCAGCCCCGTACCGAGATCGTTGCCCAGGACGCCGCTGGCCGCCACGTTCAAGGGGCTGCCGGCGCTGGCAGTGTAGACGTCGTTGACGGCCGTTGGGTTGACGGTGATGGTGACCGTCGCCGTGTTGGAGGTATCGCCGCTGCTGTCGCTATCGTTGTAGGCGAACGTGTCCGTGCCGCTGAAGCCGGCGGCCGGCGTGTAGGTGAACGAGCCGTTGGCGTTCAGCGTCAGGCTGCCGTGGCTGGGACCGGCGACCACGCCCTTGACGGTCAGCCCCGTACCCAGATCGTTGCCCAGGACGCCGCTGGCCGCCACGTTCAAGGGGCTGCCGGCGCTGGCAGTGTAGACGTCGTTGACGGCCGTTGGGTTGACGGTGATGGTGACCGTCGCCGTGTTGGAGGTATCGCCGCTGCTGTCGCTGTCGTTGTAGGCGAACGTGTCGGTGCCGCTGAAGCCAGCGGCCGGCGTGTAGGTGAACGAACCGTTGGCGTTCAGCGTCAGGCTGCCGTGCGCGGGACCGGCGACCACGCCCTTGACGGTCAGCCCCGTACCGAGATCGTTGCCCAGGACGCCGCTGGCCGCCACGTTCAACGGGCTGCCGGCGCTGGCAGTGTACGTGTCGTTCACCGCGGTTGGGTTGACCGTGATGCTCACCGTCGCCGTGTTGGAGGTATCGCCGCTGCTGTCGCTGTCGTTGTAGGTAAAGGTGTCCGTGCCGCTGAAACCGGCGCTGGGGGTGTAGCTGAACGAGCCGTTGCTGTTCAGCGTCAGGCTGCCGTGGCTGGGGCCGGCGACGACACCCTTGACGGTCAGCCCCGTACCGAGATCGTTGCCCAGGACGCCGCTGGCCGCCACGTTCAAGGGGCTGCCGGCGCTGGCAGTGTACGTGTCGTTCACCGCGGTTGGGTTGACCGTGATGCTCACCGTCGCCGTGTTGGAGGTATCGCCGCTGCTGTCGCTATCGTTGTAGGTAAAGCTGTCCGTGCCGCTGAAGCCGGCGGCCGGCGTGTAGGTGAACGAGCCGTTGGCGTTCAGCGTCAGGCTGCCGTGCGCGGGACCGGCGACCACGCCCTTGACGGTCAGCCCCGTACCCAGATCGTTGCCCAGGACGCCGCTGGCCGCCACGTTCAAGGGGCTGCCGGCGCTGGCAGTGTAGACGTCGTTGACGGCCGTCGGGTTGACGGTGATGGTGACCGTCGCCGTGTTGGAGGTATCGCCGCTGCTGTCGCTGTCGTTGTAGGCGAAGCTGTCGGTGCCGCTGAAGCCGGCGGCCGGCGTGTAGGCGAACGAGCCGTTGGCGTTCAGCGTCAGGCTGCCGTGCGCGGGACCGGCGACCACGCCCTTGACGGTCAGCCCCGTACCCAGATCGTTGCCCAGGACGCCGCTGGCCGCCACGTTCAAGGGGCTGCCGGCGCTGGCAGTGTAGACGTCGTTGACGGCCGTTGGGTTGACGGTGATGGTGACCGTCGCCGTGTTGGAGGTATCGCCGCTGCTGTCGCTATCGTTGTAGGTAAAGCTGTCCGTGCCGCTGAAGCCGGCGGCCGGCGTGTAGGTGAACGAGCCGTTGGCGTTCAGCGTCAGGCTGCCGTGCGCGGGACCGGCGACCACGCCCTTGACGGTCAGCCCCGTACCGAGGTCGTTGCCCAGGACGCCGCTGGCCGCCACGTTCAAGGGGCTGCCGGCGCTGGCAGTGTACGTGTCGTTCACCGCGGTTGGGTTGACCGTGATGCTCACCGTCGCCGTGTTGGAGGTATCGCCGCTGCTGTCGCTATCGTTGTAGGTAAAGCTGTCCGTGCCGCTGAAGCCGGCGGCCGGCGTGTAGGTGAACGAGCCGTTGGCGTTCAGCGTCAGGCTGCCGTGCGCGGGACCGGCGACCACGCCCTTGACGGTCAGCCCCGTACCGAGATCGTTGCCCAGGACGCCGCTGGCCGCCACGTTCAAGGGGCTGCCGGCGCTGGCAGTGTAGACGTCGTTGACGGCCGTCGGGTTGACGGTGATGGTGACCGTCGCCGTGTTGGAGGTATCGCCGCTGCTGTCGCTGTCGTTGTAGGCGAAGCTGTCGGTGCCGCTGAAGCCGGCGGCCGGCGTGTAGGTGAACGAGCCGTTGGCGTTGAGGGTAAGCGAGCCGTGGCTGGGACCGGCGACCACGCCCTTGACGGTCAGCCCCGTACCCAGATCGTTGCCCAGGACGCCGCTGGCCGCCACGTTCAAGGGGCTGCCGGCGCTGGCAGTGTAGACGTCGTTGACGGCCGTCGGGTTGACGGTGATGGTGACCGTCGCCGTGTTGGAGGTATCGCCGCTGCTGTCACTGTCGTTGTAGGCGAAGCTGTCCGTGCCGCTGAAGCCGGCGGCCGGCGTGTAGGCGAACGAGCCGTTGCTGTTCAGCGTCAGGCTGCCGTGCGCGGGACCGGCGACCACGCCCTTGACGGTCAGCCCCGTACCCAGATCGTTGCCCAGGACGCCGCTGGCCGCCACGTTCAAGGGGCTGCCGGCGCTGGCAGTGTAGACGTTGTTGACGGCCGTCGGGTTGACGGTGATGGTGACCGTCGCCGTGTTGGAGGTATCGCCGCTGCTGTCGCTGTCGTTGTAGGCGAACGTGTCGGTGCCGCTGAAGCCGGCGGCCGGCGTGTAGGTGAACGAACCATTGGCGTTGAGGGTAAGCGAGCCGTGGCTGGGGCCGGCGACGACACCCTTGACGGTCAGCCCCGTACCGAGATCGTTGCCCAGGACGCCGCTGGCCGCCACGTTCAAGGGGCTGCCGGCGCTGGCAGTGTAGACGTCGTTGACGGCCGTCGGGTTGACGGTGATGGTGACCGTCGCCGTGTTGGAGGTATCGCCGCTGCTGTCGCTGTCGTTGTAGGCGAACGTGTCGGTGCCGCTGAAGCCGGCGGCCGGCGTGTAGGTGAACGAACCGTTGGCGTTCAAGGTCAGCGAGCCATCGCTGGGACCGGCGACCACGCCCTTGACGGTCAGCCCCGTACCGAGGTCGTTGCCCAGGACGCCGCTGCCCGCCACGTTCAAGGGGCTGCCGGCGCTGGCAGTGTAGACGTTGTTGACGGCCGTTGGGTTGACGGTGATGGTGACCGTCGCCGTGTTGGAGGTATCGCCGCTGCTGTCGCTGTCGTTGTAGGCGAACGTGTCGGTGCCGCTGAAGCCAGCGGCCGGCGTGTAGGTGAACGAACCGTTGGCGTTCAGCGTCAGGCTGCCGTGGCTGGGACCGGCGACCACGCCCTTGACGGTCAGCCCCGTACCGAGATCGTTGCCCAGGACGCCGCTGGCCGCCACGTTCAAGGGGCTGCCGGCGCTGGCAGTGTAGACGTTGTTGACGGCCGTCGGGTTGACGGTGATGGTGACCGTCGCCGTGTTGGAGGTATCGCCGCTGCTGTCACTGTCGTTGTAGGCGAAGCTGTCGGTGCCGCTGAAGTCGGCGGCCGGCGTGTAGGTGAACGAGCCGTTGCTGTTCAGCGTCAGGCTGCCGTGGCTGGGGCCGGCGACGACACCCTTGACGGTCAGCCCCGTACCCAGATCGTTGCCCAGGACGCCGCTGGCCGCCACGTTCAAGGGGCTGCCCGCGCTGGCAATGTACGAGTCGTTCACCGCGGTGGGAGCGACCGAGATCGTCACCGTCGCCGAGTTCGACACCGTGCCGTTACTATCCACGTCGTCGTAGGTGAAGGTGTCGGTGCCGGTAAAGCCGGAGTTAGGCGTATAAGTGAACGAACCGTTCGCGTTCCAGTTGAGCGTGCCGTTGCTCGGACCGGCGAGCACGCTCTGCACGGTCAACCCGCTGCCCTGGTCGTTCTTGAGCAGGCCGATGGCCGCAGTCTCGGTCAGTGCCGTGTTGATGCTCGTGGCGTAGCTGTCGTTGACGGCGGTGGGGTTGACGGTGATGGTGACTGTAGCGGTGTTGGAAGTGTTGCCGCCGGAATCCTTGTCGTTGTAGGTGAAGGTGTCCGTGCCGCTGAAGCCCGCGTTGGGCGTGTAGGTGAACGAGCCGTCGCTGTTCAAGGTTACGCTGCCGTGGCCGGGGTTGGCGACCACACCCTTGACCGTGAGGCCGGTGCCGACGTCGTTGGCCAGCACGCCGCTGGCCGCTCCCACGGTGAGGCTGCTGCCGTCGTTGACCGAATAGCTGTCGTTGGTCGCCCAGGGCGACACGGTGTCGGTCGCGGTGGCCGAGTTGTTCGCCAGGTTCAGGTCCACCGTGGTGCTCCCCACGGTGGCGGTGTCGCTGAACGGGGCCGTGCCGCCGCTGTTGACCGTCACGGTCACCTGAAAGGTGGCGCTGGTGGACGGATTCATGGTGGCGAGGGTGTCGGTCAACTGGTTGCCGCTGTTGCTGAGCGTGAACGCGGTGCCGCTGGTCTGCGTCTGGGACACGAACGTCGTGTTCGACGGGAACAGGTCGCTCAGCGTGACGTTGCTGGCCACGGCGGGACCGTTGTTCGTGACCGTGATGGTGTAGACTACGTTGCCGCCAGGCGCGACCGGGTTGGGACTGACCGTGTTGGCGACCGCGACGTCGGCCCCACTGGTCACGACGGTCTGGACCGCGCCGGAGTTGTTGGTGGTGATGGGGTCGCTGGTCGCGCTGGTGACCGAGGCAGAGTTCGGCAGATCGGTCTGCAGGGCGGTGCCGCTCGGCACGAACACGCCGATCTGGAATTCCGCCACCGGGTACTGCGACATCGGCAGGATTTCATAGGTCGAGGTGGCGTCGGGCGTGGTGGTCCAGCTGTTGATCAGAACGAGCTGCGTGGCCGTGTTCGACGCGATTTCCTCGATCTGCCCGGAGCCGGTCCCCCCAGTGATCTCGATGGCGCGCCCCTGCCACTCGTTGGTCGGCCAGTTCTGGGTCGTGTCGTTGAACGTCGTGGTCGAATTGCTGCCGCTCGACGTCCCCGTCAGGTAGGCCGGCAGCGCCAGCTGGCCCGGTGCCAGCGTGCTCATCGTATCGGTGATGGTGTTACCGTTATTGCTCAGGGTGAACGCCGGGCCGAGGATCTGCTTCTGCGAGACGAAGGTCATCGGCGCGGAAATGGTGTCGGTCAGCGACACGGTCTGGGCGTTGCTCGGACCGTTGTTGTAGAGCCAGATGGTGTAGTTGAACGACGGGACCAGGATCTGATAAACCGACGTGGCGTTCGGCGTCGTCGTCCAGGAACCACTCAGGGTGAGCCCGGTGGCGGTGTTCGAGGTAATGGGCAGCACTTGCCCGGAACCGGTCCCGCTGACGATCTGGACGGCGTCACCGGCCCACTGATTGACGGTCCAGGCCTGGGTCGTGTCGTTAAGCGTCGTCGCCGTGTTGCTGCCCGAGGAGGTGCCACCCATGGTGGCGGGCAGGATCGCGAACGTGGACCCGTTCGGCGGTTGCGTCGTCCAGTTGGCGCTCACGGTGACCTGCGTGGTGGTGTTCGCGCTGATGGTCCGCACCTGTCCGGCGCCG
This sequence comes from uncultured Gemmataceae bacterium, assembly GCA_963834865.1. GTDB lineage: Bacteria > Planctomycetota > Planctomycetia > Gemmatales > Gemmataceae > CAWIDK01. The sequence continues at coordinate 1,315,325 of CAWIDK010000001.1, forward strand.
GTCCCGCTCGTAATCTCGATCTTGCAGCCCACGAACTGACCCGCGGTCCAGGTCGCGTTGCTATCCGTGAGCGTCGCTGCGCCGTGTCCGGTCGAAGTGCCGGTGGTGATGGTGGCGTCGTCGGTCACCAGTTCGGGGGCGAACTTATCTATCGACAGGTCGGCGCTGGTATTCACCGTACTCGAGGCGCTGGCCGTATTGTTGCTCGAAACGGGGTCGGCGGTAGTCGCCGTAACGCTGGCCGTTTCCGACAGGGACGTGCCGCTGCTGGTGGTCGAGGGCACGGCCACCACGATCTGGAACGTGGCGGTGGCCCCGTTGGCAAAGCTGGCGATGGTGTCGGTAAGCGTGCTGCCGCTGGAGCCCAGCGTGAACGTCGGGCCGTTCGTCTGCGTTTGCGAAACCAGCGTGGTGCCGGTCGGGATCGTGTCCGCGAGCGACACGTTTTGCGAGAGGGTCGGCCCAAGGTTGGTGAGCGTCACCGTGTAAACCAGATTCTGGCCCGCGAGGACCGTTGATGGAACACTGGTGGCGACCTTAAGGTCGGCGCTCAACGGGCCGATCACCGTGGTCGTCGAAGCCGAGTTGTTCGTCAGGTTCGGGTCGAACGTGGTCGTGCTGACGTTGGCGGCGTCGTTCAGGGTCGAGCCCGCCGCGGCGGTCACGTTCAGCACCAGCTGAAACGTGGCGCTCTGGCCGCTTGGCAGGCTGGCGAGGGTGTCGGTGATTTTCGTCGCCGAGTTGCTGAGCGAGAATGCGGGGCCGCTGGCCTGCGACTGCGAAACGAAGGTCGTGCCGCTGGGGAAGACGTCGGTCAGCGACACGCTCTGGGCGGCGTTAGGGCCGTTGTTGGTGACCGTGATGGTGTACGTCACATTGCTGCCGGTGTTCACCAGGGCGGCGGCGCTGTTGGCAACGGCCACGTCCGCAACATTCGTCTCCACAGTCGTCGCGGCCGTGGCGGAGTTGTTTGTCGATACCGGATCGACCGAGCTGGTGCTGACGTTGGCCGTGTCCGACAGCACCGTGCCAATCGTTTCGCCGGCCGCAACCTGCACCTGCACCTGGATCACGGCGCTGGCGCCGCTGGGCATGCTGGCAATGGTGTCGCTGATTTGCGCACTGGTGTTGGTCAGGGTCAAGCCGAGGCCGCTGACCTGTGTCTGGGAAAGGACGGTCAGGCCGGACGGGAAGGCGTCGGCGAGCGCGACGTTGGACGCGGTGGCTGGGCCGTTGTTGGTGATGGTGATGGTGTAGGTGGCGATGCCCCCGGGGGCTGCGGTGGCGGCAACGCTGTTGGTCACCGCCATGTCGGCGGCGGCTGCGTAGCCGGGGTTCGCGCCGGGGGCTGGCCGTTGGGAAGGAGGATGATGACGCCGGGGTTGCCCGAGACGGCCCCGTAGATGCTCAGGTCGGTGGTGGTGGTGCCGTAAGTGCCGCCGGCGACGTTCATGGATCCCGCGGCACTGGTCAACACGATCACACCGCCGCCGCCGCCGCCGCCCGGGCCATGGTGGTTCGAGTTGGAGCTGGGTGACGCCGCGGAACCTGAGCCCGCGGTGGGCCACGCGGAAATGCCGGTGGCTCCCTGGGCCTGGACCGACAGCCCCGACAGCGCCGCCCGAGCCGACCAGCACCTCGACGGACCCGCCGGCGCCGCCGCCGGGCCCGCCGTCATTCTGGGGAACGATACCCGTGGTGCCGTTGGCCGTGATCGTGCCCGTGCCGCTGAGGCTGCCGGCCCGGATCATGACGATGCCGCCGCCAGTCCCGCCGGCGCTGTCCGTGCCGGAGGAATTGTTGCGGTCGCCCGCCCCGCCGCCGCCGCCCATGATAAGCAGACTGGCGCAGCCGGGAAGGCGGCGCCGCCGAAGCCCCCCTGGTTCTCGGCGGTGGCCCACGAGAAACCGCCCTGGCCGCCGGCGCCGCCGTTGCCGCCGCCGCCGCCCCCGGTGTTCTCGTCATCGATCGACGGATCGGGGTCGCTACCGCCGCCACCGGCATTGCCGGGCGCGCCGCGGGCCATGCTGCCGCCCGGGTAGCCGTCCGTCGCCGACTGTCCCGTGTCGACATTCGTGTTGGTGGCCGCGTTGTACACGTACCGCGGGGTGCCGGCAATTCCCTCGCCCTTGCTGCCGTCGTCGCCGGTCGTGGAGGTCAGCGAGGTGGGCGAGGTGTAAGCGTAGTCGCCGGAGGTGCCCGATCCGCCCGACAGACTGCAGGCCAGCCCCGCCGCGGAAGCCCTCGCCGTTGGTACTGACCGTTGCACCCCCCAGCGTCAGGGTCCCGGCCACGTCAAGCGCCAGGACGCCGCCGGTGGAGCCGTTCCATGCCGCCGCGGTTAGACTCGACGACAGGGTGGCGTTGAGGTACTGCGGCACCCGGACCACCTCGAAGGTTTCCTGCCCATGCGTGGCGGTCGAGGCGGCCTCGAAGTAGGAGTTGACCAGGCCGCCGCCGCTCCCAGCGCCGACCAGCGTGAGAGTTCCGCCGCCGGACCCGACGCTGTTGGCGGCCTCGACATACTCGAAGGTTCCCGCCGTCGTGCTGAGGTCGCCGGAGCCCACGCCGGTGCCGTCGCCGTAGGTGGGGCTGTTGGCGGTATTGAAGGTCGCGTTCTGGACCTGGATCACAAGCAGCAGGTCCCCGGCGGTGATGGTCGTCGCTGAGCCGGACGACGCGCCGACGGTGATCGAGGTAGCGCCGGCCGCAGCGTTGGCGGACCCGGGGTAGTACGTGTTGATGATCCCGGACAGGGTGCCTGACCCGTCCTTGCCGGGCGTCGCAAAGAAGCCGGAAGGCATGGCCCGGCTCTCGAGGGCTTCCAGCATCGGACGGAAACCGCGGCGATTCCTCCGCTTCGTTTTCCTGTGCAGCTTCCGGAAGACCTGACGAATCCATTTCTCGATGGGGTCGAGCATTTTTTGACCGGGGTTGTGGTGTCGAGCGTGCGTGCCACGGCCCCTGGGCAAAAACGATCGGCGCGGGGCGCGCGGGGGTTCAGCGCGAGTCTTCAACCCTAGGTCAAAAAAACCGAATGTGCGGATCATAACGCCAGGAAAATGTTCCAGGGCCGCTGAGCGGGCGCACTCAGCAAGGGGTGCCGTCCCGGAAGTGCTTGAATACGAGCGCCCTCGCAACCGTCTGAACCGGAGACGTTCCACCCTGTCGAAGAGAAGAAATGAAGTGGCCTGGCTGTGCAGTCGGCCGGCGTGTACCGAGCGGAGCTGGCGGCCGAGACACCCGCATGACTGCCCCACCTGCGGCAGGCCCGGCTATTGGTCGCACAGCCGGCGCTCCGTGAGTTGAGGCCGGTGCCGACGGCTGGGGAGTTGCTAGCGCAGGCGATTGCCGAGGTGATGCCGCCGCCCGCGTCGCCGACGGCCGGGGCGGCTACATTCAGTTTTTTCGCGACGCCAGGCCTCCGCGCATGAAAAACACCCGGCATCGTGCCGTGGTTGAGGGATCGGTGCAGCCCTGCAAATGATCCCGCCACCGCGATACGTGCAGCGGCCGGATGCCGGCCAGTTCCTCTAGGCGATTCATCCCAACGCCAGCGAAGGCCAGGAACTGCTGTACGTCGCGTTCGTAGTTGCTGCGCGTGTCGCGCGACGGCGACCGAGCAAGCCATGCCTGGTACGCGTGCCGTATCTGGTCGCCGAAGGTCGTCAGGGGCGAGCGGTCCGCATCGTTAACGGCTGATGGCGGCTAGCGGCAGTAACTTCGATGGCGGCTCTTCGCGCTCGCTCCGAACGTTTACCCGGAACTACTGGAGCGCCTGATCGGCTGGGAGGGGCGGGACTTCAGCATCGACCCGCTTCAGGCCGTGCGCCTCGGCGACAAGGTGAGGGACAAATCGGGTTCATCATCGGCGAGCGGCTAGACTTCGGTACTGCCAAGGAGATTAACGCGCCTTACACGCGGCTTCTGAAGGTCACCCCCTTCAGCAAGGACGAGATGCAGCACTTCGCCGAGCTGTTGCGGGACCGAAACCTCTTCGTCCACCACGGCACTGCGATCGCTGTGCTGTGTCGTTCCAGGCGCCCTCCCTGAACGATTTGCTAATCACCTCGATGGACCTCTGCGAATGCTTTGCTCTCGATGATGTCTCGGTAGCGCTCCGTGGCCGAGTGATCGAAGCCAGCGTCCCCGCCCTGGTCCTCGCACCGATGCAAGGGGTGACCGATGCGCCGATGCGCGCGCTGATGTCGGAGTTTGGCGGCTTCGCCTTCTGCGTGACCGAGTTCTTGCGGATCGCGCAGAACGTCCCCGGAATACGAGCCTTCCATACGCACGCACCAGAGTTCGCCACCGCGTGCCGCACGCCGGCCGGGCTGCCGGTGCAGGTTCAGCTGCTTGGCGGCGACCCAGAGAGGCTCGCTCGGGCGGCGCAAGTCGCAGTCAAGGCCGGGTCCCGCGCGGTGGACCTCAACTTCGGTTGTCCCGCGCCGACGGTCAACCGGCACGACGGCGGCGCCATGATGCTGAATCACCCACACCGCAACTGGGCACCGCCGATAGCGAGTTCAACCTCTTTCTCGCACGCTCCGGTCCGACACGCCGTGTCACGCGTTTCCATAACTCGCCGTGGCGACCGGGGCGCGATCCAAGTTAATTGACCTGACTGCCGCTTTGCCAATAGAATGAACAGCTAACGAACCCCCCGCTTGCCTGGTTTATTCGTCGAACGCTCCGGCCCGCTTTTGTCAGGAAAATCACCATGGCCAACATTCTCTCGCAGAACTGGCTCTTAAATCGTCGTCACGTTTTGCGTGGACTCGGCGTTGCGCTCGCCTTGCCGTTGCTCGACTGCATGCGTCCGCTGCGGGCCGGCGATGCCGCGACCCGGGCCAAACGCAGCGTCTTCATCTACCTGCCCAACGGCGTCAACACCATCGATTACCAGATCACGCAGGCCGGGGCAGACTATCGTTTCTCGCGGACGCTGCAAGCTCTCGAGAGGCACCGGGCCAACCTCACGCCCATCAGCGGGCTCTATCACCCGAACGGCCTGGGCCATCATCACAATTGCAGTACCATCTGGCTCACGGGCGGCAAGATCGGGCCGTCGGAACGGAACACCATCTCCGTCGATCAGCTCATGGCCCAGGTGACCGCGCCGCGGACGCGCTTCTCCTCCATGGAGCTCAGCAACCAGGGCCATTCGCTGGCCTGCAGCGCCGACGGCATCGGCCTGCCCGCCCAGGGGAATCCGAGCGTCGTCTTCCGCGAGCTCTTCGAAGAACCCCAGGGCGGCACGGCCCGGCAACGGCGTGACTTGCAGCGCCGCGCCAGCATCCTCGACGCCACCCTCGACGAAGCCCGCTCTCTCGGCAATCAGCTCGGCCAGGACGACCGCGGCCGGCTGGAGCAGTATCTCACCTCGGTGCGCGAGGTCGAGATTCGCACCCAGCGCGCCGACCGCTGGCTCGACACGCCGCGGCCCAGAATCGAAGCGAGCGTGCAGTCCCGCCTCAATCGCAACATTGCACTGGAGCAGCTCGGCGACTATCTGCGCACCATGTACGACATTATCGTGCTCGCCTTCCAAACCGACCTGACGCGCGTGGCCACGTTCAGCACCGGCAACGAAGGGACCGGGCCCGCCGTTCCGGAGATCGGCATTCGCCAGGATCGCCATTCGCTGTCGCATCACAACGCCAACCCCCGGCTGATGGACGAGCTGACTCAGAGTGACACCTTTAACCTCCGCCAGTTCAGCTACTTCCTCGAACGCCTCAGCGAAGTACGCGACGCGGACGGCCCACTGCTCGACTCGACGATGGCCCTGTACGGCAGCGGCATGGCATTCGGCCACAGCCACGGCAACGCGAACCTGCCGCTCATCCTCGCCGGCGGCCGAGCGCTCGGGCTTCGTCACGGCCGACACATCGACTACAACGCAGCCGGCCGAGCGACTGGCTACACCTACGACCTCGACACGCCCGCCCGACACTACGCCATCTGCCACAACCCCGTGAACGGCAGCGCGCACCTGTGCAACCTGCTCTTGACGATGGCCCAGAAGATGGACGTCCGCACCGAACGCTTCGCCGACAGCAACGGCGTGATCTCCGAGGTGCTGGCGTGAACATTCATCAGTGCATGGCGGCGGTCTTGATTCTGGGTTTTTTCGTGTTGCATTCGGACGCACAAGATAAGCAACCACCGGCCCCCAAGGCGAGCGAGTTTCGCCGGCCGACAAGGGAATCTATCTCTCCGGCGAGCTGGTGATCGTCGATGCGGTCAATCGCCGAGGCGCCCTCCGGCTCGATGGCGACGGCCCCATGCATTACTTCGCGATGCTCCCCTACGGCATGATCGGCTACCACGGCGCTCCCGCGGAACTCCGCGACATTCCGCTCGGCACGCACTTGCATGGCTACTTCCATCTGCCGCCGACCGGCGACGAAGCGACGATCCCGCCGCTGCACGCGCCAATCCCCATAACCACGCCATCACGCTCGAGGACAACTTCAGCTTTTACCAGCGCCGCGGGCAAGCGTGGAAGATCGCGTCCGTCGACTTGAAGAAAGGTAAGCTGCACGTGGTCCCAACCGGGAAGCTCGTGAAAGACGGTATCAACGGCAAGTACACCTTCGACATCGATCCAATCTCGCGTATTTGGAAAGATCGCAGACTCAGCGATCTGGAAGCGGTCGCGGCGAACGCCGCCGTCCAGGTCAACCTCACCTGGGCACCTGGCGCCGTGAACAAAGAGTTCAGTGTTACCGACCTTTGGCTCGACGAAGAGAGCCGCACATTCGCGACGGAGCTGCAGCGGCGCCGGCATGTTCGCTATCAGCAACAACACTGGCTGCCGGGCTGGGTCGATCATGTGGAGCATTTCGATTATGGCGGCGCGGTCGTCACGATTACGCTGTTCGGCGGCATGGATAAGTCGCTCTACGAAGACATGAAGGCAACCCGCGAGACAGGCTTCTGGGTTGCCGCCGCCGAGAAGACGTTGCGCACCTGGTTCCACCGCGCGGACCGCAAGGTGGGCCGCGTTGTGGAGTGGAAAGAGATCGAGAACCCACTGCCGGGCAGCAGTGGCATTCAAATGCGTCTGAAATTCACCGAGGTGCTTGAAGGCTACCGGCCCGGCCGTTGCGTTCGCCTGAAGTGCGAACGTTGGCCGTTCGTCACGATGCCGTTCGATGAGCGGATCAAGTCGGTGGAAGAGCAGAAGCGGTCGGCAACGATGATTTTACCTTGAGTACACGACGCCTCAAAGAGGAAACACATGAAGAAATTGATTCCGCCCTCCGCACTTGTCCTTGTTTTCACTTTGGCACTTCGCGGAGCCGAGGCCGGGGAACCAAAGTCGCTGATCGAGCCGAGCGCGAAAGTGAAAAAACTCGCCGACGGCATGAAATTCACCGAAGGGCCCGTCTGGCTCCCCGCACAGAAGATGCTCGTCTTCTCCGATATCCCCAACAGCAAGCTGATGCAGTGGAAAGAAGGTGACGGCCTATCCGTCCATCGCAAGAGCGAGCAGGCCAATGGCAACATCCTCGATCTGGAAGGCCGGCTCATCACCTGCCAGCATGCCGCACGCAATGTGGTGCGTACTGAGAAAGACGGCAGCATCACGGTGCTGGCGGACAAGTTCGACGGTAAGCGCTTCAACTCCCCCAACGACGTGGCCGTCCGTTCGGATGGCACGCTCTGGTTCACCGATCCGCCCTGGGGCTTGAGCGGAAAGGCGGAAATCGCGGGCCATTACGTGTTCAAGCTCGACCCGAAAACCGGCAAGGTCGAGGCCGTCGTCAAGGACCTCGCCATGCCCAACGGGATCGTCTTTTCGCCGGATGAGAGCCGCATCTACATCGCGGATCCGGGCGGACACAAAAGCCATCCCGACCCCGCCTACCACAAAATGCCTGCAGGCATTCACTGCTACGAGGTGAACAAGGAGGGCGTGCTCGGCAAGAAGCTGTTCACGATCAAGCAAGGCAGCGATGGCTTGAAAGTCGATGTGAAGGGCAACCTGTACACGACGGACGCCGGCGTGCATGTTTTCGACGCGGACGGCAAGCTGCTGGAAAAGATCGCCGTGCCGGAGGGACCCGCCAACATGTGCTTCGGCGGCGACGATTACAAGACGCTGTTCATCACCGCCCGCACTGCGCTCTATTGCATTCGGCTGGTCAACGCCGGTGCAAAGCCTCTCGGCGCGAAGTGGTGATCACACAACAGAAGGACCGTGACGATGAACCTTCGGTTGCCGTTCGTAAGCATGACCCTTTTATCTTTGACATCCACCGCGCTGGCGACCGAGCCGGCGGGGTACGAAGGGCAGGTCCTGCCGTTCTTCAAAAACTACTGCCTGCGCTGTCACGACGACAAACAGCAGAAGGGCAAGTTTCGGCTCGACACGCTGCCGCGCGATTTCACCACTCAAGCAATCGCGCAGCAGTGGGGCGAGGTCGTCTTCCGCTTGAACGCGGGCGAGATGCCACCGAAGAAGGAGCCGCAGCCCAAGGCAGCGGAGTTGGGCCAGGTCGTCGAATGGATCTCGACGCGCATCCGGGAAGGCGAAGCGGCCCGCATGGCCAAGCGCGGGCCGGTGACGCACTATCGTCTCAGCCGCGACGAGTACGGCCATACGGTCTACGATCTGCTCGGCGTGTACTTCGACGTGAACATGCCGGGCGCGTTCAACGACGATCCGCGCTGGCACGGCTTCGACCGCATCGGTTCGTTGCTGTCGCTGTCGCCTTCGCACGTCGAGCGCTATTTCCGGGCCGCGGCGACGGTGCTCGAACGCGCCTTGCCACCTTCGCCGCTGGTGCCCCAGAAGACACGCAAAGCGGCCGACGCGGGGGCTGGCATCGACACCCAGGCCGGACCGGTTCGCTGGCTGCTTTGGCCGAGCCGGGGTCAGCCCATCTTCAACGCCAGCTCGCCGGGGCTTTATCGCATCCGCATTCATCTGAGCGCGTTGCCTTCGTTCAAGGGACGGGTTCCGCATCTGGCCCTATGGCACCACGGACTGAAACGGTCGATCGTGGGCCGAGACGTGCTGGCGCCGGAAGACAAGCCGGCGATCGTCGAGATCGAAGCGTTCTTGCCGGAGGGAGCTTTCGATATCAAGAACGTGTCGCCCGGCACTTTTTCCGATGAGCATACGCTCAGCAATACCCAATTCGTCTTTCGCAGCACGAAAACCGTGCAGCAGGATCGCCGTCCGACGGGCTATCAGCTCTTCAGCGACGCAGGCCAACCGATCTATCCGATGCTCATCGTCGACTGGGTGGAAGCCGAAGGACCGATCCTCCCCGAGGCCGACAAGAAGAAACGGGACGGGCTGATCCCGGCGACAGAAGACTTGACCGCCGCCCGTGAATCCTTGAAGCGATTCGCCGCGCAGGCCTGGCGTCGCCCCGTGACCGATGCCCAGATGGATCGCTATCTCCAGCTGGTGCAAGGCGAGCTCAAGGCCGGCGAAAGCTTCCGCTCCGCGTATCGAGCCGCGCTGGTCGGCATCCTGACGTCGAAGAACTTCTATTATCTCGAAGAAGGCGCGCCCGGCGACAAGCGGGCCACGGTCAACGACTGGGAGCTGGCATCCCGGCTCTCGTACTTTCTCTGGAGCTCAATGCCCGACGACGAGCTGTTCACTGCCGCCCGAGCCGGCACGCTGAACAGGCCCGACGTGCTGCGTACACAACTTGCCCGCTTGTTCGCCGACGCCAAGATCAAGCGATTCACCGACGCCTTCTCCAGGCAATGGCTGCAACTGCACCGCGTCGGTCAATTTCCCGCCGATACGGAGCTCTACCCTGATTACGACCAATGGCTCGAAAAAAGCATGGTCCTCGAATCGACGCTCTATTTCGATGCCGTCTTCAAGGAGAACCTGTCGATCCGCGAATTCCTCGTCTCCGACTGGACGATGCTCAACGCTCGGCTCGCCTTGCATTATGGCATGCCGCCGCTGAAAGACCCGAGCTTGCAGAAAGTGAAGCTCCGCCCCGACGATCATCGCGGCGGCTTGCTCACGCACGCATCGGTCCTGTCGCTGACGTTGGATGGCACACGCCATCGCCCGGTGCATCGCGGTGTGTGGGTTTCCGAGGCGATTTTCGGCCGAACCCCGCCGCCCCCGCCGCCGAACGTTGAGCCGCTGGCGCCGACGCCGAGCAACAAACCGAAGGCGACGATTCGCATGCAGCTCGAAGCGCATACGACGCACGCCACCTGCGCCTCATGCCATCAGAAGATCGACCCGCTCGGTTTCGCTGTCGACAATTTCGACGCGATCGGCCGATGGCGAACCCGCGAACAAGTCATCGGGGGCAAGGGGGACGACCCGCTCATCGACGCCGGCGGCGTGCTCCCGAACGGCCTGGCGTTCAAAGGGCCGGACGATTTCAAGCAATTGTTGACCAGGGATCTCGACCGCTTCGCCGAGGCGTTTGTCGAGCAACTGGCTACATTCGGGCTTCGCCGAGTGATGACGATCGATGATGCAGACCAAATCAAAGCGATTGCACAGGCGAGCCAGAAAGACGGCTATCGACTCCGCACGGTCATCGAGAATCTTGTGACATCGGAGCTGTTTCAAAAACGTTGATCCTGGGTTGGCACGGATTTCATAACACCGAGATGGATCGATCCAACGCTCTCTAGGCCTTAAACAAGCGTACACCCCGCGCGGTTGCCCCCGGAAAAACGAAAAAACTCGAAATCCCGTAACCTTTTAGCCGAATGCAGGAAGTCTTGCGTCAAAATGGCCAAATGCTTTAGTCTGGTTAGCCATGACGGGTACGGATACCGACGCTGTGGCTGCGGTGGAACCGCTCTTGGGTCCGGGTCTGACCGCCGAGCAAGCGCGGCAGATCTTCGAGCAAGGCGCGGAGGCCACTGTGTTTGCCTTGCTGACGTTGGCCAAGATGGTGGCGGAAAAGCAGGCGCTGGCCCATGCGCCAGCACCTACCGCGCCATCCGGCATGAAGCCGCCTTACCAGAAGCCTGGCCCCAAGGGGCGGCGCAAAAAACGTCCGGGCCGCGAAGCAGGGCATGTCGGCAGTCGCCGGCCGCCACCGACCCACATCGATCATACCGAAACACATGTCCTCGAGTCGTGCCCAAACTGCGACGGACCGGTTACGCTGTGTCGCGGGGCACGCACACGGCTGATCGAGGATATCCCGCGCGACATCACGGTCGAAGTCACCCAGCATACGATCCACCGCTACTGGTGCTGTCGCTGTCAGAAAGTGGTCGAGCCCGTGGTGGTCGATGCGCTGCCCGGTTCGACCTTGGGTCTGCGCGTGCTGGTGCTGTCGGCGTGGCTTCATTACGCCTTGGGCAACACGCTGGCGCAGATTGTCGACGTCTTCAACTACCACCTGCGTCTGAAGGTTTCGACGGGTGGGCTCGTGCAGATGTGGTATCGACTTCAGGAAATCCTGTTCGCCTGGTATCTGGAAATCCAGGTGCAGGCGCTCGACGCTGCCGTGTTGCACGCCGACGAAACCGGTTGGCGGGTCGGTGGGAAGACCCACTGGCTGTGGTGCTTCACGACCAGCGATCTGACCTACTACTTGATCGACCGCAAGCGCGGCAAGACGGTCGTCAAGCAGTTCTTCCGCCGCGCCTTCAACGGTACGCTGGTGACCGACTTTTGGGCGCCTACAACTCGGTCGTGGGTGGCCGACGGCAAAAATGCTTGGCGCACTTGCTGCGCGAACTGAAAAAAGTGCAGCATTACCATCGGCCCGGTGGCGATTGGCGCGCCTTCAGCAAAAAACTGAAGCGTTTGCTGCGCGACGGTCTGCGTCTGCGCCGCGCCGGACCGGGCCTGGCCCTTCCCGACGCGCGACAACGCCTGGAAGAGCGCTTGCAGCGGCTGATCGACACGCCGTGGCAGAACGCGCATGTGCGCCGCTTGGTCAAGCGCCTGCGGCGTCATCGCACCGAACTGTTCACGTTCCTGGAACACCCGGAAGTACCCTTCGACAACAACCATGGCGAACGTGCCATCCGGCCGGCGGTGATCATTCGCAAGAACAGTTACGCCAACGGCAGCGATGCGGGCGCGGACCTTCAGGCCGTACTGATGAGTATCTACCGGACCCTCAAGCAGCGTGGCCACAACCCCCTGGAAACGATCGTGTCCGCATTACGGACCTACTTGAAAACCGGCAAGCTACCCCCATTGCCTGGGCGGATTCCTGCAATCGGCTAAAAGGTTACGAAATCCCTAGGCCTTTCTGCGGTGTCTGAATAGTAGCCGCTGTTCACACACTTCAGCAAGAAAGGGATTTCGAGTGAATGCTAAGATACACAAGCAGTTGAACCGAAGCAAGCGCCGAATCGAACGCCGGCTCGACAAACGCAATCTCCAGGGCTGCGAGCGGCCGATGTTCACGGCCTCCAACATCCACTACGAAATCAGCAGCCGCGACCGCGGCATCGCCCACGGCGGCATTGGTGTCATTCATACACTGGTGCGCCGACTTGGGCTGATCGATGCCATCGACCGGGATCTGGTGCTGTTTCAGATACTCCATTTGCCTTACCACGAGTCCGATCACGTCCTGAACATCGCCTACAACGCTCTGTGCGGGGGCACTTGCCTCGAAGACATCGAGCTGCGTCGTAATGACGAAGGGTTCCTCGACGCTCTCGGCGCCCGCCGTATTCCCGACCCGACGACCGCTGGCGATTTCTGCCGCCGCTTTTCCGCCGAGCACATTCGCGCGCTGCAAAACGCTTTCCATGAGACGCGTCAGAAGGTGTGGGCCCTGCAGCCCGCCAATTTCTTCGAGCGGGCCGTCATCGACGCGGACGGCACACTGGTAGGCACCACCGGCTCCTGCAAACAGGGCATGGATATTTCCTATAAGGGCACCTGGGGCTATCAGGTGCTGGTCGTAAGTTTGGCCAACACGGGCGCGGTGCTGAGCATCGTCAACCGTCCCGGCAACCGTCCCTCGCATGAAGGCGCCGCTACCGAGATTGATCGCTGCATTCAGATCTGCATTCAAGGCGGCTTCCGGCACATTCTGTTACGCGGCGATACCGACTTCTCGCAGACCCAGCACCTCGACCGCTGGAACGCCGCTGCGCGCATCCGGTTCATCTTCGGCTACGACTGCTGTCCCAGTCTCGTCGACAAGGCCGACAAACTGCCCGATTCGGCCTGGAAGAAGTTGCAGCGGCCGGCCCGTTACCACGTGGCGACCAGGCGGCGGCAACGGCCCGCGAACGTCAAGGACGCCGTGGTGAAGCGACGGCAGTTCGATACGCTACGTCTGCAATCGGAAGAAGTCGCCGAGTTCAACTATCGGCCGACGGCGTGCGGCGCGACCTATCGCATGGTGGTGGTGCGCAAGAACATCACCAAGGAGAAGGGCGAGCAACGGCTGTACGACGAAATTCGATATTTCTTCTACATCACCAACGACTGGGCCAGTGATGCCCACGAGATCGTATTCTCTGCCAACGAGCGCTGCGATCAGGAGAACCTGCTGGCGCAGTTGCACAACGGTTGCCGGGCGCTCAAGGCGCCGGTGGACAATCTGGAGAGCAACTGGGCTTACATGGTCATGACTGCGTTGGCCTGGGACTTGAAGGCGTGGTGCGCACTGATGCTACCCGAGGGAGTGGGACGGCATCGGGCATCGTACCACGCGGACAAGCTTTGGATGCTGCGTATGGAATTCAAGACCTATCTGCACGCATTCATTCAGTTGCCATGCCAAATCGTGCGGACCGGCGGTCGGCTCTTGTATCGACTGATCTCGTGGAACCGACACCAACCGATCTTCTTCCGCTTGGTCGATGCGCTGCGGTGCTGACGCGCGGCTCACGAAGTCGGAGTCTGGATGCTCCGATCCCCGCGGCTCCCAGAGCGTCAACCGCAGAGAGGAACGAGACCATGCACCACGCCAACCTGGACCAAATCGCAGCCCGTGCGGGCCTGCTCGGACCGGCGCGCACCGGCCCGGCGCGCGGCCGCAACGCGTTCGTGCTTTGGGCGTTCGCTTGTTTAAGGGCTAGTGCTCTGTCACACCTTAATTGTCGGGTCACCCGGATGAGACTTCGCAGCGATCGCTAGGCGTTCCGTTGCGGCGACCCGACTTTTTAGCTGTGACGGAGCACTAGTGCGTCGATCGGTCCAGCGCGGAGGACCGACACACCGACGCGTTTCGGGCGTAGGCCACAAGCGGCCGGACACGCCCAAGGGAATGCCGCTTGACCAAGCCACGAAGAAAGCCGCCGTTCTCGACGCGGAAACACGCAAGCTCTGCACACCGGACGAACCTTGCTCGACTTCCACGCCTAGGTGTGCGACAATCGACCGCATGACCAGCGCCCGCGTTAAAAGAATCGCTGCCTGGCTGCTGCTGACGGCTGCGGCCCTAGCTCTCCCGATCGCGGTTTTCACCACTTGCGAGGTCCGTGGCCCGTATCTTGCCGGTCCAGAAATTCAATTCCCGATAGGCCCAGCGCTGATGCACGGCCGGGATAGCCTGTGCATCGGATGCGCCATCGGCGTGCCGCTCGCCGCGATTCTGGCAATAGCGGCGCGAGTTGTTCGCCGGATGAACCGCGACAAAGTGCGAGGCGTGCAGGCGTTTCAGACCCGCCGAGATCGTTTCAGACGGCGTCCGAAACGATGAAACGCAGGTGAAAGTTGCAAAGCCATCTGATCCGGCTTGCAAGGCAAACCGGAAGTCTGCAAGATAAAAGCGCGGCATGAAAGGCAAACGGTCCAGAAAGTCCCATTGCATTGCAAAGCCGCCTATGGGAGAAGATGTACCACTTTTACAACCTGAACAAGGAGGAATTTGAGAAGCACTACCATCAGTGGACTAACGCGGAGTCTTGCTTTTCGATGGAGTTTTCGGGTTGTTGCCATGCTCCAGGGACACGAGCGGCACTGCACCGCCTTGGGTGGGCAGCAGTATGCTTGAGCGGCGTTGCAGCCCGCCGGAACCCTTTCAAGGAACTCTTTCGCGGCCTGGTCCGCGAGCAGGTGCCACGCATTAAGCTTTCTCTAGTTTCGTAGCCCCAGTGAGGATTTCGGCAAGATAACCAGGGTCTACAGCGGCTCCCTTGCGTTTACGGGCCATACTTGTTTTACGTGGATTTTGCTTGAGCAAGCTTAACGCGAGCTTGCGGAATAACGACAGGTTCTCCGCCCCGTGGCGGTTCTCCACCCGGCTCGCATCCTCATGAAAGCTCACATCCAATTGCCAATGCAAGTTGTTCTCGATTCCCCAGTGGTTGCGCAGCGCCGCCGCATAACGCCGCGCGGCCATGCGCCGACTGCCAATGAAGTAAACGACCTCCGTCGTCTGCTGCCCGTTGACCGTCCGTTCGCGGCGACACATCCCCACTGTCCGCAGGTGCGGCCACGCCGCGCAATCCCGAATACCGCTGACGTCTTCGACGATCACGCAACCGCGTTCCTCGACGCGCCCGTGTCCACGTTCCGTCGTCGTACATTGCCGCACCCGGCCCGCCGGCAACGCGCCGTCGAGCGCTTTCATCACGGTTTCTTGGATGTCACTCATCAACCGTTCTTGGTTGGCTTTCACCACCAAGACGTAATCGCCACCGCGGTCCAGGATCTTCTTGGCGATGTTCTTCTGACATCCGATGGCGTCGATGGTCACCAGCGCGCCATCAAGGTCCAGCAACTGCAAGAGCTTCGGAATGGCTGTGATTTCATTGCCTTTACCCTCGACGGCGACCTGGCCCAGCGAAACCTGGGCCTGGGTGGCCCAGGCACTGACCACATGCAGGGCGCCCAGCTTCGAATTGCCCGAGCCGCGCAAAGTCTTGCCGTCAATGGCGATGTGCTCGACGCCGGATAAGCCGGCAACGTCTCGCAACCAGGCCAGGCAGCAGGCTTCCAGGACCCGTGGATTGAGGATCGCGAAGACGCGTTCAAAAGTGTCGTGCGACGGGATGCCGCCAGGCAAACGTAAGAAGCGTCGAAACCAGGTTTCGCGTTGCTGCGCAAATTGAACGATGTCGGGCCAGTCGTCGCAGTTGGCGATGACGCCGCAGAGGGCCATGACAAGCAGGTCGATGAGCAAGTGCTTGGTACGGCCGGCGACACGGGGGTCATAGATGCGCCGGAAGTGTTTCTTAATCGACGCCACGGAAGGGGTAGCAGCCATGCGTTCCTCCGGAAAGCGGGCGAATATCCAGAGAATCCTATGTCTGTACACTTGTCAACGTCAATTCCGCTGCAACAATTCGGGTGGAGTTTGACGCGTGGCCCCTGGGTCCGCGAGCGGTTCCGTCATCGTAGCTCCATCAGAGAATGGCTGGAGCAAGGCAAGCGCCTACTATCTGAGGGCCTGTCACAACTCTGGCGCGAAGGGGTCCATTCCCAAAAAGTGGTGGGTTTTTCCTGCGTTTCGGCTAACCTATCGTACAGCAATGGACGGACTTTTCCAGCAAGGAAGCGAGGCAGCCAATGGAGATTCGCATGGCGAAGGCAGGACCGCCGGTCACGGGGGTCGCGGAAGTTGTCGCCCGGATGCAGCGGCAGCTGCCGACGCAGCAGGCCGAGTGGCTTGAGCAACTCCGTGACCGTCCCGAGACGTTTGCCGAGCTGGAGCGCAAGGTTCATGGCGCCTTTCAACAGCTGGCCGACCAGGTGGTTGCCGGCCTGCTGGCCGAAGCGACCAAGCCCGCCGAGTGGGCCCGCGAATCAAAAAAAGCGTAGTCGCAGCGTCGCCGACGAAACTTCGCTCGGGAGAAGTTCGGCCGTTGACGCTGCGACTTTTGGGCGGCTTGGTGCTGTGGGTGAGCACGATTTACTGCGGACCGGCGGCCCGTGGTGGCAAGGGCCGGGGTCGCGAAGGCGCTGGTCTGTACCCGGAGTTGGCGGTCCTGAGATTTCAGGAAGGGGACAGCCCGGCGTTGTGCAGCCTGGTGGCACGGGCGACGGCGCTGCTGCCATCGTACGCCATGACCCAGCAGGAATTGGCCCAGCGTGGTGTGCCCCTGGACATTAAGGTGGTCCATGGCATCGCGGGCCAGGTGGGGGCGGCGACGCTGGCGTGGCGCACGCGGGAATTGCAGAGGTATCGTGACGGCGCGCTGCCGGCGGGGACCGAGTTTACGGGCAAACGGTTGGCGGCGTTTGTGGATGGCGGCCGCACGCGGTTGCGGCGGGTGACGCGCAAGCAGCGCGGCCGCGGCCAGCACAAAAAGCAAAAACGCCGCTACAAGGCAGACTGGCGTGAACCCAAGCTGCTGATCATCTACGAGGTGGATGACCAAGGGCGGATGGTGCCGGGAACGCGGCCGATCGTCGACGGCACGTTTGGCGGTCCGGATGAGTTGATGGAATTATTGGCGATGCACTTGCATCGCTTGGGCGCGGCGAAGGCAACCGTGATTTCGCTGGGGGCGGACGGAGCGCCGTGGTTTTGGGATCGGCTCGATTGGGTGGTGCAGCGGGTCGGCCTGCCTGCCGAGCGTGTGGTGAAGACGTTGGATTGGTGCCACGGCGTGCACCAGATCAGTTTGGCATTGGCGCACCTGATCGCCGACAGCGCGGAACGCAAGCGGGTGTTCAAGAAACTACGCAAGTGGCTGCGTCAGGGCAGCTGGCAACGGGTGGCCAACGAGTTGACGGGGATGGCGTGGGCGCAGGAGTTGCCGCTGGACCATGCGGTGTGGACACCGATCCTGTATGTGGAGCGCCACGGCGAAGGGGGCCATTTGGACTACGCGCGTTACCGTCGTCGCGGTCTGCCGTCGGGAAGCGGGGCGATTGAGAGCGCGATCCGTCGGGTCATCAACCTGCGGCTGAAGGGAAACGGCATCTACTGGCTGGAGGATAACGCGGAGGCGCTACTGGTGATTCGTGCCAACGTGCTCTGCAATCGCTGGGAGGAAACGTTTGCGCGGGTGTGTGAGAGCATGGCCAGCAACCGCCGATTGGATTGGGCATGGCAGTCGCCAGACATGCTTGACGCACTGAACTCGGACGTCCCCGTTAAACCGCCGGAGCCACAACTCCAAGGTACCAAAGGAAGCTATGGCGCAGCGGCATAAGCACGTTTTTGGAATGCGCCCGGCGCGAACTGGACGACGGTGACCAGAAGGCGCTGCGTAAGGTGCTATCGGCGGAATGTGCCAGCGCGTTCGATTGGCGCCGGCGGCGCTCACCACCGCCGTTTCATGGGCCGGTAGTGGTGTCGCGTGGGAACATGCCCCGGTTTGATCGGGCGCATGGGTACATAGCCACGACACCGTGGCTTCAGAAGCATTTGGTCGCAGCACAACTCGAAGCTACCAAGGATGCGAAGCGGCGGGCCAAGGAGGCCGGCGCCGATCGCGAACACCATCAGCCCGAAACGCCGGCAGAGGCCGACGTTGATGCGAGAAGCGCGGGCGGTTTCACGACGGTCTGGCCCCTTGATATGCGGGCGGACCTGGCTCGCCGAATGGTCCGACGCGGTACAGCAGAGATTGACCTGAGTGTGTCTGAACCCATCTGGAAAGTGCTGCTTGTTCTTGTGAACCATCATGGTCAAAAAACCCCCGCCGACACCATATGGAAGCGTGTCTGGCCACAGGATGAAGTTGCGATTGGCGCGGTGTATACAACGGTCAGTGCACTGCGCTCACTTCTGGCGCCGCTCGAAATCAAAATCCCCCATCCAGGACGCTCGGGCTATTCGCTCCAAGCCAAAACTTAGCCAACCTTAGCCTGATTTAAGGTTCGGCTAAGGTATGCCTTAGGTTTCCTTGCCATGATTAAGGCATGGAAACCGCACTCCAACTTCCAAGCACCAGTCAGATTGAAGCGCGCATCAATCTTTGCCGCATTGAATTGGCAGAGCTGAAGCGAGCGTTTCGCGCCGTCAGGGCCGCCGAACGAGCCGATCAGGCACGGCGAGCCCGCGCCGATGCCACGGTTCGCCATGCGCCGATCACGCAGGAGGCAGCCAATGCCTGACCTGGCGCACGGCTATAGCGTCTCCGATCTTGCTGCCCGCTGGAAGGTCGGCGCGGACAAGATCAGGGGCTTCCTGCGCCGCGGCGAATTGGTGGGCATCAACATGGCCAGCAGCCTTGCTGGCCGCCCGCAGTGGCGGATCACGCCCGAGTCGGTCGAGCGATTCGAGCAACGGCGAAGCAGTGCGCCGGCACCGAAACCAACGCGGCGGCACAAGCCGGCTGCCCAGGTGGATTACACTGCTTCGTGGTGAAAGGAAAAACCCCGAGAGCGACGTGACCAGCGGCGCCTCTGGGCCAGAACCAAACGACGGATGCATTGTACCAAAATGGACACGACAGACGACACCGTGCCCGAAACACCTTCAAAGCCCAGCACGAGCGCCAAGGAAGCATTCGATTCGGCGCCCACCAAACCAGCGCCCATCAAGCCCGCGCTGGACATGATCCCGCCGGAGCTGAAGGCACTGCCTCAGTGGGTGGGGTGGGTCTACTTTTCTCGCGATGGGAAATGGCAGAAAATGCCCATCAACCCCGCCGACGGCAAACCAGCCGAAGCGAACATCCCCGACACCTGGGGGACATTCGAGGCCGCGGTCGCTAGGTGGCAGAGCGATGACCTTGCCGGCATCGGCTTTGAGTTCAGCAACCAGGATGACTATTGCGGGGTTGACTTCGACGACGTTCGCGATCCAGAGACCGGCGACCTGACCGACAACGTCCAGGACTGGATTGCGCGGTTCTCCACCTACACAGAGATTTCCCCATCAGGCACTGGCGTCAAGCTCATCGGCAAGGGCAAGCTGCCAGGCAAGGGCAAGAACTATGGCAAGGTCGAAATCTACGACCGCGGCCGGTTCTTTGCCCTAACGGGGCAGCGCCTGCCGGGCCCAGCATCCCCGCAACCATGGCAAGAGGCGCTTGACGCGCTGCTCGATCATTGCGAGCGTTCGAAGGCGGCGGCGAAGGCTGCCGCAAAACCAAAGCGCTCGACGGCATCGCAGCCGACCACGGCCGCAGGAAGCGGCCGGCAGAACCTGCTGGACCGCGCCCGCGCGTACACTCGCAAGGAACCGCCCGCGATTTCCGGTCAGGGCGGCCACAACCGCACCTATCACGTGATGATGAATCTGGTTGAGGGATTCGGATTGGAGGATGGCGAAGCGCTGGAGGTATTCCGGGACTGGAACACGACCTGTCAACCCCCTTGGTCAGACAGTGAGATTCAGCACAAACTGGAGAGCGCCCGTGCGAACCTGGACCCGGGACGCGATTCTCGATGTTTTTCAATAAGAAGGGGAAGGTGGTTGTCGAGCGGCGCCCGCCGCGGGAATAGCGACTTCCACAGTCAAATTGGAGACCACCGGGTCGTCCTGCGCGAATCGAGCGCCGTCTGCCTGTCCGAGGACGCCGCGGAGCTATGTGCCTGGTGCGAATGGCTCGACGCCACGGGGCTGCCGGAACCGGTTCCCGAGGAACCCGCGCCGGCCGCGGCGCCGAATGCCGGGCTGGTTGCGTGGGCGCTCGAGACGGACCAGCGCTACCAGGACGAGAATCGGGTGACGGACCCCGTCTGCGGCATGCGCATCAACCGGGCCGACGCCCCTGTTCACGCCGAGTATGACGGCAAGATGTATTACTTTTGCGTCGCGGAGTGCCGGGACCGCTTCGCGGCGAACCCCGCGCGATACGTTGCTGGTCGAGGCGCGGCGCGGTCGCTCTCGGTCTGCCGGTCTTGCGTGAGTGAGTTGGATACCTCATTATTGTCGGCGCGCTAGCATTGTGCCGGATTCGCACGCTCGCTGCGCCATCGGGGCACACCATTCCGGTTGCCTCACCGAACCCTGCAAGCCCAACTAAGAAAACTCATCATCACAAGCATTACGCAGGCTTTGGGTTATTCCACGAGCCGCAGTGGTGGGGCGTGCCGGCTCTGATTGGCACTGCGCTTGCTTAGTACGGAGGCGAGAAACGAAGGGACCCAGTGCTACGAAAGGAGGCCGAAGATGTTCCCGCTCATCAGACATGCGGTGAGACCGGAATTCGGTCTCGCGCCGCGTCGGACGAGTCCGTTCGGACTGCTGCCCGCCAAGGTGGAGGTGCTGCTGGATCGGTTCCTGCGCCGGTGGGCTATCCCCGAGGAGTGGTTCCGCGACACACCGGACTGGGGAGTGACCGAAGCCGAGAAGGAGGTGCTGTATCGGATCGCGCTGCCGGGCTTTGAGGTCGGCGAGATCGAGCTGACCATCGTCGGCGACGAGATGACGCTGCGGGCCGAACACCGAGTCCCGGAGGAGGCGCCGGCGAATCGCGAAGCGCCCCCCTACGCACGCGTCGAGCTGACGGTGAGGCTGCCGGCTGGCATCGAACCCGAACGGATGGAGGCTCGCTTCCGCAACGGGCTCCTGGAGGTTCACATCCCGCGGGTGCCCGCCGCGGTGCCGCGACGGATTGCGGTAACGGCCTGAGCGCCCTGCCATCCCGAGGGAGCCCAGAAAGTCCCCCTGAACCGAGACGCTGCCCCGGCCCGTTGGCCGCGGGCACGCCTCGATTTTTTTTTGCGAGTCTTGGAGGTGCAACCATGTTTACCGCCATGCGGCTCACGGTGCTGACGGGGCCCCATAGGAACCGCAGGTTTTGCTTTTGCGGGCCGACGCGCTGTCAAGTGGGCAGGGCCTTGAATTGCTTCGTGGAGTTGTCTGGAACGGAACGAGATCAACTCATTTCGCGTCACCATTGCCAACTGAAAATCGATCCTCCGGCAATTCAGGTTCAGGACCTGGGTAGCTGCAATGGGACTTACATCAACGGCAAGAAAGTTGACCCGAGTCCTAAGGAATCGACGGCCCAACGCGATTCCGAGACTGCCGGCTTGGTTGTGAATCATGGGGACCTGCTGACGATCGGCGGAACCACGATTCGGGTCGACGTTGTCGATTGCCCTCATGCCGGCAGCAAATTGGAAGGGAAATCCATTTGGGAAGCGGGGGAGACGACAAAACGAGATTGCCCGCTGCCTTGTTGAGGCTGCCCTAGTCTGACCCGTCCAAGGAGAACAGCATGAACCTCTCAAACGAAATTGCATTGTACCGGCCACGCCTACTCGGACTGCTCCGCCGTCTCGACGCGAATCGCGCCCAGCTGCGACGGGAGTCGTCTCATCGCATGGACGATGAGCCTGCGGGGGCACTGGGCGAGCCCACCCTGGAGCCCGCGGACCCAAGCGCCGCCCGCCAGGAGGAAGAAGTGGTGCTCGGCATGCTGGAGAATGAGGACCACCTGTACACGGAGGTCAACGCCGCGTTGGCGCGGCTGGCGGATCATTCCTTCGGCCACTGCCAGAGTTGCGGTCATGCGATCACAACCGCCCGCCTGCGAGCGATCCCCTATGCCCGCCATTGCATCGCCTGCGCCGCGCGTCGGAAGCCCGTGCATCGGAAGCGACTACCGAGTGCTGACCGAGGACGGAAGCCATGGCCGTCAGCACCAAGCCGTCGGACCGCTCGTGGGTGCTGCTTCGGGAGTCCTTTTACGAAAGAGAACGGAGCTGCCAACCGAAGGCGAATCCGGAAACTCCGGCCGCAAACCGCAGGCAGGCCGTTTTCGCGGGCATCGCGGCGGCGGCCATTGCCGGTCATCTGCTGCTGCGCTACGCGCTCCGCGTCGGTGGCACCGCACTGGACTTCGAGCTAGCCGAGCTTCCGCTCGTCCTCGCGCTTATGATCGCCGGCCTCCCTCTGGTGCTGGGATTGCTGCGCAAGCTGTCACAACGCGAGTTTGACTCGGACTTGCTCGCCGGGACCTCGATCGTCACGTCGGTCGTCCTGCACGAGTACGTGGCCGGCACGTTCGTCGTCCTCATGCTTTCCGGAGGCCAGGCCCTGGAGGCCTATGCCGTACGCAGCGCGTCCTCCGTGCTGGCGGCGCTGGCACGGCGCATGCCCTCGGTGGCGCACCGCCGAGAGGATCGCGCGATCCGCGAAGTCGCGCTCCCAAGCGTGGAAGTCGGCGACACGCTGGTCGTTTTCCCGCACGAGATCTGCACAGTGGATGGCACCGTGGTCGAGGGGCACGGCACCATGGACGAGTCGTACCTCACCGGCGAGCCCTACCAGATGTCCAAGGCGCCAGGGACGCCCGTTCTGTCCGGCGCCGTCAACGGCGCGACGGCCCTGATCATCCGGGCCGACCGTCTCGCCGAGGACTCTCGTTACGCCAAGATCATGAAGGTCATGCGTGCCTCCGAGCAGAGCCGCCCGCGCCTGCGCCGCCTTGCCGATCAGCTCGGCTCGTTTTATACGCCCGTCGCGGTGGCCATCGCGGTAGCGGCCTGGGCATCAGCGCCGACCCGACGCGCTTTTTGGCGGTGCTGGTCGTGGCCACCCCCTGTCCGCTGCTGATCGCCATTCCCGTGGCAATCATCGGCGCCGTGTCCCTTGCGGCCCGCCGTGGCATCATCATCCGCGACCCGGCCGTGCTCGAAAAAGTCGGCACGTGTCGCACCGCCATCTTCGACAAGACGGGTACGCTCACCTGTGGGCAACCTCAGCTCACCGAATTGCTCCCCGCCAGGGACCGCGAGCCGGCCAAGGTCCTGGCACTGGTCGCCAGCCTCGAACGTTATTCGAAGCACCCGCTGGCGGCGGCGGTCCTCGCCGCCGCCAGCAAGACCGGGGTCATGCTTACCGAGGCCAGCGTCGTCACGGAGTTGCCTGGGCAAGGCCTGGTCGGATCGGTCGCCGGCCGCGCCGTGCAGGTCACCAATCGCGACAAGCTGAGCACCCGCCAGCCCGGGCTGGCGTCGGAGCTGCCGGCGGCGTCGAGCGGCTTGGAGTGTGTAGTGCTCGTCGACGGCCGCTATGCCGCGACCCTGCGGTTCCGCGATCGGCCCAGGCCGGACGGCGCGCCCTTCGTCCGGCACCTCGGACGGCGGCACCGGTTCAGCCACGTGATGCTTGTTTCGGGCGACCGCGAGTCGGAGGTGCGCTATCTCGCGGAGCAGGTTGGGATCTGGACGGTGTACGCCGGACAGAGCCCCGAACAGAAGCTGGCGATTGTGCAGGAGGAGACGCGGAAGACGAATACCGTTTACGTGGGCGATGGGATCAACAACGCGCCAGCCTTGACCGCCGCCACGGTTGGGATCGCCTTCGGGCAGAACAGCAACGTCACGGCGGAGGCGGCGGGCGCGGTCATCATGGACAATTCGCTTCAGAAGGTGGACGAGTTTCTCCACATCGGCAGCCGGCTGCGGACGATCGCCCTGCAGAGCGCCGTGGGCGGGATGGCCCTGAGCCTCGGGGCGATGGCAGTCGCCGCGGCGGGGGGCCTGCCACCCGTCGCCGGGGCGATTCTGCAGGAGGTCATCGACGTGCTCGCCATTGCCAATGCTCTGCGCGTCGCCCTGCCGCCGCGATCGCTTACCGATTACTGACGCTCCAATGCAAGCGCACCGCCGGAACGGGGGACCGACAGGGAAGCGTCGCGCGTGTCGCGGACATACTGGTGGCAGCGGACGCAGCTCATCGTCAAATCCATGTAGGCCAGGGTCACGCCGTCGAGGTTTTTGTCCTTGGCCTTGCGCAATGGTCTCGGCGGCCCGGCGAAACTCGTTGCTGTGCAGCTCATACTTCGGCGTCTTGAAGGCCATCCATTCGGCCTGGTTGGCGATCTCCGATAACCGGTCGGCCTGCTGGCCGATCTGCCTGAAATCAGCCTTGGCAATGCCCTCCAGCAGCTTCTGCGAAGCCTGAAGCTTGTCCATCATCAGCTGGCGCAGTTGCATCTGCGCATACACCTGATCGGCCACGCAGGCCACAGCGACCACACTGACGGCGATCAACCATTTTCTCATGACTGGTTCTCCTTTTTCTTGGGGGTAAGACGTGCTTGGCTGATGCAAATGGCGGGCCGGGGGACGCCCGCTAGGAGAATCTCCGGACTGTCCATGCCGGACCCCGTTGGCGGCGACGGCGCGGGACAGGCGCGGGGGGCCAATCTGACGGTTGTGATCGAAGGGCGGTCGCGCCTTGCAGGGGTGCCCCTGTGCCGGAACCGCACAGCGACTGCATCCACTCCGCACGCCAGCCGCGCGGACGCGATCCCGGCGCCAGCCTTTCAGGATTAGGCCGACCCTGGAAAAAGCGAGGAATCGGACGTTTTTGTCAAAATGGGTTTGGTTTCGCCCGCATGGGCATTTAAGTTGCTCCCGCGGGGCACGGTTCGCAAAACAGCCGTTCATCCACCCTACCCACGCAAAACGAGGAGTCCGCCATGAAATCCGCCCAGGTCACTATATCGGCCCCGACTGCTGAGCAAGAATCGCGCACTGCCGAAACCGCGCCCCCAGACGCGCGGCTCTCCACAGCGGACAAGCTCGTCGTGATTTCCTTCCTGATCAGTCTCGCGCTGTTCGGCTTGATCTCGGTCATGGACCTGCTCGCGAACTTATTTCGCTGAGGGTCGCCCTGAACATCCCGGAGACACTCTTCATTCGGCAAAGCTTGTACCGAAAGGCCCAGGCACGGAGGTGGCCCAATCGGCATAGGCTTTGCTTCAAGAAAATGCCGAATCGTGAGAGAAGGTCCAAAGCATTCTGCGAGCCGTGGTCCATGGATACCTGGTTGCCAATGCTCTGCGGGTCGCATTGTTGCCGCGGTCACTAACCGATTACTCAGGGCCCTCAGACATACGGTGAGACCGGAATTCGGTCTCGCGCCGCGTCAGGTCGGCGTGGCCACCGGGGCGACCATGCTCGCAGCCCTGCAGGTTCTTCGCCGACAGTTGCCGCTGGAGATCCTGGTTGCGGTTCCCGTAGCCTCCCCCCGCGGGCTGGAGCAGGTCCGCGAATGCTGCGACGAGGTCGTCTGCTTGCTGCAGCCCGAGGATCTGCAGGCGATCAGCCCCTATTACCAAGAGTTCGAACAGGTGGAGGACGAGCAGGTCGTCGACTTGCTCCATACGTTCGCCAGCGCCCGCCGCCGCTCCCACGAACCATCCTAACCGTTGCCCGGAGGGAATAGCCATGCTGCCGATCAAGACCATCCTTGCCGCCACCGACTTCTCGCCGATGTCCGAACATGCGTTCCGGTTCGCCGGGGCGCTGCGCACGACTACGGGGCCCGGCTTATCGCCCTGCACGTGATCCAGCCGGCCGTCGCTGTCTACGCCGAGACCGCGGTGTTCATCGACGAGCCCGACCACAACAGCATTCGTGAGGCGCTCGAGGCGCTACGCGTCCCCGGCGTGGAGGTCGAGTACCGGCTCATGGAAGGGGAGCCTGGTACGACCATCGTGCAGGCCGCACGCGAGACCGGGTGCGATCTGATCGTGATGGGCACGCACGGCCGGGGCCTCCTGCTCCGCGTGTTGCTAGGGAGCGTTGCCGAGGACGTCCTGCGGCGGGCCCCCTGTCCGGTGATGACGGTCAAGGCCACGGCGCCGATTCCTGCCTCCACCGAAGAGCCGGCTGGTGCAACTGTCAGCGGATCGTGAGTTGAAAATATCGGCCCCATTTGCCAGGATAAGGGAGGACAGCAGCAAAGGTCGCTCTTGCCCCCTGCGGGAAGTTCAGCCCATTGAGTCGCGCGATGCCCCAACCCGCCCTTCCGCCCGTTCACCTGTTGATCGTGGATGACGACGAGCCGCTCCGCGAGTCGCTGGAACGCTATTTCCGGCGCATCGGCGCCCACGTGACGACGGCCGCCGGTGTCGCGCAAGCCGTGGCACTGGCGGGCCGGGCGCGCCAGGACGTCGCACTCCTGGACCTCCACCTGCCCGACGGCACCGGCATCGAGCTCATGGACCGGTTGAAGCAAGAGCAGCCGGAGCTGGAAGTCATCATGCTCACCGGCCACGGCAGCATCGAGACCGCGATTCAGGCGATGAAGAAGGGTGCCTATGACTACCTCACCAAACCCTTTCATCTGCCTGACCTGGATATCCACATCGAAAAGGCCTACGAGAAGGTACGGCTGCGCGCCGGGAGCGGCAGTGGGTTGAGCAGATCGGCTTCGAGTCGGAGCGCTACCGCCTAGTCGGCGCCGGGCCGGCGATGCAGCGGGTGGTCCACCTGATCGAGAAGGTGGCGCCGACCGATTCCACCGTGCTGGTTAACGGCGCGAGCGGCACCGGCAAGGAGTTGGTCGCCCGCGCCATCCATTACAACAGCGCCCGCCGTGATCGGCCGCTGGTGACGATCAACTGCGCCGCCTTGCAGGAGACGTTGCTGGAGAGTGAGCTGTTCGGGCATGAAAAGGGCGCGTTCACCGGGGCCGTCACGGCCAAGCCGGGACTGATCGAGGTGGCCGAGGGCGGCACGCTATTCATCGACGAGGTGGCCGAGATGGCGCCGGGCCTGCAGGCCAAGCTGCTGCGGGTGCTGGAAGATGGGCACTACCGCCGCGTCGGCAGCACGCAGGAGGCGCGGGGCGACGTTCGCGTCGTCGCCGCGACCAATAAGGACCTGCAGGCGGAGCAGAAGGGAGGCCGCTTCCGCGAGGACCTGTTCTATCGGCTGAACGTGGTGACGATCGCGCTGCCGCGTTTGCGTGACCGGCGGGAAGACATTGCCGAGCTGGTAGAACATTTCCTGACCACGCGGCATATCGGACCACGCCGCTTCCACATCGAACCGGACGCCCTGGAAGCGCTGCGCCGCTACGACTGGCCGGGCAATGTCCGCGAGCTGGCCAACGTGCTGGAGCGCGCCGAGATCCTCGCCGAGGGGGAAACGATTACCCTCGATGAGCTCCCCGATGCCATTGAGGACCTGCCCGACAAGCCGGCCGGCGATCCCGAGTACTTGCGCGAGGTGGAACGGCGGCACGTCGTGGATATGCTGCGCCAGCACCGGGGCAACAAGGTCCACGCCGCCCGGGCGCTGGGCATCAGTCGCCGAGCCCTGTACCGCCTCATCAGCAAGTACCGCCTCGCCGAGGATGAGAGCGGGACGGGCGCCTAGCCAGACGCGTCCGCTGGCTTGGGCGTTTGTCCCCGGTAGGGGAGATTCACGAACCAACGGAGCTTGAGCCATGCCAACGGACGATGCCGACAAGTTGATCTCGCTCGCCGCCGACCGGCCCATTTGGGATCGCTTCGTCGGCGTGTTCCCGCTGGTCATCGTGGGGAGCCAGGAGGAGGACGGTCAGTACAACCTTGCGCCCAAGCACCTGGCGATGCCCCTGGGCTGGGAGAACCACTACTGTTTCGTCTGCAGCCCCCGGCACTCCACCTATCAGAACATCCGCCGCCACGGCGTCTTCACGGTCAGTTACCCGCGCCCCACGGAGGTGTTGCTGGCGAGCCTGGCGGCGGCCCCCCGATGCGAGGATTTCTCCAAGCCGAGCCTCCTGGTGTTGCCGACGTTTCCCGCCCGTCAGGTGGCGGGGGCACTCGTGCGGGGGTGTTATTTGTTCCTGGAGTGTACGTTGGAAGAATCCTCGACGGCTTCGGCCCGTACAGCCTGATTATCGGCACGGTGGTGGCGGCAGCGGCGCATGAAGACGCGGTACGTGCCGAGGAGCGGGATGAGGCCGAGCAGATTTTTCAGTCTCCCTTGCTGGCCTACGTGAGCCCGGGTCGCTTCGCCGAGATCCGCCAGACCACGGCGTTCCCATTCCCGAAGGGCTTTTCCCGGTGAGGGGAGCATGACGGACCAGGAGCCGCGCCGCATTGTCAGCTATTTGCGGGAGCGCCGCCAGGACATGGTGGACCTCTTGCAGCGCCTGGCGCTGGCCGAGTCGCCTTCCGACAACCCGGCGGCGGTGGCCCCCGTGCTCGCCTAATTGCGTCCGAGCTGGAGCAAGCCGGGTTGTTCGTACGCCTCGTCCCGGGTCGGGTTTCGGCTGGCATGCTGTTCGCCCGCACGCGCGAACGCGCCGTCGCCATTGCAGTTGCTCGTCGGCCATTGCGACACGGTTTGGCCGGTCGGCACGGTAGAGAAGATGCCGGTTCGCGTCGAGGGTGACACCCTCCGGGGGCCGGGGGTCTTTGACATGAAGGGCGGCCTGGTGCAGATGCTCTATGCGCTGCGGGCTCTGAAGGACCTCGGGCTGCGGCCCCCGGCCGTCAGCGTGGCGGTAATCAACTCCGACGAGGAGATTGGCAGCCCCGACTCCACTTCGCTCATTCGTCGGCTCGCTCGCCATGCGGTTCGGGCTTTCATCCTGGAACCGGCCTTCGGCCGAGCGGGAAAGCTGAAAACCGCCCGGAAAGCCTCCGGCGGCTTCACGATCACCGTCAAAGGCCGAGCCGCCCACGCCGGCGTCAACCCTGAAGAAGGGGCCAGTGCCATCCTGGAGATGTCCCATCAGATCCAGAGGCTGTTTGCGCTCAACGATGCGGCCCGGGGCATCACCGTGAACGTGGGGACGATCGACGGCGGCCTGCGGTCGAACGTGGTCGCCGCCGAGGTGCGGGCCACCGTGGACGTGCGGGTGCGGACTCGGCAGGACGCCGCCGAGGTCGAGGCCGCCATCCGCGGCCTCGGGCCGGTTAACCCCGCAACCACGATCCAGGTGGACGGGGGGATCGAGCAACCGCCGATGGAGCCGCTCCCGCGCAACCAGGCCCTCTGGCGCCTCGCTCGGGACCTCGGCCGTCGCCTGGGACTCGACCTCGCGGCACGGCCTCCGTGGACCTCGAGGTCGGCGCTCGATTCCGACCTCGTCGGGGAGTTCTGTCGCCTGGCCGTTCACCCCACCGGCCGGCATCGCGGCATCGGCAAGCTGCTGCTGAGCGAGCGTATCCAGCGGGTCCAGGAGCGCCTCCAGGTCGGCCTGGTCGAAGCGCGCACAACGCACCCCTGCAGCCTGCGAATCGCCGAGGCCCATCAGTTCGCGGTCGTCGGTTTCCTCCCCGAAAGATGGCGCTTGCGCGAACGTGAAAGCCTGGCGCTGCTCGTCCGCTACTTCGGCAACGCGCTGGACCTGCGGGACAATCATCCGCGGATCATCCCCGAGGTCCACCCCGTCGCCCACATGGCCCTGGAGAACTGCTCCTTACCCCGGACGCGATCGTGGACGAGGACGCCTCCGCCTATCCGCCCGGCGGGGATTTCGAGGTGCAGGAGTTGACCACGGAAGGATACGCCGCCCTGCTCCGCATCGAACGGGGGCGTGCGCCACCGCGAGATATTCGGGCCGGCCCGACTCCATTACGGCATTTTCAAGCTCCACGCCCGGCGCTCACGCTACCTGATCGCGCGCGAGGACGGGCGGATCGCGGGGGCGGTCGGCTTCACGCTCGATCCCGTGGACAAGGCCGTGCGTATCTTCGAGTTGATTGCTCTCCACGACGAAGTAATTCGCTTCTTGCTGAGCGACCTGGAGCGCGCCTGCCGGGAGAAATGGGACTGCCTCATCGAGGTCGACGTCAGCGCGGGCGCCGCGGATGCAACGGACCCTGCTCGAGCTGGGGTTCTTGCCGGTAGCGTACCTGCCGGCTCTGGTCTTCCACGAGGTGGAGCGCCTCGACGTCGTGAAGATGATGCGCCTTCTGAACCCGCCGCAGGTCCGCTTGGGCGGGCTCACCCAAAGCTGTGAGGCGCTCGCGGAGTTGGTTCTACGTCTGTTCCGCAACCGGACGGTGCTCCCCCGGATCGCGAAGGCCGTCCACGACTTGCCGCTGTTCGCCGGGCTGAACGCGGAGCAGGTTGCTCGCCTTGCCGGAGTGTGCGGCGTCACCGCATTTGAGCCGGGAGAAACCGTCTTCCGCGAAGGCGAGGCCGGCAACCAGATGCACGTCGTGCTTCAGGGAGAGGTCGCAATTGCCATGGCGGGCTCGACTGCACCCGTTGGCGTGGTACGCAGTGGCGAATGCCTGGGAGAGATGTCGCTGCTCACCGCCGGCGCCCACTCGGCAACCGCAACGGCCTTGACACCCGTCGAGGCGGCGGTCCTGGGGCACCAGGACCTGGCCGAGCTCATCCGCCTGCGGCCGGACATCGGCCTCCACATCTACAGGAAGCTCGCCGTGGGCATGGGGGAGAAGCTGAAGCGCCTGGATGTTGCGCTTGCCGACCAATAGCCGCCCACCTTCTCCCTCCAGCGCCGAGGAAACAACGTCACCCTGCGGACATGCGCCGCCTGATGAAAGCCGTCCACCAGGAACAGGATGCCCGGCTGGCCACGTCGAACGGCTTGTAACAGACGGCGTCGGCCCCCTCTTCAATCACCTGCTTCACC
This sequence comes from uncultured Gemmataceae bacterium, assembly GCA_963834865.1. Classification (GTDB taxonomy): domain Bacteria; phylum Planctomycetota; class Planctomycetia; order Gemmatales; family Gemmataceae; genus CAWIDK01. The sequence continues at coordinate 1,346,458 of CAWIDK010000001.1, forward strand.
ATCTGCTCCAGTTCGGCGCGGTGGCCTGTAATCACCACCGTGCGCGCCTGGGGATTCGCCTGCCGCACCACCCGGTACACCGAGGCGCCGTCGGCGCCGGGCAGTTTCATGTCGATGAGCACCACCCGAAAGGCGGCGTCGCGCAGGCGCGTGGCGGCCGTCGGCTCGTCGTGGGTGATCGCCACCCGGTAGCCCCGCTCGCGCAGCAAGTCCCACAGCGTGGCCGGCCAGCACATCCGGCAACGAGGCCGGGAAGTGGAGTGTGAGCTGCACCGTGTCCGGCACGGAGTTAAGCTCGAGCGCTTCCTGCACACAGCGCCCGATCGGCAAGGGGCGTAGGTTGGGCAACGGCAGGCGGGCGAAATTCGACAAAGCGGTGATGACCCCGTCGGCAGCCGTCACGTGCCGCTCGATGCGCTAGCAGGTGCTCGGCGGTTTTGGCCGGCGTCGGTTCCGGGCATTGAGCAGGAAATAGACTGACGTGTTGACGACGTTGAGCGGGTTGCGCAGCTCGTGGGCGATGCCGCCGGCCACCTGGCCTATGGCCGCCAGCCGCTCGCCGCGCTGCAGCCGAGCGCTGTACTCAGCCTGATAAGCATCGCCCGTCGTGAGTCATGCACGTCGGCAAACCGCGGCAGTTCGCACCTCTTCCATGCCGGCCGGCGGACGCAGGCGGATGCAGGCGGATGCTCGCATATCGGCGGTTTCTGTAACCGGCGTGAATTAGCTCGCCGGTTCCTTAGCCCTCATGGGCACAGCCCTCGAACGCGTCCGGGTCACTGGGCCTGGCCCAAGCGGGAAACGCCGCCCAGTCGATCTGCTCTCGGTAGGGGGCCAGGTAAACCTCCCGCGGCGGGGCGAGGCCCTTCTTCGTGCGTTCCAGCGCCAGGCGGATCAGTCTCTCGGCTCCGCCGGCAGCGGCCCCGGCGACTGGCGCCGCCCCCGCGAGGACCGTTTGCGTGGCCTGGAAGCCGGTGTCGAGCATGAGCCACTGACCCCAAACCATGCTCGTCACGGTGCGCGACCAGGACTGGCGAAGCGCCTCCATCTGGGTGAACATTGAGTCGGTCATTGTCCTGCTCCTCTCGCAGTTCGCAGGCGGCAGCTTCCTGCCGGCTGCACAGGAAAGTATCCCTTACTCCGAGATTACCGGCAGGGTCTTCTCGTAGGAGTCAAGGAGCTGCTGGCGCGTGGCCTTCAGGCGCCTGGACAGGGCAACCGCGGTTCGCCGCATGAACTCCATCCCAAAACTGGGGTTCTGGGCGCAGGCCTCCAGGATCTGCAGGGCGTTGATGGCGACCAGGCGGCACGGCTCGAGGGCCACCGCCTGCGCCGTCATGGACCCCGCCGTCAGCACAGGGGTCCAACCCAGAAGTTTTCCGGGTCCCACGGTTTGAATCCGCGTCGTCCCGTTGCCGGCCACCCAGATCTCCAGGGCCACCCTGCCCTGGATCACGATGTAGATGCATGGCGACTTCTCCCCTTCGCGAAACAAGACGTGGTCGGCCGGCACGTCGATTACCTCGGCCATGGCGGCCAGGGGTTCCAGGTACTTGGGAGGGAAGCCCTCCAAAAAGCCAAGCTTCTCCAGCGTTGCGAGCGGAACCATGGAATCGGTCCTCCGAAAAAAACTCCATGCATCAAAGCAGGGATGTCCCAAAGCCACGTTTTGGTATGCAACTCATGTACCGCGCCGTCGTCGCCCCCCGGTTCTTCCGGATATTCGCAAGGCGGCCATGTGTGGCAAGCGATTCTGCGTGTGGTCACGCGGTCGCTCGTCCGAGCGCGAGCGCGCGACGCCCTTGACGGGGAGCGGCAGTGCGCCGTTCTGTCTCAACACGTGTGCGGAACCGTCACTCCCCACGGAGCCGCGGCGGGTCAAGAGGGTGTGTCCGTCGTGCGCCGGGGCCACGCGGGTTCATAGTTCCGCCTGTAGGCGGTCCGTCGTGCGCCGGGCCGCGCGTGTTGCTAGTTCCGCCTTTAGGCGGTTTGCAGACCGCTTAGACGGCGGAACTACGAACCCGCGTGGCCGATCATTAGCGTGACACGGTCCTCCAAGGCATACCAATTGCTAAACGAATGGGACGGTCGAGTGAAGACGAAGAGCAATCCCAAGCAAGGCGCGGAGCCCTGCCGGGCGACACCTAAGGAGGATGATCATGTTCGAGCAAGCTTTCGACAACCTGCGGCTGGCGACGGAATCGAGCATCCACATGCAGCAAGAGTTGTTCAAGAAGTGGGTCAGCGTCTGGCCGGGCCTGGCGCCGGCTGCGAACGCCGGCAACGACAAGATCCAGAAGGCCCAGAAGAAGTGGGCGGAATTCGTCGCCGACCTGGTCAAGAAGGAGCGCGAGACGCTGGAGACCCAGTTCAGCGCCGGCCTGAAGAACATCGAGGACGCCTTCCGCCTCGCCGAGGCCAAGGAGCCCGAAGAGCTGCGCGCAAGACCATCGAGCTGTGGCAGAAGTCCATCGACTGCATGCGGCAGACGTATGAGGCCCAGATGCGCGACTTCCAGGCGGCCGTGGTGAAATGGACGGAGCTGGTGGTGCATGGAGCCGCTTGATCGTGCAGGAAGGCCGGTTGTCGGGAGGGCCTCCTGCCGAGCCGGTGTGATCGTCTTGCGCGGCTCGGCAGGAACCTTGCCCTCCCGTCCTATCACCCACGGGAGGAGAAAGGCCATGAAGATTGAAGGAAAAGTTGCGCTGGTCACCGGTGCCGCGAGCGGCATCGGCGAGGCTGTCGCCTTTGAGTTGGCCCGCCGAGGCGTCAAGGCCCTCGCGATCGTGGACCGCGGCGCCAACATCGCCGAGGTCGCCCGGGCGATCAACGCCAAGGTCGGCCGGCCGGTCGCGGAAGCGCTGGTCGGGGACGTCACGGACGTGGAGTTCCGCTCGCAGGTGTTCAACCAGATCGGCGGCAAACACGGCGTGGTCAACATCTGCGTGCCGGCGGCCGGCATCACCCGCGACAGTCTCGCGGTCAAGGTCGACAAGGAAGCCGGCCGGGCATCGGTCTACCCCCTGAAGACGTTCCGGGAGGTGACCGAGGTCAACCTGATGGCGCCCGTCTACTGGGCGCTGGAGATGTTGGCAGGCATCGCCGAGGAGCGGCAGCGGCATGGCCTGGGGCGGTGGGGGCCGCCGGAAAAGACGTTGTGGGGGACGGTGGTGTTCATCGGCTCCGTCTCGTCGCAGGGGAACAAGGGGCAGATCGCCTACGCCGCCAGCAAGGCCGGGCTGGAGGGGGCCGCTGCCACGCTCTGCAAAGAGGCCATCTATCACGGCGTGCGCTGCTGCATCATCCACCCGGGCTTTACCGACACCCCCATGGTCCGGGCGCTGGGCGAGGACTTCATCGCGAAGAGCATCTTGCCGTACACCCAGCTGCGCCGGCTCATCCGGCCCGACGAGATCGCCGACGCTATTTGCTTCCTGGTCGCGAATTCCGCGGTCAGCGGCGAACTGTGGGCCGACGCCGGCTGGCACCCCTCTGCCTGATGCCGGGCGTGTCGGGTGCGGGTCGGCATTGGGAGCTGAGACAGGCACCAAGGAGGTTGAGCCATGAGCGAATCCATTGCCGACTGCTCGGTGGAACAGGCTGAGGCCTTTCTGCGACAACGACTCCGTAGTCGGGTTTGGCAGTTGCGCATCCTGGTTCAGGAAGGGGGCGTGATCCTTCAAGGGCAGGCGCTCGATTACTACACGAAGCAGCTGGGTCAGCATATTGCCATGCAGGAACTCCGGCTGACGATCGTGGCAAACGAAATCGAAGTCCGCCCGGCGCTGCCCGCGCCAACGACTGACGGCGATCCCGGCTGAGAAGTGGTCCTCAAATGCGGGGCAAGTTGCCAACCTGCCCAAGCACGCAAGCCTTGGAAACTCGCCCCCAGGTTTCTATTCTCGCTCTTCCTCCCCCGCCGCGCCCGTGATGAGACCGAGCGGGAACGGGACCCGCGGTGAAGGTCCGGCGTGCCGGAGATCGTACCGCGTGCCGGAGCCTCACGAAGCACCAGTTCCGGCAGTTGCTCTTCGCGGATGTCCGGGCCGTGCAGCAAGACGATGGGATCAAGGGCAAGCACACGCTCCCTCGACGCGAGCAACGGGTCGATGCAGATCTCCTTGATCCAGCGCTGGTCTGCCACCAGGTGGCTGAAATTCACAAGGAACTGTTCCAGGGCAGCGAGGTCCACCACACCGCGGCCGTAGAGCGCCTGCAGGGCCGTCCCGAGGGGGGCCTGCGCGAGTAGCTGTCGTACCAAGGCGATCGTGAGCAGCGGCAGTGCAATGACGTGGTCGCCGGCGGTGGCGGCCCACGGGTTTGGCGCGACGACGTGCAGGACAGGACCCAACTGCGGGTCGATCGTACTGCGGAGCCCAACAGTCCAGGCGTCGCGAGAGAGCATGGGCTGAATCCGAACGCCCTGGAAGTGCTGTGGGCCAATGTGGTCGTGCACGATCGCCTTCAGCGAGCGGTATGCCCGACCGACGCCGTCCTGGTCGCCAGCGTGGAGCCGCAGCACACCCATGTCGCCCCGGAGGAAAGCGCCCTCCACGACGGGCGCGAGCGTCACGGGGTAACCGAGGGCGCCGGCCAGTTCGATCGCCGCCACGTGGTCGGCAACGACGCGGGATTCGGCCGCCGGCAGCGCGTAGGCCGCCAGCAACTGCCGGGTTTCGGCTGCTGTGAGCCGCGTTCGGCCGTTCGAGCGCACCGCCTGCACGATCCGCTCGGAAGGGTGGCGTGTGCGGGCCTGCTCGGTGAGAGTGGCCGGCGTGGTGTCCTCGCGCAAACCGCTCTGGTTCTCGCGGTGTCGCCACAGGTAGCCGAGCGCGCGGACGGCGGCCTCGGGGCCGGGGAAGGTGTGGATGCCGGCCCGGTGCAGGACTTCGAGGCTGGCGGGCGTGGCCGCCCCCCACATCCAGCTCGCGAAAATGGGCCGATCGCGGCTGGGGGCCAGGCGGCTGACCAGCTCGGCCGTCTTGAGCGGGTCAATCGTGACGTGAGGGGTGAGGATGAGGAGCAAGGCGTCGCTGTGCGGATCGCGGGCGGCGATCGCCGCCGCCCGGGCAAACCGCTCCGCGTCTGCACAGCACCCGGAGGTGTAGCTTGCCAGCCTCACATCGTCGCAGCTAGCCAGGCTGAACAGCCTCGCCTCCCGATGTCAGGGGCATGTTGTAGGCTTCCCAGGGGCACCCATCTCGCAGGAGAGCCCGCCCGCGGCAGGCAAATAGCACTGGCGGACGTAGTCCATGACCATGCGGTTCGAGTTGAAGCGCCAGCCGAGCGTGCGGATCGTTCGTTTCATGCGGGCGATCCAGGCCCGCGGCAGACCGTCGAAGTCCCGGTCGTAATAGAGCGGAATGACTTCCTGCTCCAGAGTGGCGAACAGGGCTTCGGCGTCGCGCGCGTCCTGCACCTCGGGGCTCAGGTGGCTGTCCCCCCGGCCGATAGCGAAGCCGTTCGAGCCGTCGTAGGCTTCGGCCCACCAGCCGTCCAGCACCGACAGGTTCAGCCCGCCATTGAGGACGACCTTCTGGCCGCTGGTGCCCGATGCTTCCAGCGGGCGGCGCGGCGCGGCGCGTTCAGCCAGATGTCCACTCCCTGCACGAGGTGCCGGCCCACGTTGATATCGTAATCCTCGATGAAGACGATGCGCCCGGCGAAGCGCTGGTCCCGGTTCAGCCGGGCGATATCCTGCAGCAGGTGCTTGCCCGCGTCGTCGCGCGGGTGGGCCTTGCCGGCGAAGACGAACTGGACTGGCACGACCGGGTCATTGACCAGCCGGGCGAGACGCTCGCCATGGCGGAGGATCAACGTGGAGCGCTTGTAGGTGGCGAAGCGACGGGCGAAGCCGAGCGTCAGCGCCTCGCGACTGAGGGCGTGACGAGCCTCCTCGAGGGCGGTCGCAGGCTCGCCGCGGCGCTCGCACTGACTGGCACAGCGACGGCGGGCGAAGTCGAGCAGCCGCGCTTTCAACGCCTGGTGTGTCTCCCACAACTCGCTGTCGTCAACGCTGGCGATGCCCGCCCACACCTTGGGCTCGCCACTGCGTTGCACCCAGTCGGGGCCGAGGTGCCGATCGTAGAGGACGTGCATCGCGGGCGCCAGCCAGGTCGGGGCGTGGACGCCGTTGGTGATGTGACCGATGGGCACCTGGTCTTCGGCGCGACCCGGCCAGAGGCCCGACCACATGGCCCGGCTGACGCACCCGTGCAGCGCGGAGACGGCGTTCGCCCGGCGGGCGGCCCGCAAGGCGAGCACGGTCATGCAAAACGGTTCCGCCGCATCGTGGGCATGGACCCGTCCCAGGGCCATGAGCCGCTCGTGGGAAAGGCCCAGAGCTTCACGCAACGGTCCGAGGTGTTCCTCGATCAGCTCGGCAGAGAATCGGTCATGACCCGCCGGCACCGGGGTATGGGTGGTGAAGACGGTCTGCCGAGTCACCTCGCCGAGGGCCGCGTCGAAGCCGAGCCCCTCGGCAGCCATGCGTTCGCGGACGACTTCCAGCGGGGCGAAAGCGCTAGGGCCCTCGTTGAGGTGGAAGACGCCCGGGTGGATGCCGAGGGCACGCAGGTTCCCTGGGCAGCCGAAACCGCACATTTCGGTCCCTGCGCGTGCCGCTTCCGTCACACCCTCTACCGGTGGAACTCGCGCCTCTCCCGGTCCCCCTGGCGCCTGCCAAGCAGGCCGACAATGCATTGCCGTTGTTGTACGGCTCGCGATGTGAATCGGCGGGTCACGGAGCGGACGGTGGCGCTTGCTGGGACGAACGCCCAACTGCAGCAGGAGGTCCGCGAGCGGAAGCAGACCGAGGAGGAGCTGCGCAGCCTCATGGATACAATCCCGGACAGCATCTACTTCAAGGATCAGGACAGTCGTTTCATCCGCGCCAACCAGGCCCTGGCCCGGTGGGTCGGCGTCGGCGACCCCTGCGAGCTGCTGGGCAAGACCGATTTCGACCTGTTCACGGAGGAACACGCCCGAGAGGCCTACGAGGACGAGCAGGCGATCCTCCGCACGGGGCGGCCGCTCGTCGGCAAGGAAGAGAAAGAGACCTGGCCCGACGGCCGTATTACCTGGGTATCCACCACCAAGATGCCTTATCGCAATGCACAAGGGTGTGTGATCGGCACCTTCGGTTCGTCGCGCGACATCACCGAGCGCAAGCGTGCCGAGGAAGAACTGCGTGCGGCGAAGGAGAGCGCCGAGGCAGCCAACCGCGCCAAGAGCGCCTTCCTGGCGACGATGAGCCATGAGATTCGGACGCCGATGAACGGCATCATCGGCATGACCGAGCTGGCCCTCGGCACCGAACTGACGCCGACCCAGGCCGAGTACCTCACGCTGGTCAAGAAATCCGCCGACACGCTGTTGATTCTGCTCAACGACATTCTCGACTTCTCCAAGATCGAGGCCGGTAAGTTTGACCTGGATCCCAGCCCGTTCGCTCTGCGCGACAACCTCGGCGACACGCTGAACACGCTCGCCCTTCGGGCCCATCAGAAGGGTCTGGAACTGGCCGGCGTCGTTGCGCCCGACGTGCCGGATGCCCTCGTCGGCGACGAGGTTCGGCTGCGCCAGGTGCTCGTCAATCTCATCGGCAACGCTCGGAAGCCTGACATGGCGTCCAAAGTCAGGCTGGAAAGCCTGACCTACATTTGAGGAGTGGATCATGGCAACGGTGTTGGTGGTTGACGATTCGGCGGTGGACCGGCACCGCGTGGGCGGTCTGCTGGGAAAATACCCGGCCTTGACCGCGATGTATGCGTCCAGCGGCCAGGAAGCCTTGGAGGTCATCGGCCGGCAAGTCCCCGACGTGGTCCTGGCCGACCTGCGGATGCCGGGCATGAACGGCCTCGAACTTGTCGAGGCGATCAAGAGCCAGGCGCCTTCGCTGCCCGTGATCCTGATGACGGCCAAGTGTCTGGATCACGACAGTTTTCTGCGGGGACGCCTCAATCTCCAGGCTCACCGTCCCGCGCAGCACAAAATAGATATACAGGCACTCCTCCCGCTCGCGAAACAGGACCGTGCCTGGGGGGCACTCCTTGATCTGTGTCGTCATGGCAATCAGGCCGGCATACGTGGGGCTCAGGTTCTGCATGAATTCAATGTTTTCCATGCCCTCGGGGAGAATCATGATGTCACCTTCTCCAGTCGCATATTGGTGTCGTCATCGCGGCCGCCGATGGGATCGAGCAAGCAGCAAGTGAGGATTCAGCCACAGCGCGACGCCGGCACACATCGCTTCTTCCCGGCGTCGTCCAGAGGTGAAGCGAGAGATGACCCCATAGTCCCAGGGCGAGCCGCAACTATCAACGCTATTCCGAAAACAGCCCCGCGTCAGTCGCATCGTTTCCGCGGCTCCCCCGTGCCAATGCCGAACGCGTGCAGGATCCGCCGGGCGGCCGCCGCGGCCGGGGTGCTGCCGGCCCGCACTTCTCGTTCGAGGTCTTCCCGGATTGCCCGCACCGACGGGTGCACGTGAACGGCCTGCTGGAGCTGGTCGGCGACCAGCGCCCAAAGCCAGCGGAGGTTCTGCCGCCGTCGCCGCTCGGCCAGTTCCCCATTCGCCGCCAGCCGGCCGTGCCGCCGCAGCACGGCGTCCCAAACCGTGGCCACGCCGTCGCCCAGCAAGGCGCTGCACGTCAACACGGCCGGCGGGTCGTCCTGCCGCCCGGCGAGCGAGTGCAGCGCGCCTTGATATTGCCGCGCGGCCAGTTCGGCGGCCGAACGGGTCGGGCCGTCGGCCTTGTTGACGGCAATCACGTCCACGAGTTCGAGCAAGCCGCGCTTGATCCCTTGCAGCTCGTCGCCGGCGCCGGGCAGCATCAGGGCCAGAAAGCAATCGGTCATGTCGGCCACCACGGTCTCGGACTGCCCGACGCCGACGGTCTCGATTAGGACGACCTGATAACCCGCCGCCTCGCACACCAGCATGGCCTCGCGTGTCTTCCGGGCCACGCCGCCAAGAGTGCCGGCCGCGGGGGACGGGCGGATGTAGGCGGCCGGCTCGGCGGCGAGCCGAGTCATCCGCGTCTTGTCGCCGAGAATGCTGCCGCCGCTGATGCCGCTCGACGGATCCACGGCGAGCACCGCGACCCGTAGCCCGCGACCCACCAGGTGCAGCCCGAGCGCCTCGATGAAGGTGCTCTTGCCGACGCCGGGAACGCCGGTGATGCCGACGCGCACAGATTGACCCGTGTGCGGCAACAGCCGGGTGAGGACGTCCTCGGCCAGGGCCTGGTGGCGGGGACTACTGGACTCGACGAGCGTCAAGGTGCGCGCCAGGACCGCAATGTCCCCCGCCCGCGTCCCTGCGACATACTCGTCGGCCGTCAGCTCACGACGTCGGGGACGGTCGGGAAACATGGGCTGTGGTCCTAGCATTGAGTCAGGCGCAATATGGTCAACGCCGATTCGGGCGCGCTGCGGTGGGATTCAATCTTCGAAGAGCCCGATCAGCATCGCGTGTCGGACGCAACCTGGGCGATCCCGTCGCGAGCATCTCCAGCACTTGAATTGCGGCCGGCGCGTTGATGCGCTCCAGAATCTGGATCGCACGACACTGCGCCAGCTCGGCGGGCGAGAGCGGCCGGTCGCGGGATTCGGTCAACAAAATCGTCGCTCTTCGCTTGAATTCTAACGAGATGGGCCTCTTGAGGGTCTCGCGAAGCGCATCGTCCGCAAAGGGCCGCAGTGCGCTCAGCGCCGTGAACGCAGAGTTTCGCACCTCGTATGTGTCTGAATCCAGATCGGCGATCAACGCCGGAAGTGGTGCCAGGTCCGGCACGGGCAGCGGCTTCAATTCCTCCTTCAGCAGGGGCAAGGCGAGCTCCGGATTGCGCGAACATCCATCCGGTCACGTACGCGGCCCGTGCATCTTGCCCTGCCAGCTGGTTCCAGCGGCGTTTCAGCTCGTCCGGGGTGGGCTTGACGCCTTTGGTCTGCGGAGCGAGATCCCACACGATCGGCCTCAGATCCACGCCGGCGGAGACGAGCTTCGTTCCATGTGGCGAAAAGGCAAGGGCCGTCAACTCGCGCCGACTCCGCAGAGGCGATGCACTTCCTGTTGGGCGGCAATATCCCAGATGACGACCGCGTGATTCTTGTCGGTGAACGCCAGATAATGGTTGTCGGCCGACACGGCGATTGGACAATGGTTGCGCCATGAATCCTCGTCATCAGAGCTGGACACCCCGCTCAATCGCTGCCCATCGGCCACTCGCCAAACCTGAATCGATTCGGCACTCCACCGGGACGCCGTGAGGAGCCATTCGCCGTCTGGGGTAAACAGCAACGTAGATGGCCCCAAATTGCTCGGCAGGAACTCGTGCAGCAGTTTTCCGGACGGGATTGCGAACAGCCGGACGGAATCGCGTGGTGGATCTTGGCCCTTGCACGAATGATAATAGCTGGCCACTGCCAGCAGGCGTCCATCCGTTGAGAACGCGCAGGCGCCGCTCGTGACTACCCTTTCGTCCGGCACGGTGAGGCTGACGATCTTCGTCCCGGTTGCGGTCATTGATACATCGACAGCGCCATTGCCGAAGCGACGATCCTTGCGCGTCGTTGCCTGCAATCTTCCGTCGGGCGAAACGGCGACCAGGTTGCCGCCTTTCCCGGTTACCACCGCGCCCCGTCGCGATGTCGTAGACGGAACTGTCGCAGGCGAGCGTGTTGCCGTCCGGGCTGAAGCTCAAGCGGCGGCCATGCTCGTCGGCGCAGTCGTCGGTGCCGTCATCGTCGCGGCCGCAGTGGAGCGCGATGCGAGAGATCACGGCACCGGTGACGGCATCCCAGATCAGGAGCGTATGCTCAATGCTGTTCGTGGTTGCCACCCGATTGCCGTCCGCGGAGAACACCACGCCGTCGATCGGGGAAACACTTCCCCGGGGGATGACGTTTTCTTGACCGTTGCGGGCGTCCCAAAACCGAATGGTGCCTTCGCGCCCTGCGGATGCAAACGTCTTTCCGGTCGGCGCGAACGCGACGCAGTTGACCGACGGCACATGTCCGCGCAACACGCGCGCCACCTTCTTCGATGCGGCGTCGACGATGTGCAGGTACCCGTGGCCCATGCCCGAGTAGGTGCTGGCGATGACTAGGAAGGCACCGTCGGCCGACCAGGCGATGCTGCGCGGGTGACTTGATGACAGCCAGTTGCTTCGCCGTCACCGCGTCGCAGAGGATCGTGCAGCCGTCGTTGTCCGCAGCGGCAAAGTTCTTGCCATCGGGAGAGAAGGCGATCGCATGGACCCAGCGGAGGGATCCCCCTTCACTGTGGCGCTCCAGTCGTCCGGTGGCGACATCCCAGAGATATACACGCCAGGTTCCCCCGGCGAGCGTCTTGCCGTCCGGCGAAAAGGCTAGCGAGCCGAGCCTCTCCCTGGGCACGTCGCATGGCCCGGGTAGTCGCTTTCCATCCGCAACGCGCCAGAGAATGATCTCATCGGCTCCCGGTTCCGCCAGCATAGTCCCGTCCGGCGAGAGTGCGATGCAGTGATTGGAGAAGTCGTTATTGAACCGGCGTGAGGGCCGAGTTCGTTGGTCAAAGTCGCGGACGACGCGTCCCGTGGATGCATCGCGAGCGCCAGACCTCCCGTCGTGCCGTCGCAGATCAGTCCCTTGCTATCCGGCGTGAACAGCACCGTCTCGCCCGAGCCGGCGGGCAGTTGCGCAAGCAGCTCGGCGTCCGCGACGTTCCACACACGAATCTTGCCTGAGACGCCGGCAGACGCGAGCCGCTTTCCGTCCGGCGAGTACGCAAGCGACATGATCTCTTCGTCATGGCGAAACTGCGGCGTGCCGAGGCGCAAGAGCGCTCCCGTCGGCAGCTCCTGGGCGGCGGCTTCAGCAAGCGGATACGCAACAACACAGAGCAACGCCAACCAAAGCGATTTCGCGGGAGACATGGCGGCAACCTCCTGGAATTCGAAAGTACGATTGCGTCGGCCAACCGCGGCGCAACGACGCCCGGCCGCATGTTCCTCCCTCCTGGGATTCTAACGCCTTCTCCCCATGGAGGAAAGCGCCGGCGCTGGAAGCGCTGGAAGATCGCACCGTGCTGTCGGCCGCCACGACGTACCGCAAGCCCTCCGGCATGACGCGTCCCTTCTCCCGAAGGCGGGCGTAGACCGGGGCCGGATCAGGCCCCTTGAACCGCTCGACGATCATGAACAGCATACCGCGCCTCCCCCGATCCTTACTCGCTGAACGGCTCGAGTGCCACCCCCGCCTTCGAGTCCGAGCCGAAGCGCAGGATATGGCCGTCCAGGTCTTCGACCTTCATCTCCAGCGCCCACGGGTAGTTCTGCGGCGGATGGCGTATCTTCGCGCCGCTGGCCTGGTACTCGCGATAGAGGGCCTCGACATCGTCGACCCCGATCCAGACCCACGTCCCGGCTTGTCCCTGGCCGCCGCCGCAGAGGTAGATCCCGGCGCGGTCCCGATTCACGCAGGTGAAGTCATCGGTACCCCACTCGGCTCTGCGGAACCCGAGCACATCGACATAGTACCGCACGCTCGCCGCCATGTCCGTAACCCTCAGGATTGGCGTACTGCCCTCGAAACGCGTGCGAGGCTCATTGGCTTGCCGCGTAAGATCCTCCGAAGACCTACCGTGCCGCACGCCCTTTGCCAGTGTACCACGGACTGAACTCCGACCAGGCTGAATCTATTCATGCGACTCGCCGTGCGTCGTCAGAGGTCCTGATTCCGAACCACCGGAGGAGCCAGATGCGTCGGTCGCGGTGACCGACGCATCTCAGCTGGCTCGCATCGCCGTGACAATGATGCAACTGAAGCATGTAAGCGTCCGCCACGAATGGGATAGTCTCTCAGGCGCTGGCAGGCCCGGCGGTGGCGCTGTAAAATACTACTTGGCGACGATCCTTCTTCTTGCACGGGGGTCGATCCATCGCTCGTGCGTCCGCGTTCGCGTGGTTTTTTCTGGGACTTTGCCTTGCACGGCCGGCTCTTGCTGACGAGCCGACCTCGAATCCACGCGCAACAACGCAGCAGGTCCACCAGACGGTCGATCGCGCCATTGGGTATTTGCAGACCGAAAGCGCCGCTTGGTTGAAGACGCGCAAATGCGCCGCCTGTCATCACGTGCCGATGCCGCTTTGGGCGCTGAGCGAAGCCGAACGGCAGGGGTACGCGATCGACAAGAAATTCGTGGCGGATACGACCGAGTCCTTGCTGGGCAGCAGGGACAAGTTGATGGCCGCGAAGATCTTTCCCAATCCCGCTGATCCACCCGACCCGCGTCCACAGGGTCGAGGATTGAACATGGGGCTCCCGTTCCTGGCCGTCGCTGCACAGTCGTTGCCTTCGCTGAACGAGGGACAAAAACGAAGCCTAACGCTGATCGCGGAGGAAATCATCAGGAAGCAGCAACCAGACGGTTCGCGGGAATTCTTTACAACTCTCAGGCGACCGCCAATTAACGAAAGCCAGAGCACCGATGCCGCCTGGATTATCATGGCGCTCGAGGGGAAACGGGCCCCAACGCGCCGGAATCGCAGCACGCGGCACTGTCGAAAGCAATCGCGTGGCTCGGCGCTGCCAAGCTCTCCGACCTCCATCACGACAGGGTCCTGAAGGTGGTCATGGGGGTTCGGTCCGCCAAGCCGCGAAACACGATGCAAACTACGATCGACGAGTTGCTGGCGCTGCAACGCGCCGACGGTGGCTGGAGCCAGACCGTCCCTGAATTGAAGAGCGACGCCTTCGCCACCGGCCAGACTTTGTATGTCTTGGCGCTCGCGGGTTTCACGGCCGAACAACCCGAAATCAAGCGAGGGATCGCCTTCCTGGTCGCCACGCAAATGCCGGACGGCAGTTGGCCGATGACTTCTCGATCGACCCCCGATGGTTCGCCCGGGTAGCGAACACCTCGCTATCGAGATCCTTGACGAGCGCGGCGAGGACAGGATCGGCTGGAGTGGGGGCCGGCTGGAATCGGCTCCGCAGCAGGGGCAGTGCCGCGGCCGGGCGGCGGACCAGGCGCTCCACCGCGGCCTGGGCTTTCGCGGGGGTATCACTCCCCAGCTCCTCCCATAGCCGCTCGCGATCGCTTTCGGCGATCTCTCTGGAGTCGTCGTCCCCAACGGCCGGGACCTTCCACAACAAGACCGTCCCGTCGAGGTGGCCGGTGGCCAGGGTGCGGCCGTCCGGCGCGAACGCCAGGTTCTGCGTGCCGCAGCCGGGGTCGTAGCTATCACACAGCACGTCGGCAGCCGGGTAGGCGGCGAGGCGCCGGCCGGTCGGCAGATCGTGGAGGTAATTCGGGAAGTACAGGCTGCCCGCCACGCCAAACCGGGCCAGCCGGCGCCCGGACGCGAGATCGCATGCGGTGACGTAGGACTTCTGGGTGGCCGGGGGCCCAGGTTCGTCGCCGTGCGCGACGAGCAGCGTTTTCCCGTCCGCAGTCAGCGCGTAGAGCGCAGCCCGTTGATGCCGACCTCGGCCAGCGCCGCCCAGCCGACGGTTTGCAGCACCTTCCCGGCGACCGGGTCGAGCACCGCGACTTCGTGTGGGCTCTTGTACGAGTCGCAGCGCAGGCGCGCAACCCGTCCGCCGTCATGGTCAGCTGGCGGCCGAGCCGCCCGTGCGTGAATGCGACCCGTTTCCCCGTCGCCACTTCCCAGCGGCCCGAGGTCAGGGTCCACGACGAGGCAATCACTTCCTTGCCCGCGGCCGTGAAGGCCAGGTGCTCGATCGGCCCGCCCAGCCCGTCGTCCGGCGGCGCGTCGAAGAACGACTTGCCAGTAGTCAGGTCCCATCGCTGCAAATGGCCGAGATTGGTGACCAGCGTCCGGCCGTCGGCCGAGATCGCGCCGAGCTCGGGGCCCCAGCCGTGGCCCGGTTGCGGCGGCTTGAAGCAAGCGGTCTCGTCACCGGTCCGGAGGTCCCATGTCGCCACGCCGTTGAAGTGATTCATCACCACCGTTCGGTTGTCCGGGGCGAACAGCAGCCGCACATTCGGATGGGCAAGACGGGACGGCTGGAATCGTTCGGCGGGCTTGCCCGAACCCGGGTCGGTTTCGATGATCTGAAAGCCTCGCTGCCCGAACTCGGCGGACACCACGGTCTTGCCATCCGGGCTGAAGGCGAATTCCTGCCCCTTGCGCGGCAGCACCCAGAGCTGCTTGCCGGCGGCCACGTCGAAGTACGTAAAGGTGTCCTCGCGCGGCCCGCGACGGGCGCTGGTCTGTGACAGCACAGGCGCTTCCCGTCGGCCGAGAATTGGATGCCATAGAGGTTGAATTCGAGGTCGCCGAGTTCCTTGCCTTGCCCGGTTTGCAGGTCGTACACGCGCAGCGTCCGGGTCTGCCGGCCGTCGTTCCATGCCGTGACGGCCAGCTGCCGGCCGTCCGGCGACAGCGCGGGATTGCCCACCGTCCGCCCCTTGTCGAGCTGAGGACGAAAGACGACCTGGGCTTGCCCCGTCGGGTTGGTGTCGTGGCGGTCGGTGATCTGCCGGCGTTGGAGCGGCCGGCCGGTCTGGGCGTCGAAGGTCCGCACAACGCCTTGCGATGACACGGTTACGATCGTCCGGCCGTCCGGCGTCAGTGCGAATGCCGCATTGCCGATCCGCAGCCGGGACGACCCGAGCTGGGCCACCGCCCCTTGCGAAGGGGCTCCCCCGCGGCATCGGCCTGAGGCATGGCTGGCTTCTCCTGCGCCGCCATCACCGGGAGCGGGGCCGGCTCATCGGCCTCCTTCGCGCTCTTCGAACTCGCCAGCAGAGCCAGTCCCGTCCCACCGCTCAACAATCCCAGCAACGTGACGAGCAGGACCACGCACCAGCGCGCGAGCAATGCCGAGGCCAACGCGCGGTGGGCCAATGCGGCCACTGCCGGCGACAGGGGCGCGCCTCCGATCGTGGCCCGCAGCGTGGCTTGACGCAGCGCCGCGGCGAGGCTCGGCGACCCCAGGCGGAGCGGCGCACGGCCGCGATGCCGAAGGTCAGACCGCGGCGGGCGAGCCGGTCCCTCAGCTTGTGCCGCCCGCGTTCGAGCCGGCCTTTGACGGCCCCGGGCGTCCAACCCAGGATCGGCCATCTTGGGTGCGGTAGTCATGGGACAACCTCTGGGCGGGCGGCCTTGGCCTGATAAGACGCCGCCCGCCGCCGAACCGCACGGTGCTCCTCGTAGCCCCGTTGGCGTGGCAGGCGGAACGTCAAGGCCACTATATCCGCGAAATGGCGTCGACATCCGCGCAAGCCGAAGTGCCCAGCGCGCGTCGGACCGACACACCGATGCGCGTATCACGGTTCCGTGCGCCACGCCTAAGTCAGCACGCTAGTAGGCTATGATATGGCGGGCGGGGTGGGGCCGCGGCGCTGCTGCGCTGTGTGAGCAATTGTCGTCGCCGGCGCGCAACGTGAGGTAGTCGGTCTCCACACGCGACGGCTTGTTTCAGCGGCAAGGGACAAGGCGCTCGAAGCTGTCCCAAATTGCTGATGAAACGACGACGAGCGTGAACCGCAAGCGACAGCCGCCCAATGGCTTCTGTCGACGAACCGACGCCGGGAGGCGACGGTCGTTTCACTCCGAGGGTGTTCCGTGAGATCCGTGAGATGTGAAACGCGGCACCGCGGCACCAGGTGCTGGAGCCGTCATCCTTCCGATAGGGAGATGTCCAGGCGGCTCGCCAGCTCGTGGACCAGCTTGGTGGCGGCGTCGCTGATCACTGTGCCGGGGCCGAACACGGCGGACGCCCCAGCCTCGTAGAGGGCCGGGTAGTCCTGGGGCGGAATCACGCCGCCGACTACGATCATGATGTCCTCGCGGCCCAGCTTGGCCAGCTCCTCGCGGAGCTGCGGCACCAGCGTCAGATGGCCCGCCGCCAGGCTGCTGACGCCGACGATGTGGACGTCGTTCTCCACCGCCTGCCGGGCCGTCTCCGCGGGCGTCTGGAACAGCGAGCCGATGTCCACGTCAAAGCCCAGATCAGCGAACGCGGTGGCGATCACCTTTTGTCCCCGGTCGTGGCCATCCTGGCCCATCTTGGCGACCAGGATGCGCGGCCGGCGGCCCTCGGTCTGCTCGAACTGCCTCACCAGCCGACGCACTTCCTCCGTCATGGTCTGCCCTCCGCCAACCTCCGCCGCATACACCCCCCGCACAACCCGCACCGGGGCCGCGTAGCGGCCGTAAACGTTCTCCAGGGCCAGGCTGATCTCGCCCACCGTGGCCCGTGCCCGCGCGGCGTCGACCGCCAATTCGAGCAGGTTGTGGCTCTGTGGGACGGATTGGCAATCCGTCCTACCCGCCGCCTCGGTCACGGCGCTCAAGGTTGCGTCCACCTTCGCCTGGTCCCGTTCCGCCCGCAGCTTCTTCAGGCTGGCGACCTGCGACGCGCGGACGGCCGTGTTATCCACCTTGAGCACATCGATCTGCTCGGGCGTGGTCGGCCGGTATTTGTTAAGGCCGACAACCGTCTGCCGGCCGGAGTCGATGCGGGCCTGGGTGCGGGCCGCAGCCTCCTCGATGCGGAGCTTGGGGATGCCCGCCTGGATGGCCTGCGTCATGCCGCCCAGCGTCTCGACCTCGCGCAGGTGCTGCCAGGCCCGCCGGGCCAACTCGTGCGTTAGCCGTTCGACGTAGTAGCTGCCGCCCCACGGATCGACGACGTTGCAGGTGTCGGTTTCCTGCTGCAGGAAAAGCTGCGTGTTGCGGGCGATGCGGGCGGAGAAGTCGGTCGGCAGGGCCAGCGCCTCGTCGAGCGCATTGGTGTGCAGCGACTGCGTGTGCCCATGGGCGGCGGCCATCGCCTCCAGACAGGTGCGCGATCACATTGTTATAGACGTCCTGGGCGGTCAGGCTCCAGCCGCTCGTCTGGCTGTGCGTCCGCAGCGACAGGCTCTTCGGACTCTTCGGGGCGAATGGCTTGATCAGCTTGGCCCAGAGCATGCGGGCGGCGCACAACTTGGCGACCTCCATGAAGTAGTTCATGCCGATCGCCCAGAAGAACGACAGCCGCGGACAGAAGGCGTCCACGTCCAGGCCGGCCTTCCTGCCGGTGCGGACGTACTCCAGGCCATCCGCCAGCGTGTAGGCCAACTCCAGGTCGGCGGTGGCGCCGGCCTCCTGCATGTGATAGCCGCTGATGCTGATGCTGTTGAACTTCGGCATCCGCCGGCTGGTGTAGGCGAAGATGTCGGCGATGATGCGGATGCTCGGCTCGGGAGGGTAAATGTAGGTGTTGCGGACCATGAACTCCTTGAGGATGTCGTTCTGGATGGTCCCGGAGAGCTGCTCCGGCTTTACGCCCTGCTCCTCGGCGGCCACGATGTACAGCGCCAGCACCGGCAGCACCGCGCCGTTCATGGTCATCGATACGCTCATCCGGTCGAGCGGGATGCCGTCGAAGAGGGCGCGCATGTCGAGGATGCTGTCGATGGCGACGCCGGCCATGCCAACGTCGCCGGCGACGCGCGGGTGGTCGCTGTCGTAGCCCCGATGCGTCGCCAGGTCGAAAGCGATACTTAGGCCCATCTGGCCGGCGGCGAGGTTCTTGCGGTAGAAGGCGTTGGAGTCCTTCGCCGTCGAGAAGCCGGCGTACTGCCGCACCGTCCACGGCCGCAGGACGTACATGGTGGGGTACGGCCCGCGCAGGAACGGCGGCACGCCCGGCAGGGTGTCAAGGTGAACAACGCCCTTTAGATGATGCGGCAATGTAGAGGGGCCAGCACCGGGATCTGCTCGGGCGTGTGCCACATGAGCATATCCACCCCGGACCCCGCGGCCTTCAACCAGTCCACGTAAGTCGCGTTCCGGCCATCGGACTTTAGGGGCATGTCGGCGAAATTCGGGATTGCACTCATGGCAGCATTACCCCTTCCGCACGCAGCATCTCTCGTAGCGTTGCCAGCACGTCGCACTTGATGAAGATGAAACGGTCCACGCCCGCGGCGCGCCAGGCCGCTTCGTTGGCGCCCGGATTGCCGGCCAGCACCACCGCGCGCGCCCCGGCCGCCTTTAGCGTCGGGGCGAGCTGGGGCACGATCTCCGGATAGAGCTTGTCCGAAGAACAGATTACGGCGACCGTCGCGCCGCTGTCGGCGAAGGCCCTGGCCGCCGCTTCAGCTTCTTTGAACCCGTTGTTGCCGATGACCTCGAAGCCGCCGGCCTCGAAAAAGTTCTTGACGTAGGTCGCTCGCGCGGTGTGGTGGGCGACCGGCCCCATGTTGGCCAGGAACACGCGCGGCCGTTTGCCGTGCGCTGCCTGCCAGGCGTCGCTGGCGTCGCGCAGATCCTCGAACGGTTGGGCGAACGGGTGCGGCGTCAGCGGTGCGATGGCCACCGGCGACGCGTGGAAGCCCAGGATTCGCGCCAGTCGGCCGATGGACCACCCGCGCACGGCGGCCTCGACCACGGTGACGACCGGCGGCATGCCTGTCGTCTCCCCGCCAATGGGCGACCCGCCCGTCGCCACGGAGCCGCGGCGAGCGCATGCAATCCGCCGCGCCGCCGCGTCTTGCAGGGCGGCGCGGTCCGGGGCCGGCCGGGCGACCGGCCTCTCGCCGACGTTGGGGAACTCGCTGACGCCGGTGATGCCCTCCTTGCGGCGGGCGAGGTTCTTCGCACGCGGAGCGAACGCCGAGTCGATCTGCTTCGTGATCGAGCCATCGCGAAGCGCTTGCAGCATGCCGCCGCCGCGCTCGATTTCCTGGAAGATGCCCCAGGCCTTCGCCGCGAGCCGATCGGTGAGCCAGTCGAGATACCAGCTGCCGCCGGCCGGGTCGATAACCCGGTGCAAGTGGGCCTCTTCCTGCAGGACGAGGACGGAGTTGCGGGCGACGCGCCGGCTGAAGGCGTCGGGCGGTCCGATCACGGCATCGAACGGCACGGACGTGATCGCGTCGGCTCCGCCGAGTCCGGCGGCGTAACAAGCGACCGTGTTCCGCAGCAGGTTCACATACGGGTCGCGCAGCGTCAGCACCCGCTTGCTCACGCGGCAGTGGAGCCGCATCGTTCCCGCCGCCGACGACCCGCCGCACGCTTCGACCACCCGGGACCACAGCCGGCGGGCGGCCCGCAGCTTGGCGATCGCGAGGAAGTGGTGCGTGCCGACGCTGATGCTGAACAGGATCTGCCTGGCGGCGGGGTCGATGCTTAAGCGAGCGGCGGGGTTTAGCCCCGCCGGGTTGATCCCCGCGGTCATCGCCCGTAGGTACTCGACCGCCGTGGCCATGCCGAACGCGATGTCCTGGGCCGCGGTCGCCCCAGCGTGGTGATACGGGGCAGTGCCGACGCGCACGGCGGTGACGTTCGAGACGTTCTGCGCCGTCCACGCTGCCAGGCCGGCCATCTGGTTCAGGGCCTCTTCCGGCGGGACCGGCAGTTGGCCATCGCGGGCCAATACGGCCAGGGGGTCGGCGTTGAACGCGCCGCGCGCCTGGTCCAGGCTGACGCCCCGACGCTGCCACAGCGCCACTAACAGCGCGGCGGCCGGCAAAAACGCTGCCCCGGCCTCCAGCGTCACGCCGATCATGTGCAGATGGACGCCGGCCAGGGCGGCGTCCAGGTCGTCGACGTGGTACGCCATCAGCCCGTCGCGCCCGGCGAGCTCGGCGGCCGCCGGGTCGTCGGGGTCCAGGCCGTTGCGGGCGGCGACGTCGAGCCGCAGCAGCAGCGAAGTGACGCCGCCCTGGAGGTCATCGAGAATCGCCCGGTTGGTGACGGCCAGGTCCGGGTGGGCGTGCTCCTGACGGAGATCCCATCCGGTCTGCGCGGCCCCGAGCGGCCGGGCACCGCGCACGAACGGCGGCAGCCCCGGGAAGCCGACCGGATCATCCTCGCCGGGCCAGTCACGCCGCGTATAGACCGGCTGGATGTCGATCCCTTCGTAGGTGTGGGTGACGAGCTTTTGCTCGAAAGACGCCCCCTCCAGGTCGGCCTCGGCGAGGGCCCGCCACTCGTCGTAACCGATCGGCGGGAAATCTTCCCCCAGGCTGAATTCCTCGTCAAGCATGACGACGGCCCTCGACAACGGTCCTGCGCCGCTTCGTCTGGCCGGCCATCGCCCTGGGCCAGGTCCGGGAGCATCGCCCCGTAGCGCAGCAAGTTCTGGTGTAACTCAAAACAACGGCTCAGGTCGTGGCGGATGTGGCCCGGCCCGGCTTCGCGCACATAGCGGTGCAAATAGTCGCGGTAAGCGGGGTGGGCGCAGCGGTCGATGATCGTCTGGGCCCGTCGCGCCGGCTCCAGGCCGCGCAGGTCGGCCAATCCCTGCTCGGTGACGATCACCTGGACCGAGTGCTCGTTGTGATCGACGTGACTGCACATCGGCACGATCGTCGAGATCCGGCCGCCCTTGGCCACTGACGGACACATGAAGATCGACAGGTAGGCGTTGCGGGTGAAGTCGCCGCTGCCGCCAATGCCGTTCACCATCGTCTGGCCCAGGACGTGCGTCGAGTTGACATGGCCGTACAGGTCCACCTCCAGGGCCGTGTTTAGCGCGATCACGCCGAGCTGGCGCACCACCGCCGGGTTATTGGAGATCTCCTGCGGCCGCAGCACCAGCCGCGGCGCGAAGAACTCAAAGTCCTTGACCAGCTCGATGACCTGGAGCGGCAGCAGGGTCAACGCACAGGTGCTCGCCCCAAGCAGTCGGCCGCGCCGCATCAGGTCGTAGGCGGCCGCCTGGAACACCTCCGTGTACATCAGGAAGTTGGGGATGTCCTGAGCCTCGCCCAGCCCGGCCAGGACGGCGTTGGCGATATTGCCCACCCCGACCTGCAGGGGCAAGAACTCCGGCGGAATGCGGCCGGCGGCCCTTTCGTCGAGCAGGAACGCCACCACGTGGCCGGCGATGCCCCGGCTGACTGGATCGGGGGCGCTGAATTCGCCCAGCTCGTCGGGGTATGCGGTCTCGACAATCCCCACGACCTTCTCCGGATCGACGCGGGCGTAGGTCTTGCCGATCCGCTGCAGGGGGTGGTCGAGGGCGAGTGCGTTGGCGTGCGGCGGCGGCTTGGGGACAACGATGTCCGCCATCTCGCTGGCCTTGCGATAGTGGAAGCGGTTGACTTCGATGATAACCTTCTCGGCCGCCAGCAGGAACGTGGGCGAGGCGCCAATGGAATTGGTCAGATAAACCCGGCCGTCGGGCGTCACCTCGGTGGCCTCGATGACCGCGACGTGGACCGGACCGAAGAAGCCGTGCAGCACCGCCTGCGGCAGGTGCGACAGATGCATGTCGACGAACGCGACGCGGCCATCGTTGATCCGCTGACGCAGCGGCACGGACGTTCGGTAGGGGCGCGCGCAGCTAATGGCATCGGCTTCGGCCAGGGCATCGTCGAGGCTGTGCCCGGTGGATGCTCCGGTGAGGACGCGGATCTGGAACGGCTGTCCGGCGGCGTGCATTTGCCGGGCCCGGCCGGCGAGGGCCCTGGGAACGTCCTTGGCCGCCCCAGCCGCCGTGAACCCGCTGAGAGCCACCGTGGCCCCATGCGGGATCAGTTCGGCGGCTTCCTCGGCCGTCAGGGTGGGAAACGGGCTCCTGCCTGCCATTGTGCCTCCTTCGCGGCTCTCGGTTCCGTGTTCGTTTAGGCGACCGGCAGGAGCAAGTCTACCGTAGGCCGGATTTCCAATCCGGCCATCCGGCCATCATGAAACCTGGCCGGATTGGAAATCCGGCCTACGGTAGATTTGCTCCGCCGCTCGCCTTACCGCCCGGCTCGCACAACTCGGTCAACACCCCGAAAGTGCTCTTGGGGTGGAGGAACGCGATCCGCGTGTGATGGGCGCCAGGCCGAGGGACGTCATCAATCATCCGCACACCCGACCGCTTCAGCTCGGCGATACGGTCTTCGAGTCCCTCGACGGTCAGGGCGACGTGGTGGAGGCCCTCGCCTCGTTTTTCCAGGAACGCCGCGACCGGGCTGGCCGGCTCGGTCGGCTCCAGCAATTCGAGCCGGACGTCGCCGATGCGGAAGAACCCGACGCGAACCTTCTGATCGGGAACCTCTTCGAAGCCCTCGAAGACGGCCCCGAGGGCGCCTTCATAGAAGGCCCGCTGGGCGTCGATGGACCGGACGGCGATCCCTATGTGATTGACGGCTTTGACAGGGTTCATGAAACACTCCTTGGTGGAAGTTCGGCAACACCCCTTTGCAACCTACGTGCCGGAGTGTGCAGCGGCTTCAGGGAAACGCCGGGTCATTGCTGTCTCGACATTTAGGGCTGCGCCGGACGACGCGTCGTTCACGATGGGGCCGCTCGCCTGTGTCGCAACCGCACAACGGCGGCAACAACCGCGCGCGGCATCGTATGAGGCTCGCCGCGGCCGCCCGCCGCGATGATGGACGACGCTGCCGGGGCTGGTGAGCAGCACGAATTCGCCGCTCTGCAATTGCTCCGGCGGCAACTGCAGACCACGGAGGTCCCGGGCGAGGATCACGAGATAGTGGGCACGACGCAACCGACGATCGCGCCCGCCGCAACACCGGCACCGGTTGCCAGGCACAGCCAGTAGCGTAGGGCACGCCAGGCCCGTCCGCCCCGGTCGTTTTCAAATTCGGATTTCGTGTTTGGAGCTTGTTTCGGATTTCGTGCTTCGGATTTCGAGTTTGCGAAAGCGTGCCGTCGTTTCGGCTCATCGCTCCTCGGGCATTCTCCAGCATGGCGCGGCTGAGGCAACCTTGAATTGAGCAACCAGATAACGATCGCCAGGATCGCCCACCGCGGCCGGTCGAGGACGCGCGACCGATTCATGAGCTGTTTGCGCTGCCACGGGCCGTTTCATGACCAGGCAGGCCACCACCAGGTGCGGTTGTCGCCGGCTGCAAACGCGATGCAATTGTACCTACGGTCCCGGGGACTCGTAATTACGTACGGCTGATCGCGCAGACCGGGGTATACATCTTCCAGGCTCGGGTCTACCATGAATAGCCTTGTTCCTTGCCCCAGCGCAGCCAGGCCTCGGCCGCCTTCTCGATGTTGCCGCGGTCAGCCGCCGGAACGGGGTCGGCGCCGGTGATGCGCCGCAGCGCCCGGTGCCAATGGCCGGTACGGTTTTGCAACTCGCGCAGCAGCAGTGGAATCACGGCTGAACCCATGCCGACGATCTCCCGGAACGCGGCATGGGACACCAGGTCGCTGCTGGAGGAAACGTACGCCGTCTCGGCAAGCCAGATCGCCGCCAGTCGGCCGAACTTTGCCTCGACGCTCTCGACGGCCTCGGTCGGCACCGTGGACATTTTCGCGGCCTCCTGAAATCCGGGGGGCAAGGCTTGCTTCGGACGCTTCCGCTCCCGGCTCGCCCTTGATTATAGTCGATAGATGTCCCCGTCCCAGCCCGAAGACGTTCCGAGGTGCCGGCGTCTGGGCACCGGTCCGCCGGCTCGGGCGACCCCTGCCGGCTTGTCCGCCAGGCCCGGTGGTTTTCGACTTCGGATTTCGTGTTTGGAGCTTGTTTCGGATTTCGGGCTTCGGATTTCGAGTTTGCGAAAGCGTGCCGTCGTGTCGGCTTAGCGCTCCTCTGGCATTCTCCAGGATGGCGCGGCTCCGGCAACTTGGAATCGAGCAACCGGATACCGCCAGCCGGCACAGCTAAGACTCGTCGTCGCACGAACCCGATTCGAGCTGCGTCCCCCTTTCTTCGCGAGCTTCTCTACGCCCTCGGCCCGCAGCTTTCGCTCGGCCTGACGCTGGCTCACCTCCTGCGAAGCCTTGCGGCAAGACTCCTCAAGGGCGCCCGCCTCCTTCTTGCGCGGCATGCTGGGCGTCCGCCAGAGCCACTGCACGCTGCGCGGTGGGGTTTCAGTCGCCCGCCGCCGAGGCCTGACGAACCCCGGCGGCTCCAGCGTTATCTCCACGATTCCTTCAAAATGACACGCCCAAAACCCGAACCCGCAACCTCACGTCGCTGTCAAATACTGAGCGTGCCCAAGGTGAGCGCCACCATCACGCCGCACCTAGCCGGCCGATCGATCCATTCGGTCCGCACTTTCTTCCTCGGAGCATTCCGGCAGCCATGACCGTCAACTCAATCCCCCCACGTCCGATTTCAACTCCACAACGCGTGACCGGGCACACATCGACACGCAACCTGAGACGCTGACTCGGGTTGTATGGCAATTTGGCGGCCACTGCCGGGCTATACGAAGTTCGGAGTTTTTGGTAATCTATCCCAACCACACATTCCGCTCAACGACGCGGCTATTTCAGGGCTGGACTCGCATTCAAGCCACCAGTGAACTTGAACGCCGAGTATTGACCGATGGTTGGCGAAGCCGGGCGGCCTCATGGCTTCCTGCTTAGAATCGAATGGTACTGAGGCTCGCGGTCACGAACAGGTCGCAACAATGTCATCCGAACAGCAACTCGAAGAGCGGTTCGTTCAAAAGCTGCTTAGTCTGAAGTACGAATACCGCCCCGACATCCGCAATCGCGCTGCGCTCGAAGCCAACTTCCGCGAGAAGTTCCAGCAGCTGAACCGCGTTAAGCTGACCGACGACGAATTCCAGCGTCTGCTCGACGAGGTCGTCACGCCGGACGTGTTCGGCTCGGCTCGCACGCTGCGCACCATCAACAGCTTCGCCCGCGATGACGGCACGCCGCTGAACTACACCCTCGTCAACATCAAGGACTGGTGCAAGAACACGTTCGAGGTCGTCAACCAGCTCCGCATCAACACCGACAACAGCCACCACCGCTACAACGTCATCCTGCTCATGAACGGCGTGCCGGTTGTTCAGATCGAGTTCAAGACGCTCGGCATCAGCCCCCGGCGGGCGATGGAACAGATCGTCGATTACAAGAACGATCCCGGCAATGGCTACACCCGCACGCTCCTGAGCTTCGTGCAACTCTTCATCGTCAGCAACTATACCGACACCTGGTACTTCGCAAACAACAACGCCCGGCATTTCAGCTTCAACGCCGACGAGCGGTTCCTGCCCGTTTACCAGTTCGCGGCCCAGGACAACAGCAAGATCGTACATCTCGACACCTTCGCCGAGAAGTTCCTCGAGAAGTGCACCCTCAGCGAAATGGTCAGCCGCTACATGGTGCTCGTCGCCAGCGAACAGAAGCTGATGATGATGCGGCCGTACCAGATCTACGCCGTCAAGGCGATTGTCGAATCCATCCATCAAAACTGTGGCAACGGGTACATCTGGCATACCACCGGCAGCGGCAAGACGCTCACTTCCTTCAAGGCGTCCACGCTCCTGAAGGATAACCCCGACATCGAGAAGTGCCTGTTCGTCGTCGACCGCAAGGACCTCGACCGGCAGACGCGCGAGGAGTTCAACAAGTTCCAGGAAGGCTGCGTCGAGGAGAACACCAACACGGGCACGCTTGTCCGGCGACTGCTCTCGGACGACTATGCCGACAAGGTCATCGTCACCACGATCCAGAAGCTCGGGCTCGCCCTGGACGAATCCAGCAAGCGCAACAAGCAGAATCGGAGCCAGGGGAAGGCCACCTACAAGGAACAACTCGAACCCCTGCGGGACAAGCGGATGGTCTTCATCTTCGATGAGTGCCACCGCTCGCAGTTCGGCGACAACCACGAGGCGATCAAGAATTTCTTCCCCAAGGCCCAGCTTTTCGGCTTCACCGGCACGCCGATCTTCGACGAAAACGCCACGGTCCAGAAGATCGAAGGCCAGCAGGCGTCGTACAAGACCACGCAAGACCTGTTCCAGAAGGAACTGCACGCCTACACGATCACGCACGCCATCGAAGACCAGAACGTGCTGCGGTTTCACGTCGATTATTACAAGGCTGACGGGAAGGCGCCGAAGCCGGGCGAGACGCTGGCCAAGAAGGCCGTCGTCGAAGCCATCCTCGACAAGCACGATGCCGCCACCGGTGGCCGGCGGTTCAATGCCATTCTCGCCACGGCGTCCATCGACGACGCCATCCAGTACTTTGCGATGTTCGACGCCGTGCAAAATGGCCGCGAGCTCGCCGACCCGGATTACGCCCGCCTGAATATTGCCTGCGTCTTCTCCCCGCCCGCCGAGGGGAACAAGGACGTGCAGCAGATACAGGATGATCTGCCGCAGGAAAAGGCCGAATACGATGAAGATTCCGAGGAGAAGAAGAAGGAAAAGAAGAAGGCCCTCAACGCCATCATCGCCGACTACAACGCCCGTTTCGGCACGAATCACAGCATCAACGAATTCGACCTCTACTACCAGGACGTGCAAAAGCGGATCAAGGACCAGCAGTTCCCCAACGCCGACCTGCCGAAGAAGGGCCGGGAGAAGATCGATATCACCATCGTGGTCGATATGCTGCTCACCGGCTTCGACTCGAAGTTCCTCAACACGCTCTATGTCGATAAGAACCTTAAGCATCATGGGCTGATTCAGGCGTTCTCCCGCACGAACCGCGTTCTCAACGGCGCCAAGCCGTACGGCAACGTCCTCGACTTCCGCGGCCAGCAGGCCGCCGTCGATGCCGCCATCGCCCTCTTTTCCGGCGCGAAGGCGGACAAGGCCCGCGAAATCTGGCTCGTGGATAAGGCCCCGCAGGTGATCGAAAAGCTCAAGACCGCCGTCACCGAGCTGAACAACTTCATGGCGTCGCAGAAGCTTGAACCGAAGCCCGAAGCCGTCCCCAACCTCAAGGGGGACGACGCGCGTGCGGCGTTCATCAACAAGTTCAAGGAAGTGCAGCGGCTCCAGACTCAGCTCGACCAATACACTGACCTCACGCCAGAGAACAAGACGGCCATCGAGAGCATTCTCCCCAAGGAAAAGCTCAAGGGGTTTCGCGGCGCGTACATCGAAACCGCCCAGCGTCTCAAGCAGCAGCAGGGCAAGACCGGCGGCACGCCGACTGCGTCCGTGGACCAGCTCGATTTCGAGTTCGTCCTCTTCGCCTCGGCGCTGATCGATTACGACTACATCATGAGCCTGATCGCCAAGTATTCGCAGCAGGCCCCCGGCAAGGCAAAGATGAGCCGCGAACAACTGATTGGCCTGATCGCCTCCGACGCCAAGTTCATGGACGAACGCGAGTTGATAACCGACTACGTCAAGTCGCTCGAGGCCGGGAAGAAGCTGAACGAAAAGGCCGTCCGCGAGGGCTACCAGCGGTTTAAGGCCGAGCGGAACGCGAAGGAACTCGCCCGCGTCGCCGGCAAGCATGGTCTGGCGACCGGCACGCTGCAAGGCTTCGTCGATACGATCCTCGGCCGCATGGTCTTCGACGGCGAGCAACTGACCGACTTACTTGCCCCGCTGGAACTCGCCTGGCGCGAACGCCGGGACAAGGAACTGGTCCTCATGGACGACCTGCTCCCGCTCCTGAAGAAGCTCGCCGGCGGCCGCGAGATTTCGGGACTCAACGCCTACCAGCAGTGAGGGGGAAAACATGAGCAACGGAAAGCTGACACCAAAGCTGCGGTTCCCGGAGTTCCGAAAGTCTCCGGGGTGGGACGAGAAACCACTAGACATGATTTGCGAAGTGAACCCTACCAACGATGGGCTCCCAGATTCGTTCGTCTACATCGATCTCGAATCCGTTGTGGGAGGCATACTCACTGCTCGAAAGACGATTTTGCGTGCCGAAGCACCGAGCCGAGCGCAGCGATTGCTTCGCCAGAAGGACGTCATCTATCAGATGGTCCGCCCATATCAGCGGAACAACTTCTTTTTCGACATCGACGACGGTGATGATTACGTCGCCTCGACTGGCTACTCCCAGCTTCGTGCGGAGGGAAGCGCTGCATTCCTATTTCAATTGATTCATACCGATGAATTCGTTTCCAAAGTCCTCGCAAAATGCACTGGATCAAGCTATCCGGCCATCAACTCAGCCGATCTTGCCGAGATTAGTGTTGTCGTACCCGATGTCCCCGAACAGCAAAAGATTGCCGATTGCCTTTCGTCGCTGGATGAGTTCATCGCGGCGGAGGGGCGGAAGTTGGAATCGCTGCGGACCTACAAGAAGGGCCTGATGCAACAACTCTTCCCCCGCACCCGCGAAACCACGCCGCGATTGCGCTTCCCTGAGTTTAGCGGCAAGGCGGAGTGGGAGGAGAAGAAGGCGGGCAGCTTGTTCGCAAATCGAATGGGTGCAGCTGAAACGCCAACACGGTTTTCTCACGCTGCCACCGTCAGCTTCATCGGTTGATTGGTCAATACCTTGCGGCGTTGTCCCTTCTTCAGGCGAGCGCGATTCTGCCGTTCAAACCAGTTCACAAACTTTTGCCAGTCGCCGTTCAGTTCGATGCAGCGCAGGTGGAGCAACGCCTCTGCCTTGCGCGGGTCCACCGCATGCCTGCACAGTCGAAACGCTCGCCGACCAGGTAACGCACGGCACCTTCCACCTGGCCTGTGGCGATCACCAAGTCTTGCGCCATCCACTCCCCGTAACGCAGCATCGATAGGCGTGGCTGTAGGTAACCAATCTCGCTCTGCAGAGCTGCACGGCGACTCTTCGTTCCAGGTCCACGGTTTGCTGTGTCGCGTAACAACTCCTGCAGATGCTGCACCAAGGTCCGCGCCCGCCCTGCGTACAGCAGCGCCTTCAGCTTTTCCACCCAGGCCTTCAGGGCGTCGGTGCCTTCCTTGTGATAGTGACGCCCCAGCCGCCATAGCCTCTCCACGACGTGACAGACATCCAGCGTGAAGATGGCCTGGGGGAATAACGCCTCGAAGTGCTTCTTCAGGCTCTTCGCCCCGTCGAGGACGATCTGCACCCGCTTGGTCGTCTCCGGTCCGAAGCCACGCTTGGTCGCTTCCGCACGCGCCCACAATGCCGCCGCCTTGCGACCCGCAAAGGTGGCATACAGTTTCTTGTTCAGCGGCCCGTGCAGCAAGCCGTCCGCGCCACGCTTCAGCGTGTACATCACTACCACGCTGACTTCCTTGCCATTCTTGCTCTTGTCGCCTTTTTTCCGTCGTTTCTTGCTGCCACGCGCTGCCCGTTTGGCTCGGCCCCGGTGACGTTGGCAGCCGCAAGTGCAACCCGACCCATGGCGCGGCTTCCGCTTGCCGCGACGCTTCGCCAACTCCGTTTCGGTGGCGATGGGCGGACACTTGCCATCGACTTCGATCACCAGAACCTCGCCATCGTCGGACGGCGCGGGCAATTGCTTCATGAACGGCGCCGCCTCGCGTCCCATGCCGAGCACCACTTGCTCGATGGTCTCGGGGGCCGGCGCCCAGTTCAGCACCGCCTTGCACACCATTTGCGTCGCTTTGAAACTCATGCGCGTCGCCAGGCGTGCGACCCATTGCCTCACCCACGGCGACAACCGATCGCGGGTCAGTCCCAGGACCACGTCGAGCGGAAACAAGCCGCTGCCGCCGGCCCGCGACATCAGATACTGCCGGCCATAGGTGACTTCGCCGTAGAAGGTCTTCAACGTCCGCTCGGCATAGGCGTTGCCGGGCCGGTACTTGTCGTTGGCCAGGAACGGCTGCACATCCAAGCGTTGATGCCGTGCGGTGAGGAACACGCGCAGCAGACAGCAGCCCAGGACGGCGATGCGGACGAGCAGTTCTTTCTCGAAGGCCGCGAATGGCAGCTCGCTGGTTTGGCAGAACTGCAACAGTTCGTCGAGGATCGCGTGGGCCTGCAGCCGCAAAGTCTCGGCGGTCACTGGACGCACAGGAGTGCATGGCTTAGATTGTCTCTTCATGGAGCAGACTCCGTACCGCTTTGTTCAATAACGGTAAGGATATGCTCCATGTCCTTTTTCAGCTGCGCCTCACCTGAATATTCGCGAAAAACGGGGCGATTCGGCCGAAAAACCTAGGGAAAACGCTTGTAGAACCGCCAGTTGCACCCAAATCGAATCAACAAGGGTGAGGAAGGCTTGCCGATCTATTCCGTTACCATGTACGACGGAATGGTGCGACGCGATTCGATCGATCGCAACTTCTATGACATCGAAGAAGCCGCAGGCAACAAGAAGGCGTGCAAGAACGATATCGCCTACAACATGATGCGGATGTGGCAGGGCGCGCTCGGCGTCGCGCCCGAGGACTGCTTGGTCAGCCCGGCCTACATCGTGCTTTCCCCTAAGAAAGGCGTTGTCTCTCGCTTCTTCGAATACTTCTTCAAGTTGCCCGAGTCCCTGCGGTTGATGACGTCGTATTCGAGGGGTCTGACCAAGGACCGATTGCGACTATATTTCGACGATTTCGCGCGCGTCCCGCTGCGTTGCCCGGATGCCGGCGAACAACAGCGGATTGCTGATTGCCTCGTCGCGTTTGATGCGCTAATCGCCGCACAGTCTGAAAAGGTCTCCGCATTGCGGATGCACAAGAATGGGCTGATGCAGCAGCTATTCCCGACGGCGGAGGGGGCTGAGGGATGAACGACACGCCCTTCGCTGATTTGAAATGGGTGCAGCTGAAACGCCAACACGGTTTTCTCACGCTGCCACCGTCAGCTTCATCGGTTGATTGGTCAATACCTTGCGGCGTTGTCCCTTCTTCAGGCGAGCGCGATTCTGCCGTTCAAACCAGTTCACAAACTTTTGCCAGTCGCCGTTCAGTTCGATGCAGCGCAGGTGGAGCAACGCCTCTGCCTTGGCGCGGGTCCACCGCATGCCTGCACAGTCGAAACGCTCGCCGACCAGGTAACGCACGGCACCTTCCACCTGGCCTGTGGCGATCACCAAGTCTTGCGCCATCCACTCCCCGTAACGCAGCATCGATAGGCGTGGCTGTAGGTAACCAATCTCGCTCTGCAGAGCTGCACGGCGACTCTTCGTTCCAGGTCCACGGTTTGCTGTGTCGCGTAACAACTCCTGCAGATGCTGCACCAAGGTCCGCGCCCGCCCTGCGTACAGCAGCGCCTTCAGCTTTTCCACCCAGGCCTTCAGGGCGTCGGTGCCTTCCTTGTGATAGTGACGCCCCAGCCGCCATAGCCTCTCCACGACGTGACAGACATCCAGCGTGAAGATGGCCTGGGGGAATAACGCCTCGAAGTGCTTCTTCAGGCTCTTCGCCCCGTCGAGGACGATCTGCACCCGCTTGGTCGTCTCCGGTCCGAAGCCACGCTTGGTCGCTTCCGCACGCGCCCACAATGCCGCCGCCTTGCGACCCGCAAAGGTGGCATACAGTTTCTTGTTCAGCGGCCCGTGCAGCAAGCCGTCCGCGCCACGCTTCAGCGTGTACATCACTACCACGCTGACTTCCTTGCCATTCTTGCTCTTGTCGCCTTTTTTCCGTCGTTTCTTGCTGCCACGCGCTGCCCGTTTGGCTCGGCCCCGGTGACGTTGGCAGCCGCAAGTGCAACCCGACCCATGGCGCGGCTTCCGCTTGCCGCGACGCTTCGCCAACTCCGTTTCGGTGGCGATGGGCGGACACTTGCCATCGACTTCGATCACCAGAACCTCGCCATCGTCGGACGGCGCGGGCAATTGCTTCATGAACGGCGCCGCCTCGCGTCCCATGCCGAGCACCACTTGCTCGATGGTCTCGGGGGCCGGCGCCCAGTTCAGCACCGCCTTGCACACCATTTGCGTCGCTTTGAAACTCATGCGCGTCGCCAGGCGTGCGACCCATTGCCTCACCCACGGCGACAACCGATCGCGGGTCAGTCCCAGGACCACGTCGAGCGGAAACAAGCCGCTGCCGCCGGCCCGCGACATCAGATACTGCCGGCCATAGGTGACTTCGCCGTAGAAGGTCTTCAACGTCCGCTCGGCATAGGCGTTGCCGGGCCGGTACTTGTCGTTGGCCAGGAACGGCTGCACATCCAAGCGTTGATGCCGTGCGGTGAGGAACACGCGCAGCAGACAGCAGCCCAGGACGGCGATGCGGACGAGCAGTTCTTTCTCGAAGGCCGCGAATGGCAGCTCGCTGGTTTGGCAGAACTGCAACAGTTCGTCGAGGATCGCGTGGGCCTGCAGCCGCAAAGTCTCGGCGGTCACTGGACGCACAGGAGTGCATGGCTTAGATTGTCTCTTCATGGAGCAGACTCCGTACCGCTTTGTTCAATAACGGTAAGGATATGCTCCATGTCCTTTTTCAGCTGCGCCTCACCTGAATATTCGCGAAAAACGGGGCGATTCGGCCGAAAAACCTAGGGAAAACGCTTGTAGAACCGCCAGTTGCACCCATTTGAAATTGCTAGCTCAGCACTTGCGGGACGAGATGGATAGCAACCGGCAGAATAGCCGGAAGTTCATCCTACTCTACGCCTACAACGGCACGGGGAAGACTCGCCTCTCCACCGAGTTCAAGAACCTGGGCAAGGCCGGCGACGACCGCGACACGCTCTACTTCAATGCCTTCACCGAGGACCTATTCAGCTGGGACAACGACCTGAAGAACGACCGCGAGCGCGTGCTTAAGATCAACCGGGAATCGCGTTTCTTCGCGGCCCTGGATCAGTTCGAGATGGACAACCGCATTCGGCGGCTGCTGGATCGCTACGCCGACTTCGACTTCAAGATCGACACGAAGGAATGGGAGGTGAGCTTTTCGCGTGTGGTCATGACCGACGACGGCGCGAACGCCAAGACGGAAACCGTGGACGACATCAAAGTGTCCCGCGGCGAGGAGAACATCTTCATCTGGTGCTTCTTCCTCGCCATCGTGCAACTCGTCCTGGCCAAGGAGGAAGCGTACAAGTGGGTGAAGTACGTCTACATCGACGACCCGATTTCGTCACTGGATGAGCACAATGCCATCACGGTAGCGAACCACCTGGCCCAATTGCTGTTGGGAGCCAAAGATGCGGCGCCGAAGACGGTGATCTCGTCGCACCACACGCTGTTCTTCAACGTGCTGGGCAATGAGTTCCAGAAGAAAGCGAGGCGATACTTTCTGAGCAAGGGGCCGACCGGTTATCGCCTGCGGAATACCAGCAATACGCCGTTCTTCCACCACATCGCGTCGCTCCGCGAGTTGTGCCAGACGGCTGACTCGGGCGAACTGCGGACGCACCACTTCAACGTGCTGCGTTCCCTCATGGAGAAGACGGCCAGCTTTCACGGCTATCACGGTTTCGCCGAATGCATTCGGCCGGCGGAAGACGACCCAGACAAAACGCTGTACACGCGAGTCATCAACATCATCAGCCACGGCAACTATTCGCTGTACGAGCCGGTGGAAATGATGGACGAGAACAAGGAAATCTTCCGGAAGCTGCTCGGCGACTTCCTGAAGAACTTCCCCTTTAACCCGAAACTGTTTGGCGAACAGGAAAACGAAGTGGACCCCGAATGAACGGCAACGACCAACAACAACTGGGCAAGACCCTCTGGAACATCGCTGACCAGCTGCGCGGTGCAATGAACGCGGATGACTTCCGCGACTATATGCTGGCGTTCCTGTTCCTTCGTTACCTGTCGGACAACTATGAGTCGGCAGTGAAGAAGGAGTTGGGGAAGGACTATCCCAAGGTGGACGGCGACGGCCGCGAGGTGCCGTTGGCCCTGTGGTATGCCGCGAACAAGAAGGACGTGGCGGACTTCGAGAAGCAGATGCGGCGTAAGGTGCATTACGTCATCAAGCCCGAGCACCTCTGGGCGAGCATCGCGAGCATGGCCCGCCGGCAGGACAACGAACTGCTCAAGACGTTGCAAGAGGGGTTCAAGTACATCGAGAACGAATCGTTCCAGAGCACGTTCCAGGGGTTGTTCTCGGAAATCAACCTCGGTTCAGAGAAGCTGGGGAAGACCTACGCCGACCGCAACGCCAAGCTCTGCACGATCATCCAGAAGATCGCCGAAGGGCTGGCAGAATTTTCCACGGACGCCGACACGCTGGGCGATGCCTACGAATACCTCATTGGCCAGTTCGCGGCCGGCTCGGGGAAGAAGGCTGGCGAGTTTTACACGCCCCAGCAGATTTCGAGCATCCTGTCGGCCCTCGTCACGCTCGACAGCCAGGAGCCGAAGACGGGGAAGAAGAAGCGGCTGGAAAGCCTGTTCGACTTTGCCTGCGGCTCCGGTTCGCTGCTGTTGAACGTCCGGCACCGGATGGGGCCTCACGGGATCGGGAAGATCTTCGGGCAGGAAAAGAACATCACGACTTACAACCTGGCGCGGATGAACATGCTGTTGCACGGGGTTAAGGACACGGAGTTCGAGATTTACCACGGCGACACGTTGACCAACGACTGGGACATGCTGCTGGAGCCAAACCCCGCCAAGATGCCGAAGTTCGACGCCGTCGTGGCGAATCCGCCGTTCAGCTACCGCTGGGAGCCGACCGCAGCGATGGGCGACGATGTCCGGTTCAAGAACTATGGATTGGCCCCCAAGAGTGCGGCCGACTTCGCATTCCTGCTACACGGCTTCCATTACTTGAAGGACGAAGGGGTGATGGCGATCATCCTGCCGCACGGCGTCTTGTTCCGCGGCGGCGCGGAGGAACGCATCCGCACCAAGTTGCTCAAGGACGGGAGCATCGACACGGTGATCGGCCTGCCGGCGAACCTGTTCTACTCGACGGGCATCCCGGTCTGCATCCTCGTGCTAAAGAAGTGCAAGAAGCCGGACGATGTGCTGTTCATCAACGCCGCCGAGCACTTCGAGAAGGGGAAGCGTCAGAACCAACTGACCGAGGAGCACATCGGCAAGATCGTCGACACCTACCAGCACCGCAAGGAGGAACCGCGATATTCCCGCCGCGTGGGGATGGAGGAGATCGAACGGAACGACTTCAACCTGAACATTTCCCGCTACGTCAGCACCGCCGAGGCCGAGGAAGAGATCGACCTGAAGGCGACGCACGGCGAGTTGGTGAAGATCGAGAAGGAGATTCAGGCCGCCCGGGAGCGGCACAACAAGTACCTGAAGGAACTCGGCCTGCCGCCGCTGCCATAATCCAATGGATGCTCATCACCTCGTGACGGGAAAATAGGAAGGGGCGGACGGGGCTCGGATCGGGCTCGCGCGCCAGGCTCCCGTCACGCAGCTCACGAAACTGGAGAGGCGACATTCAGGGTTCTGTTACGGCGCTTCGCCGCAATAGGGCCGCTGCTTCAGGACATCAGGATAGC
The DNA here is from genome assembly GCA_963834865.1 of uncultured Gemmataceae bacterium. Classification (GTDB taxonomy): domain Bacteria; phylum Planctomycetota; class Planctomycetia; order Gemmatales; family Gemmataceae; genus CAWIDK01. The sequence goes on from CAWIDK010000001.1 coordinate 1,382,415, forward strand.
AACGCCTTGCATTCCAGGCCCTCCTGCTGGAACCGGCGCAGCAACTCGATCTGCTGCGCCTCATCGCAGCACGTCACCAGCACCGCGTACTGCTCCACGATGCTCGGCTTCGGCCAGCCCGTCGGCGATGGCGGCGAGTCGATCGCGGCTCGGGCAGTGGCTTCCCACGCGAGCCGCAACTCTTCCGGCACGTCCGGCACCAGTTCTTGCAGCCGGCCGCGCAGCTGCTGCTGCGTCTCGGCGAGCGCGGCGAGCGGGTCGATCGACAGCAGCAGCGTGCGGGCTTCGTCCTCGGTGACGTCGAGGACTTCCACCTCCACTTCCATGTCGGGGTCCAGGTCGCGGCGCAGGTGGCCGTCAATGAGCTTGAGCCGGCCGTCGGGCAATTCGTAGGCAAGCGGGCTGCGGGCGAAGCCGACCGCGCCGTAGAGCGCAGCCAGGACGGCCCGCTGGCCGTCGGGGTGGGCGCGATGATACTGGGAGTCACGCTGAATTGATTGGGAACAAACACCCGGGAGTCATGGGGACTACGTCAGCCAGACGCGGGTTCAACAACCTAATATCCGGTATTCAGTTTCAAGTGCCTATCCATGTGCTCGTAGAGTCCGTCGAAGGTTACGCACTCGACCGGGTGTGAATCGACGCGCACTTTCTCAGTCCGCCACTCCAACCTGGTGCGATCGAAACCCGTGACGCCCGCGTCCCTGCCGATGATGAGCATTGCCGAAAACCGGATATGGTTCTGGCCGAAATCTTTCTTGAACCGCCTCGTGTTCTTCAAGTCGTCCAGTAAGGTAAACCAGTCCACTATTTGCGAAAAACCGTGTTCAAAGCGCCGGCTCCATTCGGTTGTGGATTTGCCGGTTGGTACCTTGAAAATGCTGTCCTTGCGGCCGTCTTCGAGTTCGATAACGCAGAACCTCCTGCCGGACTTGTCGCCGACGACCAAATCCGCCGCGAAATCGCCGTAGAATGGGTATTCAAAGGCGTAGTCGGTTGCCGGACCAATGTCTCGCATGTAAGACCCGATGAAGGCCGAAATCTGGGGACGCTTTTTGAAAAACGGCTGAATGTCGTCCTTTTCAGACAGTGAAGCCTTGCTTTGGAGAAGCGTCCCAAACTCATCGATCTGGACTCGGCATTTCATCGGGTCCAATGTGATCTGTTCGAATTGCTTCGCCACAAGGATCACTCCGATGCCACGGGCACGTTCTCGAATCGGGAGGGTTTGGCAATGTCGATGATCGAGATCTCGTTATTCTGGATGTCGAGCTTGAAAAAAATCCGTATGTCGTCGGCCGTATTGAGAACATAGACGTCCTGATAAATGGTCCGCTTCGACATCTTCCGAACTTGCTCGTCATTTTCCCAGTTTTCAAGGTGGAGGAGCCACGCGGACACCTTCCGCCGCTCCTCCTCGCTGAGTGTCCGAATGGCCGCGTCCACGGATCGCTGTTTGCTCACTTTCATCGTTTTGTCCCCACAAAATTAGGAGCCCGACCGTTCGTCGTCGCGGGCAGCGGATGTTGCCGTGGCTTGGCGAGCTGCTGTCGTGCCATAGCGTGCGTCGCGCGTTCATTTTAGTCGGCGAGGCCCAGTTCTACGAGGGCAAATTCAAGGCCGACATTGCTCGGATCAAGGACCAGCGAGGTGGCGGATGCCGTCGCTCGCGCCATTCGTGAAGGGAACGCCCGGCACATTCAAGAAACCCGGTGTGGCCGGGGGCGGCTCCGTCATGACAGCAGCGCCCGGCATTCCAGCCGCTCGGCCTGGAATCGAGTGAGCAGCTCGACCTGGTGCGCCTCGTCGCGACAGGGGATCAACACGGCAAACTGCGCCGGCACGTTGCGCAGAGACGGTTTATCGGCGGGCGGCGATTCGATCGCGGCGCGGGCGGTGGCTTCCCACGCGAGCCGCAACTCTAGCGGCACGTCCGGCGCCAGCTCTTGCAGCCGGCCGCGCAGCTGCTGCTGCGTCTCGGCGAGCGCGGCGAGCGGGTCGATCGACAGCAGCAGCGTGCGGGCTTCGTCCTCGGTGACGTCGAGGACTTCCACCTCCACTTCCATGTCGGGGTCCATGTCGCGGCGCAGGTGGCCGTCGATCAGCTTCAGCCGGCCGTCGGGCAATTCGTAGGCGAGCAGGCTGCGGGCGAAGCCGACCGCGCCATAGAGTGCCACCAGGGCGGCCCGCTGGTCGTCGCCGTGGGTGCGGAAGTTGAACTCGTGCGGGACCAGGTCGCCGGCGCGGACGCGGCGGTGGGCCTTGATGCGGTTGCGAATCATCGGCTGCTCCTTGTTTCCTTTGCGCTTTGCGCCTTTGCGTGAGATTCTTCAAGAATCCTCACGCAAAGGCGCAAAGGCGCAAAGAGCGGGCCTTGCTATTCGGGCGAGAACGGCGTCCAGAGGAATTCGTTGTAGAGGCTGAGCCAGGGGCGTTTCGGTTTCTCCGGGGCGGGGGCGGCGGGTTTGCCGGGGCCGGCCATGCGGTGGGCGTCGATCATCGCGATCAGGTAACGCAGCGCCGCCAGCGCGTGGTTGTGCTCGTCGACCGGGATTTCCGCGTAACGCTCGGCCGGGTCGTCGCTGTAGCGGTACAGGCCGGCCTCGGCGAGCAGGTTCGGACAGGCGCCATCGCGGATCAGCAGCATGCCGGACTGGATGCGGGCGTTGACGGCGGCGATGCCGGGACGCAGGGCGTTCTTCGCCTCGCGGACGGTGAAGCCGGCGCGGCGCAATTCGCTGCGCTCGGCGGCGCCGGAGGGGTCGGCGTACCAGAGGACGTTCCGCGGCAGGTGCTCGGCGTGGTAGCTGAGCGGCTGCTGGCGGCTGTAGTGCTCGTTCGTCAGCACCAGCACGCCGTCGGGCGTCAGGTAGCCCCAGACGGCGGCGAACGGGTTGCGGTAGCCGAAGTCGATGCCGCCGACCCAGCGGTCGCCCGGCGGGATGTTGCCGTAGGCGACGCAGCGGGCGAGGTTGGGGTAGACCAGGCCTTCGAGCGCCTCGAAGGAACAGCAGTATTCCTGGCGGAACCACGACTCGCCCATGCCGCGGCGCTCGGCATCGAGGAACGCGGGAGCGATGCGCGGCACCATGCCGGCCGGCACCTCGAAGCGCAACCAGTCGTCGCCGCCGCGGGACCACACGTCCCAGAAGAAGCCGCGTTTGCCGAAGGGCGTGGACAGGCCGATCATACGGCCGTTGGAGACGGCGAGCATGGGGCGGACCGCGCGGTAGATGTCGTCGGGCACGCGGGCGGCCTCGTCGATGATGAGCAGGGTGACGCCGGAGTAGCCGCGGATGGTTTCCTCGCGGCAGGGCAGGCAGACGATGCGGCTGCCGTTGTCGAGCGTAAGCTCGCCGGCGTTCTTGCGCTTGACGAGCGGGGCGCCGAGACGGCGGTGCATCTCGACGACCGTGCGGAACAATTCGGACGCCTGGCGGTAACTGCGCGAGAGGATGAGGACCAGGGCGCCATTGGTGAACATCGCCTCGGCGAGGGCGAGGATGGCGACGGTGGTCGATTTGCCGGCCTGGCGGGAGCAATTCAGGATCATGCGATGATGGAGCGATTCGAGCACCTCGATTTGCCAGAGGTCGGGGATCAGGCGCAAGGAACGCATCAATTCGACGGCGGGGACTTGGGACATGGTGTGTCTCTCTTTCAGCCCCGGAAAGGGCGGTAGGTAGTAGCCCACCACGTCAGTGGTGGGTCATTGGGGTTGCGATGGGTTGGAGTCCCGGCAGGGGCGGCAGAGCGGGCGCGAGGGTTGCGGTTCTTTCGTCCCTGCCGGGACTTCAACTTGTCGGCGCTCGGGAAACCCACCACTTACGTGGTGGGCTATTATCTGTCGCCCCTGCCGGGGCTCAGACCTTGGGTGGCTCCTCTTCCAGCGGCGGTAGCCGGTGGACGAGGCGGTAGAGCTTGTTCTTGAGCCATTCCTGCTCGCGCGGCGAGCCAGTAGCGGAAGGGCTCGGCGCTGCGGCCGGTGCCGTCGCAACAAATCAGCTTGCGCTCGCAGGCGGCGTCGAGCCAGCGCCAAAGCGTGGCCAGCGACGGGCGCGGGAAGTCGGTGGGCCATTGGTCCAGAATCTGCAGCCGGGTGAGCTTGTCCGGGGCCTCTTCGAGGACGCCGAACAGCACCGGCCAGAACCGCGGGAAATCGCCGCCGGCTTGCTCGGGGAGCAGCGCGTAGTCGGTGCCATCGGCGTTCAGCGCGAACAAAATCACCGGCGGCGTCTCGGGACTGCGCGAATAGCAATACAGTATGCGCCGGCGGTCGGCCGGGTCGCCGGAGTTGGTCACGCGCAGCTCCAGGAGGATGTCGGCCAGGGCGGACAGGGCGCCGGAGCCGCGAGCGGCTTGGCCGGGCGCGGGCTTGCCCTTGGCGGGATGGTGCGGCAGCAGCACGGCGATGTTGGCTTCGGTCAGGCGGCGCAGCGGGGCCAGCGCGGCAATCATCGCATCCGCGCTGTTCTCGGTGCGGGCCGGCAGGAAGCATGCCAGCGGATCGAACGCCACCAGGTCGAGGCCGCGGCGCTCCTGGATTTGCAGCAGCTGCGTTATCAGCTCGTCCAACTGGTTACGGGTGGGCTGGCCGATGAAGGGGCGAAAGAAAAAGCAGACATTTGGCCCGCACGGCAGCTGCCGGCCGCGCGGCCGCCACAGCGCGGCCGATTCCTCGGTGACCACGGCGGTGACGCCTGGACGGACGGGGCGGCCCAGCAGCGCGCCGGCGCAGTGGCGGCGATGCAAGAGATGCGAAAGCAGCGTGGTCTTGCCGGCCTTCCAGAAGCCGGTGAGCAGGGTGATTTGCCTGGGGGCGATGAGCCCGTGCCAGATCCAGTCGGGTTCCTGGTTGGCGGTCGCGAGGTGGTCGTACCAGTCTTCGGCAAACATGACGGTCTCCGTGTAGGGGGTCGCATTCACACGGTACCGAGACTACAAGGCCGGCGCGGCGGCGGGGGAGGCCAGAATGCGCGAAAAGCCGGAATAGCGGGGATCGATGGTGAAACGTGGACGCATCCGCAGCGGAACCCAGGCGTTCCGGCGAAACCGGCCTGCGGCGTTTCAAATGGAGGGGTGTCCCGTAAAAAGGTGCAAACGCGAAATAGCGCGGGCGCATCACTCGAACTCGACGAGGATCTGCCCCCCCTGGACGAGGTCGCCGACCTTGGCGTTGACCTTCGCGACCTTGCCGGCGATCGGCGCAGTGATCACGGTTTCCATCTTCATCGCTTCGAGAACCATCAGCACGTCGTTGACGTGAATGGCTTGCCCAACCTGGATGGGAACCTTGGCGACCGTGCCCGCGATCGGGCTGCGGCAAACTTTGCTTTCGTTGGCCAAGGGGGCGGCTGCGCTGGGCTGCACCGGGAGCGCGGCGGCGGGGACACGAGCGTGCCCGGCGGGCGGAACGTAAGCCGGCCCGGCTGGCTCCGGCTCATAGGCCTCGACCTCGACTTCGTACACCTTGCCGTCCACCGTGATCTTGAGTTTCAAGGCCATTTCCTTGTCGTGCTAACCCTTTTGAGCGTGCGATGCCTGGATGGTGAGGCGGCCCTGCTGGGCCCAGCCGACGGAGCTGATCAGGCGGATCTGGCGGATGGGGGCCTTCTTCCCCAAGTAGGCGGCGACGGCGGCGCTGATGACCAGGATGAGCTCCTCGCTGACGCCTTCCGCCGCGGGGCGCGTGGTGGCGGGCGCGGGTGCTTGGGCTACGGCGCCCGTTGCCGCAGTGCCCTGTTCCAGTGCCGCTATTCGTTCGCTCAGCCGGGCGACCTCCCGCCGGAGCGAGTCGACCGAGTCGGCAAGGCGAGTCAGGTCCACCGATTCGGTATTCATTTCACTACTCACCACTCACCCCTCACCACGTTAGAGCGGGATCAGGCCGTGTTTCTTCGGCGGCCGGTGGTCGCGCTTGCTCTGGAGGTATTCCAGGGCTTGGGCGAGGTGCTTGCGCGTGTCGGCCGGTTCGATGATGTCGTCCACGAGACGGCGGCCGGCGGCGGCATAGGGCGACGAAAATGTCGAGCGGTACTGCTCGATCAATTCGGCGCGGCGGGCGGCCTTGTCCGTGGCCTCCTGCATCTCCTTGCGGAAGACGATCTCGACAGCCCCCTCGGCGCCCATGACAGCCACCTCCGCAGTCGGCCAGGCGAAGACGCGGTCGGCGCCGAGATCCTTGGAGCACATCGCCAGATGCGCGCCGCCGTAGGACTTGCGGAGAATGACCTGGATCTTCGGCACCGTGGCCGCCGAGTAGGCGAACAGCATCTTGGCGCCGTGGCGGATAATGCCGCCGTACTCCTGCTGCACGCCGGGCAGGAATCCCGGCACGTCCACGAAGGTGATGAGCGGGATGTTGAAGGCGTTGCAGAAGCGGATGAACCGGCTCGACTTTATCCGCCGCGTTGATGTCGAGCACGCCGGAAAGCACCGAGGACTGATTGGCGATGATGCCGACGGTGCGGCCGAGGATGCGGGCGAAGCCGACAACCATGTTCATGGCATAGCCGGCCTGCACCTCCAGGAAGTCGCCCCGGTCGACGACCCCACGTATCACCTGCCGGACGTCGTAACCCTGCTTGGCCTCGGCCGGGATGATCCTGGTTAGCTCGGGGTTGGGGTCGACGTTGTTCTCGAAGGCTACGCGGGGCGGGTCTTCGAGGTTGTTCGACGGCAGGAAGCTGAGCAGGCGGCGGGCGAGATACAGGGCGTCCTGGTCGTTCTCGGCGATGAAGTGGATGACGCCGGAGTGTGCCATGTGAGCGTCCGGTCCGCCGAGCGCCTCGCCGTCGATCTGCTCGCCGGTCACCTGCTTGATGACCTGCGGCCCGGTGATGAACATCTGAGCCTGGCGCGTCTGAATAATGAAGTCGGTGAGCGCCGGTGAGTAGGCGGCCCCGCCGGCGCAAGGGCCGCAGATGAGCGAGATCTGCGGCACGACGCCGGAGAGCATGACATTGGTGTAGAAGACCCGGCCGTAGCCTGACAGCGAGTCGATGCCCTCCTGGACACGGGCGCCGCCGCTGTCGTTGATCAGGATAAACGGGCTGCCGCTCCGCAGCGCGAGTTCCATCGCGTCGGCGACCTTGAGGGAGTGGACCTCGCCGGCCGAGCCGCCGAGGACGGTGAAGTCCTGGCTGGCGAGGTGGATGAGGCGGCCATCGACGGCGGCGGCGCCGGTCACGACGCCATCGGCCGGGATCTCCCTGCCGGCCAGGCCGAAGTTGACCTGACGGTGCTGGGCGAACAGGCCGATCTCCTCGAAGCTGCCGGGATCGACGAGGGCGTCGATGCGCTCGCGGGCGGTGAGCTTGCCCTCTTCCTTCTGCTTGGCCAACCGGTCGGCGCCGCCCCCTTGCTTGAGTCGCTCTTTCGTCTTGCGAAGGTCGGCGATCAACTCCTCCATCGTCTTGCGCTTCTCGACGGTCATTGCTTGACTTTCCATTGGCGTAGGGTGGGTGGAGTCTTCGGAACCCACCAAATGGACAGGTGGGTTCCGAAGACTCCACCCACCCTACAAGGGCTCTACAAGGGCTCGACGGTTACCTTGTGGGACTTGTCGCCGAGTTTGACCTGGTAGGTCACGGGGGCCGTCACGGGCCCTTTGCCGTCGGCGGGCTTGACGGGTGCGGCGGGCTTACCCGCCTCGGCCGGAACCTTGGTGAGGTTCTTGGGGCCATCGGCACGCTGGGCGAGGAACTTGGCGGCGACCTGGGGAAACATGGCGTAGGTGAGGACGTCCTCGTCCGAGCCGTTGCAACCCTTGAGGCCAAGGGCCTGGGCGCGTAGCTCATCCCACTCGGGCTTAAGCAGGTCGGCGGGCCGGCCGGTGATCGGTTCCTTCTTCGGCGTGCCTTAGCCGCTGCGAGGACTTCCAGGTCGCATGCGCCGAGCGTGCTGCCGTAATAGCCGAGCATGAGGTCCGCGAACTCGCCGGTGAGGACCTTGTAGCGCCCCATCAGGACATTGAAAACGGCCTGCGTGCCGACGATCTGGCTGGAGGGCGTGACCAGCGGCGGATAGCCCGCGTCCTTGCGCACCCTGGGGACCTCAGCGAGGACCTCCTTGACGCGGTCGCCGGCCCCCTGCTGCTTGAGCTGACTCTCCATGTTGGAGATCATGCCGCCGGGGATCTGGCTGTCGAAGATTTCGGTTTCGACGCCAATGAATTTGGACTCAAACGGGGCGTAACGGGGGCGCACCCTGGCGAAATGCTCCTTGATCTTGAGCAGGCGGTCCTTCTGTAGCCGGGTCGTGTAGCCGGTGCCCTCGAGCATCTCGACCAGCGCTTCGGTGGGGTTGTGGCCGGGGCCGAGGCTTAGGGACGAAATGGCGGTATCGACGATGTCGGCGCCGGCCTCGATCGCCTTCATCAGGCTGACCATGGTCACGCCGGTGGTCGCGTGCACGTGGACATGGACGACCGTATCCTTACCGCAGGCTTTCTTGATGCCCTGGACGAGTTCGTAGGCGGGTTGGGGCTTGAGGAGAGCGGCCATGTCCTTGATGCAAATGGAGTCGCAGCCCAATTCGCGGAGCTGTTCGGCCATTTCCACGAAGCGCCCGATGGTGTGCAGGGGAGAGACGGTGTAGCAAATGGTGCCCTGGGCGTGCTTGCCAGTGCGGCGGACCGCCTGGATGGCACAGCGGAGATTGCGGATGTCGTTGAGGGCGTCGAAGACGCGGAAGACGTCCATGCCGTTGGCGGCCGACCGGTCCACGAAGCGCTCGACGACCGTGTCCTGGTAATGGCGATAGCCGAGCAGGTTCTGCCCGCGGAGGAGCATTTGCAGGCGGGAGTTGGGCATGAGCTTGCGGAACGTCCGCAGGCGCTCCCAGGGATCCTCGTTGAGGAAGCGGATGCAGGCGTCGTAAGTGGCCCCGCCCCAGCATTCGACGCTCCAGTAGCCGGCCTGATCGATGTCCGCGCAGACCGGAATCAGGTCTTCGAGCGCCATCCGTGTGGCCAGCAGGCTCTGGTGCCCGTCGCGGAGGGCCAACTCGGTGACCTCGATCACGCGTGACATCGCAACCAACTCCTTCGTTTAGCGACGCTTCGCAGAAGCGTCGTCGCTCGAACGCTTCTGCGAAGCGTCGCTAAATCGATCTTATTCCGAGAAGCGCCCTCAGTCCGCCCGGGCCGCCAGCCACTGGTCGATGTGCGGCCAGGTGGTTTTCTCGGCGCCGCTGCCGGCCATGATGCCGATGTGCCCGCCGCGCACGCGGAACACCTCCTTGTCCTCGCTGCCGATCAGGGGCATGATTCCCTCGGACTGACACGGCGGCGTGATGTGGTCGCCCTCAGCGATCACGTTCAGCACATTGGCCGTCAGCCTGGCCAGGTCCACGCGCTCGCCGCGGAGCAGCAGCGTTCCCTGCACGAGCCGATTCTCCTTGTAGAAGTCGTTAATCAGCTGACGGTAGGCCGCGCCCGCCATCGGGATGATCTCGCGCACCCAGGTGTTCATGGCGTGCCAGGACTCGACGACCTTGGGGTTGCCAATGTTGTCCCAGAGGTTCATGTAGGTGCCGATGAAGTTCTCGACCGGCTTGAGCGCCTTGGCCCCGTAGTCGATCATCTCGCCCGGCACGTTGCCGAACGCATCGACGATCTTGTCGGGGTTGAACGCCGGCGTGCTCGTCCAGCGGCTGAAACCGCCGGCGGTCTTGTCCGTGAAGTCGAGCGGCGCGGTCAAGCAGGATCAGGTCCTTCAGGCCGTCGTCGGGACGCAGCGCGGCGTAGAGCGTGGCGATCAGCGCCCCGAGGCACCAGCCGAGCATGTTGAACCGGTCCGAGCCGGAAACCGACTTGAGCTTGCGGATGGCGCGCGGCAGGTACTCCAGCGTGTAGTCGTCGAACTTGAGGTTCCGGTCCTCGGGGCCCGGCGCGCCCCAGTCGAGCAGATAGAGGTCGTAGCCGTGCTTAAGCATGTACTCGACGAAGCTGTGGCCGGGCCGCAGGTCGAGCACGTGGGGCCGATTCATGATTGCGAAGACGAGGAGGAGCGGGATCTTGTGACGCTGCTCCTCCGGCACGACCGGGACGTAGTGGTACAGCTTGGCCTTGTTGAGCGTCCAGACCACCTTTTTCGGCGTCTGCGCGACCTTGGCGTCGGTTGTCAACAGGCGGTTGAACGTCTGCGCGTGCTCGGCGATCTTCCGCAGCTCGGCATACACGTCGGCAAATGTCGGTACACGTACCTCAGCTGTGTTCATCGCTGGGCTCCCCCTGCGCTGGGCTTGGTCTTCGGGCCCGCGGACTTCCGTGCGCGACGGCTGCGCTCATCCAGCTTGGCGTCCAGGTCGTCCAGCCGCATCTCGATGTTCGTCAGGCGCTCGGCCAGGCTGATGACATCGCCGCGCGTGGGCATCTGGAGTTTGGTCAGCATCTGAGTCATTGCCGCCTCGAGCGCCTTGCGGAAGGGCCCGGACTGTGCCAGCCAGGCGTCAAGCATCAGGGCCGTGGCCTGCGCGTAGGCTTCAGTGTTGACCAACTGAACCATCGCCTTCGCCCAGGCGTCCGTGTTGGCGTCACGCATCGTCTTGAACATGCCTGTCGGGTCAAAAACGTCGTATTGCTCGCTCATGGTCTACCTTTGATTCTTGGATCTAGTAAAGAAATCCAGATGTGGGCGCCGTGGACCCATTGAAGGAAGGAGCATGCCGGTCGGGTCAAATGGCTTGAAGCTTTCGTTAACCACGGCGCTAACACACTCACCTGGAATGACGTCACATGAAAGCACCACCATTGATGCCGATGGTCTGCCCCGTGATATAGTCGCCGTCGGCGGCCAGGTAGATCACCGCCCGGGCGATTTCCTCCGGCTGCGCGAAGCGGTTCAGAGGGATCCGGCCGCGGATCTGGGCCTGCAGGTTGGCGGGCACCTTGGCGAACATGTCAGTTTCGGTAAAGCCCGGCGCGACGACGTTCACCGTAATGTTCGACTTCGCCAGCTCCAGCGCCGCGGTCCGGGTGAAGGCAATGATGCCGCCCTTGCTGGCGCTGTAGTTGGCCTGGCCGACGGCGCCGATTTGGCCGTTCAGCGAGCCGATGTTGATGATGCGCCCGAAGCTCTGCGCGGTCATGATCGGGATGGCCGCCGACGTGCAGAAGAAGACGGCGTTGAGGTTGGTCCCGATCACCTCCACCCAATCCTCATCGGTCATCTTGGTCAACATCTTGTCACGGGTGATGCCCGCGTTGTTGACCAGAATGTCGAGGTGGCCGAACTCGTCGGCAACCTTCTTGACCATCGCCCGCGCCTCCTGCGGGTTGGCGAGATTCGCCTTGGCCAGCACGCATTTCCCGCCGAACTTGCCGATCTCCGCGGCGACTTCCTTCGCCTTCTCGTCATTGTTCTGGTAGTTGATGGCGACTTTCGCCCCCTCGCGCGCCAGCTCGATGGCGATCGCCCGGCCGATCCCCCGCGACGCCCCGGTAATCAGGGCGGTCTTCCCCTCCAAACGACCCATTGCAGTTTCTCCTTGTGGTTTGGGTGAGCCGGGAGCGTGAGCCACCGGAGGGCTCCGGTCGCTCACGCTCCCGGCTCACCCTTTGGTTACATCTTCTCGAAGATGGCGGCGATGCCCTGGCCGCCGCCGATGCACATGGTCACCAGCGCACGCTTGCCGCCCGTGCGCCTCAACTCGTAGAGCGCCTTGATGGTCAGAATGCAACCGGTCGCGCCGAGCGGGTGGCCGAGCGAAATCCCACTGCCGTTCGGGTTGGTGCGGTCCGGCGGCAGCTCCAGGCTGCGTGCCACAGCGAGCGCCTGGGCCGCGAAGGCCTCGTTGACCTCGAACACGTCAATGTCTTTCAGACCCAGGCCGGTCTTCTTGAGCAGCGCTTGCACCGCCGGCACAGGGCCGATGCCCATGAGCTTCGGATCGACGCCGGCGTAGCTGTAGGCCACCAGCCGGCCCATCGGCTTCAAACCGCGCTTCTCGGCCAGGCCGCGCTCCATCAGCACGACGGCGGCCGCCGCGTCGTTGATGCTGGACGCGTTGCCGGCGGTCACACTGCCCTGCGGGTCGAAAACCGGCTTCAGTCTGCTCAGCTTCTCCACCGTGCTGTCGCGGCGCACCGTCTCGTCGGTCTCGAACGGCGCGGTGCCGCCCTTGATCTTGATTTCGACCGGCACAATTTGCCCTTTGAAATATCCCTTTTCGATCGCGTGGGCGGCCCGGCGGTGACTCTCGGCGGCCAGTTTGTCCTGATCCTCGCGCGAAATCTTATATTTCTTGGCGACGTTCTCGGCGGTGACGCCCATGTGGCAATCGTCGAATGGGTCGCTGAGGGCGCCGACCATAACGTCGAGCATGGTGGCGTCGTTCATGCGCGCTCCCCAGCGCATCGCCGGTACCAGGTAGGGGCTGCGGCTCATGTTCTCGGCGCCGCCGGCCACCGTCACGTCGGCATCGCCGAGCATGATCGCCTGGGCCGCGGTGATGATGGCCTGCAGGCCGCTGCCGCACAGGCGGTTCAGCGTCAGCGCCGGCGTCTCGAACGGCAGGCCGCCCTTGACACCCGCCACCCGCGCGAGGTAATGGTCGTGGGCGTCGGTGTGGATGATGTTGCCGAAGACGACGTGGCCGACTTCGCGCGGTTCGATGCCGGCGCGCGTGACCGCCTCACGCACACACAGCGCCGCCAGCTCGCTCGGCAGCGAGTCCTTCAAACTGCCCCCGTACGCGCCGATTGCTGTACGCACGCCGCTCAGGATTACGACTTCTCTTGTACTGCTCATCTGAGATCCTCCCGTGGATGGGTCGCCGGGCACGCCGCCGCGGCGGGAACGGGTTGATGCAATCGTTGTACCGACTTCGCTGCGATCCGCGTTAAACCGCGCTCGGTCGCGCAGAAAAATCGCTCGCCGACGCTCTTTTCCGGCACTACTGTACTCACTCCCCAACTGCCGCCATCACGGGAGCGACGCCGCGCGACCCCGCGCGCCTGTGCAATTCCGGCTTCCGGTGTGCGGATCGGGCACAGATTTCGCGCACTCCCGTCGAGGTCCGCGAGCCCTCTCGGCATGCGAACAACGGTCCTGTTCCGAAAATAGCAGTCCCGTGCGGCGGGGTACGACAGTTGCGATAAAATCTACAACCCATTGGGGCTGAGCAACGGACCCACGAGATTCGAGAGAGGACAGACATGTCAAACTCCGTATTGCAGGGAGGCAGCGTGGCCAAGGCCGACCGGCTGCTTCAGGACATCGCCGACTATACCCTCACTGCCCGGATCGAGAGCGCCGAAGCCTGGGAGACCGCCCGCTATTGTCTTCTGGACGCGCTCGGCTGCGGGCTGCTGGCGCTCGGTTACCCCGCCTGCAGCAAACTGATCGGTCCGGTCGTACCCGAGGCCATCACACCCGGCGGTGCCCGGGTGCCCGGCACCAGCTACGAACTGGACCCGGTTCAGGCCGCCTTCTGCATCGGCGCGATGATCCGCTGGCTGGACTTCAACGACACCTGGCTGGCGGCCGCGTGGGGGCACCCGTCCGACAACCTGGGTGGAATCCTGGCGGTCGCCGACTATCTGGGGCGGCGCCGCCCGGGAGGGGCGGCACGCCTTGACCATGCACGCGGTGTTCGAGGCCCTGATCAAGGGTTATGAAATCCAGGGAGTGCTGGCGCTCAACCACAGCTTCAACCGTGTCGGCCTGGACCACGTCCTGCTGGTCCGCATCGCCTCGACAGCGGTGGTCACGGCCCTGCTGGGGGGCACACGGCGCAGGTCATCAATGCCGTCTCCAACGCGTTCCGCGACGGCGGACGCTGCGCACCTACCGCCACGCGGCGAACACCGGCTCGCGGAAATCCTGGGCGGCCGGCGACGCGACGAGTCGGGCGGTGCGCCTGGCGCTGATGGCCCGCCTTGGCGAGATGGGCTACCCCTCGGCCCTGACTGCCCCAACCTGGGGCTTCCAGGATGTGCTCTTCCGCGGGCGCCTCCTCGTCCTGGCGCAACCCTTGGGCTCGTACGTGATGGAGAATATCCTCTTCAAGGTTTCCTTCCCGGCCGAGTTTCACGCCCAGACTGCGGTCGAGGCCGCGTTCGCCCTCCACCAGCACGTCAAGGATCGGCTGGAAGAGATCGAGACCATTCGGATCGAAACTCAGGAATCCGCGGTCCGCATCATCAACAAGAGCGGCCCGCTGAATAACCCCGCCGATCGGGACCATTGCCCGCAATACATGGTGGCCGTCGGTCTGCTCAAGGGCGGGTTGACGGCTGCGGATTACGAAGACGCCGCGGCGGCCGACCCGCGGATTGATCGGCTCCGCAGCCGTATGGTCGTTACGGAGAACGTCGGGATGAGCGCAGACTATCTCGACCCCGCCCGGCGCTCGATCGGCAACTCGATCCAGGTCGTATTTCGGGGAGGCGAAACCACCGAGAAGGTCACGGTCGACTACCCGATCGGCCATCGCCGCCGTCGTGCCGAGGCGATTCCGCTGCTGCTGGCGAAGTTCGAGGAGAATCTCCGCTTAATGCTCTCCGAGCAGACGGTCGACCGAATCCTCACGTGTTGCGCGGAGCAGGAGCGGCTGGCGCGAATGCCGGTGCCCGAGTTTGTGTCGCTCTTCGCGGTCTGAAAGGATGTGTGGGAGCTAGAATCGGGGTGAGCGGCGCAGCGCCAGGTGCAGCAGGTCGGCGGAACTGACGTGCGTCGCGTAATCGCGACCAGCCAGCGGCGTCAGCCAACGCAGCGGCCACTCCCACGCGAAGTGCATCAGCGCCTCGGCCATGCGCGCGGCCTCCTGCGAGGCACCGGGACAGACGTCCGACAGCACACCCTCAAGAGTCAGGAGGGCTTTGCGGAACAGCAGCAATCGCGGCGGAAAGCGGACGCCGGCGCGGGCCAAATTACCGAGCAATCCCATCGCCCACGCAGGTCCTGGCAGCCTGGACCAGCGCACGTCCGCAAGCACCGCTTCGACATGGCGGTGGATGAGCTCCGCGTGTGCACCGTTGCCGACCAGCGCGAAAATTGCAGCGGCAACCCGCGCCCGTCTCCGGCCCAGAGCCCACTGGCAGTTGCGACGTCTGCACACGATCATCGGCCGTCAGCCGCCCCGCGAGGCTCCAGTCGAGGATCGCCAGCCGGCCGTCGTGCGTGGCGAGCAGGTTGCCGGCGTGGGGGTCGCTGTGGAACAGCACCGACTCGTCACGGCTGAGCCATACCTGGGATAGCAGCGCACGAACGCACGCGCAAAACAGCATCGGCCGGCGCCACAGGGACACGGCTTGCGGATCGGTGACCTTGCGCCCGTCCACACGCTCCATGGCGGTCATGGTGTCTGTGCAGAATGGCAACAACTGGGGAACCTGCAGGTCGGATTGCCCGGCAAACTGGTCGCCGGCGCGGCGCAGGTGGGCCTGTTCCAACCGCAGTTGCACCTCGTCCGTGAGCAACTCGGCCACGTCCTCCAGGGATTCGCGGTAGGCAAGTGGCGGCAAGCCGTAAGCCGCCCAGCGCTCGTCCAGGTGCTCGGCCAACCGGCCGAGGATACACAGGTCCTCGTCGAGCCGCTCCGCGATGCCGGGCTTGAGCAGTTTAGCCACCCCGTGCCGGCGGACAGTTTTCCCGCCGTCGGACCAGGTCAGCGGCACCACGACCGCCACGCTCCCCTCGGCCAGCGCGCAATCGTCTATGCAGCTGCGGTATTCCTCCGCCACGGGGGCCAATGCACGGGCGAGAGCTGGCCGCCACTGCTCGGCCGGCGTGTGCGGCTCCAGGCTTTCCAGTTCCTGGAGGTGCCGGCGAAGTTCCGGGTCGAGGTGGCGGTCGCGCGCGATCACCTGCGCGAGTTTGTGCAACGCCGGGCAGGCGCGCAGGAAGAACACGAGCCGGCGCGAGGCCGGCGTCGGCGGGTAGGTCGGCCTGAGCCTGGAAAATTTCGGCCAGCCGTGGCGGCGAGAGGTGCTGCAGGAAGAAGGTCAGCCCGTCGGCCACAATGGGCCGAAACTCCGCGTAGCAGTCGGGCACAATCGCCGCCAGCTCCTCTGGATCGATCTGGAACCCCTCGGGGATCATTGCCATCGCTCCCGGTGGTTCGATACCCGCATCACAGTCTGCGGTCCCCGCGCAGGCTGCGCAGATGAATGGTCTTGTGCCCCAGGTCATGGTCCGCGCGGATGTAACGGATCGTGCGGCTGTGGGCGCGCATGAGGATGGAGTGCGTAATCGCCTTCTGGCCCGTGAGCCGCACCCCCGGCAACAGCGAACTATCGCTGATCCCAGTCGCGCAGAACAGGGCGCTCTCGCCATGCACCAGGTCGTCCACGCGAAACACGCGGGCCAACTCCGCCTCGCCCAGCTCGGCGCGGAGGCTGTTGCGCTCCGTGTCGTCGCGCGGCCACATGCGCAGGAGCATCCCGCCCCCGAGCGCCTTCAGCGCCGTCGCGGTCAGCACCCCTTCCGGGGAGCCGCCGACGCCATAGTAAAGGTCCACGCCGGAATCGGAAAGCGACGGTGCAACCGCGGCCGTGATGTCGCCGTCGCCGATCAAGCGCAACGCCGCGCCGACTTGCCGCACCCCGGCGATGAACGCCACGTGCCGTGGCCGGTTGAGCATCACTACGACCAGCTCCTGGACCCGCTTGCCGAGCGCCTCGGCGACAGTGTGCAAGACCTCGGGCAGCGGGTCGTCGATCCGGATCGGCCGTAGTCCGGTAGCCAGGGCCTTCACGACCTCCGGCCCATACGCCAGCTTCATGGAGTAGAAGGATGCGATATGGCGCATGGCCGGCGGTCCGTCGGGGCGCCGCTGGCTGGCGGCCATCACCGAGATCGAATTCGGCAGGCCATTCGCGAGGTTGGTGGTGCCGTCGATGGGATCCACGGCGATGTCAAAACGCGGCGAACCCGCCTTCCAGGTGCCGAGCCTGTCGCCGAGAAACAGTCCCGGCGCCTGGTCTTTCATCCCCTCCCCGATCACGACCTCGCCGCAGATATCCACCAGGTCGAACACGCCGTTGATGGCGTCGCAGGCGGCCGCATCCGCCTTTTCCTTCTCGCCGCGACCCAACCAGTGGAGCACATTGAGGGCCGCGTTTTCTGTGGCGCGGACGAACTCGAACTCGATTGTCCGTTCCGGGTCCGATACGGTAAACGACTCGTGCCTTTCGGGGATCAGTCCCACTTGCTCTAACATGACTCACCTCCTGAATGGCTGGATGACTCGGCCCTAATCGCGCTGGCTGAGCGGCAGGACATGCCGCAGGTCCGGTCCGGTGTAGCGCGACCGCGGCCGGATGAGCCGGTTATTCTCATGCTGCTCGATGAAGTGGGCGCTCCACCCGGTCACGCGCGACATCACGAAGATGGGCGTGTACAAGGGAATGTCCAACCCCAGGGCGTAGAACAGGCGGCCGGAGGGCCAGTCGAGGTTGGGAAACAGGTGCTTCTCCTCGCCGAGAATCCTCTCGATGATTTCGGCGGTCTCCTCCCAGTGGACCACGCCAGCTACCTCCGCCGCTTTGCGGGCGTAGGGTTTCAGGATGCCGGCCCGAACGTCGCCCGATTTGTAGACGCGATGGCCGAAACCCATGATTCGGTCCTTGCGAGCAAGCGCCTGGCGCAACCAGGGCTCGGCCCGGTCGGGGCTGCCCGCGGACTCAAGGATCTCCATCACTTTCTCGTTGGCGCCGCCGTGCAGCGGGCCCTTCAGAGTCGCCGATGGCGGCCACCATCGCCGAATGCAGGTCGGACAGCGTGGAACAGACGACGCGGGCGGTGAACGTTGAGGCGTTGAACTCGTGCTCGGCGTACAGGATCAGCGACACGTCCAGGGCGCGGACGTTGTCCGGCGGCGCCGGCTGGCCGCGCAGCATGTACAGGAAATTGGCCGCGTTGCCCAGGTCGGACCGGGCGGGCACCGCCTCCATGCCGCGGCTGAGGCGGTAATGGGCCGCCACCGCAACCGGTATCTGGGCCACGAGCCGCTCGGCCTTGCGCAGGTTGGCCTCGTGAGAGCTGTCTTCGGTTTCCGGGTCGTAGTGGGCCAGGACACTGACCGAGGTGCGCACCACGTCCATCGGGTGGATGGCGGGCGGCAGGACGCGCAGCAAGTCGAGCAACGGGTGGGGGAGACTTCGGGCCGCCGCCACGCGCCGCTGGAAGCTGGCAAGCTGGAAACGGTTGGGCAGGTTGCCGTGCAGCAGCAGGAACGCGACCTCGTCGAAGCCCGCGTTCTCGACCAGCTCGCCGACCGGGTAGCCGCGGTAGCGCAGGCCGCCCTCGATAGTGGAAACGGCCGTTTCGCCGGCGACGACCCCTTCCAGGCCGGGAGAGTAAATCGGCTCGCTCATGTCACAGTCCCTTTCAGGCTTGCCACGCACGCTACGCGATTCGCGTGGTCGCGCTCGGGCTACCCGAAGTAAGCGCGGTCGCGCGCCTCGTAGCCGGAATAACCGAGCAACTCGTACAGTTCGGCACGGGTGAGCATCTGCGGCAGGCGCTCGCGCTGGTGGCCCTTCTGGAGCAACTCTGCCAGGGTATCCTGAGCGGCGCAGGGCCGAGCGCAGCGCCGTCAGCGGGTAGAGGACCATGCGGTAGCCCATGCCCGCCAGGGTGTCAAAGTCCAGGAGGGGCTCTTGCCAAATTCCGTCATGTTGGCCAGCAGCGGCGCCGAAACCGCGCGGGCAAAGCGGCCGAACTCGTCGGCGCTCTCCAGGGCCTCGGGAAAGATGGCATCGGCCCCCGCTTCCAGGTAGAGGCGGGCGCGGCGCACGGCGTCGTCGAAGCCGGACACGCCACGGGCGTCGGTGCGGGCGATGATCACAAAGCCCGATGTCCGGCACGCCCGCCGCCGCTGACAGCGCGCCCCCCGAGAGGTAGACGGCACGGTAACCGAGTCGCTCCGCCATGCGCGCCACCAGGGCGTTGAAAACGCCCGGGACCCGGATCGGCCCCGCCGCCCACTCCTGGCGCAGCCGCCGACCGGGGGAAAGGCTTCGTTCTTCGTCATTGCTCATGACTCATCCCTCCTGAATTGGAGCGAACTAGCGCTTCGAGGAAAGCGGTCCGTTCAGGGCCGTGAGCGAACGCCCCAGGACCTCGACAGGTGTTCCCGATGCCTGGATCGTAACCAGCTTCCCAGTCCGCTCATAATACTCGGCGAGCGGCCGGGTGGATTCCGCGTAGGCTTGCATCCGGACGCGAATCGACGGGGGCCGGTCGTCCTCCCGCTGTACCAGCGCGCTCGCGCACTGATCACAGATGCCCTCGGCACGGGGCGGCCGGCCGATGACGTGGTAAAGCGCCTTGCAGCCGGGGCAGGTGCGGCGGCCACTCAGCCGGGCCACGATTTCTTCCAGCGGCAGCTCGTAGCTGAGCACGGCGTCCAGGGTCAAGCCTTGCTCGTCCATGAGGGCGTCCAGCGCCTCCGCCTGGGCCGCGGTACGTGGAAAGCCGTCGAGCAGGAATCCGCCGTGGCAGCGGAGGCACCGAGCGCGCTCGCGCACCAGCGCCACGACCAGGGCATCGGCGACCAGTTCACCCCGCCGCATGGCCGCGAGCGCGTCCTGCAGCGCCGGGCTCGGCGCGGCCTCGCATTGCGCCGCCCGGAAGAGATCGCCCGTGGACAGGTGGCAACTCCCCAGGGCCTGGCTGAGCAGCTCGGCCTGCGTCCCCTTGCCAACGCCGGGCGGACCCAGGAGCACGAGCCGGTAAGCACGGTCGTGGGGCAAGGGCTCACACGGAACGTCCCCACTTCGGAACCAGCCTGCTCGCGTGTGTTGCGCTCGCATCGTCTACTCCTCCGAGAAGCCATCACCACGGGTCCGGTGCCCATCATTCCGGAAGTGCCGCGATGGGGTTTGCAAAGAGTGTGCCCACGGTCCGACGGAACCGGCGCGGCTTGCGGTTTTGCGGCAAATCCGGTCAATCACCGCGTGCCGGGCCCTTGTTCTTCGCTCAAGACCGATGGCGCGGGAAGTCAAACCTGTGCGATTCGGCACACCGCGTTGTCGCAATTGACACCCATTCAGAGTTCAGCTTCTAAAGTGCGATCCGGGAAGCCGACGCTGAGAGCCGGACAAAATGCGTGCCGCGTACGGAATCGCATGGTCTGAAGAAGCACAGTGGCATCTCTTTCGCTATGCTTGCGGACCGCGCGACGTTACCGCAGGGGTGAATCGAGAGAGCTCATGCACAATCGAAAGATGGTCACGCTGGACGCGAACGAAGCCGTTGCCTCGGTGGCGCACCGTACCAATGAGGTCATTGTCATCTATCCGATCACGCCATCGTCACCCATGGGTGAATGGTGTGATGAATGGTCGGCCAATAGCCGGAAGAACATCTGGGGAACCGTTCCCGACGTCACCGAGATGCAGTCGGAGGCGGGCGCCATCGCCGCGATCCACGGGACGCTGCAGGCCGGCAGCCTGGCCACGACGTTCACCGCGTCGCAGGGCCTCTTGCTGATGATCCCGAATCTCTACAAGATCGCCGGCGAGTTGAACTGCTTCTGCATGCACGTGGCCGCTCGCACCGTGGCCGCGCACGCTCTCTCGATCTTCGGCGACCACTCGGATGTGATGGCCGGCCGGCAGACCGGCCTGGCGCTGCTCTGCTCGAATTCCGTGCAGGAGGCGCAGGATTTTGCGCTGATCGGCCAGGCGGCCGCGCTCCGCTCGCGCGTCCCGTTCATGCACTTCTTCGACGGCTTCCGCACCTCCCATGAAGTAGCCAAGATCGAGTCCCTCAGCGACGACGACCTGCGCGCCGTCATGGACGAGGACGCCATCGCCGCCCACCGGTGCCGGGCGCTGTCGCCCGACCACCCGTGCATCCGCGGCACGGCCCAGAACCCCGATGCCTACTTCCAGGCGCGCGAGGCTTCGAACCCTTATTACGATCGCTTGCCCTCGCTGGTGCAGCAAATCATGGACGAGTTCGCGGCGCGGACCGGACGGCAATATCATCTGTTCGACTATCACGGTGACCCCGAGGCCGAGCGTGTGCTGGTGCTCATGGGCTCCGGCGTCGAAACCGCCCGCGCGACGGTCGACTGGTTGCGCGGCCGAGGAGAGAAGGTCGGCGTCCTCGCCGTCCGGCTATACCGCCCGTTCAGCGTGAAGGATTTTGTCGCGGCGCTGCCCGCCACGACCCGCGCCATCGCCGTGCTCGACCGCACCAAGGAGCCCGGCGCCATCGGCGAGCCGCTCTACCAGGATGTGGTGACGGCGCTCTTCGAAGCAGGAATCAGGGGACAGGGGTCAGGAGTCAGGGGACAGGGGTCAGGAGTCAGGGTTCAGGAGTCTTCCCTGACTCCTGAACCCTGGCTCCTGACCCCTGTGATCGGTGGCCGGTATGGACTGTCATCGAAGGAGTTCACGCCGGCGATGGTCAAGGCGGTCTTCGACGAGCTGACGAAGGACCAGCCGAAGAATCACTTCACGGTCGGCATTGTGGACGACGTGACGCACCGATCGCTGCCCGTACGCGAAGCGCTGGACATCGAGGCGGACGACGTGGTCCGGGCCATTTTCTTCGGCCTGGGCGCCGACGGCACGGTGGGCGCTGAACAAGAACTCGATCAAGATCATCGGCGAGGAAACGGATAATTATGCCCAGGGCTACTTCGTCTACGACTCGAAGAAGTCGGGCGCGACGACCGTCTCGCACCTGCGCTTCGGCCCCAGGCCCATCCGCGCCGTACCTGATTGGCGCGGCCGACTTCGTGGCCTGCCACCAATTCGCGTTCCTGGAGAAGATGGAGATCCTCGAATATGCCCGGCCCGGGGGCGTTTTCCTGCTCAACGCGCCCTGCAGCGCGGCCGATGTCTGGGATCGCTTGCCGCGCGAGGTCCAGGAACAGCTCATCGCCCGGCGGCTCACGTTCTACGTGATCGACGCGTTACAGGTGGCGCGCGACACCGGCATGGGCGGGCGGCTCAATACGATCATGCAGACATGCTTCTTCGCCGTCTCGGGCGTGCTGCCGCGCGAGGAGGCCATCGTGCAGATCAAGCATGCGATCGAGAAAACGTACGCCAAGAAGGGCGACGAGGTCGTGAGGCGCAACTTCGCCGCGGTCGACCACACGCTCGCGCACCTCGCGGAGGTGCCGGTGCCCGCCCGGGTCACCTCGCCGTTTCATCGACAATCCGCGATCGCCGCCGAGGCCCCGGACTTCGTGCGGCGCGTGACCGCGGTGATGATGGCCGGCAAGGGCGACCTCCTGCCCGTCTCGGCGTTCCCCGTCGACGGAACCTGGCCGCTGGGGACCACCAAATGGGAGAAGCGGCGCATCGCGGACACGGTGCCGATCTGGGATCCGAAGGTGTGCATCCAGTGCAACAAATGCGCGTTCGTGTGCCCGCACGCCGCCATTCGCGCCAAGGTCTACGAGGCATCCGCGCTGGACGGCGCGCGGCGACCTTTCAGTCGACCGGCTACAAGGGTCCCGAGTTCAAAGGGTGGGGCTACACGATCCAGGTGGCACCGGAGGATTGCACGGGCTGCAACCTGTGCGTGGCGGTCTGCCCCGCCAAGGACAAGGCGAACCCCAAGCACAAGGCGATCAACATGACGCCGCCGGCCGGCGTGCTGGAGGCCGAGCGGTCCAACTACGAGTTCTTCCTGGGCATCGCCGACCCGCCGCGCGATCGGGTGCGTCACGGCGAAGTCAAGGGATCGCAGTTCCTGTTGCCGCTGTTCGAGTACTCCGGTGCCTGCGCCGGTTGCGGCGAGACGCCGTACCTCAAGCTGCTCTCGCAGCTGTTCGGCGACCGCCTGCTGATCGGCAATGCGACCGGCTGCTCCTCGATCTACGGCGGCAACCTGCCGAGCACGCCCTACACCGTCAACGCCGACGGCCGCGGCCCGGCCTGGTCGAACTCGCTGTTCGAGGACGCCGCCGAGTTCGGCCTGGGCTTTCGCCTGAGCGTGGACAGCCTGGCAGGTCAGGCCCGCGCGCTCGTGCAGCAGCTGGCCGCGCGGCTCGGCGAAACCCTGGTCCGGGAGATCCTCGAGGCTGACCAGGGGACCGAGATCGGTATCGACGCCCAACGGCAGCGCGTGTCCGTGCTGCGCCGGCAACTGGCCGGGCTCGACACGCCCGCGGCCCAGCAGCTCCAGTGGTTCGCCGACTACCTGGTCGCCAAGAGCGTCTGGCTGGTGGGCGGTGACGGCTGGGCGTACGACATCGGCTTTGGCGGTCTCGATCACGTGCTGTCGCTCGAGCGCAATGTCAACGTCCTGGTCCTGGACACCGAGGTCTATTCCAACACCGGCGGGCAGGCGTCCAAGAGCACGCCCCTGGGAGCGGCCGCCAAGTTTGCTTCCGCCGGCAAGGCGACGCAGAAAAAGGACCTCGGCCTGATGGCGATGAGCTATGGCCACGTGTACGTCGCGTCGGTGGCCTTTGGGGCCAAGGACAGCCACACGGTGCAGGCATTCCAGGAGGCCGCGAGTTACGACGGGCCGGCGCTCATCATCGCCTACAGCCACTGCATCGCGCACGGCTACGACCTGCGGTTCGGCGCCGAGCAACAGAAGCTGGCCGTCAACTCCGGCGTCTGGCCGCTTTACCGCTACCACCCGCGCCGCGTCGAGCGCGGTGAGCCGCCGCTGATCATCGACGTGCCGCCGGGCCGGGCCAGCGTGGCCGAGTACATGCGCAACGAAACCCGCTTTCGCATGGTGGAGAAGATCGACCCCCAGCGCTTCCGCCGCCTGGCGTCGGCGGCGCGCGACAACACTGCGCGGCGCATCGCCCTGTACGAGCAGCTATCCCATATCGTCCTGCCGCACGGACCCGACCCTGTTAAACCCTGACCCGTGGATCCCCATGAACCTCGCCACCACCTACATGGGCTTCGAGCTGCCCCACCCGCTCGTCCCGGGCGCGTCGCCATTGGTAGACAACCTGGATACCGTGCGGCGGCTGGAAGACGCGGGCGCCGCCATGATCGTGATGCACTCGCTCTTTGAAGAGCAGCTCGCCCAGGAGGGGATCAATGTGACCCTGGCGCTCGACACCCCGGCGGACAGCTACGCCGAGGCGCTGAGCTATCTCCCCGACCCGGAAGAGTTCAACCTGGGACCGGACGAGTATCTGGAGCAGATTCGCAAGATCAAGGCAGCCGTCGGCGTCCCAGTCATTGGCTCCCTCAACGGGACCACGGACTGGGGCTGGCTGCGATATGCCCGGCTCATTGAGGAGGCGGGGGCGGACGGTCTGGAGCTGAACCTGTACGAGCTGGCTACCGACTTGCGGGAAACCGGCGAACAGGTGGAGCGACGCGGGCTGCAGGTGGTGACGGCCGTCAAGGAAGCAGTCAAGATTCCCGTGGCGGTGAAGCTGTCTCCTTTCTATTCGTCGATCGCCAACTTTGCCCAGAGGCTGGACAACACCGGGGCCGCGGCGCTGGTCCTGTTCAATCGCTTCTACCAGCCCGACATTGATGTGGAGCAGCAGGAATTACTGCGGCTCAATTTGTCCAGTCCCACAGAGCTGCTGTTGCGGTTGCGCTGGATTGGGGTGCTTTCGGGCCGGATCAAGGCTTCCCTCGCAGCGACGGGCGGTGTGCACACGGCCATCAACGTCGTCAAAGCGATGATGGCCGGCGCCCATGTGACGCAGATGGTTTCGGTTCTACTGCAGCGGGGCCCAGCTTACCTGCAAGAGGTCCGCCGCGACCTGGAACGGTGGCTGGAGGAACACGAGTTCGAATCGCTGCGGCAAATGCAGGGAAGCATGAGCCTGTTGCGCTGCAGCGATAGCGGGTCATACTACCGAGCCAATTACGTGCGCCTGCTCCAAGGCTGGCGGGCGGAATGACACCCATTGTCCGATGTCTCCCTTCAAAACTACACAGGCAACTCCACGATCGTGTGCATCCTCAAGCAAAACCGGATCATCCAGGGTTCCCTTGGGGGGTCGGTATTCGGCCCGCAATGCAAGTCCACCCAGCGCACCAATGATGGCTGGCCTGGGCGGATCAGCACCGGCGCGTGAGCGGTTACGACACAACCGCAGCCATCGCTGTGCCGTCATGGCCGCGACTTCGGCGGTCGCGGAAAAGGGGCTCGGCGGCGGAAATGACAGAACGCGTACGAATTGAATTCGCCCGCTCGCCCGCAGTGGCACCGCCGGTTGAGCTCGACGGTATAGAAATTGCGAACCCCTGTCGGCGAAGCGACCCCAACAGACCGCCGGCGGCTGATCCGATGTTCGATCCGTACCATCAATGGCTGGACATCCCGAGCGGACGACGGCCCCCCACGTATTACCAACTCCTGGGCATCGCCGCCGACGAGATGGAGCCGGAGGTGCGCGCCTTTCAGACCGGCCCGCAGGCCGAGGCATGCACGCGCCTGCTGAACGAGATCGCCCAGGCGCGGGCCACCTTGCTCAACCCGAGCGCCCGCACGGCGTACGACGCCCAGTTGGCCGCGGCGGCCCCGGCGGCAATCGAGGCCGCGACCGCGTTGCCGTCCCCCGCGCCGAGTTGGCCGGGCCCGACCCGGTTGCCGAGCCGCCGGGCGCGAACTCGCCGACCCCAGTCCCGGCTGGCGGCGCTCACTTACGTCCTGCTGTTGCTGCTGGGGGCCGCCGCGAGCTTCGGGCTCACCTGGCAAGCGCTGCCAGCCGGCGGCGACGCACGAGGCATCGGCCAAGCCCGCGCCGCCCGCGAAAACCAAGAATCCGGCACTGCCTGTGGGGAAAAAGGCGCGATGAAACGACCTGCCTCGGCATTGACGCTTCCGGACCTGATCGAGGTCATCCGTGGCAGCGGCCTGCTGTCCGAGGCGGCGGTGCGCGCGATCGAGGTGCAGTGGCAGCCCAGGTCCGACGGCCCCGCCGACCTCGCGGGCTGTGCGCGCTGGCTGGCGGCCCAGGGGTATCTGACGGAGTACCAGCTGGCCCTGCTCATGCACGGCCATGCGGCCGCGCTGGTGCTGGGCCGCTACCGGCTGCTGGACCGCATTGGCCGGGGCAGCCTGGCGGTGGTGTACAAGGCGCTCGGACCGCAGGGACAGACGGTGGCGCTGAAGGTGCTGTCGCCGTCGAAGGCCAAGGACCCGCAGCTCCTGGCGCGGTTCCGTCACGAGGCGGAGCTCGCTTGCGAGCTGCACCACCCCAACGTGGTCCGCGCCTTCGAGGCCGACGAGGCGGGCGGCATGCACTTTCTCGCCCTGGAGTACCTGCCCGGCGAGAACCTCCGCGAGGCGCTCGAGCGGCGCGGCTCGCTGCCGGTCGCCGACGTGGTGCACCTGGCCCGGCAAACCCTGGACGGGCTGCAGTACTTGTTCGAGCAGGGCCTGGTGCACCGCAACCTGGAGCCGTCCAACCTGATGCTGACGGTTCCGCCCGCCGACGCGGCGCCCGCCCAGCGCGGCACGACGGTCAAGATCCTCGACACGAGCCTGAGCCGATCGCTGTTCGAGGAATCGATGCCGGCGGGAGCGAGCCAGAGCCGGCTGACCCATGAGCGGCAGCTGCTCGGCAACCCGGAGTACCTGGCGCCGGAGCAGGCGCGCAACGCGCGGACCTGCGACATCCGGGCCGATCTCTACAGCGTGGGGTGCATCTATTACCACGCCCTGGCCGGGCGCCGCCGTTCCCGGGCCCGAGTCCGATGGCCGTGGTGGTCCGCCACGCCGTGGAAGCGCCACGCCCCTTGCGCGACATCCGTCCCAACGTCCCGGCGACGCTCGAACGCTGGATCGCCCGCCTGCTGGCCAAGGACGCCGATGCGCGGTTCACGACCCCGGCCGCGGCGGCCGCGGCGTTGCACCCGGAGCCGGCGGCAGCGCTGACGTTCGCCGGCGCGGCAGCGCCGCCGCCCCCGACTCCGATCGCAACGGCCGTGCTCGTCGCAACCCCCGTGGTCGCGGTGCACGCGGCCACGGCGCCGGTGCCGCCAGCCGCCGCGCCGGACCTTTCGGTCGACCTGGCAACGCCCGGCGACGAATTGGCCCAGATTGCCGCCGCGCTGAGCCCGACCGCCTCGGCATCGTCCCCGGCGGCGTCGCGCTGGCGCGATCGGTTGCTCGGCGCGTTGGGCCTGCTGGCGGCCCAGGTCATCGGCGGAATGCTCGCCTATCTGCTGCACGCAATCCTCCACATGACCAAGGGCTAACGTTGCAGATGACCAAGAGTTGGCAATGGACCTCAGTCACTTGATTCAAGCCCTTGCCGAGCCGTCCGCCTACCCCCATCCGGTCGGCGTGGTGGAGGTGTGCCACACCCACATCTCGGTCGTCTTGCGGTTTACGCGTTCGTCACCTGTGCATCGGCGCCCGCACCAACGGGGCCATCACGCACTGCTGTTGGTGACGCTCCCGACCGAAAGCGCGACGATTCCAAGGCCGTCGCCAATGCCGAAATTCGCGTCGTCGTCGGGCCGCGTGCCGAGCAGTGCATCATCGGCCGCTGTCCAGGACCGGCGCGGCGCCGCCGGACTGACCGGCGGAATGCCGGCAGCCTGCCGATGCCGCCGCAGGCACCCGCGGTGATCCCCAGGCGCCAGGCAAGCCGCCGATCGGACTCGGTGCCGAGCAGGCTGTCCCATTCGGAACGCCAGCCGTCAGGCGCACCTGCCGCTCGTCCCCGGCCAGCGCGGATTGCTTCGCCGACGCGGCGCGTATCTATAGGCGTGTGGTAGGTCCCGGCGCGCACCGCGCCATCGCCTCCTGGTGGGCGCGGTGTATCCGTTCCCGATACTCCGGTTCGGCGAGCAGGCGTCGCCACGTTGCCACCGTCATGTGGCTGACTCCCCAGGCGTATCCGATGGCCGCTTTGCTCTCGCGGCGCAGCGCCGTGAGCAGGTCGCCGCGGACAACCAGGAACGGTTTGCCGCGGCCTGTGGGCGCGCGGTGAGTGGCCAGGAGATCGGGGCCGTACTGATCCCTACGACGCGGACTTTCCCGCGGACGGCGCACGTCAGCCAGCGACCGACGCGGCAGCGGGGCGGGCGGTAGGGCCCGAAGCGGAGACGGAAGCGGTCGGCGTCGAGCATGGTGTTAGGCGCTGCCGTCCAGGGTGTCGGCTATTTGCCGGCCCAACTCGCCGAGGCGGTCGTCGGCGAGCTGGCTCAGGAAGTGCTCGATTGTGACCCGCCAGGCTGCCGGGTCCTGGCCGGCAAGGGCGGCCTCCAAGATCGTCCCGGCCAGCGCGGCACGCCAGGGTCCAGGAGCGATTCGAGGGCCTCGACCGCCTTTGAGACGGCTTGCACAGCGGGTGAATCTGTTGTGGCGTACATGGGTGTGCCTCTCGTTGTAGGTGATGGCGGTTACGACCGCTTGCCCTTCCTTTTCTTACTGGCCGGCTCCTTCGGCGTGGGCAGCGCCGCCGCGGCGGGGGCCAGGCCCTTGCGCTGGCCCATCGCGGCGCGGGCAACCTCGACAACCACACGGCGGGCAAAGACGGATCGGTACCGCTCGCCGGTCGCCACGGCCGCCTGCGCGACCAGCTCGTTTTCTTCGGGTGTCAATTCGAGCCGGACCAGCTGGGCATTGGCGGGACGCGTCTTCTGTCGTGGCATGTCTGGCGCTCCGATGTGAATCTGTCTGCACCTGTGATAGTGTAGACAGATTCCCGCCGCGAAGCAATCCCTTGCCAATCTGTATACAGTCTGCCGCGAAATTGTACGCAGATTCGCGCGCCCGCCGGACAACCGGCTCGGTCCCCATCGTCTAATCTGTATACAGATTCACAACTTGCGCGATGCCGCTTCTGTATACAGTTTGGCGCACCGCTTGCTTTCTTTTCCTGCGAACAGGACATCCCTCTCAACGACAACTGGACCAAAACCATTACGACCGCGAGCCGCCCGACCGCTCCCGCAACCCCGTCCGCCGCCCTGGCGCTCATCCGCGACCCGCACACCACGCCGGAGCAGCTGGTGGACGCGTTCGGCCAGAGCGAGACGTGGGCCGCGGGCCTGCTCGACGCCGTCACCGGCAAGAACGCGCTCGCCGACATGGTGGACGCGGACGACCTGAGCGACGCCGAGCGGCACGACTACCGGGCGGGCGTCAGCTTCGGCGATTGCCTGCAAGCCGCGGAAATGTTCGCGGAGAGGGACGTGGACGCGACCGCCGAAGCGCGGGAAGCCAACGACTGCGACCCGGCTGGCATCCCCTGGTGAACCACCCCGGCACGTGGGGCACGGATGCCCCGTTCCTTTTCGTTCCTGTCCCATCTTCCCTGGAGCCTGACCGATGACCACCGCAACCGCAACCCGCAAGCCCCGTCCCATGCCCGAGCGACGCGTCGAGCTGCTGCTCCGCCCGAGGCGCAGGCCGTCGGCGCCGTCGCGATCGCGCTCGGCAAGGTCGAGGCGACCTACCTGGTGACTCCGCTGCCCACCGACTTCGGCCGCGCGTTCCGGCTGGCGAAGCTGGGTGAGGGCGGCGTTGAGACGAACTACGACGTGTGCCTGGACGCCGCGTCGACCTGCGAGTGCCGCGGCTTCCTTCGCCACTGGCATTGCAAGCACCTGGACACGGTCCGCGAGCTGGTTGCCGCGGGCCGACTGTAGTCCACAACCACGGAGCCCAACCATGAACGACGTGAACCTGTTGGACTTGTTCCCGAACGCACGCCACGCCGTCGCCTTCTGCGTATTCTTCTGCGACGCCGAGACCTGGGGCGAGCTGCGCCGGCTCGCGCGGGACGCCGGCACCGACAAGGCACTGGAGTGCGTCCGCGGCACGATTGCGGACGAGATCGGCGACGCGGCAGCCAGCATCTCGGCGCCGAGGCTGCGCCTGGCGCTGCTCGAATGCAGCACAAGGACTTTCGCCGCTACTTCGCCGGCAGGATGGGCCAGCAATGACGAACACCCAGCTGCTCCGCGCCCCTGAAACCGGCCTGGCGGCGCCCGAGCTGCGCCGGCTCCAGGGCCTGCGCCGCGCTCACGCCGATGCCGTGCGCCGGCTGCCGACGGCCGGTCGACCTGGTCGAGGCCAGCGGCGGGGACCTGGACGCGTCGCGCACGGCCGACGTATACCGCTGCCCGTTCTGCGCGACCGAGCTGCAGGTCGCGGGGCTGCCCGGATCGGTGTGGCGCTGGCGGCGGGCCTGAGTTGCCGGCGGCTCGATTCGAGTCGCCCGTCGGCCGTACTGCCAACCGCCTACGCCGCTCCCAAGCGCGTCCCGCCGCCGCTCGGCTGCCGTCTACCCCGTTGCCGGGATCGTGCGGCCTGCGCTGGCGTGGCGCGTCCGGACCGGTCGACGTGTCATTCTGCGGACGCTGGCGGCAACCGCAACGGGTTTCGCTGAACCCGGCGAGTCATCGGAGCAAGAGAACCTGACACCCGTTTGACACCCGCGAGCAGGTGTCAGGAATGTTAAATGGGGTGTCACGAAACGCGAAAACCACGGAAAAAACGTGGTTTTGTGGCATAGGTAAATCGTAGAAGGCAGCTGCTCTATCCAGCTGAGCTACGGGGGCAATGGTCACGGGCCATGCCTGCGCTCCATTCTACCGCACCGGCCACCGCGGGCAAACCAGCCAGGCGGGACGGCTGGACGCGGACGTTGCCCAGATGGCGGCGAACGCCCTGACGGCGGCGCAGCACCGTGCACTGTCTTCGGGCCGTGCGGCGGCCGGGACGACGGCGGGCGGCCTTGTCCGGCTCGGCTGCTGTCAGGTCGTGACGCGCGGGGTCGTGGGCGGTGATGCTCGATGCCAACGTCGTCGCCTGCAGCCCGGCCAGCGTCTATCGCGTCCTCAAGGCCGCCGGACTGCTGGCCGGGCAGACGCCCAACATCACCAAGAAAGGCACCGGCTACGTCCAACCCCTCGGGCCCCACCAGGAGTGGCACGTCGATGTCAGCTACCTCTACCTCACCGGCACCTTTTACTTCCTCTGCTCCATCCTCGATGGCTACAGCCGCTTCATCGTCCACTCCGAAATCCGCGAAAAAATGGAGGAAATCGACGTGGAAACCATTGTCCAACGCGCCCGCGAAAAGTTCCCCAATGAGCGGCCGCGCAGTCATCAGTGACAACGGGCCCCAGTTCATCGCCAAGAACTTCAAGGAGTTCATCCGCATCGCTGGCATGACCCATGTCCGGACCTCGCCGTATTACCCCCAGTCCAACGGCAAAATCGAACGCTGGCACAAGACCCTCAAAGGCGATTGCATTCGCGTCAAGGTCCCGCTCTCCCTCGACGAGGCCCGCCGAACCGTGTCCGAATACATCACCCACTATAACGAGGTTCGCCTCGACAGCGCTGTCGGCTACGTCACCCCCAAGGACAGGCTCGAAGGCCGCGACCAGGCCATCCACGACGAACGCGCTCGTAAGCTGGCCGAGGCACGCCAACGCCGCCAACAGCTCCGCCAGGCCGAGCACGACGCGGCGCAGGCGCAACCCCGCCGGCCCAGCCGGCCATCGATTTCGCCGCCGTCCGCGCCGCCGTCACCATGGTCGCCGTCCTCGAATTGCTCGGCTGCTGCCCGGCCAGTCACGCCCGCGGCGGACAGTACCGCGGTCCGTGCCCCTTGCACGGCTCGACCTCGGCCACCAGCCGCTCCTTCTCGGCCAACTCATCCCGTGAAGTTCCTCGCCCTTCACCACCGCCCAGCCTCGCCCCTGCGCCGGGTCCATCTCCTCGTTGCCGTCCCAGCTCCACTCGACCGCTGGCTCTCCGTCCCGGATGGGATTAGCCAGGAGTAGCCGCCTCCATCGTCATCGTTTTGGCTTCTTCGGCTTCGGGCGAGGCTGGCCCTTGCGTATTGCCACGAACTCGGACTGGTCGCCGTGGTGAATGGCGATGACGCCATGAATCTCGTCCCCGTCGATCACCGCCCAGCCTCGCCCCTTCGCCGGATCCATTTCGTCGTTACCGTCCCAGGACCATTCGACGCTCGGGTTCCCCTCCGTCGTGGCGTCCCGATAGTCTATATCGCCGCTGACATAGCCGAACTGAAAGCTGCCCCCCCTTGAGTTCACGGAAGATGTAGAACTTGCCGTGAACAAGATGCCGCCACGAGCGCACGATGTCGAGTTCGTCGGTCGTCAAGTTCGACGGGTTTTCATCGACAAACTGCTGGATCAGGTCGGTGTGGCTGAGGAAGGCATCCCGGACCTTGAGGCGCACTGCCGGCGACAGCGACGAAAAGGCATCCGGCGAGGCAACGTCGTCGGGAAGCACCTTGAGGCGCTGGTTCACGAAGAACATCAGCGTGCGGTGCAGCCTGAAGAATAGTTCGACATTCTGGGGAGTGAGTAGCATTGGAGTACACCAATCTGAATACGCACTGCCGTTGACTCCAGCAAGTTCCATTCCCCACAACCTCCGAGGCAGACTGAACGAATCAACTGACCCCTGGGTGGGTGGAACCATTTCCGCATCGGGTTCAAAAAGTCCACAGCGGTACCTGGAACTCTTGGCGGCTCATGGCCTGCGTGAACGGAGTAGTCGCTACAATCCGAACCTGGAAAACCGGCCAAATCTTCCATCCATTGAGTTCGACTTGTGAATTCGTTATTGAACCGGTAAAAGAAACGGTGTGGGGAAACTGCATGACCGTGGAAACATTTCCTACTAGAGCCAATAATGATCGCTACCTCGCCATTTTCCGAAGGTGCATGCCCGCTACGGGAACCAGTCCACGACTGCTCCCTCCGTGAAACGATCATCCAAGGACTTCGGCGTAGCGGTTACAGTTCCTTGTCGAACATCAAGATTGAGGTTGTGGACGGCGTTGTGGCTGTTCTTGGCGTCGTTCCTTCTTTCTTTCTGAAGCAAATGGCACAAACGATTATCTTGAGGATCGGCAAGGCCAAGGCCATAAGAAACAACTTAATCGTGCCCGACTCGTATTCCTATCCGAGTCTTTAGAGGCTTTTCGACGGGTTACGGCAATTGAACATGGGGCATTTGACGGCAGCAGGCGGGAAAGAGCGACCGGTTGCCTGGGGTCGGGCTACAATGGGTTGTGTGGCGATTGTACGCCCACGAGGTAGCCTCTGATGGCGAAAAAGAAGCAAAGCGTTGCGGAGGATGTGGGCCGGCGACCGAGGCGACGAGCACAACGCGCGGTCAAGCGTGGCCACGACTGTCCACCCGAACCGTGCCCGGTAGACGGCCTGGCGTTTCAGGAAACGACCAAGGCCACCAAATACCATTTCGCAGGTGTTCGAGGAGTTGTTCGTGCGTCACGGTGCGGTCCGGCTCGAGCTGGGGTCATGCTGGAACGAATACGACCAATTCCTGGTACTTACCAAATGGTCCAGGCGGTGGTACAATCGAGTGTACCACGGGTTTACCATTAGGTTTACCAGTCGGATTTACCAGAACAACTGAACACAAATGCTTATGCTATAGATACCTAAATACGACGGCCGAGTGATGGAATGGCAGACATGCGGCACTCAAAATGCCGTGTCCGAAAGGGCGTGTGGGTTCGAGTCCCACCTCGGCCAGTAAGCCCAGCATACCCCGATCGTCACGACTGGGCCGCGGCCCGGCGCAATCGCGGCGCACGGCACCGCGCACCGATTCCTTCAAATCAGGGAAATCGCTCTGGCTCAGCACGACGCTGGCGGCGCCGCGCTCGCGCACCATTTTCTCGACGCGCGGTCGCAGCCGCAGAAACGCCTGAGAGTATTGCGGATCGAACAACGTGCCCGCGTTCCGCTGCAGATAGTCGAACGCCTCACCCATGCTCAGTGCCTTGCGATACGGCCGATCCGACATGAGCGCATCGAACACGTCCGCCACCGTGACCAGTCGGGCCAGCGGGGAGATGATCTCGCCGATCAGGCCGTCGGGGTAGCCCGAGCCGTCCCAGTGCTCGTGATGGCTGCCCACGATCGGCAAGACGGGATCGAGTTCGGGAATCGATTGCAGGAGGGCCACGCCGTTGCTGGGATGCGCCTGGATCTGCGCGAACTCCGCGGTGGTGAGCCGGCCGGGCTTGCGCAGGATCGCCTCCTCGACGCCGATCTTGCCGATGTCGTGCAGCGGCGTGCCGATTTGCAGATGATGGTAGTCGGCGGCGGTCACCTGCACTTCCTCCGCCAGCAATAACACGTACTCGGTGACCCGCTGCGTATGCCCGGCCGTATACGGGTCGCGGCAATCGACGGCCTGGGCGAGCGTCAGCATGGTTTGCATGAACAACGCGCGCTGGCGGTCGACCAGCTGGCGGGCGCTGGCGATGCCGGCCGCCATGGTGTTGCCGACGGCTTCGCCCAGGAGCTGATCGCGGTCGCTGAACGGATGCGTCGGCGCACGCTCGACGCACAGCACGCCGCGCAGCCGGTGCGCGGGCCGAAGCGGGACGCACAACACCGAGCGCGGTCCATCCATCAAGGCCGTGCTGCCCAGATCGGGTTCACGCACTTCCGTGCCGACGATGGCCGTGCCCTGCTGAAAGCAGCGCTGAATGAGCCGTGTGTCGTAGGCGGCCCCACGCTCGGACCCGCCGCTGCTGCACGATGCCTTGAGGACGAGCGTACGGGCGTGGGCTTCGGCCAGGAACACGGCGCCGCCCTGCGCCCAGCGCCTCGACGGCGCCGCGCAAGCTGGTCGCGAGAAACTCCCGCAGCGGATCGCTCGGCGGCGGGTCGCTCGGCACGAGGTCGCTCGGCACCGGATCGATCGACCGCACTCGGGCCGGCTCGCCCCTCGGCCCACCATCGGCGTCGCCAATCGGGCCCGCGGTCGTGGCCGGCGCCGGCCCGGCCCCTTCCCGGACCGCGGGATCCTCGAGAACGAAGAAATCGGAGGCGCCTTGATCTTCCAGCGCCGCGACCGTCAACAGGATCTTGCCCGGCTGCAGGTGATCACCGACGTGCAGCCGTTGCGCAACACGGCCGAGGCGCACACCGTTCAGCAGGGTGCCGTTAGTGCTGCCGAGGTCGCGGACTACCCAGCCGGCATCCGTGGACACAATCTCGGCATGCCGCCGGCTGATCGAGGCGTCATCGAGGACCACGTCGCAGCTCGGCAGGCGGCCGATGCTGAGGCGCTGGTCGGCGCTCCAGGAACGGCTGTCACCATCGCCGCCGCGTTGCAGGATGATGTGCGTCCGCACGTTGGCTCCCGTTGGAAACGGTCGCTGAACCCAGGGTCACCAGGCGCACTGCGCACGGTCATCCTGGTTCACCCGCGTCCCGCGCAGGCGGAACGAGAATGATGGCAGCGCAACCATAGCATTTTTCCGGCCCGGTGCACCGTGGGGGCCTCCATTAAATCCTGCGCACCGACGACGTGGCAGGCGACCCGACGCCTCACCGGCGGATCGCGCGGCGGCTGCCGAAATTGTGGATGAACGCCTCCCGGCAAGAAGCAGTCTTGCGGCTAACCGAAAACCGCCCACCCTTCCTCGACCCCTGCCGGCTTGTCCGGCAGGTGAAGCAGTTTTCTCGCTACAAGACCAGGCGCACGGAAAGCCCTTGTCTGCGAGCCGGCAAAACTGCTTCACCTGCCGGACAAGCCGGCAGGGGTCGGGAAGAACGATTGCGACTATCCGCCCGACTAGCTGCCAAACTCCTTCACCTGCCGGACAAGCCGGCAGGGGTCGCTGGCCAGGCTTGCTCCCGCGTCACTCCGCCTGGCCGTTGCGTTCCATGCCCTTCGCTTCCGTCATGGCGGGCCGCGGCGGCGCGTCGGCGGCCGGCTTGCTGCTGACGCGGTTGGCGAGCAGGAACTGCTTGTGCTGGTTGCGCTGCGCCAGCCGGGCCAGCACCTCGGTCTGCTTCTTCACCAGCCGCTCGGTGTATTCGCCCGTCTCGTCCAGGCCGAGCGCCTCCGCGATCAGCTGCAGCGCCGCCGGGTACCGCCGCTGGAGCACCAGCACCCACGCCAGGTTGTACCGGCCGCGCACGTCGGCCGGGTTGACGCGCAGCGCCCGCTGGTAGCGCTCCTGACCACCCACGACAGCGAGTCGGTTCATGTCTGGGACCTGCGGGCGATCCGGGAGCATTTGGCCAAAATGAGGCTGGACTGGGGCCTGCCGTCGTACCCGCCGGCGCCGGAGGCCAAAGTTCGACGGCCACTCGAAATCCAGCTCGAACTCAACGGCCCGGCGTCCTCGAAGCAGGACGGAAAATAGATCACGCGGCCGACTGTCGCCCCGCCATATCCGGGGCCTCCCCCCCGATTCACAGCAAAGCGGCCGGCGAGTCCCAACCGCGAAGAAGGACACTCACCGGCCCGGCCAAGCTCATCGACAACCTGGCCGCCGGGGGCTCGGGTCAGACGCAGAACGGCGGCGGCATCGATAACCAGTTGGCGACCATGACCCTCAGCAACTCGACGCTCACCGGCAATCAGTCCATCGGCGGCGACGGGGGTAACGGCGTGAACTTGTTCGGCGAGGGCGTCGGCGGCGGCATCCTGAACGTGAACTTCGCCACGCTCAACGTCCTGGACAGCAGCTTCATCAACAACCAGGCCATCGGGGGCGCCGGCGGGACTCCCACCCTCGCTCACCCGCTTACCGGCGGCGCCTTGGGCGGCGGCATCGCCAACTTTGTCGGTTCCACGCTGACCGTCACCAACAGCAAGTTCAGGGACAACGTGGCGATCGGTGGTTCCACCACCGCCGGCATCGGTGGGTCGGCCCTGGGCGGCGGCATCGACAACAACGGCAGTGCGCTGACGCTGATCGACAGCGCCGTCACCCACAACGCCGCCCTTGGCGCCAGCGGCGGCAGCGGCTTCCAGGGCGGCCTCGCCACCGGCGGCGGCATCGATGATTCGACCAAGCCGGGCGGGCCCGCGGCGACCGCCTCGATCGTCGATTCGAACGTCAGCGGCAACCGGGCCGTGGGCGGTGGCGGCGGCGCCGGGGCCAACGGCGGCGACGGCGCCGGCCGCGTGGCATGTTAAACGTAAACAGATTAGCGCGGCACCGCAATGCGCTGCCAGTCGAGCTTGCGGTAGTCGGCGGCGAACTCGGTGATCTCGATGGCCTGATCGAGGGCCACGTCGCGAAAGACCTGCGTTGTGCCGCTCGTCGGCCAGTACACTTCCAGCACCGCCACGCGCTCCGCCCTGGCCAGCCCCAGGGTTTGCTGCAAGGGATTGGCGCCGAAACTGCTGCCGCTGTTGACGTGCCGGTACACCGTTTGCGCGGTGGGGCCGGCGGTGACCGCCTTGATCCGCGCGCCGATGGCCGCACGATTGGTCTTCACGCCGCGCAGCTTCACGGTCAGCCAGTGGTTGCCCTGCCCGGGATTCTGGAACAGCACGTTGCGGAAGCGATCGCCCGGGGTGACGCCGCCGACCTCCATGAAGATGTCGACGTTGCCGTCGCGGTCCCAGTCGCCGATCGCGATGCCGTGGCCTTTCTGCAGATGGCCGGTGCCTGCCGACGTCGTGATCTCCGAGAAGCGTTGGCCGGCGACATTGCGGAACATGCGGTTGGGCACGAGCGTGGCGAGGCCGGGCTCGCCGGTGCCGAGGTAGAAGTCGAGGTAGCCGTCGTTGTCGAAATCGCCGAAGTTGCTGCCCATGGGGGCCATGACCATCTCCAGGCCGGCCGCACGGGTGACGTCCTGGAAATTCTTGCCCTGGACGTTGCGATAAAGGCGGCCGACCTCGCGGCCGGTCGCCTGACCGAGCAAGCCGCGGACGATCTCGTCGAGGGTGCGGTCGTAGCCCGCGGCGTAGATGTCGAGCCAGCCGTCGTTGTCGTAGTCGAAGAACCAGCACGAAAAGGCGGCGGTGCTCGGACGCAACACTCCCATGGCGGCAGCAACGTCGGTGAACGTGCCGTCGCGGTTGTTGCGATACAGCGCGGGCGGGCCGTCGAGATAGTTCACGAACAGGTCGGGATAGCCGTCGCCGTCGAAATCGCCCCAGCTGGCGCCCTTGCCGCCGCGGCCGCGCCCGGCGACGCCGGCCTTGACCGCCACTTCTTCGAAGGTGCCGTCGCCCTTATTGCGGAACAGGAGGTTACGGCCCTGCTCGCAGGCGATGAACAGATCGAGCCAACCGTCGTTGTCGTAGTCCGCCCAGCACGCGCTGATGGCGTTGGTCGGAACCATCAGCCCGGCTTCCCTGGTGACGTCGGTGAAAGTCCCGTCGCCGTTATTGCGTAAGAGGCTCGGCGGCATCGGCGTGGTGAGCCAGGCGCCGCGCAGGATGAAGACGTCCATGTGCCCGTCGTTGTTGTAATCGGTCTGCACGCAGTAATAGCCGCCGAGCTGCTGGCTCAGGCCGGCCGCCTCGGTGCGGTCCTCAAACGTGCCGTCGCCCTTATTGCGATACAGCGCCACCGGCATCGCGGGGTCCCAGGCGCTGACAAAGATATCGAGCAGCCCGTCGTTGTCGAAGTCCTCCATGATGGCGCCGCCGGCAAGGTTCATGCGGTTGACGCCGGCCAGGTGGGCGATGTCGCGAAAGCGACCGATGTCGAACTCGGAACGAAAGTGCTCCAGGCCGATCAAGTACGAGGCCGGCACCGCTTCGGGATGTTCGCCCAACGTCATGTACGCGAGATTGAGCAGCCAGCGCGCGCCGGGGTCGTCGGGGTGGCGCTGGAGATACTCCGTGAAGTGCCTGATGGCGAGCCGTGAACCGGCCGGGTTGGTGTGCCGCGCCGCGCGCGCAATCGGGAAGATGCACGACCCCTCGCCCCGGCACTCGATGCAGTTTTCGTCCTCGCCGCGGCGCATGCCGGCGATCGCCTGCATCCAGATGATCGTCGACAGCCATTCGCGCGCTTGTGCCGGCGAGGCTTCGACGAGGGCGCGGGCGCTGCTCAGCGCCGCGTAGGCAGGTTGCGGCTCGCCTTCGTAGAAGAGCAGGACGACCTTGGTCATCATCAGCTTGAACCGCTCGGCCGGGTCGAGATCGTCGTGGATCAGGTGATGATCCATGATGCCGATGCCGCGGTAGCCGACGCGGTCCCAGGCATCGCGGGCCATGGTGAGCGAGGTGGGATCGCTCCAGGGCTGCACACGCTTGATCGCCTCGGTCCAGCCGCTCTCGTCGAGCAGGATGCGTGGCCGGGGCGGACGATCCACGGTGACGGCCGGGGACTCCGGCTCGGGAATCACGGCGACCGGACTGCGCGGCGTGCTGAGCAGCCAGACGGTGCCGACCCCGCCGAGCGCCAGCAAGAGCAGCCACGGCACCGCCACCGCCCAGGGCACACCGGGTTGCGTCACGGGTTGCGCCATTGCTTCGTCTCCGCAGCTGTATCGTACCGCCCAAGCCCGCAGGCGAGTCTTCGAGCCTGCGGGGTAGCCTGGGTGCACCCCTCTCCCCCGGAGGGGAGAAGATGGTGACCCCGCAGGCTCGAAGACTCGCCTGCGGGCTTGGGACTAGCGCTTGCCCAGGTTCCGCCATACGGTCACCAACTCGCCCTGGGCGGACAGCGGGCTGATGTAGAAGTTGCCGGCCACCAGGTGGGTTCGGCCATCGCCAAAGATATCGCCGGCGGCGCAGGTCAGATGACTACACACTCCCCCGTCGAGCACGTGGCGTTCAAAGTGCTCGAAGCGTCCCGGCGTGGTCTGGCGGAGGATCTGCACCGCCTCGGCACCCCGCGCGTGCGCGGTGCGGAAATTCTCCGGCGGCAGGAAGGCGACCGAAACGATGTCCAGCAAGCCGTCGCCATCGATGTCCGCCGCCAGCGCCCGCATCACGCCGTATTGGGCCTCGATGTGATGGTGTACGAACGGGAAGCTGCCGCGGTTCTCCAGCCATTGAATGCTGTGGTACGGCTTGAGCAGGCTCGGCGGGTCGAGGCTATCGCCATTCGTGTACAGCACGTCGAGACGGCCGTCGCCATTGAGATCGGCCAGCTGGATGCCGCTGGAACCATAAGCCGGGTGCGGCCCCTCGAAAATCGTCTTCTTGGTGAAGCCACCCTTGCCGTCGCCGAGGAACGCGACCACCGTTTCGTGCTCCTGGGCCAGGAGGGCGACGATGTCGGGATGGCCGTCGCCGTTGATGTCGCCGATCGGCACGTGAATGGCGCCGTGCGCGAGTCGAGCACGGTGCGCTGAAATTCCGGCCGGGCCCAGTCCGTCGTGCGATTCTCCAGGTACAGAACCTCGCCGTGGCGCCAGCCGAAGACGGCAACCACAAGGTCGAGCTTGCCGTCGCCGTTGAAATCGGCGACCTGCACATCGGCGACGCGGCCCACTCCCTCCAGCAGGGTAATCGGCGTGAAGCGGCCGCCGCCCTCGTTGCGCAGCCAGACCACCCGGCCCGTCCGATCGTCGGTCGGATAAAAGCTCCCCAGGTCGGCAACCACGAGGTCGGGGCGGCCATCCTGGTCGAGATCGACGACCTCGACATGACAGGGCGCCTGCACCTCGGCAAGCAGGTGCCAGGAGGGTGGGTCCTCATATGGTTTGACGCACCAGACGCGGCCCGGGTTGAAGTGGCACACCAGGAGGTCGAGCCGGTCCGGACGCGAGAGGTGCGCGAGGTGGACATTGGTCACGCCTGCAACCGGCGGGCGGCCCGGCGGGCTCCAGCCGGCCGGCCGCAGCGTAACCGGCAAGGGCATCGTCGCCGCCGGCGCCTTGCGCGACGGCGGCAACTCGATCGGCGCCCGCTTTTGGTAATAGGCGACGACGCGCTCGAGGTCCGGCGGGTCCACGCGGTAGCCGGAGTCGCGATAGAAATCGTACGCCCGCCGCACCTCCTCGGGCCAGTGGGCGCGCGGAAACGTCTCGGGCGGAGGATAGGCATGGCAGGTGCCACAGAACGCGTGTACCTGGTGGGTGTCGGCGTCGACCGGCACCGCTTCCACGGCCGGGACCGGCGCCGGCTCGCTGGAAGTGCCGGCCGGCACATACACAAACAGGAAATACCCTGCCAACGTCAGCAACAGCGCTGCCAGGACCAATCCGTATTTCATGGTTTACCTTTTTCGGCCAGGCCTCGGTGCCGCGCCGCGCGGTGCGGCTGGCCGGTCTGCTCGAACAGCCGGGCGAGGGCGCGATGCGTCGGCGCATGCGCCGGATCGAGGTGCAAGACACACATGCGCCACTGGATGGCCTTGGCCGGCTCGTGCAGACGCTCGTAACGTTCCGCCAGGTCGATGCGCAGGCTCACGTCGTTGACCTGTTCCTGCATCGCGCGTACGACCAGGCGCGTGGCTTCACCCAGCGCGACTGGCGCGGTCGAATTCCGCGAGGCAGCGTCGTTCCTCGTCCTGCTCACCCAGCGCCGCATGACATCGCGCCAGCGCCTCCCACACTTCGGGCTTGTCCGGATGAATCCGTATGGCGCTGTGTAACCACGGCAATGCCTGCCGCGGCTCGCCCTGGCGGAATTCAAGCTGGCCCAGAGTCATCAGCGCCTCGATGTGATCGGGATGCGCGACGAGCAGGCGGCGCAGGACCTCCATGGCCTCCTGCGGCTGCGCGCGATAGACAGCCACGCGGGCTTGCGCCAGCAAGAGCTCGGGAGCGTCCGCGTAGCGCACCTGCAAGGCCTGCAGGTGGGTCGCGGCCTCGCGCACCTGGCCCAGGTCCAGCAGGCACTCAGCCAAGCGCAAGCGCGGCGTGAAGGCGCCGGGCAGCTGGTCCACCGCGCTCTGGAACTCGTGCAGCGCTGGCTCGGCATAACGTTTGCGCAGCATGATGTTGCCGGCAAGCACTCGGGCGCGGGGATGGTCCGGCGTCTGAGCAAAGAGCCGCTGCAAGCACGCCGCCGCCTCGTTGAAGAACAGGGTCGCTTCCAGGCCATGCGCCATGGCGTCCAGCACATCGGGCGGCGGCTCGCGAGTGTTTGACGTGCCTTGCAGATACTCGAGATGGCCCCGGAAATCGCCCTGCTGCACCTGCAACAGCGCCCGCTCGCGTTTGACTTCGGCTTCGGGCAGCCCCGGATCCCCTGCACAGATCGTGAGCTGCTCCTCCGCAGCCTCGTAGTCGCCGGCCAGGCGTGCCGCCCGAGCTGCCAGCAGTCGCAGCTTCGGCTGATCGCCGGCCCAGGCAAGGCACTGGGCAAGGTGAACGCGGGCAAGGTCGGCGTCCTGGGTGTCCAGTGCATGCTGCGCCGCGC
This sequence comes from uncultured Gemmataceae bacterium, assembly GCA_963834865.1. GTDB lineage: Bacteria > Planctomycetota > Planctomycetia > Gemmatales > Gemmataceae > CAWIDK01. The sequence continues at coordinate 1,424,384 of CAWIDK010000001.1, forward strand.
CAGTGATTGCGGCATTCGGCGTAGTGAAACGACCACCAGGCTGCGACGGCAGCCAGTGCCGCAACGACGGCGCCCACGCTCCAATTCACGGCAATGCGTCTGGTCATCGCTGAAAAAAAGGAACGGCCCCGAACGATTCCGGGGCCGCCCTGGTAACAAGAATCGCAGCAAGGGTCACTGGTCCCAGTCCTGGGGCAGTGGATTACCGTCGTTGGGCGTGCAAGCCAAATACCACGTTGTCGGGCTGATCGAAGCCGTGCATTGGCGGACGCTGCCATCGCCGAGGCCCGTGTTCATCACGCCCGTGTGGCCGGACTGCGTGACGTACCAATTGCAAGCCGAAGCAGTCGGCCCGGTTTGGAACGGGATGTTGCCGATACCGTTGGTGCAGCTCGTGTTATTGGCCGAATAATTCGGTCCAAGGTTGCAGCCAGCGCTCCATACCCATGGCGCTTGGGTGTAGGGAGCATTGGCCCAGCCGAACATGGCAATGGCCCATTGGCCGTTGGGCGAGCTCCACGGATTTGCCGCCCACACCGGATCGGTGTGCCCACCCCACGACGGGTTGCAGTAAGCATAGCGCTCCGCCATCATGACCACGTTGGAAGTGCCGTCCGGCATCGCGGTCACGAGGTTGCCCACCGCCTTCATGGTTGCCGAGTATCCGTAGCCGGGCGTATTCGGGGTCAGGAATACGCCAAGGTTTGCGGCATAGTTGCAGACGCCGTAAGTGTTCCACGTGCCGCCGCTCTGGGCGGTCGGGTCCGACGGGCAACTGTAAACGGGGACGAGCTTGTTGTTCTGGTTCCATGAGTTATTGCCGCACGCGTTGTAGAGCGGCGTCTGCTCAATGAAGGGCAAAATGAAGAAAAACAAGCTACCGATGGGCTGGCCGTTCTGCTGGCCTTGCACGGCCGCCCAAGCTGGCGGCAACGCTTTGTAAGTGTCGTTGTAGCCGTGGCACGCGAGGCCAATCTGCTTCATGTTGTTGGTGCACTGCGTGCGCGCGGCCGCCTCGCGCACCTTCTGCACAGCTGGCACCAGCAGCGCGATCAGGATCGCGATAATCGCGATCACCACGAGGAGCTCGATCAAGGTGAACGCCTTGACGCGCACTCTCCAGAGCTTGAAAAGATGCATGAGTACGTCCTCCACAACCAAAGGATATGAGAAAAACTCCTAATTCCTGTTATTTGCTGGTGGCCTTCAGGTCGTAATTGGCGCCCGACTTCACTTCGACTTCCAGCGGCGTCGATGTCGGGTTCGTGTACTTCTCGGCAATCGATTGGTTCGCCTTGGCTATCTCGGTCTTCTTTTTTTCCACCTTCGGCTCGGCGACAGGCTTGGTTTCCTGGAAGTTCCCAGGCATACCTGGCGCGATCGTAACCTTGTACCACCCCGGCGGAGCACCGTTGGCGTTTGAGGTCGTGGTTCCGGAAGTTACGGTGTAGGAGCCCTTCTTGACGATGCCGCTGACCCCGGCTTTCGTCTTGTTGCCCTTGGCTTCCCAGGGGTGGAACGTGACGTTGCCATCCTCGAGCGGAGTGTCGTCGATTGTAACCTTGCCCGTCACCGCCATGGTGGGGCCGATGTCACCGCTCCCACCCGCTGGGCAACCAGCGACGCCCATGAGGAGAAGCGCCGCCAAGAGCACAGACCCTGAGTAACGCACGACCATGGAGAGGTCCTTCCCGTCAAGACGGAAACGATTGATACATGAACACAGACGGCTAACGGGGAATCCCGCACTATTTGTCAATCTTCAGCATAAGACGACTCAATGTCAACAGAAATCTGATTAAAATCCGGTGAGCGACAAAAATTTGTGCCTCACCGTACGGCACAGGTAATTATATGTGCACGTCTCGGCGTAACCGTTTCAACGTGTGCCGAGCAGCCGTTGCAACGCTTCCTGCGCCCGCCGGTCGGACGCCGGCGCGACGCGTATCGCATCCTGGAACTGCGTGATCGCCTCCGCACGGCGGTTGGCCTGCGCCAGCGTAACACCGAAGTGCAGGTGCGGATCGACCGCCTCCGGGTTACACCGCACCGCGCTTTCCAGCGCGTCCAGCGCTTCGTCGAGCTGGCCCAGGTGCCGTAGGGACAAGCCGAGGTACACATATGCGAAACCGTGGTGCGGCTGCAGGGCCAGCGCCTGGCGTGCCTGGTCGGCTGCTTCGCGAAACTGCTGCTGCGATTGCTCTTTTTCGGCCGGGTTGCGGGCGTGCCGCTCGGCGAGCTGAAACAGGGCCGCGCTGAGCCAGAAGTGCCCCTGGACTTTGCCCGGGTCGATGCGGAGCAGCTCGCGCAGCACCGGTTCGGCGTCCTGCGGTCTGCCCAGATCGATCAGCACCATCGCGAGCTTCACTTGGGCCCGCGTGTCGTTGGGGTAGTCGTCGATGAGGCGGCGGAATTGTTCCGCCGCCTCCGGCAGCTGTCGATCGCGCACGAGGTTCTCGGCACGCAACATGCGCATTTGCTGGCCTACGATAAGCTCCTCGCTCTCGCGCAGGAATGGATCAGGCCAGGCCGCATCCTTGCGCACCTCGTGCTCACGCCGGTCCCACTCGTCCGCGCGCGCCTGGTCGCCCCGGCGGCGATAGGCCGCGGCCAGCTGCGCACAGCGCGCTTGCGGCTCAAGGGGCTTTCCTTCGCGATGTCCAGGTGCATCACGGCAACATCGAGGTCGCCGGTGTTGAGCGCGACGCTACCCAGGCCGAGGTGCGCCAGGGGGGCCGCGTTCGGGCTGTCGAGCAAGGCGCGGAAATGCACTGCGGCCGCGCCGCCATCACCGCGGTCCAGCAGGGTCTGCGCCAGCCGCAGCCGGGCCGTTTCTGCACGCCCGGTATTGGCGCCGCACCGCGCCACCGCACGCTCGAAACACGGAGCCGCCTCCTCGGGATGATTGAGCAGGTCGCCCCAGCCTTGCAGGTAGGGCCAGCGCGGGTCGGTCGGATCGAGTTCCTCCGCCTGGGCCAGGCACGGCTTCGCCTCCACCACATAAGCATGCGCGAGCAGGAGCTGGCCCAGACGCCCCCACGCGGCGGCGTTGCGCGGGTTCTTGACGACCTGTTGACGCGCATCCTCGACGGCCTGCGCAGAACCGCATCGCCCGCCGCGTCCACATTGAGCTCGGGGGGCCGTGGCGTGGTGTACCCGTGCCAGCCATACCAGCCGAGGCCGATGGCCAGCGCCACGCCCAGGCCCAGCGCGAACCACCGGCGTGCGGGCCGCGGCGGCGCGGCCGACCGTGGTTGTGGGACATTCGCCGTGTCCATGTCGTACCTCGGCAGCTCTTGCTTTTTTTGGAGTGCGGCGCTTTGACGCCGCTTTTTTTCTTTGGTTCTTGCAAAGAAAAGCATCAAAAACAAAACAAAGCGGCGTAAAAGCGCCGCATCCCAAAAAAAGGCTTGGTGCCTCATTTGCGGTCGATCAGATTGCCTTCACCCTGGCGCAGCACGACGTGCCGGTCGACCGGCCCGCCATCGAATCGCTCGCGCGACCCGTCCGGCCAGATCACCTGCAGCGCATCGACCTGAGTGACCGTGCCCAGGCCGAAATGCGCCACCGGAGCGCTGCTGCACAGGTAGCTCTCGGCCGGGTTGTACGGGCGGACCCATCGGCGTCCCGCCGCCTCCACGGTCAACTCCGCGCCGTAGGCGTCACGCTTTTGTTGCGGCAAGAGGCAGCGCACGCTCAGCCAATGTCCGCGGTTGGTGGCCACGTTGCGGAGCACGCGGGCGGGCGCGTCCACCGTGGTGAGGACCAGGTCGAGGGCCCCGTCGCCGTCGAGGTCGCCGGCGGCGAGGCCGCGGGCCACGTTGGGCGTGGCGCAGAAAGCGGGGTTGCGTGCGGACACGTCGGTGAAGCGGCCGGTGCCGTTGTTGGCGTACAGCTGGTTGCGCTCGCCGTACCACTGCCAGTGCGGTCCAAGGGCGGGGTTGGTGGGCGCCTTGTCGCGGGCGATGCGGCCATTGACGATGGCGATGTCCAGAGCGCCGTCGTGGTCGAAGTCGCCCATGAGGGTGCCGAAGCCGGTGCCGTGCCAGCGCGACCAGACCAGCCCGGCGGCGGCGGTCCTGTCAATGAACTGCCCGCGCGGCGACTGCCGCCAGAGCGTGTGCGACTCGATGGTCAGGTGGGTCATGAACACGTCCAGCAGACCGTCGCCGTCGACATCGCCCAGGGCGATGCCCATGCCGGCAGCGGCCTTACCCATGCCATCGTTGGCGATGCCGCGCGTGGTGGCGTCCTCCTTGAAGGTGCCGTCCTTCTGGTTGATCCATAGATGATTGGGCCGGCCGTCGTTGGCGACGAGAATGTCCGGCCAGCGGTCACCGTCGAAGTCGGCGCATACCACGCCGAGTCCGGGCCCGGCGTGCTTGGCCAGGCCCGATGACACCGTCACATCCTCGAAGCGCACCGCGTGGTTCGCATCGGGGCCACGATTACGAAACAACCGGCAGACGGCCGAGGGAAAGACATTGGGGGTGCAATAATCCTGCTTGTCGCTGAGGTAGGTGCAGGGCCAGGAGGGGTCGTAGTCGATGTAGTTGACGATGACGAGATCGAGCCAGCCGTCGCGATCGTAATCGAAGAACGCCGCCGACGTGCCCCAGGCGGGATTCTTCAGCCCGGCCGCTTCCGTGATGTCCTCGAACTTGCCGCCGCCCTTGTTGAGGAACAGCTTGACGCCGCCATACTGGGTGACCAGCACATCGGGCAAGCCGTCGTTGTTGACATCGGCGATGGCCACGCCCATGTTGTGGCCGGCGATGCCGAGACCTGAGCCTTCGGTCACGTCCTTGAACGTGCCGTCGGGCATGTTTTTAAACAGGCGGTTGATCGACTCGCTTTTGGGACCGCCGTTGGTCAGCAGGTAGATGTCGAGCCGGCCGTCGCCGTCGAAATCGAACAGGGCCACGCCCGAGCCGAAGGTTTCCGGCAAGAAATACTTGCCCAGCGGCCCAGCCGAATGGCGGAAATTCAGGCCAACCTGCTCGGTGACGTCGGCGAACCAGGGGGGGCCCGACGGCGTGTCGTCGGGGGGTTGCGCCGGGGTGTGCAGCTGCCACCAGAGCAGGCCGCCTACCCCCGGCAGAACCAGGGCGACCAGGATCACGAGCAGGTATTTCATGCGGCGCCCGTAGGGTAAGGGGCGTGGTTCAAAGCGGGGAAAACACTTCTGTAGGACGGGCTTCCTAGCCCGTCTGCGCCGGCCCGGACGTGTCGTCCCGGACGGGCTAGGAAGCCCGTCCTACGTCTTCTCAAGAGTCCAAGCGAGCGCCTCCCATTCTGGTCTGACCCAGAGAGGGCAGCAATCGCGAGCCAATCCAGCTTTTCCGGGATTGCCCCCGATGTAGAGGAGGCAACGGTACAGGTGCTCTTCGTCGCGAATAATGCGGTCGTAGCTTTCATCCTGCCACAAGTCCCCGTTGTTCCCCGTGCGTGCGTTGATCCGCTTCGAGCTAAACTGCTTCCAGCTTCCCAGGATCGTCTCCAGCGGATGTTCCTCACACTGCAATGGGCGCAGGATTGCATGAACGTGATTCGGCATCACCACGTAAGCATTCAGTTCGTAGCGCACGCCGTCGAAATGATGCATGGCTTGCGTAACAAGCGCGGCGAATGATCGATCTCTCAACACGCAACTCCCCATTCCCTGATCCAGCCACTTCTCGATCCGCTCGACGACCGCGCGCCGAGCTTCTCCAACACTTCCTTTGACCACGGCGGCGGATGTTCTCGTTCCCACGCGCGACGCTGGAACACCAATTCATCAAGTTTCGCTTTCGGTAACGAGTCCGCCAGCCGAAACGTGACGAAGTAAGTGGCGCACTTCTTGCCGCCAATGCGGCAAGTGCCGGATATACACCCCAAGCGCCTTATCCTCGCGAAGCCCTTGAAATCCCGGCGGCGGCGCAAGGTTCCACATGCGTTGCTCCCATTGCCAGCCTCGGTAGGACGGCCTTCCTAGGCCGTCCGTTAGCCTCAGTAGGACGGCCTTCCTAGGCCGTCAGTTGCTTCCAGGACGGGCTAGGAAGCCCGTCCTACGGGTCTGCGCTCTTTGTACCAGCGCCGCGCAGCCGTGCCAAGGCTGCCGGCGGACGCGGATCCTCCGGCGCCAGCCGTTGCGCTTGTTCGAGATGGCGTTCCGCCTCTTCGCGCTCACCCGCGGTCGCCAGCGCTTCGCCCAGGGCCAATTGGGCTTCGGCATTGTCCGGACGGCACTGCACCGCCGTGCGGAACTCGGCCAGCGCTTCAGCCGCTTGACCGCATCGGCCAAGACAGCGTCCGAGCAGCAGATGAGCTTGGCCGTGGGTCGGCTTGAGGTCGATGGCCCGGCGCAGCGTAGCCGCCGCCTCGCGGAACTTGGCCTGGGCGGCGGCGGTGTCGTGCCTTTGCATGTCCAGACGTTCGCCCTGCTGCAACAGGGCGATGCCGAGAAAATAATGGGCCCCGACCAGATCGGGCGACTTGCGCAGGGCCGTCCGCAGCACCGGTTCCGCCGCGGCGTGGTCGTCCATCATCACCAGCGCCATCCCCAGGCGGTAATGGGCCACGCCGTCGCCGGCCTCGTCGGCAAAGTCGCGTAATGCCTGCAGATATTCGGCCGTGCGCGGCGTACCGACGAGTTCCTGCGCGTGCTGCAAGTGCCGGTGCGGACCGGCCGCCTGCTGCTGCGCCTGCAGCAGGTAGGGATCGGGCCACGGCTTGTCCTCGGACAAATCGCGGGTGCGCCGGTTGAAGGCGGCGGCGCCGGCAACGTCGCCAAGCCGCTGATACGCCGTCGCCAGCTGGGCGCAGGCGCGTTTCGCGGCATAGGCGTCCCCACCGCAGCGCGTCATATGCGCGATCGCGATATCCCATTGCTGCTCGGCCAGCGCCAGCAGACCGAGATTGTACCGGGCGCGCGTGTTGCCCGGATCGACCTCGAGCACCGCTCGGCACAGCGCCCCGGCCTCGGCGCGCTCGTCATCCTCGAACAGCGCTTCCGCAAGGGCAAGGGTCGGGGTTACCCTGTCCGGCCGCAGCGGTGTGGTGAGCGCGACGGCGCCGCAGCGCCAGGACGGCCGCCGCCCGATCATCGACGAGCAGCCGCCGCGCCTGCAGATAAGGCCAGGTCGCGTTCAAGGGGTCGAGGCGTTCGGCCTGGATGAAACAGACATGCGCCGGCGCACCGAGTTCGTTGCCGAGCAGCACCAGACCGAGCTCGCCCCACGCCCGGCCGGAGCGCGGCGAGCGCCGAACCTCCTGCTGCGCCGCCTCGACCGCCGCGACGACCGCGGGCGCTTCGGCATGGAGATCGACCTCCGGCAGCACGGGTGTGGTGTACCAGTACCAGCCATAGCCGGCCGCCGCCGTCACCACGATCAAGCCGCCCGCCAGCAATGCCCAGGCGCGCGTCATGGGCCACCTCGCTCGGCCGGGCGGCCCGCACCCTGGCGTACCTCGACCACCCGGTCCGCCGGCGTCCCCGCAAACCGTTCGCGCGTTCCGTCCGGCCAGAGCACAGTGATGGAATCCACCACCGTTGCATCGCCCAGACCGAAATGGGCGCACGGATCGCTGCTGCTCAAATAGCTGCCGGCCGCATGGATCAGCCGCCGCCAGCGCCGCGACCCCGCTTCGACGACGACCTCGGCACCCAACGCATCACGATCCTTCTTGCGATCGGCCAGGTCGCGCGGACTGGGGAGCCGGGTGCGGACCCGCAACCAATGGTTCGCCGTCGGCGCGACATTGCGATAGAGCCGAGCCCGGTCGCCGATGGTGCTCACCAGCAGGTCCAGCTTGCCGTCGCCGTCGAAGTCGGCGCAGGCCAGGCCGCGGGCCACGTTCCAGCGGCCGCAAAAAGGCCCGTTTTGCCGCGAGATGTCGGTGAAACGGCCCCGGCCGTCGTTCGCAAACAGCTGGTTGCGGTCGGCGTACCAGCGCCAGTATGGGCCCAGCTCCGCCGCCGCCCTGGTGGTCCCGGTGCGGACGACGTGGCCGTTGACGATGGCCAGATCGAGATGGCCGTCCAGGTCGAAATCGCCGAACACCGTGCCGAAGCCCGTCCCCTGCCAGAGCGGCCGGCTCAGACCTGCGGCACTGGTTTCATCGCGGAACCAGCCGCGCGGCCCCTGCCGCCAGAGCGTGTGCGTCTCACTGCGCAGGTGGGTGACGAACAGGTGCATGAGGCCATCGCCGTACACGTCGCCATAGGCCACCCCCATGCTCGCCTCCGCCTTGCCCATCCGATTGTAGGCGACGCCACGCTGGGTCGCTTCCTCCTTGAACGTGCCGTTTTTCTGATTGATCCACAGGTGATTGGGCCGGCCGTCGTTGGCGACGAAGATATCCGGCCAGCCGTCGCCGTCGAAGTCGGCACAGAGCACGCCCAGGCCCGGCCCGGCGATACGCCCCACGCCGGACTCGACGCTGACATCCTGAAAGCGCACCGCATCGCCGGCAGCGCGCAGGTTGCGAAACAGCCGGGTCACGGCGCCGGGAAAGTTCTGGGGCGTGCAATAGTCCGGTGCGCCGCCGCCGGGATCTTTACAAACCCAGGTGGGGTCGTAGTCGACGTAGTTGACGATGACGAGATCGAGCCAGCCGTCGCGGTCGTAATCGACGAACGCCGCCGACGCGCCCCAGGCGGGATTCTTCAGCCCGGCCGCTTCCGTAACGTCCTCGAACTTGCCGCCGCCCCGGTTGAGGAACAGCTTGACGCCGCCGTACTGGGTGACCAGCACATCCGGCAAGCCGTCGTTGTTGACGTCGCCGATGGCCACGCCGGTGTTGTGGCCGGCGATGCCCAGGCCCGAGCCTTTAGTCACGTCCTTGAACGTGCCGTCGGGCATGTTCTTGAACAGGCAGTTGATCGAAGCGCTCTTGGGACCGCCGTTGTTCAGCAGGTAGATGTCGAGCCGGCCGTCGCCGTCGAAGTCGAACAGCGCCACACCGGATCCGAAGATTTGCGGCATGAAATAGCTGCCGAGCGGTCCGGGGTCGTGGACGAAGTTCAGGCCGACCTCGTCGGTGACGTCGGCGAACCAGGCTGGGCCGTCGGGCGGCGCCTCAGCGGGCACGTGCAGCGACTGCCACAGTGCGCCGCCCGTGAGCCATAGGACGATGCCCACGCCGGCCAGACATCCCAGGATGACGATCCCGTCCCGGTAGTAGCTTCGCTCGCACCGTTTCATGGCGGCCGGTTGCATGACGCGCCTCGTCGGCTGGAAGGTTTCCTTCGTTGTACCACGTAACCTATATACGCTTCAAGCCGCGGGATGAGCGCAGCGAATCCCGCGGGTGCTTCGCTCCGACCCGCGGGATTCGCTGCGCTCATCCCGCGGCTTGTTCATTGGTGGGGAAGCGCGGCGCAGCTTGCCGAGCTGGGCGGCGACGTCGGGCCAGTTCGGCTGCAACCGCCGCGCCGTTCGAGCTCGGCGATCGCTTCGTCGGTCCGATCCTGCCGGGCGAGCAGGAAGCCCAGCGACGCATGAGCCAACGGATTATCGGGATCCTGCGCGACCGCCTCGCGAAAGCGCGCCTCGGCCTCGGCCGACCGCCCCGCCCGGGTCAGGAACGTGCCCATCGTCACGAGCACCGCGCTGAAGCTTGAGCCGGCCCAGCTTGTAGTGGGCGGCGAAACCATGGCGCAGGCAATCCAGCGCCGCCTGGTGTTGCACCTCGGCTGCCGGCGCCGCTCCGGATTCGCTCAGGAATTGTCCATAATTCATGTGGATAGTGGGCCGTCCTTCAACCTCATCCTCGGTTCTTTTCACAAAGGGGCAAAACCTGGCGTTCACGCTGATCGAACTGTTGGTCGTGATCGATGGATTGCACCTCAACGTCCTTGGAGGTGAGGAAGCAGCACGCCGAGACGGGACGACATCCTCCTGGGCGGCCCGCTCATTAACCTGCGACAACACCTGAGCCAGAACACGGCCTGCCTCGATGCTCGTCGCCTGAGGGGTTTTGCCGTCGGTCAGCGCGGCGCCGAGCTCGGGCACTGCCAGCAAGGCACGGTCGAGCTGGGTCGCAACCGGGGCGATGGCGAGGCGCAACCACAGGTCGCTGCAAGTACTCGATGCCAAAAGCGCGTCGCGGTGGGCCGGTGAAGTCGTCCCGTGCCGATACCCGTCCGGCCCCTTCTACTTCCTGGCGCCGGTACCCTCGCCATCCAACCCGTTATCGACCAGGGACCGCCCGGTCAATGTCGATCCCCAGATCCTCAGCGCCATGGAACGCGGCAAGACCAGTGCCTGGAGCATATTGGCGGCGGCTCACCACCAGGAAATGCTGCGCCTGGATTACGCGCGCATTGTGAACGGCAAGGCTGCCGCCTGATTGTCGTCTATATTCCCCACCAGGCGACCACGAATCCTGTCTACATGTGTGGAAAGGGCTGGTTCTGGCGATAGTCTGGCGCCGACTCCGGCAAGCGTGCCCGCCATCGGTCGCGTGGGAACAGCCGCGCGTCAAACATGTGTGCCCTCCGACATTCGCAGCTGCGGCCAACGACGGCGAACCGGTGGGTGCCCCGCCCAAATCGTGTGAAATACAACCCTGCGACCATGAAAACGCAATGGCCGCGACGCCCCGTTCAGGTACAATCAGAGAAAGATGCGTGATGGGGTTTCCTGATGGCGGCCGACGACAAGGGCGCTTGGCGTCCGACGTGGATCATCGCAGCGCTCTTGATCGCGCTGGTGCTGGCGGTGTACAGCAAGACCTGGGCGGCGGATTTCGATTTCGTCAATTTGGACGACGACCGCTATGTCACTGCCAATAGCCACGTGCAAGCGGGGTTGACCGCGGAGAGCGTGGGATGGGCGTTTACTTCGTTCGATGCCGCCCTGAGCTGGCATCCGCTAACGTGGTTGTCGCTGGAGCTCGACGCGCAGCTGTTTGGGATCAATTCGCAGGCTTTTCACGCCACCAATGTGCTCTTGCACGCGGCGAACACGGTGCTCCTTTTTGGGCTGTTGCTGCGCTTACCGGCGCTCTGGTGCAGCGCATTTACTGCCGCGTTCTTCGGCGTGCACCCGGCGCACGTGGAGGCGGTGGCATGGGTGACCGCGCAAGGATGTCCTGAGCACGCTGTTTTGGCTGCTGGCCACGGCCGCCTATGCGTGGTACGCGGAGCGGCCGGGCGGGGGCCGCTATCTTTTGTTGACCCTGCTGTTCGTTCTCGGACTCCTGGCAAAACCGATGCTGGTCACGCTGCCGTGCACGCTGTTGCTGCTGGATTACTGGCCGCTGCGCCGCTGGCCGGAGGTCGCCCAGGACAGATCACGCTATCGCCCGGCCTCGCTGCGCCGGCTGGTTCTGGAAAAGCTGCCGCTCATGGCGCTCGCGATCCCCGTGATGATCACCACGCTCCTGGCGCAGGAACCGATCCTCGAAACGTTCACGAGGTATTCGATGGGCGAGCGCATCGGCAATGCGCTCGTGTCCTATGTGCGCTACCTGCTGATGACGTTCTGGCCGGTGGACCTGGCGTTGTTGTATCCGCATCCGCGCTCGACCTTGCCGCTGTGGCAGCCGATTGCCGCCGGTATTTTCTTGCTCAGCGTCACGGCCGCGCTGGTCTGCGCCGCCGGCGATGGCGCTACCTGGCCGTGGGTTGGCTGTGGTTTATCGGCACGCTGGTCCCGGTGATCGGCTTGGTGCAGACCCCCGACCCGCGAGCGCTCGCGGACCGCTTCACGTATGTGCCCTATATCGGGCTGCTCATGCTGCTGGCCTGGGGGGCGGCGGACTGGTGTGCGCGGGACCAGCGGCGTGCTGCCGGCGCTGCGCTCGTTGCCGCAAGCGCGCTGGCGTGGTGTCTGCTCTTGACGTGGTGGCAGCTCGACTACTGGCGCAACAGCGAAGCGCTCTGGCGGCACACGCTTGCCGTCACGCGCAACCACGGCGGCGCCCATGCGATGCTCGCGATGGCGCTCGTCGACAAGGGCGAGCTGCCGGAGGCCGTGGAGCAATTCCAGGCCTCATTACAGCTGGCCCCGGACAATCCCGCCACGCACGGCAACCTCGCCGTTGTGCTCGCCTCCCTCGGCCAGCTCGATCAGGCGGCCGAGCACCTGAACGCGTCACTGCGGCTCCGACCGCACGCTGCGAAGACGCACTTCAATCTCGCGCAGGTACGTGCACGCCAGGGTCGCTACCCTGAGGCGATCGCGCATTTCACGGCGGCACTGGAGCGTGACCCGCAGCTCATGCCGGCCAGCATCGGACTTGCCGACAGCTATGCACGCCTCGGCCAGCTCGCACGGGCATGGCAACTGCTCGACGGCCTGCTGGAGCGGCATCCCAACTCCGCGCTCTTGCATCTGGAGCGGGGCAGGCTGCTGAGGCGCGAGGGGCGAGCGGCGGAAGCGGTGGCTGCCTTCGATCGCGCTCTGGACCTGGAGCCCGAACACGCCGAGGCCTGGAGCCAGAAGGGCCTCGCACTGGAAGCGCTCGCAAGACCGGTGGCGGCGGCCGCCTGCTTTGAGCACGCGGTCCAACGAGCGCCGGGGCACATCGGCTACCGTCTGAACCTCGCCCATGTCCAGCGATCGCGCGGTAACGAGCGGTCCGCCGCCTTCAACTATGGGCTGGCGTTTCAGCTCGACGGCAATTGGCCGCACGCGCTCCTGGCGCAGGCCTGGGTCCAAGCGACGGACGCCGATGCCGTTCGCCGTGACGGCGCCCAGGCCCTGCGCAACGCGACCCTGGTTTGCGAGGCGACCAGCTATCAAATGCCGCACGCGCTCGACGTGCTTGCGGCGGCGTACGCGGAGGTGGGTAAGTTCGAGGAGGCGGCTGCCTGGCAGCGCAAGCTGTTGGAGCAGCTTCCCGGAGGAGTGCCGCCGCCGATCAAACGTGCCGTTGCCGAACGGCTGACGCTGTACGAACATGGCCAGCCGTATCGCGAACACGTCTCGCCGAGTGATGGAAAGTGAGCCGACCGCAAGCGGATTGTGGAACCGATCGCCGGGGGTGGCGCCACCAATCGACATGAACAGTTCGACGTTGCCGTCGCGATCCCAGTCGTCACAGGCCACGCCGTGGCCGTTCTGCAGGTGGCCGGTGCGGCTGGGGATGGTGATATCCGCAAAACGTTGGCCGCCGAGATTGCGGAACATCCGGTTGGGCCGCAGCGCCGACAGCGCCGGCCAGCCGGTGCCCAGGTAGAAATCGAGGTAGCCGTCGTTGTCGAAGTCGCCGAAGTTCGGGCCCATCGGCACCAGTACGAGGTCCAGGCCCGTCGCCCGCGTCACATCCTCAAAGCGCTGGCCGGCGAGATTGCGGTAGAGCCGGCCGGTCTGACGGGTCGCAGGCTGTCCCGTCAGGCTCTTGACAAGATCATTGAGCTCGCGATCGTAGGAACGTCAAATAGAGGTCCAGCCAGCCGTGGTTGTCGTAGTCGAAGAACCAGCAGGAGAAACCGATTGTCGGCGCCGTGACGCCCAGCTCGGCAGCCACCGCCGTGAACGTGCCGTCGCGATGATTACGGTATAACAGCGGCGGGCCATCGAGATTGTTGACGACCAGGTCGGGAAAGCCGTCGCCGTTGAAGTCGCCCCAGTTCGCGCCCCGGCACATCAGGCCCTTGCCCGCGACGCCATGACGCGCCTCGTCGGCTGGAAGGGAACCACTAATAGCACGAATCAAACGAATGACGACCGATAACTTCTTTACGCACCCTACGGCTTCTTGGCCCGGCTGCGCCACTCATCGAGGGCCTGGCGCGGACGCGCGTCACCCGGCCGGGCCAGGCGCACCGCGTCCTCGAGATGCCCGAGCGCCTCGGGAAGGCGGCCGGCCTCGGCCAGCGCTGTGCCAAGGTAAAGATGCGTATCGGAAAACTCCGGCCGGCATAGCACGGCCTGGCGCAAGGACGCGAGCGCCTCGTCAGTGCGGCCCAGCTGGGCCAGCGCCCGGCCACGCATCAGATGAGCCATGGCGTGATCGCTCTGGATGGCCAGCACCCGATCCTGCGCTGCGACCGCCTCGCAAAACAGCGTGCGTGCCCGCTGGTTGCCGCCCGGCTCGCGCGCTAGCTTCTCGCCCTCCAGGAACAGGGCCGTGCCCAGGAAATGGTGCGCCTGCAAATTGTTCGGGTCCATACCGAGGACCGCGCAGCACGGACACGGCCTCGCCATAGGCGCCCTGGTTGCCCAGCGCCCGACCCAGCTCGAGGTAAGAGCGCACGTCCGGCGTCGCGGCCGCAATCTGCCGCAATAGCGCCACGGACTCGGCCAGCTTGCCACGGGCCTCGAGGCTTTCGGCCTCCAGGAAGCGGCTTTGCCGGCCAACGGCGTACGCGTGTATCGGGTCCAGCAACGGGTCGGGCCAGGGGATGTCTGCCGGCTGCTGGGCGGCACGCTGCTGGTGAAACCGCGCCAGCCCCGCGTCGCCGTCGGCCAGCGCAAGGGCCGCCAGACGCGCATGGGCTTGCGTGCTCGCGAAGGGGCTGCCGCGCACGGCCTCGAGGTGTTCCCGCGCCGCTGGCCGCTGATCACGGGCGGCGGCCAGCAGACCGAGCCCGAAGTTCACGCGCACACCGTCCGGCTCAAGCGCGCAGCGCCTGCAGGTGCTGCTCGGCCTCATCGTCACACCCATCCTCGATCAGCGCCAGGGCCAGGCGAAAGCGGATGGCCGCCTGCTGCTCGCGCGTCGCCGTACACACCAGCGCCTTGCGCAGCAGCGGGAACGCCTCGTGCGGATGACCCAACAGCAATAGCTGCTGCGCGTGCAGATAGGGCCAGCGCGGGTCCTCGGGATCGAATCGCTCGGCCTGGATGAGGCACGCCAGCGCCTGGTCGCGATAACCGTTTTCCGCGGCGGCCATCGCCAGCTTGCTCCAGGCGGCCCCCGAGCGCAGCGCGCGGCGTACCTCGGCCAGCGCCGTCCCCATGAGCTCGGCCACCGCCTCGTCCATGCGCTCCAGCGGCAAGTCCGGCGGCATCGGCGTCGTGTACCACCGCCAGCCGAACCAGCCTGCCCCGGCGAGCACCGCGGCCACGGCGAGCACTGGTATATTTCTGTAGATCATGACACCAACCGCATCAGGGGGCCGCGCCACCACTTTCGCGTTTCCCTTCGCCGCGGCGCAGCACCACCAGCCGGTCCGTGGCGCCGCCGGTAAAGACCTCCGCCAGGCCGTCGGGCCAGAGCACATGCATGGCATCATACCGCGCCGCGTCGCCCAGGCCAAAATGCGCGCGCGGATCGCTGCTGCACAGGTAGCTCTCAGCCGGGTTGATGAGGCGCAGCCAGCGCCGCCGGCCGGCCTCCACCGTCACCTCGGCCCCATAGGCATCGCGCTTCAGCCGCGGATCGATCGCTTGCACGAGCAGCCAGTGGCCGCGCCGCGGGACGGTGTTGCGGTAGATGCGTGCCCGGTTCGCAATGGTGGTCACGACCAGATCCTGGGCGCCGTCGCCGTCGAGATCGCCGCGCGCCAGCCCGCGGGCCACATTGGGCGTGCCGCAGAAGGCGGGGTTTCGCAGGGACACGTCGCGGAACTTGCCCTGTCCCTCGTTGCGAAACAGCTGGTTGCGCTCGCTGTAGTGCTTGAAGTGCTCGCCCAGCTCCGCATTCGCCGTCGCCGTGCCGGTCGCGCTGCCGCGCGCCACCCGGCCATTGACGACCGCGATATCGAGCCAGCCATCGTGATCGAAGTCCGCCATGAGCGTGCCGAAGCCGGTGCCGCGCCAGTCGGTCCTGAGCAGGCCGGCGAAGGCGGTGCGGTCGTCGAATACGCCGCGCGGTCCCTGCCGCCACAGCGTGTTGCGTTCTGAGCTCAGGTGCGTGACGTAGACGTCGAACATCCCCTTGTTCTCAACGTCGCCGATCGCCACGCCCATGCCCGCCTGCGCCTGGCCCATCGAATCGACCGCCAGCCCGTGCGCATACGCATCCTCGGTGAAGGTGCCGTTCTTCTGGTTGATCCAGAGATGGTTGGGCTTGCCGTCGTTGGCGACGAAAATGTCGGGCCAACCGTCGCCGTTGAAATCGGCGCAGTACACGCCCAGGCCCGGCCCCGGCGCACTGGCCAGCCCGGCCGGCACCGTCACGTCCTGAAAGCGGACCGCCTTTCCCCCGAGGTTGCGGAAAAGCCGGGTGACCGTGCCGTGGAACACCTTGGGCGCACAGTAGTCCTTCTCGCCGCTGGGAGTGGTGCACGGCCACGACGGATCGTAGTCGACGTAGTTGACGACAACCAGGTCGAGCCAGCCGTCGCGATCGTAATCGAAGAAGCTCGCCGAGGTCGCCCACAGCGGATTGCGCAGCCCGGCCTGTTCGGTAACATCCGTAAAAGTTCCGTCGCCGCGGTTGAGAAAGAGCTTGACGCCGCCAACCTGGGTGACGAGCACGTCGGGCCAGCCATCGTTATTGACGTCGCCGATGGCCACACCCATGTTGTGGCCCGCGATGCCGAGGCCCGAGCCAGCGGTCACGTCCTCGAAGGTGCCGTCGCCCCGATTGCGGTACAGTCGATTGGTCGATTGCGAGTTGGGACCGGCATTCGTCAGCAGGTAAAGATCGAGCAAGCCATCGCCGTCGAAGTCGAACAGCGCCGCCCCCGAGCCAACGATTTGCGGCATGCGGAACAGGCTCAGTTCGCCGACCTCGTGGCGAAAATCGAGCCTGGCGGCATCCGTCACATCGGCGAACCAGCCATCGTCCGGCTCGTCCGGGCGAACCTCGGGCCGCAGCCAGTGAACTGCCGCCCCGGCCAGCAGTAAAACCAGCAATCCTGCGCCGCCGACGCGAAGCTTCATTTGAGTCACCCGCATGTTCAGAGCATTGCGGTTGATCATTGCTCTGTGCTTAATACGCCCAGGATCATGAACCGGTCTTGGCGAGCGTCAGTGTCTTACGATCGGCCGGCTCGGCCCAGAGACGGAAACCGCCCAGGAATGCATTGGCGTTGTCGCCGGCTCGGCAGCCGGGCGGCAGCTCCTTGAGATTCTTGACGTTGCCGCCGCCGAGGACGACCTCGTCGGGTTCCAGGGCGGCGACCAACCTGGCGACCACGTCGGCGACACGCTCACGCCATTTCTTCTTGCCTTGGCGATCCAATCCGCGTTTGCCGACGTAGTCCTCAAAGGTGCCCTTTCGATAGGGAAGATGTGCCAGCTCCATCGGCTCGACAATGCCGTCGACGACCATGGCGGCGCCCAGGCCGGTGCCCAGGCCCAAAAAGAGCATCTTGCCGCCCTGATAGCTCCCCAGCGCTTGCATGGCGGCGTCATTGATGAGCTTGACGGGACGACCAAACGCGGTCTGAAAATCGAAGCCTACCCATCCCGGAGCCAGGTTGTATGGCTCCGTAACCGGCCGGCCGCGCATCACGAACCCGGGATAGCCAATTGAGACCTCGTCATATTGCCAGTCGCCGGCGAGTTCCTTGACGCGGGCGACCATTTGTTCGGCAGTCAAGGTCGGGCCGGAAGGAAACTTCCGCGACTCGGCTTGCCCCGTGGCGAGGATTTTCACGCTGGTCCCGCCCACATCGACGACCAGGATGTTCATTTAGCGACTCCGATCTGTGCAAAGAGCCCGCTCAGGCCTTCCGCCATCGTCGGGTGCGCGAGGATGGCGTCGCGCAGGCCCGTGTACGGCATGCCCGCCAGCATCGCCGTCTGCACCACGGCCATCACTTCGCCCGCCTCGGGGCCGAACATCGTGAAGCCGAGGATGCGGTCGGTCCGCGCGTCGACGAGCGCCTTCATGAAGCCGCGCATCTCCCCCGTGGTCCGCGTCCGCAGCACGGCACCCATGGGCAACCGCGCAACGCGCACTGCCACGCCGCGGGTCCGGGCTTCGGTCTCGCTGAGGCCGACCCGCGCCAGCGGCGGATCCGTGAACAAACAGAAGGGGATGAGCCGATCACGCGTCGTGCGGCTCCCCCCGGCCAGGTTGTCGCGTATCACCCGAAAGTCGTCCTCGGACACGTGCGTGAACTGCGGGCTGCCCGCGCATTCGCCGATCGCCCAGACGCCCGGCGCACTCGTCTCGAGGCGATCGTTGACCTGCACATAGCCGCGCCCATCGAGCCGCACGCCGGCGATGTCCAGGCCGATCCCCGCGGTGTTGGGAGTGCGTCCCGTCGCGGCCAGGATGTCGCTGCCTTCGATGAGCTGCTCGCCGCGCGGCGTCCGCACGCGGAGACGCACACTCTTTCCGGACCGGCCCTCGACCTGGAGCACCTCGGCCGAAACGAGAACTTCGATCCCTTCGTCGGCGAAGAGCCGCCCGATGGCTTCCGCAACGTCGGGGTCTTCGTGGCCGGCGAGTTGTGGGCCGTGCTCGACCACCGTCACGCGGCTGCCGAAACGGCGGTGAGCCTGGGCGAATTCGAGGCCGACGTAGCCGCCGCCGAGCACGATCAGATGCGCCGGCAAACGGTCGAGTTCGAGCGCCTCAATGTTCGTGAGCGGCCCGGCGTCCGCGAGGCCGGCGATGGACGGGATGGTCGCGCGCGTCCCGAGGTTGAGGAACACCCGCTCGCCCGTCAGCACGCGCGTGCCGCCGTCGCGCAAGCGCACCTCCAGCGTCTTCGGTGCCGTGAACCGCCCGTCCCCCATGATCAGCTCGGTGCCACTCTTCTGATACAACTCCAGGTGCAGCGCGACCAGCCCGTCGACCATTTCGCGCTTGCGCTGGCGCACCTTGGCCATATCCACCACAACGGAGCCCGTCACGATCCCGAACTGCGCCGCGTGGTGCAGCAAGTCGGCGACCTTGGCGCTCCAGATTTCGTTCTTGCTGGGGAGGCAGTTGATGTTCGGGCAAGAGCCGCCGATCCAGCGGCGTTCGACGACCGCCACGCGGCGCCCGGAACTTGCCAGGTGCCAGGCAAGAAGTTTGCCACCCGCGCCGCTGCCAAGCACAAGGTCTTCGTACGATGTCGGCTGAGGCATGTTCATCTCCTTCTATCCTGCTGTTAAGAAGCGGCGTCAAGCACGATTCGATACCGCGCCTTGCCGGCTTCGAGCAGCTGAAAGGCTTCGTTGATTCGGCTCATCGGGAAGTGCTCGGTCTGGGGCGTGACGCCGTGTCGTGCTGCGAACTCCAGCATGGTTGCGATATCCACCGGTGAGCCGGTCGGCGAGCCGGAGATGCTCCGCTGCCCCAAAATCAACGGAAAGACAGCCACGGGGATTGGTTCCAGGACCGCGCCAACGAAGTGCATCCGGCCCTTCGGGGCGAGCGTCCCGATCAGCGCGTCCCAGTCGAGCGGGACGTTCACGGTCACGATGAGCAGGTCCATCGTGCCTGCCAGCTTCTTGATGGCGGCGGAGTCCCGACTGGAGACGACGTGCTCGGCTCCGAACCCGCGGGCCTCGTCGAACTTGCTCTCGCTGGAAGTGAATGCCGTCACGTCGCACCCGTAGGCGTGCCGCGAATTTGACCGCCATGTGTCCGAGCCCGCCGATGCCGACGATGCCAACGTGGCTGGTCGGCCTGGCGTAGAGGATGAGCGGGTTGAAAACGGTGATGCCCCCGCACAGGAGCGGACCTGCCTCGGCGTATTGCAATCCCTTCGGCAGCGGGATGGCCCACGCCCAGTGGCAGCGCACGTGGGTGGCGAAACCGCCCCGATGGCCGAGAATCGTCGGCACGGGCCTTGGCGCACAGATGTTGGTCGCCGGACAGGCATTGCCGGCAGTGCATGCAGCTCACGGCCGTCCAGCCAATCCCGACTCGCTGGCCAACCTTCACTCCCTTGGTCGCTGGGCCCACCGCCGTTACGCGGCCGACGACCTCGTGGCCGAGGATCGCCGGGTATTGCGAGATGCCCCAGTCGTTGTTCAACACCGACAGATCCGAGTGGCAAAGGCCGCAGTGTTCGACCGCGACCTCCACGTCTTCGGTCCCGAGCGGCCCGAGGTCGATGTCCTGGAGAACCAGCTTTTGCTTTGCCGCCGTTGCAACCCATGCCTTGATGCTCATATTCTTTCACTCCTGCTGGTTTGGAAATCGCTCACTGGTCACCACTTGCCACGGTGCGCCCCGCCGTCGACGTGGAGCACCTCGCCGGTCACCGTCTGGGCCTCCGTCAGGTATAGCACCGCGTCAGCGATTTCGTCCACGGTCGAAACGCGGCCCATCGGCGACAGCGTTTTCAAGACATCGGCCGGAGTATTTTTATGGAGAGGAGTGGCCACAGCCCCGGGAGCGACCGCGTTCACCCGAATGCCGTCCCGCGCGTACTCCATCGCCAGATGGCAGGTGATGGCGTTCAGCCCACCCTTGGTGATCATTGGCACGGAGGCTGGCACGCCCGCAATCGGGTTGTCGGCCAGCGCCGCCGTGATGGTCACGATGCTCCCACCGGTCTTCTGCGACAGCATCTGCTTGATCGCGAGCTGGGTGAGGTAGACGAACCCTTCGAGGTTGGTCGAGACGAGGGACCGCAAGTCCTCAGCCGTGTAGTCGATGAACCGCTTCGTGAAGAAAATCCCCGCGTTGTTGACGAGCGCGTCGATCGAACCGAACCGTTCGACGGCCGTCGCGGCGATCTTGGCGGCTGTCCGCGGATCACCAATGTCTCCATCTACCAGAGCAACGTTCTTTGCTGACGAGAATGCCTCGGACTTTGTGATGTGCCGCGAGGTTGCGACAACCCGGTAACCACGATCAAGAAATGTCCTTACAAGACCGGCTCCGATGCCTTGCGAGGCGCCCGTCACGATGACTGTCTTGGCTGCGGTCGCCATGATACGCTCCTTCCGTTGAGATCCGAAGACGAAAAAAGGCTAGCAAGCCGTGTGCCATGATAAATGCAAGTGTTTCGTCACCTGCCTCGGCAAGTGCTCGCGCGCAACTCGCCTCGGAAATGGATAGGATACTATCGCAATGCCGTCCCGCCGGAGGATCGGTCATGTTGACGCTGCGCATGGTGGTCCCGATCCTGCTGCTGGCGATCATCCATACTGCGGTTAGCGCCCAGTCCGAACCACCGCTGCCCAAAGGTGCTCGCGTGCGTCTCGGAAGTATTGGCATTTCAGTCGATCCCCCAGCATGCGCGGCAATTTCGGATGACGGCAAATATGTCGTGGCCGACGCTGGCAGCGGGTTTTTTCTCTTCGACCGGGCCAGCGGCAAGCCGCTCACGAAGCTTACGGAGTCCTACGTCTACGTACTTGCGCGATCGCCAACCGGCGACGCCATTGCCTTGCTTGGCGACCAGGGAGGCCTCGAGATTCGGCAAATCCCCAGCGGCACGCTGCTGCGCACACTTTTTGTCGATGCGCCCAACATCCGCTGTTGGCTTTGGGAACCATCGTTTTCTGGCGATGGCAGGAAGGTCGCCATTGGCACGGCATGCGGTTACCGTGCCGGGGAATCCCAAAAGGCTTACGTGTGGGATGTCGGCACCGGCAAGTTGCGCGGCATTTTCGAAGTTATGCAGAACCGGAGTTGCGGCACCGCTCTTTCGCCCGACGGCAAAGTGCTTGCGACCTGGGGCACGCATTGGGGGCATGCCAGTGACACGGCGCGGGGACCGGAACAGACCGTCCAACTCTGGGACATCGCCACCGGCAACGAGCTGCGCCGGCTGAAGATCGATGGGACGGACACCCAAATCGCGACAGCTGGCTTCGCCCCGGACTGCAAGCGACTCGCCGTGGCAAGCAGTCTCGCAATACACGTCTTCGATCTACAATCGGGCAAGGAACTACGCTCTCTCGGCGCGGAGCCGGGCAAGGTTGCCCGCCTCCGATTTTCGCCCGACGGGCGCCTTCTGGCCGCCGGCAGCTACGAACATCACATGGTCGTGTGGGACACTGCCACCAACAAACGAATCGAACTAGGTCGCGGTCCCAAAGCGATGCCTGGGGCGTTCGCACTTCTCGGCAAGCGGCAAGTAGTCGTGCTAGGGCACAGTGGTCACACGCTCGTGTCGTGGGACGCGGTGGCCGGAAAATCGAGCAACACCGCGCTCGGCCACAGCACACCGGTGATTGGCCTGGGTTTCACTGCCGACGATGCGACGCTGCGCAGCGTTAGTCTTGACGGCACGGTACTCGGCTGGGAACCGTCCACTGGGAAGCCGCTGCGCGAATGGACGATCATCTCTAAGTACGAACGGATGGGCGGTCGCGATTACTTCGGGCTGGCGCTGTCTCCCGACGGCCGCTTGCTCGCCACCAACCGCGTGCATAGCCCCGACAGCGTGCGTCTGCTCGATCTGGCGAGCGGCCGTACCGCTAACTTTGAATGGAAAGGCGAGGAGGGGCTCCGCGGACTCGAGTTGGCGTTCTCGCCGGACGGCCGTCGGCTCGCTGCGGCGGGTAACGACATGCGCGTTACCGTTTGGGACGCCGAATCTCTCACGCAAACCGCAGTAATCGCCTATAGCGTCCCCGACGGGGCACAAATGGTTCCACGGCGCCTCGCCTGGTCGCCGAACGGCAAGTGGGTCGCCCTCACCACGGAATACGGCGGTCCGGACGCCGATACGGCCAGCACCCGCGTGCTGCTACTCGATGCCGTCAAGCGCAAGCCAATGCACGCGTTAGAGTGCGCTCACGATCCCGACCGAGGATCCTTTATATGTGGGTTCTCATCCGATAGCAAGCTCCTCGCGATCCCGAGCGCCAAGTCTACCGTAATCCTGGTCCGCGCGGAAACGGGCAAGGAGTTGCGGCGGCTCGCGCTCGGCGACACGCGCCGAACGATCAGCGCGCTGGCATTCTCGCCGGACGGCCGCACCGTCGCTTTCGCGCTGGGCGGCGACTACGCCGATGACCAGGGGAATCGATCGCTCGCTCCGGCGCCAACCCACGTGCAGATATGGGAATTGGCGAGCGGCCGATTGCGCGTCGAATTCGTCGGGCACACGGGCAAGGTGAACTGCCTCGTGTTCTCGCCGGACAGCCGCACCCTCGCCTCGGGCGGCGAAGATACCACGGTGATGCTCTGGGATGCGACCGGCACCCACGATCAGAAGCCGCGGACCATGACCGCGGCTGAACTCGCCGCGGCGTGGTCGGCGCTGGCCCAGCCGGACGGCCGGACTGCGTTCCAGGCGCAACGCGAGCTGGTCGCCTCATCGGCCGCGACCACGGCGTTTCTGCGCCAGCACCTTAAGCCCGCCGCCCCCGCGGTGTTTGACGCGGAGAAGCTCCAGCAGCTGGTAGCGGACCTCGACCGCGACGATTTCGAGACGCGCCACGGCGCCTTCCGCACGCTGGAGACGCTCGGCGACTTTGCCGAGCCGGCACTGCGCAAGGCACGAACTCCCAGCGTTTCGCTGGAAATGCAGCGCCGGATCGATGATCTGCTCGGCCGACTCGACCAGTACCGGCTGACGAGTGAAGAGCTACAAGCGACCCGCGCGATCGAGGTACTGGAGCGCCTCGCCACACCGGAGGCCCGGTTGCTGCTGGAGTCCCTGGCGCGGCACGCCGGCCGCGGTGCAAACGTGCGCGGCACAAGCAGCGCTGGTGCGGATTGCTGCTGCGCAATCAATGCAGCCGCTTAGTCCCGGTAGGGACGGCAGATAGTAGCCCAGGACGTAAGTCCTGGGATTAGCCGTCGCAACTGGATTGAGTCCCGGAAGGGACGGCAGAGCGAGCGCCTGGGGTGCGTTTCTGCCGTCCCTACCGGGACTCCCAGCGGTGCTCCTGCGCGTGAACCCAGGACTTACGTCCTGGGCGACTATCTGCCGCCCCGACCGGGGCAAGAGCCGGTGCAACGTCTGCCGGGCATCGCTTTCAGGACTCCAGCGGCTATTTCTCCTTCTGGCGAGCCGCCAAGCGTTGGCACGCCGCCTCAGCTTCCTGCGTCAACCACGCCCCCGGTCCGCCGCTGGCTAGCTCCTGGAGCAGGCGACGCGCATCGGACGTGTTGGCGTTTTCGAGGACAGTCAGCGCACGCAGTGTGCGCAGTGATTCACCCGCGGACGGCCGACTTTCCGGGCGATCCAGGAGCTGCTCAATACGGCGACGTGGTTCGAGCGGCAGATTCTGGTTGTGCAGCGCCTGGCCAAGCAACGGCGCAGCGGACGGGCCAAGGACCTTCAGCCGCTGCGAGGCCTGGTCGCGGACAGTGAAGTCGTCGCTGCCCAGGTCGGCGATGCACCGGCGAATCTCTTGCACCTCCGCGGCAGGTATCGGTCTGAGCCGTTTGCGTAGAAACGGCACGGCGACCGCCGGCGCGTCGGCGAGCCGCCCAATGGCCGCGTAGGCGCGAGCGGCGTCGGCGCCGGCCAGGTCCTGCCACCAGGCGGCGACGGCGTCCTGGGCTCGCTGAGCCGGCCGCTGTCCGTCCAGAGCGAGCGTCAGGTCCCAGATCAGCACTGTGCTGTCCGCGGCGGCGGATGCCAGGCGCCGGCCGCCCGCACTGAATGACAGCGAGTAAATCTCGTCGCGATGGCAGCGGAACGTGTGTACCTTGCCGCCCGTGGCAACCTCCCAAACGTGCAGGTCGGCGCCGTCCGACGTGGCCAGCAGCCGGCCGTCATCCGAAAAGGTCACCTGCTCGAGATAAGGACCGGTGTTTTTGCCGGAGTCGTTCCAGCGACGGAGCACTTTGCCGGTCCGGGCGTCACAAAGCGCGAGGCGATCCGGGACGCGTTGGTGCGGCATGACGTCGGCCCACAGGATTCCGGCCGCCACGGTCCCATCCGGCGCGAACGCCAGGGATCGCCAAGGGAGGGAGTCGTTCTCGTCCGCTGGGGGGCCGCCGACCACCGCCGTTTTGACCGAACTCGGTGGCGGCTGCACGCGCCAGGAGAACCGCTCGGCGCCGGTCGCGACATCGTAGGCAACGACGCGCTTGCCCGTAACGAACAGCGTCCGGCCGTCACCGGAGAAGGCGAGCCCTTGTCCCCAGCCGGCCTTGGTGTCCTTGAACCGGCGGACCTCTTGGCCCGTGCTGACGTTCCAGAGCCGGATCACGCTCTCTTTGCCGCTCTCATAGGTCGCAAACAGCGACGAGTCCGGTGAGAACGCCGTTCTGTACGCGGACCACTGGGTGCGTCGGCTGGGTGCAGTGTGTGCAACAGCTTCCCCGCGGCGACATCCCAGATGAGCAGATCGACTTTCTTCAATCGGTCGCCCGTGAAGCTGACAACATAACGTCCGTCCGGCGAACAGCAGCGGTACGGAGGCATAGACCAGTACGGCGGCATCTCGACGGTGCGCAGGGGCTTGCCGGTCGCGACATCCCACGTACTGAACGAGGAATAGCCCAGGGTCAAGACGCGGTCGCCGCCCGGAGCGAGCTGAAGCGTCGCGGCGGAAACGCTGCCCGTGGATTCGTCGGGCACGCGTTGCCCGGTCTTGAGGTCCCATAAGGAGAACTTCGCGCCGCCGCCCACCAGGTACCGTCCGTCCGTGGTCATTGCAATGGCTCCACCCGTGGGCAGCTCACGGACCTGCTGTCCCGATTGCGCGTCCCAGAAAGTCAGGCTCGACACGTTCTCGCCGATGCTGTAGCCCAGGACGAACGCGCCATCGGCGGAGAACTGAACGCCCCTGAACCAGGTCCTGCGCGCGTCGCGAGCGCGTACTTGCGTTTTCCCGTGGTGAGGTCCCAGACCTGGATCACGTCCTTGTCAAGCAAGCGGTCGATCGCGTGCGGGTGGTGTTCCAGGGTGGTCAGCAGCCGGCCGTCGGGCGAAGCGGCGAGGACCTCGACGGGGACCTCGGCGAGGCTGCCGTGCTCGAACTGCCGGACGTGCTGGCCGGAACGCGCGTCCCAAACGTCGATCATGTGTTTCTTGTCGGCCGAAACGAGCCACTCACTCCCCGCGAATGTCACCGCCCGGATCGTGTCGCCCGCCTGCGGAAGCTTGAAAAGCTCCTTGCCGTTGGCGGTGTCCCACACCTGGACATGGCTGTTGACATGCGTTGCGCAGAGCCGGCCGTCGGGAGACAGCGCATGGTGCTGGTATGCGGACCACTCGTTACGCTTGATCGGCAGCACCAGCTTGCGCGTCAACGTGCCCTGCTCCAGGTCCCAGGTTTGCAGGCTGTCGGTCTGCTGGCAGAGGATCAGGAGCGTCTTGCCGTCAGCCGAGAGCCTGGACGGGGCACCGAAGCCAAACCGGTCGGTGGCAATGCGGGTTCGCTCCTTGCCGGTCGCAGCATCCCAGAGACAGAGCGAGCCGGAGCCGAGCGAGACAACTGTCTGGCCGTCCGGCGTGAAGTGGAAGCCGAGCACGCGGCTGCCGTGGTTGAAGCGCACCGTCCCCAGCCGGGATACGGCCCCCTCCGGCAGCGGGTCGCCGAAACGGTCCGTCCGCGGCTCCGCTTTGCGCTCGGCGGCCGGGGCCTGATTTTGCACGGGCGGATCCTGTGCGGCGAACTTGTGCAACAGCATGCCGCCTGCCAGCGGCACGAGCAGCGCGCAGAGGGCGAGCGCGATGGCGGCTCTTGACGGCGCGGCCGAGGCCACGATTTCGCGGGCGAGGGCCACCGCGGCGGCGCGCCGCGTTGCCGCCCAAAGCCGCCTGGACGGTCGCGGTGACAAGTTCCACAGGGACAGGCGCCGCCAGAGCCTGGCCCGCGAGCATCGTTATCCCAAGCGTTGCGGCCACTCCCACGCCGCGCCGCTGGAGCCGAACGCGCAGCCAGTCGCGCCTGCGCTGGAGCCGGCCCTTGACCGTGGCCGCCGTCCAACCCAGGTGGTGCGCGGCCTCGTCTTGCGTCAGGCCTTCGAGATAGCACAGTACGAGCGGCTCGCGGAATTGCTCGGGCAGCCGGGCCAGCTCCTCGTGCAGGATGGCGTGCAGCTCGCGCCAGCTCAGGTCGTCCCCTGGGGAATGTGTGTCAGCTACTGGTGCGTTCGCCGTGGCCGCGGTCGACTGCCGGCGCGGAAGCCGCCAGCGCCTTGCGCCAGCCGCAGGGCGACGCCGTGCAGCCAGCTGCCGAGACTCGCGTGCCGGCGGATCGAGCGCGCCTTGTGGGCCAGGACGAGAAACGTCGCCTGGAAAGCGTCCTCGGCGTCGTGGCGATTGCGCAGGACTCCGTGGCAAACGCCGAACACCATCGCCCCATGCCGCTCCACGAGGGCCGCGAAGGCTCCCTCATCCCGCCGGTCGACAAAGGCTTGCAAGAGCCCACCATCCGGCGTGGCCGTTTCGCCACCGCTGACAAGACGGCGGACCCTTTGCACGAGATGGTCGCAGTGCGAGGCGTGCATGGCACAAACTCCGGCGATCGCGTTGTCACCTATAGTAGTGCCTCGCAACCCTCCGAGGAGAACGGAATTCCCGTCACGGCCCAACAAGCAGCTTGCCAGTCGGTTCCTCCTTCACCTTGGTGTGCACGTCCTCGTTGTAGTTGGAATTGTTGTCCTTGGGTGTCGAGACGACGGTCCAGTTTCCTTGAAGCCGGGCCAGGTCGGTCTTGGCCGTGTTGTTGTGACGCACGAGGATGGCGTGCAGCGCCGCCTCGTCGTTGCCGGCAAGTGCCCGTGCGACCAGCTGCCGGTCGGATTGCTCATTGAGCGTCTCCGCCGCCATGCCGCGTGTCAAGCGCCGCAGGAAGTCGCTCAGGTGTGCCGGGGCCATCTCGATCTCTCGCAATCGGACCCATTCGCTGCAAAGTAGTTCCCGCCGGTGGTAAGAAGTGTTCAGATTTCTCCACAAGGAAAGAGCCGATTCGCGGCCAGCTACTTCCGCCCTTCCAGCCGCTTGCAGGCGGCAGCCGCGTCGCGCGTCAGTTGGGCATCGGGGGCACCTTGCGCCAGTTCGCGCAAAACGGTGCGGGCCTCCTTGGTCGCGATCCATTCCAGCACCTCCGCGGCCCGCACGGCGCAGAGCGCGCCGGGAGGCGTGACCGCCTTGTCCATCTCGCGCACGATGCCCTCGGCCCGACGACGGGCCTCGAGCGAGGAGGCGCGTACCGCGACCTCACGGAGCGTGGCCGCCGTTGCCGGCCAGTCCTTCTTGAGATCCGCCGTTGCCCGTGCACGGGTGTCAAAGTCGTCATTGTCGAGGTCCGCGATGAGGGCCTTCACGCGGGCCGGGTCGGGCGGCACGGCGGGGGCGACGCGAGTTGCAAACCATTCGACCGCCGTGGTCGGCTCCGCGAGGAATCGCCCTTGCGCTGAAAACCCCGTTTTCGCGTCGGCATCGGCGAGCGCAACCCACGCGTCTGCGAAGGTTTCCTTGGCCGCGGCTCGTGGCTGAACGTCCCACCCGAGGACGACGGTGTCGAGCCCGCCCGTGAACAGCCGGCCGTCCGGGCCGAACGCCACGGCCGTGACGCGGTCCCGGTGGCCGCGGAACTCGGCACGGACTGTCCACGTCGCCGCCTCCCAGAGCCGAACAATTCCGTCCGCCGACACGGTGGCCAGGGTGCGCCCATCGGGTGCGAACGCCGCATTCGTGGCCCCGGGCCGCGGGCCGGCAGCGAGGGTCGCGACCGCCCGGCCTGTCGCCGCCTCCCAGACGTAGACGTGGTCCATCCGGCTGCGCCCGAGCGGGTTCTCCGCCCAGTCCACGAGGAACCGCCCGTCCGGGGAGAAGGCCCGACCGTCCATCGGCTTCATGCGCCGGTTACCGAAGGTCTGCGCCCAATCGCGGCTGATCGCCACCATCTTGCCGTCGGGCGATAGCGCCGCCCGCCGGGTAGTGCAGAAGGCCCTGGGGCCGTGCCCCAGGTACGCCATCGTCCCTGAGCCCGCTTCGTCTGGGACGCCCACGTGCATGGGCTGGTTCAGTTCGTGTCCGGCCTTACCGGTCGCCACGTCCCAGAGGCGGACGGGCACGTCAAACCCCTCTGCCGGTGCGGCATCACGATGTATATCAACCGCCTTCGGCGGGATGGCCGCGAACGAATGCCGCTCCTTCCCCGATTCGATGTCCCAGAGCCGGAAGGTCGCGGGTAGCCCGAGCGTCATGAGCGACTTGCCATCCGGCAGGAACGCCACCACGGTCGCGGCGCCGCCCATGACTGAGTCGATTACGCGCTGGGCCGCGACGTTGTAGAGCCGAATCCGGCTGTTCCCGTGGACGTCCGGGACCGTCCACGCCAGGAGCCGGCGATCCGGACTGGCCACCAATCCCTGCGCAATTCCCCCGGCGATGCGGCGCGGAGATTTCTTGCCGGCGGCGTCCCAGAGGTAGAGGTCGCCGTCGTGGTCGGTGGTGAACAGGCTCCGGCCGTCGGCGCTGACCACGATTTGCTCCACCGCGCTGTCCTGACCCGGGGCCGGCGTGAGCTGCCGCCCACTGGCCGCGTCCCACCGGTAGATGGCTCCGCTCACGGCGCCGATCAAGACTGAGCCATCCCGGCTGAACATGAGAGCCCGCGCCTGCCGTTCGATCCGGAGCCGTTCCTTCCCGGTAGCCGGGTCGTACAGGTGGATGCTGTCGGCGGCCGCGGCGACCGTTTTGCCGTCGGGGGCAAAGGCGATCGCCCGGATGTCCTCGCCGATCTTGGCGAAGATGTGCAGCTCCTTGCCAGTAGCGACCTCAAAGAGACGGAGCCGTCCGTCGCCCCAGGAGCCGCCGGCGAGCTTGGTCCCGTCGTGCGAGAACGCGAGCGCGCTAATGGGTCGATTGAGCTCGTGCCCGATCGCAAAGCGGCGTAGTTCCTTACCGGTGGCGACTTCCCAAACCCTCGCATAATAGACACCGTTCTCTTGTTCGTATCCGCCGGTTGCCATCAGCTGGCCGTCGGGGGAGAAGACGCAGGCGCGGACCGCCGCACCCTTGTCGAAGGTCCGTTGCGCCGTGCCGGTTTCCACGTCGATCAAGTGGACCGCGGTCCCCATCATCGCGGTTGCGACCTGTTTGCCGTCCGGCGTGAATGTCAACCAATCGGTGGGCGAGCGCCCGCCGCCGGCATCCGGCAAATACTTGACCTTACGAAGCGCTTTGCCCGTCGCCGCCTCCCAGAAGTAGAGGAACCTGTCGTCCCGCGTGGCCAGGGTCTTGCCGTCCGGGGACAGACTCGCGGCCTCGGGGTACTCGGCGTACGCCCCGTGCTCATTTGGCAGGGAATAAAGACAGCGGCCATCGGTCAGGTCGAACACCCGTGCGGGCGAAAACCGGCCCGCCAATGCAGCGTTGTACGGGCTATTCCCGCTGGACGTAACGGCGAGCTTGCCGTCGGCGGACACGGCCATGCTCTCGATCCGGGTGCCGTGGCGGTATCGGGCCGTGCCAATACGAACCGCGCCTTGGGGCGGGAGCGGGTCGGCCGCGGGGTCGTCCTGGGCCGCACCCAGGGCTGGGGTCAAGAACGGGGGTGGGGCCTCATGCGCCGCTGGGGCTTGATCCGCGTGCGGGGTCCAGCCGTAGCCGAAAAAGACGGCGGTCCCCAGGGCCGCCAGCGCGATGAGGGCCGCGATATTCTTTGCCGATGTCGAAAACCAGAGGGATATCCCTTTCCTGGCCGCGGCGAGCACGCCGGCGGCAGCGGTTAATCCCCTCGCCCGAGTGGCGGCGGCCAGCGTCGCCGCTCGCAGCTGGCCGGGCACGGCAGCGGCACCTCCGGCCAGCAATCCCGCCAACGCTGCCGGCAGCGAGACGCCCCGGCCACGGAGGCGCGCTTCGAGCAGTCGCCGGCCCTGCGCCAAGCGCCGCCGCAGCGTGTTGAGGCTCCAGCCGAGCTGCCGGGCCGCCTCGTCCTGTGTCCGCCCCTCCAGGTGGCAAAGCACCAGTGGGACGCGATACGGGTCCGACAACTGGCCAAGCTCGTGATCCAGAATGCCGAGCATCTCCTTCCAGGCCAACTCTTCCGGTGGCCCAGCGGCCTTATCGCACACGGCGGCGGGCAAGCTCTGCATGCTCCGTCGCCGGGCGCGCACCGCGAGGCGGGAGGCGACGCCGTGCAAGAAACCCGCCAGCGATGCCCGCCGATGGATCGCACCGGCGCGGTCGGCAAGGACGAGGAAGGTGGCCTGAAACACGTCCTCGGCCGCGTGGGCATCGTGCAAGATCCGGCGACAGACGTTGAGGACCATTGGCCCGTGACGGCCGAGGATCGCCGCGAACGCATCGTCACTGCGCCGCGCGAGGAAGTCCGCGAGGAGCTGTTCGTCCGATGCCGTGGTGGCGGCCAGGCGGCGAACGTGCTGCAACAGTGACGGGACGGCATTGCCCAACATGGCCCGGCCTCCGAAAAAAACGCTCGGCGTCTCACCGTATTATGTGCAGCTTCAGCGCTGCGGCGCCCAACTTTTTCGGTTCATCCGGGAAATGCGTCTCTTTCCATCGGGGGCCGTTTGGCTCCCCTCTCCCCCCGCCATGCACACGCGTCGCCATGCAACAGTCCCGGTAGGGACGGCAGATCGTAGCCCAGGACGTGAATCCTGGGATGAGCCGTCGCAAATAGGATTGAGTCCCGGAAGGGACGGCAGAGCGAGCGCCTGGCGTGCGTTTCTGCCGTACCTACCGGGACTCCCACGGGCTCTGCAAGAGCCGCTCCTGGATGCACATCAGAACGTCGGCTCGTTGATGATGGCAAACAGGTCATCGGCCTCGGTGGTGTCGAGATTCCGCGTTGTCAGTTTGGCGACGGTGCCGTACAGAATTCCAGCGTGCGCCGCGGCGTTCACGTCCTGCAGGACTTTCTGGATGCTTGCCATCGCGTCGTTGCGCAGTCCGAGGGCAGTGCCGTCGTGACCCACGTTCAGCGTCACGCCGCCGATGCCCGCCGCGCTGACGGGCAGCCCGGCCGACTTGCCCATCGTGCCGCCGGCCAGCTTTGAGCTGCTGGCGTACACGGACAGGGCGGTGGCCAGCACTTCCTGATTGGCGACGGCGAGCGCGTCATAGTAAGCCGCCACCTGGGTGTTGGTCTTGCCGACCAGGTCATTTTTGCCGGCGCTGGCACCGTACAGGTTGGCGAAGGTGGTCGCCAGCCAATGACTCAGCTTGGTCGCGCTCGCGCTGCCGTTGAGGCTTTTGATCAGCGCCTGGCCTTTGCTGCTCTCCCAGTAGCCGATGGTCGGGGGGTCCGTCGGGTCGATCGTAACCGCGGCGGTGGCCTGCTCCAACGACGTTCCGTTGGCGCTGACCGAGGCTGTGTTTAGCAGGTTGGCGCCCAACGACGGGTTGCCCGCGTCGTCGGCGCTGGTCACACCCGTGATGTGGACGGTGATGCTCTTGCCGGCAGCTAGGTTGTCGCCCAGCGCCTGATGAAGGCCGACGATAGGACAAGCGATTGACTCCCCACGGCGCCCGTGATCTGGAAGTCCTTCGGATTGGTGCCGGCGCCAAGACCGGTCCCCGAAGTGTCGATCTGCCAGCTGATGTCGTCGCCCGCGCCCGGCGGCAGGGGGTCGCTCAGGGTGACGCCGCTGTCCGTCATCTTGCCGTTGTTGGTAATGGTCACGGTAAAGCCGGCCGTCTGCCCCGCCATGATCGTGGACGCGTCGGCCGTCTTGGTGACGGAGATTTGCGGCAGGCAGCCGCAGCTCGAGGCCGAGTTGCGGTAGTTGGAAACGTATGTCGCAACCAGGTCGGTGTTGCAGATCGTAACCATCCCCGTGTTCTCGTAGGCGAGCGGAGGCGTGGGGGGGCAGAAAGGTTGGTAGCAGACGCTGAACCCGGAGGTGTCGGTGATCGTGCAACCAATGAGCTCACCGGTCAACAACTTGTCGTGGACGGTGACCTGGCCATTGGGGTCCAGGATCGTGCCGTAGAAATTGTTGGGCCCGCCGCCGGTGATGGTCACGTTGCCACACACATTGATGAGCACGTGGTTCGCCGTGACACCGCCGCTGAGGGTAATGTTGGAATTGCTGGACGTGATATTCCCCGCGACGTTCAAGATGAACACGTCCGAGGCACACCCACTGAGCGTTAGCGCCCCATTGCTGAGGTTGATCCCAGCGAGGTCGACGACATTGATGCCGCCATTGCCCTTGATGGTGGTGGAGTTGCTGATGGTGCCGAAGGTTTGCGTTGCGGGAAGCGCCGCCGCGGCGCTGGCTGCGCTTTCGGCGTCGGCGAAGACCTGGGACAGGTCGGCGCACTGTTCACCGCCGGTGACCGTTCCATCTCCCGACGGCGTGCTACCGGAGTAATAAACCGTGCCGTTGATCACCGCTGGGTGGGTAATCACGGTGTTGTTGCCGGACGCCACGTCGCCGGTGATTGTGCCTGGGCCGTTAATGTTGAACCCATTGAGGGCAACGATGGCGTAGTTGCCGGCGGTCCCGAGCGAGACGCAGGTCGAGCTGGTGCCGATCGGCACGGTCGTCACCCCGGCGGGCGGGCAGGCCAGGTTCAGCGCCGTGCCGGTCGCCACGTAGGTCCAGGTTTCGCCCGGGTCGAGGATGTCGTTATCGTTGGTGTCGCCGACGATAAAGCCGCTTGCGTTCAACTCCGGAACGGGCGTTACGCCGGGTTGGTTGTCGGTGACCACGACGCTTGCCTCGGCGAACGGCACGTTGCCCGTGTTGGTCACGAGATAGGTCCAGGTGACCGGGGTGCCCGGGGCGAGCTGAACTACGTTGGCCCCGTTGGGATTCGGATCGTTGATGCCGTTGGTGAGCTTGACGATGCTGATGCCCGGGCAGGCCGGGCCGATCACCACCGGCTCGTCGGTGGGGCCGCTGGTGACGGCAATGTTGTTGGTGTCGCCGCTGTACGCCGCCACCCAGTAATACGTGCCCGCCTCGGTCGCCAGCACGCCGGTCGGCGTGGGATACGTGTTGTCGCCGTTGACGTTGACCGTCTCGGTCGCGGCCGTGGTGCCGTCGGGCGCGGTCAATGTGAAGGTAATCGTTCCGGTCGGATTGTTGCCGCCGGTCAGGATGGCCGCGTCGTTCATGGTCGTGAGCCCGACGATGCCGCACGTCGGCGTCGCGCAGGTCGTGATGGCCGGCGTGGTCGGGCCGATGCACACCGGCTCGTCGGTGGGGCCGCTGATGGCACCGAGATTGTTGGTGTCGCCGCTGTAGGCCGCCACCCAGTAATACGTGCCCACCTCGGTCGCCAGCACCCCCGTCGGCGTCGGGTACGTGCCGTCGCCGTTGACGCTGACGGTCTCCGTCGCCGCTGTGGTGCCGTCGGGCGCCGTCAACGTGAAGGTGATTGTCCCGGTCGGATTGTTGCCGCCGGTCAGGATGGCGGCATCGTTCATGGTCGTGACGCCCACGGTGCCGCTCGTCGGCGTGGCGCTGGTCGTGATGGCCGGCGTGTTCGCGCCGATGCAAACCGGCTCGTCGGTGGGACCGCTGGCGACGGCGATGTTGTTGGTGTCGCCGCTGTAGGCCGCCACCCAGTAATACGTGCCCACCTCGGTTGCGAGCACGCCGGTCGGCGTGGGATACGTGCCGTCGCCGTTGACGCTGACCGTCTCGGTCGCGGCGGTGGTGCCGTCGGGCGCCGTCAACGTGAAGGTGATCGTGCCGGTCGGATTGTCGCCGCCGGTGAGGATGGCGGCATCATTCATGGTCGTGGCGCCCACGATGCCGCAGGTCGGCGTCGCGCAGGTCGTGATGGCCGGGCAGCACTCGCCGATGACCACCGGCTCATCCGTGGGGCCGCTGGTGACCGGGTTGTTGTTGGCGTCGCCGCTGTAGGCCGCCACCCAGTAATAGGTGCCCACCTCGGTCGCCGCCACACCCGTCGGCGTGGGGTAGGTATTGTCGCCGTTGACGGTGACTGTCTCGGTCGCCGCCGTGCTGCCGTCGGGCGCCGTCAGCGTGAAGGTGATCGTCCCGGTCGGATTGTCGCCGCCGGTGAGGATGGCGGCATCATTCATGGTCGTCGCCCCCACGGGGCCGCACGTCGGCGTCGCGCAGGTCGTGATGGCCGGGCAGCGAGCTGCCGATGACCACCGGCTCATCCGTGGGGCCGCTGGTGACCGGGTTGTTGTTGGCGTCGCCGCTGTAGGCCGCCACCCAGTAATAAGTGCCCACCTCGGTCGCCGCCACACCCGTCGGCGTGGGGTAGGTATTGTCGCCGTTGACGGTGACCGTCTCGGTCGCCGCCGTGCTGCCGTCGGGCGCCGTCAGCGTGAAGGTAATCGTGCCGGTCGGATTGTCGCCGCCGGTGAGGATGGCGGCATCATTCATGGTCGTCGCCCCCACGGGGCCGCAGGTCGGCGTCGCGCAGGTCGTGATGGCCGGGCAGCAGCTGCCGATGACCACCGGCTCATCCGTGGGGCCGCTGGTGACCGCGTTGTTGTTGGTGTCGCCGCTATAAGCCGCGACCCAGTAATAGGTGCCCACCTCGGTCGCCAGGACGCCCGTCGGCGTGGGGTAGGTGTTGTCGCCGTTGACGTTGACCGTCTCGGTCGCCGCCGTGCTGCCGTCGGGTGCCGTCAGCGTGAAGGTAATCGTGCCGGTCGGATTGTCGCCGCCGGTCAGGATGGCGGCATCGTTCATGGTGGTGGCGCCCACGGGGCCGCACGTCGGCGTCGCGCTGGTCGTAATGGCCGGGCAGCACTCGCCGATGACGACCGGCTCGTCCGTGGCGCCGCTGGTGACCGCCACGTTATTGGTATCGCCGCTATAAGCCGCGACCCAGTAATAGGTGCCCACCTCGGTCGCCGGCACACCCGTCGGCGTCGGATATGTGTTGTCGCCGTTGACGTTGACCGTCTCGGTCGCTGCCGTGCTGCCGTCGGGCGCGGTCAATGTGAAGGTGATCGTCCCGGTTGGGTTGTCACCGCCGGTAAGGATGGCGGCATCGTTCATGGTCGTGGCGCCCACGGGGCCGCACGTCGGCGTCGCGCTGGTCGTGATGGCCGGGCAGGACGGGCTGGGCGAACAGGGCGGCGCGAGCATGCTCTGGACGCCGGCCCCAACGTAGACCGTGGCGGCGGCGGTCGGGTTGGCGGGGATCGCACTCAGATAAGCGGCGGCATCACTCAGGATCGCGTTGGTCTCGGCCGTGGCCGCCGCGGCGGTGCTGCCGTTGTAGGGCGGGGCATCCATGAAGTTGATGTCGCTCTGCGTCACGATATTGGTGCCGTATTCCGCCTCCCAGATGGCGAGCTGCAGCGCCGCGGCGTGGGTCTTGTCCAGCGGGCTGCCGACCGGCGAATTGAACGTGTCATACAGGTAAGCGATGGCGGCGCCGTTGGGAAGCGTCGAGGCCGGCGTGGTCGTGACCTGATAGGCCGACGTCAGATTGGCCATCTTCGTAACATCGACGCAAAACGCATAGAAATCGGGCGTGAAGTTGCCGGGCAAGGCACTGGCGCTGTTCGCCAGCTTGACGCCAAACTGGATGCCGGCGTACTGGTACTGCGTGCCGTTCACCGTCACCGACAGCGCGTCGAAATTGCCGATGGCGGAGCTGCTGTACTCGTAATTGGGTGTGGTCACAATTTGCAGATACGAAGCCGACGGCACATCGCGCCGCTCCAGGTCCTCCATGCCGGGACGGAAGGAGTGCCGGCGCGCTGACGCGGCTTGCGCGGCCTGGCGACAGGTGCTGGCAGGCTTGCGCTTGCCGAAACGTCGAGCGAAGGTGGAAAAAAGCCAGTTCATGTGAAGCCTCTCAATGGTTGAAGAAACAACTCGGTTCCGTTAATTCCACAGCAGCCAATTTCCGGTGCAGAGCACATACACGCACAGCAAGGCGTTGGCGGTCAGGTGGGCGGCGACGGCATCGGCCAATTGGCCGCGGCGCCGCGCCGCCAGGGCGAACAGGAGGCCGGCCACGATGCCGGCCGGCCAGCAGCAACCGTGCAGCAGGCCAAACAGTACGGAAGAAACCACGATCGACACCCAGGTCATGCGGCCCAGGGGTAATTGCTGAAAATCGCGCTGCGACAGCCGTCGCGCCAGGTAGCCCCGAAAGGCCAGTTCCTCGGCCAACGGAACGGTGAGGACCGACCCGGCCACGCGGAAGAGCAGCCAGAGCGTGGCCCAGGCCGGATCCGACTCGGTCCAGTCCGCGGACGGCCCGGCGGCAACCAACAGGTCCCGCGGCGCCAGGAGCAGCCACACGGCGAAGACGACCACGCCCAGCGCCACGGCCTGCCAGGAGCAAGACCCGTCCCATTGCCCGAAGGCCTTACGGCACCGCCACAGCACTGCGGTGGCTGCCACCACTCGGATCGGGTAGAGCCAGTCGAAACCGGCGGTGACCGCGCCCAGCACGAGGCTCGCGGCCAGGATCGTCAGCCACGGCGCCAGGTAGGCCACGGTGGGATCGAGGGTGTTGTGGGCGCTGGGCGCGGCGACGGCGGTGTCCGCCTGGAAGACGCGCACTCGGGTGGTCAAGGCGACAAAGCCCAGTGCCAGCGCGTTGAACGCCAGCCAGCCCGCCTGCGAGTGAAATCCCCCGAGCGCGATTGCCTCGCCGCCCGCCGAGCCGATCAGGATCAGCAGGGCGATGCGCACCGCGTTGGCCAGCCACATCAGGATCACGCCGGCGGGGAACAGGATCAGCACTTGCGGGAAACGCAGGTGGCGGCGGAACAGCGTCAGGTAAGCCCCCAGGAAGACCAGCATCAGGCCGATGCCTTCGTAGCCCGAGCAATCCGGAGCGATCCGCACGCCGAATGTTGCCGTGCCGATGCTCAGGTCCTGCGGATCGCTGACTACTTCGGCGCCGGTCAGGCCGAGCAGGCCGCCGACCAGGCCGAACGTCGCCTGTCCGAGCGGCATCCACAATTGCTGCGTGGGAATCGCGAAGCCCAGGGCCAGCAGGCCGATGGCGCCGCCGCCGACCAGCGGCCAGGCCGCCGCGTGGGCCCGTCGCAGCCACACGGACGGCGGCACCAGCGCAGCCAGCCACAATCCGAACGTCGCCAGCCCGAGCGCGAACCAGGCACTCGCCCACACGGCCGGGTGCTCGGCGAGCAGGTCGCCCTCGAACAGGCGTTCCGTCAGGGTTGCGAACGCCAGGAAAGCCGCCGCATGAGCGACCAGGTACAGCCGCCACCGCGACGCGAGCTGTTGCTGCCGGGGTGCGCCCTCGCGCCACAGCCGGGCGCCGCCGAGCAGCAGCGCCGCCGCCACCGCCGCCAGGAACGCCTTGAGCAGCCGCGACGAATAGACCAGCAGCCAGGCCCAAATGCCGCCCTGTTCGGCGAGTCGGCCCGCGTCGAAGCGGAGCGTCAGCAGCAGGATCTCCGCCGGCAACAACGGCAGCAGCAGCGCCAGCAACAGGACCGGACGCCACCAGCCGGAGATGGCCGTGAAACTCCAGGCGCGCACCGGCTGCCGCCGGTGAAGCGCAGGGCTTACCTCAATCATGGCAATCCACGTTTGGTCAGGGATCAGGGGGTGCCGGGTTCGTTCGCGCACGGTGATCGTGTCGGACCGAACCCGGCGGCAAAGGGGAGGGATGCTGCGAGGGGAAGGGGGGTACGGGCGTTGCTTGCGTTACTTGCGGGCCAGGCGATCGGTAATCATGAGCAGGCCGCCCGAGAGGAGAGCCAGGGCGCCCATCACCGAACCCGGATCGACTTCAGGCACGCCGGGCAGGCAAGCGCCGGCATAGGCGGGGGTCGCCGACCCCAGAACGATCAGGAACAAACCAAGGCTCACTCGGGTCAATCGCACGAATTTCATGGGCACTCCTCAAAGTTAAATGCACTCGGAACGCTGTGAAGACGACACTGTCCGGCACTAGTCCCGTTAGCGACGTTGCTAGTAGAAAGCAATTGCGATGCCAGCGAGGCCGGCGCGAGAATCCGAACGACAGCGATCAAGGTTTTTCCCATGCAGGACAACAGCTTACGTCAACAAACTTTTTTGTAGGCAGCAACGGCGGTGGGTCGCCGCCGCCGCGAAGGTGTTAACGGCGCCTAATGCGGCTGTAAAGGACGTTAAACAACGTTGCCTTATTTCCTGCCGCTCGCCTATACGTCGGCAAAGCGCGCCAGCTGCCTGACCACGTTCAAGGCGAGCTGCGGTCGGCGCAGCGGATCGCGGTCCCGCAGTCGAGCGACGTAGGCTTCGAGCTCGTCCGGGACATCGGGCCGTCGCCGGCTGCCGGCATCGCTGTGGACGCCGCTGGCAACAGCCCCTTGCAATCGCTTGGGCCCTCGTCATAATGGGCTTCGGCCCCTGCACTTGCCCCTCACCCCATCCCCTCTCCCCCGCGGGGAGAAGGGATGGGGTGAGGAGGCTGGCGCGGAAAAATCCGGTGCGGCGCGTCCGTTTTTCCTTTCCTTCACGCTTGTTGAATAGGCGGCGTTAATGACTCGCGATACCGAGGACCGAGGCCGGGACCTGGAGCGGTTCCGCGCTTATCTGTCCTTGCTGGCCCGCTTGCAGCTCGACTCGCGGCTGCAAGGCAAGGTGGACCTGTCCGGCGTCGTGCAACAAACGCTGCTCGAAGCGCACCAGGCCTGGGACCGGCTCGCGCGGATGGACCGGGCCCAGCAGGCCGCATGGCTGCGGAAGGCCCTGGCCCACAACCTGACCGACGAGGTCCGCAAGCTGACCACCGCGGGCCGGGACGTTGGCCGGGAGCAATCGCTGGAGGCGGCCCTTGAGGAATCGTCGGTGCGCCTCGAAGGCTGGCTGGCCGCCGAACAGTCGTCGCCTAGCGAGCAGGCCGAGCGCAACGAGCAGCTCTTGCGGCTGGCGCAGTGCTGGCCCAGCTGCCCGACGACCAGCGCAACGCGGTCGAGCTGCACCACCCTGAAGGGCCTGCCCCTGGGCGAGGTCGCCGGGCGGCTGGAGCGAACCAAGGGGGCCGTCGGCAAGCTGCTCTATAGGGGACTGGACAAGTTACACGCCCTGCTCGCGGAGCCGGGCCCCTAAGTCAAACTTCCGAAGTCTCCGAGACTTCGGAAGTTTTCCCAGGGCCGGTCATGGACCTGGTCGAATCGTCGCGCGACGAGCCACTGGGGGAAATCCTCGCCGCCTGTTTGGCAGCCGTCGAAGCAGGTCAGCCGCTCGACCGCGACGCGCTCCTGGCCGGCCATCCGGAGTTCGCCGCCGACCTGGCGCGGTTCCTGGCCCAGCACGAGCACATCGACCGCCTGGCCGCGCCGCTGCGGGACGTGGCCCGGGCGGCGTCGCCGACCCCCCATGGCCCGAATGTCGAGATTCGCGACGTGGTGGCCGGCACCCTGGGGGGTTTCCGGCTCATCCGCGAGGTGGGCCGCGGCGGCATGGGCATCGTCTACGAGGCGGAGCAGATTTCGCTCGGCCGGCGCGTGGCGCTGAAGGTGCTGCCGTTGGCGGCCACCCTGGACGCTCGGCAGTTGCAGCGTTTCCAGAACGAGGCGCGGGCGGCGGCCGGACTGCACCATACCAACATCGTGCCCGTCTATTTCGTCGGCTGCGAACGCGGCGTTCATTATTACGCCGTGCAGTTCATCGAGGGCCGCGACCTGGCGAGCGCGCTGACCCAGGTCGATGTGCCCGCTGGTAGGTCCCGCCTGCCGGGCGGGACCTTGCCCACGCCAGGTCCCGCCCGGCAGGCGGGACGCACCGTGCCAGGTCCCGCCCGGCAGGCGGGACCTACCGCCGCGGCTGCCGCCACGACCACGCAGCCGATCGCCGGTTTGTCCACGGAGCGCTCGGCGCGGTCGCCGGAGTATTTCCGGACGGTGGCGCGGCTAGGGGTCCAGGCGGCGGAGGCGCTCGATTACGCGCACCAGATGGGTATCGTCCATCGCGACGTCAAGCCGGCGAACCTGCTGGTGGACGCTGCGGGCCACCTGTGGGTCACGGATTTTGGCTTGGCCCAAATCCAGAGCGACGCTGCGCCTGACCATGACGGGCGATCTGGTCGGCACGTTGCGCTATATGAGTCCCGAACAGGCGCTGGCCAAGGGCGTCGTCGTGGACCACCGCACGGACGTGTATTCGCTGGGGGCGACGCTGTACGAGCTGCTGACGCTGGAGCCGGCCTTCACGGGGAGCGACCGGCAGGAATTGCTGCGGCGGATCGCCTTCGAGGAGCCCCGTCGGCTGCGCCGGATCAGCAAGGCCATCCCCGCGGAGCTGGAAATCATCGTGCTCAAGGCGATGGAGAAGAACCCGCAGGAGCGCTACGCCAGCGCCCAGGGCATGGCGGACGACCTGCGGCGCTACCTGGAAGACAAACCCATTGAAGCCCGCCGGCCGACGATCGTGCAGCATGTCCGGCACTGGTGCCGCCGGCACCAGGCGCTGGTGGGGTCGGCGGTGGCGTGCGGCATCATGGCGGTTGCGGCCGTGGCCGGCAGCATCGGCTGGGTCACGGGCGATCGGGCCGCCCGCGCGGCAGTCGCGGCAGAAAAGGCCGGCCTGGCGTTCGACGAATCGCTGACGTTTCAGCAACAAGACCAATGGTTCGAGGCCCTGTCGGCGATCCAGCGCGCCGAAGGGCTGCTCGCCGAGGACGGCAGCCAGCAAGCCCGTAAACGCGTCCGTCGGCGTCGTCGGGACCTGGAGGTGGTTGCCGCACTCGACAAGATCCAACTGGACAGCAGTGCCGCGCTCAGGGACGGTGCGTTCGATATCGCACCACGCGATGCCGCTTACATGCGGGCATTCGGCGAATATGGATTGGACCTGATCACCGCCAAACCGGATGCGGCGGCTGCTTTCGTCCGCGCCAGCAGTGTTTGCCTGGAGCTTGCCGCGGCTTTCGATGATTGGGCCATCGTCTGCCGCAATACGCGGCCGAAGGACGACACCGCCTGGCATGACCTGCTGGCGATTGCCCGCGTTGCCGACCCGGATGCTCTGCGTAATCAAGTGCGCGACGCTCTGGAAAGGCGTGATCAGCGTGCCCTGGAAGAATGGGCGGCTTCGGACCAGGCCGTCACGTTACCCCCGTCGACGGTGCTCCTGGTGGTAAGAGTTCTGCGAGGAATGCAGGCCGCCGAACAGGGAAAATCGCGCGACGACATGGCTCCCCATCCGCTCGCCACGCGCTTGTTGCGCAAGCGCAGCGGCAACACCCGCATGATTTCTGGCTCAACCTCGAGCTGGCCTGGCATCTCGCCAGCGCCCGGCCGGGTCTGTGGCAAGAGGCAATTCGCTGCTACAGCATTGCCCTGGCCCTTCGTCCGCACAGTGCCCTTGTCCACGTGAGCCTCAGTTATGCGCTGTTAGGCGCCGGCCGAGCGGACGATGCCATCGCGTGCTGCCAGCAAGCCATCCGTCTGGAACCCCAGCTGGCGCCGGCCCATAACAACCTCGGCTACGCCCTGAGGGTCAAGGGCGAACTCGACCAGGCGATTCGCTGCTACCAGGAGGCCATCCGCCTCCAGCCCGACCTGGCCTCGGCCCATAACAATCTCGGCAACGCCCTGAAGGACAAGGGCCAATGGGATGAGGCCGTCGCCGCGTATCGGGAAGCGATCCGCGTCAAGCCCGGCGATTCCCGAGCCCAGCACAACCTGGCCACTATTTTGCGGGACAAGGGGGAACGGGCGGGTGCTCTCGCCCATTTTCGAGAAAGTTGCCCGCCTCAAGCCAATGGACGCGCCGGCACAGAGCACGCTCGGCGTCGCGCTCATGGAAGCCGGCCGCCTGAAGGAAGCCATCGCCGCCCATGAGAAAGCCATCGAGCTGTCGCCCCGCTTCGCCACAGCTCACAGCAACCGCGGCGCCGCGCTGAGACGGGCGGGCCGCCTCGAGGAAGCAATCGCCGCCTATCGCAAAGCCATCGATCTGGACCCTAAGTTTGCCGGCGCCTACTCGAATCTCGCCTGGCTCCTGTCCACGTCCCCTGATGAAAAGCTGCGCGACCCCGTTGCAGCCGTCGCCGCGGCGAAGAAAGCGGTTGCCCTGGCGTCGCCGCCTGAACTGGCAACGTGCTGGCAGCGCCTGGGCGTGAGTCATTATCGCGCCGGAGATGCCAAGGGTCGAGCATGCCTTTTCCCCCATGCAGGCCGCCATCGTCAAGATCCTCTGGGAGGCCCAGGTCAACGGCACGCCGGACGTTCACGCCAGCACCTTGCTGGCCCAGGCCGAGTCGAAGCTCCAGCAGGATCGGATCCAGCCGCTGTTTTTCCGTCACCCGGCCTGGAAAACCATGATCGTCCGCGGCAAGCGCCGCGGCACCTATCGCCTCGACCCGCGGGCGTATCGGAAGAGGAAAAAGAAATAAGCGAAGTTTTTCGGCTTGCTTCGCTGGTGCTTCGGTTGTGCTTCAGGCCGCGCAGATAATGGCAGCGTCCGCGAAGCACTCATGGATGCCGATATCGCCACG
This sequence comes from uncultured Gemmataceae bacterium, assembly GCA_963834865.1. GTDB lineage: Bacteria > Planctomycetota > Planctomycetia > Gemmatales > Gemmataceae > CAWIDK01. The sequence continues at coordinate 1,467,417 of CAWIDK010000001.1, forward strand.
GCATCCGGACTGCGCACCGTGACCGATGATCCGCCCCCGGTGTGTACTGGAGAAAAGAGGCGCGATTCAGCGGAGGACGAAGACGCTGAGGAGCAGGCCCAGCACCAAGGCGGCAGCCGCCGAGCCGGCGGTCAGGTACCAGTACGAGCGCGGGATGACCGGGTCGTCGAAGCGAGCGAACTTTTTGGGCCGGATGCGCTGTCCGGGCGGCACCTTGAGGGCCGGGCCGTCATACGCGCAGTGGCGTGGTTTGTCCTGTGTTTTATTCGATTGGTTGGCCATTGCTGTCTCCCCGGGATTTCGCTGGCGAAGAAGCGGCGCTCGGCAACGAGCTTCTCGTTCAAGACAACCTGCAACCAGTGTACGCCGGGCGCGGGGAACTCACAATCCATGATCTCCACCTGGAGGTGGAAAGCTGTCAACGGCCCGAGTAACTGGAACTCGTCAATCGGCCTGTGGGCGATCTCCTCCTCGGTGGCCTCCCGCGAGACGACGACACGGCCGGATGCCGGGCCCTGGTGGCCGGTCACCTGGAGGTAGACGGAGAGCTGCGGATGGGTATGGGGGTACGACTGGGCACGGACGTGCGTACGCACGCAATACTGTTCAGGGCAACCTCCTCGGCACCGACGCCACCGGCACCACGACGACAGGCACGGACGGAACAGCCCTCGGCAACGGCACCGGCCTGTTTATCACAGGCGGCAATAACCTCATCGGCGGGTGCACCGCGGGCGCAGGCAATGTGATCGCGGGCAGCAACCCAGCGGTTGCGGGCTTGGGCGACAACGGCTTCGGCCTGGTCCTCTACGGGGGCGGCTGCGGCGACAATGTGGTGCAGGGCAACTGGATCGGCACCAACGCGGACGGCGCGACAGGCCTGGGCAACGGAGCCGGCGGCGTGGCCATCTCGTATGGCGCGCATACCAACACGATCGGGGGCACGACGGCCGGCGCAGGCAACACCATCGCCGACAACGGCGGCGACGGCATCTTTATTGGCGGGGAGTATGCTCCCAACGGCAACGCCATCCTCGGCAACGCCATCGTGCACAACGCGGGTAATGGGGTCACGGTCGATTCCGCGGATAACACGGTGGGTGGGACGGCGGCCGGGGCCGGCAACGTCATTGCTGGCACCAGCGGCGACGGCGTGTTCGTCGGTAACGTGCCAACGGTGTCTCCATCCTCGGCAATTCCATCTACGCCAGCGGCGGCCTGGGAATTCACCTGGATAGCGCCACGAGCGCTAACAACAACCAGGCGGCCCCGGCGCTGACGTCGGCCAGCATATCAGGCAGCGGCACAACCATCAGCGGCGCGCTCGCCAGCGGCGCCGGCACGACCTTCCGCCTCGAGTTCTTCGCCAACCAGTCGCCCAACCCGTCCGGCTACGGCGAAGGCCAGACATTCCTCGGCTACGCAGACGTGACCGGGGGCTCCTTCGCCAACGCCGGGCTGGCCGCACTCCCGGCGGGCCGAAACTACCTCTCGGCCACGGCTACCAACCTGTCCACCGGCGACACTTCCCAGTTCGCCCAGGACTTGCTGGTCACGCCGACCGTTACCACGGTGACGAGCTCGATGAACCCGTCGTTCCTGGGCCAGCGCGTGACGTTCACGGCCATCGTCGTGGCCACCGCGTCCGGCGCCGGCACACCGACAGGCAGCGTCGTCTTCGTCGATACCACCACGGGCGTCAACCTGGGCACCGTCACACTCGCCAACGGCAGCGCGATGGTGACGACCTCTTCCCTAACCACGGGCGCGAATGCCATCACGGCCCAGTACAGCGGGGGAAGCAACTTCGGAGGCACCTACGGGGTCGACTTCCTGCCGAGCAGCGGCAGCCTGACCCAGACGCTCGTGCCCACGATTCTCATTCTGGACCCAACGGCCGGCGGGGCCCTCTCCCTCTCGGGCAACGCCAGCATCAATATCCCAGGCAATGTGGTGGTCGATTCCAATTCCAAGACGGCCCTAACCGCGAGCGGGAACGCTCAGGTCAAGGCCGGCAGTATCCATGTGGTGGGCGCCGTGAGCAAGAGCGGTAACGCCACTCTCAGCCCCGCGCCCGTAACCGGCGTGGCTCCGGTCGCCGATCCGCTCGCCTCACTCGCCGGTCCGAGCACGGCCGGGCTTACCAACTACGGCTCGATCAGCGACGGCGGCAATGGTTCGTACACGCTCAAGCCGGGCATCTATAGCCAGATCGCGATATCCGGCAACGCCGCGGTCACCCTCAATGCGGGGGTCTACATCATCGAAGGGGGAGGCTTCACGGTGTCCGGCAATGCCAGCGTGAAGGGATCGATCAATCCTCGGGCATGGTCATCGGTTCCGGCGGCGGCATCAGTCACTTGGAGCCCGAGCCGGCCTATCAGCAGGGCGTGCAGTCCACCGGCTACCGCACCACGCCCGACGTGTCGTTCGTGGCCGACCCGGCTACCGGCGCGTGGATCGCCGACCCGTACAACCTGACCGGCAGCGATCCGTTCGAAATCGTCGGCGGCACGAGCTTGTCGGCTCCGTGCTGGGCGGGTCTGATCGCGCTGGCCGACCAGGGCCGGGTAGCCGCGGGGCAAGCGGCGCTGAACAGCACGAGCCCCACCAACACGCAGCAAGCGCTATACGGCCTGCCGCAGAGCGATTACAACGTCATCGCAGGGGGCAACAATGGCTATAGCGCCGGCACGGGCTACAATCTCGTGACCGGCCTGGGGACGCCGGTGGCGAACCTGCTGGTGCCGGACCTGGTCGCCTGGCAGGGCTCGAGTTATGGCGGCGGGCAGACCGTCAGCCCGATCCAAAATGCTAACCTGGTGTACACCGGCGGCGGCGCACGGAGCAGCGACGGCCCGGCGGCGTTCAAGGTTTTCGATGTGGAGATCGCCGGAGCTACCGAAGCGGCGCCGGTCCTGGGCCATAGCGCCGATACCAGCCCATGCCCAAGCGCGCATTCGGAAACGGTCGAACACGCCGCCGTGCTTGCCAGTCCTGTCGCGACCGGCCTGGTTAATGTCACGGGGTTAGTCCCGAGCGGCGCTATCGCGCCGGCGGTGACGATGCCGGCCGCGGCACCGTCAACATTGGGCCTGAGTCTCAACGCGGCGCCGGCACACGCGCCGTGCAGCCTTGGGGGCGCGGACCCGTTGGCCGGGCCGGATCCGGCCGTGCTGTCGGAACGGGCTGGTGCGAACTTCACCAATGCGAACCCGGCGGGACCGGGGCGATCGCATCTGCTGCCATCCGGCGCTGCGGGGCCACGGACTGAGGCATCGGAGAGGCGCAGAGCGGCGACGCAGCCGCCGTGCCGGCCGTGTCCGTCACGATGGGCGAGCAGCGCTCGACGCATCACCGGACAGGCCGGGGGAGCATCCTGGGCTGGCTCTGTTGCGTACCTGCCCTGTTCCAGGCAGTGACGCAACGGCGAGGAAGCAAGCCCAAGCGAGCGTGAACGGGGGATGTCACGCCCGCGCAGCACCGCTTTTCTCAAAGGCGCGGGATTCGGTCGGGTCGGACACCCCCTGAGCAGCCTCCGACCGAATCTTGGAGCCGGGAGCCACGCCATGCCGAACGACCTTACGCCGCAATTCTCCGAAGAATTGCCGGAGATCCTCGGCCGCCGCGAACCGGTCGGCGACGGCATCGACCGATTGGAGGACATCCAGGGAGTCGTCGCCCTGGAGGGCAACCGGCTGCTCGCCCATAGTGCACCGGGGGCGGAAAAAGCTGTCACGACAGTTGCAGTTACTTCTTCGCACCGGAAAGGGTGCCTTTGTCTTCATCCCAAACGCCGTCTCGGTAACTGAGGGCCGCCACCTTGGTGGCCGCGGAGGGGGGGGTTCCGGGAAGCCCGCCAGGATCCCGGGGCCGCCCGTATAGGGTGTCTCCCACTGGTAGACCCGGTATTGCTGCACCGCCGCGCCCAGGCCTCGCTCTTCATCGAATGACGAAGAAAGGACATCGAACGCGTGCTGCAGGCCTCAGCGCATCCTTGCCATAGGGAGCGCCGCGATGAAGATGCAGTGGCATGAGCCCCGGCGGGCCTGTTACTTGAGCTCGGTGATTTTCAGGACCGCCTTGGCGGCGTCCTTGCCGACCGTGCCGACCCAGATGTCGTAACGGCCCGACATCGGCGTGGCGAGCTTGATCAGTGGATTCGGGAAGCCGCCGCTGTCGTCGTCTGCGACCCATTCGCCGTTGGGCAGGTTGATCAGCAGCGTCGTGTCGGCCTGGGACTCGACGGTGAACGTCAGCGGCAGTTTCCCCGCCTCGTAGTACAGCTTGAAATCCGGCGCTTCCGCGACGTAGGCATTGACGCCGCCAAGCTTCGTCTTGATCGAGCCGCCGGCGATCAGCTCCTTGGTGAACGGATCGTTCGGGAACCCGACTTTCAACTTGACGTCGCCGAAAGTCGGCTTGAGCTCCGGCTTCTGTGTTTCGGCTCGCCCGGTACCCAGGAGTGCCAGGTCCTCTTTGCCGATCTCCTTCGGCGGTTCCTTGTTGCCGATATCCTGCGCCAGCGGTAGGCCGTTGCCCTTGCCATCCACGACCGGCACAGGCACCTGCTGCGGCGGGTGAAGACGATACAGCGCATACCACCCGCCGGCGCACAGGACCAGGACGGCCATGAGGACAAGGACCCCGGTGGCCACCGGGCCCAGCAGCCGTTTGCTCGATCGTTTGCCGGCGGCGGGTCGCACGGTTTCCTCCGGCGGCTGGGGCCGCACCGTAGCGCGCTTCACGCCCGGCGGTACGCTGCGCGACTTTTCAGGTCGGACCGTCTTCGGCGCAGCAGCTCGCGGCCTGTCGGCGCTGGCAGGCGTGAGCACGATGGGCTCGGGTTCCGCCAGCTCCAGAATCGGCAGATTGGCAGCGTTGATCTGCTCGACGAGCGCCGCCGCGTTGGCCGGGCGTTTCTCGGCCCTCGGCGCGACGCAGGCGCCGAGCAGGCGAATCAAGTCGTCGCCCACGCCGCGCTCGACGAGCTGTTCGCGCCAGTCCGTGGGGATGCTGGTCAGCGCCAGGTCGCCGGTCACGAGCTGAAACCAGATGACGCCCAGCGCGTGGACATCGTCGCGCGGGTCGGCCAGGGCGCCGGGCCGGCGGGCCATCTGCTCGGGTGACGCATACATCGGTGTATGCGCCCGCGCACCGCGTCATTCAAGAGCTGGGGCCGGCTGCGCGTCGGCTGGCGCACCTCCTGCGCGGCCCGCGCCGCGGCGATCCCGCCGATGCCGAAGTCGATGACGCGCAGCGCCACCTTACCCTCGGTGGTGCGCCGCACCAGCACGTTGGCCGGCTTGAGGTCGCCGTGGACGATTGGCGGCTCCGCCTTGTGCGCAAACGCCACGATTTCCGCCAGGGCGACGAGCAACCGGTTCGCCACGGCCGGCTTGACCCGGCCGCGCGCGTGCATCTCCTGGATCAGGCCGGTGAGGTCGCCCCCCTCGACGTATTCGTACTCCAGGCAAGGCGGGTCGGCCGACAGGTAGGTGTGCAAGAGCGGCACGATTCCCGCGTGCCGCCCCTTCTGCATCACGCGGTCGAGCACGCCGGCCTCGTTGCGCAGCGCCGCGCTTGCCGCCGGGTCGAGGCAGAACTTGAGGGCGACCGGCGGCTTGCTCTTGAGGTAGGGATGGCGTGCCTTCCACACCTCGCCGAAGCCGCCGACCCCGGCCAGCTCTTCCAGCTCCCAGTCGACGCCGGGCAGCGGGCGATCGCCGGCCTTGAAGCGCGGCAGCCGCGCCGGCAGGAACGGCACCAGGTCCTGGGCTTCGCGGACCGTCTGACTCGGCGGCACCGTCGTGCCGCTCGGATCGGAGGGCCGCCGCAGCGAGCGCCGGATCGCGGCCGGCACCTGAGCTAGGTAACCGGCGAGCGCCTCTTGCACCGGGGCAGGCTGACTCGCGGCGACCTCCTGAACGGCCTGGGCGATGGCCTGCTTCAGCTGCGGGGCCGGCGCCTGGGCGAGCTCCTCCAGCTCGGCCCGGGCCGTGTCGGCCCCGCCCCCGCGTCGGTATTCTCCCCAGGTATCCGTGGCGATGTCGAAAATCACCTCGCCACCGGGCGCCAGGTTGAGCAGGAAGCGAACCCCGTGCTTGACGAGGGCCCCCGCGAGGCAGTTCAGCAGTCGGACGCGCATAATCCGCCTCTGTGGGTGAAGGTGCGATGGTGGCTGCTCAGTTGTCCCGTTTGCCAACGGGCGCCGCCAGTTCGACCGCGCCGCAGTCAGGCCTGTCCCACGCCGCCCGCGTTTCTTGAATGCGCTCGGCCAGCAAGCTATCCAGCGCCGCATCAGTGAGAGCCCCCGTGCCGTCGGGAAACCAACCGAAGATTTTGTAGCCCTGCCCGTTGGTAAAGCAGAACTTCCGGCGAATAACCCGCCCTAGGGGGATGTCCGAGGCTCACGGGTGGCGTGCGGCAGGTCCGCCGACCACTGCGCCCGACGGATGCGGAGCAATTCCACGTACTCGCGCAACCGCATTCGCAATGCCGGCGGCACATCGGGCCGGGCGAGACTCTCTTCGCCGAGCGCGATGGCGTCGTGGATGTTGCCGGCCAGGGCCTTGCACCGCAGCGCTCCGAAGCGATGAACCCATGACTTATCCGAAAGACCCCGCGCATCGCACGCCTCGGCCAGGCGCAGTTCGACCCCGGCGGCAAGGGCGTACTCGCGGGCGGCCTCGTCGGGGTGTTGCTGGTCTTGCAGGAGGCGGGCTTTGAGGATCGCCTCCGACGCGAGGCGCTCGTCCGCCTCGACAACTGCGTCCAGACCCTGGCAGTCGATGCCACGCCGCACCGAACCGTTCATGCCGTCTCCTCCGCAAAGGAATGGAGCGAGAAGAGTACCTCACGGGTCGGAAAACCCACCGTCACCGCCAAGCCATCCACGCCGTAGGGGTTGGCCCGAAACTGGCGGACCTTCTCGCGGTGGCGGGGTTCCACGTCCTCGCTCATTGTACCACTGACTTCCAGGCCGTACTGCCAGCGCCCATCGGTGACCCAGTAGTCGAAACTGTTTCCCGGTACCGCGACGGAGCGGATCGATAGGCCGGCATACAGGCGCAGCACGACACAGGCGATGCCCAACGCCGCCCATTCGGTGAGCGTGTTCTCCTGTAGTCCGGGCGGCTTCGGCAGGCTGCTTGCCTCCGACCAGGTTGGCCGCAAATGCCGTGTCTGCGGGCGTTCCTCGAAGCCGCGTAGGTCCACGGTCAGGAGGCAATCGGTCAGGCCCACGCGCGGCCGTAGGCGTTCGACAACCAGTGGCACGAACATAGCCGTACCAACCCGGTGCCGCTCCGCGATGTCCTCCAGACGGAACTCGTCGAATGCGTGGCTCATGGACTTCAAAACCAAGAATCGCAGCAGTCGCCATGCTCGAGCGTGTGCTTCACCAGGGAGCGGACGAAGGAGAAGGCCATGGTGCGACGCCCTTATTGGCTGCTGCGCGATCAATGCACCGCCTTAGTCCCGGTAGTGACGGCAGACAGTAGCCCAGGACGTAAGTCCTGGGATTCGCCGTCGCAAACAGGCTTGAGCCCCGGTAGGGACGGTAGAGCGAGCGCCTGGCGTGCGTTTCTGCCGTCCCTGCTGGGACTCCAACCGGTGCTCCTGCGCATAAACCCAGGACTTACGTCCTGGGCTACTGTCTGCCGCCCCTACCGGGGCTAAAGCCCCCGATGGTTCGAATCTTCTTGTGAGTTCCCCGGCGGCGGCCCTCAGCGAAGCTCGGTGATGTGCAAGGTGGCCTGCGGATTGCCCTGATTAATCGTGCCCACCCAAATGTCGTATCGACCCGACCGAGGGCGAGCCACCTTCAACGCCGGGTTGAGGTTGCCATCAGAATCATCGTCCGCGATCCAGGTGCCATCGGGAAGATTGATCAGCAGTGTCGTGTCCGCCGTGGAGCGCACGTAGAACGTCAAGGGCAGATCCCCCGCCTTGTAGTTGACCGAGAAATCCGGCGCATTCGCTATCCACATCTTCACGCCACCGACGGTGACCTGTTTCTTGCCACCGGCGGTCACGTCCTTGCTAAATGGATCAGGCGTGAAACCGGACTGAAGAGTCTTGGAACCGAACGTCGGCGCCAGCTTCGGATCCTGGCTTTGCCCCGGACCAGCACAAACACCCAGGAGCACAGCGATCGCGCCCAGACACCGAGGATGACGGACGGCAGTCAGCAGCTTCATTGCAGGACCTCCCCATTGCAGTAAAGGACCGTCGGATGACTCGCCGGGACCATCCCGGCGAGACCAGCGGCTAAACAACACCTCATCGATTGTTAAGGCGATCGATGGCCTCGACGACCCGCCGGCGAAACTCGCGGACGAGCGGGTCGGGATGGTTCCGCGGCATCCGTGGCAACAGGTTCATCTGGATATTGTTCGCCCAGGACTTGACCTTATCCTTCGGCAGATCGGATTTCTCAATCGCCAGTGCCGCCCCGATAGCTTCGAACAAATTCGGGCTATTCTTGAGGATCTTGAGATCGTTGATTTTCTTCCGCGCCGGTTCACCAACCTTCGCCAGCGCAATGACCGAGGCGTTGAAGAGCAGGACATACTGCTCGACGTTCGAACTGGGGGGGCTGATCGCGGAAACACGACAGCAGTGCGTCGATCGCCGGCTCCGCCCCCGGACCGATTTTCCCGATCGCGTTAATGCAGTGGAGGCGGGTGTAGAAATGGCGGCTGCAAGCCGCCTTCCTCAGTGGTTCGATCGCCTTGGCCGCGCCGGGCCAATGCGCCCCAGGGCAATGGCGCATTCGCACCGGGTGACGAGCACCGTGCGCAGCTCCGTCTCGACCTGCTTCAGATGCGCGTCCAGCTCGGCCATTTCTTCGCGGAGCTTGAGGCCTTCCTGGATCAGCTCCTGCTTCTTCGCGGAGTCCCTTTCGTTCGGGATGAGCTTGGACACCTCGTTGGCGCGCTGCTGCTTGATCTGCGTGGCCTGCACGAGCTGCTTGCCCTGATCGTCGAGGTCGACTACGCGGGCGAAATCCATTTCCAGTAATCCATAGCCCAGGTCCGGCACCGCGGCTTCCGCCTTCGGGCCGATGGCTCCCAAGGCCCGCGCTGCCTGAGCCTTCACGGCGGGGATGTTCTCCGAGCGCAGCGCAAGTTTCAGGGCCCGCACGGCCTCCGCGACATTCTCCTTGCCCAGGTGCTCCAGGGCCCTTGCCGCGCACAGGCGGACCTGGGACGCGCCATCCTCCTTGAGGAGCTGTGCCAGCTTCGGGATCGCCTCGGCAGCCCGAGGACCTAACTTGCTCAGGACCAGCGCGGCCTGGCCACGGATCTTGAACTCGCGTGCGTCCAGGAGAGCGTCAATCGATCTCACGGCGAGCTTGGCCGTCGGCGTGGCAACATGGTTTTCGAGGACTCGGCCGGCGTATTCGCGCGTGTGGATTTGCCGGTTCGTATCCGTAAAGACTTTCTCGAAGCTCGGCAGTTCGGCGGCGTCAATCTTGTCGCCAATAGAGTTCAAGAGCGGCTGGCCCGCCTTGCCCTGCTGCTGCGCCTTCTTCAGCGCGTCGATCCTCTTCTGCAAGAAATCCTCGATGTCCTTCTCGGCCTGCTGGGTCACCCCGGCGAGGTCGCCGCTCTCCAGGAGGCGCTGGACGCGCTTCATGCCCTCGCGCACCTGCTCCATGCCCTCGCGCACCTGCTGGAAGTCTTCTGGGAACGCGACGCCCGATCCTTCCTCCTCCAGCATCTGAATGGCCTTGTTGGCCTCCATGATGATGTCCTTCTCGCTGTCGGACAGCCTAAGGGCGTTCTGCTGATCTTGCAGCCTAAGGGCGTTCTGCTGATCTTCGCGATCCGGCTTCTTGCGCAGAGGATCGAATCGTGGGTCTTTTTGGTGTCGGCCAGCACCGCTTTCTGCATGTCGACCATCTTACGGCACCGCGCTCGAGGGCCGCCATCGATTTGCCGACCTTGCAAAGCTCTTGCAAGTAGTAAATGGCAAAACGTGCTTGCTTCGGTCCGAGCATGGACCAGGCCTCGAAAGCATACTTCTGAATGATTGGGTCATACGGCTCAAGCGCGTCGAAGACGGCAATGGCTGCCCGATTGCCGTCCATGTCCTTGCCGAGCTTGCCGTCCTTGCCGAGCTTGCCAAGGGCAACGACGGCCATCCCGCGTACTTCGGGGTTGCGATCCTTGGCGGCCGCCTCGATCGGCAGCACGGCACGCTCCGGCAGCACGGCACGCTTCGTCGTCATGCCAATGAGTGTCAGGCAGTCAAGAATCTGCATGCGCAGCTGGTCGTTATCCTGGGACCGGGCCAGATCCTTGGACCCGGCCAGCAGGACGCCCAGCGGCTCCGCCGCCGCGGATGCATCCGGCCCCCCGATGGCCCCAAGAGCCTCGACGGCGAGCACCTTCATCGCCTGGTCGCCATCCGCGAGTACCTTGATCAGGGCCGGTACCATGCTGCCTGCTTGTGGTCCAAGGCTGCGGACGAGCCTCAACGTCCCCTCGCGCACGCCTTTCTGCTCCGCGTTGATCAGCGGTTCCAGCTTGGGGACCGCGGGCTCAGCCGCCTTGCCAAGCTGGGCCAGCGCCTTCAGAGCGTCCGCTCGCACCTCGACGTCGTCGAGCAACTTGATCAGGGCCGGCGCTGCACCCTTGGCCGAATCGCCGGTCTGGCCCAGGGCCTGCGCCGCGAGCTGGCGGACCACGCTGTCTTTGTGGGCCAGCGCGTCGATCAGCTCCGCTACGGCCGGCTCGGCCTCGGCGCCCAGATCGGCCAGGGTGCGCGCCGCCTGCCGGCAAACCTTGAGGTTCTTGCTCTTGAGGTGCCCACGGAGCTTGGCGATTTCGACAACCGTGCCGCCGCTCGGCGCGCCATCGACCCACTTGTAGCCACGGGACTGGAGCAGGTTTATCACCTCATCGACGTGGATGAACGTCGTCATCAGGCGAGCGGTGAAATCGCCGCTCTGGACCACGGCGATCAGCTCGGCACGGTCGTTCACCACCGGCCCGCCGCTGTCGCCCAGATTGCCCGGCGATTCGGTCTCGACCACCTTGGCCTTGCGGACGCCTTTGTCGTCCGGCCAGGGTTTTTTACAGATCTGCCGGACAGCCCCGGTCGAGTTGACCCACAGTGCCTCGCTGGCGCGGGGATTGCCGATCGACTGCACTTTCATGCCGGGGCCGATCTTGCGATTGGCCAATGGCAACGCTTGGGCCTTGGCAGGCGGCGGATCGCGCAACTGGATCAAGGCCAGGCCGCACAGCCGGTCCCGGTCCACGGGAAGGACCTTGGCGATTATGCAGCCGCGCTCGGGCACGTAGTGGGCCTTCTCGGCGATGGGCTCGTCCCCCTTGTACTGGGGGAAAAACACCAACACCTCTTTGAATTCACCGACCACGTGTTCGTTGGTCAGGATCAACTTGTCGTCCTTGTTGATCAGGCTGCCCGAGCCCAAGCCCGAGCCATCGGGCGTCGTAATCCAGACCGTGGACAGCAGTGTCTTGTTGTAAACCTGCTCGTCCGTCAGCGCCGCCGCGCGACAGGCTTCGCTTCTTCCTTGCCACTGTCGCTGCGCGAGTTGTTGCCCCGGTTGAGCGGCGTCGCATCGTCCTCCCCGTCCGGCTCTGCCGTAGGCGCGGTGGACACGGGACCCGCCTTCGGCGCGGGCGGCTCCGCGGCAAGGTTGGTTCGCTTGGTGTTCGTATCGGCAGCAAGAAGCCACCAGGCAACACCGATCGCGCCGGGCACCGCGACCAGCAGGAACAGGACGGCCGCGAGCGACCCACCCACCAGGAGCAAGCGCCGCCGCTCTTGGAGCCTGGACCCGGCCGGAGTTGCGCCGGTGGCGACGTCCTTACGCCCGGCACGAGGCGCGGCCGAGGCCGGCGCCGTGCTGGTTGGGCTGGCGGCGGTCGGCGCAATCCCCGTTTTAGGCCGCGGCACCACCTGCGACTTCTTGGCGGCGGTTTTCTTGACCGCGGTGCTCGGCTTGGCCGGCGCAGCCGTCGTTCGGCGCCGGAGTCTCGGTCGGCACCCGGAACTTCATTCCACACCTGGGACAGACCACATCCTGGCCTGGCTGGAGATTCTGGGCCGACAGGGTCTGCGTACAACTGGGGCAGGCTGGGGACAGAGCCATTGGAGCGACCTCCCGGAACTTTAATGGAATAAAACGATGCGAAAACTGTTCTTACGAAGTTTGATGGCCAGGCACGCCATGACCGGACTGGCTACTTCCTCACCAGCGCCACGCGGAACCCCAGGTTTGCCCCGCATGCGTCAGGGCCGACAGGGATGAAGATCTCCGAGCAGCAGTTCCTGCCGCTGTCGCACCAGCTCCCGCCGCGGATCCGCACAGGCGTGGCCGTGAACTCCGCGACGTTGCCGTGCATGTCGTAAATCCCCCAGGCATTGGGGCGAAACGAACCGACCTCCACCGCCTTGGCGCGGTTGGGTCCCTTCGGTGCCCCCCCCTCCGGGTTATGGGGCCAATCCCCGTTAAAGTTCGCCTGCGTGCTGTCCAGCTTGTCGCCAAACGCCGTGGCCGTGGTCGTTCCCGCGCGGCACGCGTATTCCCACTGCGCCTCGGTCGGCAGCCGGTACACCCATCCCGAGGGCAGCCTGCCCGCCTTCCGCTCCAGGTCCGTCAGCTTCCGGCAGAACGCCGTCGCATCGTCGTGGCTCACGTAGTAGATCGGGTACCGACGTCCCTTCCCCATATCCAGCGCGTGGGACGGCATCGACGCCATCAGGCCCTCCCATTCCGACTGCGTCACCTCGTATTGCCCCATCCAGAAGCCGGGCGTCGTCCCGGTCGGGCACCAGCAGAGCTTCAGCTTCAAAACGTTGTCGTCGCGGTGATCCCCGGCTTTCTTCTCCTCAAATGGATCGGGTAGTTCGTTCCCCTCCGCCGAGGCAAGTCCTGGCTTCTGTGTTTTCGCCGCTCCTCCTGGAAGCAAAGCGTCCGGGGCTTTTTCGCTGGTCTCCGGTAGTGTGTCGCCGAGATTGCGTTGCGTTCGCTCCAGAGCGAGCCACACCAGGACGCCAATACCCACCAGGAGGCCGACTGCGAGCATGGGCCAGGGCCAAAGCCGCCGTAGTTTCCAAGTAGACCGGGATTTGGTTTCCAGTGCTGGTCGGGCGATGTACCCCTGGACCGTCGCCAAATGCTTCTGAAGTAAAGCGGCCACTTCCGCCGCCGTCTGAAAACGGTCTGCGGGAGACTTCGCCAGTAAGCGACCGACAATCGCACACAGCCAGTCCGGCACGTCCGGATTGGCCTGTCGAATCGGTCGCGGGACATCTTCGCAGATACGCTTCAATAACGCTAACGGATTGTCGGCCCGAAATGGCGCTGTCCCCGTACACATCGCGTAGAGGACGGCCCCCAGACTGAAGAGATCCGTCCGGTGGTCGATCGGTCCGCCGGAGGCCTGTTCCGGCGACATGAATTGTGGGGTTCCGGACAAATCGCCGGTTCGCGTTAGCGCCACGTCATCCACGGTCTTGGCCAGGCCGAAATCGGTCACCTTGGCCCGTTCCACTCCGTTTTCCAGCAAGACATTGGCGGGCTTCACGTCGCGGTGTACCAGCCCCTGCTGGTGAGCGGCCGCGAGTCCTTCCGCAATCTGCGCACCGATCCGCAGGATCTCCTTGACGGACAGCATCCCCTGCGCCGCCAGCTTTTCCGCCAGCGTCTTGCCCTGAACAAACTCCATCACCAGATACGGTGGCTTGTGGGCTTCATCGACCGCATGAATCACCACGACGTGCGGATGACTGACGGCCGCGGCGGAGCGGGCTTCGCGCTCGAACCGCAGGCGGGCGGTCGGGTTGATCGCAATCTCCGGCGCCAGCACCTTGACGGCCACGACCCGTTGCAGTTTGGGATCGATCGCCCGAAAGACAATTCCCATGCCGCCGCGGCCGACGCGCTGGAGGATGCGATAAGGCCCCAACGACCCCATGTCACCGGCCACCAGCGGTGCCGTCAGGAACGGGAACTCCGTCTCGCCAGCGGGCTCGGTCATGCGCACCGGTGATTCGAGAAAGCTGCCAGCTTCCTGGGCGGCTTTCAACAGCGCGGACACATGTTGCGTGAGTTCGACATCCCCTGCACAGGCTTGCTCAACGAACTTGCGACGTTCTTCCATGTCGACCAGTTGCATCGCCTGCGCGAAGATCTCTTCCAGTTTTTTCGTTTCGCTCACGATCCGCACTCCAGTACTCAATCGCCTCCGCATCTCCATGCGTATTTTTCAATCCTGCGCCTCACGCGCCTCACGGTTTTCCGGATTTTTCATCCGCAGACGCCGAGTCCGGTGCCCGCGCTTTGGCGAGCGGCAGCCGAAAACGTACCACCGTAGGACGGCTCTCCTGAGCCGTCCGGGCCTACCGGACGGCTCAGGAGAGCCGTCCTACGGTGGGTTTGCTCCTACCGCCGGCGCTTTCAGCCGGTTAAACAACCAGGCTCGTGCGAAAGTCCAGTGGCGCGATGCAGTTGCGCGAGAAATTCCCAGCGTGTCCGCGGCTTCGTTTTCGGACAGGCCGACGAAGAAGCGGAGTTTGACGAGGTCGGCCTTGTCGGGGTCGATCTTGGCCAATGCTTCTAGTGCGGCGTCGACATCGACCAGTTCTTCATCGGGCAGGTCAGCCGTGATGGCAACTTCGTCCATCATCTTGTGCACGGCGGCGCCGCCACGTTTGCCTGCCAGGCGTTGCCGCGCTTGATCGACGAGGATTCGCCGCATCGTCTCCGAAGCTGCGGCAAAAAAGTGGCGTCGATTAGTCCATTCGCTCGGGCCTTTTCCGCCGACGAGTCGGATATAGGCTTCGTTGACGAGCGCCGTCGGCCCCATCAGCGGATTGTGGCTTTCACCCCGCAGTCGCCCGGCAGCGATAGCGCGTAATTCTGTGTATACCCGGTCGATGAGCAAATGCAGTGCTTGTCGATCGCCCTGGGCATACGCCTGAAGCAAGATCGTCAGATCGCCGTCCGTGGTTCCGTCATCCGCCGCTCCAACATCAGACATCAGGTAGGCTCCGCGAGGTTGCGCCGTGGTCCCAGGAAAAAAGGGGCCCGTAACGCAGCCAGGTCCGGCAGCGCGCGGATTTTCGGCAGTAGCTTGCGGCCGGGTTTGCCGAACTTTGCCTCCAAGGCCACCGCGATGACCTCGCGCAACTCCTCCTCGCGGCCTTGCTGAAGACCTTGCTGATGGCGTTCCTTGCGGGCCAGGCGTTCGATGCTTGTAAGGTGGACCGCCAATCGGGATCGGCGTCGCACAGCACGGCAACGCTCACCACCTCCCGATTATACAGCGCGTACGCCGCCACGTTGTGGCGGAACAGCCGCTCCGCAAACGCCTTTTCGTAATCGCCCTGGACGTCGATGTGGATGAGCAGCCAATGCTCGTGGCCGTCGCGCAGCCAGACTTGGAAAAGTTTGTCGGCCAGTCCCTTGCCGAACTTGGCCCGGTTGCCTTATTGATTCACAACATCGATCACGATGCAGGAAACGTTGTCGCGCGAGCCCATCTCGAGGGCGAGCTGGCCCAGGCCGTCGGCGCATTCCTGGGCGTCGGGATGCCCCATCATGAACTCGAGTATCGTCTCGTCCGGCACCGGACCGGTCATGCCGTCGCTGCACAGCAGGAAGCGATCGCCCGGCTGGATCGGCACGACCTTGATGTCGGGGCCTTCGCCCATGTCCTTTTCCTTGCAGCCGAGGTACTTCCACAGATAGTTGCGGAAGCGATGGCCCTTGGCCTCCTCGGCCGAGATCGTCTTGTTCTCGACCAGGGCCTGCGCGAGGGAATGATCGACGGTGAGCTGCTCGATGTGCCGGTTCCGGATGAGGTAGGCGCGGCTATCGCCGAGGTTGGACAGATACATTTCATGACCGCGCCGCCACAGCGCCAGCACGACCGTGGTGCCCATGTTCTTGAGGTCGCGATCGAGGGCGGCGATGGTGAGGATTTCCTCGTTGGCTTGCAGGACGGCCTTGCGAATGACTTCGCGGAGCTGATCGGGCGTGGCGCCGGCGGTGACGTTCTTGCGCAGCTCGCGCGGCACCACCTCGATGGCGCGCTTGCTGGCGACCTCGCCGTACGCCTGGCCGCCCATGCCGTCGGCCACGAGGCAGACGGTCATGTCGGGAAATTGCTTAACCTCGACGGCGTCTTCGTTATTTTCGCGGTAGTTTCCCAGGAGGGTGCACTTGCCGATATTGAGAGCCAGGGCCATGGGGCCACCTCGTTTGAGCTGAAGCATTGCGGGCCTGCCGGTGCCGTGGGAGGGTGCCGGCCGGCGCCATTCATCTTAGCAGAGATAGGCAAGCCTGCAATCGGGCCTCGTCATCCAGAACTATACGCCGCGCCGCGCTGCCATGCAAGCGAGGCCGGGCGCGGCGCGTAGTTCCGCCTTCAGGCGGTTGCCGCCGGCGCCGCCTGAAGGCGGAACTACGAACCGGACCGCGGGCCGCGTCGCTTGACCCCCTTTCCGTGGCGGCTCTATAATGCGCCACGGAGCGGATGCGTCGCCGCGGATGGTGGGCCGGTGCCCAGGGCGGTGGTCGGCGCAGCGTCTGCTGGGTTCTCTTTCGGATGCGGAGGCGCTCGGGCTGTACTGGATTTGTCGGCCCGCAATCGCTTTGCCGCCGCCGGGACCCTCCGCGAGCGCATAACCGTTCGTGGGGCAGGCGTCCCGCCTGCCGCGGATGGCAGGCGGGACGCCTGCCCCACGACACTGAACCGTTCGTTCAGGCGAAAGGGAGGCTGCTGTGCCCGTTCTGATGGATTTGCGGCGCATCATCATCAACGAGATCAACGATCAGCAGATCATCATCCTGCGCGAGGTCGAGGGAGGAGAACGCAGCTTTCCCATTGTGATCGGCATGTTCGAGGCCATGAGCATCCAACGCCGCGTCACCGGCACCCAATGGCCGCGGCCAATGACACACGATCTGGTCGTCAACCTGATCACCGACCTGGGCGGCGATTTGCAGGACGTGTACATCAATGACCTGCGTGAACACACCTATTTCGCGCAGCTGCGGGTGCGCAAGGACGGCGAGCTGGTGCCGGTCGATTGCCGCCCCAGTGACGCCATCGCGGTGGCCGTCACGGCGAAAGTGCCCATCTATGTGGCCGAGTCGGTGCTCGACGAGGCGTGCAACGAATAGCGGCGGCGAACCCGTTTACGTTTAGCGTTCGGCGGCTGCCTCCGAGCGCTAAGCGTAAACAGGACAACCTCCCCTATCGCGCCCCCAACCGCGCCGCCAGCGCATCAGCCCCCACCACCGGCGCCTCGCAGCTGAAATGGCGGCAAATGTACGTCGTGACGGCTTCCTGTGCCGTTCGCCCGGCGAGCAGCGGCACGATTTTCTCCGCCTGGGCCGCGGCGGCGGGATCGGCCGGCCGCCATCCCAGCACCTGGTGCGGCCGAAAATCACGCCGCAGCAGGTGCAACGCCCGCTGCATTTCATCGTTGCCCATGTCGCCGGCCACGACGATTTCCGCCACCGGCCCCAGATAGAAGTCGAGCGCGATCAGCATCTGGCCCGCAGCGGCCGGCATCTCGGCCATGAGACCGCGGAAGAGCTGCAACGTCTGCTCGGCCCGGTCGAGCACACGCCGCGCCGGTCAGGGCGCCCAGACGCAAGAGGCCCGTGACTGCCATCGCATTGCCGGACGGCGTTGCGTTGTCGTGCGGATCCTTGCCGCGGCTGATGAGCCGTTCATGGTCGTTGGCGGTGTAGAAGAAGCCGCCGCCCTGCGCGTCCCAGAACTGCTCGAACAGGACCTCGGCGAGCTGTTGCGCCGCGGCAATCCAGCGCGGCTCGAACGTCGTCTCGTAGAGCGTGACCAGCGCGTCGATGAAATAAGCATAGTCTTCCAGGTAGCCGTTCAGCCGCGGCTGATCCGCGCCGGGCAGACCGGTACGGTAAAGCCGGCCCTCGGCGGTGCGCATCCGCTGCAGCAGGTAGTCGGCGGCCGCCACAGCCTTCTTGACGAAATCGCCGTTGTCGAACACCTGGCCCGCGCGGGCGAAGGCGCCGATCATCAGCGCGTTCCACGCCGTTAGCACCTTGTCATCCAGCCCCGGCTTGACACGCTGCTCCCGATGCTCGAAGAGCTTCCGCCGGCTTGCGCCAGGCGGCACCGCAGGTCGTCGACGCTCAGCTTAAGCAGCCTGGCCTCCTGCTCGTCACTGCGGCTGCGATGCAGGATGTTGTGTTCCTCCCAGTTGCCGTCTTCCGTCACGTCGTAGACGGCGCAAAACAATTCTGCCTCGTCGCGGCCCAGGATGCGCTCCACCTCCGCGCGACCAGACGAAGAACTTGCCTTCAACCCCCTCGCTGTCCGCGTCCTGCGTGCTGTAGAACGCGCCCTGGGGGCTGGTCATCTCCCGCGCAACATAGCCGAGCGTCTCTTCGACGACCTCGCGATACCGGGTGTTGCGCGTCGCCTGATAGGCTTCGAGATAGGCGACGGCGAGTAGGGCATTGTCGTAAAGCATTTTCTCGAAATGCGGCACCAGCCAGCGCTCGTCGGTGCTGTAGCGATGGAACCCGCCGCCGAGGTGGTCGTAGATCCCGCCGCCGGCCATGTGATCGAGCGTGGTCGTGACGATCTGCAGGGCGTTGTCGTCGCCGAAGCGGCGCCAGAGCCGCAGAAGGAGCCGCAGATCCATCGGATGGGGAAACTTGGGAGCGCGGCCAAACCCGCCGTAGGTCGCGTCAAACGCCTGCCGCAGGTGGTTGCCGGCCCCGCGCAACAGCTGTTCGTCGAGACTGCCGGGTTGCGTCTCGACCTGCATCGATTGCTGCACGTGTCCGGCCAGGTCCTTCGCCTGGGCCATCAGCTCCGCCCGGCGATTCTTCCAGGCGTCGGCGACCGCGAGCAAGACCCGGCGAAACGACGGCAGACCGTGACGGTCGGCCGGCGGGAAGTAGGTGCCGCCGTAGAACGGCTCCAGCGCCGGCGTGAGGAACACGGACATCGGCCAACCGCCGTGGCGCGTCATGAGCTGCACGGCGGCCATGTAGATCTGATCGAGATCGGGGCGCTCCTCGCGATCGACCTTGATGCTGACAAAGTGCTCGTTGAGCACCGCGGCGACGTCGGCGTCCTCGAAGCTCTCGCGCTCCATGACGTGGCACCAGTGGCACGCGGAATAGCCGACGCTGAGGAAGATCGGCCGATCCAGCGCGCGAGCCCGCTGCAGGGCCTCGTCGTTCCACGGGTACCAGTCGACGGGGTTGTGCGCGTGCTGGCGGAGATAGGGGCTCGTCTCGCCGGCGAGGCGATTGGTGGTCGCAGTCATGGTGTACTCAGGGAAAGGCCGCGTTTCAGGCGATGCTCGTTATCCTATGGCAGCCGCGCACTTCTCATCCGGTTTTCATTTGCAAATGTCCCCGGCGGCGCGCGACGATCGCAGGATCGCGGCCGCCGCTCCTTGCTCGCCGGTGTTGGCGAGCCTGAACACTCGGCCGCCCCTAATTCCTGGAGGTGACCATGAAGCCGATCCATTCATCACTCCCCTCTCCCCGCCGGGGGAGAGGGGTTGGGGGTGAGGGGGCGAACCATTCATCACTCCCCTCTCCCCGCCGGGGGAGAGGGGTTGGGGGTGAGGGGGCGAACCGTTCGCGCGCGGCGCTTGCTCTGTGCTGCTGCCTTGCGATGACCGCACCGGTGCTCGGACAAACGGTGGTCGCGGGACCGCAGGGCAAGAGCGAAACGCGCAAGGTGGTCGTCACGGCCAACGCCACGACGTACGTCAAGCCGAACGCTGCTCGCCTGTCCTTTGTGGTCACGAGCCAAACCCAAGCCAACATTCGCGAAGACAATGACCAGCAAGTCGCGAAGATGAAGAAGGGGATCGCCGACCTGGCGCTGGCGAGCCTCCAGATCCAGGTGGTGCCGTCGTCGATCAACACGCTGCAGGTGACCGAGCGCCGCATCGGCGTCGGCGGCGCCGGCGGTCTCGCTGGCGGCGGACCCGGGGGTGCCGGCGTCGGCGGCATTGCGCGAGCGGGGCGCTTGTGCCCGTGCAGACCAAACAGATCCAGACGCTGTTCGTCGTGACGCTCCGCGATGCCGACCTGGAACGGCTCGGCACCAACGTGCGCAAGCTCGTCGACCTGGTCGTCGAGAACGGCGGCATGGCGGCCAGCGATGACACGGGATTCCGCGGCGCGCGGCTGCTCGGCCCGGGTGTCACAGAAAACTTCCCGGGGCCGCGGATCGAATGGCTTGTCGAGAATCCCGGCGACGCGCGCCGGCAAGCGATCAAACGCGCCGTCAAAGAAGCGACGGAAAATGCACGGGCGGCGGTCGGGGACCAGGCCAATCTTCAGGTGGCGGAAATCGACATCGCCGTGCCGGAAGAGTACGCGGCGATCCGCCGTTTCCGGCCCGACACGCCCACTTCGGAAACCGGGTTGATTCCTGTCACCTGCGAGGTGAAGGTGACGTTCATGTACTAATGAGTCCAATCATCGATGTTTACGTTTAGCGCTCGGGCTGCGAGCGCTAAACGTAAACTCAGAGCGCCGCCACCGCTTCCTTCACCTGCAGGGCCGGCTGCAGCGTTAGCGCGTTCTCGCGTGCCAGCACACGGTACACATGGCGCGGAAACGCGAATGCGTCGCGCAGCTCCTTGTCGGTCAGCACGCGATTCTGCGGCGTGCGCGCCTCCGCGATGAGCAAGCGGCGCGGGGCAACGAGCGCCGCCAGGTGCGGCACGTCGCCGGTGCGGAGAATGCCCGGCACGAGAATGCCCATCGGGGTGCCCACGGGATACGGCTCGGTCGTGACGTAGCTCGCCCAGGTGCCGATCGCGCCGGCCGACGCGATGCGATCCTCGTAGAGGGCCGCGGCGCACAGGGCGACCAGGCCGGCCGGCCCGATGCCCACCACGCTCAGCCGCGAGCGATCCACATTGGGCTGCGTCGCCACCCAGTCCAGCAGGCAACCCACATCGAACGTCCATTGTCCAAGCAACGGCCGGGCCACCCACAGCGCATGTTCGGTGCTGTTGTGATCGGGAGCACCGGCAATCGTGTCGCCGGCGGGCCGGGTTTCGCCGGTGGCGCGCAGGTCCGGCGCGAGCACGGACCAGCCGCTTTCCAGCAGCGCCGCCGCCAATGGATGCGCGACGGCCTGCTGCTTGCCGTCGAGATTCAGGAGCAGGCACGCGGGATGGGCGCCGGCCGCGCGGTTGGTCCGCGCCGCCACAGCGCCGGCAGCGGCATGTCGGGTTCGGGATGGATCGTCACCGGCAGCGTCCGCAACGTGCCCTCGGTGGTCGTGGTGCCGGCCTTCGCCTCAGAGCGCCGGGCGGGTGATTCGCCGAGGATGCGCCGCAGCTGCTCGCGCCGGTCCATCGCGGTCGATTCCCACGCCTCGCGGTGGTCGGGCCGGCCCGCGTTGGCGCGCTCCAGCAGCGGCGCGCGGCCCGGCCGGCGAATTCGGGCAGCAGCAGGAAGCTCGCGGGTCGTTTGCCCTCGGGGTAGCACGCCAGCTCTTCGGGCTTTTCGATCTCGTGCTTCGGCTCGGCGATCGGCTCGCCCTTGCCCTCGTTCTTGAGCCAGCGCGTCATCCAGCCGTACATCGCCTCGCGCATCGGCTGGCTGTAGGCGTGGCCGGATTCGAACGTCGTGTGCCGCACCTTGTCGGGGACCTTGTGCAGCTCATAGATGGCCCGGGCCGCGCGAGGCTGATGCGTGCCTGCTCGACGCTGAACTGGTAAGCGTCGCGCGTTGCATTGATCACCATCAGCGCCCGCGGCGCGACCAGGCCGAGAACGTCGCCCTCCTCGGTGAAGCGCAGCGCCCCGGGCAGCACCTCGCAGACGCAGCAGGCGGTACGCACGTAGGCCTGATAGGTCCCGACCGAGCAGACAGGGACGACGGCGCCGAAGCGCTCGTCGAGGGCGCCGGCGTTCATCGACTGATTGCCGCCGCCGGACGCCCCGGTGATGCCGAGCCGCCGCCCGTCGACCTCGGGCCGGCTAACTAGGTAATCGACCGCACGGCGATTATCGTACACCTGCATCCCGAGCAGCGTGTGCCCGCTCGGCCACAGCGTGCTGCCGTACAGCGCCCCGTGATAGGTCCCCGCCGCGGGCCGGGTGTAGCGTTCGCCGGCGCCGAACGCATCGACCGCGAGGACGACAAACCCGAGCCGCACCAACCCCAGGCAGCGCGCCTGTACGACCGGATCGCGCCGCGCCCCCGGCCAGTGGCCGTGCACAACCAGCACCGCCGGCCGTGCGTCTCCGGCCGGGTCCGGCAGGTAAAGGCTGCCCGTGACCCACAAATCGGGCCGGCTCTGGAACACGAGTTTCTCGATACGATACCCCGGCCGCTTGAGCGTGCCCAGGACGCGCGGCTCCAGGGCGCACGCCTTGTCCGGCACGGGGCCCATCGCCTCCAGCATCGCCTGGCGCAGCTCAGTGCGCCGCGTGTGCCAGGCGGCGAGCGTGGCGGGCGGCTGGTCCTTGGCGCAGAGCGCTGCGCGCGGCGCGCATCAGCGCATCGAAGGCCTGGGGGTCGGGCACGGGAAACCTCGGGTGAAAATCACGCCGCGGGGTGAGTCTTCGAACCCCGCGGGTCAAACGGACCCGCGGGGTTCGAAGACTCACCCCGCGGCGTGGGGGTGTGCGAATTGTATGGCGCGCACTCAGGACGGCATTTCTTGCCGCGGCGCATTGTGATGACCGTTGTGATGGTCATCCTGCCGGCGCGGGAGCAGCTCCTCGAGCAGCTGCCCCTCCACCGGTTCCCCGCCGAGCTTGGTGGTGATGCCGTCGAGCATCTGCGCTACCTGCGGCCGTAGGTGGTCGGGAAGCGACTGGCTCACCAGGTCGCGCACCAGGCTCATGCCGGCGCCGATCGCAAGCCCCTTGACCTTTTGAATCTCCGGGGCGAAGGTCTGTGCCAGCTCGTCCAGCCACGATCGGTCGGGGCTCGGCGCCGCCGACGGTTCGGCCCGAGCGGGCGAGGCCGGAGGCGGCTCCTCAGCAAAACGGCTGGTGGCGCCCGTGTACGCCGCCGGGGCGTATCCCCACGACGGCGCGCTGCTACTGCAAGTTCGCGTCGAGCGATTCAACAGCCACCCCGCGGCAAATCCGACGGCGATGGACCCGCCGAACATGGCCCACGGATGCCGTTGAACCTGGCGAGTGACGTCGAACGTTTCCCTGACCGTCTCGACCGATGACTGCACGGTATTCCTCACGCTCTCGACCGACGACTGAACCGAGTCCTTGACCGTTTGCACCGTCTCGGCCACAGCTTCGCGGGCGCCATCGACGGTGGCGACGATTTTGTTCTCGAGGGTATCTAGCTTCTGATCGAGCGAGGCGCCTGCGCCTCCATTTGCCGGCGGATTACTTCGGGTTCTTGTTCATCAGCCATTTGAGGTTCTCCTCCAGCGCGTGCGCCGTTTGTTCGGGAAGCGGATTGACGGTCTTGAGCCGGTAAACGCCGACGCCGAGCAGGATCCCGCCCGTCAGCAGGAAACCCGCGGAAACAATGGCATAGCTGCCCCACAGGGGAATCGTTGCCGGGTCGGCCTGGGAGCCGGCCGGCAGCGTCGCCCAGTGGATCAGGTGGACCAGCGTGAAGCAGAGCATCAGCCCACCCAGGAGCAACGGCGCAACCCCGCACGCCAGCGGAATTAGCCCGGCAATCACCTTGCGGAAATCCGACCGCAATTCCGCCTTGAGCATGATCATCTGCTGCTTCATCAGCTCAATCGCGTCGTCGACGACCCCCTTGAGGGTCGCTGCCAGACCCGGTTCGGTCGCCGCGTGGTCGGTGCCGACCGCGGCCGGTGAATGGAGCTCATTGGCCATGGCTAGCTCCTCGTGTTCGTGGTGTGGACCCGCCCTTTCATCGAGTGCAAATGTTGCGCCAATCCCGCACTACGCCGTAGCCGGAGCGCGCGAATTAGTTACACAACGGGGGCGATGTGGCACGCCGGCCATTTTCAGCAAGAGCCGGCCGAGGCCCGGATGGGCCAGCGGCAGGAATTCCTGCCATTTTTCCCGAGCGAAGCGCATCGCCGCCTTACGGTCCTTGCCCAGGTTGTCCCGGTGGGCGATGAACCAGCTATAGGCGGCAAACTGAGCGGAAATCGTGAGGGGATTCATGCCAACGATCCTCCGTGAGTAGGCTGATGTCGAAGCAGCGGACCAACGTTTTGCGTTGCAAAGCCCATGCCGAACCTTGCGAGTTCCGTGGTGCGCTGTGTCCCATGCTTTCGCGGCCAATTAGACGCGTACTCACAACGAGAGCACCGGCCCTGGCCGCGAACGCCACGGCAGATGGCAGGCGAATGACGCGTTCCTGATTGCTGGACGCCGCCCTGCCGGCTACGATGAACCCGGTGCCGCCATCCTGCTGAGTGCCCACCATGCTCCGCCGTTTGCCGATCCTCGCGCTCCTGATCGCATGGCCCGCGACGGGGGGCGCCGGCGAACCCGTCGATTACGTGCGCGACGTTAAGCCAATCCTGAAGCAGCGCTGCTTCGCCTGCCACGGCGTGTTGCAGCAGAAAGCCAAGCTGCGCCTCGATAGCGGGTCCTTCATTCACAAGGGCGGACGCAGCGGCGCTGCCGTCAAGCCCGGCAGCGCGACCGGCAGCCTGCTCATCGAGCGCGTCGCCGATCCGGAGGAAAGCAGCCGGATGCCGCCCGAGGGCAAGCCGCTGACCGAAAAGCAAATCGCGATCCTGCGAGCGTGGATCGACCAGGGCGCACGCTTTCCCGCCGCCGACGCGCCGGAGACCGACCCGCGCGACCACTGGGCGTTCAAGACGCCGGCTCGGCCCGCGATTCCGCAGGTCAAGGATCCGACCTGGACACGCACCGCCATCGACCGCTTCCTCGCTGCCAAGCACGAGCAATTGGGCCTCCTATCCAGCCCGCCTGCAGAAAAGCACGTGCTGTTGCGCCGCGTCTATCTCGACCTGATCGGCCTGCCGCCGACGCGCCACGAATTGGCGGCATTCCTCGCCGACGATGCCGCGGACGCTTACGAAAAGGTCGTCGATCGGCTGCTGGCCCGGCCGGAATACGCCGAGCGCTGGGCGCGGCACTGGATGGATGTGTGGCGCTACAGCGACTGGTATGGCCGGCGCGGTGCCCGACGTGCTCAACAGTTACACGATGATCTGGCGCTGGCGTGACTGGATCGTGCGGTCGCGCACGAGGACAAGGGCTATGACCGCATGGTGATCGAGATGCTGGCGGCCGACGAGGTCGCGCCAGCCGAGGACGCCGATCTGGTGGCCACCGGCTTCATCGTGCGCAACGTGTTTCGCTGGAACTACGAGCAGTGGAAGAAGGACCTCGTCGAGCACACCGGCAAGGCGTTTCTCGGCCTGACGCTCAACTGCTGCCACTGCCACGATCACAAGTACGACCCGATCACGCAGGAAGAGTATTTCCGATTCCGCGCCTTTTTCGAGCCGCTGGAGCTGCGGCACGATCGCGTCCCGGGCGAGCCCGATCCGGGGCCATACCCGAAATACGATTACGGAAAATCCTATGCCGGCATCAAGAGTGGCATGGTCCGCGTCTTCGACGAAAAGCTCGACGCGCCGACGTTCATGTACTCCGGCGGCGATGCCCGCAATCACATCCCGGGCCGGCCTGCCGTCGCGCCTGGCGTTCCCGCCGTGCTCGGCGGCGCGTTGCGCGTCGAAGCCGTCAAGCTGCCGGCGACCGCGTGGTATCCGGGGTTGAAGCCGTTTGTCCAGCAGGAGGAAATCGCGGTCCGCGAAAAGAACCTGGGCGTAACGGAAGCCGCGGTGAAGACCGCGACGCCGGAAGTGGTCGCCCTTGCCGAGGCGCAGCGCAACGTTGCGAAGGCCGAGCTGGCCGCGCTCAAGGCACGCATCGCCGCGGAAGAGGCCCGTCATCACAGCGGGCCGGGCGATCCCGATGCGCTCGCGAAGGCGGCCAGCAAAGCGGAGCGAATGGTCCAGGTGGCAACAGCCGCAGCCGTGGCTGCGCAGCAACGACACGCGCTGGCGGACGTGCGGCGCACGGCGACGACGGATGCGAAGGCGAAGGCCCTCGCGGCCCAGTACGAAAAACAGCTTGCCCTGGCTGAGCAAGCGTTCGCCGCCGCCGAGAAGGCGCTGGCGGTCGAGTCCGCTGCGTTCACACCGTTGAGCCCGATCTACCCGGCGAGTAGCACCGGCCGGCGCATGGCGCTCGCCCGGTGGATCGCGAGCAGGGACAATCCATTAACCGCCCGCGTCGCCGTGAATCATCTCTGGGGCTGGCACTTCGGCCGGCCGCTGGTCGATAGCACCTACGATTTTGGCCGCAACGGCAAGCTGCCGTCGCACCCCGAGCTGCTCGACTGGCTCGCGGTCGAGTTCATGGACCACGGCTGGAGCATGAAGCATCTGCACAAGCTGCTCGTGACCTCGAGCGCCTACCGCATGCAATCGCACCGCGGCGCCGGCGGCCCGCATCCGAACCTGACCCGCGACCCGGACAATCGTTACCTCTGGCGATTTCCGACGCAGCGAATGGAGGCCGAGGTCATCCGCGACAGCCTGCTGTACCTGGCCGGCGAGCTGGACAGCACTCGCGGCGGCCCGGAGATTCCGTACGAGCAGGGCCTGACGTCACGCCGCCGCACCATCTATTTCGCGCATCACGGCGAGGGCCGCATGCCGTGGCTGGAGCTATTCGACGCGGCCAATGCGTGCGACTGCTACAAGCGTAGCGTGTCGGTCATTCCGCAGCAGGCGCTGGCGCTCAACAACAGCGAGCTGACCCTGCGCCTCGGCCGGGTGCTGGCGCGCAAGCTTCAGAGCGATGCCGGCGCGAACGAGGAGTGCTTCATCCGGGCCGCGTTCGAGCAGGTGCTGAGCCGGCCGCCCTCGACGGCGGAGGCAGCCGCGTCTACCGCGTTCCTGGCCCGGCAGGTGAAGCTATTTCAGGACAGCGGGCTGGGCACCGCACCGCCGGCATCCGCCGACCTACCGGCCGGCGAGCCAGCCCTCCGGCGCGCGAGAATCTGGTTCAGGTGCTGTTCAATCATAATGATTTTGTGACGATCCGTTGACGGCGACTTTGTGGGGCCGATTGTTGGAGTCCCGGCTTTAGCCGGTTTTCTCCGGCTAAAGCCGGGACTCCAACAATCGGCCCCGGACTCGAAGGCGGAGATTGGGGGACTTATCATGAATCGCATCACGCGCCGCGCGTTTATCGGCGACCTGGGCCTTGGCTTCGCGGGTCTGGCGATGGGCGCGATGCTCGCCGACGACGGTGTGACCAGTGCCGACCCGCCCAACGGCGTTCCGCATTTCAATCCGCGCCAAGTCCGTGATCTGGGTCTTTCTCTCCGGCGGCTACAGGCATCTCGAAACCTTCGATCCGAAGCCCGCCCTCAACCGCTACGCCGGCATGACTTACGCGCAGGCGCCTTGTCCCAACCCGCAGCAATCGCGGTTGTTCCTCGCGCGGTCGCGCTCGGTCGTCGGCATGGATCGCGACCTGTTCTCGCGCATCTACCCGCTGCAGGTCGGCTTTCGCCGGCACGGCCAGTGCGGCGCCGAGGTTAGCGACTGGCTGCCGCACCTCGCCGGCTGCGTCGACGACATTGCCCTGGTGCGCTCGATGTACACCACCGACAACGACCACGGCGCCGAGTTCCAGATGCACCACGGCCGGCACGCCCTCGACGAACGGCAGCCGGTCGTCGGCTCGTGGATCCACTACGGCCTCGGGACGCTCAACGAGAATCTGCCGAAGTTCGTCTTCCTCGGCCAATATCGCGACACGCGGGTCCGGCAAAACTTCGACGCGGATTACCTCGGCCCGCAGCACGCCGGCGTCGAGCTCGCGCTCGACGCGCCGCAGCCGCTGCCGTTTGCCCGACCCGGCGCCAGCGTCTTGCCGCGCGAGCAGCAGAACCAGTTCGATTTTGTCGGCGAGCTGAATCGCCTGTCGGCCCAGCAGTATCCCGAGGATGCCCAGCTCCGGGCCCGCCTCCAGGCGTACGAGCTGGCGTATCGGATGCAGGCCGCGGTGCCCGAAGCGCTCGACCTGGCCCGCGAGACGCCCGAGACGAGCCGCCTTTACGGCATCGACCAGGCGGCCACCGCGGTCTATGGCCGGCGCTTGCTGGCCGCGCCGGCTCGCCGAGCGCGGCGTGCGCTTCACGCTGGTGTACCTGAGCGACTACGGCGAATGGGACTCGCACCAGGATCTGCGCACGCTGCACGCGCGGTCCTGCGCCCGCGTCGATCGGCCGGTCGCGGGCCTGTTGCGCGATCTGAAGCGGCGCGGCCTGTGGGACGACGTGCTGGTGGTCTTTTGTACGGAGTTTGGCCGAACGCCGGCGGTGGAGGATCGTCGCGGCTTCAACGCCACCGGCCGCGACCATCACCCGCACGGGTTCACGGTCTGGCTCGCCGGCGCCGGCATCAAGGGCGGCACGATCCACGGCGCGACCGACGAACTGGGCTTCCACGCCGTCGAGCACCCGCACTACGTGACCGACATCCACGCGACCGTGCTGCACCTGCTCGGCCTCGACCCGCGCCAGCTCGCGATCCCGGGCCGCCAGCGGCTCGACATGGATTACGGCACGCCGATTCGCGCGATCATGGCGTGAGGGACGTGGCGATGTCGCAAGGACAATTGGCTCACGATGAGCTCTTGAGCGAGGTCCGATCGGATCGCTGCACCGTTTCCTTCAAGGCGCGCCATGTGGCGCTCACGCGTCTCGTCACGTTGAAGACGCATCGGCCGAACGCTCCGTCTGAGATGAGGGTACAGCAACGTCTGATCCAGGAAGCGCGGATCCTGGCGTCCGTCCAGCACCCAAACGTCGTTGAAGTACACGCCGTCGGCGAACACGCCGTCGAACCCGCTGCCCAGCGGCCTGACCATCGGAGCGCCCGGTTATGTGGCTCCGGAGCAGGCCGCCGACCGCAAGGATCAGGTCGGTCCCGCGTCCGATGTCTATTCATTAGGAGCGATTTTGTACGCATTACTGCTGGGGCACGCGCCGCCTCCGAACGCCGGCATGCCCGAGATGCCGGCTGGCACGGCGGTGTGCGAGCCATCGCCAGCCAGGCATCCGCGGCCGGACTTACCATTGTGGCTTGAAGCGCTGTTGGCGCGTTGCCTGGAACCTGACCCACGCTGGCGCTATGCCACGGCCGGCGCGCTGGCAGACGACTTGCGGCGAATCCTGGGCGCCTGACATCGCAGGCAGGCACCATTGCTGCGACTCTTGGTTGGCGCCGAGCACGCTGGCCCTGCCTGGCCACGCTTCGGAAGCTCGATGGCCACGGAGCTTGGCCATCTGCTCCTGGCCGCAACCAACTGCCCGTTCGCCTTGTGCAACGGCGGCACCCCCGGGATGGCTGGCCACCGGCCACGTCCGCTCGGGAAACACAACGCGGCCTCGCCGAACGTCGGCGCACATGCCGAGGGTGCTGAATCCCGTGCTTGCCGACAAGGTCGCACTCCGCTCCAACGAAGACGGGCTGCGCGCCGTCGGCCAGGAACAACGCACACAACGGCGCCCACTGCGCCGGCGTCCACAAGGGACCGCGGTTGTGGCCCTCGCGCGTGTTGGCCGCTTCCGACGCCGCGAACATCACCAGGTAGCGGCCGCCCACCTCCGCCCGAACTCCTCGGCGGCTGCCGTCTCCTCCGGCCGGAAGCGGAAGCATTTGGCCAAATCCCACTCCGGCTCCAGGTGCGGCAGCCAATCAGGCGCGGCAGCCAATCGGCCAGCCGGCCGCCGGCCTCCAGGTGGCCATTCGCCTGCAACAGCCAGTCAAACTCGCCGTGCCAGCTCGGCTGCGATGGCGCGTAGTTGTACGTCCCGTCGGGGCGCACGTGCGGATCGGCCTCGGTGATGTGCCAGCGCGTGTAGCCGGAGCGAGCCACGAAATCGAAATGCTCCAGGAAGTCCTTCGTCCGCGGCAGCGGCGTTTCCTCCGCATCCACCACAGCGGCGTCGGCGCCCTCCTGCCGCAACAGCGCTGCCAACTTCACCAGGCACCAGACGGCGTCGCCGATGCCGGCCGGCACCGCCACGCCAGGTCGCGCACCGCGGCGCACGCGCGCCGGGCGCTGGCTGGGTGGGCGTGTCGGCACTGGGGTGGCGCGCGCCGCCCGGAATTACTCGATCGTGGGACATGAGTCCTCCCTTTCTGCGGGGTATTCCCGCAAGTTGAGAGGAGACAATTCCTCTAGACGATTAAGCCGCTAAAGTGGCAGGTATTTCGGGACAGGGGACAATGCATCGCTGGTGAAATTCAGGGCATTGATGTTAGGGTAAATGGGCGTGGGCTTCCACATACCCTCGGCCAGGCGGTAGGAGTCCTGCTCCGCCACGTCCTGGACGACCACCAGGTCTTGCTCGGCGTTGTTGTTCCTGATCCAGAAGCGCCGGGTGTAGCTCTGGCTGTCGTCCAGCCGCTTGAGGTTGTCGCGGACGGCGGCCACGAGCGCTGCGCTCAGATCCCGGTACGTTTGAAACCGGTAGCGCTCGCGGAAATACTTCGCGCCCGCGTTGCGATCGCCGCGGAGGAGGCGCACATGGTCCTCGGGGACCAGGTGCGTCACGTTGTCGGCGTGGCCGAAATAATGCAGCGGATGATGGCCGGTCCACACGCCGATCGTGGGCGTGCTGGTCGCGGCGGCAACGTGCAATGGGCCGCTGTCCACGCCGATCATCAGCGACGACAGCGCGATCAGGGCGGCCAGCGTCTCGGCGTCGCCGGTGCCGGTCCAGCCCCACAGCTCGTGCTTGGTGTTCGGATTGTGAATCCGCTTGCCGTCCGCCAGCGGCGTGCGATAGTCCCAATCGAGGATGATCGGCTCGTCTTGCCGACCAGGTTGATGACGCCGTCGAGCGGCGGGTGCCAGTGCCCGGCCTCGCCGCACTGGACGAACTGGATGACGCCGCGGAAGTGATCGACCACCTGTTGATATCCGGACCACCACTTAGTTGTAAAATCGTACTTGCCTCCGGCCATCACAATCCAGAATCCGTCGCGAATGCCGAAGTCCGTCAGCGCCGCGGGCAGCAGCTTCTCCGCAAGGTACAGGTCGCCCTGAAATCGCGTAACGGGGATGGGAACACGGAGTCGCTGCTCCAGATACTGGATACAGCCGTGGATGAAATGGTAGGGTCGCTGGCTCGACTGGTGGACCAGCGGGTAGTGCATGTCGAGTAGGTCGACGCCGGGCTCGCCCTCGCGCAGGCGCGTGAGATTCGGGTTATTCTCCCAAAGGGCGTCGGCGCTGGTGCGCACGTCAGTCTGGAACTGGCCGGGATGAGCGCGATGCAGATTGCGGACCGCGGCGGTGAGCATCAGCACATCGCCCGGCGATTGGAACGAACTTGGTAGTCCGAAACATCGATGTGATTCAGCGCCGCCGCCCCGATCTTACGAGAACATTTTCGATTTGATGTGCTTCATGATCTGGGTGTCGATGGCACCGTGAAGGAACGGGATCAATCGCTCCGCATCCTTCGGCGTGGGGCAGAACGATCTGGATCTCCTCGACGTCCATCAGTGCCTCGAAAGAAAACGTGGAATCATGCCCGAATCATGCCCTATTTCCCCAGCGGCGACCGGCGCGGGAAAGGCAACTCTTCCGAGTCGGTCACGTCTCGGTTCGGCGAGAAGGCGCCGCGTGCTGGCCCACGGCGTATTCCAGACGCGCCAGGGCAGCCAGGAAGTTGTAGGTTGCCGACAAGAAGCGCTGCTGCGACCGGGTCAGGGCGGCCTCGCTGTCCACAATCTCGGACGGAATGGCATTGCCGTTGCGATACCGAACCCGCAGCAGGCGCAGGGTTTCCTCGGCCTGGACGACGGCGGTCTGCGAGAGGTCGATGAGATCGCGGGCGGCCACCACGCCGCGGTACGCCAGGTTCACCTGCAGGCTGATGGCGTCGAGAATCGCCTGGGCATCCGCGATGGCGGCCTCGACCTCCGCGTCGGCCGACCGCAGGTCGCCAAGGTGCCGGCCGCCCGCGTAGAGCGGCGCCACCACGTGCAGGCCCACCCCTTCCTGCCAGCCGGTGATCACGTTCTGTCCGTCGGTATGGCCCGCCGCGGCCCGGACGAAGATTTGCGGCAGGAACTCAGCCCGCGAGACTTGTCGGCCTGCCTGGGCGGCCACCACGGCTTGCCGGCCGACGGCGACTTCCGGACGCTGCACGGCGGCCCGCTCCAGAAGCTCGGCCAGCGCCCCGGGCAAGGGCGGCTGCTCGTCGAGGTCGATCACCTCCAGCGGCCAACCCGCATTGCGTCCCATGGCGTTGTTCAGGCGCGCCACCGCGTTATACGTTCCCTCCCGAGCCACCACGAGGGCCTCGCGACTCTCCGACAGTTGTACCTCCGCACGCAGCACCTCCTCTTTGAGCGCGACGCCTCCCTTGTGCCGGGCCACCGTGTCGTCCAGGATCGCCTGGGCCCGGCGGACGGCGTCCTCTTGCACGCGGCGGGACGCGCGGGCCAGCAGCACGCCCAGATAAGTGGTGGCCACGTCGAACTCCACCGTCTGGTCGGCCCGGACGAGCTGGAGCCCGGCGATGCGTTCGCGTGCCACTGCCTGGCGGTAGCGGCCGCCAGTCCGCCCGAAGTCGTACAGCATCCACTGCAACGCCACTTCGGTTTCGGCATAGGTTCGGGTCCCGAAGCTGCTCGGCAGGATGAATCCCTCGTTCCCCGGTATGCCCGGAGAGAAGGTCGCGGAGACGATGCCGTATTGCCCCAGGACATCGATTTGCGGCAAGAATGGAGCGAAGGCCACTTGCTCCTGGCCGTGCGCTCGTTCGACGGCGGCACGGGCCGACCGCAGCCGGGGATTATTCTTAAGGGCAAAGGCGATGGCGTCTGCCAGCGCGAATGTCGGCGGCGGCACCTCAGGACTCTGGGTCACAGGCGGCCCGAATACCGCGCGGCCCGCTGGGCGCGGCTTGACGACGGTCTCCGCAGGGTTGACGTTCACGCCGGGTGGGACCAGCACGCGAGCGGCTATGCCGGGCTGAGCGATTTCCGCCGGGGTGGGTCGCTGCAAGGACGAACATCCCGCGACCAGCAGCAGGGGCATGACCAGGCGCACCCAGCCGAATGGCCGCGCCATGGCCGTCGTGCAGGTCGAGGGACGTGGCAAGGTGATGCCCGCCAATGGGGTTCCCCTCTCGACCAGACGGCGCCTGGGTCGAACGAGGTCCCGGTGCGTGCCGTGACACCGACGATTCAGACGAGGTGGTACTTTCTGCATTATCGGCACAATTGCTACCAAACCTTTATCCCGCCATAGGCGTCGAGGGTTGGGCTCATGGGGCCTTGCGGGGGTTGACGTTGGCTGGGAGAGCCGGGGGCTGGCCGGCCGGAGAATGCGGGCCTGCCACGCGAAAACCGCATGCTGACGAATGCGGCTACAGCAGAATTACGCACGCTGATTTAGAGCTGCCGCATGAACGCCACCAGGTCCTTCTTCTCGTCCTTCGTCAGCTTCAGCTCCAGGACAAGGTTGAAGAACTCGACCGTGTCCTCCAGGGTCAGGCAGCGGCCGTCGTGCAGGTAGGGCGGGCTGTCCTTGATGCCGCGCAGCGTAAAGCTCTTGATCGGGCCGTCGCCCGCCTCCCTTTCAGGAAGCGCTCCAGGTGCAGGTCGTGCATCTGGTTGTCGAGGTAGAACGGCGCCGGGTGGCAGACCGCGCACTGCGCCTTGCCGAAGAACAGCTTCTCGCCGCGCAGCTCGCTCTCGGTGGCCTTCTCCGGGTCGAGCTGGCCCAGCGGGGTCAGCTTGGGCGCCGGCGGGAAATCGAACATGTTCTGCATCTGGGCCATGTGCGACACCTGGATGCGATCCAGGATGTTCATCCCCTTCTTGATGGCATGAATCTCGTCGCCGTTGAAGTAGGCCGTCCGCTGCTCGAACTCGGTGAAGTCCTCGACCGAGCGCAGGCTCCGCTTCGACCCGTGAATGTGCTGGTTGAACAGGCCGCGCAGGCTCACCGTGTCCAGGCGCATGCGCCGCTGCTCGGGCCGGGTGTCGGGGTTGATGTGGAACTGCCCGACTGGTGTGGCCGTTGACGTGGCAATCCAGACAGGTCACACCCAGGCTGGGCTGGGCGGCTCTTGCGGTCGTCGGTCGGGTTGAACTCCTCCTGGGGGAACGGCGTCACCAGCAGGCGCAGGCCGTCGAGCTGCACCGGCGTCACGATGTCCTTGAACAGGCGGTAGTAGTTGTTGATCGAGACGACCTCGCCCCGGGAAACGTCGCCCAGCTCGGGCCGGCTCTGGAGAAACATCGCTGGCGGGAACTCGGGCAGGAAGGCCTCGGGGAGGTCGAACTCGACGTCGTAACGCTCCAGGCGGGGGAACATCTTGATCTGCATCTGGGGAAAGACCTGGCCGCCCAGCCCTCCGCCCTGCGCCGGATGAGGCAGCGCCTTGTACGGGAAGACGTCCTTCTGGCGGATCTCCGCCGGGCTCATGGCGGCCAGCGTCTCCCAGTCCATCCCCTTCGGCAGCCGGGCGGTCGGCCCCACCACGAGCGGCTTGCCGCGCGACATCTTGGCCATCGGGTCGAGCCTGGGCTCGAGGTTGTAGCGGCTCTCCAGAAGCTTCCGCTGCGTCGCCATGACCTTCGGCTTGGCGGCCACGGCGGCCTTGTAGACTTCCTCGAAGGTCATCCCCGGCTTCATGGCGCCGAGGGGATCCCGATAGAAGTCGAACCCGGTCATGCCGCCCTGCTCCGGCTGGTCGATCAGGGCCTCCGAGGAAGGCGGCGCCTTGCTCGGGGCGAAGATGTCGGAGAGGTCGTGGGCGGTCTTCTTCTGTTCCGGCCGCTCCACCGGGACTTCCTTGGGCGTCTGGGCCTCGGCGATCGTATCCGGCGGCGCGGTGCTCTTGGAGGTTGGATTCTTTTTGGCTTCCTGGGAACAGACGAAGAGCCCCAGGCTGCCCGCGGCAAACCCCATGAGGAAGACCACAGCCAAAGCGATGCGATTGTGCATGGATGCACCTCCGGTTGTCAGGGTGGATGCTGAAATGCTCCAGGGATTCGCGGCGGAGACATCGGGTTATAGCCCGGCATTTTCCGATACCTCGCGGGCGAAGCCGGCCCAATCGGCGTCGTCGCGGCCTTTGGCCACGGTCGCCGTCAGCCGATCGTGGATCAAGGAGGCCAGCGGCATCGGGAGCAGCCCCTCGTTCGCCGCGTCCAGGATCAACCCATAGTCCTTGCGGATCAGCGACGGCCGCCCGCCCACCGGCTGGTAGTGCTCGGAAGCGATCAGCTCGCCGTAGCCACGGTAGACGAAGCAATCGAAGAGGGTCTGGCTGAAGAATTCGTGGGTCTGTTGCCGCGGCACGCCGTGTTTCTGGGCCAGGGTGAAGGCTTCGGCCATCGCCTCGATGGCGGCGCCGAGCAGGAAATTGCCCGCGAGCTTGATGACGTTGGCGGCGCCGGGCTCATCACCGAAGTCAACGACCCGCTGGCCCACGGCCTCCTGGAGCGGCCGCACCCGCGCTCGTGCCGCGGCATCGCCGGAGGTCACGACCCACAGCCGCGCCTCGGCCGCGACCTCGGGCTTGCCGAAGACCGGCGAGGCGACGTAGCTTGCGCCACGTTCCCGATGAAGGTCCGCCAGCCGCCGTGCCGTGCGCGGCGCGATCGTGCTCATCGAGAGGTGAACACCGTCGCCCAGGCGGCCCAGGAGGCCGTTGGCGCCCAGGGTAACATCCTCGAGCGCCCGGTCGTCGGAAACCATGGTCACCACGACGCCGCCGGGTTCGGCCGCCTCCGCCGGACTGCGCGAGACGCGCTCCCCGCTCCAGCAGCGGCCGGGCCTTGTCGGCGGTGCGGTTATAGACGCGCAGGCCGAAGCCGGCCTTGAGCAGATTGGTCGCCATGGCCAGGCCCATGCCACCCAGGCCGATGAAGCCGACGGTTTCTTTCATGGGAGCAATCTCCTCTCAATTGCCGGGTGACGCGGCGTCGGAACCTGGCGGACCAAGGTCAACTCAGGCAGCTTGGCGCGTGAAGAACACCTCGATTTCAGCAAGTTCCCGGGGGCTGAGGCGGAAGTCGGCCGCCCCCACCACACCGCGCACCTGGTCGGGTCGGCGCGCGCCGACGATGGCACCGGTTACGGCCGAGTTGCGCAGCACCCAGGCAACCGCCACTTCGCCAGGCGAGCGCCCGTGCTGATTACCGATGACCCGCAGCAGCCGCACAAGTTTCATGGTGCGCGCGAGCTGGGGCTCGCGGAAGTCGCTGTGGCCCCTGCGCCAATCGTCGCTGGGCATGCTCGCGATTCGCTCGGGGGTCATCGCGCCGGTCAACAGCCCGGACGCCATTGGCGAATAGGCAATCACCCCGATATTCTCGGCGGCGGCAAACGGCAGGATCGCGGCCTCGATCTCCCGGTGGATGAGCGAGTAGCGCGGCTGCATAGACGTGATCGGGGCGATCGCCTGAGCACGCCGCAATTGAGCGACGTTGAAATTGGAGACGCCGATGTTGCGGACCTTGCCCTCGTCCTTGAGCCTGGCCATCGCTGCCCAGCCCTCTTCAATGTCGGCGTCCGGGTCGGGCCAGTGGATCTGGTACAGGTCGACGGCGTCCAGCCGGAGCCGTCGCAGGCTGGCCTCGCACTCCCGGCGGATCGAGCCGGCCTTCAGACTGTGGCCGATCTTCCGCTGCTCATCCCAAACCATGCTGCACTTGGTAAAAACATACGGCCGATCACGGACGCCTTCGAGCGCCCGGGCGACGACCTCCTCCGAGTGGCCCAGCCCGTAGACGGCAGCGGTGTCAATCCAGTTGATGCCGGCGTTCAGTGCCTCGCGAATGGCCGCGATCGAGTCGCGGTCGTTCTGGGCCCCCCAGGCGAATTCCCAGCCCGAGCCGCCAATCGCCCAGGCCCCGAAGCCGACCGGGGTAATGTGCAGGTCAGAATTTCCCAGTTGTTTCGTATCCATGATTGGTTTCTCCCTGGCCTTGGTCAATCCGCACCTTTTACGACGTACTCCCCATTCAGCGCCTTCGTCAGGTTCACAACGACGGCTTCCCGGCCACTGCGTACGACGACCCACTCCGTTGGCTGATCGCGCGACGGATTGATCTCCTGGTGCGGAACGAAGGGAGGGATGAACAGGAAGTCACCAGGTTCCAAATCGACTTCGTGCTCCAGGCGGCTTCCCCACCGTACCTTGCTCTGTCCGGAGACCATGTACACCACGGTTTCCAAAGGACCGTGGTGATGCACAGAGCTTTCCGTACCGGGGTCAACAAGCATGACACCTGCCCACAGCGCTTCCGAGCCGACGAGGCCGTGCGAAACTGCCGCCAGCCGTAACATCCCGGGCGTCTGCGGCGTGCGATCGTCGAACTGGAGTGGCTTGATGATCCGGACTCCCTTGGCCCGCCCTGGGACTGCGGCTTCATCGTTCCGCACAACATCACGAATCGACATGGAATACCTCCTGGCACGTCGGAGTGGCACGCCGCCCGCTCGCGCTTGCAGAGTGAACCGCCGTCATCAGGCAGTAAGGATGACGCGAACTGGATGTGTGAAAAGCAACAACTGTGCCGAAGAGGTCAGCACGAAGTTTTCCGCCGCCGGTGCAACGAACGACCACCGGAAGACACTCGCTCACGTTGGTGTTCCTGCAAGGGAGCAGCCCGGTGGCACTCGGCGCGTGGCAACTTTTTGGTCGCTCGTCTCAGAATTAGCCGACGGCTGATCAAGGGCCAATCACAGTGGCTGCGGTCACAGTCGCGGCCAGGGCTCGGTTCGTCCATGCGGCTCCTGGCATGCAGATTGCGGCGACCGTCGTTGTGCTGCTTCCTTTCTGTCGGGCCGCGGATAACATTACCGAGGGGCGACACCCAGGAGACGCACGATGAACCAGGAAAAACAAGTACGCCTGGCGGGTTCGGTCCTCGACCGCTCCCGGCATGTCTGTGCCTTCTTCCATCGCAAAGAGGAGGAGTACCGGGTACTGCTCCCTTTCATCAAGGAGGGCTTCGACCAGGGCGACCGGGCCGTCCACATTCTCGATTCACGGCATCGCCGGAGCACCTGCGGCGTCTCGAGGACACGGGCATCGACGTGACCGAGGCCGAGCGCAAGGGACAACTGGAAATCCGGCGCTGGGAGGACGCCTACCTGCGTGGCGGCCACTTCGACCAGAATCGGATGCTGGATCTGATCGAAGAAGTGCTTACCGGGGCGAAGGCGCAAGGCTTTCCCTTGACCCGCCTGGTGGCGAACATGGAGTGGGCGCTGGAGAATCGGCCGGGAGTCGATGATATCGCGGAGTACGAGACCAGGCTCAACTACATTCTGCCCAGGTACGCCGATGCGGTGTGCTGCACCTACGATATCGCCCGGTTCGGAGCCCACGTCATCATGGACATTCTGCGCACGCATCCGATGGTGATTATCGGCGGCACCCTCCAGGAAAACCCGTTCTTCGTCCCGCCCGACGAATTCCTGCGCGAGCTGCGCGAACGGGCGGAGCACGACAGCGCGCGTGGGGGTTGAGGGGGCCACGAGCGGTGGAAAAAGTCTCCGACGATAGCCGAACCCTCCGCCGTACGGTGCGCGACCTGGTCGCCCTTTCCGCTCTACCTGCTGTCTGGGCGGGCTACCAACCGCGTCAGGTCGCCGAGGGACTCGCAGACGTGCTGCTGCAGACGCTGCGCCTCGATCTGCTTTATCTCCGCCTGCGCGGTCAACCGGAAGGGCAGGAAATAGAAGTATTGCGCACCGCCGGACCACCGGCCACAACCGAACAGGTCCGGGACATTCGCCGGATGCTCGCTCCCTGGCTGGAAGGCACCCGTCCCACCTCAGCTTCAGCCGTCCCGAACCCCGTCGGGCGCGGGACCCTGCGTCTCGTCATCGATCCGATTGGGTGCGACGGAAACGACGGGTTCGTCGTCGCTGCCTCACACGATGCGAGCTTTCCAGGCGAAGAAGAGCGTTTGTTCCTCCGGGTGGCCGCCAACCAGGCGGCGGCAGTGCGCCAGCAGCAGCGTGCCGAAACCGCCCTGCGGGAAACCGAGCAACGATTTCGGACCTTCGTGGATCATGCCACCGATGCGTTCTACTTGTTCGACCACGAAAACGTGGTACTCGACGTGAATCGCCGGGCGTGCGAAAGCCTGGGGTATACAAGGGATGAGTTGCTCGGCATGACACCGATCGACTTCGACCCGGATGTCACTCCCGCCGACCTTCAGCAGATCAAGCGCAAGCTTGACGATGGCGAGTTAATGGCGTTCGAGTCCCGACACCGCCGCAAGGACGGAACGGTCTTTCCGGTAGAGGTCAGGGGTCAGGCGTTCTGGGAGGGCGGCCGCCGTTTTGTGGTGGCCCTGGCCCGGGACAATACCGAGCGCAAGCGCGGAGGAGGCGCTGCGCGATAGCGAGTACCGCTGGCGGAGCCTGACCGAGGCGCTGCCGCAGCTGGTCTGGACCACCACGCCGGACGGCTCGTGCGACTACTTCAGCACGCAGTGGACGCAACACACAGGCATCCCCCAGAGCGAGCTGCTCGGCTGGCGCTGGCTGGAGGTGCTTCACCCCGACGACCGGGAGCCCACCCGGCGCTTGTGGACCGACTCGGTAGCGGGGCGCGGCCCCTATGACGTGGAGTACCGTGTCCGCCGCTGGGACGGTGTGTACCGCTGGTTCAAGACGCGCGGGGTGCCCATCCGGGACAGCCAAGGTGCCATCTGCAAATGGTTCGGAACCTGCACCGACATCACCGATCTCCGGCAGATTGAGGAGGCGCTGCGCGCGAGCGAGGAGCGCTTCCGCGGGACGTTCGAGAACGCGGCTGTCGGCATTGCCCATTGCGATTCGCAGGGCCGGTACCTCCGCGTCAATCAGAAGTACAGCGACATCTCCGGCTTCTCCCGCGCGGAGCTGCTCGCACTTGGTTTCAAGGATCTCACCCATCCCGACGACCTGCCGGCATCGGTGGCCAGGTTCACACCGCTGATGCGGGGAGAGTTGTCCAGTTACCAGGAAGAAAAGCGCCTCGTCCGCAAGGATGGGTCCCACGTCTGGATTAACTTGTTCGTGTCGCTCCAGCGCGACGCGGCGGGCGAGCCCATTCATTCCATCGGCGTCATCGAGGACATCTCCGAGCGGAAGCGGCTGGAGACGGAGATACGCCAGGCCAAGGAGGCGGCGGAAGCGGCCAACCGGGCCAAGGACGAGTTCCTGGCCAACGTCAGCCACGAGATCCGCACCCCCATGAACGCCATCCTCGGCATGACCGAGCTGGTCCTCGACACGCCGCTGCCCGACGACCAGCGGCAGTGCCTGCGGACGGTCAAGTCGGCGGCCGACAACCTGCTCGCCATCATCAACGACCTGCTCGACTTCTCCAAGATCGAAGCCGGCAAGCTGGAGCTGGATCCCGCCGACTTTTCCCTGCGGACCGCGATTGGGGACACGCTACGGGCCCTGGCCGTGCGGGCCCACACCAAAGGGCTGGAGCTGATCTCCCACCTGCAGCCCGATGTGCCGGACGCCCTGGTCGGCGACGCCGGCCGGCTGCGACAGATCCTGCTCAACCTCGTCGACAACGCGATCAAGTTCACCGGCAACGGGGAAGTGGTCGTGCGCGTGGAGATCGTGAGTGGTGCGGTGGTGAGTGGTGAGTGGTCGGAACCCGCGGTACCGCTCACCACTCACCACTCACTACGCACCACTCACCTGCAATTCTCGGTAAGAGATACCGGCATCGGCATTCCGCCGGAAAAGCAGGGGACGATCTTCCGGGCCTTCGAGCAGGAGGACACCTCGACCACGCGCAAGTACGGCGGCACCGGCCTGGGCCTGACCATCGCCGCCCGGCTGGTGGCCCTCATGGGTGGACAGATCGCCGTGGACAGCGCCGGGCCGGGGCAGTACGTTCGTTTTCACCGCCCGCTTCGGGCTTCAGCCGCACCCCAGCTGGACGGATTGCCAATCGGTCCCACCGCCGGTCCTTCTTCGCAACCTACCGGTGCTCATCGTCGATGACAACGCCACCAACCGCCACATCCTCCAGGAGTGGTTGCGCGATTGGCAGATGGAGGCGGAGGCCGTTGGCGATGCGGCGGCCGCCATGGACGCCCTCTGGCATCGCACCGCCAACGGCCGGCCCTATGCGCTGGTGCTGCTCGACGCCCGCATGCCCGACCGGGACGGCCTGATGCTGGCGGCCATGATCCGGGAACGGACCGAGCTGTCCGCCACGCGCCTGATCCTGCTGACCTCAGGGGAACGGCCGGGCGACCCAGCCCGGTCTCGCGAGCTGCAGATCGATGCGCACCTGCTCAAGCCAATCCAGCAGGACGAGCTGCTCGCAACGATCTACCGTGTCATGAGTCGGCCTGCGGGCAACGGAGCGACCACGGTCCGCTCGGCGCCCGCCAGGGAACCCATCACGCCAGCCCCGGCCGCGCCGCCGCTGCACATCCTGGTAGCCGAGGACAACGAATTTGCCGCGCAACTCATGGAACAACTGCTCTCCCGGCAGGGCCACCGCGTGCGCCTGGCGACCAACGGCCCGGAGGCGCTGACCCTGGCCGACGAGCGCGTCTTCGACCTATTGCTATTGGACATCCACATGCCGGGGCTGGACGGCTTCGGAGTCGTTCGGGCGATTCGGGAACAAGAACGGGCGGTGGGGGGGCATTTGCCCGTCATCGCCTTGACGGCGCGCTCGCGCAAGGAAGACCGTGACCGGTGCCTCGCGGCCGGTATGGACGACTTCCTGACCAAGCCGGTTGCGACCGCGGCGCTGGTCGCGGCCATCGACCGGCTGGTGCTCGCAAAGGGAGTTTCCCGACCGGCCAATGTCGCCAAAGAGGAGCGCAGGGGATTGCTCGACCCCGTCGCCGTGCTGACGGCCTGCGGGGACGATGCGGAAGGGCTGCGGATCATGTGCCAGGGTCTGCAGACCTATGCGCCTGCCCAGCTGGCTGCGGTGAGCAACGCCCTGCGGGATCTGGACGCGCCGCGGGTGCGTCAGGCCGCTCACAAGATCTGTCCGATTCTGTTTGCCTTCTCCACAGTTGCCGGTAACGTGGCGTCGGACCTTGAAGAGCGCGCGGCGCAAGGCCGGCTCGAAGAAGCCCAGCCCC
The DNA here is from genome assembly GCA_963834865.1 of uncultured Gemmataceae bacterium. Lineage (GTDB taxonomy): Bacteria > Planctomycetota > Planctomycetia > Gemmatales > Gemmataceae > CAWIDK01. The sequence continues at coordinate 1,509,581 of CAWIDK010000001.1, forward strand.
TGGTGGAGCAGCTTGAAACGATGACTCAGGAGCTCATGCAACTGGCGGGTGGCCTGTCGCTCGAAATCCTGCGACAGCAGGCAGAGGCTGCTGAAGACCACTGATCCGGCGCGGCACGCCGTCCACGCGCTCGGGGCCTGCGTACACGTTGAAGCGGTTATCGCGCACAAAACCCAGAAGCGTCATCCCGCATTCACGGGCGAGCTGAACCGCCAGGCTCGACGGGGCACCGACCGCCGCCAAGATCGGCACCCCTGCCTGGGCCGCCTTCTGCACGAGCTCGAAGCTCGTCCGGCCGGTGACCAGCACGATCCGCTGGGCCAGCGGCAGCGCTCCGGCCCGCAGTTCGGCCCCGATGAGCTTGTCCAGCGCGTTGTGCCGGCCCACGTCTTCCCGGACCCGCAGGAACCTTCCCGTCGCGTCGAACAGCCCGGCCGCATGAATCCCGCCAGTGCGGGCAAAGGCCGACTGGGCCGTCCGCAGCGCCGGTGGCAGGGTATGGACGACGTCAACGGCAACACGCGGCTCGCCGACGGCGATCGGGTATTTGCGCTGGTGCCATACCGCCGCGATGGATCGCTTGCCGCAAACTCCGCAGCTCGAGGCGACGAACGAATGGCGGTCCAGCAGCACTGGATCGACTGCCAGCCCTCGCCGCAGGGTCACCTCGACGACGTTCGGGCGCTCGTTGCAGACATCCTCAATCTCGTTGGCGTCAGAGACGATCCCCTCGGTGAACAGGAAGCCTGCCGCCAGGTCGTCCTCATCGCCGGGCGTCCGCATGGTGACCGCAATCACCCGCGAAGCCCGGCGTCCCGCGACATCGGCGGTGAGGCGAATCTCCAGGGGTTCTTCGACGGAAAGCGTGTCGGGGAAATCGGCGCACGTCGAGCCTATGACCTGCTTCGTCGCCACGCCCATGATTCCAGCGTCTGGCGGAACGGTTGTCATGTGCTGCTCTCCTGTGTAGACGCTACTGCGGTTGCGACGTCGGAAGCGGTCACCTCGACCACCAGGTGTTTCATGAGCGGCTGGTCGCTTTGCGCGCTGTAGTCGCCGATCGGGCAGAGCACGTTCAGCTCCGGCATGTAGCCGGCCGCGCAGCCGCGCGGGATATCGTAGCGCACGGCCCGAAAGCCGCGCACCGATCGGGCCGAGCCGTCCCTGGCGAAGCTGGTGATGTCGATCAGGGAAAACTCCGCGAGGCCGCGCTCCCGCATGTCGTCCTCGTTCATAAGCAGCAGTGTCCGCAGGTTCTTCACCCCGCGATAGCGATCGTTGTCGGAGTAAATCGTGGTGTTGAACTGGTCGTGGGACCTGATGGTCGCCATCACGAGCCTGCCGGGCGGCGGAACCACGTCGGGCAACGGTGCCGCGGATAGGTTGGCGCGTCCCGTGTCGGTGAGAAACACCCGCTCACGAGCGGGCTGCGGCAGCCGGAAGCCAAGCGGCTGGCGAACGCGGCGGTTACAGTCCTCGAAGCCGGCGATCGCCGCGCCCATCTTGTCGCGGATGCGGTCGTAGTCGGCCACGTATTCCTCCCACGGCGTGTGGGAATTCGGCAACGTCGCCCGGGCGATGCCGGCGAGGATGGCCGGCTCCGAACGCAGCTCCGCCGAAGCCGGGTCGTTCATGCCCACCGACAGATGGACCATGCTCATCGAGTCTTCGACGGTAATCTGCTGGAGGCCCGAGCGCTGGTAGTCCTTTTCGGACCGCCCCAGGCAGGGCAGGATCAGCGCCTCCCGGCCGTGGACCAGGTGGCTGCGGTTGAGCTTGGTGCTGACGTGGGCCGTTAGCTCACAGCGGCGCAGGGCCGCGAAGGTGAATGCGGTGTCCGGCGTGGCGAGCGCGAAGTTGCCGCCCATCCCGAGGAACACCTTCACGTCGGCCCGGTGCATGGCCTGGATGGTGTGTACCGTATCCAGCCCGTATGCGCGCGGTGACGTGATCCCGCAGGCGGCGTCCAGGCGCGCCAGCCACGCCTCGGGGGGTCGGTGGTCGATGCCGCAGGTGCGATTGCCCTGGACGTTGCTGTGACCGCGGATCGGGCACGGGCCTGCCCCCTCTCTGCCGATGTTGCCCCGCAGGAGCAGGACGTTGACCATCTCCCGGATCGCGTCCACGGCATATTCCTGCTGGGTGACGCCCAGGCACCAGCTAAAGATACAGGAGCGGGCCTGTCGGTAAATCTCCGCGGCGGCGCGGAGCTGGTCCCCAGGCACGCCGGATTGGCGTTCGAGCTCGGCCCAGGAGACGGCCTCGCAAACGGCTCGGTAGGCCTCGAAGCCCGCGGTGTGATGCTCAAGGAATTGACCGTCGATCGCCCGCGGGTCGGTCCTGGCCGCCTCCAGCAAGTGTTTCGCGATCCCCCGCATCAGCGCGAAGTCGCCGGCCACGCGCGGGCGGAGGTTCAGCGTGCTGGTCGGCGTCGAGCGAAACAGCATCATGCTGAGGACTTCGTGCGGCGTGATGGCCCGGGTGGCCGCGGCCTCGACGAGTGGATTGACGTGGACGATCTTCAACCCCCGGTCCTTGACGCCGTCCGCCAGGGCGGTGAGCATGCGCGGCGCGTTGGAGGCGGCGTTGACGCCGATAATGAAGATCGCGTCGGCTTTCTGCCAATCGACCAGGTCCACGGTCCCTTTGCCGGTACCGAGGGCGGCCGTCAATGCCCGCCCGCTGGCCTCGTGGCACATGTTGGAGCAGTCCGGCAAGTTGTTGGTGCCGAACTCACGCGCGAACAGCTGATACAGAAACGTCGCCTCATTGCTCAGACGTCCGGAGGTGTAGAAGGACGCCTGGTGCGGGCTGGGCAGCTCACGCAGTTTCTGACCGATCAGAGCAAACGCGTCGGTCCACGCGATGAGTTCGTAGCGATCGGTGGCGGCGTTGTAGGCCATCGGCTCGGTCAACCGGCCCTCGTTTTCCAATGCGAAATCGCTCCAGCCCATCAACTCGGACACCGTGTGGGCGGCGAAGAAGTCGCGCGTGACGCGCTTCGGGGTCATCTCCCAGGTGACGTGCTTGATGCCGTTCTCGCAGATGTCCATGCGCAGGCCCTTGCGGTCGTCGGGCCAGGCACAGCCGGGGCAATCGAACCCGCCGTTCTCGTGATTCATCCGGAAGATGGCCCGGACGCCCTTGATGAGTTCCCCCTGCCGCACCAGGGTCAGTCCGACACTCTTGGCCGCGCCCCACGCGGCCGCCGGATGGTGGTAGTCCGTTTGCGAGAATCCGCCTGAGGCGTTCGGTCCACAGCCGGTCGCGGGCTCGGGTGGGCCGCTCTCTTTCGGTGTCCCGTTGTTGTCGGCTTCTGCCATGATCGCTCCAGGTCGGTTGATGAGCGGGACGGTCAGCGGGCGGTGGGGGCTTTGCCGTCGGCCGGGAGAGCTGGTGGCTGGCCGGCTGGCCGGAGGTTCACGAGGAAGTCGGTCAACGCCGTCATCTCCGCGGCACTGAGCTGCTTGCCGTACGCCGGCATGTTGCCGCCGCCGGGGGTGCCGTTGCTGACCTGATCGATGAGCTGGTCGCGTGTCAGGCGCATGCCCACGGCGGTGAGGTCGGGGCCGCGCCGGCCGCCGGTGTCGCCCAGGGCATGGCAGTTACGGCAATTCTTGTACTGAAAGACCAGCGCCCCTGGAGCTGCAGCGGCGAGCACTTCTGGATAATGTCCTCGGGAACCGGCGCGCCGCTCCACGCGGTCATCGCCGGCGACCAGAACGATTCGGCGCCCTGGTAGGTGAGCACACCGAAGAGCGTCAGGGCCACAACCACCGTTAGCACGGCGACCGGACGGCGACCCGGAGCCCGTTCGCCGCGGTTGCTGATGAACGGGACGAGGAACAGCGCGACGATCAAAAGGACCGGGAAAACCAGGATGATGAACGTCTCCGCTGCCGGCGGGCTGAGCGACAGGAGCGCGAACAACCACAGGAACGGCCACTCCGGACGCGGGTTGGCACCGGCTATGGTCGGGTCCGGCGGACCGGTGGGGCCCTTGGGCCCGACGATCGCCGCAATGGCGACGACGACAATCACCGCCAGCGCGGAGAAGAGAGCATCCTTTAGCATGGCATCGCCGAGGAAGGGGACGCCTTTCTTGAGCTCCTCCTCGTAGGCGGCATCGTAGGTTTTTGGATCGACCGTTTGGCCGGGAACCGGCGGCGCGCTGACGCCGCGCTTCAGCACCAACCAGAGATGCACTGCCAGGAAGAACAGGAGGGCGCCGGGGATGACGAACACGTGCAGGGCGAAGAAACGGCTCAGTGCGTCGCCGCCGATTACCGGTCCGCCGAGCATCGTGTGCACGACCCACGGGCCGATGACGGGCACGCGCCCGGCCATCGAACCGCCGACCGCCAGGCCCCAGTAGGCGTCGGGGTCCCAGCGCAGGACCTGGCCGGTGAAGAACATGCCCATCGTACACAGAAGCAGCAAGACGCCCAATACCCAGGTCAGCTCGCGCGGGTACTTGTAGGCGCCGTGCAAGAACACCTGCGTCATGTGCAGGAGGACCATCACGACCATGCCCGACCCCGCGTAGTAGTGGAGCGCACGCAGGAACCAACCGAGCGGCTGATCGTAGTTGAGCGCGAGCAGGCTGTCATAGGCTCGGTCTGCGCTCGGAACATACACAAGCGCGAGTCCGACGCCCGTGAGAATCTGGATCATCAGCATGGTCATCGACGCGCTGCCGAGGACATACCACCAGCCCATCGGCCCGGCGATCCGGCGCGGCACGGGATGGCGCATCATCGGCAGGAGCGTTTCGCGCAGCCGCAGACGAGCATCGAACCACGCGCCAACCGCAGATAGCCATCGCTTCATGGGTCAACCCTTTCAAAAGAATTCACCACGGATGACACGGATGACACGGATGACACGGATAAGAAAGAGGTTTCTGTCAGGCACTCTTGTCGTCCTTGGTCAACGGATCCTGCAGGGTGGGGTAGTGTGGGGCCTGGACCAGGAGCCTGCCCTCGTGCACGCGCCAGACACAGTGGAATAGGCCGCGCGGGGGTGGGCCGGAGGCGCGTTCGCCGTTGGCGTAGTAGACGCCGCCGTGGCAGGGACACATGAACAGGCCCGACTGCGGGAACCACGACACCGGGCAACCCAGATGCGCACAGTTGACGGCGAAGACCAGAAAGCGATCCCGACGCTGTTCGTCCTTGCCTTCATTGCGGACATAGACACCGGTGTGGGCGACAATGCCATCCCACGGCACGCGGATGGGATTGTCGAAGGTGACCATCCGCGTTTGGCCGATCGGGAACTGCTCAATCGGCCCCAGGTCGATCTCCTCGACCGGTGGTTGTCGGGTGCGCAGCAGATAGCCCACGAAGGGCAGCCCGACCACGGCTGCCGCGACAACGCCGAGGCCGCCGGTAAGCCATTGCAGGAACGTGCGGCGCCCCGGTGGAGCCGCGTCGGCCGTGGAGGAGGTTTCCATGATTTCGTCTCCCGGTAACTTCGTCACTCAAGCCCGAGGGCGAGTCCGCGAGCCCTCGGGCTTGGATGCTTTTCCTTATCGTCCATTTGCCGTACTCCCTTCGCGCCAGGATGCGAGCAGGGCGACCACATTCGTGATCTGGTCCGAGGTCAGCGGGTGGAATTGGTCAGGCCAGCCGGACTCGCCCCAGTAATCCGGCATGCCCAGGTCGGGCCGCCCTGTGATCACAATGCGGCGCAGCGCCTGGTCGCTGATCAGAGCCAGGAACGCGGGGTCGTTGATCCGTCGCGGGCGCTCCGCGTTCGCGACACCCTTGCCGTGCTCGCCGTGGCAGCCGGCGCACGCCTGGGCGAAGACGCGTGCCCCTTTTTCTCGGTCGCCGGCCGTTTCGGGCACAGCATAGGGCGGGACTGCGCTCGCGACCGGCGGCTTTCCCCACGCGGGCAGTGTGCCTGCCGTGCTGGCCACGACCGCCCTGGGTTTGCTGCCGGTGGCCACCTTGTAGGCGACTCCCTTGATCTCCTTCACCAGGATCTGCACCTGCAGCGACGTCAGTCGACCGCCGTTCTCCTGAGCGAAGGCCGGCATTGGCGTGCCCGGCCGTCCTGAGGAAATGACACGCTGCAGATCGTCTTCGGAAACGATGCCGCGGAACAGCGGATCGTTGAGCGGCGGCGCCGGCCCCAGCTTGCCGTCCGCACCATGGCAGCCGCTGCAGTTCGTTTGGTACAGCGCCGCGAAGCTCAACACCTGGTCCGGCGTGACCGGCCGCTCGGCGGGATTCGGCTTGCCCGGCGCGTCGCAGCCCAACGGCAGCGCAGCGATCAGAGGCACAAGCAACCAGCAGACGATTCTCGGTCCAGTCATGGCTGCTGCCCCCCCGGGCCGGCGATGAAATCTTCCACGCGATCCGGGCCAAGGCCCGCGGGCGGGATGTGGATCAGCTCCGAGCGAAGAACGACCAGTGCGGCCGCGACACCGAAGACAAACTGCGAGACAATGAACCAGGGCCAGCTCACGCGCTCCTGGAGGACGGGGTTGGCGACGCCCATCAGGCTGTAGCTCCAGCCAGTCCAGACGAGCGGCAGCAAGAGTCCGCCCCAGGCCAAGGGCGCCGGGATCGGCGGCACCCGCGGCAAGAGCAGGCCATTGGCACACCCGAAGCTGCATGAGAAGACGGCATGAATGACGATCGCCGCCGCAAGCCATGTCGGGCTGAATTGCTCCAGCACCGGGGTTGGCAGCGCACCCAGGCCTGGAATGACCAGGCTCGCAAGGAGGTTTACCGGAAACCATGGACCGTGCCCGCTCAAGACGCCCCACAGCAAGGCAGGTACCGGCATCACCAGGCCGCCGGCGATACCGCCCAGCACGCCGCTCATGCGCGGGTCGAGGCCACGCGCTGCCATGAACACCAGCGCGGCGACCACGCCGAAAATGAACTGGCACAGGATGAACGACGGCCAGTCAACGTCCTGATGCAACCGGGGATTAACCAGGGCCATCAAGCTGAAGGTCACGGCCGTCCACAGCAAGGGCATGAGCAGACCGCCCCAGGCCAGCGGCTTCGGAATCGAGGGAAGCGTCGGCATCAGCACCCCGTAGACCAGGCCGATAACCAACGACATCGCTGCGTGGATGACCAGGGCGGCGACGAAGAGCGATAAGTGGAACTCCTGCAGTTGCTCCACCGACATGGCGCCGAGCCCGGGCAAGACCATCCCCGCCAGCAGATTGACGGGGTACCACGGGCCGTTGCCGCTCAGGACGCCCCACAGCAAGGCCGGTATCGGCATGCACAGGCCGCCGACGATGCCCCCTTTTACGCCGGCGGATGTCGGGTGCACCGCCACCGGCAGGCGCAGGCGATAACCCGGCATCCCCGCGCAGCTGCTCCACGGTGCCGACAACGGGCGCCGGCGGTCGGGCGCGGTCCGGCGGCAGGGCCCGCGGCTCGTGGACATGCCCCTGGCCGGGCAGGAGCTGGCCAATCCAGATGCCCAGGCCCACGGCGAGGATGAGCGCGCCCACGATCATGAGGGCCACGCCGAAGACGATGCCCGCGCCGACAAGAGCCACGCCCGCGGCCAGCACCAGTGGCGCGACCGTCGGCCGCGGCATCTCCAGCGTGTCGCGCTCCTGCGCATCCGACGTGCTTGGTTCACTTGCCATGTTCACCGTCCCACCGCGTACACCACCGTGAATACCACCACCCATACGCCATCGACGAAGTGCCAGTACCAACCGACCAGCTCGACACCCGCGCCGTTTTTCACGATCGCTGCCCGCCGCAGCGCCAGGCCAAGCACGATGGTCATCGTGATCACTCCGGCGGTCACGTGCAGGCCGTGGAACCCGACCAGCGTGTAGTAGGCACTGCCGAACACGCTGCGGCTCGGCGTCAGGTGGTACTCGGTGATCAGGCCGTACCACTCGTAGCCGGTGCCGACCAGGAAGGCGATCCCAAGCGCGATCGTCGCTGCCCACCATCCGCAGAAGCCGGAGTGGGCGCCGCGCCGCAGCGCGCGCTCCGCGAGGTGGATGGTAACGCTGCTGGACAGCAGCAGCGCCGTCGTGCAGATCACCAGCGGCAGCTTCAGCGCTTCGGCCGGCGTTGGGCCCACCCGTTCATGGCCGAGCAGCACGAGGTACGTCACGATCAGCGTCGAGAACAGCGCCACCTCCGACAGCAGGAATGCCAGCACGCCCCACTGCTGAGGAGTGAGTGGTGACTGGTGAGTGGTGAGTCGTCCGGCCACTACTGAGTGGTGCGCGGTGAGCGGTTCCACAGTTATTGCTTTGTCTGCCATGTTTTCACCACTCACCACTCACCACTCACCACTCTCACCACTCACCACTCACCACTCTCACCACTCACCCTTCATACTTCCAATCCGGATCGTCCGGGTGCTTGAGGTCCCAGAGCGGGCGGCGGCTGTGCACGGTTGGGATTTCCTCGAAGTTGTATGCCGGCGGCGGCGAGGTCGTGGACCACTCCAGCGTCCAGGCGTCCCAGGGATCGTTCCCGGCGACCCGGCCGTAGCGCAGCGAAACCACCACATTGATTAGAAAGACGAGATAGCTCAGCGCCTGGATCACCGCTCCCAGCGTCGCAAGCTGGTTCCACAGCTCCCAGCCGCGGTCCGGCTCGTAGGTAAAAATACGCCGCGGCATGCCGGCCATGCCCACGAAGTGCATCGGCCCAAAGGTGAGCAGGAAGCCGATGTACAACAGCCAGAACTGCCAGCGGGCCAGCCGCTCCGACAGCATTCGGGCGGTCACCTTGGGAAACCAGTAGTGGACGCCAGCGAAGACGCCGAAGATCGTGCCGCCGACCAGGACGAAGTGGAAATGGCCGACCACGAAGTAGGTGTCGGTCACTTGAAAATTGAACGGGGCCGCCGCCAGCATGATGCCGGTCAGGCCGCCAATCAGGAACATCGACAGGAAGCCCACGGAGAACAGCATCGGCGACGCGAACGAGATCCGCCCGCCGTACATGGTGGCCAGCCAGTTGAAGAACTTGATGCCCGTCGGGATGGAGATGATGCCGGTGGACACGATGAAGAACAGGTCCGCGGTCCGGCTCATGCCCACGCTGAACATGTGGTGCGCCCAGACGCCGAGGCTGATGAAGGCGATGGCCGCAGTGGCGGCGGCCATGAACTCGTAGCCGAACAGCACCTTACGAGAGAAGACCGGGATGATTTCGGTGACCATGCCGAAGACCGGCAGAATGAGGATGTACACCTCCGGGTGGCCGAAGAACCAGAAGATGTGCTGCCACAGGATGGCCGAGCCGCCGTTCTGCGCATCGAAAAAGTGGGCGCCCAGGTTGCGGTCGAGCAGGACCATGGTCAGGCCGGCGGTCAGCGGCGGCATGGCGAAGACGATCAGCACGCTTGTCCAGAGCATCGTCCAGGTGAAAAACGGGACCTTGCGCAGCGCCATGCCGGGGGCCCGCATGCCCAGGATGGTCGCGATGAAGTTGACGCCGGCGGCCAGGGTGCCGATGCCGCTGACGAGCAGGCCGAGGGCCCAGAGGTCGGTGGCGGGGCCGCGGGCGAAGGTGCGCTCGGTCAAGGGCGCGTAGGCGAACCAGCCGATGGCGGGGGCGCCGCCGGTGGCGAAGCTAAAGTAGACCAGGAGGCCGCCGAACAGGGTCACCCAGAAGCCGAGGGCGTTGAGGCGCGGGAACGCCATGTCCCGCGCCCCGATCATGAGCGGCACCAGGTAGTTGCCGAAGCCGATCAGGATCGGCATCCCCATAAAGAACACCATCGTCGTGCCATGGATGGTGAAGAGCTGGTTGAACGTGTCCGGCCCGAGGAGCCCCTTGTGCGGAACCAGCAGTTGCCATCGGATCAAGAGCGCCTCGGCACCGCCGATGAACAGGAACACAATGCTCATGAGGATATACATGATGCCGATCTTCTTGTGATCGACCGTCGCGACCCAGTCGTGCAGCACCTCCGTCCACGACCGCGCCGAGGTTTCGGCGGGCACAAACTCGGGTGCGACGACAGACATGGCCCAATCCTCAACATTGTCCTTCCGAGCCGCGACCGTCAGGGAGCGGAGGGCCGGCCCACACCGCTCCCTAACGGTCGCGGCTCGGATGTGCTTAGCGCAGCGACAGCAGGTACCGCACAACCTGATCTTGCTCACGCGCGGACAGTCCAAACGCCGGCATGAGGCACCCCGCCTTGAGCTTTTGTGGATCGTTGACCCACTTGCGCAGGTTCTCGGCGGTGTTCTTGAACAGGCCGCTCGCCAGGGTTTCGCGACTCATCAAATGAGTGAGGTCCGGCGCGTAAGTACCCTGCGCCGCGGTGCCGCGCACCCGATGGCAATTGACACACGACTGCGCCAGGAAGACTTTCTTGTCCTCGCCCAGCGACGGATCCTCGACTGCTGGTTGTTCCTGGTAATCCAGCCACTGGGCGAATTTCTCGGGCGGATCGACATTCACGCGCAGGAGCATGCCGGCATGCTGAGTGCCGCAGTATTCGGCACACTGCCCAAGGTAGAGCCCCGGCTCCGCGCACTGAAACCAGAGGTGATTCGTGCGGCCCGGAATCAGATCCACCTTCCCCGCCAGCCGCGGCACCCAATAACTGTGGCACACGTCGGCCGACTCGAGCGCCAGGTATACCGATCGCGCGGTGCCGCCCTCGCCGGCCGGAACGTGCAACTCGTTGGCCGTGATGAACCGGAGCTCGCGGCCATCGTAGTGAGTGTAGCGATATTCCCACCACCATTGCCGGCCGACGACGGTGACGAACAGCGCGTTATCGCCCGCCTTCGGTGCGGGCAGGTCGATGTCGACTTCCCAGAGCGTGCGCGCCGAGCTCAGGACCAGCACGAAGACGATCAGGGCGGGCGCCGCCGTCCACGCGATCTCGATCGGCTTGCTCCCGTAAACTTGCGGCGGCTCCGCGACCGCGGCTGCGGCACGGCGCCGAAAGCGGACGATGGAGTAAATGAGGATGCCTTCGACCACGACAAAGATGAACCCGGTGATTGCGAACACGAGCATCGACAGGCTGCGAATCGATTCCGCCTGCGGGGATGCCGGATCAAAGATCGAAAGGCTCTGCGTCTCCATGGTCACTCCAGCAACAAGAGGGTCAGCAGCGCCGGCAGGTAGATCAACCAGGCCGAAGCAATTCCCGTGCCACCACCCTGGGGACGGAATCGTCGGCGGTCGCGACGAACCGGAAGGACGCCCAGACGGGCTTGTGTTAGCCCGGACGCGTTCGGATGGCAGCGCTCTTGCCGGCCTGGCAAGAAATTGACCGCGAGTCGTCACTCCTGCATTTTGACATCTCCTGGGAATGTCGACGTGGTTCAGGCTTTCAGGAACGCCAGCAGGTCCGCATTGACCTGGTCCTTGTGTGTCGTGCACAGACCGTGCGGGGCGCCCTTGTAGACCTTCAGGATCGCACCCTTGACGAGCTTGGACTGGAGCAGGCCAGAGTTCGCGAACGGCACGATCTGGTCGTCGTCGCCCTGAATGATCAGCGTCGGCACGTCGATCTTCTTCAGGTCCTCGGTTTGATCCGTTTCCGAGAACGCCTTGATGCAGAAGTAGGCGGCAGGGAAGCCCGCCATCATTCCCTGCAGCCAGAATGACGCGCGCACCCCTTCCGAGACCTTCGCGCCTGGGCGGTTGTAGCCGTAGAACGGCAGGCTAAGATCCTTCCAGAATTGCGAGCGGTCGGCTTGTACGCCGGCGCGTATCTTGTCGAACACTTCGATCGGCGTGCCGCCCGGATTGGCGGGTGTCTTGAGCATCAGCGGCGGGACGGCGCCGATCAGCACGGCCTTGGCCACACGCTTCGTACCGTGCCGGCCGATGTAGCGAGCGACTTCGCCGCCGCCCGTGGAATGGCCAACGTGGATGGCATTCTTGAGATCGAGCTCTTGCACGAGCTCCGCGAGGTCGTCGGCGTACGTGTCCATGTCGTTGCCGGTCCACGGCGGGCTCGAACGTCCGTGGCCACGGCGGTCATGGGCGATGCAGCGATATCCGCGTGACGCGAGAAAGAACATCTGGTCTTCAAAGGCGTCCGCGGAGAGCGGCCAGCCGTGGCTGAAGACGACCGGCTGCCCGGTGCCCCAGTCCTTGTAATAAATCTGCGTGCCGTCTTTGGTGGTCATCGTGCTCATGGTGCGTTTTCCTTTGCCGAGTTGGTACCGCGGAAGGCAATGCAACCACCGTGCCAAGGCGGTCGTCGGCACGACACCTTCCGTGGTCCGCGTGCAACCAATACGAGTCAGCAGATGGTCCACACCTTGTGGTTCAAGTCGGCCGGTCACGCCGGGCCAACGGGCAGGGTTGTCAGCGCGCGCATGCCGATCCGGCCGGTGTAGTGCAGGGCATTGTCGGGGACGATCGCGCGGATCACGTCTTCGACTTGGCCGAAGATCCGATGTGCAAATGGCGCGATCGGGCGGCGTGAGCGCGTGAGGCTTGCCGGAAACAGCAGGAATCGGTCCGCAAGGACCGTCGCGGGTTGTGCAGCGCTGCGGCAACGTCAGCGCGGGCAGTTCTGGCACGGCGCCGGAGCGTGGACCGGCGCCATCGGCGGCGGGCGGGACGCGTCGACCGGGCTCGCCGATCCGAATGCGCCGCCACACGCGAGCGCTTGGGCCGGGTAACCCATGGCATGAAAGAGCCGGAACTGGGCGCGGTTGAAGTCGTTGCTGCTGGTGTAATAGTCGACGTAGGCCTGTTGTAGCTGCTGCAGCGCCGCGACCACCTCTTGCGGGCGGTTGATCAGGACGAGTAAATCGCCGGCCCGGACGGTTTCGCTTAGTCCCTTCAGGTTGCCGCGGTACGATTCGAGGCCGGCCTTCACCTCCGCCTCGGCCCGGCCAACCTGCACCAGGGCGGCTTGCACCTGCGCGTGCGCCTGCACGACGTCCTGCGCGACCGTATCCTGGATGCGGAACAATTCGACCATCGCCTGGTGCTGTTCGCCCCGCCGCTGGTTGATCAGCCCGCGGTTGCCGAAGCCGAGGTTCTTGAACTGCCAGACCACTTCGGCGTTCCAGTCGCTGCGGCCGCTCCAGTGCGTCAAGCCGTTGGTGCCGGTGCCGAAGGCGCCGGTCCCCAGGGTATCGTCAGGGGTGGCGTTCGGGGTCAGGACCAGGCTGGGGATGAGCGGCCGCATCTGCTCCTGCCGCAGCCGGACCAGAGTCGCTTCCACAACGGCCTGCTGGGTCGCCAATTCGGGGCGGTTCCTCAGGCCGACGGGGACCAGGGCATCGACGAGCTCCTGCGGCGAAACCAGCGTCACCTGCAGGTGCGGCGGCTCCAGCGGCATGGCGACCGCGGACGGATCGAGCCGCAGCACGCGCGTCAAGGTGGCGCTGCTGGTCAGCCAGTCGCGGCGAGCGGCCGCCGTCTGCTGCTCCAGGTTGGCGAGCAGGGTGTTGACGCGTTCTACCTCGATTTGCGGCGCCAGCCCCCGGCCCAGCGCGGTAACACGGCGGGCGAGGTCACGAGCTCGGGCCACGCAATCCTGATCTCCCGCCAGGATGCCGCGCGCCTGCTGGACGTCGAAGTAGGCCATCGCGACCGAGAGCAGGGCGTCGTTCTTCGCGGTCTGAATTTCCAGCTTCCGCGCCGCAGCAGCTGACGCTCGGCCAGGGGAGCAAAAATGGCGTCGGTCAGGGCGAATACCATCTGCGCCCCGGCTCCGGCGAGGAACGTGGTGCGGGCGCCCAGGATCGTCGATCCGTCCAGGAAGTCCGCCTGACCGCCGTCGTGTCGCTGCAAATCGGCCCCCAAATAGACGGTGGGCAGCCACAGGACCCGGGCCTGCTCGTACAGTCCATACTCCGTTTCGACCGCGGCGCGCGCCGCCTCGATGATCAGGGGTCGAGCGTCCGCCAGCGCCAGTGCGGTGGCCAGGTTGATCGGCAGCGGCCGGCCGCTCGCAGACGGCGGCGCCGGCGCGAGACCGGTCGCGTCCTGCGGCGCCGCCGGCACTTGGACGGGGATTATGAACGCGGGTACACTATTGGCGTCCGGCTCTGACGGAAGTTGTTGGGTTGGGATTATGAACGCGGGTACACTATTGGCGTCCGGCTCTGACGGAAGTTGAATGGGGTTGCCGAATGAAGCCACACACTTGTCCACCGGCGACGCTGTATTATTCTGTGCAGGCGCAAATCCCGATTTTGTCGCCAGCGCCAGCACACTTGCCAGAACGGCGGCCGGGATGAGGGTGCTCCGCATGCGACAACTCCATTTGAATCGCAACGCGCTGCGATGCGCGCAGCTTTAACTTTATCCTTTCGCAAAATCGGCGGACGGTTGCCGGAGACGGTACGAAAACTGCATTCCCTCCGTTCGATATTTCCGGTCAACCCGGCACAACCGTCAAAGTTTGCCAGCGCCGCCGCCAGCCTCTAGATTACCCACAAGGAAGGGGCCTCGCATGAACCCAATCGTATTCGCCCTGCGCCATCCCATCACCACGATGATGCTGGTCGTGACCCTGATCGGCGGCGGGGCGCTCGCCCTGAACCGCATGCGCATCGACATCTTCCCGCCGATCAACCAGCCGAAGATCATCGTGTTCACCAACTACGGCGGCTACGACCCCGGCCAGATGGAAGGGCTGCTGGTCAGTCCGTTCGAATTCTGGTTCCAGTTCGTGGACGGCGTCCGCAGCATGGAGTCGAAGTCGATCCAGCAGGTCGCGGTCGTTGAGCTGTCGTTCTACCCTGACACCGACATGTCCAAGGCGATGGCTCAGGTCGTCAGCGTGGCGTCCCGAGCTCAGGCAACGCAGCCCGACGGCACGCTGCCGCCGCTCATTATCCAGTTGGACCCCGGCAATGTGCCCGTCGGCTACCTGGTGTTCAAAAGCAAGACCCACTCGCTGGGCGAGATCGGCGACCTGGCCCAGTACCAGGTCCGGCCCCTGCAGACGTACGTCCCAGGCACCGTCGCTACCGCGCCGTTCGGCTCGGCCATCCGCGCGATCACCGTCAGCGTCGATCCCGACAAGCTCCGCTCGTATAACCTCACGCCGCAGGACGTGGTCAACGCCGTCAATGCGGGCAACTTCATCAGCCCCTCGGGCAACCTCTATGCCCAGGGCGCCATGCCCCTCACCCCCACCAACGCCATGGTTCGCGACGTGAAGGTATTCGGCAGCATCCCGCTCGTGCCCGGCCGCGACGTGTACCTGCGCGACGTGGCGAAGGTCGCCGACGCCACCGACATCAACTACGGCTACGCCATGGTGGACGGCCGCAAGTCGACCTACGTGCCGATCATCAAGAAGAATACCGCCTCGACACTCCAGGTCGTGTCCGACGTCCGCAAGGCGTTGCCGATCTTCAAGAGCGTGCTGCCGGAGGACGTCGATGTCAGTTTCGCGTTCGACGAATCGCCGACCGTGGTCACGGCCGTCCGCAACGTGGCGACCGAGGGCCTGATCGGCGCGAGCTTGACGGGGTTGATGATCCTGATCTTCCTGCGCGACCTCCGCAGCGTCGTCGTGGTCGTGTTCAACATCCCGATGGCGCTGCTGGGCTCGCTGTGCGGACTGTGGATGACGGGCAACACCATCAACATCATGACGCTCGGCGGCCTGGCGCTGGCGATCGGCATCCTGGTTGATGAGGCGACCGTGGAGATCGAAAACATCCACGTGCAAATGGAGCTTACGCCCTCGCTGAGCCGGGCGGTGCTGCGCGGCAACCACATCACCGCGGTGCCGCGGCTGCTGGCGCTGTTGTGCATCCTGTCCGTGTTCATCCCCGCGTTCATCATGAACGAGCCGGTACGGTCACTGTTCCTGCCGCTGTCGCTGGCGGTCGGCTTCGCCATGATCTCATCGTATCTCCTGTCCAGTACGGTCGTGCCGGTGTTGTCGGTCTGGCTGCTCAAACACAGCGGGAAAAAGGATGAGGAAGAAAGAAGGGATGACGGAGGAGGGAGGAGGGGCGAGGGAAAAACTCAGTCCCGTTTTTCTTCCCTCTTTTCCTTCATCCCTTCTTTCGCGCGGATGCAGGCCGCGTTCGGCGCGGTCGTCGGCTGGCTGGTGCACTGGCGCTGGCTGGTGGTGCCGACGTACCTTGTTCTCAGCGCTGCACTGCTCGTGGGCCTGGGCCCGCAGCTTGGGAGGGAACTTTTCCCGCAGGTCGATTCGGGCGAGTTCGTGGTGCGCTTCTGCGCCCCGCCCGGCTCCAACTTCGAGATTACCCGCCAGATCTGGACCAAGGCGCTCCAGGTCATTCAGGAGGAGGCCGGCGCCGAGAACGTGGCTATCTCAATGGGCTTCGCCGGGCAGGTGTCGCCGCTCTTCTCGGTCAACAACCTCATCCTGTTCATGCGCGGCCCGGACGACGGCCAAATGCGGGTCGCCCTCCGCGAGGACTCCGGCATTCACCTCCAGCCGTTCCGCGAGAAGCTGCGCAAGGCGTTGCCCGAGAAAGTGAAGCCCTGGCTGGCGGAACTGCTCCAGATGCAAGGGCTGACCCCGGAGTCGGCCCGGGCGCGGGCTGAGCAGGTGATCTTCGGGTTCGAGCCAGGAGACATGGTCAGCACGGTGATGAGCTTCGGCTCGCCGGCCCCCATTGAGGTCGTCGTCGCCGGCCCGAAGCTGGCCGACTCCCGGGCCCACGCCCAGCGGATCCTGGCGGCGATGAAGAAGATCCCGTCCCTGCGCGACGTGAAGCTCCAGCAGGAGCTGGACTACCCGACGGTGCCCGTGGAGATCGACCGCGAGCGCGCTGGCCTGAGCGGCGCGACGGCCCGGCAGGTGGCCAACGCGGTGGTGGTGGTTTCCTCCTCGAGCCGTTACGTCGCCCGCAACTTCTGGGTCGACTCGAAGAACGGCACTAGCTACCAGGTCCAGGTCGAGGTCCCCACGCCGCAGATGAACGCGCCGGCGCAACTGGAGACGGTCTCGCTGGCGGAGGTGAACCCGGACCTGAACCTGATGATCCGCGACGTGGCCCGCGTAGGCCAGGGCACCATGCCGGGTGAGATCGACCGCACCAGCAGTCAACGCTACGTGAGCATCACCGCCAACGTCGAGGGGGAAGACCTCGGCCGTGCCGCCGGGCAAATCAGGCAGGCCATCGCCGACGTGGGCGATCCCCCCAGGGGCGTCCGCGTCCTGACGCGCGGCCAGGTGGCGCCGATGCATGAAATGTTTACCTCGCTCGGGATCGGCCTGGGCCTCGCGGTGGTCGTGATCCTGGTGCTCTTGACCGCCTACTTCGAGTCGCCGCGGCTGGCCCTCGCGTCGGTATCCTCGGTGCCGGGCGTGCTGTGCGGCGTGGTGATCATGCTGCTCTCGACCGGCACGACGCTCAACATCGAGTCATTCATGGGGGCCATCATGTGCATCGGGGTGTCGGTGTCCAACTCGGTCATGCTCGTGACGTTCATCGCCATGGAGTGGCAGGGGGGCAAGCCCGTCCCCGAGGCCGCCCGCGCCGGTGCGCAGGACCGCTTGCGGCCGATTCTCATGACCGCCTGCGCCATGACGATCGGCATGGTGCCGATGGCCCTGGCGCTGGAGCACGGCAGCGAGATGCAGGCTCCCCTCGGCCGGGCGGTGATCGGCGGGCTGCTCGCGTCCACCTTCGTCACGCTCTTGATCGTCCCATCGATCTTTGCCCTGCTGATGGGCCGGCGGGTAGCCCACTCCCCGTCGCTGTACCCGGATGATCCTGATAGCTCGCATTACGACCACGAGGGGCACGATCCCGAAGCGCCCGACGGGGATTCCACCGGCCCTCACCCCATTCGCCCGGAGGCCCACTCATGAACCGTGTGCTCCCCGTGTTGCTCCTGTCTGGCCTGTTGTGCGGCTGCTCCGACACGACGCCGTCTTCCGGATTGGCGATCAATCTCGATCCGGCGGTCAAGATCGTCCACCCCCAGTACCGGACCCTGAAACGCTCGGTCGAGCAGCCAGGCGTGATTGGCGCGTACGAGCGCACTGCGCTGTACGCGAAGGTTGCCGGTTTCGTCGCGAAGTGGAATGTGGACATCGGGGACCGGGTGAAGCAGGGCCAGACGCTGGTCAAACTGACGGCCCCCGAGGTGGTCGCCCAGCACGAGCAGATGCAGGCCCAGGTCGTGCTGGACCAGGCGCTGGTCGAGCAGTCTAACAAGCAGCACCTCGTCGCCCAGCGCAATGCGACGGCGGCCACCGAGACGCTTGCCCAGGCCAAGGCCGACGTGAACCGCTACGAGGCCGACGTGGAGCGCTGGACCAGTGAGGTCAAGCGACTCACCAGCCTGGTGGCCGAGCGGGTGGTGGACCAGCAGGTCCTCGACGAGACGCGGCGGCAACTGAAGTCGAGCCAGGCGGCCCTGGAGGCCTCGCGGGCGGCGGTCAAGACCCGCGACGCCCAGCGCCTGGCCGCCGAGGCCACCACGGAAAAGACCAAGGTCGATATCAGCGCCGCCGAAGCACAAGTGAAGGTGGCGCAAGGCGGCGAGCGCCGCCTGGCGGCCCTCGTGGACTACCTCACGATTCCCGCGCCCTACGACGGCGTCGTCTACGCCCGCAACGTGAACCTCGGCGATTTCGTGACGCCCGCGACCGGGGATCCGACGCAGGGCGTCTTTTCGCTGGGAGTCTCGCCCAGCAAGGCCACGCCGGTGTTTGTGGTCAACCGCATCGACCCGGTGCTGTTCATCATCGGCGTGCCGGAGGCGTATTCGGCCTACGTGGCCTCTGGGAGCACGGCCCGGATCCGGGTGCCGGCGCTGGGGAACCACGAGTTCCCGGCAAAGGTGACGCGCACCTCCTGGGCGCTGAACGCCACCAGCCGCACGCTCCAGGCCCAGGTCGAGTTGCGGAACGCCGACGGGAAGTTCCTCCCCGGAATGTACGCTTATGGGTCGGTGTTCATCGAGCGGTCCGGCGTCCTGGCCGTGCCGGTGTCGGCCGTCACGCAGATCGGCAACCAAACCTATTGCTATCTCGCGGTCAACGGCAAGGCCGTCCGAAATGCGGTCCAGACCGGGGTCAGCGACAGCGCCTGGGTGGAGGTGTCGGGGAAGCAAATCGCCTCGGCCGGCTCGTCCGAAGGCGCCTGGAAGGCGTTCGACGGTACCGACGCCGTCATTGTCGGTGACCTGTCGGAAATCTTCGACGGCGTACCCGTCACCGTCGAGCCAGGAGATTGAGAGCCGCAGTCATCGCAAGCCGGCGCCGAGCGCATATCGGCGCTGCCGCGCAATCCGGACGATCCGCGTGGCTGGAACAGGTGCTCGACCCCACGGCGGTCAACGCCCTCTTGGACCAGCACGCTCAGAAACAGTACACCGGCCAGCACGCACGCGCTCGTTGACCAGGATATGCGCTGTTCGATCTCGTCGGCCGGCATGCCCGTGTACTGCCAGACGACCGACACCACAGGGATGTTGATCTCCGGGAAGATGTCGGTGGACATGCGACTGATGCCGACCATGCTGACCGCGGCGATCAGCAAGGCCATCACGACGAACTCATAAGTGCGGCGCAAGGCCAGCTGTACGATCCACATCATGGCGCAACTCCCGGCCCGCGGGAACCTACCAGCAGATCACGCGGGGCCAACGGGCACGGTTGTCAGCGCGCGCATGCCGATCCGGCCGGTGTAGTACAGGGCATTGTCGGGGACGGCCAGCCTGAGGGTGGGGAAGCGCGTGAACAACCTCTCGATGGCGATCTGCGTTTCGACGCGGGCCAGTTGCGCGCCCAGGCAAAAGTGCGGCCCGGCGCCGAACGCGACGTGCGGGTTAGGCGCGCGGGCGATGTCCAGCCGTTCGGCATGCTCGAAGCGGGCCGGGTCCGCGTTCGCCGCAGCCAGCATCGGCATGATCATGTCGCCGCGCCGCAGCGACCGGCCGTGGAATTCCACGTCGCGGCTCACATACCGCGGCTTGGCGACCTGCACCGGGCTGACGAAGCGAAGCAGCTCCTCAACGGCCAACGGCAGCAGCGACCAATTGGCCACGAGACGGGCCTTCTGCTCGGGTGCCTGGAGTAAGGCCAGGATTCCGCCGCCAATCACGTGCACCGTCGTTTCGTGACCCGCAAGGAGCAGCAGGAATGCCATCGCCAGCAGCTCGTTCTCGCTCAGCTGGTCGCCGTCCTGTTCGGCCTGGACCAGGGCGGTCATCAATCCCGGTCGCGGCCGGCGCCGACACTCCTGGAATTGGCCCTTGAGATACCGCATCAGTTGCAAAATGCCCGGCAGCAGGCGGATGATCCCCCACACGGACGTGATGGAGAAGAGCGCCTTGACCCACCGGCGGAAGCGGCCCCGGTCCGACGCGGGCAATCCCAGCAGCTCGCCGATGACCGCCAGCGGCAGCGGGCGTGCCAGCGCCTCCAGCAAGTCCACCGTGCGCCGTCCCGTCATCCGATCGAGCAGGCCGTCGCAAATAGCGGCGATGCGCGGCCGCATGCTCTCGATGCTCTGGCGATTGAACGCTTGATCGACGAGCTTGCGCAAGCGGCGGTGGTCGGGGTTGTCGTGCCCGAGCATGTTCTCGGCGAGGACACGAAACGGCGGCGGGATCCACCAGCCGAAACCGGTCATGTCCCGTTTCCCCGCATTCCGCATTGCGCACGAACATGTGATCGTCCCGGAGCACCTCGCTGACCGCATCAAACGTGGTGGCCATCCAGATTGCGCCGATAATGGGAAACCGCACGCGAACGACCGGACCTTCCTGGCGTAGGCGTGCCAGGGTAGGGAACGGATCGCGCATGAACCGTTGGGAGACAAGGTCGATCTTGAGGACGTCGCCGGTCATAGGAGTAAACCGCTGGCGCGCCCTATTCCGAGTGCTGATGCTCGCCGGCCGGAGCCATCTCCTCGGCGAACGCGATGAGTTCGCCGATGGGCGCAACGGCCCGTGGACGGTCCAGCTCGGCGCTCATCAAGGCGTCGAGCAGTGGCGCGAGGTTCTTCGGACCGCCGCCCTGTTTGAACAGAAACGCCAGCGCTTGCTTCGGCTGCGTCTTGTACAGCATCAGGTGCGAGGAAAGGTCAACATGCGGGAAGACCCGGGTGAGCATTTCCGGGGCCTCGAAGAAGACCGCCTCCAGCTCGGGAATCGCGAGGATTACCTTGAACGGGACACCTCCGGCGACGGCGTGCAGCAGATACTGGAGGGTTGTGTACCGTTCGTGGATCAAGCCGTCGTCGAGCGAATGCGTATCCGCGAGTACGGCGACCGGTTCGTGGTGCTTCACCAGCAGCGTGCGCAACCGACGAAAGGTCCGCTCGGCCGCCCGTCTCGATGATGGAGAGATGCTCCAGCAGCGGCGGTGGCACCACTACCCGAACAATTTCGTGATCGCTGGCACCCTCCAGAACGAGCCAGACTCTCATGGCGACTCTCCTCGCCATCCGCGCCCGTCCGTGCGCGGTGCGTTTTGGCCATAACCTCATTGTATGCGCTTGGGGCCGGATGGGGCTCGCCTGTTGTGTCATGGTCGGGCTCTTGCTCAGCGCCGGGCCTCCAGGAAGAGCAAGGCTGGTTCCTCGAGGAAGTCCTTCCAGTAATCGTGCCCGAACTGGGCCACGCCGACCGGTGACACCAGCGGCGGCTGCCAGGTCGGGTGGCGCAGCCCGGCGGCGGTGAGTCCGCGGACCATGGTGGACTGATACAGGCAGGTGTTCACGATGGAGAAGTCGCCGAGATCGACGTGGAACGTGATGGTGATCGGCGCCCCCTCGACCAGCTCGCCCGGCGTGCACTTGCTGAAGCCGTACTTGGTGATCTTCGGATAGGCGCTCACGGGCTGATCGCCACGACTGACGACCGCGACGAGCCTGCCGGCGGGGGCCAAGTGCCGCACCACCGCACGGGCCATCTCCTGGAATTCTTCATAGGTATTCGCGTGGTTGAAGAGAAAGGCGGCAAAAACCAGGTCGAACTGCTGCCCCAGCTCGAGCCCAAGGACGTCGTGAACCTGGTAGCGGATACCGAGCGGCTGGGCGGTCTCCTGCCGGTGGGCCAGCTCGATCATGCGGGGCGACAGGTCCACGCCGACCACGGTGCCGGCCCCCCAGGTCCGGAGCAGGCGCGAGTAGTAGCCCTCGCCGCAGGCCAGATCGAGGGCCGACTCTCCGTGGAGGGGGCCGGTCAACCGCCGCAGGGTGTATTGCTCGACGTGCTGCCGAAAGGGAGCGTCCTTGGAACGGCGATACTGTTCCGCGAACGCGTCATAGGGAGTGCCCACCAGTTGCTTCTCCTTCCGCGCTTACCCGACTGCGGGGTGGGGAGGAAAGGAATCGGGCAGTCAAGCGGAGGAGCTCTGCTCTTGCTGGACGACCACCGCGGGGCGCGTCTTGCTCCCCTTGCGGTCGCTGAAAGGCCAATCAAGTTCGACAACGTCGCCTCAGTTCATGATTTGTTGATGAGGTCATCGTCGGCAGGATCGTCCCAGCGCCGCTTCAGAGGGGCGATCCATTTCTGCATCGCCTCGAAACGTTCCTTGCGGATGAGCACGTATTCTTCCTGGGTCTTCGGGTTGACCAGCACGGGCAGCGATGCTTCCTGTTCGGCAGCTTGCAGCTGTTCCTGGGTGAGCTCGATCATGGCGTTCTCCTTTCTGGCATCGTAACGGCCGTGCAGCGGAGAGACAAGATCGACGTGAAGATGCGCAAGAGCCTGATGGCCATGGCTGGTTATCCCTCCGGCACTTCGCCCAGCCACTTGCGGCACAGGGCGTCAAACTGCCCGCTGTCCTTGATCTCGGTCAGGGTCTTGTTCACCGCGGCGCACAACGCGGCGTTGTTCCGGGCAAACGCGATACCGAGCTTCTCATGCGTCGGGATCTGCTGCGTAACGGCAAGGTCGCGGCGGTCCTTCACCAGCCACGTGAGCACGGGGAAGAGCTTGATGAATCCCCCGATGCGGCCGGCCGAGAGGTCGTCGAGTGCCGTCATGATCCCGTGATAGGGGTAATACCTAATGTCGGCGATGGCTCCCTCGGCCAGCAGCCGCCGCGCGACGATGTCGGAGGTATTGCCTGCCTGGATGCCCACGATCTGGCCGCGCAAGTCGGCGACGGAATTGACCTGCGGGGTGCGGGCCACGTTCACCACCAGGCCCTGGTTGAACTCCAGGTACGGAGCTGAGAAGAGCGCCACCTGTTCGCGGTTGGGTGTGATCGTCGTGCCCGAGATGACGGCGTCGTAGCTCCCGTCGGCGAGGCCGTCGAAGATCCCGTTGAAGTCGTCGCCTGTGTACTTCACCAGGTCCCAGGCCAGGCCGAGAGCACGGCAGCTGTGCTGCATGAGCTCGGCATCGAAGCCGGTGTCCGCGCCATTTTCCTCGACTTCGAACGGCGGATCGGGGAAAGCCGACGCGACGCGCAGGACGCTGGGCTTGAGTGTAAGTTCGGGCATGTTTCCGTACCCTCACCGCCCGTCCGGCGCGAGCAGCAGCACGGTCAGGCTCCGCGCACCCTGGGCCCCGTGGATGATCACCATCTTGGCCGAGACCGCCTCGTCCGTGACGCAGAAGCTGCCGCCAAAGCAGATGCACGTTTGGTGCCACCAGATCGTGGCGACAGCGCGATTCCCGTGCTCGCTCCCTTGCCGTTCATTTGGAGCCGGGCTGCTGCGCCCGGCGCGTCACGAGGCATTGATGCATGGCAAACAGCAGGATCGCCGCCGCGGGCCAGCCGATCCACAGGCCCAGGTCGAGCCAGGATGGCAGCGGCGGCGCAACGTCCAGGAGTGCGTCGACGTGCGCCGGTTGGTCCGAGGAATGGACCACGACCTCAACGTGCCACCGTCCCGGTTCGGACAGGTCGAGCTGGATCGCGCGGAACAATTTGTTCGTGGCCGCCGCCGTTGTCGCCGGTCCGCCGCTCGAGCGTTGCGGCGCGTCCTCGGGACAAACATGGATCGACACAGGGATGTCGAGCACGGGGGCGCCCGAATCCACGGCCTGGATCAGGACGCTGAAGTCGACGGGGCCGGCGCGCGGCGATGGGGGAGCGGCAAAGAGGGTAATGCGATAGCCGCCACACAATTTGGAAAATACCACGGCGCCGCCATCGGCCCAGGACATGGCTGGGAACAGCGCCGTCGCAAGACAGCCGACCACCACCCTTCGCAATGCGGTCATGGTTAACCCGCCGTGAGCATGGTGCCGCGCATCTGCATCGGTTGCAAGACAATCCAGACGCCCGTCGCGAACAACAGCAGGATCAGCACCGCCCACGGCGCCAGCGCCTTCAGCGCCTGCGCCACGCTGGACGTGCCGTTGAGGGCGATACGGTAGCCGGTATACAGCGACAGCAAAAGGCCGACATCGAGACACAGGATCTCCAGACGCGGCAGCCAGTCCATGACCGGCCGGCAACAGGAGCCAATCCAAGCGGGCGTTCCGAGATTTCCCATGTCGGCGGCCAGGCGCTGCAGGGGCGGTATCGCCGCATCGTAACTGGTCAAGAGATGAAAACTGTAATGACTGAGCCACATCGCGAATCCGAGCGGCACCAGCGCAGGGACGTAGCGTGTGGCCGCCGCCAATGGAGTCATCGCACGCTGCGCCCACCAACGACTCACTGTGGCCGCGGCGCCCACGGCCAGCAGCGGCAACAGCACAAAGGCGCACACATAATACGCGCTGATGGACCACCACAAGGCGCGGTCTCCCCACTGCACCTGGAGCCAGCCTTGCACATCGACCACCGGCCCGACCATGCCCGCCGCGTTGGCAAAAGCGCCGAACACCAGCACCAGCACCAGGGCCGCAATGTCGCGCCGCTTGCCGAGGCGTCCGATGCCGGAGCGCAAGGGATCGTGCCAGAGCTCGGCGGCCGGAGCGATGGCGGCGATGCCGATATTGTCGTGGGGGCAAGCGTGAATGCAGTCGAGGCACAAGGTACAGTCGAGGTTGCTTGATTTGCGCGGCACAAACAGGTGCAGCTCGCATCCGCGCACCGCAGTCACCGCTCGCCCCTTGGGGGAGAGGGGCAGGGGGGAGGGGGAAGCGTCCGTCGTCGCCGGCCGGCCCCGAATGCAATCCTTCGTCCGGCAGCGCGTGCAGACCTCGGCATCGCGCACCGTGACTTGCCACGGCGAAACCAGCGATTGCACGAAATTGAACTGGCCGATCGGGCAGATGTACTTACAGAAGGATGCCCCGCGGAAGCAGCCGTCAATGACCAGCGCCGCCGTGAAGTAGCCGATCGCTATCCACGCCGTCCACCACGGACTGTCCCACAGGGCGAAGGCTTCGTAAGCCCACAGGAACAGCACCAGGAGCAGGACCGCGAGCCATTTGTTGCGCAGCCGGCGCGGCCAGGCGTAGGGTTGCGGGAACAGGCGCCGGGCCAGCATGCGCGGCAGCATGAACGGACACGCCATGCAAAAGACGTTGCCCAGGACCAGCAGGCCGAACACCAGCAGGCCGCGCCAATGAATCCAGGGCAACACGCCGGCGAGGTTCATCGGACCAACGGCGGGACCATACAGGCCGTCGCAAATGACCGCCCCGGCAAGCAGCAGCAGCGGGAACTGTACGCAGAGCCGGGCGTGACGCCATTTCAGGAACCGGCCCACGAGCGGCACCCGCAGCAGGTCGAACGCCGAGGAGGAGGCCCGCGGACGCGCCGGCGCCATCAGGGGCAGCGAAATCCGCTTACCCGTAGGACAGGCTGCCAGCCTGTCCGCGGACAGGCTGGCAGCCTGTCCTACGGGCTGCGGCCCGGATAGCAGCCGAACGCTGATCCAGAACAGGGGCAGCAGGAACGCAATTGAGCCCGGGACCCACATAAGGACGCCGGCCGCCGCCTGATCTTCAAGGGCAGACTGTCCCGCCAGTCGTGGAACCTCGGTGTAATACGGGTAGAGCGCGTGATCGGAAAACGTCAGCAGGGCCGCCAGGACGGTATTCGAAACGTCAGCCACGATCAGGTACGGGATCAGCACCCACGACGACCAGCGTGGCCGGGCAGGGTAGGGCCGAACAACGGGATACCAGAACAAAAGGGCCGTGCCGAGGAAACAAACGTGCTGCAGGTAGTGCCAGGCGCTTGAGCGCAGGGCCACGTCGTATATTGCTGGGATGTGCCAGAACCAGCTGGCAGCCACGAAGAGCGGCAGGGCCGTCAGCGGATGCGTCAACCGGGCCGCCAGTCGGCGAAGCAGCGATGAGGACAACAGGGGGACGGCCCAGAACGTGCGGATAGGGCGTGGCAGGCCTCGCAGCACGGGAAACAGCGGTGCGCCCAGCCACAAGAGCGGCGGGGCCGCCATCATGAGCAGGAGGTGCTGCAGCATGTGTACCTGTAGCAGCAATGCGGAGAACGGCTCGATCGGCGAAGCCAACGCCAGGTAGACCGTCGCGAGCCCGCCGAAGAACGCCCAGAGGGGACCGGCGTGCCAGCGCTGGGGGTCACGCCGCCGAAGCACCAACCAGCCGCGTAGATACACGCCGGCCGTCAGCACGAGTGCCGCCAGCAGCCACGGGTCGTACGGCCAGGAGCGCAGGCAGGCATCGAGAGTGGGGCTCATGGTGGAGCTGGCCTGGGTGGAACATCTGCCATCACGCGCAGCGAAACTCCACGCTTCATCAAGACCCGCGCGGCTCACGTCGAGTGGGCAGAGCAACAATCATGCCGACAAAATGGCTGTCGAAACTCGACAGTACCTACAGCATCATGGTTGACGCTAGGCGATGAGCCGCCGTTGCCGGCAGGTTTCCTGGTAGGTCGCCTCAAACTCCACCGGCACGAACTACTCGCCGGTCAGCCGCAGCGGCATGCTCGGCAACGCCGTGCTCACACTGCCAGCGCTCGGCCCAGATATCCGCCTGCGATGTCTGGTCGCGCAGCATCGGCCGATACGCGGCCGCGTACAGGTGGACATCGTCCGGCAAGAAACCGGCCGGCGCGTTCAGGAAGCGCAGCAGGTCGTTGTGGAGATTGGCGCGGCGCGTCGTGACGATGTCGATCACGACGACGCTGACTCCCTGCTGAAGGTAGCTGGCGCACTTGGCGACGAATGCCTTCCGCTCCTCGTCGCGGTTCTTGTTGCCGGGGCTGATCAACTCAATGGCCCCGACGAGGCGGCGGCCTTCCCGCCTGGTGAACACACGCACTTCAAACCGATCCGGAAACACGACAGGAATGGCCGTCAATGGCCGCGGCGGCGCGTAGACCTCCGCCAGTGTCGCCAAGCCACCATCGCCATTGCTCCTGCTCGGGTCGCCCGTAGGCGCCGGCCGCTGGAAACTGCCGACATCGATCTCCGCCTGCGGCCCGACATCGGTGTGTTCTAGCGCAGTGAAGT
Source organism: uncultured Gemmataceae bacterium (assembly GCA_963834865.1). Classification (GTDB taxonomy): domain Bacteria; phylum Planctomycetota; class Planctomycetia; order Gemmatales; family Gemmataceae; genus CAWIDK01. Next base: position 1,536,837 of record CAWIDK010000001.1, read on the forward strand.
CGCGCGTCAGCCAGCGCTGATTGAGCTCCGTGGCGATGTAAGTGGCCCAGGCGGAGTGCAGGGTGTCCCAGGGCAGGTCGTCTTCCACCGGAGGGCGGAAGTGATCGAATAATGGCATAATCAGGCTCCTTCACGGTCGGTTCATGAGGTCCGTCACCAGGGGCGGCACGACCCGGTACGGCCTCGTCTCAATCTACCAGCCTTAGCTCGGCGGGGGAAGGATCGATGGACACAAGGAGCGGGCGAGCCATGTGCGGAAATGACACGATCGCCTGCCCGGGTGCCAGGCCGGGCAAGCGGTCCCAGAGACCGGCATCGATGCCGCTCACCGTCCGCCGCAGGCTGGCGACCACCTGCGCGTCCGTGATCTTGTGCAGGATGTAGGAGTTCACCAGGCCGAACATCTGTCGCGGCAGGTGCTGCGGCAACTGCGTCACGAACACCAGCCCGAGCCAGCGTTTTCGGCCGCGCTTCGCGATCCGCGCTACCTGCTCGAACAGGATCTTCATCTTTTCGATGCGTTCCTCGCTGAGAAACTCGTGCGCCTCCTCGATGACGACCAGGACCTTGGGCGGCGGTACGGATTGCCCGGATTTCCGCGCGCGTTCATATTCGAAAAACGCCTCCTCCTGGGCGTCCTGCACGCCGCGGAGCAGGTCGGCGATCACGAGATTGTTCAGGTCCGAGACGCCCGAGTCCGAGAGGTCAAGCACACTGACCATGCCGGGCTGCAGCAACGGCTTGTAGTTCAAAGCGCCGGCGCCCGTATCGGCAACGTCGAAAACCCGCAAGCGATGGAGGCGGCCAAGCCGGCCGAGCAACGCCCGCCATGAGATGGCATGGTCGGGCCGCGAGCCCGCCATCAGCTTGCCGCGCAGCGAACGCTGGCCCTGCGGCGTCGCCAGGTACGGCGTCTTCACCGGCAAAGCGGTTGCTTCGCCATCGCCCTTCTCCTTGCTGCCGCCCTCCGCGAGCCGGCCGGCCGACGCCACCACGTCGATCAGCAGCGGCAGCGTCAGCCGCGGATAGCCGCGCTCGAATTCGTCGATCTCCAGAGCGATGCGTTCCTGCTCGGCGTTCCCCTTCTTCGGAAACACGTCGAACTCGCGCAGCAATTCCTTGGCGATGTCGTAGGCCTTGAGAAATCGCTGCATCTGCGCGTCCGTGAGCCCGAGGATCTCGGCCGCGGCATACGGCGACAGGCGCGCGAACTGCAGCGAGAACGGCCGCAGATGCGGATGCTCCGGATTGGCACTATCGCGGCCGACCAGGTGATAAAGCGTCATCCGATCGGCGGGAACGCCGGCACTCTTCAGGTCCCGGCCGGCCAGCGCGGCCTGCATCTTGCGGTCGCTGGTCGGCAGGTGCATGCGCGTGTATTCGCCCTCGACGTCGAGCAGGATCACCGACATGCCGGCGGCCTGGGCCTGCTGCACCAGCCGTGCGACGGTGTTCGATTTGCCGCCGCCGGTGGTGCCGAGGATTGCGGTGTGCCGCGGGAGGACGTCCTTGCGGTCCGACGGAACGCCGAGGACCACGTCCTTGTACCCGACCACGACGCCGAGGCGCAGATCGCCTTCCGCCTTGAGCACCTGCGCCGACTCGCGATCGTCGAGCGGGATCACCGGACTATTGGGCAACGGTCGCAGCCGCGGCGGCCCCAGGGCACCATCCGCCAGCTCCTGGCCGAGCAACGTGACCTGAATTCGGCCATGAAACGGCGGCTGATAGCTGCCGCCGCGGACCGCGAGCGTCTTCAGCAAATGCGAGTCGCCGCGCAAGCTGTCGGGCTCCGCGAACGGCCCCGCGGTAACGATGCCAAGATAGGACCGCCCATCGCCGCGGCTCTTGATGCGCACCAGCGACTGGGACGGGGCACGTTCGAGCCGTTCGCGCGTCAGCAGGACCGTGACGGTGTTGTCCTCGCTGCCGGGCAGGTCGAACATGGTGACGCCGACCTGGCCGGCGAGCTCCGGCTCCGGCGGCACTGGCCCGCCCGCAGCGGCAATGTCCGCCGCCAGGCGTTTCGCGACATCCCCGTCCAGCAGATCGGCCATGGCAAGTCTCCGGCCTGTGGGGCACGTTTTTTACGTGCCCGTTTTGCTATGGGCACGTAAGAAACGTGCCCCACTACCGTTGCGGTAGCGTCCCGGAGCGCCGACCGCTGCATACGCCGATTCCGCGAGGCTGTCGAGGCTCTCGCCGAAGACGATGTCGCCCACCTGGCGCACCAGGTCGAGCAACAGCGGCACGCCGCGCTGTTCCTGGAACATGCCGTCGGCGATGGCGAGCCGGCCCGCGATGTCGGCGTGGTCCACGTGAGCGTAAAACACCTGGGCCGGCGCGAGCGTCGTCGCTCGAAAAACGCCGACCACGACCTGCGGCGCCACTTCGCGAATGAAGCGCGGAAGCCAGTCCGGCGCCGGCAGCGGCTTGCCGTCCCACGACGGCGCACGCTCCACCTCCTGCGTGAATCGGCGCTGGTGCAGCCACCGGTCGAGCGACTCTTCAAGCGTGGTCACGACCGCGAATTCCCACGGCAACAGCGCCTGCGCGACGGTGAGGAGATGGCGCTGGTTCGGCTCGCTGGCGATGAACACGAATTTCTGATGCCCCTCGATGAGCTTGCGCAGGACGTTGATCCCCGCGACCATGAGCTCGACGTTGCCGCCGCCGGTGAGCAGCTCATATGGCACCGGGTTGCCGTGCCCGAGACGCCACACCGCCCGCGACCGCTCCAGGAGAATCGCCCGCTCGGCGTAGGCGAGCAGCGTCTTCTGCACCAACTCGCCCATTTCTTCGGTTCGCGATCCGAGGGGATTGCGTTTCTCCAGGATCGCCAGCACCTCCTCGATCGGATCGTCGCAGGACTGGCGCAGGTCCTTGCGGAACAGCCGTTGGCTCCACGTTCCCGGATTGCCCCGATACGAGACCAGCGTGACGCCAATCTGGTAGATCGTGAGCGCCAGCGTGTCGTGGACGTGCAGCGCACCGTCGCACGCCTCGACGCCGCCGTTGAACAAAAGGCCGTGGTGGATCGCTTCCAGCTCCTCGCGACGCACGCCGGCATAGTGGCCGGCCGAGCGCGGGGCATGGGCGCGGGTGCGAAGCTTCGGAAAAAGATGCCGGCGCACGGTACCGTGGATCGATTCCTCGCGCTGCACCGCCTCGCGCACCTCGGCCTCGATCCGATCGAGATCGCGCACCAGATCGCCGCCGACGTGCCAGTTGCCCAGGTCCAGCGTGCGTGTGAGATCTTCGCCGAAGCTGCGGGCAAAGTCCGCGGCCGAGACGCCGTCCCGATAATCGACCTCGTTGGCCACTGCTGGTTCCCCCGCTCAAACCTCCGCCCGTAACGCCTGAAGCCATCGGTCCGGACGTGGCGGCGGCGGCCGAAGCCAGTCGGCATAGCGAACCGCCTCACGACGCGGCAATCCATATTCGCGCATCAGCCGATCGAGCAGCTCGCCTCTGGACCAGCCATCCGCCCCCGCCTGCGCCAGCCGCGCGGCCGGTGCCAGCAGCTCGAACGCCAGGACATCGGCAGAATGCTCCGCATCGGCGATTACCGCCGTTGCAGGTTCGCCGTCCGGGTTGCGCGGCAACAGGTGTACATGAAGAGCGAGACAGACTCCCTCGAGCGCTGCCGCCAATCGTTCGTCCTGCGTGGGTCCCCGAGCACCGTCGCACGCCTCCATCCCCGCCGTGCCGAGCACGCGCTCGACGCGCTGACGCGGCCGCCAGAACGTCGCGCAGGAAATGCGCCAGCTCGTGCGCCAACGTGCAGCGTTGCTCGTCCGCCGGGTCGTCGGCATCGACGAAGATGAACGCATGGCCCCGCGCCGACGCCAGGCACCCGCACAATGAGCGATCCGGGCCAGCATCCACGACGATATCCAGCGACGCCAGCCATGCTCGGACCGTGTCGATTGTCAGCCGCGGCAGCCGCTCGATCGTTACCGGATACATCCAGGCGCGTGCGAACTCGCGCGGAAAACCTTCCTCCACGCCGACCGTGTTCCAGAAGCCGCACGCCAGATCGTAGGCCCACACGGGCACTCTCACGACGGCTCCTCCGATTTCCGATCGCGTGCGGCCATGCCCAACTGCGACGCCGACTGCATCTGCAATACAACGGTCCCGCGCCGGATCGCCTTGGCCAGTGCCGCCTCGTTCAATCCGAACCGTTGCGCGATCGCCGCCACGTCGCGCCCAAATGCCGCCGGCCGGGATTCCGGCGTGCCACAAAGTCGAACCTTCACGAGCGTCTCCCGCGTACAGCCCAGGTATTCGGCCAGTGCCTCATCCGTCAGCGACACGCTGCGCGAACCAGTACAGCGGACAGGCGAGAAAGAACGGATCGCGCTGGGCCCGCTCCGCCAGGCTTTCAAGATGCTGCGTCATGCTTCCTCCGTGCTCGCTTGATGCGGTTCTTCACCTTGTCCTTCACGCGCTTGACCTCAAGCTTTTGCTCGGCCCACGGCCAATCGGTGATCCCCAGCGCCTCGGCATACCGAGCCGTCTTGCGTTCGCCGGCCAGATACAGCTCAAGGCAGCGAGCCTCCCCGTCGGTCAGCCCCGCAAGCACGATCGGCAGCAGCTCGCGCCGCACTTTATCGACTTTCGCGTCGCGCTCCGCGATCGCCTCCTCCTCGTCCGTTAATACCTTCCCGTTGCCGGGCAATTGTTCGACATGGGTGTTCGGATCGAGGCGCCGCCGCCGGCGCGTCTCCTTGTTCAAAACATTGATCAGATCACGCTGAGCCGACATCCGCAGGAAAGCCCACAGCGACCCTTTGCCGTCGTACGACCGTGGGTTCTTGGAAAAGCTGATCCACGTCTGTGCAGCCGCGTCGACCAGCATGTCCTCGGGAATCCGTCGCGAGTTTCGGCGACGCAAATAGTCCAAGATTGGGTTGTAATAGCCCTCCGCCAGATCGACCGACGCGGTCTTGTCCCCTTCCAGGAGCCGGCGGTGCAGCTCCTGTTCTTGCTCGCGCGTGGGCAAGGATGTGGGCGTCATGGGAGGGATCGTCGCGACGGGAAGGATGCCGAGCATCCATCATAATCCCGCCGGCCAAGAGGTCCAGCGAAATCACAAAATTTTCCCGACTGTCGAACTTTGCCGTCAGTGGCGGATATTTCGTTGGCAACATCACCGCTTCCCCGAAAGGACGGAACACCATGGCCGACCTGATTCGCTGTCCCCATTGCCGTGCCCAGTTCGAGGTGACCGAGGCGGTCGCCGAGCAGCTCCACGAGGAATTCTGCCGTGAAGTCGCGCAGCGCGAACAGGCGCTCGCCCGCCGCGAGCGCGATCTTGACCGGGCCGTGCAGGAACGCCTCGCCTCCGAACGTCCCCGGCTGCTGGACGAGGCCCGCGAAGGCTTTCTCCAGCAGCTAAAGGATCGCGACGCCCAGCTCGCTGAGACGCGCGATCGCCTCGAGCAGGCCCAAGCCGCCGAGCTGGAGCTGCGGAAGCAACGCCGTGAACTCGACCAGCAGCGTTGCGAGCTGGAGCTGACCGTGGAGCGCACGCTCGACGAGGAGCGCGCCCGCATGCAGGAGCGTATCCGCCGCGAGGCCGACGAGGACCATCGCCTCAAGTCGGCGGAGAAGGACAAGCTGGTCGACGAACTCCGCCGCCAGATCGACGACATGAAGCGCAAGGCCGCTCCGGTGCCGCCGCAAACGCAGGGCAAGGTCCTCGAACAAGATCTCGAACAAATGTTGCGCGCCCGCTTCCCGCAGGACGTGTTCACGCCGGTCCCGGTCGGCCAGCACGGCGGCGACCTCATCCAGCACGTCCACGACGACCTCGGTCGCGACAGCGGCACCATCCTCTGGGAAACCAAGCGCACCAGGCGGTGGGAGGCCGCCTGGCTGCCGAAGCTCCGCGAGGACCAGCGCCTGAGCAAGTCCAGGTTCGCCGTGCTGATGTCGCAGGAGATGCCGCGCGACCTCCCCGACTTCGGCCACGTGGATGGCGTCTACATCACGCGCCGTACCTGCGCCATGGCCCTGGCCTCGGTGTTGCGCTTCGCCCTCGCCGGCATCGCCCAGGCCGAACGCTCGGTCCAGAACCGTCACGGCAAGGTCGAGCAGCTCATTGCCTACATCTGCGGCAACGAGTTCCACCTGCAGGTCGCCGGCCTCGTCGAGGCGCTGACCGCGATGCAGGAGGATCTCGACAAGGAAAAGCGGACCATCGAGAAACTTTGGGCCAAGCGCGTGAAGCAAATCGGCCTCGCCCTCGCCAGCACCATCGGCTTCCGCGGCGACCTCGAAGGCATCATCGGCGGCAGCCTCCGCCCCCACGAACGTCTCGAACTCTCCGCCCCGCCCGACGCGGCGTGATAACCAGCAAACTTCCGAAGTCTCCGAGACTTCGGAAGTTTATTCAACCCCACCAAGCCCGCAGGCGAGTCTTCGAGCCTGCGGGGTATCTCGCTGTCTCAGGAGACTTCCATGATCGCCGAAGAACTCGACCTGATCCCCGTCCGCGCCCTCAACCAGGTCACCTACTGCCCGCGTCTCTATTACCTGGAGTACGTCGAAGCCGTGATGCCCATCAACGAGCACGTTGAGGACGGCCTGTTTCTGCATCGCCGCGTCGACGACCCGGACCTGCACAGCCGGCCCCGCAAGGAAGGCGCTGTTCTCCATACCCGCAGCGTTCAGCTCAGCTCCGAACGCCTCGGCATCACCGGCAAGCTCGATCTCATCGAAGAAAAGAACGGCCGGGCCTACCCCGTTGAATACAAGCGCGGCAGCGGCCCGCCCGGCGACAATGGCATGCCGCCGTACTGGGACAACGACGCGGTCCAGGTCTGCGCCCAGGGTCTGCTTCTTGAGGAAGAGCTCGGCGTGACCATCCCCTTCGGCGTCCTCTACTACATCGCCAGCAAAACGCGCGTCAACGTCCTGTTCGACGACGCGCTGCGCACCCGGACGCTTCAGGCCATCAGGACCATTCGCGAGCTCTCGGCCCGCGAAAGCCCGCCGGAACCGTTGCCCGCCGAGCTACGGCATCGGTGCTTCGGTTGTTCGCTCGCCCCGATCTGCCAGCCCGAGGAAACCCTCTATTGCCTGGGTCGGCAGCGACTCGCGCCTGCCGAGGAGGCCGCCGCCGGTATCACCCGCGTGCTGCCGCAGTGCGACGACGGCGCGGTCCTGTACCTGCAGGAGCCCGGCTCCCACGTCGGCAAACGCAGCGAACACCTGGTGGTTCGCAAGCACGGCCAGGAAATCCAGCGCGTGCCGATCGCCGCCATTCGCCAGGTCGTCGTGTTCGGCAACGTCCAGATGTCGACGCAGGCCCTCGAATGCCTCGCCACCCTCGAAGTTCCGGTCGCCTACCTGACGTCGTATGGCCGATTCGTCGCCGCCCTCCAGCCCGCGCCGGCCAAGAACGTTCACCTGCGCACCAACCAGTTCCGCATCTTCGCCGACCCGCAGCGCGCCCTCGACCTGGCCAAGGCCGTCGTGAAAGCCAAGATCGCGAACCAGCGTACCCTGCTGATGCGCTCCCTGCGATCCCGGCCGCTCGACGATCCTACTCCGCTCGAGAACCCCATCCGCGGCAGCGACGAGCCGGCCGCCCGCGAAATGGCCGAGCTCTTGACTCGGATCGACCGCGTCGCCGATCCCGCCGTCCTGCTCGGCACCGAGGGCCAGGCCGCGGCGCTCTACTTCAGCCAGTTCGCCCGCATGATCAAGCTGCCGGTCCCGACGAAGAGCGGCAGCACTACCTTCGAATTCCGGTCGCGCAATCGCCGCCCGCCGCGCGATCCGGTAAACGCCCTGCTGTCGTTCGGCTACGCGATGCTGCTTAAAGATTGCTTCTCGGCCCTGTGTACCGTAGGCTTCGACCCCTACTGCGGCTTCTTCCACGTCGGCCGGCACGGCAAGCCCTCCTTGGCCCTGGACCTGATGGAGGAGTTCCGCGCCATCATCGCCGACTCGGTCGTCCTGACCCTGATCAACACCGGCGGCTTGACGCCGCACGATTTCCTGGTCTGGCGCGACTGCTGCCATCTGACGGAAGACGGCCGCAAGCGCTTCTTCCAGACCTATGAGCAACGCCGCGCGACGGTGGTAACCCACCCCGTCTTCGGCTACAAGATGAGCTACGGCCGCATGCTGGAGGTGCAGGCGCGCATGCTCGCCGCCTACGTCCGCGGCGACATCCCGAGCTACACAGGGTTCACCGTCCGTTGACTTCCCTCCAAGGGAGAAACTCGAAATCCGAAGCACGAAATCCGAAACAAATCCAAACAAGAAATGCAAACCCAAAACCAAGAGATTCGCGCGAACGATTTGCGACTTCGGATTTTGGATTTGTTTCGGATTTCGAGCTTCGGATTTCGGATTTCTCGGGAAACGCCCGCCGGGGGTGGCGATGGACTCCTACCTGGTCGCCTACGACATCTCCGACCCGAAGCGGCTGCGGAAGGTGGCCCAAACCTGCGAGGACTTCGGCTATCGCCGCCAGTACTCGGTGTTCCTGTGCCGCCTCAGCGCCCACGACCTGGTACGCCTCAAGAGCCGGCTCTACGACATCATCAACCTGCAACAGGACCAGGTGCTGTTCATTCCGCTGTGCGCCCGCTGCGTGCAAAGCATCGAGGCGCTGGGCCGCCCGACCGAGCCGCACGACGCGCGCGACGTGGTGATTGTGACGTGAGCGAATTCGGGTCGTTTGCCCCGCTGGGTCGCGCCTCCTGGCCGCATTGAAACGCTGCGCAATGTAGCGCAATGCTTCTGGGAGCACGCGTTGCGGCGTGGCCTAGGAGAGGACTTCGTCCAGGATCTCCGCAATGCGTTCGCCGGTCAAATGCACGCTGCCGGGCCGACCGTTTCGAACCAGCGGAATCTCAATTCGCCTCTTTTCCCCACCCGTTTGCGAACCAGTCGCGGCTGGATACCAGACGGTCACTGCCGCTCCGATTTCGCCCGATAGTCCCGTTTGCAGACGGCGCCTTGGTCCCAACGGCCGCCCGGGCTGCTTTCGATGCAGTGCCACGGCGCTGGCGTCAGGTGCTGGAATCGGCGTGACACCGCTGGCCGGGTCAGGTCGATGGCGGGCTCAGGAGCGTGCGGATCAGTTGCAGCCGCCGCTCGACCGTCCGCGGGACGCGACCGATCGCCGCGGCGATCTCGTCGTTGCTATGCCCTTCCATCTTCAGGATCGCGATGCGGCGCAGCTCGTCGTCGCCCAGCCCGTCCAGCAGGCGCTGCCATTCCTCGGCGACCTCGGCCACGACCTCGGGACTCGGCTCACGGGCCAGCACCTGCGAGAGCTGCTCTTCGTCGACCTGCTCGGCGTGTCCGCCGCCGCGCTTCTGGCTTTGGTCACGGCGGAGGCGATCGACCACCTTGTTGGCGGTCATCACGGCGAGCAGCCGCCAGAGGTTCGTGCGGTCTTCGAGGGCGGGGAGCCGCCCGTCCTCGGCGTCGCGGAACAGGCGGTGGAGCACGCTCAGGACGACGTCCTCCTCATCCGCCGCCGCGTTTGGCAAGCCGTTGAATTTCTGACGGGCCAGCGCGACCAGCCTCTGGAAGTAGCGATCCCACAGCTTGCGCGTCGCGTCGCGCTCGCCTTCGCGGAGTTGCTGGATCCAGGCGGTGACCGAATCGGCGCTGCTCATGGTGCCCTGGACCCAATGGCAAAAAAATCTGGGGCAGAAAAATAAAGAACGATGGCGTGACTGGCCTCATTTTTTTGCCCACGATTTTTTTGCCCACGATTTTTTTGCCCACGATTTTTTTGCCCACGATTTTTTTGCCCACGATTTTTTTGCCCACGATTTTTTTGCCCACGATTTTTTTGCCCACGATTTTTTTGCCCACGATTTTTTTGCCTGCTGGCGGATCCTACCAGTGTTCTCGACCAGCCGTGCGCCGAGGATCGAACCCAGCAGACCGCACGCCACGGCGAGCGTGCGGCCAACCTTCAGCATGCCGCCTTCGTCGCCGCTTTCGTCGGGCGCGGCCGTCGCAACGGTCCGGACCGGTTCGGCCGATGCGATGCGCTCCGCGGGCGAGCCGGCGCCGCTCTCGGTGACCTTGCCGGTGCGCTGTCCAACGGGAGCCACGGGCGCGGGCTGCGGCGGTGGCATGAACAACGACCCGGCCGGGCCATTGTGCGTGTCGGGGCGTGTCGGGACCGGATCAAGTGCGCCCGGGTTCAGAAGAGGCGGAATTGGCGCGTCCGGGTGCCCAGCCTCCGGCACGCCCAGGAGGTAGCGCTCCCAGCCCGGCCTTTCCGCAGTGTCGGCGGCGACCGGCACCGGTGCGTTCGGCACGGGTTCCGTGATTGCCGGTGCGTTGCCTTGTGCCGGCGGCGCGATCAAGCCGGCGACCGCGACGGCGAACGTGCTGGAAGGCAGCTCCACCAGGCCGCCCGGCAGCAACGCTCCCACCAGGACCAGCTCGGCGCCCGCTAATTGCAAGGTCTGAGCCTCGGGCGCGGCAGGAGACAGCCCAGGGACGGCCGGGATGAACAGACTCGTCGGCAATGGCAGCGACACGATCACCGGCACCGCGCCGCCCTGCTCGGTGGCATAGACGTCGAGGATACGTCCATCTCCGAGCACCTGCAGGGCGTTGACCTGCTCGGTGAAGTCGGTCTCCGCGCTGACGAGCACCGTGCCGTCAATGCCGAGCAACTCGATCGCGCCGTCGTCGAGGCCCGCCACCAGGAAATCCCCGAAGGCGCTCAACGTGGCCACGCCTGTGTCGACCAGCGACGTGAAGTGATCGCCGGCCAATTCAAGGACACGGCCTTCGTCGCTGACGACAAGGAGCCGGCCATCGGTCTCGATTGCCTGGCTGAGCGGCTCGCCGGCGCTAACCAGCTGTGCGTTGTCGCCCTGGAAGAAACCGCTGCCCTTGCCGTCTGAGCCGATGCCCGGCAGCAGGGCGACGGTGCCGTTGCTGTTGGTGACGAGCAGGTCGGGGCCGGCCGAGCCGCCGCCAGGGCGGACGGCGACCGCGATCGGACCGCTGCCGTCCGAATCGAGCCGCTGATAGGGGATGGCCGTCCACGGCCTCGTCTTCTGACCGATCAGAACCGAGACGTCGTTCGAGCCGTAGTTCGCCACCAGGAGGTCGGGAATGCCGTTGCCGTTGACGTCCGCAACGGTGATCGACACGGGATTGTCGCCGACCGGATAGCTTTGCAAGAGCACGAAGCCGGCGGTGGCCGGGTCGTAGTGATACAGCAGGACGTTGTTGCTCAGGCTGTTGGCCACGGCCAGATAGGGATTCGCGTCCCCCGCCACATGGAACGTTTGCACGGCGCCGGGAGCGAGCAACGGCAATTGGCTGGTGCCGCTAACCGTGATGGGATCGCCGAAGGAATCGGTGCCGGGGATGCGGTAGTACAGCGAAACCTGATCGTCGCCCTGGTCGGCGACCACGGCAAATTGCTGGCCGGTTGCCGCGATGGTTCCCACCGCGAGGGGCGCGTTTTGCAGGTTGGCGCGATCCGGCGCAAAGCCGCCGTGGCCGTCGTACAGCAGCGTCAGGATATCGCCGTAGGCGTTGCCGACCAGCAGGGCGAGCTGGCCGTCGACCGTCGCCACGGAGAAGCCGCTGGAGTCGTTGCCGGCGTCCACGACGGTCGGTGCGGCGAAGGTGCCGTCGCCGTTGTTGCGGTAGATCCAGATTTGGCCGAGATCCTGCATCAGGATGGCGACGCTCGGCAGCGTGTCGCCGGGGAGCGTGAAGGCAACGATCTGGCTGGGCTGGTCGCTGGTGGGGAAATAGGTGTCGCCGGGCTGCGGGCTCGGGAAGCGGCCCTGGCCCTGGTCGCGAAACAGCGTGAAACTCTCGGCGCCGCGATTGAGCGTGATGACGTCGTCGCTGCCGGACCCGGTGAACGGGCCCGCGACAACGCCGACCGTTTGCAGCGTGCTCTGGACCGTTTGGTCGTTGATCGTGACCGCGATATCAAAGAGTCCGCTGCCCGCGCGATAGCGTGATTGTTCGCTGAAGGAATGCGCCGGATCGTTGAAGAGCACACTGAAGTCGCCCGAAACCTGATCGCTGACCACGATGTCCGGCCCGTTGGCTCCGCCCAGATTCGCGAAGGCGATGCCGGAAGGTCCTGCCCCAACCGGTTGGACGATCGTCTTGAAAGTGCCGTCGGGTTGCTGGAACGCGATGGTGACGGTGTTGTCGAAATCGTTGGCCACCACCAGGTCGTCGAGGCCGTTGCCGGTGAGGTCGGCCGCAGCGATGCGAACGGGGAGACTGCCCGTGGCAAAGCCAGCGGCGCTCTGGAAGGCCTGCGCCGTCGCGTTCCATTGGTAGAGGGTCACGGTATCGCCTGCCTCGGCGACGGCCGCCACGGCCCAGCCCGCGGCCGTTCGGTAAAGGGTGGCATCGCGCGCGGGCAGACCCGCGTTGAGCGGCACCGGCGGAGCAAACTGATCGGGCGCGCCGGGCAGACCGCGGCGGAACAAGAGAACGCCGGAGCCGTTCAGGATCAGCTCGTCGGGGATGCCGTCGCCGGTGAGGTCCTGCAGATACGGGATGTTCCTGATCGCGACGCCGCTCGCCGGCGTGGAGAGCTGAAATTGGGCGCCGGCAAACAGCACGGAAACGGTGTTCGCCGCCGCGCTGGTGGTGAAGATCTCGAAGTTCGCGTCGCTGTTGAACGCTCCGACCGCCATGGCCGAAGGACGAGCGCCGAGGGGAACCGTGGCGACGCTTTGGAAACCGCCATTGCTGACGGCGTGCAGTACCGAAACCGTATTGTCTCCGGCGTTGGCCGTCACGAGACCGAAATTGCCGAAGTTGTCGTAGCCGACAACCACCGCAATGGGGTCTTTTCCCACCGGAAAGGCGCCGACCGGCGCGAAGGTGCCGGCGCTGTTGCCCTGCAGGACTGAAACCGTATTGTCGCCGGCGTTGGCGGTGGCCACCACCAGATTTCCATTGGCGTCGGGGCTGACCGCCACGGCATCGGGGTCGTCGCCAACGGGGTAGCTGACGGCGGGCGCGACCAGGCCCGTCGGGGTTTGCTGCCAGATGGAGACGGTATTGTCCCCGGCGTTGGCCGCGATGATGTTGAGGTTGCCGGCCGCATCGATCCCCATCGCCACGCCATCGGGGTCGTTCCCGACGGGGTATTCGACGGCAGGTTGGAAGGTGTCATCGGCATTGCCTTGCAACACCGACACCATATTGTTTCCCGCGTTGGCCGTGGCGATCACCAGCGCGCCGTTAAAGTCCGCGACGGCGACACCCACCGGATCGTCGCCGACGGAGTAGCTCGCCGCGGGCGCGAACGTCCCGTCGACGTTGCCCACGAGCACCGACACGGTATTGTCGCCGGCGTTGGCCGTCACGATGACCAGGTTGCCGGCGCTGTCATTGCCGGACGCCACGGCCACCGGGTCGTCGCCGACCGCGCAGGTGACGGCGGACTGGAAGGTGCCGTCGCCGCCGGCATTATTCTGATCGGTGCCCAGGAGCACCGTCACCGTGTTGTCGCCCTGGTTGGCCGTGACGATGTCCACGCTGTTGCCCTGGCTGTCGTTGCCGATCGCCACGGCCGCGGGACTCTTGCCGGTAGCGTAAAGGGCGGCAGCTTTGATAAGGCTTTGCCCATTGCCCAGCAACACGGAGAGCGTACTGTCGCCATAGTTGGTGGTAACAATGTCGAGCAGGCCCGCGTTGTTGAAGTCGCCCACGGTCACGGAATAGGGGTTGTTGCCTACCGCGTAGGTGTCCGCGGACAGGAAGGTGCCGTCGCCATTACCCAGCAGCACCGAGACCGTATTGTCTTGATAGTTTGCGGTGGCCAGATCGAGGTTGCCATCGTTGGTGAAGTCCCCCACCGTCACGGATTCGGGGCTGTTCCCCACGGGATAAGCGACGGCCGGCAGGAAGGTGCCGTCACCCCGACCCAGCAGCACCGACACGGTATTGTCACTAGAGTTGGCCGTGGCCAGATCAAGGATGCCATCGCCGGTGAAGTCCCCCACGGTCACGCACTCGGGATTGTTCCCCACGCGATAAGCGATGGCGGGCTCGAAGGTGCCGTTACCCCGGCCCAGCAACACCGACACGGTATTGTCGGTATAGTTGGCCGTGGCCAGATCAAGGATGCCATTGCCGGTGAAGTCGCCCACTACCACGGAATGGGGGCTGCCACCCACGTTGTAGGTCACCGCGGGCCGGAAGGTGCCGTCGCCGTTGCCCAGCAGGACCGACACCGTGTTGTCATTATCGTTGGCGGTCACGATATCGAGATTGCCATCGTTGGTGAAGTCCCCGACGGCCACACAATACGGCCATTGTCCATGCCCGGAGCTGTCCTCCACGGAGTAGGCGACGGCCGGCAGGAAGGTGCCGTCACCCCGACCAAGCAACACCGACACGGTATTGTCATTGAGATTGGCGGTGACGATGTCGAGGTTGCCGTCGTCGTTGAAATCCCCCACGGCAACGGACTCGGGGCCATCGCCCACGGCATACGTGACAGCGGGAAGGAAGGTGCCGTCGCCCCGACCCAGCAACACCGATACGGTATTGTCACCGTAGTTGGCCGTGACCAGATCGAGGTTGCCATCGTGGTTGAAATCCCCTGTAGCCACGGAGAAGGGGGCGCTGCCCACCACCAGAGAGGAAATCGGCTGGAAGGTGCCGTCACCTCTCCCCAGCAGCACCGACAGGCTATTGTTCGCCACATTGCAGGAAACGATGTCGGCGTGACCTTGAGTGAAATCACCGACCACCACGGCCTCGGCACCATTCCCGGAGGCATAGGCGACGGCGGGCTGGAAAGTGCCGTCGCCGTTGCCCAGCAACACCGACACAGTATTGCCGACATAATTGGCCGTGATGATGTCGAGTTTGCCGTCATCGCGGAGATCGGCCACCGCAACGGCAGAGGGCCCGTCTCCCACGCCGTAGGCGACGGCGGGCTGGAACGTGCCGTCGCCGTTGCCCAGGAGCACCGACACCGTATTGTCAACATCGTTGGCGGCGACGATGTCGACGTTGCCGTCGTCATTAAAATCGCCTACCGCCACCGAATAAGGTTCATCCCCCACGTCATAGGCGGCGGCAGGCTGAAAGGTGCCGTCGCCATTGCCCAGGAGCACCGACACGGTCCCGTCGGTGCTATTGGCGGTGACGATGTCGAGGTTGCCGTCGTGGGTGAATTCGCCTACCGCCAGCGAATAGGGGTTGCTCCCCACGGCATAAGCGACGGCGGGCCGGAAGGTGCCGTCACCGTTGCCCAGGAGCACGGACACGGTATTGTCAATGATGTTGGCGGTGACGATGTCGAGGTTGCCGTCGTGGGTGAAGTCGCCCACGGCGACGGCAATGGGGTAGTTCCCCACGGCATAGGCGACCGCGGGCTTGAACGTGCCGTCGCCGTTGCCCAGCAGCACCGACACCGTATCGTCAATGGCGTTGGCGGTGACGATGTCGAGGTTGCCATCGTGGTTGAAGTCTCCCACGGCCACGGAATCGGGGCCGTTCCCCACCGCATAGACGACCGCGGGCTGGAACGTGCCGTCGCCGTTTCCCAGGAACACCGACACGGTATTGTCCGTGTAGTTGGCCGCGACGATGTCGAGGTTGCCGTCGTGGTTGAAATCCCCGGTCGCAACGGCATCGGGCCCATTGCCCGTCGGCAGTGCCTGAAATGCGGGTAGGGCGGGACCAAACACAGCGTCCAGCACATAACTCTGGCTGCCGGAAGCGGCGTCCGGTTCGGCGGAGACGCCAAGGTAGTAGGTTCCGGGCTGCAAATGCTGGACTATCTGAGCTGAAGCGGTGTCTGGGCCAACCGCATCCGACTGGATCAAGAGCTGCCCGGAGTCTCCGTAGAGCGTCAGGCGCGGCACGAACGCCGCCCCCGCCGCCGCGGTAACCGAAGCGGTCAGACCGCCGGCGCTCGCGGTCGTGAAATTGTAATACTCCGTGGTGCCGGTGACGGCGGTGCCCGCGAGGACCGTGTTCGCGGAAATCGGCTGGGCAGTGCCGAGGCTGTCGTTGGACGCACTCTCCGTCTGCAGGATGGAGCTGAGCGTCAATGTCAGCTGATACGCCCCGCTCGTCAAGCCGCCGCTGCCGCTGTCCGGCGTCTGCGTGTCATAGGTGTAATTGCCGTTGCTGGAAACGCCGATGTAGTAGGCGCCGGCGGCGAGGGCATCGAAGGTGGTAGTGGTGTCGTCGCCGCCGGTGTTTTCCTGGAAGGCGAGCTGCCGTCCGGTGCCGTCGAAGATGCGCAGGCTGGCCGCGAGGCTGCCGGTGCCCGCGGCGGTGACATCGGCGACGACCTGGCCGCCCGCCTGGAGCGAAACGCTATACAGAGCCACCTGATCGGCATCGGCAAGGATGCCGGACACCTGCACTGGCTGGCTGCTGTCGAGCGTCAACGGCATCGCGCTGCCGAGCGTGTCATGGCCGGCCGGAGCCAGCCGTTTCTCCAGCCGTTCCAGGTATAGGCGCACGCGATGGCGGCCAGCGGGCGCGACCGGCGGGTCTCGGAATGCGGCGGCGAGGAGTTTCCAGGCGATCTTCATGGTTGCGACTCTCGAAAAACCCAATCCTGCAGCCACATGGTGGTCCGCTCGCTCCGCGAGCGGATTTCGCGTGCCTTGTCATGGGGGGTAATCCACCCGGGGGGTGAATCGAAGTCCGCTCGCGGAGCGAGCGGACCACCTTTCAGGCTCACGCATCAGGACCCACCACCGGCGTAGCGCAGCGTCAGCTGCAGATACCGCCCGGTGCTGCGCAGCGCCGTAAACGCCGGGTCGGCGTGGACCTGGTTGCGCCAGAACGGTGGCCGCTTCGCTTCCGGCAGCTTCTTCAGGGCCCGATCGAGATAGTCCAGCGCGTTCTCCTTCAGGACCGCCGGCTGGGTCGCGCTGAGGGTGAGTCCCGGCACGGCCGGGCCTCCGGTGACGGGCACCAGTGCCGCGGCCTGGGCATAGATGCGTGCCATGTTGTACAGCTGCCGATCCGTCAGCGCGATCGCTTGCTCGGCGGCCTGTCGCTCCACAGCCTGGGCATCGAGCAGGGCGCCGGCCAGCTCCTTCAGGCGGGCGCGGGCGTTGCCGCGGCCGATCAGGGCGTCCAGATTGGTGCGATCGTCGAGCACGCACGCCTCGAAGTCCGCGAGGGCCGAACGGGGCGCATCGGTTACCAGGTAGGCCCAGCCGCGCTGCAGGCGCGTCGCGGTGTCGCGCGGCGAGCTGTAGCACCAGCGAGTACATTTCGGCGGCGGCGGCCGGCTCAGTCAGCCGGGCATGGATCTCGGCGCGCTCCCGGTACACGTCCGCCGGCGCCACCTTGACGCGAGCCAGGTAGGCGTCCAGAGCCTGGCCGGCCTCGGCGAGGCGGTCCAGCGCCTTGAGCGTCTCGGCCCGCAAGCGATGGATCAACAGCAGCTCGGGGTCGAGCTTCCGCGCCTGGTCGTAATGCTCGAGCGCGGCCGTGAATTGCCGCTCGCGGTGCAGCAGCCGACCCAGCTCCGCGTGGTACGTCGCCAGCTGCGACGGCTCCGGCTTCTGAGCTTTCCGAGCGCAAGCGGTCGCCTGCTCGAAATCGCTCCGGGCAGCCGCCCAGTCCTCTCGCTGCTCATGGATCCGGCCCCGGCTCGCGTACACCATCGCTAGCTCCGGCGCGAGCTTCACAGCCCGATCCAGGCTGGCTAGCGCCTCGGCGACCTGCTTCGACGCCTGGTAGGCCGTCGCCAGCGTCAGGTAGGCCGGCAGTCGTTCGGGAGCGATGGCGATCGCTTGCTGCAGGTCGCGAATCGCGTCCGGCCACTGCCGGCGCCGCACGAGCAGCGCCCCGCGGTTGGCCAGACTGACGTAGCGCAGCAGCGGTTCGGGGTCGCGCTCAAGGCGTTTGAGGACGATGTCCAAATCCTGCTGGGCCGCCTGGTATTCTTCCTCGGCCAGATTCGGTTGCTGCAGCGCGAAGCCCATTTCGCTGGACGCGAAGCCGCGCAGCGCCCGCGGCCACAGCTGCTCGGGCTCCTGGCTAAGGCACATCGTCAGCTCGGTCTGCGCGTGGCCCCACTGGTGCCTTTGCAGCAGGCCCAGGGCCTTGACGTAATGCGCCCAGAAGTCGGCCGGCTGCTCGTGTCGCAAGATGTGATCGCAGGCGTCGATCGATTCCTTGAATTGGTGCTGCCGATACAGTTCGACCGCGTGCAGGAACCAGTCGAGCCGGCCCTGAAGCGGCTGGACCGGCACCGCTTCGCCTGTGGGTCGAACGGCTGGCCCTGCTGCTGGGCCAAGAACCGGGCGCGGTGCAGGTGATACGTTCGGCTGTCCACGCCATAGCGTTGCCCGAGCTGGCCCGCCCGTGCCAGGAGGGCCAGTGCATTCTCAGCGCGCTTGCGACGTTCGGGCGCGGCTATTTCGGGCTGCGGCGCCCTCGACGTCGGCCCAGATCAGGAGCAGCTCGTAGCAGCCGGCGACCAGGGCGGCGCGATCCTTCGGCTCGAGGAATTTGCGATCGCGGTCCAGCGCGACCAAGGGATCCGCGGCTGCCTCGTCCAGCCAGATCGCCAGCGCGGTTCGGGCGGCGGCGCGGGCCCGTGCCGGGTTGTTGACGGCGTCCAGGCCCGTGAATCCGGTGTACAGGAACAGCGCCTCCGCATGGGGCTTGCGGAACGCATCCAGTTGTTTGCGCACCCGCTGGCCGTGCGCTCTTTCCTGTTGTTTTTCCCGCACCGCCGCCAGGCCGTCGCGCACTTCGGCACGCAGCTCGACATGGCGCGCCGCCGGCAAGGCACTGAGCGCTTGCTGGGCTTTCTCCAGCTCGGTCCCGGCCTCGTCCCATCGTTTGGCGTCGGCGTGCTGCCGGGAGCGCGACAACAGTTGATTGACCTCGTCGATCTGCCGCAGTTCCTGGCGGGCGACGTTGGCCTCCTGCGCGGCGTAGAGGGCGTAGAGACTCACGAGACCGACCAGGGACAACGCCATCACGACCGCCAGACCGACCGCCACGGCAACGGCCGGCTTGCGGCGAACCCATTTGCCGAGGCGTTCCCAGGCCGGCGTCGGCCGGGCCAGGATCGGCTCGCCGTTCAGGAATCGCCGCAGGTCGTCGGCCAGCGCCTCGGCCGAGGCATAGCGTTTGGCCGGTACCTTTTGCAGGCACTTCAGGCAAATCGTTTCCAGGTCCGCCGGCACTTGTGCGTTGAGCTGGCGCGGCGGCACCGCGTCGTTGACCATCAGCTGGGCAATCGTGTCGAGCTGGGTCGCGCCCTTGAAGGGAGGGCGGCCGGTGAGGCACTCGTAGAGAATGGCGCCGAGGGCGTAAACGTCGCACAGCGGTCCCGCCTCGCCGAGGCGGCCGTCGGCCTGTTCGGGCGGCATGTAGCTCGGCGTGCCCATCATCACGCCCGACTGCGTTTGGCCGGGCTGGTCGAGCATCTTGGCGAGGCCAAAGTCCGTAATTTTCGGCGTGTTGCCCTCGGCAACCAGCACATTGGCCGGCTTGAGATCGCGGTGGATGATGCCCTTCAGGTGCGCCGCGTGCATCGCCCGCGCCAGGGCCTCAAGCAGAATGGCGGCCTCGTTCGGTGGCAGCGGGGTACCGCCCAGCTTGCGCGACAGGCTGCCGCCGGCACAGTATTCCAGGGAGAAAAAGGGTTGCCCGCGGTGCTCGCCCACCTCGAAAATCTGCACGATGTTCGGGTGCTGCAGGCGCGCGATCGCCTCCGCTTCGGCGCGGAATCGCGCGCGCTCGGCGGAGCCGGCATGACCGCCGGCCAGGATCATCTTCAGCGCGACGATGCGGCCGAGGTCGGCCTGGCGGGCCTGGTAGACGACGCCCATACCGCCCCTGCCCAGGACGCTGAGCACTTCATAGCCCGGCACACCAGACGCATCGCCGAGCGGCTGGCCCGCCGGGTGGAGGGGCGCTTTGGTTTCGCCCACGTCCGACGTCCGCTGCCACACCCCGGTCTGATCCGCCGCGCGTAGCCGTGAGTTGAGCCATGTCGAGTCCACCTCCGGGAACCGCCGCCGGTAGTCGCCGATCGGCGGCGTTTCACCCCGCCGGCTACGGTAATCGGCGTCCAGACCGACCAACTCGCGCAACAGCCACAGTCGTTCGGACGCCGACGCCTCGTTCAGGAAGTCTTCGATCCGGGGCCCCGCGCACGACGGCGCGGCGAGCTGCCAGGCGTCTTCGAACCGCAGGCAGATATCATCCAGCCGTCGGGCGACCTCGGTCGGCCACGGATGGCGCGTGGGCATGCTCATGACAGCGCTTTCTGATTTGGAATACACGCGCATCATAACCCGACCCCCGGTCCGCTGCAACGGTCCGCACGGAAATATCCTCTGCAAGGAAAGACGTAAAATCCCGGACGGGGGCCGACACGGGTTAGAAAATAATCTCATCCTGCGCACCCCGCCAGGTTTTGCCCCGTTTTTCCCAGGGCCGCACGTCAGGATGAATTTTTTTTCATTTATGAATTGCATGCAAACGGTTCCCAGGTTAGCATCGGGGTAGGTTCGGACGTTCACTGTTTCTTCAAGGGGGGATACCATGTTTACGATTTGGGGCAACAAGCAGGGATTCTGCGACGGCGTGTCCCGCCGCAATTTCCTCAAGATCGGCGCCTTCGGGGCCGGTCTGACCCTCGCCGACATGCTGCGGCTGCGCAGGGGGCCGCACCGCTTCCGGCCGGTCGGGCCGCGCCCACGCGCGCCAAGTCGGCCATCATGATCTACTTGCCCGGCGGGCCGTCGCACATGGATATGTACGACCTCAAGCCCGACGCGCCGGCCGAGTTTCGCGGCGAATTTCGGCCGATCCAGACCAATGTCGCCGGCGTGCAGATTTGCGAACACTTCCCGATGCAGGCCCAGATGTGGGACAAGCTCGCGTGCATCCGCTCCATCGTCTCGGTTGACGAGCACTCCGACTCGCTCGTCATGACCGGCAAGAGCCAGCGCGAGAACATGACCGCCAATCACCCGTCGTTCGGCTCCGTCGTCTCGCGCGTCCGCGCCGGCGCCGAGAACGACATGCCGCCGTTCGTCAGCCTGCGCGGCATGCAGCGCGGCACCGAGCCCGGCTTCCTCGGCATCTCGCATCGGCCGTTCTCGCCGAGCGGCCCCGGCGTCGAGAACCTCCGCCCGCTCGCCAACGTCACGCAGGAGCGCATGAGCGATCGCCGCAACATGCTCGAAGCGTTCGACGGCGTGCAGCGCGATCTCGATACCAGCGTCGCCGGCCTCGATGCGTTCACCGCGCGGGCGTTCGACATGATCGCGTCCGGCGGCGTCCGCAACGCCCTCGACCTGACCCGCGAGCCGGCGAACATCCGCCAGCGCTATCGCGGCGTCGAGCAGTTCCTCACCGCGCGGCGGCTCGTCGAGGCGGGCGTCGGCTGCGTCACGCTGTCGATCGGCGGCTGGGACACGCACGGCCAGAACTTCCAGCAGCTGCGCCGTCAGCTGCCCGAGGTCGATCGCGGCGTCGCCAATCTCGTGCAGGACCTGAACGATCGCGGCCTGCTCAACGACGTGGTCGTCGTGATGTGGGGCGAGTTCGGCCGCACCCCGCGCATCAACATGAACGCCGGCCGCGACCACTGGTCGCCGGTCATGTCGGCGATGGTCGCCGGCGGCGGGCTGCGCATGGGTCAGGCGGTCGGCGCGTCGACGGCGCGCGGCGAACGGCCGCAGGACAGCCGCTACACGGTGCCGCAGGTGCTGTCGACGCTGTATCGCGCGATCGGCATCGACCCGGCGCAGACGTTCCCCAACGGCGCCGGCCGGCCGGTGTACATTGTGGACGACCGCACCCCGGTGCGCGAGTTGGTGTAAACCCGGTTGGTGGTCCGTTCGTTCGTGGGGCAGGCGTCCCGCCTGCCATCAGCGGCAGGCGGGACGCCTGCCCCACGAGCGGGCGAACCACAACTTTCCTTCCCACCCCTGCCCTCCGCGGATCGCCTACACTTTTATCCACGACTCGCCTGAACCCGCTCGGGGAGACTGCGCATGCACCGAAGATTCCTCTTATCGGCCCTTGGGACGCTCCTGATGGCGATGCCGGGTTCGGCGCGCCGACGGCCCCGCAGCGCCCAAGAATACCGAAGCCAACCTGCCCATGCCCGCCGACGTCAAGGCGCTCGACGCCTTCCCCGCCAAGGTGCGCATCATCGGCGCCGATGCGTCGTGCCAGCTCATCGTCACCGGCGCCTTGCAGTCCAGCGCGCTGCAGGACCTGACCGGCGCCGTGCAATATGAGGTCGCCGATCCGACGGTCGGCGCATCACCAGCTCGGGCCGGGTCATTCCGCTCGCCAACGGCAGCACGCTGGTCACCGCGCGCTACGGCGACAAATCGACGCAGCTCACCATCCACACCGAGGCGATGGACACCGACCTGCCGATTAACTTCACCAACCAAATCGTACCGATCTTTACCAAGCTCGGCTGCAACAGCGGCGGCTGCCACGGCAAGTCCGGCGGCCAAAACGGCTTCGCCCTGTCGCTGCTGGGATTCGTCCCCGAGTTCGACTTCCAGACGCTCCTCAAGGAAGACCGCGGCCGCCGTCTTTTGCCCGCCGCCCCCGACAGCAGCCTGCTCTTGCTCAAGGCGAGCGGCACCATGGCGCACGGCGGCGGCAAGCGCCTCGACGCCGGCTCGGATGAGTACAAGCTCGTTCGCCGGTGGATCGCGTCGGGAATGCCGTTCGGCTCGTCCGCCGACCCGGTGATTTCGAAGATCACCGTGTATCCCGAGCAGCGCATCATCGGCCGGCAGAATCGCCAGCAGTTCGCGGTGTTCGCGCACTATTCCGATGGCGCCGTGCAGGACGTGACCCAGCGCGCCCAGTACGAGAGCAACGATCCCGACATCGCCGTGGTCGACGGAGCCGCGTTGGTCCGCGCGCTCGACCAGAGC
The DNA here is from genome assembly GCA_963834865.1 of uncultured Gemmataceae bacterium. Classification (GTDB taxonomy): domain Bacteria; phylum Planctomycetota; class Planctomycetia; order Gemmatales; family Gemmataceae; genus CAWIDK01. The sequence continues at coordinate 1,559,750 of CAWIDK010000001.1, forward strand.
GGCGAGGCGGCGGTGATGGCGCGCTACCAGGCCCAGGTCGCCACCTTCCGCGCCACGGTGCCGCTGGGCCTGAAGATCCCGCAGTACGCGTTTGCGCCGCGGACCGTGGTTGATCGCGCGACGCACAAGAAATGGCAGGAGCTGGGCATCGTGCCGTCGGCGCCGTCCTCCGACGAGCTGTTCGTCCGCCGGGTGTACCTCGACATCACCGGCACGCTGCCGACGCCGGCGCAGCAGAAGGCGTTCCTCGACGACAAGGCCCCCGACAAGCGCGACAAGCTGATCGACGCGCTCCTGGAGACGCCCGAGTACGCCTACTATTTCGCCAACCGCTGGGCCGACGTGCTGCGCGTCAAGCGCGGCAACAACAATAACCAGAATGGACGGGTGTACGCGACCTTCGCGTTCCACGACTGGATTCGCCAGAGCATCGCGCAGGACAAGCCGTATGACGCATTCGTGCGCGAGATCCTCGGAGCTTCCGGCGATGAGTCGAAGAGCCCGCCGACGATGTGGTATCGCGACCTGCAGAAGCCCGAGCAGTTCGTCGACGACACGTGCCAGCTCTTCCTCGGCGTGCGCATGGCCTGCGCCCAGTGCCACCATCATCCCTACGAAAAATGGGGGCAGGACGATTACTGGGGCATGGCCGCCTTCTTCGGGGGCATCGGCCGCAAGAACGTGCAGCTGCCGGGGCTGAACATCCAGAACCAGCAGCAGGCCCGGCTGGTGATCTACAACAAGGGCGCCGCTCCGGTCACGAACAAGCGCACCGGCCAATCCGCGATCATGAAGCCGCTCGACGGCGAACCCGTGGCGCTGGCCAGCGGCGAGGATCCACGGCATCGGCTGGTCGACTGGATGGTCGATCCGAAGAACCCGTTCTTCGCCAGGGCGGTCGCCAATCGCTACTGGGCCCATTTCATGGGTAAGGGGATCGTCGATCCCGTGGACGACATGCGCGTGACGAATCCGCCGAGCAATCCCGAGCTGCTCGACGCATTGGCGAAGGAGCTGGTGGACGGCAAGTACAGTCTCAAGCAGCTTGTGCGGGTGATCTGCAAGAGCCAAACCTACCAGCTCAGCTCGATGCCCAACGAGTTCAACAAGGCGGACAAGAAGGCGTTCGCCCGCTACTATCCGCATCGCATGTCGGCCGAGGTGCTGTTCGACGCGGTGTCGCAGGTGACCGGCAGCCCGGGCAACTTCGCCGGACTACCGGCGGACCGGCACGCGCCGAACCGCGCGATCATGCTGCCCGATGAGGCGTTCCCATCGTATTTCCTTGACGTATTCGGCCGGCCGCAGCGCATCAGCGCCTGCGAATGCGAACGTGTCAGCGAAGCCAACCTGGCACAGGTGTTGCACATGCTGAACTCGCAGGAGGTGCAGGGCAAGCTCGCGCGACCGGGTGGCCGGGCCGAGCAGCTCGCGAAGGACCCGCGGCCCGATACGGAGAAGGTTGAGGAGCTATTCCTGTGGGCGCTCAGCCGCCGGCCGACGCCGGCCCAGCTGGAGGTGGCAATGAACCATTTGCAACAGCACGCGAAGGACCGCAAGCAGGCCTATGAGAACATCATTTGGGCGCTCGCGAATACCAAGGAGTTCATCCTCGTGCAGTAATCGTCCGTGGTCAAATGTGAGCCCGAAGCCAGCGAGGACCTTCCTCGCTGGCGCTTCGGGCTCATCTTGTGCGCTGGCCCGCCGACGTTTCTCGTGATCAATAGCTTGACCAGGCGGCGTCGCCGTTCCGCTACGCATTCCGGAGAAGCCCTCAATGCAACGCCCCACCCGCATCCTGGCAGCCTGTGCGCTCTGCCTGTTCACGGTGCCGCCGCCCTTGTCCGCCGGGGACACGCCTCTCCGCATTGGCATCCCGGAGACGTTCTTTCACGACATGTCGGCGGCGCTGATCCGGGAAAGCACCGATCCGTTCGCCGATGTGCTGCGCGAGGCGTCGGGACTGCGCGGCGAGGCGGTGAACGGCAGCGTGCCGCTCGCCGTGGCCCGACAGCTCAGCGAGGACAGGCTGCAGCTCGCCGTGCTGCACAGCTTCGAGTACGCCTGGGTCCGGCAAGAATATCCTGAGCTGCAACCGCTCATGATCGCCGTTCGCAGCGGCCAGGACAAGCGCACCTACATTTTGGTCCGCAAGGACAACACCGCAGCCGGCTTCACCGACCTCAAGGGCAAGGATCTCGCCCTCCCCAAGCGCACCAAGGCACACTGCCGGCTCTACGTCGAGCGGCTCTGCCAGGGTGCGGGCGCACGGTCCCGATGACTTCTTCGGCCACGTCGTCCGCGGAAGCGACGTGGAAAGCGCCCTGGACGACGTTGTCCGCGGCAAATACCCCGCGGCACTGGTCGACACGAGCGGCCTGGAATTCTACAAGGATCTCAAGCCGGGAGTCTTCGCCCGCCTCAAGGTGCTGGTGCAGTCCGAAGTGTTTCCGCCCGTGGTGATCGTGTACCATAAGGGCGCTTTGAACGACGCAACGCTGGCCCGTATCCGCAACGGCCTGCGCGGCCGGCAAGACGGAATCGGGACGCGACGTGATGAAAATGTGGCGCATGACATCGTTCGAGCCGATACCGGCCGACTTCGCGCAGACAATCGCCGCCACACTCAAGGCGTATCCGCCGGCTACCGGCGCCAAGTGACCGGCGGAATGCCATGGGGCGCCCCGTCGTATTGTGCTACTCCGCGCGATGACGATCAAAAGGCTTCGATGAGGTAAGTCGTGATGCGTATGTCGATTTGCTGGAATCGCACTTTGAGCGTTTCCTTGAAGTCGACAAAGAACTGCCAGTTTTCAGGAGTGTCGGGAACGTCGACGAACACACGGATGAGCTCATCGCCATAAGACTCGCCGGCGTGATCCCAAAAACCCCGTATGATCTGAGTTTCCCATGAGGCAGCACCAAAGGCTGTTCGCAGTTCCGACACCGTGTCCGCATACAACACGTGAGGAACAGCCTGGCCGTCATTAAACCGTTGAGGAAGCAGGATTTCGAAGCGCCGCAGTGCGTTGCTCATACGTCGCCGGTCCCTGGACAATAAAAGAAATCCCCGCTGCGGTTAGCGCGTCAAGCGCCGCTTCGGGCACCATGGTTTCCCCAGTGCTCCAGGTCGTGCCGCAGAAACGCGTCATGAGCAAACCCAGCGCTTGGCGTTCGGTCGCGGCATCAGGAAAGCGAATGATAATCATGGTGCTATTGTAATCCTCGCACAGAAGACCCGCAATGCAGACATGCCGGCCTCATTGACGCCGGCAACGCCTGTTCGTAAGAAAGCGACATGACCCGTCGGAGATTCACGGATGACCGATAGAGCACGGACGCTTTATTTCCACCTCTTTCTATGGAGAGACGCATGGCTACCGCAACCGCCCCCAAGACTCGCACCGTCAAGCCGCCCCAGGTCAAGGACCAGCCGCTGTTCATCGGCGGCAAATTCGTCGACGGCAACACCGGCAAGACCTTCGCGGCCATCAACCCCGCCACCGGCGAGACCATCTGCCAGGTCGCCGAGGCCGACAAGACCGACGTCGACCGCGCCGTCCAGGCCGCCCGCAAGGCCCTCGAACAGGGTCCCTGGAAGAAGATGGACGCCGCCGACCGCGGCCGGCTGATGTACAAGCTCGCCGACCTCGTCGAGAAGAACGCCGAGGAATTGGCCGCCATCGAGGCACTCAACTCCGGCAAGATCATCGTCGACGCCCGCGGCGACATGCAGGGCGTCGTCCAGACGCTGCGCTATTACGCCGGCTGGGCCGACAAGATCGAGGGCAAGACCGTGCCGGTGCGCGGCAACTTCCTCGCCTACACGCTGCGGCAGCCGGTCGGCGTCGTCGGCCAGATCATCCCCTGGAACTTCCCGCTGCTGATGCTCGCGTGGAAATGGGGCCCGGCCCTGGCGTGCGGCAACACCATCGTCATGAAGCTGGCCGAGCAGACGCCGATTACCGGCATCCGCGTCGCGGAACTGGCCCTGGAGGCCGGCTTCCCCGACGGCGTCATCAACGTCCTCAATGGCCTCGGTGAAACCACCGGCGCCGCCATCGTCGCCCACCCCGGCATCGACAAGATCGCGTTCACGGGCCATTACGAGACGGCCAAGATCATCCAGAAGGTCGCCGCCGACAGCCTCAAGCGCGTCACGTTCGAGCTGGGCGGCAAGAGCCCCAACGTCGTCTTCGCCGACGCCGATCTCGACAAGGCCGTCGCCGGCGCCTACCACGCGATCTATTTCCACGGGGGCCAGTGCTGCACCGCCGGCAGCCGGCTGTTCGTCGAGGAGCGGATTCAGAAGGAATTCGTACAGAAGCTTGCCGAGAAGGCCAAGCAAAAGAAGCTCGGCGATCCGCTCGACGAAACCACGCAGCAGGGCCCGCAGATTTCGCAGGAGCAGCTCGACAAGATCCTCGGCTACGTGGATCAGGGCCAGAAGCAGGGCGCCAAGCTGGTCACCGGCGGCAAGCGCCAGGGCAGCAAGGGCTATTTCGTCGAGCCGGCTATCTTCGACGGCGTGCGCGACGACATGTCCATCGCCAAGGATGAGATCTTCGGCCCGGTCGTCAGCGTGCTGCCGTTCAAGAGCGTCGAGGAAGTGATCGAGCGGGCCAACAACACCTACTATGGCCTGGCCGCGGCGATCTGGACGAAGGACCTCGACAAGGCGCACACCTTTGCCCGCGAGGTGAAGGCCGGCACGGTGTGGGTGAACTGCTACCACGTCGTGGATACGACGACGCCGTTCGGCGGCTTCAAGATGTCCGGCCAGGGCCGCGAGAACGGCGAGGCGGCGCTGGAGCACTACACCGAAACGAAGACCGTGACGATCAAGCTTGGCTAACGCGCTTGTTTACGTCTAGCGCTCGCAGCCGCGTGCAGGGGCATGATGCCCCTGCCACGCGGTCTGCCGGGCGTACACGTGAACAGCGCATCCTCACGCCGCCCGGCCCACCGCCGCCTCGCCGATCAACCCGCACAATTCATCCACCGTCCGGCACTGCGCGACTCGATTGCCCGGCAATGGTACGCCGAATTTCTTATCCACCAGCGCGATGAACATCATCGTGGACAGCGAGTCCCACGCCTCCAGGTCGTTGAGTCGTTCGCCGCCGGTCAGCGTCTGCGCGCAGATCGAGCATCTCTTCCACCAGACGCAGGGCATCGGACTTCGCGATCATGACTTCCCTCTCAGGCGGCCTGGGCCGCGCGCATGGTTCGCAGTTCGGAGGCAATCTCGTGGTGCAGCGCCTGTTCCATCTCGAGCAACGTGTAGCCGACCACGGACCCGTCCATCACGCGATGATCGAACGCCACGCCGACGGGGATTTCGCCCGCGTCCGTGAGCACGCCATAATGCAGAAACGCAGCCCATAGCGTCGGCACTTGCAGCGTGCGGGCGCCGAATGGACTCATCGTGGTCACGCCGAACGTGCCGAAATGGCGTGCACGGCGGCGCGGCAGCACGTTGAGCGCGAGCCACCACAGGAACCGCCGCAACGGCCGTGGCAGCCGGCCGACGCGCGCCGCCTCCCGGAAGCAGCGAAACGACTCGACCGGCTGCTCCATGTAGCCGCGCAGGTGGGCGTCGAGATCGCGCAGCGACTGGTGCTCGGGGCTGACGAGCGGGGCGAGGAAAACGGCGTTCTGATCGCCGACGCGCCGGGTCACGATGATGCTGGCGATTTGCGCTTCGAACTCGCCGATGTGGCCCCACGGAAAACCGAAGTACGCTTGCCGCATCTCGGGATGCCGGCGTGCGGCCAGGGCGAATGCCTTGGTCATGATCGCGCCCCAGCTCGGCCGCGGCGACGCCGCGCCGGGCGGCCACGACGTCGGCGAGGCGCATCAGCCGTTCCGCCGCGGCGGTCTGGCCGTGGTTGCTGAAATGCACGTAATCGGTCAGGAAGCGCCGCCCGAGCGACAGCCCTCGCTTGCGGCAATGGGGTTGCGCCATCTTGATGCTCCCTGCGCCGTCCAGCGCTGCTCTGCCTGCTGCGCCAATACCCGCGAATCACGCCGGCGCCGCCGCGGTCGGGGCAATTTGAGCAGGGCACCCCGCCCGAGGCGACTTCGTGCGTGTCGTAACGCCTAAGCTCCGCCCCGTCAAGCCGGGAGCACTTGGGGTACGGGAATTCGTCTCATCGCACCCCCTGGGATCCTGGGATACCCCCATGAGAGGAATGCTCGCCAATCGGTGTCTGCGCGTAAGGGCTGACTGCTAAATGTCTTGCGTCATTCCAGTTCCAAGGAGAGAATTTGCCGCAGCCCTCCCACTGGGGTCACTGGGGTCCGCTGGGGTCACTGGGGTGGTTTTGCTACGTAAAAACCACCTGATACGAAAATCGGCCACCTGATACGCAGGCGGGACAGAACCAGATCGCAAGATGACATTCTTGCCCACGCCAGGTGCATCGCAGCATGCGCATGTTGCCGGATTCGCCCACGTCAATTGGCACGGACGGGTCTTGCTCACATCGGTCGAGAAACTGGCACTGGCACCGAGGAGCCCCTGCCGGCAGTCGAAAAGGAACGTGGCCGCCGCAAAAAATGCACACCACATCGGCTACAGACACGGCCGCCGACAACTCCAGGGAATAGGAATCGGTATCCGCATGATACCTGAACGGCGTACCTGAATCGCTTGCCCATGCAGCCAAGCTACCACACTGGCATGAACGACGCGCTACCATTGGGGTGTCCTAGCTCAGAATACGCTAAAGCAACGCCTTCACGTCCATTCCCATCGCCTACGCGAACCGCCGCACCATTGACAGTCGCGGGTCTGCCATCTCAGCAGGAACTGCCACGCCGACTTGCGAGCACGTCACCCTCCGTAGCCCATTAGGATGCCGAGTTCCTCCAGCGTTTTGCCGGACTTCTCGAACAGTGCGCGGGCACGCTCCATCACAGGATTAGTCGCGTCATCTTTCATAGCAGTCAGTCTATCGAGAAATGGACGCGTTGCTCGCTATCGTAGCCCTGCAGGAGCGATCTGGCAGATTGGTCCCAAGTTCGTTGGGCGTTAATGGAGATTCCGCAATGCGCCACCACGCGACATCGCAAGATCGCCATGCGCTTCTTGGATCTGGTCGCGAAAGGACTGGGGGCGCTACAATGACTGCATGAATGCTGCCGTCGCCGTGCCCGTCGAGAAAAATGTCGTCCTGGTCGGGGCGGGCAACGCGCATCTCATTTTCCTCAGGCGCTGGCGTATGCGGCCGGTGCCAGGCATTGAGGTCACGCTCGTCAGCGAAGCGGCGGTGATCGCGTACTCCGCGATGGTGCCTGCTCACATTGCCGGCGATTATGCCCGCGACGAGATCACGATCGACCTCGTGCGCTGGTGCCGTGCCGTCGGCGTGCGCTTCGTCGCCGGGCGGGTCACGCGCATCGATCCGCGCGCCCGCCAGGTGTGGCTCGCCGGACGGCCGGCACTGGCCTACGACGTGCTGTCGCTCGGCATCGGCTCAATCCCGGCCTGCCCAACGGATCAAGCCGCCAGCGAACGCTGCTGGGTCATGCGGCCGCTCGCCGAATTGCTGCGGCGCATCGACACGCTTGGCGACAATTTGCGCCGAGCGCCGCGGCCGTTCCATCTGGTGGTCGTCGGCGGCGGCGCGAGCGGCTGCGAGCTGGCGCTGGCCATCCGCCGCCGGCTGGCGGCGCACGCCGGCTTTCGCATTACGCTGCTGCACGGCGGGCCGCGATTGTTGCCCGAGTTTCCGGCCGGCGTGGCGCGTGCGTTCGAGCGCGCGTTTGCCGAACAGGGCGTGGCGTTTCGCGTCGATGCTCGGGTCACGGCGGCCGACGAAGGCACGGTACACATCGCAGGACAGAAGCCGCTGCCGGCCGATGCCGTGCTGTGGGCGACGCAGGCCGCGCCCAGTGCGCTGCTGCGCGACAGCGAGTTGGCGGTCGACGACGGCGGGTTCCTGCGCATGCGCGAGACCTTGCAATCGGTAAGCGATGACGGCGTGTTCGGCACGGGCGACTGCGTCACGTTCGATCGCTACTCCGGTTTGCCGCGTAACGGCGTCCATGCGGTGCGCGAGGGGGCGGTGCTGTTCGACAACGTCATCGCCTGCCTGCGCGAACAGCCGCTGCGCGTCTTTCATCCCAAGCGCTATTGCCTGTGCCTCCTGAACACGGCGGACGGTCACGCCGTCCTGCGCTATGGCCCGCTGAGCTGGAAGGCACGCTGGGCGCGCAAGCTCAAGGATCGCATCGACCGGGCCTGGATCGCGAAGTTCACGGACCTCCCGCCGATGGCTGCGCCTGCGGCGGCCGACACCGAATCCGCCACGATGCGCTGCGGCGGCTGCGGCTCGAAGATTTCCAGCGACGTGCTTTCGGCGGTGCTCAAGCGCCTCGACGTTCCCGATGACCCGCGCATCCTCATGGGCATCGCGGCGGGCGAGGATGCGGCGGTGCATCGCGTTCGGCCCGAGCTGTTCGGCGCCGATCCGCAACGTCTGGTCGAGGTACAGACGGTTGATTACTTCAAGGCCTTTATCGACGATCCCTACCGGTTTGGGCGGATCGCGGCGCTCAACGCCGTTAGCGATCTGTACGCGATGAACGCCCGCCCGTTCTCCGCGCTCGCCATCGCCACGCTGCCTTATGCCCGCGGGCCGATCCAGGAAGCCCAGCTTTACGAGCTGCTTTCCGGCGCGGTCGATTCCTTCCGCGAGCTGGGCGTCGTGTTGACCGGCGGCCACACGACCGAGGGCAGCGAGCTGGCGCTGGGTTTCGCAGTCACGGGCTTCGGCGAGGAAGGCCGGCTATTTCAGAAAAGCCGGCTCCGGCCCGGCGACGCGTTGATCCTTACGCGTCCGCTCGGCAGCGGGGCGCTCCTGGCCGCGTGGATGCGCGGCGAGTGCCCGGCGGCGTGGTTCGAGCCGATGCTCGCGGCCATGCTCGTGCCCAATCGCCGGCCCAGCGAGATCTTCGCCGCGGCGGGCGTGGTCGCGTGTACCAACGTCACCGGCTTCGGCCTCGCGGGGCATTTGCTGGAGATGCTCGACGGCAGCGGCGTGTCGGCGCAAGTTCGCGGCGAGGATGTGCCGCGCTACACCGGCTTCGACGACGTGGTCGCGCGTGGCATCGTCAGCACGCTGCACCGCGACAATGCGAAAACAGCATGCCGCGTGCACGGCCGCCACCCGCTGCCCGCGTGGCTATTCGACCCGCAAACGTCGGGCGGACTGCTGGCTGGCGTGGCACCCGCCGATGCACCGGCAGTGCTGCGGCATCTCCATGATGCCGGTTTCGTCCAGGCAGCATTCATCGGCAGCGTCATCGCGCGCGATGCCGGACAACCGTCGGTGATCGGGATTTTGTGAGCCACGCCGGGTGGGCTGGCGGGCCCCCCGGATCCCTGTGCGTTCATTCATTGTAAGGTCGCAAATTTAAGGCCCAGCAATAACTGAGAGGGACAGCGGCCCGAGATACGGTGCGGGCTCCACCATGTCGCCGTGGGTTTCACGCGCACGAAAATGGTTGCAGCTGGCGCTGGCGGGTCCAGCTGGAGACCGCGAATCGCCGCGGCGCGTTGGACAAACGCCAGATATTTTTTGCTGGAATCGTCGGCGTGGAGGGCGCACCTTGACGGCGGAGCTAACCGCGCAGCCCCTTGCTCTGACCTGTGAGCGACTTGGAGCAACCGTCGGACAACGGCCTTCAGAAATGCCTCGACCGTCACCGAGCGAACGCTCCGGCGCGTGCGGCGAGCTGTTGGCACGTGCTGGTGAGTGGCTGTTGAACCTGGCCCGGCCCATGTTGAATGGGTATCGGCGGCTGGGTCGTTGGACGACGGCGGAGGAAGTGGTGCAGCTGGTGATGATCAAGCTATGGCAGGCACTGGAGCAAGTCTGCCCGGCCACCTGCGACGAGTTCAGGCGCTTGGCCATGGTCCAGACGGAGCGAGTGCTTGTCGACTGGGCCCGGCATTTCTGCGGCCCCGACGGCCTGGCGACCAACACTGTGCGCCTGGAGATCAGTCACGCTTTGATCGGTGTGGGCGACGGCGACAGTAACAACCAACAGCCGTACCTTTGGGCAGCCTTGCACGACGCGATGGCCGCGCTTCCCGACGACGAACGCATGATAGTCGGGTTGCGTTGCTACGACGGGAGGAAGTTCGTGGACATCGCCAAGGAGTTGGGCGTATCGATCGATACCGTCCGGCGTCGGTGGAAGCGGGCACGCGAATATTTGCGACGGTGCCTGGGCGACGAAGCACGGCACGGTGGCTAAAACTAGCCTTTGATGCGGGGGACAGCAACCTTTATCGATATTCCAAGAATGCCACCCCACAAGGGACAGATCCAAGTGGACTGGATTTCATCGCCGTTGGAGATAGAGCAGTCGGCGGCACTGGGGGCATAGGTGGCCATTATTCACTTGCCTACTTTCAGTCCATTAGGAAAGGCGTGGTGAGCCAGTTCAATGACTACCGCCAGCACTTTGGAACCGGTGTGTATCTCGCCCCTACTGACTGCTGCGGAACCAATGCACCAAATCACAATTTGAGTGGCAGATTGGTTCCTTCGATAAAGGAGGCCAGGAGTTCAGGATGTTCGCGGGCGTACGTAAACTCAGTGATCAGATAGTCGCGCAGCCAATCCGTATTGGCTGCTGCCAGGTTCCCGAGCCTCGCGTACTTGGTCCAGGCCCACACCAATTCGTCCGGGTTCATCTCCGGTGCATACGACGGCAGTTTTTCCGTCTTGATTTCCGGATGCTCTGCCAGGAATGCTTGCACCAACTTCGACTTGTCATGGAGCGTGCTCTGGTCCCAGATCACCGTCAACGGCGCATGCACTTGGGCCTTCAAATGCCGAAGATAATCGACGACATCCTTCGCATGCACCGTTGTGTTATCCGGCAACAAATCGAAATGCAGATTCAGGCGACGGTTGCGCGGACTAACCGAAATGCTGCTGATCGCCGAAATGCGGTCACGGCGATCGAAGGCGTCAAGAATCGGCGTTTTGCCCCGCGGGCCCCAGGTACGACGCACGCTGGGAGTCAGCATGAAGCCGGACTCATCGAGAAAAACCAGGTGCGCCTCACGCTTCTGGGCTTCCAAGGCAATGCGCGGGAATTCCTTGGTTTGCCAATCGAGAATGGCGGCTTCATTGCGTTCGCGAGCGCACGGCGCGGCTTCTGCGGCGACCAGTTCAGGCGCTCGCGAAGGAAACGGCCTACATGGTCATGATGGAAGCCGATATTGAACTCACGCCGGATTACTTCGGCGACACGTGCCGTGGTCCAAAGGGCATTGGGCCAGCCGTGGGCTTGCGCCCCTGGCACAAAAGCTCTTCGAGCCGTTTCAATTGCGCGTCCGAAAGTCGGCAAGGCCGATGGGGATGCGGTTGGGCAGCCAACGCCGCGGGTCCCTTCTGGGTGGCGCGCTGCCGCCAACGATACAACGACGAGCGATTCACGCCCAGGAATCGCGCAACTACCGTTGGACGCTCGCCTTGCGTCACCAGTTCGACAGCACGGCGCCGCCGGCGTTCGAGTTCTTCAGAGGATCCAATAGGTCTGCTCATGAAAAGTTAGATGCGCCAGTCGCGAAAACGATGCTTTTTTTGCGCAGCTGTCAGTAACGGCAAGTTATATGACCACGTAGCCGTTCCTCCACCGATTTTTCGTGCCGTGCAGGCAATGGCGATGACGAAAAAAGGCGGGTTGGAATTGCTTTCCAATACGGATTTCAGAGCTTATAAATTCGCGCCACCGAAAGCTGTTAAGATTCTCCCATCGGTGTCGGTTTGGATTTCCGTAATCCGGTACGACCAAAGCGCGACCGAGTACTATCCCGTATTCGATGGAACTGACGGCGAGGTCAAGGCGCAGTGGGATACGATGGTCACCTATGCAGAGAATTACAAGTACGCTGAGCAACCTGACGCGGGAGGCAAAGATGTACCGACGTTTACTGGCAAATTCGTCAACTGGCCAAACTCAATTTATGAGACAACGGGGACAAACAGCAGGACATTCATAGTACAAGAATTGCGTAATTCAGATCTTCCTTTGCCAGTAAGCGCCTTTACTAGATGGCATGCTGGTTATGATGATCCGGACCCAACCACCAGTGGGTCTGGGTGGGAATATCTGGCTAACTCATGGCCGTTCAAACAAGGAGAATGATGGTTTTTTCCCAACGCGATCGCCGTGACGAGTATTTGCCGATTCGAGGTGCTTCAACGGTGAAGAAACCAATTACCTGAGTTTTGCGCGTCGGAACGCCGCGAACTTGTGGCCTAACGCTGTGCGGGTAGAATCATGAGGATTGGATTAGTAGTTTCTACTGTAATCGTGAGCCTTATAGCCGCATGCGTGGCGCTTTCGTGGGCCGCATTCCTGCGGAAACCCGATCTTCATATTATAGTTAAGAACGACGGAAACGAAGTGCGTTTCCTGTTTAACTCGTCGCGAATCGATTATATCGCGGTCGTCGACCTTTACTCAGAACCGAATAAAGGGGACGCAGCTCGAATCTCGAATCACGTGTTTCTCAGGAGTTGCAGGATGTTTCTACCTTCCACCGCCGGGGACCGCGTGCTGAGTATTCTGGATTGCGCAGCGCGACCGGCGCCAGCTGCAGGCGGCAGGCGCCAGCGACGCGTCTCGCTCAATCAATTGCTCACCGCGGCGATCGTCGGGTCGATCCAGGAACTGGTCGATCAGGCCGCGAAAGACGTCGGCGATAACGGGCGATGAGCGGGGCAGTCGGCACCAACAACCATGCGAGGTCCACCCATGAGCAGCGAACCGAGTAACGACTCCAACCAGCCTCCGCTGGGAAGCGTAACCACCTATACATACGACGGGCGCAGCGGCATGATTAGTGGCGGCCGCGAGACAACGACCTTTTATTACGACGACGGCCCGGCACCCGTGGAAGGGGCCCGGCCCGTTCGCGAGCGGCCGCCGGCCGCTTCGGCACCGGCCCAACCGGTGTTGACGCACACGTTCGGGTTTCGGCTCACGGGCGCGGAGACGCAGGAGCAATGCGTGCCGCTCGCAGCCGCGCTGGGGCCGGCCGCGTGTTGCCTCGCCACGACGGCGGTCCGCGCCTACCTGACGCGCACCGCGGACCCGGCGGCGGCCAGCAGCGCGATCGGCGGCGTGGAAGTCGCCGCCGAGCTGCACGCCGGCAGCATCGTCTGCCGCGCCAGCCTGAGCGATTTCGGCCCGGGCGACCTTGTCGTTGTCCAGGTCGACGTGGCGCTGTTCGACCGCGGCCAGTCCCGGTGGGGACGGCAGAAAATAGCCCAGGACGTAAGTCCTGGGTTCAGCCAAGGCGACCAATGGTTGAGTCCCGGCAGGGACGGCAGAGCGAGCGCGATGGCGTGTGTTTCTGCCGTCCCTACCGGGACTTGAGGTGTTCCCCTAGTCGTGAACCCAGGATTTGCGTCCTGGGCTACTATCTTTCGTCCCTACCGGGACTTGGAGGCAATAACAACATGGCAACCAACGGGGGTCGGGACGCACACGATGACGGCATGCACACCGGGTCTCCCGCGGAGCAGGTGCTGGCGCACGCCCAGGCGGGACGCGAAATTGTGCAAGATTTCGTGCCGCTCGCAAATAGCCTCGAATGGGAACTGGGACAGACCTATTTACGCGAACGCGGGAACAAGGCGTTTCTGTCGGATACGTCGCCGGTTCCTTTCGTTGTCAATAACGATGGCGCCCTCTCGCGCAACGCGGCTGATGTCTTCTTCGCGAGCCTCGTCGCCGCCGACAAGGACGGGCAGCTGGAAGACGACATCTTCGTGCTGGAGCTGGGCATCGGCGTCGGGCTGTTCGCGCGCTACTTCCTGGACACGCTGCGCGACCTGTGCCGCCAGCACAAGAAGGACTACTACAGCCGGCTCACGTACATCGCCGCCGACAAGTCGGAACGCATGCTCCACGACCTGCTGCGCCACGGGGTGCTGGCCGAGCATCCCGGCCGCTACCGCGTCCGCCAAGTGGATGCGCTGCATCCGGAGACGCTGCTCGCCGACGTGGGGTTTGGGGTGAACGGTGCCGCGGATGTGGGGCACGTTTTCAACGTGCCGGGGAAAGACGGGCACGTAAGAAACGTGCCCCACAACGGGAGGCTGCGGGCGGTGTTTCTCAACTACCTTCTTGACTGCCTGCCGGCCGCGGTGCTGGAGTTGGACGACGCGCAGGTCCGCCAACTGTGCGTCCGCACCTGCGTTGCCCGCAATGTGCGGCTGGCGGATTACACCGACCTCACGGCGGAGCAGCTGCGCGAGCGGGCGCAGTCAAACAATCCGCGCGCCAAGGACGAGCTGCTGGAGGTCTACGGCCTGTTCGCCTCGGAGTACGATTATCGGCCCGTCGACGCCCAGACGCTGCCGCACGGCACGTTTGCCGTGGAGCTTGGCCGCAAGATGACGAAAAGGCTGCTGCACAGCTACGGTGCGATCCAGTGCCTGGAGAAACTGCTCGGGATGCTTGCCGAGGGCGGGTTCATCCTGGTGAATGACTATGGCCAGACGCAGATCACCCGCGATGACGAGTTCGAGCACCAGCGGTTCAGCCTGGCCACGTTCGTCGGCGTCAACTTCTCACTATTGCGGACGTTCTTCGGCGACGCCAAACGCTGCCAGTACATCGAGCCGGGCGACGAGGAAGGGCGCGGCATCCATGCGCGGCTGCTGGCACCGGCGGTGGCGGAGGAAGTGTTCGTGCGCTTCCACGAGCGGTTCGGCGAAGCGGCCCATAAGCGGTTGCAGGAACCGATCCAGAAGGCGCGGGCCTGCGCCAAGGCTGGGCGATTCGAGCTGGCGCGCGGGTTCTACGGCGAGGCAGTCCATTTGCAGCAACGCAACTGGGTGCTGCTATGTGAAGTCAGCCAGTTCCTCACCTTCTCCTTCCGCGACCCGAAGCGCGGGGCGGACATGGCCAAGGTGGCGCTCGCGCTCAATCCGAGCTGCTCGGCGGAATTGTGGAACGCGGTGGGCGACGCGCTGTATGAATGGGGCCGCACCGGCGAAGCGCGGTCGGCGTACGAGAAGGCCTTGGCGGTGAACGCGGCCGACGTGCGGGCGCGTTACAACCTGGCGTGGGTGCATGCGCGGGAGCGGGAGTATCCACAAGCGTTGGTGCGGATCGCGGAGGCGCTGGCGCTGGACAAGACCGGCGAGTATCGCGAGCGGGTCTTGCAGAAGCAGCAGGAAGTGGTCGCGCTGCAGGCGCGGCGGCACCAGCAGGAGTATTTGTTGCTGATCAATCTGGTGAGCAAATACGCGAAGCCGGATTCCGAGCCAAAGGCACAAAACCACGAATCACACGAATAACACGAATAGGAACCACGGATTACACGGATCACACGGATAGAAACAGAGAAAGAGATTGCTCTTATCTGTGCGATCCGTTCTACTAAGGTTCAAAATCTTTGCAGCCTGCGCAACTTCTCGGCCGAAACGCAGATTGCTCCAGAAGGCACACCGATGATCAAACCAAGATTCGTCTGTGATTCTTCCCTTAGGGAAGGACGATCGCAGAATCTTGCTTTGGTCACGGAATTTACTACACATCTAGCATGGCCGACACCTGCTGCGTATGCAGCGATACCAGAAAACAGCCTAGTAATTTTTTCGGTCATTACTTTTGGCGATACCCGCAGGCAGGGCCAGAAAGCGCCGGTATCAAACGCCAATAAACCAGTCTACCCTCCTGCCGGGCACAGGGAGGCTGCGCCGTCCTCCCACATTCCTCTCTTATTGTCTTTTGCGTTGCGGCTCGGCCGCGCTGGGTAATCCGTGGTTCATGGTTATGGCCGCTCTTATTCGTGGGATTCGTGGTTTGAACTCTTGAGGATTTACCATGACCACCGCCAACACGCTGTCTATCACGTCGCCACCGGGGCTTGTGTCGCTGGTGATTCCGTGCTGCGGGATGCTGGAATACACACGAATATGCGTGCCGAGCGTCCTTCGCCACAGCCGAGAACCCTTCGAGCTGATCTTCCTCGACATCGGCTCCCTCGACGGCACCGCGGAATATCTGGCCGGGCTGCGCGATGGGCTGGCGAGCCGGCTGCGCGTGGAGATTTGCCGGGCGGCGACCGACCTGGATATCTCGACGACGTGCAAGGACGCGCTGGCGAAGGCGCGCGGCGAGTTTGTTTGCCTGCTCAATAACGACACGGTGGTGACGCCGAAATGGCTCGACGCGCTGACGGCGCTGGCGAAGATGTCGGACGGAATCGGGCTGGTGGGACCGATGTCGAACTACGCGGCGCCGCCGCAGCTGGTCGAGACGGTGCCGTACCGGCTCGGACCGAAGAAGGGGGCCCGGCCGGGCGAGGCGCTGGTGGACGTGGAGGCGGTGCAGAGCTTCGCGCGATTTCGCCGGCACGAACCGCGGCAAATGGGTCGAGAGCGAACGGCTCGGCGGCTTCTGCCTGTTGATTCGGCGAGCGGTGCTGGAACCTGGATAGTTGGGATTACGCCGACGGAGGCGCCGTTGTAATTGAGGACCAGGCCCGGATCGCTGCACCCGCAGACCGGGAGATTGCTGCCGTTCAGAGAAACGCCCACCTGGACAGCACCGGTGAGGAGGGAGAAGGCGGTGGTCGCGTCGAACGAGCTAGTCTGCACCTGGGACGAGTTGGCCGTCGTCAAGGTGGCCCCGGAAGATCCAGTGCTGACGTCGAACGTGCCGCTGCCGCTGCCGGAGTCGCTATGGCCGGTGACGCTGATGGTGAAGGTATAGGTGCCGGCCGTCATGTAGGTGTGGGTGCCGAAGATCTCGCCGGTGTCGCCGAGGTCGAACCAGCCGGCGCTGTCGCCGGTGCCGTCGCCCCAGGCGATGGTGACGGTGTAGGGCGCGACGAAGCCGTTGGGGTCCATGAAGCCGCCGCGGTTGATCGCGCTGCTCCCGGGCCACACCTGACCGGCCACGGTGTCGATGGTCCCTGCGCTGACTTCGAGCGTCGGCACGGTGCGGGCTTCGAGCCTCTCGAAAACTGGCCAATAGCCCCGCTTCTTGCGTTTCTCGCTCCGCAGCGCGTCCACGTCGATCAGGCGGTCAAGCAGCCGCCGGGCGCGCCGGGCGGCCAATTCGGCAAAGACGCACACGCCATCCCAGAAACGGGTCGCGGTAGCGAATCCGGCACGGAGGCAACCCGCCGCCGAGAGATTCTTCTTGGTCTTCTCGTTGTCGCTTGTCTTCACGGTGCTCATCCTTGCGACTGGTGGTGCTCGACGATTTTCGTCAGTGCCGCGATAAATGCGACGGTGGTGGCTTCACCGTGCTCATCGAAGAATTCGGCAGCCATCGTGTCGAAACTGGCCGGGGGACGCGGCGGGGATTTCCGCCGGGGCAGCTTGCCGTTTTTCAGGAGTAACGCTATTGCTCGTCGTTGCACCTCGATACTTTCGCCGGCAAGCCGCTTAACAGTGCCGCGCCGCAATCCGGTATCACAGCACAGGATCGCGTTGCGGGCGAGCGCGGGGCGAGGGCGCGCGAACACGTGCGCGGGCGGCTGACGTGGGCCCAGGCGGCGGCGATTGCGGAGACGCGGCTGGCGGCGCTGAGTAGGTCCCGCTTGCCGAGCGGGACCTTGAGCGGGACCTGACGCGGCATCAGCTGGCGGTGCGGTACATGGGGGTGGGCCGGCTGGACGACGCCGTGGCGCAGTGGCAGCAGGCGCTCGCCGAGCAGCCGCGCTATGCGCGGCGCAATACGGTCTGGCCGACGTGTGTATCGCGCGGCGCGACGGGCCTGGAAGCTCTGATCGGCCGGCTGCCGAAGGCGCCGGCGACAGCGGTGGAGATCGAGGTGTTGTGCGCACGGCTGCACAACGTGCGCGGCGAGTATACGGCGGCCCGACAGATGCTTGAGGAAATAATCACGCGGCACCCGCGCGCTGTCGGCGTGGATCGCGCTGAGCCATGCGCTATTGCAGGAGGGCGCGATTGGCCGGGCGCGGAGCGAGCGCTACGTGCCGTGCTGGAGTTAGACCCGCATCACGCGGTAAGCCGGCAGAACCTTGCGGTGCTGCTGCGCGAGCATGGGCAGTGACAAGTTCGCCAACCGAGGCGGAGGTCCGGTACGTGGCGAAATGGCGAAGTCGGCGTTTCTTGAGGCGTAACGACATTTCCGACAAGGTCATGCGTCTACGGGGCACTTCGCCAACCCTGTAAATGAGGTTGGCGTAGTTGCTGAAGACCAGCGCCCGATACAGCTCGCGACGAAGGGCTGCAGGAAGGCTTTCTGCAATGACGCCGCCGCGCAACACAGGGAAAAGCCTCGGGCAAGCGCCATATGATAACTGAAGCGAGTTAGCCGGGTCGCATGGCGCCATGACGCAACGGGATGATCGTCCGGTGTTGACGGACAAGGACCGCGAGCAGATCGTCGGCCTGATCACGCGGTATCAGCGTCGCTTGCAGGTGTACATCCGTAGCCTGGTGCCTAACCATGCGGACGCCGACGAGGTGCTGCAAGAGGTCAACCTGTTCCTTTGGCGCAACGCCGACGAGTATCGCCCCGGCAGCGATTTTGCGCGTGGGCGTACAAGGTCGCGTACTTCCATGTGCTGACTTATCGTAAACGGCTCGCGCGCAACAGGCTGCGGTTCAGCGACGCCTTGCTGCACCAGCTCGCCGAAAGCGGGGCCGCCGTTGCGGAGCAGACCGACCGCCGGCAGGAGGCCCTCGAACATTGCGTCAAGAAGCTGGCCGATTCGGATCGGCTGTTGGTACACATGCGCTATCAGGCCGGCTCCAGCGTTCATGACCTCGCCGCGGAGCTTGAGCGCAGCGCCAAGGCGATCTACCGCGCTCTCGATCGTATTCACCTGGCCCTGCTGGACTGTGTCCGGCGCCGGCTCCAGGCGGAGGACGGGGTATGAATGCTAGCGACCGCCATCCCGAGTTGGCCGAGCTCATCGGACTGATGGAGGACGGCACCATCGCGCCGCGGGACCTTGAGCGACTCGAAGCTCTGCTGCTCGACGATCCGGCGGCCCAGCGATTTTACCACGAGTACGTCGCTCTCGGCGTCGATCTGTCGTGGATGTCGATCGACGTCGCCCCGGCAACGCCCCAGCGTTTGGCGCCCCGCCCGCGCCGGCCATGCACGACCGCCGCGGTTGGCAGAAATGGCTGGTCGGTTCCGCCGTCGCGGCGGCCCTGGCGGCGAGCGTGCTGATCGCACTGGTCGTGTTGGCGCCGTCGGATCAGCGACCGGCGCCGGCGGAAGATGGGCAGGCCCGCGTCGTGGCCCTCATCGGCGAAGTCGGGCTCATCTCATCCGCGGGGAACATGACTCCCCTGGCCGAGGGGGAACAAGTCGCGCCGGGGCAGATCGTCACCACGGGCCGTGAGGACAGCCTGGTCACGCTCGAGTATCCCGACGCCACGCGGGTGACGCTGGGGACGGACACCCTGGCGCAGCTGCCGGGGGGCGCCAGCGCCGGCGGCGCCAACGCGACGGCGAAAGCCGGCCAGCGCCTGTTCCTGTTCAAGGGCTTCGTCCGCGCCGAGATGCCGGCTATCCCAAGCGGGACGCCGCTGACGTTGGCCAGCGCTCATGCGGAGGTGGCGGCCGCTGGCCGGCAGGTCAACGTCTGGGCCTCGTCCGAGCACACCCGTGTCGAGTCGGAGCAGGGCGCGCTCAAGCTGACACGCCGCGGCGACCGCAAGACCGTCGACATGCAGACCGGCTCGTTCGTGATTGTCTCGGCGGAACAACGGGAAGTCAAGCCGCAGCCGTTGCCCGCCGCCACCCGGCCGCGGTTGGTGCTGCGTGAAGGTACCGGCCCAGTCCACGCGCTCGCGTTCACCGCCGATGGCCAAACGCTCGCGACGGGCGGTTGGAAGGGCGAGGTCAAATTGTGGGACCTGCGGACCGGCGAGCTGAGGCGTGCGCCGCTGCAGGTGTCGAAGCAGCCGATCCGCGCTGGCGCTGGCTCCCGGCGACAAGCTGCTGGCCACTGCGGTCGATGAGAAGGACCGTCTGAAGCTGTGGGACCTGGAAGCCGGCGGCCCGGCCCGGCCGCTGAAGGGACACCGCACGCGCATCCACGCGCTGGTGTTTTCGCACGACGGCACGCAGCTTATTTCCGCCGCCGGCAATCCCTCGCTGGCCGAGATCAAATGCTGGGACCCGCTTGCACGGACGCTCCGCGCTGAACTAACCGGCGGCCACGCCACGCGTGTCAACGACGCCGCCCTGTCCGCGGACGGCCAGACGCTGGTGACAGCAGGCCTGGATCGCTCGGTAAGGATCTGGAACGTGCGCGAGGGCAAGGTGATCCGCTCGCTCGCGCCGCAGCAGGGGGAAGTGTTTTCCGTCGCGCTGTCCCCCGACGGCACGACGTTGGCATCCGGCGGCCGCGACGGCAGCGTCACGATCTGGGACGTCGCTACCGGCCAGGAGCGCCGCTGTTGGCAAGCCAACCCGCGCGGCGTCAAATCGCTGGCCTTTGCGCCGAGCGGCACGATGCTGGCGACTGCCGGCGACCATCCCGACGCGAAGCTATGGGACGTGGCGACGGGCCGCGAATTGGCCGCCTTCCGCAGCCTCGGTCACGCCACCTGTGCCGTGCGCTTTGCGCCCGACGGCCGCACCCTTGCCGTCGCGGACTGGGCAGCGACGGTGACGCTGTGGAACATTCCCGCGCTGGCCGGCAGAAGGTAAATCGTCCTAATCCACATCTCATAGCACCTCGCCGCTCGCGCGACGGCCAGCCGTGAGCGTCACCGGCCTTTTTGCGACACGGTGCATACACTGACGGTGTAGCATTGCGTGACGCCTGCAAGGGGAGAACGATCATGATCCCGGGCGTGGATCCGAAGGTCGATTACGCATTCAAGAAGATATTCGGCAGCGAGGCCAATGTGCCGGTGCTGGTCGACCTTCTGGAGGCCGTGCTAAAACCATCCGCCGATGAGCGGATCGCGGGTCTGGAGATTCGTAACCCCTTCAATGACAAAGACGCCCTGGACGACAAGCTGTCGATCCTGGACATCAAGGCTCGCGACCGGAAGGGCCGGCAGTATAATATCGAGATGCAGATGGTGGGTTCGCGTCTTTATCCCCCGCGTGTGCTGTACTACTGGGCCGTGTTGCACAGCCAGCAGTTGCACGCGGGAGACGATTACGCGACGCTGCAGCCCACCATCTCGATCAGCTTCGTGAATGGCGTGCTGTTTCCGCAGGTGCCGGACCATCACCTGCATTTTCAGCTGCACGCGCCCGACACCCGGACCTGGTCTTCAGCGCCCAGCAATCGATGCACCTGCTGGAGCTGCCCAAGTTCAAACGGACGGCAAAGGAACTGGCCGATCCGTTGGATGCATGGTGTTATTTTCTGGTCCACGGCGCGGAGTTGGACACGGACAACCTGCCCACGGCGCTGCGTACCACCGCGGTGCAGCGGGCGCTGGAGGTGCTAGAAATGGTGACGCACAACGATCTGGAACGGGAACGCTACGAGGCCCGGCTGAAAGAGCAGCGGGACCGCGTCAGCTTCATGAGGGATGCGCGACCAGGCCCTCGAGGAAGGACGCGCTGAAGGACTCGAAAAAGGACGCGCCCAAGGCGAGGTTCTCGGTCGAATTCACCTCTGTCAGGGCTTGCTGAAGCTGCCATTGACGCCGCGCGAGGAATTGCTGGCGTTACCGGTGGCCGAGCTGGAAACACTGGCCGTAGCGCTCGAACAGCAACTGGGCGCCACCCGTCCGTGACGCTCGCACATGGATCGATTGAGCCGTAGACCTTGCGGAGTACGGGCCATGTCCAAATCGCGCTATTTTGACGTACAGGTCGAGGGCCCGGTGATCGTCGTGAAGTTCACCGAGCAGTACCTCAACGACAGCAACATCCAGCAGGTCGGCAGCGACCTTGCCGGGCTGGCCGACCAGCTCGGCCAGGGCGAACTGCACCTGGACTTCGGCGCCGTGACGTACCTGAGCAGCAGCGTCCTGGGCAAGCTCGTCGCGCTGCACCGGCGCGTCACCGGCGAGGGCGGGCGCTTCGTCTTGACCAACCTGGCCGCGGTGTATGACCTCTTCAGCATCGCCCGCCTCGACACGCTCATGGACTTGCACCGCAATCAGCCCGGCGACAGCTCGCCACCCTAGGGCGCGTCGGGCATTTGGCTACCAGGCAGTGCGAACTGTGGAGCGGATCCGTCATGTCTGCCACGCGCCGTTGTCCCGCGCAAGCGACCCTGGAGCAATTCGCACGCGGCCTGTTAGGTGAGGCCGGTGCCGAGGAGTTGCGCAGGCACGTTGAGGAGTGTCCCGCTTGCCGGGCGCTCGTTGAGCCGTTGCGCTGGGCGCATCGCCATGCACGCGCGGAGACGATAGCACCGACCGCCGCCGCGGAACTGCCGGCGCAGGTCGGTCGCTACCGTCTGGAGGAGCCGCTCGCACGCAGCGAGACGACCCAGACCGTCCGCGTGCGCGATGAGGAATTCGATCGGCCGTTGACGATGAAAGTGCTCCTGAGCCTGAGCGACGCACTCGAGGAGCAGTTCGTACACGAAGCACGCATCATCGGCCGACTCCAGCATCCCGGCGTTCCCGCGATGCACGCACGAGGCCTGCTGGACGATGGCCGACCCTATTGCGTACTGCGACTGATCGAGGGACCGAGCCTGCAAGACCTGCTCGCCGCCCGTTTTTCGTCGTCGGCGGAGTTGCCGCGCCTGGTTGAAATCTTTGCCCAGGCGTGCCAAACCATCGGGTTCGCGCACGCCCAGGGCGTGATCCACCGCGACCTCAGGCCGAGCATCGTCATGGTCGGCGCGTTCGGTGAAATGCAGATTGCTGATTGGAGCCTGGCTCGAGCCGGCGAAACGGCCGGTGCGGACCGGACGGGCCCGGTTATTGGCACGCCAGCGTACATGGCCCCGGAGCGGGCACAGGGCGAGGATGCGCTGGTGGACGAACGGGCCGACGTCTACAGCCTCGGCGGCATTCTCTGCACCATCCTGACCGGCAAGCCGCCGTACGCTCCTGCGGACCCGAATCAGGTCTACACCCTGGCGGTTGCGGCCGACCTCGCCGATGCCCACGCCCGCCTGGCCGGCTGCGGGGCCGATGCGCCGCTCGTCGATTTGGCGCGCCGCTGCCTGGCGCCGCGCCGGGAGGATCGGCCAGCGTCAGGTGCGGCGGTTGCGGACGCGGTCGCGAAGTATCAGGCCGACCTGGAGCGCCGGCTGTGGCAGGCGGAAACGGACCGCGCCGCGGCGGAAAGCAAACGCCGGCGGCTGGGTTTTGCACTCGCTGCCGTGCTGTTGCTGTTGGCGGCCGGTGCCGGCATTGTCGGCTGGTGGTTTCGGGACGCCCAGCGGCAGCACGAGGGGGAGCTGGCGCTGCGGCGCGATTACGTGAACAACGCCGTGGCGGCCGCCCTCAGTGAAGCGACGGCTCGGCGTCAGGAGCTGCAGCGCCGGTTGCAGGATCCGCAGGAGGGTCCGGACCTGGTCAGCGATATCGACCGCTGGTCGGCGCTGCTGCAAGCGGTGAAGGTTGCAGTGGCTCGCGCGGAGGGCCTCGCGGCCGGCAGTCGGGAATTGCTGAGCGCACCAACGGCGGCGCAGCTGGAGGAGCTCAAGCAGCTCCGCGCCGCGGACGAGCGGGACCTGGCCCTGGTCAGGCAACTTGACGAGATACGGCTCAAGGCAACCGGCCGGCGCGGCACGGGAATTCGCCGAGGTCTTCGCTCGCGCAGGCCTCGCGGTGAATGAACGTGATCCGGCCGAGTTGGGCCAGGCGATCGCTCGTTTGCCGGCGCATAACGCGCTGACGGCGGCGCTCGATGAATGGGCCGAGGCGACCGACGACGCGCCGTTGCGGGCCCGGATGCTGGCGGTGTCGCGGCTCGCTGACCCGCAACCCTGGCGCGACCGCTTGCGCGACCCGCAAGCGTGGGCCGACCGCCAAGCGCTGGAGCGGCTGGCGGGGGACATGAGACCCGAGGAGCAATCGCCGCAGATCATCATCACCCTGGCCCGCCGGCTCAAGGCCGCTGGCGGCGACGGGACCGCGCTCTTGCGACGCGGCCTGGCCCAGCATCCCCGCGATTTCTGGCTCTGTCTGCAGCTCGGCACGCAGGCGGCCGATCCGCTGGAGCAAATCGGCTGTTTCCAGGCTGCGCTCGCGATTCGACCCCGGTGCAGCGTGCCCCACGTCAAGCTCGGCAATGTCCTGCGCGACCGCAAGGACCTGGCCGGCGCCGTCGCCCATTTCCGCCAGGCAATCGGCCTGAGCCCCAACGACGCCCCGGCCCACTACCACCTCGCTGGAGCCCTGCGCGACCTGGGCGATCTGGACGGTGCGATCACGCATTATGGCAAGGCCATCGCCGCCGACCCCAACATCACGCAAGCCTACAACGACCTCGGCCTGGCCCTGCGCGACAGCCAGCAGCTCGACGACGCCATCGTTCAGTACCGCGCGGCCGTCAAGATGGACCCCACCTTCGCCCCGGCCCACACCAACCTCGGCGTCGCGCTGTTAACGCAGTGGCACCTCGACGAGGCGCTCGTCCATCTGCGCCTCGCTGCCAAATACAACCCCGCCGATCCCGCGGCGTGCGACAATCTCGGCATGGCCCTGCGCGGCAAAAGGGACATTAAAGAAGCCGTCGCGCAGTATCGCCGGGCCATCGAGCTCGAGCCCGCGTTTGCCCTGGCACACACGCACCTCGGCGTCGCCTTGCTTGACGCCGGCGACGTGAAGGGCGCCGTCGCGCAGCACGCCAGGGCGATCGAGCTCGCGCCGAAGCTGGTCGTCGCCCATACCAACCTGGGCCTGGCGCTTGCGGCCGGCGATGATCTGGACGGAGCGATCGCGCAGTTCCAGAAGGTTATCCAGCTCGACCCGAAGGCAATCGACGCGTATGGGCATCTGGCCCGAGCCTTGCTCCAGCACGGCGACTTCGCCGAAGCCCGCAAGATTTTCGTGCAGCTTGTTAAGCTCGCGCCGGCGAGCCATCCCTGCCACGGCACCGCGCCCAGGCAGCTCAAGCGCTGCGACGAGCTGTTGGTCCTGGACAAGCAGCTGACGGCGTTCCTGGTTGGCGGCGATGCCCCCGAGGAGTTTCCCGAGCAGCTCGCGCTGGCGGTGCTATGCCGCCAATATAAGCGCTATTTCGTGACCGCGGCCCGCCTGTACGGCAGCGCTCTCGACGGCGAACCAAAGTTGGCCGAGGATCCGGCAGGCAACCATCGCTATGGTGCCGCGTGTGCCGCCATCCTTGCGGCGGCCGACAAGGGTCTGGAGCAGCGCAAAGCCGGCACCGAGGAAAAAATCCAGCTGCGCGAGCACGCCCTGAGCTGGTTGCGTGCGGACCTCGATTGGTTCACCAAGCAGGCGCACGCCGGCAACTCTGCCGGTGTGCTGCTGCTGATCGAGCGGCTGCCGCACTGGCTGCACGACCCTGAGCTCGGCGGCGTGCGTGACGCGCCAGCCCTCGCCGCACTTCCCGTGAATGAGCAGGCCGCGTGGCGCAAGCTGTGGGCCGAGGCCGGCCAACTGCTGAAGCAGGTTCAGGCCGGCGTCGCCGAGACGACGCTGATCGCCACCCTGGCCGACCGGGAGCGCCAGCACGTCCACGAGCGCCGGCTCGAGGCTGGCTACACCTACGTCATTGACATGCACAGCACCGACCTGGACAGCTATCTCAAGCTGCTCGACCCCGCGGGCAAGTTCCTCGCCGAGAACGACGGCAGCGCGTCCAATTCGCAAGATGCGCGGCTGATGGTTACGCCGAAAGCCGACGGCACCTACCGCATCGTCGCGTCGTCGTACCGGGGAGCCGGCCGCGGCACGTACACGCTGACGGTGCGCGCCCTTGGCGGCAAGGCAAGATGAGCCGGCACCACCCGCAGAACCTGTGCGCACAGCGGCGCCGCCGGCCCCGGACCCGGCGCGGCGGACTTTTCCGTTGGTAAAGGGTTTGACAAGCTGCGTCGGCTGTTTAGACTTAAAGGGATGGGCCGCCCGCGCGGCGGATGCAACTCCCAATCCTGTCCCGGATCGATTCCCATGGCCCCTGGACCTGACGCGCCGTCCGGCCTGGGGCATGGTTGCTCAGGCACATATTCGGCGCCAACTTTCCTTCGTGAGGTGGTTTCATGGCGGGGCTGAAGAAGAACAAACGCGGCAAGGACACCACCAGTCCCAATCTCGTCCTGGTCCTGTTCCTGATCGTGTTCGTCATCTCGAACATCATTCTCGGATTGTGGGTGTACTTCACCTACGCCGAGCGGGACCGCGCCCTGGCCGACGCCACCCGCAAGGACAAGGAGGCCAAGGCAGCGCAATCCGCGTCCCGGGCATACCAAGCCGCCGCTGACGATTTTCGCCTTGCCCTGGCCGGCGACGTTGGGGCGGACGACATGGCCCTCCTCGACCAGGAGCGCAAGCAACTGCTCGCCGACAGCCACCCGGCCAAGCTCACCGAGAAGAACCTCGACGCCTACAAGAAGCAGATCGAATTGCTGCGCAAGGATCTCGGCTGGGACGACGCCACCAGCAAGTACCCGCAGACGTACAAGGCCCAGACCGAAAAGGCCCTCAAGGAGGCGCAGGACGCCCTTGCCTCGTTGGCCAAGACGATGAAGCAACTCAAGGAGGCCCAGGATCAATTCAAGACCCTGACCGAGAGGCAGGACACCAACGTCGCCGACTTCACCGCGAAGTTCGATAAGGAGCGCAAGGAAGTCAACAAGATTGCCAGCACGCAATCGGAGACGATGACCGCGCAGATCAACAAGAACAAGGAGCTCCAGGCGCTGGTGGACGAGCTGGAGCAGAAGCGCGGCAAGATCGAGCAGGCGTACAAGAGACAGATCGGCGAACTGCAGGAGGTGCTCAAGAAAAAGGACGAGGACCGGGCCGATGCGGGCGGCAGCCGCGACAATCGCGAGCCGCACGCGCTGCTGCTGGACATTTCGCTCGGCAAGCCGCTCTGGGACGATCCCGTCGGCATGATCACGCGCGTTGACGGTAAGGGCAAGGAAGTGACCATCAACATCGGCTCCGCCAAGGGCGTGCGTCCGGACCTGACGTTCAACGTGTTCGCGCCGAGCAAGTACATCGCGACCCGGGCGGAGAAGCAGCTCAAGGGGACGATCGAGGTGGTGCGCGTGCTGGGGCCGAATACGTCGATCGCGCGGATTGTCTCGACGTTCGATCCGGAGTTTCCGATGTACGAGGGCGATCTCCTGTTCAACCTCTTCTGGGGCACGCGCGTGGCCATCACCGGCTACGTGGACGTGACCGGCCTGCCGAGCGAAAGCCCCTCGGAGCAGATGCGCCAACTCAACGATGTCATTTATCTGTTGTCGCGCCAGGGCGTGATTGTTGATGCCTACCTCGACCTGACCGACGGCACGGTCCGCGGCGCGATCACGCCGAACACGCGCTACCTGATCCGCGGCAACCAACTGCGCCTCGAGTCGATGAAGGCGGACGACCCGCCGTCGCCGGCCAATGAGCGCACGGTGGCCGTCAACAACGGCATGAGCCTGATGCAGAAGGACGCCGTCGAGAAGGGCATTTTCGTTATTTCGGCGAAGAACTTTGCGACGGTGATCGGCTATCGGCAGGCGAGTGCCAGCAACAAGGATCCGGCGGCGTTCCACCCGCAACTGCCAAAGGCGGGCAGCGTCCTGCCCGGCCTGGCGGGCGGCGTCGGCGGCGTTGCCGGCCCACGTGATGCGCCGATGCCGATGGGTGAACCAAAAGAAAAAGTGGAACCGAAGGAAAAGGCCGATCCGAAGGAAAAGGCCGATCCGAAGGACAAGGTCGATCCGAAGGACAAGGTCGATCCGAAAGACAAGGTCGATCCGAAAGACAAGGTCGATCCGAAAGACAAGGTCGATCCGAAGGACAAGGTCGATCCCAAGGACAAGGTCGATCCCAAGGACAAAGCCGATCCAGCGGAGAAAGACAAGGCGTCAGCGCCGAGCGTGGAGCGCGCCGTAGCCTCAACGTTGGAGTTCCGGCGAGATCCCGCGCAGCATGCCCTCGCCCAGACCAGGGAGACATGGACCCGCCAGAGGTCTCGTCTGGCGTTCCGCCACCATCCTCGTCTGGGCGGTATTTGCTGATAGGCCGGTCCATGGCGCGTCGGCTCATGGCGAGCGCCTGCCGACACTCACTCCCGCCGCGAGCCCGCCTGCTCGGGCACCTCCCCTCCGGCATCGCACTCCTCGTCGAGGGCAGTCGTCTCTCCCGCGGCAAGGTCTCCCGCCGTTCGCGCAAGCTCCCCCATTTCGAGGCCGGCCAACGGCCTTTTTTCTTTTTTCACCAGGCCTGTGGACAGCCGCGCTTGCGCCCCGGTTGTTCTCTTGTGGGAGGTTCCTTTTGCAGCGCCTGCCGCGCAACCTAGGCGGACCCGGGAGATTGAGACGTGATTGTCAAGCTCATCAATTCGTGTTGGTTGAAATGGTGGTTCAGAAAACCCCAACCCATTCGGCGGCCCGTACGGCCCGCCCGCAAACAGCGGTTGCATTTCGAATTACTTGAGGACCGCGTCGTCCCGACCACGGGCCCGATGACGTTCGCCGGCCTCGAGTTCATGATCACGAGCCCCACCGGCAGCTTTGAAGTCAATGGTCACGCCGTCACGTCGAGCGATCCGGTGCAGGTCGGCGTCGCACCCGCCAAGAACGGCACTTTCACCCCCGTGCTGCAGCTCGACGACGGCGTCTCATTCATGAGCAACGATGCCACCGGAACGTTCACCACCGACGGCACCGTCAGCGGTATCGCAGGGAGCGATATCCTGCAGATCCTCGACATGCAGACGCACACGTTCAAGGCGCCGGCGCTCTTGAGCAGCAGCAGCTACTACAGCCTGCCGACCGGCGACACCAACATGGCTGATCTCGCGGTCGGTGGCGGCAATCTCGTGGTCAGCGCCCTCCACATCGGCGCCACCGAGCTCGACCTGCAGGGCACGATCAACGAGGCGCACCTCCCCGGCGTGACCATCCCCGTCACCGGCAACAGCCACGTCGTGGTCAATAGCAACGGGGTCGCTTTCGGCGGCACCGATCCCACTGTCGCCGGGCCCGAACAATTCACCGAAGGCGGTCTCACGGTCGTCCTGCAAAACCTGAACTTCGCCACTGACCCGACCAACGGCGCCTTCGACATCACCGGCCAGGCCACGGTGACCGTCGGCGGCAACACGCTGAACTTGACGTTCGGCAACAGCACGACGCCCGGCCTGGTGTTCGAGGGCGGCGATCTCCAGAGCCTGGACGCGACCGTCACGCCCCCCAAGGGCAATGCCGACACGCCGTTCATGTTCCACGGATTGTCGCTGGCGTTGACCTCGGCGACCTTCACGTTCGACAAGACGACCGATAGCTTCGGCATCGGCGCCGACGCCACGCTGTCGCTCAGCGATCAAACGGTCAACCTCAACCTCGGCGACGCGGGCAGCCCCGGCATCGTCATCACCACCAATGGCCAGCTCGCAAGCCTCGACGCGTCGGTCACCAGCGACCTCAAGATCGGCGGCGTGATGATTCACACCGAGGACCTGGCGCTGCATTATGTGCCCAATTCGGACGTAACGGTTACTGGCTCCGCCTCGTTCATGTTCGACGGCCAAACTCTGGAGCTGGCGCTCGGCTCGACCGGCGCGGACGGCACGGTTTACCCCGGCATCGACATCGACCCGAACACCGGCATGCTCATGAGCCTTGATGCCAGCATCTCGACCGACATCACGATCGGCAGCGTCGAGATCAAGGCCGAGGATCTCGGCATCCATTATGCCGTCGACGACCCGGATATCACGATCACCGGCAGCGCATCGTTCGATCTGAAGGACGACAATGCCACCGACGCCGACGCGCAGGACCAGATGGTGTCGATCATGCTCGGCGGCACCGACAACAGCGGCAACATGCACGACGGCCTGGTCATCAACAAGGACAACGGCTCGCTTGTCAGTCTCGACGCGGCCATCACCACCGACATCACGATCGCGGGCTTGAATATCAAGGCCGACGGCCTGGGCGTGAATTACCAGTCCGGGCAGGCCGGGCAGCCCGGCCAGTTCGCGATTTACGGCAGCGCCTCGTTCGAGCTGATGGGCAACACGATCATGCTGGGGCTCGGCACCGCCGCGATGCCCGGCCTTATGCTTTCGTCGACCGGTCAGCTCGAGAGTCTCGACGTGTCCCTCTCGGCGCATATCGAGCTGCTCGGCATCACGCTCGACGCCACCGATCTTACCGTGCAGTACATGCCGGCGACGGACACGCTCGCGATTACCGGCGGCGTCTCGGTGACCACCAGTTTCGTGACGTTCTCCGCCACGCTGAATGCCCCCGGCCTCACGATTGTGGGCGGCGAGCTGCAAACGCTCAACGTCACGGTCAGCGGCGGTTTTTCGCTGTTTGGCTTCAGCGTCGCCGCCAATGGACTGACCATCGACTACGTCAAGTCGATGAACACGCTTGAGCTGTCCGGTGGCATCATGATTCAGCTCACCAGCTCGATCCAGTTCGCGGCGTCGATCAGCCAGGGCGGCCTGCTCATCAACACGCAAACCGGCGCGCTGTCGATCGATCCCGGTCCCAACGGCCTGGAATTCATGGGCAGCGTCACGATCGGCGACTACGGGATCAAGAACCTGGACATTCAATTCAGCAATGGGGCCAATGGGGTCAATTTTTCCGCGAGCGGCGAACTGGACCTGCCCGACAACATCGCCATCAAGCTCGACGAGCTCAAAATTGTCAACGGCCAGCTCGCGGCGATTGGCCTGACCGTCGACGCCCCGGTCGAAATCGGCGATACCGGCTTCTTCATCGACAGCATTTCCGGCGACCTGGAAAACCTGAACAACATCTCGCAGCTCCAGGTGATGGCCAGCGTCACGATCTCCGAGGGCCCACTCATCCAGCTGCCGACTATCCCGGGTATTTTCACCCCGCCCCCCCAGGGCGTCGCTCTCATCGAAGCGAGCGGCAGCATCTCGGTCAGCGCCAGCCATCTCGACTTGACGGGGCAGGTGTCCATCCTCGGCGGCCTGCTCGGCCAGGGGATGGCCACCATCGACCTCAACTGGGTCACCGGCATCTATACCGTGTCCGGCAGCTTCAGCATGTACGACGGCATCATCACCTTTGGCGGCAGCCTGACCCTCGACAACCAGGGGGATATCACGCTCCTGGCCACGGCCAGCGTCAATATTCCGGACATCATTCCGTTCATCGGCGGCACGTCGCTGGGCAACATCAACTTCTACCTGCAGTACCGTCCGGGGCAGGATTGGACACAAGACTACATCGCCGCGTGGACCAACGTCAATCTGTTTTTCACAAGCTTCACGTTCGGTTTCAAGATCGACTTTGCGGGCGACTTCAATCTCATTGACGGCAATGACGTCAATGCCATCACCGCCGCGGCCGCGACCAACACGCCGGCGCAGAACCAACCCTACACCTATGCGTGCAGCTACACCATCACCGATCCCAACGCCGCCAGCGCGCAGGTTACGCTTAACTCGCTCGATTTCTTCGATGACGGCTACAATTCGGGACTTGTTAACGACGGCACCATTGCGGGCTTCGGCGACGGCGGCTCCGGCAACACCACGTTCACTTTTTACAACCTGAGCCATTCTGACGCCATTGTGCCGACGCTCAGTTTTGACGTGTACGACTCCAACGGCAACGACATCGGGCACGCCACCTTCGACGAGGGCGGCAACTTCCACTTTGCTGCCAACGGCAACCCTCCGCTCGAGCCGTTCGCCGCCGAAGTGTCAGACGGCCTGGTCACGCTCCTGTGGCACGGCGATCCGGGCACGGCCACGTCGATCCAGAATACAGAATACGACACGTCCAATGCGGTCATCCAGGTCCTGCAGAACCTCGTCAACGGCGGCACGGCCGTGGTCGACACATACGCGATCGATCCGTTGTCCACGCCCGGGAGCGGCGGCTACACTCCGGCGAGCCCCGAGGGCGCGCTGTACATGGATAACCTCAGCGACCCCACGATCACGCAGAGAGGCAACACCTATACAATGACCTATACCCTCAACCATGGCGATCCGGACTGGAACGGCATGGAGCTCACCGTGACCGAAGGCGGCACAACGCTCGGAACCTGCACGATCGATCAGTATGGGGCCATCCACTTCACCCCCAACGGCACGCCGTCCATCGCACCTACCGGCGGCATTATCCACGATAACACCGTCCAATTAACGTGGTCGACGAATCCAGGCACAGCAATCTCCGTGACAGCCATGTACCGGTCCGTGGACGATCGAGTCATCAACATCGATTTCGCCAACAACGTCGCCCCCAACGGGCAGGGTCTTCCCGGCCAGTATACGGTTCAGGTGCTGACCTACACGCCGCTGCTCAACGCGCCGACGTTCACGGAAACGACTCACTACAAGCCGCCGACCGTTACCTTCGGCGCATTTCCACCAACGCCTCAGAATGGCGTGCTCAAGGGCCAGATCTATGCCGCCAGCTATGTTCCTGGGGCGGCAGCGGGCGGCGCTCAAGGCAGTCCCAGTGATACTCAGGTCTCGCTGTACTACACCCAAAGCGACAACACAAGCAACGGCACCTTGATGGAGACGATCGACTATGGGCAGTTCATCAATAACGGCCCTAATACGCTTGCAACCGGCGGTGTCAACTGGCCCGGCTTCCAAAGTTTGCCGGCCGGACAATATTACGTGTACGCGGTGATCAACGATGGGCAAAACCCGCAGCAGTATTCCGAGGTCATCGGGCCTTTCACGACCACGGGCCCCACGCCGGCGTTGACCGCACCCGCGTTCCTTGGCCTGACACCGAACAGCTCCGGCGCCGAGCAAGGCGTGTTTAGCACGGCCGCCGGCACCGCGCTCGGCGTCAGCCTGGGCTACACGAACTCGATTAGCGTCGATGCCACCGTGAAGGGCGGCACGCTGGTTTTCCCCGCGGGCAGCCTCGCGAAGCAATTCCCCTATACCTACTCGTCGGCGGCCCAGGCTCAGTCCGACCTGAACGGATTGCAGTTTGTCGCAGACGACACCTTCACGAATTCGACGACCCTGACCATCACCGCCAGCAGCACCATCAATGTGACCACCATCGTCAACGGCGTCCCTGTCACCAAGCCGGTGACGTACACGGCGACCGAAAACATTCCACTCTTGACGCCTAACACGCATCTGGTGGTGAGCCAAACCCTGTCCGGCGCCGTGACCGGCGTCACCCTGACCAGCGGCGGCGACTTCTACAATTCAGCCCCGACGGTCACGTTTACGAGCGCCGACGGCATCGGCGGCGGAGCCACGGGCGTCGCGACAATCCTGCACGGCGTGGTCACCGGCCTGACCATCACGAACCCCGGCGGCGGCTATGACATGCCGCCCATCGTCACCCTCAGTGGCGGCGACCCGCTGAGCCCCGCGACGGCTACCGCCACGATCGCCACGCCGCCGTCCGACCCGGACACGCAAATCCTCACGGTGACGGTGGCCAACCCGGGCGGGCCGGACGGCGAGGACGGTACCAATGTGATGCTCCAGCAATACCTGAGCCAGGGACTCACCATCGAGTTGTTCACGGCCTCGCAGGGCACCTTTGATAAGACGGCGCAGCTGTGGAATATCGGCAGTCTGCCGATTTCCTCGACGAACGCGGCGACGCTGACCCTGACGCTCAAGGCCGATCCCAGCACGTACGACCAGCCGCTGACGGCCGTGGCGGACGCCAACAGCACGCTGTTCAATTATTCCGACACCGATGCCACGAACACCGTGGCGATCGTGCCGCTATCGCACTCCGTGGTCATCAGCCCGACCAGCGTGCCCACGGGCGCCGTCAATTCCGTCTACTCCGTGACGTTCACGGCCGACCGCGGCGGCGGCGGGCCATATACCTTTGCTAGCACCGGCGGAAGCCTGCCTGCGGGGCTAACGCTGACCAAGAGCGGCGTTCTGAGCGGCGTTCCCCAGGCCGCGGGCACCTTCGCGTTCTGGGTGACTACGACCAGCTTCCAGGGCGCCATCACCACCACGTCGGTGCAACTCACTATCGCCAACGCGCCGCTCGCCGTCGTGGGCACGCCGTACACGCTGGCCATTCCCTTTGTCGACGGCGGCCACTGGTCGGTGTCGTCCGGTACCTTGCCGCCGGGTCTGAATCTGGCGGTTGACGCCAACTTCAACGCAACCGTAACGGGCACGCCGACGACACCGGGCATCTATACGTTCGCCATTCAAGAAACGCGATCCGGTGGTCAGATCTCCGCGACCAATAACTATACCCTCTTCGTCGATGCGCCCATCACCGTCAGCCCGACGAGCTTGCCGACCGCCACCGTGAACAGCCCCTACATGCAATCGTTCACCGCGACGGGCGGCAGCGGCGGCTTGTTCTTCGCGGACGGCGGCGGCAGCAGCGCGCTCCCGGCCGGCCTGAGCATCTCGATCGACGGCACATTGAGCGGCACCATCGCGCCGACGGCGACTCCCGGCAGTTACAATTTCAGTCTGCTCGTTGGCGACGCGTCGGGCGCCGCCATCTACCAAACCTACACGCTCCCGGTCGACCCGGCGATCATGACCAGCCCAGCGACCCTCCCGGCCGCCACGGTGAACAGTGCCTATTCGCAGACGCTCACCGCGACCGGCGGCACCGGCAGCGGCTACACCTTCGCCATCACCGCCGGCACGTTGCCGGCCGGCCTAACCTTGACTCCCGCCGGCGTCCTCAGCGGCACCATCCCGGCCGGCACCGTCGCCACGGATGCAGCGATCACGCTCACGACGACCGACTCCAGCGGTACTGCGGTGTCGCAAACCCTGACCCTCGACGTGAACCCCGCCATCGCGATCACGCCGACCAACCTGCCCGACGGCGTCGCTGGGGGGGACTACGCCGCAACCCTGAGCGCGACCGGCGGCACTGGCACCGGCTACACGTTCGCCCTCGACAGCGGCACGTTGCCCAAGGGCCTGACGTTTGCCGCCGACGGCAGCATCAGCGGCACGATCGACCCGACAGCGGCCGCGGGCTACTACGCCGTCACCGTCACGGCGACCGACTCCGCCGGCGCTACCGGCACGGCAACCTGCAACTTCTTCGTCGATGCCGCGATGGTCGTGCCCACGCCGAAGCTCCCCGACGCGACCGTTGGCGTTCCCTATTCGCAGCAGTTCATGGCCAGCGGCGGCAGTGGGATCTACACCTTCACCGTGACGAGCGGCACGCTGCCCGCGGGGCTGACGCTAAGCCCGAGCGGCGTTCTCAGCGGCACGGTTCTCACCTCGTCCCCCGCCGGGGCCTATCCCTTTGTCGTCACCGCCACCGACTCTCTCGGCAACACGTGCACCGGCAACGCTTCCCTGAATGTCGATGCCGTCAGCGAGACCTGGACGGGCGCCGCTTCCAAGGCGTGGAGCAACCCCGCCAACTGGTCGCAGCACCTCGTTCCCGGCGCCGGCGTCAATGTTACAATACCCAACGTCGGCCGTCTGCCGACGCTGGACACGGCCGCGACCGTGGGCAACCTCACCGTGCAGTCCGGCGCCAGCCTGACGCTCGCCGGGCATGCCCTGGCCGTTGACGGCACGGTCGTCAACAAGGGCACCATCATCCTCGACGGCAACGAGGCGGTCAGCCTGGCCCACGGCAACGACACGACCGAAGGGACCTGGCAATATGTCGGCGACGGCACCGGCGGCATGCTAACGCTCGCCGACTTCGGGGCGGTCGATTACTTCAACCTCACAATCAACGACAGCAACACGCACCACGACACGTTCCAGACCGCGAGCAACCTGACGATCAACGGCAACCTGACGGTCGCGTGCGGCACCTTCGCCCCCGCGGCCGGTTTCACGACCTGCGGCGTCACGCTCTCGGGCACCGGCGTCCTCGATGCGCCGGCCGTGCTGAACGATTCGGGTAACTGGACCATGACCGGGGGCACATTCAACGCCGACGGGGGGACCGTCTTCCTGACCGGCAGCGGCTCGTCGCAGCTCACGAGCGGCGGCAAGGCGTTCTTCAACCTGACGCACGCGGGTAGCGGTACCGTGACCGTGACGGGAAATGCCTTGACGGTCAACGGCGCCCTGTCCGACGCCGCCGGCTCCGGCAACTTCCGCAGCAACGGCTTTGCCGTCACCGTCGCCGGCGCGACCACGCTCAATGGCGGCGCCTTCACGGCCGGCGCGGCCGCGATCCATTTCAACGGCGGGCTGACGGTGAGCGGCGGCAGCTTCATCGGCATGTCGGGCGCCGTCACGGCGGCCGGCGTCGTCGAAACCGCCGGCAGCATGACCGCGCCGACGGCCACGCTGACCGACTCCGCCAACTGGAGTTTCACCGGCGGCACGTTCAACGCCAACCACGGCACCGTGTTGCTGTCCGGGACAAACCAGCACATAATCGGCAGCACGACGTTCTTCAACCTGACGAAAACCGTGACCGCCGCCGACACGCTGACCTTCCAGGCTGGCTCGACGCAGACCATCGGCGGCACGCTGACGCTGAAGGGCGCATCCGCGACCAAGCTCCTGTCGCTGCGCTCCTCGACGCCGGGCTCGACGTGGAACATTTTCCCAATGGGCACCACGGCGGTGTCATTCGTGGATGTGGCCGACAGCGTCAACGGCGGCAAGAAGACCATCACCGCGACCGGTTCGCACAACAGCGGCGACGACACGGGCTGGAAGTTCGCGTGATGGGCTGGTTTGATGCTGTGGCCACGTGAGCGCGGTGCGTCTCCTTGATGAGCACCGCGTTTTCACGTTCTCACCTTTTTACGGGACACCCCCTCAACTGCAATGACGGAGGCTTCCGCAAGCCGAAAGCCCACGTTTGCCGGGGGATGCGACGGCGTTTCACCGTTGGGTCTTGCATTGGCGCTAAGCGTGGTTTTCGGTCCTTGTCCGGCACGCAGCGACCCGCTTTGGCAGTCCGGGAGCGCATGTCGGGCGGCGAAGCAGCCGCGAATGGTCGTTCGTGGCAGTGCGTCAATTGTCGGGCCATCGGCGTTTGCAGAGTTGGATTGCCAAGGGGGTTGGCACACTGCTCTGTAAAGCGCAGCCTATTGTTTTGCAACATCTTGCGATTCTGATCCCGGGGTCGATTGCCACGGTTCCGCACAACGTCGGGCGCTCGTTCTTGCCGCTTCGATCGGCGCGTCGCGGGGGGGATCGCAACAGCAGCACTAGCCGCGGAGGATGCCGATTCCCTGGGCTGGGATGTCTTTCTCGTCACCATCACCCAGCGGCACGACGCGAGCTGGCCGCGGCGGATGCCGATTCCCTGGGCTGGGATGGGATGGAGTGTACCAGGACCAGGATCACGAACCAGGACCTCAATCGCGGCAACGTCTGCCGGGCTCGATTCCCCCGCCCGTGAGGGGGTCTGGCCGCGGGCTAAGCGCTACCGGGTGGGATTGTTTACGCGCTGGATTGTTACGAAAGGCTTCTGACCCCGTCATCCTTCTCTGCTGATGTCGCCTGACGCTGGGCCGTCCAGGATTCAGCTGCGAAACCCTCAACGGCCGTTTGCGCCTCGAGTCCCAGAAATGCATGTGCATTGCCATCGCCTTCTTGCCGTTAACGCAAGTGACAATGACGCAACAGCTTGTGTTTCGACGACCCTGCAACCGGCACCTGGAAAAAGTTTGCGAAAGCGAGGCGACTCCGAGTTGCCGGCGCCTATACCGGTGTATATCATGGACGCTAGAGGTCGCCAGGAGAGCGAACGATTCGTCAGTGTGCAGTTACGGAAAAACGCGGCAAGTGGGAGGTCGCCGCAAGGCTTGTGGATCCGATCATTTTGTCGCTACCGATATGCTTCTTGTTCTAGAACCAGGGAACGTGAAATCGTCGCACGCGTATAGGTTCATGAGCGTGAAAAAGGCAGCGCGACTTTCTGTGCCCGGACCCCGCCGAACGGTTTCGGCCGCGGTGGAGGAACGCGCCGCTCACATTCGCAACGCTGTGAATTTTCTCGAACCGAGCTTGCGAACAAGTCAGGCTGAATCGGATTTTAGCTCGATATTCGCTCCACGGTGGCTCGGCGAGAGCGCTTTCGCGGTAACAGAGCCACCTAGCCTTCGCGCGGCTTGGGCACTCGTGAACATTGCAATTCTGGCACGCATGGCCGGAGCCATGCCGGCGGACGATACTTTGGGTGACGCCGAGAAGTGGTTTTTCGGTGGTCGTCGCGAACTGCCTTCCCTTGCAGCGCACATTCCTCCGGACGCAGCTGCGAATTCGTTGCTTTCGATATTGCAGAATTCCCTTGACGATGCATTTCTAGAACTCTTGCCTTACGTGCTGGAAGTACACGGTCCCGGAAGCCGCATGAGTGTCATGCGTGACCCAACCACAAGAATGGCCAGGGCAGCGAAACGTGAGACCGGCGTCTTTTACACGCCCGCAGATGTCGCCGAGTACATGGCCGCTGGAGTGTTGGCAGGAAGAAGCTCTCCTGAAAAACTCCGCTACATTGACCCTAGCTGCGGGACCGGAGTTTTCTTCGTGGCCATTTTGCGCACGTTGCTGCTTAGACCGCAACACGCGACACCTTTCGACTGTTTGGAATTCGCCACACGATCGCTTTACGGAATAGACATCAGCACCCTCGCAGTTGAGTCGTCCACGTTCGTCTTGCTGAATCATTGCATGTCGAGTGTCAAAAAACGTGGGATCGCCCCGTGGGCTGCATGGCACGCACTCAGGCTTAACCTCACCGCCACCGACGCTTTGAAGGTACGCGTCGCGAGGCCCCTCGAACCCCCTACCGGCGCTATTCCGTGTCGAACGGCCCTTAAAGCAAGTTTGTTGGAGCCATCAACGGGGATAATCCAGCCCCTGATCTACACAAGACATATTGGGAATCCAGAAGTCCAGCTTGGCTTGCTAATTCCCGACCAGGGACTGCACTCATTAGGAGATGTCTTTCCTGAGGCCGAACGCGGCTTTGAGGTGCTTATTTGCAATCCGCCTTATGCAAACCTTCGTGAGAACGGCGATCAACGGCGACTTGGAACAGAGTATTACTCGCTGCAGTCTGCTCAGGCAGCCAACTGCAACCTCTACCCGATGTTCATCGAAATGATGTGGCGCCTGACTTGCCCGGAGAATAGCACGTCCGCGGTCGTGGTGCCGCTCTCGATCTCTTATCATCGGGGCGACCAATACAAGGCATGCCGGCAGGGAATGGTGCTCAACGGAGGCCGATGGCAATGTGCCTTTTTCGACCGGGAGCCCCATGCACTTTTCGGGGAGGACGTAAAAACACGGAATGCGATTCTTTTTCGACATGAGCTCTCGCAAGATCCGCCACGCGGGAAGAAAGCGATATTCGAGACGGGACCACTCCGGAAATGGACGAGTAGAACGAGGGAAAAATTGTTCTCCACGATCGCTTTTACGCCGTTAAAGCGCGTCAACATCACCAATGGATTGCCAAAACTCCACGGGCCCGAGCAGGCGAGCGCGTTTTCGGTATTCGCCAACAGTCCGGACAGCCTCAAGACTTTGTCATATCGTTGTCGGACCTGTCGGCCTCAAGAGGCGACTTGCTCGACGGTCTACCCGAGAGTTTTCGTCGCCAGCACCGCGTACAACTTCCTAAATGTCTTTCGCTCTTTCACATTGGATTCAGGTGCCGCGTACCCTCTCAGTGAAAACACCGTGCATTGCATGGAATTCCACCAGGAGGAATTAGCCGAGCTTGCCTTCGGCATACTAAGCAGTCGGCTTACATTTTGGCTTTGGCACGTCCAGGGCGACGCATTTCATGTCGCAGCATCGTTTATCCAGAATCTACCATTCGGGAAAGCGACCTTCAACATTAAGCAACGTGAAATCCTTTGCCACGCCGCGCGGACGCTGTGGCAATCCCTTCAAAGCCATCGAATCGTCAGCATCAACAGAGGCAAACAAACGATCGCGTTCCGGCCGCTGGCGTGTGAGAAGGAAAGGAACGTAATCGACTCTGTGCTAATTGAGGCTGCGCGATTACCAAAGAGTTTCGCAAGGACGTTAACGGAGTTTGTGCGCAGCACAGTTGTCGTCGATGAAACCGATGTTCGGCGCAATCACCTCAAGTCCGTGTTCGAAGTGATGGAGAACCTAGCATGAGTACCAAGGAAGACATCAAGGCAAAGAGCATTCTGACAAAAGAAGAATGGCGGGAGTACACGAAGACGGTCTGGCAAATCGCCAATACCTCACACACCGTCCATCCGTCCGTTTTTCCGGAAGAGATTCCACACCGCCTCATCAAGTTGTTCACGTTTTGGGGCGATACCGTCTTGGACCCGTTCGCAGGAGTCGGCACAACAGCGAAAGCCGCGATTCCCATCGGAAGGAAAGCTGTCTGTGTCGATCAGAACCCAGCCTACATCGACCTGATCCGTGCGGAATGCGGCAACCTGAAGAATGGGAAGGCCGGCTCGCCATCGCTTCAAGTGATTCATGGCGACAGCCGAAGCCTACCGTTCCTCGCGGACGGCTCGGTTGGCCTTGTGGTGACCAGTCCGCCATATTGGAACAAGGCCGACTATGGCGAGGGCGAGAAGAACGTTGGAAACGTCCATAACTACCGGCAATTCTTCGAGGAAATCCGGCCTGTATTCACCGAGTGCTATCGGGTCCTCCGGCCCGGTCGAAAGCTGTGCGTTGTCACCGCCCATGTGAACCAGCATACGAACCACGGTCTCCTGACCTTTCCGTTAGCGACTGACTTCACCATCCTCCTGCGGGAAATCGGTTTCGTACTGGTCAACGAAATCGTTTGGAACAAAGATGGAACCGGTGGCAAATGGGGCTCGTACGGCCAGCAGCGCCCGATCTTCGGAAGCTACCCGTATCCGCCGAATTTTCACTTCAAGAACGTGCACGAGTACATTCTGATCCTAGCGAGGCCTGCAGACACAGTGACGAAAGGCCCGAAGGTCCAGAGTTATCAAGAGTTGATGCGCATCAACCGAGATGCGACCGTTCACAACGGCACGGCACGTAAGAACGGTCGAAAAAAGCCCTGAGACGGAGAACGGACGTTCCCCATGCCTACGGTCTACAACCAGGCTATATCGTGCCGGTTCGGAGTGGAGCTTGCGGACCTTCTCAACGACGAAAGTTGGACCCGTTTCGACTGCGCTGTGGCATGGGCGCGTCACTCGGGGCTACGGCATGTGCTGCCGGGGCTAGTTGTGTTTCTACAGCGTGCGGCGGCTGTGCGCTTCGTCGTCGGGATCGACATCGAGAATACGT
The DNA here is from genome assembly GCA_963834865.1 of uncultured Gemmataceae bacterium. Taxonomy (GTDB): domain Bacteria; phylum Planctomycetota; class Planctomycetia; order Gemmatales; family Gemmataceae; genus CAWIDK01. The sequence continues at coordinate 1,601,045 of CAWIDK010000001.1, forward strand.
CGAAAGAGGGCCTTGAAGACCTTCTCTCTCTCGCAGCCCACGGCAAGGTCGAGACGTTCATTCATCACAACGAGCATCCGTCAGTCACGTTCCATCCAAAGGTGTATCTGTTCACGAACAACGAGGCGCCCGGCTGATCGTGGGATCGAACAACCTCACCGAATCTGGCCTGTTCACGAATACGGAATCAGGAATGCAGGTTGATGCCGCTGCCGCGGACAATCTTATTCTGCAGATGCGCTCAGCCCTGGATTCCTGGTGCGAGACGAAAGGGAATTTCGCACGCCTGCTTGATGCGGCACTCTTGGCACAGCTTGAGACTGGCGGCTACATCAAGAGCGAAGAAACGCTAAATCGGCGCCGAAGTACAAACCGCGCGGGCGCTGGCGGTGGCGTCAGGAGGAAGCCGATCTTTGGATCAAGAGCCGAGGCAGCGCCCGCCCCACCGATACCATTGACGCGCACCGTGCCCGCTGTTCCGGGAACACGAGCTCGTCGTCCGCTGAGAAGGGCAACCGCCGCACCGCAAGGCGAACCTGGAACGGTGCTGCTGATGCGCCCACGGCTGTCGCGCGGCGGAACGCAGATGCAGGTTCCGATTCGGCTGAAACGTGGCGCATTCCTTAATACCGTGGATGAAATGATAAGCGACCATGATGCCGTCGCGCGGCCCATTCGTCCAACGCATCCGGAACGTGGGGCGGGAGCCGTGAACACCTACAAAATGGAAGTGCAAGAAGCACGTACCATTTCAGACCTGGTGCTACGAATATGGAAACTGGCCGACGGAACAGTTCGCTACCACGCTTACAATGAGAATTCTGCCGACGGCAAGTTCATTGCCCAGCGTCTTCAGGAAGGGTTGCACACGAACCCACCGCAGACCGTTCTAACCGTGCCGAGCAACCCAGACAGGTCGACAGGGTCCATTCCCAAAAAGTGGTGGGTTTTTCCTGCGTTTCGGCTAACCTATCGTACAGCAATGGACGGACTTTTCCAGCAAGGAAGCGAGGCAGCCAATGGAGATTCGCATGGCGAAGGCAGGATCGCCGGTCACGGGGGTCGCGGAAGTTGTCGCCCGGATGCAGCGGCAGCTGCCGACGCAGCTGGCCGAGTGGCTTGAGCAACTCCGTGACCGTCCCGAGACGTTTGCCGAGCTGGAGCGCAAGGTTCATGGCGCCTTTCAACAGCTGGCCGACCAGGTGGTTGCCGGCCTGCTGGCCGAAGCGACCAAGCCCGCCGAGTGGGCCCGCGAATCAAAAAAAGCGTAGTCGCAGCGTCGCCGACGAAACTTCGCTCGGGAGAAGTTCGGCCGTTGACGCTGCGACTTTTGGGCGGCTTGGTGCTGTGGGTGAGCACGATTTACTGCGGACCGGCGGCCCGTGGTGGCAAGGGCCGGGGTCGCGAAGGCGCTGGTCTGTACCCGGAGTTGGCGGTCCTGAGATTTCAGGAAGGGGACAGCCCGGCGTTGTGCAGCCTGGTGGCACGGGCGACGGCGCTGCTGCCATCGTACGCCATGACCCAGCAGGAATTGGCCCAGCGTGGTGTGCCCCTGGACATTAAGGTGGTCCATGGCATCGCGGGCCAGGTGGGGGCGGCGACGCTGGCGTGGCGCACGCGGGAATTGCAGAGGTATCGTGACGGTGCGCTGCCGGCGGGGACCGAGTTTACGGGCAAACGGTTGGCGGCGTTTGTGGATGGCGGCCGCACGCGGTTGCGGCGGGTGACGCGCAAGCAGCGCGGCCGCGGCCAGCACAAAAAGCAAAAACGCCGCTACAAGGCAGACTGGCGTGAACCCAAGCTGCTGATCATCTACGAGGTGGATGACCAAGGGCGGATGGTGCCGGCAACGCGGCCGATCGTCGACGGCACGTTTGGCGGTCCGGATGAGTTGATGGAATTATTGGCGATGCACTTGCATCGCTTGGGCGCGGCGAAGGCAACCGTGATTTCGCTGGGGGCGGACGGAGCGCCGTGGTTTTGGGATCGGCTCGATTGGGTGGTGCAGCGGGTCGGCCTGCCTGCCGAGCGTGTGGTGAAGACGTTGGATTGGTGCCACGGCGTGCACCAGATCAGTTTGGCATTGGCGCACCTGATCGCCGACAGCGCGGAACGCAAGCGGGTGTTCAAGAAACTACGCAAGTGGCTGCGTCAGGGCAGCTGGCAACGGGTGGCCAACGAGTTGACGGGGATGGCGTGGGCGCAGGAGTTGCCGCTGGACCATGCGGTGTGGACACCGATCCTGTATGTGGAGCGCCACGGCGAAGGGGGCCATTTGGACTACGCGCGTTACCGTCGTCGCGGTCTGCCGTCGGGAAGCGGGGCGATTGAGAGCGCGATCCGTCGGGTCATCAACCTGCGGCTGAAGGGAAACGGCATCTACTGGCTGGAGGATAACGCGGAGGCGCTACTGGTGATTCGTGCCAACGTGCTCTGCAATCGCTGGGAGGAAACGTTTGCGCGGGTGTGTGAGAGCATGGCCAGCAACCGCCGATTGGATTGGGCATGGCAGTCGCCAGACATGCTTGACGCACTGAACTCGGACGTCCCCGTTAAACCGCCGGAGCCACAACTCCAAGGTACCAAAGGAAGCTATGGCGCAGCGGCATAAGCACGTTTTTGGAATCGCCCTATGCTCTTTGAACCGCGGCGACACTGAGCGCGCCGAGCGGCTTGGTCGAATTGCGGTGGAGTTGGCGCCGGAGGTTCCTCAAACATGGCTGATGCTCGGCCAATCGCTGCACATGCAGGGGCTCCGCGAGATCCATCTGCACCGGCGCGGGGAACTACTTTGCGAAGCCAGGGCGAACTACTCGAAAGCCGTCGACCTGGCTCATCGGCAGGGAAACGAATTCATCGAAGCCGCTTCGCACCTGAACCGCGGGGTGGCCCGTAGCCTGATGTCCGACCGTGCTGCTGACGACGACTTCCGCCGTGCCCTGCAGCTGCGTCCTAAGGACGCGGACGGGCTGCGTCAGTTTGCCGGTCACCTCGCGACTACCGGACGGATCGACGAGGCGATTGACGCTGCGCGAGCGGCGGTCGGCATCCAACCAGGTGACGACACCGAGTCGCTGCTTGCGCTTGTCCTATCGCTGCGCAACCAGGGAAACGACCGTCAGGAGGTCACGGACATCTCCATGAATATCGCCCGGCGCGGCCCCGGGCCGAAGCTCGAGGAGTCGCTGGAGCGTGCCATCAGCGGCCTTTCGCATTTCAACCGGTTCGCAGAAGCCGACGCGCTCCTTGACGCCGTGCCGGCGGGACGGATTTCGGACGTCCTGGCCAAGTCGCTTCGCGGTCACTTGCGGCTGTCGCAGGGGGATCGGGATGCGGCCCCGGCGCAATGCGCGGAGCCGGCGAAGCGGTCGCCGACACGACGGCGAAGCCCGATCTGCGGCAGCTGGCCGCGTTGCTTCTGCGGCTCGGTATGGATGCAGATGCGTTACCGTTATTGACGCGCACCGCCACAGCAGGGCAGTTCGACGACGACACGCGGCGGCTGCTCGAATGCGCCAGCCGCACGCGGTCACATCAACTGATCCTCGACACGTGCAAAGCCTGCGCGAAAGCGGGCAGGGCGACCGCCGGCTGATTGACTGCGAGGTTGATATTCTCCAGCAATACGACCGGCAGGCCGCCATTGAAATCCTGCGGCAGCATCTGCAACGGCACGCCGATGACCAGCTGGCACGGCTGCGTCTGTCGATGCTCGGCCTGCTGACGGATCAGCCGGCGCTGGTGACGGCGGACGTAGAGCAGCTTCCCTCGGTGGAGGACGCGAAGCCGGGCACCGTCGGACGCGCCGTGGTATGGGTGCTTCAGCACTCGGGAAAGGACTGGGATGCCCTGCCATACGCCTATGCCATGCTGCGCCGGAACATGGATGACCCGGAAGCGCACCTGATTTACTGCAATGTCCTCCTGATGGGGGAAAAGAAAAGGTGGCCGTTCGACGTGCTAAACGGCGTTGAGGCGGGCTTAAAGGTGGTCTACCAGGAAGCAGGAGACGTGGAGAGCCGCTGGCTCGTTATCGAAGAAGACGAGCCGGACGCAGACGCCAACGAGTACCCGCCGGACCACCCGCGCGTCAAGGCAATGATGGGAAAAAAGCCGGGCGAGACCTTCATTCTTGCCGCGGTGGCGGTGCAGCAGCGAACGGCGAAGGTGGTCGAGTTGATGAGCAAGTACGTCTATCGTTTTCAGGACAGTATTGCTCAGTTCCAGGTAAGATTTCCCGATCGGGGCGATCTGCAGCGATGCGCTTTGAAAACAAAGGTCCGGCTGGAGAGGAGCAGCTGGACTTCTCGCCGTTCTTTGCGTGGGCCGAGAAGCGCCGCGAGCAGTTCGCACAGGTACTGGGAATCTACCGCAAGCAGCCGACGCCGATCGCTGTCTTGACCGGGTTCATTGGCAGGAACGTATTCGATACGATGGAGACGCTCGTCTCCGACGCCACCCTCGGGATGCGCTGGTGCTTCCAGCCGGTGGCAAGCGAGTGGGACGACGCGGCACGGGCATTTGGCGAACAAAACCGTGGTGCTCGACATGATCGCCCTTTATACCCTGTGGAAGCTCGGCATCG
>CAWIDK010000002.1:0-4030353 GCA_963834865.1 uncultured Gemmataceae bacterium
CACGACTTGCCACGACAGGAATCACCGGCACGACCTGCCAAGACATGCCAGACATGCCGCCGAGCGTTGGCAGGCACCACTTTACGCTGCGGAAGGCCGGTCCTTGCGCAGGACGGCCAGGTTCTGGCGCGCCTCGGCGTTACCCGGATCGAGCGCCAGCACTTCGCGCAGCGCCTGGGCGGCCGCAGCGGGGTCAGTCCCCTCCTGCAGCAGCACGCGGCTGTAGAGAAGGCGGGGCCATATCTCGTGCGGATGCTGCGCAATGGCGCGCCCAAGCCACTCGGCGCGGCGGCGTATTCCTTGAGCGCGAGGTGCTTGCGGCCGCGCAGCACCGCGGCCGGCAGACTGTCGGGCCATTGCGCGTCCAGCTCGCCTATCAGTCGGTCGAGCGCCGGCCAGGACGATTGCTCCACGTACAGGTTGCCCAGCCCCATCAGCGCCGGCATGTACCGCGGGTTCTCCGCCAGCGCCCGGCGCCATTGTGCTTCCGCCTCCTCCAGCCGGCCCACCCCCATGTACCGCAGCGCCAGCTGATGCCGCGTCACGTAGCCGCGTATGCCGGCTGACACGCTGGCGAAGTGGTCGCCGTCGTGTCCCAGCAGTATCCGCTCCAGGCAGTGGATCGCCCCGATCCGGTCGTCCAGTGCGTCCAGCGTCAGGCTCTCCTGCTGCAGCAGCTCCGCATCCTCCGGATAGTGCGCCCGTCCCTCGCGACACGTCGCCAGCGCCTCGCCCGGCCGGCCCAGCTCGCGCTCGCAGTACGTGATTGCCGCATACAGCTTGCGCACAATGGAGTCAGTCACCAGCGATGCACGTAGGCTCCGGCGGAAGAAGTCGAGTGCCTCGGTGAGCTTGCCCATTTCGCGGTACGTCAAACCCAGGTTGAACAGCGTAAACGGATGGTAGGGCTGTTCCTGGTATTCGAGGTGCAATAGCCGCAGGTTGCGCTCCAGCTTCAGCGGCTGCGCCTTGGAGTCCTGATAGCCGATATGGCGTACGACCACGTCCGCCCAGCGTGTGCTCGCGCCCCGCCGCCGCAGCGCCGGCAGGATTTGCTCGTGCATCCGGTGTTCCCATGACAGCCCCGGCAAGTTGCGGAATAGTCGGACATGGTCCACGACCGTCCCCGGGTCATCCGGGTTCGTCGATGGGCACAGCACCTTGAAGACATACGCCACGTTGCCGCCCGGCAGCTCGGCAAACAGCCGCCGCAGCCGGGCGCGATTCTCCGCGTCGAGGCGGTCGTCGGCATCCATCCAGAAAACCCATTCGCCGGTGGCATGTCGCAGGCTTTCGTTGCGGGCGGCAGCGAAGTGATCGATCCACGGAAAGTGAAACACCTTCGCGCCCATCCGCTTCGCGATCGCAACGGTGTCGTCGGTCGAGCCGGTATCGGTGACGATGATCTCGTCCACCAGGTCCGCGAACGACTCGATGCACGCGCCGATGTTGTGCGCTTCATTCTTGACAATCATCGTCACCGAAACCTTCGGCCGGCCGTTGACGCACCCATTGAGATGGTAGCGCGGCTCGTCGCACCTGGTAGGTCCGGCTTGCCGAGCCGGACCTGGCAGCGCCGCAATCTCGGCGCAGGTTGCTTTGGCGTCTTCAATTGGAAGCGTTAAGGTCCGGCTCGGCAAGCCGGACCTACTCAGCGCCGCGAGCCGCGTCTCCGCAATCGCCGCCGCCTGGGCCCACGTCAGCCGCCCGCGCACGTGTTCGCGTGCCCTGGCCCCACGCTCGCGCACTGCGTCCGGATGCTCATAGACATAACGCAACAGCAGCCGCAGCATGTCCTGATTCGGACTGGCCCAGAACGGCGTGTCCACCGTCTCCACTTCGCCCACGCGCTTGCTGTCGAACGGCACCACGGTGGAGGTCAGCAGGTACGCCGTCTCGTCGGTGGCGTAATCGAGCACCGGACCGCGGCCCGTCACGATGAGCGGCTTGCCGCTCGCCATCGCCTCCGCCGCCGGCAAGCAGAAACCCTCGCCGCGGTACGGCTGCACCACGACATCGCACGCCCGGTACAGCCCCGCCATCTGTTCGTCGCTCAATTCGTCGGCGATGTATTCGATCGCCGGCGCGTGTGGCTGCCGGCCCACCTGCGCGATGTCCGCCTGCGCGGTCTGCCCCTGGTAGAACGTGCCGACACCCATGTCCTTGACGACCAGGCACACGTCATCCGCGTCGCAGAACACCAGGCGATGCGCCTTGAGCAGCAGGTCGAATCCCTTGCGCTGGAGCGTGCCGCCGACGAAGAGCACCTTGCACCGCTTGCGCGTCTTGAGCGGATACGGCTCAACATCGTCGCGGAAGAAAACATCGCCGACGCCGTTGGGTACGACATGGACCTTCCCCGCCGGCACGCCGTCCTTGACAAAGCAATCACGCACGAAGGCGCTCGGCGGCGTCCTGTTGAAAAACGGCGAAGGCGACGGCGAATTCTTCAGCGGCAGCATGGGCGGCGAATTCACCAGTCCGCCGGGCGAGTTCGGTACGCTCACGGAGAACATGGACGATAGCTTTACCTACGTCGCGAAGGGCGGCCTCTACACCGAGAATTTCAACAGCAGCGGCTTCGAGACCACGAAGGTCACCGCCGACGGCCTCATCACGACGTTTACCTACAGCGGCATTGAGCTGACCAGCATCGAAACCCCCGACACCCGCTTCGTGACGTTCACCTATGACGGCAGCGGCAACCTGGTGACCGCCCAGCTCCCCGGCGGCGGCGTCGCCACCTTCACCCACGACGACAGCGGCAACCTCACCGGCATTCAGCGGCCCGACGGCAGCCTGCTCACTTTCGCCTATGACGCCGCCGGCCAGATGACCGTGAGGAAGACGCCCGATACCACCACCACGTTCACTTACGACAGCCAGGAGATGCTGACGTCGATCAACGAGGGCCTGGGCGATGTCATCACGGTCAAGCCGGCCCAATCCCACGGCTTCGGCAGCAACGCCTCCAACCTGGAGAATGCGGTCTTCGCCGTGACCGACGCGCTGGACCGCACGACCACCATCACGCTCGACGCGGCCGGGCAGGAAATACAGTTCGAGGCCCCCGACGGCGCGCTTACGGAATTCACCTATGACAGCAGCTACGACCTGACGAGCACGACCGACCCGCTGGGCCGTGTGACGGCGGCGACCTATGACGACTACGGCGACCCCACCTCGATCACGCAGCCGAGCGGCGCGATCACCACGATGCAGTACGACCCGACCCTGCACGAGATCACGTCGATCGAGGACCCGCGCGAGGATTCGCAGAATTACACGTACACCGACACCGGCGACCTGAAGACGTACACCAACGGCGACGGCGACACCACGACCTACACCTGGTCGGGCGGCCTGCTCCAGTCGGTCACCAATCCGCTCAACGAGACGACGGACTTCGTCTACGACAGCCACCTCGACCTCATCGCGACCGTTTCGCCGAGCGGCCTGCGCACCAGCTTCACCTACGATGCCGCCGGCAATCAGACCTCGGTCGAACAGCCCGACGGCACCTTCACGACGACTACCTACGACGTGATGAACAGGCCCACCGGGACCATCAACCCGGACGGCTCGCGCATGACGACGACCTACGACGGCGACGGCAACGTCGTCACCCAAACCGATGTGCGCGGCAACGTAACGACTTATCTGTACGATGCTGACGGCCGGCTGACGACCACCATCAATCCGCTCGGCAACGCGGCGACGATCGTCTACGATGTCGCCGGTGAAGTGATCGCCACCGTGGACATCTACGGGAATCGCACTACCTTCGCCTACGATTCGGACAGCCGGCTCATCTCCACCGAAGATCAATACGGCCACGACACCGACAGTGTCTACGACGCGGATGGCGAGCTGATCGCGACCGTGGATGTGTACGGCAACCGCACCAGCTTCAGCTACGACCTCAATGGCGACCAGATCGGCACGGAAAACCAGTATGGCCAATTCACGACGAACGTGTACGACGCGGCCGGCAACCTGATCGCGACCGTCGACCCGTACGGCAATCGGACCAGCTTCGTCTACGACAATGCCAACCAGCAGGTCGCGACCGAAGACCAATACGGGCACTTCAGTACGACGGTCTACGACGCCGCGGGCAACGTCATCGCCCAGGTCGACCCCTTCGGCAACCGCACGACCTACAGCTATAACAGCGACGGCCAACCGGTAGCGACCGAAGACCAGTACGGCAAGTTCACGACCACCGTGTACGACGCCTACGGCCGCGTCAGCGCGACCATTGACGAATTCGGCAACGCGACCACGATCGTGTACGACGCCTATGGCCGAGTCGAGGCGACTGTCGATGCCCTGGGCAATCGAACGACGTTCAGTTACGACAGCTACGGTGAGCAGGTCTCCACGCAAACGTCGCTGGGGTACGCCACCACCGTCTACGACAGCTACGGCCGCGTCAGCGAGCAGATCGATCAGCTGGGCGACATCACGACGACGATCTACAACAGCTACGGAAATGTCAGTGCCACCATCGACCCGCTCGGCAATCGCACCAGCTACGTTTACGATAGCGAGGGGAGGCCGTCGGCTACGGAAGACGCGCTAGGTAATTACACGACGACGATCTACGACGGCTACGGCCGCGTCGCCGCCACGGAAGACGCCCTAGGTAATTTCACGACCACGATCTACGATAGCTACGGCCGCGTCTCGGCGACCGAAGATGCCGGCGGCAACTTCACGACGATCATCTACGACAGCTATGGCCGCGTCGCGGCCGTGGAAAATGCTCTGGGTAACTTCACGACCACGATCTACGACAGCTATGGCCGCGTGTCGGCCACCGAAGATTCCCTTGGGAATTTCACGACCACGATCTACGACAGCTATGGCCGCGTGTCGGCCACCGAAGATTCCCTTGGGAATTTCACGACCACGATCTATGACAGCTACGGCCGCGTGTCGGCCACCGAAAATGCCTTAGGTAATTTCACGACGACCATCTACGACGGTTACGGCCGCCCCGTTGCCACCGAAGACAGCCTGGGCAATCGTACGACCGCGATCTACGACAGCTACGGACGCCAGGTGGCGACCGAGAGCGCGCTAGGAAATTACACCACCCAGGTGCTCGATTCCTTCGGCCGCGAGGTCAACGAGATCGACTCGGACGGAAACGTGACCACTTTCGTCTACGACGACCTGAACCGGCTGGTGCAGGAGATCACGCCGACCGGTGGCTCCACCACGATGGCGTACGACGCCGACGGCCACCTGATTTCGCAAACCGACGCCCTGGGCCGGGTCATCACCTACAGCTACGATGCCGTCGGCAACAACATCGGCCAGACCTGGTACAACGCGGACCACTCCGTCGCTAACATCCTTACCTTCACCTACGACGCGGACGGCCAGCAGCTCACCGCGGCCAACAATGTCGGCACGTACACGATGACCTACGGTGCCACGGGCAAGGTGAACACCGTGCAAGGGCTGTGGAGTACGCTGCTGACGTTTACCTATGACGCCAACGGCAACCGCACCGTCGTGAAGGACAACTTTGGTGGCGTCACCACCAACGTGTATGACGCCGACGCGAACCTGACGCAGCAGCTCTTCGGCGGCACCGGCGAGACGCCGATGCGCATCGACCAGACCTACAACGCCGACAACGAGCTAAGCGGAACGACGCGCGATAGCGACCTGGCCGGCACGACCAAGGTGGCGACGAGCAGTTACGTCTACGACGCGGGGGGCGACCTAACCGGCCAGACCGACAAGAACGGCGGCGGCACGCCGATCAACGTCTACACCTATGTCTACGATGCGGACAGCCGGGTCACCAGCGAGCAACTCAACGGCGGTACGCCGACGACCTATAGCTACGACGCGACGAGCCAGCTCACCAACGACGGCGGCACGAGCGAAAGTTACGACGCCGAGGGCAATCGGACGAACACCGGGGATTCCACCGGGACGGGAAACGAGCTAGAATCAGATGGTACGTGGGACTACACCTACGACGCCGCGGGCAATGAGACCTACAAGGTGGCAATCTCGGGCGGCGAGACGTGGGCATACGGCTACGACAACAAGAACGAACTGGTCAAGGCCCAGCTGTGGGCATCCGACCCGCGAGACTACGGCACCGGCGACACGCTGCTGGAGGAAGTCGATTACAAATATGACGCCTGGGGAAATCTGGTCGAGCGCGACCTCTACCCCACCGGCAGCGGCTCGCCCACCGTGACCCGCTACGCGGTGGACGGCTGGAACCCGGCACTGGCCGGCGCGACCGGCAACGCGAACTTCAACGTCTGGGCGGACCTGGACGGCAGCAACGACCTGCAGACGCGCTACCTGCACGGCGACCAGGTGGACCAGCTGTTCGCACGGCAGGATGCAGGTGTCCAGTACTGGTACCTGACCGATTACCAGGGCTCGGTGCGGGACGTGCTCGACAATAGTGGCAACGTCAAGGACGCGATCGTCTATGACGGCGTCGGCAACATCATAAGCGAGACGAACTCGGCGTACCGCGGGAATTACGCATGGACAGGGCGCATGTTCGATGTCGAAACGGACTTGCAATACAACCGTGCGCGATGGTACGATCCCGCGACTGGGCGGTGGCAGAGCCAGGACCCATTGGGGTTTGACGCGGGAGATTCAAACCTTTATAGATATGCAAGCAATGGTCCAACCCTCACCAGTGATCCGAGCGGAGAATTTGTCGGAGGACTTGTTGGATGGAACATTCTTGCTACAAAAGGGAACGAATATGGATTGTGGATTTATAACCAGCAGAACACAGACTACAATGATAAAGATAAGGTCTATTCGAGCGACATGGATCTTATCTTTGCGCCGAATAAGAATAATGTAAACGCCACGGAAATCGTGGTAATCCAAATCCTCAAGCGGAAAAACCGGACGACTGGTGAATTTACTGCCGGAGAGAGATTTCGTTATAAGTACAGACTTACAGAGAATGGCTGGGCGATCGATAGCCGGGACAAGGTCGCGTATGCGCTGTCGGCGATGAGGCAAAACGGGTCGTCGCCGGACCCGTACAAGGCGGCGGTGTTTAATGACCACCCGGAGGGGAATCTAGTTAGCAGCAACGAGAGCTGGTACTTCGAGTCCTATGCGGTTGTAACCAAGGGTCCCGACGCAGGCAAAGTAATCAGTGGGATTTCCTGGGGCTTTGATGCAGATGAGGATGGAAATCTGAAGTCACACCCGGTTAAACTCATTCCGACCCCGACAAAGGATTTCTATGATAGCGTTGACAGCTATAATAAGCAGTGCAAATTGCCTAACGACCAACAAACCAAATTCCCTCAGGAACCTTTGAAACCCCCAGTTCCCATAAAGCCCCCAAAGCAATGAGCCAGAAAGATCATGAAACCGGGGCGTTCCCGTTGGAGATCAACATGAAATCCAGAGCTAGCGCAATGAGCGTGATATTGACTCTCCTGTTGGTTGCAGGAGTGGTGACGGCTGGGGATGATGAGGAAAAGAGGGCCATTAGTATTGTCGCCAAACGTGGGGGAAAGATCAAACGAGCGACCACGGATTTGGGAAGCCCAGTGACGTACGTCTCGTTGAGCAATACCAACGTAACGGATGAAGACCTGAAAGAGTTGCAGGCCCTGCAGCAGTTGCAGACGTTGATGCTCAATTACACGCATGTCGGTGACGCGGGCGTGAGGCACATTGCTCTCTTACCGAACCTTCGAGTCCTGCAGCTTACGTATACACCCGTGAGCGATGTAGGGCTGAACGCCTTGGCAGCTTGCAAACGTCTAGAACAGCTGCACCTTTCGCACACCAAAGTCACTGACGTCGGTCTGAAAGATGTGGCCGCACTTACGCAGCTCAAGGCCCTGGCGCTGCGTTCGACGAAAGTGACGGATGCCGGGCTAAACGAAATGATTGCGCTCAAGACGCTAGAGATTCTGGACGTCGGGCAAACGGCGGTTACGGACGCGGGCATGTTGAGCCTTACGTCCCTAAAAAAAATGGCGATCCTGTCCATAGTGGACACCAAAGTCACGGACGCGGGGCTAAGACACTTGGCCGCGCTTACGCAATTGCGAATGCTTGTTATCGGAGGCACAAAAATAACGTACAGCGCCTTGCTCGAGTTTCAGAAGGCTGTTCCAGGTTGCAAGGTTCCCTGATGCACCGGAATTCGGCCGGGCCGGAGCGTGGGTTACCTCCCGCCCCTCCCGCAAGTCCGAACTTGCGGATTCCCGGCATTCGGCTCGTCTCGACGTGGTTTTGTCGATCGGGAGCCAGGGACATGCACAGCATTTGAGCGACTCGGCCATCGTTCATGCAAGCGGCGGCAGCCTATTGATTTGCGACGAAATTGGTACCGGGCTGCGGCGGAGCTTGCATCCGGCAGCATTGCGGCTGCCCAAGCGCCGCTGGGATCTCGATGCAAAGCACGAGCGCTGACCGTGACCGTGCCGGCAGTTTGCGGATTGGCCACAACCACCATGTGAGGGCTTCCATGAGCCGCGATCCGAGCAACGATTCCTACCGCGATCCAATGGGATCTCGCGGCGGACAACCAAAGACGGAAAACGACGAATAATACGAATAACACGAATCATGAGGATTGGCCACAACCACCATGCGAGGGCTTCCATGAGCAGCGATCCGAGCAACGATTCCATTACCGATCCAATGGGCTCTGTAACCACCCATGTGTACGACGCACAGGGGCAGTTTTTGTACAATCTCTGCGATGACTTGCCACCGGCCGCGACCTACGACTACTGCGGCGCGCGCGGGGAGCGCCGTGCCCATTCACGCCGAGCCGCCGAGCGCGCGGACGCCGGCCGAGCCGCGGTTGACGCGCACGTTCGAGTTTCGGCTGACCGGCACGGAGACGCAGGAGCAATGCGTGGCGCTCGCGTCCGGGCTCGCGCCGGCCAGGCTGCTCCTCGCCACGCAGGCCGTCCGCGCGTACCTGACGCGCACCGCGGACCCGGCGGCCGCCAGCAGCGCGATCGGCGGCGTGGAAGTCGCCGCGGAGCTGGGCGCCGGCGGCATCGTCTGCCGCGCCAGCCTGAGCGATTTCGGCGCCGGCGATCTCGTCGTCGTCCAGGTCGACGTGGCGCTGTACGAGCGTGCGACCCCTGCCGGCTTGTCCGGCAGGTGAAGAAGTTTGACGGCTAAAGTGAGGCGAACGAACCACGCGCCCGACCCCTGCCGGCTTGTCCGGCAGGTGAAGAAGTTTGACGGCTAGAGCGAGCGTGCAACTGCTTCACCTGCCGGACGAGCCGGCAGGGGTCGTTGGGGTCGGCGGGCCGGGGCTGGCTAGCCGGCCAAACTGCTTCACCTGCCGGACAAGCCGGCAGGGGTCGTTGGGTTGGCGGGCCGGGGCGGGTTAGCCGCCCAAACTGCTTCACCTGCCGGACGAGCCGGCAGGGGTCGTTGCGGTCGGCGGGCCGGAGTGGCTAGCCGGCCAAACTGCTTCACCTGCCGGACAAGCCGGCAGGGGCCGGGGGGCAACAAACGAAAGGGATCACCAACATGGCCACCAAGCGGGACACACGTGATGACGGCATGCACACCGGGTCGCCGGCGGAGCAGGTGCTGGCGCACGCCCAGGCGGGACGCGAAATTGTGCAAGATTTCGTGCCGCTCGCAAATAGCCTCGAATGGGATCTGGGACAGACCTATTTACGCGAACGCGGGAACAAGGCGTTTCTGTCGGATACGTCGCCGGTGCCTTTCGTTGTCAATAATGACGGCTCCCTCTCGCGCAACGCGGCCGATGTCTTCTTCGCGAGCCTCGTCGCCGCCGACAAGGAGGGGCAGCTGGAAGACGAAATCTTCGTGCTGGAGCTGGGCATCGGCGTCGGCCTGTTCGCGCGCTACTTCCTCGACACGCTGCGCGACCTGTGCCGCCAGCACAAGAAGGACTACTACAGCCGGCTCACTTACATCGCCGCCGACAAGTCGGAACGCATGCTCCACGACCTGCTGCGCCACGGGGTCCTGGCCGAGCATGCCGGCCGCTACCGAGTCCGCCAAGTGGATGCGTTGCATCCGGAGACGCTGCTCGCCGACGTGGGGTTTGGGGTGAACGGTGCCGCGGATGTGGGGCACGTTTTTTACGTGCCGGGGAAAGACGGGCACGTAAGAAACGTGCCCCACAACGGGAGGCTGCGGGCGGTGTTTCTCAACTACCTTCTTGACTGCCTGCCGGCCGCGGTGCTGGAGTTGGACAACGCGCAGGTCCGCCAACTGTGCGTCCGCACCTGCGTTGCCCGCAATGTGCGGCTGGCGGATTACACCGACCTCACGGCGGAGCAGCTGCGCGAGCGGGCGCAGTCAAACAATCCGCGCGCCAAGGACGAGCTGCTGGAGGTCTACGGCCTGTTCGCCTCGGAGTACGATTATCGGCCCGTCGACGCGCAGACGCTGCCGCACGGCACGTTTGCGGTGGAGTTTGGCCGCAAGATGACGAAAAGGCTGTTGCACAGCTACGGGGCGATCCAGTGCCTGGAGAAACTGCTCGGGATGCTTGCCGAGGGCGGGTTCATCCTGGTGAATGACTATGGCCAGACGCAGATCACCCGCGATGACGAGTTCGAGCACCAGCGGTTCAGCCTGGCCACGTTCGTCGGCGTCAACTTCTCACTATTGCGGACGTTCTTCGGCGACGCCAAACGCTGCCAGTACATCGAGCCGGGCGACGAGGAGGGGCGCGGCATCCATGCGCGGCTGCTGGCACCGGCGGTGGCGGAGGAAGTGTTCGTGCGCTTCCACGAGCGGTTCGGCGAAGCGGCCCATAAGCGGTTGCAGGAACCGATCCAGAAGGCGCGGGCCTGCGCCAGCTGGGCGATTCGAGCTGGCGCGCGGGTTCTACGGCGAGGCAGTCCATTTGCAGCAACGCAACTGGGTGCTGCTATGTGAAGTCAGCCAGTTCCTCACCTTCTCCTTCCGCGACCCGAAGCGCGGGGCGGACATGGCCAAGGTGGCGCTCGCGCTGAACCCGACGTGTTCCGCCGAGCTGTGGAACGCCCTGGGCGATGCGCTGTATGAGCTCGGCCGCACGGAGGAAGCGCGGTCGGCCTATGAAAAGGCGCTGACGGTGAACGCGACCGACGTGCGGGCGCGTTTCAACCTGGCCTGGGTGCATACGCGCCTCAAGGACTATCCGCAGGCATTGCAGCGGCTGTGCGAGGCGCTGGCGCTGGACAAGACCGGCGAGTATCGCGAGCGTCTGCTGCAGAAGCAACAGGAAGTCGTCGCGCTGCAGGCGCGGCGGCATCAACAGGAATACCTGTTGCTGATTAACCTCGTCAGCAAGTACGCCAAGCCGGACCAGGAGAAGTCAAGGGACCCCGAGCCGACGCCGCCCACTCCGGTTGTCGTAATCGAACGTCGTGACCCGTAACTGCATTCGGTATGCATCCGCACGTTTTCCAACGAGAAAGCGAACGCCGTCATGGCCAACAACACTCTGTCGATCGCGTCGCCACCTGGCTTGGTGTCAATCATCATGCCCTGCTGCGGAATGCTCGACTACACGAAGCTCTGCGTTCCAAGCGTCTTGCGTCACAGCCGAGAACCCTTCGAGCTGATCTTCCTCGACATCGGCTCCCTCGACGGCACCGCGGAATATCTGGCCGGGCTGCGCGATGGGCTGGTGAGCCGGCTGCGCGTCGAGATTTGCCAGGCGGCAACCGACCTGGACATTTCGACGGCGTGCAAGGAGGCGCTGGCGAAGGCGCGCGGCGAGTTCGTTTGCCTGCTGAATAACGACACGGTGGTGACGCCGAAATGGCTCGACGCGCTGACGGCGCTGGCGAAGATGTCGGACGGAATCGGGCTGGTGGGACCGATGTCGAACTACGCGGCGCCCCCGCAGCTCGTCGAGACGGTGCCGTACCGGCTCGGTCCGAAGAAGGGAGCCCGGCCGGGCGAGGCGCTCGTGGACGTGGAAGCGGTGCAGAGCTTCGCGCGATTTCGCGGGCACGAACCGCGGCAAGTGGGTCGAGAGCGAACGGCTCGGCGGCTTCTGCCTGTCGATTCGGCGAGCGGTGCTGGACCGCGTCAGCCCCGGCCTCAATGAATGGACCGACCTGAGCCTGTTCGACAGCGATATTCTGAGCGCCAAGGCCCGGCAAGCCGGCTTCAAGCTGACATGCTGCCGCGACCTGTTCATCCACCACTTCGGTACACGCACCTTCGCGCACGGCACGCCGCAGCCGGTGGAGGCGACCCGCAACGGCGGCCTGCGGCATTGAGGGGAGAAGTATCTGGTTCATGCCTGGCTCCGATCCCTCATGGACTCGGCCAAGCGCCCGCCGGCCTCGCCGGCAGCTCAGGGTAGCTTGTCGAAAAACAGATAAAGGGCGGCAATCCGGCCGTCCCGGACAATGATGAAATCAGTCCCGGCGTAAGCGGGCGCCTCACCGGGGCGACCCGATACCCACTTGAGCCGCCCGCCATTGCCCAATTCCTCAGGATCGGCAATTGGCTGATACCGAAAGTCAGGGTGAGTTGCCCGGATCGCGCCCGCGACGCGATCGATCTCGTCGCGGCCACGGTGCGCCCCGCTGGTAGGATCGTAGAACACTCCATCTTCGCTGTAGATTTCGTCGATGGCGGCCCGCCGACGCGCGGGGTCGTTTGCACCGAACACGTCTTGAAGATTGCGAGTCAGCAAGATCGATATGCTGGACATGGCTTGCCTCCTTTTTTGCATCGAGTGTGGCTTGGTTGGTTGAATTACGACCGATCTTAGCTTTGGGTGGATGTCCTGGTCAGCGGCTTCACGGCCAACAGCGGGATGCTCCCCCGCAAGAAGGCTCCCAACCAAGTCAAAGCCAGCAGGACCATGATACTTGCCGCCTATGGCAAACGGATCAGCCCAAGGTAATGGCGGGCGATCACCGCGGAGCCGTCATCGCCGTTCCAGGCTGCGAGCGCCGCGCAACGCGGTCTCAGCGGGCGCGATCGCACCGGCCTCCAGGAACAGCAGGCCGCGCAGCGTCTGCACGTCCGCCTGCTGGCGTTGCATGAGGGCCAGCCCTGTCAACCGCTGCATGAGCGCCGCGGGCGGCTCACGGCGCTCCCAGGGATCGCGCGACGCCGATTGCAGCAGATGTTGGCCGAGCACCAGCGCAAGCGCGGTGCGCGGCGGGAGCTGGCGCAGGTTGAACTCCGCGATGTCAACCGTGCCGAGCTGCATGCGCTTCAGGGCCGCCGGTGCCGCGTCGTAGTCGCCGGTGGCTGCCGCCGTGAGCGTTTGCGTCCAGCGATAGTTGGCGCTGCCGATGACCGGCTCCCACTGTGGTTCGAGCCAGGTGCGCAGCTCGCGCAGGTAGCCGGCGTCGCACAGCAGCTTCATTTCCACGACCGCCCCTTCGACGCCGAATTCGCCGTAGCCGGAGCGTTGCAGCAGCTCGAGGGCGTGACCAGGCAGGCCATGCTCCTCGGCGAGCCGTGCCCTGGCGTAGGCCTTGAGGTCGAACGACTTGGTGGTCACCAGATTCAACCGCTCGCGCACCGCTCGGCCAAGGTTCTGGTCGGCGGCCGTCAGGGAGTCGATGCGCACCGCAAAATGGGCGGCCGATTCGCCGGGCCGTGGACCCGCCGCCTTGCTGAGCCGGAGCTGCTGCTGCAGATGTGTCCAGGCCAGGTCGAGCGCGCCCGTCCGCAAATAAAGCCCGACCAGGAGCTCATGGGCGGCCGCCAGGTCGGGGCGGAGCCGCAGCGCGTTCGTCAGCGCGGCGACGGCTTGCACGCGGCGCATTTGATCGAGCAGCGGAAACGCCGCCGCCCCGCCCTGCTCGACGGTGCTGTGATGCAAGCGCTCATAGGCATGGCCGAGCCGTAGATAGGCGATGGCGTCGTTGGCGTCGGCGTCGAGGGCACGGCGGGCGGCGCGGACGGCCAGCAGCAGCGAGCCCGGCGGTCCCTCATCTACCGGGCGCTGGTACGCGGAGATCGAGTCGAGCGCGAGCACCATCAGGGGCACGCTGGCCACGGCGGCCGGCGGCGTGGCGCTGGGCAGTGGCGGGATCATGGCGAACGCGGACGCGGCTACTTTCGCCTCCCAGGCCCGGTGATTTCGCTCGCGATACTGCGGGCGCAGCGCCTCGAAATGTGCCAGATAGAGCAGGGCCTCGTCCCGGTCGAGCGCACCCGCGGAGTCGGACCAGACGAAACAATCCCACCACGGCGCCGGCTCCGGCTCCTGAGCGTGGTTACGATCCGCCGGCGTGCCGGCCGCGGTCGCGTCGAAGGCACGCCACGTCAGGTCCACCGGCACCATCGACGAGGGCCGCCGGACAAACAACGCCGCCCGTCCCGCGACGCCGGCCAGGGACCAATCGTGAGGCGTTCGCCACAGGTACATGAGCGCGGCGAGCAGGGTCCGGTCCGTCGGATCGGCCACGAGCATGTGCGTCACTTGCCAGCGCTCGAGCACCGGACGGACGTCACCTGGCGCCGAGCGCTCCGCCGGGCTTACCACTTCGGATGCGAGCGCCTGGCGGACGTGCTGGAAATCGGCGACGACCGCCGCGGGAAACAGGTTCGGCCGGCTGTCGATAAAGACCTTGTGCCCGGGGCAGAACCACTCGACATAATGGGCGGCGTCGACGGAGTAGTTAAAGCCACGGGCGTGCTCGCCGAGCAGTCCCTGCTGCCGCGCATCGGCGATTTGTCGGGCGAGCTCGCGCAGCGACGGGTCGGCGCGAAGGAACCAGCCACGCGGCTCGCGGGTACCCTGCAGCCAGCCGGGGCACGCGAGCACGACCAGGCCCAGAAGTGCCATCGTTCCGACGATCGGCCCGAGCCGTGCAAGCGCGCGGCACCTGCCGAACCGTGGCCCCCTGCCAGGCGCGCCCCAGGAACGGTCCCGCGGCGATCGCAAAAAAGGGGATGGCACTTGTGCGATAGACACTCAGCGCCAGCAGCGCAAACCAGACCAGCGCGAGCGGCCAGGATCGGGCGCCACACCGGTAACGAAGGAAACCAGGCCGAAACCGACCAGGAGCAGGTAGGCGGCCAGCGGTGGCGGCATGGCGGCGACGGACTGCATTCGGAGGGTCTGCACGAGCGACGCGGCCGCATCGGGTGAACCGTCGAGGGCCGCGGGCAGCATGAAGACGCGCAGGTGGTGCGGATTCAGCACGCCGATCGCCAACGATACGGCGAATATCGCGAAGAGGTTCCGCGATTGGCCGGGCTGTGCGGGTTGGCCCGTGCTGCGCGGCATCATCGTGCCGAGCCAGAACATGCCGACCGTGCCGGGGCCGAGCATGAACCACTCGTCGCAATTGGCCCACAGCAGCAAGACCAGGAACAAGGGCCAATGTCCCCACAGTGGTCGATCAACCGCGGTGGTGCCGCGCTCCGGTCGAGCCACCAGAGGGTAAACGCGAACAGCATATAAGAGACGATGGCGGGTTCCAACGTGAGGTAAGGCCCAAGCACGACCAGTGCGAGCGCGATGGAGAACGACGCGGTCCAGGGGCGCCGCCGGCCGCGCCGCGAGCAGCATGAGCCCGGCGAGCGCCACGACGAGCAGCGCCTTGATGATGACGACGTAGGGCCCGACTACCTGATACGCGGCGTAGAGCAGCAGGTCCTGCAGCCACGCGTGATTGACCCAGGTGGCATCGTCGGTCGTATAGGCAAAGGGGTCGGCGCCGAACGTGTACGTCCCCGTGAGGAGTGCCCGGCCCGTCGCAAGATGCCGCCAAACATCGCTGTTGTGCGCGGGGAACGATGCGAGCATGAACGCCAGCAGCAGGACCAGGCTCGCCGGCAGCGCCATTGTGAGGCGCGAACT
Organism: uncultured Gemmataceae bacterium; assembly: GCA_963834865.1. GTDB lineage: Bacteria > Planctomycetota > Planctomycetia > Gemmatales > Gemmataceae > CAWIDK01. The sequence continues at coordinate 15,812 of CAWIDK010000002.1, forward strand.
GGCGCGACAATCGGCGCGGGCAGTTCAGACGGGCAGCCGGCTGGGCTGGCCGCCGCCGGCGAAGTTGAATCGGTGGTGCTTTGGCTCATGAGGTAGTTACACACTCCGATGCGTATGGGCCGATTCGCCAATTCTACCAAAGATACTGCGACCGTTCACGGGAATGGCAAGTTTCGAATTCCACAGGCGCGCATCCCCTGTTAAGATGACGGAGATCACGAACCTGAGCGTGGGCCCGACCTGGGGTAATATCGCGATGAACCCGCAAGCGCAGCAGCCGTGCGAGCGCCGAATCGGTCGCCGCCTCGTGCTGATGGCGGGACTTGCCCTGGGGGTTGTCGCCCTGACTCTGGTGCTCACGTTTCGGCCCTTTGCTGCGTCGGATCCGCCCCGGGGACCGCGTCAGCAGCCTAAGGTACTCGCCAGCGGCAAGCGCCTGACGGTTTGGTGGGATGCGCTGCCCGACGCTATCCGGTCGCGGTCGAAGTCCGCCGTCGATGAGAGTAATATCCACCCGGCCGATTACGCGGGCCCGGCTGCCTGCCAGCAGTGCCATAAGGATAACTATGACGCCTGGTCCACGCATCCGCATCGCTGGATGAATGCGCCTGCGAGCGGCGACACCGTCCGCGGCGACTTCTCCGGCACTGTGCTCTCGTATCGCGGCGGCAAGGCGACGTTCGAACAGGGACAGGACGCCTACGGCATGCGTCTGGAGCGCGACGGCGTGACGCGGGTTTATCGTGTGACTCAAACCATCGGCTCCCGTTTCTTTCAGTATTACGTCGGCCGCCAGACCGCCGGGCCGGAGCCGCCGGAGCACCACTTCTTTCACAAGGACCACGTGTTGCCGTTCGGCTGGTGGCTCGACCAGAAGGAGTGGGTCCCCACCGTCCACATCGGTCCGGAAAAACGCGACGAGGATCGCCCCGACCCGTTCGCCCCGCCGGACAGCGGCAGTTACTACGCCGAGTACGCCGTCAGTTGCAACTACTGCCATTCGACGTTTCCCCTCGGGGACCTCCTCGGCCGGCGCCCCCAGCAAATCGGCGAGCATGCCCCCCTGCCGTTGAATTGGTCCGTGCGGCCATACCTGGAAAAAACGCACCCAAAGGAGTTCCTGGAGATGTCCCGCCCACCGCCGCGGGGCCAGACGGTCCAGAACCCCATGGCCGACTGGGATGCCGCCCACTACGCGGCGACGTTCGGCGTGAGCTGCGAGGCCTGCCACCTCGGCGCGCGGGCGCATGTCCAGAGCGGGGGCGCGGTGCTGCCGTCGTTCTTTCCACAGAGCCCGTTCCTCGCCGTCGAGACCGCGGGGAAAGAACCCGACACGGGAGGCAGCCACGCCAATGTCAATTGGGCCTGCGCCCGCTGTCACATCGGCACCAGGCCCAGGTTTGCCGCCGGCATGTCCACCTGGAACTCGGTGGAATACACCGACGCGATGCTCGGCAGCTGCTACTCGAAGCTGCGCTGTGTCGAGTGTCACAGCCCCCATCGCGCGATCGGCCCGCAATGGACGGAGTCACCCGACCACGACGACGGCATCTGCCTCAAGTGCCACGAGAAATTCCGGAGCGCTCCGCAGCGCCGGGCGCACACGCACCATGCCGAGGGCAGCGAGGGCGCGCGCTGCATGAACTGCCACATGCCGCGCATCAACGAAGGGTTGCAGGACGTGGTGCGCACGCACATGATCTACTCGCCCAACCGCGCCGACATGATCCAAGCCAATCATCCCAACGCCTGCAATCTTTGCCACACCGATCGGCCCATCGACTGGACGCTGGGATACCTGAAGCAGTGGTACGGCAACATCTACGATGACCGGCAGATCGCCGCCCATTACCCGGACCGGGCGGGGCCGACCACCGTCGGTTGGTTGAAGAGCAAGAACGACGCCGTTCGGCTGGTGGCGGCCGCTGCCGTGACCCGCGCCCGCGACCTGCAAGCGCTGCCGCACCTGCTCGACGCCCTCGACGACACGCACCTGGTCAATCGGCAATTCGCCGGCATCGGCGTGCAACGGATGCTCGACCTGCGGCTCGCGGATTTCGGCTATCGCTTCTACCAGACCCACGCCGAGCGCGGCCCGCCGTTGGCCCGGATCTCCCAGGAGGCAAAAAAATCGAGGGCCAAAAAATGACGTCGGTCGCCGCGACGGCGAGCGCACCACGGCAGAGCCGCGTTGTGCGCTGGGCTTCGTTGTTGGGCTTGCTGTCGCTCGCCTACCTGCTGGGCGCTGCGGTGATGTTCTTCGAGCTGCCGTCGTCGTTGTTCCTGCGGCGGGCGTTTGTGGGCGGGGTCGCCTGGTACGAGGCACGACCAGAGCCGCCGGCTAGCCAGGAACCGTCGCCGCCCAGCGTCGGCCAGGTCGACAAACCGGACAAGACCTGCGATGGGTTTACGCTCTGCATGTACGGTGGGAATTCGCAGGCGATCCTCGTCGACATGCACGGCACGGTCGTGCATCGGTGGCACGTGCCCTTCAGCCAGGTGTGGCCTGATCCGCCGCATCTGCGCGGACCGATCGGCGACGCCGCCGTCTATTTCAACGATGGCCACGTGTATGCGAATGGGGACCTGGTGGTGGTCATCGAGGGCCCCATCGACGGTCGCAATCCGTCGAACGGGTTCGGCCTGGCCAGGCTGGACCGGGACTCGCGCGTCCTCTGGAAATACGCGGAAAAATGCCACCACGACCTCGACGTCGGCGAGGACGGCACGATCTACGCGATCGCGAACGAAACGGTCCGGACCGTGCCGAAAGGACTGGAGCGCATTCCGACTCCCTGCCTGGTCGACGTCATCCACGTGGTTTCCCCCGAGGGAAAGACGCTCAAGAAGATTCCGATCCTCGAGGCGATTCACGATTCGCCCTATGCCGCGCTACTCGGCGCGTTCGAGCGGCCCGGAGCGATCGGCGCCGCGCCGCCGGGCCCCGGTGCGGCCAGATCGCCCGTGCAGGACGACCTCCGCAATCGGGACGTGCTGCACACGAATGCAATCCGGGTGCTGAACCACAGCCTGGCCCCTAAATTCCGGCTGTTCAAGCCCGGCCAGCTCCTGATCTCGCCGCGCCATCTGGATGCCATCGCGGTCGTCGATCCGGACAGCGGCAAGGCCGTTTGGGCGGCGCGGTCCGTGGCACGCCCAGCACGATCCATCGTTCCTCGACAACGGCCGGCTGCTGCTGTTCGACAATCAGGGCTCGCCCCGCGGCTCGCGGGTCCTCGAATACGATCCAGAGACCCAGGCCTTTCCCTGGTCCTATCCGGGCCCGAACGGCAAGCCCTTCACCAGTCGCATCCGCGGCATGTGCCAGCGCCTGCCCAATGGCAATACACTGGTGGTCAATTCCGACGGCGGCGAGGTCCTGGAAGTCACCGCCGCTCAGGAGGTGGCATGGTCCTGTTCCTCCGGCGGCGTCGAATTCAACCGCGCCCGGCGGTACATGCCGGCCCAGGTGCCTTTTCTTAAAGGAGATGTGCGTGCCCGCCCCTGACGCCCTGCCGCTATTCGGGGTCCTGGCGTATGGCCCGGCGCCGGGACTGGAGCTCATTCCCTATTTCCTGGGCCTGCTGGCATGGGTGGGGTTAGCGCTGTCCGCGTTCCTGTTGGCGCCGATCACGGCGTTGATTCGTCGCCTCCGTCGGGCACGCGGCGCGGTCCCCCCTGAGCCAAAGAACGAGCCCGCTGCTCAGTTTCCCGGGTTGGTAATGGACATTGGTGATTCCAAGGAGACTACTGCGCCTCAAGGGAGCGCGACCGCTGGGAGCACATGGATTCAGTTTGCGGTCACGTATTTGAATAGAAGCAAGAAATCGGTCTGGATTGACGGATACTCCCCTGACAACGTTTTTTATGAACTTGAGACACGCTCTGCCGAACACGACGAGTGGGCCGCATACGGAATGGGGTATTGTGGTACCGGAGTGACGAGGCACGAAATCTGCCCAGGCGAGTCGCACAATTTCACCATCGCATTGCCCGACAGGTATCGCGGGGCGGAATTTCGCGTCCTTCTGGACTATTATGCGGATGCTTCACAACAAGCATCCACACGCGCCGAATCTCCGCCGCAAAAGGTGCTGGTGAGATAATAAAAGTTGCGGCAGCAGCGGTCTGGCAATGACTCAGGATCCAATGGACGAACACTGTCCGCATTTTGGCGCCGCTCCCGGCACCGTCCGCTATGCGTTTTGCTCCGAGTGCCGTGAACCTCTAGACGAGCCGCCTCCTCCACCCGCCGGCGCCACGGCCGTCGCCACACCGCCGCGCCAAGTAAACCCAACGTTGAGATTATCGGCCTGGATGGCAGAAGCACAGAAGAACTGGTCTGGGAGCTACAGCATGGGGCGCGTTTCGTCGTCTATCGCTATTGTGTTTCGCTGTTGATACTGACGCTCTCGCGACCAAGCCCGGTTTACTTTATCCCGCATAACCGCGGCGCGACGGAGCACGCTTTCAGCTATAGCCTGCTGTCGTTGTTTGCCGGCTGGTGGGGTTTTCCATGGGGACCGATTTACAGGTGGTGTCCGCTTACTATTGCCAGTTCACCCGGCCTTTTGTACCATCGGGGGGATGATGGAGCAAGAGCACTCGCGGTGAGGATGAACCATGAGCCACGGACGGCCCGACGACGATCTGGGTCGCTTCTGCTGCCTGAACGCTGCCTGCGCCGATTACGGCAAGCGCGATGCGGGCAATCTAACGGTGCCGATGCGCTATGGTCCCGACCAACGCCGGCTGCTGCGTTGCCGCACCTGTAAACAGCGTTTCTCAGAACGCAAAGGCACGCCCTTGTTCGATGCGCGGCTGCCGCACGACAAGGTCGTCGCCGTCTTGGAACATATCGTCGAGGGCGTTGGCGTCCGCAAGACCAGCCGTCTGGTCGGCGTCGATAAGGACACCGTCGTCCGCTACAGCGTTAAAGCGGGCAAGCATGCCGAGCAACTCCACGACGAACTCGTGGGGCTTTCCCCCCCTAACGACCGAAGTGCAGTTCGATGAGAAGTGGTCGTTTGTCGGCAAGAAGGAAAAGCATTGCGATCGGTCCAACCCGGCCGACGACGACAAGGGCGACTGCTGGGACCATGTGGCCTTTGACCCGGTGAGCCGCCTGGTGGTCAGCGTGGTACTCGGGCGACGCACGGGTGAGCATAGCCAGTTGTTGGTGGAAGATTTCCATGAGCGTACCGAGGGCCGCATCATGGGGTTGATGACCAGTGACGAGTACGCGGGCTACCCGGGGGTCATCCTCGCCGTCTACGGTGAAGTCGTCACGCCGCCGCGCACGGGTCAGCCGGGCCGACCGGCCGCGCCGTACCAGGCCGTGCCCACGGGGCTGAATTATGCGACGGTGCACAAGACGCGGCAGGGCAATCAGGTCGTCGAAGTCGACCGACGCTTGGTCTATGGCACCGAGGCGGGACTGGAACAAGCCTTGGCCGACTCGCCGGTCAGCGCGACGGTGAACACGGCCTACCTGGAGCGGCACAACGGGACGGACCGCCACCGCAACGTGCGCAAGGGCCGCAAGACTTATTGTTTCTCCAAGGATTGGCAAGTGCATGCAGCGGTGAGTTACTTTACGCTGTACAGTTACAACTTCTGCTGGCCGGTACGCACGCTACGGCAGAAAGATGCCGTCGGGAAGTGGCAGGATCGCACTCCGGCGATGGCGGCCGGTTTGACCGATCATGTGTGGACGCTCGCCGAGTGGCTGACCCTTCCAGGCGTGCAACGATGAGGCGACACCACCGATTTACACGCTTGCCGCCCTAATGACGAACTTCAAGGGTGGCACCGATGTCACCGCCGACATCATTCACTATCTTCAACTCCAGGGCACGCTACCGGAAGACTTCGGCCGGTGATTGATGGTGAGGAAAATGGGGTGCAGCCCGATAACACGAGTTTACAGGTCCGGCATACATAGGTGCGTCCCGTTTTCTCTCCGCATGCGTGCTCCAATAGGACCTTAGCCCACAAATGGACGAACCCACTACTCCGATCGACGCGTACAAGGCCATCATCGACCAACTGGTCGGTGAGACTCGCCTGTTGGGATCAAGTGGCGCGTGGCCGAAAGCTCCTTGTTCTCGAAGGCTCCGGCTCACCAAGGATTCAACGAGTTCATACGGTCGCTGTCCCCAGAACACCGACTGTTGTTGTCGCACATGTTGCAAGAGGAGCGAGACGGCGCGATCCATGACGTTCTGGCCGCGCTAACTTGGTGGATCACCGCTCGGGATGTAGGTATGACATTCCGTGCCGAGCCTATGCCTGTCGAACTTAGTGGAATGGGTCTACACGGTGATTATGTTGGCCGCCGAGATGGCTGGGACTGGCCAAGCCACGAGGAACGTGCCAAGGGCTAACCAACGGCTGAAGCTGAACCGGGGCCGCCATCCTGGTTACTTGCTTCAACGTCCTTGCCGCCGAACAACTGTTCCGCCCATGAACGAGTGGCCGCCGGAGTAGCGATCGCGCGTTCTTATCCTGAATGACCGGTTTCCGGTTTCCCGTTAGCGGCTGGAGACGCGGATGCCGATCCTGAGTTACCGCTGCACTGAAGACAACGGGTTGTCTTTTGAGTTGCTGGTTGACGGCGTGCCTTTGGGTGCTTTGGTAGGTTCGCGAGACACCGCGTTCCCGTATTGGATCGTGGAAGATGGTTTGCCGCGATGGCCTCCGTACGGCCCGTCAGATTCGCCCGAGGTTCGGATTGTCTGCGTCTGCAATTGCGGCGATTACGGATGTGGCCACACACAATGCCGCGTAATCCGCGATGGCGACGATGTCGTATTCCACGAGTTCGCGTTCGATGTGACGAGTGATGGGGCACGAAAGGAGTTCCGTTTTGGGGCCGCGAATTGCGATGCGGTTTGCCAGGATATCGCGGCGCGTGCCCGGCAGCAGCGCGAGCGGGACGCAGCAGGTCATCGCTAACCAACGACTGAAGCTGACCGGGGCCGTTCGACAACGCCGCCGGTCCATCGCGGTTGCGGCGTCAAGGCTATACCAATCTCATCATGCCCGAGAAAAACCTGCAATTCCCGAATGAGCCCTTTTTCGTGCCCCCCATCCTGGACGTGCTCGGCAGGTTGGTTGAGCGCCATCCGGCGTTCTGGATCTGGTTGGGCCGCCTCGAATCGCGCATGCTCGCCGACAGGACGCGGCAGCTTGCCGTGCGCATGCCCATCTATATCTGCGGCCTGGCCCGCGCCGGCAGCACGGTCCTGCACGAAATCATCGCGTCGCACCCGAGTGTCGCAACGCATCGGCTCAAGGACTATCCGATGCTGTTCACGCCGTTCTGGTGGCGCCGAGCGACCGCGAACCAGCGGCCCCAGCCGCCGCGCGAGCGACTCCATCGGGACGGGGTCATGGTCACGAGCGAAAGTCCCGACGCGCTGGAGGAAATGCTGTGGATGGCGTTCTTCCCCCGCTGTCACGACACGCGCATGAGCCAGCTGCTGGGCGCAACCGATCGCCATCCGGAGTTCGAGTCCTTTTACGATCAGCATCTGCGCAAGCTGATGCTGGCGGAGGGCAAGACGCGCTATGCCGCCAAGGCGAATTATCACATTGCCCGGCTGCCCTACCTGGCGCACTTGCGGCCGGACGCCCGGTTCATCATCCCGGTGCGGGCGCCGGCGCCCCATGTGGCGTCGCTGATGCGCCAACATCGCTGGTTCTGCCGGGGACAGCGGCGCCATCCGCGCGCTCTGGCGTACATGCGGCGCTCGGGCCATTTCGAATTCGGGCTGGACCGCCGGCCCATGCACCTCGGCGATTCGGCCAAGGTCCGCCGTGTTCTCGACGCGTGGCACGCCGGTGACGAGGTGCGCGGACTGGCGATTTGCTGGGACATGGCCTACGGTCATCTCGCCCGACTGCTGACCGCGAACACCGCCTTGCGCGAAGCCGCGCTGGTGGTTCCATATGAGTCCCTGTGCGCCGCGCCGGCGGCAGTCCTGGAGGGCGTGCTGCGCCATTGCGCGCTGGCGGACGCCGGCAGCGTGGTCGGTCGGCACTCTCCTGCCATCCGTGCTCCCGACTATTACGACAGCGGCCTCTCTCCCGCGGACCGCGCGGTCATCCGTGAAGAAACCGCCGCGACCGCCAGCTTCTGGGGTTATTGAGCACCGGTGCCGAGCATCAACCGTTGCAATCCCGGCGACAGCCACGATAATCCAGTGCGCAAAGAATTTCGCCCATTTCCTCTTTACAGCGGGCGGCAATTCTGGCATATGCCCGCCTCCACACGCGAATCACACGGACATGCGAGCCGCGGGCGCCGAGCCGGGCAACGGATGGGGGATCCGCCGGGCGAACGGGGACGCGGCGCGAACGGGGGAAGTGTATGCGCCACAGGAACGTCTGGGCCGGGGGCCTGGCGCTGGGGCTGGGCCTGTGCGTAGCCGGTATGGCGCTGGGCCAGGATCCGCCGCCTGATGGGGGGAACTGGTTCAGCCGGCTCTTCTCGCGCGGCGGCACGACGGCAGCCCGCAAGGACGAAAAGGAACCGGTCGCGCCTGTGGTGGCGGTACCGACGCCCTCCAAGGCGCAGGTGCTGGCCGACTACCTGCGACGCCTGGCGGTGTGCGACGAGCTGCACCGGATCGCCTTTGAGAACGGCGACACCGAGCTGGCCAACCGGGCCGACGTGCTCCAAATGCGTGCGAAGGACATCTGGGTTCAGCGAACCAACCGGGCCGGCGGCATGAGCAGCTTCGATGAGGAGCGGCTGGAAAGCCATCTGGCGCCGAAGGGGGCAAGCCTCACGCCGTTGACCGCCGGAGCCAGGAATCGCAGCGGCACTGACCAGGCGTCCGTGGAGGGCGGGAAATGAAACAGCCCACGGGACTCTTGACACTGGCGCTGTTCGGATTGGCCGGCTGTGTCTTGTCGCAACCGGTGCCGGTCGCACCGCCGCCGACGCATGCGGTCGCACCCAGCGCAGCCAGCGTGCCGCTGGTTCGGCCCGAACAGGTCACGCCGCAGACGGCACAGAAGATGTCACAGGCGCTGGCGGACGAGCTAGACCGCGAGGCCCAGCATCAGATTACTGCCACGGCATCGCCGAACGCGCCGGTGCCGAACACGGCTTTGCCGAAGTAAGCGAACCTTCACGGTACGGAGCGGCAGGCGCTCCGCTTCGCAGGTCGGCTGCTCCTCGGGGGAAGGGCGCCGACCTGCTTCCTTTTGCGCGGCTGTAGGTCCCGCCTGCCGGGCGGGACCTGGAAGCACCCCGGTCGGGACGCTTCAGGTCCCACCCGGCAGGCGGAACCTACCGGCCGAATCCCACCATTTCGAACCGGCGGAATTGCAGGCGATGCAGCCAGCCGTTACAATTGCCACAGCACCTGGGACTCGACCATCCTGAGGGCGGATTCATGCGGCACGTCCTGCTGTTCCTGTTCGGCCTGGCTCTCTTGGGCCTGGCGCAACCTGGCGAGTCGGGCGGCGACAAGAAATCGGAGCCGGCGCTCGAGCCGCTCTGGTCCGGTCCCACGCCCGGCATGAAGGACGGCGACAAGGATGTGCCGGGCATTTGCGCCTATCTGCCACCCGCCGACAAGGCCAACGGCGCGGCCGTCGTTATCTGCCCCGGCGGCGGCTACCAGCACCTCGCGATCTCCTACGAAGGACACGACGTCGCCCGCTGGCTCAACACGCTCGGCATCGCCGGCATCGTGCTCAAGTATCGCCACGCGCCGAAATACCAGCACCCGATCCCGCTGCAGGACGCCCAGCGCGCGATTCGGGTCGCTCGTGTCCACGCCCGCAGCAAGGAATGGAATGTCGATCCGGGCCGCATCGGCATCCTCGGCTTCTCGGCGGGCGGGCATCTCGCGTCGACCGCGGGCACGCATTTCGACCTCGGCAACGTCCTGGTGTCGGACCTGACCGAGGCCCAGAGCTGCCGGCCGGACTTCATGATCCTGGTCTACCCGGTCATCACCATGACCGATCCGTACACGCACAAGGGCTCGCGGCGCAATCTGCTGGGCGACAATCCGGACGCGAAGCTCATTGACGAGCTGAGCAACGAGAAGCAAGTGACCGCCAAGACGCCGCCGGCATTCCTGGCGCACACCAGCGAGGATACCGCCGTGCCGCCGCAGAACAGCGTCAGTTTCTATGACGCGCTCCATCGCAACAAGGTCCCCGCCGAGCTGCACATTTACGAGAAGGGCCCGCACGGCCTCGGCATGGATCGCCGGCCCGAGCTGCCGTTCTCGAGTTGGCCGAAGCGCTGCGCCGCGTGGCTCGACGGGCGCGGCATCCTCGCCAGGACCAAATGACGTTTGGCCGCGCCGCGCAGAGCCGCGCGGTTCTGCGAATCGCCGCTCAACGCGTCCAAGGGTGACTTCCTTGCCCGTACCCGACCTTCTCGTGCGTCTGACCGGCGGCCCGGTGCTGGCGGCCCTGCTTCTGTACGGCACACCGGCAGCGCTGATCCTGATCCTGCTGCTGGTGCTGTGGTTCGTTTTCGGCTACGGGCCAAGGCGGCGCCGCGGTCTGAAGCGAGCCCGGCTCCGGCTCAAGGAAGGCGCGTGGCAGGATGCCGTCGAGCGTGTCCGCAAGCTCCGCAACCTCGGTCTGCCGTCGAAGAACTGGCGGCGGACCTTTGACGAGTTCGAGGCCGACTGCGTGCAGACCGCCGCCCAGCGTGCGCTGGACGAAGGCGACTTCGAGGAAGCGCTGCAGCATTTGCGCAAGGCCGCCCATCTGCGCGGCAAGGACGATTTCGAGGCCCGCGCCGGCATCCAGTCGGCAATGTTGGCCGAGGTGCGCCGGCTGTTCGCCATCAAGCACACCAGCGACACGTCGGATATCACCGACCTGATCGCCCGTGCGATGCTGATCCAGTCGCCGTGCCGCGAGGCGTCGTTCTGGCAGGCGTTGTGCGACCTGCGCGCCGGCCATTCCGACCAGGCCCTGGTCAACCTGCAGATCGCGCGCACCGGCCAGGCGCGCTCGCTCAACCTGAATGACGGACTCGGCGACATCGCCACGCCCGACGCCGCGCCGCCGCCGACGTTGCCGTTCATCGATCCGCCGCTCTATCTCGGCGCGATCCTGCTTATGCGGAACCAGCCGAAGGAGGCACTGCGGTTCCTGACCGAGGCGAACCGCATGGACCCCGGCTGTCCGATCGTGACGCTGCAGCTCGGGGCGGCGATGATCGCGGCCGGCGGCGACACGAATTTCGCGGTCCGCGCTCTGCAGAAGGCGCTCGGCCTGCGCGGCCTGGGGCAGTGGGAGGGGGCCCCACAGCGCCCTGGCTCGAGGGTTTCCCCGAACATCGCTCCTACGTCCGCAAGCTTGCCACGGAGTATCCCTATACCTGCCCGCTCTGGGGGAGCGACCTGATCTATCTCATCCGCCAGGGCAACATGGCGATGGCGCAGGGCCAGTTCAAGCTCGGCAATTTCCAGGACGCCGCCACCATGTTCGAGCGAGCGCTCAAGGAAGGGGCGCTGGCGCTGCCGGTGCTGCGCGGGCTGGGGCTGTCGCTGGCGAAGCTTGGCCGTTTCGACGAGGCGTTCAAGCACCTGCGCACCGCCCACGAAATGGAGCCGACCAAGGACCGCATCACGGCCGGCTATCTCGCGCTGTGCGGCGCGTGCGGCAAGCCGTCAAGCGAGGAGGATCGCCGGCAGAATCTCGCGTGGGCGGTGACGATGCTGACGCAGTTCAACGCGCCCGGCGACGCGGAATGGGTCGGCATCGTCAGCCAGGTGTTTGCCGAGGTGCGCAAGCACGAAATCGCGGTCGGCGCCGACGAGCAACTTTACCTGTGCGAGCACCTGCTGTCCACGAACGCCGCCGACGCGCTGGCCGCCGGCGCCTATCACCATTTGACCGCAACGCACTCGACCTTAATGCGTCATGAATACGCCTGGCTGTATTGCCGGGCCGACGAGCAGCACGACGTGGGCGGCGACCATGCCCTGCAGCTTTACGCGATGACGTTTGCCGACCCGACGCCGGCGCGCGCCTTCTTCGCGGAGCGCGGCTGGGACTTCGACGGCGTCGAGATCGCATACCTGCGGCGCGCGGCCCAGCTTGCTCCGGGCCATTTCCCCGACCCACTCGGTGCCGACTATCAGCGGCGCGGCGAACAGCTGCTGCTGGACCGTGCGGAGAGTCAGGAACAGGCCGGCCAGTCCGACGCCGCCCTGCAGACGATCGATATCCTCGTCAAGTTATCGCCCGCCAACACGCGCGCCGTCGACCGTCTGGCCGGCTTGCAATACCGTGCCGGCAACCTCGACGAGGCCCGCCGGCTGCTGGCCCAGTGGCACGCGCATCAGCCCGACGACCCGTTGCCCCTCGTCCGCGAGGCGGTGCTGTTGCACCAGCAGGGCCAGGACGACGAGTGCCGCTCCCGGCTGCAGCTCGCGATGGAGCGCTGCACCGGCCGGCGCCGCGCCAACGTCGCATTCCTCGGCGCTCGGCTGCTGCTGCAGAGTTACGTCAACCCCGAGCCCGCCAACGCCGCGGCGCTCGCCGCCGTCGAGGAATTGCTGCAGAGTTGCCTGCACGACGACCCGAACCACCCCGGCGCCTTGTGGTGCGTGGTCGCGATCCGCTGGTTGCAGAACGACACGACGGGCCTGTCCGAGCTGGCTGGCCGGATGCAGCAGCCCACGATTGCCGATCCCCGTTTCCACTACCTCGCCGCCCTGGCCCATGTGCTCGGCAACGACTCCGCGGCCGTCATCGACGCCTGCCGGCGCGTCGCGGAGCGCGCCGCGGCGACACACCCCGGCCGCAACGGCGACGCCGGCGGTGCGCTCGATCTCGGCGTCGAGAGCCAGTACCTCGCGGCGCTCGCCCAGGTGCGCCTGAACGATTGCGCGGGGGCCATCGAATCGCTGGTACTGGTCGCCCGCGGTCCCGGCGGCCCAACGCTGGCGCACGCCCAGGCTCAGCTCGGCGCGGTGCAATTCGCGGAGGGCCGGCACGAGGAGGCGATCCGCTCCTGGCAAGCGCTCGACCCGAAGCAGCGACAAGCATGGGGCCTCGCGGAGCCACTGGCGCAGACGATGTTCGTCAATGCGCTCGACGATCTGCTCGCCGGCCGGTACGAGCAATCCGCCGACAAGTTCCGCCAGGCCGGCCGTCTCGGCTGCCGCGACCGCCGCCTCGGCCCGCTGCTGCTGCTGGCGCTGTTCAAGGCGGGCCAGCAGGCGGTGTACGGGCCGGAGACGGTGCGCGTGGGAAGTGCATAGCGATTGGCTGGAAGCACGCGGAATGAATGCGGTCCAGCCAATGGTGCGATATGGTAGAATGAGCAAATGATTGCTCAGCTGGCTGTCCTGATGAGGTAAGTAGGCATGGTGCCATCCATTGGGGAGAATACCGGCTGCCGGATCATAGGTGACTTCATGGACAAGAATGAACTCGATGACGAGGGCAAAAAAGCGCCGATCGGAGTCGCCCAGCCGACGGTTGTAATCGGCACTTTCGAGGATTCCTGGCCTGGCGACATTGCGAGCAAGCAGTTCAAGGTGCTGCTGCAGGACAACCGGATGGTTACGGTCCGCGGGCACGGCCTGCGCCACCTGCCAAACCCGTCGAACCCGTCCGATCTCGGCTCGTATGCCATCGTTTCCCGCACCGGCAAAGAGGAAGTATTGATCGCGCTTTTCCCGGTTTCCGAAGTCACCGGCATCTTCAGCGGCGGCCTGGAGCCGGCGCGAGCGCTTGAGCGGGACCGAGCCATGAGCCGCTGCCTTTGCTTAGCTCTCGTAGCGCTGCTTGCCGGCGTCATTGCCTGGCTAAGCCTCTTCTGGTTTGAGCGCGCCTTTGCCGATGCGCCGTATTCCTTGATTGAAGACAGACTTTACGTCGGCGGCTCCGTCGCGGCACCGCCGCCAGGGACGAAGGCCGTGCTCAATCTGTGCCAGCAGGAGGATCGCTACCAGGTCGACGTCCTTCGCTGCGATCCGATTGACGGCACGGCGGCGCCAAGCCTTGACTGGCTACGGTGCAATGTGGAGTTCATCGACACTCAACGACGCGCAGGGGTGCAGACGTACGTCCACTGCCTCGCCGGCATGAACCGCAGCGGCATGCTTGTGACGGCGTACCTGATGTACGAGCACGGTTGGACTCGCGACGAGGCGCTGGCGTTCGCGCAACGCAAGCGGCCGCAGATTCAGCCGAACCCAACGCTGATGCGGCTGCTGGACCAATGGGAACAGTCTTTGCAAGCGGAGCGTGTTTTTGACACGCGGCAATATGGCTGGGGCAATGAGTGACGATGATATCATTAGGGGAATCCAAAGCCCGGGGAGATTCGATGAATCGGTCGCGTCCGAAGCCGATGCAAAGCGCCTCGTCGAGGCGGCTCTTCCCCATGCGATTGAGTTACCGCCTGCCATGGCAGGACGGCCGTATCCGCCTCCGCCACCGGGTGTCAAAGCGTGGTTTCAGGTGCATCCTCCCGAGCCGTCCGTGGCGAATGACTTGCCGCACGTCACGTATGCGGATTGGTCGAAGGGGAAGAAAGGGCGTGGCGGCTCCTGGGGCCATTTGTTCTTCCCGCCAGGCGGATCATGATGGGAATGAGAAGGAGGTGGGGGTATGTCTTTTATGTTCGAGGTCTACTACAAGCCTCCGGCCGACGCCGCGAAGGAAACCGCGTCGCTCAGCAGGTCGTGAAGCTGGGCGGTCGCTTCGACTACCGCGAGGAACCACCTGAGCGCGGGCGCGGTGGCATCTGTCTCACATTCGAGTTCGACGATCTCGATGCCGCCCAGCGCGCCGCCGCGAAGCTGCGCGAGCAGGGTGAATACATCGAGGGGCCCGCGGAGTACGGCGCGTGAGACAGTCGCCGGTAGCGCCGACGCGAGGGTTAGCAGCCTCATGAGCCGGCCCGTCGTCGCGCTCGCCGACGATGAGTACGTGCGGCCGCTCCAAAAAGCCGACGAATGGGAGCCAGAGTTGCCGCCGCCCGATGCCGATGGCAACCGCCCGGCGGTCGAGTACGTTCGCGCGTTGTTGCGCGCAGCATCATCCGCGACCGGCGCCGGCTTGGCCTGACGCACGCCGAGCTGCGCGCCGCGCCCGCATCCGGCTCGAATCGCTATACCTGCTGGAAAGCGGCCGGGCGGATCATCCCCCCAGTCCGCGCATCATCGACAAGATCGAGAGAGCGTTCCGAGAGGTAGAAGAAGTGCAAGCAGCGAAAGGATCGTAGCATGCCCGACGTGATGGACGCCATTCCTGTCACCGCGGTGCACAGCCCGGATTGGACCGAGGCAACGCGCCTGCTCGAACAGGCGGTCAAGGCCGGCAATCAGGATCCGCAGGCGCTCTACCTGCTCGCCACCGCCTACAAGCACCAGGGCCGTTTCGCCGACGCCCGGCACATCCTCGGCAAGATCGCCGAGCCGGACGCCAATGTGTTGCTCCAGCGCGGCATCCTCGCGTTCATCGATAAGGAATACGCCAAGGCCGCCGACGAGTTCGCCGGGTCCTGGGAGAAGGATGCGGCCAGCTATCCGGCGGCGTACAACCTCATGCTGGCGCGGCTCTGCCTCGGCCAACTCGACCAGGCCGTCGAGATGCTCGGCCGGCTCGTGCCGATCGCGCCGTCCGAGTCGGAGAAACGCTTCCTCGGCCTCCTGCGCAGTCTCCTGCGGCAATCGAACGCCGAGGTGCTCTCGCCGGAGCAGGAATATCTGCTCGGCTCGATGACCCTCGAGGAGGAGGAACGGCTGCTCGACATGGTCGTCGGCCTCAACCAGTTCGAGGTCGTCTACGCGCTGCTCGCGAAGCTCGTCTCGATCCGCACCAATAGCGACCCCGCCTTCCGCGCCTTCATCGGTGCCGCGCTCGTGCAGGGCAAGCTGCTCATGGACCGCTTCCAGTGGGAGGAGGCGTCGGCCTTGCTCACGCCGCTCCGCAAGCGCTTCGAGGCGACGCCGGTGCACGTCGATCCGTTCCTCGTCATCACGCTGAACAACCTGCTCGGCACGTGCTCGGCCATGCTGCAGGAATTCGATCGCGCCCTCGGCTTCTTCCGGCACGCCCAGGAAGCGTTTCAGCGCGACTTCTCCAACTCCAGCGGTCAGCCCGAGCGGCAGCAGCGCTACGTCAATGCCCAGGGCATTTATCTCGGAGCTTGGCTGGAGCAGAACCTGGCGCTGGTCAACGAATGGCAGGGCCGGCTCGACCAGGCGGAACAACACTGGACCCGCTACTTCGAGTACCTCGAGCACTACTTCGCGCGCTCCAAGCCGCCGGAGTACCTGCCGACCCTGGCGTTCGAAGGCTGTAGCCGGCTCGCCGACCTGTTGTCGCGCAAGGAACGCTGGACCAGCGCCATCAGCTTCCTGCAGCGCGCCCATCGTGTGCGGCCTTCCGACTACGAAACGCTGGAACGGCTGTTCCATCTGTACAATCAGCTCCGGCGCTTCGACGAGGCCCGGCGCGTGCTTCGGCGATTGCGTGAGGTTCGGCCTAATGATCCGCAGGCCGAGCTCTTCGAGCTGGAGGTGCGCGAGACCCGCAAGATCGACGAGGTCGAGACGCTGCTCAACGACCTGCGGCGCATCATGCAGCGCTTCCCGCACGATGCCCGCGTCGAGGAACGGGCTGGCACGCTGGTCAACAACGTTGTGCCGGTGCTGGAGCGGATCGCCGATCAGTATTCCGGACAGGTGAACAAGGTCGTCGACCAGATGCGGCGGCTACCGAGCTACCAGATCAACTGGCCGACGGTGCGCGACATCATGCGCGACCTGGAGGACAAGTACGTGTTCCTGCGCCGCGTGGCCCAGAAGTGCCTGGCCCATGTTACCGGCGAGGACACGCGCCGCGAGATCAACCGTCTCATCACGCACTGCGACCGCAAGATCGACCAGTGCCATTCGCTCGGAGAATAAGTCATGGCCGCCAACAACCCGGTGATGCTGCAGCTTGCGCCGTTGCCGCGCACGCAGATCGGGCCGTTCCTGATCCTCGGCGTCGACAAGGACGCCGACAAGGAGACGGTCGAATCCCAATGGGCGCAGCGGCTGATCTGGCGCGCAAGGGCCAGACGCGTTCGTCGCTGGAGGACATCAACTGGGCGCGCGAGGCCATGAACAATCTCGAATCGCGCCTGCGGGCCGACGCGGTCGGCCTGAATATCGACACGACCGACGGCACGCTGCGTAAGCTGCGCGAGCGCTTCCACGGGAAGCGGCCTTCCGAGGTCGGCGCTCGACCGCTCGACATGGAGAAATGGCTGGCCGATTACGTCCCGCCGGCGCCGGTGCCGACGGTGGACGAGCTGCGGCAGAATGTCCATGTTCCCGAACTGCCGCGCGAAGTGCCGGCCGTGCGGGTCCTGCTGGAGAATTTCGCGCGGGAGACGACCGATCCGTGGCAAGTCGATCTCGACGCTTGATTTTCCAGGGGTAGATAAGGTTCAATAGAGGGGCGGCACTTCTCCCCTCTCCCCTCCGGGGAGAGGGGTTGGGGGTGAGGGGGTGGGTTGCGCCAAGCCGCTTCCCCCTCACCCCCAACCCCTCTCCCCCAGAGGGGAGAGGGGAGCAACGAAGGAATACCCATGAACGACGAATTCAAGACGCCCCTGAAAGTCCCGGCCGAGGTCGACGCCCCGACGATGGGTATGTCCTCGGTCTACCGCCTGTTCGAGGCGTTCATCGCCCTGCGCGAGAAAAACGAACGGCAGCATCGGCTGTTCGAGCAGACGCTCAATCGTACGCGCGATAGCCTTGAGGGGCGTTTCAACGCGTTCGCGGGCGAGACGCAGAAGGCCTACCAGCAGCTGCGACAGGAGATTCTCGGCGAGAAGAAGTTCAGCCTGACGCTGCTGAACGAGCTGCTCGACCTGGCGCTGGAGCTAAACCACATCCTCACGGCGCGCCCGCGGTGCCGGCCGGACCCGAGACGGACCTGTGGCGGCGCTGGCTGGAGGCGCTGGAGATTCAGGATCGCAAGATCCAGGAGACGCTGGTCCGCTTCGGCATCCATCCCTACGATGCGGTCATCGGCTCGCCCTATAATCCGGCCCTGCACGAACGTGTCGGCAGCTGTCGAGTCGACGGGATGGACGCCCTGCGCATCGCCGAACAGCGCGAGCGCGGCTACGCCAGCCAGCAGCCGGAATTTATCCTGCGCCGCCCCAAGGTCGTAGTGACGGAATAAAAAAGAAAAGGCCAGCGCCGTTCAAGCCGCGGGAAGAGCGCAGCGAATCCCGCGGACCATGTGGTCCGGTCATGCACTTTTTCTGGCACCTTTTCGAGGACTCCCCGCTGCTGTTGCAGGGCGTGTACCTGCTCCAGCTCGCGTTCACCATCTGGATGATGGTCGACGCCTACCAGCGCGGCGTCGAGCAGTTCTGGTACTGGATCATCTTCTTCTTCCAGCCGCTGGGCGCCTGGGTCTACTTTTTCGCCGTCAAGCTCCGCACGATCCGGCTGCCGAGCCTGCCGTCGGCCGGCGCCGCGCAAGCTGGGAACGCAAGCTGTCGCTGGAGGAGCTGCGCTACCGTGTCGAGCGCGCCGACCGTGGCCAACCGGTTGGCGTTGGCCCATCGGCTGATGGACCGCGACATGCACGAGGACGCGATTATCCACCTCGAGGCGATCTTGCAGGTCGAGCCCGGCTACTGCCAGGCGCTGCACGCGCTGGCGGAATGCCGGCTCGCGACTGGGGAGCCGACGCACGCGGTCCACGCCCTGGAGAAGCTGATCCAGCGCGACCGGCGCTGGTCGCACTACCGGGCCTGGCGCACCCTCATCGCCGCGCACCTGGCGCGCCATGAGCCGGGCGACGCCTTGCAGGCCTGTCGCGAGCTCGAAAAGCAGCTGCCGACCCTGGAGAACAAGTGCCTGTTAGCAGGCCACCTGATCGACAACGGCCTGAAGACCGAGGCGGTCGAGCTGCTCGACCACGCGCTGGAGGACCACCATTACGCTCCCTGGGGCGCGCCTGCATAACTGGCGTTGGGCGCGCACGGCCCGCAAACTGCTGGCGGACGCGGAAAAGGCATGAGGACGGCCCACGCCGCGGGACGAGTCTGCGAGTCCCGCGGGTCAATCGCTCACACTCCCATCAACGTCGAATTCGATTTCTTGTTTATACCACGCCGGCGCCACGTCCTCGCCCTTCAGGACGTCGAGCCATGCCTGTGCCAAATTGTCGGGGGACAGCAGCTGTAGCCCAATGTACGACGTGGTCAGCCGCGGATTGACCTCGATCGCGTAGTCCGCACTGCCATCGTCCGCCAATCCCAGAATCAGATCCACGCCGACGTAGCCCTGCAAGCCGTCGATCTGCTGCAGTGCCGACCGCGCTAACCGCACCGCCCGCTCGCGCAACGGCGCCGGCAACGGCACACGCCCACCGCGATACCGAAAACGCCCATCATCGGAAAGGTGCTGCGCTGCCGGCAAAAGAGGCACACACCGCTCAGGCCCCACGAGGAAGGATACGCTTGCGGCGATTCCCGGGACGAACGGCTGTACAAGCAGCTCGCCGTCCGCCCATTCCGCGCGGACCTGAGCAAAGGCGGTCCGCCAGTCGGCAGCCGCGCGAACCAGGAACGTGGCTTGCGAACCCGCGCCCTGCCGCGGCTTGCACACCCACGGCGGGCCGGACCCACGTGGCGGCAATGGATCGGCCGGCGCGGTGACCGGAGTCGGAACACCGCGCGCCTGCCAATGCCGATACATCGTGAGCTTGTCACCAGTGAGGCGAACCGCCTCCGGCAGCGCACCGAGCAGCCGCCCGCCAACGTCGAGGGCCATTTGGCTGCGCTGCCGCAGCAAGTCATCGCACTCTGGCGCGATCACCAGGGTCGCGTGGGCCTGCCGAGCGTACGCGCGGAAGATATTTGGTTCCTCGCCTGGGGCAATGCGGCGGCGCGGGTGACCGGGCAGCTTGGGACAGGCGTCGTCCAGAAGCGTCATGACGTGGATGCCGGGAATGCGGGCAAAATCCGCCACGATGGCCCGCAGCATCGCCCAGCCCTCGCGCCGCAGCGATTCCGGCGCGTGCGAGCCGAGTCCGCCGGCACAGAGAAATTCGTAGATAAACAGCCGCACCACTCTACCCCGGCCGAGGTCCGTCGCCGACAACGAACGGCAACGTGAGTCCCTTCTGATCCTGATACTTGCCCTTCTTGTCGGCGTAGCTCTTTTCGCAGACCTCGTCAGCCTTGAAGAAGAGGATTTGCGCGATCCCCTCGTTGGCGTAGATCTTGGCTGGCAGCGGCGTCGTGTTGCTGATCTCGATGGTAATCTTGCCGCGCCACTCCGGCTCGAGCGGCGTCACATTGACGATAATCCCGCAGCGGGCATAGGTCGATTTGCCGAGACAGGTCGCCAACACGTTGCGCGGAATCTCGAAGGTCTCGACCGTCGCCGCCAGGGCGAAGCTGTTGGGCGGGATAATGCAGAACGTCATCCTCGATGTCCACAAAGGAGCGCGGGTTGAACTGCTTGGGGTCGACCATGGCGCCGTAGACGTTGGTAAAGACCTTGAAGCTACGGCCGACGCGCACGTCGTAGCCGTAGCTGGACAGGCCGAAGGAAATGACGCCGGGCCGCCACGACTCCTCGGCGAACGGTTCGATCTTGACGAGCTTGCGGATTTGCCAGTCGGCGAGCAGTCCCATGCGTGTCTCCCTTGGCGCGGCAGCGTTCGTGCGGCGTCGTTGGTTAAGGTTACGGTTGTGGCCGTGGTCCGAACGCCGCCCGCAGCTTTTCTGCGAACGGCTTGAAGCCACTGGGACAGTTTCTCTCCAGTGCGGCGACGTCGGCGTTGCTCGCGACCTGTTCACGGAAGCGGCTGTCCGCCGTTTGGTTTTTCAACCGCGCGAGCTTTTCCAGAAGATCCTTCGGTCGCTTTTCTCCCTTCTCGCTATTCTGGTAGAGTTCCTCGATCTCGGCCATTCGGTAATGCTGCTGAATCTCGGCGACTTCGAGCCCAAGCACGATGGCAATGGCAGCGGGAACTCCAAGAATCCAGGCCTCGATCGACTCAACGGCGACGCCGCAGACGATGCGATGGTCGGGCTCAACAACGGCCGCCGCCTCCAGCGCGCCCTGTCCCATCGCCGACAATCGATCCTCGTCTCGGTCCCGATCAGCCACGCAGACGGCGCCGTCGCATACGTTCTTGACGGCGAGAGCGACCGAGCTGCGGACCTTGGCAGCCCAGCCCCGCATCTTCTTCTTTTTCAGCGGCAGAACCGGCACTTCACGCCAGAAAATGCAGACGCTGTCATCGCCGATTTCGGGGCAGACGCGCCGAGCGAGTATCGGGATCACGCCGGTCGCGGGCCGCACGCCGGGAGCGAATTCGGGCGAGCCAACGTCTTGCGGCCCTTCGCCCACGAACAGCACCTTCATGAAGCTTGCCCTTTTACCAGATCCTCTTCGCCGAACAGGTACCACAATTCACCCGGCGCAACTCGCGCCGCAAACGCCCGATGTCTGGGGCCTGATCCATCGCCGTGACCTTCGTTCCCTGTGTTTCATCGCGGCGAAAGATGCGCACCTCTTCGGGCTGGACGAAATTGAGCAGCAGCGGACTGTGCGTGGTGACGATCACTTGTCGCGATTGATTTCCGATTTCCCCGGTGCTGATCTTGCGAAGGATGTCGATGACCATCTTCAGACGCGACGGATGCAAGCCGTTTTCGGGCTCTTCGATCAGGAGCCGTTCTGGCGTGTTTCCATAGGCGAGGACCAGAAAGCCAG
Source organism: uncultured Gemmataceae bacterium (assembly GCA_963834865.1). GTDB lineage: Bacteria > Planctomycetota > Planctomycetia > Gemmatales > Gemmataceae > CAWIDK01. The sequence continues at coordinate 37,561 of CAWIDK010000002.1, forward strand.
TTAGAAGCATTGCACCGTCCGATGCCTGAGCGCAGGGAATGGTGATTGGCGGTCGCGTATCAACATTGAGCGTGAATTCAATCTGATGCGATGAGTCTGGCAGCGTGGACAAAGAAACGCCCTTCAACGTCGGAATGGCGTCATGGAGCTTTGACTCCAAGTCAAGGATGGCCTTTCGGTCGGGCCCTGAGAGCATGGCCTGCAGCACTGCTGCTAGATTGTCTCCTCGCCAGTTGAGTACCGGATTCCGCGCTGCTTGGACGGCTATCCGCATTGCGTAGGGATCAAGCCGGAAGGTTCGCGATGATTGCAGGCAGTCCAGCACCTCGGTAACCGGTCCCCCCGTTCCAGTTTGGTGTTTTTCATGAGCCGCGACGTGCTTTATCGCACGCTCCGTTTCACCGAGGTTGAACCTCGGGTTGTAGTCGTTTACCACTAAGACGCCGCCTTCGTAGGCCGTTTGGAAAGTGCGTTTGCCGGCAATCTCCAGAGTCTCAAGTACCCTTCCGGTCGCCGCGGGAATTATCAACTGGTACTGAAATGGCTTGCCCTTGCGGCCAGACACGTCGAGGATGATATTCCGATGTTTTTCCTTCTGCCACACCAGCGGCTCGGGGTTGTCCAGCCGACCTGCACCGAGGAGCTGAAGGCCGTCGAGAAAGCTGCTCTTGCCGCTATCGTTGGGGCCAATCAGAACATTGAAAGGCCCCAGGGTGACTTCCGTGTCCAGCAAGCATTTGTAATTCTGGATATGGATTCTTTCGATCATGGCGGAAACCCGTCCGTATCTCGGATGCTTCACTCTCGGCGGCGCGCCATTGCCAAATCACGTGCCGTTATGGCGCAACGCGCTTATGGCGGCTGGAAAAGTTCGTTCAGGGCCAGGCGAAACTCCGGCAGGACCGAACCCCCTTCAAGCACGTCGGCACGGGTAAACCCGCGCACCTGGGTCAATGATTCGTAAACGTGCACCATGGCCTGCTTCGGGTAGACCACCCAAACGAGCGGCACGCCGGCGCGGAAGTATTCGTCCAGCTTCACTACCAGATCGTCGGCGAAATCGTTCGGGCTGGTCACCTCGACCGCGAGATCGGGCGCCACATCCCAGGCATTGTCGCTTGTCCACGGCCGGTCCTTCGGCCAGCGGTCGAATGATACGAACGCAACGTCGGGCCGGCGATTGCGATCAACCGGCAGGGCCAGGTGGAACAGCATATCCGTGAACGCATGGCCGCGGTCGCTTTGTTCACCCGCAGTGTCGAGCTTGTGGGATAGGCGGTTGGCGACCGCATTCGCGAGCGTGCTCATGGGCGGCATCTCCACCCGTAGGCCGTCAATGATCTCGTACAACGGTTCATCCAGGTCCAGCGGCGCCGCAGCCGCCACCGGTCCCGGGTCAACGATGATGTTCATAGCCGTGCTCCTGGGAATGGTCAAACCTTGCCGCCACCCGCCGGCGCAATCCGCCCTTCCATCGGGCTCGACGCCTGGGCGTATAGCTTCTTCGGAATGCGCCCCGCGAGAAACGCGAGCCGGCCCGCCTCGCAGGCGTACTTCATTGCGTACGCCATGCGCAGCGGATCCTGGGCGTGCGCGATGCCGGTGTTGAGCAGCACGCCGTCGCAGCCCAACTCCATCGCCACCGCCACGTCGCTGGCGGTGCCGACGCCGGCGTCGACGATCACCGGATACTCGGGATCGCCGGCCTTGAGGTACTCGAGGATGATGCGCAGGTTGTTCGGGTTGAGAATGCCCTGACCGCTGCCGATCGGGCTGCCGGCCGGCATCACGCTCGCGGCACCGGCCTCCTTGAGCCGCGCGCCATGATCGGGTCGTCGCTGGTGTAGACCAGCACCTGGAAACCCTCCTTGACCAATTGCTGGGTCGCTTCCAGCGTCGCGATTGGATCGGGCAGCAGCGTCCGTGGATCGCCGAGGCATTCGAGCTTGACCCAGTCGGCGCCCGCGTTGCCGAGGTTGGCGAGCAGCTCGCGCCAGCCGGGCGTGGCGGATCGCGTCCTCCGCGCTGAAGCAGCCGGCGGTGTTCGGCAGGATCGTGAGCTTGCCGAGGTCGAGGTAATCGAGAATGTTGCGGCCCTGCTTGTCGATGAGGCGTTCGCGGCGCACGGCCACGGTCGTCACCTCGCAGCCACTCGCCAGCAGGCATTCGCGCATCAGGTCGTAGGTGGCGTACTTGCCCGTGCCGGTGATGAGCCGGCTTTGGAAGCGGAACTTGCCGACCAGCAGCGGCTTGTCGGCGGTCGGGCTGCCACCGCCGACCAGCGTCACCACCTCGACAGAGTCACCCGGGGCAAGCCAGCGCTCGGCGTGGCAGGCGGCGGGAACGACCTCGCAGTTGACCTCGACCGCCAGGCCGCGCGGGCTGTCGTAGCCGAGCTGGCGCAAGAGGTGCTGAACGGAAACAGCCTCGGACAGCGCCCGGCGCTGGCCGTTGAGGGTGATCTCGAGCATCGGTCCAGTACCGCACGAGGAAGGATGGTGGTCCAGCGACCGTGGTCGGTGGGTCCCTGTTAATGTACAGTAGCTGTACCGGAAGCGATAGGGATTTGGCGCTCCCTCTCTCGACGCAGCGGCGTTTTGGTGCGGCCCGAATCGCCGCCTTGGACCCGAGCGATGTCTTCCCACTACGTCCCATTCACGAAGATCCCGACCCTGGTCTTTCCGACCAGCGGCCAGGCCTCGCGCCACGTCGCGCTGATGATCGAGAGCCTGATTCGGCAGAACAACTCAGCCAATCGTGCCACCGTGCTCGGTCTGGCGACCGGCTCGACCCCGGTCGGACTGTATCGCGAATTGATCCGCCTGCACAAGGAGGCCAGCCTCGATTTCTCGCGCGTGGTCACGTTCAACCTGGACGAATACTACCCAATGGGGCCTGACGACGACCACAGCTATTGCCGCTGGATGAACGAGACGTTCTTCAGCCACGTCAATATCCGGGCCGAGAACGCTCACGTCCCCGACGGCACTGTGCCGGCGGCCGACGTTGAGGAATACTGCGCCCGCTACGAACAGATGATTCGCCGGGCCGGCGGCATCGATCTGCAAATCCTCGGGATCGGGCGAAGCGGGCACATCGGCTTTAACGAGCCCGGCTCGACACGCCATAGCCGGACGCGGATGGTGACGCTCGACCCGGTGACGCGCCGCGATGCGGCCGGCGGCTTCTTCGGCGAGGAGAACGTCCCGCAGCAGGCGATCACGATGGGCGTCGGCACGATCCTCGAGGCCCGCAAAGTCGTGATCATGGCGTTCGGCGAGCACAAGGCGCCGATCGTCTGCCGGGCCGTCGAGCACGAGAGCACCGAAGCGGTCAGTGCCAGCTTCCTGCAGCGCCATCCGGACACGACGTTCATTCTCGATCACGCGGCGGCCGGCCACCTGACGCCGATCCGCATGCCGTGGCGGGTCGGCTCGGTCAACTGGACGCCGAACCTGACGCGGCGTGCCGTCATCGGCCTAAGTCTCGCCGCCAACAAGGGATTGCTCAAGCTGTCCGATGACGACTTCCGCGAGCACGAGCTGTACGAGCTGCTGCGCGAACACGGACCGGCGCATCGGCTCGGCCGGCGCGTCTTCGATGAGATGATGGCGACCATCTGCACGCACCCGGCCGGCGAGCATGCGCGCGGACCTGCCTGGTGTTCAGCCCGCACCCCGACGACGACGTGATCAGCATGGGCGGCACCATCATCCGCCTGGTTGAGCAGGGACACAAGGTCCACATCGCGTACATGACCAGCGGCAACATTGCCGTCTTCGACCACGACGCATGGCGGTTCGCCGACTTCGTTTGCGCGTTCAACGAGCTGTTTGGCCTGGACACGGAGCATACGGCGGAGGTAAAGCAACGGGTACAGGAGTTCCTGCGATCGAAGAAGCCGGGCCAGCCCGACTCGCCGGACCTCTTGACGATCAAGAAGCTGGTGCGCGAAACCGAGGCGCGTGCCGCCGCCCTGGCCGCGGGAGTGCCGCCCGAGCAGCTGGAATTCATGGATCTGCGCTTCTACCGGACGGGCACGATTGCCAAGGCGCCGATTCAGCCGCAGGACATCGACGACATCGTGGCGCTGCTCGGCCGGCTGCAGCCCGACCAGATTTTCGTGGCCGGGGAGCTGTCCGATCCGCACGGGACGCATCGCACCTGCGCGACGGCGGTTTTCGAGGCGGTGCGGCGAGTGCGCGGCGAGCGCAGCGCTGGCGCCGGGCAGGACTTCGAGGTCTGGCTCTATCGCGGCGCCTGGGAGGAATGGGAGCCGCACGAGATCGAGCGCGTCGTGCCGCTCAGCCCCAGCGACCTGGAGCGCAAGAAGAGCGCGATTTTCCGCCACCAATCGCAAAAGGACAGGGCGATGTTTCCCGGCGGCAGCGACAAGCGCGAGTTCTGGCAGCGGGCCGAGGATCGCAACCGCAACACGGCCAAGGTTTACGATCAGCTAGGCCTGCCCGAGTTCTACGCGCTGGAGGGCTTCGTGCAGTGGCGCGGCGATGCTTAATCCGTCGGTGGCAATATGCAAGCGGCAAGCAACGCCGCAGGCGGGATCCGCGCAAGTTGCCGAAGGTCGAGCGATTACAAGATACGGGACGCGCGGGCCTGAGACCGGTTGGGGAAATCGCGAATGACTGAGCTTTTTCCCCTTGATTCCCGACGTATGATGTAGTTAGAGCTTTTCCTGGGCGTGGCCGTTCGGCATAAAGGGGACAACGATGAGCGGCTCGAAGGGCTTCCGCACGCCGGACGCCTCCGACAAACCTGAGCGTGCGGAGACGAACCTCAACCTGAAGACCGTCCAGCGCATGCTGCCGCTGGTGCAGCGCATCGTGGACGATATCCTCGCGAGCCAGAAAGCCCTCCGGCGTTTGCAGCCGGAAGAGGAGGCGCTGGATCGTCAAAAACGCGTGCTGGCCTGGCCGGAGCGCCAGCGTCGGTACAGGATCAAGGACGAGATGGCCCAGGCCGACCTGAGCCTGCAAGATGCTTTGACCGAGCTGCGGGAGCTGGGCGTGATTCTGCTCGACGGCGACGAGGGACGCGTCGGCTTCCCGACCCTCGTCAACAATCGCCGGGCCTACTTCTCGTGGCAGCGCGGCGAGGAAGGCCTGCACAGCTGGCAATTCGCCGACGAAGACGTTACCCGACCGATTCCGCTGGCCTGGCTGAAGGAGATCAGCTTCAGCGGCAAGTCGTAAGCGTGCAATGACGCAAGCACAAGCCCCGGAATTATTGCCGGGGCTTTTTTTTCAGGCCTTGCGATAATTGGGTGCCGCGGAACTTGCCACTTTTTTTCCGATCCGTTTGCACGCGCCGATTCTTCGACCTATGGTTGTTTCGTGACGGGTACCCAACCCGTCGCCGAACAACGGTCAACGCCGTTCTCGACAAAGGCACACCCGTCGTGAGGCGGGGTCGCAAAGCTATGGGCTCTTAACCGTCCGAGGGGGGACGGTTTAAGGCTGCCAGGCTACCGAAGGGATGGACGGGACCCGTAAGTATGCTTGGTGCTCCGGGCCTCCGCAAGGAGGCCCGGATTTTTTTGCGCATTGCCCCTATTTAGTTGTGGGCGCCCTGCCTGTTCCCCAGGTTCCGGTTGTTCCGATTTGGCGGGCGCTGCCGCTCGCCTTACGGTAGAGCCGGTGACACCGAAGCCGCCGAGCTTGTCCCGGCGGTCTGCTCCGCGCACATCCCACGCATAGACGCAAGAAAATCGCTGAAGCAGGCAGCCGATGCCTTTGCGTCTTGGCGCGTGTGCGTGAGATTCTGTTTTTTCCGACAGTCTTTTTCCTTCCGTCGCGCCACGTGGCCGGTTAAGATGGCACTTTGACCTATCTCGGCGAAGCCGCCCGTCTGAAAACGCGCTCCCTGCGCGAGTCATCGGCATGCGGATTCCGTCCTTTTTTGGGAGCGGCTATGCCTGCACCCAATGCATGGTCTCTGGAGCGCTACCGCCCCAGGCCGGATTGGAAATCCGGCCTACGTGCTGAAAATCGAACCGAAAGGAGCCAGCCGATGAAGGAAGTACGCACCTGCCCGCGCGGCCACCTATGGGAAGTTACCGGCGGCGAGCCGGCATCCTGTCCGCTCTGCGCCGCCGCATCCACCCAGGCTTATCAAGCGACGGCCGAGCTCGAGGATCGCGTCGCCGAGGCGCTCTTGTCCTACCAGAAGGCCGTCGAGGCCGGCCGGCGACCCGATCGCGTCGAGTTCCTGCGCCGCCATGCGGAGCTGGCCGAGCAGCTCGAACCGCTCCTGAGCGCCGGCCAGCACGCCGACGCGCTGCTCACCCCGCTGCAGGCGCTGGCCGCAAAGCATGACGATGCGCCCGCCATTGCCACGCCCGTCGGCAGCCGATTCCGCCGGCTGCGGCTCCACGACAAGGGCGGCCAGGGCGAGGTGTTTCTCGCCGTCGACACCGAGCTGAACCGCGAAGTCGCCCTGAAGGAGATCCAGGACCGCTACGCCGACCACACCGACTGCCGGGCCCGCTTCGTGCGTGAGGCGGAAATCACCGGCAATCTCCAGCATCCGGGCATCGTGCCGGTCTACGGCCTGGGCGCCTACGCCAACGGCCGGCCCTACTACGCCATGCGCTTCATCGATGGCGACAGCCTCAAGGACGCGATCGGACGCTTCCATTCCACGCCGCGGGGTGAGTCTTCGAATCCCGCCGGTCCCCTCAGCCCCGACTTCCGCTCGCTCGATTTCCGCAAGCTGCTGGACCGCTTCATGGACGTGTGCAACGCCATCGCGTATGCCCACAGCCGCGGCGTCCTGCACCGCGACCTCAAGCCGGGCAACATCATGCTGGGCAATTACGGCGAAACGCTGGTGGTCGATTGGGGCATGGCCAAGACAGGGATCAGGGGTCAGGGGGCAGCGGTCAGGGAAGACGGAATCGCCGAGCAATCCACGCTCCGGCCGGCCGGCGGCAGCGACCGCGCCAAAACGGTGGCCGGCGCGATCATGGGCACCGTCGCGTACATGAGCCCCGAGCAGGCTGCCGGCCGGCTCGAGCAGCTCGGCCCGGCCGCCGACGTTTACTCGCTGGGCGCCACGCTCTACCACCTCTTGACCGGCACGGTAGCGTTCAAGGGCACCGACGCGCTGAACAAGGTGCGTGCAGGCGATTTCGCCGCGCCGCGCCGTGTCCAGCCCACCGTGCCGCTTGCCCTCGAAGCCGTCTGTCTGAAGGCGATGGCGCGCCGGTCCGCGGACCGCTACGCCACAGCCCGCGAGTTGGCCGAGGAGGTCGAGCGCTGGCTGGCGGACGAGCCCGTGCGGGCGTGGCCGGAGCCGTGGACGGTGAAGGCCCGGCGCTGGACGAGCCGGCACCGCGTGCTGGTGTCGAGCGCCGCGGCGTGCCTCGTCGTCGCGCTGGCCGCTCTGGGCGCCGGCAACGTGCTCCTGTCCCAGGCCAATGAAACGATCCGCAACCGCGAGGCCGAAACCCGGCAAGCCAACGAGAACCTGAAGAAATCCAACGACGAAACGAAAGCCGCCAACAGCAAGCTTGAGATTTCAGAGAAGAACGCGCTCGAGTTGGCGCGGACTGAGAAGGAAGCCCGCGAGCTCGCCGAGGACCGGTACGCGACCTCGACGATGATGCTGGCCCGTAGCCGCTTTGAGGAAAATCAGGCGGCGCTCGCCGAGGACTTGCTGGAGCAGGTACCCGACAAATTTCGCTTCACCCCCTGGCGGTTCTTGAAGCACTACGTTGAGGGTAGCCTCTTCACTTGCCGCGGGCATACGGCTCCTCTCACGAGCGTGGCGTTTACCGCGGATGGCCGGGCGCTGGCCTCGACGAGCTGGGACAAAACGGTCAAACTGTGGGACGCGCGGACCGGCCAGGAACTCCGCACCCTGAGCGGGCACACGGACACGGTCTGGAGCGTGGCGTTTGCCGCGGACGGCCAGGTGCTGGCCTCTGCGAGCGATGACAAGACGGTCAAGCTATGGGACACGCGGACTGGCCAGGAACTCCGCACCTTGAGCGGGCATACGGACAGGGTCTGGAGCGTGGCGTTTGCCGCGGACGGCCAGGTGCTGGCCTCCGCGAGCCATGACAAGACGGTGAAGCTGTGGGACGCGCGCACAGGCAAAGAACTCCGCACACTGCGCGGGCACACGGACCATATTACGAGCGTGGCGTTTGCCGCGGACGGCCAGGTGCTGGCCTCCGCCGGCGCCGGATTCAGGGACTTCACGGTCAAGCTGTGGGACGCGCGGACTGGCCAGGAACTCCGCGCCCTCTACGGTGCGTTTGGGTGCGTGGCGTTCGCCCCAGAGGGCCATGTCCTGGCCTCGGCGAGTTGGGAAAAAACGGTCAAGCGGTGGGACGCGCGGACCGGCCAGGAACTGCGCACTCTGCGCGGACTTAACGGTCAAGCTGTGGGACGCGCGGACCTGGGAAGGGGCACCGCCAGGGGCCGCTTTTTCGGAAAAGGAATATCGCTTCCGCCTCTGGGTGACCGCCCCCGACTTACACCTGCACCGCGAACTCGCCGAGCAAGCGGATAAAGACGAGCAGCCGCTGGCCCTGGCGTTCCGTCTGGGCCGCTACTTTGCGGGGAAGAACCACTTTGCCGCAGCGCCGCAAGAAGCGAGCGGTCTGGCCGGCTGGCTCGCCACCGGCCCGCAGCGTCTGAATCTGCTGGCGGGGTTGCCGGTCGCGGTGCAAACTCCCTTTCACGAACTGACGTTTCCCGACGGCATCGCCTGCACCGGCGTCCTGTACAAGGACAGCGGCATCGCGCCGGCACGCCTGCTGATCGGCACCGCGCGGCGCTGAAGGGCGACCCAAGCAACTGGCTTAACCACGCCTTCCACGGCGGCGCCCTGTACCGTAACGGCGAGCATGCGAAGGCGCTCGCCGCATTGACCGAGGCGGCCAGGCTGCACGGCAAGCCGAGCCCGCTGACACACAACCTCCTTGCCCTGGCGTACGCGGCATTGGGGCAGAGGCAGAAGGCCGTGGAAGCCGCGGCGCAGGCAAAGCCAGTCAAGGACGCGCCGTGGGAGGACGTCTATCTACAGCGTCTCCTGGAGGCGGAGGTTCTGACGGTGATCAATTCCACCGTCGATTCATCGCCCTTGCCCGATACGCTGAAACGCGTGGTTCAAGAACTCAAGGAACGCAATCCGGAATTCAACGGCAAGGTGACGTACAAGCTCGAGAACAACGTTGTGACGGAACTGCAATTCGTGACGGACAACGTGACGGACCTTTCCCCACTTCGGGCATTGACCGCGCTGCAAAAACTCTCGTGCTACGGCAGCAAGGAGGGTGCGGGCAAGCTCGCCGACCTGTCGCCGCTGCAGGGCCTGCCGCTGACCGAGCTGCGGTGCTTCGACACGGCGGTGGCGGACCTGTCTCCGCTCAAGGGGATGCCGCTGACCTTCTTGTTTTGCTACCGGACTCGGGTGAACGACCTGACGCCGCTGCAAGGCATGAAGCTAACGACGCTGGCATGTTGGGGAACGCCGGTATCCGAGCTGACGCCGCTCCAGGGGATGCCGCTGACTTTCCTGTCCTGCTCCTTCACCAAGGTATCCGACCTGACGCCGCTGGCGGACATGAAGCTGGCGACGTTGTTTTGCCAGAACGCGAAGGTAACCGATCTATCGCCGCTGCGCGGCATGCCGCTCACGAACCTGTCGTGCGACTTCGTGCCAGCACGCGATACCGAGATTCTGCGTTCCATCCGCAGCCTGGAAACACTCAACGGCGTTCCAGCGAAAACGAAACTCGGCAAGTAGGCTGGATGGAGTGTCGATTCCGGACGGCAGCTGTTCTGCTTCAAAGGGGCGCAGCCCGGCGCAGCCCCTGCCGCCTTGTGCGGCAGGTGAAGGAGTCTTGCAGGCTAAAACGCAACGTCAAGGATTCGCCGCAACCCCTGCCGCCTTGCGCGGCAGGTGAAGGAGTTTGACCAGCTACAATGGCACCCGACCCCAGCCGCCTTGGGCGGCAGGTGAAACAGTCCGACCCAGTCAGGGACTCACCCATGCTCCCCTTGTATTCGGCCCAGACCCTGCGCGCCCGCCTATCAGCTGCGTTATACGTGGTCCGGCTGGCCCTCCGCAGCAACGTTTCCGCAATTGCCTTCAGCAGCTTTTTGGGAACCGCTGGAAGCCGCCTGGGAAAAGGATGGCCTGCGCAAGCTCGAGCAGCGGTGGTCTCTGGACCTCATCCAGTTCACATTCAGCGTGCGGCCGCCGGTCTCGCCCGTTTTCTTCGCGGCCCGTGTGAAGGGCCGTCTGCAAGATGCTTTGCGCAAGGCGCGGCTCCCGGTCGCGTTCAGTCGCAAAGTGGCGGTCGGGACCATTGGCAACAATCATCGCGCCGATGTCGAGGCCTACATCGAGGGCCAGGTTGAGTAGGAGGAGTTTGCCGACCCGCGTTTTACGGAGCAATTGAGACGCTTCAGCGTCACAGATCCCGCCGTCGACCTGGCAGCGCCGACGGCGACGAATAGCGGGCGGTACTGGTATAACCTGCACCTCGTCCTGGTCGTCGAGCGGCGCTATCGGATTGCCGACCCCGAGCTGTTGGGAACCATTCGCGATTGGTCGCTCAAGATCGCGGCCAAAAAGGGCTACGCCGTCTCGCGCCTGTCCGTAATGCCGGACCATCTGCACGCATCGCTGCGAGGCAACATCGCACATTCTCCCGAGGACATCGCGGTGGCGTTCTTGAACAACCTGGCATATGCTGTGGGCCAAAAGGCCATTTGGGAGCCATGCTATTACACGGGGACTTTCGGGGAATATGACATGACGGCTGTGCGGTAGCCGCCCAAACTCTTCACCTGCCGCACAAGGCGGCAGCGGTCGGCGGCGCAGACACGCGGCGGCTTGTAGCTGGCCAGACTGCTTCACCTGCCGCACAAGGCGGCAGCGGTCGGCGGCGCAGACGCGCGGCGGCTTGTAGCTGGCCAAACTGCTTCACCTGCCGCACAAGGCGGCAGGGGTCGGCGGCGCTGACACGCGGCGGATTGTAGCTGGCCAAACTGCTTCACCTGCCGCACAAGGCGGCAGGGGTCGGCGGCAGGTGATGTATGAAGCTCGGCCTTGTCACCGACATCCACGAGCACGTCGCAGACCTCGCGCTTGCCCTCGCGCAGTGCGACCGGCACGGCGTCGATCGAATCATCTGCCTGGGCGATGTGTTCGAGACGGGCGCCGCGATCGGTGAGACCGTCGCGTTGCTGGCGCAGCGAGGTATCGCGGGGGTATGGGGCAACCACGAATTTGGGCTGTGCAGCCATCCCTCGGCCCTGGTGTCCTCGCGGCGAGCTCGCTATGGGGGCGCGGTCCTGGATTATTTTGCAACCTTTCGGCCGTCCCTGGAAGTCGAGGATTGCCTGTTCAGCCATGTGCAGCCGTGGCGCAACCTCAACGACGTCATGGGTCTCTGGGACACGGGCGGGATGCCGGATGTCCCCGAGAAAGCGGCACGGAGCTTCGACGCCTGCAGTCAGCGCGTGATGTTTATCGGCCATCACCATCGCTGGCTGGTGACGACCCGCGAGCGCGTGATCCCGTGGGACGGCAGCCAAGCGATTCAGCTCCAAGCGCCCGAGCGCTACCTCGTGCTTGTCGCGGCGGTGTGCGAAGGCTTCTGTGGCGTCTACGATACCCAGACCGGTGAGCTGATCCCCGTGGCTTTTCGATAGGACCGCGGCACGTGTTGCCGTCCGGATCGATTGTAACGCCATGCGTGCCGGCAAAAGCGCCCCCATCGGGCAAGTTTGACTTGGCATCACGGCCCGGCGAAAGCCACCTTTGGAGCAGGTTGCCTGTTGTGCGTTCTTTGGCGGCTTGAGGCATCTTGCCGATGGGAGGGTTGCGCATGAAGAAGTGGCTTGTGGCGGCGGTCGCGATCGTGGCGCTGGGTCTGGCGGCGACGCCGGCTCGGGCGTTCGGCATCTTCAATCCCGACACGCTCGCTGTCGTCCTGAACTGGCCCGGCTTCGACGTTTGGCCGCCGGGAACCGTGTTCCAGCAGCAGATCGTCACCGGCTATCAGCCGCACGTGTATCAGCAGCAGGTGCCGACCGTGGTCCCGCGCATGACGTACAAACTCAAGGTCACCAAGGTCAAGACGTACGTCTATGTGTCGAAGGAGGTCGACGAGGTGCAGCGTCAGGTTATCTACGCTCCGGTGGCCCGCCTCGTGGAGCAGGAAGTGACGACCAACATTCTGGTGCCGTTCATTCTGACCGGGCCGTCGCATCTGCCGATCATCGCCTGCCGGCCCGAGGCCAGGACGCACAAGATCATTCGCGTCGTGCACGAAATGCAGCCGCAGGTCAAGGAATACAGGATGAAGGTCAAGCGGTTGGTGCCCGAGGAGCGGATTACCGAGTACCAGCAGGTCGTGCCGGTCGTGACTTACGATCAGGCGCTGACCATGGAGTGGCAGCAGACGCTGGTGCCGACGCAGCGCATCGTGACGGTGCCGACCTTCGATCCGCACCACGCGCCGCAGCTATTCTGGCCGTGAGCACCATCGGCTTGCCGTTTAGCGTTCGCACGCAGCCTGCGAACGCTAAGGCGAGCGGCAGGAGTTAACTTACCCTCGCTTGCGCGTCGGGCTTGTGACTGACACAAGCCCAACGCGCAAGCGAGGGTACGCGTTCACCTGCCGATCGCCTAAACGTAAACGCCGACCTTGGACACGGTTTTTGACCCGTCCGTGCCCTTGCCATGCATCACTTCCCGCACGAGCCCGAACATCTCCTCCACGAAGCGCTCCGTCCGAAAGCGTAGCGCATGTCGGCGCAGTGCCGGCGAATCGAATGCCTCCGTGTGTTGCTCAAAACGCTCGATCGCCTCAGCCAGGCAATCGGGCGTTTGCTCGTTGAACCACACGCCGGTCGGGGCGGCGTCCGCGCCCAGCGGAACCACCGTCTCGGTCGCGCCGCCTCGGCCGCAAGCGATGACGGGAGTGCCGCACGCCTGCGCCTCGACCGGGACGATGCCGAAATCCTCCTCACCCGGGAACAAAAGCGCCCGGCAGCGGCGCAGGTGATCGCGCACGGCTCCGTTGGGCTGCCAGCCAAGGAAATGCGTCTTCGGACCTGCCAGCCGCCGCAGCTTCACCTCGTCCTGGCCGGAGCCGATCACCACCAGCGGGCGATCCAGTCGCCGGCACGCTTCCAGCGCCACGTCAAGCCGCTTGTAGGGCGCGAATGCCGATAGGACCAGATAGTAGTCCTCCCGCGTCACGTCGGCTGGTCGGTAGTAGTCGGTGTCGACCGGCGGATAGATCAGCGCACTGTCTCGGCCGTAACAATTGCGAATGCGCCGGCGAACCGTCTCGCTGATGGCGACGAAGTGGGTGACGTCCGCGGCGGTCCGCCGATCCCACTCCCGCAACCGCCCGAGGATCCGATCGATCAGCCATTGCCGGACACCGCGCCCGGTGAAGTACGCGTCCTTGAGGTGCCAGGCGTAGCGCATCGGCGTGAGGCAGTAACAGATGTGGCGCACGCCCTCCGGCGGCCGCACCGCCTTGGCGACGCAGTGGCTGATGCTCAAGACCAGGTCGCAGTCGGGCATCCGCCAGCGTACCGCCGCCGGCATGAGCGGCAGCAGGTAACGGTAGTACCGATGAACGCCCGGTAGCCACTGCAAGAAGCTGGTGCGCACCGGCCGCTGCTCGATGGCAGCACTCACGGCACCGCGGCGGTGCAGAATGGTGTAGAGCGGCGCTGCGGGCCAACGACGGCACAGGACGTCGAGCACTTTTTCGCCGCCGCGCATCCCGGTCAGCCAGTCGTGGACGAACACCAGGCGCAGCCCGTCGAGCGCATCCATGCTATTTCCTCGTCCGCCACCAAGCCGGCAGGCGAGTCTTCGAGCCCGCGGGGTTCCCCCCAGGCTCGAAGACTCGCCTGCGGGCTTGAAGCCTGGGCGTTATACGCACTCTACTCGGGCAACGCCGCGCGGCCTAGACGAACTTCGCGGCCATGCCACGCCGGGGCCAGCACCTCCAGGCTGATTTTGCGGCTGAAGAGCAATCCACCCTCAAGCGTCGCGTGATGGTGGTCCACGAAGAACGTGTCCGGCAATGCGTCCCGGTAGTCGAGGTAACGGCAGCCGTGTTTGTGGGTGACGCGAGATACGTAAGCCTGGAAAGCGGCCTCGATCTCGGGCGTGTAGCAAGCGCGGTGAGTGCTGCTCAGCGGCGGCCCGAAGAGGGTCGGCTCGATGGCATGCGCCCGGCACAAGATCAGCACGCGTTCCAATGCCGCCGCCGCGTTGCCGCCGGGACGGTAGTCGCGCACAGCGCGCTGGACGTTTTCCACGCCGATGGTGAGGTTGCGGTTCGGGTCGATCGTGGCCTCGTGCAGGCTCTCGGCGATACGCTGCTGCCAATAGGCGGTGACGCCGACCGAGCTGGGCCGCACTCCTGCCGCTCTCCCCTCGGGGGTGAGGGGTTGGGGTAATGGGCGCTGCTCGCACCAATCGCAGGCCAGGGCGCCAAGCTGCAGCCGAATTTGGTAACGATAAACGTACAGCGGGATGATGCGCGTGCCGGCAAAACGCACGAGGTTGCCCGTCACCGCCATGTCCTTGAGGTAGGTCGGGATATCCTCCCAGCGGAGCATCCAGGCCACGTAATGGACCAGCCAGCCATTGCGATGATTGACGCCTTCCGGGCAGAGCTCGATGAGGGCGAAGCGAGGCCGAGCCCCCCGTTCGAGCAAGGTCCGCAGCATCCGCTCCGACACGATGAGGTCGCCGTTGGGGAGCTGGGCGTTGAAGCAAAACGCCGCGGTGTCCCCAGTGAACTCCTCGACGACCTGACCGATTTCCGCCTCCTTGAGGAGACAACCGGTGCGCGAGCTACCCAGGCAGAGAATGGTCGGAGGTACGGGAAGGGCATCGAAGCGGCGGACCTGGTCGTGGAATGTCGGGAAACGCACCTGGGGCCAGCAATAGTCGAACAGAATCCTCGAGGACAACTGCAGCACGACAAACAGGGCCCCCGCCCCGAGCAGGATGACGCGGCCACGCTGGGAGCGTCGCGGTCGGATCGGCATCACAAGCTCCCCTAAACACATCTAAGCCGCAAGTGGGCGCCTTTCCTTGCCCTGCATCACGCCGCGCACCAGCGCGAACATCTCCTCCGCGAAGCGCTGAGTCCGAAACCGCAGCGCGTGACGGCGCAGCACCGCCGGATCGAATCGGTCGGCATGCTGCTCGAAGCGCTCGATCGCCTCGGCCAGGCAATCGGGCGTTTGTTCTTGGAACCAGACGCCGGTTGGGACCGGGTCGCTACCGAGCGGAATCACCGTCTCGGTGGCGCCGCCACAGCCCAGGGCGATGACCGGCGTGCCGCAAGCCTGGGCCTCCAGCGGGACGATGCCGAAGTCCTCCTCGCCCGGGAAGAGCAACGCCCGCGAGCGCCGCAGGTAATCGCGCAGCACCTCGTCCGATTGCCAGCCGAGGAATTGGGTCTTCGGCCCCGCCAGCCGGCGCAGCTTCGCCTCGTCTTGTCCCGAACCGATGATCACAAGCTTGCGATCAAGCCGGCGGCAGGCTTCCACCGCCAGGTCGAGCCGCTTGTACGGCGCCAATGCCGACAGGATGAGATAGTAATCCGCGCGCTGCAAGCCTTGCCTCACGTCGGCCGGACAGTAATAGTCGGTATCCACCGGCGGATAGATGACGACGCTGTCACGTCCGTAGCAATCCTGAATGCGCCGGTGGACGACCTGGCTGTTGGCAATGAAATGGGTAACGTTCGCCGCGGTCCGCCGGTCCCAGTTCCGCAGTCGGCCGAGCAGCCGATCGATCACCCACTGCTTCGGCCCGCGCCCGCGGAAGTACGCGTCCTTGAGATGCCAGGCATAGCGCATCGGCGTGTGGCAGTAGCAGATGTGCGGCACACCGTCCGGCGCCCGCACGCCCTTGGCGACGCAATGGCTGCTGCTGACGACGAGATCGCAATCCGGCAGCCGCCACTGCACCGCCGCCGGCATGAGCGGCAGCAGGTAACGGTAGTACCGATGGACGCCCGGCAGCCGCTGCAAGAAGCTGGTGCGCACCGGCCGGTTTTCGATGGCCGCAGTGATGGAGCCGCGGCGGTGCAGGACGGTGTAGAGCGGCGCCGCGGGCCAGCGACGGCAGAGGACGTCGAGCACCTTTTCGCCGCCGCGCATGCCGGTCAGCCAGTCGTGGACGAACACCACGCGTAATCCGTCGAGCGCATCCATGCGATTTCCTCCGCCGCCCCGCTCCGCGTCGCCGCCTGGGCGTTGCGCACTCTATACTCTGGCCGCGCCGCACGGCCTAGACGAACTTCGCGCTTCCCGCGCGGTTGGCTAAGGAAGATTGATCGATTCTTTGCGGGCTTCACCAGAACGCCGAGAATTGCCAGGACCCTCACCCCCCAGAGACGTAGCACTGTCACGCGCTGCCGGTGACATTCTTCAAATCCGCCCGTGTCCCCGCGTAGGTCTCGCTGAATGCCAGCACTTTGGGATCGGGCGGCTCGCCCCAGTGCGCGCACGCCTGTTCGTAGACTCCCGGCCACCAGTTCGCGTGTTCGGTCAGCCCTTGGCGCGGACCGTGTCCCAGTTGCTGAGGATGCGCGACCAGCACTGGTCGCCGTACGCCAGCGCCTGCTTCCACTCGCCGATCTGCGGGATGTACCACAGCCGGCCGAGCTGGGCGTGCAGCACCTCGTCGGCCCAGTCGTAATCCTGCAATGTCGCGGCCAGCGCCACGCCTGACTCGACGCCCAGTTCCCATTCATAACGCTTGCCGGTCTTGGTCATCAGCCCCTGCTCGATGAAATACAGGACGGCGTGCCGCTCAAGCGGCGTACATTCGGTGTTAAGCCGGTACGACCAGTTGTGCGTGATGCGTGCCTTGGTCCAGTCGACGCCGAGCGCGACGAAGCCGACCTCGCCCATCATCGCGTGCCGGGCCTCGTCCCAGAGCTGGCGCGACATGTCGCGATAATACTCCCACGGCTTGCCCGTCGTTTCGACGATGATGCTCGCCATCATCTCCGGCACGTCGATCTCGCGCAGTCGTTTGAACAGCATCATGAGCGTCTTGGGCTTCGCCGGCAGCGCCGGGTCGTAGATGAACGATTCGGCGTTGACGCCCTGGTTCCACGGATCCTGGAAGCGCTCGTCACGCCGCGGCACGCGATCGTAAACGTACGGCTGTGCCGAGTATTGCCGTGCCGGAGTTTCATCCAGCGGGGCGGTGCCATCGATGAATCCAGCGGCGATTTGGCATTTGTCAAGTAGCAGAAGCCAGTTCTCGAGGGATGCTCTGGTCTGCGCGTCGACGAGGCAGCCGATAGCCTTGCGCCCGAACTCGATCATGTCCGCCAACTCCATGCGCGCGAAGCGAATGACGCGAATCGACGGTGCATCGGTGAGTGGATTCGTATCGCGCAGATGTCGCGCCAACGCTGTATCGAGCGAAGGGAATGCGATTTCATAGATGCCGAGCAGCAATGCCTCGGTGGTCGGCGCCGCGAGGATCTCATCGAAGAAGATCGCCAGCGCCTCGTGTGGCACTGCCTCCAATCCGAGCGGCGGCTCGCGCATTTCACCGATGCGACTGCGCAGGGCCTGCACGTGCTCGGAGCAGAGATACGCGTGCAGTGAGAATGCGGTCTTGAGCTCGTAAATCGGCTCCGCGGTGATGCGCGCCGTCAGGATCTCGTGCAGCCGCACCAAGGCATAGTGATAGCGCTTGAGCCGGGCGACGCACGCCTCGACGCTCAGGCCGGGTCGGGCCGCCGCGTCGATGGCCGCCAATCCCGCCAGTGCCGGCAGGCCGCGATAGGAACGATATTCGTTGGAGTTCATGACAGATTCTCCGCGCCTGCGGGCTTGCCGTTTAGCGCTCGGTTCGCCTGTGCAATCGCTGGCCATTATATTCCGACATCGACAGCGCGCGGCTCTAGATCACGGTGCGCGATTCGGCAGCGCGTCTTCTGTGGGGCACGTTTCTTACGTGCCCGGTTTTCCTCAGGCACGTAAGAAACGTGCCCCACAAACGCTGCCGAATCGCGCACGGTCATTTAGCCGGAAAAGACCGGCCAAAGCCGGGACTCCAACAATTGTGCCGGATATGCGGTCGCCACGCCGACCCATTCAGACGGCACGGCGAGATCAATCTTTGAATGCCCTTAAAGTCTCCCTGCCCGCAGTCCCGAAGCAAACCATTGACAGCCCGACACGCGCGGACACTGCTGGACATTTATGCAGGCATCCTCCCCCCCGCCCGAAGCGACGCTTTTTCTCGTCTCCGACGACCTGGCCGTCATGGCACCGCCGCGTTGCGACGCCATGCTCACGCCGCCCACCGTCGAAGTCCGCTCCCTGGCGGCGTTCGAACGCCCGCTGCAGCCATCGGTGCGTGAGCTCGGCCTGCTGGGCCGGGCGCCGTGGGTGCGCCCCTCGGGAAGCTGGCAATTGAGGTAAGCACCCACGGTTGGAAATTTCCCGTCCCGGGTGACCCGCCGCCCAACCTGCGCATCTTTCGGCCTGACGAACCGCCGGTCGGCACAAGTCTGACAGCGCCGGCGCCCCCGGCCGGAGGTTTCCCGACCGAGCCGCCTCCGGTTGGCACGTCTCTGCCCACTGCGCCCACGCGTCGGACGCGCACCCATCTCCGCCCGCCAAGTGACATGGTCATGTTCAAGGATCGGTTGCTGTATCTGCTGCAGCCGCCGCTGGAGGACCTGTTTGCCGGCCGGCACGTCGAGCTGCCGTTCCAGCCCTACCCCTACCAGGTCAAGGGCATCGCGTTCTTGATGCCGCGCCACGCCGCGCTGCTCGCCGACGAGATGGGCCTGGGCAAGACCGCGCAGGTGATCGTCTCGCTGCGCTTGCTCCTGGGCAGCAGCCTCATTCGCCGCGTCCTGGTCGTCTGTCCCAAGCCGCTGGTCGTCAACTGGACGCGCGAGCTGCGCACCTGGGCCGAGGACGTGCCGTTCGAGGTGATCGGCGGCGACACGCAGACGCGCAAGGCCCAATGGTTCGCCTCGCGCTGTCCCGTCAAGCTGATCAACTACGAGCTGCTGACCCGCGACGCCGAGTTCCTGGCCGACCCGCGCGCCCACTTCGACGTGGTGGTCCTCGACGAGGCGCAGCGCGTCAAGAACCACGATTCCAAGACCGCCCACGTCGTGCGCAGCATTTCCCGCGACCGCAGCTGGGCCATGACCGGCACGCCGATCGAGAATCACGTCGACGACCTGGTCAGCATTTTCGCGTTTGTCGACCCCGGCCGCATCCCGCCCGGCACGTCGCCGAAGCTGCTGCCGGAGCTGACGCGCGACGCGATCCTGCGGCGGGTGAAGGAAGACGTGGCGAGCGACATCCCGCCCAAGGTGGTGCAGGACGTGTTCCTCGAATTGACGCCGGCCCAGCGCCAGCTACGACCGGGCCGAGAACGACGGCGTCGTGCAGCTCGACGCGCTGGGCGAAACGATCAGCGTGCAGCACGTCTTCGAGTTGGTGATGCGCCTCAAGCAGATCTGCAACTTCGACCCCGCCACCGGCGACAGCGCCAAGCTGGAGCAACTCGTCGCCGACATGCAGGAAGTCGCCGACAACGGCCGCAAGGCGATCGTGTTCTCGCAGTGGGTGCAGCCGCTCGAAGTGCTCGCGCGGGCGTTGGCCCCTCATGGCCCGTTGCTCTATCACGGCAAGATCGCGCAGCGCGAACGGCAGCCGATCCTCGACCGCTTCAAGGCGGACGCGTCGAAGCACGTGCTGCTGATGAGCTACGGAACCGGTAGTGTTGGGTTGAACCTGCAATTCACGAATTACGTGTTCCTGTTCGACCGCTGGTGGAACCCCGCCGTCGAGGACCAGGCGATCAACCGCGCGCACCGCATCGGCCAGAAGGAGACGGTCTTCGTCAAGCGCTTCGTGAGCCAGAACACGATCGAGGGACGCATCGCCGAGGTGCTCGAGAAGAAACGGGAGCTATTCGAGGAGATGATCGGGCAGAACGGGTCACCGTCGCTGGGCATGAACGAGGAGGAGATTTTCGGGCTGTTCAACGTGCGGGCACGGCCACGGCGCGGACCGATTCCGTCTTCCCAAACTGCAAGTGCCATGTGAGCAGGCGTGCCAGCCACTCGGTGAGCCACCTGGGCGTGACGGTGCGTTGGTCGTAACATTAGCAGTTCATGGTCGCCCCGATCGGTGGGATCCCCTGAGTTGAGAAAGGATGTGCGACATGAGCAAGCGTAGCGGGCTTGGTCTGATTGTGCTGGCCGGGCTGTGCGTGGGCCAGGGTGTGGCGACCAGCCATGCCCAGAACAAGGACACCAAAGTGGAGCCGAAAACCGTGACCACTGACTCTGGATTGAAGTATCAGGACCTCAAGGAAGGCACCGGCAACGTAGCCAAGCAGGGCGACACCGTGGAGGTCCACTACACCGGTTGGCTGACCAACGGCAAGAAGTTCGACAGCAGCGTCGACCGACGCGAGCCCTTCAGCTTCAAGCTCGGCGCCGGCAAGGTGATCAAGGGCTGGGACGAGGGCGTGGCGGGCATGAAGGAAGGGGGCAAGCGCAAGCTAATGATCCCCGCCAAGCTGGCCTACGGCGAACGCGAGGTCGGCGGCGGCCTGATCCCCGCCAACTCCGACCTGGTCTTCGAGGTCGAACTGCTCAAGATTAAATAAACAGAGCGCCAAGAAATTGAACCACGGATCACACGGATCACACGGATCACACGGATCACACGGATCACACGGATCACACGGATCACACGGATAAAAACAATTCCGTTCTTATTGGTGTGCTCCGTGGTTCACGGTTTTCGCGGCACGCAGCACGGCGGCGCGGCGGTTCCACGCGCGAGCCAGCAAGCTCTGCATAACCAGGAACATTACCGTGGCGGCTGCGCCGACGACCCAGGGCACTGACTCAGGTGCATGTCGGCCGCCAGTGTGGAAGGTGAGATAGGTGATCGAGAACGCAATCACGGCCGAGAGTGGGCAGTAAACCAGACAGAGCAGCCCAACGACGCGTGCCGTCATGTTCTGCTCGGGCGCTGGCCGCAGCGCGCGAAAACCGACCCAGGTCAGGTCCCAGTCGTTGATGCGGTTGCCGAGGTTGGCGAGCCAATCGAGCACGGCGGCACGTTCTTGCAAGTGGCAGGAATCTCTGCGCACGTTATTATACGGGGTGGTCGACTGCAAGAGTCGCCACTTTATGGCTTTATGGCTCTGCTGCCACTATCCATGGCCGCCAGGAAACACCACTCAACCCAGGAGCAGCACGCGATGAGCCAACGCTTTGATCTAACTGGCCGAGTCGCGCTGATCACCGGCGGCAGCAAGGGCCTCGGCAAGGCGATGGCGCGCGGCCTTGCCGAGGCCGGCGCCGATATCGTCATCTCCAGCCGGACCGAGGCCGAGCTCAGGTCCGCGCTCGCGGACATCCTCGTCAGCACCCACCGGCGCGGCCGCTACATCGTCGCCGACATGGCGCAGCGCGATCAGGTGCAGAGCCTGGCACGCACCGCCGTCGAGTTCCTGGGCCGGGTGGACATCCTCGTCAATAACGCGGGGACCAACAAGCCGCAGGCGATCGACGCGATCAGCGACGAAGCGTGGGACCAGGTGCTGGAGATCAACCTCAGCTCCGTGATGGCGCTGACGCGCGCCCTGGTGCCGCAGATGAAGGAGCGGCGCTGGGGGCGGATCATCCACATCAGCTCGACGCTCGGCTTCGTCTCGAAGGAGAAGCGCAACGTCTACTCCGCAACGAAGGCCGCCGTGCTGGGCTTGGCGCGCCAGCGCCATCGACCTCGGCACGCACGGCATCACGGTGAACTGCATCGCGCCGGGCCCGTTCCTGACCGATCTGCCGATGAGCCTGCTGTCCGAGGCGGAGAAGCAGGCGTTCGCCGAGCGCACCGCGTTGAACCGCTGGGGCCGGCCGGAGGAGTTGATCGGACCGGCGCTCCTGCTGGCCAGCGACGCCGGTAGCTACATTACGGGCACGACGCTGGTCGTCGACGGCGGCTGGCTGGCGAAGTGAGCGAGCACTGATGGCCCGTTCCGGGATAGCTTCAATGACGGGCCCCGGTATAATCACAGCCGGGAGGTGGGCCATGGCAGCCGGTGAGACTCGCAGCCGCGTGCGCATTAGCCGGTTTGAATATGACGGCACTCGGTACGACCTTAAGAAGCCGATTAGTGTTCAGGTCGAGTTCATCGATGGGCTGTGGGTCTACCACAATGCGCGGCTCAACCTGTGGGGATTCGGCAAGGCCCGCGAGGAAGCGCTTCGCGACCTCCATGAGAATTTCGCCTTCTTGTGGCGCGAATATGCCGTCGAACAGGATGACGCGCTCGACGAAACGGCCCAGGAGCTAAAGCACCGACTGCTTGCTCTCCGCAAGGACGATTCAGCGAAAGCAGGGTAATTCATGCCCAAACCTGCCCGCGCTGTCGCGGCCGCCTTGCAGGCGAAGGGCTTTCGCAGAACCGACAACGACCACTCCTTCTTTACACTCTGGGTCGATGGCAAGAAGACGATCATCCACACCAAGATCAGCCACGGCGAGAAGGACATCGGCGACAAGCTGCTGGGGATGATGGCCCGACAGCTGGCCATAACGCGCGCGCAGCTTTTGGCGCTTTTGAGATGCGAACTCACCAAGGAGATGTACGTGCGCCACCTCCGTGAGGCTGGCCGCAGTCCGCAACCAAAGCAATCACCGGATGAGGAATGATTCCCCTCTTCCCCCGCCGCAGCGCCATTCCTACAATGACCTTCTGTTTCGTCATCGTGGCTTCAATCAATGCCTCGGGCGCTGGGTTTCCGGCTCGCGGCAGGAGGGTCCTGTGTGGCAATCGTACAAGTCAAGGAGTTGATCGAGGCGGGCGTCCATTTCGGGCACCGCGCCAGCCGCTGGAACCCGAAGATGCGGCCGTACATCTACGGCAAGCGCAACCTCATCCACATCATCGATCTGCGTGAAACCGTCCGCGGCCTCCTGCGGGCTTATCGGTTTCTCGCCAAGGTCGCCAGCCGCGGCAGCCTCGTGCTGTTCGTCGGCACCAAACGCCAGGCCAAGGAAGCCGATCGAGCGCGAGGCCGGCCGCTGCGGCATGCCGTACGTCAGCGAACGCTGGCTCGGCGGCACGCTCACCAATTATCGCACCATCCGCGACCGGCTCAAACGGTTGCAGGAGCTGGAAGCGATGTGGCTGCCGCACGGCGAAAAGCCCGACCAGCGTCAACCTGGCCGACCACATGAAGAACATGCTCAACGAGTCGGGCAAGCTCGATCTGAGCCAAGGCGCCCGAGACGGCCGCGATCCGCGCGCTACAGCAAGAAGATGGTCGCCACGCTCAACCGCGAGCTGACGCAAGATCAACCGCAACCTCCAGGGCATCCGCGACATGAATCGGCTGCCCGACGCCATGGTCGTGGTCGATCCCAAGCGCGAGGACATCGCCGTCAAGGAAGCCCAGCGCATGGGCGTCACCACGGTGGCCCTGATCGACACCGACAGCGACCCGGACACGGTGGATCTGCCGATTCCGGGCAACGACGACAGCATCCGCTCGATCGAGCTGATTCTGGCCAAGCTGGCCGACGCGGTCCTGGAAGGCAAGGCGGCCATTCCGCCCGAGCAGGCCGCCCAGCCCGGCGGGCGCCAGCCCCGGCCGCAGCCGGTGAACCCCGGCGCACGGTGAGTTTGTCTGAAGATTGCGGGTCGTGGGGCAGGCGTCCCGCCTGCCGCTGATGGCAGGCGGGACGCCTACCCCACGAACGGTTCGGCCCGCGGAACTTTAAGGAACAAGGGAAACCAGCCATGGGAATTTCTGCCACTGACGTCAAGGCCCTGCGCGATCGGACCAACGCGCCGATGATGGAGTGCAAGAGTCGCCCTCACCGAAGCCGGCGGCGACATGGAAAAGGCCACCGAGCTGCTGCGCAAGAAGATGCAAGGACATTCAGGTCAAGCGCGGCGAGCGCGAGACCGCCGAGGGCCGCATCGCCGTCTTCGTCGACACCGCCCAGAAGGTCGGCGCCATCGTCGAGATGCGCTGCGAAAGCGCCCGGTCGCCAAGAGCCGAGCACTTCGTCCAGCTCGCCAACGACATCGCCAAGCAGGTGGTCCTGCACAATCCCGCGAATGTCGAGGCGCTGCTGGCCCAGAAGCTGTTCGACGGCTCGGGCAAGACGGTCAACGAGCGCATCGCCGACGTGATCGGCCTGATCCGCGAAAACATGAAGCGTACAGCGCTTCACGCGCCTGACCGGCCTGGTCGGCGAATACAGTCCATCACGACGGCACGCTCGGCGTGCTGGTGCTGGTCGACGGCGCCAAGGCCGAGCCGCTGGTGCTGCGCGACGTGTGCATGCACATTGCCGCCCGCAACCCGGTGTCGGCGACCAAGGAAGACGTGCCGGCCGCCACGATCGAGAAGGAGAAGGAGATCGCCGCGTGACCAGTTGGCCAACGACCCCAAGACCAAGGGCAAGCCGGCCAACATCGTCGAGAAGATCCTCGAAGGCAAGATGAAGACCTGGCTCGCCGAGAACGTCCTGGTCGAGCAGCCGTTCGTCAAGGACGACAGCAAGACGGTCGGCCAACTCCTGGCCCAGCACGGCCTGAAGATGGTGAAGTTCATCCGCTACAAGGTCGGCGAGGTGGTCTGACCGGAGCGGCGGCACACGCGACGGATAACGCCCGCGGGAACAGCCCCGCGGGCGTTTTTGTTTGCCGCGCAATTCCACCCGGATGGTTCACGGGCGCACGGATGTCGTCTATTCCTCTAGAGCGGAATGCCGTCGTGCGGCCGAAGGGAACGAATGTCAACAAGCGATGCCGAGGCCCTGGAGCCCTATCGCCGTTATCTTGAGGTGCTCGCCTGCGCACTTGCATCCAAGCCTGCGCGGCAAGCTCGATCCCGCGGACATCGTTCAGCAAACGCTCTTGCGCGCGTGCGTTTCCCTGGCCGCGCTGCGCGGCCGGTCGCCTGAAATCCTGACGGCGTGGCTGCGCAAGATTCTGGCGCACACGTTGGCGGACACGCTGAAACACTATCGGCGCGACCGGCGCGATGTGAACCTCGAACGCTCCCTGGAAGCCGACCTGGATCGCTCGTCGAGCGGATTGGCCGCCTGGCTGGCGGCGGATCCGACCTCCCCCAGCCGCGCCGCCCAGCGCAACGAGGAGCTGCTCCAACTTGCCGACGCCGTGGCCGATCTGCCGAAGTTGATGCGCAAGGTGGTCATCCTGAAACACTGCGGCGGGCAGACCATGCAACAGATCGCCGATCAACTCGGCAAGACGGTCCCCGCGGTCGCGTCACTCTTGCGGCGCGGGCTGGCAGCCCTGCGGCAACGGCTGCAGGCGGATAGCTGAACAGGAGCAGAGGGTGTTTGATACAATGGGCGGAGGAGATTCGCAGCGCAGGCCGAGGAAGAAAAATGGACGTTCACATTCCCGACAACAACAAATATGCCAAGGCTCTGGATATCTTATATCAAATGGGAGGGCTTTTTCGGACCCGGCCTACTCATGTGCTGGTCGTCGGCCCCGCCCAGTTTCAGGCGCTCGCAAACGCAGGCCTGGTGGGACCTAACGGGCAAAAGCAGAATCGTGCCAAAACGAAAAAAGCGGTTCAACCTTGATGCTCTTGATGAGAACACGGAAGATCCGATGCACACGAACGCAACGACCGACAGCGAGGTGACCATCCTTGCCCGCATTCTAGGTAACGATCGGGAGCAGCTGCCTCGCACAATGGCCCGCTACCTGCTGACGCTCGGGTTCAGCGACCGTGACAAGGCGCGGATGCATACCCTTGCAGTACGCAACCAGGAGGACGCCTTGCCCCCTGCGGAAAAGGAGGAACTGCTCGGTTACGCCAAAGCCGGCACCGTGCTGTCCATCCTGAAATCGAAGGCCCGCCGGGTTCTCAAGATAAAGCCCAAGAAGCGTTCCACCACCTGAGGCGCTCATGAATGCGGCGCTGGTGCGGCAAGTCAGGCGACGCGCGGGCGACTGTTGCGAATACTGCCGGATGCCCCAGGAATACGACGACACTCCGTTCGAGATCGACCACATCATCGCGAAGAAGCACGGCGGCCGCACGGTTGCTTACAATATTTCGCTTAGTTGTTTCTACTGTAATTCCTTCAAGGGCTCGGACATCGCCAGCCGGGATGCGAAGACCGGAAAACTTACCCCGCTGTTCAATCCGCGCCGTCAAAAGTGGTCTCGGCACTTTCGGTGGCAGGGCGCTTACCTGGTCGGTCGCACGGCTGTCGGGCGTGTGACGGTTGCGCTCCTGCACATCAACGATCCGCTCCGGCTCGAGCTGCGCGGGGCTTATCGACGAGGGAGTTTTCCCTCCAGACTGAGCGAGTCCGGTCGGGTGGCGAAAAACCAGAATCACGCGCCCCGTCGCTGGCCGCACCGCGCCTCTTGTGATAGTGGCTGCTGCGCTGCACAATGGGCTATCGCTTCGGGAGGGCGCCATGAACAACGAATCGACGGGTTCCGACCGCCACGAGTCAATCCTTGGCGAAATTCTGGCCGGCTATCTCGCGGCCGTGCGCCGGCACCGCACCGGACCGGCACGAGCTTATCGCGAAGTATCCCGAGCTGGCCCGCGAGCTGGAAGAATTCTTCGCCAATGACGACCTCGTGCGTGAACTGGCCGAGCCGCTGCGCATCGACGGCGCCGCCGGCCACGCTGCGGCCGCGACCGGTGTCGCCGTGCCGGTTGACGGCGACATCGTGGCGGTTCCCCCCGAAGCATCGCTCGTACGCTTTGGCGATTACGAGCTGCTTCAGGAGATTGCCCGCGGCGGCATGGGCATCGTCTACCAGGCACGGCAGGTCAGCCTCAATCGCGTGGTCGCCCTCAAGATGATCCAGGCCGGCGGGCGCTCCCCGAGGTGCTGGAGCGCTTCCTGCACACCGAGGCCAAGGCCGTCGCCGGGCTCGACCATCGGCACATCCTGCCGATCTACGAAGTCGGCCAGCACGACGGCCGGCCCTATTTCAGCATGAAGTTCATCGACGGTGTCGATCTCCGACGCGTCTTTGCGGATGCGACCCCGCAGCGGCTCGCCGCGCCGTTTGTGCGCCGTGGCGTCCAGCAACTGGCCCTGGTCGCCCGCGCGGTGCATCACGCACACCAGCGCAGCCTGTTGCACCGCGAGCTGAAGCCGTCGAACATTCTGATCGACCCGGCCGGCCAGCCGCACGTGACCGACTTCGGCCTGGCCAAGCGAATGGAGGGCGACAGCACGGTGACGCACAGCGGCTCGATCACCGGCACCCCGAGCTACATGGCCCCGGAGCAGGCGGCGGCGGCGCCGGTGCTGACGACGGCAGTTGACGTCTACGGCATTGGCGCGATCCTGTACGAGCTGCTGACCGGTCGGCCACCGTTTCGGGCCGACACCCAGCTGCGGACCGGCAGAACGGTATCCTCCCAGAGTCGTGTGACTTGGGTCGGGTCCGTACCCTTTTCGTCGCTTGGAAAACTTGGCTAAAACGGGGCGGAAACATGAAGCCAAGGTCATCGGACGCTACCGCGGGGAATGTTGACCGGTGGACCTGCAATGGTGGCCTTTTGGGCTTCATCGGGCCTAACCTGTAGGTCGCCAGACTTCGCGAGAGGTTGAATTACCTCGGCAATCGCCACGATACCGTCGGCGGGTTCAGCTGCGAATGTAGTCTTTTGGGGACCAACCGGTGGCGAAATGTGCGGCACCGAAGCGATGCCCGAACCATTGCCCGAATTTTCAGCGTTCATGGTTTGTGTCTCCTGGTGTGTGGTGTTCATCATCCTCCTGCATCGTACCAGAATCTGATGCCCCACGCAAAGAAATCCCGCTGTGTTCAGTTGTACATCATCGGATCGCTTTTCGAGCGACCCTGGGCAACGGTCTTCCCATCAGTTCCGGTCGGCAATCGGGACGTATCCTTGCGATTATGCTCCCTGCAGACGAGCCAGCGCGTAGAATGGACCCAAGATGGTAATCGTCCCAGCGTGTCCCGACGGGTGGCCGCCCAGACGCTCGGACCGCGAGAGTGGAGCGCACTGGCTCCCCGCGATCAGGAACCAGAATGACCATACGTTCCGAAGGTAGGCTACGATGAGAAGCGTTTTCCGCGCGAGACTTTTCCTGATGCTCAGCGTGCTGCCCTTGGGTGCCATCGGCTGCCCGAGTAAGGATGCCGGGCCACCAGCAGCTCCGCCAAAAGCTGATGTGGCCAAACCCGATGGCGCAAAGGCCGAGCCCGGCGCCGGAAAACCTGACGACGGCGCGCTCACGACGACGAATGCCGCCTTCAACACAAAGGTGGGGACGCTTAGGCCTCAGCCGAGCGACCAGGAAAAACGGCCGATGTCCGTTATCTGGATCGATCCAGAAAGAGCAAAGCACGCCCAAGAGAAAAGTTGCGGTTGGCACAGCCCGTCCGGTTCGAGAATCCAGGGTCACAGCGTGAAGTTCCTTGGTCGAACATCCCCGGCTTCGGCGGGCTGGACGTACAGTTGAACCCTCAAGACGGACTTGTCTACCGGGTGTACCGAGATAAGAACGCCAAAGACGTTCCAATCGACGCTTGTGAAGTGCCCATACTTAGCGGCGACAAGGAACCATTCTGGCGTAAGCGCACCAAGAACATGATGCCCGTGCCATTTTTCTTCGCGGGCAGTCCTTCAAAGGACGACGGAAAGGGACCAATCGATCTTGATAGCCGGCACAAAGGGTTGTCACGCTCATATCTGATTTCTCCCTACGACGGAGGAGTTGTCTTGGCGTCGAGCGAATGCCTGATCTTGCTACGTGCCAGGATGATGTGGGAAAAGGACTGGGTCGCGGCGGACTTAAAAGTCTGTAACATCTTCGGCGAACCGTTAGAGCATTCGCCGAGCCTGCTGGTCCGGATCGACGGAGAGCAACTTCCCATTCTTACTGCGGAGCAAGCTAACGCCTTGATTCCTGATAATCTCCTCTTTGGTGAATTCAAGAGTACCAGTAAGGGAAACACTGTGTCCGCTGAAATCACCGTGCAGCCCCTCGGAATCGGCACTGCGGTTGGTTACGGGCGCTCGTGGGGGGCCGAGGAGGGTAACTTCAAACAGGGAAGCAAAGTTCATCCGTTACGTCGGGAGTTGATCACGAAGACGTGGGATTCTGGTTCACAACTTGGCGAAGGCGCTTTCAAGCGAGGGTTTTTCCTATTCAAGCCGCCTAGTAAAGCGCCAGACATAGAGAATCTGTCTTGCACGCTGGCTTTCTGCCACTCCAATTCCAAGGAGTTTGCCCACCTCGACTTCAAGGGGTTTTTGCAGGAGAGCGAAGAAAGTCGAAGTTCCCGGATGTGCGGCCGGGAGGCTCTCATATCGGTATGAAAAATACGAACTCTCTCCTAAGCAATAATGAATGAGGGGGCTTGTAAGCATGGCCATATCCGTTGCGTGTCCGGATTGCCGGGCAATCTTTCACGTGAGCGATGAGGCGGCTAGCAAGAGCATAGCGTCGCGCGACGAGGCATATGCTAGCGCGCTTAGCCTTCGGGACCAGGGGAGGCTCGAGGAGGCGACGTTCTACTTCATCAACGCGCTCGCTCGAGCACCAGGCAGTGTCAACATCATTGCGGAATACGCAGCGACCGTCAGGGAGATGGCACGGCAGTCGGACGCAGCCGAGGCAGCCCGTAAGCTGGAATGGGTTGAGGCCTTCGTGCGGGAGCGGATCGCTCACGTCGACCCACAAGAGATCCCTTCGCTACTCACCTTGGCTGCCGCGGTGAACGGACAGCGTGAGTCGCTCGCCAGGCCGGCCGAAGCTGCAATCGATCAGGAAGAAACCGTCCTGGCAGAGCAGCTGGGCCTATTGCGACACGGACAATTCGACCGCGACATCCCCGATTCACGAGAGGGCATCGAGACGCGCCTGGTACAGCTAGAGTGCGTACGCGATTACGCCGTTAGCGATGGTGAACCACGAGAAAGCAAACTCATTGGGTTACTGGAAACACTCATCGAGCTGTTCCGCACAACCCTACAAGTGGAATCCCTGCTGCGAGAAGGAAAAGACCTACTGAACCTCGCTGCGGACCAGTTGTCGCCAACCGCATCGTCCTATTGCCTGCAGCTATGCGAGACGGCGCTGCGACAACTACTCGTTCTTAAGAACCGGGTTGATGGCATGCGGCAGGAAAGGATCGATCAACTGCTTGAAGACCTGAAAGCCGGAAGCGAGTTGGTCACCAAGCGGGAATCCGAGTCGTTGTGGACGGCCTTCGAGCGAATCAGGCAGGCCGAGCTAACGACTGTCCAGTCCTGGAAGGCCCCCTCCCACGCCGATCCCGATAGTGCATGCCAGCAGCAACTCGATCGCATCCGCCACCTCGGCGAACAGGTACAGGCGGTTCTGCCCCGGCTGTCGCACGCCGACATATCCCGGAGAGCGGTAGCGCTGATGGCGGACCTGAGCAAGGCCGCAATCAACGCGGGGGTCGAGCAGCAGAAACGATACAATCGGTGGGCTATTGCAAGGATCCAGGGGTGCCTTTCAACTGGGCTAAAATGCGTGGGCATGGTGTCCGTGTTGAATGACAAGACTGGCGTTGGCAACGCCATTGTTGGCGAGTTGGGCCCCATCGATACCCGCATGCTGACGATGGAAGTACAGCGTTGCTATCACGAGGTCTTCGAGCATCTCTTCGGACAACTGGGCAGCCCCAATAGCAGTGACGACTTCAACACGGACGGCTGCAAGTTGAAGGTACTGCGCGACATGTTCGACCAGGCAAAGAAAGAACCGGGCGATTTCTAAGGGGGCACCATGCTCACGCGGCCTAGGCACTCATTCACGCATCCGTCCCTTGAGGCAAGCCTGCGGTTCAATCTCACGATGTCCGCGGCTCTGGCACGGCAGGCGCCGCTAGGGGCACCAATCGGGCTGATTGGCTCGGCCGGTGCCGGCCGATCGGCCGCGTGGCTTGCACCATTGCTGCATGACGGAATGTCAGCCGCGCACTCGGGAATGCTTCCGGTCAAAGGCCGCGTCACCGAGGCGCTGATGGACCGCCTGATGACGGAGATCTTTTTCCCGGAAACGGGCAGGTGGGTTCCGGGGAGCCCAGCGCTCATCGGCAACGCCGGCATCGACGGACTGTTCTTCCACACGGACGGTGTTGGCCACGTTCGCGACATGCTCGTTGGGGAGGCCAAGTACGGCTTCTCCCGGCTTGGCAATACCCTCTCAGGTCGGCAGATGAGCGGCGAGTGGATCAACCAGCGCCTGCTCCGGACGGCGCGTGTCTATGCGGACTTAGCAGAGCGGATTCGGACTGAACCGCTCTCGCCCGCATCCTCCTACGCCCGACAATTGGCGAGAGCGCGCCTGGTGCGCATCCCACTGCGCGACGGCGGAATTGCCGAAGTGTGGTCGCAGCCCGGCCGGCTCCGGTGCTTCGGCGACCGGAGCCTCGGCGCACCGGAACTTACTTTGCAAGCCCGCAGGGTACCTGAGTACCTGCGCCAGTGCGACGGGGCGGATCGAGTACCGATGTAGTGTGCTGCGATTTCGGGCC
Organism: uncultured Gemmataceae bacterium; assembly: GCA_963834865.1. Classification (GTDB taxonomy): domain Bacteria; phylum Planctomycetota; class Planctomycetia; order Gemmatales; family Gemmataceae; genus CAWIDK01. Next base: position 69,169 of record CAWIDK010000002.1, read on the forward strand.
GTCGGCAAGCAACACCAGATCCTCTTGCAACGGTGGGATTCCAGCACCGGATCACTCGGAAGGGTAACCAGCCTAAAAGGGGAGTATGAAGCGCTTCCCAGGCCCATTCGCCGAGCAATCCATGAAGTCTTCGAGCGGGGATTCAAGGACCTGGGCAAGAGGGCCAGCGAAGCACGCCACCTCGCCGACCGTGCCTGCGAAGACCCTGGCTTCTTTAGGCGGATGAGCCGAGATCCGCGCTGGACGTGGAAAGCCGGGCTCGACCGGTATGCGCTGGGCACCGCCGCAGTTGCCGGGGGCTTGACGCTGCTCCTAAACGTCGCGCTTCAATTGCGAGCCGGCAAGCTGTCATTAAACCGGTCGGTCGCTATTGGGACGGTTGGCACCATCTCGGGCTTTGCCGCGCGGTACGGCGGAGTGCAGATCCAATCCTTGCTCACCGCCACTCGGGTCGGCCAGAACCTCCTCACGGCGATCCCACTCCGAAGCATCGGCGGTGCGCCACTGCCATCCGTCCTAGGTGGGGTCGGCGGTGGCTTGCTCGCGACGGCGGTCTTCGCCTACGGTTCCTGGCTGCTTGGGCAGAGCGACCAGCAAACCGCGCATCGCCAACTCGCCGCAGGCGCGGTGGGTATCGCTTCTGGTGTAGCGTTCAGGGCTGGCACCTTCGGGCTCGCAGCCACCGTGGGGACAGCCAGCACAGGCACCGCTATTGCGTCGCTCAGCGGTGCCGCAGCCAACAACGCCACGTTTGCGTTGCTAGGGGGTGGGTCCCTTGCAGCTGGGGGGTGGGGCGTGTGGGGAGGGATGGCGGTGCTGAGTGGCGGCACCGCGATTGTCGGGATTGCCGCTACTATGGGTGTGACGTACCTGTTTCACGCATCAAATTCCAGGTCACTGCGCACGATGCTTAAGGGCCGCCTCCAGATTGTCGCCGACCGGGTCCGTGCGGGCAACCAGGTTGAGTGGCAGGCACCTAAGTCGGCGAGCTAGTGACGCACCGGGGAATTGGGGGAATTGGGCCGGATGGCGCCAGGCCCATCTGGGCAAGCTGCCCCCCCCATCCGACGTGGTGCAGCAGACGCTGCTCGAAGCGTACGCCAAGCGGGACCAGTTCCGCGGCGCAACCGAGGGGGCGTGGCTGGCCTGGTTGCGCGCCGCGCTGATGCACAACCTCGCCGACGCGCTGCGTGCCTTCGGCCAGGCCAAGCGCGATGTGGCACGCGAGCGCGCTTTTGCGGAGGCGGCCGATGAATCGTCGCGGCGGCTGGAAGCGTGGCTGGCGTCGGAGCAGTCGTCGCCCAGCCAGCAGGCCGAGCGCCATGAGCGCGCCGCCCAGCTGGCCGCGGCACTGGCGGAGCTGCCGGAGGACAACCGCGACGCGCTGGTGCTGCACTACTGCGAGGACCGTTCGCTCGCCGACATCGCGACGCACCTGGGCCGCACTCCCGCCGCGGTCGCCGGCCTGCTCAAGCGCGGTCTGAAGCAATTGCGGGCGCGGTTGCCGCAACCGTAGCCAAACGAGCGACGCCGATTGACGTTATTTAGTCTCGCTCGAATTTGGGGTGAGGAGTCGCCGATGAAGACTCCAATCCTATCCGTCCTGATGCTGTCCTTGTTGAGCGTCACCGCCCTCCCGAACGCGGCAAAATGGACGCTGATGGTGGAGGCAAACCATGCAGGTGGACCAGTATTACTAGGACCGCCTGAGGCCGAGGCGGCCTGTGCTACGCTGAGGCGTCGTGGTACAATCCTGTAGCGTGTGCTCCCGGATCGGCCGCCCACAGCCTGACCTGCCCACCCATGCCTGAGTTCATCGACGTGGACCCCGGCGAACTCCACCTGCCTCCGACGCGGGGCCAGGGAGCCGATCCCTACAAGCTTGCCCGGCAACGTGCCAAGCATGGAGACTCGTTTGATGGGATGCCACCGTTACAGGTCATCCGAGGGAAAGATGGCCATCTGCGCATCAATGATGGTGTCACCCGCGCCACGCGAGCAGCGCAGCTTCGCCCGGGCGAATTGCTGCCCGCCGAAATCATTCAGGACTTGCCCCAACTTGATGTAACACGAATGCCCAAGGTGAAGGACACCCTGCCATGAACACCGAGCAGCGCGCGGAATTGCTAGCGACCATCGCGGAGTTGTGCCGGCGGTATCCACATTGGCGCTTGGGCCAGCTTGTCGCCAATGTCAGCGGTTGGGCGGACCAAGAAATCTGGGATGTCGAGGACGAGCAGTTGCTCGCAGCCGCTCAGTCGCATTTGCAGCAGCTAGCGCCTGCGCAAGCGACCGCTTTCTCATCGCCGGCCGCGCGGCCAGAATAGATGCCCGATCAGGACGCCGATGGCGACGCCGAGCATCGGGAACTCGCGCGACCATCGGCCGATGATGTCGGAGACGGTTTCCTCCCCATGCCCGAGGGCGAACGCGATGATGTCCCAGACGCTGACCACAGCCGTGACGGCGAGGAATAACAAAGCGAGAATCGTTGATGGTTGTACGCTCACGTTCATCTCCTTAAGGATTGCGGAATGCCCGCACCGACACTACCGGAGCGGCGCGGCGGCGAGGGAGGCCAGAATGCGCGAAAAGCCAGACCGGCAGGGTCCGATGGTGCAACGCGGACCCATTCGCCACGCAACCCAGGTGTTGCGGCGAAACCGGCCGCCCGCGTTTCAGGGGGAGGGGTGTCCCGTGCAAACGTGAAATCTGTGAAACAGTGCCCCGCGGGACGCGCATGCTTGCCCCATTTCGGGCTAGCCGCATCGCCGGGGTTTTGGCATGATGCGCCGCGCAAGTCCCGGCACGAGGCTGGGAGTATGCGCACAGGGACGGCGTTATGGCAGATTCAAACCCGCAGCGCCGCGCCGGCCTCGTCCGCTGGGGCCTGCGCGGTCTGGCTCTGCTGGCGATCGGTCTGGGCATGTGGTGGCTCGGCGACATCCTGCTCGGCGCCAATCTGCACGCGGTCATTCCGGGCCGGGTCTATCGCGGCGGGCAGCCGACGGCGGCGGCGCTGGCGCGCATCATTGACGACTACGGCATTCGCACCGTCGTCAACCTGCGCGGCTGCGGCAATCCCATGCCGTGGTATCTCGCCGAGGGACGCGTGGTGCAGCAGCAGGGCATCAGCCTGGAAGACGTGAGCTTTTCGGCGATCCATCTGCCGTCGCCCGGCGAGCTGCGCGAGCTGATCGCGGTGGTGGACCACGCGGAATACCCGCTTTTCCTGCATTGCCGGCATGGCTCGGATCGCACCGGTGTGGCGGCTGTGGTAATATTGCTCCTGCAGGACGGCGTCCCGTATGCGCGCGCCCGGCACGAGCTGGGGCTCAGCTACGGCCACCTCGCGTTTGGCCGTACGGGCATGCTCGATTGCTTCTTCGACCTGTACGAGGACTGGCTGCACCAGGCGGGCAAGGAGCACACGCCGGCGGACTTTCGCCACTGGGTGCTCGAGGAGTATCGCGGCGGCTGGTGCAACGGAGGTATCGAGCAGGTCGAGCCGATGGGCGACACCAGGGCGGGCCGGCCGATCGGTTTTCGCGTGAAGATGCGCAACCAGAGCCACGCGATCTGGCAGCTCAGGCCGACGGTGACGGCCGGAGTGCACGTGTACTTTCGCGCCTGGAACGCCGAGGGGGACGTTGCCGCGGAGGGCCGGGCCGGCTTGCTGGAAGCGTCGGTGGCGCCGGGCGCAACGTACGAAGTGACGATGGTGGTGCCGCCGTTGGCAGCGGGACGGTATCTTTTGGCGGCGGACCTCGTCGAGGAATGGCACTGCTGTTTCTACCAGGTCGGGGCGGAACTCTGGGAACAGGAGCTCGTCGTCCGTGAATAAGTATGTCCGCATCGCCGTCAGCGCCGTGCTGCTCGGCGCCATCGCCTGGAACACCAACTGGGACCAGGTCCGGCAGTCGTTTGCCGGCCTGCGCTATGAGCTGTGGCTGGCCGCAGTCGGCCTGCTGATCGCCTGCCAGGTGGCCAGCGCGCGCCGGTGGCAGGTGCTGGCCCGCGAGCTGCGCTTCGAACGCACCGTGCCGCAGCTTTTGGCTTACTACCTCATCGGTATGTATTTCAACCTGCTCTTGCCAACGTCGGTCGGCGGCGACGTGATGCGGGCGTGGTACCTCGACGGCGGCTCCCAACGCAAGCTTGCCGCCCTGGCTGCGGTCCTGCTCGATCGGCTCAACGGCCTGTTGGTGCTGATCGCGATGGCATGCGTGGCCGTCGCGTTCTCGCCGATCGCGTTGCCGGCGTGGATCACCTGGAGCGTCTGGGGCATAGCGGCGGCCGCGGTCCTCGGTCTGGCGTCACTGCCCGTGGCGCAGCGCCTCGGAGTCTTGCCGGACGATCGGCGCCGGCAACTGCAGACGATGGTGCAGGCGCTGAAGGCGCCGCGCGCTGGCGGAGGCGACGCTCTGGTCGGTGGTCGTGCAGGTCTCCAACGTCTGGCTCGTCTGGCTGATCGGCGAGGCGCTCGGTGCCGGCGTGCCGCTGCACTATTACTTCGTCTTCGTACCGATGGTGTCGGTGTTGACGCTGCTGCCGGTCAGCGTCAACGGCATGGGCGTGCGCAAGGGCGCCGTCGTCCTGTTCCTGGCGCCGCTCGGCGTCTTGCCGACCATCGCGACGGCCCTGGCGTTTCTGTGGTTCGCCATCTTCGCGGCCACCGGCTTGCTCGGCGGCGCCGTGTACCTGTTCGGCGCATATGCCAAACCTGTCGGCGCCAATCCGGACCCTCCCGAGGCGACAGAAGCTGATGGATCTCTCGGTAGTCATTCCGCTCAAGGACGAGCAGGACAACTTGACGAGGCTGCATGACCGCCTCACCGAGGCGCTGCGGCCCCTGGCTTGTTCCTATGAGATTGTGCTGGTCGACGACGGTAGCATCGACGGCTCCTTTGCGCTGCTCGAGCGCCTCGCTGCGGGCGATCCGCACCTCAAGGTCGTTCGGCTGCGGCGCAACTTCGGCCAGTCGGCGGCGATGCAGGCCGGCATCGACCATGCCGCCGGCGCTGTGATCGTCACCATGGACGGCGACATGCAGAACGATCCCGCCGACATCCCGATGCTGCTGGGCAAGCTCAACGAAGGCTACGACGCCGTCTTCGGCCTGCGGGCAAAACGGCAAGACGATTTGCTGATCCGCAAGCTGCCGAGCTGGGCGGGCAACTGGCTGATCCGCACGGTCACCGGCGTGGCGATCAAGGACATGGGCTGCACGCTGCGGGCGATGCGGCGCGACCTGGCCGAGCAGCTCCACCTCTACGGCGAGATGCACCGTTTCATCCCGGTGCTCGCCCAGCAGGCCGGCGCCCGCGTCGTGCAGGTCCCGGTGCGCCATCACCCGCGCACGGCCGGCAAGACCAAGTACAACCTGACCCGCACGGTGCGCGTCCTGCTCGACCTGATCACCGTCAAGTTCATGCACAGCTACCTGACCAGGCCGATGCACGTCATGGGCCTGGCGGGGCTGATTTCGATGGGCCTGGGCCTGGTCAGCCTGATCGTCACCGTGGCGATGAAATGGACCAGCGGCCAATGGATGACCGGCAATCCGCTGTTGCTGTTCAGCGCGCTCCTGGAGATGATCGGCGTGCAGTTCATCTCGATGGGCCTGATCGGCGAGCTGGTGACGCGCACGTATTTCGAGAGCCAGGGGAAGACTTCGTATGCCGTGCGCTCGACGCTGAACCTGGAGGCGCAGGCGGCGCAAGGCGGCGTGAGGCGGCGTGAGGCGGCGTGAGGCGGCGTGAGGCGGCGTGAGGCGGCGTGAGGCGGCGTGAGGCGGCGTGAGGCGGCGTGAGGCGGCGTGAGGCGGCGTGAGGCGGCGTGAGGCGGCGTGAGGCGGCGTGAGGCGGCGTGAGGCGGCGTGAGGCGGCGTGAGGCGGCGCTCGCGAAACCGCAAGCGAGCTTCGATGCGATTGAGTGTCCTTTCGCAATTCCATCTGCTATCTTATCTATAACGCCCGTCACGCCCCGACCGAGGACGAGACATGACCGACTCCCGCGCCGTGCTGGAGGCCGTGTCGTTCGCCGCCCGCGCTCACCGCGGACAGGAGCGCAAGGATGGCCGTACGCCGTACGCCGCCCATCCCTTCCGCGTCTGCATGGTGGTGCGCCAGGTGTTCGGCTTCGATGATCCGCGGATGCTGATCACGGCGCTCTTGCACGACACCGTCGAGGATACGACGACCGACTTCGATGACCTCGCCGAGCGCTTCGGTCCCGAGATCGCGCAGTGGGCGGCGTATTTGACCAAGGACAAACGGCTCGCCGACGCCGAGCGCGAACGGGCGTATATCGACGGCCTGCGCCGCGCCCCCTGGCAGGTCCAGGTGTGCAAGCTCGCCAACGTCTACGACAACCTGCTCGACACCGGCAGCCTGCCCGAGCACCGGCGCGAGCACAGCCTGCACCGCGCCGAGCAGTACCTGCAAGCGCTGGCCACGATCGAGGCGCCGCAGCTTGTGCAACCGGTTCGGCTTGTGCAGCAATTGCTGCGGGAGTTGCGCGGTTCGTAGGATGCGTTCGATTGACAAGGCACGGTGGGAATGTTAACGTCGTGTAAGGATTCGCCACCTAGTGACACCTGTTCGACATCATGCCACAGGAATTGAGCGCCAACACCGAGGCCGAGATTCTGGAAGAATGCCAGAATAGCATCGGCTACCGCTTTCGCCGCCCGGAGTTGCTTCGCACCGCGCTCACGCACACCTCCGGCGCCGACACCCGCCTGTCTTCCAACGAACGCCTCGAGTTCCTCGGCGATGCCGTGCTCGGCCTCGTCACGGTCGAGCAACTCTATCTGCGCTTTCCCGAGTACCAGGAAGGCGATCTGACCAAGATCAAGTCGGCCGTCGTCAGCCGGCGGACCTGTGCGCACATCAGCCGGGTGCTCAACCTGGGCGACTACCTGTTTCTCGGCCGCGGGATGCACGTCCACCACAGCGGCGTGATGCCGGGCAACCTGCTGGCCGACGTGTACGAGTCGATGACCGGCGCGATTTATCTCGACGGCGGCCTCGAGGCGGCGCGCGAGTTCATCCTCCGCTACGTCGGTCCGGAGATCGAGCAGGTCGCGGAGGCGGCGCACGCCGGCAACTTCAAGTCGCTGTTGCAGCAGGTGGCCCAGCGCGAGTTCGCCGCCACGCCGAGCTATCCGTTGCTCGACGAGAAGGGCCCCGATCACAGCAAGTGCTTCAAGGTCGCCGCCGTCATCGGCCGGCATCACTACCCCGCCGCCTGGGGCCGCACCAAGAAGGAGGCGGAGCAGAAGGCCGCGATGAACGCCCTGGCGCACATCAACGGCGACGAAATTCCCTACCCCTCCGACTGACGCCAGCCATGTCGATGCCGCCGTATCAGGTCCTGTGCTCGACCCGCGACTGCAAGAATCCCGCGACGCACAAGATTGCCGCGCGCTGGAGCGACGGCGTGGTTGGCGAGCTCAAGACGTATGCGCTGACGTGCGAGGAGCATCTGCGCGCATGGTTCGAGCGCACCCGCGAGAAGCAGAAGGCGTGCCGCCTGACGCCGGGCGAAACGCTGGAGCCGCCGGGGATCTACCACTTGCGCCGCGGTCAGCGCGACCAGTCGCTGGAGCGGCTGACGGAGTTGGAAGAACAGTTCTCGGCGCCTGCAACGTAGGCCGACCCTATTCAACTTCGCTGATGACATGCTGTGGGTCGCGTGGCACCAGGCACTGCTTCGTGCAGTCCACCAGGAAATCGAGGTCTTCCAGCACGATCGCGCCGATCAATGCCGTGTCCCGTTTCGGTTCCCGGATCGCAGTGAAAAGGCCGTCGCGGCCGAGTAGTTCAACGCGAACCTGATCAACTTCAGAGCGCAGCGCTCGCCGTCCGTCCGCGTAACGCACTTTTGTCTTGGTCTTCTTGACGGGTAGCCCGACTCCCTTACCAGCGCTTCCGGCAGGACGAGACGGGTAGCACCGGGATCGACCAGCGCGCGAATCATCTTACGGCGAATCTCAGCCGGCTTCAGGTGTCCATGCTGCGACTCGATGAGGTCGACATTGTTGACGACTTCGATTTCAACGTAGAATCGGCCCATTTCAAGATCACCGTGGTTATTCATGACGGCTTACCCAATCTCGCTCAGGACGTAATGAGGATCGCGCGGCACCAGGCAATGATTGCGGCAATCCACCAGGAGATCCAAGGCTTCCAGGACAATGGCGCCGACCAACGCCGTCTCGCGCTTCGGTTCCGCGATCGCACTGATAATCCCCTCGCGCCCCATGAGATAGAGCCGAACGTCGTCGACTTCGGTGCGCACGGCCTTGTGGCCATCGGCGTAGCTCACCATGACCTTCTGCTTCTTGACGGGTAACCCCAATTCCTTGGCAACCGCTTGCGGCAAGACCAGCGGAGCGGCGCCCGAGTCCACAAGTGCACGGATGGTCTTGCGCCGCACCTTCGCCGGCTCCAGATGACCGCTCAAGGCATTCCCAAGTTCTCGGTTGTTCACGACTTCAATTTCGACGAAGAACCGCCCCGTGCTATCTTCCTCATTTTTCATGGCTGTACCCGCGTTACTGGTCCTTTTCCTGTGATCCGGCACGCCATTTCACGCCACATTATCATACACCGCAATCGCCCCATAAATCGAGCGGTTGGGCTCCTGGGCCGCTAGAATCGGAAACGACTCCGCCTTGTGCTCGGGAAATTGGGCGATGTACTGAACCGTCTCGCGGAGCCGGCGGGCCACGCGCGGCAGGGCGATCAGGCTCTCCGCCGTGGTGCCCATGTACGCGACCGCCTGCATCGGCCGTATGCGATTGAGCACGTTGGCCCACGCGCGGCCGACGCCCTCGGCCCACTCGTCGAGCAATTCCGCAGCCCATGTCGTCCCCGCGTCGACGGCGGCGTGGAACGGCGTCCACTCGTCGGCATCGGCGGCGAGCGCGGGAAGATGTTCGCGGATGCGTCGCTGCATCGATGAGCCGGAGTAGAGCGCCTCGTTGCAGCCGTAGTTGCCGCAGCCGCAACGGTAGCGCTTGTCGAAACGGACGTTGACATGGCCGGGTTCGCCGTCGACGCGCCGGCCGTCGAGCAGCAGGTTGCCGCCCCAGCCGGTTGAAATCGTATCGAAGATTGCCCAGCGGTAGTTGCGCAGCACGCCGCGGGCCCACTCACCCTCGGTCGCCGCCTCCATGTCGTTGCTGACAACGACGCGCTTGCGGAGCACCGCCTCGAGGTCGCGGCGCACGTCGCGACCGTCGAGCCAGTGCAGGTTGGGCCCCTTGACGACGACGGCGTGGTCCTGGATCGGCCCGGCGATCGCCACGCCGAAGCCGTCGACGTCGGCAGCCGAGTACGGCGCGAGGATGGCGGCGAAATGCTCCCACCCGCCGGGACTGGCGTGCTTGTCGACGCGCAGCGAACCGTCCGCGTCCAGCACGCCCACGCGCACCCAGCTTCCGCCCAGGTCCACCCCAATCTTCTTGCCCATGCCGTCCCCCCGTTCACATAACGCGGCGGACGATGCTCACGGCGGCGACACGGGGAGCAGCTCCTCGTACTCCGAATCATCCTCCGCGTCGCCGTAGCGGGCCGGCACCATCAGCAGATCCTCGTTCATTTCATCGCGCGCGAAAATCTTGCGGAACTTGGTGATGAACAGGCCCCCTTGCACATGGCCCGCGAGCTGCTGCAGGTTGCGCACGTCGTCGGCCGGCGCCTCGCGCACCAGGTAGCCGATCGGCCGTTCCTGCCGCGCCTTGGCCAGCCGCGCCTCAATCACCTTGATCACGGCCTGCGCCGCTGCGCGTTCTTGAGGTCGGCCTGCGTGAAGCCCTCGTCCACGTCGGGCACCTTCTCGCTATAGGGCGCCTTGCCGTTGAGCACCTGGATGTCCGCATCGCTGAGCTTGCGGGCCCACTCCATCGTCGTCGGAATGTGCCCCTTGCTGTTCGGCTGCGGCCGTTGATTCGCGACAAAGCGATAATCCAGCGCCTGGCCGCGCTGCAACAGGCCGGGAATCTGGCCCTGGAACGCCTTGAGCCATTGCTCGCCGCGGCCCGGCAACCCTCCGGGCGTGCAGCCCGATGCGGCCTGCAGCATCGGCACCCAGGTGTACTGGTAGCTATTGTCGCCGGACAGATCGACCTTGTGGGGCGCCTGGACATAGAACAGCGCCTCGGTCTTGTCCTTGACCGAGATTTGCGTGATCTTGAGGGGATAGACCAGCTTCTCCGAGGCGAACTGGAACCGCGTCGGCGTGACTTCACCGGCAAAGGTGCCGTCCTTGTTGCGCTTCATCTGCATGGTGTCGATCTTCATGACCGTGAACAGCCATTTCTTCTGCACATAGTAGTTCAACGTCGCCTCGTCGCCTGAGAAGCTGTATTTGTTGTCTTTGAGCCACTGGTACAGGTCATCGGCCCGGCTCGCCTCGATGATCTTGTAGTCCAGCGAGCCGACCACACCCGCCTCCAGCACCACCACCGTCGGCTTCTTCGCCGGCGCGGCGTCACTCGCCGGCATCGCGGCCCGCGGCATCGCGGGTCCGCCACCACCAGCCTTCATCCCGAATTGGCGCACCGGCAGCAGCTTGGAGTGCGGGAATTCCCGCCGCTTCATGATGGAGTAGACGGCGAGATGCTTGAAGAAATCGCGCGGCATGTCGTTCAGCTTCGGTTGGCTCGGCGTCGGAATGACCATGCCGAAATCGAGCGCGTTGCCCTCGAATTTCGGCTGCACCGTGAACGTCTCGACCTTTTCGATCGGGTCCCACGTCAGGAACGCCTTCTGCGCCGGCTGCAGAATGTCGGCGTTCTTCGCGCTGAAGTAACAACAGGCGGCCGGTACCGGCACGATCACGACGACGAGCACCAGCACGGCGGCCCCGTTCAGGCAGAGGAGGTTGCGATTCATGTTCGGCCCTCGATGCGATGGCGGGAAAAGACCAACCCGATCATACCACAACCGGCCCGCCACGCCAGCGCTTCACGCCGCACGAAAATCCACGAGACACAGTATGGGCGACCTGTTAAGCTTGGCGGCATCGGTCGGTTACCCCACGGTCGTCACGACGGTGTCCGAATCGAGAACATCCCATGACGCATCGCCCGGAATACGAGGCGTTCGTAGTTCCGCCTTTAGGCGGGTGTCCACCGCCTAATAGCGGAACTACGAACGCTTGCGAACCGATCCGCTGGGTCTGGGACCAGTACTGGCTCGACGTGCTGTTCATGCACTGGCAAGTCCCGCTCACGGCCTTGCGCACGCAGGTGCCGGCGCGGCTCGCGATCGATACCTGCGCCGGCCAGGCCTGGGTCAGCCTGGTGCTGTTTCGGCTGCGCGTTCGCCCCTGGTGCCTGCCGTTTGTGCCGGGCCTGTCGACGCTGGTGGAGGTGAATCTGCGGACCTATGTGCGCGCCGACAACAAGCCCGGCATCTGGTTCCTGAGCGCCCATGCGGGCAATCCCTGGGCCATCCGCGCGGCCCGGATGCTGACGCCGATGCCCTATGTCCACGCCGGCATGTGCTACGAGCGTTCGGGCGATCGCTTCCGGTTCGAGGCGCGCAAGGTAGGTGCCCCGAGGTGGCGTTGTCCGTTGCGTTCGAGCCGGCCGGTGTGGCCGCCGTGCCGGCGGACGGAACGCTCGACGCCTGGCTCCTGGAACGCTATCGCCTGTTCTTGCAGGATCGCCGGGTTGGTTGGCTCGAGGCGCAGGTGGTACACTCGCGATGGGTCACCCAGGCGGTCCAAGTGTCGCTTGCCGCCAACGCGCTGGGGCACGCGGTGCAGCTCGATCTGGCGCGGCCTCCCGATCGGACGCATTTCTCGACCGGACTGCGGGCGCGGTTCGGCGCCTTTCGTCCGCTCGTCGAGCCGGTGCCGGGGCGACCTGCACTCGACCTGGTCAACGTGTGAATCATGGCGTGCCAACCGCGATACCTGCCGCGGCCAGCGCCTGGCGAATGGCCTGCGCGATCGCCGGCGCCCCCGGCGTGTCCGAGTGGACGCACACCGTCTGGGCCACCACGCGCGTTCCCCGCCGCCGATGGCGTCGACGGTTCCCTGCTGCAGCACGCGCACGACCCGGCGGCCGATCGCCTCCGGTGTGCCGCCGGCTTCGTCGATTGTCCAATCGAACATCTTTACCGCCCCGTCGGCGTGATAGCCGCGATCCGCGAAGACCTCGGCGACGACGCAGAGGCCAAGCCGCGCCGCCGCGTCATCCATCGCCGAGCCCTTGACGGTATAGAGCTGCAGGTTTTCGCTGACCGCCCGGGTCGCCTCGGCGATGGCCCGCGCCACGTCCGCGTCGTCCAGCGCCATCATGTACAGCGCGCCGTGCGGCTTGACATGGTGCAGCGGCAAGCCCTCCGCGTGCAGAAACGCCTGCAGCGCGCCGATCTGGTAGGTCGTGTAGTCCTTCACCTGCATCGCGGTGGCCCCAAGCCGGCGGCGCCCGAAGCCGAGCAGATCGGGGAAGCCGACGTGCGCCCCGACGGCCACGCCATGCTGCCGGGCCAGCGCCACGGTGCGGCGCATGACCGATGGATCGCCGCCGTGGAAGCCGCACGCGACGTTGGCCGAGGAGAGCAGCGGCAGCAATTCTTCATCGGCCCCGTAGCGGTACACGCCGAAGCTTTCGCCCATGTCGGCGTTGAAATCCACGCTTACACGTGGTGCAGTTGTGGGTCTGTCGGCTCTCATGATCGGATCGGTGCGGCCTGTCCCGTTTCGTTGCCTCAGCGGGTAACCAGGTTTGACCGCAAGCCCGGCGTGATGCGATGATTGCCGGTCAGGCGCCAGGTTTGCAAGCTCGGGCCCATCCCGAACAGAATCCACCAGGTCACGGTGAGAGCGATGGGGTTGACGATGAGTCGCGGCACGCCGGTCCAGAGGGGTACGAACCACGCGGCAACGGCTACGACCAGCGCCAGCAGCGGCGCGACGAAAACCTGGTCATAACCGGGAATGATCCATCGCCCCTGCACCAGCCGGCCGAACAGACTGATCGGCGGCCAGTAGCCGTCACAGTAGCACGCAAGACGGATCGGACCGCCTACCAAGGCCGGGAGAGCGACGAAAAAGAGGTAGCGGATCGCGTCGATGTCGAATGAACGGAAGTGGTAGCCGAGCGCAAAAAACCACCAACCCGCCAGCGCGCCCGTAAGCAGCGTGTCACGGAGCGCAAGCGTGCGCGGACCGCGCGTCTGGAACCCCAGACGGTCGAAAGGCCACCCCAGAACTTTCTTGCCGGCCAGTTCGTCCTTGCTCCAGAACCAACCCGCGATGGAATCCCAGGGAAAACGGGCCAGCGCCGCCCGCAAGCCGAGGTAGGCGCACCCGTAACTCGCCGCCGCGGCGATGGCAAAAAGCACAGGATAGGGCGCGAACAGCGCCATGAAACCGACGCCAACGCCGATAGCGTACGCCCACAACGGCGCACCGGTCGCAGCATGCAGCAATCCCAGGCCGATCAGGTATGTGAAAAGGAAAACCGGGATGACGATCAGCGCCTGCGATTGCAGCCGCGGCCAGCCCAGCGCCACGAGCACGCCCAGCATCAGCACATCCTGCGCGACGAGGTGGACGGGACCCAGCGGCAGGGGTTTTCGGCTCGTCCACGGAGTAGCACGCAGCCATTGGCGATAATCCAGCCGTACGACAGGGTGAAAGGCCGCAAAGCGGTACAAACCGTATTGCCCAGCCAAGACCCCCATCAAGCCAAGCATGACTCGTTCATTATCGCGCGTGGCGAAAAACGGCGTCTGCAGCAGCCATTCCACGAGTAGAAAAACGGCTTCAAAGAAAGAATAAACGATCGCCGCAATTAGCAGCGTCCACCACGGCGGCCAGACGACGCGCAGCCAGCGGATCATGACGGCAGCTCCCTGAAATAGTCCTGCAGTTTCTGCATCGTCTCGGGGAACATCATCCGCTCGAGCACGTCGGACAACGACCCGGTGCAGCCGGTCAGGCGGCGCAGGCCGTTGAGCGTGTCGAGCGCGGCGACCTCGCCGTTGCGCAGAATCACGATGCGGTCGGCGATCTCTTCCACCAGCTCCGGCACCGGGCTCGTCAGCACCACCGTGCCGGCCTGCTCGCCGACGCGCCGTTTCAGCACGCGCTTGAGGGCGAGCAATCCCGCCGGGTCGAGGCCGCCGGAGAACGGCTCGTCCAGCAGCAGCACTGGTGCCTCGGTGATGAGGGCCGACGCGAGGGCGATCTTCTTCTTCTGTCCGCTCGAATAGCTGCTGATGGCCCAATCGCCTTGTTTGGCCAGCTCGAACAGGTCGAGGAGCCGATCGACGTGCTCCATGAGCCGGTCGAAGTCGATGTCGTAGAGCTGGCCGACTGCGAGGAGGAATTCGCGGCCGGTACGCATGGCCGGCAGCCAGGCCTGGTCGGGCAAGAAGACGGCTTTGCGGCGCACCGCCAGCTCATCCTCGACCGATTGCCGGCGGCGATGCCCGTCGATGACGACATGGCCGTGCTGCGGCTGCAAGACGCCGCCCATGACGCCGAGCAGCGTGGTCTTGCCCATGCCGTTGGGCCCGACGATCACAACCAGCTCGCCGCGTTCGATGCGCAGGTTGATGTTTTTCAGGACGGGACGGACACCGTAGTGCTGTGTGACGTTGACGAGGTCAATCATGGGGCTCGTCTCCACTCAGAGATGCGTGCATTTGAGCCCGAAGCGCAAGCGAGAACGAATGCCGCCCTCGCCGGCGCTTCGGGCTCAATGCTTCAAAAAACAAGGCCCGCGGCCCAGGTATGGACGCGGGCCGCTGTATTTGCCGCGCGACGGCTATTCGTTCACCTCGTTGAAGACCGGCTCCAGATGCTTCGTGTTACGCTCCACCGCCAGCACGATCGTGCGCTCCTCGACACCGTCGGCGCTCATCGCCACCGCGGGAATGATCTGCCGGCTGTCGGGCAAGCTGAACCGCATCGTGAACGTGCCGTCGGACCGCAGCTTGACCGGCTCTCCCTGCAACGTCACCTTCGCGTTCGGCTCGGTGGCGCCGTAGACGATCAGCTCGGCGTCCAGCTGGAACCAGAAGCTGCGCTGCTTGCCGAACTGGAATGCCCCGGAGCCGAAGCTCGTCACCGACGGCGAACCCATCGGGCGCCGCAGGCGTTCCTCGAACAGCTGCTTTAGCTCGAGGCTGCTCGCGGTCGGGTCGAAGCCGGCGGACATGGCGTAGATGCGCCGGGCGCTCTCGCCGTCGAGGTCGGCCCAGTTCTCGTCGATGACATCGCTCATCCCTGCCCGCGGCGTCGAAACGATGTTGGAGCGAGCCAGCACGTAAAACTGGCCGCCACGCGACAGATAGCCGATGTCCACGCGATAGGTGCGCGGCGGGTTCTGCACCTCGACGTACCAGTTGTTGGCGCCGCCGTGGATTTCGATGTCGCGCAGGACCGATTCGGACGTGTTGGTGGTGTCGCCGGTGGCGATGTCGAGCAGGCGGAGGATCGGCTTGGCCCCGTGCCAGGCCTGGGCGAGGGCGGCCTCGGCCCGCTGGATGGCCTGGCGGGTGATTTCCCAGTAGCAGTGCAGCCAGTACGGATCGCGGACCATGCACACGATCCGATCCTTGCCGTAGCCGTGGGGGAGGTCCTTGGGGACCTTGGCGGAGAGGTCGCGGGTCGGAACGCCGACATCGTACTTGCTGCGCTCGATCAGTTCCTCGGCGGAGGTGCCGTTGGCGCTGTTGTGGGCGGCGGCCAGCTGCGGCCGGCTGCGTGGGACCGTCGTCTTCTTGCCGATTCGGGACCGGGTTTTCTTCACCGGAGCGAGAGCGGCGAGGGCCGCGATCAATTCTTCTTTACGTAGGGTGCGATAACCGGCGATTCCTTTCCTGCGCTCGGTCCATCAACTCCTTTTTGCTGAGGCGCTGCCATTTGTCCTTCATCATGCGTCACCACTCCGCGCCGCGCCGGTAGAACCCGGGGACGGGCGCGCGAAAAAGGTTTGAGGGGGCCATCCTCGGCACAGGTAGCTCCCTGAAGTCCTTTCGGGAGGGTCGATCGCAGATCGGGCCCCGGAAACCGGCACCGCCGGCACGGGGAGCGGGCAGGCGAGAAGTCAGCGCAAAGTCTGGTGTATCAAACAACTCGGCAAGAGGCAAGCATACCAGAAACCGGCGGCGTCACCGGGAAGGAGGGCGGCTGCCGACATCAATCCATCGGCAACGCCGCAAGTTAGCAGCTTGCGGGGATGGCAGCTGTCTCGCCGCGTCGGGCGGCCGCAACCATCGTCGTCTCCTGGATGATACCGATTTTGTCAACCGATTGTCAATCGGAAAAAGCAGTCCACGCGAACGCCGCGCCGAAAAAATGGGGAATTTTGCACATCAGGAAGACCCAGCCGGCAACCTGACGACTTTGAGAAAAGATTCACGATACCAATTGACTTTGGCGGCGCCACTCGGACAATACCCCCTGATTCACCACCGGGTTGTGCAGCCAACGCGAGCGGACCACGCCGGCCATGCCCGAACAGCGACCCAGCCCACGCGAATTGGGCCTGTATTTCGCCCTCGCCCAGGTCGGCGTGGAGATGGTCGTGCCGATCGCCGTCGGCATTTGGCTCAACGTCGGGCTTGAATGGGCCCCTTGGGCGGCGCTCGTCGGTGCGGCCCTGGGGTTGGCGGGCGGACTGACGCACCTGGTCCTCTTGCTGAAAAGTGCCGAGAAGGAAGACCGGCCGTCCGACGGGATGCCATGACCAAGCGCCTGTTCGTGTTGATCGGCGGTTCGGCGTTGCTCTGGGGCGCACTGTTCGTGCCGGCCTGGCTCTGCTGGGGCGATGCGCAACTGCTGCCGAGCCTGGCGGCGCTCGGCCTGGTGCTGGTGCCGGCGGCGGCGACGCTGGTTTGGGTAAGCGGGACGTATCGGCAAGCACCGACATGCGGCTCTTGGCCGCCTTGGGCTCCTCGGGCCTGCGGATGATGGTGGCGCTCGGTGGTGGGGTGGCGCTGGTGCTGGCCTTCCCACAAAGCTTCGACGTGCCGTTCTGGATCTGGCTGGTAGTGTTGTACCTCGGCGTGCTGGCGCTGGAAATGGTCGTGTTGTTGCGAACGGCTCCCGGCAACGACACCGAAGGCTCCCGGCCCGTCGCGCGTAACGCGAATGCGCCGGCGGCAAGGGTGGAGTAGGAATAACTCGGGAACGGGTGGATACGCCAGCGGCGGCCTCGCCGCGGCGCCGGAGTACACGCACAGATGATCTTCGCGGCAGTGGACCCCGTCGAGCACGTGCTCGACACCTATTCCTGGCACTTCTGCGAGGCGCTCGGCCTGGAGTTCCACCTGCCGATCACCAAGTACATGGTCCTCTTGCTGCTCGCGGCGGTCATCCTGGTGCTGCTGTTCATTCCGCTCGGCCGCCGCGTCAAGAACGGCGAGCCGGCGCGGCCCGTTTTGGAACGCGCTGGAGAGCCTGCTGACGTTTATTCGCGACAATGTCGCCAAGCCCTACCTCGGCCACGATGCCGATCGGTTCGTCCCGTATCTGTGGACCGTGTTCCTGTTCATTCTCGTCTGCAACCTGCTCGGCCTGATGCCGTATCTCGGCTCGCCGACGGCGGATATCAGCGTGACCGCCGCATTGGCGGTGACCGCGTTCTGTGTCATTCACGGCGGGGCCGTGCTCAAGCTCGGCGTGGTCGGCTATCTCAAGTCGTACGTGCCGCACATGGAGCTGCCGTTCGGCATGGGATACCTGATCATTCCGCTGATCGTCGCCATCGAGGCGATGGGCAGCTTCATCAAGGCGTTCGTGCTGGCCATTCGTCTTTTCGCCAACATGTTCGCCGGCCACGTCGTCCTGGCGGTGATCCTGTCGTTCATTGTCATGGTCGGCGAGGCGGGGTCGTCCGGGTTCATCTTCTGGCCGGTCACGGTGAGCAGCGTGCTCGGCCTGGTCGGACTGAGTATGCTGGAACTGTTCGTGGCCTTCTTGCAAGCATTCGTGTTCACGTTTCTGACGGCGATATTCCTTGGCGCCCAGCTGCACCCGGAACATTGACGTGGTTGGCGGGGCGCGGATGGCGTGGTACGGTCACTCTCACAGGTTTTTTTGTAAGGAGTTTGCAATCCCATGAACAAACTGAAGCCCTTGGGTTTGGGGTGCGTGGCCATCTTCCTGCTGCTGGTGAGCTGCAGCCCGGCGCTCGCCGAGGACAAGTCGAGCGGCACGTTTTACGGCAACGGCATCGGCGCGGGGCTGGGTGCAGGCCTGATCATGATCGGCGCCGGCATCGGCTTCGGACGCATCGGCGGTTCGGCCCTGGAAAGCATGGCTCGCCAACCGGAAACCGCGAACAAAATTCAGACCGCCATGATCGTCGTCGCCGCCCTGCTTGAAGGAGCGACGTTCTTCGGGCTCGCCGTGTGCATTGTGATGGCCCTCAAAGCGTAGCCGGCGCCGGCGCAACGGAGGTGGACATGCGAACCATCCTGGCTTCCTGGAGCTTGCCCATCGCCCTGGCCTGGGCGCTGCTGCCGGCGGCGGCGCTGGCTCAGCCGGAAGCGGAGCATGAGGATCACGGCAACCATAAGCCCGAGCACCGCAAGTACGTCTACGAGGTCAATCACCAGCAGAAGACCTTTGACACCGCGAACAAGGCACAGCTCGACGAATTCATCAAGGACCTTCAGAGCGGGCACGTCGAGGGCAGCATCGAGTCGAAGAAGGACGTCAACATCCTGGCCCTGAAATGGGACCTGGGACTGTGGGCGCTGGTCGTCTTCCTGCTGCTGCTGTTCGTGCTGGGCCGTTTTGCATGGAAGCCGATGCTCGAAGGCTTGCAGAAACGTGAAGAAACCATTCGTGGCTCGGTCGAGGAGGCGAAGCGCACCCGCGAAGAAATGGAGCAGATGCGGGAACAGTTCAAGGCGGAAATGGACGCCGCCTATGCCAAGATCCCGCAGCTGATGGACGCGGCCCGCCGGGACGCCGAGCGCATGGCCGAAGAAATGCGCGCCAAGGCGGTGGCCGAAATCCAGGCCGAGCGCCAGCGACTGCGTCACGAATTGGACGTGGCCCGCGACCAGGCGCTGCAAGCATTGTGGACCCAGGCCGCCACGTTGGCCACGCTTATCTCCGCCAAGGCGATCGGCCGGGCACTGTCGGAGGATGACCATCGGCGGCTGCTCGACGAGGCGCTTCAGGAAATGCGGCACACCAAATGACGCACGAGAACCACGCTGATCAAACCGAGTTCGAGCACCACGCCGACGTGAGTGCCGAGCGGTTGGCCCGGGTCTACGCCGTCTCGCTGCTGCAGGCCGCCGGCAGCCACGCGCACGCCGTGATCGAGGAGATTGATTCACTCGTTGATGACGTCCTCCGGAATAACCCCCTGCTCGAAGCCCTCCTCGCCGGCGCCGCGGTCGGCCGCCATTCCCGCCGGCTGGCAATCGAAAAAGCCTTCACCGGCCGCGCCGACGACGTATTTATCCGGTTCCTTTTGGTGCTCAACGAGCACGAACGGCTCGACTTGCTCCAGCCCATTCGCAAGGCCCTGCACGAGCTGGAAGACGAACGGC
The DNA here is from genome assembly GCA_963834865.1 of uncultured Gemmataceae bacterium. Lineage (GTDB taxonomy): Bacteria > Planctomycetota > Planctomycetia > Gemmatales > Gemmataceae > CAWIDK01. Next base: position 88,716 of record CAWIDK010000002.1, read on the forward strand.
AGCATCGCGTCAAGGTCCACGTCTTCACGGCCGTGCCGCTGCCGGCCGACTTCGGCGAGCGCATCGCCGGCGCGGTACGGCATCGCTTCGAGCTGGAGCCGGTGCTCGTCGCACACGTGGATCCAGCGCTCCTGGGCGGCGTGAAGATTCGCGTCGGCGACAAGCAGATCGACGCCACCGTCGCCACCCGACTTGAAAACCTCAAGAACGAAATCATTGCGAGAAGCAGTTATGAAATTCAAAGCCGACGAGATCACTTCTGTACTGACTGAGGAAATCAAGAACTTCGGCTCTCGCCTCGATATCCGCGAGGTCGGCCGGGTGCTGGAGGTCGGCGACGGCATCGCGCGCGTCTACGGCCTGTCCAGCATCATGAACGGCGAGATGGTCGAGTTCACGTGCGCCAAGGTGCGCGGCCTGGCCTTCAACCTCGAAGAGAATTCGGTCGGCATCATCGTCCTGGGCGAATACCTCGACATCGAGGAAGGCGACGAGGTCCGCTCCCTCGGCACGCTCCTCGAAGTGCCGGTCGGCGACGCGGTCATCGGCCGGGTCGTCGATCCGCTGGGCAATCCGCTCGACGGCAAGGGACCGATCACCGCGGCCAAAACGCGGGCGGTCGAGTTCACCGCCCCCGGCGTCGCCGCCCGGCAGCCGGTCAACCAGCCGCTGCAGACCGGCATCAAGGCGATCGACGCGATGACGCCGATCGGTCGCGGCCAGCGCGAATTGATCATCGGCGACCGCAAGACCGGCAAGACCGTGATCGCGATCGACACGATCATCAACCAGCGCGAGGAAAACGTCATCTGCGTGTACGTGGCCATCGGCCAAAAGGAATCCTCCGTCGCCGGCATCGTCGAGACGCTGCAGGCCAATGGGGCGATGGACTACACCGTCGTTGTGGTCTCCTCTGCCGCCGATCCGGCGCCCTTGCAATACATCGCCCCATACGCCGGCTGCGCGATGGCCGAATATTACATGTACGAGCAGGGCCGCGACACGCTGTGCGTCTACGACGATCTGACCAAGCAGGCGGCGGCGTATCGCCAGCTGTCGCTGCTGGTGCGGCGGCCCCCCGGCCGCGAGGCGTATCCGGGCGACATTTTCTATTGCCATTCGCGCCTTTTAGAGCGCTCGGCCAAGCTGGCGGAGCGCTGGGTGATCGTGCCGAACGACGCCGACCCCGCCCACGTCGGCGACGACTGGGGCGTCAACGGTCCCGACGGCGGCCCGCGCCAGGGTGGCCAAAAGGGCAAGGTCTACGTCGGCCCGCTCGAAAAGGAGCACGCCGAAAAGCACGACCTCAAGCAATTCCCCGGCCACAAGGTCGCCAAGGTGGCCGGCACCGGCGGCTCGCTGACCGCGCTGCCGATCATCGAGACGCTCGAGGGCGAAGTGTCGGCCTACATCCCGACCAACGTGATCTCCATCACCGACGGTCAAATTTACCTGCAGCCCGACCTGTTCTACGCCGGGGTACGGCCTGCGATCGACGTCGGCATCTCGGTATCGCGCGTCGGTGGCAAGGCGCAGACGGCGGCGATGAAGTCGATCGCCGGCTCCTTGCGGCTCGACCTGGCCGCCTTCCGCGAACTGGAGGCGTTCGCCCAGCTCGGCACCGACCTCGACAAGGCGACGCAATCCCAGCTCGACCGCGGCTATCGCATGATCGAGATTCTGAAGCAGCCGCAGTTCCGTCCGGTGCCGGTGGCCGACGAGGTGATGATCATTTACGCCGCCGCCAAGGGCTACCTGGACAAGGTGCCGCGTAGCCAGGTCGCGACGTGGGAGGAGCAGTTCCAGCGCTTCATGCGCGAGCAGGCGCGGACGTGCGCAAGAAGCTGGTGCGCGACAAGAAGCTATCGCCGGAGTTGGAGACAGGGCTGAAGGAGGCGCTGGAGACGTTCGCGCACCAGTTCAAGGCGCCGGCGTGAAGCCGATCCCGGCACCGCATGTTGATGGCTATATTCCGTGGTAGAATTCCTGTGGATCGACTGTAATCTGCAGAAGTTCGACCAGGTGCCTATGAACCCGAAAACTGCAACAGATGACTCGCGCACGCCAGCGCAGAAACAGCAAGACGAAGCAGCGGCCGAGGGCGACTGGACTGGATTTGCAACGGAAGAGCTACCGTCGGGACGGGCGGATACGATGGCAGTCGAAACGGCCTACGAGCGAAACCTTACCAAGACAGCGCTGCTGTCGAAGTACCAGATGCCTACCGTCATACCGGTCGCTGATGTGATCCGATTGCTGAACAAGGCGAAGATCAGCTTCGTCTTGGTCGGAGCCTACGGACTCGCAGGCTGGCGCAAAGAGAGCAGGGCTACTGAAGACGTCGATGTAGTTGTCGCAGCGAAGCAGCTGAAGAAGGCCGTCCAGGTGCTAGTGGCTGCCTATCCCAACCTCGAACCGGTGGATCTGCCCGTCGTCATTCGCCTGAAGGATCGCGAAACGGAGGACGTGCTTGTCGACGTGATGAAGCCGGTGCAACAGCCGTACCGTGAGGTTTTCAAGCACACCGAGCAGAAGACAATCGAGGGCGAATCATACCGCGTGCCGACGTTGGAGATGGCACTCGTGATGAAATTCTCGGCGATGACCAGCGCCCATCGTCAGTTTGAGGACAAGTATCGCGACGCCCACGACTTCATTCGTATGGTCAAGAACAATCCGGAGATCGACGAGGAAAAACTGGTAGGCCTCGCATCGCTGATGTATCCGGCAGGCGGCAAAGACGTACTCGAAATGGTCGCCAACGCCAGGGCCAACAGGACCCTGCATCTGTAGAGGTTGAAATGGCCAACACCCGAGCCCTCGTCAAACGCCGCAAGGCGATTCGCAACATCCGCAAGATCACGCGGACGATGGAGCTGATCGCCACCGCGCGGTTCAAGAAAGCGCTCGACCGCGCCGTCGAGGCCGAGGCGTATACGCGCAAGATCGCCGAGTTAGCGGCCGATCTCAGCGCCAATGCGACCAACCTGCACCACCCGCTGCTGGAGAAACGCGATGCCGTGAAGCGCGAGGTACTGCTCGTGCTCTGCTCCAACCGCGGTCTGTGCGGCGGCTACAACGCGTCCATCCTGCGCGAGGCCGGCGGCCAACTGCAGCGCGATCGGCAGGACGGCGTCGAGGTCGAGCTGGAGGCGAGCGGCAAGCGGGCCATTGCGTATTACCGCTACCAGGGCGTCCCCGCCGCGAAAACCTACACCCAGTTCGAGGATCGGCCGGCTTACCACGAGGTCGAGGCGATCGCCGACCGCTACATCGCCGAGTACGTCGGCAAGCGCATCGACCGCGTCAACGTGGCGTACATGAAGTTCCTCAACGCGGCCCGTCAGGTCAGCGTCGTCGAGACGCTCTTACCGATGACGACGCTCGCGCCGAGGTGCGGCGGCGCTCGGCCGAGGCGCCGCCAACGGCGACCCGCGTCGAATACGAGTTCCTTCCAAGCGCGGAGTCGATCCTGGAGCAGGTCCTGCCGCAGTCGTTCAAGATTCGGTTGTTCCAGTGCTTCCTCGACTCGGCCGTCAGCGAGCAGATCGCGCGCCGCGTCGCAATGAAGGCCGCCACCGAGAACGCCGGCGACATGATCAAGGAGCTGTCGCGCAAGTACAACCGCGCCCGCCAGGCGCAGATCACGAAGGAGATTTCCGAAATCATCGGCGGCGCGGCGGCACTGGAGTAACTACATGACGCAGGCAAGCGCCGCAACCGAGCTGGTGCGCGAACACCTGCTTGCCATGCGCATCGGCAGCGAGGTGACGCGTTGGTTCCGCAAGGACCGGGCGCCGCACGTGCTCGACGTAACCCCGGAACGCGTGATTGCCGTGTTGCATGGCGTTGGCATCAAGCCGGTGCTGATGGGCACCCACGGAATTAATGTCTACCGCGACGAGGCACGCGCCACGCAGGACGTCGATGTGCTCGTAACCAAGAAGAATGTCCGCCGGGCGATCCGGGCACTGGAGGCCGCCTTTCCGTATCTCGAAATCCTGGAGAATTCGGCCGTCGCGCGTTTCTTGGACCCGGTGACGCAAAAGGTAGTGCTCGACGTGATTAAACCCTCCTCCCAGGCGATGCAGGTGGTATTCCGCAACACCATTGCCATCGCGGACACGCACCGGATTCCGACGCTGGAAATGGCCCTGGTGTCGAAGTTTTCCGCGATGACGTCGCCAAACCGTAAGCGAGTCAAGAGGATGCAAGACCTAACCGATTTCGCCAACATGATCGAGCACAACCGTGCCAGGATCGACCTGGAGAAAATAAAGCAGCTTTGCGACAAGGCGCAGCCAGGCGCCGGCAAAGGGATACTGAGTCTGGTCGCGGATTTCGACGCCGGTCGCAGCATATCCCTGTAGCTCTGAGAACCGCCCACTACCGCACCAAGCGATGAGGTAACAAGATGGTTTCCACCAATGGACAACACAAGACCGGCCGCATCGTGCAGGTCATCGGCTCGATCTTCGACGTGGAGTTCGAGGAAGGGCACCTGCCGGAAATCTATAACGCCGTCAAGATCGACGCCAACGTTAAGGGTTTCCATGTCCGCCTGACCGGCGAGGTGCAGCAGCACCTCGGCGGTAACCGCGTCCGCGCCGTCGCGCTCGGCTCCAGCGAAGGGCTCACCCGCGGCATGGACGTCCTCGACACCGGCAAGCCCGTGCAGGTGCCGGTCGGCCCCGAGACGCTCGGCCGCGTGTTCAATCTGCTTGGCGAGCCAATCGACGGTCGCGGCCCCGTCGCTGCCAAGGAATATCGGCCGATCCACCACGCGCCGCCGCCGTTCAGCGAATTGTCGGCCAAGACCGAGCTGTTCGAGACCGGCATCAAGGTCATCGACCTGCTCACCCCGCTGGTCCGCGGCGGCAAGGCGGGCCTGTTCGGCGGGGCGGGCCTCGGCAAGACCGTCATCCTCCAGGAACTGATCGCCCGCATCGCCAGCTCGCACGGCGGCTACTCGGTGTTTGCCGGCGTCGGCGAGCGCACGCGCGAAGGTAACGATCTTTGGCTCGAAATGCAGGAGACCAAGATCGGCAAGACCGATCGCGAGGTCCTGTCGCAGACCGCGATGGTGTTCGGCCAGATGAATGAGCCGCCCGGGCGCGGCTGCGCGTCGCCCTGTCGGCGCTGACGATGTGCGAATGGTTCCGCGACTCGACCGGGGCCGACACGCTGCTATTCGTGGACAACATCTTTCGCTTCTCGCAGGCCGGCTCCGAGGTGTCCGCGCTGCTGGGCCGCATGCCGAGCGCGGTCGGTTACCAGCCGACCTTGGCGACCGAAATGGGCGCGCTCCAGGAGCGGATCACCAGCACGACGCGCGGCGCCATCACCAGTGTGCAGGCGGTCTATGTGCCGGCCGACGACCCGACCGACCCGGCGCCGGCCAACGCGTTTCAGCACCTCGATGCGTTTATCTACCTGGAACGCCGTATCTCGGAAAAGGGCATCTACCCGGCGGTCGATCCGCTCGCGTCGTCGAGCCGGCTGCTCGATCCGCAGATTCTCGGCGAACGGCATTACCGCGTGGCCCGGCGCGTGCAGCAGATCCTGCAGCGCTATCGCGAACTGCAGGACATCATCGCGATCCTCGGCGTCGAGGAGTTGAGCGAGGAGGACAAGCAGGTCGTCAATCGGCGCGGCGCATCGAGAAGTTCCTGTCGCAGCCGTTCATCGTGGCCGAGGCGTTCACGAATCGGCCAGGCCGGGTGACGACGCTGGAGGACACGATCCGCAGCTTCGAGGAGCTGTGCGACGGCAAGCACGACGCGCTGCCGGAGAACGCGTTCATGTATGTCGGCGGCATTGACGAGGCCGTCGAGCAGGCGAAAAAGCAAGCGGCGCAGGGGAAATAACCATGGCGAGTGATCCGGGTCGTGTGGTTGGCGCTGGTGGGGCGGCGGAGGCGACCGCCACGGCGCCGCTTCGCTGTGTCGTTGTCACCCCCGAACGGGCGGTGCTCGACGAAGCCGCGGATTTCGTGGCCGTGCCGATGTACGACGGCGAGCTGGGCGTGGAACACGACCGGCTGCCGCTGATCGGCCGGCTCGGCTTCGGCGAATTGCGCATACGCCGCGGCCGGACGGTGCATCGCTATTACGTCGACGGCGGCTTCGTGCAGGTGCGGGCGAACGTGGTGACCGTGTTGACGGCCCGCGCCGTCGCGGCGGCGGCGCTCAAGGTGGAGGCGGCGCTGGAGACGCTGCAGGCGGCCCGCGGCATCGCCGCCACGCCCGCGGCGCAGGAGGCGCAGATGAAGGACCAGGCGCGGGCTCGCGCCAGTTGCGCCTCGCGGCGAAGGCCGCCGAGGAGGGCCCGGCGGCCACCGCGGCGCACTGAGCGCTAGTAGCGGAATTCGCCGGAATTCCGACGCTCCCAGAGCGGAATGCTGGCGAATTGCGCTACGCGTGGTCAGCCAACCTCCGCCCTCCGAATCACCGGCGTGCCGCCTGCTGCGCCCGCGACGCGTGCTGCCAGCCGATTGGCGAATGCCGCGGCCTCGGCAAGCGGCCGGCCCTCCAGGACGTTGACGACGAGTCCCGCCGTGAATGCATCGCCGGCGCCCACCGTGTCCACCACGCGCACCGGCACGCCGGGCAATTCGATCGTCTCGCGCTCCGAGTGCAACAGACAGCCGTGCTCCCCGCGCGTCAGCACCGCCAGCTCGAGCCGATAGCGCTGCCGCAATTCCACCAGCGTTTCCAGCGGCGTCGCGCCGGCGAGACCGAGCAGGTCGCGCAGCACCGCCAGCTCATCGTCGTTGAGCTTGACCCACCGGCACGCGGCCAGCGACGTTTCAACGATTTCCCGGCTGTAGAAGTGTTGCCGCAAATTCACGTCATACACGACCAGCGCGTTCGGCGCCGCCGCCAGCGCACGCCGGATCGTGGCGCGGGCGACGGGATGGCGCTGGGCGAGCGTGCCGAAGCAGACGGCCCGCGCCGCGCCGAAGCGCACGTCGAGGTCCGCATACCAGGCGAGATAATCGTACGCGACCTCGGGCGTGATCGTGTACACCGGCACGCCGCGCTCGTCGAGCGCCACCTGCACCGTGCCGGTCGGATGCTCGGTGTCAGTCTGCAAGTGGACGTCGGACAGCCCGAGCCGCACGACCGCGGCACGCAGCGCGTCGCCCAGTACGTCCGCCCCGATGCGGCTGACAATCGCGCTAGGGTGGCCGAGCTGCCGGCAATGGAACGCGAAGTTGCACGGCGCCCCGCCGAGCTGGCGGCCGGCCGGCAGCAGGTCCCACAACACCTCGCCCAGCCCGACAATCACGCCCGCCATGTGCCCGCGCCTCCGCCTGCGTAAATCGACTTGGTCCATTGTAAGCCATCTGCGCTGTTGACATCGCAGCGCGGATCGTCGATATTCATGGAAACCCAGTGGCACGCGCAACGAGGACCGTCGATGTTCAAGCTCATCGTTACCAGCGGCCCCGACAAGGGCCTGGCGTTTTCTCTCAATCCCGGCGAGACGCTGCAAATCGGTCGCAGCCAGGCCGCCTCCAACCGCCTCAGCGACCCCGCCGTCTCGCGCGTCCACTGCGAGATCGAGGCGGCCGCCGGCAAGGCGGTCCTCCACAACATCAGCGCCAACGGCACGATCGTCAACGGCGAGCCCGCCACCGAACGCGTGCTCCAGCATGGCGACGTCGTCCGCCTCGGCAATTCCGAGCTGCTCTTCGCCGCGGCCGAAGCCGGCGAGGCGTCCACCGCGTTGATTCCGCCGCCTGGCGGCGCTGCCGCCCCGCTCGTCACGCCGCTGGCCGAGCCGGTCGGCATGGTCGGCAAGGCGGTGTCGCATTACCAAATCGAAAGCCTCATCGGCGCGGCACGTCCGGCACCGTCTACAAGGCCCGCGACACGCGCGACGGCAGCGTGGTCGCGCTGAAGGTGCTGCAGCCGGAGTTCTCGCAAAACGACGAGGAAATGCAGCGTTTCGTGCGGGCGATGAAGACGATGCTGCCGGTCCGCCATCCCAACATCGTGCAGATCATCGCCGCCGGCAAGACCGGCGCCCAAACGTGCTGGATCGCGATGGAGTACGTCGACGGCGAGAGTCTGACCAAGGTCATCCAGCGCATTGGCATCGCCAACATGCTCGAATGGAAGCACGCCTTCCGCGTGGCCGTTCACATCGGCCAGGCGCTCGACTACGCCCACGGCCAATCGATCATCCATCGCAACGTGACGCCGCCGAACATCCTGTTGCGCACCAGCGACAAGACGGCGAAGCTCGGTGACCTGATGCTGGCCAAGGCGCTGGAAGGCGTGATGGCCAAGGACGTGACCAAGCCCGGCGAGCTGGTCGGCGACGTGGCCTACATGGCGCCCGAGCGCACGATGGGCGCCGGCGCCGTCGACGGCCGCTCCGATCTGTACGGCCTGGGCGCGACGCTCTACGCGATGTTGACGGGTCGGCCGCCGTTCAGCGGCAACTCGCTGCCGGAGCTGATCGTCAAGATTCGCAGCGCCGAGCCGAAGAAGCCGAAGGAGTTTCAGCTGTCGATCCCCGACCTGTTCCAGGGCACGGTGCTGAAGCTGCTGGCGAAGCGTCCCGGCGACCGCCATCAGACCGCGGCGGAATTGCTCGATGATCTGAAGCGCGTGGGGCGGTTTGCCGGCGTTACTGTCTAGGCCGCCCCCGCTACGAGTGACGACTGGTGGAGCCATGCCATGAGCGTCGAACCCGCGGTGGCGGCGACCGGCACCATGTTGCCGCGCGTTTTCCTGCGTGCCGGGTGGCATCACCTCGCCATGCTGAACTTCCCGGCCGACCCAGGTGTGCTGCAACCGTTTGTGCCTGCGGGGACCGAGCTCGATTTATGGCAGGGTCGCGGGTACGTCAGCGTCGTGGGCTTTCTGTTCCGCGACACGCGGGTGCGCGGCATCCCGGTGCCGTTTCATCGGCACTTCGAGGAAGTCAACCTGCGTACCTACGTTCGCCGTCGCGCCGCCGACGGCTGGCGGCGCGGAGTGGTGTTCATCAAGGAAATCGTGCCGCGCTGGCTGATCGCGTTCGTCGCCCGCCGCCTCTACAACGAAAACTACGTGTCGATGCCGATGGGGCACCAGCTCGTGCTGCCGACGGCCGCGACACCCCGAGGGTCGGTGCGCTACGAGTGGCTCTGCGGCGGCTGCTGGCATTCGCTGGCGGCGGAGATAACCGGCGAGCCGGCGGCGCTGGTGCCGGGGTCGGAAGAAGAATTCATCACCGAGCATTATTGGGGCTATTGCCGGCAGCGCGGCGGGTCAACGCTGGAGTATCGCGTCGAGCACATCCCATGGCGCGTGTGGCAGACGGCGAACGCTCGGCTCGATTGCGATGTCAACGCCGTTTACGGGGCGCCGTTCGTACCGCTGCTGCAAGGGACTCCCACCTCGGCTTTTGTCGCGGACGGCTCGCCCGTTGTGGTGCGGCAGGGAACAACGGTATGAGCCCAATGTAGCAAATCATCACCGGCGACCCCGGCATCGACGAATTCAACCGCCAGCTCGCCGAAATGGAACGGCAGTACCCGCCCAGGACGCCGCTGGAGGAGGACGAGCTTGACGATGACCGTGACGTTGATGATGATCGCGATTGAAAAGAACGGCAGCTCGCGTTGAGGCGAGCGACAGGAATGCGTTCCCCCGTAGGACGGCCTTCCTAGGCCGTCCCCGCTTGAGGACGGCCTAGGAAGGCCGTCCTACGGGGGAACGAACTGACGCCGCCGGCCTTTACATGCCGCGGAACCCGCAGAATCCGCTACCATGCTATCCGTGCCCTAGCCACTCTGGTAAACTTTCTGAAGATTGGGGAAGGCACGCGATTCCTTGGAAGTCACAGAATTCGCTACGATGAATGGGAGCGACAATGCTCCTCGCCGAATTAAAGCCCGGACTCTATTACAAGCGGCCCGACGGAACGCTGAAGGAACGACTCCTTGGCACCATAGACGAGGCCACGATCACCGTCGCCGTGGCTGAACGCCCGTGGGCTTTCGACGGCGACGGAGCCGCATTTCAACTCGCCTGCGAAGCCAAGCGGATCGATCTGGCCTTCCTTTTCGACCCGATGATGGCCGTCCACACGTCGAACGTCGAGCCGCTGCCGCACCAAATCACTGCTGTCTACGAGTCGATGCTGCCGCGCCAGCCGCTCCGGTTCGTCCTCGCCGACGACCCCGGCGCGGGCAAGACCATCATGGCCGCCCTCTATATCCGCGAATTAGTCATGCGGGCCGATGCCCGGCGGGTGCTGATTGTCGCCCCCGGCGGCCTCGTGGAGCAGTGGCGGGACGAGTTGTTCGAGAAGTTCGGCCTGGAATTTCGCATCTTCTCGTCCGCGCTTGAGGAATCTTCGCCCAGCGGCAACCCGTTCGAGGACCACCAGCAGATCATTGTCCGGCTCGACCAAATGTGGGGAAACGACGACCTCCAGGCCAAACTGTGCGCCGCGGGCTGGGATCTCGTCGTGTTCGACGAGGCGCACAAGCTGGCCGCACATTTCTTCGGGTCCAAGCTCGAAAAAACGGGTCGATTCCGATTCGCCGAGCAACTGGGCAAGAATACGCGGCATCTCCTCCTGATGACCGCCACGCCGCACAACGGCAAGGAAGAGGATTTCCAGCTCTTCCTCTCGCTGCTCGACTCCGACCGCTTCTACGGCAAGTTCCGTGATGGCGTTCACAAAGTAGACGCCTCCGATCTGATGCGGCGCATGGTGAAGGAGGATCTCGTCAAGTTCGACAACACCCCGCTGTTCCCGGAACGCAAGGCCAACACCGTCAACTACACGCTCTCGGACGCCGAGGCCACCCTCTACGAAGCCGTTACCAAATACGTGCAGACGGAAATGGGCAAGGCGGACCTCCTGGCCGGCTCGCGCAAAGGCTCCGTCGGCTTCGCCCTCACGACGCTCCAGCGCCGGCTCGCCTCCAGTCCCGAGGCGATCTACCAATCGCTCAAGCGCCGCAAGGAACGCCTGTCCGAGCGGCTTCGGGCCGAGAAACTAGGCCAGCGCGGCCAGCCTCTTCTCGCCGAAACCGTGGACGACGTCCCCGAGGACGACGACGATCTGAACGCCGACGAGCAGGAGACGCTTGAAGAGAAGCTCGTCGATCAGGCGACGGCGGCGAAATCCATCGCCGAGCTGGAGGACGAGATTCGCATCCTGGTCAGGCTCGAAAAACAGGCCAAGGCCGTGGTCGCGTCCGGCCACGACCGCAAGTGGGACGAACTCTCGGCACTGCTCCAGAACAACCCCGCGATGCACGACGAGTCCGGCCGTCAGCGGAAGATCATCATCTTTTCCGAACATCGCGACACCCTGAACTACCTGCACGCCAAGATCGCCGGTGTGCTCGGCAGCGCCGACGCCATCGTCACCATCCATGGCGGCATCCATCGCGACGAGCGAAGGAAGTCGCAAGCCCTTTTCCGTTCCGATCCTGCGGTTCGCGTGCTGGTTGCCACCGATGCGGCCGGCGAAGGCGTGAACCTCCAGTGCGCCCATCTGATGGTTAACTACGACCTGCCGTGGAACCCCAATCGTCTCGAACAACGGTTCGGCCGCATTCACCGCATCGGCCAGACGGAAGTGTGCCACCTGTGGAGCCTGGTCGCCAAGGAGACCCGCGAGGGAACCGTTTGGCACCGTCTGCTCGAAAAGCTCGCCACGGAGTGCGAGGCGCTCAAGGGCAAGGTATTCAACATTCTCGGCGACGTGTTCGAGGAGAAGAGCGGGCAGGCGAGCGGGCAGGCGAGCCGGCAGCGTAAGCTGCCGGATTCTTCGGCCCGCACACTCATCAAGGGAGCCCCCATGAATCGAGTCTGGCTTCTGACATGGACCACCTACGGCACCTGGCTCCCGGGCGATGAACGAGGCTTTGTCTCCAACGTCCGCGATGGCGACGGCCCCGAAGTTAAACACAACATTCCGGGAACTCCCTGCGACGCCAAACAACGTGGCCTCGCCATATCCGCCCGTGAACAAATGAAGGGCGATCCCGTCTGGCTTTCTCCGCCTCTCGCCGAACCGCTGGCCGCTCAATTCCGCGAAATCGCCGCCTACCGAGGCTGGTCGCTCGTGGCGATCGCGATCATGGCCAATCACGTTCATCTGGTGGTCAGCGTCCCCGATGATCCAGAACCGGAAGTGCTGCTCCGCGACTTCAAGAGCTACGGAAGTCGCTGCCTGAACAAGATCGCGGGCAAACCTGCCTCGGGCACCTGGTGGACCGCGAGCGGCTCCCGACGCAAGTTGCCGGACGACCCGGCAGTGCAAGCCGCTGTACGCTATGTGCGCAATCAGCATGACCCGCTGCTGATCTGGGTCGCAGCGGACCAGAATCCGGCAGCTAACGCTGCCGGCTCGCCGGAGGGTACATGATTATCTCGCCCAAGAAGCTGATCGAGGTCGCGTTGCCGCTTGATGCCATCAACGCCGCCGCGGCGCGCGAGAAGTCGATCCGCCACGGGCACCCATCCACGCTGCACCTCTGGTGGGCGCGTCGGCCGCTCGCGGCTGCGCGGGCGGTCATTTTCGCTCAACTCGTCAACGACCCCGAGGATCTGTGGCGCTGCCAGAACCCGCCAGAACCCCGGTCAGGAACCGAACCAGCAAGTGCGTGGCCACTGGACGAAGGCCCGCGCCAGGCTCTTCAAGATCATTGAAGACCTTGTGCTCTGGGAGAACACCACCAACGAAGCGGTGTTGAAGCCGGCTCGCGAGGCCATCCGCCAAAGCTGGCGCGAGACTTGCGAGCTGAACAAGGACCATCCGCAGGTGAAAGAACTCTTCAACCCGGACAAGATGCCCGGCCTTGCACGACCCATTTGCCGGCGGCGGGTCGATCCCGCTCGAAGCACAGCGGCTCGGCCTTGAAGCGTACGCCAGCGACCTAAACCCCGTCGCGGTGCTCATCAACAAGGCCATGATTGAAATCCCGCCCAAGTTCGCCGGCAAGCCGCCAGTAAACCCGGCGAGCCGGCAGCGTAAGCTGCCGGATTCACTGCACGCCGACGAAACAGACGGTGATGCTGCCGGCTCGCTTTGGCCTGGCGCGGCGGGTCTTGCCGAAGACGTGCGCTACTATGGCGCCTGGATGCGCGACGAAGCGTTTAAGCGCATCGGCCACCTGTACCCGCCGATCAAGGTCACAAAGGCAATGGCGAAGGAACGGCCGGACCTGGAGCAATACGTCGGCGAGGAACTGACGGTCATCGCGTGGCTGTGGGCTCGGACGGTCCGCAGCCCGAACCCAGCGTTCGCGCATGTCGAGGTGCCGCTGGCCAGCACGTTTATCCTCAGCAGCAAGGAAGGGAAGGAATTCTACGTTGACCCAGTGCTCTGCAAATCCGGGTACTCATTCGCTGTGCTAGTCGGCAAGCCGCCAGCAACTGCGAAAGCGGGAACATCATTCGGCAAGCAGAAGGGTTTCCGCTGCCTGATGTCGCAAACGCCAGTGAGCTACGAATACGTCCGAGAGGAAGCATTAGCCGGGCGAATGGGTCAGAAGCTGATGGCGATTGTCGCGGAGGGTACACGAGGGCGTGTATACCTCACGCCGACCGCAGAACAAGATTCCTTTGCGGCCGCGGCAAAGCCAGATTGGCAGCCCGATTTGAAGATTCCCGAGCAAGCGCTCGGCTTCCGCGTGCAACTCTACGGGATGCTGACCTTTGGCGAACTCTTCACCCCTCGGCAGTTGGTGGCACTGACGAAGTTCAATGATTTGGTCGGTGAGGCGCGTGAGCGGCTTCAGCGGGACGCCGCCGCGACCAGACTGGCCGACGACAATCGCGGCCTCAACGCAGGCGGCACTGGAGCCAAAGCGTATGCTGAGGCGGTGAGTGTGTATTTGGCTTGTTGTTGCTCGATGATTGCGGACGACTTGAGTGTTATCGTAACGTGGCGAAGTGGACACGGTACTGGAGCAACCCGTTCGACATTCGCACGGCAAGCGCTGCCCATGACGTGGGACTACGCGGAAGCAATTCCATTTGCCACCGCATCTGGTGATATTGCTGCGTCCGCGCAGGGAGTAGCAAAGTTCATTGAAGGTATCTTGGTAACACAAGCAGGCTGTGCCCGTCAACACGATGCAGCCCAGGCCAATTTCCGGGCAGACCCTACATTCGTCTCAACCGATCCACCGTACTACGACAACATCGGTTATGCTGATCTATCGGACTTCTTCTATGTTTGGCTTCGGCGATCGCTGCGATCTGTTTATACACATCTGCTCGCCACGATTTCCGTACCAAAGGCGCAAGAGCTAATTGCCACGCCTTTCCGACATGGCACCAAACAATTGGCCGAGAGGTTTTTCCTCGACGGCATGACGCAGGCGATGCACAACCTCGCCGTGCAGGCTCATCCGGCTGCCCCCATAACGATCTACTATGCCTTCAAGCAATCGGATACCGAAAGCGAAGGAACGAATAGCACGGGCTGGGAGACCTTCCTTGAAGCGGTCTTGAAGTCAGGTCTGGCTATTTCCGGAACATGGCCAATGCGTACAGAACGTTCTGCACGGTCTGTGGCGAATAACACTAACTCCCTCGCGTCGTCGATCATTCTCGTCTGCCGGCCGCGGATCAAGGATGCGGGCACGATCTCGCGGCGGCAGTTCGTACGAATGCTCAACGAGGCTCTGCCGCTTGCCGTCGACGCCATGACCCGCAAAAGCGAAGGATTGCATTCGCCGGTCGCGCCGGTCGACCTGTCGCAGGCGATCATCGGCCCCGGCATGGCGATCTTCAGCCGCTATGACGCCGTGTTCGAAGCGGACGGCAAGCCGATGACGGTCAGAACCGCCTTGCAGCTCATCAATCGCTTTCTGGCCGAGGACGATTTCGACGCGGACACGCAGTTGTGTCTGCACGTTCGAACAACATGGCTGGGAGACCGGCAAATTCGGCGAGGCCGACACCCTGGCGCGTGCCAAGGGAACGGCCGTCGCCGGGGTACAGTAAGCCGGCGTGATCGAATCCGGCGGCGGCAACGTGCGGCTCTTGAAGTGGAAGGAATACTCCGCCGACTGGGACCCGGCGACCGACGCGCGCCTGCCGATTTGGGAGGCGCTGCACCAACTGATCCGCGCGTACAACACGGAAGGCGACAGCGGCGCGGCCCAGGTGCTCAAGGGCGTCGAAGCCAAGGCGGAAGCCGCCCGGCAACTGGCGTACCGCCTGTACACGCTGTGCGAACGCCGCGGCTGGGCCGAGGACGCCCGCGCATACAATGAAGTGGTAACCGGCTGGAGCGGCATCGAAAGCGCCGCCGCGAAAGTCCCGTCGCCGACACAAGGCACGCTGTTCGGCGACGAAGGAGCAAAGTGATGTTGAGTCGCATGAGCCTCAAGAACTTTACGGTCTTCGGCGATGCAACGTTTCAGTTCGCCCAGGGGCTGAACGTCATCGTCGGTGAGAACGGATCCGGCAAAAGCCACGCCTTGAAAGTCGCGTATACTCTTGCGGCCGTCAGTGCTCGCGGCGAGAAGGATTCCGGATCGGCGACGCCGACGAAGAGTTATCTTGAGACTGCGATCGCAAAGAAGCTTCGCGGTGCGCTCCGGCCAGATGAACTCGGTCGCCTGGCGCGTTGGCAAGCCGGACGAAACCGCTGCGAAGTGGAGGTACGATTCAAGAGGACCCCGCTGAGAATCGGGTTCTCGTTCAACACGTCGAGCAAATCGGAAGTGTCGATCGAGACATGTCCGTCGAAATGGGAGGGGCGGCCGCCCGTCTATCTTCCCACCCGGGAGCTGGGTGGCGTCGAAATACGATGACTGGATATTCTTTGGAAGCCACTTTCAAAAACTGCAAGCGACCAAAGCCATGGATATCGTGGCAATCCACGCCAACCGAAGATTGTGGCTGATCGAGATCAAGGATTACCGAGTTGAACGCAGACAAAAGGCGCTTGAGCTGGCAGAGGAAGTCGCCTTCAAGGCGAGAGATACACTGGCCGGGCTGATGGCTGCCCAATGGCAGGCCAACGACGGCGATGAGGCCCAAATTGCGAAACGCGCTGTAAGGTGTCTCGATCTCAAGATTGTACTGCACCTTGAGCAGCCGAGCAAGCCGTCGCGGCTCCATCCGGTGGAGGATGTCAGTAAGTTACTGCAGAAGCTCAAGCAGCTACTCCGCGCGATTGACCCCCATCCTCGTGTCACCAACCTTGCCGAGGGTAATCGGTTTGGTTGGGAGGTTCGGGAGGTGTAATTCCATGAGCCTCAAGCCGTGGCGCGAAATCGCGATTCCCCATTCCGACGTGCTGAAGGGGACCTTCCTGCAGTCCGAGTTCGCGGCCGACATTACCGCGGTGAGCTCAGGCACGGCGCCTCCCGAATACCAGGACGCGGCGGCGTTCTTCGAGCGCACCTACATCACCGAGGGCATGCAACGCCTCCTCACGCAGGTCGCCCAGCGACGATCCGGTGATCGAGGGGGACATCGACGGCGACCGGGCGGAGACGACGGAACTTGAGGGCAAGGAACCGCGATTTGGGCAGGTGAATGCCGCGCGGGGTCGCCCGGACGCTTTTCCTGGGAACCGCGCCGTCGAGCGTGGCAACGAAGCCGGGCATTCGCGGGCTGGATCGGGCCCGGGTTCTGCTTGGCTGCGTGCAACCGGGCCAGACTACCGCCGTTTACGCCGACGCGCTCAACCGGCTGGCCGACCGGCTGCACTACCTCAACAGCTCCGGAGACAAAACAGCCGACACCACAAGGTTCTGGTTCGACACGCGAGCCAATTTGCGGCGTGAAATGGAGGACCGCAAACGGCGGTTCGACGACAAGACGGACGTGCAGAAGAAGATCGAGGACACGCTGAAAAAGCAAGTTTTTGCCCATGTGCCGCTATTCGACGGCATCCACGTCTTCACACCACACGCCGACGTACCGGATGATAGTGCCTTGCGGCTCGTGGTGCTGCCGGTCGAACGCTGGTTCATGCGCGACGCTGTTCACCAGGCCGAGGACGCGGTTCGCGAATATTTGCGGTCGCACGGTGGCCAGCCGCGGCATCGGGCCAATCGGCTGATCTTCGTCGCGGCGGATCAGGCCGTGCTCAAGCGGCTCCAGGATGCCACGCGGGTGGCGTTGGCGTGGGAGAGCATCGTCGAGGATGTTGACGAGGGCCGACTGAACATCGACCAGAACCAGCTTCGACAGGCGCAGAAGGAGTCGCAGGCGGCGGCCGCGGTCCTTCCGCGCGCGGCCCGCGAGTGCTTCAAGTGGCTGCTGTGCCCAGTGCAGGACGAGCCGACTGCGACCAACGCAACCATTGAGCCGTTCCCACTCAACACGACCAGCGGCACTCCGGCCGCTGAGTTGGAGCGGGTCTGTCGCGAGAACGAACTCGTCATCGAGACGTGGTCGCCGATTCATCTTCGTGCAAAGCTGAAGGAGTTGTATTGGAAAGCAGACAAGCCGGCCGTGAGCGCGATGGCCTTCTGGGAAGACTCCCAACGGTATCTGTACCCGCCGCGGCTCAAGTCGCGCGACGTGTTGGCGGCAGTGGTGCGCAATGGTGTGACGAGTCTCGATTTCTTTGGAACCGCATATGGGCAAACGGACGGAAAATACGACGGCTTTCAGTTCGGTACGGGAAGCGTGTCCTTTGATGACACCCTGCTGCTCATCGAGCCGGAGACGGCCAAACAGTACGCCATCGAGCAAAAGAAACTCAAAATCGTCTTGCCGCCGGAGGGCGGTAAGGTGGGTACGACCGACGACGGCACAATGGTGGTGGACCGCGGAAAGAAGCCTGGCGGCGGTCCCAGTCCAGCCCCGCGGG
Source organism: uncultured Gemmataceae bacterium (assembly GCA_963834865.1). GTDB lineage: Bacteria > Planctomycetota > Planctomycetia > Gemmatales > Gemmataceae > CAWIDK01. The sequence continues at coordinate 106,521 of CAWIDK010000002.1, forward strand.
CGACTTCGTTCCGCGGCAGCGTTGAGGTCAACGCGACGCTGGCCAAGTCGCGACTGAACACCATCGCGGACGAGGTGATCGCTCTGTTAGCATCCGACCCCAACGCGACCATCCGCATCACCTTGGAGATCGAAGCCGAGTTTCCGAATGGCGCGAGCGACACGATAAAACGCGGCGTCACTGAAAACGCCATCAGCCTCGGATTCAAGACGCGGGACTGGGAATGAGTCCCAGAACACGCGTTGGTTGACGGACAATTCTTGAGGCGGGGACGTGGGGCCAGCGCATTGTCGCGTCAACCCACGCGGCAATGGCACGGATGGACGCATAGCGGCGGTCACCACCGGCGGCGATCGGCATCCCATTCGACACTGCCGTCGTCCTCGGGCGGCGGAACGGCATGCTGGTCGTGTACGAGGCTGCCTCGCTTCCGCGCTGGCAAAGGCACTTCATCGGAGTACGATAGGTTAGCAGCAGCGCCGGAAAAACGCACCCCTGGTCCGTCATGAGCGAATTCTCGCATATCCTGGCCGCGGTCGCGCAAGGTGATGCGGCAGCGACCAGCCGGCTGCTGCCGCTCGTCTACGACGAGCTGCGGCGCCTGGCCGCGCAAAAGCTGCGCCACGAGGCGGCGGGGCAAACGTTGCAGGCGACGGCGCTGGTCCACGAGGCGTACCTGCGCCTGGTGGGCGACGGTGCGGAGCAGGCGTGGCAGGGCCGCGGCCATTTCTTCGCCGCCGCGGCCGAGGCGATGCGCCGCATCCTCGTCGATAACGTCCGCCGCAAGCGCAGCCGCAAACGCGGCGGCGGCCTGGTGCGCCAGGAGTTCGACGAGGCTGAGCTGGCGATGCCGGAGCCGTGCGAGGATTTGCTGGCCCTGGACGAAGCGCTGGATCGGCTCGCGGCCAAGGATCCGACCAAGGCCGAGCTGGTCAAGCTGCGCTACTTCGCCGGCCTGACCATGCCGGAGATTGCCCAGACGCTCGGCATCTCCCTCGCCACCGCCGAGCGCTACTGGGCCTACGCCCGCGCCTGGCTCCACCAGAACCTGACGGATGAGGCGGACACCGGGGATGGGTAAGCGGGTCCGCGCCGGATCGCTTTATTTGAGCCCGAAGCGCAAGCGAGGATTTTCCTCGCTTGCGCTTCGGGCTCACGGATATGGTGATCGAAGAGTGAAAAATCGTTGAGGGGTTTGGGACGCCATTTACGCATGGTGAGGTGAAGACCCGATTGCGCCTGTTCACCGAAGGGGCCCGCCATGACGGAAGAAACCATTTTTGCTGCCGCCCTGGAGAGGCCGGACCCAGCCGAGCGTCAGGATTTCCTCGACGCGGCGTGCGGCGACGATGCCGAGTTGCGCCGGCGGATCGAGGGCCTGCTGGGCTCGCACAGCGGGGCCGGCAACTTCCTGCGCCAGCCGGCGATGGAACAGCAGGGCGGATTGCCACTCGAGAGCTGCACGGAGCACCGCGCGCGGGGCGTGGGCCGGGGAGCGAACCCCCGACCGATTCCGACCCGACCGACGCCGGCGCCGTGTTGAACCTGCTGGAACCGGCACAGCGGCCCGGATCGCTCGGCCGGCTGGCACACTATGAGGTGCTGGAGGTGCTTGGCCGCGGCGGCTTCGGCACCGTCCTGAAAGTCTTCGATGAGAAGCTGCACCGCGTGGTCGCCATCAAGGTGCTGGCCACCGAACTCGCCGCCAGCGGCAACGCGCGCGTGCGCTTCCTGCGCGAGGCCCGCGCGGCCGCGGCCGTCCGCCACGACCATATCATTGACATCCATGCGGTGGACGAGGCACCGCTGCCGCACCTGGTCATGGAGTACATCGACGGCCCGACCTTGCAGCAGAAGCTGGACCGCTGCGGGCCGCTGCCGCTGAAGGAAATCCTGCGCATCGGTATCCAGATCGCCGAGGGACTGGCGGCGGCACACCGGCACGGGCTGATTCACCGCGATATCAAGCCGGCGAACATCCTGCTCGAAAACGGCGTCGAGCGCGTCAAGATCACCGACTTCGGCCTGGCCCGGCTTGCCGACGACGCCAGCCTGACCCAGTCGGGTTTGATTGCGGGCACGCCGCAGTACATGTCGCCCGAGCAGGCCGAGGGCCAGCAAGTCGATCCGCGCAGCGACCTGTTCAGCCTGGGCAGTGTTTTGTACGCGCTGTGTACCGGACACTCCCCGTTCCGGGCCGACTCGACCATGGCCGTCCTGCGGCGCGTTTGCGACGAGACGCCACGTCCCATCCGCGAAGTCAACGGCGACATTCCGGAGTGGCTCGCGGCCATCATCGCGCGCTTGCACGCCAAGAAGCCGGCCGAGCGCTTTCCGTCGGCTCGGGAGCTGGCCGATCTGTTGGCGAATCACCTCGCGGCGCTGCAGGCCGGCGTCCCGGCACGCGGCCCGGCAGCCGCGCCGGAACGACCGGGGGGCCATCGGCATGACGCCCCTGCCGCGGCGGCGCTCGGCGCGGTGCCGCGCCGCAAGTCCCTGGTTTCCCTGCGCGGAATCTGGTTCGCGCTGGCGGTCGGCCTGATTCCGGCGTCGTTGGCAGTCGGGCTGTACGTGTGGCGGCCCTGGGAGCCGAGCGCCGGCGTGCAGGCGAACGATCCGTCCAACGCGGGCCCCGCGCCGCGGCCGACGCCGCCGTACCGCCCCGGCCCCCGGATCAAGCTGCGCGACCCGCGCAAATTGGCGGGCGCCGCGAGTGCCGCGGATGCGCTGAAGCTCGAAGGGATCAGCGCCGCGCTGGCACTAAAATCCTGCGGCAACGCCGCGCGGATAACGCGCGAGCTGGTGGCGGTGCTTGGCGACGATGGTTTCCTGGCGCCCGACGGCACCGGCAACGTCATGCGGATCGACCTGAGCCCGGACGGCAAGGTCCTGGCCATGCCGCAGGGGAGCATGGTCCACCTGTTCGAGACCGCCTCGGGCAAGCATTGGCGCACCGTGACCGCACCGGGCGGCACCTTGCGGCGGGTGGTCTTCAGCCCCGATGGCCGGCTCCTGGCCGCCCCGGCGTGGTTCGATGAGCAAAAGAGCACGACCTACGTTTGGGACGTCAACGACGACTGGAAGCTGCTGGACCGTTCGCCGGCACCGACGTACCGCGTGAACTACGTGGTCTTCACCGCCGACAGCAAGCACCTGATCACGAGCGGTCACGCCGACGGTCAGCCGTTGTTCGTGGCGGACGCCCGCAGCGGCGCCAGGGTCCAGGAGATCGAGCTGGACCGGCAGTGTCATGCGATCCTGAGCCGCGCCGGCAAGCACCTCGCCGTTGCCGACTGGAATTCGACCAGGGTCGTAGTGCTGGACACGGCGACCTGGCAAGCGGTCAAGACTTTCGAGCGGCACCGGCCGGGCCCCGGACATGTCGGGTTCAGCCCCGACGACACCGTGCTGGCCGTGGGCAGCGACGATGAGGTCAAGCTCTTGACCGTCGAAACCGGCGCGACACTGCATACCTTGAAGACGATGGGCCATCAGTTCGCGTTCACGCCGGACGGCAAGACGCTTTTGACGTGGGCCACGTTCGAGCCGCGGACGAGCCACACGATCACCCGCTGGGACGTCGCCGGCGGTCAGCAGCGCGGGCAGTTTTCGGTCACGGGTCCGAACGACTTTTTTTTCCCGTGCATCAGCATGGACGGGAAGGATCTGTACCTAAATTACCCGCATAGCACGCCGACCTTCACCCGGGTGCTCGACGCCGAAACCGGCATTGATCGGCCGGGCCGGGGCCATGCCGGGCAGGTTTGTGCGGTGGCCATCAGTCCGAACGGCCGGCTGCTTGCCTCGGCGGGCGTGGACTGCACGGTCCGGCTGTGGGACCTTGCCACCGGCCGCTTGCAGCACACGCTCACTGGACACCTCGGCGCGGTTCAGACAGTGGGATTCAGCCCCGACAGCAAGCGGCTGGCCTCCGGCGGCGACGATCGCATCGTCCGCGTGTGGGATGCCGTCAACGGCAATGAATTGCACACGCTGACGGGTCATGAGAGCGCGGTCCGACACGTCACCTTCGCTCCGGACGGCGCCACGGTCGCGTCGGCGGAGATCGCCGGGATCGTGCGGCTATGGGATGCCAGCACCGGCACGCTGCGGCACCGCCTCAGCGGCGACGGCGAGTGCCGCTGCGTCGCTTTTAGCCCCGACGGCAAGACCCTGGCCGCCGGCGACGGCGACGGCATTCGGCTGTGGGACATCGTCACGACCTTGTCGATGGCGATCCTGTCCGGGCACCGGGGTGGCGTGTGCAGCGTCGCATTTCACCCGGACGGACAGGCTCTGGCCTCCACCGGCAATGCCCCCGACTCGACGGTCCGGGTGTGGGAGCTGGCCACGCGCACGGAAAAGCACCGACTCCTGGGCCACGGCGGCCCAGTGGAGTGTGGCGTCTGGCGCGGACGGCGAGCTGTTCATCTCCTGCGGGGGCCGCGACGGCATCGTCCAACTCTGGGACATGATGGCCAGTCCGCCGCGCAGCAAGGCGCTGCCAATCCTGACCGGGACTCCGGCGCTGCGCGGTGTCGCGCTCACGCCGGAGGGACGCTTCCTGGCCACCGCCAATCCGGACGGCACGATCTTCGTCCTGAAGCTTGCCGAGCGTGGCGACGTGTTCCAGGTAAGTGAGCCGAAGCGCTAGAGCTCCTAAAAGAATGAACCACGGATGACACGGATGACACGGATAACACGGATAAGAAGAGGTAGCTTCTTATCCGTGTTATCCGTGTCATCCGTGGTTTATTCTTGTTGGCTTTAAAGGCCAATTCCGGGAACCACGTCCAGCTACGCGATCCCCAAAAAACTTGACGCCACGTGAGGGGTTCGGGCTCCCATTTCCGCATTGTCAGGTGGGACGAATCCGGTGGTCGTCAGCCCCGATCGCTCTCACCGCTCCGATCGATCGAATCCTTTGCCGCGAACATCGTGTTCTTAGCAACCGTTTCGTCAACCACGCTGCCGTAGCGCGCCGCCGGTGCGCGGGCAGGTCAACCCCGAAGGGAGACTCTCATGTTCACCGATCTGTGGTCCCGCTGGTTGTCTCGCGCATCGCAGACCTCGGCAGGGCGCCGTCCTTGCGCGGCCGCACGGCGTCGCTTCCAGCCGGCGCTGGAAATGTTGGAGGATCGTATCGTCCCGGCAGTGTACACGGGCCCTACCGAGGGCTGGATGAGCGAGCTCCCCGGCAACACGCTGCTCAGTGAATTGAGCATCCCCGGAACTCACGACAGCATGACCTTTGGTCTGCCGTCGGGGAATGTGGCTCAGACCCAGAGCATCGATCTGGCCACGCAGCTTGCCGCCGGCATCCGCTTCCTCGACATTCGGCTCGGACCGTATTTTGATCCCACGACCGGTTCCCTCGCCCAGGCGGACTTTGAATGCTTCCACGGCATCATCAATTCGGGCCAATCGTTTGATACCAACGTCCTCGCGGTTTGCGAAAACTTCCTGGCCGACCATCAGAACGAGTGCATCGTCATGTCGATCAAGAACGACTACACGGGGCCTGGCGCCTGTCCAGCGATCAATTCGCGAGCATTTTCAATACGATCGAGTCGGAAAGCCAACAGTATTGGTATCAGGGCACGGATATTCCGACGCTGGACCAGGCACGCGGCAAGATCGTCCTGATCCAACGGTTCGGTGATGCCTCTGCCCCCGGCATAAATGCATTACCCTGGGCGGACAACGCGACGTTCACCGTGCCCATCAATTCCACCGAGCAGCTCAGCGTTCAGGACGATTACAACCAGTCTGCTGACGACATCTCGACCAAGTACAACCAGATTATCAGCTTGCTCAATCAGGCTTTGGACACGACCGGAAACAACCCAAACGACACGTGGTTCATCAACTTCACCAGCGCGTCCGGCGGACTGCTCCCTTACACCTTTGCCCAGGGCGGCGTGTACGAAGGGTTGGACGAGCAGGTGGCTCAAGACCTCGCGTCATTCCACGCGGGAAGAGTAGGGACGATTGTCATGGATTTCCCCGAGCAGGATCTCATTGACGACGTTATCGGCGAAAACTGGCCGTTCATCACCATTTCGTCTCCCTCCGTCGCCAATTTCGGCACGGACACGCTGACGCTGCATGGCATGGAGGCGGGACAGCAGGTTACCTTCTATGTGGGCACGGATGGAACCAGCCAGGGCAGCCTGGGCCCGGTCACCGACAACGGCGACGGTACCTACACAGCCACTTTCACGGCGACGCAAGGCGGCACGCCCGCGTCGATCCTGGCCACCATCGACGGCGAGACGGTTGCGAGTCCTTATCCAACGATCACGGTGACGGTACCCACCACCACGACGGTCACCAACGGCGATCTCGACGTGTTTGTCCCCAGCAACAATCCAACGGTGGTGTTGTCGGCGTCGGTCGCTCCCACCAACATTTTCTCAAGCGCCATCGTCAATCAAGGCACCGTCACCTTCACCATCCTGAACCAGGACGACAGCACCGTCGTGGCCACGCTGCCCGGCAACGCCGTCGCCAACGGCAGCGCCAGCGTCCTATTCAACGCGCAATCCCTGGCTCAGGGCACGTACCTGATCCACGCCGCCTACGTGCCCGCCGCCACCGACCCTCAGTACGGTGCCAGTGCCGCCAACGTCCTGATTGTCACGCTGAACGTGGAGCCGCCGGACAGCACCACCACCACCGTAACCAGCACAGCGCTGACCGAACCTTTCTCCACCGGCGTGCAGCAGGTGACGGTCGCCGCCGCGGTCACCGGCGGCGGCGGCGAAGTTGTGGGCCAGGGCACGGTTAGCTTCGCGCTGTTCGATGCCAACGGCGACCTGGTCGCGGCGGCCAACAATCCCGTGGTCAACGGCAGCGCCAGCGGCACCTTGGCCATCACCGACCTTGCGCTGGGCGCCTACCGCATCCACGCGACGTATGTGCCGAGCCCCGCCAACGCCTTCACCGGCAGTGCCGATAGCGCGGACGGCACCCTGACCGTGGTCCCGGCAGACACCACGACCCTGGTCGCCAGCTTGAACGTGCCCTTATCCACCGCCGGCGCAATGGTGACGCTAAGTGCCGTGGTCAGCTCCGCGGGCGGCAATGTCGATCAGGGCACCGTGAATTTCACGATCCTCAACGGCACTCGGCTGGTCGCCACCCTGAGCGGCAAGCCGGTCGCCGACGGTACCGCCAGCGCGCCATTCAGCACGGCCGGCCTGGTCTTCGGACATTACGCCATTCACGCGGCCTATGTGCCCGCGACCACCGCCGCGGAATTTGCCGCCAGCGCCGACAGCAGCGACGGCACGCTGGCCATCACCCACGCCACCACCACACACGTCACCAGCACGGGCCTGGTCAAGCCCTACTCCACCACCAACCAGATTGTCACGCTGAGCGCAACGGTCGGCTCCGCCAACGTTGCAGTCAACGAAGGCACCGTCACCTTCACGGTACTGGATGCGAGTGGCGACGTGATCGTCACCCGCACCGGCATCGCCGTTATCAATGGCCACGCCAGCGCCAGCTATGCCGTGAGCGGGCTGGGCGCCGGTAGCTATCACTTCCATGCTGCCTATACCCCGGCCGCGAGCAATCCCTTGTTTGCGGCCAGCGCCGATAGCGTTGACGGCACCCTGAAGGTGGTGGCGGCCGCAACCACGACGGTGGTCACGAGCACCGGGTTGAAAGAGACGTTCTCGACCGCGAGCCAGGTCGTGACCCTGAGTGCGGCGGTGAGCTTCGCCAATCAGGCCCTGGGCGGCAAGGTCGCGGACGGCACGGTCACATTTAGCGTCGTGACCGCCGGCGGCCGCGTCGTGACCACCCTGAGCGGCAACACCGTGACGAACGGCATGGCCAGCGTCAGCTACGACCTGGCCGGACCGGCCGCGGGCAGCTACCACATACGGGCCGCTTACGTGCCCAGGGCCGCCAACCCCAATTTCGCGGCCAGCACCGCCGCCAGCAGCGGCACGCTGGTGGTGGCCCGCGATAGCACGAACACGGTGGTCACGAGTACCGCCGTGACCGGGACGTTTTCGCACGCCAGCGAACCGGTGACCCTCAGCGCCACGGTCAGCGCCGGTAGCAGCGCCCTGGGCGGTGTCGTGAACCAGGGCACGGTCACCTTCACTCTCATCAACGCACACGGTCAAGACGTTGCCACCGTGCACGCGCAGGTCGTGTCCGGCCAGGCAAGCACGAGTGTCGACCTCAAGAACATTCCGGCGGGCGACTACCGTATCCATGCCGTGTACGTGCCCGATCCAACCAGCCCCGATTTCACGAGCAGCGCCGATGCCGGCGACGGCACCTTGACGGTGGCGGCATAACGCAAATGGCAAAAGGTACAAAGAAGGGGGCGACGAACAGGCGAATGTCGAAGGAACATTGCTTTCCTTCGACATTCGACATTCGCGTGTTCGTCAGTTCGCCATTGCATTCTCTTTCAAAGGCTCAACCACCAGGCCAGCCCCGACGCCGCGAGCAATCGGCGGCACCGAGCGCTCGCGGACTGCCAGGCGAACGTTGCGCGGCATCCAGCGAGCGCTAAACGTAACCCCGACCTTGATTCTGTAGAATTCGGCGCAAATTGTGGAGAATCTTCTTGCCGGGCGGCGACGGTGCGGTTAGGATAGATTCTAGTCCTGCCCCAAGCGCCCGGTGCCGTGCCGGGAATCTCGCCGCGACGATGCATTGCCGGAGAACCTCGTGCCTGCTGTCCGCCGGACCGCCGCCCTCAAATGCGACCATGGCCTGCGCCGCCAGACGATCGTCGAATCGCTGCTGGCCGAGGTGTGCCAGGGCCGGCTGCGCGCCGGCGGCCATCTCGTCACTCGCGCCCTCGCCGAGCGCTTCGGCGTCAGCCACACGCCGATCCGCGAGGCGCTGGTCGCGCTGGCCGGCATCGGCATCGTCGATCTGCTGCCCAACCGCGGCGCCGTGGTCCGGCAGGTGTCGGCCGACGAGGTCCGCGAAATCTGCGAGGTGCGCTGCGTCCTCGAATGCGAGGCGACGCGTTGCGCCTGCGGCCAGATCCGCCTGGGCGAATTGCACGATCTCGCCGACGACCTGCGCCGGCTGCAGGCGGTCAAGCCGAAGGCCGGCAACGGCTTCATCGACCAGGCCCGCGCTGTGGACAATCGCCTGCACGACCTGATCGCGGCGTCCTGCGGCAATCGCTTCCTCGCCCAGGAGCTCGGCCGGCTCAAGGTGCTGTTCCGTGCCTTTCGCGACGTGTCGTGGGAGCAGGAAGAATCGCGTAACGATTTCCACCGCCTCGCCGAGGAGGCGCACGAGCACCTGGCGATTGTCGAGGGCCTGCTGGGCGGCGACCCTGATGTCGCGGCGAATGCGATGGCCCATCACATACGGACGGGCGGCCGCTACTGGGGACGGACGATGCAGCGGATATAGGAGATGCCCCGCACGCCCGCGGCCGAAAGGCCGCGGGGTTACGCGAGCAGCCGCTACCCCGCGGCCTTTCGGCCGCGGGCGTGGGGAGCATAGGGAAATGGACATGCACCAAATACGTGAGGTTGTGTAACATGCGACTGCGCACGACGGCCGCGATTCTGGTTGCCCTGTTCCTCGCTTCGGCACGCGCCGGCGCCCAGCCGGAATACAACCGCGATATCCGTCCCATCCTCGCGGAAAACTGCTTTGCGTGCCACGGCCCCGACAGCGCCTCGCGCAAAGCTCAGCTACGGCTCGACCAGCGCGATGCAGCGATCAAGGCTGAGGCGATCGTTCCCGGCAGCCCTGACAAAAGCGCGCTGGTGCAACGCATCTGTGCGACCGATCTCAAGGAAATCATGCCGCCGGCCAAGACGCTCAAGAAGCTCACCGCGGCCCAGAAGGATTTGCTCAAGCGCTGGATTGCGAGCGGCGCCGCGTACCAACAGCACTGGTCGTTCATCCCGCCGAAACGGCCCGCCGTGCCTGTGGTCAAGAACACGCAATGGGTGCGCAATCCGATCGACGCGTTCATCCTCGCCCGGCTCGAAGCGATCGGTCTGGCGCCCGCGCCTGAAGCTGATCGCCGCACCCTCGCTCGCCGCGCCAGCCTCGACCTGCTCGGGCTGCCGCCAGCGGCTGCGGACGTCGAGGCGTTTGCAAACGACACCACGCCGGGTGCCTACGAGCGCTACATCGACAAGCTGCTCGAGTCGCCGCGCTGGGGCGAGCATCGCGGCCGCTACTGGCTCGACCTGGCGCACTACGCCGACACGCACGGCATCCACTTCGACAATTTCCGCGAGATTCACGCCTATCGCGACTGGGTCCTCGGCGCCTTCAACCGCAACCTGCCGTTCGACCAGTTCACCATCGAGCAGCTCGCCGGCGATTTGCTGCCGAACCCGACGGTCGATCAGCGCGTGGCGACTGGCTTCAACCGCTGCAACATCACGACCAACGAGGGCGGAGCGATCTCCGAAGAGTACCTCGTCCTCTACACGCGCGATCGCACGGAGACGGTGTCGCAGGTCTGGCTCGGCCTGACCGCGGGCTGCGCGGTGTGCCACGATCACAAGTTCGACCCGTTCTCGACGCGCGACTTCTACTCGATGTCGGCGTTCTTTAACAACACCACCCAGAACGCGATGGACGGCAACATCCCCAACACGCCGCCGACCATGATCGTGCCGCGCATGGAGGATCGGCCGAAATGGGAGGCGGTCACGAGGGAAATCGACAAGCTCAAGGCCAACGTCGCTGCCCGCAAGAGCGCGGCCCAGAAGGACTTCGCCGGCTGGCTCGCAAAGGTGAAGCCCGACGAGCTCGCGCTGCGGCTGCCGCAGGACGGCCTGCGCCTGCACGCCCGGCTCAACGAAGGGCAGGGCGAGCAATTCGCCGTCGTCGTGGACGGCAAACCGCGCACGCTCTCGGCGAAGGACGGCTATACCTGGGGCGCGGGCAAGCTGTCCGCGAAGGCCGCCGTCGTCAAGCCGGCCGGGTCGTCGCTGGAGTTCGCCGACGCGGGCGACTTCGACAAGAATCAGCCGTTTACGGCCAGCGCCTGGGTCAAGACGGCACGCCGCGGCAACGTCGGTGCGATCGCCGCGCGGATGGAAAATCCCCCCGGGCATCGCGGCTGGGATTTCTGGATGGAACAGGACAAGGTCGGCATGCACATCATCAACCGCTGGCCCGACGACGCCCTCAAGGTTACCACCAAGCAGCCGCTGCAGCCCAACCAGTGGTATCACGTGCTCGTGAGCTACGACGGATCGAGTAAGGCGGCCGGCGTACGCGTTTTCCTCAACGGCGTGCTGCAGCCGGTGGATGTCTTCACCGACCAGCTGCGCAGCACCATCCGCACCAAGGTCCCGCTCAAGATCGGCCAACGGCACAGCGCCGAACGGCTCCGGGATGTCGCCGTGCAGGACCTGCGCATCTATGGGCGGGCGCTGAGTCCGGCCGAGGCGGTGCAGCTCGCCCAGACACCGCGGGCGCAGGAGCTGCTCGCGCTGTCGGCCGCGAAGCGTTCTGACAAGGAGCGCGGCGAGCTGTTCGATTGGTACCTGGCGGCGATGGACGACGTGACGCGCTCGCTCAACGCGAAGCAGGCCCAGCTCATGCAGGACGAGGTCGCGCTGCGGTCGAAGGGCACCATCGCTCACGTGATGCAGGAGCGCAACGAGGAGCCGGTCGCGTACATCCTCAGCCGCGGCGAATACGACCGGCGCCGCGACAAGGTCAAGGCGACGACGCCCACATCGCTGCCGCCGATGGCCGCCGATTTGCCGCACAATCGCCTCGGCTTTGCGAAATGGCTGCTCAGCCCCGAGCACCCGCTGACGGCGCGCGTGACGGTCAATCGCTACTGGCAAGAAATCTTCGGCACGGGTCTGGTGCGCTCCAGCGGCGATTTCGGCGTCTCCGGCGAATTGCCGAGCCATCCCGAGCTGCTCGACTGGTTGGCGATCGAGTTCTCGGCCCCGGCTTCCGTCAAGGGAGCAGGCGGTTTGGGATGGGACATCAAGAGCTTCTTCAAGATGCTCGTGACATCTTCGACGTACCGCCAGAGCGCCCAGGTCTCGAAGGCCGCCCTGGAGAAGGACGCGCAGAATCGGCTGCTGTCGCGGGCGCCGCGCTATCGGATGGACGCCGAGATGATCCGCGACTACGCCCTGGCGGCGAGCGGCCTGCTCGTGGGCAAGATCGGTGGCCCGAGCGTCAAGCCGTACCAGCCGGAGGGCGTGTGGGAGGCGGTCGGCATGATCGGCAGCAACACGCGCGACTACAAGCGCGACGCCGGCGAGAACCTGTATCGCCGCAGCCTGTACACGTTCTGGAAGCGCGCCGCGCCGCCGGCGTCGCTCGACATCCTCAACGCGCCCAACCGCGAGTTCTGCACGGTCCGCCGCGAGCGCACCAACACGCCGCTGCAGGCGCTGGTCACGCTCAACGACCCGCAGTTCGTTGAGGCCGCCCGTTCGCTCGCGCAGCTCGCGCTCAAGCAGAGCGGCGCGGCCGAGACGCGGCTCGATTTCATGGCCAAGCGCCTGCTGAGCCGGCCGTTCCGCGCGGAGGAAGTTTCGGTGGTGCAGGATTCGGTCGCCAAATTGGTCGCGTATTACCAGGGGCACGCCGACGATGCGCGGAAGCTCATCAACGTCGGCGAATCGCGGCCCGACGCGGCGCTGGACGCGCCGACGCTGGCGGCGTGGACGATGCTGGCGAATGAGCTGTTCAATCTCGATGAGGTGTTGAATAAATAGTGTTTACGTTTAGCGTTCGCCGGCAGCCTGCGAACGCTAAACGTAAACATGGAAGGTCACCCCGTTAGTGCAAGGGAATCCATCATGCACAGCTTCAACAACATGACCCGCCGCCATTTCTTCGCCGCCGGCTCGCACGCCGTCGGTTGGGCGGCGCTGACCTCGCTGCTCGGCGAGCGCGGCACCGCCCGCGCCGACGAGCCGGCACCGCGCACGCATTTCGCCCCGAAGGGCGCAACGTTATCTATCTGCACATGGTCGGCGGGCCGCCGCAGATGGACCTGTACGACTACAAGCCGGTGATGCAGCAGTGGTACGACCGCGACCTGCCCGACTCGATCCGCATGGGCCAACGCCTCACCACCATGACCAGCGGTCAGGCACGCTTCCCGATCGCCCCGTCGAAGTTCCGCTTCGCCCGCCATGGCCAGTGCGGCATGTGGGTCAGCGAGCTGTTGCCGTGGACCAGCCGGATGGTCGACGACATGTGCTTCATCCGCTCGCTGCACACCGAGGCGATCAACCATGAGCCGGCCATCACGTACATGCAGACCGGCAACCAGGTCACCGGCCGGCCCTGCCTCGGCGCCTGGGCGTCCTACGGTCTCGGCTCGCTCAATCAAAACCTGCCGACCTTCGTCGTGCTGGTCGCCCGGCCCACTAATACCGAGCAGGTTCAGGCGATCTCGGCCCGGCTCTGGAACGCGGGCTTCCTCTCCGGCGAACACGCGGGCGTGTCGTTCCGCTCGGCCGGCGATCCGATCCTCTACATCAACAATCCGCCGGGCGTGCCGCCGGAGGTTCGCCGCACGACGCTCGACGGCCTGAATCAGCTCAACCAGCTGAACTTCCAGGCGCTCGGCGACCCCGAGACGCAGACGCGCATTCAGCAATACGAGATGGCGTTCCGCATGCAGGCCAGCGTGCCCGAATTGACCAATCTCGCCAGCGAGCCCGAGTCGGTCCTGCGCCTTTACGGCGACCAGGTGCGCAACCCCGGCACCTTCGCCAACAGCGTGCTGATGGCCCGCCGCATGGTCGAGCGCGGCGTGCGCTTCGTGCAGATTTACCACAATAATTGGGACACGCACGCCAACGTCGCCGGCCGATTGCCCGACCAGTGCCGCGACGTCGACCAGGCGTGCTACGGCCTCGTTCAGGACCTCAAGCGCCGCGGCCTGTTCGATTCGACCCTCGTCATCTGGGGCGGCGAGTTCGGTCGAACTATCTACTCGCAGGGCGGGCTGACCCGGCAGAACTACGGCCGCGATCACCATCCGCGTTGCTTCACGATGTGGATGGCCGGCGGCGGCACGCGCGGCGGAACCATCTACGGCACGACCGACGATTTCAGCTATAACATCGCTGAAAACCCGGTGCACATCCACGACTTCCACGCCACGGTGTTGCAACTGCTGGGCTTCGATCATCAGCGTTTCAGCTACCGGCATCAGGGGCTGGACCATCGCCTAACGGGCGTCGAGCCGGCCCACGTGGTGCAGGAATTGCTGGCGTAATTACAGGCATGTGAGCCCGAAGCGCCAGCGAGGGCGAGCGGCCGCTCGCCCTCGCTGGCGCTTCGGGCTCACATGGTTTCCGCTTGCCATACCTAGCACTGCGAGGTATAATCACCGCCATGAAGCTCGCGAAAGACCTCGTGGCGGCGTCGGCGATTCCACTGGTCCTCTCGATCCTCGCGGAGGGCGATACCTACGGCTACGCCATCCTGCAGCGCGTGCGGGCGCTGTCCGGCGGCGAGATCGCGTGGACCGACGGCATGCTTTATCCCGTCTTGCACCGCCTCGAGACGCAGGGCCACGTCCGGCGCGCTGGGCCCAGGCGCCCACCGGCCGACGGCGGCGCTACTACGCGCTGACCGCCCGTGGCCGGCGCGCCCTCGGCGAGCAGAAGGAACAATGGCTGACCGTTCAGGCAACGCTTGGCAAATTGTGGGGGGTGCAACATGGCTAACCTGGAAGAACGCATCGCACAGTGGCGGCGCGAGCTGGCCGAGACGCTCGGCGGCTCGGCGGAAACGCTCGAAGAACTGGAGGGACACCTGCGCGACGACCTCACGCGGCGCGTACAGGCCGGCGAATCGGCTGAGGACGCCTTCGCCGCGGCGACGGCCCACCTCGGCACGCCGGCAGCGCTGGCGGCCGAGTTCGCGCGCCGCGGCACCGGCGCCGTGGCTGCCGGTTCGGCTGGCGTGGATCGCGTTCATCGCCGTCCTCGTCATGGCCGGCACGCTCATGGTCGGGATAGCGCGCAGCCAGCAGCCGCGCCACGGGCCTTTGCTGGCCTGGCACGTGAGCACCGTCACGCTCGGCTACACAACCACGCTGCTGATCGGCACGTTGACAGCGTGCTATCTGGCCGCGCGGCTGTTCGGCACACCGCGCTCGCCGCAGCTGCCGGGCTTGGTCCGCGCCGCCCGTCAGCTCACCGCCACGGCGTTGGTGTGCACGATCTTCGGAGTTACGCTCGGCGGCTTTTGGGCCCAGGAGCATCTGGGACGCTTCTGGGGCTGGGACCCGAAGGAACTGGGCGGAGCAGCCGTCGTGGTGTGGGATGGTTTCATGTTACTCGCGCTCGCGAGACGGCCGCTGAGCGATCACGCACTCTTGCTGCTCGGACTCGGCGGCAACGCGGTCGTGGCGCTGGCGTGGTTCGGGCCGCATGTGCTGGGGCTGGGACTGCACGCACACGGCTGGTCGACATCGGCGCTGCCGCTGGGCGTGTTCCTGCTGGCGCAGGTGGCGCTGGCGTGCCTGGGGTTGGTGCCGGCCGGCGCACTATGCCGGCGCGTGAGTTAGCCATGAGCCCGAAGCGCAAGCGAGGACGAGCGGCTGCTCGCCCTCGCTAGCGCTTCGGGCTCATGGCTAGCGGTTTCCTCTTGGCAGCACCGCCGCGCAGGGGGAGAATGGACACCAAGGGGCGCGTCCATTTCTCTTGCTGGGGAATATCCATGCGCGGATTAGGCCTTTCGCTCGTCGTGCTGCTGGGCTGCATGACCATCGCCGCACCGGTCCACGCCCAGGACAAACCGCCCCTGGCGGACCGCGTCCACCGCAGCATCAATAAGGGCGTCCGCTACCTGATCCAGAGCCAGGGCACGGACGGCAACTGGGAAAGCGCCGAAGGTTATTTGCGCGACACGGGCGGCATCACCGCCCTGGCCACGCTCGCGCTGCTCAACGCCGGCGTCTCGGACGCCGATCGGCCCAACCTGGAGCGGGCCCTGAAATACCTGCGGGGCCTCAACGAAGACTCGGTCTATGCCCACGCGCTGCAGACCATGGCGCTGGTCGAGGCGAGTCTTGACCCACGCCGCGACGAAGCCTCCCGCAACATCGACCTTGAAGTGGTCGCCCGCAACATCCAGTGGCTGATCGATGCCCGCGTCATGAACGGGAGCAAACTGGAGGGCTGGGGTTACAAGAAACACGACCCCCGCAGCGTCAACGCGTCCACCGCCCAGTACGCGGCCCTCGGACTGTGGGCCGGCAAGCAGGCGGGCATTGCCATCAAGCGTGAAATCTGGGAATCCGTCCGCGATTACTACGTGCGCTCGCAGGATCCCGACGGCTTCTGGATCTACAATCCGTTCAATCCGGGCTTCGGTCCCCTGGGCGGCTTCGATCGCCCGTCGCTCACCATGACCACCGCGGGCCTCAGCGGCCTGTTCATTGCCGGCATGGAGCTCAACAGTGGGCGCGAGGAGCTGCGCATCGATGGCGCCGACAACTGCGGCGTCTATGTGGAAAATCGGCCCGCAGCCAAGGGCCTCGAATGGCTCGGCAAGCACTTCACCGTCTCGCCCGCCGGCCGAACCTTCTACCATCTTTACGGCGTCGAGCGTGCCGGCCGGCTGTCGGGCCTGCGCTTCTTCGGCGAGCACGACTGGTATCGCGAGGGCTCGGAATATCTCGTCGACAAGCAGAACTCCGGGGGTTGGTGGTCGACGTTGGGCGATTTTGACAAGGGGGCGATCTCGTGCACGGCGTTCGCGCTCCTGTTCCTGTCCAAGGGCCGCACGCCGGTGCTCGTCAGCAAGACGGTACACGGCGCCTGGCCGCGCAAGGCGCCGGGCCAACCGGGCTTCGACCAGGACTGGAACAACGATCGCAACGACCTGCGCAACCTTACGCAGTTCACGAGCAAGAACCTGTTCAAGGGCCTGCCGCTCGCCTGGCAGACCTACGACCTGATGTGGGCCGCCAACGCCAGAACGAAGGACGCTGGCCTGAACGATCAGGAGCAGGCCGAGGTCGTGGCCGAGATGCTGCAGTCGCCGATCTTCTACATCACGGGGCACGCCTCGCCGCGGGAGCGCTTCACCGGGGCCGAGAAGAAGCTGCTCAAGCGCTACGTCGAGAGCGGCGGCTTCATCTTTGCCGAGGCGTGCTGCACCAGTGCCGCATTCGACCGGGGCTTCAAGGACCTGGTCGCGGAGATCTGGGGCGTCGACGCGGAACTGGCGTATCTCGACAGCAACCATGCCGTATGGACGAGCCATTTCGCCGTCACGCCGGGCGAGCCATACAAGCTGATGGGGCTTAACCTCGGCTGCAAGACGGTGCTGATTTACAGCCCGCAGGACCTGTCGTGCTTCTGGGAATCGGGCAACCCCGAGAAGGACGCGCGGGCCGACCGCGCGTTCAAGCTCGGCGCCAACGTGATCGCCTACGCCACCGGCATGCAGCCGCCCCGGCCGCGGCTGACCGAGGTCGCGGTCGCGTCGAACAAGCTGCCGGCCGAAACCGGGCGCAGCGCGGCTACTTTCAGGTCGGCCAGGTCTATTTCAAGGGCGAGTGGCAGCCGGCGCCCAAGGCAATGACGCGGGTTATGGAAACGGTCCGCAGCGACAACGTCGACGTGCTGTTCAAGCCGGACAAGGTCGCGTTCAACGACGACGACGTGGCCGACTACAAGTTCCTCTACCTGCACGGCCGGGTCAAGCCGGGCCAGGAGCCGTTCCCTTATCCGTCCGACGAGCTGAAGAACCTGCGCTTCGACCTGGAAAACGGCGGCCTGCTGTTTGCAGACGCGTGCTGCGGCGACAAGAACTTCGACAAGGCGTTTCGCGCATTCGTGAAGGTGCTGTTTCCGAAACACAAGCTGGAGCAGGTGCCGCTGAACGACGTGCTGTTCAGCAAGGAGCTGAATGGCGAGGAGCTAACCGACGCGAACATCAAGGCCCGGCAAGAGGGCAAGTCGGCGCCGGTGTCGATGGCACCGTGGCTCGAAGGAATCAAGGGCGACGATGGCCGCTGGATGGTGCTCTACAGCAAGTACGACATCGGCTGCGCGCTGGAGGGGCACCAGTCGTTGGGCTGCCTCGGCTACGACCCGCCCAGCGCGCTGAAGCTGGCGCGGGCGGCGGTGCTGTATAACTTGCGCCCGTGATCCATTGGTTACGGCGACAGCAGCGGCACGCTATTCCTGCTGCTTCTGGGGTGCCTTGACCACCCACATGAGCACGTCGCACGGGTAGCCGACTGTGCTGTCCACGGTCTTTTTCTGCACCGGCTCCCAGTCGCCCATTGTGAAACGGTGCGACACCACGCGCGACCCCGGCTTCAGCGTCTTCTGCAGGATCGGCCGCAGCCGTAGGTTGATGTCCTCGCCCATGTAGAGCAGCACGACCGTGGCGTCCGACAGGTCGTCCACTTTCAGCACATCGCCCTCGCGGAACTTGACCTTGTCTTCGACACCGGCCTCCTTCGCCTTCTCCTTGCATTCCTTCACCAGTTTCGGGTCGAGGTCGATGCCGACGCCGCGCTTGGCGCCGAACTTCTTGACCGCGGTGATGACCATGCGGCCGTCGCCGCAGCCGAGGTCGTAGACGACGTCGTCCTTGCCGACCTTGGCCATCTTGCACATCTCGTCGACCACGTCGTCGGGCGTCGGCACGAAGCGGACGACGATGTCGTCCTTTTCCTTGGCGTCGGCGGTGCTCAGGTCGACTTCCACCTCGTCCTTGTCGCCGACCGTCACCTTGCGCTTGCGGGTGATCTTGGTGTAGTTGTTCGGCTCCCAGAAGGCGGTGACCGTTACGGCTTCCTTGCCGGCGGGCAGCTTGTGGACCACGTCGCGTTTCAGGCCGTTGCCGTCGGTGGTCTTGTCGTCGATGGTCACCTTGGCGTCCTCGGCGGGGAGGAGCAGCTTGAGGACAATGCTGCGGCCGCCGGTCGCCTGGCCCCAGGTCAGGCCGACCGCCACCATCACCGCCGCGGTCATCACGACCGCCGCCCCGATCGCCAGATAGCGTCGCATAGGTCAATCTCCGCGTCACCGGATGTCCTGAGAGGAGGTTTGCATTCAGCAGGTTAAGGTAACAGAGCGACCCGCCGATGGAAAGGGGTTGCGCGTCAGACTTCCGAAGTCTTGGAGACTTCGGAAGTCTCTTCGGGCCGCGAAACAATTCGACACGGCGCGCCGGCGGCGATAAACTGCGAGGGAGGGCACGTCGGCTCACAACGGGTTCACCGTGCTCCTCGTGGAGCGCCCCCATGCGGCAAGCTATCGACATCCGCTCCGGCGCCATTCGGCCCATCGCCTGCTTCACGGAAGGCTGGGAGTTGATCAAGAGCGACTACTGGCTCTGTCTCGGCATCGTGTTCGTCGGCATGCTCATCGGCGGGGCGGTACCGTTCGGCATCCTCTTGGGGCCGATGTGGTGCGGCATCGAAATCTATCTGTTCCGCCGCATGCAGGGGCGCCAAGCGACCTTCAACCATCTGTTCGAGGGCTTCAACTTCTTCGCCCCAAGCCTGGCGGCCACGTTGATCGTGCTGCTGCCCACAATCGCGTTGATGCTGCTGATCTGGGTGGCGTATGTCGTTGCGATGATGCTCATTGCCATCCCGCAGGCGCAGGCTCAGCAAGGGGGCCCGCCGGACGCGTCGTTTCTCGCGTCCTTCTTTGGGCTGATGGCCCTCTATGTGGCGGCCGTCGCCATTGTGTCGACGGTGCTGACCGCGCCGCTCATTTTCGCATACGCCTTGATCGTGGAGCACGAATGCAGCGGATTCGAGGCCGTGATGGTGAGCATCCGGGCCATCTTCAAGAACCTCGGCGGCGTGCTGGCGCTCTTGATCCTCAACACGCTCCTGCAATATGCCGGCCTGGCGCTTGTCTGCGTCAGAGCTTATCTCGTGCTGCCTATCACATTCGCTGCCTATGCGGTGGCATATCGGCAAGTATTCCCGCGTGCAACTGCGGACGATGAGCCGGAAGAGCCGGACCTGGACGAGGATGAACCGCGGCACTCGGCCCGAGCGGTGCCGTTGGCTGGCCCGGCGAGCACGGACATCCGCACCGATTTGCCGCGGGCGCAGCCTCCGGAAACCGGCATCACGCCCGGAACGCCCTCGGAATAATCGACCATGACCGCTCCCCGCGCCACTCACGAATACACTGCCGGCGACACCGGCGCCGTTCTGGAGTTCGTCAAGCGCATGCGCTCGGAGCTGCGCAGCCTGCGTATGGTCCGGCTGTGGCGCGATCGCGTGCACATCATCGACGTGAACAAGGACTATTTCGAGATTCGCGGTCTGGGCTACGGCGACGCCGACGTGGTGCCGGTGCTGCGCAGCATCAACACCGCCTTCGATCCGCAGAAGATTCACGAGCCAATCGACCGGGAGTACAAGGAATTCGACACCGGCCGGCGGCATCCGTGGGCCGAGGATCGGGTGATGTAAGAACGCGCCCGTGCGAACCCTGATCTTGACGACTCCGGGCATTGACGGTATCGTCTCGCCGCTTCGTGAGTACCGCCGTTCTTAGTACGAAAGCGCAGGGACCATGCGCATCCAGAAGAAGTATCTCTTCTGCGGCTACACGGCGCTGCTGCTGGCCGCTGTTTTGGCCATCGGCGGCCTGCTGGTGCGGCACGAGCCGCATTTTTACCGCACCCGGCAAGTCGAACCCGGACCGCAGCGCAAGCAGCTCTCGACCAAGTTCGCCAACGACTTCGCGCAAATGTTGCTCAACGTCAAGAACGGCGGCGCCGGCGGCTGGCATTTCGCCTTCAGCGAGCAGGAGATCAACAGCTTCCTTCAGGAAGATTTCGTCACCACGGGCGAGGTGGATAACCTGCACAAGCTCGGCATCACCGAGCCACGCGTCGCGTTTGAAGACGATTGCATCCGCGTGGCCTTCCGCTGGGGCTCGGGGTTCTGGAGCACCGTCCTCTCCTATGATCTGCGCGTCTGGACTGTGGCGAAGGAGCCGAACGTGCTGGCGGTCGAGATCCGGGGCCGGCGCATCGGCGGGCTGCCGGTCTCGTCGCAGGCGCTGTTGACCGAGTTGACCGACCTCGCCGCGCGCAACAATATCGAGCTGACGGCGTACCGCCACGAGGGCAATCCGGTCGCGGTGCTCCGCTTCCAGGCCGAGATGGCGAGGCCGACGGCGCAGCTGAAGTGCCTGTGCATCAAGGCGGGCGAGCTGAACATCGGCGGCAGCTGTCCGGCGGCGGCCGGCAAGACCGCCATGCCCGGCGCGAATTAGCTACGCTTCCGCGTGCCATTCGAAGACCCAGCGATCGTCGCCCGCCGACGTCAGCCGCACCACTCCACGCACGCGCGTCCCGTAGAGCCGCACGCCATCGCCGGTTTCTTCGTACTCACCCCTGTCCCAGCGCTTGACCGTGCCCCGGCCGCCGCTGACGGGGCCCTCATAATCGAGATAGTGCAGCCGATGCGCCGGCAGGGCGTGCGCGTCGATGCACAGGCCAGGTGTCTCGGGCGGCCGCGCCAGGCGCAAGGTGCGCAGGCCGCCGCCGGTCTCGAGCATGAGGTCCCAGTGCAGCTCGGGGTGGTCGTGTTCCAGGATCACGAAGCGCGGCATGCTTTTGCCCAATCCAAGCCGCGGGATGAGCGCAGCGAATCCCGCGGGTCCTTTGACTTACCCGCGGGATTCGCTGCGCTCATCCCGCGGCTTGGAACCTGATTTTATCTAGAATACCTCCGCCCGCGTCCCCGGAGCCATCACCCCATGAAAGCCGCGTACATCGAAGCCCCCGGCGCCCCCGACGCGATTCGCTACGGCGAGCTGCCGCGCCCCGAGCCGAAGCAGGGAGAAATTCTCATCCGCGTCAAGGCGGCGGCACTCAACCCGATCGACACGTACGTCCGCGCCGGCACCGTGGCGATGCAGCTGCCCAGGCCGTTCATCACTGGCTCCGACGTCGCCGGCACCGTCGAGGCGGTCGGCCCAGGCGTGCGGCGCTTCAAGGCCGGCGATCGCGTCTGGGGCTCCAACCAGGGCCTGCTCGGCCGGCAGGGGACGTGTGCGGAATACGTCTGCGCCGCGGAGGAGTGGTTCTATCCCACGCCGCCGGAGGTGGACGATGCGCAGGCCGCCGCGGCCGCGCTCACCGGCATCACGGCGCATCTCGGCTTGTTCCAGCTCGCCCGGCTCAAGGCAGGCGAGATCGTCTTTGTCAACGGCGGCACCGGCGGCGTCGGCTCGATGGTCGTGCAGATGGCGAAAGCCGTCGGTGCGCGGGCGGTCACGACCGTCGGCTCGCCGGAGAACGCGCAGCATTGCCGCGGCTGGGGCACGGACCTGGTGCTCAACTACAAAACCGACGACGTGCCGGCCCGCGTGCAGGAATTCACGCAGGGCAAGGGCGTCCATGTTTGGTACGAGACGCAGCGCGAGCCCGATTTCGTCAAGACGATCCCGCTGCTCGCGATGCGTGGCCGCATGATCGTCATCGCCGGCCGGCAGCCGCAGGCGATCTTTCCGGTCGGGCCGTTCCGCGTCAAGGATCAGTCGCTGTTCGGATTTGCCATGTTCAACGCCAGCCCCGACGAGCAGCGGGCCTGCGCCGACGAGATCAGTCGCTGGCTCGCGGAGCAGAAGCTGCGTCCGATGATCGGCAAGACGTTCCCGCTGGCGGAGACGGCGGCGGCGCATCGCTTGCTCGAGGAGAACACGCTGCATAAGGCGGGGACGCTAACGGGCAAGATCGTCATCGTGCCGTGAGGTCATTCCAGGAAACCCACGCCGCGGGGTGAGCCTTCGAACCCCGCGGGTCCAACGAACCGCGGGGTTCGAAGACTCACCCCGCGGCGTGGGCCAGAGTCAAATCCCTTCACCGGCGCCAAACGTCAGCTCCACGTCGAGCGGGAAGCGCGCATTCGCCTCGGCATACGCATTCATGTCGTACAGCAGCAGTTCCGCATCCAGGATCGCTGCCGACGCGGTCGGTACCGTGCCCACGCGCACCACGGTTGGCCGGGTGTGGCGTATCAGATAGCCGCCGCACAGCGGATCGTGCGCCACCGGTTGCCGCTCGCCGGAAGCGCTGGTGGCGCGGGCCAACAACATGTATTCGCCGAGCGTAGCGACCTCCCAGGGATATTCCCATAGGCTCCAGCAGTACGGCGCCTGTGGGCCAATCAGGCGAGCCAATCCCCAGCTGGCGCCGCCGTCGGTGCTGACCTCAACCGTGGCCACGGCTTCCTCGCCGGCCCAGGCCACGCCGAAGACGCGGTTCCCGCCGGGACCCAGCTCCTCGCCGGAGTGCGGCCGCAGGATCTCCGATTTCACCTCCATCGGGCCGATGACGACCGACTCCTCGCCGCGACCAGAGCGCTGGCGAATCGTGTACTTCGTGCTCTGGTAGTAGCCCCGGAAGCGATGGTCGAGCACCTCGATGCGCCGCAGCCATTTCACCGAGGCGACGCCGTACCAGCCCGGCACGAACAGCCGCAGCGGGAAGCCGTGGCTACGGCCGAGCGGTTCGCCGTTCATGCGGTAGGCGAGCAGCGTGTCGGGATGCAGCGCCTTGCGCAAGGGCAGGCTGCGGGCGAATGACATCGGCGCGGGATGGTCCGCCTCGGTGCCCGTGTCGGCGCCCTCGCACAGCACCTCGATCGCGCCGGGCCGAATGCCGGCTCGCTCCAGCACCAGCGCCAGTGGCACGCCCGTCCACTCGGCATGGCCAATCGCGCCGGCGCCCCACTGCACGCCGGGCACAGGCGTCTGCAAGAACGATCGCCCATTACCCGCGCACTCCACCGTCGCGAACAGGCTGCGCTCCGGCAGCGCGATCAGGTCCGCCCAGCTCAGGTCCAGCGGCCGTTCGACCAGCCCCTCGACGCGCAGGCGAAAATCGGCCAGGTCGAGCGCGGGTTGCTCGAAGTGATTGCGGACGAAAAACAGCCGATTCGGCGTGACCCAGCCGCGGATCGACGCCAGCGGCGTCTCGCTGTTTTCGGGGCCGCCGGTGATGACCTTGCGTTCCTCGAGCCGAGACGTCCTCGCCGCGGCCAACGTCGGTCAGGGAGTACGTGCTCATACGCACGAGCGGCGGCGTGTAGATGTGCAGCGTCACAAGGTCGCCGGCGGCCTGGAAGTTGGCGACCTGGTGCAGGTCGGTGTCCTGAGCCGCACAGATGCCGCCCTCGATCACGTCGCGCGAACCGACGGCCCTGGCGGACCCGTTCGGCGCGATTTCGTAGCGGGTCTCGGTCAAGGTGCCGCGCAGCACGCGAACGGCGCAGGCCGACGCCGCATGGTCATGCACGGGCGAGCGCTGGCCGTTCTTCCAGCACATGACCCAGACGTTGTACCAGTCGCCGGGCGCACAAGGTTGCGTTGATAAGCGCGGTCGGAGAAGCGCACGTGCTCCGCGACGTCGGCACACGTGATCGGCAGTCGAGCGACGCGATCGCGCAGCTCCGCCAGCGGCGGTGCGCAGCGAGGCCGTCGACGTAGCGAAACAGCGCGGCGAGGTTCCCAGACATGATCCTTCCTCCTGAATGGTCGGCAACCGTGCGGCCCCAATGCGGTCAGTCCTGAAGGTGCAGATCCTGCAGGGACGTACTCGTCAAGACGTCCACCACGAGCTGGTCCAGTTGCTCCGGCGCGAGCGCTTCCACCCGCTGGTTGATCGTCGGCGGCAGTGGCCCGAACTTCGCTTGCAACAACCGTAACGCCGTCCGGCGCCGTTCCTCGATCTTGCCCTCGATCTTGCCCTCGATCTTGCCCTCGATCTTGCCCTCGATCTTGCCCTCGATCTTGCCGCGTTCATAGGTTGTGGTCATGAAGGATCTCCACTTCCTCATACTGCTCGGTGGTCAGCAACGCCTGGAACCGCGCGCTGGACTGCGTCCAACTCGGCGTAAGCTTCGGCGCATTCCATCAGCAGAAACCGCCGCCAGTCATTCTCGCCGCATTGGGTGATACGTTTCAAGGCCTCAGCGTGAACTTCGGCTCGGCGTTCTGCCGGCACCCGCATCAGCGCACTCAGGGCTACGCCCAGCAAATGCTCGCCGCTCACGTATGCCTCCGCCTCCAGGCCCGGCAGGCCCACATAGGCATACTCGAAACGCAGCAGCCGGTGTTCCCAGAAGTACTCCTCATAGGCGTCCCAGCCGATGCCGTCCAGGCCCACGCGCAGGTACAAGCCGATCGGCAGTACGGGCAGCTGGCTGTCGCGCCGCACCTGCACGTAATACTCGAACATGCGCGGCCTTAGCAGTTGCACGCTCGCGCAGCTTCCACCTCGATGTGAACCAGCGCCAGCAAATCGGTGCGGTCTGCCTGGGGCGGCGGCGCAGCGGGGCGAATCCGCAAGCGGGCCACCAGATCGAGCTGACGCTTCTCGCCCTGTGGCGGAGCGAGGAAGACTTCCTTGTCCAGCCAGGTAACGTCGGTGAAGTCGAAACGCTCCGCCCACACGGGAAAGAAGCAGCGGAAGAATTGCTCGAAGAATTCCTTGAGGAGCACCTTGAGCCGTTGATCGTGATCGGGTGACGCGGGCATGCGCATTCCACCATGAACGCGGGCCGCCAGTTCGCTGCGCTTCCAGCGGTGCGGATCCGCGACAGACTTGTCGTAACACCCATCAGCATAGGCCGCGGCCGCGAAATCCGCCAGCCCGTGCCGCCGCTGGCCGCCAAGACCACCATATAACAAGCCAGGAATTCCCTGCGAGGGCAAGTGATGTTCGTAACCCACCTGGAAAGCGCCCTGGACGGAACACGCTACGAGGCCGGCCGCGTCTGGACGATACACGAGGGCCGGCCGCTGTGGGTCCGCTACGACCTCGCCGCCGTCGGGCGTGCGGTGCGGCCCGACGATTTCGCGCCGGCCCGCCTCGCTTTGGCGCTATCGCGAGCTTTTGCCGCTGCCGGCTGAGGCGGAGCCGGTGACGCTGGGCGAGGGGATGTCGCCGCTGTTGCCATGTCCGCGGCTCGGGCGCGAGCTGGGCCTGGCGCGGCTGCTGGTCAAGGACGAGTCGCAATTGCCGACCGGCAGCTTCAAGAGCCGCGGCATGACCACCGCCGTCAGCATGGCGAAGCACCTCGGCCTCCAGCGCCTGGCCATCCCCACCGCCGGCAACGCCGGCGGGGCGCTGGCCGCCTACGGCGCGCGGGCCGGCATGGAGGTCTTCGTCTTCATGCCCGAGGACACGCCGGTCATCAACCAGATCGAGGCGGCCCTGTGCGGCGCCAAGGTGTTCCTCGTCAACGGCCTGATCAACGACTGCGGCAAGATCGTCCGCGAAGGCGTCGACCGGGCCGGCTGGTTCGACTTCTCGACCTTGAAGGAACCGTATCGCCTCGAAGGCAAGAAGACGATGGGCCTCGAATTGGCCGAGCAGCTCGGTTGGCGCCTGCCCGACGTCATCCTGTATCCGACCGGCGGCGGCACCGGGCTCATCGGCATGTGGAAGGCGTTTCAGGAATTGCTCGCGCTGGGCTGGCTGCGCGAAACGAAGCTGCCGCGGCTCGTGAGCTGCCAGAGTGCCGGCTGCGCGCCGATTGTGCGTGCGTTCGACGCGGGCCAGCGCTTCGCCGAGCCGTTCCCGAACGCGCACACCATCGCCAGCGGCCTGCGTGTGCCGGCGGCGGTCGGCGATTTCATGATGCTCGACGCGATCCGCGCCTCGGGCGGCTGCGCGGTCGCCGGCGCCGAGGAACGCATCGTCCACTGGATGCAGCGCGTGTCTCGGCTCGAGGGCATTGCCATCTGTCCGGAGACGGCCGTCTGCTTCGATGTTCTCCAGCGCCTGCGGCAAGACGGGCGCGTGGGCGAAGCGGACGAGGTGGTGGTGTTCAACACCGGCGCGGCACAGAAGTATCCGGAGGTGCTGCGTTTCGATTTGCCGCGGCTCGACCGGACCCGGCCGATCGATCATGCAGCGTTCCACGCCGCGGGGTGAGTCTTCGAACCCCGCGGGTAATTCAACGACCCGCGGGGCTCGAAGACTCGCCCCGCGGCGTGGGAGAACGTTTTTTTGCAACCATCCTGTCGCTCGCGGTACTTACCTGGTGCGACGACCGCGACGCCAACGCAACAACCAGTCGCGGCGATTGCACCGGTCGGGACGCGATTCCTCTTGCCGCGCTCGCGGCGTTTCGCTCCCGCAGAATCCTGTATCGCAAGAGGCGGCCCGCGCCGCCGAAAGGATGTTGTCATGAGCAAGTTCCTCGCAACCCTCACGCTGCTCGTTTGCACCGGGCTCGCGGCCGCGTCGGCAACCGAGCCAACGCCGAGCATCACCGTCACGGGCCACGGGGCGCAGTTCGTGCGCGTGCTGGCCCCCGCGCTTGCCGAGGGGATGCCGCCCCAGACTTCCGTGCAAGCGAATTTCGCCAACGCTGACACGGCCGATCCCGACGAGATCGAGCGCGAGAAGGCGCTGGACGCGAACCAGTTCCTTCAGTGGACGAACCGCGTGCTCCGGCGGTATCGGGCGGTGACGCGCCGTGCCGACATCATCGAGCTGACTCGCGCAGGCCACCCCATTCCGCTATGAAGTAATCGGGCCTGCTGCTGCGGCCGGATGGAGTATCCCATCGATGATGCCGTGCAGCAAGGGCTAGCGGGAAAGGACTGCTACGAGGAGTCTCCTGAACTATGTCGGTACATCCTTTGGCTTAATGAGGAGTATCTGGCGGCAAAACTCGGAGCGGGTGCCACCGTAGATGAGCACGAGCGAGCTGCCATCTGGAAGAAACGGGCGTCGGACTCCATCGAGCACATCTTTCCGCAAAGTGCAAACGCGCCGGGATGGCAGACAAAGATGCGGCGGGCAGGTCAGGCGGAGGAGGATTCGTCACTGCATGTTGGCCGAATCGGAAATCTACTTCTGTTGCCCATCGTCCTCAACCAACAGGCAAAGACCAGCCGTTCTCCGAGAAGGCATCGGTGACCTCGGCCTGGAGCAGCGTGCCGAAGGCGGTGCCGACAATCGTGCGGCCGCTTGGAATCGCCAGCTAGTCGTATTACGGTACTGCCTCCGAAATCAGCACCAGCATCGAATGCGCCTCGACGCGGTACGGCTGCACGAACGGCACCCGCGGCCCAGCGTCGAGCTCGACGATGTCCTGCGGCGACGGCAGGGCGGTGTCGATGACGCGCCGCCAGGGCCGGCCGGTCGGCGAGTGGGGGATGCGAAACTTCAACGGGTCGATCCACGCATTGCACGCCACGTAGAAGTCGCGGTCGGATTGCGACGGCGGCAGCCGGCCCGTCCGCGTGCCGTCCAGCGCAAACGCCAGGGTGCGGCTCGCGCTGCCGAAGTCGGGGGCGTGCGGCTCGGTGCCGTGCCAGATGATGTCGGGACGCCGGCTGTTGGCGGCACCGCGGAAGAAGTCGCGGCGGCGCAGTGCCGGATGCCGGCGGCGCAGCGCAATCAGCATCTGCATGAAACGCCAAAAATCCGCGTTGCGCTCCTGGTCCTTCCAGAGTAGCCAGCTCACCTCGTTGTCCTGGCACCACGCGTTGTTGTTGCCACCCTGGGTGCGCAGGAACTCGTCGCCGGCCAGCAGCATCGGCACGCCCTGCGAGATCATCAGCGTCGTCATCAGGTTGCGGACTTGCCGGCGGCGCAGCGCACTCACCACCGGGTCGTTGCTTGGGCCCTCCACGCCGCAATTCCAGCTCAGGTTCTCGTCCATGCCGTCGCGGCTGTCCTCGCCGTTCGCCTCGTTGTGCTTCTGGTTGTAGCTGACCAGATCGTTCAAGGTGAAACCGTCGTGGCACGTGACGAAGTTGATCGAATGGTGCGGCCGCCGGCCGGAGTCTTGGTACAGGTCGGCGCTGCCGCACAGGCGCGTCGCCAGTGCTCCGGACAGGCCCGGCTCGCCGCGCCAGAAGCGGCGGATATCGTCACGATAGCGGCCGTTCCACTCCGACCAGCGCCGGCCGAACGGGAAATGGCCGACCTGGTACAGCCCGCCCGCGTCCCATGGCTCGGCGATCAGCTTGGTGTCGCGCAGCAGGCCGTCCTCGGCGATCATCTCGACGACCGGCGGCTCCATTAGCACGTTGCCGTGGCGGTCGCGGCCGAGGACCGAGGCGAGGTCGAAGCGCAGGCCGTCGACGTGCATCTCGCCGACCCAGAAGCGCAGGCACGTCAGGATCAGCTCGCGGACCACCGGGTGGTTGCAGTTGACGGTGTTGCCGCAGCCGGAGAAGTTGAGGTAATTGCCCGTCGGCCCGAGCAGGTAGTAGAGCTTGTTGTCCAGGCCGCGGAAGGAATAGGTTCGGCCGCGGTCGTCGCCCTCGCCGGTGTGGTTGAAGACGACGTTGAGGAAGACCTCGATGCCGGCCGCGTGGAAGGCGCGGACCATCTCGCGGAACTCGATGAGCTGGCCGAACTGCGGGCCGGTGGTGGCGTAGGCGGCCTTCGGCGCGGCGAAGGCGATGCTGTTGTAGCCCCAGAAATTGCGCAGCCGCTTGCCGCTGGTGGGATCGCAAAAGACGCAATCGTCCTCGTCGAACTCGAAGACCGGCAGCAATTCGACCGCGGTGATTCCCAGGTTGCGCAGGTAAGGGATTTTCTCTGCGAGTCCAGTGAACGTGCCGGGGTTGGCGACGCCCGCGGACGGATGCACGGTGAAGCCGCGGACGTGCACCTCGTAGATGACGCTGTCCTCGAGCGGCGTCAACGGTGGCGCGTCCTCGCGCCAGTCGTAGGGACGGCGAAAGAACATGCTGCGGCGATGGGTGCCGCGCGGGCGACTCAAAGTGGTGTCCGTTCATTCCCCAGCGGGTGCCGTCGGAAACAGCAGTGCAGCTGGGGTCGAGCAGCACGAGCGTCGGATCGAAGCGATTGCCGGCGCCGGCTGGACCGTTGACGCGCCAGCCATAGCGGAACTCGGCGGGTAGGCCGGAGACGAGGACATGCCAGAGATCGCCGGTGCGGTTCTTGCGATTGTCGAGCGGGATTTCGGCGAGGATCACGTTGCGGTCGGCCGCCTGCAGGATCAGGCTGACGGTATCGCCGTGACGGCAGAGCAACACGAAGTTGATGCCATCGGCCATCGGGGTGGCGCCCAGGGGAGCAGCACGGCCTCGGGTCGTGCGGAGCGGCGTCATGGCGGGTGCAGACATTTCAGGCATGCGTGGTTGAGCCGGGGAGGCGGTCAAGGGCGGCTGGCCGTTTGCGGAGTGCGTACAGGATTCATAAGGTATTTTCGCGGGGTTGTAAAGGCAAACTGGGTAGCGCGTTTACGTTTAGCGCTCGCGTGCAGTCGGCGAACCCTAAACGTAAACGGGCTCTTGCGCCGCGCATTTTTTCTCCGTTTTCCCGATTTTACCCCTTTCCGAAGGCGATTCGCGTGCAATAATACAAATACATCTTGGACGTGCGGCGTTTGCCGCCCCGGTCAAGGAATTTCCGCGCTTTGCCGATCGTTTCGCCCAGGCCAACCGAAAAATAATCCGCGATCCGGCAAAAATGCGCTTCCTTTTTTTCCGGCAAGCGATCAAGATAGGGTTGCTCAAGGTCTTCGCCCCTTTGTCGGGGCGGGGACAGAGGAGGGCACGCGTCCTTTACGCCTTGCCGCTCAAAGGGAATGCCCGGCGGCTCGGCGTCGATTTTCGTCCTTCAACAAGAGCATGATTCAACCATCTTCGGCATTGCGGCGCTAGGCGCGCGGCAGCAAGTAGTGTAGCCGTCACGCTCCGCGTGACGGGTTCCTCACGCGGAGCGTGAGGACTACACTGGCCGGAGTGCCACTCGCCGGGTTTTGCGAGGTTGCGTTGACACTTTTTGCCGGGCTGGGTTGCCCGGTGGATCACTGCGTTTCTGGGCTTGCATCGTTGTTTGCAAGGGCCGCGCCGGCTAATACCGGGCCGCCCATTGCATGTTTTCACCTGGAGGAATCTCTATGGCCGTCGCACGTGGCGACGAAGGGTCGGGTAACGTGGGCAGCGCTTCGACAACCTCGCCAGCCGGCAATGTGACCCGCCGGCGCGTGCTGCGCAAGCCGCCGTCCCCGGGCGGCGACATTCCGGTGCACACACCGGCACCGCCCAATCCCACCCCCGCCCTTGTCATCGCCTCTCCCCCCTCGACCGCCACGTCCACTCGTCTGGACGATCTGTATCGGCTGCCGATGCCCAAGCTGTTCGCCTATGCCGAACGCGAAGGCATCGCCGAACACACCGGCATGAATCGCGGCCAGCTGATCATGGCCGTCGTCCGCCGCCAGATCGAGCGGGGCGTCACCGTCCGCGGCTCCGGCACGCTCGAAGTCCTGCCCGACGGCTACGGCTTCCTGCGTTCCGTGGCCCACAACTACCTCGCCTCGCCGGAAGACATCTACGTCTCGCCGAGCCAGATCCGCCGGCTTGGCCTGCGGACCGGCCTGATCGTCGAGGGACCGATCCGCCTGCCGGTCGAAGGCCAGGACAATTTCGCCCTGATGCAGGTCGATCTTGTTAACGGCATCGGCCCCGAGGACCGGATTGCCCCGACGACGTTCGAGGACCTGACCCCGCTGCATCCGAACCGCCGGCTCATCCTCGAAACCACCGGCGACGAGATCAGCACTCGCGTCATTGACATGGTCACGCCGATCGGCCGCGGCCAGCGTGGCCTGATCGTGTCGCCGCCGCGCGCCGGCAAGACGATCTTGCTGCAAAAGATCGCGTTGAGCCTGATCAAGAACCACCCCGAGTGTTACCTCATCGTGCTGCTCATCGACGAGCGGCCCGAGGAAGTGACCGACATGGCCCGCACCGTCGCCGGGCCGAACTGCGAGGTGGTGGCCAGCACGTTCGACGAACCGTCGGGCGAGCACATTCACGTCAGCGACATCGCGCTCGAGAAGGCCAAGCGCCTGGTCGAGCACGGCAAGGACGTGGTGATCCTGCTCGACTCGATCACGCGCCTGGCCCGCGCCCACAACACCGAGGCGCCGTCGGGCGGTAAGCTATTGTCCGGCGGCCTCGACACGAACGCCATGCAGAAGCCGAAGCGCTTCTTTGGGGCGGCTCGCCAGACCGAGGAGGGCGGCAGCCTGACGATCCTGGCGACGGCGCTGATCGACACCGGCAGCCGCATGGACGACGTGATCTTCGAGGAGTTTAAGGGCACCGGCAACATGGAACTGCACCTCGACCGCCGTCTGGTCGACAAACGTGTCTGGCCGGCGATCGATATCAACCGTTCGGGCACGCGCAAGGAAGAATTGCTGCTGCACCCCGCCGAGGTGGAGCGCATGCGCGTCCTGCGCCGCGTGCTGGCCGACATGCACCCGACCGAGGCGATGGAGCTGCTGACGACTCGGCTGCGCAAGACGAAGTCGAACGCCGAGTTCCTGATGACGATGAACATGTCGTAAGTGGATTGGCCGCCGGCGTGATGCCGGCGGCCTTTTTTGGAGCGCGGCGATTCATCGCCGCGATGTCTCTGCTGCGCGACCAGTTCCTCGGCAGGAAAGCGAGATGCACCATGACCAAAGTCATTCTGGATCAGGCGCTGCGAAACAAGCTCGGTGACCTTACCCAGCCGCTGGAGTTGTGCGACGAATCCGGCCGGGTACTGGCTCAAGTCACCCCCTTGCCGGACCTGTCGGAGTATGAGCCCTGGGAACCCCCGATCAGCGAGGAGGAATTGCAGCGGCGGGAGCAGGAAACCGAGTCCTATAGCACGGCGGAGGTCCTGGCCTATCTGGAGAAGCTGCAATGTACCGAGTCCGATGGAAACGGTCCGCAGTAAATGACCTGGCAAGGTTGTGGATGCAGGCGGATTCAGATCTGCGAAAGGCAATCACGGCGGCAAATCACGGCATCGATGAGGAGTTGGAGAACGATCCGCTCGGATCGAGCGAATCCCGTCCAGGAGGGCGGCGAATCCTTCACATTGCTCCCTTGGGAGTCACCTGTCGAATCGAAGCGGATGGACGGTCCGTGTCGGTGTTACGAGTCTGGCTGTTCCGAAAACGTGGCCAGCCGTCAAACTAATGATCGGAAGGTCCACGTCGCTGGTCTAATGATCGTCGGTTTCCACGGAAACGCCGCCTACTTCCCGACCAACTCCTCGGTGTACGTGCTCTGGAAGTGATAGCTGCTGCCGGGTCCCTGGTGATTGTCCAGGGTGCGGTCCACGCTCAGGCGAACCTCGGCGATCTGGCCGGCCGTCACGTCGAAGATCGCCTCGCCCTGGACTTCCTTCGGCACCAGCGGGATCTGTTCCTGCACCGACGCGGGCGCGGTCTTGAAGGCGGTCTTGAGCGCGATTGCCGCCTTGCCACCGGCGATTTTCGTGCAGCGGCACTCCTGCTCGGCGGGGTACTTCTCGCCGGTGCCGAGCGGCGGATGCAGCGTCACATCGAACTTGCGCAGCCAGGCCGCGCCTTCTGCCACGGCGGCGCCCGGCAGCACCAGCGTGAACGGCGGCTCGTCGGCGTAGCGCTCGGCAGGTCCCTGCTTGACCTCGACGACCTTGCCGGCGGCGTCGACGCGCAGCACGGCGAGGACGGTGCCCACATACTTGGCGAGCTGGTCGCGGATGCCGGGCGTGCTGCCGGCGGGATCGGTCGAATCGAACAGCAGCACCTCGCCGTTGGGCCGGGTCTGCTCGTTGCGCATCGCCGTCACGCTGTAGTCGAGCGTGGCAACGCCCGTGGCGTCCACGTCGAGGATGCGGTAACGCTTGGTCAATTCGAGCCGCGAGCCGAACTGCTGCTTGCCGTTGCCCACGACCTCGGTGACGGTGGTGAGATGCTTGACCCGGTAGGAGAGGATCTGGCCCTTCTCCCAGCGGAATTGCCAGGGCGTCTGCGCTTGCGCCGTCGCGGCATACGTTCCGGCGAGCAGCACCACCAGCATCGATCGCGCTGTCATCGACTTCCTCCGACGGAAGTGAGCGGCGGGGCTTGTCCCCGCCGTGTAGACCGCCGGGACAAGCCCGGCGGCTCGCCCCGATTTAGCGTTCGCGAGCGCTAAACGCAAGCCCGCCTCCGGTGCGTCAGATTGCAGCTGGAGCATCGCTCCGGCCTTGGCCCATTTCGTTTATTCGTGTTAAGCGTTTGATTCCAAACGCCTTGCGATCAAATATCCGTCTTGGCCCGCAAAAAACGGTTGATCAGCTCCGCCTCCTAATGTATACATGAGTACACTTTGGAGGTGCCAATCCCAGCCGGCAGCTCTTCTGAGTGAGGTTCAGATGCGAGCAACGCCGGAGGTTTTGCAGGACCTCGCCGCGCGCATTCGCGCCATGCAATCCAATGCGGGACCGCCGAGCCCGAATGCCGCCGCGGCGAAGTTGCCCTTTCTCGACATGCTGCTCAAGCCCGCCGCGCTCGGGGCCGGGTCGCTGGTGGAATTGCTGGCGGCCGCCGACGGAGCCGGCGCGTGGACGCTCGGTTTGTACTGGGCGCGCCATGCCTGCGCCGAACGCAAGGCGCTGGTGCTGGTCGACGGCCGCGGCTGGTTCTATCCGCCCGCCGCCGCGGCGCTGGGGGTCGATCTCGAACACGTCATCCTGGTTCGGCCCACGTCCCGGCCGGACTGCCAGGCCGCCCTCGATCAGGCGCTGCGCTGCACGGCGGTCGGGGCGGTGGTCGGCTGGTGCGATCGGCTGATCGCGGCCGAGGCGCAGCGGCTCAAGCTGGCGGCCGAGGCGGGCGGGGGTCTGGGGCTGATCCTGCGGCCGCTCGGCGCGGCGCGGGGGCCGTCGTTTGCCGACCTGCGATTGCGGGTCGCTCCGCTCGTCTCCACGGAAACGGTGCGGCGCGTTCACATCGAGGTCGTGCGCTGGCGTGGCGGCAAAGACGGGCAAACGCTGATCGTGGAGATCGACGATGAAACGGGTGATGTGCGTGTACCTGCCGGGCTGGCCCCTGCAGCGGCTCGGGCATGAGCAGCCGGCGCTGCGGCACCGGGCGGTCGTCATCGTCGATTCGACGCCCGCTCGGGGACCGCGCGTCGTTTTGGCATCGCGGCGAGCGATACAGGCCGGCGTGCGCTCCGGGATGCCGCTCGCCGAGGCGCTGGCGCCGGCGCCGCCGTTGGCCGTCCACGAGCACGACGCGGAGGCCGACCGGCGCGGCTTGCACGAGCTCGCGAAGGCGGCCGAATGCTACAGTCCCGTCGTCGCCGTGGAGGAGGGGCCGGCGCCCGAGGGTCTGCTCATCGACGTTGCGGGCTGCGCCGGCTGCTTCGGCGGCGAGGATCGGCTGCTCGAACGTGCGGCCCGGGACTATGCCGAAGAGGGCTGGCTGGCCCGGCTGGCGCTCGCCGACACGGTAGGCGCTGCGTGGGGCCTTTCCCGCCATGCGCCTTCGCCCTGCCTGGTGCCGCCGGGCGCGACGCGAGCGCAGGTCGCGTCGCTGCCGATCGCAGCGCTACGGCTGCCGGCCGCGACGCTCGGCTTGCTGGCCCAGCTCGGACTCGACCGCGTGGACGATCTTCTGCGTTTGCCGCGGGCGGACCTGGCGGCGCGGTTCGGGCCGTTGCTGTTGCGCCGGCTGGACCAGGCGCTGGGACAGGCGCCGGAGGTCGTCGTCCTGCCCGGCGCCGATCCGGAATTGCAGACGGCCGAGACGTTCGACTTCCCGATCGAGCGCTTCGACGAACTGTGCCAGGTAATCGACCGCCTGCTGGACGATCTGCAGCGCGCCCTGGCCCGGCGCGACCTGGGCGCCCGGCAGCTTACGTGCCGGCTGGACCACGAGGATGCCTCACCTGAGCCCGAAGCGCCAGCGAGGGCCGGCTCGCCCTCGCTGGCGCTTCGGGCTCAGGTGAGGGGCGCTCCATCGACGATGGTCGAGGTCGGCCTGTATCGACCCAGCCGTTGTCCGCGTCATCTCGGCGGGCTGTTGCGCACCCGGCTGGAGCAGGTGCAGCTCGCGGGGCCGGTCAGCGCGGTGTGCCTGGGCGTGACGGTCGCGGAACGCATTCCCGAGGTGCAGCGCGCGTTGTTCGAGCGGACCGGCGACGACGAGGCGGGGCTGGTCGCGCTGATCGATCGGCTGAGCAACCTCCTGGGCCGGCAGGCGGTGACGCGTCCGCGCTGCGTAGCGGACGCGCAGCCGGAGTACGCGTTTCGTTTCGAGCCCATGTTTACCACCCCAAGCCCGCGGGCGAGTCTTCGAGCCCGCGGGGTAACCCCGCAGGCTCGAAGACTCGCCTGCGGGCTTGGGGAAATTTCAATACCCCACGCGCCGCGGCCGTTGAGCGTGTGGCCGGCGCCGGTGCCGGTCGAGGCGCTGGCGGTGTTCCCCGAGGGACCGCCGGGACGCTTTGTGTGGCAAGGCACGGAGTGGCGCGTCGCCTCGTGGTGGGGTCCGGAGCGAATCGAGACCGGCTGGTGGCGCGGCGAGGATGTGCACCGCGATTACTACGTGGTGACGACGCAGGCCGGCAGCCGTTTCTGGCTCTTCCGCCGCCGGGACGACGGGCGCTGGTTTTTGCATGGGTGTTTTGATTGACTTTGCAGAGGCGTCCCATGACTCCTCGCTACGCCGAGCTGCGTTGCAAAACCAACTTCTCGTTCCTCTGCGGCGCGTCGCACGCCGAGGAGCTGGTCGTCCGCGCCGTCGAGCTGGGCCAGGCGGCGCTGGCGATCACCGACCTCAACACGCTCGCCGGTATCGTGCGCGCCCACGTCGCCGCCAAGGCTGCGGGCCTCAAGCTCCTCATCGGCGCCGAAATCACCCCTGAGGACGCCCCGGCCGTGCTGCTCTACGCGCCGGACCTCCGCGCGTATGGCCGGCTCTCGCGGCTCATCACCCGCGGACGGCGCGGCGGCGAAAGGCGAGTGCCGTCTGCTTTTCGCGGATATCGCCGAACATGCCGACGGGCTGATCGCCGCCGTGGTGCCGCCGGTAGGTCCCGCCTGCCGGGCGGGACCTGGAAGCGCCAAGGTCCCGCCCGGCAGGCGGGACCTACTACCGTATCGCGACGTTTTCGCCGACCGCTGCTACCTCGCGGCCGCGCTGCACCACGGCCCGAACGACGCCGTCGTGCTGCAGCGGCTGACCAAACTGGCGCCGAGGCACGGCTGCCGTTGCTCGCGACCAACAACGTCCATTACCACGATCCCGCCCGCCGGCCGCTGCACGACGTGCTGACCGCGATTCGCCACGGCGTGACCGTCGCCCAGCTCGGCGCGCGGCGTTTCCCGAACGCCGAGCGCCACCTGAAATCGCCCGCGGCGATGGCGCAGCTCTTCGCCGCCCAGCCTGACGCCATCGCCCACGGCCTGGAGTTGGCCGACCGCTGCACGTTTTCGCTCGACGAGCTGCGCTACCAGTATCCCGAGGAGCTGTGCCCGCCCGGGCTGACGCCGGCCCAGCACCTGGCCCGACTGACCTGGGACGGCGCCCAGGTCCGCTACCCGGCCGGGGTGCCGGCGAAGGTGACGGGTTTGCTCCAGCACGAGCTGGCGTTGATCGAGGAGCTGCGCTACGAGGCGTTCTTTCTGACCGTGTGGGACCTGGTGCAGTTCGCCCGGTCGCGCGGCATCCTCTGCCAGGGCCGCGGGTCGGCCGCCAACTCCGCGGTCTGTTATTGCCTGGGCATCACCGCGGTCGACCCCGACCGTGCCGACCTCTTGTTCGAGCGCTTCGTCAGCCGAGAACGCGACGAGCCGCCGGACATCGACGTCGATTTCGAGCACGAGCGGCGCGAGGAGGTGCTGCAGTACATCTACGAGAAGTATGGCCGCGACCGCGCCGGGATCGCCGCCGAGGTCATCTGCTATCGCCCGCGCTCGGCGGTGCGCGACGTGGGCAAGGCGCTCGGCCTATCGCCCGACGGAGTCGATCGGCTTGCCGCCAACCTGGACCACGTCGACGACGCGATCGGGATGGCGGGGCGGCTCGCCTCTTGCCCCCCTCACCCCCAACCCCTCTCCCCCGGAGGGGAGAGGGGAGCAAGAGCTGCTCCCACGGCGCAGCTGCTGGCGCTCGCGTCGGAAATCCTCAGCTTTCCGCGGCACCTGTCGCAGCACGTCGGCGGGTTCGTCATCACGCAGGGGCCGCTCGCCGAGCTGGTGCCGATCGAGAACGCTGCCATGCCGGGACGGACCGTCATCGAGTGGGACAAGGACGATCTCGACGCGCTCGGCCTGCTCAAGGTCGATTGTCTCGCCCTCGGCATGCTGACCTGCATCCGCAAATGCTTCGCGCTGATCGCGCGCCATCACGGCGTCCATCTGACGCTGGCCGACGTGCCGGCCGAGGACCCGGCCGTCTACGATATGATCGGCAAGGCAGATACCGTAGGTGTTTTCCAGATCGAGAGCCGGGCGCAGATGAGCATGCTGCCGCGGCTCAAGCCGCGCTGCTTTTACGACCTGGTGATCGAGGTGGCGATCGTGCGGCCCGGACCGATCCAGGGCAACATGGTCCATCCGTATCTGCGCCGCCGTTCGGGCGAGGAGCCGGTGACGTATCCCGACCCGGCCATCGAGGCGGTGCTGCACAAGACGCTGGGGGTGCCGCTGTTCCAGGAGCAGGTGATGCGGCTGGCGATGGTGGCGGCCGGCTTCACGCCGGGCGAGGCTGACCAGCTCCGCCGCGCGATGGCGGCCTGGAAACGGCCCGGCGAGATCGAACGCTTCCGCGGCCGGATTCGCGAAGGGTTGCTGCGCGCGGCCTGTCCGAGGAGTTCGCGGCGCGCCTCTTCGAGCAGATCCGCGGCTTCGCCGATTACGGCTTCCCCGAGTCGCACGCCGCCAGTTTCGCGCTGCTCGCGTACATCTCGGCGTGGCTCAAGTGCCACTACCCCGCCCCGTTCGCCGCTGCACTACTCAACAGCCAGCCGATGGGCTTCTACGCCCCGGCCCAGATCGTCGGCGACCTGCGCGCACGGCATCACGGTGCATCCCGTGGACATTGGCCGCAGCGAGTGGGACTGCACGCTGGAAGGTACGGTAGGTCCCGCCTGCCGGGCGGGACCTGGGAGCGCCGAAAGTGCCCAGGTCCCGCCCGGCAGGCGGGACCTACCGAAACCTGGCAGTGCCGAGGTCCCGCCCGGCAGGCGGGACCTACTAGCCCTGCGGCTCGGCTATCGCCTCATCAAGGGTTTCGCCCATGCCGCCGCCGTGGCCCTCGGCGAAGCCCGCGCCGCGGCCCCCTTCCGCTCCGTGCAAGACGTGGCTCGCCGTGCCGGACTCGGCCGGCCGCTGCTGGCGCGTCTCGCCGCCGCCGATGCGTTCGGCGCGCTCGGCCTGGACCGGCGCACGGCACTGTGGCAGGTGCTGCGGACCGGCGAAGATTTACCGCTGTTCGATGGATTGGACGACGACGAGGATTGTCCGAACCTGCCGGAATTGGCCCTGGGCGACCAGGTCGTCGCGGACTACGACAGCGTCGGCCTGTCGCTCAAGGCGCACCCGATGAGCTTTTTGCGATCCGCGCTGGCGGCAGCCGGCATCCGCACCGCCGCCGATCTGGCGAGCGTTGCCGACAAGACGGTGATCAAGGTAGCCGGTCTGGTGGTGATGCGGCAGCAACCGTCGACGGCGAAGGGCACGGTGTTCGTTACGCTGGAGGACGAGACGGGCAGCGTGAACCTGATCGTGTGGAAGCGCGTCTGGCGCGCTATCGCACGGTAGCCCGCGCGGCAGTGGGGCTACTCGTGGAAGGGGCACTGCAGCGCGGCCCGGGTGGCGTCACGCACATCGTCGCGAATCGGCTCGAGGATTTGTCGCGCTATTTGCGTGCGCTGGCGATCAAGTCACGCGATTTTCGTTGAGGAGCCGAAAACATTAGACTTCCGAAGTCTCTGAGACTTCGGAAGTCTTTTCAAGTCGTACGCGGGCTGTTGGGCAACGCCCCGCTACCCTTTGGGGGGAGGCGACGCGTCCTTCGGGGGCCTCTTCGGAACTTCCGGAGGCTTCTTAACAGACTTATCCTTTGGTGGGAGTTCCTTGGGCTCTGCAGAACCTCCCCCACCCGGGCAGCCGCTGAGGCAAGCCAACAGAAAGGCGGTCAGGAGCGGCACAAGCAAGAATCGCACGAAATCGTCCTTTCCGTTGAAGAAGATCACTGAAATGCGCTCCAGTCGATCACGGCACCATCCTTGTATCCGCCGGCATACTGGAAGTAGTACCATGGGGTGCTGAACCAGCTCGTGCTTAGGCCGTCGAAGAATCTCAGGCCGCGTACCGAGCCGTCCCCGAAGCCAAACATGCACACCCCGGTATGCTTGCCGCCGAAGGTGTACCATTGCATGCCCTCGCCGGCTTGCGCCTGCGCCACCGTGCCGGCCTGCAGGAGATCCCAGGCGGTGACCATGTTCATGGCCCCCATCCAGGCACCGACCCAGTTGTTGCTTCCGTAGAAGTTGTCGCCGATGTATTCACCGAAGAAAATCGTATTTGAGGTGCCGTCCGAGATCCCAACCAACGTCACCCGGGAGTCAGTGTAGAACGGGCCGACCCACTGGCCGTAGAAGGTATCGCCGCCTTCCTGCGCGCGCCACGTTGCCGAGCGAGCCGCCGGACGCGGCGTAATTGGTCTTGCCCATGGTCGAGGACGAATAGAGCCAGCCGCCCAGGGTGTAGCTGTACGTGTTGAGGGACACAAACTCTACCGTGCGCGACGTTGCGCTATCCGAGGGACAGAGAAACGTCTGGATCTGGGCGTTCGCGACGGCGACGACGTTATTGTTGTTCCACCAATTGCCGGTTCCCCACGTCGAGGCGGTGTTCGGTTGCATCACCGTACCGGTAGCAGTCAGCTGGTTGTAAACCGTCCCCTGCTCGACGTACGGCAGGATGAACGCCAACGTGCCGATGCAGATCTGAGTCGTCGTTTCACCCCAGGCAGAGCCAATCGAGCCCGGCGGCAGCCTCTTGTTCGCGTCGTGGAAATTGTGGGTGGCGAGCACAATCTGCTTCAGGTTATTCGTGCACTGAGCGCGGGCTGCTGCCTCGCGCACCTTCTGCACAGCCGGCACCAACAGGGCGATCAGAATGGCGATGATCGCAATGACCACCAGCAACTCGATCAGCGTGAAACCCCATCGACGCGATCGAACAGCCATGGCGCATACCTCCGGAATAAAGGGTCTGGAAAAAACAAATTACACCGCGGCTGACGCAGCCGGTGGCGAAAGCGGTTTCGTGGGTTTTTCCCCTTCACTGGAAAAACGGCAATCAACCTCAGAGTGCAAACCAGTATTTACAGCAACTGTCATGCCAGGCCGATGCTCCGCATACTGTACATATGGACAAACGCCAGGCCGACCAAACTCGAATCACCCAACGGCGATCATTCGGGAAGGTTTTAGAAATTGTTCATAATTCAGCGCAATTGCAACAGAAAAATCGTTTTCACTCCGATTTTTTTTTTGGAGGTCGTCCCCGCGCGTACGCCCGGACAACCCATGGCTGCGCGGTTTGCTCTCGGCTGCCCAGACTGCGGGCACGAGGGCACGCTGCGCCTCCGTGCGCCGGGCATTGCGGTGCGGTGAAATGGCTGTACTGCGGCAAGCGCTACAAGGCACTTCCCGGTGAATTGCGCGTATTTTTCCCAGGCCGCGCTTCCCCGCCGCGCCTGTTCCGGCCGGACAGACAGGGTAGCTTGCGGGGGCGGACCTCGCTGGGAGCGAACCGCAAGGTTTTCATTTTTCCTTTTGAACCGGGGGCTGCACGTGCGACGTGCGATTACCGTCAGCTGACGACCCCCCAAAACAACGAACCACGGATCACACCGATGGCACGCACTAAGAGTGATGCTGTTCTTATCCGTGCCATCGGTGTGATCCGTGGTTCAGATTATTGCCAGCGTCACTTCGTCAGGCGCAGCTCCGGCGTTACCTTGCCGGCAATCACCTGCAAGGTGAGGCCCGAGGTAGCCTCGTCGTGGTAGCGCTTCGGGACCGTCGCCAGCTTGCCGGTGTCGCCCGGCAGCGCCTCGATCGCCACGCGATAGGGCCCGACCGCGAGGCCCGTGGAGAATTGGAAGGTGCCGTCCTTCTGCACCAGTGTGCTGAAGCGCTTGCCCACGGCCGACACCAGCGTGACGAAGAAGCCGGGCGGCAGCGGCTTGCCGTCGAGCATCACCACGCCGGCTACCACGCCCTTGTCCGATTTATCCTTCCCGCCGAGTTCCGGCAGCTCGACCAGGGGGCTGCCGACCGGCGGAGTCTGCGGAATCGGCACCAGCGGCGACGGAACCTCGATCTTCGGCGGCGCTTCGACCTTTGCGGTGGTGATCTTCTTATCGTTCGCCGTCTGGGTGGGCGACAGCGGAACGTCCACAGGCTTCCTGGGCAGCTCGCCCGGTGACGGGATCAGATTGGGCGGCTCAATCTTGGGCGTCTCGACCTTGGGTGGATTCGCCTTCGGCAATTCGACCTTGGGCGTCTCGACCTTAGGCGGGCTCACCTTCGGCAGCTCGAGGTTCGGCGCTTCCACCTTGGGCGCCTCGATTTTCTTTTCCTCGATCTTCGGCGCTTCCACCTTCGGCGCTTCCACCTTCGGCGCTTCCACCTTCGGCGCTTCCACCTTCGGCGCTTCCACCTTCGGCGCTTCCACCTTCGGCGCTTCCACCTTCGGCGCTTCCACCTTCGGCACTTCCACCTTCGGCGCTTCCACCTTCGGCGCTTCCACCTTCGGCACTTCCACCTTCGGCACTTCCACCTTCGGCACTTCCACCTTCGGCACTTCCACCTTCGGCACTTCCACCTTCGGCACTTCCACCTTCGGCACTTCCACCTTCGGCACTTCCACCCTGGGTGCCTCGACCTTGGGCACCTCGACCT
Organism: uncultured Gemmataceae bacterium; assembly: GCA_963834865.1. GTDB lineage: Bacteria > Planctomycetota > Planctomycetia > Gemmatales > Gemmataceae > CAWIDK01. The sequence continues at coordinate 149,219 of CAWIDK010000002.1, forward strand.
TCTTCGGCTCTGGAATCGTCGGCTTCACCACGGACGGCTCGGGCCTCGGCACGTTGACCGACGGATTCTCTACCAGCTTCGGCGCTTCGATCTTCGGCGTCTCCACGATCTTCGGCAGCTCGGACTTCGGCGGGTCGATCCGCGGCGCCGTGAACGATCCATTGCCGCCCGGCGGCTCGGCGTTCGTGGGGCCCGCGACGGCGGGCGTTGCGCTCTTGATCGGCGACGCCTTGGCGCGAATCTCGTCAAGAATCTTGCGCAGCTCGAAGGCGCGCTCGCTGTAATAGGGCAGGGCCTCGGCGCGAACGATGCCCTCGTCGATTTTCCGGCGCATGTCCGGCGCCAGGAACGGGCGCACCGAAATCAGCGCGCCCTGGTAGATGCGATAGCAGCCGGCGTGGTCGGCCTGCTTGTTGAAAAGCTCGGCGCCATAGTTGATGACGTCACGTAGCGAGTTGTACACGTCAACCGCGCCGTGTGGATCGGCGAGGCCCCCCTCACCCCTGCCTCTCTCCCCCGAGGGGAGAGGGGTTGCGGTGTCGGGGCCGGCGGGGATCTGCGCGGACAGCGCGCCGGCGGCGATCGGGAACACAACGGCGGCGAACAGGAACCGAGCCAGCCGGCTCCAGCGGGAAGACCAGTGCATGCAAGACTCTCCTTGTCTGGGGTGATCCCAATTCGGCAAGCCGGGCACGTGCGCGCCCGGTGGTTTTCCGATTGCATGACCTCCGGTCGCGCGACGCTCCCGGCTCGAAGTGAAGATAAACCAATCGGGCCGGCGGCAGCAAGCCGAGTTTCGGCGCGCTAAATCAGTGCGCGTGAGTCTGCTGTAGCCGCATTCGTGAGAATGCGGGTTTTCGGGTGGTAGGACCCGCATTCTCACGAATGCGGCTACGGCAGATTCACGCACGGTACTAAAGGTCTCCTGCTCTTGCATGACGCGGGCTTCCTCGGATACAACCCAGGCTCCGCGGGCACCGCGCCCGCGCCAGCCACGGAGGGTGCGTTGGCCGAGCTTGCCCCACAAATGGTCCTCGACGCGTTGACCCGCGCCGCCCTGCAGCCCGCCGGCCTGCCGCTGCTCGCGGCCCACGGCGGCGGCCTGTTTCGCCGACCGCGGCCGGCAAGCAGGCGGCCCGCCGTTGCCAGGACGCCGGCCTGTTGCGCGTCGTTCGCCGTGAGCCGCGCGGCAAGAGCGCCCAGGATGTGTGCGATCTCACCGACAAGGGGCTCGCCTTCCTGCTCGAGCGCGACGAGCAGCATCGCGCGATCCGCGACCACCTGGCCGCCTGGTACGACGCCGGCGTGCTGGACGACTGCCCCCTGCCCGAATTGTTCCGCCGGCTGCGCCGATTGTCCCGCACTCACGATCGGCCAGTTCCACGACCGGCTGCGGCTCATGCACCAGGCCGGCCGGATCTATGTGCATCCGTGGACCGGCCCGCTGCACGAATTGCCCGAGCCGGCCTACGCGCTGCTGGTCGGCCATGAAATCGCGTATTACGCCAGTCTCCGTACAGGTTCGCACGAGGAATTGTCATGACCCCCACGGCCTGCGCCCCGCCCCTGACCGAACGCGCTCTCGACGCGCTGCGCCAGGCGGGCAACCCGTTCCGCAACTATTTCGCGCGCAACCCCGACGACGAGATTTGCGCCCGCTTCCACGTGCCGGAGCTGTTCGCGCTGCAGCGCAGCCAGCTCCTTGGCGTCGTCGAGCTGTATCGCGTCACGCCGGCGACGCACTCGGAAATGGTGCCCGTCCTCGGCAACAAGGGCGCGGGCAAGACGCACCTCTTGCACTCGATCAAGCACGGCAACGAGGGAGCCTGGCAGCTGCTCGTCACGCCGGGCACTTTCCAGAAAGACACCGACTTCCTCGAATACCTGCTGTTCCAGCTCATCGACACCCTCCTGTCGGGCGCCAAGCAGAAGGGACGCCGGCCGCTCGAGGCGGTCGGCGAAGAGCTGGGCCGCCGTACGTTGATGCAAGCGCTCGCCACCGCCGGCCGTGATGAGCAGATGGAGCTGTTCCCCGCGTCCGGTTTGCCGCGCTGGACGCGCCGGCTCGGCCTGGGGAGCGGGCAGGCCCAGGAACGCACGCAGTGGGTTGCCGACCAGCTGGCGCGCAATGTCCCCGGCCCGTTGCGCCGGCTCTGCACCGAGGGCGGGCTCGACGGTGACAAGGCGTGCGAGCTGATCTGGCGTTACCTCGACCGCACCGAATCGCACAACACCGCGGGCCTGATGCGCCGCCACATCCATCACGGCCTGGCCCGCGCCGCCCTTCTCGGCGACGAAAGCGAGCTGGCCAACTTCCTGACCTACGGCTTCGCGGAGCTGGACTTCAAGGTCCAGCCGAGCCGGCAAGACCTGGTGCTGGCGCTGTTCCGCGTCCTCCTGGAAGTCTTCCAGAGCCTGAAGGTCCCCGTCGTGGTGGCATTCGACCAGCTCGAGGATTTGCTGCTGGCCCGGCGCTCGGATGACGGCCATCGCGTCGCCGAGACCTTCTTCGCCGGCATCGTGCAGGTGATGCACCAGCTTGATGGGCTGTGCTTCCTGGTGTTCTCCGAGCGCGGCCTGTGGAACCGGTTCGTGCCGTCGCTGGACGGTTACATCCAGGATCGGCTCAACAACCCGGTCCACGTCCCCGGCCACGGCACGGTCAAGGCGCTGCGTCTCGAAGCGCCGCCGCCGGAGCTGGCCCGCCGGGTCGTCGAGACGCGCCTGCATTCCGCAGTGGAAGCGCTGCCGGAACATGCCGAGCTGCCGCCGCTCTTCCCGTTCACGGAGGAACAGGTGCTGCAGGTCGCCAGGACCGAACCGACCTTGCGCGACATGCTGCAGCAATATCGCCACCTGTTCGATCACCTCGTCTACGGCGAGGTGCAGAAGACCGCGTACGAGACCGACGTGCCGGCGGGCATCCCGGTTGCGGCCATTCCGGTGGCGACGCTGGTGCCGCGCCGACGGTGTTGCCCGAAGATGTGCGGGTGAAGTCGGTCGTCGTCGTGGAAACCGCGGCGCAGTCGAATCCGCTCGCGGAGCGAGCGGACCACCATGTGCCGAACCTGACCGAGACGTGGGATCAAGCGCTGCAGGCCGCCCATGAACGCCTGCTGTCCGAAGGGGCGTTGACCGGCGCAACGCGCGAGTTACAGCTCGGCCTGGGCGCGTTCCTGCAAAGCTGCTTCGAGCACGGCGTGAAGGTCGGTCCGTGGCGGCTGGCGCACGTGGTGCCGGAATGGACCTTCGGCGAGCATCCGACCTATGGCGTGATCTCGATCGCGCACTGGGTCTGCCGCGACGGCCAGCCGTGGAAGGTCGGCGTCGGTCTGTTCATGGGCCGCGGCGCCGGCAAGCCGCGCAACCTGGAGATCAAGCTCGGCGCCCTGGAGCTGACGCCCACGGTGATCGATCACCTCATCCTGTTGCGGCCCGACGACAACGTCGCGCTGACCGGCAAGAGCAAAACCGTCTGGCAGGAGTCGGAGCGCCGCGGCCGGCAAACGCGTCTGGAGCCGGCGAACCTGGCGAGCTTCGCGGCGATGTACGCGTTCCCCCGGTGGCTAACGGCGCTGGGCGAGGCGCTGCCGCCGGGCCAGCCGCTGCCCAACCTGGCCGACCTGATCCAGGAGCGCTGCGAGAAGCTGCTGGAGCAGGTGTGCATGCCGCTCGCGGCTTAAGTTCGGCCGGGAACATCGCGACATAGTCACCGCCAGTCGATCGACCCAAAGATTCGGTTGAACAGAAATCAACAGCACAAAGCGAAGTTCCGCGCTCATCCCAGCAAGGCGATCACGCTGATGTCGCCGACGCGTTCCACGCGCCGCACTGCGTATCCAGGAGGTATTCCTGGCATCCTCGCGCGGAAGAACAAACTTTGAAGGCTCTAATTGTTTTACCGTAAAGCCCTCGGCCAGCACTTGAGTACAAACTCAACAGCAAATCCGCATCGCGAAAGGATCCTCCCATGAAGCACCTGTTCCTGGCTGCCGTTGGCCTCATTTGCTGCTCGGCCCGCGCCGACCATCCGCCGAGTAAGCAAGACCCGCCTGCCGTCCTCTGGGACGGTCTGGGCAATCTTCATCACCCGGTTGCGACCAGGAACGCCGAGGCCCAGAAATTCTTTGACCAGGGGCTGCGGCTCATCTACGCCTTCAACCACGATGAAGCGCAGCGCTCGTTTCACAAGGCGGCCCAGCTCGATCCGCAATTGGCCATGGCCTATTGGGGCATGGCGCTGGCGGTCGGGCCCAATTACAACGCCGATGCCATGGAGGAGCAACTGAAGGATGCCTACGCCGCGATCAAGAAGGCCCAGGAGCTGGCCAGGGCGGCCCCGGAAGCGGAACAGGCATACATCGCCGCGCTCGCCAAACGTTACGCCGCCGACCCCAAGACGGCCGACAAGAAAAAGCTCGCCCTGGCCTACAAGGAAGCCATGGGCGAGCTGGCGCGGAATTATCTCGATGACCTCGACGCCGCCACGCTGTACGCCGAAAGCGCGATGAATCTGCGTCCCTGGGAATTGTGGACTCACGACGGCAAACCCGCCGACGGGACGGCGGAGATTCTCACGGTACTGGAAGGCGTGCTGCGGCGCCAGCCCAACCACATGGGGGCCTGCCATTATTACATCCATGCCATCGAAGCTTCGCCCTTTGCGGAACGCGCCCTGGCCGTGGCGGACCGCCTGGGCGGCCTGGCGCCGGCGGCGGGGCATCTCGTCCACATGCCGTCGCACATCTATATCCGCCTCGGGGACTTCGCCGCGGCCGTGCGCGCCAACGAAAAAGCCGCCGCGGCCGACCGGGCTTACCTCGAAAAATCGAGGGCCCAGGGCATCTACCCCATGATGTATTACAGCCACAATCTGCATTTCCTGGCCGTCGCCAACGCCATGCAAGGCCGCTACACGGACGCCAAGAAAGCGGCGGAGCAACTGGCAGCCCACGTCGGTCCGCACGTGAGCGACATGCCGATGCTCGAGTTCTTCCTGCCGACGCCGATGCTGATCCAGGCGCACTTCCACCGCTGGGACGACATTCTCGCCAGCCCCGCTCCCGACGCCAAGCTGCGCATCACGCGCGCTCTGTGGCATTTCGCCCGCGGACTGGCCCTGGCCGCCCACGACAAAACCGCCGAGGCCCAGGCCGAGCTCGATGCCTTGCGCAAGATCCACCAGGCCATGCCCGAAGACCTGGGCTACGGCAGCCGCAACCTGGCCAGGAAGGTCCTGGTGATCCCCAGCTCGGTGCTTAAAGCCCGCCTTGACACGGCCCAGAAGGACACCAGGTCCGCCATCGAAAACCTGCAAACGGCGATCGCCAGCAACGACAGCCTGAATTACATCGAACCCGCCGACTGGCACATCCCCCCTCGTGAAGCGCTCGGTGCCCTGTATCTTCGCACCGGCGAACCCGCACTGGCCGAGAAAGTCTTTCGCGCCGACCTGGAGAAGAACCCCCGCAATCCGCGCTCGCTCTTCGGTCTCATGGAAAGCCTGAAAGCCCAGGGCAATGTCGCGGCGGCACAGTTTGTCCAGCAGGAATTTCAGGAAGCGTGGCGGAACGCCGAGGTACGCGAGCTGCGGCTGGAGGATCTGTGAGGAAAAAGGAGAGGCGCCGGATGCGCCTCTTTTCAACGGATAACGAACGCGGCGGTGAGGGACAAGAGGGAACAGCGAGGGGTGTGCGTTTTCCTTGTCCGTCGGGTCGGCGTCGCGGTACAGTACCTTCATGCCGTCGGGGAGAGCCGGCCGGCATGGCTCCCGGTCCGTCCCTGCAGCTCGGTCAATTTGCCGCACCTCATTCGCCGGAATTCCTATTCGGCGGCCGGTGTGGCAGGGAGTAACAAGTGCCGGGCCGAGAAGCGATCAGCCGGCCCGACCAGCAGGGCCTGGGTTTCCAAGCGGTTACTCGGTTGCCCTGGTGACCACCTATTTTCAGGAGCTTCTGTGATGCTTTTGTGCGATTCCCTACCTGCCAGCCACTCGATCCACATTGACGATCTGGTCGAGAGCTTGGCCGGACACCGCTTGTACCAGCAGATCACCGGCAAGGGGCCGCTGCGCCGGTTCATGACCAGCCATGTGTACTGCGTCTGGGACTTCCAGTCCCTGATGAAGGCCCTCCAGCGGCACCTGACCTGCATCGAGGTGCCCTGGCTGCCGACCCCCGACGCGGAATCCCGCCGCCTGGTCAACGAGATCGTGCTGGACGAGGAGACCGACACGCTGCCGACGGGCAATTACCTGTCGCACTTCGAGCTCTACCTGCGGGCCATGGAACAGTGCCAGGCCGACACCGGTCCCATCACCCAGCTGCTCGCCGATTTGCGCGCCGGTGGGGCTCTGGACGACGTGCTGGCGCGGGCGCCGTTGCCCCCTGGCGTGGCGGACTTCGTGAACAACACGATGCGCATCGCCCGCTACGCCGAGCCCCATCGCATCGCGGCCGCCTTCACCTACGGCCGCGAGGACGTCATCCCGCTCATGTTCGAGCAGCTCGTGCGCACGCTGGCCGAGCGCAGGCAGGACCGTTGGTCGCTGTTTCTGTTCTACCTGAACCGCCACATCGAGCACGACGGCGATCGGCACGGGCCGATGGCGCGCGACCTGGTACGGCGGCTGTGCGGCAACGACCCGCGGTTGTGGGCCGAAGCCGAGGAGACCGCCCGATGCTGCCTGCAGGCACGGATCGACTTGTGGGACCACATCGCCGCAGCGGCGTGAGCCGGCCGGCCCCGCGTTCTACAGGGCTAGTGCCGCGTCCTCGACAGAGGGATTGCTTGGTAGCCGCATTCGTGAGAATGCGGGTGACGTCACCCGCATTCTCACGAATGCGGCTACCCCAAGATCTACTTCTTGCGCACCAGCTTCATACCGCAGCACATGTCTTTCGCCGGCGCGCCGCCCTCCCAGCCGTCCCCGGCAATCTCAATGTGGCCGTCGTCGACAATCGTGAGCGTGGCCGCATGCATGTGTTTGTCCTTCTTCGGGTCCAAATTGGCGCCGCCTGCGAATCGGAAGCAGATCTGGTTGGCGGGCGACTTCGGGTCGGCCTTCATGCGCGGTTGGTTGCCCAGCACGCAGTAATGGGTCATGACCAGGTCGGGCCCGTCTACGGTGTAGATCGAGACCATCTCGTGCGGCTGACCGGGGAAGAGGGTCTCATGCACCGCGCTGCCGCCCGCGGTCACCTTGATGATCGACACGATTTGATCGGTCGGCTTGCCGTCTTTGTCCGCAGCCAGCCAGGTGCCCGCCAGGCTCTTCATCTTCTCGAAACCGGAGTTCGTGGGCACCGGCGGTAGTTTGCCGGTCTTCTCCTCGCAGTAGGCCGCAAGCTGAAGGGCAAGCAGCAGCACCGGGCAAACAAGCAGTCGTCGCGTCATGTCCGTCCTCCTGTAGTAGAGAATCGAGTCAGGGGTCGTTCACAATGCCGTGATCTCACGCCATAAGGTAGTCGAACGACAAGGGGCCGGATCGACACGAGACCAAAAAAAACCTCGCTTTTCGTTTGCGGAAGCATGCCCGACGCTTCCGCCGGCCGTCCAGGCGTGTCGAGGGTCGGGTCTGGCGGCGATTGTTGGCATGTTTGCATCAAAGTCCTTGCTTTCCACGTCGGCTCGGTTACAATCTTGCGAACTCGTGCGTGGACAGCTCTCCCGGCGGTCGCCGTCGACCACCACGTCAGGAATTCCCATGCTTTGATGTCGGGAGGCGCTTCGATGTTGCGCAGAATGTTGTTACTCGCCGGTTTGGCACTGCCGGTGTTGGTGTGGTTGAGTGCCGGCGTTTTCGGCCGGCCAGGCGACCTGGACCCGAGCCAGGAGCTGCCCAGGAACGCCGTGGCGCCGGCCGCGGAGCCCCATGTCGTGGAGCAGAGCTTTCCGCCCAACGGCGTGATGGAGACGGCGTGGAAAATCGAGTGGGACACCGTGCGCGGCCATGGCCTGATTATCAAGAATGCCTGGTTCAAGACCGGGCCGAAAGAGGACTGGATGGAGGTCCTGGGCGATGCGCGCGTGGCCGACATCCTCGTGCCGTATCAACCCGGCGTGCCGCGCTTCTGGGACGTGGGCTACAACTTCAAGATGTCGCCGCTCTCCGCCAGCGACGCCGGCCCGTTCGGCAAATTGCACCTGGCCAACAACGGCGGCAGCGACGAGCCCTGCGTCGTCCAGGAGCTGCGCGAACGCGGCGTCATCTGGAAAAACAATCACGGCGTTCGCCGCGGCCACGCCCTGGTTTTGTGGGGTTGCCTCCATGCCATCAATTACCGCTACCTCATTGAATACGGCTTTCAGGACGACGGCTGCATCACCTTCCGCGTCGGCGCCACCGGCAGGAACTTGCAAAGCAAGGAGTGGGTGCCGCACATGCACAATTACTACTGGCGCGTGAACATGCACCTGGGTGGCAAGGGCCACAACACCGCGTATCTGATGGAAAACGTCGAACCAAGGAGTCGCGACCAGAAACTCGCCTCGGTGACCCATCACAAACTCTTCAACGATGGCAAGGAAGGCTTTGCCGACTGGGACGCGGCCAAGTTTAGCATGCTGCGCATCGTCAACACCCAGAAGAAAAACCTCCGCGGCGACAACCATGCCTACGATCTGATGCCGGTGCGGCATGGTACGGCACGCCATAACGCTCCCAACGAAGAATGCACCCATCACGATTTCTGGGTAACCCGGGCCAGGGACGAGGAGATGCGGTATATCGACGTGCCCAAGCATTGCAATAATGAGGACATTGTGGATACGGACATCGCGATCTGGTACGGCACCAGCATGTTCCATGAGCCGCGCTCGGAGGACGGCATCATGGAAAACGACGTTTGGTTCGGCGCCACGCTGGTGAGCTGGAGTGGCTTTACACTGCGTCCCAACAACATCTTCGAGCGGACTCCGTTGTTTCCGAACCCCAAGGAACCTGTGCAGCCGCAAAAGAAACGTAAGCAATGATCGCCGACTTCTGCCTTCCCGATTAGCGGCGGGTCGCCGACCCGCGCGGCTCTGCGAGCCGCCGCTAAACTTCGACATGGGTTACTTGATCTCGATGAGGTAGCTTTCGTCACGGCCGCGGTTGGTGGCTGCCAGCGACCGGGCCGTCGGCCCAACGACGGGCTGCCATTCGCCGGCGCCGAGGATCAGGGTGGTGACCAGCGCGCCGGTTTCGGGGTCGGCCAGGCCAACCATGCCGGGGCCGCCGACAACGAGACGCTCGTTGTCGGGACCGAGAGCGACAAACCAGATTTGCTGCGACGTGTCTTTCAGCTGCTGAATGCTCGCGGGTGTTTTTCGATACAGGTGCGAATAGCTGGTGGCCAGGTAGTAGAAATCACCTTGCCGGGCAATGGCGAAGTTCATGATGCCCCCCATGGGGCCGGCCTGCGCCGAAGTGGCGTTGGTGCGCAGGTCCCAGACGCGAAAAGTCTGCCCGCCGGAGACCACCTGGTTGCCGTCCGGCGTGAACGCCACGCGTTTGATCCCTTCGGCGCCGCGCTTGCCTGTGTAGCTCGCCTCTTCGCTCGCCTTGTCCACGTCCCAGAGGTACACGTCGCGGCTGCCGCCACCGGCCAGCTTCCGGCCATCGGGGGAAAAGGCGACGCAGTTGATAACCTCCCGGGGGGCGATCTTCTTCACGACACTCTGCTTGTCAACGTCCCACACGAAGATCTGCTTGCCCTGGTCGGTGGACGCCAGCCGTTTGCCGTCCCGGCTGAGCGCCAGGTCGAGAACGCGTTCACCGTGTCCGCTGAAGCTCGCGACCTGGCTGGCGTCGGGCAAGCGCCGCAGCTTGATCAACGGCCCGCTGAATGTGAAGAAGCGGTTCGCGTCGCGGAACGCCGCCACGGCGCCGGGCACGGCCTTGCCCTTGACGAGCCGTGGCCCATTGCCGTCTGCTTCCACGGGTGGCTTGACAGACGGCTCCGGCGCCGGGTTGGGCGCCGGGTTGGCGTCCGGGCCCTTGGGCGGCACGCCGGCGGGCTCGCTCTTTTTCTTGGCGGCCCCATCCTGCACAATCGGCGCGGGCGGTTGTGGTTCGCGAACGCGGATCAGCCACAGCGCCGCCGCCACGGCCACAATCACCACCACCAGCGCGACCACACCGCCGCCGATAGCCACAATCAGCATCAGCGGAAGTGCACCCGCTGGCTTGCGCACCGACGGGACGCGGCGGCTGGAATCGTGTGTCTCGTCATCGGGCTCGCCGCGTTCGTCCGCCCGCCGTCGGGCCGGCGCGGACGGCGGTTTGCTGATGGCCGTCGCGCGAGCGGACGCCCCGGCCAGCGTATCATCGTAGGCCTTGCGCTTGTCGGGGTTCAACAGCACGGTCCGCGCCTGGGAGATTTCATTGAGGATGCGCTGGCTCAGTGCGGCATGCTGGCCCATCTGGTAGGCGCGGACGTGTGCCATCTGCCGCAGCGCCGCCTCGTCGATCACATCCGCATCGCGCTCCTGCGGCGAGACGCCCAGGAGCTGGTAGTAGGTCGGCGGTCGCTGGTCCTGGGGAATGGCCAGCCACTTGTGATACGGATCGAACATCGAGACTTACTCCGACCATCGGCGCCCGCGATCCCCGGGTCGCAGGGTAATGGATCAATTGACCATAGCAGGAGTGGACCTTCGGCGAGCATCCTGGAGACGCCGGTACGCTCGCCTACTGCTTGTCACCGAACAGGCCTTGCATGCCAAGGGTCAGGATACGCGGCTGCGCGGGAGCCGCCCCGCGCAGCGCCTCCGGCAGGGATACGCCCACCAAGGTGGCAGCCGGCGCTCCGGCGCTCTGGGCGCAATACCAGAAGCGTGCGTCCGGGGAGTCGAACGTGTTGCAGTTCGTCTCCCGGTGCTGCACCATGGCGATCACCGCGCCGTCGGCGGCGCGAAACAGCTGGAGAGCATTTTTTGGCCGGTCCAGGTCAGGTAGAAATGCTCGGGGCCGAACCAGCTGATGCGCCGAAAATGCAGGCGGTTGTTGGGCACGGTCAGATCGGGGGCGACGCTCGCTAGCGCTCCCGTCGCGGCGTCGTAGCAATACAGTGCCGGCTTGCGGCCACCCTCGTGGACGCCAGCGACGAAGCGGGCGCTATCGGGGCTGAAGGCGCCGATGGGCAACGTCAACCGCTGGCCGCCATCACCCGGCGGCAGCGGCTGCGTTTCGCAGACCTGCTTGCCCGCGTGCGTATCGAGGATACGGTAGCTCGTCCCCGTAAACAGCGCACAACGGCGGCGGTCGGGGCTAACGATAACCGGGTTTTGCGGCAGGGACTTGCCCGACCCTGGGACCCTCAAAAGCGACCGCATGGCCGGCACCTGCCAGATCTCCAGCGATCCGGCCCGCGTCAAGGTCACCAGCTTGTCGGCGCCGATGAAGAACGCGTGCCACAAGGCCGCCTCATCGTTGTTGGGGACGGCGCCGGGCTTGACCTTCGGTTCTTTTATGGACCAGTCGCCGATCACCCTTTGCGGGTTGCCGATGGCCCAGAAGTCCAGCCCGCCTTTCAGGGTTGACTGAAGATAGTACTTGCCGTCCGTGCTGATGCCGCGGTGACAGGGCGCAAAGTTCGCCTGGATGACCGGCGTGGATGAAACCTTGTGCTTGCCGGCCAGAGCGTAAAGGACCAGGGTGTCGGTGTTGCCGATGCCAGGCACCACCAGGCAGGCCAGCTGGTGGTCGGCGTCGGAGAAGAGGACCTCCCGCTGGTCCTTGCCGTGCGCGTTCTCGACGACGGCTGCCTGGGCGAGTCGCACCTCGCCGCCGCGGCCCAGCCACAGCACCGCGCCAACGGCCATGATCGCCAGGCCCAGTGCAACCACGCCCCCGCCGACGGCGAGCACCACCACCAGCGGCAAGGCGCCCGATGGCTTCCGCACGGAAATGCCCGCCGCAGTGGCCTTGTGGCCGGGGGGGCGATCCAGCTCGTCCTGTCCTTTCCAGGGTTCCGTCGCCGACTGGCTCGCCGCAGGCGCCGGTCCCGCGCTCACCGCAACGGCCAAATCGGGCGGCGCCTCGACGCGCGCCGCTGCTGGATCGGCCTTCGGCGCCAGCGTCTCATCGTAGGCCTTGCGCTTCTGGGCGTTCAACAAGACAGTGCGGGCCTGAGAAATCTCGTTGAGGATGCGCTGGCTTACGGCAGCGTGCGAGCCGAGTTGGTAGGCGCGGACATGCGCCATCTGCCGCAGCGCCGCCTCGTCGATCACCTCGGGATCCTGCTCGTTGGGCGCGACGCCCAGCAGCTGGTAGTAACTCGGCGGCCGCTGGTCCTTGGGGATGGCCAGCCACTTGTGATACGGATCGAACATGGAGGGCTGTCCTTGCTCATGGTCACATTGGCTGGGTGCGTTCGCGGCGCTCGCGCGATCTCGCGGCGATTCTACCGGAGCGGCGACACGTCCGCAATCCCCTCAAGCGGTCGGGTCGGCGTGCATCGGCCGGCGCACCGCCAAGGCCGGCACGTACGCCGCGACCTGCGCCAACAGCGATTGCGCAAATCCGATTGCGGGCTGCTTTACCGCGCGAGTAAGATACATACCTGTAATCGCGCCACGGCCGGACGTGAATACTCTTTTCCTGGTGAGCGCACATGGCGTCCCCGCGTGTTTCCCTGCTGTATACTCAGTACCTGATTCCGCTGGTCCTCACGGGCCTGAAGAACCTGGTCGGCATGCCGCGAACCACCGCGGTGGATGAGAAGACCTTCTGCCAGGCTGCCATCGACCCGATCTGGACAACCTTACCGCTGCCGCTGCGCATGCTCGGCCGCAGGAAGCTGCGCTGGAATGAGTTCCTGATGGCCGCCCGCGGCGACGTCTTCAAGGTCGCCGACGGCAAGCTCGCAATCCGGGCCGACGCCGCGAGCCGCCTGACCGCGCTGGCCCAGCGGCTGATCGGGCCCCCGGCCGACACGATGTCGCTGCCGCTTGCGAAGCCGGTCTCGCCGCAAGGCGCCGGATCGATTCCCGTGGCTCCCCCGGTTAGCGCCACGCCGGTCACACCGCCCACGAGCCCACCGGTGGCTCCGCCGGTGACCGTGCCGCCGCGGCCCCGCTCCACGCCGTCGCCGGCCGTGACCGGCCCCGCAGTCGGCATTGACCTGGGCACCACGTACAGCGTGGTGGCCTACGTCGACGCCCATGGCCGGCCCGTCAGCATTCCCAACGCGGTCGGCGACATCACCACGCCCAGTGTCGTACTGATGGACAGCAGCGGGCCCGTCGTCGGCAAGGAGGCGGTGCTGGCGGCGGCGATGGAACCGGAGAAAGTCGCCGACTGTGCCAAACGCGACATGGGGGCCAAGTTCTATCGCCGGAAGGTCAACGGCGAATTCCTCCCGCCCGAGGTGATTTCCTCCGTGATCCTGCGCGCCCTCAGGGACGACGCCGAGCGCAAGCTCGGCACGGTGCAGAACGCGGTCATCACGGTGCCGGCTTATTTCGACGAGGGCCGCCGGCAGGCCACCGTCGATGCCGGCAAGATCGCCGGCCTCAACGTCCTCGATATCATCAACGAGCCGACGGCGGCCGCCATCGCCTACGGCCATCAGCTCGGCTTTTTGGATCCCCAGGGCCGGTCCACTTCGACCAAGCCGCTGCGGGTGCTGGTCTACGACCTGGGCGGCGGGACCTTTGACGTCACCATCGTCGAAATCCAGGGCAGCGCTTTCGCGCCATTGCCACCGACGGCGACAATGCCCTGGGCGGCAAGGATTGGGATGAAACCATCGTGAACCATGCAGCCGAGCAGTTCCTCGCCCAGCACCGTGAGGACCCGCGCAGCAATCCATCGAGCTTGCAGGACCTGTGGCTCAATGCCGAGATCGCCAAGAAGACGCTGACGGAACGGCCCAAGGCGACGATGTTCGTCAACCACCTCGGCACCCGGCTGAAGCTGGAGATCAGCCGCCTGCAGTTCGAGGAAGCAACTGCCGCCTTGCTGGGCGCACCCGCACGACCACCGAGATCGTGGTTCGGCAGGCCGGGCTGATCTGGTCGTCGATCGACAAGGTCCTGCTGGTCGGCGGCTCGACGCGCATGCCGCAGGTGGTGCGCATGCTTGAAGACCTGACCGGTCAGGCGCCGGAGCGGTCCGTTTCGGTGGACGAGGCCGTCGCGCACGGGGCCGCCCTGTACGCTCAGTTGTTGCTCCAGCAACAAGGCGCCGCGTCCGGCCCGCCGCAGTTTTCGGTGACCAACGTCAACTCGCACAGCCTGGGCATCATCGGCGTCGACGCGCAGACGGGCCGACGGCGCAACCAGATTCTCATCCCCAAGAACACGCCGTTGCCGCATACAGCGACCAAGGCATTCAAGATCCTGAAGCACGGCCAGCGCCAGGTGGTCATCCGCGTGGTCGAAGGGGAAAGTGAACGCCCCGAGGCGTGCATCCAGGTGGGTGCATGCACGATCAAGGCACCGCCCGACCTGCCCGCGGGCACGCCGGTGCAGGTGAGCTACGAGTATCAGCCCAACGGCCAGCTCGAGGTGCGAGCCCAGATCGTCGGTCACGACGCCACCGCCGTCGCGGTGCTGCAGCGCGAGAATGCGCTGTCCGGCGAGCAGGTGCAGATGTGGTACCGCTGCGTGGTTGCGGGTGCGGAGTAACCAGCCTGCCGCGACCGCTGCGAACTTTGCTACTTCCGCCGCCGCGAGCCCAACGGGAGGCCCAACAGGGTTCGCGCTGCCGTCCGCGCCTGTCGGTCCAGCGCAGAGCCGCCTCGGCCTGACGCTTGCTCGAACTGTTGCCTGGATAGCGTGTATCGACGGCAAATTCCGTTAAGAAACGCAGCCCGCGCCGAAGGGATCCCAGCCCATGATAATGTAGTTTCAGTGTGCTCAGCAGTTTATCCAGATCATGGGTCTTCGCAACGGCGACGCCGACTTCCTCCAGAAGGGCCTTGAGGTACTTCTCGGCACAGTGAAAGCACACCAGGTCATGCAGTGGAGGCGTTTTTCCGGCGAGACTTCAGGCGCCGCGGTAATCGGCTTCGGCCTTGCGGACCCATTCGCGGGTGGTCGGCTTCATACAGGACCTTGCCCTGGGACACGATTTCCGTGTGGAACAGGTCGCCATCTGCCAGTCGCCAGCGCATCTCCTCTGGTGTGCGGACGAGCAGATCCATCGGAAACGGTGCCCATACCGCCGTCCGAATTTTGTATGCCTGACTGTGCTTGTTCCGCGCCGGCATGATGACCAGGATATCCACGTCGCTGTCGGCGTGTGGCGTGCCGTACGCGTGAGAGCCGAACAGGATGATCTTTTCGGGCTGGAATCGTTCCGCCACGGCGCCGCGAAGCGACGGATCTCCCGCATCGGGACATCCGCCCCCCAGTAGATCCGCTCCGCCGCGGGACGCAATTTGCCTTGTGCCTTCACCATCATATCATTCTATTGAAACGCCCAGCCACCTGCCGCCGAGCATGGGGCGACCTGAGAAGAACGGGGACGCAACGGACGCAACTCGTTTCACAATTGCGCCTCGGCCTTGCGGCGAATGCGCGCAGTGACGGGTTCCTCGGCGGTGGCGCGGCGTTTCATGACCCGCTCTTCATGGAGCTCGATGGCCACTACGACGTATTTTGTGACAGCACATTGAGAGGATCCCCATGCCGAGATTCGCGCCGGTCATTGGGACACCATGCTGCGGTCGTCGCCTTGCTTGTGGCATGCGTTGCCGGCCGGAGCTGCACGGGCCAACCGGGTGGCGCGGACAAAGGCGACCCGCCGCACATCCAGGATTTGCTGAACCGTTTCGACCAAATGACGCCTGCGGTACGCCTGGCGCTCGCCGGGAAGGCGCCGCTGCCCAGCACCGAATTCAAGACGGCCGTTCGCGGCGACCTGGTTGCGACCGTGAGTGCGCACGGCATGCTGGAGGTTGTCAATGCCCAGGACGTCCGATGTACCGTTCGCATCGATGACGGCGATCGCGTCCCGATCATCCAATGGCTCGTGGAAGCCGGCGAGTTGGTCAAGAAGGGTGACCTGTTGATTCAGCTCGACGACGCACCGTTCAAGGAACAGCTTGCCATCCGGAAGAAGTTCCTCGCCACAGTATCGGGCGAGCAACGCGTTGCCGAACTCACACGACAAGTCAACGCGTGCCGCGTGTGCGCGCTCTGCGACGGCATGGTGTACTACCATGTACCGCCCGGCTGGGGTAACGGATCGGCAGTAGTCGCGCAAGGGGAACCGGTGCGCGAAGGCCAGTTGCTGTTGCGAGTATGCGATCTAAGTCGCTTTTTGGCTATTCTGCAGGTTCCGGTGGCTAAGCTGGGCACGGTGAAGATCCACCAACCGGCCATCGTGCATGTCCATGCCTACCCGAGCAAGTCATGGTCCGGCCGCGTCGTCGCGATGGGTGCGCCGCAGTCCAACGGCGAATTTACCGCGTCTCATGTCCAGATAGCGTTCGTCGGTGAAACGGATGGCTTGAAACCAGTAATGTCGAGCGAGGCAGTCATCGAAACTGGGCGGCAGACCGGCGTAGTGCACGTGCCCGTCACCGCTCTCGTGGGGGGCGGCCTGAGCTACTATTGCTACATCAGAGCCGGGCAGGAATTGCAAAAGCGAAAAGTCGTGCCAGGCCTACGCAACGAGGATATAGTGCAGATCACCGACGGATTGACTGAAGGCGAAATAGTGCTGCACGATCCTCGCGGCTTGCTCCGCTGGTCGAGCCGCACGCTCCAGGCGCCGTAGCACCTAACGGGTTTTTCCGGCGTGCGTAGCCGCATTCGTGAGAATGCGGGCGACGTCGCCCGCATTCTCACGAATGCGGCTACCCTAAAATAAAGCCTTGACGATGCACTAGCTTCTAGAATAGGACGCGGCGACCGGCAGCGACCCGACGATCCCGGTACCGCTTCCTTTGCCTCATTGTAACTCTCGTTTAGCGAATGCCGCATGTCACTTCCCCTCGCGCAGGAACTGCAGTGCTCGCGCCAGCACTTCGTCGCGGCCCGCCCGGATGCCGGCGAGCGTCGGTCGCACCTCGATGTGTGGCGCCAGCCCGATGCGCTGGAGTTGCCGCCCATCGACGTGGCGGACGTCGTGGCCGGTGAAGCTGACCATGAGGCCGCCGGGCAGCGACAGCGTGGTGACGTCGCCGTTGGCTCCCGCCGTGGGGCTGCCGATGAAGGTCGTCGCGCAGGCGGACTCCAGGAACAGCCCGGTGTGCTCCGATTGGCTGATGGCCCGTTCGTCAATCAGCGTGACGGTCTTGGCCTGGTATTTCCACTGCGTGCCGGTCGGCAGCGGCTGGAGGAATGCAAAGCGACTATCCTCCATACTCGAAGCGCCGCTGACCAGCATGCGCGTGAACGCGGCACCATGTTTCGCTCCCTTGACGTTCAGACGCGGCGCGAGCGACCAGGCCGTCCCCTTGGGATAACCGCGCAGGTCGAACACGATGGCGCGCGTGTCCTTGAATCGCTCGAGCATCGCATCGACCTGGCCGACGGTCAGGCGCTCGAGATCGCAGTAGCCGACGTTGTCCTCCAGCATCTTGAAGACCGCGCCGCTCCGGTACGGCGGCCAGAGTGCAGCATACTTGGCCTTGCGCGGCAAGGTGAGTTCGCGGGTCTTGTCATCGCGGCCCTGGACGGTGAGCTTGAGCGGCGCGTCTTCGGGACCGTGTAGCAGCACGCGCAGGACGTACCGTGCGTGCGAATCGGGATTGGAGCCGGCAATGTACTTACCGAGGCGCGCCATCCGCTTGGCCGCCGGCTCGCCGTCGATTGCCAGCACCACGTCGCCGATCTCCACACCGGAATCTTTGACCGCCGCCGGATCGAGGAGGCCGTGATTGCCGGCCGGCCCTCGATGAGGCGGAGCGCGACGGGCGGGGTCGCCTCGCCGAAGTAGCGCTTGAGCTCCTGGCTGCCGGTGACGCGCGTGTGCGTGTCCTGGATGCAAGCCGCCATCTCGGCGACGGCCAGCGCATAGTCGCGGCCATCCCCGGCGGCCGCGAACTGCGGCACGAAGCGCGGCAACACGGTGTCCCAATCCTGATCGAGCAGGTTCTGGTAGGGGTAGAAGTAGTGGATCACGTTCCAGAACCGGAACAGGGCGAGCAGGCGATGGGCGCGGTCGGGATACGTCATCGTCTCGTAGCGCTTGTCGGGCCGCCAGGCCCCCAGCGGGGCTGCGGCACCATTGGGCGCTGGCGCCGAATTCGGAGTCTTGGGTGGATCGCGGAGCAGCGCCAGGGCTTGCTTGAACGCCGGGCCGGCCGGTCCGCGGTCCGCGTCGGCAGCGACCTCGGCATCGGCCTGGACCTGGACAGGTCCACTCGTTCCCAGCAACTCCGACGTGCGGACACGTACCTCGAAACCATCGGTTAATGCCACGCTGCGGCTAACACTTCCAAGGGCTGCCGGCACCTTGCCCTGGGCCACCAGGAAGGCATCGCCGACTTCCTGCAGCGCCAGCGCTATGGGCGGCAGGTTGGTGCTCTCGGCGACCAGAAACGCCACCCGTTTGCCCTTGGCTGCCGGGCCTGGGTTGAACAGCTCCGGCAACTCGGTCTGCAAGGCCGAGAAGTAGAAGCCCGAGATTGTGCCCGACGGAGGCCGATACCCGGAGTGCACGAGGTAGCGTTCCGCGGGGGCGCGCACTTCGCGCAACGGCAGCTGGGGATTGAGCCAGGAAAGAACGTAGGTGCCGAAGCCGAATTCGTCATCGCCGCGCAGGTCGACAATGACCCGCGAAGTTTTTCCGAGTGCCGCCAGCAGCGTTTCGCGCGTGCTGGGGTCGAGGAGTTGACGCACCGATGGTGGCGGATCGAGATGTATGGCCAGGACGTCATTCTCGACCCAGCTGAACAGGGGCCGCTCCTTGTCGTCCTTGCCGCCGGCAGTATTCCGTTGCGGCGGCGGCACCTTGCGCGCCACACGCGTTTTGGGATCGCCGAGCCGGTCGAGCATGCCCTGCAGCGCGGCACGGTACGCCGGTTCATCCTTGGCCGCCTCCACCCGCGGCAGCGCGTCGAGCAGCGCGGCGTCCCAGTCGATGTCCTTGTAGGCAAGGTAGGGGTGCAGGTAGCGAACCGTGCCCCAGACTTTGCAGAGGTTGACCAGGCGCTCGGAGCGCACGGCGTCGAGCTTCTCGCCGGCATCGCAAGCGCAAGGAGCCGCAAGCACGAGCAGGACGGAGCCAAGGAGGCGTTTCATCGCGGGCACTCCAAACGGTGTGGTTCGCCTCAGCATAGGCGAATCGTGGAGCCGACGCCAACAAAAAAGACGCCGGACGCGAATGGCATCAAAGAAAGACCGGCGAGCCCGCGGCGCGAGCCAAGGGCGAGTCGCGTGTTTCTCGGCGTTTCGGCTCGCCCTTGGCTCGCGCCGCGGGCTCGCCAAGCTTAACTTAATGGCATTCACGCCGGACGCGATTCCACGCGTTTGCCCTTGAGGGTACGCGCACCCCCGGCGATAATCTCCTGGGCAAGCCATGCCGCGGCCCAGGACTTTCATTCATGCACGTCCCTTGCCCGCACTGTCAGAGCCCGATCGAGATTATCGAAGCCGGCTCGCCGCACGACGTTCTCTGCTCGACCTGCGGCTCCACCTTCCGCCTCGAGGGCGGCTCAACCGCCGACTGGCACACGAGCGAGCGCGGCCGCAAGCTGGGCCGGTTCGAGATTGTGAACATGGTCGGGATGGGGGCGTTCGGCACCGTCTACATGGCACGCGACCTGGAGCTGGATCGCGTGGTCGCCCTCAAGGTGCCGCGCGGCGGCAACCTGGCAGCCAGCGAGGATATGCAGCGCTTCATCCGCGAAGCGCGCAGCGTCGCCCAGTTACGGCATCCAGCGATCGTGCCGGTCCATGAGGTCGGCCAGCACGACGGGCTGCCGTTTCTGGTCAGCGAGTTCGTGCGCGGTATGACGCTGGCCGACGTGTTGACCGCGAAGCGGCCGCCGCCGCGCGAGGCGGCCCAGTGGCTCGCCACCGTCGCTGACGCCTTGCACTATGCCCACGAGCACGGCGTCGTGCATCGTGACGTCAAGCCGTCGAACATCATGCTCGACGAGCGCGGCGTGCCGCGGCTGATGGACTTCGGCCTGGCCAAGCGCGATGCGGGCGAGGTCACCATGACGCTCGAGGGCCAGGTGCTCGGCACGCCCGCGTACATGAGCCCCGAGCAGGCCGGCGGCGCAGCACATCAGGTCGACGGCCGCAGCGACGTTTACAGTCTGGGCGTGGTGCTCTATCAGCTGCTGACCGGCGAGATCCCGTTTCGCGGCAACACGCGCATGCTGCTGCACCAGGTCCTCAACGACGAGCCCCGCGCCGCACAGCCTGAACGACCGCATTCCGCGCAACCTGGAGACGATCTGTTTGAAGGCCATGGCCAAGGCGCCCGGCCGGCGTTACGCCAGCGCCCGCGAATTTGCCGAGGATTTGCAGCGATTCCTGCGCGGCGAAGCGATCCAAGCGCGGCCGATCGGCACGTGGAAGCGCCTGGACCTGGGCCCGGCGCCGGCCCGCGTTGGTAGCGCTACTAATGGTTACCGCATTGGCGGTGCTGGCCCTGGGTGGACTGGCGGTCGGGCTCGTGTACAACGGACGCCTGCAGGTCGCACTGACGGAGGCCGAGCACGCACGCCAGGCGGAAATGGCGCAACGGCAAAAGGCCGAGAGCTTCCAGTATTTCCATCACATCGCCCTGGCGCATGCCGGATGGCACGACGGCAATCTCGGTCAGCCCGACCGGTTGCTCGACGCCTGTCCGGCCGACCGGCGCAACTGGGAATGGCATTACCTCAAGCGCCTCTGGCATACCGACGTGCGCACCCTCGACGGCCACACCAACGGCGTGTGGCACGTCGCCTTCAGCCCCGACGGCATGCAGCTCGCCTCGGCGAGCTATGACCACACGGTCAAGATCTGGAATGCCCTCACTGGCCGGCTGATCCGCACCATTGAAGCCCACACCGAGGGGGTCGAATGCGTGGAGTTCAGTCCCGATGGCACGCAGCTCGCCACGGGCAGCCACGACGGGACGGCGCGGCTCTGGGATTTGGCGACGGGCCGGGAAACGCTCGTCTGCAAGGGGCACACGTCGTATGTCCGTATCGTCGCGTTCAGCCCGGACGCCACACGGCTGGCGACGGCCAGCGGCGATCACACCGTCAAGATCTGGGACACGACCAGCGGCGCGCCCGTGCATACTCTCAAGGGACATACCAGCCTGGTTCACGGCGTCGCGTTCAGTCCCGACGGCAAGCACGTCGCCTCGGCGAGTCAGGACCATCTGGTCAAGGTCTGGGACGCCGCCACCGGCGCGGAAGCCTTCACGCTCAAGGGACACACCTTTACGGTCTTTTGCGTGGTGTTCAGCCCAGACGGAACGCGCCTGGCCAGCGGCAGCTCCGATCGCACCGTGAAGGTCTGGAATCTCGCCACCCGCCAGGCCGTGGTCGATCTGCAAGGCCATACCAGCGACATCCGCGGCGTGGCGTTCAGTCCGGACGGAATGCGGATCGCGTCGGCCGGCTGGGACTGCACGGTGCGCCTGTGGCACGCCGCGACCGGACAGGAAATCCGCACCCTCAAAGGTCACGGCAGCGGCGTCCAGCACGTCACGTTCAGTCCGGACGGGATGCGGTTGGCCTCGGCAAGTCGCGATGGCACCGTCAAAATCTGGGACGCCCTGAGCGGCCAGGACGCCCGGAGGCTCCAGGGCCATACCAGCTCGGTCCGGCTATTGGCGTTCAGCCCCGACGACACACGGCTCGCCGCCGCCGCCGGCTTCGACCAGACCGTCGCTGTCTGGGACACGACGACGGGCCAGTTGATCCATACGCTCAAGGGAACCTTCGGCCCGGTCCTGGCGCTGGCGTTCGTACCCTCGGGATTCTGGGTCGCGTCGGCGGGCAGCGATCACGCCGTCCAGGTCTGGGAACTGGAGACCGGCCGTGCCTTGCGGACACTCGTGGGCCATACGGGCGAGGTTCTCGGTGCGGCCTTCAGCCCTGATCGCGCAGCTCGCCTCGGGCAGCGCCGACGGTACGGTCAAGCTCTGGGACCTGAAGACCGGCCATGAAACGCGCACCCTCGACGGCCATGCGGGCGACGTGGAGAGCGTGGCCTACGGTCCCGGCGGCACACGTCTGGCCGCAGCGTTCAAGAGTGGGCAGGTGAAGGTCTGGGATGCCACGACGGGCCGGGAAACACTGCGTATGCAGGCCCAGGTGTCCGGCGTCGGCGTGGCGTTCCGTCTCGACGGGGCGCAATTGGCCTCGCAGGTCGCGGCCCAGGGTAAGGTGTGGGACGTCGCTACCGGCCGGGAAGTCGCCACGCTCATCGGCCACACCGGCCCGTTGACGCGCGTCGTGTTCAGTCCGGACGGCAGCCGGCTCGCGTCGACCAGCCTGGACCAAACGGTACGCCTCTGGGACGCACTCAACAGTCAGGAGGTCCTGACCCTTCGCGGCCACACTCAGTGGGTTGTGGGCGTGGCCTTCAGTCACGACGGCACTCGCATCGCTTCCGCGAGCACCGACGGCGATGTGCGGCTCTGGGATGCCCGGCCGTGGCCGCCGGCAGCGCCCGCCGAGCGCGAGGCGCTCGGTCTGCTGGAATCGCTGTTTGCCCGGCCGCTGCGGCGCGCCGATGTGGTCGAATACCTGAACACCACGCGCACGGTGCAGCCGGCGGCGCGGGAGAAGGCGCTGGCCCTGGTTGACCGCTACCCCGAGGAAACTCGGCCGGAAGCGTACCACCAGGCGAGCTGGGCCGTCGTGCGCCGGCCATATTGTAACGCAGTGCAATATCGCCTGGCGCTCCGCCAGGCGGAAAGCGCTTGCCGTCTCGATCCGGCGCAGAGCAAATATCAGACGATGCTGGGGGCGGCGCAGTACCGCGCCGGCCGGTATGAAGACGCTGTCGCAACCTTGACGCGTTCCGAGCGGGCGAACAAGGGAAGCCCCGCGGACGTGGCCTTTCTGGCGATGGTCCAGCAGCGGCTCAAGCAGACCGCGCAAGCCCAGACCAGCCTTGAGCGCCTGCGCGAACTCGCGCAGCAACCGCGCTGGGCCAAAGACGACGAAACCCAGGATTGCGTGCGTGAGGTGGAGGGTGAGCTCAAGAAGTGACGCGGCGTAGTTTCAGCAGGGCCTGTCAGCACGGGCTCGTCATGCCCGCGCGGCACCGCTTCTCTTCAGGGCGCAGGATGCGGTCGGGTCGGACTCCCTCTGACCAGCCGCCGACCGAATTTTGGTCATAGCCAGCAGCCACGCCATGCCGAACAACCTTACACCGCAATTCATCTGGGAGTCAGCGAAAACAACGCCCAGAACATGCTGGCCACCTTGCTCGATTGCGTCCCCTCGTCGGGACGCAAAAGCCGTGATGGACACGAGTATCGATTGTGCGGTAGAATACTTGCATGTCAACTGCGGACGAGCCGTCGTACGAACATCAGGTCGGCATCACGAACGCTCAGGAGCACAACCCGGATGCCGAGATAAGACGGCTCACTGCGGAGATGAACGCTCTGTTTGCGGCTAATGACTACGCGGGGGCGGCGCATCGCCTTATCGATTACCGCTTTGAGCAAGGACGAGTTGCGAGATACCTTCGAGCGCCATGGCGTATTGATCCTGCACCTCGACCACGAGGCCTTCGGCATCTACCGGGTCATAGAGCCCAGTTATGATCTCCGCGTCGATGGAACGACACCGGCGATCGTCGGAGCCGCGACGGAGTTTGGCAGACGCCATGCGCAGGAGGCAGTACTCATCGCGCGTAAGCTCGCCGCAGGGGAAACGGATCCCGCCGAACGCTTGGGGCTTACCATCGTGCTGAAGACAACCATCACCATCGAGGAAGCCGTCGAAATCGTGGAAACGGTGCGGGATTGTGGATTTCAGGGAGCGACGTTCCTTCCGAAGCGCGCCGGAGAAGTGGCCATCTACCACACCGACGACTTGGGAATGACGAGAGAACAGTTCGAGGCGGCAGGAAGACAGGTCGCGAGGGCGCTCCTCGCGGACTACCCCAAAATGCGGCTGGATGTGCGGAAATTCATCATTCAGATGCCAAAACTATGAACACCTCACGCACTATTGATGAGGTCATGCGGGACATGAACGCCTGGGCCATGGCCGAGGGAATCGCCCTCGACGGAGACCCGTGGTCGGTCCCGCCGGCCGAGGGGTCGATTCTCGACATCTCTCCGACACCCGAGGCAGAAGCGCGGATCGCCCGGCTACGGGCCGCGCAGGCTCGCGCGCGGAGTCTGCAAAGCGTGCCTCCGAGCAGGCGCGCGAAGCGCAGGACAAGGCGAGAACGGCCAATGGGGAACAATCGCTGCAAACGGCTACCCAAGATGAGCGGGCTCACCCGCCAGTAAACGAGGAGCTGAAGGAGGAAGTTCAATCCTTAGATTGATCGAGGTCGTTCTGCCGTTCGGGTTATTCAGGATTCTTTTTCCGATGAGAAAAAGAATCCTGAATGTCCTAAAGGTTCGACCGAGTTTTGGTCATAGCCAGCAGCCACGCCATGCCGAACGACCTTGCGCCGCAATTCATCTCGGATGATCAGATGACACCGCCGGCAGACCCAACTCCCGCGGTGGCGTCTCCCCTGGAATAAGACGTATGCGCGGACCCAGGACACCAATTGTTCGGTGGTTGGTTCCGAAGCTTCTCGCGTACGGGCGCTCGCGGCCACCTGGTCGACCAAGCGCGGTGGCTGCGCCGCGAAGTCCACCGCGGTTTCCGCGGGCGTCGCGGATGTCGGACTGGCACTCATGGCAATTCTCCTTGGGTGATGTGGCCGCGCCACTCAATGTATACTGATGTGCACATTCCTTTCACCGGCGTCAAGAAAAAAATCGGCGATTCGGATTGGCGCTTGACTGCGAGTCGGCGCACGTGTCCAATCAGAGGGATTTGCGGACGCAGCAGTGGCGATAAAGAACCGGCGCCTACTAGACCGACCGTGCGTACTGTAATAGGCCAATCGACGACCTGATCAACGGACCGGCGCGCTATGATCATGAGACCGGCGCACCGTAATCATGAGACCGGCACGGGTGTTCATCAGACCGGCGCCGCTTGATCTACTCACATGTTATGCCGCTAGACGTTTCCAAGATTGTCGCGGGGCTTCGGTTTCTTCGCAAAGCCGACCGGACCCTCACCGTCTTTGGGGCCAATGGCCACGAGTACAAGTTTCGCGCTCCTCTGGACGAAGCGAAGGTCGTGGAGTTCGAGCGCCGGTACTCGCTTCGGCTTCATGACGATTATCGCCGATTCCTGATTGAGGTGGGTAACGGCGGTGCGGGACCCTACTACGGCATCCACGGACTTGATGAACTATACGAGACCCAGGAGGACTACTGGAATGACCTGTCAAAGCCGTTCCCGTACCGCAAGGGCATTGCATCACGTTCGCAAGGAAAAACCGTCATTTCAAGCTCGCAGCGAGCACTTTTAGGAGGTACTCATCATTCCAGCCTGCACATTTGCGCTTGCAGGATACGCCCGCTCTGCATGTTGGTTCATTCAGTAAAAGCGACGCGGACAACCTGCGAATCAGTGCCATGTTTTCCTGGCCGTGCCCTTTGTGCAGACGACTTTCGTCCTCGCGGAAACTCATATCCAAGACCCAATGGAGCGAGGTTTCGATTCCCCAATGATTGCGCACGGCGCCGGCAAACTTCTTCACCCGCGGCGGCAGACTCGTGATGAAAACGCGTGTCTCGACGCTGGGTTCCTTGTTGCCTTCTTGCCGCTCGCTGTACACCATGCCAATACTACGCAGCTCTTGCCAATCGGGGTGACGCTCTGCCAACTCTTCGGGCACGCGGATAATATCATAGATCCGCGTCTCGACGCGGCCATGCCCCTCTTCCTTCGTGCAATGCCGGTGATGTTCCAGGCCTGCGAAGTTGTTGTCGAAGCCGGTCAGGAACACAGCCCGGATGTCATCGTGCAAGATTGGCTGGTTGTCCTTCACGGCCAACACATAGTCGGCGTCCGCCGCGCGGATGGCGGCAACGATGTCTTTCTGGCAGCCCATGGCGTCGCTGGTCACGATCGCCCCGGAAATCTCGAGGTTCTTGATCAGCTCGGGCATCGCGGTGATTTCATTCGACTTGCTGTCGCAGGCCTGTTGCCCCAGGAGTAGACGATTTTCAGTGGCCCAGGCACTGACCATATGCAGAGGTCCTTTGCCCGCTGCTTTGTCGAAAGATCGTCGGGCCGTCTTGCCGTCAATGGCGACGACACGGCCGAGCGTGGACTCGGCAACTGCCTGCACCCACTTGACAAATCCGTCCTGTAAAGCGCGCGGATTGAGCAGCGCGAAAACACGACCAAAAGTGTCGTGGGAGGGTATGCCATTGGCCAGTTCGAGAAAGGTCCGCAGAAACTCGAACTTGTTGACGCCGTATTTGGCAACCTCGACCCAGGAATCGGCCCCGGAGATGACCGCCAAGATGGTGACGGCGATGATCTCCCAGAGGTTGTGTAACCGCAAATGTTCCCGGCGTGGGTCCGCAACGTCGGCAAAGCACTCGCGCATGGAAACGGTTGTGGCCTTGGACATGATTCTTCTCCTCCGTGAACGGGTTCCGTCCGAGAAGAATCATTCGCATGTACACTTGTCCAAGTCAAGGGCTCAGATTAGAATTCCACGGTGATGAAGGTAGTGCGATTGCCTTGTCCCGTACCGCCATCAGTGGGCAGGTCCGCCAGATCTCCTGAAGGCGATCAAGGAAGCCGAGGCCCATGAATCCGGCGACGAAGACCGGCGCGGAGAACTGATAGACGAGTATTGGCGTCAGGCATCCCGCGATGGCTCAATCAACATTTGCGAGTACGGGTGCAATTTGCGGTTCTTGCTCATTGTGAACGGTCCCGAGTTCGGGCGCATCTGGTTTGACGCGACGCCGGACTTGGCCGGTTATACTCCTGTGGCCATCAACCGGACTGCGCCGGTTGAGCGATACGGCAAATGGTGTATAACCGATCAAGATACGCCAGACGAAAACCGGATCGGCTTCGCAGGGTGGTATCATGGCTGGCTCGACTGGGCATGCCGGCTGGTAAGAGGGGACGCGGCATAACCAACGGCTAAACCTGACCGGGGCTGCCATCCTGGTTTTCCGCGCTTTAACGTCGTTGCAGGCGGCCCCGGCACCTTACCCGAGCGTTATGCGTGGTGTGACCTGATGGACGAAACAGCTATCGAATTCGATGGGGCGTCGTTCACCGACGACAACCTAAGGGCGCTGCCAAACCTCGATAAGGTCGAGATGCTCACCCTTTTGGACACCGCCGTCACTGATGACGGTTGTCGCGAACTACTCCGAGCCCGTGCTCTCGTTGAAATCGCGATCATCAGCGACAAGGTCTCGGACAACACACTTGGGGTGCTGGCTCAATTGCCTGCACTCCGCAGCTTCAGATTCATCGCGGTCCGAGAATCGGCGACGAAGGCCTCCGCTACCTGTCCGGTTGCATCGGCCTGCGCGAACTTTATCTCAAGGAAACAGCGATCACTGACCCGGGACTGTCGGCAATTCACAAGCTGCCGCAAGTTTGGAGTCTGATTCTGGATGACACAGCGGTATCGGATGAAGGGTGTGCGGCGTTGGCCGAGATGCAACAGTTGTCCTTGCTGAGCCTAAATAGGACGCGCGTAGTCGGTCATGGCGTGGCGAAGTTGCGGGACAACGAGCATTTCAATGTCTTCAATGTCTATCTGGAAGGCACACCGGCGACGAACGAAGGCGTGATTGCCCTCGCCCAACGGATGTCAAACTTGAAGCTGATCAGCGTCAATCAGACAACCGTGGGCGATCGCGCGGCACGAGCGTTGTCGAAATTGCAGCGGCTCAACGACGTGCGGCTTTCGCATACGAAGCTGACAAACGAAGGGCTCGCCTCGTTTTCCGGCCATCCTTTCCTCGATGTCATTTATGTCGAAGGGTGTGCAGTTACGATGGCTGCCGTGAAAGCGGTGAAGAAGGCATCGCCCCGGGAGCTGACGGTGTACGGTCCGTGACGGCGCGGCACGCATAACCGCTCAATGGCCTCGGAAGTCAATAGACGGAGCTTCTCCGTAGAGGATTTTTTCTTCCTACCAATCGTTACAATCGGAACCTGTTGACCCGTGCCTTTGTGTCTGCGCCGCTTTTTTCATTCCTCGGTTGCAGCCTGCGCTGCACCAAACAGCTCAACAAGGTCAAAGCCGGCCGGCCTTTCGCCTGGGCTAGCCGGCTGCAGGCCGCTTGGCCTGCGCCTTCGAAAATCATGCGTTCCCCACGTCGGCCATGCAAAACGACGCGATCGCGTTCCGAAGAACGGTCGCAGTTCAGGGTCAGCTCGACGCGAGGGCAGCCGCGGGCAAGGTCCTCGAGTTTCCGATCCTTCCTACGTGAGTATGCCGGTCCGCACCGGGGTCCAATCAAAGCGACGAGGTCGGGAACAATGGCGAGGGGTGCGTTGCGGGATCAGTGTCCCCAATCTTGCTGCACCCGGGTGGCGCTCGTCCCTGGCGTGCCTCCGTTAGGCGGTGTGGCTCCCCGGCACGGTCGGCATGGCTCAGCTAGGGCTCGGGCATGGGTCGGGTCTCCTCAGCGGGTGGTGAGTCGCTCCGGCGGCTGCACTTGCTGGGCTCGTGCAGCCAGGGGACCGGCTGGCGTAGTCGCTCGCACAAGTCCAGCACGGCCGCGTGCAGCGGCAGCCGGCTCAGCGCCGCCCACAGGTCTAGCGCGTTGCCGCCGGCGCCGCAGCGAAAACAGTGATACAGGTTCTTACCGAGGTTAACCGAGAAGACCCGGCTGCGGGCCGAGCGTGAGCCGTGCAACGGACACGGACCACGCAGCTGCTGGCCCAGCCGCGAGCGTGGTTCATAGCCGATCACATTCAGCACGTCCGCCAAACGCAGCTCCGCCCGGGCACGGCGGTAGTCGATCGCAGGCATGGTGATTCTCCAACGCGGGACAGGGAAGAGGAACACGTAGGTAACCGTCCTGCATTCAGCGCGCTGCCGTGCGCGCTTTACCGCGCGACGGGCGGGCCGAACTCGGCTTGCGCTCGGGCGCCGCGGTCGCGCTGGGCCTGCCCCGGCCGTTCCAGAAACGCTCCTCGTCGAACGCTTCGCGCTTGCGCAGCATGTGGTAGACCGCACGCGCCAACCGGGCGGCCAGGATGCCCAGCGCCTTCGCCGACCCGTGCTTCTTCTCCTGTTTCTGTTTCCATTGTCGGGCCCGTTCGCTCGAACGCAGAAACAGGCACACCGCCTCGGCGAACGCCCACCGCAGCTGCGCATTGCCGATCTTCTTTCCACCCGAGCCGAGTTGTTTCCCCGCCGATTCATGCACGCACCGCACCAGCCGCGCGTACGACAGAAACTGGCCGACGCGTTCGAAACGCTCCACCTGGTGCATCTCGTAGAGCAGCACCAGCGCCAGAATCGGCCCGATACCCGGAACGGTCCGCAGCCGGTGATAGGTCTGCACGTCGTCCACCTTGGCCGTGCGTGTCAGGTACAGTTCCACCTGCCCGATCAACTCGTCGAACTTGTCGATCAGCTCGAGATCGAGCGTGGCGCTGATGCGCACGGACGGATCGCCGAAACGCTCGGGGATGTTCAACTCGGCGCGGTTCGCCGCATAGCTCAGCTTCTTGCCGAACGGCGGCAGGTTGTTCTGCGCATTGAGAATCTCCAGGTGTGTGATCAGCGCGGCACGCTGGTGCACCAGGTACATCCGCCGCCGCAGCAGATCGCGTGTCTCACGCATGCCCTTGGGGTAGGCATACGCCAACGGGAAGTTGCCCCCCTTGAGCAGATGCGCGATTTTGTCCGCATCGATCCGGTCGTTCTTGGCCTTGCCGCCGTGGATCAGCTTCATGTACAGCGCGTGGCCGACCACGAACGGGATCGCGTGCTCGGCACAGCGGTCGGCGAGCCAGTACCAGCCGAACATGCACTCCACACCGATGACGATACCGTCGCGGAAGGGGGCAAGGGCCTCCAGCAGCGTCTCGAAATGGCACGGCAGGTTGCGATCGAGTACGACGGCACCGGCACTGTCCAGGACGCAAACGTGCATGGTCCTGGCGTGCAGGTCGATGCCGCAGTAGAATCGATGTGGGCTGGCATTGTAGAAGCGCATCATGGTCTCCCGACATGGGTGGGGGCCTGATCCCGGATCGTGGTTGGGAGGTACACTCTCCCTGAAACTTCCACGTTGGGACAAGGCACCGCCTTGATCCCTCATTGTAATTGGGACAGGCTCCCACCCATCCCGACGAGGCCATGATGATTATCAAACGGCTGAAGCTGACCGGGGCCGCCTCTCTGGTTTCTCGGGCTTCAACGTCATTGCAGGCGGCCCCGGCAGCTTAGTGTCGCGGCGGCGTGTTAGCATCGGGACGTTCTTTTCCCGCTCACCCCTCGGAGTCCCCTCATGAAGATGTGGCACAGCGTGGCCCTGCTGATGGTCGTCGGACTTCCCCTGCGACCGACGAGGCCGAGGACCGCGCCGTCAAGGCCGTGCAGAAACTCGGTGGCAGGATCGAGCTAGACGAGAAAGCCGACGGGAAGCCGGTTATCTCCGTGAACTTGGGCCTCACCAAGGTGACGGACGCGGATCTGAAGGAGCTGGCCCCTCTCAAAAATCTGCAAACGCTGTACCTGTACGCCACCACGGTGACGGACGCGGGCCTGAAGAACCTGGCCCCTCTCAAGAGCCTGAAACAACTGAACCTGAGCAACACCACGGTGACGGGCGCGGGCCTGAAGAACCTGGCCCCTCTCAAGAGCCTGAAAGGGCTGCAGCTGGCGCAGAACACGAAGGTGACGGACGCGGACTTGAAGGAACTGGCCGCGCTCGAGGGCCTCCAGTGGTTGGACCTGTACGACACGAAGGTGACGAACGCGGGCTTGAAGGAACTGGCCGCGCTCAAGGGCCTCCAGTCGTTGAGCCTGCAGGGTACGAAGGTGACGGATGCGGGCTTGAAGGAACTGGCCGCGCTCAAGGGCCTCCAGTCGTTGAGCCTGCGGGGCACGAAGGTGACGGATGCGGGCCTGAAGGCTCTCGCCCCTCTCAAGAGCCTGCAGTCGCTGCGGCTGCACAACACCACGGTGACGGACGCGGGCTTGAAGGAACTGGCCGCGCTCACGAGCATGCAAGAGCTGTACCTGGAGAGCACCATGGTGACGGACGCGGGCCTGATGGAACTGGCCCCTCTCAAGAGCCTGCAGCTGCTGTGGCTGGCCAGAACCAAGGTGACGGACGCGGGCCTGAAGGATCTCGCCCCTCTCAAAAATCTGCAGACGCTGCACCTGCAGGACACGACGGTGAAGGACGCGGGCCTGAAGGACCTGACCCCTCTCAAAAATCTGCAGACGCTGTACCTGCCCTTCACCCAGGTGACGGACGCGGGCCTGAAGGATCTGGCCGCTGTCAAGAGCCTGCAGTCGCTGGACCTGCAGGGCACGAAGGTGACGGACGCGGGCTTGAAGGAGCTGGCCGCGCTCAAGGGCCTCCAGTCGTTGAGGCTGGTCGACACGAAGGTGACGGACGCGGGCCTGAAGGAACTGCGCCTGGCCCTGCCCGATTGCAAAATTTCGCACTGATTTCACTCTCAGGAGGGCGACGGCGGTGGGGACGGCACGGCTTCGCGTCTGTGGGTGCGCCGCCGCCCGGACCGCCTTCTCCTGTCGCCTCGCCGCTTGTGCGTGTCGCGGCGAAGAAAGGGATGTCGTGCTCGGCACAGCGGTCGGCGAGCCAGTACCAGCCAAACATGCATTCGACGCCGATGACCAACTCATCGCGGAACGGGGCGACCGCTGTGAGCAGGGAGTCGAAGTGGCAGCGGAGGTTCTCATCGAATACGACACCGCCGTCGTGGGCGAGAACGCAGGCGTGCATGGTCCTAGCGTGCAGGTCGATGCCGCAGTAGAATCGGCGTTGGCGGTTGTAAAAGCGCATGGCAAGCTCCTGGGCTGTGTGGGGGCCTGATCCCGCATCGTGGTCGGGAGGTGAGGCGGAAGCCATGGCAGATCGCGTAGCGGCGCTCATTGAGCAGTTGAAGGAGTCGAGCTGGACCCGGCGCGTTGCGGCTGCCGAGGCGTTAGCGGCTTCAGGATCCGCGGCTCAGCCGGCGCTGCCGGCCCTGGTGACTGCGTTGGGCGATGACGTTGACACCGTACGGTTGCAGTCTGTCGCTGCCTTGGCTCGGATAGGTCCCCTGGATCGCGACACCGCCAGGGCGGTGGCGAAGCGGTTTACTGACAGGAAAGAACAGGATGCTATTCGCGAGGCAGCGTGCCATACCCTGGCTGTTACCGGCGTTGAATCGCTGGCGCTGCTTGCCAAAGCTCTGAAAAGCAAAAGCCTGTTCATTCGGAAAAAAACGGTTGCTGCTTTGCGGCGGACGGGACCGGAAGCTGTTCCCCTTTTGCTGAGCGCTCTCCCGGATAGCCACCCGGACGTGCGCTTCTTTGCAGCGGAATCGCTGCAACGCCTGGGCAAAGCGGCTTTGCCCGCCCTTGAAAAAGCCTTGACCGCTGGCGAACCGCTGGTGAGGGTCGGTGCCGCTGCCGCTCTGATACAAATGGACTCGAACCTGGTGGGCACGGCGGTGAAGGCTGTCATCCCGGATTTGCAAGCCCAGGATCGCGCTGTACGGCTCGAGGCTGTTACAGCAGTGTGGCAAGCGGCGCCGAATTGCCAGGAGGCCCTCCCGACCCTGATCGGAGTGCTGCGGGACCAGGATGATGAGATTCGCTTCCTCGCCGCAGAAGCTCTGGCGAAGATAGGTCCGGCGGCCAAAGAGGCTGTACCGGCGTTGCTAGCCATTGTTCTTCACGATCGCTCCGAGGTCCGCGAACAACCGCTCCGAAAAGTGGCGACTCAAGCCCTGGGAGCTATTGGTCCCGACGCTTCCGAAGCAGTGCCCGCTTTGATCGGGCTTCTGAAAGATGACTACGCAACCATGCCGTCGGGCATACCGGTCAATGTCTTCGCGGCGCTGGCGTTGGGGCAAATTGGTCCGAAAGCGAGGACCGCGCTCCCTGCTTTGGAAAGGGTCCTCGGGAGCACCCATCCCCAATTGCAACACGTCGTCGTTACTGCTTTGCAGAGCATCCGGGGGTATTGATGGCCGCTGTGTTTTTCACGTTTGCGTCAAAATCGGCCTCGAAAAGCGAGCCTGCCAATGGCCAGACGAAGACTGCTGCGGATCGCCCTCGCGTTATTCCTGCTGGCAGCCGGCCTGTTTATCGTGTATTCTATCTACGATTCGTGTCCGATTCGGTACGCGAACGCCAACAAGATCATTGCTGGGATGACACGCACGCAGGTGGAAGAGCTGCTGGGTTGCCCTCCCGGTGATTATTCCACCGGACCGCTGGAACACCGCGTCCTGGATGGAGGTGGAAAGTTTGTTCGTTGGAACGACTTTCAATTCCTTGGTGCAGAGGGGAGGAGTTGGGATGCAACCGCGCCGAGTGACGCTCCGGGGATAGGCCGGTTCTGGCACTGCGCCTGGCGTGGCGATCGCGGGGAGATTGTCGTGCGGTTCCACCCAGACACCATGCTGGCTGTGGACACAGACCTGGAGTATGCCACGGCCCGGCGCATTCCGCCCGCGTATTGGCGGCGTATCGAGGAGTTCTTCGGGTGGAGATGACCATTGGGGGCGGCTGGCGGTAAGCGCCGCAGATGAGCCGAGCCGAACCCGGTGCTACACCGGACCCGGCGGGCATGTCGGCTTTCCCAGGTTCGTCGCTCCCCGCGCCCGCCGGGCAGGTGACCTTTGGCGTTCGCCACTTCCTCAACATTGGAAAACCCTACCATGATTCGCAAAATCCTGGGAGTCGCTCCGTACCTCCTGGTGGAGGACGTGAAAAAGTCCGCCGAATGGTATCGAGATAATGTGGGCTTTGATTTTGCGCAGCTTTGGGGCGAGCCGCCCTGCTTCGCGATGGTCAAGCGTGACGGCATCATCATCATGCTCAAGAGCGTGCCGGGCAAAAAAGGCTTTGTCCGGCCCAATTATAAGATCGATGAAGATGCCTGCTGGGACGCGTATCTCTGGGTCACCGGCGTTGACGCTTTGTATGAGGAATTCAAAGCTAAGGGCGTCAAGGTCAAGCGTGAACCTGAAATCATGCCCTACGGCAACGAGGATTTCGACATCGAGGATTGCAACGGCTACGTGCTGTGTTTCGGCGAGGACTGGCAGGGAAAACAGCGGTCAGCCCTATGACGAGCGCCGCTACATCGCCAGTCCGCGCTCATTCACTTCTTCACCACAGTCACCACCACCGTCATGGGCGTCGAGCAATCGGCAACGCGCACCAGCGGGCGGGTCGGCGCCTTTGCGTCGGCGGCGAACGGCACCTGGGCGTCGCCGCGCACGACCACGCTGTATTCGCCAGGCGGCACATTCGCGGCGATCTTCAGCTTCAGCGTCGCCGCGTCCTGGTCCGGCGCGATGTCGGTCGTCGCCAGCGCGAAACCCGGGGGCAGGTTCAGGCCGGTCATCTGCACCTTGCCCTTGAAGTCGGGCCAGTGCCGGGCCACCGTCGCCTTTGCCTCCAATGTTGCGCCGGCCGGCACGCTGAGCTTGTCGGCGGGCAGGCGAATGCCGTAGGGCGCCGTCGAGCGCACTGCCAGGCAAATCTCGCGGACCTCCAGCGACGTGTTGATGTTGGCGATCGGCCAGCGCCGTTCGGCGCAGCGCACCGGCCGTTCCACGCGCTGGCCGTCGATCGTCGCCCACGCCTTGAGGCGAATGGCCCCCGCCCAGGCCGGCGCGTCGGCTGCGGCGGTGAAGACCACGTTGGCGAACTGCGACTGCGGGCTGACATGCACCGGCACGCAGGTCACGCCGTGTGGCAGGTCCGCGGCCTCGACCGTCACCGGACCGCTTAGGTTGCGGCGGTTCACGCAGAACTCGTAGTGGGCCGAGCCGCCCTGGCGCAGGACCGGACATGTGGGATCGGATGGCGTCTCGTGGACCACCACGGGATAGAAGTCCTGCTCGTTTTTCGCGAGGCGCAGCACGTACTGGTAACGGGCGCCGCCGGCCTGGTAGCGGTCCTGCACGAACAGGCGATAGGTGCCGTCAGCCGGCACGCGAAAGACGCCGACCGGGTCGCGGTTGAACTGGGCCAGCGCGTTGAAGTTGACGCCATGATCGTCGATCGTCGCCAGTTCCTGCCCCTTGGCGTCGGAGACGATCACGAACGGATCGCCCGGCAGGCCAAGCCGTTCGCACAGCAAATCCACGGAAATCACGTCGTTCGCCTTGGCGGTGAAGCTGTACCAGTCGATGTCGCCGGGCCGATCGAGCCGGCCACAGATCACCGCCGGCAGCGTGATCGGCTGCGCGGCGGCGGGGCTATCGTTCGGCTCCTTCTCCACAGTCAACGGCGAGTCGGCAAAGGCGAGCGTCACCGGATTGAGGCAGTCCTTGAGTCCGGGCGGCCAGAGTTGCACGCCGCGCACGTTGAGGGTCGGCGACGCGAGGTGGTTGATTGCCGCAAAGCGATGGGCGTCCCGCGGCGCTGTGAAAGCGACCGTGAGCTGCTCCAGCGGCTGATCCTGCACGACCCACTGCGGCGCCGGCTTGCCGCCGGGCAGGTTGCGGCCCAGCAGCGTCAGCTCGGCCTTTGCGCCGGGTGCGATCGCGGCCGGGAAGGCGTTCTCGATTTGCGGATGATTGCTGATGATGAGCCGATAGGGCAAACCGCCGAGGAAAGTCATGTCGTGCAGGCGGACGAGATAGTCGCCGTCGGCCGGGGCGGTGAAATCGACGAGCGGATCGGTCTGGTAATAGTAGGGCCGGCTCGCCGCCAGCACCCGGCCGTCGGCGGCGAGAACGCTCACAATGGCGCGCAGCCGGGAATTGAGGCGGAACGCCCGGCAATCGACGACGACGCGCTCGCCCTTCTTCGCGGCGAAGCGGAAGAAATCGTCGCCGTTGTTGTCGCTCTTGCCGTTGACCGCGGCGTTCATCGGCACGCGCTGCGCCTTGTCGGGGTTGTCGTTCGGCTCGACCTCGGCAACCTCGGTCAGTCCGCGGCCGACTTCGAAGAGCTGCGCCCCGCTGATGCCGTACTTGCCGACGGCGCGAACCTCATAGCTGCCCGGCGGTACGTCGGCGGCGATGGCGACGCGGAAGTCGGTGCCCTTGACATGGACCGCCTTCAGCCCGGGATGGTCGAAGTGCAACGTCTTGACCTCGTCGAGATCCTTGCCGCGCGTTTCGAGCACGACTTCGGACCCGGCCTGACCGCCGAGGGGAAAAACGCTGTCGAGCCGAATGTGCGGCAGCTCTGCGGGAGAGTCGCCGCAGACGACGGCGAGAACGGCGAGAGAAAGGCAAGCTAGGCGCGCGAAGGGGTTCATGATGCGATGGTCCTATTGGTAGGCAAGGAGGGCGTGCAACCGTTCGTAGTTCCGCCTTTAGGCGGTTCCGGCATGGTTCAAAAATGCCCGTTTTTTTTGGGTGGCACGCCCTGAGTCTGCGAAGGGCGTGCGGGGCACCCCCCTCGCCCTTCGCAGACTCAGGGCGTGCCACCCAGGTTTGAACCATGCCGCGGTTCCCCAACCGCCTAAAGGCGGAACTACGAACCGTGCGACGGAGCCGCCAGACGGCAGAAGGTCTTTTTATTCCCGCGAGAAGAATCTTGTACGAAAGTCGTCGCGAAACCCCACATATATAGGAAACCGCTCCGCCGGGCGTGCGATCCCGGCAAGACAGCGAAACCGGGGAACCCTGTATGTCGAATTCTCTCCGCCTCACTCTGCGGACGCTCCTTTCCTATCTTGACGACACGCTCGATCCGGGCCAGGCCAAGCTGATCGGCCAGAAGGTCGCCGAGAGCGATCAGGCGCGCGAGTTGATGGACCGCATCAAGCAGGTCACGCGGCGGCGCCGGCTCACAACGCCGCCAGCGGCCGGGCCGGGCGGCATCGACGCCAATACGATTGCCGAGTACCTGGACAACGAGGTGACGTCCGAACAGGCCGAGGAAGTGGAGCGGATCTGCCTGGCGTCGGACGTACATTTGGCGGAGGTGGCGGCCTGCCATCAGATCCTGACGCTGGTGCTGGGCGAGCCGGCGCTGGTGCCGCCGTCGTCGCGGCAGCGGATGTATGGCCTGGTCAAGGGCCCCGAAGCGATCCCGTTCCGCAAGCCGCCCAAGGCCGCCGCCAAGTCCGACCTCGACCTGTCCACCAGCGACGCCGGCCACGAACTCGACGAGTCGATGCAAATGCCGAGATTCATGCGGAACACCGGCATGCGCAATACGTTGTTGCTGGCCGGCGGCGGCGTGCTCGCGGCGTGCTTGCTGGTCGTCGCCCTCTGGCAACTCTTCAAGACTTCGGGCAACCCCGAGGTGGAGCAGCCCGGCAAGGACCAGATCGTCCTGGGCGACGGCAAGGGCGGGGACAAGAGCCAGGAGAAGGAGAAGCCGCGCGACGAGCAGAAGAAGCCGGATGAAATCAATACGCCGGACAAGAAGTCGCCGGAGGCGAAGAAACCCGAGGGAGGGAGCGCGACTGAAGTTAAGACACCGATCGCGGAAAAGAAGACACCCGAATCGAAGGCGGTGACTGAAATCGTCGACGGGCGGGAAGAGGTTCCCCTCGCGGCGCCGAAGCTCACACCGGTTGTCCTTGGACAATTCGAGCCCAACTTCAAAACCGCGGACGCGACCTTTCAGAAGGAAGCCGGCGCCAAGGGCAACTGGATGCGGCTGTGGGGCAAGAATATCGACGTCGCATCGGCTCGGCCGATCATGACCCTGCCGGGGAACCACGGCGAGATCAAGCTCAACACGGGCATCCAGCTGACGCTTTGGGGCAGCACCCCCGAGATCTGGCCCGATCAGAACACCTTCGAGAGCATGATAACGTTGTACGCCGACCCGGTCCTCGCCGCCGACATGACCCTGCAGCGCGGCCGGGTGCTGCTGAAGAATCTGCGCGCCGACGGCAAGCCGGCGATGGTGCGGGTTCGCTACGACAATCCCTTGCAGAAGAAGCAGGAGGCCTTCACGATCGCGTTGCTGGACAACGAGGCGACGGCGGTGGTCGAGCACTCGGCAGCCTTTCCGCACGACGAGCCGTTCTATGACGACAAGGATAACGTCAACCGCATGGGGCCCACGGCGGCTGTCTACGTCGTGCTGCTGGATGGAACGGCCTACGTCCGCTGGGGTGGGAGTCTCGATTTGGTCGATGCCCGTGCCAAGCCGCAGGTGCTCTACTGGATAAGCGCCCTGGGCATGACCGCGCGGACCGGAGGTGGCGATCACGCCTCCCTGGTTGCGGCCTGATCCCAAGCAGCTGCCGCCGCAGATGGTGAAGATGCGCAAGGAGGCGTTGCAGGCCGCCGAGCTGCTGGCCAAGAATCTGCGCGGCAAACAGCCCCTCGAGGTGGCGCTGCAGGAGGCGCTGGCCTTCCCGAAGGAGACGCCGCCGGCCATACAACGGCTGGCCTTGGTCTGCTCCAGCGCGCTGGACGACTTCAGCCAGCCGCTGGACATGCTCAACGGCGAGCAGACAACGTCCGATCTGCGGCAGACCGCCATCTTCATCCTACGGCACTGGATGGCGCAGGGTCGGGACAACGAGTACGAGATTTACGACGCGCTGACGAAGCAGAAACGCTACAGCAAAGTCGTTGCCAGGAAGCTGATGGAGCGGCTGCACGGCGTGTCGCAAAAGGACGCCGCCAACCCGGCGACCTGGCAGTGGCTGATCGACGACCTGAATAACCCGGAACTGCTGTTGCGGGAGTTGAGCGCGTGGAACCTGGCGAACCGCAATGTGCCCGGCAGCAAGGACTTGGTTGCCGGCTACACGGCGACCCTACCGGAGCCGCAGCGGCGTGCCATTCAGAACGCGTGGCGCAATTTGATCCCGCCCGGCCAGTTACCGCCCGCGGGGGCACCGATGAAAAAGTAGTGCGCAGGACCGCCTATCTACGCCGTCCTACGCTATTGTTGCAATTGAGCCCGAAGCGCCAGCGAGGGCGGGACACGTCTACGCCGTTGTTGCAATTGAGCCCAAAGCGCCAGCGAGCGCGGGACACGTCCTCACTGGCGCTTTGCGGCCCTCGGCCGGTTCAAACACCTCGTTGCAAAAAGCCTCATGTCACGGTCGTAGCGGGTGCGGACACTGTATGGAAGATACCGAAGTTCATTTCAGCGCGACCTAAACTGTTTGCCCTGCCCGGACCGATATTATCGTCTGTGCAGGGAAGAACACGACCTGGCAGCCGCCACGAAGGCGGATGATTCTGCGCGGCCGGTACTGCCCACCCCACGACTGCGGCATCGCGGCGCCCCAAGGGACGTGTTGACCGGCTTTTGGCGGCGGGAAACTTCGGTGCTTCGGCACACTACTTCTGCAGGTGTGATATGCGAATCCGACCGATCTGCGTTGTCGCCATCCTGAGTTGGGGGCTCGCTCGCGGAGCCGGCGTCGCCCACGGCCAGGGTTTTCCCGCCTACGCCCCCAACGGTTATCCGCCGCCGGGCTATGGCATGCCCTACGGGCCCCCCCCGGGCAGCTATGGCTATCCCAATCCGGGATTCTATGCTCCGCCGCCGGGCGCCATGCCAAATCCCTATGGCCAGCCGATGATGGCGATGCCGCCGGGCGCGATGCCACAAGGCGCGATGCCGGTCTTCCCCGGTTACGCGAATTACCCCGGCGTCCAGGCGCGGCCCGTGCCGGCCGCTCCGGCGGCGCTCGTGCCGTCCAGCCCGGCGGGCACGTCGTCCGCCGGCACCGGCCAGGCGCCCACGCAGGATAACGGAAACGCCCCGCCCGCTGGCGAGACCTTGCGGAACCTGCCCACGCCGGTCCCCCAGACCACGCCGGTGGCGCCCGTGACACCGCCGACCATTCCGGCGCCGGCGACGCCGTCGGAACCGTTGATCTCATTCCTGCCGGACAACTTCCTGCAGCCGTTCCAGGATCACGGCCCGAACACCTCGCTGCCGCCGCACGTGACGCCGGACCGTGCCTGGTTCACCGCCGACTATCTCATGGGCTTCGCGCGGCCCGAGCACACCATCGCGCCGCTGGTCACCACCAGCTCGACACCGACCAGCCCCACGGCCGGCGCCATCGGCGATCCCGGCACATCGATCGTGGTCGGCGACACGCTCCACTTCAACCAGCAGTCCGGCTTCCGCCTCAACGCCGGCTTCTACGTGGATAACAACGGCCTGTTCTCGGTCGAAGGCGACGGCATGTATTACCTGCCGAGCCACTTTCACTCGAATACCCAGTCCGACGCCACCGGCAACCCCATCATCGCTCGGCCGATCTTCGACGTCGCCACCGGGTCGGAAATGGCGTACATCTCGTCCCAGCCCGCCATCGCCGGCCTGGTCATCGGCGGATCGGCCGTCGATGCCCAGACGCAGCTCTATGGCTTCGAGATCAACGGCCGCTATAACTTCATTCTGGCGCCGCAATGGCGCGCCGACCTGCTGTTCGGCTTCCGTTACATGCGCCTGCTTGAAAACCTGATCATCCGCGACAACCTCTCGCCGCAAGCCCCCGACGTCCTCACGTTTGTCGGCAATCCGATTCCCGCCGGCGACCTGCTCAATGACATCGACAACTTTAACACCAAGAATGACTTCTATGGCCTGCAGATCGGCGGCCGGGTGCGCTGGGACCTGGATTGGCTGTCGCTGTGCGCCTACGGCAAGTTCGCCGTGGGTCCCAGCGTGCAGCAAGTGTCGATCTCGGGCCAGACGATGCTGACCGACCCCACCGCGCCCGCCGTCGCCCAGGGTGGCGTTCTGGCCCTGCCGAGCAACAGCGGCGTCTTCCGGCGGACCGTGTTCGACTTCATCCCGGAAGCCGGCCTCAATGTCGCCATCAACGTGACGCAGAATGTCCAGGTGATGGCCGGCTACTCCTTCTTGATGTGGACGTTGGTGGTGCGGCCGGGCGCCCAGATCGATCACAACGTCAACCCATCCGAGGTGCCGTCGGACATCAGCTTCGGGACGCTGACCGCCCCGGCAGCGCCGACGTTCCGCTTTAACGGCGAGGTGTACTGGATTCACAGCATCAACGTCGGAATCAACATCCACTTCTAAGGTTTGTTCCCGTAGGACGGTCTTCCTAGGCCGTCCCCGTTTGAGTAGGACGGCCTAGGAAGGCCGTCCTACCGTTGTAATCTCGTCCTGAGCTGGTTGTAAACCTGTCCACGTCGCCAGCGCCGCTCTCAGATTCCGGATCCAGGATAATCGCACGAGACGCAATCCCGCCAACCACTTTCGACGATCCGCCTTTTTTCCCGTGGGGCCGGCATCCCGTTTGCGACTGGGATCAGCCGATTCTCGGACTGCGCAACCCACGTCAACCGAGGGGCCTTCTCATGGACATCGAGTCTCGCGTGCCAGTCCTGCGCTTGCCGGCTATGTGCCGCGCCCGACACGTCCCACGACGAGGTGGTGCGGCTCATGACCGACGAGGGCCCCTGGTTCGCGCTGGCCCCGGGCGAGACCTTCGAGGACATGATCTTCACCGCCCTGACGCGCCGCGGCCGCATCCTTTGCCCAGAGTGCCGCGAGCCGGTCGCCGTGCATGAAGCGAGCTTCACTCCGTCTCCGCCAATTCGCCGGCCACCACCAGCCGCGTCGCTCCCGCGACTCCCATCGGCAAGATGAGAAAGAACAGGCCCGGCACGATCAGCAGAAACGCCCATGCCGCGCCGAAGACGGTGAACTCCTCGAAATGGTTGGCCGCCCAGCGCACACGGGCGAAGATGCCCAGGCCGCGCAGGCTGAGCGGATAGTCGAGGAAATTCCACGCGAGCAGCCAGGCGCCCGCGAGGAATCGCAGCGGCACGGTTACGACGGCCGCGGGCGGAAAGCACAGGTCGACGACGATCAGGATGGTGAACACCAGGCCGCCGACGACGAGCATCACGACGGTGGCGCGCGTGCTCGTCGCCAACGCCGTCAGGAACGAGGAGCGCGGCAAGTTGTCGCCGAGCAGGGCGCGTTCCTGCGCCAATGCGATCGCCTCAAGCGCGAAGCCGGATAGCGGCTGGGCGAGCGCCAGCGCCAGCAGCCCCGCAGCCAGCAGCGCGGCGAGGGCGAGCAGGGTCGTCACGAGCCAGCCGCCGACCTGGCCCCAGATGGTCTCGGGTTCGCCCAGGAGCGCTTTGCGCAGCCAATCCGCCCCGTAGATGCCGAGCCCGGCCAACCCGCACGCCAGGATCATCAGCAGCAGCGCCGGCACCGCCGCATATAGCCAGACACGCGGCCTGAACAGGACGAAGCCG
This sequence comes from uncultured Gemmataceae bacterium, assembly GCA_963834865.1. Classification (GTDB taxonomy): domain Bacteria; phylum Planctomycetota; class Planctomycetia; order Gemmatales; family Gemmataceae; genus CAWIDK01. The sequence continues at coordinate 191,533 of CAWIDK010000002.1, forward strand.
ATACCGCCGGCAACCGCGTAAAGCCCCTCGATCATGTTGCCGCCCAAACTTCCGAAGTCTTGGAGACTTCGGAAGTTTTTTGGATAGGACCTATTTCGGCAAGGACGCGGGCGCCTTGATGTGCTGCCAGCCTTCGCCGCTGAGGGCGTGCAGAAAATCCACCAGGTCCTTTTTGTCCTGCACGGTCAGGTTCAAGGGTCGGATGTCCTGGTGAAGCCAGCGGTTCTTGATGCCGCCCTTGTTGTAGTGCTCGACGACTTCTTCCAGCGTCTTGAGGCTGCCATCGTGCATGTAGGGACCGCTCAGCGCCACTTCGCGCAGGCCAGGCGTCTTGAAGGCCCCCTTGTCGGCCTCGTTGTGGGTGACGTTGTAGCGGCCGAGGTCCGGCTTGGCCTTGTCCATGCCGATGCCGATGTTGGCAAACTGGTTGGTGGTAAACGCGGCCCCGTCGTGGCAGCTGTCGCAGCGGGCGTTGTTGGAGAAAAAGATGTTCATGCCGCGCTGCTGACCGGCGCTGAGGGCGCTGGTGTCGCCCGCCTTGAAGCGGTCGTAAGGCGCGTTGCCGGAGAGGACCGTGCGCTCGAAGGTCGCGATGGCCTGGGCCAGATGGTCGATAGTGAATTTCTCGTCGCCGAAGACTTCCTTAAACCGTTTGCGGTAGTCGGTGACCTGCCCCAGCCGTTGGACCGTGGTGGCGTGCGCCCGGCCCGTATCCTTCTCGTGCGTCATCTCGAGGGGGTTGGCGAGCGGCCCCTTGGCCTGCTCCTCCAGCGAGGCGGCGCGGCCGTCCCAGAACTGCGCGGCGCCGTAAACGCGATTGATGATGGAAGGAGCGCTCCGGCCGCCCTGCTGTCGACCGATGCCCGTGGAGACGGGCCGTCCGTCGGTGAACGCGTGCGCCGGCGAATGGCAGCTGGCACAGGACACGCTGCCGTCCGAGGACAGGCGCGGGTCAAAAAACAGCAGCCAACCGAGCTCGGCCTTGGCCGGCGTGTACGGATTGTCGTCGGGCCAGATGATCGGCACCAGTCCCCTGGGAACCGCGGGGCCTTCCGGCGGGAAGACGGGCTTGGGTTCGGCGGCTTCACCGCCCAGGGTTGCCGCGAGCAGCTTGCCGATCAAGCCAATGCCGACGAGCAGCACCGTCAGCCGGCGCAAGTGCCGGCAGCAAAGGTATCGCATGGATGTCTGGTTCCTGGCGTGTTACTTCTTCACGAAGCCCCGAACGTACAGTGCCCGCTGGCCGTCGACCTCCGACATCGTCCCGGAGACTTCCATGACATAGGCCATGTGCTCAATGGCGGCCTGGCGGAAGTTGGTCAGGCCGTCGCGGCGCTGATCGTGCTCCTCTTCCATCAGCAGGTAGAGCTTGCCTTCCTGGGTGACCAGGCCGATGGGCATGCCGTTGCGCAGGCACTTCTGCCCGCAGTCGCGGTGCTTGGTGCCGTGCTTGCCCAGCTGCAGATAGCACGAATAGTCGACGATCTCGCCAACCACGGTGACCACCTTACCCGGCAGCGGCTTGTTGTCGACGCCGGCGGCCACGGTCGTCTGACTCCAGGGCGTTGCGGGTTTGTCGCCGAGCTTGCCGGCCGGGGCATCGAAGGTGCCCTTTTCGGGCGTCATTTTCGGGAAGAGAATGTCGCGGCCGCTGGCGCCGGCAAGCACCACGCAGGCGAGCAGACCGAAAGCGAGAGCAACTTTTTTCCACGACATGAGCATTCTCCCTGAAGAAGCGCGACGGGCGCTGGGTGGTGGGACGCATACCGCTGATGGTCAGTATAAGGCGGCACGGAAAGTTGACAAGCGCAGAGCGGCGGCCGCCGATCGTGCCGGTAGTCGCCCACGACCGGGCGACGTTCGGCGGCATGCTGTTCGCCAGCGGCTGGGTGTTCTTGCTGCCGGTGCTGTGGGGTTGGAGCAAAGGGTCGGCCTGGCTCTGGTGGACGCTCCTGAGCGCGGGCCTGGGCGCTTACGCGGCGGCGATCGGCGTGCATTTCGCGGTCGGCTACACGGACCCGATACACCTGCTGCCGGCATTCGCGGGGCTCGGACTCCTGTCGCTCGGGCTCGCGCTGTCCTACTCCTACCTCTGCGGCCGATGAGCCTTGACAGCGCTAATGCCAGGCTGCCACAATCGGCGGCATGACCCAATGGCATCCAATTTTCGCGAAGCTGCTCCGCCCGGCCGTGGAAGCCTACTACGAGATGGAGACGACGTTCCCCGTCGGCGACGCGCCGCGCGAAGCCGACTTCGTCCTGCTGCGGCGAACGACCACGACACCGCCGCCGTTTCGCGGCCTGTGGCGGAACCTCACCCCCTGGAACGTCCTGGAATTCAAGGGCCCGACTGTGTCTCCCCGGCGCGGGCATATCGAAAGTCTGATCGAGCTGGGCCTGGGAATCGATCGGCGGCTGCGGGCGCGGCCAGCCGTCCCAGGCCAGCGCCGGCCAGCGGCCGAGGACGTGTCGTTCTGGTATCTGGTAAACCATCTGGGACGGCGCTTTCTGCGCGAGGCGAAGCGCTTGCTGGGCGAGTTGGAAGAGGTCGGCCCGGGGTTGTGGCGCAGCCGCGTGCTGGGGCGTCTGGTATTCTTGGTAAGTAGCATCGACCTGCCGGTGGAAGTGGACAGTTTGCCGCTGCACATTGTCGGCCAGGAGCCCCTGGCCACCGAACTCGCGGTGGCACAGCTGGTCGTGGGGCAGCCGGAGCTACAACAGCTATACGGCGGTTGGATGGCGAGTTTACACGCCGCTGCGTGGAAGGAGATCGAGGCCATGGCGCGAAGAACGGGAAAAGGGTTGAACATCGATATGGAGGCCGCCATCGACGCAATGGGGCTGGATCGCATTATCGAACAGGTCGGGGCCCAGCGCGTCATCGAAGAGATCGGCACCAAGCGGGTCATCGAAGAGATCGGCGCCAAGCGGCTCATCGAAGCGGTCGGTCTCGACGCCTTGCTCGCCAGCCTGACCGCCGCCGAGCGGCGCGAACTGAAACGGCGGTTGCAGTGACCGCCTGACATGCCATATACGAGGCGAGGTGAAATTGCGATGAAACGGGGCGGCGGTTGGGCGGCAATTCGCTATTCGTTGCGAATGGCACGCAAGGTCGGCTGGTGGCGGCTCTGGAAGGCGATGCGCGCGAAAAACGCTTGCAAGACCTGCGCGCTCGGCATGGGCGGCCAGGCCGGCGGCATGCGCAACGAATTGGGCCACTGGCCGGAAGTCTGCAAGAAATCGCTGCAGGCGATGGTCTCCGACATGCAACAGGGGCTGCGCCCGAGTTTTTTCAGCAGTTCTCCATCGCCCAGCTCCAGACCTTGTCGCCACGCGAGCTCGAGGCGTGCGGCCGGCTGACCGAACCGCTGTTCGCCGGACCCGGCGACAGCCATTATCGCGTCATCAGCTGGGATGAAGTCGTGCGCCGCGTCGCCGAGCAACTGCGCACGGCCAGGCCGGACGAGAACTTCTTCTACGCCAGCGGCCGATCGTCGAACGAGGCCGGCTTCTTGCTGCAGCTCTTCGCGCGCCTCTACGGCACCAACTTCGTCAACAATTGCTCCTTCTACTGCCACCAGGCCAGCGGCGTCGGCTTGACCGCGTCGCTCGGAACCAGCACGGCAACCGTCAGCCTGGACGACGTGGAAAACGCGGACCTGTTCTTGCTGATTGGCGGCAATCCCGCATCGAACCATCCGCGTCTGATGCGGACGCTGATGAACATTCGCCGCCACAAAGGGCACGTCATCGTCATCAACCCGGTCAAGGAGCTCGGGCTGGTGAATTTCAGCGTGCCGTCCGACGTCTGGAGCCTGCTGTTCGGCTCGGAGATTGCCAGTCTTTATGTCCAGCCGCACATCGGCGGCGACCTGGCGCTGTTGACCGGGGTCGCCCGGCTGGTCCTCGAACGCCAGGCGGTCGACGCTGCGTTCGTCGCCCAGGCAACGGACGGCTTCGCGGGATTTGCCGAGCACGTGCGCGCGACCTCCTGGGAGGAGATCGAGCGCGGCTCCGGCGTCGATCGGCAAGCCATCGAGCGAATCGCCGACCTGTACTGCGCCGCCCGCAATGTCGTGTTCGGCTGGACGATGGGCATCACGCACCACGAACACGGGGTCGCCAACGTCCGGGCCATCGTCAACCTGGCGCTGCTGCGAGGCATGGTCGGCCGTCCGCGCGCTGGGCTGCTGCCCATTCGCGGCCACTCCAACGTCCAGGGCATGGGGTCCGTCGGCGTCGTGCCGAATCTCAAGCAGCAGGTGCTCGACAACCTCGAAAGTTATCTGAAGGTGAAACTGCCGAGATCACCGGGCCTGGATACGATGGCGTGTGTGCAGGCGGCGGACCGTGGCGAACTGCGGTCGGCGTTCTGCCTCGGTGGGAACCTCTTCGGCAGCAACCCGGACGCGAAGTTCGCCCATCGGGCCCTGAGCAAGCTGGAGCTGATCACCTACGTCAACACGACGCTCAACACGGGCCATGTGTGGGGCCGCGGACGCGCGACGCTGATTCTGCCGGTGCTGGCGCGGGACGAGGAAGCGCAGGCGACCACCCAGGAGTCGATGTTCAGCTTCGTCCGTCTCAGCGACGGCCAGCAGTTCCGCCTTCACGGACCGCGCAGTGAAGTCGACATCATTGCCTCCGTCGGCGCGCGGTACTGGGTGACGCCTCGGCCGTCGATTGGCAAGCGCTCCAGCGCCATTGTCATGTCCGCGAGATGATCGCCCGGATCGTTCCCGGCTACCAACCGATCGGCGCCATCGACCGGACCCGGCAAGAATTTCAGGTGCATGGACGCATTCTCCATGAAGCGCGCTTTCCGACGCCGACGGGCCGGGCCCATTTTGCGGTGGAGCGTCTGCCGACATTGGCCGCGACCGAGAATCAGCTACGGCTGATGACGGTTCGGTCGGAGGGTCAGTTCAACACGGTCGTTTACGAAGAGGCCGACATTTACCGGGGCCAGGAGCGGCGCGATGTTATCCTGATGAATCCAAGCGACATTAGCCGTTTCGGATTGCGTGTCGATCAGCGGGTGATCGTTCGCAGCACGGTCGGTGAGATGGCGGGCATCCTGGTGCGGGCGTACGACATCCGGGCGGGCAACGCGCTGATGTACTATCCGGAGGCGAACGTGCTGGTGCCGGCGACCACGGATGCGCTCTCGAAGACGCCGGCCTTCAAGTGCGTGCCGATCACTGTCGAGCCGGACAGCGCGCCTGGTGCAAACGGCAGCTTGCGGGCCGACCACGCGTCCGGGCGGAAACCGTTGCCGGTCGTTCCCGGCTGAATTTTCCCAGGCGGCGCGCTTCATATCCTCTGCTTTGTCGGCTATTCCTTCAGGAGGAGCCATGGACGAAGCATCGCGAGGCGACGAGCTGGGCGTCGAAAGGTTTCGCACCTACCTGTTGCTGCTGGCGCGGATGCAGATCGGGAGAAAGCTGCGCGCCAAGCTCGATCCGTCGGATGTCGTCCAGCAGACCCTCCTGGATGCCCATCGGCAGCGGGAGCAGTTCCGCGGTTCTACGCCGGCCGAGATGGCCGGTTGGCTGCGGCGCATGCTCGCCTGCAACCTGGCCGACGCGATGCGTGCCTTTGCGCGGCAAGCGCGACATTGCCCGCGAATGCTCCCTGGCAGCGGCCCTTGACCAGTCGTCCGCCCAGATTGGGTCCTGGCTGCAGGCGGAACAATCGTCCCCCAGCGAGAAGGCGCAGCGTACCGAGGACCTCCTACGCGTGGCGACGGCGCTGGCCGAATTGCCCGAAGCGCAGTGCGAGGCCGTGGTGCTGCATTACTGGCAAGGCCAAACGCTGGCCCAGGTCGCCGTCCAGCTTGGCCGAACCGCCCCCGCGGTCGCCGGCCTCCTGCAGCGCGGCTTGAAATCCTTGCGAACTCTGCTGGCTGAACCGGAGTGAACCATGTCTACCGAATCCGCTGCACGAAAGCGGCGCTTGCAAGAAATCCTTGCGGCATTCCTGCAGGACGTGGAGGCGGGCAGGAACCCCGACCGCGAAGAGCTCCTGGCGCAGCATCCTGACCTGGCCGACGAGCTCCGCTCGTTCCTGGCCGAACATGAAGCGATGCGGTGTCTCGTGGAACAACAGGAAGCGACGACGGTAGGTCCGGCGAGCCGAGCCGGACCGGCTAAGGTGGGCACGATGATCCGTAATTTTGGCGATTACGAGCTGCTCGAGGAAATCGCCCGCGGCGGTATGGGGGTCGTTTACAAAGCCCGGCAAATCAGCCTGAATCGCGTCGTCGCCCTGAAGATGATTCTCGCCGGCCAACTGGCTTCGCCGGCGGACGTGCGCCGTTTTTATGCCGAAGCCGAGGCGGCCGCCAATCTCGACCATCCCAATACCGTGCCCATCTATGAGGTCGGCGAACACGAAGGCCAACACTTCTTTAGCATGAAACTGGTCGAAGGCCGCAGCCTGGCCCAGTCGCTCAAAGGCCGTTCCCTTCCGTGCAGCCGCATCGAGGCGCAACGGGCGCACCAGGAGGCGGCCAAGTTGATGGCGGTGGTAGCTCGCGCCGTCTACTACGCCCACCAGCGTGGCATTCTCCACCGCGACCTGAAGCCGGCCAACATCCTGCTGGAGACCGACAGCCGGCCCCTCGTCGCCGACTTCGGCCTGGCCAAACGCCTCGAAAACTCCGAGGGCGCTACCGGCACCGGAGCGATCGTCGGCACGCCAAGCTACATGCCGCCGGAGCAGGCGCGGGCTGAAAAGGGCATCACCGTGGCGGCCGATGTATACGCCCTGGGGGCCATCCTCTATGAGCTGCTCACCGGCCGCCCGCCGTTCCAGTCGGCGACCGTGATGGAAACACTTTTGCAGGTCATGGACAAGGAACCCGAGCGGCCGAGCCGCCTGACGGCGTGGATTGACCGGGACCTGGAAATCCTCTGCCTGAAGTGCCTGGCGAAAGAGCCGGCGCGGCGCTACGGGTCGGCGGAGGCGCTGGCGGACGACCTGGAGCGTTGGCTGCGCGGCGAACCAATCTGGGCCCGAGCCGCGGGAAGACTGGAACGAGCCTGGCGCTGGATCCGCCGCGATCAGATGCGGTTTCGGTATCTGCTATCCGCCAGCATTCTTTCGTTCATGCTACTCGCCTTTTTCGTGTTGTGGATGCATGCCGCGAACAACGGAACGCAACAACTGTCGGATTATCTCGATGACCATCGCAAGTATAGCGAAACAATCGAGGCGCAGTTGCAGACCTTGACACAGAACATCGACCTGCAGAACCGGCGCCTGCAGACGAACAACCGTCTGCTTGCGATCCTTCTCAAGTGGGACATGGCGCGAGCCGGCGCGGACGCGGTTGAGCCAAACGCGGTGCTGGCGGCGAACGAGGCGGCCGTCGCAGAATTGGCGGCAGTGCTGTCGGAAAATCCGGAAGGCGTCGGTCTGCATCTGGTCGCCGCGTTGTTCGCACGCTCGGAGCAGTACCTGCGCCTCGGACGCCGGGATGACGCTCTCAAGGACATTGATCGGGCTGCCGACCTGGTGCAGCGCCTCGAGACGGCCGTGGCACCGCGCATGGGGAACGCCGTGCTCCGTCCGCTCCGCATTGGCTGCCTGATCCGCCTGGTCAAGACCGGCAATCATGCCCAGGCCACGACGGGAGCAGCCCGAGTCGCTGATGAAGCCACTCTTTCCGGAGTGGACCTGCACCTCCTGGCCGGCGTACAGGCGCTGGCAGTGACGGCAGTGCGCGACGACAAGGCGATGCCCCCAGAGGAACGCGCAGCGTCTGGAGGACCAGTACGCCGCCTGGGCCATCGCGTTATTACGGCGTGCCAACCAGACCCATTACTTCGACGACCCGGCGCGGGTGGAAGAGTTAAAGAAGGCGGCGGCCTTCGTTCCGCTGCACGAACGACCTGCGTTTCAAGTTCTGCTGCGCGAGCTGGCAGCGCCCCCTCCTCTGTCCAAACCGCGCTGAACCGGAGTGAACCATGTCCACCGAATCCGTTGCACGTGAGCAGCGCTTGCAAGAAATCCTGGCCGCTTTTTCTGCAGGACGTCGAGGCAGGCACGAACCCCGACCGCGAAAAACTCCTGGCGCAGCATCCCGACCTGGCTGACGAGCTGCGCTCGTTCCTGGTTGAACATGAAAAGATGCGCCGTCTCGTGGAACAACAGGACGCGGCGACCGTAGGTCCGGCAAGCCGAGCCGGACCTTCTTCGGTGGGCACTATGGTCCGCTACTTCGGCGATTACGAGCTGCTGGCGGAAATCGCCCGCGGCGGCATGGGCGTGGTCTACAAAGCGCGGCAAGTCAGCCTTAATCGCATCGTCGCCCTGAAGATGATTTTGGCCGGCCAACTGGCGTCGCCGGCGGACGTGCAGCGCTTTCATGTCGAAGCTGAGGCCGCCGCCAACCTCGACCATCCGAATATCGTGCCGATCTACGAGGTCGGCGAACACGAAGGCCAGCACTTCTTCAGCATGAAGCTGGTTGAGGGCGGCAGTTTGGCGGCCGATCGAAGATCGGCCCGGCCCGATCTGCGATTGGCCGCCAAGCTGGTGGCGACCGTCGCCCGCGCTGTGCATTACGCCCATCAGCGCGGCATCCTGCACCGCGATCTCAAACCCGCCAACATTCTCTTGGACGCATCCGGGCAACCGCACGTGACCGATTTCGGCCTGGCCAAGCGCGTCGAAGGGGACAGCAACCTCACGCAGTCCGGCGCCATCGTCGGCACGCCCAGCTACATGCCGCCGGAACAGGCGGCCGGCCAGAAGGGGCTGAGCACGGCCGTCGATACCTACAGCCTCGGCGCTATCCTGTATGAGCTGCTGACGGGCCGGCCGCCGTTCCGCGCTGCGACACCGATGGACACGATTTTGCAAGTGCTGGAGAGGGAGCCGGAGCGGCCGCGGTCGCTCAATCCGCAGGTGAGCCGCGACCTGGAAACCATCAGTTTGAAGTGCCTGCACAAGGAGCCGCTGCGGCGCTACGGCTCGGCCGAAATGCTGGCGGACGATCTGGAGCGCTGGCTGCGTGGCGAGCCCATTCTGGCCCGGCCAGTCCGCGCCCCCAGAGCGGCTGTGGCGCTGGTGCCGGCGCAACCCGGTGGTGGCCGCGGCACTGTCGGCGGTGGCGGTGGCGTTGCTGCTGGGCACAAGCATCTCTACGTATTTCGCCGTGGAGGCATCAAATGAGGCAAAAGCCGCGAAGGAAAGCGAAGCGAAGGCCAAGGAGAGCGCCGCGGCCGCCGGACAGAGCGAAGCAAAGGCCAAGGAGAGCGAAGCGGCCGCGAAGGCGAGCGAAGAGCGGCGCGGAGAGCGCGGCGGACGAAAAGAAGGCTCGCGACCACGCCGAGGACTTGCTGGCCACCTCGACGATGATGCTGGCCAGGAGCCGCTTCGAGGAAAACCAGGCTTCGCACGCCGAGGCCTTGCTGGAACAGATACCCGGTAGGTTTCGGTTCACGCCCTGGCGGCTATTGAAACAATATGTGCAAGGGAGCCTCTTCACTTGCCGTGGGCACACGGTCGCGAGCATGGCGTTTGCCGCGGATGCCCAGCTACTGGCCACGGCGAGCTGGGACAAGACGGTCAAGCTGTGGGACGCGCGGACCGGCCAGGAACTCCGCACCCTGCACGGGCATACGAGCACGGTCATGAGCGTGGCGTTTGCCGCGGACGGCCAGGTGCTGGCCACGGCGAGCCTGGACAAGACGGTGAAGCTGTGGGACACGCGGACCGGCCAGGAACTCCGCACCCGCCGCGCGCATGCGCACGAGGTTTGGAGCGTAGCTTTTGCCGACGGCCAGGTGCTGGCCTCGGCGAGCTATGACGGGACGGTCAAGGTATGGGACACGCGGACCGGCCAGGAACTCCGGACGCTCCGCGGGCATACGGGCGAGGTCGCGAGCGTGGCGTTTACCGGGGACGGCCAGGTGCTCGCCTCGGCAAGTGAGGATAAGACCATCAAGCTGTGGGACACCCGGACCGGCCAGGAACCCGAAAAAGAGCGCCATTTCCGCTTGTGGATCACCGCCCCCGATTTGCACTTGCACCGCGAACTCGCCGAGCAAGCGGACAAGGACAAGGCATTTCGCCTCGGCCGCTACCTCGCCGCGAAGAACTGCTACGCCGCCGAGCCGAAGCAAGTGGCGAGGCTGGCTGGGTGGCTGGGGACAGGACCGCAGTATCCGGGCGTCCTTGCAGGCCTACCGGTCGCGGTGAAGACGCCGTTCCACGAGCCGACTTTCCCCGATGGCATCGCCTGCACCGGCGTCCTATACAGGGACAGCGGAATCGCCCCGGCACGCCTCCTCATCGGTACCGCTCGCGCGCACCACGCAGATTCGAGCCATTGGCTCAATCGCGCCTTCCACGGCGGCGCCCTCTTCCGCAACGGCGAGCACGCCAGGGCCGTCGCCGCGCTCAACGACGCCGCGAAGTTGCACGGCAAGGCGAGCCCGCTGACGCATTGCCTGCTGGCCCTTGCCTACCTGCAACTGGGCGAGCAGGCCAAGGCCAAGGACACCCTCGCCCAGGCCGCGCCCGCCAGGGACGCGCCGTGGGAGGACGTCCTGTTGCACCGCCTCTTCCAGCCCGAAATCGCCGCGGCCCTCGCCAAGGCCGACGGCAACCAAGACTCCAAGAAGCAGTAGCGGACACGGTGGGCCAAGGGATTGGTCGTCACCAAGTGCATTACACGCCGGCCTTCACGTGCGCTCGCACAGTGCGCCAGTCGATCCCCAGCACGCGGCCCGCTTCCTGGAAATTATTGGTGCGCTCATAGACCTGCGTGAACAGACGGCGCTCGATGTCCGCGTAGGTCGTGTCCCGCCGCAGCACGGTTTCCGCCAGCACGCTGCACGCGTTCGCAATCCCGTCGGCGGGCCGCGGCGGCCGCGCGATCGGTTGGTAGTCTTTGCGGAGCGTGTAACTCCGCACGCACTGCTCCAGCTCGCGAAAGTTGCCCGGCCAACCGTAATCCTTGCCCAGGTGGCCCTGGATCCACTGCACGACCTCCGCGGTCAGCCGCTCCGCAACCCCCGCGCCGACCACGCGCAGGCAAATGAATTCGACCATCACCTGCAGGTCCTCGGGTCGATCGGCCAGCTGTTCGTGCAGGAACGGGGTCTCGATCCGATCGGCGCACAATCGATAGTAGAAGTCCTCGCGGAATCGGCCCGCGTCCATCTCCGCTCCCACATCGCGGTTGGTCGCCGCGATGATCTTGCCTTTGAACGGCCGGTCCTGATTCTCGCCCACGCGCTGGAAACTCCGCGCTTGCAGCAAGCGGAGCAGCTTGACCTGCAGCTCACCCGTCAACTCGCCGACCTCGTCGAGGAAGACCGCGCCCTCCCGGGGACATTTCTCCAGCCGGCCGACGCGATCCGCAACCGCCCCGGAAAATGCCCCCTTGACGTGCCCGAATAGCTCCGACTCGATCAGCAAGGGTGGCAGGGCCGACACATTCACCGGCTGGAACGCGTCCAGGAAGTCGATCGCGAAGGCCTGCTTCTTCGAGTCGAAGGGGATGTACTGCGATCGCCCGACGGCCTGGGCCACCAACTCCTTGCCCGTCCCCGACGGCCCGGTGATCAACGTCGGAAAATCCCGCATGCGATCGTAGTGCGACTCGCCCCAGCCACGGAGATCGTGCGTGACCACCGATTGCCAGATGGTGCTGCGCAGGCGGATCACCGCGCCGGAACGGCCGATGATATTGAAGAAGATGTGGTAGAACGCGCGCCGCAGGGCGAAGAAGCAGGCGAAGACATGCTCGGGCCGCCGCGCCCAGGGCAGGTTATAACCGGGCAGCTCGAGCCAATCCTTGTGGTCGCCGCGAAACGCGTCCCAGGCCTCCTTGATTGCCGGGCCGCCATCGTGCTTGTGCTTCACGGCCGAGTCGATGACCAGGTCGAGCTTTTCGGCGCAGCTGCAGTACAGCCTGTACAGAGCGAGGGTCTCGTAGACCTGCAACTCCCGCACGCTCCCGGTCTCACCTGCCTGCCAGCGCTGACGCACCCCGTCGGTCACCCCATTGATTCGATTACCCAGGCCGATGGTTTCGGGGGCGTAGATGCTCCGCGCGCCCCACAGTCCCCAGCCCGGCTGCCAGCCATAGACCTCGTCGTTATCTGTCGTCACGGCCCCGAGCAGGTCGCGCTCTTTCTGCCTCCAGCTGAGGTCAAAGGGATTGGCCGTTACCAGGTCCGCCGCGCCTTCGGCAAACATCCACTCGTCGCCCCGGAACCATGACATGGTCCACCTCGCTCGCAACAGCATTTTTTGTCTATCACACTCCAATTAATGTAGTTGGCTACTGTCACAACGTGCAACGTCGATCCACGCGAATTGTCCATAAGCGCTTTGCGCGTTTGCACCTGCGATCTTGAAAGATATTTGGCATCAAACGTGTATATCATGGCACTCCGTGATAACCGGAACTCCCACGAGAGGATGCCTATCATGACGACCACCGCTCTTGCGCCTTCGATCCGGAGCACTTCGCTGGACCTGGACCGCGCATTCCTGCAGAACCGGCTCCACAGGCCGCAGCGCCACCGACTGCTGCACGGCTATCCGCTGGCCGCCGCAATGGCTGCTCGGCCGGCCGGCCTCAATCTGGACGTTCAACCGCAGGACGAGCGCGGTCTGCTCGTCGGGGTGCTGCCTCACCCGTTCTGCAATCCCGCCGTGGCGGGTTGCGGCTTTTGCACCTTCGCACACGAACGCTACCACGGCGATCGGGCGGCCGATGTGGTCGGGCATGTCATTCAAGAAATCCACGGACGCGTGGTGCGCCAGCCGCGTTTGTTGGACCGGCCGATCGTTGGGTTGTATTTCGGCGGCGGCACCGCCAACCTCACCCCGGCGGGCCCATTCCGCGAGCTGTGCCGGACCCTCGCGAATTACTTCGACCTGTCACGTGCCGAGGTGACACTGGAGGGGGTTCCCGCGTACTTCCTCAAACGCCAGCCGCTGCTCATGGATGTGCTCCGCGAGGAACTCCCCGCCCGCCACTTCCGAATCAGCATGGGCATCCAGACGTTTGACGAGAATCGCCTGCGCCAATGGGCCGGCAAGCGTTCGGCGGCGTGGCCACGTTCGTCGAGGCCGCCCTAGCGGCGCACCAGCGCGGCTTCACGGCGTCGGCCGATCTGCTCTTCAACTTGCCGCACCAGACCCTCGCCGAGATGCGCCGGGACGTCGACCGGGCCGAACGCGCTGGGCCTGGATCACCTGGGGCTGTACCACCTTGTGCTGTTCCGCGGCCTCGGCACCGGATGGTCACACGACCCGCAGATGCTGGCCGGCCTGCCCAATAACGAGACGGCCGCCGAGAGCTGGCTCGACCTGCGTGAGCGTCTGCTGCGCGCGGCTTTGTGCAAACCACGCTGACCAATTTCGAGCGCCGGGCCTTCGTTAATGACGAGCGCCGCTTCGTCTACGAGGAATTCGGCTTCCGCGCCGACCGCTTCGACATGCTCGGCTTCGGGCCGGGCGGCATCTCCTTCGCCGCCGATCCTGGCTTCACCGGCGGACTGAAGCTGCTCAACCCCGACAGCGCCGCCGACTACACGGCCGCGGTCAAGCGCGGTTCCGCGCCGTGGGATCGCTACTTCGAGTACGACCAGGACGATTTGCGTGTCTTTTACCTGACGCGGCGGTTGGCGGCCCTCCACATCGACCGCGACGACTACCGCGCGTTGTTCGGCGCCGACGTGACGGAGGACATGGCCGGCGAGATGGAGGCCGCCGAGGCTGAGGAGTTGATCGCGATCAGCGAGGACGCGATTCGCCCCACGCCGCGCGGCATGTTCTACGCGGACTCGGTGGCGTCGCTGCTGGCCCGCCGCCGGCTGCTGGACCGCCGCCACAACAAGGTCACCCAGCCCGCCCTGGCCGCGCGGGCGGAAGGCTTCGCCAACGACAACTCCCGCGGCTATATGTGACATCATGGCTCGGTTTCGAATACATCCCCGACACACTCCCTGGAGGCCACGATGACGCACGAAGATTTCCTTACCCGACTCTGTTGCGAGTTTGAGCTGGCCTTTCTCGCCACCGGACTCAAACCGGTACGGCGGAGCTTTGGCGACGGCACTCACAACGGTTGCATGGTCACGGCGCTCGATGTCAGTGAGCACGGCAACGTCAAGGTGCCGCCGCCACCAAAGAAATTTTGGGCATCGCTCAAGTATGAATTCGCGCTGTTTGCCACGGACGTGCAACGCGTGCAGCGTGTGCGGAAGCTCCTCGCCGCGGCACACCTCGAATTCAACCAGGCATGGTGGAACCTGTTTGTGAGTTACTGCATCAGGAGCTTCGATGGCAGTGCCGCATTCCCGGGTCAGTGGATGCAGAAGAATCGTTTCGAGCTTGTTCGTGGCAGCGAAAGTCCCAAACTCATGGGCGCCGCGGTGGGCGGCCTTGTGCAACGGCATGTCTTTGCGCCGCCAACCGCGAGAACGACACCGGCAAACCGACCCGCGCCCAAGGATATCAGCTCCCGGGCGGCGAAGGGCAAGCATCGTGTCGCTCAGGCTCGACCCGCGGCTCAAACCGCTGTGGGATAGCCGAAATCACCACGGATGACACGGATCACACGGATAAGAAACCGCCCCTCTTCCATCCGTGTCATCCGTGCCATCCGTGGTTAAAGATTACCGGCGACATCCGCCGGGGCAGTTACCGCGAGTCATCGGCCAACCGATGTCGTCCTAAATGGGAGAGCGCCATGCCGCCCAGCGTAGAGTCCCTCGACCGCTATCGGCCGCTGTTGCGCTTGCAGGCACGGCAGCTTCTGCTCGACCCGCGGCTCAAGCGGTTGTGGGATGGCTCCGATCTCGTGCAGGACGCCTTTTGCCGGGCGATCGAAAGGTTCGATCAGTTCCGCGGCACGACCGACGGGGAGCTGGTCCGCTGGCTGCAGCGCATCCTCGCCAACGTCGCCAAGGACAAGATCACGGCCGCACGGAGGAAGAAGCGTGACGTTGGTCTCTTGCAGTCGCTGGAGCAGGCGATCGAAGACTCGTCCGTCCGCCTCGACGCGTTTCTGGCCGCTGAGCAGTCCTCCCCCAGCGACCGGGCTGAGCGTGCCGAGGAGCTGGTGCGGCTCGCGGCAGCCGTGGAGCAGCTGCCCGAGGAGCAACGTGACGCGATTATTTATCACCACCTGCATGGAACGCCCGTGGTCCAGATCGGCGAGAACATGGACAAGACGGAAAAGGCGGCGGCGATGCTGCTCTATCGCGGCATGCTGCGCCTCCGCGAACTGCTCGCGTAGTACCGCGGCGAGTCGCGAATGAGGGTTGCTTGGTAGCCGCATTCGTGAGAATGCGGGCGACGTCACCCGCATTCTCACGAATGCGGCTACCCAAAATCAAGCCTGACGGGAGGCTGACCATGAATACGGCGGAACGCGACGATCGCCTGGCGGACGCCCTCCTGGCCTACCAGAAGGCGGTCGAAGCCGGCCGGCGACCCGAGCGCGTGGAGTTCCTGCGCGGCTACCCCGATCTGGCCGCCGAGCTCGAGCCGTTCTTGAGCGCGGGGCACGAGGTCGGCGTGCTGTTCTCGCCGCTCAAGGAGGCAATCGGCTCCGCAAGCTCGGACGGCAATCAGCTCCAACAGACGCCGCAGGTCATGTCTGCCCATCCGTCCCCGGCCGCGCTGGATGACCACGTGGCCGCGGGCACACCGACCGCGGCCGGCACCCGTTTCCGCCGCCTGCGGACGCACGCCAGGGGAAACCTGGGCGAGGTGTTCGTCGCCGTCGATACCGAGCTGAATCGCGAGGTCGCGCTCAAGGAGATCCAGCAGCGTTACGCCGACCGTCCCGAGAGCCGCGCGCGCTTCCTGCGCGAGGCGGAGATCACCGGCAGCCTGGAACATCCGGGGATCGTGCCGGTTTACGGTCTGGGCACATACGCCGACGGCCGGCCATTCTACGCCATGCGCCTGATTCGCGGCGACAGCCTCAAGGAAGCCATCGCCCGCTTCCACCACCCGTCCGCCACGCCGCGGGGTGAGTCTTCGAACCCCGCGGGTTGCGACAAGAACCTCGAGCGTGGCGTTGGCCGCGGACGGCCAGGTGGTGGCCTCGGCGAGCTATGACGAGACGGTCAAGCTGTGGAACGCGCGGACCGGCCAGGTGCTGCATACCCTGCGCGGGCATCAAACCCCGCGGCGCCAACCGGGGAATTTCACGCATGTCAAGAGCGTGGCGTTTTCCCCGGACGGCAACGTGCTGGCCTCGGCTAGCGAGGACAAGACGGTCAAGTTGTGGGACGTGCGGACCGGCCAGGAGCTGCGCACCCTCCGGGGGCATACGGGCCGATCAACCAGCGTGGCCTTTGCCGCGGACGGCCGGCTCCTGGCTTCCGGGAGCTTTGACGACAAAACGGTCAAGCTGTGGGATGCGCGGACCGGCCAGGAACTACGCACCCTGCGCGGGCACACGGACGGTGTGGAGAGTGTGGCGTTTGCCGCCCACGGCCAGGTGCTGGCCTCGGCAAGCCGGGACCGGACACTGAAGCTATGGGACGTGCGTCGGGCGAGGAACTCCGCACTCTGCGCGGGCATACGCACTGGGTCACGAGCGTGGCGTTTGCTGCGGACGGCCAGGTGCTTGCATCGGGGGGCAATGACAAGACGGTCAAGCTGTGGGATGCACGCTCGAGCCAGGAACTGCGCACGCCTGCGCGGGCATACGCACTGGGTCACGAGCGTGGCGTATGCCGCGGACGGTCAGATGCTCGCCTCGGCGAGTTCGGACCACACGGTGAAGCTGTGGGACATGCCGACCGGCCAGGAACTGCGCACTCTGCGCGGGCATGCGGACGTGGTCACGGGCGTTGCGTTTAGCGCCGACGGCAAGGTGCTGGCCTCGGCGAGCTATGACAGCACGGTCAAGCTCTGGGACGCGCGGACCGGCCAGGAAATCCGTGCTCTGCGCGGGCATACGAACGAGGTCACCAGCGTGGCATTTGCCGCGGACGGCCACCTGCTGGCCTCGGCAAGCCAGGACGGTACGGTCAAGGTGTGGGACGCGCAGACCGGCCAGGATCTTGCCACCCTGCGCGGGCATACCAGCGTCAAAGTGCCGTTCGGAGAAGCGATCGTTGTAACCAGTGTGGCTTTCGCCCCGGACGGCAAGACTCTGGTCTCGGCGAGCGAGGACAAGACGGTCAAGCTGTGGGACGTACGGACCGGCCAGGAACTCCACACGCTGCGCGGGCATACGAGCGCTGTCTGGAGCGTGGCCTTTTCCAGGGACGGCCAGCTGCTGGCGTCGGCGAGCTTTGACAGCACGGTCAAGCTATGGGATGCACGGACCGGCCGGGAACTTCGCACTCTCCGCGGGCACACGCACGGGGCCACGAGCGTGGCGTTTGCCGCGGACGACCAGGTGCTCGCCTCGGCGAGCGGGGGTGTGTCGTTTTTGGTTTCTACGATGACCAAGAGCCGCCACGCGTTGTCCCCGGGATTTGGGCACGGCGAGGTCAAGCTATGGGACGTGCGGACCGGCCAGGAACTCCGCACCTTACGGGTGCACACGCGCGGCGTCACGAGCATGGCGTTTGCCGCGGACGGCCAGGTGCTGGCCACAGCGAGCATGGACAACACGGTCAAGCTCTGGGACGCGCGGTCCGGCGCGGGTCCTGACAACGAGCGCCGTTTTCGAGTTTGGGTGACCGCCCCGGATTTACACCAGCACCGCGAACAAGCGGAAGCGGCGGACAGGGACAACCAGGCGTTGGCCCTCGCGTTCCGCCTCGGCCGCTACCTCGCCGGCAAATCCGGCTACGCCGCCGCGGCGCAGCAAGCCGCGACGCTGGCCGGCTGGCTCGGGACGGCAGCGCAACCTCCGGGCCTGTTGCCGGGTTTGCCGGCCCTCGTGCAGACGCCTTTCCACGAGCTGACTTTCCCCAACAGCATCGCCTGCACCGGCGTACTTTGCAGGGACGGCGGCATCGTCCCAGCACGCGTCTTGATCGGCACCACGCGCGCACTCCAGAGCGATTCGGGGAGCTGGCTCAACCACGCCTTCCACGGTGGCGCCCTCTATCGCAACGGCGAACCCGCCAGGGCGCTGGCCGCATTGACCCGAGCGGTCGAGCTGCACGGCAAGCCCAGCCCGCTGACCCATTACTTCCTCGCCTTGACCCATCTGGAGCTGGGACAGATGGACAAGGCCGGGGTCGCGCTCACCCTGGCACGGCCTGGCAAAGACGCACCCTGGGAGGATGCGTATCTGCGCCGTCTCCTGCAGCAGGAGCTCGTCACCGCCTGCCGCAAGGCCCTTGCGCTGCACCCGAAAAATGCGCTGGCCCATAACAACCTGGGCCTGGTCCTTGCCCAACAGCACCAGCTGATTGAGGCGAACCTGGCTTTCCGAAAGGCGATCGAAATCGATCCGAAATTGGCCGTCGCCCACAACAGCCTGGGCCTGATATGGGTTGATCAAAAGCAGCTGCCCAAGGCCATCGCCGCCTTCCGCAAGGCCATCGCAATCGATCCCCAATTGGCCGACGCCCACAACAACCTGGGCCTGGTATTGCTTGAGCAAAGGCAGTTACCCGAGGCGGTCGCCGCTTTCGAGCAGGCCGTCGCCATCGACCCGAAACTCGCCGCGGCCAAGACCGTGGACATCGATCCGAAGCTTGCCGCAGCTTACAGCGATCTCGGCAAGGCGCTTCACAAGCAGGAGCAGCTCGACGCGGCCATCGCCGCCTACCGACGGTCCATCGCCATCGACCCCCGATTCGCCGAGGCCCACTACCGGCTCGGTCGCCTGCTCAGGGACAGGAACCAGCTCGACGACGCGATCGGGGCGCTTCGCAAGGCCGTTGACGTCGATCCCCAGTTTGCGGCAGCCCATGACCAGCTCGGTTGGACGCTGCGTCTTCATGGGAAGCTGGTAGAGGCAGTCAATGCGTGCCGAAAGGCGGTCGAGCTACAGCCGGGCGAGGCCAATTACCACAACTCCCTCGGCTACGCTCTGAGAGATCAAGGCAAGCTGTACGATGCCATCGCCGAATTCCGCCACGCGATCAAGCTTGACCCCAGGTCTGGCACCGCGGTGGCCAACCTCGCGGACACCGAACGCATGGCCGTCACTGCCATGCTGGACAAACTGCCTGCTTTGCAAAAAGGCGAATTCAAGGTCCGCACGCCCGACGAGCTGAGCGCGATGGCCGGTCTCTGCGAAATCAACAAGCTCTACGTGGCGAAGGCCCGCCTGTACGCCGACGCATTTGCGGACTTTCCGGCGCTGGCCGATGACATGAAGACGGCGAATCGTTACAACGGCGCCTGTTCCGCGGCGCTGGCCGCCGCCGGCCTTGGCAACGACGAACCGCCGCCGGACGATTCGCAAAAAGCGGGCCTGCGCCGGCAGGCCCTCGATTGGCTGCGGGCCGACCTTGCCGCGTACACCATGCAACTGAGCAAACGCCATTATGCTCAGGACCGAGATATCGTCTGGCAACGGATGCGACGCTGGCAAATGGACAGCGCCCTGGCCGGCATTCGCGACCAGGACGCCCTGAGCAAACTACCGGCCGACGAGCGCGAAGCGTGGCAGAAGCTCTGGACCGCGGTGGCGGAATTGCGGAACAAATCCGGGAGCCCGAAGTCCGACCACCCGGTCGGCCTGGTCTATCACCACAACTGGTTCGACGCGGAGCAGAAGGGGCAGCCCGCCAACATAACTTGGTCGCGGTTCACGCCGGACGGCACCGCGTTCCTCGCCGGCGGCGACGCCGGGCCGAAGGGCTACATCCGCTTATGGGACGTGGCCACCGGCAAGCCGTTGCAGCAGTTCGCCCCCGGCGGCAATCCGTGGTACAGCGGGGGGCTTTTCCTGCCCGACGGCAAGCAGCTCCTGACCTGGTAAAGCCGGGAAAGCAGCCTGTTCCTCTGGGACGTGGCCACCGGCAAGCTCGTCCGCAAGTTCGAAGGCCGCGGCGCCAGCCCGATTAGCGTGGCCGTGGCCCCCGACAGCAAGCGCTTTCTCGCCGGTGGGAACGACAAGATCCTCCGCCTCTATGACATCGAAACGGGCGTGGAGCTGGCCAGCCTCGAAGGGCACAACGACAAGTGCTACGGCGTCTTCTCTCCCAACGGCGAGCGCATGCTGTCCTACGGCCCCGACAAGACGCTGCGGCTTTGGGACGCGGACAACGGCAAGCTCTTGCACAGGCTGGAAGGCCACACCGCCGCCTGCACCGGCATCTTCTCGCCCGACGGCACGCAGGTGTTGTCCTACGGTCCCGACAAGACGCTGCGCCTGTGGGACGCGACGACCGGCAAGGCGGTACGCTCGTTTACGGGATCCACGGCCGAGGTAACCGGCGCATCGTTCTTGCCGGGTGGCGAGGCGATCGTGGCCTGGGGTAAGGACTGGACTGTGCGCGTCTGGGAGGCGGGCAGCGGAAAGGTGTTGCACCAGTTCGACCTGAGCGACAAGACCGGCCCGTCGCCCGAGATGGCGCTGACGCCGGACGGTCGGCGCCTGCTCCTTGCCGGCGCCAGCAACACCGTTGTCATTTTCGACGTTGCGACCGGCGCGGAAATCCATCGCTTCGAGAACGCCATCGGCCGTCAAGGTTTCTCTTTCTCGCCGGACGGTCGCTACGCCGCGGCCGGTAGTTTCCGCGCCGGGGTCTACCTTTGGCGGTTGCCCAATTGACGGCGAGCAGAAATTCCGCGAGTGATTCTCTCCAGGATGGCGTCCTCTACAAAAGCGGCTTGGCGTGTTTCACCGGTCCATCGTGAGGTACCAAATGGCTGCGAACCCGGTCGCCGCGAGCTGCCATTTTTTTTTCGCTCGGGCGCGCAGAAAAACATCACAGTCCCGCTCTGAAGGGTAGGCGAGACGCTGGTGCGCGACGGCAACGTCGAATCCGAAGGTTGGGTGCCTCCATGAGATCGGCCCTGTGCATCGTTCTGCTTCTTTCCGCAACTGGTGGCCCTTTAGCCCACGGACAGGAGGCCTTTCGCAGACGCGACCTGGCCACGGGCAAAGAGTTGCACCGCTTTGCCACAGTTCCGCGAACCGGAACCCGAAGTCTGTGCATCTCGCCCGACAACCGTTTCGCCGCGGCGGGAAGCTTCCGCGGCTGGGTTTATCTACGGCGGCTTCCGACCGTGCCGTAGAATCCGGCATTTTTTTCCGCGAGTGATTCTCTCCAGGATGGCGTCCTCTACAGAAGCGGCTCGGCGTGTTTCACCTTCGTGGAGGTACCATATGGCTACGAACCCTGTCGTCGAAGGCTGCCCATCCTGCGGCGGACTTCAATACAAGTCCGTTCCGTCCAAGGCGTACATTGCATACGGCCCCGATCGGGTGTGCACGAGCTGCCAAACTCAGTACACGCCGCCCACACCGCGGTGGGCGGCTGTGGTGTTCATCGTGGCTGGTTCTTGTCTCATGGGTGTGATGGCGTATTTGTGGATCAGCCTTCACAGGCCGAATGGTTCATTTGTTGATTCAGAGATGACATTCGTTTGCGCCTGGGTGGGCCTTGTGGGTCTGCTCGCCCAGTTATACGGCATCAGAGTGCTTTTTGCCAATCGGCGAATGCGGCCGCCAGACACGAAAGATACGCCCCCTTAGCTTAGTAGGTGTTTTGCAACTTACAGGAGTACGTTCATGAAAACGATCTGGACTTTGACATGGGCAGCAGCGACTGTTCTCGGGTTGCTGACGAGCCGGGCCGAGGCGCAGCCGTTCGCGCCTGGAATCCGGCCATTCGTCCCGGGTCCGGGCGTGGGCAACAACGGGGACACGAAGGGTAGCCAATACCACGTGCCGTGGGGCCACATGGTCCAGCACGGCGTTGCCGGCGCGGCACACGGTTTGGGAGTACATGAACCTGCTTACACAAAGCCAATCCCATCGATGCTCCCACGAGAGTCCTTTGTCCCGCACGCACGGTTCAACGTCCCGTCCGGTCTGGCGGAAGTCTCCGCCTCCCGCCTGGCAGCGCCGCGCGCAAGTTGGTTCAAGGGGGTTTCGGGCCGTGGCATCCTGGCGGGGATCGCCGGCGGCATTGCTGCGGTGTTTGGAGCCATTTTCGGCCGCAAGAACAAGACTGCATCATGACGCATCATGACCGTTGCGCCAGACCGCGAGGACAGGTAAAGGAGACCATGATCATGCACCCGCAAGCTTCTGGGACGGTGAGTCGTATTGTTCTGCCGCTGCTCGCGGCATGGAGCCTGCTGTTCGCGGCCGGCTGTTCCTCGCGAGTGGATCTCCGTGGCCGGCCCCCCAAGGTCGGCCAGGTATACCGAGATGAGTTCAAGGTGACGATGACCAACGCCACCATCACCGCCACGGGCGCGGGCATGCCGGAAACCGGCCAGATGGATCTTCTGGTCGAGGCAGTTGACGAGGAAGAGATCCTGGCCGTGGCGGACGGCAAAGTAACGAAGAGCCGTCTCAAGGTCGTGTCTGAGCAGCGTACAGAAACCATCCGGTCGCAGGGCCACACCGAAAACCACACCGAGCCAAGCCCGCTGCAGGGCGAGACCATTGAGTTTGAGAAGGTCGGCGACGACTGGAAGCGGACCTTGGTCGGAAAGGTGCCGAGTCCCAAACAGGCCGCTGAACTGAAGCATTTTCCGGCCCCCGAATCCATCGCCGACTGGTTTCCTGCCGAGCCGGTCAGTCCCGGCTACAGCTGGACCGTGGACGTGAGCAAATTGCGCAAATTCTTCCGTACGAGCGCCGAAATTGACTCCGGCCAGTGGAAGATGAAGTTTGCCAAGACGTTTAAGGAAGACGGCAAGTCCTACGCTCAGATCGCCGAGGACCTTGAGATTCACGGCACGTTCAAGGATGAGCAGGGTGATTTGCACTTCGACTTGAAGACCACGGGCGCAATCCGTTTGCCGTTGCAGCCGGGCGGTGTCGTGACCGTGCGGGTGACCGGACCCATCACCATGTCCACCACGGTGACCGAGGGCGGCCAGCAATTGCAGATGACGATCAGCGGGCCCGCGACCGTCGAAGGGAAGAGTTCGCGCAAGCGAGAATAATAAGAGGGCCTATGAAGAAGTGCCTTTTGCTGCGTTCGTGGACTTTGGCCCCAGGGGAGACTCGCCGATGAAATACAAGACCTACGACGAAGTTCCGTGGTACCGTCGCGAACCGGGGGCGCTGGTGTTTCTGGCACTCCTGTGTTGTTCGCCCGTCACCATTGCCCTGTGCGTCATCGCGCTCACCGGCGATGTCTACAAGAACGGCTATGACAAGGACGGCAATCTCGTAGTTTGGGGTATTGGCAACAAGATCGCGGCCGTGCTGATCTTGATCATTCAAACCGGCATGTATGGCGTGGTGTTTGCGTTACAAAACCGTCTCATATAGGTGCTTCCATGAGATCAGCCTATTCCCTCTCCATCGTGGCGCTCCTGGCCGCGACCGGTGGTCCTTGCCAGGCCCAGTTCGGGAAGCTACTCGGACGCGCGCTGTCGCGAACGCCGGCGCCTGTTGCACCCATTATTGCGCACGGCGTTGCGCGTGGAGCAGCGCAGCATGGAGGAAACCAAACTCGCGAGGAGCCCTCGCCATTTTTGCAGATCGCGGGTGTGATCGTGTTTGGGCTCGTGGGGTTGGGTGTATTCCTTGGATGCTCAGTAGGAGCCGTTGTTTTCGCTCATTCTCACGCATTTGCGCCTCGTGACGAGCTGGAGTCAATGAGCGAATCCATCGGCACGAGCAATCCGGTCATCGCTCGGTTTTGTTGCCTCGTCGCTCTGGTGATGCTCTTGTGCCCGCCCATTCTTATGGGGGCTTGGTTGCTGACCGCCGCATGCGCGATAGCTTTCGAGCATGCGCTGGGACCTGTGAGTCTGGTCGCGGTTTTCTTGCTTGGATTGTCGATCATTCGTGGCTGGGGAAGGAGTCCTATGCACCATGTCCGTATCGTTCATACGCCACCAGGCGACGCTCCTGAGCACATTCGGCGAGCCTGGGTCGGGCTGGAGCTGCCGCTGATCCGCGGCGAAAGTCAGCCGAGTGCGCCAAAAACCGTCGCCGTCTTGTCCGGCGAGGCCCAGGAAACGATGACTGGCTATCTTGTCCATGGCGGCGCGGCCATACGGCGTTTGGCTGCGGGATCACCGGAGGCGGCCGAGTGGTGGCGAGAGCAGGCACCTCATGTTCTTGCACCGGGGTATCAGCTGTTCTTTCCATGCGCAGTCTGTGAGCGAGTGGAGGGCGCCGAATCACAGGTGAGTGGTTAATAGTCCCGGTAGGGACGGAAGATAGTAGCCCAGGACGTGAGTCCTGGGATTAGCCGTCGCAAACAGGCCTGAGTCCCGGAAGGGACGGCAGCGGACGGCAGAGCGATCGCCTGGCGTGCGTTTCTGCCGTCCCTACCGGGACTCCAACCGATGCTCCTGAGCGTGAACCCAGGACTTACGTCCTGGGCTGCTATCTGCCGCCCCTACCGGGGCTAACGCCGGTGCGCCGCAGTCAACGAGGAGATATATACGCCATGCGTCTCATCCAATGGTTTTTCCGCCCATCTCGCCTGGTCGGCCTTGCCGTGGTGCTGGTGCTCGTCGGGCTCGCCTTCGCAATACTGGCTCGCTGGAACGCGGCGCGCGTGGCCGATCATCTCGCCGCGGGCCGCCTGGCCATCGAGCAGGACGACACCGACGGGGCCCTGGCTGAATTCTCGGAGGCGGTTCGCCTCGATCCCCGCTCCGTGGAGGCACGGCGCGAGCGCGCTCTCCTCGCGATGGTGCTGGAACGCTGGGAAGAAGCCGTCGTGGACCTGGACGCCGCACTAACGCGCGCTCCGGACGATGCCGAGTTGTACGTGCTGCGCGCCGATACGTACGCCGGCATGGGTCGGGACCTCGATCGGCCCGACGACCTCGACCGGGCCATCGCCGACGCCGACAAGGCGCTGCAACTCGACCCGGGCCAGGCGATGGCCCATTGCCACCGCGCCCTGGCGAACTCCGGCAAGTTCAACGATGACCAAGCCCTCGCCGACGCCGAAGAAGCGGTACGGCGGCTGCCTAACGATACGCGCGTCTCTTGACGCGCGGCGCGGTTCGTGCCAGCCGCGACGAACACGTGCAGGCACTCGCCGATTTCGCCGAGGCCATCCGCCTCGAGCCGAAGAACGCCCGGGCTTTCGCTGTGCGCGGCGTGTCGCGGTTCGCGCTGCACGACGACGCGGCGGCGCTGGCCGACTGCAACCGCGCCGTGGAGCTGGCGCCGCGCGATGGCTGGGTGTACTGCTGCCGGGCCCGCGTGTACCCTGAGCGCCGGCGCCCCACCCGCGAGCTGGCCGACCTCGACCGGGCACTGGAGCTGAACCCGCGCAACGTGAGGGCCTATTTCGAACGCGCCGCATGCCACATGCTGGACCGCGACCCCCGTCGGGCCTTCCACGACTGCGCCGCCGCCATGGCGATCAATCCGGACAGCGCCCTGGCCCTGTCCGTCCGCTCCCTGTGCCATCTCTATCGCGGCCGCAAGCAAAGGGCGCTGGCCGACCTGGAAAAAGCCGTCACGCTACGGCCCAATTACTCTTACCTACGGCTCTTTAGTGCCGCGTTCTATCAATTGCGAGATGAACCGGACAAGGGCCTCGCCGAGTGCGACCTTGCCCTGAAAGGAGGCAACAACTGGATTGCGCATCTGGCTTACCCCTTGCGGGCGGCTTTTTTCCTGCTGAAGGGAGAGATCAAGAGTGCGCTGGCCGACTGCGATCAGGCCCTGAAGCTCGACGCGAAATCGGTCCATATATATGCTCTGCGCAGCGTGGCGTACTCCAGGGCGGGTGACGCGGACCGCAGCCGATCGGACTTCGACGCGGCCCTGCTGCTGGACCGGGAAAAAGCGTATCTGTCCCGCGCCGAAATCCTGGAGCTGCTGAAGCTGGATAACGAAGCGATTGCGGATTGGACCGAGCTGATCAAGATGAATCCCAAGGAAGCGGGCCCTTATCAGGCGCGGGCCGTCGCCTACCTCGGGCCGCTCCGGCAGCCTGCGGCAATGGGTCTGGGGACTCCCCATAACGATACGCTGATAATCAACATCGTGCATGCCGACATGCCCGCCGGAAAGGCCGGTGTCCAGGTCGGCGATAGAATCATTCGTGTCGGATCTCTTCGGCCAACTCAATTCAAGGAGGTATCCGATTACGTTGCTACTTTCAGGCCCGGTGCACCGTTCGAGCTGGAGATCGAGCGGTTTGGGGAGCGTAAGGTGTTTCGGATGATTCTCGCCGCCCGGCCGGCCGAATTCGATAAGGGCAACCCTGCGGGGAGGAGCCCCCCGGTCAATCGAGTCCTCGACGCGATCGGCGACTGCAAGCGGGCAATCGAATTGGATCCCGATGACCCAGCGACTCACCGCCTGCTCGCTGAGGCCTACGACCTGCTCGACCGCGGCGACGATGCGATCAAGAGCGCGACCGCGGCCCTGCGCCTCGACCCGGAGGATCCTCTGACGCACCTGTTGCGGGCGCGATCGCACCTGCAGCGGAAGGAGGATGACAAGGCGATTGCCGACGCCAACGCGGCGCTGCGGTTGGAAGCGGAGGGCGGCGAGCCCTACGCGCTGCGCGGGCTGGCTTTCGCCAATCAGAAAAAGAAGGAGAGCGCGCAAGCCGACCTGGCGGTGGCGGCCCGGCTCGAACCCAAGCTGGCGGTGCTCAAGGAGGCCTACGAAAAACAGCTTGCCCAGGAAAAGGCATTTGCCCCGCCGTGGCAGATACCGATGCCTGCCGTCAAAATCCCGGATATCAGGACTGCCGTCGAGAAACCTGTGAGCGAGCCATTCCAAGGGCCCAGCGGCCGCGCAGTTGTGGTCTTCCTCGGCAGTGGGGCAGCGGTGTTCGTGGTCGCGATGCTGGTCGGCTACCTCTTTCGAGGCGCCCCTTGAGGAGTCCTGCTATGCGCTTCGTCTCTCTCGTGTCGGCGGCGCTGGGCGTCGTTTTTTGGACCGCTGCGCAAGCATACGGCCAGGCGGGGCGATTTATTCCCATTCCGCGAATTCCCCCGGGCGGCGGCGGTTCGCACTTCCTCCCGCACATTCCCCTATTTCACGGCAGCGGCGGCAGTGACGTCTTTTGGATCATCGTGGCCATCGTCGTGGTCATTGTCCTCGCGGTTGCCGGCTACAAGCTCGGCCAGGCACTGGGCGGGGCCAAATCTCCCGCGCCCTCGTTGGCCCCGCCGTCGATGCCGCCCTCGATTCCACCCCTGGAAGACCTGATCATTCGACCGGACGAGGTGGAAGCGAAGGCCCGCAAGACGACGCGCCTGCTCGAAGTGCTTGCCAAACACGACGCCCCGTTCAGCCCGTACGTGCTGCGCGCCTTCATCACCGGGACGTTTACCCGCGTGCAGCAATGCTGGGCGGATCGCGACTACGGTCCCGTGAGCGAATTGCTCGGCCCGTCTATCCTGGCCCAGCACGAGGAATTGCTGCGGGCCATGCGCGGCAACCATGAAATCAACCGTATCGAGGATTTACGCGTCCTGCGGCTGGAGTTCGTCAACGTATCGTGCCCGTCGGAGCCGGCCTGCCACGAGGTCACGGCACTCATCACCTTTGAGGCCAAGGTTTATTTTTGCGACGATCGGAACGGGGAAATTGTTCGCGGCTCACTAAAGCGCATTCCCTACCAGGAGTTTTGGACCTTCGGCCGCTACGGCGACCGCTGGCGTTTGGTGAGCATCGACCGCAGCGGCGACACGGATCGCCTGGAGACCGCCAATCGCGTCGATGGCATGACGGACGTCGAAGTGAGCAACGCCGAGGACGGAGTGATTGTCCTATGAAATATGTGCTTGCACAGCGGCAGAACCGCAGCGATGCAGCAACGCAGAGAAAGACACGCAGAGCAGGCGAACGGAGGAACTGGGCCGCAAATGATTCGGCCTATCGCCCCTCCTGCTGCCTCTGCGGTCTTCTCTGCGTCTCTGCGGTGCATTTCCTAACGAACGTTGACGGCGTCGCGTTCTAAAACTCGAACGCGCCAACGTCCGTCCCCGTGCCGCTGGCTACGTCATCGCGGACGAAGCCGCGCTCGTCCACCGTCGGACCGCCGGCCACGCCCTTGTCGATGGCCGGGCTGCCGGCCTCAAGCGCCTCGGTCTGCAGCGTCATCGAATCGCCCGCGGCGCCGACGGTCGGCCCGCCGTTGTTCTGCAAGGGACCGAGCAACGGATTGAGCGGGTTCGCGACCGTGCCGGTCTGCGTGGTGGCGGCGGTGAAGCCGGTGTTGCCGCTGCCGGGGCCGCTGATGCCGATCAGGTTGCCGCCGTTGTCGATGAAGGCGCCGGCGGCGTCCGGCCCCTTGCCGAGATTGTCCAGGAAGTTGCCGGCAATGACGGTGTCTTCGACGATGACCGCGGAGCCGGCCGTGTTCGCCGTCGACACGCCGCCGCCGCTGCCGGCGAAATTGCCGTTGATGGTGTCATTGAGCAGCATCACGGTCGCCGGTGAAGGCGGCTGACGCGTCAATGCCGCCGCCGGTGGTCACGACAGTGCGGTTCAGAGCCACGTTGCCGGTGATGGTCGAGTTGGTGATGGTCGAGCCATTGGCCAGGGTGCTGCCGCTGGTTGCGAACTCGATGCCGCCGCCGCCGCCCGAGGTGACGTTATCGGCAAGCGTGCTGGCCTGAACGGTCAGCGTGGTGCCGCCGGCGAAGATGCCGCCGCCGTTGCCGCCGCTGACGTTGCCGTCGATCTCCGTGTCGGTGATGGTGGTGGTGGGACTGCCGACGAAGATGCCGCCGCCGTTGCCGGCCGCGGTGTTGTTGAGGAAGAAACTGTTGGTGACATTCAGCGTGCCCTGGTTGTTCTCATCGGAGAAGCCGCCGCCGGTGGTGCCCGCGAAGTTGTTGGCAATCGTGCTGTTCGCGATGTTGACGACACCATCGCCGGAGTTGGCGACGCCGCCGCCGATCGAGTCGAGCGACACGTTGTTGGTGATGGTGGCGCCGGTGATGTCCGTGGTGGAGGTGCCGAGCGTCAAGTTGGCGGTGGCGGCCGCACCCTTGCCGCCGCCGCCCGAGAAGGTGATCGTCGGCGCGGCGATGAAGCCGGTGCCGGGATTGGTGATGGTCACGGCGACGACCTGGCCGTGCGAAATGATCGCGGTGCCGGTGGCGCCGGTGCCGCCGCCGCCGGTGAACGTGACGGTCGGCGCCTTGGTGAAGCCCCGGCCGCCGTTGGTGACGGTGACGCTGAACACGCCGCCCTCGGGGATGGAGTCGAGGTAGACGCCGGCACCCTCGTTGGTGGAGGTGTTGCCGGTGATGACGGTGCCGGCGTTGATCTTGACCAGGCCGGTGCCGTCCTCCTCGACGCCGCCGCCCTGGTCGCCGGCGCGGTTGTCGCTGATCGTGCTGTTGTTGATCGTCAGCACCCAGCCGAAGTCGACGAGGTCGGTCATCGAGACGCCGCCGCCGTCGGCGGATGCGAAGTTGTCGGTAAGGACGATATTGGTCAACGTCAGGTTGGCGTTGTTGTTGTCGCGGATGCCGCCGCCGGCGCCGGCCGGAACGTTGCCCCCGCTGGCATTGCCGTTCTCGATGGTGAAGCCTTCGAACGTCACGCTAATTTTCGGTGAGGCGACGATGGCGGTGGCGGCCGCTCCCTTGCCGCCACCGCCGCTGAACGTGATGGTCGGCGCCGACGTATAGCCGCTGCCGGCGTTGGTGATGGTCACGCTGACGACCTGGCCGTTGGCGATGGTGGCCGTCGCGGTGGCCCCGGTGCCGCCGCCGCCGGTGAGGGTGACGGTCGGCGCCGTCTTGAAGCCGCTGCCGCCGTCAGTCACAACGGCGCTGCCGATGGTGAAGATCGGGTTGATGTCGAAGACGCGGGCCAGATGGTTGCCGTTGACGATGACGGTCCCACCGCTGGTGTTGTCGATCGTGAGGTTGCCGCCGGCAGCCGAAATGGCGAACTCGCCAGCGGCGTTATCGACCTCGCCCGGCGTCCCGGGCAGCGTGATCGAGTAGGTGCCGGCAACAGTCAGATTGATGGTATTGCCGCCCGGCGTGGCGTTGGCGGCCTCGATGGCCGAGCGCAAGGTGACCACGCCGGCCGCGGGGTTGAGGATGTCGGCCGTGCTGTTGACGTTGAATATTGCCGGCACGCAGCGGTCCTCCAGGATTTCCAGCCGCAGCGGGGGACGGTGCTTGCGGACGTTGCTGGTGATTGGCCGCACCCGCGACGAACCCTTGTACCACCGGCGCAGGAACTCGAACATTTGCGGTCTCCTCTGTTCTGAAGAACATGGTTAAGAAACGGATCTAAAACCTACCCAATCCGCGTGGACCTCGTCAAAGATTCTGCTCGTTGCTCACGAGACGAATGAGCAATCAGGAAAGGCATCTTCACGGCAACCCGCCATGCGCTGAATCAAGCGTTGCCGGAGCAGTTCCCGGCCGCGGGCCAGCCGGTACGACATCGAGCCGGTGGGGCAGCGCAGCAGGCGGGCGGCCTCGACATTGGTGTTGCCTTCCAGGTAACAAAGGACCAGGGGCGCCTGGTACTTCATGGGTAAACGCTGCACCTCGGCCACGAGCAGGCACCGCAGCTCGCGCTGGAGCACGTCGGCCAGCGGGTCCGGCGCAGGCCGCCGCACGGTTCATCTCGCGCTGCCGCTGCCGGGCTGCCCGGACCCGCGCCTTGCCGGCAACGCGCAGCGCGACACCGTAGAGCCAGTTCGCGAGCAGTTCCGGCTGAGCAAGCGATCGCGCCCGCCGTAGCAGTACGAGAAACGTGGCTTGACAGGCGTCCTCCGCATCGTGGTCATCTTGAAGCAGGCGCCGGCAGACGTGCAACACCCTGGGCCGATGCCGCCGCACCAGAGTTTCGAACGCCTCCGCGTCCTGCCGATCGACAAAGCGCATCAGGAGTTTGCCGTCGCTCGTCGTTTCGGTAGGGCTGTCGTTGGTCTGCCATGCTGTTTGCGTGGGTATCATGATCCCTCCATGTAAATGACCATGCGCGATTCGACAGCGTCGTAGCCACAAGCGGCTCGCTTGTGGAGTCCGGTGCAAGCCGGCAAGCGAGCCACGTGCCGCTGCGGTACGGCCGATGCACGCACCGCGATCTAGCGCATGAAGGGATTGAAGAACCGCCGGTCAAAGCCGGGGCTGAACCCCCCAAAGCGGGGATCGAAGAACCGCCGGTCCAAGCCGGGGCTGAACCCGCCGAAGCGCGGATCGAACAGCCGATTAAAACCGGGGCTGAACCCGCCGAACCGGCGATCGAACCGCCGGTCAAAGCCGGGGCTGAATCGGCTGACGCGCGCATTCGTGAACTGCCGAAAGCCGGGGGTGGTGAATCGGCCAACGTGGGGAGTAGCGCCGCGGCCGCGCTGTGCGTACAGTTGGCCCGGCGCTTCGGCAAGGCAAATCAACGCCAATACTGCGGCGCTGATGGACACATATCTTCGGAACATGGTTACGCTCCTTTCAGAGCGGGCGAAAGCATCGATTGGAACATCGTTAGCATTTTCTCCGCCGCGTCGGCCGCTGGGCCGGCGCTAGCATTCCGATTTCGCCGAGCCGGGCGACGCTGGGCCCGGCGGCTCGCTCACCTCCGCGTGCCGTTGCCGGGCACGGGCCCGCCGGCTCCGCGTGCGAAAGCGCTCGACCGCCTCAGCCTCCGGCAATGCCGCCCCCTTGACCCGCCGGTACCCGAGTGCCAGCATGATCGCGAGCACCTCCGTGAAGGCCGGGAACGGCCGGCCGTTGGTCCGCTTGTACTCCTCGATCGCCATGCACAGCTCCCATTCCTCCGTCGAGAGCCGGGCATCGCCCGTGGCACTGAGCGGATGTGCCTTTCGATAAGCGGCAAAGACAGCCTTCCAATTCCGGCGCGACATGGTTCTCTCCCAACGGGCGCGTGCGCGTGGGCGGGTCATTCAGGATCCAGGAGCCGTATCCCCGCGCTTGACCGCAACAGTTCCGCGACATAGCTCGAGCAGGCGACGACCTCGATGCCTTGAGCGATTAGCTCGCGGAGCAGCCGCTCGCCGGCTGCATCCACGAAGACGAGGGCGGCGAGATCAAGGTCGAGCCGGCCAGCGTCCGTGCCGCCTGCGCACACTCGGCTCACCTCGTCAACCCAGGGTCCCAGGAGCTTGCCTTCGAGCTTGATAATCTGGGCCCGGTGCGTATTCGCAATCCGAGTGAGCCGGAGCATTGAGAACTCCCCCCAAAACTGCCGCGTTGACCTCACGATGTAGTAAAGCGATCGGTGTGCCAATGCCCCGCGCAGGCCGGGAATTCGCTGCTAACCATTGGATTTCTCTCGATTTTCAATTGTCAGCCCTGGGCGAGCACGCGGTGCATTCGCCCCAAAAGCGGTGCCGGCGCCACTGCCGGTGGTGGAGACCACCGGATTCGGTGGGAGATCCTCCATGCCCATACCGCACGAGCTGCCGACGAGCAGCGTGAGCACCACGCCGGCGAACTCAGTGATGGTGCCAACGTCGCCAGCCGCGGCGGCCGTCAAGTTTCCAAGGTTGCCTGCATTTTCCAGGTCGTCATGATCTTCAGTGGCGACGGGTTGGCCGGGAGCCTGCACGCCTTCGCTGGCCGCGGCGGCCAATAGCGGTGCATTGTCCAAGGCGACCGTCGAAACCGCATCGAGCCGGGCCTGTGATCCGTCGTGCTCGGCGGGGTCGCCGATGCCGTCCGCATCCGGCGACATCGGCCGCGATTCTGCCGGCACCACGGCGCCGCCGCGGTCCGGCGTGTTATCGTCCGCTGCGGGCCGCACCGTGGTCGCCGTGGACAGGCTGAACGGTGCCAGCAACTGCGTGGGCGGAGCGGCCACCGCCTGCACGACACTAAGGGTCGGCGGCGATACGAAGGGCGGCGGCGGTGCCGGCAATGCCAGCGCGTTCGGGAAGGTGACGGCCGGGGCGCCGCTGCCGGTCGGACCGTCGCCGTCGGCGATGACGAAGGCGAGCAGGGTCACGGTGGTTTTCGGCGAGGCAGCGCTGGCGGTGGCGGCCGCGCCCGTGCCGCCGGTGTTGGCGCGCGGGGTGACATTGGCGACCTCGATAACCGAGCGCACGGCGACCACGGCGGCCGGCCGATTGAGGACGTCGGCCGTGGTGTTGACGTTGAGGACCGCCGGCGCGAAGCGGTCCTGGAGAATCTCCAGCAGCGGCCGGGTGGAACAGCCACGGACCTTTGCAGTCGGGCTTCGCCGCATCCGCGACCAACTAGAACAACAACGATGCAGGAACTCGAACATTGCCGTACTCTTCTGAATCAACAGGCGACGACTCAATGCCTTGAGCGATCGGATCGCGAAGCAGCCCTCCAAAATTCGCCTATCGCTGCAGCGCGCAGCGACAGGTCCAGGCGATCAAGGAAGTTCGTCGCGTCGCGGTAGGTGCTCTCGGCCATGACGAGCGAGCCTTGCTTCTTGCGCAGCAAGTCGCGGAGCTGTTCGGCGGCGTCGGTCGCCAGCGCGACGGTGCCCGAGGACAGTTGTCCGTCGGCGGACGACGTGACGGCGAGCTGGAGCACCGCATCGATTTGACGGCGCAGCGCCTGCGCCTTGGCGGCAGGGGCCACGAGGCGCAGGCCCAGCGGCCAGCTCAAGCGGTCGCCCGCAGTGGGGACGCCCAGCACATCGAGGGTGCTGCTGTATGGTTGCAGGGCACTCGCGCTATTCCAGGGATCGGCATAGGCGTAGGGATTCGACTGAGGGCTGCCCGAGCCGCTGCCGGAACCCGAGCCGTAGCCGCCGCCGGAACCGTAACCGCCGCCGGAACCCGAGCCGTTACTGCCGCCGGAACCCGCGCCGTTACTGCCGCCGGAACCCGAGCCGTTACTGCCGCCCGAGGCCTGCGTGTAGGGGTTGGAGTTGGAGTTGTACGCTGAGAAGAGCGCTTGACGGCGCAGTCCGTCCTGTAAAGCCGTCCTGTCCCGCCGATCCGCCCGGTCGATCGTGTCCAACCGCTGGGTATCCTGGCGAGCCGTCCGCTGCGTCTGCGTCAGGGTGGTATTCAGGTTGCGCAGGGACGTCGTCAGGTTGTGCAGGGACGTCGAGGTATGCATCGGGTGCATCCCCGCCGATTCCATCGGCGTGTGGCCCATCATTGCCATGTGGCCCATCATTGCCATGTGGCCCATCATCGCCTGGTTCTGCATCATCATTTGCATGTTTGCATGAGAAGAGTTCATGGGCGTCATCGGGCGCACCGACATGGCGCGCATCCGCTGCGCATGCGCGGCGGCGGGCAGCGCACCAAACGTGAGCAAAGCACCGAGCATCAGACGCAACGCGCATCGCAACGAAGTGGACATGGTCTGTTCCTTTCCGGCGAAAGCCGGGAGCATAGGGAGGCACCCAG
This sequence comes from uncultured Gemmataceae bacterium, assembly GCA_963834865.1. Lineage (GTDB taxonomy): Bacteria > Planctomycetota > Planctomycetia > Gemmatales > Gemmataceae > CAWIDK01. The sequence goes on from CAWIDK010000002.1 coordinate 225,897, forward strand.
ATTCCTAAGTTGAGGTGGATAAAGCTATCCGCATGCCGATGACCAACGCGGGATGTGGATTCGCGCTGAACCGTTGAGTCTATCTCGACTTGGAATGATCAGGCAGAGGCCAGCGCGAGGCGCAGCCAGCCGTCGGTGGGAGGACCGCGCCACCGTCGGCGGTGGAGGCTACCGGATTTGGTGGGGCCAACCCCGGCGTCGGCAGGCCCTGGCGCGAAGTACTCGACGAGCTTGAGGCCAAGTCGTGAGCCTTCCGGTCATCCTGCGACCGCCGGCCGATCCCGACGACGTGGAAATTTAAGCGAACGACAAACGCCGCCGTCCTGGTCGCAATCACGTTGCGACGAGGACGGCGGCGTTTGGACAACCGAGGCCGTGACGGTCTCGGCAATGCGCCGTCAAGGGACGGTGACCGCAATGGTGTTGCTTGTGCTGGTCGCGAACGTTCCGGTGCCGACGTAGACGACGGAAATGTCGTGAACGGCCGGCACGCGGGGGAAGGTGATGGTGAACTCGACTTCCGCGACGCCGTGGACGTCCTCTATCTGGGCCGTGCCCAGGACCGTACCACCATCCAGGATTTCGACTGTCCCGGTCGGCAGGGCTGAGCCGGACGCGGCAGTGACGGTGTCGACGAAGGTCACGGTTGGGAGGCGCGAAAAGGGATCGACCGCGGCCGTCAGCGAACTAACCGTGACGACCTCGGGCGTTGGCGGTGCCGGTGGCGGCGGCGGTGCCGGCGGTGGCGTGGCAGCGCCGAACGTCACGGTGAAGCCCGAACCGGATGGCGTCAGGCTGGAAGTCGTTGCCTGGACGGCCCCGGTGTTGCCATTGACCATGTTGATTTGATTGACGGTCGTGTTCTGCGTGCCGGTGTTGATCGGACCGGTGACGCCATTGACGGTGGCCTGCGCGTTCGTGAAGGTCACGGAGCCGAAGTTTGCCAGCGGCAGTATGCCGGCGTTGGAGGACGGCGCTTCCACGATCCATTCGGCAGACGATCGTTGCGCAGTTCGGGCGCTCTGCGTGGTCGTGAAGGTGTTGTGGTCGGTCACGTCGGTGATGGTCAGGACGAAATCCCTGGCCGCGGTGTTGTAGTTAACCGATGCGTTGATCGTATCGCCGGGATTGACGGCAAACGGCGTCGTCCTTGTCCTTGAGCCGCTCGATCAGGCGCTCGATGTCGCTGTCGCCGGACTCGCCGCCGGGGCTCGCGGATGCGACCAGGATCGCCAGAAGTAACGCGGTCATGCTCAGCCATTTCATGGTGACAAGCTCCAGGAATCGAACCATGCAGCCGCCATTCGAGCGGTTTGCTGGCTCAGTGAATGTGCTCTGGTTTTACTTCGATGATTCGGTTATGGACTGGCTCCCCCAATTCCTGATCCCCGGAAAACAATCATGGATTGCCGTGCGCCACGGTGCTGCTGATCGTCCTTGCCAGCCTCTCTTCGCCGGGTTGCGCGGCCCTCGAAAGCAGCCTATTGTTCCATCCGGTCAAGACATCACCTGGCGAGTACCAGACGCCGCCACCGCCGCTCCAGGACGTCGAGCTGCACATGGCCGATGGGACCATGATCCAAGCGCGCTGGTGTCCGCGCCCGCAAGCCCAGGGCGCCGTGCTGTATTGCCCCGGGAACGCCGGCAATCTTGATGGTCGCGTCATGTTGGTGCGCGAGCTGGGCCAGGCGCTGGGCGAATCCGTGTTGATCTTCGACTACCCTGGCTACGGTCGCAGCGAAGGCAAGCCCAGTGAAGCCGGATGCTACGCCGCGGCTGATGCGGCATATCGCTGGCTGGTGGAGAACGCGCATATCCCAGCCGCGCACATCATTCTGTACGGCGAATCGCTCGGCGGCGGCGTGGCGGTCGAGCAGGCGAGCCGGCATCCCCACCGTGCTCTGGTGCTTGTGCGGACTTTCGCGTCGATCCCGGAGGTCGCGACGGTGCACTTTTCCCCGTCGGCCGCCGCCCTGGTCGTCAACCGTTTCGACAGCATCGGGCGGATTGGGCAGTGCAAGCGGCCGACATTCATCGCCCACGGGGACCGGGATCGACTCATCCCCTTCGAGCATGGCGAGCGCCTCCACGCGACCTGCGGCGGGCCGGCGGAGTTCTTCCGGCTTCAAGGCCTCGACCACAATGATCCGCTACCATCTGAGTTCTTTGAGCGCCTCCGCCGATTCTTGCGGACGCAGGCGCCGATCGACCGAGAGCCGCACGGGACAGGTACGGCGCGCCCGTAGATCGCGCTAAGCTCACGGCGGATTCGCAGGGAGCGTGTAGCGTTTGCGAACAAAGCAAACGAATGGTGTTGAGCAACGGTTGTGCTTCCTCTTTGCGTCTTGCCGGTGTACACTTCCCTGACCACCGGGGCTAAAGCCGGTGCATTGCCTACGCAGCAGTCAAATAAATTTAGCCCATCATCTCCAAGCCCAGAATCGTCAAATCATCCCCCTGCCGCGTCTGCGTGAACAGGTCCTGGGCCAGCCGTTCCACCAGCTCGTCGATCGGCGCCGCGGAAGCGCTCGGCGGCGGCAAGCAGGCTGGGCAGCCCGACCGGCTGCTCGGCGAACGCGGCCCCGTCCATGCCGTCGGTGTACAGCACCAGCTTGTCGCCGGGGTTGAGCCGTTGGATCTGCACGTTGTACTGCGTCTCGAAGACGCCGAGCAGACTGCCGTTGATCTGCCACAGCCGCGGCGGCCCCTCCGCCGGCAGGTAGAGCGGATGCGGATGGCCGGCACGCGAAAAACGCAGCGTGCCGCTCACGTGATCGAATAGCACATAGACCATCGTGATGAACGGCAAGTCGGCGAGCACTGCTCGATCAGGTCGCGATTGAGCTTCTGCAGCACCTCGTCGGGCGGCACCAGCCGATACGCTTGCCCGCTGATTTCCTTGCGCGCACGCCTTTCTTGACGAAGATCGTTAGCAGGCTCGCGGGCACGCCGTGACCCATCGCGTCGGCGACGTAGAAGCCGACGTGCCGTTCGTCGAGCCGGAACACGTCGTAAAAATCGCCGCCGACTTGCCCGCACGGCCGATACTTCACGGCAAAGCGAACGCGCGGCAGGTCCGGCAAGCTCTGCGGCAGGAAGCTCTCCTGAATCCGCCGCGCCAGCTCCAGCTCCTGGTCGATCTGGTGATACGCCGCCTGCAGCCGTTTGCTGACGCGCCCCGCCTCCGCCGCGCGGGCCGCAAGCAGATCGTGCCGTTCCTTGATGCGCAACAGCGCCTGCACCTGGGCGAGCAACTCGGTCGGATCGAACGGCCGAATCAGGTATGCGTCGGCGCCGGATTCCAGGCACGCGATCCGATCGCGCAGATTGGCGTCCGCCGCCACGAACAGGATGGGCACGAACTGTTCTTCATGCAAGCTGCGCAGGCGATGACACAGCCGCAGCGCCTGCTCCGCCTGCGCTGCGCCGTCGACGACCAGGAGGCTCGCGGGTTGACCGTTGCTCTCGGGTGCTTCCAGGCCGTGAGCGCCGACGTAATAGCCGGCCTGGTCGAGCACCGTGCGCACGTCGAACCGCTCCGGATCGCCGGAGTAGATGTGAACGCAGGGCGGCGTGACGGCCGGCATGCAATTCTCCCACGCCGCGGGGTGAGTCTTCGAACCCCGCGGGTCGAGGTACATTATCACGCTTGGCGCCCCCGCTGCAAGCTTCCTCTTACGAGTCGCAGCGATACAATTAGCTGCTGACCACGACGCCGAACGAAGGGAGCGCTTGCATGTTACCGATCTCGAAGATGGCGCAGGCAGTGCAGCCGTCGGCGACGCTGGCGGCGGGCGCCAGGGCCCGGCAACTCCGGGCCGAGGGCAAGATCGTCTACGACTTCAGCCTCGGCGAGCCCGACTTCAACACGCCGCGGCACATCGCCGACGCTGCCCACCGAGCGGTGCTCGAAGGCCACACCCACTACACGCCGGCCAGCGGCCTCGTCGAGCTGCGCTCCGCCGTCGCGCGCTTCTACAAGAAAACCTACGGCCTCGACGTGTCCGCCGAGCAGGTCACCATCTCCAACGGCGCCAAGCACTCGCTGCACAATGCGCTGGCCGCCACTGTCGGCCCCGGCGACGAGGTCATCATTCCGGCGCCCTACTGGGTCAGCTACAGCGACCTCGTGCAGATGACCGGCGCCGCCTCCAGGCTCGTGCCGACAGCTGAGACGAATCGCTTCAAGATGACGCCCGCTCAGCTGCGGGCCGCGATCACGCCGCGCTCGCGGCTGGTGATGCTCAACTCGCCGAGCAACCCCACCGGCAGCGTCTACACGCGGGCCGAGCTAGAGGCGCTCGCCGACGTCATCCTCGATGCGAAGCTCGGCGTGATCTCGGACGAAATCTACGAAAAGCTCGTCTTCGGCGGCGCGAAAGCCACCTGCTTCGCAACGTTGCGGCCCGGACTGGCCGAGAGCACGATCACGATCAGCGGCGTCAGCAAGAGCTACGCGATGACCGGCTGGCGCATCGGCTGGGCGGTGGCCCCGTTGCCGGTCACGAAGGCGATGGGCAACGTCCAGAGCCAGGAGACGAGCTGTCCGTCGAGCGTCAGTCAATGCGCGGCCATCGCAGCGCTGGAGGGCGACCAGGGCTGCGTCGAGGAGATGCGCCGCGAGTTCCAGGCGCGCCGCGATCTCGTCTGCCGCCGGCTGTGCGCGCTGCCCGGCATCGCCTGTCCGGTCCCCGAGGGCGCCTTTTACGCGTTCTTCAACGTGTCGGCCCACTTCGGCAAGACGCTCAAGGGTCGCCAGGTCACGAACTCGGCAAACTTCTGCCAGGCTTTGCTGGAGACGGTCCACGTCAACCTGGTGCAAGGTTCCGCGTTCGGCATGGAAAATTACGTGCGCCTTTCCTTCGCCACGAGCCGCGACATAATCAATAAGGGGATCGACCGGCTGGCCGAGTTCTTGCAGGGGTAAATCTGGTAGGTCCCGCCTGCCGGACGGGACCTCGGTGCTTCCAGGTCCCGCCCGGCAGGCGGGACCTACTGACGGGAGACAGCGATGCCCGTACTGATGCTCAATGAGAACGAGGTGCGCGAGCTGCTGACCATGGACATGGCCCTGGAAGCAGTCGAGGCGGTGCTGCGCAAGCAGGCCCTCGAAGAGGCGCACAACATCCCGCGTGCGCGCTGCCAGACCGACCACGTCATGTTGCACGTCATGTCCGCGTCCGCCAAGACGCTTGGCGCGATGGGCTACAAGGCGTACACCACCAGCCGCAAGGGCGCCCAGTTCCACGTCGGGCTGTTCGACAGCAAGACCGGCGAGCTGAAGGCGCTGATGCAGGCGGACTACCTGGGGCAGGTGCGCACCGGCGCCGCTAGCGGCGTGGCCACGCAGTACATGGCCCGCCCCGACACGCAGGAGGTCGGCCTGTTCGGCAGCGGCAAGCAAGCACGCACGCAGCTCATCGCGGTCTGCAAGGTGCGGCGCGTGAACCGCGTGCAGGTCTACAGTCCGAACGAAGAACGCCGCCGTCGCTTCTGCGCGGAGATTGAAAAGGAAGTGGGCTGCGAGGTCCAGCCCGTGCCGCGACCCGAGCTGGCCGGCCAGGACAAGGACATCGTCATCACCGCGACCACCAGCCGTGAGCCGGTGCTGTACGGCGATTGGCTATCCGAGGGCACGCACCTCAATGTGGTCGGCTCGAACTTCATCACCAAGGCGGAGGTTGACGTGGTCGCGGTCCGGCGATGCGAGAACATCGTGATCGACAGCAAGGACCAGGGCCGCCTCGAGGCCGGCGATTTCGCGCAGCGCTGGAGGACGGGTCGATCCACTGGTCGGACATCCACGAGCTGGGTCAGGTGATCGTCGGCCGCTACCCCGGCCGGCGCATCCACAGGACGTGACGATGTTCAAGTCGCTCGGCATCGCGCTGGAAGACGTTGCCGTCGCGGCGCGGGTCTACGACAAGGCGATCGCGCACGGCGTGGGCAAGATGGTGGAGTGGTAAAGGTCCATTTCCGGCGGCCGGCGCCCCAGGTTCCTGGGCGCCGGCGCTGCGAGGAGGAGAGCGCCGTGTCCGCGCACTGGCATATCCGCGTATACGATCAGGAGCAGCTCGTGCTCACTGCCGACTGCGCCGGCGCGGTCGAGCTTGGGCGGCAGGGCAACGGCGAGCAGGAGCCGCCCCGTACCACGCCCGCGGCCGGCGGCTGCCGGATCATCATGGCCACGCGCTACGAGAGCGCCATTTCGAGAAAACACATCCGCGCTGAGCCGCTGCCGGACGGCCGTGCTCGGCTGACCAACCAGAGCAAAAAGGTCCCGATCGGCTTCGGGGACGGCAGCGAGCTGGGGCCGGAGTCTACGCGCGATGTAACCCTGCCCGTGGCGTTGCACTTTCCCATCACTGCGAACTTTGGTGCCAAGAAAGTGCGCATCGAGCCCGCCGCGGTGGCGAGCCCGTTGCAGAGCCTGGACGAACGGCCGCTGCCGCCGGGTTCGATCGTGGGCGACGCGTCCCGCTTCACCAGCATGTCTACAGTTGGTATGCCCGTCGAGTCCTTGTCGCGCTGGATGCAGTTGTGCACCGACGCGATGAACACGATGGCACTGTCGCCGGACGTCTTCGAGCCGGCGGCTGCCGCGCTGGTCGATTTGCTGGGCATGGATGCGGGGCAGGTTTTGCTCCTGAGCAACGGGCAATGGCGGGTCAAAGTGTCGAAGACCATCCCGGCGTTGGCGGCCGAGGATTGGCAGCCGAGCGCGGAGGTCCTGACGAGGCTGCTCCAGGAGAAGCGGACCTTCTGGCGCGTCCCCGACCGGACCGACGGCAGCCTGGCGAACGTGACGGCGCTGGTGGCAGCGCCGGTCATGGACCGTGGCGGCGCGGTCATCGGCGCCCTGTACGGGAACTGCGTCCACCAGGGTCGCGGCCGACTGATCGGCCGGGTCGAAGCCATGGTGGCGGAACTGCTCGCGATGCAAGTGGCGATCGGGCTGGTGCGCCTCGCTGCGACCGAGAAACTGTTGCGAATCCAGGGGGACCTGGAGATTGGGCGCTCGATCCAGGCCGGCTTCCTGCCGGCAAAGGTCCCCGAGGTGGCGGGCTGGGATGTGCACGCCTTCATCCGATCGGCCCGGGAGGTGAGCGGGGATTTCTACGACGTGTTCGCGCTGCCGCACGGCCACCTCGCGCTGGTCATCGCCGACGTGTGCGACAAGGGGGTGGGCCCCGCCTTGTACATGACCGTGTTTCGCAGCTTGTTCCGCGCCTTTGCCGAACAGGCCCTGGGCCGCGGGCTCGGGTCATGTGGGCCCGCCGGCTCGGCAGCCGAAGCCGCGGCGGGCCGGCGCCGCGCGACGCTGCTGGCCGACTTTACCGCCTTGACGACGATCGAGCTCACCAACAATTACGTGGCGCAGACGCACGCCGCGGCGTGCATGTTCGCGACCGCTTTCTTCGGTGTGCTGGACATAACCACCGGCGTGCTGGCGTACGTAAACGCGGGCCATGACGCGCCGATGCTGATCCGTGGGGACGCGATCCACGATCGCTTCCCGCACACTGGCCCGGCGGTGGGCTTGTGGCCGCATGGTGCGTTCGAGGTCAAGCGCTGCCGCCTGCAACCCGGGGATACCCTGCTGGCGTACACCGACGGCGTTACGGAAGCGCGGAGCCCCGACGGCAAGTTCTATGGCGAGCAACGCCTGCTCGCGGTGGCGGCCGCTCCGGCCGCCAGCGTGCGCGCCCTGCTGGACCGCGTGGTTGCCGACCTGGACGCGCATGTCGCGGGCGCCGAGGCTTCCGACGATGTCACGATGCTGGCCGTGCGCTGGTGCGGCTAGCGGGCAAGAGGCAATGCACCCATGAACGCGCCAGACGACCGCGGCGCCGTCGATCCGTACGCAACGGCATGGCCGCAGCAGGCCGAGCCGGCTGCGGCGCCCACGCTGCCACGGACGCTGGGACGGTATCGGATCGAGCGGCTGCTGGGCGAGGGCGGCTTCGGGCGGGTTTACCTGGCCCAGGACGACCTGCTCGGCCGCGCCGTCGCGATCAAGGTTCCGCACGCACAGCGGGTTTCGCGCCCGGGCAGTGTTGAGACGTTCCTTGCAGAGGCGAAAGTGCTCGCCAGCCTGGAACATCCAAACATTGTTCCAGTTTACGATTCGGGTAGTACCGCAGACTGCCCCTGCTTCATCGTGTCCAAGTTTATCGAAGGCCGCACACTAGCCCAAAAGATCCGCGATGAACGGCCGACCACGAGGGAAGCAGCTGAACTCGTGGCGACGGTCGCCGAAGCGCTGCATTACGCTCACCGAAGCGTCGTCCACCGCGATATTAAACCGGGAAACATTCTTCTGGATTCAGCGAGCAAGCCGTATGTCGCGGACTTCGGGCTGGCGCTGCGCGAGACGGATTTCGGCAAGGGAACACGCTTCGTCGGGACGCCACACTACATGAGTCCCGAGCAAGCGCGCGGCGAGGGGCACCGCGTCGATGGCCGCTCCGACGTGTTTAGCTTGGGGGTCATTCTCTACGAGATGCTCACTGGCCGGGTGCCGTTCCGCGGCTCGTCGCTGGAGGAGGTGCTGGAACAGATCACGGAGGTCGAGGCCCGGCCACCGCGAATGATCGCGGACACCGTCCCAAAGGAGTTGGAACGGATCTGCCTCAAGGCTCTCGCGAAGCGAGTATCGGAGCGGTATCCAACTGCAAGGGATTTGGCCGACGACCTGTGCTTTTCTCGCGCCCGCACCGGCCGGCGGCCAGCATGGTATGCCGCCTGGATCATTGATAACCAGGTTGCGCCCGGTCGGCGGACGTGTTGCCACACCATCGGCGGCGACGTTTTGGGTTCGCGCGATTCTGGGGGTCGCCATAACCATGGTATTGGTGTTTGCGGGCTTTTGCTTCGTGAGGGGGTGGGACAATCTGTATCCCGTATTCGTTCCAGAATGGAGCAACCCACCCGTTGAAGTGGGGCCAAAGCGCGAAATAGATCCGCATGAATTCGACAAGTTGAAGGATTGACCTTTCTCGACGGTTCAACCACGTTGATGCGGGAGACTGCAATGATTCACCGAATTTGGGCACTGTCCGGGTTGTTCACAATCCTCCTCCTGCTGCACGCTGATTGTGCAGCCACGGAACAGGGGCGTGACGGGCGTGACAAGCCGAGAATATCGCTCGAGATGACCATTGCTGAGGAAGGAGAGACTCCGCCGAAGTCCCTGGTCGTTTACGAGGTGACTCGTCGTGGAGTGGGGCAGCGCATGGGATTTGTTCAGGGCGATGTTGTATTGGCCGTCAATGGCCAGAAAGTTCATTCGATTGCTCGGCTCAAGGAGCTCCTTGAAGCGAATTCGGTTTTCGTGATCTGGAGGGACAAGGAGAGTAAGAAGCACTATGGGTGCGAAGCGCAACGTCTTGTCGTACCGTGTCCGGATGTAAAACAAGCGCCGATTGCGGTCGGCGATCTTCAAACAGGTATTCGGTTCGAAGATCTCCGCAAGCCGAAGGATTAACGCATGGTCGACAAGCAATCGTGACCAGGGGGACGGCGCCCAAGCGAAAAAATCCGCACCGCCCCCCTTGCGGCTGCCGCGCGGCCACCGTAGAATCGCAACCGCGTGGGACGCGCGGCTGCCAGGGCCGGTCAACTCCAAACGAAGCGGCGACCGGCTCGCGCGGCCACCATTCCGTTCTTCCCCGTCATTCAGGAGGTACGTTGTCATGTCGATGCACTGCCTGGCTCTGATCGCGTGCGTGGCATTGCTGGCGGCCGTCGCCACCGCGGGGCAATCCGAGAAGATCCCCGGCATCGGCCCCACCGGCAAAATCGTCAAGCTGCAGACCGGCTTCAAGTACACCGAGGGCGGCGCCGTCGATCGGGCGGGAAACATCTACTTCTGCGACATCCCCAACGAACGCATCTACAAGGTCGATCCCAAAGGCAACATGTCCGTGTTCCGCGAGAAGTCCAACCACGCCAACGGCCTCATGATCAATGCCCAGGGCGAGTTGATCGTCTGCGAAATGGACGGCCGCGTGGTCGCCCTCAGCGCCGACGGCAAGGAGCGGCGCGTCCTCGCGGACGGTTACGACGGCAAGCGCTTCAACGCGCCCAACGATCTGGTGATCGATCCGATCGGCGGCGTTTATGTCTCGGACCCTGAGTTCCTCGCGCCGACGCCGCTGCCCCAGGGCAAAACCTGCGTCTACTACATTTCACCCAAGGGGCAGGTCACGCGTCTCGTGGACAACCTCATCAACCCCAACGGCGTCGTGCTGTCGCTCGATGGCAAGACGCTGTACGTCATTCCCACCGGTCAGGCCAACGTCATGGCCTATCCGATCGAGGCTCCGGGCAAGCTGGGGGCCGGCCGGGTTTTTTGCACGCTGAAGCAGCCCACGGGCAAGAAAGATGCCGGCGGTGACGGCGCCAAGATCGACTCCAAGGGGAACCTTTATGTCGCGTCGCCGCTGGGGGTGCAGATATTCGACGGATCGGGGCGCCTGCTGGGCATCCTGGAATTCCCCGAGGAGCCGGCCAACCTGGTCCTCGGCGGCGAGGACCTGCGCACCCTGTACGTGGCCGCCCGGACCTCGCTGTACAGCGTGCCGGTGCAAACCGCCGGCCCCGTCTTTCCCATGAAGAAGTAAGTGTAGCATCGCCCGCGCGGAGGCCCCGAGCGTCATGCTCCGTACCTTGCGAACGCACTGGCCGGAATTCCTCATGGAGGCCGCCCTGCTTGGCGTGTTCATGATGGCGGCGGGTTTATGCGCGACCCTGCTTGAATATCCGGCCTCACCCGCCCATCTGGCGCTCGCGGACGCGTTCACGCGCCGGGCCTTGATGGGCGTCGCCATGGGCCTGGCGATCGCCGGCCTCATCTACTCGCCCTGGGGGCAGCAATCCGGTGCGCACCTCAATCCGGCGATGACCCTGGCGTTCTGGCGGCTGGGCAAGGTCACCCCCTGGGACGCCGTGTTCTACATCGCGGCCCAGTTCATCGGCGGCCTGGCCGGCACGATGGTCGTTGCGCTGCTTCTGGGCGACTGGTTCCTCGCCCCGCCGATCCGGGCCATCGCCACGACGCCGGGCGACGCCGGCGCCGGGATGGCGTTCCTGGCCGAGGTCGCGATGACGTTCGTACTGATGCTGCTGGTGCTATGGGTAAGCAACACCCCGCGCGTGGCCCGCTACACCGGACTCGTCGTCGGTTTGCTGGTCGCGTGTTACATCACCTTTGAAGCGCCGCTGTCGGGCACGAGCCTGAACCCGGCGCGGACGGTCGCGTCCGCAGTACCCGCGCGGACGTGGACAGCGGTTTGGGTCTATCTCGCCGCGCCAGCGCTCGGCATGCTCGCCGCCGCACAAATCTATCTGCTGCTGCACGGCCGTGACAAGGTGCATTGCGCCAAGCTATGCCATGGTAGCCGGTGTCGCTGTATATTCTGCGACCTGGCCCCGGCGTCGGCTGGCCAGACGGTCCTGGTGACGGCCGAAGCAGATCCAACGTCCGCCCTTTGTAACGTTGCACCAGAGCCCCACCAGCATCTCGCGGCCGCGGACGGCGCCGAGCCGCCATAACCCATTTTGCCCGGTCAATATAGCGGTGCGCCTCGAAAGGCCTTGAATTACATAGTGTACATGAGTACTATATGTACAGAAGGCCAAAGGAGGCGTACCCATGGACAACTTTACGATCGCACAGCATCTGATCGGCATGGCCCACGAACTGGCGAGCCAGCGCGGCAACCTCTATCGTATACGCGCGTATCGCCGTGCAGCGGAGGCGATCTTGAATCTCGATCGTGCCGTCGTGGACATCGTCGCCAAGTCCGGGCAACGCGGGCTGCGCGAGTTGCCCGGCATCGGCGCCAGCCTGTCGGAGAAGATCATCCATCTCGTCGAGACCGGCGAACTCGTGTGGTCTGCACCGGAATCATGCGCTGTTGGATAGGCAGCGAATTGTTCGTAGTTCCGCCTTTAGGCGGTCCCCGATCGCGTAAAGGCGGAACTGCGCAGAGCGTATCGCCTGCATTCCGTCTGGACAAAGACGCTGCCAGGGTTTACATTGAGTATGTCTGTGAGCGAAATGTGTGCCGCCCGCCAGCCGGGCCATGCCGGATGCGTCGCCGAGCTTCCGCCGCCTTGAACCGCCGCCATTTGCAAGGGCAGCGGTCGAGGCGCGATCCTCATCCAAATCGATGCTACCGGCGCGATTCTATTTATGTGTACCTGGAGGTCCGTTTGACCACTGCAAGCCTTGCTGAAGCCCGATCGGGCTTCCAATCTCTCAATCTCTCGTCCGCGATTCACTCCGTTCTCGATCGCGTCGGCTATCACGACCCGACTCCCATTCAAACGGCGTTTATCCCGCACGCCCTTGCCGGCATCGATGTCATCGGCCAGGCGCAAACCGGCACCGGCAAGACCGCGGCGTATCTGCTGCCGTTCTTCCAGACCTGGAAGGACCGCGGCTTGCCCGGACCCGAAGCCATCATCCTCTGCCCGACGCGCGAGCTGGTCGTGCAGGTCTGCGAGGAAGCCCGCAAGCTCGCGCCCAGCAAGAGCTGCCGCACCGTGCCGATCTACGGCGGACAGAGCCTCGGCCTGCAGCTCGCCGCCATGAAAAAAGGCTACACCGTCGCCGTTGGCACGCCCGGCCGAGTCCTCGACCACCTGTCGCGCGGCACGCTGGTCCTCAATCGCGTCCGCTATGCCGTGCTCGACGAGGCCGACCGCATGCTCGACCTCGGCTTCCGCGACGACATCCGCGACATCCTCCGCCGCTGCCCGGCGGAACGCCAGACGCTGCTCCTGTCCGCGACCATGCCCGCGCCGGTGCTGCGGCTGGCGCAGCGCTACCAGCGCGACCCGCTGCACATCAACCTGTCGCCGGATAAGCCGACGCTCGCCAATATCCGCCAGTTCTACATCACCGTCGACAAGGAGCGCAAGTTTGAGCTGTTGCTGCGGCTGGCGTTGCGCGAGCAGCCGCGGCAGTGCATCATCTTCTGCGAACGCAAGATCGGCGCCCAACGGCTCTACGAAAAACTTCGCGGGCATCTCAAGCGCGTCGCGGTCATGCACGGCGACCTGCCCCAGCCGCAGCGCGAACGGATCATGCAGGCCTTCCGCGACGGCGCGGTAACTTATCTCGTCGCCACCGACGTGGTCGGCCGCGGCATCGATGTCACGGGCATTTCGCACATCTTCAATTACGACCTCCCCGACGACGTCGAGAACTACGTCCACCGCATCGGCCGAACCGGCCGCATGGGCAAGGACGGGGCGGCATTCGCGTTCGTGCTGCCGGAAGAGGGCAAGGAGCTGACGCGCATCGAGACGTTCATCAATCAGCAAATCGCCGAGGACCGCCTCGACGGCTTCGACGCCTACACCGTGCGCGTCAAGACGGTCGAGACGCTCAAGCCGGTGGTGCCCGTCTTCGGCATGCGGCTCAAGCGCTACTCGCGCCGGCTATAGCAAAGTGACTGACCACGCCCACGGCCGAAAGGCCGTGGGGTTTCCCGACCGGCGGAAACCCCACGGCCTTTCGGCCGTGGGCGTCGGAGAGGCCGCCGGATGAACCTCACTCCTTACCTCGAGCGCTATCGCGCCGGCGAATGGCGGGACCGCGTCTTTCGCGACATGATCCTCGATGACGTGCGGCCGGCCGGCCGGCGCTTGACATTCCTCGATATCGGCTGCGGCCGCGGCTTTGACGGCGACGTGCCGCTGCAGCAGTCGATCGCCGTGGTCGCGGGGACGTTCATCGGCATCGAGCCGGACGCCAGCGTGCAGCCGGGACCGTATTTCGCCCAGCTCCACGCGTGCCTGTTCGAGGATGCGCCGCTGGCGCCGGGCTCGATCGACGTGGCCTACGCGATCATGGTGCTGGAGCATTTGGCTGAGCCGCAACGTTTCTGGGACAAACTGTGGGAGGTGCTGGCCGAGGGCGGCGTGTTCTGGGGCCTGACCGTGGACAGCCGGCACTGGTTCTGCCGCTATTCGCGCTGGTTCGATCGGCTGCACGTCAAGGATACTTACCTGCGCTTCCTGATCGGCCGCCGCGGCGAGGAGCGCTACGAAAACTACCCGGTGTTTTACCGCAGCAATTCTCCTGAGCAGATCGAGCCGCTGGTCCAGCGCTTTCGCGGCTGCGAATTCCACAACCTGTCGCGGATCGGCCAGTGCAACGCCTACTTCCCGCCGCCGCTGCGTCCGTTCGTCAGCGCCTGGGATCGGCGGGCGCTGCGGCGCGATCGACCCGGCACGCTGCTGGCAGTCCGGGTGCAGAAATAAGAGAGCATCGCCGCAGTCCAAAAAACGCAAATCTGCTCTTGTATCTTTCCGCTCGTTCTGCTATCCACCGGCCCTCTTAATCAAGACGGAATCCAGACAGCGCGGCGCCGTTGCGCCCCGGGGAACTGGGCACAACGGACCGAGAGGCAACGCCGCGCTTCCGGACTGCGCGGGCGCGGTGCTGGGGGACAGCGCCGAGGCCAACCGTTGCCTTGTGCGGTGCTTGCCGCAAGGAATCGCCGCGCCCCTTGGCGGCGGGTGGGGATTTCTTTCCAAGGAGTGGGGTCATGGGAATCAGGGGCCAATGCACGGCGGCGGCCGCGTTCGCGCTGTGGAGCCTGAGCCTGGGGTTGAGCGGCTGCGTGCAGACCCAGGATACGTATCAACCCCTTCGGAACCCGGTGCTGTCCGGCTGCCCGAATTGCCAGGGCCCCAATGCGCCGACCCTGGCCAACGCTAAGCCCGTGGGCGCTGACGGTGAGGTCGTGCAGACCGCGTATCGGCCTGGCGACAACCTGGGCCTGGGACAACCCCGACCGGTCGACAGCCCGCCCACCGGCGGCACCTGCTGCCCGCGTGAGATCAGCATGGTCTCGCACCCGCCGTACACCGTGGCGCCGCCCGACGTGCTGCTGATCGACGTGATCCGCGCGGTGCCGAAGGGACCGTATCGTCTCGAACCGCTCGAGGCGATGCAGATCGCCGTCAGCAACACGCTACCCAACCAGCAGATCGCCGGCACCTACATGATCTCGCCGGAAGGCCAGATCAACCTCGGGTTCACCTACGGCAACGTGCGCGTCGGCGGCCTGACGCTCGACGAGGCGGAAGCCGCCATCCGCAAGCACCTGAGCGGCATCCTCAAGGACGCCAATGTGACGCTCGGCCTGATCCAGTTCCGCGGCATCCAGCAGATCGCCGGCCAGCACCTGGTGCGGCCGGACGGCACCATCAGCCTGGGCAGCTACGGCTCGGTCTATGTCGCTGGCTTCACGCTGGGCCAGGTCAAGTGCGAAGTCGAGAAATACCTCGGCGCCTATCTCGTCAACCCGCAGGTGTCGGTGGACATGCTGTCGTACAACAGCAAGAAGTACTATGTCATCGTCGACGGCGCCGGCTATGGACAGCAGGTCTTCCCGCTGCCAGCCACCGGCAACGAGACGGTGCTCGACGCGGTCAGCCGTGTCGGCGGCCTGGCGCCGATGTCGTCCACGCGCCGCATCTTCCTGGCCCGGCCCTCGCCGGTCGAGCCTCGGCGGCAACCTGATCCTGCCGGTCGATTGGGAGGCGGTGCTCCTGGGCTCGACGGCGACCAACTACCAGGTCTTCCCGGGCGACCGCATCTTCATCGACTCGAACTGCCTGATTCGCTTCGACAACCGCCTGGCCCAGGTCCTCAACCCGATCGAACGGATCCTCGGCGCCATCTTGCTCGGGACCACGACCGCCCAGAGCTTCCAGGGCGGCTTCGGCACCGGCACCGGCGGCTTCGTTGGCTTTCGCTAATCGCAACCACGGCAACGCCCGACCTTTGCTTGACTTTGTCCGGTCCGCATGCACTACTTGCCTGGACGGGAACCTCAAGCACAGAGGAGAGCAAACATGACTCGATGGTGGATCCTCGCCCTGGCGGGTGTCCTGGCCTGGCATGGGCTGGGCAGCACGACTGCCTTCGCCCAGTTCGGGTACACGCAGCCGCAGCCACAGGGAGGGCCAACGTTCAGCCCGTATCTCAATCTCAATCGCTCCGGGACGCAGGCGGGCATCAACTACTTCGGCCTGGTTCGGCCGCAGCTGCAGACGAACCAGCAGCTGCAAAACCTGCAGAATCAGCAGGCGCTGCTCGCCAACGAGCTGGGCGGCGGCGCCATCGTTCCGGGCCAGCCGGTGCCGGTGTCGACGACCGGGCATCCGGTCTATTACTTCGACTATGCGCGGTACTTCCCGCTGCAGGGCTTGTCCAACGGCGGCGGGGCGGGTGGGGGCGGCTACGGCGGCGGACCGCGCGGTGGTGCGCCGCTGGGCGCCGCGCAGCCACCGGCTGCGGGCATCGGCATCGGCGTCTTCGCACGCTAAGGAACAGTGTGTCCCGGCGAACTGGGAGCGTGAGCGACCGGAGTCGTTCGCCAACTCCGGTCGCTTACGCTCCCGGCTCGCCGGGACGATTAACCAGGGCCGTTCCACGAACCAAGGAGGGATTCATAATGCCACGAGGACGAGTGGGCCGACTGCTGGCCCTGCTGGGGCTGGCGGCGCTGGCCTGGAGCGGGCCGGCGCTGCGCGCGCGCCCAGGGGTGCGCGACCTGCGCTCCGACGTATCAAGGGGGCAGCTGTCAACAGTGCGACTGCCCCCCCGCGTTCCATCACTGCCAGGAACATCCGCCGTGCATCCGCATTCACTGCGGCTGTCCACGGCCGGTGTACAATCCGTGCACGCTGCCGAACTTCGGCTACTTTCAGACGTGCTGGACGCCGTGGCCGCTGCCGCCGGACTGGGGCCACTGCAAGGTGCCGCCGCCGGCAGCGTTCGTGCAGCTGCAGGGCCCGACGATGCCGGGCATGCCGTATGTCGTGCCGGGCAGGCCGACGATGCCTCAGGGTCCTTCTTCCGCGATCCCGAGCCCGCTGCCTAGCGGCAGCACGCCGTCGAGCGCCGCGCCGCTCGAAAATCTCGAGCAAATGCCGCTGCCCGGTCCGGTCATGCCGGCTCCAAGCTTGCCCAAGGTGGGGCGCTAGTTTCCCGTGTTGCAAGCGCACAGCGAGCGGCGGAGCTTGTCCCCGCCGTGTGCGATCTGTCACACGGCGGGGACAAGCCCCGCCGCTCGCCCTGTTTGTACTCGAGAAAAAATGGACGCGCCGCGATTTGTGACCTAGGCTGGAGGAAAACCGCTTTCTTGCGCAATTGCGATTGGCCGCTAGGAGTCCTCGGATGCCGCTGGAGAAACGACCAAACGCTGAACCGATCCGCGGGTATCGTCTCATCGACAAGCTGGGCGCCGGCGGCTTCGGCGAGGTCTGGAAGTGCGAGGCGCCCGGCGGTATCCACAAGGCGATCAAGTTCGTCTTTGGCAACCTCGAAGGCCTCGGCGCCGACTCGCGCCATGCCGAGGAAGAGCTGCGGGCGTTCCAGCACATCAAGTCGATCCGCCATCCGTTTCTCCTGTCGATCGACCGCGTCGAGTGTGTGCAGGGCGAGCTCCTGATCGTCACCGAATTGGCCGACCAGAACCTGCACGAGCGCTGGGCGCAATACCGCGCCCGCGACCTTGCCGGCATTCCGCGCGATGAGCTGCTCGGCTTCCTGCGCGAGGCCGCCGAGGTCCTCGACCTGCTCAACCACAAGTTCGACCTGCAGCACCTGGACGTCAAGCCGCACAACCTGTTCGTCGTCAGCAACCACGTCAAGGTCGCCGACTTCGGCCTGGTCAACAGCCTTACCGGGGGTCGCGAAGCGCCCGAGCTATCGCTGTCCACCGGCGCGGTGACGCCGCTCTACGCCGCCCCGGAGCTATTCCACGGGGTATTAAGCCGGCACTGCGACCAGTACAGTCTGGCGATCGTGTACCAGGAGCTGCTTACCGGGACGCTGCCCTACCAGGGCAAGAACATGCGCCAGCTGCTGCTGCAGCACCTGCAGTCCGAGCCAAACCTGGCGGCGGTGCCCGAGGGCGACCGGGCCGCGGTGGCGCGCGCCCTGGCCAAGCGGCCGGAGCATCGCTTTCCCTCGTGCCTCGACTTTGTGCGGGCGCTGCACAACGAGCGCGTCAGCGCCGTCGTCCCAAGCTCCGACACCGATCCCGACCTCTCGACAACGCCCAGCCCACAGTCCCAGCCGGCGGCCCCGACACCGCTGCCGACGCCCCGGCCGGCCCAGCGCGCCCGCGGGCGGCCCCGGCGCGCCTCGCCCCGGCGATCCCGCCGGACGTGCTCGAGGGCTACCGCTTCCTGGAGTGCATCGGCAACAGCGAGCTGCTGGAGGTCTGGAAGGCCGAGGATGCCGCGGGCCACAAGAAATTCGTGCAGATCCTGTTCGGTCTGAGCAGCTCGGAAGAACAACTGAAGGAAGCGGTGCGGCGGCTGCGCTCGCTGCACCACCCGGCGCTGTTTGCTCCGGCAGTCGCCCACGTCGACAAGGGCCGGCTCCTTCTGGTCATCGACCACTACCGCGAAACCGTCCGCGACCGCTTCCAGCACTGCCAGGCGCGCAAGCAGCCCGGCATTCCGCGCAGCGAGCTGGTCAACGACCTCCGCGCCGCCGCCGAAGTGCTGGACTACCTCTACGAGCAGCACGGCGTACAGCACCTCAATCTCAGCCCACGGAGCCTCGTGCTTGACAACGGCTGGTTGCAGATTGCCGAGCTCGGCTATGCCCAGCTCCTCTGGCTGCGCGAGCGGCAAGACGTGGCGCGCCGCAATGCTCGCTATGCCGCCCCGGAGTTGTTCCGCGGCGACCGGCCGCGCGGCTGCGATCAGTACAGCCTCGCCCTGATCTACGCGGAAATGCTAACCGGGGTGCATCCCTTCCACGGCACCAGCGCCGCGGTCCACGGCCCGCGCGGCACCGTCCCCGACCTGGCCCGCCTGCCCGAGCTCGACTGCGAAGTTATCACCCGCGCCTTGCAGCCCCAGCCGCAGCAGCGCTGGCCGAGCTGCACCGACATGCTGCTGGCCCTGGAGGGCACTTCGCCCGAGCTGAATCAGCAGCTCCTGAGCCGGCCCGACTCGTTCGCCCAGCTCCTGGACAACGCCCGCGGCAGCAAGAAGGCGTCGGTCTACACCGGCATCTCACCCGTCGTCCTCAACCAGTTAATCGCCGAAATCGTCAACAGCGCCGGCGGCAACATGCTCGTGCCCGCGACGCCGCCGACACTCGACGCCGCCGACGCCAGCACGCTTACGCACTCGTTCCAGGCCGGGCTGCCGATCGGCACTGCCCGCGGCAAGCTCGAAGAATATGGCCGCGAATTGGGGGCCCAGGTTCGCCGCCAGGACGACCGCGGCTGCCTGCTGCACCTGCAACTCCCCGCAAACTTCTGGCAGCACTGGCTTGGCCGTGAACCGGCCCTGGAGATTGAGGTTCAGCTCGCGCACGTCAACCCAATGTCGGCGACGCCGATCGAGGTTACGTCCCGGGTGCGAGCGCTGCAGTGTTCGCCGCAGCAGGGCCGCGCGTTGGTCGAGCGGATGGGGACCGATCTCCTCGACGTGCTGCAGAAGCACCTGCTCGTCAACTCCGAGAAACGCGTGCAGGATCGCCTGCTGTGGCCGCACGCGGTGACCATCATCCCACTGCAGGCCGACGGCATGCGGGACGAGCCGATCATCTGCCGCGGCAAGGATATTTCCGCGACGGGCATTGGCTTCTACCTGCCGCACGAGCTGATGACCGCGGACGTGCTGATCGAATTGCCGAATGCAACGCAGGCGATGCCGGTCACGATTCCGGCGACGCTGGTGCGTGCCAAGCGCTGCGCCGACGGGTGGTACGAAGTGGGGGCGATTTTCCGTGTGCCGGCGCTGCGCCGCTCACATGCGGAGATATGTATCTAATAAAAGAGTGCCACGCCGCGGGGTGAGTCTTCGAACCCCGCGGGTTCCGCGGAACCCGCGGGGTTCGAAGACTCACCCCGCGGCGTGGGCGTCGTAGCCGTCTTTACGATTCTTCGGGCTTATCGCCCTCTTCGCCTTCGCCGCTCGGCATGGTGAAGAGCTGTCCCGTCCCGGCGCCGGTGCCGCCACGCAACTGCTTCTTGGGACCCTTGTCCTTGCCGGGTTCGGGCGGCGTTTCCTCGCCGGCCTCGTCATCCTTGCCGTTCATGCGCCGGCTCAGACCGAGCTTGCGCTCGCCGACGTCGACGCGCAGCACGCGCACCTCGATCTCGTCGCCGACCTTGACGACATCCTCGGGGCTGTCCACCTTCGCATCGGCCAGCTCAGAGATGTGCAACAGCCCTTCCAGGCCCGGCTCCAGCTCGACGAACACGCCGAAATTGGTAAGCTTGGTGACCTTGCCCTTCTTCACGTCGCCGGGGTGATAGCGGCCGGGGATGTCGCCTTCCCACGGATCGCTCGCCATCTGCTTCAGGCCCAGCGCGATCCGCTTGCGCTCCTGGTCGACCGACAGCACCACGCACTTGACCTTGTCGCCCTTGTTCAACAGGTCGCTCGGATGGCCGACCTTGCGCACCCAGCTCATGTCGCTGACGTGCAAGAGGCCGTCGATGCCCTCCTCGATCTCGATGAACGCGCCGTAGTTCGTCAGGTTGCGGACCGTGCCCTCGACCTGCGTGCCCGGCGGATAGCGCTCGGCCACCTTGTCCCACGGATTCGGCTGCACCTGCTTCATGCCCAGGGAGATTTCCTGCTTCTCCTTGTTGATCGACAGCACCTGCACGTCGATCTGGTCGCCGATGGACACCAGCTCGCTCGGGTGGTTGATCCGCTTGGTCCAGCTCATCTCGCTGATGTGCACCAGGCCCTCGATGCCCGGCTCGAGCTTGACGAACGCCCCGTAGGTCATGACGTTCACGACCTCGCCGGTGTGCTTGCTGTTGACCGGATACTTGTCCTCGACGTTCTGCCACGGGCTCGGCGTCTTGTGCTTGAGGCTCAGCGCGATCTTCTCGCGCTCCTTGTCGACCTTGAGGATATACACCTCGAGCTGCTGGTCGATCTTGACCACCTCATTGGGATCAGACACGCGGTTCCAGGCCATGTCGGTGACGTGGAGCAGGCCGTCCAGACCGCCGAGGTCGACGAACGCGCCGAACGGAGCGATGTTCTTGACGACGCCCTTGCGCACCTGCCCGGGCTCGATCTCGGCGAGCAGCTTGGTCTTGAGCTCCTGCCGTTGATCCTCGATCAGCTTGCGCCGGCTGACGACGATATTGCGGCGTTCCTCGTCGATGATGAGGATCTTGCACTCCAACGTCTTGCCGATGTATTCGCCGATGTCGGCCGGCCGGCGGGTGTCGACCTGGCTGGCGGGCAAGAAGACGTTGACGCCGATGTTCACCAGCAGGCCGCCCTTGATCTTGCGAAGGACCGGCCCGGTGACGACATCGCCTTCCTTGTGCTTGCTGAGGAATTCTTCCCATTCTTTTTGCCGGGCGCCTTGCGATAGCTCAGGATGACTGCGCCGCTCTCGTCCTCGACCGCTTCGAGGAGCACCTCGACCTCGTCGCCCGGTTTGGGCGGCACGACCACCCCGAGGCCGTCGTCGAACCACTCGCGCAGCTCGATCGCCCCTTCGCTCTTGTAGCCAACGTCCACCCAGACCTCGTCGCCGGAGACCTTGCGGATGCGGCCGGTCACGACACGATTGTCGCGGAACTCCTGTTGTTCGGCCGGGAGCCAGTCGGCCTGCCCGTCGCTGAAAGCGTCGGCCATCTGTTGCTGGAGCTCGTCCTCGGACAGATCGTATTCGCGGAGCAGGTTGCGATTCACCATAAAGAACTCATCTCCTCACACGTTCCGGGCCGAGTAGGTCCAGCGAGCCGAGCGCTCGTAGTGACCGCCTTTAGGCGGTTCTGGACCGCCTAAAGGCGGTCACTACGAGCGCTCGCCGGACCTGCCCGGAACCAAAACCGACCAATGGCCGCGGCTCGAGCGGGCTCGTGCGCATGAGCCCCCTGCGTTGTCCGCGCCGCGGCGTGCCACGGGAAAAAACGACGCGTCCCCGCCCCGAACGCGAAGGGCAGGGACGCGACAACCATTGTCGATCTAGTAGCGCCGGCCGCCACCGCCGCCGTAACCGCCCCCGCCGCCGCCGCCACGACCGCCGCCGCCCTCGGTTTTCGGGCGGGCCTCGTTGACCGTCAAGGCTCGGCCTTCGATTTCCTTGCCGTTAAGGCCGGTGATCGCCGCCTGGGCTTCCTGATCGGAGCCCATCTCGACGAATCCGAAGCCCTTCGAGCGGCCGGTGTCGCGGTCCATGATGACCTGGGCGGACTGGACCGTGCCGAACGATTCGAAGAGCTGCGACAGCTCGCCGTCCCCCATGCGGTAGGACAGATTACCCACGTACAACTTCTTGCCCATGCCGGGCCTCCTCAAGAAACTGCCAGGCAGACCGCGACCTCCAGGACGCGGCTGCGGCTGGCGTGACCGCCGAAAACCATACACGTGGGACAGGGACGGGGACTGGAGCGATGGCTTACAGCATCATGACCATGGCCCGGTACACTGGACCCAAGTATGGGATACCATACCGAAATTCGGCCAGGAAAGACAGGGGGATTTCACTGCCATCCCCGCGGTGCGTGGTCGGGCCGGCACCGGCTGGTAAGATGATGCGCATCTCGTTGGCCCACGTCTCCAAGGAGCAGCGATGGACTCTCAGGAACCGATCGTGATTTACACCGTCACCGACCCGACCCAGGCGGAGCTGATTCGCAACGCGCTGCACGAGGAAGGGATTGTCTGCGAAATCAGCGGCGAGAGCCAGGGCGGGTTCTCCGGCGTGTTCGAGATCCAGATCCTCACCAAGGCGCTCGACGCCGACCGGGCTCGCGCCATCATCGAGGCTCTGGAGGAGCACCACGGCCAGGCCGCGACCGGCGAGGAAGAATAGCGGGCCCGCGTCTGTCTACCACCCACGCGGTCCCGGCGCGCTACAATGAAATGCGCTCGCTCCGCGAGTGTTTTCGATTACGGAGGGCAACCCATGCGGACCGAGGTGCGCATCGTCGCCGGCAATCTCAAGGGACGCAAGCTCAGCGTCAACGTCAGCCCCGAGTTGCGGCCGACCCCGCAGATGGTGCGCGAGGCCTTGTTCAGCATCCTCGGCAACGCCGTGCCCGAGCGACCGTTCGTCGACCTCTTCGCCGGCACCGGCATCGTCGGTCTGGAGGCGCTCAGCCGCGGCGCGTCGGCCGCCATCTTCGTCGAGCGCGATTTCCGGCTCGTCCAGGAGCTCGACGGCTACCTCAAGAAATTCAAGCTGATGCGGCAGGCACGCATCTACCGCACCGACACCTATCACTGGATCGCCGGCTGGCGGCGCCGGCCGAGCCGGTCAACGTGTTCCTCAGCCCGCCGTTCGCCGACCTGACCGGCCGTCCCGACGAGCTCTTGCAGGCCCTACGCACCCTGCAGGACCGGGTCGCCGACCAATCGGTCATCACCCTGCAATCGGAACGCGACACGCCGCTGGAGGAGCATCCGGCGTTCGCGGAATGGGAGCACCGGCACTATAGCCGCAATGTGCTGCTGCTCTGGCAAAAAGCGGACGAAGCGGAACGTGACGCGGCCGACGCGAGCGGGTATGATGAAGCCGTTTCCGAATGATTGCTGAAACGACCTGCCCCATGACCGAACGCGAATTCGCCATTTCCGTCGTGCGCCGCCTGCACGAGGCCGGCCACCGGGCCCTGTGGGCCGGCGGTTGCGTGCGCGACGAGTTGCTCGGCCTTGTGCCCAAGGATTACGACGTCGCCACCGACGCCCGACCCGACAACGTCAAGAAACTCTTCCGCCGCCACGTCGCGATCGGCGAGAGTTTCGGCGTCGTCAAGGTGCTGGGCCCGCGCACTCCCGACGGAGTGCTGCAGGTCGAGGTGGCGACGTTCCGCACCGATCACGGCTACAGTGACGGCCGGCGGCCCGACGAGGTTGAGTTCGCTTCACCCGAGGAAGACGCCCAGCGGCGCGACTTCACCATCAACGGCATGTTCTTCGATCCGCTCAAGGGCGAGCTGATCGACTACGTCGGCGGTCGGAACGACCTGGACGCGCGGGTGCTGCGCGCCATCGGCGACCCGGTGCTGCGCTTCGGCGAGGACAAGTTGCGGATGCTGCGGGCGGTGCGCATCGCCACGCGTTTCGAGCTGAGTGTTGAGCCGGCGACAGCCGCCGCCGTAGCCGCGATGGCCGGGCAGATTACCGCAGTCAGCGCTGAGCGGATTGCGATGGAGCTGCGCGGGGTGCTGGTGCATCCGCGGCGGGTCCCTGGTCTAAACCTCCTGCTCGAGCTCGGGCTGCTGGGGCCGATCTTGCCGGAGGTGCTGCCGATGAAGGGGTTGCCGCAGGGACCGCCGCAGCATCCGACCGGCGACCTGTGGGACCACGTGCTGCGCGTGATGGATTTGCTGGGCCCGACGCCGTCGTTCGCGCTGGCGATGGCGGCGCTGTTGCACGACGTGGGCAAGCCGCGCACCGTCGGCCGCACGCCGGAGCGGTACACCTTCCACTCGCACGAGCACGTCGGCGCCCGCCTGGCCGACGAGCTGTGCAGGCGCCTCAAGCTGTCGAACGCCGAACGCGAGCGCATCGTCTGGCTGGTCGAGAAGCACCAGTACCTCGCGGATGCGCGGCAGATGCGGACCAGCAAGCTCAAACCGATTCTCGCCGATCCCGGCATCGGCGAGCTCCTGGCGCTGCACCGGGCTGACGCACTGGCGAGCGGCCGGCCGGTGGACCATGTCGAGTACTGCGAATTGCTGCTGCGCGAATGGCCGCCGGAGGAGCTCGATCCGCCGCCGCTGTTGACTGGTCACGACCTGGCCCGGCGTGGGCTGAAGCCGGGGCCGTTGTTCAAGCAGTTGCTCGACGCGGTGCGCGAGGCGCAGCTCGACGGTACCATCCGCACAGCGGCCGAGGCATGGGAGTTGGTTGAGCGGCTTTTGGACCTGTCTTAACACCGGGGAGGCATTCGATGATGGTGCGGATGACGATTGAGAAACTGGACGAAGCCCTCACTCGGGCAAGCACCTCGATGGCCACGGCAAAGGATTCGGCATTTACCCCGAAGGCCCTTCGGGGTAAATACTTGACCCCGGCAACACACGGCCGGATAATCGCGATAACAAAGGTAATTGGGACCTGACCCATCTCTGCGATCGGAGGCCGGGCGTGATTCCCTTCCCCTGCGCTTGCGGCAAGAGCCTGGCGGTCCAGGATGCACTTGCCGGCAAGAATGTCCGGTGTCCCGCATGCGGCCGGACTGTGCTCGCACCGCAGCCGGCGCTCGCGCCGACTCCGCCGCCACACGCCTCCCACGAAGCCGTCCCGCCCGCGGCCGTGCCGACCATCAGCAGTCCCGAGGCGCGATCGCGTTCCAGCAGCGCGGATGAAACCGTCGGCGCCAACGCCGGCCGCTCCAATCTCACCAGCTTCCTCGCGCCCGCCCAAGAGGCCGACGAGCTCGGCCGGCTCGGCGTTTTTCGCGTCCTCAAGGTGCTGGGCCAGGGCGGCATGGGGGCGGTCTTTTTGGCCGAGGATCCCAAGCTGCGCCGCACGGTCGCCCTCAAGGTGATGCTGCCGGACCTGGCCCGCTCCGACAATGCCCGCCAACGTTTCCTGCGCGAAGCACAGGCGGCCGCCTCCCTCGAACACGATTTTATTGTGCCGATCCTGCACGTCGGCGAGGACGGCGGCGTCCCCTACATCGTCATGCCGCTCTTGAGGGGCATGCCGCTCTCCGATCATCTCGTCAAGGATCGACCGCTGCCGATTCCCGAGGTCCTCAAGATCGGCCGCGAGACGGCCGAGGCGCTCGCCGCCGCCCACGACCACGGCCTGATCCATCGCGACATCAAGCCGGGCAATATCTGGCTGGAAAGCAGCGATGAACGCGGATCGATGCACGATGAACGGAAGATCTCCGATTCCTCGCTCGCCGCTCAGCATTCATCGTTTCGGCGCGTGAAGCTGCTCGATTTCGGCCTGGCCCATCTCGCGGTGGTCGATGAGCAGGAACACCTGACGCGCACGGGCGCCCTGTTGGGCACGCCGGGCTACATGTCGCCGGAACAGGTGGACGGCAAGGAGCTGGACGGCCGCAGCGACCTGTTCAGCCTGGGCTGCGTGCTCTATCGCCTGGCAACGGGCCGGCCGGCGTATTCCGGAAGCTCCATGACCGAGAAGATCGTCGCCCTGGCAACCGCGAACCCGCCGCCGCCGAGTGAACTCAACGCCGAGGTGCCAATCGAAATGTCGCAATTGATACAGGAATTGTTCGCGAAGAACCCCGATCAGCGTCCCGCCGACGCGGCCACGGTTGGCCGGCGCCTGGAGGCGATCGAACGCGCGCTGACCCAGCCAATCGCCAAGCCGGTCTCGCCGCGCCGCCGCAACTGGCTGCTGGTGGGGCTGACCGTGGCGCTTCTCGCGATCGGCGGCGGGCTCCTGGCATTCCAGCAAATCCGCGTCACCACGCCCAAGGGAACCCTGGTAATCGAGGCCGACGACCCGAATGTCAAGGTGGTGGTCAAGAAAGGCGGGGCCGTGATCCGCGACAAGCTGCGCGACCGTGAGATCGTCCTGGAAGTCGGCGACTACACCATCGAGCTGAGCGAGAAGAAGGACGGCCTGAAGCTCAGCACGAACAAGCTCTCGATCACCCGCGACAGCAAGGAGACGGTGAAGGTTTGGCTGGAGAAACCCGAGCCGGGCAAAAAGGAGAACCTGGAACCAATCCCACCCGACTTGCACCGCCGCGTCGCGGAATGGGTGTTGCAACAAGACCGTGGCATCTTAACCAATGCCGCCGATTTGCCCAACGCCGACTTCAAATGCACTACGCTGTCTTTTTTTCTGGCGAACCCAGACGCGCTGCCGCAGAAACAAGCGGCATGGCTAAGGGCGCTGCCGGCAGACGTAAGTGTCCATATCTACCTTAATTCGCCACAATGGGACAATGAAGCGATCCGCCGGTTCGTTCCACGGTTGCGTGAATTCCCCAACCCGTGGGTTGGTATTCACTGGCCCGCCGCAATTACCGACGAGGGGCTGAAGTCCCTGCTCGATGTTCCCAATCTTAAGGGCCTTGAGCTAGGAAGCCAAAAGGTGAGCGACGACGGTGTTCGTAGGCTGCAAAAACTGACTCAGTTGGAGTGTCTGATTCTTCGGCATGTCCCCGTGACAGACGAGACCGTTGAACTGCTGGTGTCCACCGGTGGATGCCGGAATTTGGGCTTGCACGAAACGGCGGCCGCCGGAGCTTGCCTGCCGACGGTGCTGAAGAATACAGAGCTCCACTACTTGTGGTTGGGATGCTCGAAGTTGACGGATGACGACTTGCAGAAATTGACGGCGCTCAAGAAACTGGAGGTCGTGATTCTTTTCGGCGGGGCGTTCACGAATGAAGGGATTCGCCACCTGCGGACTCTGCCACGTCTTCGGGATTTGACGCTTGCGGAGAATGCGCATATCGATGATGCTGTGTTCGATCATATTAACGAAATAAGGGCTTTGACGAGCATCAAACTCGAGGGCCTCAAGATTACTGACGCCGGCCTCGAAAAAGTGAAAACCTTGCCGAAGCTGGCAAGTATCTCGTTCGTGGGAACGAAGGTCACCGCCGAGGGTGTGGCGAAGCTCCGGGCCGCGTTGCCGAAGCTGAAAGTCGAGTGGGACGGCGATGCCAAGAAATAGTCGGACAACGCGGAACTCCGGCTGGTGGACCTCCATCAGAACGTGGAACAAGGGGAGTTACCAGAACATGCCAAGAAAGCAACGAAGGGTGTTGGGGCGCTATATGGTCGCTGATCCCGAAATCTGTCATGGCAAGCCGACATTCCTGGGTACACGGATCATGGTGGCGCAGGTGCTGAAACAAGTTGCCAGGGGCATGCCCTGGGACGCGATCACGGCCGAGTGGCGCGGCACGGTTACCAAGGACGCGATTGCCGAAGCGGTGGCGCTTGCGCAGCGGGCGTTCGAGGACCATGCGGCGGAATATACCCAGGAGTCCCAGCCGGCATGATTATCCTGGATGAGAACATCCCGGAGGCACAACGAGTCTTTCTTCGGAGCAAGCGTGTCGCCCTCCGCCAGATTGGCCCGGACCTTGGTCGAAAGGGCATGAAAGACGACGAGATTATCCCCCTGCTACATAAGCTGAACCGGCCAACGTTCTTCACGCTCGACGGTGATTTCTACGATCCTCGCTTGTGCCATGAAGGGTATTGCCTGATTTACCTCGATATCGAGGAAGAACTCGTAGCCGACCATGTCCGTCGGCTTTTGCGGCATCGGGAGTTGAACACGCGCCAAGGCGGTTGGGCCGCGTTATTCGCGTCATGCCAACCGGGCTCGCAATTTGGCGCATTCGTCAGGACCAGGAAAGCCATCTCTCGTGGTAGTGAGCCGGCGTCGGAGCGAGCCGGGACGAGGTTCACGAAGTTTGGAGGCTGCGCTGATGTCCGAATCGAGAACGTCCGAGAAAACGGGCAAGCCCCTGCCGCGCTGCAAGGCGATCTTGCTCTGCGAGCGTACCATCCGCGAGGCGGAGACGGGCAAATGGAGCCTGATCGGCATCATCCACAAGCTCGTTTTTCCGAAACTGCCGGCGGTGACGCAGCCCATGACCGCCTACATGGAGTTGGCGGAGGGGATCGGCAGCTACGAGATCTCTGCCGAAATTCGCGACCTCGCCACGGGTCAGTCGCTCGCGCACGGCGGGGGCGCCAAGTTCGAGTTCAAGGACCGTCTTTCCGTCCTGCAGATCAATCTGCCGCTGCCGCCCTTGCCGCTGCACCATGTCGGCAGCTTTGAGTTTATCGTGTTCGCCAACGACGAGGAAATCGATCGCCAGAAGTTCGAGGTGTCGTGTGCCGCAGCCGGCGGCGGTGCGGGAAGCTGAACCATTCACCACGGACACGCGGAATCGCAGCGACGGGACAACCACTTTCTTGACGAGCCGCCACCGCCGAGCGCAGAATGGATGAT
Source organism: uncultured Gemmataceae bacterium (assembly GCA_963834865.1). GTDB lineage: Bacteria > Planctomycetota > Planctomycetia > Gemmatales > Gemmataceae > CAWIDK01. Next base: position 254,844 of record CAWIDK010000002.1, read on the forward strand.
GCTTGGTTCACGGCGCGGCATCCCTTCGCTGGCGCAGAGGGAATGCGGGGACAGTTCTCGGAAGATCAATGTTGCAGTTGCAGTAAGGTTGTGGTGAAAATCGCCCCTTCGCGGCAGTCAGGGATGCCGTTTCGCGGAGAAAAGAGGACGCAGCGGGACGCAGCCTGTGGGCGGGTCGCGCCAGGAGCAAGAACGGGACGCGACTCGATAATACGAATTAGGAGATTTGTATTATCGAGTCGCGCCACCTAGCTTCGCCTCCCCTGCCTCATTCGAGGCGAGTTCGCCAGCTTCAACGGTACCATGGCGCTGTGCGACTCCTGGCGCCCTGTCGCCGCGCGCTTCGTTGCCTTCGCGTGACGATCCCCTTTATGTCGTTCGCGCCCGGCGGTCCAGGTCACCCAACCGCGGGCCTCCCAGGTTCCCGGACAACCCGTGCAGTCCCTTTGCCCTGTTATGCAACCCCGCACGACCGAGCACGCCAGGCCATTGCGGTGTGTCGGCACGGCCGGCGCTATGCCCACAACGAAGGCTCCCATGAATCGAGCGGCCGAGAAGGCGCCGAAGAAGTGAGCGGCGGATACAATAAGGTGTCACTCTTTGCACACGGGGGCCGCCATGACATTTCCTGTCGTTGTTCATCCGGCTCAAGGCCAATTTGAAGCGACCGTGGTAGGTATGCCGGACGTGCGCGTCACGGCGTCGACGCGCGCCGAAGCCCTGGCGAAAGTGGAGGCCGCGATTTCCCAAAGGTTGGATCAGGGCGAACTGGTCATGCTGGAGGTTCGTCGTCGCGGTCTGGCGGGGCTGTTCGGGAAGTTCCGCAATGATCCTACGTTGCGTGAAATCTGTGAGCAAGCCTACCAGGAGCGCGACGCGGACGTGCAGGAATGAAAGCGTTCGATACCGACGTTTTGACGGAAGTCCTCGCGGGCAACCCGGCCTACGCCGAGCGGATCGAGAATGTTCCGCTCGAAGAACAGTCGGCTCCGGTTGTCGCCGTCGAAGAGATTCTCCGCGGCCGGCTCAACGTCATTCGCAAGGCCGAAGCGGGCAAGGCGCGCATCACGATTGACGAAGCGTACCGATTGTTCGAAGAAACGCTGGATGCCATCCGCGAGTTGAAGTTCCTTTCCTTCACGTCGCAAGCGGAAGCACTGCTCAAAGAGTGGCGGAAAAAGAAGATCCGAGGATCAACGCACGATTTGCGCATGGCGGCGAGCTGTGTCGCTCATTCCGCGACCCTGGTCACTCGGAATCGCCGCGATTTCGAGGACACTCCGGGCCTCTCCGTCGAGTTCTGGGAGTGAGGGGAATGCGGGGACAGTTCTCGTGAGGGGAATGCGGAGGGGGGGGGGGAAACTCGGGCCGGGTCGGAGCGGGGGTTGCCCCCCGCCCCTCCCACAGATCCGTACTTGCCCGATTAAGGCATACGGCTCGTCAAGGCTACGGACTCACTGCGCACGGGGACACCCAGGCGGACGGCCACGGCAACCGAAGAACCTTCAGCAACCGATTGAACCGCTCCCACGGATACTGGCCACGCCGTTTCCGGCGGGCCAGCCACTTCCGCCACAGACGCATCACCTCATAACGGAACCGCTGCTGGCAACGCACGTTGCCGATCACGCCTCCGTAATAAGCGAAGTGCCCCCGTAGCTTCTGACAGAGTGTCGCGTACTGCTCCCGGATCGGTAAGTGACGGTTCAGCCGGCACCACTGCGCGATCTTCTTGACCGCGCGCTGAAACCGACTGCCGGCCGTCTTCCGCTTCACCACCCAGCGCCCCGACTTCGCGCGGCTCCAGTAGTGCGTGAACCCCAGGAAGTCAAACGACCCCTCACGAGGTTCCGACCCCGAGCTCGCCGCCGACGGGTGGCGGCCGGGCCGCACAAACGGCACCAACCGCGTCTTGTCCGGATGGATCGTCAGCCCGTACTTGCCAAACCGTTTCGGCAGCACGGCCAGCACGGCGCGAGCGTCCGCTTCACAGGCAAAGCCCATGACGAAGTCGTCCGCGTAACGTACCAGGAAGGCGCGACCCTTGAGGCAAGGCTTCACCAGCTGCTCAAACCACACGTCCAGCACATAGTGCAGGTACACGTTGGCCAAGAGCGGCGAAATCACACCCCCTTGAGGCGTCCCGGCCTCGGGGTAAGTGAGGAGCTCTTCTTCGAGCACGCCCGCCGTCAACCACTTGTCGATCAGACGGAGCAGCACCCCGTCACACACCCGCTGCCGTAGCAGCGCCCGCAACTGAGCATGATCCAGAGTGTCGAAAAACTTCCGGATGTCCACCTCCAGCAACCAGCAGCCACCCAGATCCATGACCTGCTGCCAAATCGCCTGCAGCGCCATGTGCGCCGATCGCCCCGGTCGGAAGCCGTACGAGCAGTTCAGAAAGTCCTGTTCGTAAATCGGCTCCAGAGCCATGACGACCGCCCGCTGAAGGACCTTGTCCTCCAGGGTGGGAATCCCCAGGGGACGGGTCTCAGGACCGGTCCCTTTCGGGATGTGCACGCGACGCACCGGGGGCGCGAAGTAGGTGCCCGACTTGGCACGATCTTGCAGCAACGTCAGGTTGGCCACGAGGTGCAACCCGTAATCGTCGGCCGTTTGACCGTCCACGCCAGGAGCGCCGTTCTTGCGCGTCCGGTTGTAGGCCTCAGCCAGCCAGGGCAGGTCGAGGTGGTGGTTGAGCGAAGTGAATCCCAACTGCGGCGACTGCTTCGCCAGCTTCGCTATCCGTTGTTGTTTCGTTGACACGCAATCCAGTTTCTGAGCACCGGCCATGTTTCCTCCCAACGGTTCCGCAACCAGGCGCCCCCTTCCCTCCGCCGGGTCCCCGCGGGTTGGGTTCCCCGACCTCAACGGTACTATGAGGCACTCCGATTCCCTGCCCCCGTCTCGCCGCGCTTCCTTTTGGTTCGCTCGGCAATACCACGATGGGCGTCGGTGTTTCGCTCCCGCCGGTCCCGAACGCGTAACCGACAGGCCGGGGCTTGATGATCCGGTTCCCCACCGGAAAGGCACCGTGGAGGGCACAGGGCGTCCCAAGTTCCTGGGGAACCCTGATGTGCTTATGCCGTGTTCTTCGACCCCGGCGAGACCGAATCCACCAGGCCATTGCGATGGTTCGGCGCGGCCCCCGCATCTGTCCAGGTCAAGGGCTCTCGCGGGTAATGCTCTCGAGGCTCAGTAGCACGGCCTAGCCCATGTTTAACAAGTGTCGCCGTAAGTCCTTGCTGCGTAAGGGCTGATTTTTGGATTAGTCACTACATTGTCGTTTCATCGCCCGCGGGCGGCGCCGGCGGCCGATGGTCGGCCAGACCGATGGCGTTGAGTACCTGGCGGGCGCGGGACGAACCCGGTGTCGTGCCGCTACGGAGCTCTTCCGCAACGCGGAATTGCACGTAGCGAATCGTCTGCAATGCTTCCAAGGCCGACTGCGCCGAGAGCGACAGGCCAGCATCTTTCAAGGCGCGCTCCAGCATCCGCTCGATCAAGAACGCCAACGCCGCCACAAAAATGTGTGCCTTCACCCGCCGCGCCGTGTGATGCCAGATCGGCCGCATGCCCAGCGGATCCTTGAGCGAACGAAAGCCCCGTTCCACCTCGCTTAAGTCCTTGTAGTGCGCCACCGCCTCCGCGGGCGTCATCGCCGTCTGATCGGTCTGGATGAGGTAGCGCCCTTCATACTTCTTTTCCCGAGGTAAATTCACTGGGTGCTCCGCGATCTCCAATTGTCCCTCTTTGAACTCCCACATGTAGTAACGATAGCCGTGGTTCTTTTGCAACGCCCGCTCGGCCGCCGCGCCGATCTTGGCCGGCTGCTTCAACTGGCCCTTGGCCACGCGCGCCTGCACCTTCGCCAAGGCCGCACGCACCCGCTCCATCGCTTTGCTACGTTGCCGCTCTTCATAGGCCCGACGCTCGTCGCTATCGACCACAAACACTCGCACGCCGGCACGGTCGCAGGCGACCTCTTGCACTCGTGTCCGGGGTGGATTTGGTTTCGCCCGCGCGGTGATCCCATTGGGGCAGTCGACCCACTTCGTTTCGTCCACGCGATCAATCAACGCCTCCGCCTCCGGATTGCGGCGACGCGTCATGCCCACCAAGTAGCCATGTTCCGCCGCCGCCTGCAGCATGGCCAGATTGCTCTCGGTCACCATGCCGCGATCACCGACAAAGACGATACGCCGAAGGCGAAAACGCCGGGCCAGGTCTTGGATGACTTCCTTGACCGTCGTGCTGTCACGCGTGTTGCCCGCCCACACGTGATGTGCGATCGGCCAACCCGCCACCATCACCACGCCCACCACCACCTGCACGTTCCGCGGCTTGCCGTCGCGACTGTAACCGTGCTTGGCCAGCGTCGGCGGACCATGGCCTTCAAAATACGTACTGGTCAGGTCGTACATCACCAGGTCCGCGTCGAACTCGAACAACGTCCGCAGCCGCTCATAGAGCGCCACTTCCACGGCGTCCTTGTTCAACCCCAGATGATCCAGCGTGCGATACCAACGCTGCAGTTGCCCCAAGTCGACCTGGACGCGGCCTTGCTGCTTCCAACAGGGTACGTACCGGCGACCATGCCGGTCGCACACGTAATCGGTCTCCAGCCACGCGGCCAAACCGTGCTCGCTGGCCGGCCGCACCAGGCGGTTGGTGATCAGCACCAGGACGCGGCTGACCCAGTCGTCGGCGGGGTCTTCGCTCGGCCGCAACTTGGGCCAACGCCGACCAGCATCGAGCCATTGCCAGAGGCCCAGTTGGTCGAAGAAGTGGCGCGCGACGAGCATCGGTCCCCAGGTACTGGCGTCGAGGATTTCGATGGGTCCCTCGGCGCCGAGTTGCTGGGCCAGGGCCTGCGGCCCTTCCTCGCCGGTGAGAAAGCGATTGAGCAGCGGCAGGACGGCTTCGAGGGTGTCGCGTCGCCCGAGGTTGGCGATGACCTTTTGCTTGACCTTGCCGTTCTCGCGCACCGAGCCGACGATGCGGACATACTCGTGGACGGTGCCGTTGGAGGACGGAACTTTGACGGAGCGGATGAACATGATGTTATCATCAACAAATCCACCGGTCCGTCAACCGGATATTCGATGAAATGCGGACAAAACAGCTAAAATGTTTGTAATGATTGTCACTACGGTTTTCTGAAAACTGGACCTCCGCGCGTTGAAAATTAAGGACTTACGTCAAAAACTACCCCGACACTTGTTAAACATGGGCTAGGCACTGGCTGTCTACGCTTCGTGGTGTGGGTTACCCCACCGCTGCACGCAAGACTCGCTTCCGGCTGCCGGCCAGGCTCTGCCGGGTGGGATTGGCTGCCCACAGGGTTCCTACGAAAGGTTTTGATGGTGCATTCTCTTACATCATCGCCTCCTCCCCCAAGCTTTGCTTGGCGCAAGGACAGTTCTCGGAAGATCAAGGTTGTGGTGAAAATCGCCCCTTCGCGGCAGTCAGGGATGCCGTTTCGCGGAGAAAAGAGGACGCAGCGGGACGCAGCCTGTGGGCGGGTCGCGCCAGGAGCAAGAACGGGACGCGACTCGATAATACGAATTAAGAGATTTGTATCATCGAGTCGCGCCCCTAGCTTCGCCTCCCCTGCCTGGGGTTCATGTTCCGGTCCCCACTTCCGGAGGATGCCGCAGGGGCTGGGCTCCCAGGTTCCCGGTCAACCCGCTGTCCCTTTGCCCTGTTCTTCGACCTCGGCAGGACCGAGTACACCAGGCCATTGCGGTGTGTCGGCATGGCCCCCGCTATGTCGACAACGAAGGCTCCCACGAATCAATCCAGCTTTCGAGACTCAATCGCACGGCTTCAGGACTCGCTGTTTACGCTTCGCCTGAGTTACCTCAATGCCTCCGATGCCGGCGACATCGCTGGAGTTATCGGCCGTATCGCCGCCGGTCGCCTTCTGCGCCTGCGTGGGCGATTATCCGATCATCTCCGACCGTAGCGAAGTTCACCGGGAAATAGACCATGGGAAGAACCCCTGAGGAAATTCGCCGTCGCGGACTGAGCGCTCTCCGCAAGGCGCTGGGACAGGACGGGATGATTCGCTTCTTGCAGCAGTTCGACCCCGGCAGCGGCAATTACGCGCAGGAACGCCATGCCTGGGTCGACCAAACGTCCCTGGAAGACCTCATTGCGGCAATCGCCAAAAAGCGATCCAAGAAGAAGTAATATCCCTCATTTCCCGCACAGTGCGAATGGGCTGTGTCCCCCCACGCGCGCGACAACCGGCTCCGCCGTGCGCGTCGCCCGGCCCAATCGCCGCGTCGGAATCATGGCGCCGATGCTGCGAGGTCGAGGACCTGGAAGCCCTGCGGCAACAGCAGGTCGAACAGCTTGGCCTTGGGATCGCGCTGCAGGATGCCGGTGGCGGCGACGGGCCGATGGTCGCGCAGTGCGTCGCACGCGCGGGCAAAATCGGCCTGGGCCAAAACGAAGCGGACGCGGGCCTGCGCCCCGGCAATGAGCGTGCGGATCGTCACGCGGCCCTGGAACTCCTCGTACAACTGCGCCGGCTCGGCCTGGAGGCTGACGATCGGTCCTTCGACCCGTTCACGCCGTGGTTCGACGCTTTCGCGGAGCCGCCGGCCTGCCTCGCGCACAATCGGAATGTCGAGAACCGCACGAGCGTCGGCGGGACCCATCGCGGCCAAGGCCTCGCAAAGGTTGGCGCTGACCCCCCGGCCAACACCGTGAAGCACCTCCTCCGCCTTCGCATGATCCAGCGCCCGCGCACGGTCTGCAGCGCCTGCATCAGCAGCAACGTCACCCGGCGTTCGTACGGCTCCTGCACCCAATCGATCGCGGCATCGCCGTTGTTGAACAAAGACGGCGCCACGTCGGGGATCACTGGCGACAGGATCGTGACCACAAAGCTGCCCCGTTCCGTCTGTCCGACGCGGCAACCTCGGAGGAACGCTTGCGCGGCGCGAAGGTCTGCCGGTGATAATAGGCTTGCGGTTGGTGTGCGCTGCACGCGGCGGCCAATAGCAAATCTCGGCCGCCCTCGAAAAGGCGAAGCCCTTCGGTCCAACGGCAACGAACCGGCTTGCTCGTCTCGGGACTCGACCCGGACGCGCAAGATGTCCGCAGCCGGCGCGGCCAGATCGTTGAGGATCTCGCACGCGGGCCGATTCTCGGCCTCGGCGAGTCGCCGTATAGCCTCCTCCATCAAGAAGGCGCGTTCCCGGTCGCTGCCTGCGGTGGGGATCTGCAGTTGCGTCAGTTTGTCGGTGGGATGATTGAGGACGATTACCGGCCGTTTGACCCCGTCGACAGGCTTCCAGCCCGCCTGCACCGCGTACCACCGTACCTGCGCCGGGCTCAGCTGGCGTAACAGCGATTCCGAAAGATCAACCGGCATAGACAAGCTCCTCCTCGCGCCAGGACGCGGGCGATCTGCCGTAGTCCTTCGACGCACAGGATGTTGCTGCGGGGGATGTAGACGGTCTGTCCGGTGCGGTTCGCGACGGCGGCGCATCCCACAAGCTCACCCAGTAAGCGCACCGCCGCGCCACCAGCGCGTCTTCCGAGTGCTGAAGCCACTGGCCAGGGTCCGCGGGCAGGAACAGCACGACCAGCAATTTCGGCATCGGGCCGCTGCGCTCACGCAGGTCATCGTACCGCGCGACGTCCTGCATCCAGTAGCAAAATCGGTCCGCCTCCAGGGCGGGGAGCTGGCTCATTGCCGTCAGTTGAATCTCGAATGGAAAGTTTGTGTGCACTGCGTCCGGCGCGAGTCGCTCCTTGACGCGCACATAGGCGTCGACGCCTGCGTTATCGCTGTGCCGGCCCGCGATCTCGCAGCCGAATCCCGCACGCGCCGTCACCGCGTGCAGGTAGGCGTAGCTCAATTCGGCTTTGATATCGTTTTCTGTGAGTGGCATGGGCGGTTCACATTGGGGCGTTGTGCAGCAGAGATCCAATCTCCGCCGTCTCCAAGAAGAAGTAATACTCCTCATTTCCCGCACAGTGCGAACGGGCTGTGCCCCCCCACGCGCGCGACAACCGGCTCCGCCGTGGCGCCGCCCGGCCCAGCCGGCGCACTGCCTCGCGCAGCTGCTCGGCCGTCGCCGTCGCGAAGCAGAGCCGCGCCTCGTGGTTCGGCACCCGGCCCTCGTCGTCCTTGACGTAGCAGAACGCGCCCGGCACGTACAGGACGCCCTGCTCCATCGCCGCCTGCATGAAACGGCTGCCCGGCCCCGTCGCCATCTCCGGCGGGCAGCGCAGCCAGACGTATAAGCCGCCGTCGGGATGCGTCCAGCGCACTTGCGATTCACCTGCCGGGAACTCGTCGGCCAGGGCCGCCAGCAGCACGTCGCGCTTGTGGCGATAGACCTCACACAGATAATGCACGTGTCGCTCATACGCGCCCGACGCCATCAGCCGATCGATGATGTGCTGGTTGAGATTGCTGGAGCCGAAGTCGTGATTGCCCTTGAACCGGGCCAGCGGCGCGACCAGCTCGCGCGGCAACACGCCGTAGCCGGTCTTCAGCCCCGGCGCCGCGGGCTTGGAGAAAGTCATCGCCAGGATGACGTGCTCGTTGGCGCTATCGAAGCTCTTGATGGTCGGCAGGTCGGCGCCGTCGTAGCGCAGCTCGCGATAGGCGGCGTCCTCAAGGATGAACAGCCGCTGCTTCTTGCTGAAGCGGCGCGCCAACTCCAGCAGGTGCCGCCGGCGCGACAGCGACAACGTCAGGCCGCTCGGGTTCTGGTAGTAATCGACCGTGTAGATGAGCTTCACGCGCTCCAGCTCGCCGGTGCGCTCCAGGCGGACCAGCAATTCCTCAAGCGCGTCAGTGATCATGCCCTGCTCGTCCATCGGCACCGACAGCACGCGCAGGCCGAGGCTGCTCATCACGCCGTGGTAGACGAAGTACGACGGCGCCTCGGTGATGACGATGTCGCCCGGGTCGAGCAGCAATTCGCCCAGGACGTAGAGCAGCTGCTGCGAACCCGTGGTGATGACGACGTCGTCGACGCCGACCGACGCCTCGCGCTCGGTCATGCCGTCCATGGCCAGCACGTGGGCGAGGATCTTTTCGCGCAGCGGCGCATGGCCCTGCGTCGTGCCGTATTGCAGGGCGGCCTGGGCCAGGCGCGGGTCGGACAGGATTTCGTCCAGGGCGATGCGCACGTCGTCGGCCGGCAGCGATTCCGGATCGACCAGCCCGGCGGCCAGGCTGATCAACTCGGGGTTCTCGACCGCCTGCTGCATGTAGTAGCTGATCGGTTGGTCTGGCGTCTGATTCGCGCGCTGCGACAGCTTGAATGGCACCTGGCTCATGACTTCCCCCAAACAAAAAACCCCGGAAACTGCTCCGGGGTTGACCATGCTGCATATGCTGGCATTCCCCGAGTCAGCCGGTAGCGGCGAGCGCGACGATGGCGATAACGGCAGCACGGCCGGCAACGGTGCGGGTGAACAGGCCAGTGGCGGCGGCGTGCAGGGTCATCGGTTGATACATCGTCCGGCAAACACGGCGAAACACCATTCACCGCCAGTCTACCTCACGGCGGCGCACGCGACAAGAGAGCCTGGCGAAAAAGCGGGTATGATATCATCGAAAATGCACGACCGCGAAGGGAGGGGCCATGCCGGAACCGCCGTCGAGCCCGCTGGTGGGCGTAATCATGGGCAGTCAGTCCGACTGGGAGACGCTGCGTCACGCGGCGGAGATGCTGCAGCGGCTCGCGGTGCCGTTCGAGGCGCGGGTGGTGTCCGCCCATCGCACGCCGGACCTGCTGTTCGAGTACGCCGCCGCGGCGGAGGGACGGGGGCTGAAGGTCATCATCGCCGGGGCCGGCGGGGCCGCGCATCTGCCGGGCATGTGCGCCGCCAAGACGACGCTGCCGGTGCTGGGCGTGCCGGTCGAGTCGAAGGTGCTGCACGGCGTCGATTCGCTGCTGTCGATCGTGCAGATGCCCGCGGGGGTGCCGGTCGCCACGTTCGCCATCGGCCCGGCGGGCGCCGCCAACGCGGCGCTGCTGGCGGCAGCGATCCTCGCGATCAGCGACGCGGCGCTGGCTGGCCGGCTCAAGGCGTTCCGCGCGGAACAGACGCGTAAGGTGCTCGAAACGAAACTTGAGATATGAGACCCGCGCCAAGCCGGAGGGCGAGTCTTCGAGCCCTCGGGGTCCTTCGCTAGTCGTCCCGCCCGCCGAGTAAGCCTGCACGGAAAAGATAGTACAGCAGAATCAGCACGCTGGTCAGCGTTCCCGCCACGTAGGTCCACGCCGCCGCATTCAGCACGCGCGCGACGACCACGTCCTCTTCCGGCGTGACGATGCCGCCGTCGACGAGCGCCACGCGCGCCCGCCGGCTGGCGTCGAACTCGACCGGCAAGTTGACGAGCTGGAACAGCACGACCAGCGAGAACAGGGCGATGCCGACGAGCGTCAACCCGGTCCAGTTCAGCAAGAAGCCCGCAAAGATGGCGATCCATGCAAAGTTGCTGCCGATGCCCGCCGCCGGCACCAGGACGTTGCGCAGCCCCAGGAGGGGATAGCGATACGCGTCCTGGATCGCATGGCCCGCCTCGTGCGCCGCGATGCCGACCGCGGCCAGCGAGCGCTGGGCGTAGACGCCCGGGCTGAGCCGCAGGATGCCCTGGCCGGGGACATAGTGATCCGACAGAAAGCCGTCGACCGGCTGAATGCGCACGCCGTCCACGCCGGCGGCGTGCAGCATGGCGTCGGCCGCCTCGGCGCCGCTCAGGCCGCTGCGCGGCGCGATGGCGCTGGCCCGGGCATAGGCGCTCTGCACGCGCCACTGTGCCCAAAGGGCGAGCAGCATGCCGGGCAGGATGAACACGAAATACCAGTAGTCAAGAAAGAACATCGTCCACCTCGCGATCAAACCCCGTGCGGGGTGTTCTGTTTCAGGTCAATCGAGCCACACCATTATACGCAGGCGCCACGAGTGGGATGATAGCCCGCAGCAGGGAACGCCCTCGCTTGCGCTTCGGGCTCACATCGCGACAACCCAGACAAAATCCGCGAACCTTTTCCAAGCGGTGTGCATCCTTCCCTTCACCGCCGCCCGAAACTCTGTACCTTTCGCCCGCACCGGCGGCGGCATGGGCCGGCCAGGGCCCCGCTCCAGTCATGGGAGACTCATGATCTTTGTGTACTCCCTGCTGCTGATCCTCTGCAGTGGGGTCAAGTTCGTCGTGCAGCGCCGCGCTGCCGGCTTGGGCCGGGCCTACTCCAAGCTCGCCGAGGCCGTGCAGAAGCGGCTGCGTGAAACCCTCTTCAAGCCGGGCAACGGCAGCAAGCCGGATCCGTGCCAGCTCGCCAAGGTCCAGTTCGAGCTGGGCTCGCTGGTCGCGCAGCGCGACAAGGTCGAGGCCAAGCATTTCGCCTGGCAGGCCTGGGCCGAAAAGCTCAACCGCTGGGTGAACACGCTCAGCACCTGGAAGGGCAAGAAGCTGCCCTACACGCTGGGCGCCGTCGACCTCTGGCTGCTGCTGTCGGCGATCGACACGCTGGGCGTCGGTGAATTCGTCAGCGCCCGCCGGGTCTACGACCTCGCGGTGGCTTTGCTGACGCAGTGACGTGGCCCGGCGTAAAACCTGGCTGCCGGGCCCCAGGGGGCGGGAATCGTTCCCGCCCCCGTTTGCTTGCGCCGCGGCAGCGGCCGAGCGATCCAATCCTTGACAGACCGGCACGGCTGTGTTCTGTTGAGAGGAGAAGCAAGCACTCGGCCTGGAGATGCACAACTCATGAAGCTTCCGATGCGCAGCCCGTTCCCCGGCATGGACCCCTACCTCGAAACCCCGGCGTTCTGGTCCGATTTTCATGCGCGATTCATCAACAACTGGTGCGACGCCGTGCTCGATTGTCTGCCGAGCGACTACGAAGCGCGCTTTGACGAAAAGGTCAATCTCATCGAGATCGCGCCGCCCAAAAAAAGCTGATCGAGCCCGGCGTGGCCGTCACGTGGCAGGGCCTGACCCGTAGCCCGTCACCAGCGCCGGCTGGACTCGCGACCCTGGAACCCGTGACGCTGACGCTCCTGATCGAGGACGAGACGCATGAACGGCACATCGAAATCCTCCACCGGCCTGACCGCACTCTGGTCGCCGTGCTGGAACTGCTGTCCCCCGCCAATAAAGAAGAGCCCGGCCGCGCGCTGTACCTCGCCGAGCGCAACGCACTGATCCCCCAGCGCGTGCATCTGGTCGAGTTGGACCTGCTGCTCAAGGGGCAGCGGCTGCCACTCGAGCAGGACTTGCCCGCGGGCGATTATTTCGCCCTGCTGTCGCGCTGGGACCAGCGTCCGGCGTGCCAGGTTTACCACTGGAGGATGCAGCAGGCGCTGCCGCCCATTCCGATCCCGCTGCTGCCGCCCGACCCCGACATCTGGATCGACCTCGCAGCCGTTTTCGCGACCACCTATGAACGCGGGCGCTATGGCCGTTCCATCGATTACGCCGCGCCGCCGTCGGTCCGCCTCGACGCGGAACGAATGACGTGGGTGATGGAGCAGGCGCGTGCCGTGCCGCCGTGCCGCCGTGCCCTAGGTGCTCGCCTCTGCCGGCACGGCGCGTTACGCTATAGGGAGTGGACTTCCCGTGCCCAGAGGGGTGGCAATGGCGGCCAAGCCCTGCCTGCTCGTCGTGGATGACGAGCCCGACCTGGTTCAGAGCGTCAAGGACCTGTTGCGCTTCGACTACAAGGTGCTCGGTGCCACGCGGGCCAGCGAAGGCCTGCGCATCATGTCGGCCGAGCCCGTGCAGATCGTCATGTCCGATCAGCGCATGCCGGAGATGAGCGGCGTCGAGTTTCTCAGCCGCCTCAAGGCCACTCATCCCGACACGGTGCGCCTGCTGTTCACGGCCTACGCCGACCTCACCGCGGTGATCGACGCCATCAACGAGGGCAACGTCTACCGCTATATCTCCAAGCCGTGGGTGCCCGATGAGCTGCGTTCAGTGCTGAAACAGGCGCTCGAATATCACCTGCTCATGGTCGAGCGCAAACGGCTGCTCGATGAGGTATCGCAGAAGAACGCCCAGCTCGAGACGGCCAACGCGGATCTGCGCCGGGCCAACGACCTCAAGCGCGCGTTCATCCGCGTCGCCAGTCACGAGCTGCGCACGCCGTTGACCATCATCCTGGGCCTGTCCGAACTGTCCGCCCGGTCGCCCGAAGCGGGGCCGCTCCTGCGCGGCTGGCTGCAGCAGGTCTGGCAGGCAGGCGGCCGGCTCAACGATCGCGTCGATCAGATGGTCAAGCTCCTGCTGGCCGAGCGGTTCGAGCGGACGTTGCAGCCGCGCGCCACCGAACTGGCGGAACTCTTGCGAACGGCGAGCGCGGAAGTGGCCAGCTTCGTCGCGCTGCGCCGCCAACATCTGGACCTCGTCCTGCCCGACCAGCTCGGCAGCGTCAACGTCGAGCCGGACAAGCTGCACGATGCGCTGGTGCAGCTCCTCATGAACGCCATCAAGTTCACGCCCGACGGCGGCAAAATTCGCCTGTCGGCCGAGCGCCGCGCCGAGGGCGGCGTGCAAATTGAAGTATCGGACACCGGCATGGGCATCGACGCCGAAACGCTGGCCCGGCTGTTCGAGCCGTTCTCCACGCGCGTGGATGTGTCGCGCCACTGCTCGGGCACGTTCGAGTTCGACCGCCGCGGTCTGGGCCTGGGCTTGGCGGTCGCCAAGGCGTTCATCGAGATGCACGGCGGGCGCATCAGCGTCGAGAGCCATCCTGGTAAGGGGACCCGGTTCACGATCACGCTGCCGGCCTCTCCCCACGCCGCGGGGTGAGTCTTCGAACCCCGCGGGTTCCGCGGAACCCGCGGGGTTCGAAGACTCACCCCGCGGCTTGAGTTCATGGCGCCGCCTTGAATTCGCGCAGCTCCAGCGTCGACTCGTGCTTGCCGATGCGGACGTACTGCTTGACCATGCCGATATTCTCCGCGAACCAGGTCTTCAGCGCCGTCTCCTCGTCATCGACTGTGAAATCCTTGCTGGTGACGGTCCATGTCGTCAGCTCGACCTGTTTGCCGCCGAGGGTCACAGTCAGCTTGTCGACGCCGGCGACAAAGGCGCCCTTGAGCGTCTTGCCGTCCTCGGTCTTCGAGTCGACCGCCCAGCTATCGCCGGGTTTCACGCCAAACTTGAAGAAACGCAGCGGCGGCTTGATCGCCTTGCCGGCCGTGCTGAAGCGATAGACGCCGTCGGGTAGGACGGCGACCTGCTCGGGGACCTCGCGCGCCGCTCGTGAGCTTGAGGACGAAGCCGATCGTCTTGGCGGTCTTGCCATCGCTGGTCGCGTAATCGAGCGGCACTTCCCGGTCGGCGCGGATGACGACCTTCTCCTTACCGGAGCGATACGTCCATTCGTTGCCCACCTTGAGGGGATAGAAGGCGTGGGCGATGGGGGCGATGGGCTTGTCCTGCGCCGCCGTGGTCGCCGTCAGCGCCAGGGACAGGACCGGTAGACAGCCACACAGCAATCGTCTCATGGCGCGGTACTCGCTAGGGGGGCCAACGGTTCACCAATCCGACCATTGTACGCGCCGCGCCGCCGTGGGGCAGACGTTGTGCCTACCGGCGCCGACAACGCTTGCCGCCGGCCATTGCCGCTGGGTAGACTTCTTCTACCCAGAGCCCTTCACCCCCATGGAGTTTCGCGATGGCCGAGATCAACACCTTCTGCTGGAACGAGCTGAACGCGAAGGACGCGGCGGCGTGCAAGAAGTTCTACAGCGCGGTCTTTGGCTGGACGGCCGAGGACATGCCGTTCGGTCCGATGACCTACACCATTTTCAAGAAGGGCGATCAGCAGGTCGCCGGCATGATGCAAATGACGGCGGAGTGGGGCGACGTTAAGCCGCACTGGATGCCGTACATTTCGGTCGAGGACTGCGACGCCTGCGCGAAGAGGATCACGGAGGCCGGCGGCAAGGTCTGCGTGCCGCCGACCGACATCTCCGTCGGCCGCTTCGCTGTGGTCGAGGATCCCAACGGCAGCTATTTCTCGATCATTCGGCTGAAGGTGTGAGCATGCCCTGGCGTTCGATGACAATCGAAAGGGCGCTTGACAAGGCTGCCGAACCGCTGATTGCCAGGGCGCCGCCTCGGCCCTGGACCGGGGGCCCTGGTCGGATACACTACCATTGCCGTGGGAGGGGAGATCCCCGGCCCAAGTACCGGGAAGAGGTCAACCGCCCCGGGGCGTCAGGGCATTCGCGCTAGATCGCGACCCAATCCCGCACGCGGGAGCGCCACCTCCATTGGGACCCCCTCCTACGGCTTTCGGCCCTTCGGCCGGGACACCAGGCTCATTTGGCCCCGCCGGGTTCGGCCGGCGGCACTTCCATGATCTCGATCGTTCGGAAGTGCACAACCGTCTCCGGCCCAAAATGCTGCAGCGCCACGTGGCCGCGCGTCGGCCGGTTCTTGTCCTCGGTAAAGTCCACGACCTGCTGGCCGTCGACCTGGACACGAATGCGCCGCCCCTCCGCCACGACCTCGAGGGTGAACCATTCATCCGGCCGTACCAGGTTCTGCTCGACCTTGGCAAGCGCGCCGTTGAACAACAGCGAGCCGGTGCGGAACCGGTCGGCGGCGTTCACGTCGACACTGATTTGCGCCTCGTAGCCCGCCGGGATTCTGGCAGGCCCTTTGTACCATTTGGCGTACGCACTGCGGAAGAAGACGCCACTGTCGCCCCTGGCGTTGATCTTTGCGGTGACCTTGAGCCGGAAATCCTCGTAATCGCCGCGGCCGGTGAAGAGATAACTCGGCGCACCGGTGCAGGTCAACAGGCCGTCTTCGACGCGCCATTTGCCCGGCAGGTCGGGATCGGGACGCGTCATCCAGCCGGCCGTGTCCTTGCCATTGAATAGTTTCACCCATTGCGGCGCGGGCCGGGGCTCCTTGACGTCGATCCGGCGGAAATGGACCTGAGTGGTCGGATGGAGGGCCTGCAGGGCAATGTGGCCGCGGCGGAACGTGTCGTCGGTGTCCACGTAGTCGACCGCGACGGCGCCATTGACCTTGGTGATCAGCCGGTTGCCGCGCGCGATGATGTCCAGCGTGAACCAGGTCTGGGCGGGCACCGGAGGCGTCATCGCATGCTCCAGGCCGATCTTCGCGCTCAGGCGGTGGATGCTGCCGGTCTGGGCGATCGCGCCGGTGCCGCCGGGCGGAGCGATCTCCACCACGTAACCGGACGGCACGCGGCCCTGACCCTTGATCTGTAGCAGGTCGAAATCGAAATCGTATGGGCAGCGCAGGACGATGCCGCTGTTGCCGGCGTGGCTGATCTGCACCTCGGCGCGCAGGTGGAAGTCGCGGAAATCGCCGCGCTCGGTGAAGAGATAGCCAATGTCCTTAGGCCCCGGCGTGCCGATCAGGATGCCGTTGTCGACGCGCCAGTTGCCGGGCTGGTCGGGATGCGCCTTCCAGCCGGCCAGGTCCTTGCCGTTGAACAGCGGCACCCACGGGCCGTCGAATTCCGCGGGTTCCTCCCGAGCGACCGGGTTGACGTCCGGCTCATTGTGGACCTCGGCGGCGATTGGGCCGCGCTGCGCGTCGGGAACCTGCATCGTGAAGAGCCACCCGGCCAGGCCGATGCCGACCGTCGCAACGCAAAACAGGAGCGCGAGGCCAAAGCCGAAGACGATGGCGACGATGACGCCGGCGCAACCAGGCGTTGCCCGCGGGTTGGCGCACGGGCCGCGACAGCGCGACCCGCGTCGCCTGCGGCTCGACGAACACGCGGCAACGGAACGACAGCGGGCCGGCGTTGCACAGCACCATGATCTCGTCGCCGGCGCCGGCCCCCTCGCGAATCAGGCCGCGCAGCTCGGTGCGCCCGCCGAAGCCGCCGCGCCAACCAGCACGTCGTCGATGAACAGCGCCTCACCGCGAAGCAGCTGTTGACGACCTTTATGGTGTGGCCGCGGTAACGCACCTCCCAGCGCTGCTTGACAAAGTAGGCGATGGCAACGCACACCGCCAGCACCGGCCCCAGCCGCATGAGGGCCACGCCCCCTTGGCCCAGAAAGACGCAGCTGGCCAAGCAGAGCGCGATCAAGCCGATGCTGGCGAGGATGGCGCCGTGCTGGATGAGCCGCCGCCGCGTGTCCGTCGCGTCGAGCAGCTTCTCCATCCGGTTCGGCATCACCACCGGAATAGGTGCCTCAACCGGCGCCGGAAGCTGCACGCGCCGTGGCTCCTGCAAATGGGCGAGATGCCGGCCGAGCAGGTCGGCAACCTCGTCGGCGCTCTGAAAACGGTCCGCGGGATCCTTGGCGTGCAACTTGGCGACGATCGACTCCAGCCAGTCGGGGACATCCGGGTTGCTCTCGTGCATCGGCCGCGGCGTGTCGTTGATGACGCGGTGGATGACGGCGTGCGTGCCGGTGGCGCGGAACGGCGCCCGGCCGGTGGCCATCATGTACACCACACTGCCGAGGCTGAACAGATCGCTGCGCGCGTCGACCGCGACCTCGCCGCGCGCTTGCTCGGGCGACATGAACATCGGCGTGCCGGTGATGACGCCCGACTGCGTGACGGTGGCGTCGTCCACCGCGCGGGCCAGGCCGAAGTCGGTGATCTTGACGCGCTCGACGCCGTTCTCCAGCAGGATGTTCGCCGGCTTGATGTCGCGATGCACCAACCCTTGCTTGTGGGCGGCCGCCAAACCGCTGGCGATCTGGGAGCCGATGCGGAGGATTTCCTTCAACTCGAGCGTGCCGCCCTGGTCGATCCGTTCCTGCAGCGATTTGCCGAGGATCAACGGCATGACGAGGTAGGAAATGCCGCGCGCTTCCTCGACGTGGTAGATCGGCACGACGTGGTCGTGGCTGACGGCGGCGGCGGCCTTCGCCTCGCGCTGGAAGCGCTTGCGCCGAGCCGCTCGCGGCATACTGCGGGCCGAGCACCTTGACCGCGACGATGCGCGTGCAGCCGTTCGTCGGCGCCTTGAAGACGATGCCCATGCCGCCGCGGCCGACGACCTCGAGGATGGCATAGTGTCCGAGCCGGCCGAGCTGGCCGGGCTCCGTCGGCGGCTCGAGGAAGGCGAACTCGTCGACCGCGCCGGGACGCGGCTCGGCCTGAGTTTCGGCGCCCGCCAGCGGCGCCGGCGGCGTGCTGGTGAACGCCGTCGCCTCGAGTTGCTCGACGACTTCCTGCAGGGCAGGTCCAGTCGGCTCGTCAAGGCTCGCCAGCAGCCGTGCTGCGCGGTCCCAGCTCGGCCCCGCCGCGGCGAGGCGCTCCAGCGCCTGCTGACACTCGGGGCAGCTTTCGAGGTGCGTCTGCAATGCCCGCTGATCCGCGGCAGACAGCTCGTCGTCGAGCAGGTGCCGCAACCGGTCCGGTGGGGGGCAGGCGGTCATTGGCAAGCTCCTCGCTCCATTCGTAGGTCAGCCTTTCCAGGCTGACGCAAACGCCCCGGTGAGTAAGTCAGGCTAGAAAGCCTGACCTACGGCCCCAGCTGCGCGATCTGTTCCTTCAACCGCACCATCACGCGACTCTTGGCGAGGTACACGGCGCCGACCGAAAGGCCAAGCACCGCCGCGACTTCCTTGCCGCTCTTGCCCTCGACCGCGGTCTGCCAGAACGCCTGCCAGGTCGACTCGGAGAAGGCGGGGCGAATCTTGTCGGCGGCGCGGGCGAACATCTCGCGCTCCAGATCCTGCTCCCAGCGCTCCTCGTCGGCGCGCTCGGGCTGGTCGTGCAAGAACTGCAGCGTCGCCGAATCGCCGCTGCCGCGCTCGCGCCGCTGCCGGCTGGCGAGCCAGTCGCACAGCCGGCGATGTGCCAGCGTGAACAGCCAGCCGCGGAACATCCCTTGCCGCGGATCGAAGTCGAGCCGGCCGATCGAGCCGGCGACGCCGCGCAGCACCTCCTGCGTCACGTCGGCGGCGTCGGCGTCCTGCAAGCCCTTGCGGCGGGCGAAGCGATAAATCGCGGCCGCGTACAGCCGTACGAAGTCGGCCCAGGCCTCGTGATCGTTGGCGTCGCGCAGGCGCACCAGCAGGCTCGGCCGCGTGAGGGGGACATCGACCATCGGCGGACTCCCATTGGGTAGTTCCGAGGGTGGCGGGTGTTTCTATCGGATTGTCGCCGGAATTGGGGAAAAAGGGAAGTGTCGATCGCCGCACGGTCGCTTGTTAGTCCAGTGGCTAGCTGGTAATGTCGCGGAGCCAGGCGCGGATCGTCTCCTTGATGTCCCGCCACCGTACATCCCACAACAGCGGCGGCATCCGGTCGCGGTCGGCGTCGTCGAAATACGCCAGGCTGTACAATACATGCCCGACATCCTGGACTGCATACTTCTCCTTGTACCCGCGCAACATCTGCCGAATCGAGAACGACCGTCTGCCAAGCGCAAAGACATCCACAAAGTCCTTCTTCGCGCCGCGCTGGGCCACAGCGGCGAGTTTCATGGCCGCGAGGTCGGCCCGCGCCGCGATGCGAATGCCGCCGCGCCACGTTCGCAAATCGGCGAGCAGCGGGTAGCGATATTCCAGCAGGCTAAGCCGAACCCCGCGGGCGGAGCCGTGCAACGTTCCCGGCGCCACCTGTCCCGTGACGAAGGCGATGCCCTGGTCGCGCATCTCCTGCGCCAGGCGCAGCGGGTCGGGTATGCTTTCGGGCGTGAACCAGTCCAGGTCCACCGAACGGCGGTGCCCCAGGTGCAACGCGACCGCCGTGCCGCCGGCCAGGTAGAAGCCCCGTCGCGTCAGCCACGGGCCGACCTGGGCCAGCACGCGCTGCTGGCGGAGCCCCAGGATCTCGCGATGCCAGCTCATGCGTGGCGCCGGTCATTCGTGGCGCCGGCCCTCCCAAATCCGGCGCGGGGTCGGCGAGCCAGGAATTAACCTGGCCCCGCGGCAGTTCGAGAATGATCTCCCAGAAGCGCAGCTGCCGCGCGCTCAATGCCGCCCCCCGCCGCCGCTCGAGCCACTCCCGCAAAGCGGGACCCGGCAGCCGTGCGCGCAGCCAGCGCACCGCCTCCCAATCCCCGGCCGCCAGGATCCGTCCGATAATGAGATCGGCGTCCGCCCGCCAGCGCAAGCCCGTGAAATCGTAGTCCCAGAACAGCGGCCGCAGGCGTCGCGGCAGCCTCACCGAAACGGTCCTATCCAGTCGGTCTTTTCGCAATTGCTCTTCCCCTGGCTGCCTGCCCGTTGCAATCGATGCGGGGCCGAGTTCGCTCCTGGACTCAATCATTCGGTTTACGCATTGGGATCGTACCCTGGCAACCCAAGGCACGACTATCTCCACTTTTCGCTTGGCTCACGGTGTCACCGCTCGTCGCCGGCTCGCACCGTTCGCCGCTTTCCGCTACGATACAGAGGAGGAATAAGGAGCGTGAATCATGTCCGAGAGCGTCGTGCGAGCCTCGACATGTGCTCGAACCGGAGCTACCATGAAGCCGCTTGCGGTCGGACAGTTTCTCATCGTCGATCCGCGCATCTGCCACGGTGACCCTTTTTACTTGGGAAACTCCCAGACCGGCAGCGTTGTGGCGGAGCCGGCGACGCCGGCGCCGGCGTCGTCCGACGCAAACGCGACCTTTTCTACCCAGCCGCGGTCAAGCCGCAGGCGCGCCAACTCGTGCCCCGTGTCGATTTCCCAGAGCCGCGCCCTGCCGTCGTGGCTGCCCGAAACAGCGCGGCGGCCGTCCCGCGCAACGGCTACGGAGTAAATCGAGTCGAGGTGACCCACATACCTGCGCAGCTCCTTGCCGGTTGCAAGGTCCCATAGACGCAAGGTTCGGTCGCAGCTCGCGGACAAGGCGCGCTTGCCGTCGGGCAACAGTAGCGCGCTCCAGACGGCATCGCGGTGCCCGTTCAGACACACGTGCTGCATGCCGGCCGCGTCCCAGAAGCGAACGGTGGCGTCCAGGCTGCTGCTCAGGATGCGGCCGTCCTTTTGGAACGCCACACAGGTAACCCCGTCCTGATGGCCGAGCAAGCAGACGGTCGGGAAAAAACGCGACCTGGGGGACATACTCAAAGGTGCGCGGCGAGTTCGCGTAAGATTGCTGGTGTGTCTGGAGCCGACGCGCTTCCCAGTCAAAGCGGGTCCAAAGCCCGGGGCGATTTCGTTCGGCCCAAAGATGGAAGCATCGCGGCTAATGCCGCGCGCGCGCTGGCTCCTTCTCCTCCCAGGGATCGTTCCCCAGGTCATCCCGCTCGCCTTTGCCTCCGGGCACGTCGCGAATGTTGGGACCGATCAGCGCGATCAGGATCGCGGCACACAGCAGACGAGATCGGCGGAACATCGCTAGCGCCTCCATCAATCTCACGCGGCCTCCTTAGTGTAAGAGTCGATCGGCAACCCGATAAGTGACGGCCCGTGCGACGCCGCAAGCCGGGACGGCAATTTCCCGTTGCGGTTCGGCCCGGCGGCGCTTACAAAACACAGAGGCGACCCGCGCCGGCGCCCGGTCCCGTCTTGCGCATGCCGTCACCCCCGGAGGGCGGGAGAGGCCATGGCCCTCTGGATTCGCATCTACTACAACGCGGTGTACGGCGGCCTCGGCGGGCTGCTCGGCTGGATGCTGTTCGGCGTCTTCGGCGAGCGCTCGCCCACGACCGACCGGTCAGCCCTGTTCCTGACTTACGAATCGCTCAACCTGCTGCTCGGCGGCGCCATCCTCGGCGTCTCGATCGGCTACTTCGTCGTCGGCGTCGAGGCGATCCGCGACCAATCGCTCGTCCGCTTCGCCCGGCTCGCGTCTTACGGCGCGATTCTGAGCTGGATCGGCGGCGCGCTCGGCATGATCATCGGCGACTGGGTGAATTACTACGTCATCAAGGTCTTCGGCGACTTCATCCTCTTCACCATGATCGCGCGCGGCCTGGGCTGGAGCCTGCTCGGCATCGCCATCGGCGCCAGCGAGGGCATCGCCGCACGCTCGCTCGGCAAATTCAGCTACGGCACCCTCGGCGGCTTCCTCGGCGGCTTCCTCGGCGGGATGCTGTTCGAGCTGTTCTATTCGCATGCCCGCCAGGCCGACGAGACCTCTTATTTCTGGAGCGCCGTCGGCCAGATTATCCTCGGCGCCTGCATCGGCTCCTTGACGGCGCTGGTGCAGGCGGTGTTTCAGCCCGCTAACGTCAAGGTGCTGCGCGGCTGGCAAGAGGGACGCGAATATGGTCTGGACAAGCCGGCGAGCCTGCTCGGCCGCGATGAGCATGCCGACATTGCCCTGTTCCGCGACATGCGCGTGCAGAAGAAGCACTGCTACATCCGGCGCGTCGGCGAACGCTACGTGCTGGTGAACAACGGCGCCCCGGGCGGCGATACGCTGGTGAACGAAGTGCCGGTCGCCGACACGCGCGAGCTGCACGACGGCGATCGTATCCAGCTCGGCAACGTGATCCTGCGCTTCCAGATGCGCGAGGCCGTCAATCGGCAACGGGCCAAGCGGCCGCTGCCGGCGGCCGGCAGTTGAACTCGTATTCTGGTTTACGTTTAGCGCTCGGTAGGCGAGCGCTCAACGTAAACCAGCTTGACCCCTAACCCCTGCTCGAATGCCTGTCCAGACCTGCCCCCGTTGCCGCCGCGCCAACCCCGAGCTGGCGGTGTACTGCTATTTCGACGGGTTCGAGCTGCGCCGCCGACCGACGGCACGTCGTTCCGCATGCCGTCGGAGTTCGTGTTCCCCTCGGGCCGGCGCTGCCGAACCTACGACGAATTCGCCCAGGCGTGCCAGGAGGAATGGGCGGCGGCGCGATCTCTTGCAGCGCGGGGCGATCGGCCAATTCTTCAGCAGCTGCGGCCGGGCCGACCTGGTGCGCTCGGCGCAGGACGCCAACGCCCAGGGCGCGCCCGATGCCGCCCTGGCCGCGTTTCTGGCGTCGTTGCCGGGGGTGCGCACGCAGACGCCGCGGCTCGACATCAGTCCGCGCCGCGTGCTGCTCGGCAATCTGCTGGCCGGCGAGACGCGGCAACTGCCGGTGACCATCACCAACGCGGGCCAGGGCAGTCTGCAGGGCACCGCTTCGATCACGGAGGGCCAGGACCTCGTCCGCCTCGCGGATGGCCGGGCCGTCTTCGAGGTCCCGGTCGATGCGCCGCGGCAGCAGCAGCTGATGCTGTATCTCAACACGCGCGGGCTGCCGGCTAACCAGGGCCACGGCGCCAAGCTGACCGTCGTCACCAACGGCGGCGTCGCCGAGGTGCCGCTGCGGCTGGAGCTGGTGTCCCGCCCGTTCCCCGCCGCGCCGTTCCAGGGCGTCAAGGCGAGCGCGAGCTGGCTGAGCGGATGCGCGACCAGCCCAAGGCGGGCATCCCGTTGCTCGAGAGCGGCGAGGTGCGGCGCTGGTTCGAGCTCAACGGCTGGACCTATCCGGTCGCCGGTCCCGAGGTCCGCGGCGTGGCGGCAGTGCAGCAGTTCTTCGAGGCGCTCGGCCTTTCCAAGCCGCCGGCACTGCAGCTCTCGTCCACCGAGGTGCGATTGCGCTGCAAATATCCCGATAGCGCACGTTACCAGCTGACCCTCTCGACACCGGCGAAGAAATGGGTCTTTGCCACGATCACGAGCGACAGCGCCTGGCTCAAGGTGCCGCAGCCGCAAACGAGCGGGCCGCGCCAGGCGACGTTCCTCATCGAAGTTGATTCGAGCCGGATGACGGCGGTCGGGGCGCACGCGGAGGGCAAGGTCAACCTCATCGCCAACGGCGGACAGAAACTCGACGTGCGCGTCATCGTCGACGTTGCCGGGATGCCGAATGTCAGGGCAGGCCTCACGCCGGCGCCGCCGTCGCCCAGCGTTCGCTCGACGCCGGCGAATGTGCGCGCAGGGCCGCCGCCGCCGATTCCGACGGCCGGCTTTGCGCCGCCGGAGCCCGCGCTGGGCGCCGTCGTCGCGCTCGAACTTCCTGGCGTCGCTGTTGATCCTGCCGCTGTTGTTCGTCGGCCTGCGGTTGGCGATGGTGCCGGTCGCGGACGGTTTCCTGCGCGGCATGGCGGTGCGCGCGGCGGCGCACAAGCTCGGCGTCAACGTCGAGCCCGACAGCCAGGTCGGCTCCTGGGCCGGCTGGCTGCGCTTGCCGTGGCCGTCGATCATGGTCGCCGACAAAGTCGGCAGTCCCGCGGCGCTGTTCGATCCGGCCAACAAGGGGACGGTGCCGGCCGCCGACTTTCGCGATTACTTCGTCAGCTCGTTCACGCGAACGCTGGTGCTTTTAACGTGGTGGCTGTTCGGCGTGCTGGGCGCGGTGCTGCTGTGGCGGCGGAGCGGCATCCTGGATGCGCCCTGGGGATTCATCGCCGGCTCGGTCGCGGGCCTGGCGGGGATGGCCACGTTCGCGTGCGCCTTTCTCGTCCTCGACGTGATTCCGCAGTTCGTCTGGCACGTGGCGTCCCACGACAGCGGCGGCCCCGCGGGATGGCTTGGCTGGGTGCTGCTCGCGGTGCTCAGCTGGCTGCTCATTGGCGTGGCCGCGGGCATCGTGGCGACGACGCTGCCGCCGTTGCGGCGGCTGGTGCTGCTGCCGCTGCAGCGGATTCCGGCGGCGCTGCTGCGCGGCATGGGCCTGCGGACACTGGCGGATTTTTGGTGGACGCCGTAGGACCCCGTAGTAGGACCCCGTAGGGTGGGTGGAGTCTTCGGAACCCACCATTCTGCGAAAAAGGTGGGTTCCGAAGACTCCACCCACCCTACGCGCTACGTGCTCCATTTGCTTGTTCTACATGCGACATTCCCCTTCACTACCCGCAAAACCGTTACGGCTTGCCAGGTCGCAATGAAAAACCGGCGCCCCGGCTATTGCTGGGTCGCAACCGGTGTGCTACAAATCGGGTTATGGGTCGGCCTGCGTCACTCCGGCGGGGTGGACCTCGACCGTTCCCTCTCCGTTCGGGAAGATGGATTTCCTTAGTAGGCTCATGGAATAACCACCGGCCCGGCGGCGGCGCCCCGCTGACGCCCCCGGAGATGATTTGTCTGGATTGAAATAACCCTTGCCCCTTTTTTCTCGAGGTATTCGATGGCGGCGAAGCTCCATGTCGAACGCATGATGCACCGCAACAGCATTGCCGTGGCCGGTGAGTCGGCGGCCAGCTATGCCCTGATCAAACTCATTCCGACCGGCCTCGGCGCCGGCGTCACCGCGCCGATGGGCCTCAACCTCGCCCTGGTCGTGGACGTTTCCGGCTCCATGTACGAGGAAGACGGCACCGGCATCAGCCGGCTCAAGCGCGTTCAGGATGCGGCCAGCAACGCCATCCAGAAGCTCAAGCCCGAGGACAGCCTGTCCATCATCGGGTTCGCCAACAACGCGTTGACGCTCCTACCGGCCACCAAGGTTGCCGAGAAAGACAAGATCGAAGACGTGATCCGCAAGATCGACAATTTCGACGTCGATCCGGGCGGGACCGCGATGAACGAGGGCATGAAGCTCGCCCTCGACGAGATCGAGCGCTTCGCCGGCCCCGGGCAGCTGTCGCAGGTCGTCCTGCTCACCGACGGCGAGACGACCGGCGAGCAGGATTGCCGCGAGCTGGCCAAGCGCGCCGCCGAGCAGAAGGTCCACCTGTCACTGATGGGCGTCGGCCTCGACTGGAAGGCCAGCCTCATCAAGGACCTCGCCAACCTCTCGAGCGGCAAATGGTATTACATCGACGTCAACCAGGCCGCCGAGGCCGAACGCATCTTCGTCGAGGAGTTCGAAAGCCTTGCGGCGGCGGCCTTCAAGGACGTCGAGATGCACCTGCGGCCGATGAAGGACGTGAAGATCAAGCGGGTTCGGCAGGTGGTGCCGGAGATCAAGGAGTTCACGCTCAAGGAGCCCGAGGAGCGCCATCTCGTCGCCGAATTGGGCACGCTGGGCAAGGACATCTCGACGCGATACGTGCTCGATCTGAGCCTGCCGAAACGGCCCGACGGCAAATACGTCATCGCACAAATGGAGCTGACGTACGACCTGGGCATGGGGACGCGTGAGTCGACTGGCCCGATCCCGCTGGAGGTGTCGTATACCGCGGCCGGCCACGGCTACGTCAACGCCGAGGTGATGCGCCACATCGACGAGGTGCAGATCTTCGAGCTGAACAACAACCTGCAAAAGGCCATCGCGCAGGACAACAAGGCGGAGGTCCAGCGGGTGGCCGAGCAGATCGAGCAGAAGGGCCAGCTCATGGGCGCGCGGGCGGCGAAGAAGACGATGCTGGCCAAGCAGGTGCTGCAGGAGCTGAACGCCGGCGGCCGCGTCTCCAAGAAGACGCAGCTGGCGATCGACGATTCCGCGCGCATGGCGCAGGAGATGGACAAGCCGTCGTGAGGCGAGTGCTCAAGAAAAATATCCAAGCCGCGGGCTGAGCGCAGCGAATCCCGCGGGTCGGAACGTTACACCCGCGGGATTCGCTTCGCTCATCCCGCGGCTTGCAACAACGATCTCTCCCGGAGGAACAACATGATCAAGTGCCCGTTTTGCGGTTTTCACAACGAGGACGGGGCGCTGTTCTGTGAGCAGTGCAAGTCGGACCTCAGCGCGGTGCCGGCGGCACCGGATGCGTCGCCCGTCCCAATGGCCGGTATCGTCGACATGAACCCGGCGCCGTTTGCCGATCTGCCGCCCATGGCGGCGGTCGCGGAGGCGTCACCGGTGATCTTGCCCGATGAGGTCATCCCCGCCGCAGAAGTGGTGGAGGCGCTGCCGGCGGTGCCGGCGCCGATTCCGAACCCGCTGCCGGCCATGACGCCGCCGCTGGAAAAGGAAGCCGCGGCCGCAGCGGCGTTCCCGGCCGCTTCGCCGGCCGCGCCGCTCCGGCGCTGCCGCTGGCGGCAAGAGCTCGGTGCCCGCCGGCGCCAAGCCCAAGCTGGTCGTCAAGCGCGGCCAGAAAATCGGTTTCGAGTTCCCCATCTATAGCGGCGACAACTACGTCGGCCGCGCCGACGAGAAGCCGGTCGACGTCGACCTGGAGGACCAGGAACCACCCGAGCGCGTCTGGTGCTCGCGGCAGCACGCCCTGATCCATTTCGATGAGGACGCCAGCAATATCACAGTCGAGGACCTCAACAGCTCCAACGGCACCTACGTCAACCGGGAGCGCGTCTATCCCGGCCAGCCGCGCCAGCTGTTCGTCAACGACACCATCCAGATCGGCACCGTCCACCTAACGCTGAAGGTGTGATGAGTGGCAGTGGTGCCAGGCGAGCCGGGAGCGTAAGCGACCGGAGAACTCCGGTCGCTTACGCTCCCGGCTCGCCTGGCACCGACCACTGCGAAGCAAGGAACTAGCTCATGGCTCTGGTCTGCGCACAGTGCTCCCGCGTCAATCCCGCCGAGGCGGCGTATTGCTACCACGACGGGGCAGCGCTCGCGGGCCGATCCGGCGGACCGATCAATCCCGGTTCAGCGCTGTTTCCGACGCCGTTCGTCTTTCCCAACGGCCAGGCCTGCCGCAACTTCGACCAGCTCGCCATCAGCTGTCAGCAAAACTGGACCGCCGCTCTCGATCTGCTCAAACAGGGCTTCCTCGCATCGTTCTTCGGTGGGCTCGGGCGCGTCGATCTCGCCGTCGCCGCCCAGGAGTCGGCCAGGTTCCCCGATCCCGACCGCGGCCTGGACCAGCTGCTTGCCAAGCTGCCCAGCCAGGTCCTCGAGGCGCCCAAGCTCCAGGCCGAGCCGACCGCGATCAACCTCGGCCGGCTGGCGATGGGCAGCGACCGCACCATCGAATTGCACCTGCGCAACGCGGGCATGCGCCTGCTGTATGGCTCCGTCGCCGCCGACTGCAAATGGCTCACCCTGGGCGACGCGCCCGGCCAGCCGCAGAAAGTCTTCCAGTTCGGCGACGAAACGATCGTCGCGGTACAGGTGCGCGGCCACCACTTGCGCCGGGACGCGGCCGCTGGAAGGGCGGCTCGTCATCGACTCCAACGGCGGCACAGTCAACGTCACCGTGCGCGCCGATGTGCCGGTGACGCCGTTTGCCGGCGGCCTGTTCGACGGCGCCGTCACGCCGCGGCAGGTGGCGGAGAAAGCGAAGGCACAACCCAAGGATGCCGCCCCCTACTTCGAGGACGGCCGGGTCGCGGCGTGGTTCCAGTCGAACGGCTGGACCTATCCGGTGCAGGGCCCGTCCATGTCGGGCATGGGCGCGGTGCAGCAGTTCTTCGAGGCGCTCGGTGTCGCCAGGCCGCCGCAGGTCCAGGTCAGCCCGCCATCGTTGCAGGTCAGCGGCGAGCCCGGCAAGGTCTTCGCGCTGAGCATCGAGGTGACCAGTCCCGAACGCAAGGTCGTGTACGGTTGGGCCACCAGCGATCAGCCCTGGGTCGAGGTCGGCCGATCCAAGCTGTCCGGCCGCACCGCGACCATACCGATCACGGTCACGGTCCCCGATCGGGCCGGCACCCAGGAAGCAAAGCTCACGGTGGTCGGCAACGGCCAGGCGCGGTTCACGGTGCCGGTGGCGGTGGCGGTCATCGGCGGGTCGGAGATTCTCGACGCGGAGATCATCGATGCCGAGATCATCGAGCCGGCCACGATGCAGCTGGTAGAGGCGGCAGCGCCGCTCATCCTGACGATGGCCGAGCCGGCGGCGCCGCTGGCCGCGCCGATGGCAGTCGCGCCGGCGCTGGCCGCCGCCCCGCCGGTGATGCGGCCGCCGTCGATGCCCAACATGAGCCTGGACCCGCCGCGGGTGATGCAAGCGGCGCCAGCCGTCTCGCCGCTCAGCGCGAGTCACGCGGGCGCGCCGCCGTTGCCGCCCGTGCGCGCCGCGGCTTTTCCGACCCCGCCAGCGCCGCCGGTTCGGCCGCCAGCGCCCGCGCCGCCGCTGGTGTCGACGAACCCGGACGACGCGACGGTGACGTTCACTGAGGGCCCGATCGTGCCGCTGCCGCCGCTGGCCGAGACCGAGCTGGACCTCAGCGTCCCCGGCAGCGTCGTGGCGCGCCCGGCGATCCTGAGCGCTCCACCACGCGCCGGCTTGCGCACCCGCTGGATGCACCTGATCCCGGCGGCGCTCCTGTTCTTCGTCCTGTTCGGCACCTGCGTCCGCGACGCCGTCGTGGCCTTGCTGCACCGCGGCCACGTCACCGACATCGACCCGCGCAAGGTGCTCGAGCTCAATTTCGACTACAACTTCGGCAAGACGATCGACAAGACGCTCGACAACAACATGATGGTTGGCCTGGTCCGCCACGATCCCGAGCGCGGCAAGAACGCCGAGCCCAAAAAGCTGACCTTCGGCACGCACGGCCATACCAACAGCCTCGTCGTCAAGATCGGCAGCCGCGACCGCGTATTCGGGAATACTACCAATGGCCGCTGGTTCGAGAAGCCCAAGAGCACCGAAGCGAAGTACGGCAGCGGCAAGAAGTGCGCCTTCGAGTTCCTGCCGGAGCGCATCGTCGTCACGCAGGAGGTGCGCATCGTCCCCGGCGAGCCGGTCGAAGGTGTCGCCGACCGAATCGAAGCGCCTGCTCGACACGTGCCTGTTCCAATACCTGATCGAGAACCACGACAACCAGCCGCACGAAGTCGGCATGCGTTTTCTGCTGGATACGTACATCGGCAGCAACGACGAGGTGCCGTTCACGCTGCCGGGCGTGCCGGGGATGGTCGACACGTTCCGGGAGCTCAGAGGCCACGAGGTGCCGGACTTCATTCAGGTGCTGGAGAATCCGGACCTGCGCGACCCGGGCCTGATCGCGCAGCTCAACCTGCACGTCGGCGGCGAGCGCGATCGCTTCGAACCGCCGACCCGGCTCAAGCTGACCGCGCACCCGATGGTCCAGAAACAGCCGGGCCTGACCAAGGACACGTGGGAGATTCCGCTCGCCTCGATCAAGGACGCCCGCGACTCGTCGGTGGTGCTGTACTGGGACCCGCAGCAGCTCCGCGCCGGCGGCCGCCGTGAGATGGCGTTTACCTACGGCCTGGGCAACGTGTCGATCGGCAAGTCGGCCAAGGTCGGCCTGACCGTCGGTGGCGCGATGCTGGTCGGCAGCGATTTGACGATCGTCGCGCTGGTCGCCGACCCGGAGCCGGACCAGACGATCGAGCTGCAGCTACCGCCCGAGCTGGTGCTGGCGAAGGACACGCCGGCGAAGCAGCGCGTGCCGCCGTCGCAGGAAGTCAACAAGGACGGCCGGCCGCGTCCGAGCCCGGTGACGTGGCGAGTGCAACCGAGCGCCGAGGGCGAGTTCAACATCGCCGTCGAGACGCGCATCGGCGGCCAGGAAGTGACGCAAAAGCGCCGCGTCACGGTCCGGCGCGAAGTTGTTCTAACGTATCTCCCCTCGCCCCGTTGGGGAGAGGGGCCGGGGGTGAGGGGCCGTCTGATAGGATAACGGCATGTCCTTCCGTCTGTTCATCTACTACAGCACCCTGGTCGGCGCCTGGGCGGCGTTCGTCGGCTGGGCGCTGGCGCGCATGCTGGCGCCGGCCGACGACCGGCTACAGGCCACCATCTACAGCCTGTTCCTTGGCCTGACCGTGGCGTTCGGCCTGAGCCTGGTGGACGCGCTGTGGAACTTCAGCCCCAGCCAGTTCGTGTCGATTTTCGGCCGCGTCGCCGTCGCCATGTTCATCGGCATCATCGGCAGCTCGGCGTGCGGCGGCATCGCCGGCCTGCTCTATCACACCTGGCCGATGTCCTTTTTCTTTATTTTCAGCTGGATCGGCCTGGGCTTTCTGGTCGGCTTTTCGGTCAGCATCTTCGACGTTGCCGCCGGACTGGCACGCAAGGATATCCGCGGTGCCCTGGTGAAGCTGCTCAAGTGTACCCTCGGGGGCACGGTCGGCGGCGTGCTCGGTGGCATCCTCGCCTGGCTGCTGCGCTTCCAGGTCGGCCGGCTCCTGAACGACCCGGACCCGTGGAGCCCGACGGCGGTCGGCTTCGTCACGCTCGGCGCCTGATTGGCCTCCTGGTCGGCCTCTCGCAGGTGTTCCTGCTCGAAGCCTGGATCAAGGTCGAGGCCGGCTTTCGTCCCGGACGTGACCTCATCCTCTCGCGCGACCGCACTTTGATCGGCCGTGCCGAGGGCTCCGACATCGCCCTATTCGGCGATAACGGCGTCGAGATGCAGCACGCGCTGATCGTGCTCGACAAGGGCGGCTATTACCTCGAGCCGCTGCCGAACACGCCGGGCACGTATGTCAACGATCAGCCGATCATGGTGCGGACGCCCCTGCGCGGGCGACCTGATTCGCGTCGGCAAGAGCCTGCTGCGGTTCAACCAGAGAAGAAAAACATGACATTGTTTTCTTGTTTACGTTGAGCGTTCGCCCACAGTGGGCGAACGCTCAACGTAAACAAGAAACAACAGTGGACATCCATCATGGCGTACGTCATCCGCTGCCCGCACTGCACCAAGTCGATGCAGATTCCCGACCACGCCGCCGGCAAGCACGTGCAGTGCCCGTCGTGCAAGCAAACCTTTGCAGTGCCGGCGCTGGGGCCGCCCGCCGCGAGCCCGTCGCCGCCGACCGCCAACGGCGGCGTCGCTGCCCCGCCCCGGAGTGCCGGACCGACCAAGTGCCCCTCGTGCGGCTCGACGATGCTCGAAGGGGCCGTCGCATGCATGGACTGCGGCTTCATGCTGCAGGCCGACGGTGCCGCCGCCGAGCCGGAAGGGCCGCCCAACCTCTGCGCCAACCCTGCCTGCGGCGTCGCCAACCCGCCCGGCGAACGCAATTGCCAGCGCTGCGGCAATCCGCTGCCCATCGCCGGCGGCACCCTGCTGCATGGCCGCTATCGGCTCGACAAGCTCCTCAAGATGGGCGGCTTCGGAGCCGTTTATCGCGGCACCGACACCAAGACCGGCAGGGAGATCGCCGTCAAGGACATGATCGGCAACGACCCGCAGGAATTTGCCATCCGCCTGAACTTCTTCCGTCGCGAGGCTGAGATCCTGCGGACGCTGGAGCCGGTGCCGATCGTGCCGAAGTTCTTCGACTTCATCCACCAGGGCCAGGCCGCCCATCTCGTGATGGAGTTCATCAAGGGCAAGGATCTGCTCGACATCATGGAGGCCAACGGCAACAAGCCGTTCGCGCTGCCGCTGGTGATCGGCTGGGGCAAGAGCATCTGCGACGTATTGGAGACGATGCACGGCCAATCGCCGCCGATCATCCACCGCGACCTGAAGCCCGACAACATCATGCTGCTGGACGACCAGCGGTCGATCAAGATGATCGATTTCGGCACCGCCCGCGACCTGGGGCGCACCGCCAAGGAGCGCGCCGCCGGCAAGACGCGCGTGTACACCGAGGGGTACGCGCCGCCGGAGCAGATCGTCGGCAAGCCGGAGGCGCGCAGCGACCTGTTCGCGCTGGCGGCGACGCTGTATCACCTGGCCCTGGGCAAGGCGCCGGAAGGGTTCTACACGGCGAAGGAACTGGAGGCACAGTTGGCCGACGCGCATTCGCCGTTGCCGGCGGCGTATCGCTGGTTCTTCGAGCTGATCCGGATCAACCTGTCGGAAGACGTGAACGACCGGTATTTCTCGCGCGCGAGATCAAGCGCGATCTGGAAGCGCAGCGGGTCACCAAGGAAGTCACCTGCCCCAAGTGTCAGACGTTGAACAAGGTCCGCACGCCGTTTTGCACCCGGTGCGCCGAAGCGCTGACCGACCCCGCCTCGCCATGCACCATGTGCGGCAAGTACAACCGGTTGGGCAGCCGATTTTGCATTTATTGCGGCAATCGGCTGCGGTAGCATACTGCCAGGGCGAGCCGACGGGCGCATACCGGCCGGTCGTACGACTTACCCGCCGGCTGACGCCGGTCGGCTTGCCAGGACGGGATAAGGGAATCTCATGAGCGAGCCATCTGTACCGAAAGCGGGCGGTCTCTGGGCCCGGCTGTTCGGCATCCGATCCGACGAGGATGAGACGCCGCCCAAGCCCGCGCCGCCGCCCAAGCCCGCGCCGCCGGCTGCGGACGCCGTCGCCGCCGCCGCAGGCGCAGTGGCCGAAGCGCCGCCCGAACCGATCGCTGCGGCGCCAGCCGCACCGGTACTCGAAGCGCCGCCCGAGCCGGTCGCCGAGGAGGCCCCGGCAGAGCCGCTCATCGATGAGGACGAACCGAGGCTTGAACAACCGCCACCCGCCCCTGCCGCCAAGGAGGCACCTGCGGCGGAAGCGCCGGTGGCCGCAGTGCCGCCGGTTGTGGAGGCGCCGGCAGCGCTGGCGCCATGTCCCGCCTGCGGCACCGTGCCCAGGCCGAAGCAGCGCTACTGCGAGGACTGCGGCTGGCTGTTCGGCGCCGGCAATGGCCCCGCGCCGGCACTCGCGCCCGTCCCCACGGACGCCAACACTTACACCACTCCTGAATTCTCCCCGCGAGGTACCGACATGCCTACCATCACGACGACGACGGCACGTCTACGCGATCGTTACGAACTGCGGCAAATGGTCGCCGAACGGCAGGGGACGCGCCGTTATCGCGGCTTCGACCACGGCACCGGCGAGTCGGTCGTGATCGTGGCCACCCCGGTCGCCGCGGCGGCCCCGGTGCCCGCGGCGGCCATCCTCGATTCTGAGGACGAAATCATGCCCGGCTTCGACGAGGAGGTGCCGGTGGCGGCCATCGTGTCCGCGGACGGGCCGACCGCCGCCTGGCCGAGCGCCGCCTGGGAAAAGCAGCTGCTCGAGGCGCCAATCATCCGGCCCTGCCGCGCGTGGTGGACAGCTTCACCGACAACGGCCAGGAGTACGTCGTCGAACAGTTCCCGCTCGGCAACACCCTCTGGGACGCATGGGACGAGGCCGACGACGCGGCGACGCGTTACGGCTGGGCGAAGCAGATTGCCGAGGCGCTGCACGCGTTGCACCAGGCCGGCGCCATTCTCGAAGGGGTGCGTCCCGACCTCGTGGTGATCGGCGAGGCGGGCCAGGCCGTGCTCGCCGACGTCGCCGACCTGTTGCCGCTGCCGTTGCCGCCGAGCCCACCGCTGCGGGCGTCGCTGTACACGGCGCCGGAGTTGATCGTGGCCCCGCAGACCGCCGACGCGCGATCCGACCTGTACAGTTTCGGAGCGTTGCTCTACTCGCTGGAGTACCTGCACCACGCGCCCGAGGAGAAGGACTTCGAGCGCCAGTTCGTGCCGCGCCAGATCACCGACAAGTATCCCGACGTGCATCCGCTTTTGTTGCGCATCGTCAACAAGACGTTCGTGCGCGATGTCAACACGCGCTTCCCGACCGACGAGGCGAGCCGCACCGACAAGACCGGCTTTGTCGAGCTGATCCGCACGCTCGAGCAGTGCCAGCGGACGTTCGACCAGGTCCGGCTCGACATCGCCGCCTGGACGACGACCGGCATGGTCCGCACCGGCAATGAGGACGCGTTCTGCGTCCTGCACGCGGTTGAGCAGCGCCAGGACGACCTGTCGGAATATGCCGTGGTGCTGCTGTGCGACGGCATGGGCGGCTACGAGGCGGGCGAGGTGGCGGCGGCGCTGGCGATGGCCAAGATGCGCGAGTTCCTGCTGCAGCAACCGGTGTTCGCGGCACTGGCGGGCAAGGAGCCACCCGCGAATCCGCCGGACCTCCGGGCGCTGCAGGACACGCTGTCGGCGGCGCTGTGCCACGCCAATCGCGAGGTGTACACCGCGTCGCGCACGCCCGGCAAGGGCCGCCGCGGTATGGGCTGCACCGCCGAGTGTGTCTACATCGACACCAAAAACGTCGTCGTCGGCCACGTCGGCGACAGCCGCACCTATCACCTGCGGCGAGGCCGGCTCCTGCAGCTGACGCGCGACCAGACGTTCGTCAATCGCATGGTCGAGTTGGGCCAGATCAGCGCGGCCGAGGCGGAGAATCACCCGCGCAAGAACGAGCTGCAGCAGGCGATCGGCGGCCAGCCGAACGTGGTGCCCGGTGTCGCGTCGAGCAAACTGCACCGCGGCGACTGGGTGCTGGTGTGCTCGGACGGCCTGACGAATCACATCACCGGCGCCGAGCTGGAGAAGATGCTGACGCGTGAGGCGGCCTACAGCGCGGAAGAAGCGGCACGGCGGCTGCTCAACTTGACCAACCTGCGTGGCGCCACCGATAATGCAACTATCGTGGTAGTGCGTACGAGCTAGCCCCAGGACCTCCAACGTCTCCGAGACTTCGGAAGTTTGCGGACAGGTTCCCAGCCCCAGGAGAGGAACATGCCAGACGACAGTGGCAAGGGCGGTTTTCTCGGCAAGGTGTTCGCAACCATTTTCGGCGCTCTGGTCTGCCCGTTGCTGGTCGGGATCGGCGTGCGATATTTTGCGCCGAAAGACGAGCCCAAGCCGCAGCCGTCGACGGCGCAGCTGAAAAGCGACAAGGAAGATACGTCCGAGAAAGACAAATCCGACAAGGATAAGTCCGACAAGGGTAAATCCGATAAGGGCAAACCCGACACGGATAAGCTTGAGGGCCCTACCAAGGATCGGCTCGACAAGGGCGGCAGCGTGCCGGCGGTGTCGGACCTTGTTCAGCACATGGCGGAACCTGCCCTGGGACGATCGTGGTACACCTACGAGCGCTTGCCGGAGAAAGACAAGGCCGGCAAGGACAGCGGCACCGCGCCTATCAGCTGGTCAAGGGAATGGAGGCCGCCGCAATCTTCCATTTCAACAAGTCCGAGGGGGCGATCCAGGCCCCCGGCGGCAAGACCGGCGCTCTGGTCAGCAAGCAAGTAGCCTACGAAAACTATCACCTGACCGTCGAGTACAAGTGGGGACCCGTGCCGGCGTCCAGTGAAAAACCCAGGCCGCGCCGCAGCACCTTGATCCTGCACGCCCAGGACACCGCCGACCAACGGCCCTTCATGCCCGGCATCGCGTGCCTGATTGTTCCGGGCGACACCGGTGCCTTGCAGCTGCGCGGCGACGTCCGCATCAAGGCCCCCGTTGCCGACAAGGTCGAGTCGATCAACGACAAGGGCGAAACGGTCAAACCCGCGGCCAAGGAGCAAACCGACGTATTCAAAATGACCCGGGACAAGGCCGATTCGGTCAAGGCCGGCAAGGACAAGGGCGATTCGGTCAAGGCCGGCAAGGACAAGGGCGATTCGGCCAAGGCCGGCAAGGACAAGGTCGATCCGGTCAAGGCCGGCAAGGACAAGGGCGATTCGGCCAGGACGGGGACCCGCAACGTCCTCCGGCGCGTCTACCGGCCCGGCAGCTTCGCCACGCTGCTCATCAACGACGTCAAGAACTGGTCGGGAATCGTCCACCGATTGGGCAACGACCTGATTCAAGGAGAAGACGACAATCCGGTTGTGACCAAGGACGATCTGGAGCGGACTGGCGATTGGAACAAGCTGGAGTGCATCTGCGACGGCGACATCATCTCCGTGCGGCTTAACGGCAAAGAAGTGAATGCCTGCACTCATGCCAACCCGCGCAAGGGACGGATCGCCTTGCTGGCCGAGGGTGGCAACATTTACTTACGGCGGATCGATGTGCTGCCGTTGCTGAAATAACGTCGCGCTGCGGACCGGTGGCGCAGGTCGGACCAAGGTGTCTATCATCTTAAGGAGTTCATCATGGCAGACGAAGGCGGCAAGGGAGGATTGGTCACCAAGGTGGTCGCAACCGTGTTCGGCGCGGTGATCGCCCCCATCCTGGTCACGGTCGGCGTCAAATATATCGGCGGCAAGGACGATCCCAAGCCGGACCCGCCGGTGGTGCAAGCCAAAGCCGAGCGGGACCAACTTGCCAGCGCTGACAAGGAGAAGGCCAAGCCGGTGTTGGCGGACTCGGTCCTGCACATGGTTGACCCCGACCTCGGGCAGTGGTGGTATGTCTACGAGCACAAAACTGGCAAGGAAGCCGGCGCAGCGCCCTATCAACTCGCCAAACCCAAGGATGTCGGCGCTATTTTCGCCTTCGATATCCACGAAGGGGCGCTCCATTCGCCCGGCGGCAAGATTGGCGCTCTGGTCAGCAAGGAGCAGACCTATAATTATCACCTGACCGTCGAGTACAAATGGGGACCGGTGCCGCCGCCGAGCCCGGGGGACAAACCCAGTCCGCGCCGCAGCGGCTTCGTCGTGCACGCCCAGGACACCACCGCGCAGCGGCCGTTCATGCCCGGCATCGGCTGCCTGATCGTGCCGGGCAACGCGGGCGCCCTGAGCCTCCGCGGCGCCGACGTGAGCGTCAAGGCCGCGGTCGCCGAAAAAGTCGAATGGGTCCATGACAAGGTCGAACCGGTCAAGCCACCGGTAAAGGAAACAACCGATGTATTCAAACTGACCAAGGAAAAGGGCGCTGGGAAGGCAGCTAGGGACAAGGGCGATCTGGCGAAGATGCCCAAAGACAAGGGCGAGGCGGCGAAGACCAAGGACAAGAGCGACCTTGCGAAGAAGGGCCCCCGCGAGGTCATCCGCCACGACTACAAGCCTGGCGCACCTGTGAAGCTCATCGCCAGCGACGTCAAGCACTGGGGGCTGATCCACCGCCTCGGCAACGATCCCACCCTCGGCGAAGACGACGATCCGGTCGTCGGCAAGGACGATTTGGAAAAGACCGGCGACTGGAACAAGCTGGAGTGCATCTGCGACGGCGACACGATCACCGTGCGGCTCAACGGCAAGGAAGTGAACGCCTGCACCAGCGTCAGCCCGCGCAGGGGGCGGATCGTTGTCCTCGCCGATGGCTCCAATATTTTCTTTCGCCGGATCGACCTGGAGCCGCTGAAGAAGTGACGAAGAAAGCGGGATCGTACCTTGACGTGCGCAGTGTTGGTATCCCGATTTCTCTCTGCAACGTGGTGGTGGATTTCGCGGTCGCCGGGTGCTGCGCGTCCTCGGCAATGTCTCCACCGCCATGATGCTCCAAATTGACCAATGCCTGAAGGTGGTTCTCGCGATCACCTGATGGGTCTAGCCACCGAGCCAACTCCCCCTACAATAGCGGTTTCGTTCGGAAGCACCGTTGCATGTAGGGAGGGTCCGCGTATGGGAAGCCGACGCCGCGGCAGTGGCCGGCGCAAGGTCGGACGCAAGAAGCGCCGCATGCGCAGCAAGATCCGCCATCGCAAGTAACCGTTCGCGGGAGTAGTACGCGCGGAATTGTTCCATTTTGCCCTTGACCGCGAAAGCCGGGAAATGTTTTCATGGCGCTGTGGCAGGAAACCGACGACCAAGGAGGGTCCCGATCATGTCCATGTCGTCCTACCAGACCGAAGCGAAGCCCCAGTGCTGGCGCGCCGTTGCCGTCTTCGATGACCGCCCCGAAATCCTGCTTTATCTGAATCGCTCGTCGCCGCAAGTGCGGGCGGGCTTGCGCACCGCTTTCTTCGAGGTGCTTGACGACGAGGAGCGCGCCGCGTGCAAGTCGATCGCCCTGCAGCGCTGGCACGGCGCTGCCGACGCCGGCCGCTGGTTGCACCAGAGCAGCCTGGCGATCCCCACCGCCGAGAAACTGGCGCTGGCGGCGTAACTGTCTCCGGGGTGAGACATGGGTGGCACACATCCCCGGCGTCCGCACGGCCGCCGGGGTTTTTCTTTTCGCAAACTCATGCCTGGCAAAGATGTAGGTCCCGCCTGCCGGGCAGGACCTTGCAACGCCCCAGGTCCCGCCCGGCAGGCGGGACCTACTTGGCAGAAAATTTCCCGCGCTCTCCCGCGGTCTGTTAGAATGAATGGATAAACCAGAAGGCGTGGACCGATTGTCCTATCTTTGCGGGGACGGGCGGGTTTTCCACTCGCGGGCCTTGCAAGGGGCGGACGAAAGGCCAACCATGGCGGGCACACGCTCGGATCCTGGCGCGACCATGTTCTCGTGCAACGAGGAACTCGTTCATGACACCCTATAGCTCCCTGTGTGACGATTTTGGCGTTTTCGCGTACGTCAACAGTAAGCTGGAGCTGCCAACCACCCGCGAAGCCGTCCTGCATTTCTTCGGCAGCCTGCAGAAGACGTTCCCGCAGATGACCGATTTCGAATGCCGTGAAAGTGGCGAGTACGTCCTGGAAGAGGATCGCGAACAAGGCAGCTATCGCTGGGTCGGCCTGGAAGGCCGGCGCTTCGGCTCCGGCTACAACAACCCGCCGAGCCTGGCGGAGGCCGACCAGCACCACGAGCGCGTCCTCGAGGTCGCGCCGTACCATCTCGACTTCAGCGCCCTGGACTGCGAATGGCTCGACGTGGCGTTCGCGTTCGACTTCCTCTACAGCGGCAACCACGATGAGGTCGTCGCCGAGGCGCTCGGTATCAACACCACGCTGGAGGGCCTGCTGCAGATGCCTGGGGCCCGCGTGCTCGGTTACGAGCCGTCGCTGATGCTGTCGCTGGACGATACGTTTCGGCTGCAGTGCCGGCTGAACATCGAGACGCGGACGAATGCCTACCAGATCCGGACCGGCCAGTTCCCCGAAGCGCCGATCAGCGTCTACTTCACAGTCCGGCAATACTGGGGCCGCATGGGCACCCGCACCTTCGGCGAGGCGTACCGCCACCAGCGCAAGGTCTGCCAGGAGCTCGTCGATCAGCACATTATCCCGGCGGTGCTGCGGCCCCTGATCCAGACGATCGGCAACAAGCAGTAAGGCGAGCGGCTACCGTAGGACGGCCTTCCTAGGCCGTCCGTCCGTCAGCTGGACGGCCTAGGAAGGCCGTCCTACGGTAGACTTGCTCCTGCCGCTCGCCTAACACTCCTCTGGCGGAACTGGGGGCAACCAATGCAACCCCATGCGGCCGGTTGCGTAGGCGCGTCGGGTCGGGTATGCTGTAGCGACATCTGCTCCTAGCCCAACACCCGGAGCCTGTCATGCCGGCGCCCGCTGCCGATTCGAACCTGCTGTTCGCCGTGCTGGCGATGCAGAACGAGCTGGTCGCCAGGGACGATCTGCTCGCCGCCATGAACGCCTGGGGCCTGGAGAAGCATCGGCCGCTCGGCGATATCCTCGTCGAACGCGGGGCGCTCTTGCCGGAGGATCGCGCGCTGCTCGACGGCCTGATTGCCCGGCAGCTCAATCGCCACGGCTCCGCGGAGAGGAGCCTCGCGGCGGTGCCGGTGTCGTCGTGGCTGAAGGACGAGATCAAGTCGCTCTGCCATCCCGAGCTGGAAGCCAGCCTGGTCCACCTCGGCGCCGCCAGGGATGCCGCCGGCGATCCCAATACGACCCGGAGCTTCACCGCAACCGAGGCGGGGGCGCGCTATCGCATCCTTCGGCCGCACGCGCGCGGCGGCCTGGGCAAGGTCTTCGTCGCCGAGGATGCCGAGCTGCACCGCCAGGTGGCGCTCAAGCAGATGCAGGCGCAGCACGCCGGCAGCGACGCCAGCCGCGGCCGTTTCGTGCTGGAGGCGGAGATCACCGGCGGCCTGGAACATCCCGGCATCGTCCCGGTCTACGGCCTGGGCACCTACGCCGACGGCCGGCCCTTCTACGCGATGCGCTTCATCAAGGGCGACAACCTGAAGGAGGCGATCGCGCGCTATCATGGAACGTCCAAGCCGCGGGATGAGTCTTCGAATCCCGCGAGTCACGACGCCAAAATCCTCGCCTTCCGCCAGCTGCTGGGCCGCTTCATCGACGTCTGCAACGCGGTCGCCTACGCCCACAGCCGCGGCGTCTTGCACCGCGACCTCAAGCCCGGCAACATCATGCTCGGCAAGTTCGGCGAAACGCTGGTCGTCGACTGGGGCCTCGCCAAGGTCGTCGGCCGCGCCCAGTCGCGTGAGCGGCCAGGTGAGGCGAGCCTGGAAGCGCCGCTGACGCCCGCGTCCGGCAGCGGCGTCGCCGAAACGCTGGCCGGCACCGCCATCGGCACCCCCGCGTACATGAGCCCCGAGCAGGCCGCCGGCCGGCTCGACCAGCTCAGCGGCGCCAGCGACGTCTACAGTCTCGGCGCCACGCTCTATGCCCTCCTCACCGGCAAGGCGCCGGTCGAAGACAAGGACGTCGCCGCGACCCTCAAGCGCGTCCGCGAAGGCAACGTCCCCCGGCCGCGCCAGGTCGCCCCGCAAGTCGACCGGGCCCTCGAAGCCGTTTGCTTGCAAGCGATGGCGCTCAAGCCCGCCGACCGTTACCCATCGCCGCGCAACCTGGCCGACGACCTGGAGCGCTGGCTGGCCGACAAGCCGGTCAGCGCCTGGCCGGAGCCGATTGTGGTGCGCGCAAAGCGCTGGGCCCGGCAGCACCAGACCCTGGTGACGTCGTCCGCCGCATCGCTGTTCATCGCCCTCGTCGGCCTGACCGCCGGCCTGCTTTGGTATCAGGACCAGCAGGCGGAGGCCGAGCGCAAGGGGGCGCTGGCCGAAGCCGCGATCGCCAGCGCGTTGGACCAGGCCGACAAGCCGCGGCAAGAGCTGCACGCGATCCTGGCGAAACGGGGCGGCGTCTTCGGCCTGCTCAACGAGCCGGCGCGTTGGGCGGCCTACATCGAGACTGCCGATACGCGCGTTGCGGGCCGCCCAGGACATGCTCCACAGCGCCGAATCCGGTGTCGATCCGGCGCTCGCCACGCGTGCCACCGACCTTCGGGAGTTGCTCCAGCGCGACGAGTCGGACCGTCTGCTGGCGATGAAGCTGGAAAAAATCCGCATGGACCGTTCGGCAATTGTGGAGGGCGGATTCAACTTTCGCGGCGCCGGCGAGCAGTATCAGGCCGCATTTGCGCGGGTGGATGCGGCATTGCTCAAGGACCCGGCTGCCGTGGTCGCCGCGCGCCTGGCCGCGTCGCCCATCAAGGAGCAATTGTCGGCGGCGCTCGATGACTGGGCCTCCGTGGCGTTCGTACTGAGGACCGAGGGTCTTGCCGAGCAGCTCCTGGGGGTCGGCCGACTTGTCGCTCCCGATCCGGCGTGGGGAGACCGGCTGCGCCGGATCGAGGTGTGGCGGGACCAACAGGCGCTCACCGACCTGGTGAAGCAAGCGCCCGCGGCCGGACTTTCGGCGCCGCTCCTTTTGTTGATCAGTTGGGTACTGTCGGACGACAATCCCGCAAAGCTCACCTGGCATCGGCAGGCGCAAGCCCAGTATCCGGCGGATTTTTGGTTGAATCTCGGGCTTGGGTACGCCGTTGTGAAAGCCGACCCGGGCGAAGCGGCTGGGTTTTTCCGCGTTGCGCTGCGCTCCGGCCCAGCAGCATCGCCGCTTACAGCAACCTCGGCCTTGCCCTGCGCCGCCAGAAAAAGCTGACCGAGGCCATCGCGGCCTTCCACAAGGCCATCGAACTCGACCCGAAATCCGCCCCCGCTCACAGCAACCTCGGCATCGCCCTTGCCGACCACAAGAATCTGCCCGAGGCCATCGCGGCCTTCCACAAGGCCATCGAACTCGACCCGAAATCCGCCCCCGCTTACAACAACCTCGCCATCGCCCTGCGCGACCAGAAGAAGCTGCCCGAGGCTATCGCGGCCTACCACAAGGCCATCGAACTCGACCCGAAATACGCCACCGCTTACAACAACCTCGGCATCGCCCTGCACGACCAAAACAAGCTGCCCGAGGCCATCGCGGCACACCGCAAGGCCATCGAACTCGACCCGAAATACGCCCTCGCTTACGGCAGCCTCGGCGTTGCCCTTTACGACCAGAAGAAGCTGCCGGAGGCCATCGCGGCCTTCCACAAGGCCATCGAACTCGACCCGAAATCCGCCCCCGCTTACGGCGGCCTCGGCATCGCCCTTTACGACCAGAAGAAGCTGCCGGAGGCCATCGCGGCCTTCCACAAGGCCATCGAACTCGACCCGATATTCGCCCCCGCTTACGGCGCGCTCGGATTCTCCTTCGAACTCGCAGGGAAGTTCTCCGAAGCAGCAACGGCATTCCAGAAGGCGGTCGATCTGCTCCCGCCCGGCGCCCCTCTTCGTTCGGTC
This sequence comes from uncultured Gemmataceae bacterium, assembly GCA_963834865.1. GTDB lineage: Bacteria > Planctomycetota > Planctomycetia > Gemmatales > Gemmataceae > CAWIDK01. The sequence continues at coordinate 297,614 of CAWIDK010000002.1, forward strand.
ACCCTGAGCCACCTCAAGCAATGTCGGGCGATGAGTGCCCTGGAGAAACGCGTCGAGGGTGTCCTGGGCGGCACCGATACCGCCACGCCGGCGGAGATACTCCAGATGGCCGGCATCTGCCAGCAGTATCAGAAGCGCTTCGCTGTCGCCGTGCAGCTCTACCGGCAGGCATTCAAGGCCCAGCCCGGCCTCGCCGAAGACGCCGGCAGACCGCACCGCTACAACGCCGCCTGCGCCGCGGCGCTGGCCGGCACGGCCGACGCCCAGGAGCCGACGACGACATCGGACAGGCCGGCGCTCCGCCGCCAGGCGCGCGACTGGCTCCAGGCCGACCTCGACAGTTGCGCCCGGCAGCTCAAGGACGGCAAGGCCGCATCGATCCTGCAAGTGGAAGCGCGGCTGGCACACTGGCAAACCGATCCCGATTTCATCGGCGTGCGCGAAGCCGGTACCCTCGCCAAGTTGCCGGACGCGGAGCAACCCGCGTGGCGCACGCTCTGGGCCAACGTCGATCAGCTGCTCACGCAGGTCCGCGCGCTCATCACCGAGACCACGCTCAAGGGCGCCCTCACCGACACGCAGCACGAGCAGCTCCACGAGATGAAGCTCGAAGCCGGCAAGACGTACGTCATCGACATGAAGAGCACCGACCTCGACAGCTACCTCAAGCTGCACGACCCGGCCGGCAAGCTGCTCGCCGAGAACGACGACATCGCGCCCAACAACCCCGATGTGCGCATCCTGTTCGCGCCGCAAGCGGACGGCGTCTACCGCATCACCGCGACCTCGTTCGAGCAGCGTGGCCGTGGCGCGTACACCCTGACCATCCGCGCCGTCGCGGGCAAGGCGCATTGAGCCATTTGATCCGGCAGACGGAAAGCGACGCCCCGCTATAGACTGCGGCGCAACCAATGCAACGTAAGCACGAGTGGAAGACCCCTGCCGGCTTGTCCGGCAGGTGAAGCAGTTTGGTTGGCTAAGCGTCCGTAAGTGCCACCAACCGCCTACGACCCCTGCCGGCTTGTCCGGCAGGTGAAGCAGTTTGGTTGGCTAAGCGTCCGTAAGTGCCACCAACCGGCTACGACCCCGGCCGGCTTGTCCGGCAGGTGAAGCAGTTTGGCCAGCTAGCGTGTGCGCACAAGCTGGCCAAACTGCTTCACCTGCCGGACAAGCCGGCAGGGGTCGTAGGCAAAGCTGGCCGTGAACGCTAGCTGGCCAAACTCCTTCACCTGCCGGACAAGCCGGCAGGGGTCATGCTGGCGGTAATGTTGCATTGGCTGCGCAGCTTGTCAATAACGGCACGTGCGCTGGTCGCATGGACGAAGAGCGAAATTGCGGATGAGGCGCTGCGGGCCGAGCTGATAGAATTAATCGAGACGGTGATCATCTACAAGCTGCCGCGCTTGAGTCGCGAGGAGATCCAAACCATGTTGCAAGTACACGACATTCGCCAAACCAGGGTATTTCAGGAGGCCAAAGAGGAAGGTTTGAAGGAAGGGATCGAAAAAGGCATCGAAAAAGGCATCGAAAAAGGCATCGAAAAAGGCATCGAAAAAGGCATCGAAAAAGGCATCGAAAAAGGCATCGAAAAAGGCATCGAAAAAGGCATCGAAAAAGGCGTCGAAAAAGGCGTCGAAAAAGGCGTCGAAAAAGGCGTCGAGGCGGAGCGCCAGCGGATCTTGCACGAGAAGCTCCAATCGGTATCGCAATGGGCGGCGTGGAAGGTGCCCCCGGAGAAGATCGCCGAGATTCTGGGGCTGGACATTGAGGTCGTGCACAGCGAATTGGCGAAGCATCGGTCCTGAGGCGAGCTGACCGGTGTATCTCCGAGTCACCAGTACATTCTCACTGTCCTGCTGAGGTTGCCGAATGATCCCTTTGAGCCGGTTCGCCCGCGGCCTTTCCTCCGAAACCGCCTTCGATGTGCTCGCAGTCGCCCGCCGGCTCGAAGCCCACGGCAAGGACGTCATCGGCCTGCACATCGGCGATAGCCCCTTCCCCAGTACCCGCCACGCCCTGGACGCCGGCATCGACGCGATTCGCCGCGGCGAGACGCACTACTGCGCGTCGCTGGGCCTGCTGGCCTTCCGGGAGGCGGTGGCGAAAAACTATCAGCGCGAGTACGGCATCGCGATCACCGCGGAGAATGTGGTCGCCGGTCCGGGGGCGAAGGCGTTCGAGCAATTCTTCTGCGAGGCGTTCCTCGACCCCGGCGACGCGGTGCTGGTTTTCAGCCCGCACTTCCCCACCTATCCGCCGAACATCGAGCGCCGCGGCGGGCAGATCGTCTACTCGGTGCTGCGTCAGGAAAACGCGTTCCGCCCCGACCTCGGCGATGTCGAGCGCTTCGTCAAGCAGACGCCAAACGCCCGGGCGATCTTCCTCAATTCGCCGCACAACCCGACCGGCGGCGTCGCCACCGAGGACGACCTGCGCGGCATCGCGGATCTGGTCCGTGGCCGAGACATCGCGATCTTCAGCGACGAGCCGTACAGCCACATGGTGTGGTCGGGCCGGCACGTGCCGCTGTTTTCGCAGCCCGGTCTCTTCGACCAGGCAGTGGCGTGCTACACCTTCAGCAAGTCGTACAGCATGAGCGGCTGGCGGCTCGGCTACGCGATCAGCAGCCCGCGTGTCGTGGATGCGATCGGCAAGATGATCAACACATCGCTGTCGTGCGTGACGCCGATTGCGCAGCTGGCCGGCGCCGCGGCGCTGCGCAGCGATGCCGCCGAGCGCGACGACACCATGCGGCGCTTTCAGAAGAAGGTCGAGCTGCTGGTTGGCGAGCTGCGCGAGGTCGAGGGCGTGACGGTGCTAATGCCGGCCGGCACGTTCTATGCGTTCCCGAACGTCGGCGCGATCTGCCGGCGGCTCGGCATTACGTCGCACGGTCTGGCGATGTTCCTGCTGGAGGCGGCCGACGAGCACCTCGGCGTCGCCTGCCTGGGCGGCGAGTGCTTCGGCCCCGCGGGCCAGGGTTTCCTGCGCTTCAGCTGTGCCGAGCCGGACGAACGGCTGCGGCAGGCGGTGGCGTTTCTGAAGGAGGCGGTGACGCGGACGGACCGGGCGCGACAGTATCTGGATGCGCATGCGAAGTATCGGCTCGCGTGACGGATGGGTGCTGTGCTTATGGCCACTTTGGTAATTGACGAGCGCATATGCATTCCGACCTCGGTGAAGGACTTGAAGTCTTTTCGCCGCTGACACCCACATTGCTTGTTTACGTTTAGCGCTCGCCCGCCGAGCGCTAAACGTAAACATGAAGTCGCGCTCACTCGCTTTTTTCCGGCGCGGCCGGCGGCGCCACCGCGACGTACGGCCATCCAAGCCCGCGCTTGATTGCGGCCCATTCGCCCAGGTCATTGCCCTCGACGCGATGGCCGAGCCACTGCAACCCATAGCCGCCGACGAACGCCAGCGCCGCCCAGTACCACTCGTCCCATGGCCGCGTGAACAGCAGCACCGGCGCCGCGATCAGCGCCAGCGGGATGCCGAGCAGGTGGATGCCGCGGTTGAAAGGATGCCGGTGGCGCTCCAGCCAGTTGGCCAGTGCCCGCCGCACCGGACGGCGCTCGAGGAAACGCGGCAGCGTCATGCGCAGTTCCCGCTGCAAAATGAATCAACTTGCTAGAACTCGACGAATTCCTTGGGGTAATGCGTCAGGTCCAGCCGTTCCTCTGCGGGGACGAGCCGGATCCCCCATTGCTGCATCGCCAGGGCACCAAACAGCACCTGAATGGGTTTGGCATCCTCGTCGTCGCCGATGTCGTCGACCACCATGGCGTTGGTGAATAACTTGTGCCCTTGCACTTCCGCGGTCAGAAAAGCGCCCTTGGTGGCCTTCTTGACGCCTCCTCCAAGTGGAGACCGAAAGGTCCTGGGTAGCTTGGTCGTCGTCAAAAGGGCAGCGACTGCCGGCACGACATACGTGTTGCGAGCCCCGGAGTCGAAGAGCGTCCAGAACTTCTTGCCGTTGACGCGAATGTACTCTCGAATCCGGCCCATGCGTTACTCCCTGACTGCTCGGCGCTCGACTGCTGGCACATCTGGGTAAACTGTGTACAAAAATTACGCCCTGGACCATACCGCGGCCAGGGTCGGAAGCCAGTTTCTTTCGCGGGCCCCGCGGCGATCTCTCCCATGAGCACCGTCGTCACTTGTCCCCAGTGCCGGCAGAACCTCCAGGTGCCGCCGGAGATGCTTGGCAAGGAGGTGCGCTGCCCCGCCTGTCAGCGCATCTTCACGGCCAATGGCGACGGTGCGCGGCCGCCAGTGCCGCCGCCGTTGGCCCCGGACGACGTGCCCGAATGGGACTATGCCCAACCGCTCGAGGACGAGGACACCGACATGCCGCGGGAGGAGAAGCCGCGCAAGCGCAAGAAATCGCGCAGCAAGGGCTCGTCGGGAGGCGGTTATTACGACGAGCTGGCGCGCCGGCAGCGCAAGCTCCAGACTCCGGGATTCACCATGTTCGGCGAGCGGGTCGACGGCGGCATCGCGATCCTCTTCTTCGGCATCGCCAGCCTCATTCCCTGCCTCGGGATCGTTTTCTGCGGGCTCGCGTGGACCTGGGGCACCAACGACCTCAACGAGATGAATTCCCGACGCTGGGACGATGAGGGGAAATCACTTACCAAGATCGGCCTGATTCTCGGGCTCGTCGGCGCGGGCGTGCAGGTCGTCACCATACTCCTGACCTGCGTCTGCGGCTTCATGGGTGGGCTTCCGGGCGGGCGGCGTTGAACTCTACACAGCTCTACACAGCATTTGGCACTAACTGGCAAATCGGAGTAAACCGTGTACAAAAACTACGCCCTCCACGATACCGCGGCTGGGGTCGGTTGGCAGTTTCCTTCGCGGGCCCAGAGGCGTTCTCTGCCATGAGCACCGTCATTGCCTGTCCCCAGTGCCGGCAGAATCTCCAGGTGCCGCCGGAAATGCTCGGCAAGGAGGTGCGCTGCCCCGGCTGCCAGCACATCTTCACCGCCGATGCGGATGGCGTGCGTGCGGGTGTGCCGCCGTTGACCGTGCCGCCGCCGTTGCCCCCGGACGACCTGCCGGAATGGGAGAAGCCGCGCCCCGGTGGCGAGCCCGACGACGACTTTGCCGAACCCCTGGAGGACGCGGACACCGATGCCGACGGCGCGGAGAAGCCGCGCAAGCGCAAGCAATCGCGCAAGGGTTCGTCGGGAGGCGGCTATTATGAGGAGTTGACCAGGAAGCAGCGCAAGATGCAGGCGCCGCATCGCGGCGTCACGGTCTTGCTGCTGGGAATCTTCAGCGTGCTATGCAGCCCCGGTTTTCTGCTGTCGATCGGCGCGTGCGCCTGCGGTTATTATGCGTACCAGTTCGGCTCGCACGACCTGGGCGAAATGCAGACCGGCCGCATGGACCGTTCGGGCGAGGCGTTGACGAGGGTGGGCTGGGTCATGGGTATCGCCGGTGTTTGCATTAGCGTGCCGTTCATCCTGGCGTCGATCGCCATAATGATTTGTGGGCTCATCCGCGCGATGACTGGGCCCGTCCACCGTCTCTAGCGAAGGGGCGGTCCTACTCGATCAAGATGTGCAATCATGGCAGCAATCGTCACCTGTCCCGCGTGCAACCGCCAGCTGCAAGTCCCCGAGGCCTTTTTCGGCAAGACGGTGCAGTGCCCCGAGTGCAAGCAGGCGTTCCTGGCCGAGCCTGTGAGTGCTGCTGCCGCCGCCGTGGGCGTGACCGCCAGCCAGCCGCCGACGGCCGATGCGCCGGCGTGGGACAAGCCGCCCGCCCGCCGCCGCGCCTGGAGCGACGACGGTGACGACCGCCCTGACGACGCGGACCGCCCGCGCCGCCGACTGGCGCCGCACCGCGGCGGCATGATCCTCGCCTTCGGCATCCTGTCGCTGTTTGTCTTCGTATTCGGCCCGCTCGCCTGGATCATGGGGAACGCCGACCTCATGGAAATGCGCGCCGGCCGCATGGACCCGTCCGGCGAGAGCCAGACCAACACGGGCCGCATCATCGGCATGGTGTCGGTCTACATCATGATCGGATCGCTGCTGCTCGGCTGTCTGATCGGTGCCGCGGTAATGGTGCTGGTCATCGTCGGCAGCGCCGCCCATGGCTAGGTCCCTCCTTATGACCACCATTGTCAACTGCCCCGAATGCCGCCGCGCCTTGCAGGTGCCGGAGAATTATTTCGGCCAAAAGGTGCAGTGTCCCGACTGCAAGAACACCTTTGTCGCGAACCCGCCTGAAGCCGCCATTCAGGTTGCTCCGCCGCCCGCGCCGGGGCCGGCCAGCGCTCCGCCGGCAGCAGAAAAGCAACGCCGGCGCGACGAGCGCGATGACGACGATGACGACCGGAGACGCCGGCGCGACGAGCACGATGACGACAACGACGATCTGGACGATCTCCGCCTTGGCGGCCGGCGCGATCAATCGCTCGATCCCGATCGCGGCGGCCTCATCCTGACGCTGGGCATCGTCAGCCTGGTGCTGTCGTTCTTCAGCTTCATGCTGTACATCCTGCCGATCTGGATCATTCCGGTCGTGCTCGGCATCATCGGCTGGGTCATGGGCCATCGGGACATGCGTGCCATGCCGCAGGGACGATGGACCGCACCAACCAGGTCATGACGCAGATCGGCATGATCCTGAGCATCGTCGGCCTCGGCATCAGCCTGTGCGTGGCCGTGTTCAGCTGCGCGATGATCGGGCTGCTTGGCCTGCTGTGCGGGGTAGGCGCATTCGCACCGCAGCCGGCACCGCCGGCCGGGCCGCGCGGCTTTTGAGAAGCCGAGCCGGAAGCGTAAGCGACGGCACGCACGCCCCAGCGCCGTCGCTTACGCTTCGCGGATGCGCCCACGGTCATGGCCGCGGGCGATGGGACGTGGCGCCTGACGGCGCGGCACGACGTAGCGAATTGCCCACCACCGACAGCGAGCTGAGGCTCATCGCCGCGGCGGCCCAGACGGGGCTGAGCAGACCGAGTGCGGCGAGCGGAATCGCCAGCACGTTGTAGGCGAATGCCAGCACAAGATTTTGCCTTATCGTCCCTAATGTGTCGCGGCTCAGCACCCGCGCCGCGCCACGCCGCGCAGGTCGCCGCTCACCAGCGTCAGGCCGGCGCTCTCCATCGCCACGTCGGTGCCGGTGCCGAGCGCGATACCGACGTCCGCCTGGGCCAGCGCCGGCGCATCGTTGATGCCATCGCCGGCCATCGCCACCACATGCCCCTGCTGCTGGAACTGCTGCACCACGGCACGCTTGTCCGCCGGCAGCACTTCCGCGTGGATCTCCGTAATGCCGAGCTGCCGGGCGACGGCCTCCGCGGTGGTGCGGCTGTCGCCGGTCAGCATCACGATGCGCATGCCGTCCGCGCGGAGCTGCTGGAGCGCCGCGGGTGTCGTCGGCCGGATGGGGTCCGCCACGCTCAAGAGCGCCGCGAGCCGGCCGTCGATCGCCAGCAACAGGACGGTCCGCCCGTCCCGCCGCAGCTCCTCCAGGCGCGGCTCCACTCCCTCGATCACGACGTTGTTCTCGCGCACATACGCCGCACTGCCGAGTAAGACGCGATGGCCTTCGACCTGGCCGGCCACGCCTTTGCCCGCGGCGGCCGCGAAGGCGGTGACCACCGGTAGCGCGAGCTGCCGATCCGTCGCGCCGCGCACGATCGCTGAGGCCAGCGGGTGTTCGCTGCCCCGCTCCACGGCCGCCGCGAGACGCAGCAGCTCATTGGCGTCGCTATTCGGCGCCGGGTTGACCGGCTCCAGTCCGACTAGCATCGGCTTGCCTTCGGTCAGCGTGCCGGTCTTGTCGACGACCAGCGTGTCGGCCCGGTGCAGCACCTCCAGCGCCTCGGCACACTTGACCAGGATGCCGGCCGCGGCGCCGCGACCCACGGCGACGGTGATCGCCATCGGCGTCGCCAGGCCGAGCGCGCACGGACACGCGATGAGCAGGACCGCAACCGCGCTGAGCAGGCCGCGCGTCAGGCCGTCGTCACCGCCGAGATAGAACCACGCCACAAACGTCCCGAGCGCGACGAGCAGCACCGCCGGCACGAAGACGCGCGCGACGCGATCGACCAGCTTCTGCACCGGCGCCCGGCTGCGCTGTGCCTCGCTGACGTGGCGAACGATCTGCGCCAGCAGCGTGTCGGCGCCGACCCGGTCCGCGCGCACCACGAGGCTGCCCGATGCGTTGACCGTGGCGGTCCAGACCGAGCTGCCAGGCTCCTTGGCGACCGGAATCGGCTCGCCGGTGAGCATCGACTCGTTGACGGCACTCTCGCCCTTGAGGACGACGCCGTCGACCGGGACCTTTTCGCCGGGCCGGACACGCACGTGGTCGCCGGGCTGGACGAGCTCCAGCGGCAGGTCATGCTCGCTGCCGTCGGGACCGACGACGCGTGCGGTGCGCGGGGCCATGCCCGCAAGCCGCCGCACCGCCGCCGTGGTCGCCTGGCGAGCCTTGCCTTCGAGGACCTGGCCCAGCAACACCAGCGCGACGATCGCCGCGGCGGATTCGAAGTAGGCGTGGTGCTGCAAGTGCTCGGGAAACAAGCCCGGCGCGAACAGCACCAGCGCGCTGTAGCCGCACGCCGTCGCGACGCCAAGCACGATCAGCGTGAACATGTTGAGATTGCCCTGCTTCAGCGCGAGCCAGGCGCCTGGAAGAACGGGGCACCGCAGTAGAACACCACGATGGTGGTGAGCACGCACTGGACCAGCCCATTGTGCCAGGGCGAAATCCAGCGACCGGGCCCAGCGGCCATCTCGCCCATCGCCAGAACGACGACGGGAACGGCCAGGGCCAGCGCGATCCATAACCGCCGCAGCATGGCGGCGTGCTCGGGGTCCGCTTCGACCTCCACCGGCACGTCCTTGGGTTCCAGGGCCATGCCGCATTTCGGACAGGGGCCGGGCCGATCATTGACGACATCGGGATCCATCGGGCAGATGTACTGCCGGGCGCTACCGGGAGCGGGCGACTCCAAGAGCGGCTCAGGCATGGCCGGCGTGTGGCCGGCGTGCAGGAAGTGCTCGGGATCGGCGCGGAAACGCTGCAGACAGGAGGTGCTGCAAAAGAAGTACGGCTGGCCGTGATAATCGTGCCACCCGGCAGCGTGATCGGCATCGACGGTCATGCCGCAGACCGGATCCAGCGCATTGGTTGGCGCGACCATGGTGCCCTCTCGATTTGCCCCGGTCGGCGAGAGCACGGGGCCAATTTATTGTAGGCCGAGGTTTCGCGATGATGTATGATCCAAACGGCGAACGGAATCCAATCAAGCGATTCATCAACTGGCTTGGTGGACGCGCATCGATGAACAGGCCGGCAGACCAGCACAAAATTGGTCGCCGGATTGTTATCAAGCCCGATACGGGGGAATAAACTGGTGTCTGGAGCGACATGCCAAGACCGTCGAAGAAAGACTGCGCATCGCCAAGGAGGTCTTGAACGGTTTTGGTCCGAACACGCTGGAGGCACAGTACAACGAACTGTATCTGCGCCGTCACCAGCAGGCACCGGAACCGGGAAAAGTGCAATCACCGCTTGACCAACCTCAACAGCCGTCATTGCCGCAGCACCACGGCCTCACGCTACGTCTCCGTTTAGCGCTCGCCTGCGATGGGCCGGCGATATGCATCGTGCGCGAGCGCTAAACGTAAACGATTCTACACCACATCCACCGGCCCGTGATCATCGCAGTGATCGCCGTGCGGGTGGTGCAGGTGGCCGTCGACGAGATAGTCGGTGTGGTCGCCGTGCGGGACCGCCTCGTGGCCGCAGCCGGGGCCGTGGGTGTGCGTCTTGGCGTGGGAGCCACAGTCGTGCTTCGGCGTGCACTTCGCGGGATTGCTGCCGCCGACCTCGAGTGCGTGCTCCTCGACTTGGCCGCCGTTGGGGTGGTGCAGGTGGCCGTCGTGCACGTAGTCGACATGGCCGTTGTGCTTGACCGCGGTGTGGCCGCAGTCGGGGCCGTGCTTGTGATCGTGGCCGGCATGGTGAGAGTGGCTCATCGCGTTACTCCTTGTCCTGGGTTAATGGTGAAACGGGGTCGTCGGCAGCGGCCGGACCGTCCTCCAGCTCGGCCGCATGGGCGAGGGCGTTGTAAATCAGGTCAATCACGTGCTGGTCGGCGAGGGCGTAGTAAAGGTGCGTGCCGTCGCGGCGCCGCCGCACAAGTCCCTCGCCGCGCAGCAGCCGCAGCCGTTGCGAGACGGTGGAAAACTTCTCGCCGAGCGTCTGGACGATTTCGGTGACGCAGCTTTCCCCGCCCGCCAAGAGCTCCAGCAGCCGGAGCCGCGGACCATCGCCGAGCGCGCGAAAGATGCGGCTCGCACGGTCCAGGGCCCGAGGACTGGCTGGAAGTCGAATTCTGACAGGATGATCCGCCAGATCGCAAGCAGGAACGCGCTCGGAAATAACGCACCTCATCGTTCAACATTTCATCGTCTGATGAAATTATAGAATAGGTTTGGCGATCCCGTCAATGGAAGGATCGACTAATTTCATGAAAAAATGAAATTCGCGCCACGCAAGCTTTGGAACGAGCGCGGCATGATGGAAAGCGCCGTCTCGTCAAGCGGCACGGCTCGATGTGGGGCGTGTGCCACCGCCAGTTGAGCCACCACGACGCCGAGGATGCTTGAGTGCGGTCGGGTGCGCGGATTGATTGGACAGGAGTTTCCCGCTTACATGTGCTTCGCCAAGCTCAACCCCGCCTGTTCAGCCCAGCGCCGCAGAATGCCACGGTGCTTGTCGCCGGGGAGCATGTTGCACTTCCCGCGTGCCTGACAGATCAGCTTCGATCCGTTCTGAACCTCGACGGTCAGGATCTTGGCGCACCCTTCGAACGTCTCCACCTCCAGCGTCCAGATCGAGCAAGCGCCGCGCGCGCACGAATGCGCATAGGTTGCAACGCAATGCTTCATCTTGCGACCCTCGGCCACGAGGGCCTTGGTGCTGAGCAGTTCAGTCAGCGTCCAGATCTGGTCATGAACTGGGATGAAGCCAGACGGGCCTCGACCGACCAAATCTTCGCGTGGGCCGCCGGAACTGCCCTCTCGAATCACGCCTGTCTCATTCATTCTTAGCCAGCACCTTCAACTCCAATTCGTTGCTTACAAGCCACGGTGTCCGCTCCGTTCGCGGCTCATCACCCGCACTCAAGTTTTCGTACACGGTCATGCGGAGCTTGTAGAGTCCCAAATCGCGAAGAACATAGCCTACCACTTTACCGACCCCATCGGGTATGTCGCCCGGAAAAGAAGGTGTCCACTTTGGCGACCAACTCTTGCCGGGCTGGAGCACCGGGGAATCCTGTGACTCCAACGCCGTGTCCACATATACCGTCAGCTTGTGTACGCTATCGGGGCGTGGACCTTCGCAGCGGAAGCCGATCCGAAACGGCAAAGCGTAGGGGTCAAGCTTGATGGGCTTGTCGCTGGTATTCGTGAACGTCAACTTTAGTTTCACTGGGAGAGCACCGTACTCCTCGCCGGGGGTCATCCGTGTTTCGGTCTTGTCGGCACTCAACGTCAATTTAAGCCCCTTAGCGGTTTCGGTCTTTTTGGAAGGAGCCTCGTGTTTCTGCTCGGTTGCGGCGGGTGGTGGCTCGGACTTGATTTCGAGTTCCAGCTTCCCGGTGCCGAGATTCTTCAGAGTCGGATCGACTTCCAAGAGTCCTTGGTAAGTCTTTCCAAGCACTCGCTCGTACTGTACGGCGAACTTCCCCGTTCCCAAAACCGCTGTCGGAATCTCCAATTCGCCAAGCACCATTTCCTTGCCCGGAGCTAGCTTTGTGTTCGTCGGGAGGTGGACCTGCGCCGTATCAAGTACGCCGTATCGAAAGTGAGCCGGCTTGCCTGCGCTATCCGTCACGGCCGGTGCTTTCTGCACGAAGAACTCGGGCAAGTATTGGAAATTGACAACCTCACGGCTAACGTTGCGAAGCCGGACAACCAGCGTAACCGTCTCGCCGGTGTAGTAGGTCCGATGCTGGCCGGGGCGGTAGCCCAACCCCGCTTGCAGGCCACCAGCCTTCTCACCCCATGCGGTGAAGCCCTCCTTGTCCTTCTCCTGTTTTGTTGCCGGTTGCACAGGTTGCACAGGTTTCTCCGCAGCTGGTTTCTTGTTGTCCTGCCCCGCCACCGTGCGGCAGGCAAGTAAGCTCAACCCGGTCGCCACGAAGCCAAGAGCCAGCACGATGGCGAGAGCCGCCTTGAGTTTTGTGAACAACATGGCCTTCATCACTCCTTCCGTTAGGGCGGCGACCTTGACCGAGATCGTTCACGTAGCCGCCGCCTTCCCCGCCGCCAACATGGTCGCAGCTTTGATCGTGGATTCTACCACGGAGTTCGGCACGCCCGCCGACACCGCCTGTTGTGATAGCACGGCCGCCAACGCCCCTCCCGACAACGCGACACCCCGTCGAGAGAGTCGCTTCGCCAGCATTGTCCTTGCCCTTGCCAAGCGGCCCGCTACGGTCCCTTCGGGACAGCCGAGTTGCAGAGCGGCTTCCTTGCGGGTCTTGCCTTGCAGATCGCACACGATGATGACGCCACGATACTTGTCGGGGAGGCGGCTCAACTCTTCGTCAAGCACGAATCGCAGATCACGCCACTGGTCTTGTTGGGTCACGGCTGTTTCGGGCATCTCCGTCACGTGCCTTTCTCGCTCCTTCCGCTTGGCGGCAGTCGCTCTCGCTTTCAGCGCCGTCTGGTGAGCCACCCCATAGAGCCAGTTGGCAAGCAGTTCCCTTGATGCAATCGACGCGGCCTTACGGACGAGCACGAGGAACGTGGCTTGGAAGGCATCTTCGGCGTCGTGGTGGTTGGGGAGGACACGGCGGCACACCCCCCAGACCATCGGCCCATGCCGCCGCACAAGGGCTGCAAAAGCCGACTCGTCGTGGCGGCTGATGTAGTCCGCCAGCAGTTGTCCATCGGTCAGCCCCGCACCATCCCGCAGAACCCTGCGAAGGCGCTGCATGACCCCGTTCATCTGGCTGGTTGCCATGTCCCTTCCTTTGCCGAGGCGACGGTCGCCCTCTACTTTATTACTACCCGCAGGCGTCGATCTTGATACACGACTTTCGTTGACCGATGGCAGGCAGGACCAATCGATGACCGCGAGTTTGCCCTTATCGCTCGCCGAGATCGAGCAGCGTGTCTGCGATATCACCTCGCGGCAGCTTGGGATACGCCGGCAGGATGTTTCGCCGAAATCGTCGCTGGTCGAAGACCTCGGGTGCGACAGTCTCGATTTTGTGGAACTGATCATGACGGTCGAAGAGGCTTTTGCCGTCACGTTGCCCGACGACTACCACAATCCCGTTTTCAAGGCGGTCTTCACACGCCAGCCGTTCCGCCTTTCCGATCTGGCGGAACTGGTCTATCTCCAGCAGGGGACGGGGACACCGGCGCGAAAATGGTGGCGTCAGGTCAAGGACCGGCCGACTGCTGCCGCCGTTCCATTCACGCAACTCGACGGGCGCTGGCACGGGAGCGGCGCGCACACCCTCCTTGAGCCGCTGAAAACGGATGGACCGATCAGGCAGTATCGCAGACGCTCCGATGGAATGCGGTGCGTTCTCATCCCATCGGCATCGGTCGAGATCGGCTCCGACGGACCTGAAACTCCGCTAGGTGAACATCCGAAGCACGTCGTCAGGCTGGATTCGTTCGTGATCGACGCCGAGCCGGTGTCCACGACCGCGTTCTGCCGGTTTCTCAATTCCATACGGCCGGTGTACGCCGAGGTTCTTCAGGACTGGTTCGTCCTCGATCCGCAGGATGATCGCGGCGAGCACATGCTGGTCGCCCTCGGCAGCGCAGGCTGGCGGCCGGTGCTGGGGACGGAACGGTGGCCGATGATCCTTGTTTCGTGGTACGGCGCTAACGCTTACTCGCTCTGGGCCAACCGCAAGGACTGGAGCAAGTACCGAGATGACCTCGGGCAAGAACTCGGGAGCTTCCTTCCGACCGAGGCCCAGTGGGAGTACGCTGCACGAGGTCCGCGCTCGCAGGAGTTCCCGTGGGGCGACGGGCCGCCGGCGCCGGACAGGCTGTGCTACGGCCAGCATCGACGGCACGTCAAGTACCGAGCCGACACGCTGCCGATGGCCGACGTAAATGACGTCCTCGGCATGTCGCCGTTCGGGTTGCACCACATGGCGGGCAACGTCTGGCAATGGTGCCGCGACTGGTACGACGCCGCGTTCTATCAGCGCCCGGACGCGAACGCGGCGAACACGCTGAATCGAACGCCGACGCGGGTCGGAGCGAGCGCGGCGGTAGCTGGATCGGCCCCGCCGAATTGTGCCGTAGCTCGTATCGCCGAGGGCGTCCGCCTTTGGCCCGTGGGCGGTGTCTCGGGTTCCGGTGTGTCAGTTCGGTAAAGGATGCTCGGTGAATTGAAGGCCGACGGCGCCCGATACCCGCCCTGTCCAAACTGTTCCCGCACGATGCCGTTCATCGGCCAGATAAGCAACGAGGACTTCATGGACTACGGTGAAGGCATCTATTACGCATTCCACTGTGCCGATTGCGATGTGACGGCGACCAGATATCAACAAACGTAGTGCGCACTGTCGAGGTGAATCAACATGGCGTGGGAAGATGTGGCCTACCGTGGCGACAAGCTCGACGACCCGCACGTAACGGAATTCCTGACAGTCCTCGGCCAGATCTACGTGAATGGCGGTGTGGTCCTTCGTTCGTTCCGCGCAAGGAACGAAGCCGAATTCGACCACGCCCTGCGAAACGACTATCGTGGCATCGACCAAGTTTTTGCGGCGCTGCTTACGTGCCCCTCGGTGGTCGCTGCGGTGCCCGAGTTACAGATCGAATTGCCGCTCGAACGGCCACCCGAATTCCGCTGGATGTCGGCCTTCGGCGTCGAAGGCGACCTGACCCACATGCTGCTGGTTGGCGGCGCCTACGAGCGATTCCGAGGGACGGTCGAGGAGGGACGGGCGCTGAGCCGCCGTTTCATGGAGGCCATTTTCGGCGAGGAGCTTCACCGGGTCGGATGGGCGGGCGGATCGCCGACACCGTGGACGCCATGGTTCTTTGACATCGCATGGGATGCCACGTTTGTCCTGCTTGAGCAGCGGACGAAGCGGTTCGTTCTGTTGTGCATGACCGACACCGATTGAACGGCCTACTGCATGGTGGATGCCTGCTGCGAGGGCATCGGTGGCGTATCTGTGCCGCCAGTAGTACGCGACACAACGCCTTCCCAGACCCGCCCTGCGCCGCGCGCGCCGAAGAGTTGCGCCCACGCCCACTGCGTACACCGGACGCGGTTCGAGTTGAGGAACAGCGGCCCCGTGGGACGCTGTCCCTTGTTTTCCTTGCCAGTGGCCAGACGCACCTGCGCACCGTTGTGCCAGACGTACCCCGAGTTTTTCGATGCTCGGAACCACGGTACACCGTTCATCAGTGCCTCGAACCGTGCCCTGCGAGACTGGCCGTCACCTCTTGATCCCCGACAACCCCTCAAGAGCCAGCAGCAATGCATGCGTGCCCTTGCGCCCCAGCCCGTGTGCCTGCACCGCGAGATAGAGCTGGTTGGCCAGCGCCAGCCCCGGCATTACCAGCCCCATCTTCTTCGATTCATCCAGCGCGATGCCCATGTCCTTGATGAAGTGCTCGACGAAAAACCCAGGCTCGAAATTGCGGTCGATGATGCGCGGCCCCAGATTGTTCAGCGACCAGCTGCCGGCGGCGCCGACGCCGACCGACTGCAGCACCGTCTTCAGGTCGAGCCCCGCCTTGTAACCGTACAGCAGCGCCTCGCAGACGCCGACCATGTTGCTGGCGATCAGGATCTGATTGACCATCTTCGTATGTTGGCCCGCGCCGGCGCCGCCCTGGTGAATGATCGTCTTGCCCATGCACTCCAAGAGCGGGCGCACCGCCTCGATCACGTCCGGGTCGCCGCCGACCATGATCGACAGCGCGGCATTTTTCGCGCCGACATCGCCGCCGGAAACCGGCGCGTCAACGCTGTGGACGCCCTTCGCCTTCGCCGCGTCATGAATCTCGCGGGCCAACGACGGCTCGCTGGTGGTCATGTCCACAAGGATCGTCCCCGCCCGGCTGCCGGCAAGCGCTCCGTTTTGCCCAAGGAACACCTCGCGGACGTCCTTGGGAAAGCCGACGATCGCGAAGACCACGTCGGACTCGGCGGCGACCTGCTTCGGCGTCGCCGCCCACGCGGCTCCCGCCTCCAGCAGCGGCCCTACCTTGTCCTTCGTGCGATTGTAAACCGTCGCCTTGTAGCCCTTGGCAATCAGATGCTGGCACATGCATCGGCCCATCACGCCGGTGCCGATCCAGCCGACGCGTGTCTTGCCCGGTTCCGCCCTGGTCACAGCCATGTCGCACCTCGCAACGCGATGCCTGTCTATCGAACCCCACGGGACCATTGTGCAAGGCCGAGCCGGTTGCAGCAAGTTCGATTGCCCGCGGTATAATTCTCCAAAGAGCGTGCAAATCAACGCGAGGTAGCGATGACGACCCTGATGTTCCCAAAGCTGCGCGCACCGGTGGTGCTCGTCCACGGGTTGTTCGGCTTTAGCCGGGTGCAGGTCGGCGGCTACACGGTGGCGGCGTACTTCTACGGAATCGCGGACACCCTCGAGGCGGCGGGCAACCGCGTGCTGGTGCCGTTCCTCACGCCCACCGGCGGCGTCGCTCAGCGCGCCAGCAATTGCGGGCGCACATCCTGCAGCATTCGCCGCACGAACCCGTCCATTTGCTGGCCCACAGCATGGGCGGACTCGACGCGCGCTACATGATTTCCCGCCTCGACATGGCCGGGCACGTGTTGACGCTGACGACTCTCGGGACGCCGCACCGCGGCACGAGCTTTGCCGACTGGGGCGTGAAGCGACTGGAACGCCTCGTCAAGCCGGTGCTCGACTTCATCGGCATGCCGACGCAGGCGTTCTACGACCTGACGACCGCGCGCTGTGCCGCCTTCAACGTGGAGGTCCCCGACGTGCCGGCGGTCCGCTATTTTTCCATTGCGGCCCAGCACGACGGCAACTTCTACAATCCGGAATGGCTGTTGCCGTATCACGTCGTCGCGCAGGCTGAGGGCGCCAACGACGGCGTGGTGGCGGTCGAGTCGGCGCGCTACGGCGAGGACCTCGAAATCTGGGAGGGCGACCACCTGAGTCTCGTCAACTGGCTGCACCCGCTGACGCCGCACCAGGACCCGCGCCCACGGTACGCCAGGCTGCTGCGCCGCCTTGCCGACCTGGGCTATTGAGTCCCAGTCATTGGTCGTCCTGACTGAGGTGCACCAGGAACGCGAGCTGCTCGAGTTGAACGGCCAGGTCGACCGACACGAGGCTGACCCGCGGTGGCAGCCGCAGGACGGTGGGCGCGAAGTTGAGGATGCCGCGAATGCCGGCGGACACCAGCGTCTCGGCGACCGCCTGGGCCGCAGGGGCCGGCACTGCCAGCACGCCCAGCTCGGCGGACGTTGCGGTGCAGACCTCGGCAATGCGGTCGCAGGAATGGATCGGCAAGCCGTCGACCTGCTGGCCGACCTTGCGCGGGTCGGTGTCGAACAGGGCGACGAAGGTGAAGCCCTGGCGCTGGAAGCCGCGGTAGCGCAGCAGGGCCCGCGAGGTTACCGACGCCGACGACCACCGCCGGCCAGGGACGGTCGATGCCGAGGCGGTGGCGCAGGGCGGCGATCAGGTCCGGGAGGTGATAGCCGATCCCGGGCTGGCCGAGGTTGCCGAGGTAGGCAAGATCCTTGCGGACCTGGGCGTCATTGATGCCGAGGGCCTCGCCGAGCTGGCTGCTGGATACCTTGTAGCCGCCGTCGAATTGCAGCCGTTCCAGGTGGCGCAGGTACAGGCTGAAGCGATGGACGCTGGCGCGAGAGCCGATGGGGTTCACCGCCAGAGTGTACCAGGTCCGCCTTGCTCATGTTCCATGCGCTTCCGTGGCCCACGGCGGCCGCCGCCGTGGAAGGGGCCCCGCCGGCCAGAACCATTCGCGGCGGTGGCGCAGGGCAGTGTAGTCCGCTAGCCGAATCCGGTCAAGGTAAGGAGTTTGCATGCGCGTGCTGGGCGTATTCGCCAAACAGCCGGTGCCGGGCACCGTCAAGACGCGGCTGGCGCGGCACCTCGGCCGAGTGGGCCGGTCAGGTCGCCGCCGCACTGCTCGCCGACACCCTGGACCGCGCGGCGCTCGTGCCGGCCGATCGCGTCATTGCCTTTGCGCCGGCAGCCGCGCACGTCTGGTTCCAGCACGCGGCACGGGATCGCTTCGCGCTGGAACCGCAGGTGGACGGCGAGTTGGGCCAGCGCCTGCGCGTCTTTATCGAGGGACAGCTCGCGCGGGCGCGGACGCGGTCGCGGTCATCGGCACCGACAGCCCGACGCTGCCGGTCGAGTTCATCGAGCAGGCCTTCGAGCGGCTGCAATCGGCGGACCTGGTGCTGGGACCGACGAACGACGGCGGCTACTACCTGATCGGCTGCGGCCGCCGGCTGCCGCCGGTGTTCGAGGACATCCCGTGGAGTTCGTCCGGCGTGCTCGGCGAGACGGTGCGCCGGCTCGCGGATCCCTCGTGGCGGCTCGCGCTGCTGCCGCCGTGGTACGACGTGGACACGCTCGGCGACTGGCAGATGCTGTGCGGCCACGTGACGGCACTGCGGCGCGCGGGCATCGATCCGGGCGTGCCGCAGCTCGAGGCGCTCATGTAACGCCGTGTGACTCGGCGGGTTCGTCGCACTCCTCAAGAACGTCGACGTCGATGCCGGCCGGGATCAAGGAACGCAGAAAGGCGATGATCCGCGCGCATTCCCTCGGCAAAGGGCGCATCGCCGTCAAAGTCCGCCTGGTAGCGCCTAACGACGCGGGCGATCCGAGATCCTGGCCCTGCCGGTATATAGAACGCATAGGCAGGCCCCAGCTGCTGCGCATCGGACCACGCCTGAAAATGACCATTCACTCCGGTAGAATGACAGCGTTGCTTGGCCTGTTGCCGCCACGACCCCGGAGGAGCCATGAGCACGATCGCCGTTCCACAAGGCCGACAAGCTGTCATCTATCCCGAAAGCGACGGTCTTCCGATGGCCGAAAACACCAAGCAGTTTCGCTGGATCGTGACGATTCAGGGCGGATTGGACGCCCTGTTCCGAGAGCACGCGAATGTATTTGTTGCGGGCGATCTACTATGGTACCCCGTGGAAGGCGATAACACGATCCGCGCGGCTCCCGACATCATGGCGGTGTTCGGCCGGCCCAAGCGCGATCGCGCCTCGTATCTTCAGTGGCTCGAGGACAACATCGCGCCGCAGGTGACGTTTGAATTGGTTGCGCCTGGATTCTGCGCCGGCGAACTCACCAACAAGTTCAAGTTCTACGAACGCAATGGAGTCGAGGAGTATTATCTCTGGGATCCCGATAACGGCGATCTAAACGGCTGGCTGCGCGACCACGGTAGGTTGAAACCGATCGGCAATATGCATGGCTGGATCAGCCCACGCCTGAACGTGCGTTTCGAAGTCGTCGACGGCGATCTGCACCTCATTGGGCCCGACAATCGCAAGTTCGCCACCTATGTCGAGCTGGTGGAACAATGCGAGCAATTGGCAAAACAACGCGAAGGTGAACGGCCGGTTCCGTCGCGAGCCGAGCGGCTGGCCGCTCAGCTGAGGGCCCTGGGAATCGAGCCCGAGGCCTGAGCAGCACAGCTCGGTCTACTTCCTCACAACGGTGCCCATCTTCAGCACTTCGAGATCGCCGCCCTTGACCTTCTTGAGCGCGCAGGGCGGCGTCGTTCCAGCGCGGGTCGGTGCGCCGCTGATGAACCAGTCGCTGCCGTTATCCGCCAGGAACATGCCGTAAGTCTGCAGCGCTCGGAGTATCACCTGGGCCTCAGGCGGGAAGCCGCTGAAGTCGTAGTGCGCCTTCAACCGGACGCGCATGCCCATCGGCGGCAGGTTGGCGTCCGTGTGCGGGCTGGCGTAGTGCGTGGCCGGGCTGACGTAAGCGCGGCGCGTCTTGACCGCGGTGAAGCGCAGCGCGTGCTTGATGGCCTTCTGCTCGACCACCTCGTCGTAGCGGACCAGGCCCGGCAAGATCGGCAGGCCCGCGGCGTCGGCGCTCGTCCAGCCGGCCGGCCGTAGCTTGTTCGACTTCAGGTCGAAGATGGCGCCGCCGCCGGTCTTCCATCCGCCCGCGCCATCGGGATAAGCGCTGAATAATTCGTAGAGCTTCCAGCTATCGCGATCCAGGACGAGAATGTGGCGATCCCCCTTGCTCCTGGGGCCGCCCTCGATTGGCGCGTCCGGCGGCACCGGATACGGCCCGGGGTCGCTCTCGTCGGCATAGCGGAAGGAGACCGGCACCTTCTGCTGGTTGCCGTCGACGACGATGTAGGGGATGCCGTTAGGGACGCCCTGGTATGCCGTGCCGAAATCGGGGTGGAGCGGGCGATCCTTGCCGATCGACGCGATCAGGTTGTCGGAGTTCGGATCGGCCGGCTCCTGCCCAATCTCCTGGTTCCACGGATTGTCATCGGGCAACAGGCGCTTGCCGCCGAGGCTGGCGTTCGGTCCCACCTTGACGGTATGCGCGCTGGGGTCGTGCTTGCCGGCATCGGCACGGCGCGCGCGCGCGTCATCCATGCCGTCAGCACCACGAAAGCGGCGACCAGGACGACGGGCAGGACTTGTTGCAGCAGTGAACGGGGAAGTGTCATCACGAGCCCCTGGGCAAAGACCGGGGGAGGGTACTTGATAGCCTACGACACGATTGCCGAACGTGCAACGCGAGACCATGGGCGGGTCCGGCTCGGCGGTTCGCCGGCTCCGCGCCCCCGACCTACTTGCTTCGGCTCCGCGGCCATAAGGTAAGGAGCAAACCGAGGAGGGCGATCATGGCGGATGGACTGGTGCTGGTGACGGGTTCAAGCGGCCGAATTGGGCGGGCGGTCGTTGCCGAGTTGCAGCGCCGCAACCAACCGGTGCGCGGGTTCGATCGCGTGGCGACGCCGGGCCTGTCCGACATGGTCGTCGGCACGCTGACCAGCGAGGCCGACGTGATGCGGGCCGTGCGCGGCGTGCACGCCGTGGTGCACCTGGCCGCGACACCGGATGACGCCGACTTCCTCAACGAGATTGTGCCGAACAACATCATCGGCGTCCATCACGTGCTGGAGCAGGCGCAGGCGGCCGGCGTCAAGCGACTGGTGCTGGCGAGCAGCGGCCAGGTCACCTGGTACGAGCGTTTACGGGGTCCGTGGCCGATCGGCGTGGACGTGCAGCCGACGCCGCGCTACTGGTACGCGGCGGCCAAGGTGTTTCTGGAAGCCGCCGGCCGGGCGTTCGCGGAGAAGTTCGGCATGAGCGTGATCGCGGCCCGGCTCGGCTGGTGTCCGCGGACGCCGGAGCAGGTCGAGGAGATCGCCGCCAGCGACTGGGCGCAGGACGTGTACTTCAGTCCGGGAGACGCGGGCCGCTTCTTCGCCGCCGCGGCGCTGGCGCCCGCCGCCATTTCCTACGCCGTCGTCTACGCCACGAGCCGGCCGCGGCAGACGCCCTACATGGATTTCGAGCCGGCGCGCCGGCTGCTCGGCTGGGAGCCGCAGGAGACCTGGCCGCAAGGGATCGAATAAAAGGCCGCGACCGAAAAGGCTCCCAGTGCATCGTCAAGCCTTGGGGTAGCCGCATTCGTGAGAATGCGGGTGACGTCGCCCGCATTCTCACGAATGCGGCTACCAAGCAACCGCTCTTTCAAGACTTGACGCGGCACTAGCGGCCGCGAAGGACAAGTAATCATGTCTCGCCGTCTTCACGGACGGCGGCCCGTGAGCTTCTCGATGACTAGGGGATCGCCGTAGACGCAGAGCTTGCCCCACGCAGCCGTGCAGGTGGGATCGTAATTCCAGATTATCACCGCCGGGTCGGTGTAGATCGCTACCATGCCGATCCAGGAGGGGTGGGCGGGATTGTTGATCCGCGGAAAGAGTCCCAGGTCCCGCGGCGGCACGGGTCCCTCCGAGACAATCAGGCACCCGCCGGGCGGGCCGTCGTAGCTATATGAAAGCCCGCGTGCCGCGGCGATCTCGGTCGCTTCCGCAAGCGACTGCGGCCCGGGCCCGGGTCGTGTCTCCGCGACCAGTACAACGGCAGTCAGCGCCAGGACCGTCGCCGCCGCGATCGGTCCAGGGAATCGGTTCCGGAAATGCGGGCTCATCGCTTCCTCCGTTCACGCCTTGCCAGTCAGGGAACCGAAACCTGATCGCTGCCCCGGCGCGCACCGTAACCGCCGTCGAGCCTCGGTAAGGCGACGTAAGGCGACACCCCGTGCACATCGCATACAAGACGCTGCCAAGGCAAAAAAGGTTTGCGCGACGACCGCCTCCCGCACAGCAGTTCCCCCGAGCCGGACAAACCTATCACCACGGCGAGCGAATTTCTGCCGCCGGAGCAGCGTCAGAATTCCGAAGTCTCGGAGACTTCGGAATTCTTCTCCGTCACGGCTGCGCGGCCGGCGATAGATCCGCAGTCGTCCCTCGCTGAGAATCTCGTCCCAGCCCGACGGGCCTCGGCCGCTCGCTTGCCAAAAGAGGACCAGGTCCACCGCGTCCTTGCGCGGATAATTGGCCCAGCTGCCCCGGCCGCGGCTCATGCCGGCGCGGTACTTAACGGGAAAGTGCGGCACGGTCGCCTCGTAGTTGTCCAGATTCACGTTGGCGGTTTCGAGGCAGTAGTAATCCGCCGCATGGAGCAGCGGATTCACGAGCGGCGTCGGCGACGGATTGGGCTGCACGACGAATAGCCGATGCCCGCTGCCAACGAGGTCGAGGCCGGCGGTGTACTGTTCCAGCTCGCGATTGCCGGCATCGATCGTGCGCGTGACCAACACCAGGTTCGCCGCCAGCAGCACGAGCGTTGCAGTGCGAACGAGAAGCCGCGCCCGGCCCGGCGCCGGCTCGCGCATGCAGGCCAACCACACCAGCGGCGGCAGCGGCGCCAGCCGGGTCTTGAGGAAGCCGCCGTGCGCGAAGTCCAGCAAATGGTACGGCACGAGCAGCCACGCGCCGAAGAGGAGCAGCCCGAAGACGGCGGGGAATAGACGGCCCGGGCCCGCACTCTCCTCCAGCAGACTTCGCCGATAACCCGCAACCGTGAACACGGCGAGCAGCGCGAAATAACCCGCGAACACGACGCTACCGGGGAGCGCGGGTCCCACGTGATGAGCGAACAGCTCGTCGTCGATGGCGCCCAGCTCCTGCCAGACGCTGGTTTCCGTCCGTTCGCCACGCAGACGAGCCAGCGGCCGTTCCACGAGGTGCTGGGCCGACGGAGCGCGGAAGAACCCCGTCTCCTCGAAATAACCCATGGCCAGGCACGCGGGCGGCAGCGCGGCCAGGCCGACCAGAATCGGCGCCAGGATTCGCCGCGGCGGAACCAGCACCGTCGCGCCCAACGCACCGGCGAACGCCAGCAGGAAGCCGGCGAGGTGCGTGAAGTACGCCGCCGTGAACAGCAACATCAGCGCGACCATCTGCGGAATGTGCAGCTGGCCTCGCCAGCGCACGCAGCATCCCAGCACGATCCAGATGAGGATCAAGCTGAGGCAATAGTTGTAGAATCCGAGCCACAAGCAGCGATTGTAGACGAGCAGCAGCCCGGCCGCGCTGAGGGCCCGGCAGCGCGGACCAAACGCGCCCAGGAACCAGCGGAACGAGCCGGCGAACCCCAGTACGTACACCGACACCAGCACCTTCTCCGCGACGAGCGCCGGCATCAGGTAGAGCAAGCCCGCCAGCAGCACGTGCAACGTCAGGTTCGGCAGCGCTTCCGCGCAATTCGAAGAATGCCTCGTACCCGGCGGCCGGGTCCCCGTGATCCTTGAGAATCTGGGCGTTGTTCAGGTGCGACGGTCCATCCTGGGTCGGCAGGTAGCGGAAGGCCCAGATGGGGAGCACGTACAACAGCGCCACGACCCAGAAGGCCACCCCTTCGCGGTGGCGCGCAAGCTGGTGCAGCAGCCGCGACTCCGGCAGGCACCCTGGCATTTGCCTACCTACTTTCGGCTCTGGACGCTCTTGAGCGCGTCGCGGGCGGCGGGCGCCACCATGAAATTGGGGTTGCTCTTGAGCACCGCTTGCAGGGGAGCAACTGATTCCGCGGTGCCGATTTCCTTGAGAATGTGGCATGCCTCCGTCGCCGCCCACGCATCTTTGTGCGTGAGGTACGGAATCACCGCCTTCTCGGCCGCCGGCCCAATCGCCTTGAGGGCTGCACTGGCATCGGCGCGCTCTGCCAGGGAGGGCAGCAGCGTCGCCAGCGCGGGTGCAGCCGCCGGATCCTTGTACCGGGCGATGATCGTGACGATGCCACGGCGCGTGTTAAGATCGTCGTTCGTCAGCGCCGTAACGAGACCGGCGACATTTTCGGGCCCGGCCCACACCGTCAAGGCACGGAGCGCGGCCTGGCGCAACCAGAACTCTTTCTCGGTAACCAGCGCCTCCAGCGCCTTGGCAACCTCGACCCGCCGGTCCGGCAACGGGGCATAGGCCTTCGCCAGCCGGTCGGCGCCGCTGGTCCGACGCATCGTGTCCGCCGACCGGAGGTCTTCCAGCGCCTGCGCCACCTCGGCGGCGGTCGGCAACGGCAGGTCGATCTTCTTGGCCACGACCGTGATGGTCCGGCCCTCCACGGCGACGACCTCCCCGAAATTGATCTTGGCGATGATGGTCTGGGGATCCTCCACCGGGTCGATCTCGACGCTCAAGCCTTCCTTGGTACGGCTCGACTTGATGGTGACGCCGGCCCACAGCTTCGGCAGCGAGTCCTCCATGTAACGCTTGCTTGGCTCGTCGAAGAGCGGGGCGATCTTGACGGTCACCGACTTGGGGTTTTTCGGAAACGTCAGTCGCAGCAGGTGCGGCTGGGTGAAGATCGTTTGGCCCTCGGCGTTGACATACGAAACCTGGAAAGCATAGGTCTGATCGGCCACGGCCCCCGGCGGCAGCTTGAAGTTGCCCGTGGCATCCTGGTCGCTGATCTTCAGCGGAATCTGCTGGGCATTGGCGAGGGGAGCCCAGCCCTGGGCATTGGGCATGATGGGGCCGTTGCCGGCCAGGACGTAGTGCAGGGTGGCGCCGTTGATCTTGTGCATCGGATCGGTCAGCCGCGCGAACGCGAGATATTCATTGGGTGCGATGTCCAGCTTGTCGCGATCGTCGGGAAGCTGCACATGAATCGCGTCGCGGCTGCGCACCTTGCTCTTGCGATCGAGGCGCCAAATCTCGCCGCTCAGGTCGACCCGCACGCCCTGCTGCTTGACCTGGCACACCAGAGCGCCGAACACGCTCCCCTTGAGCATCTGGTGCAACTCGGCGGTTGGGACTGCGAAGCCGATCTGCTTGCCCGGCACCGTGGCCACGGCGATGCCGATCAGGCGTCCCTGGGCATCGACGACGGGGCCGCCGCTGTTGCCGGGGTTGATTTCACCGTTGATGTGCACGTCGATGAGCTCGTTGTTGTCGTCGCGGCGCAGGCCGGCAATCGAGCCCTTGCCGATCGTGATGGTCGGGTTGCCCGGGTTGACGTGCGCCTTGCCGATCGGGAAGCCGAAAATGAACACCGGCAGCGTCTCCGCGACCGGAGCCTCCTGGGTGACGTCGAGGGCCGCGGGCAGGTTGCGTACGCCGGTGATGCGCAGGGCCGCCAGGTCCGCCTCGTCGTCGATCGCGACCACGTCGGCGGGGAGCGATTGCTCATCCGGTGTGCCGCTGTCGAGGACCACCGTCACTTTCGGCTTGATCTTCGGCTGCGGCTGCTTGGTGAAGCCCGGCGGGCCGAATTTCCCCTTACCGAAGAAGGCCGGTGGCCCCGGGAACTTCTTACCCTTGGGCCCGGGGCCGGCCGGTTGTGCCGGCTCGTCCTGGGGGACGGCAATGACATGGAAGTTGGTGATGAGGTATGCGGTGTCGCCGTTCGCCTTGACGAGAAAGCCCGAGCCAGTAGCGGACTTGCCGCCCGCGTCGACGCGGATGAACGCTGTGGCCCGGCGAGTCCTGTCCAGGATGTCCTGCGGCAGACCGGCAACCGCGGGGCCGGGATTCGCGGGGTTCTTCGGCATGTCAGCCGCAGGCGGATTGGCGGGCGGCTCGGGATTGCCGGCGGCCGGCCGCGCGGCGACGGCTGCCTCAGCGGCGCGGTTCGCCGCCGAGGCACGCCACCAGTAAAGCCCGGCGGCCCCCACGACCAACACCAGCAGCAACACGCCAACGCCGGCAAGGCACCCGATCAGCAGCCCGACGTTCATTCCCTGCTGCGCCTGGCGCGGACGGCGCGGCCGATCGTCGTCCTCGTCGTCCCGATCCATGCGCGACCGTGGGGCGCGCGGCGCTGCGTCCGCCGACCGCGATCGGGACGCGACGGCCGTCGAGCGCGGCGGCTCCTCGTCGGCGTCCTCGGGCAGGAAGGTGGTGCCGCATTTGGGGCACTTCACCTTCTTGCCTGCGGCCAGCGTTTCGGGCAGTTTGACGAGTGCGTCACACTCAGGGCAGCGTATGGGAGTCGCCATAATCCTACCTGGGTTTGAGTGAGAGTGGCATGATCCTGGGGTGAAAATCTGCAATGATTGTATGCCAGGACATTGCGGCTGTGAACCTCCGTAGCGAACCGATAAACTGAACGCGGTGATCTCGTTGCTCCAGGGAAGCGCCGCCATGCCTCTCCTCGATCATTTTCATCCACCGCTGAGCGCGCCGGCCCTGGCAATCCTTCCACGCGACCTGGTGCAGCGCGCTTGCGGATCACCTCAATCGCGACCTCTTGCCCGCCGGCTATGTCGCGCTGGAACAGGTGAGCCCCGGCGCTTCCATCGAAATCGACGTAGGAACATATTCGGATGAGGCTGGGAGATTGCTTCGGCGCCGAACGGCCGTACTGCGACGCTGCCGCGGACCGTATGGACGCCCTCGGCACCGCCGTGGACCTTGCCGGCCACGTTTCCCCGACGCTATGCCGTCGAGATCCACGCCACCGAGGGCGGGCGTACGCTCGTGGGCGCTCTGGAGCTGGCGAGTCCGGGCAACAAGGACCGTGCCAGCAAACGACGGCTGTTCGCGGCCAGGTGTGCCGCGTATCTCGCCCGCGGCGTCGGCCTGGGGAGCGGCAACATCGCCGCCCTTTCCGACCGACGAGAGGCAACAAGAGGCAACACCAATGGAACCGTCGTGGAACAAGCTGATGTCTTCCCAATCATTGCCCGCATCATCGGTGAGGCCCACCACGAGCATCAGGGGTTTGTCAAGGCGCAGGAGATCGCTGCGCGGCTACTGCAAGACAGCGAAGGCCGCAACCTCGTCGATGTAGCGCGCGAACAGCAGGAAGACAAGCAGTCGCTGGAATGGCTGGCCAGCAACATGGTATCGTGGTTCAGCCAGCGCATCACCGTAGGCGAATGCGCGTGGGCGCGGGCGTTCGAGCGCACCAAGATCGACGGGCTTTGGGCATACCGGCCCCTCATGCCGCGGGAAACGGAGTAGATCAAAATGGTTATCACTCTCGAGCCCGAACTGGAGGCCGCTTTGAAGGAACAGGCCCGCCGGCAGGGCGTTGCCCCGGAGGTGCTGGCCCTCAACGTCCTGCGCGAACGTTTCCTCGCCGCCGCCGTGATACAGCCGCAGGATGAGTGGGAACGTCGGCTACTCGGGTTGGCGAAGGACTGCGGAGTGTCCCTACCCGATTGGGCACTTCGCAGAGAGGCGCTCTACGAGTAATGGCCTACTTAATCGATACGAATATTCTGGCTCGACTGGCCAACGCGGCTGACGCGCAGCACGCTGTTGCAGCTCAGGCCATAGTGGAATTGCACCGGCGCGGCGATGTGCTGCACGTCACGCCGCAAGTTCTGATCGAGTTCCGCAGCATGGCCACACGCCCGAAAACACAGAATGGCCTGGGGTTATCGGCCGTCGAGGCAGAAGCGCTGGCAGCAGGGTTCGAGGCGGCATTCCCTTTACTGGCGGATACACCGGACCTCTATGCCGCCTGGAAGGCCCTGGTCGGTGCGCTGGGGGTCATCGGCAAGCAGGTACATGACGCTCGCGTGGTTGCCGTCTGCCACGTGCATGGGGTGACGCACCTGCGGACGTTGAACGTCTCCGACTTCGTTCGGATGGCCGGATTTGGGCCGGGGATTGTCGTGGTCGATCCAGCGAGCGTGTGACCGGGGCGCCCACACCTTTTTCCCCAAATCCCCGGCGCTAGCGGTTGACGCGCGCCGGCGATCGTGCCACAATACGGTTTTGTCGATCGCGGCGGGCTTCCCCCCTTCAGCCCCGCGATCGGACGGCATGACGCAACAGGATTCGCCCGCATGGCTATGGATGTCGCCCTCTTCCCGGCTGATCCAACCAAGAGGCCGGTCCGGTCGTCTAGTAATCCAGGGACCGGACCAACCGACAGGACCCCGCCGCCCGCTTCCTTCCGAGAAAGACGACACCGATGAATCGACCGCTCCCCTCGATCAGCCGCTTTCCCTGGCTCGCTGCCGTCGCCGCCGTTCTCCTGGCGGCGAGCCCCGCCATGGGGCAGCTCACACCCGACCAGGCCGCGGAGATGCTGCTCAACAGCGCCCGCAAGGCGTACAACGAGAAGAATTATCCCTTCGCTGCCGGCAAATTTCGCGAGTTCCTCGCCAAGGCCGGCGGCCACAAGGATGCTCCCGCCGCCCGCTACGGTCTCGCCCTGGTCCTGATCGAAGGCTTCGACAAGAACTACAACGAGGCCCGCGAGCTGCTGCAGAATGTCGCGGCCGTCAAGGATTTCGCGGATCGGCCGTTCGTGCTCTACTACCTCGGCCTGGCGGTGCGCGGCCAGGGCATCGCCGAGTTGCAGCAGGCCGAGGGCAAGCCACCGCCGGAAGCGCAGAACCGCAAGAGCGCCGCGGCGCAGCGGTTCGGCGAAGCGGCGAATTTCTTTGCCCAGGCGCTTGACCTCTTTACGCAGCAATGGATGGCGATGGAGCCGCCCAAGGGTGCCGAGTTGACGGGCGCCGCCGAGTGGGCCGCCCGCGCCCGTTGCGATCTCGCCGAGGCTCAGTTGCGCCAGGGCAAGCACAAGGACGCGCAGGCCACCTCGGCGCTCTTCCTCAAGCACCCTGTGCTGACGCGCAGTCGCTTCCGTGGCAATGGGCTGTATTACTACGGTTTCGCGAGCCTGCTGCTCAAGGACATCCCGCAGGCGCAAAAGTCGCTGTCGCTGCTGGCGCCGTTCAACGAGCCGGTCTTCGGCAACCATGCCCGCTATCTGCTGGCCCGCGCCCATCACCTGGCCGACGAACGCACCGAGGCGGCGGCGCATTATGACGCGGTGGTCGCCGATTATGTCGCCGGCCGGCGCAAGCCACCAAGCAATTGCTGCAGGAAGCCAAGAAGGTCCAGACCGATCCCATCTTCCGTGCCGAGCTCGAGGCGATCATCAAGGGGCCGATCCCCGACCACGTCGCCCGGTCGCAGTTTTATCTCGGCGTCCTGATGTACGAGGCCGGCAAATATGCCGAGGCGCGCGGCCGCCTGGCCGAGTTCCTCAAGCAGTTCCCGCAGTCGCTGCTGCGGACCGAGGCGGAGCTGCGCATCGGCTTCTGCCAGGTGCAAATGAAGGAATACGCCGACGCGGTGCGCACCCTCCAGCCGCTGGTCGAGCGCGATCCGCGGCTGAGCGATCAGGTGCTGTTCTGGCTCGGCAAGGCCCAGGCCGGCACGGCGCCTGACGCGGGCATGAATCCCAAGGGGCACGAGCAGGTCGTCACGGCCGCCGTCAACACCCTGCGGCAGGCGGCCGACCGAGCGCAGCGATTGCAGGATCAGGATCCCGACGCCCGCGCCCGCCGGGCCGACATCCTGCTGGAGATCGCCGACCAGCTCCAGCGCCTCAACCAGCACAAGGAGTCGGCCGCGTTGTACAACCAGCTCCTGGCCGAGAAGCTGCTGCCCGATCGCGAGGAAGAGGTCACGCAGCGCCTCGCCGTCGCGCTGCACCTGGCCCGCGATTTCGCCGAATCCGACAAGGTCTGCCAGCGTTTCCGCGACAAGTTTCCGCAGAGCCCGTTGTCACCGGCCGTGCTGTTCTGTGCGGCCGAGAACAGCTACTTTCGGCTGCTATTAGCGGAGAAGAACCCGAACGTCGCGGAGCGCGACAAGCAGGTGCCGCCACTTTATGACGAGACGATCAAGCGCTTCGCCGAGGTGGCGGCCAAGTATCCTGAGTATCCGAAGATCAATCTGGCCCGCTACAGCCTGGGCCTGACGTACTACCGCAAGGGCGATCTGGAGCAGGCGAAAAAAGCCCTGAGCGAAATTCCTGGGCCGGAGCGTGTGGGCGAGGTCGGGCAGACGTTGTTTCTGATCGCCGACTGCATCCTGCGTCAGGTGCCCATGACCGTTCCCGAGGATGCGTTGGCGGCCGGCAAGATGGAGGAGGAGCTCAAGGCAAGTGCCGACTTGCTGGAGGCGTACGTCGGCGCCAACCCGCGCGATTACCAGGTCGCCGACGCGCTGATCAAGCTGGGGCTGTGCCAGCAACGGCTCGCGGCGCTGACCTCGCAGCCGCCGGAGCGCATCAAGATTTTGCAGGCGGCGCGGGGGACGTATGAACGGCTCATGGGGCCCGATTTCCGGGGCATCCCACAAGTCGCCCAGGCGGTCTTCGAACGCGCCAAGTGCATGGCCCTGATGGGCGACATGAACGGCGCGGTCAACGAGCTGCGCCGCTTCACGAACGAGCCGTTCAAGCAATACACGCAGTACGCGCCGATGGCGCTGATCCAGCTCGCGACGTATCTGCGAGCGCAGAACCGCGCCACCGAGGCCGTGGACGTGCTTGCCAGGGCACGCGAAGCCCACGAGGCAAACCTGAGCAAGGACCCGGCCCGGGCGTACTGGATCGGCCTGATGCGCTATCACCAGGGCGTGGCGCTGCGCGAGGCGGGCAAGCTTCCGGAGGCGCGGGCGCTATTCGACACCGTCATCAAGACGGCCGGCAATCGTCCCGAGGCGAACGAGGCCGCTCTGCGCATCGGGCAATGTCTCAAGGACGAGGGCCGGCAGCGGCTCGACGCCGCGGCAAAGCTCCGCGCCGTCGGTCGCAAGGAGGATCTGGCCAAGGCGCAGCCGCTCGCCGCGGAGGGGATCAAGACGCTACATGAGGCGGTGACGTACCTTGAGGGTCAGGCCGACCGAGTCAAGAAACAAGAGAGCCAGCAGGACGTGTGCGCCCGGATGCTTTACGATGCCGCGTGGGCCGCGCATGCTGGCCGAGTCTGAACTGGATGACGCCCGCGCGAAGCTGAAGCAGGAGCTGGCCAAGAAGCTCAGCAACTCGTCGGTCAAGCTGCCCTTGCCGGACGCGCCGCTCGACAAGGTGCCGTTGCAGCCGGCCGAGAAGAAGGCGCGGGGTCTGTATCGCACGCTGGTCGACGCGTTCCCGGACCTGGCGATCGCGACCGAGGCACGCTTCGAATTGGCGGAGCTGCTGGCCCAGCGGCACGAGCACGACGAGGCGGTGAAGCTGCTCAACGACGTGCTCGACAAGGAGCCGTCGCAGGAGTTGACCGAGAAGATTCGCCTACGCATGGGCGCTATCCAGGCGGCCAAGGGCAACCTCAAGGGGGCGATCGCGCAGTTCGACGCCGTCGCGCAAAACCCCAAGAGCACGCTCGCCGGCTGGGCCCATTACCGTGCCGCCGAGGCGCTGCTGCACGACAAGCAGCCCGACGAGGCGATCAAGCGGCTTGTCCGGTTCCGCGACCAGCCACCGTATCAGAACCAGCCCGGCCTATCCGACCGCGCAATGCTGCGGCTCGGCTATGCCTATGCGCTGACCAAGCAGTGGGACCCGAGCCGGCAGGCGTATGAACGCGTCGTCGGCGCCTTCCCGAACAGCGTCTGGCAGGACGACGCGCGCTACGGCATCGGCTGGGCGTTTCAGCAACAGAAGAACTTCGACGCGGCCGTCAACTTCTACACCCAGGTGACGAGCCGCACCGCGACGGAGCTGGCGGCGAAGGCCCAGCTGCAGATCGGCCTGTGCCGGCTGGAGCAGAAGCGTCCGGTGGACGCAGTGAATGCGTTTCTCGTGATCCCGTTCACCTACGACTATCCCGAGCTGAAGGCGGCGGCCCGTTTCGAGGCGGCCCGCGCTTATGGCGAGAATAAGCAGAACGACCTGGCCCGCAAGCA
Source organism: uncultured Gemmataceae bacterium (assembly GCA_963834865.1). Classification (GTDB taxonomy): domain Bacteria; phylum Planctomycetota; class Planctomycetia; order Gemmatales; family Gemmataceae; genus CAWIDK01. Next base: position 329,851 of record CAWIDK010000002.1, read on the forward strand.
GCTCGAGATTCTGCTGCAGGAGTTCCCCGGCACCCCGTGGGCCGAGGCCGCCAAGGAACGCCTCGGCGCGATGAAGGGGAAGTGATTCGGACTGCCCGTGAGCGTCTTTTGGTACGGGCGCCCGTGACCGGCGAGCCGCCGGGCTTGTCCCGGCGGTCTACACGGCGGGGACAAGCCCCGCCGCTCGCGGCTATACAAGGAGAAGTCATGCAATATCGCTCCCGATGGTTGGTGGTCGCCCTGCTCGCCGCGGGGGCCGTCCTCGCACTGGTGGTGCCGGCTGGGCTAGCGTACGTCGAGGCGCCGATGAGCCTCGGCGCCGTCGTCGCCCAGTCCACAAACATCGTGCTGGTGCGCGTCGAGTCGGTGGACAAGAAAGCCAACACGATCGTCTATCGCAAGGTGCGCGACATCAAGGGCAAGCATCCCACCGACGTCATCAAGCACAACATCGGCCGCGGCGGGTTGCGGCCGGACGAATGGAAGCCGCCGATCGACTGGGCCGAGCCGGGCAAGCTGGGCGTGTTCTTCCACAATGGCGGCGCGAGCGAAACGTGTATCGGCACCTGGTGGTATCAGGCCTACGCCGGCGGCGAATGGTGGAACCATAGCCACGGCGAGCCGTACCTCCTGCGTAGCTACTGCGGCTCGCCGGAGAAGCTCGCGGGGCTGGTCGCGCAAATGCTGGAGAATCGCGAGGTCGTCGTGCCGTGCATGATCGACAGCGCCAACAAGGAGGATTTGCACCAGCGGCGCGGCAAGATCCAGCGGCTCAAGGCGAGCCTCAAGCTGCAGGACTACAATCCCAAGCGCGACTTCGTCGGCTGGGGCGGCGAGGACTTCCGCCGGCTGCTCGGCATGCCCGGCTTCACCCACCTCTCGCCGTTGCCGCGCACCGATCCCGAGGCGCAGGCCGTCTCCGTCATCGACTTCGACGGCGACGGCAAGCAGGACATTTGCCTGGTCGGCGGCGGCCGAGTCGTGGTGCTGCAAAACGGCGGTGAATCGCTCAACGAGTTCATCCTGCCGGGGATCGCCGGCGCCCGCTCGGCGGTGTGGGCCGACTACAACGGCGACGGCCGGCCCGACCTGTTGATCGTCACACCGAGCGGTCCACGGCTGTTCACGAATTACGCAACCGGCTTCCGTGACGACACGCACCTGTTGCCGCGCGAGGCGCTGTGCGGCACGACCGCCGCCGCGTGGATCGACTTCGACGGCGACGGCCGGCCCGACCTGCTGGTGGCGCACGGTTATCACGGGCTACGGCTATACCGCAACTCGTTCGACCCGGCGCCGCTCATCAAGGAGCTCGACAGCGACGACTTCCAGGAACGCGATCGCGCCTTCCGGATGCTCGAAGGGCTCGGCCCGGTCGTCGAGCCCACGCTGCGGCAACGGCTCACCGGTAAGGTTTCCGTCGAGTATCGCCAGCGCGTCGAACGGCTGTCGCAGCACTGGAAGGGCGTGCCGGGCAATGCGCCGCCGCCGAAGACGCCCGTCGTCATTCCGACCTGGTTCACCGACGTGTCCGCCAGGGTCGGCCTCGGCCCCGACGGCATCGGCAGTGATCTCAAGGGCGACGCGCTGACGGTCTGCGACGTGAACGGCGACGGCATCCCCGATTTCCTCTACAGCGGTATCCTGGTGCTCGGCGCCAGGAACGATCGCAACGAGGTCGCCTTCACGGCGCTCAAGGACTCGGGTATCGCATGGCCGGCGGGCAAGGTTAGCGCCGTCTTCGCCGACTTCGACGACGACGGCCATCCCGACCTGGTCTTGACCTACAAGGGCGCCGTGCGCTTGCTGAAGGGTGACGGCAAGGGCCGGTTCACCGACGTCACCGCCAGATCCGGCGACCTGGGAAAATTCACCGGCTGGGCCACCAGCGCCGCGTGGGGCGATATCGACAACGACGGCCGGCTCGACCTGATCGTTGGCTGCCTCAAGGGCGCAAACCGCTTCTTCCGCAACAAGGGCGACGGCACTTTCGAGGACTGCACCGACAAGATCGGCCTGTCGCAGAAGATCTATAACTCGCAGGCGGTCGGCCTGGTCGACCTGAACAACGACGGCCAGCTCGACATGATCTTCAACAACGAGGGCCAGGACTCGGTCGTGCTGCTGGGCGACCGCGGGTCGGCCGGCGGCAAGAAGGTGCCGTTGACGCTGACGCTGAAGACCGGCGACGGCGTGGTCGGCAGCCGCGTCGAGGTCCGCGACAAGCAAGGTAAGCTGTGCGGCGTACGGCAAATCTCCGGCGGCGACGGCCGAGGCAGCCAGCAATCGCCGCAGCTGCGGTTCACGCTCGATCCGGGAACGTACCAGGTGCAGGTGCGGCTCAGCTCGGGCCAGCTGCGCACCAAGGAGATCACCGTCGAGGCCGACCCGATCCGCGCCGTCGTGGGCGAACCGCCCGCGACCGCCCGCGCGAAATGACGCGGATTATGTCATTTGCTCGCCGTCCGCTTGCGGTTTCGCGATTCGACTCGCGAAACCGCAAGCGAGCTTCGACTCACAACCCCGAGGACGATTCCCTCCATGCGTCGCGCCGCCTACGCCATCCTCGTTCCTCTGCTGCTCGCGGCTCCAACGCTTGCTCAGCAGCCCGACCCCTGGGCGACCTTCCGCGGCAACGCGCAGCGGACCGGCAACACCGACGGCCGGCCGGGGCCCGCATCCGCCAAGGTGCTCTGGGTCCACCACTCGAAGGACCACAATCTCTCCTCGCCCGTAATCTTCGGCGATCGCCTGCTCATCAGTGGCCTATCCGGGTTCAACGTCGGCTACGTCAATTGCCTGAGCGCCGACCCGGCCGCCAAGGAACGTGTCATCTGGACCAAGAGCCAGCCGCTGCTGAAGCTGCCCACCGTCAGCTCGCCCGCGGTCATGGGCCCGAACCTCGTCTTCGGCGACGGCATGCACCAGACCAGCGGCGCCACGCTGTATTGCCTCGACGGCGCCGCCGGCCTGCCGCTGTGGCGCCATGACGTGCCCGGCGATCTTGTGCATCTCGAAAGCTCACCGACCATCCTCAATGGCATCGCTTACATCGGCGGCGGCAACGCCGGCGTCCTGGCCGTCCAGGCCGACCGGGCGACGCTTGGCGGCAAGACACTGGAGCTGCCCGCGCTCAAGAAAGCGGTCGAGGCGGGGTGGGCCGAGCTGAAAGCGAAGTACGAGGAAGAACGCAAGAAGAACCCCGATACTCCGCCGCCCAACGAGAGCCAGTATCCGCGAGCCGAGCCGAAACAGCTCTGGCAGCAAGGCAGCGACAAATGGCATGTGGACGCCCCGGTCGCGGTCGTCGGCGACAAGGTGCTGGCCGCGTCCACCTTCCTGGAAATGGAGAAGACCGGCGACCGCGCCCTCTTCTGCCTCGACGCGAAGAGCGGCAAGGTGCTGTGGCGCACGCCGCTGAAGCTCAACCCCTGGGGCGGCCCTGCCGTGGCCGGCGACACGATCATCGTCAGCGGCAGCACGATCGGTTACTACCCCCAGCAGCTCAAGGGCGCCAAAGGGTTCGTCGCTGCCTACAACCTCGCCGACGGGAAGGAAAAATGGTACAAGCCGATCACCGGCGGCGTGACCTCGTGTGCGGCGATCGCCGACGGGGCCGCGGTGGTGACGGCGACGGACGGCAAGGTGCGCGCCTTCGAACTCGCCGACGGCGGCCGGCGCTGGATCTATGAGGCGAAGGCCCCGCTATTCGCACCGCCGGCCATCGCCGGCGGCACGATCTACGCGGGGGACCTGCGGGGCGTGGTCCATGCGATCGCGCTCGGCGGCGCGAAGCAGGGCGACGCGCTGTGGACGCTCGATCTGGCGGCGAACCCCGCGGTCACGACGCCCGGCATGATCTACGGCGGCCCGGTTATTCACGCCGGCCGGCTCTACGTTGCGACGTGCAACCTGGAAGGTGACAATGCACGTAAGGAAACTGTCGTCGTCTGCATTGGTGAGAAGTAAGAAGTACCAAGCCCCAGGGCGAGTCCTCGAGCCCTGGGGGTGCGACACCCCCGGGGCTCGAAGACTCGCCCTGGGGCTTGATCGAACCCATGGAGCGCTCAACATGCACCGCATCTGCATCCCGCTGCTCCTGGCCGCGTTTGTGCCAGCGACGCCAGCTGGCGGCGGCCGGGACAAGCCGGCCGGAATCATGGTCGACAAGGCCAAACGCACCGTCACCATCGACGCCAAGATCGCGCCGCGCAAGCTCGAATATCTCAAGGGCGAGATCTACCCCATCGAGGTCATCGCGTGCTGGCCGCACCCCAAGGGGAAGAAGGCGCATGAAACCGTCGTCACCATTGACGTGATGCCGAGCGCCGTTCACAAGGCTCTGGAAGAAATCGGTCTCAAACCCGGCAAGCCGGTGATGGGCGAGACCGACAAGCCGTCGGAGGGCCCGGTGGTCAAGGTGTATATCGAGGTGCCGGACGTCGGCGGCGAGGTCCGCCGCGTCCCGATGGAGCGAGCGCTGGTCGACATGAAGACCGGCAAGCAGCCCAAAAAGCTGGAGTGGCGTTTCACCGGATCGGCGATCAAGCAGGCCGACCCGACCAAGACGGAGAAGTCGTATGGCGCGGACATCTCCGGCACCCTGGGCGTGATCTTCCCGGTCTCGGACGACACGGTCCTGCAGACGCAGCTGACGATGAAGGAAGAAAAGTACCTCAAGCTGGAGACGAATACCAAGCTGCTGCCCAAGGAAGGCACGCCGGTCAAGCTCGTTCTGGAAGCAGCGCCGGCCGGTCAGTGATTTTTGGAGTAACGCACATGACACGACTTTTCAAGAACCGCAATCTCGCCACGATTGCCGGACTGTTGCTGAGTTTTGCAGTGCCGGTGTTGGCCCAGGCGCCGGAATCCGCTACGCAGAAGGTGACGCGGCGGCTGGAGGAGCTGCTGCAGCCCGGGAGCAAGGCGTCGGCGGTCCCGGGCAGCCAGGCCATCGCCTGGCCCGGCGCGAAGGCGGTCGAGAAGCCGCAGCTGCCGCCCAATGGCTTCACTGGCCTGCCGCCGCAGCCGCCGGTGCCGCCGGCCAAGCCGCGGGCGCCAGGCGCCCTGCCGGAGGGGCCGCCGCTGGTCGCCCAGGGCCCGATGCCCAAGCGAGGACTGCCGACCAAACCGCTCATCCAGCTGCCGGCCGTGGACGTCGAAGTGCCGCTGCCGTTGCCGATCCTGGCGCATCCGAAGTCAGACCGCGCTTCGCTCGACGACGCTACGCTGGAGACGAGCCAGGCGGCGGCGCTGGAGCGAGTGCGGCCGCGCCGATCCGGACCCGTGCCGTTCGTGCCGGTGAACCTGCCCGACCCGTTCGAGAACATCCGTGCCGGCGGCCTGCGCAACCCGCCTGCCGAAAGCGATCAGCCGCCGCCGCTGCCGATCCGCACACCGGCCCGGTAAAGTGCGTTTACGTTTAGCGCTCGCAGCCGTGGGGCAGGCCTCCGGCCTGCCGGGATTGGCAGGCCGGAGGCCTGCCCCACAGCGCGAGCGCTAAGGCGACCGGCAGGAGCAAACCCACCGTAGGACGGCTCTCCTGAGCCGTCCAGCAGCCCGGACGGCTCAGGAGAGCCGTCCTACGGTGGTACTTTTTCGCCTGCCGGTCGCCTAAACGTAAACGCGGTTCGCTCACTTGAACACGCTGTGGCATTCCACGCACGTGTTTTCGAGCCGCTTGCACGCCTCGAGGATCGCCGGCCCATCCTTCTTGCGTGCGCCGTCGGCCAGCTCGATGGCGGCGTCGCGCATCACGATCGCGTGTTCGTTCCACTCCTTCGCCTCGCCCTTCTTCTTGTCGCCTGGCCCGCGCTCCAGGGTCAAGGACCCGATCACCGCCACGCGATAGCCGAGCAGTTCCAGTTCCTTGGCCATCTTGGCGACGTTGGCGTCGGTGAGCTTCTTCGCCGCCAGCGCGTTGATGAGGGCTTCGCTGCCGTTCTGGTTCTTCACCTTGGGGCTGTAGTGCAGGTCCGGATGCACGCCCTCGCCGCCCTTGGCGTGGCTGGCGAACAGCGTCATCACGTCGTTGATGTCGCCGATCGGTTCCTTCAGCGTGGTGCCCCGGCCCTCCTTCTTGCTCAGGCTGTAGCTGTCCAGGATCAGCACTTCGGTGGCGCTGCGCCTTGTCGTCCTTCGGCAGCTTGCCGATCCGTTCGGTGGACCGCCGGGCCAGCTCCTGATACGCAGCGTCCGGAATAAACGGTTTCCACGCCGACGTCTTGTCGCCGCCGGCCTGTCCCAGGGCGGCGGCCAGCGTTGCAAGGGTCCCGAACGCGGCAAACGCGATGGCCCGGCTCATGATCTCTCCTGTGCAGAGGGTTGCGATGGCGGCCCGCCGTCATGATCTGCGCCGCGAAATCGGCGAGACATGGGGCGCGTTTTGTTTATGATAGCTGCACGGTACTCCTAGCGCTGCAAATGCGGTCCTCTCCCTTTCTGGGTACACGTCATGCAGAGCAAGCAATTCTGGTACGGGCTCGCCGTCACCGCGGTTCTCCTTGCGATCAGCGGCTGCCCGCGCGCCGCGGACAAGAGCCCGGCGTCCAGGGACGGCAAGGCTCCCGTTGCGGGCGACAACAGGATCCAAGTGGCATTCGTCTCAAATAACGCGCACGACTTCTGGAGCATCGCCGAAAAAGGCACGCGCCAGGCCGAGGCGGACCTCAACGCGGAACCCAAGGATATTCCGGTGGCCGTCGACTTCCGCAAGCCGCCGAACGGCAATGCGGCGGAGCAGCAGGAGATCATCGAGGACCTGCTCGGCAAGGGCGTCAAGGGCATTGCCGTCAGCCCGAACAATGCCGCCAACATGGTGCCGTTCTACCGTGACCAGGTCGCGGCCAAGAAGGTGGCGCTGGTGATGCAGGACAACGATCTGCCCGACAAGGATTTGGCGCTGCGGCAGTGCTACATCGGGACGCAGAACTACCGTGCGGGACTCGCCGCGGGCAAGCTGGTCGTCGACGCATGTCCCGCCGGCGGCAAGGTCGCCATCTTCGTCGGCAAGGCCGACGCGCAGAACGCGATCGAGCGGCGGCAAGGCGTCCTGGACTACCTCGCCGACCCGGATCCGAAATCGCTCGGCACCAGGGAAATGGGTAAGGTAACACCCTGGGACGCCGCCGACGTCAAGATCGGCAAGTTCATCCTTGTCGAGAGCCGCATCGACGAGGTGAAAGCCCAGGTTTGCCAGGAACGTGCCGAAGATTTGCTCGGCCGGCATCCCGACATGGCCTGCCTGGTGGGGCTGTGGGAATACAATCCGCCCGCCCTGCTCCGGGCGGTCCGGCAGTCCAAGCTCGCGAAGCCTCCCGCGGTCGTCGGCTTCGACGAAAGCTTCCAGACGCTCGAAGGGATCAAGTCCGGCGAATGTTACGCCACCGTGGTGCAGAACCCCTACGAATTCGGCTACCAGTCGATCAAGGTCCTGGTCGCCCTGGCACGCGGCCAAAAGCTCGACGACGTGCTCAAGGGGCTCAAGGACAGCAAGACCGGAGCGGTGTTGACGGCCGACGACAAGCATCGCGTGTTCATTCCGCACCGGGTCATCACCCGCGAGAACGTCGAAGGGTTCTACGACGAGGTCAAGAAGCTCAAGGGATCAAAAAGCTGATGACCCCGATCCTCGAAGTCGACGGCGTGAGCAAGTCCTTCCCCGGCGTGCGGGCGCTCGCCGACGCGAGCTTGCGGGTCCTGCCAGGCGAGGTGCTCGCCCTCATCGGCGAGAATGGCGCCGGCAAATCCACGCTGATGAAAATCCTGGGCGGCATTTACACGCCGGACGCCGGGGTGGTGCGCATCGACGGCCGGCCGGTGACGCTGGCGGGCGTCAAGGACGCGGAACGCCACGGCATCGTGCTGATCCATCAGGAGCTCAACCTGGCCGAGCACCTCGACGTGGCGGCCAACGTCTTTCTCGGCCGCGAGCCGACCTGGCTGTGGCCGCTGTCGATCATCGCGCCGCGCATCTACCCCGACGCCCAGCGCATCACCGAGCGGCTCGGCGTGCGGGTTTCGCCGCGGGCGCGGGTGGCGGACCTGACGGTCGGCCAGCAGCAGCTCGTCGAGATTGCCCGCGCGCTGTCGCTGCGGTCGCGGCTCTTGATCCTCGACGAGCCGACCTCCAGCCTCACGGCAAGCGAGACGGAACGGCTGTTCCAGGTGCTGCGCCAGCTCAAGGCGGAGGGGCTCAGCATGATCTACATCACCCACCGCCTCAAGGAAATTGAACATATTGCCGACCGTGTCACCGTGCTGCGCGACGGCAAGAACGCGGGCGATCTGGACCGCCACGAGATCGATCACGACCGCATGGTCCGGCTCATGGTCGGCCGCGAGCTGACCCAGTTCTACGAGCGCCGGCACCCCGCCGAGGGCGACCCCGCCAGGGTGGGGCGCCGCGCCGCCGTCCTTGAGGTCCGCGACCTTCGCTGGCGGCCGGGCCAGGAGCCGATCGGCTTCAAGATCTTTCCGGGCGAAATCGTCGGCATGGCCGGGCTGATCGGCTCGGGCCGCACCGAGCTGGCCGAGACGATCTTCGGCGTGCGGCCCCGGGTATGCGGGCAGGTGCTCGTCGACGGCGAACCGGTAACGATCCGCCGGCCCGCGCAGGCGATCGAAGCCGGGATTTTCCTGGTTCCGGAGGATCGCCGGCTCGAAGGGCTGATCCTGACCGACAGCGTCAAGCACAACATCACGCTGCCGTCGCTCGACCGGGTCAGCTTTCTGGGCCTGATCCGCGGCCAACGCGAGCACGAGCTGGCGGAGTCGATGGCCGACCGGCTGCGCGTGCGGACCCCGGGGGTGAACCAGACGGTCGGCCTGCTGAGCGGCGGCAACCAGCAAAAGGTCGTGCTCGCCAAGTGGCTGGTGCGCACTGCCCGGGCGATCCTGTTCGACGAGCCGACCCGCGGCATCGATGTCGGCGCCAAGAAGGAGGTCTACGCCCTCATGGACCAGCTGGCCCGCTCCGGCCTGGGATTGCTCATGATCTCCAGCGATCTCGAGGAAATCCTCGGCGTCAGCGATCGCGTGCTGGTGATGCACGAGGGCCGGCTGGCCGGCGAGGTCCGGCGCGACCAGCTCTCCGAGATCGCCGTCATGAACCTGGCGACGGGCAAAGGGGCGACCGATCAAGGGGCCGCCTTATGATCAAGCTGCTGGCCAACCTGCTCCTGCTGGCCGTACTCTATCTCGCGCTGACACTGGGCACCGACTGGGTCGCCCGCGGCTGGGAAGCTCCGCACGCGCCCTCGCCCAGCGCGTCGGCTTCAACGGCTTCCTCGGCCTGGCCGCCGGCGTGCTCATCATCGCGGGCGGCATCGACCTGTCAATCGGGTCGCTGGTCGCGTTGGCCGCCGCCGTCCTGTGCACGTTGCTGGTCGATTGGCATTGCCACCCCGCCCTCGCCATCGCCCTCACGTTGCTGCTGGGTGTCGCCGTCGGTCTGTTCCACGGACTGCTTGTCACCCGGCTGCGCGTGCAGGCTTTTATCGTGACGCTGTGCGGGCTGTTCGCGTATCGCAGTGCCGCCCGCTGGCTCACCGGCGACAGCACCAAGAACCTCGGCAGCGGTTTCGAAGAGCTGACCGCCTTTTTCAATGGCAGCCTGTTCGGCGTACCCGTGTACCTCGTCCTTCTCGCGGGCCTCACATTGGTGATCGGCTTCTTCCTGCACTTCACGACGCACGGCCGCTACCTGTTCGCGATCGGCAGCAACGAAAAGGCCGCCCAGTACAGCGGCATCGCCACCACGCGCTACAAGATCCTGGCATACGTCGCGTGCTCAATCATCACGGCGGGCTATGCGGTCCTGCACCTGATGCGGTTCAACGAGGTATCGCCCAGCAGTACGGGAAGCTTCCTCGAGCTGTACGGAATCGCCGCGGCGGTGCTCGGCGGCTGCAGCCTGCGCGGCGGCGAAGGGAACGTCGTCGGCATCCTTCTCGGCACCTGCCTCATCACGATTCTGCCGATGTACACCTTCGCGGTCGGCGCTCCCCAGACGATCGAAGGCCTGATCCTCGGCGGCGCTCTGTTGCTGACGGCGATCGTCGATGAATTGCTACGGCGCTACTACACCGCCCGCAAGACGTGATCGCTATAATGAATGTGGCACAGAGGAACGCGGAGGAGTCGGAATGAGCACGGTAAAATTCGTCTATTGGCAGGAAGGCGAAGCCTGGCTTGGCTACCTCCAGGATTATCCTGACTACTGGACGCAGGGCGTATCGCTCGATGATTTGAAAGACCACCTGAGGGATATCTATCAGGACATCAACGGCGGCCACATTCCCGGAGTGCGTAAGGTTGAGGAAATGCAGGTGCCGTGAAGCGCGTCGACCTTATCAAAGCGATCAAAGCGGCCGGTGCCGTGCTCATCCGAAACGGCGGCAAGCACGACTGGTACGGAACCCGATCACCGGCGTATTGCAGGCGGTGCCGCGCCACCGGGAGATTCCCGAACCGCTCGCCCGACACATCGTGCGGATGTTGAGTGCCCCTTGACATCCAACAGTGTCCCAATCCGCCGGACTGGAATAAAGGCTGACACCATGAGTAAGGCGATTTCATCGGAACGTGCGCTTGATCGCGATGGGTCGGTGTGCGTGGTAGACCATGCCCGCATAGCCGCGGCGGTCCGCGAAATCCTGCTGGCCGTCGGCGAGGATCCGGAGCGCGAGGGGCTGCGCGATACCCCGGAGCGGGTCGCCCGGATGTATGAGGAGATGTTCGCGGGCCTGCACAAGGACCCCGCCGTCTTGCTCAAGAAAACCTTCGTCGAGAAATACGACGAAATGGTGCTGGTCAAGGACATCACCTTCGACTCGATGTGCGAGCACCACCTGCTGCCGTTCTTAGGCAAGGCGCACGTCGCGTACATTCCCAATGGCCGCATTGTCGGCCTGAGCAAGCTGCCGCGCGTTGTGGAAATGGTCGCACGCCGGCCGCAGGTGCAGGAGCGGATGACCGAGGAAATCGCCGACCTGGTGATGGATCAGCTCGCGCCGCAGGGGGTCGGCGTCGTCATCGAGGCGTCGCACACCTGCATGGCCATCCGCGGCATCCGCAAGCCGGGCAGCGTGTGCACCACCAGCGCCATGCGCGGCATCTTCCGGGCGAACCTGACGACGCGCTCCGAGTTCCTCTCGCTGATTCACCCCGGGAAGTAGGATGTTCGCAATCTTCTTCCTGCGCCTCGCCTGCGGCCTGATCGTCGTGCTGCCCATCCTGCCCGCGACCGTAGTCCCGCCGCGTTTCTATCGGGTGCAGTTCCTGGCAGCGCTCGGCCTGCTTGCCGTGGCGGCGGTCTTGCTCGGCGCGACGGCCGGCCTGGCGTTCTGGATTGCGTGGAGCTTGGCAGCGGTGGGCTGCATAGCCGGTTCGATCGTGTGGCACCTCGACGAGGCGCCGGGCGGCCGGCTGGTCGCCTGGCTGACGGCGCCGGCGTTGCTCGCGTGCCTTGTTCTTGGCGGTCTCGTCGTCCATGCGGATGATCCGGCCTGGCGGATGGTCGACGACCTGGCGTCGATGGCGGTGCTCGGCAGCGCGACCACCGCCATGCTGATGGGTCACTCGTACCTGATCGCTCCCGCCATGTCGATGGCGCCGCTCATGCGCCTGCTGGCGGCGCTTGGCGTGGCGCTCGCGGTCCGCATCGGGCTGGCGTGCGTGGCGCTGTGGCTGTGGCGCGGCGCACGCGGGATCTCCCGAGGGCGAGGTGCTGTTGTGGCTGCCGACACGCTGGGTGCTCGGGTTGCTCGGACCGCTGGCGCTGGGGTGGATGGCGTGGGAGACAGCGCGCATTCGTTCCACCCAGTCGGCGACGGGCATCCTCTACGTTGTCGTCATCGTCTGCTACCTGGGCGAGCTGACCAGCCAGCTCCTGCTCGAAAAGACGGGGCTCCTCTTGTAGAACAGACTCGGAGTGCTCGCGAAACCGCAAGCGAGCTTCGATGCGAATGATAAACCACGACGATTTCCTTTAGGCCCATTCCCGTGCACGTCTGCTTTTCTTGCCCGAGCTGTGAACGGCCCGTCCGGGCCGATGTGACGGCCGCTATCGACTGGCAGTGTCCCGGCTGCGAGCATCGCCAGCACCTCGACGCGGCGGCACCCGGCTTGCCGCGCTGCGTCGTCTGCGGCAATCCCGAACTCTACAAGAAAAAAGACTTCCCGCACTGGCTCGGCATGACAATCCTCGTCAGCGCCTGTGTGGCGTCGTGCTATACGGTCTTCTGGTACGACAAATGGCTGACCTTCGCGATCCTGATCGGCTCCGCCGCCATCGACGGCGTGCTCTACCTGTCGGTCGGCGACGCGGTGGTCTGCTATCGCTGCGACGCGCACTACAAGCACTTCACGGCGACCGACGCGCATCGGCCGTTCGAGCTCACCATCGGCGAGCGCTATCGGCAGGAAAAGATCCGCGCGGAACAACTCCAGCACGTCCCCAGGCCGCCACAACGCTCGGGGCCGGTGTAAAATGAAATCGGTACGCCACGCCTCCCAACGCACAGACAGGTAGCGCCCGGTGGACGAACAACAGCGGGTCCGCGTCCGCGATGACCTGCAAGGATTCTTCAAGGGGGAAATCCTCTTCGACGACCTTGCCCGGGCCCTGTACAGCACCGATGCCAGCATTTTCCAGGTCCAGCCGCTGGGCGTGGTGGTGCCGCGCGACGAGGAAGATGTGCAGGGGCTCGTTCGCTATGCCCACGCGAACGACGTGCCGCTGATCGCGCGGGGCCGGCACCGGCGTCGCGGGGGAATCGCTCGGCCCGGGGCTCATCATCGACTTGAGCAAGCACTTTCGCAAGATCGTCGAGGTCGGCGACACGCACGTCCGTGTCCAGCCGGGCGTCACGTGGGCTGCGCTGCAGAGTCGGCTCGCGCGCAGCGGCCGACGCTTCGCTCCGGACCCGGCCAGCGGCGACGTCTGCACGCTCGGCGGGATGCTCGCCAACGACGCCTCCGGCGCGGTCGCTCCGTCACGGGTACACCCGCGACCATGTGCTGGCCTTGCGCCGTCCTCGACACAGGCGAGGCGTTTACCGTCGGCCGTGAACCGGTGCCGGGCCCTACTGATTCCGCGGCGACCCACTTGCACGACATCCTGACCGCGCTGGCGGTGCTGATCGAACAGCACCGCGACATCATCGAGGCGTATCGCCGGCGCACCGTGTTCGACCGCTGCGGCTATCGGCTGACCGACATTTTGGCGGACGGCGTGATCGATCTGCCGCGCCTGCTGGTCGGCTCCGAGGGCACGCTGGCGCTGTTCACGGAGGCGACGCTGCGGACGGTGCCGTTGCCGGGGGCGCAATCGATCGCGCTGCTCGGCTTCGCCAGTCTGGACGATGCGCTGCGGGCGGCGCAGCTCGCGCACCCCACCGGGCCGGCGGCCTGTGAATTGCTCGATCGCCGGCTGCTGAGCCTGGCGCGGCGGTGGCGCCGGGCAAACCGCGGGCCTCATTCCCGCCGCCGTCGAGGCGGTGCTGCTGGTCGAGTACGAGGCCGACAGCGTCGCCGAGGCCGCCCGGATGGCGCAAGGGCTCGTTGATCAGTTGCGCTGGGGCGAACGGCTGGCGATCCATGCCGTCGCGGCCGGCGATGCCCACCAGCACGATCAGCTCTGGCAGCTGCGCGAGGTGGCGCTGCCGAGCCTGTACGGTCTGCGCGGCGGCACCCAGCCGCTGCCGCTGGTCGAGGACGTTGGTGTTCCCGTGGCGGCGCTGCCGGAGTTCCTGCGCCGCGTCCAGGAAATCCTGCAGCAACACCAGACCACGGCGTCGTTCCTTATTCACGCCGGCACTGGGCAAGTACACACTCGGCCGTTCCTCGATCTGCGCCAGCCCGAGCATGTCGCCCGCCTGTGGGACCTTGCCGAACAGGTCCACGCGCTGGCGATCGAGCTGGGCGGCACGGTGAGCACGCAGCACGGCACCGGCCTGGCACGGACGCCGTGGGTGGCCCGGCAGTTCGGCCCGCTGTACTCCGTGCTGCGCCAGGTCAAGGCGATCTTCGATCCACGCAACCTGTTCAACCCCGGCAAGATCGTTGACGGCGTCGGCGCGGACCGGGCGCTGCGGGTGCAGCCAACGGCCGGCGCGGTTCCCTGGACGCTGCGCTGGGCGGAGCCCGGAGCGGCGATCGAGGCGAGCCAATGCAACGGTTGTGGGGCGTGCCGTAGCGAGACTCCCGGACAACGGATGTGCCCCATCTTCCGGGCGACGCAGGCCGAGGCGGCCTCGCCGCGGGCCAAGGCGAACCTCTTACGCTATTTGCTGCAGGACGGCACCGATGGCCGGCAGCTCGCCTCCGACGAGGTGCGCGAGGTCGCCGACCTGTGCGTCAACTGCAAGATGTGTGCGCTCGAGTGTCCGGCCCACGTCAACATTCCCAAGCTGATGCTCGAGGCCAAGGCCGCCAACGTCGCCCAGCACGGCCTGGCCCGCGGCGAATGGTTCCTCGCCCGCCTCGAAAACGTCGTCCGCTGGGGCAGCGCTTTTTCGCTGCTGACCAACCTCGCCCTCGGCAGCCGCACCATGCGCTGGGCGTTCGATCGGCTGTTCGGCCTGTCGCCGCGCCGGCGCCTGCCCCGCTTCGCGCTGCGGACGTTCATGAACACCGCCAAGCGCCGCGGCTGGACGCGCCGGCCGCGCAGCGATCGGCCATGCGTCGCGTACTTTGTAGACCTGTACGCGAATTACGTCGATCCGCAGATTGCCGAGGCGGCCGTGCTGGTCCTGCAGCACAACGGCTTTGACGTCTTCGTGCCGCCGGGACAGGCCGGCAGCGGCATCGCCGCGCTCGCGCACGGCGACGCCGATACGGCGCGCGAGAGCGCGCTGCAGAATCTGCGGCTCCTGGCCGACCTGGTGCGCGAGGGAATGACCGTGGTCTGCTCCGAGCCGAGCGCGGCTCTGATGTTCCGGCAGGATTATTCGGATCTGATCGACGACGTGGATGTGCCGCTCTTGGCCAGGCACACCGTCGAGCTCATGCAGTTTCTCGCCGATTTGCACCGCCAGGGCAGGTTGCGTACGGACTTTCTCCCGATCGATGCCGGGATCGGCCATCACGTTCCCTGCCATGTCAAGGCGCTCGGTCCCGCGGCCGGGCCGTCGCTGCTGGCGCTGATCCCCGGCCTGCGCGTTCAGGTCATCGACGTGAGCTGCTCCGGCATGGCGGGCACGTATGGCCTGAAGACCAGCAATTACGAAACGTCGTTGGCGGCCGGCGCACCGATGCTGGCGGAGCTGCAGCGGCCGCGGACGCTGTTCGGCGCGGCCGAGTGCAGTAGCTGCCGAATGCAGATGGAGGAAGGCACCGGCAAACGGGCGCTGCATCCGATCCAGTATCTGGCGCTTGCCTATGGCCTGATGCCCGAGATCGAGGAGCGCCTCACGGAGCCGCTGCGGGAGCTGACACTGCGATGAAAGTGCTGCTATTTGCCCGTGCCCGCGATCTGGTGGGCGCCGACGCGGTCGAGATCGACCTGCCCGCCGGCGCCACCGTTGCCGAGCTGCGCCGCGTGCTGGCGGAGCGCTATCCAGGATTGAGTCCGTTGCTGGCGCGGTGTGCGGTTGCGGTGGACAACGAGTTCGCCAATGACGACCTGCCGCTTTCGCCCACCGCCGTCGTCGCCCTGTTGCCTCCGGTCAGCGGCGGCTAGTTCACATATTCTGTGGGGCACGTTTTTTACGTGCCCGAAGAAACCGGGCACGTAAAAAACGTGCCCCACAGAAGAGGTGCTGCCGAATCGCACAGCGTGATTTAGAATGGGGACACCCGACCACGCTCGCCATACCCCGAGATTTTCCGATGAAAAAGACGCTTGTGCTCCTTGCCATGTCCCTGGCGATCCTGCCGCTGGCTTTCGGCCAGACCTCGGCGCCCGGCTGGGGCAGCGCCCGCTGGGTCTGGGACCAGGCGGACGCCAACCAGACGCCGCAGACCGACGACCCGCGCTATCTGCGGCGGACCTTCGAGCTGAGCGGCAAGCCCGGCAAGGCCGAGCTGTGGATCACCGCCGACAACGAATTCACCGTCTACGTCAACGGCCAAAAAATCGGCCATGGCACCGAGTGGAACAAGGTCGATCGCTACGATGTCGCCAAACACCTCGCCGCCGGAAAGAACGTGCTGGCGATCATCGCGCAAAACCACGGCGGGCCGGCGGGTGTCATCGCCCGGCTGCACGTCGTGACGGCGGACAAGAAGGACCTCATCGTCGGCACCGACGACAAGACGCACATCACGCAGATCGCGCATCCCGACTGGCTCAAGCGCGATTTCGATGACACGGCCTGGCCGACCGCGGCGGTGCTCGGCGACGTGAGTATTGGGCCGTGGAACCTCACCGGCAGCGTCGCCGCCGCCGGCCCGCAGAAGGGCTTCAACTTCCAGACCGCGGACCCGAAGATCAAGGGGCAGCAGAAGGCCGAGGATCAGCTCAAGAACTTCATCGTGCCCGAGGGCTTCGAGGTCGAGCTGGTGGCGGCCGATCCGCTCGTCATCAACCCGGTGACGATGGCGGTCGACGAACAGGGCCGCATCTACGTCAGCGAGAGCCATACTTATCGCTACGGGCCCGCCGGCTCGCCGATCAAGCCATACGCCAACCCGCTCGTGCGTCTCGATCCGATCAAATCCGGCGAGCCGGGAGCGTCAGCGACCGGAGTGAAGTACAAGCGCGTTCTGATCGCTGACGGCTTCGACGATCCGGTCATGGGCATCGCCGTCAAGGGCGACAAGCTGTGGGTGACGGCCAACAATTACCTGTACACCTATGACATTCCCCCCACGCCGCAGGCCGGAAGGCCTGCGGGTAAACCGCTCGCCACCAACAAAAAGACCCTCATCATCGACAAAAACAAGGCATGGAACCCCTTCGGCATGTTCGTGCTCGAATGGGGCCCCGACGGCATGCTGTACATGAGCGTCGGCAACCACGGCATGGATCTGCAAGGCCCCGACAGCAAGATCACCAGCCGCGGCGGCTCCGGCGTCATCGTCCGCATGAACCCCGACGGCACGAAGATGGAGCGGCTCGTGCAGGGCCTGCGCGTGCCGTACAGCTTCGAGATGGACCCGTTCGGCCAACTCTGGCTGCTCTCCAACGGCGAGGGCAACCCCGACCGCTTCGTCCGCGTGATCGAAGGCGTCGATTACCATTGCTACAGTCGGCCCGGCGTGGACAACGTCTGGCTCGCCGGCAATAACCCGCTCGCTCCGCCCTGCTTCGAGCTGCACCGCGGCGCCCACACGCAGCTCCTGCGCTACTACGCCGCCGCGTTCCCGGAGTCATACCAGGGCAGCCTGTTCGCGTGCAACTGGGGCAGCCACGGCTTCCCCGGCGTGAACCGCGGCATCTTCCGCTACGTCCCCGACGCGCGCAACGACATCACGCACAAGGAGCCGTTCGTGATGTGCAGCGACCCGTACTTCCGGCCGAGCCACATCTTCCTCGACCCGGAGGGCAATTTGCTCATCGCCGATTGGTATGGGCGCGATGACGAGAGCGATTTGACGGGGCGGATCTGGAGGGTGAAACACAAGGAACAGGTAAGAAAGGTAGATAGCAAGCGTGAGTTGGAGGAAGCACTCTCGCAGCTGCTCAGAGGGGTGAATTCTAACCCAAGTAACCAAACTAAGGCACTTTCGTTGGGTTTAGACGAAGTTGATTTACTAATGAGTCTCGGGTCGAGAAGCCACAGTAGGCGAGCTGCCACGATCGACAAGCTCGTAAAAGACGGCCAGGCGACGATTCCCAAGCTTGGACCAGACGGGATGCAGTTTGGCGACCCTATGCCGGCCGCCAATGCCCTTTGGGTGCTTGCCCGAATCGGATCACCGGAGGCTCATGCGGCAATCGTGGGAGGCACCAGCCATTCCGATTGGCGTGTGCGGCGGCTGGCGATCAACTTACTGCGCCGCTATCAGGTGCCGGCTGCGGCCGAATTCGCGCAAAAGCTAGCCAAGGATCCCGATCCAGCGGTGCGAGTAGCGGCAGCGCTCGCGCTCGGGAAACCGCAAGCGATCAGCGAGCGATTGATCGACGCGCTACGCACTGGCGCCGCCAAGGATGCGCATCTGCGCTACGAGGCGGCCTGGCACCTTGCCAAGCACGCCGACGAGGCGAGCCTATCGGCGCTGCTCGCCGATGCCGACGAGAACATCAACCTCGCCGGCCTGATCGCGATTGATGTCGCCTGCTACGATAATCTGCCCACGAAGAAAGCCGCGCTCGCCGCGCTCGGCAAATCCCTGAACGCCCCCGGCAAGCTCGACCTGACGCTGGCCCTGCAGGTCGCGCAGCTCAACGGCGACGCCTCGCTGGCGCCGGCGCTGACCCAGCTGGTCGCGCGGCAGGATGTGCCGGTCGGCGTCATCGCCAAGGGGCTGCTCGTGCTCAAGAGCAAGACCGGCAGCTACGGCAAGGCGGCCGAGGCGGGCGCAGCCAAGCGCTTCATCGAGGCGGTCGAGAAGGGCGCCATCAAGGTCACCACGCCGAGCGACCAGCTGCTGCTGTTCGAGTTCCTGGAGATGCAAGGGCCGACCGATTTCGCGCTCAAGCAGATCGCCGGCCAGGTCTACGCCGGCCAGCCGCAAACGCGCTCCGCCGCGCTCTTGCTCGCCCGCAAGTTCGGGCCCAAGAGCGCCTCGGTCGCCGGCACGCTCTGGCCCGGCGTGCTCAATCCCAGGACCAAGGCGGAGGACGCCGCCGACTACCTCGCGACGCTCGCCGTCATCGAAAGCCCGCCGAGCGCGGAGAAATGGCAGCAGCTCGTCACTGGCGACAATCCGCTGTTGCGCACCGACGCCGTGCGCTGGTGGCGAACCTTCAAGGGCCGGCCGGAGATGGTCGATTTCCTGGTGCGCCAGGCGCCCGAGCTGGTCAAGAACGACGCCGGCCTGGGCGACGATCTCGGCGCCGTGTTTCGCCATCTTGACGTCAAGACCGACCTGAAGCTCGCCGGACCGGAAACCGACAAGGCCGTGCTCACGCAATACGTCCTCGACACCTTGGCGCAAATGCCGGCCGCGGAAAAGCCGGGGCGAGCGATCCTCGGCAAGCAGGTGTTCGAGCGCGCCGGCTGCACCAAATGCCACACCACGGCGACACAGACGACGCCGCTGGCCCCGTCGCTCAAGGGCATCGCGGCGCAGAAGATCGACTACCTCGTCGAGTCGGTGCTGTTCCCGTCGAAGGTCATCAAGACCGGCTTCGAGACGGAGACGATCGTGACGAAAGACGGCCGAACCTTCAGCGGCCTGGTCAAGGAAGAGGGCGGCTTCCTGCGGATCCTCAACCTGGACAAGGACGTGCGCATCGCGAAAAGTGACGTCGAGGAACGGCGGGTGCAGAAGCTGTCGATCATGCCGGAGGGCCAGGAAGTGCTGATGAGCCGGCGGGAGTTTGTCGACCTGGTGGCGTACCTGGCGACGCTGAAGTAAGGCGACAGCTTCACGCGACCGCCGAGGCCGGCTCAATCACCGGGTCGATGAGACGCGACGCCGGCGGCGGCGCCAGGCCCTTGATCCGGATGCGAACGACCGGCAGGCCGTCCTGCTGTTGCTGTCGCTCGGCAAGGTCGCGGCTATAGCGATTGAATTCGGTTTCGCCGTCCATTTCAAAGCAGAGGTGCGACTGCTCGGGTAAGAGATCATCGACCTCTTGATGATCCGCAACATACTGCGCAAACTCGGCCGCCAGTTCCAGCTGCCTGTCCGCAAACTGCATCGGATCGATCATGGTTTGATCTCCGCCAGGAATCGGACTCGTTGTGCTCGCCAGGTGGCACGCAGCTCGTCGATCGCCCAGGTAAAGTTCGAGTTGGCATCGCCGCGGTAGATCGCCAGCTTGTCTTGCGTGCCATCAGGATGAATCGTGTCGCAATGGCTGAAGCCGTGTGCGTTGTCATAACGTACGATCGGCCGCCAGTGGTCATTATGCCAGATTTCGAGTTGAACTGTGTAGTCAAGAATCTTCTTGCCGCGCCGCCGGTACCGGCAACGAATCCGCGCCTCGTCGGCCGCGACACCGAGAATCCATTCGCGCCGGACAATCCTGGTACGCGCCATGGCGGTTCCTGCACGCAGCTAATCCGAAAAAAGGGGGCATTGTCGATGGGGTGAATAAAAAAACGCGGTGCCGGGCGCTCATCCGGCACCGCCGCTCATGCGTTCTACTTCTTCTTGCCGCCGAAGATGTTGATCTCGGTAACTTTCTTATTATCCGCGTCCGTGGTGATGCTGGCGTTCAGGCCGTTCTCGCCGATCTTGCCGAACAGGTCGGCCTTCAGGCCGCCTTCAATGGCGTCGCCGGCCACGAATTTCTTGGCGTCCTTGTCGAACTTGCCCTTGCTGACCTTGATGTCGTCCGCGGCGGGCAGGGTCATCTTGTCGCCGTCCTTTTCGAGTTTCTTGGCTTCCTTGTTGAACGTGGCCTTGAAGAACGTCACCTTGCCGTCCTTGACCTCGGTGATGATGGCCGGAAATGTGTCGGCCATGGCCACGCCCACAAACACCAGGACCGCCATCGCGGTGCACACCAGCTTCGACTTCATCGATGCTCCTCCGGTTAGGCACGCCACCAGGAATCGCCCGACAACAGCGCCGGGATTACTCACGCAGACAGGAACCATCACGGCATCGCCTTGCGGAGAGGTGGGACTGGACGCATGGCAACCGCGGGATCAATCTATGCTGGGCGAAAGGGAAAGCAAGAAACGGGCCGCTCGGCGCTTTTTTTTTGAAAATCGCTCTCGACGCGCCCGGGAAAGCTGGGTAAAATCTCATCGCTGCGGCAGAAGCAGCTGGCCAGGATGCAGGGGCGTGTGCCTGCCCGGCCTATCCAATCCGTATTCCCTTCATTCAGGAGAGTGAGCATGACCATGGTGATGATGGAACGTGCGGGCATGGCGATGCCGGGCATGAGCACCGGCATGGGAACAATGGGCGGTACGACGGGCGGCATGGTGCCCAACATGATGATGGTGCCGCGCTGCACCATGAAGATGGAGCGCACCAAGACCGGCCTGATGATGACCTGCGTCTGTGATGACGCCATGGCCGCCAACATGATGAAGAACCTCTGCTCGATGTTGACCGGCTCGATGGTCAGCTGCTGCATGCTGATGAACGGCATGATGGTCTGCTGCTGCAACCTGACGATGGGGATGACCAGCTGCGAGATGACCGACAAGGGCTGCAAGATCAGCTGCAGCTCCGGCGATCCGAAGTGCTGCCAGATCATCCAGTCGTGCTGCGACTGCATGACCGCGATGATGCAGGCCGGCTGCACCTGCTGCGTCATGATGAACAACATGCCCGTCTGCTGCGGCTGCGCCTAAGCACCTATTCGCCCCTCTCCCCTCTGGGGGAGAGGGGAGTTTGTCTAGCCGGCGGGCTTGCTCGCCGGCTAATTGCTTGTGGTGATGCTATGGCCGACACGGACAAGCATCTGCCGCCGGAGGTTTCTGTTTTGCTGGACCAGCATCGCCGCGAGGTAGCAGCGCTGCGCGACCAGGGCGTCAAGCAGGGTAACGAAGCCCGCCGCGACGCCGACCTGAAGGTGGCGGCGCTGCAGCAGGAAACGGAACGGCA
The DNA here is from genome assembly GCA_963834865.1 of uncultured Gemmataceae bacterium. Classification (GTDB taxonomy): domain Bacteria; phylum Planctomycetota; class Planctomycetia; order Gemmatales; family Gemmataceae; genus CAWIDK01. The sequence continues at coordinate 351,469 of CAWIDK010000002.1, forward strand.
GGTGCAGGCGCTGCGCGATGAGGTCAATCGCGCCGCGACAGCCGTGCTCGAGGACACCAAGCAGGAGCTCAGGCTGCGGGCGCGGAGCTGATCGAAATGCTCGTCCGCCTGCAGGAGGACTACGGACGCCGGGGCCGAACCGCGGACGTGGAAGCGGTGGCGCGTCTGGTGCAGCAGCTCGAAACCGAACCGATCGGCGACGTGCAGCCGGCGCCAAGCACCATGGAGGCGCACCGCGGCCGCATCGGCGAGGCGTTCCTGTTCTCGGTCACCGGCAGCACCGCCGGGCCGCTCTGGGGCACCGACGTGTACACCACGGATTCGGCGCCGGCCAAGGCGGCCGTGCATGCGGGCGTCCTGCGCTCCGGCGAATCCGGCATCGTGCGCGTCACAATCGTGGAGCGGCTGCCGAACTACAAGGGCACGACACGCAATGGCGTCACGAGCAGTCCGTGGCACGATCCGTGGCACGGCGCCTATCGCATCGAGGCGGCGCTCTAATCGCCAAGCCGCGGGGTGAGTCTTCGAACCCCGCGGGTCGAAGAACCCGCGGGGTTCGCTGCGCTCACCCCGCGGCTTGGCGATTTATCATGCTCCTCGATTTCTACCTGCTTGCCGCCGCATTCCTGGACGCCCGGATGCGTCCCGCCCTTTCCGAGAGCCGGCGGCGTCGTTCCTTCGCGCCCTGCCGTGAGTTGTGCCTGGAAGTGCTCGCCCGTCGTGCGCCGCCGGACGACTGCCTGCTTCGACAGGTGGTGCACGGTATGCCGTTCGTGCGCCTTCCTGCACGGCGTGGCCGGCGAATTGCTGCTTTTCGGTTGCGAGGAGATGCCGCTCGTGCAAACGGCGCCGGCGACCCTGTGCTGTCTGCTCGCTCCAGAGCGATACCACGCCGGCGAGGCGCCGGCGCCGGCTTCGCGGCCATCGAGCAGGTGCACTTCGGCAGCCGCGACCTGCGGTTCGGCGGCGCATTCTACCGGCCGGAGCACGTGGGCTACAACGACAGCGATGACGTGGCCCGGCTCTTGCGCTATCTCGAAGCGATCGACCCGGCCGGCTGGACTGAGGCGATGCTGCGGCCGATGGTGGAGTTCCCCACGCCGGAGGAGGCGCGGAGGAGTTGGCGTTTGTGCGCGATTGGTGGCCACCGCTCGTCAACGTCTACCGCGATGCGGCGCGGCGGGAATGTGCGGTGGTGTGCGAAAGGCGGTAGGTCCCGCCTGCCGGGCGGGACCTTGGCGCTTCCAGGTCCCGCCCGGCAGGCGGGACCTACCCGCGCCGCAACTCGACGACGATGCCGCCGAGACGGAACAGGCGATGCAGCTTCGTGAAGTACAACGGCCGCACCCACTGCAGGCCGCACTCCAGACAGGTGCGGTTCAGCTCGACGCGGTTATAGGTACGGCAGTGCCACAGGCTCGAGCACATCGAGCCGGTGAACGTGTCTTCGGTCGTCATGAGCAGCATCTTGCCGCCCGGCTGCAGCACCCGCGCCAGCTCGCGCAGACCGGGACACGGATCGGGCAGATGCTCCAGCACCCAGCCGCAGACCACCGCGTCGAAGAAGCCGTCGGGGTATGGCAGCCGCGTCAGGTCCGCCGACACCTGGCGGACCCGCGAGCACTTGAGGCGGCGGCGGGCCCGCACCAGCATCCGGCACGATAGGTCGAAGGCGGCGATCAGCGCTTCGGGATCGGCCCGTCGGAGGATGTGACGCGTGTACCGGCCGTCGCCGCAGCCCGCGTCGAGGATGCGCCGGCAGCCGTGCAGATCGAACGCGCGCGGCTTGAACACCTGGCCCGCGAGCGCCTCGTGGCCGGAGAAAAACCCGCTGACGCGCGTCATCTTGCCGGCCAAACCGTCGTAGTGGTGCTGGATGAACTTGCGGTAGGTGGGGAACGGCTGGCGATGCCGTTTCGATTCGAGGGCGCCCTGGATGGCCTTGCCTAGGGGCTTTTTCACGCGCGGCTTGGTGGGAGAGTTGGGCTTGGATGATGGCTGCATGTTCGCTCGCTTACACCGAAATCCGCCGGTTGTACACCACCCATTCGATCGTCAAGAGCGCCACCGCCAGCAGCAAGATCCACTTCCAGATTTCGCGCGGCTGCGGGCGCTCCTGGCCGGTGGTGATGCGGTCCGAGCCGATGCGGATTTCCTCGCGCGGCTCGATGTTGCTCTCGTTGGTGTCGAGCAGGTTGACCGCGAAGCTGCGCCAGGGGCCGGCCGCCTCGGCCTGGTACTTGTACACGCCGACCTTGTCGGTGTCGCCGCAGACGAAATCCGGCCGTTGCCCGCGCTCGAGCTTGATCACGCCGCCGCCGGGGGCCGTCACCTCGAGCTTGTCCACGCCTGCCTCCGGCCGCAGCACCATCGGCTCGCCCGGCTGCACGCCGGCCGGCCGTACCGCATCGTCCACCTTGCCTAAGGTATAAAGAACGTTGCGGAAAAAAAGCGGGAAGCTCGGCTGCAACGGCCAATCGGTCATCAGGTCGCCCTTGTCGCCGACCAGCGAAAACGTCTGCACCAGGTCGAGGTACGGCCCCCGCGCCAGGCTGAACATCAGCGGCTTCTGGCCGGTGGATTCCAGGATGCGCGTCATCGTCGGCCCGCCGCGTTTGTCGTCCTCGCCCTTCGCCGGCTCCGGCTCGCCCTCGGGAGCCGGTTTCGCCGCCTCGGGGCCGCGATCCTTGCGCTCGTCGAACTCGAACGCCTCGGCAACGCGCATCTCGGAAAGGGTCGTCAGGTAGCGCAGCAGCGGATGATTGCCCTTGCTCGGGATGACGACCGGCGGGCGATACGTCGATTTGCTCTTGCGCCACGGCGGCGGCACGACGTCGATGAAGAATGTGTTCGCCAGCGGCATGTCGGCCTCGGTTTCCGGGGCGCAGCGATCGAAGATGACGAGGTCCACGTCGCCGCCGCGCACGTGCTTGCGATAGGCCTCGGTGGCCAGCTCGGCGGGTTCGCGCCGCTCGAAGGTCGCCAGCCGGCCGGTCGCGTCCTGGTCGAAGAACGCTTCGAGGACGCTGTTGGGCGGGCCGATGATGAGCACCTTGGCCTTACGCAGCACGCTGACCGCGAGCCAGGCCTCGTCGTCGAGCGCGAAGTCATCCCGGTGCTTGTCGAGATACGCGTGCAGGACGATGTGCTTGCCCAGATCGAGCGGCGGCAGCTTGATGTCCATGCCCTTCTCGCCGGGCCGATCCTCCTCCGCCTTGCCGGCCGCCTCGTCCGCCGGCACGAGCTGCCGGGCCTCGATCGTCAGCGTCTGCTGCCGCGGCAGGAAGAGCTGGCCGTCGACGTACACATCGATTCGCAGCTTGACGTCGCATCGCGTTGGCCGGTAGTTGGCGACGCGTGCCGTCACCAGGAGCTGTTGCGCGTCCAGCTCGCCGGGCTTGGCCAGCTTGAGCGGGTCCTCAATGTACTTGACCGCGCTGAGGTTGATGATGCCGACGTTGTCGACCTTGTCCGCCCCGGCAACGCCAGCCATGTGATAGCGCATGTTCAATCTGCCCAGCTTGAGCTCGCCCGGCTTGTCCTTGGCCTGCTCGTTGGTAAAGCCGGCCTGGCGCACACTGAGGCTGGCGAGCGTCGCCTCGGACAACTTGGCATAACGGCCGTCCGAATAGAGGTGCACGAGCGTATCGATGCCAGCCACCGGGACCATCGTCCGCTTCTGGTCGGCCGCCACGCCCTCCGGCTGGCTGGCCGCGTCCTCGGTGGAGCGCATCGGGTTGGCCAGCGACTCGGCCAACGCCAGCGCCTCGTCGATGCGGGTGACGCGCTGGCTCGGCTCGATGCTCCTGACCGCCTCGCGCAGCTTGACGCGGTTGTTGGTGTATGCCTGCAGCGTGGTCGCCTTCGAGTTGAACATGATCACCATGCCGTAGTCGTCATCGCCGGCCGCGTCGATCTCCTTGAGCGCTTCTTGCCGGGCCCATTCCAGGCGGCTCGGCGCCACGTCGGTAGCGGACATGCTGGCCGAGTTGTCGAGCATGAGGATATAGTGCCGGCCCTGGCTGACCTGGCCGTGGATGCGCAGGCCAAGCACCGAGTAGATCAGGAACAGCACGGCCAGCACCTGCAGGACGAGCAGGATGTTCTGCCGGAGCCATTGAAATAGCGTGTTGACGTGGACGTCCTCGATGCTCTTCTTCCACAGAAACGTGCTCGGCACCTGGATCGGCTTGCGCTTGAGCTTGAGGAAGTAAAGGATCACGATGAGCAGCGGCAGAAACAGGAGGATGAGCGCGAGCCACGGGGTAACGGCGAGCTGGTAGCTGATCGACAGGTATTCCTCGAGCCATTGGTTGATCGGCCGATCCGCGTCGAGCAGCGTGAGGACGACGAGGAACACGCCGGGGAGCGCGAGCAGAAACAGCGCGATCATCGCGACGGGGAACCAGGTTGCCTGGAGGAATGCGAGGAGGGATTTCATGATCAATCTCGACAAGCCCCAGGGCGAGTCTTCGAGCCCTGGGGGCCAGAAACCGCCAGGGCTCGAAGACTCGCCCTGGGGCTTGACATTACCTCACCAACCCGCGTTGCCGCAGGTAGGTCAGCACCAGGCGATCGAACGGCACCTGATTGCTCGTGAACATGAAGCTGATGCCGCGGCGGTTGCAGTAATCCTGGATGGCCGACTGGTACGCCGCGAGGTTTTGCTTGTAGCGCGCGATCAGCGGGGCTGAGACCGTGACCTCAGCCTCGTCGGCGTCCTCGATATCGACGAGCTTGAGGTCGCCAACGATCTCGGGATCGATCTCTTCTTGCGAAAGGACCTGGATAACGTAGATGTCGAACTGCCGGGCGACGAGGTAGCGCAGGGCGTCCTCGTAGCCGCCCTTGTCCATGAAGTCGGTCAGCAGCACCACCACGCCCTTGCCGCTCGACTTGATGCTGAAGGTCCGCAGCGATTCGCGCAGATTGCTCGGCCCGGCCGGCTCCAGCTTGCCCAGGAAATCGAGCACGCGGAACAGGCTACGCCGGCCACGCACCGCGGGCAGACTTTGCGTCAGCCGTTCGTTGAACGCCTCAATAACGACGCGGTCCATGTTGACCAGGCCGATGAACGCCAGGGCGGCCGCGATCTGCTTGGCGAACAGCAGCTTGCTCGGGTTGCCGAAGTCCATCGACAGGCTGTTGTCGATCAGCAGGTAGAAGTGCAGATCTTCCTCTTCCATGAACAGGCGCAGGAAGAGCCGATCGAGGCGGGCGTAGAGGTTCCAGTCGAGGAAGCGCAGGTCGTCGCCCTTGACGTAATTGCGATAGTCGGCGAACTCGACGCTCTGCCCCTTGCGTTTGCTGCGGCGCTCCCCCTTCATCAGGCCGAGGAAGATCTTGCGCGAGACGAGCTCGAGCTGTTCCAGCTTGACGAGGAACTGCGGGTCGAGCAGCGGTTTGCTGGCAATATCGGGCATTTGCTCCTCGTTCCCGCGCTCAGGGGTTGGCGTTGGTCTTGGTAGTATCCTTCTTCGGATTGAGCGGCGTCATCGGCAGGTTGCGGCCGGCGCCAGAGTAGCCGCCGAGGAACACGAAGCACATCTCGTTGAACGTCTGCTCGCCGTAGGTGATGCGGTGCGGCGGGTTGAACGGGTTGCGCGGATTCTTGTCGCTGTTGTCGTAGACGGCCGTGACGTGCATGCGCGTGCCGGCCTTGACCTGCAGCGGCTCCTTGAAAAAGTACGTCTCCTGCCAGTTGTAATCCCATTGCTTGATCGCCAGCACCGTCTGCTCGCGCCCGTCAGGCGGCGTCAGCGTGACGGCAATCTCCTTGCCCACCATGTGCATGTGCGGCATGACCGAGATCAACGTGAAGTCCTTGGTGGCCCACATGTCGCCCTGGAGCTGGAAAGCGGCGTCGCCCGGCGGGATCGCAAACGTCAAACTGCGGAGCAAGCCCTTGCCGTTACTGCCGGCGATGATGCTTCCCTGCAACGGGCGGTCCACTTTCTTCTTGGCGAAGTACAGGCCGACCTGCGTCCGGTCGCGCTCGGTGCGGCCGTTACGGTGGTAGTGGACCTGCATGACGACGTCGGAATTCTTGGGCAGGGGATAGCCGACGCCGTCGGGCAAGTAATGCGCCGTATGGCCGGGGGCCCAGCCGCTGAGGCCGCCCTGCGGGATGAAGCCGACGCCCATCGCCTGGTCATAGCCCGGACCGCGATCGAGCACGCTGCCGTCGGCGCGATGCCCGTCGGGCTGGTCGGCCACCTTCGGCTCCTTGGCCTCGGCCGCCTGGAACTCATCCTGCTTCTTGCGCCCGGCACCCTTGGTATCGATGAACAGCAAGGCATGATGGACAACGCGGGGATTGCTCGGCCGCACTTCGACCGCAGAGACATAGGCGTCTTCCTTGAGATTGGTCGGTAGCACGAAACAGCGGAACAGGTCGCGGCCGGTCGGGCCGAGCGTCAGGTCGTCGTCGAGGGACAGCACCAGGTCGGGCGTGCCGAGCTGCCAGCCTTCCGGGAACTTGACCGGCGGCGGCGCGTCCCTGGTGTTGCCTTCGGGGCAGTCGGCGTCCGCCCACGCGGCGAGCGTCTTGATGTCCGCGTCGCCGAGCCGGCGCTCGTTCTGGAACGACATGCCCCCCGCGGCCAGCTTCCACGGCGGCATCGTCCGATTGTGCGTGAACGTCTTGATGTCGTCGGCCCAGTTGACCGCCTGACGATACGTCATCAGCGAGAACGGCCCCACCTCGCCCGGCCGATGGCAGCTCTGGCAGTTCCTTTGCAGGATTGGTAGCACGTCGCGATAGTAAGTGACGGCGCCGTCGCGAACGAGCTTCTTCCCTTGCCGCGGCACCGGGCAGCCGACCGCCCGCGCCGGCTCGGAGGAGACGGGCCGGCCTGTGAGCAATTCCGCCACGGTCTGCCGCAGCTCATGCTTCGTCACCTGGGCATGCTTCTTGAGCCGGTCGGAATAGCTATCGTCGATTCGGCCGCGGTAGCGCAGCACGAAGTCGCCGTCGAGGACGAATACCTCGGGCGTGATCTCCGCCTTGAGCGCGTCGGCGGCGAGCAGCTTTTCATCCTTGAACACGGGGAACGACAGGTTGAATTCCTTGACGTGCCGGGCGACGTCGGCGCGGGATTCGTCCTCGTTAGTCGTGATGCCCCAGAGGGTGACGCCGTGCTTGCCGAACTCGCGGGCCATGTCGGACAATGGCTGCGCATAGCTGGTGGAGACGGGGCAGTCGAACGACAGGAAGACGAGGATGATCGCCTTCTTGTCCTTGAGGTCGTGCAGCTGCTGGATGTTACCCTGCGCGTCCTTGAAGGCAAGGTTGGGAATCTTCTCTCCGAGTCGGGCGCGCGGAGCGTCCTGGGCCGAAACGGACCCGGACACCAGCAAGCCGATACCGACGGCGAGAGCGAAGCACGAGCGAATGGGCAATCGCATATCGATCCTCATGGAGTGAAACTGCTTGCATTTCACATTGTTCTATGAGTTTACCGCCCGCAGCCGCCGTTTGTTTCGCACGACTCGCTACACAAGTTGCCGCTAGGACCGTTTGTTGCCGGTGTTTGGCAATCCTTGCGGCGGCAATGTACGCAGCTGCGCTTCAAGTGCGGCGTTGATTTGCGCATCGACCTTCTCGGTGAAAACCTTTTGGCCGCACGACCGGCAGATGGGGATTTCGATGCTAGCGATCGTGATGGTATGGATCGTCCCGTTGTGTCCCACTTCCGCATCGTAGCTAACGCAAGCCGGGAAAACCTCGTGCTTGCCGCAATGGCGGCAGCGCCACGGAAAAGGCCGTTCAGCGCCAATCGGCCTCTTCGTTTTGTTGGAATGCTCAAGGTTCATGGATATTCACCACCAGGATCCACGATTCATCAGGAACAACGGGTAGTCGGTAGTGCAACCGCGTTTCGATGTGTACCTGTTTTTCCCGAATCGTCAAGCGAACGTCGCAGTGATATTCGTAAAGGTCAACCCACTCCGGGCGAGTTTCTGCAACCTCATTAATTGTGCCACCACCAGCGATGTACTCGTGTATCAAACGCCCGAGTTCCTTCAGGGTCAGACCACCAAGTTCTCGCCGAAACCATCGGAAGGCGTGCTCGGTCAGATCAAACTGGATATAATCGGTAAAGCGCCAGTTCGCCAGCGCGTCCCGGTATGCTGCGAGGCGGTCCGGGTCGGATAACGGTGGCATGGGGTCCTCCCTGCCCGCGCCGGTTTGGTCTGCATGGCATTATATCGTCCAGCTCCCCGCGGGTCAGCGCAATCAAGCGAATCAGCACCGCCAGCAGCACCACCACCGAAGCGAACAGCCAGAACAGCCCCAGCGCCAGCGCCACCCACAAGAGCTGGCGCGGCATTGGGTCCGGACCGGTGAACAGCGATTCGGTCGGCGGCGCGGACACGGCGCCCGTGTCCGGCTCGGTCTTGAAGATCAACGCGTCGATCGTGTCATGCACGACCTCCGCGACCGGCGCGGCGGCCATCGCGCGGCGCACCGCCTCCTGATACACCGCGTCGCCGGCAATCTCGACCGGCGTGGCGGTCCGCACGTCGCCCCAGCGCTGCAATTCCAGCGCGGCCACTGTCGCGTTTGGATAGCGCTGGTCGGGATCCTTGGCGAGCATCCGCTGCACGACCTGTGCAAAGCCCTCCGGGACCGCGGGATTGCGGACACGAACCGACTCGGGCTCGTGCTGGCGATGCGCCAGCACCTTCTCGCGCAGGCCGCCCTCGGGAAATGGCGGCTTGCCGGTTAGCGCGAAGTAGAGGCAGCAGCCCAGGCCGTAGATGTCGGCGCGCGCGTCGATCCGCGTGGAGTCGCGCGTCTGCTCGGGGGCCATGTAGTCGATCGAGCCGACGACGTAGCCCTTGCCGCCGACCACCTCGACGTCGAGCATCTCCTCGCCGGTCATGTACGCCAGGCCGAGGTCGAGCACCTTGGCGTGATCGTGCGGCGTGACCATGATGTTGGACGGCTTCATGTCGCGATGGATCAGGCCGCGCTCGTGGGCCGCCGCCAGTGCCAGCGCCACCTCCGCAAAGAGCCGGCCAGCGCGGCACGGCCAGCGGCCCCTCCTTCATAACCAGACGGTAGAGCGTTTGCCCGGGGATGTACTCCATCGCGATGTAGTGAATTCCGCTGGCCTCGCCGGCCTCGAGCGTCAGGGCGAGATGGGGATGGCTGACCTTCTGGGCGAGGTCCTGTTCGCGCAGGAAGCGCGCCAGCTGGCGTTCTTCCTCCCGCGCGCTTGGGGGGCAGCACCTTGAGCGCGACGTGCTCGCCGTTGCGGGTGTCGCGGCGAGATAGACGTTGCCCATGCCGCCGCGACCGAGGATCGTCTGCAAATGATAGGGGCCGATGACCAGGCCGATGGACATGCCTTGCATCAGCTTCTGGGCCTGGAAGGCGGTGAGCCGGCCGTGGCGGATGAGATGGTCCGCGACCTGCCGCACATCGGCGCGCTGCTCCAGCGGCACGGTGCGCAACGTGACCTGGAGCTGCTCGCGTTCGAGCAACCCGCTGCGCAACACCGTTCGCACGAATGCATCGACCTCGGCGGACATGGTGTTGTTTTAGTAAAGCGAGCGGCGGGGCTTGTCCCCGCCGTGGGGCCTGCCATACCGCCGGGACAAGCCCGGCGGCTCGCCTGCACGCGAAACTACGGACGGAAATCGGCACTAATCGTCCGCCTCAGAGTCGGGCTCCTCGGCCGGCGCCGCCTTGCCGGGGGATGGGGCTTCGTCCGCCGCGGCGTGCGGCGCCTCCTGACCCGCGTCGGGGAATGGCAGTTCCGCCTGCGCCGATGCGCCATTCGCGGCGCCGGCCTTGCGCTCTTCGGCGGTGCGGCCGGTCCGGCTGCGCGAGCGCTTGCGGCGCGGCTTCTTGAGCGCGGCCGACTCCGCCGGCGGCGTGGCTTTCATTTCGGCGCAGAACGCGTCACCACGAATGTCTTGCTGCGCTTGTCGACGTCCAGCTCCAGCAGGCCTTCCTTTTCCGCATCTTGCAGCAGCTCGCTGAACGTGCGGTAGCCGTGGTACGTTTCGTTAAAGGACGGCTTCTTGCGTTTCATCGTGTCCTTGATCATCGACGACCACAGCACTTCCTTGTTCTCGCGCTCAGCGCCAGCAGCGATTCGAGCAACAGCTCGAACCCCTTGCGCTTGGTCTCGGTCACGTGCGGCGGCAACGCCGGCGACAACGTCGGCGACTTGCCCAGGTCCTCGTAATAGATGAACTCGTCGCAGTTGTCGCGCAGCAGCTCCGAGGTCGAGTCCTGCGTGCCCAGGCCGATCACGTGCTTACCGTTCTCCTTGAGCTTGGAAACCAGCGGCGAAAAATCCGAGTCGCCCGAGACGATGACGAACGTGTCGATGTGGTCCTTGTTGTGCGCCAGGTCCATCGCGTCGACGCACATGCGGATGTCGGCCGAGTTCTTGCCGGTCTGGCTGCGCTTGGGAATCTCGATCAGCTCGATGGCCGCCTCGTGCAACGGCTGCGTGTAGCCGCCGAAACGGCTCCAGTCGGCGTACGCCTTCTTGACGACGATCTTGCCCTTCTCGACCAGCCGTTCCAGCACGCGGCCGATGTCGAAGCGATCGCGCCGATTTTGAAAGCCCAGCGCCAGGTTTTCGAAGTCGATGAACACGGCCAGGGAGTTGTCGTTTTCGGGCATAAGGGGCTAGGTGCCTTTCGGACGGTACGTGAACGCGCGAATGCACTCGGACACGGAGAGCGGCCGATTCAGCTGGGGATCGCGGAATTCCATCTCCAGGATCAGGCGCGCGCCATGCGTGGGGTCGCCCAGCCACCACTCGAGCCGGGCAGGCCAGAGCATCTGCGCGTCAAGGTAAAGATAGCAAAAATCGGCGCGAACGGCGGTGCCGGCCGCCGGCGGAGCCTGGGCGGGATCGAGCCGGCCCTGCAGGCGCACCACCGGCCGCCCCTGCAAACGGCCCGTCTGCACCGCGAGGTTCCGCAGCCGCGTACGCAGGTCCTTCAAGAGCGGATAAGGACCGCCGCAACCCAGGTCGCGCAGCACGTCGGCGGGCAGAGGTGGCGGCGGCGCTTCGGGGTCCGGCGTCGGCGTCAGCAGCTGGCAGATGACGGTCGGGTCCTCGCTGCCGAGCTGCACCATGTGCGCCAACGCCCGGCCGTCGCTGACCACCAGCCAGTGGCCCGGGATGCCGCCGGTGCGCACGCTCAGGTCGAGGCGGGCGCAGTCCTTGGGGCCGATGAGCAGCGTCCCCTCGGCCTCGAATGCCGTCGTCGCGTCGGCCATCCGCTGCCAGAGCTTCACCTTGAGCCAGGCCAGCCGATCCGGAGCGAGCCGTTCGAGGGCGCGGTCAAATATGCCGCGCGCACCCGCGCCGGCGACAGCCAGCTCGGGAGCGAGGCTCACCGGCTCCGCGACAAACGAGGCAACCGGGGCAACCGGCGGGCGGCGCAGGGCCCCCGTGGCAAACAACGGCAGCCCGGTGAGCAGGGGGAGCAGGAGCAGCAGCTTTTTCGTCATGTGAACCTGTTCCGGATTTGACGAAAGTTCCGGCCGTGAGCGGGCCGAGTATATCGTCAGGCCATGAAGCGAGAAAGCCGAAAGGGGGATCGTGCCATGAGGCGATACGCGGTACCGGCGTTGCTACTCGGAGTGCTGAGCGGCTGCATGAACTTCGACACGGGCCCCGAGAGCGGCGGTCTGCGGCCCTTGCAAGCTCAGGGCATGCACCCGATGACCGGCGGACCGCCCACGGTTCCCGGCGTGGAGGGCCCGTACGGCATGCCGGTGCCGATGGCGCGCCCCTACGCTTATAGCCCGCCGTCGAGCATGTACGCGGCGCAGCAAATGATGGCGCACAGCGTGCCGCTCGGCCTGGTGCAGCCGAATGCTCCGGGCGGCATGCCCGGGATGCCGCCGACGCTATCGCCGCCGGGCATGCCGGGCATGCCGCCGGGCGGCTCGCTCATGCCCACCAGCGCGCAGATGATGACGCCTGGGCCGGGCACCAGCGCCGCCGGCGCGTCCGGCGACATCCAGCTCGCGCAATATGCGATGAACCCCGCGACCGCGGGCATCCCGCAACCGGGCCAGCGCACCCAGGTGCGGTTCCTCAGGCCGATCGGCATGCAGGTTGCTTGGTACGGCATGGGCCCCGACGGCAGGCCGATGTTCTCGCCGACGCCGATCGACACTCCCGGCAAATACAACTTCCTGCAAGGCGCGCGCTATCGTCTGAAGCTGACCAACATCCCCGGCCGGCTCGGTGTGGAGCTTTATCCGACGCTGGAAGTGTTCCCGGCCAACCACAAGGTCGAGGCGTTCCTGGCGCACAGCTCGGTGCCGCTGGAGTTCACCGAAGAGGACTTCAAGCAGGTCGCCGAGGGCAATTACGTCGTCAAGGTGGTCTACCTGCCCGATCCGCAGTTCCAGGACGTGGCCGGCACCGGCACCGACGAGATCCTGTCAACGCGTTTGGAGCCGGGGCAGGACCCGATCCAGGAAGCGATGCGCCGCGGCAGCATCCTTTTGGTCATCCGCATGGGCAACATCGACGAGGAAGCGCCGAACACGCCGCCGCTGTCGTCGCCGGGCCCGGTCAGCGCCGGACCGCCGGGCGGCGTGCCGCCGGGCGTGGGCAAGTTCGGCCCGACACAGCCAGGCATTCTAACAACGCCGCTGCAGGTGCCGTACTGGGGCATGGCTCCGGGCGGCCCGTTCGGTCCGAAGGCGCCGCCGCCGGGTGGGGCGCCTCCGGGAATGATGCCGCCGCCGGGCGGCATGCCTCCGGGGATGGTCCCGCCGGGCGGCATGCCTCCGGGGATGGTCCCGCCGGGTGGTATGCCGCCAGGTTACATGCCGCAGGGTGGTCTGCCGCCGGGCTACACGCCGCCGGGTGGACCGCAGGGCGGTCTGCCGCCGGGCTACACGCCGCCGGGTGGACCGCAGGGTGGTCTGCCGCCGGGCTACATGCAGCCGGGACTGGCGCCTGGTGGGCTGCCGCCGGGACTCACTTCGCCGGGCGCCCCGCCGTCGAACCCGGCCCCGCTGCTCCCGACCGTGCCGCCGGGCGGCGCCGCCGCCGCCGGCACCGGCGCCGACCGCACCCGCGAGCCCGCCGGCTAACAAGACCTCGAGCGTGCCGGGACTGCCGCCGCTGCCGACGACCGGCAAGGCGCCGACCGAGCCGTTCACGCCGACGCCGTTGACGCCGGCCGCGGCAACCGCGCCGGGCCTGCCGGCGCTGCCCAGCACCAGTTCGGCAACATCGGCGACGCAACCGGCTGCACCCGCGACGCCGCCGGCGATTCCGAAGCAGTAACTCCAACGATTCGGATCGAAGCTCGCTTGCGGTTTCGCGAAGCACATTCGCGAAACCGCAAGCGAGCTTCGACGCCCATCTCTGCCCTCGCGGGAGATTCGCATGTTTCTGCCATGCCGCCGCTGGCGCCGAACCGCGCTCGGCCTGATCTCGGGAGGCCTGCTCGCGTCCACCGCACACGCCCAGCCGCCGCCCCCCGTCGCACCGCAATATGCGCCGCAATATGCACCGCAATACGCCGCGCCGCCGCCGCTATTCGTCCGCGTCGCCGGGCCGCCGGGCATGAAGGCGACGTTCTTCCGTGGAGGCGCCACGGGGCAAACCATCGACGTGCCCGGCGTCGTCGGCCTGCGTCCCGGGTACAGCTACCGCATCGCGCTCTCCGACATTCCCAACTTCCCGGGCCGTACCTTCTATCCGTCGCTGGCGGTGCGTGCCTCGCTCCAGCTCGGTAAGGGACTCCGCAATGCCGACTTCCCGGCCACGCTGAACTTCACCGACGAGGACTTCGCGCGCCCAGGCCGGGGCGCTGATCAGCAAGGTGATCGTGCTGGAGCGGCCCGATCTGGCGATTCCGCTGCAGTCGCGGACTCACGACCCGCTCGAGGTGCGCGTCCCGCCGACCGGCGACCCGATCGTCGAGGCGATGGACCGCGGTCAGCCGCTGGCGCTGGTGCAAATGGGTCAGCGCGAACTGACCCCGGACGAGCTGGCATTCACCGGCCTGAGCGGGACCGTGATGATGCCCGGCGAAAAAGTGCTCGGGCCGCCGCGGCTGCCGCCGGCAGGACCCTGGGCGTGCTTCCCGGTCGTGGATCCGATGGCCGGCCCTGTCAATCCGGGTCCTTACAACTGCATCCCCGACGGCGGCGACATTGGGCTGCCGATCGGCTTCGGTCCCGACGGCAAGCTCCGCGGCGTCGACCCGTCCGACACGGTCGCCGAGTATACCGATAGCCGGGGCCGGCGCCGGCTGGTCGTCTCCAACCGCGTCTGCCTGTGCGTGCCGCGGTTCATCATCACGCGCGGCGAATCGTTGCCGATCGCGCAGGTTGGGCTCGTCGGACTCGGCAAGGCGACGGTCACGAACGGCTTCGACATCGTCGCCAATCGGCAGACGCCCCTGACGCAGAGTCAGCGCGTGACGCTTGAGACGACGCGCGAAAAGCAGCGCCCGAGTGGGACAACCAACCTCTACGGCACGTTGATCACCGGCCGGCTGCACGGCGTTGAGATCAAGTCGTCGCTGCGGATGGTCCAGACGGTGGACGGCGCGTGCGTGCGGCCGGAGGAGCCGGCGCCCGATCTGCCGCTGCACATTATCAAATGGCCGGACAAGGCGGGCGCGATGATCGGCGACGAGGTGACGTTCACCCTGCGGTTCACGAACCGCGGCGGTCAGCCGATTTCGGACGTGGTGGTGACCGACAGCCTGGCGCCGCGTTTCGCATACATCGCCGGCAGCGCCAAGGCGGATCAGGCGGCGATCTTCACGCTGCAACCCAACGAGGCGGGCTCGACGATCCTGCGCTGGCAGTTCAGCGGCGTGCTGCAGCCACACGAGTCGGGCACGGTGACGTTCCGGGTGCGCGTGCGCTGATGGCGGAACGCCACCTACAATCCCATCTCAAGCCCGCAGGCGAGTCTTCGAGCCTGCGGGGTAACCCCGCGGGGTTCAAAGACTCACCCCGCGGCGTGGCATCTCACCCCAACGATGCCCCAGCCAGATAGCTGCGCAGCTCGCAATAAATCTGCGCACAGCGCTCGCGCCAGGCGGCGTTGACCGAATTCTTGCGGTCGGTCGCCGTCATCAGCACGGTGATCTGCAGCTGGCTCTGCTGGTTCGGATTGGTGCGCTCGAGCCGAAGCTCCATGTCCACCACGGGCGCCCGGCGGCGAAAGCCGACCAGCCACGAGAGCGGACTGGCCTCGCCGGACGACCGGGTGCCGAGGCGAACGCGGATGCGTCCGGGCACGCTTTCCAGCACCTCGCCCTCGTGATCGTGGACGAAGCCGCGCAGCTTGTAGCCGGCGATCGCGTCCGGCATCCACGCCTCCATGCGATAGGTCACCGCATTGGGATCGTAAGCCGTCGGCGTCGGACACGGCGTCGGCGGCGTGTCGGCCTCCGGCGGCGCGGCAGCGGCTGCCTCAACCGCCGCACGCCAGCCTCCCGGGGGGATCGGCCCGGACTGCGACAGCATCAGCGCGTCGTGAAATTGCTGCCCCAGATCGCGGGCACTCCCGGGCCGGACCGCCGGGTCCTTGGCCAGGCAGCGCATCACCACGTCCTCGACCTCGGTCGGCACCAGCCCGGCGGCACCGGTGTCGGCAAACGTCGGCGGCACCTCGGTGGCGTGCGCGAACAGCACGTCCATCGTCTCGGCGCGCACGAACGGCAACTTCCCCGTCAATAGCTCGTACAGCATCACGCCGACGCTGTACACGTCGCAGCGGAAATCGACCGCGTCGCCGCGCACCTGCTCGGGCGAGATGTACCCCGGCGTACCCACGGCAAAATCGACGCCTGTCTGCGACGCCCGCTGCAACATCGACTGGCCGTGCCCGTGGTCGACGAGCTTGGCCAGCCCGAAATCCATGACCTTGATCTTTTCGTAAGGCGTCTCCGGATCGACGACCATTAGGTTGGCGGGCTTGAGGTCGCGATGGACGATCCCCTCGGCGTGGGCCGCGTGCAGCGCCTCGCACAGCTGGCCAAGCAGCCGGCTGACGCGCGCCGGGGTGATGCGGCCGTTACGGCGCAGCAGCGCATCGAGCGGGACGCCGCGGATGTATTCCATGATGATGCAGGGCCCAAGCGCATCGCTGAGCGACGCATCGTACAGGGCGACGACGTAGGGATGCTGGAAGCGGGCCATCAGCAGCATTTCGCGCTGGAAACGCTCGCGAAAGCGCTCGTCCTGTGCGATGTGCTCGTGCATTACCTTGACGACGACCTGCCGTCCGAGGTCGACCTGCTTGGCGAGGTAGACCTTGCCCATCCCTCCTTCGCCGAGGAGGCGGACCGTTTCGTAGCGTCCGAGGAACATGCGCACCGACATACGTGCAACCCGGGTTAGGGAGCCGAATCCGAGCCTGCGCAAGTGTACGTCAAGAATTGAGAGCGGGTCGAATTTCGTGCCCGTCCATGTTTAGCGGCGGCTCGGAGAGCCGCGCGGGTAATCGACCCGCCGCTAAACGCCCAGCGCTTGCAGCACCAGGTCGCGCACCGCACATTGCGACACGACAGCCTCCGCCGGCGCCGGCCCGTCGCCCACCAGCACCGGCTTGTCGAGCGGATCGGCCGCCGGCAACCCGTGGCTGCCGCGGACCAGCGTCGGATCGAGCGGAATCACGTCGAACAGCGTACGAAAGCCGAGCTTCTTCGCGAGCAACCGTCGCAGCACGCGCAACTTCGGCCAGCTCAGCTTCGGGTCGAAGAAAAGCTCGCAGGGGTCGTAGCCCGGCTTGCGGTGGATGTCCACGGTCCGGGCATAGTCGGGGGCGTGGCGGTCGTCGCTCCAGAAGTGATACGGAAACCAGGCGTCCGGCGTCGCCAGGAAAATCACGTCGCCGGCGCGGATGGTCCAGGCCGATTTCGCGCCGCTCCGCGCCGGCAAAGGAACGTGCGACCCCCGGCAGCCCGGACAGGCCACGCACGATCCTGGCGGATTCCCGGTCCTTGACGTAGATATGCGCGATCTGGTGATCGCAAACCGCAAACGCCGAGCTCGCGAAGGTGTCCAGCTGCTCGCCGAACGGCCCATCCCGCGTGGTCAGCAAGCCCAGGTCGCGCAGCACCCCCGCGTTGAGCGCCACGCCCGCGCTGGCCTGCACATGCGCATACTCGTTGACCACCCACACGCGCGCCCCGACCTGCCGTGCCGCGTCCAGCAGCGGCGCACACGCTGCATCCAGCTCGCCCGCCAGCTTGGACCAATCGCACCGGTCCGGCCCCAGCCGCTGCGTGTCATAATCGAGGTGCGGCAGATAAACGAGCGTCAGTTCCGGCGGGCCCTCGGCGGCGCGCACCACCTCGGCAGCGGCGCGCGCGATCCATTGGGTCGACGGCAAGCCCGCCATCGGCCCCCAGAAGCTCGGGAAGGGAAAATCGCCTAGCTCGCGCTTGAGCCGTCCGGTCCACTCGTCAGGTTCGCTGAGGATGTCGAACGCCTTGTTGCCGTCTGCCCCATAGTGCGGCTTGGGCGTGACGCTGACGTCGACGGCCGCCCCTTGATTGAACCACCAGAAGAGTTTGGCACAGCGGAATTTCTCGCCCCGCTCCTGGGCACGGCGCCGGGCGGTAACGTAGAGCGGCTCAGCCTGGAGCAGGCTATTCGACTGCTGCCAGAAGCGCACCTCCATCGTGTCGCGGTAGAGCCAACCGTTGCCGACGATGCCGTGTTCCTGCGGCAGCTTGCCCGTGAGCATGCTCGCCTGTGCCGTGCAGGTGACGGCGGGCAGGACTTCCAGCAGGGGCCGGTGCCAGCCAGCCTGAGCCAGCGCGTGCAGCCGGGGCGCGCGGCAAATGCCGCGAGGTCAAGCCGACCGTGTTCAGCAGGACGAGCGGCTGCATGACGGCCAAAAAAAGGCCGGATTGGAAAATCCGGCCTACTTTCCCTGATTCATGGAGCTATTGAGTTTAGCGGCCTGGGCCCTTGTAGCCGCCGCCCGGCGGCAAGCCGCCGCCCGGGCCGTTGAACCCGCCGCCCGGGCCGTTGAAGCCGCCGCCGGGGCCATTCGGTCCGTTGGGTCCGTTGGGTCCGTTGGGTCCGTTGGGGCCATTCGGCGGCGAGCTCGGCCCCTGCTTGGCCTGGGATTGCTTGTCGCGCAACTCGAGGTGGAAGGTCTCGACCCACGGGAGGTCGAGCGTCGTGTCCTGCATCTGCTGGAACCACGCCTGCGCCAGCTCCTTGCCGCGACCGTTCATGTCCAGCTTGTTGACGTTCTTGACCTCGCTGATCTTGAACGCCCGCGCGGCGCACGACTGCAGCACCGTCTCACTCAGCTCCAGGTCGCGCGGCAGCTCGTTCAGCTCGCGCCCGTATGCAATCAGGTCGTTGATGCGGTGATTGCTGGTGAGGTGGTAGACGAACGACCACGCGGTGCAACGGGCAAGCTCCCACGCGTCGCGGGCTTTTTCCGCGAGCTTGTCGTCCTCGCGCTTCTCCTGCGAGGCATCGGTCGCCTGGCGTGCCTGGTCGAAGTAGCGATCGGTGAGCACGTTGTAGAGCACGTCCGGCGGCTGTGCGAGCTTGCTGGACTTCTGCTTCTTCATGTGCTTCCACGTGACCAGGTGCGACCAGCTCGGCAGGCCGATGCCGCCGTAGACGCCCTGCACCGGCGTTTCGAAGTAGCTGGACAGGCCGGCCAGCACCCACTCCGGCACGTTGACGTGGCGTGGGAACATTCCGGAGCCAATCAGCAGCTGCCGGGTTCCCTCGTAGGTTATGGTCGCACGCTCGGAATCCTCCTCGAGCGCCTTCTGCAGAATCAGCAGCGTCTCCGCCATGCCGATGGTCACCGTGCCGACTTTTTTCACCGTCACCACGTCGTCCCAGATTTTGCCGTTCAGCAGCGCGTCGGTGGCAGCGCCCTGCTTGTTGAGCTGGCTCATGAAGTTCACGATCGCGGGTTTGAGCTGCGCCTCCAGCTTGCTGTAGTCGGCATCCTGACGCGTGATGGACATGAACAGCACGTTGTCGCGCCGCGGCGTGAAGCCGTCGGCGACCGAGGGCGGGGTGCCCCAGCTTACCTGCCGATTCTGGAACGAGTTGGCGTCGGTCAGCACGACGGCGAGGCGGTGCCGCGGCAGCGCCGGCTGCTCGGCCCCCTTTTGCAGCGCGAACCAGTAGTAGAAATGGGCAAACGTCTCCTCAAGGCGTGCCAGCTTGTGCCGCACGACCGCATCGTTGTGCGGGTTGGCCGCGAACTTGGTATACAGCACGTAATGGCCGTGCTCGCTGGTGTAGGGCCGGAAACCGTCGGCAGTCTCGCTGTCCAGGAGCGGCTTGATCGCCGGGTCGTCCACGGTGGGGGCTTTTTCTTTCTTGAGCGCTTCGACGACGCGCTGGTAATTCTGGATGATCGGCAGGAAATCCTTGCTGGCCGGGTCGTTGGGATCGACCTTGGCGAGTTCGCCCATGGCGAGGTGGAATTCCTTGGTGAGCTTGTGGCGCAGCGCGAGCTCGGCGAGGCGGTGCAGGGCCTCGGCGGTGGGCTTGCTCTTGGCGTCCTTGACTTCCTTTTTGAACCTTTCGTTGAAATCCTTGGCGAAGGGCTTGCCCTCGACATACCTCATGTCGAGGAATTCGGGGATGCGGAACACCAGGCCCTTCTTGCCGGGGGCCGCCCACTTGTGGTTGATGTAGGCGTAACCGTCCTTCCACTCGACCTTGCTGCGGTCGACTTCGACATAGACGTAGATGGCCGGGGGTTCGGGTTTGTCTTCGGGCTTGGAAGTGGTGTCGCCCTGCCCACCTGGGCCGCCGACCATGCCGGCGCCACCTGGGCCGCCGACCATGCCAGCGCCGCCTGGGCCGCCGAGCATACCACCAGAACGGCCACCCATGCCACCGAGCATGCCGGGCCCGCCGCCCATGCCGCCGGGACGACCGCCCATGCCGCCGAGCATGCCGGGCCCGCCGCCCATGCCGCCGGGACGACCGCCCATGCCGCCGAGCATGCCGGGCCCGCCGCCCATGCCACCCGGGCGACCACCCATGCCGCCGAGCATCCCCGGACCGCCGCCGGCCATGCCCGGTCCGCCGCCGGCCATACCCGGCCCGCCGCCAATACCGCCGGGCATACCCGGGCCGCCGGGGCCGCCTTGATTCCCAGGCGGATTCCCACCCTGGTTGACGCTGGGGATCTTCGGCTCGATGATCACCTTGAAGCGCACGTAGTCAGCCGACGCGATGCTGGCGACCACCAGTACAGCGACCAGGGGAACGGCGAAAAGAAAGCGTCTCATGGGAATGCCAGACCTCCGCGCGGGACGTTGAGATTTCGGATTGCAGCGCAACCCGTATATTGTCGCACGGATGGGATGAGCAAACAACTGCTTTTCCGGAGAAAAACTCGGCGAGTATTATTATTTACGAAGCGCTCTTGATCGCCAGCTCCGGCGCCTTTTCCTTCACCACTTCGAGGATTTCCGCCAGCACCGCGTCCGGGGCGATGTTCTCCGCCTGCGCCTCGAAATTCAGCAAGATGCGATGCCGCAGCGCCGGCAGGTAAACCTGGCGCACGTCCTCGAAGCTGACGTTGTACCGCCCCTGCAGCATCGCGCGAATCTTGGATGCGAGCACCAGCGCCTGGGCGGCGCGGGCTGCCGCCGCAGCGGATCAGACGGTTTGTCGGGCCGGCGACGTGGGGACCGCCGGGGTGGGTCGCCAGCACCAGGCGGATGGCGTAGTCCTGGACCGGCGGCGCGACCAGCACGGTGCGGGCGACGCGCTGCCAGTGCATGATCGCGGGGCCGTCCATGATCTTGTCGGGCTGCGGAAATTCGTTCTTGGTCGTGCGATCGACGATCATCGACATCTCTTCGCGGGTCGAGTAGTTGACCAGCAGCTTGAAGAAGAAGCGATCGAGCTGGGCCTCGGGCAGCGGATACGTGCCTTCCTGCTCCAGCGGGTTCTGCGTCGCCATCACGAAAAACGGCTCCTCGAGCTTGTGGATCGTGCCGCCGACGGTGACCGAGTGCTCCTGCATCGCTTCCAGCAGCGCCGACTGCGTCTTCGGTGTGGCCCGGTTGATTTCGTCGGCGAGCACGATCTGCGCGAACAGGGGGCCCGGCTGAAAGCTGAAGACGCGCTGGCCCTCGGGCGTCTCATTGATGATGTTGGTGCCCATGATGTCGGAGGGCATCAGGTCGGGCGTGAACTGGATCCGGTTGAAGTGCAGCTCGAGCACCTGGCTGAGCGTCCGCACCAGCAGCGTCTTGCCAAGGCCGGGCACGCCTTCGAGCAGGGCATGGCCGCCGCAGAACAGGCAGGTCAGGACGCCGTGCACGATATCGGCGTGGCCGACGATGACCTTGCTGATCTCGTTGAAGACCGAGTGGTAGGCGGCCTGGAAGTCCTTGACGTGCTGCTCGAATTCATTAGGGGTGGCCATGCGGGGTTCCCTGGTGAAGACAGTAGTTCAAGCCGCGGGATGAGCGCAGCGAATCCCGCGGGTGGGAGCGGAGCACCCGCGGGATTCGCTGCGCTCAGCCCGCGGCTTGAGGGATCATGGTTATGATTTATCCTTATCCTTTTTCTCGCGCTCCTCCAGAGCGCGTTTCTTCGCCTTCATGAGCCGCGTCGCGTAATCGTCCACATCTTCCTTCTTCGCCGCGGGTTTGGGCGGTGCTTTCGGCCGCGGCGGCGCCGTAGCGCTGGCGGCAGCGATCGGCGCCGTCGCCGCGCCTTCCTCCGCCTCGAAGCGGCGCGTCGCCTTCTCGCGCGACATCGCCTCGCCGATTTGCAGCTTGCGGCTCTTGAGACGCTCCAGCACCTCCGCGCCGCTGTCAGCGACCTCCCGGCCACGCAAGCGTTCCCACAGCGTCGCGGCATGGGCCCACGCGATCGACGGATCGATGGCGATGCGGCGGACCGCGATGTCGCAGAGCAGGCACAAGGCCGCGAGGAACACGAACCACGGCCACAGCGTCTGCAGGCTCGAATGGCTCAGCGGAATCGGGCGGAACACCTCGCCGCTGCGGGCGACCTGGCGCAGGTTCGCGTCGGTCTCGAGGTAGCTTTCGCCGCCGGTCATCTCGGCGAGCTTCTTGAGCAGGCTCGTGTTGCTCTCCATCTCCGCGAACTCGGGCGAATATGGAATGGTCACGCCGGAGCGCACGCTCTGCGCGTAGTCCTTGCCGTCCTTCTGCCAGCGCGCGACCACGTTGATGAAATAGGAGCCGACCTCCTCGGCCGGCAATTCCGCCTCGTAAACGCCGCCGGCGGTCTGCTCAAACTTCAGCTCGCGATAGGCGCCTCGCCGGCGCCCTTGAACGACGGGAACGTGACGCCGACCTTGAGGCCGAAGCCCTTGCGTTCGTCCTGGTCGAGCAGGCCGGTGATCGGCACCTTGGTCTTCTCGTCGCGCGCTTCAAGCGTGAGGCGCACCTTGCCGTCGCGCACCTCGGTGTTGAGCCGCAGGTACTGACCGGTGTCGACGGCGCGCAGCGACCAGTCGACGGTCTGCTCCCAGAACTTCGTGTAGAGATTCGAGTTGGCCCAGTCGTGATCCCAGTAGATCTTGCCCTCGTCGCGCAGCGTCGCGCATCGCTGGTGAACGCGACCGATTTGCCCAACCCGTATTGCCAGTACGCAAGAATCGGGAAGGTGTTGTCCCCGAGCCGCGGCGTCTCGATCGGCATCTCGACCAGCGGCGACTGGCGCTTGCTGGTACGGACGAAGCCGAGCAGGTCCGGCAACGGCGCGCCAGACCCTCGGCGGGCCCGACGCTGGCGACGAGTCGCGGATTGAAGCGCTTCTCGTGGACGAACGACTGGCTGATGAGCCGCGTCTCCTTGATGTAGATAGCGGGCAATTCGGACGGATCCTTGATGTGGTACGAGCGGCCGCCCGTCGCCTGGGCCACCGCTTTCATCTTGTTGACCTCGTCCTGGCCGTGCGTGGTGATGCAGACGGTGGTGCAGGTGATCTTGGCTTCCCTGACCTTGCGCAGCAGGGCCGGGTTGGCGTTCCAGTGATCGCCGTCGCTGATGAAGATGATGTGCTTGGTGCCGAGCTCGTATTCGGGCTTGGTCAATTCGTTGTAGGCCTTGACGAACGCGGGATCGCAGTCGGGCATGTCGCCGGGCTGCATGGTGTTGACGAGCGCGAGGATATTGCCCCGGCCGTTGCCGATCAGCTGGAACGGGATGTGCCACTGATGGCCGCCGCCGGCCGCCCCGTGATCGAAGTAGAGCATGCCGATCATATCCATCGGCGAGAGCCGCTCAATCGCGAGCTTGGCAATCTTGCGCTGCCAGGCGTTGCCCTCGGCCATCTCCGACGCGTGCATCATCAGGACCAGGCCGCTCTTGGACTCGACCTTCATCGATTTGATGTCCATGGTGACCGGCAGCGCCTTCTCGACCTCGGTGTTCTGCCAACCGCCGGCGCCGAAGCTCTGCGGGCCGCCGATCATGATCAGGCCGCAGCCCTGGTCATAGGTGTTGCTGCGCAGCGCCTTGTGGATCTTCTCGTCGACTTCGTCGGCCGGCAAATTGGCGAGGACCACGCAATCGTACTGGCTGAGGAACAGCGACACCTCGTCGATCTTGCCAAGCGTCGCGGGGGTGATGGCATGGATCTTGAGATGCGGGCGCACCTGACGCAGCCGCTCGACGAGCAGCTTGTGGTCGCCGATGCGGGGCTCGATGAACAGGAGTGAGCGCTCGCCGCGGACGATGATGTTGACGCTGGCGCGGTTGTTCTCGATGCGATCGCCCGGCAGGCCCTTGTGTACGAGGGCGCCTGCCTGCGTCTCGACGTGATCGGGGACGAACTTGGCCTCATAGGTGTACGAGTCTTCCTTGCCGGCGCCGGGCTGCTGGTGATAGAAGACGTTCAAGCCCTGCTTCAGCTTGACCCGCGAGGTCATCACCGGCTTTCCCTCGAAGAGCGGGAGGGTGTTACCCTCCTGGTCCTCGGTCTTGACGAGGGTGAATTTAGTCAACGTCAGCGTGCCGGCGACGATCTGCGGGTGATAGCTGCGGAGGATGATGCGCAACGGCACCCGCGCATCCTTGTCCGTATAAGGCGGCGCTCGACGCGCTCGACGAGCACCTCGTTGGCGCTGCGGCGAACAGCGGCGATCGGCACCACGTCGATCTGTACGCCGTTTTGCTGAGCGATGCGCGCTTGCTGGTCGGCCTGACCCAGGTTCTCGTTGCCGTCGGAGATCACGACGATGCGCTTGGCGGTCCCTTCGGGGAAGGTCGCCAGCGCAAGCTTGATGGCGCCGCCGATGTCGGTGTAGGTATTGTCGACCTGGCTCAGCACCTTCTTGAAGCCGAGCCGCGGCACGCTCGCTGGCGGCAACTCCAGCCGCGGGCGCCGGCCGAAGACGATGACGCCGGCGCGGTCGTCGGCGTGGGTCGGCCCGCGGTTCTCAACCGATTCGTTGATGAACGCGAGCGTGCGCTCCTCGCGCAGGTCACGGTCGGCCAACGGCTCCGGCGGGATGCTCAGCGAGCGGTCCCACAGGAACATCACGGTCAGGTTGCGGTCCGGCTGGCGGGCGTGCGTCTCGGATAGGGCCATCGCGAGCAGCAGGACGAGCAGGCTGCGCAGGCCCAGCGTCAGGACGCGCCGCGTGGCGCCGAGGCCGGCCAGGCTGCGATAGCTCCACCATAGGAGCGTGGGGATCAGCAAGAGCAGAAGTAACCACCACGGCTCGAGGGCTTCGAGCGAGCCCAGGAACGTGGCGAATTCTTGCAGCGCCAGCGCGAACGGCACCAGGGCCCAAACGCCGACGCTGAGGCAGAGAACGGCGCCGAGCACACAGCCGAGCGGGGCAGGCCACAGCCCGGTGGTGATGACGAGCACGAGCAGGCCGGCGAGAATCAGCAGGCTGCCGGCGGCGGCGTACATGCCGTACTCCGCCGGGACATAGCCGAGGCCGCCGGCGCCGAGCAGCAGCAGCGCCACGCCGCCCAGCAGCAGGGGCAGTGACCATTGGCCGGCGCGGCGGCGGTGCCACAGCAGGCCGGCGCCGAGGAGCGCGGCCAGTGTAAGGCACATGGCGGCGAGCCAGTGTCCGGACAGCAGGTAGGTGGCGAATGGGTTCATACTCAAAAATCAACGCGCTGGATCCGATCGTTCTCGCTGTCCACCACGTGCAACGTGCCGCGGCTGTCCACCGCCAGCGCCCACGGGCCTTGCAGCTGGCCCGGCGCCCGTCCGGGCCCGCCCCAGGTGCCGAGTGATTCCCCCTCCGGCGTGAATTTCTGCACGCGGTGGTTGCCGTATTCGACGACGTAGAGGGACGGCGTCTCGCCGTGTCCGAAGGCCACATCGTAGGGATACGACAATTCGCCGGGCCCGCTGCCGGGCGTGCCCCAGAGCCTAACCAGATCGCCGTCGCGCGTGAACACCTGAATGCGATGATTGCACGCGTCGGCGACGTAAAGATTGCCGTCGGGGCCAAGCGCCATGGCGCGGATGCGCGCGAACTGGCCCGGCTCCGACCCCGGAGCGCCCCAGCTCTTGATGAACGTGCCGTCAGAGGCGAACTTGCTGATGCGATGCGTGTCGTAGAACTCGCCGACGTAGAAATAGCCGTCGGCATCGCACACGGTGTCGGCGACGTAACCGAGCTCGCCCGGCCCGCTCCCCTTGGTGCCGCCGAAGGTGCGCAGCAATTCGCCGTCGGGAGAGTAGACACGGACGCAATGGTAGTGCGAGTCGCTGACGATGAGATTGCCGTGCGGATCGATGCTCAGGCCGCTGGGCCGGCCGTTGCGGTAGTCCGGCGTGGTCCACGACTTGCCGAGGAACTTGCCGTCGCGGTCGTATACCTGGATGCGGGCGGTCCAGTCGACGAGGTAGAGCCGATCGGACGGGTCAATGGCGATGGCGCGCGGCTTGACGAGGGCGCCGCCCTGCACGCCGCGCTTGCCCCAGACGAGGTTGGGCCGGCCGCGCGAGCCGTTGCAGCCGGCGAGCAGCGCAAGGGCCACGCCGAGCAGCGCGAGCCGCCCGCAGCCTGACCAGAACGATGCCGACGGCGTCATGGATGAGTCCCGGGGAGAAGTCCTGTCCCTAGGCTAGCAGGTTTCGCGCGACGGTGCCAGAGGGTGGACCTGACGTTACGACGACGGAGACGGCGGCGTGGTCGGAGCGGCGTCTGGATTTTCAGCCGGCAAGACCGGCGGCCGCGGCACATGCAGCTCCGGTGGGCCGAAGTCCGGCCGGCGGAACAGGGACCGCGCGTCCTCGACGAACGTCGGCAATCCGAGCGTCGGCAATGTCGCAGCCGGCGTCCAGGCGATCGGCTCCTCGGTCATGATCATTTCCAGGTGGTTCGCCTTGGCAAGCTGCTCGACAAGCACGAACGGCCCACGCGACTGCAGCACGATGCGCGTCAGTGCCTCACGGCGACTGAGACGGAACGCGCTCTCCGGATCGTGCAGCCGGACGCCGAAGATCCAGCGCGCGATCCAGCGCCGCCGCCACGATGTCGCACCGGGCGTACACTGCGTCGCCGTCGGCGGCACTCCGACCAGGACCCATGCGAAGTGCGCGAATACCCAGCGGATGGCGCGCCACCACCACGGCCGCGGCGCGACCGCCCGACACCCGACCGCCAGGTCGACGTGGTCGATGATGCCGAGCAATTGTTGCAAGTCCGCGGGCTGATACTGCCGATCCGCCGTCACGAGCACGACCAGCGGCTGCTGCGCCGCCTGGAATGCCGCGCGGAGGGCCGGACCATAGCCGGCTGCAGGATCGTACTCCAGCCGGCGCACGTCCGCGAACACGGCGTTCGGTTCGAGGTCGGCCAGGGGCAAGAGGAGCAGCTCGAACGGCCGGTCGAGGGTGGTGAGGTACGTTTTCCACGCGGACACGCTCTCGGCGGCGTCGGAGGTGGAACCGAGCGCCAGGAGGATGACGCTGAGCGGGGCCTGGGCGATCGGCGAGCGTGGCGGCGATTCCTGCGGGAGCAGTTCCATGCAGATGTGTTATACAAAGAAGCCCCGTCACGCCGCGGGGTGTCTTCGAACCCCGCGGGTGAGTCCAAGGACCCGCGGGGTTCGAAGACTCACCCCGCGGCGTGCTGATTGTTCACCGCGGTTGCGTGCGCAGCACTACCACCGCATGCTCGCGCAGCCCCGGCATGCGCTCGCGCGTCCGCAGCACCTCCACGAGCCCGCCATCGCGCAGATGCCGTGGCCACGCAGCCGCGTCCGCCTCCGGCATGACCACGTATACCGGGAACGGCCGCGCGACCCACCACTGTAGATTCTCCCACTCCAGGATCGTGCTGAGCGGTGGCCCAACGTGGAACGCCAACACGTGCGACTCGGCCCGGAAGAAGATGACCGGTCGCTCGGTTTGCGCCCGGATCTCCTGGGCGATACGCTGGTACGGCCAACCCTCTTCCTGGCGGGGCACCACCCACGTGTTGTACCACCCCCAGCCCACGACCATGCCGAGGACGAGGATGCCGAATACGCTGCGGCGAAGCGCGAACCGTTCGCCGTTAGCCCGACGCGCAAGCAAGGCGCACCCTCGCTTGCGCGTCGGGCTAACGAACCGTTCGATAGCGCAGCCGAGCAGCAACGCGAATCCCGGATACGCCGGCAGCAGATAATCCGCACGCTTGAAGCTCATGCACGACAGGAACGCGAGCACGGCAATGAACCAGCACGCTCCTAGACGCGCCTGCGGGTCGGCACGCAGCTCGGGACATTGCAGCCAGGCCCAGCCGAGCAGCGGCAGCGCGAGACTCCACGGCAGCAGATCGATCAGGCACACGGGGCCGTAGAACCACCAGGGATGGGCCTTGAGCGTCTCGGAGCCGCCCAGGCCGCGCTCGACGTTGTGATACCAGAAGAATACGTCCCACAGCCGGCCGTCGGTCTCCAGGTTGGCCCAGATGAACCACGGCGCCGCGATGAGCAGCACCCACGGAAGGCCCCACCACAGGGTCGATCGCCGCGGCTCCTGGGGCCCCTGTACCAGTGCATCGCCAAGCCTTAATTCTGGGGTAGCCGCATTCGTGAGAATGCGGGCGAGGTCACCCGCATTCTCACGAATGCGGCTACCACGCAACCCCTCTTTCGAGACTTGACACGGCACTAGGCGCATCGCGAGTGTCACCAGCGCCGGCAGCACCAGCGCGATCGGCCCCTTCAAGAGCACGCCGAGGCCGACGGCCGTATAGCCGAGCAGGAACCAGCCACGGCCCGGCGGCGCCGCGCGGCCGATGTGGAAGCTGCCGAGCGCGACCGTCAGCATGAACGTCAACGGCATGTCAATGCGGCCGACGCGTGCCAGCCAGGTGAAGTGCAAGCAGGTCACCAGCACCAGGGCGGCCAGGAAGCCCACACGCGGCCGGCCGACCCGGCAGCCGACCAGATGCACGAACAGCACGCAGCCGAGCGCCGACAGGGCAGCCGGCAGCCGCACCGCCCACGGTCCAACGTCGCCGCCGCCGGCAAGGCCGACGAGTGCGACGAGCCAGTAGTACAGCGGCGGCTTCTGCAGCTCGAGGTGGCCATCGAACAGCCGCGGCAAGAGCCAATTGCCCTCGCGCAGCACCATTTGTGCGTTCTGCGCGGCGCGAGCTTCGTGGCTGCTGTTGAGGTCGCGATCGCCCAGGCCGTAGAAGAACAGCGCGCCGCCGAGGAGGAAAACGACCAGGCGCTGGCGGGCCGGCGCGCTTAGCGAAATCCGAAATCCGAATATCGAAATCCGAAACAAATCCGAAACCCGAAATTCAAATCGTCGAAACGACGCTGGGCGTGCTTGGGTCATTGGATTTCGGATTTTTTCGGATTTCGATATTCGGGTTTCGGATTTTCGCCGCTAGGCGACGAGCCGTCGTGCCTGCGCCTCGTACAGGCGCTGGTACAGCGCAGCTGCGCAGGAGCTCGGCATGAGTGCCTGAGGCGGCCACGCGGCCCTCGTCGAGCACCACGATGCGGTCGGTGATCTCCAGCGTGTTCAGCCGGTGCGTGATCACGAACAGCGTGCGGCCCTGGCGGAATTCCTGCAAGATGCGATGCACCTCCATTTCCGCCTCGGTGTCGGTCTGGCTGGTGAACTCGTCGAGGATCAGAATGCTCGGGTTGAGCAGGAACGCACGGGCCAGGGCGATTCGCTGCCGTTCGCCGCCCGAAAGCGAATGGCCCGCCTCGCCGACGGACGTGTCGTAACCCTGGGGCATGGCGGTGATGATGTCGTGCGCGTGCGCCTGGCGGGCCGCCGTTTCGATTTCCTCGCGGCTTGCTCGCGGCCGGCCAAAGGCGATATTCTTGAGGATCGACGTGTCGAACAGGAACGTGTCCTGGGTGACGATGCCGATCTGCCGGCGCAGCGAGCGCAGGTTCGCCGTGCGCAGGTCCTTGCCGTCAATGAGCACCGCTCCGTGGTCCGGGTCGTAGAGCCGCGCCAGCAGGTTGAGCAGCGTGGTCTTGCCGCAGCCGTTGCGGCCGACGATGGCGACGGTTTCGCCGTGGCGGACGGTGAGCGACACCCCAGTCAGGACCGGCTCGGTCGGCTTGTACGAGAAGCAGACGTTGCGGAACTCGATGTCCCGGTGGTGTCGGGCCAGGATGGGCCCATCGCTGTTGGGGCGAATGCTCGGCTCGCGATCCATGTAGGTGAAAACCCGGTCGGCGGCGGCGAAGCCGGATTGGATGCGCGTGAAGACGCTGGAGAGCTTGCGCACCGGATCGGAGATGGCGGCGAGCAGCGCATACAACTCCAGCAGCGTTTCGGCGCTCATCGGGCCCGAGATCATCTCGACGCCGAATAACCGGGTCTCCTTCTCGATGACCAGGTAAGCACCGGCCAGGAGCGCCCCGCCGACGGCGGCGACGGCGAGCAGCTCGATGAGCGGGCCGGCCAGCGCGTCGAGGTTGACGACCCAGATCGCGCGTTTGGAGTATTCGCGGGTGGCCTCCTTGAAGCGCCGGCGCTCGCCGGCCTCGCGGGCAAACGCCTTGACGACGCGGATGCCGCGGAACGTCTCCTGCAGGATCTTGTAAATGATCGACATGCGCTCCAGCAGCCGCCGCGTCGCGCACTTCATGGTCTTGCCGACGCGGGTGAGGATGAAGAACGCGATCGGCACCAGGACCAGGAACATCACGGTCAGCCGCCAGCTGATGCAGCAGGCGGCGACGATGCAGCCGATCGCCTTGAGCGGCTCGGCGATCACCTTGCCGAACAGGGTCTTCATGCCGTTGGCAACGACTTCGATGTCGTTGGTGAAGCGCGCAGTGAGCTCGTGCGTGCCGGTTTCGTTGAAGCTGCTCGCGTCGAGATGGATCGCGCGCCGAAAGAAGCGATTGCGCAGGTCGTACTCGGCGCGCACGACCACGCCGCCGACCAGCGCTTCCTGCCAGAACTCGAAAATGCCCTTGATCGCGACCGCCCCGACGACCAGGGCGAGGATGACGGCCACGCACTGGAAGCGGTTATCGGGCAGGCACATTTCGACGTATTTCAGGGCGACGTGGTAGAAGGCCTGCTCGCGCTGGGCGGCCGCCAGCTTGGTCTGCCAGCGGGCCAGCTCGTTGGCCGTCTGGCGCATGAACTTGTCCTTGTCCTTCCACGGCTCCAGCTTGTCGGCTTTTTGCATTTCCCTGGAAATGTCGTGGACCTTCGCCTGCGCTTTATCGATGCGCTCAACCTGGATAAGCTTGATCTCCGTGTTGATGATTTCCTGCAGACTTTGCTCATGGCGGAGAATCTTGAGGATCGGATCGATCGCGGTGAACGTCACGCTCCAGAAGACGGCCGCCATCAGGGCGCAGAGGAGCGACAGGATCAGCCGATAGCGATAGGGCCAGGCGAAGCGCATCGCGCGGAGGAAGTTCTTCATCGGGAATCCTTTCCACCAGTCCCCGTAAGGCGAGGGTAGCCCGAATTTGTACCACAGCCCGACTCGGCGAGACAAGCCGGCTTGACGGTGCCGCAGGCCCTACGCTGCTCACCGAATTTACGAAATCGGCGTTTTCGGCAGGATCGATGCTTTGCAATTCGGCGCAGAATCTGGCATGCTAGAGGAAGGAATCGTGAAGGACGCAATGCAATGGCACAAGCCGAATCACGTGCGCTAATGAATCGAGCGATGATTTGCTCCTGGCTGGGCGTGCCGGAAAAGCCGTGGCCGCCGGATCCGTATGCGGTGCTGGGCCTGACCGCCGCCGAGTGTGACGCGTCGAGCATCGAGAAACGCGTCCACGAGCGCATGACCAAGCTGCGCTGTTATCAGCTGTTGCACCCCGAGGAGGCGACCGAGGGCATGACCCGCGTCGCCCAGGCCTATATCCTCCTTTTCGAACGGCACGCGCCCCGCCCCGAGGTGAAGCCGGCGCCGCCGGCCGCGACCCCACGGGTGAATGAGCCGGCGCAGCAGCCGGTGGCGGCAGTGCCCACGACGGCTCCCGTCGGAGATACCGCCGTCGGCGCAAGACGAAGCTGGATTGGCAGGCCACGCCACCGCCGGTGCGCGGCGGACCGAATACGCCGCTGCCGGCCATCCCGGTCGGCATTCCCGAGCCGGAGCCCCCGCGTCGCGCACCGGCGATGGATGAGATGCAGGCGCCGGCCCAGACCGAGGAGCAGGTCATTCGCAGCCTCGCCGAGGATTCGGAGGAGGCGAGCAGCGGCCTGGCCACGCTGCAAAGCGTGCTCGCGCACGTCGACCAGACGCGCCAACTCTTGATTGCGTGGCGCCGGGCGGGCCGTTATCTCGGCAACCCCAGGCGCAAGCTAACGCGGGCCGTCGACCGCGCGGACTTCAGCCGCTGCCTCGACGAGTTGCTCGAGGCCGCGGACTCCTATCCGGCGTTTGTCGCGCAGCCGGGCCGGCCCGGCTATCGCGCCGTCGCCCTTGCTCATCTCGAAATCATGCCCGAAGTATTCAACGCGATGGGCACGGAGCCGCGCGAGCAGCTCGCGCGCGACTGGGCACTGGCGCAGAAGATCCTGCTGGCGCACCGGCGCCTCCTGGTCGGGCACTTCAAGTCGCTGCGCCGCCGTGGCATGCTCGGTCGGGCCGCGCACACCTTGCGCACCAGCTTCCGCAATCATCCCGTCATGTGGACCGGCCTCACAGCCACCGTCGCCATCACGGCGTGCGTGCTGGCGGCCCTCGTGCTCGTGGGGATTTGAAGAACGCCTGTGGGGCAGATACAAATGTCTGCCCCACAAACGTCCGCATTATGGCCGGAAGAGATGCCACCGCAGGTTCGCGACGACGTTGACCTGGGTGCTGCCCGTCACCGATGTAGATGTGGTGTCGGCCACCGTCAGCGTTGGCTGCCCCGCGGCACTGAACGTGACCCAAAACTCGTGCTTGCCGGCGGTAAACGGGCCGTAGGTGAAGCCGGTGAGAGCCGCCGCGGTTCCACCTGAGGTCGCGCTGATGGTTGCGCCCGTGTCGGAGCTGCTGAAGCTCACGGTGCCGGTGTACCCGGTGACCACCTGGTTGGACGCGTTCAGGGCCTCGACGAAGACGGGCGTGGGAGAACCGACCACGGCGAGCGGCGACGTCCAGATGCCGAAGTGCGTGACCGTGGTCGCCGGGTAGACGTTCAGGGATGCGGTGCCGATGATCGACGTCGTGGCGCCGGTGGCCGCCGACGCGGTAACAGTGGTCGCCGTGCCGGTTGCCACTCCCGTTGCAAACGTCACCTCAAAGGTGTGTTGGCCGTGATCCTCGGCGGTGAAGGTGTAGGTGATCGGCAGCGGCGCGGCAGTCGTGTGCCGTTGAGCAGTGCCGGTCCCGGTCGGGTTACTCGAAAGCGTCACCGCGCCGGTGTAGTTCCGCAGCAGATGGCCGGATTGATCCTCGATCTCGACCGTCACCCGCGTGGGCACGCCGACCGCAGCCGTTTCCGGCGTGGTCACGACGACGGTGGTCGCAACCGGCGCGGGGTACACTTCCGTGGTCGCGTGGCCCACGATGGTGCTCGTGCTCGCAGGCAGAGTGCCGGTGGCGTCGATTGTTTCGCTGCCGGTCGCCACCAGTGTGACCTGGAACCAGTGTTCGCCGTGGTCGCTGGGACCGAAGGTGTAAGCGGTCGGCAGCGTCGCACTGGTATCGGTAGGGCTCGTGAGGCTCACGCTGCCGGTGTAGCCGGTGGCGAGGTGATTGCTGGCATCTTCGACCTCCACGAGCACCTTGAAGCTTTGCCCCGAAGTCACGTGTTCCGGCACGACCACCTCCAGCGACGTGGCCGGCCCGGGCATGGGCGCACTCATGTGCAGCCCGCTGGGCACCGTGCGATCCTCCAGGTAGTGGATCGCGGGCCGAAAACTCTGCCGTGGCTGCCGCCGGGATTGAAACCATCGGGAAAACAACATGGATCGCCTCCTGTGAACGGTTCGTCGTTCCGCCTTCAGGCGGCAGACCGTCAACCGCCTGAAGGCGGAACTACGAACGGAACTCTGAACGGTTCGTCGTTCCGGGCACCGGTTTAGGGGCGAATCGCAGAATCATCCCTGCCTAAACGGGCGCCACAAACGGTTCAGCTGATACCGCACTCTACCATAGTAAACCATGCGCGGGGCCAAGTCTCGCCGGGAGGCGGATTTTGCCCGTACCATTTTCTTTCCGGCGCCGGAGCGCGCTTGCGAGTTGCGACGACGGATAGTACAGTGTTATCTGGTGCATTCGGTCCGACCAGCGGAGATTCGAGGACGGGGGCTTGCCCAGTGCGCGCCGTGCCGCCCCACCCAGCCTCCTCGGCACCTCCCATGTGGACCACTCCATTCGCCCAGGCGTTGAGGCTTAGCAGATCCATACGTACTTCGCCCCGACGAGGAATGGCATGCCTATCCTTCACGAGCCCGAAACAAGTGCGATCGATACCACCGCCCTGCTCGCTGCCCTGATGGCCCTCAAAAAGGGCGACTGCTCGGTCCGGCTGCCCATGCACTGGACCGGCGTTTCCGGCAAGGTCGCCGACACCTTCAATGAGGTCGTCGAGCTCGAACGAGCGCATGGCCCAGGAGCTGGAGCGCCTCAGCCGCGTCGTCGGCAAGGAGGGCAAGCTCACCCAGCGCGCTCGCTCGGCGATGTGAGCGGCTCCTGGCGCGATTCCGTCGACCTGCGTCAACGCGCTGATCGACGATCTCGTCCACCCCACCAGCGAAACCGCCCGCGTCATCGGCGCCGTCGCCCAGGGCGACCTGTCGCAGACCATGGCCCTCGAAGTCGAGGATCGGCCGCTCCAGGGCGAGTTCCTGCGCACCGCCAAGACCATCAACAAGATGGTCGATCAGCTCGGCTCGTTCGCCTCGGAAGTGACGCGCGTGGCGCGCGAGGTCGGCACCGAAGGCAAGCTCGGCGGCCAGGCGAAGGTCAAGGGCGTGGCCGGCACCTGGAAGGACCTAACCGATTCCGTCAACTCGATGGCCGGCAACCTCACCGCCCAGGTCCGCAACATCGCCGACGTGACCACCGCCGTCGCCAACGGCGACCTGTCGAAGAAGATCACCGTCGACGTCAAGGGCGAGTTCCTCGAGCTGAAGGACACCATCAACACGATGGTCGATCAGCTCCGTTCGTTCGCCGCCGAAGTGACCCGCGTGGCCCGCGAGGTCGGCACCGAAGGCAAGCTCGGCGGCCAGGCGCGACGTCGAAGGCGTGTCCGGCACGTGGAAAGACCTGACCGACTCCGTCAACTCGATGGCCGGCAACCTCACCGCCCAGGTGCGCAACATCGCCCAGGTGACGACCGCCGTCGCCAACGGCGACCTGTCGAAGAAGATCACCGTCGACGTCAAGGGCGAAATCCTCGAGCTGAAGAACACCATCAACACGATGGTGGACCAGCTCAGCTCGTTCGCCGCGGAAGTGACCCGCGTGGCCCGCGAGGTCGGCACCGAAGGCAAGCTCGGCGGCCAGGCCGACGTGAAAGGCGTCGCCGGCACGTGGAAGGATCTCACCGATTCGCGTCAACTCCATGGCCGGCAACCTGACGAGCCAGGTGCGCAACATCGCCGACGTGACCACCGCCGTCGCCGACGGCGACCTGTCGCAAGAAGATCACCGTCGACGTCAAGGGCGAAATCCTCGAGCTGAAGAACACCATCAACACGATGGTGGACCAGCTCAGCTCGTTCGCCTCGGAAGTGACGCGCGTGGCCCGCGAGGTCGGCACCGAAGGCAAGCTCGGCGGCCAGGCCGACGTCAAGGGCGTCGCCGGTACCTGGAAGGACCTCACCGATCGCGTCAACTCCATGGCCGGCAACCTCACGGCCCAGGTGCGCAACATCGCCGAAGTGACCACCGCCGTCGCCACCGGCGACCTGTCCAAGAAGATCACCGTCGATGTCAAGGGCGAGATCCTGGAGCTGAAGAACACCATCAACACGATGGTCGATCAGCTCAGCTCGTTCGCCGCGGAAGTGACGCGCGTGGCCCGCGAAGTCGGCACCGAAGGCAAGCTCGGCGGCCAGGCCGACGTGAAGGGCGTCGCCGGCACCTGGAAGGACCTGACCGATCGCGTCAACTCCATGGCCGGCAACCTGACGGCCCAGGTGCGCAACATCGCCGAAGTGACCACCGCCGTCGCCAACGGCGACCTGTCCAAGAAGATCACCGTCGATGTCAAGGGCGAAATTCTGGAGCTGAAGAACACCATCAACACGATGGTCGATCAGCTCAGCTCGTTCGCCGCGGAAGTGACCCGCGTGGCCCGCGAGGTCGGCACCGAAGGCAAGCTCGGCGGGCAGGCCGACGTCAAGGGCGTCGCCGGCACCTGGAAGGACCTCACCGATAGCGTCAACTTCATGGCCGGCAACCTCACCGCCCAGGTACGCAACATCGCCGACGTGACCACCGCCGTGGCCAACGGCGACCTGTCGAAGAAGATCACCGTCGACGTGCGCGGCGAAATCCTCGAGCTGAAGAACACCATCAACACGATGGTCGACCAGCTCAGCTCGTTCGCCTCCGAAGTGACTCGCGTGGCGCGCGAAGTCGGCACCGAAGGCAAGCTCGGCGGTCAGGCCGACGTGCGCGGCGTCGCCGGCACCTGGAAGGACCTGACCGACAACGTGAACTTCATGGCCGGCAACCTCACCGGCCAGGTGCGCAACATCGCCGACGTGACCAAGGCCGTGGCCAACGGCGACCTGTCGCAAGAAGATCACCGTCGACGTCAAGGGCGAAATTCTCGAGCTGAAGAACACCATCAACACGATGGTGGATCAGCTCCGTTCGTTCGCCGCGGAAGTGACCCGCGTGGCCCGCGAGGTCGGCACCGAAGGCAAGCTCGGCGGCCAGGCCGACGTCAAGGGCGTCGCCGGCACCTGGAAAGACCTCACCGACAGCGTGAATTTCATGGCCGGCAACCTGACCGCCCAGGTGCGCAACATCGCCGACGTGACCACCGCCGTCGCCAACGGCGACCTGTCCAAGAAGATCACCGTCGACGTCAAGGGCGAAATCCTCGAGCTGAAGAACACCATCAACACGATGGTCGATCAGCTTCGTTCGTTCGCCGCGGAAGTGACCCGCGTGGCCCGCGAGGTCGGCACCGAAGGCAAGCTCGGCGGCCAGGCCGACGTGCGCGGCGTGGCCGGCACCTGGAAGGACCTGACCGACTCCGTCAACTCCATGGCCGGCAACCTGACCAGCCAGGTGCGCAACATCGCCGACGTGACCAAGGCCGTCGCCAACGGCGACCTGTCGCAAGAAGATCACCGTCGATGTCAAGGGCGAAATTCTCGAGCTGAAGAACACCATCAACACCATGGTGGACCAGCTCAGCTCGTTCGCGGCGGAAGTGACCCGCGTGGCCCGCGAAGTCGGCACCGAAGGCAAGCTCGGCGGCCAGGCCGAGGTGAAGGGCGTCTCCGGCACCTGGAAGGACCTGACCGACAACGTCAACTTCATGGCCGGCAACCTGACCAGCCAGGTGCGCGGCATCGCCAAGGTCGTGACCGCCGTGGCCAACGGCGACCTCAAGCAGAAGCTGACCGTCGAGGCCAAGGGCGAGATCGCCGCCCTGGCCGACACCATCAACAGCATGATCGACACGCTGGCGACCTTCGCCGACCAGGTGACCACGGTGGCCCGCGAGGTCGGCGTCGAGGGCAAGCTCGGCGGCCAGGCCAAGGTGCCCGGGGCGGCCGGCACCTGGAAGGGCCTCACCGAGAACGTCAACCAGCTCGCCGCCAACCTGACCACGCAGGTGCGCGCCATCGCCGAGGTCGCCACCGCCGTCACCAAGGGCGACCTGACGCGGTCGATCACGGTCGAGGCGCAGGGCGAGGTGGCGGCGCTGAAGGACAACATCAACGAGATGATCCGCAACCTGCAAGCGACACCACCCTCAAGAACACCGAGCAGGACTGGCTCAAGACCAACCTCGCCAAGTTCAGCCGCATGCTCCAGGGCCAGCAGGACCTGACCACGGTCGGCCGGCTCATCCTCTCGGAGCTTGCCCCCGTGGTGACCGCCCAGCAGGCCGTCTTCTACGTGCTCGACTCGTCCGGCGACGTGCCGCGGCTGACGCTGCTGGCCAGCTACGCCTCGCAGGGGCAGGGGCGCTGGGCAAGCGGATCGGCCTGGGCGAGGGGCTGGTCGGCCAGTGCGCCCTGGAGAAGCAGAAGATCCTGCTCGCCAACATCCCGCCGGACTACATCCGCATTGCGTCCGGCCTGGGCGAGGCGGCGCCGCAGAACATCCTGGTGCTGCCGGTCATCTTCGAGGGGCAGGTCAAGGGCGTGCTGGAGCTGGCGTCCTTCGAGCGGTTCAACCCGACGCACCAGGCGTTCCTCGATCAGCTCACCGAGTCGATCGGCATCGTGCTCAACACGATCGAGGCCAACATGCGCACGGAGGACCTGCTCAAGCAGTCGCAGTCGCTGGCCCAGCGAGCTGCAGAGCCGGCAGGAGGAATTGCAGAACACCAACGAGGAGCTGCAGGAAAAGGCCCGCCTGCTCGCCCATCAGAACCAGGAAGTCGAACGCAAGAACCACGAAGTCGAGCAGGCCCGCCAGGCGCTCGAGGAAAAGGCCAAGCAGCTCGCCCTGACCTCGAAGTACAAGTCGGAATTCCTCGCCAACATGTCGCACGAGCTGCGCACGCCGCTCAACAGCCTGCTCATCCTGTCCGACCAGCTCTCGAAGAATCCCGAAGGCAACCTGACGCCCAAGCAGATGGAGTTCGCCAAGACCATTCACTCGTCCGGCAACGACCTGCTGATGCTCATCAACGACATCCTCGACCTGTCCAAGATCGAGTCGGGCACGGTGGTCGTGGATGTCGGCGAGCTGCGGCTCGACGACCTGCACAGCTACGTCGAGCGGACCTTCCGCCACGTGGCCGAGGCCAAGGGGCTGGATTTCCTCATCCGCATGGCTCCCGAGCTGCCCAAGGCCATGTTCACCGACGCCAAGCGCCTGCAGCAGGTCATCAAGAACCTGCTGTCCAACGCGTTCAAGTTCACGCATCACGGGCAGGTGACCTTGACGGTGGAGCCGGCCACCGTCGGCTGGAGCCACGACAACGAGGAACTGCACCGCGCCGGAACGGTGCTCGCCTTTTCGGTGACCGACACGGGCATCGGCATCCCGCCGGACAAGCAGCAGATCATCTTCGAGGCGTTCCAGCAGGCCGACGGCAGCACCAGCCGCAAGTACGGCGGCACCGGCCTGGGCCTGGCGATCAGCCGGGAGCTGTCGCGACTTCTGGGCGGCGAGATTCGCCTGGTCAGCGGCCCCGACCGCGGCAGCACGTTCACGCTGTTCTTGCCGCAAACGTACGCGCCGCCGCGGATCACGCGCAAGCCGGCCGCCGAGCCGGCCCTCATCGCCGCGCCGCCGGCCGACAGCAACGGCGACTGCGGCGGCAATCGCGCGCTGCGCGTGGAAGCACCGGCCCGGCCGGCGGGCGGCGTCCCCGCGGCAATCCTGCCGCGCCTGTTCGCGCCCGTCGATGCGGTGCCGGCACCGGCGGCGCTGGTCAACGAGGCGGGCGACGATCGCGGCAGCATCCAACCGGACGACCGCGTGCTGCTCATCGTCGAGAACGACCTGCCCTTCGCCCGTGTGCTCCTGGACTCGGCGCGCGAGAAGGGCTTCAAGGGACTGGTGACGTCGCTGGGCGCTGCCGCGCTGGCGCTGACGCGCGAGTACCAGCCCGCCGTGGTCACGCTCGACATCTTCCTGCCCGACATCGAGGGCTGGCGCGTGCTCGACCGCCTCAAGAACGACGTCAGCACCCGGCACATCCCGGTGTGCGTCATCTCGACCGAAGAGGCGCGCGACCGCGCCCTCACCGGCGGCGCCATGGCCTTCGTCGCCAAGCCGATCAAGACCAAGGAAGCGGTGGATCAGGTGATCGACGGCCTCAAGGGCTACGTCACCCGCGCGACCAAGAACGTGCTGGTGGTCGAACCCGATCCGTCCAAGCTCGAGCGCATTCGCGAGTCCGTCGAGGTTGCCAATGTGCGGGTCACGGCGGTCGCTGCCGCCGCGACCGCGCTGACGGCGCTCGAGAACGATACGATCGATTGCCTGGTCCTCGGCCCGGACGTGCCCGACCTGACCCCCGCTGTGCTCGAGGAGCAGATTCGCCGCCCGCCGGGCGTCGGTCATCTGCCGGTGATCGTCTACGGCGACGGCAGCGCCTTCCGCGACGAGGGCGACGGCTGGAAGAAGCTGGCCGAGTCGTACACGGTGCGCCAGGTCTATTCGCCGGAGCGGCTGCTCGACCAGGCGGCGCTGTTCCTGCACTGCAAGATGGCCGACCTTCCCGACGCCAAGCGCCGCCTTCTGGAGGGGCTGCACCGCTCCGACAAGGTGCTGCCCGGACGCAAGGTGCTGATCGTCGACGACGACATGCGCAACATCTTCGCCCTCTCGACGGTGCTCGAGGAGCAGGACATGCTCATCGTGTCGGCGGACAACGGCCGGGACGCGATTTGCATCCTGCAGTCGCAGCCCGACGTCGACATCGTGCTGATGGACATCATGATGCCCGAGATGGATGGCATCGACACCATGCGCGAAATCCGCAAGATACCTGAGCTGAAGTCGATGCCGATCATCGCGGTGACCGCCAAGGCGATGAAGGGCGACCGCGAGAAGTGCATCGAGGCAGGAGCGTGGGACTACCTGTCCAAGCCCGTGGACACGGAGCAACTGCTGGCGGTGCTGCGGGCGTGGCTGCACCGCTAGCCCCTTCGGGGAAATCCGAAATTCGAATATCGAAATCCGAAAAAAACTCGAAATCCGAAATTCAGATTTCGAAACGCGAACAACGCCGGTTCCTTGTTTTGGATTTCGTGCTTCGGATTTTGGATTTGTTTCGGATTTCGATATTCGGATTTCGGATTTAGAGGATGCTTGGTGGAGAGCACCGACCGACCACTGGATCGGGCCAGTATCCTGCTCGTGGACGATCTTCCGGACAAGCTTCTGGTCCTGGAGACGGTCCTGGCGGAGCTGGGCCAGAACCTTGTCACCGCGCGCAGCGGCGAGGAGGCGCTGCGCCTGGTGCTCGCGCACGACTTCGCGGTGATTCTGCTCGACATCAACCTGCCCGGCATGGACGGCCTGGAAACCGCCGCGTACATCCGCCGGCGCAAGAAGTCGGCGCACACGCCGATCATCTTCATGACCGCCTACGCCGATGAGGTGCACACGGCCCGCGGCTATGGGTTGGGGGCAGTCGACTACATCTTCGCGCCGGTCGTGCCCGACGTGCTGCGGACCAAGGTCAAGGTCTTCGTCGATCTGCACCTGATGACGCAGCAGGTGCGGCGGCAGGCCGACGAGCGCGTCGCCCTGGCTCATGAACAGGCGGCGCGCGCTGCCGCCGAGGACGCCACCCGCCGATTCGCGCTGCTGGCCGAGGCCAGCACCGCCCTGTCGAGCACGCTCGACTATGGCACCACGCTACAGGCATTGGCCCGGCACCTCGTGCCGGCGCTCGCCGACCTGGGCGCGGTCCACCGCGTCGACGAGCATGGCCGGCTCGGCGCGGCAGAGCTGACCTGGACCGGACCGGACGGCGTCGTCCACAGCCTGACAGTGGAGGATGGCGCCGGCCCGCTCGCCGCCCTTGCCGACATGACGCGCCGCTGCCTCGACACGGGCCAGCCGCTGCATCTCACCGACGTCGGTCCCTGGCCGGCGCTGCCCGCCGTGGCCGCGGCGCCCACCAACGGGGTCTACGCGGCCGATGTCCGCCTGCGCTCGGTGGCAGTGGTGCCCCTGGCGGCGCGGGGCGCATGCTGGGCGCCATGACGCTCGCCCTGGGCCCGTCGGGCGCGGCACAGCGCGGCGGACCTGGCGCTGGCGGGCGACCTGGCCGCCCGGGCGGCCATCGCCCTGGATAACGCCCGCCTGTACCAGAACATTCAGCTAGAAGACCAACGCAAGAATCAATTCCTGGCGATGCTGGCCCACGAGCTGCGCAACCCGCTGGCGCCCATCCGCAACGCGGTCCACGTGCTCAAGCTCACCGGCTCGCGCGAGCCAATGCTCATGCAGGCGCGCGACATGATCGATCGTCAGGTCGGGCACATGGCTCGCCTGGTCGACGACCTGCTCGACACGTCGCGCCTCGCGCGCGGCAAGATCCTCTTGCGCACGCAACGGCTCGACCTGACCCGCCTGGTCCACGACACCCTCGAAGATTACCGCAGCCTGCTGGCCGAGAACGGCCTCACGCTTGAGTCCGTGCTGCCGGAGGCGCCGTTGCACGTCGACGGCGACGTGACCCGGTTGGCGCAAGTGATCGGCAACGTGCTGCACAACGCCAGCAAGTTCAGCGACGCCGGCGGCGTGGTGACCGTGCAGCTCGCCGCGGAAAACGGCGACGGGCTTGCCGCCGCCGCCGTCCTGCGGGTGCGCGACACGGGCATCGGCATGGATCGCGACATGCTTGAGCGCGTCTTCGACACGTTCAGCCAGGCCGACAGCAGCCTCGATCGCAGCCGCGGCGGCCTGGGCCTCGGCCTGGCACTCGTGCGCGGCCTGGTGCAGCTGCACGGCGGCGAGGTCCGCGCCGCCAGTCCCGGGCTCGGCGCGGGCACCGAGATCGCCATCCGGCTGCCGCTCGTCGATGCCGTGCCGCCGGTGGCGCCGCCGGTGGCGGCGCCCGACGCGGGCCCCGGCGTCAACCGCGTGCTGGTGATCGAGGACAACCGCGACGCCGCCGAGAGCATGCGGATCCTGTTTGCCATGACCGGCCACGAGGTCCAGGTCGCGCATGCCGGTCCCGCCGGGGTTGCGGCGGCCCGCGCGTTTCACCCGCAAGTGGTGCTGTGCGACATCGGCCTGCCGGGCGGCATGGATGGCTACGCCGTGGCCCGCGCCATCCGCTGCGATCCGGGACTGCGCACCGTGCGGCTGATCGCGCTGTCCGGCTATGGCCAGGAGGAGGACCGCCGGCGTTCGCGCGAGGCCGGCTTTGACGCGCACCTGATCAAGCCCGTCGATTTCGCCGACCTGCGCCGCCTGATCGGCGACCCCGAAGCCCTGCGCCACGGCACGTCCCCGTGCGACCGCTAGCCCACGTTACCACGCTCGGCCGCAGCGTGGGAACGACGATGCTGGACAAGCCATTGCACAGTTGGCGTCGAACACTACACGTATACCTATCTGGGCCGTGATACCCAGCCCGCGAAGCATGCGAGGTCAGGCATGACACCGGTCGTGATGATCGCCGGCGACGGCATCGGTCCCGAGGTGATGGCGGCCACCCAGGAGGTGGTGCGCGCCGCTGGTGCGCGCGTTGACTGGATCGACGCGCCTGCCGGCCTCGGTGCCGCCGAGCGCTGCGGCGATCCGTTGCCCGACGCGACCGTCGGCCTGATCCGCAAGTACCGCGTCGCCCTCAAGGGACCGTGTACCACGCCGATCGGCAAGGGTTTTCGCTCAATCAACGTGCGCCTGCGCCAGGCGCTCGACCTGTATGCCAGCGTTCGCCCGGTGCAGACCCTGCCCGGCGTCCGCGTGCCGTACACCGGCGTGGACCTGGTGGTTGTCCGCGAAAACACCGAGGGGCTGTACGCGGGCATGGAACACGTCGTGGTGCCGGGCGTCGTCGAGAGCCTACGCCTGGTGACGCGCGACGCGGCCCAGCGCATCGTCCGCTACGCTTTCGAGTTCGCCCGCCATCACGGCCGGCGCAAGGTGACCGCGGTCCACAAGGCCGACGTCTTGCCCTTGAGCGACGGCATGTTCCTGCGAATTGCCCAGGAGGTTGCCGACGACTTCCCGTTCCTTCAGTACGAGGCGTGGCCGGTGGATCACGTCGCGCTCGGCCTGGCCCAGGATCCGGCGGGCTACGACGTGCTCGTGATGGAGAACCTGTTCGGCGACGTGCTGAGCGACCTGTGCGCCGGCCTGGTCGGCGGTCTCGGCGTCGTGCCCGGCGCCAACATCGGCGCCCGCTACGCCGTCTTCGAGGCGGTCCACGGCAGCGCTCCGGACATCGCGGGCAAGGGCCTGGCCAATCCGATCGCGCTGGTGCGTTCCGCGGCGATGCTGCTGGAGCACATCGGCCAGCCCGATCCCGCCGCCCGGATCGAGGCGTCGGTGCGGCGCACGCTGCAGGCAGGCGAGGGCCTGACGCGCGACCTCGGCGGCGACGGCAACACGGCGACGCTCACCGCGCGGCTGGTGGGCAATTTGGTGAGAGGGTGAGGGCGGTGAGGGGTGAGGGGTGAGGGGGTGAAAAGGTGAGGGGGTGAGAAGGTGAGGGGGTGAGAAGGTGAGGGGGTGAGAGGGTGACGGCGCGAGTGGGCGAGTGGTGAACGAGAAGACCCCTCACCCTCTCACCAAAGGAGGCATTCATGCGCGTCACGTTGATTCAGGGCGGCGGCATCGGTTACGACCAGGTCCCCGCCGTCAAGCGCATCGTGGAGGCAGCCGGCGCGACCATTGCATGGGACATTCACGTCGGCGGCGGCGAAGCGGTTGCGCAGGGCCTCGATCCGCTACCGCCGGCCATGCTCGACTCCGTGCGCACGAACGGCCTGGCCCTCAAGACCAAGTTCCTCCCCGTCCCCGGCAAGACGCACGTCAACTTCAACGTGCTGATGCGCCGCGCCCTCGGCCTGTTTGCGGCGGTGCGGCCGCTCAAGAACATCGCCGGCCTGCCCGCGCGCTTCACCGGCGTCGACATGCTCGTCTTGCGCGAACTGACCGAGGATCTGTACACCTCGATCGAGCACGAGATTGTGCCCGGCGTGGTGCAGAGCATCAAGGTCGTCACCGACGCTGCCAGCCGCCGCTTCTTCCGCTTCGCCTTCGACTACGCCCGGAGCCGGCCGCAAGACGATCCACTGCGTCCACAAGGCGAACATCCTCAAGCAGGCCGACGGCCTGTTTCTCGATGCGTTTCGCAGTGTGGCGAAGGAGTTTCCCGAGGTGCAGCCGAAGGAGATCATCGTCGATAACTGCTGCATGCAAATGGTCTCGCGCCCGCAGCAGTTCGAGGTGCTGGCGATGGGCAACCTGTACGGCGACATCGTCAGCGACCTCGGCGCCGGCATCGTCGGCGGCATCAGCGCCGCGGCCGGCATCAACA
Source organism: uncultured Gemmataceae bacterium (assembly GCA_963834865.1). Lineage (GTDB taxonomy): Bacteria > Planctomycetota > Planctomycetia > Gemmatales > Gemmataceae > CAWIDK01. Next base: position 395,998 of record CAWIDK010000002.1, read on the forward strand.
TCGGCGACGGCATCAAGGTCTTCGAGTGCTTCCACGGCGGCACGCGCGCGGCCATCGGCGCCGACCGGGCCAATCCGCTGCCGCTGCTGCTGCCGGCGCTCGACCTGCTCGACATGATCGGCGCATGAAGCTGCGTCCCGCATTCTTCGGGCGATCGAGACGGTGCTCACCGCCGGCAAAGTGCGCCTGCGCGACCTTGGCGGCAGTGCCACAACCACAGAGATGACCGACGCGGTGATTGGTGCGCTGTAGCGGTAATCCTTCATCATTCCGCTCCCCATGCTTGCAAGTACGCTAGTGCGCAACCGCGCAACCGCGATGCGCTGCCGGCGGCAATTCTCCCCAGGGCCGTATCACGCCTCGGCAGTTCGCTGCGCCGCACCGGCACTCCAGAGTCCAGCCGGGCTCCGAGATCGAAGTCGAATAATCCCAGCAAATTTCTTCACCGGCCTCGATGTTGCGCAGGGCATGGAGCACGGGTGCGCCGTCGGAGAAACCTGTGTTGGGATCGCATGAATGGTTGACCAGATCGTCGAGCAACGAGCCGTCGGAGCAAAGCCAGAGATCCACATCGACTTGCAGCGCCAGCAAGTCGTCGGTCAACTCCGCAGTCCGCAGCAGCCGACCCCCCAGGGCCAGGACTCGCCGGCCCCGCGCGATCGGCTCCAGGGCGAATACGCCGCGTCCCTTCGACCCGGCCGGCCGCACCTCGAGTCTCGGATTGGCGCTCACATCAACGCTCCACCTCGGCGGCCGTCGGGCGAATCGCGGGCAACACATTCCGGCCATTCTATGCTTCGTCGTGTTATGCGCACTATTCGTGGTCAAGCGCGACTTGTTTGGAGCCCGTTGCAAGAAACGGGACAGGACCTTTCCGACCCCACGATTTTTCGGGTTTCGACGGGGCCGCAGAGGTCCTGTCCCCTTTTTTGCAACGGGCTCTCACGCTGCGTCACGGCGTCCGCGTGGCGGGGGTGCCGGTTGCCGCGGGAGGTCGCGGCGATATTGCAGGCGGCGGAAGAGCTGCACGATCAGCCCCGCGGGTAGGCACAACAGCAGCCGTTCGGCCCACCAACGCAGCCGATCGCCGAGGTTCATGTGGCCGACCCAGTACATGTCCTTAACCGCCAGCGTATGCCGTAGGGCGGCGTGCGTATGCCGGCTCTTGGTCGAGCCGCTGTGGACGCGATAGCGCGGCAGCGGCTCGGCGAGGTTGGCAAAACGCACGCCGCGCGTGGCGAGACGGCACCCTGTCGGCAGCGCTGGCTCTCGCCGAACAACTTGCACGCACGTCCGCGTCCGGGTATAAGAAAGGGACGAGCCAGCCCCGAACCCGCCGCTCGCGGTCCCTGAACCCCGGAGTGCACTCTCATGCCACAGCAGCACCGCCGCCAATTCCTGCAAACCCTCGCCGCCGCCGCCACCGTCACCATCGCCGGCACTAAATCGACCGGCCGGGTGCTCGGCTCCAACGAAACCATCCGCCTCGGCATCGCTGGCGTCAACAGCCGCGGCACCGAACACATTCGCCAGTTCGCCGGCATGGACGGTGTCCAGGTTACGTACCTCATCGATCCCGACACGCGCATCCACGAAGCGCGCGCCGGCAGGTGCGCGAGCGCGGACACAACACGCCGCGGCTCGTGCAGGACATTCGCACCGCCCTGGAGGACCGCAATCTCGATGCCGTCTCGGTCGCCACGCCAAACCACTGGCACAGCCTGATCACCATCTGGGCCGCCCAGGCCGGGAAGCATGTCTACGTCGAGAAGCCGTGCAGCCACAATGTCAAGGAAGGCCGGATCGCCACCGAGACGGCCCGGCTACACAACGTCATCGTCCAGCACGGCACGCAGAGCCGCAGCAGCCAAACCTGGGCCAACACCATGGCGCTGATCCATTCGGGCCGCTATGGCCGGCTGCTCGTCTCGCGCGGCCTCTGCTACAAGCCGCGTGCCAGCATCGGGCAGCGGCCGCAGGGCAGCGCGCCGACAGGGCTCGACTTCAGCCTCTGGCTTGGTCCCGCAGCCCAGCAGCCGTTCCACGCCAATCTCGTGCATTACAACTGGCACTGGTTCTGGGATTTCGGCAACGGCGACATCGGCAACCAGGGCGTCCACGAGATGGACCTCGCGCGCTGGGCCATCCCCAACGCCACGCTGCCGCGCAGCGTCGTCGCGGTGGGCGGCCGCTTCGGCTATCTCGACCAGGGCCAGACCGCCAACACGCAGATCGCCGTCTTCGACTACGGTCCGACCAAGCTAATCTTCGAGGTGCGCGGCCTGCCCACGGGCAGCTATCGCGGCCAGTCGATCGGCAACGTCTTCCATCTGGAGGAAGGGATCATCGCCGGCCAGCGGTTCTATCCGGGCGGCGGCACTCAGAGCGAGCCGTTGCCGGCCGCAGCGCAACCGGCACGTCGCGGCGCGGGCGGCGGCAGCCATTTCGCCAACTTCATCGCCGCCGTCAAGAGTGGGCGGCGCGAGGACCTGAACGCCGACATCCTCGAAGGGCACTATTCCAGCGCCCTGTGCCACCTGGCCAACGCCAGCTTCCGCCTCGGCACGGTGGTGCCGCTCGATCGGTGCGCAGGCGTGTTCGGCAGCGATTCACAGGCGGGTGAGACGCTCGATCGCATGGTGGACCATCTTAGCTACAACCGGGTCCCGCTCGACGACAGCAACCTGCAGGTGGGCGCTCGGCTCGAGATCGACGCAGCGAACGAATCGATACGCAACAACGCCGAGGCGAATCGGCTGCTGACTCGGCAGTACCGGGCGCCGTTCGTGGTGCCGGATCGCGTCGGGTGATGCTGATACAATCCCAGCATGGATGATCTTCCGCGACGCAAGCTCTGGAATCTTCTGCCGCACGATCCGGTGGCCATCGACCAGCTGGCCCGGTCGCTGCGTGTCTCGCCGATCGTCGCCCAGCTGTTGCTCAACCGCCAACTCGTCGAGCCGGTACACGCCGAGCGGTTCCTCCGCTGCCCCATGTCGGGGATGTACGAGCCGGAGCTGCTGCCGGGCGTTGACCTTGCCTGCGAACGCCTCCTGGCAGCGGTCGGCGCCAAACGGCGCATCTGCGTGTACGGCGATTACGACGTCGATGGCGTCGCGGCCACCGCCATCCTGTCTACGTGCCTCAAGCTGCTTGGCGGCCAGGTCGAGTTCCACGTGCCGCACCGGCTTGAGGACGGCTACGGGCTGAGTAGCGAAACGCTCCGCAAGCTGGCCGCGACCGGCGTGCAATTTGTTATCACCGTCGATTGTGGCATCGCCAGCGTGGCCGAGGCGGAGGAAGCGCGCCGGCTCGGCCTGGAATTGGTCGTCACCGACCACCACGAGCCGAAGTCGACGCTGCCTTATGCGGCAGCACTGGTGCATCCGCGCCTCCCGGCTGCCGACGGCCGGCTCTATCCGTGCGGCAACCTCTCCGGCGCCGGCGTCGCGTTCAAGCTTGCCTGGGCGCTTTGCAAGCGCGCATGCGGCAGTCCGCGCGTCACGCCGCCGCTGCGCGAGTTCCTGCTCGACGCGCTGTTGCTGGCCGCGCTCGGCACCGTGGCGGACGTGGTGCCGCTCTTCGACGAAAACCGCGTCTTTGTCCGCCACGGCCTGGCCCGGCTGCGGCACAAGCCGGGCGTCGGCGTGCTCGCCCTGCTCAAGCAAGCCAAGCTCGACGCCAAGATCAACCTCGGCGCGGTGGACATCGGCTATGCGCTGGCGCCGCGCCTCAACGCGGCGGGACGGCTCGGCACCGCCCGGCTCGCGGTCGAGCTCTTGATGACGACCTCGACACAGCGGGCCGACATCCTGGCCGATTATCTCGAACGGCAAAACCACGAACGCCAGCTCATCGAACGCAAGATCCTGCAGGAAGCGCGCGAGCTGGCCGAGCGCGAGCTCGGCGCGCCGGCGCTGGTGCTGGCCAGCCCGAGCTGGCACCCCGGCTTGCTCGGCATCGTCGCCAGCCGGCTGGTGGACCTGTACGCCCGCCCGGTGCTGATGATCGCGCTGCGCGAGGGCCAGCCGCACGGCCAGGGCTCGGGCCGATCGGTGCCGGGCTTTCGGCTGCATGAGGCGCTCGAGGCGTGTACCGGCGACCTGGTAAGCCACGGCGGCCACGCCACCGCCGCCGGCTTCCGCATCGTGCCGGACCAGATCGACGGCTTTCGCCAGCGTTTCTGCGACGTGGTGCTGCGCCATTTCGGCGCCGAGCCGCGGGCGCATCGGATCGTCATCGACGCCGAGGTGCCGCTCTCGGCGTTGACGTTCGGCCTCTTGCAGGCGATGGAGCAACTGGAGCCGTATGGTTCGGGCAATCCGCAGCCATTGCTCTTGGCCGACCGTTTGCAGATCGCCGGCGAACCGCGCAAGGTCGGCGGCGGCGAGCGCCACCTCAGTTTCCGCGTCCGGCAGAACGGCAAGGAAGTGCGGGCGATCGCGTTCGGCATGGGTGATCGCCTCGAGGAGCTGATGTCGGCGGGCGGCCAGTGCTGCCTCGCCTTCACGCCGCGGCTCAACGAATGGCAGGGCTATCGCTCCGTGGAGATCGAGGTGCGCGACTTCCAGGCGGGCCCGTCGGCACGGTTGGAATAGTGTAGCCGTCACGCTCCGCGTGACGGGTCCTCACGCGGAGCGTGACGGCTACACTGGAACGGTCGCGGACAGCGGGCGAGCGCTAAACGTAAACGGCGATTGCGACCTTGTCGCGCCGACCATTTCACCTAAACTCGCCCATAGCCGAGTTTTTCACCGTTCTTGGGAGGATTACCCATGCCTGAAGGATTCCGCGGCAAGATCTACGACGACATCACCCAGGTTATCGGCGGCACTCCGTTGGTGCGGCTGCGCCGGGTCGTCGGCGACGCCAAGGGCACCGTCGCCGCCAAGCTCGAAAGCTTCAACCCCCTCTGGTCCGTCAAGGATCGCATCGGCGTGTCGATGATCGACGCCGCCGAGCGCGACGGCAAGATCAACAAGAACTCGACCATCGTCGAGCCGACCAGCGGCAACACCGGTATCGGCCTCGCCTTCACCTGCGCCTTGCGCGGCTACAAGCTCATCGTCACGATGCCCGAGACGATGAGCCTCGAACGCCGCCGGCTGCTCAAGGCGTTTGGCGCCGAAATCGTGCTCACGCCGGGCGACCAGGGCATGACCGGCGCCATCAACAAGGCGAAGGAAATCCTCGCCGCCACCGCCAATTCGTTCATGCCGCAGCAATTCGAGAACCCGGCCAACCCGGAAATTCACCGCAAGACCACGGCCGAGGAGATCTGGCACGACACGCAGGGCAAGGTCGACATCCTCGTGTCCGGCATCGGCACCGGCGGCACCATCACGGGCGTCGCGGAGGTGATCAAGCCGCGCAAGGCCTCGTTCAAGGCGATCGCGGTGGAGCCGGTCAACAGCCCGGTCATCACACAGACGTTGAACAAACAGCCGCTCAACCGCCGGCCGCACAAGATCCAGGGTATCGGCGCCGGCTTCATCCCGGCGATCCTGAACCTGAAGATCATCGACGAGGTGGTGCAGGTGCAGGACGAGGACGCATTCACGACCTCGCGTCGGCTGGCCCGTGAAGAGGGCATCCTGGCCGGCATCAGTGGCGGCGCCGCGGCCTGGGCGGCCGTGCAGGTCGCCAAGCGCCCCGAGAACGCCGGCAAGCTCATCGTGGTGGTGCTGCCCGACCTGGGCGAACGCTATCTCAGTACGGCGCTGTTCCCGGATCAGACGGCGTAGGTTTGTGAGTGGTGAGTGGTGAGTGGTGAGTTGTAGGAAGCACCGCTCCCGCCGCGGGCCGAAAGGCCCGCGGGTAACGGCGCCGCTGAACCCGCAGGCCTGTCGGCCCGCGGCGTGCCACCTACTCACTACTGACCACTCACTACTGACCACTCACTACTGACCACTCACCACTTACCACTCACCACTTACCACTCACCACTCACCAGAACATGGCGGTTAACTGCGACATCCTGATCGTCGGCGGCGGCGTCATGGGGACCAGCATCGCCTGGCACCTGGTGCGCCGCCGCGCCGGGCGCGTGATGCTGCTGGAGAAGTCGTTTCTCGGCGCCGGCTCCAGCGGCAAGTCCGGCGCGATCATTCGCCAGCATTACTCCAATCGCCTCACGACGCTCATGGCCCAGAAAAGTCTGCGCATCTTCGAGCACTTCGAGGACCTCGTCGGCGGGCCGCCGGTGTTCACCCGCGCCGGCATGGTGCTCGTCGTCAATGAGCGCGACCGGGCGGGGCTGGAAGCGAATCTCGCGCTGCAGCAGGAGCTGGGCGTCGATGTCCGCAAGGTGTCGGCCCAGGAATTGGCCGAGCTCGATCCGAATGCCCGGCTACTGGAGGACGAGATTGCCGCGTTCGAGGCCGAGGCGGGCTACGTCGAGGCGGTGCAGGTCGTGGCGTCATTCGCCGACGCCGCTCGCCGTGAGGGCGCGGACATTCGCCTCGGCGTCGAGGTGCGCGGCGTGGTCGCGCACGGCGGCAAGATCACCGGCGTCGAGACAAACGAGGGCCGTTACAACTCCGGTACCGTCGTGCTCGCGACCGGTCCGTGGGCGGCCCAGCTCGGTCAGGAAGCCGGCATCACCCTGCCGGTGCAGGCGTGCCGGACGCAGGTGGCGCTCTATCGCAAGCCCGCGGACTTTGGCCGGCGCACCGCCATCTACGGCGATTTCGTGCAGGGGCTCTACTTCAAGCCGACCCACGGCGAGATGATCCACGCGGGCAGCCTGGCCGGCGAGGAGGCGAGCAATCCCGTCGATCCCGAGAGTTACAACGAGGCCGCCGACGGCGACTGGCTGCCGCAGGTTCGGCAAAAGCTCAGCCGCCGTTATCCCGCGATGCACCGCGGCTACGGCCGAGGCGGCTACGGCGCGCTGTATGCGATCACGCCCGACTGGCACCCGATCATCGATCGCCTGCCCGGCCTCGAAGGCGCGTACTGCGCGGTCGGCTTCAGCGGCCACGGCTTCAAGATGTCGCCCATCGTCGGCCAGCTGGTGGCCGAGCTGGTCGTCGACGGCCAGGCCCGAGTGCTCGACGTCACGCCGCTGCGGCTGGCGCGCTTCGAGGAGAAAGACCCGGTCACGACGCCGTATGCGTATGGCGTCATGGGCTAGCGCTGCCGTTCACTTGCCATCTCCTTCACGCAACCTTAAAACGGCAATCCACCCCCTCGCGCTTGCGGCCCGGCCGATCGTACGGGAAGGTCATGAATCAGAACAACCTACTCAAGGTCTTCAGCGGCCGGGCCAACCCGCGCCTCGCGGAACGCATCGCCCATTGCCTCGGCGACCCGCTCGGCAGCATCTACTTCCAGAATTTTCCCGACGGCGAGTTCCTGGCCCGCATCGATGAGAATGTGCGTGGCCGTGATGTATTTGTGGTGCAGCCGACCTGCCATCCCGTCAACGAAAACATCATGGAGCTGCTCGTCATCCTCGACAGCCTCAAGCGCGGCAGCGCGCGCGCATCACGGTGGTGCTACCGTATTACGGTTACGCCCGACAGGATCGCAAAGACGTCGGCCGGGTGCCAATCACGGCGAAGCTGGTCGCCGACCTGCTGACGACGGCGGGGGCGAGCCGTATCCTGGCGATGGACCTGCACGCGGCACAAATCCAGGGTTTTTTCGACATCCCGGTCGATCACTTGTTTGCTAGCCCCGTCATCAACGACTACGTGCGCGGCCTGCACATTCCGCCGGCCGATTTCGTGGTGCTCAGCCCCGACGAGGGGGCCGTCAAGCGGGCCTTGCGTTCCCAGAAGAAGCTGGGTGGGACGATCGCGATCGTGGACAAGCGACGGGTCAGCGCGACCGAGGTGAAGCAGGCGAACATCATCGGCGGCTCGCTGCAAGGCAAGGTGGCCGTCATCTTCGACGACATGATCTCGACCGCGAGCAGCATCACCGGGGCGGCCCGCGTCGCCAAGGAGCATGGGGCCAAGAAGGTGTACGCGTGTGCCACGCACGGCGTGCTGTGCGGCGATGCGATCAAGAACCTGCGCGAATCGCCGATCGAGGAGCTGGTGATCACCGACACGATTCCGTTGCCGCCCGCGAAGCAGCTCCCCAACATCCGCGTGCTGAGCGTCGCCTCGCTGTTGGCCGACGCGATCAAGCGCATTCACTTCAACGAATCGGTGAGCCAGCTTTTCGAATGACCAGCCCCCTCACCCCCAACCCCTCTTCTCCGAGGGGCGAGGGGAGCGTCGCGCATGAAAAAAGCCCGCACGCATGCGGGCTTTGGGTCGGCGCGGGGTCGGAGGAAACGATCCTCGACTCAGGTCTTGGCGGCCACGATCGGGGTGGGCGTTTCGGCGGCCTTCTTGTCGGTCAGGAGCTCCTGCCGGAAGATCGGCACGTCACGCGGCGCCTCGATGCCCAGGCGGATCTTTCCACGATCAATATCAACGATGGTGATGCAGATATTGTCGCTGATGTAGATCTTCTCACCCAGCTTGCGGCTCAGAACCAGCATTTCGCTACCCTCCTTCGAGCGAGTCCGTGTGGTTGGCTGCCCAATTGTATCCCACGATTGGCGCAGGCGTCGGGGCCGGCTTCTCAATTCTGCAGCAGACAGCACGCGAATATCAGCAATTCCAGTACCAAACACACCCGCGCCAGGACCGTCCGAATAGGTCCGTCGTTTTAACTCATTACCCTTGCGGTCGCTTGCATCCTCGCTGCGGATTCGAGTTCACCCGCACGCCGCGCAGCTGCGCCTCCGCAGTTTTTATCAGTGTACATTTGCTGCCATTTTTTTCCTCAGCGCGGGACACTCTGCTGTATTGTTTCCATACAACAGGATTCGTTTGTAGTTCCGCCTTCAGCGGCCCACGGACCGCCTGAAGGCGGAACTACGAACCCTGGATACTGCCGCTGGAAGGATTCTCAAATGACCGGCCTGTTTCCACCCGGACTCTTCGTCGATTTCGGCCCATCGGCCTACTTTACCGACCCAGCAGTGTCCCGTACAAGTCACACCGCAGACGGTAAAGTCGGTAAGCTGCGCCGCCAGGTCCGGCTGCTCGCGCCGCGCCAGCCCGGCGTCTATGGCATGATCGACGCCCACCACGAACTGATCTATGTCGGCAAGGCGAAGAGCCTGCGCACCCGGCTGTTGAGCTACTTCCGTCCGCGCAGCCGTGGACGCAAGGCTGGGAAAATTATTGCGCATGCGCGGCGCATCCTATGGGAAGTTTGCCCCGGCGAGTTCGCCAGCCTGCTGCGCGAGCTGGAATTGATCCGGCGCTGGCGACCTCGCTGCAACGTCCAGGGCCAACCGCTACGGCGCCGGCAAACCTTCGTCTGCCTCGGCCGCAGGCCGGCGCCAAATGCATTCCTTGCGGCCGCGCCGCCGCGCACGGCCGCCTCGGTTTTTGGTCCTATACCCGCGGGCCGTTGGGCCGCGGAAGCGGTCCGGCGACTGAACGACTGCTTCCGGCTGCGGGATTGCCCACAGGCAATCGAGATGATCTTTCCCGACCAACGCGAGCTGTTCGTAGGCGAAACAACTTGCATCGCTCCAGAATCGGCGACGCAACCTGCGCTCGGCTGTCTACGTCTCGATCTCGGCACCTGCCTGGGCCCGTGCACCGGCACCTGTACACGTGACGCCTACCTGCGTCAGCTGCAAGCGGCCCGTGCCTTTCTCGCCGGCACCGACCCCGGGCCCCTGCCAATGTTGCAGCAACAGATGGCGGAGGCGGCGCAGGCACAGAACTACGAGCGCGCCGCCGCGGTGCGCGATCGGCTCGCGCCACTGGAATGGCTGGCGAGTCGGTTGGAACGGCTGCGTTATGCCCGGCAGCGATTGTCGTTCGTCTATCCTGTTGCCGGAGCCGACGGGACCCAGACCTGGTACCTGATTCACGGAGCGCGCACGCTCGCATCGCTGGCCGCCCCGACCGATGCAGCCAGCAAGGAGCACGCGCGCCGGGCGATTGAGTCCGCCTTCCGCGAGCGAGCGTCCGGGTTGCGTGAGGCGTACGAACATGCCGACGGGATGATGCTGGTGCTCGCGTGGTTTCGCAAGCACCGCGAGGAATTGAAGCGCACATTGACGCCGGCCCAGGCGCTGGCGATGTGTGATTGAGAGCCAGCAAACACGCGCCGCGAGCCGCCGGGCTTGTCCCGGCGGTCTACACGGCGGGGACAAGCCCCGGCGCTCGCTACCTTTTACGCCGTCGCACTCGGCGTCGCCGTTGGTATCGTCGCCGCCGCCTGCACCACCACTGGACGCCAGATCCGGCGCACCACCCAGAGCATCACGCCAAGCAGCACCAGCCACGGCAGCACGAACAGCACGCCGACGATCAGAAAGTTCAAGCTCAGCGACAGGCCACGCAGGCTGAACGATAGGCCGTTGCGCACCTGCGCCCACAGCCCCTCGTCACGCGGCAGCAGCAAGGCGCCGTTCGACAGCGTCACGCTGAAGCGCACCGTCGACAGCTTCCCCTCGGGCGCTTGCGGGTTCGGCACGGTGCGGCTGGCGCTGATCGTGCCGGTGTTGCGGAGCTTTTCGCTGACCGCCGGCGCCGCCGCCGCCGGCACATCGTAGGTCACCGACGCGATCACACGGCCGTTCAGCTCGTGCGCCGCTTCCGGCCCCTTGACCACACGGCCCTGCAGTTCCTTCACCTGCAACGTCAGGTTGCTGATAGCCGCGTCGACGTCGGTGACCTCGACGACCATCGCCACCGTCTCGCGCGGCTCGATCGCGCTGGCGGAGACCAGCTCGATCTTGTACAGCACCTTCTTGTCGGTGACGTTGTCGCCTTCGCCGGCACGCGTCACCTGGCGGGAGAGCACCGCGCCGGCATCGTTGACGGCCGTCAGCACCGCGCCTTCCTCGGTGCGCATCACGTAGAAATCGAGCTGGGCGACGACCTTCTGCCGATCCTGCTCGTTCAGATCGACGTTGATCACCTGCCCGCTCGCCTTGCCGACCACGTCGCGCAAGGTGCGGTGGGCGGCGGCAACATCGGGAGCCGCAAGCCGGAGCGTCACGGTTTCGCGGGCGCCGATATTGTCCAGGCTGATCAGCGCGACGCTGAACCGCACCTTGGCGTCGGTGACCTTGTCGCGCTTGTCGGTGCGCGTCACCTGGCGCGACAGCACCTCGCCGGCGCCGGTCAGCACCGCCTGGATGGCCGCCTCGTCATCGCGCATCACGTCGAAATCGAGCGTCGCGATCGCCTTTTGCCGATTCTGCTCGTTGTAGTCGGCCGTGCGCACGCGGCCCTTCACCTTGGCGACCGCCGCGCTCACCGCGCGGTAGGCAGTCACGAGGTCGGTGGCGGCGACGCGCATCGTCACCGTTTCGCGCGGCTCGACATTGGCGAGGTTGTAGAGCTGCAGCTTGAATTGCGTGTTGCCACGTTCGAGCTTGCCGTCCTTGGGGAACTTCTGGCCGCCGTCGGTCGACAGCACGCGGTCGATTTCCAGCCGGGTCAGCGTCCCAAGCTGCCGGAGCCGATCGCGAATTGGGCCGGCCGCGTCGGGGGCGACCTCGAACTCGAGCTGAGCCTCGAACTGCCCCGCGTCGCGGTCCTTCATCACCGAGCGCGTGACCCGGCCTTTGGCTTCCTCGACCGCCTTGAGCACCGCCCGCATTGCCTTCTCGACGTCGTCGACCTCGAGGCCGGCGTTCACACATTCGCTCTCGCTGACCGCGGCGGCGACGCGGATGTCCTTCTCCGTCAGGCTGATCTTGAGCGTGCTCAGCGCGATGAGGTTCGAATAGTAGCGGAGCTCGCCCTCATATTCCTCCACCTTGGTGCGCCAGACGCCCAGGGCATTCTCGGCCGCGATCAGGTCCTTGATCTCGCCCTTGCCGTCCTTGATGATCTTGAGGAACCGCTCCTCCATCGCCCGCGCGCCCTTGAGATGGCTCTCCAGGTCGGTGTACGTCTTCGACACGTCCTGGCTGCCGATGCGCTGCCCTTTCAACTCGCCGGTCTTGGCCAATTGCTGCCGCAGATCGAGCACGAAGCGATCGAGCTGATCGGGCGGCACACGGACCACGACCTCGCCGCGCATCTTGCCGTTGCTTTGCTTGTCGCTGTTGGTGGTGGCGATGAAGCCGCCCTTGGTTTCGGCGACGAGCTTCTGGATGGTCAGCACCGTGGCATCGAAGGAATCGATTTCGAAGTCGATCTCGCCCGAGCGGATGATGTACCGCCGCGCCCCCGGCTCCGGTTGCCCCTCGGGCTTTTTCTCGCCCACGAGTTCCTTGAGGACCGGCGAATCGCCGGGTTTGGCGGATTCTTTTTTCGATTCTTCCTGCTTTGCACCTGTTCGCGGACGAGCGGACCACGCCGCCCGCTTCTCGTCACCGTCCACATCCTTTCCTTTCCGCCCCATTTCGAGCCCTGTCGCGGACGAGCTGCTTGACGACTTCTGTTCGCCGTCGCTTCCGGGCCGGAAGTAAAGCTCCTTAGCATCGGCCGGACTGTTTTCGGCGCGCCCGGGCGGGATCGATGGGGAAGGCGTGTGCGATTCCTTGTTCCGATTGCCGCCCACCTTCCCGGAGAGTACAACCTGCGGCTCGGAGGATTTCTTGTCCCGTTCCCTGCTCTTGCTTTCCTCGACGGGTGGGCTTCCTCCGGGCGGCGTTTGTACGGGCGGAACACCCAGGCTCGGCTTGCGGTCGTAACCTTGCTGAATCTCCATGCCGAACATGGTAGTCCCGTCCAGGAGATCTGCCACGCCATGAACACTCCTGGCCTTCAGCTTGACCTTGAACGAGTGGTCCAGCTGGGACACGGCATCCTCGCGGATTTCCTTCGCCAGCTTCACGGTGTCAGCGAAGCCCTCTTGGGTTCGTGCCCCTGACGGGGTAAAGTCGGTAACTGCCCCGTTGACACTGGGCTGGTCGGCGGCATCGTTCCATGTTCTCCTCATGCCCTCGAGATGATAAGTATCGAAATCCGCTGTCATTAGCCGGCGGCCATCGGGACTAAATGCTATGCCGGCCTCTTCAGCGTTGGGTCGCTCAAGGTTCTGCCGGGCCGGTGACCCAAAGGGCGTGAGGCGGTCTTCGTCCATCAGCACGCTGATCGCGGCACCGCTGACGGCCATCAGCGCCACCGCCGCCGTCGCGAGCACGGCCTTGATCGACAGCCTGGGCGACCCGAATCGCCGCACGGGTCGCTGCTCCTGCCGCAACGACCGGATCATGCGGTCTTCCAGCGTGGCGCCCGGCCGAACGTCCGCGAACAGCGCCATGAGCTCACGGTCGGCGCTGCGGGCGGCGGCGACGGCGCGGCTGCACTCGGGGCATTCGGCGAGATGACGCTGCAGCCGCTCACGCTCCGCGGGTTCCAGGCCGCCGGCGACGTGGGCGGCGAGGTTCTCAAGAGTCCACGCATGTTCCGACATGGTCATATCTCCGCAATCGGACCCCGGAGGGGTCAATTAATCCAGGGCGGGCTCGCCTAACCGGCTGCGCAGCATCTTCAACCCGCGATGCAGCAGGCCGCGCAGCGCGCCGTTCGACAAACCGAGCTGCGTTTCGATCGCTTCGTAATCGGCTCCGGCGATGTAGCGCAACGTCAACGGCAAGCGATACTCTTCCGGCAGCGAACGCAAGACGGCCAGCACCTGCTCGCGCTGTTCGCTCCGTGCCGCCTCGTCCTCCGGCGACGGCGATCGGCCCGGCACATTCGCCAGCGCATTCGGTCCGGCTCGCGGCGGGGCAGTCCGCTTGCGCCGGGCTTCACGGCGTGCGGCGTCGGTCATCACGTTCTGCGCGATGGTCAAGAGCCACGAACGCAATGTGCCCGGATGGTTGAGCCGGCCGAGCGCGTGGTACGCCCGCAGCAGCGTTTCCTGTAGCAGATCCTCGGCGAGATGGGCGTCTCCCGTTTCGAGATAAAGGCGCGCGAAAATCAGGCGCGAAGTGCGGCGCACGAGCTCCTCGAACGCGCCGCGGTCGCCGCGCTGTGCCAGGAGGACCAGTCTCTCGTCTGTTTCGATGATCGAGGGGCCCATACCAGTAAAGACGCGGTTCCGGCAGGCGGCGCGCGCATTTCTTCCAAATCTCCGTCGGCGCCCTCAGTTGCCGAGGTCAACTGGCTTGCCGAGCAAACGTTGCCATTGTTTGCGCTGCGCTTCACTCAGGATGGACTCGATGCGGGACTCGTGCTCGGCGCGGATCTTCATGACTCGGTGCATGATCGTCGCGGAATTGCCGCTCGCCTCGGCCTCCTTGACCAGCGGCTCGATCTTCTTGTGCATTGCCTGCACCTCCGCCATGAACTGCGTCCGTTGTTCGTCGGTGATTTTCAGGTCGGCGAACGCCTTGTGCTCGCCCAGCAGCGCGAAGACGCCGGCCTGCTGCAATTGCAATTGCATGAGCCGCTGTCGTTGCTCGGCCTGCAGAACGTCTGTCAGGAAATGCGTCAGCTTCCCGTCCGACTTCCGGCGATGCGCCTGAAGCTCCTTCTCCCGCTCTTGCGGCTTCAGGTCCCCGATCCTCTCGAAGGTCTTCATGGTTTCCTGGACGTATTCGGGAAATGTGTCGAGCACCTTCTGTCGCTGGAGTTTGGAGAGTTTCAGCTCCTGTTGGACCTTGTCGCGAAAGACGATGAACGGGCCGCCGAGCACCGTGGCCACCTCCTTACGCGCTTCGTCGGGGAACGGCCCGGCCGGGGCGGCGACGGCGGCCACGGTTTCAGCATCGGGCAGCGGCTCGCCAATGATGCCGTAGCGAACCGCGCACGCGAGGTCGATGGGATGACCGGCCGGCAGGTGCGCCGCGTCGGGTTCACCCTTGCGCTGCAGGTCCTTGTTTCCCCAGCCCAGCTTTTCCGAACCGCGCGCCACCAGCAGCAGCCGGGTGATTCGATTGCCGCGCGTCTCGATCGTTCCCTCCCAGGTGAGCTTGACCTCGTGGTGCCAAAGCCTGCCGTCGCCGCCTTCGCCGTGGGAGGCGCCTGCGGCCTCGGATGTGCCGTCGATGCGAAGCCGCGTCGGTCCCTGGCCCGCACCGGCTTCCGCCTGCGCCCAGAACACACATTCCTTGAGCTCGCCCCGGCCGCCGGCAATGCCAAGCGGGTTCACGTCGAGCTGTCCCAGGAACGCATGGCTCACCAGCAGCCGTGCCAGGTCGTCCGCCAGCCGCACCCGCCGGGTCCCCGCGTCGGCGACGGCGTTGGCCAGCGCCGCCTGCATCGCGACCGGCACGTCGAAACGGTCCTCGACGTAGTGCTCCTGCCGCACCACGTCGGCCACCGGCTTGCCGTCCCTGTCGAGCGCCCGCCCGAACAAGCGCGCCAGCACAGTTCCCCGCAAGCGCGGCGGCGATGCCGGGCAGGTCGTCCCCGGCAGGTGGCGGTCGACGATCGGCAGGGCCTTACCGTCGTCCGCCGTGTCGTCGAGTTTCAGGCTCGGGAATTTCATGTAGCGCTCGGCGGCGACGGCCTTGCGGGCGTCGGGGTAGGCGGCGAAGCGCTTGACGCAGTGATCGAGAAAGGCGGGAATGCTCTTGTCGTCGTCGAACATCAGCACCCAGTCGAGCACCTTGCCGGCGGAGTTGACGACGCAGATCCCCTGTGGTGCGGGCTTGGAGCGGGCGATCTCGGCGTACAACCGGCCTTCCGGACCGGCGGGCGGGTTGTTCACCAGGCCGGCCTTGAGTGCGACGGGGATGAAATCGGCATTGACGCGCCGAATGACTTCCGGCTGCGAGAAGACCACCTCACGGGCAGCGCCGGCGAACACTCAGCAGCGGGCGTCGTCGGCGGGCCGATCGATGAAAATCCAGAGCAGCACCGGCTTGCCCTGGGCGCGCGACTCCTTGAGGCCGTGGAGCAGGCATGTCTTCCACGCGATCTCCCGCCAGGCGATTTTCGCGGGTCGCAGCGCGGCGATTTCCGCCTGCAACGCTTCCGGCGTCAATCCCTGCCTGGCCGAGTCCTGGGCGGGCGCGGCGGCACCGACGAAAAGGGTGCTTACCAGCAACCAGGGGATGTTGTGTCTCATCGATGCTCCGAAACGATGGTTTGTAGCGGAATTCGCCAGAATTCCGGTTAGGCGTCGGAATTCTGGCGAATTCCGCTACAAGCATAGCAGCCCTTAGAATGCTTGCCGGATGACGTCGCCCTGGCAGATCGGCACCGGCCGGCCGAGCGCGTCGTGGATGGCGGTGTCCGGGCGGAGACCCAGACAGTGGAACACGGTCGCCAGCAGATCGTGTGGCGGGACCCGGCCATCGCGCGGGTAGGCGCCGATGCTGTCGGACGCGCCGAACACCCGGCCGCCGCGCACGCCGCCGCCGGCCAGGGCGACGGAAAACACCTGGCCCCAGTGGTCGCGGCCGCCGCCGGCGTTGATCCGTGGCGCGCGGCCAAACTCGCCCATCCAGAGCACCAGCGTTTCGTCGAGCAATCCGCGCTGGGCCAGGTCTTCCAGCAGGGCCGAGTACGCCTGGTCCATCGGCGGCATCAGGGCCGTGCGCAGCCGCTCGCTGTTGCGGGAGTGCGTGTCCCAGAGGGGGCTGTTGGAACTCATGTCCCCCGGCTCACGCGGCCAGTTCACCTGCACGAGCCCGACGCCCGCTTCCACGAGACGGTGCGCGAGCAGCACGCTTTGGCCGACCTTGTGCCGGCCATAGCGATCGCGCAGCGCCGGCGGCTCCTGGGCCAGGTCGAATGCATGCCGGGCCCGCGTCGAACGCAGCAGGTCGAACGCCTGCTGGCTGAGGCTGTCGTAGCGGTCCAGCGTCCCGGCTCGGTCCACCGCGTCGAGATGGCTGTTGAGCTGATCGAGCAGGACGCGCCGCTCGTCCAGGCGCAGCGCCGGGACCTCGGCGGGCAGGCCGAGTGCGGGCACCTGGAAGTCGGCCGCGGCGGGATCGCAGGTGAGCAGCCACGGATCGGCCGAGCGGCCCAGCCAGCCGGCGTGCTGGCCGACGGCGACGATGTTGGCGTTGCTGATCATCTGCTCGGGCAGCGTGACCGCCGGCGGCAGCATCCCATTGCCCGGCCGCACCCGCTTGTAGACCGCGCCGAAGCACGGCCAATCGCCGGGCGTCGGCGGATTGCACTCGGTGTTGGGCCGCGGATACGGATGTCCGGTCAGCATCCAGTAGCCGCTGGAGGAGTGCGCGTTGTCGGCGGTCGAGACGGCGCGCAGCACACAGCAATGGTGCGCCAGCCGTGCGACGCGCGGCATGAGTTCGCCGACCTGCAGTCCGGGCACCGAGCTGGCGATCGGCCGAAAGTCGCCGCGAATCTCCGCCGGCGCGTCCGGTTTGGGGTCCCAGGTCTCGTGCTGCGGCGGCCCACCGGATAGGTAAAACAGAATGCACGCCCGCGCCCGTCCGAAGCTCGGCTCTGTCCCCGCGGCACCGGCTTCGGCTCGCCGTGCCCGCAAGAGCACGGGCAGCGTCAGTCCCCCCAGACCCAACCCGCCGACACGGAGGAAGTCGCGGCGCGTGAGACCATCACAAAGGCGGAAGCCGTCGTTGCACAATGTCAGCATCGCGTTCACTCGCCTCTGGATATCGGCGTCGATTCTATTGCTTGAGGTTACCACGCGACGGGGCGGTTGTGATAGCAGATTCCGCGGCACCGGCCGTACAATGGTTGCAACGGCCCTGTGTGACCGATTTGGAGTTCACGCGATGACCGTGGCGATCCACCTCACCGAACTGCAACGCCAGGCGATCGAGGCGCAGCAGAGCCGGCCCGTCGAGGTCATCGATCCCGCGACGAATCAGGTGTATGTCCTGGTCGCCGTCGAGGCTTATGAGCGAATGCGTGCGTTGCTGGAGCGGCCCCCCGGGGCAGCCGCGGCGCCACCTGCGGAGATCCCGCCCCTGATGCTCCAGTCCATGCATGCGTTCTGGCGCGAACCTGCCCGAACTGCTGCTCAAGCTTGAATCGAAGACGCGACAGTGGGTTGCCTACCACGGTGACGAGCGGATCGGCTTTGGACGAACGGATGTCGATGCCTATCAGGAGTGTTTCCGTCGCGGGCTGCAGCGGGGCGAGTTCTTTGTCGCGATGATCGAAGCCGACCCGGAGGGGATTCCTCCCTGGGGGACACTCGAAGGCGACTGGTCGCTGTACGAGGTCGCGGACGACGACGAGGACGAGGGACTCTCGGGACAGTCGGGTTAGAAGTTCTTGTTGAATGAGAGCGCCAAGACCGGCGACTTCCCCATTTCGATGCGTCGCCAATTCACAAACGCAGAGCAGTCGACCACGGCCGCGTATTGCTCTGGGCACCTGCGAGCGAAGTCATCCACGAAATCTAGCTGCAGTGTAAGTACACCTCCCGCCGGCGCATGCGCGGAGGTCATCCCGGCAGACGGGTCGTCCAGCGAGGTCATGCAGTCGATCCAGGCGTTCATATTGCGGCCGTAGAAGCCAGGGAAGCCAAAGGACTTCGCGAATACCGTGTGAAAGGTGAGCCAATCGGTGATCGGCCGCGTGTCGAGCTTTACGACCGTCATGGTGACACCTCTGAACCCGGCTGCGGTAAGAGGGTGACCTCCGCGGGCGCGAGGCAACAGCGTGCTTCCTTGCAATAGTATTGCGCCTCCCCCACATGGGCCGCTTTTGCAGAATGCAATCTTGCATTCATGTCCCCGTCTGGTAGCATCGGCTTGAGTAGGCGGACGGAGTCAATCATGGCGGTCCACTGCAAACAGTGCTCGCAGGCCAATCCGTCGGACGCGAGTTACTGCTATTTCGACGGGTCGTCGCTGCTTAGCTCGCAGGTCCACGGCCCGCTCGACCTGGCGCAGGCGCCCTTTCCCCAGCCGTTTAACTTCCCCACCGGCGAGGCTTGCCGGAACTTCGATCAGCTCGCGCTCACTTGCCAGGCGCAGTGGCACGCAACCAAGGAATTGCTCCGCAGCGGCGCCTTCGAGGCGTTCCTCGGCCGCATCGGCCGGGCCGACCTGATGCGCGTGGTGATGCAGGCCGCCGCCCAGGCCGATGCCGATCGTGGCGTCGACTATTTCGTGGCCCGCTTGCCGAACCGCAACCTGATGCCGCCGCGCTTGCACGTGGCGCCGGCGCAGCAGCACCTCGGCACGCTCAGGCCGGGTCAGGATCGCCAGTTCATGCTGACGCTGACCAACCACGGCCATCGGCTGATCGCCGGCAACGTCAGCTCGGACTGCGCATGGCTGCAGGTCGAGGGCGCGACGCCGGACCAGCCGCGGCTCATTCAGTTCCCGCACGAGCAGACCATCGTGGTGCGGATCGTCGGCAGCAAGCTGGCGGCATCACTGAAGCCGCTGCAGGGCAATATCGTCGTCAGCACCGACGCCGGCACCATTGAGGTTCCCGTCGCCTGTGAGGTCCCGGTAAGGCCATTCCCCGAAGGCGTGTTGAAGGATTGCCGCACGCCGCGCAAGCTGGCGCACAAGGCCAAGCATCATCCGGAGGAGGCCGCGACGCTGTTTTTCGACGGCAAGGTGAAGGCGTGGTACGCGTCGAACGGCTGGACCTATCCGGTCGAGGGCGAACCCGCCTCCGGCACGGCGGCGGTGCAGCAATTCTTTGAGGCGCTCGGCCTCACCAGGCCGCCCCAGGTGGTGCTGGATACGCCGGCGCTCGGCTTTCAGGGAGCGCCCGGCCAGCGCCTGCAGCAGAGCGTCCAATTGCACACCGACGAGAGACGGCCGATCTTCGCGTTTGCAAAATCGCTGTCCCCGTGGCTGACGGTCGTCGGCACCGCGGCCCACGGCAATCGTGCCGTCATCGCGATCGAGGTCAATATCCCCAACACCACGGCGAGCAAGCTCGACGGCAAGCTCGAGGTGCGGGCCAACGGCAACCAGCGCTTTCGCGTGCCGGTCGTCTTGCACATCGACGGGGCGGCCAACTCGCCTGACGAGTACGACCTCGTCCCGATCTCGCGGCCCACGACGCCCGCGCCCGTTGCGTCCACCAGTCTGTTCAAGAGCTGCCTGGCATGCGGTGTGCTCGCTGCGCTCATGATCGTCGTGCCGGCGGCAGTCGTCATGTACGCGATGCGCCACGAGATACCGGCCCTGAACCCTTCGCCGCTCAAGCCATATGCCGCGACGATTTCGCCTCAGACCTGCGTGGCCTGCGCGGTGAACCTGGAGGCGCTCGAAGGGATTGCCGGGCTCGAGCAGAGACGGCGCAGCTCCGCGCGAACATCGCGCAATCGATGCGCGACCTGGACCTGCAATCCGAGGACTCGGGGCCGCCGCGCCGGCTGTTCGTCGCACTGGAGGCCGACGGCACGCCGCTGTCGGTCTGGACGTTTGCGTCGGGTGTAAAGATCGGCAAGGTCGTCGATGGCCGGTATGAGGATGCGAACGTCAAGGGGCAGCGCCTGTGCGTCGATCGCCTTGACTCGAGATGGGCGTGGGCGGTGGATGGGCAGGGCCGGCTACTCCATGGCACGAAGGATGCGGTACACGCCGTCCTCCAGCGCGAGAAGACCAATCAGACGAGTCCGACCTACGCCGGCCTGGCTCGCGCCGCGGTTGGCACGGATGCTGAGGCGATTGCCTGGGCGGCGGGCGATTTCAACACCGTCCAGGCGACGGGGCTGGGGCAACTCCTGGGCCCCGACAACCCGCCGCTCGCCGTGACGCATTTTCGCATGGAGCTGGTGGCGGATGCCAAGAACCGCCACCTGGTGCGCGGGCACGGCGTGTTTCCGTCGTCGGCCGACGCGGCGGCCTGCCGCGATGCGCTGCGGGGCGGACTGCCTGACGGCGCGATCCCGTTCCTGCCGGCCGCCCTCAACGTCAATCGGTTCGTGCTGGCGCCGGCCACCTGGGAGCTGGATGACAACGATTTGCACGGCGAGACAATTCTCCATGCGACGACGACAAACGCCTTCGTGCAGGTTGCCCGGCTCGGCGTCAAGGATGCCAACCACCGGGCGCACGCGGCACTCGACGAGCAGTGCCAAATGTTTTGCCAGGATGGCATCGAGGCCGAAAAGAACCGCCAGTACGCTCAGGCGGCCAGCGTGTTCGAGCGGGCCGTGGCGAAATATCCCAGGAATGCCGACGCCCGCAAGCGCCTGAGTCAGGCGAAGCAGGCGCTCCGGGAGCAGGAAGTTTACGTCGGCGGACTGGCCGCGGCGCGCGAGGCGCTGGCGAAGGGCAACCTCGATGCGGCGCGCACGACGGCCGAGCGGCTGAAGCAATCGCCCTTCGCGGATTCGCGGCTCGCAATCCTCGAGAAGGACATTGTCGGCGCGCAAAGAACGCGCAGGTTCGCAAAGTCCTCACGGAGGCGCGCACGCTCCTGAAGGACGGCAACCTGGACAAGGCCCGTGAGCGCTTTGCGCAGGCCTGCAAGCTCAACCCGGAGGACCGCGACGCCGCCAACGCCTTCGCCGCGGTCAAGCTGCTGCGCGCGGTACAGGACGCGCTACGGCAGAGCGACGACGCACTCCGGCAGGATCGTCCCGACGCGGCACAGCAGACGGTGACGAAAAGCCTGAGCCGTTTCTTCCTTGAGTCCGAAACGCCGCTCTGGCGAGGAGCCGTTCAAAGGGCACCGCGAGCAGTTGCTGAAGGACGCCGAGGGCGCGTGCCGCCGTGTCGTCAAGTCGCTGCAGGCGGCGGCCGCCCAGGCCGAGACGAACGCCGAGCGCCTGATCAAGGATAACCCGATCGACGCCGTCGACCATTACGATAGAGCCCTTCTGCGTCTGGAAGAGGCGCAGGCCATGCTCGCCGACGTGCGCAAGATTACGCGCGACAAAACCAGCACGGCCGCCGAGGTCCGGGCCATCATTGTGCAAGTGGAGCAACTGCAGCAGGGCAAACGCCGGATCGGCAGCCTGAGCCTTCTGGCCAAAGGCAACCGGGAGCTGGATCTGGCCAGGGGCGCGATGAAGGAGGCGACCGCCGACCCCACGCTCATTCCCGGCGCCCTGGCGTCGCTCGAAACCGCGCAGAAATGTTTCCGCGAGGCGGAAGCGCTGAAGGAACCGGTGGCCGCGAAGCTCGATGCCGTCGACAAGCTGCGCCAGCGGCTCGAGCGCGTCGTGCATCCGGTCACGCTCGAGCTGGGCAAGGAGCTGCCGCGGTCCGACTGGCGGTACGAAAAAAATCAATGGGCCATGAAGGAAACGGCCGACGGCAAGCAGTGGCTCGAGGCCCCGCCGGGCGAAACCGCGGTGCTGGAATCGGCGGCCGCCGATTGGCCCGCCGAGTTCGAGCTGGAGCTGGAGTTCGCCCTGCTCGACGCGCGGGGGAAGGTGAACAACGGCTTCTGGAGCTCCAAGCCCGATCCGCTGACGCTTACGCTGCACCACGCCGGCGGCAACAAAACCTCGATCGCCCTGGGCAACGACCCCACCAGCAAGCAGCAGAGCCTGGCGCGGCTGCAGGTGAACAACCATGGGGTCACCGTCGAGAACGAGATGACGGCGACGATGCCGTTGCGGCTGGTCGTGCGGTGCAAGAAGCGCGCGAGCGATGACCGGCGGATACTGACGGTCACGCTCGGCCGGCGCGAGTGCTACGCACACGCGTTCATGGACGAGGTTCAAAACGTGCAGCTCCGGGTGGCGGCGCCGAAGCTGCGTTCGCTGGCCATCTACCGCTTCGAGGCGGCATGGCTCGGCGTCAAGGGTGCGAAGGCGAAGGAACCGTAGCGTGGAAAGTCGTAGGACCACCAGAAAACCATGAACCACGGATTACACGCTGGGGAAATCGTGTGCCTCAACGCTTCCGAATGCGGCTGAGCGTGTCGACCGCCTCTTGCGTCAGCCGCGCCTCGGGTGCGCCGGCCGCGAGCGTGCTTAGCAATTGCATCGCCTCGGGCGTGGCGATCTGCTCGAGCACCTCCAGGGCACGGCAGCGCGTCAGTCGCTCCGGCGTAGGCGCATCGAGCTTCGTCAGCAACGCCTGCACCCGCCGTTTCGCCTCCAGCGTGAGCCCGGCTTTAAGCGCTGGCGCAAAGGCGTCTCGATGCGGTCGCCGAGCTTCGCCAGCTCCGCATCGGCGGCCTGACGCACGTCGAATTCTTCGCTATCCAGGTCCTTCAGCCATTGCTGCAGCCGTTTGGCGTCGGCCGCCTCGGCCGGCTTGAGCCGCGCGCAGCAGCGCGACAGCGGGGCCAGCATTGCCAACGAGGCGGCGAATGGACTGAAACGCAGCCTTCGGGTCCGGGCTCGCCAGATCCTGCCACAGGCGCTGACCTTCATCGGCGGGCGCGGCGCCGGTGGCGTCGCGTGCTTGCCGTAAACGTCCCAGATCAGCAGCGGCGCATCAGAACTGGAGGCGGCCAGCAGCGTGCCGTCGGCGGAACAAACGACGGCGGTGACTTCGCCTGCATGGCCCCCGAAGCGATGTCGTTCCTTGCCCGTCGCAAGTTCCCAAAGACACAAGGGCCCAGCGAAGCTTCCGGTGGCCAGCGTGCGGCTGTCGGGCGAAAACGCGAGGGACAGCGCCGGCACTTTGTCGCACGGCAAGGACTGCCGGGTCGTCCCGGTGGCGACGTCGACCAGGAACACCGTCGCGGCGAGCTTGCTGCGGTGGGAACCCATCGCCGTCACGGCAAGCACGCTGCCGTCCGCGGAAAAGGCGAGGCGCTGCAGATCGTCGCGGTCCGACAAGAACTGGTGCAAGAGGTGGCCGGTCTGGAGGTCCCACAGCCGAACCGCCTGGTCACGGTTTCTGCCGACGTTACTGGCCGAGGCCAGCCAACGGCCGTCCGAGGACACGGCCAGCGCCGAGGCGAATGCCGTGTGGCTCTTCAACTCGTGAAGCAGGTTGCTTGCGGCAACGTCCCAAACCCGGATCGGCCCGCCCCAATCCGCCGCCATAAGTCTCTTGCCGTCGGGCGTGAACAGAGGGGCGAACCAGAACGACCCCGCATTCTTGAAGCTGCACTGCTCCTTGCCCGTGTTCGTGTTCCAGAGGACGAGCCGCCCGCCGCGCTCCTGAAACGCGAGGAGACTGCCGTCGGGTGACAGAGCCGCGCTGTCCGCGACTTCGGTCGGCGCCGCCGGATATTGCCGCACCAGGCGCCCGGTTTTCCACTCATAGACGGCGTGGGCCGTGCCCGCGACGAGCAGATGCTTGCCGCCGTCGGTGAACCGTAGGGCCTGGACCCCGCCGAGCGGCTCGGCCGATGCGGGCAGGCGCTTGCCGGTCGCGACCTCCCATTGGCCGATCTCGCCGGCATTGGAACCCGCGGCCAGGGTTTTGCCGTCGGCGGTGAAGGCGAGGCACAGGCTGGAGGATTGTGGGCCGAAACGCCGTACTTCCTTGCCGGTGGCCACGTCGTACAGGGGCAGGTACCTTTGATGGCTGCCAAGCGCCACGCAGCGGCTGTCGGGCGAAAAGGCCGAGCAGAACACCAACCATTTGGCATCCCACGCGAGCCGGCACAGCTCCGTGCCAGCCGGCACATTCCAGACGATGGCCGGCTCCTCGACGTATCCGGTCGTCAGCAGCTTCTTGCCGTCCGGCGCGAACGCCAGGTGCTGCACCGCCTTCAGGGGCGTCGGGATCTGCACACGTACATTTCCCGTGGCGGCGTCGAGCAGCCGAACCTGGCCCGCCGCGTCGCCGAGGGCCAGCAGCTTGCCGTCGCGGGAAAATGCCAGCGAGTAAATCTCATCGCCGTCGAGCTTCAGAGTGAGGCTGGTCTTGCCGTTTGTCAGGTCGATCAGCCGGAGGGTTCCGTCCCCGTAGGTGATCGCCAGGGTGGTCCCATCAGGCGTCATTGCCGTGAAAGCAGGATTGGCGGCGTCGGCGAGCTTGACCTGGCGCAGCTCCTTGCCGGTGTCGGCGTCCAGGGCACGATAGACGCCGGGCGAAAAAAACAGGTGGATGATCTTTCCCTCCACGGCCAGCACCTGGCGATATGCAGCTTTTTCCGGGATGTTGGCGGTATGCCGCAGCTTGCCCGTGCCGGCGTCCCAGAGCTGGATCGAGCCCTCGAGGGTTGCGCTGACGATGGTCTTCCCGTCAGCGGTGTAGGCCAGCGCGCGGATCATCCCACCGGGTCGCAATCGTGTCGAGCCGACGCGAGCGACTGCTTCCGGCGGCAGCGGGTTGCCCTCGTGATCGACGTGCGCCTTTGGCTCGCCGGCTGCCATGCAAATGGGGGCACTGGCGAGCGCCAGTGCCAGCGCGAACCGCCATAGCAGCGCTTGATTTCGAATGATATTCATCTTCTTCTCAACGGATTGGCGTAGTACTTCGGGTGCGAGTCCCTGCTCACCGCTTGCTCAGCCGATTGAGCGATGCCCTTGCCTCTAGCGTCTGGCGTACCCCTGGTGCTCCTTGAGCCAGCACCCCCAGGAGGTGGCGCGCCTCCTGGGTGGCGGCGCACTCAAGGGCCTCGATCGCACGGATCGCCCGGAGCTGTTCGCTGGTAATCGTCGCCAGCTTCTGCACGAGCTGGTCCATACGCCGTTGCATTTCCAGCGACGGTTTCCCAGCCGACGCCTTGCCGAGGGCGGGCAGCGCCAGATCGCCGGTCCGTTCCAGTTCCTTGACGGCGCGGTCCCGCACGGCAAAATCGTCGCTGTCGAGATCGGCAATCAATCGGGCCACGCGCTGCTCATCCGCTGGAACGGCCGGCCGCAGCCGCTGTGCCAGGTACGGGACCGCGCGGGCAGGGTCGGCGATCAGTCGCCGGACGGCGACGTAAGCTTTCGCAGCGTCATCGCCGTGGAGATGCTCCCAGCATGCGGCCAGATTCGCATCGTTCAGCGGCTCCGGCGGCTCGTTGCCCCAGGCGGTCGGGCCGGTGAGGTCCCAGACCAGGGCGGTCGTGTCGCGCCCCGCGGAAATCAACTGGGCCCCGGTCGCGGAGAACGCGAGAGACCAGACGGTGCCGTGGTGCCCCTTCAGCGGGCGCCGCTCCTTGCCGCTGGCCACCTCGCTCACTCGCACAACGCCGTCAAGCGGGCCCGCCCATGCCAACGTGCGGCCGTCCGGCGACCAGGCCACGGACAAGACGGTGTCCGCATGCTTGTCCGAGGCGGCGGCGACCCGGCCGAGTTCGTTGCCCGTTGCCGGGTCCACCAGGACGATCGCTTTGTACTGCCCACCGAGGGCGACCCGCTTCACGTCCGGCGAAAACGCGGTGCCGAGGGAGATCATCATTTGCCCGGGCCACCACGGCAAGCCCGCCGACAACGTCTCGCGGTGCTGGCCCGTCACCACATCCCAGAAATGGAATCGAATGGGATTGCCCGAGGCCGATCGGTCGAGGTCGCTCATGGCAAGAAGTGTGCGATTGTCGGGCTCGAATGCCAACTTGACAATCGGCGCGTCCGGGCCGTCCAGCCTGCGCAGCTCCTTGCTCGTGTTGGCGTCAACAACGACGCTTGCCTTATCCAACCCCGCCCATCCGAGCAGCTTGCCGTCCGGCGAAAGCGCAGCCGCTGACACCCACGCCATCGGCCGGTTTCCCACCAGCCGAAGCCGCTCAGCGCCGGTCGCCGTGTCCCAGGCGAGCAACAATTGCTGCATGTTGGTGGAGCTGGCGGAGTAGAGCGTCCGCCCATCCGGCGAAAATGCAAGGAAACTCACACGTCCTTCGGATCCGACCAGCCGCCGCCGCTGCTGGCCCGTCGCGAGGTCCCAAAGCAAGACGACCCCGTAGTTCGCGCCGGTGGCGAGCGTTCGGCCATCGGTAGAAACGGCCAGCGCGCCAGCCGAACTCGTATGGCCGTCCCGCTGTCCCAATTCTCGGCCGGTTACGACATCGCAGATGCGGAGAGCCGACCCGTCGGTGGTCGCAAACGTCTTGCCGTCTGGGGCGAATGCGAAGGCCTCCGAGAATGCCGCCTGGCCGGTCAGCCGGCGCGTCTCTTTCCGGTTTCGGGGTCCCACACCCGCAGGACCCCATCGGAGCCTCCCGTCACGATCCCTTTGCCGTCGGGCGTGAAGGCGATGAATCCGGGACCTGTTCGGAGATCTTTGGACCAAAGCCTGCCGGGCACCACGATTGGACGGACTTCCTTCCCCGAGACCGCGTTCCATACGTGGATGCGTGTGTCATCCATACCCAGGCGTTGGGGGCCATAGATAACTCCCTGCGACGCGACCAAGGCGCCATCGGGCGAGACCGCAAGCCGGCCCACGATGCAGTCGGTGCCGCTGGCCTCGATGCGCCGCATTTCTTTGCCGTTGGCAACGTCCCAGAAGCGCATGGTGCCATCGGTGCCGCCGGAGATCAGCGTTTGGCTGTCGGGGAGAAACACCATGCACTGGACGTTGGCCACCAGCAAGTTGCCTGGTTCGTGGCCCCGCAGGAGTCGCAGGCGCTTGCCGCTCGCTGCGTCGCAAAGCTCGATGTTGGGCTCTTCGCCCGCAACCGCCAGGATTTTGCCGTCGGGCGAGAAGCACGCAAAGGCGGATTGCTTGCCGTTGCCGAAGCGATAGACGCGCCGGCCGGTGGCAACCTCAAAGACGGCCCCGCTATGGTCCGTATCGCGGCCCCGTCCGCCGACCGCAACGAACTTGCCGTCCGACGACATCGCGGCCGGTCCATGGGGTTCCGGCAATTCGGCGCCGAGGCGACGGACAACCTTACCGGTCGCGGGGTCCCAGACTTCGGCCCCTCGGCCGCCTGATACAAGGAACCGCCCGTCGGGCGTGTATGCCAGCGAATAGAATCCATCGCTGCTGCGGAAGCGGACGGTCCCGAGCCGTGCGATGACGCCGCTCGGCAGCGCGTCGCCGTACAGGTCGGTGCGCGCGTTCACGTTGTCCGGCGGTTGCGCGAACGCCGGCTGCGATGGCACCGTTGTGGCAGCAATGACAGCCAAGCCGGCGACCAGGATCAGCACACAGCGCCGATAACGCGAGCTTCGAAGAGTTGAGAGCATGAGGCGCAATCCTCCTGTAATCACCGTTTGCGAAGCCGGCTGCGAGAATGAACCCCTATTTTAGGATACCCATTTCTTCGAGGCGCTGCCGATCCGCCGGCGCGTACACCACGACGCGGCGCGGATTGATGAACAGCCAACACACCGACGCGCCGGCGAACGCGCATGCGGAAAAGGCCAGGGCCAGCTCCCAACGGCCGTTCTCGGCAAGCATGGCGACAATCAGTGGGCCGAAGAAGGTGCCGAGGTTGCCCAGGCCGTTCATCCAGCCCGCGACCGTCCCGGAATAACGATGGCCGATGTCGATACACGTGGCCCAGTTGACCGCCATCGCGAAGTCCTTCAGAAACGACGCGGCGCACAGGCTCGGCACCGCCACCAGCGGTTCGTTCGTCGCCAGCGCAAGCAGGAAAAAGCCAGCTCCCAATCCGTAGGCGACGAACCCTTGCAGCGTACGGCCCCAGCGCGGACCCCACAGGCGCACCTGCCGATCCGTCAGCATCCCGCCAACCACGCACGCGATGCCGCCGCAGAAAAGCGGAGCGCCCCCGCGAGCGCCAGGGACCAGCCGCTCATGCCGAGGACTCGCCTGTAGTAGGTGAGATCCCAGGTGATGAAGAAGCACCAGCCGGCGTTGCTGCACAGGTACATGCCGCACAATAGCCACAACGTCGGACTGAACAGCATGGTCCGCCACGATAACGGCGGCGGTCGGGCGGTGTCGCTGGTCCCTTCCTCGATGTAGGCGCGTTCCGCCGGGTTGACGCCCGGGTGTTCGGCCGGACTGTTGCGGAAGAACACGGCGAACGCAACGACCCAGACCACGCCGATCACGCCGAACGACAGAAAGGCACCCCGCCAGCCAAATGGCAGGGCGAGTTGCGCGATCAGCCACGGCGCCATCGCGCCGCCAAAGCGGCCGAACGACCAAATCAGCCCCTGGGCACGGCCACGGCGAGAATAGGGAAACCAGTTCCGCAGGGCCCGGGCCATGATCGGGTAGGCGCCCGCCTCGCCGACGCCGAACAGGAACCGAACGAGGATCAGCAGGAGCAGGCTGCCGTTGACCGCCGCCGCGATCTCGAAGCCCGAGAGGCTGATGGCCGATCCGAGATTCAGCCGAAACGGAAACACCAGCCCGGTCAGGGCCGTGAACACCGACCACCACAGAACGATCCGGCAGAGCATGCGGCGCGGGCCGAAGCGATCGCCGAGCCAACCGCTCGGGACCTCGAAGAGAGCGTAGGCAAGGCCGAACGCGGCGAAGACCCACTTGAAATCCTGCTCGGTGAGGCCGAGCTCGCGGCTGATGTCGGGCTCGACCTGCTTGATGCACACGCGGTCGATATAGGTGAGCATCGATAGGCTGCACGCCCAGGCGAGGACCTTGTAGCGCACCATCGTGGGGGGCGCGACGAGCGCAGGGTCAACCGGAACGTTCATCGGCGCGGTCTCGCACGGCGAAGGCGGGCAGCTTGTCCCAGGCTACCCGCGGTCGCGGCAGCGGTCAATGGTTTCCCGTGCGTGCTCCAAGCCCGCAGGCGAGCTGCGAGCCTGCGGGGTCTTCCTGCCACGCATATAATTCCGCAGTGGCGCACGATTCTGCACTGCAGGAAGGACACACGATGGAATACCAGGACATCATCGTGACGGCCCTCATCACGGCGGCAGTCATGGTCGCAATCTTCGTCGCCTGGAACTATCTCCGCGCCGGCGACGGCGTTGGGCGCGAGGTTGCCGCCCGGATCGCGCGCGATCCCGACTTCGCGCAAAAGGTGCAGGCATTGCTGGTGCCGCCGCCCCCGCCGCCGCCGCCCAAGCCGTCCGGCGAACCGTTGCGGCTGCTCGCGCTATTGCAACGCGAGGGCCGGCTGCTCGATTTCCTGCTCGAGGACATCCAGGCGTATGGCAACGAGCAGATCGGCGCCGCGGTGCGCGACATTCACCGCAGCTGCCACAAGGCGATTCAGGAACACCTCGTGCTGGAGCCGGTGCTCGCGGGCGCCGAGGGCAGCGCGGTGGAGGTCCCGGCCGGCTTCGATCCGTCCCGCGTCCGTCTGACCGGCAACGTCACCGGTCAGCCGCCGTTTCGCGGCACGCTGCAGCACCACGGATGGCGTGTCAAGGAAATCAAGCTTGCCAAACCGCCGGAGGGCCAGGACGAGTTCGTCATCCAGCCGGCCGAGGTGGAATTGAGCTAATATGAGGTGTCCTTTGTCTGCATCGCGATTTGTCGTCGGCATCGACCTTGGCACCACGAACTGCGCTCTCGCCTACTTCGACACGGGGGCCGGCGATGAGCCGCCGTTGACGCATTTGCCGATCCCGCAGGTCGTCGCAGCCCGGCACCGTCGAGGAGCGGCCGCTGCTGCCGTCGTTTCTCTATCTGCCGGGGCCGAACGAGCAGCCGGCCGGCAGCCTGAAGCTGCCGTGGGATGCCCATCGTGATTTCACGGCCGGCGAGTTCGCCCGGATGTTTGGCAGCCAGGTGCCCACGCGGCTCGTGTCGTCGGCCAAGTCGTGGCTTAGTTATTCCGGCGTCGATCGCCGCCAGCCGATCTTGCCGTGGAAGGCCCCCGAGGGCGGGCGCAAGGTATCGCCGCTCGAGGCGAGCACGCACTTTCTCAAGCATCTCGTCGAGGCCTGGAATTACCTCGTCGCCAAGGACGTCGCCGAAAATCGGCTGGAGAACCAGGACATCATCCTGACCGTGCCGGCGTCGTTCGACGCCGTGGCGCGCGAGCTGACGGTCGAGGCGGCGCGGGCCGCGGGACTGGAGCACGTCACCCTGCTAGAGGAACCGCAGGCGGCGTTCTATGCGTGGATCGACGCGAGCAAGGACGGCTGGCGCGACCAGGTCGAGGTCGGCGACGCGGTGCTGGTCTGCGACGTCGGCGGCGGTACCACCGACCTGTCGCTGATCGCCGTGTCCGAGGAGGCCGGCCAGCTTGTTCTGACGCGCGTCGCGGTCGGCGATCACATTCTCCTCGGCGGCGACAACATGGACCTGGCGCTGGCCCATCACGTCGCGCGCAGACTTTGCCGGCCGGGGCGTCAAGCTCGACGCGGGGCAAATGCAAATGCTGTGGCACAGCTGCCGGCTTGCCAAGGAGACGATCTTTGCGACCGGCCAGCCGACGGCCCCGGTTACCGTCCTAGGCCGCGGCAGCCGCGTGATTGGCGGCACTCTCAAGGGCGAGGTCTGCGCGGCCGATGCGGAGAAGGTGCTCGTCGACGGCTTCTTCCCGAAAACGCCGCTCGACGCGGTGCCGCAACGGCAACGTACCGTCGGCCTGCAGGAGATCGGCCTGCCTTACGCCACCGACCCGGCCGTCACCAAGCATCTGGCCCAGTTCTTGACGCGCAACCAGGAAGTGTTGACGCAACGCACCACCGGCAAGCGCACGAGGAAGAAGTCGGCCCAGCCCGCGGCGGTGCTGTTCAACGGCGGCGTCTTCAAGGCGGACCCGTTGCGCGAGCGGCTGCTCGACGTGCTCGGCCACTGGGTCAATCCCAAGGGCGGCGGAGTGCGCGAGCTGGCGGGCGTCGATCTCGATCGCGCGGTGGCCGGCGGGGCCGCGTACTATGGCCTGGTGCGCCGCGGCAAGGGCATTCGCATTCGCGGCGGCACTGCCCGATCGTACTACGTCGGCGTCGAGACATCGCTGCCGGCGATTCCCGGCAGCCCACCGCCGATCAAGGCCCTGTGCGTCGTGCCGTTCGGCATGGAGGAGGGAACGGAGACCGACGTTCCGGGCCAGGAGTTCGGCCTGATCGTCGGCGAGCCGGCGGAGTTCCGCTTCCTCGGCTCGACGGTCCGCCGCAACGACGCGTCCGGCACGCTGGTCGAGGAGTGGGAGGGCCAGATCGACGAGCTGGCCCCGCTGGCGACGACGCTGGACGCGCCGGGCAAGGAAGGCCGCATGGTGCCGGTGCACCTGCACAGCAAGGTCACCGAAGTCGGCACGCTCGAATTGTGGTGCATCAGCCGCGACAACAAGGATCGCTGGCGGCTCGAGTTCAACGTGCGCGAGCAGCCGGCGGCGGAGGAGTAGGCATCGTGCGGCATTGATTGGCACGATGTTCCGCGCGGAACATCGTGCCGATCGATGTCATGCGCAGCAGGGATTCTGGATTTGTCGCAAAAATGTGTCGCAAGGCACAGACCACCTACTGCGACGAAAACGCAAATGGTGCGACAAATCCGCACGTGCCTCGCCGTCTTGATGGGACTCAAGGACACCCGCGGGTACACGGTCCCGTGCAGGCGCGTTTCGCAGGGACACAGGCAAGATTGGAGGGAGCGCCTGTCATGGCCGACCTGCGCGTCCATATCTCGGCCCACGCTGGCATCAGCAGTGACATTGCCACTCACCTCGCCAACCAGCATGGGCTCGCCAGCGCCATCGTGCAGGCTTTGGAGCACCGCGTCCTCCGCGCCGCTGATTTGCCCGTGCCGTGGGAGATTCGTCTCATTCAACCCGCTATTTCAGTCTGCGATTGGTCCGGACCGCTCTTACGAGGGGGTGGCGCACGATCTGACGTAACTGGTCCTGCGTGGCTCGAAGCGGGATCGCGCCCGCTGCGGCGAGGATACGCGGAGCAGTTCCGACCACTTCAGTCAGAAACTCCTGCAACTCCTGTAAGACCGCGGCGCGGCTCGGGCCGTCTGCCGTTGCCACCTCAGCCGGCCGCGTTCCCTGCCCTCTTCCGGCGGGGAGCCGCACGCGACGTTGCGGCACCTGCGCCTCGACGATGATCTCGCGTCTCTCGTCGTCCGGTGTGTCGAGCCAGGCGCTCAGCTTGTCGTCGAGCTCTGGCATGCGTTTCTTGTGTTCGGTCATGGCACGGTCCTCGCTTGGGCTCTACCGGCCGTAACCGCGCTCTGCCGCGAAGTCAATCGCCCGGAGCACGTCAAGCCGCCCGAAGCCGTAGCGGTGGTCTTGCCCACTCTCTCCCAACTCCTCCACCGAACCAATAATCAAGTCCTGAATCAAGGACGCCTTCCGAATACCGTTTTCCAGTTCTTGAATCCGCGTCGCGCTCAGCAACAGAGCGATCGCGCCGGCGACATGGGCGCCGCCATGGAGGTGCCGTTGAAGGCTTTCCACTTGTCGGCCGGAACGGAGGACAAGATCGCCACGTCGGGGGCGCTCAACTCCGGCTTGGAATAAGGCAGGGGCAGGTGTTCAGGCTCGATGTAGTCGCTCTTGCGGAGGATATGAGTTCTTCCCCCCGAAAAACCGGCCACGCGATCACGCAGATCGGTTGCCCCGACGCTCAGGGCAAACAGGTCGTTGCCGGGCGACCCGGTGGTCTGCTGACCCTCGTTGCCGATGGCGGCCACGACCGGGATGCCGGCCTCTATGCAGGTCAAAATGGCCTCGGTGTAGGTCGGCGGCGTTTCGGGGTCCATGACC
Organism: uncultured Gemmataceae bacterium; assembly: GCA_963834865.1. GTDB lineage: Bacteria > Planctomycetota > Planctomycetia > Gemmatales > Gemmataceae > CAWIDK01. Next base: position 429,249 of record CAWIDK010000002.1, read on the forward strand.
AGGCCCCCCAGCGACATGCTGATGACATCCACTTTTTGTTCGACACACCATTCCAGCCCCGCCAGCACCTGGGCGTCGGTACCTCCCTGATTGCCGTCGAGCACCAGGGCGACCGCCAGTTTCGCCGCCGGCGCCATGCCGATGTTGCGTCCGGAGTGCTTCCCTCCCACGAGAATTCCAGCACAGTGGGTGCCGTGCTCGTCGGAATCGTGCGCCTTGGAGTTGACCGCCTGGCCCAGGGAATCGAACTCTGCCCAGGCCTCGACCTTACCCTTCAGGTCCGGGTGATCGCTCGCAACGCCAGTGTCCAGCAAGCCGATCTTCACGCCTTCGCCGCGGCGTCCGGTGACGCCCCAGGCGGCCAGGGCATTGACGCACAAGAGGCCCCAGGTCGAGGAGAGCGTCTTCGCCGTGTCCCCCAGTTCCGCTGCGGTCTGCTTGATCTCCGGCAGGTTCGGCACACGCAACACGCGGTTGACGTAGACGGAACGGATGTTCGCGATTTCGTCCGGCAGGCGGCTCAGTTCGTCCCTGTTTAGCATCAACGGCATGGCCCGCGCGGTCCAGATCGGGTTCGGTGATTCAGACTTCGTATTCGACTCGATCATCCGCGCCACCGCCGCCTTGACCAGCCCGCTTTTCAGCAGGGGATCGAGCGGTTCCCTGCCGAGTTTTTGGATTTTCGCCAGCGTCAGGGCTTGCTTGGCCGACTTGCCGAGCAGCGAATGCGTGCTTGCGGTTTCCAGTCGCTGCTGCGGCGTCACCGTTTTCTTGAAGTCCGCTGGCAGCAAGTCACGTGCGGTCAGCGATAGCCGGCGGCGCGACAACGCCTCGCCGGCCGCCTGAGCCAGTTTCCGCAGGTCGGGCCGGATCGACTCCATCTGAATGATGACGTCGATCTCCTGGCTCTTCGTCTCGTCGAGAATCCGGCTCACCTGCCGTCTTACTTCATCGCTTCTCGTGTCGGGCATGGGCTCCTCTTTCCATTCAGATGGTCGCCGGTAAGTGAGTGCACCTGGGTTTCGATGCGCTGCTGGTTGCCGCTGTTGCGCTCCTGGAGTGCCTGTAACTGGTGCAGTGGTTTTCGCAGCGCGTCTAGCGAATCAGCATTTGCCGCAGCCAAAAGAAGTGCCCGTACGATGTCGTCAGCCATTTCCTCGGCGGCGGCGATGCCGTCGAGCAGACAGCCGCCAGCCAGAACCGCGCGCGTGGAGGCGTCGTTGTCGTCGTCCCGTGGGACAATCCGCTTCAGGAAATAACGCTGTGATTCATCCTGCCTCATGGATCCGATCAGCAGTCGGATCACTTCATGCCACCGTGGGTTACTGCACCGGTCTTTGATGTTCGACCAGATGGCCTCCACACCCCCTACCTCGCCGGTGTTCTTCAGGAAGAGTGCCGCCAAGTATTCCTGGAACGTCAGATGCACGAAGCCGTATTGTCCCTGTCCCACTTCGACTAGCAGCCCAGCACGCTCGCGGACGAACTTCAGAAACACTTCTGCCAACTCGCGCGGTGCCCCCGTGCGGGGTGTTTCAATTTCGGTGATATATTCCGCAAGCTCATTCACCAACTCATCGTGGGGGAAAATCGCCCGCTTGGACGGGTCGGTCGCGTCGAGGGCACCGTGCATTGAGTAGGCAATGAACTCCATCCGTAGCTGGTTCTGCTTCTCCACACGGCTGCGATTGCGCGTGTCATCGGTGCGAAACTTCCACGTGTGCCAGGTATTGAGCAGCGTTTCTGTACACTTTTGATAGAGCACGACCCGTTCGTCCGGCAAGACAGCATCGACCCGATGGACTAGGCAGATAATCGTGAGCAGCAGGGGGTTCTCTGCAAGTTCCCGTATTGCGCGGCTGGTCGGGTCGCGAACAATCCGCGCCAGGTCTTGCACATTCCGCTTCCGCTCCGCGCGATTCTCGATGCGCACCGTGTACCAGCTACCTACGAACCGTTCGATATCATCGAGGGTGAGCCGGGCCACGCGATGATGGGAAAAGCCCAGCGCGTCGTAGCGGATTTCTTTGTCGTAGCCGACAATCCGCGAGGTGACGACCGTGGTATTGCCGGGATACTTGCTCAGAAGCTTCCCAATCCGCTCGCGCACGTCCTGCTTGAACGTCAGTCCCGGTAGTTCATCAACACCGTCGATGAAGAGGACCGCCTGGCCGGCGTACAGATAATACTCAAAGAACTCGCAGTCAAGATTGCGGAACGCAAATTCGAGCGCCGTCGTTTGCACCACATAGTCGAGCAGGTCCAGCTTGGGATCCGCCTTGAGCGCATCGGCGAACTGGCGCAGCATGACGAGTATCGGCAAGCGATCATCGGCCTGCGAGCGATACCGCTCCTGTAACGGCCGATGCGTCCCCACCAGCGCCAGAAACCGCAGCAAGGTTGATTTGCCCGCCCCGGGATCGCCGAGGATCACATGCCGTTCCCCAGGTGCGAGCAGCCGCAGCGGGTCGGTGCGTGGCGTGTCGGGCTTGGCTTCATCGGCCGCCTCGCCGACGATGCGCAAAGGAATGTAAATGGCTTCCATGTCCACTGCCGCCGTCGCTTCTTCCTTGTAGACTGACATGCCGATGAATTGGATCTTGCCGTGCAGCTTACGCAACTCGCGGTCATAGACAGTGCGATTCGCTGTGATTCGCTTCACCCGCGCAGCACTGTCGGCGACCCGATCCGGGAAGTAGCGCAGCGCAAGCGGCGGCAACTGAAGAATCCGCTCTTGGACTTGCTTCGCGTCCCAGATCTCCAGATTCGCTTCGAGATTGCGTTTCTCGCCGTTTTTGCGGAAGTGATTCGGCCAGGTCTTTTTCGCTTGAGCAACTTGCGCGTCGGTGACCAGCGAGGGGTCGATCACCAGAATCCTTTTCGGCCGTTCCTTGGGTGGCAGCTTGGCCACCTCAGGGAGCCATTTAAGATCATCACTGGGGTCCGTGCGTGAAGGACCGTAGACACAGACACAGTCGTCGCAGAGCACGACGTTCGCTGCGAGCCTGGTGCGTTTCCCGTCTGGCGCGACGAGCGTCAAGAGCACCGAGAAAATTTGCTCCCTTTCCCGTTCGGACAACAACGTCAGGGGGGTGGACGCTCGGTTCAGATTGGGCATGACGGCGATCCCAAGCCTGCATGATTACCCTCGTAATATAATATCCAACGAGCAGGGCGCGGGCCAGAGCGGTGAGGCGCAGCGGAAACGTGGGCTGATGCCTCATGGACGTTGCCGCCGCTTCCTCAGCCGTGAGCAATCCCCGCAGCGCCCAGACTTTAGGCTCTTGGCGCTGGCCGTGTCAACCCAGACCCCTACGCTACGGCCGGCCCAAGCGCTGCTTGCTGTGCGGCGATGATCGCCGCGATTCCCTGGCGGCCCAGCTCGAGCAGCTGGTCGAGCTGGCCGCGGTTGAAGGTCGCTTCCTCGCCGCTGCCCTGCACCTCGACGAACTGGCCGGCGCCGGTCATGACGAGGTTGAGATCGACGTTGGCATCGCGATCCTCCACGTATTCGAGATCGAGCAGTGCGGTGCCGTCGACGATGCCGACGCTGATAGCCGCGACGCTGTCCTTCACGATCGGCCCCATCGGCCCGAGGCGCGGCGCCAGGCTGTGCAGGGCGTCGACCAGGGCGACGAACGCGCCGTTGATGCTCGCCGTGCGCGTGCCGCCGTCCGCTTCCAGCACATCGCAGTCGATCCAGAGGGTGCGCTCGCCGAGACGCGCCAGGTCGACCACCGCCCGCAGACTGCGGCCGATCAGCCGTTGAATCTCGACGCTACGGCCGTCGATCTTGCCGCCCTTGTCGCGCGGTTTGCGTGTGGAAGTGCTGCCGGGGAGCATGCCGTACTCGGCGCTGAGCCAGCCCTTGCCGGTGCCGACCAGGAATGGCGGCACCGTTTCCTCAACGCAGCAAGTACACAGCACGGTTGTGCGCCCCATGCTCACGAGCACGCTGCCGGGCGCTTGCGCGGTGTAGCGCCGGCGAAAGGTCAGCGGGCGCAGCTCATCAGGACGTCGGCCGTTGGGTCGCAAGTAGGTTCCCTCATTCCCGCATCGTAGTTACGCTACCGTCCAATCCTCCACCGAAAGGCCTGGCACCTGGCGGAAATCACGGAGATTGCGACTCAACAGAGTGCAACCCGTCGTTGCAGCGACGCTCGCGATCCGCAAATCCATGGTCTGCAGTCGACGGCATTTTCGGCGCAGCGCGGCAAACTCGGATTGTGCCTCTGATGAGAACGAAAGAACATTCATCTTCAGAAACGAACGCCAGATCTTTTCCAGCTTCCTATAGGCTTCGACGATCTGCTCGGGCTTTCGGGTTCGATTCAGGTAGGCCAACCAGCCCTGGACTTGTTCGTGAAAACTCACGATGCTCGTCGCCACATCGTCAGGCGGCAACTCGCGGAGCCGGGCGCGCAGCCGATCACAGGCTGGTTGCTCTTCGCCCTGCAATACGGAAAGGTGATCCGTGTCAAGCACAACCAGCACGATTGATCATCCCTTCAGCTTGCCTCGGCGGATGAGGCGCCCCAGGCGAATGATCTTGGCGAAAACTTTGTCGTCGGCAAAGTCCCCTACGATCTGTTCGTACCAGGGCAGCGGCTGCTGCCCGGCGAGTGCGGATTTGAATTCCGCGAGTTCTTTCTCGACGCGTTCCAGTCGTGCTTCGAGTTGTCGCGTGTTTGAGGGCATCGTTATATTGTCTGTTCGCCGCTGGTTGGAGGCAAGGGTTGTGGGAACGTATCAAACCTTGATCATCACGCGCATGCGCTGGCCGATGCGGACCGGGGCCGGGCCGGTGAACTCGACGACGCACTCGATCGTGCGCACGTCGTTCATCATGAACGGCTCGACGATGCGGATGCGCTTCTGGGCGTACCACGGCGACACGCTCTTGACGCGGCCCGGCCATTTGGGGCCCTGGTAGGTGTCGTCCTGGATCACCACCTCCTGGCCGATGTGGACCTGGTCGCCCCATTCCTGGACCACTTCCGCCCGCACGATCCGCGCGACGTTGGGACAGAACTCGATCGCCGGCACCTTGGGATTCGGCAGGAACGGCTCGCCGACTCGGGTGTGCAGCCGCAGCACGATGCCGTCGAACGGCGCCTCGATCTGGAAATCCTTGAGGTAGTCCTCGGCAATCTTGACGTCGAGCTTCTTGGCGTCGCGATCCGCTTTGGCGCGCCTGACCTCCAGGTCCGGTTTGACCAGCTTGAGCAGGTTGAGCTGGCCCTGCTGGACCCGGATCTCCGCGTCGGCCTGGGCTGCAGCGGCTTCCATCGCCTTGAGGATGGTCGGCTTGAGGGAGCCCATGTCGTCCAGCAAGGCCTTGCGCTTGCCTTCCAGGTCCGAATCGAGCCGGACTTTCTTTTCGCGGGCGGCGTCGATGACCGCCTGCTGCATGGTCATTTTTTCCTTGAGCTCCGGCGCGAGCTGCTCGGCTTTTTCCAGATCGGCCTCGGCCGCGGCCAGGGCGACCTTCGCCTTGCCGAGCTGGTTTTGAGCCGTCTCGCTGCGGAGGCGCAGCAGGATTTCGCCCTTCTTGAAGATGCGTTCGCGCTCGCCTTCCTTGTCGTTGACGCGCGTGGCGGCGATTTCGGCGACCTCGCCGGGCTGCCGGGGTGATAGGTCCGCGACGCCGTCCGGCACGTCCACCCAGCCCAGGCAGAAGACCTCCGGCAGCGGTGCGTGCTTGGCGCGATCGTCATCGGCGGGGTGCGGCGTGGCGTGGTTGAGCGCCCAGCCTGCGCCGACCAGGGTCCCGACCAAAAGAAGAATGCCCAGGGGCCAGAGGATTCGGTTCATGTGTCGGTCTCCTTGGTGCACAACGCCGCATGCGCGACGCCGGGAACGGCTAGTCCCCGAGCGGGTCGATGCCGCTGTCGATAGACCGGCCGCCGAACGTCGCGAGCGGTTTTTCCGCGCCATCGATGAGGACGCCATCCTCCAGGTGCAGCACGCGATCGACGTGCGGGATCATGTGCGCGTCGTGGGCGACAATCAGGATCGTCGCATTGTGGTCGTGTGCCGCCGCCCGCAGCAGCTCGACCACCTGTTCGCCGTGTTTCCAGTCCAGGGCCGCGGTCGGCTCGTCGGCAAACACGAAGGTCGGCTCCTTGATCAGGGCCCGGCCAATCGCCACCCGCTGCTTCTCGCCGCCGGACAGCTGGAGCGGGCGCAGCTCGGCCTTCTTGGCTAACCCGAGCAGGGCAAGCATGTTGGCGGCGCGTTCGCGGGCCTCGCGGGCCGACACGCCGGCTCCCCACCGCAGCACCATCTCGAGCTGCTGCCGGGCGGTCAGTGCGGGGAAGAGGTTGTAGCCCTGAAAAATGAAGCCGCAGTACGCCAGGCGGAAGTTCTCGCGCTGAGTCTCGGACATCGCCCACAGGTCCTTACCAAGCGCCAGCACCTTGCCCGTGTCGGGCTGGAGCAGACCGGACAGGACGGCGAGCAGTGTCGACTTGCCGCTGCCGGACGGGCCCATGAGCAGGGTAAGCTGCCCGGGATACAGCTCGATGTGCACGTCGCTCAGGGCGTACGTCAGCATCTCGCCGCTGCCGAAGGTGCGTGTCAGGCCCCACGCTTTCAGGGTGGGATCGGGCATGGATCCATTGTTGTACATCGCCAAGTCCACCTCATCCGCCGTAGACCGCGCGTTGATCATTTTATCGAGAACCGGACGTATCCGCACACCCATCCGGGATTTCGGCGCCGCCGCCAGCCGGTTTTGCCCGTCGGTCGTAACGCATGTGCCGGGGATGCCGGCCGCGCCGGGCGCCTTTCATCACGCGATCTTGTCCATATTCCCTGCCTTACGTGAACGGAAATTTCTTCCCAGTCAGCCTCTTCGTTGGGTGCCCGAAAATCAACGCAGCAGTGTCACGGGCTCGACGCGTCGCAAGCTTCGCAATGCGACCACGCCGGAGAGAACCGCCATGGCCATCGTGACGCCGGTGGCGCCGGCGAGCAGCCACCAGGGCAGGAGCACCTTGGCTCCGGCGTTGGTGCCGAGCTGCGCGAGCGTGTAGATCGCCGGCAGCGCCACCGCAATCCCGGAAACGCCGACCCAGAATGCCTGCGCGATCACCATCATCCGCATCCGCCAGCGCGGGATGCCGAGAGCCCGGAGCACGGCATATTCCTTGAGCGACGCGACGGTCGCCGAGTAGAGCGTCTGGCTGGTGACGATCGCACCGACGAGCAGCCCCAGTGCCGCGGCCAATCCGAGGGCGATGCCCGCCTTGGTCTTGGTCAACCAGTGCATCCGGCTCTGGAGCGAGAAGCCGTCCTTGGTGAATGGCGCGTAGCTTGTCGCCATGAATCTTGAGCGCCTCGACCACGCGGGCCGCGTCCTCCTTGTTCCGGCACTTGGCCAGGATAAACGTCACCTGGCCCGAAGGCGGGTGCAGGATCATCCGGGCGGTGTCGATCGAGCAGAAGACATAGGGTCCGGCCAGGCTGCGCAGGCCCTTGACGGTGCCGACGATGCGGACGTGCTTGCCGGCCACCTCCGCGGTATCGCCGATCTTGGCGACGCCCAGCCGCTCGAACTCGCCTTCATCCACCACGATCGCCCCCAGCTCGTAGAGCATTGTGCGGTGCGCGGACGTCAGTTCGTGGACGGGGCCGAGGGCTCCCGGACCGAGTCGGGTGCCGATCACCAGGCACAGCTCCATGCCGCCGGTCGGCTTGTCCCAGTAGGCGAAACCTTCCATGAACGGCTCGGTGCGCTCGACCTCGGGCAACGGCGCGATGTACGACTGCCACGCCTCGGGGATCGGCCGGCCCAGGTCGACGCTGGTGACCTTGGGATAGCCGACCCACACGTCGGCGTCCGATTCGTCGATCGGAATCGAGGTAATCGAAAACAATCCCAGCAGCAGCCCGCACTGCAGCGCGATGAGCAGCGCGCTGAACGCGACCGCCAGCACCGCGGGCAGGAAGCGTTGCCGTTCGTACCAGAGGGTCGTCAGGGCGTAGGACATTACCAGGTTCCTTCGAGTTGGCCGACGTTCGGTGGGTTCCGAAGACTCCACCCACCCTACGGTGGGGAGCGGCGACCACGCGGGCAGGTCGCACAGGCTTGCATCGATGTACGTGTGATGCCACAGCTGCGTCGCCACCACGCCGACCAAGCCCATCTCGATCATTACGCGCTGGGCGCTGCTCGGCCGCATCTGCTTGAACGCGGTGCTCCAGTGCTGGACCGCGGCCGGGTCAAAATACTCGGTCTTGCGCAGCGATTCCGGGCTGAGCAATTGATCGACGAACGTCGGCAGCGTCGTGGTGTGGAAGCTGTCGGTCGGCGCCCGGAACATCGCCTTGGCGCGCCAGGCGATGGAGCGCGGCAGCCAGCGCTGGGCGAGGTAGCGCAGGATTAGCTTGTCGCGCAGGCCGCGCATCTTCCAGACCGGATGCAGGCCGGCGAGGAAGTCGAAGACGTCCTCGTCGAGGAACGGATAGCGCGTCTCGACCGAGGAGTTCATCGCCACGCGATCGCCCTTCGACGCCAGCAGCAAACCCGGCAGCATGACGCGGGCGCCGAGATACAGCGATCGGTTCAGCGGATGCCAGCGCCGGGCGCGCTCCGTGTTGAGCCCCAGGTCAGCGTATGGCATGTGATCGCCCAACCGCTCCCACATGCCGGCGCTGAAGAAGTGCGCCTTGGACGCCCCGAACAACCCGTAGATGTTCAGCCAGGCGTTGGGCCCGCCGACAAGCTGCTCGACCCGGCGAATTGCATCCCACGCGACCGGCGGCGCTCCAGTCAGGCGCAGGTAGCGCGACGTGCCAGCGGGCTCAGCGGCACGCGCGGCACAACGTCCAGCCAGCCGAGCAGACGCTGCACCTTGTACCACGGATAGCCGGCTAACCACTCGTCGGCGCCTTCGCCGGTGAGCGCGACCTTGTAGCCGCGCTGGTGAACCGTCCGCGCCAGCATCAGGAGCGCGGCACACGATGTGTCGAGCACCGGGCCTTCCGCGGCACGGATCAGCGCCGGGTACGTCTCGAGCACCTGCTGCCGGCCGCAGTCGACGACATTCTTTTCCGAGCCGACGTGATCGGCAACCAGCTCCGCCTCGGTGCGTTCGTTGAGCCGCGGCGCGTCTTGTACCGAAATGGTAAACGTCGGGGTTGCGCCCTTGCCCTCGCGGCGGCGTTGGGCGCTGGCCAGCGCGACGACAACGCTGGAATCGACGCCACCCGACAGGTAGGAAACCACCGGCACGTCCGCGCAGGCGCCGCTCGACGGCCTTCTGGAAGACCGCCTCGAACTCGTCGACGACCGGTGAGTTCGCGTTGCTGCCGAACCGCCGAAAGCCGCGCCAGGATTCGTCGCCGTGGTCGGGAAAGTCGATCTCCCAGTAGATGCGTTCCTCGACCGGCATCGGCGCATCGGGCCGGATGCCGAGATAGCGTCCCGGCAACAGGCAGTGCACGCCCTCGAAGCAGGTCACCGGCCCCGGCAGCGCGAAGAAGGTGAAGGCATGGTTGAGGCCGCGCACGTCGGGCCGCGCCGGCACCAGGCCCGAGGCGAGCAGCGCCTTGATCTCCGACGCGAACAGCAGCACTTCGCCCTCGGCGGTCTGCCGGCGCGTCCAGTACAGTGGGCAAATGCCGAAGCGATCGCGGGCGAGGGTGAGCTGGCGGCGCCGCTCGTCCCACAGGGCGAACGCGAACTGCCCACGCAGCTTCGTCAGCATTTCCTCGCCATGCTCCTCCCACAGATGCGGTAACAACTCCGTGTCACAGTGGGTACGGAACACGTGGCCGCGCGCTTGCAATTCGGTCTTGCGCTCAGGGTAGTCGAACAGCTCGCCATTGAAAACGACCGCGATCGCGCGGTCTTCGTTGTAGATCGGTTGTCGGCCATCGGCCAGGCCGACGATGCTGAGGCGCCGGCTGGCCAATCCCAGGCCGGGGCGGGCAAGGTAACCGTCTTCATCGGGCCCGCGGTGGGCGAGCGCGTCCGCCATCCGGCGCAGCGTGGACGGCGCGATCGCCGCCGGGCCGGACAGGTTCACGATTCCCGCGATGCCGCACATGCAGATGTCTCCGTGAAGCCCCAAACTTCCGAAGTCTTCAAGACTTCGGATGTTTGTTCGCCGCTAACGTGCAGCCGGGCTTGAATAAAGCTTTCGCACCTTGCGTGCCAAAAGGAAGTCGACCAGGCGCGGGAAGAACCGGTTGACCAGCAGGATCCACCGCGCATCGCTGCCGATCACGGTTTCGGTGCGGTTCTTCTGAAGGCTGCGCACGATGCGTGCCGCGACCGTCTCCGGCGGCATGCCCTGGTCAAACTCGATCTTCGCCCGGCCCTCTGAGCGCAGGAAATGCCGTGACATGTCGCTGCGCGTCAGGCCCGGCACGATCAGGAGAATGTCGATGTCGAAGCGGGCCAGCTCGGCGCAGCGCCTCGGTTAAGCCGCACAGGGCGTACTTGCTGGCCGAATACTCCGACCATGCCGGCATGGCACGCCGGCCACACATGGATGCAACATTTACCACCGCCGGCTGGTCGCCCTTGACCAGGATCGGGACGGCCTTGCGAATCAACTCGGCCGGTGCAAAGAAGTTCACCTCCATCACCTCGCGCAGGATCGCTTCCGTCGAGTCGGCAAAATGCGCCCAGCTGGCGACGCCGGCGTTGTTGACGAGCACATCCAGCCCGCCGAGGCGCGCCACCGCCTGTTCCAACACCTGCTGCCGATCGTCGTCGCGCGTGACGTCGGTGGGCACGACCACCACATCCGCGGCCGGACGGTTAAGCGAGGCGGCCAGCGCTTGCAACCGCGATTCGGAGCGCCGCGAGGACGAGGCGTGCGCCGGCCGCAGCAAGTTGGTAGGCCAAGGCCAGGCCGATGCCACTCGAGGCGCCGGTGATAAGGACCCGTCGGCCCTGTAAGTTACGCGTCATGAAGAACGACTCCCGTTCGGAAGGGATGGTTTGCGTCACTTGTGGGAGCACGTTTCCAACATGCTCAGATTCCCAGGCACGTTAGAAACGCGCCTCCACGGATCTTGTGAGCGTCAAGATCTTCCTGCACTTCTCATTTCACCCAATTTTACGCAAACCAAACAGTCCCCCCAACGACGCGGCGACCAAATCGTCGTCCTCGCGCCCCACTCCGTTGGCTCTTTCCGAACGAGCGTCACCACCCTCAGCCTCGAAATAAACCCCACCGGCGTTGCAAGCGGTTGGACCCGCCTGGGGTAGTGAACAAACAATCATCAAACGTGTGGACCGCCGGCAGAGATGTTTTATCGGCCGGACGCAGAGTTGGGAAGGCTTACGCTTGAGCATGACTTGGATTCCCGTAGGACGGCCTTCCCAGGCCGTCCCTGCTCAAACAGGGACGGCCTGGGAAGGCCGTCCTACGGGGGACTTGTTCCTGCCGCTCGCCATGCGCGTTCGCCTATTTGGCGGACAGGACAATAGCCAGGCACACGCACGGAAGGTTTTGATTGGAATCGTACAGCCGAACCCGGACCAGATACTTCCCGGTTACGTCCGGCGAAAAGTTCACGACCGCCTGAGGCTCCGCGCCGTCGGCCTTCAGCGTCCGGCCGTTCAGATCCTGGATGTCGAGGTCAACGTCCTTGGCGTCGGCGTCGCCCGCCGCGATAAACCGATAATTCCGTCCGGCTTGAAGCGTGAGCGTGTACAGGGGTATCCAGTCAGTCTTGCTTTGCTTGAGCCAGCCGCCGCCGATGGAAAAGTTGTTGTCCTGGAGCACGTAACCGTCCTGGTTGGCGCGCACGATCAGCTTGCCGAGCCGCGCGGCCGCCTGGGTCACATACTGGCCCTGACCTTGCTGAGCCGTGGCGCTGTTCCCCGGCGACAGCACCACCAGCGTGCTCATCAGCACGGCGCCGAGGACAAAACGCCCCCGCACACTTCCCAACGCCATCGTCACCTTCGTCATGATGGGACCTCCCCGATATGTGCTCCACCTCCCGCTACGGACACTCTCCGGCGGGACGGCGTGAACATCCGGCATCCACGGGTCTTGTTGGCCTGCCTAAACTACCCTACTGCGGCTCTTCCGGCAAGGGTTGCATCTCGTCGCCGATCCCGCCACGCAGGTTCGGATTGCGCGGCCGGGCGCCGGCTCCTCGTAGGCTTCCTCTTCCTCGAGCTCTTCGGGCGTCTTCGCCGGCTTCTCCTCGGGCAGCGCCTCCCGCAGCGACAGCGACATCCGCTGCTGGGTGGCGTCGATGTTCAGGATCTTGACCTGTACCTCCTGGCCTTCCTTGACAATGTCGCCCACGCGAAAGACGCGCCGCCGCGCCAACTCCGAGATGTGTACCAGCCCCTCCACGCCCGGCGTCAACTCCACGAACGCGCCGAATTCCTTGGTCCGCGTTACCTTGCCCGTGACAATCTGGCCGATGCCGAAGCGATCGTGGACGGTTTCCCACGGCGAGCCTTCGAGCTGCTTGACGCTCAGGCTGAGCTTGCGCCGCTCGTGGTCGATTTTGTACACGATCACCTTGAGCGACTGGCCCGGCTGCACGAGCTTGGTCGCGTCCTGACCGCGCTGCCAGCTCATCTCGCTGACGTGCAACAGGCCGTCGATCCCGCCGAGATCCACGAACGCCCCGAAGTCGCGCACCGAGCGCACGATGCCGGTGCGGACCTGGCCCTCGGCCAATTCGGCCCAGAGCTTCTCGCGCTGTTCCTCACGCTGCTTTTCGAGCAGGGCGCGCCGGCTGACGATCAGATTGCGCTCGGTCGGATCAACGTCGGTGACGACGCACAGGAGCTTCTGGTTGACGTACTGCTGGGCGTCCTCGACGCGGAACAGGTCGATTTGACTGATCGGCATGAAGCCGCGGATGCCGTTGACGTCGACCGACAGGCCGCCCTTGTTCGTCTCGAGCACGCGCGCCTCGACGACCATGCCCTCGGCGACAGTGTTCCAGTCGGCCACCACCGCCGCGCCGAGCCGGGTCAGGATCAACAGGCCGTTGGCGCCGTCATAGCCTTCGATCGAGACTTCCACGGTATCGCCAATTTTCGGTGGCGCGTCGGGAAACTGGTCGATCGGCAGCACCCCTTGGCTGCGGCCGCCCGGCACCTCGATGAACACGTCGCCGCCGTGTATGGAAATCACCCGGCCCTGTTTGCGGCGGCTGTCGGTCTGGACGCCGCTGTCGGTACGTGCCTGCTGCGAGGTATCCGCCGCGAGCAGGTCCTTCTCGCCGAGCGCGGTGAGGGCGGCTTCCAGCTCGTCGGCGATTTCGGCGTCAAGATCGCGGATCTTCGGTCCCGACTGGAAGCGCCGCTCGTCCTCCAGCGACACGACCGGCTCGCGCGTCCGCACGCGCGCATTGCCGCCGCCGCCCGACGGCGGCCGGCGCTTATCGAAGCGCCCGGCGCGCCCGGCTTGGCGGCCGGCGTCTTCTCAGCCGGCGCGGGGGTGGCCGGCGTGGCGGGCGCTGGACTCTTTTCGGCCGCCGCCTCGGACTTCGGCGTGTCGGCGGGCGGTGTCGGGGTCGGTTGCGGTTGATCGGTGTCGCTCATCGGGATGCCTGTCAATCAGTGTTGGGGCGAACCGGTTTGATCGTGGTCATCTTATCAAGTCCATACCCGCGCAAACCGGTCGTGCCCCCGGCCGCTCTTTTTTTGCCTTCCTCTCCAGGCGTGTGCGCGGCTATAAAAGAAGGAAGCGATCCAGCAAATCTCACGGAGCCCCACGATGTCCGACGAGCTGTCATTTGCCGAGCTGATCGGACGGGTGCGTGCCGGCGACCAGGAAGCGGCAACGATCCTGGTGCGCCGCTACGAGCCGGCCATCCGCCGCGCCGTGCGGATTCGCCTCACGGACGCGCGCATGGGCCGCGTGCTCGATTCGATGGACATCTGCCAGTCGGTGCTCGCCAGCTTCTTCGTGCGGGCGGCCCTCGGGCAATATGAGCTGAATGCGCCGGCCAGCTCCTGCAACTGCTCGCGACCATGGCCCGGCACAAGCTCGCCGACCAGGTCGATCACGAGCGGGCCGGCCGCCGCGACAATCGGCGCGTGGCGGGCGACGTGGATCGGGCGCTGTCGCCGGCCAGCGGTCCCGGCGAGCAGGCCGCCGCCCGCGAGCTGCTGCAAGAAGTCCACCGGCGCCTTTCGCCCGAGGAACGGCAGCTCGTCGAGCTGCGCAACCAGGGCCTGGAGTGGGCGGAGATCGGCGCCCAGCTCGGCGACTCTCCCGAAGCGCTGCGCAAGCGCCTGGCCCGGGCGGCGGACCGCGTCGCCCAGGAACTCGATCTGGACGAGTCCGGCCATGAATGACACCGAACAGGACATCGCGCGCGTCCTCGCCGCCGCGCTGCTCACCGACCAGCGCCGCCGCTGGCAAGCCGGCGAACGGCCCGCGGTGGAAGACTACCTCGTCAAGCACCCGACGCTCTCGGCCGACCTCGACGGCGTGCTCGATCTGATCTACCAGGAGATTTTCCTGCGCGAGGAGTGCGGCGAAGCCGCCGCCGTGGACGAATACCTGCAGCGCTTTCCCCAGTGGGCCGACGACATTCGCTTGCAATTCGAGGTGCATGAAGCCATCGTGCCGGAACCGGCGCCGGACACGGCGAGCCCCGCGCCGCCGCCCGGCTATGAGCTCCAGGGCGAGATCGGCCGTGGCGCGATGGGGATCGTGTACCGGGCGCGCGACGTGACCCGCGAGCGGACGGTGGCGATCAAGCTGTTGCGGCCCGAGCACTTCCACATCCGCTCCGCGCTGAAGCGATTCCTGGCCGAGGCGCGGGCCGTGGTGCGCCTGGCCCATCCGCACATTGTCGCCGTGCACGAAATCGGCGAGTCGGCGGCGAGCCCCTTCCTGGTGATGGACCTGATCGCGGGGCCCTCGTTGGCGACCGCTCTCAGCGCCGGCCCGATGCCGATCGCGGAGGCGATTGCAACGCTGCTGCCGGTGGCGGAAGCGGTCGACTATGCGCATCGGCGCGGCGTGATCCACCGCGACCTCAAGCCGTCCAACATCCTGCTCGATCCGGTGCGCGGCCCGGTCGTGCTCGATTTCGGCATGGCCAAGGTGCAGCGCGATCGGGGCAAGACATCGCTGTCGAGCTGGACGCAGCCGGGCACCGTCCTCGGCACGCCCGCGTTCATGCCGCCCGAGCAGACCGGCGTCGAGCAGCCCGAGATCGGGCCGCCGAGCGACGTGTATTCCCTTGGGGCGATCCTGTACGCGATGTTGACCGGCCGACCGCCGTTCGTCGAGGCGACCGTCCTCTTGACGATCCGCAAGGTGCGCTCGGCGCTGCCGGTGCCGGTACGGCGGTTGCGGGCGGATGTCCCCGAGGCGATGGAGCGGGTGTGCCAGCGCTGCCTGGAGAAACAACCGGCCGAACGCTATCCATCGGCGTTGATGTTCGCTGACGCGCTGCGGGCCCTGCAGGGGGGTGACGACGTGTCGACGGTTGACATGCCGTCGCAGCCGTTCCTGATCGACGAAGCGACCGGCCAGCGCATCCACTTTGTGGGGCGGCGCACCCTGGTGGGCCGAGCCACGGACTGCGACGTCACGGTCAAGGATCCGCGTATTTCACGGCACCATTGTCGCGTGGTGGTCGATGCGCAGGGGGCGGAGGTCGAGGATCTCGGCAGCAGCTGGGGCACGTTCGTCAACGGGGAGCGCGTGCATCGGGCGCGTCTGAAGGATGGTGATCGGATCGAGTTCGGCGGCAAAGCATTTCTGTTCCGCCGGCCCGACTAACCACGCCGCGGGGTGAGTCTTCGAACCCCGCGGGTCCTTGACAGTGCGTTTCACCTTTCACGGGACACCCCCTCGGATGAACCGACCGCCATGCCCGCAGTAGAGCGATTGTCCAAAGACTGCTGCCCATCCCAGGTTGCGCCGGCGCACGCCGCTCGTTTCACCGACGCCGGAAAGGCCTTTTTCCGCCGAATGGCAGCGCGCATTGCAATCGCGGAACGGCTTCGTGGGCGCGAGACCACGCGCCCACGTTACTTGGGCGCGTGGGTCCTGCCGTAAACATCGTAAGAAGTGACGCTGCCGAGAGGATACTGAGCCAAGCGACAGCGGTGCATCTGGCCGGACATTCGAGGACGTCGCGGAGACACGCGGCGTGACCAAGGTCGTGCCGGGCTGGCAGGGCACACCCCATTTCTGACATGCGCCGCCCGCCCGGCCGGTCGGGCGGCGCTGGCCAAAAATAGGGCGTGCCCGGCCAGCGAGGAACGACATCGGTACACTCGTGAGTTACACGCCAACTGGGTTGCTCGGCCATGAACACCAGGCCGAAGCCGCTCTCACCGATCAGCTCCAGCAGCTTGTGGGGACCGATGACGGCGCCGGGACGTTCGGCAATGAGCTGGTCGCGAGTGGCGTCCGGCTTCGCGGCCCCGCCCAGGAAAGCGCCCGCGTCCTGATGCGCCCGCAGCAACTCGTCGACCCGCGCGCAAGCTCGTCAGCGCCCTTGCACCTGCGCCGGCGCATCAGCAAGGATAAAGCCGGGGCTGGGCTGAAGGCGACGGTCACGATTCACGGGTTTGACCGCCGGCCCGCGCGGGCTCACCGGCTGCGTGCATTTCGTGGATGGACAAGGTGTCAGGAACCGGTTTGTGAAATTCGTTCCTGACACCTCCCTTGGTCCTCTTTGCGGATTCGCCGGCAGCATCCCGAGAGCGCGTCAGGAGTAGATGTTGTCGCCCATGCTCTGACCGTCGTGGCCGTTGGAGCCCTTCGCGCCGCCGTCGGCATCGTTGTTTGTGATCGTATCGCTGGTGACGTCGAGGGGGGCGCCGGTGCCGTTATAGATACCGCCGCCGAAACCGTTGCCGCCGTTGCCGTTCGAGCCGCCGGCGCCGCCGTAGGCATCGTTGTAGGTGATCGTGCAGGCGGTGACGGTGACGGTGGCGCCGGTGCCGAGATAGATACCGCCGCCGAAGCCGTTGCCGCCGTTGCCGTTCGAGCCGCCGGCGCCGCCTTGGGCCAGGTTGTCGCTGATCGTGGCGGTGCTGAGGCTGGCGCTGTTGGTGCTGCCAAAGCCGCCCAATACCGAGATGCCGCCGCCCCAGGCGTAGCCGCCGGCGCCGTTGGAGCCGCCGGCGCCGCCGATGGCCTCATTTTGTTCGAGGCTGCAGCTGGTGAGGGTTAGCGAGCAACTGTCCATGTTGCCGGTGATGACGCCGGTGCCGACGTTCATGCCGCCGCCCACGCCGGCGCCGCCGGCGCCGTTGGCGCCGCCGGCGCCGCCGATGGCCTGGTTGCCAGCGAGGCTGGTGTTGCTGACGGTCACGGTCGAGAAAAATGCGAGGTCGATACCGCCGCTCACGCCGACGGCGCCCACGCCGTTGCTGCCGCCGGCCCCGCCGCGCGCGACGTTGTCATCGAGCGTACAGCCAACCACGCTGGCCGAAGCGACGATGATGGAGATACCGCCCCCTTCGCCGATACTGCCGGCACTGTTGGCCGCCCCGGCGCCACCGACAGCCTGATTGCCGGTGAGGCAAGTGTCGGTGATGGTCGCGGTGGCGCTGGACACGTAAGCGCCGAGGGTGAAGATGCCGCCGCCGGCGGTCGTACTGCCGCTGTTGGAGGTCTGTGAAGGGGCGGCACCTGGGGCCAGAGGCGTGCCCACGGCCCGGTTGCCGGTGAGAGTCGAATCGCTGACGGTCAAGCTCGTGGAGAAATCGTTGATGCCGCCGCCCTGCCCCGAGCCAAAGTTCACCATGCCGTCACCGCCGGCTGCACCGATGGCGGCGTTGTCGCTGAGCGTGCATCCCGTGACGGTCATGGTCCCACCAACGGTGGAAGAACTGCTGAGCGCACCGCCACCGGCACTGGCGCCGGGGCTGCCGCCGAGCGCCTGGTTGCCCGTGAACGTGCTGCCACTGATCGTGGCCGAGCCGGTACTGACAAAAGAAAGGTCGATGCCACCGCCCAGTGCGATGATGAAGCCGGGGTCGAAGGCGGAATTCCCGGGAATCGTGTTGGGACCGGTGGCGATGGCCTTGTTGGCGTCGAAAGTGCAGTTGCTGACGGTCAGCGCTCCTGCCGAGGTGTCCTCGATGCCGCCACCGACCCCCGTGCCGGCCGTATTGCCGAGGGCCTCGTTGCCGGTCAGCGTGCAACTGCTGATAGCGAGGGCAGCGCTGCCCTCGAGCAGGATGCCACCCCCCGCGGTCGCCAGGCCGTCGGTGATGGTCAGGCCGCCGATGTTCACGCTGGCGGCGCCGCTGATGTCAACGACCCGGCTGGCGCCGTTGCCGCTGACGGACAGCGTGTGCGCCCCCGGGCCGTTGATGGTCACGCTGCCCGCGATCGGCAATTCGCCGCTGGTCAGCTTGATGGTGCCGTGCAGCCCCGCGGCGAAGTCGATGGTAGCGTCGCCCGAGCTGATGGCCGCCCGCAGCGATCCGGAGGGGCCGGGGGCGGGGCCGTCGAGCAAGTTGGTCACCGTGTAGGTGCTGGGGAGGCTCCGGTCCTCCAGCATTTCCAGGCGGGGCAGGACCGAGCGCCGCGCAAGGATGGGTCTTGGTGCTCGGCGCCGTGACCGAGTCGAAGAGCCCGTGGTCAACCGTCGAAACCAGGATGCACACAACATGATGCACGCCTTTCTGGCATGGAAGCGATCCGCGCAAAACCAGCTGGGCCCGGCGCGGATCCACCGCCGGAGCTGGCTGCCTCGATCTCATTCACGCGTCCACGGTGATGTTGGCCTGGGCGTTCTTGCCACCGGCCGCGATCTTCACCTGGACGTTGCCCGTGCCGCTATTGGGGGCCGTGTACAGCCCCGTGTTGCTGATCGTGCCGCCCCCGTTGACCTGCCAGGCGAACGTTGGTTGCGTAGCCATCGCCATGCCAAACTGGTCCAGGGCCGTGGCCGTGAACTGCTCCGTCGCCCCATCGGCCACAGTCACATTCGCGGGCGTCAGGCTGAGGCTGGTAAGAGTCTGCACGACGGTGACGCTCACGCTGCTCGTGGTAACCAGGCCCAGCGCGTCCTTGACGGTGACGGTGAAGGTGTAGCTGCCCGCCTGGTAGAAGGTGGCGTTGGGGTTACTGGTGCTGGCGTTGTTGAAGGTCGGCGTTTTCGCGCCGGCGGGTTGGTTGGTGACCGACCAGGCGTAGCTGAGACTGGACCCCTGGGGGTCGGAAGCCTGCACTTGCAGCTGGGTCGTCGTCCCGGTCACCGGGTTCGGATTGGCGCTGGCGGCCTGGGTGATGCCTGGCGGAAACGCCTGGATGGTGACGGTGGCCGTGCCGGTGATGCCGCTGGCAGTCGCCTGGATCGTCGCCGAGCCCGTTCCCGAATTGGGAGCCTTGTATTGGCCCTTGTTGTTGATGGAGCCGATGCCGCCGGCGGCGATCGACCAGGTGTAACTGCTGGGCTGCGTCGCCATCTTCTGGCCGAATTGATCGAGCGTGACGGCCTGGAATTGCTCCTGGCTATGGTCGGCCAGCGTCACGCTTGCCGGGGAAACGCTGACAGAGGTCAGCGTTTGGTTGACGGTCACGGTGACGCTGCTGACGGTGGTCAGGCCCCACACGTCGGTGATGGTGGCCTGGAAGGTGTAAGTGCCGGTGAGGGAGAAGGTGGCCGTGGCGTTCTGGGCCGCATTGGTGCCGTTGCTGACGCCGCTGGCGAACGTGAAGGTCGGCGTGGCGGCGCCGGCCGGCGCTGGTGACGGCCCAGGTATAGGTGAGCGACGCTGCACCGGCGGCGTCGGTCCCCACGACGTTTAAGTTGGTTGTGGTGCCGCTGACGGGGTCGGGATTGGCGCTGGCGGCATAGACCACCGTCGGCGGTGTGTTTATTACCGTGACCACAGCGGTTCCGCTGAGGTTCGTGCTGGAGTCGGTGGCAGTCACGGTGTCGGAGCCGTTGGCGAGCGGCGCGCTGTACAGGCCGTTGGTGCTGACCAACCCGCCGGCGCCGCCGGCAGCTAGCGTCCAGGTGAAGGCCGGCTGGATGGCCATCGCCAGGCCAAACTGGTCGCGGGCGCTGGCGGTGAACTGCCGGGTGGCACCCCAGTCCAGACTGACGGTCGCGGGGCTGACGCTGATGCTCGTCTCCGTCTGGTTTACCGTCACGGTGACGCTGCTGTCAGCGGTCAGGTGATACGAATCGGCGAGCGTGACCTTGAACGTGTAAGTCCCGGCGTCGTGAAAGGTGACCGTGGTGTTCTTGGATGCGTTGGTGCGGTTGCTGCTGAAGGTGGCGCCGCCTGCAGGCCCGCTGGTGACGGTCCAGGTATAGGCAAGGTCGGCCTCGGTGCCGTTGTCGGGATCGCTGCCAAGAACGCTCAGGCTGGTCGTGGTGCCGACGACGAGGCTGGGAGCGGCGCTGGCGGCAGTGACCACCGTCGGCGGCTGCAGTTCCATGTTGAGAAGAGTGTACCCGCCGTCGATGTTTGCCGAAGATCCGTTCGAACCGGTGCTGTCCGTGTTGTTGCTGATGTGGGCGACGGTGGTGGAATCGAGGTAGACGAAAGCCCCGGATGCAATGTCCAGGCCCCCGCCCGACCCATAGCCCCCGTCGTCGCTGGGTGTGCCGCCCAGAGCGGTATTGGAGGACACGATAGTATTGGTCACGCTGACCGCGCCGCCACTGACCTGCAGGCGCCCCCGTCGCCGTTACCGGCATAGCCGTTCTCGCCGGTGGCGCAGTTGCCGCCCTGAGCGGTGTTGGAGGACAGGGTAACGGTGGCCAAGATGAGAGTGCCGCTGCTCACCTGCAAGGCGCCCCCGTTGGCGGTGCCGCCGTAGCCGAAGCCGGAGCCGGCCTGCGCGGAGTTGGAGGACAGCATGGCGCTGGTCAGGCTGACCGTGCCGCCGCTCACCTGCAGCGCGCCCCGTTGCCGACGCCGCCGTAGTAGCCGGAGCCGCCCTGAGCGGTGTTGGAAGACAGGGTAGCACCGCTCAGGCTGAGCATTCCGCCATTGACCTGGAGCGCGCCGCCGTCGCCGAAGCCGCCTTCGGATAAGGCATACGAGAAGCCGTCTTCACCGAAGCCGTAGCCGCCGGTGTAGGCGCTGTTCCCACCCTGAGCGGTGTTGGCGGACAGGGTCGCATTGGTCAGGCTGACCGTGCCTGAGCTCACCTGCAGCGCGCCGCCGTAGCCGCTAAGGCCCTGAGCGGTGTTGGAGGACAGGGTCGTGCTGGTCAGGCTGACCGTGCCGCCACTGGTCTGCAGCGCGCCCCCGTACCCGAGCCCACCGTCAGCCGTGAGGCCAGTCAATCCGCTGCCGCCATTGGCGGTATTGAGGGATAGGCTCGAGCTGTCCACGCTGGCCGTGCCGCCACTGACCTGCAGCGCCCCCGAACCCGTCGCCGCCGATACCCTCCGACCCGTGGAGACTGGCGTTGCCGCCCTGGCCGCCCTGCGCGACATTGGAAGTAAGGGTATCACTGCTGAGTGCGACCAGGCCGCCCGCGACCTCCAGGCCGCCCCCGAACCCATTACCGCCGATACCCCCGTTGTGGGTACCAGCGTACGCCGGCGCGCCGCCGACGCCGCCCTGAGCGGTGTTGGAGGACAGAGTCGTGTTATTCAGCGCCGCGGTGCCGTCGGCCACGTAGAGCCCGCCCCCGAACGCGTTGCCGCCGGTCCCCCCGTTCGAAGTCAATCCCGGAGCGCCGACGGCACCGATCGCCTCGTTGCTCTGGACGGTCACGCCGCTCAGCGTAAGGGCGCCCTGGCTATAAATCGCGCCGCCCTCCGCCGACACGCCGGCACCTGTCGCCAGGCCCCCTTGCAGCGTCAAACCCTGCAACGTCAGCGACGCCCCGCCCGCCACATCGAAAAGCCGAAACCCCGGTGTTCCCGAGGCCGTGCTCCGCTCGATGGTATCGCCGTTGCCAACGATGGTCAGGTTGTCGCCGGCGCCAATCACCGGCAGGCCGGTGGCGCCGTCAGTTGTGTTATCCACCACGCTGAGGACATAGGGTGTTGTGGTGGCAGCCGTCAGTGTGATCGTGTTGGTCGTTGCGCCAACGGTGTTGGCGGCGTTGATGTCCGCACTCAGGTCCAAGACGCTCGCCGCGAAGTAATTCGACGGCAGCGCTCGATCTTCGAGTTGCTCCAAAACCAGGCGTGTGCGCCGAGGCAGCCGCGATTTCCGTGACGCCAGCAAAGAATCGAACCACATCGTCCATCTCCTTTCACGAACCGGTCTGCGCTATAATGCCGGTGCAGGTTCCTCGGCGCAGACTGAGCGCCAGGGGCCGGCCGGGCCGGTGAGACTTCTGCTTGGCGGCGAGGCTCACCGGCCGCTTTTCCACTCCCCGAAACGGTCGTTTCGCGTCGGCACGGCAACGTCATTCACTGCGCATTGCCGGCCTTTTTCAGCAAATCCCCTACATCGGCCCACAGTTTCCGCCACGGCGCCCGCTCCTCGGCCGACAGCTTGTGCAGCGCATCCGCGTCACGCACACCGGCCAGGTCGGTGTCGCGCTGCCAGGTGTGGAGCATTTGCCACATGGCCGGTCGCTGCACTGGCTGATCGCCCTCCAGGTGCTTGCCGCACAGATCGAGGTCGGCCCGCAACCAGGTCAACGCCTGCTGGCGCAGCCGACGGCGTTCCGCGGCGTCGAGTTTGTCCGCGTCCGTCCCTTGACCCGCCGCGGCCAGGACGGCGGAGCAGGCGGCGTTGTAACGATGGCGGGCAGTCTGGTCGTCGGCCAGCTTCGGGTCGGCGGCAAAGGCGTCGGCATAGAAGCGGGCGGCCGTGGCGTGCCGGTGCTTGTACCGCTGGCAAAGCTGGCCCAGGGCAAGCCGCTCCGGGGCGTCGGCGAGCTCGGCCGCCCCGCTGAGGACGGCCGATAGTTTCTCGTCCAAACCGATCAGACGCTCACACTGCTGCAGTTGCCGGGAAGCGACTGGGCGCAACGGATGGCGCTCGGGGAGGAGTTCCAGGCTGCGCTGGGTCGCTGTCCGTGCCTCGGCAAAGCGCCCTTGCTGCAACAGCAGTTGGCCGAGCGCGCCGTTGGCCTGGAGGCGCTTGGGGTCGATGCGGAGGGTCTTGTGATACTCGTCAATGGCCCCGGCCACGTCCCTGGTGCGCGACAGGGCACGTGCCAGGTTGTAGTGGACGGGAGCGCGCTCGAGGTCGATACGGATCGCCGCGCGATATTCAACGATGGCCCCGGTCAGGTCCCCGTGCTCGTGCAGGGCGAGGCCAAGGCTGCTGTGGGCGGAAGCGTGCTCAGCGTCGAGTGCGATGGCCTTGTCTTCCAGGGCGACGCCGAGGCTCAGGTGAGCGGCGGCGTACTCGGGGTCGAGATCGATGGCCTTGCGGTACTCGGCGATGGCCCCGTCCAGGTCCTTGTTGGCCTGCAGGACGACGCCGAGGCTGCTGTGGGCGGCGATGGAATCCGGCCGCAGCGCGACCGCGACCCGGTCGGCGCCACCCGCGAGGCAGGTGACCACGAGAAGCAGACAGGCGGCCACGACCAGGCCCGAATGGTTGCGCCGGGAAAACTTGCCCAAGCGATACCACGCCGACGGCGGGCAGGCCGCCACCGGTTCGTCGTGCAGGTAGCGCTGCACGTCTGCCGCAAAGGCACCGGCTGTTTCGTAGCGCCGGTTGCGGTCCTTCTCCAGTGCCTTCATCACGATCCAGTCCAGCTCGCCGCGCAAAAGGAGGCGGAGCCGCTTCGGATCGCTCTGCCGCTGTGCCGACACCGTCGCCGCCGCCTGGCCCAGCGTGCTCAGACGCGTGCTCGGCCTTGGCGGCTCCTCCTCCCGGATGATCCGCCGCATTTCGTCGTAGCCGGCTTGGCTCAGCCGTTCCTTGTCGAACGGCGTCGCCCCGGTCAGCAGCTCGTACAGCAGCACGCCCAGCGAGTAGATGTCGCTGCGCGTGTCGATGTCCAGGCCGCTCAGCTGCGCCTGCTCGGGACTCATGTACATGGGCGTGCCGACCATTTGCGCGAAGCCGGTAACCAGCGTCTTGTCCGTCAGCTGCTGGCCCAGGGCCTTGGCGATGCCGAAGTCGATCACCTTCACCACCGGCACGTCGTCGTGCAGCGTCACCATGACGTTCGAGGGCTTGATGTCCCGGTGAATGATGCCCTTGTGGTGCGCGTGCTGCACGGCCTGGCAGACGTGGACGAACAGCTCCAGCCGCTCCCGTGTGGTCAGGCGGTTCTGGTCGCAGTAGTCGGTGATCGGCACGCCCTTGACCAACTCCATGACGACGTGAGGGCCGGCCCGAGGCCGTCTCACCGGCATCGAGCACCCTGGCAATGTTCGGATGGTCCATGAGTGCCAGGGCCTGGCGCTCCGCCTCGAAGCGGGCGATCACTTGGCGGGTGTCCATGCCCGGCTTGAGGATCTTGAGGGCCACCTTGCGGCGGACCGGCTGCTGCTGCTCGGCCATGAACACCAGGCCGAAGCCGCCCTCGCCGATCTGCTCCAGCAGCTTGTAGGGACCGATGATCGTGCCCGGACGTTCGGCAGTGGGCCGGTCGCGAGTGTCGTCTGGCTTCGCCGCCCCGCCCAGGAAAGCGCCCGCATCCTGATGCGCCCGTAGCAACTCCTCGACCCGCGCACGCACGGCCGCGTCGGTCCCGCAGGCTTGTTCGAGAAAGCGCCCGAGCTCGTCGGCGCCCTTGCAGTCCAGGGATTCGAGAAAGATCGCCTTGGCATCGCTCTTTGCGTCATTCATGGATGGTCCCCGATGATGGTCCGCTATTCAATGCCCCGTTTGCGGCGAAACCCGCCAAGGATAAAGCGTGGCCGGGCTGGTGGGCGGCGAGGCTTATCGCCCGCCCGTTCACTTTCCATTGGCGTTCCTGGGTCCGGGAGCTGGCGCAGACGGCAGCGCCGGCCGGTCAGCGGGCGGCAGCCGTCGCCAGCGTTCATACCAATCGGTGGAGGTCAGCGTGACCAACCCGCCGCCCGAATCGACGATCTGCCCGGCCAGCAGTTGCGACCAGGCGATCAGCTTGTCATGCTCGGGGCGCAGACGGTCGGCGTCCAGACAGTCCGCCAGGTCGAGGACGCCAAGACTGCCGACGACGGCGCGACGGCCATCGGGGGTGAACTGGATGCCGCAGTAGGTAAAGTTCGGAAGCACCGGCGAAGGCCCGCCGGCCAGGTTCAAGCTCGTGCCCTGGCCGAGCGGGAGCGACGGCGACATCGGCCGGCCTGTCCGTGCGTCCCACACCCGTACGGTTCGATCCCGGCAGACGGTCAGGAGCCAGCGATCATCGCCGGTGAAGCGGAGCTGGCCCACTTCGTCCGGCAACTCCAGGACGCGGCAGACCAGCGCCTGCTTGCGCCAGTCCCAGAGCCGCACGCGGCCATCGCGACTGCTGCTGGCAACCACGTTACCGTCGTGGCGGAACACGGCGTCAAACACCCAGTCGGGATGTTTCAGGGGCGGCGCCAGCGCCGTCCCGGTCGCCGCATCCCAGACGCGCACCGTCTTGTCCACCGAGGCGGTGAGCAGATAGCGCCCGTCGGCTGAAAAACGCGCGCTCGTGCAGTGCGCTTCGTGGCTGAGGCTAAAGCGCAGGCGTCCTGTCGGCGCGTCCCAGACCGCAGCCTGGTTCCCCAGACCGCTACTGACGAAAGTGCGGCCGTCCGGACTGAATGCGAGCCCCGGCGGCATGACATACCAATAAAATCTCTTCGGGTGCTGGAGCTGTTTGAGCAGTGTGCCGTGCTCGCCATCCAACAGCAGGATTTGGCCGCCCTCGCACGCGACGACTATCCGTCGCCGTCGGGCGTCCAGACCAGCGCGATCGGCAGCGATGGCGTCGTCACGGGACCGAACACCGCGATGCCGGTCCGCCAGTCCCACGCCTGCACCACGCCCGTCTTGCCGGCCGGCCCGGCCTTCACGCAGGCAGCGGCCACGCGCTCCCGGAGCGGATGGAACATAACCGCATCAACGACACCGGGAGGGACGATAGCTTTCCCGACTGCACAACCCGTATCCAGCGCGCGGACGACGCAAGTGCGGGGCGTGCGTGAGACCGCAAGCACGTGCCGGCCGTCGGCAGTGAGCGCCGCGGAATCCATGCCCGCCAGATGTGCGAATGGCCCCGCGCTGAGCGCGGGGCGTGGTGGCTGCCAGACGCGAATCATGCCGTCGAACTGGGCAGTGGCGTGCAGGCCGCGCCGCGCCGCCGTGGCGAGCCCGTCGACGCCGTCCTGGTGAATCATCTCGCCGGCCATCGGCTTGCCTTCGGGCAGCGACCACGATCGGCCGAACCGGTCGAAACCAACGGTCAGCAGGGACAACGGCTGGTCAATGAACTGAATCCCGGTCACGTGGTTCCGATGCGGCATGACGGCTCCCAGCGGCGCCCCGTTGGAGAGCGCATAGGCCTGCACGTATTCGAAACCACCGGCGGCCCAATACGGTCCAATCGGACTCAGGACCAGGGACTGCGGTGCGCCTGCAGGCGAGTGGTCCAGAGCCGAGTTCCCTTGGCGGCATCATGGCATTGCACATCGGCCGGCGCACCGCCGCGCGGCCCGCTGACGCACAGTAGACGGGTACCCTCCGAATCGAACACGGGAGGGACGGAGTTGGCCCGGAACGTCCGGAACAGCTGGTGGCAGTGGGTCCAAACGGAGACCGGCGCTTTGCTGTCGGCGGACACGTGGAACAGGCGTGCCCGGTTATCGTCACCGTAAGTCAGGATCTGGGCATGCTGCGGGCGCCAGACCAAGCCGGTCACATCGGCGGGCAACGGCCAGGGGGCGCGGCGAAGCGTTGCGCTCGACAATCCCACACGCGCGCTCCGGCGCGCCCGCCGATGGCCAGCAGACTGCCGTCCGAGCTAAACGCGAGGGCAGTAACGGCGCCGCCCAGATTCACGGCGCCCAGGAGCGTGCCCTGGGGAAATTGGTAGAGTGCGACACGATCCGGCAGAGCAGCCACGGCCAGGCTTTGCCCGTTGGGACTAAAACAAGCCGCCGACACGCTCGCCAGCTTGGCGACCCACGGCAGCGCCACCTCCTCGTCGATTTCCCAGGCCGACAGCCTGCCGATTTTGGACAGGGCGAGCAAGTAGCGCTCGCTGGCGTCAAAGGCCAGGGAGCTGACAGCCGCACCAGCATGGAAAGCCCGCACCGGGCGGTAGTTCACCCGGTTCCACGCCTCGAAGCGCACGCGATTGGCACGCTCCTGTTCCGGGTCGTGGTGCGCCAGCTGAGCGGCACTGGCAAACCACAGGGCGGCCTGGGCCGGCTTGCCCTGTTCGCCCGCAAATAGGCCCAGATCCGTTTGCGATTCGATGAGCTGCGCCTGGACGGCGCTCCGAGCGGCCTCGGCCTCGACCAGCGCGGCGGACTTGGCCTGCTCCGCCTGCTCGGCTGCGTTGCGCTCCTCTTGCAAACGCTGGATGAAAACCACCGTGCCGACGATCAACGCCACGACCGCCAGCCCCAGCGCGGCGGTGACAACGGCGGCCGTCGTCAGGGCGCGCCGATTTCGTCGCGCCAACTTGCGGAAGCGATACCACCCCGAAGGCGGACCGGCTAGCACGGGCTCGTCGTGCAGATAGCGCTCGACGTTGCGCGCCAGACCGTTCGCCGTCTCGTAGCGCCGCGTCCGGTCCTTGTCCAACGCCTTCATCACGATCCAGTCCAGCTCACCGCGCAAAAGGAGGCTGAGCCGCCGCGGATCGCTCTGCCGCTGCGCCGACACCACCGTCGCCGCCTCCCCCATCGTCGACAGCCGCCGGCTCGGCTTGGCGGGCTCCTCCTCGCGGATGATCCGCCGCATCTCCTCATAGCCGGCTTTGCCCAACCGTGCCCGGTCGAACGGTGTCGTGCCCGTGAGCAGCTCGTATAGCAGCACGCCCAGGGAGTAGATGTCGGAGCGCGTGTCGACGTCCAGGCCGCTCATCTCCGCCTGCTCGGGACTCATGTACAAGGGCGTGCCGATCATTTGCGCAAAGCCCGTATACAGCGTCTTGTCGGTCAGCTGCTGCCCGAGCGCCTTGGCGATGCCGAAGTCGATCACCTTGGCGACCGCGACGCCGTCGTGCAGCGTCACCAGGACGTTGGACGGCTTCAGATCGCGGTGGATGATGCCCTTCTGATGGGCGTGGTGCACGGCCTGGCAGACCGTCAAGAACAGTTCCAGGCGCTTGCGCGGCGGCAGACTATTTTTGTCGCAGTACTCGGTAATCGGCACGCCGCGAACCAGCTCCATGGCGAAATAGGGTCGGCCGCACGCAGTTTCACCGGCCTCGAGCACGCGGGCAATATGGGCGTGATCCATCAGGGCCAGCGCTTGCCGCTCGGCTTCGAAACGGGCGATGACTTGCCGCGTGTCCATGCCCGGCTTGAGGACCTTGACCGCGACCTTGCGCCGTACCGGGTGCTGCTGCTCGGCCATGAACACCAGGCCGAATCCCCCTTCGCCGATCTGTTCGAGCAGCTTGTAGGGCCCGATTCGGCTGCCGGGGCCCTCGGCGAGCGGCGGCGCTTCCACGGTCGCCCCCACGGGTGCCGGCGGCAGCGCCAGAAAGCTCCCGGGGTGCTCGTGCGCGTGCAGCAGCCCCGTAACGCGCTGGTGGAGCGCGTCGTCGTCGCCGCAGGCCTGGGCCAGGAACGCGGCACGCTTGCCGGCGGTCTGCTCCAGGGCAAGATGAAAGATGGTTTCTTCGCTCATGACCACGGTTCTCCGGCGCGGCTGCCTCCCGTGGATACCAAGCGCGAAAACCGGTGCAAAGGCACCACGGATTTTTGGAAATGTTCGAAAGATCGGATGTTGGTTACAGTAACGCTGCTGGGCGTGAGGCACAAGCCTTTTCCGACCCGCGCCGGGGCAATACAAAGCCGTGGAGAGCCTGCCACGGTCCTTGCGAGGGAGCATGTCATGTCGGCGCCGCCGTCGCGCATCGTCCTCGTCGTTACGGTGATTGCCCTGGGCGACCTCCCGCCGCTCGGCAGTCTTTCCGAGAAATACGAGTCCGGCGGCCGTGGTCCCGGCACGGTGTCCACCGGCAAGGGCGACGTCGGCGGCGTGTCGTACGGCACCTACCAACTCGCCTCGAAGGTGGGCCGGGCCGATCAGTTCGTGCAAAAATACTATCCCGACGAATTCAAGGGCCTCAAGGGCGGCAGCGACGAGTTCACCGCACGCTGGAAGGAGCTGGCGCGCAGCAGCCCGACCAGCTCCGCGCGAAGGAGCACGAGTTCATCAAGGACACGCACTACGATCCGCTGGCGAAGAAGATCGCCAACAGTCTGATGCTGCACGTGGACGAGCGCAGCCGGGCGCTGCAGAACGTCATCTGGTCGACCGCGGTGCAGCACGGCCCGGGCACGCGCGTCGTCGAGCTGGCGGTCAAGCCGTTGCTCAAGGACAAAGCCATCGCCGACGTGACCGACGCCGAGATCATTCGCGCCGTTTACGCCGAGCGTGGCCGGCAGGACGACCAGGGAGGCCTGGTCCATTTCAAGGGCAATAGCACCGCGGTGCAAAAGGCCGTGGCGCGGCGCTTCGAGAGCGAGCTGCGCGACGCAATGGCGGCACTGGAGAAAGAGGGCAAGAAATAACCGTCCTTCCCGCGTCAAGGAGGCTGCCATGTCCGCGTGCCCGATTCGCCTGCTGCTGGTGCTCGCGACGCTGTCCTCGACAGGCGTTCGCCTGGCCGCGCAGCCGTTGCCCAACGGGGCAATGTTGCGCATCGGCCCCCTGGCGGCCTGGCACGGCGACCCACACCTGGTTGTTGCCCTGTCGGCGGACGGCCGGCTCACCCCGGGGAATGAGGCGCGCCGCCTCGCGGTTTCTCCGGACGGCAAGTTCCAGGCCACCATCGCGGACGAGCACGTTGTGCGCCTCGCCGGAATCCGACGGCGAATCGGCCTTGCGCCTGCTGAAAGGCCATACGGCGTACCTCGCCGCGGTGGCTTTCTCCCCCGACGGTCGCACGCTTGCCTCGGGGAGCAACGACCGCACGCTCCGACTCTGGGACACCGCGACCGGCGAACAACGCCACGTATGCGCCGGCCACGACGATCAGGTCTGTGCCGTCGCCTTCGCGCCGGACGGCAAGACCGTCGCCTCGGCAAGCTGGGACGGCACGGTGCGGCTCTGGGCCGTCGCCACCGGCAAGGAGCTGCGCCGCTGCGTCGGCCACCGCTACGAGCTTCGCAGCGTCGCCTTCGCACCGGACGGCGCAACCCTCGCTTCCGGCGGCACCGACGGCACGGTGCGACTCTGGGATGCGGCCACCGCCCGGGAGCTGCGCCGCTGGACGATCCACGATTCCGGCGTGCGCGCCCTGGCGTTCACGAAGGAGGGGACGGGGATTTTCAGCGCGGATGGGCGACACAACGTCCGTCTGTGGGACGTGGCCACCGCGAAGGAGATGAGCGCTCTCGTCGATGTTCCGCCGCCGCCCAAGATCATGCACACCGTTTACTGCGCCGCCTTCGCGCCCGACGGCAAGACGGCGGCCCTGGGCTACACCGACGGCACCATTCGGCTCTACGACATGGCGACCGGCAAGGAGCTGCGCGTCGTCGGCCGGCATCCCGGCACCGTTTGGTCGGTGGCGTTCGCGCCCGACGGCAAGACGCTGGCGTCCTCGGCACGGCGGCACGGCATTGTCCGCCTGTGGGACGTGGAAACCGGCAACATGGTACGCTCGTACGCCGGACACGGCGGAGGCGTCAGCCGCGTGCTCTTCACGCCGGACGGCAAGCAGCTCATCGCTGCGGGCGGCTCGTTCGAGCCGACGATTATCGTCTACGCCATCGTCACGGCGAAGCCGGTGTTCCGGCTGGAAGGGCACACTGGATACGTCGACACGATCGCGCTGCCGCCAGCCGGCAACGTGCTAGCGTCGGCTGCCCAGGACAGCACGACACGCGTGTGGGACCTGGCCACGGGCAAGGAACGCCGGCGCTGGACCGGGGCCCAGGCGTCCAACAACCGCATCGCCTTCACCGCGGATGGCGCCGGGCTGCTCGCGGTCGACCCGGCAGGCGACGCGGCGGGCGAGCTGCGCGTCCTTGACGTAGCGACCGGCGGCACGCGCCGTCGCCTCGCCAGCGCCCTGCCCTGGCTGGACGTGTCGGCGGATGGCCGCACGCTCGCCGGCGCGACACCCGACGGGTTCATCGAGCTGGTCGAGGTTGCCACGGACGCGAAGCGGCGCCGGTTCAACAACGGCGGTCAGCTGGCGAGCTGCATGACCTTCGCCGCGACGGCCGGCGGCTGCTGTCGGCCTCCGGCGATGGAACGGCCTTGCTCTGGGACCTGACCGGCGGTGCCCGGAGCGGCCTGAGCGCCTCGGACCGAGCCGAGCGCTGGCGGGACCTGGCCGGCGCTGACAGCGGGCGCGCCTATGACGCCTGCTGGAGGCTCGCGCTATCGCCGAACGAGACTCTGCCGCTCTTGCGCGAGCAGCTACGGCCCGTCGCGCTGGCGGACGGCACGCGCACGGGCCGCTTGATCGCGGACCTGGACGACGACGACTTCGCCGTGCGCCAGCACGCAACGAAGGACCTGGAGAAAGCCGGGGAGGGCGCGCGGCGGCGCTGGCAAAAGCGCTGGCGTCGCCGCCGTCCCTCGAGGTCAAGCGCCGCATCGAGTCGCTGCTGGCCACGCTCGACGCGGAGCCGCCGGCCGGACCCCAGTTGCGCGAGCTGCGGGCCCTGGAGGTGCTGGAAGCCATCGGCACGCCCCAGGCACGGCTGATCGTCGAACGGCTGGCGAAGGGGGCATCCGGGCGCGGCTCACGCGCGAGGCGCAGGCGACGCTCGAGCGCTGGCGGCAGTAGCGACCCAGTCGCGCTCTGCAACGGCCCGTACCGGTTGACGCGCCGCAGGATCTGGCCGCAGCATTGAGCCCGAAGCGCTAGCGAGGGCGAATGTCGCCCTCGCTAGCGCTTCGGGCTCAATCCCGCTCAAGCATGCCACCGCCGCGCTGGCGGATTCGCTTGCGGGATTTCCACTGGGAGCTACAATCGCGTTGCGATCCCCTGTTGACGGGGAGACGCCAACGAATGACCCCCGACCATCGGCCTGAAAGAGTATTGCGGAAGAAGTGAACATGAGCCAGACTTTGACCATTTCGGATGCCCTTTATGACCGGCTTGCAGCTGCCGCACGACGACAGGGGCTGAGCAGCGTGGAACAGCTCCTGGAGAGCTGGCAGGGAACGGAAGCGCAGCTAGCGCGCTTTCAGAATCTCGTACAGCGCTGGAAGAGCGAAACGGCCCATTTGTCCAACATGAGTAAGAAAGCGTTGCACCCAGCCTATCAGGAGATTATCGGCATGGGTAGCGCGGCTGTGCCGCTGCTTCTTGCAGAGTTGCGTCGCGAGCCGGATGACTGGTTCTGGGCGCTGCACGCGATTTCGGGAGCCAATCCGGTGCCGACCGCCAGTCGAGGAAAGCTGCAAGAAATGGCCGACGCCTGGCTTCAGTGGGGAATGGAACAGGGTTACGGCGTATGACCGAGCGGCTCGAACACCTGGAGGCCATCTTTCCCGACCAGCGGCGAATTACGGCATTGCCGGCCGCCTTTCCAGGCGCTCCAGCGCGGCACGGGCCTTCCGGGACAGCGGCAACCCCGGCTTGGCCTCGGCGTCGAGCAGCTGCTTGGCGGCGGGAGTTCCGGCGTACTCCAGGACTTCAAGCACGCGCGCATCGCGCATCTCCTCGGATACGAGTCCCGCGTCGCTGATTTGAGCGAGCAAGCCTAGCGCCCGCCGCTTTGCCTCGATGGACGGCGCAGCGGCACTGAATGCCCGCAGATAGGGCAGGGCCACGGCGCCCAACTCGCCGAGCCTGCGTGACGCCGTTTCGCGCGTCCGGAAATCGTCGCTATCCAGGTTGGCCACCAACCGCGCCGCCTCCGCCTTGGAGGCGCGGTATTCGGTCACGCGGGCTTTCAAGAGCGGCACGGCCTGGGCCGGCCGCGCCGCCAGCGCGCAAATGGCTTGCCACGCCTTGGCGGCATCGACGCGGCCAAGGCTGTTCCATTGCGCGTCCAATTCGGCGGGCGTCATCGGCGCCAGCGCATTGCGCCCGGCCCGGATAACGCCGGTCACGTCCCACACGACGCAGATATCAGGCACCTCCGGATTACCCATGTTGGCGCCGGCGGAAACCAGCGACAGACCGCACGGCGAAAAGGCAACGGACCACACGTGCCCGGGGTGCCCCTGGAAACGTGTCCGCTCCTTGCCGGTCGCGGCTTCCACGAGTCGAACACTTCCATCTGCCACGCCCAGCGCCAATGTCTGTTCATTGCTGGAAAACGCAAGGCATAGGGCCCCGCCCTTCAAGTCAAGAATCCGCCAGCGCTCCTTGCCGGACGGCACGCTCCAAACGCATACGCCAGGTATGTGGCCGACGGCCACAAGCCATTCGCCGCTCGGAGAAAATCCTGCGCTCGAGGCCTTGTATCCCGCACCCTCGTTGGAGTGCCATAGTTCCTTCCCGCTTGCCACGTTCCAGAGCTGAATCACGTTTGGGTTTTGTGTGGAGGAGACGGTTACGAGCATATATCCGTCGGAGGAAAACGCCAAAGAGCCAGCGATGCGCCGCAGCGGAAGCTGTCGCACCTCCTTGCAGGTTGCAGCGTCCACGATTCGTAGCGGCGGATCCTCCGGGCGGCAATATTGCGTACCCCCGCCGATCGCCAGGAATCGTGTGTCAGGCGAGAACGCGAACGCCGCGAACCAGTCTACCTCCGTAATCCGGCCAATTTCTTTCGCGGTGGTTACGTCTTGCAGACGAATTGGGTCTTGGCGCGAGGACCGCAAAGCGGCCACTTTCTCGCCCGGGGCAAGCGCAACGTAGGGCGCTCCGTTGATCGTACGAAGTTGCTTGCCCGATCGGGCGTCCCAGTAAACAATCATGCCGTTGGGCCCGGTCCCGACGATCGCACAACCATCATCAAGGAATCGTGCCCAGGGCGTGCCGCGTTGCCTCGCGGCGATGCCGGGCGTGCTGAGCCGTACGAGCGCCCCAGCTGGCAACGGCTCGTCCGCGCGACGTTGCAAGCTTCGCTCCTTGCTATCGACCTGGCCCCCAGCGGGGCAACTCGCGATGGTCCCCCCAAGGATTGCAATTCCCAATAAGCCCGAGGCGCATACAGTTGCGAGCGATCGGTTGATCCTCATAGCATTTCTCCTTTCCGGGTAATTCGGGGGCGCGGGGACCAGGCCGCGATCACTCGCAATTACAACGACGTTACCGTAAGCGCCGTGGCGCCGGTCGTCATGTTGAACAGCGCGCCACTGTCAAAAGTAAGGCTTCCGATTTCGCTGGGGTACGTCATGAGCGTCCACGTAAGGCCTGAGGTAAGAGCGCCGATCACGTTCACAGCGACGTGTCCGCCCGTACTAAAGACCGGCGCAGAGTTAAAGACCAATTGCGTTTGCTGGCTTGCATTTCCGCCGTTGACATACGCCTGGAATGTGCCGCCGCTCCAGGTCACTGTATTGCTAAAGGCCAGTGAGCCGTATGACGAGTGATTGTCAGCGGACACGTCAATTGTGCCGCCTGTAATCGACACAGCCCCCGAGATGGTCGCCTGGCTGCTGCCGTAGGTCTGGAGTGTCCCACCGGCCAGGAGGTAAGAGGTGACCGTAAGCGTCTTCCCGTTCTCCAAGCGAGTAATCCCGCCTGCCTGGTCAATAGAATATCCGGCCGTCTTGGTGGTGGACGTTACGGTGTCCGAAAGATTGGATTTAAGGTCCAACAATGTGGTGCTCTCTGCCTCGTTCAAAATGGGTACCGCGCAGGTCAACGTGCCGCTGTTGCTGCGAGTTATAATACCAGAGTTGTCGATAAACGAATCATTGCACGACGTGCTGATAGCGGTGGTCGCGATACCGACCTGGGTCACGTCGGTGTCGAAAATCAGCTGATTGGCGCCGAAATCGCTCGTGGTATAGCTGACCTGGATGCCCGCGTTGAGCGTCAGCGCCAGTGTGCCAGTCTGGTTGTGGAACTGGAGCGTCGAGCCCCCGTTGCCATCCTGGCCGATGATGATGTTGTCCCCTAGCTGGTTGGCGCTACCGGTGATTTGCAGCGTGCTGCCACCGTTGAGCCAGATGTTGCTCTGAACAGCCATCGGGCTGTAGATGCTCCCCCCCTGCCAGACGTTGTTCGTGGCGTCGCCGCCGCCCGTGATGATGAGCGTGTTCCCGGCAGCACCCTGTGAGATGTTGCCGCTGCCCCACTGAAAGCCGGTAGTCGAGTCGCCAGACAAAGACGAGACGGTCAGGGTATAGGCGTTGATACTGAGCGTTGCGGTGTACACGTTAATCGTCAAAAGCCCCGCAACCACCCGGTTGGCGGCTAGAACCGAGCTGTCGAATGTGCAGTTCGCGTTGTTGGTAGTCCCGTTGAATACCGCCACAGTGCTGCTTGAGGGAACAATGTTCGGAGTCCAATTAGCCGCGTTACTCCAGAGCGAATTCATCCCTCCTGGGTTCCAGGTAATTTGGGTTGCGCTCGGGACGATACGGTCATCCAACCGTTCAACCTGCAACGTGGCGCGGGGGACTCGGCATGCGGGGGCTGCGTCGAAATTTGAGGTACGCACCGAGACATTCGATTCGCGTCTTCACGGCATGGCTCCTGTCGTTGGTGGAATGCAATCAGGGAAACTGTCGTTACCGGTTTCGACCGGCCCTTGCGCCGTGTTCGCGCCCCCCGGGCGCTGCGGTGATGATGGATCACGGCAAGACAGCGGCAAGACAGCGGCAAGCCCTCAGGGGCAGCGGGACCGCACCCTCTACGGCGTCCACGCGGGCAGCGCGAGGGAGCGCCAGACTTTCTGCGATTCACGCGGCCTTCTACTGGTAGGAATGCCGAATTGTCCTGAAACGGACAGCGATTGCAAAGTTTTTCCCGGAATGGATAGGGCACGACCTTCGATGAGCCGGGCAAACCTGCTCAACCTGCGAGGCAGTTGGCACATTTTGGAGAATTGCCTTGAATAAAGGGGAATATCGGGATAGGTTGGGTTCAGCGTTCACGTCTCTCTCACGTGGCAGCTTGCGGAGGTTCACGATGTTCGCCACCGATTTTGCAGTGGGAATGTCTCGCGACGGGCCCGCCGAACAAGAAGGTTGGTTTTTGGAGCTCATTAAAGGCGTTCGCGCCGGCGGTCAGGACGATTGGCGCAGGCTGGTCGCACGGTACAGCTGCGGTATGGCGCAGGTCGCGCGTCGCTACCTACGGTCGCACCGCCTGCTGCGATCGCGCTCGGAGTCTTCCGAACGTCGTCCAGGAATCATGGATCCGGGTGTTGGCGGCGCTGAAGCACGGCGTCGTGTTTCTCGACGAGACGCGTTTCGTTCACTTCCTCGAGGTCGTGACGCGAAATTGTGCCCGCACGCTGGAGCGCGGCCACGCCTCCGCCAAAAGGTGGCCCATTCAGCCGGTCGTTGTCCTGACGGTCGGCGCATGGACGATCGCGTCCTCGGATCCGGGGCCCGTGGATTCTGCGTCATCGAAAGAGCTACTGCGGTCACGGCTGGCGGTGCTGCCGCTGGCGGAACGCGAGGTGATTGTGTGGAGCCTGCTTGGGTATCATCCGGTGGAACTCGCGCGCCGGTTGGGATTGAAGGTCCGCAGTTTGCGGCGCGTCGTCGAGCGCGTCAGGTCGCGGTGGATCAAACTGGACGCACAGTAGGTAACTAAACTTGTCTACCGGTTGGGGCCGCGGCGGCCGGTCTGGCGGTGCGGCAGGTCTTGCTGGTCATTGCCGTCGTTGGCCGTAGTGTGCGCGCCGCCGGAAACTCCCCCGTCACCGGACCTACTTGCCGGTCGTCGGCACTTGCAGCACCTTGCCGTCCTGGCCCTGCAGCCACGTGCGCAGCCGCTCACGCGGCACGTCCGCGCTGAGCAGCGCCGCGGCGGCGCCGGCGGCAAATGCATTCGCCACGCTGCTGCCGAACGCGGTGCCGCCGTCGAGCTGCAGGGCGTCATACGCCAGCACCATCGGCCGCTGTGAGATGTCGACGTAGGGCAGCGAACCGGTCACGCTGTCCGGGCGCAGCTTGCCGTCGAGGTCGGCCGCCCCGACCGAGATCACGCCGCGTGCGTCGGCCGGCATGCCGATCGTGCCTGCGTCGGTCGCGAAGTCGGCGAACACCACCCGGCCCTGCGGCCGTACCGCGTCGTCGACCGTCTCGACAAGGACGCGTGGCCGCAGCTCCCAGTCCTGGGTGAGCAGCGGCAGCACCGGCACGCCCAGCGGGCGGATGCCGACTGGGTTGAGCCCGTCCAGCTTGGCCAACGCCGGCTGCTTGCGGCGCGGGTCGAGGCCGACGACCCACAGGGCGTCGGGCAGCCGTTCAACGCGCAGCGCATACCGGCCGGGCTTGTCGAGCGTCACGTCGAGGGCGATCTCGTAGATGCTGCCGGCGGGCGTGTGTTCGAGGCGTTGCGGCCGGCCGGCGGAGACGGCGACCACCTCGAACAGGTCGGCGGGGACGGCCTTCGCCTCAGGATCGCGCTGCCGCAAGAGCACGACCCGGAGCGTCGCGAGCGGATTGCGGTAAAAGTCCTCCTCGGCCAGCCGCAGGAAATAGTCGGGGGCGTGCGGCTCGCGCCACTGCACGGTCAGGTGGAGCTGGGTCTTGTCCGGCAGGTCGAGCTGGCGCTCGGCGCGGTGCGGCTGCCAGGCGAGGAAGTTCAGCTCGTTGGTCCAGCGGTCCCTGGGCGGCGCGGCGCCTGGAGCGAAATCGAAGGCGGGCTGCCCCGCGACGCTTTTGAAATCGCCCATCCAGCATTGGCCGCGCTTGTTGCCCACGGCCTGGAACCAGAGCGGCCGCCCGGCAGGATTCTGCTCGAGCCAGCGGCTGAGCGGGCTGAGGGCGCCGAGCGGGAAGCCGTCGGACCAGACCAGCGAGCTGGCGACGATCGGGATGCCGCGCAGGCTGTCGATGCTGCGCACGAAGTTATCGAAGAGGCGCTCCTTGCGGGCCAGCTCCTGCTCGAGCGTGGCGTAATAGCGCATGCGGTCCTGGTGCCAGTCGCGATCGCTGTAGATCCAGCCGAACGCCGGTCCGAGGAAGCCGTAGCGTTGGCGCAAGTCGGTGTCGTCGGTGAAGTCGTTGAGGATGCGGGCGCGTTCCTTGGCGAGGATGTCACGCTGGATGCGCAGCCTGGCGCGGGCGAGAACCAGGTCGTCGCGGCGCACCTCGATCGTCGGCGAATAGTTGCCCCCCTGGATGTAACGGATGATTTCGCGCAGTTGATAGGGGTCGATCGCGTCGGTGCGGATCAGTACGATCTCCGCCGCCGGCGCCGCCAGCGCCGCTGCCTGCGCGCACAGGGTGCCGTGGCCGAGCTGGTCCGGATCGCCGGGATAAGGCGCGGGCACCAGCCCGGCGTCGCGCTCAGCCGTCAGGTCCACGATGCGCGTGCCGGCGGGGAGCTTGCCTGCCCTGGCCAATGCTTGCCAGCCGCGGAAGTCGGTGTCGATGATGCCGAGCTGGACGCCCTTGCCCTTGGCTCCGCGCTTGTGCAAATCGGCGATGCCGCTTTGCGCAAGCGCCTTGTTGTTGTCGCCGGCGATCTTGAGGGCCGGGTCGGCGTCAACGCGCGTGAGC
Organism: uncultured Gemmataceae bacterium; assembly: GCA_963834865.1. Taxonomy (GTDB): domain Bacteria; phylum Planctomycetota; class Planctomycetia; order Gemmatales; family Gemmataceae; genus CAWIDK01. The sequence continues at coordinate 467,797 of CAWIDK010000002.1, forward strand.
CGGGGCAAGCGAATCACCGAGACGCTCGGCAAGGCCGCCAACGTCTTGATCTGGCCGATGGGGATCAGGCCGGTGACGAACTGGCCGAGCTGTCCCTCGATGAAGAATCCGGGCACCGAATCGGCCAGTCCCTGCCGCCAGACCGTGTCCTGCTCGGTGAGCGTGCCGACGAAGCCGACCTGCACGCGGACCCGGCCCGGCGGCGCCTCCGCCTGCTTGACCAGCTCCCACAGCTCGGGGCTGATTTTCTCGAGATCGTCGGGCGTGCGCGGCTCCGGGTCGGTGAAGACCTTGAGCGGCTCCTTTTCGCGCAGCACCTCGATGATGCGCAGCGGGCTTACTGCACGCAACGGCAGCGGCACCTCGTCCGGCGGAATCACCGGCGCCAACCAGCCGCCGGGCTGGGTGCGCAGGTCCTTGAGGAGATTGTCGAGATTGCCGTAAGGAACGGTGCCGACGAGCCGGGTGAACGGTTTGCCGGTGTAGCCGCGCTGGTCGTAGCCGGTCGCTTCGCGGAACCCTTGCAGACCGAGCATGGCCCGCACCTGCTCGAACAGCTCGCGTTGCCGATCGGTGGACAGGCCGCTCGCCAGCTCCAGGCGGACGTAAACGGGCTGCTCGGCGGGCGCGTCGTCGAGCTTCAGGTCATCGGGAATGAGCATGACCGACGCGACCGAGGCGTTGTCCAGCAGGCGCAGGGCCTTTTCGGGAGCGATGGCGCCCTTCATGCGATTCTTGCTGCGGTCCTCGCGGTCGGCCTCGGGTCGCGCTGCCAACGGTGGATCGAATTGGAAGCCGAGCTTGTCGAGCTGCTCGATCATCGCGTCGTATTGCGCAACGTGCGGATCGCGCGGCGCGGGAATGTCGTAGCGCAGGATGACGTTGTAACGGTCCGGCGGTTTGGGCTGCTTCGGCCGCTGCGCGGCGGCCGGGGCTGCGACGAAAAGCAAGAGCAGGAATATTCCGCAAAGATGAACCGAGTGGCGGCGCATGGTCAGGGAAGCCTCGGAAGTGTCGATGGCGCAGTAGGTCTCGCCTGCCGGGCGGAACCTCGGCGATTTCCAGGTCCCGCCCGGCAGGCGGGACCTACATTAGTATGGCGCACCGGCGGCGTCGAGGGAATGGGAGTCGGCCGGTGCGGTGGCAGAAAGGCGCTTGCGGCCATAAGGAGAACAGGAGCGGCGGACATGCTCCGCAAACTTTGACACCGAAAGCGAGGCGCCATGGCGTTCGCCAACCAGGTCGCGGTCATTACCGGCGCCTCCAGCGGCATCGGCTGGGCGGTCGCCAAGGAGCTTGCCGGCCGCGGCTGCCACGTCGGCCTGATCGCGCCGGGCCGAGCGGCTGCAGGCGCTGGCCGACGAGATTAGCGCTGCCGGCGGCAAAGCCGCCTACGCCGTCGCCAACGTCGGCGACCGCGCCACACGCTGGCCGCGTTTCAGCAGGTGCGCGACCAGCTCGGGCCGGCGGACCTGCTGTTCGCCAACTCCGGCGTGGGGCAGCCGACGCCGCTCGAGCCGCAGAACGTGCCGCAGGTCGAGAATATGTTCCGCGTCAACACGCTCGGCGTGGTCTACGCGATCGAGGCGGTGCTCCCCGAGATGCTCCAGCGCGGCCGGGGCCACCTCGCGGCCGTGTCGAGCCTGGCGGCGTACAAGGGCTTGCCGGGCGAGTCGGCCTACTGCGCGAGCAAGGCCGCCGTCAACGTGTACATGGACGGGCTGCGCATCCAGCTTCGCAAACGCGGCATATTCGTCACGACCATCTGCCCCGGCTTCATCGCGACGCCGATGACGGCGGTGAACGAGTTCAAGATGCCGTGGCTGATGAGCGCCGAACAGGCGGCCAAGAAGATCGTCCGCGCACTGGAGCGGCGCCGCAAGGTGTATAATTTCCCCTGGCAGACGACGCTGCTGATGAAGCTGACCGCCTGGCTGCCCGACTGGGTGATCGCCCGCTCGCTGCACGACATCACCGGCGATCGACCCTCACCTGTAGGGTAACGCCCCTTCGGGGAAATCCGAAACTCGAATATCGAATTCCGAAACAAATTCGGATTTCAATATTCGGATTTCGACTTCTTGGCGTCGGGATCACGGATGACCATGTACAGCCGCAGGTTTTCGGTCAGGTCGGGCACCAGGTTGGAGCGCTTGAGGAACAACAGCGCGAAGCAGGTGTCGGCGTGGGGCGTCGAGCCAGGGAAGTGCGCCGCTCCAACTGCCGGCGTCCTCTTGCTTGGCCAGCAGCGTCTGGGCGCCCCAGCCGTACCAGTCCTTGCCGCCGATCGTCTTGAGGTCGTAGAGCATCGCCACGCGTTCGACCGACCAGAGGAAATAGTGGTTCTGGATCGGCAGGTCGGGGCCGGGATCCGCCGACGGATTGCCGATGAACTGACCCAGGGCACTGAGGCCTTTCTGGATCGCGGGGTCCGCGAGCTTGTCCTTGACCTTGCCAACGTCGGCGTGGACACCGTGGCCCATCGCCAGGCCCATCAGGCCGACGCAGGTCATCGTGTCCTTGGTCATCAGGTGCTTCGGCATCGCGTTCATCCCGGGACCGCCAATCAAATAGCCCCAGCCGTCATCGGGGTTCTGACTCACCGTGAAGCGCTGCTTGGCGAGCTGCAAGGAATATTCCGTCGGCACGTCATGACGACGGGCGGCCCACAGGCCCATCAGCGCGAACTGGGTGTTTGAGTTGTCGCCGCCACGGACGGGCGGAATCGTCACCTTGCCCTTGTGGACGTTCAGCTCCACGACCGGTAGCTGCTGGACCCGCGTCGGCAGCGTCCTGGGATTGATCGGCGTCACCTTCTTGGGCGTGCTCCCAACTCCCTTGTCCCGCTTCTCGTCCTTGGCCATTGGCGTGCCTTCGACCGGCTTGCCGACCTTCGGCTCGTCGGGTTTGGCGTCGGTCGGCTTGGACGGCGCGCCGCTGGATTCCTGCACCGATTTGGGCACCCGCATCAGGTCGGCGAGCTGCTGGAACGGATCGTCCGATTTGGCGGCCATCTTCGTGCCGGGCGCGTCGGCGAGCGCCCGCGGATCAGCGCCGGCCGGGTTGAGCGCCTTGGGCAACGGGGTCGCCGGCCGATGCGACTTGAGAAAGACGAGGAGTTGGTGCATCTCAGGCGGCGTAAGAAAAACGTGGCTGGTGTACGTCCAGCCGCCGGCCTCGTTCTGCCCGGCCAGGAGGCGCAGGGCCATACCCTGAATGACCGCGTTGTCCTTGGGATTGCCGAGGCGATCGAGAAAGAGGATGGCCAGGGACAGTTCGTAGGTGGTATTCAGGTCGGCGGAATTCTTGCGAACGAAGGTCGCCGCCTTGACGACGCTGGGATCGTCGGCGGGGACGTTGCACTCCAGCAGCGTCAGGCCGGCGAGGGCGGTGTAGCCGATAGGCGGGCCGCCGAGCCAGGCGCCGGTTTTCAGGTCTTGCCGCTTCTTGAGGTAGGTGACACCCCGGGTGATGGCTGCATCGATGCGTTTTTGCTCGACTCCGGTGGCGCCGCCGGCCGCCATCTTGACGCCTGCGACCGGCCCCGCCGCCGGGTTGATGCGCGTGACCGGTTCCGGCTTTGGATCGATGCTTTCCGGCGCGGTGGGCTCCACTGGTCGCGCGGCCGGGCGGCTCGCGGGCTTGTTGAGGTCCGCAACGTCCACTTCGCCGCTGGGCGGTGGCACCTTTTCAAGTGCGGGCGCGGGTGGCGCCGGAGCGCTGGGCGGTTCGGGCGGCGGCGTCACCGGAACCGGCGGTGGTGCGACCTGGACCGGCGGCGGCGCCGGCGTTTCGGCGGTCGCCACCGCGTCGGGAGCGGGCGCGAACAGGTTCATGAGGAGCAGGCTCATGCCGCCGATCATGACCAGCGCGACGGCGGCGAACACCGCGCCGCCCACGACCAGGAGCCGGGTGTTGGCCGCAGGTGGCACCGGTATCGGCGGGGGCACGGCGGCGACCGTTTGACCGCAGATCAGGCAAGGCACCGCCGCGGCGGACGCGCGATCCTCGCCAAAATGAAGCTGCGAGCCACAGTGGGGACAGGAGTGCTGGGTGCTCTGCATGTCATGGCCCTGGAAGAGATGGGCGCCAACGCGCCGGTGACGAGCGAACCGTCTGTGGCACCGTTTCGCGGCAGTTCTACGAACCGCCGCGAAACGAAGCGCGGAACCAAACATTCAATGTATCAGCGCAGGGAGGAAACACCAGGGCCAAACGGGCTCGGTACCGCAAATCGCGCTCGTGGTTTACCGGCGCGTCTTTTTTTGTAGACGTTCCCGCAAGTCGCGCGCGGGGCGGTGTTCGGGATCGTGCCGCAAGGCACGTTCGACGGCGGCCAGCGCCGCGGCAGCCTCATGGCGTGCGTGATGGAGCAGCGCCTGATTGTAATGAACCGCCGCCGGGTTGGCACCGAGCCGCAGTGCCAGCTGGAAGTCGGCTTCGGCGTCGGCGAAGCGACGGTCTTGCATATGCAGTGCGCCGCGATTCAGCGCAGCCGCCGCCAGCTGCGGGTCGAGGCGCAGGGCGCGATCGTAGTCGCGCAACGCCCCGGCCGTGTCGCCGTGCGCCGCGCGTGCCAGCCCCCGATTGTGGTAACAGGCCGCGCTGTCCGGGGTCAGCGCGAGGCATACGGTGAATGCGTAGCCCGCGTCGGCGAGACGGCGCTGGCGCAAGGCACATTGGCCCTTGGCGAACCACGGCCAAAAATCCTGCGGGCGCAGCTCCACGGCCCGATCGAAGGCGTCGGCCGCCCCGGCAAGATCGCCGGCGCCGAGCAGCCAGCGGCCGAGCAGGTAGTGCTCCCACGCGGTGACCGGGCTAGGGCCGGCGGGTCCCGCGGCCGGCTCGCCCAGCGCCTGGCGCTGGCGGCGCAGCGCCAGGCTGGAGCCAAAGAGCGCCTCGGCCTCCGCGAGGATTTGGAGCGCCTCGCGCCGGGCCTCGACGGCATCGGCGGGCGCCGCCAGCCGTACCCGGCAGTCCGCCCAAAGGATGGCCACGTCGAGCAGGTCGCGCCGCAGGTCCTCTTCGGTCCCGACATCCAGCGGCTCGTCGGCCGCGAGGAGGCGGTCACGCTGCATCCAGGCAGTGCGGCACTGCGCCGCCAGCGTCTGCCGCACGCCGAGGGCGACGAATTCGTCGCCATGGAGGTATCGGGTGCGCTCGACCTGCTGGTGCAGCGACTCCACTTCATGGGCCCGCAGGGCGCGCTGCCGCCAGCGCTGCAGTTCCGCATGGAGTGGGTTCGCGAAGGGTCCGCCCGCGAACCGGTGCACGGCGCCGTCCAGCGTTTGCACGGCGTCCGCGAACTGCCGGCGCTCCAGTTGCTGGCGTCCCAGTGTTAGCGCCTGTTCCGCATCGTGCCGCTGCCGCGATGCTTGCACGGCGTAAATACCGGCAAAGGCCAACGCGGTCGCGACGCAGACCGTAACGAAGAGCGTCGCGAGGACAGCGTGTGGTCGGCGGCGCCGCCATTTGCGGCAGCGCTCCACGAGGCTACGGTTGCGCACGCCGCGCAGCGGCCGATCGGTCAGGTGCCGTCGCAGATCCTCCGCCAGCAGGGCGGCACTGGGATACCGCGTCTGGGGGTCGCGGCACAGGCAGCGGGCCAGGATGTCGCGCAAACCCACCGACAGCTCGGCGCGTGCCGGCAGCTCGACGGGCGGCGATGTTCGCGATCCGTACAGGAGTTCGCGCAGCAGCAGTCCCAGCGAGTACACATCCGAGCGCACATCGACCGCGACGCCAACTGGTTCGCGATTGCGGCAGGCGAGGACGGCGGCGCACTGCTCGGGCGACATGTACGCGGCGGTGCCGCCAAGCCACTGTGGTACGCCCTGGTTCGGCAGGATCGGGCCCTGCGCCAGGTGAAAATCCAGGAGCATCGGTTGGCAGTCCGCCGTGAACAGCACGTTGGACGGCTTGACGTTGAGGTGGACCAGCCCCTGCTCGTGGGCGTAGTGCAGGGCATCGGCCAGGCAGATGCCGATCCAGCACACCGCCTGGACGTAGGAGGCTTTTTCGAGAGCGCACCGGTTCGGCCCGGCGGCGATCCAGAACAAGCGCGAATCAGCCACGCTCGCCTCGAGTGCCGCGAGCAGGTCGCGGCCACTGCGCCGTGCGGGTTCCACGGCGCCCCTCACCGCTGCCCCGCTCCCGGTCGGGGGACAGGGGGCGTCCAGGTAGCGCAGCATCTGCCGCAAGGTGGCGCCGCCCAGGCACGGCATGCACAGGGTGCGCAGGTCGCGTTCGGGGAAGTCGCGGACGGCGTAAAGCGGGACGATGTGCGTGTGTTGCAGGCGCGCGAGCTTCAGGTGTTCCTGGTTGGCGCACGGTGCCACCTTGAGAATCATCAGCCGGCCCGCGAGGAAGGCCTGCTCGGCGAGATAGACCCGGCCGATGCCGCCGCGACCCACCTCGGCCAGCAGCCGAAATTCGCCGAGCAGCTCGCCGACCTCGGGAAAGCACGGACGGTGCAAGACGTTGTCGTGCGTGGGTGGAGCACCGAGTGCATCCGTGGGCTCAGCCGGCTGCGGGCTCGCCGCCAGGCGCTCGGCGTACGGGGCCGCCAGGACCACGCGCGAATTCAGGCGCCGTGGTCGATGGCCGCGCAGTGCGCGAGGAAGACAGCGGCTGACTCGAATGGGACGCCATGCCGATCCTTCCGGCTACGCCAGTTCCGAAGGGCCCAGGATATCGGGCAGATCAAGAACCGGATCACGCCGCAGCGGTCGGCGCCCGCGCCGACGGCACAGCTGCACGGCCGTCACGGCGACTGCGGTGCAACCCAGCCCGACGGAACACGCCAGCGATGCCACATGGCCCATCGCGGTCTGCCATAGGATTGTGCCGCCCACAAGTTGCAATTCAGGAGGGGTCGCCGCGACGCGATGGTCGGGTAGGGCGAGCCCAGCCAACGCAGGAGCCGGCTCAAGTGCGGCGGTGCTGGGGAAGTCGCGCGGCGCCGAGCTGCTCGGGCCCCGCCACGGGAGCCGGCGTAGCCGTGGCGGAGTCGCGCGGCAGCGCGCTGTCGGCGCCGGCCGCGCCGAGGGGCAGGGACGGCATAGCCTCCGCGGCGGATGCACACGGCAGCGCTGCGTTCGCCATCGGGCCGCTGGACACCACGACGAGACTCGGCCCCAGGCGGTTGGCAGCGACCGTGATCGGCTGAACCGTCGGCCCGGCAGTCGGCCGCGAGTTGCTGGGCGACGCTGCCAATAGGCCAAGGTACAGTTGATCGTCGGCGCCAGCCGACAGAGCGCCCGGCACCGCGGAGATTCCGCTGCCGGGAGACGTGACGGCGGACCCGGCTTCGGACTGCGGTGCGTCGGTCCCATCAGCGATCGTTGGGCCACCAGACGGGTCATCGGCGTCGGCCCCGGCGTCTTGCGCCCCGCCGTGTCATCGCTGCCGGTCGGATTCGCGATTGCGAAGGTCGCGGGCATTGGCGCGACCAGGCTCACCGGTGCGGCGTTGGCCATCGTGGGCAACCGTGACAGGCTCGCCGTGGCCGAGTCGGCGTTGGGGCCGGTCGCATCGATCCCGCCCGCGAGCGCATCCCATGTGTCGCCGCTGTCCGTCACGTCCGTGATTGCGATGCTGGCGGACACCGGCGCGACTGGGCTAATCGGTGCGGCGAGCGTGAACTCCGTCGGCGATAGTGGCAGGGGCGGCGTGGCTGAGTTGTCCACGACGCCGGTGGAGTCGGTCCCTGCCGAAAGCGCATCCGACGTGTCACCACTACCGGCCGTGGCCACCGCGGGCGCGAGCGCCGCTGACTGCGTGACCGACATCGCCGTGTTGGGGCTCACGACGGTCGAATGCGACGGCATGTCCGCCGCCGCGGTAAGTACACTGGCGAGCAATTCCCGAGTTTCGAGGCATTCGAGGCGCAGAATAGCCCGCCAAGGGCTGCGACGGCCATGAGGGCCGCGCCGTGTTAAGCGGCATCCGAGCGCGCGGAGAGAAAACATCCCAAGTCCTTGCTGTGGTGGCTTTCCAGGTGCCGGCAGAGGTTACCGACCTAACGTTTTCTTAATGTTATGATTACTCAGGAGTCGCTAGCTGTCAAGTGTCTAGCTTGGAATATGCGTAATCATTGCGCTACCAGCCATGTGGCAGACGGCGTGCTACCGATTCCGCGGCACGAGGCGCAGCGTCCAACTCGCCTGGCCGGGCTCGCTGTGCTGGCTCAAGGTGACGGAATCGAAGAGATCGAGCAGGCCCAATAGCTGGTCGAGCTTGCGCCCCGCCTCTGCAGCCGAGAGTTGATGTTTTTGGCGAATGTCGAGCACGACCTGATCCCGGCGCAGGCGGACGAGATTCGCCAGTTCCAGCGGCGACACCCGCGCGAGCGGCGTCTCGGCCTTGCTCGGCACCGACGCCTCGCGCGGACCGAATCGCGCCACCGCGTCAGGCGACGTGGCGAACAGGAGAAAGCCGTCCTTGACGGCGCAGGCTGGACGGAAGCCGGGCGGCAGCGATCGCGCCGTCAGGTACTTCACCGTCACCGCGCCCTGCTGGACCGACTCGACCTTGATCGGGTCGTCCGGGTGCTTGCGGTTGTGATCCAGGACCGCCAAACCGGCCAGGAGCTGCGCGCCCTTGAACAGCATTTCGTCGACCGGCTCCGGACCGCTACCCGGCTTGACGGCGAGCGCCGCGATCACCTGCGGCAGCTGCGTCCCCTCCGCCGGCGGCAGCAGGCACACGCCCCAGTCCGGTCCCAGGTTCGGCAACACGTCGCGCAGCAAATCGAGCCGCGTAATCAGCTTCAACCCGCCCTGCAAATCCTCGCTCACCTTGCCGCGTTCGGCCGGCGGCAGCGTCTCAAGCACGCCCTGGACCAGCGCCAAAGTCGATGTGGCCCGCGACGGTCAGGATCGACGGCTCGGGGAAGCGCTGCCACAGGACCGAGGGCGGCGTTTCGGTGAACAGCGCTGCGCCACGGCGGCATCGCTGCGCTTCGCCCTTGCAGCGCCAGCCGCACCTCGAGCTTTGTGTCGGCCGTCACCGTGATGAAGACGCCGTCGAGCGCGCGCCAGAAGCCGGCGAACCCCTGGGGTTTTTCATCCTTGGCCGGCCGTGGAAACGGGTCGAGCGCCTGCGGGTTAATGCCCAGGGTCACCAGCGCGTGCTCGGAGCCGGCACGCCGGAAGCGTGCCGGCCAGGGACCACGGTTGCCCGCCGGCGCACGGTCGCGATCCAGCGCCTTGCGCAGCATGTCCTCGGTGCCCGCGACGATGAGCAGCGGACCGTGGAGGTAGTAGTAATGGGTTTTGCGGAGATCGACACGGCGGTAGTAAGTCGCACCCTGATGCTTGAGCGGCTCCAGTTCCTTGAGTTCGCCGCTCGCCTGCTGCAGCTGGTTGACGCGATCGACCAGCTCCGCGAGCAACTTCGGCCTGGGCGCACGCAGAGCGATCATGCCCTGCTCTAACTCGGCCTGCCCCGGCGGTCCGGGCCGAAAGGCGATCACAACCGCGTCACCGAGGATGTCGTCGCGCAAGGCCGGCCAATCGAGCTGGAGCTGCTTCTTCAGCGCCTTCCAGCGCCAAACTGGCGAGCCTCGGGCGCGTCGATGATCGCCTGCACGAGCGGCAGTTGCCGCAGTGACTGTACCCACGGCGATCGATCCCACTTCTGCGCATGGCCGCGCAGGTCGCTGACGAGCACACAGAAACCAACGTCCGGCGGCACCAGCGCCAGCAGATCCTCGCGCGATGTGGCCGGCTGGGCCAGGCAGCGGACGGGAAACAACGCGAGCGCGAGGACGGCGCAGAATCCGAAATCCGAATACCGAAACACAGCGGGCGCACCTTTCGAACTTGGGTTTTGGATTTGCTAATTTGTTTCGGATTTCGAAATTCGGATTTCGGATTTTCCTGACGTCAGTGTCCCTGCGGCAATTCGAGCATCGGCGAGAAATAGTCCAGCGCCCGCCGGGCCGAACGGCTCACCGCCTGCAATCCTTCGCTGACCTCTTGCCTGGCCTGCCGTAGCGGCTCGGCAGCGGCGGCTGGCTCGGGCACGGCCGGCAACTCGCCCATCGGCATCCCCTCGACCGGGTTGGCGGCCGTCCACAGCACCTTCGCCTCGTCGAGCGTCTTGTCCGCGAGCCGGCCGGACAGAGCGGCGATCGTTGGCGGCGGCTCCTCTTTCGCCGGCGGATCCTTCACGGTCTCCGGCGGCGTGTCCTTACGAACCTGCAGTCCGGGATCGACCGGCGGCGCCTCGATCGGCGTCGGGCGTTGGAAATAGCCGGCAAAGAGCATCAGCAGGATTGCCGCAGCCAAGCCCACGGTAATGTACAGGCTGCGGCGCAGCGCAGCCGGCGGCGCTGGCGATCGCGCAGAGCCAACGCGACGACACGGGCGGCGAGCACAGGCGGCGGCACAGGTCGCGGGATCGCCCGGAGCCCCTCGAGCAGCCGCGGCGCGGCGAGATGGCGCTGGCGGCATATGGCGCATGCGGTGAGGTGCTGGTCCAGCGCCGCATCGGGGGGCGACGACACGCCGTCGAGGCGGCGCTGCAGGACTTCCTGACACTCAAGGCAATTCATGTCCGACCTCGGAAATCATCCCGCGCTTGCGGAGGCGATCCAGCACCTCGAGCCGGGCCCGGTGCAGCCAGGTCTTGACCGTGCCGACCGGCTTGCGGAGGGCCTGGGCTATGTCCTCATACGCCAGGCCCTGCTCATGAAACAAGACAAACACCGTCTGATAATCCAGCCGCAAATCCTCGACCGCCGCCTGGATCTCGCGGGCCAGCTCGTTGCAGTCCTCGCCCGCGGACCGGGCGGCCGTTTCGTGCAGGTATTCGACCAATTCCGGCCGGCGCGACCGCTGGGCGAGCCAGGTGCGGCAGCGGTTGACCGTGATGCCCATGATCCAGGGACGCAACGGCCGGCGGGAGTCCCAGCGGCGCAGGCTACGGAAGACGCGGAGGAAGACTTCCTGAGTGACGTCCTCGGCGTCGTGCCGATGATGCAAAAGTCGCACGCTCAGGCCGAAGACGTCCGCCTGGAACTGGGCCACCAGCCCTTCCATGGCGGCCGCGTCGCCCCGCAGGCAGCGGCGGACCAGCAAGACGTCGTCGCCCGACACGTGAAGCCACCCGCTTCCCGGACTGCAAAAGGGGATACCTGGATAGGGCGCGGAGGGTTTCGGGAATCCGTTCGTACCTCTTTCTCCCCCAAGGGGCGAGGGGAGAGATTCATCTAACGATCCAGCGCCTTGCGAATCAAGTCGACGACTTCCTCCGGTGCGGCGTCCTGCAGACGCTTGCCCTTGTCCTGGAGCGACTCGGTAACGCGAATGGCAACATCCTGCATCCGCTCGTGCGTCTCGGCCGATCCGCCCACCAGCAAAAACTCTTCACCGCGAGTAATGCGTTGGTGCCCGTCCTGGTTGTCCAGGCCCAGGCCGACGAGGCCGATGACTTCGGCGTCCTTCTTCTTGGTCTTGCGAGCCACTGGGCGTCCCCTGGAAGAGGTACTCACATTCGCTGGATGGTTTACCCAACCCTCCCACCATTATACCTCCGGTTTCGCCGCGATCACTTCAATGGCCAGCGCCAGCGCCGCCGTCTCGACCCGCAGCATCCGCGGTCCCAGGTCGACCAGCTGCCAACCCGCCGCCCGCGCCAGCGCCACCTCGCCCTCGGTGAACCCGCCCTCGGGCCCCACGGCCACGCGCACCGCCGCCGCCGGCCCGACCCGCGCTGCCCCGCCCACATGCCCCAGCAGGCAAAGTTCCCCTGGTTTTACGGCGCGGCAATAGCTTGCCCACGCCGCCAGCGCGCCGGTTCGCATGAGCAGATTGCGGCCGCACTGCTTGCTCGCCTCGATGACATGGCGGTGCAGCTTGTCCAGCTTGCCTTCGCGCGGATGCACGACGCTGCGTTCACAGGCCAGCGGCACGAAAGAGCTTACGCCCAACTCGGTGAGCTTCTCGACCAGGAACTGACCACGATCGCCCTTCGGCAGCGGCGCGGCCACCTCCAGGGCAAACGGCAGCTCGCGCCGGGGTTCGTCGATGCTGAGAATGTCGAGCTGCACCGACTTGCGCAACCGCGCCGATTCGGGCTGGGTATTCACGGCCATCGCCGTTGAACAGGCAGACCGCGTCGCCGGGACGGAGCCGGCAGACCGTGGCAAGATGGTGCGCCTCCGGACCGGTCAACTCAACCGGACCGGGGTGCAGCGGCAAATTGATGTAAAATCGCTCGGACATTTATGCTACCATCCGGCCGCGTCCGGCTTCTCTGCCGGGCTGCGCGGCAAGGGATTGCCCGATGAGGTGCTCCGCATGGCCAGCGGCAAGCCGATCCAGGACCCGCCGGGACTGCACGCGACCCGGCAAATGCTCGACGAGCTCGACGCGCTGATGGAGCGCATGCTCGCCCTGCCGGTCAATGACGCGGAGGAAGCCACTCCGCCGCCGACTGCGGCATTGCCACCGGCCCCGCCACCACTCACCGCCAAGCTCACGCTGCTGCACGTGCCGACGGAAGATCCACCGCTCGATCCGCCCCACGCGGGAACCAATCCGAGCCATCTGCCGGCGATGAGGGCCGTGCCACCGCCGACGGCGTTGCCGCCGCTGCTGGAGGAAACGCCGCGACCCGCGCCGCGCTTGTCCGACCACATGGTGCCGCCGGCGCTCGAGCCGGCGCAGATGCGCCGTTGCCGGAGCTGCCCGAGCCGGCCGATGCGCTTACCAGCTGGTTTATCCTACCGGTGATCTGGGGCAACCGCCTGTTCGACCGCGGCACCCGGCTGCTGGGTGAATCCGGGGTGTGGCTGCGCGGCCCCAGCGGCCGTGCCGCTGTGGGCGTGACCGGCCTGGGCATGCTCGCTGCCGCCTGTCTGTGGCTGATGCGCGACTGGCTTGGTTGGACCTGGTAGGGGCGCGTTGATAGGATAAGGCGTGCGGCAAGAAAAGGACGCGCATCGCGGAGCGAATAAACGATCAGGCGGCGCGTCGCCGACCCAAGCCCTGCGCGGAGTCCGACGGAATGAGCCTCGGCCAGCCACCTGCACCCCCTGCCGAACCCGCGCCGCCCCCCTCGATCCTGGCAGGCGTCCTGAGCTATCTGATCCCCGGCCTGGGCCAGATCAGCCAGGGCCGCGTCGCCAAGGGCGTCATGTTCATGGTCATCCTGCTCGGGATGTTCGTGCTGGGCCAGGCGATGGGCCACTGGCGCAACGTATTCATGCCGCCGCCGGAGCCCAACGAGACCAACCCGATCCGCAAGCCGCTTTTGAGCATCTACAATCGCTGGCACTTCGCCGGCCAGTTCTGGATTGGGATCGCGGCCTGGCCTGCGATCTGGCAGTTCTACGACATGCCCCTACCGTCCGAGGAGCAGAGTCCGTTCTGGCACACCTTCCAGCGGGCCCCCAAGAGTTTCGAAGATGAGATGCAGCTCAACGAATTCATTACCGACAGCGACAAGACACCCGATCTCGGCTGGGTCTACACGGTGGTGGCCGGCATGCTGAATATCCTGGTCATTTACGATGCGGTGATGGGTCCCGCCTTCATCGCCGGGGTCAAGCCTGAGGACCAACCCGCCGCGGCCGAAAGCAACGCCGCCCCGGAGGGGACCGCGTCATGATGCCGGCCACCTTGTTCGCTAACACGCTGTTCGCCGCCTCGATTTACTGGCATTTGCCGTTTCTGGTGCTGGCCATCAGCCTGGTCTACAGCGCGACGCGCTACGACCAGTGGGACGCGATCCTCAACGAGACGTTCCGCTGGGGATTGCGCATGTTCGGCTTCATGGTCGCCATCGCCGTGGTGCTGTACGTGTTCGCGATGCTGATCTGAGTCCTCGCCGCCACGCCGCGGGGTGAGTCTTCGAACCCCGCGGCTTGGGCGAACCCGCGGGGTTCGAAGACTCACCCCGCGGCTTGGTGCCGCTGCAATGGCCCAAACCTCCGAGCTACGCTGGCAAACCTATCTGCGGCACGCGTCCGAGCCGCTGTTCCTGCTCAATCGCCATCGCCGGCTGCTGTTCGCCAATCGCGCCTGGGAGGAATGCACCGGCCTCACTCTTGCCGCCGCCCGCGGTCGGCCGTGCCGGCCGGCCCGAGCGCGCGACCGCGATGCCCAGGAGCTGCCGTTGCCCGCGCTGGCGCCGCCGCCCGAGGCGCTTGCCGGCCAGACCTGCCGGGCGCGCCGGCGCGCTGGACCCGGCCGCGGGTTGGTGGCAACTCGACTTCTTCCCGCTGCGCGGCGACGATGGCTTGCTCGGCATCCTCGGCAAGATCACGCCGCTGCCCGTGACGCCCCCGGTCGCGACGCCCCTGCCTGAACGGCTCGTGGCCCTGCGCGACCGGCAGGCCGAGGCATACCGTCTCGACGCGTTGCCGACCGAGCCGCCGGCGCTGCGGCGCTTGCTGGAGCAGGCCCGGATCGCCGCCCAGTCCCGTCTGCCGGTGACGCTGATCGGCGCGCCCGGCACCGGCAAGCACTGGCTGGCCCGCGCCATTCATCAAGCGGGGCCGCAGCGCGAGCGCTGCTTCGCCCGCCTCGACTGCCGCGGTCTGCCGGGGCCGCTGCTCGCGGATTACCTGGCGGCGCCGCGGCTGGCGCTTGGCACGGTATACCTGCCCGAGCCAGCTGACTTGCCGCGCGACCTGCAGGACCGCCTGGCCCAGCGGCTGCATGCCGGCGACGACGCCGGGGACGTGCCCCGGCTGATCGTCGGCCATCGCGCCGACCCGGCCGAGGCGGTGCGCTCCGGCCGGCTACTCGACGGGTTCCATTGCGCCGCGAGCACACTGACGATTCACCTGCCGCCTCTCTGCGAACGGCTCGGCGAGCTGGACCATTTCGTCCGCCTCTTCCTGGCGCGCATCCGCTTGCTGGTCGAGTCCGCTCCCCACGAAGTCAGCGCCGAGGCGGCCCAAGCCCTGCGCAGCCATCCGTGGCCCGGCAACCTGCGCGAGCTTTTCGAGGTGCTGCGCGGCGCCGCCGGCCACGCCCGGGGCGAGCGGCTCGAACTCGCCGATCTGCCGTTCTTCCTGCGCAGCGGCCCTATGCCAGCCGAGAAGAAGCTGCCCCTGGATGAATTGCTCGAACAGGCCGAACGCCGGCTCATCCTGCTGGCGCTACGGCAGGCCCGCGGCAATCGCACCCGCGCGGCCGAAATCCTCGGCATCTGGCGGCCGCGACTGTTGCGCCGCCTCGACCATTTCGGCATCGACGCCGGCAGCGACAAGGACGATTGACCATGCAGCAAGCACAAATCCTGGCGTACGGCATCGAGGGCCCGCTGGCCGCTATCCTTCAAGAGCAGGCGCAGGCCCAGGGGCTCTGGTTGCGCGAGGTGCAGCATCCGCGTGCTTGCCGCAGCCTGCTCCGCGCCGGCGGGCCCGCGGTGCTGATCATGGTGCTCGGCCGCGATCTGGTACAGGAATTGTCGCTCGTGCAGGAGTTGAGCCTGGCGTGCCCAGACACCGCGGTCATCGTCGTCGGCGACACGGACTATCCGGCCCTGGCGGCGCTCGCCTGGGACCTTGGCGCGCGCTGCGTGCTGCAACCGCCGCAGCCGATCGAGCTGCTGCCCGAAATCGTGCTGCGGTTGTTGGCCGCGGGGGAGCGATGAGCAAATTCGGCAAGCCGCGGGTACCGCCGTGGACCGGCGTCGAATTGCCCGTGCTGGATGCAGCGCTATGTACCGGGTGCGGCCTTTGTCCGGACGTGTGTCCGCCGCAGTGCCTGGCGATGGGCGAACAGCACCCGTGGCTGCCGCGTCAGGCCGACTGCGTCAGCTGTGGGCTGTGTGTGCTGATTTGTCCCGTGGGAGCGTTGCGGCTGGAAGCGATGCCGTAAATAAGCATGCATTTGGCGAGCCGGGAGCGTAAGCGACCGGAATGCTTCGCTATGAAGCACTCCGGTCGCTTATGCTCCCGGCTCGCCTGGGAAATCGCTACTTGTCTTTCGCGTCCTTCTTGTCCTTATCCTTGTCCTTGTCTTTTTCCTTATCCTTGTCTTTGGACGGGCCCTTGTCTTTCTCCTCGCCGGTCACGCTCTTGAGCAGGGTTGCTTTTTGCTCGTCGGTCAGCAACTTGACCATTTCCGTTAGTTCCTGGGTTTCGAGATCGGTGATCTTTTTCTTCAACTCGTTGATCTTGACCCCGAAATCATCCTGAATCGCGTAGATTTTCTTCTTCTGCTCAGCGGAAAGCTTCAACACTTTCCAGCCCGTAGGGGTCCTGTGCGTGATCTTGCCGGAATCCTTGTCCTTATCCTTCTTCGTGTCACCAGAGATGCCGACGCCGACAACCAGGGCGATCGCCAGGATGCCCAGGCCCATCGCTCGCGCGAGCTGCGACATGGCCGATTCCTTTTACTAATAGGGGGAGTGGGTTACTAAAACTCACCGCCCATGATCTGCCGCCGTGCAGGGAATGTCAAGAAAAAAGAAGCCTCGGCGAAGATTCCTGCTCCGCCCAGGCCCTACTTTCGGAATATCTTGCCCCGCACGGTCACTGGGCCTTCGGGCCGGTGCCGCCGGCTTCCAAATCCGCGAGCACGAGCAGCTCGCCTTCGACCCGGGCGATGATTGGAGCGTACGCCTGCCCATTCGTGACGGCTTCGGACACGCGGAAGCCGCGCAGCAGGTTCTCCGCGAGTTTCACCTTGATGGTCGCGCCGCGCTCGGCCATGGCGACGTGCTCCAGGTGCTCGGGGTAATGGTTGAGGCTGTAGTAAAATAACCGGTCAACCCATTCGCCTAGGCTGATCTCCTGCCGTTCGAACTGCTGGCACAGCGCCTGCTCGAACTGCACGAAATGCTTGCGCCGCTCCGCCTGGTCGTCGAGCTCCTGCCAGCAACGGCACTGCTCGGGCGACGCGGTGCTGGGATCGAGCGCGACGCTGACCATGGGGGCGACTCGGCGCTGCCGGCGCCGCGGTACAGCTGCACGCCGGCAATCAGGGCAATGGAAGAAAGGCTCGTGACAAGACACCGGGTCAACATGACAATCTCCAGTTGCGTCTCGGTTCAGGAAAATCCGGGGCGCGCACGCCCCGTTGGGTCGGTCCCCGGCGGGCGGGTGGAGAGAGTAGCTGGAGAGGACAAGAACGACCGCCACCGTGACCGCGTCACGACAGCAATCGGTGGGGTGGGTTGCGTAAGGCTCTCTGTTCCTTCCGGCATCTTTGGTTAGCAAACCGGATGCCAATCGATGGCCCCGCCGGAATCACTGAATGCAACCTCTTGCGAATGCGTAACTTGGAGCGGCACCGATCAACGAGCGGTAACCGGGAATCTTGGGAAAATGCCGGGAAACTGGGCAGCGACTCCCTAGATACGCGGCACGCAGAGCCGCTCTCATGTGGATATCGACATAAGCCCTGGACGACGCCGCGTTTTTGGACCAAGCACCTCCAAGAGCCGGCGATTATGCAGGCGTTGGCGGATTACGCAACAGCACCCGTCGCAAAAAACGGCGAAGGGATCTCGGCGTAAACCCGGTAAACGTGACGGTAGACTTCTTCGGCTCGCTCTTGCACTTCCGCTTCGCCGTACTGGTCGACCGGCAGCCCCGTGTCGTCGCTCCAGAGGAAATCCTTGATGGCCAGGCGCACCGCGTCGCGCGTCGCTTCTTTGTCCCGCCAATGATCGACCCGGAGTTTCTCCGCCTTCAAGGTCTTGAGCAGCTCAACGGCGACCGACTTGATTTTCTTGATCTCCGCCGGCGTCAATTCGGATTTCTTCAACAGGTCGAAGATCGCCAACGATTCTTCATCCAGCCCTTCGCGAACGGCCCGGCGCTCTTCGTCATCCAGTTCCTGCACGAGCTTCAAGAACGCCTCGAAGGATTTCTCGATCATGACCCGATCCTTTTCACGGTTGTATTCGGCGACGACGTCCTCGTAGTGGCGCTGGAAGTCGGTGCGCAGCGGGTTTTGCAGCAAGAGCCGCTCTAGACGTCGCTCGATCACCTGGCGGAGGTTCTGCGTGGCGGTCCGCTTGGCGGGGCTCCGCGCGAACTCCTGCCGCAGACGCTCGAAGTCGATCCGGCTGATGTCGTACGGCGCGGACTCCTCGGCGACGCGATCGGGCTGCGTCTGGATCGCTGCATCGACCACCTGGTGCAGCTGCCGGATGATGTCGGCAATGTCGGCCTGCTCGCGGTCCCGCTGCAGGCTCTTGTAGACGATGTCAACGGCATCGCGATTGGCACGGTGCGCGTTGACGCCCTCGGTGTTGATGCACGCCTTGAACTTCTTGAAGACCTCCCGGCACATGACCTCGAAACGCTTGCGGGTCTCGTCGTTCGCGTTCGCCGCTTCCTTGCAGGCGACGATCGCCGCGTTCTTGGCAAATCCGGTCTTCTGGATCACGTCGTCCAGCGCGGCGCCGCGGTCTTTGAGGAACCCCCGAACCAGCAAGATCGCTTCGGCCAGACCAGCCAGCAGTTCTTCGTCGGGCCTCGCCGGGTCCGTCTCGCCGCCGCCGTCGCCACCCTGCGCCGGCGAAGGTCGCCAAAGCCTTGCGCAGCTGCTTGAGAATTCCGCAGTAGTCGACGATCAGGCCGTTGTTCTTGCCTTCATGGACGCGGTTGGCCCGGGCAATGGCCTGCATCAGCGTATGGGCCTTGAGGGGCTTGTCGAGATACAGCGTGGAGAGACAGGGCACGTCGAACCCCGTCAGCCACATCGCGCACACGACGGCGATGCGGAACGGATGCTCCTCCTGCTTGAAAGCCTCGTCCAGCTCCATGCGCTGCATGTTGCGGAACTCGGGTTTGCGGCGCAGGGATTCCGGCAGGTCCATCCCCTCCTTGATCAGCTTTCGGTGCGGCTTGATGTCCAGGCCCCACTTCTGAAACTTGTCGACCTCGCCCTGTTCCTCGCTGACCACCACCGCGGCCCGAGTTTCCTTCATCCAGCTGATCTGGCGGATGCGGTATATCTCCTCCTGCTCGTCGGCCGCTGCCGGTAGCCTTTCCAGGTCCGCGACCCGCTCGTCCCAATACTTCGTGATTAGCCCGTGCATTTTCACACAGGTCACCTTGTCGATGCACACCAGCATCGCCTTGCCGGTTTCCCACGCGGTGGAGTAGTGGTGGACGAAATCGCGCGCCACCTGATCCAGACGCTTGTCCGCGGTGATGATGTGGTAGTCGCGCTTGAGCTCCTTCTCCAGGCGCTGCTCCACGTCGATGTTTGCCGTGATCTCGGTCTCCAGCTCGTCCAGCTTCTCGGCGATCCGCTCGTTGAGGTCGCCGATCGCGACGCCCAGCTTGTCGCCCCGGGCGTCGTAATACAGCGGCACCGTGGCGTTGTCCTCGACGGCCCGCTGGAAGTCATAGGTGGAGACGTAACCGCCGAACACGCGCCGCGTGATCTCATCGTCCTTGAACAGGGGCGTGCCGGTGAAGCCGATGTAGCTGGCGTGGGGCAGCGCGTTGCGCATGTTGAGGGCCAGCGTGCCGTACTGCGTGCGGTGGGCTTCATCCGTGATGACGATGATGTCGTCGCGCTGCGTGTAGCCCTTGTTGGGATCGACGATCTGGTTGAACTTTTGAATCAGCGAGAAGATGTACGCCTTGTGCTCGGTCAAGAGCTGGCCGAGATGGTCGCCGCCGGAGGCACGGCACGGTTCCTTGTCGTGATCCACAATCCCGCAGCCGGCGAAGGTCTTGTAGATTTGCGAATCCAGGTCCTCGCGATCGGTCAGCACCAGGAAGGTGAAGTTGCCGCCGAGCTTGCGATGGACCTTGCGCGTGAACAGAGCCATCGAGTAGCTCTTGCCGGCCCCCTGGGTGTGCCAGAACACGCCCAGCTTTCCCTGGCGCTCGCCGCGCTCTCGGACCGCCTGGAGCGCCCGGTTGACGCCCAGGAACTGGTGGTTCTTGGCCAGGATCTTGAGGGGATTGCCCGAGGACTCATCGAACAGGATGAAGTTCTCAATGAGGTCAAGGAAGTTTCGCTGATCGCACACGCCGTTGAGGAGCGTCTCCATGTCCACCACGCCGGGTTCTTCTTCGGCGAGGCGCTTCCATTCGTGGAAGTGCTCCCACTTGCTGGTGATCGAGCCGATCTTGGCCTCCTCGCCGTTGCCGAACATCACGATGGCGTTGTGATGGAATAGGTGCGGGATCGTGTCCTTGTAGTCGGCGAAGTTCCGCTCGAACGCGGTCTTGAGATTGCGGTGAATGTTCTTGCACTCGATGAACAACAGCGGCAGGCCGTTGACGAAACCGACGATGTCCGCCCGCCGGCGGTAGAGGTCGCCGCGCACCCACAACTCGCGAACGCACAGGAAACGTTCCTGGCGGGTTCGTCGAAGTCGAAAAGGCGCAGACGGTCCCGGACCAATTCCCCCTTGTCGTTGCGAAAGCCGACCTGCACGCCGTTGCGAATGAACTCGTACCTCTCCCGGTTGGTGGCGACGAGCGATTGCGAGGCGACGGTGGCGGTGATCTGCCGGATGGCCTCATCGTAGGCCGCGTCAGGCAGGCCGGGATTCAGTTCCCTGAGCTTGGTTCGCAATGTACGAGTCAGCACCACCTCGCGGTCCGACGCGCGGCCGAGCAGGCTGTTGGGGCCGAAGTCCTCGTTGTTGTAGGCGTAGATGGACTGCCAGCCGAGTTGCTCGCGGAGATAGTCCGCGGTAGTTTGCTGAACGAGGGTGTCTTCGGTGTAGCGGCTCATATCCACGATGTCCTGCGCCCTATTTGGACGCTGCTCCGATTCGCCACGCCGCGATCAGTCTGGCGGCAATCCAAGCGATTCGCGGCAGCGGCCCCGAATAAGCTTCGCCCAGCGAAGCGCTGCCTGCGCCTGCCGCCAGGTGGCGTCCTTGCCTGGATATCGAATCTCGACCGCGAATTGACTCACGAAGATGAGGCCTCGCTGCAACGATTTCAGATGCGCATACGTCGGCAACGCCAGATGATACAAATCGCGAAGTTGATGCGTCTTCGGTATTGGCAGTCCGGCCTCTTCGAGCAATGCCTTCAGGAATTTCTCCGCGGCCTGCTGGCTGTGAAAGCAAACGCCGTCAGCTGGCTTTTCCGGCGCGAGCGAGGATTTGAGCCATCTTCCAATCGGCTTCGGCTTTCTTGAGCCATCGTCGCGTCGCTCTTTTCATGCAGAACCTTGCCTCGGGCCATGATCTCGCTCAGGAAGGATTCTCCCTCGGCCAGGCGCCATCTTACCTCTTTGGGTTTGCGCACAATGAGGTCGAGGGGAAACGGCGGCAAGAGCAACGTTTGTATTCTGATCGCCGCGTCGATCTCGTTTCGCGCCTCCATGATCACGAGCAGGTCCACATCGCTGTCCTCATGCGGCGACCCGTACGCGTGTGAGCCGAAGAGCACAATCTTTTCGGGATGAAACCGATCCGCCACTTGACGGGCGAAACGGCGGATTACCCGCATCGGGATATCCCTGCCGCGATACCAGCGTTCAGTCGGTCGTGGTTTCCTTGGCATAGCACCACCTGCTTATCCCCTTGGGAGCTGAATCCGCGAAGAAACTCTGATTATCCTGCATGTCCCCGTTCGCGCTCCGATTCGTCATGGGGTCCGCGAGCTGCTTGACATGGTTATTATCCGATAACCGTGAAGTTGCGTCAACCGCCGACGGCAGAGGGACGGCAGAGGGAGAGGGACGGCAGAGGGACATCCTGGATTCCCGCAGGGAATCCAGGATGTCCCCACGTCCTCCGCACCGGCATGGAGCCGCTGATCCGCAAGACTCCCGGCGTTATCGGCGGCGACGCCTGCGTGGGCAACCGCCGGATCGCGGTATGGATGCTCGTGGAAGCTCGCAATGCGGGAATCGCCGACGAGCGGCTTCTCACCGATTACGACCCACCCCTTAGCCGCGCCGAACTCGATGCCGCGTGGCGCTACGCCGCCGCCCATCCGGAGGAGATCGCCCAGGCAATCCGGGAGAACAACGCCGACGCGTGACCCATGGCTGCGCTCTACAACTCGAGCCACTGCGGCATCATTACTTACACGAATGACGCCGACCGGGCCGCCCTCGCGCTCCGGATTCAAACGGCCGTTTGCGCACACGCCAATCTTGCCGGCGTCCTCATCCGGATCGTCCTCCCGAACACCCCGCCGCCAAAGGCGCCATGATCGCGAAGACGAGACGCGCCGTCGCCGAGGTCGCGGAGGCTTGCGACCCCACGGCGATATTGTGCACGCCCGAGCGCGCCGCCTGGCCGATCTGGTCTTTGGTCCGGCTGAAGCGATCCACATAGCGCTCGCAGAACCGCACCGTCACGTCATAAACGATCTGCGCCACTTGAAAACCCTTCAAGCGCCGATACCCGCCATGCGGTGGGATCAGTTTTTCCTGGCTCATACCGAAATCTCCCCGTTCATCAGGCGTGGCAGGAGCAGGTCGCGGGCCTCAGATGCGCGTTTGATGCCGGATTGCAACACATCGATTTGGTTTTCAATCGGTCCGGCTTGCTCCAAGAAGAGGCTCATCAATCGTAAAGGCGGAACGTCGATTTCTACTTTTGCGAGCTTCTCGCGCGGCAGATGCTTGATCGTGGCGCCGGTAAATAGCATCGCCAATCGTCCGGATTTTCCCTGGTGGATCAAACTATAATACAGAAAATGGTGGTCAAGGTCCTGGCGAGGGCGAATACGATGGATGGCCTTTTGGATCATCATCCCAGGGATTTGTTCTTTCCAGATTGCACATCGGCCTGGTTCGCCACCCTCACACATCAAAATGTCGCCATACTTCAAGCCGAAAGTTTCAATCTCATGCTGCTCAAAGCGCATCTCGCGCAGATCGGCGAAATCGAATTCGCCCCATCGAACATTCACGTTGGCGAGGTAAGGCATCGGGCTGCCTCGATTCTTCTTTTCATCCAGCATCTTTCCAAGTCGGAACTCGGCGATTTCGCTTAACGACTTCCTCTCCCACCCCTCCGGCACGCCGTCGGTGATCTTAACGTGTTCGTGGCCGGGGAAGCGGAGGTGCACGAACCACTCCTTGTAGAGCAGCCGCGCCGTCTGCTCCAGCAATTGAATCCGCCGCCGGTTGTTCGCGATCAGGGCGTCGTAGGCGGAGAGGATCGCTGCGATCGTTCCTTGCTCCCTTTCGGATGGTAAGGGGAATCGGAAGGCCCGGATTTGATCTCCCGAAATGTGGGGCACGTTCGTGCCGCCCATGATGTTCTTGATGTAAGCACAGAATTGCGGAGATGCAATGATGTAACGCAAGAACGTTGAACTAAGTCCGTTCATTCCCCTTATTCGGGCAACCCGCTGCACTAATAGTGCTTCTGGATCGCGCGCGTGGATTACGGCGTACTTGAGCCCGGCCGTAACCCATGGTCGGTCCATCGCCAAAACGATATCACCAGGCCGGAGTTGCAATCTGCCGTAGCCATCAACATCGCCGCGCGGCCAGTACTTCGACTTATCCCACAGAATTATGCCTTGACTGAGATTCTCCCCCTTTACTAGCGGAATATCAGTCGGGTCGTCAGTGAAGTAACGGCTCCCGAACGCCGCGCCCGAGATCAGATCTATGTGCAATCCGAGAGTTGTTTCTACCCAACTCATGCCCCCAACTCCTCAAAGTTCTTCTTGATCGTCGCCACCAGTTCGACGGCTTCGGCCATGCTATTCTTCAGCTAGCCGGCAGCTTCGCTCGATCCTGGGAGCAAACGGGACATTCTGACTTCTTGTGGCCGGTATCCTCCACTACGGCAGGGACCAATCGACCCACTTGAGGCCAGGAACCTTGGCGAAGTCGGCACGATTGCGCGTGACGAGTGTGGCACCTGCGTCGACGACTATTGCCGCGATGAGCAGGTCCATTTTTCGGACGCCGAGTTTCTGCGATTGCAGATCAATTTCTCTTCCACAGTAACGACCGTTACGGCCAGTTCTTCGGGGGGACAGGCACGGACCCTTTCCGCAACAACGGGATGTGCTTCCTCAAGAAGCGTCAGCATATCCGTATCCAGGACGAACAAGCTCATAGCCGATCGGGATCCTCATCGACCTGTTTCCGATAATCTGCCACGGCTTGCTTATATTCGTCGAGAAATGGATCATTCTTGTACACGCCAATCAATGCGAGCCAGGGGTTCTGCGGCTCGGAGAATTCCAGGTAGGCGATGCGGGCACCCTGATCAATACGTGTCTGGATGGCATGGCGCAGCTTTTCGATCGCGTCTTCGGGTGTAGTTCCTTCGGCCGTTAGCGGTTGCCCAGGCAGCAGCTCCGCACGGAAGCCGTTGCCGCTTTCGGATTGCACCAGAATAGGGATCTTCATCGCGATTCACTCCAGGCGCTCGCTTCGGCGACGGGCGAGCACGCCGAGCTGCAGCTTATTCTAGCAGGGAGGAACCAGTGGGACATCCCGTAACCCCACGAGTTGCTTGGTGACCGCTCTCAGCGGTGGTTGGAGAATTCTGTCAAACCCCCAACTCCTCGAAGTTCTTCTTGATCGTCGCCGCCAACTCGACGGCTTCGGCGTTGAGGTCTTCCAGCTCGACGTGGATTTCGCGCAGGGTTTCCTCGAAATCGAAATCCTCATCCACCTCCTCGGGCGCGACGCCCACATACCGGCCGGGTGTCAAGCTCCAATCGTTCGCTTCGACCTCCGACTTGTCAATGAGCTTGACGAGGCCCTCCACGTCGCGGAGTTTCCCCTCGGGGAATCGCTCCGTCAACCAGTGGGCCTGTCGCCAGAAGTAGCGGACCTGCTTGAGCTGTAGGGCGGCCGTTTGCCGGCATGCGTCGGCGGCCTTACGGGCACGGATAACGTCTCGACTCGCCCAGGCGTCGCTGTCCGTCGCGCTCAACTCGTTTTCGCAAATCTCGATCAAGCGCGTGCCGAGCTTGTAGACCAGGTCGGACTGCTTCATCAGGTCCCGGCTCGTTTCGGCGAGCGGCGCGAACTGTTCGACCAGCTTGTTGAGCGCGGCGTTCGTCTCCGCCGCCTTTTCCCGCTGCTTCGCCGCCTGGTCAGTGCTCGCCTGAAATCGCTGGACGTCCTCGGCGAATAGCTTCTGCTCCTTCTGAAACTCGGCCAAGGTTTCGGCATGGGGGCCGGCCTTCCCCAGCGTCTTGAGAAACGGGGACAACGGATCGGAGAGCGCGTTGATGGAGTCGACGAACTCCGGCAAGGCGCGGACCGTCTCGCCCTCCTCGTTTTTCCAATCGAAGCACGCCTGCCCTTCCGCGACGACTTGCCGCAGATACTGGGAGACCAGCCCCAGGAACCGCTCCGTTTCGCCGCGATACAGCCAGACGATCGCCAGCAGGTTCTGCTGCTGCTCGGGGCTGAAATCGTAAATCTTGCGGGTGACTTTGCGATAGACGCTCCGGGCGTCCAGCATCAGCACCTTGTCCGCCCCCCTCACCCCGGCCCTCTCCCCCGCCGAGGAGAGGGAGCCCTTGCCGCGGTTGAGGAACCAGAGCTCGCACGGCACCGTCCGCGTGTAGAAGAAGTTCGAGCGGACGGCGATCATGACGTCAACGTCGCCGGTCTCGACCAGCTTCTGCCGCACCTTGGCCTCGTCGCGCCCGGCGCTGGACGCCTGCGACGACATCACGAAGCCGGCCCGGCCCTTTTCGTTCAGATAGCTGTAGAAGAAGCTGATCCACACGTAGTTGCCGTTCGAGACCTTGTCCTTCTTGTTGATACCGGGCAGACCAAAAGGGAGTCGGCGCTTCGCAACCTTGTCGGCGTCGATCTCGTCCACGTTGAACGGTGGGTTGGCCATCACGTAGTCGGCCTTGCCGAGCAGCTCGTGCGGGTCTTCGTAGTAGGTGATGGCCTTCTGGATGTCGCCTTCCAGGCCGTGGACCGCCAGGTTCATCTTGGCCAGCCGGATCGTGGTGGCGTTCTTCTCCAGGCCGCGAAAGGTCAGGCGGTCGGTCGGGCTTTGGCCGCGTTCCTCCACGATGCGGGCACTCTGCACGAACATCCCGCCGGAGCCGCAGGCCGGGTCGAGCACCGTGCCGCGCTCCGGCTCGAGCACGTGGGCGATCAGCGAGACGAGCGAGATGGGCGTGAAGAACTCGCCGTCGTCGTGGGCCTTCTGGTCGGCGAACTGGGTCAGGAAGTACTCGTAAATGCGGCCGAACACGTCGCCGGAAACCCGCTTGAGCTCATCGGGGTTCAGCGTCCGCAGCAGTTGGCCCAGCACGTTGTTGTCGAGCTCCTGGTAGTCGCCCTTGGGCAGCACGCCGCGGAGGTTTTCGTAGTCCGCTTCGATCGATTCCATCGCCCCGATGATCGCCTTGGCCCGATCTTCACTGTCGGGCAAGGCGACCAGGTAATCGAACTGGGCCCTGGGCCGGAGGAAGATGGCGCTCTTTTGCGAGAAGTCCTCCTTGGCCAGTGCCCGCGTCTTGCCGCCGCGTTTGGGCAACTTCGCTTCGATGTCGTCTTTGACCGCCAGAAAGCGGCTGTAGGCATGGCGCAGAAAAACGAGCCCCATTACGGGCAGGAAGTATTCGTTGCTGGCGTAGTTTGAATTCGCGCGCAGTGTATCCGCCGCGCTCCAGAGCCGCTTCTCAATGGCTTCGATGTGCTCGAGCTGTGCCATGCGGATCATCCCGATTCGCGGATGCTTGTTGCCGAACTGCTGCCAAGGACGATATGGTCCAGGACCTTGATGCCGAGCAATTCGCCCGCCGACTCCAGGCGCCGGGTGACGGCAAAGTCTTCCTTGCTGGGCGTGGCGTCGCCGGACGGATGATTGTGGACGAGGATCACGGACGCGGCCGCGTCCTTGATCGCCGGGCGAAACACCTCGCGCGGATGGACCAGGTTGGTGTCCAGCGTGCCCACCGTAATTGGGTGCGTGTCGATCACCTGGTTCTTGGTGTCGAGCGTCACGACGTGAAACTCTTCTTGCCGCGCGTCGCTGGCCAGGCGGGCGAAATGCCGGCGGCAGAACTCGATGGCAGCCGCGGCCGTGGTGATGCGACCGGCCGGTGCTCGCTCAGACAGGGCGGCGATCCGGCGTCCCAGTTCGATCCCCGCCATGATTTGACACCAGGCCGTGAGATCGACGGCGGGGCTGATCGACTTCAGCTCACCGCGCCCGGCAGTCGCCAGGTCCTGCAGTCGACTCTGATACTCGCCGCGAGCTTTTCGCCCGCCATGACGGCCGATTCACCCGGCCGTCCACTGCGGATCAAGATGGCCAATAGCTCGGCGAGTCGCAGGTTGTCGGCGCCAACGGCGCTCAAGCGTTCGCGCGGACGATCCTGCTGCGGGGATTCCTTGATCTGCGTGCCGAACATTTTTTCATCCAGCCAACGAGTGACGGAGAATTCTCCTCGCCCCTGCGATGACGAATCGTCTTCGCGCAAGAGCCAGCCGTTTTCGACCAGCTCGTTGACCAACCGCGTGACAAACGCCGGACGCTCGCCATGGCAGGCCTCGCGCAGGTGGGACAACGCGAAATCCGTCCGTTCGACCAATCGGTCGACGACGGCCTTATAGCGCTGGTACCGAAGCGCAGAAGCATCCTTTTCTTGATCGGCCGAAACGGTGGTTCTGCGATATTTGTCGACCGATCCGCTTTCGCTATCGGCCGCGCCTTGGGGGCAGACGGTGACGCGCACTGGTGGACCTCCCGGGTTCTGCATCGGCGAACTTCTGCCGTTCAACGGCGGACCGGCGGTCAACATGCAGTAAGCTTACGAAATCCGAAGTGTCGATGGAATGATCCCGCTGGCAAGGGGCAATTGGTGTCAAACCGCGACGCAGCCGTGAAACGCGGACGCAGGTGCCTTGGACGGCATGCCTTCCGCCGATTGAAGGTCCGCGCGTTGCACATCGGGGGGTGTCCCGTGAGAACCTGAAAACGTGAGACGACGGCGAGCACGGGCGCGCGCCTGCGGGGCTCATGGCCAGCGGCCGCCAGCCGCCTTCGTGTGCGCAAAACAATTCCGCGACAAGCTTTTCCTCGCTGAGTCGGCGGCTGGTCAGGGGGAGTCCGACCCGACCGAATCATGGCCCCTTGCTGGGCAACATAACCGGCGCCTCTGCACGCGCACGCCGGACGATCATTCGGTTTGTCGCGGAGGCATGATCCAGAACCACAGCACCGCCCCGGCGACGGCGATCGCGCTCCCCAGGCTGATCGCCCACTTCCAGCCGGCGACCTCGCTCAAATCGAAGTGCCGCGTGATCGCGGCGCTGATGCCTGGCGTGATCAGGGGCGCGACCAGCCCGAGCGCGTTGCCGCCGGTGTTGCAGATGGCCGCCGCCGTGCCGCCGCGACGCCCGCCCAGCTCCGTCGCGATGGTCCAGAAAGGCGCTTCGGTCGCGCCCACGGCAGCGAGCGCCAGAGCGAGCCAGATCACGACCCAGATGGTTTCCTCGGCCAGCAAACCCGCGATCACCAACGTCGCTCCGGCAAGCATACCGACCACGGGGACGACCGCCCGACCGCGGCGACCGCCCAGGACCATCCGCAGGCGGTCGGCAACCCAGCCGCCCAGGACCATGCCCGCCGCCATCGCCAGCGTCAGTATGGCGGCATACCAGCGGCTCGCGCCCTTGTCGAGGTGCAGCACATTCTCGAAGTAGTAGTGCATCCAGTGGAAGAACAGGTACTCGACGTACCCGACCGCCGCATAGCTGAGCGTCAGCAGCACCAGGCTGCGATTGCGCCAGAGCGCCGGCTCGGCATGCAGGACGGCCACGATTTCCAGCCGGTCTGCAGTTTCAGTCGCGTGGGCGGGGCTGGATCGCGCGTCCGGCTCAATCAAGCGCCGTTCGGCGGGATTGACGAATCGATGCTGCGATGGCGAGTTCGCAGCATAGGCCGTCCAACCCAGCGCCAGCAGCGCGGTGACGCCGCCGGAAATCAGGAACGCGACGGGCCAATCGACCCAGTCGATCAGCGCCGAAAACAGGAAAGGTGCAGGAAATGCCTACCGCCGCCGCCCCCTGGACCAGGCCGTTGGCCCAGGCTCGTTGCGAGGAGGGCAGCCAATGCGCGACCATGCGGCTGCTGGCGGGATATACAGGCGCGGTCAAGACGCCCATGACGGCACGAATAACCAGCAGCACCAGGAGAACGGTACAGCCGGTCACCAGCGCGAGCTGGCTGGCCGCACCGGTGAGGGCGCAGAATAATGCGGAGCCCAAACCCATGACGACGAGCGCCAGCCACGGCCCGAACCGATCGATGAACCAGCCGCCCGGCGTCATGAAAACGGTGTAGGCGATCAAGAAGGCCGAATACACGCCGCCCATCGTCGCCGGCGAAATGTCAACCTGCGGCTCCTGGCTTAGCCGCTCGTCGTATGCCACCGTCATGCTGATGCGGTTGAACCACGTCATGAAACTGTAGGCGACCAACAATGCCACGATCTGCCAGCGCACGTTGGTTGGCCGCGTCGGTTGCGTGGCGATGGGCAGCGCAGTTGACGTCCGACTCATGACGGCTCCCGTGGGCGGCGGCTGGAAACAGCTCGATCAGGACGCAGTATCCGCATAAAGGCGGAACCACGAACCGCTCACGCCGACGGTGCCGCACTGATATCGTAGCCCTGCTTGCGGAGCAACTCGGCAAAGCGATCGCCCGCCTTCTGCGCCTCGGCGGAATCGACGCGGGCGTGGGTGATGGCGGCATACCAGAAACGCTGCCGGTCGCGCGGCGGCAACTCGCTTGGCTCCAGACCCAATTCGCGCACCTGCTCGGGGTCCCGGCGCAGTCGCTTGAACTGACCGGCCAACTGACGCCAGGTCAGGCCGCGCGCGACCACCGTGCCGTCCTTGGCCGTGATGCGCCGGCCGATCAGGACGTTGAGCAGGCCGAGGAGGTGACCCCGGCTTAATGCGCTATCCTTGAGCCCGTTGAGAAACGTGGACAACGCATCCATTCCGGGCCTCCGGACTTGTCCCCCTTGCCCGCCGCCTGACGCACACAATCCGGATCAACGTCTTCCACGTCACCCAAAATACTTTATCCTGCTTGCCTATTTTATCAAGCGTGAATTTTTCCGGCTCGCAGAATACGCAATAATCTTCTATAAGAATGTTCAGATAATGTGCGCTGTGGTCGCCCGTCCGCATCGCTGTTGGTCATGGTGTGGCCGACGGCCAGGACTGTCCGTCCTATCTTTGCTGTTGGGGTGGAATTCTTTCGCGTGCTGGGCGACCTACGGAGACTGACGCATGCCATACCCTGCATTCGATCGCACGCGGCTGGAAATCAAGCCGCTGGCGCAGCGGCAGCACGACCTGGATCTGTCGGCCTTGCTGCCACTCGACGCCCCGCCGCCGGCGTTCGCGCACCCGGCGTTGGCAGTCCTCGCCCGCCGTCTCGTCGAGGCCCGCCGTGACGGCAGTGCGCGGATCGTGCTCATGGGGGCGCACGTCCTGCGCCGGCGTGTCGCGCTATCTCATCGAAATGATGCGCCGCGGCCTGTTGACGCAGCTGGCCATGAACGGCGCGGGGCCGATTCACGACTGGGAGCTCGCGCTCATCGGTGCGACGACCGAGAGCGTCGCCCGCTACATTCGCACCGGCGAGTTCGGGCTCTGGCGCGAAACCGGCCAGATGAACGACGCTATCGTCGCGGGCGCGCAACGGCCTGGGCCTGGGCGAGGCGATCGGCCGGGCCATTCTCGACGGGCCGTTCCCGCACAAGGACGTCAGCGTGCTGGCACAGGCGGTGCGTTTGGGTGTGCCCGTCACCGTCCACGTCGGCATCGGCTACGACATCATTCACGAGCACCCCAACTGCGACGGCGCCGCGCTGGGGCAAACCAGCTACCAGGATTTTCTTATTTTCACCGAGAGCGTGCGCCGGCTCGAGGGCGGCGTGCTCCTGAGCCTGGGTTCGGCCGTCATGGGCCCGGAAGTGTATCTCAAGGCGCTGGCGATGGCCCGTAACGTCGCCCGGCAGGAGGGGCGTGAGATTCGCCGATTCACGACGGGTGTCTTCGACCTGATTGCGCTGGACGACGACTACCACACTCAGGCGCCGCGCAGCGATCCGCGCTACTACTATCGGCCCTGGAAGACGATCCTGGTGCGGACGGTCGCGGACGGCGGCGAGAGCTTCTACGTGCAGGGCGACCATCGCGTCACGGTCCCGGCGCTGTATCACGCGGCGCTCGGCTGCGCCATTTAGCGTCCGCCGCCAGGATGATGTCCGCCGCCGCCGCGAGATCGTCGGCCACCCGCTCGCCGTCTTCGAGCAGGGCCAGCGCGTTGGACACGTCATGCCCGCTGCGCACCAAGATCCTGCCGACGCAGCCGGCGCGCCGCCCCGCCAGCAAATCGCGTGCACTATCCCCCACCATCCACGATCGGCCGAGGTCGAGCCCCAATTCGTTTGCCGCCCGCAGCAGCATCCCAGGGGCCGGCTTGCGGTCGGGATGGTCGTCGTGGGGTCCGGCTGCGCAGTAGTAGAGGCCGTCCAGCGCCGCGCCCGCGTCGTGCAATTGCCGGTGCAGCTCATCATGGATCAGATGGAGGTCCGCCTCGGTCAGGAGGCCGCGCGACTCCCGACTGGTTGGTCACGAGCACACAGGCGAAGCCGGCGCCGCGCAACCGCCGCACCGCGTCGGCGGCGCCGGGCACAAGCCGTAGCTGCTCGGGGCGCGTCACGTAGCCGCACTCGACGTTGAGGGTGCCGTCGCGGTCAAGGAACACAGCCGCTCGCATGGGGTCGCCCCGCTTGTTGCCGGACCGGTTTCGGTGTCTTGTTCTAGATATCGACAATCACCTCCGCCTCCCAGCGCCCGCGACTGCATCGACGCGCAGCCCGTGATAGGTAATCGCCTTCACCTCGTGCTCGAGCGCATGCCGATCGCGGTCCAGCGGTTCGCCCCACGCGGTCGCGGTCAGCCCGTCGGGCCGCACCTTCACCTCGAACTTGCCGAACAGCAGGTGCTCGGCGTCGAAATGGTACAGCAATTCCTTTAGCCAGTCGAACAGCAGCAGGTCGCGCTCTTCGCCTTGCAGACGGACTGCGACGGCCTGCGTGGGACGGACCGTGGCCAGATCCTCGACAAGGATGGAGAAGAGTCCCTGCGCCGCCTCGGCGAACAGCGTGTCCAGGTCGGCGGCACGAATGCGCAGGCCAAGGTCCGCGGTGTGCTCGAACGTCTCGAACATGAAGCCGTCACCTGAGCGAAAGGCCGGCCGCGGTGCCAACATGGCACAGCAGCGGATGTCGAACCGATTTGGCCACACGGCTATCATCCGCCACTGCCCGCGCCCCGGCAAGGGGGGCAAGCGGTGGCATTTACCGTGCATACCCGGCAGCGTGCCTGGAGCAGAGCCAGAGATAATGCCCCTCGGGCGTCAGCACCTTTTGCAACCCGCCCCAGCTCTGTTTGGGGTCCAGCTCGTCCAGCAGTTTACGCAACGCGCGCAGGGCCGCGCCTTCGATCCGTGCGGGCGCATCGTCGGCGGCCAGGTCGGGACGCTCCGGCACCTGTTGGAGCAGGCCGTCCATGAAGTCGACCTGTCGCGAAAAGTCCTGCCAGAAATCCGCGTCTCCGAGCATGCCCGCGACCGGCGTGGTGCAGCGCAACACCTGGACCAGGCGCTTCAGATACGGCACCACGGTCACGAACCACACCATCGGCTTCTTGAACGTGTACCGGCCGTCGGTCCCGGTCGGGTGCCAGCGACCCGGCTCCTGGCAGAGTAACTGCAACTCCAGATTTTGGCCGAACGGCCGGCTGAAAAATGCCTGCGACATCGGCCGCAGCACAAACACATTGGGACAGTGGCTCTCCTCCTGACCCTGCACGGCCCGTAGCAGCGCCAGGAATTGCCGCTGAAACAGGGCGAGCATTTCAGCATGCGCGTTCTTCTGGCCGTCGAAGCCCTCCTTGATCTCGCTCCGCAGCGCGTGCAGCAGCTCTTCGCCCAGTGTTTCTTGCCCCGCGCTCCAGCCGGAGAGCAGCTTCGTAATGGAGATCCTGGTGAACGACTCGCCGCACTCCACGTCGGTCTTGCCCGCCTCCAGCCGCTTGAGCAGATTGGCGTAGTCGAACTGAAAGCCGCACGGCTGAGTCTTGCCGCACGGACAGGGGATGAGCCGTTTGATCTCGAGGCCGGGGTAGCGGGCGAGCGTCACTTCGAGGCCGTCTTTCAAGAGCGCGAAGAAGTTGTGCGGATACGGCCCGCGCACGGCCAGCTCGATCCGGCGCTGGTGCGGTTGCACGCGGATCAGGCCCAGGTGCTTGCCGCCCTCGTCGGCGAACAGCCCGCCGAGCCGCCACTGGACGTTGATGCTGAAGCGATGCGTTCGGGCCAGGAACCACGACGGGATGCCCGCCGGCACCGTGTTCAGCAGCCAGTGCAGGCGAACTTCGCGACAGACCGCGGTGCCGCGCAGAGCGTCCCAGCGCCGCTCCCAATCGTCGGGCGGGTCGGCCGGCAGCCGAGCCACCACCAGGCTGCTGCTGGTCTCGGGGATGCGGTAGGACAGGTCGAACCGTTCCATGAGCCGCACGAGGTGCTGGCGAATCTTCGGGTCGAGCGTGTGCCAGACCTCGTTCTGGTGGTCGTACGTGAAGATGCCGCTGTCGAGCTGCGGATTGCTGTGATCGAGGACCTTGCTGATGTCCGCGTTCACCTGCCAGGGACTGAGGACGACCATGTCGCGCAGCTCGGGATCGGCCGGGAAGTAGAGGATGCCGCCGAGCTCGTGGAACCATTGCAGCATCGGTTCGATCTCGTCCTCGTCGACGCCCTGCTTGCGAACGATGTCGCGCAGCTCGTCGGCGGGCATGTAGGGCCGGGAGCCGGCCGGGTCGGAATGGTAGCGTTGCACTCCCTGAATGCCCTTATCGGCCGCCGCGACCCAGCCGCGCGGGCACTCGACGCCCATAAGCGGCAGCGCCGCCGCGACCCGGGCGATCTCCGCCTTCAGCTCCGCGGTGCCCTGGCCGGTCTTGTTGCTGACCTCGAACGAGCCCGCGATACGATATTTCTCCTTCCATTCCTTCAGCGGCGGCGACACCGCGGGCCGCTGATCGAGGTGCGTGGCGACGATCAGGATGGGCGATTCGGGCGCGCGGGCGCGGATGGTATCGAGCCAGTATTCCAGCCGGCCCTGGTTGTAATCCAGCCGGGCATTCCACACGAGCACGAACACGGCCTTGTTCGTAAGAAAGAACTGGTGCGTGGCATGGTAAATCTGCTGTCCGCCGAAGTCCCAGACGAACAGCTTCATGGTCACACCCGGCTCCGCAGGGTGCGGCACCTCGATCGGCTTGTGCGGCCGCAGCCCGTGCGTCGTTTCTTCCTGGTCGTTGAACGGCCTGCCGCTCAGCATGTTCACGAGCGAGGTCTTGCCGACGCCGCCTTCACCAACCACGACCATCTTGGAGAGCCACTGCCGCATGGTTCCATGCTTCAGCCGCGCACGGAGAAAAGCGAGGATGGCCTTTGTTCCGCTTTTGCAGATTTCGGGCGGCGGCGAAACCAGGTAGTTTCCCCTTACATCTAGATTGATTAGTGCGGTCAGCAGGCCAAGTTCCGCCGGCAGGGCCGTCAGCTCGTTATCGTTGAGCGACAGCGCAGTCAGCGCGGTGAGCCGGCCGATTTCCGGCGGCAGCGACTTCAGTAGGTTGCCGCTGAGGTCCAGTCCGGTCAGGGCGGTGAGCCGACCGATCTCGGGCGGCAGCGCCGTCAGCTGGTTGCCGGCTGGGGCCGCAATGCCATTCTGAGCCCACCCATAACTGCCAAGGCGCAGCTCCGTCAAGGCAGTAAGCCGGCCGATCTCCGGCGGCAGCGTCGTCAGGCGGTTGTAACGGAGGTCCAGGCTCGCAAGAGCGGTGAGTCGGCCAATCTCGGGCGGAAGTGTCCTCAGCCCGTTGTGGCTCAGGTCCAGTCTGCTCAGAGCGGTAAGCCGGCCGATTTCCGGCGGCAGTGCTGTCAGCTCGTTGCCACTGAGGCTCAGCTCGGTCAAAGCGCTCAGCTTGCCGATCTGCGGCGGCAAAACCGCAATCTCCTTGTAGCTCAAATCCAGCGCCGTGGTTTTTTCCTGTTCGGCCTTCGCGATGACGGTCAGCAGTTCTTCGTATGTCATGGCACCACCCGCGGGGCATCGAGGACCGTGACTCCGACATCAAACGATCCAAAGCTCCTGGTGCAGGATCAGGATTTGTTCTTCACCGCTGCACGCCTCCAATTCCCTCCGCAGCGCCTTAAAGTAGCGCCAGGTCCCGCGCCAACGGGAAGCGAGTACGGTGATGACGCGATGCTTGTTGGCCTCGGAAGCGTCGCCGCGACGGCCGATGCCGCGGTAGTACGAGGGGGCGATGGTGTAGCCGCCGAACTGCTCCTGCAAGAGGTCTTGCAAAAGCGCTTCGTCCTCCGCGGTGCAGATCATCGACCGACTTTCCGATGTGACGACCCAGCGCGGCAAGAACAGCTGAAATTGCCAGGCCCGGCCTTCGAACCCGGCCCCAGGTTTCCAGGCAACCGGAAGCTGTGGCGACGCGTAAGCGTGCAGCGCCGCTGGATCGAAATCACGAACCCGCGGCATCGCTGGTCTCCTTCCGTTCTCCAACCACCTCAAATCGGACACCCTTCGCTCTAAGGAGCTCTACCGCGGCATTGGAGACGAGGTAGCACCCCTTGGGCACCCCTCCGTACGTCTCGTCCGCTTCCGCAAGAATGTCGATCGCACGCAATCGTTCTTCACGAATCGGAAATTGAATCAACTGGGGCATCGGAAATCTCCTTTGGGACCTCGAACCACTGTTCCAAGGTGGTCACGGCTGCCTTCTTCGTTCAATCGTATTCTAGCAGCGCGCGGCCGAGGGCCCGCCGTAGCGTTGTTTTCTTGCCATGCGGCAAGGCGACCAGCGCTAATCAAAGAAGAAAGTGTACTCGCTTGCGAATCCTGTGGAAAATGCTTGCAACCCACGGGACGCTCCCGGTAGAGTGCAAGCTTGGAATGGCCGCGTCTCGTCGAATTTCGTCGCCGGGAGTTCGCATTATGAGCACGTTTACGCCGGTTTGCGGCCAATGTGGCGGCAGCATGGAGGACGGATTCCTTCTCGATCGAACCTACGGGGGCACGTTCCCGTCCACCTGGGTGGAGGGCAGCCCCAAACCATCCTTTTGGCGCGGAACCGATATTTCCGGAAAGGAACGGTTGCCGGTCCAGGCCTGGCGCTGCATGAAATGTGGCCGCATCGACCTGTATGCCCACGAGCCCAGTGAATAGGAGAATAGCCATGTGGCTGCTGCCGACAATCCTGACGCTGGCGATTGCGGATGGGCCCGCCGGCGACGCGCCGCCCGCGCGGGAACAACTTCATCAGGCGGTCGAGCGGAGCCTGGTGTTCCTGGAGAAGAGTGCCGCCGACTGGATGCACGGCAACAACCAGGTGGGCATGGACCAGGGCCGACCCGTGCTGGTCAAGGGGCCCCAGGCGGCCTGTGCCTCCTGCCACCATGTGCCCATGACCGTCTGGTGTATGACCGAAGCCAGGAACCACGGCTTCAAGGTCAACGAGAAGTCGCTGGATGAGTTCCGTCACTGGTCGCTGACGCCGTATCTCAAGCATCCCGACCTTCAGCCGTTTGCACAGGATAAATTTGGGGGCGCGAAAACGAGCCTGAATACGATCTATCTGTCCGAGTCCCTGTTTGCCGCCAAGGAGCCGGATGAGCAGGCCACGGCAGCGCTGAAGCGATTCGCGGCCCACCTCCTGAGCAAGCAGGAAGCGGATGGTTCCTGGAAATCGGGCCGGACCGGCTATGAGCCGCCGATCGGCGATACGAGCGAAGTCTTGACGATGCAGGCCGTGCTGGTGTTGTCGGCGGCGCAGCAGCGAGGCCTGGCCGGCGATGGCTGGGCCGACAGCCGCGATCGGGCGCTGGCATGGTTGCGGAAGAATAAGCCCGGTGACAGCAACCAGGCGCTGACCCTGCAGACGCAATTAGCACAGCGTTTCGGCAAGTCCGAAGACGTGCCGCCGCTGGTGAAGGAACTCGTCGGACAGCAGCACACCGACGGCGGCTGGAGCCAGCTCAAGGATCGTCCGAGCGATGCCCTGGCCACGGGGCAGACTCTTTATGTCCTTGCGCTTACCGGCGCCGACGCCCAGGCGCCGGCGATCCAGCGTGGCCAGGCTTTCCTGACACGTACGCAGCTCAAGGATGGCTCGTGGTGGGTACCGTCCCGCGACAAGGGCCGCAAGGGCCTGGCGATCAGTCACTACGGTTCGGGCTGGGCCACGCTCGGCCTGATTCGGACCTTGAAGAGCGCGAAATAGGAATAGTCCCGCCGCGTTTCACTAAGGGGCGTCGAAATTATCCGTGCGATGCGCGACAGCCGATGAAATACGTGATGGCCAACCCAAGCACCATTGCCGAACTTATCGACCTGTTACGCCGCTACCGTTTGCTCGGCCCCACCCAGTTCGAAGAGGTGGCCGGGGCGCTGCGCGACCGGTTCACCGAGCCCGTGGGGCTGGCCCGTGAGCTGATCGCGGGGTTGGCTCACGCCTTACCAGGTCAATCAGCTGTTCCTGGGCCGCGGCAGCGAGCTGCTCATGGGCTCATTCGTGCTCCTCGAACGCCTCGGCGAGGGCGGGATGGGGCAGGTGTTCAAGGCCCGCAACTGGAAGACCGACCGCATCGTCGCGCTCAAGCTCATCCACAAGGACCGCCTCAAGAACTCGACGTCCGCCGTCAAGCGGTTCGAGCGCGAGATCCGCGCCGCCGCCCAGCTCGACCATCCCCACATCGTCCGGGCCGTCGACGCCGACCAGATCGAGGGCGTTTACCTATTTGCCATGGAGCTGGTGCCGGGCATCGACCTGGCGCAGCATGTCAAGGCGTTCGGGCCGTTGCCGGTCGCGCGGGCGTGCGCCTACATCCGGCAGGCGGCGCTCGGTCTGCAGCACGCCTTCGAGAAAGAGCTGGTCCACCGTGACATCAAGCCGAGCAATCTGCTGCTCGCGACGCCCGGCGACATCATCAAGGTGCTCGACCTTGGGCTGGCCCGCTCGAGCGGCGCCGATGCGGACTGTGACGCCAGCTCCACGCTCACGCAGGAAGGGCTGGTCATGGGTACGCCGGATTACCTGGCGCCCGAGCAGGCCCTCGATGCCCATGCGGCCGATATCCGGGCAGACCTGTACAGCCTTGGCTGTACGTTCTATTTCCTGCTGACGGCACAGGCGCCATTTTCTGGCGGGGGCACGCTCGACAAGCTGATCCGGCACCGCGAACAGGAGGCGACGCCGGTCGAACGGCTGCGTCCCGACGTGCCGCCCGCGGTGGCGGCAGTGATCCGCCGGCTGATGGCGAAGCGGCCCGACGATCGCTACCAGACGCCGGCCGAGTTGGCCGACGCGCTGGCACGCGCTGCCGTTGGCGCGACGGCTGCGGAGCCGGCGACGGGCATCGCGGTGGGCCGGCCGCCCGGCGAGATCGCGTGGTCGGCGATCGTGAACACGCCGACGTCCGATTCGCGCGAAGGTTCGTCGTGGGTGCAGCGGCTCGCGCTGAAGCCGCGCGGATGGGGTGCACGGCTTGCGGCGGGACTGGCGGCGTTGGCGCTCGCCCTTGTGGTCGCGGCGGGGGGAGGCTGGTGGTACTGGGGGCGCGACCTGCCTGAACCCGACGACGCGCGGATTCCGGTACCGCCGCGCGGCGACACGGTGACCCGGCCCGCGATCGTCGCGAGGCCGAAGCTGGCGACGCAGGCGGTGAGCTTGCAGCTGCGAGCGGCGCTGCCGGCTCATGCGGGCGGCATCACCGCGCTGGCCTACGCGTCCACCGGCAAGGTGCTCGTCACGGCGGGTCATGATCCCGAGCTGCGCCTCAAACTTTGGGATGCCAGTGGCGACAAGCTCGGTCAAGCCCTGCCGCAGCCAAAGGACGTGCCGCTGGCGCTGGCGCTGGCCCACAACGGCGGGGTGCTCGCCACCAGCGGGCGCGGCGGGACCATCGACATTTGCGAGCCCGCCACCGGCAAGCTCCGCGAGCGCGTCGCCGTGACGGCGGCCGAGGTCCGCGGCGTCGTCCTGGCGCCGGACGGCGCGCAACTGTATTGGGTCGATCGCGCCGCCGACGGGCGCAGCCTCCTGCGCGTGCGTGACGTGATCAATCGCCGCGAACCGGCGGCGACGGAGGCGGACACCGAGCCGCTGCTGGCGCTCGCCGCCACCGGCAGTGGACGCTACCTGGCGGCGGCCGGCCAGAGCGGCAAGCTGCGGCTCTTCGAGGCGGCGCTGCGGCAACAGCTCTGGTCGGTCGACTTCGACGGTCCGTGCCCCTGTGTGGCGATGGCGGCGGACAGCACCGTCGTCGCCGGCGCGGGGCCGTTGAGCACGGCGGGGCCCAGCTCGGTCATTCGCCTGTGGGGCGTGCCGAAGGGCGAGCCGCGCGGCACCCTGGGCATCCACACGGCGATAAGCGGCCTCGCATTTTCGCCCGACAGCAGCGTCCTGGCGATCGCCTGTCCCGACGGTACGGTGCGGCTGTGGGACTGGGACCGGCACCGGCTGCTGGCGGTTCGGCCGGCGCACCCAGGTCCGGTGCGCGCGGTCGCTTTGCGCCCGACGGCAAGACGTTGGCGACCGGCGGGGACGACGGCACCCTGAAGCTCTGGGACATCCGCGCCGCGCCGCAATCCGCCGACGCACTGGCCGCCACGCGCCTCGTCAACACGCTGGGCATGGAACTCCAGTTGGTCGCCGTCGGGGAGTTCACGATGGGCCAGAACGCGCAACCGCCGCATGGCCCGCCACACAAGGTGCGCATCAGCCGGCCGTATTATCTCGGTGCCCACGAGGTGACGGTCGGCCAATTCCGCGCCTTCGTCCGCGCGATCGGCCAGCAGGTTGAGCCGTTACCCGACGGCCCGAGCTGGCAGGCGCCGGGCTGGGTGCAGAGCGATGACCACCCCGTCGTCGCCGTGAGCTACGACGATGCCGTCGCGTTTTGCCGTTGGCTCAGCAAGAAGGAGGGCCGGACCTACCGCTTGCCTACGGAGGCCGAATGGGAGCGCGCGGCCCAGGCCAATCGCGCGGACGCGGGGCCACCGCCGAGTTGGGCGGCAAACCATCGCGAAGCCGGCCTGGGCAAGCCGGTGCCGATCGGTTGTTATCCCGCGGGCGCGCTGGGCCTGTGCAACCTGGCGGGCAACGTCGCCGAGTGGTGCGCCGACTGGTACGATCCGGCCTACTACAAGGACAGCCCGGCCGAGGATCCGTCCGGCCCGCCCGAGCCGCCGGCCGACCCGCGGCACGTGACACGGGGCGGCGCGTTCGACCAGGAGCCGGCCGCCTGCACCGCAGCATATCGCCAGGGTCGGGCCGGGCGGCACCTGTCCGTCGGCTTTCGCGTGCTCATGGAGCCGTCGGCGGAGGACCTCGTGCCCTGGCAATCGCTGTGGGCTGGCAAGGATCTCGACGGCTGGGAGGTCAAGCAGGGGCGCACCGAGGACTGGGTGCTCGAGGACGGTCGGCTCATTTGCAAGGGCGGCACCAGGGGCTGGCTCGGCACCAGGCAGCGCTACGCCGACTTCTTGCTGCGGCTGGAGTGGCGCATCCCGGCCCGGGGCGATAGCGGCGTGTACCTGCGCGTGCCGGCGGACACCGGTAATGCCGCACGGACCGGCATTCAGGTGCAGATCGCCGACAACAAGGGACTGGCCAATGCCAACGGTTTCTGCGGCAGCTTGTATGGGATCGCTGCCCCGAGCCGGCCGATGTGGCGCGGCCCGGGCGAATGGAACACTTACCAGATCGCGTGTCGGGGCCAGCGGTTCACGGTGACATTCAACGGTGAGGTCGTGGCCGATATTGACGGCGCCAAGCGCTGGGAAGCTTCTTCCCGAGCGAACGCGGGCCTGATCGGCCTGGAGAACTGGGGCACGCAGGCCGAATTCCAAAACGCGCAGATCAAGATCCTCAAGGAGGCGCCGCCGCTGCCCTCGGTGCCGCGACTCAAGCCGCTTACGACGTTCAAGACTCACACCAGGCCAGTCTGGCGAATCAGCCTGGCTGGCGTCGCGGAGGCGATCCTCGGCTCGGCGTCGGACGACAAGCAGGCGATCGTGTGGGACCGCGCGACCGGCACGCCCCGGCTGATGCTGCCGCACGATCGCCCCGTCACCGCGATCGCCGTGTCCGCCGACGGCAGCCTGGTCGCCACGGGCGGCAAGGACATGCTCCTCCTGTGGGACGGCGCCAGGGGTACGAAGCTGCAGCCGCTGATCGGCCACAAAGGCACTCTTGCCGCGCTGGCGATATCGCCCGATGGCAAGGTCCTGGCCAGCGGCGGCGGCGAGCCGGCGTCCGGGCCCGGTGGCGAGCCGTGCGTCCGCCTGTGGGAGCTGCCGTCCGGCAAATTGCTCAAACGGCTGGCGGAGAAAAATCTCGGCCACATCGACAACATCGCCTGTTCCCGTGACGGCCGCTACCTTGCGGCCGCCGGCTGGAGCCGGCCGGTGTTCGTCTGGGACCTGCACGACGACAGCCCGGCGACGTGTACCTCGGCAATCGCGCCAGCGCGCGCACGGTCGCGTTGGCGCCGGATGGCAACCGGCTCGCCTCGGCGTCGCGCGACGGCACCGTCCAGGTCTGGGACCGTTCGACCGGCAAGTCGCTCGCCAGCTATCGCCTGGAGGCCGGCGAACTGTCCGCCGTCGAGTACAGTCCCGACGGCAAGACGCTCGCGGTCGGCGACGAGGCCGGCCAGATTCACCTCGTGGACGCTGCGACGGGGACCGAGCGCGCGCTGCTGCCGGGCCATGAGGGCCTGATCGGCGGACTCGCGTTTACCGGTGACGGCACGCGGCTCGTCTCGTGCAGCGACGATGCCACAGTCCGCACCTGGGACGTGTCGCCGTATTGCCGGGTGCAAGGGGATTGAAGTCGTGGTTCAATGCGTTTGTTTGGCGCTCTAAACACACGCGGTGTCTGCCGTATCGGCGCTGCCGTCGGCCGAACGGCAATCGGCGGCATTGACGAACAGCAACGAGCGCCGGCACACGGCAATGCGGTCCCCGGAAGTGAGGCGGACGGGCTGGCCGATTTGCCGGCCGTTGACGAATGTGCCGTTACGCGAGGCGGTGTCGTGCAGCTCGCAGCCGCCCCATGCATGAACCAGCAGCACGCAGTGCCGCCGCGACACCCATTCATCCTCGAGCACGATGTCGTTATCGGTCAGTCGGCCGACCGTGTTCAGGCCGGTGCGGAGCGCATACGCGCCCTCGCGCTGCTGTTCGACGAGGAAGAAGTGCGGCCCCGGAAGGAGATGGTCCGGGTGAACCGGCAAGAGCGTTTGCCAGTCGTCCGCATCGCCGGCGACCGCCTTGGCATATTCGGCGGCCACGGTCAGCCAACCGCGGGCGGCGAGCGCGGTTTCGCGGGCCTGGCGATACTGCTGGCGCCGGGGAAAATCCAGGTGGATGCTGTTGAGACGGGGGTCTGACATGGCGAGCCTCCCGTAACTCCAATGTCGCATCGCGCCGGAACGGACGTAAGCCAGCGCCCCAGGCCGACCAAACGACGGGATTATCCTACCACGTTCCCGCCGCGGAAGCATCCCCGGACGGGGAAAATCGGAAAATGTACG
Source organism: uncultured Gemmataceae bacterium (assembly GCA_963834865.1). GTDB lineage: Bacteria > Planctomycetota > Planctomycetia > Gemmatales > Gemmataceae > CAWIDK01. The sequence goes on from CAWIDK010000002.1 coordinate 510,355, forward strand.
CTCGCAGCCGCCGGCAAGTATAATCCAGGTAGGCAAAGAATCCGCCGAATCGATGCTGTCCGATGCGGTATCGCATTTCAGGAGGCCAGTTCCATGCTCTACCGAGTGCCGCTGCTATTTGCCCCACAACCCGAGGGCGGCTTTAAAGTCACGTCGCCTGCCTTGCCGGAACTGGTTACCGTAGGAGACACGCTCGGCGAAGCCTTCGCCAATGCGCGGGACGCTTTGGCAGCCGTGGTGGAAATTTACGCGGACGAGGGCCGCCAGCTTCCGGCTGGCGTAACCTTGCCGATGGCTGGTCAGGTTGTCTGGTCGGATGCTCTTGTGGAGGCTCCAACGTCTTGATCGATTGGCCTCATGCTCCCATCTCGGTCGATTCCCATGTCGCAAACTCGCCTAGTGTCCTGGTCCGGGCGACTCGCATTCGGCACAGTCCTCGTGGGCGGCCTGATGGCGCTGTCCTGCCACCAGGATCCGGCGCCGCTGGTGCGCCCCCCCGCGGTAGCCGAGGCCGGTCCCGTGTTCTTCGACGATGTGACCGCGGCGTGCGGCGTTGATGTCACCTACCGCGACGGCCAAGAGGCGGGCCATTATGCCATCCTCGAATCGCTCGGCGGCGGCGTGGCGCTGCTCGACTTCGACGGCGATGGCCTGCTCGATATCTTCGTCCCCGGCGGCGGCTACTTCGCCGGCCCCGACCAGAAGGACATTCGCGGCCATCCGGGCACGCTGTACCGCAACCTCGGCGGCTGGAAGTTCCAGGACGTGACCGCCCAGGTCATGCCGGTGCAGCCCTTGTTCTACACGCACGGCTGCGCGGTCGCCGACTACGACTGCGACGGCTGGCCGGACCTGCTCGTCACCGGCTGGGGCCAGGTCGCGCTGTACCACAACGAGCCGGTCGATCCCGCCGACCCCGCCAAGGGCCGGCGGCTGGTCGAACGTGCGCAGGCGGCCGGCCTGCAGCCGATCACCTGGGCGACCAGCGCCGCCTGGGTCGATCTCGACGGCGACGGCTATCCGGACCTCTATCTCTGCCAATATGTCGACTGGTCGTTTGCGAACAATCCGGTCTGCGGCGGCTACTCCGCCAACATCGCACGCGACGTCTGTCCGCCGCGGCAATTCACCGGCCTGCCGCACCTGTTATTCCGCAATAATCGCGATGGGACGTTTACCGAGATCGGCAAGGCGGCCGGCCTGCGCGTCATCGGCGTCCAGGACAACCACGGCAAGCAGGTGGTCATGGGCAAGGGCCTGGGTGTGATCGCCGGCGACCTTAACGGCGACGGCCGGCCCGACGTTTATGTCGCCAACGACACGGTCGACAACTTCCTGTACTTCAATCGCGGCCCGTGCAAGCTGGAGGAAGTCGGGCTGACGGCCGGCGTGGCCCGCGACGACCACGGCGCCGCCAACGGCAGCATGGGCCTGACCGCCGGCGATTACGACGGCACCGGCCGCCCGTCGCTCTTCGTCACCACCTACGAGAACGAGATGCACGGCCTGTATCGCAGCCTCGGCAACGAGCTGTTCATCCATAGCACGTCCGCATCGGGAATTGCCGTACTTGGACAGAAGTACGTCGGTTTCGGTACGCGATTCATCGACCTCGACCACCACGGCCATGAGGATCTCGTCATCGCCAACGGCCACGTCATCCGTCATCCCGTCAGCGCTCCGCTGGCGCAGCGCCGGTGCTGCTGCGCAACCTCGGCAACGGCCGCTTCCAGGACAGCACGCCGCGCGGCGGCAGCTATTTCCGGGCGCAGCACATCGGCCGGGGACTCGCGGTCGGCGATCTCGACAACGACGGCCGGCTCGACATCGTCATCAGCCACGTCAATCAGCCCGTGGTGGTGCTGCGCAATGTCGCCGACGTGCAGAAGAACCACTGGCTGGGCCTGGCGTTATCGGGACGCAAGGCGCGCGACCTGGTCGGCGCGACCCTGGTCGTCGAGAGCGGCGGCAAACGCTGGACGCGCTTCGTCACGGGCGGCGGCAGCTACCTGTCCGCGCACGATCCGCGCGTCGTCATCGGCCTCGGCCCCACGGACCATGTGGACAAGCTCACGGTCACCTGGCCCTATGGCAAGACCGAGGAGTGGGACGGCAAGGATTTGGCCGTGGACCGCTACTGGAACGTGCGCGAAAGCGAACCGCGGTTGCAGCGGTAGCGCGGGATGGCGAAGGCCGGAGCCGAGGCTAAACGATGCCGAGCCCTTTTCCTGGGATGGACCCGTTTCTCGAAGCGCACTGGCGCGACGTCCACGCCAGTCTCATCGTTTACCGCGCGACGCGCTACAGAGCGTCCTTCCCGGCCGGCTCCGTGCTCGCGTTGACGAACGTGTCCTGCTCGAAACGCCGTCAGGAATTGGCGATCATCCGCTGTATCCTGATGTGCGCGTCGTCGAATACACGTCGAAGCGGGGCCTGGAAACACGGCCGGAAACAAGCGTTGCCGTGGCGGAGCCGCTGCTGGTTGAAACCGACGCCGAGCCGGTTACCGAAAGCCTGCTTGAAATCATCGACTCTGCAACGGGCAATCGCGTCGTCACCGTCATCGAATTCCTCAGCCCGAGCAACAAGTCGCCCGGCCCGAATCGCGAGCAGTATCTGCGCAAGCAACGCGAGGTCTGCGCCTCGGACTCCAACCTGGTCGAGATCGACCTGAATCGCTTCGGGACGCATGTCCTCGCGTTTCCGCTGGCGCACCTCAAGCCGCAGAGCCGCACGGCCTACATGGCCTGTGTCCGGCGCGCACTCGGCGCGACATCGCGGAGGTTTACCCGATGCCGCTTTGGCTCCGGCTGCCCGTCGTGAAAATCGCGCTCCGTCCGGATGACACCGACGTGCCACTGGACGTGCAGGCGCTGGTCGAGCAATGCTACCGCAATGGCGGCTACGAGGGCACACTGAATTATGCGGCCGACCCGGACCCGCCTTTGCTCGGCGCCGACGCGGTTTGGGCCGCAGAGCGGCTGCACGAACAAGGCCTGCGACCTCGCCCCAGGCCGCCGCGGCGCAAGGGCAAGCCGAAGTCGCGCTGACCGCACAACTTTCAAGAATCACCGCCAGGAATCGTACTGTGGCTTACCGCATCCTCCCCCTGCTCGCCGCGCTGTTCGTCGCGGCCACGCTTGCCGCCGCCGGCGCCTGGTACATCCTGCGCGACGCGGACCCGCCCCCCCAGCCGCTACCGGCCGTCGAGGCAGCGGACCTCCCGGCGCAGGTGCATCGGTTCTGCGGCGAGTGTCACGCGTATCCGCCGGCCGACACGTTTCCGCGCACCGCCTGGAAGGAGGAAGTCGAGCGTGGTTACCGCTTTTTCGGCAATTCGCGGCTGCGCCTGACGCCGCCGCCGATCGACCAGGTCATTCGCTACTACGAAGAGCGGGCCCCCGAAAAGCTGCCGCCGGCCGTCATCGAACGCGCGACCACACCCGTGCCGGTGCGGTTCGCGCCGCTGCACATTGCCGGGCCGCCGAACACGTCGCCGCCGGCCATCTCCAACGTCAATCTCGTCCATCTCTCCGACCCCACGCGGCTGGACATCCTCGCCTGCGAGATGCGCTGGGGCCTGGTCATGGCGCTCAGGCCTTACGAGAAAACGCCTAGCTGGCGAATCCTCGGCAAGGTCGCTAATCCCGCTCATGCCGAGGTGGTCGATCTCGACAAGGACGGCATCCCGGACGTCATCGTCGCGGACCTCGGCACCTTCCCGCCGGCCGATCGCCTGTGCGGCAGCGTCGTCTGGCTGCGCGGGAACAAGGACGGCACCTTCACGCCGCACACGCTGCTCAAGGGCGTCGGCCGCGTCGCCGATGTGCAGGCCGCCGACTTCCACGGCAACGGCAAGCTCGATCTGATCGTCGCGGTCTTCGGCTGGCAGGACACCGGCGAGATCATCCTGCTGGAGAATCGCACGACCGACTGGGACCATCCCGTCTTCGAGCCGCACGTCATCGACCAGCGTCACGGCGCCATTCACGTGCCGGTCGCCGACCTCAACGGCGACGGCAAGCCCGATTTCGTCGCCCTGCTGGCCCAGGAGCACGAGCAAATCTGCGCGTTCATCAACGAAGGCAACGGCCGTTTCCGCCGCGAGATCCTGTACACCGCGCCGCATCCGGCCTGGGGCTCCAGCGGCATCCAGCTCGTCGACCTCGACGGCGACGGCCACGTCGACGTGCTCTACACCAACGGCGACGTGCTCGACGCGCCGTACCTGCTCAAGCCGTACCACCAGGTGCAATGGCTGCGCAACCGCGGCACCGCCCAGCTCGAGTTCGAGCATCGGCCGATCGCATCGCTCTATGGCGTCCATCGTGCCGTCGCCGCCGACCTCCGCGGCGAGGGCAAGCTCGACATCGTCGCAGTGAGTTATTTGCCCACAGAGTATTTCCCGCAGCGCAGCGACCAGAACCTCGACGCGATCATCTTGCTGGAGCAGACCGCACCGGGCAAGTTCGTCCGCCACACGCTGGCCAGCGCGACATGCGATCACGTGACCTGCGTCCTGGGCGACGTGTTCGGGAGCGGCCGGGTCGATGTGGTCACCGCCAACTTCACGCTCGACAAGCGTGCGGCATCGCTGCTGATACTCAAGAATCTGGGTGGAGCCCAGGGGAAATAAGCGACCGCTGGCCGTGACGACGACGGGTCCGCTCCCGACGTCGTTCGTGTATGCCGCGAGCGTGGCAGTCGCCTTTTCCTTTTCAACGACCTTCATAGCTCAGCCGCCTCATCACCGATCCGGACCCGGCTGCGGTCCTTGATGCCGATCGCCAGGATGTTCACCACCCTGGCCGGCCGGATCCTACCACTCCGGCTGCAGCAGCCACTTCAGCAATCGTAGAACTGCCTGGACAATGACGACAACAACCACACCTGCGCTGGCACCGCTAGGTGGGGCTTCCCAGCATGTGATGGACTAACGCTTTACAAAAATCGCCGGCAGAACAGCCGGAAAGATTGACAGCGGGGCACGGCTGTGTTGGTATGGGAGGAGCCGAGAAAAGCTGAATGCCGCCGCGCACGCCCGCGCATTTCCTGCGTTTCAACGGCGATGATCCGCCCGAGCCGGCCTCGCCCCGGTTGGTAACGCGTTCCCGAGCCAAGCGAGGAGATCCGCATGTCGGTACTAGCGACCTGCCCCCATTGCAATGCTGGCCATACTCTGCACCAGAGCCTGATTGGCAAGGAAATGCATTGCCAGAAATGCATGAAAATGTTCGTCGTGGTTCCAACCCTGGAGGCGCAGGCGGTGCCGCCGCCGGCGCCGCCGGTGGCTCGGGCGGCGGTGCCGCCGACGGCCAAGCCGGTGCGCCGCGGCGCCGAACCGCGGCCGGCCGGCATGAGCCGCCGCCTGCGCATGGCCCTCGGCATCGGCCTTGGCGTCGTCCTGTTGGCGATTGCCGGCGTCATCGGCGGCATCGTGCTGGTCGTACACTTCTGGCCCACGGACATGGATCGCAATCTCGCCGGCCTCAAAGCCGCTGACGGCGATACCCGCGCGAATCGCTCGATTGGCTCGCCAGCGCCGACGTGCAGGACCAGTACCGTCCCGCCGTGACCACCGCCCTCGAACCCCTGCTGTTGGACGAGACCGTTGACCCGGCCCTGAATCCGGACGTGGTCCTGCGCGCGTACCTGCACTGGGCCTCCGCGGACAACATCACCACGCTGATACAGCTCGCCCGCCATCCCCTGGGGCGGCACTGGACACACGAGAAGGCCGGGCGCGTCATGGAAACCATCGGCAAGCTGCAGGACAAGCGGGGCGTTGACATCCTGGTCGAGAAGCTGTCCGATCCCGCGCTGCACGGCCCGGCGATGGTGGGCTTGCAGCTCTTCGGGCCCAAGGCGGAAGACGCCGTGGTGGGCTACCTGTTCGACGGCGATCCCGCGACGCGGAAGAGCGTCAGCCAACTTCTGGCGGAATATGGAACCACCCAGGCGAAGATTCGTGCCCAGGCGCTGGCACGCTTGAAGTCGAACCAGCGCGAAGTGCAGCGCGGGGCGGCCGTGTGGTTCGCGGACAATGCGCCCGACGATCAGTGGCACAAGCCCGAGGTCGCCCAGGCGCTCGCGCGCATGCTCGACGACCTCTCGCCCAAGGCCAACGCGCTGGCGCTGGCGGCGCTGCAGCTCTGGGCGACGAAGGACTGCTTGCCGCAGCTGGTGGCATTCGCCAATCGCGAGGCGGGCCGGCACGCCGACCAGCCCCCCGACACGATGCTGATGCTGATCGACATCCTCGCCCAGTTTCACGACGAGTCCGCCGCTGAAGCCATTGCGATGCAGCTCAAGCACGATGCGCTGCGCGGTAAGGCGGCGCAGGCGCTGCTCAAGCTCGGCCCTCCAGTCGCGAACAACGCTGTGTTGCAGCGCATCAATCATCGTGAGCCGGCGGTGCAAAAAGAAACTCGGCGATTGGCCGATCGGCTGAAGATCTCGCCCGAGGCCCAGTTGGCGCAGACGATCGCAGACATTGCCGACGCGAAGGTTGGCCATACGCACGTCGCCTTGAAGAGCCTGTCCCGGTTCCGGCAGGACGATAGCAATCGCTCGAAGGTCGCCCAGGCGCTCAATGGGCCGCTAGCCGACGCGGACAAGGGCATTCGCGACGCGGCGCTGGGTGCCGTGGCGGACTGGGGCGGCCGGGAGAACACGCCAACGCTGCTGAAATTGCTCGGCGAGGGCTCCGCCGACGGACCGGGGCGCGACACGCGGATCATCGAGATCCTCGGCATGTTGAAGGACCCGAAGGCGACGCGGGCGATTGCGCAGGGATTGCTCCATCCCCGTGAGTACATGGCCGCCGTGACGGCGCTCAAGGCGATCGGCCCGCCCGCGGAAAGCGAGGTCATCACCTACTTGCCGTCGCCGGTGCGCAGCGCGCGGATCGAGGCGTGCCGCGTCCTGGCCGCGATCGGCACCGAGAAAAGTCTCGACCCGCTGGCCAAGGCAAGCGCTGTCTTCGAGAACGACCGCGAAATGCGCGAGCAGGCGGCGTTCGCAACACAGCAAATCGTGATGCGGAAGTGAGCTTCGCCGATGGCTCGCCGGTGATTTTTCACCACGCATAGCACGAATCACACGACTAAGAACCCGCCATGGGGCGCGTTTCTGATCGTGTGATTCGTGTTGCGAGCACCGGGCGAGGGCGTCAGCGAATGCCCATGCACGTCAGGCGAAACTCTCAGGTGACCGCTTCGCGTACCTTCTCGTATCTGCTGTCGGCAGCACCTCGTGTGCTGCGGCAGGTGCCGATTACGCCGATGACTTTGCCGGCATCTTTCAGCTGCACCTGAGCATATTCCTCTTTCTCGAATTCCGCGTTGCTGAGTTGGTAATCGGCTCGGTTGCGGTTTTCGCGCAAAGTTCGCAGCCGTTGCGCCGCCTCTTCCATTGCCAGATCCTCGGCACCGTCGAGGATCATCGGCAGCTTCTCGTGCTTGTTGTCCGTGTTCGGGATGTAGAGGCCCATCTCGGCAAGAAAGTCCAGAGCCGAATGGAACGCGCTATAATAGGCCCGGCTGACACTGGTGCGGTAGTCATCGGGACTTCGCCGGTTGGCGATTAGCCAATCCGCCAGCTGGTAAAACGACAACGGGTCCATCGGTTAGGCCACGCTGTATACCACCACGATTTTCTCCCGGTCGCCGCGAGCCGCGCTGGCGATCCATCGCGGTAGAAAGCCATCGTAAGCCGCTACCGCGTCATCGACACTGCACCGGACCTTGACGTCGATAACGAGCCGGTCGGGCCCTCCGTCCGGGTCCGGGCTCAATGACAAAGAGATACAGGGGTGGGGGCTGAAACAATCCCTGGCCAACTGGATCGCATTGGCAAGCGCGGCCAGGAGGCCATGAATCCTGCAGAACTCGCGGACGTTGCTATCGACGCCAAGGTGCTGCAGCATGCCGGCGTTCTCAATCGTGGCTTCCATGAAGAAACCCCCTCGGCTAACTCGACGGGTGATCTGGTATGGAATGTACCCGCGGTAATCCTTTGAGGCAAGGCAGACAAGAATGAACGGGGGATCAGCATGTTCAAGGACCCGAAGGCGACGCGGGCGCGCCTGGTCGCGGCGCAGCGCGGCCGCTAGCTTGGCCCGCGCCCCTGGCGTCTCCGGGCCGAGGCCGAGTGCCGCCGTGCCGCAGCGCGAGCCGTCGGGCAGCCACGCGGCGATCCGATCGCGGAATGCCATGAACATGCCCAGCATGCGGCCGGTGGTCTCGCGCACGGCGACCTGTCCGTAACAGTCGAGAAAAAACCCGAGCCCGCCGTGGGCGACGATGGCCACAAATCGCCGTGGGTCGTAACTCGACGGCGCCGACGCGCTGGCCGTCCGCGCCACGCTCAACGGCGTGCGCCGCATGACGTCCTGAAACGCGGCGCTATGGAACGTGTCCTTGGCGGCCTTGCTTTCGTAACTGAACTCGACGCGATCACCGGACCAGCGCACCAGGTGCCAGTGCCGCTGGCCGAAGCTCAGCAGGAAACACTGCTCGCCCAGATAGAGCTGGCCCTCCGAATTATATCCTCCGGAGCGAGTCGTGATCTGCATCGCGGGCGCATCGACCTTCTCCACGATCACGCGCGTGCCCCACTCGCGCAAGCCAGCGCCCGTCCGGCGACAGCAAGAAGCGCCGCTGCTCGTGGATCCGCGGATCGAATCGGCGTTCGCAGATGGTCGCTCCGGTCGACCCGCGGAACAGCAGCAAGCGCAGCGTCGCATCCGGCAACCGGGCCATCACCGCCAGCACGTCGCCGGCCGCGCACGCCGCCGATATGGCCGCGCCGCGCAAAAGCGGCTTGCCGTCGGCCAGCGGGACAAAATCCTGGTCGGTGTAGCCGCTCCGGCAATAGGTGATCGTGCCGGTTGCGGTGTCGAGGTGGTAGTCGCAATGCGCCGGCCCGCCGGCCGATACCCAGCCGGGCTCGTCCGCCGCACTCGCATTGACGAACTCACGGCGGGAGTCGGGGGCCCGGTCCAGGCGCGAAATGCGTCCTGCAACCCCGGCCGACCGTCATGCTCCGGCTCCATGCATTTACCCGTCGCCAGATTCAGGCAATACGGCCGCGCTGCGCCGCCATGTGGGACTCTTTGTAACAAGCGCAGCGAATGAAACTCCGGGAGGTAATGAGCGCGCAGCACCGACCATCCCGGACCGAGATTGAGATAACGGGCCTGGCAGCGCCGGCGCAGCAAATCGTAATGTGCGGCATACACGCCACGCGCATCGTGGCCGCCCAAAAGGACGAAACCCCCGATCACGCCGACCACCTTCTGAATGTCGCGCAGCAGATACCCTTCAAGGAACGGCCGCGGCAGCACCTCGCGGTCGTCGCCATGCAGTCCCCACAGGTGTAGCATGTCGCCGGCACTGACCGTGAGCAGCCGTTGCCCGCCGTGATCGAACTCGAAATGCGTGATGCGGCCGCTCGTGCCAAAGCGGAAGGGACACGGGATCGGCTCCACGTCGCCCGCCCACGCCGCAAACGGCTTGAGCGGTTCCTCCGGCGCAGCGACGGGCGGCGCCGGCTGTGCCGCGACGAACTCGACGCGAAATTGCCGTAGCAACACGGGGGCGCCGTGGCGAATTTCGCTCATCGCCGCGGTGCCTTCCTCGTCGAGCGCCACCGCGAAGACACGGTCGCGCTTCCCGGCGCGACGCGCCGCGGCAAGCACATCCGGTTCGCGCAGATTGCGCGGATGCGTCAATAGCACCACGTCGCGCAGCGCGTCACACGGCTGTTCCAGCACCGCCTCGAGCGCGGCGCCGGGATCGAACGACAGGTCGCTGGCTTCGATCAATTCGCCCAGCGTCTCGACATCGGCCTCGAGCGGATCGAGCAGCCGGCCGGCGTTACTGGTCCCGGCGAATCGGAATTGCTGCGCCCGGCCCGCGCACTGCTTGCCCAGCGCCAGCGCCGCGGCCGCCAGCACCAGCCGAACGTCGCCCCAGGTGCGCACGCCCTGATCGATGAGGATTGCGATCTCCTGGCGATTCTGGGCCGGCGGCTCCTCGCGGCGAAAGAACAACAGCTCGCGCTCGGCGAAGCGCCGCAGAAACTCCAGCTCGTCGAGCGCGTGCTGGCTCGGCAGGATGTGCTCGACCGCGCCGCGCGTCGTCATGTCCGCGTAGCCGCCCACCGGCAATTCCTGCGGCGCCAGCCGGCGCGGCGGCAGCGTCAACGCGCCGACGAGTCGGGTCACGTACGTCTCCGCCCCCGCCAACCGCGGCCGCAACAACAGCGCCGCCAGGACGCCCATAAGCGTGCGCGGCAGCGGCGGCTGGACGCGCGCCAGCGCCGCACCGGCCTCATGGATCGGACCGCGGCCGTTCTGCAGCCAGCACGGCAGCTCGTCGTCGGAATACGCCGCGAGCCGGTCGATGACGCGCCGCTCGAATTCCTCCGGCGTGATCGCGGGCACCTCGGCGGGCCCCAGCGCCGATTCGTGAAAGCGCGCGATGAACCAGCGGATGGGGAACGCGCGGTTGCGCAGCCGGCGGCAGACATGGTCGATGTGCGGCGGCTCGGCCGGCTCCGGCACGTCGGCGCTCAGGATCGCGGCCAGGGCGCCGGCGTTGCGCCATTGATCGCCGGTCTCCTGGAACAGCGCGCAGACGGCGCACGGCCGGGTTCAGGTGCTCGCGCAGGTTCTGCAACAGGTCGGCCCAGTGCAGCACGCAGGCGAAGGGGATCACGCGACCGCCTGTGCTGAAGCCTTCGAGAAACTCGGCGATCGGCGCAGAAGGCAAAGAACCTCCCGTCGGGATAAGCCAGGGCGTCATCCTCGGTCGACCAGCGGATGCCGCCGAGGTGCGCGCAGTACGCGGTCGACAGCTTCAGGTACGCCTGCGTGCTCTGGTACATCGCCAGGTAGTTTTCGTCATCGCGATTCACGACTTGCCCTCCGCCGCCAGGCGCAGCGCCGCGCGACAGCCGGCCCAGCGCCGTCCGCGGCACCGCCTCGGCGCGCTCGGGTCGCATCAGCAGCAGCTCCTCGACCTCCACGCCCGCCGCCTCGCGCAATGCGTCCTCGGGCAGCTCCGGATCCGGACAGAAACCGAGCGGCACCAGAACGAGCTTGCCCCAGAATCGCTCGGCGCCAGGCAGCAGCGGCAGAGTGGCGCCGATCACGAGGATGTTGCCCGCACGCACCACCCCGTGCAGTCGTTCCAGCCGTGCGGCCGGCACCGTGTCCGCCCAGGCTTGCAGCGCGGCGAGAGGACATAGCATCGCCGTCGTCGGCCGGGGTCGATCATCGGCCTTCAGCGCAACGCGCACCGGAATAACCGGCGCCGTGCCCAGCGGCACCGGCAGCACCGGCGCCGGAAAGAGCACCTGGTACAGCGGCTCAAAATGGGACTGGCGCGGAAAGTCGAACGCCGGCAGCGATTGCCCGAAGCGGCGCCAGTCCCCGTCGCGAAAAGCGAACAGTTCGACGCCGCCGAGGGGCAGCACGCCGCGCAGCACGCGCTCGGCCCCCGCCTCGAAGCGCAGCCACAGCCGGCCCGCGTCGCGCGCGATCTCGACGCCCGGCTCGCAGCGAAGCGACGCCAGCAGCGGTAGCGCATCCAGCGGCAGCGATGCACAGGCCACGCCGTCGAAAACAGTCGTCATCAGAGCCCCTCGCTGCCGTGCTTTACCCCGAAGGGGTTCGATCTCAAAGCCCAGGGCAGCGCAGCGCCGCCCTGGGGACGTGATCGCGAAGACCGCATTTACCCCAAAGGGGTTTCATCACCGTTGGGTCGGCCCTTTGATGAAACCCCTTCGGGGTACGGATCCCGTTGTGCTCTCCTGCTACCCAGGGCGGCGCTCCGCTTGCCCTGGGCTTTGAGATCAAACGCCTTCGGCGTAAATGCACTCACCCCAACCGAGTCATGCACTGCCGGGTGCGTGCAGCAGGTGATCGCGCGCCGCGCGTCGCCGAGCCAGGCCGCCTGGTCCGCCAGGCCGCCCAATCGTTCCCGCAGCCGGGCGGTCGCGCTCAGCGACAGCGTGCCGGTCAGCTCCTGCTCCAGCGCGTCAATCTGTCGCGCCAGCTCCTCGCCGTCCACCGCGCGGCGTGGTTCGGCCAGCGGGTGCCGGCGCGGCTCGGCGGCGTGCAGCTCGAGGATGCCGTTGACCAGCGCCGCCAGCGCCTCGATCTGCTCCTCGCGGTCCCAGACGTAACGCAGCACCCACAGGTCGGACGGCTGCGCGCTGGATCGGCCGCAAAGCACCGCGGACGCCGCCAGCAGCTTCATGACCTTGACGGCCCGGCGATCCGACAGGGCGATGCCGAGGTCGCGCACCTTGAAGACCGCCTCGCGATACGCTTCGAACGCCGGCGTCAGCTCGACGCGGAACACCGTGCTCCGCAGCTCGTCCAGCTCGGCCGCCGTCACCGAGGATTCAGCCGGCTCGCCGCGCTCCAGCTCCCAGCCGGCCAGGAGCAACCGCGGCATCGCGTCGCGCGGCAGATTGTCAACGTGGCAGCGCAGCAGGAAGCGATCGAACAGCGCCCGCAGCGCCTCGTCGTCCGGCAAATGATTGGACGCGGAAAAGAGCGACAACAGCGGCAGCCGATGCGTCTCGGCGCCACGGCGATAGATTCGCTCGTTGAGCACGGTCAGGAGGTTGTTGAGAATGGCGCTGTTGGCGTTGAACAGCTCGTCGAGGAAGACGAACTCCGCCTCGGGCAGCATGCCGGTGGTGACGGTGATGACGCGCCCCTCGCGCAGCTGGGCGATGTCGATCGGCCCAAAGATCTCGTTCGGCTCCGAGAAGCGCGTCAGCATGTATTCGAAATAGCGCCCACGCACCGCCCGTGCGAAGTGCCGGATCAGCGCCGCTCTTGGCGGTTCCCGGCGGTCCGTGCAGGAACAGATGCTCGCTGGCGACCAGGGCCAGCGCGATCAGGTCGACGACCTCATCGCGGCCTACGAACCGCTGCTTGAGCGGTTCGATCACCTCGCGGCGCAGTCGGTCGACGGTGGAAGCGGTCATACGCGTGGATCAGCTCTTGTGCTCGGCCAGCGCGCCGGCGACTTGCTGGGCCAGGGGCAGCACGCTCGTATCGCGGCCGAGGTCGTGCCAGACCAATTCGACTGCCTCGATGCCGGCGCCGGTCGGGAACCATCCTGGCTTTTCGTGCCGGGCTAGCCGTTCCGCGTAGAACAACCGCAGCCCCGCATGGCCATCGAAATCCGGCGGCGTCAGTGGCCCATCCTCGACATCCGCCAGCACGCCGCTGAGCGGCCAGCGCCGGAACACCTCCGCAAGGCAGCCCGCCAGCTCATCCTCCGGGCGCAGTGCCCGCGCCCGGCGAAACAGGATCGGCAGATAACGCAGCATCAGATCGGCGGACAGGTGCTGTGCCGCGGTCTGCGGACCGGCCGGCATCGTCAGGCTGGCGCCGTCGACCGGCAGGTTCGGGTTGAGCATGTACCATCCCGCCTGGTAGAGAACCCGCCCGGCCGCCAGCGCGGTCGGTGCATCGAACGAGATCGCCGATCCCGCAACGTCGAGAGCGTGTCGCCGAAACGCTGCCTCCAGCACCGCCACCGCTTCCGGCTCCGGCCGCGCCGGCAGCGGCTCGCGAAGCACGAGCCGGCCCGCTTGCAACACGCCGCGCAGAAAGGTGGTCAACACTGCCATGCCAGTAATTCCGCTGCATCGATCGCCAACGTCATGATTCTATCATAAGCTCGCAGCCGTGGGGTCTTGGCGTCTTGGCGTCGCCGGCTAGTTGACGCGGACGGCAACCGTGCGTATGATGCGGCGGTTTGGTGCTACTTGTTCGGCGACAGAGGCGATGTGGCTCATGCGCGTGCAGCGACTGTGGCTGTGCTTGCCAGCGATCGTGCTGTGCGCCGCCGATGGCTTTTTGACTCTCGCGGGCCAACCGGCCGAATACTGGTCGGGCGGATTTGCGACCGTGCGTGAAGGCCACCCGGTGGCGGCGTGGTTCCTAACCATGCACCCGCTGGCCTTCGCCGCTGCCGGTGTCCCCTATCTGCTTCTGGTCGCCTCTGCGGTCATGTGGCTGCCGCGGCGTTATGCGGCAGTAGTTGCGGTTGTAGTAGCTTCGGGCCATGCCTTTGCAGTGACCACGTGGTGCCTGGTCCTGTTCCACCAGCAAGTGCTTGCCCTGGTGACCGTGGGCTTGGCCATCCTTGGGTTGGGAGTGCTGGCGTGGCAGCGCGGCTGGCGCTGGCGGAAACACGTGCTGAAGCCGCACCGCTAGACCATTGAGCAGACCCCGATGCCGCACCGCCGGCCCCGCTGCTGAACTGTGTTGTTCGCCCGTCCGAGTCGCACGTGAGGATTATCATCAACGGTGCTGGCATCGCCGGTCCGACGCTGGCTTTCTGGCTGCAAAAGGCCGGCTATGAGGTGCTGCTGGTCGAGGCAGCCCCACAGCTGCGCAGCGGCGGTTATGTCGTCGATTTCTGGGGAGTCGTTCGGCATCAATGCCCGGAACCTGGTCATGCGGCTATTCCGGCTCCCGTTGCTTGCAAAGTTCATCCTCGCCCGTCAACTGCGTGATGATATCCAGCTTCCCGACTATGGGTACTGAGTATGTTTTGCCTCCACCTTGACAGATTTCCCGTCACTGCGGTTACTCTGATAAGACACCGCCGCTGTACGCATCTGGGTCCTCTGATTGCGGAGGTTTCTAAATGTCCCGTTGCACTTGCGCCGTATTGTGCATCGTCGGCATGGCGCCCTTGCTGGCTGCCCAGGAAAAGGACAAGCCGCCGGCTGCCAAGGTCCCGCCGCCACAGGTGGCGCTCGAGTCAGCAGATCTACGTCCACCACCTGCAGACGTACGTCTTCGACACTGTCAGCACGCGCAGCGGCGAGCAGCAGCATCCGTTCTTGAGCTTGCCGTGGGTGGTGCAGTCGTTCCCGGTGCGGTAATGCGTCTCATGTAGGAACGGCCCGGAATACTTGGCCGACCGATTTGAGAAACGCAACATCCCCCTTGGCGGCGCGGCGCGATCTCGTCGAGCCAACGCACCGTGTCCGGCTCGAGACACGGTTCGGACGGATCCTCCGCGGGATAGATCACTTCGACCTCGACCTCAACCGCATATTTGCCGCGCCGTACCCAACGTTTGCGTTTTTCTCGTCGTGCTTTCATCGCGTTACTCCACAAGGTAGACCGTGACGAGTTTGGCGTGGCCCGTTGCCTCCAGCCAGGACCAGATCACTTCCACCTCGGTTCCGTCTTCAAGGATGTGCCGAACCACTACCGAGGGATTTGGTTTGCTTCGCGGTCGCTCCCGTACCAAAACAGCCTCCGCGAGACCCGCTACCAGTTGCCACGCCGTTATTTCGCGCTCCTCGCACCGTTCATCCGCATGCCAGGCGACGAAGAACCGATCTGCCTCTACCGCCGAGCGAATCTTCTCCAGAAGCTTGCCCATTGCCAAATCATAGTCCTTTCTACGCTCCGCAAAAAGGATTCTTGGCTTCAGCGATCGTCCGCCGTGAGCGGGCCGTATACCTCGGGCCGCCGGTTCGCGAGGAAACGCCACGCGTTCTGCAGCGCCGGCACGCGCGCCAGCCGGCACTCCGCGACGACGATCTCCTCGCCGGCGCCGGCTTGCGCAAGCACAGCGCCTGCGGGATCGGCGATGAACGAGCCGCCCCAGAAGCTGATGTGTCCCTCGCGGCCGACTCGATTGACTGCCGCGACGTAGACGTTGTTGACCGCGGCGTGGCCGACCTGGGCGCTGCGCCACATCTGCTCCCAGTCGCCGGTGATGTTCTGCTCGACGTTGTCGTCAATGACACCGATCGCCGTGGGATAGACGATGATCTCGGCGCCGCGCAGGGTCGCGATCCGGGCCGCCTCAGGATACCACTGGTCGTAACAGATCAACGGCGCCA
Organism: uncultured Gemmataceae bacterium; assembly: GCA_963834865.1. Classification (GTDB taxonomy): domain Bacteria; phylum Planctomycetota; class Planctomycetia; order Gemmatales; family Gemmataceae; genus CAWIDK01. The sequence continues at coordinate 526,255 of CAWIDK010000002.1, forward strand.
CGCGGCCGACCGACGTGGCGAACACGCGAATCCCCGTGTCGCCGGGCGTGAAATAGTGTTGCTCGTGATAGAGGACATCTTCGGGTATGTGCGTCTTGCGATAGGTGCCGAGCAGCCGTCCGTCCGCGTCGAGCACCGCCGCGGTGTTGTAGAATCGGCCGTCCGGGCTGCGTTCGAAGAGCGAGCCGCCGACCAGCACCACGCGGTGCGTGCGGGCCGCCTGGGCGAGAACTTCGACCGCAGGTCCGGGGACCGGCTCGGCCAGGTCGAACGCCGCGCGGTCGTCGGGCCGCTGGCAGAAATAGGGGCCGAGGAACAATTCGGGCAAAACAACGAGCTGCGTCCCCTTTTTCGCGGCGGCGCCGATGAACTCGACGGCGCGGGCGAGGTTCGCGTCGCGGGGGCCATCGCAGCGCATCTGGATCAGGCCGAGCGTCACCTTGCGGTCGGTGCTCATCGCGATTTCGCCTCCGAATGTGCCGTGCCCCCATAGCATATCCGGCGGACCGCCGCCAACAACTGGATGCGGGACCTACTCGAGGAGAATCCTCATGTTCGTGCGCCGCATCGTTCTGTCGAGCCTCGCCGCCGTGCTGGCCGTGACCGGCCTGGCGCTGGCCCGGGGACAGGATCCCTATGGAAGCATCGCCGACCTCCAGCTCGCCAAGCCCGAGGACGGCCGGGATGTCGCGAGCGTCAAGCCGCCGCCCGGCGCCATCGTGCTTTTCGACGGCACCAGCCTGGACAACTGGATTAGCCGCAACGGCAAGGACCCGGCGACGTGGAAGCTCGTCGAGGGCGGGGCGATGCAGGTCGAGCCGCGCACCGGCGACATCATGACCAAACAGAAGTTCGACGGCCGATTCAAGCTGCATGTCGAATTCCGCGTCCCCTATGAGCCGAAGAACTCCGGCCAGGGGCGCGGCAACAGCGGCGTCTATCTCCAGGGTCGCTACAAGGTGCAGGTGCTCGACAGCTACGGCATTGCCGCCGACAAGCTGGCGCAGGGCGATTGCGGCGGCATCTATGGCGTCGCCAAACCGCCGGTCAACGCCTGCAAGGCGCCGACCGTCTGGCAGAGCTATGACATCGACTTTCAGTCGCCGGTCTGCAAGGACGGCAAACCGTCGGAGCCGGGCGTGATCTCGGTCATTTTCAACGGCACCAAGATTCACGACAACGTCCGCATCGCCAGGAAGGACAAGGACGGCAAGGAGGAGATCGTCGCTGTCACGACGGCGGGCCTTGCCAGCGATCCGTGCACGCCGGGCCCGATCCTCCTGCAGGATCACGGCAATCCGGTGCAGTTCCGCAACATCTTCCTGGTGCCGAGCAAGGAGTGAGCTGGCCTGGAGAACAGCCGCTACAATCCAGTAAGATTGCATGGGCGGGGCCGACGGCGTAAATAAGACCACGTGCGGACGACATCCTCCCCCTGTCGCTCGGTGGAGATCGTCATGGCACGAACGCGCGGCGAGGGGAAGATGAACATCCTGGTTGTCGAGGACGACGCGGTCATCGGCAAGGCCGTGCAAAAGGGGCTCGTCGAGGCGGGTCACGAATGCGTGCTGACCAAGGACGGCACCGAAGGGTTGCAGCTCGCCATGACGCAAAAGCACGACGTGCTCGTGCTCGACCTGCTCCTGCCCGGCGAGAGCGGCCTGACGATTCTCGAGACGTTGCGCAACGCCGGCATCAAGGTGCCGGTCGTGGTGCTGACGGCGCTCGGCTCGGTGGACGATCGCGTTACGGGGCTGACGCGCGGCGCAGACGATTATCTCGTCAAGCCGTTCGCGATGCCGGAATTGCTCGCGCGCATCGAGGCGGTATGCCGGCGCGGGCACCAAGCCGTCGCCGGTGCTGCAGGTGGGCGACCTGGTGCTGGACCTGCCGACGCGCCGCGTCACGTCGGGCGGGGTCGAGATCGAGCTGACGCCGACCGAGTTCAGCATCCTGGAAATGCTGATGCGCCATGCCGGCCAGGTCGTCACCCGCAAGATGCTGTGCGAGCAGCTCTGGGAATCGGACTGGGAAGGGACGACCAACGTCATCGAGGTCCACATCAACCGCCTGCGCACCAAGCTGCAGCGCGGCACTAAGGAACCGCTGATCCACACCGTTCGAGGCCGCGGCTATGCCCTTAGGGCGACTTAAGGATCTGTTCGCGACGCTGCGCTTCCGCCTGGTCGTGTGGGTGACGGTGGTCGTGCTCGTCATGGTCGTCGTCACCATGGTGACAGTGCGCGAAGTCGTCCATCACACCCTCCTGTCTGAGTTCAGCCGGCTGGTCGCCGAGGAGGCGGAAGGCGTAGCCCAGGAGGTCGAGAAGGATTACCCCGATAAGGAAGCGCAGCTGCAAAAGGCCCTGCAGAAGCAGGTGGCATCCCTGGCCAAGCGCGAATGGTTCCGCGAATGGTTCATGGAGCTTTATACGGCCGACGGTCACCTAAGGCTGTCGAGCGGCAATGTCCCGGTCCCAGCCAAGATCGGGCCGCCGGTGCTCGATCGCGATTCAACCGAGCCCGCCGACATCGAAGGCTATCGGATCATCCAGCGCCGCCTCACCGTGCGGGACGGCGAAGACGTGATCGTGCGTTGCGGCTGCTCGCACCGCCCTGTCGAAGAAGACCTGGAGCGCATCGACCTGGTCATGGTGTTGAGCGGTCTCGTCACCCTCCTCCTCGCCCCACTCGGCGGCTACTACCTGGCCGGACGCGCGACGCGGCCGATCGCCAAGATCATCGCGACGGCGGCGAGCCTGCAGCCGAGCAAGCTCGACGAACGGCTGCCGCTGCGCGGCACCGGCGACGAACTCGACCAGCTGTCGCAGACGATCAACGGCATGCTCGACCGCATCGCCAGCTACATCGAACGCAACCGCGAATTCGTCGCCAACGCGGCCCACGAGCTGCGCTCGCCGCTGGCCGCCATTCGCAGCACGGTCGAGGTCGGCCTGAACCGGGCGCGGACTCCCGAGGAGTACGCCTCCCTGCTGACCGACGTGATGGAGGAGAACAGCCGGCTCGCGGGCCTGGTCAATCGGCTACTGCTGCTTGCCGAGGGCGACGCCGGCCGCCTGGGCGCGCGCGATCAATCGGTCCGGCTCGACAAGGTGGTGCGCGAGGCGCTGGACATGTTCGAGGGCGTCGCCGAGGTGCGCGGCGTCGTCCTGCACACGCGCGAATTGCCGCCGACCGTCGTCCCAGGCGACGAGTTTCATTTGCGTCAGGTCGTGCGCAACCTGATCGACAATGCGATCAAATTCACGCCAGCGCCGGGCCATGTCTATGTCGCCGTCGGTGTCCAGCCGGAGCGGCGCCGGGCCTGGCTCAGCGTGCGCGACAGCGGCGTTGGCATCGGCGCGGAGGATCTGCCGCGCATCTTCGAGCGCTTTACCGCGCCGACAAGGCCCGCACGCGGGAATCGCGTCCGGGCGGCAACGGTCTGGGGCTGAGCATCTGCCAGTCGATCGTGACGGCGCTGCACGGCGAAATCGCGGTTGAAAGCCAGCCGGGCCGAGGCAGCACCTTCACGGTGTGGCTGCCGTTGCTCGGCGAAAGCCAGCCCGCCGGCACCGAGACGGCCGTCCGGGCCGTTTAGTGGCGGTTCGAAGAACCGCCGACGCGTTTGGCGGTTCTACGAACCGCCGCTAAACAGGGAGATGAACTATGGGATATTTCCTGGCAGAGATCTCGGACCAAATACCGGAAGCCGAAGTCCCGCCGCTGGAAAACGGCGATCGGCTCGACCAGAAGACGTTTCACGAGCGTTACGAATCGATGGCCGAGGACGTTCACGCCGAGCTCATCGGAGGAATCGTGTACATGGCCTCGCCACAGAAGCTGCCGCACAGCAAGACCGCGAAGCTCGTCGGCCGCTGGCTCGAGGAATACGAGGAGAACACCCCCGGCACCGAATGTTTTCCAGGTGCCACGAATATCATGGGGCCGGAGAGCCAACCCGAGCCGGACCACTGCCTGCTCATCTTGCCGGAATTTGGCGGCCAAACCAGCGAAAAGAAAGGCTATCTCATCGGCGCGCCGGAGACGATCGTCGAAACGGCGTCGACTACCGAGTCGCGCGATCTGCACCAGAAGAAGGCGGACTACGAGAAGGCCGGCGTTCGCGAATACGTGGTTGTCGCCCTGCGCTCGCAGAAGGTGTTTTGGTTTGTCTTACGCGCCGGCAAATTCGTGGAAGTTCGTCCTGGCCGCGACGGCATCATGCATTCGCGAGTCTTCCCGGGCCTCTGGCTTGATCCCGACGCTCTGCTGCGGCGCGATCGCGAACAATTGCTGGCAGTGCTGCGCAGGGGCTCGCGAGCCCGGACCACCGGGCGTTTGTGCAGAAGCTGGCCCGGCGCAAGACTCGCCCCGGTAAAACCTGACCCCCCAACATTCGCGTCGAAGCTCGCTTGCGGTTTCGCGTTTCACAACCAGGAGCTCTCCCCATGCGACGAATCACGTACGCCCTGCTTACGGTCATGCTGTGCGCGGCGCCGGCCGCCGCCCAGCAAGCCGCGAAACGCCACAGCCGGCTGTATGTCGTCGAGCCCGGCATTCGCAACTACGTCGAGTTCGGCGGCGCCGGCATCCTCGTCTTCGACGTCGACAACGGGCACAAGTTCGTCAAGCGCATCCAGACGCCCGCCAGCCAGGAGGCCAAACCCTCGAACATCAAGGGCGTCTGCGCCTGTGCCGCGACGAAAAAGCTCTACTTCACGACGCTCACCAAGCTCTACTGCGTGGACATCCCGACCGAAAAAACCCTGTGGGAAAAGACCCTGCCCGACGGCTGCGATCGCCTGTCGATCACGCCCGACGGCAAATGGCTCTATGTGCCAACATTGGAGAAGGATCACTGGAACGTCGTCGACGCCGCCACCGGCGCGCTGAGCACGCGCATTGAAACGAAGAACGGCGCCCACAACACGGTCGTCAGCCGCGATGGCTCGCGCATGTATCTGGCCGGCCTGCGCTCGCCGATCTTGCCGGTGGCCGATACCCAGACGCACCAGATCGTGCAGAACGTCGGGCCGTTCAGCGCCGGCATTCGGCCGTTCACGGTCAACGCCGATCAGTCGCTGGTGTTCGTCACGGTCAACGATCTGCTCGGCTTCGAGATCGGCGACCTCAAGACCGGCAAGCTGCTGCAGCGCGTCGAGGTGCAAGGCTTCAAGCGCGGCCCCACCAAGCGCCATGGCTGCCCAAGCCACGGCGTCGGCATCACGCCGGACGAAAAAGAGGTCTGGGTGTGCGATGGGCACAACAGCCGTGTCCACGTCTTCGACGCGACGGTGATGCCGCCGAAGCAGGGCGCCAGCGTCAAGCTCCGCGAGCAGCCCGGTTGGGTCACTTTCAGCGTCGACGGCCGCTACGCGTATCCATCGACCGGCGAGGTGATCGACACGAAAACGAAAGCGATCGTCGCCGCACTCATGGACGAGGAGGGCCGTGAGGTCCACAGCGAGAAGGTCGTCGAGCTGATTTTCGAGGGCGACCAGCTCGTCGCCGTCGGCGATCAGTTCGGCGTCGGCCGCAAGGGGCAGAAACCGTAATTCAGAGCCCGTTGCAAAAAAGGGGACAGGACCTCTGCGGCCCCGTGGATTGCCTGAGAAATCGTGGGGTCGGAAAGGTCCTGTCCCCTTTTTTGCAACGGGCTCTCAGCTGGCGAGGTTCTGCAGCTCGCGGTAGCTGAGGTACTTCTGGAAGCGCACGCCGGCCCGGCAACCGCCGCCGTCGATCGGGACAGTCCAGCGCACCTCGCCCATGCGCCGGATCACGCCGCGGAAGCCGTTGCCTTCCAGGACGATCTCGACTTCCTCGCCGCATTTGAGCAGATCCTTGGTGAGCACCTGGACGCCGCTGAGCGAGATGTCGAGATAACCGCGGGCCAGGTTGGCGCCGAGTCCCATCGAGCCGCGACGGCATTCGAGGCGAATGCTGCGGCGGGCGAGCCTGCGCTCCGAGCCGCGACGATTGGGTAGCTTCTTGGGTGGGGGTGGTAGGTTCATGGCGATCTCCTGCTTTGTACCGAAGCATAGCTCGCAATTGGCGGGCGAGCAAATGCCGGGTCTGCAGCAGGATCAAGTCGACTGGCCGTCCGGCGGGACCGGCGCGTGGCGCGACGGCGCTCGGCGCGGTGGCGTGCGGCGTGGATTGGCCTCGGGGCCCTCCCACATCATGCCGACGATGAGCAGACCGGCGACGAGTCCAAGCGGCGGCAAGCCGCGCGTGCGCGTGAACGCCGCGACCAGGCCGACGGCGCCCACGGTGAGCAGATTGGCGACGAACAGGATGCGTCCGCCGCGACAACGCCGGCTCTGCGGGTCCGCCTTGGCCCAGTGAATGCTCCAGCTGCCGACCGCGGCTGTGATCAGGGTCAGGATGAGTACGCCGAGATCCAACGTTGACACAGCACGTTCCTCCCTGAACGCGGGCTAGCTGCAACGGCAGTAACAGAATCCGCGGTTTGAGTAAAGACGAAGTCTTTTCCTTTGGCACTTGCCCCGGCTGCCGTTAGAATCAAATAAGCCTGTTCGCGGAGCGTCTGCATGAAGGGAGACACGCCACTCATGACTGTTGGACTGGTGGTCCCCGGCGACGAGCAGCTCGTGACCCGTGCTGCCCAGGGCGACCGGGAAGCCCTCAATGAGCTGTTCCGGCGCTACCGGCTGGTAGCGTATCGAGTCGCCTACCGGCTGCTCGGCAATGAGGCCGATGCGCTCGACGCGGTGCAGGAAGCCTTCGTGAAGGCCTTGACCCATCTGCCCGGCTTCGAGGGACGCAGCTCGTTCAAGACCTGGCTGCTGCGGGTCGTCAGCAACGCCTCGCTCGATCTGGGCCGGCAACGGGGACGGCGCGAGGCGCTGAGCTTCGACGCGATGGGGCCGAAGAACCGTGAGGAGGTCGAGCCACTCGTCGCGGATCTTGCCGGCCATGAGTTGGAGCGTGCGGATCTGCGGCGCATCCTGCAGCAGGCACTGGATCAGCTGCCCAGTGCGCAGCGCCAGACGTTTGTGCTGCACGCCGAGGCCGGCCTGAGCTACCGCGAGGTGGCCGGCGTGCTGAACATTTCCATCGGCACGGTGATGAGTCGCCTTTATTACGCCCGGCAAAAACTGCGAACGCTGCTCGAGGTTTGGACGCGAACCCAATGAATGCCGCCCAAGACGACTGGAGTCCCGCGCCGAGCTGCTCGCCGCCTACTTCGACGGCGAGCTGGTCGGCCGGCCCGACCTGGAGGCGCTGCGCCGCCGAATCGCCGACTGGCTGCGCAAGAACCCCGAGGCGTGCGAAGTCCTCGCCGACTACCGCCGGCTTGCCGAACTCTGGAAGGAATCGAGCGCGCCCGATCCGGGTGTCGATATCTGGCAGCAGATTGAGCGGGAGCTGCAGCGCGTGCCGCGGCCGCAGCCGGCCGGAGCGCGGGCGCTGGGTCGTGGCGCTGCTCGCCACTGCCGCCGGGATCGCGCTGCTCGTCGCGCTCGGCGCGAGTTATCGGTGGTTGCCGGACTGGGCGCAGGCGAAGCAGGAACGGCCGATGCCCACCCCCGCGCCGGTACAAGACATCGAGGTGTTTCCGGTCGCGACGGCCGCCGAGATAGCCATCCTGCGCGTCGAGGGCGCGGACACGCACACCCTGGTGGTCGGCGAGCTGCCGGTACACGGACCGCTGGTATTGGCTGGACCCGGCGAGGTGGCGCTGACCAGCGTGCAGCCCGACGCGCGCGATCAGATGATGCCGCACATCCGCCTGGATGGGCCGGGTCGTCCACTCATCTGGGCGGCCGAAGCGACGGAGCCGTAAGCAATGTCCCGGTAGGTCCCGCCTGCCGGGCGGGACCTTGACGCTGTCCAGGTCCCGCCCGGCAGGCGGGACCTACCAATCAGGAGGGTCGTTGATCGTGACGAGTCGTCTTCTCTCCGGCGTCGCGATGGTGATTGCGTTGCTGCTGACCGGCCCCTTGGGCGCCTGCGGTCCCGACGGCAAGATCAAGGTGACAGTGGTCGTCATCCTTGCCAGCGAGGAGGGCGACACGATCGACCCGCGGCTCAAGGCGATTGCCGAGGAAGTGCAGCAGCTCAATCCGGGCCTGAAAAGCTTCAAGCTCAAGACCATGACGTTGCAGTCACTGGGGGCCGGCGAAAAGGGCAAGTTCGCGCTCATCGACGACAAGACGGCCCAGGTCATCGTGCAGCACGGCGCCGACAAAAATAACAAGGTCGCGCTCGCGATTATCCCGCCGGACCAGGGCGAGATCGTCTATCGCACGGTATGCGGCAAGTTTCTGCCGATCGTCACGCGCTGCCAGACCAAGGCGAAGGAGCGTCTGATCCTCGCCGTCCGCGTCCAGCCCTGCCCGGGAGACTAGATCAACACCACCCAAGCCCTGGGGCGAGTCTTCGAGCCCCAGGCGTCGGCCACCCCGAGGGCTCGAAGACTCGCCCTCGGGCTTGACGGCACATTGAGCGACGACAAGCCCGAGGGCTCGAAGACTCGCCCTCGGGCTTGACGGCACATTGAGCGACGACGAGTTGATCACGCCCGTCTTCCCCACGTGGATCTGCCCCGTCTTGCGATTGTACTGCACCGTCTCACCGCTGATGCGATCTTCCTTGCGCGTGGCCGGGTCGCGCTTGACCAGGCGCACCAGATTGCCCGGCCTGGCAATGAAGACGATCGTATCGTTCGACTCGTCGAAGCGCAGCTCGTCGCACAGGCCGAACAACTCGGGATTGCGGAAATAGACCTGGTCGGTCGCGATCATCGACTGCACGGTCTTCTGGTCCACCTGGCGCTGCTGCCAGCTCGAGCGTCTCGCACTTGAGGAAGAAGCCGTCCTTGGGCAGCTTGTCGGCGTCGAGCGGCACCTCGAAGATTTCCGACGGGACATTGAACACCTCGACGCCCTCGCGGAACCGGGCATTCTTGAGGGCGTTCTTGGTGTTGGAGAACATCCAGCCCCTGAAGTCGATGCGCGTCAGCTTCATCTCCTGGTCTTTCTTGCCGGCCGCGTTCGCCTGGGCCGCATTGGCCGGAGCCACGTTGGCCGGAGCCACGTTCGCGGGAGCCGCATTGCCGGGGGCCGGATTGGTGACCGGCGCCCCGGTATCGCTGTCACTCATGCCGAGGTACAACACCCGCCCAGGACCTGACGCGTGCGTGGGACCGTAGGTGTTGTCGACCTTGAGCTGAACCGCGTCCAGGGTGGTCGCCTTTACGCGCTTCTTGTCCTTGTCGAATTGCTCGTCGACGGCGTGGACCTTGGCGTTGCAGAACAGCCGCTCGACCTTGGCGCCCTCGTTCGCCTTCTTGCTTTCCTTGAAGACGACATGCCGGTCCATGATCGCCTGCATCGACTCGCACTTGATCGACGAGTCGTCCTGCTCGCCGAGCACGCCGCCAAGGAAGTAGGCGTTGGTGCCGTCGAAGGTCATGTGCTGGTTCCAGTGGATCACCATGCGCACGCCGGGCCGGGCCGGCTTGTCACCGTCGAGCGAGGTCTTGCTCGGCATCGACATCGCGCCCAGGCCGTCAACGTCGGCGTGGTTCTTGATCTGGTCGATGGTGACCTTGGGCCCCATCAGGATGGTCTCGTCCATCTCAAGGCGTGCGAGCGTGTGCGTGTCGCCGAAGACGGTGAGGATGCTGTCGCCGACAAGGTCGCGCTGCAGGTTGAGCAGGTCGCCGGTGATGTCGAGGCCCTTCTCGTCTTTCTTGTCGGCGTCCTGCACGACGTGGACCTTGCCGCTGGCGTCGAGCCGATCGAGCTGCTTCTTGGGGCCGATCTGCGCCACGTAGATGACCACGTCGCGGGCGTCGAGAAAAATCGGCTTGCGCGGCTGTTCTTTTTCCTTGCCGGGCGGCGCTTTCGGGTCGGCCGCGCCTGACGTAGCCGCGCCGGGAGCAATTGCGCTGGGAGCAGGTAAGCTAGTAACCGGGGCGTCGGCGCCGAGGGTGGGCGGCTGGTCGCCTCGAACAACCGGGTCGGTGATGCGCGGTGGCGATTGATCGACCTTGGCACCGATCGCCGGCGTCTTCGGCGGCTCCGGTAGTGCCGGCAAAGGCAAGTCGCCGCCCGGCTTTATCTCCGGACGGAAAATGATCAGCAGGTGCTCGGCGTGCTTGATCGTCGTTTCCTGGGCCATCGCGAAGACGTCGTTGAACGCCTCGATCTTGTGCAACTTCTGCTTGGGCCCGCCGCTGACCTTGGGGCCGCCGCTTGCCGGGTCGTTCGGCTCCAGCCACAGTTCGATCGTCTGGCCGCGCAGCTCCTGCTTCTGTTCCTCGTCGATGTAGACGGCATCGTCGGTGATCGTCCAATGCTCGTAGAGCTTATCGCCTACCCGTACTTCTTTTGAGACAAGCGTGTCCTTCCAGCGAATGTGGGTGGGATACGTCGCCTTGGCGTTTTTGTCGGCGAGATCGATCTGTCCCGGACCCTTGCTGAACGTTTGCCGGCCCGTGCCGTTCCTGTCGGCGCCGGTCAGGTGCAGCTCGCGCGCCCTGATTTTGTGGCCGTCCCTGACGGCGCGCATCGGGCTGCCCTTGAGGATGGTCTTGGGTCCCCGGCCTGGATCGGCGGCATAGTAGTGCAGCTCGACGCCGTCCGCCTCAAGATTCTGGGTGTCCATGGTCAGGATGACCTTTTGGCCGGGCCGGGCGGTGGCGATAGCGGTTTCGATCTCCTTGTTGCCGGTGGTGTCGGCGGACCCGGCGGGCTTGACGGCCGCCCCTGGCTTGACGGGCAGCGTCGCTTTCTTGCGGAACTGCAGCTTGAGGTGGTCGCAATAGAGCTGGTCGTACTTCTTCTCAGGATTCTCGCGTGACACCTGCACCACCTCATGCACCGTCGGCAGTGTGCCGCCCTTGAGCACCGGCGGGCAATCGAACCACGCCAGCTCCTTGGGGAGGTCGTAGGTGAACGGCCCATTGGTGCTGATGAAGACGTGCGATTTCTCGGGGGGCTTCTTGTCCGCGAGCTTCGCGCCCGCTTTGATCTCGATTTTTTCGCCCTTGGGGTCGACGACGACTTTCGCGTCGACCACCACTTTCGCTTCGCCGGCCTTGTCCGGCGACGGCGCGGCGGCGTCGCCGCCCAGGAAGCCATCGTCGTTATCCACATAGAGGTGCATGGTCACGTTGGACCGCAGGATCAACAGCTCGACGTTGCTGATGCCTTCGCCTTTGGGCCGCGGGGGTGCCGTGGGGCTCTTGGCCTTGTTCGGGCCGGAGTCGGGCGCGAGGTGCATGTCCATGCCCTTGGCGACGATCAGGGTCGGCTTGGGCTGCGACTGGAAGTCCTGCAGCTTGACCCACCCGTCGCTCCAGATGAGGTTGCGCCGCTCCTCGTAGAACAGCGGCCCCAGGTTCACCTGGACCTCAAGATCGTCGTTTTTCTCGGCGGTGCGGCGGTTGTTGATGAGCTTCACGCTACCACCTCTGGCGGCGCGCAGCTCGACCGCGGTCACCTTGCGGTTGGCCAGCTCCGACGGCGTCTGCACGGGCTTGTCGAGCGTCAGGAAAGCGAAGTCGCACTGGACGGTGTTGATCTCAGGGAAACCACCGTCCTTGTTCTTGGGATACATCGCCGCGCTGAACGGCGCGAACTTGACCCGGCCATCGTCCTCGATGGAGAACTGGCCGGCGGCCATCACCATGCCCTTGTCGCGAACCAGCAGGCGGATCTGCCGGTTCATTTCCTCGGAATCGGCGCCAAATGCCTGCCGGATCATGGCTTCGCGCAGGCTTTCCTGGGCCTCCGTGTCCTCGATCGGGCCCTTGTCGGCGAACTCGGGCGGGAGCGGCGGCAGGCCGTCGATGCCGCCCAGGAAGAACGCGTACACGCCGTATCCGCACAGGAACACGAACAGTCCCGCGATCAGCATCAAGAGGCGTTTCGGTGTCCACACGGCTCGTTCTCTGGGTTCTGGCGAGCGGCGCGGCGTAAGCCCGCCGTGTTTGCTCCACTGTTGGCGATCACCACGGCGGGCTTACGCCGCGCCGCTCGCCCGTTCATCCGCCACCTCGCCGCCGTACCTGGCCAGCACTTCCGGCCAGCGCTGCTGCGACCGCAGGATCAACTCGATGGCTTCGCGCACCGCACCGCCGCCGCCGCCGGCCACGGTGACATGATGCGCCGCCGTCTTCGCCTCGGCACAGGCGTCCGCCACCGTGATCGCCAGACCGCTCCGCCGTAACAGCGGCACATCGGGCAAGTCGTCGCCGATGTAGCAGACCTGGCCGGCCTCGACGTTTTGCTCGCGCAGCATTCCGTCATAGGCCGCGCAGCTTGTCCTCGGCTCCCTGCACGACGGCGGTCAGTCCCAGCTCCTGGGCCCGGCGCTGCACGATCGGCGACGTGCGTCCGGTGATGATGCCGGCCCGTTTGCCGAGCTGCAGCCAAGACTTCAGGCCCGAGCCGTCGCGGACGTGGAACGCCTTCAGCTCCGCGCCGTCGTCGCTGTAGACGATGCGCCCATCGGTCAGGACGCCGTCCACGTCCAGGATGAGCAGCTCGATGCGGGCACAGCGCTGCTCCAGCGATTCGGCCATCGATGCTCCGACGCCCCTTCTGAAGTAGGTCAGGCTTTCGAGCCTGACAGTCAGGCTCGAAAGCCTGACCTACGTCATGGTTATCCCGCCACGCGCAAAAGGCTCTCCGCCTCCTCGCGCGAAACCAGGCCAATCAGGTCGGTCACGTCGAGCAAGCCCGCCGGCCGGCCCGCGCTGTCCACCACCGGCAGCTCGCTGATCTTGCGCAGCCGCAGCACCTCCAGCGCGTCGACCAGGCGCATGCCCACCTTGACCATGATCGGCGCCGCGGTCATGACGTCGCGGATCGGCCGATCCAGCGCGTCGTCGCGCCGCTGTTCGAACAGCCGGGCCAGGTCGCTGTCGGTGAACAGCCCGCACAGCCGGCCGTCCGCGCCGGTCAGCATGACGGCGCCGGTGCGGCGCCCCTTGCGCTGCGCCTGGGCAAATACGTCACGCACCGTTCGGTTCGCATCGGCCAGGCGCAGCTCCGAGCCGGTCCGCATCACCTGCTCGACCTTGAGTAGCTTGCGCCCCAGGCTGCCGGCCGGATGGAAGCGGGCGAAGTCTTCCGGCGTGAACTCGCGCAGCCGGGCCAGGGCGAACGCCAGCGCGTCACCGACGGCAATCATCGCGGTGGTGCTCGTGCTCGGCGCCAGGCCGAGCGGGCAGACTTCTTCGAGCGGGCCGAGCACGACCGCCACGTCGGCGTTCCGCGCCAGGGTGCTTTGGGGGTTGCTGGTCAGCGCGACCAGGCCCTGCGACAGCTGCCGCAGCGACGGTAAAATGCGGACGATTTCCTCGCTCTCGCCGCTGTGCGACAGGGCGAGCACCACGTCGTGCTGGTGGAGCATGCCGAGGTCGCCGTGGGCCGCCCGCGTAACGTCGAGGTTATACGCGCGGGTGCCGGTCGAGTTGAGCGTGCCGGCGATCTTTTGGCCGACGTCCGCCGACTTGCCGGTGCCGGTGACGCACACCCGGCCGGGACAGCGGCGCACCAACTCGACCGCATCGACGAAGGCGCCGTCGAGACGGTCGGCGACCTTGAGCAGGGCGGCCGCCTCCTCGCGCACGATCTCGCGGGCATAGGCGAGCCGGTCGAAGAACTCCGGCGGATTGAGCACCTGCAGCGTCATGGAAACCGTCCTTGCGTGCCGCGTAGCCGTCCGTTGTTGCGCCGTGGCAATTCTCGCCGACTATACCGGCCGGCTGGGGAAATGCAACCGCAGGGCGACGCTCGGCACGCGGCCCATCGGGAATCGTCGTCTCGCGGGCCGGAAATCTTGAGGAAATGCGAAGAAAAATGGGGACGCGGCAAGCTGCGCGGATTGTAGAGTGATGAGTGGTACCGTATTCGTCCACCACTCATCACTCACCACACTCACTACTCACCACTCACGACTCACTTCTCCGGCGGCGCCGCCGGCGGTGGCACGGGATACGACGGCACCGGGCACCGGCCCGTATAGGGACAGTGCATCTCCTGATGATGGTAGTTCACGTACGGCGGCGGCACCTGGAAGTGGAGTTCAACCTCCGTCTGCTCCTCGTCGGCGGGCGGCTCCGGCGCAACCATTCAGCATCCGGCACAGCGCCTCCCAGAGCCGCGCGCCGAGCGCGAGGGCGGCTTGCTCCTCCGCGTACGGCATTTTCTTTTCCTGACCCGGTTCCGCGTCGGGACGTGGCGCCGGCTCCGGCGCCAGCGCTTCGACAGGCACCGCCTTGCCGGCAACGGCGGCGCCGCCGAACGCCGGAGCGGGCGGCGGCTCGGCCGCCGGGCCTTCCACGACGATCGGCTCGACGATGTCGCTGGTCTTCGATTCGGCAACGGCCGGCGCGTTGGGCGCCGGGTCGGCGGCCACTGACGCGATCGGCGCGATCGGCGGCTCCTGTTCCTCCTGGACCGGCGCCGGCCCCGGACGCGGCGGCTTCAAAGGGTGGTGGACGGTGAGGTAGGCGGCGATACCGACCACGAGACAGGCGGCGACTCCGCCCCAGAGGTACTTGCGCATGGCGCTCTGCTCCTTGCAATCGACGTGCGATTCCCGGCGCACTGCCCGGACCGGACGTGAAGCTGTTTCCGGGGCGGCGACCATAGCGAGGTTGGCCCGCCGATGCCAGCGCATTTTTTTTGTGGCGATTCCATGCATTGGGTTGAGTATTCATCGCGTAGACTGTATAAGGAAGGTAAGGTGGGCCGGTCGGCGGGGGAGAGTTCGCAATTGGCGATTCGCCGACGGCGCGAACACGGTTGACCGGCCCGGTGTCCGAAAGTTGGCTTGTGGCACGCACTCCGCCCTCGCCCCAGGGCCGGCCATTGAGGGATGGGCCGCTGTCCGATCCCAGCTCGGTCGCTTTGGATAATGGCGAAGGAGGAGGCAACCCGCGGAGGTCCATTGAACAGCACCCTGGCACTCACGACGAATCCAACCACCACGTTACCCCCGGCCCTCGATCGCGCCCGCCTCTGTGCCCGCGTCGGCGAGGAGAACAACGCCAAAAATGTTCTCGTCCTCGACATGCGCGGCATCACTCCCCTTTACGACTTCTTCGTCCTGTTGACCGGCGCCAGCCGCCGTCAAATCCACACCATCGCCGAGGAGATCGACGCGTCGCTGCGCTCGGCGGGCGATCGGCGGCTGTCGATCCAGGGCTACCAGGCGAGCCGTTGGGTGGTGCAGGACTACGGCGACGTGGTGGTGCACGTTTTCGATGCCGATTCGCGTGCCTACTACCAGCTCGAGGAATTGTGGGCCGACGCCCCGCGCGTCGACTTGCAATGCGAATAGCGTAGTGTCTCAAGCCGCGGGATGAGCGCAGCGAATCCCGCGGGTCGGAGCGACTCCACCCGCGGGATTCGCTGCGCTCATCCCGCGGCTTGGCCTGGGAACGTGGAATGAATCTCCAGCACCTGATCCAGGAGCGCCTCCGCGCCGCGCTGACCGGCCTGGCGCCGGACGTCGAGCCGTACACGGCGATGGTCAAGCCGACCCAGGACGCCCGGCACGGCGACTACCAGGCCAACTGCGCCATGAGCCTGGCCCGGACGCTCGGCAAGAAGCCGCGCGATCTGGCCCAGGAGATCGCCGATCGCCTCGACCTCACCGACCTGCTGGAAAAGCCTGAAGTCGCCGGCCCCGGCTTCATCAACCTGCGCCTGCGCACGACTGGCTCGCGCGCCACATCCAGGTCGTGGCGCACGACGAGCGCCTGGGCGTAGCGCCGGCCGCGGCGCCGCGGACGTTCGTCATCGACTACAGCGCGCCCAACGTGGCCAAGCCGATGCACGTCGGCCATCTGCGCAGCACGATCATCGGCGACGCGCTGGCTCGCCTCCTGCGCGTCTTGGGGCACCAGGTCGTCGGCGACAACCATCTGGGCGATTGGGGTAATCAGTTTGGCATACTGATTTACGGCTACAAGAATTTCCGCGACGAGGCCGCATTCCGGGCTGACCCCGTGCGCAAGCTGGCGCGGCTCTATGTTCATGTCCGCCGGCTGATGAAGGCCGACGATGACGAGGAAGGCAACGACCCGGTGTCGGCGGCGTGCCGGCAGGAGACGGCCAAACTGCACACCGGCGACCCCGAAAACGTGGCGCTCTGGCAGCTGTTCATGCCGGCGTGCCTGGAAGAGCTGAACGTCGTGTATCGCCGGCTTGGCGTCCACATCGACGAGACGCTGGGCGAAAGCTTCTACAACCCGATGCTGGCCGAGGTCGTTCGCTCCGTCGAGGACAGCGGCCTCGCCCAGCGCAGCAACGGCGCGCTGGTCATTCGCTTCGGCGACAACGAGCCGCCGTCGATCGTGCAGAAGCGCAACGGCGCCTACACCTACACGGCGACCGACCTGGCCACGATCCGTTACCGGGTCGAGCGCTGGCATCCCGACACGATGCTCTACGTCGTGGACTCCCGGCAAGCGCTGCACTTCAAGAACCTTTTCGACGCCGCCCGGCGCTGGGGGTTCGATCGCGTCCTGCTGGAGCACGTCTCGTTCGGCTCGATGCTGGGCGAGAACAACAAGCCGCTCAAGACCCGCGAGGGCGGCGTGATCGAGCTGGGCGCACTGCTCGACGAGGCGGTGCAACGAGCGGGGGAGGTTTACACGGCAAATCGGCAGGAACGACTGGCGAACGGACAGGAGGTGCCCGATCTCACGGCGGCCGAGCTGCAGCACGTGCAAGAGGTGGTCGGCATCGGCGCGGTCAAGTACGCGGACCTGTGCCAGAACCGCACCAGCGACTACGTCTTTAGCTGGCCCAAGATGCTCGCGATGAGCGGCAACACCGGGACGTACATGCAATACGCCTACGCCCGCAACCGCAGCATCCTCCGTAAGGCGGACGTTGACGAGGCCGCGCTGCCGCGCATCCGCCCAGCGTTTCCCTCGACACCCCCGATGAGCGTGCCCTGGCCCTGCAGCTCTTGCGGCTGGAGGAAAAGCTATCGGCGGCGGCCATCGAGTATCAGCCGAGCGGCGTGACGACGTATCTGTGGGACCTGGCGAAGACGTACAGCGGCTTCTTTCAGAATTGTCCGGTGCTGCGGGCCGAGACGCCGGCGCTGCGCGACAGCCGGCTGTTGCTGTGCGATCTGACCGCACGCGTGCTACAGCGCTGTCTCGATTTGCTCGGCATCCAGACGGTGGAGCGAATGTGATTGCGTGTCAGACTTCCGAAGTCTTTTTGGCCGGTCCCGCTCGGCTCGCGGAGCTACTTCAGCGGCGGCGTCGCCGCGACATCGGCCGATCCAAAATCTCACGCAGGATGACGGCCACCGCGAGGTTATCGCGGCTGTTGAGCAACTGGAGCACTTGCCGCACCGCCGGCGATACCGGCCTCTGGGCGATGACAGCGGCCAACGGCGGCAGCGTGCTAGCAACCGAAGCGGCAGGCGGCGGCACGGGCAGCACGACGGGGATAACCGGCCGCGGCGGCGCTGTCCGCAGGCCGCGCGGTCTCGGCGGCTCAGGCATCGATCGTTCATCCGTTCGCGGCTGATAGCGTGGCGGAGCAATCACGGTGGGCATCGGAATCGACCGCCTCGGCACGGGCAACGACATCGGTCTGGGTTCATCCAAATCGCGCCGCCGTTCCTGCGCCTCCTCGATGCGCCGATCCAGCTCGGATCGATCCTGCGCTACGTCCTCATCGCTCGTGCGGACCTCGGCCGGCTTCGTCGCTTCCTTGGCCCACTCGCGCTGAGCGCGCGCCTTGGGCTGCGCCGTCTGCTCCTGCTGCACCGACAGGATGTGTTTGACCACGTAAATGGTGATGAAGACCAGCGCGATTATCAGCTGCCACCAATCCATTGTCATCCTCCAGCAACGCTGCGTAGCTAGTGTAGTCCTCACGCTCCGCGTGAGGATCGTCACGCTCCGCGTGAGGATCGTCACGCTCCGCGTGAGGATCGTCACGCTCCGCGTGAGGATCGTCACGCTCCGCGTGAGGATCGTCACGCTCCGCGTGAGGATCGTCACGCTCCGCGTGAGGATCGTCACGCGGAGCGTGACGGCTACACTTAACTACGGTTATTATCCAGCGGCTTCGCACCCGACGGGCTGGTCACGCTCGTGGTGCCGGCGATGGCGTGGCGCATGTCGGTGTCGGACTGCAGGTTCTTCAGGTTGTAATAGTCCATGACACCCAGGTGTCCTTCCCGAAACGCCGCCGCGATGGCCAGCGGCACCTCGGCCTCCGCCAGCACCACCTTGGCACGGTTCTCCTCGACCGCAGCCTTCATTTCCTGCTCGCGCGCCACCGCGGACGCGCGCCGGGTCTCCGCCTCGGCCTGGGCGACCTGAAGCTGGGTCCGGGCACGCTTCGCCTGCAGCTCCGCGCCGGTGTTTTCGCCCACGTCGATCTCGGCGATGTCGATCGAGACGATCTCGAACGCGGTCTGCGCATCGAGCGAGTTCTTGAGCACTGCGTGCGAGATGCGGCTCGGATTGGCCAGCACGTCGGTGTAGTGCTCCGACGACCCGATCGCCTGCACGATGCCTTCGCCGACCCGCGCGATGATCGTTTCCTCGGTGGCGCCGCCCACGAGCCGATCGAGCTTGGTGCGCACGGTGACGTGCGCCCGCGACTTGAGCTGGATGCCGTCCTTGCACACGCCGTCGAGCGTCGGCCGGCCCTTGGTCGGGTCGGGGCAGTCAATGACCTTCGGATTGACGCTGGTCTTCACCGCGTCGAGCACGTCGCGCCCGGCCAGGTCGATCGCCGCCGCAATGCGCCATGGCAGGTCGATGCCGGCCTTGTGCGCCGCGATGACGGCGGTGGAGGTCTTGGGCACGTTGCCGCGCGACAGGTAGTGGGCTTCCATTTCCTGGGTCGAAACCTTGACGCCGGCTTGCACCAGGGCGATCTTCTGGCGGACGATCATCGCGTAATCGACGTTGCGCAGCTTCATGCCGATGAGGTCCCAGATGCTGATGCGTGCCCCGGTGAGAAAGCACTGGATCCACAGCCGCAGGAAGCTGAAGAACACGATCAGGAAGAAGACGCCGACCAGCAGGATGACGCCGCCGGCCAGCACCACCCAGGCGTTGCCGCTGAACAGCTCGGTGAAGTCTTTAGCTTGCGCGAACAGCACGTGCATGATTGGGTCCTTTCTCACACCTTGAAATCCTCGGGATTGATCGCGTTCAAATCCGGCGGCGCCTCGACCTCGCGGACGATCACCCGGCTGGCACGCACGTCCACGCAGCGCACCCACTTGCCGGCCTCGATGAACGCGCCCTCGCTCAGCGTGTCGACGCGCTGGCCATCGAAGTCGGTCACGCCGGAGGGCCGCAGCGCCGAAAGCGCCTTGCCATAACGGCCGCGCAGCGTCTCGAGCTCGAGGTTGACGGGCATGTTCGCAATGGCGGCGTCGTCGGCCGGCTCGCTCAGGACGAACCGGCGCCCCAGCGGCGTACGCGGCCAGTAATGGAGGATCACCGGGCCCGCCGTCGGCAGGATGATGAACAGGGCGATCAGCGTCACCAGCCCGCGCGTCGCGTCATAGGAGAAGATCATCGCCACGCCGGCAATGAGCCCGCCGATGCCGAGCACGAACAGGATGCCGCCCGTCGGCAGCAGCAATTCCGCCGCCATCAGGATCAGTCCCGCCGCCACCAGGAGATAGCCCAGGGTTTCCATAATGGTCTGCGGTGTACCGATTCGTAGTTCCGCCTTTAGGCGGCTCGGGGAACCGCCTAAAGGCGGAACTACGAACGGTTCAAACCTCCTTCACCACGATGCGATTGCCCTCGATCTCGATGACCTGAACCCGGCTGCCCGGCGTCACGTAATCGCCCTCGGCGATGACATCGAGAAACTCCTCGCCGAACTGCGCCTTGCCGGCCGGGCGAAGCGTGGTCACTGCCATGCCGATCGCCCCGAGCAGCGACGGCGAGACATAGGTCGTCGCGGAAAGATCGGGATGGCCGTCCTCGTCCTCGTTGGGCGGCTTGAGCACGAGGCGGTTGAAGTACGGGATGCTTGGCAAGAACCACGCCAGCGTGAACGCCGCCACGATTGCCGCGACCAGGCTCATCGCCAACAGCGACACGGTCGAGCCGAGGTTCATCCAGTCCTGCGACGTTTCGGGCCAGCGTTCCAGCGTCACCAGCGTCAGGCTGGTGATGACCAGGGCGACGCCGGCCACGCCGCTGAAACCGAGGCCGGGGACCAGGAATATCTCCACGCCGATCAGGATCAGGCCCAGGAGGAACAGCAGCACCGCCAGCAGCGTGAACTCGCCGACGAACGAATACGCCCAGAAGAACAGCACGAAACAGATCGCCGCGATGGCCCCGGGGAAGGTCGTGCCCGGCAGCTTCAATTCCAGGATCAGCCCGACAATGCCAAGCATGATGAGCACGAAGTTGACGAGCGGCTCGCGGAAGAACTCGGCGATGCGGTCCAGCAGGTCGTCGGACGACACGCGCACCTTGCGGTCCGCATCGAGCCCGCAATAGCTGTAGAGCGACTCCATGTTGTCGATGCCGGGTTCGCGTGCAATGCGCCATTCGTGGGCCAGGTCGGCGTTGACGCGCAGGAACGTTTCGTCCACGCCAGGGGCCAGCCGGCCCAGCACGTCCCACTTCGCGCCGCCGGCTTCCACGTGCTCCTTGAACTCGCGCTCGGTGACCAGACGCACATCGCCGCCCGGCGCCTTTACGCGCACCAGCGCCAGGTTGCGCGTCAGCGCCGCCTCGAACAGCGCCGGCGGATATCCCTGTTCCGCGAGCAGCGGCAGCAGCATCTCGCGGCGCACCTGCAGCGCATCGGCTTTTTCCCCGGCCAGGTAGTTGAAGTCGGCCAATGCCGAGCCCGTGCCCATGACGATCTCGTCGCACACCACGGCCAGGTAGCAGGCGGCGCCCAGCGCGCGGCCCGGTGGAATGTAGGCGACTTTCTTGATGGCATGGCCGCCGTTCTTGTCGCGGAGCTTGCGTAGGTCGTCGGCGAGCGCCGCGATGTGCGTGGTGTCGCCGGCCTCGGTGTCGAGGTTCAGGATCAGGAAATTGGCGCCCCGGCCGATGGCGGAGTTGATGCGCCGCCGCAGCGAATCGACCCGGGCCTTGTTGATGGCGCCGGTCACGTCGATGCGCCAGACGACCGGCTGCTCGCCGACCAGCCAGTCTTCACTGAGGCTGTGCCGCGACAGCTTCAGCGCGTCGGCGAGGGCCGGCTTCTTGTCGTAGAGCGCGCTCGCCAGCCCCACTTCGCGCGCCAGCTTGGCGGTGAACAGGGCGTTTCCATTCTCCAGCCCGGCGGGGAGCGGCAGCTCGGTGAAGACCTTGCCCGCGGCATGCCACTGGTCGATCCGCGCGGGACTCAGGTAGAAATCCGCCTGCCCGGTCTTGACGCGCTTCAGCGGCAGGTCGGGATCGAGCATCCGCAACACCAGATCGGGCGAAGCGAACTGCTCGGCCAGACGGCGATACGCCTCACGCCCGGTCTCGGTCAGCGGCGGGGTCAGGTCTTTCGTCACGTTGCCGATCCGCGCTTGCGATCGCCCCTCCTCGTCCAGTTCCGCCGACATGACCAGCTGCCCGCACGCCAGCGCAGGCAAGACCGTGTGCTTGGTCACGCGGCCGTGGACGAACGCCACGGCCTTGATCCGGCCCGCATCGGGGTGGGCGATACCCAGCTGCAGGTTGCGGATGTAGTCGGCCAGGTCGCTGCACGAGCCGAAGTTGCTGCTGCCGGCCGGTTGGCCATCGGGGTTGAAGTCGAAGACAACGATGTCGATCGCGCGCTTTTGTCGCTGGAGTGCGTCGCGGACCTTGAGCCTGGTTTGCTGGACAACGACGTCGGTGATCGGGTTGGGCACGGTGATGAACAGGCCGTCGTGCGTCGGCGGCTGCGGCGTTGGCGGCTGCGCCGGTGCCGGGGCGAGGCCGAGCACCAGGCAAAGGCTGCCCATGAGGATGGCCCACAGCATGCGGGCCCGGAGGAGCGGGCCGGCTGGCATAGTGGCCGGGAGCATCGGATACCTCCACGCGGCAAGCGGACCGACGGGCAAGCTTCCCCTCGATGGCGGCAAGCGCAAGCGGAAAAATCGGTTGAGTCCGAACGTCGACAAGGGGCCGGCTCACCCTCATTATAGGAGGCGACTTCGGGAAAACGGCGGGAAAACCGCGCCCCGGCAGTGTACGGCGGTCCCTTCAAGACCTTATTCGCTCGCGGCGTCAGGAAATTGTTGCTTGGCCAGAGCCTCGTCGATCTCCGGCTGGAATAAACGTCCTGTTGGCCATGATGTGACATCGTCCTCTTTTGAGTCCCGGCAGGACCCGCCATTTCCGAGTCCCGTCCTCCGGGCGATCGCGATGGGTCGATACGATAAGGGAGCGGCCGCAGTCCTGATCCGGGACGCGCCGGCTCCCCTATCGCGTTCTTCTAGCCCATGTTTAACAAGTGTCGCCGTAAGTCCTTGCTGCGTAAGGGCTGATTTTTGGATTAGTCACTACATTGTCGTTTCATCGCCCGCGGGCGGCGCCGGCGGCCGATGGTCGGCCAGACCGATGGCGTTGAGTACCTGGCGGGCGCGGGACGAACCCGGTGTCGTGCCGCTACGGAGTTCTTCCGCAACGCGGAATTGCACGTAGCGAATCGTCTGCAATGCTTCCAAGGCCGACTGCGCCGAGAGCGACAGGCCAGCATCTTTCAAGGCGCGCTCCAGCATCCGCTCGATCAAGAACGCCAACGCCGCCACAAAAATGTGTGCCTTCACCCGCCGCGCCGTGTGATGCCAGATCGGCCGCATGCCCAGCGGATCCTTGAGCGAACGAAAGCCCCGTTCCACCTCGCTTAAGTCCTTGTAGTGCGCCACCGCCTCCGCGGGCGTCATCGCCGTCTGATCGGTCTGGATGAGGTAGCGCCCTTCATACTTCTTTTCCCGAGGTAAATTCACTGGGTGCTCCGCGATCTCCAATTGTCCCTCTTTGAACTCCCACATGTAGTAACGATAGCCGTGGTTCTTTTGCAACGCCCGCTCGGCCGCCGCGCCGATCTTGGCCGGCTGCTTCAACTGGCCCTTGGCCACGCGCGCCTGCACCTTCGCCAAGGCCGCACGCACCCGCTCCATCGCTTTGCTACGTTGCCGCTCTTCATAGGCCCGACGCTCGTCGCTATCGACCACAAACACTCGCACGCCGGCACGGTCGCAGGCGACCTCTTGCACTCGTGTCCGGGGTGGATTTGGTTTCGCCCGCGCGGTGATCCCATTGGGGCAGTCGACCCACTTCGTTTCGTCCACGCGATCAATCAACGCCTCCGCCTCCGGATTGCGGCGACGCGTCATGCCCACCAAGTAGCCATGTTCCGCCGCCGCCTGCAGCATGGCCAGATTGCTCTCGGTCACCATGCCGCGATCACCGACAAAGACGATACGCCGAAGGCGAAAACGCCGGGCCAGGTCTTGGATGACTTCCTTGACCGTCGTGCTGTCACGCGTGTTGCCCGCCCACACGTGATGTGCGATCGGCCAACCCGCCACCATCACCACGCCCACCACCACCTGCACGTTCCGCGGCTTGCCGTCGCGACTGTAACCGTGCTTGGCCAGCGTCGGCGGACCATGGCCTTCAAAATACGTACTGGTCAGGTCGTACATCACCAGGTCCGCGTCGAACTCGAACAACGTCCGCAGCCGCTCATACAGCGCCACTTCCACGGCGTCCTTGTTCAACCCCAGATGATCCAGCGTGCGATACCAACGCTGCAGTTGCCCCAAGTCGACCTGGACGCGGCCTTGCTGCTTCCAACAGGGTACGTACCGGCGACCATGCCGGTCGCACACGTAATCGGTCTCCAGCCACGCGGCCAAACCGTGCTCGCTGGCCGGCCGCACCAGGCGGTTGGTGATCAGCACCAGGACGCGGCTGACCCAGTCGTCGGCGGGGTCTTCGCTCGGCCGCAACTTGGGCCAACGCCGACCAGCATCGAGCCATTGCCAGAGGCCCAGTTGGTCGAAGAAGTGGCGCGCGACGAGCATCGGTCCCCAGGTACTGGCGTCGAGGATTTCGATGGGTCCCTCGGCGCCGAGTTGCTGGGCCAGGGCCTGCGGCCCTTCCTCGCCGGTGAGAAAGCGATTGAGCAGCGGCAGGACGGCTTCGAGGGTGTCGCGTCGCCCGAGGTTGGCGATGACCTTTTGCTTGACCTTGCCGTTCTCGCGCACCGAGCCGACGATGCGGACATACTCGTGGACGGTGCCGTTGGAGGACGGAACTTTGACGGAGCGGATGAACATGATGTTATCATCAACAAATCCACCGGTCCGTCAACCGGATATTCGATGAAATGCGGACAAAACAGCTAAAATGTTTGTAATGATTGTCACTACGGTTTTCTGAAAACTGGACCTCCGCGCGTTGAAAATTAAGGACTTACGTCAAAAACTACCCCGACACTTGTTAAACATGGGCTAAGCGCCGCCAACTCGGTACCATCCCTTCATCAGCATGCGCCAGCAAGAACGTTCGTGCAGCAGCCGCCGTAGGGATGCAGGGGCCAAACACTGGAGAACGCCATGCGGAAGAAACAGTTACTGCTGTGGGCGGGAGCGCTGCTGACGGCGGCCTTTGCCGGTGTGCTGGTCATACGGCTAGCTTGTGCGCCAAGGGTCACCGAGGAAAACTACCAGAAGGTCCACGACGGCATGCGACTATCGGATGTGGAAACTCTCCTCGGTCCGCCGACTGGTGATCGAGTTCCGGCGGTTAACTTTCTTTACCTTTGCAGCAGCAGCGGCACTCTGCGCGAAGAATACGCCGCGTTTGCAGGGACCGACGAAGGATTGCAGTGGCATGATGACGGCGGGAGTATGATCGTCGGTTTCAGGCCGGGTGGTACAGTCACTTTCAAGCGCTACGATCCTGCGCAGGAAGAATCCTGGCGTGATCGTGTCCGCCGCTGGCTCGGCCTCTGACGCTCATCGCAACAGCCTCGCGTTGGCGCTGAGGGCGTAGGCGACCCGCGGGATTCGGAGTGCCTCATCCCGCGGCTTGGGGGGTCGCGGCTGCGTCACTTCGAACAGCGCCCCGCCGATCCGGTAGCGGTCGCCGACGCAGACCTCGCTGTCGGCCACCAGCCGTGGACGTCGCAACCCTGGCCCAGCTTCTCCGCGAGACGGCAGAGCACCACAACCACTACGAGAAGACGCACGCCGAGCACCACTGGTGGGACTGGTACGCGGCCTACCTGAGGCGCGTCAGAACGGCAGCAGTCCGGGGGAGGCAGCCGCCGCCGCCGACCGCTACATGGAGGAGGCCCTTCATCATGTTCTCCCCCGATGAGGAACGTTCACCCGGCAGGGCCCATCCCGCTGCCATTCGCTTCAGAGAGCGCGCCGGGGAACGCGGAGAAGCGGCTCAGAAAGGGCAGAATCTGGTTGACCTACCGACTTGGAAAGGTTCCAATGTTCGAAACAGGGGGGGGCCGATGCCGAGGCAAAACCGTGTAAACCCATTTGGTGAGATCATTGCCACCCAGGATCGGGGCATGTTCATGGGCAATCGTGGCGTTCTCCATGACCAGGAAGGCCGAATTCAGCGGGCTTGGCAAGGGAAGCGGTGGATCGTGTGCGTGCTGGAGTTTCGGGCCCGCAAGCGTACGGTCATGTCGCCCCGCCATTACACCGAACTCTTCTTCCTCGACGAAGCAACTGCTCTTGCAGCTGGACATCGACCTTGTGCGGAATGTCGGCGAGAACGATTCAACGCCTTCCGCTACGCCTGGAGGCTGGAACAGTATTCGCATCCGCCCACAGCCGCCGAGATCGACAACCGACTGCATACTGAGAGGTTGGCCCCAGACAAAAAGAAGAAGGTCCACCTGGCAAACCTGGCCGATTTGCCAAACGGAGTCTTCGTCAAAATGGCCGATTGGGGAGCGAATGCCTATCTGGTCTGGAATGACAGGTTGCTGTTGTGGACGGCAGGAGGGTACTCGGGACAGAAGAAACGCCCGCACGACGCCAAGGTCGTAGTCCTGACGCCGAAATCAACCGTGGAGGCGATCCGTGCTGGCTACGTCCCCGAAATTCATCCGTCCGCAGTGGGGGCAAGATGACCAAATCGTACAAGGAGACAGATCGTGAAGAGGGAAATTATCCGTGTCGAACCGTTTGACAGCAATTTCGAGAAATGGGGTGCGCCGGTCTCGACCTGCACTCGCGCCGGCGACATGGTCTTCATCTCGGGTATGCCGCCATTTGATCCCAAGACCGGAGAAATTCTCGTCAACGCGCCTTTCGAACAGCAGGCCGAGCGCATCCTGGAACAGTTGAAGACGGTACTTGAGGCGGCGGGATCTGACCTCGAGCACGTCATGAAGATCAACGTACTCTGTGTAAGCCCGGAGCGCTTCAAGGCATTCAACGAAATTTACAAGCGCTACTTTCCCAACAATCCGCCAGCCCGCATTTTCTTCTGTGTGCCGGTATGGACGGGCCCGTTTGATATTGAAATCGACTGCATCGCGGTCCGGAAAGCCTAGCCTTATCTCGGCGGCCCGTGGTTAGCCTGCCCATCGGCGTCGAATTTCGCGAGCACCTTACCGAAGCGGTCAGCGGCTGCGATATTTCGTGGCCCTGATCGGCGAGAAGTGGCTGACCATCAGCAGCAATACGGGCGTGCGCCGCCTGGACGATCCGAGGGCGTCCATGCCCAATAAAGGTCAGGCGCCTCGGTCGCGAGAACTCCAGTGAAATAAGCACATCGCCCAGTGGGGAGTAATCGACTGTGAAAGACGCAATTTCGAGGAGGTCAAGATCGGCCTTCAAGAAACTCCCTCGGTCGTTTTTCCGGCAACCTGCGACGGAACTGGCCCGGGCGTTGATCGGAAAGATCCTCGTGCGCCATATTCACGGGAAGGCATTTCAGGCGCGTGTCGTGGAGACCGAAGCGTATCTCGGTCCTCGCGATCTGGCATCGCACGCCTCCAAAGGGCGGACGCGCCGAACCGAGGTCTTGTTTGGCCCCGCAGGACAGGCCTACGTGTACTTGATCTACGGGATGTATGAGTTGCTGAACGTCGTGGCCGGCGGTGTGGGAGAAGCCCAAGCGGTACTCATCCGCGCCGCCAAGCCGCTTAACGGTTGGAAGGCCGATCTCTCGGGACCCGGTCGGCTTACTCGGGCATTTCAGATCACCCGCTCGGAATACGGCCTGGACTTGACTGGAGAGCAACTTTATTTCCTGGACGATCCAGCGTATCAGGCGCGGGTGGTTTCCGCGAAACGGGTCGGTATCGACTACGCCAGAGAATGGAAGGATGCTCCACTTCGCTTTCTCGATGCAGATCACTCGGCGCGCGACTGTCTTGCAGAGGAACGCCATGACACAGAGACCTGATGAGCTTCTGGCACAGATCGGCCCGGACACCTCCTTCCAAGGTTGTTAGTGCCGCCTCCGCAACCGTGCGTCAGGCACCTCGAACAGGCCGAGGGCTGTCTTTCATGCGCCTTCATCGAAGAATCCTCTACGCTTTGAGCTTCATCAAGAACGAGGCCAGCGTCTTGCCCAGCGCTTCGATGGCAGCCTGTTGCTTGGGATCTGCCAGTGACCCGTCCGGCTTGATCGCTGCGGATGCCTTGGCGATGGCGACCTGGTCCGGCAGGACAATGACGCCAAGGTTGCCCAGGATCGAGCGCACGGTGACCAGTCCGCGCAGGCCACCCAGGGCGCCCGGCGAAGCACTCATCAGCGTGGCGACCTTACCTAGGAAGGCCACGAGGGATGGCTCGCCCGGCGCGGGTCTGGACACCCAATCGATAGTGTTCTTCAGGACCGCCGTGATGGAGCTGTTGTACTCCGGGCAGGCGAGCAGCAATCCCTGATGGTCGATGAAGAGCTGTTTGAGTTTCCTGCCGTTCTCCGGCATCCCTTGTTCGGCTTCAAGGTCCTGGTCGAACACCGGCAATGGGAAATCCTTGAGGTCGATCAGCGTAACCTCGGCGCCGCCATCGCGCGCACCATGGGCGGCGATGGGCACCAGCTTCTTATTGAAGGATTCCTTGCGGGTGCTACCGGCGAAAGCCAGAATGCGAGGCATCATCTTTCTTGTCCTCCTTGATCGGTCATTGACCGAGCAGCTTCAGGTTGTACTTCGAAATCAGCCCGGCGACCCAGTCCGAAGAGTAGGTCACCCCGTACTTCGCCGCGAGTTCCTGCCCGTCCCCGCCGTCACCTTGTCATCGCCGACCTTCGCACCGATTGCCCTTCCAGGACGTCGGAATGCTCGTTGAGGTGGACGTGGGGCAACCACCACGAAGCACTGTGACCGATCCCGCCATGTCGGTCACTCCACGACCCAGACGGTTACTCCTTCTCCTGTGCGAACGAGTTCTTCCCCCACATCATGCGAGAACAGTCGTCTCAGTCCCGCAAACGAGTGCCTGCCGACGACAATGGTTCCGTAACCGCGCTCCCTCGCCATATTGAGGGTATCGCGAGCAATGTGCCTGGCGTCGAGCGGTTCCTGGAAACGCACTGCCTGCGCGATGACGTCTACGGCTTTTTCGGCCAGCAAAGAGCGTAACCGCTTGAGCAAGGCCTGGCCGTCCTCGATAGCGTCCTTCTCCATTTTCCTGTAGTCGCGTTCGCGCTGCTCGGACACCTCGTCCTCAAGGCGGTCGTTTTCCGACCCGCCCCATTCAAGCATCCTGGGTGGCAGCTCCAGATGAAGGAGTCCAACGTGGGCGCCGGGCGTCCTGCCATTATGTCCGCGACATACGCCACCGATCGATGGGATGCCTGCGACCCGTCCACGGCCACGAGCATTTTTTGGTTGTTTGCCATCAGTAACCCCTTTTCATGCGATGAAGGTTTTCATCCCGCCCCAACTTGCGGGAGCTTGGGTATTGCAGCTCGCGCTTGCACCGTTGCCACCGCGATGTCCTCCGGGCGTCATCATAGGGCCGCGTTCCGGCGCCGCCAGCCGAACGGAGAGCCGCTGCGCCGGACCATGGGGCCGCCCCTGATTCCGTCTTATACGAAGTTGCGGTACTCGGGCTATGATCAAATTCCGCCGTCTCGGTATCACGGTGCGTAGCGGGTGAAGACAAGGTCGCGATCTTTCGCCTTCTGGTGGCAGGCAAAGCAGCTTTTGAGCAACGCCTCGTCGCCAGGTTTCCCGTCTTTGAAATGACCGAAACCCCAGCCGCCGGTCGCGGCGTACTTTTTTGAGTCCTTGACCATAAACTGAACGTTCGTGGGGGGCCCGGCAACGAAAGACTGGGAACGGCCAAAGATTTTGTTGTTTTCCTCCGACGGCTCGTGACGCCAGTGCACAGCGGCTATGATTGTGCCGTCCGGGAACGGCAGCTTCTTTTCGCGGTAGGCCTTGATCGCTACATCGTTGCCCAAAATGGCACCCAAGCTGTTGAGATTGCCCTCTTCGTGGGCCACGGAGATCAACCTCCAGTCGCGGTATCCGGAGGGGATTTTGTCTACGAAGATCTGGGTGCCCTCTCCACCTTCCTGTCCAGATGCCGGGGCGAGGTAGGCGACCACGGCGGCCACCGCTGTAATGGCAACCAGCAGGACAGCGATCCGTCTCGTACGGCGTCTGCGCAAAAGGCCGACGGCGCCCGTGGTGAATTGACCTTTGTCGAGTTGTGACATGACATGATCCTTTCTCATTTCAGTTCACTGCGACATAGGGCTTGAGCATTTTTCGAGGATCGACGATCCGGTCGAATTCTGACACTGGGCGCGCGGCCGTCCGACAGACCGCCTCAGCCGGACCTATCGATGTGCCTATCCGCATCGCCGGGGGACGCGGTGGCCTGGGGGACCAGGGCCGGGCCGGGCCGTCGGTGGCTGCCGAACCACGTCAGGACGAAAAAGAACACCGGCGTCAGGAAGATGCCGAACAGGGTCACGCCGATCATGCCGCTGAACACCGCCGTGCCCAGCGATTGCCGCATCTCCGCCCCGGCCCCGGTGGCCACCACCAGCGGATAGACGCCGCCGATGAACGCCAGCGAGGTCATGATGATCGGCCGGAAACGGATCCGCGGCCGCCCCCCGTGCCGCCTGGTGCAGCTCTTCGCCCTGCTGCTGCCGCTCGTTCGCAAATTCGACGATCAGGATGGCGTTCTTGCAGGCCAGGGCGACCAGCACCAGAAAACCGATCTGCACGAAGATGTCCACCGGCAGGCCGGCGATGGCCATGCCCGTGACCGCGGCCAAGCAGACACATGGGCACGACCAGGATGACGGCCAGCGGCAGCCGCCAGCTCTCGTACTTGGCCGCCAGCACCAGGTAGACCAGCACCGTCCCCAGGCCGAAGATGAGCAAGGCGATGTTGCCGGCCTTGACCTGGAGGTAGGTCATCTCGGTCCACTCGAAGGGCACGTCCAGCTCGCGCGCCAGGCGCGTCATCTCCTGGACGACGGTGCCGGAGCTGACGCCGGGCGCCGGGATGCCGTTGACCGCCGCCGAGGTGTACATGTTGTAGCGCATGACCGACAAGGGGCCGGTGCTGTTCTCGGCGCGGACGAGCGTGCCCAGCGGGATCATCTGGCCCGGGCCCTGTCTGGGGCTGGAGCGGACGTAGAGCTGCTTGAGGATGTCGGCACTGGTGCGGGAGCCGGGGTCGGCCTGGATGTTGACCTGCCAGGTGCGGCCGAACTTGTTGAACTGATTGACGTAATACCCCCCCATGTAGACCTGGAGGGTGGTAAAGACATCCTGGATCGGCACCTGCAGCGACTGGACCTTGGCGCGGTCGATGTCCACGAAGAGCTGCGGCGTGTGGGCCCGGTACAGCGTGAAGACTCCCGCATAATGCGGGTCGGCGTTGGCCCGCTGCGACCAGCTGGTCCGTCATCGTTTGCAGCTCGGCGAGGTCCACGTAGCCGCGCTGCTCGGTCTGCAGCTTGAAGCCCCCGGCGTTGCCCAGGCCCTGGATGGGCGGCGCCGAAAGACGCTGACGATGGCGCCCTCGATCTCCTGATTGCACTGCTGCTGGATTTTGCGCGGCGATCACCTCGTCGTATTCCGCCGCCGTTCGCTGCTCGAACGGCTTCAGACCGAGGAACATCGTGCCGAGGTTGGAGCCGTTGGTGGTCGTCAGAAACGATTCCCCGGAGACGCCGACGGTGTGGGCCACGCCGGGGATGCGGCGGGCAATCTGGTCGATCCGGGCCAGGATCGCGTCGGTCCGCTGCACCGAGGCGCAGTCCGGCAACTGGACGTTGACGAGCAGATAGCCCTGATCCTGCGTGGGGATGAAGCCGGTCGGTGCACTCGCCACCCGCCACCCGGTCAGCCCGAGCAGGCCGCCGTAGACCACCAGCACGATCACGCTGAGGCGCAGCAGCTTCCCGATCGTCCAGCCGTAGGCGGCGGTGACGCCGTCGAAGAGCGCGGTTGAAACTGCGGAAGAACCAGCCCAGCACGGCGTTGACGGGGCCGATGAGGAACCAGCCGGCCGCAAGACCGGCCAGCAGGCCGGGGGCGAACGTGGCGCCCCAGTACAACCATTTTTGCAGCGAGCTCTGCCCCTCCGCCGCGGGCCGGCGGCAGGCCCAGGTGGCCGGCCAGGAAACGGCGGCGCCAGCCAGGCGGTGAGCAGCCCGCCCACGATCCCGAAGATCCACCAGGGGAGGGCTTCTTTCTGGTGAGTGGTGAGTGGTGAGCGGTGAGTGGTGCTTGACTCACCACTCGCCACTCCGCCACTCGCCTCCTCGCTCTTGAAGATGGAGACGGCGCGCGAGGGGGTCAGCGTCATGGCGTTGACGGCGGAAATGATCACCGAGGCGGCGATGGTCAGGGCGAACTGGCGGTAGAACTGGCCGGTGAGGCCGGGGATGAAGCAGCTCGGCAAGAACACGGAGCTGAGCACCAGGGTAATGGCGACGATCGGGCCGGTCAGCTCGTCCATGGCCTTGATCGTGGCCGTGCGCGCGTCCAGGCCGGTCGCCATCAGCCGCTCGATGTTTTCCAGCACCATGATGGCGTCGTCCACGACGATGCCGATGGCCAGCACCAGCCCGAACAGCGTCAGGTTGTTCAGGCTGAAGCCCAGGGCCGCCATGACGGCGAACGTGCCGACCAGGGAGACGGGCACGTCGATCATGGGCAGGATCATGGCCTTCCAGTCCTGGAGGAAGAACAGCACGACCGCGCCCACCAGCAGGACCGCGATCACCAGCGTATTGACCACCTCCTCGATCGACCGCTGGATGAACGGCGTGGTGTCGTAGTAGTAGTCGTATTCGAGCCCGGGGGGGAACCGGCTTTTCAGCTCCTTCATCCGCTGCTTGATGGCGTCCGCCACCTCGAGCGCGTTGGCGCCGGGCAGCAGAAAGACAGCCATGCTCGTGGACGGCTGGCCGTCCGCCGGTGTTGGTTATGTCGTAGGTCTGGGCGCCCAGCTCGACCCGGGCGACGTCGCGCACGTAGACGACCGGGCTGGAGGGCCCGCCCGGCGAGCTGGCGGAGTCGCCCTGGCGACGCGCTGGGTGCGCCGGTCTTGAGAATGATGTCGCCGAATTGCTTTTCCGTGTCGAGCCGGCCCAGGGCGCTCATGGTGAGCTGGAAGGGCTGGCCCGCGCGGGACCGGTTGCTGGCCGACCGCCCCGGCGGCGACCTGGACGTTCTGGTTCTGGATGGCGTTGATGACGTCCGAGGCCGTCAGGCCGCGCGTGGCCAGCTTGTACGGGTCGAGCCAGAGCCGCATGCTGTAATCGCGCTGACCCAGCATCTGGATGTCGCCGACCCCCTTGAGGCGCAGCAACTCGTCCTTGAGCTGGATGGTGGCGAAATTGCTCATGTAGACGCTGTCGTAGCGGCGGTCGGGCGAGAGCAGGTTGATCACCAGCAGGACGCTGGGCGAGGTTTTCTTGGTGTTGACGCCCTCGAGCTGCACTTGCGCGGGCAGCTGGGGCTGGGCCAGGGCGACGCGGTTCTGGACGAGCACCTGGGCGATGTTCACGTCGGTGCCGATCTCGAACGTGACGGTCAGCGTGTAGTTGCCGTCGTTGGTGGACTGCGACGACATGTACAGCATGCGCTCGACGCCGTTGACCTGCTGCTCGATGGGGGCCGCCACGGTGTTGGCCACCACCTCCGCGTTGGCGCCCGGGTAGCTTGCCGTCACCTGCACGGTGGGGGGCGTGATGTTGGGGTACAGCTCGGTGGGGAGGAAGGAGTAGGCCACCCCGCCGCCCAGGAGAATGACGATGGACACCACCCAGGCGAAGATCGGCCGGTCGATGAAGAACCGTGCGAACATGGCAAGCTCCTCTACTTCTTGGGGGCGGAGCGGGGGCCTTCAGCACGGGAGGCGGGGTTGTCGGGAGGGAACCCTCGCGTGGGCATCGGCATGGGCACGAGCCTGGGGTTGACGGTGGCGCCCTGCTGCACGCGCTGGAGGCCGCTGACGATGACGCGCTCCCCCGGCTTCGAGGCCCTCGGCGATGACCTGGAGGCCGTCCTGGAGCGAGCCCAGTTTCACGGCGTGGCGGACGACCTTGTTGTGCTCGTCAACGACGTAAAGGTACTTCAGGTCCTGATCCGTTCCCACGGCCTCCGGCGTTCACCAGCAGCGCCTGGTACGGGGGGCTCGTCGGCACGCGGACGCGCACGAACATGGTTCGGGGCGAAGACCCGTGGGCCGGTGGCCGGCTTGGGGTTGGGGAAGATGGCCCGGAGCAAGAGGGTGGCGGTCGCCTGGTCGAGCTGGTTATTCACGAAGTCCAGGGTGGCTTCGTGCGGGAAGCCCTTCTCGTTGGCCAGCTGGAGGTGGAACGGGATCTTCGCGACGGTCCGTCCGTCGTGGCCGGCCCGAACTTCCCCTGGCGGACCAGCTCCCGGACCTGGAGCGCGGTCGGCTCGTCCACGTCGAAGTAGACCCACATGGGGTCCTGGGCCACGATCGTGGTCAAGGTCGTTTGATTGGCCACGATCAGGTTGCCGCGGGTGACGAGCAGGCGGCCGATCAGCCCGGTGACGGGCGCGGTGACCTTGGTCCAGTCCAGGTTGAGCTTGGCGGTCACCAGGTTGGCCCGGGCTTGATCCAGGGTCGGCGACGGCCTGGTCCTCCTGGGACTGGTACTTGTCGAGGTCCACCTGGGTCACGGCGCCGGCTTGGTCCTTGGCGAGTTTCTTGAACCGCGTGTTGTTCTGCTTGGCCAGCTCGAGGCTGGCCACGTTCTGCGGCGACCTGGGCCTTGGCGGCGTCAAAGGTGGCCTGGTACGGCCGCGGGTCGATCTCGTAGAGCACCGTGCCTTCCGTGACTTCCGCACCCTCCTTGAAATGGATCTTCTCCAGATAACCCGTGACCCGGGCCTGGACCTGGACCGAATCGACGGCGGCGGTCCGCCCGGTGTAGTCCTGGTAATCGGTGACTTCGCGCTGCAGGGGGTAGCTGACGGTAACCGTCGGAGGCTGCTTTCCCGGCGCTTCCTCGGGTGTATGCGAGCAGCCGGCGAGGCCGAGGCAAGACCCGAGAAACAGGCCAAGCCCCACGAGCGGCACATAAGAGCAGTGCGAACCATGAAGACCCGCCTTTCTGGAGCACCCAGGTTACGAGTGGCGCATACGCTTCGCTCAGCTAAGCCAACATACTGTGCCGGCCTGTGACGGCCGCCACAGCCTTCGACCGCCGCCACGTGAACGGACGGACACAGGCCGCGATAAGCCTGTCCTTATTTTCCGATTGTTCCGGTCAAGCGGTTCAGGGGGCGTTGTCGATAAGAGCAGCAGCTGCATCGGGCACATCGTTGCTTGGTAACTGTGTTGCCACGCTGACGCGAAGTTTACCACGCACGGCAGGGAGCACCGCTGCTCTCTGGATGCCGGTTGCTCCCCCCTTCCCGGGAGATTCCGCGATGTCGAAGGCGCCGTCAGACACCGTGCGCGGCGGGAGGCGGCTAGAGCGCGGGGGCGGTCCGAGCCCCGCGGCTGACCGGGTGGTTTGCCCACGATCGCCGCGTTCGTTCCTTGCCTGGCGATCCTCTGCATCGCCGTCCTGTCGATTTGCGGCTGCACTTCCTGGCGCGAGTACATCCACAACGGCTTCAAGGTCGGGCCCAACTACTGAAGCCGCCGGCACCCGGTGGCGAAGGACTGGATCGACGCCAACGACCAGCGCGTGCGGACGGCGTCGGACGATCTGAGCAAATGGTGGACCGTCTTCAACGACCCGGTGCTCGATTCCCTGATCTGCGACGCCTACCGGCAGAACCTGACGCTGCGCGTGGCCGGGATGCGGGTGCTGGAAGCGCGGGCGCAGCTCGCCACGACGGTGGGGAACTTGTTCCCGCAAACGCAGACCGCCACCGGGGGCTTCACGTGGAACGGCCTCAGCCAGGAAACAGCCAACAACGTTCTCCAGTTTAGCGCGCCACCGGTGGCTTGCCGGGTGTTACTTTCCCAGCTTTCAAGCGGTGGTACGGTCAGTGGGACCAGGGGTTCAACCTGAGCTGGGAGCTCGACTTCTGGGGCCGGTTCCGGCGGGCGGATCGAAGCGGGCAACGCCAGCCTGGACGCCTCGGTCGAAAACTATGACGACGTGCTGGTCACCCTCCTGGGCCAGGTGGCCACGGCCTACGCCCAGTTGCGCATCACCGAGCAAAGAATCAAGTACGCCCAGCAGAACGTGGAGCTGCAGCGCGAGACGTTGAAGATCGTCGAGGCGCGCTACATCGCCAAGACGGTTACGAAACTCGACCTGGCCCAGGCCCGCAGCACGCTGGAGCAAACGCAGGCCACCATCCCCGAGCTGGAGATCAGCCTGCGGCAATACAACAACCAGCTGTGCGTCCTGCTCGGCATACCGCCGGAAGAGCTGCAGGCCAAGCTCGGCCCGCGACCCATCCCGACGGCGCCCGTGGAAGCGGCCGTCGGCATCCCGGCGGACCTGCTGCGCCGCCGTCCCGACGTTCGCAAGGCGGAGCGCCAGGCGGCCGCGCAGTCGGCCCAGATCGGCGTGGCCGAGGCCGAGTTCTACCCGCACATCTACATCAACGGCACCTGGCAGTATTCGGCGGAGTTCTTCAAGAACCTCTGGACGCCCCAGGCCCTGAACGGCACCATCGGCCCGACCTTTACGTGGAACATCCTCAACTACGGGCGCATCCTGAATAACGTCCACTTCCAGCAGGCCTCGTTCCAGGAGCTGGTGGCCACCTACCAGAATACCGTCCTGAGCGCCGCGCAGGACGTGGAGAACGGCCTGGTGACCTTCCTGCAGGCCCAGCAGCGCACGAAGTTCCAGGCCGCCAGCGTGAAGGATGCCGAGGAGGCGGTCCAGATCGCCGTGGCTCAGTACCAGGCCGGGACCGTCGATTTCACGCGGGTCACTCAGTTGGAGCAGAACCTGGTGACCCAGCAGGACACGCTGGCCCAGGCACAAGGGGAGATCGTGACCGGCCTGATCCAGGTTTACGAGGCGTTGGGCGGAGGCTGGCAGATCCGCGAGACGGGCTGCGAGCCGCATCCCGCTGACAGGGCCGGCCCGGTGCCGGCTGTGTCCCACGCCCGGTTTGGGTTGCCACAGGCCGCCGACGGTCGCTCGCCGGTTCCGTGAAATGGCCGGCCCATCCAAACAGGAGAAGAAGCCATGAGACTCCAGGCATGGATTGGCATCGCTCTCGTCACACTGCTAGCCGCGGGCTGGGCCTGCGCCGAGGATCCGCCCTGCAATGAGCCGCGCCCCGCCCGCTCCCCGTGGCGCCTGGGGCCGACCGGTGGCTGGTTCCCTTACGGCGGAGGCCTTCTGCGCTGGTGGCCCCGGGATTGTTTCCCTCGCTGCGGCGGTCCTGACGACTATTGCCGCAAGCGGCTTCCCTCGGTCTGCTGGCCCCCATACCCCTCCTACTACATTGGGGGGCCCGCGGCGATCGTCCATCCTCAGGACCGTTCCCAGCCGGCAAATGGAAAACCGCATTAACTACGTCCTTGGGCTCGCGGTACGCGACATGCTGGGGGAGATTGTGCGAAGGGCAGGGCGATGTATAGGGCCGAACCCCACGCCTGCCGAAGTTCGTAGTTACTAGTTTCAACACTTGACCTCTGTAACCAACGCGCGTATGCTTATTCGTGTGAGCACGGGAAAGGAGCAATACTCAGCACAGGCAAAGGAGCAATACCATGAGTGAAGCCAAGCTCGGCGGCCGGTTCACGTTCCCCAGCACGTCATTGACGGTCCAACGGATAGGCTACGGCGCGATGCAGCTGGCCGGCCCCGGCGTGTGGGGGCCGCCCCGAGACCCGGACGGCGCCGTCGCCGTCCTCCGGGACGCTGTCGCGGCCGGCGTTAACCATATCGACACCAGCGACTTCTACGGCCCGCACGTCACCAACCAGATCATCCGGCAGGCCCTGCACCCGTACCCCGCGGGACTGGTGATCGTCACCAAGCTGGGGGCCCGCCGCCCGCCGGACGGGTCGTGGCAGTCGGCCATCTCACCCCAAGAACTGACCGCCGCGGTCCACGACAACCTCCGCAACCTGGGCCTGGATGCGCTCGACATCGTCAACTACCGCGCGATGGGGGCGATCCACGGCCCCGCGGAGGGGCCGATCGCTGAGCAGGTGACGGTGCTGGCCGACCTCCGGCGCAAGGGGTTGATCCGCCACATCGGCCTAAGCAACGTCACCGCCGCCCAGGTGGCCGAGGCGCAGGCGATCACCGACGTCGTGTGCGTGCAGAACAACTACAACCTGGCCCACCGTCACGACGACGCCCTGATCGACGACCTGGCCCGGCAGGGCATCGCGTATGTGCCGTTCTTCCCGCTCGGCGGGTTCACACCGCTGCAGTCGTCCACCCTGTCGGCCGTCGCGGACCGACTCGGGGCCAAGCCGATGCAGGTCGCGCTGGCATGGCTGCTGCACCGGTCGCCCAACATCCTGTTGATCCCCGGCACGTCGTCGCTCGCCCACCTCCGCGAGAATCTGGCCGCCGGGCAGTTGACGCTGTCGCCGGAAATCCTGGCGGAGTTGGGCGGCATCGCAGCCGCGGCGGTCGCGATTAAGCATTGATTGCTGCCGGCTCTCGACCTTTCTCGCTGACCTGGAAGGAGAGAGCTATTTCAAAACCTGAAAAGAAGGTACACATGCGCCCCACCAACACCCCACTCACCCGCGATCGGATCCTGGCTGCGGCCGAGGACGTCCTCCGCAGGTTCGGCCCGGCCAAGGCGACCGTGGTGGACGTGGCGCGGGCGCTGGGCGTGAGCCACGCGGCCGTGTACCGGCACGTGGCGAGCAAGGCCGAGCTGCGGGACCTGGTCGTCGGCCAGTGGGTGGAGACGACCATGCCCCCGCTGCGGGCCATCGTCGCCAAGCCGGGCCCGGCCCCAAAGCGGTTACGGCGGCTGATCGACACGCTGATCGCCGTCAAGCGCCGCCGCGCCGCGGACGACCCGGAGCTGTTCGCCGCCTACCGGACGCTGGCGGCCGACGCCGAGTCCGTCGTCGTCGCCCACGTCGACGAGCTGGTCGGCCTGGCCGCCATGGTCATCCGCTCCGGCGTGAAGGAAGGCACGTTCCGCACCGGCGACCCTGTAGCCGCCGGCCGGGCGGTGTTGCTCGCCACGTCCCGGTTCCATCATCCGGCCCACGCCGCCGAGTGGCTCGACCCGGTCATCGACGCGGCGTACCACGACGTGTGGCAACTGCTGATGGACGGGCTGTGCGTCGCGAAGCGCCCCGGTTAGT
Source organism: uncultured Gemmataceae bacterium (assembly GCA_963834865.1). Lineage (GTDB taxonomy): Bacteria > Planctomycetota > Planctomycetia > Gemmatales > Gemmataceae > CAWIDK01. The sequence goes on from CAWIDK010000002.1 coordinate 564,963, forward strand.
CGAAAGCTCGACAGAGCACGTTTCATCCAAGGAGTTCAAGGCTCGAAAGCGAAAGCTCAGCGGACCGGCTTCCCGCGCTCGCTCGCCTGCCAGGCTTCGCCGAGCGACCAGAGCGAAATCCCGAGCAGCGCCAGGTCCTTGATGAGGAACTGGCCGGGGACCGCTGACAGGGCGGGGAAGCCGCCGAGACTCGGCTCCCAAACGCCCGGTGTGGTGAGGAGGAAGCTCAGGGTCGTAAGGAACATCCCGACCGCCAGGGCGCTGCCGAGGGCGGAAGCCCGAGGCGCGAACGGGCGCGCGGCGATGAGCAGCACGATGGCGACCTCGACGACGCCGAGCACGGCCGAGAAGCCCCGGTCGCTCAGGGGCCCGTAGACCCAGCTCATCAGCGGGCTGTTGGCGACGAAGGGGCGGATGCCCTCGGCCTCGTACGCCGTGAACTTCATGAGGCCGATCCACGCCACCACGACCACCAGGCCGTAGCGCGCCAGCTCGCGGCCGACCGCCTCCACCTGGGAACTCGCCGCCCTTTGCTCGTGGGCAGTATCTTGCATCAAGGTCGCCATCGCTCGCTCCTTTCTCGTCTCAAGATCCAGGTGTCATCTCGACGTGGCTGCCACCTGCGCCACGGCCCGGGCGCCGCTTTCAGCAACGTCACACCGTTGGCGCCGTTCGTCGGCGGAAAATGCAGCTCGCACCACGTCCTGCTTCAGCAGGTAGACGGAGGCGGCGAGAAGAACCACATCCTTCATGAGGAAAGCCACGTTGCCTTTCATCGCCGGGAAGCCGGCGGCCGCGTCCCAGCCGTCGGGCATGAACGGGATGATGGTGACCGTTCCTATCATTGCGAAGGCACAACCGAGCGCCCCGAGAATGCCCGCTTTCTTGTTCCAGAATCCCCAGATCAAGAGCGCGGCAAACAACCATTCCGACGCCCCGAGAAACCAGCTGGCTCCCCGAATCCCGAAAACCGGGTACATCCAGAAAATAAGCGGGCCGTTCTCGATAAACGGAATCAACGTCTGGGCCTCGTACGCGGACTTCCGCCCACGAGGAGAAGATTGGATGTTGAGTAGATGCATCGGTTGCCCCTGGGTGAAAGCAGTTTCATGCGGCGGCCTGCGCTACGGCGTCACAAGGCGAGCAAGAACGGTGCCAAGGGAGTCGAGATGTGTCTGGAGGCCTGTGTCCTCCGGGGCGTGCGATCGGGCCGCGATCTGGATGCGGCGGCACTGATCTTGCTTTGGGGTTTGGGTAGCGGGAGAAGAAATTGCAACCGGAGGCGGACGCTGATGCGCTACCAACCGATCGAGAACCACGGCATCGTAGGCAACATGCACAGCGCCGCCCTGGTCGGCCTGGACGGGTCGGTCGATTGGCTGTGCCTGCCCCGGTTCGACTCGCCCAGCGTGTTCGGGGCGATCCTCGACGGCGACAAGGGGGGCGCTTCCGGATCGCCCCGGCCGTCGGCAGCGCGGCCGGCGCACTGCGCCACAAGCAATACTACTGGCCGGAAACGAACGTCCTGGTCACCCGCTTCCTGCACCCCGATGGCATCGCCGAGGTCGAGGACTACATGCCGGTGGGGCCCGGCGCCGGGCCGGACGCCCAGCTCGTCCGCCGGGTCCGCGTGGTCCGCGGCCGCCTGCCGCTGGAGATGGAGTGCCGCCCGGCGTTCGACTACGCGCGGGCGCGGCACGTTACTGAGGTGAGCGGGTGCGGCGCCCGCTTCGACGGCCCCGGCCTGTCCCTGGGTTTGGCCGCTTCGGTCCCCCTCCGGCGCGACGGAGACGGGGCGGTGGCCGCGTTCCCCCTTGGCGAGGGCGAGAGCGCCACGTTCGTCCTGCGGACCATCGCCCCGGACGCCCACCCCGGCCGGTGCCCCGGGACGGAGGAGGCCGGCGACTGGTTCCGCGCGACGGTCGATTATTGGCAGCGGTGGGCGGCCCGCTGCACCTATCGGGGCCGGTGGCGCGAGGTGGTCCTGCGCTCGGCCCTGGCGCTGAAGCTGCTCACGTATCAGCCGACCGGGGCGATCGTCGCCGCCCCGACCACCAGCCTGCCGGAAGGGATCGGCGGGGTGCGGAACTGGGACTACCGCTACACCTGGATTCGCGACGCAGCGTTCACGGTGTACGCCTTCCTGCGGGTTGGGTTCACCGAGGAAGCGACCCGGTTCATGCAGTGGTTGGCCGCGCGCTCGAAGGAGGGCGAATCGCGCGGCGACGGGCCGCTGCAGCTCATGTACGCCGTGGACGGCCGGTCCGACCTCGCCGAGCAGGAACTGACGCACCTGGACGGCTACATGGGGTCACGGCCGGTCCGGGTCGGCAATGCCGCCCACGGGCAGCTGCAGCTGGACATCTACGGCGAGCTGATGGACGCGGTCTACCTGCACAACAAGTACGCCGCCCCGCTCGGCTACGACGCCTGGAGGCACCTCCGCGACCTGGTCGATTGGGTGGCCGGCAACTGGGGCCGGGAGGACGAAGGTATCTGGGAAGTGCGCGGCGGGCCGCGGCAATTCGTCTACTCGAAGTTCATGTGCTGGGTAGCGCTGGACCGCGGGCTGCGGCTGGCGGACAAGCGCTCCTTGCCGGCGGATCGGGCCGCCTGGCTGAAGGCCCGCGACGCCGTCTACGAGGACGTGATGGCGAAGGGGTGGAGCGCGGCGCGGGGGTCGTTCGTGCAGTCGTACGGCTCCGACGCCCTGGACGCCAGCGCGCTGCTCATGCCGCTGACCTTCTTCATGGCCCCCAACGATCCGCGCATGCTGGCCACGGTGGACGCGATCCGGTCGCCGGCCACCCGGGGCGGGCTGGCCGCCGACGGGCTGGTCTACCGCTACGACCCGAAGGCGGCCCCGGACGGGCTGCCGGGCGTGGAGGGGACGTTCAACATGTGCAGTTTCTGGCTGGTCGAGGCCCTGACCCGGGCCGGACGGACTGACCCGGCGCGCCTGGCCGAGGCCCGGTTGCTGTTCGAGCAGATGCTGGGCTACGGCAACCACCTCGGGCTGTACGCCGAGCAGACCGGGCCGAGCGGCGAGGCCCTGGGCAACTTCCCGCAGGCCTTCACCCACCTGGCACTGATCAGCGCCGCCTACAACCTCGACCGGGCCCTCGCCGGCCACGCCGACTGACTGGACCGGGGAGTGATGGGCGACGACCTGCCGGCAGGGCGGCAAAGGCTTTGGGAATTGGGTAGTGGGCGGATAGTGCGTTGTAACGGCTTTGCTACGTAAATACGTTCTGATACGTAAATCGCGTCAGCGGCCCGACCGCATCGCGCGGGACACACCGTTGAGCAGTTGAGAACCGCAGTGCGCGTGGGCCGTCTGCTGCGCGTGGAGGTTCGGACTGGTTACTTCTCCAGGCGCTTCCAGCCGTAAATGAGCAGGTACGACCCTGGCGTGGTCGCGAACTCCAGCGGGCGCTGCCGCGGGCCGTCCCCGAGGTAGAGGCACATTATGAGCATGTCACCCTCGGTCTTATAGATGCCCTCCGTCACGTGCCCCTTGCCCTCGACACTCGTGATGTCGATGAGTTTCGGCATGGCGCTCGGGTCGATTTTGAAGGCCGCGATCGCGTCCTTGCCCTTGGGGCCCCATTTGTTGTCGCGGATCGAGAGAACATTCTGAGCGGCGTCGTAGCGCTGGCCATCGCGCTCCGCCCACATGAACTTCCAATCGCCTTGCAGGGCGGCGAGGTCCTTTTCTTTGGGGCCGGCGGGCTTGGGCTCTTGCGCCAGTTTTTGTTGCGAGTCCTTGTCCGGGTTCTTTCCTTCTTGGGCCTTCGTACACGGTATCCATGAAGCAAGCACGACAACCGCCAGCCAGAGTACAACTGGCCATTTCACTTGGCTTCGCATGACATAAGCTCCTGGTGCCGGAGAAACAAACCGGACCGGGATTCGCTCCCGGCCCGGCTCATCTTACCGCGCTCACGCCGCCTTGACCGCTTCCAGCAACCGCTGACAACCCTGCCGCCACGGCCGGCGTCGTCTTCAGAGTCATGTGAACCCGGCAGAAATTGTTGCCGACGACGGCACTCGGTACAATCTCCCTGTCGAGGAGTAGCCCCATGCCGACCGCCGACGAGCCGCCGCACGATTTCGCGGATCAAGCGATCCGCGACCAACTGCAGAACCCGGCCAACCTGCGCGAGCTGCTCCACGAGGTCCTGGGGGAGATCGCGGACGGCTTCGTCTGCGAAGAGCGCGAGATCCTGCCGCGGGACTTCCCGCTCGAAGACTGGCGGCACCGGGAGTCGGACCTGCTCTTCCGCATCCCCTACAAGACGCCGGCCGAGACCGTGCCGGTCTTCGTCTGCGTCCTCGTGGAACATCAGAGTCGGCATGATCCGCTTATGCCGCTGCGGACGCTGGTGTACGCCGTCCTCTACTGGGAGCGGCAGTGGAAGGCCTGGGAGACGCTGCCGGCGCCGCGGCCGCCGTTGCGCTTGACACCGGCGCAAGCACCGAAAGCTGGCCGAGCTGCTCGGCGGACCGGAGGCGTTTCGCAAGTATGCCCCCTCCTGGCGACCGCTGTTCCTCGACCTGGCCGGCAAGACGCCTCTGGAGTTGCTTGAGGCCGCCGGGGAATGGCTCCGTGCTTTGGCCCTGCACCGGCTACGTCACCGCAAAGGAGGTTGCCCGCAACTGGATGGCCAGCAACCTGGGCGGCCTCGACCTCAAGGCCGTTGCCAAGGCGATGCATGACTTCATGGTGGCCGGCGGGGTTCCGGACCAGGTGAAAAGAAATTGGAAAGAAATTGGAAAGAAATTGGGGACAGTTTACGTTACTGGCTGCGGGCAATGATCTTGTATCGAAAATCGACCTGGGCTGGTGTGGAATGGTTGGCAAGGTGCAGCCACGGGGCGGTGAGGTTCCATTGAAGGAACAGAGAGAAATTGGGGACAGTTTACGTTACTGGCTGCGGGCAATGATCTTGTATCGAAAATCGACCTGGGCTGGTGTGGAATGGTTGGCAAGGTGCAGCCACGGGGCGGTGAGGTTCCATTGAAGGAACAGAGCATGAGCCAGACGCTGCCACAACCAGCCGGGGCCAAGGTTTTTGTCATGCGCGGCGACGACCAGGTCATCGCTTTGGGCGGCAAGGGCCAATACCTGTACACGACCAGCCGCTGGGACCCCTGCAAGGTCGATCGCGTTCTGGAGGATCGCGACGAAGTCAAACTCGGCGGTGTCACGCTGGTTGCTCGTCTGACCTCACGGAGAAACAACTGCCGCGTCTGGCCAAATCGTACCGCCGCACCGACAAGGGCGAACTCGAAGCGACCGACATCGGGTTCCTCAACGGCAAATCACCGACGAGCCTGGACCGTTTCCCTGCGCCGAACGGCGGGCTCTTTTCCACCGCCTCCGACTACGCGCGTTCTTGCCAAATGGTCCTGCGCGGCGGCGAGCTTGACGGCAAGCGCCATCTCAAGCCGGAGACGGTCAAGCTCATGACCACGATTCAGACCGCCGGCGGCGATGGTCGCCGGACTCGGCCTGGGCACGATCGCGAAGACAATTCACCCTTATCCCACGCAGGCCGAAGCGATCAAGAAGATCGGCGACGCGTATAATCGAACGCGCCTGACGCCGCTGGTGCAGTGGCTGTTTCGCAATTGATTCGCCTGGATGCGCTAAAGGCCCGTCGCCTCGTCGCGGAATTCTTGCGAATTCCGCGACGAAGCGAGCCCGGTCCTGCAGGCTAAGCAGTAACGTTGAGCGTATTCGAGGTCGAGGCGACTCCGTCGAGCACGCTGTTGTTGGGCGTGACGACCACGCTGACGGTCTGGCCGGCCACAACGCCGCCAGGCACGGTGCTCCAATTGAGCTGGTCGCTCGTTGTCGACAGGTTGGAGTCGGTCTGGACGACCACGCCATTGACCTCCCACGCATAGGTGTAGGTGACATTCAGGCCCTGCGGATCGGAGCCGCTGACGGTCGCGGTCACGATGTCGCCGCCGGTGATCGACACGGTGCCGCTTGCATCGGCGTTATTGGCCGACGCCAGCGTCACGGTCGTGATCACCGGCGGGTTGACGAATTCGAATCCTCCTGCCCCGGCGGCCACACCGACATTGCCGCTCGTGAACGTCGGCCCGGTCAGCGTGCCGTCGCTGGGCGTAACCAGGACGGCGAATGTGTCGATGCTGTTAACGCTGGTGAGCTGGCTCAGGATCAAAGTTGCCGTGCCGGCGCTCGGCGTCGTGGCGGTCGAGATGGGCGAACCATTTTCCAGCCATTGATAGCTGTACGCGATCGGCTGGCCGAGCGGATCGGCGGGACTCTGCGGCGTCGCCATCAACATGGTCGCGTTAGCCACATTGTCCGGCGTGATCGCCACCGAGCTTGCTGTCGGCGTATTCAGGGAAATCGTCGGGCTGACGGCGGCGATCGTGACCGCCGTGCTGGTGAACGCCAAGCCCGTGATCGAGCCGCTGTCGGTCGGTACCACTGTGACCGCGATCGTACTGCCCGCCTGCAAGCCGCTGACCTGGGTCAAATCGAGCGTGGAACCGGTGGCGCCGGGAATCGGCGCCGCGCCCAGGAACCATTGGTAGGTGTAGATAATCGTCTGGCTAGGCGAATCGGTAACGCTGGGCGTCGCGGTCACATTGGTCACGTTTTGGTTCGTCGGGTCGTTCATGCCGATGGCGACGCCGGTGACCACGGGGCCGAGAGCCGTGACGCTTGCGCTCGACGTTGCGCTATTGAGCAACACGTTGCTGGCCGTAACCGAGACCTTTACCGTCGCGCCCGACACCACGCCGACGCCCGTCAGCTGGCGCAGATTGATTTGGTCGGTCGCGCTGGCGATGCCGGTGTCGGTCTGCACCGTCGTGCCGTTCACGCTCCAAACATAGGTGTAGAGAAGCGGCAGGCTTTGGGGATCGGTTGCGGCGACAGTGGCCGTCACCGGCCCATCGGGCAGCGGAGTGGCCGGCGTCAGCGTCACGCTGCTAATCACCGGTGGGTTGACCATCATAATGGTCCAGTTCGATGCGCTGCTCTGGCAATGACTGTCGCCGCGGTACACGACGGTGAAGGCGTACGTGCCGGCGGCCAGCTTCTGCGTGGTGAACGAGGCGACGCTGTTGCTGACGATGCCGGTCCCAAGCAACGTCGAACCGTTGTAAAAGGCGACCGTCCCACTCGGCACGGCCACGCCCGGCGCGACGACGGCGACCTGGGCCGTCAGCGTGATCGACTGGCCGGCCACGCCGAACTGGGGCGACGAGCTGAGGTCGACGGTGGTTGCCGCCTGATCGACCACCAGCTCGCCCGAGGTGTTGCTGCCCGTGGTATCGGCGTCGCCGGGGTAGGCGATCGTGAACCTGTGGGTGCCCGCGGCCAGGCTCGAAGTCGTAAACGTTGCGACACCATTGCTGATGACGCCTGATCCAAGCGAGGTCAGGCCGTCGTTGAAGGTCACGCTGCCAGTGGGGGTGGCCGCGCCCGGTGTCGCGACGCTGACGTTCGCAGTCAAGGTCACGGATTGCCCATACACCGTCGGGCTGAGCGCGGTGAACGTGATCGCAGTTCGTGCCTGGCCGACCTTTTCGTCGAATACAGCGGAGGTGTTGCCCGCGTCGACGGCGCTCGTGCTGGCGAAAACGGCGGTCAGCCCGTTGGTGCCCACGGCGAGGCTCTGGTTCGGCAGGGACGCGACGCCGTTGGTCAGCGTTGCCGTGCCCAGCACGGTGCTCCCTTCCATGAACGTGATCGTGCCGGTCGGCGTGACCGGGCTGTACGAAGTCGGACTGACGCGTGCCGTAATCGTGACGGGCTGGCCATACACGGGGGCGACGGCCGAAAAGGTGAGAGTCGTCGTGGTTCCCACCTGAACCGTCTGGGTCCAAACCGCCGAAGTGTTGGCGGCGTAGTTCACGTCGCCACTATAGTTGGCCGTGATGCTGTACGTGCCGCTGGCCAGATTCACGCCCGGCAGCGTGGCGGTGCCAGCGCTCAGGCCTGCGGAACCGAGCAAGCTTGTGCCATTGTAGAACGTCACCGTGCCGGTAGGCGTGCCCGCGGGGCTGACGGCGGCGACCGTCGCGGTGAAGGTCACCGGGCTGCCAACCGTGGACGGATCGGCGCTCGAGTTGAGCGTCACCGTCGTCGTGCCGTGGCCGACCGTGTTGACCGTCACGGTCCATGTCGAGCTGCTGGCCTGGCAATGACTGTCGCCGCGATACACCGCGGTGAAGTGGTACGTGCCGGCGGTCAGCTTCTGCGTGGTGACCGAGGCGACGCCGCTGCTGACGGTGCCGGTGCCAACCAGCGTCGAGCCGCGGTAGAAAGCGACCGTTCCGCTCGGCACCGCCACGCCCGGCGCGACGACGCCGACCTGGGCCGTCAGCGTGATCGACTGGCCGGCCAGGCTGGTTGTCGGCGACGAGCTGAGGTCGACGGTGGTTGCCGCCGCATTGACCTGCAGCCTTGCCACGGCCATGGTGGTCGTGGTATCGCCGTCGCCGCCGTAATAAACCATGAACGTGTGGGTGCCCGCGGCCAGGCTCGCGGTCGTGAACGTTGCGATCCCGTCGCTCACGTTCGCCGTTCCAAGCAGGGTCAGGCCGTCCCTGAAGGTGACCAGGCCGGTGGGGGCGGCTGAGCCCGGTGCCGCGATGTTGACGTGCGCCGTCAAGGTCACGGATTGCCCAACCACCGCCGGGCCAGGCGCCGCGGTGACGGTGACCACCGTATATGCCTGGCCGACCGTTTCGTTGAGGACCACGGAGGTGTTGGCCCCGTCGTTGGCGTTCGCGCTGGCGAAGACCGCCGTCAGCGCGTGTTTGCCCACGGCGAGACTCGCGTCCGTCAGGGTCGCGACGCCGTTGGTTACCGTGGCCGTGGTCAGCACGCTGGACCCGTCCATGAACGTGATCGTACCGGTCGGCGTGACCGTGCTGGGCGACACAGCATTCACGTGCGCCGTGAACGTGATGGGCTGGCCGTACACCGGGGCCAGCGTCGACGGCGTGAGCTGCACGTGGGTCGAGGCGACGGCCACGGACTTGGCCACGGTCGGGGACGTGCTCACTCCATAGGCGCCGCCGCCGCTGTAAACCGCGGTGATCGCGTTGCTGCCGGCGCCGAGCGCCGCCGTGGTGAGCGTCGCCTTGCCCCCGCTCAGCGTCACGGGTGCGCCGATCGGTGTGCTGCCGTCGAAGAAAGTGACCGTGCCGCTAAGCGTGGCCGAGCCCACCGCCGGCACCACGGTCGCCGTGAGCGTGATCGGCTCGCCAAACACTTCGGCAAACGTGGGCACGTTGAGAGTCGTCACGGTTTTTTTCAGGACCGTCAGCGTGAAGTTCTCGACCGCATCGTCGCCGACGCCGTTATCCGCCGTGATGGTAATCGGGTAGGTTCCATTGGTGCCGGCGTTCGGCGTGCCCGTCAGCGTGGCGGTGCCGTCGCCGTTGTCGGTAAACGTGACCCCGGCGGGCAATGTGCCCGTCTCCTGGAGCGTCGTGGCCGTCGGGTAATCGTATCCGGTGGTCACGGTGAACGTACCCGCGGTACCGATCGTGAATCCCGTGGCGGGGAGGCTGGTGATCGACGGGGCCTCATCGACGGTGAGCGTAAAGGTCTGCGGCACGCCGCTGCCAAAGTCGTTTTGCGCGGTGATCGTGAACGCGTAGACCCCGCCCGTGCCGGCTTCCGGCGTGCCGGCAAAGCTGGCCGTGCCGTTGCCGTTGTCGGTAAACGTGACGCCGGTGGGCAAGGTGCCGAACTCCTGGAGCGTGGTGGCCGTCGGGTAATCATTCCCGGTGGTCACGGTGAACGCACCGGCGGTGCCGACCGTGAATGCCGTGGCGGGGCGCTGGTGATGGGCGGCGCCTCATCGACCGTGAGCGTGAAGGTCTGGGTCGCGTCGCTGCCGAAGTCGGTCTGGGCGGTAATCGTGAACACGTAGACCCCGCCCGTGCCGGCTTCCGGCGTGCCGGTAAGGCTGGCCGTGCCGTCGCCGTTGTCGGTGAACGTCACGCCGCTGGGGAGTGCGCCGATCTCGGTGAGCGCCGTCGTGGGCGAGCCGATGCTCTGCACCGTGAACGAGCCGGCGTTGCCGACGGTGAAGGTGGTGTTGGCGCCGCTTGTGACCGCCGGTGACATCTGGGGCGTGACCAACGCGACGTAGGCTTCGGTGCCGGACTCGTTCGTTGGGAAGATGCTGGGGCTAGACAGCGATTCGTCGGTGACGATGAGGTCGCCGAGGCTGGTTCCGGCAATTATTTGCCCATCGGATGCCAGGGCAATGCTGGTGAGGTCGCCATCGCTCGGATTCAGGCTGTTCAGAAGGTCGCCATCGCCGTCAAACTCGTCGATGTCGCCATTCCAATCCGCTGTGAAGATATTGCCTGCTGCATCGACGGCCACGCCACGCGGATCGGTGGATACGCCGGATACATCGACGGACTCCAGCAGATTCATGCTGGTCGGGTCGTAGACGTTGATAATGGCTCCCGACGACCTGATCGCGTACAACTTGCCGTCCAGTCCAACGGCAACGTTGTTGTATGCGGTGGAGGTCGCAAACGGTGTCGCCGTATCGGTGGCGGTGTCGAAGCGGACGATCCCCGCGTCGGGCGTGCTCATATTCGGCGCAAAGACGTATTGCTGATATTGGCCCATCTCGCCATAGCCGGGGTCGTTCGCCAGGCTCACGCCGGCAAGCGTCGTATGGGTCCAGGTCGCCGTCGCCGGATCGAGAGCGCTCAGGTACGGGCTGGAGGTGCCGTTGAAGACATAGGCCAGTCCGCCGGGGCCGACGACCACACCGCGCGCCTCTTCGCCGTCCGGGCGGTCGCCCGGATACGCAACCGAGAAGGACTGCACCAGGCTGCCGCCGGTGGTGTATTCGTTCAGGGTGTTGCCGGTCACGACCAGCACATCGGACGGGTTGAACGGTTGGCTCAACGCGGTCGGACAGTCTCGTGGTTCGAGAGCCTCGAGAAAAAGCGATTTCCTGGGCCGGCGGCGCGTTCGTCGGCGCGGCCCGTCTTGCATATCCTGAAAGCGCCCAATAAACGCCTTGATCCACACCGCAAACGATGCAGGGGCCATGGATGACATTCTCCAGAAATCGTCACGCACAAGGTAGCTGGAAAAGCGAGCGGTAACTTTGGGGAGCATAGCATCGAAAATGCACCCAAACAAAAAAAGAAGTAGCGTTCCTGGCCGAGTCCGGGAACCAAACAGGCTTCCCTATTAGCGAAATGGGACGGCGGAGACCCGACCATGGCCAACATCCACAAGCGCGTTCCGGAGGATGTTCCGGGCGAATTCTTCGTCGACGCCACCTGCATCGACTGCGATACCTGCCGCCAACTCGCCCCGGCCGTCTTCGAGGCGGCAACCGATCATGCCTACGTACACCATCAGCCGGCGACCGCGGAGGACCGCCGGCACGCGCTGCAGGCACTGGTGTGCTGCCCCACCGGCTCGATTGGCAGCCAGGGCAGCGAGCGGCCTCAGACGGTAATGAACGACTTCCCGCTGCTCATCGAGGATCCGGTCTTGTACTGTGGCTTCACCGCGCCGAAATCGTTCGGCGGCAGCAGCTATTTCGTCTTCCACCGCGACGGCAACTGGCTGATCGACGCGCCGAAGTTCCTGCCGAGGCTGGTCCATCGCTTTGAAGATCTCGGCGGCATCGCGAACGTCTTCCTGACCCACCGCGACGACGTGGCCGACGCCGCCCGCTACGCTGAGCACTTCGGCAGCCGGCGCATCATTCATCGCGACGAACTGTCCGCACAGCCCGATGCGGAGCACGTCCTCGATGGCGAGGAGCCGATCGAATTGGCCGCCGACTTCCTCGCGATTCCGACGCCGGGGCATACGCGAGGCCACTGCGTGCTTCTGTTCCGCGACCGTTTCCTGTTCACCGGCGACCACCTCCATTGGGATCGCTACAGCCATCGGCTCGACGCGTCTCCCGACTACTGCTGCTACTCCTGGCCGCGGCAAATTGCGTCGATGCGCCGGCTGGCGGAGTTCCGCTTCGAGTGGGTGCTACCCGGCCACGGCCAGCGCGTGCATCTGCCCGAGGACGAGATGCGGCGGCACATGCAAGCGCTGGTGGCGCGGATGCCGGCGATGGGGGGATAGACATTGAATCGCGCCTGTGGTAGTGTTGCTGCTGTCCCCAGGCCGATTGCGATTATGGCATTCGCATGCCAGACACGTCCCTCAGCCTGCTCGAGCGCTTGTGCAACCGGCCCGATGCCGATTCCTGGAATCGCCTCGTCGAGCTGTACACGCCGGTGTTGCACGCCTGGCTGCGCCGTTACGATATGCTGTCGGCCGCCGACGCCGACGACCTGGTGCAGGATGTGCTCCTGGCAGTATCCAGGGAGATGCGGCAGTTCCGCCCGAGCCCCGAGCGCGGCGCATTCCGTGGCTGGCTGCGTGCGATCCTGGTCAATCGCCTGCGCAACTTCTGGCGATCGCGCCAACATCGGCCCATCGCGGTGGGCGGCAGCGACTTTCTTGATCAGCTCGAAAAGCTCAGCGACCGCCAATCTCAATTGAGCCAGCTCTGGGACCGCGAGCACGACCGGCAGCTGATGCAGCAGCTGCTCGCCGCGGCGGAGCCGCGCTTCGCCCCGGCGACCTGGCGGGCTTTTCAGCGGCAGACGCTCGACGGCGTGCCGGCGGAGCAGGTGGCCGCCGAGCTAGGTATGCCGCTCCATTCGGTTTATGCCGCCAAGTCACGGGTGCTCAAGGCGTTGCGAACGGCAGCCGCGGGACTGATACCTTAGAGCGTTCGGAAGAAATGACTCGGCCGAGCCCGCGGCGCTAGCCAAGGGCGAGGCGACCGCGCCCTTGGCTAGCGCTAGCGCCGCGGGCTCGGCCGACTTCCTGAACCCGTCATTCTTTCCGAACGCTCCTAGCAGCAGCTGGCGGCTGTTGGTTTATTTTCGTTTGTTGCTGTCAGAAATCGCCGCCATCTGCACTTTATTGTTGGGCAAGCGCAGAAAAACCTCGTCGAGCGTCGAGGCGTCAGCCCGACGTGAGCCGCGACACAGTCGGGCTGACGCCTCGACGCTCGCCGCGGTTGGAAATAGCGTCTCACGGGAGGATGGGCCATGCAAGCGAATTCAGGAGCACATCCGCACCAGAACCAGTTGAGTGATTTCGCCCTGGGGAAACTCGAATCGACCGAGGTCGATCTGGTCGAAAGCCACCTGGCGAGCTGCGCGACCTGCTGCGAGACGGTGAAGCAAATCCAGGCTGACACCTTCGTGGGCCTGGTGCGCCAGGCGAAGGATGACGGACGCGAGCCACCTAGCAGCGGCGATAGCCCTCGCGCCGCCGCGCCCGTTGTCGCTGGGCCCGCTGAGATCGCGGATGCGGCGACGGTAGCAACGGCCAGCCGGGCACCGCGTGCCGAGCCCGAGGGCGCGGCGACCGTGGCGCCAGCCACCATGGTTCCCGGCGCTTGCGACCAACCGGCGGAGTTGGCCAATCATGGCCGCTATCGCATCCTGCAGCTTCTGGGTGCGGGCGGCATGGGATCGGTGTACCTGGCCGAGCATCGCCTGATGCAACGCACCGTGGCGCTCAAAGTCATCGATTCGAAACTGGTAGCGAGCAAGCAAGCGGTCGAGCGCTTTCGGCGCGAGGTGCAGGCCGCCGCCCGGCTGGATCACCCGAACATCGTCCGCGCCTTCGACGCCGAACAGGCCGGCGACGTTCATTTCCTGGTGATGGAATACGTCAGGGGCACCGACCTGCACAAGCTGTTGGCCGAGCGGGGCCCGCTGCCGGTCGCCGAGGCGTGCGAGTACATCCGCCAGGCGGCAATGGGCCTGCAGCACGCCCATGAAAACGGCATGGTGCACCGCGACATCAAACCGCAGAATCTCATGGTCAGTAGGTCCCGCGAGCCGAGCGGGACCTCGTCAACGGCGACTCAGGCGGAAAAAGGCTCCGCAGGCGAAGCAGGTCCCGCTCGGCTCGCGGGACCGACCGTGAAGATTCTCGACTTCGGCCTGGCGTCGCTGACCACCGAAGCCGCGCTAGGTGACGACAGCGCGTCCACGCAGCAGTCGACTGTGGACAGTCAGAAATCAGGTCTGACGCAGGCGGGCGTCCTGATGGGCACGCCCGATTACATGGCCCCGGAGCAGAGCCGCGACGCCCGTACCGCCGACATTCGCTCCGACATCTACAGCCTCGGCTGCACGCTGTATTGCTTACTGAGCGGCCAGGTCCCGTTTCCCGGCGGCAGCGCGCTCGATAAAGTCATCGGCCATTGCGAGCGCCGGCCGCAGCCGATCGGCGAGCTGCGCACGGATGTGCCGGTGGCGGTGGTCCGAGTTCTTGACAAAATGCTCGCGAAGTCCCCGGCCGACCGCTACCAGACGCCCGCGGAGCTAGTCACGGCCCTGGAGCAACTCGCCCCGGCCGCGGACCCGGTGGCAAGCCGGTCGACGCAACTCGACGTTCGCGCCGGCGCCGGGCGCGGCCGGGCCAACGTCGAGCCGGTGCCGTCGGTCCGCAAGCGGCGCGGCTCCGAGCGGGCTCGATTCCGGTTGTCCCTGGGATGCGTGTCCATCACAATCGCGGTGGCGTTCGGTCTGTTGATCGTCAGCGGCGCAGTCACGCTGCTCGCGGTTTCGCGATTAGCGCTACGGCCGGACAATGCTCAGCCCTTGGCCAACGGCCCGGCCATGCCGCCGGGGCCCATTCCGGGGGGCCCAGGCAATGCCATGCCGGGCAATCCCCCGGGCAATCTCGCCCCGGTTCCCATCGACGCGGCGGCGGGCGACAAGGTCAAGCAGTCGACGGTCTATCTCGAGGTGACGATGCCCAACGGCGCCAGCGCCTCGGGCAGCGGATTCTTCGCCGTCGAGCCGGGCATCGTCATCACCAACGCCCAGGTCCTCGGCATGCTCCAGGCGCAAAGCAAGCCGCCGACCAAGGTCAACGTCGTTATCAACAGCGGCCAGCCCGGCGCCAAGACTCTCCGCGGCACCGTCCTGGGCGTCGATCGCAATAACGACCTCGCCGTCGTCCGCGTCGCCGATCCCGGTGTGGGCGATCCCGGTTTGCCGCTTCCTTTGCCGGTGCACGCGGCCGCCGCCAGCCTCCGCGAATTGCAGGAAGTCTATTTCTTCGGCTTTCCCTTCGGCAAACGGCTCGGCGCCGGGATCAGTATCAACAGGGCCACCGTCGCCTCCATTCGCAAGGATCGCACGGGCGTTGTGACACAGGTCCAGCTCGCCGGCGACATGCCGCCGGGCAGTTCCGGCGGGCCCGTGGTCGACGCCAAGGGACGCGTCATCGGCATCGCGGGCACCGTTATCAAGGGCACGCGCAGCAGCTTCGCGGTAACTGCCGACCTCGTCGAGCAGATGCTCGACGGGCGTATCGAGGAGACCCAGTACGGTGATCCCTTCGTCGAAAACAACGAGTTGAAGATGCCGGTCAAGTTCCACTGCCTCGATCCCCTGCGCCGGGTCAAGGCGCTGCGCGTCGAAGTCTGGGCCGGCAAAAAGGGCATGCCCCGTCCGGCCTCCAACCACCCGCCCGTCCCACTGCCGGGCGACTCTCCGCGCACGACGTTCAGCGTCAACTACGAGGACGGCATCGCCGTCGCCGACGTGCCGATGCCCGCCGCACTGGAGTCCGGCCAGGTCTACTGGTTCCAGCCCGTCCTGGTCGACGGCGCCGGCGCCACGCGCCGGCACAACGCCTGGTCCTGCGAGGCGGCTCCGTGGCTCAGGCGCATCGGCGCCGACCTGCAGATGAAGCTCAACCAGGCCGGCCACCGCACCGTCAAGATCAACGACACGATCCGCACCACAACCATTCAGCTGGGCAAGAATCAGTTCTCCCAGGAGCTCAAGTTTGATGCCATGCTGCTCGAAACCGTTACGCCCGGCGACAAGGGCGCGACAATCGGCCTGAGTATCGGCCCCAACCGGTTCACCGAGGAAGATCCTTTCGGCAAGATCCGTGTCCTCGAACTGAGGTACTCGAACCTCATTCGCCAGCTGGCGCCGAACTTCCTTGTCAACGTCACCGGCAAGGTCATCCGGCGCACCGACCCTGGCTTTGGTCCCACGCTCGCGGCGGAAGATCCCGAAAAGCTCCTTATGATGTATCTCCGCGTCGCTAGTGTTTTCGAGCAGACCTGCCTGTACATGCCGAATCGGCTGGTGGCCTTCCGCGAAACCTGGCCTGCGAAGGTGCCGATGATTGTCGGCAAATCCGGCGGCAACAAGCAAGTGATGGACGTCGATCTGGTTTGCACCTACCTCGGATCGCGCCTCAAGGCGGGCGGCAGTGAGGCGGTGATCGGCCTGTCCGGCTCGGTCCGCGGCCGCCAGAAGAGCGACAAGGAGGGCCTGGGCAGCGTCACGGGCCGGGTCGTACTCGACCTGGACAGCGGGTTCATCTCAGACCTAAGCATGAGGCTCCGGACCGAGATCGACATGGAGGGGCTGCTCGAGATAAGCGCCGAGGAGATCAACCTCGTGCGCCAGCTCGGCAACCCCGACAACATCCCGCAGCTGGCGCCGACCGGAGCCGCTGGGAAAGCTACCGAGGGCAGCGTTGCCGCAGTCCCACGGCTGCTCCGCACGATTGAAAACCACAGCGAGATCAAGGCGCTCGCCTATACACCCGACGGGAAATCGCTCATTGCCACCGGCGACGCGCTCACAGTTTTTGATCCCGCGAACGGGGAGCCGACGTATCAAGAAAAGCACAAGGACATAACGGGGGCGCTCGCCCTTTCCGCTGACGGCAAGACCGTTGCCGTGGCAAGTCAAGGGAGCATCATGGTCGTCGATCTGGCCGGCCGCAAACGGATCAAGGACATTCCGATCCAATCGAAGTCATCATTTACCTTCTCGCTGGCGCTTTCAGCAGACGGCAAGACGCTGGTCTACGGCTCGGATGGGACGATGCGGTTCCATGACCTGGACACGGACAAGACGGATACCATCGCTGGGGCCGAGAAAACCGGGATTTTCGGCATGAGATTCACCCCCGATGGTCGGTACCTCATCAGCACCGCGGATGACATCTTGTCCATCCGGGATGCCAATACACGCGCGATTGTGGACAAACGATACATCGGCAGCTTCGGCTTGACCGACATTTCGCGAGACAGCAAGCGCCTCGTCGTCGGCAGCGTCGAGAAACAAGAGCCGAGCTACATGTTTTCCGTTTTCAATTTGCCGAAAGGCGACCTGGTCTACCGCGAGACCAACCTTGCGTCCGGCATCGGATCGTTGGCGCTGTCGCCCGACGGCAATTATCTCGCGTTAGGGCTCGTTAAGGAAGGCACCATCAAGATCTGGGACCTGACGCAGAAGAAGGAGGTTGCGTCCTGCCTCGCGTCCTCGCGCCCCAACCGGGCAGGCCGGTTCTATTATGTCGCGGTGGCTTTCGCCCCCGACGGCAAGACCCTGGCAACGGGCGGGGGGAGCGCGATCAAGCTCTGGGACCTCACCGCCGAGCGCTAGCCGGAAAAATAATCCGCGCGCTGGCGCGAACCCGCAGGACCGGCGGCACGTCTAAACTCTGTAACGCACGGAAGGGCAAGCCAACTGGCGATGGCAACCGCTTGCTAGGCGGGTGAGGCCCTGGGCCCTTGAGGGTTCGACTCCCTCTCCTTCCGCTGGGATCGACAAGGCCGGGATTGACAAGATCGTGCTCCTGGGAGAGCAGTGAGCCTCCAAAACTTGCCGAGTGGGTTCGAATCCTACCGATCTTGCTTGCGCGGGGTGGACTGGAGCGGTTTCCAGCACGGTCTCATAAGCCGTTCGACGCCGGTTCGAATCCGGCCTCCGCGACTGGTGGTGACTGCGGACGGGCCAGTGCTCAGCAGGGCCTCATAAGCCCAGCGAGCCGGGTGCGACTCCCGGGTCCGCGACTCGACAGGGGCCTGTGGTCCAACGGGAAGACGCTGGCCTGGCGTGCCGGCAATGCGGGTTCAACTCCCGCCGGGTCCACTTTCTCACATCAAGCCCTGCGGCGTGCACGCTGCGGGGCTTTCGTATTGGATCACGGGCTGGTCCGTCGTGCAGCAGTCACGCTACAATAGCTTTAAGGTTTATCCGCCAGCATCGTCCGCGGCGCAACGTCCATCGACCCGAGTGTGACCCATGCGGCATATTCGTTTGACCGTTCGACACAACCCGCAGGATCCGCTCGACGACCTGAAGCAGGTGGCGCGCCTCAAACGCGACCTTTGGGTGCGCTCCCCGGTCGAGCTCGATCCCGAGAGTCCGGCCGCGGAGACACGCCGCGACCAGGCGAGAAACGCCTACTTCGAGTTAGCGACCGATCTGCCTACCGAGGTCGAAAAGGTACTGCGCCAGTACGGCCACGCGGAGCGTGTGACGATGGCCGACCTTGGCGAAGTGGGTCTGGTATGCGCGAAGTGCGGATTTCTCGCCGGCTACGTAACGGTCTGTCCGAGTTGCGGGCACCGGGACATCGACCCGTGCCCCCAGTGTCGGCAGGAAGTTCCGCGCGAACGCTACGAGATGGACAGCGGCGACCTGTTCATGTGCCCGCATTGCCGAGCGCACGTCCGCATGGAGTTTAACCCACGTCTTGGAAGTCCGGACGAGCCGTTGGCCGAGCCGGTGGTGCTGGTACACCAGGCCGCAGGATAGCCGCCCATGCACTTCGACCCCGACGGCCACGTCGTCGTCAGCCCGCGCGAGTGGCAGGCGGCGCTGTCAGATGCTGCACGTCTTACGCGCGACCTCTGGCTAATCGGTACCCCGTGGGCCTTTCCTACCTATGTTGCCTATCAGGACTTCCGCGCACACCTTGCCGACCGATTGGGCGTACACCCCTGCAGTATCGCGATCCGCGGCAGTACGAAGATCGGCTTTAGCATCTCTCCCAAGCCGGCGCGCGTTTGGCTGGCCATGCGGCCCGACTCGGATATCGACCTGGCCATCGTGGATCCCGATTATTATCATTTTTTTGACCGCGAAATTAGGATTTATGAACGCCGTCTCGGCAGGAAGTTATTCCGTGACGCCGAGTCCGCCAAGGCCATCAGTCGACGCGAGTCTCGGAAATTCTACGTCTACCGCTACCCCGACCTTCCCGATATCGGCTGCGTCCGCGATCACAAGTCGCATTTGGGCGAGGCTCCGCTCGAAGCCTGCTGCGGCCCACGTACCCTCACCGCATTTATCTATCGGGACTGGTGGAGCGTGCACGAACGGTGTGAGTATGACCTGCGGGCCCTACGGCGGGCACTGAATGAGCCGGGTTGCCCACAAGGCGGCGACGTGCCGCGAACGCCGACTGCATCGCTGCAGTTGCCGGGGCAGCCGCACGACCCGACGTGATCAGGCGGCATCAGGCGGCAGGGGGGCGCTTGACCGCAGCTTGCTGTGAGACGACAATGCGAGACAGGTCCACGTAGCGAACATCACTTGCATTCTGGGAGGCGGCTTCGATGATCCGTTGCGGTGTAGGCTTCACGCTCCGCGTGAGGAAGCGTTCCACATCCACGTGGCTCGCCGGCGTGCTGAGCGCGCTTGCCGTGTTGCACCTCGCGGGCGCAGCCCCTGCGCAGGACAAACCGGCATGGCCCGCCGAGGTCGAGGCGGCGCTGGCCCGCGCCGGCAAGAATCGCGCCGAGCTCGAACGCGCCCTGAACACGACGCCGGCCGACGAGCGCAAGGGCATGGCCTTCCTCGTGGCCAACATGCCCGAGGACGACCTGCGATCGCTGGGGGCCGACGTGTTGCTGGAGAACGTCGCGCTGGCGTACAAGGCACGCAAGCAGGTGCCGTGGGGACCGAAGATTCCCGAGGACGTGTTCCTCGACAACGTGCTCGCCTACGCCAACGTCGACGAATCGCGTGACCCCTGGCGTAAGGAACTCTACGACCTGTGCATGCCGCTCGTGAAGGACTGCAAGACGCCGAGCGAGGCGGCGCAATTGCTCAACCGCAAGGTCTTCCCCCAGCTCAAGGTCAAGTACTCCACCGGCCGCAAGAAGCCGCACCAAAGCCCCCGGGAATCGATCGACACCGGCCTGGCGTCATGCACGGGCCTGTCGATCCTGCTGAGCGACGCCTGCCGCAGCGTCGCGGTGCCGGCCCGGCTGGTCGGCACGCCGTTGTGGACGAACAAGTCGGGCAATCACACCTGGGTCGAAATCTGGGACAACGACTGGCACTTCACCGGCGCCTGCGAGCCCGATCCCAATGGGCTCAACCGCGGCTGGTTCGTCGGCCAGGCCGCTCAGGCCAAAAAGGATGTGCCGGAGCACGCCATCTATGCCGCGAGCTTCCGCCGGACGAACGTGAGCTTCCCGCTTGTCTGGGCCCCGCAGCGCAAGGACGTCTTTGCCGAGAACGTCACCGACCGCTACACCCGCAGCGCCGGCGTCAAGCCCGGGCTGGCCGACCAGGACCGGGAGCAGATCGAGAAGAGCGCCCTGGCCTTCTTCAGTGCGCCGGCGGAGGAGCGAGCGAAATGGAAATTCGACGGCAAGCTCGAACAGTCGCTGGCGGCCCACGAAGACGCTGTCCGCGCCGCCGTCTGGAAGGCGTACCAGGCCGCCCCGATCCACGCGGAGCTCAAGAAGGATTTCGAGCAGAGCCAGGTGCGTTTCGACAAGCACCTGAGCGCGTACAAGGTGCGCGAGGTCGGCACGCGACCGAAACACGGTTGGCCGCTGGTGATCGCGATGCACGGCGGCGGCGGCGCTCCCAAGCAGCTCAACGACAGCCAATGGCAGCAAATGCAGATCTACTACAAGGACCAGCCGCAGGCCGGCGGCTACAAATACCTGGCGCTGCGGGCGCCGAACGATATCTGGAACGGGTTCTACGACAATTACGTGCCGCCGCTGATCACGAACCTCATCCGTGAGTTCACGCTGTTCGGCGACGTCGATCCGGACAAGGTGTTTCTGATCGGCTATTCGCACGGCGGCTACGGCGCCTTTTTCATCGGCCCCAAGATTCCCGACCGCTTTGCGGCGATACACAGCAGCGCCGCGGCGCCGACCGACGGCACGATCTCGCCGCTAAGCCTGCGCAACACGCGCTTCACCTTCATGATCGGCGAGAATGACACCGCCTATGGCCGGCGCGAGCGCTGTGAGAAGTTCAACGCGGAGATCGAGCGGCTCAAGGAAGCAAACAAGGGCGAGTTTCCCGTGGAGATGGAGTTCAAGAAGGGCTTCGGCCACGGCGGCCTGCCCGACCGCGACAAGCTCAAGGAACTGCTCAGCTACACTCGCAACCTCGTGCCGCGGCACCTGACCTGGGAGCCAACCGATACAATCATCACCGATTTCTTCTGGCTCTCGCTCCCACAGCCGGCGAAGGGCCAGAGCATCGACGCGTCGGTGCGCGACAACAAGCTCGAAATCGCGACGCGCCGCGTGCCGCAGTTCAACGTTGGCCTCGACAGCCGGTTGATCGCGTATGACAAACCGCTGCGCGTGACGCTGAACGGTGAGTCACGCGAGGTCACGCTGCAGCCGAGCCTGCGGACGTTGTGCCAGACGGTGCTGGAGCGCGGCGACCCCCAGCGCGCGTTCACGTGCCGGCTGGCCCTGGGCGGGGAGCAGAAATGACTTCCGCGCCCGTGTGGGCGACTGAAGGTATTAATTGGGATCGGTTCGTAGTTCCGCCTTCAGGCGGTTCCCAGACCGCCTGAACGCGGAACTACGAACGGTTCATTCGCGAGGGAGGATCATGTCATGACAACCTGGGACATCAACGGCAGCTGGGCCGGCGAGTATTGCTACGACGAAAGCCCCGAGTCGCCGACGCCGCGGCCGGGCGTTCGTTTCACCTTGACCGCGGAAAAAGGCTGGTTCGGGCACGTGAGCGGGACCGTGCAAGATGATCCCGAGCGCGGCATCCCGGTGCCGGCAACCATCGACGGCAAGGTGGCGGGCACCCGTCTGACGTTTCAGAAGCAGTACCCGGTGTTTTACGTGGCCGGTGACGATCGCCCGATCACGCTGCGCGAATTCCTGGGACAGCAGGGCGTCGAGATCGATGAGGACGTCCCGCCGGCGCCGGTGCGGTATCGCGGCGACTATGACCCGGAAGCGATGGAGATTCACGGCACCTGGGAGATCGGCCCGCGCCGGATCGTGGTGCGCAGCGGCGGCCAGGTTCTCGCCATGAACGCGCCCGGATGCACCGGCACCTGGTGGATGCGACGGCAGTATCGTTAAGCGCGTGGTTCCCAGGGCACGAACCCAGGGCTCCATTATTCACCCTGACGATAACGCGGAGTTCGTTCCGGAACGATGTTGCCCCTGGCGCATTTGGGACATTTGACCTGCTTGCCCGACAGCGCCGTTTTGGCCCTGAGGCTCCGGCTGCAGCCCGTGCAGGTAAAGGACACAAACGCTGCGGCCGCGGCTTTGTCGACCTGGCGGGCAACCGGCAACCCTGGCGGCGACGCCGTCGGCGCGGCGACGAATCAGCAGCCACACGCCCAACGTCACGGCGAGCGTGAACACCAGGAGCACCAGCGCGGTAAGTGCCAGGGCGACCACCCAGCCGCGCGGCGACGTCGGCGCTTCGTCGACGACGGCGCGAACTTCGGCCGGCGCCAGGCTGCGGCGCGCAGGTCCTTGATGCGGACATCGACCGCATTCGGTTTCCACCCCGGAAAGGCAGTCAGTTTGATCGTCTGCAAATTCTCGGGTCCGATCTGGTGGCTGAAAAGCTTCCGAAACGGTGCGTCCCCTTCGGCTGCGAAGCAAATCGCCTCTTCGCCACTGCGTACGATCCGCAGCTGGCCCGAGCGGCTCAGCGCGTCCGCGAACTTGGTTGCGTGGCTTTTCTTGCCGTCGTCATCGGTCGTCATCTGCGTACCGACGTAGACTTCCCCCTCGTTGATGCGCGACAGCCACGATAGGCCAAGCCCACTCTTGCGGCGTGTTTCGGTGGTGAGGTAAAGCTCAAACCCGATACCGTGGCCGTCCGTGGGTTGGTCCGCGTGCAAGATTTGGTAGCCCGTCGTAATCTCGAAGTCGCCCGCGACGTTCAGTCGCAGCAGCACGCCGACCGGGTCCACTCGTGTCCGCGACGCCGGCAGCACAATGCGCAGCCCCTCGACCTCGGGCGTGATCGTGGCCTGGCCGTCTGCGCCGATGACCTGAAACTGCTCGGCCAAAGGGGCGCCGCCTCGGAAATCCTGATAGAGCAACGGCGGCGGTTGTTCCTGCTCCTTCGGGACAGTCGCTCCCGGCTGCATCAGAACACGTAGGAATAACCCCATTAGCAGCACCACCGCTGCCGGCAGCGCAGCGCGCCGTCCGAGCTGCAAAACGCGGCTAGCCCGTGCCCAGCGCGTCGCCGACCTTGAGCCGCCGGCGGACGCAGCGCCGGGCAGGTCCGGAGCCGCGACCGTCGCCGGCTGTCGCAGATGCGCGAGGTAACCCTCCAGCAGGCCGGCAACTTCCGCGGCGTTGGTGAAGCGATCGTCCGGATCTTTTGCCATCAGCCGCCGAATGAACTCCTCCAACCACGCGGGCACGTCTGGATTTAGCGATCGGATCGCGGTCGGTGTCTGGTCGCTTACGTGTCGGAGTACAGCCAACGCCGTCGAGCCAACGAAGGGCGGTCGGCCGGTACACATCGCATAAAGCACGCTGCCGAGGCTGAACAGGTCGGCTCGGCGATCGATCGCGTCGCCGCGTGCCTGCTCCGGCGCCATGTATTCCGGGGTGCCGGTCACCACGCCATGCTGCGTCAAGCCCACGTCGTCGATGGTACGAGCCAGTCCGAAGTCGGTAATCGTGACCCGTGCCAGGCCGTTCTCCAGCAGCAGGTTGGCCGGCTTGATATCCCGGTGAATCAACCCCTGCGCATGGGCCGCCGCCAGGCCCGAGGCGGTCTGCCGGCCGATCCGGACAATCTCGGTCAACTCCAGCGGGCCCGTCCGATCGAGCCGCTCTTGCAGCGATTCCCCGGCGATGTACTCCATGACGATGTACGGCAGCCCTTCCGTCTCGTGAACGCCGTGCACAACGACGATATGGTCGTGGCCGACCGCGGCGGCAGCCTTGGCCTCGCGCGTGAAGCGCACGCGCGCCGTCGCACTGCCGGCCAGCGCGGGCGATAGGACCTTGATGGCCACGAGCCGGTGCAGCGCCGGCTCAAACGCCTTGAACACGACGCCCATGCCCCCCTGGCCGATGACTTGCTCGATCTCGTAATCGCCCAGCATGCCAAGCACATCTGGGCGGTCGCTGGGGCGCAGATAATAAAGGTCCGGTGGTTCAGCGGTATCGGGACGCACGAGCGACCGAACCTCGTGCAGCCGCTGCTGGACCTGAATGAGCGTCGAATCGGCCGGCGCATCGGTTGGATCGCCGACACGGCGCGCCCATGAAAGCAACTCGCTGCCTTGCTCCTGTTCGGCCAGGTCGAGGTGATGCTGGCATGCCGTACAGGATTCCAGGTGACGCTCATAGCGTGCCCGTTCGTCCGGTGCAACACCCTCCCCGACCAGCACCTGCCAGCGGTCAGTTTCCGGGCAATCAGGGCATAGGTGCACGGTCGTTGCTCCGTCGATGAGCCGTTGGAGTCCCGCCTTTAGGCGGTCGCCGGTTGGCTCCCAGTTCGAATTCCACCCGACCGCCTAAAGGCGGGACTCCAACGGCGCCGGTAGTCTCATGGTTCTTGCACCGACTGGACCAGCTCGCGCAATCGCGCGAAGACGCGCCTGCGAGCCAAATAAACGGCGCCGATGGTCATGCCCAGATCCGCGGCCACCTGCTTGCCGGCCTGACCGTCGACCGCGGTCTTCCAGAACGCGCGCCAGGTGGCACGGCTGACGGTCTTCTGGACTTCCCCGCAGGCCCAGGAAAACAGCCGATGTTGCCACTCGGCCTCCCATTCCGTCTCCGGCGCATCTGGTTCGGGGACCTGCTCCAGGAACTGGCGCGTGGCAGCGCCGTTGCGCTGGGTTGGGTCGCGCGCGCTTGCCGCCGCCAATTCGACAGTTTGCGGCGAACAATCGTGAACAGCCAGTTGCGGAAAGCACCGCGCGCGGGTCGTAGTCCAGCCGATTCACCGCATTCGCCACGGCGCCGAGCACGTCCTGGCTCAGGTCCGCCGCGTCAGCTTCCTGCAAACCTTGCTTGCGCAGATAGCCGTATACCAGGGGCGCATACAGATCGATGAACTCCGCCCACGCGGCGTCGTTCTGTTGATCGCGCAGGCGGACGAGTAAGCTGGCACGGGTGAGCGGAAAATCGGCCATCGGTCGTAGCGGCAATGCCTTCTGCTGTGCGGTTCACCGAGACACAGCCAATCTATCGCGCGGCCGAAATAATTCTTCACCCAGGCCAGTGGCTGGATGCTGGTTCGCAAGGTGCAGCGCGTTTCAGATTTTCACGTTTTTTCGGGACACCACCGCAACCACCGCAACTGAAACCGCTGAGCTGTTCATGGTGTTTCCGCAGCGGCCGGCGTGTCGTCGTCGTCCAGCTCGGCAATGGCGCGCCGAATGCGGCCCAGGATCCGGCTGCGGGCCGTGTAGACCGCGCCGACGGTCATTTTCCCAGCGCCGCGGCGACCTCCGGTGCCTTGCGGCCTTCGACGGCGGTGTGCCAAAACGCCTGCCAGCTGTTGTCCGCAAACTCGCAGCGCACACGCTCGGCGGCCCACCGAAAGCGCTGCCGGCAGAACTCGTCGTCCCACTGCGCCTCCACGCCGTCGCCCTTGCTGGGTTGCTGCTCCAGGAGTTGGTGGGCGGTGGTGCCGCCGCTGCCCGGCGTGTCGCGCCGCTGCCGCTCCTGGAGCTTGTGCAGCTGATTGCGGACGATGGCGAACAGCCAGCCGCGGAACGGCCCCCGTGCCCGATCGTACTCGAGGCGATGAATGCCGCCGCTAACCGCTTGCAATACCGTCTGCGTCAGGTCCGCCGCGTCGGCATCCTGCAGACCGCGCTTGCGTGCGAAGCGATAGACGAGCGGACCGTAAAGATCGACAAATAGCTGCCAGGCGTCGCGGTCCTGCGCATCGCGCAGGCGCACGAGCAGAGTGGGACGCGTTTCGGGGCTGTCCGGCATGATACGACCGCCGCCGGGAAGCGATCACCGGCATGAGGGACAAGCTGAGCGCATGGGCTCACCCCTCTCCTTATCGGACACCGGTGCGGCCGTCAATTCCCCAACGCGCCGACGAGTGCGACCCGGAAGCCGTTGGCGTTGTGGCCGCGTCCGGGCGCGTCCACCGCGCAATGCGCGGTCCAATTGCGGTCGCGGGTGGTGGCCCAACCGCCGCCGCGCACCACGCGGCGCTCGCCGGCGGCGCCCGGACCGACCGGGTCGACAACGTCCGGCGTATCGTACGGCCGCCGGCCGTCCTGGCACCATTCCCAGACATTGCCGAGCATGTCGTGAAGACCGAACGCGTTGGCCGGATAGGAGCCGACGCGCGTGGTCCGGTTCAGTCCCAACGCGGCAAAATTGGCCTGCACCATGGGGCCCGAGCCGAAATGCGCCGCCGTCGTGGTGCCGGCCCGGCAAGCGTACTCCCATTGGGCGTCGGTGGGCAAGCGGTAGGTCTGGCCCTCCCGGCGCGACAGCCAGGCGCAAAACTGCTGGGCGTCGTTCCAGGCAATACAGCAGACGGGTTCATTCTCGGCTTGCTCAAAGCGCGGGTTTCGCCAATTCCGCTCGGCATGGTAGGCACCCGACCGCGCGTCCTGCGCACCCTTGCCGTTCGTTTCCGCCTCGGTCGGCGTGCCGGTTTCCGTGACGAAGATGCGGAACTGCCCCACCGTGACCTCATGAACGTCGAGGTAAAACGGCTGCGACACGCAGACCTTGTGCTGGGGCTTATCGGTCGGCCCTCAAGGACAAACTCCACGAACACGTCAAATGACCGACGTGTCGCGCACCGCGAAGAGTCGTCGCGGAAAAGCCAGGATGTCCCCAATCCTGCGACGCCAGGCCCGCAGTGAGGAACTTCGTGTCGGACAGCTTGATTTCCCGTGGCCGGGTAAGGAAGCCATCGGCGAAATCGAACGCATGGACCGATTCGAACTCGCCGCCGCTGGCATACAGCGTCTTGCCGTCGGGCGCGAAGACGAGACCCTGGAACGTCTGCGGCAACGTGACCCGGCTGCGGACGCGCGGCTTGCTGCCCAGCTCGACGATCTGGATTTCGTGGGTGCCGTAGCCAGCGTGCAAGGCCGCCAGCCATCTGCGGTCGGGGTGCAGCGCGAGGTTGACGGGAAAGTCGCCCAGCTCGACCTGCACGCCAGCCGGCCGAATCGTCCAGCTGTTGGGCAATCGGACCGAGCGATCGAGCTGCGCCCCGGGGAGGCGCAGCGGGGCCTTGGGGGGCTCACCGGCCCTGGCGAGGTTCAATGTCAGGAACAGCAGGGCGGCAGCAGTGTAGCGCGGCATGCGAGCCTCCTCGTGGGACGGGTTTCGGCCAATGCCATGCTATCTTGGAGCGCGGCGATTGGCAGGAAAAGTGACTTGTCAATAAATGAGGCCACCCCAAAATTCATGCTACAGTCGCATTTTTCGGATGCCGGCAGAATCGCGAGAAAAAAACTCGCTCGAAATAATGCTTTTTCTTCATTTTGGCCTTGCCGGCGGGATTTCCGTGATTATCATTCCTCGAGCTTTTCGCCCGACTTCGCCCATTCGCCTCCCCGCCGTCTCCACCGGAACGCAGAAAAGGAAAAGTTTTTTTGTCCGGTTTGCGTGTTTTGTCAGTCTGGTATAGGTAGAGGGCGCAAACGCGTGTCGCTCGCCCGGCCATTCCCGCCGACGGCCAAGGAGGAATCGGTTGAACCAGTCCCTGCGCCGCATTGTCCTTCCATTAGCAGCCTTCGCGGGCGCCTCTTGCGCATTTTCGCAAACGCCAGCATGGTCCGACGATGACGCGGAAAGCCTTGTTCTCATATGCGCCGTCGCGGCCTCGCAGGACGGCAAGCTCGCGATAACCGGCGATGAGACCCGTCTAATCCGGGTGTGGGATTTGCGGCGCGGCACGCTCAAGCATACGATCGAGGTTTCGGGCTCCTACACGTACGCGTGTTATGCGTTTTCTCCTGACGGCAAGCAAGCCGTGGTTGGCCATACCGATGGTTTCCTCCACAACGATTTACCGAAAGTCGACCAGCGCGGGACGCTAAATCTCTGGGACCTGGAATCCGGTCGCAAGCTTCGCGACTTTGCGAATAACGGCGAGCGCGTCGTTCAGGTGGCCCTGTCGGGAGACGGCAAACTGCTGGCTTCGCTGAGTACGGTCGGGGCTATTCGTAAGGAGGGTTGGCCGTTTCCAACCGCGTTGATGGCCGTCAGAGTCTGGGACGTATCTACCGGGCGACTCAAGCATACCCTTGTCGACCGCTGCTCTGACATGGTGTCTGCGGTGACCCTATCGGCGGATGGCAAGCTATGCGCCGCGGGCGGTTTTGCCCACTCGACAAACGAGGAGATTGCTGGATGGCACGTTAAGGTCTGGGATACAGCGAGCGGGAAGGAAGTGCAATCAATCCCGGCAAAGTTCCCCGGCACCGTGTATTCCATCGCGCTCTCGCCCGATTCAAAATACATTGCAACCGGCGTGTCCAGGTGCCTTGTCCAACTCTGGGATCGCGCGACGGGCAAATTGGTGTGGTCGTGGTACGATCGCGGACCCGTCTGGAGCCCGAAATGCGTCGCGTTCTCCCCCGATGGTAAATCGGTGCTGGCTTGTGGCCCACAAAGCGACTTTTCGCGCAGAATCCCGAAAGCCAGCGAACCCGGGCGCATGGTCTTAATCGACGTGGCGACCGGCACGGAGAGGACGACGTTTGCCGGAACCAGGCAATGGATTCGCGCCGGCGCTTTTGCCCCTGACGGTACCCAAATCCTTGCTGCGGCGTGCCTCGGGACGCAACTCGTTGAATCGGCGAACGGCAAGTTGACGTTGTTGTTGACGAATCCCAAAAAATAGGCAGTAATTCGGCAAGAACGTAGATCTGTACCCCCACACCTTGAGGATGCATCCCAATGCCTTCGATGCGCGAAATGAGGCGACGGCGTTTCGTACCACGTCTCAAGTCGCTCGAGGATCGCTTGGCGCCCGCCGCCATTGTCACTGCCTATAACGGTTCGTACCCCGACGAGTATAACCTGGGGTATAAGATGCCCGGCCTTTACTCGCCAAACTACGACTTTTCGACAGGCGGCAACAACTATCAGCTTGTGCTTAATGACCTTGTTGGCACGTCGGAGCCGTCCGAGGGCTGGCAGTGCCTTCTCTACACTCAGTACGTGGAGGATAACAATTGGACTATTACCTATGCCCCCGCGTCGCCCCAAAACCTGACTTTTACGGCCAAGACCTATATGGCAATGGCTACAACTTCGGTGGATCTTCTGGGTCAAGCGGTCGCCCTGCCGCAAGTGGGCGCGTTAATTGACGTTCAGACCTCCGGTTACACACCGAATATTAATGACCTTCCTAACATCCACTGGATTAGCGTAGTTACGACCAATGCGCCGCCGTGGGCAGACGGCAACATTCAGAGCTATAATTCTATGTACGTAGACACAATCGACAACACGCCATATTTCCCGGTCTGCAATTTGCCGGGTTTCCTAGATTACGCTACCCGTTCGGGCACGTATTACGGCCAACTGGTCACGTGGAGTGCCGAAACGTACATGGTGCTTCAGACCGCGCCTCAAACCGTAACCGTTTTCCCGGACGGTTTTACCTGGGGTTTTCAAGTCCAGGCGAGCGCACCGCGTTCCCCCATTACGCTGACGGCGAGTGGCAATCCTAATCCGGTCGTGGTGGGCCAGCCGACGACGTTAACGGCCCTATTGGACACTCAGAATTCGGACGACCTTAACCGTCCTACGGGTATGGTAGGTTTTCTCGACCGGACGGGGAATGTTAATACACTCCTTGGTTTCGCGCCAGTTCAGCCCAACAATTCCTTGCAAGTCTTCCAGGCGGTACTACCGGGCGTGACATTCCCGAACGCGGGCGAACACAACATCGCCGCTCAATACATGGGAGATAGCTACTGGTATGGCTCTGTAGCAACTATTCTCGAGAACGTCATCCAAGCGAACACCAGCCTCGACCTCACGGCGCCCCAATCGGCGGCAGTCGGGGCGTCGATCGACCTTGCCGCTACGGTGTCGGTCGTCGCGCCGGGTGCGGGCGCTCCCACAGGCACGATAACATTTTACGCGGACGCCAATTCGGTGGGCAGCGGCTCGGTCGACGCATCCGGAACTGCGAGTATTTCCGTAAGCAGCCTCGCAGTCGGGAGCCACCTTGTAACGGCGACCTATGCCGGCGATAACAATTCCTTCGGAAGTTCTGCCGCCACGAACCTGACGATCACCGCAGATTCCGTAACCGTTATGAATCTCGGTGACCAGACCAACACGGCTGGCGCAAGTATCTCGCTGCCCCTGACGGCTTGGGCATCTAACGGTGATCCGGTTACGTTATCAGAGACTGGGTTGCCACCCGGGCTTAGTATTTCCAACAACGCCGTCGTTGGCGCGATCGCATTGAATGCCGGGTCAGCAAGCCCGTACACGGTTACCCTGACGGCCACGGATGTCGCCACCGGAGTTAGCGCCTCAGTGAGCATCATCTGGACTATCAGCGTGCCCACTATTGGGTTCATGCCGCCGGGAGATCAGGCGAACGACAACGGTGACACCGTCAACCTATCCCTCGTGTGCTACGCGTGGACTTCGAACGGCGATCCGCTCACGTTTTCCGCTAGCGGCCTGCCGCCGGGACTCACGCTGAGTAACGGGGTGATAGCGGGAACCCTCACCACTTCGGGGACGTATTCCGTGACGCTCACCGCGACCGATCCGGCTACGGACATCAGCGCCACGCAGACCTTGACCTGGACCGTAACGTAAGCGCACCCGAGTGTCATTAGCTTGGGCGGGACTTGAGACTTGGGGACGTCCTGAATTGTTCCTCGGCAAGGGCGCGCCGAATGCGGCCCAGGATCCGGCTGCGGGCCGTGTAGACCGCGCCGACGGTCATTCCCAGCGCCGCGGCGACCTCCGGTGCCTTGCGGCCTTCGACGGCGGTGTGCCAAAACGCCTGCCAGCTGTTGTCCGCAAACTCGCAGCGCACACGCTCGGCGGCCCACCGAAAGCGCTGCCGGCAGAACTCGTCGTCCCACTGCGCCTCCACGCCGTCGCCCTTGCTGGGTTGCTGCTCCAGGAGTTGGTGGGCGGTGGTGCCGCCGCTGCCCGGCGTGTCGCGCCGCTGCCGCTCCTGGAGCTTGTGCAGCTGATTGCGGACGATGGCGAACAGCCAGCCGCGGAACGGCCCCCGTGCCCGATCGTACTCGAGGCGATGAATGCCGCCGCTAACCGCTTGCAATACCGTCTGCGTCAGGTCCGCCGCGTCGGCATCCTGCAGACCGCGCTTGCGTGCGAAGCGATAGACGAGCGGACCGTAAAGATCGACAAATAGCTGCCAGGCGTCGCGGTCCTGCGCATCGCGCAGGCGCACGAGCAGAGTGGGACGCGTTTCGGGGCTGTCCGGCATGATACGACCGCCGCCGGGAAGCGATCACCGGCATGAGGGACAAGCTGAGCGCATGGGCTCACCCCTCTCCTTATCGGACACCGGTGCGGCCGTCAATTCCCCAACGCGCCGACGAGTGCGACCCGGAAGCCGTTGGCGTTGTGGCCGCGTCCGGGCGCGTCCACCGCGCAATGCGCGGTCCAATTGCGGTCGCGGGTGGTGGCCCAACCGCCGCCGCGCACCACGCGGCGCTCGCCGGCGGCGCCGGACCGACCGGGTCGACAACGTCCGGCGTATCGTACGGCCGCCGGCCGTCCTGGCACCATTCCCAGACATTGCCGAGCATGTCGTGAAGACCGAACGCGTTGGCCGGATAGGAGCCGACGCGCGTGGTCCGGTTCAGTCCCAACGCGGCAAAATTGGCCTGCACCATGGGGCCCGAGCCGAAGTGCGCCGCCGTCGTGGTGCCGGCCCGGCAAGCGTACTCCCATTGGGCGTCGGTGGGCAAGCGGTAGGTCAGGCCCTCCCGGCGCGACAGCCAGGCGCAAAACTGCTGGGCGTCGTTCCAGGCAATACAGCAGACGGGTTCATTCTCGGCTTGCTCAAAGCGCGGGTTTCGCCAATTCCGCTCGGCATGGTAGGCACCCGACCGCGCGTCCTGCGCGCCCTTGCCGTTCGTTTCCGCCTCGGTCGGCGTGCCGGTTTCCGTGACGAAGATGCGGAACTGCCCCACCGTGACCTCATGAACGTCGAGGTAAAACGGCTGCGACACGCAGACCTTGTGCTGGGGCTTATCGGTCGCGTCGGCGCACTGGTCCGACGCCGACGCGCCCATGAGGAACTCGCCCGGCGGAATCAGCCGCAGCTTCATGCCGACGGAGTTGGTCCGCGCGACCGGCACTCCAAGGTGCTTCGCCCAGGTTTCCTGGTGCGCCCGCGCTTGCTGCTCGTCGAAGGGAGCGATGGCCAAGGGCGGGGACTGCTGGCCCACCGGATCGGCCGGCGGCGGCAGCGTGTCGTCGTCGCCGTGCTTCAGGCCGCCGACCGTCATCACGGCTGCAGCCGCGACGACAGCGACGCCCGCCAGGGCCGCCGTGATCCACCTTCTTCGTCTCCTGTTGGCCGGCGGCGGCGCAGATCGAGCAGCGGCGGCGCCATTCATTCGACATGGCCATGGGCTCAAGTGCGCCGCCAGGAGCTCGGCAACTTCCTGCGCCGATTGCAAGCGCACCGCCGGCTTTTTCGCGTGCAGCCGTTCGATCAGCGCGCACAGCCAGGGGGGAATGTCGCGGTTGAGCTCGCGGATCGGCCGCGGCGGGTCTTCGGCAATGCGTTTCAGAATGGCCAGGGTGCCGGCGGCGCGAAACGGCAATTCGCCGGTACACATACGGTACAGCAGCGTGCCCAGGCTGAACAGGTCGGAGCGATGGTCGATCGCCAGCCCCGCGGCCTGCTCGGGCGACATGTACGAGGGGGTGCCGGCCACCACCCCCGACCGCGACAGGCTGTCGTCATCGATCGCCCGGGCCAGGCCGAAGTCGGTGATCTTGACTCGGCGGGTACTGTCCTCCAGGAGGATGTTGGCCGGCTTAACGTCGCGATGCACCAAGCCGTGTTGATGGGCGGCGGCCAACCCCAGGGCGGTCTCCATGCCGATGCGCACGATCTGGGGCAGCGGTAGCAAGCCCGATTGCGACAGCTGCTCCTCCAGCGACTGCCCGGCGATGAGCGGCATCACCAGGTAGGTCGCGCCCTGGTGCTCGTCGACGTGATAGATCGGCACGACATGGTCGTGGCTGATGGCGGCCGCCGCTTTCGCCTCGCGCTCGAAGCGCTGCCGGGCCACGGCACTGCCAACGTCGCGGGCGTTGAGCACCTTGATGGCCACGACGCGATTCAAGCGCTCGTCGAGCGCCCGGAACACCACACCCATCCCGCCACGACCGACCAGCGCCTGCACGATGTAACGTCCCAGCCGACCCAATTCTCCGGGAGCGATCGGCGGATCGAGGAACGGGAACTCGTCCGCCACGGCGGCATCCGAACGCCGGGTCACGCCGCCGTCCGGGTCGCGCACCGCTTGCAGTGCATGGCGCATGGCCGTCTCATTGGCCGCCGCCTCCTGGCCGACCGCGCGGGCCACGTCGAGCAGCGCATCGTCGGCCAACGTCAGTGCCTCCAGCAGCTGCTGGCATGCCGGACAGGCATCGAGGTGGCTCGTCAGCTCGGCCTCATCCTTGGCCGCCACGGCGCCCTGCAGATGTTGCGTCCAGCGCTCGGGACTGGGACATGCCGGTAAGCTCATGGCGGTTCCTCCGTTTGCACCCTCCCAGGATAATGCGCCGTCCGTGCAGCCGTCAACGAAATAGCGTGGCGCAAGCCCGACGGGGATGCGAACCACCGTCGGGCTTGCGCAAGGGCGCTCGCGTTACGCACGCGCCGATTCTCACCATACTAGCAGCGTCGCAACGTCGCTGATGACCGGCTGTCCGACTCCGTTATCAAAGACGGCACGGTACTCTTCGCCGCTTTGGCTGGCTTGCGGCGTGAACGAGAAGGACTTTCCGGTGGCGCCGTTCACGTTGCTCCACGTCTGGCCGTTGTCGGTGCTCACCTGCCATTGCACGGTCGCCGTCGGCGTGCAGCTCGCCGCGGCGGTGAACGTCACCGCAGTGCCGTCGCGCACCGCTTCACTGACCGGTTGGGTGCTGATGCTCGGCACCGTGCCGACCGTCAAGGTCGCAATCTGGCTGGTGGTCTGATTGACGGTCTGGCCCCAGGAGTTGGTGAAGACGGCGCGGAAGCGCTCGTGGCTGTCCGCCGTCGTCACCTCATTGATGGGGTAGCTCGTGCCGTTGGCGCCGGGGATATTCGTGAACGCGCCGCAGTTGGTGCTGACCTGCCACTGCACGGCACTCACGGCCGGGTTGGCGGTGGCGGCGGCCGTGAAGGTGACGGCGCTGTTGGCGACGACACCCTGGCTTAGCGGCTGCGTCTGGATCTGCGGGGCGAACTCCACGTTCAACGCGACGTGGTTCGTTTCGACCATCTGGTTGACCGCGTTGACGAACCGCGCGCTGTAGATGTAGCCGTTCTCCGATATGCTCGCCTGGAAGCTGAGCGTGTTCGAGTGTTGGTTCGGGATGATGTTCTCGGTTTGACCGTTGTCCACCATCCAGACGAGGGTGGGCGTCGGGTTGCCGGTCGCCTTCGCCGTGAAACTGACATAGGTCCCGGCAACCACCGTCACGGGGCCCGTCGGCAGGTTTTGCGTGATCGACGGCGCGGTGCCGATCACCAGCTCGGCGGGCTTCGACGTGCCCGTGCCGATTTGGTTCGGGCCCAGCGTGTTGGTGAACACCGCACGGTACCATTGGCCGTTGTCGGCGGTCGTGACCGTGGGGGTCTCGTATTCGGTGCTGGTGGCGCCGGAATGTCCGTGTAGGACCCGCCTGGGCCGTTGGTGCTGACCTGCCATTGCACGGTCGCCGCGGGGTTGGCACGGCCCCGGCAACAAATCGCGCCTGCCCACCATTGACGGCGCCGCCCGTCCCGGGATTGAGGCTAATCATCGGCGCGTACTCCACGGTCACGAACACCAGTTGGGATGTCGTCTTACCGACGGCGTTGGTGAACACCGCCTGGTAGACGAGGCCGTTCTGGGCCGGCTGAGCGGAGCTGAATGACAGGGTCGTCGCGGTCGCGCCGGGCACGTTGCTGAAGGTTCCCGTCACGCCGTTCATTTGGCTCACCTGCCACTGCACCGTCGGCGCCGGCGTGCCGCTGGCGGTCGCCTTGAACGACAGGGCGTGGCCGGCATCGACGGTGATGGTCAGCGGCGGCTGCTGCGCCATCTGCGGCGCCACGTCCACGGTGACGATGGCGGGCTGGGTGGTGACCTTCCCGAGAGCGTTGCTGAGGATGGCGTGGTAGCGCGTGCCGCTGTCCGAAGCTGCGAGCACGGGGGTGAGATACTTGGTCGAGTCCGTGCCGACGTTCGACCACGTGCTGCCGCCGTTGGTGCTCATCTGCCACTGGATAGTCGCCATGGGGTCGGCAAAGAATGTGACGCTCAACGTCGCCGAACTGCCGGCGGCGATGGTCTGGCTCATCGGCTGGGCGATGATCACCGGCGCGGACGTGACGGTCAGCGTGGCGACCTGGGACATGACCGTGCCATTGACGTTGGTGAGAATGGCCTGGAACTGCTCGCCGTCGCGCGCGCCGGTGGCGGTGAAGGACAGCACGGGCGCCGTGGCGCCCTGAATGTTGGTGAAGGTCGCGCCGTTGTCGACGCTCACCTGCCATTGTTCCGTCGGCCTCGGCGTGGCGTTCGTCGTGCAGGTGAGCGTCACCGTCGCGCCGGCGTTGACGGTTTGGTCCTGCGGTTGGGCCGAAAGAGTGAACGGGGGCGAAACGCTTGGCGTCGCGCGTACTTCCAGCCGTTCCAGCGCCGGACGAAAACGGCGGGCATGGGTGGAGACGCCGGTGGACTTGAACGAGGCGGCAAGGCGACGGAGCCAGTGGGCGGTCATGGTGTGGTCCCTTTCCTGGTGGACGAGGTTGCGGTGATTGCCGACGGGGCGGTCGCGGGCTGGAGGTTATTACCCGGCCGAGGCGGAACCTTACAGCATTTTTTCGACGGCCTCTGCGAAATGCCGGATGGCCCCGAGGTGCTGGCCGTGGGGGCCAAGGCAATCGCACTACCTTCATCACCGTGGAATTCTAATCTGAGCCCTTGACTTGGACAAGTGTACATGCGAATGATTCTTCTCGGACGGAACCCGTTCACGGAGGAGAAGAATCATGTCCAAGGCCACAACCGTTTCCATGCGCGAGTGCTTTGCCGACGTTGCGGACCCACGCCGGGAACATTTGCGGTTACACAACCTCTGGGAGATCATCGCCGTCACCATCTTGGCGGTCATCTCCGGGGCCGATTCCTGGGTCGAGGTTGCCAAATACGGCGTCAACAAGTTCGAGTTTCTGCGGACCTTTCTCGAACTGGCCAATGGCATACCCTCCCACGACACTTTTGGTCGTGTTTTCGCGCTGCTCAATCCGCGCGCTTTACAGGACGGATTTGTCAAGTGGGTGCAGGCAGTTGCCGAGTCCACGCTCGGCCGTGTCGTCGCCATTGACGGCAAGACGGCCCGACGATCTTTCGACAAAGCAGCGGGCAAAGGACCTCTGCATATGGTCAGTGCCTGGGCCACTGAAAATCGTCTACTCCTGGGGCAACAGGCCTGCGACAGCAAGTCGAATGAAATCACCGCGATGCCCGAGCTGATCAAGAACCTCGAGATTTCCGGGGCGATCGTGACCAGCGACGCCATGGGCTGCCAGAAAGACATCGTTGCCGCCATCCGCGCGGCGGACGCCGACTATGTGTTGGCCGTGAAGGACAACCAGCCAATCTTGCACGATGACATCCGGGCTGTGTTCCTGACCGGCTTCGACAACAACTTCGCAGGCCTGGAACATCACCGGCATTGCACGAAGGAAGAGGGGCATGGCCGCGTCGAGACGCGGATCTATGATATTATCCGCGTGCCCGAAGAGTTGGCAGAGCGTCACCCCGATTGGCAAGAGCTGCGTAGTATTGGCATGGTGTACAGCGAGCGGCAAGAAGGCAACAAGGAACCCAGCGTCGAGACACGCGTTTTCATCACGAGTCTGCCGCCGCGGGTGAAGAAGTTTGCCGGCGCCGTGCGCAATCATTGGGGAATCGAAACCTCGCTCCATTGGGTCTTGGATATGAGTTTCCGCGAGGACGAAAGTCGTCTGCACAAAGGGCACGGCCAGGAAAACATGGCACTGATTCGCAGGTTGTCCGCGTCGCTTTTACTGAATGAACCAACATGCAGAGCGGGCGTATCCTGCAAGCGCAAATGTGCAGGCTGGAATGATGAGTACCTCCTAAAAGTGCTCGCTGCGAGCTTGAAATGACGGTTTTTCCTTGCGAACGTGATGCAATGCCCTTGCCGTGGGGGCCGAGGAGACGGCGGCCGTCCGCCGGACGATGCCGCCCGAGGAGCTTCCTGATTCAGGCGCAGCGAGTGGACTGGGACACGATCACTTGGTGGGAGATGTCGGACTGATCACATTGCCGCACTGGGGGCACTTGAGTCGTTTGCCGGCCGATTCCGCCTTGACCTTGAGTTTCTTTTGGCACCCGCGACATACGATAATCATTGGCGATGATGCCGTTTCAACCTTGGCGGCAACGCGGCTTGCCTCCGGGCGGTGGGCTTTCAACTGGCCGCGCCGTTTGGCCAGGACGAACCAGAAACCGATGCTTCCTGCCAGCAATAGGA
This sequence comes from uncultured Gemmataceae bacterium, assembly GCA_963834865.1. GTDB lineage: Bacteria > Planctomycetota > Planctomycetia > Gemmatales > Gemmataceae > CAWIDK01. Next base: position 602,807 of record CAWIDK010000002.1, read on the forward strand.
TGTGAACGCCAAGGACTAACCCCGCGGCGATCAGCCAGGTTCCCGGTTTGCCGCCCTGGGGGGCAACGTTCGGCTCGTCCACCGTATTTGGCGCCGGCGGCGCGTCCTTGTTCGGCATTTGCTCGGACCGGAGATCGAGGTTGATGAGACGGACCTCAACGCCCGACTTCGTCTGCCAACCCGTCGTGCAGTGGGCGCGCACGGCGATCACGTCGGCGCTGCCGAATTCCTTGGTCGCCAGCTCTTGGAAACCACCGGCGCCGTCCGCGAATTGATAGATGAGTTTCTTTCCCGTCCGAACCAACCGCAGCCGCCCGCTGGGCTCCTTGGCGCTTTGAGCCGTTATGCCCTTGAACATCTCCTTTCCATCTGGCCCCGTGGTGATATAGTTGGCGCCGACACGGTTGCCCGCCGGGAGTTTGACGCGGCCGATGTGTGCTTGCAACGAATCTGCGGAGTCGAATTGCACCCGCATATACAGGCCGGCGCCGAGGTTCGGCGGGGGATCGGGGAGGGCCAGCAACTCGTAAGCGAGTGTGATCTCAAAGTCGCCGTGCAGGCGAAGCCTGGATTCCACGCCGACGGGAGCGCCGCTTTCGCGCTCGGCCGGCACGTTGAAGCGGAGCCCCTGGGCGTCGGTTTTCGCCATCCTGTCCACCTCGGGACCGATAAGCCGAAGCTGGGCGCATTTCTCGATGCCGTCCGCGAACCGGAACTCGACGTGTTCCGGCAGGACACGCGGCGTCGGCACCACGATCTTGTCCGCCCGCAATTCGAGGCTGGCGAACCGGACCTCGACTCCGGACTTTGTCTGCCAGCCGGTCGTGCATTGGGCGCGCACGGCGATCACGTCGGCGGTCCCGAATTCCTTGGTTGCCAGCACCTGAAAACCGCCGCCGCCGTCCGCGATTTGATAGACCAGCTGGGTTCCCGTTCGCACCAGCCGCAGCAGTCCCTTGGCTTCCTTGACCGGGTGATAGGTCAGGCCGTTGAAAATCTCTTTTCCGTCCGGCCCCGTGCTGGTGAAATTGGCACCGGCACCGGGGCCGTTGGGCCGTTGCGTGCGACCGAAGTGCGCTTGAAAGGCGTTTGGCGTGTCGAATTCGACCCGCACGGCCAGGCCGGCGCCGAGTTCGGGGGCGGGATCGGGGACGGCAAGAAGCTCGTAGGCGAGCGTAATCTCAAAATCGCCGCGCAGGCGCAATTTGGATTCCACGCCGACGGGGAACGAGCTTGGCCGCTCGGCCGGCACGGTAAAACGCAGACCCTGCGCGTCTACTTTCACCATCGGCTCAACGTCCGGGCCGACCAAGCGCAGCATCGGTTGCTTGTCGAGACCTTCCGGAAATGGGAACTCGATGCGCTCCGCCAAGGGGCGCGGCGGCGGCGCCGGTGGCAGCGGCGGGAGCTCCAGCTCCTGCGTCTTCAGGAGCCGCGCCGCGCGAATGCGCAAGTCGGTGACGCGCACATCGAGGGCAGCCTTGTCGCCGCCGGTGTTCCCCGTGATGCGGATTTCGCGTAGATCCTCAGTGCCGACGGGGAATTGCTGCAAAGGAATGAAATCCTTGTCGGGGCCGTCGGCAACGGCATAGGCAAGCAGGTTCCCCGTGCGCGTCAGGCGGAGCCGGCCGGTTTTCGCTTTGGCGGGGAAGGACCTGGTATTCGGCATGTCTTTGTCGGTCGAATTCGACCAGACGGTAAAATGCGGTCCCGACTGGGCGTTGATCTTGCGGGAGAGACTTGCGAGGTTTCTGGTTGCCTTGTTCAAGACGATGCCAAGCGTCAAGCGCGTGCCGGACGCGCCCGCATCCGCGGCTTGCGGCTCCTGGAGAATCTCATAGCTTAACGCGATCTCGAAATCTCCGTGCACGCCGAAGTTGGTGACCAATCCGGTGATCGGCCGCTCTCCCACATAACCTGCCGGCAGCGTGATGCGCAGACCGTCTACCTCGAACTGCACACATTTTTCCGCATTGGGGCCCTTCAGGCTCAGGCCCGCATCCACCGCGAGCTTGCCCTTCAGGGACTGATAGTACTCCTTGGTATTGTTCTCTTTCGGCGCCGGCTCTTCCTGCGCTGAAAGCGCCCCGGGGCAGGGCAAGACGGTCAGCAGCAAAAGCGCGAGCTGCCATGCCGGTTGCCGAAATGTGCGGCGGCAGTCAAACGGTGTTAGCACGGTGATTCCTCCGCACTGGCGCAAACTCCACCTACGCCGCGTCGTGCTGTTGATCCGGAAAGCGGACGAGCAAGCTGGCACAACTGAGCCGAAAATCGGCCATCGGTCGTAGCGGCAATGCCTTCTGCTGTGCGGTTCACCGAGACCCACGCAATCTATCGCGCTGCCGAAGTTTTTTTTGGACGGATCGCCGTGTGGCCGAAACAACGCCGCCGAGCGAGTCAGGACCAGGACGCCGCGCTGGCGGCGCGCTCCAGGATGGCTTCCAGCGATTCCGCCACTCCCAGCTCATTTGCCCAGTGCCGCAGGTAGACCCGGTCGAGCTCAATCCGGCCAACTGCCCTACCGAATCCTCAGCGCCTTGCAGGTTTCCTCGTAACTCGCTTCGAGATCGAGCGACACGGCTAGCTCTTCGCTGAGCCAGATCGGCAGCGTAGGGAGCGTGCGCCCGACCACCAGCGGATAAGCCCAGATTTCAAAGCGCGGGAGCCGGCCGACTTTGCGCCCGCGACAGGTGGCCGCATAGGTTGCCGGCGATGTCGGCGCGAACGCCGGGTCGGCTTGACGGAGCAACTCGAGCAGGTCGGTGTACAAGTTGAATTGCCGGTTGGTGACCAGGTCCACAACCGAGACGCAGACGCGCTTTTGCAAAAGGGCGGCACACTTGGCGACGAAGGCCAGGCGATTTTCGGGCCGATCCTTGTTTGCCGGGCTGACGATCTCCACGGCTGCGACCAGGCGCCGGCCCCGGCTCTGGTCGTACACGAGGACTTCATACTCGTATTGCTCAGTGAGATCGGCATCGACCGCCAGCGTGGGTTCCGGCGGCGCCCAGGTCGCCGTCGCCACGCCGCCCAGGCTGCGCGCGGATGCCCCGCCCGCGCCTGCTTCATCGTGCTCGTACGCAGAAACGTCAATTTCAAAATACGAGCCCAGGTGAACCCGCGGTTCGGCTGTGAATTCGGGCGGCAGTACGCGGGACAACTGCTGTACCATCGTCATTGGCCAGCCACCGTGGAATCCTTCCCACGAGGTTTGGCTCGAGATGGGCGGTCGAAAATGGTCGCGCAGCGGCATTACGAGATCCTCTTATCCGGCATTCTAGGGCCGGCCGGCTGTGCGCACAATGGTGAACACCCCTTACACGGCGATAGCGTCGTTGCGATTTAATACCCCATCGCGCACCCATCCTTGCGCGCCTCGGAGCCGCCCTGCAAGACGCCGGTCTTCGGGTCGATCAGGATCGCCTGGTAGCCGCCGCCGTTCATCTGCGCCGCGGCCACGCGATGGCCGCGGCGGCGCAGCTCGTCGAGCAGCGCGGCGGGGATGCCCTCCTCGGGAATCACCACGCCGCCGTCCGTCGCCGCCGGCGCGCCGGTCGGGCGTGGCCGAGCCGCGATGCTCCAGCCGCGGCGCCTCGCCGGCCTGCTGCACGTCCATGCCGAAGTCGATCAGGTTCACCAGCACCTGCACCTGGCCCTGCGGCTGCATGTCGCCGCCCATCACGCCGAACACGAACCACGGCTTGCCCGCCTTCGTCACCATCCCCGGAATGATCGTGTGGAACGGCCGTTTGTGCGGCTCCAGGCGATTGGCGTGCTGCTCGTCGAGCGCGAACAGCGTGCCGCGGTTCTGCAGCGCGAAGCCAAGCTCGCCCGGCACCAGCCCCGAGCCGAAGCCGCTGTAGTTGCTCTGAATCAGCGACACGCAGTTGCGATCCTTGTCCACGACGCACAGGTAAACCGTGTCGCTGTGCCCGAGCTTCGGATCGCCAGCGGCCAGGTCGGTGCGTGTGCGGGCCAGGTCGATCAGCTTGCGCCGCTCCTGGGCGTACGGCTTCGAGATCAGCTCCGCGATCGGCACCTTGGCGAAGGCCGGATCGGCGTAATGGCGGGCGCGGTCGGCGTAGGCCAGCTTCTTCGCCTCGAGGAACAGGTGCCACCAGTCGGGCGACATCGGGCCCCAGCTTCTTGAGGTCGTAGCCCTCGAGGACGTTGAGCATCTGCAAGACGGCGATCCCCTGCGTCGGCGGCGGCAGCTGCCAGACATCGTGGCCGCGATAGCTGGTGCCGGCCGGCTCGACCCATGTCGAGGTGTGCTCCTCGAAGTCGCGCAGCGTGAACAGCCCGCCGTTCTTGCCGGAGAAGGCGACGATCGCCTTCGCGATGCGGCCCTTGTAGAATGCGTCACGGCCGTCCTCGGCGAGGGCGCGATAGCTGCGGGCCAGGTTGGGGTTCTTGAAGATTTCGCCCGCCTTCGGCGCCCGGCCGCCCGGCAGATAAGTCTGGAGCGCGTCGGCGGTGATCGCGAGTCGGCCGTCCTCCTGCGCGGGCCCAGCCGCGCGCGATGACCTCCGGCACCGGGAAGCCCTCCTCGGCGTAGCGGATGCTTGGCGCGAGCAAGTCGGCCAGCTTCATCGTGCCGAAGCGCTGCCGCAGCACTTCCCACCCGTCGACGCAGCCCGGCACGGACCAGCTCAGCGGGCCGAACATCGGGATTTGCTTGAGCCCGCGGTCCGCGAAGAATTGCCGGGTCGCCTGGTACGGCGCCCGGCCGCTGGCGTTGAGGCGCGTACAGCTTGCTCGACTTCGCGTCCCAGACGAGCGCGTGCAGATCGCCGCCGATGCCGCACGACATCGGTTCGAGCAGGCCGAGCGCCGCGTTGGTGGCGATGGCCGCATCGACCGCGTTGCCGCCGTGCTTGAGGACGTCGAGCCCGATCTGCGCGGCGAGCGGATGGCTGGTGGCGACCATGCCGTGCGTGCCCAAGGTGACGGACCGGCCGGTGCGAAACGGTAAGCGCGGATGCCGCTCGGCCGCGTCGCCGGGCAGCATCGCGAGGAACAGCGGGAGGGCGAGGATCAGCAGGATGAGGAGCGGCTTGAACATGGTGAGGTTCACGGCAGGTGAGGGACGATGGGGGACACGATGGCGATTGTAACCCCGCGGCCCATCGTGCCAGGAGCGATTTTCGCCATTCGGCGTCGCGTTTGCAGCCGTATTCTCAGCGGGGCCTGTCAGTACGGGCTCGTCATGCCCGCGCGGCACCGCTTCTCTCACGGGCGCAGGATGAGGTCGGGTCGCACTCCCCCTGAGCAGCCGCCGACAGAATTTTGGCCCTAGTCCACCGCGGTTTCCACGGGCGTCGCGGATGTCGGATGGCACTCATCGCAACTCTCCGTGGGTGATGTGGCCGCATCATTAAATGTATACCGCTGTACAGATCCCTTTCTCCGACGTCAAGAAAAAAATCGGCGATTCGGATTGGCGCTTGACTGCGGGTCGGCGCACGTGTCCAATCAGAGTGATTTGCGGACGCAGCAGTGGCGATAAAGAACCGGCGCCTACTAGACCGACCGGGGGGTAGACCTGATCATGAGACCGGCGCACCGTAAACATGAGACCGGCACAGGTGTTCATGACACCGGCACTGATTGAGCTACTCACGTGTTAGCCACTTTTCCGTGAGGTGCTTGCTATGGGCAATTTCTACGTGAATTACACGACTCGTGGCCCTGAGCGTGAGGCCGTCGCCAAGTGCCTTCGGTCCGCGAAGCGGAAGGCCTTTGTGAGCCCAACTCTCGACGGCGGTGTTCTTCGATGGGAAGTCCGACAGCCAGGATGATGCGGTTATAAACGATTTCGGCAAGCGAACGTCGAACGACCTGCGTGCTCCTGTGCTTGCCGTTTTGAACCACGACGACGACATTCTCGCATATTGGCTTTTCGAAGGCGGCGAGCTCGCCGATGAGTACAATTCGTGCCCAGGGTATTTCAGCGACGACGACGAAACACCTGCCGGAGGCGATGCGAAGAAACTCGGCGCTGCTTTCGCGGTTCCGGCAAAGGCCGAGCACCTAGACCTAGACAAGGTTCTGCGCAATGAAGAATACGCCTTTGCGCTCGACCGCCATAAAGATTTGGCAGAGCTTCTCAAGCATCCATGGCCTTATGTCTGCATGGGATACCGCTACATCGACGAAGGGTCGCTCGCGGAAGGCGTGAGCATGAAGGACTTGTTGGCTATTGGTTGAAGGCTGCAGCTATCAAAGCGTTGCACTTGACCCAAAGGAGACCAATCATGACACGTCTGATGTTGGGATGGTTTGCCTTCTGCCTGTCGGCTAGCATTGCCGTGGGCCAGGAGCAGGTCGTTGACCCGATTGTGGAATTGAAGGTGACGCCGGAGAAAAGCGTCTTCAAGAACTCGGCATGGGACAAGCCCATCGTCATCAAATCGCAGGACGAGGTCGCCAAGCACTTCGGCAAGGACGCGCTCGAGGTGATCGCCAAGAAGGTCGATTTCAAAAAGCAGATTGTGCTCGTCTTCGCGTGGCAAGGGTCCGGCGGCGACAAACTTGAGTACAAGATCCTCGAATCGTTCCCCGAGCAAATTCCCTTTTCCTTGCGCCCCGGCGTCACCGACGACCTCCGCGCGCACAGTCGCGTCTTCGCTCTGCGCACCAATGTGAAATGGAGCGTCAAGGCGCCCAAGTAGTGCCGTGCGTGGACGTGGATGCGCTCAAGCCGCGCCGGCCGGGACCGCCCAAGTGAGCCGCCGAACTGCTCAATGGCCTTGATAGCCAACAAGTCATGCTGAAGGCGAGAAACGTCATGCCGCGACTCTTTTCGGAAGCGTTGCTCCGCTGGCCAGCTACGCTGCTGCTCATCGCGCCACTGCTCTTGCCCGCCACCGCATGCACAACGCAGACCCCTGGCAACGCACAGCCAAAGTCCCAGCCTTCCGGTGCTGAAGAGCGAAAACCCCAGCCCGACGCGGCTACCGAGCTGTTCACCGACGAATCCTCCATCCTAGCCGTCACTCGGGAAGATCAAACGCGCGATCTCGAAATCCAACGGCTCCGGAAAGAAGTCACGCTGACCGCTGCTATCAAGGTTCTAACCACTTACCGCGTGGTAACACGCGACCAGTACTTCATCTATACTCATCAGTCCGGGGCCTACGGGAGTGTAACGAGCAAGGGCCGGGGCACTTGCCTATGGGAAATTGAGCTTGACTATGCCGCGGTCGTCACACTGCCTAATGGCGGCCGCATTTACTTGCTCGACCCTGGCTTGAAGGTCCCGGCCGCGCCGACCAAGTAACTACCAACGAAGGGCGGCCCGAGCCCGTCAGGAGCGAATCGGCGACATTGGGAGTAGGTGGTCTAACCTAACGTTCCAGCCGAGCGGGACCGCCCGCCCTGGTTCCACGAAGTTCAGGGTGAGCCCGGCGGCTTCGGCGGCTGAACTCGCCGTTCGGCGGTGGAGGCGGACATTGCCCGACAAGAGTGACATTCAGCGACGGGCGGCGGATCACGGCGACGCCCGCTGTTCGTTTTGCCGGCAGCACGCGCGCAAGGTCGGTCCGCTGGTTGAAGGCGAAGGGCCGGACGGTACCGGCGGGGTCTTCCTCTGTGAGGGCTGCGCTGAGCTGGTTCTGGCGATCGCCGCGGAAGAAAAGCGCCGGCGCGGGAAGGGAACGAGCGAAGACGAAGGAGAAACGCCCAAGGTGACGGTTAGGCGACCAACACTCAACCACTTGCGGCAACTTGTTGGCCAATCCGTCGTCGAGCACAATGGCACGCTGCCGAAGGAATCGGCCCTGGTTTGGTTCGGCTACTTTGCATCGCTGTTAGCGTGGGAACTCCTGTCCATTGAGGATTATTGTTCGTTGCTGGAGTTGCTGCCGGATTACCCCGACGATCCGGCCGTGCGACGTATCCTTGGCGGTCGTCCTGCCACTCCTGGCTGAGGGTGAGGGTAGCAAGTGATTGGCGGACAGCAAAGATTCCCTCGTTGGTCCGGGCCAATCATTGGTGCCGGCGTCGGTGCCATGATCGGCCTTCGCATAAGAGGCGGAGCATGGCCCGGATGGACGAACGCCATTTTCGGAGCGCTGGCCGGTGCCGTCGGGGGAACGCTCATATGGCTGGTCGACGTACCCACTGTTGAAGGAACGCGGGCCTCGATCACGGGCAGTATTCTTGCCATCTTCGCGTTCATTTTTGGTTTCGTGCCGGTTTTTGGCCTGCTGTTTGCCATCCCGGCATTCCTGCTTAATCGGCAGGTGGCCGGATGGCAAAACCGTGCCAGCCGATGGGGGTTGGGCCTCTGCGTGGTGGTGACGCTTGTCGTCATGGTTATGTCTCAAGTGCCCTTACAGTGAATCGCAGAGTGTCACCATGTCCGGGCCGGCGCTCGATTACACTTACCGGTACGCCTTCGTCTCTGAGCTCGCCGCCGCGCCGCAGGGTACCCGGCTGCGGCTGGCGACCTGCGACGGCGCGGCGGCGCATCCTTACTTCTTCCAGGGCCGGCTGACCCGACCGCAGCGGACGGCTGACCTGCTGCGCGGCCTGGTGCAGATCGTGCAGTCGCGGTTTCATGTGCCGCCGGCCATGCGCGCACATCCTGCTCGCGGCCGATCCCGTGGTCACGAGCAGTGAGGAAGTCCTGCGTTTCGAGGCGTTCTCCGCCTGTTGCAGCACCTATGCGCACGTCGACCTGCTGAGCGGCGCGATTGACGGCACGCTGCAGGGACGCGGGACCACGAACGTCGACTTCAACGCGGCCATGCGGGCGGCGCTCGCGCGCATCCGTGATGCCGACCGCGTGGAGCTGTCGGTGGGAGCGAAGATGGTCGAGCTGGCGCCCGGCGATGAAGCCGTCGTCGAACGCAAGGTCGCCTTGCCGCTACGCTGGCTCAAAGGCTTCGTCGAGGTGCAGGCGTACCAGGCGCGGATGTCGCCGTGCCTCGAGGTCGCGGGGGCCGAGGCGTGGCGCTTCCTCGCGCACTGCCGCGCGGAAACGTCAAGGCGGCGAGCTGGGTCGTGCCGGCCGGGCGCGGCTTGCGGCTCAGCCAGCGCGCTGCGACCGACGGCGTCTGTGTCGGCGGCGTGCAGCGGCTGCGCGTCCTCGAAGACCTGGCCCGGCACGCCCGCCGTCTGCTCGTCTTCGCCGAGCCGGCCAGCCAGACCAGCGCCTGGGTGCTCGACCTGGACGATGCTCGGTTCCATCTCGTCCTGAGTCCGGAAGTCTGGCGTGGGTTTTCCGGCGAAGGCCAGGTGCTCGCGGACCTCGCCGGTGCTGACGGCAAACAAGTGCTGCCGCGCATCCAGGCGTCGCTCAAATGGCAAGCGCACATCGACCCGGCTGCGCTGGCGAACAAGTTTGGCATTGCGCGCCACCATCGCGGCGGCGCTCAGCATCCTGGGCGTGCGCGGCCTGGTCGGCTATGATCTGGCCGAGGGCGCCTACTTTCACCGCGAGCTGCCGTTCGACCTGTCGCGCGTCGAGACACTCCAGCCGCGGCTGCGCGACGCTCGCAAGCTGCTGGAGCGTGACGGCGTCCAGGTCCTGAAGCACGAAGACGATCGCATCGAGGCTGTGGTGGCCGGCAGCGGCGTGGAGCATCGCGTGCGGCTCACGGCGGCGGATGCGCGGTGCACGTGTCCGTGGTTCGCGAAGCACCAGGGCCAGCGCGGACCCTGCAAGCATGTCCTGGCGGTGCAGCTGCTGCTGGATCGGAATGAGGAGGCGCTGAAACGCATGGCATTGACCGCCGAATCGCTGGAAGTCGTGCTCGCGAGCGGCGACGAGAAAGCCTGCCTCGCGCTGTTCGCAGGCGCGACGGAGCTCGAGCGTCAGGCGGTTGCAGCGCTTGCCTGCCGCTGGCTGAAGGAACAATTCGCCGAGCCCTGGGTGCAAACCGGACCGGGAACCTCCATCAGGAACCCCCGGCTCACGGTCGCCGAGGCGGCGGTCCTGGCGTCGTGTTCGCTCGGTCAGCTCAAGAAGCTCGGCTGGCGAGCGATTCCGAGTGCCGAACTCGCGTGCCAGGTTCTGGCATCCCGCCGGCCGTCGTGGCTTGCCGACTGGGCCCGCATGGTGCTGGAAATCCATCCCCGCTACATGCCGATTGTGCGGCACCTGGTGCGCGAAGGCCTGTGTCGAGCGCCCGGACACCGACAACTACAGGCTCGGCTTGCTCGATTTTCGCAGCACGATGCCGGGCTTCCGTGACGGCGTACGCAGCGGCCTGCTGGCGGATCCCGGGCTGCTCGACGAGGTCTGGCGGCTCTTTGAGATCGAAGGCGGCGGCGAATTGAGCCTGGCCGCGTACGACAAGTACACGCGTCCGGATGACGCCACCTGGAAGGCTGCCCTGGTTCAGCTTGCTCGCGAGGGCAAGCTGTCGCGGGACCGGCTGCTCGACGCCAGTCTCGATGCGCTGGCGCGCGACTTCGCGCAATTCCGCGCGGGCTGGTTCTCGCGCTTTCACGAGGCGCTGGAGCCAACGCGCGACGAACGCGCTGCCCGTGCCGCGCGTTATCTTGCGCTGCTGGCGAGCAAGATTTCGCCCACGGTGGCGTTCGCGCTGAACGCGCTGAAGCTGCTCGACAAGGCGGGTCGGCTTCCGCCGGCCGCGGTCGTCGAGAATATCAGCCCGGCCCTGGGTGCTCGCCAAAAGGGGACCGTTCGCGAGGCTCTCCGGCTGCTGGACCGAGCGGCGCATGCGGAGCCGGCGCGGAAAAGCGCCATCGCGCGACTGGCGGCCGAGGCGCTCCTGCACGAGGCGGCCGACGTGCAGGCGGCGGCGCTCGACCTGATCGAGCGCCACGGCGAAACGTCGGATGCGACGCTCGCGGAACTGGTCCACGCTCAGGCCGGTACCGTGGCGGCATCACAACGGCAGCGATCGCAGGCGTGGCTGGGCGCCGCCAATGCCAGGCCCGCGCAACAGACGCAGACGGCGGAAACCAAGGCGATCCTCGCGCACCCGCAAGCTCGATCGTGGTGTAGCACGCCTCGCCGGAATCGACGATGCCATCGTGGCGCTGCAGGCCGGTAGCAGCCACGTACCGGCGCTGGTGTTCGATGCGCTGGACATTCCACGCCTGTTCGCGGATCAGGTCATCGCGCCGATCGCGGGCCTGGACGAACTCATCGATCGCTTCGCCGCGGTACTCGAAGAGCCGGGCGCGCCGGACAAGGTGGAGCACGTCCTCGACGGCGCCTCGCGGCTTTGCGATCAGAGGCCGGACGATTTCGCGCCGGACCGGGCCGCTGGCCAAGCGGGCGCGAACTCTCCTGAAGCGTCACTGGGGCGGGGCGTTTGTCGGCTCCGGGCCGTTGCCGGACCTGTGCGGCCTCGCGCTGGCCTGGACGACCGGGGAAGTGCCGCCGCCGTCGGAGCAGAAGCGGCGCGAGCGATCCGCGATCGTACTCGATTTCCTGTCGCAGCGAGCCCGCGCCGTGGCCGAGCGCGCTGCCCGCGGTGAAGCTCGGCAGTTGCTCGCTGCACCGACGCACCGCGGCGCCTGGGTCGATCCGCTCGCGCTCGTCGAGCGCAGCCGTGCCTTGACGGACCCGAACGCGCTCGACGCCATCCAGGCGATGTTGCGACTGGCGCCGGACAATCGCCCGGCCGCCCTGCGGAAGAGCGCCAAGGTTCCCGGCGAATTCGGCGACGCGCTGCGCTACGCCCTGGGTGCCAAGGATTGCAAGATCGGTTCGACGGCGTCGCTCTGGGTCGCCGCCGCCCGCGCACGCCGTCCGTGTGCCGATGATCCCGAGGTCGAACGGCGCCATCCCGGCCTGGGGCCGGATGCCGGCACGGCAGCTCGGTTGCGCCTCGTCCTCTTGCGCGAAGGCAAATTCGATCATCTCCGTGTCGCCGCGGAGCCCGCGCTGCCGACGGCGGTGCCGCTTGCATGCCCCACTGTTTTGCTGAACGCGGGGTTGCGGGTCGAGAAGTGGTACTCGCCGCTCGAGCACTGGGATGCCGCCGCCGTTCGCTGGGCGGGCTCGGTCTGGCCGCAGTGCTGGGAGCCGTGGTTCGCCTGCGGCGCTTTTCTCATTGGCTGCAACCTCGACTGGTGGGAAGCCAGTTGGGGCAATCGCGCATACCTGGAGCCGTTGCTCGAACCCGATGTCCCGCTGCGGCACATGGGTCTGACGCTGCTGACGCTCGGCCTGGCCGCCAAGGAGCCGGGTGAGAGCGGCCTGGCGACCGATGCGCTGATCGCCGCCATCGACGATGGCCGGCTCGACGGGCTGCAGCTCGGCGCGCGGATGTCCGCGCTGCTGGCGCTGTGCCGGATCAAGCCGCCGCGCTGGGCGAAGACGCTGGCCGAGGCCGCCCGCGTCTCGCCGCTGCACGCCGCGGTGGTCACGCGGGCGCTGGAGCGCATGCTGGCAAACCTTCCCGATCCAGTGCCCAAGGATCTCTTGGCCCTGCTCGAATTGCTGACGGAATTGTTGATCGCGGGCGGCAAGGGCCTGGCTCTCCCAGAGGCGCGCGCGTCGCTAGGCGCGTTGCAAGCCTCGGGCAAGACGGCGAAGCTCGCTCGCGAAATCGTGGCGCTGCAAGATGGCCAAAGCTTACTTCAGACCGATGCCGCCGCCCGCGCGCTCAAAGGGCGCGTCGAGCGGGCGGAGCGATGGGCACGTTCGTAGGCGACGCTGCCAGCGTCGCCGATGAGGAGGCGTCATGCGAACCGCGACCGGCACCCTGGTAATCGACAATGGCCAACTCATTGACGGCACCGGCGCGGCGCCGGTGCGTGACGGCACCCTGCACATCACCGACGGCAAAATCACCTATGCCGGTCCCGCCGCAATGGCGCCGCCAGTCGCGCCCTCGGCGCGGCGGATGAACGCGCAGGGCGGCACGATCATGCCGGGGCTGGTCGAGGCGCACTTTCACCCGACGTACTTCAACGTCGCGGCGCTGGAGGACCTCGACATCAAGTATCCCGTCGAGTACGTCACGCTGCTCGCTGCCAGCAACGCCCGGCTGGCGCTGGAATGCGGCTACACCGCGGCGCGCTCCGGCGGCAGCCTGTTCAACATCAACGTCTGGCTGAAGAAGGCGATTGAGAACGACGTCACGCCGGGGCCGCGGCTCGCCGCCAGCGGTCGGGAGATTTGCGGTGCGGGCGGATTGATGGACTGGAACCCCGACTTTCGCAAGATCGGCATGGAAGGGCTGGTGCTGCTAATCAATGGACCGGACGAGGCGCGGACCGCCGTGCGCAAGCTGGTCAAGGACGGCGTCGAATGGGTCAAGACCTACCCAACCGGCGACGCGGCTGCGCCGGACACCAACGATCACCACACCTTGTGCATGACGTTCGAGGAGATGCACGCCGTGGTCGCGACGGCCCACAACCATGGGTTGAAGGTGACGGGCCATTGCCGGGCCAACGCGGGCATCAAGAACGCCCTCCGCGCCGGCTACGACACGATCGAGCACGGCACATTCATGGATGACGAGGCGATCAAGCTATTGCTGGAGCGCAACACCCCGGTCGTGCCGGCGCTGCAGTTTGAGTACGCCAGCATCGTGGAGGGGCCGCGTTTCGGCATGTCGCAGCGCGTCATCGACGGGCACAAGGAGACGCTGGAGGGCGGCGCCGAGAGCGCCCGCCGAATCCTGAAGGCGGGCGGCCGGCTCGGCATGGGCGGCGACTACGGTTTCGCCTGGACGCCGCACGGCACCTACGCCAAGGAGCTGACCTTCTTCGTCCGCCACGTCGGTCTGTCGCCGCTGGCCGTGCTGACATGCGCGACGAAAACCGGCGCCGAGATCATGGGACGCGCGCACGAGTTCGGCACGCTGGAGGCGGGCAAGCTCGCCGATGTGCTCGTGGTTGACGGCGACGTGCTGGCCGACATCGCAATCCTGGAAGAGCGCGCGGTCCCTCGCCGTGCTGCAGGGTGGCGTCGTCAAGTCGGGTCGGCTGCGGCAGGAATAGGCCGCGCTGGACCGAGGTGTTCACGTTGCATGAATTGTTCACGGGCCCGGGGGCGTCGGCGTATTGGCAAGCCGCTGCCGAACCCACTGGCGAAATTGGCGCATGACTACGTTCTCGTCGCCGGCCAGGCGGCCTTGCTGCACGAACCCAAGCAAGTCGGCCAACGTCAGTAAAGGGAAAGAGCGACTGGCGAGCGCAGGCTGGTAGACACCGTCGGTGCCGAGCACGTTAAACGTTAGTGTGTCCCCCGCGAGCCGCCAAACCTCCGGCACCTTCAATGCGGCATAGATGCTCATGCTGTCGAGCGAGCTGTGCGAAACATCGACTTCGATCGCCAGATCCGGCGGCGGGTCGCGACGCAGATCGAGGCGGCGCCGGCCCGCCATGCGATGCGCATTCGCGATCCAAAAACACTCGTCAGCTTCAATTCCCCGCCGCCGTTTGCGCCGCCGCAGCGTGGTCGAACCGCCCCGCTTCAGTGGCAAATTCAGCTCTTCGGTCAGCACGAATACCAGATCGCCCAGGAACCGGCCATCGTCATCGTGCTTCAGGAGCGGCGACATGATCTCCAACTCCCCGCGGTCGTAGGTGAGACGGACAGCCGGGCGTTCGGCAAAAACGCGGAGAAGGCGAGTATAGGTACGCCAGTCGACATCGGACAACCGAAGGACGTGCCCCGTGAGCGGATGCCCCACCGAAATAGTTTGGCTCATGGCGGTACGATGCCTCTCAACGAGCCTGCCTGCCGAAACACACCAAGGTCAGATCGTCACTCTGCGACCGGCCCGCGGCGAATTGCCGTACGTCGGCGAGAAGGGCGGTACCCACCGGCTCGACAGTGCCGGCGGTCGTCTTGATGATCGCGTGCAGCCGCTCCGCACCATAGAAGTCGCCGGCCGGATTGCGTGCCTCGGTTACGCCGTCGGTATAGAAGACGAAATTATCTCCCGGCTCCAGCGGGATGGTCAGGCCTTCGTAATGGTATTCGATCCCGGCCAACGGCAAGCCGGCCATCTCCGCGCCGATGGGCTCCGGATCGCCCTTGCCCGTGCGATAACGCAGCGGCGGCAGATGGCCGGCGTTCACGATCGTGACGGTGAACTGGGCCAGATCGATCACCGCGACCAGAAACGTTGCAAACCGATCGTCGCCGAACGTGCGGCCCAGGTCCTTGTTGAGCTGCCACACCGCGTCCGGCAAGCTTGGCGTCGTCGCCAGGCAGAACCGCGCCGCCGCGGACAGCCGCGCCATCAACAGTGCCGCGGCGATGCCCTTGCCCGCCACGTCACCGATCGTGACGGCCAGGCGATTGCCTGGCAGCGGAATGTAGTCGAAATAGTCGCCGCCGATCTGCTGGGCCGACGAATAATGATCGAAGAACTGCAGCCCGGGGAGCCGCGGATGCCCCTCGGGCAGGAAGCTGTGCTGGATGCGGTTGGCGGCCTCGAGGTCGCGCAGCTCTTCGTGCAGCCGGGCCAACTCGATCGCCCGCGCCGCGTGCGTGCTGGCACACAGCAGCACATCCAGGTCCTCCTGGCAAAAGATGCCCTTCGAATCCATCGTGTCGATCTGGATCACGCCCAGCACCTTGCCCGAAGGCGTGACCATCGGCACGCACATGATCGACTGCAGCTTGAGCACGCGAATGCTCTCGCTCGCGGTAAACCGCTGGTCGCTCCCGGCGTCCACGGTCAGGATCGCCTGGCCCGTCGCCAGCGCATGGTCGATCACCGTCAGGCTCAGCGCCGGCGGCTTCGCCCCCGTTTCGCCGTGCTGCTGCACGGCCTTTGGCACAAGTTGTCCGGTATTGGGGTCTTTCAGCAGGATGAAGCCGCGCGTCGCCTTCGGAAAAATCGCGAACAGGCTCTCCAGGATGCGCGGCAGCACCTTGTCCAGAACGAGCGTGTTGCCGAGCGTGTCGACAATCTCCATGACGGCGCGGAGCTTCGCCGCCGGCGCCACTTCCGGCCGCATCGGCGCGGTCACCACGAGGGACGAAACCACGGATGGATGAGCGAGCGTTGACCCCGGCCCCGCCGGCGCCAGCACCACGGACGGCTGACCGGCCGATCCCTCCGCCGCCACCTCGTGAAAGCTGACGGTCAGCCCGGGAAACTCGATGCGATCGCACGGCGTCAGCGCGGTGCGCTGGTCGATGCGCTGCCCATTGACATAGGTGCCGTTGAGGCTGTGCAGGTCCTCGATGTGATAGGTGCCGCCGAGATTGACGATGATCGCATGACGCCCGGAAATCTGGGTCTGCGACACGGCAATGTCGCACCCCGCCTCCCGGCCGACCACGGTCAACCGCGGCCGCAACGCGTAGGTACGGCTGCCATCGAGCTTGCGCAGGAAGGCCATGATTTCTCTGCGTCGCGGGGGTCAAGGCTTTTCAAATGCACGCACGGCGTCCGCCCTGGTGGGGAGGATTTCGCAGATCCGGTGCAGCCGAATCAGGTCGAAAACCGTACGCACGTACTGGCTGACGTGGCACAGCTTGAGATCGCCCTGGTTCGCGGACAGCTGCTTCAGGCACGACAGGATGGCCCCGCAGCCGCGGCTGTCCACGAAGCGAACGCGCGTCAGGTCGAGGATCAGCTTGCGCGTGTCCTTGACCACGGGGAAGATCTCCTGGCGAAAGTCCTCGGCGTTGCCCGCGTCGAGCTGCTCCTCATGAATCGCCACAATCGTCACATCGCCGACCTGGTCCACAGCCGTCTGCATGGGAGTTCTCCTGCAAGCTGTCTCAATCGGTTTCGCGCCTGCCGCGCCCCGCCCACTTCTTGACCAGGCGGATGCCGTGGTGGCCGCGCTCGTCCTGAAAGAAGGTGCATTCATCGACCGCCTTGCGGATAATGTACAACCCGAAACCGCTTTCGCGGCTGCCGTCGAAGCTCGGCGGCGCCACACGGTCGGGGTCGAACGGCTCGCCCTGATGAAAGAGCGAAACGCATACCTGGTCCGGCTCGGCGGCGACGACGACCTCGATGGGCAGATCCGTCCGGTCCGCATAGGCGTGGAGGATCACGTTGGCCGCGGCCTCATCGACCGCCAGCTCGAGTTCCGCGAGGCCCGCGTCATCGACATTGCACGCACGCCGGCACACGTCGCGGACCAGCGCCCGCACCGCGGCCAGCTGGCGGACGTCGCTCGGGAACTCCTGCGTGACCTGCTCCATGCCGGATCCTCCAGCAACCCATCATACAGCACGCGCGTCGCGCACTCCAGAGGGTAGCCGCGATTCTGCCGTATAATCGGCCATGCACGCTACGCAATTGTGCGCGGCCGCAAGACCGAGGACAATCGTGAAAAGACCGGCCGGCGCCTGGCCGAGCCCAACCAGGGCCAAGGTCCGCACCAAGACGGGTTGCGACCCGAAGCTGCTCCGCACGGTGTTGCGCCGCTTACTCGGCTCGGCTGCAACACTCACCGACGTGGCGCACCTGGTGGGAGCGCTGGATGATGCGGCCGTGCAGGTCGGCCTTGCACCGGACCAGGAGCAGATGCACGTCTCCGTGGACCACGCCGATTTCGAGCACTGGGAACGCCACATCCGCGAGGACGTTCAGGGACGAGTGTATATTTGGAACGAGAAGATGCGGATCAAGCCGGACCGCCAACGGTGCGTCACGCTCGCTGCAGATCCTCAACCGGTATTTTCTTGAACCCAGGAGAGGGGGAAAGCCGCTATGCCTGAAGAACCGAACATGACTCCCGAAGAAATCGACGACCTGTTTCGTGAAGTCGAGGCGCGCGTGGCCGGGGCCGCAAAACCGCAGACGAACGGCGTCCCGAACCCTCAGAAGAACGCGACAACCCACCCCAAAAAGAAACCTCCAGCGATGCGAAAGGCTCGCGGCGGCACGGCAAAGGGCCGATGATCCATCCTTGCTGGGTTGGCTCCTGGTTCGCCGGTTGGCGCAGCCGTTTTAGCAGGCTGACGGGTGTCGTGTTCATGTTTTGCCCCAGTTGCCTACGGCGGGCAATTACCTGCCCGGCCCCGCCCCATTGCCCGCCGGCCCCTGCGGCGCGTAACCAACCTGACTGCGGCCCGGCCCGCCGATGCGACTGCGCAAGGGCTCGACCGTGACGCCCGCCTGCCGCAGCAGCTCCGCCGCCAAGCCATGACCCGCCGCGAGGCCGAGCAGCAGATGGCGGGCGTCGACTTCCGGATGGCCCAGCTCGTCGGCAAGCGCCTCCGCGCTTTCGATTGCGCCGCCAGGCACGGCGTGCGCGGCACGCGCGACGACGTCACCATGTCCGTTCCCGGGACGAGCGCTTCGAGCAACTTTTTCTTGAGCCGGCGCGGGTCGACGCCGAGGTCGCGCAGCAAGCGCGCCGCGGCACCGGTGTCGTCGTGCAACAGACCGCCCAACAAATGCTCGCTGCCGAGGTGGTCGTGGTTGAACTTGAGCGTGAGCTGGTTCGCCCACTGCAGCGCTTTGTGCACGTCGTCGTGGTAACCGCGGCGCTCGTCGGGTTTGGCTGGCTTCATGGCTTGCGCAGCTCCTTGAGCTTGGTGCCCGCGTACGTATTGCCCTGCTCGGCCGCCTTCTCGTAATAATAAAGCGCCATTGGGATGTCTTTCTTCACGCCCCGGCCATTCTCGTACATCCACGCCAGATTGCACTGGCCGTCGGCGTTGTTCTGCTCGGCCGACTTCTGGAACATCGCCACCGCCTCGCCGTCGTCCTTCTTGACGCCGGCACCGTCGCGATACTTCACGCCAAGGTTGCACTGCGCCAGCGCGTCGCCCAGATCGATGCCGCGGCGGTACCAGCGGATCGCCTCGGCCTCGTCCTTCGCCACACCCCGGCCCTGGTCGAGCATCCAGGCGTAATTGTTCATGCCGCGGCCGCTCCCGGCATCCGCCGCCTTCTTGTACCAGCGCACCGCGTCCTCGTCGCTCCGGACGACGCCGCGGCCCTTTTCGTGCATCCAGCCGAGATTGCACATCCCTGAGCCGTTGCCCTGCTCGGCCGCTTTCCTGAACCACTTGACCGCCTCGCGATCGTCGGTCTTGATGCCCCGGCCGTCGCGATACATCAGGCCGAGGTTGTTCTGCGCCTGGGCATGGCCGAGATTGGCCGCACGCTGGTACCACCGTGCCGCCTCGACCAGGTCGGGCGGCACGCCGCGCCCCTCCTCGTACATCCAGCCCAGGTTGCAGCCGGCGAACGCGTTGTCGTGGCCTGCGGATTTCCTGAACCACTTCACCGCCTCGACATAGTCGCGCAACTCCACGAGCTTGCACGAACATCCAGCCGAGGTTGTTCTGCGCCATCGCGATGTCCTTCTCGGCGGCTCGGCGATACCACTCGACCGCCTTAACGTCGCTCTGCTCCAGCGTCACGCCGCATTCGTGGCAGAAGCCAAGCAGGAACTCAGCGCCGGCACTGCCCAGCTCGGCCGCCTGCTTCCATACCTGGTGCCGGCTCGGGGCGTGCTGCTCCAGGTAACGGCGGCCCTGGTAGCGGTTGCACTCCTTGAGACACTCCTCCAGGTCGCGGCGGATGCCGAGCCGGTCGGCCCGACAATCCTGCAGCGCTTCCAGAAAGGCGGCAGCGCTAGGCCAGCGCTGGTCGGGCCGCGGCTGCATCGCGCGGGTGAGCAGGCCGCGCACCTCGTCGGGAACGTGCAACGGATCGTAGTCGTCGGGGCCCGGCGGGCTGTCCTTGCTGTAGCAGAGAGCGTGATACATGGTCGCGCCGATTGAGTAAACATCGGTACGCGTATCCACCGACCGGCGCCGGAGCTGCTCGGGGGCGGCGAACGTCGCGGTGAAGCCGGCCGCCGAAGCACCGCCGTCGGGCAGGTTGAGCAACGCCACGCCGAAGTCGATCAGCACCGGGCTGCCGTCCTTGCGCAGCAGGATGTTGGCCGGCTTGATGTCACCGTGGACGATGTCGGCGGCGTGGGCGTGGGCCAGGCCGCGCGCGAGCCCCGCGAATATGTCGAGCGCTTTCTGCAAGGACATTGCGCCAAAGCGGTCGAGGTACTCGTACAGCGACATGCCGTCGACGTACTCCATGACGAAGTACCAGCAGTCGAAGTCGCGGCTGAAGCTGAATGTGTCGATGTTGACAAGGGCCGGGTCGCGATGGCACAGCGCCTTGAGCGCGACGATCTCGTGCTTGAAGCGCTCGATGACGTCGTCGTCGCGCGTCAGCCGGGGATGCACCAGCTTGAGGGCGCGGACCTGGTCGTGCTTGCGCCCTGGAAGATGAGGCCCCACCCGCCCTGCCCGAGCAGCTTGTCCAGCGCCCAGCCGTCGAGCACGTCCCCGGTCTTCGGCAAGCGAACGTGGTCGCCGGCCGCGCTGGTTGCGGGGACGCGCGTGTAGTCGGTGAGGCGGCGCGACAGGCCGGTCAGCTCAACGTCGCTGGGCCGCAGCCGGGCCGCCCGCGACAGCGCTTGCTCGACGCCGACGAGGTTCTGCGCCATGATCTCGACGCCGGCCACCGCGATGGCGGCCGTCGCCGAGCGCGGCACGTCGCGCGCTATCGTGCCGAGCCGGGCCTGGGCGCGATCCTGCTCGCCGGCCATCAGCGCGCCGACGCCCTGCTGGAAGGTGAGCATGTGATCCGCACATTCGCGTGAGCTGAGCCCGCTCTCACGCAGCTCGTCGACATAATCGGCGATGCCCGCGAGCCGCCGCATCATCGTCATCATCTCTTCGAGCAGTCCGGCCGCATAGCCCTGTTTGGCGAGCAATTCGCGGTTCTGCGCCTCGAGCCGATCGAAGCGGCGCGCCACCTCGTCGAGCCTGCGCACCGCTACCTGGCTGCGTTCGTCGAGCGCGAGCGTCAGGTTGAGGATGCGTTCCGCCTTGCCCGGCACGTCCTGCAGGTCGGCCACCTGCGCCATCGCGGTGTGCAGGTCGGTGTCAAGGATGGTGAGCACCTGCTCGAGCCGCTCTAGGTCCTCCGGCGACGCGGCCAGCGCCCGATCGATGTCCATGTCGCGAGCGCTGTCGGCGACGCATTCGAACGCGTCGCAGACCAGCTCGATGACCGCTGGGCTGCCGGGGATGACGGCGCCGAGGACCGTCTTGGCCGCGAATTTGGCGGCCGGCCCGAGCTTACGGCAGATCGAAAGGGCGCGATCGTTCCAGGCCATGGCGACATCGCTCCCAAAGGAGATTGGCGGCTCGTCCCGTCAATGGCCCATTATTCCACAGCCCATGCGGCTTTCAAGCCCTGCAGAGACGGGCATTCATGCCGAGGCGAAGTCGGAGAGGTGGCGCAGCTCGGGTGGATGAAACGCCAAAACGATGTCCTGACGCGGCACCCCCGCTCGCACTAGGGCCATGGCGATGCCCTCCTCGGTTTCGTCGGCCTCGATCCAGATTTTGTCGTCCTTCAATCGGACGTGGAGTGCGGTTTGCTCGACGCGCTGGTTCTTGTTCCAACCCACGTAAACCAGCAGGTAATTGTCAGTGACTTCATCGAAAACCCGCTGCACTTCGATGCCGTTGTGGCGCGCGCACGGATGTACGCTTCCCATTCTTCCAGGCAGCGCTTGATCAGTTCTCGGTACCGGGTTCGCTTATCCATTGCTCCACCTTCTGCGATACAACGAGCTTCATCACGACTTCGCGGTCTTGCGTGTGCTCGCCTTGGAGCGATTCCGCCGTGGCGAAATCTGAATAATCTCGACGGTGCGAGTTCCGTTGTACTCCTCCGGCGGTGCCGGCCGCACCGGCGGCGTCGGCAGGCTTGAGATCAATTCGTCGATCCGCCGGCGCTTTTTGCTCTTCCGAAATGCGGCGCGCTCTGCTTCTGTGCGAAACAGACGCACATACGGCCCGCCAGGACAAAAGACGACGTTGCTCGCATCCACCCATGTCAAGCCGGGTACGTCGACGAGCTTCTCAACCAAGGCGAGCAAGGCCTCGGCTTTTTCCTTAATTCTCGTTACCGCCATGTGGGTACCTCCGCTATTCCAGATCGATGATCTCGCCGCCTTCTCGAACTTCGATGTAGATGGCCTTCTGCCCAAGCTGCTTGCCGATTCTCACAAAATGGGCCCGGGCTTGCTTGACCCGTTCCCGTGCAACGACTACTTCCAGCTTATACGATTCTTCCTTGTATACCGTGCCGTCAGCAGAAACCCATGCCCCGCGGCACGGCCCTTCAAAGGAGTACCCAAGGAACCTGTCGCAAACTCGATCCAGGATGCGCGTAAGCTCGGCTTCGCTGATCTTCGAGCCGTCGTTGCGATGGGTCGGAATGCGTGTGGCAACAATCATGGGCGGTTCGTCGATCTCTGAAATGGTACCTGACCTGGGTTCCAGAGCCAAGATCGCACCGGCGGCCGCCATACGGCCCAATCACTGCACCGGCCGCTGCCCCCACGGGATCGGCATGGTCGGTGGCCTGCTTGTGGCGGTCGCGACGGCGGTCCTTCGGGCGATCCTTGAACCAGGTCACGAAGCGCGCCAGCTGCTTGACCGCTTCCTCGTATGCCTGCCGACCCTTTTCCGCCGTCGCCAGCTCCGGCTCGCCAAGCACGCCTGTCTCGGAATAGCTGCTCGTCCACGATATGACCGTCGCGGGGCCGGCGGCGAACAGATCGACCCAGCTGAACGGGCTGCCCTCTTCGTTGAAGCTGATCGTGCCGTTCTTGATCTGGTCCTTGCGCACGTTGTCGCCGTCGAGATAAAGATACAGCGACGTCTCCAGCTCGCAGGCGTGGGCGCAGCCGCCGGGAAACTTGCTTTGCCGCCAGCGCTGCAGGAACTCCTTGTCCACCGTCAGCAGGTTCCACCACCCGGCCAGCACGCACTCGGCGTCGGTCTCCAGGTTCGTGCGCCGGGCCACCAGGTCGAGGTTCGGCATGTTCGAGCCGTGGCCGTTGAGCAGCACGATCTTCTTGAAGCCGTGGTACGCCAGCGACTTCGTGATGTCGAGCACGTGGTGCATGAAGTGCTCGAAGTCGTTGTTGATCGTCCCGGGAAAATCCATGACGTGCCCGGTGTAGCCGTACGCCACGATCGGCAGCACCAGCATCTTGTCGGGAATCTGCTGGCCCGCCCCGCGCGCGATGCCGTTGGGGCAGACAAGGTCCACGTCGAGCGGCAGGTGCGGCCCGTGCTGCTCGACCGCCCCGCACGGCACGATGCACACCTTGCCCAGCTCGACGGCGTCGTTGATCTCGGGCCAGGTCAGTTTTTCATAGCGATACTCGGTGGCGGCTCGGCTCGGCATGTTCGGCCCTCGCGGTGGGTGTCGATCGGTAATGCAGCCTTTTGTATCACATCCTGGCCCGGCGAACGTCGGTGGAAAACATCATCCCGACTCGAGGGCGATTCTTGCGTCGGAACCGGTGTTTGCAGAGTTCGATTGCCAACGGGGTTGGCACGCCACTCACTGATCGCAACCGATTGCTTTTCAGTAGCTTGCGATGTGGATTCGAGTTCGATTGCCGCGGTGCCACACAACGTCGGGCGCTGGCTGGGCCCACTCGCACGTCACACCAACCAGGTCGCTGACGTCGTTTCGCGCCGGCAGGGCACTGGGCCCTATGCCGGCGCAATCAGGCGCAATCCATCTACGATGCACCTGCACGGTTGCGCTGCGAGCGCCGAGCCGCCTGATTCATCAGTTCTTGAACACATTGAGCCGGTCCACATCGGGGTAGGTGCCGCCTCCCTTGAGGCTGCCGGTGTAGGTCCGGCAGCCGAACCGCTCGCCGCAGGCGGTGCATTGAGCCTTGAGGATTTCGGAAACGGTGCGGCCGCCCTTGCCGTCGGGCTTGTCGCGGCAGACCACCGAACACGGATCTCGTCTTCCCTCTATTCTTTGAGCAGGTTACGGAACCCTGGGCCGGCTAGAGCAGCCGACCGCGGCGAAAATAAGCCCGGCCGCGAAGCCGTTTCCGTTCGACGCAACCAGTGCCCTGCCATAGAATAAGCCGAACTCCTGCGGGAAGAGAGGCCATGACGTTCACGATCGGACTTGCCGGGCGTTGCTCGGGGGTCGCAAATGCCGATGGCAAGAACCCGATCCAGACAGGCCGGCAATAATGCCGCCGCACCGAAACAACTTGCGCTCGAACCGGTCAGCAGGCCACCTGCTGATCCTCGGTTGCTCCGACCGTAAGCGTGCCGCCAAAGGCAAGCTCCCAGCCCTTGACCTGTACGACGGCGTGAACTTCCGCGTCCTGCGGGCCTTCCTGAACGAACGCGGCTGGCCTCCCGGCCTGTGTATCAAGATCCTGTCGGCGAAGTACGGCCTGCTCGACGCCACCGACCTGATCGAGACCTACGACCGGCTGCTCGATCAAGCCAGCGCCCAGCAGTTGAACGGGGCGACGCTCAAGAATCTGGCCCGATTCGGCAAGCCCTCTTCCGTCTTCGTCAACCTCGGCATTGACTACATGCCAGCTGTCCATGGCATCGACCGCCTCTTCCCCGGCAAGGTCGGCTACGCCGAAGGTGGCATCGGCCTCAAGATGGCCCGGATGAAGAACTGGCTCCTCGGCCTGCCGAGCAGGACTGCTACCCTCCCCGGCCTGAATGTGGCCCGCTCCTACCTCTACTTCTTCCCCGACTGGGACGATTACGTGAGGGAGCCGTTCGTCCACGAGACGGCTGAGGAGGCAGACGCCGCCTCGCAGGAGCGACTGTACGCTCACGAAATCTTTGGGGCCGACGACACGCCTTACGATGGGATGCTCGTGAGCTTGGCGCAGATCTACACCGGCAAGGGCGCGCTTCGCGCCTCGATCCGGAAACCGCCGAGCGGGGCGATCTCCGCAAGCAGATGAAGATCCCAGACAGTCTTCTCCTCTTCGGTGACTGCGGGGCCTTCTCCTACGCCTCCAAGGACGAGCCGCCGTTCTCGCCCGAGAAAGCTGCTCGTTACTACCACCGTCTGGGGTTCGACATCGGTGCGTCGGTGGATCACATCCCGCTGCCCGAGATCGTGGTGCAGAACGAGAAGGGCGACCTTGTTCGGCGGGTACTGACAGAGGACCAACGCCGCGGACGGATGCGGCTGACGGCGCGGAACGCCGAACTCTTTCTCGCGGCCCGCCGCGAGCACCGCTATAAGTTCGTGCCGCTTGGCGTCATTCAAGGGCTCGATGTCGCGTCCTTCGTCGATTATGTCCACGACTACATCGATATGGGTTACCAGCACATCGCGCTGGGCGGCCTGGTCCCGAAGACGGATTCCGAGATCCTCTCGATCTGCTGTGCCGTCCGAGCCGCGATCCAATCCCGGACACGGACGGAGAAAGGCAACGTATGGCTGCACCTGTTCGGGATTCTTCGTCCAAAGATTCAGCCCCTCTTCCGACTCTTGGGCGCGTCTAGCTTCGACAGCGCCTCGTACCTGCGAAAAGCGTGGCTCCGCTCCGACCAGAACTACCTTGCGCCTGACGGCAACGGCTGGTACACGGCCATCCGGGTGCCGATAAGTTCGTCGAAGCGGATGCGGGAGTCTGCCGAGCAGAATGGCATCCCCGAGGACGAACTTCGTGAGATGGAGACCCGCTGCCTTGAAGCCCTGAGCAATTTTGACGGCAGCAGTAAATCGCACCGAGAGGTTGTCGAGGCGGTCAACGCCTACGGGCCTCTCCTCGAACGGCGCGGCGAAGACAACCACTTCATCGAGAAGCACGAGGCGCTCCTGACCGCTCGCCCGTGGGAGAAATGCCGGTGCCCTGTCTGCCGTGACATGAAGATCGACGTTGCGGTCTTCCGAGGGACGGGCCGCAACAAGCGGCGGGGCTTCCACAACACGTGGGTTCTTTACCACAAGATCCTGCACGGACCCAAGCTAGCACGAGGCCAGCCGTGATTCCGCTCAACCAGTTCATCGCACTCGTCTGCGCCGCCGTGCCGCGTTTTCAGGCTCACGCCCCGAACACGCAGCAGGAGACGTGTATCCTGCACGATCCAGCCGTGCCGTTGATGATCGTGGCAGGCCCCGGCTCCGGGAAAACCACGGTGCTCGTGCTCCGGGCTTTGCGGCTGGTATTCGTCAACGGCTGGATGCCCGAGCAGATCGTTTTGACCACGTTCACGAGGAAAGCGGCTGACGAGCTTCGGGCGCGGCTGATCGACTGGGGCCTCCGCATCAAGAACCATCTGCTCGCCAACCCGCCCCATCCGACACCCGCCGGATTCCCCATCTGGCTCGATTCGATCGATATCAATCGGTTTGTCACCGGGACATTGGATAGCATTTGTGAGGAAGTTCTGACAACACACCGCGACCCGACGGACCCAGCCCCCGTTCTCGTGGAAGGGTTCGTCGGGAACGGCATCTTGGTCCGACATTCTCTGTTCCCCCATCAGGTTCACAACGATCCGAACCTCGGCGCCTACCTGACGGCATTCACCTTCGATGGAACTGCGCCGAGGAACTTCGGTGAGAGAGTCGGTATCTGCCGTATCATCCTCGATCGGTTCATACACGACCTCGTGGACCTGAACCAGTACCAAGGTGCGAGCACGCATCAACAGGCTCGCCAGCGCCTTGCGGCTTGCGCCGCGTCCTACCGTCAGTTCATGACTGACGGCTATCGCATGGATTTCGCGCTATTGGAGGAAACGTTCCTTCATCGGCTTCAGCAAGGACGGCTTCAACGATTCACGAACAGTCTACGAGCATTGCTTGTCGACGAGTACCAAGACACGAATCCTCTCCAAGAGCAGATCTACTTCACGATTATCCAACAGACGGGCGCATCGTTCACAATTGTCGGTGATGACGACCAATCCCTGTACCGATTCCGGGGTGCGACGGTCGAGTTGTTCCGCGACTTCCAACACCGCTTTACGCAGCAAATGCACCAACAGCCGCAGCCGCACTTGGAGTACCTTATCGACAATTACCGCTCCACGCCGCCTATCGTGGCTTTTTTTAACACTTTCATCCAAAACGACGGCGCGTTTCAGCCGGCACGTGTTCAGCCTCCCAAGCCACAGATTGTCGCTCAACGACCAGCCAATGGGGTGCCGGTCCTCGGCATGTTCCGCGGCAATGTCGATGATCTCGCCGACGCTCTGACAAGCTTCCTCTCAGATGTGTTTCGCGGTGCGGGTCGAGTAATAACATTCGACGGCCAATCGATCACGATCATTCGTGATCTAAGTTCAGGTGACTTCGGAGATGCCGTTCTACTCTCCCACAGCGTGAACGAATATGGGGGTAACCGTGAGCGCTTGCCACTTCTGCTCCGAACCCGGCTTGCTCAACTTCAACCTCCCGTCGAGGTGTTCAATCCTCGCGGTCGCTTGCTGCGGGACATTCCCGTTGTACAGCGTCTCTTGGGTACGATCCTGAATTGCATTGATGGCAATGGAGCCCTGCAAGGAAGCTTGATGCTCCGGAGCGACCCACAGCAGTATTTCGCCCTGTGGCGTCAGGAGGCGATGACTTTTGCAGCATCGAATCCGGCGCCGTCGGGCCCCCACAGTCTGACCGCATTCGTTCAGGCATGGCAGAGTCGAACGGTTCAAGGCGCGGCCATTTCATGGCCGTCGGAGTGGCCCCTACTCGAACTATGCTTTAAGTTGATGTCTTGGCTTCCTATGCTGCGTGACGATCCAGAAGGCCAGGTTTATCTTGAGGCTGTGAGTCGCGCCATCGCACAGGCCGCGACGTTCTCGCCTTACCGTTCCGTGATCATCCACGGCCATTCACCACATGGTGACAACAGTGTGAAGGCCGCTATCCGGGACATCTTAGCCCCCATCGCTGAATCAAGCATTGATGTGGATGAGGAAATCATGCCCCACGTGCCCCGCACTCGCCTACCAATCATGACAATCCATCAGGCTAAAGGCTTGGAGTTCCCTCTTGTTGTCGTGGATGTCGCGTCTGACTATAAAACGAATCACCGCATGCAACGCTTTCGACGATTTCCCGAGACCCCGTCGTCGGTCCAGACAATGGAAGATGACTTGGCTCCATATTGTCAGATCGGGCCTCTTCGGCAGGCTCGTACAGGCTTGCACCGGTCATTCGATGACTTGATTCGCCTGTACTATGTGGCCTACAGCCGCCCGGAGTGCGTATTAATGCTCGTGGGAGTCGATCCGTGCCTGCGCTACCAGACGACCATCCGCCACGTGGCGACGGGCTGGAGGAGTGACGGCACATGGTCATGGAGAACGCCGCTCGCCGGCCCAGCCCCGGCCTTGGTCAACAACCACCCGCTGCTCCTGATCTGAGGGTCCTGTCATGGTCCTTACACGCAAGAGCGACCGCGAAATCGTGCCACAGTACAGCCTGACCGGGGATCTCCTATCGTTCCTCCGGTGCGGACTTCAGTACCGCTACCACAACGGCAGTTCGCTGCCGCCCTCGCGCCCAGTCCAGTTGTGGTTCGGCGAGTTCATCCACGGCGTCATGGAGAGTGCGTTCCGCATCTGGTCCTCGGCAGGGCAGCCACCGGCCTTCCCGTGGCCGTGCAATCCCACGACGCCCCACCAGCCGCCGCCACCCGGTCGCGTGCCCCACGACATCGGCACCATCGGGGACACGGTTGAGGCGACCCTCCGGCGCAGGGCAAGAACCCGCGCAGCTACGACGTGCGTGATAACGCTTACATCCGGGCGAGCCGGGCCGTCAACGAACTCGGCCCGCATCTCTTTCCGTTGATCTCTGTGGCCGAAGAGAAGGTCATCGGCACGCGCCCAATCCCGCCGTCTCCACCGGGGCAACCACCGGCCCGATCCGCCCTCTACGAACTTCACGGCATCATCGACGTGCTCACGAACGTCCAGTTGGGCGCTGCGGCCACGACGAACGTGATCCGCCAAGCCATTCAGACGGCCTGCCCCGGCTGTGCGGGCAACTACGAAGTCATCGTCGATTACAAGGGGTCAAGACGGCCAGCGGTGAGCAACTCGAACAACTCGTACTGGCAGCAGCATGACTGGCAGGTGCAGACGTATGCGTGGCTCCGCACCCGCCAACCCAACGCGCTCCCAGTCGCCGCTGGCGTGTTGCTCTACGTGAACGAACTCGCGCCAGTGCGGGAAGATCTCGTTGAACTGAAGAGCGCCATGAGCACCGGGACCGCCGACGCGGTGCCCGTCGTCGGCAGCCAAGACGCCTACATGCTAAGCACGTGGCAGCCCGGCAACGCGATTCCCCAGTTCTCCCTGCCGTTCCGACTCGCGGCGCGATCCGGGTCATCCCGGTGAGCGCCGCAAGCCAAACGGCAGCCGCCAACCACTTCGACAACGTGGTGTCGAACATCGAACTTTGCGTGGCACAGGAGGCGACGGCGGGCACGATCATGCAGCACTGGACGCCCTGCGGAGACGCCGAGACTTGTGCGGCGTGCGACTTCCGCCACTTTTGCCCCAACCCGCACCCGCAGACCGGCACCCACGTCGTCACCGCACCGAATGCACCATGAAGACTGGTGATCCATGAGGTTCCTGAGCGCAGCCGACACAGTCGAGGGCGAAATCGATCGCTTGATTTGCACCTACAAGCGGCTGCGTCTCTGGAGATGCCGTGATGCGATCTGGGATCGTTCTTGGATGTGCGCCTCTACGAACCAGCCTGACTTCAATATAGTCTACTCGGTTGACAGCGAACAAGCCCCAGTTACCATCGCGGGCTATAATGCAAAGACGCCGATTCTATGACCACCGCCGCGCGTTCCACAACATGCTCATTTTTTGGCGCAGGTTGGGGGCTCTCGCGAAGGCTACATGACGACGATGATGGTAATGGCAACGGGCCGGGGCATACGTAGTGTTCGGTGTGCAAATTCGGCCCTACCAGGAAATCATGGGGAGCAAGCACAATGCGACAGCTCAATATTACGGCACGAGAGTGGACGATCCTCGAATTCGTTCTGATGGATCTCGCGGAGGCCATCGACGATGGCGACCGACCCGAGTTCAGCGCCGAGGAGGTCGCTGAACTAATGAAAAAGCTGCAGAGTATTCAGCCAAGGACTGAGCACGCGGAGCCATGACCTACGAGGTCGCGCCATCGGCGTACTACGACTTCGGGACGCTTGTGGTCCCGGTCGATCCCGCGCTCGCCGAGGAAGAGCGGCCGGGCTGGGTCGTGGACGGCCAGCAGCGCATCGCCGCGATCCGCGACGCCGGCATTGGCCATTTCCCCGTATGCGTGGTCGCCTTCATTACCGACGACGACCAGGAGCAGCGCGAGCAGTTTATCCTGGTTAATTCAACGAAACCGCTGCCGAAAGGTCTCATCTACGAATTGCTGCCGACCACCCGTGCCAGGCTACCCTCGCTTTTGCAGCACCGCCGATTCCCGGCCTGCCTCCTGGACCGGCTCAACCACGATGAGGGATCGCCGCTCTTTGGCTTGATTCGCACGCCGACGGTGGTGGACGGGCTCATCAAGGATAACTCGATCCTGAAGATGCTCGAGAACAGCCTAAGCGACGGTGTGCTTTACCGCTTCCGCAATGCCGGCGCGGGACCTGGGGACACGGAGGCGATGCTGCGCGTCCTCCATGCGTTTTGGCGGGCCGTGGCCGAAGTGTTCCGCGATGCCTGGGGCCTGCCGCCCCGCCGTAGCCGGCTCATGCACGGGGCCGGGATCGTCAGCATCGGCTTCGTGATGGACGCCATCGCGGACCGCTACCGGCAGACGGGACTGCCGGGGGTCGAGCAGTTCCGGCAGGATCTCAAGCCGCTCCGCGAGGTTTGCCGCTGGACCGACGGGTACTGGGACTTCGGCCCGGGAGACCAGCGCAAATGGAACGAGATCCAGAACACGCACCGGGACATCCAGCTTCTCGCCAATTACCTGCTTGTCCAGTACAAGGCCCTGGTATGGAACCGGGCCTAGGGGCCGGCCGCGACCTGATTGCGCGGCAATGACATCTTCAGAGGGAGGTGACGGGAATGAATCTGCAACTCGCGAGTGAACCGAGACTCGCGCCGCTGCGCGGCAAACCGGCGGGCCATCTGCTGGTCCACGAAATTTACCGGAGCATCCAGGGCGAATCAACCTTCGCGGGGCTGCCATGCACCTTTGTCCGCCTCACCGCGTGCATGGCGCGCTGCTCCTGGTGCGATACGCCGCACGCCTTCAGCGAGGGCAGCCTGCTGCCATGCGAATCGGTGCTGGAGAAGGTGCTCGCGCTCGGCTGCCCGCTCGTGGAACTAACGGGAGGCGAACCGCTGCTCCAAGCCGAGGCGTTGTATTTGATGGCCGCACTCGCCAACGCCGGCAAGACCGTCCTGCTCGAAACCAGCGGACTCGTGTCCATCAAAGGTGTGGATCGCCGTGTCCACATCATCATGGACTTGAAGTGTCCGGACAGCGGTGAATGCGCGAATAACGATTGGGGCAACCTGACGTTGCTCAAGCCGACCGATCAGATCAAGTTCGTCATTGCGTCACGGCGCGACTTCGACTGGACGGTCAGCACGATCCGCGAGCATGCCCTCGACGCGTGGTTCATCGTGCTGTTAAGTTCGGTGTTCAGCCAGGTGGCTCCGCGCGATCTTGCGGAATGGCTCCTCGATTCCCAGCTGAATGTCCGCGTGCAACTACAGTTGCACAAATATATCTGGGAGCCGGATGCCCGCGGTGTGTGATTAGCAGGCGGCTGCCCACGGCGAACCGTAGCGCCGCCGGCACGTCCGGCTGTTGCAGACGGTCGCGCGGCTGCTGCTGCGTCTCGGCGAGTGCGGCGAGCGGGCCGGTCATCGCGGCCATGCCGTGCCAATCCGCCCGTGGATGAGGACGAGTGCGGTGCAGCTTCAGGCCGGTGTGCTCGGAGATCAATGATTCGACTTGCTCCGGCGGCACGTACCGTTAAGAATGATATGAGCTGCTTTCGTACGGACGCGCTACGGAGACTTGCTATGCCGGAAAATGGAGATCCACTGCCTGCGGATGCCAGCGTCGCCGAGGCCGGCGACGGGTCGGTTAACGGGAGCGGGCGCGATCCTTTCTGGGACTGCCACGGCGTACTTGCGGTCGGCCCCCTGGAACGGGAGCACATCGGCGAATTGCGGTGGGCTCATGAACAGGAGGCGCGCGGGGCGTTCACCGAGCACGCCGGCAAATACCTCGGTATCGTGAACAGGACTGTCCAGGCCGCGGGCGGCGATCCGGGACGCGTCCTTGACGAAGCCGCGCAAAGCCGGTGTCCCTTTGGAGCGAGTCGCCCTCTTTCATGTCGAGATGGCGGACTGAGGCGCCGGGAGAATGGGCGTGCCCCTGATCCGTATTCCAGCGGTCAACCTGCGACGGCTGCACCCGATCCGATTCTTCGACGACCACGGGCAGGTGCGGGAACTGCCCTACCTGCGCTTGCGCGTGTCCATCGTCATCGGCAAGAACGCACCAGGGAACGCGTCCGAGGTCCATCGTCTCCTGCCGGCCATTCTGGATACCGGTGCACCGATCACGACCTTTCCCAAACGGTCCTGGGAACTGTTCGCTTCCGAAATCAGCCGCGTGCAGCTCGCCGAGGACAGGCCCCTGACGGGTGCGATTGGTGGGCACCGGTTCGGATATTTCCTCGGTCGAGTTTGGGTCGGTGCGATCGATCTGTGGGGTCGGCGCCTGCCTGCAGTCCCGGTCCTGGCGCAGTTCCGAGAGGATGAAATTCCGGAGGACGAGCCTCAACCGCCGATCCTGCTCGGGCTCTGGGTGCGCTCCTTGAGGGTCGTTCGCTGACCCGGTGCCCAACCACCGAACGCTGGGATGCAGACATTCCGACGCTGGAAAGCTATGGCCAATGGTGGCGCCTCGCCGACCCGTGACCCGCATGCCATGATTGTTCGTAGCGACGGGCCAGGATGTCGCCCGTGTGGGGGTCGATTACATAGTGCGGCCCGCCTCCTGCGGACAGCGGGTCGGTCAAATCATGATCGACGGGCCAACCGTCGGGGCAAGGGGTCAGCGTGATCCGAATTTGCCGGGAACCTGCAGCAGGGGGTTCATATCCTTCGCTCCTAATTCAGCTTTTGTATCCTGACCGGTCTTGGGTACAATCGCAAGGGTGTCGGCCTGGTCCCGCCGGAGGATTGCATGGGCGCGTTTCGACTGCTGCCGCTAGGCGTCGGCGACGCGTTTTCCGCGCTACTACTCTTCCAGCTTCGCCCTCGAGGCGGAAGGGCAGTGGCTGCTGGTCGATTGTCCGCACCCCATTCGCAAGCTGCTGCGCGAGGCGTCGGCCACGGCGGGCATTGCGCTCGAGGTGCCGCAGATCCAGGCCGTCGTCCTGACGCACCTGCACGCGGATCACGCCTCGGGACTGGAGGGGATCGGCTTCTATAGCCGTTTCGTGCTTGGCAAGAGGATGCCGCTGATCACGCCGCCCGCGGTCAGCGCCGAACTTTGGCCGCGCAACCTGGCGGCCAGCATGGAATGGTCGCTCCAGCGCGTCGGCGAACCGCCGGTGCAGCGGACGCTGGATGACTTCTTCGAGCTGACAACGATCCATCCCGGCGAGCCGTTGTCGCTGGGACCGTTTGTCATCGACTGCCGTCGGACCATCCATAACATCCCGACCTTTGCGTTGCGCGTGCAGGCGGTGGGGCGGACCCTCGGCTATAGCGCGGACACTGCGTTCGACCCGACGCTGGTCGCGTGGCTCGCCGACGCGAATCTGATTGTCCACGAGGCGTCCGGCGGCTTCATGCACACGCCGTACGAGGACCTGGCCGCTCTGCCCGAGCCGCTACGGCGCAAGATGCGCTTGACGCATTACCCGGACAGCTTCAGCCCCGACGCGTCGACGATCGAGGTGCTGCGTCAGGGGCAGTTCTGCACCATCTGACGGCCCGCTCACCCCCGGCCCCTCTCCCCCGGAGGGGAGAGGGGAGAAGAGTATTGCGGAGCGTGCAGCGATGAGCGATTCGCTTGAGCTCACGATCTACGACGAGGGCCGGCTCGCGTATCAGGGCAAGCTGAGCGCCGCCGCCGAATTCGGCCGGCAGAACGTCAATGAGCCGGCGCCGTACAGTTTGCACGATCAGTCCGGCGCGCTGCGGGTTGTGATCGCCCGTCTCGACGAGGTCACGGTGCCGCGCCGCCTGCTCCGCGTCGAGCCGACGGGCAGCGATCGGGTCCGGCTCAGCAATCCGAGCCGGATTGCCCTGCACCTCGACGTCGGGGCCGCGCTGGAGCCAGGCACCGCCCGCGAGTTGGCGCTGCCGGTCACGGTCACCGTCGGCGGCCGATCGCTTGCGATGCGGAGTGCCGGCGACGCGCCGGCCGAGCCGTTACAGAGCCTGGCCGAGGCGACCGTCGGCCTGGCCGCCGACCCAGCGGCGTCGCTGCTGCTGGCCACGGTCGCGCGCGATCGGCTGGCCGAGGGCGATCTCGATAACGAAGCGCTGTTGCGGTGGATCCAGGCCGTGCTCGGCGTGCTGCAGAGCGCCGCCGGCACGAGCGACTTTTTCCGCCGGGCCGCCCGGGCCGTGGTGGATCTCATCGGCCTCGACCTCGGCTGTGTCCTCTTGCGCGAGAACGACCGCTGGGTGATCCATGCGGACGGTCGCGCCGGCCCCCTGGGGACCGGGGATAAAGGGTCGGTGGACGGAGTCGAATGGCGTCCCAGCCGGCAGGTGCTCGACAGCGTGCTGCAGCAGAAAAAGACGTTCTGGCAGCAGCACGACGCGCCGGCGGCGTCCGCGAGTCTGATCCGCATCGCGTCGGTAGTGGCGTCGCCGATCCTGTCTGCCCAGGGTGAGGTCATCGGCGTCCTCTATGGCGAGCGCCGCCACGGCCGCCCGGGCGTCCCGGTCACCCGGATCGTGGCAATGCTCGTGGAAATGCTGGCCGGCAGCGTGGCGGCCGGCCTGGCGCGCCAGCAGCAGGAAGAGGCTGCCCTGCGCGCCCGCGTGCTCATGGAACAGTTCTTCACGCCCGATCTCTCCCGCCGCCTCGCGGCCAACCCCGACCTGCTCAAGGGACGCGACAGCAACGTCACCATCCTGAGCTGCGATATCCGCGGCTTCAGCCGTATCTGCGACAACATCGGCCCAGCGCGCACGCTCGAGTGGGTGGCCGATGCGCTGGGCACGCTGTCCGATTGCGTGCTGGCCGAACAGGGCGGGCTCGTCGATTACATCGGTGATGAAGTGCTGGCGATGTGGGGCGCCCCGGCCGAGCAGCCGGACCATGCGCAGCGCGCGTGCGGGGCCGCCCTCCGAATGCTCGACACCATCCCGGTGCTCAACGCCCGGTGGATGGCGACCGTCAAGGAGGCGATGGGGCTGAGCATCGGCATCAGCAGCGGCACGGCCCGCGTGGGCAACATCGGCTCAGACCGCAAGTTCAAGTACGGAGGCGCTGGGGACGACCGTCAACCTTGCCAGCCGCCTGCAGGGCGCGACGCGGTACGCCAAGGTCCCTGTGCTCATCACAGCCGCGGTGCAAGAACGGCTCGACTCGCAGGTGCGCACGCGCCGGCTGTTTCAGCTTGAGGTCGTCAACATTGCGGAGCCGGTGACCGTGTACCAGCTCGCGGGCCCGCAGCATGCGGACTGGGCCGGCCTCAAGGAACGCTACGAGCAGGCGCTGGCGCATTATGAGCAACAGCAGTTCCGTGATGCGGCACGCATCCTGGGCGAATTGCTTGCCCAGCCCCAGCATCGCGACGACGGTCCCGCGCTCGTGTTGCTACAGCGGACGGTGAGCTGCCTGGTCGACGCGCCGAAGGTGTTTAGCCCTGTGTGGAAGCTCGCCGACAAGGGCAAGTGAGGCTTCCCTTGCGTTGAATCAGCACATCGTTGATGTCAAGGCAGGAGCCAGTCGTCACGGCGCAGGCCAGGAATGTTGTCGTAGTCGGCTTGGTTATGAGTCACCATCGTCAAGTCGTGCACCAGCGCGACGGCGCCGTTGAGCAGGTCCAGCTCCGGGCTGCCGAGCCCGCGGTCGAGCTGCCAGGCCCGCACCTCGCCGAACGTCCGGGCGATCGTTTCATCGATTGCAAGCACTTGCACTTCCTTGAGCAGCTTGAATAATTAATGACTGCGTTCGCGTCGGCGATGCCCGAGCGCAGAGCCCAGACGTGCAACTCGCCGAGCGTCACCGTGGAGATGTGCAATCGGCCGGAATACTGAATAAACCGATTGTAAACCCGCGCAACGCCCTTCATGGAGGCGGAACAGATATCGGTGTCGAGAAGGAAGCTCAATCCTCAACCCCCCGGCGGCCGATCTTGCGTTGTTGACGGGTCCATTCCAGATACTTGTCCAGTTCCTCTGCATCTTCTGCCCAGCCGCCGAAGGATTGCCGTAGTCCGACCGGGGCGCGGGCGTAGTGCCGCACTGCGACCACGTCTTCCTTGGCCAGCTCCGGATGCGCCTGCAGCATCTCCTCATCGCTGCGGCCTTGTGCCAGCTCGCCGACAAGGGCCTCGGCGTTCAGGCGCGTTCCCTTGACGACGCGCTCGAACGGGTGGACGGCCGAATCAAAGACGAGGCGGTCCATCCATAGTTCCGCCCGCGGGAGGTCGTCCGGTACCGGCTCGATTCGCTGGATGGTCACCGCCACCGCCTGGCCGTCCGGCAGCCCTGGTTCGCGCTCCAACTCAATGGTCTTGCCGTGAACGACGCCCTGTATCGTTGTCATGGTTCACCTCCACCGCCCCGTCCCCAGCCTCCAAGGGAATGGTACAACTTTCCTTTTCACCGGAGCAAGGTCGATGTGGATAAGCTGGGGCGTTGAGTCGCCCGGCCTTTGAATTGGCGGGGGGGGGTGAGCAAGCAGAGTACGAGTACGGCTGAAGCTATTGCTTGTTGGCGGGCGGGATGACTTGCACCACCAGGGCGACTGCCCCGCGCGACGTGACCTCGAATGACTGCGGCTCGATCCGCAGACGCACCGGCACGCTGGCCGGGTCGATCTTGTAGCGTCCGGCCCGGAGCGACTGCGCGCCCAGCGTTATGGTCTGGGCCCGGCCGGTGCGCTCCTCGACGACGCGAATCCTCGATTTCTCCAGAACCGTGCGTGCCGAATCGTCGGACGCGCGCACGAGCACCGTGCCTGAGGCCGGCCAGAGCACGAACAGGCCGATCGCCAGCAGCAGCAGCAACGCGATGCCGCCCACCGCGGCTGCCACGCCTCGCCGCAAGTGCGGGTGCAAGGACTTCCACTGCAAGACCAGCGGAGCGGGTTCCTCGACAGGGGCCGATGCGCCGCCGCGGCCACGGCCGGCGAGGTCGCGCTCGATCGCTTGCAGCTCCTCGGCGACGGCCCGCGCGGACGCGGGACGAGCGGCCGGGTCCTTCGCGAGCAGCCGGTCGATCAGGTCAGCCAGCGCCGGCGGCACTTCCGGATTCAGTTCGGGGGCCGGACAGGGCGTGTGGTTGACCAGGCTGACGAGAATCGCCGTCGCATCCTTGCCGGTGAACGCCAAGGCGCCGGTGCACAGCCGATACAGCACGCACCCAAGGCTGAACAGGTCGCTGCGGCCATCGAGATCGCGGGCGCGCGCTTGCTCCGGCGACATGTACGACGGCGTGCCGACGATGGTGCCGATCCGGGTGAGGTTCGAAGCTTCGTTGGCCACCCGGGCCAGACCGAAATCGAGGATCTTGACGCGCGTGACCATCATGGCGCGCGGGCCGTCGCCGCCGGATTCGGCATTCCGATTTTCCAGCCAGAGATTGGAAGGCTTGATGTCGCGATGGATCAGGGCGCGGGCGTGGGCAGCGGCGAGGCCAAGGGCGGCTTCGCGGACGATGCGGACTGCCTGGCGGAGCGTGGGACGATTGCCCTGGGACAGCCACGCTTCGAGGGTGCCGCCCTTGAGCAGCTGCATGGCCATGTACGGCACGCCGCGGTCTTCGCCGACATGGTAGGTCGTGACGATATGGTCGTGCTCGATCTGCGAGGTGGCGCGGGCCTCGCGGAGGAACCGCTCGCGGGCGGCCACTTTCTGCGCCATCGACGGACGCATGACCTTCAGCGCGACCTGGCGGTGCAGCGCCGTATCCTCCGCCAGGAAAACGATGCCCATGCCACCGCGGCCGAGCACCTGCAGCACGCGATACGGGCCCAGCCGGCCCAGGCCGCCCTGCTCATCGGGGGCCAGGAATTCCAGCGTCTCGTCCGCCCCCTTCGCAAGCGACTCCGGCGACGGCGACGAGGTGACCGTGTCCATATCGGGGCACGCTTTACGACTGCTGGTCGGGTCCCCGGTCAGCTCGGAATAGGAGGTGGTCGGCGGCTGGTTCGTCATGCATCCCTCAGCACGAGGACTAAGCGCTTGCTCAACCCTAGCCCATTAAACAGCGCAAGCGAAACGAGGTATCGGGAATTTTGTCCCGATACCTCCGTTCCGGCACGGCAGTGCCACGTCGGGCCGGTTGCGGCAACAGCCAGCACACTAAGGAGGAAACCTCACTGCGGACGGCGGCGGAGCAAGCACGACCCAAGGGCTCATTGCGGTCCGGATGGCACGGATTACCGCAAAATTGCTCTTATCCGTACGCACCCGCGCGATCCGCGGCTCCATCTTTTTGGACTGTTTAGGGAGTTCGCTCGTCAAGCTGGGCAAAGCGGGCAAACGGGGAAAACACTTAACGATAATTCAGTGATTTTGGCAAATCACATGGACTGGTCACCTTCGTTGGTTCATGGTAAAACGGCTTGAACCTCCCGTCTGCCAGCTTGCCACGACCTGCTGCCCCGGCTGGCCGGAGCAGGGGACGCTGCGAGGTATGGATTGCCTCGCGACTGCCGCGACATGGAGGAGGACGCCCCCTACCGAG
This sequence comes from uncultured Gemmataceae bacterium, assembly GCA_963834865.1. Taxonomy (GTDB): domain Bacteria; phylum Planctomycetota; class Planctomycetia; order Gemmatales; family Gemmataceae; genus CAWIDK01. Next base: position 641,445 of record CAWIDK010000002.1, read on the forward strand.
GAGAGTGGCTCTGGATGTCACGCACCATCACCCTGCTTTTTCGTCGTGATCCTTCGCGCGATCGTCAAGATGAAGCCGTCCACTTCGAAGGCTACCAGCCCCTCTGGCCCGACGGCCGGCCGGTCGCCATCGGCATGGACGCCTTCTGCAAGCACGGCCTGCGCCTGCTTGGCCTGGGCAAGCACCTGGCCGGTTGCCAGGAACGGCTCGTCCAGCTCATCTGCATGCCGCTGACCGGCCGCGACGCCGATCTCAATCGCATTCCCGGCCACCGCGTGCGGCGTTTCTACCTGGTTCGCGAAGGGCAGAGCGGCCGCATCCACTTCATGGACGGCACGCCGACGACGCTGCTGTTCGAGCTCGACCGGGACGAGCCGCCGGTGCTGCACTGGATCGGCCTACCGTCACTGGCCGACGGCGCCGTGTTGTGGCTCGATCTGGCCGCCATCACCGTTGAAGCCCCGGTGCCGATGCCGCGTTCCCGTACCCGTCCGGCGGCTGTAACGGGCTAGCGCCGCCGCCGAAAAGGACGGCGACTACGGGCGGCGGCGCCGCCAACGCAACAGGCCCCGCGCCGCCACGGCCACGCCGACGATGACCGCCAGCCCCAGCGCGATTTGCGGCCAGTGGGCGTGCATGAATTCGGCGCGGTGCGGGCGGTCGCCGTTCGGCACGTCGACGGCACGGGCAGATTCACTTTCACCTGGGACCGTGAGATCCCGCCGCCGGCGATGCCCCGCGCCGGCGTCCACGATCACGCGATACACGCCGGGCCTGGGACGCGCGAACGACCAGTGGCCGTCCGCGTCGGTGAAGCCCTCCACAAGGATCAGCTGTGCGCCATCCTCGACGCGAACCTTCGCCTGGCGCACCGGCGTGTCGTCGTCGTAGTACGCCTCGACCACGACGCGTTCGCCGGTGAACCTGGTGTCGAACTCGAGCCCGTGCGCCTCGGCACGCCGCGGCGCCAGCAATCCGGCCAGCAGACATCCAAGGGATAAGAGCGAGCGTCGCATGGGGTTGATCGCGCAGGGCGCCGGTATTACGAAACTACCCGTTGTATTACGACGAATCGGTGCGACCAGCAAGCGGTCGCTGATGCGCTCCGCTCGGCCTACGCGCCGGCGTGCCATGGGCGTGCGGTCCGGCGCCCGCGGCCGATTCGGGCCTTGCCCTGTGGCGTGTGCCGGCACTATAATGCTGGCAGGTGCGGTGCCCGCGCATCCCGGATCGGGGGCGATCCGGTTTCGATCGGGTAAGTTGAGGTGCTTGGTGGCGTGTCGTGGTTGATCGGTTGGCCACGTAAAAAGCCGGTCACACACTTAACTGCTGAACCGCAGTTCTCCATGGCGGCCTAATAACGGCCGCCCCATGTCCGGGAGCTTTGCCTGAGAGGTTCCGGCTTGGACGCTAAATCAGGATCGCGGGCGCCTGAATCCTCCGCAAGGAGGGTGTACCAGCGGCGGCGCCTGCTAAACCACCTGGCTGGTTAGCCCTCACACGGCCCTGCTTGCCGGGAAGTACGGGGCGAACACGACCGGTTCGGCCGGTCAGCATCGACAAGCTACACACGTAGAAGCCGGCACTGAAGTACTCCGAGACCCGGGTTCAATTCCCGGCGCCTCCACTTTCTAACGGGTTGCGAGAAATCGCAACCCGTTTTCTTTTCAACAGTTGCGACAAGTATTGCGGTCCTCAAGGGCGTCCGAATCCGGCCTGATTGGTCTGATTTTGGTCTGATTTTCCCGGCAGATCGGGAGGATTGACCTATACTTCGGTGGCAGTCTGTGGCCCCTGCCGGTAAGGGAGCGAGTTCGGTATTGGTTCGGTGACGCCAGTTACCCAACTGTGGCCCCTGCCGGTAAGGGAGCGAGGTTTCGCAATGAAGCTCGGACAGATGCAAGACGGGCGGTTTTTCCGCAACGTTGGCTTTCTGGAAGGTGGCAGCCAACCGAAGTTCTACCTGGGCAGGGACAGGGCTGAGGCGCTTGTCAGGGGCGGGAAGATCGAACAAATCTGGCGGTTCGTCGTCGCCGACTTCCGGCTTCGGACCAACCGCCGCATTGGTTCGGCTTCCCTTTGGACCTGGCGAAGGCGGTGGCCGAAGGACGGTTGATCGAGCATGTGCCCGAGGGATGGATCGGTAGACTTGCTCAGATCGGCATTGCGACGAGTTCACCCGAGGCGCTGGCATCCGGCAGAATCCAGACGTTCGGCAAGGCGGTCCAAGGGTACATTGAGGCGGTCAAGGAAACCCATCGGACACTTTGGGGCAGCGGCAAAATACGGCTCATCGAGTTCGTCGCCGAGCGTGTGCCCAATTTCGTTCTGGGCGAACTCGACACTGGCAAGATCGAGAGTATCCTGCGACTCTTGGCGTCCCGCCCCGTCTCGGAAAAAACGGGCCCGCTTGCCGAGGCAGACCATGCTTTAACCACGGCCGTTTCAGCACTTCTGGACTTTTCACCGTTCGATGAAAGTGCCGTTGGTGCGATGTGCTCTTGACATTTTTCACTTTTTCTGCTATTTTCACCTTTCGGTGAAACAATGGAAAAAAGGAAAACAGCCGAAGCGTCCTTCTTTCCGGCTGCCGACTGGGTTCGACAGCTGGCCGAGGAAACTGCGGCCTTCGAGGTCGCCAGAGTAGTCGAAACAGAGCCGCAGCGTGGCAAAAGCCGGAAGACGGAGTGGGATCACGTCATCACCATCTCGACCAAGCCCGACAAACGCCGTGTCGATCTCTTCGTCGAGACACGACAGCAGCTTTCGCCAGCAACGGCGTTGAACGTTTTCCAGAAGCTCAGATGGCTGCCACCGGACGGGGTTCTTGTGATTTGTGCCCCGTACATCTCCCCAAGGGTGGCCGACCTCTGCCGGGAGCAGAACGTCAGCTACCTCGACCGGGTGGGCAACTGCCGGATCGCCGCACCAGGGCTGTTCGTCCAGGTTTCCGGCCGTGCCAATCGTCAGGCGACGATCACCGCCGTCGATCCCTTTTCAAGGAAATCGAGCCGAATCGTTCGGACCCTTCTGAACTACCCAGAGAAGGGTTGGCAGGTTCAGCAGTTAGCACAGGAAGCGGACGTGAGCTTGGGCCTGGTGTCGAAGGTGAAAAATGCGCTTCTTGAAGAGGCGTACCTGGAGGAGCGAGATCGCCTGCTTTACTTGCGTGATCCTGCCAAGCTACTGCAAGGCTGGGCGGCTCGGTATCGCCCGCATGTGAAACGCTTGCAACTCTTCGCTATCCCCAGGCCGTCCGAAACCGAGACTCGCCTCGCAGGGTGGTGCCGGGAGAACGGGATTACCTATGCGCTCACCCAGCTTTCGGCGGCATGGCGATACTCACCGATGGTCCGCTACGACAGGAGCGTGGTCTACATCGACAAGAAGGTTGAGTCGGAAGCGAATCTGAAATCGCTCCTTGGCCACATAGACGCCGGAGAAGTTGATACCGGCGTGAACTGCACGCTCTGGATCACCGACGACCCTGCGGTTTTCCTTGACGCCAGAGAAGTTGACGGCGTGACACTCGTTTCGCCGCTCCAGCTTTATTTGGACTTGAAGGTGCTTTCAGGCCGAGGCGAAGATGCGGCACAGGAGATTCTGGAAAAGGAACTTCCCACGCTGCATCCAGGTGCCCGTCATGAAAGCCGGCAGTCACATCGAGGAGAGCAATGAACGAGGTCACTGCTTGCAGGTCCGTACTGCAAGACTGCAAGAGATTGACACAAGAGGGCCAACATGCAGTCACCTTCGGCTCGACTTGCCCCGACTTTGCCTGCCCGCTTCAGTGCTTGGTCGTAGCGCATCGTTCTCCCCTCGAACTGGTAGTGCTTCACCATGAAGGGGTGTTTCATTTGCACGAGGAGGCGGGTCAGGAGAGCGATGGAGGCCGGGAGGAAGCGCATTCATACCCGATGGCACGATGCCACTCGACGGGTACTTTCGCTTTCGGCACTCGCTTGCACGTCGTCCGCAGGACTGCCCTTGAGATGCCCGTGGTGCAGACTGAGCCGATCTGACCTTCAATTGCCGTGGCTCTTCCCTCGAAATCGTCTCGGCCAAAGTGGTCCAGGTAGTAGCGATTTGAGGCGGTGTCGATGGCAAGGAAATCGCCGTTGTTCTCTCGGTAGTACAGGAGGGTGGAATCGCGCCAGCCCCTGGAGAATCCGGGGTTTCTCGCGTTTCCGCAGGACGCGAGGCTGCGAACTTGGCCGGTTGACATTGCAAAAGAGGGGCCTTTCCTGCCCAATGTTGGTGCGAACCGCCACTACAGGAAAGGATTCCCCCATGAAGCAGTCTACCCTGGCGGCCATGCTGCCGGCAATCCCGGATCTGTGCGATGTGCTTGAAGTGCTGATTCGTGCGCTGCCTCAGTTTCTGAAGCTCATTGCTCTGATTCGACGCTTTCGCCAAGAACCGGTCACGCCGGTGCGCGCCTGTGCGTTTGAAAACGAGTTGGCGGCGATTGCACGTGAAGCGAATCGAATCATCGTCGAGCACGAATTCAATGGCATCGAGCCACAACGCCGCGACGAGTGCCCGTTGCGGCTGCGGTTTGCCGGCGAGGTCTACCGTCGTCGGCCCAAAAGCCGCAAGTGGGTCGGCAGCTTGTTCGGTGAGATCGAGCTGCATCGCTATTTGTACCAGCCCGTTGAGCCCGGCGAGCCAGCACTGGTTCCGCTGGAGAAACAGTTGGGTATCGAAGCTGGGCTGGCGACCGCGGCCCTGGCGGAACGCGTCGGTGTGTTGTCGGTGGACCACGAGCAGGACCAAGTCCGCACCCTCCGGCAGCGCCAGCACAACGTCTGCTGGTCGGTGCACAGTTTGCGTAAGGTGACCGCGACGCTGCGGGATGGCTTGGCCCCGTTTCGCGAAGAAGCGCAAGCAAACAAGTTGCTGGAATTGCTGGACAAAGCCTTGGCGTCGAAAGGCAAGCATCCGCCGACGCTGGCAGCGGGTCGAGATGGCATTCACGTGCCGATTCGCAAGCAGGGCTATCACGAGGGCAGCACGGCGACGGTATCCGTCTGCGACCGGCGTGGCAAACGTCTAGGCACCGTCTACCTCGGACGGATGCCCGAATCAGGCCAGGCAACGCTGTCGGCACAACTGACCGCGTTGCTGACCAAGGTGCTGACGCGATGGCACGCCGCAGGGCGGCGCGCGCCCCGTTTGGCCTACATCACGGATGGTGGCAGTCACCCAAAGGAATACTACCAGAAAGTGCTGCGTCGCATGGACGATCCATGGCATCCAGGGCGGAAGCTAGCCTGGCAGTGGGTCCTGGACTTCTGGCATGCCTGCGGCCACGTCAATAAAATCGCCCAAGCGTTGTTTGGAGCCGGAGCCAAGGCTTCGCACTGGTTTGCGAAATGGCGGCACTGGCTGCGTGACCGCCGTCAGGGCGTGACCCAAGTATTAAGGTCGATGATGTGGCACTACAACAACGGTCGCAAGCTCGGCAAGGCCAAGACCGAGGACTACTGGACAGCCTACCGCTACATCCGCAAGCACGCAGTGTGGATGAAATACTGGCAGTATCGGGGACAGGGGATGCCCATTGGCAGCGGTGTAACCGAGGCGGCCTGCAAGACGGTGTTCAGCGAGCGCCTGAAACGCTCGGGCATGACTTGGGGCTGCGAGGGTGGCCAAGTGATTCTCGACTTGCGCGTGTTAGTGTTGAGCAAGATCTGGCGTGAGGTGCACGAAAACTACCTACGCTCGAAACCACAGCCTACGGTGGTACAATCGGCAAGTCAACGGGTCTCCCAGGGCCATATCCTCAAAAAAGCTGCATAACAGCGGGGCATGGCGCGACGCCACCCGTACAGGATCATGGGCTTGCAGGCTCGTGGTGTCGTTTCCCGGTTCGATTGCCGTTGCCTTCCAGGGGTGTTTCATGCTCTCTGAACCTGCCAGCTTCATCCCACACGGCTCTGGCAATTCGTGCGGCTTGGAAGGGTGTCTTCGCAAGGATGAGTTCGTAGGCCGTTTAGTCGGCAGTGTAGACCTTGACACTCTCATGCGTTATTCCCTCTCAACTGGGTGGCGTCGCGCCATGCCCCGCTGTTATGCAGCTTTTTTGAGGATATGGCCCTGGGAGACCCGTTGACTTGCCGATTGTACCACCGTAGGCTGTGGTTTCGAGCGTAGGTAGTTTTCGTGCACCTCACGCCAGATCTTGCTCAACACTAACACGCGCAAGTCGAGAATCACTTGGCCACCCTCGCAGCCCCAAGTCATGCCCGAGCGTTTCAGGCGCTCGCTGAACACCGTCTTGCAGGCCGCCTCGGTTACACCGCTGCCAATGGGCATCCCCTGTCCCCGATACTGCCAGTATTTCATCCACACTGCGTGCTTGCGGATGTAGCGGTAGGCTGTCCAGTAGTCCTCGGTCTTGGCCTTGCCGAGCTTGCGACCGTTGTTGTAGTGCCACATCATCGACCTTAATACTTGGGTCACGCCCTGACGGCGGTCACGCAGCCAGTGCCGCCATTTCGCAAACCAGTGCGAAGCCTTGGCTCCGGCTCCAAACAACGCTTGGGCGATTTTATTGACGTGGCCGCAGGCATGCCAGAAGTCCAGGACCCACTGCCAGGCTAGCTTCCGCCCTGGATGCCATGGATCGTCCATGCGACGCAGCACTTTCTGGTAGTATTCCTTTGGGTGACTGCCACCATCCGTGATGTAGGCCAAACGGGGCGCGCCGCCCTGCGGCGTGCCATCGCGTCAGCACCTTGGTCAGCAACGCGGTCAGTTGTGCCGACAGCGTTGCCTGGCCTGATTCGGGCATCCGTCCGAGGTAGACGGTGCCTAGACGTTTGCCACGCCGGTCGCAGACGGATACCGTCGCCGTGCTGCCCTCGTGATAGCCCTGCTTGCGAATCGGCACGTGAATGCCATCTCGACCCGCTGCCAGCGTCGGCGGATGCTTGCCTTTCGACGCCAAGGCTTTGTCCAGCAATTCCAGCAACTTGTTTGCTTGCGCTTCTTCGCGAAACGGGGCCAAGCCATCCCGCAGCGTCGCGGTCACCTTACGCAAACTGTGCACCGACCAGCAGACGTTGTGCTGGCGCTGCCGGAGGGTGCGGACTTGGTCCTGCTCGTGGTCCACCGACAACACACCGACGCGTTCCGCCAGGGCCGCGGTCGCCAGCCCAGCTTCGATACCCAACTGTTTCTCCAGCGGAACCAGTGCTGGCTCGCCGGGCTCAACGGGCTGGTACAAATAGCGATGCAGCTCGATCTCACCGAACAAGCTGCCGACCCACTTGCGGCTTTTGGGCCGACGACGGTAGACCTCGCCGGCAAACCGCAGCCGCAACGGGCACTCGTCGCGGCGTTGTGGCTCGATGCCATTGAATTCGTGCTCGACGATGATTCGATTCGCTTCACGTGCAATCGCCGCCAACTCGTTTTCAAACGCACAGGCGCGCACCGGCGTGACCGGTTCTTGGCGAAAGCGTCGAATCAGAGCAATGAGCTTCAGAAACTGAGGCAGCGCACGAATCAGCACTTCAAGCACATCGCGCAGATCCGGGATTGCCGGCAGCATGGCCGCCAGGGTAGACTGCTTCATGGGGGAATCCTTTCCTGTAGTGGCGGTTCGCACCAACATTGGGCAGGAAAGGCCCCTCTTTTGCAATGTCAACCGGCCAAGTTCGCAGCCTCGCGTCCTGCGGAAACGCGAGAAACCCCGGATTCTCCAGGGGCTGGCGCGATTCCACCCTCTCAACTTGCCACGCCTTTCACGGGTGTTTCATTGGTCCATCAGCCACCGATTTCTTCTCGTATTTCGCTTTGAGCCTTGCCAGTTCCGTTCGCTCCCCTGCTTCCGTTTCGTCGGCCAAGCGCTGCTCGTACTTTGCGAGGAATCCCCCTTCCAGCAGCCAACGTTGCATGGCACGCTCCACGTCTGAGTAGGTGTAAGAAGGGTCGCCGTAGCAGTGGTGGTCCAGGGTCATTCGCAGGAAGCGGCCTTTGCCTTCGGTCGTCGTGAAAAAGGTGCCGTAAAACCCTTGACGATTGAAGTGGGCGATGTGTCCAAAGGTCAGGGCCAACCGGCGATAGAAGGCTTGAGAAAACCGCCCTGGATCGAAGTCGGACTCCACGAATTTGATGAACTGGCGACCGAAGTTGGCCTTGGTCTGTGCGTCGTCCCATTTCGTCGGCGTGAATTGCTCTGCCGTGAAGTTGTGCATCGTCGGTTTGCTCTTTGGTTCGGGGTCGTTCTCTGTCCTTCAGGGGTGTTTCATTGACTCGGCACGCCAACGATCTTCACGGGTCGGCCAGGAGGAAATCGGCACACTCGGAGATTCCCGAGCCGTGGAAGGAACCGCCCCGGAATCGTGCAACGGCTTTGACGATGTTCTTGAAAAACTCGGCGGGTAGAGCGCCGGGGGCTGGCCTTGCCGGAACGAAGAGCGGCACTGCATCAGGCACCAGGCGGCCGCTCAACCACCGCACATGTGGTGAGATGCCTTCGGTGTCGTCATGTGCATGGGAATCGTCTCATAGCCTGTGCGAGAAGTAGGCGATTTGCAGGGATTGGGAGAATTCTCGCAGAGGCTCGCAGGTGCGTTTTCGGGAATGAATCGCTTCATGTCATCAGCAACCGACCCAGCTTGTGAACGCTTTTTCGGCGATGATGGCGGTTTCGGGCGTTGTCAGGAGTAGTTCCCCGTACACTTTCCGGTTCATGTCAGATCGGCACCGCTTCGAGAGCAACTCTGTCGTCTGGCCTTTCGTGACCTCGAAAATACCCCGCCCGTTGGGATACACCGGCTTTCGTTGTTCCACTTCGTACAGACCACGAATGAACGGGCAGTCGTCGTAGCTCAGAACCCACGGGCTTTGGCAACCCATCAGTGCCGAAGCAAAAGACGTGTGCTTCTCAGGCGGGAAGAATATGCGATAGCACTGCGGCCCCTTCTCGAAGTACGGGGGATCACAATAAGTGATCGCCCGCCCTTTTGTGTGGACAACTTCTTCGCAATCCACCGCCGTCACACGAACGGCGCGGCGACGAAGCATCAGGTGAGTGTTGCGGACACGGTTGCACATCCCAGAGAAGGACGATCCCTTCGTCTTCAGGCCAGGGTTTGTGCCACCATTGGGGTTGAAGTGCTGGACAATCAGTTTGGCGAGGGCTTGCCGCAACACCTTATCGTCGGAGCTTTCAGGATCGACGGGTTCCTCGGTCTCTTCATTGAGTTCCTTCAGCCGGGTCATCGAGGGCAACCACGCCAAACTCGCTTGCTTCAACAACTCTTCCGGCCATTTCGTCACGGCTGTCCACAGGCAGGCAATGGCGCTGTCCTTGTCGTTGAGCCAGACACGCTGACCGGGAACGAGGCGGTGAGCGAAGTTGAGGAAGACGCCGCCGCCGCCCACGAATGGCTCACGGTACTCGACGGAACGTAAGAATTAAATGGTTTCATCGACAATCTCCTGGGTTGCTGGTGACGCTTCGTGTTGAATAGGGTGCAACTGGCGGTTCTACAAGCGTTTTCCCTAGGTTTTTCGGCCGAATCGCCCCGTTTTTCGCGAATATTCAGGTGAGGCGCAGCTGAAAAAGGACATGGAGCATATCCTTACCGTTATTGAACAAAGCGGTACGGAGTCTGCTCCATGAAGAGACAATCTAAGCCATGCACTCCCGTGCGTCCAGTGACCGTCGAGACTTTGCGGCTGCAGGCCCAGGCGATCCTCGACGAACTGTTGCAGTTCTGCCAAACCAGCGAGCTGCCATTCGCGGCCTTCGAGAAAGAACTGCTCGTCCGCATCGCGGTCCTGGGCTGCTGTCTGCTGCGCCTGTTCCTCACCGCACGGCATCAACGCTTGGATGCGCAGCCGTTCCTGGCCAACGACAAGTACCGGCCCGGCAACGCCTATGCCGAGCGGACGTTGAAGACCTTCTACGGCGAAGTCACCTATGGCCGGCAGTATCTGATGTCGCGGGCCGGCGGCAGCGGCTTGTTTCCGCTCGACGTGGTCCTGGGACTGACCCGCGATCGGTTGTCGCCGTGGGTGAGGCAATGGGTCGCACGCCTGGCGACGCGCATGAGTTTCAAAGCGACGCAAATGGTGTGCAAGGCGGTGCTGAACTGGGCGCCGGCCCCCGAGACCATCGAGCAAGTGGTGCTCGGCATGGGACGCGAGGCGGCGCCGTTCATGAAGCAATTGCCCGCGCCGTCCGACGATGGCGAGGTTCTGGTGATCGAAGTCGATGGCAAGTGTCCGCCCATCGCCACCGAAACGGAGTTGGCGAAGCGTCGCGGCAAGCGGAAGCCGCGCCATGGGTCGGGTTGCACTTGCGGCTGCCAACGTCACCGGGGCCGAGCCAAACGGGCAGCGCGTGGCAGCAAGAAACGACGGAAAAAAGGCGACAAGAGCAAGAATGGCAAGGAAGTCAGCGTGGTAGTGATGTACACGCTGAAGCGTGGCGCGGACGGCTTGCTGCACGGGCCGCTGAACAAGAAATTGTATGCCACCTTTGCGGGTCGCAAGGCGGCGGCGTTGTGGGCGCGTGCGGAAGCGACCAAGCGTGGCTTCGGACCGGAGACGACCAAGCGGGTGCAGATCGTCCTCGACGGGGCGAAGAGCCTGAAGAAGCACTTCGAGGCGTTATTCCCCCAGGCCATCTTCACGCTGGATGTCTGTCACGTCGTGGAGAGGCTATGGCGGCTGGGGCGTCACTATCACAAGGAAGGCACCGACGCCCTGAAGGCCTGGGTGGAAAAGCTGAAGGCGCTGCTGTACGCAGGGCGGGCGCGGACCTTGGTGCAGCATCTGCAGGAGTTGTTACGCGACACAGCAAACCGTGGACCTGGAACGAAGAGTCGCCGTGCAGCTCTGCAGAGCGAGATTGGTTACCTACAGCCACGCCTATCGATGCTGCGTTACGGGGAGTGGATGGCGCAAGACTTGGTGATCGCCACAGGCCAGGTGGAAGGTGCCGTGCGTTACCTGGTCGGCGAGCGTTTCGACTGTGCAGGCATGCGGTGGACCCGCGACAAGGCAGAGGCGTTGCTCCACCTGCGCTGCATCGAACTGAACGGCGACTGGCAAAAGTTTGTGAACTGGTTTGAACGGCAGAATCGCGCTCGCCTGAAGAAGGGACAACGCCGCAAGGTATTGACCAATCAACCGATGAAGCTGACGGTGGCAGCGTGAGAAAACCGTGTTGGCGTTTCAGCTGCACCCTGTTGAATACCTGGAAAATGGAGCAGAGCCACGGTGACACCGCTCCAAGAGGCCGACATCGACAGAGGTTGCCTGGTTTCACCTGCCTCGGGTGTTTCAGTTGCAGGTTGCTACTGGAATCCGAAGGGGCAATGAGGACGATGCAATGCGGCTACAGGTCAAATTGGGATTGCCACCGTTGCATTGCTTCCGACAGACACGCTTTGCGTGTCTCAGTGTCTTTTCTCAGGCCGTAGGGCATTTGCCGAATCCGACCCATCTCCTCCTCCGACAACTGGATCGTGTACGCTTCTCCCTGGTGCGGCTCGACTCGGAGTTGGTAGCGCGCCCGGTCATTCCAATTCTCGACTCTGGTTCGGGCAAGAACCGTCTTGATCGCAGTACCGTCAATCTTGCTCTCACCTGTGGTCGGGCAGAATACGGTGGCAAGCGTGCCTCGAATGCCCAGAATCATGCACATGCTCAGTGTTTCGGTCTGGACAAGATCACCGACCTTGACGTTGCTCCAGGGCTTCTTTACTTTCTTGGGTGCCTCCCAAGGCTTGACCTGAAACCTCTCAAAGGTCTGCTCCTGGGAGAGCATGGCAACCGGCTCCTCGTTCGCCTCCGACGATTTCGTGGAATGTCAGGGCGTACTGGACGTAGGGGTTGCCCAGAACGCTCGTGTTGTCCTTCACAATGACGTGCGTGCGAAACCCCGTCTGGTCAGGGAACGTAATGCGGATGTCAGCCTCGAAGCCGTCGAAGGTGAAATGTCCTTTGTCCAGAAGGCATTCGTACTGGCCTCCTTTGACCAGCAGGATGTCGATTACCTTGTCAACCGTTTTGTGGGCAAATTGTTGGGCGACCGCATCAACGTATTTTTTGGCCCGGCGTTTCAAATCGGCCTCAGCAGTGGGCAGGAATTCGACCTTGAAAGCAGGCCGGTCCACATTATCCAGCCAAGCCTGCCATTCGTGGTAGTCGGAGAAGTCAACACCAGGGCGGGCATCCCTCCAGCACAACTGCGGCAGAGTGGTGTATTGGCTGAGGTAGGTCATTCGGTCCTGCACCCTTCGATAGATAATCCGTTCGATGCCCTTCCCGCTCGGCCGCAACGATCTTGTCGAAGGGTGTGCCGTTCGGCTGACGGGATTCGATGAAGCGCTGGATGTCGTCCCACCAGCCCTTGAAAAGCAGCGACTCGTATCTTGGTCGATGGTGGGCACTGAGGTCCAGCACGGCGTCCTCGACCTTCTTCGTAAAGGTCTTCTGTTGCGCCATGTACTGTGCCCGGAGTTGGTCACGGGTGAAAACTTTCGTTTCCGGTAGCTTGATCGCCATTTGTCAGTCTCCTAATCCAATTTTTCCACGCCCAGAACCTTCGCTGGAGCGCCCGGCAAAACGGGTCGAGGCGGTAGTCGTTCGAGGCACCAGGCCGTTATGAACAACAGGGTTGATTCATTAGACCGGGGGAAGGATGATTGACAGCGAGAGTCAGATGTCCTGTACCTGGGGCGGCTTTCCCACCTTTATGTCAGGTGGCGGCGTTTCAATTTGCCCGAAGGTTGATTGAAAGCCTTCCGGAGCGATGTTTGCGTCAGGCATGGTTCGTCCTCCTTTCGCCGTAGAGGGGTGATTCATTCGAGCGTGACGAAGTTTGATGGAAGTGAATTGCCCAAGACGCCGTTCTGAGCTAGGTTTGCCGTGGAAACGCTCAATCACTCGGTCTTTTTCAATCTTCAGCGGTGTTGAAATGCAGTTCTGGGGCTACACGGCACGATCTGATGGGGAGGCTGAATTAAGGGCAGAAGTCGAGCGGCGTGGGGAACACGTTGAGCGGGTCTTCGCCGAGAAGGAAGCGGGGAGCAAGAAGGAGCAAGAATGCCCTTGCTGATTTGCTCGTGGTGGCGGGAGGCTACGAAAGGGTCTTCGTGAGCAGGCCGGAAGCGCTATCCCCAAATGCCCTCACACGCAAGGTGATCCTGCACGAATTCCGTCAGCGCCGGATCGAGGTCTGGTCGCTGGACCGTTGGCGGTGGCGAGGGCGCTTGACCCTTATGGAGCAGATCGACAAACTTGAAGGGACGGACAAGGACGAGGCGTTGCTATGGTGCCATCGCACGTTCGACCTGGCCCACGACGCTGAAGCTCCGGCGTGCGCCACCGTTGGAGAGGTCATCGAGGAATCAGACAAGTTTCGAGACTTGCTCCGGGCAGCGATCCAGCGCCAGCGGCAGGAGCAGGGGAAACGCCCCGGCAGGGCAGCATTTGGTGAAAAAGCCGACGAGAAGGCGGTCGTGGAGCGTATCCTTGCCCTGCGCAGAGCCGACAGCGGCTACACGGCCATCGCCAGCACGCTCAACGAAGAGGGCCACCGGACGCTGACGGGCAAGCCATTCCGCCCTCAAACGGTGAAAAACTACATCCTGCGCTACGGCGGCAAGGTCAAGGCAGTCGCAGCGGAAATCGTGCGATAATGCCTGAAATGCGTCACGGGTGCGAATGGTCGCCAGCGCTTGCTAGCCGCCGCCGGGTCGTTTCAGCCGCCTCTTGTTCGATGTCGCAGGCAATGATCCGCCGACCGCCGACCTTGAACGCCTCCAGAGCGAACTGCCCCGAACCGGAGAAGGGATCGAGGATCACGTCGCCCGGCATCGTCAAGTTCGGGAATCGACCGGAGCACTCGTGCGGCTCGGTCGGCTTGGGTCTGCGTCTCGGTCGGGATGACAGACAGGCAGCGGCGCTTTCCGTCCAGCCCGAGCTTGACCGGCAAGTGGGCAACTTGTCCAGTTCGTTCGAGATCGGCACGGACGGCGGCGACGGTGCGATGGCTGGCCCCGACAAGCGAGCCGATGTAGCGGTCGGCAAGCTCGGGGCAGCGGATGAGTTCCTGGGCAATGACCTGCCGCTTCTGCTGGCGGGTCAGTTGGCGGCGGTTGCAGTTGAGTTGCAGGCGCAGGTGGCGGCGGGTGCGTTCGTCGGGGCAGTGAACGGTTCGGACAGGATAGGTGCGCAGGCCCAACTCGCCGGCGATGGCAAGCCGCTCGAAGCCGTCGATGACCTGGCCATGCTGGTCTTGGACAACGGGCGTGTGGATTCCTTCGCCTCGGATCGAGTCCATGAGCGACTCCCGCTGCTCTGGCGTCAACGGTGGTAGCAGAAGCTCGTCGGACCTCGGAACTGGTTGAGCGGCGGTCTTCATGGCAGCCTCACCGGATTCGGGCGGGTGACGGTTTCTTCAAGCGTAGCTCACGGGCTATCCTGCTGTTTCCTCTTCGGCTTGGCCATCAAGGATTGAAACACCCCTGATCGGTACGGCGTTGACAATGGCCACGAGGCTGCATGGAAGCTGGAGAGGGACGGCAAAACACGATGATTACCGCACGAGACGAGTTGCTGCATCTGGTGTCGCTGATGTCGGAAGGCGAATGTGAGCAGGTGTTGGCGGGACTAAGGGGCGAAATGACGGCTGCGCTTTTGGACGCCCTGAATGGCGATTTGGCGCAGTGCAGCTTGTGCCGTGTCTTGACAACGCTGCACAACGCCATTGATAGCGGCTGGGCACCGACGTTCTGGCGCAATGGCGTGGAATCAGGCGCTCCTATCTGCACTCAATGCCAGCAGCAGCACTGCAAGTTCAAGGAGGAGTTCGGCGATTGGGAACTGGTGACGTGAAGGAGAGCGAGTATGAACCGAAACCGCCAGGACGCCATCGTGAAGCTGGGGCAACGGATGGCCAGCGAACCGGATGCACAAGCCAAGCTGCGCAACTACATCACATGCGCCTTAGCCACGCTTTTGCACGACGATTTGACGGTCACGGATGGCTGGGAGAATCTGGTATACGACCCGGAATGCAGCTTGGCGCTGGCCAATGCCCTGGCTGCGAAGGTCTAGGGCCACACTGACTACGAACCCGCCGCATCCCAAGCGGGTACGGAATGAAACACCCCTGATCGGTAACGGACCTTGTAGAGCGGCCAGGTGGCTGCTGAGGGCCGGAATTCGACGGGGGATCAGCGATGGCGTTCTACGGGCAAGCAGAATCGGCGATGCAGAGAATCGTTCGGGCATTCGAGGACACAAATGGCCTTCCGAAACCTTTGGCCCAGGTCTTCATCCGGCGCAAGGACCGCCCGCACTGCCGAAACTGGAGTTGGGGCAATCAATTGCTTGTCATCCTGAACGGCTTCACCGACGCACGGGGCTTTCGGCAATGGGAGCAGGTGGGCCGCAAGGTCAAGAAGGGCGAAAAGGCGTTCTACATCCTCGGCCCGATGATGAAAAAAGTGCAGAACGAAGAAACCGGCGAAGAGAAGGTGGAACAAGATCAGGGATTATGAGAGAGCAATCAATGACTTGTCGGAGGCCATCCGCTTCAACGAGGACGGCGATGACATCGCTCGTGATTACTTCATACGGGGAGGTGCGCACGAGAGCTTCTTGGTCCACACAAAAGCTATCGAGGACTACACGGAAGCCATCCGCATCGACCCAGGTTTTGTTGATGCATACATGAAGAGGGGATGCGTGATCGCCGGCCCGCCGCGGACGTCGCCGCGGCATTGGGCGTGCGCCGCGGCACGATCTACGCCGCCAAGTCGCGCGTCCTGGCCCGCGTGCGCCGTGAGCTGGACGGGCTGCTGGACGAATAGCACGGGATTGTGGCATCAGTGTTTACGTTTAGCGTTCGCGGGCAGCCTCCGAACGCTAAAACTAAACCACCACGTCCCTGGCCTTTTCTTGCAAGGTTTCCACAAGTCGGCGCATATTCTTTGGAGAAGGCACCCGTCGGTCGCACCCATCCACCGGAGAACGCCATGGCCCTCGTCGATTCCTGTCCCGAGCGCGATGTTCTGGATCGCCTGATGCGCGGCCAATTCGCGGGGCCGGGCGGGGAACGGTTGGCGCAGCATCTGGAAACCTGCGATCGCTGCGCTACGCTCGCCCAAGGACTGGCGCCGCACGACACGCTGGTCGAGGCGGCCCGCGCCTCCTCGACCGTGAAGGATGGCGCCGAGGCGGCCGCGGTCCAGAAGTTGGTCGACCGGCTGCAGCAGCTCGGGCCGCCCATCGACGGCCCCACCGCCTCCGGCGAGATGCCGCCCGCCGATGAGCCACGTGCGACCGCCGGGCTGGACTATGGCTTCCTGGCGCCGCCCGCGGGGCCCAGCGAGCTTGGACGGCTCGGACGGTATCGCATCCTCAAGCTGCTCGGCGCCGGCGGCATGAGAATGGTCTTCCAGGCGCAGGATCCGCGCCTCAAGCGGACCGTCGCGCTCAAGGTGCTCAAGCCGGAAGCCGCCGGCAAGCCGCGCTCGCGCCCGCGTCCTGCGCGAGGCTGCTGCCCCTGCTTGCCGCGTTAACCGACGGCGAATTCGATCGCGTCGAAGCGCTCGACCTGTCCGGCACGGCATTCAGCGATGCGGACCTTGCCCATCTCGAAGGCCTCACGGCGCTGACCGAGCTGTCGTTCGCCCGCACCAAGGTCAGCGACGCCGTGCTAGCTCGTCTCAAGCCGCTGACCGCGCTGCGCCGCCTCGACCTCGACGGCGCTGTCATCCACGGCTTCGGCGTGCGCGGCTTGCAGGACCTACCGAAGCTCACGGAGCTGCGTCTCGGATGTCCGACGCTGACCGACCTGTTCCTGCCGCAGCTCGGCGAGCTGAAGCAGCTGGAGCGGCTGTCGCTGGCCAACAGCAAGGTCAGCGACGACGGGCTGAAGCACCTCAGCGGCCTGTCGGCCCTGCGCGAGCTGGACCTGAGCGGCACGCCGGTCACCGCCGCGGGCGCCGCCGCTTTCGCCAAGGCGCTGCCCAAGTGCAAGGTCATCCGCGGGCAATGAAAGAGGGTCGTTTAACAAAACGGGGCATTCTTGATGGCTGGAACGTTCGAATTCCGAAAGCCCACCATTCCGGCACTCCGGCACTCCACCGCCTCTTGACCGGAGCTATTGGAACAGATAGGCTGATGACGCCGTATTATTAAAGGAAGGTTTTCATGGCTTCCGTTCATCTGATCAGTTTTCCCGATCGCGAAACCCGCATCCGAGCGCTCCGGGCATTTTACAAGGTACCAGTTACCTGGATTCGCCTACCCGGGGACATCATGGGCGTAACCGACGCCCACCTCAGCGCCCTGAAGAAGGCGAAGATCCCTTTCGTCCACGTCTCGAAAACTTCCTCCCGCAAAGGCAAACATGCCCCGGCCGTTTAATCGTGAGGCCCTGAGTGTACACGCAACGGCAGCGCTCCGCGCATCCGTCGGTATCGGCGCCATGGTTTGGCGTTTCACGGTACTTGTCCCCCTTGAGGAAACCAGTCCCGGCGCTGAGTCTCGGCAAATCGCTACGGACGACGACATTGACAACCTTCAAGATATCCTAAGCACCCACTTCCAAGGGCTCACCATAGCTCCGATCTCAACAGGCTATGGGCTGCGCAGGGCGCAATGGAAATAAACACGCACCAGCCATTGATCGCGTATGCGGCCGCCATAGCCGCGGCCGAACATTACTTTGCTGCGCTCAGAAGAGAGTTACAAGATGCGCTTGACCAGGAGCTGATCCTTGTGGAGCGGCAGGAGGTGTGGTTGCAGTAGCTTTGGCATGGGTCTACAGCCGGCTCATGGGATTTCGATTGGATAGAGCCGGGCACACATTACCCGCTGAGCGAGTACCAATATGCCGAACAAACACCCGCTCATGAAGTTGTCCCGTGAAGAGGATCTCTTCCTACGGCATTGGCTGTACGAGCAATTCCACTACGCATCGGGACCATGTCTTCGCGAAAGTACACTGTCATCTACGAATCTGCTGAGGAGGGTGGAGGTCCCATCGTGAACGGCCGGCTACCCCGGCTTAGTCGGCGCCTCGGGGCGTCACCAGCGACCGCAGCAGGGCGGGGGCTGGGTCGTGCGGCATCATGTAGACGGAGCCGTCACAGAGCAAAATGTGAAAGCCGTTCTTGAAGAGTCCGCCCACGGCCGGCAGCTTGGCCTTATCCTTGGGCAACGTCAGGTCCGCGGGCCTGGTCCAGACGACGGGGTCGTGGGCCTCGATCACCATCAGGGTCTTGGACGTGCCGTTGACGATGTCCGTGAACGCAATCTTCTTGCGGCCGTCGAACAGCGTGTCGGGGCCGGTGAAGACCTGGTAATAGGTGAGACCGTCGCCCTTCTCACCGAGGCTGATCTCGTAAAGCTTGGGCATCTTCGCGATCAGCTTCTTGTTGTGCGCCTGTCCCACGGCTCGTCGAGCTTGAACTCCTTGTAAAGCGCGTCTTGATCGAGATACGGCAGGATCGCGACCCGCCAGCTCAACAGCGCCGTCTTGCCGTCCTTGCTGTAAATGGCGTGCAGCGGCAGCGCCTTGTGCATATCGTGATAACTCTGCATCGCCAGGCCGATCTCCTTCAGGTGGTTGGTGCTGAGATTGCGTGCGACGGCTTCACGCACCCTGGCGGCGGGGTCCATGAACTTCGCGATCTCGTCGGCCGTCGGTTTTTCCTCGCCCGGCCTGGCGCGGGTTAACGTGAACAGAATCTGGCCCGACGCCTCGGCACCGGAAAACTCGGTCGGGCGCCTGTCGCCGCCGCCTCCCTTGGTTACGCACAGCATCAGACGGTCGTCGCCGTCGAATCGATAGACGCCCAGACCGACCTCGTCACGTGGATTCAGCGCGATGTCGATCTTGGCGGGACCGATGAGCTTGTAGTGCCCTTCCGAGCGGTCGTCGACGATGCTCAGAATTGCCTTGCCGTCCTTGGTCAGGTGGATCCGCGCGAGCGTGGTGAAGTCGACGGGCATTTCCTTGCCGTCGGCCAGGCCCTTGGCGATGCGCCAGGTGCCGACGAGCCGCGCCTGGTCGGACTTTCGGTCCGGCGGATCGTTGGCCTTGTCCTTGGGCGCCTGGGCCGGTGCTGCCGGCGGCTGGCCCTGCAGCGCCGGATAGCTCGTCAGGCCCAGGGTCGTCGCCAGGCCGCCCAGCAAGATCACCAGCAACATCGTTTTCGTCAGGGTGGTCATGGTCATGGCTCGGATGGCTCCTTCGGCAAGCGCCACGGCGTCGGCAGCAGCCCCCGCGGCGGCTGCATTTCCCGCGGCATACGCCACGGCCGCCTCGGCGGTACGTTGGATCAGCAAACGCGCGACGGCCCCCTTCGCGCCGTTCTCGGTAAATAACATGGCAAGGAACGCCACCGACGGGGCCAACCCGCGACGCGTCAGGCGGCTGGCCAGCAACTTGCGTGCTCGTTCGAGGCGCTTCTTGAACACGCCCGCGGTCACGCCGAGCCGCTCGGCGGCTTCATCACGCGTTTTCCCCTCCCAGTAGCACAGCAGCAGCGGCAACCGATAGGCCTCGGGCAAGCGCTGCAATTCCGCATGCAGGATCGCACCCAGCTCGCGCACGCTAAGCTCGTCCATCGTGCCGGCCGAGCCCACGTCGGCCGCCGGTCGTTCGCGGTCCTGCCGGCGACCGCGGCGTGACCGTGCCTTCAGGGCGAGGCGGTAGGCGACGCCGTGCAGCCAGCTGCTCAGCGCCTGCTGCTTGCGTATCGTGTGCGCCTTGCGCCAGCACCAGAAAAACGGCCTGAAACACGTCTTCGGCGTCGTGCTGATGATGGAGGACATTGCGGCAAACGCCCAGGACCAGCGGACCGTGGCGCTGGACCAAGGCGGCAAACGCGGCTTCGTCGCGCTCCGCGAGGAACTGCTGGATGAGCTGCAGATCGGGCTGCCGGCTGGGGCACTGGGCGGTCACGACGTTGCGGATTTGCCGCACCAGGCTCGCCCCGTAAAGTTGTGCCATGGCCGTGACTCCCGCGTTTGCGCCGGTCTACATCATTAGTACCCGGCCACGGCAAGACTGGGCCGAACTTTTTTCATCCGTGGAATGCCTCAGGAATTGCCGGCCACGAAGGGGCCAAACCCGACAGCCCACGGCCAGGCCGGCACGATGGCTCATCGCGGATTTTTCTTATGCAGCCGCTGCAACAAACCGACGGGGTAGCGCAACACTTCGTCGCCTTCGTTCAACCCCCGACCGAATCTCCACGCGCGCGTCGGTTCGGAGGCCCGGCGTGACAGCGGACTTGTGTATTTCTTTGCCGCGATTGACGTAACAATACTCCTTCTGGCCCTCGCGCACGACTGCCGGCAGCGGCACGTGCAACACGCCGGTGGCCCGGCCCGTGTCGACCGTCACCTCGGCCGACATCCCAGGCTTCAGCCCGTCCGGCTGGTCGTCGAGCGACACCAGCGCGCGGTAATAGATGACGTCTGAAGAGTAAATATCGACTTGCTCCGCGACGGTTGCAACTTTCTTGACATGCCCATTGAAAACGCGATTGGGGTAGAAGTCCACGCGGATGCGCACTGGCGGCGGGCCGTTCTTGTCTTTGGGGTCTTCGTCGCGCAGGCCGCTGACGAATGCCTCCGGAACGCGCACGTTCACCAGCATCTGCGTCAGATCAACGACCTGGATCAGCTTCTGGCCTTCGCGCACCGGCTGGCCCTGAGCCACGACCATTGAACCGCTGTCGTTTACGGCGCGCTCGGGATAGACGTACATCACCATTCCGTCCTGCGGCGCGACCATCCGGCACGACTGGATTTGCTGCTCGATTTCGAGGACGCGCGTCTGCTCCGCATCGACGAGGATTTTTCTCATGTCCACGGGCGCCACCAGGTCGAAATCGTCCCCGGCCTTCGTCAGCTCGGCACGGGCTGCGTCCAGCGCGGCCTTCTGCGTCTTCAGTTGTTCGACAAGAGCCGAGTCGTCGAGCTGGATTACAAGCTCGCCCTTCTTGACCTGCGCGCCGCCTCCGCGAGCCATTTGATGACGGCGGCGGTGGTACTGCTCTTGGGGGCTCGGACCTTGCAGATGACATTGCCGGGCCGGGCCGATTCCAGCGACCCGCGCGCCACGAGCGTCTTGACCAGGTCGCCGCGCACGACGCTCGCGCACTCTTTCGCGGCAGCGACGGTTCTTGAAATGCGCAGCCAGCGTTCGGTGGGCGAGAGCCGGTCGAAGCCTTCGAGCAATGCCGCGTCCGGCACGGTTTCTTTGGCGCCCGGCGGCTGCGGCTGGCCGAAGCCAGCCCACCACAGGCCGGCGAACAGGACGGCGAACAGTACAAGCAGTGCAGTAGTGCCGCGCTTCCCAATGCGGGCGCTGCGGAACAGTGTATGGGCAGAGGCTACCATGTTTTCCTCCGCGGACGGAGAGAACCGTATGGATTTGATGCTATCCGTTCCACTCACGGACCGCCAGGGTGACCGAGCTGGTCAAGCTACAGGCCTGAATCATCCAGGCAATGGACCGTGCATGGCATCCGCAATCTGGAAGTGCTATCCATTATCTCGGATTCTTCGTGTGAAGCCGCGACAACAGACCGAGGGGATCGCGCAACACTTCGTCGCCTTCCTGCAATCCCGCGCGAATCTCCACGCGCGCGTCGGTTCGCAGACCCGGCGTGACAGCGGTCTTGTCGATCTCCTTGCCGCGATTGACGTAACAATACTCCTTCTGCCCGGCCCGCACGAGAGCCGCCAGCGGCACGTGCAACACGCCGGCGGCCCGGCCCGTGTCAACCGTCACCTCGGCCGACATGCCCGGCCTCAGCCCGTCCGGCTGGCCGTCGACCGCCACCAGCGTCCGGTAGTATTTCACGCCCGATTGCAGAAACTCGGACTGCATCGCGACCGTGTCAACTTTCTTGACATGCCCTTTGAAAACGCGGTTGGGGTAGGCGTCGACGCGAATGCGCACCGGCTACGGGCCGTTCTTGTCTTTGGGGTCTTCGTCGCGCAGACCACTGACGAACGCCTCCGGAACGCGGACGTTCACCAGCATCTGCGTCAAATCAACGACCTGGATCAGCTTTTGGCCTTCGCGCACCGGCTCGCCCTGACCAATGACCATTGGACTGTTGCCGATTTTCGCCTGCTCGGGAACGAAATACACGACCATCCCGTCCTGCGGCGCCACCATCCGGCACGCCTGAATTTGCTGCTCGATTTCGCCGACGCGCGTCCGCTCGGCCTCGACGAAAGTTTTTTTCGCGTCCACGACCGTCTGCGCAAGCGCAGAGCGCGACCGGGCCAACACCTTGGCCCGAGCGATGTTCACCTTGGCCCTATCGACCTGCAGCTTGAGGATGGCCGCTTCGTCCACGTTGTCGCCCTGGTACTTTTTCAGCACCAGCTCGGCCGTGCGGAAGTCGATCTCGCACGACAGATTATTAGCTTCGATGTCCAGGCCCACCATTTCGAGTTCGTCCTGCGCCCTCGCCAGTTCGCTGCGGGCCGTGTCCAGAGCGGCCTTCTGATTCTTGAGTTGTGCGACAAGACCCGCGTCGTCGAGCTGGATGACGAGATCGCCTTGCTTGACCTTCGTGCCCTCCGCGACGAGCCATTTGATGACGGTGGTAGTGCCCTTGGGGGTGGCGACTGTACAGATGACATTGCCGGGCCGGGCCGATTCCAGCGACCCGCGCGCCACGAGCGTCTTGACCAGGTCGCCGCGCACGACGCCCTCGTATTCCTTGGCGGCGTTGGTGGTTTTTGCGACTCGTTTCCAGCGTTCGGCGGGCGAAAGCTTGTCGAAGGCTTCAAGTGCGACTTCGCTCGGCACGGTCTTTTTCCCGGCCGGCGATTGCGGCTCACCGACGTCGCCCGCCCCCTTTGGCTCCGGCGGCGCCTCGCCGGGTAGCAGTTGGGTGAGCGCGCCGGCTCCGAGCGCGGTCAATCCGAGCACGACCAGCAGAAGAGCGAGCCAGGACTTCGCCTTGGCCGTGCCGGCGCCGCCAAGCCATTCGCCGGCCAACCGGGCTGCCTCGGCGGGGACCTGCATGGCAAAGGCAGCCTCATCGTGTTGGCGAACATATCGGTCGAGCAGCTCGGCATCGCTCTGAGCGATCGCGGACGGCACGAGCCGGTGGAGCTGGCTCATCAGCGTGGCGTGGCGCGTGAACATGGCCGGGTCCCCTGGCTACGCGGGCGAAAACTCTTCTATTAAGGTAGTGCTCGCGAACCGATGCCGCGCGCGAATTCTCTGTGCTCCGTGGCATCGGTGTGATCCGTGGTTCATTGTCCTGGGTTTACCCAGTCGGCGGGGTCGCCGCAATCCGTTGGACCTGCTTGGCGCATTGACCGCGATCATTTTGGCCGAGCGCGTAGCGGACCTTCTCCCCGGGTCGCAGGTCGAGGAAATCGGCCTCGACCACGTCTGTGTGGAAAAAGAACATGTCCGGTCCCCCTTTGTCGGAGGCGATGAAACCGTAGCCGCTCTTCAGGACCTTGATCGATCCTGTTTCAGTGCCGGCAATGCTGGCCGGCGCGGGCAATGCCGGTCGCTGGGTCGCGTCTCGGCGCAGCATGAACAGACCGTTGATCAACGGGTCCCGTTGCCGCGCTCGATCGTCGATGATCGAATGCATCATGATGGGATACGACGCCTCGTCCAGCAGCACCTGGGCGGTCCGGGTCTCGCGGTCGCTGCCGTTTTGGTCGACGTACTTGAAATCCCATCCCAGCACCATCACCCGCGTGCCGATCGTGTTGAGCTTCCTGATCAACGGCAGAAAATCGCCGTCGGAAGCGATCAGGACGCTCACGTTGAACCGCTTGTAAATGGCGAGCTCGAAGGCCTCGAGCGCCAGCCAAACGTCGATCCCTTTCTCCCCCTCGCGCGACAGCGGCAGGTAATGGGTGGTCACGCCTTCGCGCACCAGCACATCGTCGAACACGCGCTCCTTGTACAGCAGGTCCCGATCCTCGGCCTCGCCGGCGCAAACGCCCGCGAAAATAATGGGCGTCCACAACCTGGCAGTAGCGCCCGTCAGCGCCTTCGCATTCGGCCACCTGCTGACGAATGAAACTGTGCAAACCGCTAATGCTGATACGCGCCCGGCGCTCGTGATGGTACTGATAGTAATTGCTTACGTGAAAAAAGAAATTCCCGTCATAGAAAATACCGATGCGCGTAAGTTTCCCGTCGGGTTCTCTCATGCAAGGCTCCTTTCCCCTGGCGATTCTGGTCCCTGGAATTGTAACAGAGCGGGAACCAGGAATGCAGAGTCATTCCGCCTCGATGCAATATAGATAGTGCTCGCCGCGCAGGAACAATTGCCGGCCCACGAGCGCCGGCGATGCATCGACGGGATCGCCGAGTGGATTGGTCGCGAGCACCTCGAGCCGATCCGCCGCCTTGAGCACCAGCGTGGTGCCGTCGCGGTCGACCAGGTAAATACGGCCGGCAGCGGCGACCGGCGATGCGTAAAAAGCTTCTTGCCCCGGCAGCCGCTCGTGTTCCAGGATCGGCTTGCCGGTCTTGCGGTCGAGGATCGTTAAGAACGCATGATTGGCGGACGTGAAGATCAGCCGGTCGCCCAGGAGCAGCGGCGACGGGCAGTACGGCGTGTTCTTGCCGTAGCGCCACAGCACCTTGCCGGCAGCCTCGGCGTCGCCGCGCGCATCGAGCGCGACGGCAACGGCGGCCGCGCCGGTGTAGCCGCTCATGCAGTACACCACGCCGTCGGCGGCGACCGGGGACGGGATGGGGTTGAGCGTCATGCCGCCGCAATCCCAGAGGAGCTTGCCGGTGGCCAGATCGTAGCTGCGTACGCGCTTGTTACCGTTGAGGACTACCTGGGCGACGCCCTGGTGTTCGACGACCAACGGCGTGTTCCACGACGTCTTCTCGTCGCGATCGATCTGCCAGCGCGTCTTGCCGGTCGCGGCGTCGAGGCAGTAGAGTGCGGACTCGCGTTCCTGGTCCCAGTTGATCAGGATCGAGTCGCGGTAAAGCACCGGCGTCACCGCCTCGCCCCAGCCCAATCGTGAGATGAGCCGGCCGAGGTCGCGCTGCCACAGCAGCTTGCCGTCGAGGTCATAGCAATAAATACCGAACGAGCCGAACGACACGACCAGGCGTCGGCCGTCGGTGGTCGGCGAGCCGGCGGCGTAGGAGTGCGTCGGATGGTGTCCCTCGTGCGGGACCTTCTCGGCGGCCTGCCGCTTCCAGCGGAGCTGGCCCGTGGCGCGGTCGAAGCTCATGACCACGAACTGGTAATAAAGGCTCGGCGGCTTGGTCTTGCGCTCCAGCGTCGCATCGACCTGCGGCCGATCGGCGGCGGCGGCCTCGCGGTCGGTCCTGATCGCGGTGACGAGGAACACCTGATCACCCCAGACAATCGGCGTGGCGCTGCCGCGACCGGGCAACGGCACCTTCCACTTGATGTTTTTCTTCTCGTCCCATTCGACCGGCGGATCGGCCTCTGGCGCCGTGCCGTTGGCCTCCGGACCGCGCCAGTGCGGCCAGTTGGCGCGGCGTTCGCGCGCCGTGTCGCCGGCCCAAACGTCGACGGCGGCCAGCGCCGCGACCAGTGCGATGGAATAAGCAAATCGTGGCATGGAAATCCCTCGGAGGGCTGGGCGGGCGCGAGCGTCCGCTGCCGTCCAGCATACAAAAACCGGCACGAAACGACGGCGCGGGCGTCGATTCGTATAACAGAGACGAGCGCGTGGGCCGGCGAACGACGGTCGTTCGCCGGCGTCGTCCGCGCCGTTGTCAGGGAGAAAAGCGATGAGACTTCGCAAAGAGCTGCGGACGGCGCGGAAGCGACGGCGCAAGACCAAGCTGCACCGGCCGGGCTGCAAGCGCAACAAGTAGCAACGTTCCACGGGCGCCACAGCCAGTCGCCGGGGCAAGCCGCGCAGGCCGTAGCGCCGGGCGTTGTCGAGGTGACCGCAGTGCGCAACACGCGAGGAAATGTCATGGCTGAGTCAGATTCGACCAGAGGCCAAGATTCTCCCGGTTCGCGCCCGCCGATGGGGGAAGTGAAGAATGACGGGACGACGCGGAGGGGTTTCATGCAGGAGGCAGCGGGGACCGCGACCGGCCTGGCCCTGTGCCAGGCAGCTTCAGCTGCCACAGGTGGCGAGCCAGCCGTGAACAGCTTGCCCACCATGCGGCTAGGACCTCACCAGGTCAGCCGCCTCATCATCGGCGGCAATCCGATCTACGGTTATTCCCATTTCAACCGCCTACTAAGCCGGCATCAGACCGAATGGCACACCCCGGAGCGCGTGCTGGCGCTTTTGCGCCGCTGCGAAGCCGTGGGCATCAACACCTGGCAGAACAGCTATGCCGAACGTACTCTGGCGGACCTGGACCGCTATCGCAAGGATGGCGGCAAGATGCATTGGCTCTGCCTGGGCAAGCCTGACTGGGAACAGAAACCGGATCAAATCGCCGACGCTGCCCGCCGCAAGCCCATCGGCATCGCCCCACACGGCGCTCACGCGGAACGCTTGCACCGCGAGAAAAGGCTGCGCGACCTCGTGGCCCTTCTGGCGCGCATTCGCAAGCAAGGAGTGCTCGTCGGTCTATCTGCTCACAATCCGGAGCTGATTCAGCTTGCCGAGGAACAGAAGTGGGACGTCGACTATTACATGTGCTGCCTGTATTACCTGACGCGGCCGCGTGAAGAATATCAAAGAATCCTCGGCAAGGATTTGCCCCTGGGAGAAATCTACCTGCCGACGGACCCATCGCGGATGTTCAAGGTGATTCAGGCCACCAAAAAGCCGTGCCTGGTATACAAGGTGCTGGCGGCCGGGAGGCGGATCAGCAACCCCGCGGAAATCCGCAATTGTTTCGAAACCGCCCTGGCCAACATCAAGCCCACCGACGCTCTGATCGTCGGTATGTACCAGCAGTTCGGTGACCAGGTCGGGGAAAACGCCGCCATCGTCCACGACATCTGCGCCAAAAAAAGATGAACGGACCCAACTGCGTAGCGAATTGTTGTTCGGGGCCACGCCGCCCACGCCCCTGACGCCCCCGGCGCGAGGAGGGTCAGCTCTCCAACCACTCGAACAGCTCGCGCAGCGACACCGGCGTTCCCGACTGCGGCGAGGGCACCGTGGGATCGAGCAACACCCCAACGACATGATTGCCCGGCCGGCCGAATTGCTCCCGCACGAAATCGCCAGATCCACGGGCGATCGACGTGTTGATTCGGTCCTGAATCCCAGCGGCCTCCCGGTAGGTCCGCACTGCGTTGGACGACGTGAACAAGAGCGCCCAGCACTGCTCCCCCTGGCACAGGAAGATCATGTCGTTGTCGCTGGTGAGGGGAACGACAAACTGGGCCTCGTAAAGCGGCAGCTCGAGGGCGGCCACGAATTCGGTGAACGAGTTGGCCAGCAGCGTCAGGTCGCCCGCGGATTCGATCTGCACCTCCAACGTCCGCGGGTCAGGCTCGGGCGCGTTGCTCCAGAAATAATACACCCGGCCCCGCGGCGGCCCGGCGATGCCAAGGCAAATGGCGTCGTCCCACGGGTTGTTCGCGATCCAGATCAGCGAGCGCGGGATGCGCAGCGGCGCGCCTGGTAGCGCCGCCGCGCCGCCGTCAACGACTGACGCTCAAACTCGCGGAACCCACCGAGGTACTGGAGCCAAAAGCTGCCGAACCGGCCTTCCGGCGTCGGCCCCCGGAAGTGGTAGCCCATCCCGTTCCAGCCGCCGTTGCACGCGATCAGGAATCGCCGGTAATCCTCGGGCAGCCGGCCGCCGAGGTCCGCCTCGAAGGCAGCCAGCTGGTCGTCGGGCGCCGGCGGCAACTTCTGTTCGAGCGCGGCAACGAACTCGTCCACCGTCGTGCCCAACCCCCCGGGGCCGAGCACCTCCTGTGCCAGCGGCCCCGGCGACGATTGCAGGAACTCGTGAAAAGCCGATTGGCGCCGGCCGTCGGCGGCCGCGACCCGATCGCCATGGACCGACGCCCTGGCCCAGCTGCGAAAGCAGCGGCGGATCTCCCACCACATCGATTGGAGCGGCGCTTCCTGGCGTTCGGTTTCCGCGTCAATCGCCGTGTCCAGTGTCAGCACGTCGGCGCCGCTGGCCGGCCGCTGGGCCGCCAGCTCGGCCCACCGCGCGACCAGCTCGTGAGCGCGGCCCGGGTTGCGGTACGACCGGCAGTCGTGGTCGGGGCCGTGCTGGCCAATCCGCTTGGTCAGAAACTGTAACCAGTACGCGGGGTCGTCGAGCGATTTCATGGCAACGGCGTGAACTCCTTGTCAACAGCGGGGGCGCCCTTATCTGGGTACAGTGGAACGCCGCAGGCTGCGTGAACGCTTGCGACTACTTTTTTCCACTGCGCCGCGCCGACGAAAGCCCCCTCGACATGCTCCGTCGCTGGCTGCGCCGTAGACTTCCCGGCCGTCGTCTGCGACAATCGCACTTGGACTCCTACCCCGCAAGGACCGCCACCATGACCCGCCGCCGCCGCTTCCTGTTCATCTCCTGTTATGCGTCCGGGAAAAGGGCCTTTCGAAAGAACTCGGAGAGGGATTTTGCAACCAGACTTCGCCCCTTCGCGATAATCTCGGTTCCCTGGTCGCTTACGTCGTGGTACACCTGATAAAGCGGGGGATCGTCGCCCTCGCCGGCTGCGATGAAGTACGGATCCCCGCCACCGCCCGAGTCGCTTGCGACATTGACGTATCCGTGATCAAGAACAGCAAGCCCTGGGTAACACTCGATAGACTCACTCCGCATGTTGCGTGCATCCGACCACACCATCCATTCGATTCCATCGTAATCGTCGACCGGTTCATGTGCTTGCCAGCCAAGTTCAAGGCCGCATAACGGTACGGTCGTAATCAGCTCGGCGTACCAGGGTGGAATGTGTCCTTTGGCGTCACGAACCAGCGCCGCCAGAAGTTGTTCGTTTGCCGTTGTGCCTTTTTGGCCGATTGCGGCGGCACGTTCGACAAGTTGGACAGCCGCATCTCGCAAGTTGGCGTTCATCGTAACCCTCCGCTAAGCCGCCGAACGTCAAGGAAGCACTTTACCGCGAAGTTCGCGTGATGTCCAAGTATTTTCGGCCGGTTTGGTTGGCAATCGCGTGACACGTCGCTTCATGGCTGCCAATCCAACTCCATCGCCGCGAGTTGCCGGCGCAGTGCCGGCAAATCCCAGATATGGAGGCAGTGGCCGTTGCCCGATGCGCACACGAGCTTCGTGCAATCGGGGGAAAACGTGAAATGAAGGCTCACGTGCTCGTTGGGAGCTTCCAACTGGGCATATTCTTTGCCGGTTTCAGGATCGAGCAGGCGGGCGACCCCGGCGCCGGTTTCCGCGGCCAGGAGCTTGCCGTCCGGAGAAAAGGCAAAAGCGACGCCGCGCAGCGGCTCCTGGATGACGACCTCTGTCCAGGTGCCCACCTCCCAGACGCGAATCTGGCCGTTGCCGATACCGGTGAGCAAGCATTTTCCGTCCGGGCTGAAAGCGACCCGGCAGAAGGGGCCGACCCGAAGATCCTTCACGAGCTTGCCGGTTTGAGGTTCCCAAACCTTGGCACCGCCCGGATGGCCAAAGCCCCCCGTGGCGGCCCATCGGCCGTCCGGGCTCACAGCCACATAGCGAACGTCGGCGTGAGGACGAAGGGGGACCCACCGGCCGGGTTGATCGGCGAACACAACGTAGGGCCAACCTTGTGCGGTCGAAACCAAGACCTTGCGGTCCGCGCTGTGGGCGAATTCGCTGCCCCCTGATCCAGCCGGCAGCCTCTCATGGACGCCGATATGCATCGAGCCGGTGGTCGGGTCGCGTCGAATCGGCCAGCGATGCAGGCCACTGGGGCCACGGGTAAGCAGCGCTTCGGAGGACTCCAGGGAAACAAAATGGGGAAGCACAGAATTGAGGAAGAGCAGATTCTTGCCGGTGGAAAATTCCCAGATGCCGAAGCCACCGTCGGCACCGGCCGCCAGCAATCGGCCATCCGCGCTGAACGAGGAGTTCGCGAAGCGCTTCTTGCCGGCCAGAGGCTTCGCCGTGAGTGTCCGATACTCGCCCCCAGCTGCAATCTCCAGGATGCGGAATTTATCGTCGTCCCAGGCGGTCACCATAAAACGGTCGTCTAAACTAAATCGACCGCAGCGAATCCGCGGCGTGCGGAAAAGTTCCCTGCAGGTCAGGGGATCCCATAGCCGTAGCGTCCCTTCCCAACCGTTGCTGGCCAGCAAAATGCCGGCATGGCTGAATTCGCAAGTGAGGCCTCCTCCTGACAGCCCTTCCAGCAAGCCGATTTGTTTCCAGGTGGTGGCGTCCCACAGCGAAATAGCCTCGACGTCACCCTGCCGGTGACACGCAGCCAAAGTACGCCCGTCTGGATGCCAAGCGAGGCAGGCAGGCCCGTTCGCGGCAATAGACTGCTGGCACAAGACCTTGCCGGTTTGCAGATCCAACACCTGCATGGGGGCCCACCCTCCCCCTAGCACTCGATAAAGGACCGCCAGCTGCCGACCCTGGAGGTCAAACTCCAAGCATTCAACGGCCTCGCCGGGAAACTGGAGCGACTGAATCTTCGTGCCGCTCGCCAGATCGAAGATGTCGGCCACACCTTTGGGACCGCCGATGCCCGCCAGGCGGCCATCACGGCTGAACGCGACGTAATCGCGATGCTTCTCGTCGAGAATCATGGAAGGATCCTGTGCCGCCACTTGCCACACGGCAACTTTTCTCAGGCGCGGATATCTCAAGGCCAGGAAGCGGCCGTCCGGACTAAGCAGCGGCGCGCAATCCCGATGACCTTGGCCCGGCAAGCGGCAGATTTCCGCTCCGTCGCCCACGCGCCGGATATACACCGTCCCATCCGCTTCGGCGCTGGCGTAGCGCTCAAGTTGGAAATCAAAAGCAATGGCGGCGCCGCCTGACCCGCTCCATTCCTTGACGACGCGCAGGTCCGTCAGGGCCATGGCGGCGAGTGCCTCATTGCGCAGCTCCAGGAAGCGCTCCGGGGGCAAATGCAACTGACGGGCAATCCCTGTCGCCTTGCGCAGGATTTCCAGGGTGCCAAAGCGCTGGCCCATGCGCGGGCTGAGCCGGTTGGCTCGGGCCTGGGCCACCAGCGCTTCGAACAACTCGCGCGTCGCCGTTTCCTCGGCTTGTTTGGTGCGCTCCAGTTCCCGCTGCGTGGCCAGCTGTTGCTCGCCGAGGTCCAGCAACGCCTGCACCTCGGCATTCATGGCCGCCGTCGCCCGCACTGCTTGCCAGACACTGACCACCGTCCCGGTCACCAGCGCCAGCACAACCAGTGCGGCGGCCACGAGCGCCCCCTGGTGGCGCCGCGCCAGCTTGCCGAAGCGATACCAGCGGGACGGCGGACAGGCCAGCACCGGCTCATTTTGCAGGTAATGCCGCACGTCGGCCGCCAGCGCACCCGCCGTCATGTAGCGGCGCGTGCGGTCTTTCTCCAGCGCCTTCATGACGATCCAGTCCAGCTCTTGCAGGGATGAGCGCTGAATGAAGAGCGATGACTCCGGGCGCGACTCCCCCTTGGTGTCGGCTTTCATCCCCTTGGTTTCATCCTGACGAAGTCGTTGGCTCGGACGTGGTGGCTCCTCCTCGCGAATGATCCGCCGCATTTCGTCGTAGCCGGCCTCGTGCAGGCGGTCGGCGTCGAAGGGCGTCGCTGCGGTCAACAGCTCGTACAGGAGCACACCCAGCGAATAAATGTCCGTGCGCGTATCAATGTCCGTGCCGCCTGTCTGGGCTTGCTCGGGACTCATGTACAGCGGCGTGCCGATCATCTGCGCCAGGCCCGTGCAGGTCGAACCCATCAATTGGCGCCCGGTTGCCTTGGCAATGCCGAAATCGATGAGCTTGATGACCGGCTGATCGTCGTGCATGGTCACCAGCACATTCGAGGGCTTGAGATCGCGATGAATGATCCCCTTGAGGTGTGCATGCTGCACGGCCAGGCAAACCGAGATGAATAGCTCGAGGCGCTCCTTGAGAGGAACGCCGTGCGCCTTGCAGTATTCGGTGATGGGGATTCCCCGGCACAGTTCCATGACAAAATAGGGCCTGCCGGAGCCCAACTCGCCCGCTTCGCCGTTGGTGAATCCACTGTCAAGAACATGGGCGATATTCGGATGTTCCATCAAGGCCAGCGCTTGACTTTCCGCTTCGAAGCGCGCGATGACCTGGCGATCGTCCATGCCCTGTTTCAGGATCTTGATGGCCACCCGACGCTGCAACGGCTGGCGCTGCTCGGCAAGGAAAACGAGGCCAAAGCCTCCTTCGCCGATTTTTTCGATCAGCCGGTAAGGGCCGATCATGGCGCCGTCGCGCACCGGGGCAGGCTCGAGGACCGTATCCGCTGCTTCGGTCGCATCCGGCGGCATTTCGCCGGCGTCGGCATGGGCCGCCAGCAGGGCTTCGACTTCGGCACGCAGCTCCGAATTGCCGTGGCAGGCCTGCTCCAGAAAACGCGCGCGCTCCGCCACCGTTTCGTCCAGGGCGTCGCAGAAAATCGCCCGAAGCTCGGCCAACGAAGCAGCCATGATGCGTTCCTCACGCTGTGCAGACCTGCATACCCCCAACATACCAATGCTCCGTTTTGGGGCATGCCGAACCGTTCGCCGTTAGCCCGACGCGCAAGCGAGGTGCGCCCTCGCTTGCGCGTCTAACGAACCTCCGTTTTGGGGCATGCCGAACCGTTCGCCGTTAGCCTGACGCGCAAGCGAGGTGCGCCCTCGCTTGCGCGTCGGGCTAACGAACCGTTCATTTCTCCCGTCGCCCCTCCGGGGGAGAGGGGTTGGGAGTGAGGGGGCACCGTTCAGTTTTGCGGGTCAATTGCTCGTAAAGCCAGGCCCGGGCGAATGCCCAGTTACGATAGGCGGTGCGGCGGGCAATCCCGAGGGTGCAGGCGGCCTCGGAAACGGACAGGCCGGCGAAAAACCGAAGCTTGAACAACTCAGCGCACACCGGTTCCTGCTCGGCAAGCTTCTGCAGGGCTTCATCGAGCACCAGCAGATCGTCCGGCGGGTCCTCGATCGACACATCGACGTGGTCGAGCTGCAAGCGCTTCCAGCCGCCGCCACGCTTGTTGCGTCGCTTGTCGCGGGCGCGGTCCAGCAAGATGCGGCGCATGGCTTCCGCGGCGGCGGCAAAGAAATGGCCGCGGCTGTCCCAGTGCTGCTTGCCGGCGCCTTCGGCCGCCTCCTTCGGCAGTAGCCGCACGTAGGCTTCGTGCACCAGCGCCGTCGCTTGCAGTGTTTGGCCGGGGGCTTTCTGGGCCAGCTTCTGTGCCGCCAGTCTACGCAATTCATCGTAAACCAGCGGCAAGAGCTGCTCCGCCGATTGCGGATCGCCCTGCGCGATGGCCTGCAGAATTTGCGTAACCTCGCTCATGACCCGATGGTAACGCGCCGCGCGACGCCCAGCAATTACTTTCAACAAAAAAGATCAACGAGTGGCACGCCTCGGTGGGAAACGGAGCATTGCGAACCAGAGGGCCGCGCAAGAAAAAAACGCCAGCGTGGCACGCCAGGGCGGGAAACGGAGGATTGTAATTGACGGTCGGTGTCACCTGCTCTCCCGCGCGGAGATCCCTGGAGGATTTACCTCATGAACGCACTATCACTCCTGCACTGGTTTCGTGATTTGCAACGATCCATCCCGACTTCTCCCATGCGCCGCCGCGCCGTCGCAACGTGCCGTCTCGGCCTCGAACAGCTTGAAGCCCGCCTCGTCTTGACCAGCAACCCCTTCACCAGCTCGGCCATTTTCGGCAGTGCGGTGCAGAGCCTGTTGCAGGTCTACGGGATTCCGGAAATCTCCGTGGCGGCCGATCAGGGCGGCCAGGTCTATACGGACACGCAAATCAACGACCCGTTCTATACCGACAATCGCCTGCCGGTGCCGGCGGCATCGTCGTTGACGGCGAACTCGCTGTTCCGCGTCGACAGCATCACCAAGACCTTCACCGCGGTCGCGATCATGACCCTGGTGCAAGACGATTACCTGAATCTCACCGATTCCGCGCTGGCCGACCTCGGCTACTCGCCGAACGTGCCGCTCAAGGGGTTCGATCCGGTCAGCGGCCAGCCGGTGTCGATCAACCTGCCGCCGGCGCTTTTCGGCATCACCGTCGCCGACCTCATGGACATGACCAGCGGCCTGCCGGACTATAACCCGTCCAGCGGCCAGACGTCGGACAATATCCCGGTCAACAGCCAGACCTTTACCAGCAACGGCAACGTCGTGGATCTGACAGGGAGCTACGCCGCCCTGGCCTTTGCGGGGCCGCCGCCCTACACAGCGCCCGCGACCAGCCTGCAGCAGATCAATTACTTTCTCTACGATACGGCGAGCCAGTATTACCAGAATTCGAGCATTCTGACGGCACCGGGGACCCAGTACACCTACAACGACTTCAACTATGCGATGCTCGGCCAACTCGCGCAGCAGCTGGCCCAAAGCAAGCTGCAGCTGAGCTATCAGGCGTTTCTGCAAGCGGACGTGCTCGCGCCCCTGAACATCGTCATGCCGCCGCCGGACAACCAGTCGGTGACGAGCGCGGCGATGGTCGGCTTCGGCAGCACGCAGGCCGGCGCAATACCCGACCGAAGTGCAGTACTACAGCTATCCCGACCAGGCCCCCGGCCCCAGCGTTTTCCCCGACCCCACCAAGACCACCGGCCCCTTCTATCCGACCAATAGCGTCGGCCAGGCCGCCGACGTTCCTCTGCCCTATGGCGGCGCCTACGCCGTCGAAGACCATTTGGGCAACGGCGACCTCGTTGCGACGCCGTCGGCGCTGGTCCAGTTCTTCGACGACCTCTACACCGTCGACAACGGCGGGCAGCCCGGCCCCTTGACGGCCGGCAGCCTCGCGGCGATGCTGGCCGAGCCGACCCAGCCGAACTCGAACCAGCCCCCCATCGACGAGCCGTCGGACTGGTATGGCCTGGGCTGGCAGGTTTACAACGGCAACGGGCCGGGCCACACACTCTGGTACAAGGAAGGCGACCTGCCGGGCACCTCATCGTGGCTCGTGCTCGAAAACAACGGCGCGACACCGGCGTCGGCGTGGGCGTGGGCTGCCAGCGTCAACATCGATGTCGAGGGCGATCAAGCCGGCAGCGGCACCAGCGGCACCAGCGGCTTTTTCGCCGAGCTGCGCTACCTCGTCAACGAAGCCCTCGGCACCACCACTTTCAATACTCCCTCCCAATTCGTCTTTTTGCAGCAACCCGGTGATGTCATCGCCGGCCAGGACATGACGCCGGCGGTCTCGGTTGCGGTGGAGGATCAACACAACAACATCGTCAGCAGCGACAACACTTCGCAGATGACGCTCGCCATCCTCAATAGGTCCAACAACATCGTCGGCAGCGTCAGCGCCACCGTTACCAACGGCATCGCCACCTTCAGCAACGTCTCGGTCAGCGCGATCGGCACCGCCTACACCCTCTCCGCCACCGACCCCACCGACAGCACGAACAACGTCGTCTCCGCCCCTTTCAATGTCCTCGGCCCCCCCGCCCAGCTCGTGTTCTCGCGGCAGCCGACCAATGTTGCAATCGGCCAGATCATGTCTCCGGGTGTCGACGTCAAGGTCGAAGACACCAACGGCAAGGTCGTGACAACGGACAACTCCGAAGTGACTGTGCAGCTCACCAGCCCGCCGGGCAACGACACGCTGATCGGCAACCTCACCGTGCCGGTCGTCGACGGCGTCGCCTTCTTCAACAGCCTCGCCGTCCAGGTGGCCGGCACCTCCTACACGCTGACCGCCAGCGATCCGATCGACGGCATCGGCGCCACGCTTTCCAACTCTTTCAACGTCAGCGCCGACCACCTCGTCTTCGCCCGGCAGCCGACCAACGTTGCCGTCGGCAAGAAGATCGCCCCGGCCGTGACGGTGGAGATCGTCGACGCGGCCGGCACCGTCGTGACCACCGATTCCTCGCAAGTGACTGTGGCCCTCGCAACGCCCGCCGCCAGCACCGCCCTGGCCGGCACCGTCACGGCCGCCGCCGTCATGGGCGTCGCCACCTTCTCGGACCTGTCGATCTCCCAGGCCGGCGATGGCTACAGCCTGACCGCCAGCGATCCAACCGACGGCCTGAGCGGTGCGATCGCCGACTCCGTCACCTTCAACGTCATCGGCCCCGCGGCTCAGCTGGTCTTCCTGCAGCAACCGTCCAACGTCGGCGCCGGCCAAACCATCAAGCCGCCGGTGACGGTGGAGGTCGTCGATGCCAACGGCAACGTCGTGACCAGCGATTCGTCGCAGGTGACGGTGCAGCTCACCCCCACCACGCCGCCGACCGGCGCGACGCTCGGCGGCACTCTGAAAGCGACCGCATCCAACGGCATCGCCACCTTCAGCAGCCTGGTCGTCAACCAGGCCGGCAGCTATACGCTGACCGCCAACGACAGCGCCGACCAGCTGAGCAGCATCGTCTCCGCAATGTTCAACATCAGCACCTACCACCTGGTCTTTCTCACGCAGCCGTCCACGGTGACGGCCGGCCAGCCGATGGCCAAGGTGCAAGTCGAGATCGTCAGCAGCAACGGCAACGTGGTGACTACCGATACCAACGCGGTGACCGTGCAGTTCGCCAGCGAGCCCGGCAGTGGTGTGTTGAGTGGCACGCTGATGGTGTCCGCCGCCAAGGGTATCGCGAGTTTCACCAACCTGTTGATCAACCAGGCCGGCACCGGCTACACGCTCTCCGCCAGCGACGCGAACGATGGCGTGAGCGCGGTCATTTCCAACGCGTTCAACGTCACCACGGCCGATCACCTGATCTTCATGCAGCAGCCGACGAGCGTGGAGACCGGCCAGGTGCTGCCGGCGGTCACGGTGGAGATCGTGAACTCGGACGGCGACGTGGTGAAGACCGACTCCTCATCACAGGTGACCGTGCAGATCGCCTACCAGAGCGGCACCGGCATCCTCAGCGGCACGCTGACGGAAACCGCCGTCAAGGGCGTGGCGACCTTCACGACGCTGTCGATCGACGAACCGGGCATCGGCTACACCCTGGCCGCGACCGACCCCGCCGACCTGCTGGCGAACGTGTTGTCCAAGGCGTTCAATGTCAGCTAATGCCCACTGGTGCCGCCGCCGGCGCCGCCGTCGTTGCTGAACGCTACCCCCGTGAGGATTTGATTGGGTATGCGATGCGCCAGGAGGGCCGTGAGTTGGCCGGTGGTCGCGTCCCAGATCCGGGCATCGTCGTCCCAGGCCGCCGACGCCACCTGGGTCCCGTCGGGACTAAAGGCAACGTCGTAGACAAAGCTGGTATGGCCCCGGAGGACCCCGTGGCGCAGCACATGAGCCACGTCCCACAAACGCACCAAATGGTCGCGCACGCCGGTCGCCAGCACAGCGCTGGTCGGGCTAAAGGCCATGGACAGCACCGGTCCCGTGTGCCCGCGCAGGACGGCGATGGGCTCGCCCGTCTCCGGGCTCCTGAGTCGCGCCGTCTGATCCTCGGAACACGAAACCAGGTGGTTGCCCACTACAGCAGCATCGCCAAGGTGGTGGCGTGGGACGACAAGGCGGTCAAGGAAGGGCGCGATGATCACCCCCTCGGCGAATAACGTCGCTCTTGACTCGGTCCAGACCTTTACGGCCACCATCGCCGGCAATGCTACCCTCGGCACCCGGCGGGCGGTTTATCCCACGGAAGGCGTCGTTTTTTTCCAGGGCAAGCCGGCCGCGAACGCGCGCGTGACGCTGATCCCGGTCGAGAAGAGCCGCGACCGCTTCTTTCCGACCGGCAAGACCGGGCCGGACGGCTCGTTCAAGCTAACCACCTATGAACCCGACGACGGCGCGCCGGCCGCCAAATACCGCGTGACGATCGTGCGCGGCCAGATGGAAGCCGAAGAGTTCGCCGAGCTAAGCAAAAAGATGAGCCCCAAGGAAATGCAAGCCCTCGCGCGGAAGCGAGCGCGCGAGGATCCCCTCTATGACCGGTTTGCCAACCCGCGCAACTCGGGGCTGCCGATCGTCGAAATCACGAATCAGCCGCTCAACAAGCTCGACCGCTTCGACCTCAAGAAGAAGTAGGGTTAACCAGGCCCTATTGAAACGGATGCGGCTGGGGTGAGTCCATTTTAGATGCCGATTTCAGCCCGACATCTGCCAGTTCGCGCTGTGCGACGGCAGCGTGCAGCCGATCGTCTTGACGCAGCGCAACGACGGCGAGCCGATTCCGGTGATTTATTAGGCGACCGGCAGGAAATAAGTTCCCCGTGGGACGGCCTTCCTAGGCCGTCCCTGCTTGAGAAGGACGGCCTAGGAAGGCCGTCCTATGGGGAAGCGAACTCTTGCCGAACGCCTTAATGACACGCCAGGCCCAGTTGGCGTGTAACTCCCGAGTGTACCGATGTCGTTCCTCGCTGGCCGGGCACACCCTATTTTTGGCCTGCGCCGCCCGACCGGCACGACCTGCAACGACAGGAATGACCGGCACGACTTG
The DNA here is from genome assembly GCA_963834865.1 of uncultured Gemmataceae bacterium. GTDB lineage: Bacteria > Planctomycetota > Planctomycetia > Gemmatales > Gemmataceae > CAWIDK01. Next base: position 679,932 of record CAWIDK010000002.1, read on the forward strand.
CAACGACAGGAATGACACGCCAGACCTGCTGGACCCTGACCACCTTACGCTCAATGGCCGTCGCCATCACCACCCCGTCCGCGGTGGCTCGGCTGTCCTGCCGCCCGGCCTGGTGCAGTTCGGCCGCCGTCACCGCCGCCGTGCCGCGCTTGCCGACGGCGATGCTCGCTGTCCGCGTCCATGCGCGCCATCTGCTGGCCCTGGGCGACGAGCCGCGTCTTGGCGGTCGTCGGCCGCTCGGGCGTCACGACCAGGCCATCGCAATCGACCCGATGCTGCCGGAGCGCTGCCTTGAGGCTGTCGCCTTGCGCATCCACGCCGACGCACCCGCCCAAGAGCGCCGTGCCGCCGAGGCCGACGACATTGGCGGCGACATTGGCGGCACCGCCCGGCGCAGGTACGGCGGCGAATCTCCACCACCGGCACCGGCGCTTCCGCCGACAGCCGCGCCGCGTCGCCCCAGAGATATTCGTCCAGCATCACGTCGCCGACAATCAAGACGCGCTTGCCGGCCCACTTCGCCAGGAGGGACTGGAGGGCGATGGAGGTCATGGTCTAGTCCTGGTGCCCCAAAGGGGCAAAAATGAAATCCCAGCAGGTTCTCAGTCGTGAGCTTCGAGTACCTTGATCTCGGTCCCCGTCTCCAAATCCCACTGGCGAATATCGCCACCCGATGTGAACAGTTTCCTGCTGTCGGGTGAAAAGACCAGGCAATTAAGAATCGGTTGGCCTGTCCTGATTCCGCGGAGCTCCTTGCCCGTATCGAGATCGAAACGCCGAACAACTCCATCCTCGCTACAGGAAGCGAGAATCCGACCATCGGGAGAGAAGCGGATTTGCGAAACGGCCTCGCGCCCCGTGTGTATATGATGCATGAGTTTTCCCTTGCCTGTGTCCCACATGCGGATGCCGCCATGTTTGTCGGAAGCAGCCAGCTTCCGCCCATCGGGGGAGTAGGCCAGGCAGCTGAACGACTGGTCGCGATTGGTGAACCGGCGAATACGCTGGCCTGTCGTCATATCAAAGGTCTCCAACGGACTCAATGCGCCGCAGGTGGCTAATATCTTGCCATCGGGCGAGAAGGTCACGCGGTACACGTCGCCCTCCCCAAGTTGAAGCGGCCGGTTCAGCTTCAGGGATAAGATTTGTTTTCCCGTCCAATCCCATAATGTTATCGTGTCACTATCCCTCCCATCGATACTGACCAGAAATGTGGCGTCGTACAGCCTGACAAATTGGTTGTACGCCTCTTCGATTCTCTTAATAAGTTCTCCCCTATCGGTATTCCTAATGTCGATCGCATTCCTCTGCTGATAGGCGAAGAGGTTCCGCTGCCTATGGAAAACCACATTGCTGTAGCCGTTTTTCTTGTCGACGAATAGCTGCATTCGATTTCCAGTGCAAGTCTCGAAAATATGTAGTTGCCCACCGTAGCTTGTACAGGCCAGCATCTCGCCGTTAGGTGAAATTGCCATGTCGTAAACAGCTGCATTGCCGATTCGGAAAGGGCCTTCTTCGCCAGCCTTCTTTCTCGGGGACGGACCGCGTCCCCGACCTTTGGAATTGTTCACAGGTTGATCCTCACCGACCCAGATCACAAAGTAAGGTGCCCAACTCGCCCCGAAACATTTACCAGTGCAGATGGAACCGCACGTAATTACTCAGTAGCATGCCCCCCCCCGCCGATTCGCAGAACGTATCGCCCCAAGCGTAATACGTGTCGGCCCATCTGCGTATCCGTTACCATCATTACGCTATGCAATCGGCCAGCTGGACTCGCTCGACGAATACCGGCAATAATGGCACCGTATCGGTCGGTTATCGGCAGCGAGCCTGGTAGCTCGGGCGCCTCAGCTGTTACTGATCGTAAGAAGCAGGGCTCTCATTATGGTTGCCCTCGTTTGGTCGTCCACTTGGATGCGCTGCAAGTAATTGTTGAGCGCGAATACCATGTCCATGTAATCTCGATCGGTCGCCAACACTACAGCCCCGGCTAGCCTTCGGTTTAACACATCCTGGTATCTGAGCAGAAAAAAATTGAGCGCATCTTGAGTCTCTAGATCTGGGTTGGCAATTTGGGCCGCCGTTGCAGCACCTTGCGCGAGAGTGCCCAAGATCGCCAGGGCACCTAATGTAATTCCCAATGCCTGCCCCCATCGCGCCATTGCACCCCCTCGGTCTCGCGACCACCGCCTGAGGGACTGGCTGGATGCGATGCCCAGGTTCCTGCCATTTGGTATGTAGGCCGGCAGCCCCAAGGCGCTCCTGACTCCATTTAAGCTAGGTATGGTGCCGTTTTTTCCAATAGCGTATTGGCGATATTCGTTCCAAAGTCGATTTTGGTGCCGAACGTAGGATCGAAGGTCGACATTCTCGTAAGCTTCTCTCAGCGTCGTCCAGCCATTCGCGGCCATCTGCTGGCGCCACCAGGTGGCGTTCGCGTTACTGATATCCCTGTGAACATGGGTCGGTACCAGGACTACATTGCCAGGCTCGTGAACGTTAATCTGCCTCTCATTCCACAAGCGCGTGGCGAGGATCTGATTGTTCCCATGGCTGCCGACTTCGTAGCTATGATGGTACCGCCAATCTCCGGCCTCGCCAGCGATCACTCCTCGGAGTTCTTCGGTAAAGGTCGCACGGAGGCTGCGGTCGTAGTTATTTATGGTGTAGGATTGGCTCGCTAACGTTGCCCCAGCGGGATCACCTCCTCCGCCATTGCCAGGATTTGCTACCGGCAGGCCCACCTCCGCAGAGGAAACACTCGTGCCCGGGTCCGTGACATTCGCACTAGCGCCAATACTGGAATCACCGCCAGGCACCTCCGGCGCGTTGGCGCTCGGGTCAACAAACGGCTGGCCGAAGGGGCTGTAATCCATGTTCCCCGGCATGTCGGCGTTGTCGGTGTCCGACACGTTCACGAAATACGGCACCAGGCTGTAGCGGTCGGTCCCGCTTTCCGCCTGGGTGCGATAGCCGCTCCGAGCGTCCGCGGTCTCCGTCACCGTGTAGCTGTAGCCGCTGCCGACGCCGACGATCGTCCGGTTCATCGTCTGGTTCGCGGTGTTGCCCGTGGCCGTCAGCGTCGCCGTTTCCGCGTCGACGACCGTCACGCTGAAGCTGCCGCTGCCGTTCGTCCCGGTTTCCGCCAGGGTGTAGCCGTCGCTCGCCGTCTCCACCTGGGAGTAATCCCCGGCCACCGTGTTGCCCGGCTCATTCGTCGTCGTCGCCAAGCTGCCGGTCTCGGTCAACGTGAACGTCACGCTCGTGCCGCCCATGCCGCCCATGCTGCCGCCCGTGCCCGGGCCCGTGTAGTCGGTGTACTCCTGCATCGTGTAGGTGCCGGCCGCCGTCGCGCTCAGGGTGTAATCCCCCGAGATCGAGTTCCCCGTCTCCTGCTCCGTACACGTCTGGCTGCTGTTCTCCCCCATCGTCAGCGTCGACCCCCCCGTCGGGTTGTACGCGTCGGTGTCGCTCGTCGTCGTCGTGCCGGTCGTGCCGATGGTGTAATCGCCGCTGAGGTCGTTGCCCGTCTCATTCGTATTCGTGACCGTCAGGATCGCCTCGGTGAAGCTGGAGGTGATCGAGTCCCTGTTGGTCTCCGTCGTCGCGGTCGATTCGGTCGCCGCCGTCGTCGTGGTGTACGACCCGTTCAGATTGTTGCCGACCGTCGCGTCGCTGCTCGCGTCGTCCACCGTCTTGTTGAGGCTGAAGCTGGTCGTGCTGATCGTGCCGACCTCCTGGAGGCTGGACGTGTCCGTCGCCGTGTCGCTGATGGTGTAGTCGCCCGACAGCGCGTTCTCCTGGTCGCTGTCGGTCGTGCTGGCGACATCGGATTCGGTGAGCAGGTACGTTTCGGTCGCCGGTGTGTACACTCCCAATTCCTGCATCCAGGTGGTGTCCGATTCGGTCGTAACCTGCGTGTCGCTGCCGGTGATCGCGTCGCCGGTGTCGGTCACTGTCAAGGTCAACGTCTCGACGACCGTCTGCGAGTACGTCGTGCCGCTGGCGCCGCCCGTTTGCCCGGCGAACGAGTGGTCAGTCGTGGTCGCGGTCGTCGCGTAGCTGCCGGTGATCGCGTTGTCGGTCTCGGTCGTCGTCATGGTGTCGGTCGCGCTGCTGGGCGCTGCTGGTGCCCGCCGCCGTCATTATAACGGTGCTCGCGCCGGTGACCACGTCGCCGGCGATGGGCCTAGTTTCGCCCCGTCCTATTGTCCCAATTATTCCGCAACTCATGCCAGCACAATCACCTGTGTGAACTGTCCCCGATTTCTCATCGCCGAAGCACTGCCCCTCGACAAGATGGGCCAATACCGGGAGCGCCTATTGCAAAAGCATGCGGAGGTGGCGCAACAGGTGCAGCGTCACCAGCAGGAGCATTTGGTCTTGATCAACCTGGTAAGCAAGTACGGTGACGGCGGCGCGACGGTCCAGGACGGCTCCCACCGAGGCCCGTCGTAGTCTCGGTTGGAATGTGTGTCGCCGGGCGCGTGCCTTGTCGTGGCGCCGCGCCGCGTCTCTCCATTGCCAGCGGCTGCCTCCTATTCCGGAGCCTTCCTGGCCCAACCGCTGAATTGTCCCCGATTTTCCCCCTTCAGCCATGTGGCCTTATCTTTTCTTTGTACTCTCTTTGAGTTTCTCACTGAGTTGGGTAATGGCCTTGTCCCGCTCCTCTATGGACTCTCTTAGCTCATATGGGATGTCAAGGATGAAGGAAATGAACTGGTGAGCATAATCACACCTCCTGTAATTCAGCTTTTCGCTTATCGTGGCCGCCCCAAAACCTTCGACCTGCGCCGCTTTTTTATCAGTTAACATGAGTGTCAGGCATGGAAGTGCTTCCTTTCCCAACTCGATCAAGGCAACTGCCGGGTCGGAGAAGCCTGGCGTCGTCGTTGGCTTCTGACCATCGAGCATTCCCCAATCGGTAACAACACGGACGTTCTTGAGCCCGGAGCATAGGATCGCCGCTCGGTCGGCTTTTGGAATTTCCTTGTATTCCGTCGGATAGTCCTTCCTGACGGAGAAAAGCAAATGATAGGACTCCGAATTCTTGTGGGTCGAAATGAACGCCAGCGCTTTCTTGAGGTCTGAAGGCGAGAGTTTCTTATTCTTCAGTGCCGCGTAACTCCACAGGGTCTGGCCCCTCTTCGAGGCGGCGACGAGTTGTTCGACCAGATCGGTAGGCTCACCCGGATTTCCGACCGCGCGAGGATTGCCAGCGTCGCCAAAATTTAGGCGGTTCGAGGCATCACTCGGCACGCCGTATACGATGTTATCCCAATACCGCTCAGTCGCCACCAGATTGGCTGGAATGGTGACGATTCGCGAGGGTTTTGGGATAGGCTCTAGGCACGACCATAGGAAGCAAACAGCACAAAGAAGCGGTAGTACGTACATAAATGAGCCCTCGGATCTGCCTTAAGTGTTCGTTCGCGCCAGGCTGCGCGCCTGGGCGGCAACTCTATGGTAGCGCTATCTTTTCTTGGCCGGCGGCCCTTAATCCCTTTGGATCGTCTGCCTGTTCATTCCATTTTTTCAGAGCCTCGAAAAAATTCTCTGTAGGCTTCCCTGTCGGCGTCGGAGCAATCATCGTTATATCTACCCCGTTCTTGTCGACCTGGAAGCCCCATTTGATGCCGCCATAGATCTTAACGCCATCCCTCCCTCCCGTCGAGATTACGTATGTTTCAAAGGAGAATTCGATATTCGAGACGTCAGTGAACCCCGGAGTATCAAGCATCCAAGCAGGAGACGAGGCCGTGCCGGCGATTGCGATATTCGACGGCTGCTTCCCATTGCTAAGGTATCCGTACCGAGGGGATTTGTAGCCAGTCATTACGTCTACAGCCCACCCCGCGGCAGTCATGCGTTCATACATTGCTGTCAAATGCGGAGCGAAAACTCCAGTGTCCTTACCAGTGGCCCGATCCGTTATTTTGATAATTTGGATGAACGCGATCTCATTACTTCCGGCAGCCTTAGCGTTGGGGTAAAACCAAATATTCATGGCCACCCCTGGGCGGATAAACTTGTCACCAGGTCTTGGCTGCATGTTGTATTTGACGTCACCATAACTACTAGCCCATGTTTAACAAGTGTCGCCGTAAGTCCTTGCTGCGTAAGGGCTGATTTTTGGATTAGTCACTACATTGTCGTTTCATCGCCCGCGGGCGGCGCCGGCGGCCGATGGTCGGCCAGACCGATGGCGTTGAGTACCTGGCGGGCGCGGGACGAACCCGGTGTCGTGCCGCTACGGAGCTCTTCCGCAACGCGGAATTGCACGTAGCGAATCGTCTGCAATGCTTCCAAGGCCGACTGCGCCGAGAGCGACAGGCCAGCATCTTTCAAGGCGCGCTCCAGCATCCGCTCGATCAAGAACGCCAACGCCGCCACAAAAATGTGTGCCTTCACCCGCCGCGCCGTGTGATGCCAGATCGGCCGCATGCCCAGCGGATCCTTGAGCGAACGAAAGCCCCGTTCCACCTCGCTTAAGTCCTTGTAGTGCGCCACCGCCTCCGCGGGCGTCATCGCCGTCTGATCGGTCTGGATGAGGTAGCGCCCTTCATACTTCTTTTCCCGAGGTAAATTCACTGGGTGCTCCGCGATCTCCAATTGTCCCTCTTTGAACTCCCACATGTAGTAACGATAGCCGTGGTTCTTTTGCAACGCCCGCTCGGCCGCCGCGCCGATCTTGGCCGGCTGCTTCAACTGGCCCTTGGCCACGCGCGCCTGCACCTTCGCCAAGGCCGCACGCACCCGCTCCATCGCTTTGCTACGTTGCCGCTCTTCATAGGCCCGACGCTCGTCGCTATCGACCACAAACACTCGCACGCCGGCACGGTCGCAGGCGACCTCTTGCACTCGTGTCCGGGGTGGATTTGGTTTCGCCCGCGCGGTGATCCCATTGGGGCAGTCGACCCACTTCGTTTCGTCCACGCGATCAATCAACGCCTCCGCCTCCGGATTGCGGCGACGCGTCATGCCCACCAAGTAGCCATGTTCCGCCGCCGCCTGCAGCATGGCCAGATTGCTCTCGGTCACCATGCCGCGATCACCGACAAAGACGATACGCCGAAGGCGAAAACGCCGGGCCAGGTCTTGGATGACTTCCTTGACCGTCGTGCTGTCACGCGTGTTGCCCGCCCACACGTGATGTGCGATCGGCCAACCCGCCACCATCACCACGCCCACCACCACCTGCACGTTCCGCGGCTTGCCGTCGCGACTGTAACCGTGCTTGGCCAGCGTCGGCGGACCATGGCCTTCAAAATACGTACTGGTCAGGTCGTACATCACCAGGTCCGCGTCGAACTCGAACAACGTCCGCAGCCGCTCATAGAGCGCCACTTCCACGGCGTCCTTGTTCAACCCCAGATGATCCAGCGTGCGATACCAACGCTGCAGTTGCCCCAAGTCGACCTGGACGCGGCCTTGCTGCTTCCAACAGGGTACGTACCGGCGACCATGCCGGTCGCACACGTAATCGGTCTCCAGCCACGCGGCCAAACCGTGCTCGCTGGCCGGCCGCACCAGGCGGTTGGTGATCAGCACCAGGACGCGGCTGACCCAGTCGTCGGCGGGGTCTTCGCTCGGCCGCAACTTGGGCCAACGCCGACCAGCATCGAGCCATTGCCAGAGGCCCAGTTGGTCGAAGAAGTGGCGCACGACGAGCATCGGTCCCCAGGTACTGGCGTCGAGGATTTCGATGGGTCCCTCGGCGCCGAGTTGCTGGGCCAGGGCCTGCGGCCCTTCCTCGCCGGTGAGAAAGCGATTGAGCAGCGGCAGGACGGCTTCGAGGGTGTCGCGTCGCCCGAGGTTGGCGATGACCTTTTGCTTGACCTTGCCGTTCTCGCGCACCGAGCCGACGATGCGGACATACTCGTGGACGGTGCCGTTGGAGGACGGAACTTTGACGGAGCGGATGAACATGATGTTATCATCAACAAATCCACCGGTCCGTCAACCGGATATTCGATGAAATGCGGACAAAACAGCTAAAATGTTTGTAATGATTGTCACTACGGTTTTCTGAAAACTGGACCTCCGCGCGTTGAAAATTAAGGACTTACGTCAAAAACTACCCCGACACTTGTTAAACATGGGCTAGCGCCTTTCACTGATTTCCCCTCAGGCTCCTGAGGCACCTGAGGCACCTGAGGCACCTGAGGCTGCGGTCCTTGCTGAGGAGCAGCTGGTTCCTGCCCTGTGTAGGCGACCAAGCCACTCGCGCCCGGATCGCTGCTGCCCCCAGCACCACCGGTGCCCGGGACCTCGGGAGCGCTGGCACTCGGATCCACGAACGGCTGGCCGAAGGGGCTATAGTCCATGTTCCCCGGCAGGTCGGCATTGTCGGTGTCCGACACGTTCACGAAATACGGCACGAGGCTGTACCGGTCGGTCCCCGACTCCGCCTGGGTGCGATAACCGCTCCGAGCGTCCGCGGTCTCCGTCACCGTGTAGCTGTAGCCGCTGCCGCTGCCGACGATCGTACGGTCCATCGTCTGGTTGGCGGTGTTGCCCGTGGCCGTCAGCGTCGCCGTTTCCGCGTCGGTGACCGTCACGCTGAAGCTGCCGCTGCCGTTCGTGCCCGTTTCCAGCAGGGTGTAGCCGTCGCTCGCCGTCTCCAACTGGGAGTAATCCCCGGCCACCGTGTTGCCCGTCTCATTCGTCGTCGTCGTCAAGCTGCCCGTCTCGGTCAGCGTGAACGTCACGCTGGTGCCGCCCATGCCGCCCATGCTGCCGCCGGTGCCCGGGCCCGTGTAGTTGGTGTACTCCTGCATCGTGTAGGTGCCGGCCGCCGTCGCGCTCAGCGTGTAATCCCCCGAGATCGAGTTCCCCGTCTCCTGCTCGGTACAGGTCTGGCTGCTGTTCTCCCCCATCGTCAGCGTCGAACCCCCCGTCGGGTTGTACGCATCTGTGTCGCTGGTCGTCGTGGTGCCCGTGGTCCCGATCGTGTAATCGCCGCTCAGGTCGTTGCCCGTCTGGCTCGCATTCGTGACCGTCAGGATCGCCTCGGTGAAGCTCGAGGTGATCGAGTCCCTGTTGGTCTCCGTCGTCGCGGTCGATTCGGTCGCCGCCGTCGTCGTGCTGTACGACCCGTTCAGATTGTTGCCCACGGTGGCGTCGCTGCTCGCGTCGTCCACCGTCTTGTTGAGGCTGAAGCTGGTCGTGCTGATCGTGCCGACCTCCTGGAGGCTCGACGAGTCCGTCGCCGTGTCGCTGATGGTGTAGTCGCCCGACAGCGCGTTCTCCTGGTCGCTGTCGGTCGTGCTGGCGACATCGGACTCGGTGAGCAGGTACGTTTCGGTCGCCGGTGTGTACACTCCCAATTCCTGCATCCAGGTGTTGTCCGATTCGGTGGTGACCTGCGTGTCGCTGCCGGTGATCGCGTCGCCGGTGTCGGTCACCGTCAAGGTCGACGTCTCGACGACCGTCTGCGAGTACGTCGTGCCGCTGGCGCCGCCCGTTTGCCCGGCGAATGAGTGGTCGGTCGTGGTCGCTGTCGTCGCGTAGCTGCTGGTGATGGCGTTGTCGGTCTCGGTCGTCGTCATGGCGTCGGTCGCGCTGCTGGTCGCGGTGAAGGTGCCGCGGTCGTCGGTGCCCTGGTCGACGGCGCTGCTGGTGCCCGCCTCCGTTATTGTAACCGTGCTCGCGCCGGTGACGACGTTGCCGGTCTCGATGGTGGTGCTGGCATCGGTGCCCGTGCCCGTTTCGGTATCGCTGTAGCTGGCGTCGGTGGTGGTATCGGTGAACGTGTACGCGTCGGATTCGGTCGTGGTCGAGGTGAAGGCGCCGGTGACGTTGTTGCCGGTCGTGGTGGTCGCCAGCGTCGCCGAGTCGGTGGTGTTGCCGACAACCGTCGCGCCGGCACCGGTGTCATCCTCCGTGGTCGTGGTGGCGTCGGTTTCGCTGGTGGCCGCGCTGAAGGTGCCGGTGACGTCGTTGGCGGTCGTGGTGGTGGTCAGCGTCGCCGTATCGGTGGTGCTCGTGTAATCGGTGACGCCCGCATCGGTGTCGGTCTCCGCGGTCGCGCTGACGTCGGTTTCACTGGTGACGGCGGTCTCGGCGCCGGTGATCGCGTTGCCGGTGGCGGTGGTCGTCAGGGTGTCGGCTTCCGTGGCGGCGCTGCTGTCGGTTTCGCCCTGGTCCGTGTCGGTGTCGTGCGCCAAGGTGGCGGCTACCTCGACGGCGGTCGAGCTGAAGGTGCCGGTGATCTGGTTGCCGGTCGTCGTGACCGTCGACTGGTCGGTTTCCGTGGTGGTGCTGACGTCAGTCTCGGTCAGGTCGGTGCCCGTGCCCGTGATCGACACGCTGGCCGCATCGACGGCCGTGGTGGTCATGAGCCCGGTGAGCCAGTTGCCGACCGCCGTGGTGCTGCTGCTGTCGGTCGCGGTGGCGGTGCTGGTATCGGTTTCGGTCTGGTTGACGTTCAGGTCGGTCGTGGTCGCCTGGTCCGTGGCGATGGCGGTGGCCGTGACGGCGCCGGTGATCACGTTCTCGACCGTAATGACGCTGTTGCCGCCGGTGTCCGTGGTGGTGCTGCTGTCGGTGTCGGTCTGGTTCGTGTCGAGGTCGGTGGTCGTGCTGGCGGGCGCGTCGGTCATCGTCAACGTCATGCCGCCGGTCACGAGGTTGCCGGTCTGCGTGGTGGTCGCGTTGTCGGTCGCCGTGGTGGTGCTGACATCGGTGTCGGTCTGGTTGGTCGCGCGATCCGTGACCGTGGTGGCAATCGCTTCGACGACCGTCGCCGTGGTGGCGCCCGTGATGACGTTGCCGCTTGCCGTCGTCGTGCTGCTGTCCGACGTCGTCGCGGTGCTGCTGTCGGTCGCGGTCTGGTTGACATCCTGATCGGTTGTGGTCGAGCGATCGGTGTCCGTGGTGGTCGCCGTCGTGGTGCCGTTGATCCAGTTGCCCACGGCCGTGGCGGTGCTGCTGTCGGTGTCCGTGGTGGTGCTGGTGTCGGTGTCGGTCTGGTTCACATCGCGATCGGTAACGGTCGAAGTGTCCACGGCGACGGTGGACGCGGTGAACGTTCCCGTCAGCACGTTGCCGCTGGTGGTCGTGACGGCGCTAGCCGAATCGGTGAGGGTGCTGCTGTCGGTGTCCGTCTGGTTCGTGACGGTGTCGGTCACGCTGGTGCTGGCCGCGGCGGTGACGGTCGCGGTGGTGGCGCCGGTCACCAGGTTGCCCGTGGCGGTGGTGGTGGCGGTGTCGGTCGCGGTCGTCGCGCTCGAATCGGTGGCGCCCTGATTGATGTCCACTTCGGTGCCGGTCGCGCTGTCCGATTCGGTCGTCGTGGCCGTGAACGATCCGGTGATCTGGTTGCCGGTCTCGCTGGTGGCGACGTTGGCCGATTCCAGCGTGGTGGCATTGGTGGCCAGGTTCTGGTCGCTGGCGCTGTCGGTGATCGTCGCCGAGTCCGATTCCGTGGTGGTCGAGCTAAAGGTGCCGGTGAAGAAGTTGGCGACCGTCGTGGCGGTCAGGTTGGCGGTCTCGATAGTGCTGGTGTTATCGGTCGAGCTCTGATTGGCGTCGGCGTTGAAGGCCGTGACCGTCGACGATTCGACCGCGGTGGCCGTCGAGGCGCCGGTGATTGCGTTGCCGATCTCGGTCGTCGTGCTGGTGTCGGTCTCCTGCGTGGAGGTGCTGTCGGTGTCGGTCTGGTTGGTTTCCTGGCCGGTGACCGTGGATTGCTCCGAGGCGCTGGTGGTGGCCGTGGTGGCGCCGGTGATCAGGTTGCCGTTGGCCGTGGTCGTCACGGTGTCGTTGCTGAAACCCGTGTCGGTATAGCTATCGGTCTGGTTGCTGCCGCTGTCGGTGATCGTGGCCGAATCGGCTTCGGTGGCGGTCGAGCTGAAGCTGCCGGTGAAGAGGTTTTCGCCGGAGACGACCGTCTGTGCACCGTTACCGGTGGCGCCGCTGGTGTCGGTCGCGGTCAGATCGGTCTCGGTCTCAGTGGCGGAATCCGTAGCCACCTGGACGACGCTGTCGCTCACCTGACCGGTCAGCCAGTTGCCGCTCTCCGTCGCGATCACGGCGACGGACGCGGAGGTGGCGCTGGCATCGGTGGCGCCCTGGTTAACGTCGTCGTCGGACGAAGTAACGTTCTCCGAAGCGCCCGTTGTTGCGGTGTAGGAGCCGGTGATGAGGTTACCGGTGGTCGTAGCGCTGCTGCTGTCGGATTCCACGGTCGTGCTGATGTCGCTGTCGGTTTGATTGGTGGCCGTGTCGGTCACCGTCGAGCTGTCCGACTCGGTGGTGGTCGAGCCGAGGGTGCCGCTGAAGAGGTTTTCGCTGCTGATCGTCGTCAAGCTGTCGGCCGCCGTGGTGCTGGTCGCGTCGCTGGACCCGAGGTCGGTCTCGTGGTCGCTCTCGCTGCTGGAGTCACCTTCCGTGGTCGTCGCGTTCGCGACGCCGGTCAGCCAGTTGCCCGTTTCCGCGGTCGTGAGCGCATCCGATGCTGACGCGGCGCTGGTGTCGGTGCCGCCCTGGTTGGTGTCGGTGCCGGTCAGCGTGGCGGCGTCGGATTCCGTGGCGGTCGCGCTGAACGTGCCCGTGGCAAGGTTGCCGGTCATCACCGTGGACAGGCTGTCCGAGGCCTGCGTCGTGCTCGTGTCCGTGTCCGTCTGATCGGTGCTGCTGTCGGTCACGGTCAAGCCGTCGGACTCGGCCGTCGCCGCGGTGAACGAGCCGGTGGCGAGGTTGGCCGTCGCGGTCGTGGTGAGCGTGTCGCCGGCCGATGTGGTGCTAATGTCCGTGGCCGTCTGGTCGGTGGCGGTGTCGGTGACGGTCGTCTGGTCCGTCTCGGTGGCGACCGTCGTCAACGTCCCGGTGAGTTCGTTGCCGCCGAGGGCCGTCGCAACCGTGTCGTTGGCCGTGGTGGTGCTGTTATCGGTCGAATTCTGATCGGTGTTGGTGTCGGTGACGGTGGCCGTATCCGAGGCGGCGACGGTCCCGGTGAACGCCCCGGTGGCGTATGCCTCCGTCAGGGTCGAGGTCGAGTTGTCGGTGGTGCCGGCGACCTCGGTTTCGACCTCGCCGCTAGCGCTCCTGGTCAGGTTGACGCTGGCGTTATCGCTCTCGGTGGTTGTCAGCGTGAGGTCGCTGCCGTAGTTGCCCGTCTCCTGGACCGACACGGTCGCCGCGTCGCTGGCCGTGACGGTGAGCGGGCTAGTGGTGTCGGCGCCGGACCCGAGCAGGGTCGAATTGTCGGTAGCGCTGCCGGTGCCTGTGACGGCGCCGGTGCCGACATTGCCGTTGACGTTCCACGAGAAGTTCTCGGTGGCGGTCCCGCTGGCGGACGTGTACTGCGTGAGGTCGTCCTGCAGCTGCGTGAGCGTGATCGTCCTGTTGCCGCCCACGGTCACCGAGTAATCGCCCACGCCGAAGCTAGTCGAAGTGTCCGTGCCGGCCTCGGTCAGAGTGAAGAGGTCGGTGTCACTGGCGACGCTGGAGACCGACCCGTCGGGTTCGAACAGCAGCCTGGCGAGACTCGCGGTGAGCGTGCCGGTTTCCTGGAGGCTGAAGCTGCCGCCGCCGTCGCTGCCGCTCTGCCCTGAGGTGGCGCGATGCGCCAGGCTGGAGGAGCCGGCGTATTCCATGCTGCCGACCGGGGTGAGATCCTCGACCAGGCCGAGCGTGACGGCGACGCCGGTGGAATTGTCCTGGAGGTTGAGCACCTGGAAGCCGACGGGATACGCGCCGGCCGCGTTGAACTGATGCGAGCCCGAGACGTTGTAAGAGCCGTCGATGGTTCCAGTGGACTCCGCGCCATCGCCCCAGATGATGGTGGCCTGGTAGTCGGACGGCGTGGTGCCGGCCGCGGGGGTGAACGAGCCGATGATGCCGCTGAAGGTTTGCCCCGTCAGGGCGACGAACGCCGAACCCGTGGGCGACATGCTGGGCACGAGCCGCCGTTCGAGCGGCTCGACTTGCAGCTGCGCCGCGGCGCCTGGCGTTTCTTCTCAAAGAAGGCCCGGTATTGCCGCAGACAGAAATCGAGCGGATCCATCGGCGACCGCCTTGGGGAGCCAAGGGCGTTTCCGGCAATCCGTGGGGAAGGGCACGGCCGCTTCCTGTTCCGAGGAAACGCAAGCTTCTCCGGCTCCCTATTGTCATGGGGCAGACACCGCTTGTCCAGAGAAAAAAGATTAAATAAATCAATTATGAAAAAGGTGGAAAAATTCTTTTTTTGTTGCACCGTGTCCGGCTTGCGTTGCTACTGGATCGACATGCGTCCTGTGCGAGTCTTCCTCGGAGCTGCGCCCGCTCATGTCCGCTCCCGCCCCGATCGCGATTTGCCTGCTCGCCGAAGGCGCGGCGCCCGCCGCGTTCCGGCGCTGCTTCTGGAGCATCCTGAACCACACGCCCCTGGACCGCATCGAGCTGCGCCTGGGGTTCAGCCGGGCGACCACAAGCTTTCATTCCGCACTCGGGGCGCTGTGCCCGGACAACCGTTGGCCGCAATTCGACCAGCTTCCGGGTGGCGTTGAGCGGTTTCACTGGACCGCGCGCGACGGGATGCGCGTACTGGTCTGGAACTGCACGATCGGCGTCGGACGCGAGCTACTGGCGCGGTTGGTCTACCACGATGTGCCGCTCGGTTGTGACTACGCGATTACGTTGGACCAACACTGCTTCGTCGAAGCCGGCTGGTGGCACGCGCTGTTGCCGCTCCTGGAACGCGGCACCGATTACATCGGCCAATCGGCATGGCACGTGTATCGGCCCGGTGAGGCGGATCGCGTAGCAACCTGTCCGTGGTTCATGGGTGTCCCGCTCGCGCACCGCGAAGCGCCGCGGGGGTGGCGTTCATGCGCGCGGGCTTTGTGGCGGTGCGCGCGGCGCACCTGCGGAAGCAAGATTTCCCGCAGCCGGGATATGCGACAAACCTGGAGGTTCAGCTTGGCGAGATGGCCCACCAGCTGGGCTGGAGCCACGCCGTTCACGATCGATACGTCCAGCTGAGTGAAGGCAGCACCTTTTGAGGGCCCTCTCCATGCAATCGGTCACCCACGCTGAGGAGTGTTTTCAACGCGGGATCACGGCGCTCAACGAGCGCAAGCCCGCCGACGCCGAGGCCTGTTTCCGCGAGGCCATCGAGGCCCGGCCGGATTGCGCGGAGGCCCACAGCAACCTGGGAGTCGCGCTGGCGGCGCTCGGCCGGCACGCCGAAGCGCTGGCCACATACGAGCGGGCATTGCGACTACGGCCCGATTTCGCGGATGCCCACCACAACCTCGCGAACAGCCTCCGGCACCTCGGCCGGAACGCCGACGCCATCGAACATTTGCGCACGGCGGTGCGGCTCAAGCCGGATTGGGCGGACGCGCATAACAGCCTCGGCCAGGCCCTGCGCAGCATCGGGGCGCTCGATCAGGCGATCGTCGCGTACCGCGCGGCGGTGCGCATCCAGCCCGATCATCCCGACGCCCGCAACAACCTCGGCGTCACGCTGTCCGACAAGGGCCTGCACTTCGAAGCCATCGCCACTTATCGGCTGGCACTGAAGCGCAACCCCAGGTCGGCCGATATACACAACAACGTCGGCGTGGCCCTCGCGCACCAGGGCAAGCACGCCGAAGCGATCGGCTCCTACCGGCGTTCGCTGGAATTACGGCCGACCTATGCGGAGGCGCACAGCAACCTGGGCAATGCGCTGCGCCACGAGTGCCAGTTCGCCGATGCGGAAGCAAGCCTGCGCGAGGCGCTGCGCCTCAAGCCCGAATATGCGGAGGCTTTCAACAACCTGGCCATCATGCTCACCAAGGTGCAGCGCGTCGACGAGGCGATCGCCGCGTATCGCGAGGCGCTGCGGCTCAAGCCGAACTACCCCGACGGCCACAAGAACCTCGGTCTGGCGCTGCTCAGCAAAGGGGACTTCGCCGCCGGCTGGGCGGAATACGAGCATCGGTGGGGCACCAAGGAAATGCCGCTCCGCAAATTTACCCAGCCGCGCTGGGACGGTAGCGCGCTCGACGGCAAGACCATTCTGCTGTACGCCGAGCAGGGGCTCGGCGACACCATTCAGTTCATCCGCTACGCGGCGCTCGATTGCCGAGCGCGGCGGCAAGGTGCTGTTCGAGTGCCCCAAGGCGCTGCTGGGGCTGTTCGCGCCTGCGCCGGCATCGATCGCATCGTGCCACAAGGCCAGGCGCTGCCGGCGTTCGACGCTCACGCGGCGCTGATGAGCGTGCCGGGAATCGTGCGGACCGACCTGGCGAGCATTCCCGCGAGCAAGCCGTACCTGTCGAGCGATCCCGAGCGCATCCGCCGATGGGGCGAAGAGCTCAAGGGGCTCACGGGCTACAAGATCGGCATCGCCTGGCAAGGCAGCCGTGGTTTCCAGGACGACAAATTGCGATCGATCCCCGTGCAGCGGTTCGAACCGCTGGCACGCCTGCCGGGGGTCCGCCTGATCAGCCTGCAAAAGGACTACGGATCGGAGCAGCTGCGCTCAGTGCCCGACTGGAAGGTGCTGGACCTGGGCAATCGGCTCAACGATTTTCTCGATACGGCCGCAGTGATGAAGCACTTGGACCTGGTGGTCACCGTGGACACCGCCGTCGCGCACCTCGCCGGGGCGCTGGGCGTGCCTGTGTGGATTGCCCTGCCGACCGCGTCGGATTGGCGGTGGCTGCAGAACCGCGAGGACAGCCCGTGGTATGCGAGCGCGCGGCTGTTCCGCCAGAAAACGCAAGGCGATTGGGCGGAAGTATTGGCGCGGATGGCGCGCGAGCTGGAATCGCAGCCGCCACTGGAAAGCGCGGCGCGCTACGATCAGCGCGGGCTGGCGCTGCTGCGCGAGGGCAGCGACGCCCGGCACAACCTGGCCAATGTGCTGCGGCACCTGGGCCGGCACAGCGACGCGGAAGCCGAGTACCGCAATGTGCTGAAGCTCATGCCGAACTCGCCCGAGGTGGCGAACCACCTGGGGATCGCGCTGTTGAACCAGGCCAAGCATCCCGAGGCGGAAGCATGCTTTCGGCGCAGCCTGCGGCTCAAGCCCGACAATCCCGACGCGCTCAATAACCTGGGCGTCCTCTACGAACGGCTGCGGCGCATCGACGACGCCATTGCCTGCTACCAGGAATGTCTCCGGCTCCGGCCCAACGCGCCGGACACGCATAAGAACCTGGCCCTGGCGTGGCTGCTGCGCGGCGACTACCCGCGGGGCTGGGCCGAATATGAGTGGCGCTGGAAATCGCCGGCGGCGCAGACCCGCAAGTTTTCGCAGCCGCGGTGGGACGGCCGGCTGCTGGACGGGGAGCCGGTGCTGTTGTTCGCGGAGCAAGGCCTCGGCGACACGATCCAGTTCGTACGCTACGCCCGGATGGTCAAGGAGCGCGGCGGCACCGTGCTGGTCGAATGTCCGGGCGAGCTGCAGCAATTATTCCGGCGCTGCCCGGGAGTGGACCGCGTGATTCGGCAGGGCGAGCCGGTGCCCGATTTCGCGTACCAGCTGCCGTTCATGAGCCTGCCGCGCGTGCTGTGTACGACGCTGGAAACGGTGCCGGCGAGTGTGCCGTATTTGTCGGCCGACCCACGGCTGATCGAGCACTGGGGCCGGGAACTCGCCGCCGTGGCACACGTTTCCAACGTGCCGGGCATGAATGGGCACGTTGGAAACGTGCCCCCACAAATCCGCATTGGCATCGCATGGCAAGGGAGCCAGCGTTACGCGGGCGACGGCCACAGGTCGGCGCCGCTACAGGCATTCGCGCCGCTGGCCGGAGTCCCGGGAGTGCAGCTATTCAGCTTGCAGAAGGGATACGGGGCGGAGCAGCTACGCGAAGTGAGCGACTGGAACGTGGTCGATCTCGGCAGCCGGCTCAACGATTTCACGGATACGGCCGCGGTGATGAAGCACCTGGACCTGGTGGTGAGCGTGGACACGGCGGTGGCGCATCTGGCGGGAGCGCTCAACGTGCCGGTGTGGGTGGCGCTGTGCACGGCGTCGGATTGGCGGTGGCTGGAAAGCGGCGACGAGAGCGCATGGTATCCGAGCGCGCGGTTATTCCGACAATCGCAGTGGGGAAACTGGGCCGACGTTCTTGAGCGGATGGCCGACGCGCTGCGGCAGAGCAATCTTGCGCTGCGCCCGCCGATGCTGACGGAAACCGCGCCGGGCGAGCTATTCGATAGAATCGCAATCCTCCAGATCAAGCGCGATCGGATGCGCGACGCGGCGGGGCTGGAGAAGGTCCATGCGGAGCTGGGCGGCCTGCTGGCGGCACAGGCGCGCGGCATGAGGCCGACGCCAGAGCTGGCGCAGCTTGCCGAGCGCCTCCGCGACGTCCACGCAGAGGTGCGCCAAACCACGGATGACATGCAAGTGTGCGAGCAGCGCGAGGATTTCGGCGAAGGATTCGTCGAGCTCGCACGGCAGGCAAATCGCTTGCGCGGCCGGCGCGCCGCGGTCAAGCGTCAGATCGGCCAGCTAACGGGTGCGGCCAGCCACGAGGAAAGCTCGTACACCTGGGAGCCGGCCGTCAGCAATGGGCGATGTTGATGTGTCCCCCGAAACCCTGCGCACGGTGATCACCTGGCGGGCAGACACGCCGCAAGCCGCGCAGGGACGGGCGGATTGCGCAGCGAGTCACGCGATCAGGGGGTGATCACCTGGCTTGCATTTCTGGGCTAACTCTTCTTGCCTTTGAACACCGCCTGCAGTTGGTCCGCCAGGCGATAGCCGGCCAGCACGATGCGGCGGGCGGCGGCCTTGCCGGCGGCTTCCGCGTAGCCGTCCGGCAGGACCGGCACGTCCCCGTTCGCACCCTGCTTGGCCGGCAGCGTGCGGACATTCAGGAAGCCGTCCTTGCCCTGGTAGACGGTCGACTTGGCCAGCGCCAGGCTCTCTTCCGCCCAGGCGAGGTAATTCGTCGCCTTCAGCTCGGGCAGCTGGTCGCGCCGCAGCTTTGGATCGTTGAGCAGCTTGGCGACCACGCCATCCACGCCGGCGATGCCCGGCTCGTTCGCGAACAGCAACGCGTCCCAGTAGAAGTGCAGGTTCGTCGTCCGGGGGCTGTCGGCCGTTGCCTTCACGAGGATGAGGTTGCCGCCGCGGTCGCCGGCCGGCGGGTCGAGCGGCGGGTCGAACGTGTCTTTCGACGCGATCAGTGCCGTGCCGTGCAGCGGCTGGTGCAGGTCGCCGACGAGGTGGCAGAGCCACGTGAGCGCGACCGCCCGAGCCGCGTCGGCGACGTCGGCCGAGCGGAGCTGCTTCATCGCCCACTCGAGCGCGGCCAGGGCCACGCACGTGATTCAATTTCAAGATGAAGAGAAATACAAGCAGGCTATCATGGTCCTGCTTGACGTACCCGTAAGTCGCATGGGGATTCCAGGCCTCAAGATGGTGGTCAGCGACGAGCACATTCAGGCCTTGACGCGCGCCAACGTCGATTTCGTTGACATCACCAAGAGGGTTACCCCCAATGGCTCAGCGGCCGTTCAATCCTGACGCGTTGACATCGCACGCGACTTCTTGGCTTCAACCAAACGTCTGCAACTGGTCGTCCGTGTGTGGTACACGGTGATGGTCCCGGTGGAGCAGGTTCAGAACGATGGTACCGTCCGCTCCATCGCCACGCCGGACGATCTGAAGAACCTGGAACTGATGTTCATCACTCACCTTGGCGGCATCACGCTCCTCCCATTGGTTCACGGCCGCGGTTGCCGGGACCCCAAGCGCCCGCGAGAAACGCTGGAGACAAACAAGCACGCTGCGTACGTGCTGTACGCCCCGGCGGCCTACGTATCTGACCACTATTTCCAGGCACTTCGCGCCGAACTTCAAGAGGCCTTGGAAGAAGGAATCGTCATGATCGAGCGGCAAGAAGCGATGCTGCTGTAAATGTTGCCGCACAGCGATTACTTCCCCGGCTGCGGACGACCTTCGATCAGCGCTTCCGCCTCGCGGCGCAGCATAAAGACAAACTCGGACATAGCAATCAATACAAAGCGGCGGAAAAGCGCCGCACTCCAAAAAAGGCAAGGCCGAATATGCTACGCCAGCAACGCCGCCACCGGGCGGCCGTTGGTCGCGGCCATCGGCCGATTGTCGCGCGTGGTGACGGTCGCTTCCGGATCCAGGCCCATCGCGGCGAACAGCGTCGCCGTCAGATCCGCCGGCGTCACCGGGTCGCGGTTCGGCGCCGCGGCCTTCGCATCGCTGACGCCGTGGATCACGCCGGGGCGAATGCGGCCGCCGGCGATCACGCCGCTGAAGCAGCTCGGATAGTGGTCGCGCCCGTCGCGCGTCGCGCCCGCCGTGCTGAACACCTGGCCGACCCGCGGCGTTCGGCCGAACTCGCCGCCGACATACACCACCGTGTCGTCGAGCAGGCCGCGATCGAGCAAGTCCTGCATCAGCGCCGAATAGGCCAGGTCGAGCCGCGGCAACAGCACGCCGCGCGAGCGCGTGAAATGAGCGCTGTGCGTGTCCCACTCGTGAGCCCCCGCCATCGTGCAGTCCGACACGGTCACCACCCGCGCGCCCGCCTCAATCAGCCGCCGTGCCAGCAGACAGCTCTGGCCGAACCGATTGCGGCCATAGCGATCGCGCACGGCGGCCGGCTCACGGCTCAGGTCGAATGCGGATTGGCCGCGGCTGCTCGTGATCAGGTCGAACGCCTGCTGCCGGAACTCATTCATCGGCCGAACGCCCGGCTCCCGATCGAGCGGGCCACGGCCGAGCGCTTGCAAAAGCAAGCGCCGCTCGGCCAGACGCTCGGCGGTGATGTCCGCTTGCGACTCGAACGCATCGACGCGAAAGGCCGGCTCGGCGGGGTCCTGCAGGATCAGCAGCGGATCGTAAGCGCTGCCGAGCCAGCCTCCCGTCTGGCCCTGGCAATGGGTGCCCTGGTCGAACACGCGGGCCGGCAACATCACGAATGGCGGCACCGTGGTGGCCCGCGCACCGCCAGCCGCACCGCCATGCTGCCAATGGCCGGCGGGTCGTCGGGGCGGGGCCGAAGTTGGGCGGCGTTGTCGCTGCGCGGGTTGACGCCGGTGAGCATCCAGCAGCCGGCCGGCTGATGATTGCGATTGGTGTGGTGCAGCGTCCGCATGACGCTGTAGTGCCGGGCGAGTTCGGCCATGCGCGGCAAATGTTCGCAGATGTGCAGCCCCGGCACTGCCGTCTGGATCGGCCGAAACTCGCCCCGATACTCGACCGGGGCGGCCGGCTTCATGTCCCACAGATCGATCTGGCTCGGCCCGCCATAGAGGAACAGCACGATGAGCGATTTCGGCCGCCGCGGCATTTGCGCGGGCTTCGAGCTGCAAGAGCCCCGGCAGCGACAGGCCGAAGGCACCGAACGTAGTGTAAAACTGACGGCGATTCATGCGCAGCTCTCAATCCATCGGATCGATAGTCACTTTACTTGTTGCCGGCACATGCCGCAAGCTGGACGAGCACGAAAGAGGAGACAAACCACGAATAACACGAATCATACGAATAAGAGAAAACGTTAGGTCTTCCCATTCGTGTTATACGTGTTATTCGTGGTTGACTCATCTCACATTCCCTCCGGCCAGCGGCGCGTTGCTTCGAGGGGTTCGCCGGTTTCGAGCAGACTCTTGAGGCTGGCCAGGATCAGCGGCCAGCCGCCCGAAACGGCTCCGATGAACTTCGAGTCGGGTTTGTCCATCTCGTGGATGACGGTGAGCTTGACCATGTCCCCCTGCTTTTCGAGCTCATAGGTCAGGCGCGAATATCCTTCCGCGCAACTCGGGTTTGAATTCATTGCGCCACGTCAGGACCAGCCTCCGCGGCGGCTCGACTTCGACAATCTCGCCGGTGTCGGCAATGCGCCCGTCAGGAATCATCACACGCCACGATGCGCCGGGCTTCCATTCGGAGTCCTGCCAGGTTGCGCACCAGTAGCGGCGCGTGAATTCGGGGTCGATCAGCGCCTGCCACAGTTTCTCCGGCGTCGTGCGAATGTAGGTCACATAAACGAATCGCGAACTAGCCATCGGTCTCTCCTTCCAGTTGTTTCTTGAGCTCGGCGAGGACGCGGAGGCGGCCCCGCTCGAACTTGCCGATCCAACGCTCGGCGATCTCGTGGATCGGCACCGGGTTGAGATAGTGCAGTTTCTCGCGGCCTCGCCACATCGTGACCACCAGCGCTGCCTCTTCCAATTGCTTGAGATGCTTGGTCACGGCTTGACGAGTCATGTCCAGGTGCTCGCAAAGCTGCCCCAGGTTTTGGCCGTTATCCGCGTGCAATCGGTCGAGCAACAGCCGGCGGCCGGGGTCGGCCAGCGCCTTGAACACCTTATCCATGTCCGCGTCCACGCCTGCTATTATGCAACCTGGCGGTTGCATGTCAAGGGCTTTCTTTCCCGGTCGCTTCCGGTATCATCCGAGTTGTGCGGTGGTGGGAACTCCGCGTTTTCTTGCGGGCATGAATACGGATCCAATGCGCGTCTTCGACGATTGGTTCCTGACTCCTCACCGGTTGGCCGTACACGAGCCCACCGGGACCGCCGTCATCGCGGACCTGCACCTCGGTTATAGCCAGGCACGGCGGGCCCGCGGTGACGCGGTGCCCTTGCCGGACCCCGCCCGCCAATTCGCGCCGCTGCGGCGCGCTCACGAACAGGCCGGCTTTCGACGACTCGTCGTTGCGGGCGACCTGTTCGAGAAGACGTTCGTGCCGGAGCTGCACGCGGAATTTCGCGCTCTGCTCGAAGGCCTGGGTGTCGAATGGGTCGGCCTGGTGCCTGGCAATCACGACCGTGCCGCGGCACGCCATGCCGCGCTCGTGCCGCTATGGCCCGACGGCGTGACCCTCGGCGATTGGCGCGTCATGCACGGCGACGGGGCGCCGGGTGTGGGCAAATGCGTCATCGGGCACTGGCATCCCTGCGTGCGCGTCGAGGGCCGCAAGCTGCCATGCTACCTGGTGTCGGAGGATTGCGTGGTGCTGCCCGCGTTCTCGCGCGACGCCGCCGGCGTGGACGTGCGCCGGCAGGCGCGCTGGCAGGCATTTCGCCGGATCGCCATTGCCGGCGCAGCTCGTGCCGGTCAGCCAATGAAAACGGCCCGCGGAACGTTCCGCGGGCCGCGCGTGCTCCTTGACGCAAGGGCACGCTTACCAGTACCGAACACGCCACCAGTCGTGGCCGGTCGCGTTGCGGCCAAGCCACCAGTGGCCGTCCTCCCATGACAGGGTGACCGAACGCCAGCCGAGCGGCACCTTGGGGAACGGATAGAACGGCCCGATGAACGGGAAGGATTCGTAGGGATAGAGCGTAGGGTACGCCACGCGCGAGTAGTTGTTGTAAGGCGCGTACGTCGGCCAGGCGTTGGGCGGCATCGGCGGCGGTTGCGTGGCCGCCGGGAAGCCGGGCGGCGTGCCGCCGCCGAGCGGCAGCGGTTCGAGCATGCCGCCGGGGCCCATCGCCGGACCGGCCGGTCCGCCATAGCCGGGCGCGCCATAGCCGGGTGCGCCGGCGCCGGGCAGCGGCAACGGCGGCATCGGCAACAGCGAGCCCGGCGGCATCGGCGCCTTCGGGTCGCTCACTGCCTTGGGCAGCCCGCCCGGCGGCAAGGTGGCCTGGGCCGGCTGCACCTCACCGGCGAGCGCGACTTGCAAGCGATCGCGCACGCGCGCCACGCCCGGCACCGATTGCGCGAGCTCCAGGGCCGCGGCGCGCTGGCTCTGGGTCAGCACCGTGCCGACGAGGTCAACCTCGCCGTCCTGCACGGTGATGTTAACGCGAAAGTTTTTCAACAGCGGGCTGTGATTGAGCTTCTCGGCGACGGCGTCAGCGAGACGCTGATTCGGCGATGCATGGACGCCCCCGGCGACACCGCTGGGCGTGAGCTGCAAGCGGCTGGGCTGGGCGCCGGCCGGGCTGGCGGCTTCCTGCCCCCATCCATGGCTGGCCGCCGACACACTCAGAGACGCTGCCAGGGCAGCGGCGAACAATTTACGCACGGCAACCTCCTCCTACTGGTTTTTGCGCGTTGACCGACCGTCCAACTGTTCCCGCGCCCCCGGGCATTGGCAAGCGATAGCGCGCGCAATTCCTCGGGAAGGCAGATCGATCGCCCGTCCCAGCCGCACGAGCGCGCGCCGCTTCGTGACCGCCACGGTTTGCCGGCGTGGCAAGCCCGCTACAACCCGTCGAGCTTACCTTGGACCCTAACAACCGCGAGCCGGCTCGCGGGACGCGACAGGCCAGCTTTGGCCCACCGTTTGCTCTAACCCCAAAGTCGACCGTCCCAGCGGTCGCGCCTGTGCGGCTGGACTATCCACCTACAGGTCGGCTGCATGAGGTAAAGTTCCTCATGCCGATCAGTCCAAAGGGGTTAGGCCATGCGTCGAGTCAAGGGAGCGTCCCCAGCTTGTATCCCGTCGGTGCTGCCGATCAACTGGGAAGACGAGTCGTTGGTCTCGTTGAGCCATGATCTGCGCAACTCCCTGGCATCAATCGTTAGCGCTTTACATATCCTCCGTTTACAGCGCTATCCCAATGTGATCGCCGAGCAGGCCGGCAAGACGATCGAACGTCAGACCGAACACCTTACCCTCCTGGCCGACCACCTATCGGAGCTGGCCGGCGTCCCCAAGCCGCGCCAGCGCAAGCTGGTGCACGAATGGCAGCCGGCCCGCGAACGGGTCGACGAAATCCGCCCGCGCCGCATCCTGATTGTCGACGACAACCGCGACGCCGCCGACAGCACCGGCACGCTGCTGGTGTTGTGGGGCCACCAGGTCCGTGTCGCCTACGATGGACCCAGTGCCGTGGCGATCGCCCGCGACTATCGACCGGACGTGTGCTTGCTCGATCTTGGCATGCCGGGGATGAGCGGCTATCAGCTGGCGGAGCATCTGCGGCGGGAGCCGGAGCTGCGCCAGGCGCGGCTGGTCGCGATGACGGGATTCGACAGCGAGGCGGATCGGCAGCAGTCGCGGGCCGCCGGGTTCGACGCCCACCTGATCAAGCCGGTCGAGATCACGGCATTGCAAGAGCTGCTGGCTGAAAGTGCCGAGCCCCACGCCGCGGGGTGAATCCGCGAACCCCGGGGGTGAATCCGCGAACCCCGCGGGTCGGTGAAGGACCCGCGGGGTTCGCGGACTCACCCCGCGGCGTGGGGCCGGAGTGGACCGCCGGGGAGTTGAACCCCGATTTCCTGGGTGCAAACCAGGGCCGATTTCTGCAGGCGAAGACGCGCGAGCATCGGGAAGCGGCGCAACGCCGCCCCGCGAAGTTGAGGCGCGGAAGGTCGTTTTCCCTGAAATACGACTTCGCACTTCTCTTCTTTTGCGAAGTCGCAGCGCAAAGGCCCGATGGATGTGGGCGTGACGCAAGCGCTATCGGTGTCCGCTGCTAGCATGATCACGGCAAGCGGGCGCGATGCCAGCGTTGCCCGCGTGCAACACCGCCGCGGCGTCCAGAGGCAGGACGTTGGCAACGCCGAGGCGGTCGACCAGAGACTACGGTGCCAGTCCCTTTCAGGCCGGCCCGTTGCTCTTGCAAGCCGGCAATCCGCCGGACTGTCTCTCGAATCGCCGCGATGATCTCCCGCCACTGCGGTTCCCCGGACGAAGCCGGCCGACGCCGGCGACGTGTAGCCTACAGTTGCACGAGGGGGGTGTGAAATGGCAGGCCGGGGGACGCTACCGGGCGCTCTCCGCAGTGGGGCTGGGCAAGCGGACGATTCGCGACGAAAGTGCGTCGGTGTGTCGGTCCTACGCGCGCAAGGCCATGTTCTGGACCAGAGCACCAACCCGTGCCCGGCGAGAAACGGCGGCTGTGTACAGGCGTTCCGATACGCCCGTTTCCGGACCGTGAACCGGCACTCGAATTCTTGGATTTCTTGTTGCCGCTTGCAATCCGCCGGCATAGCGATACGAGCCGAAGGTCGGCCGGTTCGAGCTGGCGCCGAAGGGAACGCTGTTCCTCGACGAGGTCGGCGACATCCCGCCGGAGTTGCAGCCCACGCTGCTGCGGGTGCTGGCAGGAGCAGGCGTTCGAGGGCCTTGGCGGACGAAGATGTTGTCGCACGCCGGGATCGCACGCCGGAGCCATGCAGGGCCATGCAGCGTTTCCGCTAGAAAACTTGCATGTCCCGAGCTGCCCCCTATTGCCGCCGCCCGGGGTCATGTCGCGGAAATCACCGCGGTCCGCCGCCGTCGATGGCAGGGCTTCCGGACGTCGGCAGCCGGCACACGCGCTTGCCGGCGGCGATCTCCCCCGACGGTTTCCTCCGCGTGCCGGCGTTAGGCTCGCGTCGGCCTCCGAATCCGGCCAACATTCACGACCTCCGGTCCCGTCGCCCCCCGAGCGCAAACCGAGGTCGCGAGCGCGCGGAGGTCCCATCGTCCTCCGCGCAAGCCGAGGTCGCGAGCGCGCGGAGGCCCCATCGACCGACGTGCGCTGAACGCTCGGTGCGTCGGCGTGTCGGTCCTATCGCGCAAGGTCGTGTTCTGCACCAAGGGGAATCCAGGCTTGCATCGGCCGCCGGCGCGCGACACGTTGCTATACTAACCGCTTATGCATGTCTCCATGCTGCCGGACATGCCTTGTCCACGCCTTGTTCCGACGGGGGGTTCCGATGTTGAAGCGCGGCCGTTGGCTTCTTTTCCTGTTGCTGGCGCCGGCGCCGGCCACCTTGACTGGCCAGCCGGACGACAAACTCCCGCCGCTGTGGCATCCCCTGGACGTAGAGGGGATGGACCTCGCGTACAAACCGTGGGAGGATTTCTACGAGTTCGCCAACGGCAAGTGGCTGCAGAAGCTACACCTGCCCGCCGACAAGCCGCGACTCTACGTCTTCACCCTCTTGCAAGAGGACAACCTCACCAAACTGCGGCGGATCGCCGAGGATGCCGCGAAGGACGACGCGTCGAAGGACGGGGTTCGCGGCAAGGTCGGCGCGTTCTATCGCAGCGGCATGGACGAGAAAACGATCGCCGCGGCCGGGTTCGCGCCGTTGAAGGTGGAACTGGACCGCCTGGCCGGGCTGAAGAAACGCGACGAGCTGTTGCCCGCCCTGGCCCGCTTGCACCTGCTGCGCGTCTTCGCCGGCTTCCACTTTGGTTCCGCCCCCGACGACAAGGACAGCCGGCGGACGATCGCTGTCTTCATGCAGGGCGGGCTGGGCCTGCCCGATCGGGATTATTACCTCAAGGACGATGAGAAGACCCGGCAGATTCGCACCGCCTACGTCCTCCACCTCCAGAAGATGTTCGCCTTGCTGGGCGAATCGGAGGAAGCCGCCGCCAAACACGCCAAGGTCGTCCTCGGCCTGGAAACTCAATTGGCGAAGGCATCCAAAACCCGCGTCGAGCTCCGCGACCCCCTCCGCAATTATCACCTGCTGACCGTTAAGGAGGTGAACGCCGAGACGCCGGGCGTATCCTGGAACGTCTACTTCGAGGGCGTCGGGCTGAAGCACCTCCATGAGTTGAACGTCGGCCAGCCCGAGTTTCTCCACGGACTGGCCACGCTGCTTCAGGAAGCGCCCCTGGACGAC
Organism: uncultured Gemmataceae bacterium; assembly: GCA_963834865.1. Classification (GTDB taxonomy): domain Bacteria; phylum Planctomycetota; class Planctomycetia; order Gemmatales; family Gemmataceae; genus CAWIDK01. The sequence continues at coordinate 707,428 of CAWIDK010000002.1, forward strand.
TGGCGGACTTATCTCCGCTGGCACCTGCTCAACGCCTATGCAGACAAGCTCAGTCCTCCTTTCGTCGAGGCCGATTTCCACTTCAAGGGAACGGTCCTAACCGGCGTCACGCAAAACCAGCCACGCTGGCAGCGCGTGATTGCGACCACCGACCAGTTGCTCGGCGAGGCGCTGGGACAGCTGTACGTGGCGAAGGAGTTTCCGCCGGCGGCCAAGACCCGCGCCGACGCCCTGGTGCGAAACATTCGGGAAACGCTCCGCGAGCGGCTGGCGAAGCTCGACTGGATGAGTGAAAGCACGCGCAAGCAGGCGCTGAAGAAACTGGACGCCATCGCGGTGAAGATCGGCCATCCCGACAAGTGGCGCGACTACTCCGCCCTGGCAGTGAACCACGATGTCTACGCCCAGAACGTCATGGCGGCCAACACGTTCGCGGTACGGCGCGACCTGGCCAAGATCGGCAAGCCGACCGACCGCAGCGAATGGTTCATGACACCGCCGACGGTGAACGCCTACTACAATCCGAACCTGAACGAGATCGTCTTCCCGGCCGGGATCCTCCAGCCGCCGTTCTTCGACACCCGCGCCGACGACGCCGTCAATTACGGGGCTATCGGCATGGTGATCGGCCACGAGCTGACGCACGCTTTCGACGATCAGGGCCGGCAATACGACGAGGCCGGCAACCTGCGCCAGTGGTGGACGCCCGAAGACGAACGCCGGTACAAGGAACGCGTCGCGCGGATCGCGGAGCAGTACAGCAATTACGTCGCGCTGGACGATTTGAAGATCAACGGCCAGTTGACGCTTGGCGAGAACATCGCCGACCTGGGCGGGCTCAAGATCGCCTTCGAGGCGCTGAAGAAGACGCTCACGAACGATTCGGCGAGGAAGAAAATCCAGGGCTACACGCCCGAGCAGAGGTACTTTCTCTCGTTCGCGCAGATCTGGCGCGGCAAAATTCGACCGGAGGCGTTGCGATTGCGGCTGGTGGTCGATCCGCATTCGCCGGCGCGCTTCCGGGTGCTGGGGCCGCTGTACAACATGCCGGAGTTCTTTGACGCTTTCGACGTGCCGGCCGACCAGCGCAAGGGCCGACTCAACCCAACGCCGGTGAGCATCTGGTAGCCGGAGCCAAAGGCAGATATTCACCGAGGCAACACCACTGTCATCTGTCGTCATTCGGCATAAATAGCCAGTACCAACCCTCGCAAAAAACTGCACATTTGGCTTGCTGCCGAGAAGAGGTGGGATCATGATCCGGTCGATCGTACGCAAATGCCTGGCCCTGCTGCTCGGAGTTGCCGTGCTCGGAGTTGCGGTGCTCGGAGTTGCCGTGCTCGGGGCCCGCCAGGCGCAGGAGGGGGCGAAATCGGCCGCGACTGATCGCAATGGCGACCCGCTGCCGGTCGGGGCGCTGGCCAGGCTCGGCTCCCTGCGCTGGCGGCACGCCGAGCCCATCCTGTTTGTCGCTTTTGTCCAGGACGGCAACGCGGTGCTCACCGGCGGGCAGGACCAGGTGTTCCGACTTTGGAACCGCGCCACCGGCACGGAGATTCGCGATTTTGCCATGCAGGCCAACCTCCAGGGCAAACCGGGCAAGCCCCGGCCTGTCGCCATGCCCTGGACGCATCAAGCCCAGGTCAGCGCCTCCGTCACCCCGGATGGCAAGACCCTGGCCGTCTATCTGCCCGGCAACGATATCCTGCTCTGGGACGTCGATACGGGCAAGGAAATCCGCCGATTCAGGCCACCGCAGAACCCGGTCGCCGGCTTGCAGTTCTCCCCCGACGGCAAGCAGCTGGCGGCCCGTTCCGACAACAATTCCGGCGTGATCTTCCTGCTCGACCCCGCGAACGGCCAGGAGGTCCGTCAGGTGAAGCCCGAAATCCCCGCGGGTGGTGGTGTCCGCAATTTCGGCCTCGGCATGGCGTCCAGCCTCGCGTTCTCGCCGGACAACAAGCTGCTTGCCGTCTCCGAAGCCGAGTTCGACCAGCAGAAGTTCCACTACCATGTCCGCGTCCACGAGGTGGACAGCGGCAAGGAGGTCATCAAGTTCACTACGCCGACGCATGCGACCAGCGTGGCGTTCTCGGCCGATGCGAAGATGATCGCTATCGGCAACTCCAACTCGATCGTCCTGCGCGAGCCCACCACCGGCAAGGAAATCCGCTCAATTACCCAGACCAACGGCGCGACGGGCATGGTGTTCACCCGCAGGGCGCCCTGCTCGCGGTCCGAGGCCGGGACCACCATGTCCGTTTGATGGACTCCGAAACAGGCAAGCAGCTGCACATGCTGACCGATTCCGTCCTGGACGACAGCTGGCCCGGCGCCACGATCCGCATCGGCATACCCAATGTGCCTCGCGCCGAGCTGGCGTTTGCGCCCGACGGCAAGTCCCTCGCCGTCGCCTCGGGCAACACGCTCCGTATCTGGGACACCGCGTCCGGCAAGGAGCAGCCGCTCACCGACGGGCATCGCGGGCCGGTCTCCAACCTCGGGGTGTCTGCCGACGGCAAGCGCGGCTCACGCGCGGCGCGGACCGCATGATCCGCCGCTGGGACCTCACCGATGGCCGGCAGCTCGGCGAGTTTGGCGAGCCATCCCAAACCACCGCCGTCGCCTTCTCGCCGGACGGCAAATGGGTGGCGTTCGGCACCAACAACGCCATCCAGCTCTGCGATTCCGAGACCGGCAAGACCGTCAAGGAGCTGCGCGGCCATAGCAACCTGACCGCTACGCTGGCGTTTTCCCCCGACGGCAAGTGGATGGCGTCCTTCGGCATGACCGACAATACGCTCCACCTTCACGACCTTGCCAAGCTTGATGAGTCCGCCAAGGTCGAGCTCCGCGCGATCTCGCTCGGAAAGGATCCCCCGCCGGGCAGCGGGCTCGTGATCCGCGGCAGCGCCATCTTCGGCAGCAGCGTTCACCTGGCGTTCTCCGCCGCCAGCAAATCCATCGCCGTACAAACTTCAGCGACCGGGCAGGCCGGCATTAGCGTCAACCTCGCCAATGTGCCCGGGGCTCGGCCCGAACCGAAGATCCGCATGTGGGACGTCGCGACCGGCAAGGAACTGCGGCACTTCCCCCTGCCGCCTCCGTCCGGCGCGGGGACCATCGCCGCTTCCCAGGACGGCCGGGTGATCGCGACGGCGAACTCGGATCAGACGGCGACGCTCTGGGAGCTCGCCACCGGCCAGCCGCGCCGCCGACTCGGCAAGGCCGACACCAGCCGACAAATCGCGTCGGGGATCGGCGTCGGCCTGGGCGCGGGGGCGGTCGTGCCGCGGGCCGCCAACCCCGCCACCACGATCGCCTTTTCGCCGGACGGCCGCCTGTTCGCCGAAGGCGGCTTCGCCGATGGCGGCTTCGCCGACCGCGGCGCCGATCACGCTGTCCGCGTCTGGGACATGACGGCCGGCGTGGAGATCGGCCAATTCAAGGGTCATCAGGGCTCGATCACCGCCCTCGCGTTCTCGCCGGACAGCCGACGGCTGGTCACCGGCAGCAGCGACACCACCCTCCTGGTGTGGGACATGGGCACGCTCAAGCCAGTGCCGGCCGCCGCGGTTGTCGAGTTGAAAGGGGGCGACCTCGAAACCTGCTGGGGCGAGCTGCTCAATAGCGATGGTGAGAAGGCCTATGACGCGATCCTCAAGCTGGCCGGCTCACCCAGGTTGGCGGTCCCGTACCTTGCCGAGCGCATCAAGCCCGCCACCGCGGCGGACGCGAGCCAGCTGAAAAAGCTGATCGGCGAACTCGACAGCGACGACTTCACCGAGCGTGCGAACGCCACCGAGGAACTCGAAAAGCTCGGCGAGCTAGCCGTGCCCGCGCTGCAGAAAGTCCTCACGGGCCAGCCGACGCCGACGCTCGAGTTTCGCCGGCGGGCCGAACCGATAGTCGCCCGCCTGATCGGCGGCGTTTTGAACGGCGAGCAGGTTCGGCTGGTGCGCGCCCTCGAAGTGCTGGAAAGATCAGGCACGCCGGCAGCCCGCCACGTGCTGGAATCGCTCGCCAAGGGAGCACCAGGCGCCTTGGTGACGCGCAGAGCGCAGGAATCCCTGGAGCGGATCGGGAGATAAGTGAGCGCAACGCGCGAGAGGGGGACGGCAGAACCTTAGGTCCTCCGTCCGGCGCGATGTGCAGCTCGGCGAGCATGAGCCTTGGCGAATGCAGACCGCTGGAAAACTATTTGGACGCTGAGCATGTGCGGCGCTGCGTGCTTCGGTCCCATCGACCTCCGCGCAAATCGCGGTCGCGAGCGCGCGGAGGACCCATCGACCAACGCGTGTTGCGCACTGCGGTCACCTCGACCGACATCGGCGCGAGTTGTTCGTGCGGGAGTACCTGGTCGGTCGATCGAAATGCAATGGCGGCCTAAATCCGGGCTGGCGACAACGACGCGCCTGGGGCCGCCGTCAGGCGCGTCGACGCGCTGCCGGATCGGCCAGGTCGGCGAAACGCCGCCGCGAAGTTGAAGCGCGGGAGGCCGTTTTCCCTGAAATACGACTTCGCATTTCACTTCAAAAGCGAAGTCGCGCAAGAAGGCACGATCGATGTGGGCGTGACGCAAGTGCGCAGACGCCCCGATCGCCCGGCGCCCTCGTCTGTCCAGTTAGCTCAGCTTGGCTCGTCCGCCTAGCCCGGAATATGCATACCCTCGGCCAATAGCAGGGGTGTCGAGGAACATATGGTAATGGATTGTCACGATTTGTGTCGATGCATCATGACGGCGCTGTGAAAACAGACTGCTCTGGCCAGGCGGACGTGGTGATGCTCCAGACCGCTGGCGCCCGCTCGAGCAGTCGGCGCAGGTGGAACGCGCTGGCGAAGTGGTCGCCGGACTTCTCGTTTAGGTCCGCCTTCTCGTAATGATAGCCCGGAACGGATCGGGCCAGACGCTCCAGGAACAGGCGCTCACGCTTCTGCGCTTCGATGAAATCGGGCAGACGCACCAACCTGAGCAGGCGATTCTCGAGGAACACGCGGTGGGAGCCATCGGGGCTGGTGGCCTCGGACTTCTGTTCCTGGGGCATGGGGTCGGCAGTGGGGAGTAATTGCCCGGTCATGGCATTCCAGGTCAACACCTTGCCGGTATTGTCCTTGCCGCTGATGCGCTTGCCGTCGAGGCTGAAAGCCACGCTCATCACCCCGCGGGTGTAGCCCTTGAGGGAGAGTATCTCGCGAACCTGAAAGCGTTCTGCCGCTGGCAGGTGAAGGATCGGCGCATCGGCGAGAACCCCGTTGCCCACCTGGCACCGGGCAATGAGGACCTCGACCGCCGGCACGATCGGCGCAAGCTGGAGGTTGATGAGCTACGCCGCCTCCTGGCCGCGGCCCGGGACTCCGCGAAAGCCTACCTTGGGTTGACCGGCTGCGATCGCTTCCACCTGTACGCGCTCGCGTGCGGCACCGGGTTCCGTGCGTCCGGTCTGGCGTCCCTCACCCCCGAGAGCTTCGACCTCGACCCCGCCGGCCCGACCGTCACGCTCGCCGCCCGCCACGCCAAGAATCGGCGACTGAAGGTCCAACCCCTGCCCGCGGACCTGGCCGACCTGCTGCGCGACTACCTCAAGGGTAAGGCCGCCGGCGAGCCGGTTTGGGGCGGATCCTGGGCCAGCGCCGCAAAGGGGCCGAGATGCTGCGCCTCGACCTCGACGCTGCCGGCCTGCCCTACGTCGTCGAGGGACCGGACGGCCCGTTGTTCGCCGACTTCCATTCGCTCCGTCATTCCTACCTGACGCTGGGCGGCCGCGCGGGCATCGACCTGCGGACGCTGCAAGAGCTGGCCAGGCATTCGACGCCGACCCTGACCGCCCGCTATTCGCACCGCCGGCTGTACGACCTGGCGGGCGCCGTGGAGAAGCTGCCGAGCATCCTGCCCACCGCCGCGTCGACGACGGAACCGCTGGCCGCGACCGGCACCGATGGGACGTGCGCAACAGTGCCGCAACCTGACACTATGTTTCCGGATGGCGGTGGGGGCGAGATTTGTTTGCGCACTGTTTGCGCACCGGACGCTATTGGCGGAGATTCGCGGGGACTGGCCGGGACGGGGACGGTTGACGCGGCTGAAAACGACACCGGGCGCAACCCATTGCCTTTGCGACTGGTTGCACCCGGTCAACACTCGCCAAATCTGGTAGGGACAAACGCGGGCGAGGAGATTCGATCCGACGTAGCCCACCATGTCAAGGTGGCGAGCACTCCAGGCTGCTCCACGAGACGAAATCAGTCGGGCCGGCAGGAGTCGAACCTGCCTCAAGCCGCGTATCAGACGGCTGCCTCACCGCCCGGTCCCCGGCCCGAATCACCAAGCGCCCTCTACCGGACTCGAACCGGACGCCGAAGGTTCGCGGAATTCGCAGATTCACGGCAAGGCGGGGCAGAAAGCGGCGAATTTGCGGCGTGCCCGACCGAGGGCCGCCACGGTGAAGATGATCGGATATAGTTTCTCAAAATACCACAGCTTCGCAAAGTAGAATCCGATCGGCGTCGGCTCGTACAGGCCGCCTTCCTCGACTCGGCCGACGATCCACGCGAGCCCGCGGTCGACCGCATCGTCCGCCTCCGGCCTGGCGTCCAGCAGCACCTCCACCGCGAGCGCCGTCTCCTCCAGGCTCGACGGCGTCCCGCTGCCGCCGCCCCAGCCGCCGTCGCCGTTCTGATTCGCGAGCAGCCACGCGACGCCGCGCTGGGCCGGCTCGGCGTTCATAAGATCGAGATCGCGATAGGCGGCGAGGACGCGGGCGGTGCCGTAGGTCGGATTCTCGTCGTTGGGCGCGTGCTGGTTGCCGAACCAGAGCGGGAGCCAGGAGCCGTCGGGAGACTGGTGGCGGGCGAGAAAGCGGAGAGCGGCGGGAAGGGCCCTGATAGCGCCCATTCCCGTAATTATGGGAAGTCGGTCGAAAGCGAGGCCTGGTTTGCCTCCACGAACAGCAGCTTGGCGTGCCCACCCCCCATAAACTGCCGTCGATGCGCGCATCATGTGAGCCGTCAAGTCAGTGCCGCTTCGATCAAAAGGCAAACTACCCCACCCGCGGCAAAAGGTGGGAATGCCGCCATCGGAATTCTGTAATTGATAAAGCCACAGGAGACCTTGTAGCAGCGGTTCGGGTTGCACACACAACTGCACACGCAGCTCGGAGAGTGCGACAATTGACCCCGACGTATCATCCGCGTCCGGCACACCGCCCGCCAAGTCAGTCCACGCCCATCCTCCCGGCGCGGCTCCGGTATACGGATGCCATTCCCCGTGTTGCTGCCGCAGCAGCCAGTCGCGCACCGCATCGAGCCGGTCAAGCAATTGCAATTCTCCCGCGGCTGCGAGCGCGTTGATAGACAGTGTCGTCACCCACGTCGCGAGGTTGCTGTCGATCGCCCAGTCTCCCATCGTGTCGAGCGGAGCGCGTCAGGAACTCGACCGCCTTTACCGCGACGGGGTGCCGCGCCAAATCGCAAGCGGCGAGGCTGAGCGTGACGAAGCTGGTCAGCGGCGTCGCCTCGAGGTAGCCGCCGCTCGACGGCTGGATGCGTTCCAGGACGCGCAGGCTGCGCTGGCGGCTGATGGCACGCACCCACCGTGCGATCGGGTTGCGCGGCGGCTGATGGTGGTAGACGCACTGGCCGATCGCGATCAGCGCCGGCAGCGCGTAGCTGACGACGTGCAGCCGAACGAAGCGGAACCACGATTGCGGCAGACACGCCAACTCGAACGGCAACGGCGGCACCTCGTTCCACGACACCAGCCCGGCCAAGGCGCACGTCGTCAGGATCGGCACCGCGAATGTGCGGTCCTTGCCGTAGCGCGCCCGCACCGCCTCCGCCAGCTCGGCCGGCGTCTTGCCGTAGCGATCGGCGAGCCATGCCTCGGTACGGCGGACCGGCTCGGCATGGTGCGTCGCGGTGCCGGTGAGGTAGAACGCGGCCCGGCACAGCATCGTCGTGGAAATGTTGCTGAGGCTCTTGACCGTATCGCCCCAGCCGCCGTCGGCATTCTGGTGGTCGGCCAGCCAGCGCAAGCCGCCGGTGACGAGTGCGTCATGCCGCTCGCCGCCGCGCTCGCCGACGAGGTGCAGCGCCATCACGGCGGTCGCGGTGGAGAGGGCCGAGGTGGAGAGCTCGCCGACCCAGTGGCCTTCCGCGGTGCGCTCCATGAGGAGAGCGGCGAGTGCAGTTTGGTAGGCGGCTTCGAGGCGGGAGGGGTTCATCATGCGTTAGCGCGACCGGCAGAAGCAAGACTACCGTAGGACGCTGGTTCAGTCCCGGCAGATGCAACGTTGAAAGTCAATGGCGTCGGGCATGATGACGCCGTTGTTGTTGTACTACCAAAACTGCCAAAACTCGCGTTGCATTTTCGGCGCGGTTCTTCTACAGTGAGATGAGCGAGAGGTTATTTCGCATGGTGTACACTTCCGAATTGGTGCGTTTGGGCACGCTCCTCCTTGCCACCGGGGGGTCGTCCTAGGTACGTCGTCTGCAAGCGAAAATCGATTGCCGAGACCGACCCTGGGACACATGAGTCCCAGGGTTTTTTTGTTCCAGCGGAGCCGTGATGCGCATGAGTCAGCACCCCCAGCTAATCATCTTCGACACCACCTTGCGCGACGGCGAGCAGTCGCCCGGCGCGAGCATGAACCTCGCCGAGAAGCTCGAGATCGCCCATGCCCTCGCCGAGCTGGGCGTCGACGTGATCGAGGCCGGCTTCCCCATCGCCTCGCCCGGCGACTTCGAGGCGGTGCAGTCGATCGCGCGGCAGGTGCATGGCCCCGTCATCTGCGGCCTGGCGCACTGCAACGACGACGACATCGATCGCGCGTGGGAAGCGCTCAAGGACAGTCCCAAGCCGCGCATCCACGTTTTCCTCGCGACCAGCGCTATCCATCGCGAGTACAAGCTGCACATGGCCAAGGACGAAATCGTGCGCCGGGCGGTCGCGGGCGTCGAGCGGGCGCGGCGCTGCTGCGACAACGTCGAATTCTCGCCGGAGGACGCGGCGCGCACCGAGCTGGATTTCCTGGCCGAGGTCGTCGAACGCGCGGTCGAGGCCGGCGCCACCACGGTCAACATCCCCGACACCGTCGGCTATGCGGTGCCGGAGCAATACGCCGCCGCCATTCGCCATCTGCGGCAGCACGTTCGCGGCATCGAGAAGATCGTCCTGAGCGTGCACTGTCACAACGACCTGGGCCTGGCCGTCGCCAACAGCCTGGCCGCGCTGCACGAAGGGGCGCGCCAGGTCGAATGCACGATCAACGGCCTCGGCGAACGGGCCGGCAACTGTGCTCTGGAAGAGATCGTGATGGCGGTGCGCACGCGCGGCGACTACTTCGGCCTCGCGACGAAGATCAACTCCAAGCGGCTGTTGCCGACCAGCCGGCTCGTCTCGCGCGTCACCGGCATTCCCGTGCAGCGCAACAAGGCGATCGTCGGTCAGAACGCCTTCGCCCACGAGGCGGGCATTCACCAGGACGGCATGCTCAAGCATTCGGAAACCTACGAAATCATGCGGCCTGAGGACGTGGGGCTGTTGCGTACGGAATTTGTCCTGGGCAAGCACTCCGGCCGGCACGCGCTGCGGCAACGCATTCGCGACCTCGGTTACCATCTCGACGATCAGCAATTGCAGCTGGTCTTCGACGGTTTCAAGGCCCTCGCGGATCGCAAGAAGACGATCTACGACGCCAACGTCGAGGCGCTGGCCGAGTCGGTGCTGCACACGGGCCCGGCGGTGTGGACGCTGGAAGCCGTCAGCTGCAGCGGCGGCTCAGCGACGGTGCCGTCGGCGGCGGTCGTGCTCTGGCACCAGGACGGCCGGCTGCTCCGCGACGCCTCGACCGGCGATGGCCCGATCGACGCGGTGTTCAAGACCATCGAACGCATCACCGGCGTGTACGTCAAGCTCCGCGACTTCTCGGTGCGCAGCGTCACCGAGGACGAGGACGCCCAGGGCGAAGCGCAGATCGAGGCCGAACACAACGGCCGAACCTTGCGTGGCCGATCGGTGAGCACCGACATCATCGAGGCCAGTGCACTGGCGTACCTCCAGGTGATCAACCGGGCGCTGCTGCGCGAGCAAATCAAGATGAACCCGCAGACCGAGGCGGTCAGCGTGACATGACGGCAGAATGTCGAAGGTAGAACAAACGAATATTCGACATTTGCGACTTCTACATTCTATATTTCAAGAGCAACTTGCGGGACGTTCCCGCGGGCGTTTCGTGGTCTTTGTCCGTTTAGCCAATGTCTGGAAGGAGGGGGTTACGCCTTTCCGGGGTCCGGCATGACTTTTGCGATCTGCTAGGAACGTCATGCCGGGGTGGTTCGTGTCGCGCCGAGCAATGCTCCATTATGCGCGACCCACCGACCACGCGCACCAGCGCATCCTTCAGGAAAGGCCGGGTTCGCAACGTTTGCCGCTGACCCGGTTGCGCGCCATGACGGCGCCGACGTACACGCCTGACGGAATGGGCCTGGCTAAACCCCTGTTCTTCCTGGAAGGAGTCGGTCATGGTCAATCAACTGCTGCTGCTCGCTTCGCTCGCCGTGCTCGACGCAGGCAGCCCACCGGCCACGCCGCCCAAGGCGACACCGCCCAAGGCGGACGCGACCAAGGGCGTACAGTCCGAAGTTGGCGATATTAGCGGGTATTATTCGTGTAAAGGGATGGAAGCCGGCGGCAAATCGTATAGCGGCGTGGCGGTCATCATCAAGAAGAGCGATGTCTACCTGATTCAGTGGATGGTCGGCGGCGGCTCCACCTTCAGCGGCGTCGCCATCCGCCAGGGCGACATCCTCGCCGCCAGCTGGGCCCTCCCCGCCGAGCGCGGCGTCGTCCGCGGCATCAACCTCTACCGCATCGAAAGCGGTCCCCGCCTCGTCGGCCGCTGGGCCAGCGCTCCCGGCCCCGGCGTCGTGCAAAGCGAGACGCTCACTTTTCTGAAGAAGCTCGATCTCGACGACTGAATGGCCTTACGACTGCTTGCGGCTTCCGCCCAGGGCGCAAGCAGTCCTGCCTCATTTCGCTGCAGTGTTGCCCGGTCATCGTGCAATTTTGCATGGGCATTATGCAGCGGCGGGGCTTGTCCCCGCCGTGCAGACCGCCGGAGCAATGCCGTTGCTCATGCGGATGCGGTATCCGAACTCGGATCGCCACTACGATTCGCGTCGCGCGCGATAGACGCGGCACCGCGCGATTCCGCTCACCACCCAGCGCCATCGGCAGCGGCGTGTCGTCCTTATGCTTGACCGGCGCCGTTCCCTTGCGACTGGCCAGTGCCGCGGCGACGCTCGGCACCGTACCGCCACGTGTGAATGGCAACAGCGTCAGCGCGAGGGCCGCCGGCGTCTGGTAACGCTCCTCGGGATCCTTGGCCATCATCCGCTTCAACAGCGCGGTCAGTGCGGCCGGCACGTCGGCGCGGAAGGTGTCGAGCGGCGCCGGTTCGGCTTGCTGGTGCTTGAGGATCTTTTGCATCAGCGTGCCATCGGGAAACGGCGGCTGACCCGTCAGTAGGTAATAAAGCGTGCAGCCGAGGCTGTAGATGTCGCCGCGGGTATCGACGGTGCCGGCGTTGCGCGCCTGTTCCGGCGACAGGTAGTCCGCCGTCCCGATCAGTCCCCTGGACAGCGTGTCGAGCTGCTGCGGCCCCGTCCCTTGCGGGCAGCGCAGATTGGCCAGGCCCCAGTCGAGGATCTTGATCAGCGCCGCGCAGCGGCGTTGGCGCCGGCGGCGCGCGGGCCGCGCTGCGACTGGCTGAGCTCGGCCGACCGCGGCGTGGGTCAGGAACAGGTTGACCGGCTTGATATCGCGATGGACGAGGTTGCGCTCGTGGGCGTGCTGCAATCCGAGGGCGGCCTGGCGGATGAAGTCGCAGGCATCGCGGACGGCGGCCGGCCCGGACAGGCGGATGTGCTTGCCCAGGTCGATGCCGTCGATGTATTCCATCGCGAAATAGCACGTTGCTTCGTGCTGGTCGGCATCGCAGAACTGCACGATGTTGGGATGGTCGAGGCGCGTCATCGCCTCGATTTCCTGAAGGAATTGCTGCCGGCCCTCGGCATTGGCCAGCACTTCGGGGCGAATGACCTTGAGGGCGACGGTGAGGTCGTGTTCGACGTGGCGCGCCTTGAACACGGTGCTCAGGCCGCCCTGCCCCAGCCGATCAAGCACGCGATAGTTGCCGACGGCAAGTTCCTTGCCGTAGCCGGCGAACAGCTGGTTGATCTGGAAGACCGTAAGCCAGCCGCGCTGCACGAGCTGCTTGGCGAGCGGGCGGGGGTCGCCGCCCTTGCCCTGGATATGGCTCAGGAGCTGCTCGTACTGTTCCGCGGAGATCAGGCGGAAGGTGCGCAGCGCGTCGATCAGGTTGCTGGTGGAATGAATCGTCATCGCAACGGAATCGCCTCCAGGCGGACCGCGGCCGGTTCCTGTGCAGGGAGTGAGCGCGTCCAGGGGCGTACGCCCTGACCAAGCGTAGGTCAAAAATGGGGGGAGGGCAAATTCGCCGCTACTTCAGCTGAAACGCCTTCGCGCTCACGTCGATCCGGCGCGCTCCCTTGTAGCGATCGTACACGCGCTCCATCTCCGGCAGGTCGTCGAAATATCCCACGACGTATGCCGCTCCGAAGGTTTCGCCCGCCTTGACCGCCTTGCCGTGCAACTCTTCGATGAAGCAGACGTAGCCGCGCTGATGGCACCACGCCTCGACGACCTCCGCCGGGTCGAGCGTCATGCCCGCCAGCCACGGTCCGGGTTGGCCGCTCAGCCGCAGCTGGTACGCGCGAATAAAGCGCTCGGGGACCTTACCGTCCTTGCGCTGATAGAGGAATCGCTCGTCGGGAGCAAAGTCCCGGGTGAACTCGGTGGCCGGGATCCTGCCGTGATAGCTCAGGTAAATCTGCTCGAAGTTGTCGCCGGCCTTGTGCTTGATGTGGCCGGGCATGTCGATGCGATAGAGCAGGTTGTCAACGTCGTTGGCGCTGGTAATCTGCTCGGCACACAGCACGTAGCGCGTGTCGGGCAGGAATACGAGGGTCTGCTCCCACAGCGAGCCGGCCTTGAAGCCCTTGGCCGGTTCGGTGAATTTGAACTTGAGCCGGATCGCGACGAAGTCCTTGCCGCGGATGATCTCCGGCGTGAGCTGCTTCGCCTGCGTGCAGATTTGCGGCCCTTCGACGTAATGCTTCGGCAGGTTGCCGTGCACCTTCGCGTCGCGGCCATACCTGTCGTCCTTCCAGCCGGGGCCGAGCAGGAAGTCCATGATGTGCAGGCCGAAGCCGAGGTCGCGGGCGCCGGTCTTCTTGTCAAGCAAGCTCGCGGCAGCGATCCCGCTGACATAGCCCTTTTTGCGAACCTTTGCCTGGACGGCGCCGGTATCAACCAGGACGTACTCGTCCGTCTCCTGCACCTGGATGGCGATTTTCGTCTCGCCCACCGGCTGAGCCGGGAACAGGCACGCAAGGGGGATGGCAAGCAGCGCAGCGTTCATGGCTAGGTTCCTCGATGGACGACCGACCTCAGCCCAATGCAGTGTAGCGATTCGGACGGGAACGCGAAGGGCCGGAAGCCCCGCCCCTTCGTGTTTTCAGGTCCCCGGATGCGCCGTGGGCAGGCCACGGACAGAACAGTTGAGGAAATGTCCCACTCGACCCGAAATATTTTCCTGTTTTTTTCTTGCTTTCTGAAAAATGCCTGCCTGTGCGAGCGGCCGATCAGGGGCCGAGTCGTTCGTGTACCGCACGTACAGCGGCATTGTAGACAGCCTTGCTCAACAAGTGAAAAGCCGCACGCGAGCCTCTTACACGGTCTTTGAACGGAACCCTGCGGAATACGGTAACTCCAAAGCCGTCTTTCGCATTCTGATGATGGTTACGGTCCTGCAACGGGACAAGGGCATCATGTACTGCCCGTCTCTCATGAACCAGGCCAACTTCTTTCACGACGCCCGAAACGTTTTCGCCCACGGCACTCTTGAAGGCCGTGGGACATGCTCGTCGTTGCCAGTTACATTCGTGGCAATTGGCCGTCGCATCGGCTACCGGTTGAAGCTCGTCAGCACGAAGTCGCACGTGATCGCCCGGTGGGACGATCCCCAGGGGGCCCGAATGGACGCATCCCGATGAAGCCATAGCGCACGGTTGGTTGAAATCGAAAACACCACGAGAAGAACTCGCATTCTGTCTTGCAGCCCGTGGTCATTGCCTGTTGGAGAACTTGCGGTTCAACGATGCAGCCGAAGCCTTCGCCTATGCCAGCGAAATGGAGCCGTCGAACGAGCTTCACCGAAGTTGCGTCCAGGCGACGCTGAACCGATGGGATAGGCAATTGCGATGGCTTGGGTCTGACCGGGGCCCCGAAGTGGAACATGCACCCGTAGACTGCAATGGATTTCCGAACCTGCCTGTGCATCTTGCAGAGAGAATGGGCTATCTCAAGCGACTAGATGCAGCAATCGCGATTGAGCGCCAAGACGAGCTGTTGGCGGAACAAGCCGACGCCGCCCGTAGGGAGGAAGAAGCGAACCTTCCCGAGATAGAGTTTCAATATACTTGGCCCCCAAGCGAGTAAGAACATGTACGATCCAACAGTCGGACGCTGGCTTTCACAGGACCCCGAAGGGTTTGCTGCTGGGGATTCAAACCTTTATCGGTATTGCGACAATGGCCCAACGGAACACAGAGACCCAAGCGGGCTTGACTACTCTGGCAGAGGCGGAGCGTCGGATCTTACCGCTATTCCGATTGGTGGACCATACCGAGCGTCGATCCTGATTGACAATGACTATCCAACAACACCGGCTCAACGTGAAGCGATACGCGCCGCATTTTTCAACGCTGCCGAACGAATCCGCCGAGCGCTTTACATGCTCGATGACAACTGGGCCGAAACCACCCACCTATATCGTTTCTCCACCATCCAGGGGCCGAACGGACCGGTTCAAATTGAATCACAGACTTGGCAAAACATCAACCAAAACAGGCAATTGCTTATTGATCGGCTAAGGAGGGTTTATAACACCCTTCTGTCGGAGTCTGGCCGTATCTCGTTTTCAAACCGCCAAGGTGAAAGTCACCCTGAACTAAACCCGATGTACACATCTTCGTGGAATCTCTTCATCTGCGAAATTGGCGGAGAAATTCGATGCCGGTCGCATTATTGGAACCTTCCTGCAACTGGTGGAAACTCGCAAGAATACTACACGATCCATGAGCTGGGTAGACTGATGCTCCGGCTGAACGACGATTCATCTTATGCCAATGGCCAGGGCGTGCAAAGATGGGACGGTGATATCCAATGGCTTGCCGACAACTACGATCGGTGGAATTGGCGTGACCCGGTAGGAGAAGGGGGCGACTGGTGAACGCGTCGCGACAAAATGCTCTCCTTGTCCTTGCTCTCATTGCTGCCTTGGAGTCAACTGGCTGTGAGAAACGCTCCGATCAGTACCAAACGGAAGGTCGAACTTGGAGCAACTTGGAGCTTTGGGGCGAATACATCAAAAGCACGCATGAAGCCGGGATCAACCTTGAGACCCGGGAGTCTCCAAAGGCGGCGGCGGACTACCTAAAGAGCATCAAGGCCACAAGCGACTACGAATACTCGCTGCTTGTCGCCGACGCTTGGGGTAGGCCGTTTCATTGGAAAGTCTTTGTCCGTGATGGGGCAACCGTAATAAAGATCATCTCGGACGGCAAGGACGGTATTAGCCAAGACGGCGGCGGCGATGACCTGTTCATCGAAGTGTTTATTCCCAAAAATGGTCCAATCACAAGCTTTCAGAACACGCCGAAGCATCCCCATTTGACTGAAAGACCGGGTTGTCGGCATCCCTCCGCCGCATCTTTCCGCCGAGGAGTCAGCGAGGCGCTTGATGCTTTCGGGGACGTTCAAGGTCCTGGCGAAGCTGCGGTTTACCTGATCAGGTAGTTCCACACCAGCCACGCGCCGCCGGCGAGGACGGCGACGATGACGCACATCCACAGCAGGAAGCCGGCGAAGCCCTTGACGCCGGCGGACAGCCTCTTCCACTTCTTTGCCCGGCGGTGTCGGTCGGCCTCCTCGTCGATCTTGGCGTAAAGCTCGCGGTACTGGGTGGTTTTCTGGTCGGCCTTCGTCTTGCTGGAGAGCGCCAGGATCAGCGAGTTGATCTCGGGATACGTGGCGGCCGCCCGTCGCGGACCGGTCGGCGTCCGGCAGACCTTCGTGTTCGGCGTCAGGTCGCCTTTCTTGATCAGCTCGGCCATTTCCTCGCGCGTCACCTTCTGCGTCATCGTCTTCTTGCCGGGCAACGGCAGCACGAGGTACCATCCCTCGGGCGCCTCGGACGGCCCGTCTTGTATGCCCGTAGTGGCGGCGGCCGACGGACTAACGGTTTGCTGCGGCGGGCGGCCGGCGGGGCGATGCGGCTGCTGCGTCATCACCTTCGGCGCGGCCGACGGCAGGGTCTTGGTGGCGGCCGGCGTGGGGCCCATGAAGCTGAGGTGCGCGCTCGCAACGCCGAGGCCTTCAAGGTCGGCGATGACCTCGGTGCAGCTCTGGTAGCGATGGCGCGGGTCGGGCGCGAGCATCTTGTCGATGATCAGGTCGAGACGCTGCGGAACGTCAGGATTGGCACGCCGGGCCGGCGCGAACTTGCCCTTTTCCTTGGCTGCGATCACCTGGACCAACGTCTCGCCGGTGAAGGGGAGCTGGCCGACCAGGAAATAATACAGCATGCAGCCCATCGCGTAGATATCGGTGCGGTGGTCCACGTGCTTGACGTTCGCGCCTGCTCGGCGCCATGTACAGCGGCGTGCCGGCGCCGGTGCCGGTCCTGGTCAGCGACAGGTCGTCGTCGGTCGCCTTGGCCAGGCCGAGGTCCGCCAGCTTGACCACCCCCTTGGCGGTGAGCAGCAGATTGTCGGGCTTGACGTCGCGGTGGATCATGTTCAGCTCGTGCGCATGTGCCAGGGCCCGCGCGCACGCCAGAGTCACGTGGACGGCGTCGCCAATCGCGAACTTGCCGAGCTGCTTGACGCGATCCTCGATGCTGCCGCCCTCGACGAACTCCAACGCCAGATAGTGATGGCCCGCGACCTCGCCAACGTCATGGCAGCGCAGGATGTTGGGATGGTCGAGCCGGGCCATCAGCCGCGCCTCGCGCTGGAAGCGCTCGACGAAGCCTGTCTTGCCGGCCAGCTCCTTGGAGAGCACCTTGAGCGCCACCTTGCGTTCGAGGCTCACCTGCTCGGCAAGATAGACGGTGCCCATGCCGCCGGCGCCGAGCTTCTTGAGCAGCTTGTAATCGCCGAGCACCGACTTCATCGGCGCCTTGCCGCCGGCCGCGTCGCCGGCGCCTGGCTGGCGGGTCGTACCTTTCGCGCCGGCGGGCGCCATGCGGGTCGCGCCCCCTCGGCGCGCCGGTGGCCGCCGCGTTGTCGGGCGGCGCCGCGGAGGCTAAGCCCAGGTCGGCGGCGGAGGCCAAGCCCAGGTCGGCGGTCTGGCCGAGTTCATTGGCCACAGTCTTGTCGCCGGGCAGCGGTTCGCTCTCATCGGCGGTCGGCACGGTGACGTTCAGCTCGGGTTTGGGCTTGCCGGCCGGCTTGCGCGGCGGCGGGGCGGGCGCCGGCTCGTCCATCAGGAAGCTCGCCGCCGTCGCATCGAGATCTTCTTCGCGGTCCTGCCCAACCCTCTCGGTGGCGCCGAGGCTGGGATCGGGCTTCTCCGCCGGACCGAATGTGCCGTCGGCGTTGACGACCGTGTCGGCGTTCTGATCGCGCGGAGCGGCCGGCTTCTTCGTGCTCGCCGGTTTTTTGCCGGCCGGTTGTTTCTCCATGGCATTCTCCGCAAAAATCGGCACCGCATGCGCGGACACCAGGCGAATGAATCCGAGGGATGAAAAAGAGGCCTATTGCGCCGATTATCCCCGCCGGCGCCGCTAAACGCAAGCATATGTCAAAAAAAATACATCGCGTGATCGGCTCCCGGCACCGGTTAGCGACGCAACTCTCGGGCCGCGTTCGCTTGCCACAATGCTGCTCGTTCAGCGGCAAGTGCGGCCTATAAAGCGCCCGGTCGCATCACCCCCCTGGCGCATGGTTACGATTCTCAGGGTCGATGGCCACCGGCTTTGCGCCATTCCCCGCATTCAGCGAAGCTGTTTCCCGTGCAGCGCTCTTGCACCGCCTGTGTTCTGCCCACTCCCGGATTGCCTGGCCGGCGATTTGCTGGTGCTGGACATCGGCGATTCGCCGAGCGTCGTTCCCGAGCAAGTTCGCGCCAACGAAGACGACTGCCTGCGCTGGGACGGTGGCCGCCCAATTCTGCAGGTCCACCGCAGCCTCCTCAGGCAGCGCAGCCATCACGGCTGCCACGTTCTCGCGTGTGATCAACCGCGTGACCTGGGCGATTAGCTCTCCGCGAGTGATCCGCCCCGCGTTAAAATGCGCGTAGGATTCCGTCGATGGTAGTCATGTGTTCCTCATTTGGAGCACGTCAGCCCCACGACCACGGAGCGGTCGGCCCAATCTGCTTGTCGCGCAGCGCCGCGAAGAGGCACGCCGTAACCAGGTCGGCGGTGGTGCCGGGGTTGCGGCGGTTGCCGTCGGCGCGCAGCCAACCGTCGAAGCTTCGGAACATGCGCAGGCCGTCGTTGTGCTCCGGCCAACCCGCGTTCAGCACGGCGCGGGCCCGCCAGCTCGCCTCCTCCGCCGTTGCAAGTCCGCACTTGCGCGATCAGGCTGTCGGGGTGCAGGGCCAGCAATTCCAGATGCGTGCCGACGATCGCGTCCTCCAGGTTGCCCCAGGTTTCGAAGCTGTGCAGCAGCGCGGGGACGGCCTCGTCGAGCACCTCGTGGAAGCCGTTGACGTATTGGCGGGCGATGAGGTCACGCTCCTGGGCGAGAGCCATTACCGCGCGCAACGGTAGGGTCGGCTCGTCGCGCACGTCCTGCTCGGGCACCTCGCCCATGCCGCTGGGCCCGGCGAGCTGGATCGCCTGATACACGCGCTGCGAATCGTGCACGCTCAATTGGTCCAGCACTTCAGGGAGCGATTCGCGCAGCGGAGCCGTCGGGCGGGCAGTGGCGAGGGGAGCAAGCAGGAGGACGATACCGAGGTTGGTATTGCTGCGCACGACGCGACGCGTGGCCCGGATGGCACGCAGGACGAGATCGCCGACGCCGTCGCCTGGGGCCGCGGCAAAGACCGGCGCGATCGCGACGGCGCTGGCGACGAAATCGCTGTAGGTGAGATCGCGGAACGCGCGGCGCGGGTGGACGTTGCCGGCCTTCCGCGCGGTCGCCTCCCAGATGCACGCCAGGGCAACCCAGTCGTGCAGGTCACGTTCGTGGTCGGAATTCATCGGATGCAAGGTACCGGATGATTTCGATGGCGACGTCGACGCCCGTCGCGGGGGCCAAGGCACGCCAGCCGGGGACGGCGTTCACCTCCAGCACATAATAGCCGCCGGTGGGCCGTGGAAGCAAATCGACGCCGGCGATTGGTGCACCGACCGCGCGGGCCGCGGCCAGCGTGAGCCGCTCCTCGTCGGCACTCAGGGTCACCGCCTCGGTGCGGCCGCCCTGCGCGACATTGGTGCGCCAGTCGCCGCGCGTGCCGGCGCATTGCGGCCAGCACCTGGCCGCCAATCACGAACGCACGCAGGTCCCAGCCGGGGTGGGCGACGTATTGCTGGATGTACAACACGGTCTGCAGGCGTTCCAGCGTACGAAAAGTTCGCCAGGCGATTTCCTCGTCGGCGACGCGCACCATGCCGCGGCCTTCGGAGCCGAACAGCGGCTTTACGACCACGTCGCCGCCGAGCCGATGGAACGCGTCGACCGCCGCCTCGGCATCCTGGCACACAACGGTGGGCGGCACCGGCAGGCCCGCGGCATCGAGGCGGACGCTCGCCAGATACTTGTCGATGCACGTCTCCAGCGCCAGCGGCGGATTGAGCACCCGGCCGCCGCCGGCCTGGAAACGGTGCAGCACGTCCATGCGAAAGACAACCTGCTCCAGCGAGCCCGGCGGCATCGTCCGCACAATCACTGCGCCAAAGCCGCCGAGCGAATCGCCCTGCCCTGGCAGCGTGGCGTACACACGGCGGAAGTCGACGACGCCGGCGGTGTGGCCCAGCGCGACCGCCGCGCGCTGCAGGTCGCGAACGTGCCAGCCGCCGGTGCCGGATAGCAGGGCAATGTGCATCCGCATGGGGTCCTAGTTGCCGAAGAACGACTGGTGCAGCACCTCGGGCTTGATCCGGCCGAACGCGAAGCTGCGACCGGAGCGCAGGTTGCTCAGCACGATCTCGGCCGGGCTGAACAGCATCGGATCGATCTTGTAGAAGTCGTGGTCGTAGCGTTCGAAGATCGACGCGAACGGCGCCCCGTAATCCGGCGAGGCGGACGCCGGCACGCGCGGGCCGACCTCGGCAAGCTGGTCGTCGTCGGCCTGCACCCAGATCACGACCCGGCCGCCGTAAAGGATTGCGTCATTGGTCCGGCCGATCGCGCCCAATTCGTCGCGCGCGACCGGCGGCAGCGGGGCGGCGCCGAAGCCGGAGACGATCTGGTTGAGGTCGAATTTCAGCTCGTGCAGCTTGTGCAGCGCCGTCTCCAGCGCCCGCGCCACGACTTGCAGGTTGCCCGCCAGGCTCGCCGCGGGAGCGGCCAGGAGCGTGATCTTGTTCGCAGGCAATTCGAGCGCTCGGGTGATCGTCGTCACCACCACGTCATCGGGGAGCTTGCGCGTTTCGAGCACGCCGACGGCGACAGGGGACTGCTCGCGGCCGGGGATGTCGTTGAATAATTCCTCCTTGCCGTAGGCGGCGCGCATCGGACCGGAGCCCATCGCGAAGAACTTGCCGTCGCGTTTGACCTCCCAGCCGGCGTACTGCGAGGCCATGCACGCGAGCACGGGGTGGTCGGTGTTGACCGTGACCATTGGACAGGACACGCCGCCCACATCGCCCGGCGTCAGCGCGACCTCCGCCTGCCCTGCCAGGCAGACGCGCCAGCGCCAGGCCTGCTTGCAGGCCGCCGGGCGTCTTGATGCCGCAGTCGATCACGCGGGCGCCGGCCGGCGTGGTCTGCACCTGCACGCGCAGGGCCGGGGCGCTGGCCGCGATGTAGTCGGCCAGGCGCAGGGCACGTTCGTTGAGGGTTGGCGTCGGGGCCACCGCAGGTCTCCGTAGTTCGGGTTTTGCCGCGCGGCATATTCGTCAGGTGGTTTTATCCAAGGTAGAGGCAGCGGTCGAGTGCCTCCGCCTTGCGGCGCAGCTCGCGCACGCATCCGTGCCCGGTCGCGCCCGATCCAAACACGGTCAGCACGGGGCGGCCGCGAGCGATCACTTCGCCCGGATGAGGAATGTCGGCATACTCCGCGACGGCGGGCGATTCTTCGAGCGCGGGCGCCACGGGCCGTCGGCGGGAAACACCAACTCCCGGCGCGCATAGAGGACGGCCTTCCCCGGCACCGCGGTCCAGTTGTCCATGGAAGAATCCCAGATAATCGGCCGCCGCTCGCAGACGGCGCTGTGCAGCTCCAGCAAGGACCGGTTCCAGGCACGCTCCAGGATTTCCACGGAGGCGGTGTAGCGCGGGTTCACCTCGAGCGGGAGCACCTCCAGTGCTCGCGTTCGCGGGTCGGTTTGCAGGACAGTATCGACGCCGAACAATCCGACGAGGCCAAACTCACGAACCAGCAGATCGCCGAGTGCCTTGAGCCTGGGCCCCAGGAGCGTATGCCCGGCAACCACGCTGCCGGTGTAGTGAAACGGCGGCGCCTGGAGCCAGCGCTTAGCCAGCGGCCAGCACGTCCCAAGCCAGAGCGCGCCGCGTTCAGGCATACCAAGGAAAACGGTGCCAAGACAGGAACCCAGCGTGTACTCCTGCAGGTAATGGACGGTGGGATCGAACGGCCGGCCATCGTAGTGACGAATGCCGATGCCGCCCGAGCCGCGCAATGGCTTCAGCAGCCACTGGCGCCGGTCTCCCGGCGGCGGCGGCTCGCGGCGCACTTCGAGGGCAGGCCAGCCGTGGCGGCGCAGCGTCTCGGCGAGCAAGAAAGGGTCCCGCACGCGGCGCAGCACCTCCGGCGAGTTGCCCCAGAGCGGCCGCCCGATGCGGGCAAGCAAGTCCGGGTGGTTCTCCAGGCCGCCAGTGTAGAGGACGGGTCCGTCTGGGGCGTCGTCAAGCTCGGCAAGAATGCCGTGAGGATACGCGGCGAGCGGCACCTTGCGCACCGGAAAGCGCGCTTGCAGGTCGGCGTCGGCGAACAGGTCGATGCACCACGGCGACAGCCCGGCGCGATGAGCCGAGAAAGCGGCAGCGCGGGCACTGGCACCGAGGATGATGAGGTTCATGGCTCGACAGCGGTATTTGGCGCGCGACCTGGATTCATGGCCGCCTCGCGGCGGGAGCAACACCAGAATCGTGCCAGTCTATTGGAAATTACTGGCGAGGGGATGGACGCCCGGGGTACAATCAAGTCGCGATTGGACGCCGGGCGCCGCCATTCTCTTGCCCGGCCAAGGTCGAGCGACGGACGTTGGCACATCCCGTTTCCCGTTCGCGGAGGTCAGTATGACCGAGACCAACCTGTGCGGCTACTGCGTCGAGCTACCGGAACAGGGCCGCACGACGGCGGCCTATGCTAGCCGCTGCCCCCTGTGCAAGACCGAGCTGGGCGTCAGCGCCAGCGGCCGCCGCTTTCGCATCGGCGCGTACACGGTGCCACGGCGTTGGCCCGGGCTGCTGTTCGTGGTGCTGGGCGTCGCCGCCAGCATGCCGCTGGTAGCATGGCTCGTGCTGCGACCGAGCCCGGCGACGGAACGCGTTGCGCTCGCGGCGCCACCGGTACCGATCGTCGAGCCGGCCTCGGCGGACGAGGTTCCACTGCCATCCGCGCCGGTGAACGCGGCTGACGTGAAGTATTTTGCCGTGGAAGCGCTGGCGCCGGAGCCGCGGCTGAAGCCCGCGATTGCCGAGGCGACTCGGCCCGTGGCGACGGCGCCGGTACAGGTCTCACCAGAACCGGTTGTGGCGGCACCGCTGCCGAGTGGCCCGGTGGCCTTGGAGGCTTCCGTCAACCGGATTCACAATCTGCATGCACTATCGAAGGTGACGGAGGTTGCGCTCGAGGAGCCATCGGCCTACGCCGATTCCAAGGAACAAGCACGTCGGCACATCGCCGAGCTGGCGCAAGCCATCCTGACCGCCAACGACAAGACGATCGATGCCCACATCGAATCCCTGGTCGTATTGCGCAGCGACCTCGCCGGCCTGCCCTTCCTCCGCGGTACCCGATGCCGGCTCGACCCCGGCGAGGCGCAGGCGCTGAGGGTGGCGTCGCTGAGCATCCGGACGGCCCTTTCCCAACTGCACGACGCAAGGGAACGAAGCGGTCGAAGGCCGGCGAACTTGACGGCGGCGTCTCCGCAGCCGACGGTGGACGACGACAATGTCTGGCCGTATGTCGAGCCGCTATTCGCCCAGTTTTCTGGCGCCAGAAGGAGCGCCGTGACGACGGCGCATAAGAACAAGCCCGACGTGGGCGACGTGACAGTGAAGGATAAGGACAAGCTTGCCCTGCTGGCCGCCGCCGCCCAAATCCTGCCCCCCGAGGGCGCGAGCCACCGCAAAGGTTTGATTGAGCAGTACGAAACGATCCAGGGGCCGAAGGTCACGCAACTCCTGACCCGACTTGCCCTGTATGACCTCGAGCCCGACATTCGCCGCCGGGCCGTCGATGCCCTGCGCTGCCGGCCCAGGGAAGAATACACGGACCTGCTCGTGGATGGCTTGCGCTACCCGTGGCCGGCCGTGGCCTTCCAGGCCGCCGACGCGCTGGTCGAGCTTCAGCGCACGGACCTCCTGCCGCGGCTGTTCGGCGCCCTCAATGCCCCGGACTCCGGTGCCCCGTTTGAGCAGGAGGATCAGGGCAAGAACGTCCTGGTGACACGCGAAATGGTGCGGATCAACCACCATCGCAATTGCCTCCTCTGTCACGCCCCCGCCCCCGCCAAGGCCCTCCTCACAATGGTCCTCGGCCCGGTGCCGTCGCCGGCCGAACCGTTGCCGCCGACGTTCAGTCCGGTCTACTACAGCCCCAAGGATGGCCGTGTGCTGGTGCGGGCCGATGTCACGTATTTGCGGCAAGACTTCTCGCTGATGTTGCCGGTCGACAAGGCCGCTCCGTGGCCGGAAATGCAGCGTTTCGACTTCCTGGTGCGCACGCGTGTGCTGACAGCGGCGGAGCGGGAATCCCTGCAACAGCATCCGCAGCCCGCGTCCGCCCAGCGCGAGGCGCTACTGTCCGCTGTGCGCCGCCTAAGGGAAGGCGCGGGTAAAGGCGGCCAATAAACAGCGCTACATAGGTGCCGCCTCCCAGCCGGGACCTACGTGTCGCTCGGCGAAGGGTCATTCGTGGCAAGGGTCATTCGTGGCAATGTTGAGCCGCGTCCGCTCGATATGTGATGTATATTGGAGAGTAGCCATGTGGTGAGATACATACAACTCTGTAGTACCATGCCAACAGTTCCAGAACTCATCGCGCTAGGCTGGCAGCGCCAGCAAATGGGCGACCTGATCGGAGCGGAATACGCCTACCGCCGAGCCGTTACAGCCGACCGACGGCACGACGACGCGCTGGTCAGGCTGGGCGTCGTGTCGCTCCGGCTGGGCAAGCTCGACGAAGCGATCGCACACCTGCAACAGGCGGCCCAGCTGGCGCCCGGGCGTGCGGATATCCACACCAACCTCGGCGTGGCCCAGGCCAGTCGCGGCCAGCTAACGGAGGCCGTGGCTAGCTTCGAGGAGGCCCTGCGACTCAATCCGCAGTTCCTCGACGCCCGGCACAACATAGGCATTGCCCTGCGGGACCTCGGTCGGCTGCCGGAAGCCGCACGCTGCTTGCGCGAGGTGGTCGCTCTCCAACCCGGATACCTCGCGGTGCGCGTGAGCCTGGGAGGGGTCCTGTTTGCCTTGCGCGAGCTGGACGAGGCGATTATCCAGTTCCGCCAGGTCGTGCAGCTCGCGCCCTACGACGTTGAGGCGCACATGAATCTGGGCCGCGCCCTGGCCGAGCAGGGACAACTGGCCGAGGCCGTGGCGTGTTTCGAGCGGGTTTGCCAGCTGCGTCCAGACCAGGGCGAGGCGCACTCGAACCTGGGGATGGCGCTGGGCCGGCAAGGCAAACCGCGGCAGGCACTGCTCAGCCTGCACCAGGCCGCCAGACTCAAGCCGAACTCGCCGGAGATCCAGAATGCGATCGGGGCGGCGCTCGCGGAGCTCGACCACCTCGAGGCAGCCCTGGACGCCCTCCAGCAGGCCCTGCGTCTGCGCCCCAGCTACCCGGAGGCCCTGAACAATCAGGGTAATATCCTGCGCCGCTACGGCCGGCTTGACGACGCGGCGGCCAGCCTGCAAGCGGCGCTCGACATTAATCCGGAATACGCGGAGGCTCGCCATAACCTGGCCATCACGTACCTCGACCAGGGGAAGCCGGACGAGGCCCTGCACAATATCGACGAGGCCCTGCGGCAATGCCCGGAGGTTCCGGAATGGCGCAAGAACCGGGGACTGGTCCTGCTGCGGCGAGGGCAATGGGAGCAGGGCTGGCCGGAATTCGAATGGCGCTGGGGCTGCAAGGGGTTGCCGAAACGGCCCTTTTCCCAGCCGCAGTGGGACGGCGGTCCGCTGGACGGCAAGACCATCCTCCTGCATGCCGAGCAGGGACTGGGCGACACGCTGCAATTCATCCGCTATACGCCGCTGGTCAAGGCACGCGGGGCAACCGTCCTGGTGGAGTGCCCCGCCATTCTGCACCGCCTGTTGGCCCGCTGTGCTGGGATCGATGGGCTCGTCGTCCAGGGCGGCGACCTGCCCGCCTTCGACGTGCATTTACCCCTCATGAGCTTGCCTAACCGATTCGGCACGACCGTAGCGAACGTCCCGGCGCCGATTCCGTACGTCCTTGCCGACCCGGAGCGGATCGCGCACTGGGCGCGCGAGCTGCGTTCCATCGGGGGCCATCGGATCGGTCTGTGCTGGCAGGGAAACCCCAAACACGCGAACGACCGTCATCGCTCGTTCGCGCTGGACCGGGCCGCCCCGCTGGCCGGAGTGCCTGGGGTCACTCTCGTCAGGTTGCAGACGGGCCCCGGCGTTGTGGAGCAGCTGGCCGCCGTTCGGGACCGCTTGCCGGTGACGGACCTGGACGGGCCACGCGGCCACACCTACCGGCCGCTCGAAGATTCCGCAGCCATCATGAAGAACCTGGATCTGGTCGTGAGCTGCGATACTTCACTTGCACACCTCGCCGGAGCGCTCGGGGTGCCGACGTGGCTGGCGCTGCCCTTTGCCCCGGATTGGCGGTGGCTGGACCACCGCCCCGATACTCCCTGGTATCCGACGATGCGGCTCTTCCGCCAGCAGGCGCTCGGCCAATGGGACGATGTCTTCGAGAGCATGGCGCGTGAGCTGCAAAGGGCTGTCCACCGAGACCACACCTACCCGGAGGCCGCCTCGTCACGACAATAACAGGGAAAGGAGTTCCCCGCATGGCATCCCTCGACGAACGCCTCGCCGCCTTTGATCCCACGCTGCCGTTGCGCGCGCCCACACCATTCCAAGCGCCTGGTATTTCGACCCGGACATCTACGCGCTGGAACGCCGCCGCGTCTTTGGCGACTGCTGGCTGATGGCCGCCCGCACCGATCAGCTCGCCCAGCCGGGGGCGTTCGTGACGGTCGAGATCGCCGGTGAGCCGATCCTGGTCCTGCGCGACGAGCACGGCACGCTGCGCGCGTTCCACAATGTTTGCCGGCACCGCGCCGCCCAGGTGATCAACCAGCCGTGCGGCCACGTCACCAAGCTGCGCTGCCGTTACCACGGCTGGACGTATGACCTGGCCGGCCGGCTGCGCGGCACGCCGGAGTTCGACGGCGTCGAGGATTTCCGTAAGGACGAGCACGGCCTGGTGCCGCTCGCCGTGGACACGTGGGGCCCGCTCGTGTTTGTACACGCCGGCACGCCGGGATTGCCGCTCGCCGACTATCTGGCGCCGCTGCCGGAGCGGTCCGCAGCGCTGGGCGTGGCCGGGGTCAAGTTCACGGCACGGCGCGAGTATGAGATGGCCTGCAACTGGAAGGTGTTCGTGGACAACTACCAGGACGGCGGCTACCACGTCAACACGGTCCATCCCGGCCTGGCCGGCGCCCTTGACTACGCCCATTATCGCACGGAAAACTACGCCCACGGCGGCGTGCAGATCAGCCCGCTCAAGCTGTCGGACGACGCCACCGTCGGCAAGGTCCGCACCGGGACGAACGCGTACTACTGGTGGATCTTCCCGAACCTGATGATCAACCTGTACGAGGGCGTGATGGACACGAATCTGGTGCTGCCGCTCGGACCCGACGGCTGCAAGGTGATCTTCGACTTCTACTTCGCGCGGACCGAGGGCCCCGAGGCGCAGCAATTCATCGCCGACAGTATGGCGGTGGCGCACCAGGTGCAGCTCGAGGACATGGGCGTCTGCGACGAAGTGCAGCGCGGGCTGAAGAGTTGCAGCTACGACACCGGCCGCTTCAGCGTCAAGCGCGAGTCGGGAGGATATCACTTCCACCAGCTGCTGGCGCACGCGCTGCGGGGCAAGTCCGAATCTAGCGTGCAGGTGACGAAATAGACCCCGCGAGGAGAAACCCGGCATCTGGGCGCTGGAAGGCGGCGTGGTGAGCCATCGTATGTGGTTGCTTGAAACAGCAGTGCTGGCCGGACTGCAACACCCGCTGTTGACCCTGTTCAGCCCGCAGTTCCTGAGCCAGGGGCCACAGATCTATGCCGCGCTGGGCCAGGGCGGCTATACTGAACTGGTGGCGTACCTGGCACAGCAGATTCAACAGTTCCAGCAGAAGGGAGCGGAGTTCGCCATGCAACACCTCGGCATCGAAGACGAAATGGAACAAGCGCTGCTCGACCTGGTGGCTTCCCTGCCACCCGAAAAGCGCCTCGCCGGTCTGGACCGAGCGCAGCGTCTCGCTGGCTTGGACCTGCAGGATCTGGTGGCCTCGCTGCCCCCGGCGCAGCGCCTGGCTGGCCTGTCCACGGAGGAAGTGCTGGCCGGCCTGTCGCCGGAGGCGAAAGAGGCCCTGCGAAAGCAGCTGCAGCGCGACGATCCTTCTACCGCGGCGGAATGAGTCGCTTGGCCCTGGCATCGACGCCCACGGTCGTGGCCATCGAGGGCCTCTGTGCCGGGGCCGGCGCCTCAAGCGGCCGGCGTCGTCGCGCCGCGGCCTGAGCCAACACGAACGGAGCCGCGCCAGGCTGAGAGACAAGGGCCGGCCATCCGAGACTGCATCGCCTGGATGATTTTCGTTATAACACTATGGCTTGGCTATGCAAACTGTCCCCATTGGTCTGCGTTGGTCCAATCACTGGCGCTATTGACGATTCCACAATCGTGCGTTCCGGCGCAAGATAATGGCGAAGCAACATGCGAGTGCGCAAGAATAATCCAGGCAGGAGATTTTTCGACCACGATCCGAGCGTTCATGGGAAGCAATCAAACGTTCGTGGGCCCACCGAACGAATACGAGGTTCATGCGATGTCGTTGTTTGACGGGGTGCTTTTTTTCCAAGTTGTCAATGATATTCGATTTCCTGCATGGGTTCCCTCTATTGTCTTTGAGATCGTAGACGGCACGATGCCAAACGATTGGAAATGCAACTTGTTCTCGAAAAACGGTGAAAAAGGGCCTTCAGATGTAGAACGGCCAATCCCATGGTGCTGCAGCCCGGTCCAATTCAGCGGGTGGTTAGCGTTAGCCGCGCACATCTCGAACGCCTTCTTGCCTTAACTGGACCCACGCCTGAATGTGCTGCAGGAAGCTGTCGAGTTGCGGCGAGGAAACATCCAGCGAATCGATCTCGGCGACAGGATACGTATTCCAGCCGCGGTCGAAGATACCGTCGCCGTGGATGCTCTTTTGACAGAGAACAAACACCTCCAATCCGAGCGCGTTGGCAATGCCGGCTTCCACGTGCAACCAGCCTGAGGTGTACTGCCGATGCAGGTGCCACGCATTAAGCTTTCTCTAGTTTCGTAGCCCCAGTGAGGATTTCGGCAAGATAACCAGGGTCTACAGCGGCTCCCTTGCGTTTACGGGCCATACTTGTTTTACGTGGATTTTGCTTGAGCAAGCTTAACGCGAGCTTGCGGAATAACGACAGGTTCTCCGCCCCGTGGCGGTTCTCCACCCGGCTCGCATCCTCATGAAAGCTCACATCCAATTGCCAATGCAAGTTGTTCTCGATTCCCCAGTGGTTGCGCAGCGCCGCCGCATAACGCCGCGCGGCCATGCGCCGACTGCCAATGAAGTAAACGACCTCCGTCGTCTGCTGCCCGTTGACCGTCCGTTCGCGGCGACACATCCCCACTGTCCGCAGGTGCGGCCACGCCGCGCGATCCCGAATACCGCTGACGTCTTCGACGATCACGCAACCGCGTTCCTCGACGCGCCCGTGTCCACGTTCCGTCGTCGTACATTGCCGCACCCGGCCCGCCGGCAACGCGCCGTCGAGCGCTTTCATCACGGTTTCTTGGATGTCACTCATCAACCGTTCTTGGTTGGCTTTCACCACCAAGACGTAATCGCCACCGCGGTCCAGGATCTTCTTGGCGATGTTCTTCTGACATCCGATGGCGTCGATGGTCACCAGCGCGCCATCAAGGTCCAGCAACTGCAAGAGCTTCGGAATGGCTGTGATTTCATTGCCTTTACCCTCGACGGCGACCTGGCCCAGCGAAACCTGGGCCTGGGTGGCCCAGGCACTGACCACATGCAGGGCGCCCAGCTTCGAATTGCCCGAGCCGCGCAAAGTCTTGCCGTCAATGGCGATGTGCTCGACGCCGGATAAGCCGGCAACGTCTCGCAACCAGGCCAGGCAGCAGGCTTCCAGGACCCGTGGATTGAGGATCGCGAAGACGCGTTCAAAAGTGTCGTGCGACGGGATGCCGCCAGGCAAACGTAAGAAGCGTCGAAACCAGGTTTCGCGTTGCTGCGCAAATTGAACGATGTCGGGCCAGTCGTCGCAGTTGGCGATGACGCCGCAGAGGGCCATGACAAGCAGGTCGATGAGCAAGTGCTTGGTACGGCCGGCGACACGGGGGTCATAGATGCGCCGGAAGTGTTTCTTAATCGACGCCACGGAAGGGGTAGCAGCCATGCGTTCCTCCGGAAAGCGGGCGAATATCCAGAGAATCCTATGTCTGTACACTTGTCAACGTCAATTCCGCTGCAACAATTCGGGTGGAGTTTGACGCGTGGCCCCTGACTGCCGATGGGTTTCTTCTTTCTGGTTGGGTGTGCCCTCCTTATCCCGCAGGAAGTATGCGTGGGTGCGTTCGAGACCAACGACAATCATGCCCCGACACGATTCAATCGTCTGTCTGATCTTGCCAATGGGATCCGTCTTGTCGTAGATGCTCGCAACACATCTGACGGGCTCAATACCAATACCCCGCAGCCGCTCCATCAGTTCGTCGAGGAAATACTCCTGGCTGGGTCTATGAGGGCTGATGGTGCTCACGAACACGCGTACGCCCGGCGGGCGCGGCGCAACCTGCACAGTCGGTTCGGTCGCTCGGGTAGGGGATACCGTCTTGTACCATTCCAGAATGACCTTGATGCCGGCGCTGATGAATTGGGCATCTTCCGCGAGCGTGGTCTTGGCAGCTCCCGTGTGATGGACCAACCGGTTCCGCGTGTTCCGGATGTCGTGACAGCGTTTGATGATTTCGTCAGGAATCGCGATGGGATGGCTTCCCCGATTGCGGAGAAACTGCTGGAGCTGCTGGATGCGTCCGTTCAGCTCGTCCTGTCCCGACGACGGCAAATGCAGACTCTCGGCCAGGTCATCGAGCAGCGCTTCAAGGAAGACTGCCCCCCAGATCGCCGATGAAAAGTACTGGCGTTCGGCCAGTGCCTGGCAGGATTCGCGCAAGTGGGCGAAGGTGCGAAGCGAGAGGCAACCGCGAAAGTCACCCGGATTCAGCATAGATCCCTCCCGATCAACAAGTGCTGGCCATCAACCAAGCTCGCCTGACGGGGCCTTACGTCCAACAGCTTCAATCCGCACAGCGCCTCACCAGGCGTCATCCTCCTGCCTGGGGCCGAAGCCACAGAGGAAGTTGGCGAAAGAGCCTCACGGCTTGAACACCGCTGGCACCTGGAGCTGGACTCCCGGCGGCACCGCAACCGCGCTCGACTCGTGATACCCCGCGCCGAACGCCAGGCCCTTCGCGTTGAACGACACCGACAACCCGGCGGTTCGGCCCCAGGAGCGAATCGCGGTGCCCCCGATCTTGGCGATCCCGTTGCCCGCCCCCAGGATTTCAATGACCGCGGGCTCGGTCATGCCGACGCGCAGCCGTTTGAAGTTGGACAGGATGACCCGATCGACCGGGAGGTTTTCGGAGAAGGCCCCTGTCATCTCGCTGAGCTTGGCATCGGTGAACGTTGCGAAGATGTAGGTGGCGTATTCCCACTGCATCCGGAGTTCGGACCCGGCGTCGCCCGGCCGCTTCACAACGGTGGGGTGGCCGAGGAGCTTCACCACGTCAGCCTCCGTGAGCTTGAACGTCCCCGCCTTGAGCTTCGCGTTAAGGTCCTCCACGGTAGCGGGCTGGTCGTTTGCCGGCGGCGTGCGCTTTGGTTCATCGCTCGGACCGCCTGCGCAATACCGGAAACGCTGGCGCGAGGGCAATTGTGGTCAGGAGAAACGCCACGACCTTGGGGAACGTGGCCTGCATGTTTAACCCTCCGGATGGGCCGAACTGGTGATTGACCTACCGGCCAGTCCGCATGTCGCGGGCCGGTGATCCTATTTGACACCGCCACGCGCCCATGTCAAGCATTGTTGCGAGAATTCATGATTCGCGGCTGGAACCCTGTAGCTCGGTCACGCCGTCAGCGTCGGTGAGGTGTTGACCAGGCACACCGCGATCAGCGGCGTGGCACCGAATGCGCCGTTGCCGCCCAGCTTGCCGTTGAGGTTGCGGCTGGTGCTCGTGCCGTCCCAGGCGTACGCGGTCAGCGTCGCTGTGCCGAGGAAGCCGGGCTTGGGCACGAAGCGAATCTTCTCGGTCGCCGTCAGCAGCACGGCTTTACCTACCGATGGCATCGCGAACATGGTCCACTGCGTGCCGTTGAAGTATTGCCACGTGCCGTTGCCGGTGCCGCTCAAGCCGGTGACGGCGATGCCGACGGGCGTGCCGGGGTCCGCGAAGAAGGGGCCGAAAACGTCGGCGACCGTGTCGCCCGGTGGATTGGTCGCATTCGGCGCCACCGGCGTCAACGCGGCGCCGCTGCCGTTCCAGGCCGGCGCCTGATGGCCGGAGGCGGCGCTGATGTTCAGCGTTGCCGTCGCACTCGCGCTGCTGAATGCGGTCGCGCCGCCGCTCGCTGTGCTGTTGAATTGCGCGCCCGCCGTTCCCTGCGTTTGGTCCCACGCAACCCAGGTCAGCGTCGCCGTTCCCAGCTGATTCGGCGTCGGCACGAAACGCAGCGCAGCGCCGCGCTGCAACAACAGTGCGGCCGTGGCCGATACCGCCGGCACGGTCTGCCAACCGTTGCCGAGCTGGTACTGCCACGTGCCCGGACCCGCGGCGCCGGTCAGCGCCAGGCCCACCGTCGCGCCCTTGTCGGCGTCACTGGCGTGCGCGTCGCCCACGCCCAGCAGCGTCGGAACGCTAACTGGCGTGCTAGTGACGTTCTCGTGGATCGTGCTCAGCGTGATGCCGCCGGCCGGCGGGGTCTGTGTCGGAGCGTCATTCACAAACAGCTCGCCGGTCAGGACAGCGGTGCTGAACGGCGTCGTGCCGCCGGTGTGGGTCTTGTTCAGATTGACCGTGCTGCCGTGGGTGTAGACGCTGCCGTCCCAGGCGTGAACCTGCAACGTCACCTGGCCGGCGAAGCCGGTTTTGGTCGGTACGAAGCGGATCATGTCCAGGCTCGACAGCAACAGGGCCGCCCCGGCACGACGTTCGCCGGCATGTTGGTCCAGGCGCCATAGCTCTGCGTCGTGCTGTTGAATAGGCGGTATTCCCAGGTGCCGTTGGTGCCGGCGGTCAGACCGGTCACGGCGACGTTGGCGGACTGGCCGGCGTCCGCGCTGAACACGCCGCTGAAGGCCGCCTGCACCGTTTGGCCGGTCGGTACGGCCGGGCTCGGCAGCACCGGCGCGAGCGCCGCCGTGTTGGCCAGCCAATCGGGCGCGCTCACGACCGGCGTCACGGTGACGGTGAGCTGGCCCGCGTTCGTGCTGACGGAGTTGCCGTTGCCAAGGTTGGCGGCGCTCGCATGGCCACCGGCGCTGCCGGTGCTGCCGTCCCAGGCGACATAGAGCAATTGCGCCGTGCCCGTCGACAGGCCGGCGGGCAGGAAGCGCAACTGATCGGCCTGCGGCAAGAGCAAGGCGTTCGCCTGCGACGGCGCGGCGATGTTCACCCAGCCGGCGCCGCTCGAGTATTGCCAGGAACCGTTGCCGCTCGCAGCGATGACGGCGATGCCGGGCTTCGTGTTCTTGTCGGGATCGACGTAGTGCGAACCGAGCAACGTGCTGATCCTGGTAGCCGTGGGCGTGGCGGTGCCGGCCGGCTCGCTGAGCGTCGTCTGGTCCACGACGACGGCGATGGTGTTGGTGGCGGCGTTGGTCGCGACCGGCGCGTCGGTGTCGAAGACGATCGACGCTTGCTGGTCGATCGTGGTGCCGGTCGCCAGTCCGGGTAGGGGTTGCACCGTGTACTGCACGAAACCCTCGCCGACGCCCTGGCTGTCGTCGGGGTAGAGGAAGCCGTCGAAAACGCCGGTCGGCGCCTGGCCGGTGCGTGGGTCCACGGAGGTCAAGGTTGCGGTCAGCGTGCCGGTCGCGACGTTGAAGTCAAGGGCGGCCTCCACCTGCACGGGCGTGCCGTCGGTGTTCTGGTAGGCGACCACGGTCTGGTACTGGGTCAGGCCGGCCGGCACGGTTACCATGACGGGCCCGAAGCCGAATGAGCCGAGCTGGAACGTCGACCAGTCGAGGTTGGCGTCGAGCTGTTCGGTGACCGAGATGTCCTGGGCCGCGACGCTGCCGTCGTTGGCGAATTCGGCGGTGTACGACCATGTGCCGCTGTCCTGGATGAAATTCTGCGTGCCGGAGCCGGCGGGACCGAGCAGGGCATTGGGGTCTTCCGAGACCACGTTGGTGGTGCTGCCCTTGGTGCTCGACTGCGTCGCCGTCGTGGGCGCGGTCGTGGGCTGGCCGTTGGCGTTGGGCGTCAGCGGCGGCATGCCCGGCACCGACGGCGGTGCCGTCGGCGGCGGCAGATCGGGCGCCGTCGGCACCGCCGGCCCGGTGGTGGCGGCGGTGGTGGCGCGCGTGAGGGTCGACAGCACGCTCAGGCCGCTCGGATCGGTGTGGCCGACCGGATCGTTGCCGACGTACCGCCGCAGGTTCGAATCGCCGCCGTGCAGGTTGATGGGATCATTCGATACGAACTGTCCTGTAACCGGCAGGTAGGCGCGGTTGGTCATGTGGAACAGGCCGTTGCCGAGATCCAGGACGCCGTTCTGGCCGGCAAAGGTGAACGGGTTCGGCAGCGCCGTCGCGCCGGGCGTCGTTTCGCCGAACGGTAGGTAGCTGTACTGGTTGACGTAGCTGCCGTCGGCGCCGGTGATGCCGACCGTGTTGCCGCTGGCGTCGAAGTCGTAATAACCGGTGCCGGCGGGGCCCGTCTGGCTTACCAGGCCCAGCCCGTAAGTGTAATCGGCGATCAGCGAGCCGCTGCTGTCGTAGGCCGACGCCACGGTGCCGAGGCCGGTCGGATCGACCAGGTAGCTGGTTTGCGTGCCGCCGACGTTCGTTCCGGTCAGGAACCCCAGCGGGCTGTACTGGTAGGTCGTGACGGTGCCGTCCGGCGCGGTGATCGAGGTGAGCTGGTTGAGGTCGTTGAACGTGTAGGTCGTCGTGCCGCTGGCGTCGGTGACGGTGTGAAGGTTGCCGTTGGCGTCGTAGGAATAAACCGTGGAGCCGACCTGGGTGATCTCGTTGGCGGCATTGCTCGCGTAAGTGGTGGTCGTGCTGCCGTTGACGACGGCGATGCGATCGCCGGCCGCGTTGTAGACATAGCTGATCGTCTGGCCGCCGGGCAGCGCGATCTGGGTGAGCTCGCCGATCGCGTCGTAGGAGTACTTCGTGACGTTGTTGGCGGCATCGGTCATCGAGGTCTCTTCGCCCAGGAGGTTGTACGTGTAGGTGAACGAGGAGTTGACCGTCGTGCCGCTCGCATAGTTGATGATGCTGGTCAGGTTGCCGGCGGCGTCGTAGCCGTAGCTCGTCGACGTGCCGTTGCCGTTCAATTTCGTCGCGAGCTGGCCGAGCTGGTTGTAGGTGTACTCGACGATGAGATTGCCGGCGCCGTCCTTGAGCTCCGCCAATTGGCCCTGGCCGTTGTAGAAGTAGTTCACCGTGAAGCCGTCCTGGTCGACGCTCTGGGTGCGCAGGCCGGTCGTGGCATCGTAGGTGAAATGCAGGTACTGGCCGTTCGGATACGTGATCGACGTGAGCTGGTCGGCCGTGTTGTAGGCGAGCGTGGTTGTGCCGGTCAGGTTGCCATCGGCGTCGAACGTCTTCGCGGTCAGCAGGTTGCCGTGCGCGTCGTAGGCAAACGTCTGGCTCGTGCCGTCGGCGAACAGCTGCGCGGTGACGAGGCCTTCGGCGTTCGACTGATAGCTGACCGTGTCGCCGTTCTCGAGGACCGTTTCGCTCAGGTTGCCGAGCGGATCGTAGCTGAACGATTCCTGCCCGCCGCCGGGGTAGGTGATCGAGAGCGGGTTGCCGGCGGCGTCGTAGGTGTACTGCGTGGTGTTGCCGGCCGCATCGGTGAGGGCCGTCAGTGTACCGAAGGTGCCGTAGGTCAGGTTCACGGTCTGCCCGAGCGGATTGACCGTCTGCGTCAGGTTGCCATTGAGGTCATAGGCGTACTGATAGGTATTGCCGGCGGCGTCGGTTTGACCGACGAGATTGCCGTTGGCGTCGTAGAGATAGCTCGCCAGGCCGCCGCGCGGGTCGAGGGTCCGCGCCGGCAGGCCCAGCTCGTTGTACCAGACCGTCGTGGTGTTGTTGCCGGCGTCGATGGTCGTCACCTCGGCCTCGCCGGGGTAGCCGTAGGTGATTGGGGCGGCGCCGTTCTGGCTGGTCGAGGCAAGCCGGCCCAGCGCGTCGTAGGTGAAATTCTGCTGCGCGCCGCTCGGCTGCGTGATCGACAGAATCGCGTTGACCTGCTCAGGATTGCTGCCGGTGTTGTACGTGTAAATCGTCGTCAGGTTGCCGGGCGCGGTGACCGAGGTCAAATGGCCGGCCGGGTCGTAGCCGTACGCGTAGTTGTCGCCATTGCCGTCGGACACCGTCGCGACGAACCCCTGCGCGTTATAGGTCAACGTGAGCTGCTCGGTCGGCTCGGCGGCATCGGCGGGGTTGCTATAGGTCAGCGTGACGAGCTGGTGCAGGCCGTTGTAACCGAGCGTGATGCGGTTACCGTCAGCATCCTGCTGATAACTGAGCTGGCCGCTGGCGAGGAACACGAGCTGGATGCCGGCCGGGTTGGTGAAAGTGTAGACGCCGGCGCTTGCGGTCAATGAGCCGTATTCGCCGTCGGTGTCGAGATAGCCGCCGCCCGGCTGCGCATCGAACACATACAGGCCGCCGTTGGAGACGATCGATACGTTGCCCGCGCTGTCGACGCTGAGCGACGCTTGCCACGAGGTCACCCAGCCCAGCCCGAAGATGCCGGGCGTGGAGCGGCCGGCGAGCGACGTCTGGAAAGTGCGGTCGATGGCCAGTGTCAGCTTGCCGGGCACGGGCAGCGATGCGTCAACCACGGCCGGCAGCGTCGGCGTCGGGAACGACGCGCTGGCCTGCGATTCGAGGAACGAGAAGAGCCGGCCGACGTCGCTGACCTCGGCGGTGGTTTCGCCGAGGCTGCTGAGGTAGGTGGCGGCCTGGGCGAGGGCGGCGTTGTACGACGTGGTCGTGCTGCCGAGCATGGCGGTCAGGTTGCCGAAGATGACGTTCCACGCGGCGGCCGGGACGATTGCCGGCTGGAGGGCGGCTTGCGCTCGCCCAGTTGAGGGTCTGATTGGCCGTGATGAGGCTGACCTGGACGGGGATCACGTCGTCGTCGAGCGGGTCGTTGGACAGGAGGGTAAGCGTGAGCTGGCCGGCCTGACCGGGGCGCAGGATGCCGGCCGGCCCGCTCGGCGCGACCGCGAGCACCTGGGCCGACTGCGTGTAGTTGTTCGGATCGTCCGGCGTGCTGAACGAGACGTTGGCGTCGGTCGAGGCGATGGCCAACAGTGGCGCGACGAGGTCGTCGCTGGAGTCGTTGGTGTAGGTCACGACGAGGGTGCCGGTTCGGCCGGAGCGGACGAACTGCGGCGTGGCGAGGATGACGCTGAGCGGCTGCGGATTGGCGGCGATCACCTCGAATGTGGCCGGCGCCGTCGCCGATTGGGCGCCGTTTTGCACCGTCAGCGTGTAAGCGCCGACCGCCGCCCCGATGAGGTTGAAGGTCGCGAACAGCTGGCTCGAATTGACGAAGTCGATCGCCGACGCGGCAATCGTCGCCGAGCCGAGCGCAAGAGTGGCGGTGGAGTTCGGCGAGAGGTTGGTGCCATCGATCTCGATGGTGACGTTGCCGGCGTCGGCGCCGGAGTGGGGCGAGCTGGCCGACACGGTGAGGGCGGCGACCTGGGTGGCGGTGAGCGTGAAGTCGGCCGTGGCGGCGTTCCCCGCGACGCTGTGCGCCAGGATGTAGTAGGTGCCCGCCGTCAACACCTCGGGCACCGTGACGGTCTGGCTCGGCTGATTGGCGGCGGTGGCGGCGTACTGGTAGTCATACGGCGTCGGCAGCGTTCCCTGGCTGGCGTACAGCGCCAGGCGCCCGCCGAAGCGGTGCTCGCCAGCGCCACGGTGAGCGAGCCGCCGGCCGGCACCGCGACCTGATAATAGCGATCCTGGTCGGCGGCGGTGAACGAATCGTTGTACGCCGCGCCGAGCGTGAGCGCAGGCACGGTGATGGCGAGCTGCTGTCCGGCGGCGAGCGTGCAATTGGCCCGGTTCGGCACCGGGACCTGGTAGAGGCTGTCCACCTCGACCAGCACATAAAAGCTGCCGAAAGCGAGGGCCGGCAGCGTCGCGGTGAGGCTGCCCGTGTACGACGCCCCCGCGGCGAGACCGCCCGCGTGCGGCACCGTGCCGAGCAGGATCGAGCTGGAGGTGATCGCCAGCGTCGTGGAGAGATAAACGCTGTCCTGCCAGCTGCCGGTCGCGGCTGCATTCCCGGAGTCGCTCGCCTGCCAGCCCACGGTGATTTGCTGGCCGAGCGTGGCGGTGGTCGGGGCGGTAACGCTGGCCGCCGCCAGGTCGACCGCGTTGGTGCCGCTTTCGATCAGGTCCAGGCTAGCGCTTCCTTGCGATGCGCTGAAGAACGGACTCACGCCGCTGAACTTCCCAAACGATCCGGTCGCGTGCTGGTACGTCAGGACCGGGAAGTCCTGGCCCGCCGACGGGCCGAAGCCGTTGACCAGCGCAAGATTGAACGCGCCGGCGAGCGCGGCGGTATTCGCGACGGCGAGCTGCCCGAATTGCCCGCTGGCC
Source organism: uncultured Gemmataceae bacterium (assembly GCA_963834865.1). Taxonomy (GTDB): domain Bacteria; phylum Planctomycetota; class Planctomycetia; order Gemmatales; family Gemmataceae; genus CAWIDK01. Next base: position 746,119 of record CAWIDK010000002.1, read on the forward strand.
GGCGTGCCGCCGAGCTGGAAGTTGAGTGTGCCCGTCGCAGCCTGCGTGAAGCTGCCGTTCACGGTGAGCGTGCTGCCCGCGCCGACCGTGAGGCTGCCGCTGTTCGTGAAGTCGCCGGCCGTCGCGAAGGTCGCCCCATTGGTCAATGCCAGGCTGCCGCTATTGGCGGAGAGATCGTTGTAGTGAAGCCCGGTGATCGCTGCCGTGGCGCCGTCGACGGCGACGTTGGCGGCGCTCGTGGTGATGGTCGCGTTCGCGTCGATCTTCAGGGTTGCGCCGTCGAGCGCGTTCCAGGTGCCGCCGGTCAGCGTCTGCCCCACGATCTGGGCAAAGGACGATGCGTCCAGCTCCAGCGTGCCGATATCCGCCTCGATGGTGCCGGTGTTGTTGAGGGGGCCGTTCACCGCAACGGTCGAGGTGCCGGTCCCTGCAATTTTGCGAATGATGCCGGCATTGTTGATGACGTTATTGCCGCTGCCGTTCGTGATGCCGAAATCCGAGTCCAGCAAGAAAAGCCCGCCGGCCTCGTTGTTCACGATGGTCGGTGTACCGCTGCCGCTCCCCAGCACCACATCGCCGCCCGTCAGGACGATGGTGCCGTAGTTGTCGAACGCGCCCTGCGTTTGCAGCAACTGTTGCTGCGCCGGTGAAGTTGATGGTACCGAGGTTCGCAACGGTCGCCCCATTCCCGGCGAACGTGACATTCACGCACTGGAACAGGGTGCCCGGGAAGTTAAGCGTCAGTCCCGCAGCGCCAACGTCCAGGACGCCTTGGTTGACGAGCACCGACCCGGTGCCGGAACCGGTAAGCGTGCCCGAATAGGTGATGGTGCCGCCCGCGGTGAGGTTGATGCTCGCGCCCGGTCCGACGTTGAACACGGCGCCGCCGGCATAGGTACCTGCCGTGATGTCTACGGTTTGGCCGGCAGCCACGTTGAACGTCGTGCCGCCGGTGAAATTCCCGCTGCTGGCCAGGAGCAGCGGCAAGGCGAGGCCCGCCGGCCATTGCGGCACGTTGACGGTGACCGCATTGCCCGCCGCCGGCATCGTGAACGGGTTGGACCCAACCGTCACCGTTCCGCCGTCGCCAACCGCGATACCGCCGACAGCGGCAGCGCTGAAGGTTGCGAGCGCCGGCAAGTCGAGCACACTCTCGCTGCCGTCGCTCTCCAGATCCACCGCCCCACCGCTGATGGTTGGCAGCATCGCCAGGTCCACCGTGCCGCCCGACAACGCCTCCACCTGGGTCACCGCCCCAAAGCCGGTTGCGGCCGTCAGGCTGGTCAGGATTGCGAGAGCTAGCGTGCTGCCGGTGCCGGTGGCTTCCAACGTGGTGGTGGCGCCGGCCGTCCCAGCGTAACGCCGCGCCGCCGGCAAGCTGAGCGTGGCGCCGCCGCTCGCCACGAAACTCGAACCGTCGATGTCGGTCGCGCCGCTGAGGGCGAACGCGCCGCCCGTCAGCGTCAGTGTCCCGTCGGTGTAGGTGAGAATCTGGCTGGACGCCCAGGTGCCGGTGCCGTCGAGCGCCAGATTCACATACGTCAAGCTCGTGACGCCGGTGGCGCCGGTGACGGTGCCGTGGTTAGTCACGTCGAGCTCGGAGGGGTATTCGCCGTCGTTGTTGGTGAAACTGGCCAGCACCGCCATGTCCAGCACGCTGTCGCTGCCGTCGCTTACCAACTCCACCGCGCCGCCGCTGATGGTTGGCAGCGCCGACAGGTCGACCGTGCCTCCGGACAACGCCTCCACCTGGGTTACCGCTCCGTAGCCGCTGGCGGCTGTGAGGCTGGTGAGGTTTGCCAGCGACAGCCTGCTGCCCGTGCCGGTGGCTTCCAACGTGGTGGTGGCGCCGGTCGTGCCGGCGTAACTCGCCGCGCCCGGCAAGCACAGCGCCGCACCGCCGCTGACAATGAAACTTGCACCGTCGATGTCGGTCACGTTGCCGAGCGTCAACGTGCCGCCGGACAGCGACAGCGTGCCGTCGGTAAAGCTGGTGAGCTGGCTGGACGACCACGTGCCCGTGCCGTCGAGCACCAGGTTCACATACGCCAGGTTGGTGACGCCGGTGGCGCCGGTGACGGTTCCGTCGTTGGTCACGTCGAGCTCGGAGGGGTATTCGCCGTCGCTGTTGGCGAAACTGGTCAGCGCCGAGAGGTCGAGCACGCTGTCACTGCCGTCGCTATCCAGCGCCGCCGCGCCGCCGCTAATGGTTGACAGCGCCGCCAGGTCGACCGTGCCCCCGGACAACGCCTCCACCTGGGTCACCGCTCCGTAGCCGGTAGCTGCCGTGAGGCTGGTCATATTTGCCAGCGATAGCGTGCTGCCCGTACCGGTGGCTTCCAGCGTGGTGGTTGCGCCGGCCGCGCCGGCGTAACTCGTCGCGCCCGGCAGGCTCAGCGCCGCACCGCCGCTGACCATGAAGCTTGCTCCGTCGATGTCCGTCAGGTTGTTGAGCGTTAACGTGCCGCCGGAGAGCGACAGTGTGCCATCGGTATAGCTGGTGAGCTGGCTGAGCGCGACGGTGCCGGTGCCGTCGAGGGTGAGGTTCACGTATTGCAGGCTGGTGACGCCGCAACTGTTGAAGATGGTCTGGACTTCGGTATTGCTCAGGGCGCGGTCATAAATCGCGGGTTCGTCGATGCGGCCGCTAAAATCGAAACCGCTCGGCCCGCCGATGTAGACCGTACTGCTCGCGGTTAGGGACGCCGGGGCGCCGAACAGCTGCGTGAGATTTTGCTCGACGCCGTCCAGCCAGAGGCGGTTAAGCGTGGCGTCGCCGTTGAAGAACTCCGCCGCGACGTGGACCCAGCGGTTCGCCAGTCCGGTCGAGCTGATGCCGCGGAGATCGTGATTGAACGTGTTGAAGCCAAAGGAGCCGGCGTAAAACTGGAGATCGTAGTAGTCGCCGAGGGATATCGGCATGACACCGTCCGTGCCGTCCCAGTACATCCAGAAGGTGACGGTGTTCGCCTGGTCGGCAGTGGTGTTGATCTGCGGCAGGTTGAGCGCCACATTTCCGCCGTTGAATTGAAAAGCGGTGCCGCCGTCCGGGATGGGAGCGCCCGCGACGCCGAGCTGTACGCCGCTGCCGATGACGCCGTTGTTCCCCAGGCCTGACACATCCGCCGCCGTGGTCCCCGATGTCTCATTGAAGGCGTAGTAACCGATCGGACCCGCTGCCAGCACGGCGGCGCTGTACGAATCGCCGTTGACGGTGCCATGGTTGGTCACGGCGAGCTGTGAGGGATATGCGCCGTTGTTGGCGAAGCTGGTCAGGGCCGGCACGTCGAGCACGCTGCCGTTGCCTTCGCTCTCCAGATAGGCCGCGCCGCCGCTGATGGTTGATAGCGCCGCCAGGTCGACCGTGCCTGCAGAAAACGCCTCCACCTGGGTCACGGCTCCGTAGCCGCTCGCGGCCGTGAGGCTGGTCATGTTGGCGAGAGAGAGCGTGCTGCCCGTGCCGGTGGCTTCCAACGTGGTGGTGGCGCCGGCAGCGCCGGTGTAGCTCGTCAGCGCCGGCAGGCTGAGCGTCGCCCCGCCTTCGGCGAACACGCTGGCGCCGTCGATGCCGGTTGTGCCCGCAACCGTGAACGTGATCCCCGAGCCGGAAACCGTCAGCGACGTGCCGTTGTCCATCGACAGGCCGCCGCTGAGCACCGAGGCGCCGGCGACGGTCAACGAGCCGCTCGCGATCGCCAGCGTGTCGGTGGCGGCCGTGGTGATGCCCTTGGCGAAATCGTTGGCCGCGATCGTGATCGTCGCATTCGCGGCCGTGTCGATGACAACGTCGTCACTGCTGTCGGGCACGCTGCCGCTGCTCCAGTTGGCGGCGTTGTCCCAGCTGCCGCTCCCCGCGTTGATCCAGGTGTCGGTCTTGATCACGAGGTCGAAGCTGGCCGGACCTGCCGACACGGTGAAGAACGGAGCGACGCCATTGAAGCTCCCGAAGGCGCCGCTGGTGTGCGTGTAGGTCAGTACCGGGAAATCCTGGCCTGCCGACGGGCTCAAACCGTCGATCAGGCTCAGGTCGAACGTGCCGTTGAGCGTGGCGGTGCCGGCGGCGATTTGGCCGAACTGTCCGCTGGCCGGCGTGCCGCCGAGCTGCTCGTTGAGCGTGCCGGCGGCTGTCTGGGTGAATGTGCCCGGGACCGTGAGCGTGCTGCCGGCGCCGAGCGTGAGGCTGCCGCTGTTGGTGAAGTCGGCCGCCGCCGTGAAGCTGGCCCCGTCGGTCAGCGACAGGCTGCCGCTATTGCTGGCGAGATCGGTATAGTTAAGCCCCGTGATCGCCGCGTTGGCGCCGTCGACGGCAATGTTGCCGGCACTGCTGGTGAGGGTCGCGCTGGAGCTGATCTTCAGTTTCGCGCCGTCGAGCGCATTCCAGGTGCCGCCGGTCAGCGCATTGCCGCTGAGCTGCGTGAACGAGCCCGGCTCAAGGTCGAGCGTGCCGGAATCCGCCTCGATGGTGCCGGTGTTGGTCAGGACCCCAGGGAAGGCGAGCGTCGAGGTGCCGCTGCCCGCGACCTTGCGAATCGTGCCGGCGTTGGTCACGCCATTGGTGCCGTTGCCATTGTCGAGGCCGGCGTCAGACTCAAGCAGGTAGGAGCCGCCGGCCGCGATGGCGAGCGTGGTGGGCGTGCCGCTGTCGCTATTCAGGCGCAGATCGCCCGTCCCGCTCTGGACGATCGTGCCATCGTTGGTGAACGTCCCGTCGACATACAGAACCTTGGTGGCCGAGCCCGCAATGTTGATCGTCCCGAGGTTGCTCACGTTGCCGCTGTCGGCTTCGATGGTGCCGCCGGTCCACTGGAAAATGCTGCCGGGAAAGTTCAGCGTCAGGCCGCCGGTGGTCACGTCCAGGTCGCCGCCGGCGAGCAGCACGGTGCCATTGCCGGTCCCGCTCAGCGTTCCGGAATAGTAGACCGTCCCCGCAGGGACCAGGTTGGCGCTCGCGCCCTGACCGAGGTTGAAGGTCACGCCGCCGGCAAACGAACTGTCCCCCATCTCGGCGACGGCCCCAGCGGCAAGGTTCAATACGGTACCGCCGTTGAAAGTGCCCCCCTCGAAGTAGACGATCTCGTCCGCGGGAACGCTGATCGTCGTGCCGGTGAGCGTGCCGGTTTCCAGCTGGATCGGCAGTGCCTGCAAGCCGGCGGGGAACTGCGGCACGTCGATGGTCACGCCGCTGCCCGAGGACGGCACGAGGCCGTTCACGGTAATCGTGCCGCCGGTGGCGCTCGTTACGCTGCTGGCCGACCAGTTGGCCGTGCTGTCGACGATCACGGACACACCCGCTAGCGTCGTCAGGCTGCCGCTCTGGATGGTGCCGTCGTTCGTCGCCTGGATGGTCGGTAACTGATAGGAGGTCGAGCTGCCGGAGAAGCTGGTGAGCGCCGACACGTTGAGCACGCTGCCGTCGCCGTCGCTTTCGAGCACGACGGGGCCGCCGGTGATGGTCGTCAGCGCCGGCAGCGCGATCTGGCCGCCGGCCAGCGCCTGGACCTGCAGGTTCGAGTGGACGCTGGTCGTGTCCGCGGCGATGCACGCCAGGTCCGCGAGCGTCAGCGTGCTGTCGGCGCCGGTGGCGATGAGCGTCGCATAGGCGCCGGCGGCGCCGGCGTACCTGGTCGGCGTGGGCAGGCTGAGCGCGGCACCGCCGCTGACGTCGAAGCTGGAGCCGTCGATGTCGGCCCAGGTCGGCAGGCTGAGCGTGCCGCCGGTCATGGTGAAGACGCCGTCGGTGTAGCTGGTGATCTGGCTGTACGCCCACGTGCCGGTGCCGTCGATGGTGACGTTGACGCCGGTCAAGCTGGTGAGGCCGCCATTTTCGAGCGTGCCCTGGTTGGTCGCCTGCAGCGCCGGCGCCTGGTAGACGGTCGCGGCGCCGGTGAAGCTCGTGAGCGCCGCCACGTCGAGCACGCTGTTATTGCCATCGCTCTCAAGCGCGACCGGACCGCCGCTGATGGTCGTGAGCGCCGGCAGCGCAACGGTGGCGCCGGCGAGCGCCTGGAATTGCACGAACGAGTGGACGCTGGTGGTGTCGGCCGCAATGGACGCCAGGCGCGCGAAGGTCAGCGTGCTGCCGGCGCCGGTGGCGATGAACGTCGCATAGATACCGGCGGCGCCGGCGTAGCTGGTCGGCGTCGGCAGGCTGAGCGCGGCGCCGCCGCTGATGTCGAAGCTGGAGCCGTCGATGGCCGCCCAGGTCGGCAGATTGAGCGTGCCGCCGGTCATCGTGAAGACGCCGTCGGTGTAGCTGGTGATCTGGCTGTACGCCCACGTGCCGGTGCCGTCGATGGTCACGTTGACGCCGTCGAGAGCGGTCAGGCCGCCGTTGTCGAGCGTGCCGTGATTGGTCGCCTGCAGTGCCGGCGCCTGGAAAATGGTCGCGGCGCCGGTGAAGCTTGTGAGCGCCGACACGTTGAGCACGCTGCTGGTGCCGTCGCTCTCGAGCGCGACCGGACCGCCGCTGATGGTTGTGAGTGCCGGCAGCGCCACCGTGGCGCCGGCCAGCGCCTCGATTTGCAGAAATGAGAAAACGTTGCTGGTGTCGCACGCGATGCTGGCGAGATGCGCCAACGTCAGCGTGCTGCCCGTGCCGGTGGCTTCGAGGGTGTCGATGTCGCCGACCGCGCCGGCGTAGCTGGCGAGATTCGGCAGGCTCAGGGTCGCGCCGGCCTGAGCAAACACGCTGGCAGCGGAGACGGCGGTCGTACCGTTCGCCTGCACGGTGACACCCGCGCCGGCTGCCGTCAACGATCCCCCGGTCATCGTCAGCGGGCCGCTCAGCGTGGAGTCCGCCGCCACCGCCAGCGCGCCGTCGGTGATCGCCAGCGTATCGAGGCCGCCCGTGGTCAGGCTGTTGATCGAGATGGTGTCGCCGGACTGGATGGTGACGGTTGCGGCGCCCGTCGTGTTGATGATCACGTCGTCCCCGGCACTCGGCACGTTGCCGCTGCTCCAGTTGGCGCCCGTGTCCCAGCTGCCGCTGCCCGTGTTGACCCAGATGTCGGTGTTGACCAGGGTGACCGTCGTGGCCGTGTAGTGGACCGTCAGCGTCACGCCGTTGAGGACCACCGTGCTGCCGTTGGCCAGCCCGGCAAACGTGCCGGTGATGTCGGTGGCCGAGACGATGGTAAAGACATTACCGCCGACCGGGACATAGTTGCCGGTGAGCAGCAGATGCACTCCGGTCAGATCGACGGTGCCGGCGACGTTGAGTTGGGTGTACTGCGTATCGACGGTGGTGCCGGCGATGTTGACCGTCAGGTTCGAGGCAATCGACAACGTGCTGACGGTGGCGTCGGTGCCGGCGTGGGTCGGCTGCACCGAGCCGGACGCGCCTGGTTGCAGCAGCAGCGTGCCGTCGCTCTCGATCTGGCCGCCGCTGATAACGATGTCGCCGCCGGAAATCAGCGCCACGGCAGTCGCTGTCGAGCCGATGTCGGCACTGACGGTAATCGTGCCGCTGCTGGTGTTGCCGATGTTGAGCGTGCCGGCCGTGAGGAGTTCCAGGTCCAGAACGTTGAGGCCCAGGGTGAGGGGTGAGCCGGTCAGCACGTTCGAGCCGCCGAGGTTGATGAGAGTGCCGGCGGTCCGGGTCTGAATGGTGGCCGTGCCGGTCCCGCTCGCGCCGGCCTCGATCGTGACCAGGTTGCCGCTCCCGATGTCGAGGCTGTCGGTGGTTATGGTCAGACTTCCCGAGCCGCCGCTGCTGAGGGTGCTGTAGCTATCAATCTCCACGCCCACGCTGGTGGTGCTACCCGTGCCGGTCACCTGAACGTTCCCGCCGGAGGATGTAATCTGCGGAATGAGCTGCGAATTGCCGCCCACGACCTGGACGCCATAGCTGGTCCCGTTGGACCCGCCGCCGCTCGTACCCTGAACGGTAACGCTTGCCGTCCCGCCGCTGGTGATCGTTGCGACCTCGCTGACGAGGACCCCGATATTGTTTCCGCCGGCGCCGCGCCGCCGATGCCGGTGACCGAGACAGCGCCGCCGTTCGAGGTCACTATCGCGGGGAGGCTTACATTTTGGCCCAACACTACGACGCCGTAGTTGTTGCCCCCCGACCCAGAGGAACCGCCAGCGGTGCCCTGCACGGTGACCGTGCCGCTGCCCCCGGCTCACCGTGGCGTCGTTTTGCACCAAAACGCCGAAATTGTTGGCGGATGAGCTGCTGCTGCCGCCGCCCCCTTGCCCAGTGACCAAGACATTGCCGCCACCCGAATTAATCGACCCGCCTTGCACTGCGACGCCCATGGCCTCGTTGGAAGAGGCCCCGCCGGTGCCCTGAACGGTGACCGTACCGCTGCCCGCCGCCGTCACCGTACCGCCAATCAAGACGCCGAAGTCTACGCTCACGGCTGAAGCCCCGCCGGTGCCCGCAACGCTGACGTTGCCGCCTCCCGAGGTCACGGTTCCTTCGACATCGACGCCGTAGCTACCGTTCCCGGAGGAGGTGCCGCCGGTGCCCCGGATGGTGACCGTGCCGGTGGCGCTCGTCGCCTGGACCGTGCTCCCAACCACTACGCCGGGTTCGCTGTCACCGCCGCCCGGATCATTGCCGCCCGTGCCCTCTAGCGACACGTTGCCCGCAGTGCTTTGGACCGTGGCGTCGTTATAGACGTTGATGCCGACGAAGTTGCCCGTGGCGGTGCCGGCCGTGTTGGCGAGCAGGGTCAGGTTGCCGCCGGCGCTGAGGCCGGCGCTGACGGCGATGCTTGCGGAGGTCAGCGCTACAGCCCCGCTGTCGAGCACGGCCCCGGTGACATTGGCCTCGTCGCCGGTCGTGGTCCCCGTATTCACGGAAATCGGCGCCGCCGAAGCACCGTTGGTGCCGGTGAAATTGAAGACATTGGTGCCGGTGCCCAGCACAACCGCGATGGACGTTACATCGGCGCTCGGAACGGTGAGGGTGCTGGTTCCGGCGCCGCTGATGTCGGCCGCGTCGGCGCCGCCGGGGTTGTCGAAGGTCAACCCACCGGTGTCGGTGAAGGTGTAGGTGCCGCCGGAAAGCGCGAAGTTGAGGTTGTCGTTGGCCGCCGCGATTTCCTGGGTGATCGTCAACACGCCGCTTGCGTCCAGGCCGTCGCCATAGGTCGTCGCGGGGGAAGTCAGTGTGACGGTCGTGGCGGTGTAGTGGACGGTCAACGGTGCGCCGTTAAGGTCGACAATGCTGCCGTCAGCCAGCCCGGCGAAGGTGCCCGTGACGCTGGTGGCCGAGACGATCGTGAAGGTGTGAGCGCCAACGGGGACATAGGCGCCGCTGAGCTGCAGGCTCGCCCCGGCCAGATCGAGGGTGCCGGAGACGTTGAGTTGGGTGTACTGCGTGCCGGCGGTCGTTCCGTCGATGTTGAAGCCGAAGTTGCCCGCCGCAAGCATCACCGTGCCGCTGCCGGCGTCGAGACTCGTGGCTGTCACCGTGCCCAGAGCGCTCAGGAACTGGTTGCTGTTGTTGGCCGCGGTGTCGGTGGTCAGGGTCGTCGAGGCCAGTTGCAGCGGTTGGCTGCTGGTGCTGATGGGGCCGGCGCTGGTCAGCGAGACGGTGGTGGCATTGCCGATGTCGGCGGTACCCGCGGTGTCGGTGCTTTGCTCGACGATGCCGCCGGTGCCGGCGGTCAGGCTGACGGCGCCACTGTTGCCGCTGAGGGCCGTGCCGCTGCCCGAGCCGTCGTCGAGGATGATCTGGCCCGCGCCGGTGCTGGATTGCACGAGGACGATGGCGGCGCCGCTGGTGGTGGCCGGAGTGGCAGTCGCGAGGGTAATGTTGCCCGTCTGGCTCGCGTCGCCGATAGTGATCGTGCCGGTGGAGGTCGTGAAGATGCGGGCCAGCTCGGCACTGGTCAGGTTGATGCCCGCGACCGGGTTGCTGTTGGTGCCGCCGATCAGCATCGGCCGCGACTCGACCGACGATTGGATGGTCACCGACGTTGTCGCCGGGACCGTCGGCGAGAACTTGCTCACTGTGTTGGCAGAATAGTTGGCCACGAAAAGGTTGTCGCTGGCATCGAATGCCAGCGCCTGAGCAAAACTCACGCCGGTGAGCGTGGCGCTGGGCGTGGTAGCGCCGGGGGCGAACTTGCTCACCGTGCCGCCGTTAACATTGGCAGCGTAAAGGTTGCCGCTTGCATCGAAGATGAGGGCATCGGGTTCATTCAGCCCAGTAAGGGTGGCGCTGGGTGTGGCTGCGCCGGCGCGAATTTGCTTACCGTACTGGCATAGACATTGGCGACGAAGAGATTTCCGGCGGTATCAAAGGCCAGGGCGTAGGGACCGTCCAAGCCAGTAAGGGTGGCGCTGGGTGTGGTTGCGCCTGGAGCGAACTTGCTGACCGTGTTAGCGCCGAAGTTGGCGACATAGAGATTGCCGCTGGAGTCGAAGGCAAGGCCATAGGGCTCGTTTAGACCAGTAAGGGTGGCGGTCGGAGTGGTGGCCCCAGGGGCGAATTCGCTGACCGTGTTGCCATTGGCATTCGTAACGAAGAGGTTCCCGTTTGCATCGAACGCCAATGCAAAGGGACCGTTCAACCCAGTAAGGGTGGCGCTGGGTGTGGTTGCGCCGGAGCGAACTTACTGACCGTATTGCCGCTATGATTGGCGACGTAGAGGTTGCCGCTAGCGTCAAAGGCGAGAGCATAGGGATTGCTTAGCCCGGTGAGCGTGCCGCTGGGCGTGGTCGCACCCGGGGCGAACTCGCTCACGGTATTGGCACCGTTATTGGCGACGTAAAGGATTCCGCTGGCGTCGAAGGCCAGGGCTTGGGGGTTCTGCAGCCCGGTCAGGGTGGCGCTGGCAGTGGTACCGAGCGGACCGTAGACGGCATCGCCTACGGTGGCCGTCGTGGCGATGTACTCGGCGGCACCGCGCAGCGTGATGCTGGCCCCGTACACCTGGGCAGTGCCGTTGATCGCCAGCGTGCCGATGCCGTTGTCGCCCGCGCCGCCGGCGGTCACGTCGGCACCGAGCGTCACGGCGCCGGTGCCGCTATTGATCGTGACCCCGGTGGCGACCGTCAGGTTGCCCGTCGCGTAGAGGGTCAACGCGCCGCTGCCGGTTCCGACGGCCGCGTTCACGTTCATGGCGACGTCGCCCCCTGCCGCGGTGACGGTCAACGCGCCGCTGCCGGCGTTCACGACCGGGCCGGCGATCGTGACGGCCCCGGTGTTGGCGACCGTGGTCGTGCCGTTACCCGACTGCAGGATGCCGGAAATGGTCAGAGTCGCCGCATTGGTGAGAGCCACATTGCCGCTGCCGTCGTCGTTGGCCGTGAAGGTGGTGATTGCGTTGCCGCCATTGGTCAATGTGATGCCGGTCGCAGCGAGGACGGTGACGGTTGGGACCGCGATGACCGCGTTCTGCGTAACAGCGCCGGAGGAGCTGGTCAACGTCAACGATCCCGCACCGCTGATTGCGTCGGCGACGTTGACGCCGTTGCCAAGGTTGATAGCGAGAGCGGCATCGTCGGTGACGGCCCCGGTGCCGAGACTCCCCGTCGTGCCACCGGTGCCGATCGCCAGAGTGCCGCCCGAAATCGTGGTGGTTCCGGTGTAGGTATTGGCGCCGCCGAGAACCAGTGTGCCACTGTCGGTCATGGTCAGGCTTTCGGTGCCGCTGCCGTCGTTAGCAACGATGCCGTTGTAGGTGAGCGTGTTGCCGGTGGTGACGTCAAACGTGCCGCCGCCGCTGCCGCTGCTGAGCGGTCCCAGGGCGATGCCGCGGTTGCTGTTCAGCGTGAAGGTCGCGGTCGCCTGCAAGGTGCCGCCGTTGAGGACGATGTTGCCCGCAGTCGCACTCGCGGGATCGGCGCCCAGGTTGGCGTCGCTGCTGATCGAAAGCACGCCGGCCGTTAAGGTGGTCGTGCCGGTGTAGGTGTTGGCGCCGGAGAGAGAGAGCGTGCCGCCGCTGGCATTCATCGTCAGCGATCCGGCGCCGCCGATGGCCCCGGACAGCGTCGTGGTGGCCGTGTTCGTCACCGTCAAGGCATCGCTGCTCGACACCGTGCCGGCGCCGGAAAGCGTCAGGCTGTTGCTGCCGGCGATGGTCGCGCCCGTGTCGCCTGTGATTTGATAAGCATTCGTCAACGTGGCCGCCAGCGTCGACAGCAATGTCGCGCCGTTGTAAAGTGTAACCGTGCCACTGCCCAGCGCGCCGCTGGCTGCCCCGACGGCCAACACTTCACCGTTGTCTTGTGTCCCGCCACTGAAGTTATTCGCGGAATCCGTGAAGGTAACCGTGCCGGAACCACCGAGGTAAATAGCGCCTGAGCCGCTAATGGCGTTCGCAACTACGACGTTTGAGGTTTCGTCAAAGCTCATGGAGCTGTTGTCAATCACATTGCCAGTGCCCAGGGAACCCGTAGCGGTATCGTTCCCGATTTCCAGGTCGCCGGCGCCGATGGTGGTGGTGCCGCTATATGTGTTTGCCGCTTCCAGGACGACGCCGCCGGAAGCGTAGTTGACCGTCAGCCCCCCCCGCACCGCTCAGCGGTCCATCCAGAGAGACGAACGGAGTGCTAGTGCCGGTGATCGTCAACGTGTCGTCGCTGTTCAGCGTGCCGGCGCCGGTAACGGTGATGAAGTTGGGATAACTGGGAGCAGCGATGGTGGCGTTGCCGCCAACCGTAAAGGAGTTGGGCAGCACGACAGGGGCGCTGGATGTGAGCGTGCCACCGTTGAGCTCTAGCGGCCCGCTGCCGAGGGCGCTGGTGGCGGTCCCGACGACGAGCGTGCCGGCGCTGAGCGTGGTGCCGCCCGAGTAGGTGTTGTTGCCGGTCAATGTGACGGTTCCGCCGGCGATGGCCAGCGCCACGTTTGCATTCGCGCCGTTTTGGATGACGCCGCCGAAGGTGCCGGTACCGTTGAGGGTCAGCGTGGCCGTGCCGCTGTCGGCGCTGTTGGTCACGATGCCGGAGCCGGTGAAAGCGCCGACCACCGAGACACTGCTGCCGTCGACGTTGAGGGTGCCGGAGTCAGTGAGGTTGGCCGTGACCGTGCCGGCGCCTTGCACGGTGACGCCGCTGTTGATCGTGGCGCTGGCGGCGGTCTCGCTGGAGCCGCTGCCCAGCGTGACGTTGCCGCTGAACGTCACACTGCCGTTTGAGCCGGCGTTCAGGGTGATCGGCGCGATGGTGGCGCCGCCGGAGCCGGTGAAGTTGAAGGTGTTCGTGCCGGTGCCCAGATTGACCGTGATGGCGCTGACATCGGCGCTGGGGATCGTGATTGTGTTGCTACCGCCGCCGCTGACGTCCCCGGCGTCGGCACCGCTTGGACTGTCGAAGGTCAGGCCGCCGGTGTCCGTGAAGGTGTAATTTCCGCCGGAGAGGCTGAAGCTGAGAGTATCGTTGCCGGCGTGTTCCTGGCTGATTGCCAGGTTGCCGCTGCCGTCGAGGCTCACGGCGTACGTCGCCCCGAACGTGAACTGGTCCGCCCCCGAGGTGGCCGTGGTGTCCCAACCGACGGTGGTAACGGTCGTGTCAACGGTCCCGTCCGGCTCGGCAGGCGTGGTCGCAACGATCGATGTGCCCGAATCGCTGACAATCGTCCCCGCCTGGTCCCCGAAGTTGACGGTAGTGGCGTCGGCCAGGTTGGTGCCGGTGATCGTTACCGAAGTGCCGCCCGCGATGGCCCCCAATGTCGGAGCGATGGCGCTGACTGTCGGCGTGCCTGGTGCGCTGCCGGCCGACTGATAGGCGCCGATGTCGGGAGTCGTCGTGCTGGTGTTGATCGCGTAACCGCGCTGGTCCACGTCGAGATACACGCCGGCGCCGGAGGAGTGTGTCGTCGCCGTGGTGCCGTTGTAGCCGCGGACGACCGTAAGCGTGTTGTTCGAAAGACTCACGTTGGTCACGAGCATCTGCTCGGAATCGATCTGGATGAGATACGCCCCCGGCGTGCTAGCGATGGCGGCGGCGTTGGCGACCGTGATCGTCGTCCCGCCGGAGTCCGAGGTCACGGTGGTGATTGCGCCACCGTGGGCGATGGCGTTACTGCCGGACTGAAGCGCCAGGGTCTGTGTAGGCCCGCCATTTTTTGCCAGCGAGCTCGCCAGACCCGCGCTAACATTGAGTTCGTTGTCGGAGCTGCTGGAGATCGTCGCGCCTGCGGTATTGCCGATTAGATCGTAGTCCGCCACGGCGACGGTGCCGTCGATGTCGGGGCCGGCAGACGACGCGGTGTCGCCTGCCAGGATAGTGTTCAAGAGGACGACTTGCGTGTGATTGTAGATCTGGATGTAAATGCCGCCGCCATTGACTGCCGAATTGGCGGAAACGGTGGCATTGCTCAAGCTCAGCGTGCCGGTGTTGTAAATGCCGCCGCCGGCCCCGCCCCCTCCGGATCCAGTAGCGGCATTGCCGGAGAGGGTGGTGTTGGTCAGCGTCGCGTAGCCAGTATTCCCGATGCCGCCGCCGACATCTTCCGCTGAATTGTCGGAAATCGTCGTTCCGGAAAGCGTCAGCGTGCCGCTGTTGTCGATGCCGCCGCATTGGCTCGCGGAATTGCCGGAAACGGAGGAATTGCTCAGGGTCAGCGTGCCGGGGTTGAAGATGCCGCCACCTCCCGGAACATCGGCGCCTGAGACTGTATTGCCGGAAACGACGAGGGCGCTCGCCGTCACGATACCTTGGTTCATCAGGCCGCCGCCGCCGACCGCCGCCGAATTCGCTGAGAGGGTGGTGTTGGTCAGCGTCAGCGTGGCGCCGTAGTTGTAAATGCCGCCCCCGTATCCACTAGCGGTATTGCTGGAGAGGGTGGCGTTGCTCAGCGTCAGCGTGCCGTCGTTGTAGATGCCGCCCCCACCCGAAGCGGCATTGCCGGAGAGGGTCGTGTTGCTCAGCGTAAGCGTGCCGAAGTTGTAGATCGCGCCTCCGTCTGAACTAGTGGCATTGCCGGAAAAGGCGCTATTGCTCACCGTGAGCGTCCCGGCGAAATTGTAGATCCCGCCCCCGCATCCACTAGCGGTATTGCCGGAGAAGGTGGTGTTGGTCAGCGTCAGCAGCGTGCCGCCGCGGGCGTAGATGCCTCCCCCGTCTCCGCCCCCGTAAGCGGTATTGCCAGAGAAGATAGTGTTGCTCACTGTCAGCGTGCCGCCGTTATTGAAGATGCCGCCCCCGTCGCAGCCCCTACTAACGGTATTGCCGGAGAAGGTGCTGTTGTTCACCGTCAGCGTGGCGTTGTTGTAGATGCCGCCGCCGTCGTCCTGCGCCGCCGTATTGGCCAACAGAATCGCGCGATCGAGCGTCACCACGCCAACGTCGTTAGCGAGCCCGCCGCCGTAGGTCATGGTCGAATTGTTGGCGATGGTCGTGCTATTCACAGTCAAGACGCCGCCGTTGGAATTTAAGATGCCGCCGCCGCTCGCGCTGGCCGAGTTGCCCCAGAGCGCGGCGCTCGTAAGCGTCAACATGCCGGAGTTGTTGCGGATGCCGCCGCCGCCGCCGTAGACCGCGGAATTTCCGGACAGGGTGGCGTTGCTCAAGGTCAGGATGCCAACATTATCGATGCCGCCGCCATACGAGTGGGCCGAATTCCCCAGGAGCGTCACGTAACTCAGTGTCAGCCCCCCGGCGTTGTAGACACCGCCGCCTGAGGCCGCAATGCCGTTCTGGATCGTGAGGCCCGAGATATTGGCGACGGCCCCAGATTGCACATTGAAAACCTGGGTCGCGTTATTGCCGCTGATCGCCAGGTTCGCGGCGCCCAGTCCAACGATAGTGAGGTTGCCGGCAATCGTCAGCACCGAGCCGAGCGTGATCGTGCTGCCGCTGAGGCTGCTGGCGAAGGTGATCTCTTCGCCGTTTTGCGCGTTGGCGATCGCGTAGGGCAAGGTGCCGGCACTCGTGCCGGTGGCGCTGGTGACGGTGTAGATGACGGTCGAGCTCGAAATCGTCGCGACCTGTGCTGTTGCGGTCGTGGTGCCGTCCACGCTGACGCTGGAATACAGCGGCGTACCGACCGCGGGGAGGTTGCTCAGACCGGTGATGTCCAGGCTCGTCGCGCTGGCGGCGCTCACGGTGCCGGTCACGCCATTGCTGAACGTCACGGTGTCGTTCGCCGCATTGCTGTCGAAGCCGACGCCGTTGATCGTCAGCGTGGTCGCGTTGGCCGGCAAGGCGGCGCTGCTCGAAGCGGCGCTCGCCACAAGGGCCGTCTCGGCCGAAGAGCCCTGGAAATGGCTGTCTCCCTCGTAAGTGGCCAGCATGTTGTGACTGCCGGCCGGAAGCGCAGGGATCGCGACGTAGCTGCCGTCCACGAGCTGCACACTGGCGTCGGCCAGCACCGTGTTCGTCGTCATATCGAGAAACTCGACCGTGCCCGTCGGCGTGTTGGAGCTGGAATCAAGGAACGAGAGCATTGCGGTGCCGCTCGCGCTCACGGTCAGGGCGGTGCGGGCGGCGGTGACGCTGTGGCCGGATGCGGCGGTGAGCTGGAAGGCGCCGATGTCAGGCGTGCTGTCGCGGCCGTTGCCGCGCTCGTCCGTGGCGAGAAAGACCCCGGCGCCGACGTTGTGCGTGGCCGCCGTGGTGCCGTCCACGCCGCGCACCACGGTGAGCGTGTTGGTCGAGACGTTGACGTTGGTGACGAGCATTTGCTCGCTGTCGATCTCGATGTAGTAATCGCCGGGCGTGGACGCGATGGCGGCGGCATTCTGCACATAGATGGTGGTGTCACCCGTGCCGATCGAATGTCCCGTCGCGACGGTGGTGACGCCGCCGCTGGCGGCGAGTGCGGGGCTGCCGGACAGAAGCGCGAGCGTCTGCGTTGGGCCGCCGTTGTTGCCGAGCGTGCTTGCCAGACCCGGGTTGCTGACGCCTTCCTGGTTACCCGTGCCGCTCGCGATGCTCAGGCCGTTCGCGTTCCCGAACACGTTGTCGTCGGCGATGGCGACGGTGCCGGCGACGTTCGGGTCGGTGCTCGAAGCGGTGTTGCCGTCCACGATGGTGTTCAGCAGGGTCACCGGCGCGGAACCCGTGATGTCGATGCCGCCGCCGGTGACCGCCGAATTGCCGGAAAGGGTGGCATTGCTCAACGTCAGCGCCGAGGCGTTGCCTACGTCCCAGATGCCGCCGCCGCTCGTGGCGGCGTTATTGCCGTACAGCGTGGAGTTGCTCAGCGTCGCGTAGGCAACGCTCGCGATACCGCCGCCGTTTTTCGCCGAATTGCCGGAGATCGTCGTGCCGGCGAGCGTCAGATAATAGTTGTTCACGATGCCGCCGCCGGAGCCGTTGGTTGCGGCATTGCCGGAGAGCGTGCTGTTCGCCAGCGTGAGCACCCCGTCGTTGACGATGCCGCCGCCGGCGGAGCTGGTGGCCGTATTGCCGGTGAGGCTGGTATTGCTCGCGACGACGTTACCGCTCTCGATATAGATGCCGCCGCCCATGTCCGCCGAATTATCGGCAAGGGTGACGTTGCTGAGTGTCGCGCTGCCGCCCTCGTTGTAGATGCCGCCGCCGCGGGGATGAGCCGTATTTTCGGAGAGGGTGACGTTGCTGAGTGTCATGCTGCCGTCAGCGTTGTAGATGCCGCCGCCGTAATCAGCCGAATTATCGGAGAGGGTGACGTTGCTGAGTGGCGTGCTGGCGGCATTGTTGTAGATGGCGCCGCCGCCGCCGCCATTGCCATTAGCCGAATTATCGGCGAGAGTGACGTTGCTGAGTGTCGTGCTGGCGCTAGTGTAGATGCCGCCGCCGTCGTACGCGGAATTATCGGAGAGGGTGACGTTGCTGAGTGTCGTGGGGCCGCCATCGTTGTAGATGCCGCCGCCAGCGTCAGTAGCGGAGTTTTCGGAGAAGGTGACGTTGCTGAGTGTCGTGCTGCCGTCATCGACGTAGATGCCGCCGCCCAACTCGGCGGACGAATTATCGGAGAGGTTGACGCTGCTGAGTGTCGTGTTGCCATCGTCGCAGATGCCGCCGCCGCCGTAAGTAGCCGAATTTCCGGAGAGGGTGACGTTGCTGAGTGTCGTGCTGCCGGTATAGCTAGTCATGATGCCGCCGCCGACGCGAGCGGAATTGTCGGAGAGCGTCACGTTGCTGAGTGTCATGCTGCCGCCGTCGTTGTAGATGCCGCCGCCGAAGCCGCCGCCGCTCGAAGCGGAGTTGCCGGACAGGACCACGTTGCTCAGCGACAGCGTGCCCGCGTTGAGGATTCCACCGCCGGACGCGGCGTTGCCGTTCTCGATCGTCAGGCCGGAGATGCTGGCCGTGACGCCCGAATTGACGTGCAAAACTTCGCAGGTGTTGTTGCCGCTGATCGTCAGGTTCGCGGCGCCGAGGCCGACGATCGTGACGTTGGTGCTGATGTTCAGCACGCTGCTCAGCGTGATCGTGTTCCCGTTCAGCGCGCTGGCGAACGTGATCTGGTCGCCGTTCTGCGCATTGGTGACGGCATAACGCAGAGTCACGTCGGTTGCGCTGCCGGCGGCATCGGCGGGATCGGCGACGATAAACGTGCTCGGTGCCAGGCGATCCTCGAGAATGTCGAAGCTCAGCCGCCACGGCCGGCGTGCGCGGCGCTTCCCGTCCGGTTCGCGCTCGTCGGACGGGCGGCCGAGCAGCAGCTCGGGCAGTTTCCTGATCCAGTTGCGTGTGGGCTTACCCGGCATGGCAGTTCTCGGCTTTGACCGCGCCCGGCTCCGGCGGAGGGCAGTGCTCGGCAACGCCCAGCGCCTGCCGCAACGGCTCCAGGTGCGCATGAAACGCTTTCCACCGGCCCACCGAGCGCTTCGAAATCGGCCGGCGCACCTGCAGCTTGCTGGCCGTCTGCACGACCCGCTCGGTGCGATGAAAACTCAGGCAGCGCTCGTCCCATTCCAGACCGCACGCGGCCACCAAGTCGCGGCTGACCGCTTCGGGATCGGCCACGAGGCGCTCGTAAAAGACTTCATGAATCGGCACCGGCAGCACCCGCTGCCAGTGCTCCATCAGCCGCGAATATTCGCGATGGTGAAAGGCGATGTCGTCCAGGTCGGCGGCGTGCGGCATCCACTTGAAGTTCTGGAAAAACGCCGACGCGCAAACGTCCATCGGGTCGCGCCGGCAATGGATGATCCGCGCCCGCGGGAAGAGCATCGCGATCAGCCCCAGGTGGAGATAATTGTGCGGCATTTTGTCCACGATCTGGCGGGCCGTCCCGGCGTGCCGGCTCAGACGCTGCAAGTAGCCGTAGGCCAGGCTGCGCCGTGCCGGCGTCGAGGAGCGGGACACAGGCGGGATACCGTTGGTGCGTGGTGGGTGGTGAGTGCCGAATGTTGGCAGAGGACCAGTCACCACTCACCACTCCACCACTCGCCACCGTCAGGTTGGTCGCCAGCTGGTCGATTTCCTTGCGCTCGCCGGCGCCGTGGACCTCGGGATGGCTCGCGAGGATCTGCTCGACCAGCGTCGTGCCGGAGCGGACCATGCCGACGACGAAGACCGGCACTTCGCTGTCGATGCCGAGATGGCGCGTCCGCTCCAGCAGTTCCGGCGTGAACACCCCAATCAGCCCATCGATCAGCGCGCGGTGCTTGTCCCGATCGAACATCTGGTTCGCCTGGCGATAGACCTCCCGTTTCAGCTCGTTCGCCCGCGCGTAGCAGGCGAAGGCCTCGTGGAACCGGCCCATGCGCTCCCAGTGGGTGGCCAGGGTGAAGGCGAGCATGCTGCCGTCCTGGGCCGGCAGCCCGCCGGCGCGGAGCAGCGCTTGCATATGCTCGATTTGCTCCTCGGTCAGGCGGTAGGAGCCGTGCCCCGCCAATTCGCCGAGGACGCAATAAGCCAGCGCCGAACTTGCATCGAGCTGGAGCGCGTACAGGGCGTGGGCCAGCGCCGCGTCCACGTGGCCCGCTTCCAGCAGCGCATCGCTCAGGAACAGGTAGTTCGACACGCCCTCGGGCTTGAGACGGATCGCTTCGCGGTAATGGACGATCGCATCGGCGACCCGGCCCGCGACTTGCAGGGCGGCGGCGAAGTTGCCGTGAAAGTCGGGCTCGTCCGGCAGCTGCGCGACCGCCTGGCCGATCAGGTCGATCGCCGTCTCGGGCTGGCCGACCTGGTTGGCCATGACGCCCAGCAGGTTGAGGGCGTCGGGCTGGCCCGGCCACTGCTGAAGTATCTGCCGGTAGAGGGCTTCGGCCCGGGCCAGATTGCCGGCCTGATGCTGCTGCAGAGCTTCGTCGAGAGTGGGACGCAACGTGTTTACGCCTGTCACGCCGTCGGAACGAGATGTGTTCATGGAGCCTCACCCTTGATGACGGCGATCGAAAAGGAGGTCAACGAGCGTATACAACCAGGGGAGGAACATGATCGCTACCGCACTGTCGAAAGAACCGCCGCAAGCCATGCACCAGCGACACGGCGGCTTCCCTGAGCCGTCGCGATGGCCAGGTACGGCGGCAATCCCAGAAGAGCGAGCCTGTGCGCAGAAATGGGATTTAAGCGATCAGTTTACCGCAGCGCCGACGCCAAAGATACAAAAAAATCAATGGCTACTCAAAAGCTAGACCAGCGAGCCGCCGGGCTTGTTCCGGCGGTGGGTAGACGGTGGGGACAAGCCCGCCGCTCGCTCTATTCTCAGCGAATCGTCCGCGCTGGGCGGAAGCCATACCACACATTGGCGGTGGCCGGCAGTGGTCGGTCGCCGCGACTGGCGCAGCGCACGTGCTCGGGTTGCAGGGCAAACGAGCCGCCGCGGAGCACGCGCATCTTGTCATTGCCGATGCCTTCGCTGTCCCGGGCCTCGGCGCGGTCGTCGCCGGGCGTGTAGAGGGCGGCGCGATCCTGGCACCATTCCGCGGCGTTGCCCAGCATGTCGAACAGGCCGCAGTCGTTCGGCCGAAGCGTGCCGACCGGCATCATGCGTTTGCCGTCGGTGTTCCGGTTGTACCAGGCGTACTTCCCCAGAAGCTCCTCGGCGTCGCCGTAAAACCGGCTCGTGCGTGCGCCGGCCCGGCAAGCAAACTCCCACTCCGCCTCGGTCGGCAAACGATAGCCCGTTCGCTCGAGATGGTTCGGCAGGACCGTCATGCCGGGCGCGTAGTCGCCGCTGTCATTCGGTGCGTAGCAGCACGTAAGCCCGTCCTTCTCGCTCAGCCAATTGCAATATGCCGCGGCATCGTACCAGGTCACCCGGTTGACCGGGCAATCCTGCGTCGGCGCGAACTGCACGCTGTACGGGTGGTCCGGCCGATAGCGGCGAAACTCCGCCACCGTCACTTCGCGGGCGGCGATGGCGAAGGAGCGGCGGATGCGTTTCACGCGCTGCCCTTCAATGTCGACATCGCCGGCTTCGCGGCCCGCTTCGGTCGGCGGCGATCCTATCTGGAACGGCGCCGGCTCCGGAATGACCACCATCGTCCCACCCGTGCCGCTGACGTACCACGCCGGGGCAGCGTCCCGCGGTTGCCGGGCCAACGCCGCGCCGATACGCTCGAGCGTTTGCGTGGCGTCCTTCGCCAGTTCGGCGTCGATCGCGGCCAGCGGTTCGTCCGCTTGCCAGTGGCGCAGCAGCCACGCGACTGCGCCGTGCATGCCGGGATCTGCATCGTCCCGATAGAGCTTGAGCAGCCGCGGGATCAGGGCGCTGCGGTCAGCGACCGTCAGGCGGTCCACACCGAAGTCGCCCAGGCTCAGCACCAGGGCCCGGCGAATGGTGACGTCCGATTCCTCGTCGAATCGCTTCAGGATGATGTCCGCGTCGACGCCGAGCGGGCCAAGCCGATGGATGAGCCAGCTGCGAACCTGCGGGTCGGGCGTGTGTTTGAGCAGCGGCCAGACGCGTGCCGGCCGGCCCATTCGCAACAGCGCGGCGGCCGCGTTCATCTGCCGGCGGGCGAAGTCGGCGCGAACGGCGGGCGCCGCCTTTGGGCTCGCAGTCCGGTCCAGTTCCGCGTGCAAGGGCGGCACGCCGCTTTCGCCCAGGCTGTGCAGCTTCGGAAACAGGAGGGCAAACTGCAGCACGTCCGTATCGAGGAGCAGGTCCGCCAATAGCGGCGGCTGGTCGGCGGCATAGTCGGCGAGGATGCCGAGCGCCAGCGCATGTTCCGTCTCGCCGCGCCGGCCGTCGCGAAACACCGCGGCCAGCGGCGTGCGCAGCTTGGCCCGCACGTCGCGCAAGATCTCGATCCACAGCGCCACGTCGACCGCCGGCACCGCAACCAGATCGCTCGCGATTTGATCCTGCACCTGCGCCCATTGCGGGTTGTCCGGGTCGTAACCCGCGAGCGCACCGGCCGCCCGCAGCCGTTGCTGCACCTTCCCGCGCTCCGGCTGCTGGACGACCGCCCAGAGCCGCTCGCGCAGCCTGTCCCTGTGCGGCGTCAGCGCGTCGCGCAGGACGGCCAGCTCGCGCGGCTCGGCATCCAGTAAACAGCGATATAGGTACTCCACCTGCTCGGGATCGACCGGTAGCAGCGCCAGGCTCGTATTGCGTTTCGGCGGAGAGCCGTCGGCCGCCGCGTCATGCTTCGCCCGCAGGAGCGGGTCTGCCCACGGGCGATACGCCGCGAACTCCGCGACGATCGCCGGCACCTGCAAAATGTCGGCGTCCACCAGGCGCCGCACCAGGCCCGCCGCGTGTATGGCTCGATTTTGCTCCACGTCGTGCTGATGAATGCTCCAGCCGATCGCCACGATCCCGGCCAGCAACACGGTCAGGGCGGCGCCGCGTACGGCGTGATACCGGGTTGCCCGCCGCATCATGCGGCGCTGCGGCTCGCTCCAGCTCCGCTTGCGCAGTCAGCAGGCGAAGGTTGAGCCACTGCAACAGCGACGGCAATTGCCGATTCTCCGGACGAGCGGTCCAGATGGCCGCCTGGTCCGCCAGCAGCAACTCCGCCCGGCCGCGCCGCGTCTCCTTTTGCTTGCGGCCAAGCCATTCCCGCAGCGACGGCACCAGATAGTCATGCGTGAGCTGATAGTGCGGCTCGCCGGCCGGCAGCGGCGCGGCGCCGCGCGCGCTCGCCCTCGGGATCGATGAGCGTGATCAGGCGCAGCTCGCCGTCGAGAATGCGCACCAGGTCCGCGAAATCGCGGCCGCGGTTGGCATAACCAGCGGCATGGCGCAATTCCGCCTGCGACCGCATGTGGCCCTTGATGTCCGTCGCCGATTCCGGCAACAGTGCCTTCAGGACCGCGCGAGCCGCCGCCTGGTGATAGCGGCGCTCCGGGGCCGCCGCGACCGCGCTGAACGTCTCTTCGAGAAACGTGACGCCGACGCCCTCGATGCCGCCGACCGCGCAGTGCGGCGGGTGTCCAGGTCCGGGCCTTCATCATTTCCGCGAATAGCGCTAGCCGCACGCAGATGATCTTGCCGTCCTGGGCCAGGCCGTGAACCGCTTGCTGGATGAACTGCTTCTGATCCCGACTCGGCTCTGCGGGCGACTCCGGCAAAGCGCCAAACGCTCGGCCTAGTGCGGCCAGCACCTTCTCGGCATGACGCATCGGAAACAGATCGACGGCCGCGGAATTCTGGCCTTCGAGCAGGCGAATCTCCAGCTCGCGCATGAAGCGGGTCGCGCCCATCCAGAAATCGTCGCGCACCATGACGATGCACTGGACTCGGCCGCCGTCGCACTGGCGCAAGGCCTGGACCAGCTCGGTGTTTTCCCCCTCACCCTGCCCTCTCCCCCGAGGGGCGAGGGGAGGCGCGTGCAGCCATTGCTCGAACTGATCGAGCACGATCAGCACCTTCTTCGCTCCGGGAATTCCCTGACCACGCCGCAGCGCGGCCAGCATCTCCTTCATGCCGAAGTGCCCGGGCAGGGCCGGATAGTGTTTGCGCAGGCCGGCCTGCAGCCGGGCTTCGGTTTCGCCCGCCGCGGCCTCGACGTAAACGACCAGCACCTCGTCGGACAGGCGCGGCAACAGACCCGCCTTGACGAGCGACGACTTGCCGCAGCCCGAGGGCCCATAGATCAGGCCGACGGCAAACGTGCTGTCCGGATCGCGCTCCTCGATGCGGCTCTTCCAGAAGCGGATGCTGTCGGGCAGCCCGTCCCGATCGCGCGGGCCCGGCAGCAGCTCCAGAAAGAAGTCGGCGTCCTGCGCGTCGAACGAACGCAGCCCCTTCGGCACGATCCGCACGGGCTGCCCCGTCGAGGCCGGCGTCAGCGCAGACACGGCGGAGGTGTCGGCGCGCTCCGCAGCCGATGGCGGTTCCGGCGGCGCGGCCACGGCAGCGCCGCTGACCGAGTGGCTGCCGGGATCCCGGGCGAGGAAGTGCCGCAAGTCGTCGGCCAGGTCCTGCGCCGTCATGTAGCGTTCGGAGGCGCGTTTGGCGAGCGCCTTGAAGCAAATGCGCTCCAGCTCCTTTGGAATGGTGCCATCGATTTGCCGCAGCGGGCGCAGCTCGAGCGAGGCGATCGAGCTCCATCAGCTCGGTTCGCGTATCCGCCGAAAATGGCCGCCGGCCCACAAGCAATTCGTAGAACACGACGCCGAGGCTGAAAATGTCCGAGCGGCCGTCGACGCGATGCCCCTCACCGCGGGCCTGTTCCGGACTCATGTACGCGGGGGTACCGGCGTACTTCGCGCCGTGGCCCACCTGTTCCTCGGTCAGCGCCACGCCGAAGTCCGCGACATACGGCTTGCCGGCTGCATCGAGCAGGATATTACCCGGTTTAACGTCGCGATGAACGAGCCCGGTGCGGTGGGCATATTGCAGCGTTTCCGCGACCGTCGCCACCAGTTCGACCGCTTCACGCACGGTGAGACGCGACTGCTTGATTCGCTGGGCGAGTGAGCTGCCCTCGATCAGCTTCGATACGAAATAGCACGGATACTCGTCGGTGCTGCCGACATCGTAGACCGGCACGATGTTGGGATGATCGAGATTGGCGACCGTCCGCGCTTCGCGCAGGTACGCCTGGGCATCGACCGCCTTGGCGATGGACCGCCGATGCGGCACCTTGATCGCCACGTGCCGATCGAGCTGCTCGTCATGGGCGCGATACACGATGCCGAAACCGCCCTGTCCGAGGACCGTCTCCACCTGATAGCGGCCGATGCGCTCGGGATGCTCGGCACCGGCGCGATCGACCGGGGCGCCGTCCGCCGTGGCCGGTTCGGCCGCCGCGTCCGGGCGGGAGAAATCGCTGGTGGGCTGCGCGGTTCGCTCATGGGTCGTGTCCGGGCCCGCGGTCGGGCGGATCCGCGGGCGGAGGTCGTCCGGCAGGATGCGATTATTTTATCGCAAGGCACGCCGAAATGTCGCCGGCGGACCAGCCCCCGCAAGAATGAGTTGACCCGTGCCCAGCTGCCGGCCTCTCACATCTCTCCCCCCGTCGGGGGGCGCCGTGTCCGCGCGGTGTCTTGGCCCTAAGATGAAAGTGAACCGTATCGTCCCTCTGCTGAGGCCACATGAAAACCATTGACGAGATCATTGCAGCAGCTGGGAAGCTGAGACCCGATCAATTTGTGAGTCTGCGCCGTCGGCTCGACCGACTTGAGGAGCGTCTTTGGGAACAAGAACTGGCTCGCACATCCGCCGAGCTGCGCGAGGCGAAGATCGCCGACAAGGATATTGACCGCATGGTGACGAGGCGCCGGCGTGAAGGTCGTCCCTGACACGATGATGTGGGTCTCCTACACAACGCGCAAAGACGGTTATCGGTACCGTCTCTTGCACAGGCGCGCCGGAAACGCGTTCGGCTTTTCGTGTCGGAGTACATCCTCAACGAATTGCCGAAACCCTGGTCGAGGATCTGAACCGCACTCGCCGCTACGCGTTCCTCGCACGTCGGGCCGTGTTGAGAATTGCCAAAATGGTGAAACTGCCGTCCGCCGTCCGCCGCCATGTGCCTGGAGACCCCGATGACGATCCGATTGTGCAAACCGCTCTGGCGGCAAAGGCCGATTACCTGGTGACCGCCGACAAGGAGCTTCTCAAGCTCGGGCGCGTCCAGGATATCGAGATCGTATCCGCGGCGCAGATTCGAGCAGCTGCTGGCCGAGGATACATAGGCGGCGATGCCCGCTGATGAATCGGGCGCGTTTCAGCCGTTCAAGGAACGCCGTGCACTAGCATCGTCATCGCGTCAACCAGCCCCTCCGCCGTCGCCTCGGCCGCCTCGGCCGCGATCGGCAAGCCCAGCCGGCCCACCTCAGCACTCGTCACCGGGCTGATGCTCACCAGCCGCACCTCGCCGGCCTCGATCCGCGCCCGGCAGGTGGCGTCCAGCCGGCCCAGCAGCGAGCGAGCGATGTTCGCGCTGGTAAGCGTCACGTAATCGATTTCGCCGCGGCGCAGATGATCGAGTACCTCCTCGTCCAGGTCGACCGCGTCGACCTGCGAATAAACCGCGATTTGCTCCACCATACACACCGCGGCCAGCTCCTCGCGGAGCAATTCCCGGCCTCGGTCCGCCCGCGCCAGCAGCACGCGCTCGCCCGGTCGCACGTGTTCCCGCAGGGCCGCGGCCAGGTCTTCGGACTGGTAACGCGCCGGCACCAGGTCGGGCTCGAGGTGATGTTGCCGCAGCGCCTCGGCGGTCTTGGGGCCGATCGCCGCGAGCCGTACCCCGCCGAGCGCCGCAGGTCGAGACGAGGCGCTCGCAGCCGCTCCACGAATGCCGTGACGCCGTTGGCGCTGGTGAACACCACCCAGGCGTAGCGCGACAGCTCGCCCAGGGCGCGATCGACCGGGCCCCAGTCGGCGGGCGGCCGTACTTCGACTGTCGGCAGCAGGAACGGCAGCGCCCCAAGCTCGACGAGTCGCTGCGCCAGCGGGCCGGCCTGGTGCCGTGGCCGCGTGATGAGCACGCGCTTGCCGAAGAGCGGACGGCGCTCGAACCAGCTCATCGGCTCGCGCAGCGCAACCACCGGACCGACGACCACCAGGCCGGGCGACGCGAGGCCCTCGGCGCGGACGCGCGGGCAACGCCGCCAGCGGAGCGGTGACGGTCAGTTGCTGGCCGGTGGTGGCGGCATGGACCGCGGCGGCGGGCGTGTCGGGGCTCAGGCCGTTCGCGATCAGCGAGCCGGCGATGCGTTCCAGGCGCGAGATGCCCATATAGAAGACGAGGGTGCCGGGAAAGCGGGCCAGCGCGTTCCAGTCGAGATTGCTCTCGGGCTTTTCCGGATTCTCATGCCCGGTGACGAACGCGACGGCACTGCTGATCGCCCGGTGGGTCAGCGGAATCCCCGCGTACGCCGCGGTGCCGAGGGCCGCGGTGACTCCGGGAACGACCTCGAACAGGATGCCGGCGTGGTGCATCGCCTCCGCCTCCTCGCCGCCACGGCCGAAAACGTAGGGATCGCCGCCCTTGAGCCGCACCACGCGTTTACCGGCCCGCGCCGCGGCCAGCATCCGATCGATGATCGGCGCGTGCCGCTGGACATGGCAGGGCCCCAGGTCGGTAACGCAGACGCGCTCGGCCTCGGCTGGAGCGTATTCCAGCAGGGCGACGGGCACGAGCTTGTCATACAGCACGAGATCGGCGCGGCGCAGCACCTCAACCGCGCAAGGTGAGCAGCCCGGGATTGCCGGGACCGGCGCCGACGAGGTAGACGAGGGGCTGGGGAAATGAGTCGATCATCAGGGCATTCTATCACGCCGCGGGGCTCGAAGACTCGCCCCGCGGCGTGGGGAACCGGGATTTACACCTCCACCATCTCCTCCGCCTCAGGCGTCTCAACGTCGTCGAACGGCGTCTGTGGCTGCATCGCACACATGATGATGCCGAGTTCGTAAAGGAAACCCATCGGCACCCACAGAAACAGCATGCTGAACGCGTCCACCGTCGGCGTGATCACCGCGGCGAAGACCGCCATGACGAACCACGCGATCTTGCGGTAATCGCGAAACGTGCTGACGTCCATCAGGCCGATCTTGTTGAGGAACAGCATCACCAGCGGCGTCTGGAAGGACACGCCGAAAACCAGCGGCATCATCAGCGCGAAGCTGAGCCATTCGCTGAGCCGCAGGTCCGGCTCCAGGCCCATCCAGTCGTTGAAGCTCAACAGCACCTCGATGGCCTTGGGAATGACCAGAAACTGGCACACCGCGGCCCCAGCCAGGAACAGCCCCAGGCTGAACGGCAGATAAACGTTGACGAGCTTCTTCTCGTGCGGATAGAGACCGGCGGCGATAAACGCCCAGATGTGGTAGAAGATCAGCGGGCTGGCGATGATCAGGCCGGTGACCATCGACACCTTGAAGTAAACGAAGAACGCCTCGGTGACGTTGAAAGTCTTGAGGGTGTTATCGGAGCTCCTTGCCTCCTCGACGATCGCCGCCTTGAAGCGCGGATCGTCGATCTCCAGCGTGAGCGGCACCCAGTTACTGTCCTCCCCGAGGTTTCTGTGCTCGATTGCCTCGCCGACGCCGAGTTCCTGCAGCAGATTCTCGAAGCCCCGAATCGTGTTGCTGAGAAGCGGCGGATGCTTCGGCGCCGGTACCGGCGGCAGGTGCAGGATTCCCCGCAGCTGGTTCTCGTTCAAGCGCACGTTGAATATGCGGCTGGGCGCGTCCAGTTGACCAATCTTGGCTAGCCGCTTGATCTCTTCGGCTTTCTGCTTGCCGACACGCTCGTTGAACGCTTTCAGCTGTCGCTCGACCGGCGCGGCAATGAACATGACGACATACTTGCCGATGAACAGCGCAAAGATCATGGCGACGATGAAGCTTTTGACCGCGCGCGAGAGGTGGGTGCGCAGGTCCTCGATGTGGTCGCCGAAGCTCATGCGCGTGTCGGCGAACATGTCCTCGGGATCGACGTAGGTGCTGATCTTGCCGTTGCTCATGGTGGTCCCTCGGATCAGACGGGACAGGGGGCAGGAAAATCGGCGGGAAGGCGGCGGCCGTCGGGATCATTCTAGCAGGCGCGGCGCCGTGTCTCAAGCGGAGCGCGGCGCACTCCTATGCCCTCACGCCCGCGGCCGAAAGGCCCCGGGGTTATACGTATAACCCCGCGGCCTTTCGGCCGCGGGCGTGACCGGGCGCCGATTTGCCCTTGGCAAACACGGCGGCAACGCTTCAAATAGACGGCATAGCCCCGCGCCGTGTGACGGTCAGGCCATAGGTAGCGCCATGAACGAGTATACGAAGATCATCTGTCCCGACTGCGGCGCCGTCAACGGCCCCGGAGCGCCCGCGTGCCATACCTGCGGCACCGGCCTCGTGCGCGGCGGCTTCGCCGCCCGCCGCGATGACGACGAAGACGACGAACCGCGGCGGCCCGCCAAGAAGCCGGCCCGCCCCGACGATGCGGTCAAGAAGGGATCGCCGCCGCCGAAGAAGCGGCCCGTGGACGACGACGAGGACGACGAGCCGCGCCGGCCTGCGAAGAAGCGGCGCGATGATGACGATGAGGATGATGACGAGCCGCGTCGGCCTTCCAAAAAGAGCCGCCGCGACGAGGATGAGGACGAGGAGCCCGAAAGCCTCCGCGACAACACCATCCTCAACATGTTCTTCCCCGTCGGCGTGAACCTCTGGGCGATGGGCTCGTTTCTGATGGGGCTTTTCGGCCTGATTGCAGCCGGGGCCGGCTGGGTTCTTGCCAACTACTTTCTCAACAAGTGGATCGGGATCGGCTTGGGGGTCGTCGCGGCCGTGATGTGCCTCCTGGCGCTGCCGTTGGGCGGCCTGTCGTTCATCCTGCGGCCCAAGAAGACCACCTACGGCGGCGTGACCAGCTACATGCGCGCCGTCATCGGCATCCTCTGCGGATTGATCGGCATCTTGGGGGCGGCGTACGTGATCTGGTGGGCGGCCACGTTTGCGTTTCAGGCGCCGGGTGCAGCTCCGCCGGGAGGATAGGGCTGTGCTTGACGGCTTGGGGGCAAGAAAACTACCATGAGTAAGTTAGGTCCGCAGCGTTCTTACGGCAAGGATGTACGGACGAGAATTCTCCCCTCTCCCGGGAGAGCGAAGCGTGAAGGAGACTCCAGATAGTGTACAAACATACCCTAGAGCGCCATAAAACCCGCGAGGTCCGCGTCGGACCGCTCGTCATCGGCGGCGATCATCCGATCATCGTCCAGTCGATGACCACCCCCGACACGCACGACATCGAGGCGACCGTCAAGGAGATCCATCGCCTCGAAGAGGCCGGCTGCGAGCTGGTTCGCGTCACCGTGCCCAAGCCGGAGGACGCCCGGGTGCTGAGCGAGATCAAGCGGCGCATTCGCCTCCCGTTGATCTGCGATATTCACTTCGACTACAAGATGGCCCTGGCCGCCCTCGATCACCCGGTCGACAAGATTCGCATCAACCCGGGCAACATCGGCGGCATGGACCGGTTTCGCCAGGTGCTGCGCAAGGCCAAAGCCAAGGGCATTCCGATGCGCATCGGCGTCAACGCCGGCAGCCTGGAGCGCGAGTTCGCCATGAAGTATGGCTTCCCGTGCCCGCCGGCGATGGTCGACAGCGCCCTGCGCTACATCGAGATCGCCGAGTCGGAAGGCTATCACGAGCTGATCGTCTCACTCAAGTCGTCGGACGTCGTCACCGCCGTCGAGGCGTACCGCCTCTACGCGAAGCAAGCGAACTACCCCACGCACATCGGCATCACCGAGGCGGGCAAGGCGCCCTACGCGGTCACCAAAGCGCTTGCGGCCTGGCCCCGCTGCTGCTCGACGGCATCGGCGATACGATTCGCATCAGCCTGCTCGGCGACCCGGTGCCGGAGATCGCGGCGGCGTACGACATCCTGCAGGCGACGCAGCGCCGGGTGCGCAAGCCGGAATTGATCGCGTGTCCGACGTGCGGCCGGCTCGAGATCGATCTGGAGAAAATCATTGCCGAGCTGGAAACGCGGCTGGCGGGCAAGACGACCGCGATCAAGATCAGCGTGCTCGGCTGCGTGGTCAACGGCCCCGGCGAGGCGCGCGAGGCCGACCTGGGCATCGCGGCCGGCAAGGGCAAGGGCGTGATCTTCAAGCGCGGCGAGATCGTCCGCAACGTGCTGGAAAAGGACATGGTCGACGCGCTCATGGAGGAGGTCGCGGCCTGGGAGAAGGAGGAGGCGGCCAAGGGAACGTTGCAGCCCGGGGCGCCGTCGATCCAGGCCGACGCGCACAAGGAGCCGGAGACGCCGGACGCGAACGGGCGGATCGGATTATCGATGGTGCGGTAGTCGACGAAAGCGTCGCGTGCAATCAGACGCGTTGAAGCTCGCTGGCGGTTTCGCGGACAGCGTTCGCGAAACCCCCAGCGAGCTTCCCTGCGTTTGCGAGGCCTTGCCTTTCATGCACGGGCTTCTCGCTTATAATAATCCGCAAGGAATCGGGCCCGTCTTTTGCCATTTCGACTATCGCCGCGGTCAGGACGCAGGACCTAGCCATGCCGATCAAGTTCAAATGCCCGCACTGCAAAAAGCCGCTCAGCGTGAAGGATCACCTGGCCGGCAAGAAGGCGTCATGTCCCGCGTGCAAGAAAGCCCTGGTGATTCCAGCGCCCGCCGTGCCCACCCCATCCCAACCCGAAGCGCCGCCGCCCGAACTGCCGCCGGAGGATGTGGACGCGCTCGCCGCCGCGGCGTTGCAGGATGAGCCGACCAACGGCAAGCAAGCCGAGACGGTCGCCGACACGATCGACTTCAAGTGCGAGTTCTGCGCGGCGGAAGTACACGTGCCGCGCGGACGCGGGCAAGCGCATGCAGTGTCCCAACGCGGAGTGCCGCAGCATCATCAAGGTGCCGGCGCCCAAGGACGGCCAGCAAAAGAAGCTGCCGACCGTGGCGCAATTGCAGCAGCAGGTGGAGAAGATCGACGAGGCCGCCTGGGGCACGCAGACCGACAAGGGCAAGGTCCACAAGGAATCGTTCCAGGAAGCCGGCGTGCTGCCGGACAAGACGGTGCCGATCGGCCCGCGCGGCTGGATTCGCCGCGGCATGTGGGCGGTGGCCATCACCGCGGCCGTCGCGGTGGCAGCGTACGCGGCGACCCGGGTCAACACCAATGTGAAGGAGAAAAGCTTCGTTGAGGCGGCGCTAGGCTACGTCGATCCGTCCAAGAAGGGCGATCAAAACGAGTTGGTCCAGGGCCCCGTGGCCCGCGCGGCCGTGTACCGGGCGATTGCCCGCTACCACATCCACTACGGTGCCGAGAAGAAACGGATCGAGCAGTTCGACGCATTGCAGAAAGCGGTAGCGAGCCTGCGCCTGCAGCCAGGCGCTCCGTCATCGGTGGAGCGCGACCTGTTCCTGGGCGAGCTGGCGGTGACGGTGACGGAACTCGGTGGCAGCGATGACGAGGATTGCGCCAAAGAGAAGTACGACTGGAAGGGGACCGAGATGCGCACGGTCCTGCAGACCATACTCGAGTCCATCCGCGCCCCCGAGGCCCGCCTCATCGCCATGCGCGCTGGTGGCGCGCCTGCTGGAGCTGGAGCAGACCGAGCTGGCGCTGAGCCTCGCGAAGCAGCTTAGCAATTCCGAGGACGGCCGCCGGCCGCCCGTGATGAGCCAGCTGGTGGTGCTTTCACTTCTGAAGGATCAGCCGGTGGATAAGTTCGTGCAGCCGCCGAAGGCCAACGAGGCCATCGATCCACTGGCCCGCGTCGGTTTTGCCGAGTTCCATGCGCGGAAAGGCAACCTCGACGAGGCCAAGGCGCTGGCATTCGCCAACGGCCCGATCCGGGATCGGCTGGACGCGTGCGTCGGCGTCGCGCAGGTGATCCTGCAGAGCAAGAACGGTAAGCCAGCCGACGCTGCCGAATTCGCCGACAAGGCGATCGAGCTGGTCAGCAAGACCGACGCGAAGAACATGTCGCCCTGGCTGGTCCTGCAAACGATCCGCCTCGGAGCGCGGGTGAAGAACCCCGACGCGGTCCGCGATCTGGCCAAGAAGCTGCCGCCCGACTTTCAGCCGCGCGCCTACCTGGAAATCCTCCTCGCCGAGGCGGACGCGAGCCCCGAGGCGCTGGGTTCGTCGAGCCTGTCGGACATCCGCAACGCCAACGCCGATTCGCCGTCGCTCGATTTCGGCTGGGAAGCGCTCGCCCGCCAGAACGCGCGCCTGGGCAAAAAAGAAATCCAGCAGGAGGTCGGCGACCCGGAAAACCAGCGGTTCCGGGCGATGGTGCACATCGGCAAGGGCCTGTACAAGCTGGACCGCTAAGCGCGGAAAATCCGAAATCCGAATGTCGAAATCCGAAACAAATGCCAATAGCGAAATCCGAACAATGATCCAGCATGGCTTCGTCCGCGTCGCTGCCGCGGTGCCGCGCCTGCGCGTCGCCGATTGCGGCGGCAACACCGACGAAATCCTTCGCATGCTGGATCTGGCCGAGGCCCAGCAGGTCCACGTCGTCGTCTTCCCTGAGCTGGCGCTGACCGGCTACACCTGCGCCGACCTGTTCCAGCAGCCGACCCTGCTCAACGGCGCCAGGAACGCCCTGATCCGGCTGATCGACGAGGGGAAGAAACGCTTCGCCGGCCTGGCGATTGTCGGCCTGCCCTGGACGGAGGACGACCAGCTCTACAACGTCGCCGCCGTTCTGCAGCGCGGCCGGCTGCTGGGTCTGGTGCCCAAGAGCTATCTGCCGACGTACAAGGAGTTCTACGAGGCCCGCTGGTTCGCCCCGGGCCATCGCGCCAATGTCACCGAGGCCGGCTGGCGCGGCGGCCGCGTGCCGTTCGGCACCGACCTCCTGTTCGACGCCGGCGCGTCCGCGCCGGGCCTGGTCGTCGGCGTCGAGGTGTGCGAGGACCTGTGGTCGCCGATCCCGCCCAGCGCGCTGCAAGCCCTTGCCGGCGCCAGGCTCCTCGTGAACCTGTCGGCGAGCAACGAGGTCATTGGCAAGGCAGCCTATCGCCGGCAGCTCGTCACCGGCCAATCGGGCCGCTGCATCGCCGGCTACGTCTATACATCCTGCGGCCTACACGAATCGACCACCGACGTCGTCTTCGGCGGCCATGCGCTCATCGCCGACAACGGCGCGCTCCTGGCAGAGACCGACCGCTTCGAGCGCGACAGCACCCTGCTGGTCGGCGACGTCGATATTGAACGGCTGCACGTCGATCGGTTGGTCAACCACACGTTCGGCGAAACACAGGCGATGCATCATCGTTCATGGCGGCGCATCGCCTTCGCGGTGGAGCGTTCGTCCGAGCGGCTGCTGCGCCGGATCGATCCACACCCGTTTGTGCCGGCCGTCGAGGCCCACCTGCGCGAGCGCTGCGAGGACATTTTCCACACGCAGGTCGCCGGCCTGGCCGGGCGGCTGGAGCACATCGGTCGGCCCGCGGTCGCCCTCGGCATCTCCGGCGGCCTCGACTCGACATTGGCGCTGCTCGTCACCTGCAAGACCTTCGACCGGCTCGAGGTGCCGCGCGCGAAAATTCAAGCGCTGACCATGCCCGGCTTCGGCACCACGTCGCGCACGCTGCGCAACGCCCAGGCGCTGATGCAGCACCTCGGCGTGACCGCGGGCGAAGTGGATATTCGCCTGCTCTGCCTCGAAGAGATGAAGGCGCTCGGCCACGCGCCGTTCGGCATCCGGCTCGACGGGTTGACGGTCGAGACGCTGTCGGCCCGGCTGCGCGAGCTGCCGGCGGAAGAATGCCGCAACGACCTGGTGTTCGAAAACGTGCAGGCGCGGATGCGAACGAGCCTGCTTATGAACAACGGCTTCGTCGTCGGCACCGGCGACCTGTCGGAGCTGGCCCTCGGCTGGTGTACCTACAACGGCGACCACATGAGCATGTACAACCCCAACGTCACGATTCCCAAGACGCTCGTGAAGTTCCTCGTCCGCTGGGCCGCGGAGAACGAGTTCGCCGGCCCCGCCCAGAAGACGCTGCTCGACGTCGTCGCCACACAAATTTCGCCGGAGCTGCTGCCGGCCGGCGCCGGTGGCGAGATCGCGCAGATCACCGAGGGCGTGATCGGGCCCTACGAGCTGCACGATTTCTTTCTGTTCCATTTCCTGCGTTACGGAGCGCCGCCGGAGAAGATCCTGTACCTGGCCGACCACGCCGAATTCGAGAAGCCGTACACGCCCGAGGATCGCCGGCGCTGGCTGCAGGTTTTCCTGCGGCGCTTCTTCGCCAACCAGTTCAAGCGCTCGTGCCTGCCGGACGGGCCGAAGGTCGGCACGGTGAGCCTCTCGCCGCGCGGCGACTGGCGCATGCCGAGCGATACGCAGGCGGCGCTGTGGTTGGACGCAGGCGCTTAGTCCGCCGTTTTTCGCGTGGGCAAACGATGGCACAGGATAGCGACATTGCCGATGACTTGATCCCCGGCAGCCTGAAAAGGTCAAAGTCCTACCACGCGGATTACGGAACCAAGACGTATAAAGAGATCAAGGATCTGGCCGCGGCGGACCCACCGGACCGGAAGGCCCGCCAAATGAAGAAGCTCATCGAGCAGCAGGCACGCTTGCAGGAAAAGGGCAAGGGGCGCCGGTCATGAACACCATTCGCTCTTTCAAGCAGAAGCTGGCCGAAGTGTTGCGGCTGTGGAAGCGTAAGCAATACGATCGGGCACTCGCCGCGGTGGACGAATTGCGCAGCGAGTGGCCGGGGAACGCCCGCTTGCACGTCCTTTGGGCAAGCCTGGTACAGCTGCAAGAAAACCCCACGCACAGCCTCGCCAACGTCAAGCACGCCCTGCGGGAGGCGGTTGATCTCGACAAGGAATCGCCCGCGGCAGCGATCGAGTTGGGGCATTTCCTGGATGCAGTGGAAGACGATCCGCATGCAGCGTCAAAGGTGTTCGCCGAAGCAACCGCCTTGGCCCGGCGCTTGCTAATCGAGGGATTGCTCGGGCAAGCGAAAGCGTTGATCCAACTGGAGAAACGAGAGGAAGCACTCCGGTGCCTGGTCGAGGCGATATCGCTCGACGACGCCAAAAGCGTTGGCAAGAAGAGCACAGCGCACGATGTCCTCCCCGACATCCTGCTACGCGGGCCCAATGGTGGAATCCAGGGCTTCCAGTTACACGGGCCGTTTGCCCCGAAGATCGAAGATCTCCTCAACCAAATTTTCGTCAACCGCTCGGCTTGACCCGTCACGGCCTGCGGCGACTGACGCATGCCGAGCGATACGCAGGGCCCATAGAGAATTGCCCGAGCAACACCGCTGAAGGAGGCAACACCAATGGCAAAGCGACGTGCCTTTTCGCCTGTGTCTCAGCTGCAAGACCCGACACTCGATTCGCGCACGGATACAGCCGAACAAGCTGCGGTTGAACGCGAACTCGCCAAGGGCAACGCCCTCGTCATCCCTGCCGGCGAGGCTTCGCCCATCGAGAAAACAAGGCTCGATCCGCAAATCACAGGAAATGTCGGCCTGTATTACTGCTGTTACCAGCTATCGCTGCGGGGCTGGAATGTCATGCCCACCGCACGAAATGCGCGTGGCGTTGACATCATCGCGTACAGCAGAGACGCAACGCGATTCATCGGTATTCAGGTCAAGGCCTTGACCAAGCGCAATCCGGTACCGCTCGGAACTTCTTTGGAGAACGTCGCGGGAAATTTCTGGGTCATCGTTGACAAGGTGACTTCGTTTCCTTCTGCATTCGTCCTTCTTCCCTCTGAGGTTAGGGAGCTTGCACATCGCGGCGAGAAGGATGGCCGCGTGTCATTCTGGCTTCAGCCGACCGACTATGACCGAGAACCATTCAAAGACGCTTGGGGGCGCATTGGCCAGGGGTAGGCGGGCCCTTACTTCCGCTGCCCGCAACGGCGCGGATCGGTTTCCTGACCGCAGACACGCTTATCGGGGTTGGCCTGCACGGTACAATGCGCGACGCCGCGCCGAGGAGGACCTATGAAACTATCGGAAACGATCAGGAAGGTGATTCCGCTTGCGGAAGCAATTCGCGACTACTGGGACACGGAACTACCGAAGCGGCACCCCAACTACCCCCTGGTCAATCCCGGTGAGGAGGACCCGCCGCCGCCGCCGGAGGAAAAAAGGCTGAAGCAGCTCCTGGCGCGGCTGCCGGAAGAGGACATCTACAAACTGGCTCTGATCGAGTACCTGGGCCAGTGGGGCTTCGGAACGGACGACCTGGCGGGTCGCTACCGGGCGTTGATGGAGAGGATCGAAGACCGAGATTGGGCCGCCATTGACCTGATAAACAACGCGGACTTGGCGGACAACCTGCGCGACGGTCTGGACGAGCTGAAAAAGAAAGGCCTGGACGTGGACCATCTCGCGGTTAGGTGCGGCAACTCAGACACCTGACCGCAATGATCCACCGCGGCGTACCTGATCCTGCGGAAGGAGCCCCGATTTGCCCTCCAACGCTTGTTCCGTTCATCTGGGGCAACTGCTGCTGGATGCGGTTGACCTGGCCAAGGCCCACGCCCGGCTCAAGACCGGCAGGCCAGGCCGGCAGTACCGGCTCGCATCGCTGAATCGTGCTGTCGTCGTCCTGAGTGTTTCAGCATGGGAGTCGTATGTCGAGGAACTGATGCGGGAGTCGCTGCGGGCACTTCGACCGGCCACGCCGCCTCTCGCGGCGTGGCCGGCACTGAACACGTCAGTGCTGGGGCTGCTAGGAAGATTCAACACACCGAATCAGGCCAACGTCGAGCAACTTGTCCAGAACTGTCTCGGGTTGCCAGACATCCACCTGTCCTGGACCTGGCCTAATTGCACGCCGGCGCAGGCCATGCAACGGCTTGGCGTTGCCATGACCTACCGCCACCAAATCGCTCACGGGGTCAATCCGCGGCCGACGATTCAAAACGACTACTCGAGGCGGTTGCCCGAGTTTTTCCGCAGGCTGGCGCTTTGCACAGATAACTCAGTTCGCGCTCACCTGGTCAATGTTCTTGGCGTTGTCGCCCCTTGGCCGCCCTAATTGCCCGACTGTCCATGGAACACATCACCGGTACCATTGAGCGCGTCACGTTCCACAACCCCGAAAATGGGTTCGTCGTCCTGCGCGCCCTGGTCGCGGGACGGCGCGGCCTCGTGGCCGTGGTTGGGCGGACACCGCGCGCGGTGGTCGGTGAATTATTCGAGGCGGACGGCGGCTGGAAGCAGGATCCCGAGCATGGCTTGCAGTTCCAGGCCGAGGAGCTGCGCACCACGCCGCCGCACACGCCGGCAGGGATCGAGAAATATCTCGGCTCGGGCCTCGTCAAGGGCATCGGGCCACACTACGCGCGCAAGATCGTTCAGGTCTTCGGGCCGCGGCACGCTGCAGGTGATCGACGAGAGCCCGGCATTTCTCAACGAGGTTAAGGGTCTCGGACCGCGCCGCATCCAGCGCATTCGCGAAAGCTGGAAGCAACAGAAGGCGGTGCGCGACATCATGATCTTTCTGCATGCGCACGGCATCGGCACCGCGCGGCGCTACGCATCTACAAGACCTATGGCGAACGCGCCATCGACAAGGTGCGCGAGGATCCCTACCGGCTCGCCACCGATATCTGGGGCATCGGCTTTCAGACCGCCGACGAGTTGGCCCGGCGGCTCGGCCTCGACCCGCAGTCGGTGCAGCGCGCGGGCGGCGCTGCGCTTCGTGTTGCAGGAGGCGAGCGGTGAGGGGCACGTGGCCTATCCCGAGCGCGCTGCCCTCGAGCGCGCTGCGACGCTCACGGGGATTGAACCGCAGGTGCTGATCGAGGCGGCGGCGGAGCTCGTCGGGAACGGGGATCTGGTGCGCGAGGAGAGCTTAACGCCGGAGCCGTGGCTCTATCTGCGGCCGCTCTATCACGCGGAGGCCGGCGTCGCACAGCGGCTGCGGACGCTGCTGGCCGGTGCGCATCCGCTCGCGGGTAATGACGCAACCAGCGCGGTCGAGGCGGTGGAGCGCACCATGCGGCTGACCCTTGCCGGCCGACAGCGCGACGCGATTGAGCGGGCCCTGACCCAGAAGGTGCTCGTCATCACCGGCGGTCCTGGCACCGGCAAGAGTACGCTGGTCCGCGGCATCCTCGATATCTTCGAGGCGCAGCGGTTGCGCGCCGGCCTGGCGGCGCCTACAGGCCGGGCGGCGCGGCGGCTCGGCGAGGCGACGGGGCGCGAGGCGAAGACGATACATCGCCTGCTCGAGTTCGACGCGGGCGGGCCGAAGCGCGGCCAAGATCGGCCGCTCGATCTCGACCTGCTCGTTGTGGACGAGGCGTCCATGATGGATATCGTGCTCGCCAATCAGCTGCTGCGGGCGCTGCCGTCGGCCGTGTGCCTACTCCTGGTGGGCGACGTCGATCAGCTCCCATCGGTCGGGCCGGGTGCGGTGCTGGGCGACGTGATCGCCTCGGGCGCGGTGCCTGTCGTTCGTCTGACCGAAATCTTCCGTCAGGCCGAGCAGAGCGGCATCGTCCGGGCGGCCCACGCGGTCCATGCAGGCGAACTGCCCGCGTCGGCGTCCGTCGACAAGCCGGGCGATTTCTATTTCATCGAGGTGAACGAGCCGGCCGTCATACTCGAGCGCATCATCACGCTGGTGCGCGACCGCATCCCGGCGCGCTTCGGACTCGACCCGTTCCGCGATGTGCAGGTGCTGACGCCGATGAATCGCTTCGAGCTCGGCGCCCGCAATCTCAACGCAAAGTTACAGGAGATCCTCAATCCGCCACAGGACGGCCCGGAGGTCGCGCGGTTCGGCTGGACGTTCCGCGAGGGCGACAAGGTGCTGCAAACGGCCAACAACTACGCCAGGGAGGTTTTCAACGGCGACATCGGCCGAGTGCGCAGGATCGACGAGGAAGATCAGGAAATGCAGGTGGATTTCGACGGCCGGCCGGTCCGTTACGAATTCGACGAACTGGATGAGCTTGCGCTGGCTTACGCATTGACCGTGCACAAGAGCCAGGGCGCGGAATACCCGGCGGTGATCATCCCGCTCCATCCGCAGCAGTATCGCCTCTTGCAGCGCAACCTGCTCTACACCGGCATAACGCGCGGCAAGCGCCTCGTCGTGCTCGTGGGCAGCCGCAAGGCGCTGGCGCTGGCGGTCGGACGCGGTGAAGTGGCGGCGCGCTCCACGGCCCTGGCGCGGCGCCTGTCCCTTGATGAATGAGCGGCGTGCGAGTTGCAGCTGTCACACTGGACCGCTCAGAGAAAGTGCGCGCGTCGAAACTGTCAAGCCATTTTGCACGGCCGCGCGATTTTGTCCCAGGAACGGACGCATGACTGTGAGAGCGGCGCGCGGCGGGGATTTTTGTTCAAGACGCGCGCCGCAGCTGGCCCCACCGCCGCCCGTGGGGAATGCTTGGCTGTCCGGGAAACACGATTCAAGGTGAGTCGAGCCGCGGACGACAGCAACACGGGTGAGACACGATGAAGCAACTCCTCGCCATTGGCTGCGCGGCCATCCTGATCGGATTGGCGTGTAGCGGGCCCGCAGACGCCTGGACGAACAGCAAGTTCAGCATCGGCCTGAACTGGTCGTGCCAGAGCGGCAACAACAGCCTCCTATGGGGCGCCTGGCGCAATGGGCAAATCCCGGAAGACGGCTACGGCGGCGGCCCCGGCCCCGGCGGACCACCGCCGCACGGGCAGCCGTTCCCTTATTTCGGCAGCAATCAGACGCAGCAGAGCATGCCGCAGGTCGCCCAACCGATGCCGTCCACGCCGACCATGCCGTCCGCGATGCAGCAACAAAACTTCGCGGGGGCGAATGACTACAGCAACGGCAATTTCTACCCGGCGAGCTATCAACAGACCGGCTACCAGCCGTTCTACTACCCCAGCTACACGCCGAACTACTACGCGCCGAATTACTACAACCAGAACTACTACACCCCGAACTTCAACGATCCCTACGCCTGGTACTACCAACGGTAACCGACCGGGGCATCCACACGCCAACATCTGATCCAAAGGCCCGCGGCGAATCGCCGCGGGCCTTTGTGTTTTGGACTTGCCACGCCGCGGGGTGAGTCTTCGAACCCCGCGGGTCAAACAACCCGCGGGGTTCGAAGACTCACCCCGCGGCGTGGCAGTCGTACTCCCAATCCTAACGCGCCGTCCGGATCAATTCCGCCGCGCTCTGCAAGAGCATTTCTATGCGGCGCGGCTTTTTTTCTCAAGCCGCCGCCACCCTGAACACGACCTGCCGGGCCCTCGCATCGGGGGCGCTGGGCGGCTTTAGTCAAAAACGTGCATTCTGTGCGGCATGGCGACTCTGCCTCGGAAAACATGCCACGCGCGGGATTTTCTGCAAGTCCGCGCCGCCAACGCCGGCAGCGCGGAATCTTATCGGGAATAATTCAAGTGGGTCTGCAATCCGTTCTCGGCATCGTGCCCGAGACACGCCCAAAAACTCCCGTGCGGTGGAAAGAAGAGGCACCATGAAGCAGTTTCTCGCGGCGAGCGCCCTGGCGATCGTCCTCATCGCCAGCGCCCAGCAATCGGCGTCGGCCTGGAGCAGTTGTAAGTTTGGCATCGGCCTGAATTTCGAGTGCCACAGCGGCAATAACTGTTGCCTGTGGGGCGCCTTTGTCAACGGACCGACCCCGGATCACCATGGCGGCGGCTTCGATTTTGGCCCGCCGCCGATGATGATGATGGCCCCCCCCGACCACGGCCACGGTCCCGCACCGAGCGAGTTCTTCGCGCCGCCGCCGACGCCCATCCCGCATACCAGCGCCCCGGCCACCATGCCGGCGCCGATCGCCGGCAGCTATCCCGCCAGCGCCGCGGCCGGCTACATCTACCCGGCCAGCTACTATCCAATGACCTACCCCGCGACCTACTATCCGATGACTTACGGTTACTATGGGTACTACGGCTACGGCCGCTAAGCAAACTCACCCGCGGGAGTGCGCTCCCGAAAACAGGGGCCGGGCATGGAGTCCGGCCCCTGCGTATTTTGCCATTTCTGGCCGTCGCGCCCGTTGTACTTCACCTGTCGTATTCCCTGCGAATCCGCCTGGCGCCGAACGTGCCGCCGCGCTGGGGCGGTGGTCGATGCGGGCCGCGGCGGTTCCGCTGGCGGCGGCGGCGTTTGTAGGGCATGTTGAAGGTGCCTTCGCCAGGCGAAGGCGTGTGTTCGCGACGCCAATGCCCCTTTGGATGGAATCACCATGATCCGAACCGCGATGCGCCGTTGGTGGCCGGGCCTCTTGGCCCTGGTCTGTGTCCTCAGCTTGCCCCAGATGCGGGCCAGGGCCGATGGGCCGATTCCCATTTCCACCAATTCGGTGTTCTATTACCGCTTTGACGTGAAGGTCGGGCCGGCCGCGTTTTGCCGGCCGACCGGGCCGTGGTACAGCTATTTCCCGGTCGACCCGAATCTGCTCGCCCAACCGCGGGCCGCCGCCTTCCCGAACTGGCCCAATCAGTACCCGCCGGCGGGCGGCATCGGCTACTATCCACCGCCGGCGGCGCCGTACGGTTATGGGCAGGGGGTCTATCCCGTGAGCTACCAACCCCAGCCGATGCCGGGATATTGGTACGGTCGCTGAATTTGGTGCCAACAGCGTGCAAGATATGCCCCCCACGCCGCGGGGTGAGTCTTCGAACGCCGCGGGTGTTTCGACCCGCGGCGTTCGAAGACTCACCCCGCGGCGTGGGGGTCGGTTCGTTGTCTTACGCGCTCTGAACGCAAACGGGCCGGTCCGCGCTGCCAGGGCGGACACCAGTCGGCCTCGGCCATCATCGTGGTGAATTCCGCTAGCGATTCGACGATAACCTCGGGACGATAGGCATAGCGTTCGAGGTGCTCAGAGCGCGTGCCGCCGCTCAGGACCAGCACGGTGTGGTAGCCCATCTGCACGCCGCCGAGAATGTCGGTTTCCATGGTGTCGCCGATAATTGCCGTCTCATCGGTGGTCAATCCCAGCTCCTTGCGGGCGGCGCGCATCATCAGCGGGCTCGGCTTGCCGACGCTGAACGCCTTGACGCCCGTCGCCGACTCCAGCACCGCGACCATCGCGCCGCAGCCGGGCCGCAGGCCGGACTGGGTGGGACAGTTCGGGTCGAGGTTGGTCGCGATCAGCTTGGCGCCGCGCTCGATCATCCGCACCGCTGTCTCGATCAGCTCGAGATTGTAGGCTCGGCCTTCACCGACGATGACGAAGTCGGGGTCGTGGTCGACGACCGCGTAACCGTTGTGGTGCAGCGCCGTCAACAGCCCCCCTCGCCGATGACGAAGGCGGTGCCCCCGGGCTTCTGGGCGGCGAGGTAACGGGCGGTGGCCATCGCGCTGGTGAAGACGTGTTCGTCGTCGACGTCGATCCCGAGCCGGGCGAGCTTGGCCGCCACATCGCGGCGGGTGCGTTGGCTGTTGTTGGTGAGCAGGCGAAACGGCGTGCCGCGGGCCCGCAATTCGCGGATGAAGATATCCGCGCCGGGGATCAATTCGGGCCCGCGATATAACACCCCGTCCATGTCAATCAAGAAACCGTGCCTCATTCGAAGCCTCCCATGTTCATCGTAAGTGGTCGTGTGGATATCTGCTGCCCGGGTGCGCACTCCATTGGGCCCCGGGGAAGAGGAGACTAGGGGAGAGGAAATACGCAAACAAGCCGAGCAATTCTCGTGCCGGAGGGCTGCCCGCGGGGTGCGATCGCTGTAAACTCGTTGGCGAGTCCGCAGATGGGTGCGATCCGCAAGCGGTGGTAAACACCGCGGAGAGCCAGGTGCCTGCCTAATAGCTGGGCAAATCGATCACGGCTTCACCGAACCGCCACTGCGCGGGTGCGCGGCGCACTGAAGCAATTTGCTGGCGAGCGGCGGGGCTTGTCCCCGTCGTGTACACACCGCCGGGACAAGCCCGGCGGCTCGCCAACCGCGTCCGCACACGCCTAAGCATTGCGTGCCTGCAGCGCCTCGCAGAGCATCGGCGCCAGGTTGCAGAGCACGAGGCGGCTGCCGGCGGTGCGCAACCGCCGATCCAGGCTGAAGAGTTTGCCCGCCACGTTCCCGGACAGCGCCCGCACCTCCAGCAAATCGAGGTACAGGTTGGGCCGGCCGCTT
Source organism: uncultured Gemmataceae bacterium (assembly GCA_963834865.1). Classification (GTDB taxonomy): domain Bacteria; phylum Planctomycetota; class Planctomycetia; order Gemmatales; family Gemmataceae; genus CAWIDK01. The sequence goes on from CAWIDK010000002.1 coordinate 789,924, forward strand.
TCCAGCGCCAACTCCAGCAGGTCGTCGGCCAGAGCGGTGTCGAGATCTTGCTCGGTCAATTTGACGATCGTCCCGTCGTCAACGTCCTGAACTTGCCAGGGATGGGACACGAAATGCATGGACATGGCCGATCCTCCGCGGGGGAACCCAGGCGACGAGAGCGCCATTGCTTCTTCGGTTCCAGCGTTGTTGGTCAGAGTTGCGGCGATCCGTGTCATTGTAGCGGTTGGCCCCCCGGCGACAAGGCAGCCGCGTCGGTTTAGCGAAGTTCCTCCTCGACCAATCGCCGTGCATACGACGCTCCGAGGATGGTGCCCATTTTGCGGCCGCCGGTTGCCAACCAGGTGCGGGCGCCAATCCGGCGGAACACCGGCCCACCCGGCGCGTATGGCCGGCGTCCCCAGCAGCGCACGGCCGGTTCGCCGGCCAAACCCAGCGCGGCGGCGCAGGCGCGAGTCTGGTGCTCGTGCTCGTTGGCGTAGTCGCGCTCGGCGGTGCCGTCGCTGAAATACGTCATTCCCGGATCGCGGACAAATGCGATGGCTTGCCGGCCTGGCGCCAGGCGGCGGATGCGTCCTGGCTGTTCGCCGTGGAAAATGAGGGCTGTTCCAGCCTTGCCGTAGACGCCCAGGCCGTTGCACCAGGCGCCGCACCACACGCCGGCGGCGATGTACACCCAGCCGTCATAGCGCTGTCCGCCGGCCTCGAGCCAGCCGTCGCCGACGGCGGTGACGCGCTGGCGAGTGGGAGCCGGCTCGAGGATCGCCGCGGGCGGAACGCACAGCAGCTGTTCACGCCGGCCGTCGTCATGCGTCAGACAAACCGACCGAACCGCGACCAGCTGATCGAACAGGGGTAGGGCTCGCTGGTAATGCTCCTGGAGTTTCTTGCCCGCCCAGGCCTCTTGGAACAGGCCGGCGGCAGCGGGCGACGCGGCACCGTCCAGGCCGGCGTCGAACACCACCGTTTCGATACCGTGACGGCGGGCCCACACGGCGGCAAGCGAGCCGAACAGTCCACCTCCTACCACCAGCAAGGTCGGCACGTCACCACCTCCCCCGCCAAGGCCGGTGCAGGCTGCACCGCGCCGCGCCCTTTCACGCTAGGGAGAAAACCACGCATTCGTCAAGTACATACTAGACGAGCGTGCGCGGGCCGGTTATGATTAAGGAGCCATGAGACCCTCGCCCACCGACCGGTCTCGGGCTTCCTTTCCTGGCGGTGAGGTGACGGTCCTATCCTTCCAACGGTGGCAGACATGGACTCTGGTTGCAACGGCGAACTGGTTCCGATCGGCGGCGGCGACTCGATCCCGCTTGAACGCACGCCCCTGGTCCTGGGCCGGCGTGAATCGTGCGATATCTGTCTGCGCTTCCCCAATATCTCGGGCAAGCACTGCGAGCTGTTCTTCAAGGACGGTTTCTGGGTCATCCGCGACCTCAACAGCACCAACGGCATCAAGGTCGACGGCGAACTCGTGGCTCCGGGCGGCAAGAAGATCCTGCGTCCCGGCGAAACGATTCGCATCGGCAAGCGCGATTACAAGATCGAGTACCAACCGACCGACCGCCTCAGCCGCATCGACGAGCTCATGGAGGAGGAGGAAGAGGACGTCATGGGAATTTCACTGATGGAGAAGGCCGGCCTCGAACACCCGCCCACACCGGGTCGGCCCAAGAAGAATCCGAACGTCCCGGTGCGCTGGGATGACGACGACGATGACGATGACGACGACGATTGATCGGCTCGTAGTTCCGCCTTCAGGCGGCCGGGGAGCCGCCTGAAGGCGGAACTACGAGCGGTTTTGCCGCTAAGCTGCCGGCGCGACGCTCCAGTACGGCGCCAGCATGGTGTAGCCGATGACATAGATCGCGGCGTCGACCAGTCCATGGCTGAGCCACGCCGCGTACAGCGAGCCGGAGCGCTGATACAACCAGGCCCAGACCGCGCCGCCGACCGCCACGCCCAGGGACAGCGGCAGCACCAGCGTCCAGAATCGGCCCGGAAAGTAGACGGCCAGCAATACGACGTGGTGCGCGGTGAAGCCGAGCGCCGACAGGCCGATCGCGACGCCGAGCGGCGTGTACCGGCGCAGCCAGCCGAAGGCAAACCAGCGCCAGTAATACTCCTCCAAGAACGAGTGTGCGACGCAGTAAATGGTCGCGAGCAACCAGTATCTGCCCGGGCTGTCGCAGTGCATCTCTTCTAGCAAGCGGTAGATCTTGGCGGGCGTCTGCGCGAACAGCGGACTTTGTGCGAGCCAGCCGAAATAGACCGCGAACATCGCCAGCGCGACCGCGAGCCCGAAGCCGACGCCAAACGCGAGGCCGCGCGCGGTCGGCGCCGTCGGGCGCAGCTGCTGGCGCGCGCAACACCAGACGTAAAGCGCCGGGAACGAGAACTGCACAACCTTGGCAATGCCGAACGCCACGCCGACGGCGGCCGACGCAGATTCCGCACCCTCGGCGGGAGCGCGCACGACGACGAGGTAAATCCACGCCATCGCGAGCGGGAACAGGTGGACGAACAGGAGCGCCGCCAGATCGCGCCGCGGCGCTGATTCTGAATTCGTGCCGCCGCCCAAGCGTTCACTCCAGTTCCGCGACCACGCGCCGCACGAGAGTGCGCACCTTCGGCTCGGCGGCGTTCGCGACCGCGATCACCTCTTCGAGGCTCACCGGTTGCAGCGCATCGGGCAGGCAGAGGTCGGTGACTACCGACAGCCCGAGGATGCGCATTGCGCCGTGTACGCCGACGATCACCTCCGGGACCGTCGACATGCCGACGACATCGGCGCCGATGGTGCGCAGGAAACGGTACTCGGCCCGGGTCTCGAGGTTTGGCCCGGCCACCGCGACGAACACGCCCTTGTGGACGACGATCTTTTCCTCCAGAGCGATGCGCTGGGCCAGCGCGAGCAAACCCTGGTCGTAGGGCGCGGACATGTCGGGGAAGCGCAGGCCGAGGCGGTCGTCGTTCTTGCCGATCAGCGGGTTGTCGCCGAGCAGGTTGATGTGGTCCTCGATGAGCATGATGTCGCCGCGCGCCCACTGCGGGTTCATGCCGCCGCAGGCGTTGCTGACGATGAGCACGTCGCAGCCCATGGCCTTCATGACGCGCACTGGGAACGTCAATTGCTGCAGGGTGTAGCCCTCATAGAAGTGCAGCCGGCCTTCCATAGCGAGGACCGCCTTGCCGCCGAGGGTGCCGCAGACAAGCCGGCCGGCGTGCGACTTGACCGTCGACCCGGGGAAATGCGGGAGCGCCTCGTAGGGAATGGCAACGTCGGCCTCGATGTCCTCGGCCAGCCCGCCCAGGCCGGTGCCCAGGATGATGCCGACGCGTGGCTGGCCGTGCCAGCGCGCTTCGAGGGCGGCTTTGGCCTCTTGAATCTGGTCATAAAGATCGGGCATCGTCCGGGCTCGCGCGGGTCTGTTGAGGCGATTGCGGTCAATGTATACTGACCGGGAGAGGTTGACTACCGAGCGGAGTTGCCTGCCATGCACACAATCATGCCTTTTACGTCCGAGCGCGAGCTGCAGCGCTTGCTACTCGAAACGCTCCCCGGCCAGGGCAAGTGGTCGGAAGACGACTACTTGTGGTTGAGCGACCAGACCAATCGTCTGGTGGAGTACACCGACGGCTACATCGAGGTATTGCCGATGCCCACCACGCGACACCAGGCGATCTTGAAATTCCTCTTGTTCGCTTGCTGCGCGTTCGTCGAGCCTCTGGGCGGCAACGTCCAATTCGCCGGAATCCGACTCCGAATCCGCAAAGGCAAGTTCCGCCAGCCGGACCTACTGCTCGTCAAGGACGTGAACGATCCACGGCGGCAGAATCGCATCTGGACTGGAGCGGACCTAACGATGGAGGTTGTGAGCAAGCACAAGCCGGCGCACGACCTGGTGGACAAGCGGCACGAGTATGCGGAAGGCGGCGTGCCGGAGTACTGGATCGTCAATCCAAAGGACAAGACGATCACGGTGCTAACGCTCCAGGGCGCAAGCTATGTCGAGCATGGCATCTTCCGCCGCGGCGACACCGCAACATCTGTCATCCTGCCTGGCTTCACCGTGGATGTGGCCGCGGTCTTTGACGCGAAGTGAACCTTGGCAGACCCGCGGGTTTCGCTGCGCTCATCCCGCGGCTTGGGGGATTTCACCATGGCGGTCAACCTTACTCCACAATACCTGGAAGCCGAAGCCGAGTTCAAGAAGGCGCAGACGCCCGAGGACCGGCTGGAGTGCCTCAAGCGTATGTGGGCGCTCGTGCCCAAGCACAAGGCCAGCGAAAAGCTGCAGGCCGAGCTCAAGACCAAGATGAGCGATCTCAAGCAGGAGATCGAGCATGCCCGGCGCCATCCCAAAAAGGCCGGCGTCAGCCACAAGATTCCACGACAGGGGGCCGGCCAGTACGTCCTTGTCGGCGCGCCCAACGCGGGCAAGAGCCGGCTGTTGACGCGGCTCACCCGCGCCACGCCGGAGGTGGCGCCGTATCCGTTCACCACCCACGAGCCACACGCCGGCATGATGGAATGGCAGGACGTCAAGGTCCAGCTCATCGACACGCCGCCGATCACCGCCGACTATCTCGAGCCGTACGTCTCGAGTATGGTCCGCGCCGCCGATGCCGCACTGTGGCTCGTGGACCTCGGTGACGATGACGGGCCGTTTGCCGCCGACACGGTGCTCGAGCGCCTGGCGGGGGTCAAGACGGTGCTCACAGGTGCCGGGCCAGCGATCGCCGAGGATCCGTCGATTGCTCATGTTCGCACGCTGCTCTTGGCCAACAAGATCGATCTGCCCGGCGCCGCGGATCGGCTGGAAATTGTGCGCGAGATGTTTGGCGCCCGCTTCCCGGTCCACGTGCTGTCGGCGGAGCACGGCACCGGCCTGGAGGACGCGCGCGAAGCGATCTACCGCTTCCTGAACGTGATTCGCGTCTATACCAAGCAGCCCGGCAAGCCGCCGGACCTGACGTCGCCGTTTACCTGCCCGATCGGCAGCACACTGGTGGAGATGGCCGCCCTGGTGCACCGCGACTTTGCCCACAACCTCAAGTCGGCGCAGATCTGGGGCACCGGCGTCTACGACGGTCAGTCGGTCGGCCGCGACCACGTGCTCAACGACAAGGACGTGGTTGAGCTGCACCTATAGCACAAACCGCTCGCTCTTGACGCCACCGCCGCTACGGTCTATGGTCCGCCCCTACATTGCGCCGGCTGCCCTGCGCGCTCGGGTTGGCGAAGGAGTGACCTGCGATGCCGATCGGCAGCGTGTTGTTGACGGTAACGCTGCTCGTGGCGGTCGCTCCGGACGAGCCGGCGGGTGCGGTCAACGGCGCGGCCCCGTTGCCGGACGCCCCAGTGGTCTCTTCCCCCGCGTCCGCAACCGCCGTTGCCACGCCCGTGGCCACCCCTGCCGGCGGTTACGTCAGTCCGTACCGGATGGTCTGGGGCGTCATCGACACCAAGGTGTTTCCCGATGCCAATCGGATGGCCCCCAACGGCGAACCGTATAACCCGATCTTCAGCCTCGATCTGGACATCAACATCTGGCTGTGGCCCGAGCACGGGCTCTACCTGTTCGGCGAATCGCGCTTCTGGGGCCAGCGCGGCACCCCGGGGCAAACGCACGGCAATTTCGACTACACCAAACGCGAGTTCGACATCACCGCCGGCGCCGCCTGGAACTACTGGGACGCTCTCGAATTCCGGGCCGGTGGCTATGCGTTCAACAACCTCAATCGCGGCAATTCCTTGACCGTCCCGTCCGGTTATAACGACGGGCTCAGCCTGGAAAATCGCCTGTACCTGAGCGGCGAATATGCCAGACTCGGCCAGGACGGGTTCAACGTCTCGCGGGCCGACTTTGTGAGCCTGGGCTGCTTGCCGAACGGGTACATCACCGGCCTGGACGGCAACCTGTTCAAGGCCGGCCTGTTCGCCCGCACCTATCTGACCTGGGACATCCCCGCGACCTGCTGCTACGTGTATGTCGATGCCGAGATAATCTGCGAAAAAACCTACGAGCCCCGGTTGCTCCAGGCGGACACGGGCCTGGCGATCGTGCCATTCGAGCGTCTGCGCATGCTGGAATTTCGTCTCGGGTCGGAATTCGTCGTCGATTTCCGCACCACCCCGATTCGCAACAACAATTTGCCGTACTTTTCGGTGCGGCTCAATTATTGAATGGTCTGTGAGCCCGAAGCGCCTGCGAGGGCGAGCCGCCCAGGTTTCCGCGACGGCCCAGCTTACTTGACGGCAGCCGGTCGGTCTTCCCCCGTCATCCGATCGTTTGTTATCTTCGGCTCCTGATAGGCACTTGGTCGCCGAGGAGAAACCTCGTGAGCACTGATTCGATCCGCGCCGGACAATGCGCCGGACAAGCCGTGGTGGCGCGACTGGCAGGTCGCGGGACTCGTGATCCTGGTCGTGACGGCCTACTTCCTGCGCGCCGGCGATTTGCCGTTGCGCGGCGAAGAACCGACGCGCGCCCAGATCGCCTTCGAAATGGTCTACTGGCACGACTGGCTCACGCCACGCGTCCAGGGCCAGCCGCTGCGCATTCGGCCGCCGCTGCAGAACTGGGTCAACGCCGTCTGCTGCGTGTTGCTGGGCAGCTGGGATGTCTACGCCATTCGCCTGCCGTCGCTGCTGGCGACCCTCGCTACCACGCTCCTGATCTATGCTTATGCCCGGATCAGTCTCAGCCGGCTCGGGGCGTTCACGGCCGCCGCGTCATTTGCGACGATGGCGGACATGTTCAAGATGGGGCTCTATGCCGAGACGGAGCCGCTGTTCATCCTGCTGGTTAGCGCCTCGTTGCTCGTCTGGCACGGCGTCTCTTGCGCGGCCGGCCCGACTGGCTGGCCCATTCGGCCGGCTACAGCCTGATGGCCCTGGCGACGCTGACCAAGGGCATCCAGGCGCCGCCGTATTTCCTGGGCGCCATCACGATCTATCTGGTCCTGACGCGCGCGTGGCGCCGGCTGTTTTGCTGGGGCCATCTTGCCGGCATGGCCGTCGGCGCCGCCATCCTGCTCGCGTGGGTGGTGCCCTACGGCCTGGAAATGGGCTGGCCCGCGGTCACGCAAGTCTGGCTCGGCGACCAGACCGTGCAGAACAGCCGGCACGTCGTGGATTGGAATCTCGCCGAGACGGCGACGCACCTCGTGACCTATCCGCTCGAGGTGATCGCCGCGACGCTGCCGTGGTGTCTCCTGCTGCTGCCATACCTGAGTGCCGACCTGCGCCGCCGCATCGGCGCGGCCCGCCCGATGGTGTTGTTCATGTCCGTGTGCCTGGCCGTCGCCTGGCCGACGTGCTGGATTCCGCCGGGTGGCTTGCCGCGCTATTTCGCGCCGCTGTTCCCGTGCCTGGCGGTGCTGATTGGCCTGGCCGTCCAGCGCTGTGCCGAGGCGGAGGTCGTCTCGTCCCTGCACGCCGCCCGGCGCCGCTACAGCGCGACCATGGCCGGTGTCATGATCGCGTCGGCGCTAGTTGTCGTCATCCTGGCCGCCGGCGCCGGCGATTTGCATCCGGTGCTGCAGCCCTTGACCGAGCCGCTGCTGGTGGCGCTGGCGTACGCCGGGCTGACGGTCGGCCTGGCCGTGCTGCTGCTGCGTGCCCGCGCTGCCGCGACGCCGGCGCAGGCGCAGCGGCAGGTGCAGCTCTCGGTGATCGCGATGGTGATGTTCCTGGTACTGACGTTTACCGGGCTCGTGACGAACGTCCGCGTGCGCCGCCGGGTGGACGCCGCTGCCGCGGTGCAAGCGCTGAAGCAAAAGCTGCCGCCCGGCCAGGAGCTGGTGAGCCTCGACGGCCCGGTGGACTCGCTGTTCAACTACCTCTATCGCGTGCCGATCGTCCACCCGCGGCACTGCGTGCCGTTCGGCAAGGAGTCGGCCGACGACGTGGGCTACTTCTGCTTCACGAGTGCCGGCGACAGCCGGCCCAAGCTGCCGTTCGCGTGGGAAGAGATCGGCGTGGTCAACCTCGACCGCAACCTGCAGCCGGTGCCGGAGCGTGTGATCGTCGTCGGCCGCCGTGTGCGCGATGCCGGCTCGGTGCCCGCGGTGACGGTGAGCGGCAGCCGCGAGGTTCCCTAGGCTCACGGCATCTTCGTCAATAAGTACGAGAACGCGCCGAGCAGGTCGCCGCGCTCGCCGCCGTGACACGCGATGCACTGCTTGACGCAGCGGACGGCGCCGAGCATCCGGATGCCTTGCGGCGCTTCGCGGATGAACAGTTCCTCGCCGCCGCGGAGCCGCGCCAGGCCCACGGCCTCGAATGCGTCCAGCAGCCGCGTCGGTGCCGTCCGGATCTTCCCCATCCGCGGCAATTCCGCAGTGACGTACACCCGCGGTTCCGCCGCCAGCAACAGCCCGAGCAACTCGAGCCGTTGGACTTTCCAGGCCGCCGGTTCGGCTAGCTTGTTGAATTGATGCGGCTGAAATCCCGCGACGTGGTTGCGGTCTTTCATGAAGCCGAACCCGGCGATATTGACGAAATGAAGAACGTTGCTGGAGTGCGCGAAAAGCAACGGTGCCGATTTGACATCCCTTGGCGCCTCGGTCACGTCCATTTGATGCCAGGAATCCGACAAATCACCGCCGGGCTGTGGGACCGACGTCCTGTCTCGGCCAGCGTTTGCCAGTACCGACTCGGCATAGCTGCCGAGCATGCGCGCGACGCCAAAACCCTCGCGTCGGACAAATTCATCGACGCTGCCTTCATGCAGCTTTTGCAAGCGCTCGGCCCGTTCGCGGCCATCACCGAACTCGTTTGAGCTTTCGATCTCGCGCAGGATGCTGTGCGCGGCTTGGGAAAGATCCGCGTCGCCTCTTGACACCAGGCGCGGCGGCGGCAGCCGCGTCTCCAGGGATTCAACCGGATACAGAGTGCGCAAGCGCTGGATTTCTCCCGAGTACGACTGAATTCGCTCCTCATATTGCTTGACGGCCATCGCGGCCGCCCAGGCGAAACCGATCAGCACACAACCGACAAACAGCACCAGCCACTTCTTCTGAGCGCATAAGCGCAACCAAAGCAAGCCTCCCAGCAGCAGCAAGACGCCCAAAAGAAATGCCAGCACAATAAGCGGGGCAACAACCATCTGCTCAAACATGGTACACCTCGACCGTTGCTTTGCGCTCTGCGCCGGAACGGGCCGGTCTGCGACCGGCCGCTAAACGGGTCCCCTACTGCCGCTGACCGTCTTGTCTGCTGCAAGAACCGCGAACCCCTTATCGGTGAGTGCCAACGCTACGGAGTCGCCGCTCGGAATGACCTTGATCAAAGCAAGGCGCTTTAGCAGCAGAGCCGCGGCCGGCTCACGGACTTGCTTAACCGGCAGTCGCGTTTGACATGAAGCGAGGAGGCGCGCTGCATCCGCGATCAAAGAGCCCTCGACGCGGATGCGATGCGCCCAGATGCCGAAAGCTTGCACAACATTGGCCGGACCGCCGATGAGGATGAGCGCCGCTCCGGCCGTCGCGTGGCGGGGGCTGAAGTAAAGGATGTTGGGCGAAGCTTGGCTAATCAGAGTGAGCAACAATTGCGTGTCCGACAACCGCTGCAGGCCGGCCATCGGATCGACTCGACGCCACGCCGACCAGGTCGCGACGACCAACAACAGACCGGCGAAGATCACCCCAAATTGCCACGCGTGCAGGCTCAGGTAACGAGCGAAAAAGAACCCGAAAAACCAACCCGCCCAGTAGACGAATCCGAACGTGAGGACGGAGAACAATACGCCCATCGAGGCTTTCAACACCGCATCGAAGGCAAGTTTGCGATTGCAGCGGCGCACCATATCGCCGAGGCAAGCGCCGAGTTGTGGGGAAACGTTCATGGCTGCTTGGCGTAGTCTACCATCCCGCTCACTGCCGCTCGAACCGGAATGTCTTCATGCTGCTTTCAAAGACCGCATCCAGCCGGTCGCCCCCGTCGGCCAACGCAGTGCAGGTGACGACAAACTTCCTATCACCGTTGGCGAAAAAGTAGGACGTTTGGCGCAGCATCCTGCCGTTCTGCTGGTTTTCAAAGGTGAACCGCGCCCCGGCCAGTCCTTCCGTGGTCTTGAAGTCAGATTGTTGCAGCAGACGAAAGCCCTTTAATTGTTGCCGCATGGCAGCGAGGTTTCCATTGACATAAGCGGCAAGCGGGCCGGGGAACGACTCGTCCACGACGTTGATATTCGGAGCGAAACCCGCAGCCGCTGGCCCAGCGACCACTTTGTACTTGACACCCTGAACAGGCCGGGCCGCCCAACCCGTTGGCGGCACAAAGGAAAAGCCCGCGGATGCTTCGACATGCCGCCGCGCATCTTGATCCTTGTTCGCTACAGCCGGGGCAGCTTGCACAGGCGCGGGCTGCCGGTCACTGCGCAGGTACACCCAGGCGAGCCCTGCGCCGCCACAGCAAACGAGTAAACCGATGCCGGCGACAGCGGCGCAGACGATGCCGATGATAGCGCTGCGGCTCATATCGCAGTTACCTAAATGCGACTAGGTGATGCGCTTCCTGGCGGCGGGGTACTGAGTTTCCCAACCACGTCAGAAGAACACGGCCGCGGTTCGTTGTCAAGTGTTTGGTTGCCGGAAAATCGTGGAGCGCCTCGGCGTGCCGCGCGCTGCGGTCCGGTTTGCTGGGCGGCGTGGAGAGATCAACGCTTGGCAAGCCGCCGCAGACTGGCGGCCGCCTCCTCGGTGAGCTGGGTTCCCGGGCGCCGTCCGCAAGCCGCGCGAGCAATGCGCGACACTCCGCGGTGGCGGCCATTTCAAGCACCTCGACCGAGCGGAGCAGGCGCAGGCGTTCGGGACTAAACGTCCATGCCACGTCCGCTTGCTGATCAATCAGCCCCTGCAACCGGCGGCGCGTCTCGATCGAAGCAGCGGTCTGAATTGCGGCACGGCACGCCGGCACCGCCGTCTCGCCCAGTTTCGCCAGCTCTTTGCCGGCGGCGTCGCGCACCTCGAACTGCGGGCTGTCGAGATCGGCGATCAGTGTTGCCAGGCGCTTCTCGTCGGGGCGCGGTGCCGGCACGATCCGCTGCTGCAACAGGGCGACCGCGTCGTTGGGCGTCGTGGCCAGACTGCACATGACGCGATACGCTGTCGCTGCGTCGTCCTGGGCCAGGGCCAGCCATGCGGCGTCAGGGTCGAGCGCGGCGCCCTTGGCGGAGCGCGAGCGCGTCACGTCCCACACGAGCGCGGTGGTGTCCACGCTGCTGGAGACCAGCGTTCGTCCATCGGCGGCGTATGCGATACCGTGGATCGAGCCGTGATGGCCGTCGAAGTGCATCCGTTCCTTGCCGGTGGCGAGCTCCAGCACGTGGACCCGCGCCTGTCCCCGATCGCCCCATGCAAGTGAGCGGTCATCGGGGCTGAAGGCGAATGGGCCGACACCATCCTTGGCGAGACCTTCCATGAGACGGAACTGCCTTCCGGTCGCGATCTCGTAGAGCGCGAGCCGCCCGTCCGAGCTGCGGTACCCGATGAATCGGCCGTCCGGCGAAACCGCGCCAGTGTACCATTCATGATCGGGCGTCGTCGGATTCCTGCGCTCGGGGAATGCAATCCGCCGCATTTCCTTGCCGGTGGCGAGGTCCCAGACGCCCGCGGTGTGGTCGATATGCCAAACGATCAGCGTCCGCCCGTCCGCAGTGAAGACGGCAGGATTGAACTGGTCTGCGCCGACCGGGATGCGCAGCCGTTCCTTGCCCGTCGCCGTTTCGATCAGCCGAATGGAGAGGTCCTCGTGGACGAGCGCGACGAGCGCGCCATCGCCGGTGACTGCCATCGGCAACCCGATGAACGAAACGGCGGTTCGTCGCCGTTCCTGACCCGTGGCGAGATCCCAAAGCCGCAGGGTTTTGTCCGTGCCGGCCGATAGAAGCGTCTGCCCGTCGGGGAGCAGGCCAAGCGCCGTGCGCTCGATGACGGTCGGGTCGTGGCCCGCAAGCTGTCGCCGAAGCTGGCCGGTGGTGGCGTCCCACACCTGCATGGGCCCGTGATCGCAGGTGACAACGGTGCGGCCGTCCGGCGTGAGCGCCAGCGTGGAGAAGGCGTACACGTGGCCGAATTCCGGATGCTTATCCTTGCCGGTCGCCCAATCGAGCAAACGGATCCCGCTCGTGCCGATGGCGAGAGTCTGACCATCCGGAGAAAACGCCAGCCTCATCACGCTGCGCTGGCCGAGGGCGACTTGCCGTTGCAGTTTACCCGTCCGCGCATCCCAGATGCGCAGTGCACCATCCGAGCAGACGGTGACGAGATGTTTGCCGTCCGGCGCGAACATCGCCGAGTGGAAGGTCGGGGGATGGTCGCCGTAATCGCCGCGGGCCTCCATTTGCAGTTGGCACAGCTGCTTACCCGACGCCACGTCCCAGATGTGGATGCGATTATCCCACGGAAAGACCTTGAACGGACCAAACTTGCGTAACTCGCTTGGGTCATAGCTGAACGACGCAGTTGCAACGAGTTCGCCGTTGGGGGCCAGGGCGAGAATGTTCGCGGCTTTCGCCAGCCCGGCGATCTCGCGGATGAGCCTGCCCGTCGCGACGTCCCAGACGCGGATGGTCGTGTCCGCGCCGGCGGTGGCGACCGTCTTGCCGTCGCGTGCCAGGTCGAGGCGCCAAACGCCCGCTTCGTTAACCCGCCACGATCGGACGCGCTTGCCGGCCTCCAGGTCCCAGATTTCCACGTCGCTATGGTCGTCGGAGCGGAGCGCGATCAGATGCTTGCCGTCGGGCGTCAGCCGCGGATCGTCCAGACTTTCGACCGCAAATTCACGAATGAGCTTCAGGTCGACGCGGTCGCGGATACGGATCCACTCTCCCTTGTCGAAGCTACGTTCCAGCGTTACCACGTGACGGCCATCCGGTGTGAGCAATGCGTCACGCCGCAACCGGATACCCTTGCCGGTCTCGGCTGTATGGTGACGGAGCAGTTCCTTGCCCGTTGCCGCGTCCCACACGCTAAGGTCGTTCTCGGGGCCGAAGGCAACGAGCTGCTTGCCGTCCGGCATGAACGCGACGCTGTCGACATGGCCGCCGGGACGGAAGCGGATGGTGCCGAGGCGAGCGACGGCGTCGGGCGGCAGCGGATCACCGTAGCGATCGCGTCGCTCAGCCTGCGGCGGCTGGGCTTCTGCCGCTGGGGCGAGCTGGACGCTGTCCGTCGCCGGCTCGTCGGCCCGTTCGTTCGGCTGCCCGATCATCCCGGCGCCCGCACCGAGGCCCAGGACCACCAGCAGCGCGAACGCGATCACGATCTTGATCGGAGCGACGGTCTTCACCGCTCCGTCCGCCAACAGGGCAACGCGCGCGGCCGCCGGGCCGACGGATCGCGCAAACGCCGCGCGGACGGCGGCCGCGGCGAACGCCGCCGGCACGGCCGCGCTGCCGGTGTCCGCGGTCAGCGCGGCCAGCAGCAGACCGCCGGACAGGGTAATGCCGCGGCGCGCCAGGTCGGCGCGCACCTGGCCACGGCCCCGTTCCAGCCGTCCGCGCAGGGTGCTCAACGTCAGCCCGAGGAGCTGCGCCGCCTCGTCGCGCGTTCGCTCTTCCAGGTAGCACAGCACCAGCGGCGCTCGGTATTTCTCCGCAAGCGACATCAGCGCTTCATCGAGCGCCGCCTGAACTTCGCGCCAAGTGGCATCGTGTGTCGGATTGCAAGGCCCGGTGCCGCCGGGCGCTCTTCGCGCTCGGCGACGCGCCTGCGCCGTGTGCATTTTCCGCGAAATGCGATACGCCACGCCGTACAACCAACTTGCCAGCGCGGTGCGCTTGTGAATCGACGTGGCGGTCCGGGCCAGCACGAGAAACGTCGCCTGACCGGCGTCCTCGGCGTCCTGACCGTGCTTGAGCACACGCCGGCAAACGCCCAGAACCATTGCCGTGTGGCGCTGAACCAGGGCCGTGAAGGCGGCCTCGTCCCGGCAACGCACGTAGCGATCCAGCAGCTCCCGGTCCGAAAGGCTGCCCGCTACGTCGAGCGCCACGAGCTGCCGCGCATGTTGCACAACGGTGCGCAATCCCTTCTCGGCCATGGCTGCGTACCTCCTCAGGGGGGGCGCCCTCGGACCCTCTCTAAGGTAGTGCCCGCCGATGGCAAAACGACACACCGCTGGTCGGCCGCGACTTGCAACTCGGCGGTCAGCTCGCTTCCAGCTTTCTAGCGTGGCTTGCCTTCGAGTCCCTTACAATCCGGCGTCGCCCTTTGCCGACTTGCACAATCTTGAAACCATGCAGTTGCACGGTAGGCAGTCCGACGACCTTGCACACCAGAGCCGGTTGCTGCGCGAAGATGTGAATGAGTCGTCGGGCAGCCTTCGATGGCACCCGAACGCCTTGCTCCCAGCTTTGCACGGTCTTGGTGGATACATACAGGACCTTGGCAAAAACGGCCTGCGACATGGCCGCCTGTTCTCGTAACGCCACCAGCGTCTTCGCATCGATCTCCGGCGGGGCTTCCGGCACTTCGACGGTCTTGAGCGTCAGTTCGCCACGAGCGTGGGCAATGCTCTCTGCCAGTCCCGTCTTGAGCCGCTCGAAAATTGGCTTTCGGGTTTTCGTCGCCATCAGTCGTTCTCCTTCAGCCAGCGTTCATGCGCTGCAATTGCTTCCGCCTTCAGCTCACCCGCCAATTTACGTAGTTGTTTCTTCTCGCCCGCAGAGAGATCGTCCTTCTCGTCTTTGCCGAAGATGTCGAGCAGGTAGAATCTCTTGGCCGTGGGCACGTGCAGGTAGATCAGCCGTGCGCCGCCCCGCTTCCCTTGTCCGCGTTCGGCGTCAGAGGTACGCAGTTTCCGTAACCCGCCACAGCCAGGTATCACGTGTCCCGCATTCGGGTTCTCCATCAGAAGTTGCTGAATTCCGACGTACGCACGATCCGGCAGGAATCCTGAAACGGCCTCGGTGAACCCTGTCGTCTCGACGAAGGTCGCTTTCATACTATCCGACTCTGTGGGATAGATCAACCAGACGGCTTCGGGCAACCGCCAGCAGTACGACGGATGAAGCAAGCAGCCATCTTCGCCGCAGCACGCTCGGGACCACCGAGCCCCCCTTCACCAAACGTCCCCGTTCAGCCGCTGGGCCGGCGAACCGATCTCCCGCACCGCAGGCTCTCCACAACGGCTTTGACGACCGTCTCGGCCGGGCCGGCGGAAAATGAACCGCCGCCGATAGGCTCAGAAGCGATTATATGTAGCAGCTACGCACGATTGACGCTTCGGATGGCGGTGTGAACGTATGGCGACAAGAGAAACCTCGATCCACAGGTGCATCCGCACTTTGGTGGCCCGGCAGCGCGATGATCTGACATCGGACCGCGAGCTATTGCGCCGCTTCGCCGTCCTGCGCGACGCGGAGGCGTTTGCCGCGCTGTTCCGCCGGCATGGCGCGATGGTGCTCGGCGTGGCGGCGCGTGTGCTCCACCTCGATAGCGATCAGTTCGATGTGCGTGTGGCCGCCCACGATGAATTGCGGGCGCTGGGCAACGATGCCAGGCCGGCGCTGCGTGCCGCTCGCCAGGCGTCGGCCACCCTGGAAACGCGTCGTCGGTTCTTGTGGCCGCGACCGTCGGCAATTACTGCCGAGAATACTGCCCGGATTCGGGATGGCATGACGCTGGACGAAGTTGAAGCGATTTTGGGCGGTCCGGCGCAATGAAACAGGCGGCGCCGGCTACAGGGTCTATCCGTCATCGGGCCGGTTTACAGCAACCCTTGTTTGCTTTCCCGGCGAAGAAAGTGACGGAGAATGGATCGGTCCAGAATGCTGCATCTCGATTCAGTTCCGTCAGGACCGAGTAATCAGCACAACGCTCGGCAGTACGGGATGGCGGGAGGAGTCCATGTTCCAGCGAATTCGCCGCTGGCTGCGTCTGTAACGTCGCCGGCGGAGCGCCAGTCATGGCCGGTGCCGCGCTGTGATCTGCCGGGCGGGGTGGGGTGCACGGCTCGACCCGGACACAAGCGGATACCTCGCCGGGTCAGCGGCTGACAACCCGCGGGGTTCGAAAAACTCGCCCCGCGGCGTGGGATTAGGCTCAGCCGCGGCGCTCGTCGGGGCGAATGCCGGTTTCTTCTGGGGCGGCTCCGGCTGGCACCAGGGCGGGTTCGCCGTTGGTGGTCGGCGTCGGCGGATGGCTGTGCTCCCAGCGCTCGCTGAACCATCGCAATACGTAGAAGAACACCGGCGTTAAGAAGATGCCGAAGATCGTTACGCCTAACATGCCGGCGAAGACCGCGATGCCTAACGCTCGCCGCATCTCGGCGCCGGCGCCGTGGGCTAATACCAGCGGCACCACGCCAAGGATGAATGCGAAGGAGGTCATCAGGATCGGGCGCAGTTCAGGCGCGATGCCTCCAGCGTCGCCTCCCAACGCGAGACGCCCGTCTCCTGGAGCTGCTTGCCGAACTCGACGATCAGGATCGCGTTCTTGCTCGCCAGGCCGACCAGCACCACGAAGCCGATCTGCGTGAAGATGTTCACGTCCAGGTTCGCGATGATCACGCCGGTAATCGAGCAGAGCAGGCACATCGGCACCACCAGGATCACCGCCAACGGCAGCGACCAGCTTTCATACTGCGCGGCCAGCACCAGGAAGACGAAGACCACCGCCAGCACGAAGACGAAGATCGCGGTGTTGCCGGCCTGGAGCTGCAGATACGTCAGCTCTGTCCAGTCGTAGGCCATCGATTGCGGCATCTCCTTGTTGGCGATCTCCTGCATCAACGCGATCGCCTGGCCTGAGCTGATGTCGGGCGTGGTGTTGCCGGTGATGGCGGCGGCGGAGTAGAGGTTGTAGCGGAACACCATGACAGGGCCGCTCTTGTCCTGGATGTCGAGCAGCGTGCCGAGGCGGATCATCTGGCCCTGGCGGTTGCGCACCTGCAAGCGCTTGATGTCGTCGGTCTTGTCGCGGAAACGCTGGTCGGCCTGGATGTTGACCTGCCAGGTGCGGCCGAACTCGTTGAAGTTGTTGACGTAGTA
This sequence comes from uncultured Gemmataceae bacterium, assembly GCA_963834865.1. Classification (GTDB taxonomy): domain Bacteria; phylum Planctomycetota; class Planctomycetia; order Gemmatales; family Gemmataceae; genus CAWIDK01. The sequence goes on from CAWIDK010000002.1 coordinate 806,930, forward strand.
GGAGCCGAAGTAAACCTGCAGGGTGGTGAAAATGTCGTTGACGTGCAGGCCGAGGGCCTCGCACTTGGTGCGGTCGATGTCGAGGTAGAGCCAGGGGGTGTCGGCGCGGGCGCTGTTGTAGAGGCCCTGCAGGCCGTCGGTGTGGTTGCCGCGATAGGTGATGCGTTCGCTGATGCGTTGCAGCTCGCCGAGGCCGAGGTTGCCGCGATCCTCGATGATGAGCTTGAAGCCGCCGGTGGTGCCGAGGCCTTCGACGGGAGGGGCGCCGAAGGCGGCGACGGTGGCGGTGCGCACCTTGTCGCGGCAGCGGGTCATGAGGCTCGGCGGAGATGTCGTCGGCGCCGAGGCCCGGCCCGCGCTCGCTGAAGGGATCGAGCAGGACGTACATCGAGCCGAGATTGGGGGCGTTGGCGCTGAGGATCAGGGAGCGGCCGGCGATGGCAACGGTGTGCTTGACGCCGGGCGTATCGCGGGCCACCTGTTCGATGCGGCTCATGACGCGCTGGGTGCGTTCGACGGAGGCGGCGTCGGGGAGCTGGACGTTGAGGATGAGGTAGCCCTTGTCCTGCTGGGGAATGAAGCCGGCCGGCGCCGTGTTGAGCTGCCAGCCGGTCAGCACCAGGAGGCCGCCGTAAACGACCATGACCACCACGCTGAGCCGCAGCACCAGGCCGACCAGCTGGCCGTAGAGGATGGTGACGGCGTCGAAGAAGCGATTGAAGGCGCGGAAGAACTGCGCCGAGCACGAAATTGACCGGCGTGATGATGATCCAGCCGACCATCAGGCCGACGAAGAGGCCGGGGGTGAAATAGACGGCGGTGGCGGACCAGTCGAGCCATTCGGGGACCTCGATGTCGGCCTCGGGATCGGGCATGGGGGGGAAGCCGTACTGGCCGGCGAGGTAATGCTGGCCGAGCCAGACGGTGACGAGGCCGCCGATGATGCCGAAGAACCACCACGGCAGCGCCTCTTTGTGGTGCGTGGTGCGTGGTGCGTGGTGAGTGGGATTGCTTGACTCACCACTCACCACTCCACCACTCACCACCGGCTCGGTTTTGAAGATGATGACGGTGCGCGATGGGGTCATGGTGACGGCGTTGATGGCCGAGATGACCGTCGAGAAGGCGATGGTGACCGCGAACTGGCGGAAGAACTGGCCGGTGATGCCGCCGAGGAAACAACAGGGAACGAACACCGAGGCGAGCACCAGGGTAATCGCGATGACGGGACCGGTGATTTCCTCCATCGCCTTGATGGTGGCGGTGCGGGCGTCGAGGCCGGTCGAGATCTGGCGCTCGATATTCTCCAGGACGACGATGGCGTCATCGACGACAATGCCGATGGCGAGCACCAGGCCGAACAGCGTCAGGTTGTTGAGCGTGAAACCAAAGAGGGCCATGACGGCGAAGGTGCCGATGAGCGACACCGGCACGTCGATCATGGGCAGGATCATCGTGCGCCAGTCCTGCAGGAAGACGAGCACGACGATGGCGACCAGGATGACGGCGTCGCGCAGGGTGTTATAGACCTCGGCGATCGATTCGGTGATGAAGGGCGTGGTGTCATAAACGATCTTGTAGTCGAGGCCGTCGGGGAAGCGGGTCTTGAGCTTGCGCATGGTCGAGCGCACGAGGCCGGCGGTTTTCAGGGCGTTGGCGCCGGGGAGCTGAAAGATGGACAGGGCCACGGAGGGCTTGCCGTCGAGGGTACAGGTTTGGTCATACTGCTGGGAGCCGAGCTCGATACGTGGCTGCCCGTTTTCGTCCTTGGTGACCACGTTGCGCAGGCGCACGATGCTGGTGGAGAGGGCGGCGGGGGAGCTGGAACCGCTGCCGGTCTGGGTGCCGGAGCTGCCCGGCGCGTTGGCGCCGCCGGCGGAATTGGTGCTGCCGGGCGAGGACTGGATGGTGGTGCTGGCCTGGCCGGTCTTGACGATGATGTCGGCGAACTGCTCGGGATTGGTGAGCCGGCCGACCGTGTTGATGGTGAGCTGGAATTGCTGGATGCGCGTGGTGGGGGGCTGGCCGATCTGGCCGGCGGCGACCTGGACGTTCTGATCGTTGATGGCGCTGACGACGTCCATCGCGTTGAGCTTGAGGGTGGCCATCTTGTCGGGGTCGAGCCAGGCGCGCAGGCTGTAGTCGCGCTGGCCGAGGTAGGTGATGCCGGCGACGCCGGGGACGCGGCCGAGCTCGTCCTTGACGAAGATGGTGGCGTAGTTGCTGAGGAAGATGCTGTCCCAGCGCGGCTTGGTTTCGCCGGGCATGATGGGCGAGATCAGGTTGACGATCATGAGGGTGCTGGGGAGCATCTTCTTGACGGTGATGCCCTCGTTTTGCACGAGCAGGGGAATGACCGGCAGCGCGAGCGAGACGCGGTTTTGCACCAGCACCTGCGCCATGTCGGAGTCCATGTCGAGATTGAAGGTGACCGTCAGGCTATAGGTGCCGTCGTTGGTGCATTGCGAGGACATGTAAATCATGCCCTCGACGCCGCTGACCTGCTCCTCGATCGGCGCCGCCACGGTATCGCGCAGGGTCTGGGAGTTGGCCCCTGGATAGAGTGCCGTCACCTGCACGGTCGGCGGCGTGATCTTGTCGGGATATTGCGCCACCGGCAGCCACCGCCACGCCACGACTCCCGCCAGCGTGATGACGACGGAGATGACGGTGGCGAAGATCGGCCGATCGATGAAAAAGCGGGAAAGCACGGTTTGCATCTCCGCAGTGGTCCGGATTCCGGGGAGCGAGAGAGCCCGCGTCCGGCGTCCGGTGAGTCATCGGGTGACGCGTTGGAGTCCCGGCTTTAGCCGGTCTTCTCCGGCTAAAGCCGGGACTCCAACGCGTCACCCACGGTGGCCGACAGAGCTAGCGACCATCGCTCGTTCTGCCGTTCCTCTGGGACTCCGGTATGTTGTTTACCGCATGCCCAGCACTTGCGTGCTGGGCTCCTATCTGCCGTCCCGCCAGGACTCCGAGTCCCTCCGGGACTTCGCGCCTGGCCCGCAGCGCCTGATGCACGCCGAGGGCCGACATCGTGGCGAGGACGCCGCCCGCCGGGCCGACGACGACTCCCCACCCAAGATGGACGATGCCGATCTGGGCCAGCAGGAATCCGGCCGCCAGCCCCGTGAGGCCGCCGAGCACGCAGGCAATGGTCCAGCGGGTGGCGTGCGTCGCAAACATCGGCGCCTCGTCGATGGCCTGCAGGACGTAGAAGAACACCGGCGTGAGGAAGATGCCGAACGCGGTGACGCCGAGCATGCCGCTGAACACCGCCGTGCCCAGTGATCGCCGCATTTCGGCACCGGCGCCGTTGGCGAACACCAGCGGCAGCACGCCGAGGATGAACGCGAACGACGTCATCAGGATCGGCCGCAGGCGCAGCCGGGACGCGGTGAGCGTCGCCTCGTAGCGTGACATGCCTTCGTCGTGGAGCTGCTTGGCGAACTCGACGACGAGGATGGCGTTCTTGCACGCCAGGCCGACCAGCACGACCAGGCCGATCTGCACGAACACGTTGATCGAGGTGTTCGTCCACAGCACGCCGGCGACCGAGCTGAGCACGCACAGCGGCACCACCAGGATGACCGCCAACGGCAGCGTCCAGCTTTCGTACAGGGCGGACAGGGCCAGGAAGACGCAGATCACCGCCAGGCCGAAGACGATCATCGTTGTGTTGCCTTCGATAATCTGGATGTACATCAGCTCGGTCCATTCCGCCTTCATCGAGCGCGGCAACGTGATGTCGGCCAGCTGGCTGACCCCCGAAATCACCGGCCCCGAGCTGACCCCCGGCATCAGATTGCCCGTGATCGGCGCCGCGGTGTAGAGGTTGTAGCGCTGCACAAAGATCGGGCCCGAGATCTGGCGCATGTTGATCAGCGTGCCGAGCAGGACCATCTGACCCTGGTTGTTGCGCACCTGCAGCAGGTTCACGTCGGGAATCTCGGCGCGGAATTTCCCCTCCGCCTGCAACGTGACTTGCCAGTGCCGGCCGAATTCGTTGAAGCTGTTGACGTACAGCGAGCCGAGGTAGATCTCCAGCGTCTGGTTGACGTCGTTGAGCGAGACGCCGAGCGAGGCGACCTTGGCGCGGTCGATGTCCATGAAGAGCTGCGGCGTGTTGGATCGGAACTGCGTGCTGACATCCTTGAGGCCCATCTCGGCACGCCGGGCATGGGCCATGACTGCCGACTCGTAATGCTGCAGTTCCATCGGTTGCAGCGTCTCCGCCAGCTTGGTTCGGAACTGCACGCCGTTGAACGATTGGTCTTCCAGGGTGGCGAGCTTGTCCAGCACCTCCTCGGGAACGGCGAGCTTACGGAGGCCGGCCAGCGATTTCGGCGTGACCATGTACGAATCGCCGAGCATCTTGCGAATGAGCTTGTCGCTGCGGTCTTGCAAGGTCGGCAGGCCGATGCCGCCGCGGTCCTCGACGATGAGCTTGAAGCCGCCGGCAACGCTCAGGCCGGGGATCGGCGAGGAGCCGAACACGACGACCTTGGCGTCCTTGATCTCGGTCGCCCAGCGCTTGCGGAGCCTGGCCATGATCGCCTCATCCTTGAGGTCGCGGGTCTGCCGATTCTTGAACGGATCGAGGATGACGAACAGCGAGGCGAAATTCGTGCCATTGGCCTGGAGCACGAACGAGATGCCGCAGATGCCGATGGTATGCGCGACACCCTTGGTTTCGTGGAGCGTCTTTTCGACCTGGGCAACCGCCTCCTGGGTGCGCTGCAAGGACGCCGCGTCGGGAAGCTGGATGCTGACGAGCAGCCGGCCCATGTCCTGCTGCGGCACGAAACCGGTCGGGGCCTGGCGGAACACCCAGATCGTCAGCACCAGCAGACCGCCGTAGATCACCAGCACGACGACGCAAAGGCGCAGGCCGATGCCGACGGTCCAGCCGTAGACGCCGGTCATCTGGTCGAAGGCCCAGTTGAAGCCGCGGAAGAGCACGCCGAGGACGACGTTGATGGGCCGAATGAAGATCCAGCCGAGCACGAGACCCGCCAGCATGCCGGGCGCGAAGTAAAGCCCCGTAATGGCCCACGGCTCCCACCACTCCATATCCAGGTCGATCGCCTGCTCGCTGCTGACCGGCAGCGGCAGGTCGAAGGGCTCGGCGATGAACCGCGGCAGGAAGCGGAGCGTGACGATGCCGAGCAGGCCGAACACCCACCACGGCAGCGCCTCGCGGGCATGATGAGGGTGCGGTTGGCCTCCGGGTTTCTCCTTGAAGATCACCAGGGCCCGCGATGGCGTCATGGTGAGCGCGTTGATGGCGGAGATGACCGTCGAGGCGGCGATGGTGACGGCGAACTGGCGGAAGAATCGCCCGGTGATGCCGCTAATGAACGCGCACGGCACGAACACGGCGCACAGCACCAGCGTGATCGCCAGGATCGGGCCGCTGATTTCCTCCATCGCCTTGATGGTGGCGGTGCGCGTGTCGAAGCCCTTGGCCATTTGCCGTTCGATGTTTTCGAGCACGACGATGGCGTCGTCGACGACGATGCCGATGGCGAGCACCAGGCCGAACAGCGAGATGTTGTTGAGGCTGTAACCCATTACCGCCATGACCGCGAAGGTGCCGATCAACGAGACCGGCACGTCGATCATCGGCAAGATCATCGCCCGCCAGTCCTGCAAGAAGAACAGCACGACCAGCGCGACCAGGATCACCGCGTCGCGCAGCGTGTTGAAGACCTCGTCGATCGATTCGCTGATGTAGGGCGTGGTGTCGTAGCCGACGCTGTACTCGATGCCGTCGGGGAAGTGGGTGCGCAGCACCTTCATCTTGGCGCGGACGCGGTTGGCAACCTCGAGGGCGTTGGTGCCGGGGAACTGGTAAACGCCGATGCCGACCGCGGGCCGCTTGTCGAACGTGCAGGATTGGTTGTAATTGAGCGCGCCTAGCTCGACGCGCGCCACGTCGCGCAGGCGGACGACGCTGACCGACGGCGCCGGCGTGCCGCGGCCGGCCGTGGTGGCGCTGATGGTGCCGTTGCCCATCAGGCTCGAGCCGCTGCCGACGCTGTTGGCGGTCGCGCTGATCGAGAGATCGCTATCGCTGGATGAGCCGCCGCTCGGGGTGCCGGAGCTGCTGGTGCTGCTACCGCTGGCGGAGGTGGCGCCGCCGGAACTCATGGCGCCGCCGCTGGCGGTCGCGCCGCCGATGCTGGTCGCGCCGCCGGGGAGGGCCTCCGCCCGTGAGGCGCTGTAGACGGCGGAGTCATTGGTGGTGCTCGTCGCGGTCGCGGTGCTGCCCGCCGGTTTCTGGATCACCGCGCCGGCGAGCGGATCGGCGAGCGGCGCGGGCATGCCGGTGCCGCTGGGCGCCGAGTTGGCGCCGACCGGCGGGCTTGCGGCCAGGCCGCCGACCTTGACGATGATATTGCCGAACTGCTCCGGGTCGGTGAGTCGGCCGAGCGCGTCGAGTGGCACCTGAAACGCCTGAGTCGCACTGATCGGCGGCTGGCCGACCTGGCCGGGCGCCGCTTCGATGTTTTGCCGTTGGATCGCGACGGCCACGTCGTTGGCGGTCATGCTGCGGGCCGCGAGCTTCTGCGGGTCGAGCCAGGCGCGGATGCTGTAGTCGCGCTCGCCCATGATGAACACGTCCGACACGCCCTCGACGCGCAAGATTTCGTCCTTGATATTGATCAGCGCGAAATTGCTGAGGTGAATGTCGTTGAATTGACCCTTGGGCGAGAAGAAATTGACGATCATCAGGATGTCGGGCGTCTTCTTGCGGATGGTGATCCCCTGGTTCTGCACTGGGGTCGGCAACAGCGGCATCGCGAGCGCCACCCGATTCTGCACCATCACCAGGGCCGTGTTCAGATCGACGCTGACGTTGAAGGTTACCGACAGCGTGTACGAGCCGTCGTTGCCCGACAGCGAGGACATGTACATCATGCCGTCGACGCCGTTGACCTGCTGCTCGATCGGCGCCGCGACCGTGTCGGCGACCGTAGCGGCGCTGGCGCCGGGATAGCTGATCGCGACCTGGACGCTGGGCGGCGTGATGCGCGGATACTGCGCGATCGGCAAGAACGCCAGCGCAATGCCGCCGACCAGCGTGATCACGACGGACAGCACCGTCGCGAAGATCGGCCGATCGATGAAGAAGCGGGATATCATTTCTCGTTCCCACGCTCCGCGTGGGAACGCGCGTCCGGACGCTCTGCGTCCCGTCTGCGTCCCGCGCGCGCCATGCTGTTCTGGGCGCTGCTCAGTCGGGACGCGGAGCGTCCCGACGTGCGTTCCCACGCGGAGCGTGGGAACGAGGAATCATGGTCGGCCTACTTCTTCTGCCCCTTCGCGCCCTTGTCCTTGCCGGCCTTTTCCGGCGCCTGAATCACCGGCTGTGTGAGCGTCGGCATCGACACTTGGTCTACCTCCACCGTCATCTTCGGCCGCACCTGCTGCAGGCCGCCGACCACGACCCAGTCAATCTCCTTCAGCTCCGTCTCCGGTCCCGGCTCGATGACGCGCAACCCGTCGTCCTGCAGCGCGCCGGTCTTGACGCGGCGCTGCTGCACCTTCTTGTCGGCATCGACGATGTAGACGTACTTGACGCCCTGCTCCGACGAGATCGCCCGGTCGATGACCAGGAGCGCCGAATGCGCCTGGCCGATCGGCAGCCGGACGCGCACGAACATTCCAGGCGACATCAGCCGCGTGCCGTTCGCCGGCTTCGGGTTGTTGACCACGGCACGCACCGAGATGCTGCCGGTGTTGGCATTGACCTGATTGTTGAAGAAGTTGACGGTGGCCTGGCGCGGGTAGCCATCGTCCCCCTGCAAGCCGATGTCGACCGAAAACTGGCCTTCCTGGATCGCGGGGATGAGCTTGTCGTTGATCGCCCGGCGAATCCTCAAAAGCGTCGGCTCGTCCATGTCGAAGTACACATACATGGGATCGACCGACACGATGGTCGTGAGCAGCGTCTGATCCTGGTTGACCAGGTTGCCCTTGGTCAGGTAGTAGCGGCTGATCTTGCCGTTGATCGGCGACTTCACCTTGGTGAACTCGAGGTTCAGCTTGTAGATGTCGAGGCTCGCCTGGTACGCCCGGACGCGCGCATCGGCTTCTTCCACCGCCGCTCGGTCCTGGTCGAGCTGCTGCTGGCTGACCGCCCCCGGCGTGCGGCCGATGTCCAGGTCGCGCTGGTAGGTGATCTTCGCCAGCTTGAGCGACGACTGGTACAGCTCGACCTGGCCCATCGCTTGCTTGTACTGGGCCTCGTAGGGCCGCGGATCGATCTCGAACAACAGGTCGCCTTCCTTGACCTCGGAGCCTTCGGTGAACGGCATTTTCACCAGGTAGCCGGTCACGCGGGCGCGGATGTCGACGGGTTCAACCGCGTCGGTCCGCCCGGTGAACTCGACGTAGTCGGTCACCTGGCGCTGCACCGGATGGCTGACCGGCGTCACCGGCTCGGTCAGCGACGAAATCTGCGGCTGGCGCGGGACGCAGCCGGGCACGACGACGACCAACGCGAGGGAAAAGCCCAACAGCACCGAAACGAAGCGATGATTCATGGCGGGGTCCGTCCTGGCGGATGCAGGGTGGCGTGCGGGGGTACTACCTGGCATGGTACGCGGCGCGGCGTTCGCTGTCCCGTCTTTGTCTCGGCGCTGCGCAACGATGCGTAAAAGGATATACCGTGCCGGGTGCGGCTCTCTTACACAAATCGCGACCGGCGGGTGCAAGTTCTCGGGCGCTGCATGCTGGGGCTTGTCACGGCGCCGCGGACGGGGGATAATCTCGACGGACACCCGCCGCGCCGCCCGCACCGCCGAGATTCGCCATGGCCGACCTGACGCGCATCAGCATTTCGCTGGAGTCCGCCTTGCTGGCGGCGTTCGACCAGCTCATCGCCCACAAGAGCTATGCCACCCGCAGCGAGGCGATCCGCGATCTCATCCGCGAGCGCCTGCTCCGCGAGGAGACCAAGCATCAGAAAGGCGAGCAGGTGGCCGTCGTGACGATGGTTTACGACCACCATGCGCGCGAGCTGGCGTCGCGGCTGATCGACATGCAGCACCATCATCACGACGTGGTCGTTTCGTCGATGCACGTCCACCTCGGTCTGCGGCATTGCCTGGAGGTGTCGGTGCTGCGCGGCCCAGCCCACGAGGTCAGCCACCTGGGCGAGGAATTGCTGGCGACCAAGGGAGTCTTGCACGGTGACATTACGTACACCGGCGGTGAAGGAGCGCTGAGCCGATGGGGATGAGCGGATGCGCGCAAAAAAGACGGCGGCGGTGCGACCTTGCACTGCCGCCGGTCTTCGGGCTGGTCAACACCAATGGAGGCTGTACGGCAAGGGTGAGACGGCTTCCTGCCACAAGCTTTGGGTCGAGCCACCCCTGGGCAACATCCTTCGTATCGGCCTCGGCCGGGCCGGGACTTCAGCGAAATAGCGACCAGCGACCAACAATCCCCGTGCGTTTTCGGTGCCGACGCGCACGATCGGTCGCATCAAAATGGGATCCCGTCGGTATCGTTCTGCGGCGGCTGCGACGCGCCCTCGGCCTCCGGCGGCGGGCCCTCGGCCTGGGCGCGGGCGAACTCTTCCGTGATCGGCATCAGCACCGCGCGGCGCAGGTCGAGCGTGAATCGGCGGTCGCTCTCCGCGCCACGGGTTGCAGGACCGCGTACGGCAGATTGATGCACCGAATCTGGTACGCCCGGCCCATGCCAATGCGCCGGCCATCGCGCCAGTGGTGAATCGTGACCAGGCGGCCGGCCTCGAGATCGTCGGCCCGCAGCAGCAGTCCCTTCTTCTTCATGAGAGTCTCCGGTGAACGAATGCAGGGGAACCCAGTACGCCGAGTGGTTTCCCCTCCTCGCGGCGGCAGGTGCAGCGCTCTGGTCTTTCTACCGCGCCGACAAGCGGTGCCAAGGCATCACCCTGTATCCACCACGGTCAGGTCCGCCCCGCGCACCATTTGCTGCAGCCGGTCGAGCAGCGATTGGCCGAACCAGCGGCGATACCACGGGCGGAGTGTGCGGCCCAGCAGGATGTGCGTGATGCCGTATTCCTTGGCGAACGCGGCAATGGTGTCGACGACGTTCTCGCCCTTGAACGTCATCGGCACGCCGCCGAGCTGATGCGCCAGCGCCAGCGCGTTGGCCGTCCGGCGTTGTGTCGCGGCCGGCACGCGCTCCATCGCCTCGGCGGGAGTCTGGATGTAGACCGCGTACCAGGGGCAGCCGAGCCGGTCGGCCAAACGGGCGCCCTTGCGCAGCAGCGCCTCGGCGTTGGGACTGCCGGAGCTGAGGCACACCATCACGCGGTCGGACGCGGTCACCGTCGCACCGTTCGCGCGCTCGCGGCGATGGCGGTCCAGCACGTGCGCCATCTCGCCCAGCGCCAGCTCGCGCAGCCGGGTGAGGTTCTCCGGCGTGAAGAAGTTCACGAGCGCCGTCTGGATGCGCTCGGCTGGGTAGATCTTGCCGGCCGTCAACCGCTCGCGCAGGTCCTCGGCCGACAGGTCGACGTTGACAAGTTGGTCGGCCATGCCGAGGACGTAGTCGGGGATGCGTTCCTTGACCTTGACGCCCGTGAACTTCTCGACGAGATCGTACAGGCTTTCCAGGTGCTGCACGTTGAGGGTGCTGATGACGTTGATGCCGGCGCCGAGCAATTCCTCGACGTCCTGGTAGCGCTTGGCACGGCGGCTGCCGGGGGCGTTGGTGTGGGCCAGCTCGTCGACCAGGCAGACGTTCGGGCGGCGCTGGAGAATGCCATCGAGGTCCATTTCCTCCAGCACGACGCCGTGGTACTCGATGCGGCGGCGCGGCACCGCTTCGAGCCCTTGGAGGAGGGCCGCGGTCTCAGCCCGGCCATGCGTCTCGACGATGCCGACGACCACGTCGACGCCCTGCCGCTTGAGCCGGTGCGCTTCCTGCAGCATCTCGTAAGTTTTGCCGACGCCGGCGGCGAAGCCGAGGTAGATCTTCAGCCGGCCGCGCTGCTGCTGGCGGATCAGCGTCAGGAAATGCTCCGGCGACGGCCGGCTGGCGTCGGTGGGCACGGCTAATCTCCTTAAGATAATTCAGCGCCGCGGGTGTCCGATGGTAGGTCCCGCCTGCCGGGCGGGACCTGGAACGCGCCAGGTCCCGCCCGGCAGGCGGGACCTACCATCGGACACCCGCGGGGTTCGCTGCGCTCACCCCGCGGCTTGGGGCAACGTGATCTCAAACACGGTGCCGTGTCCCGGCTCGCTCGCGCACGTAATCGTGCCGCCGTGGGCGATGATCACCTCGTGCACGATCGCCAGACCCAGGCCGGTGCCGCCGGCGCGGCTCTGGCCGGGCACGCGGAAGAACTTCTCGAACACGTGCGGCAAGTGCTCCGGCGGAATGCCGGCGCCGGTGTCGGCAACGGCGAGTGTGACCGTGCCCGGGCCGGCCGCGGCGCTGAGCGTGATACGGCCGCCGCGGTCGGTGTAGGCCAGGGCATTCTCCAGGAGATTGCCCAGGGCCGTGCCGAGCCGTGCCGCGTCGACCGACACGAGCGGTAATGATGCTAGTGCGTCGATCTGCACCTCCACGCCCTTGTCCTCGGCGCGTGGACGAATCGCCTCGGCGGCAGCATGGAGCAGCTCTTGCGGGCTCTCGGGCTGCAGGTCGAGCTGGCGGCTGCCGGCTTCGAGCTGGGCGAGGTTGAGCAGGTTCTCGACCCGGGCGAGCAGGCGTTCGCTGTTCTCGCGCGCGTCCAGCAGCAACTCGGTCTGCTTGAGCGTGAGCGGCCCGGCGGCTTCCTCGAGCAGCAGGTGGATCGCCAGCCGTACGCCGGTCAGCGGCGTCTTCGAGCTCGTGGCTCACCGTGGCGACGAGGTTGCTCTTCACCTCGTCGAGCAGGCGCAGCCGCGTGACGTCCTGCAGCACCACGGCGGCGCCGAGCTGTTCACCGTGCGGATCGCGAATCGTCAGGATGCGCGGCAAGAAGGTGCGCTCGGGCGCGCTGGCGCCGAGCAGGAGCGCCTGCTCGAAGCCCTCCGGCAAGAAGTGACGCCGGCCGGCCAGCGCGTCGGCCAGTGGCTGGCGCAGGCTATCGGGCGGGTGCCAGACCGCGCCGGCCGGGTCGCCGTTGTGCTGTGGGACAATGCCGAGCAGACGGCGGGCGGCCGGATTGGCCATCTCGACGAACCCGCCGGCATCGAGGACGAGGACCGGGTCGGGAAACGAGTCGATCGCCGCCTGGCTCGCCTGCTGGGCGCGCAGCAGGCGATTGAGCTGGGAGCGGCGATAATCGCGGAGCCGGCCGGCCATCGCGTTGAACGCCTGCGACAGTTCGCCGAGCTCGCCGCCGGCGAGCTGCGGCACGACCTGATCGAGATCGCCCGCAGCAATGCCGCGCGCCGCCCGCGTCACGGCCCGGATAGGCCGCACGATGTCGCGCACCGTGCGCCAGGCGAGCAGGCCGGCGAGCAGCATCGCCAGCGCGACGCCGCCCGCCAGCCACGCGACCGAGCTGGCCGCCGTCGCCTTGGCATCGGCGCTGGCCTGTTCCATGTTGGCCTGGTTGAGCTTCAGGATCGCCGTCGCCGTGGTCTTGATTTCCTTGTAGAGCTTGTACAGCCGGTCCGGCCCGCCGGTCTCGCCGAGACCATACGCTTCACGCTTCGCCGCGAGATTCGGCAGCTGCCAGAACGCGTCGCCCTGCCGGCGATATTCGGCGCTCAGCGCCGTAAGACGCTCAACCAACGCGCCTTCGTCCGGCAACGTGATATTGCCCTGTTCCTTCTGGAGGTAAACACAGAAAGCCTGCCATGCCTGGTCGAAATGCGGGCGCGCTCGCTCCTCCGGCTCGCCCAGGAGCGCGAATTGAAACGACGCGTCGATGCGCTCCAGCGCCTCGTCGAGGCGCTCCATGTACAGGACGCTGTCGTAGTTTTCGCGGAGGATGACGTCGATACGGCCGCCGAGCCGCTGCAACAACACGACGCCGGCGCTGCCCAGGACGGCGAGCAGGATCACCAGGGGCAACAGCGTCAGGAAGATGCGCTGACGCAGGGTCACCGTCACGGCGGACACCCTCCGCAAGCCCCGGGGTGAGTCTTCGAAGCCCGGGGGTTCGAAGACTCACCCCCGGGCTTCAAAATCCACCACTCACAACCCATACCGCTTGCGTTTACGGTATAGCGTACTCGGGTCGATGCCCAGCACCTCCGCCGCGCGATCGAGCGTCGGCGTGGTCGCCAGCACCTTACGGATGTGCTCGGCCTCGAGCCGGTCGAGCGTCACGTCGCCGCCGACCTCGACACTGCCGAGCGGCAATTGCGCCCCGACCTGCGCCGGCAAGTCCGCGAGCCCGACCTCCGGCCCGGCGCATAGGATCACGCCGCGCTCGATGGCGTTGCGCAGCTCGCGCACGTTGCCGGGCCAGGGATGGCGTGCGATGGCGGCGCGGGCCTCGGCGCTGAAGCCGCTGATCTGCCGGCCCGTCTGCCGTGCGAAGAAACGCAGCAGATGTTCGGCCAGCGGCAGCACGTCGCGGCGGCGTTCGCGCAACGGCGGCACTACCACCTCGATCACGTTAAGCCGATACAGCAGGTCCTCGCGAAATCGGCCGGTGGCGGTGTCGGCCGTCAGGTCGCGATTGGTCGCGGCCACGATCCGCACGTCCGAGGTGCGCGTCCGCGTCTCGCCGACGCGCTCGTACTGCCGCTCCTGCAGCAGGCGCAGAGCTTCGGCTGCAGCGCCGCGGGCAATTCGCCGACCTCGTCGAGGAACAGCGTGCCGCCCTCGGCCGCCGCCACCTTGCCGACCGTGTCCTGCACCGCGCCGGTGAACGCACCCTTGACATGGCCGAATAACTCGCTTTCGAGCAGCTCGGCGGACAGGCTCGGGCAGTTGACCGTGATGAGCGCCGCCGCGGCCCGACGGCTGCGAGCATGGATGGCGCGGGCCAGGACACCCTTGCCGGTGCCGCTGTCGCCGCGGATCAGCACCGTTGCGTCGCTGGCCGCCGCCTTGAACGCCACCTCCAGGACGCGGCGCATCGGCTCTTCCTCGGTCCGCAGGTCGGCCTCGGGCACGACGGCCCGTACCTGCTCCTCCAGCTCCTCGACATGCGATTGCAGCCGGCGCATCTGGATCAGCCGATCGAGCGCGACCCGCAGCTGGCTCGGCGTGAACGGCTTGGGCAGGTAGTCGATGGCGCCGCGTCGCATCGCCTCGACGGCCGTCTCGATGGTCGCATAGGCGGTCATGACGACGACCGCCAATCCCGGTGCCAGCCGCAACAGCGCCAGCAGCGCGTCCAGCCCGTCGTCACGTGCCAGGCGCAGATCGAGCATCGCCACATCGAACAGGCGCTGGGCGAGCAGTTCCTGGGCGCGCGCTGCTCTCCGCCTCGGTGACGCCGTGCCCCAGCGTTTCGAGGGTGAGCCGTAACGATTTGCGCAGACTCGGATCATCGTCCACGAGCAGGATGTTCATGCCGTTGCACCGTTCGTAGTTCCGCCTTTAGGCGGTCGGGGAACCGCCTAAAGGCGGAACTACGAGCCCTTCAAGCAGACTGCATGCCGCCGATACGGGCCGCATGCCGAATCGACCGATCACTTTTATAACAAGATGTTTATGTTTCAAGGGCCAAGCCTACGATCGCGACATGCAACCTTACCCGCATCCGTGCAACTTGCATGATTAGTTGGCGAAGAATACGAGAGGTTCTCACATCATTCCAGCGCGCGTCGCAGAGTCCTGTTGCGATCGTGCATATTGCAATACTAAAGATGCACTTTGCACGACACGGCAGCGGGGATCGCCGCGTTGATGTTCTCCAACATCTTGCGGGAACACGTCTTCGCAGCCGGGGGCAATCTCGGCGCGGCCTTTGCTCCTCCCCAGCGGCGAACGGAGGAACGCATTATGAACCTATGGATCTGGCTGCCCGCCCTCTTCGTGTTGGGGACCGTGACGATGGCGGCGCTATTCGCCTTTGTATTCGCCTGCGAGAAGGTGTGAGCATGATCGTCTTGACCGCATTCGTGGTGCTGTTTCTCTTTGCATACCTCCTCGCCGCGCTCATCCGGCCGGAGTGGTTTTGATTCCATCATCCAGGTTTACGTTTAGCGCTCACTCGCGGCGCAAGGGGCCTGCCCCTGGCACAGCCTGCGAGCGCTCAACGTAAACCACGAGATTCCCCGCATGGCGCAAATCTGGTTCCTCCCCCTGTTCATCGTACTACTCGCGGTGGCACTGTCGCTCCCCGTCGGGCGTTACCTGGCCTGGGTGATCGACGGCAAGCATCGCCCGCCGCGCTGGCTCGCCTGGATCGAGAGCCGGCTCGACACCGGGCCGCAGAGCTGGAAGCAGTACGCCGTCGCGCTGTTGCTGTTCAACAGCGTCATGTTCGTCTTCAGCTACGTCGTGCTCGCCCTGCAGCCCGAGATGCCGCTGAACGCGGACCACAAGGGGATGCTCGCGCCGACGACGATCTTCAACACCGCCAGCTCGTTCATCACCAACACCAACCTGCAGCACTACTCCGGTGAAGTGCACCTGTCGGACTTCAGCCAGATCGCCGTCATCCTGTGGAACATGTTCGTCTCCGCGGCGGTCGGCTTCTGCGCCCTCGCCGCCATGACACGCGGCCTGCGCGGCGATCCGCACATGGGCAACTTCTACGTCGACCTGTGGCGCGTCGTCGCCTACGTGTTCGTGCCGTTCAGCTTTGTCGCCAGCGTCCTGTACATTGCCGCCGGCACGCCGATGACGTTCGCCGGCACCGCGGAGATCACCACGATCGAGGGGGTCGTCCAGCGCATCGCCCGCGGTCCAGTCGCAGCCCTGATGTCCATCAAGCACCTCGGCACCAACGGCGGCGGTTTCTTCGGCGCCAACTCCGCCCATCCGTTCGAGAACCCCAGCGACTGGAGCAATATCCTCACCTGCCTCTGCATCCTGATCTTCCCGTTGTCGCTGGTCGTCATGTTCGGCCGCATGATCGGCAACCTGCGGCACGCGGCGATCATCTACGGCGTCATGATGGTGATGTTCGTCACGATGATCGGTTGGGCGATTTACTGGGATACGCTGCACCCTAACCCCGGGCTGACCGCGCATCCGGCGCGGGAACAGGCGCCGGGACGACCGTATGAAATCGCCGTCCGCAGCGACGATGGGACGCAACACCGGGAGCCGCTGAACGTCGCCGCGGTCGCCGGTTTGCCGGTCGACCAGGAGCTGGGTAACCTCGAAGGCAAGGAACTGCGTTTCGGCACGTCGGCCGGGGCCACCTTCTCCGCGGTCACGACCGCGGTCACGTGCGGCTCGGTCAACTGCATGCACGATAGCCTCAACCCGCTCGCCGGTCTGACGCCACTGACCGGCATGTGGCTCAACTGTGTCTTCGGCGGCAAGGGCGTCGGTCTGGTCAACATGCTCGTGTACCTGATCGTCGGCGTGTTCCTCAGCGGCCTGATGGTCGGCCGCACCCCGGAATATCTCGGCAAGAAGGTCGAGGCGCGCGAGATGAAGCTGGCGATGCTGGCGCTGCTGATCCATCCGATCATGGTGCTCGGCCCGACCGGCCTGTTCGCGGCGCTCGACTGGGGCCAGAAGGCGACAAACAACCCTGGAGCGCACGGTTTCTCGGAAGTGCTGTACGAGTTCAGCTCCGCGTCGGCCAACAACGGATCCGGCTTCGAAGGACTCGGCGACACCTGGGGCTTCAACGACAACAAGGACCCGGCGCCGTACAGCCGATACTGGGACATCGCCACCGGCCTGGTGATGCTGCTGAGCCGATTCATCCCAATCATCGCGCCGCTGGCGCTGGCCGGCGGCCTGGCCGCGAAGAAGCCGACGCCGTTCACCGTCGGCACGCTGCGCACCGACACGATCACGTTCGGCTTCGTCCTGCTCGGCACGGTGATCCTGATTGGGGCGCTGCTGTTCCTGCCGGCCGCGGTGCTCGGGCCGGTGGCGGAACATCTGGGGCCGCTGCCGTTTGGCGAGTAACATTAGTCCCGTTTAGCGGCGGTTCGAAGAACCGCCTGGGCTCGGGCGGTTCTTCGAACCGCCGCTAAGCCAAGGAAATACATCCATGCCGCAAACTCTCGACGCCGCGCCGCCCACGACCGGCCCTTCGCCCGACGAGCTGAAGCTCGCGCGCGGCTCAGCAAGCGCCAGGGCCTGTTCGCTCCGGAGCTGCTGAAGACGGCGCTGGTCCGCGCTTTCGTCATGCTGCGGCCGGACATCCTGTGGAAGAACCCCGTGATGTTCGTCGTCGAGGTCGGCACCGTGCTTACGGCGATCTACACCGTCGCGGTCCTGTGCGGCTATTCCAGCCAGGCGGGATTCGGCTACCTCCTGTCGCTGACGATCTGGCTCTTCCTGACCGTGCTGTTCGCCAACTTCGCTGAGGCGCTGGCCGAGGCACGCGGAAAGGCCCAGGCCGATGCGCTGCGCAAGACCCGGCAAGCGAGCCCGGCGTTCCGCATGGTGGATGGCCGCATCGAGCAGACCGTCTCGACCGCGCTGTGCGCCGGCGATGTCGTCGAGGTGGTCGCCGGCCAGCTTATTCCGTCCGACGGCGAAATCATCGAGGGCGTTGCCTCGATCGACGAGTCGGCCATCACCGGCGAGTCGGCGCCCGTCATCCGCGAGTCCGGCGGCGATCGCTCCGGGGTCACCGGCGGTACGCGCGTCCTCTCCGACCGCATCCTCGTCCGCATCACCGCCGGCGCCGGCGAGACCTTCCTCGATCGCATGATCGCGCTCGTGGAAGGAGCCATCCGCCAGCGCACCCCTAACGAAATCGCCCTGTCGCTGGTGCTGGCAGCGTTCACGTTCATCTTCCTGATGGTCACCGTCGCGCTGTGGCCGATGGCCCTCAACGCCGAGGTGTACATGACCGACTTGCTCGGCAAGCCGGGCGAGAAGGTCGTCAGCCTGGGCACCGACGTGCCGACGCTGATCGCGCTCCTGGTCTGCCTGATCCCGACCACGATCGGCGCGCTGCTCGCCGCCATCGGCATCGCGGGTATGGATCGGGCGCTGCGGGCCAACATCATCGCCAAGAGCGGTAAGGCGGTCGAGGTGGCCGGCGACGTCGACACGCTGCTATTGGACAAGACCGGCACCATCACGATCGGCAATCGCCGGGCCACGCAGTTCCTGCCCGTCGAAGCGTACACGGCCGCGGACCTGGGGCATCTCGCCGCGCTGGCGTCGATGGCCGACGAGACGCCCGAGGGCAAGAGCATCGTGGAATTGCAGGTGGCCAATTGCCGCATGCACAACGATCAGGCGGCGATCGCCAATCTGAACTCGGCGATGGCGGGCGGGGCGCGGTTCATCGCGTTCACCGCCCAGACGCGCATGAGCGGCGTGGACCTGCCCGACGGCCGGCAGGTCCGCAAGGGCGCCGCCGATGCGATCATGCGCCATGTCCGCGCGCATGACGGCCGATTGCCCGCCGAGCTGCAGCTTCAGGTGGACGCGGTCGCCTCGAAGGGTGCGACGCCGCTGGTTGTCAGCGAAGGGAACAAGGTGGTCGGCGTGGTGGTGCTGGAGGACATCCTCAAGCCCGGCATGCGCGAGCGCTTCGAGCGGCTGCGGCGCATGGGCCTGCGCACGGTGATGGTGACCGGCGACAACCCGCTCACCGCAAAGGCGATCGCGGCCGACGCCGGGGTGGACGATTACATTGCCGAGGCGACGCCGGAGGCGAAGCTTGCGTACATCCGCAAGGAGCAGCAGGGCGGCAAGCTGGTGGCGATGATGGGCGACGGCACCAACGATGCGCCGGCCCTCGCCCAGGCCGACGTCGGCGTCGCCATGAACAGCGGCACCCAGGCCGCCAAGGAAGCCGGCAACATGGTCGATCTCGACAGCGATCCGACCAAGCTCATCGAGGTCGTCGAGGTCGGCAAGCAGCTGCTGATGACCCGCGGCGCCCTGACCACCTTCTCGATCGCCAACGACCTTGCCAAGTACTTCGCGATCGTGCCGGCGCTGTTCGCCTCCACACTGCCTTGGCTGGCCGCGTTCGACATCATGGGCCTGCACTCGGCGAGCACGGCGATCATGTCCGCGGTGATCTTCAACGCGCTGATCATCCCGGCGCTGATCCCGATCGCGCTCAAGGGCGTCGCCTACCGCCCCGTCGGCGCCGACGCGCTGTTGCGCCGCAATCTGCTCGTCTGGGGCCTCGGCGGCGTCATCGTACCGTTCATCGGCATCAAGCTGATCGACATCGCGCTGGTGGGACTGCTGAAGCTGTTCGGTTATGCATGAATTCCTCCCCTGGCCCCTTGGGAGGTTTACGTTTAGCGTTCGGAGGCAGCCTCCGAACGCTAAACGTAAACCTCCCAAGGGGCCAGGGGAGCAAGTACACGAGGTTTTCCATGCTCGCACACGTCCGCGCCAACCTGTGGCTGCTCGGCCTGACGCTGCTGCTCTGCTGCGTGCTGTACCCCGCGTCGCTGTGGGTCGTCGGCCAGGCCGCGTTCAACCAGCAGGCCAACGGCAGCCTGATTCTCGATAAGGACGGCAAGCCGATCGCGTCGCGGCTGATTGCGCATGAGGTCAAGGGCGAGCAGTATTTCCAACCGCGGCCGTCGGCGGCTTCCTACAACGGCGCCGCCTCCGGCGCCAGCAACTATGCCGCGAACAATTACCTGTTGCGCGACCGCGTCGCGCGCAGCCTGGCCCCGCTGGTGAAGTACGGCAAGGGCCCGCGACAGGGCGAACCGGTCGCGCCCGACGTGGTCAAGTGGTTCCGCGAGGAGCGGCCCGGCCTGGTCGAGGACTGGG
Organism: uncultured Gemmataceae bacterium; assembly: GCA_963834865.1. GTDB lineage: Bacteria > Planctomycetota > Planctomycetia > Gemmatales > Gemmataceae > CAWIDK01. Next base: position 826,721 of record CAWIDK010000002.1, read on the forward strand.
CCACGGCACATCCACCGCTCGCCCAGGCCTGGGCCAAGTCGGACGACGCAACCAAGGATTTCGTCAAGGACTGGTTCGCCCAGCGCCCGGCCGAATTGGCGGCGTGGCAGGGCGAGCATCCCGGCAACGACAAACCCGAGCCCGAGGATTTGGCCGTCACGTTTTTCACCAACTTCTCCCGGCAGCATCCGGCGACCTGGCTCACGGTCGTCGAGAGCAAGGACGACGCCGGCAAGCCGGTCAAGCACGTTGCCCTCGTGAAGAAGGATAATGAGGACAGCGCCGACATCGCGTCGGTGTTCTTCGACCTGTGGCGCGACAAGCATTCCGACGACGCAATCGAGGACGTGCCCGCGGACCTGGTCACCGCGTCCGCCTCCGGCCTCGACCCGCACATCACGCTGGCGAGCGCCCTTTACCAGCTGCCGCGCGTCGCCGGCAAGTGGGCCGAGCTGACCGGAGCGGACCTCGCCACGGTGCGCGGCGACATCGAGGCGCTGCTACACAAGCACGCGCGGGCGCCGATGTTGGGCCTGGCCGGCGTGCCACTGGTCAACGTGGTCGAAGTGAATCTGGAGCTGCACCGAAAACTCCAGCGAGCACCGTAGAACCCCATCGGCGCCGCTCGCCCGCCGGCCGCTTGCGGTTTCGCGCACCACATTGCGCACAAATCGTGAAGATTGCGTGATTTCCCGCCAATCACGTCGGACCCGGTGTGCGTCGCCCCTGCCCGCTCCTATCATCCCTTGCGTCCCCATTTTGTAGCGCACCCTCGGAGCTCACATGCGTCTCCTGTCGCTCACTAGTGCGCTGCTGCTCAACGTGGCCCTCGCCGCTCCCGCCGTGGCCGACATCAAGCTCGTCGGCACGACAGCGATCCCCGGTACGGCAATCGACCGTTCGGGCCTCACTGACGTCCTCAAGGACGGCACCCCGCACAATCGGCTCGGCTCGTTCGGCTCGGGCATCGCCTACACCGGCGTGGGCAATCGCTACGTGATGGTCGCCGATCGCGGCCCGGCCGACGGGACGATCCCTTACTGGTGCCGCATGCAGGTCTTCGACATCACGCTCGACCAGGGCCAGCTCCGCGCCGCCCTGGTTGAAACGGTCATGCTCAAGGATTCCTCCGGCGAAAACTTCACCGGCGCCGCGGCCGAACTGGGCAAGAGCGGGGCCGGCACGCCGCTGCGCCTCGATCCCGAAGGCGTTCGCGTCGGCCGGAGCGGCACCGTCTTCATCTCCGATGAGTACGGTCCTTATATCTACGAATTCGATCGCAAGGGCAAACGGCTCCGCTCCCTGCCGGTGCCGGCGCGCTTCCAGATCGCCAAACCGAGCGGCGACCCCAAGGCCGAAATCAGCGGCAACCGCACCGGCCGGGTCACCAATCGCGGCCTGGAGGGGCTCGCCATCACGCCCGACGGCCGCAAGCTGTACGCCGGCATGCAGAGCCCGCTCATCCAGGACGGAGGCCGCAAAGGGACCAACATCCGCATCCTCGAGGTCGACATTGCCGGTGGCGGGACGCGCGAGTTCCTCTATCCGCTGGCCGAGGCGAAGTACGGCCTCAGCGAAATCCTCGCGATCAACGAGCGCCAGTTCCTCGTGATCGAACGGGACGGCAAGAGCGAGGACAACAAGAAATTCAAGAAGGTGTTCCGCATCGACCTGAAGCGTGCGACCGATATCAGCGGGATCGACCGCCTGCCCGTCGAGGGCATCCCGGCCGGCGTCACGCCGGTGCAGAAGGGATTATTCCTCGACCTGCTCGACGCGCGCTTCGGCCTGGACACGCCGGAATTGCCCGAAAAGGTCGAGGGGCTGGCGTTCGGCCCCGACCTGCCGGACGGCCGCCGCCTCTTGCTGGTGACGACCGACAACGACTTCCACGCCACCGAGGCAACGTACATCTACGCGTTCGCCATCGACCCCGCCGACCTACCGGGCTTTGAGCGGCAGCAAATTGAACCGTAACCGCCTTGCGCGATCAGCGTCCGAAAAAAAAGCGGCGGAAGCGTGTCGAGGGGACCCTGCAAGCCCCCGGCCTTGGGCGCCCAAGGCCTGGCATCCTCGCGGTGTCGCGTTGAGCGGGGAGCGGCGAAAAACGGGTACAAACGCGTGACGCGGATAGAATGCAATACGTCCTACCTTGCTATGGAGAAGTGATCGTGCCTCAAGGATCACCATCTACGCTGATCACGGACCAAGGCCGACGCGTCCACTTCCGGATTCGTGGAGAGTTTTACGAATTAAGCCAGGAGGAGCTGCGCACCCTTCTCGGCTTGCCCGCCGGTGCGCCCGGTTTGGGAATCAGCATCGATCGCGGTCGCCTGCGCTTTGAGTTTCCGGCAGATGATCAGGAGGTGGAGATGTCGGCGGCGCAGCTTCATCGCCGTCTCGCCAAGCACCGCACTCGCCAGATCGGGCCAGGCACGAATTGACCGATTGAGGTGTACACGCACCGGACTTCACGCCGAATGGAATAGGAGGCGCCAGAGGCAGCTATGCTGAACCATTCCAACCAACAACCGGGAGACAGGTATAGGGCGCTTGTCGAACCGGTCTGGAAGGCGGTTAGCATCTACGATGGCCCCGAGGTATTCCTACAGCAGTTTCGCGGTGCGCCCGGAAGCCGGACTCCTGTTCGCCGCGCAGTGGTGCCAATCCGAGGTACGCAACGGTGGCCTGCATCAATTTTTCTCGAACTCGACCGGCGTCCTGGCCCCGGAGGCGCTGGCCGGGTTCAGTGCCATTGGCCTAGCGGAGTGGGCCATCATTCTTGAAGAGGCCATGGCATATTTCGGCAATTCGTACCCACGCGAGCAGGCTGATCGACTGAGGTTGTTGACTGGGCGGCCTGGCTCGCGGCGTGAGCAATGGGATCCGTTCTGCACGCTGGATGAGCGATTCTACGCGTGGCTGCACGGTGAGGAAGATCGTTGGCAACGCGCAGCCGACGCATATGCTGAGCGCGTCAGTACGTAATCCTTTGCGGGGCGTTGAGACAAGGTGCATCGTGACCGCCGACGAATTCCGCCGCCTGGCTCTGAGCCTGCCCCAAGCGGCCGAGTCCGCGCACATGGGCCATCCGGACTTTCGCGTTCGCAAGAAGATCTTTGCGACCCTCGGACCCGGCGAAACCTGGGGCATGGTCAAGCTGACGCCGGAGCAGCAGGGGCTCTTGATGCAGGCCGAACCCGACGTGTTCAGTCCCGTGCCGGGCGGCTGGGGCCGGCGCGGCGCCACGATCGTGCATCTGGAAGCCGCGACGCTCGTCGTTTTGCGACCGGCCCTCGCCCAGGCATGGCGCAACGTCGCGCCGAAGCGATTGATACAAGAGACAGACGTTGAGTGATCGCCCCGATCGAATCGCCCCGAGGGTGAGCGAGCGGAATCCTCCCGTCGCTCACCCTCGGGCTGCCCTCCGGTTATCAGCTCACCTTCAGATCGTTGGCATTGTACGTGCCTTCGTCGTTGGCGGCGGTCGCCGTGATCGTGAAGTCCTCGTGCGCCGTGAACACATGCTTCACGGTTGTCACATTGCCAGCCACCTGCGACGTGGTGCCGTCGCCCCAGAAGATCGTCCAGGTAACGGGGTCCCCGGTGGCGGACGGATCAACTTGCAGTTGCAGCGTGTACGTTTGGCCGACCGTGAACGTTGACGGGCCGCGAATGGTCAGGTCCGGGGCCACGTAATTGACCGTCAGCGTCACCGTACCCGAGGTGACAACCTCGCCGTGGCCGTCGGAGGCCATCACGTCGACCTGCCAGGTGCCACTCCTGTTGATCCCGAGGGCCTCCAGCTGCGACCAGTTCAGCGTGGGATTGGCGCCGGTCGCATCGCCGAAGACGCCGTCGCCATTGACGTCCCACGAATAAGTCAGGGAGTAGCCCTGGGGGTCTTCCCCCGTGGCGTGCAACGTCAGGGAACTGCCCTCGTTGATAGTGTAGCTTGTGCCCGGATTGACGACCGGGGCGCGAACGCCGGCAGTCAACGTGAGCGCCGAGGGGGAGAACCCCGAGGTGCCCGGCCCGGTGATCGCGAACTGCTTGGAACTGATGAAGTTGCCAAGGAATTTTCCGCCGCTGTACTCGCCAATGGACCCAATGAGATTCGGCGGGTAATTCTCGCCGAAATTCGTCGTCAACAGCACGCCGGAGCTGTTAAAGGCCGCATCGGAGGGGAATTGCTTGGGCATCGCGGCGACGAGCGGCGTGAGGGCGTGACCGCTGGGGCTGAAGGCAAGCACCTTGCCGACCGAAGTCGGGGCGCTGCCGCCGAGATCGACCACGATGAGATTGCCGCTGGGGCCGAAGAACAACGCCGAGGGATAGCTGAGTCCTTCGGTGCGGGCCGCCACGAAGGTGCTGGCGGTCGGATTGGCCCCCGTGGCGTTCGCAATCGCGACGATATCGCCCGGGAAGCCCTGGTTGCCGCCGCCCGAATTGCAGACGTACAGGGTGTTCAGGGACGACGGCGACGTGCCGAAAGTGATCCCGGTGGGCTCCTCCAGGCCGGTCGCAATCACGCTGAAGTTGCCGGAGTAGGTCAAAACACCGTTGGTGTTGGTAATGTCGAAGCGGATGATCTCACCGGGCGAAGGCGCGGCGCGCTGGGCTGATAACCGCCGTTGAGGGCCACATAGAGGTTGCCGTCCGGCCCAAAGGCCAGACCGGCCGGGTAGAAGGCCGCATCGCCGATGGCCTGTGCAATTGGCTGCAACACGGACGACGAGATGAACGGGGGGAGGAGAGGGTATTGGTCGCGAGGTTCTCGACCACAATCGAGTTCGAGCCCGGGTCGCCGTAGAAGTCCTGGTTGCTGATATACAGGTTGCCGTCCGGGCCGTCAGTCACGTCGGCCGGATTGGTCAGGGTCGACTGGTTGCTGTACGGCGCGACCAGGGTATCGAGCAGCTTGCCGGTCGCGGCATTGAATTCGTACACGGCGCCGTCGAAGAACGACGTGACGACCATCGTCGGGACGGGGGCCGGGACGTAATTCACGGTCAGGGTGACCGGTGCCGACGTAACGACCTGCCCGTGGCCGTCGGAGGCCATGACGGTCACGTTGAAGGTGCCGCTGTGGTCGACGCCCAGCGCGATGAGCTGCGACCAGCTGAGCGTGGGATTGGCGCCGGTCGCATCGCCATAGGTACCGTCGCCGTTGACGTCCCAAGAATACGTCAGCGGGTAGCCGTTGGGATCGGCGCCCAGTGCGTGCAGCGTCAGCGAGCTACCCTCGTTGAGCGAATAATTGCCGCTGATGCTAACCGTAGGCGCCAGGGTGCCCAGGTTGAGCGTCAGCTGCGAGGGTGAGATCCCCGATTCGCCTGGTCCTCCCGTGTCGGGGAACGCGCTGCTGCTCACCAGGGTCTTCAACAAGGTGCCGCCAGTGCCGAACTCGTCAACGGAGCCTTGCAGGTTCAGGGTCGGGTTGGTTTGCGACGGAACCGGCCCGAGGTTCGCGGTCAGCAACTGACCGGCCGAGTTGAATACGGCATCGGAGGGGTACTGGGAGTTGAGCGCCGATGACGGATGGCTGAACACGCTGTTGAAAGTCCCGTTGGCGTTGAACTCCAGCACCTGGCCGTGCGTCGAGGTGAAGCCCCCGTCATCGACCACATACAACTTGCCGTTGCTGCCCCAGGTCAGGCCGGCCGGGTATTGCAGGTTGCCGTCCGGAGTGGCGTGGCTCGGGGCGATGAAGCTGATGTTGACGGTGGGCGACGCCGGCGTGGCATTGGCGATCCCGGTGGCATCGGTGATCTTGACCACGGTGTCCGCCGCGGAATTGCTGACGTAAAGGTTGTTCAGGTCGTTCGGTGCCGTTCCGAATGTCATTTCCGTGGGCTGGCTCAGGCCGCTCAGGACTGTGGTCGAGGTCCCCGTATAGGTGACGACGCCGCCGTTGACGGCGATGTCGAAGCGGACCACGGCGCCGCTGCCGGCACCGGCCGATTGGCCGCCGTTTTCGCTGACGTACAGGTTGCCGTCGGGGCCAAACTGCAGCCCGGCCGGCGCGAAACCCGTGCTGAGATTGATGAACGTCGACAGGCTCTGCGTGGACAGGTTGTATTCGACGATCGAGTCGGTGTTTTGGCTGCTGATATAGAGATTGCCGTCGGGGCCGACCGTAATCCCCGCCGGCCCGGACAGCGTCGATGGCTGGCTGTACGGGGCGACCAGGGTGTTCATAAGCGTGCCGGTGGAGCTATTGAACTCGTAGATCGCGCTGTCGAAATACGACGCGACGGCCAGGGGAGCGCTCGACGGGGTCACGCGATCCTCGAGGCCTTCGAGAGCCAGGCGCACGAAGCGGCGCCGCACCGCCTCACGGCGGGGCGCGCCAGCGGGTCGAACGAAACGACGACGCAGAATTCGGAGCCAGTCCGCCATCATGGATGTCATCCTCGCCAGGGGTTGCAGGGACTCGCCGTACGGCACGAAGGCTACGCAAACCTACCTGCTACCGCACCACGGCCCCAGGGGAATGAGAAACACACAAATTCAGGAGAGTTTTTCAATTCGTCCGCAGGCAAAGCACTTCATGATCGTCGCGGACATCGCGCTCAGGGTTCCGAGCGCTTGAGGACCAGCAGCACGATGCTGGAGCCGGCCGGTGAGGCAAACTCGGTCGGCCGTTCGTTGCCGAACACCTTGGCGCAGATGCGCAGCTCGTCCTTTTTCAGCTCGTAGATGCCCTCAATCACCGCGTCGAGCTGGACGCCGGCGCTGACCGTGATGTCGATCACGCGCGGCATCGTCGTCGGGTCGAGCTTGACCTTGATCTTGCCGTATTCCTTCTTGACGGCCTCGCTCGCCTCGATGGTCGCTTCATTGCCCTTGAAGACGAAGCGCAAGGGCGACTTGCCCTCGGCGAGAAAATCCTTGCCGTTGTAGGTAACGACGGTCGAGGTCCAGCTGCCCTGCAGCGCGTCGAGGTCTTTTTTGGCGGGATCCTTGTCTTTATCTTTCGTTTCGCCGCCCGCGGATCCGAGGACCGTCGCCGCGGTCAGCATCAGCAACCAGCGCATGGTGAGCTCCCGAGGATGAGCGGAGAGTGGCGTTCTTACCGCTTAGACGACGCTGCTTCGCTCAAATAATCAAACGACCGTTTGACCTTTGTGTACGCTGGGCGCCGCTGGCCGACAAGAGCGCGTCACCTTTTTCAGCGCCGGCGTTGGAATGCAGCGATCCATCGCCGCTTTCGTGCAGGCGGCAAGCCGCGATGAATCACCGTGCAGCAAACCTTTGCGGCGGCGGCGCCGCAGATTTCCCCGCTTGCCCGATTTCATGCTAAACCGCGGGCACCTTGCATGAACCAGGCGTGCAGATTGCAAGATGGGACGATTTCGCGGGTTAGTCAGGCTCCGCCGTTAAGTTTTTCACGAAATCAGCCGAATTAACTCAAGCCAAGCACACCCGGGTGCGCCGCCATCGGGCTGCGGGTTTCGAGGCTGCCTCAGAAGGGGGCTTCCATCATGGAGGGTCGACGTGATGATCGCGTCTCTGCTCATTGTAACCACGCTGGCGGTCGGCCAGGTCGCGCCGGGACCGGCGCCGAGCGACGGCGGCATCGCGCGCTTTGGGGCGCCGCTCGCGCCGGCACCCGGCATGCCGGAGAATCCGCCGCCCGTGACCGGCCCGTCCGCGCCGAGACCACTACCCGTCGGAGGCGCGTGGACCCCACCCCAATACAGTTCGTCGCCCACGGGATCGAGCAGCTCGCCGGGTCCAGGCGCCGGCGCGGACAGCAATAGCAAGTGCGACGCCGACAAGAACGGCAAGAAGGACGCCGACAAGAAGGAGAAGGACGGGGACAAGAACGGCAAGAAGGACGCCGACAAGAAAGAGAAGAAGGAGAAAGAGCCCCCCCGGCCCGGGTTCTGTTACAACTTCGTCAAAGGCTACATGGACGTGTTTTGCCCCAAGAAGAACGGTAATGGCGACGAAGAAGAAACGCCGCCGGCGCCGGCCGAGCGGCGGGCGCTGCCCGAACCGTGGTCCTCGCCGCCGTTTCCCGGTCACGAGTACCAGGGCTATCCCCTGATCGGCGTGCCGCCGGCTCCCCTCGACAGCTACCCCCTGATGAAGGGCCTGCTCGCCACCCCGTGGATCGGCGATTGGTTACAGGACAATCGCATCAAGATCTACGGTTGGGCCACCGTGGGGGGCAACTGGAGCACCGCCAAGGAGTCCAATTCGCCCGCAGCCTACTGGCTGGTCCCCAACCATCTTGAGCTCGACCAGGCCGTGCTGCGTTTCGAGCGCGAGGCGGATACTGTTCAGACCGATCACATGGACTATGGGTTTCGCTTGACGGGCCTCTACGGCATCGACTATCGTTATACCACGGCAGGCGGCTGGCTCAGCGATCAGCTGCTCGTACACAACCGGCTGTACGGCTTCGATCCGATTGAATGCTACTTCGATTGGTACATTCCCTGGGTGGCGGAGGGCATGGTGGTTCGCGTCGGCCGCTGGGTCGCGTGTCCCGACATCGAAACGCAGCTGGCGCCGGACAATTACCTGGCCAGCCACTCGATCCTGTTCACCTACGACACCTACACCCAGACGGGCGTCATGCTGACCTTCAAGCTGACCGACCAATGGATGGTGCAGGCAGCGATCAACTGCGGTGACGACATGGCCCCCTGGTATCAAGGCGCCAAGCCGTGCGGTTTCGCCGCGGTGCGCTGGGTTTCCAAGGACAACAATGACGCCTTTTACACGGCCATGAACCAGGTCGACTCGGCGCAGTTTCAGCATTTTCAATACGACGGCCAGCCTGCCGGGCACGACAATTACAACTACATCGTGACCACGTGGGAGCACCGCTTCACGGAGGAAATCCACACCAAGACCGAAGCGTACTTCATGTGGGAGTACAACGCCGAGCTGGGTGGGACGCCGAGCCTCGGTCCGGTGCAGTCCTTCGGCGGCGGCGGCGGCAACGGCACCCTGATCCCGGGCCTGTCCCGGGCGTATGGAGTGCTCAACTACACGATGTTCGCGATATCGAAACAAGACTACATCACCTTCCGTAACGAATGGTGGCGCGATGAAACTGGCTTCCGGGCGGGCTTTCCGGGGGACTACACCAGCCACACCATCGGCTTGAGCCACAACTTCAACGAACTGCTCCAGATTCGTCCCGAAATCGGTTACTATCGAGATTGGACCGAACCGGCGTTCGACCTCGGCACCAAGAAGGGCATCTGGATTTACGGCTTCGACATGACGATGCGCTTCTAGCAACCGCCGCCAGTGGGCGTCCTTCGAGCGGCTGAAACAATCAACCGCGGATCACACCGATGGCACGGATAAGAACAGCATTGCTCTTATCCGTGCCATCGGTGTGATCCGCGGTTGATTGTTTGCCGACCACCGTAGCACGGGGCCGGGCATTCTCCACGGCCCGCATTGCAAGATGCACGAAAACCCGGATGGCGCCACGCGCGATTCCGCCGAAAATGGCTGCGCCGCCGGCTGGCACTTCGTTTGCCGTGTAGTCGGTCACGCTTCGCACGTGTCACCTTGGCACGCGCGCTGGCTTGGTCATGGACCGAAGGAGCCTGTCGATGCGCATTGCGCAAGTCGCCCCGCTCTATGAGAGCGTGCCGCCGCGGCTGTATGGCGGCACGGAGCGGGTCGTATCTTATCTTACCGAAGAGTTAGTAGACCAGGGACACGAGGTCACGCTGTACGCCAGCGGCGACTCGCGGACACGGGCGCTTCTGGTCGCGGCGTGCCCGCAGGCGCTTTGGCACGATCCACGCTGCCGCGAAACGGTGCCGCACCATTTGCGCATGCTGGAGATGGTCTTCCGCGACGCCGATTATTTCGACGTCATCCACTTCCATTGCGATTACCTGCACTTCCCCATGTTGCGCCGGCAGCCGTGTACGAACATCACGACCCTGCACGGGCGGCTGTATCAGCACGACCTGGACGGGCTGTTCCAGGAGTACGCCGACCTGCCGTTGGTATCGATCTCCGACGAGCAGCGCCGGCCGATGCCCTGCGCCGCCTGGCAGGGCACCGTCTATCACGGCCTGCCGCGCGATCTGCACATGTTCCGCCCGCAGCATGGGAAGTACCTGGCATTTCTCGGCCGTATCTCGCCGGAGAAGCGGCTCGATCGCGCCATCGACATCGCGCCGCGCCGGCATGCCGCTCAAGGTTGCGGCCAAGATTTATCCGGAGGATCGCGCGTACTATGAATCGATGATTGCGCCGCTACTCGAGGAGTCCCGAACGTTCGTCGAGTTCATCGGTGAGGTGGGCGGCCGGGACAAGGATGAGCTCCTGGGCAACGCCTACGCTCTGCTCTTCCCCATCGACTGGCCCGAACCGTTCGGCCTGGTCATGATCGAGGCGCTGGCGTGCGGCACGCCGGTGATCGCCTGGCGCTGCGGGTCGGTACCTGAAGTTATCACGGACGGCGTGACGGGCTTCGTCGTGGATAACATCGCGGAGGCAGTTGCGGCGGTCGGCCAGGTCGCGGGGCTCAGCCGGCGGGTCTGCCGCGACGTTTTCGAGCAGCGGTTTGACGCCGCCCGCATGGCCGGTGACTACCTGCAAATCTATCGGCGGCTGGTGCCGGGCGGGTCGGAACGGCCGCGGTCAGCAGCGCGCGCCGCCGAGTCGCCAGCACTTGACCGGCGCGGACCGCCAAGTTCGCAGGCATCCCTGCTGAGAGTCCTGCGCTGCGTCGATTAGCATGACCGCGGAGGTCTTGCGAAAATGCGCCTGAAGCCTCAGGTGCTTTTCTTCATTGGCGTCTCTCTGGCCGTGCCGGCATTTGCGACCCATGCCACGGCCCAAATACCCCTACCGGTCGCAGCTCAACCTGAGAGGGATCTAACATGCGTGTGGCGAAATGGCAAATCTGCGTGGCCGCGGCCCTGGCCACGTGCGCGCTGGTATTCGGCGCCCGAGCGCAGGACGGCAAGATCATCGACGGCGGCAAGGCCGAGGAGTTCAAAGGCAAGGCCTTCGACATCAAGGAAAAGGGCAAAACAGCGATCATGCTGACCTTCCCCGCCGGCAAGGAGGCGACGGTCACGGTCCGCAGCGCGAAGGAGACGGACGTGCATCTGTTCGTCTACGACGCGGCCAAGAAGATTGTCGCCAAGGACGACAGCCCCGGCCCATCGTGCGACGTGACCTTCACGCCGAAGGAAGCGGGGCCGCTCACGTTCGAGATCCGCAACCTCGGGCCTGGGGACAACCGTTGCACGCTCAAAGTCGAGCTCGCGAAGAAATAACCCGGCGGCATGCACTGGACTCGTGGCCCGTGCAGCGTCGTTGGAGTCCCGGCTTTAGCCGGAATACACCGGCTAACACCGGGACTCCAACGCGTCAATCGACGCTGGACGTCCTACCAGGCGTCAGTTCGCAGTTGGCCGCTGCTGGTCGCGCCGGTATGATGAGAACCAAGGCGTCCCTGCTTGGATGACGAGAATCCGGCCGAACCCCATCCGCACTGCGTCGGCGGGTCGCGGCGACTCCTGAAGCGAGGTTGAGAATGCCTTTTCAGACTGACCGACAGATGGCCGGCGAATCCGGGCGTGAGTTCGGCGAATACCTGATCACCTTTATCAGCAAGACCGGGCAGGTTCGCGCCGATCTTTTTCGCAGAGGCAGGGTCGTCACGGCCCATGTCTCGTTTTCTACTGGACTCAATGCAGGCAGCGCTACTGACTCTTACGTCAGTGAGTTGTGGGATTACGCGCGTGAGAAAGGATTCCCGGACCAGTTCAAGGTGGTCCTCTTCCACGGAACTTGAGAGAGCAGAACCGGATGCCTGAAATCCGCATCAGCATAACGCTGCCGTATGCACTTCGGCTCACCGAGGGAGAGTATCAAACCGCTCAGGTCGGCGAGATAATCCGCGTCAGCGCGCCACCATTGGAAGAAACAAGCCCGCAAACCATTATCTCGGCGACGTTCCAGCGAGACGAGATTGCCGACCCCGTTGAGAGGCAAAGCATGCGCGATCAAGATGCGCATCGCCTTCTCCGGCGGACGAATCGGATGCTGCGCTGGTATCGGGCGGTCCGCCAACGGGCTGACATCACCGAGCTGACAAGGGCGCAGGCAAGCCCATTCCGATTTGAGCTGGTCGGGGCCGGCGACGCTACCGGGTGGACGGACCCCATCGAGTATGAAGCTGCGCGACCGACTCCGCTGGCATTGACGGTAGAGCAGGTCACCGACCAAGTGCGCGACGGGCTTGCCGGCGGCGGCGACCCCAATGTTGATTTGCTGTTCCTTCTGGATGCCGAGCGGGCGTTGCGGCAAGGGCGTTTTCGCGAGGCTGTGCTTTTTTGCTGGAGCACCATCGACAGCGTGTTCAGCCGCAAATACGACGCGCTGGTCGATGTCGCGCTAGCGGACGACTGGGCCGAGGCGCGGGCATTCTTCAAGGGATTAGACCTTGGTCTAAAAGCCAAAATGAGCGCGGGCATGCGGTTCGTCGCCAATCGCTCGCTTTTCAATGAACCGGACGGCCTATGGGAGAGGATGTCGGCCAGTTACGGGAAGAGGAACCGCATCATTCACCAAGGGGAGAACGCAAACGAGGATGAAGCGCGGCAGGCGCTTGTAGTGGCTCGGATCATCGTGGGGATTATGAATGGGATCCCGGTCCCGCCACTGAGGATGGAACTGTGACCGATTGCGAAGCCACGGAGGAGGACCGTCCCGTTGCCGGCTGCACGAAACCTGAAACTCAGGCTGTGGGCAGCCCATACCACATCCTGGCGGCCGCCAGCCTCGCCGACGAGCGCACGCGCGTGCTCAAGCACGGCGACACCTTCGCCGTCTTCGATCACTACGGCGACATCAAGCCAGGCGGGCTGGGCGAGGAAGGACTGTATCACGAAGGGACGCGTTTCCTGTCGGGCCTCCTGCTCGAGCTCGACGGCGGCCGGCCCTTTTTCCTCGGCTCGACGATCCACGACGAGAACGGCCAGCTCAGCATTGAGCTGACCAATCCGGACCTGCTCCATGAGGATCGGGTCCGCGTGCCGCTTGGCACGCTGCACCTTTCCCTGCGGAAATTTCTCTGGGAGGCCACGTGCTACCAGGAGCTGCGCGTCCACAACCACGGTCCGGTGCCGGTCGATGCCACGCTGGTGCTGCACTTCGGCGCCGACTACGCGGACATCTTCGAGGTGCGCGGTATGAGCCGCGCGGCGCGGGGCCACATCCTGCCCGCCGAGGTGTCCGCCGACCGCGTGACGCTGGGCTATCGCGGCCTCGATCACACAGTGCGGCGAACCGTGCTGTCGTTCGCGCCGCCGCCGCGCCATTTGACCGTGTCATCGGCCTGGCTCGACCTGTCGCTGCCCCGCGGCAAGGAAACGCACTTCCACCTTACCATTCACTGCGAGCGTGGCGACCGCACGCCGCAGCGGCTCACGTTTATCCAGGCGCGCACGGCGGCGGCCGATGAGCTGGCGCGGCGGCGCATGCGCTCGTGCCAGATCGGCTCGGCCAATGGCCAGTTCGACGCGTGGGTGGATCGCGCGGTTTCCGACCTGGACATGCTGACAACCGAGCTGCCGACTGGGCTGTATCCCTATGCCGGCGTGCCGTGGTTCAACACGCCATTCGGCCGCGACGGCATAATCACGGCGCTCGAATGCCTGTGGCTGCGGCCCGAACTGGCGCGCGGCGTCCTGGCGTACCTCGCCGCGACGCAGGCCGTCGAGGTCATCCCGGCGCAGGACGCCGAGCCCGGCAAGATTCTGCACGAGACGCGTAGCGGCGAGATGGCCGTGCTCGGCGAGATGCCGTTCGGTCGCTACTACGGCAGCGTCGACGCGACGCCGCTGTTCATCACGCTGGCCCACGCCTACCACGAACGCACCGGCGATCGCGAATTCATCGCGTCGATCTGGCCACATCTCCAGGCGGCGCTACACTGGGTTGAGCAATACGGCGACCGCGACGGCGACGGCTTCGTGGAGTATCATCGCACCGCGCGCGATGGCCTGATCCATCAGGGCTGGAAGGATTCCGACGACGCCATCTTCCACGCCGACGGCGCGCCGGTGCACGGCCCAGTCGCGCTGTGCGAGGTGCAAGGCTACGTCTACGCCGCATGGCGCGCGGCGCGGCGCTGGCCGGCGTGCTGGGCATGCCGGATCAGGCGGCCGAGTTTGCCCGCCGCGCCGACGCGCTGCGCACGCGGTTCGACCAGGCCTTCTGGTGCGGTGATCTCAGGAGCTATGCGTTGGCCCTGGATGGCGAAAAACGCCCATGCCGGGTGCGCACGTCGAATGCCGGGCAGTGCCTGTTCACCGGCATCGCCGGCGCGCACCGTGTGCCGCGGTTAGCGCACACGCTGATGCAGCCCGAGTTCTTCAGCGGCTGGGGCGTGCGCACCTTGGCCGCCGGCAAGGAACGCTACAATCCGATGTCGTATCACAACGGCTCGGTCTGGCCGCACGACAACGCGCTGATCGCGCTGGGCCTGGCGCGTTACGGCGAGGGCGAAGCGGCCGCGCGGATCCTGGCAGGGCTGTTCGAGGCGGGCCTGTGCTTCGAGCTGCAGCGCATGCCGGAGCTGTTTTGCGGCTTCGAGCGCCAGCCGGGTGAAGGGCCGATCCCTTATCCGGTGGCGTGCGCGCCGCAGGCGTGGTCCGCCGCCTCGGTGTTCCTGTTGCTGCAGGCAACGCTCGGCCTGGAGCTGAGCGCGATGTCGCGGCGGATTTCCTTCACGCGCCCCCGACTTCCGGCGTGCCTACCCGAGCTGCGGATCAGCCAGCTCGAGTTGGCCGGGGCGGCCGTCGATTTGCAGCTGGTGCGGCACGGCGACGATGTGGGCGTCAACGTGCTGCGCCGCGACGGCGACGTGCAGATCCTGCTGGTGAAATGATCGTCAAGTGTTGCCGGCAGGCGAAGATGGCGAAGTCTGGGGCGGTTGCTGAGTCTGCTGAACCGTTGGTTGCACTCCTTCCGATTCCGATGCCCGATGGCGTGATTCCTGGTGACGGCGAAGATAGGCTTCATTGGCCTGGGCTGCCATCGTATTTACACCGGGACCGTCCAAAACCTCCCGTGCGATGCGCAGTTTTTCCTCGGAGGTTTTGGCATGTTGCTTCAGGCACAAGCAGCGATACCAGTTGTACTTCCCGAACTCGCCGAACTTCAGTTTTTGTTCGAGGCCGAACAATCGGCACCACGAGAAAAACGCCATGCTGCTCCTCCCTTAACCGAACGCCTATCCGCCTGCGGTCGGTCCACGAGCGGCTCGCATCAGTTGCAAACCGCTGCCTGGCGTTGCTCGTCCGCTGCGAACCTGTCATGGACAGGGCGGGTCAGGTTTCCGCCATCAGTGACGAACAAGGGGCTCACGCAACATTCTCCACCTACTTGGCCCTTGCCTGTGGTACAGAGACAACGATAGTACGTTCGTACTTGTACTTCGTGCCGGGGAAGGAGATCACCACGTCGATGTTGTCGGGGTCGAAGGTGAGTTCGCCCTTCTGAGTGTCGAAACTCTTCTCTTCCCCCTTCTTCCAGGTGTCGAACTCCCGATGCCAGCTCTTCGACTGGAGGCCACGGCGGAATGTAACATCGACACCGCACTTGCCGACGAACGAAATGCCGTCCAGAGTCAAGTACGCACCCCTCTGCCTATCCCAAAGGAGTCGCGACTCAAAGGGGCGGTAGCGACCCGAGACCTTGAGGTTCTTGCATTTCTCGGCAATCTTCTTGTCCTTCACCGTTCCCTGATAGACGAAATTGATGGCCGTTGCGAACTGCGGGGAGTGGACGGTGACATCAGCTTGCTGAACGTTGTAAACCGTCATTCGCCCTGCCTTACGACCCAGGAAATCTTGCCCCGGCTCGTAGCGTGCATGCATCCAAGTATTTCCAGGCCAGTTCTTGACGAAGTGAACATTCTTGCGAACTTCACGGCCAGATGGCCCCGCTCCGGTCAGTTGAACAACAATGGTGCAGTCTTGGAGCGTCGAGCCACGGTTACAGATCGACAACCAGTCATGCGGCCCCCACGAGCCCCACGACTCATCAAAATCCACAGCGATCCGTCCGTTTGACTCGCTCAAGGGAGCGGAATACTTCTCGGCTACCTTCGGGAGTAACTGGTGTGCAGCATCGGCTTTCTCGATCGCGGCAAGAAGGGCCTGCGCCTCAATGATGATGGCGTTATGCTTGCCTTCTGCGTCCTTGCCTCGTGCATAGGCCCCGAAGACGTTTCCGAAGAAGCCATCAATGAAAGACGAGACGAACAACTCGCCTGCACCGGGTGGCTTGGGTAGGGCGTTGATACGCTCCAAGCGGCTGATCGCTTCGGAGTATGCAGATTGCCCCTGTTCAGCGATGTAGGTGATGTCCCGGTCGGACGACTGGATGCCCCGCAGGGCCATCACCGCCCCATGCCCTTCTCTGATGATCTCGGTGATGCCCTTGTTATCGCGGTACTCGTCGGGCGACGACTTGATGTCCAAGGACAGATTCTCGGCCAGCGTGCGGTATTCTGGCGGCAGCGGCTTCGAGGCGGCTGTTCCATTGGAGGGCGACTTGGTCGAGATCGCCGGTCCATTGGTGCAGCCGGTGAGGACAAATGCCCCCAAGAAGGTGAGAGCGAGAGCGTAGCGGCCCATGCCGGGCCTCCTTTACTTGTGTAAGGGCTACGATGCGATCTCTTGTATCTTGTTCAGGGCGACGCTCTTCACCTGATCGGTGCCAACGTCGATCACTTGAACAAACATCGTGTTGTTGATGCCGTTCAACCCTGTGATGATGCCCTGAACGGCGGACCCGTCACTCAACCTGATCCAGACGGGTTGCTTAAACCCGGTCTGTTGAAGCGAAGCGAGAACCGCTTGGGTGACTTCCTGCTGGCTCATGGCAATGCTCCTCCTTGGCCGAAACGCACTTTCCCATTGTCGGCATTATACTCCTGTCGAGGCCCGCCGGCAAAGTTTCCCTGATCGAAGTTTTTGGCGACCGGCCAACGGCATCCCTGTCCCTTGTCCCTGTCCCTATGCCACAAATGTGGCTGACAGATAGCGTACGGCGGGTTTTCGCTGTGAAATCGCTTGTTTTTCACGGCCATGTCACCTGACCGTCTAGCGGTGGATCGATCCCGACCTGAAAAAAGCGGGCGGCGTGTTGTTCGTACTGCCAGGGTGCGTGGACGGGATCAATCCGCACAGCGAACCACCCCGGCGCACTCTTGCGGTTTATTCGCCTGGTTTGCCTTAATTCGGTGGGACACATGCTGTGTACCCGCAGTCCGGATTACTACACGCGAGGAAAAAGCCTAACCGGTGGACTGTTCGCTTACCGCATTCGACGTATGTTGCACCTTCGTTTGGCCCCAGGCCCCCATGACGTTCAAGGGCTACGGACCCTGCTGTGCCTTTAGCCTCTTGAATTTTTTCCTGGCCTTTTCTTCCTCGTCTTCGGCGTCCTCCAAATGCTTTTTCGCGCGGTTTACGGCAGCCTGTGCCTCGTCTGTGTCATCCCCGCCACGCCGCTGCAGATCTTTCAGCTTGTCTTCGGCTTCGTCGAGGGCATCCTTCGCCCTCTTCCATTTGCGCTTCGCTCTTTCGAGATCGTCCATCGGTTTCCCCGTGTTATCCATAGTGTCTTGGCGCAGTTGCATCATTGCGAATACTGCCGCACGCAAGCCGCACGCCGTCTCGGTCGATGCCCTCTTGGTCACCCGGAGTTTGCTACGTCACACAGTGAATCGCCACGACTGGGTGGCGCCGGTGGCGCCTGTACGCGGGGCGTCGACAAAAGAATCCTCGATGTGGCCTGGGGCTTCACCTGGGTCTTCACTTTTCCGGGGCTGGCACCGCAGAGTTAGAAACGCGCGCCACCTCCGGGGTCCGACGGGGATCGGCTTGTGCTTTGGGGGCGGGCGTATTCCTTCATCAAAGCTCGATTGCGGCGGAGTGCGGTGTCGCGATCCGCCCACGGGCAGGCACGGGGATTTGACGCGTGCTTACCGAGGGGCGGCGTTCCCTCGCCCGTCAACTCGCGATGATACGCGACCAGAAAGCCGTGCAGGTCCGCATAATAGAGCCCGCGCCCGCGGAGCTCGGTTGTCGCGGGGCCGCCAAATGGTTCATGCATCGCTTCGAAGACGTAAGCGTCCAGGAATTCGCGCTCTTCTTTGGTTAGTGGCATCGTGAAGCTACTCCGCGTCTGCCGCCGCTTCCTGGTCAGCTATCTGTACGTCCGCGTCCGACCAGAATCCGGTGAAAGGAAGACCCTCCGTTGTCCCCAGGTAATTGCGTAAGCTCATGTTCAGGTTCTGGGCCCACCGAGCGGCCTGCCGGATGTCCCGTCGTGCCAGGCTTCGATCCGATGCTGCCTGAGTTACGGTGAAGCCATCGAAGGCAACGCCCGCGTGACAGAACGGGCATTCCATGGCCCTGCGCCCCGCCACGATGTCGGCCTGATCCTGTCGAAGGTGCCATTCGAAGTGCCAATCCGGAACTTGGTTCGCACAGAACGGACACTCGATTTCCGGCGGCATCGTTGAGCCCTAACGTCGGTCGGCGCATCACCGTTTTCCAAGCCGGCTGCCTCGTGTTGGTCCCTCTTCAAACGCCGCAAGAGCTCACCTATGCCTGTCATACTACCACGCGCTTTTCAAAACAGCAAGCTGTCACAACACACGGGCGCCGGCCGTGACACGGAAAAACGGAACGCCAATCAGATGAGGTCGTCGTCGGCATCGTCCCAGACCTGTCCCGATCGCCCGCCGACGATGTTGCAGGTAAGGTCATAGACCTCCTTGCGCAAGCACGAAGACTTCCTGAGTTGCTGGATTGACGAGATGCACAGGCGCAGTCTGTGCCGCAATGGCCCGCACTTGTTGTTCGGTCAGTTCGAGCATTGGCAGCCTCCTTTTCCGCATCTTAGCTGCTTTCCCCGCCACCAGTCGGCCCACGCCCGCGCCATGGCCGCCAGATTCCCTCGCGACTCTTCCGGCACGGGCACCGCGCCTGTAATGGCGTGCAAAGCGATAAACCAGTGATCCGGCTCGCGTTCCAGTTCGGCGGTAATCAGCGGCACCACCGGTTCGCCCAGTGCGATAATCTCCTGATAGGCCGGATGCGCCGCCATGCGTTTCGCCGTCGACAGCCCATTGCGGCCGGCTTTCCAGGCCTTCGCGAGACGGCGGAACCGTTGCTCTCGCAGTTGCATGGTTCACCTGGCGTGCTGTGCGTTTGCCTTGGACTTCCCTGCCTTCGTCTGCGCCTCTTCCACTTCTTGAAACGCCCGGACAATTTTGCCCACGATCCGCGCGCCCGGAGGATGATCCGCCCGGCCGCTCTCCACTAGGTACAGCGATTCCAGTCGGATGCAGGCGCGACCGGCCAGCTCGGCATGCGTCAGCCCCAGGCGACGACGGCGACGAATGATCTTCCGGGCCAAGGACGCGCGAACATACTCGGCAGCCGGGTAGTTGCCATCGGCGTCCGGCGGCGGAAATGCCGGTTCCCATTCGTCTGCCTTTTGGAGCAGCCGCACGTACTCAGCCTCGGTGAGCGTCACGACGGGCCGGCCATCGGCATCGGTGCCGCGCCGGGCCGGCATTCCGTTCGATCCCGGTTCAGTCCTCATAAACGTCTCTCCGATGGCCAACCTTATCGATGGTCACTCGATTGCCTTGCACCCGAAAGCGGACCCGGTAATCGCCGGTCCGCACGCGGCACCATCCTGCAAGCTCGCCCTTGAGACGCTTGACGCCGCTCACGGCCGGCCACTGCCGCAGGCGCTCGACGATCTCCCAGAAGCGGTTTTGGATTTCTTCGGGCAGCCGCTCCACTTGCTCCCCGGCCTCGGGCGTCACGGTCACCGTGACCCGCGGCTCGGGCGGCGGCGTTGCGGGTGTCGGGGTTCTTGGGCGACGCCGGGCCATGCCTAACCCTTCCGCGCTTTCCGATACCCCAGTTCGCAGTCAGGCATCCAGTCCGCAAGTGCGTCGGCATCGTCGCGCCTCCATTCTACCTCAGCACGGAAATATCCGCGAGCGCGAAAAACAGCATGACCTGAGGGGGCGTGCCGATTAGACTGTCTGGACGGCAGCCTGCAAACAAAGCACCAAGGAGAAACCCCATGATGCGCTTCAACCCATGGATCTTTGCCGGCGTCTTGCTGCTCGCCGCATGGATCGCCGGCGCCGCCGTCGGACCGAATGGCGCCGGGGCACAGGCGGAGAAAAACAGCGCACGCGATGGCTTACTGGCCGACGCCGCGGACGTTTCCAGGGCGCGCATCGACGGCGTCGTCGTTGACGAAGCGGGCAAGCCCGTCGCTGGCGTTGTCGTGACGACTCTGGGCGCATACCGCAAGGTCGCACCGTTGACGCGGACGGCTGCGGACGGTTCCTTCCGTCTCGTCCTCGATGAGGCCTCCGCGCGCTATCACACCCTCCTCGCGTCGGTCGACGACGGGGCGCGGCAAGGGATCGGATCCTTTCAGGACACCGTCCTTTCCCAGGCGGTCAAGCTGCGCATCGTCGTGAAGCCGGCACGCACGATGACGGTGCGCGTCGCGGACGCCGGGAAGAAACCGGTCGACGGCGCCGCGGTCGGCGTCATGAGCGACTCGTTGGCCATTCTCACCCAGGCCCAGACCGACGCGCGCGGCATGGCGTCGCTGCGTTTCCCAGTCGATGCGCGCGTCCTGCAAGTCATCGCCCTCAAACCCGCCGTCGGTTTCGCCTATTTCGAGAACTATCGCGCCTGGCCCGGAAGCATCATTGGCGAGCCGCCGGCGCAGGTGGCGTTGACGTTGGCCGGCGCTCGATCGATTGCGGTCCGGGCCGTCGATTCGGCGAACAAACCCGTGCCCGGCATCGACCTGGTTCCGTGGACGATCAAGAAACAGGGGAGGCTCGCCGCCGTCAACCTGTCCGGGGCGGCCGCGCTGAAGTACGTCTCGGTTCGGACCAACGGCGATGGCCTGGCGACTTTCGATTGGGTCCCGGTTGGGTGGCAGGACGGCATCACGATCCTGCAGCTCGCCGAGGAGTATAGCTTGCCTGATTCGCCGCATCTGCAGCCATCGGACCCGCAGCAGACGCTCGTGGCTCGGCTGCTGCGCAACGTGCCGATTGGTGGGAAGGTGACGCGGCCCGACGGCAAGCCGGCCGCGGGCGTGCTGCTGCAGGTCGAAGGACGCGGCAACACCAACCACTACTTTCGTGGCGTCGTCCGCACCCGCGTTGACGGCACTTACACGCTGGACGTTTACCCGAACCAGTCGTACCTCATCGCCGTCACCGATGAACAATGGGCCGCGCCGAGTCACGCCGGCATCGTCATCGAGGAAGGCAAGCCGCGCAACGACCTCGATTTCCGCCTGGGAAAGGGGGCCATCATCCGCGGCAAGATCACGGTCGGCGCGAAGAACCAACCGGCCGCCAAGCAGACCATTACGCTGATCGAGCAGGGAAGCGATATCACGGCCGAGCTGGGTGGGGTATGGGCCCAGCGCGAGGAACTGGTCCGCTGGGCGGAGACGGACAAGGATGGGCAGTACACGATCCGGGTCGGCCCGGGTCGTTATCGGCTCTCGGGGCCCGGGCGAGACGGCGGGGAGGAGATCACGGTCAAGGCGGACGAGACGATGGACCGAGATTTCCATGTCGATCGCCTCGACCGGGCCGTTCTCCGGGGAGTCGTGCTGGCCAATGCGTTCAACGGCAAGCCGGTCGGCGGCGCCATCATCGTGGGCGAGGCGTCCCGGGGGTTCGGCATCGGGGACGCCATCGCCGACGACCAGGGCCGGTTCGAGATCGCACGCGCGCGCGAAGCCGCGTTCCTGTACGCACGAAATGCCGAGGGGACGCTGGCGACCATCCTGCCGATCCGCGACGATGACGAGGAGGTGAAGGTCGTGATCGGTCCCGCGGGGAAGCTGCGCGCACGCGTGATCGACAAGACCGGTAAGGCGTTGGTCGGGATTCGCATCCTCTGCAGCCTGCGCATCGGGCCCGAAGACAAGCCGAACGCCCGGGCCAGCCTCTACACGCAGACCGATGACGCCGGGCGCTTCATGTTCCCGGGCATCGTCACCGGCGCGCAGTGCACGGTACTGGCCTTCACGGCCGAGGCGTCGGAGACGCTGCGGACCCTGCCGCAAACAGCGGCCGAATCGCTCGATCTCGGCGACCTGGTGTTCGACCCGCAGTGAGCATGCGAAGGGGCTAATGCGGACAGCTGTATCGCCGCTGGCGGTGGCGGGATTCAGGATCCCGCTTGCTGGCCTGTCGTCACCTGCACCGGCTCGCCGTCCACGATTTCGCTCAGCTCGCCCAGGATGACCTCCTCGCTGCCGGTGAGCGGCGACCAGATGCCATTGACTTGCTTGCCGGCTACCTCGATCCAGTGGCCATCATTGACACCCACCTGGACCGGGGTCTTGACCGCCTTGCCATCCTCCAACAAATAACAGCAATTCTGGTTACCTAGCTCCACGACCGCGGCCAACGGCACGGCATGCACCTTGGACCGATGGATTACCACCATCCCGTAGGCATACATGCCCGGCAGCAGGCGCGCGTTGGGATTGGGTAGGTCAATTTCCGCACGAAGCGTCCGCGTCTTGACGCCGAGCGACCAGGAGGTGCGTGCCACCGTGTTGTCGATCTCGGCGCCGTTGAACGCCGGGATGCGCACCCGAGCCTTGGTGCCCTTGTGCACATGATCGGCGTCGACCTCCGGTACCTCCACGAAAACACGTACCTTGTCCGTCTCGGCCACCACGAAAATAGGCGTGCCCCTCATGGCCGGCTGGTCCGGTGTCCCCGGCGTGGCCGACAAATCGCCGGTGGCCGGCTGGACGAAATCGCCCGTGTTCGCATTACGGACCACGACCCGGCCATCATAGGGGGCCACGATCTTCGTGTAACCGACCAGCGCGGCCAGGCGCTGCTCCTCGGCCTGCGCAACTTTGACCTTGCCCTGGGACGCGCGGACGTCGACCCGCGCCTTGGCCAGCTCCGCCTTGCGGGCCAGCACGGTTGCTTCCCCGGCGACGACCGCAGCCTGGGCCGCACTCTTCGAAGCGAGGTTCGACTTCAGCTGCTTTTGCGATTCGTCCAGGATTTGCTGATCGACCACAGTGTCCTTCACCAGGCCGGTGAGCCGTTTCACTTCCGATTGCCAGCGTTCCACCGCGGCCTCGTACTTGCCCACTTCTGCCCGCGCCTGCACCACCTGGGCGTTTGCAACATTGACGTAGTTTTCGGCCACGCCAACGAGTTCCTGGGAGACCTCGACCATGACCTTGTCGAGGGCGACCGTGGCCTTGGCCTTCTCGTACTGGGCCAGCAGCTCGGGGACGTAGATCTCGGCCAGCACGTCGCCTTCCTTGATGGGGTCGCCAATATCCACGTTGGTTTTCTTGAGGTAGCCGGACACCTTGGGCAAGAGGCCCGTCTGCTCGAAAGCGTAGATGAATCCCGGTTGGCCGACGTTGGTCGTTATGTCGCGCTGCTGCACGCGCAACCTGCACGCGCGGCTCGGTTCGGACCGGCGGCGCCGACGGCGGTTCCTTGGAGCAGCCGGCTAACACGGTCACGAGCAGCGCCGCCAGCCGCGTTCCGGTCCTGGTGCGGTCAATGACGTTGAGCATCGCTGTCCTCCGGCGCCGAGGGCGCAGCCGTTTCGTTGGGTCGATCGTGGTGCGCACGTTCATCGCCTTCCTGCGACCTGGCGTCGTAATGCTTGCTCTCGGCGTGATTGGGATCGAGCGACACCGATTCGTACTTGCGCTGTCCCACCACCGCGGCGAAGAAAGCGGGCAGGATCAGCAGCGTCGCAAAGGTCGACACCAGCAATCCGCCGATCACCGCCCGGCCCAGGGGCGCCTGCAACTCGCTGCCCGCCTCCAGCGCCAGCGCCATCGGCACCATGCCGACGATCATGGCGCAGGCGGTCATCAGGATCGGCCGCAACCGCTCCTTGGCTCCGCGGACGGCGGCTTCGTCGGTCGCCAGGCCCTTTTTCCAATCGCGGGCCGTGAAGGTGACCAGCATCACGGAATTGGAGACCGACACGCCGATGCTCATGATCGTCCCCATGAACGATTCGATGTTGAGCGTGGTGCCCGTCAGGAACAGGATCAGCGCCACGCCGCTGAGCACGCCCGGCACGGCGCCGATGGACACCAGGGCCTCGCGAAGCGACTGGAAATACGCGGTGAGCATCACCAGGATGACCGCCACGGCCACCACCAGGCCGATGGCCAGCGAACGGAACATCTCGTTCATCGGAGCAACCTGGCCGCGCGTCTCGAACCCGAACGCCCCGCGGCGGCGTGCCCGAGCTCGCTTGAGCGCATGGGCGATTTGCCGGGACAGCCCGGCCGAGGTCCTCGCCCTCGACATTGGCCGTGACGCTGAGGTAGCGCTGCATGGACGTGCGATCGTACTCGCCGGGCACCACGCCCTGGCCCACCTCGGCCACGTCGCGCACCAGCAGGTTGAGGCCCGGACCGATCTCCTCCAGCGGGAATGTCTCGCACCTGCGCCGCCGAATCCATCCGCTGGATCGGGCACCTGGACCTGGACCTGGTAGCTGACGCCCTTGTGCGGGTCCTGCCAGAAATTGCGGGCCACCATGCGGCTCGAGGAGGTCGCCACCAGCACCGACTGGCCGACTTGGGCGGTCGTCGACGCCGCTCAGGCCGGCCTTCTGGCGGTCGATGGTGATCGGCACCGTGGGGTAATCCAGCGACTGCTGGATTTGCACGATCGCGCAACGAGCGGAATCTGACTTGAGCTCGGTCAGCGACCTTGTCGGCATAGCTCGCGGTCGTCAGCCAGATCTGGGGCTGGCGATGACGATTTCGATCGGCGTCGGCGAGCCGAAGCTCATGACCTCGCTGACGATGTCGCCCGGCTCGAAGCCAAAGCTCATCTTCCGCGGCCCGTGCCTCGGCTTCCTTCGGAGATAGGCCCTCTTTGCGCAGCACCTGCGGTGAACCACGGGATCGAATGCGCTCCGGCAAGACCCGACGCAGGCGCTCGCGGAATTCGTCGATGTGAATGCCGCTGTCCTCCTGCAGAGCCACGCGAATCTGGCCATCGTCGGGACCGCGCATGAACAGCAGCATGTTGTTCACGCCGAAGTTGGGCGCCTGCTGGCCGGCGAAGCCCATCGAGATCTCGACATTCTCTTGTCCGGCCTCCTCTTCGATCACCTGCAGGCAGCGCACCGCAATCTGCGCGGGTCAATTCGTAGTTGGTGCCCGGCGGCATGCGGAAGCGCAGGACGAACTCTCCCGAATCGACCTGGGGGAACAGCTCGCGGCCGAGCTGCATGCCCACCACGGCAAGCACCAGGGCGCAGACCGCCGCATAGATCGCCAGCACCGCCCAGCGCCAGCGGACGATCCACGTCACCCATTGTCCAAAGCGCTCCTGTACGCGGCCAAAGCTCCAGGAGGACCAGGGCAGACGGGCCAGGAGACGCGCCCATCGGCCTTTTTTCTCGGGCAGCTCCTGGTTCTCGCCGTTGTGGTGCTCTTGCAAACCACCGTGGTGCTTGAGCAGCCAGACCGACAGCACCGGCACGAGCGTGCTGGACAGAAAGTACGACGTGATCATGGCGAAGCCGACCGCCAGCGCCAGCGGCACGAACAGCGAGCGCACCGGCTCGGCCATGATGAAAGCCGGGATGAACACCGACAGGATGCACAGCATGGCCAGCAGGCGGGGGACGGCCGTTTCTGGCTGCCGCGCTCCACGGCGCGGGCCAGCGACGGGGTGCTGTCCATCTGCACGTGGATGTTCTCGATGGACACCGTCGCCTCGTCGACCAGCATGCCGATGGACAGGGCCAGGCCGCCCAGCGTCATGATGTTGATCGTGTTGCCGGTGATCCACAGCGCGATCAGCGAGCCGAGCAGGGCCATCGGAATGTTGAACACCACCACGATGACGCTGCGCCAGTCGCGCAGGAACAGCAGGATCATCAGGCCGGTCAGGGTGGCGCCGATGAGTCCTTCGGTGGCCACGCTGCGGATGGCCGCCACCACGGTCGGCGATTCGTCGAACTCGTAGCTGATGTCCACTCCCTCGGGCAGAGCGTCCTTGAATGTCGGCATGGCGCGGTGGATGTCGGCCACCACTGTGCAGAGTCGAGGCGGTGTTTTTCTTGACGATCGGGATGTAGACCGAGCGCTGGCCGTTGACCAGGGCGTAGCCGAAATTGACGTCGGTGCTGTCGGCGACGGTGGCCACGTCGCGGATGTAGACGTTGCGGCCCGGCCGCAGGGGAATCTTGCCGATCTCCTGGATGTCGCCGACCATGGCGTTGGTCGGGCACGAGCGGCATTTGGTCCTTGATGTACAGGTTGCCGGCGGGCACGATCGACGTTGCCCGAGCTCAGGGCCTTGACCACGTCGTCCGGCGTCAGGTTGTAGGTGCGCAGCCGGTCGGGATCGACGTTGATGACGATGGAACGGACGTTGAGCCGAACGGTGCGGTGCCGACGGTGCCGGGCACGTTGGACTGGACCAGGGGCCGGATGCGCTGCTGGGCCAGGTCGGCCAGCGTGCCCAGCGACTCGCTCTTGCTGGTCAGCACCAGGTAGCCGATGGGCACGCTGCCGGCGTCCATGCGCATGATCTGCGGCGGCAGCACGCCCGGCGGCATGGCTGGCCTGGGCCCGGTTGGCCTGGGCGACCACCTCGGCCATCGCCTGGGCCATGTCGGTGCCGGGATAGAACGACAGCTTGATCAGGGCGATCTGCTGGATGCTTCGCGACTCGACGTTCTTGACGCCGTCGACGTACTGGAAGTTCAGCTCGAACTGGTTGACGATCAGCCCCTCCATCTGGGCGGGGCTCATGCCGTTGATAGTTCTGGACGACGTAGATCTGCGGGCAGGTCGAAGGGCGGAAAGATGTCGACGCGCATGCTGGTAGATGGCCAGGCCGCCGCCGCCGACCAGGGCGACCACGACCATCATCATGGTGATCGGGTGTCGCAGTGCAAAATGGATGGGATTCATGCACGCCCCTCATCGCACCCATGACGGCGGGTCGAGTGAGAGCAAATTGCATACCGGAATGTTCGACTTCAGGCGAAAGCTTACGGAGCTATCACGGGTTGCCGCCCGTGGCCCGTGGGACTTACCTGTCGTCATCGCGAACTCCTCCGGGACAAACACGCGTTGCTTCTTTACGCAGCCGAATCCGGCGAAAAAACGGTCCTACCTCCATCGACGGGTAGACAGACCCCCGTCACGAAATCGTTTTCCACGAAGAACAACACAGCCTGAGCGATGTTCTCCGGCTTGCCCTCGCGTTTGACCAAGGTGGCGTTGATCGCTTGCTGCCGTTCCGATTCCGGCAAGTCAGGGGGCAGCAGAACGGGGCCGGGCATGATGCAGTTGACTCGCACCGCTGGATTTCGCGTGCCCAGCTCCACGGCCAAAGTGCGCGTCATTGTCGGAATGGCTCCCTTCGATGGGAAGTACGCAGCGTAATTCAAGTAGGGTCGCACCGTCGCCCAGTCCCCGATCGTGATGATGCTGCCCCCCTCCTTCTGCTTAACCATTGTGAGCCCCGCATGCTGACTGCACAGGAACGTGCCGAGCGTATTCGTCTCGAAATAGTGGCGCACGTCCGCGGCAGTTGCGTCCTCCAGCCTCTTGCTATTCCAGGCGGCGGCGCAGTTTACCAAAACGTCAAGCCTGCCGAATTCAGCCAGCGCTTGCGCGACCAGGGTCCGGACCGCTTTTTCGTCGCTCAAATCCGCCTGCAACGCAACCGCGAGGGCGCCCCGATCACGATACCGAGCTACGGCTTCGTTCGCTTCCGCGGCCGAACTGCGGTAGTGAATCACCAAAGCGTAACCACGGTTTGCCAGCGCATCCGCGACGTGAGCGCCGACGCGGCGCTTGCCGGCGCCGGTGACCAGGGCTACTTTTCTGGGGTTCATCGTCTGTCTTCATGAAAAGGTTATTGACTTTTTCTCGTTTGATGCACCTGCTGATACACCTGCAGCGCGACGGCGCGGCCGGATCGATTTCCGCCAAGCGGCGACTCTATACTTCAACCCGCTCGCTCCGTGAGGTAGGTTGACCGCTGCCGCGGACGACATCGCGCGGCCGAACGTTCCATGGCACCATCCGTAACAGCATTCCATCCCGGACGATCAGCGTGTGGAACAAGATCGCCCCGAAGTGGGCGAGGATTGTCAGGAAAAGCAAGTATGCCAGGACCGTGTGCGTGCTCCGCAAGATCGCGTAGAGCAGGGCGTTCTGTGGCAGGATGAACGGCAAGTGGACGGAGCCGAACAGGATGACCGGGTACCGTGCCGCCGACAGCATGCTCCAGCCGACCAGCGGGAGCGCGAACATCAAGCCGTACATCGTGTATTCCGCCGCCGCCGCCGCCCGGCGCTCCAGGCGCGACATCGTGGGTGGGAAGGGCGGAAGCCGACTCAGCCGGCGAACCACGAAGCGGACGACGACCAGGATCAGGATGGCGACGCCCAGCGGCCGATGGATTGACACAAGAACGTGGTAGTCGGCAAGCGAGGCGACCATGGTGGCGCCGACGCCGAGCATGGTCAGCACCATCGCGGCCATCGTCCAGTGCAGAAGCCGCATGAGGACGGTGAATTGCGTTCGTTGGTTTGGCATCGTCATTCTCCTTTACCTACCTCGGCCGGTGTGATCGCGCTGGGCTGTTTTTGCTCGCCGGCCCGCCGGGTGAAGGACTGTGAGTAGACCGCTGACCGGGCGCTCAGCAGCGGGTCGTCCGACGGCGCCATGCCGTCGGGCAACACCAGGGGGTCGAAGTTGACGTCCCGCGCGGCACTGGTGTCGTCACTCTCGACTCGGTCGAGCGTCAGCGTGCCGACGTTGACCTGTTCCCGTGCCGCCGGCCAGGCAATGGTGGCGTCGTTGGTCGGGTCGCCCGGCTGGCCGACGATGACGATGAGATACCACTGCAACGGCCGGCGGTGAATCTGTGCGATCAGCGCGTCGAACAAGAAGTTCCTGTCGTGGGAAGGCGTGGCCGCGCTTGCCGTCTTCCAAGGCTGCGCGGGCGTGAGGATCCAGCGTACCGGGGTGGACGCGCCGGCCGCGTTGATGAAGCGAAACGCATTCAGGCTGTGGAACGTGGCGTCGCCGAACCCTGACGGGGCCGGCTGGCTCTTGATGAACTTCAGCGCCTCCGCCGATTCCGGATGGCGGGCGAGAAACGCCTCCTGCCTGGCAGGGTCGGGCTTGCCCGTTCCGGGGTCCGGCCTGGACGCCAAGAGATTCTCATAAAATGCTTCGGGCGTGCGGAACGGGAACACGGGTAGATGGATCATCGCGGTTCGCCACAGCTCGCCGTCCGGTAAGGAGAACTGGAGCCCCAGGCCGTGCGGGGCGGACGCCGAGTCGGGCGCGAAGGGATTGCCGCCCCCTAGCGAGAAGCGGCCGAGAACCGGCACACGGCCTGGCTGGAAGACAGCCGCTTTCGAGAGCCGAGCGCCGTTTCCATTGCTCTCGAAGGAGCCGGAGACGCCAACGCCCTTGGCGTGATTGCGACGGAAACCGGGGTGTACGCCAAAGACTTCCTCGAAACCGTCGGTGAACCGCGCGGGCGTCAACGCGTTCGGGGTGAGCCAACCGCCGAGATAGGCGAAGGTCCCGGCGACCGCGGCAAGAGCGACGCCGATCAGGGTCAATCGTGCCACCGCGCCGGCCGTGCTGAAGGCGCGGCCGCGCGTCTGGTGGTGCTTCATGGTGGATCGCCATTTCTTCTCCTTCAATAGATCATCAGGCCGACGCGGGGGATACGTCGCAACCGCAGTTCAGTTCGCTAGCCCTGTGCCAATAAGATCTCTCCTCTCGGCCTCGTGCCAAACCAAACGCAAAAACCGTGCCCAGGGGCTCGCGAGAGGATGGGAGAAAAGCTGACCGGTGGGCAAGAGATTTGCTACGCCGCGGGGGTGAGTTAGCCGACCGCTGGCCCGAGTTACTGTTCGTCCTGGTTTTCGCGCGCTTCGGTGGCAATGAGCCAGGCCCTTTCAAGGAGGTTTATTTGGACAAATGGACACTTCGGCGTAAAAACCAGCGCCGCGACGCCTCCTGATTTGCTGCATTGACTGCACACCAGGCAAAATAAGTGCCGAAAATTCGCCCCAATCGGTAAACTTCATGAAACGCGACTTGCCGCTAAAGATAGCAAGGTCGGCCGGCCGAACCTTCAGTAAGAGCGAGCGTACACCTTGGCCGGGTTCTGGTAAGCGAATTAGGACCTACCCCATGCGCAAGAATCGGTGGCTTCTGCCGGTGTTGGCTGGGGCAGCCCTTGTGATGAGTAGCCTGCGCGGGACCGTGAAAGCCCAGAATCCCAGTCCGCCACCACGGGGAACGGTGCCGTCCGCGACCTTTGGTTCTCCGATCCCGGTGGATGCATCGGCAGGCTGTCCGACGACACAAGGACCATTTCAGGGACCCACCGTCTCGGAAGGAAAACCACCGCCCCAGCCGGCGCCAGCGCAGCCGGAGCCAACCGACAAGCCGCTGCCGATCAATCTGGCGACGGCGCTGCGCCTGGCCGACGCGCGGCCGCTGATCATCGCCGCGGCCCAGGCGAGCGTGCAGGCAGAAGTGGCCCGGTTGCGGCAAACGCAGCTGCTCTGGTTGCCCGACATCTACATGGGTAGCGCCTATTACCGGCACGACGGCCTCGCCCAGGGCAATTCAGGGAACGTTTACAACAACGCCAAGGACCAATTCATGGCGGGCGGCGGCGCGGTCGCAGTGTTCGCCGCCGCCGACGCCATTTTCGCGCCGCTGGCGGAACGTCAGGTGGTCCGGGCGCGCGAAGCCGACGTCCAGCGCGCCCGCAATGACGCCTTGCAGGAGGTGGCCGAGACGTACTTCAACGTCCAGCAAGCGCGCGGCCGTCTCGCGGGCATGCAGGATACTCTGGAAAAAACACGCGATTTGCAAAAACGAGTCAACTCCCTGGCCAAGGGCCTGGTGCCGTTCATGGAGTTGGACCGAGTACGGGCCCTGGCCGCCGACCTGGAGCAGTCGGTGGTCCTGGCCCGCGAGGATTGGCGCACGACCAGCGCCGACCTGACCCGCGTGCTGCGCCTGGATCCTACTGCCCTCGCCGTGCCGCTGGAGCCGCCCTACCTTCGGGTGACGCTCATTGCTCCGCAGGAGTCGGTCGATGCCCTGGTGCCCATTGGGTTGACGAACCGGCCGGAGTTGGCGACCCAGCAAGCCCTGGTCCAGGCGGCGCTGGTCCGCTTGAAGCAGGAACGCCTGCGCCCCCTGATCCCCAGCGTGGTGTTGTCCGGCGATTCGGCGCCGACTTCAGAAGGCGGCTTCCTGTCGGACGGCTACTTCACGTCCGCGCTCAACGGTCAACGCAACTCGTCGGGTGTGCGCAACGACTGGAATGTTCAAGTCCTGTGGCAGTTGAAGAACCTGGGTTTCGGTAACCGGGCGCTGGTACGTGAACGCGAGGCGCAGCAGCTCCAGGCGCTCATCGAGCTGTTCAGAGTCCAGGATATGGTGGCCGCCGAGGTGGCCCGCGCGTACGCCAACCTCCAGTCGGCCACGACGCGCATGGGCCAGGCGGAAACCGGTGTCAAGGAGGCCCAGGTCACCTTCGCAGGCAACCTCAAGGGCATCAGCGAAACCACTCGGTTTGGCGATGTGCTGGTGCTGGTCACGCGTCCTCAGGAAGCGGTCGCTGCGCTGCAACAGCTGCGTCGGGCCTACGATCTCTACTTTTCCAGCCTGGGCGATTACAACCGCGCCCAATTCAGGCTGTACCGGGCACTCGGCTATCCCGCGGGCATTCTCGCCTGCGAGCGCATGACCGGCGACATCATGCCGGTCGACACGCCTCGTCCTCCGCAAATGGCTCCGGTGGGACGGTAAGCCCGGGAACCCTCGGCGGTTTTGGATGATTGCCAAACCCACGTCATCACGCAAAGAAGCAGTGCTTACCGGAATCATACTCTGCGCAGATATTTTCCCGTCCTAACGATCGAGCGTCACAGAGCTTGCAAACCTCGGATCATCGTGAACGTTAAGTTTTGCGCTATTAGTGCCAGATTTGAACCATTGCTGCCGTATTAATCCGCACATCGCATGGCGGCGAGGAATGCGCCACGGGCATAAGCCGGCCGGGCCTGTTGGCGCAATACGGGAAATCTGCACGACGCAGGAAGAGTTATGATCAAGATCATTCTATTTCACTGGGCGACGCATCTCTTTCTCGTTTGGCTGATGGTGATCGTTGTTGCCAATCTTTGGCCGCGCAAGAAACGCGCAGACCATCCCCAAGAGCGCGGTTTTCACCGAGGCGTGCGGAAAGAGAACCCGCAACGGAATCGCTCGAGAATCAAATCGAATTGGCCAATTGCGATCGGTAAGCGCTAGGCGATCCTTTCCGGTCAATGTACGTTCACAATCCGCTATCCTCACTTCCCGCTCGCCCCGGCTTTCGCCCCGGCCGCGGCATCCGGCTCGCCTGGTTCGCCGGACTCGCCCAGGGCGCGGAGTATCCCGTCATTGTGCAGCCTGCCCGGGGCTGCCGATTCGTCGCGCTTAACGGCTTGCTTTGGAAGCACTTCCGATGAAGTGGCCCCGGCACGCTGCCGATAAAGCTATCAGTAAAGGCTCTCTGTCCAAGCACGGAGGCGCGGCATGATCGGCGAGGAAGCCATGGCCATCCAATCCGAAACGGACCAGCTTCGCCAGCAACTGCTGAGGGCTCAAAGGCTCAGCAGCGTCGGCACTTTGGCCTCCAGTGTGGCCCACGAATTCAACAACATCCTGACCACCATCATGAACTACGCCAAGCTCGGCCTGCGTCCCGAATCCGCCGAGGCCGCCCGCATCCAGTCGCTGGAGAAGATCCTCAAGGGGAGCCAGCGCGCCGCGACCATCATCAGCAGCATGCTCGGCTTCGCCCGCGACCATACCGCCCGCCGCGAACGCACCGACCTGGTCGCACTGGTCGAGGAAATCCTCGTCCTGACCGAGAAGGACCTCAGCAAGCACCTGGTCCAGGTCGAGAAGAAATTCCACGGCCGGCCTCACGCCCCGGTGGTGCGCGGCCAGATCGAGCAGATCCTCATCAACCTCATCATCAACGCCCGGCAGGCGATGCCGCGTGGCGGCCGGCTGACCCTTGACGTGCGCGAGAATCCGCGCACGCACATGGTCGAGATTTGCGTTTGCGACACCGGCGTCGGCATCCCGCCCGAGCAGCTACGGCTCATCTTCGAGCCGTTCTACACCACGAAGCAGCCCGACGGCCAGGGCCACGGCGGCAGCGGTCTGGGCCTGAGCGTGTGCCGGCAAATCATCGAGCAGCACCAGGGCCGCATTCGCGTCGAGAGCGTGGTCGGCAAGGGCTCGAAATTCACGGTGAAGCTGCCGTTGGCCATCCCCGGCGAGCCAGCGCCGCCCGAGCCGTCCTGATTTCCAGGCTTGCCGTTTCGCGTTCCCCTGAGCTTTCCGCACGCTAGACGGCAAGCCCGGCTCGATTCCCAGTCTCAGGTAGCCGATTGCCATAAGGGCCGCACTATGCTTCAATAGAGTGCAGTTGCCCGCCGTCTTCGTCCATGATAGGCCCCATGCACCTTGCCACCCCGATGCGGATCCTGCGATGGCCTTGCCTGGTGCTGCTTCTGGCCCTCGGCGTGACCGCGCCCGTGTCGGCCTGCACCGTGCCCGTCTTCCGCTATGCCCTCGAACGGTGGGAGCTATCGCCGTATGAGGTGATTGTCTACCATCGCGGCGACCTGCCGGCCAACGCTAGCCCTTTCCTCGATTCGCTGCCCGGCAAGGGCAACCTGACCGTTACGCTCGTCGATCTCGACGGCAAGGTCAACCCTACCCTCGCGAAGCTGTGGGAACGGCAAGGTCAACCGGCGACGCTGCCCTGGGTCGTAGTGCGCCGGCCCGACGCCGGCACCAAGGTTCCGCCGGCATGGACGGGCCCGTTAGACGTTGTAAAGCTGCGGCAGCTCGTCGATTCGCCGATCCGCCAAAAGACCGTGGCGGCCCTCAGCCGAGGCAGTACCGTCTTCATGCTGCTCTTGAGCGGCGATCGTGCCGCCGACGAGGCGACAGCCACGCTCCTGCAATCGCAGCTCGCCCGGCTGGAAAAGCTCGTCAAGCTGCCGGTGCAGAGCGGCGACGGCCCGCGGATCCGGCTCGCGTTGCCGCTCACCGTCTCGTTCACGGTCCTCCAACTCAAGCGCGACCAGCCCGGCGAGGAGGCGTTCGTCCAGCTGCTGCTCGGTAGCGAGGACGAGCTTCCCCGAGTGCGTGGGCCGATCGTTTTCCCCATTTTCGGCCGGGGCCGGCTGCTCGGCAGCCTCTACGGCAAGGATCTCTGACGCGGACAACCTGCTTGAGGTGGTGAGCTTCCTGTGCGGCGAATGTTCCTGCCAGGTCAAGGAGCTGAACCCCGGCATGGACCTGCCGATCGTCGCCGACTGGCCCGCGATCTTCGAGCGCATCGGTTCGGCCGGCGACAACGGTCCCGAGCCGCCGCCGGGCACGACGCGCTTCGGCGCACGCGCCAAGCCGCTCGCCAGCGTTGCCGACGCGCTCGCCGGCACGAGCAAACCGGGCGGCGGACCGAGTGACGTCCGCGTTGCACTTTATCCCCCAACCCAAGACACGGTGGCGCTGGTCGATGCCGCGCCTGGCCGCGAGCCGACGCCGGGCGTTGAGCCGGCACGATATCGCCGGTGGCTGTGGGGCGCGACCGTGTTGGCGGCGCTTCTCGTGCTGGCTACCGGCGCGTGGGCGTGGGTGCACGCGCTCCGCAGACATGGGCAATAGCCGCCGTGATCGGTTCGTTGTTCCGCCTTTAGGCGGCTCCCCGACCGCCTAAAGGCGGAACTACGAACCTTGCGAAGGAAGTCCCAATGTTCAACCGCATTCATCCCGCCTGGATCGCGTTCGGCGGCTCCGTCGTGCTGCTCGCGGGCCTGAGCGCTGCCCTGTACTGGGATCCCTTTACCGCCGCCGAGCCCGCCAGCGGTGAGCCGTTGATCGTCTGGTGCGCCGAGGCGCTGCGGGTGCCGCTGGAGGCGACGGCACGGGATTACGAACGCGAAACCGGGCAGAAAGTGCAGCCGCGCTTCGGCGCGTCGCAATCGATCCTCATCGGCCTACAGCTCTCGCGGCAGGGCGACCTGTTTCTGCCGGCCGACGATAGCTACATCGAGCTGGCGCGAGAAGGATACCGTCGCCGAGGTGCTACCCCTGGCCCGGCTGACGGCGGTCGCGATCACGCGGCCCGGCTACACCGGATCGCTCCAGACCTGGGCCGACTTCGTTGCCGAGGGGCACTCGCTCGGCCTGGGCAACGACTCCACCGCGATCGGCAAGTTGCTGCGCGCCCGGCTGACCACGCTCGGTCTGTGGGACAGCGTCGCCAAACGCCAGCCCATCGCCTTCGAGAGCGTCAATGCGGTCGCCAACGCCGTGCAAATCGGCAACCCCGACGTCGGCGTCGTCTGGGACGCGATTGCCCAGCAGCACTCCAAGCTCAACGATTGCATCCATCACCTTCCGGAGCTGGACAGCGTGACCGCGAAGGTGCAGGTTGCGGTCACCACATTTTGCACCCGGCCCGACGCCGCCCTGCGGTTCGTCCATTTCCTGCGCGGTAAGGACAAGGGAGCGCGCTATTTCAAGGAGCAGGGCTACACCGATTTCGTCGAGGAGGAAACGGCCGGCCAGCGCGAGCTGATCGTCTACGCCGGCGCGATGCTGCGCCCGGCCGTCGAGCAGACCATCACCGAGTTCGAGAAACACGAGGGCGTGAAGGTGACGCGCGTCTATAACGGCTGCGGCATCCTGGTCAGCCAGATGAAAGCCGGCGAACGGCCTGACCTCTATTTCGCCTGCGACACGCGCTTCATGGAGCAGGTGCAGGACCTGTTCGACGCGCCGGCCGAGGTGTCCAGCAACCAGCTTGTCATCGCCGTCCGCAAAGGCAACCCGCTCGGCATCGAGAAGCTCGGCGACCTCGGCAAACCGGGCCTGCGCATCGGCGTCGGTCACGAACAGCAGTGCGCCCTCGGCGCGATTACCCGCGAGACATTCGTTCGCGCCGGTGTGTACGCGGCCGTCAAGAAGAACGTCGTGGTGGTTTCGCCGACGGGGGATTTCCTGATCAACCAGCTCCGCTCCGGCAGTCGCGCCAGCAGCCCGTCGCTTGACGCCGTGGTCGCGTATCGCAGCAACGTCATCCCGTTTGCAGGCGAGCTGGAGGGCATCCCGGTCACCGGCATTCCCTGCGCCGCGCCGCACCAGCCGCTCGCCGTCAGCAAGAGCACCGCCCAGCGCGAGCTGAGCGAGCGCCTCCGGGACAAGCTGCAGTCGGCCGAGTCGAAGCAGCGGTTCGAGAAGCTCGGCTTCGGCTGGCAGCCAGCCGCCAGGCTCAATATTCCTTGAAGCAGGCGCGCTCGGCGTTGCAGCACGCATCCATGCCGACGTCGCCGCCGTCGGGACCGAGACCCTTGAAGGTTTGCGTGCAGGTGAATTCGCCCATCCCGGCCTGAAACTCGGGATCGTTCTCGAAGTCCTCGCCCCAGACCTGCATCGACTTGCACGTCAGGTAAATACAGCGCGGACGATACGGCTTGGGTGTGTCGGCCATGGGGGCCCTCAATCGGCGGTCGGGTTGGTCAATCGGCCTAGAAATAGGATCGTCTGCGTGTTCAGGTCCCGGATGAGAAACACAAACGGATGATCCGCGCGGAACTGCACGGGCGGCTCCGGAGCCGCGTCTTTCTTTTCCGATACGACCGCGGTCGCGGCGGCAGCCTCGGTTCCTTCTTCGTTCACGTCAATGACGCCCTGATGGATCACGTCCTTGACGAAAATCTCTTCTTGATCGGTGACGCCGGAAAAGTTCGCATCTTTTTGCGAAAATGCGTCCACCATCCCCAGACGTTTCAGCTCCTTGACCAGCGAGAACCGGCTGTCGGCACGGAACCGGGGCAATGTCACGTCGACGCGCCGGGATCGCAGCGATTTGAGGCAATCGTTCAATTTCGCTTGCGTGAGCGAGCTTTCCAACGCGGGCAATCCGTCGGCCTTGCGGGGCAGTAACACCATCATCGACACGCCGCCCTTGTACGGCATTTCGAGGACTTGCAGACCATCGCTCTCGGCGTAGCCGAACGAGCCCTGCTGCTGCATCAGCGGCACGTCGACCGCGCCAGCGAGCGTCTGAAACGGCTGCTTGCGCATGGCGCCCTTGGGGAATGCCTGCGCCAGTCGGCCCGGAAGTAAACGGCATTCGTCGTGACCAGCCGGGTAAGGCCTGGCTCGAGGTTCTCCGGTCTGAGCAGCTCGCGCACCATGCCCTGTGTCTGCTTTTCGACCCAGCCGTTGATCAGCCGGCGCGCCCCCTCGATGTCCGCCGCGAAATCGGCTTCCTTGAGATCCGAGGCATAGTGGTCCTGCGCGATCTGTCTGAACGCCGCGTGCGTCGGGTAGCCGGCCTGAATCCAAAGTGCGTTGGCCACGTTGAGGCGGAACGGCAACGCCTTGCCTTCGCGGTGGAGCTGCCAGTTCAGGTTCGCGAACGCCGGGTGCAGTCGCTCCGGACCCAGCGTGAAGTGCATCGTCTTGGCCATCTGGGCGGCAGTTTCGCCCCGCGCGCGGCGTAGGTCAGCGCCAGCGCCGTCGAAATGCTGTACGGCGAGAAGACGAGATTGCCTCTCTCGCCGCGCAGCTGGTTGTAGAGATCGAGCGCGAAAGCCGTGTTGTCGCGCCAGTGACTCGATCGTTTCGGCGGGGACTTCTACTTTCGGCTTTACGAACGCCGCTGCCGGCGGCTTCGGTCCAGCTGGCGGCTCGTCGCGCGCCTCGCGGAGGCAACCGGCAAGGAGTAGCATGGACAGCAATACCGGGACCGCACGCTTCATGACTTTTCTCCAAAACGCCGCTGCTCACGCTTCCCAGTACGGCTTCATCCCCGCCGCCAACAGAATCGCACGCTTGACGGCGACCTCCACAAGCCGCAGCTTGTAGCCGTTCTGGCTCAGCGGCTTGGCGCCTTCGGTCGCGGCGCGGGCCGCGGCCGTCGCGCTCGCCTCGGTCACCGCGTGGTTGTTCAGCGCCGTCGCGGCGGCCTCGGCGACGTGTGGCGTCGGCGCGACGTGCCCCAGCACAATCTTGACTCCCGTCGCGTTGGCGCCGCCGCGGCCGCCCTGGAACGCCACCGCGGCCTGCACCAGCGGCCAATCGGACGACTGCTTCTGCCGCACCTCGTAATGGGAATTGTTCAGCCCGCTGCGCGGGATCGTCACCTGCAGCAGCAATTCGTTCGAGGCCAGCGTGTGCTCGCGGTCGGCCGGTCCGTTCGGCGCGTGGAACAACTGGGCAATCTCGACGGTTCGCCGGCCTTTCGGTGCAAGGATCTCGGCGGTCGCGCCGAGCGCGATCAGCACCGGCGCCAGCGTCGAGGGATGAACGATGACGCAGCGGTGGCCCTGGGTGAAGATGGCGTGGTAGCGGTTCTCGCCGTCCAGGGCGAAGCACGTGTGGCCGCCCTTGAGCAGGCAGATCGAGTGTTCGTCGCGGAAGTACCAGCAGCGATTGCGCTGGCACAGGTTGCCGCCGAGCGTGCCCATGTTGCGGATCTGCGGCCCGCCAATCTCGCCCGCCGCGGTGGTCAGGGCGGGGAAGATGGTGCGGAGCTGGGCGTGGCCGGCGATCTCGGCCAGCTTGACGCCGGCGCCGAGTCGCGACCGAC
Organism: uncultured Gemmataceae bacterium; assembly: GCA_963834865.1. Lineage (GTDB taxonomy): Bacteria > Planctomycetota > Planctomycetia > Gemmatales > Gemmataceae > CAWIDK01. The sequence continues at coordinate 865,512 of CAWIDK010000002.1, forward strand.
TTGTCTGTGACGTTGATGTGGCCCATGCCGCCGATGCCGCTGAGGCTGACGACGTTGTCCGGCTGGGCGATGTATTCTTTCTGCAGGTCGAGCAGGTCGGTGCCGCCCGCCAGCAGCTCGGTGTTGCCCCAGCGGTTCTCGAGCAGGCCGACCGCGGCCTCGACCGTCGTGGGGCGATGGTAGGTGAAGTTTTTCATGGGTGAAAGTCCTATGAATGATGCGATGATCGTTACGTTTAGCGGCGGTTCGCAGAACCGCCTTTGGTCGGGCGGTTCTGCGAACCGCCGCTAAACAGCGCCGTTATTTCCCGCGGCCAGCGCCGCCAGCACGCGCTCCGGCGTGAACGGCGCGTCCGGCACGCGCACGCCGAGGGCGTTGAAGACGGCGTTGCCGACGGCGGCGGCGGTCGAGATCGTCGGCGGCTCGCCGATGCCGATGACGCCGCGCTCCGGCATGTCCATCATGTGGACGAAAATCTGCGGCATGTCCTGGATGCCGCCGAGCTTGTAGAACTCCATGTTCGCGTTGACCTGCCGGCCGGTCTGGCGGTCCATGATGCGCTCCTCGAACAGGGCGTAGTTGACGCCCATGATGACGCCGCCGGCGACCTGCGACTCGCAGCCCTGCTTGTTGATGATCAGGCCGCAGTCCTGCACCGCCCAGAAACGCGATGCAGCGGACCACGCCGGTCTCGGTGTCGACCTTGACCTCGGCGACCTGCACGCCGCCGACGCCCTGGTTGGTCAGCCGATTTAGCCATTCGCCGCGCAGGGCGACCTTCCGGAGTGTTCGCCGCGAGCTGCGGATTGGTCGGCCAATCGCCGGTCACCTTGCACCTGCGTCCTGCCGAGCCGGGCACACGCTTCCTTCCACGGGATGCGCTCGTTGTTGTTGGCGCTGATCCACGATCATGCCGGGCTCGATCGACAGGTCGGCGGCCTGGGCGTTGAGCTCGGCGCGATCGTGGCGAGGAACGCCGTCGCGCGCCAGCTCGGCCGCCTTGAGGACCGCCGCCGACGTGCCTGCGAGGGCAGGTGGTGCTGCCGCCCGACCGCGTCGATTGGCCGTACTGGCTGTCGCCGAGCGTCAACTGTGATGTCCGACGGGTTCAGGCCGAGAATCTCGGCGACGATGATGGCGGTCACGCGTCCGCTGAGCGGTGCCGAGGTCTTGCGTCGATGACTGCACCAGCACCGAGCCGTCGGCGCTGATGGTGATCTTGCGTCGGATTGGGACCACGGCCGCCGCCGCCCCAGGTGTGCAGGGCCATGCCGATGCCGTTCTTGATCACGCCGGTGCCCGCGCCGGGCGGATGCCAGGCTCGGTCCCAGTTGCACATCGGTGCGAATAATCTCGATTTCACGGCGATAGATCGTGTTGCGCAGCGCCAGGTACGACGTTGACGTCGGGTCGTTCTTCAGCCGTTGGCGTCATTCGGCGGCAGGTTCCGCAGCCGCACGTCCAGCGGGTTGAGGTCGAGCTTGGCGGCCAGGTCGTCGAGCGCCTGGTCGGTGAGGAAGCAGTTCTGCGGATGGCCCGGCGCACGCATGGCGCGGGCGGTCTGGATGTTGAGGCGGACCACGCGGTGTTTCCGCTTGATGTTCGGAATGGTCGCATAGACGTAGGGCAGCGCCTGGAAGTTGACCGTGGCGCCGCGGCCGACGCCGGACGTGCCGTAGCAATCGACCTCGAACGCGCGGATATTGCCTTCCTTGTTGGCGGCCGATCTTGACCGTGCCGTAGGCCGAGGGCCGCATGCCGCCGACCGTGACTTCCTCGGCGCGGTCGAGCATCAGCTTGACCGGGGCCCGCGCCTTGCGGCCAGCTCGGCCGCCGCGATGCCCTGGATGTCGGGCCCGAACTTGCTGCCGAAGCCGCCGCCCATGTAGTGCGTGATGCACTTGACGCTGGCCGGCGGGCAGCTTGAAATTGCGGCGCAGCTGGTCGGCGGTCAACGGCACCGCCTGCGTCGACGCCCACACCGTCAGGTTCGCCGTCCGCGTCCCACTCGGCGACCAGGCCGTGCGACTCCAGGCACTGGTGGCGAAATCACCGGCACGCCGTACCGGCCCTCGTGCTGGGCCGCGACGTTCTGGTACGCGACCTCGGCGAAGTTGTCCGTGGTGCTGTCGCCGGAGCCGACGCACGTTCGAATTGCCGGCGCCGCCCGCCGTGTTTCGGTTGGCCTCCAGCGCTTCGGCTTCCTTCACGTAATGCGGCAATACCTCGTAGTCGACGCTGATCGCGCGCAGGCGTCCTCGGCGTGCTCCTCGGTGTCGGCGGCGACGGCGACGACCTCGTCGCCGGCGAAGTACAGCTCCTCGTTCGGCTTGACCAGCAGGTGCAAGGCCTCGAAGCCGGGCATCTTTTCGCACTGGCTGGTGTCGATGCTGCGTGATCTTGGCGTGGGCGTGCGGGCAGCGCAGGATCATGGCGTGCAGCATGCCGGGGCGGTTGATGTCGAAGCTGTACTTGGCGCGCGCCGGTGGCCTTGACGGGTCCATCGAGGCGCTGCACACGTGGTGCCGATCAGGCGGCGTTCGGTTGGCCACGTGCATGGTTTAGCCTCCTCTTCTGGTTGCACAGGGCGTGGATGGCGTCCCGCATCTGTTCGTAGGTGCCGCAGCGGCAGATGTTGCCTGACAGCCCCTCTTCGACCTCGGCCGGCGTCGCCCTGGGGTTCTTGTCGAGGACCGCCTTCATGGCCACGACGAAGCCCGGCGTGCAGAAGCCGCACTGCTGGGCGTCGAAGCTGCACGAACGCCGCCGGCACCGCGTCGAGCTTGCCGCCGGCGACCAGCGATTCCGCCGTGCGGATCGGCTTGCCCTGTGCTTCGAGGGCGAGCATGGTGCAGGAGTAGACGGGCTTGCCGTCGAGCATGACGGTGCAGGCGCCGCAGGTGCCGCGATCGCAGACGCGCTTGCAGCCGGTCACGTCGAGGTAATTGCGCAGCGCGTCGAGCAGGGTGACGCGCGGCTCGACGGAGGTGGTCATGTCGCGGCCGTTGACGTTGAGGGAAATCTTGACGGGGCCGGGCCCCTGGGCCGGCACGTTGGGCGGTGGCGGCTGGGCCGCTTCGGCGGCGGGCGGGAGCAGCGGCGTGCCGGCGACGGCCGTCGCCGCGGCCGCCAACCCCGAGCCTCGCAGGAACGCACGCCGCGACAGACCCGTTCTGGGTTGTTCGTCGCTCATGACCAAAGATCCTCCACGCGGGATGTGTCATCATGAATCGGAGGAAAGCCACGGCGATTGTAAGGGCGGCGGGCGGCAGGAACAAGCAATTTTCGAGTGCCAACGAAAACTTCCGAAGTCCGGGAGACTTCGGAAGTCTGGGTGTCCACCGTGATGCTATCTAGGCAAGTTCAAGTAACACCACGTCGTCGGTGGCGCCCACCGGCACGGGCACTCCGACCCTGGGCTTGAAGATCGTGCCGCCGTCGGAGAACGAGCCGATCTCCTGGGCGACGAAGCCGAATGTATCGGCGCTCGTGACCGATCCGAGTACGTCGCCGCCCACGAGGATGCTGGCGATCTGGGCGATGAGCTTGGCGTCCGTGGGGAATTGCGGGGGCAGGTCCGCGCTACCGTTGCCGAAGCTCGTCGTGGGCATGACGGTGGTGCCGCCTGCCGACGGCGACGCGCCGGCGATCAGGTTGCTGGCGATCCAGTCCTTGCTGACGGTGACGGCGCCAATGCTCGCCTGGCCGTTGACACCCTGGAGCTGCAGATTGTAACCCGCGAAGATGTCGGCGTAATCGACGCGGCCGGCCACCGCGAGACTGGCGATGGCCAGGTCGGTGGTGCCGGCCGGCTGGCTCGCCTGGCCGACCGCCGAGATGACCACCGGATTGCTGCTGTTGCCGATCAGGCTGCCGCCGATCGTGATAGGGCCGATATTCGTGCCCGCGTGGACCCCACCACTTGCAGTCAGCGCGTTGGTGGCGCTGCTGGTATTCGTGCCCGCGATGATGGAGCCGCCGACATGGAGGCTGGCGATGCCGCCGTCGCCTGCGCTGCCTGCCTGAACCGTGCCTGCGTCTTCCAGCGTGGCGGACTCCGAGACACTGCCGCCGACCAGGTCGCCGCCGATGCTGACGGCGCCGAACGCGCGGTCGCTGAAGATTCCGCCGGTGAAACTCGCCGAGCCGCCAACGAGGGAGCCGCCGATGGTGACTGCGGCGATGGCACCGAGATCGGCGGTGATCGCGCCCGAGTCGCCCCCGGCGCCGCCCTCGACATTGCCCTTGATCGCGATCGGCCCCATGTTGGCCGAACTCTGAATGACGCCGGTGTCGGTGGCGGTCGTGGCACCGCCGATCAGTGAGCCGCCGACCGTGACCCCGGCCAGCGTGGTGCCGGCGGTGATCTCACCACTTTCTGCGCCACTGCCGCCGCGGACGACGCCGCCGATGGTCACCTGGCCCATGGTGGTCCCTGAACTGATGAAGCCGCTATTGGCCGCATTGCCGCCGACCAGATCGCCGGCGACGGTGACTCCGGCCAGCGAAGTGTCGCTGAAGACCTGTCCCGCAGCATTGGTCGAGGCGTTGCTCCCGCCCACGATGTTGCCGTGGATCGTCACCTGGGCCATGGCGAGGGTGCTGGAGATCTGGCCACTGAAATCGCCGGTACCGCCGACCAAGTCGCTGCCAACGGTAACGGCACCCAATGTCCCGCCGGAGAAGACCTGGCCGGAATCTTCGCCGCTGCCGCCCTGGACGGCCCCGGCGATCGTCACCGGCCCCAGGTTGCCGTTCTTCGCCTTGATCTCGCCGCTGAATTCTCCCGGGCCGCCGACCAGAGCGCCGTCCAGCGTCACCCCGGCCAGCGTTGTATCGCTCTCGACCTGTCCCGAATTCTCGCCGCCGCCGCCCACGATGTCGCCGTGGATGGTCACCTGGGCCATGGCGTCGGTGCTGAAAATTTCGCCGCTGTCCTGGCCGACGCCGCCGGCCAAGCTGCCGCCGACCGTGACCGCGCCCAACGTCCCAGCCGAGAAGACGTCGCCCGAGTTCTTGCCGCCGGCGCCTTGCACGTCGCTGGCGATCGCCACCGGCCCGAGGTTGCCGCCACTCTCGATGGACCCGCTCTGTGCCTGTGTCCCGGCGCCGATCACCGACCCGCCGACGGTGACGGCGGCCAGCGTCGTGGCGCTGATAATTCCGCCCGAATCCGAGCCGGTGCCGCCATGAACATCGCTGCCGACGGCCACCGGCCCCAGCGAACCATTTTCGCAGTCGATAATGCCGGTTTGGTTGCTTGAGCCGCCCACCAGGGCGCCGCCCACCTTGACCCCGGCGATGCTGGTAATCGCGAAAATGCCGCCCGTGTCCGCCGCCGTGCCGCCCTCGACGGCGCCGATGACGGTCACCTGCCCCAGCGTGCCGCCGCATTGGATGGTCCCGGCGTTTTCCGCCGAGCCGCCGATCAGGTCGCCGCCCACCGTAATGCTGGCCAGGCTGCTCGTCGCGCTGGTCGCCGCCACCTCGCCGCTCTCGAAGCCGGCGCCGCCGACCACGTCGCCGCCGATCGTCACCGGACCGATGTTCCCCGTGCTCTGTATGCTGCCGCTGTTGTTTGCCGTCGCATTGCCGATGAGCGAGCCGCCCACGGCGATGGAGCCGATGCTCCCGGCCGTACCCCCCTCGACGTTCACAAACGCGCCGTCAATGTCCGAGCCGACGGTCAGCGTGCCAAGCTTGCCGAAAATGTCGCTTTCCAGGGTGCCGCCCGGGCCCTGCGTGGTCGTCCCGAACTCGCCCATCGAGTGTACGGTCAACGCGGCCAGGCCTGTGGTCGGCGTCGAGGAATTGCCGGCGTCGATGCCGCCAAGGTCGCCGTGGACCGACACGCTGTTGAGGTTGATGCCGGTGGCGTTGATGAAGCCAACGTTCGCGAAGCCGTCACCGCCCGTCGCAGTCGGCACGGCCGTGATCGTCACCGACAAGCCGTTGGCGGCCGCGCCCAGGACGGTCAGGTTGATTTCTTCGAGCTGCTGCCCGACGCCGCTGTCGAGCAGTGTAAACACGCTGCCGAGGTTGGCCGAGGTCAGCAGCGGCTGGGACAACTTCACGGTGACGGCGTCGCCATCGACGTCCGTATAGTGGAACAGGGCCGTACTGGATGGCACCAGACGCGATTCAAGTTCTTCCAGGCACAGGATGGCGCGGTGGCGGCGCTTCGACGAGGTCAGTTTTTGCTGTCGCATGGAAAAAGCGCTCCCAGGTCATGAGATGAGGGATTTTCCCACGGCCCTCAATGACAATACGGCTGCTCGGCTGCAAACCTAAGCCGGGGTGCGACAATTTCCTCGAAATGGCCTCGGGTTAATTTTTCTGCGTGCCTTAGGTTCGGCGCCCGCCGACCGTAACCCTTCTAGCGAATCATTCATCGCGATCGGAACCTGAACTTAGAGGTGTGTCATGCGTTCGCTGTCCCGCTGCATTTTTGGTTCTTGGCCATGGTTCAACAACCCGAGCGCCCACGGGTTGAATCGTGAGAAGCGACAGGGAACGCGTAAGAAAGGCCCGGTCCGGCGCGGCTCGCGGTCGAGGCACTCGAAGGCCCGGGAGCTGCTCTCCGGCGGCACGCCGCCGGGACGCCTCTTCGTCGACATGAGTCCCACCGACGACCACATCGTTATCCAGCTCGATCCGAGCAAGCCCGCCAACATCCAGATCCTCAACGGCACCGCGCTGCTGACCGAGGTTCCGCGCAGCTCCTTCAGCTTCATCTTCGTCGTGGGCGATCCGGAGCAGGCCGCCAGCGAAACCGTCGCCGTCAACGGCAACCCCGCGCCGGTCACCCTGGAAATCGACGATGCGGCCAACGCCCACCCGACGATTTATACGATCACGAACACGAGCGTGTCGGCGACGATCGTGCCGTCGGGCATTCCAAGCTGGACCTGATTGCCAACACCGGCGCCAACCCGATCGACGCGTTCGGCGACACGTTTTCCGCGGGGACCGATCCTTTCAGCATCCAGGCCGCCATCTTCGACGGGCTCGACGGCAGCGGCGGCGGCCTGGTGACATTTGCTACGAACAACTATTACGTGCCCAAATCCGGCAGCATCCAGCAGGCGATCGATGCCGTGCCCGCCGGGACCATCGTCAACGTCCAGGCCGGCGGCCATTACTCCGACTATGACGTGGACGACAACCTCCTGACGATCGCCTTCCAGAATGGGCCGACCTTGTCCATGACGGCCGGCACGCTCGCGCCCAACCTGATCACGCTGTCGGTGAACGGTGGTCCGCAAGGCAACACCAGGATCGAATTCCAGGCAGGCCACGCCGCCGCGGTCAGCGAAATGCAACAGGTCGACGTGGTCATCGCGGGCTTGCCTACGGGATCGTTCGCGCCTGACAGCATCGTCGCGCACACCGGGACCGGCAAGAATGCGGTCATCGAGGTCGACGCGGATATGGAGCTTCCCGCCGTCCTGATTGCCGACGCTGCCGGCGCCACCTTGCAAGGCGGCGGCGGTCCGACTGTCGAAATGGGCGGCGGCAGCAACACGATCCTCCAGGGCGGCACCGGCCCCAGCCTGCTGCTCGCCGGTCCGGGCAGCGCCCAGGCGGTGGGCGGCAGCGGCGCTGCCGTTCTGGTGGGCGGCGGCTTCCAGTTGCCCCAGGGTGCGCCGCTCGAAGCCACGCTCTTTGGCGTCCTGGAAACCTGGACAGCCGCCTTCCCCAGCTTCGCGGCGCAGGTTGCCGGCCTCGAAGACTAGCTCGCAGCCAATAACATCACCGTCACGGCCAACGGGGCGGTCAACCACCTCGTGGGCGACAGCGGGCAAGATGTCTTCTTCGCTTCCAGCAAGGACCAACTGACCGGTTTTGGCGGAGACGACGCGCTGATCGCCTTGTCTTGAACGATCGTTTAGCCCGGAGCCAACGGCGACGGCGACGCGACATACCGCCGTCGCCGTTGGCTCCGGACTAACGTTTCACGCCGGCCGTGGCCATGCCGCTTTCCGGCCGTTGACGATCCTACAACCCGGCTCGCGTAGCGAAAACCCCCGGCGGGCTGTGGAAATTTCTCGCCATTTCGCGGTAGCGACTGCTAAGCTGAAGAGGGGTTCCGCTGCATATCGCGGCTCGGCGAACTTTTTGTCATTGCGCCCTTAGGTTTTGCGTTGCACCGGGGTATGTTCAATGGACGCTGATTCCGGGTTGCGGACCAGCCCCACGCTGCTGGGGAAGCTGCGCCAGGAGCGATTTCGTGTCCAGCCGGCAACACCGGACCGCTGGCAGCGGCGATACCGACGTGCTGCAACTGCTGGAAACGATCGAGGCGCGCGAGGAGCTGGCGAAAAAACTGGAAGCGGCTTTCGATCAGGAATTGCTCGATGAGGCGATGCGCCGCGGCGGCCGTCTGACGCAGGCGCTGGCCGGCACGCCGCAGCCGCCGCACGCGGCCGCCGCGCTGGTCGAGACGCTGTTGCTGGCAGTGTCGTGGTCGTCCAGCAACAGAACGCCTCGGCTCTAACCTCGATTCTCGATTCTATCCGCGCTGCCCCTCGCGAGGCAATGCCGCGGACGATGTATTCACCAACGCGTTCTTGCGGAGAGCCTTTTCCGACCAGTGCTCGGCAATTGCTTCAGTGAACTCAGGTCGGACTATCTTGGCACGCTGTTCCAGCCAGTCACCGTTCTCGCGGCGCAGATAAACGCCTTCCATCGGGCCATCGGTTATCTGCGAAGGACCGAGCAGCGACATGAGCTGGTGAATCGTCAATCGCTGGCGGGTGATACGGGGGACGGTGGCCAAGCCCAGTTCCTTCAGCCAAGAGTCGCGATGATCGGCGGCCCAGAAACGACCCGCGGCGCGATCGTAAACATCGAAGCCCAGGAACCAATCCGGCAAGGATTTGTAGGGGACACTATGAAGCGCGAAACACCACTCGCCAAAAAGCATCAGACCTGGTCGCAACGCCTCCGCCAGCGCGAAACGCCGTGCGTCGAGCCACGGCCACAATGGCTGAAACTGCGGATGCGAACCGCGGATCACATAGTTGCCCCGGCTCTGGACGCGCAGCGCTCCATTTTCGTCCAACGAGAAACCGATATTCGTCCCGTCCACTTTCTCCTCGACTGTGATCTCCCCGTCAAGGAAAGCGCGCGCCTCCTCGACCGATAGCACCTTATCGTCACGGCACGGCGTTCTCCCGAGCCATATCAAATGCGGAGTATGGGGGAATTTGAAGAACACCTAGCCTACCTCTTTGCCTTTCTTCGCTGCCGGACCCGACACAATCCGTCGATGAGGTGCCTCACAGCGACCCCATGACGCTTGAGAGCCTTCTCCCAGTCGCACCAATCAGTATCCACGGCGTTGATAATGGTACTGTCTTCGCCGTTGGACACGTCAACGAGGGCGACGGCGACAAACTTGCGGTCACTCCGGTCATGGACGACTTTCTCAAGCGCGGGAGGCAGGCAGCCGTGGCCGTGCTCATCGTAAGCGATTGCAACGAAGCGTGCCAGCGACCGTTCTAGCTTCTCCCGGAGTACCAGCGACCCGAAGTCCTGATCGCGGGTCATCTTGTTGTGGTATTCGTCCCAGATCTTGAAGGACTGATCGAGCACCACCCTGCTTTCCCGATCTTGCCGAAACTCCTTCAACCAGTCCAAAGCAATCTGCAGCTGTTCAACGAGAGCATCGCTGTCCTTGAAAGGCGAACCGGGATCCTTTCGCAGGCCAGGAGTAGAACATTCGTGTCGACAATGAAATCGGCCATGCCTCAGGCCCTTTGCCGTTTCGCCATGCGCTCGATCATTCGTCGGGTCTGTTGCTCAACCTCGCCGATCGCGTCACCAAAGAACTTCTCTGGCCAGTTCCTGATGCGACCATAATCGTCCACCTCGAGCCGCTGTAATGAAGCGCTCTCATCTCCTCGCTCTACAAAATACAGTCTGCACTTTTCCGGGGGCATCATCTCGCCCGCAATCAGAGACTGTAGTCGGCGAAACAGGTTCTCGGAGTGCGTCTCAACAAGGAATTGCACACCACGATCTTTCGCAACTCTGACGAAGAGGTCGGCCAGCGCCGTCTGAGCGAGGGGATGCAGGTGGATTTCCGGCTGCTCCAAGATTACGGTCGATCCTTCAGGCACAAAGTATGCCAGCGTCACGACTGGAAGTACTTGCGAGACGCCGAATCCCACATCGACGAGATTTGCCTTGATCTTCCCCTGGTTGACGATCACCTCGTATTGCGTGCCTTGTTGCTCAAGCGTGAGATTGTCCGCCACCTGCATGGTCTTTAGCCAATCGGATACCTGCTCAACAAGCCATCCCCGCCCGCCTGTTGCCGTTCGCTTGGCGCGATCATTGGCGCTGGCCACGAGCGCTTGAATAGCATATTCTCCCTTGGTACCCAGGTTGCCAGGGGTCTGGTTATTCCAGGGATAGAGCCGCTTCGGCCCGTCACGGAGGGGACCCAGGTACACGATTTTCTTCAGCACCTCGACCATTTCCAGTGCGAGATCCTGGGCTTTGGCGCCTTCGGACCCGAGCGCTGCAACAGCCGCAGCCGAAAACGTAACAGACCGTTCTGGCTCGAAAACCCGCTTGAACGGGCGCGATTTTTCATCTTCGCGTCCCTCATGATCCCAGGTTTCGAGGTGGTAGCCGCCCTTCTTTCCCCGCTCCGCAAAAAAGACCCGTGGCCCTGAGGTATATTTCAGGACCTTGGTCACGGGGACACCCGCCGGCGTCGGGCAAAAAGAAACTTCATATTCAATGGGACGCCTATTTGCCCGAGAGCCGGTGAATTCCAGGCCGAATTCCAGGTCTCGTTTGAGATCGTGCCCCGCAATGATATCTTTGAAACTGCCAAGGTCCAGTACGTCGCCAGGCTGCCCACCCAGGTTCAAGTGTTGCCGACGGTCCGGGGATTCCGCAGTCTGCTTGAGCAGCAGGAGCATTTGCAGCAGGCTAGTCTTCCCGGCCGAGTTCGTGCCCAGAAACAGACTGAGCGGGGCGAGTTCAACCTTGTGTTCCCCTTGCCAGGCCTTGAAATTCTTGACACGCAGCTGAGTGAACATCCTTCCTCCGATCTCGCCCACGGCTTCCGTTCCGGGCTTGCCAGAACCACGAGCGGGATGCCCATCAGACCATTCTATGACGACGGACCAGAAAAGTGGAATGCCCGCATGCGCGGCAGGATGGTAGCGGGATTGTGGCAACTCGCGCTGAGGCGTCCGGGACAAAATGCAAAACGGCCGGGCAATCCGAAAGGGCTCGGGGCCTGGCCGTCAGCAGGGGTTGTCGGTGCGCGGGACAGTGCGCCTTACAGATTGGCACGCTTCTCGTCGACCAGCGTGCGAATGCGCTCGCCGAGCAGGGCGACGTCGAACGGCTTCTTGAACGCCTCGTTGAAGCCATAGGCGGTCAGGCCTTCCGGATTGGCCTCGTCCTCGCTCGCCGGCGCGATGATCAGCGTCTGCTCATACGCCGGGTTCTTGCGCAGGTTTGAGGCGATCTGCAGCGCCTCGCTGCGGCCCATCGGCAGATCGATGATGATGCTTGGAACTGATCGCACTCAAGGGCCCCGTCGATGTGATCGCGCCCGTGGCGTTCAGCGCCGACGGCCGGCGCCTCGCCGCGGGGAGGCGGCGGCGACGACGCCATCCGTATCGGGGATGGGTCGCCATGAGACGAGCCAAGTGCGTCGGCGAGCCGAGCGCTCTACCAATTCAAGCATCGTCGCCGCGCCGCGATCACGCCCATTTGGTAAACTGGCCGTGGAGTTCAGTGGAGGAGATCCCGGTGAAGACAACGCACGCAGCATCCGCCGAAGCCGCCATCCTGGGCCGCCTGGTCAAGCCGAAGCGGGCCGACTTCTCGCCCGCGGTGGCCGACGCCCTCCTCAACCTCGATTTCGACCAGCGGGACCGCGACCGCATGCACGAACTGGCCATCAAGAGCCAGGAAGGACGGCTCACGAAAGCGGAGGAAGAAGAACTCGACAGCTACCGACGGATCGGCTATTTCGTGGACCTGCTGCGGTCCAAGGCGCGCATCAGCCTGAAAAAGCAGGGACGCTGACGGTGTCCGAATGGACCAGGAGCTCGTTGAACTCATCTGGGAGCGGGCACACGCGCGGTGCGAATACTGCCAGATGCCGCAGGCGTACTCCCTGCTTGCCTTCGATCGCGATGGCTTGACCGCCAGGGCCGAGCGTGCGAAAATGGCTTGAAATGCCCGCGGCAAGGAACACGCCTGCCCGCGGGACGGCGGCCGCAAGGTGAAGTATGAACGAGTCGCAACCAGTTCACGAGAAAGATCCCTATGCCTTCCCTGGCCCCGACGATCCACCGCGCGAGTGGGCACGGGAGGAAGCTGCCTATGCGCGTGAGCGCGATCGGCTCGTGCGGGACCAGCTGGGCAAGTTCGTACTGCTGCACCAGGATGAAGTCGTTGGGCCGTTCGACGCGTTTGGCGAAGCGGTGTCGGAGGGCTACCGGCGGTTTGGCGACTTGCAGCGGACCGTGATCAAGGAGATTCGCCCCGAAGAACCGCCCGATTTTGTTTCGCTCGTGGATCTCAACCATCCGTCGATTACACTGCTGAAAAAAAAGCATGGGTAGCTTTCGCGCCGCCGTGCAGGACCGGTTGATTCTACCCGCAACGGCACTTCTAACCCGGGAAGTCGAAGCTGCTGCCCGGGCGCTCGGCAGATCGATTGCCGCACCGATCGCGGTTCGGCTGGTGCTCGACACGGGCTCCAAACGCAGCAGCATGGTTCCCTCGGTCTTGGATCGCTTGAACCCGCCACCGGCCGGCCGTGCCAACGTCGAAACCGTCCTCGCATCCGCAGCGATCGAACTGTTTTGGGTTCGTCTGGAATTTCCCGACTCGTCACTTGCAGCCGTGCCGCTCGTGGCCGTCGCACGCTTGCCGATGCCAGCCTCGCTCCGAGAGTATCAGGGCGTCGTCGGCCGCGACCTGCTCAGCCGTTGGGAGTCCTTCCTCTACGAAGGCCGGCGCGCCGGGTCACCCTCCGCGATACACCGGGCGGACTGTTCGGCTGGCTCAAACGGCGATGAAGCGCAAAGCAAAACGGCCAGGCAATCCGAAAGGGTCGGGGCCTGGCCGCCAGCAGGGGTTTTCGGTTCGCGGGACCGTGCGCCTTACAGATTGGCACGCTTCTCGTCGACCAGCGTGCGAATGCGCTCGCCGAGCAGGGCGACGTCGAATGGCTTCTTGAACGCCTCGTTGAAGCCGTAGGCAGTCAGGCCTTCCGGATTGGCCTCGTCCTCGCTCGCCAGCGCGATAATCAGCGTCTGCTCATAGGCTGGGTTCTTGCGCAGGTTGGAGGCGATCTGCAGCGCTTCACTGCGGCCCATCGCCAGATCGATGATGATGGTGTCGGGATGGAAGCTCTCGGCCTGGATGCCGGCCTCGAAGCCGGAGTGGGCCAACTCGTACTTGTAATCGTCGTCCTCGGGCAACAGCTCGCGGACGCGGTCGACGAACAATTTGTCGGCGCCGATGATGAGGATCTTGTGCAGACCCTCCTCCTCGAGCTCGCCGAGCGGCATGCCGTGTTCCTTCAGGAACTTGATCAGATGTTCGCGGGGGATACGCCGATCCTGGCTGCCCGGGATGCGATAACCGCGCAGCCGGCCGGAATCGAACCACTTGCTCACCGTCCGGGGCGCGACCTTACAGATTTTCGCTACCTGTCCGGTGGTGAAGACTTTCTTCATGGCAGGCACTCCGTAAAAATGTTCCAGCGTGACTCCCGGTCAGGCACGGACCGCCGGGGGGAAACCGGGCCCTGGCCCGTCGAGCCGCTCGGGGGCGGGTCGGGAAGCCGCGCACCGGGCCGCCGCCGGGGGACGGGGCCGCGCTACGACTCACGGGCGTGGGCTCAACCTCAAGGACAACCTCGCCGAGGCGGGCGCGCCGGTTGTTTTTCCGCTCGCGCCAACCCTGGTATGCACCACGGTAATGGTGGTATCGGCATGGCTCGGCACCAAGATGAGAAAAAGCCCACAACCTAGGGAGCTTCTAACCTCTCGCCATGTTGCGCCACTCCTCGCAGGTCGCCGGTTTAACGCAGCGGCAGCACCGGTGAGGAGAAAGGCGCCGGCAGGCGCGGATGGGTGGTCAGGGAAGTACGGCAATGGCGCGGTACCGGACGGCGCGGGCGTGAGGAGGATTGCAAGGGTGCAGATGCGGCCGCCCGTGCCGTCCGCCTAGATTATAACGGGGTGGACAAGCGGTCGACGTTCACGTTGAACGTAAGCAAGGTCACGCAATCAATTCATGGACCACGTGCCCATGTACGTCGGTTAGACGGAAATCGCGCCCGGCGTGGCGGTAGGTCAGCCGTTCGTGATCGAAGCCGAGCAGGTGCAGGATCGTCGCGTGCAGGTCATGCACGTGTACGCGATTCTCGGCGGCGCTCCAGCCCATCTCATCGGTGGCGCCGTGAACATGCCCGCCCTTGACACCGCCGCCGGCCAGCCACATCGAGAAGCCGTAATGGTTGTGATCGCGGCCGTTGGTCGCGTTGGGGCCGCCGCCGAGCGGCAGCTCGATGGTCGGCGTGCGGCCGAACTCGCCGCCCCAGATCACCAGCGTGCTGTCCAGCATGCCGCGCTGCTTCAGATCGCGCAACAGGGCGCCGATGGGGCGATCGCACTCGGCGGCCAGCTCGCGATGGTTCGCCTCGATCGCGGCGTGCGCGTCCCACGGTTGCCCCGCACGCTGCCAAACCTGGATGAAGCGCACGCCGCGCTCCAGCAGACGGCGGGCAATCAGCAGCTGCCGGCCGTAGACGGTGTCGCCGTACTGGTCGCGGACGACGCGCGGCTCGCGGGTCACGTCGAACGCGTCGGTCGCCTCGCTCTGCATGCGATACGCCAGCTCGAACGACTGAATGCGGGCCTCGAGCTGGGCGTCGCCGTCGCGATGGCTCAGATGGTGCTGGTTGAGCTGCTGGAGCAGGTCGAGCTGCTGCCGTTGCCGGCCTGGACCAACCAGGTCGTTGCGAATGAATTCGATCAGCCGCTCGGGGGCTGTGTGCCGGCTGTCGATGTACGTGCCCTGGAAAGCGCCGGGCAGGAACGCTGAGCGCCAGTTCTGGCCGGCCATCGTCGGATAACCGCCGGGGCACATAGCGATGAAGCCGGGCAGGTTCTGGTTCTCGGTGCCCAGGCCGTAGGTCACCCACGCGCCCATGCTCGGTCGAGCCTGGCGATTGTCGCCGCAGTTCATGAGCAGGAACGACGGCTCGTGATTGGGCACGTCGGCATACATCGAGCGAACGACGCAGAGGTTATCGGCACACCGGGCGACGTGCGGGAAGATCTCGCTGATCTCGATGCCGCTTTGGCCGTGCCGCGTGAACCGGAATGGCGAACGAAACGCGGTCCCGGTGCGACGCTCAGTCCGGGGCGTGACGGGCAGCGACCGGCCATGGAAGCGGTCGAGCAGCGGCTTGGGATCGAAGGTATCGACGTGCGAGGGCCCGCCGTTCATGAACAGGTGGATGACGCGCTGCGCCGCGCGGGAAAATGCGGCGGCCGCGGTGCGAGCGGATTGGCGGCGGGCTCGCGCGCCGCCAGGTCGGCGAGACCGAGGGCGCCGAAGCCCATCCCGCACCGAACCAGCATCTCGCGGCGTGTGAAGTGGAGTTGCGCGGTCATGATGAAAACTCCGACTACATTCACTTCGAGTCGAAGCTCGCTTGCGGTTTCGCGAGAGCGCCGCTCGCGAAACCGCAAGCGAGCTTCGATTCAATCCACAAACGCGAACTCATTCGCAAGCAGCAGCACCTGCACATACTCCTCCCACGCCGTTAGCCGCCCCGGCGCCGGCGCCGATGCCGCATCGAGGAACTTCGCCCCGAGGGTGACTTCGCCTGGCTCGGGCCCGCGGCCGTACAGCAAGCGGTAAACCGCGTCGATCCGCTGTTCCACCCTGGTATGGCGCAGCACGTCCGGCCGGGCCGCGAGCCGGCGCACCTGCTCCTTCATGAACGGGCTGTTCATCAGGAACAGCGATTGCTGCGGCACGGTCGTTTGATGCCGCTGGGCGCTGCTGGCGTCGGGCGCGGCGAAGTCGAAGGTGCGCATGACGCCGGGGAGGTTCTGGCGATCAATGAAACCATACACCGTGCGCCGCGTGGCGAACGGCTGGCTGAACAGGTTCACCGACGGCCCGCCCATCGCCGGATCGAGCCCGCCGGACACGGCGAGCAACGAATCGCGCAGGGCCTCCCAGTCGAGCCGGCGCCGATTGGCATGGCCCAGCAAGCGGTTGTCCGCGTCCACGGCTGCCGCTTGCGGGTGGGCGCTGCTGAGCTGGTACGTCCGCGCCAGCAGGATCAGCCGGTGCAGCTTCTTGACCGACCAGCCGTCCTCCATGAAACGCGCGGCCAGGTAGTCGAGGAGTTCGGGATGCGTTGGCGCCTCGCCGCGCAAGCCGAAATCGCTCGGCGTGCGGACAATGCCGGCGCCGAAGTGGTGCTGCCAGACGCGATTGGCCATCACCCGGGCGGTTAGCGGATTGTGCTTGTCGGCGATGGCCCGCGCCAGCTCGAGCCGGCCGCTGCCGTGCTGGAACGGCCGGCGGTCGCCGTTGCTCAGCGCCTCAAGGAACTGCCGCGGCGCGATCGCACCGGGGTTGCTGGCGTTGCCGCGAATGAACACGCGCGAGTCGTGCGGCGCCGGCGAATCCTCGAGGATCAGAGCGTGCGGCGCCGCGGCCGGCGTCGCGATCCAGTCTTCGAGCTGGCGCTGCTGCTGATGGAATCGGCTCTGCACGTTGGTGTCGACGAAAAAATAGTCCTCGATTTCCCACCGCGGAAACGTCGGTGGCGCTTCCGGGCTATACAGAATCTGGCGTATCTCTTCCCACGCGGGCTCGCTCAACTGCTTGACCGCGGTGTCTTGCTTCCGTGCCGCCTGCCAGCGCTCCTCGGCGGCGCGGAACAGCTCTCCATAGTGCGCCGCGATCTCGGCTAGGCTGCGCGGCTTCGGTTGGCGGCTCAGCGCGTCAACCACGAGCGCGTTGATGCGCTGGCCGTTGTCGCGCTCCGCACGCCATCGGGCGATCAGGTCCGCGTAAGCGTCCGGCGCGACTGCCGCCAACGCGCGCCATGGGGCGAGAACCGGTTGGTGCTGCTTGCGCGTCTGGTCAAGGAAGCGCGCCCAGCGCTGCGTCATGACGGGGTTCAGCTCCTTCGTCACGTCGACGAGGAACATCACCGCGAGGAAGTTTGCCTGCACCTCTTCCTTCTGTCCGGCCAGCAAGTAGTCCGCCGCCCGCGCGCGAAAATTCGCCGTCAGCTTCGCGTACTGCCCGTCGAGGAACCCGTTGAATCTGTCGGTTCGCTCACGCAGTTCCTTGAGATAGCCTGCGTACCGCGTCTGCTCCGACGGCAGCGCGATCAACGGCGGCACCTGCGGCTCGAGCGAGCTGGCGAAGACGCCGTGCAGGGCGTAATAGTCGCGCGTCGGAATCGGGTCGAACTTGTGGTCGTGGCAGCGATGCAGGTCACGGTCAGCCCGAGCAGCCCGCGCGTCACCACGTCGATGCGATCGTCGATGATGTCGTGCTGGCTGTTGATGAATCGCTCGCCGAGTGTCAAAAAGCCCATCGCCGCCAACGGCCGCCGATCTTCCCCGAGCGCGAGCTGGTCGGCGGCGAGCTGCTGCAGGATGAACTGGTCGTAGGGTAGGTCCTCGTTGAACGCGCGGATGACGTAGTCGCGATAGGTCCAGGCACAGCCGTAATTGGGGTTCTCGTTGAGCCGGACGTAGCCCTTGGTGTCGGCGAAGCGTGCGATGTCCAGCCAGTAGCGCCCCCAGCGTTCGCCGTAGCGCGGCGACGCCAGCAGCCGATCGACCACGCGCGCGAACGCATCCGGGCGCGATCGGCTTCGAAGGCGGCGACCTCGACGGGCGTCGGCGGCAAGCCGTGCAGGTCGAAGGTCGCCCGACGAATGAGCGTGCGCCGATCGGCGACGGCCCCAGGAGTCAGCGCCGTCGCCTCGAGACGGGCGAGGATGAACGCGTCGATCGGCGATGCAACCCATTCGGGATGCTTGACGGCGGGAATCGCCGGCTTGCGTACCGGTTGAAACGCCCAGTGCTGTTGTTCCGCGGGAGATGCGCCGGCGGCAGGCGCGGCTTTCGTCGCAGCCGGCCAGGGCGCGCCCATCGTCACCCATGCGGTGAGTGCCGCGATCGCCTTGTCGGGCAGCTTGCCGGCCGGCGGCATCTTGATGGCGCCGTCATGGCGGATGGCCCGGACGAGACGGCTCTGCTGCGGATCGCCCGGGACCACGACCGGACCTTTCTCGTTGCCCGCGCAGCGCGTCGCCGGAGTCGAGCCGCACGCCGCTCTGCTGTTTCGGCGGGCCGTGGCAGCGATGGCAATGCTCGACCAGGATCGGCCGCACCTGCGTTTCGAAGAACTCGTCCGCACGGGGAGACACCGGTGGCTGCGCATGCACGCGATCACGATCGAGGTACAGGGCGAACGCCCCCACCATCACGAGGACGAAAAAACGGCACATCTGGGAAACGCATATGCTCATGGGGTTCGCCGACGCTCGCCGCCCCCGGCGGGCCCTTCGGGGTCCTGCTACTTTGGCTCGGTGTCGCGTTCCTTCTTCGTGGCATCCTTCGGATTGAACTGGAAGGCCGGGTCGCCACGGATCGCCGGCCCGCTGGGCGGCTTGGCGTACGGCAGCCAATCGATGTAGCCCAGGTACATCGGCACCAGCACCCCGACATACGCCAGCACGATGAGCGGCACCAACAGGTTCAGCACGCAACCGCCGCGGGGCGTGGCTGCCGGCGCCGCCTGCTTGCGCGATGCCGTTTCTTCCTCGTCCTCGACGACAGGAGTGGGCGGCGTTTTGCCCTTGCGAGGCGGCCGCGGTTCCTGCGCCTCGTATTCGATATACGGCTCCGACACGGTGGCGTCGTCGTCCGCGATCACGGGTGGCTTCGCTCGATCTTTTCTCGGACGCGGCTCATCCGCGATCATCGGCGGCGCGGGCTTGCTCTTGACAGCGAGCGCGGCCGCCGCATCCTCGCCGCTTGCGACGAATGTCGCGCCGCATTTGGAGCATTTCATCTTGCGGCCGCGCGCCGACGCCGGCACTTTCAGCTTGACGCCGCATTCGCCGCAGGCGATCAGCATCGTGTCTGTTGCGGGGGCCGGCGCATCCTCTACTTCCATCGCCTTGAACACATTGCCGCAGGGACACTTGACCGACTTGCCGAGGGAAGTCGACGCGATCTTCAGCTTGCGCTGGCACCTGGGACAGCTGGCAACCGTGGACATGACCGAAACCTTTGTTGGCGGGTAATAACGTCTTCCTCAATCCACCACGGCGACCGCGGCCGGCGCGGGCCGGACCAGGAGGCTCAAGAGGCCGGCAAACGCCAGCAAGCTGGTGAACATCAACGTGCTCGGGCTGAACACGGCTGGGCCGACCACGGACAGGATCATGAGCACCGCTCCCTGCCGGCCACGCCGCAGGACGGTCAACAGGCTGCCGAGCGCGCCGAGGAGCCCGCCCGTCGCCATGAACATGCCGGCCCGAACCGTGTCTGCGAAGTCCGTGGCGTAATCCGGCATGATGAGGCCGATATTGACGTCGTAATCCTGGGCCATGTCCCGGAGCGCCTGGTTGTTGATGTAGTCGAGCCAGAACCAGCCGAAAAAGCCTGTGACGACGCTGCCCAGGACGCCCAGCAAGAAAACGATGAATCGCATGCGCATGCGCTCCCGCCAAGCGGAACTCCGGCATTGACTGATCGGTTAGGGGAATAGCTGGATGTCCCGGTACGGTCAAGCTATTTTGTGCAGATTGCCGCGCGGAATCAATGCAATCTGCGGAAAAATGGATCGCGCTCGGATAGGATGTCTCCACGGCGCTGTAATAATGACGGATACCCCTGACCGGGAGACGAACCGATGATCCGCGGCCTACACACCATGTTCTACACCTCGGAGCCCGACGCGCTCCGGGCGTTCCTCCGCGACAAGCTCGGGCTGCCGGCCGTCGACGTGGGCGGCGGCTGGCTGATTTTCGACTTTCGCGAGGCCGAAATGGGCTGCCACCCCGTCGAGAAAGAGCCCGGCGCGAGCGTCGCGTCCGGAACTGCCGACATCTCGTTCTACTGCGACGACATCGAGCAGACCGTCGTTGAGCTGAAGGCGCGCGGCGTCGAATTCACGGCTCCGGTGGCGGACCACGGTTACGGCCTGGTGACTTTCTTCAAGGTGCCGGGGAATTTCACGGTCCAGCTCTATCAGCCGCGCTACAGCAAAAGGCCCGCCTAGGCTCGGCGCGGCCGTCCCGTGGTGCATCTGCCGTCCGTCCCTGAGCCCGTGGAGTGACCGCCGTGCGTGTCCGTTGTAGCCATTGCCATGAGCCCAACGAGTTCTCCGACAACGGCGACCTGAGCGGCATGACGTGCGCTTCGTGCGGGGGCCGCTTCAGCCTGGTCGGCGAACCGACGGTCACCTACGGCGGCGCGAAGACGCGGATGCTGGGACGCTTCGAGCTGGTGGAGGAAGTCGGCGCCGGCTCGTTCGGCAGCGTGTGGAAAGCACGCGACCCGGAGCTGGACCGCACGGTCGCGGTGAAGATCCCGCGCAAGGGGCGACTGGACGGAGCGGATGCGGAGCAGTTCCTGCGCGAAGCCCGCGCTGCCGCGCAGCTCAAGCATCCCCATATCGTCAGCGTCCACGAGGTCGGCCGTGAGGACGGCACCGTGTACATCGTCAGCGACTTCGTGCGCGGCGCCTCGCTCGACAGCTGGTTGACCGGGCAGCATCTGACGTATCGCGAAGCCGCCGGGCTGTGCGCCAAGGTGGCAGACGCGCTGCATCACGCTCACGAGGCCGGCGTGATTCATCGGGACCTCAAACCGGGCAACATCATGGTGGACATGGAGGGTGAGCCCCACTTGATGGATTTCGGGCTCGCCCGACGACAGGCCGGCGAGGTGACCATGACCGTCGAGGGTCGCATCCTCGGCACCCCGGCGTACATGTCGCCCGAGCAAGCACGCGGCGAGGCGCATCATGCCGACCGGCGCACCGATGTCTATTCGCTCGGCGTCGTGCTGTTTCGGCTGTTGACCGGCGAGCTGCCGTTTCGCGGCAACCAGCAGATGCTGGTGGTGCAAATCCTGCGCGAGGAGCCGCCGAGCCCGCGGAAGCTCGATGGGCGCATCCGCGCGACCTCGAGACGATTACCCTCAAATGCCTGGAGAAAAACCCCGATCGCCGTTACCAGTCGGCCGCGGCGGTGGCTGCCGAGCTGCGGCGCTGGGACCGGAAGGAGCCGATCCACGCCCGACCGGTGGGTCGGCTCGGGCGGCTGACGCGCTGGTGCCGGCGTAATCCGACGGTGGCGACGCTGGTGATTGCCGTGGCCGCCTCGCTGCTGGGCGGCACGGTGCTGTCCACGTACTTTGCGGTCCAGGCCCAGCTGCGGGCGACGGAAGCCGACGGCCACGCGGAGCTGGTCAAGCACGGGAAGCGTATTTCCGACGAGCGGCTCTATATTTCCGATATGCGTCAGGTCCAGCAGGCCTGGGAAGAGAACAATGTGGGGCTCGCGCTTGAGCTGCTGGATCGGCACCGGCCCCAGGCGACTGCTGAAAAAGACTACCGCGGCTTCGAGTGGTACTACTGGCAACGTCGAATCCATGCGGACGTGCGCACGCTCCGCGGCCACACCGGCGAGGTTGCAAGCGTGCTGTACAGCAGCGACGGCCGTTGGCTCGTGTCTGCGGGCGGCAGCTATGGCGGGGTCGGGCCCGGCGAATTGACGCTCTGGGATCGTGCCGCCGGCCGGCCGATCCGGCCGTTCGCCGGCCAGGTCCAACGGGTCAATGGCATCGCCTTGGCGGGCACCACGCTCGCCGCCGCCGGTCAGGATCGCACGATCAAGATCTGGGATTTGTCCAAACACGACGAGCCACGCACGCTGCGCGGTCACAAGCTGGCGGTGAATGCCGTGGCGCTAAGTGGCGACGGCAAGCGGCTGGCTTCCGGCTCCGATGATCGGACCGTCAAGATTCTGGAGCCTCCATGATGGTCGTGAGTGCGCAACGCTGATGGGCTCCGCGGGCGTTGTCAACGATCTGGCCATCAGCCACGACGGACGATCGCTGGCTGCCGCGTACGAAGATGGTAAAGTGTTCCTCTGGGACCTGGACCAGCACGAGCAACCCCGCAGCTTTGCCGGATATGCCTCCGCCTATGTGGCGTTCAGTCCGGACGGTAAACGCCTGGCATCGGACGGTGGCGACCACAGCGTCAAGATCTGGGATCCCGTCACCGGCGCTGAGCTGCGCCTGCTCAAAGGCCATACCGGTCACGTCATGGCGGCAGCTTTTAGCCCCGACGGCCAATGGCTGGCCTCGGGCAGCGCCGATCAGACCGTCAAGCTTTGGGACCTGAAGCAGCCAGGTGAGCCACGGACGCTCAGAGGCCATGCGGGCGCCGTGCACCGGGTCGCGTTCAGTCCCGACGGGCAAGAGCTGGCGACGGCGAGCTGGGACGGCACCGTCAAGCTTTGGGACGTCAAGCAAAGCTCGGACCCGCTCACGTTCGCCGGCCATGACGCCCCCATTTATGACGTCGCCATCAGCGCCGATGACCAACGCATGGTTTCCGCCAGCCTCGACCAGACCGCGCGGCTTTGGGATCTCACCGGCAAGCGGCCGGCCGGCACTCTTGCGGGGCATCAGAAAGGTGTGGTGCAGGCAGTCTTCAGCCCGGACGGAACCCGCGTCGCGTCGGCGAGCTTCGATGGCACCGTTCGTATCTGGGATGTGACCGGCATGGACGAGCCGCGCAGCCGGGAACCGCGCGCCGGGAACCGCGCGCCCGGGAACCGCGCGCCATTCAGGCCCACGCCGAAGGGGCCCTGTGCGTCGCGTTCAGCCCATCGGGCCGCGAGCTTGCCAGCGGCAACGGCAACCACAGCTACAGCGAACCCATCCCGGGCGAGATCAAGATTTGGGACGCGGTGAGCGGCCGCTCGATCCGTACGCTGCGCGGGCACACGAATATCATCCATAGTGTGGCGTACAGCCGCGACGGCACGCGCCTCGCCTCCACGAGTGACGATCGAACGGTCCGCGTCTGGGACCCCGCCACCGGCGCCGAGCTGTACACGCTGCGTGGGCATAAGGCGGGAGTGGCGATGGTCGTGTTCAGCGCCGACGGCTTCCGGCTCGCGTCGGCATGCATGGACGCCACCGCGAAGATCTGGACGCTAGATACGGGCGCACCCCCATCACGCTCCGCGGCCACGCCCAGGGGATAGTGAGGATCGCTTTGAGCCCCGACGGCACGCGCGTCGCGACCGCCAGCCTGGATCGGACCGTGAAGCTGTGGGACGCCGCCAGCGGCCAGGAATTGCTGACGCTGCGCCACCCCGACCAGGTTCACGGGGTGGCGTTCACCAGCGACGGCCGGCGGCTGGCGACGGCTGGCGGCGATCGGACCATCCGGATTTGGGACGCCACGGCGCTGCCCGATATGGACCGCGCCGCTTCGGAGGGCGTCCATGAGCGATCGTCGCCGACGCCGCCGCCTGTTGTGGACGGCCATCGCGCTCGCGGCCGGCGGCGTTCTTTTGGGATGCTGGCTTGGCTGGCCGAAATCCCTACCCGCCGAGCCGCCCTATTCCGAGAGCCGTTATCTCAATACCGGCCCCGACGCTCAGTACATCGGCATCGCCGCCTGTGCCGAGTGTCACGAGCGCGAGCACAGGTCGTATCGGCTGACCGCACATAGCAAGGCGTTGGCCGATCTCGATCCGAGCGCGGAGCCGCCCGACGCGGCGTTCGAGCACAAGCCGTCGGGTCGCTCCTACCGCGTCTACCGCAAGGACGGTCAGCTGCGCCACCAGGAAGTCGTGCGCACCGCGGAGGGCAAGGAAATCGCCCAGATCGATCTGCCCATCCGCTATCTGATCGGCTCCGGCAACTTCACGCGTTCCTATCTGGTCGAGGTCGACGGCTTCCTGCACGAGTCGCCGATTACCTGGTATACGACGAAGCAGCAATGGGGCCTGTCGCCGGGCTACGATTCGCCGCACCACGCAAGTTTTGAGCGCGCGGTCGATCTCGCGTGCCTCGCCTGCCATGCCGGCCGCGCCGTCGCCGTGGACGGCAGCGTACATCGCATGGCATTTCACGAACAGGCGATCGGCTGCGAGAACTGCCACGGTCCCGGCTCGTTGCACCAGGACCGCCGCCGCACCGGCCCGGTCCCGACGGACGAGGACGACCTGACCATCGTCCACCCCGGCAAGCTGAGCCGGCCGCTCCTGGAAGCGATCTGCGCGGCGTGCCACCTGAATGGTCCGGCCGACGTGCCGTTGCGTGGCCGGCCTTTCACCGCATTTCAGCCCGGCCGGCCCTTGAGCGATTTCCGTATCCATTATCGGCTCGAGGGCGGCAATGAGCAGATGACTGTGGTCGGACACGTCGCCCAGTTGCGCTCGAGCGCCTGCTATCAGCAGTCGCCCGCGTTAACCTGTGTCGCCTGCCACGATCCCCACCAGCGCGCGGCACCGAAGGATTCCGTGGCCTATTATCGGCAGAAATGCCTGAGCTGCCATGCCACGCACGGCTGCCGCCTGGAGCCGGCCGAGCGCCTCAAGAAGGACGCGACGGACAACTGCGCGGGCTGCCACATGCCGCGTGGCAGCACCGAGATTCCGCACGTCGCGTTCACGCACCA
The DNA here is from genome assembly GCA_963834865.1 of uncultured Gemmataceae bacterium. Lineage (GTDB taxonomy): Bacteria > Planctomycetota > Planctomycetia > Gemmatales > Gemmataceae > CAWIDK01. Next base: position 890,268 of record CAWIDK010000002.1, read on the forward strand.
TCGCATCGGCCGGCACTCCGCGCCGCGGTCCGTCGTGGACCGCATTCCCGACCTGGTTGCGGAGGACGACGCCGGCCTGGCGCCGCTCGATCGGCAGCGCGGCCTGGGACTGGCCCATCTGGAGGCGGCGCAGCGGCCTCAACGCCGCCTATGCCGATGCGTTCCGCAAGCGGGCGCGCGGCGCGCTCGATGCGGTGTATGCCGCGGGGATGCGCGACGCCGGCACGCTGCTGGGGCTGGTGGAGCTTTACTGGCCCGTGGACTCCGCCCGCGCCGCCGGCTATGCCGCGCAAGCGCTCAAGACGACGGAAGCCTCGGCCAAGGATCGTTCCCTGGCGCTGATGGTGCTAGCTCGTGAGGATGCGGAGATGGGCAATACCGCGGCCGCGATCACGGCGCTGGAGGAACTGGTGCGCCGGCGCCGCTACGCGAATGACTGGCAGCTGCTTGGGACGAGCTATCTCAAGCAGCACGAGCTGCAGAAATCGCTTACGGCGCTGCAGTACGCCCTCTCCATCAGGCCGTTCCGGCATACGGTACACATGGCCCTGGCGGACGTGTACCGCGAGTTGGGCGATCCGGGGCGCGCCGACGAGCATGTGGAAAAAGCGCGCTGGCTCTTGCTGCATCAGCAAGATTGAGCGTAGGTGAATCTGTACTTGTTTACGTTTAGCGCTCGCGCATTGTGGGCGAGCGCATCGACGGCACGACCATGACTCCCCGAAAACGACTGGCGATTGCATTGGCGCTCGGCGCGTTTGCCGGGGCAGTCGGGATCGTCGCGGTCCTTCTATTCTGCGCCGGTCGACAAGAGCCAACTTGGCACGAAATGATGAAGGTCAAGCGCGGGATGACGGAACAAGAAGTCGAGAACCTGCTGGGGCCACCATCAACGGTTGATCTGGAGGAACTTCCTGGTCTCACCGTCAAGGAATGGACTGGCGATAACTGCCGCCTCCGCGTAATTTTCTGCGCGGGCGAAGTTATCGTGAGGGGTGGCAACGCGAGTCCGCCTGATGGCCTGTTCAATCAATTGCGATGGTGGCTCAAGTGACAAAGAAATGAGATCCCCCGACACTCGTCATGTCGGTCCGTCAATACCCTTGGCAAGAAACCGGCAGATCAAGGGAAAGACCGGCAGCGGCGCAATTCCATAATTCCGAGAAACTTGTGGCGCAACGGCGCTACCGATCTATGGGTAGTGCCGCCGGAAGAAAAAGGTGCCAGGGGTGCAGCCCCGGGGTGTGGCATGAAAACAAACCGGGAGCAGCGATCCCAGCCATACGACCCCAGGCACAGCTGTGTTCCTTCCCGTGGTGTCGCGGCAGGCGTCGGCCGCTAAACGTAAATAGGTTTGCGGTACTAGGCCTGTTAATTCTCGCCGATTCGGTAGGCTCGGTCAATGCGGTGATCGCTATTCGTTACCCAGGCTGGGGCGCCTCGACCGGCGGTAATGTCTGTAGGAATCCGATCGCGCCACGAATTGCAACTTTTTCTTTTGCACGGCGCCTGCGGTCCCCGTACGATCAACCGCAGACTTCGGGACCCTCTCTCAACCCTCCAAGGAGACTCGATGATGAACAAGGGCAATCTCTCGCGACGCGGCTTCCTGGCCCAGTCGATCGGCGGCCTCGTCGCGGTCGGCCTGCCGCTCTGGTACGCCAAGGAAATTGTCGTCGACGCTCAGGAAAAAGACGCCAAGACGCCGAAGACCACTGGCCCCAATGATCGCATCGTCATGGCCGCCATCGGCACCGGCACCAACCGCCTCCGCCGCACCGGCAATCAGCCGCTGAACGGCGAACGCGGCGTGCAGATCATGAACGACGCGATGGGCCAGACCGGCGTACAGATGATCGCTGTCTGCGACGTGGACCGGCCCAATGCCGACTTCGCCAAGGGCGTCGTCGACCGGCGCTACAACAACACCGACTGCCGAGTCTTCGGCGACTATCGCGAATTGCTGCGCAACAACGACATCCAGGCCGTCACCATCGGCACGCCTGACCACTGGCACGCGCAGATCGCCATCGCCGCCATGGAGGCCGGCAAGGACGTCTACTGCGAGAAGCCGCTAACGCTGACCATCGACGAGGGCAAGGCGATGGTGCGCGTGGCCCGCCAGCGCAATCGCGTCGTGCAGACCGGCAGCCAGCAGCGCTCCGATGCTCGTTTCCGCCTGGCCTGCGAACTGGTCCGCAACAACCGCATCGGCCGCATCGCCCGCGTCACGACGCTGATCGGCACCAACCCGGTCGGCGGCCCGTTCATGCCCGAGGAGGTGCCGGCCGGACTCAACTGGGATTTCTGGCTCGGCCAGACGCCGCGCGTCGACTTCACCACGCACCGCTGCCATTACGATTTCCGCTGGTGGTATGAGTATTCCGGCGGCAAGATGACCGATTGGGGCGCTCACCACAACGACATCGCCCAGTGGGGTCTCGGCATGGACGACAGCGGCCCGATCGCCATCCGCGGCACCGGCCAGGCACCCGACGCTCGGCGCAACTGTTACAATTGCCACCCGACCTTCGAGGCGGTTTACACCTACGGCAACGGACCGAATGGCGGCGAGGGGACGCAGCTGATTTGCCGGGACAGTCCGCCGAATAACTTCCCCGCCCGCAACGGCGATCGGCCCCACGACAACGGCATCCTGTTCGAGGGTGAGAACAACCAGTGGATCTTCGTCAGCCGCGGCACGATCATCGCCAACGACGGCAACGCGACGACCAGCCGGCTCCTGATGGAGCCGCTCGGCGCCGGCGCGACGCGGCTGCCGGTGTCGTCGAACCACATGGGCAATTTCATCCAGTGCTTCCGCTCCCGGCAGCAGCCGATCTGCAACGCGAACGTCGGCTTCCGCTCGGTGACGGTGTGCCATCTCGGCAACATCGCCATCCGCTTCTTCCCCAACCAGGTGGTGCGCTGGGACCCGCGCGAGGAGCGCTTCACCGGCGAGCGCGCCGAGCAGGCGAACACGCACCTGAGCCGCCCGCGGCGGGAAGGTTATCGGCTGCAGGCGTGATGGTGATCGCTTCCCCGTAGGACGGCCTTCCCAGGCCGTCCCCCCCAAACAGGGACGGCCTAGGAAGGCCGTCCTACGGGATCGCGCTTAGCCGGCTCCCGCCGCCAGTCGCAGCACGCAACGCCGCAGGCGCTCGCGCTGCTCACGCAGCTGGGCCATTGCCTCGGCTGGCGTCACGCCCAGGAAGCGGATGCGCTGCCCCGGCCGCAGCTGGCCGAGCCGATCGAGATCCGCCTGGATCACGTGCGCGATCTTGGGATAGCCGCCGATCGTCTGCCCGTCGACGCCGAGCACAATGCACTGCCCATCGCGCGTCACCTGCACCGCGCCAGGGGCGACCGGCTCGGACACCAGCTCCCGTTCCGGCAATGCCAGCGGCTCTCCCTCCAAGCGCAGGCCCATGCGATCACTCGCTGGGCTGATCGTGTACTCCTGCCGATAGAACGCGTTCTCCTGAAACCACGTTGCCTGCAATCCCGGCAGGACGCGCAAGGTCTGTGGATCGGCGAAGCTGGGCACAACTTGCCGCAGCTGGCGTGCGGGAATCGCGCTGGGGAGACAGGCCAGCATCTCGCCGCGGCCGAGCGGTTCGAGTGCGGAACGGCTACCGAGAATGGCCGGTGCCTGCAAACCGCCGCGCACGCACAGGTATGCTCTCATCCCCTTCGGTGTGCCGCCGATGTGCAAATCCTCGCCGGCACGAAGCGTAAACGTCTTGCCGGCGACGAGCGTGAGTTGCGGGCTGCTCAGCGTGAACGGGGCCCCGTATACGACGCAACCAACCGTCACGACCGCGCGGAGGCGTGGCCCGTTGAGGCAGACCTCGAGGCCGGGTGCATCCGGGGCATTGCCGACGAGCGCATTGCCGATGGCGAGGGCGGTGCGGTCGGCGGCGCCGCCGACCGGCACGCCGAGGTGGCGCACGGCGGGCCGGCCGAAGTCGACCACGCGCGACGCCCAGCCCGGATCGAGCACTTCCAGGCTCATGCGAAAGCTCGAAGGATGAAGCCCGCGTCGATCAGTGCCGTCCGCAAGGCCCGCACGAACGCTACCGCCTGCGGGTTGTCGCCGTGAACGCAGAGGCTGCGCACGCCGCGCTCGCGGATCAGCCACTGTGCTTGCCGCACCGCGTCCACTGCGTCCTCAATGAACGCGTCCGGCTGCGACCGCGGCACCAGCGAGCCGTCGGGCCGATAGCGCCGGTCGGCGAAACCTTCGGGTACGAATACACAGGAACCGGTGCTCAGAGCCTCGAGGCGCGAGCCCGGCAAGCCCATCAGTGCCAGGCCGAGCGCGTCGGCCGCCGCGATGACGGGGCGGGCGTAAGCGTCGTCGCGGTACGCCTGGTTGTAGAGCGCTCCGTGCGGCTTGAGGTAGCGCAGCGACGGCCCGCTGATGCGCGTCAGGCCTTGCAGTGCGCCACCTGGTAAAGGCACAAATCGTAAATCTCGTCTTCCGCCAGCTCCAACTCGCGCCGGCCGAAGTTTTCGCGGTCCGGATACCCGGGATGGGCGCCGACCTGAACGTCATGCCGGGCGGCCAGGTCCAGCGCGATCCGTGCCGCGCACGCATCGCCGGCGTGAAAGCCGCACGAGATATTGGCGGACGTGATAAGCGGCATGAGCTCCCGGTCCAGGCCGCAGCCCTCGCCCAGGTCGCTGTTCAGATCGATTTCCATACGACGAATTCACCGCCTCGATGTATCGCCGATCATCTCATGCCACCATCGTCGGCTTGCCGCGTGCTCGCCCACTGCAGGCGGCGTACATTGCGTGGCAGTTCTTCCTCAAAGTCGCTGGCGGCGACGGCGTCCATGCCGGACGACCAGAGCGACTTGAGCAGGCCGTGAAAGCGGCTTATTCGGTGCTCGTTGAGGTAGTCCTGCGGACAGTCTAGCCAGTTAGCGCTTCCCGTTCAACGCGAACGGCCAACCCGTCCCAGTGATTCTTGTCGCTCGCCGGCGTTGGCGAGAGCAGCGGCCTGCGGAAATCTTGAAAACTTCACCGGTTATTTCGTTGCCTCTCGCGCACTTGCCGATTAAGGTAGTAGAGGAAGCGAGCCTCCCACCCCACCCCCGCCGCCGGCCCGCGCCTTTATGCGATTCCTACCTTCCTGGATAATCGGCACATTCCTGATCGCCCTCACGGTCCCCGCAGGCGTTCGCGCCGCGGATTGGCCGATGTGGCGCTACGACGCCCAGCGCTCTGCTGCCTCACCGCAGATGCTGCCGGCCAAGCTCCACCTGCAATGGGCGCGCGAATACCCGGTGCTCAAGCCTGCCTGGCCGGACCAGGAAAAGATGCAGTTCGATGTCGCCTACGAGCCGATCGTCGCGGGCCACACGCTCTTTCTCAGCTCGTCGCGCCACGACTGCGTCCGCGCCGTCGACACGCGCACCGGACAGGAACGCTGGACCTTCTACGCCGACGGGCCAGTCCGCTTCGCGCCGGTCGCCTGGGAGAATCGGCTGTACTTCACGTCGGACGACGGTTATCTCTACTGCCTCGAAGCGGCGAGCGGCCGCGAATTGTGGAAGTTCCGCGGTGGGCCCAGCGATCGCAAGATCCTCGGCAACGATCGCCTCATCTCCACCTGGCCGGCGCAGCGCGCCGGTGATCGCCGACGACACCGTGTATTTCGCGGCCAGCATCTGGCCGTTCATGGGCGTCTTCGTCCACGCGCTCGACGCGCGGACCGGGGCGGTGATCTGGACCAACGACGCCGACGGCTCGCTGTACATGAAGCAGCCGCACAACGCCGACGCGTTTGCCGGCGTCGCGCCGCAGGGGCCGATGGTCGTCAGCGGTGATCGCTTGCTGGTGCCGGGGGGACGCTCGGTGCCCGCTTGCCTCGATCGGCGCACCGGCAAGCTGCTGCGCTACCAGCTCGCCGAGAACGGCAAGCGCGGCGGCGGCGCCGAGGTGTTTGCGTACGGCGACTACTTCTTCAACGGCGGCGCGGTCTTCGATCTGCCGACGCAAAGGTTCCTGGCCGACTTCAGCAAGCAGGTCGTGCTGACGCCGGATGTCGTCTTTGCCTACAAGAACGGCGCGTGCCGGGCGTATGACCCAAAAAACATGGAGGCGTCGGAAACCGACGACGACTGGTGGTACGGCGACACCGAACCGCCCAAGGCGCCCGCCAGGCGCTGGGCGCCGGTAGAGTTGGTGGCGGGCAAGGTGCCGGCGGTCGACACGATGATCAAGGCCGGCTCGCGGCTCTACGTCGGTGCCGCGGAACAGGTGATCGCGATCGAACGTCGATCTCAAAGCCAAGGCCCTCTCGGTCGCGTGGCAAGCGAACGTGCAGGGATCGGTGGCCCGTCTGGTGGCGGCCGACGATCGGCTGTTTGCGGTCACGCGCGAGGGGCGCGTCTACTGCTTCGGCGGTGAGGAATCCAACCCACGACTTTATCCCTGGCAGCCGCCCATGGCGCCAATGCAGGATTTGGCCACGCAGAACCGCGTTGCCCGGGTCCTGCGCTGCGCCGTCCAGCGAAGGCTATGCGGTGCTCTGGGGACTGGGCGATGGCCGCATCCTGCGCGAGCTGGTGCGGCAGAGCCGGCTGCACCTGATCGTGGTCGAGCCGAGCGACGAACGCGTCCTAAGATGGCGGGTGCGGTTGACACGCGAAGACACCTATGGCACGCGCGTCAGCATTATTCCGGGCCGGCCGCTGTCGGTGGTGCTGCCACCGTATCTCGCGAGCCTCATGCTGTGCGAGGACCTGGGCGTGCTCGGCGGCCAGCCCGTCGACGATTTCCTGCCGCACGCCTTCCTGTCGCTGCGGCCATTCGGCGGGGCGTTGTGCTTCGATGCGGGCCTGGCGATGCGCGAGCGGCTGCCGCAGTCCGCGGCCAAGCTGCCGACGGCGTCGGCGACAACGCCGCCGGGCCTGTGGGTCCTGGCTCGCGATGGGGCGCTGCCCGGCTCCGGCAACTGGACGCACGAGCACGCCGACGCCGCCAACACGCGCGTCTCGCCGGACCAGCTTGTGAAGGCGCCGCTCGGTCTGCTCTGGTTCGGCGGCCCGTCGCACGAGGGGATCCTGCCGCGTCACGGCCACGGCCCGCAGCCACAGGTGATCGACGGCCGGCTGATCATCGAGGGCGTGGATTTGCTGCGGGCGATGGATATCTATACGGGCCGCAAGCTCTGGGAAGCGCCGCTCCCCGGCGTCGGCGACTTTTACAATAACCTCGCCCACCAGGCCGGCGCCAACGCGAGCGGCGGCAATTACGTGTGTACGTCGGATTGCATTTACGTCGCGTACAACAACGCGTGTGTCCGCCTCGATCCCGCCACGGGCGCGAAGCTCGGCGAATTCTGCCTGCCGCCGCTGCCCGAGGAAAACGATTCGCCGCGATGGGGTTCGATCGCTGTTGCGGGGGACTTCCTTATCGCCGGCGCCGACCCGCATTTCGATCCCAAGCTCGTGCCGGGTCCCGCCAAGAATAACGGCAACGATAAAGAACCCGCCGACAAGAGCACCGGCGGCACGCTCTCCAAGGTGCTCAAGGCGCTCAAGGGCTTCAAGAGCAACTACACCGCCAGCCGGCAGCTGGTCGTGCTCGATCGGCACAGCGGCAAGGTCCTGTGGCAAACGGCGGCCCAGTACGGCTTCCGCCACAACGCCACGGCCATCGGCGGCGGCAAGCTGTTCACGATCGACCGGCTTCCCGGCGACGAGGCCGCGAAGCTCGTGCTCAAGGGCGAAGACGTGCCCTCGCCGCGCCTCATTGCGTTCGATCTGAAGACCGGCAAGGAGCTCTGGTCCACCGAGAGCGACGTGTTCGGCACCTGGCTTAGTTACTCGGTCAAGCACGACGTGCTGGTCGAGTCGGGCCGGGTGACGCGCGACAGCCTGATCGACGAGCCCAAGGGGATGCGCGCCTACGAGGGGACGGGCGGCAAAATCCTCTGGCACGAAAAGGACTACCTCGGTCCGGCGATGATTCACGGCGAAACGGTGCTGCAGGACCAGGGCGGCTGCGATCTGCTCACCGGCAAGCTGAAGATGCGCGAGGACCCCATCACCGGCCAGCGCGTCCCGTGGCGCTGGGCGCGCAGCTATGGCTGCAACACGCCCGCGGCCTCCGAGCACCTGTTGACCTTCCGCTCCGGGGCGGCGGGTTACTTCGACTATTGCAACGACGGCGGCACCGGCAACTTCGGCGGCTTCCGCTCGAGCTGCACCAATAATCTCATTGTCGCCGGCGGCGTCCTGACGGTCCCCGAGTACACGCGCACGTGCACCTGCTCGTATCAGAATCAGAACGTCGGTCGGCCTGGTCCACATGCCGGAGGCCGAAATGTGGACCTTCTTCGGCACCAAGGAACTCAAGGGACCCGTGCAGAGGCTCGGCCTGGCGTTCGGCGCCCCCGGCGATCGCCGCGCCGAATCCGGCACGCTCTGGCTCGAATATCCCAGTACCGGCGGCATTTCCCCCGCCGTCAGCGTCAAGACGAGGCCGGACAACGTCGAGCTTTTTCGGCATCACTCCTCGTTCGTCGATGGTCCCATGAACTGGGTCGCCGCGTCGGGGCTCAAGGGCGTTGGCGAGGTGACGGTCGGCCTCGGCGACGACGGCAAGACGCCGCGCACCTTCACGGTCCGGCTGATCTTCGCCGAGCCCGAGAACGTCAAGACCGGCGAGCGCGTCTTCGACGTGGCGCTGCAGGGCAAGGTCGTGCTCAAGGACTTCGACATCGTGCGCGACGCCGGCGGCCCGCGGCATGCGCTGGTCAAGGAATTCACCGGCATCCCCGCGGTGGCCCAGCTCGTCGTGCGGCTGACGCCCAGCGCGCAGGCCACGGTCCGCAGCCCCATCCTCTGCGGCATGGAAATCATCGCCGAGAAGCAGTGAGTCATGCAGGTCACGGTGCACTACCTCGCCCAGCTCCGCCGTGCCGCCGGCTGCACGACGGAACGGTTGGACGTGGAAGCGGGCCTGACCGCCGGCGAGCTGTGCCGCCGGCTCGGCGATTTGCACGGCGAGCCGTTCCGCACGTTGATCCAGGGCGCCGAGGGCCGGCCGCATCCATCGCTGCTTGTGTTCATCGGCGAACAGCTGATCGAGTGGTCGCGGGTGCTGCACGACGGCGATGAGGTCACCATGCTCACGCCGATGTCCGGAGGATGACGGCATGAAGCGCCGGCCCCTGAGCGACGACGAACGCGCCCTGTACGAATGGCAGCGGTCGGTGGCGGAATTCGGCGACGCCGGCCAGGAGCGCCTGAAGGCGGCAACGGTGCTGGTGTCGCGCTGCGGCGGAGTCGGCGGCAGCGTCGCCCATCAGCTCGCCGCTGCCGGTGTCGGTCGCTTGATCCTGGCCCACGCCGGCAATCTACGGCCCGACGATCTCAATCGCCAGCTCCTCATGAGCCACGCGGGCATCGGCCAATCCCGCATCGAGCAAGCCGCCCGCCGGCTGCGCGCGTTCAATCCCTACGTGGAGGTGGTTGCCGTCGCGGAGAACATCACTGCCGCGAACGTTGAACGGCTGGTCGGCGAGGCTGACGCGATTGCCTGCTGCGCCCCGTTGTTCAGCGAACGGCTACGGCTGAACGAAGCCGCCGTGCGGCAGGGCAAGCCGCTGGTCGACTGCGCGATGTTCGAGCTGGAGCTGCAGCTCACGACGGTGCTGCCGGGACGCTCGCCCTGCCTGGCATGCATTTACCCGCAGGAACCACCGGCGTGGCAGCGGCGCTTCCCGGTATTCGGCGCGGTGGCCGGTACAGTCGGCGCGTAGGAGCGATGGAAGTCATCAAGGTGCTTGCGGGGCTCGGCGCGCCGCTGGCGGGCCGCATGCTGCTCGGCGATCTCCGCGCGATGCAGTTCCGCACCGTCGAGCTGCGCCGGCGGCCGGACTGCGTGGTGTGCGCCAATATTGCGTAGGAATCGAGCGCCCTTCGTGCCTGCGCCTCCCCGCAGCAGCACGGTCCGGACAACAGCGTTTCCAGATTTCGCGTTTCAGAGTCACAGAAAAATCCCGCGCCAAACGCTGCGAACTCTTGACAGCGGCGATTGCTGATGATCAACTGGTGGAATTGCCAGAGGCGCACCCCGTTACCAGAGCGCACTCGGCCGGTTTAGAGCGTGCATCGGCGCGCTAATCACCTAGAGCGCACATGCGCACTCCAACAACAAGTTAGGCCACCGGAGGATCTAACTGATGGGCGGTCAGCCGAATCCGTTTGCTAACTGGGGCTGGCGGGAGTGGGTTCCATTCCTGATTTGCGTCGCGTTTGGGCAGGATGTCATGAAGTCGGTGGACGAAGCCGCTCGTCCACTTTGGGGCTTTTGGCCGGCATTTGCGACCAAATGGGTGGTCGGGTTTGTTGCCACAGTTGTTCCTCTAGTCATCTGGTTTCGGGTAATTGCGCCGCGACTAAAAGCCAAGCCGAAACCCGCCGAACCAGACGCTGCAGCAGACCGGCGGGGCGGGTAGGATTTCCGGTGTGGTAGCTCAGGCGGATTGCGGGTTCAGGCTCCTTCGCTGTGGTTGGGCCTAACCGCTCAATGGCCTCGGAAGTCAATAGACGGAGCTTCTCCGTAGAGGATTTTTTCTTCCTACCAATCGTTACAATCGGAACCTGTTGACCCGTGCCTTTGTGTCTGCGCCGCTTTTTTCATTCCTCGGTTGCAGCCTGCGCTGCACCAAACAGCTCAACAAGGTCAAAGCCGGCCGGCCTTTCGCCTGGGCTAGCCGGCTGCAGGCCGCTTGGCCTGCGCCTTCGAAAATCATGCGTTCCCCACGTCGGCCATGCAAAACGACGCGATCGCGTTCCGAAGAACGGTCGCAGTTCAGGGTCAGCTCGACGCGAGGGCAGCCGCGGGCAAGGTCCTCGAGTTTCCGATCCTTCCTACGTGAGTATGCCGGTCCGCACCGGGGTCCAATCAAAGCGACGAGGTCGGGAACAATGGCGAGGGGTGCGTTGCGGGATCAGTGTCCCCAATCTTGCTGCACCCGGGTCGCGCTCGTCCCTGGCGTGCCTCCGTTAGGCGGTGTGGCTCCCCGGCACGGTCGGCATGGCTCAGCTAGGGCTCGGGCATGGGTCGGGTCTCCTCAGCGGGTGGTGAGTCGCTCCGGCGGCTGCACTTGCTGGGCTCGTGCAGCCAGGGGACCGGCTGGCGTAGTCGCTCGCACAAGTCCAGCACGGCCGCGTGCAGCGGCAGCCGGCTCAGCGCCGCCCACAGGTCTAGCGCGTTGCCGCCGGCGCCGCAGCGAAAACAGTGATACAGGTTCTTACCGAGGTTAACCGAGAAGACCCGGCTGCGGGCCGAGCGTGAGCCGTGCAACGGACACGGACCACGCAGCTGCTGGCCCAGCCGCGAGCGTGGTTCATAGCCGATCACATTCAGCACGTCCGCCAAACGCAGCTCCGCCCGGGCACGGCGGTAGTCGATCGCAGGCATGGTGATTCTCCAACGCGGGACAGGGAAGAGGAACACGTAGGTAACCGTCCTGCATTCAGCGCGCTGCCGTGCGCGCTTTACCGCGCGACGGGCGGGCCGAACTCGGCTTGCGCTCGGGCGCCGCGGTCGCGCTGGGCCTGCCCCGGCCGTTCCAGAAACGCTCCTCGTCGAACGCTTCGCGCTTGCGCAGCATGTGGTAGACCGCACGCGCCAACCGGGCGGCCAGGATGCCCAGCGCCTTCGCCGACCCGTGCTTCTTCTCCTGTTTCTGTTTCCATTGTCGGGCCCGTTCGCTCGAACGCAGAAACAGGCACACCGCCTCGGCGAACGCCCACCGCAGCTGCGCATTGCCGATCTTCTTTCCACCCGAGCCGAGTTGTTTCCCCGCCGATTCATGCACGCACCGCACCAGCCGCGCGTACGACAGAAACTGGCCGACGCGTTCGAAACGCTCCACCTGGTGCATCTCGTAGAGCAGCACCAGCGCCAGAATCGGCCCGATACCCGGAACGGTCCGCAGCCGGTGATAGGTCTGCACGTCGTCCACCTTGGCCGTGCGTGTCAGGTACAGTTCCACCTGCCCGATCAACTCGTCGAACTTGTCGATCAGCTCGAGATCGAGCGTGGCGCTGATGCGCACGGACGGATCGCCGAAACGCTCGGGGATGTTCAACTCGGCGCGGTTCGCCGCATAGCTCAGCTTCTTGCCGAACGGCGGCAGGTTGTTCTGCGCATTGAGAATCTCCAGGTGTGTGATCAGCGCGGCACGCTGGTGCACCAGGTACATCCGCCGCCGCAGCAGATCGCGTGTCTCACGCATGCCCTTGGGGTAGGCATACGCCAACGGGAAGTTGCCCCCCTTGAGCAGATGCGCGATTTTGTCCGCATCGATCCGGTCGTTCTTGGCCTTGCCGCCGTGGATCAGCTTCATGTACAGCGCGTGGCCGACCACGAACGGGATCGCGTGCTCGGCACAGCGGTCGGCGAGCCAGTACCAGCCGAACATGCACTCCACACCGATGACGATACCGTCGCGGAAGGGGGCAAGGGCCTCCAGCAGCGTCTCGAAATGGCACGGCAGGTTGCGATCGAGTACGACGGCACCGGCACTGTCCAGGACGCAAACGTGCATGGTCCTGGCGTGCAGGTCGATGCCGCAGTAGAATCGATGTGGGCTGGCATTGTAGAAGCGCATCATGGTCTCCCGACATGGGTGGGGGCCTGATCCCGGATCGTGGTTGGGAGGTACACTCTCCCTGAAACTTCCACGTTGGGACAAGGCACCGCCTTGATCCCTCATTGTAATTGGGACAGGCTCCCACCCATCCCGACGAGGCCATGATGATTATCAAGCCGTTGCAGTGGACCGCGGCCCCACAGGTTCCTTCCCGGTTTGAGCGCACTCGGGGCCGCGGCCACTGAACTTGGTGTTCGACTTCGGAAGACAGCGTTCGGCAAAGCAGGCGCAGGTATGAAACAACGGTCGTTTCTATTGTTTGCCGCCGCAGTACTGTTTTGCGGCATTCTCGCAATCCTTGCCGCCTGGCCCCAAACGACCATTACCCGAACGAATGCTGCGCGGATTCATAAGGGCATGACCGTGGAACAGGTTGAAGCCATTCTCGGTCCCCCGCGATCTGAAGGGTTTTCCGGCACGACTATTCTGGGGCCACAGCCAACCAAATGGGAAGCCCGCGGCCTCCTGATCGCTGTCTGGCTTGATAGTGATGAGTTAGTCCGCAAAGTCGATGTCCCAGAAAGCGAGCGGCCATCAAGGATGTCGCAATGGTTCGATTGGATGATAGGAAACCGCTATTGGGAATAAATGAGTGAATTCGACACGTTGCCTGGGATCGTTGCGTATCCCAGGCGCCGTTTCGCGCGATGTATTCCGGCTGGTCCCAATGACCCTGTCCCTTCCGGTAACCGCCAATAGCGGCCGGACCGCCGTTTCGAGATGAATGACGTGAAACCGTTGCTCGACACCAGCCGGCAGCTACTGCGCGAGAACCCGCGACTCTCCGAGACCGAGTTCCGCAAGCTCATGCTGGAGTGGTTTCAGGCTAACGACCAAAGGCTGCAACAAGACAAGGCCAATTTGATTGCCAGCCCGGGACACGGTAGTGCCGACGGGGTATTCGCGTTGTTCATGCTGCCATGGACAATCTTCCGTTGGTTAGGGTGGCGCGGCCGGCTCGCACGCCACCGTGCCGAGATGGATGAGGTCGTCCGAGTGCTCCGCGGTGAGGGGCATTTCGTGTCAACGTCCGCCTAACCAAACGAGGAAGAAAGAGGGGGCCCTGTGACGCCGGGTCGTGTGATCCTTCGACAGGCGCCGAGAGAACGATAGGCAAAGGGCGCCAGGCTGTCATAGAATGGTGGCATGGGCAGCGCGTCGCCGCAACCCATCGGGCCCGCAGAGGCTCGCCGCCGCCGATCGGTCGCGCTGCGGTTCGCGCGGGCGTTTGATCGGGATGCCGACCCGGACGATTTTTCGCTTGAGGCGATCATCGCCCACGAGCGGGGACACCAACTGTTGGCCAGGCACCCGCGGCTCTCGGTCTTGCTGGCTTCGGCGAGCCCGGCGGCGGAAGAGGTTCTGGCGCCGTTGCTGGGGGCGCTCGTCCTCAAGCCGGGGCCGGATCGCGATACGCTCGTGGACAAGGCGGCCTTCGAGTTGCTAAGTCGGGGAGCGACGGCCGAAACGGCGGAGCGGGGAGGGCCGTTGTCATCACAGCCCCAACAAGGTGATATTATGAGATCGGTTTCTGTTGCGGAAGTTCAAGAATTGGTGAGCCAGCTTCCCGAGGATAAATTGCCGCACGGCTACCGTCCGCTGCGTGAGCTGGCGGAGCAGCAAGGCAATTCTTCGTTCCAAGTAGAGTTCATGCGCCTGCCTGTCAGTGAGCGCCGCCGACTCTTGACCGAACAAGCAGTCGAAATGGTGGGGCTTTACGAAAATACCACCGCCGAACGTCAAGGCTGGCAGAGCGGAGATCTCCAGGATGACTATTAGCCGTGGCGAGGTTTGGCTGGATTGCCCCCGATAGTAGCAATGGTCTGGTGAAGACCTCGGCGGCAGATACGTTGCAGCTCAGAGGCCTTGATACCTCACGCTTTGTTCAACAACTGGGGACGGCGTCCGAGAACGCAATGGAATCCATCGTCACAGCGATAGCGGCCGTCATCGACGACGGGCCTTAATTCGTTGCTTCGGGACTCCTTGTCGGATTAACGAGATGTCCCCGGTGACCCGCGAACCTCCGAGGGATTACCGATGAAAACGCTGTTCCTGCTGACCGTCTTGCTCTGCTTCTCGTTCGCGGCTGCGGCCGAAGGCGAGAAAACGCCGCCGATACGCGTCGGCATTATCGGCGTGGACACGTCGCACTGCATCGCCTTCACCAAGATCCTGCACCATCCGAAGCGCGACGATGTCGCTGGCTTCCGCGTCGTGGCGGCGTTTCCCGGCGGCAGCCCCGATATTCCGCCCAGCCGTGATCGCATCGAGGGCTTCACGAAGCAACTGCGCGATAACGAAAACGTCGAGATCGTCGGCTCAATCGACGAACTGCTCAAGAAGGTCAACGTCGTCTTGATCGAAAGCGTCGACGGCCGGCCGCATCTGGAACAGGTCATTCCTGTGCTCAAGGCCGGCAAAAAGGTGTTCATCGACAAGCCGATCGCCGGCTCGCTCGCGGACGTGTTGCGCATCTTCACGCTTGCGGGCGAGGCCAAGGTCCCGCTGTTCAGCAGCTCGTCGCTGCGGTTTTACCCCGGCATCGCCGCCGCGCGAACGAACGACAAGATCGGCAAGGTGCTCGGTTGCGACACGTACGGTCCTTGCTCGCTGGAGGAGCACCACCCCGACCTGTTCTGGTACGGCGTCCATGGCGTCGAGGCGCTGTACACGATCATGGGCACCGGCTGCAAGGCGGTTAGCCGGGCCCACACCAGGGACACGGATCTAGTCACCGGCGTCTGGGCGGACGGCCGTATCGGCACGTTCCGCGGCCTGCGCAGCGGCAAGAGCGATTACGGGGCGCTGGTCTTCGGCAGCAGCGGCATCGTACCGGTGCCCGGCGTCGGCGGCTACGAGCCGCTGGTCGCGGAGATCTGCAAGTTTTTCCGCACCGGCCAGCCGCCGGTCCGCGCCGAGGAGACAATCGAGATGTTCGCGTTCATGGACGCGGCCGATGAAAGCAAGCGTCAGGGCGGCACTCCGGTGAGCATCGAGGCGGTCCTGCAAAAAGCTCGCGCCGCGGTGGCCGAGAGCGCGAACAAGTGATGCCAAGCCGCGGGATGAGCGCAGCGAATCCCGCGGGTCGGTTCGCTCCGACCCGCGGGATTCGCTGCGCTCATCCCGCGGCTTGAAAACTGAAGATTCAGCGCCCCAGCCGCGTGACGACCTGCGCCCCGCTGCTGTCAAACTCGATTCGCACGAAGTGCAACAGCCCGTAGCGGAACTCGATCTCGCGCGCGTTGACGAGCACCCGCTTTGGCGTCCCCTCCGGCAGCGTGAAGCGGACCTTCGTCGGCTGCCGCGTCACCGGGTTGATCACGTCCACGTCGAAGGAACCGCCGCGCGGCTTGAAGCTGACGGCGAACTGCTCCAGCGTCAAGATCTGCCCCGGCGGCGACAGCTCGACCGGCACCTTGATCGCCGGTACGACGGTGGTCGGCACTACCTCGACACGCGGCGCCGCCGCGGGTGGGATGTACACCGACGGCGGCGGCACCACGTAGACCGGGCCCGGCGCGATCACGGGACCAGCGGGCGGTATGAAGATGTCGACGAACGGCGCCTGAACCGCGACGCCGGGACCGGTCTGCACGCGCACGAACGGCGCACGCACATAAACCTGCGCGGTTGCGCCGGTCGCACCGGCGAGCCAGCAGCCCACGACGAACAGCCCCCCGAATGCGATGCGTTTCATGGCGTCCTCCGGTTTTGGCTGACCGCAACAATCGGCCCCACGGGGATTATGCCGCACACCGCGTGCCGCGCCAAGCGGGCGCGCTTGATGGGCGGGCATTTGGTGCGGTCGGCCAACGGAGGACCGGCATGGTTTGCCTGGGTTAGCGCGACATGCCGAACCAGATGTTGAAGACCTGGGTGATGTCGGTCTGCGTGCGGACGATCGGGAAGCCGAAGTCGAGCGCGATCGGCACGGGGCCGAGCGCGGGAATGGTGATGCGGAAGCCAAAGCCGGCGGAGACGCGGTAATCCTGAATGCCGACCTTGCTCTCGACGGTGCCGGAATCGACGAAGGTCACGAAGTGGAGGTTGTCGTTGGCCAGGATCGGAATCTGGTACTCGATGCTGTTGAGCCACATGAACGTGCCGCCGACCATGTAGCCGCCCTCGTTGGGGCCGACGCCGCGAAACTCGAAGCCGCGGATCGACTGCATGCCGCCGCCGAAGAAGCGCTCGTAGACCGGCGCGTTGGCGCCCTCGATGCCGAGCTGGCTGCGTAGGACCAGCACCTGCCGGCCCGAACCGTCCTTGCGCTCGGCGAGGGTGAAGAAACGGCTGCCCTGCACGTTGAAGATCGGGAAGATGAACTCGCCGAACGCCTGCTCATAGGAAATATCGAGGATGCCGCCCTGGGTGGCGCAGGAACGAATCGCGCGTGTCATAGACCAGGCCAATGCGCGGCGCCACCAGGAAATTGTCCCCCGCCACCGACGTGTACGTCGGCGGCGCGCCGATCGGCACATTCGCAACGTCGATATCCTCGATGCGCAACCCGACCGCGATCGACCACTGCGGCGTGAGCTGCTTGGCAACGGTCCAGCGGGCGCCCACCGGCGCTCCAGGTATTCGTTGTACTGATATTCACGGTAGTATACGCTCTCGGTCAGGCTGTACGGCAAATCGAAGACCATCGGATCGCGCCAGGTGGCGCTGTAGCGCTGGAGGTTGACGCCGGGGACGGCCTCGATGCGGAACTCCTGGCCGGCGCCGCGGAACGCCCGGCCTTCCACGAAGTCCTCCCAGCTCGTCGGGAAGCGCGTGATGTCGAAGTTGCGCTCGTTGAGCACCACGCTGCCGACCAGGCCGTTGTCGGTGTTGAAGCCGGCGCCGATCTGGAAGCTGCCGGTGTGCGTTTCCTTGACCGTCACCAGGATGTCCTGCACGTTCGGGTCGTCGGTCGGGATCGCCACGATGGTCGGCCGCAGGCCCTTCTCGGGGTCCATCTCGAAGATGCCCAGGCGGGCGAGCGCTTTCTCGTCGAGCTTCAGCTCGGGAAACCGTAACACCTGACCGGAATAAATGCCCAGGGCTCGGCGAATGACCTCGTCGCGGGTCACGGTGTTGCCGACGATGATGACCCGGCCGACCGTGACCGGCGGGCGTTCCTCGACCTGGTACTGGACGCGGACGACGCCGGGCTCGTCGGGGACCAGGGTGACGATCGGCTGCACATTGACCGGGTAGCCGCGCCAGCCCCAGAAGGCGGCGAGGCTCTCCTTGTCCTTGTCGACGACGTTCTCGTTGTACCAGTCGCCTTCCTTGAGCTGAATGATGGTCTTGACCTGCTCGACCGGCAGCGACTTGCCGCCGTCGACGGTGCGCGTCTTGATGTGGAAGCGCAGGCCTTCCTGAATGTGGTAGGTGACGTCGACGAACTGGAAATCGTCGCTGAAGACCAGCTCGCGCCCGACCTGCACGTTGAGGAAGCCGAACTTGCGATAATAGTCCTCAAGCTTGTGTACGTCCTCCTCGATCATGGCCGGCTGGAAGTCGCCGCCGATGGATTTGAGGAACGCCCGGCTGGTTTCGAGCTGCGTGCGCAAGCGGGCCGAGGAGGCGAACTCGTTGCCCGTGAATTCCGTGCTGCGGACGCGGACGACCGGGCCTTCGGTGATGTTGAAGACGACGCGATCATGCGATTCGTCCCAGCCTTCCTCGAGGGTGACGCTGGCCAGCAATCGCCCCTTCTTTTTGAGGGCGTCCTGTATTTCGTACACGGCGAGCTGGTTGAGCGTCTTGTCGAGCGGCATCCCCTTGCGGATGCGCGTCAGGGTCAACAGCTCGTCGTCGGTCAGGTGCTTGGCGTGCTTGAAGATGACGTCGCGGACGATGTTGGGGTGCTCCTGCACCTCGTAAATGACCTCGACCCGCCCGTCGTCGGTATTCCGAGTGCGCACGGCGAGATGCTTGAACAGGTGGGTGGCCGCCAGGCGGTTGATGTCGTCCTGCACGCGCTGGGCGGAATAATCGAGGTTGGGGCGGGTGCGAATCTCGCGCATGATGCGGTCGGTGGTGATGTTGCGATTGCCGACCACCAACACCGCGGCGACCGTGTTGTGGCCGGTGCTGGGCAGCTGGGCGCGTGCCGGCGCGGTGCACAGCGCCAGGAGCAGTCCCAGGGCGGCCACAGCCCAACGGCCGGCGGTGGTCAACGATCGGATCATCGCGTCCGTCCCTTTCATCGGGGAGCCCTCGGCCTCATCGCTGACTGCTGGCGCATGCACGCGGGAGTCAGGCGAATAGCCGAGCGCTGTACCACTGTCAAGGGCAAGGGCCGGACGACCACGCCGACTGGCGCGTCTGCGGCAAGGCGCGTGCAAGGGGGCAAAACACCACGGCCATGCTCGCTGCGCAGGCATGGCCGTGGTGGAAAATTGGGCTTGCACGGGCGGATTATTTCTTCTTGAAGCCGCCACCAGCGCCGGTTTCGCGGATGCGTAGCGTAAAGGTGCCGAAGGCGGCCTTGTTGAACGTGGTCGCGATCACGACGTAGGAGGCGGGCCGATCCGGCGTGAAGAAGATACGCGAGTTGAGATTGACGCCGGGCTGGATGTCGTCATTCTCCGCCAGCACCCCGCCTGCGGTGTTTTCCACCCGCAAATAGGCGTCGAATTCGCTGCTCTCGAGGTCGATTTGGTAATGCCGGCCTGGTTGCATATCAACCTGATACAACTTGCACCGGCATTGAATCTCCTTGGGATCGACCGGATCGGCCGGCGTAAGCTTGTTCGTATGGACGAACATCCCGTTCACGAGACTGATCTTCGTGCCGGGCCCCTGCACCAGGTTCACAGCGCCGCCAAGGGTGCCGACCTGCTGATTTCCCATTTGCGGCTGATTTCCCTGTGGATTGCCCTGCTGATTGCCGAATGGCTGATTGTTGCCCGCCACGGGGGCCAGCTTCGCGGCGCGCGGTCCATGGTCACCATGACAATGGCGACGATGACGCCCGAGCAGATGAGCAGCAGCAACACCGCCACCCCAGTGACGGCCAGGATCCACGGAACCATCGAACCCCCGGAGCGCCCTTTCTTTGCCCGGCGCGGCCGGAGGTCATCACGGTCGCGGTCGCGATCCCGCTCATCCCGTTCGTCGTCGTCGCGGCTGTTGCGTTTCGACCGCTTGCGGTCAGGATCATTGCGGTCCGAGTCCTTGAACAGGTCGGTCGTCGCCGCCGGCACCGGCGCCTTGCCGGCCACGCGCTCCGCGATAGCGGCGGGCGCCGGCTCGGCGGAGGGCAGCGTGAACACGATCAGGCATTTGGGACATTTGGCCCGCTTGCCGGCCATCTCTTCGGTGACGTTGAACGGGGTAGAACACCCCGGGCACGCGAATGCAACCGCCATTGCTCAATCCCTCCCGCACTCATGCCGCATGACCCACGTCGGTGCGTGCATTGTAGCGGAGGCAAGGCTGCAGTTTCCATTAAAAAGTGGAGAATTTGTGCCTGCCATCCCAAACAATGAACCACGGATGACACCGATGGCACGGATAAGAGCAATCTGTTCCCATCCGTGCCATCGGTGTCATCCGTGGTTTATTGTCCTGGACGCTTTCGGCGCGTCAGATGACGACGACGTTCTCGCCCTGGCGTTTCTCGAATTCCTCGCGAATCTTGCTGGTTTCCTCACCCGTGTGCGGATGCACGCCGACCACGACGCCGCCGTCGCGCAACGCCTCTTCATAGGCACGGGCGTTCGATTCGGGGATGCCGAGGCCGATCAAGCCGCCGATCACGCCCCCGGCCACGGCGCCGGCACCGGCGCCGGCAAACGCAGCCAGGATCGGTCCGGCGACCACCACGCCCAGGCCCGGGATCAACACCGACGTGCCGATCGCGGCAATCGCGGCCAGCGTCGCGCCGACCGCAGTGCCGATCGCGCCGCCGGCGGCGATGCCCTCCGCCGCATGGGTGCCGGAGGAAACCAGCTCATCCTCGTCGGCATCGTGGTAGGCGTCCCGTGTCTGGTCGGACATCAGCACGTTGATCTCATCGGAAGTGTAGCCGCGGTCGCGCAGCCAGGTGTACACGCGATTGGCCTGCGTCCGGTCGCGAAACACTGCGGTTACCATCCTTTTCTTTTCATTTTCGGTCACGATGGCCGCTCCTTTCAAGAGATGGGTACCCCCGGTTGTACGGGTTTACACGTTGTGCAATCGGCATGCCGAGCCGAGGCCGAATGCCGCAGCTGGCGCCGCTGGCGTGTCCAAAATCACTTGGTGCGCACGGTGTCGCCCGCCCGGCGTCGCGATGCTGCGCAGCGATGTTGTCGCGGCGGTGCGTTATGCCGCCAGGGTCAAGGCCAGAACCACACCAAGGCGAATCAGCTGCCGTCGAGCTGCCGACGATCCCCGGCCACATGAAGCACACACAGACCCTGGCGTCTTCGGTGGGGGCCGACAACAAGTAGGTGCTAGGGTTCGCACGCCCGCCCAGCATCGCCGACGCGGACGACGCGGACGGTCGGGAAGCCCGCACCGCCCTCGACGGGATGGCCGGCCAGCACCACGACCAGCGTTCCCGCCGCGACGGCCCCGCCCCGATAAGCGGCACGCACCGCGGCCTCGAGCCGATCGTCGCCACGCTGAATTGGAAACGGGATCGCGACTGCGTGTACGCCCCAAACGAGGCCGAGCTGACGCACCACCGCCTCGCTGGATGACGTCGCAATAATCGCGGCGTGCGGACGATGCCGGGCCACCAGGCGCGCGGTGCGCCCGGTGATCGTCGGCGAAATAATCGCCGCTGCCTTGATGTCGTGCGCCAGCGCGCACGTCATGTGCGTGACGTGGTCGCTCAGGTCGCCCTTGGGAATGTTCATGTCGCGCGGACCGCCGTCCGCGAGGTGCTTCTCGGCCTCCTGCAGGATCGTGTTCATGCAGCGGATCGCCTCAACAGGGTAATCGCCGACCGCGGTTTCGCCGGAGAGCATCACCGCGTCGGTCCCGTCGTAGACCGCGTTGGCGACGTTGCTCGCCTCGGCGCGCGTCGGCCGCGGACTGTGCCGCATCGAGTCGAGCATGTCGGTCGCGGTGATGACCGGCTTGCCGGCAGCGCGGGCCAGGCTGATCAGCCGCTTCTGCACGTGCGGCACTTTCTCCAGGGCGATTTCCACCCCGAGGTCGCCGCGCGCGACCATGATCCCGTCGAAGCTTTTGACGATCTGGGCGGCCCGTGTGACGGCCTCGGGGCGCTCGATCTTCGCCAGCACCGGGACCTCCAGGCCGTAGCCGCGGGTCACGCCGCGCAGCTCGTGCGCCGCGGCGGCGTCGCGCACGAACGACAGAGCCAGCCAGTCCACGCCGGCTCGGGCTGCGACGTCGATCGCCTCACGGTCGCGCCGCGTCACCGCCGGCAAGTTCAGCTCCGTGTCCGGTAGGTTGACGCCCTTGTTCGGCAGCAGCGTGCCGCCGGCTTCGACCGTCAGCGTGGCCGTCTCCGCCGTGGCGTCCGTGACCCGCAGCTGCAGCCGGCCGTCGTCGAGCAGGACGCGTTGACCGGTGCGAATCCGGCACAGCGCGTCGGGCTCGGTCAGGCGGATGTCGGCCACGGTGCCGGCGTGCAGCGCCAACGTGACGCGCTGCCCCGGCGCCAGCTCGAGCGGCGCATCGAGCAGAGCGCGCAGCTTGGGGCCAGGCAAATCGGCCAGCACCGCAATCTCGCGCTTGGCCGCGCGGGCCAGCTGGCGCAACTGATCGATGCGGCCCACGTGTTCCTCGGCCTTGCCGTGGGAGAAGTTGATACGGGCCACATCGAGGCCCGCGTGCAGCAGGTTCTCGAGCACGCCGGGTCGATCGGTGGCGGGGCCGAGGGTTGCCACAGTGCGAGTGCGCCGGTCCATGCCGGGGTCCTTTCCCATCAGGATCAGGATTGGGCTCGCCGTTCACCTTACCGTCCGCGCAGCAAATGCACCAGGGCGACAGGCCGCACGGGCCCTGTATAACGATGCAAGGAGACGAGGAAAATCCCATGCGAACTGTAACGACGCTGATCCTGGGCGGAGCGGCACTGTTGGCGGGCGGGGTGTGGGCGGGCGCGCCGGCCACGGACAAACCGCTCTGGCGTACCGATTTTGCCGCCGCCCAGGAGCAAGCGCGGCGCGAGCACCGCCCGATCCTCGCGGTCATGCACTGAGGCCACTGACCCGACGACACGGGCTTCGACGAGCAGGTTGTTCGTCTCCATCCCGAGATCGCGGCCGCGGCACGGCCGTTCGTGCTGCTGCGCCCGGTCAGCATGCGCGGGCTGGACCTCAACCTCTTCGATTTCGATTACGACCTTACCTGGTTTGCCCTGATGCTGTCTCCCGAGGGGGCCGTGCTCGGCCGCTTCGGCGGGCGCGACGAGGACACGGCCGGCAAATATCACTCGCTCAAGGGGCTCCGTGTGAGCCTGGAGCAAGCCCTGGAACGCTTCCGCAAAGCTGAGCCGCCGTCGAAAGCCGCTCCGCAGCGGGCGGACGATTACCCGGCCGCCCGGCAGCTCACCGCCAATGCCTGCATCCACTGCCATCATGTCTACGAGTTCCGCCGCGCCGCCCGGCAGGAGGCGGGGACGTGGAAGC
The DNA here is from genome assembly GCA_963834865.1 of uncultured Gemmataceae bacterium. Taxonomy (GTDB): domain Bacteria; phylum Planctomycetota; class Planctomycetia; order Gemmatales; family Gemmataceae; genus CAWIDK01. The sequence continues at coordinate 913,539 of CAWIDK010000002.1, forward strand.
TCGACGAGCTTTGGGTGTACCCGCAGCCGCGCAACGTCGGCCTGACGCTGGACGTCGACCAGGGCAACCACATCACGCGCGTGCAGGCCGCATCGGCGGCAGCCCGGGCCGGGCTCCGCGACGGCGACATGCTGCGGTCGGTGCATGGAATGCCGGTGGCCTCGATCGCCGACCTGCAAGCCGCGCTTCAGCGGGCGCCGTGGGAGGGTCAGATCCCGGTGACCTGGCAGCGGTCAGACCGGACCATGCATGCGCACGTTGAACTGGCGCCCGGCTGGAAAAAGACCGACCTTTCGTGGCGCTGGTCGCTCAAGAGCCTGGCACCGTCGCTCGGCGTGCAGGGCGAAGACCTGACGGCGCAAGAAAAGCAAGCGCTCGGCCTGCCGGCGGGCGCGCTCGCCTTCCGGCAGGCGGCGTACCTCACGCCCGAGGCGCGCTTTGCCGGCGTGAAGATCAACGACGTGATCGTCGGCGCGGACGACCATCGGCCGGCGATGACGGCCCGACAATTCGAGGCGTTCATCCGCCTGACGTATCGTCCCGCGGACGTGATCACGCTGCACGTCGTGCGTGGCCAGGAGCGCTTGCAATTGCCGCTGAAGCTGGCGAAGTGAGGGGGCAATCGCGTCGATGCACGTGCTGTTCGAGGACAACCACTGCCTGGCCGTCGCCAAGCCCGCGCCGCTCTTGACGCAGGCGCCGCCGGGGGTGCCCAGCCTCGAGGTCCTGGTGAGGGCGTACATCAAGGAGCGCTATCGCAAGACCGGGAACGTCTACGTCGGCGTACCGCACCGCATCGACCGCCCCGTCTCCGGCGTGGTTCTGTTCGCGCAGCTCGAAAGCCGCCCATCGGCTCGCGGTACAATTCGCTGAGCAGACGGTAACGAAGGTTTACTGGGCCGCGGTCGAGGGCATCGTTGCCCCATCCGAGGGAACATGGGAAGACTGGATATGCAAGATCACGGATGAGGCGCGCGCGGAGACGGTGGCGCCCGACGCCGCCGGCGCAGCACGCATTGCTTTCGTACCGCTGCCTGGCGCCGTGCGCCGGCGGCACGCTGCTCGAGCTTCGGCCGCGGACGGGGCGGATGCACCAGCTTCGCGTGCAAGCGGCGGCGCACGGCTGGCCGGTGCGAGGCGACGCGCTATACCGCGCCACGCTGCCGTTCGGTCCAACGGCGGAGCTGGCGCCGATCGGATCATCGCGCTGCACGCGCGGAGCCTGACGTTCCTGCACCCGATCCGTTATGAGCCGATCACCGTGCAGGCGCCGGTGCCTGAGACGTGGCGCGAAATCGGTGTAGTGGGAGATTGAACGCGTGTATTCCCTCGCGTCGAAGCTCGCTTGCGGTTTCGCGAAATCACGCGCGCGAAACCGCAAGCGATATTCGAGGCGAGGGAATACACGCGATGCGAAATCCTCTGGGTGAGTTGACCATGTTAACTGACGAGGCGCTCGAGCGCATTCTCGCCGCCATCCTGCGGATGGCGGTCGCGGTGGTGGGCGATCTGTTCCTCGACCGTTATCTCGACATCGACGCCGGCCTGACCGAGCCTTCAATCGAAACCGGCCTCGATGCCTACCAGGTCGTGCGCGTCCGGTCCGATCCGGGAGCGGCAGGGACGGTGGTTAATAATCTGGCGGCTTTCGGCGTGCCGGCCATTCACATCCTCGCCGTCATCGGCGACGACGGCGAAGGCTACGAGTTAAGGCAGGCCCTGGGGCGCATGCCGGCCGTCGATGCCCAGCGCGTGCTCGCGCACGGCGATCGGCGCACGCCGACCTATACCAAGCCGATGCTATGCAACGCCGGCGCACCGCCACGCGAGCTGCATCGGCTCGACATCAAGAATCGCCGGCCCCTGGCATCGGTGGTAGAAGCCGAAGTGGTGCGGTCACTAGACGCGCTGTGGCCGCAGGCTGACGCGCTGCTGGTCCTGGACCAGGTAAGCGAGGCGAACTGCGGCGTGATCACCGAGACGGTGCGCCGGCGGTTGACGGAGTCGGCCGGGCCGAGCCACAGCGCGTCGTGCTCGCCGATAGCCGCGAACGCGCCGGTCTGTTCGAAAAGGTGCGGGTCAAGCCCAACGAGGCCGAGTGTCGCCGCGCGGTGAGCGAATCGGCAGGCAGCGCGGCAGCCGAGGCGCTCGCACGCCGCGTGGGCCGAACCGTCTTCTGCACGCGCGGGGAACGGGGGATTCTGGTTGTCGAGCCGGATGGCGAAGCCGTCACGGTCGCCGCCTATCCGGTGAACGGCGCGATCGACACCGTGGGCGCCGGCGACAGCACCAGCGCGGCAATTGCTTGCGCATTGGCCGCCGGGGCGACGCCGCTCGAGGCGGCCGCGTTCGGCAACCTCGTCGCATCGATTACCATTCAGCAGCTAGGCACCACGGGGACCGCGTCGCCGGAGCAGATTCGACGGCGGTGGCAAGAAGTGCGGACGAAGTGACAAGGAACTTGAACCACAGAGACACAGAGAAGACAAAGCCCGGGAAAAAGAGCCAATCGACAAGCAGATGCCCTGCGACCAGAACGACGAATCGTGTCATACGCTCAGGCAAGCTACGTCTTTTCCGCGTCTCTGTGTCTCTGTGGTTCAAAAGTTGTGTATCTTCATTCGTTCTCGGCTTCGCCGTTGCCGTCGATGCCGAGGTCGCGGATCAGCTCGTCGCGCTCGCGGCGGGTCGCCTCGAACGTCGAAAACCAGGTATTTCACGTCGAGCTGCAGCTGTTCCACGGTATCCTGGGCCATGCGCAGCAGCTTGTTCTGCAGACGTATATACTGGCCTACCCGGTCGCACAACGGCAGCGTTTTCTCGCGCCAGGGCAATGGCAGCTGGTTGAGATACCCACGCAGCTCCTCGATTTCCATCGGCACGGCGTCCTTGTGCCATCCGGTGTGAACTTGTCTGGACATGATGACGCCCTTCTTTGAGTTCCACGGTTCCGACGTTGAAGGGCCTCATCCGCAGGCGCCTTGGTTTGAGAAAGTGCAAACGCCGCGCCGAAAGTTTCCCGCCTTCCCGGATTTGCACAAACCGCATGGAACGCTGAGATTTCGCGAGTGCAGCGCGGCTGCGCCGTGCTGCGCCGCGCAAAGCTTCGGCAACGCCAACTCCTCTTTCCTGTAAGCTTGCGCTCTGGTACAAGCCACGCCGGTCGAATCCATCTCCCCGATCCAAGGATGGCGAGCCATGACACGCGGGCGCTTGGCCGGCATGGTGGGCGTGTTGGGACTCGGCGGCTGCCTGCTGGCCATCGGGCTCGCGCCCGCTCAGCAGATCCACCGCAACGGCTTCGAAACCATGAAAATGGGCTGGCTCAAGGGCGGCTTCGATGCCCCTTACCAGGAGAAAATCCACACCATCTCCGACCAGGTCGCCCACGAAGGACGCCACTCGGAATATCTGCAATTCGACGCCAAGCCGGGCACCTTCATCCACTATGCCTATCCCACCGGCAAAGCGCTCGTCGGCGAGGAGCTGGCCGCCGGCATCTGGCTGAAGGCCAATCGTCCCGGCATGCAGCTCATGGCCCGCGTGGTCTTGCCGCGCGAACGCGATCCGCAGAACCTCGACCACCTGATGACCACCTACATCCGCGGCGACGTCTACCAGCAGGTCGGCCAGTGGCAGCACCTGCAGCTCGCCCGGCCCATGCTGCTCGTCAAGCAGCAGCAGCAGCTCCTGCAGGCCCAGCTGAAAAAGCCGTTCGAATTCGCCGAATCCTACATCGATGGCCTGATCCTCAATGTGTACGGCGGGCCGGGACCCACCGAGCTCTGGATCGACGACGTCGAGATCGGGCCGATCATCGCGGCCGGCCCGGTCGCGATCCAGCCCGCGCTCAACACGTCCAATCCCAACTCGATCCGGCCGGCCTTCCCGGCCACGACCCGCGATGTAAAGGGGTCGGTGACGTTCGATGCGCCGACGCTCAAGGTCGCGAATCGGCCGTTCATGTTCCGCGGAGTCATGGTCACCGACACGCCGCTGGAGAAGCTGCGCAAGGCGCATTTCAACACGGTGTTTCTGCCCGAGTCGGCCAGCCCGGCCCTGGTGCGTGAGGCGAGCGACCGCGACCTGTGGGTCGTGCCGACGCTGCCCGCGATCCGTAATGACGGCCGGCCGATGTCGGAGGACGAGGTGGCCCAGAACCTGACACGCTTCGGCGATGCGAACGTCCTGTTCTACCTCACGGGCAACACGCTGCGCTACGAACGAACGTCCCTGGTCACGCGCGAGGTGCAGGATGTTCGGCGGCTCGACCCGGGCCGGCAGGTCAGCGCCAACGTCTGGGACGGCATGCTGGGTTATTCGCGCGAGCTCAAGCTCGTCGGCGTGCATCGCTGGCCGCTCATGACCACGCTGGAGTTGCCGCGCTATCGCGATTGGCTCCGCTTGCGGCGCGATCTGGCCAACCCCAACCTGTTCCTGTGGACCACCGTGCAAACCCACATGCCCGATGCGATCGCGCAGGTGCTCTACGAGCGCTCGGCCGACGCCGCCTTTGACGAGCCGGTCGGTCCCCAGGCCGAGCAGGTGCAGCTGTTGACGTACACGGCGCTGGCCGCCGGCTGCCGTGGCCTGGCGTATTCGTCGGATCGCTTCATGGCGGACAGCCACCTGGGACGCGATCGGCTGCTCGCTTGTGCGCTGATGAACCTGCAGCTGGAAATGCTCGAGCCGCTGCTGGCCGGCGCCGACGATCCGCCGGAATGGGCGAACACGTCGGCGCCGGATGTCAAGGCCGCGGTGATTCGCTCGCCGCTGGGCGTCCTGGTGGTGCCGGTGTGGGAAGGGCCGTTCTCGCAGTTCGTGCCGGGCCAGGCCTCGGCCAAGAAGCTCAAGGTCACCGCGCCGCCGATGCCCAATAGCATGGAGGCGTGGGAGGTGACGCCGGCCGACGTGCGGCACCTCAAGTGCGAACGCGTGGTGGGCGGCACCAAGGTGACGGTGCCGGAGTTCGGCCTGAGCACCGCGATCGTGTTCACCGCGAACACCGACCTGGTGGCGCGTTTCCAGGAGCAGGCCAAGGGCCGCCGCCAGCTCGCGGCCCAGTGGGCCCACGACATGGCCGCTTATGAGCTCGACAAGGTCCTCAAGGTGCAGGAGCAACTCGTGCAGCTCAAACACACCGTGACCGATGCCCCTGGCCTGATTGCCGACGCCCAGCGCCGCCTTAACACGTCCCGACAGCTCTGGGAAGGCCGCGATTTCCCCGAAGCGTACCTCGAGGCCCAGCGCGCGCTGCGGCCGTTGCGCATCCTCATGCGTGCGGAGTGGGAGAAGGCGGTGCGCGGCACGGATTCGCCGGTGACCACGCCCTGGACCGCATCGTATTTCACGCTGCCGCGCCACTGGCGGCTCATGGACCAGCTGCAATCGGCCCAATGGGGCAAGAACGTGCTGCCCGGCGGCGATTTCGAGACGCTGCCGCAACGGCCGGAGGAGACCTGGCAGCTGGAAGATCCGCCGCCCCTGGATGAGGTCGACCTGATCGCCCAGCGCGTCGGCGAGGTCACCGAGCCCGAGCAGAAAAAGGACAAGGATGCGCCGAAGCTGGACCCGACCTGGGAGCTGGACAAGCTCGGCCACCCGATGCTCAAGAACGCCAACGACCCCAAGAAAACCACGGACGATGAAGCGCCGGAAGGCAAGGCGCAACCGGTCGTCAAGGCGCCGCCGCAGGAAGGCAAGCTCTGCGCGATGTTGAAGATCGCGCCGCGCGGCAAAGGAACGCCGCCGCGGGCGCTGGAGCGGACAGTGCTCGCGCTGCAGAGCCCGACCGTGCGCTTGCAGCCGGGAACGATCGTGCGCGTGAGCGGCTGGATCTGCATTCCGAAATTCCTCACGGCTTCACCGGACGGAGCGCTGCTCTACGACAGCGCCGGCGGCGACGCGTTTGCCGTGCGGGTGCACAAGGCGGCGCCCTGGAAGAAATACACGTTCTACCGGCGCGTGCCGCCTTCAGGAACGATTCAGATGACGCTGGCGCTGACTGGACTCGGGACCGTGTTCTTCGACGACATCCGCATCGAGCCGCTGCTGCCGCCCGGCGCCACCACGCCGGCAGTGAGCACTGCCGGCGTGAGGTAGCTCAAAAGCACGATTAGCTCTCGACGCGTGCACGGCGCGGCAGTCTAATAAACGAAGGGCACGGAGGCGCCGCATGGCGCGACAGCGTGTCGACATCGGCAGCAAGTGGCTGTTGCACAACCAGGGCAAAGGCGCCTTGCTGGTGGGCGGGCTCAAGGGCGTAAGTCGCATCGAGCCGATGCCGGGCGAGCTCGCCCAGAGCCGCAAGTACCCGGATGGCCTGCTTCGGGCGTTCCTGCACGGCGAGCAGGAGCCGCACCTCGTCCTGACCGAAGTCGCGACGTACCCGGAGCGGCGGGCGCTGAAGCAAGCGTTGGACGATCTGGCTCTGGCGTATTCGGCGCTGGGCCAACTGCCCGAGTTGCTCATGCTGGTCCTACGTCCCAAGGGCAAGTTTCGCATCAGCGGCAAGCACGAGGTCCGCAGCAAGCTGGGCCTGTCACGCCTTCAGGCCGAGTGGAAGGTGGTGGAATTGTGGACCTTGCTGGCGGAGCAACTGCTTGCCGAGGGCGACGTCGGCGTGGTGCCCTGGGTGCCGCTGATGTGGTTCGAGGGCCGGCCCGAGGACTTGCTGGAACGCTGTCCTGCGAAGATCGAGCGCGAAGCGCCGGCGAAAGATCGGGCCGACTTACTGGCAGTGTCGCAAGTGATGACGAAGCTTCGGTTTGCGGACCCGGAGTTGTTGGCACTATTCGGAGGAATGCAAACCATGATCGAATCGCCGCTGTTGCAGGAATGGCGAGCGGCCGGCGGCCACGCGCGAATCCTCGCCGTTCTTAAGGACCGGTTCAAAGGCGTCCCGCGTGACGTGACCAAGCCTCTGCGCGAGATTCTCGACGAGAAGCGATTGACCAAACTCGCCGTTCTCGCGGCCAAATGCCCTGACCTCGACGCGTTCCGGGAGGCCCTGCTCGCGTGACGCTGAGAACGATCATCTTCGACTTCGGCAACGTCGTCGGCTTCTTCGACCACGGGAAGACGCTCCGCCGCGTCGCGCCGCACACCGACCTCTCGACCGATGAGATGCTGGTGCGGCTCTACGCCGGCACCCTGGAAGATGAGATCGAGACCGGCCTCATCGACACGCCGGAATTCCTGCGGCGCGTTCATCAGCTCTGGCAGCTCCGCTGCGATCTCGAATTCCTCGCTCAGTCGATTGCCGACATCTTCACGCCGAATCCGGAGGTCTGCGCCTCGTCCCCCTGCTGCGGCCGCGCTACCGCGTGCTTTTGGGCAGCAATACCAACGAGGTCCATGCGCAGCAATTTCGCCGGCAATTTGCCGAGGTGCTCAGCCATTTCGACGCGCTGGTGCTGTCCTACGAAATCGGCCAGCGCAAGCCGAACGCGGGATTCTACGCACACTGCCAGGAGCTCGCGCAGGCGGCCCCCCACGAGATCGTTTTCATCGACGATCTGCCGGCCAACATCGCCGGGGCGCGCGCCACGGCTGGCACGGCATCGTGTATCGTCCCGGTGAGGGGCTCGTGGAAAAGCTGCAAGCGCTGGGCATTGTGATTTGATAAAGTATCAAAGCACCGTCGCCGCAAGCCGCGTCGTTTAGCACCGGGGAGTCTCATGGGGAATCGGCATCGCATCGTCTGGTTTATTGGCCTGGCGGTGGCCTGCGGGCTAGGCTGGCAGGCAAGCCCGGGTCAGCCGCCGGCCAGCCAGTTCGCCATCTCGACCGAGCGGATTCGCAGCGATGTGAAATACCTGGCCAGCGATCCGCTCGAAGGTCGCGGCATCGGCAGCCGTGGCGAGGAGCTGGCCGTCGACTTCATCGCGCAGCAGTTCGCGAAGGCCGGCCTCAAGCCGGCCGGCGAGCGCGGAACCTTCTACCAGGCCGTGCCGCTCGTGATGGTGACCACCGGGCCCAAGGCAACCCTTGCCGCCGTCCAGGGCGATCAGACGATCGCCTTCAAGCTGGCAGACGAGTTCGCGGGCGTGAGCCACTCGCAACAATCGGAGGATTTCGACGCCGACGCCGTCTTCCTCGGGCATGGGATCACCGCTCCCGAGTTCGATTGGGACGACTACAAGGACGCGGACGTCAAGGGCAAGGTCGTCGTCGTCTTCACCAATGAGCCGCCCTCGGACGACCCAAAATTCTTCGCCGGCAAGGCGCTCACCTACTACGGCCGATGGACCTACAAATACGAGGAGGCGACGCGCCGCGGCGCCAAGGCGGTCCTCATCATCCACACGACTGAGACGGCCGGCTATCCCTACTCGGTGGTCCGCAAGCTCAAGGGGGCCCAGATTCAGCGCACGCCGGACAGCCCGGCCCTCGCCTTTGCGGGCTGGTTGTCCGCCCAGGCCGGCGACAAGCTGCTGGCCGCGGTCGGCCTGACTGTGGGTAAAGCGCTCAAGAAGGCCGACACGCGCGGCTTCAAGGCGATTCCGCTCGGCGTGCGCATCCGCGGACACATTCCGACCACCGTGCAAAAAATCGTCACGAAAAATGTCATAGGCGTGGTCGAAGGCAGCGATCCGGACCTCAAGTCCGAAGCGGTCCTGTTCACCGCGCACTGGGACCATCTCGGCGCCGGCAAGTCGGCGGTCGGCACCAATGACATCTACTACGGCGCCCTTGACAATGCGACCGGCTCGGCCGTCCTCCTCGAAATGGCCCGCGCCTGGTCCCGCCAGGAGCCGCGGCCCAAACGCTCGGCGATCTTCCTCGCCACCACGGCCGAGGAAAGTGGCTTACTTGGCGCCACCTATTATGCGGCTCATCCCGCCATAGCGCTCGGCAAGACGGCGATCGATCTCAACTTCGACACGGTGCTCCCGCTCGGCGTGCCGGAGTCGGTCGTCGTCAGCGGCGCGGAGCGAACCACGGCCTGGCCGCTCGTGCAGGCGACGGCGCAAACACAAGCTGGCGATCGAGCCCGACCGCACGCCGCAGCTCGGCTACTACTATCGGTCGGATCATTTTGCCTTAGCGCGCGGCGGCGTCCCGGCATTTTCCGTATTTCCCGGCGAGCAGATCAAGGGCAAGCCGGCCGACTTCGCCAGGAAGGCGCAGGAGCAATTCATCGCCAAGGTCTACCACACGCCCTTCGACACGTATCACGCCGATTGGGACTTTTCCGGTTACCCGGTCCTGATGCAGTTCGCTTTCGACCTTGCCCGCGAGGTTGCCAACGCGCAATCGCTGCCGACCTGGGTGCCGGGCGACGAGTTTCTCCCGGCGCGCGCGAAGAGTGGCGTGAAGTGAAGGAGAGCCGTCCAATGCCGTTGCGCGACCACTTTCGTCCGCCCGTGTCCAAACGTTCCTCGTGGGAAGGATTTCACGGCCAATGGCCCGCGATGATCGTGCAGCACCTGACCCGCGTGTTGCCCGACGGCTATGTCGCTGAGCCGCGCGTGCACCTCGGACCCTACTTCGAGGTCGACGTGACGACGTTTGCAAGCGCGGACCCCCAGCCCGGGACTGTGGCGGTACAAGACGGTGGCGTCGCCACAATCCCGTGGACGGCGAGCGAACCGGTTTTTGAGGTCGAGGCGGATTGGCCGGACCAGTATGAGTACGAAGTGCTCGTACTGGACCAGGAACGCGATCGGCGGCTGGTGGCGGCAGTGGAGCTGGTAAGTCCCGCGAACAAGGACCGGTCCGATTCACGACGGGCCTTCGTGACCAAGTGCGCCGCCCTCTTGCAGCAGCGAGTCGCCGTGGCCATCGTGGATCTGGTCACGACACGGCAATTCAACCTCTATGCCGAGCTGCTCAAATGGATCGGGCAGCCCGATCCCACGCTCGGAACGGAACCGCCCACGATCTATGCCGCGTCGATGCGATTTCAGAAGCCGCACCGAACCATATTGCAAACCTGGCCCTACGCGTTGGTCCTGGGACAGCCCTTGCCGACGCTGCCACTCTGGCTGTCGGCCGCGCTTTCTGTGCCGCTTGAGCTGGAGATAAGTTACGAGGATACGTGCCGCGTGCTGCGAATCCCCTGAGCGGCCGGTGGCCTCATGCGTGTGCGATTTCTCATTGGCATCGTCTTCGGTCTGCTCATCACGTCCGTCGCCGCGGCGCAGGCATGGCCGCGGTTTCGCGGGCCCAATGGCAGCGGCGTCAGCGCCACCATCTTGCCGACGCAGTGGACCGACAAGGACTATCGCTGGCAGGTGAAGCTGCCGGGCCCGGGACATTCCTCGCCGGTGCTCTGGGGCGAACGGCTGTTTGTAACCAGCACCGATCAGGCGGGGAAGCTGCACGTTCTCTGTCTGGACGCCGGCTCGGCGCCACCCTCTGGACGCGCGCGTTCGCCGCCGGGCCGCCGCGGGGACATAAGGACAACAACCTCGCCTCGGCTACCCCGGCCGTCGATGGCCAGCGCGTCTACGTCGCGTGGGGCACGCCCAGGGAAGTCGTGTTGCTGGCGCTGACGCACGAGGGCAAAGACGTGTGGCGGCGCGATCTGGGCCCGTATCGCGCCGGGCACGGTTTCGGCTCCTCGCCCATTGTCCATGAAGGGCTGGTCATTTTGCCGTGCGAAGAGAACGGCAATGACAGCCTCATCGCCGTCGATGCCGCGACGGGGAAGAACCGCTGGCGCGTTGAGCGCAAGAGCCGCAATACCTACGCCACGCCGTGCATCTTCCAGCCGCCGGGCCGGCCGGCGGAGTTGATTGCCGTCAGCTACGAGGACGGCATCACGAGCCTCGATCCCGCAACCGGCCGGCGCAACTGGGACCTGGACGCCTTCGACAAGCGCCACGACGAAGGGGCGATCGCGTCGCCGATCGTGCATGGCGATCTGGTCCTCGGATCGGCGGGCTGGCTGAGCGTGCGCTACGAAACCATCGCGGTCAGGCCGGGCGGAGCCAAGGGCAAGATCGAAACGGTCTACAAGCTGAATCGCGACGTCCCGCTCGTGCCGACGCCGGTGGCGAAGGACGATCTGCTGTTTCTGTGGAGCGACCGCGGCATCGTGAGCTGCTGCAGCGCGCAGACGGGAGAAAATCACTGGCGCGATGCGTGGACGGCGAGTTTTACGCCTCCCCGATAATCGCGGGTCAGCACGTCTATTGTCCATCGCGCGGCGGGGATATGATCGTCCTGGCGGCAAGCAAGCGATTCGAGCAAGTTGCACGCATCCCCCTGGGTGAGGGCACGCATAGCACGCCCGCGATTGCCGGCGGGCGGATGTTCCTGCGGACGCGCACCCACGTGATGTGTCTGGGGGGAAAATGAATCCGCAGGTCGGTAGTGCGCGGCTCCAACGCACGTGCACCTGGACCGTCTTCGGGGCGGCGCGACGGAATGCACGCGAATTGGTGCGGTCAAGAGAACACGACGCAGGCATTTGGCTTTTCCGTGAAAAATCCGTGAAGGATGCGGGCCACGTTCTTGGCCGTCGCGACTGGCAACCATCTGCCGTTTTCCACCGCGTATTCGATGTCCGCTTCCGCTGCCAGATCAAAATGGAGTCCTTTTGCAAAAGCCTGCAAAGCCCTTGTTCCACCAGGTAAACTGGCGACAAAACGCTCATCGTATGCAATCGGCTTGGCGAACAGGATCGGGATAAAGATCGTGTCGGTGTCGCCGGACTCCAGAAAATGTGCCGCATAGGGCACTTTGAGGGATCCAGGCTTCAATTCATGGCGAAATGCTTTGAGTGCCTCGACCTCGATATCATCCTCCTCATCAAGTTCGTCCTCGTAGTCACCCTTAGTTAGATACTGAAGGCAGAATCGAAAGATCCCATAACTTGTGTAACTTCCCACGCGCGGAAAGGCCCTGTCTTCGATTTGCCAAGAGTTGACGTTGATTTGTTGCCCGACATGCTTTTCCAGCTTGGCCAGAAAATGGGCGCGAGTATCCGGCCCATACTCTTCGATCCAATCGGCAAACCGCCCTCGTACTAGATTTAGTCCCATGTCTTTATTACCTTGCAACAATGGAAGCACTCAACACCAAGACGTGGACGACTCGTGCAAGTTTTGCCAGCAATTCTTCGTCGAGAAGAACTGCTGGCTCCCAATCCAGGTCCTCCCTGCAGTATTTCTGCCTATTCTTTAGGTATTTGCGCCAGTCGTCGGGCGGAAGATTGCTCAGAAACGCAAAAAGAGCGCTGTCCGCCTCGTCAGCCTCCGCAGCTGCAAGGGCTTGGTACACTCGCTTAAGGAATTGCTTGAAGTCGGCATTGACATTGCCCGTTTGTTCATCGCGATATTTGCATTCGCCGTAAAGGATATGTCGTGCCACGGCGCCTCGTCCCAGTCTCAGCGAAAAATCGAAAACGAGCCCACCAATCGTGCACGCCTTTTTGGTGACATCGTAAGCGTCCCCGAATAATTCAGCGTCAAATGTCAGAAAGCTCGCGCGGCCTAGCCAGTGTTTGACGTCCTGCTGATAAGTCTCGCCTTTCTTGTGAGAGCGTTCTCGCATGTTCCCGGTGTTTCCCGAACCTGTTGCGATTGTCGCGGTCACGGTGCGGCCGACAAGGAGACGGGATGCGCCGCGAAAACATTATACGCCAAAACAGCGTATGCGGCGCCCGCTGCCCGGTAGTCCGCGGATGGTGTCTTCAGCTCCAGCCGATCACCCGCACGCGACCTGAGGCTGCGGCGACCAGGTGGCGATCTCGTCCCAGGGCCAGAGCGGGCGGCTGATCTGCTCATAGGGATGGTTCCAGAAATCCGACGGTGCGCACCCCGGCGTGCGCACCATGACGATGCGGCGGGCCCGGTCGGCGTAGGCGGCGCGAAAGCCGCACGGGCTGCGCCGACCAGCACGCTCGCGGCGAACGGGTCCAGCCCGGCCGTCTGGAAAAGCTGCGGCGAAAAGTGGGGGCCCGAGCGTGACGTTACCACGACGCGGACGTTGCCGTGCCGCAACACCGTGGCCGGGCCCATGTCGATTGGCAGGTTGACGGCGAGATGGCCGGTCATGATGAAGCGGGCGTCGAATAGCGTCTCGACGCGCACCGCCAGCGTCAACGGCCGAGCGAAGCGCGGTGCGCGTGCCGCCGAGCGTGGCCGTCCACTCGGCGCCGACACCGCGGCGCTGGGCCTCCGCCACCACCTCCGGCCCGACCAGCGTGGCGAGCGCCGGCCGTGGCCAATCGTAGTGGATCAGTTCGGCCAACACGGTGGTGCCGTCGCCGGTCGAGCCGGACGTGGTCGCGTCGGCCGCATCGCCGAGCACCACGAGGCCCGCATTTTCCGCGTGGGTCTGGCGTACCGTGTCGGCGACGTCGGCGATCTCCGGCATGTATTCGTGACGGCGCTGCCACACGGCGCCGGCCAGTTCCGCACAGCGCGACCGGGCCAGGTCCTCGTCGCCCGCAGTGGTCACGACCACGGCGTTGCCCAGGTCGGGAATGTCGAGCCACGGCTGCACGGTCGCCAGGCCCGCGGTCAGCACGCGCGGATCGGCTTCCCACGCCTGCAGCGTTTCGCGCAGCCCGAAGCTGATGCTCGCCGGATCCTGCGTGTTGGCGCGCTCCACGGGCGAGACCATCGGCAGCTTCTGAAACGCGGTCACCGGCCGCACGCCGTCCACCAGGATGCGACGGAGCACGCCTGCGGCGCGCACGCCGGTCGGCACCACGTCGATGTGCGGCGTCGTGTGGTACAGCACCAGCGCGTCGGCGGCGCGCACCATGCGCGCCGTGACGTTGGCGTGCAGGTCGAGCGTGGCCACGAGCGGGATCGCCGGGCCAATCATGCGGCGCAGCGCGTCGAGGAACCGGCCGCTTACGTCGGGTTCGTTCGCGGCGATCAGGGCGCCGTGCAGCGAGAGCAGGATCGCGTCCACATTGCCCGCTTGTGCGAGCGCGTCACTCATCTCGCGCAGCAGCGCGGCAAACGTCGCGGCGGTGAGCGGGCCGCTGGGCCAGGCCCAGAAGCGCATCAGGCCGACGATCTCGGGCCGCTCCGGCCAGTCGCGCAGCGCCTGAATGAAACCGCCCGGCTCGTTCGTTTGCGCCATGCGCTCGACAAGCTCGTCGCCGCGATAGATGCCGAACACGTCGAAGTCGGCGCGCGTCGTCGGCAGCGGGTTGAAGGTGTTCGATTCCTGGCAGAGCTGACCGATGGCGATGCGCATGGCGGCGTCTCGTTTGGTCATGCGCCAGCGCCGGCGGCGCGGGTGGGCGGGGCCGGCGATAGCGATAGGATGAGCGAATGAATCTTTCTGTTGTCCCAGCCTGTTTTAAGGAGCCGCGCCATGAATGCCAGAGACGCCATCAAGATCGCGCTCACGTCCACGCAGGGGCTGTTGCCGCAGTATCTGAACGATCTGTCCGACGAGGATTTGCTGGTGCGGCCGGTGCCGGCGGCGAACCATATCGCCTGGCAGCTCGGCCATCTGATCGCCACAGAAGCGATGATGGGCGACCTCATTCCGGGAGCCAGGTATCCCGAGCTGCCTGCGGGCCTGAAATCGCAGATGGACGGCAAGAGCGCCAAGACGCCGCCGCCGGGCGGTTACCTGAAGAAGGCGGAGTACGTGGATTGGTTCAACAAGGTGCGCAGTGCCACCGTCGCGAGCGTCGAGCGACTCACCGACGCCGACCTCGACAAGCCGACGCCCGGCGACTTCGCCCAGTGGGCCCCGACGATTGGCGCGCTGCTCATGCTCACGGCCACGCACACAATGATGCACGGCGGCCAATTCACAGTCGTGCGCCGGGCGCTGAACAAGCCGGTATTGTTCTAACAGTTTGGCGGCGGGTCGAAGACCCGCGGATCTTCGACCCGCCGCTAATTGTTGGTAGGTGGAATCATGGAACACAACATCACCGGCATCGACTACGCCGACCGCGGCCATTTTCGCTATCACGGCCGAATCATCAACGTCCACGCCCACGTTCTCCAGACCCGGGCCGACGATCCGCCCAACGGCCCGCCGAAAGGGGCCGGCCCCGGCGCCAGTCTCGAGCAGGCGGCGATGATGCTCGCGGTCGCCGAGGAATTCGGTATCACGCAGACGGTGACAATGTGCGCAGTCGACGACGTGCTGCCGATGCGCGAGCGCTTTGGCGAGCATATCCGGTTCAACGCGATGATCAACAAGATGACACTTGACGAGCCGGATGACGAGGTTTATCGCCGGCTCGACCGCTTCCTGGAGCTGGGCGCGGCGATGATCAAGTTCTGGGCGGCGCCGCGTGGCCGGGACCGCGGCCTGTTCGTGGACGCGCCGTGGCGCATCGAGGCCGCCAAGCGCGCGCGCGGCGGGCGTGCGCATCATCATGGTCCACGTCGGCGATCCGGACGTGTGGTTTCGCACGGTGTACGCCGATGCGGTGCGCTTCGGCACCAAGCCGGACCAGTACGTCGGCCTCGAGCGCATGATGCAGCTTTTTCCGGACATGGTGTGGATCGGGGCGCACATGGGCGGCGATCCGGAGCATCCCGACCATCTCGCCGAGCTGCTGGAGAAGTATCCGCACTTCCACATCGACACCAGCGCCACGAAATGGCAGGTGCGTGAGGTTTCGAAGCATCCGGCAGCGATCCGCGATTTGATTTGCCGTTTCCCCGATCGCTTCCTGTTTGGCTCCGACCTGGTGACGCGGCACAGCCTGGTGCGCGAGCATTACATCAGTCGCTACTGGTGCCAGCGGACGCTGTGGGAGAGCAGCTGGCAGGGCCCGAGCCCGATCGCCGATCCGGATTGGAAGCCGGCCGAGGGCGAGCCGTCGACACCGCCGTTGTGCGGGGTCGAGCTGCCGATGGAAGTGCTCGAGGCAGGTGTATTTGCGGAACGCGGAGCGGCTGTTGCAGCAAGAGGCGCCGCGCCCGGTTTACGTTTAGGCGAGTAGCAGGACCTCTCATACCCCACGCCCGCAGGCGAAAGCCTGCGGGGTTACCTCGCAGGCTTTCGCCTGCGGGCACAGCTAAATGGAAACGGTAAAGGTGTAGCTGGCGTTCAGGCCATTGCTGGCATGGTTCATTGTAACCGTGCTGCCGGCGTCGATGGACAGCGGCGGCAAATGAAGTCGGCGGCGCGGTTACGGATAGACATCGTTGTCACTGGTGGAGGCGTGGTTGCCAGCGATCACAGTGGCGGCGTCGAGCGTGATCGTTCCGGTAGCGTAGGTGCCGCCGCCAATGCCGTGGCCGGGATAGCCTGCGGCGTTGGGCGCACCGCCGCGTGCGGTGTTGGCCACAATGGTACTCGCGGTGACGGACGCGGTGGAGCGGCCGAATACGGCGAGTCCACCGCCGAGGCCGTCGCCGCCGTTGCCGTCGATCGGCGCACTCGGGCCGGGCAACGACGGCGTGTCCGGCAGCAGGCCGGCGGCGCCGCCGAGCGCCACGTTGCCGCTCAGCGTACTCCCGGTCAGCGTCAGCGTCGATTCGTCTTGCATGACGAAGAGGTTGGCGAACCCGACGCTGATGCCGCCGCCGACGCCCTTGGCGCCCGGCTGGCTGGCGCCACCGACGCTGCCGATGGCGTCATTGCCGGTCAGCGTGGAGTCGCGCACGGTGGCCGTGCCGCCGAGCGAATCGTCAATGCCGCCGCCGGCCGCGTAGCCGGTTGCCACTCCAGAGGCGCCGGCGTAGGGACCGCCCTCGCCCGCAATGGCCTCGTTGCTGGCCAGCGTGCAGTCGATGACCGTGAGCTGCGCGCCGGGGATGCCAGAATCCACATTGCCGAGGTTCTCGATGCCCCCGCCAGTGGCGGCGCTGCCGACAGTGGAGCCGCCGATCGCCTTGTTGTTCTTGATGGTCGTATTTGTGATCGTGGCCACGGCGTCGTTGTTACAGATGCCGCCGCCCTGGCCGGCGCCGTAGAGCTGGCTGACCGGCCGATCGTTGGCGGCCGGCGTGTTGCCGTTGCCGCCGATGGCCCGGTTGCCGCTGATCGTGCCGCCGCTGACGGTGAGTTGGGCGCCGTACTCGTTCACGATGCCGCCGCCCATGGCTTCGCCGCCGGTATAGCCGTCGCTTGCGCCACTGATGGCGCGGTTCCCGGTGATCGTGCAGCTCGTGAGGGTCATCGTGGCGCCAGTGAACGCATTGACCACGGCGCCGCCCGCGGCATCGGCGTCGGGGCCGCTGATCGCCTGGTTGCCCGTGAAAGTTGAGTCGCTGATGGTTGCGGACGTTACGGGCGCCAGATTGCTGTTCGCGCGGTTGTCAATCGCGCCGCCGAAGCCCTCGGAATCTTCCGAACTGGCAATGGCCTGGTTGTCGGTAAACAGGCAGCCGGTCACGACGAGTTGGCCACCGGGATTGTTCACGACGGCGCCGCCGCCGCAGTCGTCAACCGTCCCGTAGTCGTTACTGCCGGCCTGGTTGCCCTGGATGGTGGTGGCGGTGATTTGGGCACTCCCCTGATTGGCCAGGGCGCCGCCGAAGACGCCCACGCCGTTAGCCCGGTTGCCGGTCAGTGTGCAATTATTGACGCTCAAGGTGGCGCCGGCTTGGTTGAGGATGGCGCCGCCGTCGGTGATGAAATCGTAGGCGGTGGCATTGGCCACGTTGTCGGTCAATGTGCAGCCGGTCAGGGAGAGTTGACCGCCGCCGGCATTGACGATCGCGCCGCCGCCGACGGTGCCGTAGGGACCCCAGTGAAAGTTGCCGCCGTTGATCTGGTTGGCGAAAAACGTGGTGGCGTTGACCTGGGCGCTGCCCGCGTTGAACAAGCCGCCGCCGTAGAGCGTGTTGGCGGTGCCGGTCGTGCTGTTGTTCGCGAGCGCGCACTCGTTCATGGTTAGCGTTGCACCGGGCTCGTTGTAAATCGCGCCGCCGCCATTGCTGGACCGATTGGCGTTGAGGCTGTCGTTGCTCAGAGTCAGTCTGCCGGCGTTGTCGATCGCACCGCCGCTGGCCGCGGTGCCGTGCGTCAGCGTCAGGCCGGACACGGTCACGGTGGCGCCGGCCGCGATGTGGAAGATCTCGCTGCGGCTATACCCGTTGATCGCGAGCGTCGCGGCGCCGGGGCCGAGGATCGTGACGTTCGCGTTGACGTCGAGCGTGCCGGAGGTCAGCGTGATGGTCTTGCCGATGAGGCTCGGTGCGAATGCAATCGTGTCGCTCTTGGCGGCGCTGGCGAGCACAGCGCGGAATGAGCCGGGCCCGTTATCGAGGTTGTTGAGGACGGTCAGGGTGCTAGGCACGGTGCGGTCTTCAAGGAACTCGAGTCGGGGCACGAACGGCCGTCGCGTCAGGTGCGCGGAGAGAAAACGGGCTCGTTGCAGGTGATGCACGTGGAGGCTTCCTTCCCGTAAAGGGCGCGCTTTCCGTAGCGCGACAGGAGCCCGCAGCGTAAGCGAGGGCCAGTCATCCCTCGCTTGCGCTGCGGGCTCCCATGGGCGAATGATTCACGCCATTTTAGGGGAACATGTTATTATTGCCGGTCGTGGCGTGGTTGTTGGCGACGACGCTGGCCATGTCCAACGTGACCGTACCAACGTCATAGACCCCGCCGCTGGTGCCCTGGCCCGGGGTGCCGCCGAGGCCGGTGCCGGCGGCGCCGCCGTAGGCATAGTTCGCCTCGATGGTGGTATCGTCGACGGTGGCGCTTGAGCCCGCGGTGACGGCGAGGCCGCCGCCAAGACCCTCGCCGCCGACGCCGCCGCCCACGATGGCGAGCAAGGGGGACACGGGGGGATCCACGATTACCAGGACGTTGCCGCCGGCGCCGCCGACAGCGGCGTTGCCGGTGAGGGTGCTGTCGGTCAACTCGAGCGTCGAGTTGTCGGTCATGCCGAAGAGGGTGGTGAAGCCGACCGCGATGCCGCCGCCCAGGGCGGCGCCGCCGGGCTGGCTCTGGCCGCCGGCGCCGCCCACGGCAGCGTTGCCGGTGAGCGTGCTGTCCACCACAAATGCCGTGCCGGAAAACGCGTCATCGATGCCGCCGCCCGCGGCGAAGCCGGTCGGCACGCCGGTGGCGCCGGTGGCGCCGGGACCGCCGTGGCCGGCGATGGCCTCGTTGCCGTTGAGCGTGGAGTTGATGACCCGCAGCACGTCGGGCTGGCCGGCCAGGGCGGTGCCGAAGTTCTCGATGCCGCCGCCGGTGGCGAAACTGCCGGGTCCGGTGGCGTTGCTGCCGCCGACCGCTTCGTTGTCGGCGAGCGTGGTGGAGATGATCACGGCGGTGGCGTCGCCGTTGAGGATGCCGCCGCCCTGGCCGCCGCCGACCGACGGGCCGAACGGCAGGTCGGTGTCGACCGGCGTGCCGTTGTTGCCGCCGACGGCCTTGTTGCCGGTGAGGCGGCTGTCGTCGACGACGAGCGTGGCATCGAGGACGTTCAGGATGCCGCCGCCGAGGCCTTCGCCGTTGGAACTCGCAGTGCCGCCGTCGCCGCCGAGGGCGCGGTTGCCGGACAGCGTGCAGTTGGTGACGAACATGGTCGCGCCGGTGCCCTGATTGTCGAGGGCGCCGCCGTTGGCGATGGCGCCCGCGACGCCGACGGCCTGGTTGCCGGTGAAAGTGCTGTCGCTGATGTACGCCGTGGAAGGGTGTGTGAAGTTGCCCTTGGCGTCGGGGAAACCGGCGTCGTTTTCGATGGCGCCGCCGCTGGCCGCATAGGGGCCGGCAGCGCTGACTGCCTCGTTGCCCGTGAAGGTGCTGCCGGTCACCAGCAACATGGCGCCGTTGTAGTTGTCGATGGCGCCACCGACCGGGCCGCCGAAGAAGTCGCCGGTGCCGCCGCCGACGGCCTGGTTGTTTTGGAATGTGGAGTTGATGACGTTGGCGCTGCCTTCGTTGAGCAGAGCGCCGCCGAACACGTCGTTGCCGGCCGTGGTGCTGGCCCGATTGGCCTGCAACAGGACGCTGTTCAGGCTCAGGCTGGCGCCGGCCTCGTTGAAAATGCCGCCGCCGCCGATGCCGCCCAGCGCCCAGTTGGACAGCAGCGTGTCATGGGTCAGGGTAAGATTGCCGGCATTGTCGATGCCGCCGCCGGCCGCAGCCAGGCCGTGCGCCAGCGTCAAGCCGGAGATGGTCACCTTCGCGCCGGCCGCAATGTCGAACACCGAGCCGTGGCTGGTGCCATCGACGGTCAGCATGCCGGCGCCGGGCCCCGTGATGGTGACGCTCGCGGTGACGTGCAGCGCGCCCGAGGTCAGCGCGATCGTGCTGCCCTTGAGGCCGCCAGCGAACGCGATGGTGTCGCCGTTGTGGGCGGCGGCGAGGGCGGCGCGCAGCGAACCGGCACCGTTATCGAGGTTGTTGGCGACCGTCAGCGTGCTGGGAACCGTGCGGTCTTCGAGGAGTTCGAGCCGGGGCACGAACGGCCGTCGTCGGGAGCCGCGGAAGTTTGGGCGAGATCGTTGCGAACACGTCACGTTTGAGCCTCCTTGCTGAAACGGGCAGATCCTTCATCGGCCGCCGTCCTGGTTCAGCGCCGCCTGGCGCAGCGCAGCCGCGCCCGGTCGGCGCGGATTGCGGCGTGGGGACGTACTCTTCCATAGATGGCGGGATCGTGTCAAGCGGAACTCACGCGTGAATTGCGTCGCTGTGCCCGTCCGCAGCGGGGCCGTGCGAAAGCGTCAGCTCGTCCTCGTCGTCCGGGTCCGGCGGCGGGATCGGACGCAGATCCTTGAACCACTGGATCACGTAGAAGAACACCGGCGTCAGGAAAATGCCGAACACCGTCACGCCGAGCATGCCGCTGAACACCGCGACGCCCAGCGTTCGCCGCATCTCGGCGCCGGCGCCCTCCGAAACCATCAGCGGCACCACGCCGAGGATGAACGCGAACGATGTCATGATGATCGGCCGCAACCGCAGCTGGCACGCGTCAAGCGTCGCCTGGTAGCGCGTGCGGCCGGTTTCGCGCTGGGCCTTGGCGAACTCGACGATCAGGATCGCGTTCTTGCAGGCCAGGCCGACCAGCACCAGGAAGCCGATCTGCGTGAAGATGTTGATGTCGGACTTGGTCAGGATGACGCCGGCGATCGCACACAGAAGGCACATCGGCACCACCAGGATGACCGCCAACGGCAGCGCCCAGCTTTCGTACTGAGCCGCCAGCACCAGGAACACCAGCACCACGGCGAACAGGAACACCAACATCGCTGTGTTGCCGGTCTCCAGCTGCAAGAGGGCCAACTCGGTCCATTCAGTACGCATCGACAGGGGCAGCTCATCGTTGGCGGCATCGTACAAATGCTCGATGGCCTGGCCGGAACTGGTGTCGGGGCCTGCGTCGGCGTGGATCGCTGCCGACTGGTACATGTTGTAACGCATCACCATCACCGGGCCGCTCACGTAGCGCACCGTGGCGAAGTCGGCCATCGGCACCATCGCGCCGCTGCTGTTGCGCACGTCGAGCAGCCGGAGGTTCTCGGCCGACTGGCGAAACGTGTCGAGCGCCTGCACGTTGACCTGCCAGGTGCGGCCGAAGCGGTTGAAGTCGTTGATGTAGTACGGCCCAACCGTGGACTCCAGCGTGGTGCGGACGTCGTCGATCGAGACGCCGCGGTCCTTGGCCTGGGCGCGGTCGATGATCAGTTCGAGCCACGGCGTGTCGGCGCGGAAGCTGGTAAACATGCCCTGCAGCATCGGATCGTCATCGCCGTGAATGACGGTGCGCTCGGCTTGCTGCTGCAACGCCATCAGGCCGGTGTCGCCAACATCCTGGATGATGATCTTGAAGCCGCCCGCGGTGCCGAGGCCTTCGACCGGCGGCGCCCCGAAGATGTTGATCGCCGCCTTGGGCACCTTGCGCTGCAGATCGTCCTGCAGCCGGCCGGCAATGGCCTCGGCCGACAGCGCCGGATCGCGGCGGTCCTCGAAGTCGTCGAGCATCAGGTACAGGGCGCCGAAGTTGGACGCGTTGGCGCCGAGCAAGATCGATTGGCCGGAAATCGCGACCGTGTGCTTGATGCCCTTGGTCTTGAGGGCGATGGTCTCGATCTGCTCGACGACGGCGCGGGTGCGCACCACCGAGGCGGCATCGGGCATCTGCACGTTGACGAGCAAGTAGCCCTTGTCCTGCTGCGGAATGAAGCCCGCCGGCGTGTGCGTGAAGCTCCACCAGGTCAGCCCGAGCAGGCCGCCGTAGATCGCGACCACCAGCAGGCTGACCCAGATCAGGCCCGACACCGAGCGCGTGTAGGCGCCGGTCGAGAGATCGAAGGCCCGATTGAACGCGCGGAAAAACCAGCCGAGCAGCACGTTCAAGAGCCGGCCCAGCACCACGCCCGCAAACAGGGCCGCGAGCGCCCCCAGCACGATCGGTCCCAACACCCGCAGGACGTCGATCATCTCCGGCGTCAGCACCAGCCCGCCGATGTCGACCGGCCCGCCGTCCTCGCCGCGCAGACCGAGGGCGGCCAGCGCGGTCGACGCGTAGTGCAGCCCGATCTTGTGCCCCAGCCACGCGCCGATCGGCACGAACGCGAACCACGGCAGCCGCTCGAATTTTCCCTTTTCGCGCGGCCGCAGCAGGATCGCCGACAGGGCCGGACTGAGGGTGAGCGAGTTGAACGCGGAGATCACCGTCGACACGGCGATCGTCAGGGCGAACTGGCGGAAGAACTGGCCGATGATGCCGGTGATGAACGCGCACGGGATGAACACCGCGGCGAGCACGAGGCCGATCGCGATCACCGGCCCGGACACCTGCTCCATCGCCCGCAGACTCGCCTGGCGCGGCTTCATGCCGTGCTCGATGTGATGCTCGACCGCCTCGACGACGACGATTGCGTCATCGACCACGATGCCGATGGCCAGCACCAGGCCGAACAGCGTCAGGTTGTTCAGGCTGAAGCCGATGGCGGCCATCACCGCGAAGGTGCCGACGACGGCGACCGGCACCGCAATGAGCGGGATCAGTGTCGAGCGCCAGTTCTGCAAGAACACGAGGACGACGAACGCCACCAGCACGATAGCGTCGAACAGCGTCTCGAAGACCTCGTGGATCGACTCCCGGATGAACGGCGTGGTGTCGTAGACGATGGCGTAGTCGATGCCGGGCTTGAAGTTCTTCTTGAGCTGCTGCATGCGCTCGCGGACGCGCTGGGCGACCTGCAACGCGTTGGAGCCGGGCAGCTGGTAGACCGACAGGGCGACCGACGGCTTACGGTCGAGCGTACAGGTCTGGTCGTAGGACTGGGCGCCCATCTCGATGTTGGCGATGTCCTTGAGAAAGATCAGCGTGGCGCCGTTATTGCGCAGAATGATGTCGGCGAATTCGTCGCGGTTCCTTAGCCGGCCGAGCGTGGTGATGATGTATTGCGTCACCTGGCCGCGCGGCGTCGGCGGCTGGCCGATCTGCCCCGCCGCCACCTGGATGTTCTGCGCCTGCACCGCGTTGATCACGTCCTGGGCGTTTAGCCCGAGGTTCGACATCTTTTGCGGGTCGAGCCAGAGCCGCATGCTATAGTCGCGCTGGCCGAGGTAGGTGATATCGCCGACGCCGGGCAAGCGCGACAATTCGTCGCGGATCAGGATGGTGGCGTAGTTCGACAGCTCGAGGTTGTCGCGGGTGCCGTCCTTGGAGAACAGGTTGACGATCATGAGGACGTTGGGCGATTTTTTCTTGACGGAGATGCCGCGGCGCTTGACGAGGTCGGGCAGGATCGGCTCGGCCAGCGACTCGCGGTTTTGCACCAGCACTTGCGAGATATTGAGATCGGAACCGGGTTTGAAGGTGACGGTGAGCGTGTAGTTGCCGTCGTTGGTACACTGCGAGGACATGTACATCATGCCCTCGACGCCGTTGACCTGCTGTTCGATGGGGGCCGCGACGGTGTCGGCGACGACCTGGGCGTTGGCACCGGGATACGAGGCGGACACCTCGACGGTGGGCGGCGTGATGTCGGGGTACTGCGCGACCGGCAGCGTGAACAGCGCGATGCTGCCGCCCAGCACGATGACGATGGACAGGACCGCCGCGAAGATGGGGCGGTTGATGAAGAAGCGTGAGAACACGGTATTGGGTCTCGAATTCCTTGCTTGCGTTTAGCGCTCGCCCGCAGCGCGCAGTCGGCGAGCGCTAAACGTAAACAAATTGGCTATCCGACGCGATCCGGATCGCGCCGCTCGTCGTGCTGGGCCGTGCCGTTGCCGTTGCAGTGTGCGTCGCCGTTGACAGCCACCGCATGACCGTTGACCGCCACTCGCTTTGCCGGCGTACGCTTGCCGACAATCTCCGGCGCCAGCCGGCCGCGCAACAGCCACGGCAGGCCGAGCGCGAGGATGCCCAGCCCGTAGCGCAGCACCAGGCCGAAATAGCGCATCCGCTCCGTCGCGAACAGCGGCGATTCCACGAAACCCTCGATGACGTAGAAGAACACCGGCGTCAGGAAGATGCCGAACAGCGTCACGCCGAGCATGCCGCTGAACACCGCCGTCCCCAGCGTTCGCCGCATCTCGGCCCCGGCGCCGGTCGTGACCAGCAGCGGCACCACGCCGAGGATGAACGCGAACGACGTCATCAGGATCGGCCGTAGACGCAACTGGCAGGCCGCCAGGGTCGCGGCGCGGCGGGACATGCCGCCGTCCTCACGGCTGTGCTTGGCGAACTCGACGATGAGGATGGCGTTCTTGCTGGCCAGGCCGACCAGCACCACGAAGCCGATTTGCGTGAAGATGTTGATGTCGCCTTTGGTCGCCCACACGCCGGTGAGCGAGCCGAGGATGCACATCGGCACCACGAGAATCACCGCCAACGGCAGCGCCCAGCTCTCGTACTGGGCGGCCAGCACCAGGAACACGAACACCACGGCCAGCGGGAAGATCAGCCTGTTCCAGATGTTCTTGGCGGCGTCGATTTGCATGTAGTTGATTTCGGTCCATTCATACGCCATGCCGGGCGGCAGGATCTCGTCGCAGAGCGCCTCCATTTCCTCGATGCCCTGGCCGGTCGACACCCCGTCAACGGTGGCGCCGAGGATGGCAACGGCGGTGTACATGTTGTAGCGCCCGATGTTGATCGGCCCGCCGACCTCCTTGACGCTCAACACCGCGGCCAACGGCACCATGTCGCCACGGATGTTGCGGACCTTGAGCAGCTTGATCTTGTCGGGGTCGTCGCGAAACTCGCCATGCGCTTGCGCCACGACCTGCCAGGTGCGGCCGAAGCGGTTGAAATCGTTGACGTAGAACGAGCCGAGGTAGATTTGCAGCGTGTTGAAGACCTCGTGCGGATCGACGCCCATCGTCCGGCACTGGTCGCGATTGAGGTCGATGAACAGCTGCGGCGTCTTCGCGGAACACCGAGAACAGCTTGTGGACCAGCTTGCGGTTCTCCGCGCTGTCCAGCACGCGCGCCTCGATCCGCTGACGTTCGGCCCGATCCTCGACGCCCGCGCTCTTGAGCGAGTCGGCAACGGCGGCCTCGAGCAGTTCCCTGGTCAGGAATTCGCGGTCGCGCAATTCCTCGAGCTTGGCGAGCACCGCCTCCGGCACCGGCTGCTTGTCATCGGCACGCAGGCCCGCAATCGATTTGGCGGAAAGCTTGAATCGGCCCGCGTTGCCGAGCGCGATGATGCGGTCGACCTGCTTCTGCAGTTCGACCAGGCCGAGGTCGCCGCGGTCCTCGATGATGATCTTGAACCCGCTGCCCGAGCCGAGGCCGGAGACCGGCGGCGGCGTGAACAGCGCCACCTGGGCGTCCGGGAGCTTCTCGACGAGCATGTCCTTGACCCGGTCGGTGAAGACGAAGGCGTGCATGGACGGGTCGCGGCGCTTGTCGAATTCGTCGAGCGTGATGAAGAACTGCCCGAAATTGGAGCCGTTGGCGTTGAGCGTGAACGATTGACCGGCAATCTCGGTGACGTGGACGACGCCCTCCTCCTGCTGCACCAGCTCCGCAATGCGATCGATCACCTTCTGCGTCCGCTCCAGGGAGGCGGCGTCCGGCAGCTGCACGGCGATATAGAAACGGCCCTGGTCGCCGTTGGGAATGTACCCGCTCGGCAGCTTCGTGGAGGTCCACCATGTCAGCACCAAAAGGCCGCTGTACACCAGCAGCACCAGGGCGCTGGCCCGCAGGCTCAGGCCGACGATGCCGGTGTAGAGGCGAGTGCCGCGGCTGAACACCCAGTTGAACAGCCCGAAGAACCAGCCCAGCGCGAAGTCAAGCGCCCGGCCCGGCAAGTCCTTCCTGGCTCCGCGCTTTTGCAAAAGGAGGGCGGCCAGGGCGGGGCTCAGCGTCAGCGAGTTGAACGCCGAAATCACGGTAGACACCGCGATCGTCAATGCGAACTGGCGGAAGAACTGGCCGGTGATGCCGCTGATGAACGCGCACGGCACGAAGACGGCCGACAGCACCAGCGCGACGGCGATGACGGGCCCGGCCACCTGGTCCATCGCCTTGTGCGCCGCCCGCCGCGGCGACAATCCGTTCTCGATGTGATGCTCGACGGCTTCGACGACGACGATGGCGTCATCGACGACGATGCCGATCGCGAGCACCAGGCCGAAGAGCGTGAGCTGATTGAGGCTGAAGCCGATCGCCGCCATCGCCGCGAAGGTGCCGACGACGGCCACCGGCACTGCCACCAGCGGGATCAGGGCCGACCGCCAATTTTGCAGGAAGACAAGCACGACGATCGCGACCAGGATGATTGCCTCGATGAGCGTGCGGACGACCTCCCAGATCGACTCCTCGATGAACGGCGTCATTTCCAGCGAAACGGTGTAGTCGATGTCGTCGGGGAACGCCTTCTTCAGCTCGTCCATGCGCTCGCGAACCCGGCGGGCCGTGGCGATGGAATTGGCGTCGGGCAGCGCGAACACCGCCAGGCTGGCGTTGGGCTGCAAATCGACCTTGCTCGTCGTGTCGAGGTTGCGCGCTCCCAGCTCGACGGTGCCGACATCGCGGATGCGGATGGTGCGGCCGTCGGTCTCCTTGCGGATGATGATGTCCGCGAACTCCGCCGTCTCGGTCAGCCGGCCCAGGGTCGTGATCGGGAACTCGAACGGCTGGCTCGCGGACGACGGTTGCTGGCCGAAATGGCCGGCGGCCACCTGCCGATTCTGCTCGCGCAGCGCGTTCGCCACGTCGGAAGCGTTGAGGCTCACCGACGCCATCTTCTCCGGATCGAGCCAGATGCGCATGCTGAAGTCTTGCTGGCCGAACTGCTGGCAATCGCCGACGCCCTCCACGCGGGCGATCTCGTCCTTGATGCGGATAGTGGTGAAATTGCTTAGGTAGAGCTGATCATAACGCCCCTTCGGCGAGTAGATGGCGATTACCTGCAGGATATCGGGGTTGCGCTTGCGGGTGGTGACGCCGGCCTGCTTGACGACATCGGGCAACAGCGGCATGGCCAGGTTGATGCGATTCTGCACCAGCACCTGGGCGAAATTCAAGTTCACGCCGGGCTTGAACGTGACGGTGAGCTGATATGAGCCGTCGTTGTTCGACTGCGACACCATGTACAGCATGTCTTCGACGCCGTTGATCTGCTGCTCGATCGGGGCGGCGACCGAGTCGGCAACGTCGTAGGCATTGGCGCCGGGATAATTGCACTGGACCCAGATGCTCGGCGGCGTGATCTGCGGATACTGCGCGACCGGCAGATTGAACAGCGCGACGACGCCCGCCAGGGTGATGACGATCGACAGCACCGAGGCGAAGATCGGCCGCTCGATGAAGAAGTGCGAAAATCGCATACGCTACAACGCTTCTCCCAGTGTACTCCTCACGCTCCGCGTGAGGATTCCGTCACGCGGAGCGTGACGGCTACACTCACTGCGCCCCGCCCGTCTTCACCGCCGCGGCCGTCTGCGGCGGGTCGCCGCCCTGCCGGCGTGCCTGGTGCTCGGCCAGCAGGCGCACCAGCGGCATGCGCGGCGGCGCCGGCGACGGCTGGTTCTCCGCTTCGACCTTCACGCCCTTGCGCACCCGCTGCATGCCGCTGACGATGATCCGCTCGCCCTCCGACAGGCCTTCCTTGCCTTCCTTGCCCTTGACCGCGGGCCGAATCACGCGCAATTCGCCGATCGCCGGCCCCATCGTCACGGAACGATATTCGACCTCGTCGTTCTGGTTGACCACCCAGACGTATTTGCGTTCCTGGTCGCTCTGGATCGCCTCGTCGGGAATGATGATCGAACGGTAGGCCGTGCCCATCGGCAGCCGCGTGCGCGTGAACATGCCGGACTTGAGCTGGAGCTTGGGGTTCTGGAACACGCCGCGCATCTTGACGGTGCCGGTGGTGGCCAGGACGCGGTTGTCGACGAAATCGACATAACCCACGCGCTCGAACTCCTTGTCGCAGGCCAGGCACATCAGGACGGGGAACTTCAGCCCCTCAAACCACGAGGTGTGCCCCGGCGCCACCTGAGCCAGGAAGCTCAGATAGGTGCGCTCGTCGACGTTGAAGTAGTCGTACATTGGGTTTTCGGTCACGAGCGTGGTCAGGACGGTGTTGTCCGCATTGATAAGGTTGCCCGGATCGACGAACCGCCGGCTGATGCGGCCGGTGACGGGCGCCGTCACGCGGGTGTAGTCGAGATAGAGCTGCGCCTTGTCGCGTGCCGCTTCGAAGGCGCCGACCGAGGCGATGGCCTTGTCGCGCTCTGCCATGGCCCGCTGGTAGTCGTCCGTCGAGATTGCCCGCGTGGCGATCATCCGCGCGGCCCGGTCGGCGTTCAGCACCTGGTAGGTGCGCTCGGCGATCGCCAGCTTGAGGTTGGCTTCCGTCTGGTTCAGATCGGCCTGATAGGGCCGCACGTCGATCTGGAAGAGCAGGTCGCCCTCCTTGACCTGATCGCCTTCCTTGAAGGGGACCTCGGTGACGTAGCCGGTGACGCGCGCCCGGATTTCGACCGTCTTCACCGCGTCAAGCCGGCCGGTGAAGTCCTGGTAATCCATCACCATGTCGGTGATCGGCGTGGTGACGACCACTTTCGGCCGCTTGCTTCCCTGCGTCGCCGGCGTCGCTGATTCGCAGCCGGAGAACAGGACGACCGCCAATAGCGCCGGCATGCAGCCCGCGACAGCCCAGCGCCACGCGGGTCGTGCCGGTTCCGCGTGCGAACAGCGGTAAGATGAAATGCCCATCGACCCTCTCCTGGATCATGTGGTCGGCATGGCGAGCGGCGCGGCCTAAGCCCGCCGTGATTGCAAGGATGCGGCAAGGCAGGACGGCGGCGCTGGGGCGAGGGTCTCGCAACACACACAACGGTTGGCTGGTCTTCTGTCGATTATATCGAGTCAGCCGGCCCCAAAAAATGCGAGGTGTGGGAAAACTCGGCGATTCCTCGCAACTCCGTCCGGGGTACCACTTTGGTAGAGTATACCGGTGTCAACGAGTCGCCCTTACACGCTATTTGGCAAGATCGCGAAAATAATCCGCGTCCGGACCCGGCAATACCGGCATTCGCTCGGCGCCCCCCGTCGCGCCGTGGCAGCTGCCATTGTTGGCGAGTCGGCCGTTTTCGTCTCGACTTACCCGTGGCCTGCCTGCAATAATCTGCGAAAATCGAGACGCCCGGTTTCCGTGACAAACAGGGAGGTTGCAACCAGGCAAGTCTTTTAAGGTCAACGCTGTCATCGTCGAGAAAAAGGGTAAGCGATTTCTGGTCATTGCTGGCAGGGAGATTACGTACAGATTCCCGCAAGACGGCTATTTGTTTCTTAATCTTGAACTCACGGGGCAGGCAAACCTCGAGAAAACGACCATCGACTTGACGGGAGAATGGGGAGTTGCTTTCACCATTAAACAATGAATTCGCCGCCAAATCAGGGGATGCCAGCGGCACGGTCCGCTTGCCATCCTTCCATCCGAGTCACACGACAATCGGCCGCGATTGACGCCCAGGGCCCCCAAGGTCCGCGGCACCGCCGTCTACAACAACAGCCGCAATTCCTCACGGCTGAGCTTCTCGGTCAGAACGCCGCCGACGTACCAGCGGCCACCGTTGGCTGGTGCAACGCGCACCACGTGTAGCTGCCGCGTCCGCTGCACGGTGCCGTCGCTGCTGGCGAGATCGACGGTCAGGACGCTCCCGGGCTCGAACCGCCGTGCGAGCACCAGGCCGATCCCGCGCACCGAGAGGTTCAAGACCTGCGCGTCCCATTGCGTTTGCAACTCCGTCGCATCGGGATGCAGCGAATCGTTGACGGTGCATGCGGTCGGCAGCGTACACTCGTAGCGCACTCCGGCGCGGCGTTCCCTCTCGGGACTTTGCATCCGGCGTGCGGGTCGGCGGACGGAGCTGCTCCCCTTGTCGGTCGCGTCTTGGCCGTTGCCGGCGAGCGCCGCGATCAACTCCGGACAGGAACCGAAACGCCGGCTCGGGTCCGCCAGGACGGCACGGCGCACGGCCCAGTCGACGTGCTCGCTCAACGACGGCACCCGGCGGCGCGGCGCGGCCAGGTCGTCGGCAAGCTTGTTTCTCAGCGTCGCGGCCAGGCCGAGTCCCGCAAACGGCAGCTCACCCGTCAGCGCCATGTAGAGGGTCGCCCCCAGCGAGTAGATGTCGCAGCGCACGCCCGCATGTTTCGCATCGCTGAACTGTTCGGGGGCGATGAAGTTCGGCGTCCCCAATCCAAGGCCGGGGCGCGTCAGCTCCAGTTCCGCCTCCAGGTCCTTGCTCAGGCCGAGCTCCGCCAGCTTCGCCTGTCCGTCGGCCGTGAGCAGGATGTTGTCGGGCTTGATGTCGCGGTGAATGATGCCGTGCTTGTGCGCCTCGTGCAGGCCGCGCGCCACCTGCGTGATGTAACCGATCGCCTCGGCTTCCGGGAGCCGGCCGAGGCGCGCGATCCGGGTCGACAGAGCCTCGCCGTCGACCCATTCCATGACGATGTAGGGCCGCGCGCCTTCCCAGCCAAAATCGAGCCCGCGGACGATATTTTGATGACAGATGCTGCTGGTCGCGCGGAATTCCAGCTCGAATCGTTTGAGCATGACCGGGTCGCGTGTCAGGGCGTCCGCGGCGATCTTGATGGTTACCGTCGCGCCCGTCGACGCATGGCGCCCCTTGTACAGCGCATGCATTGCGCTGTTGGTGAGCTTCTCCACAAGGAGGTAGCTGCCGAAAGCTCGCAGGCCCGGTTCCTGAAGCGTCCTACCCATAGGTGATGACTCCTTACGATGGTGGGCAGCACGCGCAGTGGGCGGCCCGGCCCACAAGGATAGGGCGCGTGACGCTCGATGTCAAAGACGCAGCAATTCTGGGCACGCAGCGTGTCAACGACCCGCGGGATTCGAAGACTCATCCCGCGGCGTGGGCGGCGCGTGCAAAGTTTGGGCGGCGCCTCGCAGGCGCTGAAACTCCGGAAGCGCACGCAGCGGATCGAGGTCGTGATCCTGATCCACGAACTCCAGGCCGAAGCCGGCACGCAGCGCGGCGGACAGCAGCGGCAGCGCTTGCAGTCGATCGGCGTCGTGCCGCTTCGAGGTCAGCGCGTAAATGCAGGCGACCTGGTACTGGGTGGCGGGGCCCGCGTCGAGCAGCAGACAGGCCTGGGCATCTTCCAGGGCGAGAGACCGGCGGCCGGCGCGCGCCAGCAGCACGCCGCGGCCGCCGCGGGTCAGCACCGACTCGGGATAGAGCCGCACGGCTTGCTCCATGACTTGCAGCGCCGCAGCGTCGTTGCCCAATTTGTCGCACAGGAGGGCGGCTTTGTTCTGCAAGCCGTCGAAGGAGCGCGGATTGATCTTGAGGGCTTGCTCGTAATCGGCCAGCGCGCCCTTTGGGTCGCGGTCGCGGCGGGCGGAGCCGCGGGCGATCCAGCCGGCCTCGTCCGTCGGCTCGGTTGCCAGGCCCTGGTCGAAATCGCGCTGGGCGCCGGCGTGGTCGCCGCAACGATCCCGGACGGCGGAGCGCAGGAAATAGATGCTGGTGGAGGCCGCCGGTTCCGCCAGCGCGCGGGTGTAATCCGCGATGGCCTCGGGATACGCCTTCATGCCTTCGCGCGCCTGCGCCCGGTGAACGTAACCCTGCGCGAGGTCGGGCTTGAGCTCGATGACGCGATCAAAATCCTCGGCGGCCTGGCGGAATTGCCGCAGCCGTAACTGGGCGAGACCGCGATTGTGCCAGGTCCAGTGATACTCGGGCCGCAAGGTCACGCACGCGGTGTAACACGTGACGGCGGCCCCGTCCTGGAGCAGATCGTAGCAGCAATTGCCCCGTACGAACCACGCCGAAAAGTTCGCGGATCATCCTGCGTGACGCGCTCGAGCATTTCGAGCGCTTGCCTGAGGTTGCCGCCGATCGCGTGCTGATGGGCGATCAGGTAGCGGTCGCGCGGCGTGCGCAGCGGCACCTTGGCGGCCTGGGCGGACAGCGTTCCGGCTTCGGGGAGATCACCGAGGAGCCGGGCCTGCTCCGCACGCTGTTCCCAGAGCGCCGCGGCGCGCTCCGTGCCGAACGCCGTTTCGGCGAGCTGGTTCAGCTTTCCGGCTTCGCGGAGCCGCTCGCCGCGGCCAGCGGCATCGCCGTAGGATTGCGCATGCAGTGTGGCGGCCCGTGCGAGCAGGTAAAGCATCTCGCCAGCCTCGTCACGCAGGCTGACCCGCTCGGGCTCCGGCAGATTGCGCACCGCCGGCGCTGTCAGCCATTGCGCATTGTCGAGCACCTCGAAGCGTGCCAGCGCGGTGCGGCAGCGCCGCATGCCTTCCTCGAGCTGGCCGCGATCGGCGTTGCGGCTGTAGAGCAAGAACTGCACGGTCCGGGCGTCGTCACGAAAGCGCGCCAGCGTTTGCTCCGCCTCGAGCTGTGCCAGCCGTTGGCCGCGCAGCAAGAATGCCATGGCCAGGAGGAGCAGCACCGCGCCAAACATGGTGCCGACGCTCGTGGACGAGGTTAGGCGCGGATGGCGGCGGACCCATTTGCGGGCCCGCTCGCGCAGCGACGGCTCCGGCGCGTAGCGGAGCGGCAAATCGCAGCGGTGGCGTTTCAGATCCTCCTGCAGCTCGCGCGCGGACTGATAACGCCGCGCCGGATCGGCGTGCAGGCAGTGGTCGACCAGCGATGCCACGGCGGGCGAAATCGCCGGGTTGGCCTCGCACAGCGGCGGCAGCCCCTTGTGGCGATCGTCGATCATGGTCGCCAGCGTGTTGTGCGACATCCGGGGATAGGTCGGGAACGGCAACTTGCCGGCGAGCAGCTCGTAGAGAATAACGCCAAGCGAATAGAGGTCGCTGCGAGCATCGAGGCGTAGGCGGCGATCGCGAAAGACTGCGAGGTGCTCGGGGGCCATGTAGGGCAGAGTGCCGCCGGCCAGGGCCGCGGTGGCGTTGGCGCGGCGCTTGGTGTCCTCGGAAAGGTTGAAGTCGAGCAGCATCGGCTGGCCGTCCTCGGTCAGGAGGATATTGGCTGGCTTCAGATCGTGGTGGAGGATGCCCTGCTCGTGGGCGTGCGCCAGGCCGTCGGCAATGCGCTCGCCGATCCACAGCACGGCCTCGACATAGGTCATGCGCTCGAGATGCTGCAGCGCGCCGGCGTGCTCAGGCCGCTTGCGCACGGCCGCCATCGCCTCGGCGGGCTGATCCGGCGCCGGGCCGTCGCCGTCCGGGCGTGGGGCGCTGCTGTGGAGCAGTGGCAACGTCGAGCGCTTGCGGTGCTCGACCGTGTCGACGACCGTTTTGCCCGAGGCCGGCTGCGACGGGCCGGCGTATGCTGCGTGCAGGACATTGGCCAGCGTCGTCGCGCCGAAGTATGGCATGCACACCGCCTGGAGCGGTCCCACCCGGTGCAACGAGTAGATTGGCACGATGTTCGTGTGCTGGAGCTGCGCCAGCGTTTGCGATTCGCCGAAGATGTCCGGCGCGACTTTCAACGCGACGTAGCGGTTGGCAAGATCGCTCTGTTCTGCCAGATACACCTGCCCGAAGGCGCCGCGACCCAGGACGGCGAGCAGACGAAAACCCAGAAAATCCTCGCCGACCGCCGGCAGCGCCGGTGCCACACCGCTTACCGTTTCGTTGGCCGCGGCGTGGCCGGCCTGGCTCGCGCCGCCGGTGTTGTTGCGGTCCGCAGGGACAATCGGATCGGAGACGCGTCGAGAGGGCTGCCCGCCGGTCGGCGCTACATCCGGCACCACGAGCGTCGGGGTCAAGTCGTGTTGTTCGGCCATCGCGGACCCCTTTCGCCAATACTTCCGAAGTCTCGGAGACTTCGGAAGTTTGGCGGCTCGACCCGGCTAGTAGTAGTACGGTTGATTCGTGCTAGACGACGAACCCGAATAGGTCGGGGCCGGCGTCGTTACCGGGGTAACAATCGTCACCTGGATGCCGTCCGAAGTCGTCAGCGTCTGAGTGGACGTGCTGCCCGACGTGGTCTGGGTATCGGTGATCGTGTTGCTCGACGGCGTGGTCAGGGTCAGCGTGACGTTGCCGTTCGATGCGGTGGTCAAGGTGACGGTCGTGACCCCGACCGACGTGGTAAAACTCTGGCTCCAGCTGCCGCCCGCCGGGGGAATCGGCACGTTCGTGGTTCCCGACGACGTGTTGATCGACACCGAGGCACCGGAAGACGCAAACGTCGTCGTCGCGCTGATGGTCGCCGTACTGCTGCCGCTGGACGGGCTGCTGCCGCTGGACGGGCTGCTGCCGCTGGACGGGCTGCTGCCGGTGGTCGTGCTGGTCGACGAGCTGGAGGGCGACGGGCTCGATGACGAATAGTAGGGGCCGATCGGGTCGCTCAGGATTTCTCCGGACAGCCAGTAGGTCGCGGGCACATAGGTGCCGGTGGTGGCGCCGATGCTGTAGACGATCGTGTAGGTCCCGGCCGGCAGGTAAGCCGCCGTAGTCTGCGGGGCAGCGCCGGTGGCGGCGGTCAGCGTCGCTGCGACGGCGCCGCTGGGGCCGTAGACGGTCATCGTGAGGTTGCTCGACGTGGACGTGCTGCCGTTGGCGGCGGCGAGCTCGAAGTAGAACACGCCGTTCTGGTTCATGGCCAGCGTGCCGGCATCGGTGCTGGCGGCGGTCGCCAGGGTATTGCCGCCCAGGAGCGGCGCCACGGTTTCGGGCTGCTGGTTGAACTTGATGCCGAGCACGTAGAAGCCGCTGCTGCCGGCGCCTTGCGTCGTCTGGCCGGCCACCTCGACGTAGAGGTTCTCGCCGGCGGTGACGCCCAGCAGTTGCAGAGAATAGACGCTGCCGTCGTCGGCCATCACCTGGGCGGCGATGGGATTGCCGTTGCCGTCGAAGAAATGCAGCACCGGGGCGAGGCCGCCGGGAGCGGTTTGCCAGACGATGGCGTCCAGCGCGTAGGCGCCGGTGCTGGACGATATCGCGGGGACGGTGAACTTGTAGTAATCCTTATCGCCGCCGTCGACGATGTTGGCCTGATAGAGGTAGCTGAAGCGCTGATCGGAACGTCTCGCCAAACGCCGACGGCAGCGGGCTCGCCGACGTGAGCGCGGTGTTGACGTGGTCGACGGTGTTGACCACGCCTTGAATGAGCGCCGGCACGATGCCGCCGAGGAGTGAGCCGAGCAGCGACTTGTAGGTGATGTCGACCGAGTAGTCGCCGACTCCGAACGCGTCGCTGGTCGGATGGCTCACCGCGAAGTAATAGGTCGCAAGCACCTTGGGATCGGGGATCGACACCGTCACCGTATTGGCCAACGGGCTGGCCGCCGTTTGCGTTACCAGCAGCCGGCCGGATGCATTGTAGACCGAGACGGTGGGCATCAGGAGGCTTAGGCCGGCGGCATTGATCTGCACCGTGACGGAGGAGAGTCCCAGATCGAGCAGGGGCGTCTGGACCTTGTAGAAATCGACGTCGCCGGCGGCCCCGAGGTCGGCGTTGAAGCCGAGCTGCGTGGGCGAATTGCCGATCGCCGTTGCGGTAGCCATGCTGTTGTTGGCGTCATTATCGGCGCGGACCCCGTACAGCGTCTGGATATTGGCGATGTCGAGGCTATCTAACGCCGTGCGTGGGCCGGTGTAGTTGGCGTACATGACCGAGTTGACATCGCTGGTGTTGTCCGGGATGCCGAGGGCATGTCCCGCCTCGTGCTGCGCGACCGTGAACAGGTCGTACTGGCCCGGACCGCCGCCCAGGGAAAAGCTGTAGCTGCTATTGAAGATCACATCGCCGCTCCAGGTGGAGCCGGTCCACGAAAACGGCGCGGTGGTGGCGACCAGGTTGGCCGGCAGCGGCGCCATGCCGATGCGGATATCGCCGAATCGGGGATCGCCCTGCACCGAGCCGCTGGTGCCGAACGGTTCGCCGCCGTCGGCAACCACGCCGATGTTGACGTTGGTATAGGGCACCCAGCTCTGGAAGGCCTTGAGGATGGCCTGCTCCCACTGGCTCGTCGGCGCGACCCGATTGAGCGTCGCGAACAGGTTGCTCGGCGCGCCGTTGATGAGGGTGGTGTCGGGCGCGAAGCTTAGCGTGAGCTGGCCGGGGTTGGGCCACGGCTGGCCCAGGGTGCTTGGTGTACAGCGATCTTCGAGTTGTTCGAGGCGGAGGCGGGTGCGATTCTTGATGGCGACCATGGCGATTCTCTGCTCGGTAGGTAGGTTCAGACGGCGGACGGCGTGGGAAGGAAAGGCGGGAAGTCGGATGGGGATGCGGTACACCGAACCGGGCGCGCCGCAAGGGGAGGGGTAGCCGGGTGGAGGCCAATGGGCGAGTGCATGGGCGATGTTCCCTATAGGGATATACCGGGGACACGGCCCGTGCGCCGAGACGGCAGCGCGGGCCCGTTCCGCTTCGGTCATCCCTTCGGGAGCTTGGCGATCCTCGATCAATCGGTGCGATCGACCAGGACCCATCGCTTTGCGTCCCACCCTTGCGGATGGTTTGCCATTGTCGGGGACGACAAGGTCATTCAGTTCACCGCACGACAGCGTGGCGCGGCGCACAGATATCGACTGCTGGCAATGTGGGACACAAATCCAGCAAAGTCAAATTAATCCGCGCATTCGTCAGCGCCAGCCCAATCATCCTTGACCCCACCGTGCAGTCTGCGATAATCCACTTCAGCCCACCGCGATTACCGCGCTCTGCCCGCCTGGACGTATGCATCCACACCTGAGGACCTTGCTCATGGCATCTTTCGTGCGCACCGTGCTCCTGCTTCTGGCTCTCGGCGGCCTTGCCGGCACCGCCGGCGCCGACAACTGGGATCGCTTCCGCGGGCCCAACGGTACCGGCACGGTCAATGACAAGGATGTTCCACTCACGTTCGGCCCCAGCGAGAACGTCCTCTGGAAGACGCCGCTGCCCGGCGTCGGTAATTCCAGCCCGGTCGTCTGGGGCAAGCATCTGTTCGTGCAGTCGGCCGCCAGGGACGGTAAGGAACGCATGCTGGTCTGCATCGACACGACCACGGGCAAGATTCGCTGGCAGAAGACCATCCCCGGCGTGTCCGTCCAGATCCGCAAGGACAGCTCGCTCGCCTCGTCGACGCCGACCACCGACGGCGAGGCAGTCTACGTCTCGTTCTGGGACGGTAAGGATATCCTGGTGTCGGCGTACAGCATGGCGGGGACGCCGCTCTGGAGCAAGAACCTCGGGCCGTTCTTCAGCCAGCACGGCGCCGGCGCCTTGCCGATCCTGTACAAGGACAAGTTGATCCTCGCCAACGACATGGACGCGTATGTGGAGTCGAAGGACAAATCGCGCAAGCCCGTGCCGGTCGCGCATCCGTCGCTGCTGCTCGCGCTCAACAAGAAGACCGGCGAGATGGTGTGGGAAACGCCGCGCGACGCCGAGCGCGCGTGCTATTCGGCGCCGTTCCTGCTGGACCAGGCGGGCCAGGCCGGCCCCGACCTGGTGATCGTCAGTACCACGGCCGTCACGGGTTATGACCCCAGGGACGGCATGAAGAAGTGGGAAGCGAAAGACTGGCAGGCCAACGACGTGCGGATGCCGCTGCGCACCGTCGCCTCGTCGGCGCTGTGCGGCGGCGTGCTGGTCGCATGCAGCGGCGACGGCGCCGGCGACCGCTTCGCCGTCGGGCTCGCGCTGCCGACCAACGGCTCGGCCGCGCCGCCGAAATCGCTCTGGAAGACCAAGGATTTCCCCTATGTTCCGTGCCCACTGGCGCACGGCGAGCATTTCTACTTCGTCAGCGACACCGGCTTCGCCGGCTGCTATCACGCGCAAAGCGGCAAACGCCTCTGGCGCGAGCGGCTCGCGGACACGCCCTTCTATGCGTCGCCGCTGCTCATCGACGGCAAGGTCTACGCCGCGAGCGAAATCGGCGACGTGTATGTCTTCGCGGCGGACCCGTCCTATAGCTTGCTGGCACGCAACGAGTTGGGTGAGCGCATCCGCGCGACACCGGCCGTGGCCGACGGGCGGCTCTACATCCGCGGCGAACGGCATGTGTATTGCATCGGCAAGGCCAGGTGAGCTGTCCCTGAGGCCGCCATGTCGAACGCGCAGCGCATCCAATCGGGTTCAGGCCCGCCGCCGGTGAACGTCCTGCCGGTGGAAACCCTGATGAGCATCGGCGACGCCGTGATCGTCACCGACACCGGCGTGCGCGTGACGTTTCTCAACCCGGTGGCCGAGACGCTGACCGGGTGGCCGGCGACGGAGGCCGCCGGGTTGCCGTTGGATCGCGTGTTCCGCATCGTCAACGAGGCGACGCGCGTGCCGGTCGACAGCCCCGTCACCCGGGCCCTGCGCGACGGCGTCATCGTCGGCCTCGCCAACCACACGCTGCTGATCGCCCGCGACGGCACCGAGCGGCCCATCGATGATTCCGCCGCCCCCATCCGCGGCGAAGACGGCGCCGTGGCCGGCGTGGTGCTGGTCTTCCGCGACGTCACGGCGGCGCGCCAGGCGCTGGAAACACGCCTGCGCCTCGCGGCCATCGTCGAGTCGTCCGACGACGCCATCATCAGCAAGACCCTGGACGGGATTATTACCAGCTGGAACAAGGGTGCCGAGCGGCTCTACGGCTACAAGGCCGACGAAATGATCGGCAAGCCGCTGGCGACGCTCGTGCCGGCCGACCATCCCAACGAGCTGCCGCCGATCATGGAGCGGCTCAAGCGCGGCGAGCAGATCGACCATTTCGAGACGGTCCGCGTACACAAGAACGGCGGGCGGATCGATGTCTCGCTGACGATCTCGCCGATCAAGAATGCGGCCGGCGCGATTATCGGCGCGTCCAAGATTGCCCGCGACATCACGGCCCGCAAGCGCAAGGCGGAAGCGCAGCGGTTCCTGGCTGAGGCGAGCAAGCTGCTCGCGGAGCTGGTGGAC
This sequence comes from uncultured Gemmataceae bacterium, assembly GCA_963834865.1. Lineage (GTDB taxonomy): Bacteria > Planctomycetota > Planctomycetia > Gemmatales > Gemmataceae > CAWIDK01. The sequence continues at coordinate 952,698 of CAWIDK010000002.1, forward strand.
GTGTCGAGCACCCTGCAGAAGGTCGCCCGGCTGGCGGTGCCGTACTTTGCCGACTGGTGTGCCGTGGACATGCTGGCGCCCGACGGCACATTGCGCCGGCTGGCGGTGGCCCACGTCGACCCGGCCAAGGTCAAGCTCGCTCACGAGCTGCAGCGGCGCTATCCCCCCGACCCGCAGGCGGCGCACGGCGTCTGGCAGATCCTGCGCACCGGCCAGCCGGAGCTCGTCGCCGACATCACCGATGCGATGCTGGCGACGGTGGATGCCGAGCGCCTGCGCATCATCCGCGAGCTTGGCCTGCGCTCGTACATGGGGGTGCCGTTGCAGCTCCGCGGCAAGATCCTGGGCGTCGTCACGTTCGTTGCCGCCGAATCCGGCCGGCGCTATGACGCGACCGATCTGGCGGTAGCCGAAGACCTCGCCGGGCGGGCGGCGGTCGCCGTCGAGAATGCGCGGCTCTACGGGGAATTGCGTGAAGCCGACCGGCACAAGGACGAGTTCCTGGCGATGCTGGCTCACGAGCTGCGCAATCCGCTGGCGCCGATCCGCAACGCACTGCAAATCATGAAGCAGCCCAACGCCGGGGCCGTGCTCATTGGCCAGGCGCGCGCGATGGCCGAGCGGCAGGTCGAGCACATGGCCCGGCTGCTCGACGATCTGCTCGACCTGCGCGCATCAGCCACGGGCGGATCGCGCTGCGCGAGGAAATTGTGGACGTCATCGCGCTTGCCGAGCGCACGGTCGAAGCGGTTCGTCCCCTGATCGACGAGCGCCGCCACGAGCTGACCGTGGCGCTCGCGCCCGGTCCCCTGCAGGTGCGGGGCGATCCCGCGCCTGGAGCAGGTCCTGACCAATTTGCTTAATAACAGTGCGAAATACACCGATCCGGGCGGCCGGATTGCGGTGACCGTGCGCCGGGAAAACGGCACCGTCGTGTTGCGCGTGCGCGACAACGGCATCGGCATCGCCCCGGAGCTGCTGCCGCGCATCTTTGAGCTGTTTGTGCAGGCCGAGCGCCGGCTCGATCGCGCGCAGGGCGGCGTGGGCATTGGGCTGACGCTGGTGAAGCAGCTCGTCGAGCTGCACGGCGGGCGGATCGAGGCCTTGAGCGCGGCGCCGGCCAGGGCAGCGAGTTCGTGGTGCGCCTGCCCGTCTTCACGGGGGCCAAGGACCGGGAGGACGGGCCGGACGAAGGCGAACATGCCCGCACCGTCCCGCCGCGCCGGCGCGTGCTGGTGGTGGACGATCACGTGGACGCGGCCGAGAGTCTGGCAATGCTGCTGCGGATCCAGGGCCAGGAGGTGTGGGTGGCCCATGACGGCCCAGGCGCTCTCGAAGCGACCCGCGCGTTCCGCCCCGACATCGTCTTCCTGGACATCGGCATGCCGGTCATGGACGGCTACGAGGTTTGTCGCCGCCTGCGCCAACATGAATGCAACACACAGGTGGTGCTTATCGCCTTGACCGGCTGGGGTCAGGACGAGGACCGGCGCCGTTCCCAGGAGGCCGGTTTCAATGGCCACCTCGTCAAGCCCGTTGATCCCGCGACGCTGTACCCGCTGCTACTGCACATGCATGCCGGTGGCGACCGCTGATGGAACGACGAGCTGGGAGCGTGAGCGACCGGAGAACTCCGGTCGCTTACGCTCCCGGCTCGCATAATAATGGAGACGCTTCATGCCGCACGACCCATCACATCTGCCCCGAATCGCCCTCGCGATCGTCTTGGTCCTCGCTGCGGCGGCGCCCGCCCGCGCAGCCATTGTTCGAGAAGACCGATCTCTTCGCGGCGGGCCAGGGCGGGTACACCCTCTATCGCATCCCGGGCATCGTGGCGACCCGGAGCGGCACCCTGCTCGCCTACTGCGAGGCACGCATGGGCACCGGCAGCGACTGGAGCATGATCGACATCCTCCTGCGCCGCAGCACCGACGCCGGCAAAACCTGGTCTGATCCTCGGAAGGTCGCCCATGTCGACGGACCGTATGCCAAGAATCCGGCCGCGGTGGCGCAGAAGCTCGTGAAGCCGGACGACGTGACGTACAACAACCCCGTCGCCATCGCGGACCGCAAGACCGGGGCCGTCCATTTCCTCTTCTGCATGGAATACATGCGCTGTTTCTACCAGCGCAGCGACGACGATGGCCGCACCTTCTCCGCGCCGGTCGAGATCACCGCGACGCTCGAGCGCTTCCGCAAGGATTACGCCTGGCAGGCGATGGCGACCGGCCCGGCCCACGGCATCCAGCTCGAGAACGGCCGGCTGCTCGTGCCGGTGTGGCTGTCGCGCGGCACCGGCGGCAACGCCCATCGCCCCTCGGCCGTCGCCACCATCTACAGCGACGACGCCGGCAAGACGTGGCAGCCCAGCGTCATCGTCGCGAACGAATCGACGCCCTTGACCAACCCCAACGAAACCGTCGCCGTCGAGCTGGCCGACGGCCGGGTGATGCTCAACATGCGCAGCGAATCGAAGGAGCATCGCCGGGCGATCGCGCTGAGTCCGGACGGGGCGACGCGCTGGACGGCGCCGGCGTTCGACGAGCTGCTCAAGGAGCCGATCTGCATGGCGAGTCTGTGCCGCTACAGCAAGAAGCCGGCCGCCGCGCATGATCGCCTGCTGTTCGCGAATCCCGACAATCTCGAGCGCCCAGGGCCCGGCGGTCGCCGGCCAGAACCGCGATCGCAAGAACCTGACGATCAAGCTGAGCGAGGACGAGGGCAAGACCTGGCCGGTGTCGCGTCCGCTGGAGCCAGGCCTGAGCGGCTACTCCGATCTGGCAGTCGGCCCCAACGGCACCATCTACTGCCTCTACGAGCGCGGCAGCACCGACGGCAAGAACCATTTCGCGACGCGCACGCTGACGCTGGCGCGGTTCAATCTGGAATGGCTGATGGGGAGGGCGAAACGCCAATGACGGGAAATTCTGATGAGTGAAGGCGAGCACCATCCGTCAATCATCGTCCTCGCCGGGATCAACGGGGCAGGGAAGACAACCGCAGCATCAGTAACCTATTCGAGCTTTACATTCCTGTTGTGACCGGCTGGAAAGTGTATGATAATAGTGCCGCCCGACGACCCCTGTTGCTTGCAAAAGGGACGCGAGACCAGCCGGAGGCCGTCATCGATTCCACACGCTGGGCGTTGGTCCGAGGGAGTGCCGCCAATGGCTGAAGAGCGCACACGATCCATTTCCGAGATGATCGACGACGACGAGCTTATGACCGAAGCCATTCGGCAAGGAGTGCACGAGGAACTGCTTTCCCAGGCGCGGGCCGGCAACTCGGTCCCAGTTTCCGAAAACGACCAGATCATCTGGTTGTCGCCGGACGAAATCTATCAACGGCTCGGCTACGCCGTTCCTCCTGGCACCAGGGCGTCCTGACAGGTGCCAGCAAGCCACCACCCGCGCATTTCTTGGCGTCCTGTAAGATATGCCGATCGCTCGGCTAATAAGAATTGTGAGAAAAACCGAGCCGCGCCGGCATTGAGGACCATGGACGACACGCCACCGCCTGCCAGCCCGCCGCCGAAGTTTCTGTTGCTGCTGACGAGCTACCAGAGTTCCCTGTATGCGGCCATTGCCGCCATGCTCGGCGGCGTCGAGGGAGCGCACGACGTGCTGCAGGAGACCAACCTCGTGCTGCTCCAGCGCGCGGCGGAGTACGACGTGGACCGGCCGTTCCTACCGTGGGCACTGGCGTTCGCGCGTTTTCAGGTGCTCGCCTGGCGCAAACGGCAGTCGCGCGATCGGCTTGTCCTCGATGACGACCTGATCGCGACCGTCGCCGATCGCCTCAGCAGTGAGGCCGCCCCTAGTGCCGCGCTCGACGCCCTGGAGCGCTGCCTGAACAAGCTGTCGGCGGATGCGCAGCCTGGTGGACGCTCGCTACAGCAACGGCGAACCGGTGACCGCCATCGCCGCCCGGCGGGGACTGTCGGTCAATGCCGTCTCGGTGGCGCTGTTCCGTATTCGTAAGACCCTACGCGATTGTGTGCAGGCGACGCTGGCCGTCGCCGGAGGATCGTGATGGTACCGGCCGTGGAACTGGAACAATTGCTCGCCGGCCTGCTCGACGGCGCACCCGATGCCGCGCGGAATCGGCGGCTCAACGAATTGCTGCGGGCTCATCCCGAACTGCAACGCGAGTATCTCGACACCCTGCAACTGCACGCGCTCTTGCAATGGCGCCCGGCACGGTGGTGCCGAAAGAAACCCGGCCGGTCGCGGCGGCCGCGGCGCCACGCGGCCGCGTGGCGGCAAGAGTGCTGCCGATACGGCTGCGGCGCGCGGGACTGATCGCCGCGGCCATACTCGTCCTGCTGGGCGGGGCGCTGGTGCTGTCGCACACGCTGCAAACCGAGACCGCGCCGGATGCCGTCGAACGCCTGGTCGATTGGAACCTGGACCTCGCCCAGGCGCCGATGCCCGAAGAACGCAGCCAGATCTACCAGCGCGAAGTGACCGAGCTCAAGGCGCTGGTGGCGAGCGCCGCCTGGCGCCCGAGGATCGCGACCTGGCGGACACGCTGCTCGAAAACAGCGCCTGGCTCGCGCGCAACGACGACGCCATTGCCGCCGCTGATCGCTTCAACGACATCGCCGACCGGATCGTCGCCCGCATGGACACCGCCCAGGATCCGCAGCGCGTCGTCAAGCTGGCCTACGTGTACACGCGGCTCACGGATCTCGGCATCGACAGCAATCTCGATCGCGCCGCCGCCGGGACGCTGAATGCGGAACAAAAGGGCAAGGTGAAACATCTTATTCACAGCGAGGCCAATCGGGCCAAGAAGCTGGCCGACATCGTTGAGCGCCATCCCGACGCCACCGCCAAGGCCATCGGCCGGGCGATGAAACACCACCTGCCCAAGACGAAACATCGCGTCGGCCGCTGACGCTCCCTAACGACACGAATTTCACCACGGATTGCACGGATAACACGGATAGGAAGTTTCGACTATAGGTTGTCATCCGTGTCATCCGTGTCATCCGTGGTTCATCTGGCACGCCACTGACGCAACCATGACACCCATCGCGACTACTTCGAGCGCGCATCTCTTGCCGGCCCCGCTGGCGCGGTTGGCGCCGCCGGCACCGGTGCTGTTGCACGAGTTTTTCGAGCGTGCGGCTCGTGCCGGACCGGAGCGCATCGCTATCAACGTGCCGCCGACGGCGCGGCGGCCGCAGCGGCGTCTCGTCACGTACCGGGAACTGCAGCGCCGGACCGAGGCGCTGGCCGCATTTCTTCGCGAATTCGTGACGGGCGAATGCGTGGTGGTGCTGTTCTTGCCGCGCAACTCCGAGCATCTGTACGCGGCGCAGCTCGCGGTCCTGAAAGCCGGGGCGGCGTATGCGTGCATTGATCCGATCTTCCCCGACGAACAGGTCCGGGCCATTCTCGCGGACGCGCAGCCGGTCGCCATCCTGACCGGCGAGGCGGGCCTGAGCCGCTGCCGGCGGCTGCCGGCCGCGGCGGCGTGCGTTCTCGACGTGGTCGACTGGAGCGAACGCGCACGCGCGCCGAGCACGCCGTTGGCGCCCGCACCGTGGTTGACGCCGCACAGCCTGGCGTACCTCATCTACACGTCGGGCACGACCGGCCAGCCCAAGGGCGTGATGATCGAGCACGGCGGCATCGCCAATCTTGTCGAAGGCGACCTGCGAACGCTCGGGGTTACGCCGGAGGACCGCGTCGGGCAGAGTTCGTCGTGCGCCTATGACTCGTCGGTCGAGGAAACCTGGTTCGCGCTGGCCGCGGGGGCGACGCTGGTCGTCATGGACGATGAAACGACGCGGCTGGGGCCCGACCTGATCGGCTGGCTGCGCCGCGAAGCGATCACGATGTTCTGCCCGCCGCCGACGCTGCTGCGCGCCACCGGCTGCGAGTATCCCGAGCGCGAGCTGCCCGACCTGCGCCTCGTCCACGTCGGCGGCGAAGCGCTACCCGTCGACGTGGCCGAGCGCTCGGCGCGGGGCCGTTGCCTGGTGAACGACTATGGGCCGACCGAGTGTACGGTCACCGCGCGTGCGCGGGCAGGTCGCGCCGAATGCCGCGATCACCATCGGCCGGCCGGTGCCCGGCGTCCGAGCTTGGGTGCTCAACGACGCGCTCGAAGAAGTGGCCGACGGCGAGCTGGGCGAGCTATGTCTCGGCGGCCTGGGTCTGCGCGCGGGTACATGAACGATCCGGAATTGACCGCACAGAAGTTTCCCCTGCATCCGCGCCTGGGCCGCATCTACCGCTCGGGCGACCTTGTCCATCGCGACCTGGACGGCAACTACTACTGTCACGGCCGCATCGACACCCAGGTCAAGCTGCGCGGCTATCGCATCGAGCTGGAGGCAATCGAGGCACGGCTGGCGGCGTGTGCCGGCGTCCGTGCGACGGCGTGTTGCGTCCAGGGCGAAGGGGCGCAGCAAAAGCTCGTCGCGTTCGTGGTGCCCGCGGACGCGTCCGCGCCCCCCGCCGCCGACGACCTCAAGCGTGCGCTACGCCAGGTCCTGCCGGAGTACATGGTCCCGACTCGCTTCGGCACGCTCGAGCGGCTGCCGACCGCCGTCAGCGGCAAGCTAAATCGGCGCGCTTTGCCGGTCCTGTCGGCGCACGGGCCGGCGATGTCGGGATCGTATACGCCGCCGCGCGACGGCGTCGAGGCGAAGCTGGCGTTCGCGTTCCAAAACCACCTCGATCTGAACGAGAGCGTGTCGGTCCACCACGATTTCTTCAATGATCTCGGCGGCGAATCGCTGACGGCCGCCCGCCTGATCTCGGGGCTGCGCGACGACCCGACCACGGCGTCGCTGACCGTCCGCGACCTTTACGAAGCGCGTACGGTGGCGGAGCTCGCCAGGCGAACTCGCCCCGCCGTCGCGCCGCCGACCGCGGCCGTCCGACCCACGGGGCAACCGTTCCTGGCAACGGTCGTGCAATCGCTGTGGCTGATCGCGATGCTGCTGGTGGGCGCACCGGTGGCCTATCTGCTGGCGTTCCAGGCGCTGCCGCTGCTGACGCATGACCTGGGCCTGATCCCGCTGCTGTTGCTGGCGCCGCTCTTCTATGCCATTGGCTTGTTTGGTTACATTGCAGCCACGGTGGCACTGGCGGTGGGAATCAAGAATCTGCTCATCGGCCGCTATCGTCCGACGCGGGCGCCGGTGTGGGGCAGCTTCTATGTCCGCAACTGGATTGTTCAGCAAGCGGTGCGGCTAGTGCCGTGGCGGCTGCTCGAAGGGACCGTGATGCAGCAGAGCGTGCTGCGCGCCTGGGCGCCCGGATCGGCAAACGCGTCCATATCCATCGCGGCGTGAACCTCCTGCAAGGCGGCTGGGACCTGCTCGACATCGGCGACAACGTCACGCTCAGCCAGGACGCGGTCGTGCAGCTCGTTGAGTTCGAGGACGGTCAGATCGTCGTCGGTCCGGTGACGCTCGGCTGCGGCAGCACGCTCGACGTTCGCGCCGGGGTAGGGGGTCACACCTGCGTCGAGGCCGACGGTTATCTGAGCGCTCTAGCGTACCTGCAGCGCGGCGGCCGGATTCCGCACGGCGAACGCTGGGACGGCATCCCGGCCCGACACGTCGGCGCCGCTCCGGGCCGGCCCAGCATGCCCCAGCGGCCGGAGCTGTCGCCGGCAGCGTTTGGCGTCGCGCTATTTCTGGCGCGGATCGCGCTGGCGATGTTCGTGGCTCTGCCGATGGAGGCGCTGGCGTTTGCCTTTGTCCTGATCGACGGCACGGACACCGAGAGCGCCGCTGAGTGGATGGTGCAACCGTCGCTGGACCCGGCGGGCCTGGCGCTGGCCGCGGCGCTGGTGCTGCTGGTCGTGCCGCTGAACCTGATGTGTGAGCTATTCGCGGTGCGCATGCTGGGCCGGGTGTCGCCGGGAGTGATCAGCCGGTGGAGCTGGGCGTACGTCCGCGTCTGGCTGAAGGCGGGGCTGGTCGCATCGGCGAACCGCTGGCTCAGCGGCACCTTGCTCTGGCCGGTCTGGCTGCGTGCAGCCGGCATGAAAGTCGGCAAGGGCTGCGAGATCAGCGCGATCCTCGACACCATTCCCGAGCTGATCGAGATCGGGCCGGCGTCGTTCCTGGCGGACGGCATTTACCTCGGCGGCCCGCGCATGCACCGCGGCACCGTGACCCTCGGCTGCGTGGTGATCGGCAAGAATGGATACTTCGGCAACAACGTGCTGATCGCCGGCGGGCAAACGATCCCCGACGACGTGCTGCTCGGCGTCAACACGGTGGCCGACGACACGAAGCTGCGGTCGGGCACCTCCTGGTTCGGCCATCCGCCATTCGAGCTGCCGCGCCGCGAGATAGTGCCGTGCGATCGCCGGCTCACGGTGGCGCCGGGCTGGCGCGCCTACGGCAACCGCGTGTTCTGGGAGCTGCTCCGTTTCGGCTTGCCGCTGATGCCGTTCGTGATCGCGCTTGCCTGGCTCAACCTGCTGGCGGCGGCGACCGTCTCGCTGCCGGTGCTGCTGCTGGTGGTGGTGCCGGCGCTCGATTTCGGTGCGGTCGCGGTGGTGTGCCTGTTTGGCGTGGTGCTGAAGTGGGTGCTGCTCGGACGCGTCAAGCCGGGGGTGCATCCGCTGTGGTCAAGCTGGTGCCGGCGTTGGGAATTTCACTACACGACATGGGATATTTACGTGGCCGGCCCGCTCGCCGTGCTGGAGGGCACGCTGTTGCTCAACGGCATCTTGCGAGCGATGGGGGCGCGCATCGGCCGCCACGTCATTCTGGGCCCCGGTGTCGCCACCACCATCGATCACGACATGCTGGAGTTCGAGGACGGCGCCACGGTGAGCTGCATGTTCCAGGCGCACACGTTCGAGGATCGCGTCCTCAAGATCGACCGCGTGCTCATTCGCCGGGACGCCACGGTCGGCACGGCCGCGCTCCTTCTCTATGGCGCCGACATCGGGCGCACGCGTCGGTCAGCCCGCACAGCGTGGTGATGAAGGGCGAGCGGCTGTTAGCGGATCACGCCTATGCCGGCTGTCCAACGCGGCTGGTCACTTGCGTTGCAGATGCGCCGACCGCATGTGATCGTCGATAATTTTGCCACGCTATGGAAGCCCGAAGCGCAAGCGAGGACATGGCGCGTCCTCGCTTGCGCTTCGGGCTGTTTCGGATGCGCCGGCCGCATGTGATCGTCGATGATCTCGGTGTCGATGCGCCAGTGACACTTGCCGCACTCCACGCGCCCTTGTAGCACCCCTCACAATAGAGCGGGCGTGGAGCGGAAAAAACGAAAGCCAAGAAATAACCGCTTGCCATCGGTGCCATGCGCTGATAGACTTGACTACGCTCATGATTTAGTCGCGCCTAATATCAATGCGTAGTGGTTACTTCTATGTCCCGCAGGATACACTAAATGCCCAGAAATTGCCAGCGCCGCAAGGGATTCACGCTGATCGAGCTGCTGGTCGTGATCGCCATCATCGCGGTGCTGATCGCGCTGCTCGTGCCGGCCGTCCAGAAGGTGCGCGAGGCGGCGGCCCGCGTGCAGTGCGCCAACAACCTCAAGCAGATCGGCCTGGCCCTGCACAACTACCACGATGTCAATAAGGCTTTCCCCCAAGCCTACAAGTCCCTGCCGACCGCCGACCCGACCGCTCCTCCCGGGACCGGTACCTTCGGGGCAGGGGCGTTTGTCCTGATCCTTCCGTACCTCGAACAGGGCAATGTGTATCGGGGGATCGACGTGACACGCGCGGCGCTCAGCAGCGTCAACATGCCGCCCAACAACGCGACCTACTCGACGGCTATCCCGACCTATCTTTGTCCGTCCGCGACAGGGCAGCCGACGGTCGTCTACTCGGCTGAGTTGGCCAATAGTTTCAACAACTTCGGCATCACCGTCCGGCCAGCGTCCGGCCTGATCTTTGGGCGCACCGACTACGCCCCCGACGCCGGCATGATGGCTGACCTGCCGGGCATCAGCATCAACGCCGGGGCTTCGATCATTTGTCAGCCCCCCGACGGCCCGGTGCGGTTCACCGACATTACCGACGGCACGTCGACCACGATGCTGGTGGTCGAGGATGGCGGACGCCCAGGTTGGTACGGCAGCAAGGGCGTGGCATCGGCGCCGGCGATTGGCGGCTACATGCCGGCGATGGGCAGTTACCAGGGCGGCGACATCGGTCCGGCCCCCCAGGGTGGCGGCGCGTGGGCCGATCCGCTCAACTACATCGCCACCAATGGCTCCGACCCGAGCGGTACCGGCATCGCCGCGGGCGGCGGTTTCATGGGGATACCGGCCGCCCCGTGGTCGTGCGCCAACGGCTGCAGCAACGATAGCGAAATCTTCGCCTTCCACACCGGCGGCAGCAACGTCGCGTTCGGCGACGGCTCGGTCCGTTTTGTAATCAGCGGACTCACGATGAATCAGATGCAGGCGCTGCTCAGCCGCGCCGGCGGCGAGGTGATCTCGTTCGACTACTGAGGTCGTCGATCCAGGAGGAATCTTGACGTGAGACAGGTGGCCTTCTGCGGGACGGCGGCGCTGGTGCTGGCCTGTGCCGCGTGCAGCGGCAACAACCGCCTCTACCCCGTTTCCGGCAAGGTGACCTACAAGGGCGGGCCGGCGGCGGGCGCGACCGTCTTCTTCTATCGCCAGGGAGCCGATTCCTTGAACGAGCACATGATCATGGGCATCGTCCAGGAAGACGGCATCTTCGAACTCGTCTGCGGCGGGTTGGGCAAGGGCGCACCGCCCGGCAAGTACGACGTCGTGATCCAGTGGAAGCAGGTTGCCGGCCAGAAGAAGGGCGGTCCAAAGCATGGCCCGGACCAGCTCAAGGGCCGCTATGCCGACCCGAAACATCCCCTGCTGCACGCGACTGTCGAGGCACGAACCAATGCGTTGCCCGCATTTGAGCTGACCAACCAATAACCCGTCCGCGGCGCCAACACGGCCAGAACCTCGGCGTCGAGCACCGGCTGATGCTCTCCCGCCGGCGTGCTGCGCGGACGGCGGTGCATGTGCGGGCTCCCTTCGATCACCGGCTAAAGATGCGGGTGCGTCACCTCGGCGGGCAGATCGTGAGTATCGAGCGGCTCTGCACGATGCGTTCCTGCTCGGCGATGCGGTTTTCGGCCTGCACGAGCATGAATTCCGCCCGTGCAAACAGCAGCGCACAGATCAGTGCGACCAGCCCAAGAAGGAGCACGCCGACGGCGAATGTCGCCCCGGCACCACGAATCGGCGAGAAAAAGCAGAACGCGACGGCCAGCGGCATTATGGCGCCTAAAAGGATAGCGGTGCCGCCGGTGCCAAGCGTATGAATCAGCGCCCGGAGGGAATTCGCCGAGCGGGCCGACTCATGCAGACCGTTGGCTGCCTGGAAGTAGAGAAATCCCCAGGCCCAGAACCAGCAGACGGTCGTGCATGCCGCGGCCCGAATGCCGTTGGGAATCGCCCAGAGCATGGTGGCGATGAAATAGGCTAGCAGGTACGGCTTAATGCTGTCGATGATGCCCCATAGCTTGCCGCGAACCAGCGTGTATGCGTGACCAGCACCAGCAGCAGGAGGTGCTGCAGTGCGAACAACGGCAGGTAGGTGGCCGCCACCTCGGCGGTGATCCGCCAGGGCGCGGCATGCTCGGCCCACGGGCCGATGACGCGCGTCAGCCAGCCCCACAGGAAAAAGAGGAACTCCGCGACCACGAGCGCGGTGTAGTAGGCGCGGAAGCGGCGATGCCGGCTGCGACGGGCGGCGTATTTCCATTCCAGGAGGAAAAGGGGGCCGAACATCGGTCGATTCTCGTACAGGTTTACGTTTAGCGCTCGCGTGCGGTGTGCAGCGGCCGGCCCCTGCATGCCACAGGCGAGCGCTAAACGTGAACGCCGCCCAGCGCCTGCACGATCGCCTCCGTGTCGTACACGCACCCGCCCCAGGTGCCGCCGCCGACGCGTTGCAGCGCCGCCCACAGCCGCGTGTCCTCCGGCAAATCCGGATCGGGACGCAGGTCCGCACGCAACGGCCTGGCCGCCAGCACGCGCGCGCCTTCCGCGGCGTCGAACGCGCGGGTCGCTTCGCCGACGAGGTCGATCGTCCCTTCGAGGCGGTTGCGATCGACGACGATGCGAATCGTATCGCCCTCGCGCACCTTGCCGATCGGACCGCCCGCCAGCGCCTCGGGGCCGACGTGGCCGATGCACGCACCCGTCGAGACGCCGGAGAATCGCGCGTCCGTCACGACCGCGACGTGCTTGCCGAAGCTCAGGTGCTTGAGCGCCGACGTGATCTGGTAGATTTCCTCCATGCCGGCGCCCATCGGGCCGCGGCAGATCAGCACCACGACGTCGCCCGGCTTGACGCGATCCTCGCCGCGGCTCTTGATCGCGGCAATCGCGGCCCGCTCCGTGAGAAACACGCGCGCCGGCCCCGTCTTGCGATAGACGCCGTCCGCGTCCACGACCGACGGGTCGATCGCCGTGCTTTTGATGACCGCCCCCTCCGGCGCGAGGTTGCCGCGCGGAAACGTGACGGTCGAAGTCAGCCCGCGCAATCGCGCACGCTCCGGGCTCATGATCACGTCGTCCGGATCGACGCCGTCGCGCACTTGCAGCAGGTCGCGCACCCGGCGGCGGCGCTCCGACTCCTGCCAGCCGTCGAGCACGCGGCCCAGCGGCTCGCCGGTCGCGGTCAGGCATGCTTCGTCGAGCAATCCCAGCCGGCGCAAGTGCAGCATCACTTCCGGCACCCCGCCCGCCAAAAAGACGCGCACCGTGGGATGGCCGACCGGACCGTTGGGCAGCGCGTCGACGAGCCGCGGCACCTTGGTGTTGATCGCGTGCCAGTCTTCGATGCTCGGGCGGCGCAGGCCGGCGCAGTAAGCAAATGCCGGGATGTGCAAGAGCAGGTTGGTCGAGCCGCCGAACGCCGCGTGCACGGCCATCGCATTGCGCAACGCCGCATCAGTCAGCAGGTGGCGCGTGGTCAGGCCGCGCCGCGCGAGCTGCACCAGGGCGCCGGCGCTGCGGCGGGCCAGGTCGAGCCAGATCGGCTGGCCCGACGGCGCCAGCGCGGCGTGCGGCAAGGTCAGGCCGAGCGCCTCCGCGACGACCTGTGCAGTGGCCGCGGTGCCGAGGAACTGGCAGCCGCCGCCCGGACTGCCGCACGCCCGGCAGCCCAGCTCGGCCGCCTGGTCCAGCGTCAATTCGCCGTGCGCGAAGCGGGCGCCGATCGTCTGCACCTTCCCCGCGTCCTCGCCGGCCGTCGGCGGCAGCGTCACCCCGCCCGGCACCAGCACGCACGGCAAGCTGTGCATCGACGCCAGCGCCATCGTCATCGCCGGCAGCCCCTTGTCGCAGGTCGCCACGCCGAGCACGCCCTTGCGCGTCGGCAGCGAACGGATCAGCCGGCGCAGCACCATCGCCGCGTCGTTGCGGTACGGCAAGCTGTCCATCATGCCGGTGGTGCCCTGCGTTCGGCCGTCGCACGGATCGGTGACGAAGCCGGCGAACGGCACGCAGCCGAGGCCGCGCAGCTCGTGGGCCGCGGCTTGCATGAGCAGCCCGACCTCCCAGTGCCCGGTGTGATAGCCGAGCGCCACGGGGGTGCCGTCGGCGGCGCGGATGCCGCCCTGCGTGCTGAGAATGAGGAATTCCTGGCCGTTCAGCGCTTCAGGCCGCCAGCCCATACCAACGTCCTGGGTCAGACCGAAGATGTCGCCGCTGGGCGAGTCGCGCAGCTGCGTTTCGGTCAACGGCAGCCGGCCCTCGGGTCCGGCGCCGTGCGTGCGGATTTCGTAAATGGTCGGGTCGTCACTGTCGATCAGCGTGCTTGGCGGGGCAGTCATCGTAAGGTTCCGGAGGTGGGATGCGGAAGTCCACGGCTATTCTCGCAGGAAACGACCGGCGCGACGAGCCCTTGCTAGGCACGGCCGATTTGCCTATGTTTTCCACACCACAGGCACCGATCCCGTGCTCCTGTCCACCGCATCCTGGAGTTGGCCATGCCCCGTGGCGATGAAATCGAACCCGGCGAACCACGCCGCAAGAAATCGGTGCCGCCCCGGGAGGATCGGGACGATCGCGATGACGACGATCGGAACGATGACGAGGATGTGGACGACTATCGACCGCGGAAGGTGCGTAAGCGTGAGCGCTCCGGGCTGGTCATGTCCGTCGGCATCCTCGCGATCATCTTCGCCAGTCTCAATCTGGTATGCGGCATCTGCGGCGGTCTCGGCGGCGTGCTCTGCGCCGGCGGGATGCCCCTGTTCAAGGATTTCATGAAGCAGGCCGCACAGGATCCCAATTTTGGGAACAACCCCGATATCGTGAAGGCAAATAAAGATTTCGAGCGACTCGGCCCCGTGCCGTGGTTGATGATCGCCGAGGGCGTGTTCAACATTCTCTACGGTGCCGGCTTGTTGGCGGGGGGTATTTTTGTCCTGCGGCGCTCGAACGTGGGGCGATTCCTGACCCTGGCCATTGCGGTGATCGGCATCCTCGGGCGAGTCGTCGATGCCGGCCTCGCGCTGGCAACGAAGATACCTCTTGAAGCCCAGGGCTGGGTGCAAACCGGCGCCGGCATCATGTTGAGCCTCGCGTTCGCCGCATTCGCAGGTTTCGTGCTGCTCACGCCCAGGTACGCCAAGGAGTTCGCCTGATGTCCACGCCGCGGACTCCCGGCGAATTCGCGAGCCGCATCGTCGCGGTGCTGATCGCCGTCGCCTATGCCGGCCTCGCCTTCACCGTCCTGCTCCTGCCGCGCCGTTCTGAAGCATTCACTTAACCTAGGCTCACCGCATCCTGGAGTTGACCATGGCACCTGGCGATGAAATCGAACCCGGCGAACCATCTCGCAAGAAGCCGGTGCCGCGCGGACGACCACGGCGATGAAATTGCCGCCGGCAAGCCACGTCGGTCCGGCGGCCAGCGCGCCGATGCGGAGTCGCCCTGGGGTGACGATGTGGACGACGCGTCGATCGCGAAGCCGCCACTGCGATCCACCATGGTCGTGGCGGTGGGCGTCATCGCCATCGTCTTCGGCTGCTTTGTGCTCCTGGGGAGCGTCTGCGTAAGCGTTTACCCCGTCATCATGCCAGCCATGCTCAACGTCGCAGCCAAGGGGAACCCAAACGACCCGAACCTCGCCAAGGCAAGGGAAGCGATGACAAAGATCCCGACGTGGTATCTCCTGGGGGTTGCTGCCGTCGATTTTCTGCGTGCCATGGGCCTGATCGTTGGCGGAGTGGGCGTCATCATGCGCTCGAATGTTGCCCGTCTGCTGACGCTGGTCATGGCGGCACTGGGCGTGGTCATGTTCTTAACCGGCGTTGTCGCTACCTTTGTGCTTGGCACCATGGATATGGCTGATCCTTCGAGTGTCGCGGGCGGCGTTTTCGGTATCGGGTGCAGTGCCGTGTTGAATCTCGGCTTCGCGGCGGTGGCTTTTATTTTCTTGCTTAGCGCGAAGAACGCTGCTGAATTCCGCTCTTGAACCGCGCTCGTCGGGAACGTCCCATGCCAAGCGGCGAAGAGTTCGAAGACGACGACACACGCCAACGGCGGCGGCGATCCGAGCGCGCCGATTACGAGCAGGAGGCGGAAGATCGGCGGCGACCGCGGCGATCCTCGGCACGCGATGACGATGAGGAGGACGAGCGCGATGACGATGAGCCGCCGCCGCGGACTCGCAAGCGCGCACGCTCTGGGCTCGTCCTGTCGGTCGGCATCGTCGAGGTCGTGCTGGCCAGTCTGTTCCTATTTGGTGGCATCCTGGGCATGTCATACGGCCTGTGCTGCGCCGAGGTCGGGCCGCTTTTCGGCGAAGCTGGGCGGCCATTGCGAAACGACGCCGCGCTCGCGCTCAAGGGAGGGTTTTTCATCGTGGTCGCCGGATTCCTCATGATGGCGGCCGGCATCGGCGTGATGCGACGGTCTAACTGGGCACGCTACCTGACGCTGGGCGTCGCGCTCTGCGCACCGCTGGCTCAGGTGTGCATCATCATCCTGTTCGCGCCCGGCGATCTCGCCAGCGGCCTCTTCTCCGTGGCGTTGACCGTCGGTTTTGCAGGCTTCGCCGGCATCGTCTTGCTCCTGCCGCGCTACGCTGCAGAATTCAACTGACCGTTACTTGAGCCCATAGAACGCGACCGCGTTGTCGTGGAATAGCTTGCGCTGGTTCTCCGCCGAGCGATTGCGGACGATGCTGCGCAGCGCCTCGACCCACTGCCGATAGGTCGCCCGCATCGTACACACGGGCCAATCGCCGCCGAACATCACGCGGTTGGGGCCGAACGATTCGAGCACGTGGTTGACGAACGGGGCGAGGTCGTCGGCCGTCCATTTCTCGCGCGCCGGCGACGATGCCGGAGACCTTGCACACCAGGTTCTTGCACTGGGCGAGCCGCTCGATGTTGCGCCGCCAGGCGGTGTTGTCCTTTGCCTGCAGATCGGGGTTGCCGCAGTGGTCGAGGATGAACCGCAGGTTCGGCAGCGTTTCCACCAGTTTCAGCGCGTCGGGCAGCTCGCCGTGCCGCATGCACAGGTCGTAGCTCAACCCCATCTCGTCGAGCACGCGCAGGCCACGCTGGAAGTCGGCGGCGAGGCAATAGCCGGCCGGCGTCGCCCCGCCGTGCAGCACCTGGCGGACGCCCTTGAGGTGGCGATTGCCCTTGAATCGCTGCAGGTACGCGCGGAACTCCGCCGACGCGGGCCGGCCGGAAATGACGGCGCCGACGGTCGGCGTCTTGCCCTGGCGGCACACGTCGAGGATGTACTCCGCCTCGGCGACCTGCTGCTTGGGATCGACGTCCACCTCCATGTAGACCGCCTTGACGACGTTCAGGCCGTTGGTCGCCTGGAGGTAATCCTGCATGACGTAGCTGCGGGCCAGCGGCGAAGTCTTCTGAATCCACGGCAGGTTGAAGCGATTCAGGTCCCACAGGTGCTGATGCGTATCGACGATCCGCGGGTTCTTCGGATCGTCCTGCGTCCCGCCGAGGGCGCTGCCCACGACGGTCGCACCGACGGTGACGGCGGCGGTGTGCTTCAGGAAATCGCGGCGATCGATGGGACGCGACATGTTGCTGCTTCCTGGGGTGAGTGGGATGATGCGATCATTATAGTGCAGCGGCAAATGATGTGTGCGACCCCTGCCGGCTTGTCCGGCAGGTGAAGCAGTTTGGCGGCTAGAAACGTGATTCGCTTAAACTTTCCTCGACCCCTGCCGGCTTGTCCGGCAGGTGAAGCAGTTTGGCGGCTAACGTAGCTGTCAAACTCCTTCACCTGCCGGACAAGCCGGCAGGGGTCGTGGGAGGCGAGGCAATCGCGGTCTAGCCGTCAAACTCCTTCACCTGCCGGACAAGCCGGCAGGGGTCGTGGGAGGCGAGGCAATCGCGGTCTAGCCGTCAAACTCCTTCACCTGCCGGACAAGCCGGCAGGGGTCGCGGGAACGAGGAAAAAACTGCTACCGCCCAACCTGCCGATCGGCTATGATAGCCGTTGGCCTACCCCCCGCCGCTCCCGCCTGCCCGCACTGGAGGCGCTCATGCCCCGCCTGACTCTGCTCACCGCCGCGTTCGTCCTGGTCGGCGCCGTCTCGGCTCAAGAGCCAGGCGACAGGCCGTTGCGCGACGTGATCGACGCCGCGGTCCGTGCCGCCTGGGACAAGGACAAGATCAAGCCCGCCGGCAAGGCGGATGACGCCACCTTCCTCCGCCGCGCCTATCTCGATGTCACCGGCGACCTCCCCACTCACGACGAGGCGAAGAAATTCCTCGAGGACAAGGACCCCAAGAAGCGCGACAAGCTGATTGAACGCTTGATGGCCGATCCGCGCTTCGGGGCCGAGCAGGCGCACGTCTGGGACATGGTGCTGTTCGGCCGTAACCCGCCCGGCTATGATGCGACCCGCCGGCGCGAGAGCTTCAAGAAATGGCTGACCAATCAGTTTGCCAAGGATGTGCCGTACGACCGGTGGGTACGTGCCCTGATGCTCGGCGAGGAGGACGGCACCGAGCTGTATCACGCGATGTTTCGCGGCACGCCGGAGGACGCGGCGGTCGCTGTGTCGCGCGTCTTCCTCGGCACGCAGCTCCAGTGCGCCCGCTGCCATGACCATCCCTACGAGAAATGGACGCAGCGCGACTTCTACGGCATGGCCGGGTTCTTCGTCCGTCTGGTGGTCGTCGACGGCAGCAGCAACGGCAAGCCGAAAATCACGCTCGGCGAGAAAAGCACCGGCGAGGTGCTGTTCACCGGCTCGGTCAAAGAACAGCGGCCCGGCCAAAAGGGCGAGCCGGTGCGGCCGAAGTTTCTCGGCGGCCCGGTGCTCGACGAACCGGCGATGCCCAAGGGTTTCAAGGAGCCGCCGCTGGGTAAGGGGCCGCCGCCGAAGCCCGCCTTTTCACGCAAGGCGAAGCTGGCAGAGTGGCTGGTCGCGCCCGACAATCCCTATTTCGCCCGGGCGGCCGCCAACCGGGTCTGGGCCCAGTACCTGGGCCGCGGCCTGGTGCATCCGGTCGACGATCTCGGCGTGCGCAAGCCGAGCCATCCGCCATTGCTCGACGCGCTGACGCGCGAGCTTGTGCAGTACAAGTTCGATCTCAAGCACCTGATCCGCGAGCTGGTGAGCAGCGCGACGTATCAGCTCGCCGACACCGGCCCCGTCAAGGGCGCCTTGCCGGAGTGGTTCGAGCGCGCCCGCATTCGCCCGCTCAGCGCCGAGGAGCTGATGGCGGCGCTGCGTACCGCGACCGGTCCCGATGACCATGGCACGAAGTCGCTCAAGGACAACACCGAGTATTTCGTCCGCTATTTCGGCGCGTCGGCCAACGGCCAGGGCGAATTCCAGGGCAGCGTCGCCGAGCACCTGTTCCTCAACAACGCCAGTCAGCTGCGGGCGCTGTGCCAGCCGCGCAAGGGCAACCTCGCGGACACGCTGTTGACGTCGAAGGCGCCGTGGGAGGAGAAGGTGGATCGGCTGTTCCTGTCGGTGTTGAGCCGGTTGCCGCGTCCCGAAGAACGGCAGCGGTTTGTGCAGCATCTGACGTCGGACGCGAAAGCCGGTTCGGCCCTGGTCGAGGAAGCGATTTGGGTTTTGGTGAGCTGTTCGGAGTTTCGATTCAATCGGTGACAATGAAAACCCGTAGGACGGGCTTCCTAGCCCGTCCAGCCGCACCAGGACGGGCCAGGAAGCCCGTCCTACAAGGAGAGACTAGCCGTGGTCCCCGCCAACACTGCCGGCGAACACGTATCCCGCCGCGCCTTCTTGAAAGGCGCCCTGGTGACAGCCGGCGGCGTCGCCCTCGCCAACTGGGGCGGCCTGACGCATTCGCAAACCATCGCCACGGATGTGGCGCGAAACCGCAAGCGATGCATCCTCCTGTGGATGAACGGTGGCGCGAGCCAGATCGATACCTTCGACATGAAGCCGGGCCGGCCGACCGGTGGGCCGTTCCGCCCGATCCAGACCAACGTCAACGGCGTTCAGGTCTGCGAGTATCTGCCGCGGCTGGCGCGGATGACGGATAAGCTCGCGATCATTCGCAGCATGCGCACCCACTCGCCGGACCATCCCGACGGCATCTACCACATGCACACCTGCTATCGCATGGCCGAGCGGGTGCCGCATCCGGAAATCGGCGCGATGATCGCGCGCTACCTCGGCCGGCCCGACTTCGACTTGCCGAGCTTCGTCCGCATCGGCCCGTGCGGCAACGCCGGCGCTGGCTATCTCGGCCCGCGCTACGAGCCGTTTTCGCTCGACCGCGACGGACGCCTGCCATACTTCACCGAGCCGTACGCCAGCGCGCAGGCCCAGCAGCGGCGCGGCGATCTGTTGCGCTTCATGGAAGACGGCTTCGCCCAGCAGCACGCGGGCGAGCCGTTCGAGGCGCACCGGCTCGCCGACCAGGCGACCTGGCGGCTGTTGCGGGCCCGCTCGGTGTTCAACGTCAATCAGGAATGGCAGGCGGCCCGCGCCCGCTATGGCGACACCGAGTTCGGCCGGCGCTGCTTCATGGCGCTGCGGCTCGCGGAAGCCGGGGTGCCGTTCGTCGAGGTCGGGCAGGACAATTACGACAGTCACGCCGACAACTTCGTTTGCCACAAGGCAAACATGGAGGTGCTCGATCCCGCCTGGTCCGCGCTCTTGCGCGATCTGCACGAGCGCGGCCTCCTCGGCGACACGCTGGTGGTGTGGATGGGGGAAGTCGGCCGCACGCCGTACATCAACAACCGCGCCGGCCGCGACCACTACATTCGGGCGTGGACGATCGTGCTGGCGGGCGGCGGCATCCGCGGCGGGCAAGTGTATGGCGCCACCGACGCGGACGGCCGTGAGGTGACCGACAACCCGGTGTCGGAGGGCGACCTGTTCGCGACGATCTACACTGTACTCGGCGTCAACCCGCGGGTGCGGCATTACGTCGGGACGCGGCCGATCTGGGCGACGCCCGAGGAATCGCACGCGGTGCGGGCGCTGATTGCATAAATGCAGAGGTCTGTCTACGTTTAGCGTCCGCAGGCTGCCGTGCGAACGTTCGCGCGGCAGCCTGCGGACGCTAAACGTAAACAAGTACAGAAATAATCCCATGCGAACCCTCATCGCGATCATCGCCGTGGCGCTATTACCGGCCGCCGCGAGCGCCCAAACCGAAAAAGCGACGCTTGCGTGGAACCTGCCCTGGGACGCGGACTGGGTGACGGCGGCGAGCTTCGTCGGGCCCCATCGTATCGCGGCGGGCAATAACCTCGGCGAAATTCTGGTGTGGGAGCTGCCCGGCGAGCTGGGCGGCCCAGTACCCATCCCGCGGCGCCGGCTGGTCGGCCATACCAACACCATCAACCGGCTTCTCGCCACGCCCGACGGCCGTTGGCTCATCTCGGCGAGCAACGACCACACGATCCGCTACTGGGACCTTGACGCGCCGGCCAAGGGGGACGAAACCGTCGTTCTGAACCGGCGTACGCGCGAGGAAATCATCAAGCGCAAGCAAGGCAAGCTGCCGCCGCCGATCGAGGCGAAGCTGGCGGTGCAGCAAGCCGACCGCGTCCTCGAGGGCCATCGCGAGTGGGTGCTCGGCCTGAGCCTGAGCCGCGACGGCGCCACCCTCGCCAGCGGCGACGACCACGGCGAGGTCATCCTCTGGGATCGGCTCGCCGGCAAGGAACGACAGCGCTTCCAGATCAAGAGCTGGGTCTATGGCCTGGCGCTGGCGCCCGACGCTACGGCGCTGTGTGTCACGGAACGGCTGCCGCGCGTCTTCGATTCAGGCCGGCACGCGGGCCTGAAGATCTGGGACCCGGTCAAGATGGAAGTGCATCACGACCTGGGCAAGCTCTTCAAGGGCGAGATGCTGGCCGCCACGGCGTTTTCACCCGACGGCAAGATGCTGGCGGTCGTGCGCGGCGGCGAGATCGACGGCCCGAGCGGCAAGGTCACGCTGCTCGACCCGGCCGACGGCAAGAAGCTGCGCGAGCTGACGCCCGGCCATCTCAACGGCGCGACCGACGTCGTTTTCCATCCCGACGGCAAGGTGCTGTATTCCGCCGGCCGCGATACGGTCGTCCGCGCCTGGCGCGTCGAGGACGGCAAGCTGTTGCAGGAGCTAGGCCAGCCGCGCGGCGGCCAGTTCAAGGACTGGATTCACGCGGTTACGGTGTCGCCGGATGGCCGCTGGCTCGCGGCCGCCGATATGATGGGCCAGGTGCAGGTGTGGGCGTTGGCGGCGAAGTAGAGGTCCACTTCATGACTCTGCGCATCATTCGACGAGCCCTGTTGAGCGTCAGCGACAAGACGGGCCTCGTCGACTTCGCCCGGGCGCTGGCCGACTTCGGCGTCGAGCTGATCTCCACCGGCGGCACACGCAAGACGCTCGCCGATGCCGGGCTCACCGTTGTTGACATCGCCGAGGTGACCGGATTTCCCGAAATCCTCGATGGCCGCGTCAAGACGCTGCATCCGCGCGTCCATGCGGGCATCCTCGCCGTCCGCGATAATCCGCAGCATCAGGCAACGCTGGCCGCAGAGCGGATCGCGCCGATCGATCTCGTCGTGTGCAATCTCTATCCGTTCGCGGCGACGCTCGCGAAGGCCGGTAGCACGCATGAAGACATCATCGAGAACATCAACGTCGGCGGCCCGTCGATGGTGCGGGCCGCGGCGAAGAACTATCACGATGTCGCCGTCGTCACGAACGCGGGGCAGTACCCGAGCGTGCTTGCGGAGCTGCGCGGAAACAAGGGGGCGTTGACGTTGCCGACGCGCGAGCGGCTGGCCGCGGACGCATTTGCTCTGACGGCAGCATACGATGCCGCGGTTGCCGGCTACTTCGGCCAGCGGCAGTCCGGTTGGCCGGCCCGGCTGACGCTGGCGTTTCAGCTCAAGCAAGCACTGCGCTACGGCGAGAACCCGCACCAGCCGGCCGCGTTCTACGTGGAGCGCGGTGCGCGGCCCGACTCGATCGCCGGCGCCGAGGTGCTGCATGGCAAGGAACTCTCGTACAACAATTTGCTGGACCTCGATAGCGCCCTCAACCTCGTCCGCGAGCTAGAGCGGCCGGCGGCGGTCGTCGTCAAGCACAACAATCCGTGCGGGGCCGCCATCGCCGGCAGCCTGGTCGAGGCGTTCACCAAAGCTTACGAAGGCGACCCGCTCAGCGCGTTCGGCGGCATCCTCGGCTTCAACCACGAGATCGACGAGCCGACGGCACTGGCAATCTCCGAGCCGAACCGCTTCATCGAGTGCATCATCGCGCCGGCCTACACGCCGCGCAGCCTGGAGATACTGACGACCCGACCGACGTGGAAGAACAGCGTACGGCTCCTGCAAACCGGCCCGTTGGCCGCTTCTGCGTCGTCGGCGCTCGACTATCGTCGCGTCGACGGCGGGTTGTTGCTGCAAAGCCGCGACGCCGGGACCGAGGAGTTTGCGAAGGCCGAAGTGAAGACGCAACGCGCGCCGACGGCACAGGAGTTGGCCGACCTGCGATTCGCGTGGGTCGTCGCCAAGCACGTCAAGAGCAACGCGATCGTGCTGGTCAAGGGCGGCATGGTCGTCGGCGTCGGTGCCGGCCAGATGAGCCGGGTCGATTCGACGCAGATCGCGGTGCGCAAGGCGGGCGATCGCGTGCGCGGCAGCGTCCTGGCGTCGGATGCGTTCTTTCCGTTTCGCGATAACGTCGACGAGGCGGCGCGGGCAGGGGTCACAGCCGTCATTCAGCCCGGCGGGTCGAAGCGCGACGCCGATTCGATCGCGGCCTGCGATGAGCACGGCATTGCCATGCTCTTTACGAAGGTACGGCACTTTCGACATTAATGGTAGGTCCCGCCTGCCGGGCGGGACCTTGGCAGTGCCAGGTCCCGCCCGGCAGGCGGGACCTACTCTTCGATACGCACGGCGTAAAAGCCGGTTTCGCGATCCTGGAGGCGCGAGCTGCCGGTGATCGCGCGGGCGTCGCCGGTGAACAGCATGCCGCGGAACGTCTCGATGGTGCGCGGAAACTGCACCGTGAATTCGACCTGATGCTTGGGATTGCCCAGCGTGCCGGCGACCTCGTACTTGGCGCCGTCCTTGTCCGAATAGTACCAGCCCTCCACGTCCTTGCCGTTCTCGGACAGCTTGAGTTGCAATTTGCCGGAGCGCCGGCCGTCGGCGTACAGCTTGTAGGTGCCCGCGAAGTAGGCCGGGTCGAACTTCTCGCCGACCACCACCTTGGCGCCCTTCTTCGGATTGGCCTCGGGAAAGTGCGTCGTGACCAGGTACAGCTCGGCCTTGCCGACCGGTTCCAGCCAGCTCTTGCCGTCGGCGACCACGTAGCGGATATCGCCGCCGAGTTTGGCGGGCACGGCCTGGCCGATGTCGAGGCTGAAGTCGAAGCCTGGAAACAGCCGCACGTCATGGCCCGATGTGACGATTGTGCGTTCCTCCCCCTCGCGGAAGGTGACGAAACGCTCGATGAACAGGATCGGCGTCTTTTCGTCTTCGGAGATCTTGTGGGCCGCGGGCCGAATCAGCAGCTTCGCAAAGCGATTGTCATTGGTCTTAACCACGACGAACGCCGCGGTCGCGCCGGAAGGACGCGGCTGTGCTGCACGAGCATTTCGGGAGTGAGCTGCTTGACCGACTCGGCGAGCCTGGATGCGGGCACCTTCGCCAGGATCGGGTTGGTGTAGTTGTCGAACGCGTCGGCCCGCGCCAGGACGGGCGCGGCAAGAAGGGCCGCGAGGGCGGTCCCGACCCAGGTACGCAGCATGGGAATTCTCCGCATCGGTTTAGCGGCGGATCGCAGATCCGCGCGGATCGGCGATCCGCCGCTAAACGTATTTATCCTACCGCAATGTTCAGCGCTTGCCAGCATCGCAATAGCTCAGCGCCAGCACGGCGAACGCCGTCGCAATATCTGGATTCTCTTCCATGAAGGTCTTGTCGCCGGCGTTGCTCCAGCTGCCGTCGGGGTTCTGCCGCTGCTTCAGCGCGGCGAATAGCTCGCGCCGCCAGGCGTGCTTCGTGCCCTTGGCGTCGGCAAAGGGATCCTCGTCCCACGCCTGCATCGCCTTGGCGAAGGTGTGGTAGTAATAGTAGAGCCCCTTCTGCCCCATGCCGGGATTCTCTTCCAGCGTGTAGTGCTTGCGCACCCAGCCGATGGCGGCCTTGACACGGGGATCGTCCTTACCGACGCCGGCGTACAGGAAGCTCTTGAGCCCGCCATAGGTCATGCCCCCCAGCGAGCGCAGGCCGCCGTCGCCCGTCTTGTGCGGGTTATCGTCGGGATCGGATGGCAGATACGTCAAGCCGCCGAGGTCGTCCTTGCTCGCCTTTTTCGCCCAGGCCTGGTCGTTCGTCTCGCCGGGCAAGTTCTGGCAACGGCTGATGAACTTGAGCGCATTCTGGATCGCGGGATCGTCGCGCGACACGCCAGCGGCGATCAGCGCCTCAACCGCGAAATTGGTGTTGGACAGGTCGGGGCGTTTCTTGGCGTCGTAGCCAAAGCCGCCGAACGCGACGTTCTTGGCGTCGGATTCCTTCTGGATGCCCTTGAGGAAGTTGCCCGCATTTCTGATGATCGTGTTGTACTTGCCGCCCTTGTTCGCTTCTTCAAAGGCCATGACGGCGACGCTGGTGGTGTAGTTGGCGAGGCCCTTGCTGTAGACGCCGCCGTCGTCCTTGACCTGGCCCTCGAGGTACTTCAGGCCCTTGGCGACCACCGGCTCGTCGGCAGCGGCGCCGGCGTGCAAGAGGCCGGCAATAACCAGGGCCGTAATACCGGGCCCGGCCTGCTTCGCGGAGAAGCTGCCATCCGCGGCCTGCCGATTCTTCAAGAAGCGGACCGCCTTGTCGAGGACCGCCTGGATTTCCTTGGGATCGGCGCCCGCCTTGTCCTGCCCCGGCTGGGCGGGTGTCACAGCGATGAGCAGGCCGCCGAGCGTCAGGGCGGACAGAGTCCAGATTCCACCGCGATGCATGGCTATCTCCTAGGGAAGGGATCGAACCGATGGTTGTACACACGAGCTAAGAATAGCAACCGGCGCGCCGAGCGAGCGCGCTCGTAGTGACCCGCTTTAGCGGGTCCAGTGCTTGGACCCGCTAAAGCGGGTCACTACGAGCGCGGTTATCGCCTCGCCACTGCTGCGCAATCATTCGCCGGACGCGGGCTTGGTCCGGCGGATACGCGGCATGTTCCAGAGCCGCAGTGTCTTGTCGCTGCTCGCCGACACGAACTGCTTGCCGCTCGCGCTGACGGCCAACTCGCACACGGCGTCTTTGTGCTCGGCGTAGCGGCGCACTTCCTCACGCGTCTGGAGATTCCAAACCCGGACTGTGCAGTCACGCTCCCCGGCGCCCGTCAGGAGCTGCTGACCACCGGGCGCGACGGCGAGACTGTGGATGGGACCAGTGTGGCCGACCAGTTGGAACAGCTCCCGGCCGGTCTTGAGGTCCCAGATGCGGATCGTTTTGTCCTGAGCCGCCGATACGGCCCGATCGCCGGGAAGAAAGGCGACGCCGCTGACGCGCTCGGTGTGGCCGGCAAGCTTCTTCAGCTCGCGGCCGGTGTCGAGGTCCCACAGCCGCACCGAGCGATCCTGGAAGCCGCCGCCGGTGAGGGCGCGCTTGCCGTCGGCGGAGATGGCGAGGCTCAGGATGCCGCCGGGCTGCGCCGAGCGTGCGGCGGACCGTTCCGCGGTCGACGTCGAACAGCAGCGTCGCGTCCTCGAAGCTCCCGACGAGCAGCGCTTTGCCGTCCGGCGTGTAAGCGAGGCAGCGGACGGGCTCCGTCAGCACAGGCAGCGACTTGATGAGCTGGCCGGTCTGCACATCCCAGAAGCGAACCGTCCGATCCTGGCCGCCCGAGGCGAATTGCTTGCCGTCGGGCGCGATCGCGAGGCACCAGACCTGCCGCGTGTGTCCCACGAAGCGGCGAACCTCACTGCCGGTGGCGAGGTCCCAGAGACGGACGGTCGTATCGGTGGCCGCGGTGAGCGCTTGCCGATCGCCCGGCAAGAGCACAACCGCGAGCACCTCGCCCTGGTGGCCGCGGCACGCGAGGACTTCGCTGTTCTTCTCGATGGCCGTGACCAGCGCCCGGCGCGCAGGCGCAGCTCGGCATCGGGATCGGCCAGCCGGCGGCGCAGCGCGGGAATCGCCAGCTCGGCGAGATCGTGCAGCCGGGCCGACGCGTCCTCACGCTCGGCGAAGACATCGCTGCCGAGCTGTGCAACCAGGCGCTCGATCTCGGCGGGTTCGGGATCGATATCCCCGCCGGTCAGGGCGGTAAGGGTCAGCGCGACGAGGAGCGTCATGCGAGGATTCCAGGTTCAGGCGAGCTTGTTTACGTTTAGCGCTCGCCGGCGCTGGGAAGAGGTATACCTCTTCCCAGCGCCGGCGAGCGCTAAACGTA
Organism: uncultured Gemmataceae bacterium; assembly: GCA_963834865.1. GTDB lineage: Bacteria > Planctomycetota > Planctomycetia > Gemmatales > Gemmataceae > CAWIDK01. Next base: position 979,570 of record CAWIDK010000002.1, read on the forward strand.
AACCGGTCACTTCCCGGCAAGCTCCTTGCGCTTGGTCGCAATCAGCGCGAGCAGCGCCTTTTGCGGATCGGCGAACTTCTTGACTCCCTCCGCCATCAGCACGTCCTCCAGCTTGCGCCAGTCCACCTTCTGCTCGATCTCGTCGAGCACCTCCTGCGGCGGAAGCTGATCGATCTTGCGCGTGAAGGTCAGGCCGCTCTTCTGCACCGCCTCGTTGGTCTGCGGCGGGTTCGTCTCGATGTCGGAACCGGCGAACGCCGCGACGTACTTGGTCGGCGGGTCCTCCGGCTTCTTGGTGCCGGTGCTCGCGAAAATCATCTCCTGCTTGAGCGGCAGCTTCTTGTCGGCCCAGAATTTCTGATTCATCTGCCAGATCCGCTTGGCGTTGACGATGCCGACCTGGCCCTGCGCCTTGGCCGACAGCATGGGCACGTGCTTCTCGGTGTACACGTCGATGCGGCTAACGAAGATGCTGTAGACCGACTTGAACTGCTGCAGGCTGCTGCGGCGCTGCGCCCGCGCCAGATCGCGTCGCGGGCCGCGATGTATTGCCGGGGCGTGAAGATGAGCGTGACGTTGAGCGTAATGCCGGCGGCGACCATCTCTTCGAGCGCCGCGAGACCTGCGGGCGTGGCCGGCGTCTTGATCATGCGGTTCTTGTGGCCGGCGCTCCACTGCTTGCCCAGGGCGATGTACTGCCGGGTGCGTTCCGCCTCGGGCAGCGGCGAGTCGGGGTCTTCCAGCAGTGGGTCGAGCTCGAAGCTGACGTAGCCATTGTCGCCCTTCGTCTCGTTCCAGACCGGCTCGAAGACCTGCTGAGCCCGGCGCACGAGGTGATCGGTGAGCTGCCAGGCGATGTCGCGATCGCTGAGCCCCTGCTTGAGCAAGCGCGACAGGTCGTCGTTGAAACGGCCGGTCTTGATGAGGTCGGCGATGATGATCGGGTTGGAGGTCGCGCCGGTGGCGCCGAGGGCACGATCGCGGGCCACGAGGTCGGGGTCGATCGAGTCGAGCCAGACCTTGGTGCCGCAGGCGATCAGGGATTGCAGCGGAGTGCTCATGAAAACGGTCCTCCCGTGGGTTAGGTAGGTTCGGGGCGCCCTGACCTACATATTGTAGGCGATAAGGCGTCAGGGGCGCCGTTACCCGCGGGATTCGCTGCGCTCATCCCGCGGCTTGAGGTCATAGACAATGGGAGGTGATAGCATGTTTTCCTTGAAGGGACGGGTGGCGCTGGTGACCGGAGGCGGCCGCGGCATCGGACGGGCGATCGCGCTGGCGCTGGCCCAGCAAGGCGCGCGCGTCGGCGTCACGGCGCGCACCGGCGCCGAGCTTGACGAGGTCGTGCGCGCGATCGGCGCGGCGGAGGCGCTGGCGATCGCGGCGGACCTGACCGCGGCGGACGCGCCGGTGCGCATCGTTGCGGAGATGGCCGCGGCTCTGGGGCCGATCGACGTGCTCGTCAACAACGCCGGCGTCGGCTCCAGCGCCGATCCTCGACCGGTCGCGGAGTTCGACGACGCCTTCTGGGAGCGAACGCTGGCGCTGAACCTGACCGCGCCGTATCGGCTGTGCAAGGCGGTGCTGCCGGCCATGCGGCAGAAGCGGTGGGGCCGGATCATCAACGTGGCCTCGATCAACAGCAAGATCGCGAGCCTGCACGGGGCGGCGTACACGGCCAGCAAGCACGGCCTGCTCGGGCTGACCCGAACGCTAGCGCTCGAGCTGGCATCCGAAGGGATCACCGTGAACGCGATTTGCCCGGGGCCGGTACACACGGTGATGAACGATAAGCGCATCGAATATGACGCGAAGCGGCGCGGCGTCAGCTTCGCCGAAATCGAGCGCGCAATGACGCCGATCGGCGGCCGGCTTCGAGCCGGAGGATATTGCGCCAATGGCAGTCTACCTGGCGAGCGATGAAGCGCGGATGGTGACGGGACAGGCGTACAACGTCGACGGCGGCATGCTGATGGCGTGCTGAGGCGCGGCATGCGCGAAACCGCAAGCGCGTGACTGCGCTTTCTCGATCAGCACTGGAATCGTCACTTCTTCCGCCGGATTCGCGAGCCGGACGCGCACGGTGCGCTTCCCGGAGCGATCGGTCAACCGGCGAGCGTCCACCTGCACTTTCAGCGTCGCGGCGGCGCCGGGACCGGCCGCCCAGGTACACGTCACGCCTGGGTCGCCTGCGTCGGCCGACTCGATCACGACGCTTCGGCCATCGGCGCGGCGCAGCCGGACCAGCGCCGTGGCCACCGGCAGTTCGGCCGAGACATGCGCGACCACCTCCGACGGCGTGGCGGCGACGGCGGCCTTCTCGGCGCACGTCAGCGTGATCGGAAGCTGCAGCGGGCTGTACAGCGGATCGTCGGTGTAGATATTGAGCATCGCCTCTTGCCGGCCGGTGGCCAGCTCCGAGGCGGCGACCTCGAGCAGCAGCTTCGTTACGCCGCCTGCGCTCGACTGCACCATGGCGCGGACGGCAGGGGAAGTTGCGTGGAGTGCGGTCACCTTGAGGACTGGCGAACGTAGGTCGGTGACCACGACTTCCTGCCGCAGGACATCCTGCACGTGCAGCGCCAGCAGCGGCGGCTGCACGGTTACGTCGTTGCGGATCGTTGCGGCGAGCACCACCAGCTCTTCACGAACCGTGTCGCCGTCCCGATAGTGAATGCGCAGGTTCCAGCTCCGCGGGCCATTGGCCTGGCCGCTCGTGCGCAGCTCGACCACCAGCGCCGCTTTCTCGCCGGGCCGCAGCGTCTGCCGATCGAGCCGGCACTCCAGGCAACCGCAGCCGCGCTCGAACCTCAAGAATTGCGATCGGCGTCGAGCCGTCGTTGACCAGCTCGAAACGATGCTGTCGTGCGGGTCCGCCGCGGATTTCGCCCAGGTCCACGGCCGGCGGCTCGCAACGCAGGCCGGCGCGCACCGTGTCGCAAAGAACGACGCAGAACAGGACGGTGCCGCAGACCCATCGCGCCATGGCCTCATCTCCGTGGGAATGATGGCCGGCGAGATTAGCGACTGTCGTGCGGCGAGGCAAGAGCAGCTTGCGCGTTCGTGCAAGCGTCTAGCGGCGGATTCACAACCGGCGAGCCCGCGGCGCGAGCCAAGGGCGAGACGGCAGTGGTCGTCTCGCCCTTGGCTCGCGCCGCGGGCTCGCCGGTTGCGAATCCCGCTGTAAACTCGGCACGAATGCCTACCCGATCAGTTCCTGAATCGGCCGGCCCTCGTTCAGCACCGGGATGGGCCGCTGGGCGGCGTCGTGGAACTCATGCCGGTAGTTGATACCGAGCACGTGATACATGGTCGCCAGCACGTCCTGCGGGCCGACCGCACGCGCCGTCGGATATTCGGCGCGGGCGTCGGTGGCGCCGATGATCTGGCCCATGCGCAGGCCGCCGCCGGCGAACACGACCGACATCGCCCCCGGCCAGTGATCGCGGCCTGCTGTCGTGTTAACGCGCGGTGTGCGGCCGAACTCGCCATAGGTGACGACGAGCACCTTGCGATCGAGGCCGCGCTGGTGCAGATCGTCGACGAGGGCGGCCAGGGCGCGATCGTAGCGCGGCAGATTGTTTTGCCGCAGCGACTGGAAGTTGTTGTTATGCGTGTCCCAGCCGCCCATGTTGACGGTCACGAATGTCACGCCTGCTTCCACGAGCCGCCGGGCCAGCAGCGTGCTCTGGCCCCAGCTATCGCGGCCATAGCGATCACGTACCCGGGCATCCTCGCTGTGGATGTCGAATGCGGTGCGGGCGCGTTCACCCGTGACGATGTCGAACGCGTCGCGATAGAAGCGATCGTAGCCCTCCGCCGCACCCTGCGTGTCAACGTCGCGGCGCAGATTGTCGAGGCCGCCGAGCAATTCACGGCGATTGCGGAAGCGGTCGAGGTTCACCTGGGGGGCGAGCCGCAGGTCGCGCACCTGGAAGCCGGCGTCACTGGGATTGGCTCCGGGCGAGAACGGATTGCACGCGACGCCGAGATATGCGGCGTTCGCGCTGGGCGGCGGATTCGGCAAGCAGACGTACGCGGGCAGCTGCGGCGCGTTGGCCCCACGAAGCCGGGCAACGACGGAGCCGGCGGCCGGGTTGAGGTTATCGTTGATCTCGATGGTCGGCACGTAGCCGGTCATCATCCAGTGCGTGCCCATGCCGTGGCCGGCGTTGGTGTGCGTCACGGAACGGACGACGCTCATCTTGTCCATGAGCCGGGCCTGGTGCGGCAAATGCTCGCCGATCTGCGTGCCCGGCACATTGGTCGGGACCGGCCGAAATTCGCCGCGGAATTCGGCGGGCGCGTTCGGCTTCAGATCGTACATGTCGATATGGCTCGGCCCGCCGCCCAGCCACAGCAGAATGACCGCCGTGTCCGGCGTGGGCCGGCCGGCGTCGGCGGCCTGCGCCTGCTGCCGGAGGCGGTCGGCGAGCGTCAGCCCGGCGAGGCCGAGGAAACCGACCTTGAGGAAGCTACGGCGGGAAACGCCGTCGCAGGTGCGGTAATTCGGGCCGTGAATGTCGAGCATGTGAATCCCCCCTGTCGAACAACCTTGCTGCCAAGCGGCTGCTGTTGGTCATGCACCTACTACTGTCGTATGGCCAATTCACGGCGAGGTGTTGTGAACCGCCCCGAATGCCTTGCGCGGGCTTGCCTTTGATTTCGCCACCAGGGCCTGAAACGCCGCATTCGATACCAGCAACTCGTCAACGAGCGTGTCATCCTCCAATGGTTCCAGCGGCTGTAGCGCTACCAGCCGATGGTCCGGCAGCTCAATGACGAATGCCTGTCCGGCGTCCACGCATTCACGGAGAGTCTCGCGCAGGTTCGTCTCCAGCCGGCTTAGTGGGATCGTCTTTATGTCCATGAAATTCCACTCCGCCCATGACCAGCTTGTTGCCTACCTTGCGCCCAATAACCAGCAGCACCACCTCATCCCCTTCGACATTGTACAGGACCCGCAAATCACCGACGCGGAGTTCGTATTCCGCCAGGGGATTGGGCCGCAACTTCTTGATCGCCCGCGTCGGTGCCGTCGGTTGGTCCTGCAACCGTGCCACGATGGCGGCTTCCAGCACACGCTGTTCGCGTACCGGCAAGGCTCGTAACTGCGTCTCAGCGTCCGTCGTAATCGTGAACCGGAACGCCATCGTCGCCTCGCGCTAATGCCGATTCCGGTCCTAACGTGCCCGACGCGAGTACAATATTCGATGGCCCACGACCTTCATGGACATCGCCGCCATGCCACTCCTCGACCATTTCCATCCGCCGTTGAGCGAACGTCGCAACTGGCATTCGTTCCATCATGCCTGGGCGACCGTGATTGCATTTGATCTCAATAGCCGGCTGCCGCCGGGCTATTTCGCCGATCCGAACGCCCAGTACGGCATCGAGATCGTGGCCACGTTCGAGGACGAAACGGCGAGCGCTCCGCCGCCGGCCTGGACGCCGCCGGCACCGACGATGACGATGCCGATCACGCTGATTAGCAACGTCGTCGAGGTTTCCATCTTCAACTCCGAAGCGGGCCCGGAGTTGATCGGCGCCATCGAGCTGGTCAGTCCCGCCAACAAGGACCGCCGTTCCCATCGCGACGCCTTCGTCAACAAGTGCGCCAGCCTCCTTCAGCAAGCGGTCGGCCTCATGGTCGTCGATATCGTTAGCGAGCGGCGTGCCGATCTCCACGGTGAGCTGCTTCATCGACTCTACCCGTCGGCGACGATTCCAGAGTCCCCCGATCTTTGGGCGGCCGCGTATCGTCCCTGGGAACAAGCTGCGAAGCAAACCGTGCTGCAAATCTGGCATGAGCCGCTGGCGTTGGCCGCGACGTTGCCGACCTTGCCACTGTGGCTCAAGAACGGCCCCTCCATCTCCATCGACCTCGAGGCGACCTATCATCACACCTGCCAAAAGCAAAAGCTCATTCCGGCGGCGAACGGGCCGCCGCGCGGTCAATGATTGAACATGAATTCCCGCGTGTTCAAGAGCGCCCACAACAAATCTTCCATCCCCCGCCGCCGGTCCGTCTGTCTCTGCAAATAAGCGAGCGCTGTCTGCCGTTCCACTGCCGTCGGCACCCGCGCCAGTGCCGCCAGGTACACCTCCTCCACCGCCTGTTCCGATGCGACCTTCTTTTCCATCAGCTTCGCCACTCGGCCGTCGCCGCGGCTGAGCTTGTTCTCCAGGTCCTGCGAGAATGACAGGTGCAGCACCTGCTGCAAGCTGGCCCCGCCGCTACGAGCGCATTCGCAGGCCGACGAACGCGGCGGGCGATCGAAAACGTCGAGGAAATACGAGCCGAAGCCCTCGTGCGGCAAATCGACCGCGCGCGACTGCTTCGACATCTTGCCGAACTGCGTCCGCGTTCCGCACGCCTGGTCGACCGCGTCGTGCAGCACTTCCGCAATCAGCCGGCGAGCGTAATAGCGCGCGTGGTTCTGCTTGTCGTGCTGGTTGTAATCGTTCGGCGTCGCGCTGAGCTGGTAGGTGCGCGACCGGCAAATCGTCCGCAGCACCTGCTTGACGTCGAACTTGTGCTGGATGAATTCCTTCGTCAGCGCGTCGAGCAATTCGGGATTGCTCGGCGGGTTCGTCTCGCGCATGTCGTCAACCGGATCGACCAGGCCGCGACCCAGCAGATGGCCCCACATCCGGTTGACCAGTGCACGAGCGAAGAACGGGTTGTTCGGCTCCGCCATCCAGTCGACCAGCTTGTGCCGCGGGTCCTGTTCCGGCGGGATGGTCAAATAGGGACCATCGAGCAGCTTCGGCTCGATCGGCTTGCCGGTCGCCGGGTTAATCTCGCCCACGGTGCGGCGGCGCTCCGAGAAATAGGGCGGCGGCTCGCCCAGGCCCTTGCGGCCGAGACGCGAGAAGAAGCCGGCCAGGCCAAAATAATCCTCCTGGCTCCAGCGCTCATAGGGATGGTGATGGCACTTGGCGCATTGCAGGCGCAGGCCGAGGAAGACCTGGGCGGTGTCGGCGACCGGCTGATGGAGCTGGTCGTCGCGCATCTGCCAGTACCAGTTGACCGCCGGCGCGTCTTGCCATTCGCCGGCCACCGCGACGATGCCGCGCACGAACTCGTCGTAGGGCCGATTGCGCGCGATCATGTCGCGAATCCATTCGTGGAAGGCGTACGCCGCCTGCTCCGACCCGGCCAGGCTCGCGTTGCGGAGGATGCTCCCCCAGCGCAGCGCGAAATACGCCGAGTAGTCCGGGCTTTCCAGCAGGCGATCGATGAGCTGGGCGCGCTGGTCCGGCCCCGTATCCGCGATGAAGGCACGCACCTCGTCCGGCGTCGGCAGCCGGCCGCACACGTCGAGGTGGACGCGGCGGACGAACTCACTGTCGCTGCACAATTCCGACGGCACGATGCCGAGCTGCTTCCAGCGGGCGAGGGCCAGCTCGTCGATGTAATTGTTGCCGGGGAACGCGGGATACTGGGCGATGGGCTTGCCGAGCGGCACCAGGGCGCGGAAGACGGCGACGTGTCCCATGTAGCGGGCCATCACTGCCGCCTCGCCCGCCAGGTCGAATGTGCGGATCAGCCCGTCGCTGTCGACGCCGGCCACGGTCGTCTCATTGCTCTGGAACTGGGCCTGCCGGGTCACGTCGCGGATGCTGCCGTCGCTGTAATGCGCGAGCACGGCCAGCTGCTGCTCGGCGCTGCGGTCGAGCACGCGCTGGTCCGGCACGATGCGGAGCTGCTTGAGCGTCGGCGCCTTGCCGTCGCCGAGCGGTGTTCCCTGGCTGATCCAGCTGCGGAGCGTGTGAAAATCGTCGCTGTCGGGAACGAGCCTTTTGCCGCCGCCGTGCGCGACCAGGCCGGCGGCTTTCACCAGCAACAGGCTGCTATCCGGGGCCGCCGGGAAGACGCGCCGGCCGCGAGCTTCTTTAACGATGGCGTTGTAATCGAAGGCCGTGTCGAAGCCGAACAGCGACAGCTTGAAGCCGTTCTGCCCGCTGGCCCGGCCATGGCAGCCGCCCGCGTTACAGCCATGCCGCGACAGCAGCGGCTCGATGTCATTGACGAAATGGAGCGGTCGATCGGCGCTGGCGTCCCGCACCACGACATGGACGGTCTGCTTAAGACCGCCGGCGTCGATCGTGACATCCGCTTCGCCCCGGGCCGCGGGTCGGATGTACCCGTCCGACGAAACGCGGACCACTCCTGCCGGCGCAACTTCGTACTTCGCTTTACGGGTCAGGTCGACGAGTTGCCCGCCGTGCGCCGTGGCGGTGACGATTAGCTGCCGGCCTTCGCGCAGACCCGCGAGTTCGCATCGGCCGGGGGCCACGTCCAGGCGGGCCATTGCCGGTCCGTCGGCAAGGGCACGGACGGGCGCGACCAAAACCAGGGCGAGGAGGATGCCGCGTTTCATGTGGATGCGGGCCTGGCGGGTGCGAGCTTGGCGGGACAGTTCGGGCGGGATGAACGTCGGCGGGCCTGGGGCGCCGCAGGGAGGGTAACAATAGGATACCCCCACGATGCAGGGAGGGCAAGGTTTTTCCGCCTAATCGCGGGTGCCGCGCAGCACGGCACGCAAATCCCATAGCCGGATCGTGCCGTCCCAGCTGCCGGCGGCGAGAAAATTGCCGTCAGGCGAAACCACCACGCACAGCACCTCGCCGGAATGCTTGAGCGCGGCCCGTACTTTGCCCGCGCTGACGTCCCAGAGTTTCACGTCGCCCGGCCGCTGCCAGTCGCCGTCGCCGCTGACCAGCGTCAGGCCGTCCGGCGTAAATGCGACGCCCCAGACGTCGCTGACATGGCCCTTGAGGGTGCGCTCACTGCGTTGGGCGAGGTCGAACAGCTTGACGGTGCCGTACCGCACGCCGGCCGCGACCGTCTTGCCGTCCGCGGCGACGGCCACCGAGCGCACCTCGCCGAGCTTCGCCACGTCCAGCGCCAGGATTTCCGTGTGCTTCGCCATGTCCCAGAGCCGGACCGTGCCGTCGGAGCTGCCGGAAACCAGGCGCTTGCCGTCGGGCGCATAGGCAAGGGCGTTGACCCAGCTGCGGTGGCGGAAGGTAATATCCCTACTCGCCCCGCTGCCCAGGTCCCAGAGCCGGATGGTGGCATCGACGCCGCCCGTTGCCAGCGTGGCGCCATCGGGCGAAATGGCGACGGCCTGCACCACGCCGCGATGACTAGTCAGCGTGTGGCGAACCGCGGGCGTTGCCACGTGCCAGATTTTCGCGGTCCCATCGAAGCTGCCGGTGGCCAGCGTCTTGCCGTCCGGGGCAAATGCCACGGCGGAGACGTAATCCGTGTGCCCGGTGAGTGTGGCCGTAACCTTGCCGGCCGGCACGTCCCACAGCTTGACGGTCTTGTCCGCGCTGGCGGTCGCGAGCAGCCCGCTGTCCGGCGCGAACGCCGCGGCGCCGACCCAGCCGGTATGGCCCTTGAGGACCTTCGCCTCCTGCGCTGGCGAGTTGCGGGACGGCCAGGAGCAGGAGCAGCGTGAAGCGGCGCATGGCTGCGAATCCTATGGCTTCCTTTGGTGCAGGTTTCGTTACCCGCTGCATTCTCTCGCAGCCGTGGCGCGCATGCAAAAGGAAATTCCTTGCGTGCCGGCGCCTGGCGGTCTACACTGACCAGCCGTGGGCCCCGTAGCATCCTTTCTTTACCGGCGCGTTTCCGTGCATCACCCATGCGTTACCTTCTCCTGATCCTTGTAGTGCTGCCAGCGCGGCCGCTCGCCGCAGCTGCCGATGAACCGTCGGCGAAACCCAGCCCGCAGGAGGTGCTCGACGGCCTCAAGGCGTTCTGGCAAAAAACGGCACGCGCGGATGGCTCATTCCAGCCCGGCATCGACCCCGATTATCTCGGCATGTCGGACAGCGCCCTGAGCGACCTGGCCCCGCTTACCTACGCCGTCACGTTGCACCGCACCTTCGGCTGGAAGCTGCCGCATGAGGACCGAACGCTCGCATATCTTTTGTCGCGGCAAAAGGACGACGGCGCGTTTTACCACGAGCGCGGCACCGGCGATGCGAAGGCACCGCTAACACGCGTCTATAACACCACGCAGGGCCTGGTGGCTTTGCACGCGCTCGGCGCCAGGCCGCGCCACGATCCGCTGCCGGTGTTCGAGCAGGTCCTGGCCGGCGATTACCGCAAGCTGCCGCTGTACACAACCAGCTTTTTCCCGCTGGCTTACCAGTGCATGGGTAAGCCTTTTTCGGCCGAGCAGGACCAAAAGCTCCGCGCCCTTATGAAACAGGCCGATGACGGCTACCTCGACAATCACATTGCAGCAACGTTCCACCTGGCGCACTACTATCGGCTGATCGGCGCGCCGACGCCCCGGGCGGACGCCATCGTGGCCCGCGTGCTGCGCGACCAGAAGCCCGACGGCAGCTGGCTGCTCAATCCGCCGGCCCGCGATCGCCATGCCACCTTCGACGCCGTGTTTTGCCTGGTGCAGCTCGGTCACGATCGGCCAGCCGTCACGCAGGCAATCGCCAAAGCCGCGCAGTGGGCGCTGGCGTGCCGCAATGCCGACGGCGGGTTCGGGCATTTCCCGGGCAGCCCGTCGGACGCCGACGCTGTGTACTTCCAGGTTGGCACGCTGGTCATGGCGGGCTGGTTGCGGCCGGCCGCGCCGCTGCCGCCCGATCCGCAGCTCCTGTCCTGGGGACATGTCTTACCCCGCGGCTGAAAAATCCGAAAAAAAGCTGTTTTGCCCCGCGCCGGTGTATACAATCGGCGTTAAGATTCGTTCCCTGTCTCGGCGGGCACGTCGCTCGCTGGGAAATTCTCTGCTCACCTGGGGTGCACCATGAGTGCGATCGCCGTGAAGCAAAAGTCCTCGACGCGCAGTCTCCGCAGCAACGGCACCGCCCCGTCGGGCTCGACCGTCACGCTGGCGGTCATCGAGAAAACGCTCGGCCTGTCGGTGGCCGAGGCCCGCGCACGCTACGCGCGGCTCACCGAGCGCGAACGGCAGGTTGCCGGCATGATGGCGACCGGCAAGCCGAATCGCCGAATCGCCGAGGAGCTGGGGATCAGCCCCAAGACGCTGGACATCCACCGCGCGAACCTGATGCACAAGCTCGAGGCCCGCACCACCGCCAGCGTCGCCAACGCGGTCAATCTCGTGTTGTTCGGCGACGCCGCCAGCTAGGCCTCGGTTCGCTCGATCCAGGGCGACGCCCTCGACGCGCTACAGACGCTCATCCGCGCCTGCGTGGTGTGTTGTCGCCCCATCCTTCTCCGCCATCGTTGTTAATGCTTCTGAACAGCTGTTAACAGCCGCGTTAACAATCGCGTACCAGATTGCAGCTCCTTTTGGACCCGTCCTCCGCGTCGGTTGCTCATCCCCTTGGTAACAGACGACTTCCAGAATTGATGGGGGAATCGACCGCGCCGGCCCGGGAATTGCCAACTTCTTCCACACCCCACACGCTCAAAGGCGGCACGTCGTTTCGTGCCACCTTGCTGAGGATTCCATGCGCGCACGCTCCCTGTTGCAGTGGCTGAAGAAGCTCCAGGCGCTTCGTTCTCTTTACATCCGCAAGTCACCTCCAGTCGCGCGGCGATTTATCCCCTGCCTTGGCGTACTCGAAGACCGGGACCTTCCCGCCACCGTCACGACTGGTGGTGCCCTGCCTGTCCCGGTGGTCGCCAAGCCTGCGTACTTGCAGACCTCTACCGACCCGGCCACCGGCAATGCGGTCACGAGCATTACCGGCGAAGCCGGCACCCCGGTAGTCACGGCGAACGGCACCACGATCGGCACCTGGAGCCTGGACGCCCGGCAAAACTACAATCTCAATGAGGCCTGGAATTCCAACGGCAGCCTCATCATGGTCGAGAACCGCGGCGACGACGGCGGCACGCCCGATCAGCTTTACCTCAATGGGACCACCTACCAGGTCGAGTTCGGCACGCCGAGTAACCTGCCCGGCAACGGTAGCGACGATCAGCGGTGGAATCCGAGCCCGGAATACCCCAATGTCGTCATGCTCGCCGGCGACGACAGCAATCAATTTTACTGGTTCAATGTCCGGACCAACACCGTGGTGCGCACCTATACGCTGCCCATCGACATCACCTATATGGGCAACGCCAAGGGCAACGCGTCGCAAAATGGCCAGTTCATTTGCCTGGGCGACCTGACACATTTCTTCATCCTCGACATGCAGGCCTACCCCACCGAGCGCATCGGCCCGGTCTTCGATCTCAGCACCCTGGGAATCAACGGCACCGTGTCCTCGTACTCCATTGCGCCGTCGGGTGATTATGTGGTCGTGCATTACAGCATGCTGGACGGCCAATCCGGCGACTTCGAGCAGGTCCTCAAGGTGAACCCGACCACGCTGGCCCTGTCGCCGCAGGCCATGTCGGTAACCTGGCCGGGCATGGTCGGCAACCCGGCGCTGGGGTTTGTCTACAGCGTGGGCCACGAGGACATGGCGCTGGACCCGTTCCTGAACAATGCCAACGTCATGATCGGGCAGGACCAGCTGGGCAACCTCGGCAAGAATGTTCCCGGCATCCACACGGTCAACAGCGACGGCATCGGCAACGTGGTGATGGTGCAACTCAGCAACGGTGCCGTCACGTCGCTGACCGACCCGGGCAACGGCACGACCATCGCGATCGAGGCCGATGCGGACCACGTTTCCTGCAGGGCCATCGATCGGCCCGGCTGGTGCTACGTGTCCTATTACAACGAGACCGGCGACCGTTACGCCGATGAAATCGTGGCGGTGAAGATGGATGGCTCCGGAACGGTCCAGCAGCTGGCCGACGACCACACCGACCCCGACGACACCAGTCTGCCGCAGAACACCGAGGATCCGGATTTCGCCTACCGCTCGGAGGCCCAGCCGGTACCCTCGCCGGATGGGCAGCGGGTCCTCTTCGCCAGCAATTGGCTCTATCAGGGCACGGGCGGCGAATGGATCGGCGCTTACGTTGTCCACTTGCCGAAGGCGCCCGACCCGGTCCCCACCGTTCCGATGGGGCGCCGGCGAGGGTGAGCCCCGTAATGATGGCGGCTAGTAGTCCAGCACCTGCCGGGGCTCAACCGCTTACTTCGCCTTTTCCAGCACAATCAGGATGTTGCTGCCCCCTTCCGCGGCGGCGAACTCGTTCGGGCGCTTTTCCTTTGACAGGCAGATCTTGAGCGAGTCCTTCTCGATCTGATAGATGCCGTGCATGACCTTATCGGCGTCCTCCTCGGGAGTGATGTCGATCTCCTTCGGCTTGGCGGCGGGATTGAGCTTGAACGAGGCCTTCTTCATTTCGTCGTCTTTGCGGTACTCGAGCGAACCGTCCTTGCCGAACGTCAGCGTGGCGCCGACGGCTCCGTCCTGATCGCCCTTGGGCGTCGCCAGGCGCGTGATTTTCCACATGCCTTCGAGCCGGGCCTTCTCCTTCTTCAGCGCCGCCTCGTCCGCCCCGCCGCCGGCCAGCACCACTGCACCGGCCGTGAACAGGAGCATGGCTGCCTTCATCATGATTGCTTCCTCGCAGGAGATGGGTTAACTCGCTGCTCCCACTCTATCGACGCGCACACAGCGGGAACAGGCGTCAAATGAGCAGGTGGGCCAGGCTGGGTCCGAGGGCCAGGAGAATCAGGTAAAACAATAGGTTGCCCAGCGCGTGCAGCAGGATCGGCACGACGATCGAGTTGCTCTTGAGGAACGTCCATGCCAGCAGGAAGCCGGCGATCACGTTGACGGGATTGGCCACGCCGTAGATCAGGTGGATCGCGATGAACAGGCTGCCGCTCACCGCGATGGCCGGGCGAGTGCCGAAGCGCGCCGCGATCGGCACACAGATGGCCAAACGGTAGATGAACTCCTCGAACACGGGAAAGCGGATCACGCAATCCACAAGCGGCCACTCATTGTCCGCGAACGCCTCGGCCACGGCGTCCCAGCCCCAACCGATCTGGCGCCACACCAGACCCAGCGGCACGGCGGCACCGATCACGACCACGCCCAGCCAACCGCCGGTCGTCAACCAGAAGCGCCATCCCTGCCGTGGCGCTGCCGTCAATCCCACGGAAACGCGATCCCCCCGCGCAAGCGCGAGATACGCCAGCACCGCGATCAGCGCCAGGAGGGGCCGCGCGAACTGCAGCGCGCTCGTCTCGGCGTCCATCATCACCTGGTACGCTTGCAGCGCCGCCGTGTAGTCCGCTTCGGTGTACACGGCACGCAGCCGATCGGGGTTCAGCCAGGTTGCCGTGGCAAGCCGCGTGTACGCGTCCGTCGCCAGGCGCGCATGGCCGTTCAGCACAAGATCGAGTGCGACGACCAGCACGCCGACGCCGAGCGCCGTGCGCCAGCGCCACGCGGAAATGCGCAGCTCCCGGCCGATAAGCGTATCCATGAGCCTCACGCGATGATCTGGTGCACCACGTGCCCATGCACGTCAGTGAGCCGGCGATCGCTGCCGTTGTGGCGGAACGTCAGCCGCTCATGGTCGATGCCGAGCAGGTGCAGCAGCGTCGCGTGCAGGTCGTGGCCGTCGAGCGGCACCGTCGCGCCAGCCCCACTCGTCGCTGGCGCCGTGGGCCGCGCCGCCACGCACGCCGGCGCCGGCCAGCCATGCGACCGAGGTGCCGCCGTTGTGGTCACGCCCCTCGGAGCCCTGCGTGAACGGCTGCCGGCCAAACTCGGTGCACCACACGACCAGCGTGTCGTCCAGCAAGCCGCGCGTCTTGAGATCAGTCAACAGGGCGGCGATCGGCTGGTCGGTGGCGAGCGCCATCGGCGGCAATTCGCGGACGATGCTGCCGTGATTATCCCAGTTGTTCGATGGCCCGCCAGCGCCGGACCAGACCTGCACAAAGCGCACGCCGCGCTCGACCAGCCGGCGTGCGGTCAGGCAGCTCCGAGCGAACGCGTCGGACGGCAGTTGGCCGATGCCGTACAGCCGGCGCGTCGCTTCGGTCTCGCGGCCCAGATCGAGCGCCTCGGGCGCGTGGACCTGCAGCCGGGCAGCCAGCTCGTAGGACGCGATACGCGCCTCGAGTCGCGAGTCGCCCGGCACCTGCTGCCAATGCTCCTCGTTCATTCGGCGGAGGAGTGACAAGCCCTCGGCCTCGCTTTCGGGCGTGATGTGCCGGGCCGCCGCGGGCGGAAACAGGTCGGCAATCGGGTTGGCCGCCCCGATGCGCAGCACCGTGCCGGCGTGACGTGCAGGGAGAAACCCCGCCGAGAAGTTTCCCTGGTTGTTGTACGGCATACCGCGCACGTCCGGCAGCACCACAAACGTCGGCAGGTTGTCGCTCAGGCTGCCCAGACCATAACTGAGCCACGCCCCCAGGCACGGAAAGCCCGGCAGGATAAATCCGGTAGTCATCAAATAGCTGGCCGGCCCGTGCACATTGGTGCGCGCGGTGAGCGACATCAGAAATGCGAGATCGTCGACGTGCCGGGCGAGGTGCGGAAACGCCGCGCTGACCCATCGGCCGCACTGCCCGTGCCGGCGGAAGCGAAACGGGCACTTCATGAGCTGGCCCGGCGTTGAGGTGACCGCCTCGACGGGCACGCCGGGATCGAAGCGCTGGCCGTGCAGCCGATCGAGGGCCGGCTTGTAGTCGAAGGTATCGACCTGGCTCGCCCCGCCGTTCATGAACAGCTGGATGACGCGCCGCGCCCTGCGCGGTGATGCAAGCCGCCGTTCAACTCCGCAGACGGGGCATCGGCGAGCAGCCCCTGCCGGCCGAGCAAATCGAGCAGCGCAATCCCGCCGAGTCCGCCGCCGAGGCGCCAGAGCAAGTCACGTCGCGTCAACCCGGGTGTCGGCAGGTGCACCGTCATTCGCATCGCACCTCGCTTGCGGTTTCGCGCGGCCGGAACAGCCTCTTACTTCTTTTTCAGAACACACAGTCGGTTCTCGTCGTTCTTGTTGGTCTCGAACTCGTGGGGTCGTTTCTGACCCGCGGGCCCCCAGCACAGCTTGAGGCTCTTGCCCTCGAACATGTAGATGCCGTGCCAGATCTTCTCCGTCTTGGCGGAGGTCTTGAAGAACTCGATGACGGGGACCTTCGCATTGGAGTCGAGCGTGAAGTGGACGACCTCCTTTTTGCTACCTTCGACGAGGGTGAACTTGTTGCCGTCGATGATGACGTGAAATTCCTTCAGCGTCGCCTTGTCAGCTTCCTTGGAGCCGACGGCGATAAAGGTCGCCTTCCAGGTCCCTTGCATCTTGTCGAGATCGTCCGCGTGCGCCGGCCCGGCAGTAACGACGATCAGGCCGAGAAAGCCCAGGACACACCTGAATAACTGCTTAGTCATAAGTCCTCCAGGGCGAGTGCGGATGAACGGTTGGTCATTCAACACGAGCATGTAACAGAACACACCCGCCGCCGCCTGTCAAGTCGTCGCGTGCCGATTCCGGGCAGGCGCCGTTCGCGGCGGCTTCATGGCTGCGATCGCGACGCGGCGACCAGGAAATAGCGTTTCGTGTTTGGAGCTTGTTTCGGATTTCGTGCTTCGGATTTCGAGTTTGCGAAAGCGTGCCGTCGTTTCGGCGCATCGCTCATCGGGCATTCTCCAGCATGGCGCGGCGCACGCAACCTGGAATCCAGCAAGCAAAAAAAACACCGACCGAGACAGGAAAGATTGACCATGGCGCGATCGCGAATCATGCGCGTCCGCCAAGTCCCCGTTTCTCGCTCGGCACCAGCCCCCGCACACGTCAGCTGACGCAAAATAAACCCCCAGACTTTTTTTGCGTCGGCGATACGCATAAGGCTTCCGCCGCTAATGGCACTTCGCTTAACTGATTGGCCAGTTCGACTTTGTGTTAAATCAGGCCTCATGAAATATCTCTCGGTGAATGCCAGAAAACGGGGCCGCGTGTTGCCGGTCGCACTTTTTTCGCCTTCTCACAGTTGTCGTAGACCATATTAACTGTAGAATACTGTTGACAGTGTAATTTGCTGTTGGAGGAGATGTACATGATCCTGTGCGTTAGCTGCACAGCAGAAACCCGTGACAACCTTGACGGGCTTGTTGCAAGGGGATCCTATCGGAACCACGGCGAAGCAATTGAGGCGGCCGTTCGCAATTTAGTCCTTATGGAAAAGGTAGTTGCGGAAAACGGCTCGCTGATCATCGGCGGCGAGACGGCAATCAAATTGACCCCAACAGTGCCTGCTGATCCGGTCCAGAATCACAGAACCACCATCAACGGCGGTGGAAACGCGAGATCGCCCGCCAGGACGGAAAAGGGCGATGCCAAGAATAGACGAAACGCGCAGGAATCTGGAGCGCCGCCTGAAGGCGGCAATTTGTCGGGTGTGCCGCAGCTCTTCCGGCAAGATGTGTTCCCTCCAAATGAGCCTGCAGGGCTTGCTGAATTGCCGGCGGACATGTGGTCTGACGGACAGCGTATTCCCCTAGATCGGTGGGTCCTCGGGCAGTTCAACCGTTTACTGCCGGCCAAAGTCAATGCGAGGGCGCTGAATCCGGCTCTTCCTGGAGAGCCCAAAGGGGCTAGAGATTGCATCTGCTGCGTCGGTGATTGCCGCGCAGGCTGCCGTGCTCGGCGACTACCTACGGCAGCTCGACAGCGCATTCAAAACCTCGCGCGATGAGGCACTAGCAACCGCCTTTCCCAGCGCCGAGGAAGGGGCTCAGAAAGGACGAACACGCTATGCCAACCAATTTGTGGTTTATCAGAACAGCCGCGGTGAACTCTCAGGCTTGATGGTGGATTTGAAGTTGATCAACTTTTTGCAGGTTCGTAAGGAAAGGAGAATAGTTCCCACCCGCTCGGCATGGGAACTCGCCACGCTCTTCAACCCGCTGTTGGATGGCAATCCCCTAGAGCCCACAGACAAGTTTTCATCCCAAGAACGCGAGTATCTGGCAAATCACATTCGTCGCTCAGTGCCGGTGGAGGCATTTGCGTACCGCGTTATCCTTGAAGCGGTACAGCAGGGACACACATCGCCTGAGCAAATCGATAATGCGCTCAAGGGGTTTCTCGATGAGGACCGAGCCGGGGCTCTTAGCCAGTCTTTCCTTACGTCGCAACGCTCGGGTGCGGTTTCGCGAATGTCGGATCTCGGTCTGATCGAACGCCGCCGTGAGGGCGTGCGCATGTACTACACAGCAACGAAACAAGGGTTGGCCTTCTTGAAAACAGTGTGTCCGTGATCAAGCGAGGTAATTCATGACCGAGCACGAATTGTTCCTTCGGCTTCTCAAGGCCGAGACGGAAGCTGGCGTTGACGCCATCCTTCAAGAGGCTGGCTATTTCGACCACGACGATCAGGCCTGGCTTCCACTTGGTGGCGACGATAATAACTGGAGCACGGTGGGCAATCAGAATACCAACCCGACCGGCGCGCTCGTGGAAAAACTCATCAACTGCATTGATGCCATGCTCATCGCCGGCTGTTGGAAGGCTGGCATCAACCCGGAGTCCGACCGCGCCCCCAAGTCGATGTCCGACGCCGCGCGCGATTTCTTCGGTGTAACCAACGGTAGACTCGACAGCATGCCGGCAGCCAACCGGACCACGCTTGCTGACAACATTCATTTCGTAGCGACGGGACCCAAGGCCGCGCCAAACTATCTCATCATCGACCGCGGCGAGGGCCAATCGCCGCAACAGTTTTCGTCGACGTTCCTGTCTCTGCGCGGAAAAAACAAGTACGGAATCCCGTTTGTACAGGGCATCAATAATTGCGGCGGCTCCGCCGTCTTGAGGTTCTGCGGCTCGCGGAAATACCAACTCATTGTCTCGCGTCGCAACCCTGACTGCCCGACCGCCCCTGACGACATGACGCGGGACTTGTGGGGTTTCACGTTGGTGAGGCAGGTGCTTCCCAGCCAGCAACGTCGGCCACGACGGTCCTTGTGGTATTTGGCGCCTGGCGGAAAGGTGCCGGCGTTCACAGCTGACACCGTTCCTGCGCTGCCCGTCATCCTGGAACGCGGCAAAGCCCCGACCGCCTATGAAGGCGGGCTAGCTCACGGCACGTGCATCAAAGTGTACGGGTACAATTGGTCAACACGCAGTCTGGCGACTACCTTCCCGCGCGAGGAGCTGGAGAAGTACCTGTATAGCCTCGCGCTGCCAATCCGCGTCAGCGAGACCCGCGACTATGCAGCACACTACTTCCAGACGACACTGTCGGGGCTGGCGGTGAATATTGCCGCGCAAAGCGAGGGAGATGAGCAGGAGGAGAGTAAGCGCGGATCTCGCATCGAGGAAGGATTCAGCCAGCTGCCTCTGCAACTGTCCCTTCCTGATATCGGGGAACTGAAAGTGTCCGTTACCGTCTACCGCGACAAGGACAAAGCGGGAAAGCCTTTCGAGCCGAAGCACATTCCGCACGGCATGTTCTTCACGCTGAACGGCCAGGTGCATGACCGCGCCCATCCCGAGTTCATCAAGGAGAAGCTGCGTTACGGTTACCTGGCCAAACATATGGTCATCGCCGTCGATTGCACGAACATGATCGCAGACGTTCAGCACGATTTTTTTACTCCGGCACGGGATCGGACGGTAGATTGGGAGGTGAAGAAACTCGTCATCGAGGAACTGGTCAGCCACCTTTCCCGAGAAGAGTCCCCGCTGCGGACCGCCTTGCGGGAACTAAACGCTCGGCGACGAGAGGAACAACTGAAGGACACCCTGAACGACGACGAACCGGCGAAAGTGCTCGAGGATTTGGTTCGCACATGCCCCGCGCTGGCTGCGATCTTCAACCCCGGCACGCGTCTTCACACCCCCTGGGTTCCCGAGGACGACATGAAGCCGTTCGTCGGCAAGCGTTTCCCCACGTACTTCCGTCTCGTTCACGAGCCGGAAGGTGGTCTGACGAAGTCTTGTCCGATTAACCGGAATTGCCGTGTTCTGTTCGAAACCGACGCGGAGAACAACTATTTCGACCGTCCGGAGGATCCGGGCACCATCGTTTTCATGCCACAAGGAATCAACCGCGCATGGAATCTGCGAAACGGTCGCGTTGGCGCCATGTACATGCTTCCGCCTAACTGCCGTGTCGGTGATGTGATCACGACTGAAGTTCGCGTCACTGATGCGACGCAAATGGAGACATTCATTTGCCGATTCGGGATTCGCGTATCGGAACCGGCGAACGACGAGCCTCGCCCGCCTGGACCGCCTCGACCGCGCGGCGGCAGCCGCCTTGCGATGCCGGATATTATCCCGGTGACGCGCGACGGCGCATGATCGACGACAAACCCTCGATTCGCTACGGCGATGGGAACGAGTTCGACGAGTTCACCGCGCTGGAAATTCGGCCGGCCGAGGACGAAGGGAAATACGACATCCTGGTAAACATGGATAACATTCACCTCGCGAACGAGTTGCGTCGCGAGAAACGCACCAGCGAGCATCCCCTTATCACGTACTACTTCAAATACGGTCTGACCCTGGTAGCGCTCGGGATGCTCCAGGAACATCGGAGACACGAAAAGACGGACGAGAACAATGGTACCGGGACCAACGGACGGCATCCACGGCATCGTGTAGAGCAGGAACGGGACGTGGAAGATGTCAAGGACCACCTGGCCGAGATCAATGGAGCCTGCATGGGGATCGCGTCGGTCATTATTCCCGTCATCCAGCGACTATCCCTCGGCCCCGCAAACCTTGCCGCCGAGGCGTAGGTCAGGTTGGTCGATGGAAGAGGACGACTTCTTGCGATGTTGCAAGGTTTCCTTGGATGAGCGCAAACCATCGGCGCCCGGGGACTGTCCTCCACAGCCGACCTGCTAACGAAAGCCCTAGCGACTGTGGAAGGACCTCGCTGAAGCCGGCGGCGGTCATTGATTCGAGATATCGAGGAAGTTGCCAGTCAGGCGTTTTGAATGCCACCAATTGCACCACCAACGCACCGGGTGCCACGACGCAGCGAACACCTGCGAAAGCATTCTTGATTCCGTCGAAATAACCCTTGAGGCCCTTGTGTCGGCGGTCGCCGAAGCAGTAGAAGGCTTGCCCTTCCCCGTCATTGCAGTCCGCTAACCAAAACGGAACGGGGCTCTCTTTTCGGCCGCGGACCTTCCAACGATGGTAGAGAACGTAAACTCCGGGATAGGGCGGCGAGGTGATAACGAGAGATGGGGGCTTCGGCAACTTGGCCAGTTCCTGCGCGTCAGGCAAGACGGCCGCGGGCCGATGCAAGCATAAGGCCTTTGGAATTGCTGGTCCTGGCAGACGGTTTCTGTACACGGACCGCCGGAAGTCCCTCGCACCGTTCAACAAGCCATCCAGATACTCGGAGAGCTTATCGCGAAATTCACGGGCCGAGGGAATGCACGATCTGCAATCCAGCGCCCATTGGCTGATGTTGAGCAACAGACAACGAGCAAATCGTTGCTGCGGTCTTGTGCGCAGATCGGACACCCGCGCAAGAATGAGTCCGATCATCTTTCGCATGGGCCAAGGTACGTTCCTCTGATAGTGATCATCCTCCGGCACTTCCGCGTTTTCAGCGGGCTGGTGCAGATTCAGATTGCCTTCAAGGGCAGCAACCCATTCTGATATCTCTCTCAAGCTCGATTCCACCAGCAAGGTCGTCTTCACGCGGGCCACGAATGCCGCCAGAGAACTAATATCGCAGCCTACGCAGTGACGGCCGAGGGCCCGTGATTCCACAAGGCTAGTAGCTCCGCCCATAAAGGGGTCGAGGATCACGTCGCCGGGGGAGCTGAATGCCTCGATAGTGGCACGAGCGAATATCGGTGAAAAGCGCGCGGGATAGCGATAGAAATTGTGCGTCAGTCCTCCGACCGGCTCCTGCGTGTGGACTGCCGCAAGAAAATCCCGAATGCTGTCGCGGGAGCGCTCGGCCATCAGTTCGTCGGATGCCTCCGAGTTCATTTCGCGTATCCCCTTGGGTTACAGCCTTTTCCGTCGATCGCGAAACTGTGCACGGGGGTTCTCAGTCGGCAACAATGCCTCATAGCAAGTCCATTGAACCTGTCAATTCCAATCGGCCTTCACTGGTCCGTCGGCTTCTGGTCTAACCACCCTATCCACTGCGCTGAGGTGATGCCCGTCAGTTTCTCGATCTTCGCCATCATTCTTCCGCCTGGTGTTCGCTGACCTTTTTCCCATGTACCCACAGCCGCCGGGGACGCCCCAAGCTTCCGTGCCAGGACGGAGCGATTCCATCCTTCCGGTTCTTGCTTTTTGCGCCATTGGTAGAGCGGATTTCGCTCGTGCCAACCAGCGACGGCCTCGGTGATCGACGTGCGCCGCTTCCCCACGACATTCTCCGCGACAAGACCGACAACTGTGTCAAAGGTGCACACACCAGCTGCAATGATTCTCACTTCTATCCGACAAAGATGCAACAAGAATTTGCTTTATTTCTACGATTGTATAAAAACTCTTCATATCCGTATCAGCACGTCAGGATCGGCGTCTCGCGGGACGGAGCGCTAAACTGTGTACAGACGGCCCGGGACATACAGGATTTCGGCCGGACATGCCGTATGTACCCCGGTCCCCCGGCGGTGTGCCCTCATTTCGGCTTAGCGCTCATCGGCTATTGTGCCTGGTGGGGTCCAACAGACCCGAAGGGTGCCATGATGAGCTGGGGTTGGAGGATCTGGAAAAGCGCCACACCGTTGGGTGGAATCGCGCCAGCCCCTGGAGAATCCGGGGTTTCTCGCGTTTCCGCAGGACGCGAGGCTGCGAACTTGGCCGGTTGACATTGCAAAAGAGGGGCCTTTCCTGCCCAATGTTGGTGCGAACCGCCACTACAGGAAAGGATTCCCCCATGAAGCAGTCTACCCTGGCGGCCATGCTGCCGGCAATCCCGGATCTGCGCGATGTGCTTGAAGTGCTGATTCGTGCGCTGCCTCAGTTTCTGAAGCTCATTGCTCTGATTCGACGCTTTCGCCAAGAACCGGTCACGCCGGTGCGCGCCTGTGCGTTTGAAAACGAGTTGGCGGCGATTGCACGTGAAGCGAATCGAATCATCGTCGAGCACGAATTCAATGGCATCGAGCCACAACGCCGCGACGAGTGCCCGTTGCGGCTGCGGTTTGCCGGCGAGGTCTACCGTCGTCGGCCCAAAAGCCGCAAGTGGGTCGGCAGCTTGTTCGGTGAGATCGAGCTGCATCGCTATTTGTACCAGCCCGTTGAGCCCGGCGAGCCAGCACTGGTTCCGCTGGAGAAACAGTTGGGTATCGAAGCTGGGCTGGCGACCGCGGCCCTGGCGGAACGCGTCGGTGTGTTGTCGGTGGACCACGAGCAGGACCAAGTCCGCACCCTCCTGCAGCGCCAGCACAACGTCTGCTGGTCGGTGCACAGTTTGCGTAAGGTGACCGCGACGCTGCGGGATGGCTTGGCCCCGTTTCGCGAAGAAGCGCAAGCAAACAAGTTGCTGGAATTGCTGGACAAAGCCTTGGCGTCGAAAGGCAAGCATCCGCCGACGCTGGCAGCGGGTCGAGATGGCATTCACGTGCCGATTCGCAAGCAGGGCTATCACGAGGGCAGCACGGCGACGGTATCCGTCTGCGACCGGCGTGGCAAACGTCTAGGCACCGTCTACCTCGGACGGATGCCCGAATCAGGCCAGGCAACGCTGTCGGCACAACTGACCGCGTTGCTGACCAAGGTGCTGACGCGATGGCACGCCGCAGGGCGGTGCGCGCCCCGTTTGGCCTACATCACGGATGGTGGCAGTCACCCAAAGGAATACTACCAGAAAGTGCTGCGTCGCATGGACGATCCATGGCATCCAGGGCGGAAGCTAGCCTGGCAGTGGGTCCTGGACTTCTGGCATGCCTGCGGCCACGTCAACAAAATCGCCCAAGCGTTGTTTGGAGCCGGAGCCAAGGCTTCGCACTGGTTTGCGAAATGGCGGCACTGGCTGCGTGACCGCCGTCAGGGCGTGACCCAAGTATTAAGGTCGATGATGTGGCACTACAACAACGGTCGCAAGCTCGGCAAGGCCAAGACCGAGGACTACTGGACAGCCTACCGCTACATCCGCAAGCACGCAGTGTGGATGAAATACTGGCAGTATCGGGGACAGGGGATGCCCATTGGCAGCGGTGTAACCGAGGCGGCCTGCAAGACGGTGTTCAGCGAGCGCCTGAAACGCTCGGGCATGACTTGGGGCTGCGAGGGTGGCCAAGTGATTCTCGACTTGCGCGTGTTAGTGTTGAGCAAGATCTGGCGTGAGGTGCACGAAAACTACCTACGCTCGAAACCACAGCCTACGGTGGTACAATCGGCAAGTCAACGGGTCTCCCAGGGCCATATCCTCAAAAAAGCTGCATAACAGCGGGGCATGGCGCGACGCCACCCACACCGTTCGAGTTCTCCCACATCTTGATGACAGCGCTGTTCAGAAACGTGTGTTCCACGCAGTACCACAGCTCTTCGAGACGTTGCCAGAGTTCACGATCCACCGTGGTGATGTCGTAAACTTTCGCGTGCATACCGCGCAATGACACGACATCCACCCGGCGGGCGTGGGACAGGAACTGGTTGTGATCGCCGAGGTATTCCACGATCACCTGAGCCATGGCCGAGGCGTTTGCCTCTCCTGCAAACATGTACTGTTCCAACCAGCGTTTGACGAGCTGCTTTGAAAGCTGCACGGCATTCAGCGCCTGCTGGTAAAGGCCGGGCGGTTGACTCTGTACCTGAGTTAGCCAAACAGCGGCGTCTGGCTGCTGGGCTTGCACCGCTTGTTGTGCGCCGCACATCGTCAATAATCGCCTGGGCCGGCGTCATGCGCTGCCCACCTCGGCCGTCGCTAAGGAGAAACTGTGGGTCGATCGGCCCTAGCTCGGCGCTGACCGGCATCAAGATTTCGTTCGCGGCCAAGGCAATCATCGTCGCGGCGCTCTTGGCCATGACCGGCACCAGAACGCGAACATTCTTGAACTGAGAGCGCAGCACGGCAACCATTGATTCCACGGGTTCTGCCGAACCGCCCGGGCTATGCAGTATCAAGTCCACGGCATTCCCCTCAAGGCCGCGCACGACTTCTGCCAGCCCGCGTACGTCCTGCGGGTTGATCGACATAGCATTTTGGGCGTGCTTGATCTTGCCCTCATTGAGAAAGTCTGTCGCGTAAAGAATTGTCGGGCGCTGCGTGTGGGACGCCAGCGCAGCCAATTTGCTACGTCGCACCTTGTCGTAGTCGATATTCCCTTGGTCGTTGCGCGTGCTATTCAGCTCGCGTCGCACCGAATCCCAAGTGATGTTCTGGGTTACCGGACCAGCCTTCGTCTTCGCCACAGTATTTCCTCCGACGCCAGCTGTTTGGCGACAAGACGGCGACAGGGCGAGATCGTCGCCCTGCCGCATTCTTACGCGCACGTCCTGATTGCGATTAGCCTCTCTTGGTAATAACCTCGGCTTGCGGCGGGCCAGCGAGTCGCGCAGCCAATTCCTGGATGGGGCGCAGCTTTTTCAGTATCTCCAACATTTCCGCAAGTTGCGGCATGGACTTGCGCAGTTCTTCCCTCAGCTGAGTAACTTCCGGCCCGTCGTCAGGCGGTTGCGCTGGAAATGAGTTGGGCCAGAGGTCCAGACGCACCCCAGCAGGTAGCTTGTTGTACGAGTTCATTAGATTCCCTTTTCTCGCGCCCTTCCCGCTTGACGCCCCGTCTTGAAGCGAGAAGAATTCCCATGCAACTCTAATCACTAATCATCGGCGTATCCGGCGGCGCCATGCTTCAGAACATACGTGCACATCTGCATCTGGCCTCTATAGGCGTACGGCGGCTCGGCTACCGCAACGATACTCAATCATGCTGGCACAGGACGTGGCCGGGGACATTCAAGGAATCGTGAATGCTCCCTGCTGCCCGTCCCCAGCGTGCCCCTATCTCGTGCCGCCGTTGGTTGCGCTGCAGTTCCGAACTGCGCACACCCGCAATCGCTGCGGTGCGCCAGGGACCAAACGGGCAGTCGGACGTGGTCCCAGATCAGCCGCCGGAGGCATCGGCGGATGTTAAGGGCCCGTTTACCACGAATCCGGACCGAGGCGTTTCGGCCACTTCCCTTCGACCCACTGAGCAACCGTTCTTAGCTTCTTGGCCATGCCGTCGGTGATATTGCCGCAAATCAGAACATGGCCATTTGCCGGATCCTCGTCGTCCCGACAAATGATAACCGCTTGCCCGAACGCGACGAAGACATCGCGCACCGCCTGCGCCGCGAAATGGACTAGGCCAAAGTCCAGATGGCCATCCAGAACGTTTTCTGGAGTGGTTTCGTGAGCCAGGAACACAGACAATTGGTTACGCTTGTCCTTGAAGTTTTGTGTTGTTGGAATAGGTTTGCCGTCCTCACCCCACTTCACGCGATCGCCCTTCGGCGGGATTCGCCGATAGAACATAATCGCGCCGCAAAAAGACGGGTCGTCCTGATGAGGCATGGATGAATACTACCAATACAGATGAGCGGGCCGCTCCGTCGCCCCTCCCATCAACCACCGTGTCAGGCGCAGAATCTCCTGGTTGCCCGCGTCGGCCTGCCCTTCGTCGATCTCGCCGTCAGGCCCAACCTTCACGTATCCAACCGTGGCCCCTGCGCCGAGTCCTAACTCCAGTTCACGTCCCTGCGCCTCCCACTCCAGGTGAACGGTGCCGTTTGAGCCAAGCGCCACGGTCGGCACCGGCAAGGACGTGACCTTGAGGCGATCGAGAACGCGCACGGTCATCTCGCGCACTTCGTGGCGTAACGGCAAGCCGCCATATGAGTCCCACCCAGCCGGAAGCCGGCCAAGTGCCTCAAGCTTCTTAGCTGCCTCGAGCACCCAACCCGCGGCGCCGAAGAGGCCCACCACGGGTGACGATGTCACCGTAGTGATCGTAGACATTGGGTTGAAGCAAGGGACCTGCGCAACGAATTCGCGGTTTGTTAAGGTACCCTCAATTACCTGCAAGTCATCCCTCATTTACTTTCTCCCCCACACTTGGTGCATCCGCGGCTCCGTGATTTCTTCAAACGCCTTGTTCACACACTCATGTGCCCGATCAAACCAGGAAAAAACGTGGTCGTCGGACTTGCCCGGAGGTTGCCCGCGGAGCGTAAAGTTGACCGCCAACATTCTGCGCATGTCCCGCGCCCGAAGAACCGGGTTCATGTCAATCTGCAATCGCCCTGCTGGCACCCTGTACGCTGCAGACCACAGGAAGATTTCAGGGCTCGCTAGGAACGAGCCTGCCTTGGCAGGCTGCATGAACGTGAAAATGCTCGACAGTTCACCGAGCTTGTCATCCGCGACCGGCTCGATGTGATCTACGTACGTGAGTTCACACAGGTTCACCGATGGAAGGCCAACCCCCTCTTCTTGCAAGAAGGACAGAAAGTTGGCCCACTCCAGCTTGAACTCGTCGATCAGCACGCTGTAGCCGGGGTACCGATCCGTGTCAGTGAGCTTGCGCCAGTTGCGGACGAAGCGGCCCGGCTGAAGCTGAATGAGCCGGTTCCTGCTGTCATCGAAGAACCACGTTCGCGGCAGGACTGGTGCTGGTCCGAACGAGATCATCTGAACCGGCACGGGGACCGGCCCTGGCCCGCCGTCAGAGGTTGCAGGCAGTTGGCCAAGGTCCTCGGTTGAGGGATATCGATCGCGGATGCGCGTCCAGAACCTTCCGATATGCACAGCACGGAAGCCGGGCAATGGGTCAAACTGGAGGCTGATAGCGATCTCATCGATCGGCGGTCGATCGAATTCGAGCATTTGCTTTGGCATGTCACTACCCTACCAGCATGGACGGCTGGTTTCCAGCAGCTTCCCGCAATTTATTATAGCCGCTTCCGCCCTCGCCAGCGCGAGCAGCACCGCGGGATCCCCTTTGGCAGTGGAGGTTCCGTCAGCAGCTTCACCGGCACGGTCGGCGGGCGATCAAAGACCGTTAGGGCCAGAGCGGGCTTTCTCGGCCCATGTCCTTCATGTCGCGTCGAACAGCATGGCCGTGAAAGGCTCCCGCCCGATCTTGCGTCCGGACGATCCGAATGGTTAGAATAGCGTGCCCACCGCATTCCTGCCAGGTATCTTAAGCGCGGGCGCCGCACGAAGCTCGGAGACATTCACGGTCCGCATTACGGAATGCTGAATGGCGCGCATTTGTGGACCGCCACGTCACGATAGCAACGCCTTGCATGCCAGCCCCTCCTGCTGAAACCGGCGCAGCAGCTCGATCTGCTGCGCCTCATCGCGGCACGTCACCAGCACCGCGTACTGTTCCGCGATGGTCGCTTTCGCCCAGCCCGTCGTCGTCGTCGGCGATTCGATCGCGGCTCGCGCGGTGGCTTCCCACGCGAGCCGCAGGTCTTCGGGCACCTCCGGCACCAGCTCTTGCAGCCGGCCGCGCAGCTGCTGCTGCGTCTCGGCGAGGGCGGCGAGCGGGTCGATCGACAGCAGCAGCGTGCGGGCTTCGTCCTCGGTGACGTCGAGGATTTCCACTTCCACTTCCATGTCGGGGTCCAGGTCGCGGCGCAGGTGGCCGTCGATCAGCTTGAGCCGGCCGTCGGGCAATTCGTAGGCGAGCAGGCTGCGGGCGAAGCCGACCGCGTGGTAGAGGGCAGCCAGGGCGGCCCGCTGGTCGTCGCCGTGGGTGCGGAAGTTGAACTCGTGCGGGACCAGGTCGCCGGCACGGACGCGGCGGTGGGCCTTGATGCGGTTGCGGATTGCAGCGGACATGAAATCAACTCCTGGGAAG
Organism: uncultured Gemmataceae bacterium; assembly: GCA_963834865.1. Classification (GTDB taxonomy): domain Bacteria; phylum Planctomycetota; class Planctomycetia; order Gemmatales; family Gemmataceae; genus CAWIDK01. The sequence goes on from CAWIDK010000002.1 coordinate 1,008,232, forward strand.
AACGACCATTTTCATCACGAAAGCACGAGAAAATGAAAGCACGAAAAAGACCAAGAAGGTCGGAATATGCTTCTGATGCCCGTGGACCGCATCTTTTCGTGGTTTCCTTTTTTCGTGTTTTCGTGATGGAAGCTCTCTTGCTCTATCTTCGGTTGGGTCAGTCCAGGGGATGCCAGAGGTATTCGTTGCGCACGCTGAGCCAGGGATTGCTCGGCGGGCGCCAGCCGGGCTCGGGGGGCGGCGGCGGGGCGGGGTCGGCGGGGCGGCGGCCCGTGAGGCGGTGGGCGTCGATCATCATGATCAGGTAGCGCAGCGCCGACAGCGCGTGGTTGTGCTCATCGACCGGAATCTCGGCGTGACGCTCGGCGGGGTCGTCGCTGTAGCGGTAGAGGCCGGCCTCGGCGAGCAGGTTGGGACAGGCGCCGTCGCGGATCAAGAGGGTGCCGTTCTGGATGCGGGCGTTGACGGCCGCGATGCCGGGGCGCAGCGGGTTCTTCGCCTCGCGCACCGTGAAGCCGTCGCGGCGCAGCTCGGCACGCTCCGTCGCGCCCGAGGGGTCGGCGTACCACGTCACGTTGCGCGGCAAATGCTGCGCGTGATAACTCAGGGGCTTCTGGCGGCTGTAGTGCTCGTTCGTCAGCACCAGCACGCCGCCGGGCGTCAGGTAGCCCCACACGGCCGCGAAGGGGTTACGGTAGCCGAAGTCGATGCCCCCGACCCAGCGGTCGCCCGGCGGGATGTTGCCGTAGGCGACGCAGCGGCCGAGGTTTGGGTAGACCAGGCCTTCGAGCGCCTCAAAGGAGCAGCAGTATTCCTGGCGGAACCACGACTCGCCCACGCCGCGGCGCTCGGCCTCGAGGAACGCCGGGGCGATGCGCGGCACCATGCCGGCCGGCACCTCGAAGCGCAACCAGTCGTCGCCGCCGCGGGACCAGACGTCCCAGAAGAAACCGCGTTTGCCGAACGGCGTGGACAGGACGATCATGCGGCCGTTCGAGACGGCGAGCATGGGGCGGACCGCGCGGTAGATGTCGTCGGGCACGCGGGCGGCCTCGTCGATGATGAGCAGGGTGACGCCGGAGTAGCCGCGGATGGTTTCCTCGCGGCAGGGCAGGCAGACGATGCGGCTGCCGTTGTCGAGGGTCAGCTCGCCGGCATTCTTGCGCTTGACGAGCGGGGCGCCGAGACGGCGGTGCATCTCGACGACCATGCGGAACAGCTCGGACGCCTGGCGGTAGCTGCGCGAGAGGATGAGGACCAGGGCGCCATTGGTGAACATCGCCTCGGCGAGGGCGAGGATGGCGACCGTGGTCGATTTGCCGGCCTGGCGGGAGCAATTCAGGATCATGCGACGATGGAGCGATTCGAGCACCTCAATTTGCCAGGGGTCGGGGATCAGGCGCAAGGAACGCATCAATTCGACGGCGGGGATTTGGTGGGTCATGGGGGGTTTTTCCTATGGGTTCTGTACCCCGAAGGGGTTTAATCTCACAGCCCAGGGTCGCGGAGCGCACCCTGGGTATGACGCAATTTCAGCGGTTTTACCCCGAAGGGGTTGCATCAACGTCGCAGCGCCTCTTGATTCAACCCCTTCGGGGTAGAAAACTGCGAGCGTGGTTGCCAACCCAGGGTGCGCTACGCGACCCTGGGCTTTGATATACAACCCCTTCGGGGTGAATCTCTATCACGCCTTGGGTGGCTCTTCCAGCGGCGGCAGGCGATGAACCAGGCGGTAGAGCTTGTTCTTGAGCCATTCCTGCTCGCGGGCGGCGAGCCAGTAGCGGAAGGGCTCGGCGCTGCGGCCGGTGCCGTCGCAGCAAATCAGCTTGCGCTCGCAGGCGGCGTCGAGCCAGCGCCAAAGCGTGGCGAGCGACGGGCGCGGGAAGTCGGTGGGCCATTGGTCCAGAATCTGTAGCCGCGTGAGCTTGTCCGGGGCCTCTTCCAGGACGCCGAACAGCACCGGCCAGAAGCGCGGGAAATCGCCGCCGGCTTGCTCGGGCAGCACCGTGTAGTCGGTGCCGTCCGCATTCAGCGCGAACAGAATCATAGGCGGCGTCTCGGGACTGCGCGAATAGCAATACAGGATGCGCCGGCGGTCGGCCGGGTCGCCGGAGTTGGTCACGCGCAGCTCCCAGCAGGATGTCGGCCAGGGCGGACAGGGCGCCGGAGCCGCGAGCGGCCTGGCCGGGCGCGGGCTTGCCTTTGGCGGGATGGTGCGGCAGCAGGACGGCGATGTTGGCCTCGGTCAGGCGGCGCAGCGGGGCCAGCGCGGCGATCATCGCGTCGGCGCTGTTCTCGGTGCGGGCCGGCAGGAAGCATGCCAGCGGATCGAACGCCACCAGGTCGAGGCCGCGGCGCTCCTGGATTTGCAGCAGCTGCGTCATCAGCTCGTCGAGCTGGTTGCGGGTGGGCTGGCCGACGAAGGGGCGAAAGAAAAAGCAGACATTCGGCCCGCACGGCAGCTGCCGGCCGCGCGGCCGCCACAGCGCGGCCGATTCCTCGGTAACCACGGCGGTGACGCCTGGACGGACGGGGCGGCCCATCAGGGTGCCGGCGCCGTGCCGGCGATGCAAGAGATGCGAAAGCAGGGTGGTCTTGCCGGCCTTCCAGAAGCCGGTGAGGAGGGTGATTTGCCTGGGGGCGATCAGGCCGTGCCAGATCCAGTCGGGTTCGTGGTCGGCGGTCGCGAGGTTGTCCATCCAGTTTTCGGCATACATGACGGTCTCCGTGTAAGGGGTCGCATTCACACGGTACCGAGACTACAAGGCCGGCGCGGCGGCGGGGGAGGCCAGAATGCGCGAAAAGGCGAGATGGTGCGGACGGATGGTGAAACGTGGACGCATTGGCAGCGCAATCCAGGCGTTCCGGCGAAACCGGCCGCGCGCGTTGCAGTTTGGGGGGTGTCCCGTAAAAAGGTGCAAACGTGACATGGCGCCGCCACGGATCAGGGGCCGGGCAGCTTGGTGAACTGCGACACGTCGATCGGATACAGCGCGTAGCCGATCACCCCGAGTATCCAGCAGCCGGTCCACGCATACATGATGTTGGTGATCTGCCACTCGCGGTTCTTGATCCACCCGTAGATGAAGGCAACAAAGGTGCCGAGGCCGCAACAGAAGAACAGCACAATGCAGACGATCCCCATCGTGGCTTCCTTCCGCTGGAACATTTGCACCAAGACCAGAATGAAACAGACCAGCATGCCGATGTACGCGATCGACGACAGAATTTGGCCGATGATGGGCATGGAAATCCCTCCGCGATGAAATGCACCTATCGGTTACCAAACGGCAGCTTGCCCGCGCCGCGCGGCGCGGGCGGACCGTAGCCGCCGATCTTCTCATACACGCGGACGTAATCGAGCACCATCTCCGCGGGGAACGCGGTCGCGCGATCGGGATTGCCGATGAAGCGCCCGCCCACCGCGACGTTCAGCACCAGGAAAAACGGCCGATCGAACGGCGCCGGCCAGGGATTCAGGTCCGCCTCCTGCGCCGGCTTCGTGCCCTTGCCGCCGTCCGCTTTGCTGCTGCTCCACCAGAAGTTCTGCGTCGAATAGAGCTGGCCGTCGACGTACCAGCGAATCGCGCCGGATCCCACTCCAGCGCGTAGACGTGGAAGTCGGCGATCGTGCCCGCGTTCGGCAACACATATTCCTTGCTCGCTTCCGCGTTGCCCGGCCAGCGCGCACCGAAGTGCAGCGTCCCGAGCACCTTGGTCGGCTCCTGGCCGCGCGCCTCGACGATGTCGATCTCGCCCGAGGCGGCCCATCCGCCATATTTTTCGTCCTGCGGCAGCATCCAGATGGCAGGCCAAACGCCCTTGCCGGTCGGCAGCTTCGCTCGGAACTCGAATCGGCCGAACTTCTGGCTGAACAGGGGGCTGCCGTCCCGCTTGCGCGTCTTGAGCCGGGCGGACGTGTAGCCGCAGCCGTGCAGCGACTCCTTGACCGCGCGGATGTGCAGCATGCCGTCCTTGAGGAAGGCGTTGTCCGCGTGGTCGGTGTAATACTGCAGCTCGTTGTTGCCCCAGCCGCTGATCCAGACGTTGGCGTCGTAATTGAAGAAGCCGTTGCCGATGTCGAAGTCCCACTTGGCGCGGTCGAGCGCCGGCGCGTCGAACTCGTCGCTCCACACCAGCTTCCATTGGACGGCGGGCTGGGCGGCCGTCGGCTCGATCACATGGACGAGCAGGAGCAGCACCATCGCCACGAAACTGAATGTGAAGCATTGGCGCATGATCGCCGCCTTTCTTGCGAGAGCGAGACCGAGGTGTCCAGGTGTCCGGTCGGCCGACACGCCACCCACGTCACGTTACCAATTTGACAGCAAACCGTCCAAAAGCGAGCGGCGTAGAATATCATGCCCATCCGTGAAGGAGAGTGCCGATGCTCCTCGGCACGGCACGTCGGCGTCACGCCCGAGGCCACGCTGCGGGCCGAATGGGGCCCTTGAACATGCGCCGCGGCGCGATAAACCAAGTCTTTCCGGCTGGTGCGAGGGACAGGCAATGATCAAGGTTGAGCAACTTACGAAATACTTCGGCCCCGTCATGGCGGTCGACCGCATCAGTTTCGAGGTCGAGCGCGGCGAAATCGTGGGTTTTCTCGGGCTTAACGGCGCCGGCAAGACCACGACGATGCGCATTCTGACCGGGTATTTGCCGGCCACCAGCGGCATCGCGCAAGTCGCCGGCTTCGACGTGATGACCCAGTCGCTCGACGTGCGGCGCAACATCGGCTACCTGCCCGAAAGCGTGCCGCTCTACGGCGAAATGCGCGTGGACGAATACATCACTTACCGGGCCAAGCTCAAGGGCGTGCCGCGCCGGGGCCGGGCCGCTCACGTCGACTATTGCCTGGAGCGGTGCAGGCTGATGCAGGTGCGCCGCCGGCTGATTGCCACGCTGTCCAAGGGTTATCGCCAGCGCGTGGGCCTGGCCGATGCGATGGTCCACGTGCCGCCGATCTTCATCCTGGACGAGCCGACGTCCGGCCTCGATCCGCAGCAGATTCGCGAGACGCTCGCGCTGATCAAGGAACTGGGCGGCCAGCACACGGTGCTGCTGTCGACGCACATCTTGCCGGAAGTCGAGGCGATCTGCGAGCGCGTCATCATCATCGACCGGGGCCGGATCGGCCTGATCCAGCGGCTCGACGAGATCGAGGCGCAGAGCGCCATCCTGCTGGAGGTGCGCGGCCCCGGCGACCAGGTGGCCGCGGCGCTGCGGCAGGTGAAGGGAGTCGTCAGCGTGCAGGGCCGGCAGGTCGAGGACGGCCTGAGCAGCTACGAGGTGCGCACCGTCGACGAGGAAGATTTACGCGAGCCACTTTACCAGGCGGTGCAGCACAAGGGCTGGGCCATCCGCCGGCTGGAGCGCAAGCGCCGCCGCGTGGAAGACGCGTTTTTCGATGTCCTGCGCCCAAGGACCCGCTCAAGCAGGTCGAGAGCCGCGCTGGGAGTGAAGCGATTAAAGAGTGAGTGGTGTAGAAAGAGTGAGTGGTGAGTGGTGAGTGGTAGAAAGAGTGAGTAGTGAGTGGTAAATGGTGGATGGTTGGCCACGCAGCCATGACCACTCACCCCTCACCACTCACCACTCACCAGGAGAGACACGCCGATGTCGACTTCGATCAAGCCGCCGCGACGCAACGAAACGCTGCTGACCGACTGGCACCCGTCGCCGGATCAGGCGCCGTCGCTGGTGCGCCAGGAACAGCCGACCACCGCCCGCGTCATTGCATTGATCGGCCTGTTCCTCATCCTGCTCGGCATGATTCCCGTCCTCGGCCCGCATATCCGTCTCGAGCGGACCGTAATCGACATGGGACAGGGTTTCTTCGCCATCACCAGCGGTCTGATGCTCGTGCTCGTCCACGCGTTCATCGACCGCGAGCGCGTCTTTCGCCGCATCTATGCTTACCTGGGCCTGGCACTGATCGGGCTGGCGATCATATTGCGCGTTGTGCCCGTCAGCGGGGTCTACGGCGCCCGATTCGCAACGGGCGGCTTTCCCGCGCTGCTCCTCGGCCTGGTGCTGCTGATCGCGACGATCCGGCTGGAGACGGACAGGCAATTCCGCTCAATCCTGCTGCTCGTCGTGGGCCTGGTCGGCGCCGTGGAGATCCTCGCCACCATCGCCGTCGGCGTGTTCGCGCCCACGCGCATCTCGTTCCTGGCCGGCGAGGGGGCGGTGCATCTGATCATGGGCCTGTTCTATGTCGGCACCTACATCGGCTTGCAGGAATCGGACGATGCCGGCTATTACGCCGCCCTGGGCCTGGGTGCGGCCGGCGCGTTCGCCATCGCGGGGGCGCTGTTCCGCTCGCTATGGCCCGAAAGCATCTTCCTGGTCCCCAACGGGCTCATCCTGATCGGCGCGGGCCTAACGTATCTCGCTGTCGCGGCCGGCAGATGTCTCGATTGGCCTATCGTGGTGCTGACCCGCCGCGAGCTGTCGGCCTACTTCTACTCGCCGGTCGCCTATCTCGTCCTCATCGGCATGCTGCTCGTCGGCTGGTTCTTTTTCTGGCAGTTCGCCGCCGAGCTTGCCGAGGGCAGCAGCCCCATGAACCCGCGGGCTCGGCCCATGTTCGAGCCGATCGTCGCGCAATACATCTTCAGCCTGATCCCGGTCATCGTGCAGATATTCTTCGTGCCGGTGATCACCATGCGCCTTCTGTCCGAGGAACAACGCACCGGCACGCTCGAGGTGCTGCTGACCGCGCCGGTGAATGAATCCACGGTGGTGCTCAGCAAGTTCCTCGCGGGCTGGATGTTTTACCTCATCACCTGGCTGCCGTGGTGGCTTTACCTGGTTTCGCTCGCCACGCTGGGCGGGACCGAGTTCGACTATCGGCCGCTCCTGAGCTTCAACGTGACGCTGTTGGCGGTGAGTGCCGGCTTCATCGCGATGGGCCTGTTCTTCTCGGCGCTGACGCAGAATCAGATCATCGCCGCGGTGCTGACGTTCGTCGGCATGATCGGGCACCTGGCCGCGTACCTCATCAAGTTTCAGCTCGACCTCACGCCGGGGAGCACGTGGTTCGAGGTGCTGAGCTATGTGTCGTTCCTCGACCTGTGGCTCAGCGCGCTGCGGGGGGTGTTCGCGCCGCGGTTCCTGGTGTTCCACCTCTCGGTGGCGGTGTTCTTCCTGTACGCCACGATCAAGCTGATCGAGGCGCGGAAGTGGAAATAATCGCTTCGACGCAACTGAAATAACCCAAGTTCCAACCCTGACGGATCTCATATGTCCACCGCGACTCCTCCATCGACGCCGGCACCGCCGCCGCTCGCGTCGTTACAAGCTTCGGCCCGCACGCTGTTCGTCGGCCTCCTGTGGGGCGGCGCGCTGCTCATCATCCTGGCGCTCTGGGTCAGCCTGAAGTTTGCCGCCGAGGATCGCAGCCCTGCCATGCCGTGGATCATCGGCGTGCTGGGCGGCGTCGGTCTGGTGCTGGCGGGATGGCACGCATTCGTGCTTTGGCTGCAGAAGATTCCTCCCGAGCAGAAGCCGGCAGCCCTCGCCAACCAGCGCCGGCTCACAGCGCTGGCGCTGGTCGGCGGCGGGGCGGCGCTGCTGGTAATCGCGATGATTCTCGGCCTGGCGCCGCGGGCCGGCGGCTCCGGCGGCTGGGCCGCGCTGCGGCCGGTGTTCGGTGAGGCCGTCGGGCTGTTCCTGTTTGCGCTCGTGACCCTCGCGACGGGCCGGGCGCTGATGTCGCCGCCGCGCAACGTCTTTGCCACCGTGGACCTCGCGCCGATGCAGCCGCTGTTTCCGCTCATCCGCGCGGTGCTGTTCCTGCTCGGCCTCGGCTGCGTCACCACCTTTGCCATCCTGGCGTTTTACGTCCGCGTCGGCACGACCTACTTCCCCGAGCTAGCGGGTCTCTTGCTGTTCAGCATGTTGTGCCTGGCCCTGGCGCTCTGGCTCACCTCGACGCCCTCGGTCGATGCATTTGCGACGCGGGTGTTCGTGCTGATCTTTGGCGGCGCGGCGGGGCTGATCCTGTTCCTCATGACGCTGGCCCGCGCCTACGTCTGGCGCGACCAGGTCTTCTTCGCCGGCATGACCACCTGGGAGGGCGAGGAATCCTGGAAGCTCTGGCTATGCGTCTATCTGCAATCCATCGCGCTCGCGCTCATGTTCGGCAGCCTGCTCCTCGCCCGTGCTGACGTCCGCACCAGCGCCGTATTGCGCCGCATGCTGTTCGGCTACAACGCCGTGCTCAACGGCCTCCTGGTGCTGGAAATGCTGATCGTGCTGAACATTGTGTTCTACGCGATGGTGCCCTACACCTTCGACTGGACTCGGACCCGCGGGCTACACTCGCTGGCGCAAAGCAGCAAGGGCCTCTTGCACAAGCTCAGGAAGCCCACGCACGTCTACGTCCTGATGTCGCAGGGCGTCTCGATGCAGGGCGATGTGCGCACGCTGATCGACAACATGGAGGCGGAATCGAGCAAGGTCAACGTCAAGTTCATCTCGCCGGACCGCGAGACCGGCATGCTGGAGTACGCCGAGCTGGCGAAGAAATTCCCCAAAATCCTGCCCAGCGGCGGCGCCAAGTTCATGAGCCGCGACGACACCGGCCGCGGCATCCTGATCGTCTACGGCGACTTGCCCAAGGGCGAGGATCACAACATTCCCTACGCGTTTATCCCCGAGCGCAAAATCTACGACGAGCAGCCGGCGATGGGGCCGGGCCAGCGGGGGAGCCGCTCGTTCAAGGGCGAAATCGAGGTGATGAAGGAGCTTAATTACCTCGTGGTGGGCCAGAAGAAGCGCAAGCTCTACTTCCTGCAGGGCGACAACGAGATCGACATTTCGGAAACGCAGCCGAACCTGCGCCGGGTGGATCCGCGCGGCGAGATGTCCCTCCTGGGCGCGGCGACGCTGATCGACAAGCTCAAGAAGGACAACTACAACGTCGAGGCGATCACGTTCAACAAGCAGTTCGCGGATGACCCCAAGCAAAAAGGCGAGAAGGTCAGGTACATCGGGGCGGCCGGGCCGGACAAGCAGCCGCAAATCCCCGATCCCGACGAGGTCTACGCGCTGGTGATCGCCGGCGCTTCCAGCCCGCTGTCGCAGGACGCGCTGAACGCGCTGGAGAAATACGTCGACAAGGGCGGCAAGCTGATGGTGCTGTTCGACATCGTGCTGACCAAGAACCTCAAGGCCAAGGACATCCGCGACTTCAAGCTGCGTGAATCGGGAATCGAGGACATGCTGAAACGCTACGGCATCGCCTCGACCGACGAGTTCGCGGTCGCGCAGATGGTGCCGCGCACCCGCGCGTGGGGATCCATTCAAAATCCCGTCCATGTCGCCGGACAAAACCGAGAATGTGATCGCCAAGCAATTCTTCGACCGGATCGTCTATTTCAACACGGTCCGGGTCATTCGCCCGGCGGCGGCCCCGGGTGGCCGCTTCAAGGTCGAGCCGGTGTTCGTGACGATTCCCTGGCGGCCGGACGACCCCAGCGCCTTTCCCGGTGTCATCGCGGAGCGCAACGTCACCGTGTTCAAGAATCCCTATGAGGTCTTCGACGAGATCGACCAGCGCGGCGAATTGGTCAAGCGCATCCGCGAGGAGCTGCCGCTCGTCGTCGCCGTCAGCGAGGACACGCGGCCGCGCATGGTGCTCTTCGGCGACACCGAATTCATCAGTAACGCGATGATCGCCGGCCCGAATTCCATCAACTACAGCCTGTTCGTCAGCGCGCTGGAGTGGATGGCCGAGCACGAGGGCCTGGTTGGTCCCCAGCCGAAAACGCAAGAAATCGTCGAGATGCCGGCCGGCGCCGCCATGAACTTCACGCGCATTCACCTGGTGCCGCTGTGGCTGATGTTCCTCGCGATCATCGGCGTCGGCGGCGGCATCTGGCTGGTGCGCCGGCGGTAGTTCTACATTCGACATTCCGTCTGTTTGTATTCCTTATCGAAGGCCCGCAACATATGAACCTGAAAACCACTCCGCTGTTCTTCGGCCTGCTGCTGGGCATCCTGTGGCTGTTCGGCCTGATGCTGGTTTACAAACGGGGTGCCGTCGATGAAAACCTCATCATGACCACCATGGGGCCTGATGCCAAGGTCGACACCGTTATCGTCAAGTACGGCGGCGACAAGAAGGACAAGGACAACGACGAGCTGGTCTTCCTGCAAGAAAACGACCTGTGGTACCTCAAGCGAAGCGGCGTGAGCGTCCGCGTCGAAGGCTTCCGCATCGAGGACATGATCCGGCAGGTCAAGGATGCCAAGCGCTACGAGGAAGATCGGGTCCAGGACAACGTCGCGTTCTACGGCCTGCCGCCGGCCGACAAGACGCCGCGCATCACCGTGATTCTCAAGGGCAAGGTCAAGGAGCGCGAGAAGGAATGGAAGTTCTACGTCGGCAAGGCTGGCTCGGCCGACTTGCTCGTTTACGTCAACTCATCCGATCGGTCCGGGCGTGCCTACCCGATCCTGCGGTCGAGCATCGACGCCCTGTTCTTCAAGAACACGCCGGAGCTGGCCGAGCTGCGCTCCAAACGGCTGTTCGACATCGTCGAGCCAACCGTTACCCGCGTCGCGGCCGCCGACGGCAAGGAAGAGCTGGCACTCAAGAAGCTCGACAAGGGCTGGCGTTTCGTCAAGCCGAAAGAACTGGGTTTTGCCGGATTCGAGCCGGCGGCCGGTACCACCGACGACACCGCGAAGAAGGAAAAGGACGTGGGCGGCGTCAAGTCCCTGATCAACGCGATCACCGCCATCCACGTCGATTCCGACCAGGATTTCGAGCCGATCGGCGCCAAGAGCCTCGCGGACTACGGGCTCAAGGAGGGTGAGGAAACCATGCGCCTGGCGCTCGGCAGCGGCGCCGACCAGGATGAGAAAAAGGAAGACAAGAAGGACGACAAAGCGTTCAAGGCCGACAAGAAGGAAAACAAGGTGCTGCTCGTCGGCAAGCCCGTCCCGCGCACGCAGGGCAAGAAGAGCGAGGACCAGTATTACGGCCGAATGCTTGGCGACGAGGGCGTATTCCGGATCGGTGCCAAGGCGCTGGAACCGGTGAAGGAAGCGGTACACGACCCGAAGCGCATCCGCAGCACCAACGTCGTCCTCTACGATCCCAAGAAGGTCGATGCCGTCGTGCTCACGCTGCGCCGGCCCGGCAAGGACGACAAGGGCAAGGACACCACGATCAAGGACGAGGTCAAGCTGCTGCACCCCGCGGACAAGGATTGGCAGGTCATCTCGACCGGCGACAAGCTGCGCCAAGGGCAGCGACAAGGCCATCAACACCCTGGTCGAAGGGCTCGAGGGCAAGAAGGAGATTCAGGAGTTCGCCGACGGCAAGGACGATAGCTGGGGCGGCCTGAACGGCTCGAACACCACCGAGATCGGCGTTTACCTCGAGGGGCTGGAGAAGGAAAAGAAGGATGACAAGAAGAGCGACAAGAAGGACACGAAGCAGGACCAGACAAAGGAAGAGAGGAAGGACGACAAGGAAACGCCGGCCGCGCTGAAGGATGTCAAGCCGTTCGTGAAGCTGATCGTCGGCACGGTAGATAAGGATAAGAAAATCGCTTACGTCAAGCGCAGTCCTGCAAGACGGCACCGAAAGCCGCTTCACCGTGCCGCTGGCGTATGTCGAAAAGCTGCACCTCGACCAGGGGGCGCTCGCCTTCGTCGAGACCGCGTTGCCGAGCCAAACGCTCGGCGACGTGGTCGCAATGGACATCCAGCGCGGCAAGGACAGGATCGAGCTGGATCGCAGTCTCGACAGCAAGAGCTTCCAGGATCGTTGGACGCTTCGGGACGTACACGACCCGCTCGGCGGCAAGCTGGCCGATGCCGACAAGGTGCGCAACCTGATCAAAAACGTGACCAGCCTGACCGCCCGCAAATGGGTCAAGAAGGACGACGCGGATAAGCTCGGCCTCAAGGACCCGCAGCTCATCGTGACGCTGTATACCAAGAAGGATGAGCGGCTCACCGCCGCGGGCGCGGGCAGCCTGATCGGCGCCATGCTGACGCCGCGGCTGCTGCCGGTGCTGGGCGCGGTGCTGGCGAATCGCCAGGCCGACCGCGGCGACGCGGTGACGATCAAGTTCGGCAAGGAGATCGAGGAGGACAAGGAGAAGCTCGTTTACGCCGAGCACAGCGGCACCGACCTGGCGTTCCTGCTGCCGGCCGAGCTGGTCAAGCAATTCCGCGACGCCGACCTGCGCGACCGTTCGGCGGTGGCGCACACGCAAGGCCTGATCGATGCGACGCTCCTGGGCATGGCCGGCGACCCGCCGATCAATGCCCTGGTGCTGGCGTCGCCGCTGGTCAGCGGCGCCGTGCACAGCTTCGACCCGGCCAAGGTCAAGGAGGTGAGCGTCACCCTCCGCACCCGCGTCGAGCTGCGCAGCTTCACGTTCAAGCGCATCGGCAAGGAAAAGACCTGGGAAGAGGTATCCGGCGTCAAGGAGTTCCAGCTCGACACCGACAAGGTCATACAGCTGATCGAGCAGGTCGCGAAGCTCAAGACCGACCGTTTTGCCTCGTTCGGCGGCCCGACCGGCGACAGCAAGCTGACGGCGAAGGAGTCGATGCTGCGCGTCGAGCTGACGTTCGAGGACAACAGCACGGTGACGCTGACGGTGGGCGCCCCGTTCGGCCAGCTCGGCTATTTCGCGCACAGCAGCTACTGGCCCGACGCGGTGTTCTTTGTGCCGGTCCTGACGGTCGACCCGTGGATGCACGGGGCGACCTCGTTCGGTAAGGAACGGCCGGCGCCGGGGCTGTAATTGTTCGCGTTTAGCGCTCGGCGGCGGTGTGCAACGCCGCCGCCGACCGCTAAACGTAAACAATTAAGCTAATTCCACCAGCCGTGCCGCATGGTGGTACACCTTGCGCCACGCGCGAACCACCTGCTGCAAATCTTCCGCCGTACCCAGCAGCACCGGATGATGCAGGATCAGCGCGCCGCTGCCGGCGCGCTCCGCCTCGGCGAGGTCCGATCCGCGCCGGAAGCGGCGCGGCGATCGGCCGACGTGCGCCGCCGCGAAACCTTCCGCCAGCGCGATCCCCTCCGCGCACATCGCCGCGATCAGGCGCGCGCGTGTCAAGCCGAACACCTCGGCGTTGAACTGGAAGCCCACCTTGTAATGGGCGGGCACGCCATCCGCCACCTCGTTGACCAGCGGTCGAACGCCTGGAAGCCCCGCGAGCGCGGCGATCAACCACTCGACGGCCCCGCGGCGCTGCGCGTTGCGCACGTCGAGGTGATCGAGCTGTGGCAAAAGTGCGGCTGCCTGCAATTCGGACAGCGGACAGACGAGATTGCCGCGCAGCAGATGAGTACGCGCTCGCTGCGCAACGTCGGCGTGAGCGGTCAACAGCGCTCCGCCGCGGCCGGACGTGAGCAGCTTGGACCCGCCGAAGCTAAGGACGCCGGCATCGCCCCACGTGCCGGCCCGCCGACCCTGCACCAGGGCTCCGGGCACCTGTGCAGCGTCTTCCACCACCGCCAGCCCGCGCACCTTGGCCCACGTCATCAGCTCGCGCATCGCGACGAGCCCACCGTGCAGATGCGACGCGATCACCGCACGCGTCGCTGGACCGGCCGCTCCGGCCACAGCGTCGAGCTCGAGGTTCCAGTGGTGCGCTGCAACGTCGACGAGGACCGGCTGGGCGCCGACGGCATGGACGGCAAGGAAATTGCCGGGGTAATCGTAGCTCGCGAGGATCACTTCATCGCCTGGTCCGACGCGCAGCGCCCGCAGGGCCAGCTCGACGGCGAAGGTCCCGCTGCCGCAAAGCAGCGCGTGCTCGACGGCGAAATACCGGCACAGCCGCTCGGCCAGCGCGTCGCCGTTCTCACCGTGATACTTGCCCCAGGAGCCGTCCGCGCAGGCGCGAGCGACCGCGGCCTGCACGTCCGGATCGGCGCCGGGCCAATCGGGCGGCCCCTGCGGCCGAACCGCCGGCCCTCCCAGCAGCGCCGGCAAATCAAACGCTTCCATGGACGGCCCTCGGCAGACGCAATCGAATCGGCCCGTTCGTTCGTCTCAATGGTAGGCGACGCTGCCAGCGTCGCCCCCGCCTACGTTGCGGCGACGCAAGCTGCGTCGCCTACAAACCGCTCGCGGCACGGCCCGCTTCGTGGTATCATAGCGGCTGAATTTCCCTCCACCCCGGAGACCTGACCATGAACCCGATCCACCGTCCCGTGCTTGTCGCGGCCGTCGCGCTCGCTCTGGGAGCGTCAAGCTTCCCGCTGCAGGCGGCCTGCTGCTACTTTCAGCGCGAAGAACGCGGATATTCTGCAGCCGGCACAGAAAGCGTTCCTGACGTGGGACCCGACCGAAAAGGTCGAGACGTTCACGGTGCAGCCGAAGTTCGAGGGCAATGCACTCGATTTCGGCATGGTCATTCCGACGCCGAGCCAGCCGAAGCTGAACGACATGCCGCGCGATTTCTTCAAGCATCTCGCGGTGTACTCCATCATGAAGAAGCGCGCATTCCCGCAGTCGAAGCTGCTGCCGGTGGAGAGGCTTGAGCCGCGGTTCGAGGCCCGTCTGGCGTACGGGCAGGGAGCGGATCGGGACCTGGCGCGCCTCGGTGCCAAGCGTCCGACGGTCGTCGTACTTGAGGCCGGCGTGGTCGGCTCGCTCGACTACAAGATCATCGAGGCGAGTCGAGCCGACGATCTTTATCAATGGCTCAAGGACAACAAGTACAACTTCTCGGGCGACGAGGCGACGCTGAACTACTACGTGCAGAAGAAATGGCTGTTCACGGTCATGAAGATCGACACCATGCAGATGAAGCGCAACAAGGACGGCACCTTCGCCGGCGAGGTGTCGCCCACCCGCTTCCAGTTCACCAGCGACAAGCTCGTCTACCCGCTCAAGATTACGCAAATCTCCGTGAAGGACAAAACCGAGGCGCTGTTCTACGTCCAGGCGCCGTACAAGGTCGACCTGCCCGGCGATAATAGCTTCCAGTATACCTGGGTGCCGATGCTGCAGGCGGCGTCCGGCTGCACGCCCGGCGGCTTGCCGGGCGCGGTGAGCAGTGGCTCAAGGCATTCCAGGCCCAGATTCCCGGCCTTGTGCAGCGCGCCGAGGCGCTCGAGTATCGCTTCGTGGTAAATCAACGGCCGCAGCCGAACAGCAAGGGGCACATCGCCACGACGATGGAATGGGCGCAAGCTGAGCGAGACCGACATCAAGGTGCTGGGCGGCAAGGCGCCGTATTCGGAGAAGGTGCCCGATGTGGACGAAGGCTTCACGCAGGCCGACCTGAAGGACCCCACGCGCTCGCAAGCCGTCAGCAAGGTCATCCAGGCTCGGCTCGACAAGGCCCGGCAGGAACGGCCGATCGGCTACCTGGTGCGTGAGGCGCCGGCCGACGACGTGCGCAACCTGCAGCAGCTCGCGGGCCATCTGCAAGCCGGCCTGTTCATCACCAAGTTCCGCAAGATTTTCGCGCGCGATGAAATGAACGACGATTTGCAGATCGTGCCGGCGCGCTACGGCGACGCCGAAGACGATTCCGAGTACGAGGAGTTGCTACCCGTCTCGCCGCCGTGAGTTTCTCGGTACCATCCCAATGATCAGTGGAAGGAGGCATCCATGTCGATCACCGAGATCATTCCTGCGGTTCAGGCGCTTTCTCGGGGTGAGAAGTTCCAGCTTGCACAGATGTTGCTTGAAGACCTGGCCAGAGAGGAACTGCCGGCGATTTTCAAGGAAGGACAGGTTTATCCAATCTATACACCAGAGTACGCCCCCGATGCTGCGGCCCAACTGGCCCAACTTCTCAAGGAGGAAGGAACTAGTTCATGAGCGTTGTCGAGCAGTTTCCATACTGCGACAGGAACCCGGCTTCGGGAGGTCTGGACCTGATGCCGGACCTTCCCATCGTCCTTCGCCATCAGTCCCACGCGCTGGCTAGCGTGGGACTGGTTGACAGCGGCGCGTCCATCAGTGTGCTGCCCTATTCGCTGGGCGTTCAACTTGGATTTGACTGGAACAGCCAACAGGCGCAAATCACTCTTGCTGGAACTTTGGCGCATGTTGATGCGCGGTATCCTCGTCGAGGCGGCGGTTGGCAACCTGCCGCCAGTGCGCCTGGCGTTAGCCTGGGCCGATTCGGATCAAGTTCCGTTTCTGTTTGGACAGTTCAACTTCTTCCAGGCGTTCGATATTTGCTTTTTCCGTACACGCCGGGTGTTCGAGATCAGGCAACCAGGCGCTTCGACTTCACCGTAATCCGGTTCCTGGATGATACAACGATACCGAAGTCGCTCCCGAGTACGAGAAGCTGCTGCCGGTGTCGCCGCCGTGACGCGGGAGCCAAGGAGTAACCATGAAGCGAATTGCAGGAGCTATATCCCTGATCGCGTGCCTATGCGGTACCTCGCTGGCGATGGGGAGCGACGAGCCGAAGGTCGTGGAGCTTTGGCCGGGCAAGGTTCCCGATGAGTCCGGCGACATCGGCCCGGAGACGTTGCGCATGTCGCCGAAGCTTACCCGGACAGAAGTCGAGGTCACCGAGTCGACGCGCCTGATAACGAACGTCAATAAGCCGACCATCACGGTCCATCAGCCTGCCAAGGACAAGGATACCGGGACGGCGGTCCTTATCTGTCCTGGCGGCGGCTATTGGAACCTTTACTGGGAACTGGAAGGCGAGGAGGTCGCCGCCTGGCTGAATTCAATCGGCGTGACCGGCATCATTCTCAAGTACCGGGTGCCGCGCCGTGCCGACGAGCCCAAGGGCGTGCCGTCCCGGCGTCCGCTCCAGGATGCTCAGCGGGCCGTCAGCCTGGTGCGCAGCCGGGCCGAGAAGTGGGGCATCGGTGCGCAGCGCATCGGCATGATCGGTTTCTCCGCCGGCGGTCATCTGGCGATCGCCACCGCCACCAGCTTCGAGAAGCGAACCTACGAGCCGATCGATGACGTCGATAAGGTAAGCTGCCGGCCCGATTTTGCCATCGCGGCCTATTCCGGCTACCTCAAGCACAAGGACAAGGACGAGCTCGCGCACGGGCTGAGCATCCCGGCCAAGACGCCACCGATCTTTCTCGTACACGGCGGGGCCGACGTGATCAGCCCGCCGGAGCACAGCGTGGTCATGTACCTCGCCCTGAAGCGTGCCGGCATCCCGACGGAACTGCACATCTACGCCGGCGCCGCCCACGATTTCGCCGTCCGTCCCAGCGACCGGCCGTGCTCCGCCTGGACGCAGTCGTGTGCCCAATGGCTGCGGCACCAGGGATTTCTCAAGGCGAGCCCGGCCCCTTAGCCCGGTGAGCGCCGGCTTGTCCCCGCCGTGTACCGCCGGGACAAGCACGGCGGCTCGCCAAGCACGACCCGAGTTATTTCGGGAGATTGCGCCGCAGGTCTTCCAACTCCTTTTGATACTGGTCGAGACGCTTGGCCAGGTCTTGGGTCCGCGGGGCAGCGAACGGCGCCGGCCCGGGCGGGCGATCGACTTCCGCCTTGAACGCCTTGTAGTCCTCGTCGGTGAGGACGTCCTTCATCTGGACCAGCAATTCCGCGCGGGCCATGTCCTCGAGCCGGCGCAGCTTCTCCTGGTGTGCGCGAACAGCGCCACCGCCTTGTCCCTGGTCTTGCCGGTGAGATTCAGATCGTCGACGGTCCGCTGGACGGCGGCGCCGGGACCCTTGGGTCCGCCCTTGGGACCGCCGAAACCGAAACCACCCTTGGGGCCGAACCCCTTGGCGTCACCGGGCGCTGTCAGCCCCGTGAACGCTTCCATCGCGGTCGCCAGCTTGCGGACTTCTTCCTTATCGAGCGACCCGTCCTTGTTGACATCGCCCATCGCGATCAGGTGCTGCATTCGTTCGGGCAGCTCGTCCAGGGTAATCTTGCCGTCGTCGTTCTTGTCGAAGGCCATGATCCGTTCGACGATCTGCTCGACGGTGATCGCCGGGCTGAACAGACCCTTCTTGCCGAATCCCTTCTTGCCGGGCGGCTGGGCATCGCTGCCCGCGACGCACGCCAGGGCGAACGCCCCGACGAATGCCAGCAGCAACATTTGATTGCGCATCTGCATGCTCCTTGATTACTGGAACGGGTCGGAGAATTTCGGATCGTTGATGAACTGCGAATCGGTAAGCGTCCGGAGGAACGCCACCAGCGCGGCACTGTCCCTCGTCGTGAAGTTGCGCGGGCGGCGCAGGCGGCCGTCCAGATTCGGGTGTTGCTTGACGCCCTTGCTGTAGTGCTCGATCACCTTCTCCAGCGTGTCGAAGCGGCCATCGTGCATGTAGGGCCCGGTCAGTTCGATGTTGCGGAGCGTCGGCGACTTGAACAGGCCGACGTGCGCCGGGTTCAGCGTGATGTCGCCCACGCCGCCGTCGACCTTGCGCACTTCCGCGTCCAACCCGTTATTCCGGGGGCGCACCATGAAGAAATGCGCAGGACTGGCCCGCGGGCAAGTGGCAGCTCGCGCAATTGTCCAGGAACAGCGTCTTGCCGCGATTCTCCTCGGCAGTGAAATTCGCGAATTCGGCATGGACCACCTTCGCCTTGACCAGGCCCTCGTCGTACTTCGACTGGTAGGACACCAGCGAGCGCACGAACTGGGCCAGCGCCTTCGCCAACCGTTCGCTGGTGATCCGGTCATCGCCGAACGCCTGCTTGAACAGACCCGGATAGTGATCGTCCCAGGCGAGCGACGTCCAGCAGCCCCGGCAGATTCTGCCCCATCTCGAGCTTGCTCTGGATCGGCTGGAGCACCTGGACCTCGAGGCTGGACGCTCGTTCGTCCCAGAAGAATCGGCCCCGCGGATTGAAGCGCAGGTTGGCGAGGGTGGGGGCGTGACGGTCCGTGTGCAGGCCAGCGAATCCCTTGCTGAAGCGCTGCGGATCGACGAACGCGCGTCGCTGGTGGTGGCAGGTGGCGCAGGCCACGGTGTGGTTCGCGGACAGCCGGGTGTCGTAGAACAGGACTCGCCCCAACGTCGCACCAGCGTCGGTCACCGGGTTGTCGCGCGGCGTGTTGTCGAAGCGCCGCGCCGACGGGGTGTTGAAATGGGCGGGAAACTCGATCCCGGTGTAACGAAACGGCGTGTCGGGCAAGTGCAGCATGCGCTGCCTGGAGTTGGCGGCGGGCTTCTTTTCCACGTCCGGCGGGTCCGCCTGAGTGCTGCCGAGCGGTGCGAGTGCCATCAGGGCCAGGGCCCAGACGCCCAGGCCTGGGAGACGAACACGCATTGGCTTGCCCTCCTGTCGACCATGGTGCATCGAATGGACGATCCGGCAATCCGGCGATATTAATCTAGTTGCAGTGGCGTCCGAAAGACCGCCGTTTTTTCCCTGAAATCGGCGCCGCCGTTCAAATATCGGCGTCACGCCGACGAATAGGGTGATGGTGATCAGCGCGGACGCGCCGTCAGTACGCGGTGCAGGGAGAATCGGCCATGTTCGAATTCCTGAGCGACAACCCGTGGATCGTCATTCCCAGCCTGGCGCTCTTGATCCCGATGATCGCGATCGCCTTCGGCACGACGACGACCTACCTGTTGCGCGTGCGGCAGGCGGAGCTGGATGCGAGCCTGAAGCACGAAATGCTGCAGCGCGGCATGTCCGCCGAGGAGATTTGCGCCGTCATCGAGGCAACCTCCCACCGCAAGGGCAAACGCTGCGCGCCCGTCGCGGCCGACCGGCAGGAATCGCCTAGCAGCGCTCATCACTTCGGCTCGTAGATCACCAGCACTGCCGGCCGATCGGCGATGTTCTTCGCCTCCCGCGAATGGGCGATCATG
Organism: uncultured Gemmataceae bacterium; assembly: GCA_963834865.1. GTDB lineage: Bacteria > Planctomycetota > Planctomycetia > Gemmatales > Gemmataceae > CAWIDK01. The sequence continues at coordinate 1,028,003 of CAWIDK010000002.1, forward strand.
TAATCGTGCGAATCGCCGTGCAGCATGAATCCGTGATTGGCCTGCTTGCCGCTGGTCCAGAAGCGCACTGCCTCCGTGAAGTCCCATGTGTTGACCCGGCCGCGTCCCGGGCCGTGTGCGAGAAATATCGGCAGGAAATCGGGATCGTCGTCCCAGCGCATGCCGCCGACCGCCTTCCAGAACTTGTCCTTCGCATACTCGAACGCGTTCACCTCAAATTCTTCCCACGGCCGATTGCACGGCTCGACCACCCACATCGTCGGCTTCTTCTGGGGATCGTGGTCGTCCTGGACCTTGTCACTGGCGCGGACCACGATGAGCTGGGCGGCAAGGATTTTCGACCCGGCCGGGATGCTCGACAGCTCGACGCGCATCAGCGGGCTGCGATGGCGCATGAAGATTTCGTGCGTGGCTTTCTTCCCGTGATTGCGGGCGCGCTCGACATAGTTGCCGTCGGGGCCGTGGCTGTTGAAGTACGCATCCTTCCAGCCGGCATACACCTTGTCCAGCTGGGAGGGATCGTAACCCATAGCGCCCTCGCGCAGCACGGCCAGCACCGCTCTGGGATGCTCGCGATTGAGCTGGGCGAACCGTGCCTGAAACGCCGCCTCGACCGCGGCGACCGTCAAAACCTCGGGTTTGCTCCAGGAGTCCTTGAGCTTCTTGCCCAGCTCGATGACCGCGCCGCGGACGAGACCTCGTTGCCGGAGACGCCGGACACCACCCAATCCGTGCCGGCGACGGGGAATGTCAGCGTCACGGCGGGTTTCAGCTCTTTCCTGGTCGCCAAACAGATGTTGTCCACGTAGATCGATTCGACGCCTTTGGGCTTGTACATGAAAATCTCGAAGCGGACGACCTTGCCCCATTTGCCGCTGATGGCATACTGGTTCGGCTGTGGAACCGATGCGGTCACGTTGTTCGTGCCCGGCTGCAGGAACGCCGTCTTGGTCCAGCGGCTGACCAGGGCGTCCCAGCCCTCGCCGCGCTGGCTCTTCTCCTGCAGAGCCGTGAAGCCCACCACACACGGCCGGCTGACCGTGATGTCAGCCGTGAAGGTTTGGTACGGCAGCCAATCGTCGAGGACCTGCGTGGTGGTGATGGTGGGCCAATTCCCGCCGGCAAATGTGAGCTTCAGACTGTGCTTGCCGGCGGTGGCGTGCTCGGTCGCGAGCTCGATCTTGACCGGCGGCTCCTTCACCTTGGCGTCCGGCGCATCGAGGTTGGACCAGGCTTTCAGATCGGCGGGATCCTCGAAGTCAAACAGCACCTTGTCCGCGGGCTTGTCTCCCGTGGCAGCCGCGCCGGCAGCGAGGAACAATGGAACCAGCAAGCCAGGAAGAAATAGCATCGGGAACCTCGTGTGGAGAGAAGCTTACGAATGGCTACGCTCCGGGCCCATGAACCGGCCGCGAAGCTAGGGCGCACCCACGCACAGCGCCACCGCGACGGCGACGGTGTCCAATTCCGCGCTGGTAATCACGCCCACATAGCGAACGAATCGAAGCTCGGAAACCGACTTAACCTGGAATGCGTCGGCACCGGAATCCGTCGTCAAGCCGTTAGTTGTCGACAGCGGCAAATGGACGAACCACGGTAAAAGGCCGAAAGCAGTCTGCCAGTCGGTAAGGGGAACGACGATACGCAACGGCAACCGACCAACCGTATCAACGCTGACTACGACGGCGGGCCGGATCTTGCGAATTTCCGCTCCCACCGAAGGATCAAAGCGCACCGTCCAGATTTCACCCCTCTGGGGTTGCCGTGCTTTCGCCATAGAGATCGTCCTCACCAAAGGCCTCAAAATCGGTCAGTTCTGGATTGGTGCGGTAAATCTCTTCGGCCATGGCCGCGGCCGCCTCGAGGATCGCATCGCGCTCGGCTGCCGGCAGCTTTCGTAGCTCCGCCGCGGTCCATTTCTTGCCGTGAACGGGCACATTATTATCGCTCATCGGATCCTCCCCTTCAGATTCTGCACGCTTCCGGTGCATTCGCAATCGCAATCCCATTCTAGCACGTCGTTGCGACGTGCCGATGCCGTGCCAACGACTCACTGCGTGCCGGCCCGCGCCGGCTGCAGCCAGATGTAGACGCCGGGGGCGCCGGTTTCGCTGTGGCCGAAACCGGCCAGGCCGCGCCGGCCCTTGCCGCCGAACTCGCCGAATCCCAGCCGCGTGTCGCAGTGGATGCGGTAGTCCAGCTGCACGCGCGTCGTGTTCTTTGGACTCAGGCCGTCGCCCTTGGCGCCGAAGAAAATCACCGCCTCCTTGCCCTGCTCGTTCGAGACGACCAGGTCCGCGATGCCGTCGCCGTTCCAGTCGCCGACCGTCGGCCCGTCGCGCAACGGCGCTGCGACGCCGAGGTCCCACACCGCGCTCGGATCCGCGCGGAATGGCTGGCGGGCGTCGCCGGTGTTGTAAAACACCGCGGCCCGGCCATGCTTTTCGTCCTTGCCAAGCAACGCCACGTCGGGCCGGCCGTCCGCGTTGAAATCGCCCACCGCGAGGAAAGTCCAGGCGCCGAACGGATTCTTCAAGGACAACGACGCGCTGTCCGGCAGCTTGCCGTCGGGCTGGCGCAGGAAGATCTCGCCGGCCGACGTGATCAGGTCGGCGCGGCCGTCGCCGTTGAGGTCCACCAGCTGCAGGTCGAGATACGTCTTCGTGATGCCCTTGCCGGCCGCGGTCTTGAAGCTGCCGTCCCGGTCCTGGTAGGCCAGCGTGTAGCCCTGCACAAAGCGCTGGCCGATCACGCAGTCGGTGCGGCCGTCGCCGTTGAAATCGCCGGTCGCCAGCGCTGCGGCCCGCACCACACCCGGCAGCGGCACCACGCGATAGTCGAGCTTGCCTTTTTGCGATATGAGCAGCGCGGCCCCGGAGTCGGACGACACCAGGAAATCGGCGATGCCGTCGTCGTTGATGTGGGCCATGCGTACATGAAATCCGTTTGTCAGACCCGGCACGTCGACCACGCAATCCGGCGTCGCGTTGAAATCGCCTTTCTTGTTGAGATAAATCTGCAGCGCCAGTCCCTTCGCCCCGTCGGTCAGCACCGCAACGTCGGGCAGGCCGTCGCCGTCCACGTCGCCGAACGCCGCCGTGGCGATGTTTTCCAACCAGGCGGCCACGAGGTAATTTTTCTGGGTGAACCGGTGCAGCGGGTCGGGCCGCTCCGGTTTCATCTTCCCCCATCCAGTGGATACGCCGGCCTCGATGCCGGCCTTGATGAACTTGTCGGGGTCGCCCAGGCCGTGGCCGCCGAGCACCACGTCCGGCTTGAGCGCGTCGAGCTTGCGGAGGCTTGCAAGGATGTCCGCCGCCTTGAAATTGACGCTGCCGGGGTAGCCGAGCACGCCGCCGGGCATGATCAGGTCGCCGGTCGAGACGTACCTCTTGCCGCCGATCTCGAATGCCCAGCCCATCGAGCCGTAGGTGTGGCCGGGCAAGCGCAGGCGCGCATCTTGAAGCCGGCCAGGTCGAGGTCGGTGTCGTGTTTGACGGTGATGTCGGTCGGCACCGGCGGATGGAAGCCGTAGCCGCTGGTGATGGGAATATCGTGCTGCAGGGTGTACGCCATCTCCGGACTGCAGACGCACTTCGCTCCGGTGATGACACGCCATAGGTAAGCGCCGGGGCGTGGTCGCCGTGTTCGTGCGTCGCGAGGACGTACTTGACCTTCATTGGATCGAGGCCGGCGTTCTTGATCCGCGCCCAGTTCTGCTCGATCGACAGGCCGGCATTGGGGTCGATGAGGATCAGGCCGTCCGGCGCCTCGATGACGTACTGGTTGCCCAGATCGCTTGGCGTGCGCCGGAGTTGACGTGCCACAGGCCGGGCCCGAGCTTGCCCGCCTGCTGGTTCTTGAGCCAGGGTTTGGCGCCGGGCGCGGCGAGCTTGTTCAGATCGGCGCGCACACCTCGCGACCGGCGCCATCCAGCATCTTGACGACGCCTTGCGCCGTCGCGGCCACTATCCGCTGGCCATCCTGCGAGATCCGCACACGACAGGGGCCGCCGATGTTCGGTTCGCCGCGACGATCATACGCTGTGAGGTCACGATGGTCGAACGGCAGCCGGTTATTCCAACAGCCGACGACAATCCCGTCGTTGGTCTCGAACGCCGCGTCGGAAATCGCATCGGGAAGCTCGCGGCTCCCTACGACGCCGTCCTTAATGGGGAGGCGGTAGTATGCCCGCGCCGGCGTGTCCGCGGGCAAGAACGGCTGCCCGGCAAGGCCGCGGCTGGTCCAGTTATGCGGGAACGCCATGAGGGTCTGCCCATCCCGCGAAAAGGCGAGATCGCACCAAAACGGCTGCCGGAACGTGTCGGGCCCGAAGCGGCGAATCACGTTCCCGTCGGCGTCGTACACCGTGATCGTCGGCCTGGCCGGCACGAAGCGAATCCCGAGGCGATCGTACATGGAGCGCGCCCTGCCCTGGCTCAACGTCGTGAACGGCTTATCGCCCGGCGGCGGGATGACGCGCTCCCAGCCCTGGTAATCGGCCACGGCGATGTGCTTGCCGGCCGCGTCGATCGCCACGGCCAACGGCGCCCAAACCTTGAAGTCGCGGGTCGGCGGCGCCGGCGGACCAAAGCGCGGCACCGGCAGCTCCGCCGCCTTGTCCACTTCATCATTTACGGCGCGATCCCATAGTGGTTTCGCCTTGCCGTCTTCCACCACCAGCAGATTGCGCGATGCCTTCGTCCGCTCGAGTTGGCTAATGACGGTGCCGATCACGACCCGGCCGGACGTATTGCTCGCTAGACACGCCACGGTTCCGCTCGTCGCCGGATAGCGCACCGCGAAGGTCTTGTTCTCGGGCGCGCCGGGCGTCGACCAGCGGATGGTGCCGTTGACGCTCGTCACCAGCCGCGAGCCGGTGCTGGCCAGGGAACGAGCCAGGTGGTTCGAGTGATCGCCGTAATGGAATAGCAGCGGCGCGAAACCATCCTGCTTTTCAGCTACGGACTTCCCCTGGGCAAAGGTGAAGATTGCCGGCACGTCGCCGGCCGCGCCGGTGGGCGAAGTACACACCGCACTGATAAACGCGCCCCCGTCGCCGACCGCGACTTCGTTGATCCAGCGCTGCCCGACCGCGTGCTGCTCGAGCAGCTTGCCGTCGGCATCGAGCAGGAACACGTTTGGATCGCCCGGTGGCGCGATGGTGCCGACGGCGATGAACTTGCCGTCGGCGGTCATGTCCACGCAGGCGATTCCCTGCCAGGGCAACGGCCCGAGGCCGCGCGCGTTCCACAACGGCACACGCGTCGACGGCGTTTCCTGGGCCGAGGCGTAGCGCGTGGGAATCGTCAACCAGAGCGGCAAAGTGATGCCAACGAACACGGCCAAGCTGCGGTTCATGTGCGCTCTCCCCTCGGCTTACATGCGACGGCATTGTATGAGCCTGGTGCCGTTTCCAGTCGGCGGCTTTTGCGCGGGCGAGCCGCCGGGCTTGTCCCGGCGGTGTGGCCGGCCCACACGGCGGGGACAAGCCCCGCCGCTCGCTTTGCATTCGGTAGCCGCGCCGTCAAGGGGCGGCTCCGATCCGGTCGTCGAAAAAGAACGGAGTTTTTTGTTGCGGCCGGCGCCGGTTGCACCTACACTGCGCCTCGGGGTTCCTCTCCATCGGCTTCGCACACAGGAGACCAGCATGAGCAAAAAACTGAGCCGGCGCCAGTTTCTCGCCACCAGCGCCGTGTCCGCCACGGCGGCGGGATTTTGGCTGACCGGCGGCATCACCGAAACGCGCGCCGCCCACGGTGCCAACGAGCGGCTAAACGTCGCGATCATCGGCGCCGGCGGCCAGGGCAGGAGCGATCTTGACAACGTGGCGGCCGTCGACGGCGTTAACATTGTTGCCCTATGCGACGTGGACGACCATCGCGCCCGCGACAGCTTCAACAAGTACCCGAATGTTCCCAAGTACAAGGACTTTCGGGTCATGCTCGACAAGCAGAAAGACATCCAGGCGGTCACCGTCAGCACGCCGGACCATCAGCACGCCATCGCCAGCATCACGGCCATGCGCATGGGCAAGCATGTCTATTGCCAGAAGCCGTTGACGCACGACGTATGGGAAGCCCGCCTCATGGGCCAGGTCGCCGCCAAGCATCGCGTCGCCACCCAGATGGGCAACCAGGGGACGAGCAGCTCCGAGCTTCGTTCGGCCGCCGACTTGATCCGGGCCGGGGCCATCGGCGACGTGAGCGTGGTACACGTGTGGACCGACCGGCCAGGCACGTATTGGCGGCAGGGACACTCCGAACGACCCAAGGACACGCCCGCCGTGCCCAAGACGCTCGACTGGGACCTGTGGGTCGGCACCGCTCCCATGCGCCCGTACAATCCCGCGTATGCCCCGTTCGCCTGGCGTGGCTGGTGGGACTTCGGCACCGGCGCCTGGGCGACATGGCCTGCCATATCATGAACCTGCCGTGGATGGCCCTGCAATTGACCGCGCCCACCTCAGTCCAGGCAGAACTCGATCGGCCCAACAACGACGAGAGCCCGCCGAACGGCCTACGCGTCACGTACGAGTTTCCAGCGCGCGGCAAGCGACCCCCGGTGCGCATGATCTGGTACGAATCGAGTCGGCCGCCGACAGCCCTTTTCCAGGGACTTACGATCAGCTCGGGCGGCAGTCTGTTTATCGGTACCCGCGGCAAGCTCTTCAGCCGTTCCGACTATGGGGGGACCAACACGATTCTAACGACGGCGGACAGCTTCCGCGATTACCGGCCGCCGACCACAACCATCCCGCGCTCGCCCGGCCAGCACGCCGAATGGATTCGTGCCTGCAAGGGCGGGCCGGCGGCGATGTCGAACTTCACCGACTACGCCGGCCCGTTGACCGAGATGGTGCTGCTCGGTAACGTCGCGATCCGCGTCGGCAAACGCGTCGTCTGGAACTCGGAGAAGCTGCAGGCGGTCGATCTGCCCGCGGCCGATCGCTACATCCGCCGCGAGTACCGCAAGGGTTGGGAATTGCGGGCGTAGGGAGTATACCCGTTTACGTTTAGCGCTCGCAGGCGCCCAGGGAGGGCCGGCCCTTCCTCTCTGGGCGCCTGCGAGCGCTAAACGTCAACAGGTTCATCCGTACTGCGTCGGATCGACCATCCCCGCGTCGGCGAAAGCGCGCTGCCGTTCCGCGCATTTGTTACAGCGGCCGCAATGCCGTCCCTCCACGGGCCGAATGCACGAGAACGTGTATTGCAGCGGCAATGCGCGTCCAATTTGCATCACCGCCATCTTCGCCATGCCGCCGAACGGCACGCGCACCTCCACCCGGCCATGTACCGCCTGATTGACCACGTCTTGCAGGTTACGGAAGAACTGGGGCGTCGCGTCGGGGAACGGATTCGTCTGGAGCGATCCCAGCGCGACGGCCGGCACACCGTTTTGATGGCACCACAGGATCGCCTTGGCCAGCAGCAGCACATTACGGCCCGGCAGGAAGACGGCCTCATCGGGCGCCGCCGCGTCCGGCACGCCCTGGCCGGTGACGCTCCAGTGCGGGCCGTAAACGTCGGCGACCGGCTGATCGAGCACCACCAGCGGCTGTAGCACGGGGCAACGCAGGGCATCGAGATAGCGTTCGAGGTAGGCACGCTCGACCGTTTCCCAGTACAGGCCGAAGCGGACGAAGAGCGGATAGACGACCGAGTGCTGGGGCAGCGCGGCGCCGAGCAGGATGGCGCTGTCGAGCCCGCCGCTGATGAGCACGGCCAGGGATTCGTTGGGCATGGCCATGACGGGAGTTGCCCGTGAGCCCGAAGCGCCAGCGAGGGCGCGGCTCGTCCTCGCTGGCGCTTCGGGCTCACGGATCGGTCAATCGGCGCCGAGCGCGTCCATCGCTTCCTGGCGTGAATCGTAGATGGCCCACAGCGTTTCGAGATCGAGCAGCTTGAGCAACTCGCGGGCGGGTTCGCTGGCACCGGCCAGGACGATCTCGCTGCCGTGGCGGCGCACAGCGCGTGGCAGCGCAGCAGGAACGACACAAACACCGAACCGAAGTAATTGACCTGGCTGAGATCCACGACGATGCCGGCCGGCGGATCCTCGCGCAGCGATTGCACCACCAGGCGGGCGGCCTGCTCGATCATCGTCTCGTGCATCTCCTCGACCTTGGCGGACGGCGTGACCACCGCGATCTCGCCGTGCCGCTCGATGTTAAACTGGTCCTGTGCCGGTTCCATGTGCGCACCCTGCCTGTGGCAACGCGAACGGGTTTCCTTATCAATTCATTACCCACGCCGGCCCCAGCCGGTCCAGTGTAAAGGCTATCGCGCCGCCGGAAAAGGACAACGAAATCGCCGCGGCTGAAGGAGCCCATTCATGCGCGCCCTCGTGTTCGAGCAATTCGGCGACCCCGCGGAGGTGCTGCAGCTCCGGGAGGTGCCGCAGCCGGAACCCGGGCCCGGCGAGGTGCGCGTTCGCATGCTCGCCAGCCCGATCAACCCGTCGGACCTGATGGTGGTGTGGGGCCAGTACGGCCGGCTGCCGAAGGTGCCGGCGACGCCGGGATTCGAGGGAGTCGGCGTGATCGACGCGGTCGGTCGCGGCTGGCTCGCCAGGCTGCGCGGGCTCAAGCCGGGCCGGCGCGTCGCGGTGCTCAACGGCCACGGCGGCAACTGGCAGGAGGCGGTGGTGATCCCCGCGCACAACGCCGTGCCGGTGCCGGACGACTTGCCCGACGAGCAGGTCGCGTCGTTCTTCGTCAATCCCGCCACCGCCCTGGTAATGACCCGCCACGTGCTGCGCGTGCCGGCCGGCTCCTGGCTGCTGCAAACCGCCGCAGGCAGCGCCCTGGGCCGGATGATCATTCGCCTGGGCCGGCACGACGGGTTTCACACAATCAACGTCGTACGCCGCCGTGACGCCGTCGACGAGCTGCGGAGCTTCGGGGGCGACGCGATTCTCTGCAGTGCCGATGAGGATGTGCCGAGCCGAGTGGTAGAACTCACGGGCGGCGGCGTGCCCTGCGCACTGGACGCGATAGGCGGTTCAGCCGGGCTGGACGCGATTCGCAGCCTCGGCACGCGCGGACGGCTGCTCGTCTACGGCACGCTGTCCGGCGAGCCGATCCCACTCGACCTGCGCCTGCTCATGGCCGGGCAGAAACGCATTGAGGGTTTTTGGCTCTCCGAGTGGGTGCGCGGCGAGAGCGTGCTGACGATGCTGCGGCTGTTTCGCCAGATCGTTCAGCTGTTGCGTGCCGACGTGCTGACGACGCCGCTGGGCCGAGCTTATCCGATGGAGGAGTTCCGCGCCGCGGTACAGCACGCGACGCAGCCGGGCCGCACCGGCAAGGTGCTGTTGCGCCTGGCTTAGTCTCCTGTCGAGTGACGCGTTGGAGTCCCGGCTTTAGCCGGTCTTCTCCGGCTAAAGCCGGGACTCCAACGCGTCACTCGACGGTGGATTACTCACCAGCCAGCTCTTGGCAAAGGCCGTGCCGCTCGGTATACCAATCGCGTTCCTTGTTTCGCACCTCCACTGTCGAAGGAACCGCAATGGCGGACTCGCAGGCGTTTCCGGTCACCGGTGTCATTCCTCCCTTGCTCGCCGAGGGCCGCATCCGCGAGATTTGGCCGAGTGTGGCCCGCATGCCGCTGATTGCCACCGTGGGCCGGGCTCTGACGCGCACCATGATCCTGGCGCCGCTCGGGTGGCTGCTGATGTCCGTCGTGTATTTCGGCAAGGTGCTGCCGCTCCTCATGCGCCGCTACACCCTGACCAATCGCCGGCTGATGATCCGCGCCGGCTGGTCCGGTAAGCCGTCGGCCGAGGTGCCGCTCGACAAGATCGACAACGTCCGCGTCGTGACCGACGCCAACAGCGATTTCTTCCGCGCCGGTACCATTGAAATCGTCAGCGGCTCGCAGGTCATCCTGACCCTGCCCGGCGTTCCCGAGCCGCACTCTTTCCGTTGGTCCATCCTCAACGCGCGCAACGCGTGGGTCCCCGGCAAGTCCAAGAGCATGCCGTTCATCCCCGCCAGCGCGACCAAATAGCGGTTGACTCCATCACGTCATTTTGGGGGATCCGTGCCATGCGAAAAACACTTGCGGGACTCGGCGTGCACCTTCTGATCGGAATGGCCGTGCTGCTGCTGGCCGGCAGTTTGGCGCGCGCCGACGATTTTGACGGCGCGTGGATCATGAACGCGAACGGCTGGAAATTCGTGCTGCGGCTCGAACAGAAGGGCGACGCCGTCACCGGCACCATGACGGGAATCAACAACGAGCAGAAGAGCACGATCGAAGGCAAGATCAACGGCAACGAGATCACCTTCACGCGTGACAACGACCAGCAATACCGCGGTTTCCTACTGGCCGACGATCCAAGCGGCAAAACCAACAAGCTGGTCATGGCCGGCACCTTCAAGGCCGGCGACAACCACGCCGGATGGTACGCCAAGCGCTGAGTGCAGTAGGTCTCGCCTGCCGGGCGGGAGTTGGAAAATGCCCAGGTCCCGCCCGGCAGGCGGGACCTACCATACGCAACCCATTCGTGAGTGTTTCCCATGCGCCCCGCCTCGGTGTTGGTATTCCTGACGTTTCTCCCTCTGGCCGGCGCCTCGGCCCAGGAGCCGCCGGCCAAGGCGCGGCCTTTGGAGCAGGCCGCCCGCGCGTTTGTCGAGCTGCTGGGCAACGGCGCGTTCGCGAAGGCGGTCGCCGATTTCGACGCGAAGATGCAGCAAGACATGCCGGAGGCCGCGCTCAAGAAAACCTGGGAGAAGCTGTTGGACCATACCGGCGCCTACCAAAAGCCCGTGGCCAGCCGGCAGGAGACGAAAGGCAAGTATGAGGTCGTTCACGTCACCTGCGCCTTCGCCAAGATGCAATGGGACACCCGCGTGGTTTTCGACAAGGACGCGAAAATCACTGGCCTTTTCTTCGGCAAGCCCCTGCCTACGGGCATTGAAGAGATCTATGAAGGCACGCTCAAGGCCGGTGCGGTGGACGTGCGTCTGGTCATTCACCTGTTCAAGCAGAAAGACGGGACTTACGCCGGCACTATGGACAGTCCCGACCAGGGGGCCAAGGGCATCGTCCTCGATCAGGTGGTCGTCAAGGAAGATGCGGTGCGAGTGGAGCTGGCGAGCGCCAAAATGGTGATCGAGGGGAAACGCAGCGCGGATGGCCAGGAAATCGTCGGCGAGCTCAAGCAGGCGGGCATGAAGTTGCCGCTGACGCTCAAGCGCGTGGCGAAGGCGACGGAATCCAGGCGCCCGCAGACGCCGCAGCGGCCGTATCCTTACGACGAGATCGAGGTCACTTACGAAAACAAGGCGGACGGCGTCACGTTGGCGGGCGCCTTGACGCTGCCGCGGTCCAAGGGTCCGTTTCCCGTCGCGCTGTTGATCTCAGGCTCGGGGCCGCAGGATCGCGATGAAACGCTGCTGGGCCACAAGCCGTTCCTGGTGCTGGCGGATCATCTGACCCGCCGCGGCATCGCCGTCCTGCGCGTCGACGACCGCGGCGTCGGCGGCTCGACCGGCAAGGTTCGCGATGCCACCTCGGCCGATTTCGCCCGCGACGTGCTTGGCGGGGTCGAGTTCCTCAAGTCACGCAAGGACGTCAACGCGGCGCAGATCGGCCTCATCGGCCACAGTGAAGGCGGCATCATCGCGCCGCTGGTCGCCAGCCGGTCGAAGGACATTGCCTTCATCGTGATGCTCGCCGGCACCGGATTGCCGGGCGACGAAGTTTTGTATGCGCAAGGCGAAGCGATTCTCAAGGTCGCGGGCGCGGATGCCGAGCAGCTTGCCCGGGAAAAGGCGTTGCAGCAGCGCATGTTTACCCTGCTACGGGCGGAGAAGGACCCGGCCGTCGCCGAGAAGAAGCTCCGCGCGGCCCTGGAGGAGCTCACGGCCAAGCTCAGCAAGGAGGAACAAAAACGGCGCTGGCGGCGATGCCGTTTTTGGAGGGCCAGATCCAGATGGCGCTCTCGCCGTGGTTTCGTCATTTCCTGGACTACGACCCCCGACCGGCGCTGCGCAAGACGAGCTGTCCCGTGCTGGCCCTCAACGGCGACAAGGACGTGCAGGTGGACGCCACGGCGAACTTGCAAGCGATCGAAGCCGCCTTGAAAGAGGGCGGCAACAAGGATGTCACGACCCGCAAGCTGCCGAACCTGAATCATCTGTTTCAGAGGTGCACGACCGGCGCCGTCTCGGAGTACGCCATTATCGAAGAGACGCTCGCCCCGGTCGTGCTCGACACGATAGCAGAGTGGATCTTGAAGCGCACCGCTGGACAGGGCGAACGCTGACGTAGGACGGCCTTCCTAGGCCGTCCCTGCTTGAGTAAGACGGCCTAGGAAGGCCGTCCTACGGGGACCTTAGTTGAGGCTCGGTTCGCGGAGTGTCGGCGGCGCGAGGCGTTCCCAGAGCCTCTTGCACCGGAGTATCGAACAGCCGTTCGCCGTTGGCGGACAGCACGATCCACGCGCCCTCGGACATTTCGGACTCGAGTTGCTTGGGCCCCCAGCCGGAGTAGCCGGTGAAGACGCGGAATTTCCAGTTCGCGTCATCCGGCATCTCGCCGAGCCGATCAAAACTCTCCGCGTCGCCCAGGAAAACGCCGGGGCAAACCTCTCCCGGTCGATCCGCTGCCTCGCCGACCCAGTCCTCATGGCCGTGCAGCATTAGCAGGCCCTGCGGCGTGAACTGGCACGGCCCGCCGACGTACACGGGGAAAGGCAGCTCGTCCGCCTGGGCCGGTCGATTCAGCACCAGCCCGAACGCCCCGTGCGGGCCGTGCTCCAGCAGCAGCACCACCGTGCGGCCGAAAAACGGGTCGCGCAGCGAGTTGCGCGCACCAGGAACGAACCGGCAAGCGAGGACATGATGACACCTTCGCAGTGGTCGCGATCAGGATGTACACGCAGCCAGGGCTCGGCCGCTACCAGAATCCCTGTCTCATTCTACGGCACACCGCGGCGTTGCGGATTTCTGGTTAAAAAAAACCTTGGAATTCGCCGCGTCTAGGAGAACATCGATGAACGCCGAACAGTTGCGTGCCTTGCAGGCTCCGCACAAGCAGCGGTATCGGGAAGACCCGGCTTCCGCCCGGCAAACGCTGACGGCCGAGGCCACGCTGGAGGTCGATCGGGTCGCGTGCCGGGTCGTGACGGCAGCCGGCGCCGTGACCGCGGGACTGCATCCATCCGCGGGCGGCGACGGCTCATTCGCCTGCGCCGGCGATATGCTGCTGCAGGCGCTGGTCGGCTGCGCCGGCACAACGCTGGCCGCGGTCGCCACCGCCCTGCAGGTGCCGGTGCGCGGCGGCACGCTTCGCGCCGAGGGCGTCATGGACTTCCGCGGCACGCTGGGCGTGGCCAAGGACGCGGACATCGGCTTTCAGGAGATTCGCCTCACGTTCGTGCTCGACACCGACGCCACCCCCGAGCAGCTCGACAATTTGCTGAGGCTTACGCGGCGCTACTGCGTCGTGTATCAGACGCTCGTCAAATCGCCGCGCATTACCGAATCGGTGGAACTGCGCAAGGGTTAGTTTACGTTCAGCGCTCGCCCGCTGCGCGCTGTCGGCGAGCGCTAAGGCGAGCGGCAGGAGTTAAACTACCCTCGCTTGCGCGTCGGGCTTGTGACTGACACAAGCCCGACGCGCAAGCGAGGGTACGCGTTCACCTGCCGATCGCCTAATCGTAAACCCGTAAATTCCGGCCAACGCAGCTGGAATTCGCTGGATTTCGGGCCTACAATCGAAATGGAATAGTGAACATTTGTTCGCTATGCGATTTCGGTGTAACCCCGCGGTGCGCCCGTCGGCAGCCGCGCTATCGGCATTGGTGTGAGGATCTTCACGATGGAACTTGTACTAAACGAACGTTTGGCGGCGCCCTTCCCCGCGGTGGAAGTGAAGTGGAAGCCGCAGATCATCCGCGGCAATCGAGCGCTGACTGTGGCGTATGTCGATGCCCGCTGTGTCGAGGATCGTCTCGATGCGGTCTTTGCCGTGGAAGGTTGGCAGGACGGCTACCAGGTGCTGCCCAACAACAGCGTCGTCTGCAAGCTGCGCGTCCGCGTCGGCACGGAGTGGATCGAGAAGTCCAACGTCGGCAGCCAGAGCGACCAGCCCGACGAGGGCGATCGGCTCAAGTCGGCCTTCAGCGACGCCCTCAAGCGCGCCGCGGTCAAGCTCGGCATCGGCCGCTATCTCTATCGGTTGCCGCAGCAGTGGGTGGACTACGATAGCCAAACGCGCCAGCTCAAGGTGACGCCGCGACTGCCCGAGTGGCGCAGCCGCACCAGGCGAAGCAACCCCTGCGCACATCGGCAAGCAAACCCGACGCCATCGCGCGAGCAGTGGGACGAGATCAAGGCGAACCTGGTGAAGAACCACGTTTCGCAGCGGAAGTTTCTGGAGCACTTCAACGCGAAGCAGCCCGGCGACCTGACGCAGGCCGCCTTCGAGGAAGCGCTCGCGCTGGCGCAAAGCCCCAGCGAGACGCTGCTGCTGGACGCCGTCCCCGTAGCGTAGGACGAGCCCATCCAAGCCCGAGGGCGAGTCTTCGAGCCCTCGGGGTCCCGACCGCGAGGGCTCGAAGACTCGCCCTCGGGCTTGGATAGGTGTTCTGAAATACGCTCAAGATCTTAAACGGGTCCATCCCCTTCGCGGAAGCGATAGCCCACGCCGCGCACCGTTTCCACCATCTCGCCGGCATCGCCGAGCTTGCGGCGCAGCGATTTGACGTGTACGTCGATGGTGCGCTCCAGCACAATCGCACCTTCCTCGATCGCCGCGTCCATGAGCTGGGCCCGCGAGAAGGCGCGCCCGGGCTGGCGCAGCAGGCACTCCAGGAGCCGAAATTCCGTCGGCGTCAGGTCCAGCTCCCGGCCCCGGCTGGTTACCTTGTGCTTGACGCGATCGATGCGCACCCCCAGATGCTCGATCACGCCGACCGGCTCCGAACCCGAGTCCGCGCGTCGTTGCAGCGCGCGGATGCGTTGCAGCAGCACCTTGACGCTGAACGGCTTGGTGACATAGTCGTCGGCGCCCACGGAGAAGCCCACGACCTGGTCGGTTTCCTCGCTCTTGGCCGTCAGCACCAGGATCGGCACGCGGGCGGTCTGCTTGCCGGCGCAGCTGCCGGCACACCTCCAGGCCGTCCATGCTCGGCAGCATCAGGTCGAGAATCACCAGATCGGGCGGCTGGGTTTGTGCCTTGCGCAGCCCCTCGAGGCCGTCGTGGGCGACGACGGTTTCGTACCCCTCGCGCTGGAGGTTGTACGTCAGGACCTCCGTCAGGCCCCGTTCGTCTTCGATGATGAGGATACGCGGCTTGGCCATGGGAATCGGCAACGGGTCGGTAGCGGGTAACATGGTGAGGGTCATGGTCATCTCGGGGGGTTCCGTGAATTCATGCGGTTTTCTCGTAGCGGAATTCGCCAGAATTCCGCCGTGGGCACCGCGGAATTCTCGCGAATTCCGCTACGAGGGGCGTGTCACTCCTCGACAGCCGCCGGGCGATGACGGATGATCTCTCCTTCGACCAGGTAAACAACGTCTTCCGCAATATTGGTCGCATGGTCGGCGATGCGCTCCAGGTGCCGGGTCGCGGAAAAGAACGACAGCCCCGGCTCGACCATCGCCGGCGACGCGCGCATCGCCGCAATCAGCTCATTGATGATCTCCGTGTTATAGCGGTCCACCTCGTCATCCAGCCGGCAGACCGTCCGCGCCAGCCGAGCGTCGAGATTGACAAACGCGTCGAGGCTCTGCCGCACCATCAACGTCGTCAGATCGGTCATCCGCTGCAGCTTTGCCGGCACCGGGATCGGCGACAGGCTCGCCAGATGCACGGCTCGCTCGGCAATGTCCTCGGCCAGGTCGGCCATGCGCTCCAACTCGCCGTTAATCTTCATCGCGGCCGTGATTCGGCGCAGATCGATCGCGACCGGCTGGTGCAGCGCCAGCATCTTGAGGCACCCTTCCTCAAGGTAGTTCTCTTCCACGTCGATCTGGTTGTCGCCGTCGATCACCTCCTTGGCCAGCTCGGCGTTTCGCTCCTGCAGGGCCCGGATCGCCTTGTGCAACGCTTCCTCGACCGACGCCGCCAGAGTCACCAGGCTCTGCTGCAGATTCTCGAGGTCGCGTTCCAGGTGTTTCGACATAACTCATCCGAATCGGCCGGTGATGTAGTCTTCCGTCTGCTTCTGCTGCGGGCGGGTGAACAGCAAGTCGGTCGGCCCGCACTCGATAAGCCGGCCATTATTGAAAAAGGCGGTGAGGTCCGAGACGCGCGCCGCCTGCTGCATGTTGTGGGTGACGACGACAATGGTGTAGTTGCGCTTGAGGTCGTCGATCAGGTCCTCGATGCGGGCGGTGGAGACCGGATCGAGCGCGGAAGCCGGCTCGTCCATCAGCAGCACGTCGGGATCGGTGGCCAGGGCGCGCGCGATGCACATGCGCTGTTGCTGGCCGCCGGACAGGTCGAGCGCGGGCGCGTGCAGCCGATCCTTGACTTCCTCCCACAGGGCCGCCTGCTTGAGGCAGCGTTCACAGATTTCGCTCAGGACCGCGCGATTGCGGATGCCGGCCACCCGTGGGCCAAAGACGACGTTCTCGAACACCGTCTTGGGAAAGGGATTCGACTTCTGGAAGACCATGCCGACGCGGCGGCGCAGGTCGACCAAATCGATTCCCCTACGGTAGATATCCTGATCGTCGAGCAGGATCGAGCCGGCGTGCCGGGTCCCCTCGATGAGGTCGTTCATGCGGTTGAGGCAGCGGATGAACGTCGACTTGCCGCAGCCCGACGGCCCGATCAGCGCCAGCACCGAGCGCTCGGGAATGACGACCGAAATATTGAACAGCGCCTGGGTGGCGCCATACCAGAAGGACACGTCGCGCGCCTCGAACCGGGCACGCAACCCGCGCTGCAGCCCCGGCTGGCGCCGCTGAGCGCCCGCTCGGAAATGATCGCGGAATAGGACAGGGTGGACAAGGCGTCGTCCCCGAAGGCTCGATTTCGCTGTCCGGGACGATTCTATTCCCGCGACGTGTAGAATCAGTGAAGAAACAACAAAGAACCGATTTTCGGGATCCTCGTTTTTTCCTTGCGTTGACGGGTCGCAACGGTCAAACTACGGGATACGGTTGGCCACTACGGCCGACAAGGCCAGCTACGTTATCCTATTTCGTCGAGGCACCTCTCATGAACAGACCTTCGCGAAGTCGGGCGTCAGGGTTCACCCTGATCGAACTCCTGGTCGTGATCGCGATCATCGCGATCCTCATCGCCCTCCTGGTGCCGGCAGTCCAGAAGGTCCGCGAATCGGCGGCCCGGACGCAGTGCGTCAACAACATGAAGCAGTGGGCCCTGGCGATGCACAATTTCCACGGCGCCTACAAGCACTTCCCGTTCGCCGAGTGCAACAACCCCGCGCCAGACCTGGGTCATGTGGCTCTGGCCGTTCATGGAACAGCAGACGCTGAGCGCTCCCATCAACATCACCACGCAGAACTTCTACCTCCCGCCGTGCACGATCTATAACACGATGAACGGCCTGTGCGGGGTGCAGGTGCCGCAGTACAAGTGTCCCAGCGACTTCGGAGCGAACCTCGATGACCCCTCGCAGACCTATTGCCGCTGCCGCGGCAATTACGTCGTCTGCTTCGGCCAGTTCTATCAGGACACCGCCGGCGCCTCGGGACAGCCCAACGCCGTGTTCGGCGAAATCCAGGGCAACCGCGGCAACCCACAAATCACCACGATTGTCCGCATCAGCGACGGCACCTCGAATACGCTGCTGATGTCCGAGTACCTGATGGCCGCCAGCCACGACGACAACGACTGGCGCGGCGACATCCTCAACGACGACGGCACCAACCATTTCATGACCTTCACCACGCCGAACTCCACCGTGCCGGACAACGTTGACTGGGCCATTCCCAGCAACGACCCGTTGATGCCGGTCAACCCGGTCTACCCGGAGTTCAATGCCGCCCGCAGCCGGCACACCGGCGGCGTCAACGCGGCGATGGCCGACGGCTCGTGCCGCTTCGTGATCAATAGCATCTCGCTGGCGACCTGGCAAGCGATGGGCACGATGAACGGCAACGATATCCTCGGCCCCGATGCTTACTAACTCCGGGCACACGATGAACACGCACCATGCTCGAGTGGCTGGCGGCTGGCTGTCCGCGGCGGCGCTGTTCGCGCTGGCCGGCTGCACGGATTCATCGCTGACCGTGGTCAAAGGCCAGGTGACGTTCGACGGTCAGCCGATCGAAAAAGGCTCGATCTCGTTCTTCCCCAAGGACGGGCAGTCCAAGACCACGGGCGGCGAGATCAAAGCCGGCGCCTACTCCGTGCAGGTGCCGGTCGGCCTGATGGAGGTCAGGATCAGCATGCCGAAGGTGATCGGCCAGAAAAAGCTGTACAACACGCCGGACAGCCCGAGCCGCCCGCTCTACGCGGAAGCGCTGCCCGAAAAATACAACCAGAAATCGGACCTGACACTGAACGTGACCGCCGGCGGCGTCGAAAAGGATTGGGCCCTCACGAGCAAATAGTACGCGTTGGCGTCCCGGCTTTAGCCGGAGCTTGAACCGGCTAAAGCCGGAACGCCAACGCGTGCGCACGAAGGGTGATCTAGCGGCCCTTACGCTGGTTCATGAGGCGCACCAGGTGGTCCTTGATTTGCTGGACCTGCTGCACATCCTGGTCGCGCAGCTTGGCGAACAGTTCTGCGCACTCGTGCGCCTCCTCGCGCTCGGCGTCCTCAATGTACTTCTCGTAGGCATACACCCCTGCCGCCTTGGCCTGGAGCACCGTCAGCCAGTCGAACATTAAATCGCTAATCGGATTGGCCTGCATTGCAGCATTCATAGCGAACCTCTTTGTGCACGAGACGGGCGCACCCTGTGCTTACGCACAACCATGCAAACCGGATGCCGGACGGCTCGGCTCTGGCCTGGCGCGAACTACAATGGAAGCTTCATGGACCCCACAGCGAAAAAGGTGGCGCTCGTGACCGGCAGCGGCCGCCGGCGCGTCGGCTGGCAGGTGGCCGATGCGCTGGCCGTCGCAGGCTACGATCTCGTCGTCCATTACCACACCTCGGCCACGGAAGCCGCGGAAACGGCCCGTTACCTCCAGAGCAAGGGGGCCGCCGTGCTTGCGCTGACCGCCGACCTTGCCGACGAGGACGCGGTGCGCCGCCTGATGGCGACGGTGCTGGAGCGCTTCGGCCGGATCGACGCCCTCGTCAACTGCGCCGCCGCGTGGAAGAGCAAACGCCTCGAGGAAGTGACCGCCACCGACGTGCGCGGGTTCTTCGAGGTCAACACGCTGGCCACCTTCCTGTGCAGCCAGCACGCCGGCCTCGCGATGGTGCGCCAACCCGAAGGCGGCTGCATCATCACCATCGGCGACTGGGCCGTCGCCCGGCCCTATATCAACTACGCCGCGTACTTCCCGTCCAAGGGGGCCATCCCCGCGCTGACGCGCGCCCTCGCGGTCGAGCTGGGCGTCCGCAATCCACGCGTCCGCGTCAACTGCATCCTCCCCGGCCCCGTGATGCTGCCGCCGGACTTGCCGGAGGCGGAGCGGCTGGCATCGATCCAGGGCACGCTGGTCAAGCATGAGGGCCGGCCCGAGAACCTCGCGCAGGCCGTGCTGTTCCTGCTCGCCAACGATTTCATCACCGGCGTCTGCCTCCCCGTCGACGGCGGCCGCACTATTTTGCGCCGGACTCGGCGGAGTTGTAGGTCAGCCTTTCCAGGCTGACGCGGTGAGTAAGTCAGGCTGGAAAGCCTGACCTACAGCACGCGTTGGCAAACGCCCGTAGTTGCGGTATGATGCGCCTGCATACCCCCCGCTCCCCCGGGAGCACCCATGCACTGGCTCGTGATCCTGCTCACGCCTTTGGCCGGCTATCTCATCGGCTCGATTCCATTCGGCTACCTGGTGGCCCGCGGCGCGGCGTGGACATTTTCAAGCAGGGCAGCGGCAACATCGGCGCGACCAACGTCGGCCGCGTCCTCGGCCGGCCGTTCGGCGCGCTCGTCTTCGTCCTCGACTTCGCCAAGGGCGCGCTCCCGGTGCTCGCCGCGCTGCAGCTCACCGCGTACTGGCCCGGCGGCTGGCTCGAAGTGCTCACTGGGCTGGCCGCCTTCCTCGGCCATCTCTTCCCGCTCTACCTCGGCCTGCGCGGCGGCAAGGGCGTCGCCACCGGCGCCGGCGCTGTCCTGGTCCTCGTCCCCGGCCCGGCGCTTGCGGCGCTTGCCGTGTGGCTCGTCGTCGCCCTGGCCACGCGCTACGTCTCGGTGGCCTCGATCCTGGCCGTGCTCGCGCTGGCAACGGCCCAGCTCGTGGCAACGGCGTGGACCGATCCGCGCACGCTCTTCTGCCTCTTCGCCGGCGCACTGGTGATCGTCAAGCACCGCAGCAACATCGCGCGGCTGCGCGAAGGCCGCGAAAACCAACTTCGGGAGAATCCTGCCATGATCTGCCTCACCAAATCCCTCCACGTCCTCGCCGTCGCCCTGTGGTTCGGCAGCTCCGTCTTTTTCAGCTTCATCGTCGGCCCAACGCTCTTCAGCAAGTTCGAGCAGCTCGGCGAACAGGACCCGCAGCCCACGTGGTTCCAACGTGCGATGTGGTTCAACCGCACCGACGATGCGATCAAGGGTCCGCGCGAGCAGGGCACCCGCGCCGCCGGTTACGCGATCAGCCCGATGTTCCCCTTGTACTTCATGCTGCAAGGCGTGTGTGGTGTAATCGCGCTGGCGACCGCGCTGCCCTGGGCCTCAAGGGGCGGGGTACACCGCTGGCGGATGTCACTGCTCTTGACTGCGCTGATGCTGGTGGTGGCCGGCTGGCCTGTCGAGCGTTTGGTTGCTGGCGGGTGGCCTCTGGAGCGCTACGGCTTGCGCGACCCCCGGAATCATGCAACCGAAGATTACCTCCTCCGGCCCGACCCGGCAACGCTGCAGGCAATGCGGTCGGCGCACGGTGAATTCGGCATGTGGCACGGCATCAGTCTGCTGCTGAATTTCGCGGTGATCGCGTGCGTCGCGGGCGCCACCGCCCTTGCCGCCCATCTGCCCACCGATCCGATTGCGGTCCCCACGGCGAAGAAGGAGGAGGCGCCGCCGGTGCCGGAAACGGTGGGAGGCGGCGGTTGACAGGCTGACCGCGCATCCCCAGAATACCACCGGTTTCGCAACCATTTCCCAGACGTGGGTACGACCATGAGTTTTGAAGATGCGCCGCCTGACGCTCCGCCGCTGGAGACTTCGCCGGATCAGCCGCTCGCCGTCAGCGCGGACGACCGGCAGTGGGGCATGTTCGCCCACCTGTCCGCCCTCCTCGGCCTCTTCCTCGGCGGCATTACCTTTGTGGGGCCGCTGATCATCTGGCTGATCAAGAAGGACCAGTCTAGGTTCGTCGATTACCACGGCAAGGAATCGCTAAACTTCCAGCTCAATATCTTCCTCTACAGCCTGATTCTGGTGGCCATTTCCTTTGCGACGTGCGGCATCGGCATGATCGTCACCATTCCCTTGCTGGGAGTGCTCTACGTGTACGGCATCGTCATGCCGATCATCGCCGGTCTCGCGGCCAACAATGGCGACATGTACCAGTACCCGCTTACTTTCCGCATCATCAAGTAGCCGACCATGCCGACCGCCAACGAAATCCGCCAGCAGTTCCTCGACTTCTTCGCGAAGAAGCACGGCCATACCATCGTGCCGTCGTCCAGCGTCGTGCCGCTCGACGATCCGACGCTCTTGTTCACCAATGCCGGCATGAACCAGTTCAAGGACGTGTTCCTCGGCACCGGCACCCGGCCGTTCAAGCGGGCGGCCGACACGCAGAAATGCATTCGCGCCAGCGGCAAGCACAACGACCTCGAAGACGTCGGCCGGGACACGTATCACCACACGTTCTTCGAGATGCTCGGCAACTGGAGCTTCGGCGATTACTACAAGCGTGAAGCGATCCAGTGGGCGTGGGAGCTGCTGACCAAGGACTGGGGCCTCGACCGGAGCCGGCTGCACGCGACGGTCTTCGGCGGCGATACGGACTTCGGCCTCGAGCCCGACGAGGACGCGGCCAGGCTCTGGACCGAGGTCACCGACATCGATCCGGCGCACGTGCATCGCTTCGGCAAGAAGGACAATTTCTGGATGATGGGCGAGACCGGCCCGTGCGGTCCGTGCACCGAGATCCACATCGACCGCACGCCGGACCGCTCGGGCGGCAAGCTGGTCAATGCCGGCGACGCGCGGGTGATGGAGATTTGGAACCTCGTCTTCATCCAGTACAACCGCGACGACAAGGGCAAGCTGCACACGCTGCCCGCCAAGCACGTCGACACCGGCATGGGCTTCGAGCGCATCTCCGCGGTGCTGCAGAAGAAGGACAGCAATTACGACACCGACGTGTTCACGCCGCTGCTCGACGCGATCGGCCAACTCGTCGGCCGCAAGTATAGCGCGAAGCTCGACGATCTCGACGACATCGCGTTCCGCGTGATCGCCGACCATTTGCGGATGCTGACGTTCGCGATCACCGACGGCGGCCTGCCCGGCAACAAGGGCCGCGGCAGCGTGATCCGCAGCGTCCTGCGGCGGGCGGTGCGGTTCGGGTATCAGCGCTTCGGGCAGCGCGAGCCGTTCATCTACAAGCTGGTGCCGGCCCTGATCGCGCACATGGGCGGCGCGTTTCCGGAGCTGAAGAGCAATCCCGGGCGCGTGCAGGACGTGATTCGAGGCGAAGAGGCAGATTTTGTCGGCACGATCGAGCGCGGACTGCGACTCTTCGAGGCCGCGGCGGAAGCGGCGCTGAAGACCAAGGTCATACAGGGAGCCGCGGTTTTCGATCTCTACACGGAGAACGGTTTCCCGCCCGATCTCACGCGCCAGATGGCTCAGGAGCGCGGCCTGTCGCTTGACGAGGCGGCGTTCCAACGCTTGATGGATGAGCACACCGAGAAGTCGCGCGGCAAGGCGACGGTCGCTCATGTCGCGCTCAACGTCACCGGCGGGCTGCCGAACACCGATGATCGCCCAAAGTGGTCCGGCCCAACGTGCGAGGGCCGGGTGCTCGGCTGGATCGCGGACAATCAGCTCCATACGACGGGCCAGCTGCCGGCGGACACGGAGGTCGGCCTGCTGCTCGATCGCACGTGCTTCTACGCGGAACAAGGCGGGCAGGTCGGCGACCACGGCACGGTGCGCACGCCCACAGGGCTTTTCGAGGTCGCGCAGACGGCGAAGGTCGGTAGCGCCACCGTGCATTTGGGGCAGGTGAGCGAGGGCCGCGTCGCGGTCGGCCAGACGGCGACGCTGAACGTAAGCGAAGAGCGTGAGTTCACGCGCAAGAACCATACCGCGACGCACCTGTTGCACTGGGCGCTGCACCGCGTCCTCGGCGAGCACGTCGAGCAGCGTGGCAGCAAGGTCAAGCCGGATGAGTTCACGTTCGACTTCTCGCACACTGGGCCGGTCACCGACGCGGAGAAAGCCGAGGTCGAGCGCCTCGTCAACGAGAAGATCTACGCCGATCTGCCGGTGCAAGCGCGGGAGCTGCCGCAGGCGGAGGCGAAGAAGCTGCCCGGCGTCAAGGCGTTCTTCGGCGATAAATATGGCGACGTGGTACGCGTCGTGGAAATCGCGGACGCACCACGCACCACTCACCACTCACCACTCACCTTTTCCCGCGAATTCTGCGGCGGCACCCACCTGGAGCACACCGGGCAAATCGGCTTTTTCAAGATCGTCGGCGAGGAAGCGGTCGGCAAGGGCGTACGGCGGCTGACGTGCGTGACCGCCCGGGAAGCGGTGCGAGCCGTGCAGGCGGAGGATGCAGTGCTCGCCGACCTCACGGAGCGATTCCGCTGCCGGCCGACGGAGATACCCGCGAAGGTGGATGCACTGCACGAAGAGATCAAGCGTTTGCAGCAGCTGCTCAAGAAGGGCGCGGCGACCGACCTGGCCGGCGCGGCCGACAAGCTGCTCGCCGCGGCGATCGACATCGGCGGCGCGCACGTCATCATCGGTGAGTTGCCGGCGGGGCCCGACGAGCAGATTCGCAGCCAGATCGATCGGATCAAGCAGAAGGCCGGCAGCGCCGTCGTCGTCGTCGGCTGGGCGGACGACGGCAAGGTCGGCCTGATCGCGGCCGCGACCGACGACCTGGTGAAGAAGGGCGTGCACGCCGGCAAGCTGGTCGGCGAGGTGGCGAAGGTCGTTGGCGGCGGCGGTGGCGGTAGGCCGAACATGGCCCAGGCCGGTGGCAAGGATCCCGCCAAGCTCGCCGACGCCCTCGCCGCCGCACGCACGCTCGTCGAACAACAACTTACCAAGTGAGAGCCAATCATGAGCGCCGCGCAGTCTCCCCTTGAGCTGGAAACCGCTCCACGCTTCCCGAGCGGGCCGTGGGTCGGCTTCTTCCGGCAGCGGCATTACCCAGCCGGCCAGCACACGACGGAGCTGCGCCTGACCTTTCGGCAGGGATCGATGACCGGCGAGGGACGCGACTGGGTGGGGGCCTTCACGATCAACGGCGATTACGATCTCGCGGACGGCAAGTGCTACTGGATCAAGCACTACATCGGCAAGCACGACGTGTACTACGCCGGCTTCAACGAGGGCAAGGGCATTTGGGGCCGCTGGGAGATCGCCGCGAAGGACAATGGCGGGACGCCGCTGCACGGAGGCTTCTACATCTGGCCCGAGGGTATGGAGGATCCGACGAACCAACACTTGACGGAAGAGGCGGACCTGCCGGTGCCGGTGGAAGAGGCGATCGCGGTTCCGGCATGAGGGCCTTGGACAAACGCAGGGAAGCTCGCTTGCGGTTTCGCGAACGCGCGAAACCGCAAGCGAGCTTCCCTGCGTTTGCAACGTGCTATCCCTTCGCGGTGCGCCGCAATTCATTCACATGCAGATGCGCGAGCCGGGTTGGCTCGGGTTGCCGATAGCCGCGGCACGCCGCCAGCACGAGACGCACGCAGCTCGCCAGGTCGATGAGATGGCCCGGCGAGATGAACAGCGGGTTGGTGCGCGGCTTGGTGCGCACGACGCTGCCGATGACCTCGCCGCGGTCGACCAGCGGCGAGCAGTCGCCGGCGTCGGGGCCCGGCGGGTCGAATGTGCCGATCAGCCGCGATTTGCC
Source organism: uncultured Gemmataceae bacterium (assembly GCA_963834865.1). Classification (GTDB taxonomy): domain Bacteria; phylum Planctomycetota; class Planctomycetia; order Gemmatales; family Gemmataceae; genus CAWIDK01. Next base: position 1,053,158 of record CAWIDK010000002.1, read on the forward strand.
GCAGCCGATGGTGGGAATGCGTAACCACAGGCCGAGCAGGCTTGCGATCCCCAGGCGGCGCGGGTGGGCGATGCCCTGGCCGTCGACAAACACCGCATCGGGGCGCTGGCGAACCTTGGCGAACAGTTCCAGAAACAGCGGCGCTTCGCGGAACGAGAGCAGCCCCGGGATGTACGGAAAACGCGTCTCGCCGACGAGGCTCTGCTGCTCGACCACGCTCCAGTCGCTGGTTCGCAGCACCAAGACCGCAGCGTAGAGCGTCGATGAGAAGCGGTTGTAGGAGACGTCGCTACCGGCGATGTACTTGCAGGTGGCGACCGACGGCGCGATGTCGACCTGGCCGGCCAGCTCCTTTTGCAGGGCGATCGCTTCGGTTGGCGTGAGGTCCCAACGATGGAGGGCGGGGATGTCCATACGGTGAGTTTAACAACGCCCAAGCCCCAGGGCGAGTCTTCGAGCCGTGGGGGTCATGCACAACATGACCCCCACGGCTCGAAGACTCGCCCTGGGGCTTGGGGGTGAATGAACGGCCTACTGCTCCATCCGTCCATTATGCGCCGCGTTCGCGCCCCACATCATCCAGCCGTGGTCGGCCTCGTCGCCGGTCTCGATGCAATAGACGCGGCCGTTGGCGGTGCCGACGAAGACGCGGCCGTTGGCGACGGCGGGCTGGAACAGGATCGGATCGCCGACCGTGGCGCACCATAGCTCCGCGCCGTTCTCGGCGTTCAGGCAGATGATGTGGCCGCCGCCGGTGCCCACGAACAGCTTGCCGTTGACGATGGCGGGCGGGGTGAGGGCGGCGTCGACGAGCGGGCCCTTGTCGTTCTTGTCGCGGACCGAATGCTTCCAGACGACCTTTTCCGACTTCGGATCGACGCACTTCACCTCGTCGCCCATCGACGAGAAGAGCTGGTCCTTGTAGACGAACGGCCGCGATCCCTGGAACGCCCAGACGCCACAAACGGTGCCCTGGCCGAGGTTGCCGCGTGCGAGACTCAGGTTGGCGGCGGCGGGGGCGAGGGCGAAGCCGACGGCGGCGTCGTTGCCCTTGTTCTTCTTTTCCAATGACGACGTGGCCTCGCGCTTGGTGACGTCGAGATAGTCCGCGGATTGCTTGGTTTCGGCGAAGACGCCGCCGGTGCCGCCGGGGGCGCCGGCCGCTGCGGGGCTCGTCGGCTTGACGGCGATGGCTTCTTCCTGCTGCTTGACTTCCTTGCCCCCGGCGTCCTTGACGATGCGCACTTCGCGCTGGCTGAAATAGGTCTTGCCCTTGTAGACGGCCGGCGAGGAGGTGGCGTTCTTCTTCTCGCTCCAGACGAGCTGGCCGTCGAGGCAGGTGAAGCAGTACACGGTGCCGTCGATCGTCGTCAGGAACACGCTGTCGTTTTCGATGACCGGGGCGGTGATGATGTCGCCGGCGATCTTTTGCTTCCACAGCTCCTTGCCGGTCTTGAGCTCGAAGCACGCGACCTTGTGGCCGCCGCCGCCCTTGCTGTCGGGATAGGCCATGAAGACCTTGCCGTCGTGGATGGCCGGCATGCTCATGAGCGGATCGCCGAGCCATTTCTTCCAGAGCGGCTTGCCCGCTCGGGTGATGATTTCCAGCTCGCAGCTTTCGGTGTTGAACGCGATCAGGTCGCCGGAGATGACGGCGGCGGTGGGCCCGTCGTCGCCGGTCTTGTAGACCCAGTGCTGCTTGCCGGTTTTGGCGTCGAGGGCGTAAAACTCATGGCTGCCGAAGCCGCCGCCGAGGAAGAGCTTGCCGTCGGACACCGCGGGGGTGGCGAGGGGGTGATTGCCGGGGAGGGTCACGCGCCAGCCCTTCTTGCCTTCCTTGCTGGTGAAAACTTCGGGCACGCCCGCGGCCTGACCGGGAACGCTACCTTGCTGCTTGGCCGCGTCGCCAGGCGCATTTTTGCCCTTCGCACCGTCCTGGGGCGTGTACGGATTGGCTCCCCCATACGGGTTGGCGCCGCCTCCGTACGGGTTGGCGCCCTGCAAAGGTTTGTTAAGCTTCGGCTGCTGGGCGCCGGGCACGAATCCCGGATCGATGTTTTGCGGGGGTTGCTGCGCGGGAAAGGCGGAGACGACGAGCAACAGTAGGCCGCCAGCAGTGAGCAGGCCGCCGAAGAGGTGGAGGCGGTTCATGGGACGTTCTCCTTGCGGAGGGTGGGATACGTGCCCACACCCTACCATTATGTTGACGAGCCGCCGCGGCGAATCGTTTGAAGAAAATGCCGCACACGGTTATACTCACAGAATCTGGGGTTGGGGAGAGGGCGCCATGGCCCGCGGTTACAACGCGACGCTCGAACGTCAAGTGCTGGAAGGAACATGCCTGCTGCTATTGCGGCGCCGCATACCGTTACCTCCTGAAGAAGAAGCAGAGCGGCTACGGCGCGACCCAGCCCGACGCCGTCGGTGCCGCCCGCGCCACGGCGGTCCGGTCGCTGCGCAGCGCGGTCGAGATGATGCCGTGTCCCAGCTGCGGTCATTACCAGCCGGATATGATCGGCGGCCGGCGCTTCGCGCCATTCGGTGGTGCTGTTCGCGACCCTCGCCGTCTTTGTGAGCCTGTTCCTGCTGCGCGGGTGCCACGTCTTGCCGGCGCCGGCGGCGCTGTGGCTGCTCGTCTTTAGCGTCGTGCCCCTCTGGATTGCGTACACCTGGATCGGCTGGCGGCATCCCAACGGCAGCATGCGCGAACAAGGCGGTTGCGGCCCGGCTCGTCGAACAGAAACGCCTCGAGTTGGTGACCGGCGAAAAGGAGCCGGATGAGCGGCCGCGCCCGGTCGTCATCGAGACCGGGGCCGGCTTCTGGGTCGTTTTTCTGCTGCTGGGCGGGACGGTCGCGCTGATGCCCGGCGCCGAGGTGATGCGGCTGAGCGGCGACTGGCCGTCCAATCCCGGCTGGCACCCGCCGATCGTCGGCCCGGGCGACACGTCGTGGATCTGGGTCGAGCCGGACCAGCCGCTGGAGACGCTGCGCGGCGAATGGCGGCTCATCGGCGGCAGCGCCAAGCTTTCGGTGGAGAATGCCGGGGCCGCCGACAAGCAGCCACCGGAAAAACTCACGGTCCAGGTTTCCTCGCGCGACTTCGGTTGGAGCGACGTGCATGCCACCGACGCGCGGATCCCGGCCCGGCTGTGGGCGCGGATTCACTTCGATGCGAAACACCAGCAGCTCAGCAATAAATTGCTCCGAGTGGAGCTGACGCTGAACGTGGCTTTTCCCGAGGCAGGCGAGAAGGGCGTCACCGAGAGACAAAAAGAGGTGACGGCCACCACTGCGGTTCATCTTGGACGGCCGCGTGTGGGATTCCTGTACGGATTGTTCTGGTACACGGCGATGTTCGGCGGCGGCGCGATGTTGCTGCTGGCGGCGGCCTACCACCTGTTGTGCGATCGGGCGCTGCAGACGATGGGGCCGCCGACGCGCGTCACCGCGGTGGCGGGTGACGACGGTCCCGCCGCGGTCCCAGCGACCGGGACAGAAGCCACGGTGCCGGCGCCGGATAAGGCGTCCTAGTTTCTGCGACCGGTTTACGTCTAGCGCTCGCCTGCGGGCTTGGGCTTGCAATTCTAGCCCGCCGGCACCAGCCCGGCGGTTCGCGTAAGCGCACGGATGGCGTCGGCGGCGCGTTCGGCCTGGGCGCGCGACACATCGAGATGCGTACAAACGCGGATCAGCGGCCCGGACACGTGTACCAGGATTCCCTGCTGCTTCAGCCGTGCGCTCACTTCCTTCACCGGCCCCAACTCGGGCCCAACGCGGAACCAGACCAGGTTGGTGTCGACCTCCGCCGGCACCAGCCGCAGGCCGGGCGTGTCGGCAATCGCCTGCGCCAGCAATTGAGCGTTGCGGTGATCCTCGCCAAGGCGTTCGACATGATACTCGAGCGCGTACAGCGCCGCGGCGGCAATGACGCCGGCCTGCCGCATGCCGCCGCCGAACAGCTTGCGGGCCCGGCGCGCGCTGGATGAACTCGCGCGGCCCGACCAGCGCCGAGCCGACCGGAGCGCCCAGGCCCTTGCTGAAGCAGACCGACACCGAATCGAAGTGCCGGGCCCACTCGCGCGCCGCGATGCGGGTGGCCATCACCGCGTTCCATAGGCGGGCGCCGTCGAGGTGCATCGCCAGGCCCTGCTTGCGGGCCCACTGGCTGATCGCCTCGATCTTCTCGATCGGATAGATCCGGCCGCCGCCGCGGTTGTGCGTGTTCTCCAGGCAGACGAGGCGCGTGCGCACGCAGTGCTGATCGTCGGGGCGAATTTTGTCCTCGAGCTGGCTCAGGTCGAGGATGCCGCAGTCGCCCTCGAAAGTCCGGCACATCACGCCGGACAGCACCGCGGGGCCGCCCTGCTCGTAGACGTAGATGTGGCAGTTGACGTCGCAGAGCACTTCATCGCCGGGGTGCGTGTGCGTCTTGACCGCGATCTGGTTCGACATGGTCCCCGACGGCACGAACAGGCCGGCTTCCTTGCCCAGCCGCTCGGCGACGGATTCCTCCAGGCGATTGACGGTCGGATCCTCGCCGAAAACGTCGTCGCCCACGTCGGCGGCATTCATCGCCGCCCGCATCCCCGCTGTGGGGCGCGTCACCGTGTCGCTGCGCAGGTCAATGATCGGATCGGGCATGCGAATTCCCCTCTCGCTCCGCTCGCCCCCCCAGAGGGGCGCGCGGAGATTATTGTTGCCGATTCTCCAAGAACCAGCGTTCGCCGATGCGCCGCAAGAAGACCTTGGCGCCGGCACCGCCTTCACCGATCCGACGGCAACATCTTCGTTGACGTCCCAGCTCCCCTCGTGCGCGAACAGGCGCAGCTCGCGCACCAGGATCGGATCGCTCAGGAAATACGCGGCCGTCTCGCCGACCAGCTTGTCGAACGCCAGGAATGCGCGGGCCTCGTCCTTGGCGTTGGGAAACAGCGCCTTGTACTCGGCGACCTGGGTGTCGACGAACTTCGGATCCGCGAGCTGGGCGAGGAGGTAATCCAGACGATTCGCGTCGATCGCCTTGATGACCGAGGCGATCGCCTCCTTCGGCGTCTGTTGCGGGTACAGCTTGGGCACGTAATCGAAGCCGAACCGTGCCGTGGGTTTGGGCGGCGGCTTCTTTTCCTCATCCTGCGCAGTCGCGGTCAACGCCGGCAGGACCAGCAGCAGGGCAGGGCAAAGCAGGCGGTAACGCATGGCCGATTCTCGCCTCGCGGTTGGCTGCGAAAGTACGATAATGAACAGTGTACGATGCCAGTGTCCCGCGACAAAGGCGGAATCCGCTCATGGCAGGCAACACGTTCGGCGAAATGTTCCGCGTTACCACGGCCGGCGTCAGTCACGGGCCCGGGTACCTTGCGATCATCGACGGCTGTCCGCCCGGCCTGCCGCTCGGCGTGGACGATCTGGTGCCCGACCTGCGCCGCCGCCGGCCGGGGCAGTCGAAGCTGGTGACGCAACGGCAGGAGGAGGATGTGCCCGAAATCTGGTCGGGCGTCTTCGAGGGCCGCACCGACGGCACGCCGATCGGCATCCTGTTCAGGAACGCCGACCAGCGCAGCGGCGATTACGGCGACATCAAGGACAAGTACCGGCCCGGCCACGCCGATTTCACCTTCGACGCGAAGTTTGGCCTGCGCGACTACCGCGGCGGCGGCCGTTCGAGCGCCGCGAAACCGTGTGCCGGGTAGCGGCCGGCGCCATCGCGAAGAAGCTGCTCGCCGAGCACGGCATGCGCGTCCTGGGCTATGTCAAGCAGATCGGCCCGATCGTCGCGGATGTCGCCGATCCGGCCGGCGTGACGCTGGAGCAGGTCGAAGCGACGCCGGTGCGCTGTCCCGATCCGGCGAAGGCCGCGGAGATGATCGCGCTCATCGAAGCGGTACGCAAGGATGGCGACTCGATAGGCGGCATCAGCGAAATAGTGGCGGTCGGAGTGCCGCCGGGCCTGGGCGAGCCGGTGTTCGACAAGCTCAAGGCGGACCTTGCCAAGGCGCTGTTGTCGCTGCCGGCGGTGACGGCCTTCGAGTACGGCGCCGGCTTCGCCGTGGCGACGGCACGCGGCAGCCAGAATAACGATGCGTTCATCGCTCTGCCCGAGTCCGCCGGAGGACGCCGGATCGGCACCGAGACGAACCGCCACGGCGGCATGCTCGGCGGCATCTCGAGTGGCGAGCCGATCGTCTGCCGGGTGGCCGTCAAGCCGACGAGCAGCCTGCCGCGACCGCAGCGGACCGTGACGCGCCAGGGAGAGCCGACGGAGATCGTCACGAAAGGCCGGCACGACCCGTGCCTGTTGCCGCGCTTCGTCGTGATGGGCGAGGCGATGTTCGCGCTGGTGCTGGCGGATCACTGGCTGCGCTTCCGGGCGCAATGTGGCGCATGACGGCGGCAAACTTCCGAAGTCTCGGAGACTTCGGAAGTCTTTTCACCTACTCGCGCGTGATCGTCTCATCCAGGTTCAGCAGCATACTCGCCACCGTGGTCCATGCCGCATGCTCCGCAACATCGAGGTCCGCCGGCCGGGTGTATTGGCCGGCGCTGACCAGCCTCAGGGCATCGTCCCGATGGACCTGGTAATACTTGAGCTGCTCCTCATAGCGCGTGCGCAAGACCCGCAGCTCATCCCGATCCGGTCGGCGTGCCAGGGCCGTGTGGAAGGCGAACGTCAATCGGCCGTCGAGATCGGCGGGGCCGGCGGCGAGGATGCGCTGGGCGAACACACGGGCCGCCTCCACGAACGTCGGATCGTTGAGCGTGACCAGCGCCTGCAACGGCGTGTTGGTACGCGGCCGGGCCACGGTACACTCCTCGCGCGTCGGCGCGTCGAAGATCGTGAACATCGGATGCAACGCCGAACGCCGCCAGAACGTGTACAGGCCGCGACGATACTGCTCGTCGCCCAGGCTCGGCTTCCAGGTCCAACCCTCGAACTTGCCCGTATAGTAGCCGGCTGGCTGATACGGCAGCGCCGGCGGCCCGCCGATCCTGTCCGACAGCAGGCCGGCGATCGCCAGGGCGCCGTCGCGCACCTCCTCGGCGCTGAGCCGGAAGCGCGGCGCCCGGTAGAGCAGGCGATTGTCCGGGTCGCTCTTTTCCATGCGGTACGCCGACGATTGCTGATAGACGTTCGACAGGGCAATCGTCTTGAGCAGCGCCTTGACGTCCCAGCCTGTGCGAACAAATTCGGTGGCGAGCCAGTCGAGCAATTCGGGATGCGATGGATAATCGCCCTGGCTCCCGAAGTCGCCGAGGGTTCGCACCAGGCCGCTGCCGAACATCTGGGCCCACAGCCGATTGACGGCGACGCGCGCGGTCAGCGGATGCTCCGGGCTGACGAGCCAGCGCGCCAGCCCAAGACGATTGCGTGGCGCGTCCGCGGGCAGCGGCGGAAAGACGGTGGGCACAGCGCGGCCAACGGGCTCGCGTTTCTGCTGGAAGTCGCCGCGGAACAGCACGAACGCGGGCCGCGGCGTCTCCAGCTCCTCGGAAACCATCGCGTGCGGCACGGCGGTCTCGGTGGCGCGGATGCGCTTCTGCACCTTCGCCAGCTCGCTCTCCCACTCGTCCAGAATGTCGCGATCGCCAGCTCGGTCGCCGGTCCAAACGCTGCGCAGATAGTAGGCGCGCAACACCTGCTGCTGTTCGGCGGTTCGCGCGTTCGGGGCGACTGAGACGGCTATGCGCACGTCGACCGGCAGCTTGACGTCCCCTTCGACGCGGAGCTCCCAGGCGAGCTGGGATTTGCGATACTGCTCGGGCGCGGCGGCTGCTTCCTTCGGCTTGCCCGCGAACGGATCGGTGTATTTCGCGCCGATCCGCTCGACCGCGAACGCAATGTCGCGCTCGATCTCGGCGAGCTGGGCGCGATCCGCCTTCAGCTCCGCCTCTTGCTCGGGCGTGGCGAGCCGTAGGATCGGCGGCAGCGGCTGATCGTGCAGGAAGCCGGCCCGGGGCTCCTTGATCCCGCTGAAGAACGCGGACAGCTGGTAGTATTCCTTCTGACTGATGGGATCGTACTTGTGATCGTGGCATTCGCAGCAGCCGAGGGTCAGGCCGAGCCAGACCTGGCCGAGCGTATTGGTGCGGTCCGCGTCGCCACGGACAAAGAACTCGTCCGGATCGGCCCCGTCCTCTTCGTTGAAGCGCGTGTGGCGATTGAAGCCCGAGGCGATCCGCTGCGCCACCGTGGCGCCGGGCAAAAGATCGCCGGCCAGCTGCTCGATGGTGAACTGGTCGAAGCGCTGGTTGCGATTGAACGCCTTGATCACCTCGTCGCGCCACAGCCAGGTCAGGCGCGTGCTGTCCTGGTTGTAGCCGCTGGTATCGCCGCAGCGGGCCAGGTCGAGCCAGAGCTGCGCCATCTTCTCGCCATAGGCCGGCGACGCCAGCATGCGGTCGATCAGCCGGCCGTACGCACCGTCGGCTCGGTCGGCCAGGAACGCGTCGATCTCCGCCAGCGTCGGCGGCAGGCCGCGCAGATCGAGGGACAGCCGACGAATTAGCGTCTCGCGCTCGCGCGCGGTGACGGCGTAATCCCAGCGTGCTCGAGCCGGGCGAGGATAAACGCGTCGATTTCGCTCCTTCCCAAGGCGGCATCCCGCACCGCCGGCTTCGCGTGCCGCACCGCCTTGACGAACGCCCACGGCCGACCATACTCGGCCCCCTGTTCGATCCAGCGCGCGAGCAGCTGCTTCTCGGCGGCGGTCAGCGTCTTCTTCGACTTCGGCGGCGGCATGATCTTGGTAGGATCGGCGGCATCGACGCGCGTTACCATCTCGCTCTCATCCGGCTTGCCGGGGACGATGGCACCTTTCTCGATTGCGTCATCGCGCCGATCGAGGCGGAGCTTGGCCTTGCGTTTGCTCGGGTCCGGACCGTGACAGCCGAAGCAATTGCTCGAAAGAACCGGCAGGATGTCGCGATTGAAATCGACCGCCGCGGACGTAGTCGGCGTTTTGGCGGTTGGCACGCCGACGAAAGCCGGCACAGCGATGAACAATAAACAGCACGCGGCCAGAACCGCGGCGAGCCGGGAGCGTAAGCGACCGGAGTGCTTCACGGCGAGGCACTCCGGTTGCTTACGCTCCCGGCTCGCCATGAAATCGTCAACCGACCGCTGTAGCACGGCTTGTCCTCGGAGGTCCCCAATTCATTGTGGATAAACTGGCTCGCGAACACAATACCAGGAGTCGCTCTTGACGGGTCGCTCTTCTCGCTCGACAATTGGCATTGAACATCCCCACGTTTCCTACCCGGGAGGTTGATGCCATGCTCCGCCGGTTGACTCTTGCCCCCTTGACCCTCTGTCTCTTTGTGACCACATCGCACCAGGCGACCGAAGCATCGCCGCCGGCTCCCGCCATCAGCGGCCAGTACGTCGAGGCGCGCAACTGCGACGTCTGGACGGGTCCCTGCTTCGCCAACGCCGACTTCAACCTCAGCGGCAAGAACGCCGTCCTCGCCTGGAAGGTCGGCACCGGCTCGGTCGACGGCGTCCAGCTCGACGGGCTCGGCATCGTCGCGATCGTCGTGGCACAGAACACGCTCGGCCTGGAACAGAAGGCCCCCGCGAAGGCCGTGCTCATTGTCGATCAGCGGGCGGACGCGGCTCAGCGCGCTGCCCTGATCCGGATGGCGAAGCAACAGGCCGGGGCCCTGCTCGATCACATCGCCGCGGTCCACACCGCGAAGATTCGGCTCGATGCCTGCGAGTGCAAGAAGAACGCGTGCGCGGAGCTGGATGCCGGTGTCGCCCGCGTCAAGACGCGCTGCATCGACGGCGAGCACGACAAAGTGTGCGGGAACGAGATTGCGTTCTATCCGCCGCTGTCGACCGGCGTGCAGGTCGTGCCGGCCGCCGCCGAGGAGCACGTCTTCCGCGGCACCGGCCTGGGCCAGACCTGGAGCGACAGCGACCGCCGCGGCGCGTACGTCGGCACGTTCCGGGTTGAGTAGTGCCAGAGTTTCCAAGCCGCGGGATGAGCGCAGCGAATCCCGCGGGTCGGAGGCACAGCGACCCGCGGGATTTGCTGCGCATCCCGCGGCTTGGCCAGGAGACGAATCGATGCTCCGCATCATCCGCCGCGCGGGATTGCTGGTGGCGCTGGCGCTCTGCTTGCCGTGGGTCGGCGCCCAGGACAAAGGCAAGTTCACCGTCAAGACCGCCGGCGCCGCGCCGCCGCCGGAGCTGAGCGAGTCGATACGCAAGCTCCTCAAGAACGAAGCGCTCGAGTTCCTCGACGGCTCGGGCAAGACGATTGCCGAGGTGTGGCTGCGCCAGGCGCTCCCGACCGACGCGACGCCGGAGCAGATCAAGAACGGCATCACGTACCGCGAATTGAAGCAGTCCGAGGTGCTTGGCGCCATTCGGTTCGACCGCGAGTGGAGCGACTATCGCAAGCAAAAGATCAAGGCCGGCGTCTACACGCTGCGGCTTGCGTTCCAGCCGACCGACGGTAAGCACACCGCCGACGTTTCCGAGTTTCAGGAATTCGTCGTGCTACTGGCGCCGAAGGCGGACCAGTCGCCCGATCTGATGGAGCCGAAGGCGCTGCAAGAGACGAGCGCCGACAGCATCGGCTCGGGCCATCCGGGAGTGTTCATGCTCATCCCGACCAAGGCCGGCAAGGGCCCCGAGGTCGTCGCCCGGGCCAAGGAGCACTGGGCGCTGACCACGAAGCTGCCGTTGGTGGCGGGCGGCAAGGAGACGGGGGCGTTTCTGGGAATCGGCATCAACCTGGTGGGACACTCGCCCGCGGAATGAAAACAATCGGTGTTTGCGTTTAGCGGTTAAGCGGGCTTATCGGGCTTGCCGGACGCGGCGCGTGGCGTAGAATTTAGGTGCTGACCTGGTGACTGGTTCATTCGCCGGGAAAGTCGCTGTGTCTACCGCCGGGGCGGTGACACCTCAAAAGCGCCCGTAGCTCAACTGGATAGAGCAATGGCCTACGGAAACAATCTGAGCACAAAAACCCACGGAAAACCGTGGGTTTTGCATTTCCGGCACGTTCCATGTAACCCTAACAACCGCTACTCGCGGTTGTAGGCGGTTGTAGAACCATTCCGCTTGCGTCGGCCTCGTGGCGATGTCGCGGCGCGTAGGTGATCGGCGAGTCGGCTTGCGGGCCGATCGTGCGGCAGGACGCGGCGTAGGCAGTCTAGAGGCGCAGCCAGCGGCGGCGTAAGCCAAAGGCGCGGCGCGCTGGAATCCGCCCGGTTTCTGACAATAAGAGCAGCGGCGCGGCTTCAAGACCGCGCCGCTGATGAGTCCAGGGGCCGAGGGTGCCATCTGGCCAACACTCCGCATAGTGACGTCACGCGTCAATCACCGCGATCGCCGCGTTGACGTTGGTGCCTTGCTCGGCGAACGACCCGGCCGGCAGGTCGATCCATTCCGTAGCAAGCGGCTGCAGCTTCTCGCGCTGCCGTGGCCCGTTCGCGCAGATCGCCACCAGGCGGCCGCCCGGCTTCAGCTTGCCGCGGGCGTGCTCGATGTGCCGAATGTCCGCACCGTTGGCAAAGGGCGGATTCATGACGATGCGGTCGAACGTGCCCAACTCGCCATTGCAAGCCAGGAAGTCGGCGCACCGCACGTCCGCCAAGGGGTATTCCTGCCGTAGGTGGTCGGCGAGCGCGGCGTTGATTTCAACCGCCACCGTCTTACCGCCGGCCGGCGTGCCAGTGAACCCGGCCCCGTTCAGGTGGAAGCAAGCCGCGAGAATGTTGCCCGTCCCCGCGCTCGGTTCCAGCACGTCTTGCCCCGGTTCGATGTCGGCCCCCAGCGCGGCGATTGCCCTTGCCAGCGTGGTCTTGCCGCTGCCGCTGGGGCCAGTGATCCACCACGCCCGGCCGCCCCAACCGCGGGCCAGCACGGTTTGCACCTGCCGCACCGCGGCCTGTTGGCCCACAACCTCCGCCAACCGCTCGGGTCGGTACTGCTCGAATCGTGCTGCCATGACTCTGCCCTCCACCAGCCCCGCCAGCCCGCCGGGCACACCCCGGCGGGCCAGCAGAGCAGCCCCGTTACCGCCGTGCCGCAAGAAGGCCCAGCAGTTCAGCACTGCCGAGCAGAGCGTCACCGACACCATCACCGCCGCCACGACCCAGGACGCATAGCCCGCGATCCCCGCCAGCTCGCCCAGCACAAGCGACAGGTCCACCGCGGCCGCCAGGCACCACGACTGCCACCACGCCGAACGGGTGATGTCCCGGATAGCCCACGCCAGGTGCGACAGGCTGACGGCCAGGACCGAGCAGCACAGCACCAGGGCGCCGGCCCCCAGCACGCCCTGCCCATCCGCCACCAGGCGGCCGCCGATGCTGCTCAGTGCCAGGGACAGGCACGGAATGCCGGCCCCGATGCCCAGGGTGATCCACCGCCGTGCTCGGTCCCGAGCTGTTGCCGATGCCGTGCCCGGCCCCTTGGCCCGGCCCCGCCGCTTGGCTGTCCCGTTCACGCCGTCCAGCGTGCCGATGCGGTCCATGTCCTGCCCTCCCGTCGTCGCAACCCCTTGCCGGCCGAGACGTTCGGCCGTCACCAATGCGGCCGGCGTCAAGGCAACAATTCGATTCCGCGGCCGCGCGATCCCTGGGGGCCTCGCAGCGAGCTATGAGCCGACCCCGGGGGTGGTTTGCGGCGGGCGGGGGGGACGCTAAACCTCGCTTTTGAAAAGGGGAAAAGCGGCTTCAGGTGGAGCGCCTGGGACAAGTCCGGAGCCGGCGAGACTCCGAGCCGCGCGACGGAGGTGGTCAGGGACAGGGAACGTCAGAGGAGAATGGGGTGCGCGCTATTTGGGACCGGGCGAGCAGTGCGCGAACCGGGGCGGCAGCTTCAGGGAGGGGTGTCACCGGTGAATTGAGACATTGGTCGATTTGTAGCGCCGGGCATCGTGTCAGCGCAGTGTGCGCGCCGACCTCAGACATGATGGCGCTCGGCGCGCACACTCCAGGATCGAACCGGCCGGGCCGGGGAATCGGGGCGGGGCGTGCGGCCTAACCCCTGCGGACGGACGCGGGGAAAAGCAGGGCTTCAGCTCGAACCGTGCCCTGCGGAGCGCGAAAACCGAATGTCCATTCGATTTCTGGCGCCTGGGACAAGTCCGTCAGTCCGGAGCGTGTGCGCGGCCCCCAGAAATGCGGTGATGGCCAAGCAATTTGTAAGAATCGCTGGCCTCCGCGGCGTTCAAGTGAGCTTGCTCACTGCGGCGAGGCGATCAGCGCAGGATCGCAGTTTCTTACAAAAGGGGAGTGTCCAGGGGCCGTCTGATCGGTGACGCCGCGCTCGGCGGATTTTTGTTGCGGCGGCGGCGGTTTGCGGGTAGCATCGCGGGCGTGGTGAGTGCAGCCACAGGCTTCAGGAGGCAAGACAATGGGATGGCTCAGCTGGCTCAATCCTAAACCTCGCCACGATAAACAGGTCAAGGCCGCTGTTAAAGTCGCGTCCAATCTGTACTACCTCACCATACCGGGAGCGGCGGACGCGGTCGCCCCGCTGCAGTTTAGCCTTCCCGATTCGCGTTACCGTTATTTGATGTTTTGCCTGAGCGCGACGCAAACGGCGTGTGCAGGGGAATTGAGTAATTCGGATGCGGTATTCCGTGACTGTCTACGTTTTCTAACAATGGCTGCAACCGGAGAACTAATTACAGAGTTCTTCGCCGTCGCAACGGATGCTGAGACGGCCGCGAACAGCGGTGCCGCTTTCACCCGACAGTTTCTCAACCACTGGTCCAGGTATGAAGCCCTTGAGACGGAAGGCGGAAAAAATCTACAGATCAACGATTTGCTTTGCTCTATGATTCACATTGCGGAATCCGACGGATCTCTGGAGGAAACTGACAAGAAACGCCTTGCGCCGTTGGCTGTGTATATTTATTGTTTGCTCCCCACCATGCGGTCCGCGTTCCAAGGATTAGTCAACGGATGAGTTCTCGCTTGGTACCTGGCGCGGCCACGTGCAAGCGGAAGCTTCAGGAGGCAGGCTGACCGGCGCCGGAATGAGCCGACCGACGCGCCGGAATGTCGCGACCGAGCCGTGATATGCTGACCGACAAATATGCTGACCGGGCTGCGATATGCTGACCGGCCGGTCAGCTAAATAACAACGTTCGCCCTTTACTCGTGAAGGAGGATCGTGCATGAATCGTCTCGTCCGAGTGAGCCTCGTACTGATCGGGCTGTTCTGCCTGGCAATCCCGTGGCGATCCGCGACCCCGCTCGCCTCTGCCCAGGAGAAAATCGACCAGCCGGAAGCGGCGAAAAAGAACTCGCGGCGCTGCAAGGAACCTGGAGACTGGTGACGCATGAGGAAAACGGCAAGGATTACGATTACGGCGACAACTTCCAACTCTACGTCTTCGACAAGGACACGATAACGGTCAAGAAGAAGGAGGGCGTGCTGGCAGAGGGATCGATCGAACTCGACGCCACGCGCACCCCGAAGCACCTGGACTTTAAGCGCAAGTCCGGTCAGACCCAGCTTTGCATCTACTTCCGGGTCGGCGACTACATGATCCATTGCGGTCGTCGCGATGGGAAAACGCGACCGTCGGAATTTGCCACGGGAACAGCGAACGACGGCGAATATCTGATCATCCCGAAGCGCGAGAAGTAGGCCGTGTACATTACGGGCGAACAAGCGGTTGCAGCAGACGGGGCCGGCGTGGGCCGGCGTGACGGCTCTCCCAGGCATGAAGTCTTTGCAGCCGGCCCCGCTGCTGAACTTGGTCGTTCGCTGACCAAAGTCCTGATGTCTGCCGGTTTCACCCGGTGTGATGCCGCCGCGATTTCGCATTGTAGGTAGACATGCGTAGGTGCCGTGACGGTCGGTCCGTGCCGGCGCCTCTTATCCCGAGGACACTGCCGCTCTCGGCGTGCCTCACTTTTTCTTGGGGAGCGATGCTATGTTACGTCTGCGCGTGGTGGTTGTGCTTTGCGTGGTTGCCGTGGCAACGGTTGCCATCGCCCAAGAGCCCGGCCGGAACATCTTCGTATACAAGGAAACGGGAGTTGACAGCATGGGCTTATTCAAGCACACCGGCGGTCCCGATTGGATCGAGAATGGCCCGCTAGGGGAACGCTACCAGTTCCGCGAAGTTACACGCAACAAGGAGTTCGTCGAGATCTTTGACAAGAGCCGGGAAGTGGAGGTGCGCATCTACGCGAAAAAATACATGTGGAAGCACCCCAAGGACACCAAAGGAAAGTGGGAAGGGAAATTGGAAGGTCATTGGCTGAAATAAACCGGATGCTGGGGCAAACGAACGAAATTGGGAAAGGGACATCCTGAATAACTAAACCGAACGATGTGCTGCTGCAGACCTGGCCGCCCCTCCGGTTTTTCGCAACATTGTGGTTAGACAGGCGGCCAGGCTGCAGAGCGTGTTGTTCGGCCACAAAAAAAGGAGCCTTTCGATGCCTAGTCGATACCTATTCGCGGCGCTTCTGTGCATGGCTTTCCTTGGCGGTTGCAATCGAGAGACCACGCCCACCCCGGCTAAGCAGAATTCAAACGCCGATTCGTCAACTAAAGCGCAAGCGAAGAGCGACCAGTCAACCAAGGGGGTCAGCGGAGAGCCTCAAGCAAAGTCATCGGCCGCGTCTGAGACTGGCGGGGACAAGGAGAAGCCCGCCGCGGACCCTAAAGAAGAAAGTGTCGTCCCCTACGACAGCAAGACGAACGGGGCCGTGCAGGTGATGACAATCACCAAAGGCTCCGGTACATGGTTCACCGTCGAGCAGAACGGCAAAAGTGCCTACCCCTCCGCTCCGCCGCTGCTCAACAACACGCTTGAACTCGCTCCGGGCACTTACGTGGTGAGCGTCAATTACACGCACCGCAAGGTGACCGTCGCAGCCGGCAAGAAGACGGTCCTATGGACCGGCGAGTTGGTGGTGGTCGCCGGCAAAAAAGAAAAGGGCGGTTATTGGGCGCCTTTTCAGGACAATCAGAGAAAGGCGTTCGGCGGCGAGCCGCTCATCAATAGTTCTGTATCGCTGTTTGCCGGTACGTACTCGGTCATGTATTGGGGGAGCGTGAGAATGGATTTGGGCGAGGCCGAAGTTAAGGCGGGCCAGCGGACGCAGCTTGACCCGGATCATGGAAAAGTACTTCCGCCTCGATGAGAAGACCGGAAAAGGGGTCAGCATCAATAATCGCGGCGAACGATTCGCTGCTGCTGACCGGCCACGCGAATGACGGTCAGTCCCGTTGCTGAGGTCACTCCCGCGTGAGCCGGCAGCAAAGCGGTGTGTTCGGCGGCGCAGGCACATCAATTCAATTTGCGGAGGCAACCGATGTTGCACCTACGCTATCTCTTGGTCTTGATGGGAAGCTCGGTTTTCGCACTGGCCCTGGCCGGCGGCAAACCCCGTCAAATCAAAGGCTGGGGAGAAACGATCGACCCCGAGAAGGACTCCAAGTTCACGCTCAGCGACGGCAGACTCGCCATCACGGTCGCCGGCGCCTACCGCGACCTCTGGGCCGACAAGGGCAAGGTCAACGCTCCCGTGGTCCTGCTGGACGTGGCCGGCGACTTCACGGTCCAGGTCAAGGTCATGGGCAAGGATCGGCCCGAAAAGGGCACCGTCGTCCCCAAATCCCCGGCCGAAGGCGTCTTTCAGGCCGGCTGCTTGCTCATCTGGAAGGACGACAAGAACTTCGTCCGCTTGGATCGCTGCTACGTCGTTGGCAACAAGTCGGGGAAGAACGCCACCTACTGCTACCTGCAAGCCTTCCAGAACGGCAAACGCGCGACCGAAAAAGGCAAATTGGTCAACGTCTACCTCGAACTTAAAGACCAGGACACGCTGCTGCGCCTGGTGCGGCGCGGCAAGTCGATCTCTTCTGCCTTCAGCCAGGACGACGGCAAGGCCTGGACGAGCCTGCCCATCAGCTCGTTCACCATGGAACTACCCGAAAACTTGAAGGTCGGCGTCGGCGCCGTCAACACCACCATCAAGCCTTTCACGGCGGAATTCGAAGGGTTGAAGGTCGAGGCGAAGTAGCTCACGATTAACAAGCAATCAGCAGGAACGCCGGCGAACCAACGGCTGAAGCTGACCGGGGCCGCCATCCTGGTTTTCCGAGTTTCAACGTTCTTGCAGGCGGCCCCGGCAGCTTAGCCTTGGCGTTCGGGTGCGACACGATGTCGTCGCGGTTACTGTCATGCACTCGGAGCGACATGACCTACGGTACTGCCCCCGCATTTACTGCTTTCCCAGCAGGGCATCGAGGACGTAGCACCCCCTCACGTGAGGCCCCGATGAGCACAGGTGAGCCAGGAGGTCGGCGTCGATGCAGCCGGCTTCTGCGAGGGCGTCCGCGAGCACGGCGAGCCAGCCCCCGTCCAGTGTGCCCTCTGGCAACGACCGCTCGTTGTAGATAGCCCTCGCCAGATGCGCTACCGCGCCGTCGTTCCATGCCAGCCACGAAGCGGCGGGGGAAGGTAGGATGTGGAAGGGGTTGCCCAAGATGTCGCGGAGCAGATGGCACTGCGCTCGCCGCTCCGCTCGCTCGTCTTCCGCCGCCTTTGCCGCGCACCGCCAGACGTGCCAGGCCACGCTGGACCCCGAGTGGCGTTCCAGCACCGCCCACCAGACCGCGCCGACGGCCTGAGCCGCAACCCCGACGTACGCCTCCTCCCCGTGACGCCGCAGCCCGGTCCGGGCAGCCTTCAGGCGCTTGCGGCGCTCGGCGCCGTCCAAGTAGCGCTCGCACGTAAACACAGCCTGCCGGCAGCGCTCGCTGGGGAGCAGGCGCCAGATACGCCGGCAGCAGGCACAGGCGAACAGGCGCAGCTTGCGGTCCAAGCCGGGCCGACCCCACAGGAAGGCGAACATCGGCTCCGGGTCCGCACACGCCAGCCACTGCTCCTCGGTCATAGGCTATCCCCTCTTAGAAATGCCGTTCATGCATCAGAATCATCAGAATCATCAGAATCATGAATCGGCGTCGTCGATTGAGCTTGCTACTTCCGGGGATGCACCAGCGAGAAGCGGTCGATTCTTACAACGGGGTGGCCAAGGCTGAGCGGAACGCCGCATGGGCCCCGGCAGCGACTCCACCGGTCCCTTGAGCTGTCCGTCCGCGTAGGATAACGCTGAATCCGCATAGGCGTCGCGCCGGTCGGTCCGGAACCGCATGAGCGCCCGCCGTCAAGAGGAGGCAAGACCGTGGTATCACACGACAAAGTCGCGTTCATCACCGGGGCGAATAAGGGTATCGGACTCGAGACCGCCCGCGGGCTCGGCGAACTGGGCATCGCAGTCGTCGTGGCCAGCCGCGACGACGCGAGGGGGCGTGCTGCTGCCGATAAGCTCCGCGCCGAGGGCGTCAGGAGCGTCGAGGCCGTGCGCTTCGACATCACGCGGCCCGAGGACCACCGGGAGGTCGCCCGACATCTGGAGGAGCGCTACGGCAAGCTCGACATCCTAGTCAACAACGCAAGCGTCCAGTTGGAGGATACGGACTTCGGATGCACAGGCGGGTTCAACACGACGACCACGGTGACGCCGGAGATTCTCCGGCGGACTTTCGAGACGAA
Source organism: uncultured Gemmataceae bacterium (assembly GCA_963834865.1). Taxonomy (GTDB): domain Bacteria; phylum Planctomycetota; class Planctomycetia; order Gemmatales; family Gemmataceae; genus CAWIDK01. The sequence goes on from CAWIDK010000002.1 coordinate 1,071,704, forward strand.
CTTCTTCGCGGTCGTCGCGCTCACCCAGGCTCTCCTGCCGCTGATCCGCAAAGCACCGGCTGGTCGCATCGTGAACCTGACAAGCATCCTCGGCTCGCTTACGATCCACTCCGACCCGTCCTCGGGAATCTACGCCAAGAAGGCCTTCGCCTACGACGCGTCGAAGACGGCCATCAACGCGTTCACCGTCCACCTGGCCCAGGCACTCCGCGAGACGAAGATCAAGGTAAACTCGGCCCACCCTGGCTGGGTGAAGACGGATATGGGCGGCGCGGCAGCTCCGCTCGAAGTCTCCGAAGGCGGGAAGACAAGCGTGCAGTTGGCAACCCTGCCCGACGACGGCCCTACCGGTGGGTACTTTCACCTTGGGCAGCCGCTTCCCTGGTAAGTGGCTCGGTTGTGCCGCGACGGGGATGTACGTCAAAAACGGCTCTCAGAACAACGTAGCCGGACGCGGGGAAACTCGCACGTCCGGTTCCAAGGGGAGGGAGCGGCGGCAACGCCGTTCCCTTATCCGACCGGCGGAGAGGGCACGGGAATGATCTCATTCGTCATCCCGGCACACAATGAGGCTGAGTTGATCGGCCGCACCCTGTCGGCGATGCGCGAGTCCGCTGTGGTGGCGGGCGAGTCATACGAGGTAATCGTCGCCGACGACAGCTCCATCGATGGCACCGGCGCGATCGCGCGGGAGCGCGGCGCTCGTGTGGTCGCCGTCAACTTCCGGCAGATCGCCGCGACACGAAACGCCGGTGCCCGGGTGGCGACCGGCGACCTGCTCTTTTTCGTTGACGCCGACACGATGGTGACTGGGCGAGCGGTTCGCGCCGCCGTCCGCGCCCTACGGCGCGGCGCGGTCGGGGGCGGTTCTGCGGTCCGGTTCGACGGACCGGTACCGCTGTACGCCGCGATCCTGGAGCGCGTGGTGTTGCCGGTGCTTCTCCCGCTGCTCAAGATGGCACCGGGCTGTTTTCTGTTTTGCACGCGGCGTGCGTACCTGGGTGCGGGAGGGTTCGATGAAGCACTTTTCTGGTCGGAGGAGGTGGCCTTCGGCAAGCGGCTCAAGCGGCAGGGCCGGTTCGTGATCCTCCGAGAGTTCGTGATTACCTCGGGGCGCAAGCTCCGGGCACACTCCGCGCTGGGTTTGTTGCGAGTCGGCGCACGGCTGGCACTCGGGCACCGCGCGGGGCTGGATTACTGGTACGGCTCGCGCGACGGGATAGCGACTAAGGCGCCGAACCGCCTACCACAGCCGGACCCAGACGGGGGTGCCTATGGACCGTGACTCTGAAGAACTGTACGTCTTGGCCCTCGAGGCCGATCGGCATTTGCTCGGGCCCGAGCAGGGTATTTGGCTTGCGCGGTTGGATAGCGTACGGGAGTCCTTGCACGTGCTGCTGGAACAGTTCATCGCCTGCGGTGACAGCGAACGCGCCTTGAGACTCGCCGGTTCGCTGGCTCGGTTTTGGTGGATGCGGGGGCACACGGCGGTCGGCCGCAAACGGATGGAGCGCGTCTTGCCAATGGCCGGCGGCAGCGGCGAGGCGCGCGCAGCCGCCCTGGTCGGAGCCGGCAGCCTGGACTATGCTGCCGGGGATTTTCACCGAGCGCGTCGTCACTATGAAGAAGCCCTGCCTCTGCTGCGCGACCGGGCGGGAGCTCGACCTGGCGCACGCCCTTGATCGGGCCGGGATGGCCGCCCGCCAACTGATGGAGTTGGCGGAGGCCCAGACCCTGCACACGCAGGCGCTTGAGATTCAGCAGCGTGCCGGCACACCAGCAGCACGAGCCCTCTGCTTGAACAACCTCGGTGTGGTGGCGTTCTTCTTCGGCGATCTCGAATCTGCAAGGGCATATCATCAGGAGGCTCTTGCCTTGCGACAACAAGCCGGCGATATTCGCGGCCAGGCCAGTTCCTTGAATAACCTGGGTCAGGTTGCCCGATTCGCTAGCGACCTCACTGTCGCGTGCGCCTGCATGGAACAGGGACTGGCGCTGCGGCGGCAGTTGGACGACCGCTGGGGAGTGGCCGGTTCGCAAGTCAACCTGGCGGCGGTCCACACCCGCCTGGGCAACCGTGTCGTCGCCCGAGCCCATCTGCGTGAGGCGGCGAGAGGCTTCCTCGCCGTTGGCGATCCCCTGGGCGCCTGCGAATGCCTGGAGGCGGCCGCTGAACTGGCTCACGCGGACAACCAATTAACCGACGCCGTAAAGTTCTTTTCCACCGCAGCCATTCGCCGCGAGCGCTTGCCGGCCCCGAGATCGCCTTTGCTTGCGCGAACCGTGGCGGAAGAGTTGGCCCAGCTAAGCGGGGCTCTCGGCGAGGAGGCTTTCGGGGCGGCCTGGCGCGAAGGCCACGAAACCGGCGATGCGGTTCTGGACGGGTTGACGGGTTGAGGTGAACCTGGGTTGAGCGAAGCCTGGGCCGACCACCCGACCACGGCAGCATTGCGGCGTTCCGTGATTCACCTGTCACCGGCCGCCGGCACTCGGAGTGATATGACCTGCGGTACCGCCGGCAGTATCCTACCCGGCCCTGCGTCATCCGTAACAACGTCGAGGACATACTGCTGGCATTCGTCCGACCGGTCCGTTGAGTCAGTCGGTATTAAGGTCCAGTTCTGGGTTGTCGTCCAGCTCTATCCGGTAGTCCAAGCAGATCCAGTGGCCGCATCCCTCGCACTTCAGGCAACTCACCTCCGCGAGCGCGTCAGGGAAGGCACACACACTGGCGGTGAGTACCGGCCGCATCTCCACCTGAACCGTCTTCGTGCCGGCGGTGGTGTTGGGGTGGCCGCATTTGGGGCAGGCCCGCGTGCCGTGCGGGTCCGCCATCGGCACGGAGTCCTTGCGAATCGCCATGATCCCGTCCCTCCCCGAAGTGTCTGGCACGGGGCCGCCCGCGCTGTCTGCGTATTCTAGCTGGCACCCGCTGTCCAGCCCACAGCCACGAACGGTGGGACGACACTACCAAACGCCGGAACACGCAGCTTCCAGCGGCGGTTGACGACCATCGCCACCGCCGGAGTGGCTGGTGCGCGCGTACGTGACCGGTCGCTCTCTGGCCTGGCTTGCCCTTCGTCGTCGGCTGCGTACTCTCCGGCGGCGAGCGGACAACGCAGCGCTGCAATCATCGCGGCCGGGGGCTCGGCAGGCTGGTGCAGTTGAACAATCCGCCAGTTTGCAGCGGCGGCTGCCCGTTTGCCAGCAAGCCCCCCTCTCTTCGTCCTGACTCGCTCGGCGGGACGGCGTTTTAATCGATCGTCAGCGTAAACACTGGCGATTGCGTCAAGCCGGCGATGGACGTAATAACCGTGATGGTTCCCTTCTTGGCGTTGGCGGTCAGCAGCGTGGCACTGGCGACGCCGTTTGCATTCGTGGTTGCGGTCGCCGTCGTGCTGCCGCTGAATTCCGCCCCGGCCCCACTCGCGGCATTGGCGTGGACCGTGAACGTCACCAGCGAGCCCGCGATGTCATTGCCGTAGCTGTCCGTGACGACCACCCCGAGATCGACCGGGAATGCGGAATTGGTCGTCGTGGTCTGCGGCGTGGTGCCGGTGACGGGGACGATCTTGGCCGCCGGGCCCGCCAGGTTGGTCAGGCTGAACGAGGCCGGCGCGTTCACACCGCTGACTGCCGCGCTGACTGTGAATGTGCCGGCGATGGTGTCGGCGGTCAACGAGGCCTTGGCCACGCCGTTGGCACCCGTCGTCGCGATGAATGTAAAGCTGCCGCCGATCCTGCCGGCCTCGTTTCTGCCGGCCGTCACGGTGAACGTCACCTTGGCGCCGCTGATCGGGTTGCCGTAGCTGTCGGTGACCAGCGCTTGCAGGGCCGTGGCGTATGGCTTGCCTACCGTGCCGCTCAGCGAGGAAACGACGGGGCTGATTCCCGCGGCGGGGCCGACGGTGTTGGTCAAGCTGAAAGCAGCGGGAACAGCGACGCCAGCGACCCAGGCATCTACGGTGAAGGTGCCGGCGGTTGTGTTGGCAGTCAGTGCCGGTGCCGTGGCCACGCCGTTGGCGCCCGTTACCACGTCCGGCGGGCCGGCGAACGTGCCGCTCGCGCCGTCCGGCAGCTCGAACACGACCGTGATACCCACAACCGGGTTGCCATGAATATCGGTGACACGCGCCTGCAAGGGCGCCTTGTAGGCCATGTACACGGTGGCGTGCTGGGGCGTGCCAGCCACAGACCTGATCGACGCAGGAACGGCGGTGTTGGTAAGCGTGAAGTCGGCGGAGCTAGCGACGCCCACGGCCGTGGCGGTGACGGTAAACGTGCCCAGGATGTGGTTGGCCGTGAACGCCGGCGCGGTGGCAATGCCCAACGCGTTCGTCGGAACGGTGGTCAGCGCGTCAAAGGTTCCGCTGGGTCCGGCAAGCGGGGCGGCGAAGGTGACCGGGATGTTGGCGACAGGGTTGCCGTAGGCGTCAACCACTTCGGCTTGAAGGAGGTTTCCGTAGCTGGTGTTGATCGGAGCGTTTAGCGGCGGGCCGCTGACGGCGGTGATTGTTTTCGGAGCGCCGGGCGTATTGGTCAAGTTGAAGTCGGCGGCGCCGGTGACGCCGCTGATTGATGCCGTTACCGTGTAACTGCCGGTAACATCATTGGCCGTGAGCGTCGGTGCGATGGCGATGCCCTCGGCGTTCGTTGTTACCACGGCAACGCCATCGCCGCCTGCCACCGTGCCGCCGGCCACCGCGATTTGGCCCGGCGGCAGGTAGACTAGATAGATGAACGTGACACTGGCGCCGCTCACCGGGTTGCCGAGGCTGTCTGTCACCAGCGCCTCAAGAGGCGAGAAGGCGGTTCCCACAGTGGCGCTTTGCAAAGCGCCGCTGAAAGGCACGATGCTGGCCGGAACCTGAACCGTGAGCGTTGCGGCGCTTGTTGTGGCGGTCAGTCCCGCGGCATTGCTGAATATCGCGCGGAATTCGTCGCCGGAGAGTGTTGCCGAGGCGCCGTAGATCGTCATCGCCAGAGAAGTGCCGCCGTTGTAGAAGTCGCCGCTGAGGAGGCCGTTGCCGCTCAGATTCGTAAAGGTGTTGCCGCCGTCCGGGCTGATCTGCCATTGCACGTTTGTCGGCGTTGGATTGCCGTCATTCGCCGCAGCCGAGAACGACACGTTATCTCCAACGACGATTGATTGGCTGATCGGGTTCGCCACGACCATCGGGACGGCGGAATATTGGTAAGCGCCGGCATCGCTGGGCTCGCCGATGGGCCTGGGCCGCGCCACTGCGACTGGTTCTGCCGGCTCTTCGGAATGTAGTTGAGCCAATGGCTTAGGCCGCCGATGAAGATGAGCGCCGACAACGCCAGGGCCAGGCCCCAGCCGCCGAGGTAAAGAACCGCGCACATCCGCGGCAGACGCTTGAACACCATCCCATAAAGGCGGAACGGAACGATGGCATCGATAGCGTGCATCGAGCCGTCCTCCGGCGCGATGCGGATCAGGCCGTAGCACTGGCCGATGAGCATTAACAGCACGCCGGCCGCGACCTGCAGCGTCGTCCACAGGGCGCGGTGCATCGGCTTGGGGTGGTAGTAATGACTAAGTGCCCACGTGCCGGCCACCATTAGGGCAACGCTGAGAACGAGCCCAACCGCCCAGTACGGAAATCCGCCGGAAGCCGCGTGCAGCATCGCCACGGGGGCCGGGCTGGGCGCGGCGGGTTTTTGCTGGTCTTCGCCCAGCGCTCGGCAGTAACCGCACGCGTGGCACCAGCCGACGCCGTGCTGATCCACAAGCGGTCTCTGGCAGCGCGGGCAGAGACTTTCGGGCAGCGCGAGGTCACCGGAGGACGGCGCAGGAATCGTGGCCATGATGAAAGAGCCTCGTGCGAGGCGGGACTTTATGCTAACAGCAGCATGATTGAGTAAGGGGGCGTCTTGGCGAAACGGCAGCCGTCCTTCTGGCCGGGATATTTGTAGAACAGGGCGATCGAATTGCCGCCACTCCGGAAACTGCGGCACTGGTCGCGGCGTAGCTGGGGGCAGCGATATCCGAGGCGTCACTGGCCGGGGTTGTGGCCGCCAGGGCACGCGCGGGTATCACTGTCCAGATCGTTGGCGCGGCGACCACAAACGCGGCATTCTGAGCAACCCTAGCATCCGTTTCAGGTCCGAGCAAACGAACGCCACGCTGGCCCTTGTCGAGTGCCGTGTTGGCCGCAAGCCACGTCTCGCCCGGCTGGCCGACGATGGGCCCCGAGTCGACCCGCGGCCAGATCCCCCGTCGCGCGCCTGTGGGCATCGATCCAGCGTAGCACCATCCGGACCGTCAGCCGCGGCACACTGCACAGCGTCCGCACGGCGCGCGGCATCGCCGCGCGAACACTTCTCTGTGCCGCCGCATATCTCGCACGGCTTCGCCTTGCTCACGGCGACCATCTTTTCTTTGACGCCGTTCCGATCACTCATGGCGGCGGCGCTCCTTGCGGTCGCGTCTTGCGTGCCGGCTTCGGTGTAGCGGTGTGGCCGGAGTCCAAGGGCCTGGGGTGCCTAGGGGGCCGACGCATTTCAATCGGGAAAGTAATCGATCTCACCCGCGGTGCGACGCCGCTTGCGCGCCGCCTTTGGCGGTGGTTCGCTGCTGCGCCGTCGCTCGAACCGCTGGACGGCCTCGGGGCTGAATCGCCACATGGGCTTGGCCGCCAGGCTGGCCGCGACATTCACGCCGATCAGCTCGCCGGTACGAAGAAATCGGTAAATCTTGTCCGCGCCGATCTTCCACCGGCGGCACAGGTCCGCCACGCTGTAGCCAGACGCCAGCCGTTCAGCCGTGGCCTCGGGATGCAGTGGAAGAATCTCAGGCACGCGCCACCCCCTGACGCTCCTTGCGGCATCGAATGAGATGACGCCCACACTCGCGATCTTCGAGTAGGCGTAGCAACGAGCGCAGCAGGTTGGCTTCAGCGGCCAGATCGGATAGCCGAGCGCGAATTGCGGGGGGATCGGGGAGCTTGTCGAGGATCAGGGCTTGTGCAGTCGTCTCCGGCATAGGCTGGCCTCCGTCAGGTTATGACGAATTCCAGACTACCGGCGCGAGGTGTGTTGTCTGTGCGGTGGATGTGTTAACACATGCGATCGCACGTGAGAATTGCTTATACCGATTTGTAGCCGTTGTCGGTCTTGCGCAGAAGGCCACGCTTGACGAGGTTGGCGCATACGTGGCGTACGTGATCGTTGCTCAACCCAACATGGACAGCGATGCGCTCCCCTTTGTGGGCTTTGCGGCGGCAATGCTTGAGGATCTTATCCTCTGTCGCGCTGGTCGCCGATTGCTTGCGTAGCTTCTTGGCAGCCTGAGTTGCGGACGGTGTGTCAGCGACGGGGACGCTGGCGTGTTTGAGGGAGGAAGTCCGGCCAAACCATTCTTGTGCCTCATTCGGACACCGGGCGCGGAGGTCAGCCAGTAACTGCGCGACAATGCCTTGCCGTTCAAGCTGTCCAAGTTCGGCGGCGCCCGCATTCCTGTCACTCCAGTCATAGTACACGCCTTCGCGGGCAACCCAATTCCGGATGAAACTCTTGCCGATTGGAACGCGTGAATTGCCCATCAGCTTTCCAACGGCGCGTTCAAATGGAGTGTCGGACGATCGGTCTGGCGCACTGGCGTCCTCGATCAGGGCTTGGTGAGAGAGCAGGACGCGCAGGAACGCGTGCAGTGACAGGGCGTGCGAGTCGGCATTAGCTTCTTGAACATGGCGCAAGAGCCGCTGTTGCAGCCGGGCTGACTGCCGGCCGTTCATGACGGCATCGGACCGTGTCACGATCTGGGCGCGGGACGTTCTCAGCATGGTAGTCAGACATGGTGTAACTCCTGTTGGCAGTACCTGCCCCTCGGCCGCGGGGAGTTACGACCGCGACGCGAGGGGCAGGTCAGCGGTGATCAAGCCGCCGTTGTTGAACTATACCGCCCGGGGCAACGGCGCTGGCAGGTCAGCAGCCGCCGCCGGCGCGGCGAACAGCCAGGCTCGAACATGGTCCGTCACCGCACGCAGCCGCGCGTCGCTGATGCGCTCGCGGTACAGCGTGCTCATGTGCGCCGATTCGTGCCCCATGATGTGATCGGCTGCCGGCTGGTCCTTCGCCTCGTCGGCCACCGTGCGAAACGTGTGGCGCAAGGTGTAGAAGTTGCGGTGGCCGTTGATGCCGAGCGCGTTGAGTAGCTTGCGCATCTCCTTCGTGATGGGACTGTCGGAGATTTCCTTGCCCCACGGCAAGCCATACTTCGTGATGAACGCCAAGCCGGCGTGTTCCGCCTTCTTTGGCGTCGGCCGCTTCGCCAGCGCGGCCCGGATCGCTTCGACCGTCTCGCTCCACAGCGGACAGCGGCGCGCGATGCCGGTCTTCGGTCGCGGGTAGTCGATCCAGCCGGTGTCCAGATTGACCGCCGCCAGCGGCAGGTTCCCGAGGTCGCTGTTGCCAAATCCTGCGTTGATGCCAAGGAGAATCATCGCCTTCATGGTTGGGCTGGCGCTGTCGAACAGCTGCCGGATTTCCGCAGCCGTAAACAGCTTCGTCCCCTGCGTGGCCCGATGTAGCCGTAGCGTCTTCATGCTCGGCCGCTTGAACCCGGGACCGAAGCGGACCGGTCGGTCAATCAGCCCGCTCTCGTAGGCGTTCTTGAAGATGCAGCGGATGTACTGCACCGCCTTCTTTAGCCGATGCGGGCCCCACTTCTTCGCCAGCTTGTTCCGCAGCGAGGCGAAGTCGTCGGTGTCCAGGTCCGCCACGAGTCGCGCCTTGCCGAGGCGGCCGACCAACTCGTCAGCCATCAGCTTGTATTCCTTCCACGTCAACGGGCTCAGCTCGCCCGTATCCACGAGCGCTTGCTTCTGATTGAGGAAGGCGTTCACGGCGTCCTTGACCGCGAGTGCGTTCGTGTCGGCCCGCGGTTTGCGACCCGCGTGCAGGGCGTCTTTCTGCTCCAGGTACTTCGCCAGGGCGCCGTCGGGGTCTCCCCACGGCCCGAAGTAGTGCAGCTTGCCTCTGATCTTCTTGCACCAGCAACCCGCGGGATGAGCCGTCAAGGGAAAGTCCTTGTACGGCTTGGCGGGCTTGCCAGACGCGGCGCGTGGCGTAGAATTGAGTTCTGACATGGCGACTGCTCCTTTGACCGGAAGTCGCTGTGTTCACGGCCGGGGCGGTCGCACGTCCCGGCCACTGTGTTCATGGTAACGGTTGTAAAGGAAAATCGAGCAAGCAAAATGGATTGACGTAAACCGTTGCAGAGAAAACAGAAGCGCCCGTAGCTCAACTGGATAGAGCAATGGCCTACGGAGCCATAGGTTACAGGTTCGACTCCTGTCGGGCGTATTCGTGACAACCGCCCCCCAACGATGGACAACCGCCCGCAACTCCGCCAAGAACGTGGGGTTGCGGGCGGTATCTATATGTAAGGGGGACAAGAAGGCGTTTCCGTGAACCGCGCAGCCCAACCGGACGAGCAACCGCTGGAACGGTATCGTGGATATCTGCGCATGCTTGCCCGGATGAAGCTCGGTCCACGTTTGCAGGGTGTTGATTGCTGCCGGGCGCGGGTTCGAGACGGCGGCGCGTGACGGCAGCCGCGAGCAATCGCTCGAAGCCGAGCGGGAGCGATCGGCGTCGCGGCTGGAGACGCTGCTGGCGGCGGATCAGACGTTGCGCACTACAACTGCCGTCTTGGCAGGCTCCTCGCGCCTGCTGCGAATTTCAGAGCGCCCGCCGAATCGCCAGCATCGCGACATCGTCGGAAGGCTCCGCGCCGTTGACGTGTTGCCGTATCTCATCCGCCACCCGTTGCAGCAGCGCCTGGGCTGAGGGCGCGGCGGGATCGGCTGCCGCAAGCAGCCGTTGCTCGGTAAAGAACTCCCCACTGAGAGCCCGCGCCTCGGTCACTCCATCCGTATAGGCCAGCAATGTATCTCCCGGCTCCAGCAGACAGCGCTGGATGTCGTAGGCAGCCAATGGGCAGACGCCGAGGCCCGGGCCGGTCGGTGGCAGCCGGCATTTGATGCGATCCGTGCTGAGGAGCAACGGGTCGGGGTGGCCCGCGTTGACGTAGGTCAAAGCGCCCGTTTGCACATCGAGCACGCCGAAAAAGACCGTGGCGAACATGAAGTGCTGACCATGGGTTTGGGCGACATAACTATTGGCAAGCTCTATGGTGGCCAAAGCCGTGAAATCCGCGACCAGAGCACAGCGCCGCCGCGCGGATGCGGCATCCGCGGTCATGGCGCTTTGCCCGGACCACATCAGCAACCCGCGGCCCAGGGTTTGCTCGGCGAAGGCACGCAGCAGGCTGCGATACAAAACCATGTACAGCGCGGCGCCGATCCCCTTGTCGCACACGTCGGCGATCACCACGGCGACGTGGCCGTGCGGCAGCACGAATACGTCATAAAAATCGCCGCTCATCTTGCGGGCAGCTCGGAAGTGCGTCGCCAACTCCCAGCCTGCCACTCCCGGAAGCGCCGGCAAGAACTCGCTCTGCGCTAACGTGCCGATCTTGATGTCGTCCTCAATCTGCAACAGCTTGCGCTGGTCGCTGAGAGCGGCCTTTTCCCGCTCCAGCCGGGCCAGACCGGACGCCACCCCACTCGCAAGCAGTTCCACTAGGGACGCTTCCAGAGTCCCGATGGGCCTGGGCCCCGGTTGCCCAACTCGGTCGCCATAAAGGGCCCCAATGACCGCGCCCTGGGGGTCCATAATCGCTGCGGCGACCAACCCGGTCACGTCCTTCAAACTCTGCGCGAGGGCCGTGGTGCCATACCACACCGTGCGTTTTTCCGTCCGCAGCTGGTCCAAAACGGTCTGGCTGGGCTGCCACGGATCGCCGGCTCGGTTCGGTTGGACCTTCGCGGCTTCAACGCGCCACTGTCCCTCGGTCAGCAAGAGGACGCGCCCCGCATCCAGGCCGACCAGATCGACCAGGGCCGCGGCCGCACGCGCGAAGAAATCTGCGGAGGTCGTGGCCGAGTGGAGCACAGCGGTCGCGGTTTTCAGCCAGGTCACCAGGTCGCGCACCGCCTGGTCCGGCGCCGCCGCCACGGTATCGAGGCGCGAGGCGGCCAGCGCATCGACGCGCACGGAACCCGGCGGGATCGGCTGCTGGTCCAGGCTTTGCAGCAGCGGCTGGTCGACCGCCGGCTCGATCGAAACCGGCACCGGGCCGAGGGACAATCTCACTGATAGCTTCACGACGCGCGCCGTTTTGGGCAGCAACTCCGAGTCGCCGGCAATGCCGACGGGCTGCTTGTCGCTCAGGTTAACAAGGCGGGCATGGCGATCGGGCAGCGGCTCAACCCGAAGATGGACGCGCAGACGTCAAGCTCGTCATACCGCGCCAGAGTGATGCGGCCAGCCGTGTCGATGCGCGGCAGCTTCTCCTGGTCCTCGCGACCCTCGGGCTTTTTGAGCTCCCGACCGAGTACAACGGGCCCGCGGCACTCGGTGGCGAAGATCTCCTGCTGTCCAGCGTTGTACACTCGAATTTTCAAGGCCTCGGGCATGGCGGCGACCTCAATTCCAAGGGGATTTGGTGCAACCGGTGTGGTTGCCTAGTACTCGTCGACCTCGGTAGGTCCGTCCAGTGTCCAAACACCTCGGCGCACCTGCTGTAGACCGTTGGGTGTCATCACCATGTCCATCACGAGTCGGTACGTCGCGATTGCCTGGACACGGGTCGTACTCCGTGCGACCGTCACGCCGATCCTGCTGATGGTACGGTTGAGAACCCATTTAAGATCGCTGACAGATTTAATGTCCCAGCTAGTGTACTCTTTACCGTCATCGATGCGAATCGGATCGCTAAACGCAATGACGATCACATCACCGGCCTTTAGCTTGAGGCGCGGCTCGGGTGTTCTCGTGCTCAATTCCGAGGCTTCAGAACCGGCCACGGGCTATCCTCGCTGACGTAGCAACGGTCCAGGACCGTGAAAGGACTGGCGGTCGAACCTGGAAAGTCTTCATTCGGCATCGGGATACCTGTCGCGGATAATGAAATCCTTGTCCACCCGCGCGTTCTGCATGGTTGCCAGCACCATTTGCTGTGGAGCGATCACGTAGACCTCGATGCGGACGCCGGCTAGTTTGCTCTGTTGTCTGAGAAAGAGCAGTGCACTGATCCCGGCGCTGGCCATGTAGTCCAGATGCCGCAGCTGCAACACCAGGCGAGTCGGTTTGCTCGCTAGCGCCTTCCAGGTGACGCATGAACCGGGCTTTCTCAGCGCGGTTCAAGTCACCGGCCAAGGTGATCTCGGCGACCTCATCCTTGATGACCGTCGTGATGTCAAGATCCATGAGAATCAACCCCGTCTCCATCCCGGCTGCCTTAATGTCTCGCAGCACCGTCCTGCGAGCGGCGATCACATGGACCTCAGCAGGGCCGCCTGCTAACCTGCTCTGCTCGCCGAGCGAGAGCAGCGCCCTGACCCCAGCGCTGTCCACGTGCGTCAGCTCTCGGAGCTGCAACACAAGGTGACTTGGCTTGCTCGCCAGCGCCTTGCACGTGAAGCATGAATCGAGGGTACTCGGCGGCGTTGAAGTCACCGGCCAAAGTGATCTCAGTTACGTGGTCCTTGTTGACCGTCGTGATGTCAAGAGCCATCGGTTGTTCCTTTCCCGAAAGAGGGACGCAGGGCGGGACGCAGGGCGTTCTAAGTAAGCGTTCATCTCGTTCGTGACGGTCTCACGTCAGGGAGCCACGTCGGCAAGCCCAGCTTCCAGGGTGTCGTGGTGCCTGAAGAAACGGAGGAAGCCGGTGTGGGCCATGGTATCCCGCAAGTTGTCGGTAAGGCCGATCAGCAGCAAGCGGCCACCCTGCGCGGCGACCGTTCGCTGCAGCCGCAGCAGCGCGCAGCCCCGCGCTGGTCATGTAGGTTACTTGCCTCATGTCCAGGATCATCGTGCCTCCCGGCTGGACCGCAGCCATGAGGCGCGTTTGGGCATCGGGTGCCGTGTTCCACGTCAGCTCCCCCGCGAGCGCCGCCACCGTTACCCCTTGCTCTCCTCTAACGTCGATTTTCATTGGACGACCCCTGGCAACCAGAAAAAACTCCGGCGCGGACTCGGGCGGGTTCGCGCACCTTAGTGGTTGGGCTCCAGGAACACCTTGACCCGCAGCTGTTCTTCGGTCTGCGGCAATCGCACAACCAGGCCGTCGCGGTCGAAGTCGGTATGAGGCCGATTCTCAATCTGGACCTCGCTTAGGTGAACGCGTCCCGGCGGCAGGATGTCGGGAGCCACGCGCAGCAGGTTGTCCTTGAAAACACCGGGCAAGGGTTTGAAATGGAGGACCAGCGGCTGCTTGCGGATCAGGAGATTGGTGTACACCTGCGCCAGGTAGCACAGTTCAAAGGAATGGTAGCCGCTCATGGAGTGACTTCCCTTGAAGCGCTCGGTGCCCATCAGGTAGGGAATGCCGTTGGCCAGCACGTTGAAATAGACGCCACCATCATCGTGATCCAGAAAGAAGGCGTTGTAGAAGGAAGCCGCCTCGCGGGCCTGCCGTTGGTACTCCGCGCCGCCGAGGACCCCAGTCAGAATCAGGTACGCGAGGATGGCCTGCTCCTGTTGCCACCAGGCCTTGCGGTCATGAAAGGCGAAGCGGTGGACTTCGTGGTCCGTTTTCCTGTGGCGCTCCACCACGTCGTACCAGCCGCCGCGCTGCTGGTCGCTGCCGACCGCCGGCATCACCTCGGCGATTTTTCGGGCCAGCCTCTCATAGGCGTCTTTCGGCTTCAGGCTGTACATGCGCATCAGGTTCCAGGCAATCTTCAGGTTGTGCCCCACCACTCCCCGGTTTTGCTGCCACCAGTGCCCACGGTCGTGGGACCAATTGGCCAGGAACCTCTCCTGGACGAACGGGCTGGAGGCGTGGTCCGGGAAGTGCTCCACGATGGTGTCGAACGTGTATTCGAGCATCCTGGCATATCGCGGCTCGCCGGTTGCCAGCCACAGATTGATCAGGTAGGCAGGAGCGTGGTCCCCAATCGAGTTCCAATTCTTGCGCCGCGGTTGGCACCCAGGGATTCGACGTGCGGCTTGAGCGTCATGGGGTCCAGATGCGAGAAGTAACCGCCCTCGTTGTTGTCGTGGTAGAAGCGGTCGAACAAGTCGACGGTCAGCTCGGCATCGCGGAGGATGCGCGGGTCGCCGGTGATGCGGTAGGTCTGCACGGGGCCGGCCAACGCGTAGATCTGCTCGTAGGCCGGGAACGCGAGAATATCCTCGTCATTCTCCGAGGCGAACACCTTCTCCTCGCGCTCCCCCTTGATGTCGATGCCGTGATACCAGAAGACGACTTTTTCTTGCTCCTCGTAAAAGCGCATGTGCTCGCGCAGGTACTCGGTACCCTTTTCCGCGCCTTCCACGTAGCGGTCGTCGCCGGTCAGCAGGTAGGCCGTGGCAAAGCCATAGACGAGGCGGGAGATGGTGTCAGTTTCCTGACGGTAGTTGTCGGCCGGCTTCTCGCCGGTCAGCTTGATGGTCGTCCGGTAGTTGGCATAGTCTACCGGTTTGGAGCCGAATTGAGCCTTGAGGTAAAAGTCCCCGAGGGACCGGATCTGCCGAATCCACCAGTTCGAGCATTCAAACACGCACTCGCCCGGCTCACGACCGACGAAGACGAGGAACTGCGCCTCGAAGGTGTGCCGTCCTTTCTCCGGATAGAAGGTCCCGTAGGTGAACAGGTACCGGTCGGGCGTGAGCAGGTCGTGCGCCTGGGCCGTGCAATCGACGTACGGTTCGCCGAAATTGCGGATGAGGAAGGCATAGGTGTTCGGCCTCAGCTGGACCGCATGCTCGCGACCGCCACTGGTTCTCAGGCGGAAGGATTGTGTGGCGCGATCCAGGAGGACCACATACCCCGCGATGGTGTCCGAGAATGGGAAGGTGATGTCTTCCACCGCAAGGCACTCCGCTAGCGGGGATCGCCGGTGTCGCTGATCGGCCATCAGGTGGAGCAAAGACCGTGAGTATTGTGTTACCAGATGGACGGTGAGGCGGCAATCATTTTCAGTGTTCAGACGACGGCCAGCGCGAACGACATTTCCGCGGCCTACGGCTCGTCGAAGGGAAACGGATCAAACACCTCGCGAAAATCGGGGTCGTCGGCCAGGTCGCCGAACTCCGCGAGCCAGTGCCGAACTTCCTCGCGTGACGGCAGCGGCCGCTCCGGCTCCGGCGGCCGTACCGGACGTGGCGTCTTACGTCGCGCGTCTCCCCAATCCAAAAACTTCTCGCACGTCCAGGCGCCGGCGCCGCGCCGGCGGGCGGCCTCTTGCACGCGGTGGTCGTTCGAGATCACGACGAGTTGCTGCGGGTGAGGGGACTGCGCGACGATTGCCTCGATCACGTCATCCGCGACCTGGCCGCCGCCAGCGTACCGCACTTCGATCCCCAGGTACTCCTGCGGCGTCGGGATCGTGCGGCGATTGCGCGGAGTCGAATACGACCGTGACGGCGTGATCCCCCTCGCCGAGTGCCTCGCGGACCTGGCCCAGCAATTGGCGCCGGGCCTGCTCCAGGGCTGACGCGCCGGCCCGTCGATCGAGCAGACCGAGATGGAAGAGCAGATTATACCCGTCCACCACGTAGGAGACGGACATGGCCCACCTGCGCGGGACAAAAAAAGAGAGGCGTGGCGATCACGCCTACGCCTCTTCTCTATTGGGAA
This sequence comes from uncultured Gemmataceae bacterium, assembly GCA_963834865.1. Taxonomy (GTDB): domain Bacteria; phylum Planctomycetota; class Planctomycetia; order Gemmatales; family Gemmataceae; genus CAWIDK01. The sequence goes on from CAWIDK010000002.1 coordinate 1,087,377, forward strand.
CGGCCGAAGGAGCGGCCGATTTGGGGGGGCTCGCCAGGGCATCCGCCGGGGCGTCCGCCTCGTCGGGGTCCTCCGCGCGGGCGGGACTTTCGATCCGGTAGCTCCCACCCAGCCAGCGGCCCAGGTCGATCACCTGGCACCGGCGGCTGCAAAAGGGCCACTCGGGCCATTCCTTTGGCCCCTGACCGTCCATCAATTTGTCGCAGATGGGGCAGCGTACCTTTTTCATCGGACCCCCACCTTCAGGACTTGGCCTTTTTCGGCGCCGGTGCGGCGTCGGCCTTGGTTTCACCGCCGGACTTGCCGGCGGCATCGGTTGTCTTGGCTGCAGCGGGCGTGCCGTTGGTGCCGGCTTTTTCGTCGGCGGTCGCCGCGCTCTTGTACGAGTCGCTGCGATAATCGGTCTGGTAGAAGCCGGCGCCCTTGAACAGGATGGCGGCGCCGGTGCCGATCAGCCGGCGCAGCTTTTTTTCTTGCACTCGGGGCACTTCTTGAGCAGCTCCGCGCTCATCGACTGAAACTCTTCGAACCGGTGCCCGCAGGCAGCGCATTCGTAATCATAGGTTGGCATAGGCTCTCTTTCCTCTGTTCGTTTGGTCGTTCGTAGTTCCGCCTTCAGGCGGTTTTCTCGGAACCGCCTGAAGGCGGAACTACGAACGACGCTCAGGCTGGTTTGGCGGACACCGTGACCTTGGCGGGGCGGAGGACACGGTCCTGGTTCATGTAACCTTGCTCGTGCACGTCGACGATCTGGCCCGAGCCCATGTCGGCGACCGGCTTTTGCATGACGGCCTGGTGCAGGTTCGGATCGAACGGCTTGCCCGGCTGAGCGTCGACGCGCGTGATGCCGTGCCGCTTGAGCATTTCAAGGAACTGCTTCTGCACCAGCGCGACGCCCTGCACGAGGGCGCCGGCGTCGCCGGTCTTCTGGGCGGCTTCCAGGGTGCGATCGAGATTGTCCAGCACCGGCAAGAGATCGTACACCAGCGGCCCGTACGCGTATTTGCGCTCCTGCTCGCGCTCCTTCTGGTTGCGCTTCTGATAATTCTCGAACTCGGCACGGCTGCGCTGGGCCAGATCGAGGTACTGGTCGCGCTCGGCCGCGAGCTTGCGAAGCCGGGCGAGCTCCGGACTAACGAATTCGTTTTCGTTCCGCTCGGCCGTCTGCGGCTCGGCGGTCGCGTTCTTGTCATCGCTCATGTCGCGGTCTCCTGCGGGCCCTATTCCCCATCCTTCTTTTCAGAGGCGGTGAACAATTCGCGGATCTTCTCGAAAAACGACTTGCGCTGCTGCGAGACGTTTTTCTGGTCGAGCTCGGCCAACTCGCGGAAGATTTCTTCTTGCCGCTTGTTGAGGTTGCGCGGCGTCTCAACGAGGACGATCACATGCAAGTCGCCGCGCCGGCCGGTGCGGACCGACGGCATGCCTCGGCCGGGGAGGCGCACCACGTCGCCGCTTTGCGTGCCGGCCTTGAGCGCGTGGACGTAGGGACCATCGAGCGTCGGCACCTCGATGTCGGCACCGAGGGCAGCCTGGCTGAACGTGACCGGCACCTGGCAGATCAGGTGGTCGCCCTCGCGGCGGAACAGCGTGTGCGCCTTGACCGTCACCTCGCAGATCAAGTTGCCGCGCAGTGCGCCCTGCTCGCCAGCTTCGCCCTCGCCTTGCAACATCAGCCGCAAGCCCGTAAAAGCGCCGGCCGGCACGGCGAGCTGGACCGTGCGTTTGACCGGGACCCGGCCGCGGCCCCGGCACTCCGGGCAGGGATCGGTGATCACGTGGCCGAAGCCGCCGCAGCCGTGGCATGTTTGCCGAATGTTGAGGAAGCCCTGGCGAATCGTCACCACACCCTTGCCGTGGCACTGCCGGCAAACGGAGGGCTTGGTGCCGCGCCTGGCGCCGTTGCCGGAGCACTCGGGGCAAGTCTCGTGCCGGTGGAACGTGACGGACCGCTTGCAACCGCGATACGCCTGCAAGAGGTCGATCTCGATCGCCATGCCGAGGTCGTTGCCGGCCTGCGGTCCGCGCCGGCGTCCGCCGCCGCCCCCGAAGATGTCGCCGAAGATGTCGCCGAACGCGTCGAAGATCGAATCCTGATTGAAATTGGGCATCGGCACGCCGCTCAGGCCGGCATGGCCGTAGCGGTCGTACAGTTGGCGTTTCTCGGGGTCGCTGAGGACCTCATGCGCCTCGGCCGCCTCCTTGAAGCGGATGGCGGCTTCCTCATCGCCGCCGTTGCGGTCGGGATGATATTTCAGGGCGAGCCCGCGAAATGCCTTGCGAATCTCCTCCGCGCTCGACGTCTTGGCGATACCCAAGATCTCGTAATAATCCCGCTTGGCGCTCATGCCGTTCCTCGCTGATAAATCCGAAATCCGAATATCGAAATCCGAAACAAACGCAAAACCCGAAATTCAAAGGATCAAAACAGCGGTTTCGGTCATTTGGATTTCGATGTTGTTTCGGATTTCGATCTTCGGATTTCGGATTTCCCGCGTCAGCGGTTAGCGGATCGCGCCGGAAACCTTGGCACGCGGGTTTTCCTCGTCGACCTTGGTGATCATCACCTCGGTCGTGAGCATCAGGCCCGCGATGCTGGAGGCGTTCTGCAGGGCGGTCCGGGTCACCTTGGTCGGGTCCACGATGCCGGCCTTGTACATGTCGACGTACTCGCCGGTATTGGCATTATACCCGATGTTGGCGCTCTTCTCGCCCCGCGTTTTCACCTCGTCGGCGATTACCGCACCGTCCTGGCCGGAATTTTCGCCCAGCGTCCGGATCGGCTTCTCCATCGCCCGCACCACGATCTCGGCACCGGCTTTTTCGTCGCCCTTGAGCGAGTGAGCGAGCTTCTCCACCGCCGGGATGCAGCGCAGGAACGCGGTGCCGCCGCCCGGCAGGATGCCCTCGGCGACCGCTGCCCGCGTGGCGTGCAGAGCGTCCTCGACCCGGCCCTTCTTCTGCTTCATGTCGGCCTCGGTGGCGGCGCCGACGCGGATGATCGCCACGCCGCCAGTCAGCTTCGCCAGCCGTTCGCTGAACTTTTCCTTGTCGTACTCGCTCTCAGTCTGGTCCATCTGGGCGCGGATCTGCTTGATGCGCTCCGTGATCGCCTGCTTCTTGCCGGCCCCCTCGATAATCGTCGTGTTCTCCTTCTCGACGCGCACCGTCTTGGCTTTGCCGAGCTGGTCGAGCGTGATGTTCTCCAGCTTCAGCCCGAGATCTTCGCTGATGAACTGGCCCGCAGTCAAGACGGCAATATCGCCGAGCATCGCCTTTCGGCGATCGCCGAAACCCGGCGCCTTGACCGCGCAGATGTTCAGAACGCCGCGCAGCCGGTTGACCACCAGGGCGGCCAGCGCTTCGGACTCAACGTCCTCGGCGATGATCAGCATGGGTTTGCCGGACTGGGCCACCTTCTCCAGCAGCGGCAGCATGTCGCGGACATTGGACAGCTTCTTCTCGTAGATGAGGACGTAGACGTCTTCCATCTCGCACTTCATCTCGGTCGGATTGTTGATGAAGTACGGCGAGATGTAGCCCTTGTCGAACTGCATGCCCTCGACGAAGTCGAGCGTGGTCTCGGCCGTCTTGCCTTCCTCGACGGTGATGACGCCGTCCTTGCCGACCTTCTCGAACGCGTCGGCCATCAGCTTGCCGATGGTCGGATCGTTATTGGCGCTGATCGAGGCGACCTGCTCCATCTCTTCCTTCTTGGAGAGCTTCTTGGACATGCTCTTCGAGCTGCGCGACGGCCGTCTCGACCGCCTTGTCGATGCCGCGCTTGACGGACATCGGATTGGCGCCCGCGGTGATGTTGCGCAGGCCTTCCTGGTAGATCGACAGGGCCAGGATGGTCGCGGTGGTGGTGCCGTCGCCGGCCACGTCGCTGGTCTTCTGCGCGACCGCGTTGACGAGCTTGGCGCCCATGTTCTCGAACGGATCGGGCAGGTCGATTTCCTTCGACACGGTCACGCCGTCCTTGGTGACGGTGGGGCCGCCGAAGCTCTTCTCGATGATGACATTTCGGCCGGTCGGGCCGAGGGTGCTGCCGACGGCGCGGGACAGCTTGTCGGCGCCGGCCAACAGCTTCTTGCGCCTCGTCGGTGTAAAGTAGTTGCTTTGCCATGCGATTATGTCTCCAACGTGTTGGCTCCCCTCTCCCCTCTGGGAGAGGGGAGAAGAAGTTATTTCACAACCTTCGCCAGGATGTCGGTTTCGCGCATGATCTTGAATTCCTTGCGCTCGATGTTCACGTCGCTGCCGGAGTAGCGGCCGAAGATCACTTCGTCGCCCTTGGTCACCGAGAGCTTGACGCGGGAGCCGGTGTCGAGCAGCTTGCCGGGGCCGACCGCGACGACACGCCCACGCTGCGGCTTTTGCTTGGCGGTGTCGGGCAAGAGGATGCCGCCGGCGGTCTTCTCCTCGGCCTCGAGCACCTCGACCACCACGCGATCATCGAGGGGCCGAACGCTCAGGTGTGATTCTTTGTCCTTCGCCATGGTTGAATTCCTTTGCCTGAAAGAGTGCGTCGCGGCTTGCCGTTTAGCGAACGCGAAACGGCAAGCCGGATCGATTACATTACATATCCATGCCGCCCATCCCGCCCATCCCTCCCATGCCCATTCCACCCATGCCTCCCATGCCACCCATCCCGCCCATGCCACCGCCGTGGTCGTGGTGGTCGTGATCGTCTTTCTTGTCCTTGCTCGGGATTTCCGCGACCAGCGACTCGGTGGTGAGCAGCAGGCACGCGACACTGGCCCCGTTCTGCAGGGCGCTGCGCGTGACCTTGACCGGATCGACGATGCCGGCCTTGCGCAGGTCCGTATAGTCGCCGGTCAGGGCGTTGAAGCCGTAGTTCTTTTCCTTGGCCCGGCGAATGTTCGCGACCACCACGGTGCCGTCCAGGCCCGCGTTCTCCGCGATCAATCGGCAGGGAATTTCGAGCACGTTCTGCAAGCAGCGCGCGCCGAGCGCTTCGTCGCCTTCCAGGCCGATCTTGTCGAGGCTCTTGCGCGCCTGCAGCAAGGCCACGCCGCCGCCGGCGACGATGCCTTCCTCGATGGCCGCCCGCGTCGCGTGGAGAGCATCCTCGTACAGCGCCTTGCGTTCCTTCATCTCGGTCTCGGTGGCCGCCCCGACCTTGACCTGGGCCACCCCGCCCGCGAGCTTGGCAAGCCGCTCCTGCAGCTTCTCGCCGTCGTATTCGCTGTCGGTCTTCTCGATCTCGGCGCGGATCATGTTGCACCGGCCGTCGATCCCCTTCTTGTCGCCGGCGCCTTCCGTAATCGTCGTGTTCTCGGCGTCGACCTTCACCTTCTTGGCCCGGCCCAGGTCGCTCAGCTTGATGTTCTCGATCTGGATGCCGAGGTCCTTGAAGATCGGCTTGCCGCCGGTCAGCGTCGCGATGTCCTCAAGCTGGGCCTTGCGGCGATCGCCGTAGCCCGGCGCCTTGACCGCACAGACCTGCAGGATGCCCTTGAGCTTGTTGACGACCAGCGTCGCCAGCGCCTCGCCCTCGACGTCCTCGGCGATGATGAGCAGCGGGACCTTTTTCTGCGAGATGGTTTCGAGCAGCGGGATCAGGTTGCGCGCGTTGGTGATCTTTTCCTCGTAGATGAGGATGTACGGGTTCTCCAACTCGACCGTGACGCTGTCCGGGTTGGTGACGAAGTGCGGCGACAGGAAGCCGCGGTCGAACTGCATGCCCTGCACCACGACGACTTCGGTGTCGGCCGTCTTGCCTTCCTCGATCGTGATGACGCCGTCCCTGAGGCCGACCTTCTTGAGCGCCTCGGCGAGCTTGGCGCCGATTTCGCGGTTGTTGTTCGCCGCGATGGTCGCGACCTCGGTGATCTCGCGATCGTCGTTTTCGTCGATCGTCTCGGCCATCTTCTTCAGCTCGTCGACGATACGCTCGACGGCCTTCTGGATGCCGCGGGTCAGCGCCATCGGATCGGCGCCGGACGCGATGTTCTTGAGGCCTTCGCGATAGATCGCCTCGGCGAGGATGGTGGCGGTGGTGGTGCCGTCGCCGGCCACGTCGCTGGTCTTGCTGGCGGCTTCCTTGACGAGCTGGGCGCCCATGTTTTCGTAGGGATCCTGCAGCTCGATTTCCTCGGCCACGGTGACGCCGTCCTTGGTGATATTCGGGCTGCCCCAGCCCTTGTCGATGATGGCATTACGGCCGCGCGGCCCGAGGGTGGCGCGGACGGCGCGGGCCAGCTTGGTGACGCCGGCGAGCAGTTTTTGGCGGGCGTCGTCGCTGTAGGACAGTTGCTTGGCTCCCATCCAGCAGTCTCCTTTCGTTGTCAAAAAGCCCGGCGATGCGCCAGGCCCGTTTGGCATTGTTCGCTTCGATTTGCCGACGTTCTCTGCGCTTGCAGGGAATCTCCTTCGGGTTTAAGAAGGAATATAGCAAGGGCCGTGCCGAGACCGTGCGCATGTCGCAAGACCTGCATTGGATGCGACTTGTGGAGGCTGGCCGAAGGCGAATCCCAATCGAGATTCTGTCAAAGTGGCAGGGGGGCCGGTCCGGGCTGACAAAAAATGGCAAGGCCTGTGCTTTTCATGAAGTCGCAACGTCATTATCATGGGGCAGACGAAGATCCGTGAATTCTCGAGGTGTCCGCATGTCTCAATGCTTCCGCCATGGTCGGCTGATTTTGGCCGCGGTCACCCTGTTCGCGCTTGCCGGCTCGGCGTTCGCAATCATCCAGGCGCTGCTGCCGCTGGAAGCAATCCTCAGCGATTCGGAATTCATCGTCGTCAGCAAGGTCGAGAAGATCGATGCCGCCCAGCCGATGGTCGTGTTCGCGGTGCAGGAGGATCTCAAGGGCAAGGCGCCGTTTCGCCGGCTCGTCGTGCCGTTCAAGGGGGACGATGACGCCCGCAAGCTCGATCATGTGCCACAGCTTCTCAAGCGGCTCGCCCCCGATCTGCCCGTCGTGCTCTTCGTGGATCAGCGGGTGAAGAACTACACCGTCTTCGCGTATACCAACGGCACCTGGTTCCAGATCACCGGCCAGCAGACCGGCGACGCCGGGAAGGTCGCCTGGAGCTTGACGCACGGTGAGCCATACCTGCGCCGCACGTTCAAGGGCACAACCGCGGAGATGCGCCAGCTCGTGATCGACGGGCTCGCCGGCAAGGCCAAGCTGCCCGGCGTGAACAAGAAGGAGGAGCCCGGCTTCGGCCCCGAAGTCCCTGCGAAGGAGAAGAGCAGCCGCCGGCCTACACCGCTCGATTGGCTGCTCGGTTTCGGCGCGCCCGGCGCGGGCGGGCCGCTGTTCGGCGTGATTCCGACCCTTGGCGTCGGGCGCCGCTGCTGGTGCTCGCGGCGCTGTTCCCCGCGGTCTTCGGCGGCGTACTGCTGCTGTTTCGCCAATGGATCGCATTCATCACCGTGTTCAGCCTCAATAGCACCTTGATCCTCATGCAATGGCTGCTGATAACCTACACGCCCGGTCTGCTGCGCGACTCCTGGTTCGGCACGGAGGCGGGGTTATGGTTCCTCATGACGCTCGTCGCGCTGGCCGGTACAGTCTGGGCCTGGCAGCGGCAGGTCGCCCGGCACGCGCAGCCCGAGCTGGCGCCGAGGCGCCACGTCAGACCGAGTTCAAGGTGCTCCTGTCGCTGTCCATTGTGTTCTTGCTGGCGACGATTCTCACGCCGCTCCTGTTCTGGCTATTCGCCAAGCACTACGACGTGCGCACCGACCTGGCGACTGCGTCGATGGCGGTGCTGACGCTCGGCGTGCTGGCCGGGACCACGTACCGTGTGGGTCGTGAATACGCCGGCGCCCAGGCCGCGCTGGCGACCGAGGGTGTGATGATCGCGGCGATGCTGCTCGGCCAGGTCGGTTACGCCGGGTATCGCTGGAGCGGCGACGACCTCGGCACCGGCGAACACCTGGCGTCCGTGGCCAGCACAGGGCCGTCCGTCGCCGGGCTCAACGAGCCGAAGTTCGAGCGAATTCGCTGGCAGTTTGTCCCCGAGCGCTTTAGCGGCCTGATCGCGGCGAGCCCGCTGGTGCACGGCGACGAGGTTTGGGTCGCCGCCGCACGCACGTCGTATCGGCAGGGCACCCTGTTCTGCCTTAACCGTGCCGACGGCACGAAGCAAGCCGAGTTCATCGGCAAGGACGGCAACCTGAAGCAAATGATCTCAAGCCCGGTCATCGCCGACGGCCGGCTCTACATCGGCGAGGGATTTCACGACGACCCGCGCTGCCGGCTGTTCTGCATGGACGTGAAGGAACGCACGGAAATGTGGGCGTTCCAGACCGAAAGCCAGACCGAGCCGGCACCGTGCGTCGCTGCCGGCAAGGTGTATTTCGGCGCCGGCAACGACGGCATCTACTGTGTCGATGCCGTCACCGGCGCAGGTCTGGCGCTATCCGGCGAAGGAGTACACCGGCCGGCTGCTGCGCTGCGGCTCTTCGCCGGCGGTGGCGGGCGATCGGCTCTTCGCGGGCAGCGCCGTCGATCGCAATCAGCCCGACCGCGCCGAAACGGCGATCTTTTGCCTCGATGGCGCGACCGGCAAGGAGCGCTGGAAGACGGCGGTCCCGCTTCCATCCTGGGCCGGCCCGGTCGTAAGCGATAAGCACGTTTTCTATGCCCTGGGCAACGGCGACGTGCTCGACGATGCCGACGGCGAAAAGCCCGCAGGCCAGCTGCGCTGCGTGGATTTCGACGGCAACGCGATCTGGCACTACGACGTGCCCAACGGCGTCCTCGACAAGCCGGCCGTCGACGCCCAGCACGTGTACTTCGGCTGCCGCGACGGCAATGTCTACTGCCTCGGCCGGCTCGACGGCAAGCTGCGCTGGAAGACCTCGTTTGTCGCGCCGATCGTCGCATCACCGGTGATTGCTCGCTGCCCGGGCTACGCCCAGACAGCGCACCTGTTCGTCGTCTCCACCGCCGGCGAGGTGGCATGCCTCGACCCCGCCGACGGCGGCACTCACTGGAAGCAGCCGCTGACCACCAAGAAGGCCCACTTCACGGCCACGCCGCGGGTGATGGTCACGCGGACCGAGTCGGGCGACCGCCGGCAACTCTTCGTGGCGGGCGCCATCGGCGAAGTCGGCGTCGGCCGGCCCATCGTGTTCTGTCTTGAGGATTTTCTGAAGGTCGAATAGCTACCAAGAACGAGTTCCGCAAGCGGCAGGATCGCGCAAGCTCTGAGGAAACCCTGGCGCCGGTTGAGCGGCATGATCACCGGCGGATGATGTCCTGCTTTGCGGAGCCGCCCACGCGGTTCCTTCCCAGGCGCTCGTCCACAAGTGTCACGATCTCATCCAGCGCGGCGGACTGCAATCCTTGCTGGCCGGCGATGCGACGCACCAGGCAGTCGACCCTCTCGATGTGCTCGGCGCCGCCAAAAAGCGCACGCGCCGCGGACGAAGGTTTGGTCAGGCCTTCGGCCGCTTTGGCGTACTTGTCGAATGGAACCAGGTCGGCGCCGCGGCGCCCAGCCGAGTACAGAGTTGCCCCACCCAGTCGTAAATCGCGCGGGACTTGTCGATATTCGCATGTACGGCGTCGTTGATGGAAATCATGTCGTCGCGCCGGATGCAACGGTAGTTGCCGGCTATCAGCATCGGCCATTTGGCCAGCGGCACGAAAAGGGAATCGTGCACCTTGAGCTTCACGGGGATTTCGAGGGGACCGTCGCCGGGGTCGAACCGGGCCGCTTCGATGTCGGCCTCCAGACGGCGAAGCAGCGCGGTCGGCTCCTCGGCTCCGAAGCGCGCCGCCTTGAAGTTGGTCGGCAAGCCCACCTGGAGAACGTTCTTAGGCTCATCCGGCGGGCGAAATGCCTGCGGATCGGGACTTGCCAGCGTCATCAGGCCGGGATCGAAACCGCCCCAGACGCGGGGATCGGCGTAGCATGGTTCAAGCATTTCCGTCCGCAGCCCGGGAATGCGGCAGAGGTAGGGCAACGGCGGCATGTTCATGATCGCCAGGCAGGGGACGCCCGCGCGGGCCACGCGGCCCATCAATTCCCGGACCGCTGATGAGCCGTATTGCGCCTCCTGCATGCCGAGCACGGCCAGGTCGAACTCGCCCGGGTCGACCTCGTCCGGCGTCGTCGCGAGCAGCGACCCCGGCAGCTGCTTCGAAGCGATGTCGAGCAGCAACTCCCGACCCTTGACCGTGAAGCGCACCACCGTCCCTTCACGGTTAATCAGGTCGGCGGTCGGCCTGGTGCAGACCAGCACAACGCGGTGCCCGGCCAGCAAGAGCTTGGTGCCGAACAGCGAGCCGTACGAGGCCCCCAGAATGAGCATCTTGTATTTCATGCGTCGCCTAGAGAACCTTCCGGCGCGCCACAAAAATGTGCGACGAAAGTCCGTGCAGCATCTCCGCGGCCTCGCTGATCGTTTCGGACAGCGTGGGATGCGGATGGATGCACAGCGCCAGATCGTGCGCCGTCGCGCCCATCTCGACCGCGACCACGCCCTCGGCGATCAGCTCGCCCGCTCCCGGACCCACCAGGCCAACGCCGAGGATGCGGTCGGTCTGCGGATCGGTGATGACCTTGGTCAGGCCATCGCTGCGGCCGAGCGTGGCGGCCCGGCCCGATGACGCCCAGCGGAACTTGCCGACCTTCACCTCGCGGTTCTGCTTCTCCGCCTCGGTCGTGGTCAGGCCGCACCACGCGATCTCGGGATCGGTGAACACCACCGCCGGCACGGCTCGCGGCTCCCACACGACCGGCTCGCCGAGAATCACCAGCACCGCCAGCTTGCCCTCGTGGAACGCCTTGTGCGCCAGCATCGGCTCGCCGGCCACGTCGCCGATCGCGAAGATGTGCGGCACCGATGTCCGCCGTTGCTCGTTGACCGTGACGAAGCCCTTGGCGTCGAGTTCGACGCCGGCCTGCTCGAAACCGCAGTTCGCCGAGTTGGGCCGCCGGCCGACCGACACCAGCACCTTGTCGAACACCGCCTCCTTCGGCGCCGCCTCGCCCTCCAGGTTTGCGCGGATGCCGGTTTTGGCGTCCGCCACCTTGGCCACCTTGGTGTTGAGATAGATCGCCTTGAATTCGTTCTTGAGCCGGACGGCCAACGGCTGCACCAGGTCGGCGTCGACGCCCGGCAGCAAGCTCCCCATGAGTTCCACGACCGTGACCTCGCTGCCGAGCGCTGCATAGACGGTGCCCATCTCCAGGCCGATGTAGCCGCCGCCGACGACCAGCAGCGTCTTCGGAATATCCTCGATCGCCAGCGCGCCCGTCGAGTCGAGGATGCGCGGGCTCTTGAGGTCGAAGAACGCCGCCGGTCGCACCGGCAGCGACCCGGTCGCGATGATCGCGTTCTTGAAATGAATGGTTGGGCCCTTCTCGACCTGGATCGTATGGGCATCGGTGAAAACGCCGCGGGCCTGGATGTGCGTGACGCCGCGCCGCTTGCACAGCTCGAGCAGATGGGTGGCGTTCATATCGACGATCTTGGCGCCCTTGGCACGCAGCTTCGCAACGTCGATCTCGGGCCGCGGAAACTTCAGTCCGAAGTCCGCCGCATCGCGGGCCTGATGGATGGCGCCGGCCGCGTGCAGCAGCGTCTTGGACGGAATGCAGCCCACGTGCAGGCAGGTGCCACCCGGCTTAGGGGCGGCGTCGATCATCGTGGTTTGCAGGCCGCGGTCGGCGGCAAGAAACGCCGCCGCGTAACCGCCGGGACCGCCGCCGAGGACGACAAGGTCGGTTTGGATGGTATCAGGCATGATTGTTCTCTGGTCCTGTTCCTGTTTACGTTTAGCGCTCGCAGGCAGCGCCGATGGACAAACGCGTTATCGTTTGCCGCAGCCTGCGAGCGCTAAACGTAAACGCGGCTATGCATGCAACAACATCACCAGCGGATTCTCCAAAAGCTCCGCCAGCCGGCGGGCGAAACGTGCCGCGTCGGCGCCGTCGATGACGCGATGATCGTACGACAGCGACAGCGGCAGCATCAGCCGCGGCACAAGCTGGCCGGAGATGTACGCCGGCTGCAGCCGCGACCGCGACAGGCCGAGGATCGCGACCTGCGGCCAGTTGACGATGGGCGAGAAGCCGGTGCCGCCGATGCCGCCGAGGTTGCTGATGGTGAAGGTCGCGCCCTGCATGTCCTCGGGCCGCAGCTTGCGTTGGCGGGCGCTCGGCGATCTCGGTCATCTCCTTGCCAATGTCGTGGACGCTCTTGTGATCGACGTCGCGCAGCACCGGTACCACCAGCCCATGCTCGGTGTCCACCGCCACGCCGAGATGGTAGTAACGCTTCAAGATAAGCTGGCCGGCCTGGAGGTCGAGACTGGCGTTGAACTGCGGGAACTGCTTCAGCACGATGGCGCACGCCTTGAACACGAAGGCGGTGACGGTCAGCTTCGGCCCCTTGCCTTCCTGCTGCTTGCGGAACGCCTCGATGTCGGTGACGTCGGCCAGGTCGTGCTGCGTGACGGCGGGGATGGTGGTCCACGCAAGCATCACCGCATCCGCCGTCTTCTTGCGGATCGACTCGAACGGCTTCGCTTCAACCGGTCCCCACTTGGCGAAATCGGGCAGCGGCGGCGCCTGGATGCGCGGGCCGGTTCCGCCGCCTGCGGCCAGACTGCGAACGTACGACTTGACGTCGTCCTGGGTTACGCGCCCCTGGGGACCGCTGCCGGGCACCTGGTGCAGATCGACGCCCCACTCGTGCGCCAGCCGGCGTGTCGCGGGCCCGGCCGGCACAATGTCCCCCTCCGCGGCCGGCGGCGCCGCAATCTCGGGCGGCCGTTGCGGCGCTACTGGCTTCGCCGCGACCGGCGTCTCATTCTTAACGGGCGGCGGCTCGGCCCTGGCCACCTGCGGCTGCGGCTTTTCGGGCGGCGGCGCCGGCTTGCCGTTGGCCTGGTCGACGACAACGATGGCCTGGCCCGTGGTGATCTTCTGTCCCTTCTGCACCAGCACCTTGGTGACCTTGCCGGCGATGGGCGACGGCACCGGCACCGTGCTCTTCTCCGCCTCGACGTCGATCAGCTCCTGCCCCAGGGCGATCATGTCGCCGACGTGAACTTTGATGTCGACGACGTCGCCGCCGGGGACATTTTCGCCCAGTGCGGGCAGCTTGATTTCGTCGGCCATGCCAGCGTTCTCCCGAGGGTCCGCGGATACGGTTACTTTAGGGAGCCAGCCGAGTTTCGGCCCGCCGCCGCCGTGAACCCGCGGCCAATCCTTGGCCTCAAGATTATAGCCACTAAAACAAGCCTCACGACTATGCGGGCCCCCACCTCGCTTGCCGGGGTGGTGCAGGGTTCGTGCACACGCCATTGAGCGAGGACTACAACCAATGCCCGACGACGCGACGAAATTCTTCCTGACCACGGCGATCGACTATCCCAACAGCCGGCCACACATCGGCACCGCGTTCGAGAAGATCGGCGCCGATGTGCAGGCGCGCTATCGCCGGATGCAGGGCCATCGCGTCCATTTCCTGATGGGCAATGACGAAAACACCGTCAAGGTCGCGCGCCGGGCCGCCGAGCTGAACCTCGACGTCAAGGCGTACTGCGACGACATGGCCCGGCAATTCAAGGAGGTGTGGCGGGCATCGACATCAGCTTCGACGACTTTATCCAGACCAGCGAGCCGCGCCACCATGCGGGTTGCCAGAAGTTCATTCAGAAGGTCCACGATGCGGGGTACATCTATAAGGGAAAGTACGAGGGGTGGTACTGCGACGGCTGCGAGTCGTTCAAGACGGAGACGGAAGTCAAGGAGGCCGGCGGCAACTGTCCGATTCACAAAACGCCGGTGGTGCGGCGCAGCGAGCCGTGCCACTTCTTTGCGCTGTCGCAGTTCCAGGACCAGCTCCTCAAGTTCTACGAGGAGCATCCCGACTTCATCCAGCCGGAAAGCCGCCGCAACAAGGTGATCGCGTTCGTGCGTGCGGGCCTGCAGGACATCAACATCACGCGGCACGGTCAGACCTGGGGCATCCGCGTACCGTTCGACCCGGAGTTCACGATCTGGGTGTGGTTCGACGCGCTCTTGAACTACATCACGGCGATCGGCTACGGCTCCGACGACGCCCGCTACGCGCAGTGGTGGCCGGCCGACGTGCATGTGATCGGCAAGGATATCACGCGCTTCCACTGCGCCATCTGGCCGGCGATGCTGTGGGCGGCCGGTGAGCAGGCACCGCGCTCGGTGTTCGGGCACGGCTTCGTCTACATCAAGAACGAGGAAACGGGCGCGGTCGACAAGATCAGCAAATCGCTCGGCAACGCCGTCGAGCCGATGGAGATCGTCACGAAGTTCTCCAGCGACGCGTTTCGCTATTACTTCATGCGCGAATGTCCGTTTCCGGGCGACGGCGAGTTCAGCTGGCAGCGTTTCGCCGATGTCTACAACTCCGACCTCGCGAACAATCTCGGCAACCTGTACAGCCGGGTCGTGACGTTGATTACGAAGAACTACGGCGGCGTCCTGGAGGGCAGCGCCGCGCAAACGCCGGAGGCCATCCAGCCGGACCTGAAGGCGACCGTGCAGCAGGTACAGGCGGAGATCGAGGCGTGCCGCTACAACGTGGCGCTGGAGAAAATTTGGCGGCAGGTAAACGATCCGGCCAACCAGTACGCCGACCGCAACGAGCCGTGGAAGCGGGTGAAGACGGACAAGCCCGCCGCTGCCAAGGTGCTGTTCGCGCTGCTGGAAACGCTGCGCGTCGCCGCGATCCTGAGCAAGCCGTTCCTGCCGCGCTCGGCGGAGACAATTTACCGCAGCTTCAACTTCGCGACCCCGTGGGAACAGGTGCGCTATGAGCAGGCGTGGGAGCGGCCAGCCCAGACGGAGGATTTGCGGGTGCTGGCGGCGCTGGAGGGCGGCAAGGTAAAGCCGCTGTTTCCACGGATTGCGTGACTGGTTTTCTGCCCCACGCTACCCAGTTCGCCAGGCGGATGGTTGATCTTGTTGCACGGCGCCAAACCGTTTATCCTGCGGCACGGAGAACGGAGGAAAGGTTGCCCGCCATGGATGCCGCCGCGTTACGGACCGCCGACTATTGCTACCGCGTCTATCAGCTGCGCTACTTCTGGCTCTCGCTGGTCAAGAACGACCTGCAGAATCGCTATCGCCGTTCCTTTCTCGGCATCGCCTGGTCGCTGGCCCGGCCGATCGGCATGACCATCGTGATCGCTGCCGTGTTCACCAACGCGCTGGGAATCAGCCTGGCGGACTATGCGCCGTTTCTGTTCCTGGGCATTTCCCTGTGGCACTTCCTCGTGCAGTCGATGCTGAACGGCTGCAACACGTTCAAGACCGCCGCGACGTTCATCCGCCAACAACCGGTGCCGCTGGTCATCTTTCCGCTGCGCACCGTCCTGGGCGCGGGCGTCAACGCCGGCGTGGCGTTCGTGATTGCGCTCGGTCTCACGGCGTACTTCGTGGGCCTGCCGTCCTTGCCGGTGCTGGCGTCGGTGGTGCCGGGCCTGGGCGTGTTGTTCCTGCTGGCCGTGGCGCTGGCCACGCTGCTGGGCCTTCTGCACATCCACCTGCCCGACACGCAGCACGCGCTGGAGATCGTGCTGCAGGCGCTCTTCTATCTCACGCCGGTGATGTATCGCCCCGACACGTTTGCCGACCGCGGCCGGCTCTGCGAGCTCTTGACGTGGAACCCGTTCACGGCCGTGCTGGAGCTCGTCCGCCAACCGTTGCTCACCGGGCAATATCCGGAACCGGCGCACCTGCTGCAAGCGCTGATCTTCCTCGCCGTGGTCGGCGGATTGGCGTGGTTCTGCCTGCGTCAGTGCGAGCGCGATCTGGTGTTCTGGATCTGAAGGCTGGTCGTCGGCCACGGCTTTTCCTTTCTATTGCGTTGCGCGTCCGTTATGATAGGCCTCCTGGTGCCGCAACCGCAATTGCCAGGGGAGCCCCGCCATGCCACGCATCCTGTTCGTGCACGGCGTCAGCAACGTCGAAAAGACCGATCCAACCTGGGCCGATCAGTGGCTCGATGTCATCGCCGCCGCCATGCCGGGGACGACCATCACGCCCGGCCACGTTGATTACGATGAGCTTTTCGACTTCCCCCTCAGCGCCGCCACCATCGCGTCCGCGGTCTGGCAGCTCACCAAGAGCGGCGTCAACTCGGGTTTGACCAACCTCGGCGATCGTCTCACCGGCCTGTTCGGGCGGCAGCGCAGCCTGGCTGCCGACATCACCAGCCTGGTCGGCTGGACCGCGGGCATGGTCGTGCAATGGGCCGGCGATGCCGACCTGCGCCAACGCTGCCGCGACAAGATGCTGGCCACGATCACGGCCTTCACGCCCGACATCGTCTGCGCCACAGTCTCGGCTCGTTGATCGCGTACGACACCTTCGCCGACCCGGACGGGCGCTCGGCCATCGCCGGCAAGACGTTCATCACGCTCGGCTCGCAGATTGGCAACGACTTCGTCAAGGGTATCTTCGCGGGCCGCATCGACCTGCCGCAGGCGCAGGCCTGGTATCACCTCTACAATGTTCACGACTGGGTGTTCACGGCACGGCTCGACACGCCGTCCGACAACTTCACGCAGGTGGAAACCGACTTCGAGGACCCGCCGCTCAATCACAACGCCCTCAAGTATCTCGGCAATCCGGACGCGAAGGCCCAGGTCTGGGCGGCGCTGGCGACGCCGGCCGTCGCGCGGCGCTCGCGGCCGGCACCGAGGCCGTCGTGACGGCGCGGGCCGCCGCGCGGCGCGCTCCTGGTCGGCATCAACCAGTATGCCGATCCGGCCAACCAGCTCGCGGGCTGCGTCAACAACGTCTATCTAATGAGTGCCGCTCTCCAGGAAAGCGGCTTCGCGCCCGACGACATCCGCGTCGTCCTCGACGATCGCGCCACCGCCGACGGCATTCGCCAGCGCCTTGACTGGCTGCTCGCCGACGTGCGCGGCGGCGATCAACGCTTCTTCTTTTACAGCGGCCACGGCGCCCAGTTGCCCGGCTACGGCCCCGACGGCAAACCGGACCGGCTGCACGCGTGCCTGGTGCCGCACGATTTTGCCTGGACCGGCGAGACGGCGATCACCGACGATCAGTTCGACGATTACTACAGCCAGCTGCCGTATGACGCGCGCTTTGTCATCGTGCTCGACTGCTGCTACTCCGGCGGCATGGTCCGCGGCGGCGCGGCGCGTCCGCGGCCTGGACCCGCCGGACGACATCCGGCATCGCATGCTCAAGTGGGACCCCGCGGATGAGATGTGGATTCCGCGCAAGTTGGCGCTGCCGAACGCGGACCTGGCGAACCGGCGTTACCATGGCGCGTACGTCGGCCCCTCGGGCGTCGACCGCCGCCTGGGCCGCGCCGTCGGCCTGCGGACGTTGCCGGACCAGGAGTACAACCGCGTCCGCCGCCGGCTCGATCACCACGGCCCGTACTTGCCGATGATCTACGAAGCGTGCCAGGCGAACCAATTCTCCTATGAGTACCAGCACGGCGTGACCTCGTACGGCGCGTTCACGTATACGTTGTGGCGAATCCTGCACCAGCATCGCACGCGCGGCGAAGCGATCACGTTCGCCCAGTCTCCGTGACGAGGCGCAAGCGACCCTCGCACGGCTCAAGTACGACCAGGTGCCGACGCTGCTCGGCCCCGCGGCGCTACTGAACGAGGCAATACCGTGGCAGCCGCCCACGTCGACCGCCCCACCAGGCGCACCCGCATCGCCGCGCAGACGGCCGCGACGATAAGCCCGAGCAGTCGACCAACACCGTCGCAGGGGGGCTCGATGGCCACGGCCAAGGAGCTGGATGGCCACGGGCGTGGCCAACAGCTCTGGAGCGCAAGCCGCCTGGGGCTGATCCTTGCGCCGCCAGGGAGGCTCGGTGGCCAGCCGGCCACGCCGTCACGGAATCACCGCCCATCCGCTCGCTCACGGGTTATGCCGTCATCGAGAGGTCGCGCAAAGGAACTGGCTTTGACTGGTGGCTTGGCACCGAGGACAATCTATTCCAGGGGAAAGCCACGGTGGTGCAGCGATGAATCAAGTCAAGGACCTCAATCGTGAGGCGGCGTTGACAACGTGAGCCGCGTCATCGCCGGTTTCCGATGCGGGATTGTTTGCGGCGAGGGCGCCGGCTAAACTGAATTGGAAGTTCTCAGGTGATCCGGAGGAAACCATGAGCGGGAAGGCGAAGAAAAAACGCGTGCTGAAAGCGCCGAAACGGCCCGATTCCTTCACGCGTTCCCAGCTGTTGAAGGCGATCAAGAAAGTCGCCGCCGCCCGTGGTCGGGAACACTCCGCGGTATCCCATGACTCGAAGTGAGTACGCCACGGATGTGTTCGTCAACTGTCCGTTCGATGCGCAATACAGGCCCCTCTTCGAGGCAATCGTCTTCGCAATCCTCGCTTGCGGCTTTCGGCCCAGATGCGCACTGGAAATCGACGATGCCAGTGAGGTACGCATCGACAAGATTTTCAAGATCATCGCCGAGTGCAAGTACGGCGTCCACGACATCTCGCGGACCGAAGTGACCTCGGCCAGCGGGTTGCCGCGGTTCAACATGCCCCTCGAACTTGGCATGTTCCTCGCCGCCAAACGATTCGGCGCGGGCCCGCAGAAACAGAAGGTGTGTCTGATCCTCGACAGCATGCCGTATCGGTATCAGCAGTTCATTTCCGACATCGCAGGCCAGGACATCCAGGTCCACAACAACAGCACCAAAGAGGCAATCACCGTAATCCGCAACTGGCTTCGCAGTGCCTCGCGCTCAAGGGTTCTTCCAGGCGGGATGGAGATCTATCGCCGGTTTCAACTCTTTGCACAAGACCTTCCAGCCCTTTGCACAGAACTGAAAGTTCAACGCGATGAGCTCACGTTCAACGACTCTGCCTCGATCATCGACGATTGGCTTCGGGACAATACTTAATCCAAACGCACAACGGAGGTTCTCCCAGGACGCAAGCTGGCAAGGTGGCGGCGCGGCTTGACAGCACCTGCACTGCTGCGTAATCTGAACAGATGTTTATTGGATCGGCACCGTGCGACCCCGGGCCTACAATATGGAAGCTGGGAAAAAGAAGCTTCGGCCCTACCAGGTGCGATTGGTCACCAACGTCTGCCGCGCCGCCGGGGATGTGCTCGTTGAACAGCCGACTGGCTCCGGCAAGACCGTGCAGATCGTAACGCTGGTGGCGATGCAGCTCGGCAAGCGGTTCACGCACGCCGTTATTACGGCGCCCCAGGAACAGATCGAGCAGGGCTTCGTCAAGCGCGACTACAACGTCATCGCCTTTCCCGATTGTCCCGGCGTGGCCGTGCCGCCGATCCAGGTGCCCCGGGCCCTGATCAACGGCGCGCGAAAGCCGGCTCGGTTCAATCAAGCGCGTCGTCCAGTACCTCCGCCAACCGGGCCCGCTCGACCACGCCTTCGCCTGCACCCACGCCGCCCTGAACCGCCTCACCCCCGAGCAGCTGCCCGACGACCTCCGCGGCAAGGCCCTGTTCATCGACGAGGCCCACCACGCCTCGGCCGACGGCCTGTCGCAGCTCGTCGCGCTCTGGCGCGAGCGCGGCGGGCAACTGTTCTTCTTCACGGCGACGCCCTACCGTGGCGATGGCCGGCCGGTCCGGCTCGAAGGCATGCGCGCGTTACGCCGCTCTCTGGCCGAACACATGGCGGAAGGCTTTGCCCCGCGGCACCTCGAAAGCGAAATCGTGGCCCTCGGTCAACCGGGCGACGCGATCACGGCCGGCCAGTTCACCGGCGAAGAGGCGCCGCCGAGCTCCTATTTTGACGGGTTGGTCGCCGCGATCTGCCGCCGCTGGCTGGGGGACGGCAAACCGAAGGCCATCGTCCGCGTGGCCCCGATGTACGGCGGACGCAGCGGGGCGCTTGACGGCGCCGCAACGACGGCGTAGAATGCGGCGTGTTTTGGGGCGTTAATCCCACGAGCGACCGTGCTTACTCGGATTTCTCCACCCTACTCGGCGCGGCATACGCGGTGAATCACATGCTCCCGAGGGCTCTGCGAAGGTGAACCCCGCGACACGCCACCGTGTCCCCTTTTCTGCGACACTACCCCCTGCCCAGCCGGAGGAGCCATGTCGAGTTTCGCCAAGAACTACCAGCACCAATGCCTGTTGGAAATCTCGCGGCGCCATCGTGACGGAGTCGATACGAGCCGCATACATGAGGGGCAGGTGATCGGCCAAGACAACTGGGACAATCTAGCGGTGTCCACGGTTTTCGCCGCGGTTGCAATCGAAGCTGCCCTCAACAATTATGTCCTGTCGCATTGCCTGTTCGTGGACGCCCCGTACCTCCAAGACGTGTTCGGCAAGATCACGGAGCAATTCCTGAGGGGATCCATTCAGAATAAGATCGATCTCCTCGTCAGCTGGCCGGACCCCATCCCAAAGAAATTGCTGAAAGAGGTCAGAGAGTTGATCCGGATTCGTAATCGGATCGCCCACCAGACCGGTGAGTTCCGCACTGCAAACGAAACGGCTGGTAGCGGGAGTGAGATGACAAACCGCCCGTTGACCGGCGAAGATATGAGCCACATGCTGCGGCACTACCAGATCGCCCGCGACTTCCTGGATCGGTTCTGTCTGCCAGGCACCCGGGAGTTGCAGCAGTGCAGGGTCTCGGGGGAGCTCGCCGAGGCCGTCGCTGCAGTAAACAGGCCACGCGACTGACAGTTTGTCGTCTCCCAACGTTGCGCCGGCGTGAGCCGGCTGCTAGGCAGTGTCGTTAAGCGACAGAGGTGCCGCACACTTGGAGGTCTCAGTCAGATGACCAGTGAACACAAAGCCATTGTTGATCGCATCGCCGCATTGGAGGCCCGTGTTGCGGAACTCGGTTCCGCCCTCCAATCGGCTCTTGAATACCTGTCATCCGACCCTGCAAGCTCCTTGACCAAGTCGCGGGTCATTTTGGAAAGGGTGCTATTGGCACTTTACCGCGGGGCGATGAAAAAGGAGCCGTCGCGGCCGATGATCGGAGAGATGCTGGCAGACAAGGCGTTCATTGCCACGATCCCAAGACGGATCTCCGCTCGGATGAACGCCATAAAGGATATGTCTAATCTTGGTCCGCACGGCGAGGAAGTCAATTCGACCGATGCGATCCGCGTGATGAGAGACTTGATCGACGTGCTGGAGTGGTATGTAGTCCACCACGACCCGAGTTGTCGAGTAGCCGGAGCTCAGGAGGCCAAGGAGACTCTTGAGATTCTTCCGCAGTTGAGGGGTAAGTACGCCCGGTATCTGCGCCCCGAGATCAAGTCCGTCAAGTTTGTCCAATCTCAAGATCGCTGCTACCTCGAAATCACAACTACCGAAAGGGTCAACGATGACTTGATGGACGAGACGAGCAAGCGCACCGATTTCGCGTTCATCTCCGGCGGTTCGGAGGCTGATGACCGGCTCTTCAAGCCGGCAAGCCCGATCACCCAGAACGCAAACCGTTTCGTCGCGGACTTCGACGTAGTGTCAATCATCAACTGCACCGATTTGTTTACGCTGGAGGCGGCAACGACGATCGACAACTACTGGCAAGAGCATGGCCAGCTACCTGAAAACGTCTAGCTCTGGCAGGATTGTAGGCGGTCGGGCCGAACCAGCGACGGGAAAACGGGGCCGCGGCTGGGACGCGGCTCGAAACTCGAATTCGAGCCACGCCCTCTTTCTCGGCGTTCCCTTTCGTGGCGTCGATTTTCAGGTAGCGTTCTTTCCGGAGATGTTCCATGAGCTTTGACGGCATCGTTCAAAACGGGGTTATCGTTCTCGACGCCGGCTGTCGGTTACCCGATGGAACGCGGGTGGAAGTGATTGTCCGGGAGGCTCCCGAGAAAAAACCGACATTGGCCGATCGGCTATTGAAGCTGGCCGGGACCGTGGATGATCTACCTGCGGACATGGCCCGGAACCACGATCACTACATCCACGGGACGCCCAAGCGATGAGCAAGGTATTCGCCGATACCTTCTATTTCCTGGCGCTGCTGAACAAGCACGACGAAGCCCATGAAAAGGCCGTGGCGTACTCGCCTCGGATTGAGAAACTCGTCACCACCGAGTGGGTCCTCACGGAACTGGCCGATGGGTTGGCGTCCTCGCGCCATCGAAACATGTTCTCGCAAACCCGGCAGGAATTATTGGCGGATGCGGATGTGCAGACCGTTCCTTTCGACATGCGGCTATACGAGGAAGGTATCCATCTTTACGCCAGCCGGGCGGACAAGGAATGGTCGCTCACCGACTGCATCTCCTTCGTGGTCATGCAGCGCGAAGGCATCCTCACGGCATTGACCGGCGATCATCATTTTGAACAGGCTGGGTTTGTGGCCCTCTTGAAGTAGCAAACATCAAGCCGGAAAGGCCGGGCCCCGACGCGGAGCGAGACAGCGTGATTTCCCGGGATCAGGAGGACGAGACGTGGCGCAATTGATGAGCCTGCGACTGGCGGGATGGAAATCGATCCGGGACGCGACGATCGAGCTTCGTCCACTCAATGTCCTCATCGGGGCGAATGGTGCCGGGAAGTCGAACCTCGTCAGCTTTTTCAGCTTGATGAATACGATGATGGCGGGGCGCCTACAGGTACATCTCCGCGTCAACGGGGGAGCCGAATCAGTTCTCCATTACGGCTCGAAGCGGACGCCAGCTATTGAAGCCGACTTGGGATTCGATACGAACGCGGGAAAATGCGGCTACTCTTTCCGGCTGGTCCCGGCGGCCAGCAACGCATTGACATTCGATGAAGAAAAACTGGCACTTTATTCGAAAGGGCCCCCAGCGACAGAGCAGGTTAACTCAAGGAGTGGGCATTCGGAGACGGACCTGGACGCATTGTTCGATCTGGACAATCCGAGCGGCGATTTCGATCGAGGTGGAGAATTCATCCGCGGTTATTTGCACGGCTGCCGGGTCTTCCACTTTCACGACACGTCCCGACTAAGTCCAATGCGGCGGGATTGCCTCGTCGACGCGAACAGGTTCTTGTATTCCGATGGGGCCAACCTGCCAGCGATGCTGTATCTGTACCGAGAACGCTACCCCACAGCGTACCGCCGGATCGTCGCCGCGGTGAAAGCAGTCGCCTCGTTTTTCGAGGACTTCGTTCTGGAACCGCTGCGGCTGAACCCGCGGAACATTGCCCTTCACTGGCGGTCAAAGGAATCGGATTACGACTTCGGACCGCACCAGCTTTCCGATGGAACGCTCCGGGCTATCGCCTTGTTTACTCTTCTGCTTCAGCCGGAAGAGGACCTGCCGAAGTTGATCGTCCTGGACGAGCCGGAGTTGGGACTCCACCCGGCCGCCCTGGCTGTGGTCGCCGACCTGTTGAAATCGGCGGCCCGGCATAGTCAATTGCTGATCGCTACGCAGTCCGCGGCGCTGATCGACCATTTCGAGGTGGACGACGTCGTAACCGCCAACCTTCGGGATGGCTGCTCGACGTTCGAGCGACTGAACCCCGAAGGGCTGAAGCACTGGTTGGAAGAGTACACGCTCAGCGAACTGTGGGAGCGCAACGTGATCGGCGGGGGGCCGTACTGATGGTCCGGCTCTACTTCTACGTCGAAGGTCAAACGGAGCAAGAGTATGTCGCGCGCGTGCTGAGGCCGCACCTGGCGGGGTTTGCAGTGCAAGTGATGGGAGCGGTCCTGGCTGCGAGCGGGCGGAAGCACGGTTATTTCTTCCGCGGCGGCGGCCGGCGCTACCAACCGATGCGGAACGATCTCGGCAACCTGCTGCGGCAGGATGCGCATGCGGACGCGCGTTTCACTACCATGTTCGACCTGTACGCGTTGCACGATGGCTTTCCGGGCTGGGACGAGGCCGAGACGCAGCGGCACATTCCCCGTGAGCGCGTTGTGACATTGGAGAGGGCATTTGCAGCCGACGTAGGCGACCATCGGTTCATCCCGCACATCCAGCTTTACGAGTTCGAGACGATCCTTCTTTGCGAGGCGAGCCATTTCGCCCTGGTGTACGACAATTGCGGCGCTGGGATCGCCGCCCTTCAAGCCGCGGTCGCCACGGCGACATCACCGGAATTGGTCAACGACGGCGAAACCACGGCTCCGTCGAAGCGCATTATCAGTCCCTTTCCCCAGTACCGTGGCCAGAAGACGACTGTTGGGGTCGAGTTGGCGCACTGAGTCGGGATCGGCACGACCCGGTCGCCTGTGCGCTCATTTCGACCGTTGGCTGAAGACTCTCGAATCACTTGGATCCGATCGGACCGCTACAATGCACCAAGAAGGGGGCCCATCATGATCACGTTTCGCATCACCGCCGAAGTCAAGGACGACCGCCGTATCGTACTGACGCTGCCGCCCGAAGTGCCGACGGGCGCGGCCGAGCTGGTGGTGACCGTCGAGTCCCCGGTTGCAGAAACCACGCGGCCGCGCGAAGCGGCCCGAGCGGAAACGCGCTCCCGGCGCGGCGCGACGGAGCGGGCCCGTTACCCGTTGCGCGGCAGCGTGGTTCGCTACGAGCAGCCGACCGAGCCCGTTGCCCAGGGCGATTGGGAGGCTCTCGGGTGACCCTGGTGGATGCCGCCGACGCCCATTGCGATCAGACCGCTACGTGAACCAAGAATGAAAGGATCCAATGATGCTAACTTTTCGCGTCACCGCCGATGTCAAAGAGGACCGCCGCGTTGTTCTGACGTTGCCGCCCGAGGTGCCAACCGGCGAGGCCGAACTGGTCGTGACGGTCGATTCGCACAACACCGAGCGTGAAACCGCACGCGCCGCGGCACTCGATCAGCTGCTGGCGCTCGCCCGGTCCTCGTCGTTCCGCTCGGCCGGTCCGTACCCCACCCGTGACGAGCTTCATGAACGCGATTGACACCAACGTCTGGCTGTACCTCCATGACACGCGTGACCCGCGCAAGCAGGCAATCGCCCAGCAGCTCATCGCGACTGCCCCTCTCGCGCTGCCGTGGCAGGTTGGTTGCGAATTCGTCGCGGCCAGCCGAAAACTCGCCGCGGTCGGCTTTACTGAAGCGCAGGCTTGGGCGGCCCTGACGGCGATGCAGACCTTGGCCGACGTGGTCCTGCTGCCTGTTCCCGACCTCTGGCCGGAAACCCAAGCGCTCCAGGGGCGCCATTCTCTCTCCCTCTGGGACGCCCTCCTGGTGAGCATTTGCATACGTGGCGGCGTGCAGATCCTTTACACGGAGGACATGGGCGCACTGCGCGCTATCAATGGTCTGTCCCTGGTTAACCCATTTCTTGGTCACCCCCTTCCATAGGGCCGCGGAAATGACATCACTTTCCGACCGCCAGCACGACGCCTTCGACAACCCCGCCAAGGCGCTGTGCCGCGAAGGCAACCTCCGCGTCCTGCGTGAAGCCGCGTTTCTGCTCTGGACTGACGGCGACCGCACCCGGCTGCGCTGCGACTGGTGTGAGCTGATGGGCGCCACCGGCCTCTTGACGCTCGACTTGCTCGAACGGCAGGGAGCGCTGGCGCCCGGCGGCTTTGTCGGCATCGACCTTGACCCGGGCCGCATTGGCGCGTTTCGGCAGCAGCGGCCCGACCTGAAATGGGTCGCCGGCAACCTGTACGAACGGCTGGAGGCGCCTGAGCTCGCCAACGTCGGCATCCTCAACCTCGACGAATACGGCGAGGTCGGCAATCGCAGCGCGCTGGTCGATTTTCCGTTGGTTCGCGGCGTCGTCCAGCGCGGGCTGGACAGCTTCGGCGAGTTCGCCCTTTTCTGGAATCAGGACCTGGACGCCGTCGTGCGCCGGCGACAGAATCGGGGTGAGGCGCTGCGTCGCCATGCGGATATGGTGTGCGAGGCGCTGCGCGGCTGCTTGCCGCGGCGCGAGTTGACGTCGGCAATGTTACTGCCCGAAGGTTGCGAAAGCGAGATCGACGCCAGTTTCGTCGGCGTCCTGGGGGCTTTCGAGCTGTACCGCGGTTCGGTGCGCGGGCACCGCATGGCCAATCTGCGCGTCATCCTCCGGTAGAAATCACCAGTCGGCCATTCACGGCTTTTCCCGCCGGACATTGTCGCCGGTCCCGAAATACACGTTGGCGAAATAGTGGGAATAGTCCTCCGGGGACGCAAGGTAGAGATGAAACCAGCCCGGCCCGGACATGCCGTGAACGACCGCAAAGTCGCCTTGCTGCTTTTCCACGGATACGGTTTGCAGGTCGAGGGTCGTCGTCACACCTCCCCAGGCGCCGGTTGCCGTTGCATAGAAATAGAGCTTGCCACGTTTGCCGGGCGGCAGCACGTATTTGCCGCGCACCAGGTACTGGCCGCCCTCCTCAATGCGCGGACGCGTCCCCCAGACCTCGCGGATCTCAATACGACCGCCCTCCGCGAATTGCGTGAAGCCGGTCTCGAACGGAACCCGGTACTTGAAACGATCGGCCAGGACGGTGACATCCGGCGTGCCCTCGTTGCGCCGGGCTTGAGCGTCCTGCTCCAGGCTGGCGATCTTCTTTTGCATTTGCTGAAGCTGCTGCTTCAACTCCGCCAGGCGTTGGTGCAGGTCGTCCGGGCTCGCCAGGCCCTGGTCTTGCATGTCCGGCGTTGCGGCTGCCGGTTCGGTTGCCACGGTTCTGGAAATCAGTCCGCCGGCGCCCAGGGCCGTGATCCCAAGAACGAGCAACACGGCGATCGCGATCTTGACCTTGGTAAGGAACATTGATTGCAACACTCCTTCCGTTATGGCGATGACTCCGGCTGAAACAGCAGCCTTGGCGGCGACTCCCGCATTCGCTGACAAACATGCGGCCGTGACCGTAGAAACCAGCAGTCCGGACGGCACGGAAGCTGAGGCCGCTCCATCGGCCAACGCCGCCGCGACCAGAGCCCGCAAAACCGCGACGAGCCAGCCGCCTGGCCAGGATGCATCTTCCGCGCGCCAGGCGGCTCGCGACCGTCCCTTCGGCCCAGCCGAGTTGGCGAGCCGCTTCTTTGCGCGTCTTGCCCTCGAGATCGCAGAGAACGATCGCGGTTCGATACTTCTCCGCCAGGCGCCCCAACTCGTGGTGCAGCACGGGCCATAATTCCGGCCACGGCTCCTCAGGCAGCACTGTGCGGACACGCACCGTCGCCTCTCGGGCCCGGCGTCGCGCGGCGGCGCTGCGCGCCTCCAGGGCCGTGCGGTACGCTACTCCGTGAAGCCAGTTGGCCAAAGTGCTGGGTGACTGCAGGGAGGCGGCCCGGCGGACGAGCACGAGAAACGTGGCCTGGAACGCATCCTCGGCATCCTGTTCATTGCGCAAAATCCGGCGGCAGACGGTCATCACCATCGGCCCGTGCCTGTGCGCCAGCGTCGCGAAGGCAGCTTCGTCCCGCTCCTGGACGTAGCGTTCCCACAGGTCGGCGTCCGTCAGGCTCGCAGTGTGCTGCCGGTCCAGGACGCCACGCATCTGCCGGACAACCGCGCTCAATTGCCGTGCCGCCATGCCTGCCGCTTCCGGTCGAGGAGATTGCCTCCATTCTATACTGGGTGGGGAAGAGAGAATTGTTCCGCTTTTTTTTCGCAAGGGTTACGCCGAATGATGACCTTTCGCAAAGGGCTGCGCGATTTCAAGCTCCCCTTGAGCACCGTGTGGCTGATGAGCGACATCGCCGAAGCGAAGGGCCGCCAGGAGCTGTACACGAAGCAATCGCCGCAGGTGCTGAAGGCACTGCGCGAAATGGCGATGGTGGAAAGCGTCGAATCTTCCAACCGCATTGAAGGCGTGACCGTGGCGCCCGACCGATTGCGCCCGCTGGTGCTGGGCAACACGCGGCCACAAGATCGCTCGGAGGAAGAAATCCAGGGCTACCGCAACGCCTTGCGGCGCATTCATGGCGGTGCCGAGGACTTGCCGGTCACGCCGGCGACCCTGCGCGGCCTGCACCGCACCATTCAGGAAGGCGGCGGCGACGCAGGCCGATGGAAGGCGATCGACAACGACATCATCGAGTTCCGGCCCGGCGAAGCGCCGCGGGTTCGTTTCCGCACACTGGCGGTGAAAAAAGTACCCAGGGCGATTGAAGAAACGTGCGTGCTCTACCGGCACGCGCTGGACCAGCAGCACGTGCCGCCGCTGGTGGCGATCGCGTGCCTGGTGCTCGACTTCCTCTGCATCCATCCCTTTCGGGACGGCAACGGCCGCGTCTCGCGTCTGCTCACGGTGCTGGCCCTCTACCATCACGGCGTCGAGGTCGGCCGCTACATCAGCCTGGAACGATTGATCGAAGAGTCGAAGGAAGACTATTACGCGGTGCTCCAGGCCAGCTCCACCGGCTGGCACGACGGCAAGCACGATTTGCTGCCCTGGCTGAATTATTTCCTGGCCGTTGTCCGCCGGGCTTATGTTCAATTCGAGGAACGCGCGGGGCAGGTGAAGAGCCCGCGTGGGGCAAAAACCGCCATGCTGCTTGGCGCCATTGAACAAGCCAGCAATCCGTTCCATGTTGGCGATCTCCAGCAAGCTTGTCCGGGGATAAGTCTGGACTGGATTCGGCAGATTCTCAAGCAATTGCGTTCGGAGGGAAGGCTCGAATGCCTCGGACGCGGTCCGCAAGCTCGGTGGCGGCGGCTGTCCGACAAGAAATAGGTGCTACCCATTTAATTAGGTGGTGGAATAGGTGGTAACAACCGACGGTGTCGCAGGCCTTTCGCCGCTACTCCCCAGCGCCTAGAATAGACGCATCGACCACGATTCCTCCGAGCGCGAGACACCATGATCGGCCGACGACTTCTGTTCCCGGCACTGGCCGGTCTACTGCTGACCGGCGGGCTCGCCGCCCCGGCGCACTCCGGCGGCGACAAGGTTTTCGCGCAGACCGGCGCGATGATGCAGCTGCTCGAAGCGCAGCTGCATCCGCTGCCATGACCAGAGTAAGAGCCGCGGCGGGCTGAATCTCGCCACGCGCGAACGCCTGATGCACGGCGGCGAGTCCGGGCCGGCGATCGTTCCCGGCGATCCCGCGAAGAGCCTGCTGTATCAGCTCGTGACGCGCACCGACGACTCGGCCATGCCGCAAAGCGGCGCGAAGCTGACCGTGGCTCAGAAGGCGCTCGTCGAAGGCTGGATCAGGGCCGGCGCACCGTACGATCGCGCGCTCGGCAACAGCGGCCAGGAAGCGCCCTGGTGGTCGCTCCACCCGGTCACCAGGGCCGTGCCGCCGCCACTGACGGCCTTGCCGGTAGGGCTCGCAAACTGGCCGCGCAACCCTATCGATCAGTTCGTGCTCGAGCGCTTGGTGGACAAGGGCCTGCAGCCGGCGGCGCCGGCGGATCGGCGCACGCTCATCCGCCGGGTTACCTTTGACCTGATTGGGCTGCCGCCGACACCGGAGGAAGTCGAGGCGTTCCTGGGCGACGCGAGCGGCTTCGCCTACGAGAGAGTGGTCGATCAGCTGCTCGCGTCGCCGCACTTCGGCGAACGGTGGGCCCGTCACTGGATGGACGTGATCCACTACGCCGAGACGCACGGGCATGACCAGGACGTGCCGCGCGAACACGCCTGGCCATACCGCGATTACCTGATCGAGAGTTTCAATACGGACAAGCCTTATGGGCGATTCGTCGAAGAGCAGATCGCTGGCGACGTACTGTTCCCGGGCGATCCGCGCGACGGTAGCGCTTGGTTTTCTGGCGGCGGGGCCCTGGGACGAGAGTTCGCTGCGCGACATCCGCGAGGACACGCTCGATCGCAAGGCCGGCCAGTACCTCGATCGCGACGACATGGTCGGCACCGTCGGCCTGACGCTGCTGAGCACCACGGTCCAGTGCGCCCGCTGCCACGACCATAAGTTCGATCCGGTCGCGCAAGGGGAGTACTACGGCATGCAAGCCGTCTTCGCCGGGGTCGATCGCGCCAATCGTCCGTACGACCCCGACCCCCGCGTGCGCGCGCAACGCCTCGCCGTGCTCAAGCGCCGGCAGACGCTGCAAGGCGGCCCCGCCGCGGCCACGGTATTGCTGTTGGACCCGGCCGTACGCGCCGAGGTGGCCTCGTGGGAGAAGGCGGCGCAGGTGGGCAGCACCTGGCACGTGCTCGACATCACGCACTTCAACTCGACCGACGGCAGCACGCTGACGAAGCAGCTCGACGGCTCGCTCCTCGCCGGTGGCAAACGGCCGGAACGCGACACCTACACCATCGCGGCGCGCTGGGACGGCAAGGCGATCACCGCGATTCGCCTTGAAGTGCTGGGCGATCCGAGCCTGCCGCACGGTGGGCCCGGCCGGCAGGACAACGGCAATCTGCACCTGAGCGAATTCCGCATCGAGGCCGCTCCGCAGGCAACGTCAGCGGCGCGGCCTGTCGCCATCGCCCGCGCGGTCGCCGACTTCGACCAGGCCGGCTGGGGTATTGCTGCGCCATCGACGGCAAACGCGAAACCGCCTGGGGCATTTACCCGCAGGTCGGCAAGGCGCACGCCGCCGTCTTCGTGCTCAAGGAGCCGTTGGCCGGCAACGTCCAGCTCACGTTCACGTTGGAGCAGCAGCACGGCGGCGGCCACCTCATCGGCCGGCCGCGTCTCTCCGCCGCGACCGGCGCGGTTGAATCCGTGCAACCGCTGCCGCCGGCGATCCAGCAAATCCTCGCCCGCCCCGCCGACAAGCGCAGCGACAAGGAGAAGCTGGAGCTGGCACACTTCGCGCTGCTGCAGAAGACCGACGCCGACCTTGCGGGGCTACCGCCGCCGCAACTCGTCTATGCCGCGGCGAGCGACTTCGTGCCGGACGGGAGCTTCCGTCCGGCCAACGGTTGTCGGCCGGTCCACGTGCTGAAGCGCGGCGACGTGCGCACCCCGCTGGAGCTTGCCCGGCCCGGCGCTGGCGTGCGTGGCGGGGCTGGATGCGAAGCTCGCCGCCTCGGAGGACGAGGGCCAGCGCCGCGCGGCGTTTGCGAAGTGGGTCAGCGATCCGAAAAATCCGCTGACCTGGCGCTCGATCGCCAATCGCGTCTGGCACTATCACTTCGGCCGCGGCCTGGTCGCCACGCCGAGCGACTTCGGCCGCATGGGCGCCACGCCGTCGCATCCCGAATTGCTCGACTGGCTGACGGCGCGCCTGCTCGACAGCGGCGGCTCGCTCAAGCAGCTGCACCGCCTGATCGTCACGAGCGCGACCTACATGCAGTGCTCGAAGCACGACGGGGCCGCCGCGAAAATCGACGCCGACAACGTGTTGCTGTGGCGGATGAACGTGACCCGGCTCGACGCCGAGTCGGTGCGCGACGCGGTGCTGGCGGTGAGCGGCCAGCTCGACCGGACGATGGGCGGCCCGTCGGTCAAGCACTTCATCCAGGGCCCCGGCATCCACCGCACGCCGAAGGTCGACTATCTCGCATTCGACCCCGACCGCCCCGGCGCGCACCGCCGCAGCGTGTACCGTTTCATTTTCCGCACGGTCCCCGACCCGTTCATGGACGCGCTCGACTGCCCGGACGCGTCGCAGTTCACGGCGGTACGGCCCGTCTCGGTCACGGCGCTGCAAGCGCTCGCCCTGCTCAACGACCCGTTCATGGTGCGCATGAGCGAGCATTTTGCGAAGCGCGTCGCCTCGGCCGGCGACGCACGCGCCCAGATGCGGCCCGCGTATCGGCTGGCGCTCGGGCGCGATCCCCGGCCGCACGAGGAGACGGCGCTGGCGGACTTTGCACGGCGGCACGGGCTGGCAAATGCGTGCCGGGTACTGCTAAACTGCAATGAGTTTGTATTCGTGCCGTGAATTGCTCAGCGAGCATCGGCGAACGCGCAGTGGTTTTTCCGAGGTAACAATGAGCACGACTGTGCAACAATTGCTGGACTCTTTCGATGCGCTGCCGGAGGCGGACCGGCACCGGGCCGCGATCGAGATTCTTCGTCGCATTTCGGCGCCGGTGGAGGGTGATGTCCCCGATGCCGCGCTAGTGGAAGCCGCGGACGTACTCTTCTGTGCCCTGGACGCTGAAGAGCTGACGAGTTGGCGCGTAGAGGATGCCGTACGGCGCTGGCTGGGGCTTTGACAGGGGCTGCGGAAGGATGTTTCGATGTCATTCCAGCAATTTACGTTCCCCCAGGTAACACACGATCTCGGCCTCAACCTGCACGACGCCGATCTGTTCTCCACCGCGCCTTCGTTTGCCGTCCGTGAGGAATTTGCCGCGTTCCTTCGTGATGGCGTAGCGCTGGCGGTGGCCAACAGTACCGAGAAGGCCAAGTCCGAGTTCATCATCGCGCCCGTGCTGCTCGAGCTGCGCCGGGCCTTGCAGCAGCGGTTTTTCCTCTTCTCCGGTGTCGAGTGGGAGGCCGATGCGAGTCGCGGGCTCAACGGCTACTGCGACTTTCTCCTGACGCGCGGCGAGAGCCAGTATGTGCTCGGCGCGCCGTTCGTGGCGGTGGTCGAAGCCAAGAATGACCTGATCCGTACCGGCCTTGGGCAGTGCATCGCCGCCATGGTCGGCGCGCAGTTCTGCAATCGGCAAGCGCAACCGAACGGCGGCCGCGTCTACGGCGTGGTGAGCACGGGCAGCACGTGGAAATTCTTGCAGCTCGAAGGATCGGCACTCACCATCGACGTACCGGAGTATTACGTCGACAACTTGCCGAAGCTCATGGGTATCTTGCGCCAGATCGTCGAAACTGCCTGACGGAATCGGCACGCGACGGTTTGCCAGTCGGCGGCGTGAAGGTTCTCTTAAGGTCTCATATCCGTTACTAACATCTAGCGGCAGCCGCCGGGGTTCGTGTTTGTGCCGCGAATTTCCGTGAGTGCCCGCGTTGCAGCGGGTAGACTTGACGGTCATGGCCGACGTGACGCAGATTCTGGACGCCATCGAGCAGGGCGATCCGCAGGCCGCGGCGCAGCTCCTGCCGCTGGTCTACGACGCGCTGCACAAGCTGGCCGCCGAGAAAATGGTCCAGGAGAAGCCCGGCCAGACCCTCCAGGCCACCGCCCTGGTCCACGAGGCGTACCTCCGTCTGGTGGACACCGGGCGGGCGCAGCACTGGAACAGCCGGCGCCATTTCTTTGCGGCCGCGGCGGAAGCGATGCGGCGGATTCTGGTCGAAAACGCCCGTCGCAAACGGAGCATCAAACACGGCGGCGGGCGGCAGCGGCTCGATCTCGACCAAGCCGTCGCCAATGTCGCGGAGCCGGAAGACGAGATCCTGGCCCTGCACGAGGCGCTGGACCGGTTCGCCGCCGAAGACGCGCGGAAAGCCGAGCTGGTCAAGCTGCGCTACTTCAGCGGCTTTTCAGTCGAAGAAGCGGCCGGCGTGCTCGGCATCTCCCGGGCGACGGCGGACCGCTGGTGGGCTTATGCCAAGGTCTGGCTGTATTGTGCCGTCACCGGCGATGGCTCATCGGACAATCGCTAGATTCTTCGGCGCGCGTGAGGCGCGTCGCCCGCCGTTTTCGCACTATCTATGGCGGCGCTTGCCGAGGAGTCGTCCGCGATGCAACCGCAAAGTATCGACCAGATCTTCTGGGATGCCGGGCAAATCCCCTGTGGGGACGGCCGCAATGCTTATCTGGAGCGTGCCTGTGCGGGTGACGCCGAGCTGCGCCGCCGCGTCGAGCAGCTATTGCAGGCACGCTCCCAGGCGGAGCACTTCCTCGACCGTCCCGCCGCGGACCTCTTCGCGACGGCCGAGGGAGTGTCGGTCCGCGAGAGTCCCGGGACAGTCATTGGGCCATTCAAGCTGCTGGAGCAGATCGGCGAAGGTGGCTTCGGCGTGGTTTTCATGGCCGAACAGCAGCAGCCGATCCGCCGCAAGGTGGCCCTCAAGATCCTCAAGCCGGGCATGGACACGCGGCAGGTCGTGGCCCGCTTCGAGGCCGAGCGCCAGGCGCTGGCGCTCATGGACCACCCCAACATTGCGCACATCCTGGACGGCGGCGAAACCGCCTCGGGCCGGCCCTACTTCGTGATGGAGCTGGTTCGCGGCCTGCCCATCACCGACTATTGCGACCAGGAGAGCCTCACCGCCCGGGAGCGCCTGCAGCTGTTCGTCAGCGTCTGCCAGGCGGTGCAGCACGCCCATCAGAAGGGGATCATTCACCGGGACCTCAAGCCCTCCAACGTCCAGGTGACGCTGCACGACGGCACGCCGGTGGTCAAGGTCATCGACTTCGGCATTGCCAAGGCGCTGGGCCAGCAGCTCACCGACAAGACGCTGCACACCGGCTTCGCCCAGATGATCGGCACGCCCTTGTACATGAGCCCGGAGCAGGCGGCGCTGAGCGGCCTGGACGTGGACACGCGCGGCGACATCTACTCGCTCGGCGTGCTGCTCTATGAGTTGTTGACCGGCACCACGCCCTTTAGCAAGGAGCGGCTGGGGGCGGTCGGCTACGACGAGCTGCGCCGCATCATCCGCGAGGAGGAGCCGCCCCGGCCGAGCACGCGCATCAGCACGCTGGGCCAGGCGGCCACCACGATGTCCGCGCAGCGCAAGAGCGATCCGAAGCGCCTGTGCCAGGTGTTTCGCGGCGAGCTGGACTGGATTGTGCTGAAGGCGCTCGAAAAGGACCGCGACCGCCGCTACGAGACGGCCAGTGCCTTCACGGCGGACGTAGAGCGCTATCTGCACGACGAGCCGGTACAGGCCCATCCGCCGTCGGCCTGGTATCGTTTCCGCAAGTTCGCCCGGCGGCGCAAGGCGACGCTGGCCGTGGTCGCGGGTGCGTGCCTGCTGTTGGTGCTGCTGGCGCTCAGCAACGTGCAGATGCAGCGGGAGCGCGCACGTGTGGAAACAGCCCGGGGTGCGGAAGCGCAGCAACGCCAGCGTGCCGAGGCGAACCTCGAGCTGGCCCTGGAGGCCCTGGACGAATCTTC
Source organism: uncultured Gemmataceae bacterium (assembly GCA_963834865.1). Lineage (GTDB taxonomy): Bacteria > Planctomycetota > Planctomycetia > Gemmatales > Gemmataceae > CAWIDK01. The sequence goes on from CAWIDK010000002.1 coordinate 1,122,150, forward strand.
ATCAAGCCGGCCGAGGCCGAGGTCTCCACGAGAGACGCCCGGGGGCGTCTCGCCCTGAAATCCCACGAGCTGGAGCACCTGGATCGTCATCTCTTGCAGAAAGGGCTTGGGTTCTACGAGCAATTCGCCGAGGCCAACCGCTCGAACCCGAAGCTCCAGGGGGAGACCGGCAAGGCCTACAACCGTGTGGGCTACCTCCACGTCACGCTGCGACAGCATGACAAGGCCGAGGCCGCCTTTCGCAAGTCGATGTCCATCCTGGAAAACGCGGACGAGGAGTCGCCCAAGGTGCCCGACCACCGGCGAACCCTGGTGAGCGACTACCATTGGCTGGGCCATGTTCTGAAGAGCACCGGCCGGCCCCGGGAGGCAGAGGATCTCTTCCGCCGGAACGTGGAGGCCTGCGAGCGGTTGGTGGCTGACTACCCCGACGTGGCTGACTACCGCGTTCACCTGTACCGCGCCTGCTGGTCGCTGGGTGACCTGTTCAGGGAGACCGAGCGCTCCCCCGAGGCCGAGCCGCTGTATCGCCGGAGCATCGACGTGGCCCGGCGGTTGGTGGACGACTTTCCTACCGTCGCCAGCTATCGCAATGAATTGTCCGCCGCCTGGCGTGGGTTGGGCCACCTGCTCCGCGACAACCGGCGTCACCAGGCGGCGGAAGCGGCCTTTCGCAAGGCCGCGGAAGTGGCGCGGCAGTTCGTGGCCGACTTCGCCACCGACCCGCACGCGCAGCGAGCAGTATTTGGGCTGCCGGGCGCTGGGCGACGCTCTCAACCAGCCAGAGACCGGTAGCTATCAGGACGCCGTGCAACCCTACTGCAAGGCGGTGGAGCTTGCACGGCAGATCGTCGCCGATGCCCCCGCTGTGGCCGAGCACCGCCGCAACCTGGTCCTGAGCGAGCGGAGCCTGGCCCGGCTGCTGCTCCACCTCGACCGGCCAGCGGAGGCGGAGAAACTCTACCGCCAAACCATTGCCCTGGACGAGAAGCTGGCGGCAGCCTCTCCGCAGCTGGCCGCCGACCGCGTGGGGCCATCGGAAACCCATGCCGCGCTGGGCGACCTGCTCTGCATCACCGGCCGGTACCGCGACGCAGCCGACGAATACCAGCGCGCGCTCGAGGCCAGGCCGGCCTCCGGGGAATGGAAATACAAGCTGGCATGGTTCCTCGCCAACTGCCCTGATGCAAAGTACCGCGACCCGGGCCGAGCCGTCGCCCTGGCGAAGAAGATCGTCGAGCTGCCCCACGAGGAAGAGGAGCCAGCGGGGTCCTCTCTCGGCGTGCGGGGCTTTCGCCACGCGTTCTACTGGCGAACCCTGGGCACGGCGTATTACCGCGCGGGCCAATGGGACGAGGCCATCCGCTGCATCGAGAAGTCCAGCGCGCTGCATGGCGGCTTATGCACCTGCGGGTGGTCCGTCCTGGCGATGGCGCACTGGCGACTTGGCGACAAGGAGTCGGCGCTGCGCTGCTATGAGCGGGCCGGCTGGTGGCTGAACGAAAACAAGGGCGGCTACAGCAAGGAGCCTTGCTTCTACTGGGAGGAAGAGTACCACCGCATGCGCGGCGAAGCCGCTGAAGTGCTGGGCCTCCCGGACCCGCACCACAAGCCGGGACCGTGACCGCAGCGGACGCGCCCGGCATCAGGCCGGGCAATGCATTCCTGACGAGACCAAAGCGGCCGGTGAGGTCTAGCCGCCAAGCAGTCCCTCACCGGCCCGGCCCCGCCTCGGCGCTCAGTCTGCGCCGGGAGCGATGGCCTGTTCATTTTATCGCAGACCGATTCGGTTTTCACGACATTGCATCCGGAGGGGCGACCCATGTCGGCATCATCCTGGCTCAAACGGTGGCGAACGCAGACCCAGCGCGATGAGCGGCGTCCGCGCCGCCGTGGGATCTGGGCCCGGCCGTGGTTCGAAACGTTGGAAGATCGGATTGCACCCGCGGTCCATACCTGGACGGGGGCGGCCGGCGATGGGCTGTGGAACACCCCCGGGAACTGGCAAGGGAATAGCCCACCGACGACCAGTGAAACCGCCATCGTTCTGGACTTCAACAGCACGGGCGCCGGTACCGTCCAGGACAACATTGCCGGCGTCCTCAACATCGATCAGATCAATCTTGGGGCCAGTGGCTACCTGCTGCAAGCGGCCAACGGCAGCTCGATCGGGCTCACCGGGGCGGCCAGCCCCAGCATCGCCGACACTGCGGGCGGCAACACCTTCGACAGCTCCTTCGGTATCGCCCTCGCGGGGACGGATACGATCTCCGTCGCTGCCGGCACCGACGCCATCCAGGGCCCGATCAGCGGCTCGGGCAATCTGACCAAGTCAGGCCTCGGGACGCTCAGCCTATCGAACACCGACACGTACTCCGGGACCGCCATCGACTTCGGCACCCTGCTCGTTACGGCAACCGGTTCGCTGCCGGCCGCCGGCAATGTCACGGTCTACCCACGCGGCACCCTCGCCGGCGACGGTAGCGTGGGGAACATCACGGCCATCGGCGGCACCGTCAATCCCAGCGGCGCTCCCAGCATCCTGACGGCCGCCAGCGCCGACTTCAGCCTCGGCGGCAATCTCCTGATCGGAATCCATGGCAACGGCTATGTCGCGGGCAACAATTACGGGCAGCTGAACCTCGGCAGCGGCGGCCTTACACTCAGCAACACTTCCACCCTGACCATCGACGCGACCGGCCTGATCGGTGTCGGGACAGCCATTGGCGCCGTTGCATTCGGTAGCGAGTCCGGCCCCGCGCCAACGGCCGCCATCGTCAACAACCCGGCGGGTTTCCAGGTCACGTCGAGCGTCGGCGCCAGTTCCCTCAATTTTTCCATGACGCTGCCGCCCGGCATCAGCTGGATCGGCGGTTCGGGCGATTTCAACGACGCCACGCACTGGGTCGGCGGCGTCGTGCCCGGCGCGGGACAAGACGCCGTCATCAATGTCGCCGGCACCACCGTAACCATCAGCAGTAACGACCACGACACGATCCACAGCCTCACCGCCAACGACCCCGTGGTCCTCTCCGGCGGCACGCTTACCGTCGCCGGCACGCTCCAGGAGCAGAACAGCAACACCTTCATCCTCCAGGGCGGGACTCTTACCGGCGCGACCGTGGTGGGGAGCACCCTCACCGGCACCAGCACGTCGAGCACGTTGACCGGCATCACCCTGCAGAACAGCACCCTGGACCTGCAGACCAACACGAGTACCGAAACGGTGTCGGGAGCCCTGCTGCTGAACAACAGCACGATCCACCTGGGCAATAGCACCGGCAGCACTTATGGCAGGCTGTTCTTCAGCGACAACTCCGCTCAGCTCCTCGACGGCGCCGACGCCACCCACACCGGCACGATCGTGTTCGGGCCCAACGGCAACAACCTGATCTACGACAACGGCGGAAACACCAGTTTCTTGACGCTCGGCGCGAACCTGATCGTGCAAGGGCTCGACGGCTCCATCGAGACCAGCAACAGCAACGGCATGGATCTCAAGGCGGCCGTCACCGTCGATCCCACCCTGTTCGCGGGCCAGTCCAGCGGAACCATCACGATCACCGGCAGCAACTGGAAGAACGATGGCACGCTGACGGGCAAGAACGGCGGCAGCCTGAGTCTGACCGGCAACAACTGGACGAACAACGGCACCGTCACCGTGCAAAACGGCGGCAACCTGACGCTCAACGGCGGCAGCACGGCGACGGCGCTCGGCTGGACCAACACCGGCGCGATCAGTATCAGCGGCGGCGGCATCTTGACGCTGGAGACGTCGGGCACGGCGATGACCGCGGATAACAGCGGTTGGAGCAACACCGGCACCATTAGCGCCACCGGCGCTACGACCACAGTCAATCTCGGCGGCAGCTTCACCATGGCGGCCCTGGGGAACTTCTCCCGCGTGAATGGGCCCACTGACGACATCGTCAACCTGACCGGCACGCTCAACAACACCGGTTTGACTCAGACCTTCAACAGCACCATCGGGTCGTGGAACCTCGATAACGGTACGCTCAACGGCGGCACGCTCAACGCCGCCGCCGGCTACGCCCTCGTCTCCGAGGGCGGCACGTTGATCGGCGTGACGATCGACGGCAGCGCCGGCAACGCCAGCCCCCTGGACATGCAGACCAACACTTCCTCCGTCACCGTGTCGGGCGCGTTGCTCCTCAGCAACAGCACGATCCACCTGGGCAACAGCACCGGCAGCACCTATGGCAGGCTGTTCTTTGGCGACAGCTCCCCTCAGCTCCTCGACGGCGCTGACGCCACCCACACCGGCACGATCGTGTTCGGCCCCAACGGCAACAACCTGATCGACGACAACGGCGGAAGCACCGCCTATCTGACGCTCGGCGCGAACCTGACCGTGCAAGGCCTCGACGGCCTCATCACCGCCAACAGCGGCATGGATGTCAAGGCCGCCGTCACCGTCGATCCCACCCTGTTCGCGGGCCAGACCAGCGGAACCATCACGTTCTCCGGCAGCAACTGGAAGAACGATGCCACGCTGACGGGCAAGAACGGCGGCAGCCTGAGCCTGACCGGCACCAACTGGACCAACAACGGCACGGTCACCGTGCAAAACGGCGCCAACCTGACGCTCAACGGCGGCAGCTCGGCGACGGCGCTCGGCTGGACCAACACCGGCGCCGTCAGCTTCAGCGGCGGCGGCATCCTGACGCTCGAGCTCGTCGGGGACGGCCATGACCGCGGACAACAGCGGCTGGAGCAACACCGGCACCATCACCGCCACCGGCGCGAAGACCACGGTGAACCTCGGCGGCGCCTTCACCATGGCGGCACTGGGCAGCTTCACGCGCGCGGGCGGGCCCACGGATGACATCGTCAACCTCACCGGCACGCTCAACAACACCGGTTTGACTCAGACCTTCAACAGCACCATCGGGTCGTGGAACCTCGATAACGGTACGCTCAACGGCGGCACGCTCAACGCCGCCGCCGGCTACGCCCTCGTCTCCGAGGGCGGCACGTTGATCGGCGTGACGATCGACGGCAGCGCCGGCAACGCCAGCCCCCTGGACATGCAGACCAACACTTCCTCCGTCACCGTGTCGGGCGCGTTGCTCCTCAGCAACAGCACGATCCACCTGGGCAACAGCACCGGCAGCACCTATGGCAGGCTGTTCTTTGGCGACAGCTCCCCTCAGCTCCTCGACGGCGCTGACGCCACCCACACCGGCACGATCGTGTTCGGCCCCAACGGCAACAACCTGATCGACGGCAACGGCGGAAGCACCAGCTACCTGACGCTCGGCGCGAACCTGACCGTGCAAGGTCTCGACGGCACCATCACTGCCAACAACAGCATGGATGTCAAGGCCGCCGTCACCGTCGATCCCACCCTGTTCGTGGGCCAGACCAGCGGAACCATCACGTTCTCCGGCAACAACTGGAAGAACGATGCGACACTGACGGGCAAGAACGGCGGCAGCCTGAGTCTGCAAGGCACGAGCTGGGCGAACAACGGCACGGTCACCGTGCAAAACGGCGGCAACCTGACGCTCAACGGCTCCAGCTCGGCCACGGCGCTCGGCTGGACCAACACCGGCGCCATCAGCATCAGCGGCGGCGGCACGCTGACGCTGCAATCGTCGGGCACCGCCATGACCGCGGACAACAGCGGCTGGAGCAACACCGGCACGATTAGCGCCACCGGCGCCACGACCACGGTGAACCTGGGCGGCATCTTCACGCTGGCGACGCTGGGGAATTTCTCGCGCACCGGCGGGCCCACGGATGACATCGTCAACCTCACCGGCACGCTCAACAACACGATGCCCGCCACCATCAATCTTGCGACCGGCCTGGATGCGTCCAACAACCTGATTAGCACCAACGGGACTGCCGACAACAATTGGACCGTCGATGAACCGGCGGGCGGAACGGGCGCGGCCGAGGCGGTGACTGCTGCCGGCGCCGACTGGTACGGTGGTTGGGTCGCCGACGGCCCCAACTCCGACTGGATCGCCCGCAACGCGAACGTTAGCAATAACGGGCCGGCGCCGTACACGTTCTACCGAACCTTCGACTTGACCGGTTACAACCTCGCCGATGTTTCCATCGCCGGTGCCTGGACGGTCGATGATGGGGGAACTCTCTATTTGAACGGGCACGCGATTGCCTCGCTCAACAGCGGCTCCTGGGGCTCACTCAACGATTTTGCCATCCCGGCGGGCAGTCCGTTCTTGAATGCGGGGCTCAACACGCTCTCGATCACGATCACCCAGAGTGACGAGAACTTCGAAGGCGTGAACCTCGAAGGGAGCGTGAACACGAGCACGACGCTGGCGCTCAATGCCAGCACGGGCTCGTGGATCCTGGCGGGCGGCACGATTAAGGGCGGCACCGTCGAGGCCGCGGCCGGCTACAGCCTGATCTCCCAGGGCGGCAACTTGAGCAACGTGACGCTGGCCTACGCGGGCACGGGCGGCAACCCCAGCCCGCTGGACATGCAGACCAACAGTTCCACCGTCACGGTGTCGGGATCACTGCTCCTCAGCAACGCCACGCTCCACCTGGGCAACGCCAACGCCAACAGCAGCACTGACGGCCGGCTCTACTTCAGCGACACTACGCCCCAGACTCTTGACGCCGACCGCAATGAAACCGGCACCATCGTATTCGGCATCAACGGCAGTAACGGGATCTTCCAGAACGGCGGCGGCTATTTGACCATCGGCCAAAATCTCACGCTCAATGGCACCGAGGGCGCGATCTCCGCCCCCTACGGGGGCATGGACTTCAAGGCCGCGCTCACGGTCAATCCCACGTTTACCGGTTCCAACGGCGGGACGATCTCGCTGAGCGGGAACAACTGGAAGAACGACGGCACGCTCACGGCCGAGAACGGCGGCACGGTCCAGGCAACGGGGACCTTCACCAATTTTTCCGGCGGGACACTGACTGGCGGCACCTGGCAAGCCATCAACGGCGGCACCCTGGACCTGGTCGGGGCCAACATCACCACGTTGGCCGCCAACATCCTCGTGGATGGCAGCGGCTCCCAGGTCTTGAGCAACAACGGCGGCACCAATGTGAACGCGCTCGCCGGCCTTGCAACCGTCGCCGCCGCCGGCAGCCTGACCATCCAGAACGGAAACAACCTCACGACGGCGGGCAACCTCGGCAATGCCGGCAGCGTGACCATCGGCCCATCCAGCACACTGAAGGTCAGCGGCAATTATTCCCAGACTGCGGGCGGCAACCTGAACATCAACGTCGGCGGCCATTCCAACACCGGCGCCTTCGGCACGCTCAACATCACCGGGGCTCCGACGCTCGCCGGCAACCTGAACATCGGCCTCGTGGGCGGCTTCTTGCCGGCCACCACGGACAGCTACCCGATCATGTCCTTCGCCGCCGGCGCGCGCTCGACCGACTTCTCGAATAAGAATGGTCTAACCTTTAGCGGCGGTCTATTCGTTCCGCAATATGCCAACAACGGTTTGACGCTGAGCGTGGCGGCCGACCAGGCGCCCGCCATCACCAGCGCCAATAACACGACGCTCACCAGCGGCTCGGCCGGCAGCTTCACGGTCACGACGACCGGTTCGCCGGCGCCGAGCTTGAGCGAATCGGGCTCCCTGCCCACGGGTGTCACGTTCACGGATAACGGCAACGGCACCGCCGGCCTCGCGGGAACACCAGGATCAGAAACCAGCGGGACATACGCGATTACCATTACCGCGGGCAGCAGCGCCGGTAGCACGACGCAGAGCTTCACGCTGACGATCGACCAAACGCCCGCCATCACGAGTGCCAACAGCACGACGTTCACCATCGGCACGGCCGGCAGCTTCACGGTCACGGCGACCGGTTCGCCGGCGCCGACGATCACCGAGAGCGGAGCGCTGCCGAGCGGCGTGTCCTTCACCAGCGCCACCGGCGTCCTGAGCGGCACGCCGGCCAGCGGCACGGCCGGCAGCTATCCGCTGGTCTTCACCGCGGCCAACGGCGTCGGGAGCGCCGCGACGCAGAACTTCACGCTGACGGTCAGCCAATCCGCACCGGGCGCCTTGGTTTTCACGACCGCGCCGCAGACGTTCATCGCCGGCCAAGCGTCGGGGCTCATCACGGTGCTGCTCGAGGACGGCCACGGCAACGTGGTCCAGGCGGGCAGCGCCGGTTTGACGCTCAGCCTCAGCACCACGTCGAGTCAGGGCGCGTTCCTGAACTCCGGCGGAAATCCGCTGGCGAGTCCGAGCATCACGATCGGCCCCGGCTTCAGCACGGCCAGCTTCGAGTACACCGACGGCAGCGTCGGCACGCCAACCGTGACCGTGGCGGCGACCGGCTTCTCGGTGACGCAGCAGGAGACGGTCACCCCGTCCACCTTGCCGCCGACGATCACCAGCGGCTCGACCGCCACCTTCGCGGTCGGCCAGAGCGGCACCTTCGTCGTGCAAGCCACCGGCCTGCCGCTGCCGGCGCTCATTGAACAGGGCACGCTGCCGCAGGGCGTCACGTTCACGGACAACGGCAACGGCACTGCCACCCTCACCGGGACGCCCGCGACCGGCACGGGCAGCGTTTATGCATTCACCATCACGGCGGCCAACAGCACCGGCACTGCCGCTCAGAGCTTCACGCTGACGGTCGACCAGCCGCTCGCGTTCACCTCAACAAGCGGCACGCAATTCTTCGTCGGCGAGATCGGCAGCTTCACGGTGCAGACCTCCGGCTTCCCCCTGGCCGTATTGACGGAATCGGGCGCGCTCCCCGGCGGGGTCACCTTCACCGACAACGGCGACGGCAGTGCCGGCCTGGACGGCACGCCCGCCGCCGGCACGGTGGGAACCTACCCCATCACCATCAGTGCCAGCAACAGCGCCGGCAGCAGCACCAGCCAGAGCTTCACGCTGACGGTCGCTCAGCCACTTGGCTTCACCAGCCCCAACAGCACTACGTTCGTCATCGGCAGCCCGGGCAGCTTCCCGGTGACCACCAATATCGTGCCGACGCCCACTCTGAGCGAAACCGGCAACCTGCCGGCCGGCGTCACGTTTGGCAGCACTGTAAGCGGCGCGGGCCCCAGGTACAGCATCAGCGGCACACCGTCGTTGCTCGACACCCCTGGCGACTACCATGTGACCTTCACGGCCACCAGCGGTCTTCGCGTTTTCACCCAAGACTTCACGCTGATACTCGACCAGGCCCCCGCCTTCAGCAGCGCCAGCAGCGCGACCTTCACCGTCGCGGCCAACGGCAGCTTCTCCGTGCAGTCCGCCGGCTTCCCCGCACCGAGCTTGACCGAAACCGGAGCGCTGCCGAGCGGCGTCACGTTCACCGCCGGCAATGGCACCGCCACGCTCAGCGGTACGCCGGCGGAAGGCGCCGACGGCACCTATCCCATCACCTTCACCGCCACGAACAGCGTCAGCAGCGTCAGCCCGAGCTTCACCTTGACCGTCAACCAGGCGCCGGTCGCCACGTTCGCGTTCGCCGGCCTGGGCGGTACGGAGGTAGCCGGCAGCAGCGACACCTTCACGATTACCGCCCAGGATGCGGCGGGCTATACGCTCACGGCATACCAGGGCACGGTCCATTTCACGAGCACCGATCCCAAGGCCGCACCGGGCGATTACACGTTCACCGCGGGCGACCACGGCACCCATAGCTTCACCACAACGCTGCGAACCGCGGGCAACGAGTCGATCACGGCCACGGACATGAGCGACGGAGCCAGCAGCAGCGCGACCTACGTGGTGACGCCGCTGGCGCCAAACAGCCTGTCGATGACCGGATTGCCCACATCGATCGGCACCGGCCAGAACCAGGCGATCGTCGTGTCGGCGCTCGATATTTACAACAACATCGCGACCAGCTACACGGGCACGCTCCAATTCACCAGCTCGGACACCGCCGCATCGTTGCCCGCGAACACGACGCTGACGGCCGGCGACGGCGGCACGCGCACCTTCACCGTGGCCTTCGCCACCGCCGGCAGCCAGACACTGACCGTCGCCGATACCGTCAACAGCGGGTTGACCGTCCAGCAGACGGTGAGCGTGATCGCGACGCCGGCCGGCATCGAGGTCACCGGTTTGCCGACAACCGTCACCGCGGGGAAATCCGCGAATGTCACGGTCATCGCGGTCGACTCTTCCGGCAATCCATTGCCCGCTTATCGCGGCACGATCCAATTCCAGAGCACCGACCTCAAGGCGGTGCTGCCCGCCAATTACACGTTCTCCGCCGCCGACGACGGCCACCACACCTTCCCGGTAACCTTCGACACGGCCGGCACGCAATCGGTGACCGCGACCGACACCGCCAACGCGTCGCTCAGCGGCAGCGAGTTCGGCATCGCGGTCAGCCCGGCGGCCGCCGCCACGCTGCAACTGACCGGTCTGCCGTCGTCCGCCACCACCGGCGAGAGCTTCCCGTTCACGGTCACGGCCTACGACACCTACGGCAATCTCGCCACGGGCTACACCGGCACGGTTAAGTTCGCGACCGGCGACACCAAAGGCACCGTGCCCGCAAACTACACGTTCAAGACCAGCGACGCCGGAACGCACACCTTCAGCGCGACGCTGGTGACCGTCGGCAGTCAGAGCGTCAGCGTCACCGACAAGGCCAATAGCGCTCTCACCGCCGCCGGCAGCGTAAGCGTGAACGCGGTCACGGCAAGCCAGTTCCAGGTCACCGCCCCGGGCGGCACGACGGCCGGCACGCCCATCCAGATCACCGTGACCGCAACCGACGCCAATGGCAACACCGCCACCGGCTACTCCGGCACGGTCGATCTGAGCAGCACGGACCCCAACCTTGTCCGCCCCAACGATTACACGTTCCAGGCGAGCGACAAGGGCGTCCACACGTTCTCGGTCACGCTCAATACCGCCGGCAGCCAGACCGTGACGGCGACCGACACGACGAGCGGCATCACCGGGACCTCCTCGGCCGTCACCGTCGCGGCGGGGACGAAGGTGACCCAGTTCGTGGTCGTCGGCTCGCCCACGCCGCTCGCCCCATCGGTCCCCACCACCGTGATCGTCATGGCGGAGGACGCCTCCGGCAATATCGTCACCGGCTACACCGGCACGGTCCATTTAACGAGCAGCGATACGCAGGCGACCCTGCCCGCGAATTACAAGTTCACCACTGCCGATAAGGGAGTGCACACGCTGCCGATCACGCTGGTCGCCGCGGGCACGGACACGGTGACGGCGACGGACGCGGCGCAATCCTCGGTCAAGGGCAGCGCACAGTTGACCGTCGATCCCACCGCCGCGACCCAGTTGAGCCTCAGCACCGGCCTGACGCAAACGACCGCCGGCACGCAGTTCAACGTTACGGTCACCGCCCAGAACAACGCCGGCACCACGGTCACCGGCTACGTCGGCACCGTCCACTTCAGCAGCACGGACAGCGCGGCCCTGTTGCCGGCCGACTACACGTTCACCACCGGCGATCAGGGCACACACACCTTTCCGCTCACGCTGATGACCGCCGGCACGCAGTCGATCACCGTCATGGACAAGTTCACCAGCACGCTCACCGCAAGCCAAACCGGCATCACCGTGGGAGCCGGGGCGACCACGGCGACCCTCTTCTCGGTCGAGAGCCTGGCGGGCGCCACGCCGACCGCGGCCGGCACCGCCGTGAGCATCACGGTCCAGGCCCTGGCCGCCTACGGCCAGCTGGCCATTGGCTACACCGGGACGATCCAACTTACGAGCACCGACCCCAACGCCGTGCTGCCGGCCAACTACACGTTCACCGCCGCCGACCAGGGCCAGCACACCTTCTCGGTGACGTTCAAGACCGCTGGGTCGCCATCGATCACCGCCACCGATGTCAACAACCCGCTCTTGACCGACACGCAGCAGAACATCCCGATCGTCGCCGGCAGCGTCGCGCAACTGGCCATCGCCCCCAGCGCCACGGCGCCGATTGTCGCGGGAACGCCCGGCACGATCAGCGTTACGGCCGAGGACGCGTACGGCAACACGGTCACGGGGTACACCGGAACCGTGCAGTTCACGGACGAAGATGTGCGCACGGTGCTGCCCGCAAACTACACATTTGTCTCGACCGACCAGGGCACGCACAACTTCCCCGTGACCTGCAACACCGTGACGACGGAGTCGATCGGTGTGGCGGACACGACGCACAGCAGCATCACGGGCACGGCCAGCATCGCCGTCCAGCCAGCGAGCTTCCGCGTCAGCGCCACCAACCACGAGCGCTGCGGGCAATTCCTTCCAGGTCACCGTCACCGCGCTCGACGGCATGAGCAACCCGGCCGCCGGCTTTTTGGGGACCATCCACTTCACCTCGACCGATCTGCAGGCGAGCCTCCCCGCGGACTATACGTTCACCAGCACCGACAACGGCGCACACACCTTCACGGTCACCCTCAACGGCGAGGGCCCGCAATCGGTCATGGTCACCGACGCCCAGGCCGGCACGGTCACCGGCAATGCCTCCGTCAACGTCAGCCTCGGCGCCAATGCGCAGGTGCTCTCGGCCCTCGAGCACGGCGACCTCCTGCAGGCGCTCGCGCCGCTGCAGAGCCTCGCGAGCCTGGCGGCCCTCGCCCCACTCGACACCACGATCCCCATCCTCAACAAGAGCCTCAACCAGCTGATCGGCCAGGACACCGGCGCCATCAACAGCCTGTTCAATCTTTACAACACCGTGCAGACCTACTTCAACTCGGGCGGCCCATCGACCGCCGAGGGACTGGCGCAGCTCCTGGCCCACTACGCGCTGGGCGTGCTCGGCAGCTCCGCGACCGGCAGCCTGCAGTATGGCCCGGTCAGTGCCACGGCAACCGTGAACACGCAGGAGCTGCTGTTCGACCTGTCGATCGACTCACAGGTCACGCGGACGGTGCCGCTCTCGTTGGGCACGGGCACCGGCAGCCTGCCGATCAGCGTGGCTGCATCGGGGACCGTCAGCGTGACCGCAGACGTGACCGCCGACATTTCCTTTGGCGTCAATCTCGCCGACAGCCCCCCGACGCCGAGCGACATCTTCTTGGGCGTGAACAATTTTGGTGTTGACGCGAACGTCGCGAGCACCACGCTGAACTTCGGGCTGAACATCGGCAGCTTCAACGTGGGCGTGCAGAACGGTTCGATGAACCTGACTGCCGGGGCCAACCTCGCGCTCACCAGCCCCGAGAACGACGGCAAGGTCACCCTGGCAGACCTCGCCGACAATCCCCTGGCGAGCCTCGTGCAGTTCACTCCCCAGGGCAGCGTGCAGGCCGTCTTGCCGCTCTCCTTCAGCCTCGGCAACAGCTTCACCAGTCTCGACCAACCCAAGCCAGGCCCCCCAGGTCGATATCAGCGACGACAACCTGTTCCAGAACGCGCCGACGATCACGACGCAGAACATCGGCAACCTGCTCGACTTCGACAGCGTCTCGCCGCAAATGATCCTGAGCGCGCTGGGCCAGCTCACGACTTTCCTGACCACCAACGTGGACGGCTCGGTGTTGAGCCAAAAAATCCCGTTCACGAACCAGACCGTCGGCAGCGTCATCAACGGCGCCGGCGCTTTCGTCAACGGCTTCATCAACGGACTGAACACCGCCGTCAACGGCTCGGGCGCAGGCGCCGGGACGGCCGGTACCATCCAGGCGTTCATCGACGAAGTCGGCAGCTTGCTCCACATCGACACCAGCGGCCTGAAGGTGAACTACGATCCTACTACCGAGACGACGACGTTCAACGTCAACATCAGTTACCCCTTCAGCACGTCCACGTCGCTGAACCTCAGCGGCAACCTTGGCCCCCTCGGCTCGATCAGCACCAGCAGCACCCTGAGCCTGAACGCCAATGCGGGCATTTCGTTCACCTTCGGGTTCACCAACGACCACGACGCGGCGCTGACGCCGACCGACGCCGACGTACCGCCGGACGGCATCCTGGACGGTGACGCGCATTTCGAGCTGGAGGTGGGCACGGACACGTCGGACCAGGGCGACTCGTCCGACGCCGAACCGCTGGCCGGCGCAGCACCGGTGTCGATCACTCTCCCGATGCCGATCGCGCTGACCGGCGTGCCGGCATGGGCTGCGGCGGGACCGGCGCCGATCCAGGGCGCCGCTGTGACCCAGCCCGGCGCCCTGGCGCTGACCGGCAACGGCAATCCCGAAATTGGGGCCATTAACCAGATCGCGGTCGTCCCCGGCCTGCCGAACAGCATCTACGTGGCCTCGGTCAACGGCGGCGTATGGCACACGTCCAATGGCACCAGTCCCTCGCCAACCTGGACGCCGCTCACGGACGCATATCCCTCGCTGTCGGTGAGCGCGCTTGCCGTCAGCCCCCTCGACGCGACGGGGAACACCGTGTTCGCCGGCATCGGTAAGGTCAGCAGTGCGGGGCAGTATGGCGGGCCACAGGTCGGCGTGATGCGCACGACCAATGGCGGCAAGACCTGGAGCGTTATCGGAGGAGGCGCTGACCGATCAGCAGGTGAGTGTGGTACTGCCCACAAACGTGTTCGTCGGCGCGGGCGCTCAGCTTGTGCTGGTCGGCACGACGAGCAATGGACTCTACCTCAGTCTGAACGGCAACCTGTCGGCGTCCTTTGTCACTGAGCCAATCGACCCGGCCAATCCGATCGCATCGGTCGCGTCCCTCATCCAGGACACGAGCTATACGCCCACCGGTCCCTACACCGCCCGTTTCTTCGCCGCGCTGCCAGGACTTGGCGTGTACCAGGGGCTGTACAACAAAACCAACCTTGATATCGAGTGGACCAAAATCAATGGAATTTCGCTCAACAGCATCGCCAGCACAGTCACCGGCTCCCTGAACATCAAGCTGGCCCTCCATAATCCCACAGGCCCGAACGACCCGTCGGTCCTCTACGCGGGCATCATCGGCAGCAATAAGCAGTTGTCGAACGTATTCTTTACAACCGACCAGGGTACGACCTGGCAGCCGGTCGGCACAACGGTCCCGGCCGTAAACACGACACCCGATGGGGCAAATGCGCAGGGCGATATGAATTTCTCGATCGCGGCCGATCCGAAGATGTCCAATCTCGTCTACATCGGTGGCGACCGCCAGGCGAATCCTCCTTATGTGGGCAACCTGTATGTCGGCAATACCAGTAACCCAGGCAGCGCCTGGACGTCGATCGTGCTCGCCGGCGCGAACAACACCGCCCCGCATTCAGACACGCGCTCGCTGGTTTTCACCTCGAACGGCCTTACCCTCCTCGAGTCGGACGACGGCGGCATTTACAGCCTGAGCAGCCCGCGCAACCCGGCTACACGCACCTGGTCATCTCTGGACGGCAACCTTCAGATAACGGAGATGTACTCCGTTGCCTACGATCCAATCAACAAGATCCTCTTGGCGCGGCCCAGGACGAGGGCACCCAGGTACAGACGCAGCCCAACTCTCAGACCTGGCAGCAGTTTCTCCCCGGTGACGGCAACGTCGTCGCAACCGCGGTAACCCCGCCGACCAGCACGACCCCGGGCATGACGGTTCGGTTCAGCGCGACGATCGACCAGAACATCGAGGGCCTGTACCGCCAAACCTTCGGGCCGGGCAACACGGTGATCCCGGACCCCGTAACCGGAGCGACGTTGGCGCTCGTCCGGTTCGCGACCAGTTCCGCGGCCGCGCCCTATAGTGCCCTCGACGACGTCGATGACACGGCCCCGGACACGTACGGCGGCGAGCTGAAGGTAGTCGATAACGCGGATCAGCCCGCGAATATGGTCTTCGCAGACCACGGCCTGTACGAAAGTGCCAACGGTACCTATGGCGATGTCGTCACGGATTTGCTCACGCCAGCGGAGGACTTTGACGACCACACGTATAACAACAATTCCCGCGTGACAGCGCTTGCCTACGGCGGCAACGGCAACGCGGCGGTCATTTACGCGGCCATCAACGATCCCCCTGGAGCGAATAACACCTCGGTCAAAAACTCGCTCTACGTACGGCTTACCGTCCCCGGTAGCGACACCGGCAATCTGGAGCTCGTACCGGGCTACCCGGACCCCGGTAGCCAGATCGTCGGTATCGCGGTGGACCCCAACGATTGGAAGACGTTCTATGTCGTGAATCCGGTCAACGTCTACCAGGTTACGCTTGTGGGCGGGACCCTCGACAACGTGAAATGGCAGAATCTCAATAAGACGCAGCAGCTTACCAACCTTGACGGAGCATACCCTGGTGCGGCTAGCTCGCAGCTGCGAAGCATAGCCGTCCTGAGTAGTGGTACAACGTCGATCGTGTTGGTCGGCGGCAATACCGGCCTGTACAAGACCACAGACCCGGGCGATGGCGACAACGCCATATGGACGCGCGTCAGCGGCCGGCTGGTCAACGGCACCCAGCCCTCGAACATGCCGGCCACGTATTTGCCTCACGTCCCGGTCACCGACGTAGGATACGACCCGATCAACGATGTGTTGTACGTGAGCACGCTGGGGCGCGGCGCCTGGATCATGAACGACGCGGCTGCCCAACTGGCCGCAACGCCGACCCTGACGATCAATGCGCCGCCGGACACACCTGCGGGCCAGCCGGAAACCGTGGACCTCCGGCTGGACCCGACCAACCCGTTGATCCTCGATGTGTTTGTCAATCAGGGCCTGGCTGGCGCCACCGTTACGCCCACGTACGCCATCGAGCTCTCGGCCTTGCAGCAGATCGTGGTCAACGGGTTTGCCCAGGGCACTACGCTTTACATTGACGACAGCAATGATAACATAGTGATCCCCATGGACGACATCGTCTTCAACGGCGTCGCCGGCGCCACCAACAATCTGTACTTCGCCGGGCCTCAGCCCACGAACACGCTCCCAAGCAACGCCAATCCCGGCCCGGTCGGCTTCGACGCGAAGTTTTCCCCCACCGCGATTATCAGCATTACGGCTAGCAACGTCGGCACCATCGGCCCGGCCCCCGCCGGGAGCGGCAACGCCAATCCTCAGGTGCTGCCTCTGGACTCGGAATCCGACGACGAAGAGGACGACGTTCCCACGAGCCTCGAGGACCTCGCGAATGAAATCAACACGATCCTGAGTCAAACCCCGGGAGTGGAGGGCATCGAGGCCGAGGTGGTGAACAACGCCATCGCTTTCACCGACACCCAATCCGGCGATGACGCGGACCTGCAGATCATGGTCGAATCGGACGACCCGGCCGCCACGCAGCTGGGCTTCCAGAACGACGAAACCGACGACGGCCACCAGCAGAGCTTCTTCATCCAGAACCTGGCGGTCACCGGCAACCTCACCCTGGCGGCCAACGACATCACGGCCACGGCCCAGGTCGGCGCCCTGGGCATAACGCTTGGTCAGGGGACCGCGTCCGGCACCGTGAGTGTCGCCTTGAACGTCGTGGGACCGGACGGCAGCAGCAAGTTCGACCCGACCAAGGACATCAGCGACCTGACCATAAACCCGACTATCACGGGCTCGGTCAACCTCGACCTGGAGCACATCAGCGTCAACGCCGGCTTCCTCAGCACGCCCGCGGGCGCCAACCCGTCGATCCAGATTTCGATCCCCGATTTCATCAACGATCCCTCGAACATCCAGGTGAACACGCAGGACCTCGGCGACCTCATCAACTTCCAGAACCTGTCGCTCGGCCAGATCATCGCCGGGATCGACCAGCTGGCCAATTCGCTATCGCAGAACAGCCATTTCAGCTTCCTCAACGACAAGCTGCCGCTCATCAACCAGAGCGTGGACAGTCTGCTCAACTACGCAACGGCGCTGACCAATATCGATAGCCAGGTGGACGGCGCAGGGCCAGCTCCAGCAGCTCCAGACCACCCTCCTGAACGCGGTGAACAACGTCTTCGCGGACCTTGGCTTGCCGACCAACAGCAACGCCGTGACCGTCACCTACGATGCGGCGGGCGAGGCCGTCAAGATTCACCTGCAGCTTGGCTTCGGCTACAGCAATAGCCTGGCACTCGTGTTCAATGGCCTCGGGACGTTGCTGGGCAAGGGGACCGCGGCCACGGTGCTGGATGATCTGGGCGGCATCATCAGCGGCTCGGGCAACCTGTCCGTCAGCGCCAACGCCCTGCTCGACCTCGACGTCGGCATCGACGTGGACCCGACCTCGGCGACCTTCGGCCAGCCGTTCCTGTACGACAGCACTGCCATCGACGCGAGTGCCTATGTCAGCGCGACCAACCTCACCCTCGGATTGTCGATTGGCCCCATCGGCATCTTCGTCCGCCACGGGGCCGCGGTGCTCGACAGCGACGGCGCACTGGTCCCCGCCAGCGCGGGCTCCTTGAACCTCGTGCCGGACACCATGAGTCCGGCAACCATCACCGTCGGCTTGACGGGCCCCCAGGCGACAGTGGACATCGCCGATGATCCCGACGGCGCGACCGAATCGGGCTCGACCGTGACCATCACGACCGCCACCGACCACGGCTTTGCGGTCGGCGACAAGGTGACCATCGCCGGCGTGGGCGAGGACGGCTATAACGGCACCTTCACCATCCTCTCCGTGCCGACGCCGACCAGCTTTACCTACACCGCGACGGAATCCGGGCTCGAGCCGTCGGGCGGCGGGACGGCGGTGGGCCCCAGCCATCGCGTCTACTTCTCCGATCCGGACCTGTTCAGCGATTTCACGTTTGCGATGAACGGCGGCGCCAACATCGAGCTGCCGATGTACTTCCCCCTGCAATCGGTCCCGCTCGGCGGCTCCATCGTTGCCCAAAGCGCGGACATCGAGGACTCACCCGACGGCGCCACCGAATCGGGCTCGACCGTGACGATCACGACCACTGCCGAGCACGGCTTCGCGGCCGGCGACAGCGTGACCATCGCCGGCGTCGGCGTGGCCGGCTACAACGGCACCTTCACCATCCTGTCCGTGACGCCGACGACGTTTACCTACACCGCGACGCGAACCGGACTGCCGGATTCGGGCGGCGGCACGGCGGTGGCAAGCAGCCCGCTCCTGGACAATGGCCTGCCCGGCCTGGGGGTCAGCATTCCGAGCCTGGGCAACTTCCTGACCGCGCTGGCGCAGCCGGACCAGACCGCGCCGGCGGGCGTGATTACGGTCACCACGCCGGACGTGACGCAGATCGGCAACGAGTTTTCCACACTGGGCGCGCTCCTCGATTCGCCGGCGCTGCTTGCCAGCGGCGTCGCCAGCGTTCTGGGTGGCCTGCAGGGCAAACTGACGGCGCTGGCGAATAATAACCTGCCCCTCATTGGCAACGGACTGAGCAGCGATCTGAATGTGATCAGCGCGTTCAGCGGCACGCTCCAGACCGAGCTGAAAGCGATCGCCGGTGTCAACCCGCTGGACGTCCTCCAGCAAATCATCTATGGGGTCCTCGGCCCGGGCAACATGACCATTCCCCTTGGCGGCGCTCTGCCGCCGATTACCCTGGGGCCCGGCGCCAATCTGCTCGTGGACGAGAACGGCAACCCGCCGCCGGCCAGCCCGCCGAATCTCGAGGACATCATCGACAACTTCGTCACGCTGACGGAGGACAGCGATTCGGTCGAGTTCGACATTCACCTCGCCCCCCCAGCCCCTGACATTCAGCGTTGCGCTCGAGGGCAGCCTGGGTCTGCCGAACCTGGGCCTGACGCTCAACAGCGGCACCATGCTCAATGTCGGTTTCAACTGGAGTGCCCAGTTCGGCATCGGCATAAGCACGGACAGCGATGATCCCTTCTTCATCGCGCTGCCCACCGATGCCCTCGGCAACATCGAACCCATCCTGCAGGCCGGGCTCGATGTCTCGGTCAGCGGGCTGAGCGCCATGGGCAACATCGGCTTCTTGCAGCTGAACGCCACGCAGCTGACCGGCGACCAGGTCTACTTCAAGGGGAACGTGGCCAGTGCGGACATCGTCAGCGCCAGCGAAACCGGCACGACCGTGACCATCACGACCGCGGCGCCGCTCGGCTTCGCGGCCGGCGACAGCGTGACGATCTCCGGCGTCAACGTCTCCGGCTACAACGGCACCTACACCATCCTGACCGCCAACGGGACGACGTTTACCTACGCCGCGAGCCAGCGCGGACTGGCGTCCTCCTCGAAGAGCGGCTCGGTGACGGACAGCAACAACGACACCGCGCTGACGGTCACGCTCACCAATAGCAGCGACCCCAGCTCGGACCAGTTGAACCTGGACGACCTCGCGGACCTTCCCGATGACCTCGCTTTCCAGTTCGGCGCCGCGGCGAACGTCGATCTGGCCCTCCAGGTCAACTTCGGGGCGGGCGCCGAGTTCCCCCAAATCAACGTCGGCGACTTCCACCTCGGCTGGATGTTCGCTCCCGGCGGCTCCGGCGACTCCGACGTGAGCACCCTGCAGGGTCGGCGCCAACCATCGCCTTCAACAACGTGTCGATCAGCCTGGGGAGCTTCTTCATCGACTTTGCCAAGCCGATCGTGGACGACATCGACACCCGGCTGTCAACGATCCGCTCGATCGTCAACTTCCTGGAGACGCCGATTCCCGTTCTCTCCGACTTCACCCCGCAACCGGTGACCGTCTTCGATGCCGTGACCGATGCGCTCCAGCTGTTCGGTCTGCCGGACCCGATCAGCCCCGACGATCTCAATGCATTCAGCAGTTTCCTGAATGATGTCCACAATCTGCGGACGATGCTGGACAGTTTCACCGACTCAGGCTCGAATGAGGTGCTGAACCTCGGCAGCTTCGCAGTCTCCGGTGACCTGCGCACACAGACGCCCGGCCAGGGACCGATGACGGCGCCGGCGCAGCAGGTATCGGGCAATGACTCGACGGCGACCGGCGACCTGTCCGATCTCGATGACGACAGCTCGTCCGGCCTCAGCTTCCCGATCCTGAGCAACGCGTCGAGCGTCTTTGGGCTGTTCCTGGGCAAAGGCCCCGTCGATCTGGTGCGCTTCGACATGCCGGAGCTCGATTTCAATCTCGACCTCAGCGACCTCAACGACGGCGAGGGGTTCGAGTTCCCGGTCCTGCCGTTCATCCCGTTCCTGGACGTCTACCTGTCGGGCGATCTCTCGGCGGACCTGTACGCCCATTTCGGCTACGACACGACCGGGCTGCAAATGATCAGCACCGCCATCCAAAAGCACCAGACGCTTACTCCGACGGACATCGCCAACGATTTGCTCGACGGCTTCTGGGTCGCCGACACCGGCGTTACGCTCTCGGCGACGCTGAGCGTGGGCCTCTCGTTCAACGTGCTCGGCATGGGGGTCGAGGGCGGCGGCAATCTCACGGGGACAGTCACCATCGCCACGCACGGCAGCGGCGGCCCCCCGCCCTCGAATGGCTCCGGTCCGCCCACCATCAACCCGCAGGACAAGATTCACTTGTTGCAGGTAGAGAACGAATTCGGCGGCGATCTGTTCGACATCTCCGGCAAGGTGACGGCCAGCCTGACGTTCAGCTGGCAAAACATCCCCATCGTCGGCAACGGCAGCGTGACGCTGGCCTCCGGCACGCTGTTCACATTCAATTTCGGCGGCTCCAGCTCGGGCTCCACCGACGGCACCTCGCCGCCGCCAACGAACCAATCCGCCGGCCCGCCGCAACCCACCATCGCGACGATCGATGGTCTGACGATTACCGCACCCGCCGGCACGGTCCTGGCGAACCTCCAGGTCGTTCAGCCCGGCGCCAACGGCGTGGCTGCGCTGCCGCCGACGCCAAAAGGCGAGCCCCCACCTTATTACAGCAATGTGGCTTTTACCGTGCTGGGCTTGCAACCGGGCGCCAGTACCCAGGTCAGCTACCTGACTGGAATCATTGGTACCAGCGTCTCGAACGTCTACTGGCTCTATGGGCCGACGCCGGACAACACCGCGCCCCATTGGTACAACTTCGCTTTCAACCCCAGCACCGGGCTCGGGGCGACCATGACAAAACTGAGTAGCATAACCTCCAGCCCCGGGAAGGGCGTGCTCCCGGTTACCACCACCACGGTCGCGGTCGTCCTCAATCTGACGGACGGCAAGGAGGGCGATGATGATTTGACGCCCAACGGCGCCATCAGCTTCGCCGAATACCGGAATCCACAGTTCAACAGCCCCAACACGGCGACCTTCCGGGTCGGCGCCGCCGGCAGCTTCACGGTCGTGGCCACCGGCCCGCCGACGCCGGCGGTCAGCGTGAGCGGCACCTTGCCCAGCGGTGTCACCTTCAATCCGGCGAACGACACGCTCAGCGGCACCCCCGCGCGGGGAGCGCGGGCGAGTACACGCTCATCTTCACCGCCCACACCGGCTTCGGCCCCGATGCCACCCAGACGTTCATGTTCGGTGTGGACCAGCCGCCAACAATCACCAGCCCCGCCAGCACCACCTTCACGGTGGGCAAGGACGGCTCCTTCACCATCGCCGCCAGCGGCGTGCCCGCACCGGTTTTGACCGTCACCGTTTCCCCCCAGCTGCCCGCGGGTATTTACTTCACGCAGAACAACAATGGGACCGCCAGCCTCTATACCTATGGTAACGTTCCCACGGCCGGTGCCGGCACTTATACTTTCAGCATCACCGCCACCAACGCCGTCGGTAGTGCCAGCCAACAGCTCACGCTGACGGTAGGCGCGGCGCCCACGATCACCAGCGCCAGCCAGGTCTCGTTCGCGGCCGGTTCGTCGGGGACCTTTGCGGTGACGACCGGCGGCTCCCCGACGCCGACGCTCACCGAGTCCGGCACGCTCCCCGCGGGCGTCAGCTACAACAACGGCGTTCTGAGCGCGAACCTCGCGGCCAACACGGGTGGCAGCTACCCGATCACATTCACGGCCACCAACAGCCTGGGCACGGCCACGCAGCACGCCACGCTGCTCGTCACCGTCAACTTCATCAGCCCGCCGAGCTGGACATTTGTGATTAACGGCTTCTTGCAAACGTTTACGGTAGAGACGACGGGCACGCCGACACCGGCCTTGTCCATCGCATCGGGGAAGCCAGGCGCCGCGTTCAAGGACAAGGGCAACGGCACCGCCACGCTGAGCACCGTTGGGACCGCGGGCACTTACCACTTCACGATTGCCGCCGTCAACAACGTTGCCACCGTGACGCAAGCCTTTACCCTGACCGTCATCGCGAAGCCCACTCCGCCGCCGCCGACCACGAAAGCAGTGCTCCAGGCCGCTGTGAGCGCCGCCGCGCCGAGCACGCTGGCAGCGACACCGGCGGCGACTGCCCTCGGCGGCGGCAGTCCGCCCGACGTGCCGGCGAACCGCTCGATTCCAGGCATCGGCAGCGGCGCCACGGCGCAGGCTAACACTGACGCTGATGACGCGAACATGGCTCCGTTCGCCGCCGCGCTCGTGGAATGGGCCCGCGCGGAAGAGGAGAAGCAAGCGTCTGCCATTCTCGAGGACAAGGCCCAATTCGACGTGAACGTCGTGCTGTTTGGCAGCGACCCGACGCTGCCGTAGGAGGCGGCTGAGACAACACGGGCACGTGGGTGAATCGCATGAAGTCAAGCTCGGCGAGCCCGCGGCGCGAGCCAAGGGCGAGCCGGATCGGCCATAAACACGCGTCTCGCCCTTGGCTCGCGCCGCGGGCTCTACCTGCTGCAAGCCGCCGGGCACGGCATATTACCGCGCGGGCCAATGGGACGAGGCCATCCGCTGCATTGAGAAGTCCAGCGCGCTCCATGGCGGCTTATGCACCTGCGGGTGGTCCGTCCTGGCCGCCGGCAATCCGGCGGCAGGCTTCAAGATCCAGAACGTCTACTTCAACTTCCGTGTTCAGGTGAGTCCCGGCATCCAGGCCGGCATTGAGGACGTCATCACCGTGGCGCTGGAGATCGACGTGACCTTCGCCTTCAACGAGACATTGGTCGACACCGCGAACAACGATAGCACGACGATCCCGCTGACCGACTTCGGCAAGATCAGCCTGAAGCCGACCGGCTCCTTGAGTGCCGACGTTGCCCTGGAGGTGGACATCGTCAACAACAACTGCCTGTTCAAGCTGACCCTGGGTTCGATTACCTGGGACATCAACACGGGGGCGGTAACGACCAGCGGCCTCTCGACGGGCTGCTGTGTGGGCGGGGTTTTCGTTTAGCGGCCGCTCGAAGAGCGGCCCCGTCGCTCGCCACGGTTGAGCCTTTTCGTTGCGCCGAATTGCGGTTCGTTGCGCTTCGGCTTGGGGGTGCCCCACGCAACCGTGAGACGAGTGACAAACCGTGGCGCTCGCCGCTGTCCGGAATCGTGGGTAACGCGGCAGGCCGGTTTCGCCCGAACGCGTGGATTCCGCTGCGGATGCGTCCACGTTTCACCATCTGGATGCGCTTCGAGGTGCCGGCCGGCATGGTCCTTGAGCGGTGCTTGAGCGCATCATTGCATCAAGGCATGCTCACCGTAAAATAAGAACGGAAACTGAGATTCCGGTTCGGCAAATGCAGGAGACGACGCATGGCCATGATTCCCGCCAAGAGTGCGCCGGATAACCAGGCGGCCGAGACTATCGAACAGCGGTTTCGGCGGCTCGAAGCTGTCTGGGAGTCGGAAACCCTGTTTCTCTCCGACGCTCACAAAATTATTGCGTACCCCGCATTTCAGGCGACGGCATGCTTTCGCAAACTCGAAATCCGAAGCACGAAATCTGCAACAAGCTCCAATCGCGAAATCCGCAGTTGAAAACGACCGGGCCGGACGGGACGAGGGTGGCTAGCCTGCCACCCTGCCGGACAAGCCGGCAGGACCGCCGAGGCGGCCACACAAGGGCCGGACAGGCAGTCCGAGGCGACCGCGACGGTCTCCTACCGGTCATTCCCTCATGCCGCCGTCCCCGTTCACACTTCCCCGCACAAATACTCCCGCCGGCGTGGCTCCGGCAGCCGCTCGATGGCGTACCTCAGCATGGTCCGGGGCATCCGCCGGTAATGCTCGCGCAGAAATGCCTCGGCCGTCGCCTCGTCGCGCTTGCCGATCTCGCGCAGCATCCAGCCGACTGCCTTGTGGATCAGGTCCGCGCGGTCGGCGAGCAATAGTGCGGCGAGTTTCAGCGTGTCCGCGAAGTCGCCTTGCCGAATGAAGTGCTGGGTCGCCACGATCGCGATGCGTCGCTCCCACAGGCCGGCCGACGCGGCCAGCTCGTAGAGCGGCTGGCGATCCCGCTCGGCGAGGTATCCGCCCACGATGTGTTCCGCCGACGCATCGACCAGGTCCCAGTTGTTGATGCGCGCCGTGTTCGACCGGTACAGGTCGTAGACCGCGGTCCGGGCCGAATCGTCGCCGCGGCCGAAAGCCCGCACGAGGATCAAGAGCGCAAGCATGCGTGCCTCGTGGAGTTCCGAGCGGAGCAGCTTCTCGGCCTCCGGCAACGGCAAGGTCTGGAAGTCGCGGGCCAGCAGGCGTAACGGCGTCACCTTGATGCCGAGAAAGACGTCGCCTTCGCCGTACTGGCCGGGCCCGGTCTTGAAGAAGCCGCGCAGGACCTGGGCCGTTTCGGGGTCGCCTAGCGTGCGCAGCCGGGCCAGGAGTTTGCGTGCGGTCATGGCGTAGTTTTCCGAGGCGCCCCCTGCTCCGGCGTGGCCGGCGTCCAGGCGAGCCGATAGGCGTCGCCCAGTTGCAGCCGGGTCGCGAAGACGATCTCCTGGGTGTGGCCGGCCAGGTGCGCCAGGCTGTCGAACACCGTGGACAGGACAGTGCCATCGAAGCCCTGCACCCGGCGAGCTTCGAGAAGCTGCCCGGCGGCCGTACGCGCGAGGACCGTGTCGGACTCGGCGACCGCCGTGGCCAGGCGGCGGATGAGCTCGTCCCGAGGAATGGGCGCTCGCTCCGCAAACTCCGCGGGGCGGTCGCGAACGTCGGCCGCACCGCCGAGGCCCGCGACGATCCACTGGCGAAGATTGCCGCACAGGTGCAGCACGATATTGGCGATGCTGTTCATCGCCGCCTGCGGCCGCCACCACACCTGGGCGTCGTCGAGTTGGCCCAGGCAATGGCGGATGCGCTCGTGGCATGCCGCCAGGCGCTGTGCGCCTCACGCAGGAACGCTTCGCCGACGGCCTCGTCCGTTGCGCGATGCATGATGGCTCCTAACCGTAGGTCAGCCTTTCCAGGCTGACGCACATGGCCCCAGGTCAGGCTGGAAAGCCTAACCTACTTCAGGGGCACCTTGCAGACGCGGTGGTTGTTGCTGTCGGCGATATAAAGATGGCCCTGCGCGCCGACTACGCAACCGTGGGGGCGATTGAGGCCGTGCTCGGCGCCGCCGGCGATGGTGGTGACCATTGCGGTGCGGGCGTCGATGCGGCGAATCGCGTGATTCTCGGTGTCCACGATGTAGAGGTTACCCTGCGCGTCGGCACGGATGCCCTTGGGGCCCTTGAAGACAGCCTTCGCCGCCGGTCCGCCGTCGCCGCCGTTGCCCCACGCGCCGGTGCCGGCGATGGTCGAGATGATGCCGTCCTTGCCGACCTTGCGAATCGTGCTGCCCTCGCGCTCGCAGATGTACGTGCTGCCCTGGCTGTCCACGCACACCGCCCGAGCGCCGACGATGATGGCCCGGTTCGCGGGCCCGCCGTCGCCGACCTGGTCGCGCGCGAAACCCTTGCCGGCTTTCGCGGGCCGACCGACGCTGGCGAAGGTCGTGATCACGCCGGTCTTCAGGTCGAGCCGCCGCACGCGCCAGTCGCCGACGTCGGCGATGAGAAGGCCGCCCTGGCCGTCGAGGCAAACGTCGTTCGGTTCGACGAGCTGGGCGGCGCTGCCGGGACCGCCGTCGCCGGCAAAGCCTTGCTTGCCCGTGCCGGCGACGGTCGTGATGATGCCGGTCTTGCCGTCCACCTTGCGGATGACGGCGTTGAGCCGGTCCGCGATATACAGATCGCCCGCGTCGGCGACAGCCACGGCATATGGCTCGTTGAACGTGGCCTGCGTTGCGGCGCCGCCGTCGCCCGCATAGCCTTTCTTGCCGGTGCCGGCGACGGTCGTGATGACGCCGGTCTTGAGGTCGATCTTGCGGATGCAATGGTTGCCCGCCTCGGCGACATAGAGCATGCCGTGGCGATCAAGGTCGCAGTGGAACGGTTGGTCGAGCTGCGCCTTGATGGCGGGGCCGCCGTCGCCGCTATAGCCGGCCGTGCCGGTGCCGGCGATGGTTTCCAAAGGCCGGACGCTGCCTGCAACGGCGCATGCCGTAGCTGTGGTGGCGAGCATTCCGAGCAGGATGAAACGCACCATCGCCTCCGTCGTTCATCGGTTCGTAGTTCCGCCTTCAGGCGGTCCGGGAACCGCCGGGAGCCGCCTAAGGGCGGAACTACGAACGCCAATCAAGGATCGATGTCGTTGGGCCCCTTGTCGTCGCCCTTCTTGTTCTGTTGCTCCGCGCGTTGCCGTGCGAGCTCGGCATCCATTCGCGCCCGTTCGGCCTGCGCCCGTACGGCCTCATTGCGGGCCATCTCGGCCTCCATGCGCATTATCTCGACCTCGCGCACGCCGGACCGGGCGAACATCAGGACGACGCCGAAGGTGCCGCTGATGGCCATGCTGCAGAGCAGGAGAATCAAGAGCGCCACGCTGACCAGCTTCCAGCGCTGGACGGCGCGTTCAAGGACGCTGATGCGTTCCATTAACGGTTCGTGCATGTGACCCGCCCTCCACTTGCGGCGCTCCGGTCGCTAGCGCCGCTTACGCGCCGGCGCGCCGGGTTGCTCAGTTGCTGTTCTACGTTCGGCATGCGAACTGGCGACGCGCAATGCCCCATGGGGTTCGCTGCGGCCCAGCGCTACCGCCTGAGCACCGCGATAAACTCCTCGATCGAAGCGGCGGCGAGCGCTGCGTCGAACCAATCGGCCAGCAGCGGCAGGCTATCCTGCTGGCTGATCAGGCGGGAAACATCCTCTGGAACCAGCCCGCCGAATTTTCCCTGAAGCAGGCGCTGCAGGTTCTGCCGGCGCTCGTTGAGCGCGCCCTGGCCGATCCACTCGTTAACCACTTGCGATTCGGTCATCTCCAAACCCTCCAGTCCATGTTTCCAGGCCGGCGCCACTCACACCGACCAGTCGTCGAGTTGGAGACCCGGAACCTGGCCAAAGTCGCGGCGGTTGCGCGTGACCACGGTAAGTTGGTGCATGAGGGCGACTGCGGCAATGCGCAAGTCCCGGCTGCCGACCTTGAGCCGCAACCGGCGCAACTGCTGATAGCGGGCTTCCGACGGCACATCGAATGTAACGCCAGTAAATTGCTGAAACAGTTGGAGAGAGTCGATCAGGCGCCCGTAGGCCTGAACCTGCAACAGCCCGCCGTGATGCTTGCCCACGGCAGCAAGTCGGCCGCGAAGATTCTCCTCGACGCTCACCGCACTGATGCCAACCGAGTCAGGTGGCTCTTGCACGAATCGCCGCCACACATGGAGGTCACAGTGGTCGAATAACGTCAGGTGGTCGGTGTCGAAGAGGAATTGGAGCATGCCCGGTCTTCCTGTTCGTACTCGCGCAAGGTTTGTTCGAGGTCGGCCTGACGTAGCCGGGCTAATTCCTGCAAGAACTCCTGTTCGAGCGGATCATCCTTGGCCCAGCCCGGCGGCTTCGGCGGAGCAGTTGGCGCCGCGATGTACAACGGAACCAAACGGCCGGACGACACCCATTCGGCGACCACACGGCGCAGCTGCTCGACTGCCTGTTCGCGCGTCGCGGCCGTGGCCGATAACTCGGGAATGCCTGGCACCTGGGCGGTGAACTGGCCCGTTGACTCCATTTGCAGCCGCACCAATTGCGTAGATAGGGAGGAAACCACGTCGGTTTGCATAACTTCATTCTCCTCGCCGCCATTGTACCAAAGTCGGGGCGGCCGGGGCCACCTTCGTCGCCGTCGGTTGCACGCCCGCGAGGTTCGACACGAGCACATGATCGAGCGCTTCGTGAACGGGCCCGGTAAAGCCGGCCTCGGCGGCCTTGACGAGGTTATAGACCTCGCGGGCGGTCACGTAGTGGAAATGGAAGTGTGGATTGTCGCGGGCAAGGCGCGCCAGATCCTCGTGGAAGCGTACCATCGGAGGGCCGAGCAGGGTCTCGTGTGCTTGCTCCTCCGCGCCGTGCGCGTGCAGCTTGACGAAGAACCAGTCCGGCCGGCCCGGCACTTGCACCCGCGCCCGCATCCAACTCGCGAGCCGCGCCACGTCCGGCGGCTGGCTCGCCTGCAGGCAGCCGTTCTCCGTTGCCGGTAGAAAGCCTAGCTTGCGGTGCTGCCAGTCGAGCACCAGCGGCCCCTGCACCAGCAGCAGCGACCGCGGCGGCTGCGGCCGGCTGCCGACGTGCCAGCCGACCTCGTGCGAGCGCGGCTGCCCCGGGCGATCGCAAGCGTAATAAAGAGAGTTAATGATCGGCGGTTGCGTAACGTGCGGCGCCGACGGATAGGTGAAGTCGGCGTAGCAGCCCGTCTCGACCAGGATCTCAAGCTCGTTGTTGACGCCGCAGTAGACGCCGCCGGGACGGGCGTTGCACAGGGCCCAGTTGCCGTGCACGAAGCCGTACGCGAGCTCACCGGTCGCGCGCTGCCGCGCGAGCAAGCCGTGCCGGTTCGCCAGCGTCTCCTTGAACTGAACGAGCTGCCGGCGCAGGTTGTCGGCAGTGTCACCTTCATGGTGCAGGTGAATCTCCACCTCGCCGAAGCCCGCCCGGCACAACCCGGCCAACAGGTCGAGATACTCCGGCTCGTACTCTTCGAGCGGGAAGAAGAAGGTATAGCGCGGCGGCCGGCCATCGCTGTCGCGGAAGCGGCCGAACTGGCGGGGAAATTCACGCACCCAGGTTTCGACCCGGCGCTGCCCCTGGGCGCGGTCCGCGCGGTTCGCCTTCGGCTCGAAGTGGTCCGCGATGCAGATCAGGACGTGGATATCCTCGTCTGCGTTCGGCAGCCGGCGCCGGCGCATGTCGCGCAGGTAGGCCGGCAGCCAGCGGTGCATGTGGCGCCGCCGGATGTGCCAGGCGCACGATCCCGCGCCGATCGCCAGCGCCGCGGTCAGGCCAAGCGCGTACCAGATCATCCGATATCCCAACAGCCGGGGCGCTGGTAGTGACCGCCTTTAGTCGGTCCAGAACCGCCTAAAGGCGGTCACTACCAGCGCCCCCCAGTGCACGGGGACAAACATCAGGGTGTGCCTTCGGCATCGCTGTAATCCACTTTACGCCATGATTTGCCTGCCTGCCCGCTTGCCCAGACCCAGAACGCCAACCACGCCGCCGCGTTGAGCACCCCGAAGGACGCCGCCGCTCCGAGCAGCTTGACGTTGCGCCCGATCGCCGGCACCAGCCCCAGCAGCGCCAGACCGTATCCCGCGGCCTGGGCGACGAACAGGCCGAAGTACGGCAGCGTCGGCAGCGCGGCGCTCGTCGCTAGCATGCCGAGCAGCGCCCACGGCATGATGAGCCGTAGCAACTTGTGCGAGATCCATGCCGGCCAGACGGGATTGCGCCATGGCAGCAGGGAACCGGGCAACAGCGTCACCAGCTGATAGTTGCCCGCCAGCGTGCGGACCTTGCGGCGAAACTCGTCGCGCGGCCGATCCGGCAGGCGGTCAAAGGCGCGGGCACGCTCGTCGTGGACGACGCGATAGCCGCGCATCGCGACGTACAGCGGCCAGTAAACGTCATCGAGCAGGGTACCGGCCGGTATGGCCGCGGGCAGCAGCGCGCGCCGGGCGGCGCTGATCGCGCCGGTGACGCCGACCTGCGAACCGACCCGGCTTTCGGCACGGCGCAGCCATTTCTCGACGCGCCAGTACAGCCCAACGCCCGCCATCACCCCCGGGGCCGCCTCCAGCACGAGATCGCCGCTTGCCGCCCCTACCTGCGGATCGGCAAAATTCTCCAGCAGCCGAGCCAGCGCGTCGTCGGCCCAATGTTGGCGGGCGTCGGCAAAAACGACGATTTCATGGCGGGCCTCGGCGAATGCACGCGACAGGGCGGCCGCCTTGCCCTGATTGGGCTCCAGCGCCACGACACGGACACCGCGATCCTCGAAGCCCCGTGCCACATCCACGGAGCGGTCGGTGGAGCCGTCGGAGACGACGATGACTTCGCCGGGCAGCGCGCTCTTGCGCAAGAGGCCGGTCAACTCCTCGAGTCGCCGGCTCAGGTGCTGTTCTTCGTTGTGTACGGCAAGGACGATGCTGACCGAGGTCTGCACCGGTTCGATGCGGCGCGGGCGATTCCGGAGCCGCCCCGCCAGCGCCAGGAGCAGAGGATAGCCGACGATTGTGTAGCCGACGACGGCGAAGCAGACCCAGAAAACGATTTCGAGCGCACACATCCACCATGATAGCCCTCGCGCGCCGTTGGAAAAGTGTACGAGCACATTGCAACCGTCTCTGCCAGCAGCGATAATGGGGCCGGTCGTCTCCGCGCCTGTACTCTTTGAGGCCTGGTGCGATGTCCCAAGCGGTCACGGAATCCGCCGGCCGCGGCACCTGGGTGCTGCTGCTGTTGCTGGCCGGCACGCTCCTCGCGGGCGCCTGCTGCGTCGGCCCGGCGGCGCTCAGTCCGTTCTTCTGGCTCGCCGACGATCCGCCCACGAAGGACCCGACGCCCGGCATCCCGCAGGCGTCGAGCCATGTTCGAGACACCGTCCCGGCCATACCACCGCCGAAGGACGTTCCGCCGCCGCCCGGTCCGGAGCCGCCTGTACGGGTGAACCTCGAACCCAGCGGCGACTTCACGCTCGCAACCACCCTCGATCCTGACGATCCCGATCCGCGCACCGTGTTCCAGTGTTGCCGGCGCTTCGTGCTCAACGCCCGGGCCGACACCGCGTATCTCGTCGAGGTCGACCAGAAGGAAATCAGCATCCGCGTCGAGGCATCGGGCGGCGGACCGCCGATCGAGCCGAAGGTCGCCACCGGCATGCGTCCCCAGCTCGTCTTCATTGCGGAGAGGACGCAGGCGTACGTCGTGTTTGCCCTCGGCAGCCTGGCCGACTTCAACCGCACGTTCACCATGCACATCCGCGCCTGCGATGGCAGCACGCCGCTCCCGGACCACTTGAAGTTTGCCGCCACCCAGAGCTTGCCGGCGATCGAAGTCGTCCAGCAGCTCAAGGACAAGCGCTTCGTCGGCAGCGCCTTCGCACCGATGCCAAGACCTTCTGGACCGCCAATCACGACATGACGCTCGACCACTGGCAAACCGGCGGCGCCCGGCTCGGCGGCTACAAGCTCAAGAAACGCCTGTACGCCCTGGCCGTCGATCGCCGCGGCCGGCTCTACGCCCAGCCCGGACCGCCCGACACCGGTCCCCCGGCCCTCGCCCACCGCACCGTCGGCGACATCGTCGTCTATGAGAAGCTCGATCCGCGCGGCGACGCCGACGAGATGCCGCAGCCGGTGCGCACGATTCTGGTGCGCGGCCTGGTCGGGCGCCTGCTCACGAGCGCGAATGGCCGTTGGGTCTACTTCCTCGACGTGCTCAACGGCAAGGTCGGCCGCATCGACACCGACGCGGGCACCGTGGACCGGCTCGTGGACGACCTCTCGACCGGCGCCAACGCGTTTTGCCTGAGCCCCGACGGCAAGAGAATTTACACCTGCTCCGCGATGGGCCACGTCAACGTCATCGACGTGGAGACGTTCACCGTCTTGCGAACCGTCGAGCTGTACAAGGGCAAGCCATACGAGATTGCCGCCACCGACAAGGGGATGGTCTTCTTGCTTGTGCAGGACCTGGGCGGGACCACCTGCGCCGCGGTCGACGTGGCGCGTGCCGACGGGGACAAGGTACACGCGGTCCCGGTGCCGTGCCGTGAGCGCGGCCAATGCTTGTTGCTGAGCGCGGACCAGAGCACCGTGCTCGTCGGCGGCGACCATCGGGTCAGCGCGTGCACGGTGCCGGCCCGGCCCATCGTGGAGCAGATGCTGTGCAAGGATTTCCGGGTAAGCGACATCGGCACGCCGGGATGGATGCAGATCAGCCCGGATGGACGGACGTTGCTGCACGACGCGGGCGCGATCCTCGCGATCAAGCGGTAAATCGCTTGCGGTTTCGCGAAACCGCAAGCGAGCTTCGACGCGAGCGATATAACCATAGGTATCTGACATCGACTCTCGCCATAGGATTTTCCCCAATGCGCAAATCTCTCCTGTTCGCGGCAGCGCTTGTGCCAGGCCTCGCCCTGCTCGGCTGGAATACGGAAGCCGGCCAGAAAACCGAGCGCAAGGCGTTCGGCCTGGACAAACGCGTGCCGTGGACAACGTCCAACGTCAAGGGCTCGCCGGAGCCGCCGCCGCCTTATCGCACCGAGCCGGCGTTTCCGAAGCTGCCGAAATTCGAGGAGCCGCTCGATCTGACCTACGCGCCCGGCACCAATCGCCTGTTCGTCGCCGGCCGCTGGGGCAAGCTCTGGTCGTTCGTGAACAACAAGGTGGTCGACAAGGCCGACCTGGCGCTGCACCTCGAAGGCAAGGAGGACGACGGCAAACCGCGCAAGCAGGTCATTTACGCATTCACCATCCATCCGAAATTCGCCGACAACCATTACATCTACGTGACGTGGATTCCGAACCCCGACAAGGAAGGCATCCCGAACGGCTCGCGCGTCTCGCGGTTCACCGTCAAGGGCGAGCCGCCGGTGGTCGACCGTGCGAGCGAAAAGGTGATCTTCGAATGGCCCAACGGCGGCCACAACGGCGGCTGCCTCAAGTTCGGCCCCGACGGCATGCTCTACATCGTCACCGGTGACGGCTCGGGCATCGCCGACCAAAACAACATCGGCCAGGATCTGAGCAGCATCCACGCCAAGCTGCTGCGCATCGATGTGGATCATCCCGAAAAAGGCGAGCCGGGCGGCGTAAGCCCCCGGAGTTACAGCATCCCCAAGGACAACCCGTTCGTCAACGTCAAGGGCGCCCGCCCGGAGGTTTACGCCTACGGCCTACGCCAACTGTGGCGATTCAGCTTCGACCGCAAGACGGGCGACCTCTGGGGCGGCGAGGTCGGCCAGGATTTGTGGGAGATGATCTACAAGATTCAGAAGGGCGGCAACTACGGCTGGAGTGTCCAGGAAGGCACGCACCCTTTCCTGCCCGAGCGCAAGAAGGGGCCGACGCCGATTCTCAACGGGGAGCTTCGGCCGGGCGTCGTTAACCCAATGGTAGAACACCCTCACTCGGATTTTCGGTCCATCACAGGCGGATTCGTATATCATGGCAAACGCCTCCCTGAGCTGGAGGGCATCTATGTCTACGGCGACTTCGACACGGGACGCATTTGGACGTGTACTGAAGTAAAGCGGCGGTACGTCGCGCCCGACGAGAAATGTGCCTTCGACTACGTAACCGGCGAGGGCAAGGAGATTGCTCGCACCACCTATCGCATCGTGAGCTGGGGCGAGGACGCGGACGGCGAAATCTACTTCCTCGATTTCACCGGCGGCGGTATCCATCAGCTCGTGAAGGCGCCGGCCGCGAAACCGCAAGCCGCGTTTCCGCGCAAGCTCAGCGAAACCGGCATCTTTACATCCACGAAGGACCACATGGTCGCCCCCGGAATCATTCCCTATTCCGTCAACGCCCAGCTCTGGGGCGACCACGCCGTCAAGGAACGCTTCATCGCGATTCCCGGCGACGGGCAAATCGGCTTCGACGAGATCACCTATCCGCAGCCCTCGCCCGGCGCCCCGCCCGGCTGGCGCTTCCCCGACGGCACGGTGCTGGTCAAGACCTTCTCGATGGACATGGAACGCGGCAATCCCCTCAGCCGCAAACGGCTGGAAACGCGCCTCCTGCACTTCCAGCAGTTCCCCGGCACGCAAGAATACGGCGACCAGTACTGGCGCGGCTACACCTACGTCTGGAACGACGAGCAGACCGACGCCGTGTTGCTCGACGACAAGGGCCTCGACAGGAAGCTCGTGGTCAAGGTGGACGGCAAGGTCGTGGAGCAGAATTACCGCTTCCCGAGCCGGGCCGAGTGTACGCTGTGCCACACGAACGCGGCCAAGTTCGCGCTCGGCGTCAACACCATGCAGATGAACCGCGACCATGATTACCCCTCGCCTGGGGGAGAGGGGCGGGGGTGAGGGGGCCCGGCGTCGTCGCCAACCAGCTCGCGACGCTGGAGCACATCGGCCTGTTCACGGCCAAGCTGCCCGAGCCGCCCGCGAAACTGGCCAAGCTCGCCGACTTCAACGATGAGACGCTGGCGATCGACGTGCGGGCGCGCTCGTATCTGCACTCCAACTGCGCCCATTGCCACATGAAATGGGGCGGCGGCAATGCCGAATTCAAGCTGCTCTCAACTATTCCCATCAAGGAAATGGGCATCGTCAACGTCAAGCCGGCCCACGGCGACTTCGGCATCAAGGGCGCCAAACTCCTCGTGCCCGGCCATCCGGAGCAGTCGATGATCCACCAACGCATGGCGATGACCAGCCTGGGCCGCATGCCGCACATCGGCTCGCGCGTCGTGGACGAGAAGGCGGTCCAGCTCGTCGGCGAGTGGATCCGGCAGCTTCCGGCGAAGTGAAATTCGTTTAGCCCGGAGCCAACGGCGACGGTGGGTGAGGCTAGGTACATGCTACCGTCGTCGTTGGCTCCGGGCTAAACGACCTGCCGTTTCGGATTTCGATATTCGAGTTTCGGATTTATTGCGGCTGTGCCGCGGCTTGCTGCTGCAGATGCTGAATGTACGCCATGTACTCCGTCAGGAACTTCGTCAGCTCCTCCTCGACCTCCTCGGGCCGATCGAACAGCTCCAGCGCCGGGCGATTGTCCGGCGGCGCGGTGCCGGGCAGGTCGCCGATTGCCTCGATGCGCTCGGCGAAGGTCGGGTGCGACGCGAACAGCGAGCCGCGCTCGGCGAGGATTTTCTGGTACAGCGCCTCGCGCTCCTCCTGCGACATCTGCTCGTTGCGGTATTGCTGGAACGAGTGGTACATGTTGACGAACGCCTTCTGCTCGACCAACAGCTGGCTGATGTTGTTGTAGATCGTCATCTCGAACAGCGTGCCGTCGGTGCACACCTTGCCCAGCGCCCGGCTGAACTGCGCCGAGCCGTACAGCGTGGCAGCCATGCGGTCGGCGAGGAACTCGCGCGACCGCGAATAGCCGGCGGCCAGCAATGAATAGCTCTTGTAGTAGAGCCGTAAGAACCAGTAGAACGGATTTGCGTAGGTGAATCCGCCGCCGGCCGAGAGCATGCCGTACAGGGCGTGCTCGATGCTCACGTGGACCTGGTAGATGAAACGGCTGTAAAACGTGTCCTGGTGGCTGAAGTGGGCGTATTCGTGGGCGAGGATCGCCTTCAGCTCGCCGATGGTCAGGAACCGGATTGTCGATAGGCCGAGCGTCAGCACGCGGTGCTTGACGCCGAAGATGCCGAATGGTCCGCGGCCTTCCTGATGCACGCCGACCGCCGAGCCGGGCGCGAGGTACACCTCGTCCACCGGATCGGTGTCCACGCGCTGGGCGACCTCCGCCAGGAGCTGGTGCACGCCCGGGCAATCCTGGGCCGTCTTGGGCAGCCCGAACGCCCC
Organism: uncultured Gemmataceae bacterium; assembly: GCA_963834865.1. Lineage (GTDB taxonomy): Bacteria > Planctomycetota > Planctomycetia > Gemmatales > Gemmataceae > CAWIDK01. Next base: position 1,158,595 of record CAWIDK010000002.1, read on the forward strand.
CGAGGCCGGCCGTGTAAACAGGCTCTTGAACACCGCCCAGGCGCTGACGCAGCCGACGACGGCGATGATGATCACCAGCTTGATGGGAATCCGTCCCGCCAGGAAAATCAAGTAGAGCAGCCCGCCGGTCAGGCCGAGCACGCCGGCGATGACGAACGGAATGGCGGCGTAGAACAACAACAGGCCCACCATCAGCGCCAGGCCGTACAGACGTGCGAGCACGGTTTCGCCGTGGGCGCGCGCGACCTGGCCATCGGCGACCAGCTCATCGGGCGTCTGCTCTTGCAGGAGATCGAGCGCCCCGGTGCCGCGGGTGCGCAGCGCCAGGATAACGCCGGCGCCGGCCATCAGCAGCATGGCGACGGCGTAGAAGCCGGCGAAGTACAGCATGATCCACAGGCCGCGTTCGACGAGGCTCGGCGCGGCCGACTCCTCGATTTGCCGGACGACGGCGGCTGACAGCAGGTCCTCGGGCACGGCACCCAGGCTGCGGGCGCGCTGCAGCTGCTCAGCCGACTCGCGGACCTGGCCCTCCATCGCCAGAGCCAGGCCGTGCATGCAGACGACGACGCCGTCGTTTGGAAAGCGCGCGACGAGCCGGCCGGTCCGCTGCGCCGCCTTGCCCTTGAGACTCGGATTCATCAGCGCGATCTGGGCGAGCTGCGCCGCGGTGCCGCTGTCGTCGGGATGGTCGGCCAGCTCCCTTTCGAGCAGTTGTTCCGCTTCGTTGAACTGGCCGCGGTTCAGCGCAATCAGGCTGGCCACCCCCGCGACGGGGAGCGCCGGCTCGAGCCGGCGCGCCTCCGCCAGCTCGCGATCGGCCTCCTGCAGCCGGCCGAAGTCCGCGGGGATGCCGCTGCCGCCATTGGGCGACCGCGCTTGCACCACCAGCACATGAGCCAGGTTGCGATGGCCGCGGGCGAACGACGGCGCGATGGCGATGCAACGGCGATAGGCAAACTCGGCGTGCGGCAAATCGCCGGCCGGCTTGCCGGCGAGGTAGGCGCCGCCCAGGAAGTACCACGTGAGATGATCGTTGGCATACTTCATCGGCAGGATCCCGGCGGCGGGGGTCAGGCTGCGGCAGAACTGCTCCGCCGCCCTGTACGCAGCGTCGGTTTGGCGGGTACGGTCCCCGAACCAGGCCGTCAGCCGCTCTTTCCACGCGGGCCAGCTCGCCTCGGTCATGGGTTCCTTGCGCAGCCAGTTCTGTACCTCGGCGGCCGTCGGAAACGTGTCCTTCTCCTGCGCACCGGCGGGCACGGCAAGCGGCAGCGCAAATACGAGAATTGCTAGGCAGCGGCGAATGTACATGGGAGCCTCGCTTGATGGGGCGCGGAAAACGAGCATTTCGCACAGTGTACACCGGCAGCGGCCGTTCATGTAGCGAAAATCGGCCACCGCTCGTTGCGGCCTGCGAGCGCTAAACGTAAACTCGCGGGTCGCTACAATAATCGGCAATGGAAGCTCTTTCTCGCGACAGGAGGCTGGTCCCTTGCGCATCCGCGACCTCTACGATCGCCCGGTCCCGACGATCTCTTTCGAGTATTTCCCGCCCAAGTCCGCCGAGGCGGAGGAACGGCTCATCAGCGAAACGACGCCCGGCCTGAAGGCCCTCGGCCCGTCGTTCATCTCGGTGACCTACGGCGCCGGCGGCAGCACGCGCGACAACACGCTGCGCATCGTCAATCGCATCCGCCGTGAGCACGGCGTCGACGCCATGCCGCACCTCACCTGCGTCGGCCACACGCGCGACGACCTGGTCGGCATCATGCAGGAGGCCGAGGGCGCCGGCATCGAGAACGTGCTCGCGCTGCGCGGCGATCCGCCGAAGGGACAGGCCGAGTTCCGCGCGGTCGAGGGCGGTTTCCGTTATTCGCTCGACCTGATCCGCTTCATCAAGGGGCTGCACACGCCGTTCTGCGTCGGGGCGGCGTGCTATCCCGAGGGGCACGTCGAGTGCGCCCACAAACACGACGACTGGGACATCGCCGCCCTGAAGGTCGAGGCCGGAGCCGAGTTCCTCATCACGCAGCTCTTCTACGACTGGAGCGATTTCCTCGACATGGAGGACTACCTCCGCAACAAGCGCGGGGTCAAGGTGCCGATCGTGCCGGGCATCCTGCCGTTCCAGGGTGCCGAGCAGATCAAGCGCTTCACGAGCCTGTGCGGCTCGCGGCTATCGCAGCCGATCCGGCGCAAGCTGGAGCAATACGCTGGCGACGACGAATCGGTGCGCCAGCTCGGCGTCGAGGTGTGCACGGCGATCTGCGACCGGCTCATGAACCGCGTCGCGGGGTTTCACTTTTACTGCCTGAACAAGGTGCAGAGCTGCGCCGAGGTGATGCGCAATTTGGGGTTGGCGAAGTAGGTCGACGCTTGGGCGGGTCAGCCACGGCCTGCCGCGAAAAAGGATAGAATGGCATAGGACGTTCGTCGCGCCTGGGGAGTCTAATGCGATGTTAACCGTTCAGTTACCCGATGACAGGACGCATGCCAAGGCATTTGGCTTACTGATTCGCATGGGTGGGGTTTTTCGGACGAAACCGGTCCGGCAGCTGGTTGTCGGTCCTGCTCAGTTCCACGCGTTGCAGGCGGCTGGACTGGTCCCAAAAAAAAATGGAGTGAAAAAGCGTGGCAAGAAGCCAGCCTAGCCCGGCCCGCTTGCACCGCGCCTGGCAACGCTCACGCGGCGCTTCCCCGAGGATCTTCGCCTCCCGAGCCTGCGAGGGCGGCCGCCCCGCGTTCAAGGGCATGCCTACCGTTTCTTCCTCGTCGTGCCGTTGTACTCGGCTGACGGGAGACCTGTCTACACGGATGAGCACCTCCGGCAGCTGGATCTCCTCTTCGATGCGCGTTTCGGCGGCTGCCTGGTCGCGTCGTCACGCTCAGGAGCACCCTTTTTCGGTGAGTATCAGCCCGAAGGGACCGACCCGGTCAGGGACTATCACACGATCATGATCGTGTATGCCAACCCGATCGAGCCGAGCGACCGCTTTTTTCAGGAGCTGAAGGCGATCCTCAAAGTTGCGCCGCTGATCGCGCAAGACGAAATCCTCATCGAGCGGACTGAAGTGTTCCTGGTTTGAGCGCGTCGCCATAAGCCAACCCCTTCTGCTCTGCTGCTGGCGGTGCAGGACCCGACTCCAAGGCCCGGACGTGCCCGCGGAGGACTGCGATGGGGTTTATTAAACTCAATCGGTACGGCGACCCGAATGGCTGCGCATTCGATGTGCCGAGCGTCATCGACAAGGTGCGCGCGGCGTTTTCCGATGTTACGGTGCTGCCGGGCGATCAGCTCGCGCTGGCGGCCGAGCGTGCCGCCGCCGCAGGAGCCGGAGATCACATCATCCGTACCCTGCGCCGCAACCAGGAAGAATACGGCCCCGCCCACGCATTCGCGATCGGCATTCCGCACGGAGAACCGATTGACGGACGAGCGCGCCGCCATGATGTTACGTTTCTGTTTGCAGATCCGCTGCCGGAAGAGTGGCGCCAGCGCTTGGTCGCCTTTCTGCAAAGCCTCGGACCCGGAAAGCTCGAATTTGCCCCTGACCACCCTGCCAAGGGCGCATGACGCTACCGACGCTGGATTGCTGTACTTATCCCGGCAATTCATCCAACGCCCGCAGCACCGCGTCGATCTCCTCCGCCGTATTGTAATGCACCATCCCGAGCCGCACGAAGCCGCCGTGCGCCTCGAGGCCGAGCCGCTCCGACACCTCCTGCGCATACATATTGCCCGACCACACGTAAATCTGCCGGGCCGCGAGATGCTCGGCGATCGCGCGCGGTGCCGCGTCGCGCCCGGTGATCGCGATGGTCGGCACGCGCTCGTCGAGCCGGGCCAGATCGCGAACGCCCCAGACCTGGAATCGCGGCCGCTCGGCGAGACCGGCGAGCAGGCGGCGGCTCAGCGTCTGCTCGTGAGTGCGGATCGCCGCCATCGCGCGCTGCAGGCTGCGCATCGATCGTCGCCAGATACTCGACCGCCGCGGCGACACCGGCGAGGCCTTCGTGATTCTGCGTGCCGGTCATCCAGCGGCCTGGCAGGTCGTCGGGGACGGGACGAACCTTGTACGCGGGCAGCTCCGTCAGCAATTCGCGCCGGCCCCAGAGCACGCCCACGTGTGGGCCGAAGAACTTGTACGCCGAGCACGCCAGGAAATCGCAGCCGAGCGCCTGCACGTCGATCGGCCCATGCGGGGCATAATGGACCGCGTCGGCGAATACCCACGCGCCGGCGCGCTTGGCCTCGCGCGCGATCGTGGCGACGTCGTTGATCGTGCCGACGCCGTTCGATGCGAGGCCGACCGCGACCAGCTTCGTGCGCTCCGAGAGCTGCTGGCGGAAGGAATCGAGATCGAGCGTGCAGTCCTCGGGATGAATGTCGATCCAGCGCACCGTCGCGCCGGCATCGCGTGCGGCCAGCACCCACGGCGTCACGTTCGCGTCGTGATCGAGCCGCGTCACCATCACCTCGTCGCCGGGCCGCAGCACCTTCGCGATCGACCGGCTCAGGTGGAAGGTCAGGCTCGTCATGTTTTGGCCGAAGACGATTTCGTGCGGCGACGGCGCGTTCAAGAGGGCGGCCATGCCCCGATGGGCTTGCTCGATGATGGCGTCGGAGTCGCGGCTGGTGCCGAAGACGCCGCCGTGGTTGGCGTTGCAGGTCGTCAGGTAATGGACGATCGCGTCGAGCACGCGCTGCGGCACCTGCGTGCCAGCCGGCCCGTCGAAGAAGATCGGCGGACGGCCGTCGCGCCGTACCTTGAGGGCGGGGAAGTGGTCGCGCAGTCCGGCGAAATCGATCATGTCGTGTACTCCAGGCGAGCCGAGTGTAGTCCTCACGCTCCGCGTGAGGACCCCGTCACGCGGAGCGTGACGGCTACACTATTTTCTCGCCAAACGGGGAACCGAGAATAACATAACCGGAATTGCGGTCGATTGCCACGACATGGATGGGTCATGCTTCCCGTCATTCCCGCAACCGTGATCGGTAGCTGGTCGTTTCCCGGCTGGTACGCGAAGTTCTGCGAGGACGCGGCCCGCCATCCCGACCTGGTCGGCGCTGACGACCGCGAGGAGGCGCTGCGCGACGCGGTGCGGCTCGCGCTCGACGATCAGCTGCGAGCCGGCACGGACATCCTCACCGACGGCGAGATGCAGCGGGTCGATTTCAACCTCGGCTTCTACGACTACCTCGACGGTATCAAGCCGCTGCCGCCGTCGCGCCTCTGGGGCCCGCCGGCGCACGACCAGCGCAGCCGTTACCTGTGCGTCGGCCCGCTGGCGGCGCCGCAAGGCCTCGATCTGGTGCGCGAGTACCAGCGGCTGCGCGAATACACGGCCGCCCCGGTGAAGGTGCCGGTGCCGGGGCCGTTCACGCTGGCGGGTTGCTTGCAAGGCGGCGAGGTCTACCGCGATCGCCACGACATCACCGCGGCGCTGATCCCGATCGTCAACCGCGAGATGAAGGCGCTGGTGGAGGCGGGCGTCGACTTCATCCAGCTCGACGAGCCGAGCTTCGCGTGCCATCCGAAGCAGCCGGAGCAGTTCCTCGACGTGATCGCCCGCACCGTGGCCGGCGTCAAGGCGAAGATCAGCATGCACCTCTGCTTCGGCAACTACCGCGGCCGGGCGGTCGGCTGGCGCAGCTATCAGCCGCTGTTCCCGCACCTGGCGCAGCGCACCGTTCAGCAGCTCGCCCTGGAGTTCGCGAGTCGCGAGATGGCGGAGATCGAGCTGTTGAAGCAAGTGCCGGCGCCGATGGAGGTGGCGGTGGGATTGGTGGACGTGAAGAACACGTGGGTCGAGCCGCCGGAGTTGGTCGCGCAGCGGCTGCGGCAGGCGCTGAAGTACATCGAGCCGGAGCGCGTCCACGTCACGCCGGACTGCGGCTTTTCGCAGACGGCACGGCATGTGGCAGCACGGAAGCTGGCGAGCATGGTCGCAGGCGTGAAGCTGGTGCGGCGGGAGTTACGGAGGTAGTGCCCGTGCAGGTGTCTTAGTCCCGGTAGGGACGGCAGACAGTAGCCCAGGACGTGAGTGCTGGGATTCGCCTTCGCAAACAGGATTGAGTCCCGGCAGGGACGGTAGACCGAGCGCCTGGCGTGCTTGTCAACGCTATTCTGATCGTGATGCTGTGGCTCGTGAGCCGCGCGGCTCGTGCTGTTTATCACTGGGTGAATGAATAGAGGCTAACTGAGTGTCCGAAGCCTATCTCGCCATCCAGGTCGTGATGATGCCGCGGGACACGAACCCGATGGGCTCGATCTTTGGCGGCGTGATTCTATCGTATCTGGATCAAGCGGGTGCAATCGGCGCTCGCCGTGAGGTCGCGATGGCCGGCGGCGGGCAAGCGTTTCTCGTCACGGTGGCGATGAACAAGGTGGAGTTCAAGCAGCCCGTGCTCGTCGGCGACGTCGTGCGTTTCTTGACGCGACCGGTGCGGCTGGGGCGGACTTCGATTACGATGGACATCGTCGTCGAGGCAGAGCGCGGTCCGGACGTGCTACAGGTAACCGAGGCGGAAGTGGTTTACGTGCGCATCGACCCGAAGGACCTTCGGCCGGTGCCGCTGCTGTAGGATGGGCTTCCTAGCCCGTCCAGTCCCGCGGGACGGGCTAGGAAGCCCATCCTACACGGAATGAGGCCGCGAGGGATTGGCCATGTCATTCACCAAGGCACACCTGTACTTCGACGACGTGGACGTCGGCCAGGAGTGGCAGTCGCTCGGCCGAACCGTCACCGAGGCGGACATCGTGAACTTTGCGGGGCTGTCGGGCGATTTCAACCCGATCCACATCGATCACGAATTCGCCAAGACGACCGCGTTCCGCCGGCCGATCGCGCATGGCCTGTTGGTGCTGGCGATGGGCAGCGGCGTCGGGCTCATGTTTCCGCCGATGCGGACGCTGGCCTTCTTGAACCTCAAGGAATGGCACTTCCGCGAACCGGTCTTCATCGGCGACACGATTCACGTCCTGGCCCGCGTGCTGGCCAAGGAGGAGCGCGGCCGCGGCCGGCGCGGCGTCATCACCTGGCAGCGGCAGATCGTCAACCAGGACAACAAGGTCGTTCAGGAAGGCATCACCGTCACCATGGTCGAGGGCCGCGCCGCCCGGACGGCACAGGACGAACCCGCCGCGGAAACCTCGACCGAAGCGACCACCTGACCTGTTTACGTTTAGCGCTCGCCCGCGCGTTCAGAGGGCCCGCCCCTTTCCCGCGCCGGCGAGCGCTCAACGTAAACAAGAGAACCCCGAGTTTCATCGCATGATGATCCGCACGCGTTTTGCCCCCAGTCCGACCGGCTACCTGCACATTGGCGGCGTTCGCACCGCCCTGTTCAACTGGCTGTTCGCCCGCCGGCACGGCGGCAAGTTCATCCTGCGCATCGACGACACCGACACCGAACGCAATCGCCCCGAGGCGCTGCAGCCGATCCTCGACGGCTTTCGCTGGCTCGGCATCGACTGGGACGAGGGCCCCGAGGTCGGCGGCGATTACGGTCCGTATTTCCAATCACAGCGCGGCCAGCTCTATCGCGAGGCGGCGCACAAGCTGATCGACTTGGGCCACGCGTATCCCGATTACATGACGAAGGAAGAGGTCGACCTTCTGCGCAAGCAGGCCGAGACCGCGAAGCGATCGTATGTGCATCGGGCTCCCAATCGCGACGTCCCAGCCGCCGAGCTGCGCAACCGCTATGACGCGAAACCCGCCACGGTGCGGCTGAAGGTGCCGGCCGGGCGCACGATCGTCGTCAATGACCTGATCGCCGGGCCGGTCGAGACGCAATCGGACCTGATCAGCGATCCAGTCATCCTCCGTGCCGACGGCAGCGCGCTGTACAACTTCGCCACAGTCGTCGATGACGCCGCGATGCAGATCACGCATATCGTGCGGGCCAAGGAGCACCTATCGAATACTCCCGCACAGGTTCTTGTATACGAGGCGCTCGGGGTGGCGCCGCCGCAGTTCGCGCATGTGCCGGTGGTGAACGCGCCGAAGTCGAAGGAGAAGCTGAGCAAGCGCAAGATGCAGCAGTTCATGACGCCGGCGGTGATCGCGATGTTGCGGTCGGTCCACGCGGTGCCGGCGGAGTGGACCGACGAGCAGATCAAGAAGAACGAGGACCTCAATCCCGCGACCGTGGCGTATTACCGCGTCCTCGGCTATCTGCCGGAGGCGCTGATCAACTATTTCGGCCGGCTCGGCTGGTCGCTCGACGACCGGACGGAGATCATCGACCTGGCGACGATGGTTGCGAACTTCGGCCTCGATCGCGTGAACGATTCGCCCGCGAGCTTCGACCCGGAGAAACTCGCATGGGTGGCGGGCGAATACATGAAGGCGGCGCCGCTGGAACGCAAGGTGGCGGGCGTGGTGCCGGTCCTGCAGCGCGCGGGCCTGGTCGGCGCCGTGCCCGACCTGGACCGGGTTCGGCGTGTCGTGGAGGCATGCGGCGAGCGGCTGAAGGTTTTCTCGGAGATTCTGCAGTACGGCGCCTATTTCTTCCGCGATCCGCAATACGATCCGAAGGCGGTGAAGCAACGGCTGCAGACGGAAGGCATTCCGGCGCTGCTGCGTGAGGCCGTGCCGGTGCTCGCGGCCGCTGAGCCGTTCGATGCGCCAACGTTGGAGGCGCGGGTCAAGGATTTCTGCGCGGCGAAGGGGGCGAAGTTCGGCGATCTCAACCATGCGCTGCGTGTCGCCGTCACCGGCGTCATGGTGGGGCCAGGCGTCTACGAGTGCCTGGCGATTTTAGGTAAGGATGAGACCCGGCGCCGCATCGAAGCGGCGTTGAAGTTGGCGTCGTAACCACCCCCAAGCCCCAGGGCGAGTCCGCGAGCCCTGGGGGTTAAACACCCCCAGGGCTCGCGGACTCGCCCTGGGGCTTGGGGATGATGAGGAATACATATGCGCGAATACCAACTGTGCGGCCTGGGCAACGCCATCGTCGACATCTTCGTCGAGGTCCCCGAGCGCGACTTTGCCGGCCTCGGCTTCGAGCGCGGCACCATGCGCCTGGTCGACGTCGGCGAGCAGCGCGACCTCTTGGCACGCTTCCAGGGACAGGACCCGCGGCTCGTCAGCGGCGGCTCGGTCGCCAACTCGGTTATCGCGTTTTCGCAGCTCGGCGGCTCGGCGGCGTTTATCGGCTGCGTCGGCGACGATCGCTACGGTCTCTTCTACGAGTCCGAGTTCGAGGAGCTCGACATCGACATCGGCAACCCGGTCATCGTCGGCCAAACCACCGGCACGTGCGTCTGCCTGATCACGCCCGACGCCGAACGCACGATGCGGACGTGCCTGGCCGTCTCGAGCCAGCTGGCCGCCCGCCACGTGGACGAGGAGCGGATCAAGAACTCCGACTGGCTGTTCATCGAGGGCTATGTCTTCGCCAACCCCGACACCGGCCAGGGCGCCATCCGCGAGGCGGTCCGCCTGGCAAAGGCGCACGGCACCAAAATAGCCATCACCTGCTCGGACGCGTTCGTCGTCAACGTTTTCGGCGAACCGTTCCGCGCGGCCCTGGCGCAGGCAGACTTGCTGTTCGCGAACGAGACTGAGGCGTGCGCCGTGGCCGGCGCGAAGACGGCCGAGGAGGCGTTCGCCAAGCTCAAGGGCGGCATTCCGTCGCTGGTGGTGACGAACGGCCCGCACGGGGCGTTCATCCGTCACGGCGGCGTCGAAACGCACGTCCCCGCCTTCCCGTGCGAGCCGAAGGACCTGACCGGCGCCGGCGACATGTTCGCGGGCGCGTTCGTGTTCGGCATCACCGACGACGTGCCGGCCGACCGCGCGGCGCGGGCCGCGTGCTACCTGGCCAGTAAGGTCGTCACCCAGGTCGGCGCCCGGCTGCACCACGGCACACGGCACGCGTGGGATGAATGCCTGGCAGGACATGTATAATGCAAGCATGCGATTAACCTCTCCTCATTCCCACGCTCTGCGTGGAACGCACGTTTGGACGCTCCGCGTCCCGTCCGGAACCGCGAGGTGACGGGTCGTGGCCGTGGGCGCTTTCACGACGGGCCGCCGAGCGGCCGGACGTACGTTCCCACGCGGAGCGTGGGAACGAGGGATACGGAGTGGGCAACACCATGACCAGTGAACCGGCACCGGCCGTCAACTTCATTCACCAGATCATCGAGGACGACAACCGCACCGGCAAGTTCGCCGGCCGCGTTTGCACGCGGTTCCCGCCGGAGCCGAACGGCTACCTGCACATCGGCCATGCCAAGTCGATCTGCCTCAACTTCGGCACCGCCCGGAAGTACGGCGGCCAGTGCAACCTGCGCTTCGACGACACCAACCCCACCAAGGAAGATACCGAATACGTCGATTCGATCATGGAAGACGTGCAGTGGGTCGGCTTCAAGTGGGACGGCCTGTACTATGCCTCGGACTATTTCCAGCAGCTCTACGACTGGGCCGAATTGCTGGTCCACAAGGGCAAGGCGTACGTGTGCGATCTGTCCGCCGACGAGGTGGCCAGGACGCGCGGCGGCGTCAAGGGCGGCACGCCGAGCCCCTTCCGCGATCGCTCGGTCGACGAAAACCTGGACCTGCTGCGGCGGATGAAGGCCGGCGAATTCCCCGACGGCACGCGGACGCTGCGGGCCAAAATCGACATGGCGTCGCCGAACTTCAACATGCGCGACCCGGTGATGTACCGCATCCTGCACGCCGAGCATCACCGCACCGGCAACGCGTGGTGCATCTATCCGATGTACGACTGGGCCCACGGCCAGTCCGACTCGATCGAGCAGATCACCCATTCCATCTGCACGCTCGAGTTCGAGAACCATCGGCCGCTCTACGACTGGTTCGTCGAGGAGCTGGGGATCTACCACCCGCAGCAGATCGAGTTTTCCCGCCTGAATTTGACCTACACGGTCATGAGCAAGCGAAAGCTCTTACAGCTCGTGCAGGAGAAGCACGTCTCGGGCTGGGACGATCCGCGGATGCCGACGATTTGCGGCATCCGGCGCCGCGGCTACACGCCCGAGGCGGTGCGCGCCTTCTGCGAGCGCGTCGGCATCTCCAAGTACGAGGGCCTCATCGACATGGCCTGGCTTGAGGATGCCCTGCGCGCGGACCTCAACCGCCGGGCCAATCGCGTGCTCGGCGTGCTCAGGCCGCTGCGGGTCGTGCTGACGAATTATCCCGAGGGGCAGGTCGAGGAGCTCGACGCGGTGAACAATCCCGAGGACGCCGCGGCCGGCACGCGCAAGGTGCCGTTCTCGAAGGTGCTGTACATCGAGCAGGACGATTTCCGTGAGGATCCGCCGAAGCAATTCTTCCGCCTGGCTCCAGGCCGCGAAGTACGCCTGCGCTGGGGCTACTTCATCAAGTGCGAACAGGTCGTCAAGGACCCCGCCGGCAACGTCGTCGAGCTTCACTGTACCCATGACCCCACGACACGCGGCGGCAATGCACCGGATGGCCGCAAGGTCAAGGGGACCATCCACTGGGTCTCGGCGGCGCACGCGATCGAGGCGGAGGTACGGCTGTACGACCATCTGTTCGGCAAGGCAAACCCGGACGAGGTCGAGGAGGGGCAGACGTTCCTGGCAAACCTCAATCCGAAGTCGCTGGAGGTGCTGCCGCGCGCTTACATCGAGCCGAGCGTGCAGGGGGCGGCGGTGGGGCGCCGATACCAGTTCGAGCGGCTCGGGTACTTCGCGGTGGACAAGGATTCGAAGCCGGGCAAGCTCGTCTTCAACCGCGCCGTGACGCTGGCGGACACGTGGGCGAAGATTGAGAAGGCGCAGGCGCCGAAGAAGAAGTGACGAGGATTACCCAGCCTGCTTTTGCCGTTCTTCTTCCCACTGGTTGAGCTTGTTGTAGAGCGTCTTGACGACGATGCCGAGCTCGGCGGCGGCGGCGGGCTTGTTGCCGTTGTGCTTGGCCAGCACCCGCAGGATATGGGCCATCTCGATTTCCTTGAGCGTCTTCGGCGGCGACTCGGCGGGCGTCGGCGCCGCGCCGTGCTCGGCCGGAGTCAGCGGGAAGCTGATGGTCGCAGGGGCGGCGGAGCCTTGCCGAACGGTATGCGGCAGGTGCTCGGACGTGATCGGTCCGCCGCCGCCGAGGATCCAGGCGTGCTCCATGGCGTTGGCCAGCTCGCGAACGTTACCCTTCCAGTGATGCTCGAGCAGCGTGTCGATCGCATCGGGCGTCAACAGCGGCGCCACCTGCTCGACGGGACGCTTGGCGGCGCGGGCGAGCAGGCAGCGGGCCAGGTCGGGGATGTCGGGCCGGCGATCGCGCAATGGCGGCAGACGAATCTCAAAGGTGTTGATGCGGAAATAGAGATCTTCGCGGAACTCGTCCTTGGCGATCATCACCTTCAGGTCGCGGTTGGTCGCGCACAAGACCCGCACGTCGACGCGGAACGGCTCATTGTCGCCGACTCGGCGGATTTCGCCCGATTCCAGGAAGCGCAGCAGCTTCACCTGGATGTTCTTGTTCAGCTCGCCGACCTCGTCCAGGAACAGCGTGCCGCCGTTGGCCACCTCGAACAGGCCCTTGTGGTCGCGCTCGGCGCTGGTGAACGCGCCCTTGCGATGGCCGAACAGCTCGCTCTCGACCAGCGCCTCGGACAGGGCGCCGCAGTTGACCGGCACGAACGCCTGGTCGCGGCGCTTGCTCTGCAGGAAGATGGTGCGGGCCGCGAGCTCCTTGCCGGTGCCGGTTTCGCCGAGGATCAGCACGGTGGTGTCGGTCGGCGCCACGGTGCTGATGATGCGGTGCACCGGCGTCATGGCCGGCGATTGGCCGACCAGGTCGCTTGGTCCCTCGGCGGCCTGCACGCGCGTCTGCAGGGCGAGGTTCTTGTGCTTCAGGTCGCGCTTCTCGACGACCTTGCGCAGAATGGTTTCGATCTGGGCCAGCTTGCACGGTTTGGTGATGTAGTCGAACGCCCCGAGCCGGACCGCGTCGATAGCCGTCTCGACCGAGGCGTGCCCGGTCATGATGATGACTTCGGTATCGGGCGAGACCTGCTTGAGCTGTTCGAGGACCTCGATGCCGGTCAGGCCGGGCATGCGCAGGTCGAGGATGGCGGCGTCGAAGGTGTTTTTCTCGAGCGTCTTGACGGCGGCCTTGCCGTCGGGGCACACGGTGACCTCGTGGCCCAGCCGCGGCAACTCGGAGCGCATGAACTCCTGCAGCGAGCGCTCGTCGTCGGCGAACAGGATCCGCAAGCTCTTGTGCGACGCCAAGACTGTCCTCCTTTACCGACCCGCCCAGGGGCCCGTTGCCCCCGCATTTATCTGCCGAATTTTTAATGATCCGGGTGTGCCGCTCATCCATACCGCAAAGCGCGTCGGCATGCAATTTCAGTTTCCCGGAACGCCGCGGGACGAGAGGCCCGCGGGTCTGGGCAACGCGTAACCCGCGGGCCTTTCAGCCCGCGGCGTGCGGAGTTTCCCCAAGTCATGCCACCTTGCGCCGCGCCGTGCTGAGCTGCGCGAACAACTGCTTCGGATCGGGCGCCGCTTCCGACTCGGGTTCCGCCTCGGCCGGCGGCTCGATCGGCAGCCGGACCACGAACGTGCTGCCCTTGCCGAGGCCGTCGCTGGCCGCCTCGATCTCGCCGCCGTGCTGGGTGATGATGCGATGGCTGATCGACAGGCCCAGGCCGGTGCCCTTGCCGGTGCGGTTGCGGGTGAAGAACGGCTCGAACAGGTTTTCCAGTACCTCCGGCGACATGCCGCAGCCGGTGTCGCGAAAGACCAACTCGGCCATCCCACCGTGTTTGCCCGGGGTGATGGTGAGCCGGCCGCCCTCGTCCATGCTGTCGAGGGCGTTGACGACGAGGTTCAGGAAGACCTGCTTGATCTCCTGGGCGTTGACCCAGGCCGGGATCGGCTCCGCGGGTCGAAGTCGAGGTGCTTGCCCTTGCAGTTCTGCAGGTGCTGCACCACGTCGAGCACGCCCTGCACCACCTCGGCCAGGTCGGCCTGTTCGCGCTTGCGTTCGCCGCCACGGCTGAAGGCGAGCAGCTTTTCGGTGATCTCCTTGCAGCGAAACGCCTCTTCCTGAATCATCTTCAGATACTTGGCAATCACCTTCTGCTCTTCGGGGTCGGCCGGCCGTTGCCGCAGCAGCTCCTCCAGTCGGCGTTCGAGCGCCTCGCTGCAAAACGCAATGCTGGCGAGCGGATTGTTGATTTCATGAGCGACACCGGCGGCAAGGAAGCCGACGCCGGCCAGCCGTTCGGAGCGCACCAGCTGCCGGCTGCGTTCGTTGACCTGGTGCGCCAGGTTGGCGTACATTTCGCGCAGCGCCCGGTCATCTCGTTGAACGCGTCGGCCAGATCCTGAATCTCGTCGCCCGAATGGATTTCGATGCGCCGGCTGAAATCGCCGCGCGCCACGCCAGCGACACCGCGCTCCAGGATGCGCAACGGCCGAACCACCCAGCGATAAAAGGCGAGGAGCATGCCCGCCATCAGCAACACCGCCGTGGAGCTGGTGCCCACGAGAATGTTGACGGTGGTGTTGTTTTCGCCGCGCGGCCCTGACGCGTTCGCTGAGTTCGAAGTTGAGGATGTTGACGAGATCGTTGGCGGTCCTGCGCAGGTCTTCGATCGCCTGGCGGGTTTTCGTGCCTTCGGCGAGCAGATCCTGGTCGGGATCGCCGGGCTTGTCGACGTGGGGGAGTCGCGCTTCCTGGATGAACTTTTCGAGGCGCGCGAAGGACAACTCGAGTCCCTTGACCAGCTCCTTTTCGCGGTAGCCCTGCTCGGGGTCCCGATTGGTCCGCACGGTTTCATTGAGCTGGGTGTTGTAGGCTGTCAGGGCGCTACGAGCCTGCTGCAGGTGGCGGTCGAGGACGGCGTCTTGCTGGCCTGGGTTATCGGGGCGATTGACAAGGAATTCGATTTCGCGCTGCAGCGCCGTCGCCTTCTCCAACTCGGGCAGCTTGCCGTCGAAGGCGCGCATCATGCCCTTGAACGTGAACAGGCCCTTGAGCGTGCCGACGAGCAGGAGGGCCATGACGATCACGACCAGAGCCATCCCGAGCATCAGTTTGTGGCGGATTCGCCAGTTCCCGGCCACGCCCCGACCTCCTTGTCGCGGCCACGCTCCCCAGCGCCGGCCCCCCTTGACGTGCTACGCGGGCGGAATCTACCAGAAGCGTTAGGGCAAGGGGAGAGCAGTTTTCATGCAAGCGGCGGGATGAGCGCAGCGAATCCCGCGGGTCGACGGCTATCGACCCGCGGGATTCGCTGTGCTCATCCCGCCGCTTGCGGAGCCTGCCGTGCCTATGGTAACACCGTAGGCCGCGCCGGCAATACGTCCGGAAGCATGGGAGTGCAGGGGGCGCCGCAGGGGCCGCTGCACGCGCCGCTGCAAGGGCCGCCGCAGGTGCCGCACGGCGCGTAGGCGCGAGACGCGCCGCCAGCCAGTCGATCAGCAACGGCGTGAAGTGCAGCGCCGTGTCCCAGTTGTGCCGGCCGTTGGGGTCGTAAGCCACGTGCATGCCGATGCCGCGGTGCTTGCACAGGTACATGAAACTCTCGACCTGGGCGTCGATGTTAAACTCGTCGTGCCCGCCAAAGGCGATGAACATCTGCAATTCGCCGTTCTGCAGCCGGCAGTGATCCACCAGCTCGATCGGATTGTTCGCGATGATGCTCGCGAGCGCCTCGTCGCCGCAGCCGAAAACCGGCCGTACCATGTCGCCGAGGCGCACCTTGCAGATGCCGAAGCGGCCGACGACTTCGCCGCCGTTGTCGAAGGACTGCCGCCAACCCCAGCAGCGAGGGTCGAAATTGGCGTGCGCGTCGCAATCGAGATCCTGCCAGCGCAGGTTCAGCGGCGGGAAGATGCCGGCCACCACGCCGAACGCGTTGCGGTGCCGGATGCCAAGGTTGAACGCGCCGAAGCCGCCCATCGAGACGCCGAGCAGCACGTGGGCGTTGCGCTCCGACCGGATCGCATAATGATGCGTCAGGTAATCCCAAACGTCCTGCAAGACGAAGTCCTCGTACGGTCCGGCATTCGAGTTGATCCAGAAGCTACCCGGCGAGTGCAGGCTCCCCCGCCCGTCAAGCGAGCCGTCGGGGGCGGCCACGATTACGGGCGGCAGCTTGCCCTTGCAGATCGCCTCGTCGATGAGCGGGGCGACGCGCAGAAACGATTGCTCGTCGGACGCGAAGCCATGCAGGAAGATCATCACGGGATAAGCCTGGTGGGGATCGTAACAAGGCGGTAGGTAGATGTACAGGTCGCGCTTGCAGTACAGGGAGCGCGACCAGATGCGATGGTCCCCGTCGTGGTTGTGGGTCAAATCGACGATTTTGCCCTTGATGTGTACACCGTCAAGGTGCTCGACCTTGATGGCGCCGATCAGCGAGTCCTGGCGCGGCGCCGCCGCTCGGCCAGGCCAGTGCCAGCAGCACCGCCGCCGGGATGCCCCATCGTGTCAGGCCCATGCCAGTTCCCCTTTTTATGTCGCTTGCCCAGCCCGTCCGCTCGAGGCGGCACCGCGGAAAAATCCGCGCGGTCCGGCGGAAGCGGAGTGATTGAATCTATCCTCCCTTTTCGGCCGACCCGCACCGCCGGAACGAGTCGTGGCCGAGGCAAAACCCGCACATCCCGCAACCGCGCCCGCCAACCTTGCCGCCGGTAGCGAATGCGCGGGCGCATAGAATGAAGTAGGTCCCGCCTGCCGGGCGGGACCTGTGCGCCTCCAGGTCCCGCCCGGCAGGCGGGACCTACTGCCGGCAATAATGAGGATCCGACGATGAGCATCGCAACCGAATTGAGCCAAAAACACTGCAAGCCGTGCGAGGGCGGCGTGCCGCCGCTTGCCGCCGAACAGGTGCGCGAGCTAATGCCCGAGGTGCCGCTGTGGAAGCTGAGCGCCGACGGCAAGCGGATTCGCCGCGAGTGGCGCATGAAGGACTTTGCCGCCGCCCTGGATTTCTTCAACCGCGTCGGCCGGATCGCCGAGGCGGAGGACCACCATCCCGACCTGCACCTGACCGGCTATCGCAACGCGGCGGTCGAGCTGAGCACGCACGCGCTGGGCGGCCTGTCGGAGAACGATTTCATCCTGGCGGCGAAGATCGACCAGGTGCCGGCGGAGCTGAAGCAGTAGGCGGTTGCTCTTTTCCCGCGGCGCCGTCCGGTTTATGCTCAGGGAAGCTTCGCTACCCAGGGAGGGGAAAGTCATGCCCACTGCTAGAGTCGTCCACATCGGCAAGGTTCCCTGTGGTCCGGGCCAGCCGCTCGCCTGGATCGCGGGGCCGTGCGTAATCGAGAGCCATGAGCTGACGCTGTCGATTGCCGGCGAGCTGGCCGCGTTGGCCGAGCGGCTACGGCTGCCGCTGATCTTCAAGGCGTCATTCGACAAGGCGAATCGCTCCTCAGGCAAATCGTTCCGCGGGCCGGGGCTGGACGAAGGCCTGCGCACCCTGGAGGAGGTCAAGCGCCGGACCGGTCTGCCGGTGACGACCGATATCCACGAATGCCACCAGGCCGAGCCCGCCGCCCAGGTCTGCGATCTCTTGCAAATCCCCGCGTTCCTCGCCCGGCAGACCGACCTGCTGCTGGCCGCCGCCCAGACCGGCCGGCCGATCAACGTCAAGAAGGGCCAATTCATGGCGCCCTGGGACATGCGCAATGTCATCACCAAGCTCGCGGAGGTCGGCAATCACGACCTGATCCTGACCGAGCGCGGCTCGACGTTCGGCTACGGCCAGCTCGTCAACGACATGCGGTCGATCCCATGGATGCAGGAACTCGGCTGTCCGGTGATCTTCGACGCGACTCACAGCGTACAGAAACCGGCGGGCAAGGGCGATCGCTCCGACGGCGACCGCCGCATGATCCCGTACCTGGCTCGCGCCGCGGTGGCGTGCGGCTGCGACGGCGTGTTCCTCGAGACGCATCCGCGGCCCGACGAGGCGTTGAGCGACGGCCCGAACATGGTGCCCCTGTCCGAATTGCCGCGCGTCATTGCCTGCTGCCTGCGCTTGCGGCAGGCGCTGGCAGACGAGGGGATGCCACGCTAACCCGAACTCCCCAAGCCGCGGGATGAGCGCAGCGAATCCCGCGGGTCGTTTTGCCTACCGACACCATGAAGAACCTCCCCGCGCTTGCCGTTCTTCTGCTTGTCTTTGTCCCCGGCTGCCCCTCAAGGCCGCCCGCGCGTCCCGGCGGCAACCTGGGCGCGCCATCCAAGAACCAGCCACGGCAGATCGGCCTCGAACTCCTGCGCCAGCGCCCGATTCCACGCGCTACTGGGAAGGGCTGCAGCTGCTCAACGCCGACATCCAGGAACATGCCGAAAAGCGCGCCCGGCTGATCCCGAGCGCCGAGACCTGCAAATCCCTGGCGGAAACGGTCGGGTTGAGCGCAGAGGAATTGGCCGAGGTCGAATCGCCGACCTATCGCCGGGCAGACGCCGAATACATTGCTGAGTGTTTCCTGCTGCGTGATGCGGCCCGCGCACTGGAGGTCCACGGCGCCGCGCCCGCGGAGGTGCTGCGCCAGGCGTTTCAGTGGGTGCAGCGCCACGTGCTCTTGCATGAGCAGGGCGATGATTGGCTCCCGCCGGCCCAGGTGCTGCGCCGCGGCTACGGCAGCACGCGCGATCGCACCCGCGTGTTCGTGGCCCTGGTGCGGCAACTGCAGCTGCCCGACGCGGTGCAACGCAACGAAACGATGGAATGCTGCCTCTTCTTTCTGGCCGACGCGCCCGAGGAGGTTGTGCTGATCGGCGTGCGCCCGGGCAAGCGGCGCAGCTCTACCTGTTCGATCCGCGCCGCGCCTTCCCGGTGCAGACTGCCGACGGCAAGCTCGCCACGCTGCACGACGCGCAAGCCGATCCGGCGCTGCTGCAGTCCGCCGGCCTCACCGCGGAGCAGCTCAAGGGGGCCCGGGTCCGAGTGGCGTGTCCCCTGCCGGCGGTGCCGCCGCGGATGCTCGAGCTGGAGGAGGCGCTGGCGGGGCAGGAGCGGATCGTGTTTTATCTCGATCCGGCCTTTCTCGTGCGCCAGCTCAGCGCGGTCACCGGGATGCCGGTCCGTGTCTGGAACGCGCCGCCCGCCGACGACCGCGTCGACAATTCGCCGACTCGCGCCTGCGGCTCTTCCTGCCCCCGGAGCTGGGCGGCATCGACAAGACCGAGCGGCAGAAACGCTTCCAGACCGAACGCTTGCCGTGGACGTCGATTCACCGGGCGCTGGATCGGATCAAGCTCGGCAGCCAACTCGCGGACCTCCCGCGCAAGCCGCTGATCCACGTTATCGCCGACCTGTTCGACAAGTACGACGTGCAGCCGCGCGAAATGCTGGTGCACGGCAAGGGCGAGGAAGTGGTGCAGCGCGATGAGCGTCTGCGCCCGTTCCTGGAAGACGATAACCTGGTCGGTCTGGCCGATACGGCGGACTTCCAGCGTGCCGTGGCCGACTGGCGCAGCAAGCTCAACGACGCCTACGCAGCGCTGCACGAGCCGCACGGCCAGGCCGTGGTGAACAATTTCTGGAGCGAGGACCAATTCCTGTTGACGCTGTTGCAGGTGGAAGGCGAGGATCGCCTGGCACAGCCGGCCCGCGGCGAGGACCGACCGGCGCCGCCCAAGAAGACCGCGCTGACATCCATTGTCGCCTATGTCGCGCGCGACTTTCTCAACCAGCGCGCCCTGTGGATGCGGGCGATGGTCTGGCAAGACAAGGGCGAGCGCGACCAGCTGCGCCGTCCGTGCGCCCGCCGGCAACGCGGCCGCCAGCGCCCGCAGCGATTGGGTCAACGCCGGCTCGACCTGGAACCTCTACCTCGACCGCGCCGCGGCCAGCCCCGCCGGCCGCCAGCAGCAGCTGGAGTTGATCCGCCAGCTGCTGAAGAGCAAGGACGAGCGGGCCGCCGTTGATGCGGCGCATTTCCTCGAACGGCTGCACCTGGACTTGCATGCGCAGTACGCCGGCCGCATCAACCAGGCCCGGGCGGTATTTGCCCACGAGGGCGCCAAGGCGGCCGTCCCGCTGTTGCAGAGTGTCGACGAGGATCTCGGCGTGCTGCTGGACAAGGGCAAGACCGGCCAGCTCGGCTTCAAGGGCGAGCTCGACGAGCTACTGCCGCGCCTGCGGGCCCCGCTCCATGCCGCCATCATTCGCTCGCTGGAATTGCTGCAAAACGACTGGACGTCTATGGGAAACTACTACTGGCTGCGCCAGCACGTCCGCCGCCAGCTCGAGCTGTGGCAGCAGTGATGACCTCGATCCTCGGCCTGGACATCGGTGGAGCCAATCTGAAAGCGGCCCACACCACGCGCGTCGCGCACAGCCGGCCATTTGCACTGTGGAAACATCCCGAGCGCCTCGCGGCGGAGTTGCGGTCGATCCGGGCAGCGATGCCGCCGCATGATCGGCTCGCGGTAACCATGACCGGCGAGCTGTGCGATTGCTTTGCCAGCAAGCGCGACGGCGTGCTGGCCATCGTGCACAGCGTGGCGGACGCGGCCGCGGGAATACCGGTCGATGTGTGGACGACCGGCGGCGTGTTGGTCGCGGCGGCGGACGTGTGCCGGCATCCCGTGCCCGCGGCGGCGGCGAACTGGTTGGCGCTGGCGCACCTGGCGGCACGCTTCACCGATGGCGAGCCGGCGCTGCTTATCGACACCGGCTCCACCACTACCGATATCATTTACCTTACCGCGGGCAAGCCGTGGCCCCGTGCGCTGACCGATCGGGAGCGAATGGCGAGCGGCGAACTGGTTTACACGGGCGTCCGGCGGACGCCGGTCTGCGCGGTGCTCGGCATGGGCGTCGCCGCCGAGTGGTTCGCGACCATGCTCGATGTCTACCTCTGGCTTGAGACGTGGCCGGAAAACCCGTACGATCTCGACACGGCGGATGGCCGGCCGGCGACGCGCTGCCACGCCCAGGCGCGTCTGGCCCGACTGCTGTGCGCGGACGCCCCGGAAGTGCCGGTTGCCGAGATCGACGCGCTGGTCATCCGGGCGAGCGAAACGCAGGTGGATTATGTCCGCGCTGCGGTCGATCGCGTGCTCGCCGGTCGCGCTGAGCCGTGCCGGGTCATCCTTGCAGGCTCCGGCGATATCGTCGGCCGGCGGGTCTGCGCGACCCATCCGCGGCTACGGACTGTGCCGTTCGTGGCACTTGCCGATCAGCTCGGCCGGGCGCTGTCGGATGCGGCCTGCGCCTATGCCGTCGCCGTGCTGGCGGCCGAGACGAGGAGACCCCCATGAGCGCACCGCTTCGCGTCGTGAAGGTCGGCGGCAGCTTGTTCGATCTGCCGGACCTGGGACCGCGCCTACGGAGCTGGCTCGGATCGACCCGCACCGTGCTCGTCCCCGGCGGCGGGCCGACGGCGGAGGCGGTTCGCACGCTGGACACCGTGCATCGGCTCGGCGAGGAAGCGGCGCACTGGCTCGCCCTGCAGGCGCTGTCGGTGAACGCCCATGTCCTGGCGCGGCTGCTGCCGGAGGCGCCGGTGCGGTCGTGCCTCCCCCCGGCCGCCGAGCCGGGAGCCTGGTTTATTCTCGACGCCCTGCCCTTCCTGCAAGACGACGATCGCTTGCCCGGCCATTTGCCGCACACCTGGGAAGTGACCAGCGACTCGCTCGCGGTCCGCGTGGCGATCCGAGCGGGCGCGACCGACCTGGTGCTGCTCAAGTCGGTGTCGTGGCCGGCGGTCGACGATTGGGCTGCCGCCACCCGCGCCAGGATTGTGGACGGGTTTTTCGTAGAGGCGTTGCGCTCGGCACCGGAGCTGCGCGTGCAAGTCGTCAACTTTCGGAAATCGGCCGGCAGCTCTCACGAATAGTTCACGGATTCCGCTGAGATCTTCCAGGAGACGGTCGCATCCGATGGCCCACGGAGCACCTGACCCGTGTCGCCGATTTCACGTCTTACGGGACATCGGCTGGTTCAAAGGTTGGGGGAAGCGCCTGCTCGACTCGCGCGGCGACATCGTAATGCCGGGGATGTCCGGCTACGAACTGGGCCGCAAGATCAAGGACGACCCCGCTCACGGGACCATCCCCGTCATGCTGCTCACGTCGCTCACCGATCCGCTGGATATTGTCCAGGGCCTTGAGGCTGGTGCCGACAACTTCCTTACCTGGCAGGACAAACGGCTCCCCTCGGGGACTGCACCGTCGCAACGGCTTACCGTGGCTATTTCGGCTTCTCCTGCGCCTTCTTGAGCAACTCCACCACGTCAGACCAAAACTGGGTGAACGCCTTCTGCTCCTCCGCTGGCAGCTTGGCCAGCTCCGCCGCGTCGCGGAGGCCGGCCAGGTCGGCATCCTGCCGCCAATAGCGGAATGTTTCAGCGACCGTCTTGCGGTCCTCGGGCCTGTCGTTGTCCAATTGCTTCGCGCAGGTCAAGGTCGGCCCGGAGCCATGCAAGCGCCTGGCGGCGCAGTGCCGCTTGTTGCGCCTGGTCCGGCGGCGGGTCGTCCTTGCCCAGGCCGCCGGCGGCCAGCGCGGCGTAACAGGCGGCATTGTAGCGGCTCCACGTCGTCAGGTCGTCGGCCAGCTTTGGGTTGTCGGCGAATGCGTCAGCGTACATCCGGGCGCGGCGCGGAAGAGCTTTTTGAGTTTGCACCAGCGGGCCATCGGCGCAGGTCGTCCATCGTCCGGGCCTTGAACTCACCCTTTTGCAAGGCCGGGAGCTTGTCCTGCAGGGCGGCCATCCGTTCGGCTTCGGCGAGGTTGGCGGCAGCCGCAGCATATTGAGCGTCTAGGCGGACGGCCGCGCGGAATTCGGCGATCGCTTCGTCCAGCTTGCCTTGATCCCACAGGGCATAAGCCAGGCTGTTGTGGTAGTTGGCATCGCGGGGCTTTAGCGCCACCGCTTTCTTGCCAAATGCGATCGCCTCGTCCAGCTTGCCCTGAAGTCGCAAGCCCCAGCAGAGTTCGTTGTGTGTCGCGGCCTGGCCGGGGTCAAGCCGGATGGCCTCGCGGTATTCGGGCACGGCCTCGTCCAGCTTGCCTTGAGCCCACAGGGTGACGCCGAGGTTGTGCAGGGCCAGGGCGTACTTGGGGTCGAGTGCGCTGGCCTTGCGGAAGCAGACCGCCGCGCCATCCAGGTCCCCGTTGTTGCGCAGGAGGACGCCGAGGCTATTATGGGCGACCGCGTCCTTGGGCTCGATGTCGATGGCCTTGCGGTACTCGGCGATGGCCGCGTCCAACTGGCCCTTGTCTCGCAGAGCATTGCCGAGGTTCTTGTGGGCCCAAGCGCAGCTTCGGGTCGAGTGTGAGCTTGCGAATCGTCACGATATGATTGCCGCCGCGCTTCAGCTCGAACGTGTCCGGCATGACGATTTCCAGGTCTCCGGGATCGTCCTTCAGGCGGGGGGTGTAAGTGCCCGGGCGGATGGACCAGGTTTTCTTGCTCGTGCCGTCGAGGACTGCGATCTCCTGGCCGTTCTTCAGCAGGAGGACCTGGACCTTCGCGTCCTTGGTCTGGAGCTCGATGGTTCCCTTGTCGGTGACGATGTAGTAGATGCCGCCGCCCGCCAAGGGGATGACGCAGCCGAGCAAGCCGACTGCGATCAGAGTGAAGAGAGCGTAGGAAGTCTTGAGCCGCAGCGCGCTGAGACCCGCGACGCCAGACATTTCCTGAGTCCCGGTTGCCGTCTTGTCCGCGTCCGAAACTCGCAGGGTCTTGCTGCCTGACTTTACCGGCGGCTTGATCCGCTCCGTGGCAGTTTCCTTCGCCGGTTTCGCAAGGTCGCTGTCGATCGCGGCGAGTTCCGCGATCACGTCCCGCGCCGTCCGCGGCCGGTCGGCCGCATTCTTTGCCAAGAGACGCAGGATGAGGTCCGACAGCGGCTGCGGTATCGTCGCCGAAATGGTGTGCGGCGGCGCCGGATCGTGCGTCCCCAGCGCCGTCAGGACGTCCATCATCGTCGCGCCCTGGAACGGCAACTCGCCCGTGCACAGCGCGTACAGCACGCAGCCGAGGCTGAACAGATCGGTGCGCGCGTCCACGTGCTTGTTGCCACGGGCTTGCTCGGGGGACATGTACGCCGGCGTGCCGACAATAGCGCCGATTGGGTGATGTGTACGTGGTCGGCCTGCACGCGGGCCAGGCCAAAGTCCAGGATGAGCGCCCGCGGCGGACCGCTGAGTTGCGTCTCCAGCCAGATGTTGGCCGGCTTGATATCGCGATGGACCAGCCCGGCTTCATGTGCGGCGCTCAGCCCTTCGGCAACCTGCTTGCCGATGCGCACCACTTCGTCGATCGGCAGCCGCTGGTTCTTCTTCCAGTGCGCGTTGAGCGGCTTGCCTTTCAGGAACGGCATCGCGATAAAGGGAACGCCGTTGTCCTCGCCGACTTCATAGATCGGGCAGATGAAATCACTGATGACGCTGGCGGTGGTGCAGGCTTCGCGCAGGAAGCGCTCGCGATGTTGCTGGTTCTGGGCGATCTCCGGCTTCATGACTTTGAGGGCGACGTGGCGTTCGAGCTTGACGTCTTCGGCCTCATAGACCGTCCCCATGCCGCCGTGGCCCAGTTCGCGCACGATGCGGTAACCGCCCAGGCTCCAGGATGCGCCCGCGACTTCAGCCGGCGGCGCGCCGGCGCGATCGTTTGGCGGGGTGTCCGGGCCTAAAGCCAAACCATCGCGCGCGACCGTCGCATTGCGGTCGCATGTCCCAGGATCCGTGGGGCCTTCGTCAGCAGCTTCCTGTGGCACCGGACTGGGCAGTGCGGCGGTTTCCTGATCGACGGCGCCGGCAGGGACCGCGGCCGGCACGACCGCGACCTTGCCGCAATTTGGGCACGTGATCTTTTGCCCGGCCGACTCGTCAGCCACCTTCAGGTTCTTGCCGCATGCACAGGTGCAGTGAATCACGACTGAGACTCCGTTTGAGGGCGCCCCCGCCTGACTCCCCTCAGCTTACCGTAGCGTGATTGCCCCGGCGTGTACACCCGGGGCCGCCAACGCGGACGACCCGCCTTGCACGCCAGGCCCGTCCGGCCCGGTCGTTTTCAACTTCGGATTTCGTGGTTGGAGCTTGTTTCGGATTTCGTGCTTCGGATTTCGAGCTTGCGAAAGCGTGCCGTCGTTTCGGCTCAGCGCTCCTCGGGCATTCTCCAGCATAGCGCGGCTCCGGCAACCTCGATCCAGCAACCAGATACCGCCGGCGCCTCCAGTTCTACCGATCCAAGATTCAACAATCCAACCGGCAACCTCGATCCAGCAACCAGATACCGCCAGCCGCCACAGGTAAGATTCATCATGGCACGATTCGAGCTGCGTCCGCTTTCGTCGTCCGTCCCTTTGCTTGCCGCCCGTTAATGCTTGCGCCGTGGCTTGCGCTTTTTCATGAAGCACATGACGGTCCCATAAGCCGGCCCTTCGAGGCATTGGGCCGTCTTGTGGCGAATATCGTAGCTGCTACCGAGCTTGCTGCTCCATTCGCCGTTGGGTTCCTGCAGTGCAGCGTGCAGCCAATCCTCCCTCTTGCTCGCGTACAACGCAACCTTTTGCCAGCCGGCCTCCAGATCGCCGTTCCGGCATTCCTTGTAGCCGATCTGGGCAAACGCACGTATGAGCGCGTCGATGCCGTCGTTGTCATCCTGAAGCGCGCCGGCCGGCCAATAATAGCCAGGCTCGGGCAACATGCCGGGATCCCATTTTCTGGTTGTATCCCCGGCCGCAAACGCAATGCAATTGTAGGTCGCGTCCTTGGGGCTCATCACGAGGTAGTCAGTCAGCTTTGGGAAATGGCGCTCGGTGGACTTTGGCAATCGCTTAGGTAGCCGGCGTTTTTTCCCCATAGCAGCCAAGCCTCCGTCATCGCGACCATGTCGCCGGCGATTGCGTCGGTGATCGGGTTTTCGTCCGTGATAGCCGTCAACGCCCAGAACCAGTCATCGGGACCGTTCTTCGATAAGTCCTTGAGAATCAACGCGATCGCCGGTTCGCCCATGCCGATGATCTTTTGATAAGCCGGGTGCATCATCCGCTTGGTGACCTTGGATACAAGTTCGGTTTCCGTTTTCCACGCCTTGGCAAGTTTGTTGAAGCGTCGTTCGGCGGCGATTCGCTTTGCCTCGACGCTCGCAATGGTTTCGATCGGCACGGTGGACATTTTTCGCGGCCTCCTGCAATCCGGGGGGCGAGCCCTGCTTTGGTCGCTCACGCGCCGGCTCGCCGTTGATTATAGTAGATAGATGTCCCAATCCCAGCTCGAAGACGTTCCGAGGCGCCGGAGCCTGGGCGCTGGCCCGCCCACTCGGACGACCCGCCGGCTTCTCCGGCATGTCCGGCACGTGATGCAGTTTGGCAGATTAGCACGCCGGGCCTGCCGACTCGGACGACGCATGCCGGCTTGTCCCGCAGGCCCGTCCGGCCCGGTCTGTTTTCAACTTCGGATTTCGTGTTTGGAGCTTGTTTCGGATTTCGTGCTTCGGATTTCGAGTTTGCGAAAGCCTGCCGTCGTTTCGGCTCATCGCCCCTGGGGCATTCTCCAGCATGGCGCGCTCAGGCAACCTGGAATCGAGCAACCAGATACCGCCGTTCGCCACAGCCGAGATCCTTCATGCCGCGATCACGGATCGAGTTGCGTCCCAGCTGCGTCGTCTTTTTCGTCCGGCGGCTTGCAGGAGCTCGTCGGCTGGATCGACCAGACTACGCGGGGAGAATTGAGCGGCGCGTTCTGGCAAGGGGCGCTCTGAATACACGAGCCCGCGCTTGCTGGTTGGTAGACAATTACGGCAGGATTCTGCACCACTCGTCCCACGATGGTGTGACGTATTCCACACCAACAAACGTCGACGGGGCTTTCTTCAATATCCTCCGCTTCGTTGCCGGCGAGTACACCGTCAGCGGCCATTCTCGCACTGTACCCATACCTGATCCCGCAAGGCCGGTTAACCGGAAGTAGCCGGCAAGGTCGCGAAGCGATGCGTCTTCCCACGCAAGCATACGAAGGAATGTGCATAGGAAGCTTCCGATCGGATTGATACGCTCGTCGCGGAATTTGATCTTGGAGCAAAGGCCAAGCTCCTTCAGTGTGTGCTCCGTGCGGTAATAGCCGTTGAAGGCCGAACCGACAAGCAATCGGGCATTGTCCATCGTTCTAATGTGAGCCAACTTCCACTGCACATAGGTGGCAAGGTCCGCGATGCACACAAGGTCAACAGATTCACGTGGATGTTGTACGAACGTCTTGTCGGCTTCATCAAGCCCGGCAGAAACATGCGTCAGCGGCGTGCTGCGAGGCTTCGTCCAGGCGTGCGACTGGGCTAGCAGCCCGTACTTAATGGGGCTGAAAAGCTCCCGGTAGGGGGATCCGCTACGTTCGGGGAATAACTGCTTGATGGCAACAGAGTTCTGCGTCGCCGCACTGATGTGCTCGGCCTTGAGCGTGACTTTGCACTCAAAGGCGGCCAGAACGCCGCTCGCAAGATAGACCTTCTTGTTCTTGTTGACCAGAAAGGGTGGGTAATGCGGGTGGAGCACAAGGACATCGACCTGGGGGCCGGCAGTTCCTTTGTCGCTCAGAATGCGGCCCTTCGTGACAACCCGATAGGACGGCGGCAGCCAGTCCCTCAATATTGATGCCCAGTTTTCCTCGCCTTCATCTCCCGCTGTGCCCGGATCGTCTTTGGCCCGCTTCTGGATACGCTGGTACTCGCCCGCGATATCGTCGGTGGCCGCACGGATGAAATCGAAAAGGTCATGTTCGGTTTCCGCCATGGTGCCTCGCGTAGATTTGTCTCGCCCGTAGGCGCCTGGCTGCCGGTCGACCGAAGGGCATCGGGGTCACCAGTTAAGCGAAACGGGATAGGTAGTCGTTGAAAAGGTTGTCGATGAGATCGCGTTTGGAAAAATAAATACCTCGCTCGTCCCTGAACGTCCGATTCTGAGTTCCGCGGAAGGACAACCAGTTGAAGCTCGTGACCACACCAAAATTCTGGTCGGAGATGAGAACCTTGGCGTGCGTGTCTCCCATGCGCGTTATCCTGAATCCGTCGCATTTGGCGACCAACTTCTCTAGGTGCGCGACGACGCGTTTCTGCCCCTCCTTGTCCTCCGCAACATTGCCGAGTCCATAACCGATGTAGACGCGGACACCGCGCTGCAAGAGAGCCTCCAATCGCAATAGGAAACCCGCGTCAACGACCTCCGGGGTAATCCAAGGGGAAATAATAAGGAGCCGTTGCTTGCTATCCTGCAGCGCCTGTTGCAACAAGCGAGGGTGTTCAAAGACCCCAAGATGTCTCGTGGTGTGCTGGGCGAGCGCGGCCTGTGAGACTGCCAGCCGCTGCGCCGCCGCTTGGGCCGCCTGTTCGGCGGATTTTCGTTGCTCGGCAGACTCAGCACTCTTGAGCTTCTCATGGGCAGCTTCCAGTTCCGCGGCGGCGCAGCCGGCTTCTTCCTTGGCTTCCTCTAGTTCTTCCGATGGTTGCGCCTCGTTGATGACGTCTCGCCCAAGCACCTGAGCGAGCAATCGCTCAGCCCGGGTCGTTGTGATGGATTGGACAATGCCCAGGCGACGCGGTCCGTCGCCACGGGCGAACGCTTCCTCATGCTCCTGAGAGAGCCTACCGTCGATCTCGAAGGCAACTTGAACCTCGTCGCTATCGATGGCGCGGTAGGCGAGGGCAAATGCCGGTTGGTAGAATCGCTCCCGGCGTGCGAGTGACTTGAGCGCCAAAAGCCTGGTCTTCTGGCGACGCTTGTCCTCTCCGTCCGGAAATTGCCGCGAAAATAGTTGGTCCAGCTCCCCAAGTTTCAGATCTTCCAACTCGGGGCTCTTTGCCGGGAACGGGGGAATTTCCATCGCGCCCGAGTCACGCACCTCTTTCGCGGTGAGAAATGAGGAGCGGCCGAGGCTGGTGACTCGGCGCAGGAGCCCGTCGAAGTGGACGGGCAACGTGGTCTCTTGCCGGACGACTAACTGGGACTTCTCGAGTCGTGCGCCTCCCTTTGGCGCTAATCGCGAATTCCTGGACGCGCGATCCGGGGGCGCGGTCAGATGAACGTCGTCGCTGCGCATCAGTTCCACTAGGGCGTCCTCGACGACCGGCTGCTCTAGTCCTAGGAATCCGCCGATGTCGTCAATCGACCCGAGGCCCTCGTTAATGACCTTAAGAACGAACTCGGGGATCGGAGGAATCGGCTTGTGCTGCTCGATAACGGACACGACGTAGAGCTTGTAGATAGGCAGGGCGACCTCCCGGCAATCGGCCACCCGGAAGCCGGGCGCAGCGCGTGACGGTGCGCGGCCTCTTCCGCCTCGGCGGACAACCCCGGCCCGGGCCTTGATTCCTCGGGGTTCTGCTGCCCCCCCGCCCCTGCGCGTGCCTGCCGGGGAGATAACTCGTGTTCGACGGCGTTCTTGAGTATCTTCTTCTTGATCGCGGACCGCACGTGCGCGGCCTCTTCTTCGGTGAGGACGCTCATGTGGTTCTTCGCTATAACTCCCAGCTCGGCACAGCGGGAAACCACTTCGGCCGACGAGAGCCCGCTTTCACTCGCCAATTGGAACACCCGAATGCCCATCGCCAGTCCTCCCCAATTAACGCCCAGCCGATCGCCTACCGCGTCCCTAATCAACCAGACACTTCCAGCAAGGCACAGTCCTCTGGATGGCCTTCGACATATTCCAGGACACGGCCAAGCGGATTGTCGCACATTACCGTTCCGCAGAAGTGGTGATCTCCGACGATCACTAGGCCGAATTCGGCCCGAGACAGGGCTACGTTAAGTAGCTCCGTCTCGCGAAGGAACCCGATTTTCCCCAGGGGGTTCGAGCGTGTCACCGAATAAATGGCGATCTGGGCTTCCCGCCCCTGGATCGCATGTACGGTGTTGCACTCGACTGAAAGCGAGCCCCAGGAGCGAAGTTCCGGGCGGACGGCACGCTCGATGGTTTGGCGCTGTTCTGCGTACCCGGTGAGGACGGCGACTCTATAATTCCGCCCCGAATGTAACACTGCGGCATTCAGGCGGCCGAGAATTTGGCGGATGGCATCCACTTCCGAGCGGTTGACAAACTTCTTCACTGGCAACTCCTGCTCCCGGCGGTTAGTGAGCCGCGCAGTCGTGTACCACGTGACCGGTCGCGGCAAAACGGGCAGGAGCAGGGGGTCGCTATCTGTCCGGGGACTGAGGAGCCCACGCTCCTTATAAAAGCAATGACTGATAAGGTTCCCAATCGGCGCTATCATCCGGTGCTGCACGTTGAGGTAGTGTCGATTGTCCTGGGGCAAATGGGCGAGAAACCGGTTCAAGATCGTTTCCTTAAAGTCTCCTGGCGTCAAGTTGTAATCCTGGAGGACGTCCCGGTCTCGGAGGAATTCATGCTGAAACGGTGGTAGTTGCTGTGGGTCGCCGACAACAACCCAACTGCGTGAGCGGGACATCGGGACCAGCGCTTCGGTGGCGGTCGCCTTCGAGGCCTCGTCCAGGATACAGAG
This sequence comes from uncultured Gemmataceae bacterium, assembly GCA_963834865.1. Lineage (GTDB taxonomy): Bacteria > Planctomycetota > Planctomycetia > Gemmatales > Gemmataceae > CAWIDK01. The sequence continues at coordinate 1,189,035 of CAWIDK010000002.1, forward strand.
ATCAAACTCCAGGTCGTCCCACCCGTCGACGCCGGCCATCCCGATGCAGGTTCCCGAGACGACCTGAGTGCGGGCCAGCAATGCGGCGTGGAATTCAGGTCCCTTGCCGAACCCTTCGACCCACTCAGCGTGAATTCTCAGCAGAGCGAGAAATCGGGTCGCCTCCGCGCTGTCGCCGAGCAACGCATTCGCCCATTCGTCAATCTCCGGCCGCGAGCGGGCAGCCAACTCTTCAAACCCCCGGTCCCGCAATTCCTTCTGGAGAGCCTGCCGGGCTTTGCGTCTGGATGCCAGAGCAATCGTCAGGCGCGACAGTTCCTCCTCCCTGGCCAGCATCTGGCCCACGCTCTCGCCCTCCTGCAGGTCGTCCGCTTCCCTGAGGCGCGCCACTTCCGATTCCGCCGCCTCGATCTGCTCAAGTACATAGCTGAGCCGGCGCAATACGGCGGATAACTCGACTTCGTCTTGGCGAACACCACGCTGCATTGCCCACGAGGTCAAGAATTGCTTACCCCGGCCGATCACCTCAACCGTCCACTTGCGCAGCTGGTTTTCGATCGTTAAGGGCTCGACAGCAGGCGAGACGCGTGGGTCCTCTGATCGCGCCACGCGCACGATATTGAGCGTGGCGTCAAGCACGGCGATTCGCTCGATGGCGTTATCGAGCGCAACGTGTGTCTGCGACGTAACGAGGACACGAGATGTCGGATGTTTTTTCAAATACTGCAGAACCAGCTCGGCGATGAACCTTGTCTTCCCGGTTCCCGGTGGCCCCTCCACGGCGAGACAATCTTCGCTGCCCAGAGCCGCCCGCACCGCGTTCTGCTTCGCCTCGTCCAGATCCTGCCTGAACTCAATGTTCGGGCAGGCGATTGGCTGCTTGGCGGTTTCCGGGTGAACGAGGAGTCGCCCGAGGTCGTGGCGAACTGCGCGATTGAAGCGCACCGCGTCTAACGCTGTGCGCTCCCGCTTTAGATTTGTCTGCGCTGCCGTGATGTCGAATGTCAGTACACCCTGTCGCGGGAGCTTAGCGGAATCCCCATACTTGATCTGAAGGTGAAGCCGGTCGCCATCGACCATGTCGGCGACCACGCCGCCAAGCGCACCGGCTCCTTGCAATTTCACTCGCCATGGCTGGCCGACTATGTCACCGACGGTGTCGGGCAATTGCCCCACCAGCCGGAAGACGATGTATTGTCCTCGCACCTCGGCGGACTGGTAGGGAAGTAAGGTCTCTTTTTGCCTCTCGCCCTCGGCCTTCGCCTCGAGGAGGTCGTTCCACACCCGGAAGACCCGCTGCTCGTCCGCTTCCGCTCGCTCGACCTTTGCTCTGGCCTCGTACTCGCTGACGCCCATTTCCAGTTGGTTTACGGCGTCGCTCGATTCCGCTTGACCCTGCGAGATGTCGATGAAGAATTCAAACGGGTGCAGCTGAAACGCCAACACGGTTTTCTCACGCTGCCACCGTCAGCTTCATCGGTTGATTGGTCAATACCTTGCGGCGTTGTCCCTTCTTCAGGCGAGCGCGATTTTGCCGTTCAAACCAGTTCACAAACTTTTGCCAGTCGCCGTTCAGTTCGATGCAGCGCAGGTGGAGTAACGCCTCTGCCTTGGCGCGGGTCCACCGCATACCGGCACAGTCGAAACGCTCGCCGACCAGGTAACGCACCGCACCTTCCACCTGGCCGGTGGCGATCACCAAGTCTTGCGCCATCCACACGCCGTATTGCAGCATCGATAGGCGTGGCTCTAGGTAACCAATCTCGCTCCGCAAGGCTTCGCGGCGACTCTTCGTTCCAGGTCCACGGTTCGCTGTGTCGCGCAACAGCTCCTGCAAACGCTGCACCAAGGTCCGCGCCCGCCCTGCGTACAGCAGCGCCTTCAGCTTTTCCACCCAGGCCTTCAGGGCGTCGGTGCCTTCCTTGTGATAGTGACGCCCCAGCCGCCATAGCCTCTCCACGACGTGACAGACATCCAGCGTGAAGATGGCCTGGGGGAATAACGCCTCGAAGTGCTTCTTCAGGCTCTTCGCCCCGTCGAGGACGATCTGCACCCGCTTGGTCGTCTCCGGTCCGAAGCCACGCTTGGTCGCTTCCGCACGCGCCCACAATGCCGCCGCCTTGCGACCCGCAAAGGTGGCATACAGTTTCTTGTTCAGCGGCCCGTGCAGCAAGCCGTCCGCGCCACGCTTCAGCGTGTACATCACTACCACGCTGACTTCCTTGCCATTCTTGCTCTTGTCGCCTTTTTTCCGTCGTTTCTTGCTGCCACGCGCTGCCCGTTTGGCTCGGCCCCGGTGACGTTGGCAGCCGCAAGTGCAACCCGACCCATGGCGCGGCTTCCGCTTGCCGCGACGCTTCGCCAACTCCGTTTCGGTGGCGATGGGCGGACACTTGCCATCGACTTCGATCACCAGAACCTCGCCATCGTCGGACGGCGCGGGCAATTGCTTCATGAACGGCGCCGCCTCGCGTCCCATGCCGAGCACCACTTGCTCGATGGTCTCGGGGGCCGGCACCCAGTTCAGCACCGCCTTGCACACCATTTGCGTCGCTTTGAAACTCATGCGCGTCGCCAGGCGTGCGACCCATTGCCTCACCCACGGCGACAACCGATCGCGGGTCAGTCCCAGGACCACGTCGAGCGGAAACAAGCCGCTGCCGCCGGCCCGCGACATCAGATACTGCCGGCCATAGGTGACTTCGCCGTAGAAGGTCTTCAACGTCCGCTCGGCATAGGCGTTGCCGGGCCGGTACTTGTCGTTGGCCAGGAACGGCTGCACATCCAAGCGTTGATGCCGTGCGGTGAGGAACACGCGCAGCAGACAGCAGCCCAGGACGGCGATGCGGACGAGCAGTTCTTTCTCGAAGGCCGCGAATGGCAGCTCGCTGGTTTGGCAGAACTGCAACAGTTCGTCGAGGATCGCCTGGGCCTGCAGCCGCAAAGTCTCGACGGTCACTGGACGCACGGGAGTGCATGGCTTAGATTGTCTCTTCATGGAGCAGACTCCGTACCGCTTTGTTCAATAACGGTAAGGATATGCTCCATGTCCTTTTTCAGCTGCGCCTCACCTGAATATTCGCGAAAAACGGGGCGATTCGGCCGAAAAACCTAGGGAAAACGCTTGTAGAACCGCCAGTTGCACCCAATTCAAACGGTGCGCACCAGGCCTGATCTCTCTGCCGCTCCAGCGCGGCGCTCGACATTGGCCACGCGCCGAAGACGAAGAGGTGCCGCGCAGAATCGCTAACCCTCACATGATACTGATACGACACTCCGAACAGGTTGTATTGATCTTCCACGTTCTGGGCGTTGCCTACGGCGCCGCTCCCTCTGTACGGCCGGACGCCGCATGCTTGGTTAAGGTCGTCTCGAAGAAGCCATGTGACTTCCTGATATGATTCAATCTGGAGAACCGTCTGAAGATCTTTTATCCCTTTCGAACGGAATTCCAAGTTGCACCGCCTTCGGCTTGATTTCGGCATCCGTTCTTGCTGAATCCTTTGAAGCTCTGCGAGAAGCACATCGGCTGTGGCCGGCCGCTCGGCGGGATTAAAATCAACCGCACGAGCGATCTGTTCCCTGACATTTGGCGGCGCGTCGAATTGAGCGAGTGCCTTCTTGATGTCCGGGTAATCAGTCAATTTTACATCGGTGAGGCAACTAAGGACGACGGCGCCGAATCCAAAAACGTCTCGTGAAGCAGTGAACTGGCCATCGTCTATTTCAGGGGGCGTGTATGGGCGAGACATAAACTCACGAAGCGTCAACCCGGCCTGAATAGAAAGACTTTTGGAGATACCGAAATCTCCGAGCTTCGCATGCCCGTCCTTGGTCATCAGGATGTTGCCGGGTTTCACGTCGCGGTGCTTGACGTCGTGCGCGTGAGCAAACGCAAGAGCCTCAAGAACATGCTTCCCGATGTCGTCGTAGAATGAGTCCCAACCCGCTGGCGGCGACTTCTTCACCCACTCGATGAGGTTCGCCTCCACCCACTCAAGCACCAAAAACGGTTTACCCGTCGCCTCGTCGGTGCCGGCATCGATCAACTCGACGATTCCCGGGTGGCGCAGTTTTCCTAACGCCTGTGTTTCGCGCTTAAACGTCTCGGCGAGAATGTCTTGCCCGAACTTGACAGAAGTGAGGACTTTGACGGCAACAGGCCGGCCATTGTCCCGGACGTCAAAGGCCTTGTAGACCTCCGCCATTCCCCCACACTTTGGGAGTCCCGCAAGGGCGTAACGACCCTTGATGAAAGTTCCAGCAGGGAGTGGCATGTGGAGCGCCTTCCAATTCGGCTTGGGCTATCCGCCTCGCGGGGAGTTCGCGCAGCAAGACTCTGGATTCCGGGTCATTCAGAATAACTCAGAGGCCATTGAAGACGATCAAGGGCGGAGTGCGCCTCGGATACAGCGCAAACGCACGGCATTACCTAAGTTTCCTGACGAACAACCATAACGCGCGCCGGCGGCATGCGCGACTGTGCTGCCCTCGGTTGCCGTGTCCACGCGCACCCGTGCTCAGGAAGATAATGCTCTTGACGGACAACCCTCATGCGTGGCGGCGCAATCTGAACCTGCTGCGCTCTGTTTACCGCAACCGTCGTCGGCCGGACTTCCTCTTGGGCCGGAACCTGGGGGTCATCGTGAGCGTGCTCATCGCCAGTGTGCTGAACCATTTCGAGGCCGAGGCCGACTCCCACCAGCCCGTTGACGACTCGCCGTGGAATCTTCATGTCTGTTCTCCAAAACAAGTTGCATCTTGGATTATTATCGCGCCATGACCACAACTGTCAAGGATGGTTCAGGACCGCGCAAGGCACGGCCGTGCAAACGGCCGCGAAAACGATGGGACTGGGGGTAGTCACGTTTCGCGCGATACAATGGTGAATCGCGCAGATTTCCGTATGCTCGCAGATCGCAATGGGAATGCCTTGCACTCCAGACTCCAGCCCTTCCTGCTGAAACCGGCGCAGCAAATCGCCCTGATGTGCCTCATCGCGGCACGTCACCAGCACCTTACTGCTCCGCGATCTTCGGCTTCGCCCGCCCGTTGGCTATGGCGGCGATTCAATCGCGGCTCGGGCGGTGGCTTCCCACGCAAGGCGCAGATCTTCCGGCACCTCCGACCAGTTCCTGCAGCCGGCCGCGCAGCTGCTGTTGCGTCTCGGCGAGCGCGGCGAGCGGTCGATCGACAGCAGCAGCGTGCGGGCTTTGTCCTCGGTGACGTAGAGGAGTTCCACCTCCACTTCCATGTCGGGGTCCAGGTCGCGGCGCAGGTGGCCATCGATCAGCTTGAGCCGGCCGTCGGGCAATTCGTAGGCGAGCAGGCTGCGCGAAGCCGACCGCGCAGTAGAGGGCAGCCAGGGCGGCGCGATTGTTGTCGTCACGGGAAAATCGGGGTGGGATGAGTTGGCAAAGCGCGGCACAATACGGGTTGCGCTATTCGGACGGTGCTGGGTTTATCGGAGTCGGTCGGACCATGATGAGCACAGCCGTTCCATAAAAGTCCCCCTCCAGATCGCGCAGCTCGTGCTCGATGTCTTCGGCCTTGCCGAGCTTGCTCGTCCAGCGGCCATTCGCCAACTGGCGGGCGGCGTGGGTGGGTAAGGCATCGGCGTCAGCGAATAGAGCGACCTTCTCAAACCCGGGCGCCGCGCGTCGCCGGAACAAACGGAATAGCCAAGTGTCGCGAAGGCGGCGCGAAATGCTTCGATGGTGCGAGCGCGTGGGACGCCTTCAGGCCAATACGCCTCGTCGGGGTTTTCTACCATCATCGGTAGCCGTTCTCCCGTCCCCAGCGCAACCAGGCATCCGCCATCTTGCGGCTGTTGCCCGCATCGTCGGGCCGAACGGGGTTTGCGCCGGTGATTCGCGGCAAGGCCCAGACCCATTGCCGGGGCGCTGTTTCGAGGTCGCGCAGCATGAAGGGTATCACCGCGGCGCCCATTGCGATGATTTCCTGAAACGCGGGGTGCGCAATGATTTTGTGAGCGTCGGAGAGAAACAGGGTTTCCGACTCCCAGACAGCTTCGAGCCGCCGAAACCGCTGTTCGATGGTCTCGGCCGCCTGGTTATCCGGCGCACTCTTGACGGGAATCATGGCCATGCGTCGTCTCCTACGTTTGCCGAACCGGAATCTCGGCCTCTCTTCTTATGTTACGGTGAGCTTGCCCTGATGCAATGACGCGCCTCATCAGGCACCTCACAACATCACGACAGCAGCGCCTTGCATGCCAGGCCCTCCTGCTGGAACCGGTGCAGTAGCTCGACCTGCTGCGCCTCATCGCGGCACGTCACCAGCACCGCGTACTGCTCCGTAATGGTCGGTTTCGCCCAGCCCGTCGGCGAAGGCGGCGATTTGATCTCGGCGCGGGCGCTGGCTTCCCACGCGAGCCGCAGCTCTTCCGGCACCAGTTCCTGCAGCCGGCCGCGCAGCTGCTGCTGCGTCTCGGCGAGCGCAGCGAGCGGGTCGATCGACAGTAGCAGCGTGCGGGCTTCGTCCTCGGTTACGTCGAGGACTTCCACCTCCACTTCCATGTCGGGGTCCAGGTCGCGGCGCAGGTGGCCGTCAATCAGCTTGAGCCGGCCGTCGGGCAATTCGCTGGTGACCCTTACTCGATGTCGATCGCGGTGTGACCCCATTGCCGTCAAAAGGCTGATGGGCACGTGACGCTCCAGCGAGCCGCCACCCTGCGCGTGGTGCCGACCAAGTGTGCTCGTCAAGCCACGCATGACCTGATATGCTCGTTGATACACGAACACACGCGGACAAGACCGAGCGGTAGCTATGCCCGCCACCATCGAGTGCGAAAACGAGATGACTATCCTGGCGCGTCCTTGGCAACGGCGGCGAGGCGCTGCCGGCGGGGATGGCACGCTACTTTCTCACGCTCGGCTTCACCGACAGCGACAAAGCCCGGATGCACGATCTTGCGGTTCGCAACCAGACGGACGCGTTATCCCCCGCGGAAAAGGAACAGCTGATTGCGTACGCCAAGGCCGGCACGCTGCTGTCGATCCTGAAATCGAAGGCCCGCCGCACGCTCGGCAGCAAGCCGAAAAAACGCACCAAATCCTGAGGCGCGCATGGACGTGGCGCTGGTCCAACAAGTTTGGCGGCGGGCAGCGCGATGCTGCGAATACTGCCGGATGCCGCAGGACTGTGACGATACGCCGTTCGAGATCGACCACATCATCGCGCAAGCACGGTGGTGCCACAGCCAGTTACAATATTGCACTTAGCTGTTTTTACTGTAATTCCTTCAAGGGTTCGGACATTGCGAGTCTGGACCGGACAACCGGCAAGTTAACGCGGCTGTTCAACCCGCGCCGCCAGAAGTGGACGCGGCATTTTCGCTGGCGTGGCGCCTACCTGGCCGGGCGCACCGCCGTAGGCCGCGTGACCATCGGCTTACTGAAGATCAACGACCCGTTCCGAGTGGCCCTCCGTGAAGGGCTTATCGCGGAAGGCGTTTTCCCCCAAACGTAGCGATTCCCTTTGCGACCACGCGGATCACGATAGCAACGCCTTGCATTCCAGCCCCTCCAGCTGGAACCGCCGCAGCAGCTCGATCTGCTGCGCCTCGTCGCGGCACGTCACCAGCACCGCGTACTGCTCGGCGATGGTCGGCTTGGCCCAGCCCGTCGGCGACAGCGGCGATTCGATCGCGGCGCGGGCGGTGGCTTCCCACGCGAGCCGCAGCTCTTCCGGCACGTCCGGCACCAGCTCTTGCAGCCGGTCGCGCAGCTGCTGCTGCGTCTCGGCGAGCGCGGCGAGCGGGTCGATCGACAGCAGCAGCGTGCGGGCTTCGTCCTCGGTGACGTTGAGGACTTCCACCTCCACTTCCATGTCGGGGTCGAGGTCGCGGCGCAGGTGGCCGCCCTGCAGCTTGAGCCGGCCGTCAGGCAATTCGTAGGCGAGCAGGCTGCGGGCGAAGCCGAGTGACCTCGTACGGAACATGCCAAATTTGCTCGCGTTCGCCGCTCGCATGGACGACCTCTGGACGGGCCGATCGGGTCGCAGAAGAAACGGGTACATTCCGGATTGCGGCGGCGCATCGGCGCGTGTCGCCCTTACCCGAGAAACCACAACCACCGGTTGTTATTCATGGAAAACCAGCCGGCGCGGCCGTTGACGTGGAGGTGCAAGCCGCCGCGACGGAGGGCGCGGCTGCCGAGGAGAGGCATACGACGAGCGCCGGGAATCGCCGCAGGCCAAACGCCAATCCCCTCCGGCAGCTCCAGGCGAAACGGGACGGCGCCGGCGAGGGGATCACGCGAATGCGGCTGGTTGTGATGGATCCAGACGTTGGCGTTGCGCAACGGGATCGCCTGACCGTCAGCCGTCAGCAAATCAATCCAAGTGAGATCTGTCGTCTTGAGGGTCGCCCAGTCTGCCAGGTGCCGCTCGGTCATCAACAACGTGTGGTTGAACCCCGTATCCAGTACAACGGGAAACCGTGGAGTGGCGGCGGGAAAATCGGCAAGCCCCGATGGCGTGACGCTGGCCCATAGAATCAGCTGATCGCTCTTGATGGACACGGCGGTTCCGTCGGGCAGAGTCAAAGTGCCGGGGCGGTCGACGATGGGAACCTTCCGAAGAATACTCGCCACGATGATTAAACGTCCACCGGTAAACTGACCTGGTGCTCCGCCTCTTGTTCAATGCGCAGGACGACGAATTGGCCGTGCGCCAGCCCGGGCGCAGGCACTGTTGAACAAGTTCCGTCTTGCAGCTGGCGATGCCCAGCTGCCGGTTTCCGTGGTAGGCAACCCATTTCCCAGGATGGGTGTTCAAGAGTGTCGGTAAGTCGCGCCGCGATGCAGCGCGTGCTTGCATGATGAGCGGCGGATAGGTCTCGTTCAAGGCGATCTCGAGCTGATGGAGCGCCTCCCTCGTTCAGTGGAGCGGAAACTGGGTTCGGGGACGAGGTGGGAAATGCAGACATTACGACTCCCTGCAAACGAACCACTTTCCTCAAATATACCTCGCGTGCGTGCAATCGTAAATACGGCGGCCGCTTCTCCGCTGCTCGGCATCACGATAACAACGCCTTGCATTCCAGCCCGTCCAGCTGAAACCGCCGCAGCAACTCGATCTGTTGCGCCTCGTCGCGGCACGTCACCAGCACCGCGTGCTGCTCCACGATGGTCGTCTTCGCCAAGCCCGTCGGCGCCGGCGGCGATTCGAGTGCGGCGCGGGCAGTGGCTTCCCACGCAAGCCGCAGCTCTTCCGGCACCTCCGGCACCAACTCTTGCAGCCGGTCGCGCAGCTGCTGCTGCGTCTCGGCGAGCGCGGCTAGCGGATCGATCGAGAGCAGCAGCGTGCGGGCTTCGTCCTCGGTGACGTTGAGGACTTCCACCTCCACTTCCATGTCGGGGTCCAGGTCGCGGCGCAGGTGGCCGCCCTGCAGCTTGAGCCGGCCGTCGGGCAATTCGTAGGCGAGCAGGCTGCGGGCGAAGCCGACCGCGTCGTAGCGCGCTCGGGCCGAAACTGCAAGGTTGCTACGAGCCGAACAGCTTCTCGTACAACTGCTCCAGACGTTGCTGCCGCTTGGCAGCTGCCTGGGCGAATGCCGGGGCTTTCGGTAGATCACGGTCTTCGGTAAACCGCTCGGCCAATAAGCGCTCGTACTCGTCGATTTCCGCCGGGCTCGCTTGCGGCCGTTCTCGCAATATCCGGGCTTTCGTCTCGGGCTTGAGTGGTTCCATAGCTCACCTCAACGGCAAATCTTGACCAGCATGCGCTGTCTCAAGAATTGTCGCGTAATCCGGTCGTGAAGGCAATGCTCGGAGATGCCACCCGGCGCTGCCCAGTAGTTGTCCATGACGGCGGGCACGGCGGGATCAATCAACTCGCCGTGGTACGATTGCCACGCGGGCGGGTAACCCAACCCGTCGCGGGCCGTGTCCGCCGCCAGCGCAATTCCGCTGTAGGTAGCGAAGGTGGCGGGGATGGGCCGGCCTCGCTTGTTGTTGAGCCCCGCGCTGCTGTCGACATAGAGATCGACCACGGAGCCGTTGCGGTAGCTGGACAAAGCGTGGCCGAACTCGTGCAGCGCGGTCAGCGACTTGCTACTGTGGTGGATGGCCACGGTCCCGGGGATCAGATTGTAGTGCCGATGGTAAAGGGTGACGCCATCCAGGGCAAAGGGGCAGCCCGCGCGGGCGTCGTCGTCCGACGTGAACCAGGCGCTCGCCCGGTCGTGCGAATCGGATGACGAAACCGCGTAAACCACATCCGCTTGAAGCCCGTACCGCGTGAGAAAGGGGACGAACACGGACCGGCGAGCTACGAGGAGGTTGCTGACGCCATCCTGGGCAACCAGGGCGTTGGAATCCTCGGCCGGCAGCCCCGGCACGAAGAGGGAAACCACGCGCACGTTCGGGGCGATGGTCGGGTCGGCGAGCAATGCCTCCCGCTGGTTGGGGAGCGTGCCAGACAGGGCATCCAAGATGTATTGGGCACAGGCGTTGAACGCGGCCTGGTTGGCGGTTATAGGGTCAACGGCGAAGGTTGCCGACTTCCAGGGCGTCTCCAGCGCGGGGTTTGCCACAATGACAATGGTGAAAGGATTCGGCTTATCGGCACCCGCACGCAAGACCGTTTGCACCGGCTTTTTCAATGCCCGGCGCGAGCGTGCTTTCGCCGTCTTATCCGTTGCTTGACCCGAGCCACGTTTCGCCGGCTTTTTCGCTTTGGCCATTTATCGGCCCTCAAATCCTCGGCCGTGCGATAGTAGGGAGGGCAGTTCGCGCAGCGCTCGCCGCCGCCCTGCCCTGGGGTCATTTTACGCGAAGACCGGTCCGTACCGCCAGCCCGTAGATCAAGGGCTCAGAATCCGCGCCTCCCCGTACGCCTGTCTCACGAGAGCAGCGCCCGGCACTCCAGCCCCTCGGCCTGGAAACGCACCAATAGCTCGACCAGCTGCGCCTCATCGCGGCACGTCACCAGCACTGCGTACTGCTCCGCGATGGTCGGCTTCGCCCAGCCCGTCGGCGACGGCGGCGATTCCATCGCGGCGCGGGCGGTGGCTTCCCAGGCGAGCCGCAGTTCTTCCGGCACCTCCGGCACCAACTCTTGCAGCCGGCCGCGCAGCTGTTGCTGCGTCTCGGCGAGCGCGGCGAGCGGGTCGATCGACAGCAGCAGCGTGCGGGCTTCGTCCTCGGTGACGTCGAGGACTTCCACCTCCACTTCCATGTCGGGGTCCAGGTCGCGGCGCAGGTGGCCGCCCTGCAGCTTGAGCCGGCCGTCGGGCAATTCGTAGGCGAGCAGGCTGCGGGCGAAGCGGACCGCGTGGTAGAGGGCCGCCAGGGCGGCCCGCTGGTCGTCGCCGTGGGTGCGGAAGTTGAACTCGTGCGGGACCAGGTCGCCGGCGCGAACGCGGCGGTGGGCCTTGATGCGGTTGCGGATTGCGGCGGACAAGCCTTTTCATCACGAAAGCACGAAAAAACGAAAGCAAGGCACGCCGTGAATGCGAGGAACCACAGCAGCGCTATGGACCCCCACAAGCCGGCGAACTGGTCGGCCCAGGCGTCCGAAACGGGATGGTGAGTCAGCGGGCGGCCCGGCCGGTCAGGGCAGGCGAAACACCTGCCCCGGCGGGGCCAGGCGCAAAACGTAGATGGTGCCGTTGGGATGGGTGACGGCCAGGTGGCGGCCTTCAGGACTCAGGGCGAACGAGCAGTACGCCGGGGTTCGGGCAATGCGGATCATCTTGCGCGGAGCGGGTTGGCGCCCGGATCCCAGAGCCACACGCCGCCGTCGGTCTCCGCGACGGTGACCAGCAGCCCGCCGTCCGCGCGCCAGACGGCTTCCCGAACGCCGCTGTCGTGGCCCACCAGGGCCATGGCAAGTCCTGGCCGTTTGCCGGGCACGTCGCGCACGAGCACGTCCTGGCCGTCGCCAGCGGCCACCAGCGTCTTGCCGTCGGGGTGGAAGGCGAGGCAGTGCGCGGGCTGGGGTCCCCAGAGCGTGGCCCCGGGGGTGCCGGTGGCGACGTCCCACAGGCAGACGGCTCGCCCCGCGCAGGTGGCCAGGGTCTTGCTGTCGGGGCTGAACGCCACGCAGTAAACCGCGTCCGTGCCCATGCGCAAGGTGGGATGAGGCTTCGTGGTCCTCGCGTCCCAGAGTTGGGTGACCCCGCCGTCGCGTGCCGCCGCGAGGAATCGGCCGTCAGGTGAGAAGACGATTTGGTGGAGGTCGCCGGCGGGCTCCACCAGTGTGGCGAGGGGCTTGCCCTGGGTGGGGCTCCACAAGCGGATGGTGCCGTGCGTGTCGCCGGTGGCAAGCAGTTTACCGTCGGGGCTGAAGGCCGGCTTGCACGGCTGCGACACCTCCGGTCGCTGGTGGTCGGTCAACTCCAGCCGCACCTTTCCGGCGGCCAGGTCCCACATGCGGACGACCTTGTCGCGCCCCGCGGCGGCCAGGGTCTTGCCGTCCGGGCTGATGGCCAGCATGGCGTGTGGCCCCGGCGGGTCGTTCTTCCCCGGGGGCTGCGGCGATCCGAGAACGGCCACCAGTTCGGGCAAATCGCCCTGGGCGTCGCGAACAGCCTGATCCAGGACTTCTTCGGGAATGTCCTGACGCCGCAGCGCATCGGCGGCGGCGGGCCGCCGGGCCAGTTCCTCCGGCGCCGGCACTTGACCGGGCACCAACGGTTCGGGCTTCTGTTTGGCGGCCGGCGCCGGCACCTGTCCGGGCACCGAGGGTTCGGGTTTCTGCTCGGGGGCCACGGGCTCCTTGGGGGCGGAACTGATGGCGGTTACGGCAGGCTCCGGCCCAACGGTGCGGTCGCGGAAAACCAGGTAGCCGGCAACGCCGGCGGCCAGCACCAACAGCAGACCAAGGACCGCGACTCGCAAGGGCCTCCCTGGTTTTCTCCCGCCCGGTCGAGGCGGGGGTGGCGGCGCGACCGAATCCGGCAGTTGCCGGTGCTCCAGGTGTCGGCCAAGGACATCGGCCACTTCCCCGGCCGTCTGAAAACGGTCGGCCGGGTCTTTGGCGTGCAGCCTGGAAATGAGCGTTTCCAGCCACGCCGGCACGTCGGCCTTGACCCGCGCGGCGGGCAGGGGGCGTCGTCGCGGACGCGTTTTAGCACCGCCGGGGTGCTCGCGGCATAGAACGGCGGCCCCCCGGTACACAACCGGTACAGCAGACTGCCGAGGCTGAACAGGTCGGAGCGGTGGTCCACGGGATCGCCGTTGGCCTGTTCGGGCGACATGTAAGCGGGCGTACCGACGACGAGACCGCTCTGGGTCAGGCTGGCGTCATCGACTGCGCGGGCGAGGCCGAAGTCGGTGATCTTGACGCGGCGGGCGCTTTTGTCCAACAGGATGTTGGCCGGCTTGATGTCGCGGTGAACCAGCCCCTGTTGGTGGGCGGCGGCCAGGCCGGCGGCGATTTGCAGGCCGACGCGCAGGACTTCCTTAACCTCCAGCGGTCCGCCCTGGCGGAGCTTGTCCTCCAGCGACAGGCCGTCGATGAACTCCATGACCAGGTAGGGAATGCCGCCGGCGTCCTCGACGGCATAGATGCCGATCACATTGTCGTGGCGCACGGCGGCGGCGGCCCGGGCCTCGCGGACGAAGCGCTGGCGGGCCTGGTCGGACGCGGCCAGGTGCGGCGCCAGCACCTTGACCGCGACGACGCGGTGCAACTTCTCGTCGAAGGCCCTGAGGACGACGCCCATCCCGCCCCGGCCGATCACGGCGAGCATTTCATAATGGTCGAGCCGGCCGAGGGAGCCGGGCTTCTGGGACGGGGTCAGGAAGTAGAGCGTCGGGTCGCCCGCCTTGCTCCGCTGTGCGCCGGCGTAGCTGAGCGTGCCCTCGGAGGGGGCTGCCGGCGCGTGGCCTCCCACGGGCACCGTCCGAGAGTCACCCGGCCGCTCGTGAGAGCGCAGCAGGGCCTCGATCCGCTGCCGGAGCGCGGTGTCGCCGGCGCAGGCCTGATCCAGATACCTCGCCCGTTCCGACGGGTCGTCCCGGTCCAGCGCGGCCAAGAGAATCTCGCGTTCGGACATGGCCACCTCACCTGGTCTCTCCGCAACGGGGAGGTTTCCAATGAGTGTATCGGTCGCCCGGCCGACAGTCCGTCAGGGCGTGGTTAGGCCGGAGTGGGTTCCGGGACTAGGACCGGGTTGACGTACTTTGGATTGCTGGCCGACAAGCACAGGTAGACCTGGCCCAGCACCAGGGGATTGGCGGTGATGACCTCGACCTCGTCGTTCAGGTCGCTGAGGCAGCAGTAGCTGACCTGGCCGTGGCGATCTTCCACCTTGCGATCCAGGACCAGCTTGCGCGGGAAGACCCCGCCGGCGCGCAGGTGCTGGAACAATGCCTGGGTCGCGTCGCGCGCCTCGCGCGTGATCGCCCGTAGCTCCGGCACGCCCAGGTGGCGCGTCTCCGGCGCGTCGTGGCTGAAGACGCGATTGCGGTGCGGCTCAAGCGCCTGTAACCGGCGGACCAACGGCGCGGGCAGCAGCGAGCCGCCGGCAAAATAGGGGCGGCACTCCGGTCGCTCCTCTGCCTCCTCGGCCAGGCCCCAGAACGATTGGTTGAGCGAGCCGAGCGCCAGCTTCAGCACGCTCTTGGCATGGCCCGGCACCCAGCCGCGCCGGCGCAGCTCATCCAGGTAGCCGGCGCCGTGCAGCCAATGGCCGTAGAAGTGGACCAGATCCTTGAGGGCCCGCTCGGCGACCAGGAAGATCTTGGTGCCGATGCCCAACAGCCGCAAGGGATCGTGCTCCGCCTCGACGCCGCGACTGCCGACGGCCAGATCGCGGAGGAAGCTCTCGATACCGTCGGGCAGCACCAGGCGGCGGAAGCCGAGCGCCTCCAGAATCGCCTGGATGCGCTCGTCCTTGCTCATGGTGGGCGGCACCGGGACGCCCAGCTCGTCGAGGATCTGGCCCAGCTCACGCAGGTTGAAGAGATCGCCCAGGATGCGCTCACGCGGGTTGCCGCGGGTCTCGAATAGGAACTCCTCCAGGTTGCCCGGATCGCGATACACGGCGCATTCCGGCTGGGCGCGCAAATAAGCGGCGAGATAGCTTTCCGCGAGGTGCTGGCGAAGGATCGCCGCCAGGGCCGGCACGCGCTGGAGCTTGCCGTCGCGAGCCAGCGCCTTCAACGCGTCGAGCGGCACCGCCTGGACCGGCGGGCTCGGCTCGGGCGGCGGCGCTTCGAAGCGCAGGCGGATGTGCACCGCCGCTTGCGGCATTGCAACGCCGCAAGCGATGGGCTGCAAGGGCACGATCGTCTGCACGCTCGAGGCGGTGCTGCCGACGAAAGCGAAGACGTTGAAGCCCGGCATCGACTCGTCCGCGCCCAACTCGTCGGCGGCCGGCAGGCCCAGCATCGTGCGCAGCGCCTCTGGCTCGTCGGACGCGATTGCCGGCATTCGGCCCTCGTCGCCCGGTGCCGGCGCCAGCCGCGCTAACACCGCTGCCATGTCCCCCGGTCGTCGCCCCGGCTGCTTTTGCAAAAGGTCGAGGATCAGCTGCTCCAGCTCCGAAGGCAGGTCGGGGTTGAGCGTGCGCGGCGGCGCCGGTGGGGCGTGCATCTGCTGCCCAAGCACGGCCATCGTATTCCCGCGGAAGACGTCGCGCCCGGTGACGAGGAAATAGAGCAGGCAGCCGAAACCGTACAGATCGGCCGCGGGCGTGATGGGTTCGCCCAGCGCCTGTTCCGGGGCCATGTACGCTGGCGTACCGACCAATTCGCCGTCGAGGGTCAGCACCGCACTGTCGTGATTCTGCAAGTCTTTTAGCGAGCCGAAGTCGCTCAGCAGCGCCCGGCAGTCGGCGTCGAGCAGGATGTTGCTCGGCTTGACGTCGCGGTGGACCAGGCCGCGCTGGTGCAGGTACTGCAAGGCGCCGGCAACGTCGCGGGCGATCGCCAGGGCGCGCGGCACGGGCAGTCCCTTGTCGTTCGGGATCAGCTGGGCGACGTGGCCGCCGGCGACGTATTCCATGACGACGAAGAAATAGCCGGCCTCCTGCCCCGCGTTGTAGACCGGCACGATCCGCGGATGCTTCAGGCGGGCGGCGATCGTCGCTTCGCGCAGGGCTCGCTGGAGCCGGTTGGCCGGCTGGCCGGCGCCGGTGTGGAAAATCTTGAGCGCCGCCGGACTGCCGAGAACCATGTGCTCGCCACGGTATACCTCCGCGGTAGCGCCGCGGCCGATCAACTCGCCGACGCGATAGCCGCCGACGACCGCCGGCGGCTGCCAGGCATCGGGAGGCACGCCAGGGTCGTGAGCGATCGGCATGAGCGAGCCGGGAGCGTCAGCGACCGGGACAGGCGAGCCGGTAGCGTCAGCGACCGGAGTGCTCCGGTCGCTGACGCTACCGGCTCGCCGTTTGATCATTCCCTGGACCCGGTCGAACAGTGGGCGGCGATAGCGCAGCAGCAACCTCAGCGCCAAGAACACCGCGGCGACGGCGGTGCCCGATTCGAGAACGACATACCCGATGCCGAAAAAGGGCCCTTGCCCTTCCATGGCAGCGCGAGCGAGCTGGCTGATCACGACCAGGGCGACCAGCGCGATCAGCAGCGCCACGACGCCACAGCCCACGCGCAACGGCGCCCTGGGCGAAGAGGGCGGCTCCGCCGGAGGGATCAACGTCTCGAGCGCGATAGGCGGCAACGGCGGAAGCCCGGGGCTCGCCGCGATCGGGGGTGGTTCCGCCAGCGGGCCGTGTTGCAACACCTCCGTCAGCGCGTCCGCGAAGTCATTCATGGTGGCAAAACGGCTCGCCATGCGCTTGTCCATCGCGAGCAGGCAGATGCCCTCCAGTCGCAGATCGACTCCCGCACGCACGAGGGACGGCGGCCGCGGCTCGTCGAACAAGACCTGCGTCATCACCGCAGCAGCCGCGCCCTGGAAGGGAAGGCGGCCGGTGAGCAGCTGGTAAAGAATGACGCCCAAGCTGTAGATGTCCGCCGCGGGTCCGGGCGTACGTCCCTCGATCTGCTCAGGTGCCATATAGGCAGGTGTCCCGATCGGGGCGCCCGCCGCCGTAATTGTCGAAGCCTCCAGCTGCTGAAATCGCGCCAGGCCGAAGTCCATGATGATTGGCTCGCCGTCCTCCCGCACAATCACGTTGGACGGCTTGAGGTCGCGGTGCAGCACGCCCTTTCGGTGGACGGCGTCCATCGCCACGGCCAGGCGGCGGACCAGCTCCACCGCCTCAGTCACGGACGGGGGCCGCTCCTGGATGAGCTGAGCAAGCGAGCGCCCCTGGATATAAGGCATCACCAGGTAGGAAATGCCCTCGGTCTCGCCAGCGTCTACGATGGGACAGACGTTCGGATGGTCTACCTGAGTGAGGGCGGTCACTTCGCGACGAAAGCGCTCGACGATTTCGGGCCGCTCGCCCAGCCGGGCGCGCAGCACCTTCACGGCGACCAGCCGGTCAACCGCCCCCGCCTTGTCGTGGGCGAGGTAAACGGCGCCCATCGAGCCGTGACCCAGCGGCTTCTCGATGACATAACGCCCGAGCCGCGGCGGCATCGCCAAAGGCGCGGCGCCGCCCGGCGGGTCAGCCGACGGGACCACGGTGCCCGGCTCGGTTGGATGCGGGTCGGAGGGATCGGAACTTTGCAATGGATCGGTCGCCACGACCGTTCTCCTCGGACACTACGCCGGCAGCACGACCTTCGCCGCGACCGGCCCCAGCAGCAACGTCTCGCCGCCGCGCACTTCGGCGTCGGCCACGCGTTGCCCCGCCACCGCGATGCCGCCGAAGCTGGCCAAATCGTACACCCGCAGCCGGCCTGGGCGTTGCCACACCAGGCGGGCGTGCCGGCGGCTCAGACGCACGTCGCCACTGCGGAAGTCGCAACCCGACTCCCGGCCGATCGTCGTGTAGGGCCGATCGAGCGTGCCCGTCTCCGCGCCGGCCTCGATGCGCCAGCCGGGCTGCATGAAGCCGGCCGACCCCTCCTCGCTGTGGAAGGTGAAGCGGTCCTCGCCGACCACGACGCGATCACCGGGAACGAGCCGGCCGCCCAGCACCGGCCGGCCATTGTGCAGCGTCCCATTCGTGCTGGCCAGGTCGGTGAGCAGGTAGCTGTCCTGGACCAGTGCCAGGCGCAGATGTTCGCGCGAGATGTACGGCGCGTCGATCAGCAAATCGCAATGCTCCGCCCGGCCGATGGTCAGCACCGGCCCGCGCAGGGGGATTTTGCGGCCCGCGCCGGCGCCGCTGATGACGTGCAGGAAGGCGTCACCCTCCGGCGGGATGCGCAATTCCATCTCCAGGTAATGACCAGTCTCCTTGCGGCCGAGGCATATGCGGCCGAACTTCGCGATCACCCCCCGCTGCATCGGCCGGTTGTCGAGCGAGCTGCCGGCGCTGCTGCGCAGGTCAAGGAGCAGGCAGGCCCGGCGGGCGAAGGTCATGGCGCAATGCCGGCCGCTGACCGCCGCCGCGGGCAGATGGACGTCGCAATCGGCATCGCGGCCCAGCACCAGCGGCTTCTCGGGACTTAGCGGCCAGCTTTGGCCCGTGCCGTCGTGACGCAGCAGCGCGGCGAGCGGCGCGGGCGCGGCGTCGTCGGGCGCCATAAACAGCGCCACATAGGCGCCGTCGTTGGGGCCTGCCTCGAACGCCAGCTGGACGAAGCGCAGCCCTTGCCGCAATGCCTCGGTCACGACGGCGTGCATCAGCGCGTCAGCGCTCTGGGGCACGGTGACTTCCAGGCGGGCGGCCCCACTTGCCGCGCCGCAGCGCCTGCACCGCATCGCTGCACGCGGCCGGATCGGCCAGGGAGTCGCGGTCGGCAGCCGTCAGGCCCAGGCGGCACGTATCGGTGCGGCGTTCGAGGCGCCGCTGCCAACGCCGCAACCCGTCGTCGGTACGCGGATCGCGCATCATTCGATCCTCTGGCGCGGTCGCTGATGATTATATCGTGGATCGACGCAAGGCGCCATGCCCCTTGCGACCCTTTACCGCCTCCTGGCGCCCGGCGAACCCCGCCCGGCGAACGTCGTCCGTATCCGTGTCCCCGTCAAGAAATGGGCCGACTGCACCCGTCCCAAGGCCGGCTACCGCTGTGGCAACGCCGCCTGTTCGGTCGCCGTGCTGCTGATCGAGGTCGACAACTCCACGTTCTGCGGCCCGGCCGACAGTCCGTCAGGGCAGCCCTAGAGGCCCAGCCAGCGGCGGAGCATGTCGAGGGGGCCTTCCTCCACGCGGTGCATTGGAAACTCCCGGCAGTCGGTGACACGGCCATTTTCGTCGAAGTGTACCCAGACCCTCGCCTGATCGGACTCCCATCGTTGCAGGCCCGAGCGCATGTCGGTGAATGTGATCCGCCAGCGGATTCCGCGCGCGTCCGGTGGGGCGAACTCGGGCGGTTCCTCGCGTTCCACCGGGCCCGTCGTTTCGTCCCGCGCCGGCCCGCCGAGTTTTGCTTCCACCTCGGCCAGGGTCATGCCCGGTTCGATCTTCGCCGCGTTCTCGCGGGTGATCGCGGTGCGCGGCCAGAGCAGCCCGACGCCGATGGCGAGCACGAGCAGGCCGACGGGTAGGGCGAGCAGCAGGAGACGGCGGGGGCTGGCTAGCGAAAGCCGCGTCATGGCGGGCCCCTTCTGAGAACGGCCGGCACCGCCTCCCCCGGTTCTCAGGACGAGTTCGGCGGCGCCAGGCCAAAGGTGATGCGATTGTAACCGCGGGCGGATGGTCCGGGTAGGTCCGCAAAATGTCGGCACTGCCGGCCCGCGGCCCGTGTCGCACCAAGGCGGTCACGGAACCGGCGGGCGCTCCCGGCCGGCAAGCCGAGTGGTAAGCTCGGCAACCTGATCTTCCAGCGCGATGTTTCTTGCCAACGATGCACTACGCAAACAGGGCGCGCACCGGTTGGCCGCGACCGTCTTCCGTGACGTAGAATGGCCGCCGTTCTACCTCAAACGCAGTACGCGGCGCGATGCCCATGGCGGTCAGGATGGTGGCGTGCAGGTCGCGGATCGAGATGGGATGGCGCGTCACCAGCAGCGGCCGCTCCTGCGCGGTCTCACCGTACAGGAAGCCGCGCTTCACCCCGCCGCCGAACATGAGGACCGAGCCCGCGCCCGTAAAGTGGCGGTGTAGGCCGTAGTGGATCAGCTGCTGCATGGTGTTGGAGGGAGCGCGCGATTGATCGCGGGCGTTGCTGCCCGGAACGCCTTCGATCATCATGTCTCGGCTGAACTCGCTGGCGAGGACAACCAATGTGCGGTCGAGCAGGCCGCGCTGTTCCAGGTCGAGGATCAGCGCGGCGATGGGCCGGTCGATCTCCTGCTTCATGCGGACCAGCGTGGTGTGGCCGTTCTCGTGCGTGTCCCAGTGCAGGAAGGGGACGTACTCGGTGGTCACCTCGATGAAGCGCGCCCCGCCTCGGCCAGCCGGCGGGCCAGCAGGCAACCGAGGCCGAATCGGCCGGTGTTGTAGCGGTCAAAGATCGGCCGCGGCTCGCGCGTCACGTCGAAGGCGTCGCGCCGCGCGCGCTGAGCAAACGGTGCGCGTTCTCGAAAGACCGCAGCATCGACGCGTGATGATGGTCGCTAGCCATTTCACCCACCGGGCTCCGGCGGAGCAGCTCGCGGTAGCGACGCTGGCGCGCCTCGAAGCGCTCGGCCGTCATCCCACGCGGCGGCCGCACGGCATCCACGGCATCCGTCGGGAAGGGGATGTTGAAGGGCCCGAAGTCGCTGCCGAAAAAGCCGCCCGTCGTGAAGGCCTTCAGCTCTTCCGACTCGCCGACGCCTTCGAGGCGCTGGCCGATGTTGATGAACGGCGGGATCGCGGGGTGGTTGGGCCCACGCACGCGGGCGATCCACGAGCCCAGGTGCGGGCAGGCCACGGTCTGCGGCGGCACGTAGCCGGTGTGCCAGTGGTACTGGTGCCGCGAGTGCAGAATGTTACCTAGGTCGGCAACCACGTGCGAGCGGATGAGCGTGCCACGGTCCAGGACGCCGGCGACGTGCTCCAATCCCTCCGCGATGCGCAGCCCGTCCACGGCCGTGGGGATGGAGGGGAAGGTGCACAGGATGCGCTCCGCGGGGACGCCGACCTCAAAGGGCGTGTAGCGCTTGGGGTCAAACGTCTCGGGCGCAGCCATGCCGCCGGCCATCCACAAGAGGATGCAGATGTCCGCGCTGGGTCGGGGATGTGCGATTGGCTCGCCGGACAGGACGGGGCGCGGCTCGCCGGCGGCCAGCGTCGCAACGGCGGCGGCGGTCATGCCGCCGAGGAAATCGCGGCGGGAAAGGTTGCGGTTGATCGCAGCGTGGGTCATGGCGTCACCGATTCGGTTGTTGTCGGCTGGCGTCTATTGTACGCATGCGGCCTCACGACCGCGAGCCGCGTCTCAGCGTTTTCCGCGTTCGGCAACAGCAGTATAATGGCCCAGGGCATGTAAGGAGCCAGCCATCACTCGGAGTGATGCTGTAGATCCGACTGCCCTGCTAGACGAGCAGATCAAGGCGGGCTCGGAAGCTGATTGAGCGACTCAGCCGCGCCGGAATCCCAGCGACCGCTGCCGCATGGGTCAAGCCGACCGAGAGGTTCCAGTGGTATCGTGTGGGTTCACCCCGGCGGTCCGGCCCCCGTCCACACGCGGGTGCTCGAGCTCTTGGAGGATTCAGGCGTGATTAGATCTGATCGAGAGAGCTTCACATGGAGATTTCATTCTCGGCCTGCAAGGCGAGAAAATCGTGCGCAGCAAGGAGTTCTATACAGCTTTCCTGACTCCCGAGGAGTTCAGTGTGCTTCATGAAGGTCGGCGCATCGGCACCGTCGCCATGTTTCCGGCTACGAACACCGACAGTTTCTTGATCCTCGCCGGCAAACGATGGCGAGTGCTGGAAATCAACACCGAACGGCGAGTGATTCTCGTGGCGCGTGCCAAGGGCGGGCGTTTACCGGTGTTCCGAGTTTCAGGTGGCCCTGACATTCATCCCCGTGTCCGCGAACACATGTGTGCGGTTCTTTTCGGTGATGAATTCCCTGTGTATGTCGACGCAACAGCGAAGAGGATGCTCGCGTCCGCGCGCAGGAAGCGCGGAATGCGAACCTGGCGAAACACTCGTTTCATCGTGAGGGACGCGAACTCCTTTGGTTCACCTGGACAGGCACACGCATCCAGCGCACCCTGCTCACCTTTCTTCGAGAACACACGGGAACTCGCGTCGAGGACGAAGAGATAGCCCTGGCGTTCGATGGACTCGACGAAAACGATGTGCAGTGTGCGTTGCGCAACTTCGTACAAGAAACGCCAACGTCCGAAGCGCTTGCCGCAAGTGTGCCGAACAAATCGTTGGAGAAATACGAGCCCTTCTTGTCTGATGAGTTACAGGCCGTCGTCTTCGGCAGAAACTGCCTCGATGTGGAGGGAGCACGTCGTTTCCTTGTCGAAAGCGGGTTCGGTGCCTGAGTATGCGGGGACAGCAAGGGTGCCGTGGCGGTCCCGCGAGATTCGCATCGAGGAAACCCTGCGAGACACGTTCATTGCATGGCTATGCTCGGACCTGATCCGCACCCAGACGTGGAACTGGCTCAGTACGGCCTCCGCACCGCATCCCGTCAGCGTGCGAGCCGACACCGCAAAATGGCCAGGTGTGCGCAACAACCACAGGTGCGATCGCCGCACCGCCTCGAACTTCGCCACGAGATCGCCCAGCCGACACCGATCCGATGCCGCTGTCCGCGTCTAGGCATTCTCGTCGACGCCGGGCAGCGGTGTGGCATCACCGCGCGAAACCGCAGCGCCCGGCAGCCGAAGATCCGCTCGCCATCGATCAGGTGGCCGACGACCTCCTTGACGCTCCACGGAGTCGCCGATCGGGTTTGTACCTGCGGGCGAAACGGCAGGGCAGCCGAGTGGCCCGGCGTTCGCAGCAGCAAAAGACCGGGTGCATACTTCGGAGGCGCCTTTCCGCCAAGCCGGACGATCGCGCCCTGCATTTCGCCACGCGCTGCCGGATCCGTTTCATCGCCAATCGCTTTGTAGAGCGCCGGCAGCGAAGCTGGATCGCCCGTGTTGCCCAAGGCGCGCGCGATGTACCCGCGGTGATGCGCGTCTGCGGCACGCTCCAGGACCGTCACGATTTCCGGAGCCGCGGCCTTGGCGGCGGAACCGATCATCCCCAACCCATGGGCGGCCTTCATTCGCACCAGGGGGCTCTCAGCGTGCAGAAATCTCCGCAAGGCAGCGACCTGCTGGGCTACATCCACGTCCAGCATGGCCAAGGCGCCCAGCGCGACCACGCGCGTCACGGGATCGGCATCCTTGGCCGCGCTGGTGCGCAGCTGCGGCACGGCGTGACGCTCATCCTTCGCCGCCTTACCAATCCGTCCCAGGGCCCGGGCGGCGGTCTCGCGTGCCTCCTTGCTCGGATCATCCAGCAGTTGTGCGATCAGCAGCGGGACCGCCGACGCCGCCGCCGCCCCGAGGTTCCCGGTCGCCGTCGCCGCTGTCGCCCGCACTTCTGCGTCCTTGTCCTTGAGAGCCTCCTGAATGTCGTCGCGCAGCGTTTCTGAGAGGTCCGAATGCACGAGCGCCAGAATGGCGGCGCGGCGAATCTCGGCTCGGGTGTTTTTCAAATCGACGCGTGCCTTGTCGATGCGTTCCTGCTGGGTCGGAGGTTGCTTCCGTCCGTCCCGCTTGTTCTCTTCCGTGTTGTGACGGGATAGCGTTCGCCAAGCGTTAATCGTTGGGGTCAAAATCGACCGTGCATCGCCGGCAATGCCGTAGCCCTGGAAGCCGACGGGGCCGGCAAATTTGATCTGCCGAAGGGTGCACATGACGATTTCCGGATCGTACGTCCCCTTGCCAAGCGTCTGGATCAAGCGGTCCCATTGGCCGCCCTTGACTCCCTTGTCGGCGCCGTTGATCGTCACGGTCGTCAAGACGGACTTCGCCTCAATGAGCAATTTCGGGATGTTTTCTTCGTCGCCCGTCGCCAGGCAATGGCAGAGGTTGAAAGTGACACCGAAGCGGGGGTGATCCACGAGTTTCGCGAGGGCCGTGGCATCGCCGAAGCGGGCGGTCCACTCGCCGACATGCGGATAAATCGCGACGCGGAGCTCGTTCTTCGCGGCAACGTCGGCAAGGCCGCGCAGCGCTCCGACGAGCGGTTCCTTGCCCGTCAGCGAGTCGAACGCGGGGCCCTTGCCGCCGATGTGCAGCCAGATGATCGTGCCGCGTCCCTTGAGGGCGGTCATCAGCTTCTCCAGTTGCGGCCCGTGCGTCAACTGGCCGTCCGGGGTCACGCGGGCCTGACAGTACATGGCGTGCATCTTGAGGCCGCGCTTCTCGGCGCTCGCGGCAACGGCGGCGGCCGATTCAGGAGTGGTTTCGGTCCACGCGATGCCGTCGAAGCCGAGCTCCTTGACGAGGTCGAGCTGCTGCTCGGTCGTGAGCCCGCCACGCTGGAATGCGGTGTCCATGGCGTAGAACGGATTCGTGGGCGGCACGCCGTCGTCGGCACTGACGAATCGGGCAAGCGACAGGAACATGACGCCGAGCAACAAATGGTAGCACGGGTGCGGCACAGGTCATTCTCCTGGAGGTCTGGTGTCATTGAGCTGCGGGGATATATCGATGCTCTCCGGCCTGCCGGAACGCGCGGAGCGATAGGCGGCATCGAGCAATAGCACGGACCGCATGGCCGCCTCGCCCGGGGCGAAGTTGGTCGTCGTCCTGCCGAGGATGAGATCGACGAAGTTGTGCGGCGGCCCTTCGCAGGAGTAGTTCCCTGCATCGGGAGGGAGGGGGAGCGATTCGAGCCGGCCGTCATGGCGGCGCAGTTCGAGACGGGCACGCTCACAGTCGAGCAGCAGGACGCCGTCGCTGCCGAAGAGGCGCAGATCGACCTGGTATTGCGCCGCGCCGCGCCGGCACGGTGCCGGCGCCGGAGACCGTGCCGATGGCGCTACCCTCGAATTCGACCGTCAGCGCGTCGTACAGATCGACGCGGGCGTCGGCGGCTGCCATAACGGCATAGACCCGTCTGGGCACAAGGCCAGTGAGCCAGAAGAGCATCCCGGTAGAGTGCGAGAGCTGCGAATGTCCGTAGCCGCCGCCGGCGACCGCCGGGTCGGACCACGTCTTGGGATCGGGCTCGAACATCACGCCCGCGGCCTGGCCGCTGACGCGTTCGGCCTGGAAATGTCCGAATGTCAGGAGGTCGCGGATCGGCGAGGCCATGTGACACAGGACAAACTGGATGGCGCCGATGCAGCCTTCGTCGAGCCAACGCTTCGCCGTCTGGACGAACGGCTTATAGTGCCAGCCGTAGGGGACCATGAGATGGACGTTCCTCTGCCGCGCCAGCCGCACCAGTTCGCACGCCTCGCTGCCGCTCGTGCACATCGGCTTTTCGCACAGCACGTGGAGGCCCCGCTCCAGCGCCATTCTTGCGTGAGAATAGTGGAGCGTATGCGGCGAGGTCACGATGATCGCGTCAAGCTCGGGGTGCGCCACGAGCGCCTGCGCACCCTCCGTGGCGAAGCGGAAGCCGAACGCTTCCTTGACCCGAGCAAGTTCCCCGGTCCCCAGGCGGCAGACGCCGACGAATTCAACGTCGTCACGCTGGGCCAGAAGCGGCATGTGATTCGCTGTCGCCCACCAGCCTGCGCCAAGAAATCCCAGCCGTACCTTGCTGGCGGCCATGATATCCCTCGGGTTCGAGCGGCGGACGCGATTCGAGAGAGCACCCTTTGCGGTTAACCGACGTTATTGTAATCACCATGCGCAAGGCGAGGAGCCGGTAAGTTGCCCCGACCGCAGGTACGGGGATCCCCAACCCGTGGCACCAGCGTCAACGAATCATTTCTTCAGGGCTTTGCCGAGGAACTCAAACAATACCATTGTCGCCGGGTCGTCGGGCTGGCCGAGATCCGCGTTGATCTTGTTGTGAGTGGTTTCCCTGGCGGCGAAAACCGTGGCGGGCAGACCTGTATCCTTGAGGACGTTGCCAAGACGCAGCGCCTGCGCGGTCGTGTCGGGATGGCCGGCGACATGCAGGATCAGGAACGGGGGGATGCCCTTGTCTCTGGCCACGTGCGTGACGGCGGAGAAGTCGCGGTGTTTCGCTGGATCGTTGCCGAACTTCTCACGGTGACCGAACTTCGCTTTCGGCAGACCGTGCACCCGCCAACGGGCAGGTTCTTGGCACCTTGCGGTGAATACACGTCGAGCACCTGGCGCTCGTGCGCCAGGTCGGCGTAGGGGAGGTTGCGTTTGACGAGCAGCGACGAGCGCATGAACTCGGCCATGTGATCGATCGCCTCGCGGGCTTCCGGGAGCAGCGGCTCGTGGGACTGGAACACGTGGAACATGCCGGGCCAGACTTCGAGCTTCACCGGGATTCCGACATCGCGAGCCTTCCTGGTCACGCGGATGCTGTCGTCGCGGAGCATCGCGTGCTCGCCGACCTGAATCAAGAGCGGCGGCAGGCCGCGATAGTCGCCGAAGACGGGCGAGGCGAGCGGATTCTTGGGATCGGTCTTGCCCAGATAATGGTCCCGGAACACGGGCATGCTCTTCGCACTGATGATGGGATCGCTGACCGTTGTCAGGGAATCGCTCGCCAGCGTCAGGTCGGTGGTCGGCGACAGGGCGATCCCTCCCGCCGGCAACGGCAGCTTGCGGTCGCGCAGCGCCAGTAGGGTTGCCAAAGTCAGGCTGCCGCCCGCGGAATCGCCGGCAACGAAGGTGGCCCGGGCAGGTGCGGGGCCGGCCGGGCCGTTCGCAACCATCCACTTATGGGCGAGAACACAATCCTCGAGCCCGGCAGGGCATGTTGCTCGGGAGCAAGGATGTCGCCCTTTGCACCGCCGGCCCGTGCCGCCAGTTCGGCGATCGGTTCTTGGCAGCCGGCGATCGCCAGCGTCTTGCTATTCAGCAACAGTACGCAAATGCCACTCCCATCGCCCGTGACCCGATCGACATCCTCGAGTGCCGCCGCCAGGCGCAGCCTGGCGAGTGCATGATCGACGCCGGCTGCGGCAGCGGCGAAAAGACCGCGGTGCTCGCCCGCCAGTCCCCCGAGCAAAACGTCGGCGGCATGGACCTGGGCATCCCCTCGCTCGAAAAGGCGACCGCCAAGTTCGGCGATCGCACCAATCTCGATTACGTGCAGGGAAACATCCTCAAGCCGCCGTTCCGCGATCGCGCGTTCGATTACGGCATGAGCCTGGGCGTGCTCCATCACACGCCAAGCACGCGCCAGGCGTTCGCCTCGTTCCGGCGGATGTTCAAGGACCAAACGACGTGCGTGATCTGGATCTACCCGACCTACTGGGAAGGCCCGGAATGGCGGATGCCCTACGCCGGCCGCGATTTCATCACGCTCGGCCAGGGTCACCGGATGCCCACCTGGAGCTTGCGCTTTATCGCCAATGCCCTCGTGCTCGCGTTCTATCCGCTCGTCGAGTTCTTCTTCCAGAAGGGCTACCGCCGTATCGGCCGCGACCTGCCGTTCTTCCGCGTCCAAGACATGACGTGGAAGGAGCGCTACAACGCCCAGGTGTTTTACATGTTCGACACGCTGCTGCCGCGTTACCAATGGCGGCACGCGATCCGGGAAGTGGAGAGCTGGTTCCCGGAAGAGGGACTCGATGCGGTGCTGCATGCCCACAGCTTTTACACGGCCAGCTCCATTCCGAGCGCGAAGCCGGCCGCTGTGCCCGCGGGTAAAAGCGGAATGCAGGTCGGCGGCTAAAAGCCGATCCGAAGAATCGTCCCAAGAAAGCTGAAATCGCTGGATCGACGACATCGTCAAGGCCATTGCCGCCATGCTTCCGCCCGAGGTGCACACCGTCGTCGTGACTTGCCGGGAGAAACAACAGCTCTGGCGCTACACCCTTTCCAGACCGGCCGAGGGTTGGTTCAAGGCGGACTTCGACGACTCGTCCCGGAAATCGGGCCCGACGGGTTCGGTACCGTGGGAACGCCGGGAGCCGTTGTCTGCGCCGTGTGGAACACCGCCGCACGCCGATCACGTCACTCCTTGTCGCCCGCCTTCGCGCCGCCGGACTGAAGCACGAGCGCCGCACCGCCGTGGATTTTGCTCGACTTCTGCGCCGCGGCCCGCGACAATTCTGGACGATGACCGCCATTCATCTGCTGCTGCGCATGCTCGACCGCGCCACGTCTGCGCTGGCCACGATCCTGTATGGTGCGCCCGCCTGGGTCGATGACCTACCCGAAAACAATCACAGCGAGTGCCGGCTGCTGATGGCCCTCGGGGCAGACGTGCTGCAGCTGCGGTCCACCCAAGAGGGACTCGCCGCCCTCGCCCAGGGACCGTGGGACTTGGTCCTTTCCGACATGGCCCGCGATGGCATTGCGGACGCCGGCCTGCAGATGCTCAGGCATCTGCCCCGCGGCTCGCCGCCGGTGGTCTATTACGTGGGCCGAGCGAACAAATCACGGCCGGTCCCGCGCGGTGCGTTCGGGATCGCGGACCGGCCGCAGCCGCTGCTGCACCTGGTATTCCGACAGCTTGTGGCAATAATTAAACATTCCCCGCAAACGTGAGGCACCCGTGAAACTCGCTCTCGTAGTCGCAGTCCTCGGAATCTCGTGCATCTTCGTGACTGCTTGCGGTCCGGACTACGCGAAGGAACTCCGCGCTTGGCGGGACGTCCGCGAGAAAAATCTCAGGGCCGACAACGGCTGGCTCACCCTGGCTGGCCGCTTCGCACTCAAGTCGGGAACCAACACCATTGGGACCGGCAAGGACAACGATGTCGTGTTTCCGCCTGAACTCAAGGGCACGGGCCCCGACCGGCTTGGCGTTGTCCATGTCGATGCCGATGCCAAGCGTGTTACGCTGCGGCCGGCCGATGGGGTCGAGTTCGTCGCCGGGGATAAGGGTTTCGTCGGAGAACGAGCCTTTGCCACGGACAAGTCGGACTGGATCGGGCTGGGACGTTTGCGGTTTCATATCATCGTTCGGGACGGGCGCTACGTCCTCCGCCTGGCAGACAACGAGTCGGCGGTGCGAAAGAATTTTCCCGGCTGCGTTTGGTATGAGGCCGATGGGCGGTTCAAGGTCGATGCGAAGTTCGTCGCGTATCCGGCGGGCAAAACCATTCGAGTGGTGAACGTGCTCGACCAGACATCCGAGCAACCATGCCCCGGGTACGCGGAGTTTCGGCTGAATGGTGCAACGCAAAAACTCGACGCGATCACGGAAGGCGACGGCCTGTTCTTCGTTTTTCGAGACGGGACAGCCGGGGACACCACCTATCCGCCGGCGCGCTTCCTGACGATCGAAAAGCGGCCGAAGGACGGCGAGACCTTCACGCTCGACTTCAACAAGGCTTACAATCCGCCCTGTGCGGTGTCCGAATTCACGACCTGTCCTGTGGCGCCAAAACAAAATGTGCTCAAGGTGCGTGTGGAGGCGGGAGAGAAATATGGCAAGCGGTAGCTTGCGAGCGAAACCCATGACCGCGGATCCGTCCCGCGCGAGAAAATCGTCGAGCAATCCGGTTGCGACGGGCCGGGGACACGACCAAACGAGAAAGAAAAGTACATGACTCGCCTCACACCCGGCAGCGTCTGGTGCGCTGCCCTGATCGCTGCCGTCCTTACATTGATTTCCCCCGCAGCCGCGGGCGAGCCGACGAAGCGCCGCCGACCGAACGTGGTGGTGATCGTCGCGGACGACCTAGGCTACGGCGACCTGGGATTCCAGGGTTGCAAGGACATCCCAACCCCGCACTTCGACGCACTAGCCGCGTCCGGCGCTCGGTTCAGGTCCGCCTACGTGACTGGCCCGATCTGCGGACCGTCTAGGGCCGCTATCATGTCGGGCCGGTATCAGCAGCGGCACAGCTACGACGGGAATCCCGGACCTAAGGAAGGGCTGAGCCTGAAGGAAGTGACTCTTGCGGCTGCGCTCAAGGCCGGCAAGTATAAGACGGGCGCTATCGGCAAGTGGCACCTCGGTAGCCGGCCCGAGTACCGCCCCCTGATGCGGGGCTTCGACGAGTTCTTTGGATTCTACGGGGCTATGCACAGTTACGTCCCCGGGCCAGTTGATCCGTCGGCCCGCATGGTGTTCGAGCGGACGCGGAAGGAGCGCGCCGCGGCCGCCAAGGGCGATTCGCCCCGACCCGCACCTGAGGAACTACCTAAGGACTTTCCGAAGAACTTCAAGGGGGGCGGGCTCAGCGAGGGCACCGGCATTGTCCCCGGGAAACTCATCCGCGGCAACCCGTCAACACCCGAGGAGGAGATCGACGAGCCCGGCTACCTGACGGAGGCGTTCGCGCGGGAAGCCGAGGACTTCATCAGCCGCCACAAAGCCGAGCCGTTCTTCCTGTACGTCGCGTTCAACGCCAGCCACTCCCCGCTCCAGCCGCCCCAGAAGTACCTGGACCGGTTCCCCAAGCTGGAGGGAAAGCGGAAGGCGTACGCCGCGACGACATCGGCCCTCGACGACGCGGTCGGACGAATCGTCGCCAAGCTGCGCGCCCTCGGGTTGGAAGAGAACACGCTGATCTACTTCACCAACGACAACGGTGGGCCGATCGACGACATCGCCGCGAACAACGCACCCCTAAGCGGGGCGAAGTTCTCGCTATGGGAGGGAGGTGTCCGCGTTCCGTCGTTCGTCGCCTGGAAGGGCGCCATTCCCGCCAAGCAGGTGATTGACGCCCCCGTGTCGAGCCTGGACATCTTTCCGACGGTCCTGGCCGCCACCGGCCTCGACGCGCCCAAGGACACAACCCTCGACGGGGTGAACCTGTTGCCTGTGCTTAGGGGCAAGGCCCCGGCGGCCGACTTGGGCCAGCGAACACTGTACTGGCGGTTCAACCAGCTCTGGGCGATCCGGTCCGGTAACTGGAAGCTTGTCTTTCCCGAGCGCGGGGAAAAGGTGCAGCTGTTCGACCTCTCCAAGGATCTCGCCGAAAACACCGACCTTTCCGCCACAAACCCAGAAATCGTCGCGCGCTTGACCGCCGACTGGGTGGCCTGGAACGAGAAAAACCTGCCGGCGAGGGGCGGTCCAGGTGGGCTGCCGAAGAAATCCGCACCTTGACCGCGTCGAAGGTCAGGTTTTGATCTCGGATGGCAGAGCTCTCCCTTAACAGACGGCTACGCGCCGGCCGGTGAAGCCGAAGCTGCTCGAGGAATGCCCGATCCGCGATGCGGTGGCGTTTCAGCTCGGCCTGCAGGCCGGCCCACTGCGCCGCGTCGATCGTGGTGAGCAGCCGCCAGCCGGGAAGACGCCACCGTGAGCAGCGTTCGCATTCGATTGCACCGGCTGCAGCGCGTCCTCGATGCGGCGGAAGAATCTATAGCCATGCCGAGCCAAGGTAGCAGCCGCGGATCATCCCGTCCCTACTTGATCGTCTAGTAGCCCAAGTTCCCGCAGCGCCGCCTTGGTTTCCTCAACCTTCTGCTGCGAGATGGTTCCGTCCGCGGGCAGCTCGAACCGCACCGTGAGCTGGAGCCCCTAGCCGGCCGCCGCAGCCCAGCATCCTGGGGCGGTGGGCTTCTCTCGCAAGGCAGGGCGGCCCGGTCTCTTGCGGGCCGGCCCCCAAATCGCGTCCCTCCCCGCCATCACCCAGGGTTATCAACGCTGGGAGTGGGCGCGGGGGGGGTACGGGATTGCAAGGGGTTCCGCACGCTGTTCGCATTCTCGGCGCAGGCGCACAAGTGAGGGTGGATGAAGTCGAACACGGATTCGTGGTCGCAACCGTCGCACCCGAATTACTTCTTGTTGCCAAATGCACCCGCCGCGCAATTACGTTATTATGGGGAGCGTGATGGCTGACAGTGCCAGCGATATCGATCGTCTTCTGCAACGCGCAGCCGCCGGCGATCAGCAAAGCTTGGGCGATTTGCTGATCCGGCACCGAGAGCGACTGCGCCGCATGGTTGCGTTCCGCATGGACCAGCGCTTGCAAGGGCGTCTCGATCCATCGGACGTGATTCAGGAAGCGTATCTGGCCGCTTCGGAGCACTTGCAGGAATACCTGCGCGGACCGCCGATACCGTTCTTTCTTTGGCTGCGCGGCGTTGTCGGCAACAAGCTGCTGGAGCTGCACCGGCACCACCTCGGCACCAAGATGCGCGACGCCGCCCGCGAGGTCTCCCTCTATCGCGGCACGTTTCCCGAGGCGACCTCGGCGGCGCTGGCCGCGCAGCTTCTGGGGCATGGCACGCGGGCGAGCGAAGCCGCGATCCGCGTCGAGGTCAAAATCCGCTTGCAGGAGGCTCTCAACAGCATGGACCCGCTCGACCGGGAAGTGCTGGCCTTGCGGCACTTCGAGCAGTTGAGTCCGGCCGAGACCGCCGAGGTGCTCGGCATCAAGAAAAAGGCCGCTGGTATGCGCTACCTCCGCGCGGTGAAGCGGCTAAAGGAAATCCTCATGAGCCTGCCCGGCGGGCCCTTGGAGCCCTGACCATGAATGAATCATCCTCCGGCCCCGACTTGCTTGATGACCTGGCGCATGAGTTCGCCGAACGCTTTCGCCGCGGCGAGCGCCCCTCGCTGACGGAATATACCCGCAAGTATCCTGAGCTGGCGGCGGAGATTTGCGAATTCTTCCCGGCCATGGCGGTCATGGAGCAATTCGGCTCGGTGGCGGCGCCGACGACGGGTGCGGATTCCACGCTGGCGGGGCAAGAGATGGCCGTGCCCCGGCAGCTGGGTGAATACCGCATTCTGAGGCAAGTCGCCCGCGGCGGCATGGGGATTGTCTATGAGGCGGTGCAGGAGACCCTGGGCCGGCATGTCGCCCTCAAGGTCTTGCCGTTGCATGGCCTTTTGGACCCGAACCATCTGGAGCGCTTTCGCCGCGAAGCCAAAGCCGCCGCCCAGCTGCACCACACCAATATCGTTCCCGTCTTCGGCGTGGGCGAACACGAAGGCGTGCATTATTTCGCCATGCAGTTCATCCAGGGCCAAAGCCTGGATAGCGTGCTTCATGAGCTCAAAGAGTTTCGCAAGAAGGGAGATGTTTCCGAAAAGGAAGACGAGAAAGCCAATTTGACGACCAGCCTCAGCCAGGCGCTCGTGACCGGCAGGTTCGACGCGGTGCAAGAGGTCCCCGCTGTCTCGGCTGCCACGCCGCAAGCGGCTTCCTCAACCACATCGAGCAATCTGGGCCAGCCGGAGGCGCAGTATTACCGCAGCGTCGCCCGCGTCGGCGTCCAGGTCGCCGATGCCTTGACGTATGCTCATCAGCAAGGCGTGCTGCACCGGGACATCAAACCGGCGAATCTGCTGCTCGATACGCGCGGCACAGTCTGGGTTACGGATTTCGGCCTGGCCAAGGCGGAAGGGAGCGATGAGCTGACTTCGCCGGGCGACATCGTGGGGACGGTTCGCTACATGGCTCCGGAGCGGTTTCACGGCGCGGGGACCAGCGCAGCGACCTCTTCAGCCTGGGCCTGACGCTGTACGAGCTGGCCACCTTGCAGCCGGCGTTCACCGCTTCCGAGCGGGCGCAGATGATCGAGCGCATTCTGCACCAGCAGCCGCCGCGGCCGGGCAAGATCGACCGCCGCATTCCACGCGATCTGGAAACGATCATTCTCAAGGCCATCGCCAAGGAGCCCGAGCAGCGTTACGCTTCGGCAGCGGATTTGGCGGACGATCTCCGGCGCTTCCTGGCGGACCGGCCGATCCGGCGCGGCAGGCCTCGACCTGGGAGCAAGGCTGGCGCTGGTGCCGGCGCAACCCGGTGGTGGCCGCGCTGCTGACCACCGTGGTTATTCTCTTGACAGTCGTGGCGGTGGGGAGCTTGATCGCCTACTGGCGGGTCAGCTCCGCCAAGGACGAGGCCGAAGAGGCGGCCAGGCAAGCCCTCCGTGCCGAGCGCAAGGCCCGCCTGGGCGAAGCCGCGGCGCTGGTCGGCCAGGCCCACGGCACACGGCTGAGCCGGCGTCCGGGACAGCGCTTCGAGGCCCTGGAGGCCCTGGGCAAAGCGGCCGCCATCGGCCGCGAGCTCGACCAGCCGCCCGAGTGGTTCGACCCCCTGCGCAACGAGGCCATCGCCGCACTGGCTCTGCCGGACGTCCACATCACCCAGGAGTTCGACGGCTTCCCACCCGGCACCGTGCGCGTGGAATTGAGCGACGACTTCGAGTTGTACGTGCGCTCGACCGATAAGGGACTCTGCACCATTCATCGCACCCTTGATAACGTCGAAATCGCCCGATTGCCGGAGCTGGGCGAGCGGGCCGAGGCCAGGTTCGGATCAGGCCGCATTCTTGCCGTGTGCGGTTCGTCCAGACGCTTCCAGCTCTGGGACCTGACGGGCGCTGAGCCGGTCTGCCGCTTGCATGAGCGCGGCGTCACCGCATTGTGGGGATGTCATTTCCGGGCCGACGGCCGCTTTCTCGCGCTGCGCACATGGACGGCTCGATCAGCGTCTACGATGTGACCAGCGGACAGCGCGTCTATCGCCTTTTGCCGAAGGAAATCGTCAACGGAGTGAACCTGAACCTGGCGCTCCACCCGAGCGAACCTTTTGTTGCCTGCTTTTCGTATTTCCATCGCCCGGTCCTAATTCGTGACCTGCGCACCGGTGCAGTCGTGGCCTCAGCCAATCCTACCTGGCCCCGCAACGGCATGTGCGCCTGGAGTCCGGCTGGCCGCACACTGATGGTTCCCAACGGTGATGGCGGCGCAATCCAGCAACATGCGTTCGACCCGGCGGCGCCGGTATTGCGGCCGGTGCGGCTCATTCAGGGGCCAGCGAACGGCGGTGCGGCGCTAACCTATAGTCCTGTCGGCGATCGGTTCGTGAGCCGCGGTTGGGACGGCGTCGTCCACTTGTTCGACGCGATTTCCGGTCAATGTTTATTCTCGGCGCCTTCGCTGCCAAAGGCGGCGGATCTGCAACTGCGCTTCGATCGCACGGGCCAGCGTCTGGCTGCCGCCCGCGTCGGTAAACAGCAAGAACGCGTCGGCCTGTGGTCGGTGGCCGACGCCCGCGAGTATCGCGCTCTGGTTCATTCAGGCTCGGGATTAACTTTGTTTCAGCCAGCGATCCATCCCGAGGGACGCCTGGCTGCGGTTGGCCTCGAGGACGGCGTGGTCCTTTTCGATCTGGAGAGCGGGGACCCGTTGACTCCGTTGCCATCTCTAAAAGGCCTAACACGGGTGGCGTTTGACGGCACCGGCAATCTGCTCACGAACAGCCTTATGGGATTCTTCCGCTGGCCTGTGAGGCCGGATCCCGCAAAGTCCGGCCGCCTCCTCGTCGGACCGCCGCAGCGATTGCCATTCAATGAGGGCGACGGCGCGATTTCGGTCAGCCGCGATGGCCGAGTGATCGCCCAGTGCATTTGGAACGTAGATTCTCACGGCGGCTGGATCCTGCACCCTAATGCGCCCACGCCGCGTGGGGTGCGTGCACGCCTTAGGACGGGCCCTTGCAACGTCAGTCCGGACGGCCGCTGGGTCGTGTTCGGGCCGACCGTCAACAATGTCTTCGATGCGGCGACCGGCAAGGAGGTCTGGCGGTCCCCAGGACAACCGGGCCCGGGCCAATACTGCCGCTTCAGCCCGGACGGCCGTTGGCTGGCCACTGACGCGGACGGCGGCCGCGTCCATGCCGCCGGCACCTGGGAACCGGGTCCGCAGCTGGGGCCCGGCATTCCCTGGGACATCTCGCCCGACAGCACCCTGGCGATTATGGGCCAAAGCAACGGTATTTACCGCCTGGTCGAATTGGCCGGCGGCCGCGAGCTGGCCCGCCTGGAAGACCCCGAACAAAACAGCGGCGCGGCCGCCTTCACTCCCGACGGCAGCAAGCTGGTCGTCGCCGCCAAGAACGGCGTGCGCGTCTGGGACCTGCGCCGCATCCGCCAAGAGCTGGCGAAGCTGGGGCTTGACTGGAATGCCCCGCCGTACTCGCCGGCGACGGAGAAGAAAAACGGATCGCCACTCGAGGTCACGGTGGACCTGCGATCGCTGCTGCTGGCCCGAGCCCGTGACTACATCCTCCTGAGCCAATGGGACAGGGCGGCTGCCGAATATGCCAATGCTGACCTCTTGGCGCGGCCGCCAGACGACGACGCCTTCGCCTACGCCTGTTTGTTCCTGATTCGAGGAGATAGCGAGGGCTACAGCCGGTTCTGCCAGGGCATGATGCAGCGCGCGGCGCAGGCGGAGGGTCCGCACCAGGCCTATAGGCTGCGCGCAGCTGTGCGATGGCGCCCAAGAGCCCCGTCGATCCCGCTCGGGCCGTTCAGTGCGCGAACCAGGCCGTCGCCGGCGATCCCACTCCCTGGTGCTTGCATGCCCTGGGACTGGCGCAGTATCGCGCCGGTCAATTCGACCAAGCGCTGCAAAGTTTCACTAAGGCCAACGTCATCGCCTGGGGATACCGGGACCTCAATTGGTTCGGGCTGGCCCTGGTTCACCACCGTCTCGGCCATCCTGACGAGGCCCGGCAATGCTTGAACAAGGGCAGCCAATGGCTGGAGCGACAAGGTCCGACGAGGCCCGACCAGCCGGCCAAGCTCCAGCCCCAGGATTGGCTGGAGGCCCAGCTTCTGCGCCGCGAAGCAGAGGAGCTGCTGGAAATAAAGCGGAGTCCGTGACCGGCCGCCTTTGTGCGGAAAAATCGGAGGGCCGGGGAGGTCCGCCGCCAAGCAGGTCCCTCCCCAGCCCGGCACCCTCCCGGCGCTCGGTCTGCGCCGGCAAGGTCGCTGTCGCCATTGTAGTGCGGACCACACTCGTCAAGGCAGCCCCCAGGCGGCAGCCCCGTAAAGAATGCTACGCCACGGCCATGCCACCTCGCCCTTGGCTCGCGCCGCTGTGACCGTGCCGAAATACTGCTTGTTGCCAAATGCACCCGCCGCGCAATTACGTTATTGTGGGGCGCGTGATGGCTGACAGCGCCACGAAATCGCGATCGTCTTTTGCAAAGCGCAGCGCCCGAACCGCGGACCGCATCTGGACTTATGCCCGCGTCTTCCAGCTCGCCGAGCTGAAAAAGGGCCGGGAGTGAAATGCCTGGTGCGTGGTGCAAATGGCTTGCATTGCGCCTGCAAGTTTTGCACACCCACCACTCGCCGCTCACCGCCACTGGATTTTTTTGGCGAAAAGTTACGGCGGAATTCGCCACTATGGTTGGCGCCATCAGTTCTAGTGGCGCAATGCACGTTTTCGCGGCCACGGGTCAGCGCCGGCCGATTTCAACTCGGCGACCAGCTGGCGCGCCGCGGTATGGGCGTCGTCTACCGTGCTCGCGCCGACTCTCTCGGCGTCAAGCGATCGGCCGCGAGCGCGGTTATCAGAAGAGAGGACGGGGGGCATGACGGGGCATGACGGATGGTTTGGTTGAAGATCGATCCCGGCTCGTGGCTGGTCTGATCCCGGCCTGCAAACTTGCCAACACCAAGGAGTAAATGACGGCAGCGACCAACAAAACACGAACGAACGACAAGGACGCCCGGCAAAAAGAAGCGGAAGAAGCCCGAGCTTCCAGATCTGCCTCAGATGAGACACAATGCTCGCCCACGACCGAGATTTCGGGCGGTAATGTTGCAATTCCCAGGACCACCGAGAGACCACAGCCATGTCGCGCACCTCCAAAATTGCCAGGCGATTTTCCGGCTTCCGCAACTGGGTTGCCAAACTCTTTGCGCTGGACGTGGACGATATCTTCGCCTTGGAGAGCCGCCGGGGCCGGCGGCGGCGTGGGTCCACGTGGCGAGACCTGCTGTGCCACCCGAGGCTCGAAAGGCTGGAGGATCGGACACTGCTTGCGACAGTCAGTCCCATCGCCCAATGGGCGCTGGCCGGACCGCAGCCCATCACCGGGGGTCAAGAGACAGGCCTCGCTGTGAGTAGCAATGGCCAGGCGACTAACCCCGTCACGGGTGCCGTCTCGTCCATCGCAGTCGATCCCTTGAAAACGGCGATCGTCTTTGCCGGCACTGTCAACGGCGGCGTCTGGGAAACGCAAGACATCAGCGCTCAGCCGGTCTCCTGGCAGCCGTTGATGAATACGAACGTTCCGTCCATGGCGATTGACTCGGTCGCCATCGGCGCCCTGGACAACACCGGCCAGCCGGTCTCGGCCAACGACCCGGCCAGTGCACTCGTTCTCTACGCCGGCACGGGGGCGATCAGCAGCTACGCCGACGTTGCGCCGTACCCACCGGGCATCCTGAAGTCAACCGACAACGGCGCAACGTGGACCGTAGTCGGCCCCACCGACGGCGGTGGCCGCAGCAGGATCTTCGGCGGCATGAACGTCATCAAGATCATTTCCGTGCTCAACCCTGCTGGCACCGGAGAAATCCTGGTGGCAGCGGCCAACCAGGTGAACGGCAACAACCAGGTGATCGGAGGCGGCGTTTACACCAGCACCGATGGCGGCAACACCTGGTCCGCGAATCTCCTGCCGGCCGGGGCCGGCCCTTCGGATTTGGCGGTTGCCACTGATCCCGGAGGGGTCGCCGGCTTCAACGGCGCCACATCGGTCTTCTTTGCGGCGGTGCCCGGTCAGGGGATCTATACCGGGACCAACCTTAATCCTGCTGCCACTTTGCAACCCTTCGCGCCTGCCGCGGCCCTTACGAGTGCCGTTCAGGGGGCCATCAACATCAAGTTGGCGGTCGCGGTGACTCACAACGCCGCCGGGGCAGCTTTCCCGGTCGTCTACGCCGCCATGCTTAACAGCAGCAACCTGCTCTCGGCCATCCTTCATTACGACGGCAGCGCCGCGGCACCAACGTGGCAGTCGACTAACCTGCCGACCAGCACGGACACGATCGCCGGCAATATCAACGTCACAGAAGATTTGTTTGACCAGGCCACACCTGTGCCGATCCCTGCGACCACCGTGGACACCAGCGGCCAGCCACTCGGTGCCGCGACCACTTACACGCCGATAGCTAATAACGATGGCAGTCACTTCACGCTGGCAGTGGACCCAACCAACCCAAACTCCGTTTACATCGGCGGAACAAGCCAGCGCATCCTGTCCGGTAACATCACGGTTACACTGCCGAACGGGACTCAGCGTACTCTCGCCGCTCAGAACGCGACCGGCGCTACCGACTATGTCGCCCAGCTATTCCAGGGCGTCGTCAATACCGACGGGTCGATAACCTGGCAGCCGGCGACGGGCGGCCAGGCCGGGCCCAACGCAGACGGAACCGGTGGGACCTTGGCTAACGGCACTGCTCCGCACGCCGATTCTCGAAGTAATGGTTTTCGACGGGATCGACCTGCTCGAAGGCAACGACGGCGGCATCAGCGAACTGCAAAGTCCCGGCATACTGGCAAACGGCAAACCGATCGAGGAGTGGATTTCCCTCAACGGAAATATGGCGGTGACCGAAGTCACCTCGGTTTCCCTGGACAATTTTACGATCACCGCCGGCGCTCAAGACGTTGGCAGCTTTGAACAGCAGACGCCGAACCAGCTCAGTTGGAACGAAGTTTTTGAGGGCGATGGCTATATCACTCAGGTCGACAACAGCAACGGTCAGGACCTGCAATACTTCAGCTCCGAAAACGGGGTATTCTTGATCCGAAATGCACAAACGGGGACGGTGCTCTCTCCAAAACTGATGGTAGGCGGCAATCCGCTGCCAACTAAGCAATTTCGGTTCGTAACGCCCTATGCGCTGGACGCCGTCAATACGGGCAATGGGCCGGCGCCGATTTTGCTTGGGACGAAGCAACATGTTTATCAGGGCGTCTATAACCCGGCGAGTAATACCATCAATCTCACTCAGGTGGATACGGGAAACGCCAGTCTCAACGGTCCAGTGGTTGCCGTGGCTTACGGCGGTGGTACGGACGCCAACCTCATTTACTATACGGGTCTGCAAAACGGCACCACGCCCGTTTTCATGACGCAGGACGGCGTCGGCGCGCCGACGCTGGTTTCCGGCTTCCCTGCCAAGGTGGAGGTGACGGCGATTCTTATCGACCCCGCCAACCCCCAGGTCGTTTTCGCCCGAGACCTTGCTGGTGACATCTGGCGCAGCCCCGCCGCCGGACAAACGGACTGGGTAAACATCACCGGAAACCTGTTTAGCGGACTCAATGCCCACTTCGCCGTCTTCCAGCTTGGCTTTGTCCCCTTCAGTCCTTTGAGCCTGGTAGCCGTAAACAACCAGGATGTGCTGCTCACCGGCGGCCTCGGCGCTGTCTATCGCCTGCTTAATCCAGTTACTGCGCCGGCGGCGGCGACCTGGACGAGCTATGGCACCGGTCTGCCCAACGTTTTTGTCACCAGCATCGCCTACGAAAGCGATCCCGACATCACCGAACTCGCTGTCGGTACACTCGGCCGGGGCGTATGGACCGTGACCCAAAACCCTCAGACCCAGGCTGATCAATCCCTCATTGGCGATGAAGTAGTGACGATCACCGCCAACCCCGGCGACGCGGTCACTCTCTCTCGCGACAGCGGTAATCCGAATTTCTTCAGCGTACAACTGCTCAACAGCGGCGCGGCGCCCACCACACTGGATGTGCAGATGACCAGCGTGCAACAGTTTGTGGTCACAGGCAGTGGTGGCGGCGTCTCACTCACCATCGACAGCACGAATGGCCTCGTCAATCCACCCGACGGTATCTCATTTGACGGCGGCTCTGGGACCGACAACACGCTGACGCTGAAGGGTGCAGTCGGCGATGTCTTTCTCCCGAACCAACCAACCGGCAATTCCTCGGGCAGCGGCAGCGTCCAGGGACAAAGCTACGGCTCGCTCGGCCCTGAAGCATTTACCTACCAAAATGTTTCCAGCGGCAATTTCAACAACGCGATTCCGCAGCTGGTCGCTGACAACAGCGTGCCGACCGATGCCGACGGCTTGCAAGATGTCTATGCCTGGGCGGGCCAGTATATCACGAACGCCCTGAATACGCAGACAACCGCGCTCCTCGGCAATTCCATCGGCAGCGCCCTGGATGGCGTGGATTATGGCACGGCCGAGGCCGTCGCCGATCCGGTTGTGATCGCAGGAGCCGCGGTCCCCGTGTCGGCCAGTTCCGTCTCGGACCCCGGCACCTCCATCGTGGAACAACTCTTTGAGGATGGTACGGGCTTTTCTTTGTCCCAGCTGGGCACGAGCATTACGACGGTGGCGCAGCTGGGGGCAGCTTTGCAGTCGTTCGACCCCCAGGCCACCTTCAACGAAGATGATAGCACCGACACGACCACGTTCACCATCAACCTGCAAAAGACGCTTAGCGGCGAGGCCGTGCTCGATGGCCTGGGCGCCAGCGGCAACCTGGCACTGGGCGGGATCGTGGACATCAGCGCCCAGGTAGACTTGCAATTCACGTTCGGCGTCGATGCCAACGGCTTCTTCATCGAGCCGGTTAGTGCCGGCACGCCCTTCTTGACCATCAACAACTTCCAGGTCAGCGGTGGCGTCACCGGAGAAGGTCAAGTCGGCGCCGCCCAGGTGACTCTCACGGCGGGCACTGTCAACATCGATCCCACTGTCGGTTTTACGGTCAACTTGACGGATCCAACAACCGACCCTAACAACAGCACTTCCGATGGCCGAATCCGCCTCAGCCAATTCAATTCTTCCATTATCACTGACCAATTTCAGTCGGGCACGTCCGGACAAGCCGTGGTTTTCAATGCCACCCTCGCCGCCGACGATCTGACAACCGGGACGGCTCTACCCGCCGATCTGCAAAATGACGCCCCTGGCCAGATCACCATCACCTGGGCCAACGCTGCCAATGCCACGAACGCCACCGTCACGGGAGACAACGCGGCCGGTCAAACGCTGGACGGTTTCCTCAGCGAAACCAACTCCTCTCTGGCGTCGACACAGCTCAAAGCCATCATCAGTGGCCTGCAGCAGGTGGCGACCTGGGCCCAGTCGCTGTCCAGCTTCCAGCAGCTCGCGCAACCGCTCCCACTCGTCGATAAGTCGATCGGCGCGGTTGTCAATATCGGCAACGATCTGCAGAACGACGTGGTGAACCCGCTTAACGCTCTCACCTTTAATACCACGGACGACTTTGTCGCGGGCCTCAAGGCGCTGACAGCATCAAGCAATGGGAT
Source organism: uncultured Gemmataceae bacterium (assembly GCA_963834865.1). Classification (GTDB taxonomy): domain Bacteria; phylum Planctomycetota; class Planctomycetia; order Gemmatales; family Gemmataceae; genus CAWIDK01. Next base: position 1,231,060 of record CAWIDK010000002.1, read on the forward strand.
CAATGTGTCGAACGTCACCGGCGGCGTTCAAGGCAATGACCTGCAGTTCGGGATGACGCTGAGCGTCACCGGCACGACCAGCGTGCCCGTCGACCTGGGCACCGGAGCCTCCTCGTTCGGCCTTGGCCTGGACGCCTCCGCCCAGCTCAGCCTGAACACGAGCTTGAGCTTCAGCTTCACCTTCGGCATCGATCTCACTCCGGGGCTGTCCCTGGGCGACTCGTTCTTCGTCAACATCGGCACCTTGACCGCCGGCGTCAGCCTGGCGGCCAATAACCTCAATCTCGGCCTGCACGCCGGCTTCATTGACGCCGAGGTCGTCAACGGCAACGTCAATTTGAACGCTTCGCTGGGCCTGCAATTCAACAATCCCAATGGCGGCGGCCCCGGTGGCAACATCACCTTGAATGGCCTCCAAGGCACCAACCTTGCCGGCCTGATTTCGATCGTGCCGCCGACGGCTTCCTTGACGGCAACCTTGCCTGTGACCACGAACCTCTTCCCAATCGCGGGTTCGCCGGCGATCACGTTGTCGGACACCGATCTCTTCAGTGGAGCGCCGCTTAACGTCTCCGTGAATTCCGACTTCACCAACCTGCTGGGATCGTTCAGCAATCTATCGGCGAGCGATTTTATCGCCATGTTCACCAAGCTGGGCTCATCGCTGCAAAACATCGCCAGCAGTTTCAACCCCGGCAGCATTCCGCTGGTCGGCAAGCAAGTGTCCGACATCATCAACTTCACCGAGACGACCGCCAAGCTGGCGAACCAGCTCGAGCGGCAGGTCCTGGTCGGCAGCGGCGGCACCCCGCCCGCCAGCGGGCAGCTCACAAGTGCTGCCAACCTGCCTATCGCCCTGACCATCGCCGGTTCCCAAGCCAATTCGCCGTCCATCACCGCCAGCGGCACCATCGTGGTGCCGGCCAACTCTTACACGGACATCAACAACCTGCTCAGCCAGGTCAACAGCGCCATCGCCAGCACCACCCTTACGGGCACGGGCCTGAGCAACACGGCCTTGTCTGCGTGGCTGACGGCGGTGAACGACAACGGCCAGATCGAGCTCATGGCCACCAGTCCGTCGGTGTCGGCGTTCACGCTTTCAGTCAATCCAACCGACCCGGCGGCCACGTTGCTTGGATTCACCAACGGCCAAACGACCGGCACCATGAGCTTGAGCAGCGGGTTGCCCTCGACCATCCAGGCATTGTTGCCGGTCCTTGCCAGCGACCTGGGCGTCAGCAACAACAGCCTGGGGCTGACATTCAATCCGACAACCGAGTCGCTCAGCTTCAACCTGGATTTCAAGGGCAATTACAGCCAGAGCGTATTTCTCAATTTTGGCAACAACCTGGGCCCAGTCACCATCGCCGGCTCGGCCACGGCGACGTTTGCGGCGACGGCGGAGGTCAAGGGCACGATCGGCATCAACCTGGGGGCGCTGGTCGCCAATCCCTCGTCGATCGCTTCGGACATCTTCCTTGCGAACAGTCCAAGCGTGACCGTCTCCGCCAGCGTGTCGGCGCCGAGCATCGACCTGTCGGCGTCGCTGGGCACGCTCAGCGTCGGCATCAAGAACGGCAACCTCGGCATCACGGTGGGAACCGGCGTCACGCTGAACACCAGCGGCTCCACCAGCCCGAACACCGCCAACCCCAATCCCCCCAACTCGCTGGCACTGAGCGACCTGGCCAGTGCCTCGACCACCAACAGCTCGCTGCTCAATCTCAACCCCATCACGGCGAACGTCACCGGGACCTTGCCATTGTCGGTCAACGGCGTGCCCGGCATCACCATCGACCCCAGCAATCCGCCGGCGATCCTACTGGGCCTGGCGACCCCCAACGACCTCGGCAGCTTCCAGGTGACGACGAACGATGCTTTTAACAATGTCTTGAATGGTTTTGTGTCAAATATCAGCAATGAGCTGTCGGCCTTCAGCGACGGCAATGTCCTCCAAGCCATTACCGGCATCGTCTCGATGCTAGGCAACTTCGGTCCCCTCAGCAGCAAACTGCCGATCATCAACAAGAGCGTCAACGACCTGGTCGGAATCGCCAACAACCTGAACAGCGTTGTGTCAACGTTGACCAGCCAGGACAGTCCGGCAACGCTCATCAGTGCGCTAAGCGGGAACTCGGGCCTGCTCACGCAGCTGAATTCCGACATCCAGGGCTTGCCCGCCGCGGCGCAGAGTGCAATTGCGATGGCGCCCGGCTATTTGCAAACGCTGATCACGCAGTCAGGCCAGGCCAGCCAGAACGCATTCGCCAATGCCACGGACGCCTTCAACAACGCCGCCACGGCGGCCGAGGGAGCGCTCAGCGACACCCTCGCGACCCTGGACAATGTGGTCGGCAACGCCGTGGTGCCGGCCAACGGCCAGCTCTCGGGCGATGCCAACTTCACCGTCACTCTGCCCAACGGCAGCCCAATCAGTGTTACGGTAACTCAGGCATCCACCGCGAATGACGCGAGCATCAATGACCTGGCAAACGCCATCAACGCGGCGTTGCCCGCCAGCCTGTCATCCTCGATCCAGGCCCAGGTGGACAACAACCAAATCGAGCTGGTTGCCCTGAGTCCTACCCTCGGGCAGTTCACGGTACAGGTCGGCAATCCAAACGATCCTGCCGAGACCCAGCTCGGTTTCACTAACGCAACCAGCACCGCCGTCCCAGCCAATTTGCTGAGCGTGCTTAGCAGCTTGCAAGGCGACATCCCCAGCGTGCAGACCCTGGGGCAAAACCTGGCTGGAATCATCAACAAAGCGATTGGCTTGCCGGCCGGCAGCGTCACGGTCAACGTTACGTTCGCCCAGGTGCCGGGGCCCAATTCCACGCAAGCCACGCCGGTGAACGACCAGGCGCTGGAAATCGACCTTGGCCTGAAGCTCAATACGACGGTGTCGGCGTCGCTTTCGAGTCTCGCGCTGGCGAAAATGGGGCCGCTAAACTTCACCGGCAGCGGCAGTGTCAACGTCACCCTGGGCGGCACGCTGGAGCTGGATTTCGGCTACGACCTCGCGACGAACACGCCGTTCCTGCTGCCGACCACGACCGCCGATGTAACCGCGCAAATCACCACGCCGCAGCAGCCTCTGAGTCTGACGGCCAACCTGCTCGGCTTCAATGCTGCCACCGTCGCGGCGACCATCTCACTCAACGACGGCAGCGGCAGCGCCACGCCGGGACCGGCCTCGGTCGGGTTTACCGTCCAGCCCGCCGCAGGACAAAGCGTTATCCCGCTGTCGGACCTGGTCAGCAATCTCAGCAGCTTTGTGAACTTCAACGAAAATGGCCAGCTCAACGCCAGTCTGACGGTTACCGCAGTCGGGACGCAGATTGCCACAGCAAGTGTCAGCGACAATCTGCAAAACATCGGCAACCCCACGATCAATGTCACGTCTGAACTGGGCAACCTGCTGTCGGGCGCTTTTGATTTTTCGGACCTGACGGGGGGCCTCACCACTTTCTTGAATGTGTTGCAAATTGGGCTGCAAAGCAACATCATCGGTCAATTGCCCCTCATCGGTCACGACCTCAATCTCGCGGGCGGTTTCATTGGCGATCTCAACAACGACCTCTTGACGCCGCTGAACAACCTTCTGGAGCCGCAAAGTGGCAGCGGCCCGTCTCAAGCGCAGCTGGTATCCCAGCTGCAAACGACGATTTTCAATGCGCTCGGCTCCGCCGCCAACGGCGCCACCGGCCAACTGGGGGCCGGCATTACGATCACCCCGCTGGGCATTCTCTCGTATCACGACGACGCCACGGCAATCGCTACGGTCTCCGGCGGCAACGTGACAGCGATCACGGCAGTGGCCGGGAATGCGGTCTACCAGGCCGTGCCGACGGTGACCATTTCGGGAGGCGGCGGCAGTGGCGCCACGGCCACCGCGGTCCTGACCGATGGGGCAGTCACCGCCATCACCGTCACCAATCCGGGATCGGGATACACCTCCGCGCCGACGGTTACCGTTGCCGTGGCGCCGTCGGAAAACAGCTCCACGGCGCAACCCATTACCAGCGCCAGCCAGGTCGGCATATCCTTGGACCCGATCAATGGCATCGTGTCGTTCAATCTCGAAATCGCCGGTACTGACACGCACACGACCAGCTTCAATCTCGGTCTGGGAGGCTTACCGCTCAATTTCACGACGACCGGCGGCATCACGCTCAGCCTGGGCTATGACGTTGAGCTGGACTTCGCGCTGAGCAAGCAGGATGGGTTCTACTTTAATCAAGACGGCACCCAGATGCAGTTCAATGTGGGTGCCAGCCTCACTCCCGGTACCCAACTGCACGCTCAGCTCTTCGTGCTCAACGTCATGGCCACAACCAGTCTTGGAGCGTTGAGCACGGAGGTCGTGACGCCGGGCGTGGCCTACACCGGCACGATTCCCATCAACGGCGGCGTGGGGCCGTACAGCGTGCAGGTGGGCAACTTGCCGGCCGGGCTGTCGCCCTCCGTCAGCGGCAGCACGGTGACCATCGCCGGCACCGCCAAGGCTGCGATCGCTGGCACCGACGCTATTAACGTCGCTGTGACGGACAGCACCGGCAGGACCATGACCGGCACCTACCACCTAAGTTCCAGCACGACGGGGCCAGCGATCGCCGATAGCAGCGACACCTCGATCAAAGCGAATTTGACGGTCACGCCGGGCAACCCCGAAGGCGACGGCAAGATCCCGATCACCGACCTGGGCACGGCACTGTTCAATGCTTCCTTCTCAACCCAGGCGGTGGTTAACATCGACCTGCACCTGGTGGCCGACCTCGATTCGGACCCCAACCTGCCCTCGCTCAGCACCGACCTGCTCCTGAGCTGGACGTTCGGCTCGGGTGATCAATTGGGTGCCGACGGCGACCCCAACGCCAGTACTCCCGCCGGCGGCTTCTACAACATCACCCTCAATCTGGGCGACTTTATCAGCAAGACGATCGGCCCCATTATGGCCGACATTGAGAATTTCCTCAGCCCGATCCAACCGATTCTGGACTTCCTCAACGAGGACATTCCGGTCATTTCCGATCTGTCGGAGCTGGTAGGCCAGGGACCGATTACATTCCTCGACGCCATTGACACGCTGGGCACAGGCGGCGACTCCCTCAACGTCCTCTTCGAAATTCTGTCGGCTCTGGACGACCTGGCGAGTGCCGCCAAGGCATTAGGGTCCAATGGGGCCGAGATCAGCTTTGGAAACTTTGTTTTCGGTTCCGGGGTCAATCTCAACAATCCCAACGCGATTAGCGGCACGGACGACGTTGACAGCCTCGGCACCGCTTCGGAGAGCGACTCCCAGCTCCAGGACAATGTCAACAATGCTGACAATTCAGACGACCTGGGCAGCGACATCAGCGCAGATGCGCAAGTCGCGGGCCCCAGCGTCAGCCCGGCCGATAGCGGTTCCTCCAGCGGCGGGGGCGGCATCCTGTCCACTTTCAAGGGCTTCCTCGCCGACCTCAAGAGTTACGGTCTCGATTTTCCGTTGCTCGACAGCCCTTCGAATATCATTGGGTTGTTGATGGGCAAGACGGAGACCCTGGTGACCTGGCAGCTCCCGACGGTCACTGCGGGGTATTCGTTCGATGTCGAGTTTGGACCGATCCTGCCGCCGGTGCCGCTGTTCGCCACCATTGCGGGTCAGTTCAATTTTGCGTTCAATTTTGGCGTGGGCCTCGACACCAGTGGCCTGGCGAAGGGCGATTTCCTCGACGGCCTGTTTTTCACCGACAATCCCAAGCAACCGCTGGTTAGTCTGTCTGCCAGCTTCACCGCCGGGGCGGAACTGAACGTCCTCGTGGCCGCCGCCGGTGTCGACGGTGGTATCACAGCGAACGTGACCGCCAACTGGAACCCCAGCATCGCCAAGAACGGCAAGGTCTACCTCGATTCGATTGTGAACACGGTCGAGCAGCAAGGTTTGGCCTGCCTGTTCTCGCTTTCGGGTGACTTCACAGCCGGGCTGCAGGCCTTTGTCAAGGTCGGCCTCGACGTCCCGTTCGTGGGCTTTGTCACGATCTTCTCGGATACGTTGACGCTGGCCCAGGTGACGCTCTTGAATTTCAACCTTGCGTGCTCGTCGCTGCCGCCGCCGCAGCTGGGCGAGGTGACACAGAGCGCGGAAAGCCCGCTCCCCGATCCCCTGAATGGCGATCCCATTGCGTCGCTCCCCCCCGGCACCTTGATCCTCGCCGTCGGGCCGTACTCGAGCCTGCGCGGCAAAAATGTCAAGGACGGCGATGACAACGCCACGGTCAAGGAGGTTGACTTGGACGGCAAGCCGACCGGAGTCATGGAAGTCGACATGGGCAATCAGGTACAGTACTACGACGGCACGGGGCTGATCGACACCAGCAGTCTTCCCAACGGCGAAACGATCGACCAGTTTGCCGGCAGCGACCCCAACCCGATTACCGGCATCTACGCCGACGGCGGCGCGGGCAACAACGTCATCACCCTGGATCCGAACGTCCTGGTACCGGCCACCCTGGTTGGGGGCAATGGCAATAATCAGCTCACCGGCGGCTCCGGTTTCAACACCATCATCGGCAACACGGCAGCCGGCAACAGCGACGTCCTGATCGGCGGCCCGGCGGGCAATGACATCGTCGAAGACGGCACCGGCAACGTGAACATCAAGGGCACGGGCGGCAATAACAACATCACGGTCGCCGGCGGCAGCAGCTACATCGTCGGCGGCAGCGGCAATGCTACCATCACTGCCGGCGGCGGCAACGACACCATCCGCGGTGCCGCCGGCCGCGACCTCATGACCGCCGGCAACGGCAACGACATCATCTTCGGCGGCGCCGGCGGCAGCACCATCACCGCGGGCACCGGCAACGACGCCATCTATGGCGGCGCCGGCAACAACACGATCAGCATCACCGGCGGCAGCGGCAACGACACCATCTATGGCGATGCCGACCCGGCCCCCGCCGCCGACACCGGCGGCAGCATCATCAACGTCAGCCAGGCCAGCGGCAACGATACCATCACGGGCAGCAACGGGCCCAACACCATCGTTGGCGGGGCGGGCAACGACAGCATCGTCGCCGGCAAGAGCGGCGATCAGATCTCCGGCTTTACCGGCAACGTCACCATTCAGGGCGGCGCCGGCAACGACACCATCCAGGCCGGCGCCGGCTCCACCGACCTGATAACCGACAACGCCGGCAACAATGTCATTGACTGCAGCCTGGCGAGCGTGGCGACCGTCTCCGGCGGCTCCGGCAACAACACCATCACCGGCAGCGCCAATGGCGCCGATGTGATCTTTGCCGATGCCGCCAATGCCGCTGATGGCTCGGGCGGCAACGATACCATCACTGCCGGCAACGGCAATGTCACCATCAACGGCACGGGCGCCAGTCAGGTCCAGATCAACGGCGGCAGCGGCACCGACACCATTTTCGCCGGCAACGGCAACGCCTCGATTCTCGGCGGCACCGGCACCGATTCCATCGTCGGCGGCGCCGGCGATGACTCCATCGTGGGCGGCCGCGGCGGCAACAACACCATTGTCGGCGGCAGCGGCCCGGACGCCACGAAATTCGATGCGATCCAGGCCGGCCCGCATCACGACATGATCTTCGGCGACACCGGCAATAACGTCATCAATGCCAGCGCAGGCGCCGGCGACACCATCTACGGCGGCTCAGGCAACAACACCATCACCGGCTCGCAGGGTAATGACGTCATCTTCACCGACGCCCCCAACGTGCCGGACGGCAGTGGCGGCTCCAACACCGTCATCGCCGGCAACGGCAACGACATCATCAACGGCATCGGCGCGGCGGACAACGTCATCATCGGCGGCAGTGGTAACAACCAAATCTTCGCCGGCAATGGCAACGACTCCATCTACGGCGGCACGGGCAATGACACGATTTTCGGCGGCAACGGCAATGACTACATCGTGGGCGGCAGCGGCAACGACAGCATCGTCGCCGGCGCCGGCAACGCCGTCATCTGGGGCGGCGCCCCGGTCTTCGCCGGGACCGCAGTGGCCGACGTCGCCGATGCGGCGGGTTTTGCCAATGCTCAGAGCAACTTTAACGCCACCATTGCCGACAACTTTGCGCAGCAGTTCCTCGCCGGCACGGGCGACGTGCCGGCCGCCAGTGATTTGCTCCCTGGGACGGCGACCTTTGAGTTGACCGTCGGCAGCGGGACGCCCGTCACGGTCAACGTCACGGTCAACCCGGGCGACACTACGGCCCTGGCGCTCGTCACCGACATCAACGCGGGCCTGATGGCAGTGGGCCTGAATCAGCAGGTTGCCGCTGCCACTGTCGTGGGGTTGAACCGCATCGCGTTGGAGACCGCGGCGTCTGCCGACCCAACCGTGCCGTTTGTGGTCAACCAGCCCAATCTGACCGCACAAACCGATTTCGGCTTCGCGGATGGGCAACAGAGTTACCTGGCGCCGATCGTGAATGTGAGCGGCAGCTTGAAGATTCCAGCCGTTGCCGGCAGCACCGGCGACGGTAAGGATGTAATCGACGCCGGCGCCGGCACCGATTGGATTTTCGCCGGCGGCGGCAACAACACCGTCCTCGGCGGCTCCGGCCCCGCCTACATCGACGGCGGCTCCGGCAGCGACCTGCTCATCGGCGGCACCGGCAATCAGATCATCCGCGGCGAGGGGAACGACATCATCGACGCCGGCAGCGGCCTGAGCCGGGCCTACGCCGACGGTGGCTCCCAGAGCTTCCTCTATGCCGGGCAGACCGATCAGGTCCTGACCGGCGGCACCGGCAACGATCACCTGTTCGCCTGGGCACCGACGGCCTCGCCGACACAACAACCCGGTGACGTGCTGCAAGCCGGCACGGGCAATGCCACCCTGTTCGGCAATATGGGCGACGATACCCTTAACGGCGGCGCCGGCACGGACTCGATTGTCGGCGCCAATCTCGCCGGCCCGTTTACCATGACGGCGACGGGGGCGGTTACTCTCACGACCAACACCGAGCAGCCCACCGTCGGCGGCAATAACCTCATCCAGGCCGGCGCCGGCAACACCACCATCTTCGGCGGCGGCGGCAACGACACGATCAACGGCGGCGCCGGCACCGATCTCATCGACGGGCAGGATGGCTACAACGTCATCAACGGCGGCAGCGGCCCGGACTTCATCGTCGCCCAGACCAATCCGACTTACACGCGCGTCGGCGACCTGATCAACACGCCACCACAGCCCAACCAATCGATCCAGACCAGCAAGGTCCTCATCGTCACCGCGCAGAACAACAACGGCCCCAATACGCTGATGTTGTCGGAACCCAACGTCTCCATCACGGCGTTCGGACCCGCACCGGCCAACGGCGTACTCACCGGTGCTGCCACGTTTACTCTCAGTCTTAACGTGCAGTCCCCGCCGGTGCCTACGACAGCGTCCATTTCGGTTCCGGCTGGCAATTACACAAGCGTTGAAGGGATCGTGCAGGAGATCAATACGCTGCTCAAGGCGAGCAGTCTCTCCGGCGACGTGGTTGCGATGCAGGTCGGCGGCCGAATCACACTGGCCACGAACCAGCAAGGCCACAACGCTTCCCTGGTGCTGACGAATGCCAACTCCTTTACCAACAGCGAGCTGCAACTGGCCAACAGCCAGCAGGCGGTGGCGCTGGCGCCGCAAAGCCAGATCGTGGCCTCTGTAGACGCTCTGGCCAACGGCCCACTCACAGGCGCGGCCACCTTCAGCCTCAGCATCGACGGCGGCGCACCGATCGCGGTTTCGCTTCCGGCATCGAGCGGCAACCCGACGGTCGCGCAGCTCGTAGGACAGGTCGCAACCGCAACCCAACCGGCGACCGGCCTCAACCTGGCACTCGCCAATGCCCTGGCCGCTGCGGGCTTGCCGGGCGAAGTCACGGCCGGCCTATTCGGCAACCGCATCACCCTGACCACGGCTCCGAACATCGTGGCCGGCTCACTCCTGATCACGAGCGCCAACGACATTGCTCAAAGCGTGCTGGGCCTGTCCGTCGATCAGACGGGGACGGCTTTGCCCGCGGTGCAGGATGTCGGCCTCTTGGCGGGGACCAACACAGGCACCTTGACCTCGTCTGCGCAGTTTAGTCTCAGCATCAACGGCGGCGGCCCGATTGCTGTCACCGTCCAGCCAGCGGCCAACCTCCAGGCCCTGGTCAATAACCTCAACCTGGCGCTCAGCAACGTCGGCCTCGGCAATGAGATCTTCGCCACCAATTTTGGCCCGCAGCTCATGCTGCAATCGGCCAACCTGGGCCAGGACGCGGACGTGACCCTGAGCGGCCCCTATGACACAAACGACAACACGCAAGACGTGCTCGGCTTCGCCACCACTCAAAGTGCGGTCCCCTTGTTGATGCTCAATGATAACGGCCGCATGATCCCGATCACCTGGCGGAACGCCGGCGGTCAGCCGCAAATCAACCAATTCCAGATCAACGGGTCGGTCCAGGGCACCAATCTCCTGGGCTTTGTAGCCGGTCCCAACGCCGTCAACGTCTCGCAGATCAGCAGCACTGGCGCGAACTTCATCAGCACCATCACCGGCGGCAGCGGCAACGACACCATCATCGGCTCGGCCGGCAACGACGTGATTCAGGGCGTCACGGGCAACGACCTGCTTTACGGCATGGGCGGCAACAACCAGATTTGGGGCGATGAAAATCCCACCGCGATCGTCGGCCCGCCTCCGCAGAACGCCGGGAACGTGGACACCCTCTATGGCGGGACCGGCAACAACGATCTGCTCGGCGGCAACGGCAATAACCAGATCTTCGCCTGGTCATTCAGCCCCTATTCGCCCGTGCTGACCGAGCTGCATTTTGCCGACGGCATGACGGCCCAGGGGTCGGTCGGTTCGTCGGCAGTGCTGACCGGCATGGCCGCGGCGCCTGACGTGCTGGCCGACGCACTCGGCTTTCTCCCGAACCCGCAAACCGGCATTTACGCAGACACCGGGACAACCCAGGGTGTGCCCGATGCTGCCGCGTTTGACCTGAGCGTCAACGGTGCCGCGCCGGTCCACGTTGTGCTCAACACCCAGGCTACGAGCAACAACACGAGCCCCACCCAGCTCGTCGGCGAGCTCCAGGATGCTCTCAACTCGGCAGGGATCGGCGGCGAAGTGACAGTCGGCGCCACCTCCGGCGGCGACATCACGCTGAGCACGACCGCGTTAGGGCCGGCGGCATCGCTGGCGATCAGCGTGCCCTTCGGCGTGTTCGTCACCAGCAGCGGCCAGCTCACGCACGACAATGGTCCGCCGGGCGAGCGCAACAGCCTGGAGACCACCGGCTACACCCGCATGCTTGGCAGCCCGGCTGGCGGCGATTCGTTGTACGCCGGCACCGGCATCGATTTCCTCGGCGGCCAGGGGACCAACAACCACCTTTTCAAGAACGACGGCACCGAATTGTCCGATGCCAACGGCGGCCTGGGCGCTACGCCATGGCTCTCCTTCATCCAGCAAACCGAGCTGAACCAGGTCTGGTTCTACACCGGTTCCAACGCCGACAACGTCATCAACGTCAACTTCGTCACCGAGCCGGGTCAGTTGCAAAACTATTACCTCATCACCCGGCAGACGAACAACAACGGCTTCGTCACGTTTTCCGCCCAGGACAAGCTCAATTTCCAGGACACCGACGCCAACGGCAACCCCATCTACAACAACCTCCCCGAGTTTAACGACCTCAGTGCGGCCCAGGGTGATTTCGACGCCATCATCATTGATGCCGGCAACGGCAACGACCAAATCACGGTGGGCCCGACCGTGAGTATCCCCGTTTGGGTCTTTTGCGGCAGCGGCAACGACAACGTCAACATCGAATCCGGCACGCCCATCCTGGCCGACCAGACCGGCGGCACCTACGACACGCCCAGCAATCCGTTCCCGCTGGCTCCGCCGGCTATCAATTTCAAGGACCCGGCGCTCGTCCCACTCTCGCAAAGCATCGACTTCCAGCAGCTTAGCCTCGACAGTCCAACGGCTCAGGAATGGTTTGAATTCGAACTGGCCCCGGGTAGCTTGCCCCCCGGCGCGAACTTGAGCATCACGGGCCTGGCTCCCACGGACGGCCTGGTGGCGGAGCTTTGGACCGCCGGCGCTAACCCGACGCAGGTCATCGGTAGCAACGGCCAACCGGTCATCCTGCAGCAGTTCGACGCATTCGGCAACCCCGGCCAGATGAATCTCTATCAATTGCAACAAGCCGGTTTGCTCAAGGCCGGAACAGCGTATTTGCTGCACGTCTATTCCAACGACGTGCCGACGATTTACAGCCTGAATTTCGACCTGACCAACGGGGCGGCGCAAACGGTGGACATGGGCTTTCCACCGCCGCCGCCGCCGAACGACATTTTGGTGGCCGGCTCGGGCAACGATACGATCTCCGGCGGCGCGGGCGACGACTGGATCTTCGGCGGCTCGGGCAGCGACGTGCTCAGCCCCGGACCGGATAACCTCGGCGCCGATCTAATCTTCGGCGGCAGCGGCAACACCATTTTCCAGGTGATGCCGAGCCGGCCCATGGACGAGCTGGGTACGCCGCTCAGTACTCCCGACAGCTTCATCGGCGGCAGCGGGCAGAACGAAGTCGAGTACCTCGGCGACGATCTCGACCCCAACGGCAACCCAATCGACAGCACCATCGCCCTGAGCTACAACGACGTGACGCACGCCTACGATCTGGGCAGCCTGGTCTGGGATTACGCCAATCAACAGTACGAGCAGCAGCCCGCGCCGGCGATGGTCGCGGCCACGGGTGCACCGCCCGAGGCCGGCGTCTTGACCGCCAACGCTACCTTGTCCGTCACCGTCAGCAACGGCTCGACGACCGTGGCACAAGGGACGTTCACGCTCCAGGCCAGCAGCACGGGCGGCAACACCGAGCCCGAACAGCTGGCCGGGGAACTTGACACGGCGCTCGGCAGCGCAGGTCTGAGCGGTGAAGTGGTCGCCGGCGACAACGGGCAAAACCTCACCCTCAGCACCCTGGCGTCCGGTCTATCGTTGCAAGTCACCGTGCCCGCCAATAATCCGGACGGTACCGTGAACACGGGTGCAACCGAGCTGGGTTTCGCCAACGCCACGGCCGCGGGTGAACAGCTGGTCGAACGGTTCGCCGAATATGCGGTGTCCAATATACCCTTGACCGTGATCAAGATGGTTGCCGGTAACAACCAGGTCCACCTCGATCCCGGCTACAAATTCCAGCCCGGCGACACGACGACCTGGGGGATCACCACTCAGGACCTGCCGCAGGGCGGCCGCAACATGGCCTTCCAGATCGATGGCGGCAGCGGCAACGACCAACTCTACGGCGGCCCGGAAAACAACGTCATCACCGGCGGCACCGGCACCAGCATCATCTACGGCGGCGGCGGTGACGATACCCTCACGGGCGGCAGCGGCGACGCGGTGGTCGTGCCCGGTCTGCCGTTGGCCGACGACACCACTGCCGGCGAGACCAGCGACTCCAATCCCAACCCCGGCTACGACGCCTATGCGTTTGTCGTTGTCGGCAACACCCTCCAGCGCAACGACAGCCCGGCTTTCGCCGCCACCCTTGCCAGCGCGACCCTCTGGGCCGGCACGCCGGTGACCAATCTGACCATCACTGCCGACGATACCAGCGGCAGCGACTGGTTCCTGATCCAACCGCCGCCGCCGCAAGATGCGTTCGACGGCAACCAGCTCGGTTACCTGACGCCCAACATGATCAGTGTGACCGGTGCCGACGGCAACGCTGCACCAAGCTTCAACCTTTACGCGGCCGTTCCGAATGGCGAGGGGGGTTACACTCCCGCCGCGGATTTTGCGGGCGTGCCGTCGATGTATTTGCTAAACGTGACGCGCACCGGTCCGAGCAACGCGGTGCAGCATTACCAGATCCAGTTACAAAACATGGGCACAATCGCAGTGCCGGGCAGCGCTGCCGGCAGCACAACCGCCCCCATCACCACCAGTGACGGCGCGACCCAATTGCCAAGCCAGGCCTTCGTACCCGTCGATATTCCACTCGGCGTCATCGACGGCAGCGGCTTCCCATCGTACATCTCAGCCGTTGACGATTACGTCGGCACACAGACCAACGTCACGAACCTCAGCGCCTTGTATCCCGATCCCGCCGACTACCTGCAACCGTCGTATGCTCAGATTCATCTCGGCAATGGCAGTACCGTCCTGCTCAAGCTGCCGGCGCCGTTGCTCGAGCCGTCCGTTTTCGGCACACAATCGTTCATCGGCACTCCGGGCGATTTCAACGGTGCTCCCGGCCCCATCGATGACCTGCTGGTGACTGTCACCATATCGTTGAACGCGACATATCCCACGTTCGACGACGCCGGTGTTTACATCGTCTTTGGCAGCAAAACGGGCTTTGCCAATAACGAGATCGATCTTGTCCACAACGCCAGTGTCATTATCGGCGGCATCGGCCCCGACGCCACCGCCAACGGCATTGGCGACGTCAACGGCGACGGCATCGACGACATCATGGTTACCAATGCCACGACCGGCGCAGGTCAGCCCGCCGCCTATGTCATTGACGGCCGAACCAACTGGCAACAGGCCACGACGCAAACGGTCTTTAGCGAAAACTTCGATACGGGCAGCACCAGCAACTTTCTTGCGCTCCCGTTCCCCGGTATTGTCCCGACCAACCTCTGGCATGTCACCAGCGTGGCCTCCGACAGCGGCAAATTCAGCCTGTACTTTGGGATCGATTCAACCCAGACGTATGACTATCAGAGTCCGCCGGGGACCTCCCAGACGGTGTCCGGCACGGAAAGTTCTTCGGCACCCATCAATTTGGCCAACGTCGCCTTTCCAACGTTGAGCTTCAACTACTTCCTCGGCACGGAAGAGGACCCCAACTATGACCAGGCCACGGTGTCGATCTCGACAAACGGATCCACTTTCACACCGCTGGCCTCGAGCGACCCCGCCATCAGCAGCACGGCGCTCATCGATCACAGGACCGCGACAGGGAGCCCGACCGAATGGGACACGGCCACCTTCAACCTCGCGAGTTACGAAGGGAAATCTATTTATCTGCAATTCTCGTTTAACAGCGTCGATCAATTCTTCAATGACTACGCCGGCTGGTACATTGACAACGTGCAGGTCAGTGGCGTCAATATCATCAATGTTACCAACAGTCCCAACGGGAGCGGGAATCCGACTCCCACATTCCCGGCGCCCGCAGGGACCTTCGCCTATAGCGGCGCTGGAATCGGCAATTTCTTCGGCGACGGCAAGAACGCGTTGGCCCTCGTGCAGACGTCTTTGACTGCGCCGAATTACGGACAAACGACCGCGTACGTGATCGACGCGCCTATGAACGCGACGCTGCCACAGTCGACAACGATTAACCTGCCCCTTTCTGGCGGCCCGCCGGCCAATCCCAGCGTTTTTCCGTTCGCTGGTGAGCCCCTCGTGGGACCCGGTAACCTTGACAACGCCAGTCAAGGATTGACGGACCTGGTCCTCAATGGCGACGCAATCAACGCCGTCGCCCCGAGCATCACCACGGGCCCGGCCGATTTTCTGGTCCTTGGCAATTCGTCGCTAAAAGGGCAAACGCTCACTCTCACGGCGCCGTTCAACACCACTCACGTCGTACCCTTACCGCGCGGCCAGTACGTCGCGCTGGGAGACGTCAACGGCGACGGTATCCCCGATCTGGGCGCCTCGATCGACGAGGTGCGCGGCGGGACGGAATACCACCAGATCGGCGCGGTGTTCCTCGGCGGCAGCAGCATCGTCCAGGAACTGGGCAACGGCAACCCCGCCGACGCCGTGCCCACCATGATCTTCGAACCGCAGCAGCCGAGCTTTACCGCGTCGCCTTTGGTCGCGCCTTACCAGTTTGCCGGCTTAGGAAACTCGCAATTTGCGCTTGCCAACGGAACAGGCGTCGGCGTCGACGTGTTTACCGGCCAGAAGTTAACGGCTGTCGTGCCGCCGCCGAAGGAAACGCGGTCGCCGGAAGTGGAGCCCGATAATCTGGCGACGGTCCTGCCATCGTCGACCACCCTGGGGCCGACAGGGATCAACCTGACGCAGGTTGGACCCAGCGCTTCCGTAGCAAACGCGTTCAACCTCGGAGGCACCACCGCCAATGCCGGCCTGTCGCAGACCGAAGACATCGGCGACATCACGGGCGACGGCCAGGACGACGTGCTCGTGAGCGGCACGACCACCGGCTGTAGCTACATCCTGTTCGGCCCAGTCAACGTCCAGAGCGCCGGCAGCTTCACCGATGACGCGAACTTTGTCGTCGCTCCCAACCTGGACCCCACCTACCACAGCGGGGTAGACATCCCCAGCGTCACGGGGTTCATCAGTGGGGCGGCCCAGCGCATGGGCGATATCAACGGTGACGGAATCAATGATTTGGTCTTTTACCAATATGAACCGGAAAACGCGGCTTGGCTGATCACGATCATCCTCAGCTCCCCTGGCGGAGCCTGGCCGCATGAAATCAACGCCTCCTGGATTGCGCAGAATCCATCGCGGGTGCGCACGATTTCGCTGCTAGACAGTCGACTCGCCTTCACGAGCGGCATCAACGTCTCGGTCCTCAACTGGAGCGGCAACACCGGCGCCGACTTGCTTGTAACGGCCACCTCGGTCTCTTACGACGATCTCAGCCCGGTAATGGGCTATTTGTTTAGCGGCACAACCATCAATGCGTCTTCGACCACCCTCGGTTTCAGTAACGCCGCCGTTGATTTCTACCCAGACTCTACGAGCCCAATCAGGTTTAATAGCGTGCTCAATTTCCAAACGACGGTCGTCGGCAACGTCAACGGCGAGGGCCGCGACTCGGTGGTGTTCCTGAACACGAACTTCGCATACGCGCCCAATCAAAGTCGGGCCTACCTGTTCACCCCGCAGGCCACAACCGGTTTGTCGCTCAATCAGGCGCAGGTGATCTACCAGGGCACCGGCCTCAACAACGTCTTCGCCATCGGCGACTTGAACGGCGATGGCTACGACGATTTCGTGTTCACGCGCAACACCGAGAACGGCACAAACGAGCAGGGGAGTGTCCTGGGCTACTACGGCTCGGCGCCGCTCTTTGCCCCTGGAATCATCACGGTTGCGCCGGGCACCGCGAACTTCACGCTGTACCGGCTCACGCCGGCCGAACAACAGGGCGATCTCACCATGGAGGAGGGCACAGGCGGCCAGTTGACCGTCACGGCCGGCGATTTTGACGGCGACGGGCAGGAGGACCTGGCCATCGGCGACACCGACGCGCAGCTCTTGAGTCCCGACGGTAATCTGCTGACGCAAGAAAGCGCGGGCCAGGTATGGGTCCTGTCCTCGGCAGCGCAGGTCCTGGCCGAGGATTCGCAGTTTTACCTCCAGTCGGCGGTCATTTCCCTCACTGCCGACTCGGGCTCGTTGACCATGGCTTACGACGGCCTGAACGCCACCGCGGCCCTGACTTTCAATGGATCCTCGACCCTGACAGCGGCAAGCCTGCAGAGTTACCTCAGCACCATTCCGGGCCTGACGACGCCCGGCAGCGTCACCGTCACCGGCAATGCGGGAGGACCGTTTGTCGTCGCCTTCGCCAATGGCTTGAATCCAAGCGAGCTCTCCATCGCTTCCGGTCCGGCTACGTTCGGCCTGGTCACGCTCGAGGGCGCCACCACCGGCGACAACCTGGGCATTCTGCCGTCGACGCCGGACATGGACGTCAACGGCGACGGTATCGACGACCTGCTCATCGGCGCGGCGGGCGCCACCACCCTCACCAGCAACGGCAATTACGTGTCGGGCGGCGGCAAGGTCTACTTCATCTACGGCGCCCCCATTGCCCACCCGCTTCCAGCTCCTGGAGCCGCCGAGGATCTCACCGTGCCGCCAGGCGACATCACCACCCCGGCGACATTCTCTGAACAGCTTGCTGCGGGCCAATCGCAGCAATGGTACCAGTTCACGACCCTGGGCGACGGCGAGCCGGGCGACCAGGTTGCGGTGACCCCGGGCGCACCAGCCGCGACTTCGACGAACCTGTCACCCACCGCCACCGGTCTGGTCACCGCCAACAGCGAAGTCGGTCCGACCCTGAGCTTCGCCAATCTTGGCTACGGCGCCACGGTTCTTGGTCAGCAAGCCGTTGCCTACTATCCGCTGACGGAGACCAGCGGCAGCGTCGCCCACGACGATTCCAACAACGCCAACAATGGAACCATTAGCGCCAGCGGCGTAACCCTGGGGGCCGCCGGCTCGCCCGCGGTATCGCCAAGCAATACCGCCTATCAATTCAACACAAACGGCCAGGTCGCGCTCAACATACCTCAACTCAACACCACCCCGGGCGGCTTTAACACCGTGTCCTTCTGGATGAAGTGGACCGGCAACTTTTTAACGGTGCCCATGGCCTTTACAAATTACGGCCTGATGTTTTTCGAAGGGGCTTTTGGCTTCACCACCTTTAATGGTTTTGAAGACATCTACGGCATCAGTACCTCGACCGGGATGGGCGCCCAACTTCTCAACAATTGGCACCTTATCACCGCTGTTTTCAATAACGGCAATGTAACTCTCAATCAATTGTGGATCGACGGCACCCAGCAGACGCTCAGCCAACAATCCGGCACGCCCGTAGCGCGGAACGTCACCACGGCAGCCCGGCTGTCCGCCGAGGTAAGCTCTGGGACGGCCTACAGTTTCCGTGGCGGCAGCCTGACTGCCGTGGCCTTTTTCAATCAGGCATTGACCGCTGCGCAGATCCAGGCCCAGTACAACCCCTTCAGTGTGGGGGTCCAGAGCAGCGTGAACAACGCGGGTCAGGTGGTGGGCGCAGGTGACCAGCAGGTGTGGCAGAATGGCGTGGCTGCGTCGCCGCTTGCGGGAACCACTGTCTTCCCGATGGCGATCAACAATGCCGGTGCCATCGCGGGCTATGCGCCGTTTTCAGGCACGGCCAACCAATCGAGCAGATACCAGGCCGTCCTCCTGCAAGATGGCGTCCTGACCGACCTGGGAACGCTGGGAGGCTCCAGTGAGGCCACGGGCCTTAACGATCTCGGCGAAGTGATCGGCAATTACACCGTCGGTGGCGTTGAAAATGGCTTCCTCTGGCAACAGCAAACGGGGATGGTCAGCCTGGGAAAATTCATTCCTCAAGGGATCAACGACCTTGGAGAAATCGTGGGCAGCGACACAAATGCCACGAGTGGAGATCCTCAGGCTTTCTTATGGCAAGACGGCGTGCTGACCGACCTAAACACGTTCGCCTTTACTGACAGTGACGCCACGGGCATCAACGATCTTGGTCAGATCGTCGGTTGGACACTCACAAGCGAAGGCCAGCCAAATGCGTTCTTGATGCAATACACCGGCAGCCCCCAGGCGCCCGGGACGATGCAAGACTTTGGCACGCTGGGGTTCACCGACAGTTACGCTACGGGCATCAACGATCTGGGTGAAATCGTCGGGTATGGCCAGAACAGCAACAACACCTCGGCGGCGTTCCTGTGGAAAAACGGCACCATCACCAATCTCGGCGATCCAAACAGCGACTCCGTCGCCACGGCGATTTCGCCGAACGGTATCTATGTCGTCGGCTATGACAGCAATGGCAGCTTCTTGGCCTCGCCGGCCCTCGCCGTCGGGGGGCCCAGCGGCAGCCGCGGCGTGCTGGATTTCGATCTCTCCGACCTCTTGCCCTACCTCGACAATTCCAATCCGGCACAGCCGCCTTTGTCGCAAATCGCCAAAGTTACCTTGAATCTCGGCTATTTCGGCGCCTCGTACCAGCCGCCCGGCAATACCCTGCAGGTGTTTGCCGAAAATGCCAAAGGTACGGGCAGCGTCAGCCCCAGCGACTTCGGTGCCGCCGCCACGCCCGTCGGTTCCTACACGTTCGCTGCCGGCACGGCCTCAGCAGGAACCCTGAGTCTCGATCTGACGAGCGCCGTCAAGAGCGCTCTCCTCGCGGGCAACACGCGGCTGACGTTGATTCTCGAGGCCCCCAGCACTCTCAGCCTGTACGTGGACCAGACGCCGCCGACGGGTGCGCCGGCGAACGGCCTGCAGGTGCTCACCAACCCGAGCGGCCTCTTGGCCAATCTCTACAATGCGCAGGGCACGCTGCTGGCGTCAGGCCAGTCCATCATCGACATGCGCACGGAGCCCGCAGGCACGTTTTTCCTCGAGGTCTACAATCCCTTTGCCGCCCAGAACCCGACCGCGAGCGTTTCCTATTCCCTGGCGATAAACGCACCCCTGGCGATCACCGCACCCTCGGCGGGCGCAACTCAGTCGCTGCCGACATACGACGTGATTACCGGCGGCAGCGGCAACGACACCCTTGTCGGCAACGGCGGCCTGGATCGGATCACCGGCGGCGGCGGCCACGACGTTTTCGTCGCGCAACCGACCGAAGTCATGGATTTCAACCCCATCGACGACATCATCATCAACCCACAACTGACTACGGTGGTTCCGCCTCCACTGGATCCCTCCGTGTCCTTTGATGAACCCCAGCTCGAAAAGGCCGTTGCCCAGGCGCTCGGCATCCCCGTGACGACGTACCTGAATGGTTCCGTGCATCCAGCGCGGCCGATCACCGAAGGCGAAATGGCCACGTTGACCCAACTGGACCTGAGCGGCCTCGGATTGACCGACCTCAACGGGCTGCAGTACGCCACCAACCTGGTCCAGCTCAACCTCAACAACAATCCAAACCTTGCGAACCTGTCGCTGCTGACGCCGCAGGTCCTCAACGTGCCGGGAGCCGTTCCGAATGTGCCGACGGGAATGGCGAACCTGCAATTCCTGACGTTCGATTTCGACAACGTCCCGGGGCTGTACGCCCTCGCTGCGCTGAACAACCTCAAAGTGGTCTCAGCCGACGACAACACCCTGCCTGCCTTCAATGTCCCCGAAGGGCTGGCATTTGACAACAGCAACAGCAGCCTCTACGTCGGCAATGCCAACAGCACGATTGATAGTGTAAGCGAGTTTTCGTCCTCCGGTGTCTCGGAGAATCCCGCGTTCGTGTCTGGCGTGACCGCCGCCACCGCCCTCGCCGTTGATCCACACGGAAACCTCTATGTCGGTAACGAGAACGGCACGGTCAGCGAATATTCTCCCAGCGGAACCCTGATCAACGCCGACTTCATCTCGGTTGGAAACACGGTCGTTGCGCTGGCCTTCGACAAGGCGGGCAATCTGTACGTCGCCTATCAAGGCAATACCAATGTGAGCGAATATTCTCCGAGCGGGAATCTTATCACCGCGACATTTCTCCCGGGTTTCACTTTTGAGACGCCGGCGAGCCTGGCATTCAACAGCGCCGGCGATCTCTATGTATCGCTTCCCGCCGACAACACCGTAAACGAATACGGTCCCACAATTGTCTCCGGGGTCGCCGGCGTAGAAGATGCGTGGGGATTGGCCATCGACAGCAAGGGCGACCTGTATGTGTCCAGTCCCCTGCTCGGCACTATTACTGAATTCTCCGTTTCGGGCAGCCAGCAGCAGTTCGCAGCGGGCCTGAACGGGCCGACCGAAATGGCCTTCGACGCCAGCGGCAATCTCTATGTTGCCACAAGTAACGGTGTGAGCGAATTCGCTCCTAACGGGGCCTTGCTGCGAGCGGATTTGTCGTTCACGACCAACCTCGCTCCCCTGACCTCGCTGACGAGCCTGCAGTACCTCAGCATCGATGCCTCCAGCCCGGGTACGGGGCAAGTCCAGAATAGCGCTCCGCTGGCGAATCTCCCGGACCTGGTCTACCTGTCCCTCACGAACAATATCATCGCGAACGTGCAACCTCTCCTAGGGCTGCAAATCAGCACCAGCAGCACCTTGACGGGGGCCAACTCCGGCTCCGAATGGCAAACCGGCCCCAATCCGAACGCCTTCGACGGTGTGTCGAGCCTCGATACGGGGAGCGACAGCGGTGCGGCGGCAACCTGGAGCTTCAGCGTCTCGACGCCTGGGAAATACACCGTCTACGCGACCTGGCCGGCACAGGTGTTCAACAGCACTGCTGTGGATTACACGCTCCAACAAACCCCGGCGTCAGGTCAACCGTCGTCCGTGACGGCGTCCGTGAATGAGACGTTGACTCCGGCGAACCTGACTTTTGGCGGCAGCGCCTGGCAGTCAATCGGCACCGTGGACGTGACGTCCTCCACGGGTACGATCACGGTCACGGTCACGGCACAAAACGCCGGCAGCGGCAATCTGGCCGTCGACGCGGTGATGCTCATGCCGACGGCTCCCGTGTTGCCGAACCTGCAGAACGTTAACCTGCAAGGCAACCCCCTGGGCAATGATGCCCGCAACTTCCTCCTGAACAGTCTCAACCAGCAACTCATCACGGATCCGCCGAGCCCAGCATCCAAGGCACTTACCTATGATACCGATAACAATACGCTGACGCTGGCCGCCATTGGTCCACAAACGGTGGCCCCAGGTCAGACGTTGCAGGTCCCCTTGACCATCAGTTACGGCCCGAATACCGGTGGCTACTCGCTTGCTGTTTCAGCGCAGAGCAATAACCCAGACGTTTTGGTGACTACCACGTCTTCCGTGATTTCTCCTGGGCAAAACATCGACCTGGAACTTAGCGTCGTCCCCGGATTTGATCTGCCGACCACGGCCTCGGTCAGCGTCACGGTCTCAGACATGAGTTCGGGATCGGGAAGCGCCGGTTTTGGTATCTCGGCGACGCGGACATTTAACGTGAATCTGCCGGCCGATGAACCGATCGCCTTGAGCGGGTTCAATCAGGACGTCATCTGGGCCGACAGCGAAGCATCGCCCGCTGTTGGGGTCGGCGATACCATTGGTTTTGACGGGAAGGCAGGAGGCACGTCAAACGGGGTATTATACGAAGCTGGAGTTCCGAACGCTCCTGGCGGCGGGCTGCCGACGTCCGGGATCTTCACGAGCGCGGCCAATCCCAATGTGGAGTTTGCCTTCCAGTCGTATACCGCCGACAACGTGTTGCTGCTCGGTCCGGGCGGAACTAACGGCGTCACGCCCACCAGCGGCACTCTCACCCTGACCACGCCGGCATCGTTCCAGCAGCTCAACATCCTCGACGCCGGCGCTAACGGTGCTACCACGTTCTCGATGACGCTGAAGTTTTCCAACGGCACCACAACGTCGGTTACCGGTCTCACCGCTCCGGATTGGTTTACGGGAGGAGCAACCTCCGCTATCAGCGGCTTTGGTCGAGTTTCCCTCGGCGGCAGTTTCTCACTCTCCGACCTGCCGTCCGGACCGCACGTGTATGAAACTGATTACACACTTTCGTCAGGCGATCAGGCCAAGACGCTTGATTCGATTACTTTCACCTGGACAAACGGCGCCACCGGTTCCTCGCCGAACGATTTCGGGGTCTTCGCGATCAGCGGCGTGCAGGGCGGCGGCATTTATGGCGCCATCACCGACAGTCATGGCAACGGGCAGGAGGGCCGCACCGTCAACTTGCTCAGCAGCCCGAACAGTTCTACCCCAATCGCCACGACTGTCACCGCGCCCAATGGCGGGTATTCCTTTGTAAATCTTTTGCCCGGCATCTATAATGTCCAAGAGGTCACGCCTGCCTATTACGTCCAGCAGGGCACGCCTGGCAATCTGTCGTTCTCAACTTCTGAGGAGCCCGTCACCGTTGGCGCCGGGCAAAATGTCGCGGGCGTCAATTTCGCCGGCATCCCAGTCATCAATGTGGGCCCGGACCAGACCATCAACGCCGGCACCACTGCCTCGTTCACGGCCACGCTTACCAACCCCGGCAGCAACAGCTTCGGGAACATCACATGGACTTTTGGGGACGGCGGTACCGCGACCGGCTCGACCGCGTCGCACGTGTACTCGACGCCAGGCACCTACGACGTTACGGCCACCGTCCCGTACGGCTCGGGAAGCTTCCAGGATGAGATCCTGGTCCACGTGCTGCCCGAATATGTGCAGATGCAATCCGCCACGGCCGACGGTTCAAGCGTGACGCTCGCTTACTCCATTTTCGGGGCAAGCGTACCCAGCTCGTTGACCTTCGGTTTTTACACCTCCGCGAATTCGCAGTTCGACCCTCAGACTGCCGGCCTGCTGACGACGGTCACGGTTAGCGGAACCCAGTTGAAGGTTGGTTACAATGTCACAACCCTGCCCATCGGCTCTGGCGCCGGCCAGGTGATTCTCGCGGGTGCGGGCGCGCCGACCAGCCGCTCGATTACTACATCCTGGCCGTCGCGGATCCAACCGACCAGCTCCCGCAGGAGACCACGTTCAATAGCAACAGTCAGGCGCTCACAGGGGTCTACCAGGCGCCGGTGCCGCTCACTCCGCCTACTCCCGGCGGTAACGTCGAACTCCAGGGGACCGTCAACGGGGACGACAACGTGGTTCTGGTTGGCGACAATGGCACGCTGGACGTCGAATTGAACAACGGGCTGTACCAGTTTTCGACGGAACTAAGTAACGGGGAGCCCGGTGTGTCGCAGATCCGCCTTTACACGCATAACGGCAACAACGTCCTGAATGCAGCGAGTGCCTCGCAAAGCGATGTGCAAACCGTGACCATCGGAGCTGCTTCGGGCACGTGGAGCCTGTCGCTGACGATCGGCGGGCAAACCGCTACTCTGAATGGCCTGGCCTACAACGTCGCGCCCGCAACACTGCAAACGATGCTCCAAGGATTGCCAGGGATCCGCTCGGGGAATGTTCTGGTTAGCGGCTCGGCCGGCAGCAGCTATGTGTTGGCCTTCACCAATGCGCTCGCCGACACGTTTATCCCCACGGCCACGGTTTCGGGCACTGCCTTGCCGTCGATTGCGCACACGATCATCGGCTTTGGCGTTCCAATCAAATATTATGAAGGCTCCGGCGCGGATACGCTGACGGGCAGCACCGGCACGAACGATTTTATTTTGCCCGACGTGGATCCCCCTGCCTCGATCACCGGCCAAGGTACCAGCACCTTGCACGGCGGCACCGGCACCAACACCTGGATTATCAGCGGACCCGACAGCGGCACGGTGGACGGCATCACGTTCACCGGCGTCGCCAACCTGGTGGGCAGCCCCGGCGACGATGTCTTCGAGTTCCAGCCCGGCGGCAGCCTCAGCGGCTCAATCGAGAGCACAAGCGGCGGCTCCTACACGCTCGATTACTCGCAACTGACGACGGCCGTGGCGGTCAACCTGGGCAGCGGCACGGTCACGGGCGTTGCCGGCACCATCGCCAACGTCGGCACCTTTATCGGCGGCAGCGGCAGCAACACGCTGACCGGCTCCAACAGCAACAATGCCTGGCAAATCACCGGCAATAACGCCGGCACCGTCGATGGTGTCAGTTTCACAGGTTTTGGCAACCTCGTGGGCGGCACCGATAACGACACGTTCACGTTCAGCGACGGGGCCTCCGTGAATGGTTCGATCACCGGCGGCAGCGGTAGCGACAGCTTGAACTACGCTGCGTACAGCACGCCGGTCAACGTCACCCTGGCCGGCCCCGGGAGCGGCTCAGCCACGGGTGTCGGCGGCGGCTTTAGCAACATCGAGAGCTTTACCGGCGGCTCGGCGGTAAACACGGTGACCGGGCCGAATGGCACCAACGCCTGGGACATCACCGGCGCCAACGCCGGCACCGTTAATGGCAACAGCTTCTCTGCGTTCGCGAACCTGGTCGGCGGCACGGGCAACGACACCTTTACATTCAGCAATGGGGCCTCGGTGAGCGGCTCGATTAACGGCGGCGGCGGCACTGACATTTTGAACGATGCCGTCTACACCACGCCCGTCAGCGTCAGCCTGACCGAGCAGAGCGACGTGCAAACGGTGACCTTCGGCGCCTCTTCGGGAACCTGGAGTTTATCGCTAACCCTCGGCGGCCAGACTTTCACCCTGAGCGATCTCGCCATTGACATCCCGCTTGGAACCCTGGAAGCCGGGTTGCAAGGTCTGGCAGGTATCGGCACGGGAAACGTCACCGTGGGCGGTACGCCAGGGAGTAGTTACACGCTGAGCTTCGACGGCGCACTGGCCAACACGTTCATTCCGCTGGGGAGCGTGTCGGGGACGGCCGACCCGGAGATCGTGCATACCGCGATCGCCGTCGCCCCCAATTCGGGCCAGGCAACGGGTATTGCCGAGGGCTTCAGCAACATCGAAAGCTTTGTCGGCGGCAGTGGGGCCAACACCTTTACCGGAGCCAATATCGCCAGTACCTGGCAGATTAGCGGCGCCAACGCCGGTAGCGTCGGCGACAGCACCTTCACCGCCTTCCGGAACCTGGTCGGCGGCAGCGCGAATAACACGTTCACGTTCGCGAACGGCGGCTCGGTCAGCGGCTCGATCAACGGCGCCGCCGGCAGCAACACGCTCGATTACTCCGCATTAACGACCGCCATCAGTGTGAATCTGGCGACAAACACAGCCACGGCCGTCGGGGGCGGTTTCAGCAACATCCAAACCTTTAACGGCGGAAGCGGCACCAATACGCTGACCGGTGCCAACACCCCCAATGCCTGGCAGATCACGGCCAACAACGGCGGTAATATTAACGGCACCGTCAATTTTGCGTCGTTCGCCGACCTGGTCGGCGGCACAGGCAACGACACCTTCTCGTTCGCCAACGGCGTCTCGGTCAGTGGCACCATCAATGGCGGCGGCGGCGCCGATACGCTTGATCTGTCCGCTTACACCACGCCGGTGAGCGTCAACCTGGCCGCCGCGACGGCTACGGCAGTTGTCGGCGGTTTCAGTAACATTGAAAACTTCAACGGCGGTTCGGGCTCCAACACCTTGAGCGGACCTAACGGCACTGTCGCGTGGAGCGTTACGCATACCAACACCGGTACGGTCGGCAGCGACACCTTTAGCGGCTTCGAGAACCTGGTCGGCGGCACCGGTAACGACACGTTTTCGTTCGCCGATGGCAAGTACGTCAGCGGCACGATCAACGGCGGCACCGGCAGCAACGCGCTCAACTATGCCCAGTACAACATCGCCGCCAGTGTCAACCTGGCGACCTGCGCTACGACCGGAGCCCACGGTGGGTTTAGCAACATCCAGAACTTCGTCGGCGGCAGCGACTCCACACTCATTGGAGCTAACACGGTCAATACCTGGAACATCACGGGCACAAATACCGGCAACGTCAATGGCAGCGTGCCATTCTCCTCATTTGAAAACCTGGTTGGCGGCACGAGCAACGACACCTTCGTGTTCAGCAACGGAGCAGCCGTCACCGGCACGATCACCGGCGGCAGCGGCAGCGATACCTTGAATTATGCCGCCTATACGACGCCGGTCAGCGTGAATTTGACCACCGGCGCGACCACCGGCGCCGCCGGCGGTTTCAGCAACGTTGCGAACTTCGTCGGCGGCAGCGGCTCGGACACACTGACCGGCCCGACCACCGGAACGGCGAATAGCTGGGAGATCACGTCGAGCAATGCCGGGACCGTTGACGGCAGTTATACGTTCAAGTCGTTTGAGAACCTCGCCGACGGTGGTGCGAACGGCGACACGTTCTCGTTCCGCAACGGGATATCGATCGCCGGGACGCTGGTCGGAGGCGGCAACGACACATTGAACTACTCCGCGTGGACCACGCCGGTGAGCACGAACTTTGCCACGGGCGCGACCACCGCGGTCGGTGGCGGTTTCAGCGGTATCGACAACGTCATTGGCGGGTCGGCCCTGAACACGTTGACCGGACCGGCAACGGCCAACGCGTGGTCGATCACCGCGGCGAACGCCGGCGCCATCAATGGCACCATTACATTTACCGGCTTTGGCAATCTCGTGGGCGGCGGAGTGAGCGACACGTTCAAACTCAGCAATGGGGCAACGATAACGGGTACGCTGGCCGGCGGAGGCGGGAGCGGCACGCTGGATGAGTCGGCATACCAGACGCCGGTCGACGTTAACCTCGCTGCAGGCACCGCAACGGCGATCGGCGGCGGCGTCAGCGGGATCGGCGATTTCGTCGGTGACAGTGCGAACAATACGCTGACGGGAGCGAACGCGGCGGCCATCTGGAACATCACGGGGACGAATGCCGGCACCGTAAGCGGCACGGCTTTTTCCTCGTTCGAAAACCTCGTCGGCGGCAGCGGCGGGAATACGTTCGCGTTTTTGGGTGAGGCGACGATCAGCGGCTCCATCGCCGGCGGCTCCGGCAACAACGCCCTGGACTACTCCGGCTATGCAACTGCGGTCACTGTGAATCTCCTGGCCGAACAGGCCACGGGCGACGCGGGCGGCTTCAGCAACATTCAAAGCTTCGTCGGCAGCCCCACGGGCGGCACCATTGACGGTCCGAACACGCCAACCACCTGGGAAATCACGGGCACCAATGCGGGGACC
This sequence comes from uncultured Gemmataceae bacterium, assembly GCA_963834865.1. Classification (GTDB taxonomy): domain Bacteria; phylum Planctomycetota; class Planctomycetia; order Gemmatales; family Gemmataceae; genus CAWIDK01. The sequence continues at coordinate 1,259,422 of CAWIDK010000002.1, forward strand.
CTTAACAGCAAAACGTCTTTCGCGTCCTTTGATAGCCTGGTCGGCGGCAGCGGCGGAAACAACTATGTACTGGCCGGCGGCGCGATCACCGGATCGATTACCGGTGCCGGTGCCGACACCCTCACCGGCGCCAATGGCGAAAACCTCTGGGCGATCACCGGACCAAATCAGGGAGCGGCGACTGGCGTCGATGCATTCACCGGTATCGGCAGCCTGATCGGCGGCAGCGGCGACGACACCTTCACGTTCTCGGGGAGCGATCCGAGCCTGTCAGGGACCATCAACGGCGGCGCCGGCGGCAACAATACCCTGGATTATTCCGCTTACGCGGGTGGCATCGCCGATGCGAACTTGCAGACCGGTGCGGCGACCAGTGTCGATGGCGGGGCGGCGGGCGGCGTCACCAATATCAATCGCCTTGTCGGGGCCGTTAATACCGCAAACCTAAGCCCTCCGACCAGCACCGTGAACGCCCTCCCCAGCTTCAGCCGTCCAGGCTTTACCGTGAGCTGGAACGGGAGCGACACATCGGGCTACGGCATTAGCGGGTACGACCTTTACGTTTCGGAGAACGGCGGCGCGTACCAGCTCTATCTCAGTCAGACGTCGCTCACTTCCATCACATTCCCGGGCCAGGCGTACCAATCGTATCGCTTCTACACGATCGCCTACAGCAACGACGGGCTGGTGCAGACGGCAGCGGGACCGTTTGCAACGACTACGGTGGCTCCGGCGGCGGACCATCTGGTGCTCAAACTGCCGACCCCGGCGTACAGCGGTGCGAAGTTTACCGCGACCGTCTTCGCACAGGACCCCAACGGCCAGACGGATCCGGTCGCCTCGGGTTCGGTCGCGCTCCTGGTGACCGCGCGCCGGCACACGGTGCGCTGACCGGGACCGCGACCGCGGTCTTGCAAAACGGCGTGGCGACCTTTACGAACCTGGCCTTCACCGCCAATGGCACATATCAGGTCTTCGCAGCCACGAGCAGCGATCTTCTCGGCGAACTCGTGTCGGTGAACGTGACGTCGGCCCCGGCGATCGCAGTAACCCATTTGGCCGTTGCGGTATCGCCCAGCAATCCGACGGCGGGTCAGCCCGTGCAGGTGACCGTCGCAGCGCTGAACGCGAAGAACCAACCGGTGACGAGCTTCAACGACTCACTGCAATTCACGGCAGCCGGGGGCGTGTCCGTGAACCTGCCTTTCACAAGCACCACGGGCAGTCAAACGTTTTCGCTCACGCTGACGCGGGCAGGGTCGCAGACGATCAGCGTGACCGATAACGAGCACGCCACCATCAAGGGGAGCAGTCCCAAGGTCACCGTGTCCGCCGGCACCGCGAGCGGCTTTGTGCTCACGCCAGCGGCCGGACCCGTCGTGTTCGGCGTGCCCGAAACCATGACGATCGCAGCGGTGGACGGCAATAACAATCCAACGACCTTTGCGGGGTCCGTGCAGCTCGCGGTGACGGCCGGCCAAGCGGTCGTGCCCGCCACGGTCACGCTGACAGGCGGCAGCGGCAAGTTCAGCTTCACGGCGCAGTCGCTGGGCACGGTGACGATCGGCGCGAGTGCCGGCAACAACGCCGGTTCGCTGACCGTGAATGTCGTGTCGGCGGCGACGCACCTGGCGATCAACGGCGTGCCGGCCGTCATCACGGCGGGCCAGTCATTCCCGCTGACGGTAGCGGCCTTGAACAAGGCCGGCCTCAACGTCTCCGCGTTTACCGACGTGCTGCACTTCACCGACACCGCGGGCCCGGTGGGCTTGCCGGCCGATGCGCCGTTCAGCGGCAGCAATGGGCAAGAGTCGTACAGCTTCACGCTGCCGATCGCCGGCAAGCAAACCCTGACCGTGACGGACGTCAGCTCGACCGGTGTCAAGAGTGCATCGGTCACTCTGACCGTCGCGCCTGCCGGAAACGGCACCCGGCCGATCGCGGGGATTAACCTGGCGGCGGGCACGCCCACCGTCGCCGTTCGCGGCCAGCCGATGCAATTCGTCCTGTCGGCAACCGAAACGGGGCAGCCGACCGGCGCGTTCACCTGGTCGATCAACTGGGGCGACGGCAGTCCGGTGCAGATCGTCGCCGGGGCCAGCGGCATCGCAGTGACCCACGTGTTCGCGGCCACCGGCAAGTTCACGCCCGCGGTTACGGTGACCAACGCGGTCGGCAACACCAGCCAGGCGCCGGCGACGGTGGCCGTAACGATCGATGCGGTCGCGCTCGAAGCGGACCCGGCGAACGCGAACGAAGCCGCCCTGTTTATCGGCGGCACGACCGGCAACGACACGATTGTCATCGCGCCCGCCGATCCCACGGGGAAGACGGTTACCGTGACCATCAACGGTGTGGCACAATCGACGACGCCGTTCGCTCCCACGGGTCACATTCTGGTTTACGGTCAGGCCGGGAAAGACACGATTGAGGTCGTTTCCCAGGTGATCAACGGCCAATCGGTCTCCGTGGCTGTGCCGGCACTGCTATTCGCCGGTTCGGGCAGCAGCACGCTCTCAGTCGCGGGCAGCAGCGCGAACAACGTGCTGGTGGGCGGAGCGGGCAACAATCTCCTGACGGGCGGCAGCGGTCAGGACATCCTCATTGGCGGTCCCGGGGCCGACACGTTGCACGCGGGCAGAGGCGGCGACATCCTGATCGACGGCACGACAACCTATGACAGCAACGTGGCTGCGTTGTGCGCCATCGTGGCGGAATGGGGTCGCACCGATCTCAGTTACGAGCAGCGTGTGCAGGATCTGTTCGGCGGCAGCGCCAACGCGCTCAACGCCCAGAGCGTGCTGACCAACCGAGTGACCAATCAGGTACTAGGCGGCGCCAATCTGGATTGGTTCTGGTTGAACATCGACACCAAGGCCGTGGATAAGGTGGGTAATCTCGCCACCGGCGAGGCGGCGACCTTTGAGTAAGCGACGGGCAGGGACGGGTTTCGCCTCTCAGCGAAGCAGCGGGAGGCGTATTTCTCGCATCATTTACTTCAACGGGTCTAGCCTAGCCTAGCTTCTTCCCATCGCGAATTTCAAATTCCATTCGCCGCCGGATTTTTGGCGGGCGAATGGCGCATTGCGTAGTGCGAACGGATTCTCCCTCGATTCCCCCCGGAGGAAGACCCGGCCGTGTCCCATGCATCGCCACATTCCGGTTGGCAGGATTGTTGGGGGTGGCTGCGCATGAGCAGCAAGCGACCCCGTTGCCGCGCCGCGCCGGCCTCACCGCTGGTCGTGGAGCGGTTGGAAGACCGCTGTCTTTTGACCGCGCCGCAAATCTTGTTGACGCCCACGGTGCTGGCGAACCTCCGCCAGGAGGCGGCCGACAATACGCCCGAGTGGCAGGCTTTCCAGTCACGCCTCGACAGCAACCTCGATGTCCTCATCGCCGACAACATCGGCTCCTACGAGGGGGAGCAGCTCGCCTATATCATCGACTATGCGCTCGGCTATCAGGTGCTGGAGAACAGCGATCCGGCCACGGCGGACAATTACGCCGACAAGGCGATTGGGCTGATCAAATCGGGCCTCGACGACTATCAGCGCGGCAGCTGGGTCGCACGCCAGTTCCTCGCGCGCGGCGACGGCACCACGCGCACCTTCACCCTGCCCAATGCCGACTTCATTCCCTCGACCCTGACCGTGTACCTGTCGGCCGTCAACACCGAGGCGGTGGTCCACGAGAGCGCCAGCGGCCAGGACAATGTCGGCGAGAACCTGATCTTCCTCAAGGCCAGCAACTCGCCGGACGGACCGGCCAACTATGCCGAGGGAACCGACTGGACGCACAATCCCAACTTCCCCAATGCTGAGATCGACTGGTCCACCGCCGCCAATCAACCGAAGGTAGGCGCCACCTATTATGTGACCTACACCAGCGGCGAAAACGCCAACGCGACCAGCGCCTACACCCTGAACGGCGACACCATCACCTTTGCCCAGGCGCCGGGCCGCAATCAGGCGGTGTTCGTGCAGTACATCTACGGCACCCACTCCAGCGACGGCTCGACGCTCGCCTTTCAGCAAACCAGCGCCGGCGACGGCGGCTTCAATTCGGTCTTCATCGACGATGGCTACACCTATCGCTACCTCGGCAGCAGCCTGGCCATCGGCCTGGACTGGCTCGACGGCTATGTCGGCATGACGCCGGCGCTCGAAGACGCAAATCGAGACCATGCTCGTGCGCTGGTCGGATTACATCCAGGCCAACGGCTTCCTGTCAAACTCCGCCTTTAGCAATTACGGCGCCACCGACTACGCATCGGAGGTCATGACCGCCCTGGCCCTGGCCCCGCGCGACAGCACCGACGGTCCGGGCCTGCTCACGGCTGCACTGGCGTGGCGGCAGAATAATCTCCTGCCGGCGATCGAGAATCCGACGACCAGCAATGCCGGCGGCTACTGGGCGGAGGGCTGGGATTACGGTACCGAGGCCGTGCAAGCCCTGCTGATTGCGGGCGACGCGCTGCAGACGGCCGGCTTGATTACCGCGACCCCTGAAGAGCAATGGGCCGACCAGATCATGGACAGTCTCGTGGAGGAAGAGTCGGCGCCGGCCCTGACCTACGACGGCGGCCAGGATTACCAGTACCCCTTCCACTTCATCGACAAGAGCCTGTTCTTTGTCCTGTCCCAGATGTGCGCCAGCCCCACGGAACAGTCGTACGCCAATTACGTCATTCAAAACTACCCCGATAGCGACTTCGGCGAAACCACGCAGGCCGATTACCGGATGCTGCTGTTTGACGATCCGTCCGCGCCGGCTGCGTTTTGGTCGGCGCTGCCGCTCGCGGACTTCGCCACCGGCACCGGCCTGGTCACGACCCGCTCCGACTGGGGCTCGACGCCGACGTGGGTCGCCGCGCAGATCGGCAACCTCCTGCCCGAGAACGATCATCAGTTCGACCCCGGCCAGATGGAGATCAACCGCGGCAGCGACCAGCTCCTGATCAATGCCTTCCAGGTGTATTACGTCTACGGCAGCGATGGCCTGAATCCCGACCAGGTCAGCTCGCTCGGCAACCTCCTGGTCGTCAACGATCATGGCGCCTTTGAGCGCGATCCGCCGAACATGGGGAGCACGTTCGGCACGCCCGGTGTCGTGGACACCGCGTACGAGAACACCGCCGACTACACCTATTTCGACGGCGACTATGCCGCCGCCTACTCGCCGGACGATGACCCCGGCAGCGGCGGCCCGGTCAGCCAGCTCACACGCCAGATCGTCTTCGTCCGGCCCGGCTACGTCTTCGTCTACGACCGCGCCACGACGCTCAGCGCCAGCTACAACAAAATCCTCCGCTGGCATTTCCAGAACGCCCCGACGGTGCACGGCAACAGCTTCGTCGAGACCGTCGGCAGCTCACGGCTGTTCGGCCAGATGTACTCCACGGTGCCGATCGCCACATCGCTCAGCAGTTTTACCGAAGGTGACGCCCCATTCGCCATCCAGCAGCTCGATACTCAGAACACGACGCTGACCGACAGCGTCCGCTACGTCACCGCTTTCGAGGTGGCGCCGTCCACCACCACGACGATGGATCCGTCCGCGCACATCGTCAGCACCGGCGCCATCATGGAGGGCGCGCAGATCGGCGGCCAGGTCGTCTTGTTCGGCCGCAATGGCCCCGTGGCGCCCGGCGCAACCGTAACCTACAGCTTCAATGGTGCCGGCGCGGTGCAGCACCTGCTGGTCGATCTGGTGCCGAGCCAGACCTATGAGGTCATCATCGGCGGCACGACCAACCTCATTTCATCCAGCGATCAGGGGACGCTCTCGTTCTCGACATCCGCGGGCGTGGGCAGCGTGACGGTGATCGCCGACCAACTCGTCTTGACCAGCCCCCTGACCACCACCTTCACCGTCGGCGAGAACGGCACCTTCCAGCTCACGGCGGCGGGCTTTCCAACGCCGTCGCTGACGTCGAGTGGGCCATTGCCCATGGGCGTCACCTTCAAGGACAACGGCAACGGCACCGCCACGCTCGCCGGCATGCCCGCCTACGGCACCAGCGGCACCTATGGCCTCACCATCACGCTGCACAACGGCGTGGTTCCCGATGGCAGCGAAACCTTCACGCTCGACGACGCCTTCACCAATCTGCTCATCGCGGCGCCGACGCAGGTTGCGACCGGCGAGAGCTTCTCGGCCACGGTCGATGTGGTCGACGCCAACGGCAATCCGCTCACGTCGTTCACCGGCATGGTCGGTCTGGCGCTCAACGGCCCCGCACCGGCACGCTGATGGGCGTCTCGCGCGTGCCGGTCGAAAATGGCGTCGCGACGTTCTCCAACCTTTCGCTGAGCACGGCCGGCAACTACACGCTGATAGCCGAATCCGACAGCGACCTGATCGGCTCGGCGGCTGCCGTCACCGCGCTGGCCGTGACGCCGGCGACGCACTTCCGTATCAGCGGTGCCCCGGGCACCACCGGAGCCGGCCAATCCTTCAACATCAGCATCACCGCCCTCGACGCGTTCAATCACGTCGTGACTGGCTTCACGGGCACCATCCAGGTGGCCAGCAGCGACCCGCAGATTGGCCCGGTCGATTACACCTTCAGCCCCGCGGGAAATGGCGCGCTCATCGTGCCGGTGATGCTCGAGACCGCCGGGTCGCGCACGATCACCGTCAGCGACACCGCGCGTCCCACGGCACGCGGCACGAGCAGCTCCATCAAGGTCACAGCCGGCAGCACCGTCACCGGTTTCACCGTCACCGGTTATCCGCTGACGGACGTCATCGGCGTGCCTCACCGCATCGTCGTGACCGCGGTCGATCAGTACGGCAACCGCGTCGCCTCCTACCGCGGCCAGGTGCAGCTCGGCGTCACCGGCGGCAGCGGGTCCGTGCCGCTGCCATACACCTTCACCGCTGCCGACGCCGGCGCCCACACCTTCACGGTCACGCTGACCACGCTCGGCGGCAATCAGTCGCTCACCGCCGTGGACACCAGCAACGCCAGGGTCAGCGGCAGCGAGCCGGGCATCGATGTCGTCTCGCCGGCCACCCACCTGGCGGTGACCCTGACGCCGGTCGCGAGCAACGTGGCCGGCAGCGCCTTCACCATCACGGTGACCGCGCTCACCAGCGCGAATCGGCCGGACACCTCGTTCGCCGATCAGGTCCATTTCGTGTGCAGCGATCCGCAGGCGGCGCCGCCGCCCGACCAGTCCTTCAGCGGCACCGGCGGCAAGGAGACGTTCACGATCACGCTGAAAACCGCCGGGCCACAGACGATTTCCGTGACCGATGTCACCCGGCCCACCATCAAAGGCACGAGCAACAAGACGCTGGTTATCGCCGGCAGCATCTTCGGGTTTACCGTGACCGGGTTCCCTTCGCCGACGCTGGTCGACGCGGTCCACAGCTTCGTGGTGACGGCGGTAGATTCGTTCAACAACCCGGTCGCCGGCTACCGGGGCCAGGTCCAGTTCGCTGGCAACGGCGGCTCGGCGAATCTTCCGAGCCCCTATACCTTCACCGCCGCCGACCAGGGCCGCCATACCTTCCGCGCCGATCTCGACACGGTCGGCAACTGGTCGCTGACGGTCCAAGACACGGCCAACAACGGCATCGCGGGCGCCGAGCCGAACATCAACGTCGCCAACCTGACGGCCGGCATTACCGGCCCCGCGGCCGGCGTGCCCGGCCAACCGCTCAGCTTCACCCTGTCCGCCGTCGAGGACGGCGCCCCGCCCGGCGCCGTGTTCCAGTACCGCATCAACTGGACCGGCACGGGCAATGCGCTTCAGGTGGTTTCCGGAGTCAACGGCCTTACCGTCACGCACCTCTACTCCGCCGACAGCAACTTCACGCCCACCGTCACCGCCATCGACAGCGCCGGCAACGCCAGCGAGGCGGCGGCTGCACCGCAGCAGGTGGACATTGTGACGGTGGACATGGAGCCCGACCCCGCCAACAGCGGCGCGACGGCCCTGGCGATCGGCGGCACCGCACGCAATGACATCATCACGATCACGCCGGCCGACACCGCAGGGGAAGTCCTCACGGTCAGCGTCAACGGCGTGGTTCAGCCGAACGGCCCCTTCGCCCCGACCGGCCACATCCTGGTCTACGGCGACGGCGGCAACGATCAGATCCGGCTCATCGCCGGCACGAATGCCGGCCAGCCGGTGCCGGTCGCGATTCCGGCCCTCTTGTTCGCCGGCGCCGGCAACAGCACGTTGTCGGCGGCGGGCAGCAGCGCCAACAACATCCTGGTCGGCGGCGCCGGCAACAATGCGCTGATCGGCGGCCTCGGCCGCGACATCCTGATCGGCGGCGCCGGCGCCGACACGCTGCGCCGGCACCGGCGGCGACCTGCTCATCGCCGGCACCGCCGTATACGACGCCAACGTGACCGCGCTCGTGGCGCTCATGGCCGAATGGCAGCGCACCGATATCGGCTATCAGCAGCGGGTGCAGGACCTGTTCGTGGGCGGCAGCGGTGCCGCCAACGGCACGACCCTGCTCGACGCGGCGGCGCTGACCGCCGAGAGCGCGAGTGACGTGCTGATCGGCGGCTCGGACGCCGACTGGTTTTGGTTGACGGACCGGCCAGCGGCGGCTGACGCGGTCAGCAGCTATGCGCTCGGCGAGGCGGCCACGTTCCTGGGCGGCTGATCCACGTTGGCCTATCCATTCGGAGGAACTTTGCAGGGACGCTACTGCGGTTTTGCGGAATTGTCAAACACGCAGTTGCGGTACGCGCCGCAGTTTCGTTGCGGGTACATACGGCTGATGTGCGGCAGCCGGCCCCAGCCGCTCGCTGATCTCTGGGCAGTGCTCCTCGATCCAGGCGAGCCATTGTCCGTGCGGCACGCGCTCTTTGGCTTCGGCCAGCAATCGCCCGCACTCCAGCGCGTGTTCGAGGCCCTGCCGCATCGCCGCGCGACAACGGCCGTGTGCCTCCCAAATACGCTCACCCAGCTGGTCGAGGCCCGGCAGCGGATCACCGATCGGTAAGTCGCTTAGGGGACTGCCTCTTGCGGGCCGACTTCTTCCTGGCGGGTTCCTTCGGTGGCTTCTTGCGGCGACGGTCGGGGACGCTTGCCCTTGCTCTTCTTACTGGCCGGCTTCTTCGGCGTGACTGGTGACGCCGCGGCGGGGCCCTTGCGCTGGCCCAGCGCCGCACGGGCAGCCTCGACTACCACGCGACGGGCAAAGACGGACCGGTAGCGCTCGCCGGTCGCCTCGGCAGCCTGCGCGACCAGCTCGTTTTCTTCGGGTGGCCGTGGTGCCCCTGCGGCGAACCGAACAGGCGATCCTTCAGGTCATTGAATCCGCAAGCCAGCGGCTTCTCGTCATCAGCTATGCGGTGTACAAAATCCCCCGCGTTTCCGATGCGTTAATCCGCGCTGCCGACCGGGGCGTGGCCATCAAGGTCGTCGTGGAGAGTCCCGACCGTCTCGAAGGACAAAATGCCTACAACACCCTCGCGGCGCTCGGTCAGTCCGTCGCCAGCCGGTGCGGAGTGTACCTCTGGCCTCTGGATCAGCGAGCGCGAGATGAAAACGGCAAGACAGGCAGCTTGCACGTGAAGTGCGCCGTTGCCGATAGCCGCTGGCTCTTCCTGTCCAGCGCGAACCTGACGGAGTATGCCTTCACGTTGAACATGGAGCTTGGGCTACTGGTGAAGGGCGGAAGCCTTCCCGAGCACGTGGAGGCCCACTTCGACAGGATGATCCAGACAGGGGTGCTAACGCACCCATGAATGACTACCTGGTCGCGCACGGCCTGCTCAAAGAAGTCCCGCGCGACCCGCTGCGTTACAAGGTTGTGCCGGCCGGCGTCGTGATCTATTCGGTGGGCCTGGACGGGGGTTTTGGGCCCATCTCGAATCGCAGCACGCCGCCGCGTGCGACTTCGTCGTGTCTTAGCCAGTGGCGGTTGAGTGGCGTGCCGTTGAGTAGGACCTTTTGCACGTAAAGGTGATCACGGGCAAAATTGTCGGCGACAATGGACAAGCGCTGGCTGCCGACGGCGATTTCGGCCCGCTGCCATAAGGGGCTGGCCATTTCGTACCGGTCCGTGCCCGCGGTCGGAAACAGGCCGATCGAAGCGAACACGTACCATGCCGATAGACATCCGCCGTCGTCGTTGCCGTCCAAACCGTTCTCCCGATCGCCGTACTTCGTTTCGAGAATCCAGCGAACCCGCTTTTGCGTCAAGTCGGGACGCCTGGCGGCGTTGAACAACAACGCGGCGTAGAGGTCGGGCTGGTTCCCGTGCCAGTAATACGCGTTAGGCAACGCCCCGACGCCTGGGGCCGACTTGGCGAAGAATTGCTCAAGCTCCTCAACGAAATACGCAGGGCTCCTGAACAACGACACGAGTCCCTGGGCGTCAAATGGAACCGCCCACCGCCATTGCAAGGCGCTCCCTTCGACATAGGCACTCGTGTACTTGCCGGTAGGGTCGACATAGGTCAGTAATTCGGGCCGAAAATCGGCGAAGAACTCGCCGCGCGCATTGCGCGGCTGAAAGTATTGGGTCTCGGGATTCCACAGGTTGCGATAGTACTTCGCGTGCGCGTCGAAAAGCGCGGCGTCTTCGCGGTGGCCAAGCGCCTCCGCCAAACGGGCGATCGCGTGATCGGCATAGCAGTACTCCAGTGTCCTCGACACCGATTGGCGCATCCGGTCGAACGGGCAGTAGTGGAACTTCAAATAGTCCTCGATCCCGGCCCGGCCCGAGAACCGTGAGTTACGCGTCGGGCCCAGAGCGGTCTTCCGCATGGCCTGATACGCGGCCTCCTCGTCGAAACCGCGAATGCCCTTGAGGTAAGCTTCCGCCACGACGATGTCCGCCGGCGTGCCGAACATAGAATTGGTGTAGCCGTTCCCCGACGGCCAGCGCGGTAGATAGCCACCCTGCCTCGCCATCTCGGTGAGCGAGATCAGCATGTCGCGCTGCTCGGCCGGAGCAATTAAGGTGAAAAGCGGATGCGTCGTCCGAAACGTGTCCCACAGCGACATGTCCGTGTAGAAGCGGAACCCGGCGGCCCGGTGCACCTGCCCATCAAAGCCGAGATAGTCGCCGTTGACGTCGCTGAACACCGTCGGCATCAAGAGCGAGTGATACAGTGCGGTGTAAAAGATGGCTTGCTGTTTGTCGGTGCCGCCGGCAACGCGAATCTGCGCCAGTTTGTCTTCCCACTCGCCCACGGCTTTTTCCAGCACCCGGTCGAAGCCGGCGACACCTACCTCGGCGTCGAGGTTGGCGCGGGCGTTGTGCACGCTGACGTAGGAAACGGCCAGTTTCAGTTCCACGATCGGCCGCGGGCCTTTCGTGTGGAAAGCCAGATCGACCCCCACGTCATCGCCGGCGACCGTGAGTCGGTCACGAGAAAAGGATTCTCCCTGCCACGTGCCAATCGCGGCGAAGCCCTGGCTGAAGCGGGCGACGAAATAGACTTTGAGGCCGCCGTAACGCGCCGAGAAGGTGCCGAAGGTGCGGACGAACCCTTCGACTTCGTTGGCGTCGGCCAACACGCGAACCTGGCCCTCTTTGCTGTGGCCACGCCCCAAAACGCTGGTTGCGTCGATGAGAATGCGGGGCTTCGCGTCCTGGGCGAATGTGTAGCGATGCACGCCGACGCGCCGCGTCGCCGTCAGCTCGGCCTTGATCCCCGACTCGGGCAGTGTAACCGCGTAGTAGCCGGGAAAGGCGATTTCGTCTTTGTGGTCAAATCGCACTTCCGGTTTGCCGCGCGAGCCGGCGGGCGACTGCGACTCCGTGCACGGGAGGACCCGGAAATTGCCCCCGTCCCACGCCCCAGTGCCGCTCAACCGCGTATGGCTGAAGCCCAGGATGCGGTCATCGTGGTAGTAGTAACCAGAGGAATTGGTGGCGCGTTTTCCGCTTCTTGCGACCGTATCGGGACCGAGGCGGACCATTGCAAAGGGCAACGCGACGGCTGGCGAGGTGTTTCCGCAGACATACGGGTTCCCGCCGGTCCCGATGAATGGATTGACGCGGCGGCCAAATGTGCCGGCGGTGGGCCGCCCGGCCGCCGATTCGCCACCCCCGCCATGAGCGGCCGATGCAAAGACACACCACAGGAGAACAGCGCTGCGAAAAGCGGTGGCCATGATGGTGCCCATTTCGTCAGGACGGTTTCTCGATTCCTCATCCTCGGGCGGTGAATCGATAATATATTACTGCAATCGCGGCCCGACAGCGCTGCGACGAGACCGCGGCAGCTCGTCAGTTGTTATCTGCCCCTTCGTCGAAAATGTGGACACGGTGATCGAGCGGGCGGTGGTCGCTGGGGCGAGGGTTCTGATTCCGGTGACCAACCAGTTCTGGGGCGATCGCATCGGGCGGATTGTCGATCCGTCGGGGCATGTGTGGAAGGTCGCCGCGCGCGTCGAAGGAGCGGAAGGAGACCACTCCGCCGAGCCAGGCCATACACGCGCGCGACCACGGGATTGACGGTTCTTCGAGTTGCAGGCGCCGTGCCTGCATCCGGCGCCTGCTGAGCGTGGTAGTTCGGGTGCGACACGTGTCGTCGCAGGGAGCGGCGGCGATTACGAACCACGCGGACACCGCGGTCGGGTACACCGTGGACGGCAAGGACTTTTCGATCGAGCCACGCTACACAATGACCCTCCAGCGTTGCCGGCCTCCGGAACTGCGGTTCAAGCTGCCCGGCGCGATGGCGGCAGGCGCGGGCTACCATCCGCGCCGGCTCGCACTACGTCATCCGTGCGGACTCCGGCGGGCAAACCATGATCGTGGACGAGTGATCGGGCCGGCTGGTGCGCCGGCTGCCCGGCTGTATCGTATCAAGCGTCCTGGGCGACACAGCAGATTGAGGAAATTGGAGACATCTGACTTTCATCATCACAATGTGACGCTTCCGCCGGGTCGAGCCAGTCATCCAGCTTCAGTGCAAGGGGGAGCACCTCCGTGCTCGCCTCAGGCAAAGCCGTAGCCGTGGACACTCTCCTGTAGCTTGATCCCCGCAGGGCGGCGCGTTGGTCACCCTGCGAGCCAGCCGCGCAGCCAGGCAAGCCAGCCCGCTGGCCGCGCGAGAAGCGGCGAAACAATCTCGCGGCCCGACGCTAGCATGCGCACCGACGCCCGGGGCCCGCCCAGCCGGACACAGGCGGCGCGGCCCAGGCGGCCGTCGGTGGCCACGAGCAACTGCCGCTGACCGGCCAGCTGCGGAGCCAGCGCAACACGCAGCGCCTCCGCCCCGCCGCGCCCCTCCAAATCGGTGGCCCGCCCCAGGTCGCACATCGCCACACTTGCCTCTCCCGCATGGAGCACGAAACCGAGGTAGCGCGGCGGCAGCAGGCCGTCGCGGCCGGCACACACCTCAGCGAAGTCACGCGGCCGAAAGTGGACGAGCTCGACGAAGGTGGCGCCCGCCGGCACGGCCCGCCGCAGGCCAGGGAGATCGACGGCCCGCAACCCTCGCAGCCGGGCCAGTACTGGCACCGAGCTGGCCAGCTCCCCCTCCAGCCCCTGCCGCTCGTTCTCCCAGCGACGGAGCAGGTCGTGGTGCATCTGCAAGCCCTCCGGACCGGCGCCCTGAACCAGGCGGCGGGCGATTTGCAAACTCAGGTCGAACAGCCGGTCCAGCTTTCGCGCGTGGGCGGGGTGGCGGCGGCGTAGCGTCACGCGGTCCCCGGGGACGAGGTCGGCGGGGCCCAGGCCCTTCCATCGCAACACGGCCGCCAGCGCCGCCTCCGCCGCAGCAGGTAGCCGAAGTGCCAGAGTTAGAAACGACTCGATGAGGCACCAGGGCGTGGCGAGCAAGGCCTCACGAGCCGCGCCAGGAGCCATGCAGGCGAAGGCAGCCGTCAGCTCGTCCTGTACGGAGAGCAACCGTTGAAAGCGTTTCAAGGCACTGGCGTCCTCGCCGCGGGCCGCCTCGATTTGCGCCAGCTCGTGCAGGGATTCGACGTGGGCCGTACCTTCTTCGCCGGTCGAGGTGCGGTCGATCTCGAGGGCGTGACCCAGCAGGTTCGCCGCCTCTTTCAGCTGCCCCTGTTGCCGGCAGAGCACCGCCAGCGCGTGCAGCAAGTTGGCGTGGACGGCGTCCAACGGAGGCTGAGCGCGGCGGATCAGGTCCAGGGCCTGCCGGCAGGCCATCACGGCGGCGGGCAGGTCGCCGCGCTGGCGGTGCAGCTCCGACAGCACGTGGTGGGCGATCGCCACCGCGGGATCCGCCAACACCGGCAACAGGCCGTCGTGGGCGGGGCCGAGGACCTTCTCCTGGGCCTGGAGGACATCTCCCAGTAGGTCGAGCGCGCGGGCCGGCTCGCCGCGGGCATTGCAGATCAAGGCAAGCGCGTGTTGCAGAGGCAGTCGTTGCGGGTGGTGCTCTTCGATGAGAGCCAGCGGGTTTTCCAAAAGGTCAGCCGCCTCCACCAGCGCGCCCAGACTCCAGAGCACCAGGGCGAGACTGTGCTGGCAGGCCAGCGTGTTGGAGTGCGTGGCGCCGAGGCACTCCTGAAAAACACGCAGGGCCTGGCGTAACAGGGACTCGGCGGCGACCAGGTTACCCGTCTGATGCGCCAGCGACGCCAGGTCGATCAGACTCTCGGCGGTGTCGGGGTGCGCGTCACCCAGGCAATTCCTGCGGATGTCCAGCGCCTCGCGGAAGCGGACGTCGGCCGCGGCCACGTTGCCGCGCGACAGATGCAGCCGGCCCAGGGCACGGAGGGTCACGGCCAAATCTGGGTGTTCCGGCGTATGGCGGCGGCGCTGGATCGCCAGGACACGCTCGTAGACGCTTTCCGACTCGGTGAAATCTCCCGAGTCGTGCAACTGCTCGCCCAGAAAGTGCAGCGCCTCGGGCAGCCAGGGCGATCGTTCGCCGTGGACCTCCTCGATGTGGCGGACCTGCTCGCGGGCCAGCTGGACGGCGCGGGCCGGGTCCCCTCCCAGCCGGGCCAGCCCAACGCGGCTGACCGTGGCCGCCAGCCACAGCGGGTGCGCCGGCGGCAGGCCGACCAGCGCCCGTTCGGCCCGCTCGCTCAGGGCTGCGGCGCCGGCAACCTCACCGCGCGCCGCCCGCAGCTCCACGCCCACTACCAGCGCCGGCCCTTGCAGCATCGGGTCGGGGGCGAGCTGGTCCGCCAGGGAGCCGGCCCGTAACACCAGAGCCGTGGCCTCGTCGAGTTCGCCGGCCTGCATCCGCAGTCTCACCAGCGCCAGGCACACGGAAATCTGCTCGCAGCGCACATCGTCATGGTGGCGGTCGAGCAGGCCGAGCGCCTCGCGGACGCCCTCGATGGCGTCGCCAGGCCGGCCCATCGCCTCGTGGACCGCAGCCAGGTTGAGGCGGAGCTCGGCAGCGCGCGGGTGTTCGTCCCCGAGCACGTGGCGTACGACTGCCAGCGCCTCGTCGAAGCTCTCAGCCGCGGCGGTCAGCCGGCGGTCGCATTGCAGAACCTGGCCGAGTACCAGATGGCAGCCGGCGGCTTCAAGGTGACGGTCGCCCAGAGCGGCGCAGGTCAATGCCAGCGACCGCCGCGCGAGTCTCTCCGCCTCGGCCGGCTCGCCCTGGGCCAGGCGCAGGAGTGCCAGCGCTTCGACGGCGGCGGCGTGGCGCGGGTGCTCTTCGCCGAGGGTCTCGCACTGGGCCCTGGCCACCTCCTCGATCAACGCGGCGGCCTCATCGAGCTGACACGAGGACACCAGCAAGCGGCCGAGCCGGTAGCGCGCCTGGAGGGTGCCAGGGTGGCGCGCGCCCTTGTGCTCGCGGTAGATCGTCAGAGCCTGGCGGGCACGGCAGACGGCATCGAGCAGACCCTGGATCCGGGCGAGCGTCCAGGCCTCGTTCAGCAGCAGGTCGGCCCACTCCAGGGGCAGGGCCCCGGCCTGCTCGAGCAAATCGCGGGCCCGGGTCAGACACGCCTGCGCTTCGCGGCGAGAGCCGAGCGTGTCGAGCAAGGCGGCCAGCGCCTGCAAGCAGCGAGAGTGAGCGACGAGGTCGGGGACGGGCGCCGCCTCGTGGATGGCACGGGCCTGCTCGAAGAGCCTGCGGGCCTCGACGTAGCGATCAAGCTGTTCGTACAGCGTGCCGAGTTCGACCAGGCCGCGAGCGTAGCGCGGATGTTGTGGTCCCAGGCTGCGGGCCAGACCGGCCAGCGCCTGGAGATAGTATTGCTCAGCCGGGGTGTAGTGCGCCAGGTCACGGTAGAGGTTGGCGACGAGCAGCGCCAGACCTGCGTGTCCCGGCGCATCGTGGTGCTCCTCCAAGAAGCCGGGCAAGCCCCATGCGTCGATCGTTTTCAGCGCCTGGGTGTAGTCGCCGTCTTCATACAGGGCGGCGAGGTAAGCTTCGTCCACGTCTCGAAGGTTCTGCTGGATGAACATGATACCGATCTCCCAATGCGATGTACGGACGCCGGACGGGCCGACAGGGCATCCGCCAGCGTCCACCAGGTTTCCGGGTCACATATGGCCGCGACTGTTGTCATTTCCCAACCGTTGCCGCTCTTCTGGGTCCCCGTGCAGCAGGCGGTGCCGCTGCGGTTTCTGCATGCGGTTGCGCAGCACCTGCGCGTCGCCCCCGTTGACGGGAACGGATTGCACGTGATAAGAAGGAAGGGGCGCGCGTGGCACCATGGAACACCTCCAATGGGTCAAGGGTGACGGGTCAATCAATTACCGCTCCAGGCTTCCGCGCAGCAGGCGCAGCTCGTAGTGGGCGGCGCCGTACTCGCCGGACTGCAAGTAGTGCCGGGCGTTTTCAAGGCGATTTACGGCAAGGCCAAACTCCTCGCTGGCGCGGGAGGCCTTCGAGCAGGAGGCGAAGCCGCTCAAAGCCGGCGACGGGGCCGATGTGGCCCGAACCCTGCCCCAGCAAGCCGTCGAGGGCCTCGCGGAGAAGGGCACGAAGAGATCCAGTGGTCGAGAAACGTGCGTGCGGCGTCATGGCGAGATCACTCCCGGGTTCCTGGTTGAACAAACGGCCGTGGCCGGCCCCTGCCATCCCCATGACGACCACTTTGAGCGAAGCTGCCCGGGTTTACCTCGCAAGCTTTTCGCACGCGATTCGCAAGTTGTTCGCAAGCGGGATTTGACCTGGGAGAATCGAACACGGCGCCCAGGTTCGCGGCCACGCTGAGGTGGAGTGCTTAAGGAGACGTGCCTGTGCCACTCCCCGACGGACCCAAAATCAAGCAGCTGCGCACTGAACGCGGGGGACGCAGGAAGAGCTTGCGGCCAAGGCTGGGCTGGTACTAAAC
This sequence comes from uncultured Gemmataceae bacterium, assembly GCA_963834865.1. Lineage (GTDB taxonomy): Bacteria > Planctomycetota > Planctomycetia > Gemmatales > Gemmataceae > CAWIDK01. The sequence continues at coordinate 1,276,644 of CAWIDK010000002.1, forward strand.
ACAGTCTGGAAGGCTGAGAAGGGCCAGAGGATAGCGGCCTTCAGCCTGGACTGTATTGCCGAAAGCGTCGAAGTCTCCGTCAAATCCTTGTTGAAGACCGAGCCACCACCTCCACCCCGCAAGAAGCCTGCCGAGGTTTGGACTTACCTCCCAACACCGGGGAGTTCGGCGTTCGTCGGCCGCGAGGACGAGTTAGCAATGCTCGACGAAGCCTGGAGCACGGATTCGTGTCACGTGGTCACGGTCGTCGGTGGCTGGGGAATGGGCAAATCGACCCTGATTCATGAGTGGCTCAACCGGATGGCAGACGACGGCTACCGTGACGCTGGCCGGGTCCTCGGCTGGTCGTTTCGTGGCCAGGGGAGTGAAGAACACGTCGGTGGCGATGATTTCTTTCACCAGGCCCTCGCCTGCTTGGACGACCACAATCCAGACGTTGGGCTCGAGCAGGGGAAAGCCTATCTCAATCTTGGCCCGGCCCACGATCAAATCATCGTAAACGAGCTGTTCATGGCACAATGCAACCGTTTGAATGGAAACTTTGGAGAGGCTGACAATCACTTGAAGCGGGCGGAAGCGGCTGTCGGACCTTTCGTGCTGCTCAACATGGATTGCCTTCTGGAAAGAGCGCGGCTGTGTCTTGCCCTGGGTGATATGGAGATAGCGGGAGAGAAGTTGATGGACGTCCGCAACCTTGTCAAGAAACATGGCTATCTCTGTATTGATAGGGAGCTGACGGAGTTGGGAAGGAGTTGAAGAGGGCTTCGCGTGCCGCGCCTCACCAGGGCTCCTGTCCGAGAAATCCGCGTGAGCCGTACGGGCAGCATCTCGGCCCGCCCTAGCCAGGTACGCCTGAAGCCGTTCCGTCGTCGGCCCACTGATGACCTGCTCAATCAAGTCTGCGGGAACCACGACCCCTCGGTGCGCCTGCTTGTCGAGAATGACGGCGACCCGGCGAGCGTTGATAACCAAGAAACCGATGGACGGCAGAGGAAGACGCACTGCTTGCGAGTCTTCCCGTAAAGGAGGTCGTCCGCCTGACGGGACGGTCGCGACCCTCGGGGTAGCCGATGACAGGCAGGACCTCGCGGTATTCCTCGTCGGTCACGAGTTGGTCGATGGTAAGGGACGTGACGGCGTACTCCGGCGTCTTGAAGCGGGTGAAATCCTGCAGATAGTCGAGGTACCAGTCGTAGGTACGTTGGGCTTGCGCCCTCTCGCGAACGCGCTTTTCAAGCCAGTCGAGGTAGGCGTCGAGGACGGCGACGACGCAGACCGTGCCGGTGGCAACAAGCGGCTTGAGCTGACCACGGCTGACCATCAGGCGGTGGTACTCGCGAAACGCTTCGTCCTTGTCGCGGCCGAGCGTGATCTGCTTGCCGTCGAGCTGCAGGCACCAGGTGCCGCGCTGGGCGCGGAAATACCTTGCAGGATAAAGTGCCCCTTTCAGGACTCGAACCTGAAACCCGCTGATTAAGAGTCAGCTGCTCTGCCAATTGAGCTAAAGGGGCGCAAGAATCGTAAGCCATCTGCAGGTCGAGCGTTGCATCGTCCTTCCCGCGTAGCGTCTCGACTATTCTACGCGGTTTGGCGTCCTTTTCAACCCATGCAAATAGATTCCCTTAAGGGTGAGTGACACATCCCTGGACATCGGGGTTCAGTGAAGGGCTACGGCGGTATGCCTTTGCTAATCGCAAACACCAAATCGTGAAAAAACACGCACTCGGTCGAATGGAAAAAACGCACTCGGCCCAGCCAGTGCTGGCCGGGCCGATGCGATCGCGTGCCAATGGCGGCTATCGGCGCTGCGGCGGGTCGCGGCGGTCGTTCAGCACTGCTTGCGCGGTCGGCGCCGGTGCGATGCCGGCTTGAGCCGGAGCGGGCGGGGTGACCGGGGCCTGGGCGCCGGGTTGCGGGTTGGCGCCCTGCTTGGCCAGTTCGCCGCGCACGTAGTCGAGTGCCTTCTCCAGCACCCGATCGTGGAACGGCCCCTTCTTCGCTTCCTTCTCGCCGGCCAGCTTCTTCTCCGCGTTCTTCTCCGGCTCCGGCGGCTTCGCTTCCTCGCCCGGCCGGCGCACCACGTCCCGCTCCCGGCGATACTTGAAGTACTCCGCACGCTCCTCCGGCGTTTGCTTGATCTCGTAGCCCTTGTTCGGCCGCACACCCCATTCGTCGTCTTCCTTGCTGTCGGGGAAGCGATGAATGTTGCGGCCGCTCGGACGCCAGTAACTCGCCGTCGTGATCTTGAGCGCGCTTTTGTTCGCTTCCATCGGGATCAGGTTCTGCACGCTGCCCTTGCCGTAGCTCCGCTCGCCGATGATTACGGCGCGGGCGTGGTCCTGCAGCGCGGCCGACACGATCTCGCTGGCGCTGGCGCTGAAGCGATTGATCAGGATGGCGATGGGATAGCCGCCGGCCTTGATCTTGGGGTTTTTGTGCTGCGCATTGTACACTTCTTCGACGACGCCGCCGCGGCCTTTGGTGGTGACGACCGTTTTGCCCTCCGGCAGGAACATCGAGCTGACGTCGACCGCCGCACGCAGGAGGCCGCCGGGGTTGCCGCGCAGGTCGATGACGAGCCCGCGCATGCCGGCGTTCTGCAATTGCTCGACGACGCGGGTCAGCTCGTCCACCGTCGTTTCGGTGAAGGCGTTGAGGCGGATGTAACCTACCTTGTTGTCCGGATCGACCCAGAAGTCCCATTCCTTGAGGTTGTCCTGCATGCGCTTGTCGCCCATGATGGACTCGATCTTGATCTCGGCCCGTTTCATGGTCTTGTCGACCGGCTCCTTGCCGTGCTCGTGGATCACGGTCAGGGTGACCTCGGAGCCGGGCTCGCCCTGGATCGTGTCGACGACCTTCTTGAGCGACCACTGTTCGGTGGAATGGCCGTCGACCTTGAGGATGAGGTCGCCGGCCATGATGCCGGCATCGTAGGCGGGGGTGCCGGGGATGGGGCTTTCGACCAGGAACTGGCCGGCGCGATCCATGCCGAGGCGGATGCCGACGCCGCCGAATTTGCCCTGGCTTTGCTGGCGGAACTGGCGGAAATCATCCTGGTTGATGAAGCCCGAGTGTGGGTCGAGCTTTTCGAGGCCGCCGTTGATCATGTTCTCGACCAGGTCGCGCATCTGATCCTGGTCGAGCTCCTTGACGTACTTTTGCTGGACTTCGTCGAGGACGTCGACGAGCAGCTTGAGGTTGTCGTGCTTGCCGGGGCGATTGACCCCGCCGGGTTGAAACGCGTAAGTGAGCGACAGGCCGAACAGCGCGGTTGCGGCGGCACTGACGAGCCAGGCCAGGTTCCATCGTGACATGGACGCCATTCCTTCTTGGGATGGGCAGGAGGGGCGGACGGCCGCCGTCCCACCGCGAACAGGGAATCCACGGCGTGATTATACCGCAGGGGCTCCGAACGATGCGAGAGCAGATGGCCCTTTCCCTTGTAGGTCGCATTCGGGCAAGGTCGCCAAGCTCCGCGGTCCGGTTGGCGAAGTAGGCCGACAGCTCAGGCCCCTGCCGCAGAGTCACTTGCGACTCGTGGACGCTCAACTTCGCCACTTCGCCACGGTGTCGGTCCGCACATCGATCCGATCATGGCGTTCCTCGACGACAGCGGCCGACAAGCACCGCTGTGCCGTGCTCATGCATCGCCACCTGAACAAGCAAGGCGGCAGCCAGGCTGCATATCGCGGTCTCGGCTCGATTGCCTTCATGGCCGCGTGCCGCAGCGCGATGCTGGTGGCGCGCGATCCGCTGGCGCTGGGCCGCTGCGTACTGGCGCAGGTTCGCAAGAGCCAGGCTCGGCTGCAACCGAGCCTGGGTTACCTCGGAGCCGTTCGTCACCCGCATCTATAAGACTGACGACAACGACAACATCCTGACGAATCTCTGTCGAGCTTTTCGTATAGAGCGATTGCCTTCAGTTCCTTTGTGGCACACCGGTTTCGGTATGCAGTGAGGCGACTGGTGCAGGACAGCAAGCCAACACAGCTTCCCGAAGCGCTGGGGTTTCGCGAAGGAATCACCAGCGTTCACACAAGCCGCACGATGATGTTGCGCGAGCTGTCGCTGCTGCTTGCCAAGGTGAATGCCAATGGCAAGGCGGATTCCTACCTCTCGGCCATCGTGGACGACAATGCCCTGGGCAAGCCGACGCAGACGACCCGGCAACGCACGGCGAAGCGGCTGGAGGAACTCTACTCCCTCGATCCGAATTGCACGCTCTTCCGGGTCCTGCGGCACTTGTGGCCGGCCGACCAGGCCGGTCAGCCCATGCTTGCCTTCCTCGCCGCCGCGGCTCGTGACCCGCTGCTCCGGGAAGCGACGCCATTTGTTCAAGGGATCGCGGTCGCGGAGCCGGTGACGCCGGACGAAATCGCCGAGCACCTGCACGAGAAATATCCTAGACGGTTCCAGGAATCGACGGCCCTGGCCACGGCCCAACGACTGGCCTCCTCGTGGATGCAGGCGGGCTACCTGACGGGCAAGGTGAAGAAAAAGCGCTCCAGGCCGACCGTGACGCCGATTGTTGCGGCATTCGCCGTTCTTTTCGGGTATCTTGGTGGCCTGCGGGGAAGCCTGCTTCTGGACTCCGCGTGGACGCGACTGCTGGATCGGTCGTCCGCCGATCTGGCCGGCCTGGTGATCGAAGCCTCGCGGCAAGGATGGCTCACCTACAAGGGCGCGGGCAGCGTTGTGGAGATCACGTTCCCTGGCTTGCTGAAGCCGCAGGAAGAGAAGGCTGGGCATGAACAGAATTGACCTGCTTCGTAAGAACTACCAGCGAATCTGCGGACTGCCGTGGGATCGGAACATGGCGGGGCCGCAACGCGTCTGGTTGGCTGTGTACGACAAGGAGGACGAACGCAAACTCCGTGTTCGGCTGGGGCTGTTCAAGGAAGCGACGGAACAGACAGGCCACCATTGGCACGCCCTCGACTTCACGGACGCGTTCCCCAACTGGTTGTGCTGCCCTCCGTATTCCGACTACGCCGCGAGTTATTTTGAATCGCCGTCGCGCCTGGGCACGGCGCCGCTTGCCACATTCAAGAAGACCATCGCGGGCGAGCTGACCAAAGCTCTCCAGTCCGTGGCGGCCGCCGAAGAAACCGTCGTTGCCCTCTACGGCGTTGCGTCGCTGTTCGGCTTTGTTCGGATTTCGGAAATCCTGCCCATCGTCGAGGCTCACATTCGGGGCCGATTGCTGGTGTTTTTCCCCGGTGTCTACGAACAAGATAACTACCGCCTGCTTGATGCACGCGACGGCTGGAATTACCACGCGGTCCCAATTACCGCCAGCGAAGGGGAGATTCGCCAATGAAGAACCGCGCGGTATACGAGAAAGACCCAGGCACCAACACCCTGCTCAACCAGGGCGTGGCCAAGGTCAATACGCCGGAGGCGGACCCCGAAGGCAAGGCCCGGTGGCTCGAGACTCTGCGGTTTGAATTGGGTAACTTCGTCTGCGAGAGCCAGTACGAAGAGGGATTGCATCGCATCCTCTCGACCTACCTGGCCAACCTGGACAAGCCGGAACAGCCGGGGGTTTGGGTCAGCGGCTTCTATGGGTCGGGGAAAACCCATCTGGTCAAGGTGCTCCAGCATCTCTGGATCGACTTCGAGTTCCCTGACGGTGCCAGGGCGCGCGGCCTGACGAAGCTCTCTACCAACGTCAAAGACACCTTGAAGGAACTCGCCACCAATGCCAAACGAAGGGGTGGTCTTCATGCCGCCGCGGGAACGCTGGGTGCAGGTGCAGGAGATAGTGTTCGCCTCGAAGTCCTGAGCATTATCTTTCGGTCGGTAGGGCTGCCCGAACACTACGCCGGCGCTTGTTTCGTCATGTGGCTCAGGCACGAGGGCCTCGAAGACGACGTGCGCAAACAGATTGCCAGGGCTGGCCGCGACTTCGACCTGGAGCTTGCCAATCTCTACGTTTCCGAGGTGATGGCCAAGGCAATCTTGGCCGCGCGCCCGGAATTCGCGAACAAGGCGGCGGATGTCCTGGTGCTGCTGGAGCGGCAGTTCCCCGAGAAGACCGATGTGACCATCGAAGAAATGGTCGCCAAGACAAAACAAGCACTCAACCGTGGCGGCAAGCTGCCGTGTACTCTCATTGTTCTTGATGAAGTGCAACAGTATATCGGCGACAGCACGGATCGAGCATTCGAGATCGACGTTCTTCAGAGGCAATTCACCTCCAGGCTCGGAAGTTCCGCCATCGTGGTGGCAACCGGGCAGAATGCGCTGAGCGGAACGCCGCTGCTGCAGAAGCTGCAAGGTGATTTCCCGGTCACGGTGGAGCTGCAAGACACCGACGTGGAAAAGGTCACGCGCGAGGTCGTGCTGAAGAAAAAACCTTCGGTCCTGGGCGACCTCAAGAAGCTGCTCGAAGAACACAGCGGCGAAATCGAGCGGCAACTTTCCAGCACCAAATCGCCTTCACCACCCGCGACCGCGGCCTGCTTGCTCAGGACTATCCGATCCTGCCGGTGCGGCGGCGATTCTGGGAACGCGTGCTGCGCGCGGTCGACAAGGCAGGCACCGGCGCCCAGCTGCGCACGCAACTTTGGATCGTGTACGACGCGGTCAAGCAGACTGCGGACCTCGACCTGGGCAACGTCGTCAGTGCGGCCTTCCTGTTCGAACACATCATGACGAGGGTCCTGAAATCGGGCGTGCTGCTCCAGGAAATCTCGGAAACCATCGCCCGGCAGAAGCAGGAAGACGATGGTGAGCTTCGCTACCAGATTTGCGCGTTGATCTTTCTCATCGGCCAGTTGCCCCACAACAACGAACCGCTCGATGCCGGCATTCGTGCCAATGCAGAAACCCTGGCTGATCTCCTCGTGACCGACCTGATCAGGAGCAGTGCCGAGCTTCGCAAGCAAGTACCGGAGCTCCTGGAGAAGCTGGTCGGCTCGGGGGCCGTTATGCAGGTCGAAGATGAGTACCGGATGCAGACTCGCGAAGGCAGCGAGTGGAACCAGGCGTTCCAGGAGGCCCGCACTAAGCTCGTCGCCGACCCCGGTAAGTTGGCCAGCGAGCGGCTCGCAACTGCTCAGGACGCAGTGTAGCGAAATCCTCAAGAAATCGAAGCTCGTGCATGGTGCCGGCAAGGAGGCCCGCAAATTCGAGCTGCACTTCGGGGCCGACGCGCCCGACACCAGCGGCTCCACCGTTCCAGTCTGGATTCGCGATGGCTGGGAGGTTCAGGAGAAGACCGTCGAGAGCGATGCGCGGGCGGCAGGAGATGCAACCGCGGTGGTCTACGGATTTGTCAAGCCAAACCAGGCCGAGGCACTGAAGCAGGCCGTCGCCAGCTATTATGCCGCGACGGCCGCGCTCCAGCTCAAGGGCACACCCAGCACCAATGAAGGCGAGGACGCCAGCGCGCGATGGAGACTCGGCGCGATCAGGCCCAGCGGACCCGCGACCACATCATCAACGACATCCTGAACGACACCACGATCTACATCGCCGGCGGCGATCTGGTGAACGGCATGCTACTCGAAACCAAGGTGCAGGACGCCGCCAGGTCATGTCTCGATCGGCTGTTTCCGGAGTTCCACAAGGCCGATTCGCCCGATTGGCACAAGGTCATCGAGCGGTCGAAGAAGGGCGACGGTGACGCTTTGGCCGCTGTGGGCCACAAGGGCGATCCAGAGAATCACGCCGTCTGCAAGGCGGTCATCGACTACGTGGGCAGCGGCAAGAAGGGGACCGACATTCGCAAGCAATTCGGCGGACCGCCGTATGGCTGGCCACAAGACGCAATCGATGCCGCCTTGATCGTGCTGTCGAGCGGCGGCGTGCTGCGGCGCGCAGCGGCGCCGAGCCCATCGTCAAAGGTAAACTCGACCAAAAGAACATTGCCGCCGCCGAGTTTCGGGTCGAGACGATCACGCTTACCAAGGTGCAGCTCATCGCGATCCGCGGCCTCTACAAGGCCATCGGCCTCAAGACGGACCCTGGCCAGGAGTCGCTGCACGCACCCGAGTTTCTCAACCGCCTAACGCGCCTTGCCGAGAAATCCGGGGGTGATGCGCCGTTGCCCAAGTGCCCCGACACGAGCCACCTGACCGACATCGCCAACCGCGTCGGCAATGATCAGCTCAAGGTCATCCACGACCACAAGGACCGTTTGGCCAAGGAGATTGCGGACTGGAAACAGCACGGCGAATTGATCGTCCAGCGCGAGCCGCACTGGAAGCAACTGACGGCTCTGCTTGCCCATGCCATTGATTTGCCGGTCGCCAGGGAAGTGGCAGCGGAGGTCAAGGCCATCGCAGATCACCGCCGCCTGCTCGATGATCCTGATCCGGTGCCCGGCCTGGTGAACAAGCTGACCGCGGCGTTGCGGAAGGCGCTCAACGAGGCGCACGCCAGCTGCACCGCCGCCCACGAGAAGGGCATTGATGGGCTGGAAGCCAACGTCACCTGGGGACAACTCACCCCGGAGCAGCGGTACGACATTCTCGCGAAGAATGGCGTGCGGCAGATGCCGACGATTGCCGTGGGAACGACCGACGAGGTTCTGGCCACGCTCCAGAACACCAAAGTCAGCGAACTGCAGGCGATTCGCGATGCGCTGACCACTCGCTTCAGCAACGCGCTGGCGTCGGCGGCGCAGGTGCTGGAGCCGAAGGCGCAGCCGGTAGCGCTGCCGGGCGGTACAATCCGCACCGAGGAGGAACTGCGGGCCTGGCTCGCCGCCGTCGAAGCCACGATCCGCGCGAAGCTCGCCGAAGGGCCGGTGATTGTGTGAGGTTCAAGGTCACAAATTGCGACCTTGAAGCCTGAGTGGCGGATTTGATGGCGCAATTTGCGACATCAAGTTCTGAAAAGGCCCTACAGCTTCGCCCGGTGCAATGAAACCTCAAGGAGGGAGGTTCACGGGCGATTTTGCGTATCAGCTGACATGCCAAGAGGTTGAGTCCGAGGATTGACCATGAGCGGCGCGCTGATCCCCGTCGAACGAATCCAGAAGTCGATTCTTCTCATTCGTGGACAGAAAGTCATGTTGGATAGTGATTTAGCGGAACTCTATTGCGTCGAAACCAAGGTGCTCAACAAGGCTGTCAAGCGCAATCTGAGCCGATTTCCCGATGACTTCATGTTTCGTTTGACGGCCGATGAGGACGCCGCTTTAAGGTTCCAATCTGGAACCTTAAAGACCGGGCGTGGCCAGCACCGCAAGTATCTCCCTTACGCCTTCACCGAGCAGGGCGTGGCCATGCTCTCCAGCGTCCTTCATAGCGATACCGCCGTGGCCGTCAACATCGCCATCATGCGGGCTTTCGTGCAACTCCGCGAGATCCTGTCCACCCACAAAGACCTTGCCCGTAAGCTCGACGCACTGGAGAAAAAATACGACGAGAACTTCCGCGTCGTCTTCGAGGCGATCCGCCAATTGATGCTGCCGCCTCCGCAACCCAAGAAAAAAAGGAAATTCGGCTTCGCCAGGGACCTCTGACCCATGCCCCCACTCGCTTCCGATCTGCGAAGAAAACTGGAGAATGTCTGCGTCCAGGCTCGTGACCTGGCCGAGGCCGCGGCACGTTCGGCGCTCGCGAAACGGGCCGTCGATGCCGCCGAGCCGTTCGCGCATTTCACCGCCGCCGACAAGGAACTGCGGAACCGATTGCGTGCCCGTGGCCGGCAAGTCGGCGACGTTCGCCATGCCAACAAGAAGCAGGACATCGATCAGCTGACACAGGAGCTCGCCTACGAATACTGGCACCGGATGCTCTTTGCCCGGTTCCTGGCCGAGAACCACCTGCTGATGCACCCCGATGGCGTGGCCGTGAGCCTGGAAGAGTGCGAGGAGCTGGCCCGCGCACTCCCCTCGCCCGGTACTCCGGGAGAGGGGGCGGGGGTGAGGGTGGCCCCGAACGGCTTCGTCCTCGCCGCCCGCTATGCCAGCCGCATGCTGCCCCAGGTTTTCCGCACCGACGACGTGTTGCTGGAGATCGAGTTTGCCCCGGAGCAGCGCATTGCACTTGAAAAAGAGCTGTCGAAACTTCCGAGCGACACGTTTCTGGCCGACGACAGCCTCGGCTGGGTTTACCAGTTTTGGCAGACCAGGCGGAGGGATGAGGTCAACAAGAGCGGGGACAAGATCGACGGCCGGACCCTGCCCGCGGTGACGCAGCTTTTCACCGAAGACTACATGGTGCAGTTTCTGCTGCACAACACCATTGGAGCCTGGTGGTGTGCCCGGCGAGGTGTAGCTCAGGCTTTCCAGCCTGACGCAGCGACAAAGGTCAGCTTGGAAAGCCTGACCTACCTCCGATGGCGGGACGACGGCACGCCGGCAGCCGGCACCTTCGACGGCTGGCCGCGGGCGCTCAAAGATTTCACGCTGCTCGACCCCTGCTGCGGCAGCGGGCACTTCCTTGTTTCCGCGTTCAATCTGCTGGTTCCGCTGCGGATGCACGACGAAGGCCTCTCTGCTCGGGACGCTTGTGATGCCGTCCTGCGGGATAACCTGTTCGGATTGGAGCTCGATCCACGCTGCACGCAGATCGCCGCCTTCGCGCTCGCGCTGGCGGCGTGGCGGTATCGGGGCGAAGATGGGCAGCCACTCGGCTATCGAGAACTGCCGCCGCTGAACATCGCCTGCGCCGGCATCGGGCCGCAAGCGACCGAGGAGCAATGGCTCGACCTGGCCGAGCAGTCCGGCCGGCGCATGACCGCCGTGTCGCGGGAGCCGATCCGCAACGGTCTCTTGAACCTCCACCAGCTGTTTTCGCAAGCGGCCATGCTCGGCTCGCTCATCAATCCCAGCGAGCTGCCCGCGGACCTTTTCGTGGCCGACTACGAGACGCTGCAGCCGTTTCTGGCCTCGGTCTGGGCGGCCGAAACCAAGGACGAAGAGCTGCGCGAGCGGGCCAGCGCCGCGCGGGATGGCTCGGGCGGCCCAATTGCTGGCTGGGGAATATACACTGGTGGCCACGAACGTCCCATATCTCGGGCGGGCCAAACAGCACGATGACTTGAAAATATATTGCAAAAAGCATTATCCCGATGCCAATGCCGACCTGGCGACGTGTTTCGTCGACCGGTGTTTGGTGTTTTGCGCAGTGGGTGGCACGGTGGCGCTGGTTGCACCGCAGAATTGGTTGTTCCTGGGGAGATACAAAAACTTCCGCTCCCGGCTGCTGGAAGAGGTCTCGTGGAATCTCGTTGCGCGGCTTGGACCGCGCGCTTTCGAAACAATCAGTGGTGAAGTCGTCAGCGTGGCTCTAGTTGCTCTTAGCCATCGGCCGGGTGTGAGCGGACATGTTTTCAGTGGACTGGACGTGGTGAAGGACAAGGATGCAGCGGAGAAGGCGGAGCGCCTTCGCCGGCAAGATGTCGTCCAAGTTCACCAAAAACACAGCGACCGACCGGGTGATACACGCATTACTTTTGAAGACCAGGCAGTGACAGCATGGCTGCACCATTATGTATGGGCCCCACGCGGTGTAGTGAGCGGTGACCGGGACTTATGGGTTCGTGCTTTCTGGGAGCTTCCATGCCTTCAAGATCGCTGGCGCGCCATTCAGGGTCCTTGCGAAGAGACCTGCGAATACCACGGTCGCCAATTCGTAATTGACTGGAGTTCTGCGGGAAGAGGAATGCTAAGACCTGGATTGGCGAACAAGTGCTACGGTAAGAAAGGAGTATCCGTGGGGCAAATCGGGAATTTGCCGGCAACAATCTTTACGGGTGAGCTTTACGACAATTCAACCATCGCCATTGTGCCTCACGACAAAGAGAACACGTCTGCCATTTGGGCCTTCTGCTCCTCTGCGGATTACGCTAACATTGTTCGCAAGTTCAATCAGAAGTTGAGTGTTGACCCGAGCCATTTGATAGCGGTCCCCTTCGACCTCGCCCACTGGCAAAAAGTCGCCGCCGAAAAGTACCCGCAGGGCCTGCCGAAGCCGCACTCGGACGATCCAACGCAATGGCTGTTCAACGGCCATCCGGCGGGCTCGGACGATCCGCTGCAGGTCGCGGTGGCGCGGCTGCTGGGCTATCGCTGGCCGCGGCAGACCGGGTCCTCATTCCCCGATTGTCCCGCGCTGGGCCCGGACGGCCTGGAGAAGCTCGCCGATGCCGAGGGGGTCGTTTGCATCCCGGCCAGCGCGGGCGGAAACCGGCCGCGGAGCGGTTGTTGGAGATGCTTCACACAGCCTACGGCGCGAGTTGGTCGAACGCGACTCTGCACGACTTGCTCGCCGCGGCGGGTTGCAAGGTCGGTTCCAGTCTCGATGACTGGCTGCGCAACGCCTTCTTCGAGCAGCACTGCAAGCGCTTCCACCAGCGGCCGTTTATCTGGCATATCTGGGATGGTCGCAAGGACGGCTTCTCCTGCCTGGTAAACTACCACCTGCTGAACCATGTCAGGCTGGAAAGCCTGACCTACGCGTACCTCGGCGATTGGCTCCAGAACCAGAACCTGGACGCGAAGGCGGGCAAGCTCGGCGCCGACCTGCGACTCGCCGCCGCCCAGGCATTGCAGGAAAAGCTCAAGCTGATCCTGGCCGGTGAGCCGCCTTACGATATTTTCGTACGCTGGAAGCCGTTGTCGGAGCAGGCCATCGTCTGGCACCCGGACCTGAACGACGGCGTGCGCATGAATATCCGCCCATTTGTCGAAGCCGGTATTCTGCGAAAGACGCCGAACATCCGATGGACGAAAGACCGCGGCAAGGAACCGCAGCGGGACAAGGACGAATATCCCTGGTTCTGGGATGGCGACGCTCCGACGGGCGACCGCGTGAACGATGTCCATTGCACCAACGCCGTGAAACAGGCCGCGAGAGAGACGAAGTGAGCCATGGACGAAACGCGGAACGAACACGGATTGAAGGGCTACAATGGAACAGAGCAACGCGAGGCGAACAAGAAGCGAGCGGCCTGAACCAGGAGGATTAACATGAATCGCATGGTTGTTCATTCGCGAGTTGGCGCGGATGGTATTCTGCACATTACGGTGCCGATAGGGAAGGCCGATGCCGATCGGGAGGTGCAGGTCACCATCGATCCGATTGGCCCGACGCCCATGACGCAGGAGGAATGGCGAAAGTTCGTCCTGGCGACAGCGGGTAGCATCACGGATCCCTCGTTCGTGCGCCACGAGCAAGGCGAATACGAGCGCCGCGAGGAGCTGCCGTGACGCACCTGTTGGACACGAATTCCTGTGTGGATCACTTACGACGTGGCCAAGCCTCGAACATCACGGCCAAGCTTGGTGCCGCTGTCCCTGGCAGTGTCGTTCTTTGTTCGGTCGTTGTGGCGGAACTGCTGTTTGGCGCACACCGGAGCGCACGCAAGGCGCAGGCCTTAAACCAAGTTCAGGGCTTTTGCGTTCAGTTCCGATCGCTCGCGTTCGATGATCGGGCGGCCGAGGAGTACGGCCGGATTCGCCCGACGCGGCCGCGGCCAGGCGGGCGATCTTTTTTCTGTTGCAAACGGTTACGGACCTGAACGCCGTCGTACTGATCCGCGACCAGGACGACCAGCCGGGGCGGCGGGTAGGACTGGAACAGGCGCGAAATCAGGACCGGAGTGGGCTGGTAATCGTCGTGGGACTTGCCATTGTGGAACGCGAGGGCTGGGTGGTGAGCGGGTTCGAACCGCAGGAAGAAAAAGAGTCGTCGCGGCTGGACGCCGAGAGAAGGACTCTCGGCTTTGATCCCCGCTTGCGAAGCCACGAGCTGACGGCCTTCAAGGACGGTAACGCCACACGAAGCCCGAAACGTGTCCTACGGGAGTTGGCAGGAGATGACCGGGACCGTGAACGTCGCTGCTGGGCACAAGTCTCGTTGGCGCTGCTGCGGGAACGAGGAAGTGAGAACGGACTGGCCGCGTACCTGCAAGAAGTTCGGGACCGACTCGCCCCGTTGATCGGGCACGTTGCTGAAGGTTAAGGCGGCCATGACGCAAGCTGAGTCTGTGTTCGCCGCGCTGCTGGCTTCGATCCAGAAGGCCGCGGACTACAACCGCGACGATACCGTGCCGCCCGCCGCCGTGTTGTGGCCCGACGAAAAGCGGGAGTGGGAGAAGCTTGTTCCCCGGCTGCGCGCGGTGCTGCCGCAGTTCATGATCTTCGGCCCCTACGACGCCGCCCATCGCTCCGGCCCCGCGATCTGGTTGCGCTGCGTTCTGGCCGGGAAGGTCGCCGGTGTCACCTTGCCGACCGGCACGGTGCCGATCATCTATCTGCCAGGAGTGAGCCGGGCAACTCTGCGCGCCACCGAGGATTGCCCGCAGGAGTTGAAGCCGCTGGCCGAATTGCAATATCGGGGCGTGATCTGGTCGCAGGCAAATACGAAGGACTGGACCATCGCCGCCTACCTCCAGACCGAAAAGGGCGGGCTCCACCTGGTGGTCGCCAGGGATCAGGCAAAGGCGACCTCGCTGCGCCGGGCCGTGGAGAAGCTGGCCGACGTCCCGCTCGCCGAACTGCAAGCCAAGTCCGCAGCCGGAGAACTCAACGGCAACTTTTTCGACTCCCTGGTGAGCGACGATCTGGTGGACGATCTTCTCTCCTGGATGTCGCACCCGAAGGAGGCGCGGGACCGCTGGGAGCCGGGCCGGTGGGAAACCCTGTGCAGTCGGTGTATTGCCGACTACGGCTTCGACCCGGCTCGTGATGGCGAACTCTTCGGTGCCGAGAAGCTGGGGATTCAGCCTACGCCGGTGTGGAAGACGGCATGGAAACGCTACGCCGCCCTACCGGCCCGCTACCCAGGGCTTGAGGCTTTGCTGCGGAAGGCCAAGCCGCCGCCGAAGGATCCGTTATTCTCCCACGCTGAAGAATTCTGGCCGCAGGACAACGAGGCCGAGGAAGCCGAGCTGCGCACGGAACTGCTGGACCTGTCGTCCGCACCCCTGGCCACGGCGCGGCCGACCTTGATCGGCCTAGAGCAGAAACACGGTTGCCGCCGAGAATGGGTTTGGGCCAAGCTGAATCAGTCGCCGATGGCGTCCGCGATCCAGCACCTGGCGACCCTGGCCAGCGTGACGGCCTCGGCGCTGACCGGAGGAACCCTGGCCGAGATGGTGAAGGCATACACCGAAGGCGGCTGGAAGGCCGACGCCGCCACGCTGGACGCCCTCGCCGCCGTCGTTAAGCCCGCCGACCAGGAAGCGGTCCATACGGCGGTCGCCCACGTTTACAAGCCCTGGCTGCGTGACGCGGCCGAATTGTTCCAGAAGCGCGTGAGCGAAAGCCCGCTCCCAGGCCGGGAGCAGGCGCGGCTCGATCCTGTACTGCCCGGCACCTGCGTATTATTCGCCGATGGGCTGCGGTACGACGTGGGGCAAAAGTTCCTGGCGAAGCTGGTCGGGCGCGTCGGCGAGATTCAGCCGAGCCATCATTTCGTGGCGCTGCCGTCCGTGACGCCGACCTCGAAGCCAGCCGTCTCGCCCGTGGCGGGTAAGATCAAGGGAACCGTCGCGGGCGAAGAATTCCGGCCCTGCGTGGCACACGACGGCCAAGACCTGACTCCGGAGCGCTTCCGCAAGCTGCTGGCCGACGACGGCGTGCAATACCTCGCCCACCACGACACCGGCGACCCCAGCGGGAAGGGGTGGACGGAGTTCGGCAACGTGGACAAGACCGGCCACGCGGAAGGAAGCGGACTGGCCCGCCGCATCCCGGAGTTGCTGGCGAGCTTGCTCCAGCGCGTCGAATCGCTGCTGGAGGCCGGATGGAAGGAAGTCCGTGTCGTGACCGACCACGGTTGGCTGTTGATGCCGAAGGGCCTGCCGAAGTCGGAGTTGCCCAAGTTTCTGACGGCGACCCGCTGGCGGCGCTGTGCGGTGGTCAAGGCAAACGCCACGATTGAACTCCCATGCTTCTCGTGGTTTTGGGCCGACGACGTTCGGATTGCTTGCCCGCCCGGAATGGACGTTTTCATGTCCGGCGTGGAGTACGATCATGGCGGCTTGAGCGTGCAAGAATGCGTGGTGCCGCAGATCGTCATCCGTCCTGGCGGCACGGCCACGGTGTCTGCGAAGATTGAGTCGTTCAAGTGGGCCGGGTTGCGCTGCCGGGTAAGAGTGACTGGCAGCTACGACGGCTGCAGGGTCGATCTGCGGGACAAGGCAGCCGATGCTGCAACGTCTCTGGCCGACGCAGTGAAGGCCGTTGGAAAGGATGGCACGGTGTCATTGGTGGTGAAGCGCAATATGACACGCGCGAAGGGACGGCGACGATACTCGTTCTCCTGGATCATACGGGGAATATCCTTGATAAGGCGCCGGTGACGGTGGGAGGCTAAATGGCCGCGATAGAACTGGATCAACTGGACCGAATCGCCGCCGACGCGTTTGAGGGGTACATCGTCCGCAAGGACCTGGTGCGGAAATTCGCCCGGCAGTACCCGGTGCCCACCTACGTCTGTGAGTTTCTGCTCGGTCGGTATTGCGCCAGCATTAACGAGGAAGAGATTCAGGAAGGCTTGCAGATAGTAGAGCGCCAGCTGCGGGATCGAGCCGTTCGCAGCGGCGAGGAGGAATTGTTCAAGGCCCGGGCCCGTGAAACCGGCACGGTCAAGATCATCGACATTATCTCGGCCCGGCTCGACACCAAGACCAACTCGTTCCTGGCGACGTTGCCCAGCCTGCAACTCAAGGACGTTTGCATTGACGACCGCCTGGTGCATGACAACGAACGCATGTTGACGGGTGGATTCTACGCTGAGATCGACCTGAGCTATGACGCCGTGATTGCGGAGGAGAAGAACGGCAGACCGTTTTCCGTTTCGGCGCTGCGGCCTATCCAACTCAGCAAGCGGGACGTGCTGGATGCGTTTTTCGAGGGCCGCAAGAAGTTCACGACCGCCGAATGGAAGCAGTTCTTGCTGCGCAGCATCGGCCTGGAGCCGTCGAGCATGACGGAGCGGAACGCCGACGCGATGATCTTGCGCATGGTGCCGTTTGTCGAGAACAACTACAACATGGTCGAGCTCGGCCCGCGCGGTACGGGCAAGAGTCACCTGTATCAGCAAATCTCCCCCTACGCCCATCTGGTTTCCGGCGGCAAGGCCACCGTCGCCCGGATGTTCGTCAACAACAACAGCGGCCAGCGCGGACTGGTGTGCCAGTACGACGTGGTGTGCTTCGATGAAGTGAGTGGCGTCTCCTTCGACCAGAAGGACGGCGTGAACATCATGAAGGGCTACATGGAGTCCGGCGAGTTCAGCCGCGGCAAGGAGAGCATCCGGGCCGACGGCTCCATCGTGCTGGTCGGCAACTTCGAGGTTGACGTGGCGCATCAGCAGCGCGTCGGCCACCTGTTCGGCCCGATGCCGCCCGAAATGCGAAACGACACCGCCCTCATGGATCGTATCCACTGCTACCTGCCTGGCTGGGACGTGCCCAAGATCAGCGAGGCGACGAAGACGAACCACTTCGGCCTCGTGTCGGACTTCCTCAGCGAATGCTGGAGCCGACTGCGGAGCCAGAGCCGGATGGCCAAACTGCAAGGCCGGTTCACGTTCGGCGGGGCCTTGAGCGGCCGCGATCAGAATGCGGTGACGAAGAGCATCAGCGGCCTGCTGAAACTGATCGACCCGTCGCCGGACGACAAGGTGTCGGACGAAGACCTCGAATGGACCGTGCGGCTGTCCCTGGAGTGCCGCCGCCGCGTCAAGGAGCAGCAGAAGCGAATTGGGTCCGCGGAATTCCGCAACACGCAATTCAGCTACACGCTCGGGCAGGATGGCGTCGAGAAGTTCGTGGTCACGCCCGAATTGCAAAGCGAAGACCACATTGCCCGCGACCCACTGCCGCCTGGCCAGGTCTGGTCGATCAGCCCTGGCGGCCAGGACGAAGGCTCCGGGCTGTACCGCATCGAAGTTACCGAAGGCCCAGGGGGCGGCGTTCGCATCCTCAATCGGCCGGCACCCCCGCGTTTACCGAGTCGGTCAAGTACGCGGAAGCGAATCTCTATTCGCGCTCCGGGGAATTGGTCGGGGACCGCAACCCGCGCGAACACGAGTTCTCGGTTCAGCTTCGCGCCTTCGACGCCAGCAAGGGTGGGCGATCCCTCGGTGTGGCGGTGCTGCTCGCTCTCTGTTCGGCCTTGATCAACAAAAGTCTGCGCGGCGGGCTGGTGGTTGTCGGCGGTATCAACCT
Source organism: uncultured Gemmataceae bacterium (assembly GCA_963834865.1). Lineage (GTDB taxonomy): Bacteria > Planctomycetota > Planctomycetia > Gemmatales > Gemmataceae > CAWIDK01. The sequence goes on from CAWIDK010000002.1 coordinate 1,294,785, forward strand.
GGGTGGCTCCATCGACCCGCTGCACAATGCCATCGACGTGGTGGAACTCGCCGTGGAGAAGGGAGCGTCGGTGGTGCTGATGCCGGTCTCATCGCGGAAGCAGCTTTTCGAGCTGTCCGACGATCTTGCAACCAAGGTGACGGTCGTTTTCTACAACGATGCGCGCGAGGCATTCATCAAGGCGATTGCGGATTGAGGCGGCACCAAAACTCAACCCGTAGAGCATCGGATTGCATACCGACGACGTTTTCTTGATGGACAAGGACGCCGGTATCGTTTAACCTGAGATTTCTCGCCTACCGGTCGCGCTTAACCGCGCGCCGATACCACGCCAGCCGCATTCCGGGGGGGAAAACAGGATGAGCACCGCAGGTAACGCCCCACGACCAGTCTCCATGCCGATGTCGCGACGCCGCTTTCTCCAGGCCGGCGGGGTCGGCGCTCTGACGCTGGGCTTGCCGGGCACCGTGGCGGCCGGCGTCGATGCCGAGCGCGGCCTGCGCGGCGTCGCGGCCGAGAAGTCGTGCATCTTCGTTTTGCTGTGCGGCGGTCCGAGCCATCTCGATACCTGGGACCTGAAGCCAGGAGCGCCCGAGGACATTCGTGGGCCCTACCGCCCCATCGCCACCACCGTCCCCGGCATGCGCATCAGCGAGCTGAATACGCGGCTGTCCACGTTGACGCAGCATTTTGCCCTGATCCGCTCGATGACCCACGTGGGCAACATCAGCAATCACTTCGACGCGATGCACCACCTGCTCAGCGGCCAGGTCGGCGCGCCGGCTGATTCGCCGTATCTCGGTTCCATCCTGTCGCGCGTCCGGCCCAGCGAACGCAACGTTGCCAACTACGTTTGGCTGATCCGCTGCGTCGGCGATCCGGTCTTTTGCGCTCCGAATATCGGCTCGGGCGGACACCTCGGCGCTCAGTTCACGCCGCTATTTGTCGGCTCGGCCGCCAACCATGCGGCCATGCCGACTTTCCGGGCCCCCGACGAATTGCAACCCGCGGTCGAACCCGCACGGCTGCACGAGCGCCGGCGCTTGCTGGACGCCGTGAGCTGCAGCGACCGTGCCAGCTCGGAAAACCGCGCAGCGCACGATTGGGATGATTTGCACCGTCGGGCTGTCGAACTGGCCAACGGTTCGGGCGGCCGCGCGGTGTTCGAATTGCAGCGCGAGCCGACGGCGGTTCGGAATCGTTACGGCATGCATCCGCTTGGGCAGAACCTGCTGCTGGCGCACCGTCTCGTCGAGGCGGGTGTCGGCTTCGTGACCGTCAACGGTTGGACCGGATCGGCGCCCGGCCAGGCCGGCGGCGGACCGCCCGCCTCCAGCTGGGACATGCATGGCAGCGAGATGGGCATGGGCAACGCGTTCGGCAACGGCTCGTACGGCATGGGCTGGTGCTTGCCGTGCCTTGACGAAGGCCTGTCCGCGCTCTTGGTCGATCTCCGCGAGCGCGGCTTGCTGGAGCGGACGCTCGTGGTCGTGATGGGCGAATTTGGGCGCACGCCGCGCATCAACCAACCCAATGGCAATCCGGGCCGTCAGCATTGGCCGTCGTGTTGGTCCGCGATCCTCGCCGGCGGCGGCATCCGCGGCGGCGCCGTCTACGGTGAAACCGACCGGATCGGCGCCTACGTCAAGGACCGTCCCGTCACCGTCCAGGATCTCGGCGCCACCATCTATCATGCTCTCGACGTGCCGCCCGGGACGCGCATGGGCCGCGACGGCTTCACGCGTCCCATCAGCGCCGGGCAGCCGATCCTGGATCTGTTTGGCTAACGGCTGGTCGGCGCGGATATACTGGTAATTCGGGAACGACCAGAGGGAGGAAATTAGGTGCAACAACAAGCAATCTTCGAGGCGGCGGCGGCACTTTCGGAGACTGACCGGTTGGAACTCGTGGCGCGTCTTCTGGACACCCTTGGTCCAGAGACCGACGGAATCGACGAGGCCGCCTTTGCCGCGGAACTGGAGCGGCGCAGCACTGAGATCGACCAAGGGAAAGCGGAGATGGTGCCCTGGTCGGAACTCAAGAGCGAGTCCTTCTGACTCGGTGTCTCGCATGTCTCGCGCTGATTTCGACTTCCATCGGTTAGCGGCTCAGGAGTTTCGCGAAGCGCGAGCCTGGTATGCCCGCCGAAGCCCGCGCACGGCACTGCGATTCGTTGAGGCGATTGATCGAGCGCTCCAGCAGATTTCCGAAGACCCCGAGTCCTTTTTTTCGCAAGAACGTCTTCAACGTGGTGGAGCCGCCGCTGCACAACGGGAGCTTCGTCTCCAGTGCGAGAAAGAAGATCAAACGGCCGATCCATGCGCCGGCGTTCTCGTGGCCGAACGAAAGAGTCATGATTTCGAGATCTCCGTCATCGTAGGTCAAGCGGAGGTGAATTTCCCCCATGTCGCGCAGCAGCGATTCGTACGTTTTCCAGCTGATGTTGTTCAACAAAACGCCCGGCGGCGATTTTTCCGAAACGGCAATCATGAATGACCCCCGAATGCGATCAGTAGATTCTGCTTGCACGTCTGCGGCAAGGCAGTCGGCGGGATGCGCCGCCCACAGTACCAGCAGCGGTCGTCCGGATCGATTTATTCTATCCGCAATGCTACCGGACGCGTACCCCCCTCTGCGACGACTCCTCGGTCGAGGCTCGCGTTGCGTTGAATGCGACAAGTTCTTCGCTAATCTAGAGATATGAAGGATTGCCCGCGGCGCGTATGGAGCGAGAATTCGTCGCAAGGGGGCGTCTGGGCGAGCGACGAAGCGAATCCGGGCAACGACACCGTGGCTTACAGAAGCGGCCCACGAGAGCAAATGGCAAACGGGCGCGCCGAGAAGGCTCGCAAGTAGTGTGGAGGACCGCGCATGACCGTGCGCATCGGTATCGTCACCGTCTCGGATCGGGCCAGCCAGGGCGTTTACCAGGATCTGGGTGGGCCGGCGATCCAGGAGTGCTTGCGCGAAATCTTGGCGTGTCCGTGGGAGCCGGTCGCCCGGCTCATTCCCGACGAACAGCCCGTGATCGAGGCGACGTTGCGCGAGCTGTGCGATGTGGAAGGTTGCTGCGTCGTGGTGACGACCGGCGGCACCGGCCCGGCGCGGCGTGACGTCACCCCGGAGGCGACCGAGGCGGTGTGCGACAAAGTGCTCGACGGCTTCGGCGAATTGATGCGGGCCGTCTCGCTCAAGGTGGTGCCGACCGCCATCCTGTCGCGGCAGATCGCCGGCGTGCGCGGCAAGGCGCTGATCGTGAACCTGCCGGGCAAGCCGAGCGCCATCCGCGATTGCCTCCTGGCAGTGTTTCCCGCTATTCCCTATTGCGTCGATCTGATCGAGGGGCCCTATTTGACGACGCACGAGGCCGTGGTCAAGGCGTTTCGGCCCAGGACGAAGTGATTGTGTCATGCTCCAGCGCATCGTCTCCGGCGGGCAGACCGGCGTGGACCGAGCGGCCCTCAACGTCGCCCTGGCGCTCGGCATCCCGTGCGGCGGCTGGTGCCCGCGGGGACGGCGTGCCGAGGATGGGCCCATCCCCGACACGTATCCGCTGCAGGCGACGCCGACGCCGGAGTACCCCGAACGCACCGAGCGCAACGTGCTGCGCCAGCGACGCCACGCTTATCCTCACCCGCGGCGAGCCGGACCGCGGCACGGCACTGACGGCACGGCTGGCGCGACGCCATCGCAAGCCTTTGTACGTCGTCGACCTGGCACAGCCGGCCGAGGACGAAGCGCAGCGCGTGCGTGCATGGTTGGCGCAGCAGCGGATCGAGGTGCTCAATGTCGCGGGGCCGCGTGAGAGTACCGCCGAGGGCATCCACGGCGAGGCGACGGCGTTTTTGCGGGCGGTATTTGTGTCGTGACCCGCGGGACTCGAAGACTCGTCCCGCGGCGTGGGGTCACTTCTCCCGCCGTGCCATCTGGCCGAGCACGGTCTCGTTGACGTCGACTGTGAACGCCCGCATGCTGCCGTCGGCGAGCAGGAATTGGCATATTCCCGGATGGGCGCTGCCGAATTGCGTGTTGAATGGGTTGGTCACGGCAGTCGCCAGGCCGAAGCCCGGACCGCCGACGCGCGCACAGCTCGCGGGCGCCGGCCGTCATAAAGCGAGCCGTCTCCGGCGTCGGCGCGGCCCATTTCGTCGCGCGGCACGTGCTTCTCGCCGACCAGCAGTGTGACCGATTGGCCACGCGCGTCGCGGATCGCCGACAGGCTGGTGCGGCCACGCCAGCGCACGATGCGGTCGCCCCGGCGCTCCAGCACTTCGCCGAGGATGATCGCGCCGTCGGCGTCGGGTCCGTCCCAGGGGTGCGCCGGATCGCCGGCGCCGGCCACGCCGGCATAATCGCCGACGGCCCCCGCGACGTGCTGGCCGGTCACCGGGTCGATATCGCCCGCGCTGCTGAGCCCACTGGTTCGCACCCGCGCCGGGCAGAAATACAGCGGCACCAGCGCTTCACGGACCGTGGCCTCCTGTGCGAAATAGCCGCGCGCAACGTCCCACTTGACCAGCGGATGCTCGGCAGCAGTGAGGTGCGGGGCGATGAGCACCGCCCAGGTGGCGTAGCCGTCGGCGATGCGCGGGCGGCAGGAACGGCGCGGGACCGGAATTTGCGTCGAACGACTGAATCGCTTCGCCCTGCCGGCGGAGATTATTGGCGCACTGCAGGCGTAGACCATTCTCACGCTGCCGGCCGAGCAGCACGGCAAGCACCCCGACGGCGAGCAGGCCAACGACGGCAATGACCGCGACTTCGACACGCGAAACGGCGCGGCGGCGAACTCTCCGTGGGAATGTACGTCGAATGGCAATCAATCCTCCGGCAGCTTCAGCACTTTTTTTTCACCGGCTTCCCAGTACGTTGCGAGCTGCTTCTGGACGCGGGCCACCTTGCCCATGTGCGCCGCCCGCGTGTGGAACTCAGGCAGATGCAGCAGGCGTCGCAAGAGCGGCGGCAGCTCTCCCTGTTCCTCTTTGGCGAGGGCGAAATACAGGATGCAATAGCCTGAATGGCAGATCTTACGCTGCCAGAATCCATGATCGATGGTAATAAAGGTTGGTCGATTCAAGGTCAGGAGCAACTCAGGAACCCGCTCGTCGCGAATCACCTCCCCCGGGGTCGGACTGCTTGCAAGCGCACCCAGCTAGTCCAGCGCTCTAGGTCCTGGACAATCCTCTGCAGATCCAGTTGATCGTCCAGGACCAGCTGGCTCATAATCTCTTCGATCCGTAATCGCTCGAGAAACACGTCGGTCGCCAGACGAACGGCCTCCTCGATGGCGTCCGGGGAAACTTCCGGCCAACTCTTGCGGAGATACTCCACTGAATGTCCGGTGCCCAGGTAGAACAGGATCGTTTCGACGGGCACGCGCGTGCCCCGAAAGGTCATTTTGCCAAAACATACGCCGGGATCGACGACAAGGTATTTCCCAACCTGCCTTGATTCCGGCTTTACCGCCGCCTTGCTCTTCGGCTTGGCAGCCGCTTTCGCACGTAGCATCGTCCACCTCTGGCAGGATTTCAATCGTTCTTCGGCAGTTTTTAGCTGGCCGAGCAGCGGACCGAGCCGCAGTGTCAGTCCTTACCCATCTCCGCAGGCGGCAGCGGCAGCGTCGGATCGCCGAACAGCATGAACTTCATGCCCTGAAAGAAAATCGACGGCGGATACCAGTCGTCGTTCGGCGTCAGGCGGGCCAGGCCTTCCTTGTCGTAATAGTAGCTGACCGCGCTCGCCCAGCAATCGCCGACGCGCGGCCGAGCCATCTTGCTCAGCGCGATCATGAAGCCGTCGAGCAACGTCAGGGCGCACGGCTGGCTCCCGGTGTTGCAGCCGATGTAGGCGACCGCGCCGTTGGGCCCGCGCTTGAGCACTTGCTCGCCCAGGCCGGTCGGATTGTACTTGCCCTTCTGATAAGGCGCCGGCGGGGGCGGCGGTGCCTTGAAGACCTCGCCGTGGTCGCTGCCCGCATGCTCCTTGCCGTGAATGTCCACGTAACCGTCGTATGGAGCGAGCGGGGCGAAGTAGCTCGTGCTGCAGCCGACCGAGATCATTATCGGCAAGCGATCGGCGTTCTTCACGCGCTCCAGACTGCCGACCGAAAAACAGCCCGCCCACGAATCGCTGCTGCCGTGGCCGACGTGCACCACCAGGCCGGCGCCGCCGTTGAGCGCGGCAAGCAGATTCTTTTCGTTGGGCTGTGGCGTCTTGAATTTGGGGTTGTTGTCGCTGTAGAAATGCCGCGCCGCTTTCCAGCCGGCCGGCAGACCCCGGGCGAGGCCGTCGAGCCTGGGCCGGGCATCGACCCAACCGCTCACGTGGAACAGCGCGGCCTGGCGCATGCCCGGGTGCGTGCCGTCGAGGATGCTCTTTTCATAGGCCAGCGACTTGGCCGCCAGCACACGGACCTCAGCGGGCGTGCTGACCGGCCAACGACCGACCGCAACGTCGGGGCGATAGTCGATCTGATCGAAATTGATCGGATCCTTCTTGTTCTTTTCGCCGCGCACTTCACCGAAGTACTGGGCGTGGAACCCCTCTTTTTGAGCGTTCCAGTCGTCGAAGCTGCCGTCCTGCTTGGCCAGGTCGCTGTAGTAGAGGTCCGAGGGATAGAAAGCGTAATCGAACGCCGCCGGGGTGACGCGATCGAGCACCATGTAGCGCACCGGCAGCACATCGACGTCGCCGACGAGCAGGACGTATTTGAGGTTCCGCTTGCGCCAGGCGTCGTAGAGGACGCGCTTGAGCCGTTCCGGATCGTCGACGCCGGCGGTCGCCTTGAGCGTGGCTTCGAGTGAGACGAGCTCCGTGGTCAGCAGCTTTTGCTTGTGCGTGACGTAGTCCTTGAGGTCTGCATGGAACCGTTCCGGCGCCACGATAAAGAACCGCGGTGCATCCGGCGGCTTGTCATCCGGCGTGCCCACCGCGACCGGGGCGACGTCGCTGTCACGTGGATTCGCGGTCGAGGCCAGCAGCACCAGCATGGATACAAGCAGCGGGGCCAGCAGTGGACGCAGCATCGTAAGCACTCCTTGGGCGACCGCCATAACCAAAAAATGCACGTGGAAAGGTGGCCGCCGGTTCGAAACATTCTATTATCCAGGAGCTGCCAAGGCGCCTTGCACTGAGAGATCTATGTTGTTTGGATCACGTACCGATGGCCTTGGCCGAGCAAGCAGACTCTGTCGTCCGGTCGGTCGACGATGACGGCAAATAAGTTGGTGATGTCGCGGCGGAGCACGCTCATGTCAAGGGCCGCGACCTCAACGAAGACCGCAAATTGACCGCGAAACGTGACTCTGCCACTGATGAGTACAAGTGCGCGCTAGCTTTTCCTTGGGAATAATGCCGGTAAACCGACTATCGTCATCGGGGTGAGCGGCCTTTGCCAAGGCCAGGAGCTTCGCTTGCCGGCCCGGCGCCGGCGGAAATAAGTTGAAGTTCCACCCTGGCCTGCGAAGGTGGTAATGGTGTGTCAGTCGACGGCACCATGTACCTCCGGAGGCTGCGATGGAGACGGAAACGACCAAATCGGCCGCGTCGCGACCGGCCAAGACGGACACGAATAATCGGTCCGGGGAGTTGCGTAAGCCCGCGCCCGGAAGAAGAAGGTTGCGAGCGAGGCCAGGAAAACGCCGCTGCGTGTGGTCGTTGCGCGTTCCCTCCGCACCGATTTCGGCCTGAGCCTGCCCACATTTTCAAAGATGATCGGAGTGCCTGCGGCTGGTTGACCGCATGGGAAGCGAACCAGGTTTCCTTGAAAGGCGCGGCCGCCGCTCGCCTAAAACGCGTCGCCGCGATTCTGGCGCGATTGTCCGGCATCATGCGGCTGTCGTTTATCCCGACGTGGCTCGAACAACCCAACAACATCTGCCAGGAGATCGGAGTGCGCACCCCGCTCAATCTCTTCGAAGAGGGCGATTACGAGACGATCGAGGACATGATCTGGTACGCGGAGTCGGGAACTCCGGGATAAACCGCGGCCTCCAAAAAGCCAGCTATTTCTTCTCGATCGTCAACTCGCCGTAGATGGCTGCGCTGGCAGGATCCTTGTCGGCCGTGAACTTGAGGTGGTCAAGCAGCGCGAACGGTTGCAAGAGAGCTCGCGGGGAAAACGCCGGCAGGGCGGGGTTCGGCACCACCGCGGGGTCGCCGAGAAACAAGCACGACACGGCGTACTCGGTCGCGTCCATGCCGTCGATACGGAAGCGCAAGATTCCCGAGCGAACCTCAAGCCCGGTGGGGTCGTGCCGGACAGCCGAGGGGTTTATGGGCATCGGCAGGCCCAGTTGTCGCGCTTCGTGCGCCGGGAAGGTGGTAATGTCGGTGGCGGAGTCAACCCGGAAGCGTCGGTTGACGTGGTTGCCGGCACCGTCTCTCAAGCCGAGGACGAGATCGACCCAGAGCTTGACGTCGCCGGTGACGTAGAGGGTCTGGTGGCGGACCGGGACGACAAGCCGCGGCATTAGTACCCCAGATAGCCTTTGAGTTGGCGCTGCGCCTCGGGCGGCATCGTCCGGCGGAACGTCGCCGCCTCCTCGGCCCCCACGGCCAGCACCTCGGGGCCTTCGGGAGTCTCGCGGTAGATCACCTCATAGCAGAGGCCGTCGAAGTACCAGCCAATCGTTTCGAGGTTCAGCACCCCGAGTTCCGCCTGTGCGAATGCTTCGGGCAGGTGCTTTTGACGCTCCCGTTCCACGATGGCGCGCACCTCGGCAGGCGGCGTGAGCAGGCCATGGGGCAACTCCTCCGGGGGCTTGCCTTTGAGTGACGGGGCGGCGTTCTGGAGCGGAAAGGTGAGCATGGCCGTGATCCTCCGTGTCGCAAGTATAACAGAAACGGAACTGGTCTTCCACCGGCCGTTCAACTCAACGTGTTTCCTTCTGGCTCATCAGGAACGCGATCAGGTCGACGAATTCCTCCTCGGTGAAGCGCCGCTCGAGGCCCTCCGGCATTGCGCTGATCGGTGAGGATTGCTGCGTCTCGATGTCCGCCTTCGCCACCGTGTGCTTCTGGCCCTGGTTGTCGGCCAGCGTCAGCGTCGTCTCGCTCTCGGCCACCTTCACGCCGGTCAGCACCTTGCCGTTCTGCAGCGACAGCACCAGCGTGCCGAAGCTTGGGGCGATGGTGCGGCTCGGCTGCAGCACCGATTCGATGAGGTAGATCCGCGCGAAACGGCTGCCGATCCCGGTAAGCTCCGGGCCGATGCGTTCGCCCTGCTCGCCGAGACGGTGGCACTTTAGACACTGCGATTTTTCGACGTTCAACATGAGCTTGCGGCCACGCTCGGGATTGCCGGGACGCGTCAGGGCGGCCTGCGTCAGGCGTTCGTGATCAGCGGAGCTGCTCTTGCGGCGGAAGCGCAGATGAAACTCGACGCCCGCTTTGCCGGGGCCGGTTTCGACGACCAGACGATTCACGCCCTTGACGAGCTGGCCCGCGAAGCGATCAGAGTCGATCTGGAAGCTGCGCGGCTGGTCGCGCCGATGGATCTGCTTGCCGTTGAGCAAGACGCGGAGGCTGCCGGTGCTCGACGCGAGGAACTCGACCTCTGCCGGCTCTGCGACCGCCACGTAGGTGGCCGCGGCCCACACGCCGTCTTTCGCCAGCATGACGCGGGCTTCGGTACCGGTCGCGATCACGATGCGTTTCGCGGCGTTGTCCGGGCCCTGCGCTTCCCAACGAACCACGATGCCGCCGGCGCCGTGAATCTCGGCCACGGCGCGATCGAGCGCATCCCGCTGGGTCGGCGGCAGCTCCTTGCGGTCGCGCCATGCGGTCAGGATGCGCACCGCGGCTGGCGGCACATCGGCCGATGGATTGCGCTTCGCCAGCTCAGCAACCGCCGTCGCCTGCTCCGGCCCGCCAAGCTCCGCGAGGCATTCGAGGGCTTTGAGCTCCAGGTAGCGATCGCCGAGCGCGGCCACGGCCAGGGGCACCACCTGCGGTGCGCGCAGCAAGCGCAGCGAATCAAGGCTGCTCAAGCGCAACGCAGGGTCGGCGTCGGTGGCGTACTTAGCAAGCTGCTCCACCGCCTCCTGGGCTCCCAGCTTGCCGGCGGCACCGGCGGCCGCACGCCGCACACGCAGATCGGCGTCCTGCAGCAACGGCGCCACGGCCGCACGCCCCTCCTCCGCCCGCAATTCGCCGAGCGCTTCGATGGCCGCGGCACGCACCTCCGCTTGCGTTGACTTCAGGTGGCGCGCCAGTTGGGCACCGGCCATGAGCCTGGGAAATCGGCCCAGGCGGCGCAGCACGTCGGCGAGCACCGGGCCATCCTCCAGTGCCTGCGCCAGTGTTAGCAGAGACTCGCTCGGGGCGAGGCCATCAACAAAGAGAGCGAGCGCCGCCAACCGATTGCGCGTCGTGTAGCCCGCGTCACGAATCACCGGCTCGAGATACTTGCGGATTTCGACGGCCGGCTGGTTGCGCAGCGCGGCGAGAATCGCGGCGGCGCGATCGGGCTGATGTTCGTCCTGGAGCCATTGGCCCAGCGCTGCAACACGCACCGGCACTTGCTCGCGCTGCATGCGCTGCAAGATCGCCAGCCGCAGGGCGCGATCGGGATCGGCCAGCGCGCGGTCGAGGGCCTGGGCGATTGCATCGGTGCGCGCCCAGGCCGCGGTGTTGGCGGGCCGCGGCGCGGGCCGATAGCCCCAGTATTTCCACGGCCCGGGCTGCTTGTACACGCGCGTCAGGGCGTCCGCGTATTCGCGCCGCGCGCCGCTTCCTTCTCGGTGCCGAGCCGCTCGATCAGGCCGTCGACGACCGTGGGCTCATAACGTTCCGCGACGGCACGCAAGGCGATCGCGCGGACCGGATCGCTGCCGGGCAGGTCGAGGAGCTTGAGGATCGCGGGCCAGTTTCCCGAGCGGCGCAACGTCTGCATCGCGGCGTGGGCCAGCGGCGCGTCGGGCTGGGTTAGGTTCTGCCGCAACCATTCGGCAGCGTTCGCCCAGCGCAATCGGCCGAGCGCGACCACGATCTCCAGCAGCACGCGGCTCTCCTGTCCCTTGGCGAGTGCCGCCAGACGCCCGGCAAGCTGCGCGTCGCCGGGGCCAGCGTCGAGCCGGTGCTTGACGAGCACCGGATCAGACAGGTCCGCCACGGCGCGGATCGCCTGGGCGCGCACACTCGGGTCGGAATCGGATGCGGCGAGCTTCAGAAGCTCGTCGATCGTGCCGGGCTCGGCGCTGCGGGCCATCGCCCAGATCGCGTGCAGTCGGTCGCGCACGGCATCCGGGCGGTTTTGCGAATCGCCGCCAGACGAGGGCTTCCCGGCATACGCGATGTGATAGATGCGGCCGCGGCCGCGCTTGGGGCGTTGACCGTCGGCCCAGTCGGAGATCATCATCGTGCCGTCACGCTGTACGACAATGTCGGTCGGGTTGAAATCCGTAGGGATCATTCGGCGGCGCCGGCGGCGAACTCGATTTCCTTGACGCGGCGCAAAGCGCTGCCGGCGCGCTGGAGCGGATAGCGCACCACCGAGCGGCCCCATTCGCAGAAGAACAGATTGCCGCGATATTGCGGCGGGAATTGCCGTTCCAGGTAGCAGACGCCGCCGGCCGACGAACCGAGGCCAAGGTCGGCGAGCGGCGGCAGCGCCTCGTCGGGCCGGTCCGCATAGAGGTACGGGTAGCCGTGGTCGGCGCCGTGGAAGCTGTGACAGACGCGGATCATGTACGTGCCGCCGTCGTTCTCGTTGTCGCGCACGAAAACGTTCAGCTCGGCGTCGAGGGCCACGTCGTAGATGTTGCGCAGGCCCGTGGCAAAGACGTGCAGGTCGCGGCCGTCGGCTCGGCAGCGGAGGATGCCGCCGCCGTTGAGCACCAGGCGATCGCCTTCGGGCCGCAGGACGTCGACGCCGTTGTCGCCCATCGCCAGGTAGAGCCAGCCGTCGTGGCCGACGACGACGCCGTTGGCGCAGTGCAGCCGCGTCGGATTCTGCTCCGGCGTCAGACCGAGGCCGGTCAGCAGATCGCGGCGCTGGTCGGCGACGCCGGTGCCTTTGGTGTCGCGCAGTGCGGTGAGGAACGGCGCGTGCATCACGTACACCGTGCCGTCGTGATACGCGAGTCCCTGGATGGAGTTGAAGCCCTTGGCGAAGACCGTGGCCTTGTCGGCGTAGCCGTCGCCGTCGGTGTCCTCGACGAGCCGAATCTCGTCGCGGCGGACGATGTCGATCCCGAGGCCGGTGACGTAGTCGACGGCCACGAACATCGCGCCGGGCCGCGGACCGGCGGCGATGACGGAGGGATATTCGATCAACGGGTCGCAGGCGAACAGCGTCGCCTTGAAGCCGGCCGGCACCTTCAGCGGCGGGAAGCGCTTCTCGGTCTGCGGCCCGGTGCGCGGCGATTCGCCGGCATCAAGACCCATCACGACGGCGCCGACAAGGCCCAGGAATAGCGCGAGCGGTTTCACGGCGCCTCCAAAAAATCAACCACGGATGGCACGGATGAACACGGATAAGAGTCGCCGCTTCCTATCCGTGTTCATCCGTGCCTTCCGTGGTTGGTATTCTTACTTGAACCGCCTGAGCATCTGCTCCGCCACGAACTGGTGTCCCGCATCGTTGAAGTGGTTGCCGTCGTAGGTCAGGATGCCGCTCGGCTGGTTGTCGGGATTGTTTTTCCGCCAGTACGCGACGAACGCCTTGCGCAGATCGTTCAGCGGCACCTGCTTTGCCTGCGCCACGTCGCGCTCGATCTCGGCGAACTCGCCGAGCTTGTAATCGTCCTTGTTGCTGCCGTCGTGCTTCTCGCCGACGCTGGTGAGAGTACACTGCACCACCTGGATGCCGGCGTTCTGCAGCCGATCGATCAGCTCCTCCAGGCTGGTCTTGAACGTCTCCTTCGAGATCCGGCGCGCGTCGTTGCAGCCGATCTGGATCACGACAATCGTCGGCTTTTTGGCGATCACGTCCTTGTCGACGCGCTTGAGCAGATCGGGGACGGTGTGCCCGCCGGTGGCGACCCAGTCCACCTGGATGCCCTGGTCCTTGTGCGTCTCGTTCAGCTTTTCCTGCACGATGCGCACGTAACCTCTTGGTGACGAACTTCTTGGGCTCTTCCTTGCCGGCCAGGTTGGTAAGCGAATCGCCGAAGAAGATGATCCGGTCGCCCTTTTTCAGCTCGACTTGCCGGTCGGTCGGGTCGTTGCCGGCCACGCGCAACTGGGTCGACAGGAAATAGCGCAGCCCGTCGAGCTCGTATTCCAGCTCCGCGAAAAAGACGACGTAGCCCTCGGCCGGCGTCTCCATATCGGCGCTGATCGCCTTGGCATTAACCTCGAGCGGCCGGTCCGACCATTTGGCCAGGCGGAAGTCGCGGGTCGGGGCGTGGGCCGACCAGAGACGTGCGGCCTTCGGCGCGGGCTCAGCCTGGACTTTGAGCTGCAGCTTGGGGTTTTTCCCGTCGTGCTGCCACTGGATCTTCGGCATGGGAATGTCGTAAATCTGGTGGCGGGCAAACGCGGCCAGCGTATTGCCGGCCCGGCTCAGGTCGGGCAGGATCGCGTTGTCACGCTTCTGGACGAGATTGTGCCCGGCGTTCGGCACATACAGCACCCACTTGTCGCCCTTGAGATCGTCCCAGTACAGGTTCAGGGCGTCCTGCGTCCAGTACGGATCGTTGGTGCCGTTGATGATCATCTTGGGCTGCGTGATCCGCTTGCGGTACATCCACGGATCGACCATCATCCAGAGCTTTTTCGCCTCCGGCGTATCGGGCATCGGCACCAGTCCGCGCACGGTGTAGTCGCCGATCATCTCGCTGTACTTGCCGTAGGAGCGGAGCTGGTGCGGGAGCTGGGCGCCCATGTTGAGCGTGTCGATGACGCACGGCGCCAGCGCCTTGACTCGCGCGTCGGCGGCGGCGGTCAGCCAGGTCGTCCAGCCGCGCTTCGAGCCGCCCGAGACGACGAAGTGCGTGACCTCGATGTTCCATTCCTGCTTGGCGAACGCTTGCAGCGCGTCCATCGCCCGCACCAGGCTCTTGGTCATCGGGAAGAGCAAGGGCCAGGATTCATCCTTGGTTTCGAGATAGCGCACGAACGTCTCGGCGATGAGGGCGTCCTCCTTCTTGCCGCCGAACAGCGGCTGATTGGGGATGCCGAAGAGGAACGCGACGGGGGCCTTCATCTTCTTCGCGAGGTCCATGCCGAACGCGACGCTCGTGGGACTCGATTTGCCGCCCTGGTTCCAGAGGAACATGGTGGTGGTCGGCTTGACGCCCTTGGGGAGATAGACCTGGAGCTGGTGCTCCCAGGTGATGCCCTGCCAGACCTGCGACACCAGGTGCAGGTCGTAGACGGTGCCGTCCGGCGTCTCCTTCTTTTCCTTGAGCTTCCACGAAAAGGCCTCATCCGCCTTCTTGACGTAGTCCAGCAGGTCGGCGCGGGCAACGCCGGCGCTGGCCGCGAGGATGAGGAAGGGAAGCGAGAGCCGGCAGGCACGGAGAACAGGCATGGCGTTTTTCCTTGGTGTAGTGGTGACCGAAATCGCATTGTGCAGGGTGGGTGGAGTCTTCGGAACCCACAAACTCGCTCCTGGTGGGTTCCGAAGACTCCACCCACCCTACGCAAACCATAGCGACGCAAAGATCACCGCTTGCCGATGCAATACAGATACTGGTCCGTACGCAACAGCAAGTGGCCGTCGCTGACCGCGATCGAGGCGTTGGTCCTGCTCTTGTCGTCGTCGAACACGTTGTGCGCTAGCTGCTGGAACTTCGGCTGGGCGGCAACCACGTAGGTGCCGCTCTTCTGCGACACATAATAGAGCTTGCCGTCGGCGAGCACCGGCGACGCCCAGATGGTGCCGGCCGGCGGGTCGAGCCGTTCCTGATAAATAAACTTGCCGTCGGCCGCATCCTGGCAGTACACAACCCCGCCGTCGCCGGCCCAGTACAGATGGCCCTCGTGGTAGATCGGCGAGGCGACGTTGGACCCCTTCTTCTTGTCATACCAGAGCGTGTGCGTCTTGGTCACATCGCCGGAGCCGCCGGCCTTGACGGCGAGCGAAGTGTGGCCGCCGCCGGTGGCGTAGACGATGCCATCGTGCGCGACGACGCTGGCGCATACGTAGCGATGGACGCCGTCCGCGTTCCAGATTTCCTTGCCCGTGTCGGGATGAAAGCTTCTGAGCCGATTCTGGATACTGATGACTAATTCGGGCTCGCCCTGGCCCATCGGCACCAGCACCGGCGTGTTCCACGCGCTGCCGATGCCGGTGGCCTTCCAGACCTCCTTGCCGGTCGATTTGTCGAGCCCGTACATCGCGCCGCTCTCGACGCTCGCGTTCACGATCACCAGATTTTTGTAGAGCAAGGGCAACGCGCCCGAGCCCCAGCCGTTGGTGTTCTTGCCGACCATCACATGCCAGATTTCGTTGCCGTCGAGGTCGAAGCAGTACACGCCGGATTTGCCGAAAAACACGTACAGGCGTTCGCCGTCCGAGGCGGGCGTGCTGGCGGCATAGCCGTGGTAGGAGCCTTCCCCGGCGTACTTGTGCTCGAGCGGCAATGACTTGAGCGCGCTGTCGGCCAGCGGCACGACCCAGGCCGGAGCGCGTGCCGAAGCGGCGGTCGATCCCGCGGCCATCAGCAGCCCGACGCGCAGCGGCACCGCTGGCTGGAATTCCTTGCTCCATATCACGCTGCCGTCGTGCTTGTCGATGCACAGCAGGTGGCGCCGCAAGTTGTCCATCGTTCCGGGGGTTTTCGGGTCGAGCCCATAGCCTGAATAGGATGTGATAAACACGCGATTGGCGACCGTGACCGGGCTCGACGCGCCGGGCCCGGGCAGCTTGGTCCGCCACGCGATGTTTTGCTTGGACGACCATTCGATCGGCAGGTTCTTCTCATCGCTGACGCCCAGTCCGCCCGGACCGCGAAACTGGCGCCAGTCCGCCCCGAGAGCGGCGACGGTGCCGCCCATCACCAGCAAGATCCCGACTTGTCGCACATTGTGAAACATTGACACTCCCCCCTGGCAAACGAATGGTTCGGCCGGCCCGGAGCGCTTGCGCGGTCCCCGAACCATGGGCACGGCCGAACGGGCTTGATTTTACGGCAGTCGCGGCGGTTTTGGAATGACCAATCATGAATGTTGCACGGCCGGCCTTGCCACCGTATCGGTACGGAACGTCAGGATGAGGATTCCGCCGCCGATCAAAAGGATCGCCATCGCGGGCATGCCGAGCCAGTCGAAGATGTTCGGCGCGGCCCAGCCGCCGATGTTCGCGACGGAGTTGATCAGGGCGATGCCGCCGGCCGCCCCGGCGCCGCTGAGGAACGCGGTCGGGATGGCCCAGAACGGCGGCAGCACGCTCATCATTCCTGCAAACGCGACGCAAAATCCCACCAGCGTCAGCCACGGCCAGGGCGACACGAGTGCGAGCGTCCAACCGGCGGCGCCGACGAACGCCGCCAAGGCGACGTGGCCGCGACGTTCGCCGGTTCGATCCGAATGGGTGCCAAGCACGGTCATGGCGACGACCGCACAGACGTACGGTAACGCCGCGAGCAGACCGATGACAAAACTGCCTTCGTCCGGAAAGAGCTTCTGGTTAATAAGCTGGGGAAAACTGGCGCCGGCCGCATTCGAGCCGACGGCGACGGTGAAGTAGACGCAGATGAGCAACCAGACGCGCCGATCAGTCAGGGCGCGGCGAAACTCGGCGCCGTGGCCCTGGCGGCGGAGCTGGTCCTCGGCCTCGAGCCGCTCCACGATCCCGGCGCGTTCGGCCGGCGTCAGCCAGGCGGCCTGCGCGGGGCCGTCCGGCAGGTAGAACAGCACCACGACGCCCAGCAGGATCGACGGCAGCCCTTCGACCAGGAAAATCCATTGCCAGCCGTGCAAGCCGGCCGCGCCGTCCAGGTATTGCATGATCGCGCCGGAGAGGGGGTTGCTAATGACGCCGGCGAGGGCGATCGCGATCATGAACAGGGCCATCACCCGCGCCCGCTGCCGTGCGGGGAACCAGTGGGTCAGGTAAAAGATGATCCCCGGAAAAAAGCCCGCCTCGGCAATCCCAAGGAGGATGCGGACGGCGTAGAAGCTCCAGGGCCCGACCACCAGCATGGTGGCGCACGAGACCAGGCCCCAGGAAATCATGATGCGCACGATCCACCGGCGGGCGCCGACGCGGCGCAGCAGGAGATTCGCCGGCACTTCGAACACCAGGTAGCCGAAGTAAAAGATGCCGATGCCGAAGCTGAAAACCGCCTGCGTAATTCCCAGCTCGTTCTGCATGGCTTGGCGGGCAAAACCGACGTTGCCCCGGTCGATGATGTTGAAGACGTACAGTAAGCACAGGAACGGCAGCAGCCGCCACGCCACCTTGCGCATTACGGCTTCTTCGCCCGAGACGCTGGGCCTGGCTTCGACGACAGCAATGGTTTCCACGCGGTTCATGGGGAGAGGTTCCGCGAAGACTCGGGTTCAGTCATTTTTCCGCGTCCGCAAGTGTTGGAGTTTGTGAGCCCGAAGCGCCAGCGAGGGCGAGGCTCACTCTCGCTGGCGCTTCGGGCTCACAAACTCCAACGCTTGCTGCCGAATCATTCGAGCAGCGGGCCGGGATGCTCGATGTTGCGCCGCACAGAATCGAGAAAGCGTGCCGCGGGCGCACCGTCCACGACACGATGATCGAATGTCAGGCTCAGCGTCAGCATCGCGCGCGGCACCATCACGTCGCCGACCACGGCGGGTTCGCGCACGATGCGGCCCACGCCGAGGATGGCGCACTGCGGCAGGTGGATGATCGGCGTGAACGCGTCGACGCCGTACATGCCGAGGTTCGTGATCGTGAATGTCGCGTCACGCATCTGTTCGGCGCTCAGCCGGCCGGCGCGGGCCAGCGCGATCAGCTCGCGCGACTGGGCCGCGACCTCGCTAATATTCAGCCGGTCGACGCCGCGCAGTACCGGTGCCAGCAGACCGGCCGGCGCGTCCACGGCCACGGCGATGTGAATCGCATCCGGGACGAACAAGCCGTCTTCGCGCCACTGCGCTTGCAGCATGGGATGCTGTTGCAGCGCGGCCGCGGTTAGCTTGACGATCAGGTCGGTGAAGGCTGGGGCAGTGTCGGTCGCGGCTTTCAGCCGTTCACGGATCGCGACGAGATCCGACGCGTCGGCCTTCGTCGTAAGGGTCACTTGGGCGGCCTGCGTCACGCCTGCGACCATCCGCGCGGCGATGAGCCGGCGGGTCGGCGTGTGCGGCACCAAACGTCCGGCAACGGCGCTAGCTGCGGCGGCACGCACGTCGCGCTCGCGCACTCGGCCGCCGGCGCCGGTGCCGCGCAGCGTGCTCGTGTCGATGCCGAGCTCGCGGGCCACACGGCGTGCGCGAGGGGACACGGCGTGGGAGGCGGATGAGATGCGGGGCGCGGGACCCGCGGGATTCGCTGCGCTCATCCCGCGGCTTGGCTGCGGTGAGGGCTTGACGGGCTCCGCAATGGCGATGCTTTCGCCCACCGCGGCAATATATGCGAGCACGCGGCCGACCCGCACCGTCTCGCCCGGCTGCGGCGCGTCGGCGCGAGATGCAGGATGCCCGCGTCGATCGCCTCGATGTTCTCGGCGGCTTTCTCGCTCTCCAGCACGAACAACGGCTCGCCCGGCCGGACGGGCTCGCCGTCGCGCTTGAGCCATTCGACGAAGGTGCCCTCGTCCATGGACCAGCCGAGCCGGGGAACGGTGACAGGCACGGCCACGATTATTCCTCCAGCAATTGCAGGATCGCCCGCTCGATGTCCTCGACCTGCGGCACCACTGCCTTCTCCAGCGGCGGACTGTACGGCGTCGGCGTGAAGGCGCCGTGCAGACGGCGAATCGGGGCGTCGAGATCGTCGAAGCCGGCGTCGATCACGCGCGCCGCCACCTCCGCGCCGAGGCCGAACGGCGCGAACGCCTCGTCCACGATCAACAGCCGGCCCGTCTTCTTGACCGACTGCAAGATCGTGTCGGCGTCCAGCGGCGCGACGGTCCGTGGATCGATCACCTCGACGGACACGCCGCGCTGGGCCAATCGTTCCGCAACTTCCAGCGTTCGCCGCACCATCAGCGCCAGCGCAACGACGGTCACGTCGCGGCCCTCGCGCAACCGCCGCCTTGCCGAACTCGATCTCGTAGTCGCCGGGGGGACCGGTCCCTTGGTGCCGAGCAATTCTCGGTGTTCCAGGAAGAGCACCGGATCGTCGCAGCGAAGGGCACGCGTCAACAGGCCTTTCGCATCGGCCGGCGTCGATGGGACGGCGACGCGCAGGCCCGGGAAGTGGGCGTACATCGGGTAGTAGTTTCCCGAGTGGTGTGTCGCCGCGGAATGGCCGATGCCGATGCAGCCGCGCAGGAGCAGCGGCATGCGTACGCGGCCGCTCGACATGTACTGCATCTTGGCGATCTGGTTAAGGATTTCGCCGACCGAGTCGAGAACGAAGTCGGCGAACATGAAATCGACGATGGGCCGGCGCCGGTCATCGCCGCGCCGCAGGCCAGGCCGACGAAGCCGCGCTCGCAGATCGGCGTATCGCACAGCCGCTCCGGGCCGTATTTTTCGAACAGGCCCGCCGTGGTTTTGAAGTTGCCGCCGCGCACGCCGACCCCCTCGCCCATCACGAAGATGTTGGAATTGTGCGCCATCTCTGCCGACAGGGCGTCGTGCGTCGCCTGCATGTAGGAGACCGTCGGGAGCGGAGCGTCGAGAGGAGCAGTCTTGGCGGTAGTAGTGGCGGCAGCGTAGACGTGCTCCGTCGCCGTTGCCGGCTCGGGCCAGGGGCTCGCCTCCGCGAACCGCTGCGCCTCGGCGACCACGGCCGCGACCTCCGCGTCGATCGCCTCCCATTCGGCATTGCCGACGCCCAGCTCCCGGCTCGCTTTTTCCCGCAGCCGTTTGATGGGGCAACGTTCCTTCCACGCTTCCACGTCCTCGCGCGACCGGTACGAGAAGTCGCCCATTCCCTCGGCATGAGCGCGCGTGCGATAGGTTCGGCATTCGAGCAAGGTCGGGCCGCCGCCGGCGCGGGCACGCTGGATCGCCTCGCCGGCCACGCGATAAATCGCTTCAACGTCGTTGCCGTCGACTTCGTGGCCCGGCAAGCCATACGCCGCCGCGCACGGCGCGACCCGCGGATTGCCGGCGGCGTATGCGAACGGCACTTCGGTGGCGAATTGGTTGTTCTCGCAGACGAACAGCACCGGCAGCTTCCAGATCGCCGCCATGTTCAAGCCTTCGTGGAAGGCCCCGTTGTTCACCGCGCCGTCGCCGAAGAACGCCACGGCCACGAGGTCCGTCTTCCGCAGCTTGAAGCTGTAGCCCGCACCGGCCGCCTGCAAGATGCACGGGCCGACAATGCCGCTGGTGCCCATCATGCCGATTTCCGGAGCGAACAGGTGCATGCTGCCGCCGCGCCCGCGCGAACAACCGGTGGCCCGCCCGAACAATTCCGCCATCAGCTCGCCGGGCGGCAGTCCCTTGGCGAGCGCATGGCCATGTCCGCGGTGCGTGCTGAACACCACGTCCTCACGCCGCAGGTGAGCGCAGACGCCGACCGCGATTGCTTCCTGCCCGACATAGGTGTGGCACGCGCCGTGGACCAGGCCGCGCTGATGCGCCCGCGCCAGCTGCTCCTCGGTCTGCCGTATCACCTGCATCGGCCGATAGAGCTGCTGCAGCAGCGCTTTCAGCGCGGTGGACAACGCCTGCACGGCCGTCATGGAGGATACCTCAACCAATGGAACCGCCCGCGTTCATCGCGAGGTTGCCGCCATCCATGGGAATGAGCGCCCCGGTGATCCATCGCGAGGCATCCGACGCCAGAAACACCGCGAGCCCCTGGATGTCCTCCGGCTGGCCGAGCCGCCCGCTCGGAATGCCGCTGAGGAATTTCGTGCGCAACGCCGGATCGCCCGCCATGCGTTTTTCCAGGCCCGGGTTCACGACCTGGGCCGGCAGGATCGCGTTGACGCGCACGCCGCGGCCGCTCCATTCGGTGCTCAGCTCGCGTGTCATCTGCGCCACGGCGCCCATTGCCATGCTATAAGCGATGTGTCCGCGGCCCATCGCGGTAATGCTGGCGAGCGAGCCGATATTGACGATGCTGCCGCGTCCCGCCCGCAACATTCGCCGGCCGGCCTCCTGGCAGCAGCAGAAGCGACCGAATACGAGGTTCCGCCAGGTTCGTTCGACGTCTTCCAGGGAAATGTCTTCGGGCTTGCCGAGGAGCCCATCGCCCGCCACGTTGCCGAGGAAGTCGATGCGGCCGAACGTGCGATCCAGCTCGCCGAACAGTGCGCGAATCTGCGCGGGATCGGACACGTCACCCGCGACAGCGACGACGCGGCGCCGAGCCTCGGTGATCTGCTCGGCGGTGGCGCGCACGCCGTCGCCATTGCGATCGACGAGCATCAGAATCCGCGCCGGCGTCGGCCAGCGCCAGGGCCATCGCCCGACCCATGCCCTGGGCCGCACCCGAGACGATCGCAACCCGGCCGGTCAGATCGAAGAGTTTGCTGGCCATGACTTCCTCCACGCCCCACCTTGTCCAACCCATGCGCCGGATTGTCCGGCACTGTAACCGAGTCATCAGAGGCGGTCGTTCTCCGGCGGTGCAATGTCGGGGACGGCCGCCAGATACTTCTCGAAGTCCTCGCGGCGTCCGGCGGCCGCCTCACGGCGCAGGTAGTCCATCGTCACGACCACCGCGAGCTTCTCACCGGCGGCACTCGCAAGAAACTGGCTGACGGTACAGCCTTCGCGCGCGGCGAGCTCTTCGATGCGCTTCGTCAGCGAATCCGGCAATTGGATTGTCAGCGTACTCATGGCATCTTCCGTATCTCATGCAGGAAATCGCGAGGCAGGTTGACGTACGCCGGCCGATCCACCGGACGCGAAGCGGGCCGGATTCTCAGACACTGTAATCCACTGCCGCGGAATGTGCAAGCGGCCGACCGGCGGCGAAAATCGTTGAAACTATTCCTGCTGGCCGGTATCCTCATTCTCTGGCGTCGCATTCGAGGCGCGAGGGAGCGCCCATCGGGGCAAGGTCGGCGTGGGGCCGCCAGCCTGATGACCACACCGCATTTTCCTTTTCGGGGAAGCGCCATTCCGTCCGCTGCCGCAGCGGACCCGTGAATGGAACTGGAGAATCAACGTGTCCCTTCCCTGCCGTATGCGTCGCTGGCCGTGGTGTCTACTCGTCCTCGCGCTGCCGGTCCTGCGGGCCGACGAGGTCGATGACAAATATCCGCTCGACCCGCAGCTCAAGGTCCTGGCCCAGGATGTCCAGAGCCCACGCTATCGCCAGCTCGTGCTGGAGAAAATGCTCATCACCGATCTGGCCGCCGAATGGCAGCGCGTGGCCACCGCCGACAACGCGGAGAGTTTCCTCGCCCGGCACGGTGGCAAGGAGAAGGTCCTGGCCGATCCGCTGCTGAACAAGGCCTATGAGCGCCGCGTGCAGATCCGCACGGCCTATCTCGACCTCATGCGCGAGGGCTATCGCCGTTACAAGCAGGTCCCCCCCTTCGACAAAGGCGCCAGGGCCGAGACCGCCAGCAACGAAATCCGCCAACCTGCTGCTCCCGCCGCGGCGCTGGCCATCGTCCTTCCCTGTCCGGGAGCCGAACAGCAATGGCCGCGCTTCCGCGGACCCAGCGGACAGGGCGAAACCAATCAGACGACGCTGCCGACCGTGTGGGACAAGGACGGCCGCAATCTGCTGTGGCGCGTCAAGGTGCCCGGCGTCGGTAACTCCTCGCCGGTCATCTGGGGCGATAGCATCTTCTTGACCAGTTCCGACGCCAAGGGGACGAAACGCTTCGTCCACTGCGTCAGCCGGCAGGGCGGCAGCGTGCGCTGGACGCGCCAGGCGCCGCCGCGGCCGCCGGAGAAGGGCGTGCGCGACAAGAACGGTTATGCCTCCGCCACGCCGGTCACCGACGGCGAGCGCGTCATCTGTTTTCTCGGCAGTTGCGGCCTGGTCTGTTACGACTTCGCGGGCGATCTGCTGTGGCACTACGACTCGCTGACGGTGCAGACGACGCATGGCACGGGGTCGAGTCCGCTCTTGTACAAGGACCTGGTGATCCTGGCCCAGGACCAGAATGAGGCCGACTCGGTCTTCCTCGCCCTCGACAAGCGCACCGGCAAGAAAGTCTGGGAGGGACAGCGTGCGCGGGCCATGACGTGGACGACGCCCGTGGTGGTGCGCGTCGGCGACCATGACGAGCTCGTGCTGGCCGGCGCCCAAACCGTGCGCGGCTACGACCCGGCCAGCGGCAAGGAACTCTGGTCGCTGCGCGGCCCGACGGAGGAGGTGATTCCCGCCATCGTCATCGGCAAGGACCTCCTCTACAGCGCATCGGGACGCAATGGGCCGACACTCGGCCTGCGTCCGGGCGGCAGCCGGGATGTCACCACGACGCATCTGGTCTGGCGCGCGTGCGCGGCGGACCGCATGTGCCGACGCCGGCGCTGGTGAACGGCCGACTCTACACGGCGAACGATACCGGCATGCTGAGCTGCCTGGACGCGGCCACTGGCAAACTCATCTATCTGGAGCGTCTGGACGATCAGTTCTCGGCCTCGCCGATCGTCGCTGGCAATTTGCTGTATTTCCCCGCCGAGTCGGGTACCACCTATGTGGTGCGCGCCGGCGACACGCTGGAGGTTGTGGCCCGCAACGACCTGGGCGCGCCGATCCTCGCCTCGCCCGCCGTGGTGGACGGCCGACTTTATCTGCGCACGGCCCAGGAGTTGGTCTGCATTGGGGCATCGCCACGCACGGGGCAGGAATGAGCGGAATGCAGGAAACGCGCCGCCTTCGACTTGCTCCAAACGGGGCGCCGCGTAGAATGTACGCGTAGCAAGCAGGCAATCCCGCTTCAGGAAGAGGCCGTTTTGCGTGTCGGTGCCCCAAATAGCGTATTGGACGGGTCAGGACATTGCCCTGTACCATGGTACCTTGGCGGTGCATATTCCGTCTATTCTTCACGGTGTGGACCCAAGGGTGGGCTCGCCACCTAAGGATTTCGGTCGCGGGTTCTACACGACGACAAAACTGGCCAAAGCGATCAGACTGGGTGACCGAGCTGGTGGACGATCCGCGGCGGGATGTGGCAGCGGTAATCGAGTTCGCGAGATGGACCGGCCGCGCCGCCCGCCTGAAACGCTTCCACCGACGGACCGACCGCAGGGCAATCATCTCATTTCCGCCGTCACGATTGGGGCCACCAGGATTGGCCATGTAGGGTTCCTTTCTTCTTGGAAAAGGACGCATGTCCCCGTCCGCGGCATTTCGCGCAATCATCGCCGCTTCGTCGTTGATCGGACCGACGATCGGCGCACGGCGACCCGGCGTGCGCCGGCCAGTGCTTCCAACTCGGCGAGCAGCTTCGTGTCGGCGTCGAATTGCTTGATCCGGCGCTCATAGGATCGCTGCGTTTTTGTGCAGACGAGCGTTTGTGGCGATCCGCTGCGCTCGGTGACGTCGGTGACGTCGCAGCGTTTCATGTCGATCCGCTGGTGCAGCTGCTGGCGGGACGTACTGCTGCACATGATTCCCAGTGGATTGACTGCTGCCGCATCCAACGGCTCGACGGCGCCGCCGAGTGCGGTTCCCGGCGCGCCCATCGACACGCATTCCGCCGGGCAAACGGCGCCCGCGGATTTCCTGACGCTACTGCAAGCCAAACAGGGATCGAGCTCCGCGCCGCTCACGGCCACCGCGACCGCTCCCGCGCACACGCGGCAGCCGTTCCATTTCCCGACCAAAGTCCCGGTTGAGACGGACGCGCCCGAGGCGGCGCTTCCGAATGGCGATGCGAAGAAGTCTGCACGCGCTATCGCAGTCGCGGCCGCGACTGTTGTCGCGATGAACGTGCTGAGCACGCCAATCGCGCGGACGATGTTCACGCAAAGCGCGGCGCCGAGCAAAGAAGCAGCGCTGACTGCAGCGATCCGGCAAAGCGCCAGTGTGCCGGTTGACGCCGACGCGGTGCCCGTACACACCGTTGTCCCGCAGGCATTGTCCGGCGCGGCCGTGCCCGC
This sequence comes from uncultured Gemmataceae bacterium, assembly GCA_963834865.1. GTDB lineage: Bacteria > Planctomycetota > Planctomycetia > Gemmatales > Gemmataceae > CAWIDK01. The sequence continues at coordinate 1,319,841 of CAWIDK010000002.1, forward strand.
AAGTGCGCCAACCGCCGCGCCGAGCGTCAAGGCGCTGCTGACCGCGGATGCGCCAGCGCCAGCAGCACGTCATCGCCGAACGGCAGCCTGACGCAGGCCAATTTCCTGCAGTTGCTCGTGACCCAGATGCAGAACCAGGACCCGCTCAATCCCATGAGCCCCACCGATTTCATGTCGCAGCTCGCGCAGCTCTCCACGGTGCAGGGCATTCAGCAGCTCAACACCAATTTCTCCAGCCTGATGCTCCTGCAAGGCCTGACACAAGGCACGAACCTGATCGGCAAGAACGTTACCTACACCAAACCGAATTCCACCCAATCCACCCAGGGCGTGGTGCAGTCGGTCAGCGTGGCGGGCGGCAACGTCGCGCTCGTGATCGGCGGCAACACCGTCGCGCTGAGCCAGGTCCAGGGCATCAGCGCGGGCAAAACCGGCAGCTAAGCAACCTCGAGGATCACCTGCCATGAGCGACTCTCTCTTGATCGGCGCCAGCGGCATGAACGCGGCTCAGCCGCTCCTCACGGGATGTCGGTGATCCCGATTTCAAAGGATGCGCGTTCGTTAGCGGTCAGTTCGCGGTCGACGTTGTAGTGCGGTGCGCAATGGATCGGCCGGCCAGGTGCGAATCGTCCCGTGGCTGGACAGGGTAAGCACACGTTGACCATCCGGCGTCAAGGTGGAAGAGAGGAATCCGCCTTCCGTGGTCAGGATCATGAGCTGCTGTCCCGTGGTGATGTCCCAGATGTGTGCAGCGCCGCGGAGGGAATGGCCTAGCAGGCGCCGTCCGTCCGCGCTGAACGCTAACCCGCTGATCCAACCCTCTTGCCCTCTGAAGGTCAGGATCGGCTGGGCCGTCCGTGCCTCCCAGAGGCGCACGGTCTTGCCGGAACTGGTGACAATGCGCTCGCCGTTCGCGCTGAAGGCAGCATTGCCAATACCGCCTTCGTGAGCCAGGACGGCAACCTGCTTGCCGGTAGCGGCGTCCCACAACCGTGCCGTGTAATCCTTGCTGAACCGCGCACCGATGACTGTCCGCTGTCCGCCGCGCTCGTCGTGAAGCGGCAGCGAGCCGCGCGAAGCGGTCAAAACTTGCCGGCCATCCGGGCTGAACAGGGCGAGATGTACGGATGCCTCATGTCCCTTGAGGACCAACAGTTCCTTGCCCGTCGCGGCGTCCCAGATGCGGGCCGTTTGATCGTGCGAAGCCGTCAGCACGCGGGTGCCATCCGCACTGAACACGGCGGACAGGACCTCGTCGGTGTGTCCCGTCAGCACGGCGGTCTGCTTGCCGGTGTCCGCGTCCCAAACGCGGGCAGTGTGGTCAGTTGAGTTCGTGACGATGCGCTTGCCGTCGGTGCTGAAGCCCGCGTCAGTGACCCGGCCCTCATGCCCCACCAGAACGCCCAGGGCTTTCCCCGTACGCGTATCCCAGATGCGGGCGGTTCCATCGAAGGAAGCAGTGACCGCCCGTTCGCCGTCGGGACGGAAGGCGGCCGACCAAATTTGCCAGGAGTGTCCTTTCTCGGACATGATCTCCTGATGACTTGCCAGGTCGCACAGGCTGACGGTGTCGCGCATGAAGACCGCCAGCACGCGCTGGCCCGCTGGGTCGAAAGTTGCGGAAAGAATTCGGCCCTCATGGCGAAACACGGTGGCCAGCTCCTTGCCGGTGGCGGCATCCCAGACGCGTACGCTCGTGTCACCGGAAGCGGTTAGCACGCGCTGACCGTCCGCACTGAAGCTCGCGGAAAGCAACAGGCTCTTGCCGGCGGGCAACATCAGCAGCACCTGTCCCGTCGCGGCATCCCAGATGCGCGCGGTCCGATCCGCCGCTGTCGTGATCACGCGCCGTCCATCGGGGCTGAACTCGGCCGACTCGATCGGCCCTTCATGTCCCTTCAAGGCCAGCAGCTCCTTGCCGGTTTCAAGGTCCCACAGGCGGACGGTGCTCGTGGTGAACGACTGGAACGTCAGCACGCGCTTGTTGTCGGAGCTGAGCACGGCAGCCTTGACGCCATGGGCGTCTGGAAGGCTGGCAACCTGTTTGCCGGTGCCCGTGTCCCACAGGCGCGTGGTATGGTCCGGCGAGGTCGTGACCACGCGCTTGCCGTCGGTGCTGAAGACGGCCGAGCGGACAACATCGTTGTGCCCGCGCAACACGAATAGCTGCTGGGCGGTGGCGGCGTCCCAGATTCGGGCGGTCCGGTCCTCGGAAGCAGTGACCACCTTGCCGTTGTCGGCACTGAAGACGGCGGAAGAAACCCGGGCCTGATGACCTTTCAGCGCCGCCAGTGCCTCGCCGGTGGCCGCATCCCAGATGCGTGCGGTCTTGTCGTCGGAGGCCGTGACCACCCGCCGGCCGTCCGGACTGTACCGGGCCGAGGTGACGGCGGCATCATGCCCGCGCATGGAGACGATCTCCGTCCCGCTGAAAGCGCCCGAGACGCGCGCCGTCTTGTCGCTGGACACCGCCAGGATGTGCTTGCCGTCGGGACTGAAGCTCGGGTCGCGCATGGCGCTGGGCAGCACCGCAAGTTCCTTGGCGCCGGCAACGTCCCATATCGCGGTCGCAAAGCGCTGCGAGGGAATCAGCACGCGGCGGCCGTCCGGGCTAACGCGGAGGAACTGGGCCTGGCTCCCTTGCTTCAGAGTCGCGAGTTCCTTGCCGCTGCGAACGTTCCAGATGCGCGCGGTTCGGTCATCGGAGGCCGACACCATTTGCTGGCCGCTCGGACTGAACACCGCCATGTTGACGCGGCCCTGATGGCCGCGCAACACGGCCAGCTCCTTCGCGGTGCCAACCTCCCAAAGACGAACCGTCATGTCGTAGGAACTGGAAACCACATATCGTCCGTCGGCACTAAAAGCGGCGAAGGTAACGCCGTCCGTGTGCCCGTGCAGCCGCGCCAAATCCGCGCCCGTAATGGCGTCCCGAATCTGGATGTCCGTGAATTGCGGACTTGTGGTGAAGGCGAGCACGCTCCGGCCGTTCGGGCTGAATTCGGCGTGACCGATCCCATAGCGATGGGTGGCCAGCTCTTTGCCGGTCCGGGTGTCCCAGATGCGGCCGGTGTAGTCGTCGGCAGTGGTGAGAATCCGCGTGCCATCTGCGCTGAATGAAGCGGATTTAATGTGGGCGAGCAGCGGCTTGCCCTTCCCATCCCGTGCGCCGGTCCGAAATTTCCCCACCAGCCAGTTGAGATTGGCGAGATCTTTCCCGGTCGCCGCATCCCAGATGCGCACCGTTTGGTCCGCGGACACCGTCAGCAGCGTTTTGCCGTCGGGACTAAAGACGGCGGAACGGACCGGACCCTGGTGTCCTTTCAGCGTCAGCAATTCTTTGCCGGTCGCCGCATCCCAGACGACGGCGGTCTTGCCCTGGGCTGGAGTCACGACGCGATTGCCGTCCGGGCTGAATGCCCCAGGCTCGACGATCGCCGATTGCGTGTTCAGCCGGAGCAGCTCCTTCCCGGTGGCCGCATCCCAGATGCGCGGAACCGGATCAAGGTGGGCACTGGTCAAGACCCGGGTGCCGTCGGGGCTGAACACGGCCGACTGGATGCCGCGTTCCGTTTTCAGAACCACCAGTTCTTTTCCCGTTGCCACATCCCAAATGCGCGCGGTCACGTCGCCTCGGCCCGTCGTGGTGAGCACCTTCTGACCGTCGGGGCTGAAGCGCGCGGACAGAAGCTCGTAGGGGTGCCCGATCAGGGTCCGGTGTTCATGATTCGCCTCCAGGGCGGCCAGCAAGACCTTGTTAGCCAGGGCGCCGGGGCGCGGTCGGCTCCGTCAATCGCCAGGACCAACGCGAGGCCGGGATTGACCGGCACCTGGGCCGAACTTTGACTCATCAGGTAGAGTCCCTCGGCGCGGCGCAGGGCCCTGGCCTTGGCGTCGCGTTCCGCCTCAGCTTGTTGCCGCTGGATCTCCTGTTGCTTCTTGGCGAGCTCGGCCTCGTCCCGAGATTTCTCTGCCTGCTGTCGTTGCGATTGCTCGCGTGCCTTGGCCGCCTCGGACTCCTTGAGCGCCTGCTGCGTCTGCACATTGGCCTGTTGCGTCTGGGCCAATGCCTCGGTCGTCACTTCCTGGGCATCCTGCACTTCCAGCAAGCGCTCGCTCGCCAGTTGCTCGGCGGCCAGGGCACGCACCAGACCGATCGTCGTTCCCACGACGGCGGCAAAAAGCAAACCGACGAGCAAGCCGACCATGAGCACGGCCGCCTGGTTCCGCCGCAGGAACTTGCGGAGTCGGTAGCCCGTGCCCGGCGGCCCCGCCTGCACCGGCTCGTCATGGAGATAGCGCTGCAGGTCCAGCGCCAGTCCGTTGGCCGTTTCATAGCGGCGGTTGCGGTCCTTCTCCAAACACTTCATCACGATCCAGTCCAGTTCTCCGCGCAACAGCCCAGTGAGCTTCCTGGGTTCAAGATTCCGGTTGGCGGCAATGCTCGGCAGCTCGTCGGTCGTTGATAACCGCGTGCTTGGCCTGGGCGGTTCTTCCTCGCGGATAATGCGCCGGATTTCATCCTGGCCCGCCTTCTTGAAGCGCTGCCTGTCAAACGGCGTTATCCCGGCCAAAAGCTCATAGAGCAGCACGCCGAGCGAATAGATGTCGCTCCGCGTGTCGATGTCCAGTCCGCTCTGCCCCGCCTGCTCGGGCGACATGTACAACGGCGTGCCGATCATCTGGGCAAAACCGGTGAACAGGGTCTTGTCCGTCAGTTCTTGCCCCAGGGCCTTGGCGACACCGAAGTCGATCACTTTCACAATGGGCGTCGTGTCATGCACCGTCACCAGCACATTGGACGGCTTCAGGTCGCGGTGAATGATTCCCTTCTGGTGCGCGTGCTGCACCGCCTGGCAGACCGAGAGGAACAACTCCAGGCGTTGCCGCGGCATGAAGTGATTCTGGTCGCAGAAGTCGGTGATGGGCACGCCCCTGACGAGTTCCATCACGAAAAAGGGTCGGCCCAGCGCGGTTTCCCCGCCGTCGAGCACCTTGGCGATGTTCGGATGGTCCATGATCGCCAGGGCTTGCCGCTCCGCCTGGAAGCGAGCGACCACGTGCCGCGTGTCCATGCCGGGCTTGAGGATTTTCAGCGCAACCCGGCGGCGAACGGGCTCGGTCTGCTCGGCCATGAACACGACGCCGAAGCCGCCTTCGCCGATCTGCTCGAGGAGCTTGTAGGGTCCGATGACCGTGCCGGGGCGTTCACGGATCGGCTCATCGACGGTGGCGAGCATCTTGTCGGGAAGATCCAGGCGGTCGCCCGACTGGGCGTGAGCGCGCAACAGGGCTTCGACCTCGACACGCAGGTCGCGGTTGGCGCCGCAAGCACGGTCCAGGAACGCCGCCCGCTCCGCGGTCGACGAGATCGCCAGCGCTTGCAGAAAGATCGATTCTTGCGGCAGGGATGGCTCGGTCATCGCTGTGATCCTCGGCACAATCCGCTCAGGAAATGGTATCCCGCTCTCGGTGATTATCGCCGGTGCCTTCGCCCGCCTCAACGGAAATCCGAGTTCGATAGTCCCGCACCGCTCATTTCCTGGCAATACCCCGGTAGAGGTAGCCGTGTGTCCTCGGCGTCCTTTCCAGGTAAAACCCTTCGACATCGACGGACGAGAAGGGCTGGGCGGCGACGAGTTCCCTCATGTTCCGGTCCAGGTGACAGCCGGCGGCGAGACGCATCTCCAGCCAGTTGAGACGGTGCTGCCACTTCTGGACGTTTGGCTCCGGGCTGAGGCCGTGTTCGAGGAACAGAAACTGGCCGCCCGGTTTCAGCACCCGGTACACTTCGTTCAGGGCCTGGCCCACTCCCTCAATGCTGCACAAGGTAAACGTGCACACAACGCATTCAAAGCGGTCGGCCTCCAATGGCAGCCGTTCGCCGCTGAGAACCCGCTGGTCAACCGCGATGGTCGACTTCCTGACCCGTCGCTGCGCCAGCCGGTGCATCCCGGCGTTCGGATCGACGGTGGTGATCTTGACAACTCGCGTGGGGTAGTGCGGCAGATTCAACCCGGTGCCGAAGCCGATCTCCAGGACATCGCCGGCGGCGTGCGCGAGCAGCTTGCGGCGTTGCTGGGCGACGAACGGCCTGTCCAGCAGTAGGTCGCATAGGCGGGGGAACACGATCTGCTCGTACAAGTTGCGGAGAAGCATGGTGGCTTTCTCCTCATCCCATTCATAGATAATATGCCGCAGCAGGCAGAGGAACGATGACTTTGCCTCGAGGGATGAAACCCGACCTCATCCATGCAAACATGAGCAATAGCCAATGACCGTTCTCGCAAACTTCTTCGATGAACCTGGCGCGCACTTGCGGGAAGAGCTTGTCCAGACACTCATGAACGCCGCCGCCGTGCGCATCGAGCGGATCGTCTCCCACGGTCACGCCTCGCCCCCTGGTTTCTGGTTCGACCAGGATCAGCACGAGTGGGTCATGGTACTGCAGGGCGCAGCACGGCTCCAATTGGAGGGAGAGGAGCCAATCGCGATGAACCGTGGCGACTTCATGAACATCCCCGCGCACAAGAAGCACCGGGTCGATTGGACGATCCCGGACGAGCCGACGATCTGGCTGGCGGTGCACTACGGAGCGCAGCAGCCTCTTGTCGCAGCCGACGTGCGCTGGTGGCGCACAGCAACTTTGCCAAGCTCATTCATTGGGCGAATTCCGTGACGACAACGCCCTGATTTACGGCGATGTCGCGGAAGACTTGCGTCGTGCCGCTGGTCGGCCAGTTGATTTCCAGCAGCGCCACGCGGTCAGCTCTCCCCAGGCCGATGTACCATCGGATGAGTCCCGGTCTCGAGACACTTGTCCATGAACGCCAGGCCTCGGGGGACGGCTCGCTCGTACGCGGCGGCGTACTCCTCCAGTGAGGCATCGGGCCGCCAGGGCTCAATACTGCCGAACACAGCGAGAAACCCGCTGGTTTCGACTGGCTGGCGCGGAGCATAGCGCAGTTTGGCCTGGTCTTTCGCTGCCTGCGTGCTCGGGGTCGTGTGGATCGGTCGGTGCTGGTTTCCCGATGCCTGTGCCTTTGAGTTAATGAGGATCCAGAGGACTGCACCAGTCATACCAAGCAAATGGATGACGAACAAGGATTGGAAGAGGAAGTCGCGAGTCATTTTTCTGCAGATTGAGATTCATGGAGTTTCCTTGAAAGAACGAAGCCCCGGCCTGACCCGCAAGCCACCGCAAGCCACCGCATGTGGGCCGCCTCACAGCGAGGGCAACATAATGCTGACGCGTAGGCGCGTCCCGCAGTCTTCGAAGACTGCGGAAGTTCGCGTAACCAGCGCTTTCAGCACCAGGTAGTCTGGCCCGGAATTCACGGCGCAAGCATTGCGCACACGCGCGAAATCGGGCACGCTCGCTGCAAGCAAGAAGCTCTGTCGAGAGAAAGAAGTCAGGCCGTGCGGGGAGGATGATAGATGGGGAAGACGTGATGGACGCGATACGCCTGCTCATGCAGGAATGTGTGCAGAATCGCTTCCGAGCCACCGAGCCAGCGTGCCGACCCACAACAAGCGCATGGGTCGCGCAGCGTCTCGGGGCTGCTCGTGGGTACCGTTATTGGATTGGGATTGCTGGAGCAACCCGGCCCCTGGCACGGCGCGTTGCCCGGATTCGCTGGGTCCGACGGGCATTGCCGGCACGGTGCGGACGGCGACGGCACTTGCCACAACGTTTCTAGCCGATCCGGCGCTTGCCGTGGCGTGAAGGTCATCGGGAAGACCTGGCCTGGCGTCCGGGGATTGTGGCCAGTCATCGGCGGCATGCCGTAATCCACGGACACGTGATTGTGCGGCAGGATGGTGACATTATCGCCGCAGGAGGCGTGAACCCCCGTCGGCGCAAACCATGCACCGGCGAGCAGCGCCCCAACGAGCACTGCACGGTGGCTAACCCTGGAATTGATCGCCGCACCGATCATGGCTGAAGAAACGAGAGTCTAGAGGGACTCGCTTCGTGACTCAATGGTAATGCATACAAGCGACGAAAGCAATAAGAAAACCATTCGGAGTTAAGCCTCTTGTCGCACCGGCGCCGCGCTTTTAAGATGACGCCCATACGTCGTGCCGAAATGCAAAGGAGTTGTCCGTGTCGATCGATAAGAGTCTCCGTCGCAAGAACCAGCTGCAGCGCTCCCGCAACGTGCTGACGCGCGGCGAGCGCATCAACAAGCTGATCGCCGAGGAGCGCTGGCAAGACGGCCGTAGCCCCTATGGCCTGCCGAAGGTGAAGGTGGTCAAGATCGTCGTGAAGAAGGCGAAGAAGAAGGAAGAGAAGGCCGAAGAAGGCGAAGCCGCCGCCGCCGAGCCGGTCGCCGAGGAGAAGAAGAAGTAACAGCTCACTTCACCGCCGCCAGCTGCCAGCGCTCGTCGAAAAAGCCGGCCTCGACGATGCCGGCTGGCGTGCGCGACGTGGGCGGCTGCCGCACGTCGAGGATCGCCCAATCCGGCAGCTTCGGCACCTGGCGGGCGTTGTTCAAATAGTCGTACTCGCGATACGTGAAGCCGCTGTTAAGCACTACGTACTTCGCCGGGTTCAGCGGGTTCGGGTAGATCAACACCGGGACGTGATGATCGGCCGGGAACGTCTGCTTGCCGACCGCCACAGCCTGCGCGCTCCAGCGGATGGGCAGCTTGTCCGCAATCTTCGCCAGGATGCGATTGCTGCTCGGGTCGCCCCAGAGAATCAGATTGCTGCCGGCGATGTCTGCCTGGGTCACGGCCGTGTCGTCCTTCGGCTGCAATACGCCGCGGAACTGCCTGCGCCAGTGGACGAGCGCATGGTTCAATTCGCCGGCAACCCACTTGCCGACGGCGTCGCTCAGCGGCGCGCCCGTCGGCCGCACCATCAGGAAGCGGTCCATGAAGGCGTCGTCGATCGGTCCCTGTAGGCCGTGCTGCTTGCGCAGTTCGGCGGGACCGGCGCCGGTCACCAGCGACCATTTGCCGGCGTCGAGCTGGAAGTGGCTCACCCACGAGCGATCCGAATGCACCGGGGCCGCGGCGACCTTGTGGCCATTGATTGACACCGTCACCGGATGGGTCATGTCGAGCGGGCAATCGCCGGCTTCCATCGCGAGCCCGAGGCCGGTGACACCGCTGGTCGTGACCTTGACGGTCGACGGATCGACGATTTCCGCCTCGACTCCCGCCTGCTCCCAGTGCTGGGCCAGGCTGTCCACGGTCACCCAGTGCATGCGATTGTACCGCAGCGTCCAGGTCGTGAATCGGACCTTGCGCGGCAGCGTCTGCCGGCCGCGGGCGACGATGGGATCGATGCGCCGATTGATCTCCGCCTTGGCGGCGGCCGTGTAATCGTGCTTGATGCCCAGGCCGATGACGTGCTCCAGCGTGATCCCCTCGGCCGCGAGCGCCTTGGCCATGACGTCGGCAGCCTGTTTTTGCGGATCGAGCTCGCCGCTGTAAGCGACGGTCGGGCAATGCACCAGGTTGATCGCCCAGTCGTTGCAGTCGTAGAGGTGCCAAAGCTTGACTTCCCACCACGGCGGCTGCAGCTTTTCCTGCTGATAGACGCGCAGGAACTGCGGCGTCTCGGCAAAGCCCGCGCCCGGAGCGGCCGCCGCCCACCGCCACGCGTGATGTACCGCGAAATGCCAGCAGGCCGCGCCGCCCATCGAGAAGCCGCGCACCGTGATGCGATCGTCGTCGATGGCGTAGTGCTTCTTGACGTGATCCATCGCCTCGAAGGTGTCGACCTCGCCGGCAAAGTGGTTCGCGTTCGAATACCGGCCAAAGGGATGCAGGACGAAAGCGTGCGGCGGCGCGAACTGGCCGGGCGACTTCTGCCGGCCGTCGATGAACGCCAGCTCAGTCACCGTCTCGTTGCGTCCGTGGAACCAGATGTCAAGCCGATGCGGCGTCGCGGTGCCCGGCCGATACGACGCCGGCACGATCAGGCCATACGGCTGCACCGAGTCGTCGAGCTTCGAGACATAGCCGCGCACGATCAGCCCGGTGGCGGTCGTCCAGGCGCCTGCCCGTCGCGCAGCTGGGCGGCTCGTTCGTGGCCCTGCTTCAGCAATTGGCGTGCACCGGCGACCTGGTTCTTCTGGAAGAACTCGTCGTATTTGAATGCGTAGTGAACCGCGTTGTAGTAGATCTGCACGTCGGGGAGCAATTCCAGCAGCGCCGGCTTGCCCTTGAGCGCGGCGCGCAGCGCGTCAATCTCCTGACCAAGCGCTAGGACGCCGTCGGCCAACTCGGTGCGGTCCGCCTCGACCAGCTTAATGCCAGTCGGCGGGACCGGCCGAACCTTCTCGGCGATGTTATCTTGCGGCCCATCGGCAAGGAGCAATCCGCCGGCCAAAAGCAAGCACAGCGCCGGTACAATGAAGCATCGCATGGTTTCTCTCCGGGCAACTACTGCCGCGTCAAGTCTCGAAAGAGCGGCTGCTTGGTAGCCGCATTCGTGAGAATGCGGGCAACGTCACCCGCATTCGCACGAATGCGGCTACCCCAAAATTAAGCCTTGACGATGCACTACTGGCTCATTTCAGCTCCCACGCCGCGGCCAATCCCGCCAGCGTTTTCGATTCGTCGATCTTCTCGTGCGGAATCAGCAGGTACTTCCACGGCTTGCCGCCGTGCGCCGTCGCGTGCGCACACCAGAGGACGGCGGCCTTTGCTTTCTTTTGTACGGTTTCGTCGGTTACGCCCCAGCCGCCTTTGGGCTCGCACAGGTAGCGGGCGGTCTTCGTCTCGACCACGAAGTCGGGCTCGTAGTCGGCATCCTGGCTGTAGTGAATCTGGAAATCGCCCTTGGCGGGCTTGAACCACTTCAGCACGTCGCCGTCATTCTCCAGGATCACCGAAAAGCGACGCTCGCTGTCCGAGTCGAACTTCTGCACACCATACAGGCACTTCTGGAAGCCGCTGAAGAGCATGCCGCGAATGAGCAGTTTTTCATCCACCGGCATCCGGAAGTTGCGGGCGTGCTCGTTCGCGGCCATCGAATAGTTGTTCGGTCGCAGCGTCTGGAAGCCTCGGCTCACGCGGACCTCGTATTCGGTCGCCTTTTCCTCGTAATGCGCCTGCATCTGGGCGTGGATCGTGCTTACCAGCATCTGGTTGTGGGCCTGGAGGACGTTCAGCGCGTCGTCGGCGCTCAGGTAGGAACGAAGATGCTGCACGAGCTGGCCGGCCAGCTTGTACAGCAACTCGGCGTGCGTGTCGTAGTGGATGTCGTCGAAGTCGATCAGGCCGCGGACCAGGTAATCCTCCGGGCGGTTCTCCGCGACAATGGCGTCGCCGCTCCGCAAGGTGTGCCGGGTTTGATCGTGCAAGTGCGCGATAAGGATGTCATCCGATACCGGCTGGAGGTGAATGCCGGCCACGTCCAGGTCGAAGTCACGGAATCCGGCTTCGACTTCGCCCTTCGGCGAAACGATGATGCGCGGGATGTCGATCGACATGTCGTTGCGATACTCGACGGTCCTGGCGATCACCTCGGCAATCTTCTCAGGCGCGGTTTCTTCGAAGAGTTGCGGCTCAGTGGGCTTGAGCCGTTCCGTCACGCGCACGACCAACTGCTTCATGACCTCCGGCTTCGTCAAATCGGCGGAACGCGGCAACTGCTCGAATTCGCGGATGGTGTCGAGCGTCGCCAGGGCGATCTTCTGCTCCTGGGGTTCCTTGAACAAGGTGCCCTGGGCGGGCTTGTCGGCCGTCGGCGTGCCGCTGACCTGTTCGACGATCTTCGGCGCGACGATGACGACCTTCGACCGCTCGGTCGGGATGTCTTTGCCGATGACGACACCGGCGCGGATGATGGAATTGGGATCGTTGGCAGAGTCAATGATTTCCTGGAAGCGATCGTGCGACACGATCGTCAGGCGGTCCACCGCGGCCACGCCGGTCCGCTTGCCAAAGGGCAGGCGCAGGCCGCGGCCGATAGATTGCTCGACCAGCGTTCTGGAATTGGCGGCCCGGAGCGGAACGATCGTGTAGAGATTCGTGACATCCCAGCCTTCCTTCAGCATGTTCACGTGGATGACGATTTCGGTCGGGTTGTTCGGGTCTTCCACGTTCAGCAAGAGTTGCACGTTCTCGTCCTTTTCCTCGCCTTTCTGCTGCGAGTGAATCTCGATGACCTTGCCCTTGTATTGTCCGTCGAAAAACTTGGGGCTTTCGACAAACGCTTTGATCTCGCTGGCGTGCCTCGTGTCCTCGGCGACAACCAGCATGAACGGTTTCACGCGCCGGACGTTGTTCTCCCTGGCGTAGAGTTCTAGCTGAACCTTCGTTTCCTCGTGAATGAGGATGCCGTCCGTCAGCTTCAGTTGCTCCAGCCCTTCCTTGGTGTAGTTGGCGGCGTCGAAATTCTCGCGGGTGGCGACGGCCGGCTCTTTCACGAAGCCGTCCTTGAGGGCGGACGACAGGGGATAGCTGTAGATGACGTTCTTGAACGGGTCCGTCTTCCTGGCCCCCTTCTCGATCTGCGGCGTCGCGGTCATCTCCAGGCCGAGAATCGGCTTCAATTCGTTGATGGCGCGGATGCCGGCAGAAGCGCGGTAGCGGTGCGATTCGTCCATCAGGAGCACGAGGTCGTCGCGTTTTGACAGGTACTCGAAATAGCTTTCGCCGATGTATTCGGACAGCCGCTTGATGCGCGGGGCCTTGTCGCCGCGGACCTCGGTGTTGATCTTGGAGATGTTGAAGATGTTGATGTGGACGGAATCGTCCTCGTACAGCCGGCCGCCGCGGATGCCATGCCCGGATTCGTAGTTGTCGCCGGTGATGAGCAGCGGCGGCGAAATCGCAAAATCGGACAGGCCCTGGAAAACGTACTTCGGCGTGTTCGGCGTGAAGTCCGCGATGAGCTTGTTGTAGATCGTGAGGTTCGGCGCCAGGACGAAGAAGTGCTGGATGCCCTCGGCCTTGGCAAGGTAGGCGATGAACGCGCCCATGAGCCGGGTCTTGCCGACACCGGTGGCAAGTGCAAAGCAGAGCGACGGGAAGTCGCGCTCGAAGTCCGTGACCGTTGCGAACTCCGAGCGGATCACGTCCAGCGCCTTGGCGGCGGCGCTCCCCTTGTCAACGGGCGCGATCTCGCACACCCGCGCAGGATTTCGAGCGAGTCGCGCTGCGGCTGGCGCAAGCTCAGGCGATTGGCGATGGCGTTGACGGCGGGGTTCATGAATGTCAATCCTCAAACGCGGCAAGCCGGGGCCGCATTCTCAAGCCGGGCCCGCATTCTCACGAATGCGGCTACGGTCGTAGCCGCATTCGTGAGAATGCGGGGAAGCCGGCCGTCGCGTACCCGCATTCATGAGAATGCGGAGAATCCGTTGCGTCGCCGCATTCGTGAGAATGCTGGGAAGCTGACGCACTCTCCCAACCGCCGCTATTACTCTTCCTTTTCGTCATCAAATTCGTTCTTCGCAAGGCGATCATAAACGCGCCAGAACAAATCCCAATAATCCGCTTGCCAGAGGTGCAAGTCCGGGTAGCCCGGCACCAGGCAATCGCTGAATCGGTACTCGCGAAATCCGTCCGCTTTCACCAATCCCGCGCACTCGGGGTTCCGAGCGATGTACTCGACAACATTTTCAAAGGCGTTTCGCTCGCGCTCTTCCTCTCTGAGAACATGATCATAGCCTTCCCTTTGAAGGCGACACCCAAGTTTCTCAAGAATGAGATTCAGTTGCTCGCGAAAAAACCGGCACGCGAGCAGCTGATCGCTCTCCGCACCGATTCCCACCCAGAGCAAATGGAGATGGTCCGGCATGCAGCAGTAAATGGGACAACAGATTCCGTAGCGGAATGCCGTATGAGTCAGAATCTCTCGAAACTTGTAACAAAAAACCGGAATCAACCAGCCGGTTTTCCGGTCCTCGATTGTCAGGCTCCAATGCACATAGGCCTGCCCCTGATAATACTCCTTGGGGAGTCTTTTCAGGTGATCGCTGCGCCCGGAAATTTCTCGTGCTCGCTCATGGCTTCTCCGACCGATCGTACTCGCCCGCTGCGGCGCTGTGGAACGCACGTAGCCGCATTCGCGAGAATGCGCGGAACACGCCCGCGGTCGGCGGAATGTAGCCGCATTCGTGAGAATGCGGGGGAACGCTCGCCGTGGGCAGAACGTAGCCGCATTCGTGAGAATGCGGGGGAACGCTCGCCGTGGGCAGAACGTAGCCGCATTCGTGAGAATGCGGGGGAACGCTCGCCGTGGGCAGAACGTAGCCGCATTCGTGAGAATGCGGGGGCCACTCCGTTGGAATACGCCGCCACTCATGTAAATCAAGCTTCAATCCTGCATCACGATCGCCCGCATTCTCACGAATGCGGCTACGTTCCCGTTTGAAGGCTCCCCCGCATTCTCACGAATGCGGCTACGTTCATGCTTGACGCCACGCCCGCATTCTCACGAATGCGGCTACGTTCCCGCTTGAAGGCTCCCCCGCATTCTCACGAATGCGGCTACGTTCATGCTTGACGCCGCGCCCGCATTCTCACGAATGCGGCTACGGGTCCTGGTCGAACAAGGTCGGCTCCTGCTGGCGTTGCCGCGCCTTGCGAGCCTCGCGCGTGTTCTTCACCGGCTTGCCGTTCTCTTCGTCGGCCGGACTGGGCTGCAAGGTCGGTAGGTTCTTGATTTCCAGACTGTAATCGTCCTTGCCCCACTCGCATTTATCAAGCACAGCCTTCGGGATTTTCTTGACGGTCAGGTTCGGGAACTCGCCCAGGTTCTTGCAGCGGAAAGCGCAACACATGATGAGCAGCGACTGCCTGGGGCCGACCTCGTCAGAGAGCTTGGCGAGTTGGTCGCGGTTGAGTGTCTGCGTGGTGGCATAGATGAAATCGCGTTCCGTAGATCGGCCAGGGGCCACGCGTCAAACTCCACCCGAATTGTTGCAGCGGAATTGACGTTGACAAGTGTACAGACATAGGATTCTCTGGATATTCGCCCGCTTTCCGGAGGAACGCATGGCTGCTACCCCTTCCGTGGCGTCGATTAAGAAACACTTCCGGCGCATCTATGACCCCCGTGTCGCCGGCCGTACCAAGCACTTGCTCATCGACCTGCTTGTCATGGCCCTCTGCGGCGTCATCGCCAACTGCGACGACTGGCCCGACATCGTTCAATTTGCGCAGCAACGCGAAACCTGGTTTCGACGCTTCTTACGTTTGCCTGGCGGCATCCCGTCGCACGACACTTTTGAACGCGTCTTCGCGATCCTCAATCCACGGGTCCTGGAAGCCTGCTGCCTGGCCTGGTTGCAACGTCGCCGGCTTATCCGGCGTCGAGCACATCGCCATTGACGGCAAGACTTTGCGCGGCTCGGGCAATTCGAAGCTGGGCGCCCTGCATGTGGTCAGTGCCTGGGCCACCCAGGCCCAGGTTTCGCTGGGCCAGGTCGCCGTCGAGGGTAAAGGCAATGAAATCACAGCCATTCCGAAGCTCTTGCAGTTGCTGGACCTTGATGGCGCGCTGGTGACCATCGACGCCATCGGATGTCAGAAGAACATCGCCAAGAAGATCCTGGACCGCGGTGGCGATTACGTCTTGGTGGTGAAAGCCAACCAAGAACGGTTGATGAGTGACATCCAAGAAACCGTGATGAAAGCGCTCGACGGCGCGTTGCCGGCGGGCCGGGTGCGGCAATGTACGACGACGGAACGTGGACACGGGCGCGTCGAGGAACGCGGTTGCGTGATCGTCGAAGACGTCAGCGGTATTCGGGATCGCGCGGCGTGGCCGCACCTGCGGACAGTGGGGATGTGTCGCCGCGAACGGACGGTCAACGGGCAGCAGACGACGGAGGTCGTTTACTTCATTGGCAGTCGGCGCATGGCCGCGCGGCGTTATGCGGCGGCGCTGCGCAACCACTGGGGAATCGAGAACAACTTGCATTGGCAATTGGATGTGAGCTTTCATGAGGATGCGAGCCGGGTGGAGAACCGCCACGGGGCGGAGAACCTGTCGTTATTCCGCAAGCTCGCGTTAAGCTTGCTCAAGCAAAATCCACGTAAAACAAGTATGGCCCGTAAACGCAAGGGAGCCGCTGTAGACCCTGGTTATCTTGCCGAAATCCTCACTGGGGCTACGAAACTAGAGAAAGCTTAATGCGTGGCACCTGGTAGATCGGCCCTGTTGCCAGTAAACGGTTTCGCTAGGGGCTTGATGAAACCGCCGTCACCGTCCTTGTCGCGCACATAAATCAGGAGGTATTCAATGTTCTTTTTCAGTTTCTTGTCCTCACCGCCGCCAGAGGCGCCTGCAGTTTGCTTCATTTTGGCGCTTACTTGATTCAAGGTAACCTTTTAGCCGATTGCAGGAATCCGCCCAGGCAATGGGGGTAGCTTGCCGGTTTTCAAGTAGGTCCGTAATGCGGACACGATCGTTTCCAGGGGGTTGTGGCCACGCTGCTTGAGGGTCCGGTAGATACTCATCAGTACGGCCTGAAGGTCCGCGCCCGCATCGCTGCCGTTGGCGTAACTGTTCTTGCGAATGATCACCGCCGGCCGGATGGCACGTTCGCCATGGTTGTTGTCGAAGGGTACTTCCGGGTGTTCCAGGAACGTGAACAGTTCGGTGCGATGACGCCGCAGGCGCTTGACCAAGCGGCGCACTGCGCGTTCTGCCACGGCGTGTCGATCAGCCGCTGCAAGCGCTCTTCCAGGCGTTGTCGCGCGTCGGGAAGGGCCAGGCCCGGTCCGGCGCGGCGCAGACGCAGACCGTCGCGCAGCAAACGCTTCAGTTTTTTGCTGAAGGCGCGCCAATCGCCACCGGGCCGATGGTAATGCTGCACTTTTTTCAGTTCGCGCAGCAAGTGCGCCAAGCATTTTTGCCGTCGGCCACCCACGACCGAGTTGTAGGCGCCCAAAAGTCGGTCACCAGCGTACCGTTGAAGGCGCGGCGGAAGAACTGCTTGACGACCGTCTTGCCGCGCTTGCGGTCGATCAAGTAGTAGGTCAGATCGCTGGTCGTGAAGCACCACAGCCAGTGGGTCTTCCCACCGACCCGCCAACCGGTTTCGTCGGCGTGCAACACGGCAGCGTCGAGCG
The DNA here is from genome assembly GCA_963834865.1 of uncultured Gemmataceae bacterium. GTDB lineage: Bacteria > Planctomycetota > Planctomycetia > Gemmatales > Gemmataceae > CAWIDK01. Next base: position 1,336,887 of record CAWIDK010000002.1, read on the forward strand.
CCTGCACCTGGATTTCCAGATACCAGGCGAACAGGATTTCCTGAAGTCGATACCACATCTGCACGAGCCCACCCGTCGAAACCTTCAGACGCAGGTGGTAGTTGAAGACGTCGACAATCTGCGCCAGCGTGTTGCCCAAGGCGTAATGAAGCCACGCCGACAGCACCAGCACGCGCAGACCCAAGGTCGAACCGGGCAGTGCATCGACCACCACGGGCTCGACCACTTTCTGACAGCGACAGCACCAGTAGCGGTGGATCGTATGCTGGGTGACTTCGACCGTGATGTCGCGCGGGATATCCTCGATCAGCCGTGTGCGTGCCCCGCGACACAGCGTAACCGGTCCGTCGCAGTTTGGGCACGACTCGAGGACATGTGTTTCGGTATGATCGATGTGGGTCGGTGGCGGCCGGCGACTGCCGACATGCCCTGCTTCGCGGCCCGGACGTTTTTTGCGCCGCCCCTTGGGGCCAGGCTTCTGGTAAGGCGGCTTCATGCCGGATGGCGCGGTAGGTGCTGGCGCATGGGCCAGCGCCTGCTTTTCCGCCACCATCTTGGCCAACGTCAGCAAGGCAAACACAGTGGCCTCCGCGCCTTGCTCGAAGATCTGCCGCGCTTGCTCGGCGGTCAGACCCGGACCCAAGAGCGGTTCCACCGCAGCCACAGCGTCGGTATCCGTACCCGTCATGGCTAACCAGACTAAAGCATTTGGCCATTTTGACGCAAGACTTCCTGCATTCGGCTAAAAGGTTACGATTCAAGAAGTTCTGGCGGCCAAACACCTCGTCGAGCAACACTTTGCCGTAAGCTAGCTCGTCGTCGTTAAGTTGGCAGAAAAACACGCCGTCCCTGCAAAGAAGGCGTCTTAGTACGTCAAATCGCTCGCGCATAAGCGACAACCAAATGGAGTGCTCCAAGCCGTCATCGTAATGTTCGAGCGCTTGGCCAGTGTTATACGGCGGATCGATGTAGATGCACTTGATCCTGCCAGTGAATTCCTGCCTCGAGGGCCTTCAGCGCCAGCAAATTGTCGCCGAAGATGAGCCGATTGGCGAAGACGTCGTTTTGCGAAACGCGGAAGGAAGCGTGGTGGGACTTGGCGGCATCTTCCAAGAGGGATGCGCGGCTCCAGGCGGGGCCGATTCTCCTTGCCGATCCAGGTCAATTCGAGTTTCTGCTTGGGCATGGGTGTGGTTCGGAAAGAGCGTATGGTAATCGGCTCTGTTGCCGCGCCAAGTCTCCAACGAGGTCGCTGGGTAGCCGCATTCGTGAGAATGCGGGCAACGTCACCCGCATTCTCACGAATGCGGCTACCCAGCATCAAGGCCACGTCACCCGCATTCTCACGAATGCGGCTACCCAGCATCAAGGCCACGTCACCCGCATTCTCACGAATGCGGCTACCCAGCATCAAGGCCACGTCACCCGCATTCTCACGAATGCGGCTACCCAGCATCAAGGCCACGTCACTACCGCAAAATCCAGGCTGACGATGCGGCTGGACTAAGGCGATCGATTACCCCTTTGTCATGCACTTAGATCTTCATGTTGCTCGTCGGTTGCCGTCAAATCACCATCCAGCGGATCGCAAAAATCTCTTCCTCGGCCGTCTGCTGCTGGAGCTGCGGCTCGATCTCGCCGATGAGCTGATCCTTATCGGCATCGATCTTGTCCTGGGCGTCGAAGAGCATCTTGCGCTTGTCTTGCCGCAGTTTTTCCAGCTCTTTCACCTTCTTGTGCGCCTGGAGCTTCGTGGGCAGATCGACGATCGTGTGCAACTCGCGCTTGGCGTCCGCGATCTGCCGGCCGATGTCCTTGATTTCGTATTCGAGGTTTTCCTTGAGGTCTTCCGCCCACAGGTCGAGCTTTTGCATCTCGGCTTCGAAGTACCGCTGGTTGCGGCGCATCGCCTCGTCGAGGAAGCTGCCGCGTTCGACAATCAGCTGCACGTCGAGCACAGACGATGCCGGGGGCGGCAGCAGCGCCTCGCCGGCAACGGTGCCCCGGATGCTGAAGAGTTTGGCGCAACATTCCCGATCCAGCGCGTTGCCGTCGCCGTCCACGGCGACCAGCAGCAAGTGGTCCTCGGTTTCCAGGGCGGAGACGGACAGCTTCACAAGGCGCAACCATCCGGTCTTGCCCACCAGATTCTCGACAAGGCCGATTTTACCGGGATGCTGGCTGTAGTCGAATACGATTTCGGCGACCGGAAGCTGCCGCGCTCTGGCCTGGGCGATGAGCGCCTCGGCGAGGGGATGTCCGGCGCGGTAGTGGTGTTCGCCTTCGTCGCCACGGTCGGCGACTAGTGCATCGTCAAGGCTTGATCTTGGGGTAGCCGCATTCGTGAGAATGCGGGTGACGTCGCCCGCATTCTCACGAATGCGGCTACCAAGCAACCCCTCTTTCGAGAATTGAGGCGGCACTAGCCGATACTTGCCGAGCGGCACAGCATCGGCCGGCAGCCCAGCCGGGACACGGTGCAAGTGGAACCGCAAGCCCGCGTCATCGAATGTCGCGCAATCGGCGAGCTCGTGCTGGGTCAGCCGCCAGAGCCAATCCCCGTAGCGGCTGAGCGCGGTGCTGGTTTCGTGGGAACGAAGCCGGAGTTTCTGCTGCACCTCGTCATCGAAGTTCTCCAGCAGCTTCGTGCGGGCGTCCTTCAATGCCGATTGGATCTTTTCCTCAAGTTCCTGTTGCAGCTGGTCGAAGGCGGCCGTGATGTCCTCGGTGGAGCGGCAGTTCTGGTAAATCTCGTTGATCCGCTTCTCGAAATCGACGCCCGATTCCAGAGCGCCGAGCACTTCATCGGACGCGCCGAACACGCCGTCGAAGAGCTTGAACTTCTGGTCGAGGAGTTCGAACACGCGGCGGTCAGCCTCGTTCGTGCGGTTGAGGAAATTGATCACCACCACGTCGTGCTGCTGGCCGTAGCGATGGCAGCGGCCAATGCGCTGTTCGATGCGCTGGGGGTTCCACGGCAGGTCGTAATTCACCACCATGTTGCAGAATTGCAGGTTCACGCCTTCGGCGGCCGATTCCGTGGCGATCATGATGTCGGTCCGTTCCTGGAATTCCTCGACCAGGGCGGACCGCATGTCGGCCGTAGGCGATCCCGCGACGCAATCGTCGCCAGCGTGCCGTTTGAGCCAATCTTTGTAGACCGTCTTCGATTCGGGGTCGGTGTTCGTGCCATTGAAGAGGACGACGCGACCGGCGTAGCCGTTCTTCTCCAGGAGCGTGCGCAGGTAGGCCTGCGTGCGCCGGGATTCGGTGAAGATCGAGCGCCTTGCGGGGCGCGCCAAGCTCGGCCGCCTTCTGGAAGCCAGCCTCAAGAGCGATCAGCAGCGCTTGCCCCTTGGCGTTGTCGCCGATGGACTCGGCCAATTCCTTGAACACTCGCAGCTCGTCGATCTCGGTCTGGATGCCGAGCAACTTCTTGAGCTTCTCGGCGTCCTTTACCGTCCCCGACTCGTCGGCCTGTTCGCCCTCGGCTTCCTTCCATTCCGCCTCGATCTCATCGGCGTCTTCAACGTCGTCGCCGAGAATCTCGGTAACTGGTTGGTCCCCCGCGGGCTTCTTTTCGTGCTTGAGCTTCTCCAGGCGGGCCATCATGGTGCCGAGCGTCGCGGCAATGGCGAAGGAGGACGACGCCAGGATTTTCCGCAGGATCAGCGTGATGAGCTTCCGTTGGCCGGAGGGCAGCGAGAATAGCTCCGGCTTCTGCAGGTAACCCGACACGTTGTTGTACAGTTGCACCTCGGCATCCGTGGGCGTGAAGTCCTGCGTGATGGAGATTCGCTGGGTGAAGCGGACATACTCGACCACCTGGCGACGGAGCGTCCGCTGGCAGACCGGCTGAATGCGGCCGCGGAGAGCCTGGAACTGGTCCTGCGTGAACTGTTCGCCGCGCATGGCATATTGGTCGCGGTAGGTCGCCTCGCTGCCGAAGATGTGCGGGTCGATGAACGTCACCAGCCCGTAGAGTTCCATGAGGGAGTTTTGCAGCGGCGTCGCGGTGAGCAGGACCTTCGGACGGCTGCCGATGGCGTCGCGGATGGCGCGGGCGATCTTGTTGCTTTTCTTGTAGACGTTGCGCAGCCGGTGGGCCTCGTCGATGACGACCAGATCCCACGCGACCGTCTGCACCTCGGCAATGCGGGCCTTGGCGAACTGGTAGGAACAGATGACGACGCGGTCCCCGGCGAGGAACGGATTGGCCGTGCCGCGTTTCTGCGCCTCCTTGAAGGTGCGGCTTTCCAGGATGGTCGAGTCGATGAAGAACTTGTCGGCGAGCTCGCGGTTCCACTGCTTGCGAAGCGCGGCCGGAACGATGCACAAGATGCGCCGCTTCTTCTCCGCCCAGAGTTGACTGATAATGAGCCCGGCCTCGATGGTCTTGCCCAAACCGACCTCGTCGGCGAGGACTGCGCCGCGAGAGAGCGGTGAGCGAAACGCAAACAGCGCGGCCTCGATCTGGTGCGGGTTCAGGTCCACCGTCGCGTTGCACAGCGACTGCGAGAGTTTCTCCGCGCTGTCTGCGGAGACACGCTTCGTCAATTCGTGCGCCAGGTACTTGGCGTGGAAGGGTGTGGTCGTCGGCATGGTTCAGGCTCCCATGGCCACGGCAGGCATATTGCACAAAAATCCACCACCTTCGCAATCATAAAGTAGACGCGAATCGGAAAAGGTGCAGGCGGGTCTGGCATGCCCGGCATGTCTGGCAGTCTGGCATGTCATTCCGGTGGTGGCAGGTCGTGCGGGACGGGCGGCGCATGCGAGGAATTGGGTGTGTCTTGCCAGCCCGAAACGACCTTGGCCGGTGACCGAACACCTCCGTAGCTGTGCTGCACAGGCCGCAATCGTGCCTTGCAGGGTTCAGCGAAACTAAATACACTGCCATTTTCGTTGCGCGGAGGCCGGCGCTGCACGCCGGATGTGGACGCCGAATGCATTACGACCCCGCCAATCCGCTCATCGTCCAGGGGGACCGCACGGTCCTCGTCGAGGTCGATAATCCGCTGTATGCCGAGGCGCGCAACGCGCTCGCTCCATTCGCCGAGCTCGAAAAAAGCCCTGAGCATATCCACACCTATCGCCTGAGCAACCTGTCGCTGTGGAACGCCGCGGCGGCGGGGATGTCAGCCGAGCAGATGGTCGAGGTGCTCGGCAAGTACAGCAAGTTTCCGCTGCCGGGCAATCTGCCGACCGACCTGGCTGAAACCGTCAGCCGTTACGGCCGGGTCAAGCTGGCGAAGCACGAGGATCGGCTGCGGCTCGTCTGTCCGGATCGGCCGCTCTTGGAAGAGCTGGCCCGCCAACCGAAGCTGCGCGAGTACCTCGGCGACCGTCTCGACGCGGAGAGCTTTGCCGTCGACCCAGCGTTTCGCGGCGTGCTCAAGCAGGCGCTAATCGGGCTCGGCTATCCCGCGGAGGACCTGGCCGGCTACGCCGCCGGCGCCGACCTGGCGCTGCGGCTGCGCGAGCTGGCCCGCTCCGGCCTGCCCTTCCACGTGCGCGACTATCAGCGTGAGGCGGCCGACACGTTCTACGCCGGCGGCGACGTCCGCGGCGGCAGCGGTGTGGTGGTGCTGCCCTGCGGCGCCGGCAAGACCATCGTCGGCATCGCGGCCATGGCGAAGATGCAAAAATCGACGCTCATCCTCACCACCAGTATCACCGCGGTGAAGCAGTGGATGCGCGAAATCCTCGACAAGACCAACGTCGCCGAATCCGATGTGGTTGAGTATTCGGGCGAGGTCAAGGACATCGGCCCGGTGACCGTCGCGACCTATCAGATCCTGACGCATCGGCCGGACAAGAAGGAAGAGTTCCCGCACTTCAAGCTGTTCGATCAGCGCGACTGGGGCCTGATCATTTACGACGAGGTGCACCTGCTGCCCGCGCCGGTGTTCCGCGTGACGGCGCAGATCCAGGCCCGGCGCCGGCTCGGCCTGACCGCGACGCTGATTCGCGAAGATGGCCGTGAGGGCGACGTGTTCAGCCTGATCGGGCCGAAGAAATACGACGTGCCGTGGCGCGAGCTGGAGGGCCGTGGCTGGATCGCCGAGGCGAATTGCACCGAGGTTCGCGTCGCCCTGCCCGAGCCGTTGCGCATGGAATATGCCGTCGCCGAGTGGCGCGACAAGTACCGTATCGCCAGCGAAAACCCCGCCAAGGACAACGTCGTCGCGCGGTTGCTGGAATTGCACGCGGACCAGAACGTGCTCATCATCGGCCAGTACCTGCGCCAGCTCCGCCAGCTTCAGCAGCGTTTCGACATCCCGTTGATCATGGGCTCCACGAGCAATGTCGAGCGCGAGTCCCTGTACGGCAAGTTCCGCCGCGGCGAGATCCGCCGGCTCATTCTGTCCAAGGTCGGCAATTTCGCCATCGACTTGCCGGACGCGCACGTGCTCATCCAGGTATCGGGCACCTTCGGGTCGCGCCAGGAGGAGGCGCAGCGGCTGGGGCGGATCTTGCGGCCCAAGGCGGGCGGCGAGATTGCCTATTTCTTCACGCTGGTGACGCGCGACACGCGCGAATTGGACTTCGCGCACCATCGGCAGCTTTTCTTGACCGAGCAGGGTTACAGCTATCGCATTGCCGATGGGGCCGAATTGACGGCGCTGAAGGCAGTTCCCTGACCAAGCCGGCGTACCGCATGGACAAGGCCCGCATCCCCGTGAAGCTGCATCGCCGCGTTTGCCTGGTGCAGACCGAGGACGCGTTGTTGGCGGAGGAATTGCTCGCGCACAAGAAGCTGGCGCAGGACATCGTCGGCCGGCTCGCCGAGCGCGTGCTGCTGATCCGTCCCGGCCGCGTCGAGGCGGTGGTGGCCGAGCTGCGTAAAATCGGCCATACACCGCAGGTGCTGAGTTAACCGTGCCAATCACGCCTTCCGCTGAGAGCCTGACCGAACATTTCCGCCGAACGTTGCGGTGCTACGACGAATCCCTCTTGCGCAGGTTGCCCAGAAGCTGTGCCGGCCGCGCAACCAGTGGCCTGTCGATGAGCTGGTCGAGCGCATCCTGACCGCCCTGACCAACCCGGCCATGCTCGACCGCCGGCTCAAGGATTTACCCGCGGCCTGTCGGCAGCTCCTCGCGTTGATCGGGCACAGCCGGCAGCCGCGCTGGAACGCCGGGCGCTCGTCGAGATGCTGGCGATGCTCGGCCACGCCGACGGGCTGGCCCCGGTCGTCGAGTTACTTGGCGCCGGCCTACTCGTTCCGGAGTTATTCCCGATCGGCGCCGAGGGCCAGCCAACGGTGCGCATGCGCGTCAAGTCGTTTGAGCAATGGCTGACGCTTTCGGCAGCGCCGCCGCGCGTGATCGCATTTCCCCTGGCAACGGCGCGCTCGCTCGGGGAAGAGCTGGGATTGCCGCCGTGCCCCGGTGCCGCGAATGCGGTGGATGGCCGCGCGCGGCAACCCGGGAAAGCGACGGGCTCGACTGGCTGCTGCGCCTCGCGGTGCTGCGGCAGCAAGTCGCCGGCGGACCGCTGCGGCGCACGCAGCAAGGGGATTTCTTCAAGCGCGACCTGGAGCGTCTTCGCGACGATTCCTTGTTAAACACCGTGCCCGACGCGCCGGTGCCGATTTCCGATCCGGCGCTGTTCACCGTCAGCCTCGCCGTCGCATCCGGCTTGCTGCGCGAACACGATGCCGAGCTGGTAGCCGGCGATTTTTTCGAGGCCTGGCAACAGCCGCTGCCCGCAGTGCTGGCGGAATTGTGGGCGAGCCTGCCGTTCGTGCGTGGCTGGGACCCGAGCCACGGCTGGCAGCCCGAGGCGCTGCCGGCCAACCCCCATGCCGCCGCCGTTCTGATCGCGCTGCTCCTCCTGACCCGGCTGCCCGCCGGCGCGTGGGCCGACCCCGTGGCGATCGAGCACTGGATCGGCACCCGTCATCCCTTCTGGAAAGACGTGCCGGCACGTCCCCTCGGCATCGCATCCTTTCTCCTCGGCGTTGCCTATCTGCTCCGCCTCGTCGAGACCCGCGGCGGACCCGCGAATGCCACTCTTGTGCGCCTGTCGGCGACCGGCCGCTGGGTGCTATGTCTTGCGGAGGAGCCACCGGCTTTACCCGGCTATCCGCAGACGCTGCTGGTGCAGCCCAACCTGGAAATCCTCGCGTATCGCCAGGGCCTGTCGCCGCCATTGATCGTCGCGCTGGGCCGCTTCGCTACCTGGAAAGGACTCGGCCCCGCGTGTACGTTGCAGCTCGAGCCGCAGAGCGTCTATCGCGGCCTCGAGGCGGGCGAGACCTTCACGAGCATCGTGCAGACGTTGGAGCGGCACGGCATGAAAGCGCTGCCGCCGAGCGTGCTCGATTCGCTGCGCACCTGGGCCAACAAGCGCGAGCGCATCACGGTCTACGACTCGGCGGCGCTATTCGAGTTCTCGTCGGCCGCCGAGATGACTGAAGCGATCGCCCGCGGGTTGCCGGCGCAGCGGCTGACCGATCGGCTCGCGGTGGTCGCGGCCGAGAAGGACATCGACTTTCGCCACTTTCGCCTGACCGGGACGCGCGACTACTGCTTGCCGCCGGAGCGCTGCGTCGAGGTCGAGCCGGACGGCGTGACGCTCAACGTCGACCTGGTGCGCTCCGACCTGCTGCTGGAAATCGAGGTGCAGCGCTTCGCCGAGAACTCGCCGCGGCCGCGCTCCCCGGCCGCCGCCTGTATCGCCTGACGCCGAGCTCGCTTACGATTGCTCGCGATCAGGGCGTGACGCCGGGGTTCCTGGCGCGCTGGTTTGAGCAGCGCCCGGCGTGCCGCTCCCGCCGGCCGCACGGTTGCTGCTGACGGCACTCGAGACGCCGCCGTTGGAGCTGCGCCGCCAGATTGTGCTGCACGTCGCCGACGCGGAGATCGCCGAGGGTTTGCAGCAATGGCCCGGCACGCGCTCGTTCATCCAGATGCGGCTCGGGCCAACGGCGCTGGCGGTGGCCGAGAAGGATGTCGACGCGCTGACGGAGCGGCTGGGGGAGTTGGGGATTCGGCTCATGCACGGCGAGGGGTGACTTGCGTTGCGTCGCCGTTCCAAATGCCGGGTGTACAATACAGTTGGAGAACGGCTGAAGGAGGAATAGTCCATGTCCGGCACGACCACACCCGTTCAATCCGGTAGCGACCGATCTGGCTGGGCATGGGTTCAACAGCAACGGACACCCTGGGCTCCCGTCCGGGTTCGTCAGTGGTCCGGGTGAAATCGTTCATTGCTCATGCCGCCACTCGCCATCGGGAATCGTCGTATCAGGTACGATATCCGTAGCGGGTTGCAGGAGCAAGCAGCACACAGCTTTGCCCTATTTGGAGTGCGGCGCTTTTTCGCCGCTTTCTTTTTGATTTGTTCCTTCTCTTGAAAAACAAAGAAAAAAAGCGGCGGAAAAGCGCCGCACTCCAAAGGAAAAGCCGGGTCACGCCGCCAGCCGCGACTGCTTACGCAGGAACGCCGCGCACGTCTGCATCACGCGGCGCTGCTGGTCGATAGTGATTTCCGGGAACATCGGCAGCGCCAGCACGGCCTGGGCAGCCTGCTCGCTTACCGGGAAATCGCCCTCAGCGTAGCCGAGGTAACGCAGGCACTCCTGCAAGTGTAGTGGAATGGGGTAATACACCTCGCAGCCGATCTTCTCGGCTCGCAGATGCCGCTGCAGTCCGTCGCGCTGGCCATGGGCCACGCGCACAACATACTGGTTGAACACGTGCCGGCGCCGCGGCTGCTCGATCGGCCGCTCAAGATACGGCCCCAGGTGGTTTTCCTCAATCAACGCGTCGTAGCGACGCGCGGCCGCCTGGCGCGCCTCCGTCCAGCGGTCGAGATACGGCAGCTTCACGCGCAGCATCGCCGCCTGCAATGTGTCGATCCGTGCGTTCCAGCCGAGATATTTGTGGTGATACCGCGGCTCCATGCCGTGCGTGCGCAGACATGCCATCCGCGCGGCCCATTCCGGATCGCTCGTGACGGCCATGCCCGCATCGCCATAGGTCCCCAGGTTCTTCGATGGATAGAAGCTGTAGCACGCAATCGCGCCGAGCGTGCCGGTGCGCTTGCCCTGGTATTCGGCGCCGATGGCCTGGGCGGCGTCCTCGACGATCGGCAGGCTGTGCCGTTCAGCGACGTGCCATAGCGGCTCCATCTCCGCGGTTTGGCCGAACAGGTGGATCACCATGATGGCGCGCGTACGCGGCGTGATCCTGGATGCGACCTCGACCGGGTCGACGTTGTAGGTCGCCGGGTCGATGTCGGCGAACACCGGCCGGGCGCCGATGCGGCAGACGGCGCCGACGGAGGCGAAGAACGTGAACGGCGGCAGGATGACCTCGTCGCCGGGGCCGACGCCGAGTGCGGCCAGGGCGAGGAGCAGCGCGTCGGATCCGGACGAACAGCCGACGGCGTAACCAGCGCCGCAGTACTGGGCGACCTCGCGCTCCAGCTCGGCAACGTCGGGGCCGAGGATCACCTGGCCCGAGCGCAGCACGCGCAGGAGCGACGCCTGTAACTCCGGTTCCAGCGCGAAGCTGGGCTTGCAGGTCGCAGAGGGGCACCCCCGGCGATGTGTTCATGCGCTGACTCCTTCAGCCAGTGGCACCGGCGCCTCTTCCGTACGCCGGCCGGCACCGCGTCCGTGCAGGGCCGCCGGCACCGGAACATACTGGCGCGGCCCGAGGGGGTCAAGGCGGCTTGACGCGCAGGCCGCCCGTTCCGACAACTCACCTTGACGTAGTGCCCGCCGTTTCCCATAACGCGGCCCGTGGTTCGTGGGGACCGGACGATTGTCGCACGGGTTGACGTGACATGAGCGCGATCTTGAAGTTCAATAGCGGCGCCGACGACGGCCGAATCGATGCGCTGATCCGGGCGCTGGCCGCCTCGCCGGAGCGGCGGCTGGCCCTTTTGCAACAGCTCCTGGGCGACGGCGCGTGCCGCCAGCTCGGCCTGTATCCGCTGCCCGACGGCTTCAAGCTGTCGGTGGTCATCCCCGTCTACAACGAACGCCAGTGGGTGCGCGAGCTGGTCCGCCGCGTTCATGCAGTGCCCGTCCCTAAAGAAATCATCCTGGTCGACGATTGCTCGACCGACGGCACCCGCGAGATCCTCAAGGAAATGGAGCAGGAAGACGGCGTCACCGTCGTCTATCAGCCCGCCAATCGCGGCAAGGGCGCCGCGCTCCGCACCGGCTTCCAGGCTGCCACCGGCGACGTCATCGTTGTGCAGGACGCCGACCTCGAATACGATCCCGCCGAGTATCTGCGGCTGTTGCAGCCCATCATCGAGGGCCGAGCCGATGTGGTCTTCGGCTCGCGCTTTGTCGGCAACGACCATCGCGTGCTCTACTTCTGGCACTACGTCGCCAACAAGGCGCTGACGATGCTGTCGAACATGTTCACCAACCTCAACCTCACGGACATGGAAACCTGCCACAAGGTGTTCCGCCGCGAGGTGCTCGACCATATGGTCCTCCGCTCGAACCGCTTCGGCTTCGAGCCGGAGTTCACCGCCAAGATCGCCAAGAAGCGTCCCGCCCTGCGCATCTACGAGATCCCGATCAGCTACTCGGGCCGCACCTACGAGGAAGGCAAGAAGATCGGCCTCAAGGATGCCTTCCAGGCGTTGTTTTGCATCATCCGCTACTGGGCCACCAATTGAGCCCCCTCCAGCGAGCCGCCGGGCTTGTACCCGGCGGTCTACACGGCGGGGCCAAGCCCCGCCGCTCGCTCTCGCAAGAACCACGCCAAATGCGAGGAGACCGTATGCGCGGACGGATTCGCCTGCTGTTGCTCGTTCCGCTCCTGCTCGGCTCGGCGGCACGGGTCGCGGCCGACCCGCGGCATTTCGACGACGCCACACTGCGCTCCGTCCATTTTCTCGACGATCGGGAAGGCTGGGCGGCCGGCGACGAAGGCGTCATCTGGCACACCCTCGACGGCGGCAAATCGTCGGCGCGCCAGCCGACCGGCGTCCGCGCATCGCTGCGCTCCGTTTGGTTCATCAGCGCCGACATCGGCTGGGTCGCCGGCCGCGAGGAACTGCCACACGGCGGCAGCGCCGGCGTCCTGCTCTTCACGCGCGACGGCGGGCTGAAATGGCAGCGGCTGCTTCCCGGGGCGCTGCCGGGCCTGAATCAGGTCCGCTTCATCGACAACGCCAACGGCTACCTGCTCGGCGACGGCACCGATCAACTCCCGTCGGGACTGTTCCGTACGAACGACGGCGGAAGGAGTTGGGAGCCGGTCGTCGGGCCGCGCACGACCTCCTGGTTGGCAGGCGCCTTCACGCATGGATCCAACGGCATGCTCGGCGGCGCCTGGGCCAGGCTCGGCAAGCTCCGTAGCGACAAGTTCAGCACCACTGACGATCTCGATCGCACCGACGGCCGCGACATCCTCGGCATGGAGGCGCAGCCGCAGCTTGCGCTGGCGGTGGCCAGCGGCGGCCTCGTGCTCACCAGCGTTTCGGATGGCGCCAAGTGGGGTTTTGCTCGGCTGAACCTGCCGACCGAGCTGCTGAGCTGCCTCGACTTTCACGCTGTGTACGCCGTTGGGAAGCACGTCTGGATCGCGGGTCGGCCCGGCTCGGTGGTCGTCCACAGTGACGACGGCGGCCAGTCCTGGCGCCTCCAGAAGACTGGCTGCCCGCTACCGCTGCACGGCCTGTGTTTCTTCAACGACCGGCACGGCTGGGCGGTCGGCGAGGCCGGGACGATCCTCGCCACCGCTGACGGCGGCGCCACCTGGCAGATCCAGCGCCAGGGCGGCAAGCGCGCAGCCGTCCTGGTCGTCCTGGCGCACGGCGAGGATTTGCCGCTCGACACATTGGCCCGGCTGGGCGCCGCCGATGGCTATCTGACCACGGCGCTGCGCGTCGTCACGCCCGACCCAGGCTCCGCCGCGCCCGCCTGCGCGATCGAGTCGATGCGCTATGCCGCAGCGGCGCGGCTCGCGGGCGGCATGACCGGCGAATCGCTCTGGGCGTTTTCGCTGCCGCAGCATCTCGAAGGCGCAACGCGCGATCAGATCCTCGATTTCTGGAATCGCCGGCACGCGCAGCAAGCGCCAGGAATTGTTGCGCCAGCTCGTGCTCGCCCTGCGAATCTGGCGGCCAAGCGTCGTTATCGGCGACCATCCCCAGTGCAAGCGCGCCGCCGGCTCGCTCGTCGCCGAGGCGCTGCAGGAGGCCGTTCGCCAGGCCGGCGATGCGAAGGTCTTTCCCGAGCAGCTCGAGCAACTGGGCCTCGAAGCGCGGTCGGCGGCCAGGGTCTACGCGACCAGCGACACCGCCAACGCCACCGTCGTCCAGGACAACGACGAGCTGCTCAACGTCCTGCAAGGGTCGCCGCGCGATCAGGCGGCACTGGCGGCCACCGTCCTGCCGGACGGCACAGCGCTGTTGCCGCGTGAACGCGGCTATCGTCTGATGCAAACGCAGCAGAAGGGTGCGGACGGCCAGCGCGACCTGATGCAAGGCATCAGCGTCAAGTTCGGCGAAGCGCGCGCGACATTCCGCCGGCCGCGCTCGACATCGACGTTGCGAGAGCGCTGCGCGACAAGACGCAATTGCTGGCGCTCGCCGAACGCCTGGACGATCCGGCGGCGCTGCAGACGCGGCTCCTGCCGGTGCTGGGCAAGCTGTCCGACGACCATGCAGCCCTGGCGCTCTCGACCGTCGCCGCGCAATACCAGCGTCGCGGCCGGTGGGACCTCGCCCATGAGACCTACGCGCTGCTGGTCGATCGCTATCCGGCCCATCCGCTGTCGGCCGCCGCGTATCGTTGGCTGATCCGCCACGACAGCAGCAGCGAAGTGCGCCGCCGCTACGAGCTGAAGCAATTCGTCGCCCGGACCAAGTTCGACCTGAGTGCGAACGGTAAGCCGGGCGACCACGCCAAGCCGGCGGTGGCGACCGGCCCCGGCGGACCCGTCCAGCACGCGCATCTCACCGACCCCCTCGCGCGGGCTGCGTATCAGAACACTCTGGAGTGCGGCAAACGGCTCGCCGGGTTCGGCCCGCTGGAGGCGTCCGATCCGTCGACGCAGTTCTGCCTGCAGGCGGCGCGGCGCGGCATGGGCGATCTCGCCGGCGCGACCGGGTGGTGCAACAAATTCCAGGGGTACGTCAAGCAGGGCCCCTGGCACGACGCCGCGCAGGCCGAGCTGTGGCTGGCCGGTCTCGCCCCGGTGCCGCGCAAGCTCGCCCGCTGCCGGCTCACGGATCGGCGGCCCTATCTCGACGGCGACTTCGACGACCCGTGCTGGCAAAACGTCAAGCCGCTCGTCCTCGATAACGCCGTCGGCGACACCGCACGAGACTACCCGACGCAGGCGCTGTTCGCCTACGATCAGGAATTTCTTTACATCGCCGTGAAGTGCAAGCATCCGCGCGGCAAGCAGCTCGCGCCGGTGAAGCCGCGGCAGCGCAACGCCAACGTCGCGCCGTACGATCGCATCAGCCTCTTGCTCGACCTCGATCGCGATTACGCGACCTATTTCCACCTGCAGATCGACCAGCGCGGCTGCGTGCGCGAGGACTGCTGGGGCGAGCTGAACTGGAACCCGCACTGGTTCGTCGTGGTCAAGAGCGCCGACGACGGCTGGCAGGTCGAGGCCGCGATTCCGCTGGGCGAATTGACCGGCCAGCGGCTAGCGCTGAACACGGCGTGGGCGTTCAACCTCGTGCGCATCGTACCGGGCCAGGGCGTGCAGAGCTGGTCGCAGCCCGCCGACGTCCGGCCGCGCCCGGAGGGCATGAGTCTCTTACTGTTCCAGCAGGACGCCGAGCGCGCGCGGCGCAGCCGATGCAGACGGCCCCGTGACGTTCCGCGGCCAGCCATGCACGCGGCGACTTCGTTTCATTCCCGCACGGGACACCCCCTCGCCGACCTGCAACCGAGCGCAACCGTGCGCAACGAAATCCCCGCGGCGGCGTACAATGAGGTCATGAACCGCACGACCCGCACGGTGTCGCCGGAACCGCCGGTCCGCGTGTATTGGGGGGCCGAGGTCCCGATGCGCGAGATTCGCCGGTTCGCGCCGGGTTGTCGAGCGCTTGCGCCCGACCGGATCATCTTGTTCGGCTCGCACGCCTATGGCACGCCGCACGCCGACAGCGATGTGGACATTCTCGTCATCATGCCGGCCCGCAATCAACTCGACCAGGCGTACCGGATCCGCCTCGCCGTCGACGCGTGTTTCCCAATGGATCTGATTGTGCGTACGCCGCACAACATCAGCCGGCGACTCCGCGACGGCGACCTGTTTCACACCGAGATCGTGACCAGAGGCAAGGTCTTGTATGAAAAAGGCCACTCGCGAGTGGGTCCGCAAAGCCGAGGACGACTATCGCCTCGTAACAGAAATCGCACGTCGACGGCTCCCGCTGAATGACCAGCTCTGCTTCCACAGCCAACAAACAGCTGAATAATACCTAAAGGCGTTGCTTGAGGAACTTGGGTTTGCCGTCGCCAAGACGCACGACCTCGTGCAGCTGATGAACACCCTGCTGCCCCATCACCCGTCCTTGCGATCGATGCGGCGCAGGCTCAAATTCCTGACGAACTTCGCCGTGGCCATTCGTTATCCAGGCGACAATGCGACCAAACGCCAAGCGATGGCCGCCGAACGCTGGGTTGGCAAAGTGCGCCACAGCTGCCGAGAAATCCTCGACATCCGCGCCGCGCAGGCGCCGACGCACACCTTGAGCGCAGGCCGCCGGCCCGCAGGACTTACGCAAAATGCGAGTTACGATGGAGTTGACGGCTGAACAGCAACAGGCCCTGCAGGGCGGGCAACCGGTCGTCCTCCGTGGGGGGCACGGCCTGCGTCCTGCGTGCTGCTTGGCATGGAGGTGTATGAGCGAGCCGACACGCTCGATTTCCACCGCAGGAGCCCCGAGTTGCTGGCCGCCGAAACCGCCCGAAACCGCCGAACTACTGGCCGGCGACGGCGATGTACCGGAGGAGTCACGAACGTCCAGCGCGGCGACGACTTGAAGGCCCGGTTCCCACACGCTGCCGGCAATCGCGGCAAGAAGCGGCCGGTGGTTGCCGTGCAGGCCGACCTCTACAATAACCTCTGCGCCATGGCGTGGTGGCCCGGGCACGCGCCAACCTCGACGAAAAAGACGATCCGGCGTTCTTGCTGACCGAGGCCGGAACTGTGCGGCGCTCGGTCGATTGCCGATTCCCGGCGGAAACCGTGTATGTCCCGAAGGCCCTCGAGGGGCCTAAGTTAAGCAATCGCGAAGGCGATGCTGCATCCCGCCCTGGGTCGGGAGGTCAGTGCGATGATCAGCACTGCATTTGGAAATGCGGAAGTGGAGGAGTTGAGGCGCGTACACCGGACGCGGCTACCAGGAACTCTGATCGTGGCGATCGGCATGTGTCGCGCGATGAGGCGATCGGGAGCGCCACAAAGGCAAGACTAATTGTAGACACATTGGGAGCGGAGTTTCCAACTGGGCATCTGCTCGAAGTCGCGGCTGGCCGTCAAGCAAGAAAGAACATGGGCGGAGGCAGGAACGCGCACGCGACTCGATAATACGAATTCACAGACTTGTATTATCGAGAGGCATACTCTTCTTCTGCGCGTCCCTATTTCTCCCAGGGCGCTCATGGTTTGCCGTATTCCTCCCACGCTTGCCGAGTCAAATCGCGCAATACCTCGGGCGGATTCCGCGCGGTACCAGACTCGATCCTCACGCGGAAGAACCCGAATTGGGAATCGTAAGCCAGGGTTTGCATTGCGGCTTCCTCCACCCTCGTCTTTACGTCGTCGCCCTGATCGGGCAACTTGAACTCCATGACCACGTGGGTCTTCTTGGGGCGGAATGCGACGAAGTTGCGTGACGCCCCATCAATCTTGAGGCCAATGTAATGCTTGTTGTAATTCAATGCGGCTTTGGGTTGGACAGCTTGCACAATCTTGAGTAGCTCGTCGGTGTCCCCAAGGGTCTGTTTGCTAGCCTTGTCTTCCCACGAGTCCCGCGTCGCCGGGTCCGTCTTGGGCTCATCGGCATCAACCAGCCCCAGCGTTACTGCGTCCAGAACCTTCACGAACGTGAGCGCTACTTCATCGCCAACTCTGTACGCGGTCATCTTCAGCGCGATGAGCGGGATGGTCCCGTTGAATAGCTGGATGACGTTTAAGAAGCGCGACGTGATGTCCTCGGCGACGATGACCGCTGTATGCTCGTACTGCGGGTAGCGCTTGCGCTCGATATCCCAATACTCGATTGTTCGGATGATATGACTTTCGTCGGTGGCTCCGAGCTGAAGTTCGACCTCATAGCGCTTCAGCGTCTCCGGGTGTTGGAGCAGTAGGTCCAAGCGTCCTGCGTGGGCATGGACACGCTCGGTATCACGCAAGTCCAGTTCGCCGAGGCCCAAGATCGACGGGTCGTCGGCAATCCGGTCTTGTACCATCTTCTCGGTCACGTTGAGCGAGCCGAGCCAAACGGATTCAAGCTTGATGAGCGTCATGAGCGGCGAGTTGCCAGATCAGTTAAGTGGTTTTCGAACCAATTCACAACGGACGAGCCAATACGATAAGGAGAGCACGGCTACACCGCCGACGGTCTTGGGTGGCGGGCGCAATCAGTGAAGGCAACAAGGGCATACAGCGCGCTTCATACTTTCCACTTTCCGCGTCTTCACAAAGTGCAGCGTTTCCGCTCTTTCTTCGGCGACCTTTATTAATCGGGCAGGGGCCCGACCACTTTCATGCTGTCACAATTCGGCAGAGGCAGCAAAAGCACCTCCTGGCGACTACCGGCATAAAGGAACACGGCGTCGGGCGTTTCAGGATCGTGTATCGGCTCGTAGCCTAGCTTTCGTATTGCGGCCTCGACCAGCGCTTTTTCTCCCCGATAGTTCCTGATGGCAAACAAACACTTCGCGTTCATGCCGCCCTCGCTTCTGCGCACCCTGCCCCTTCATCGTAACCGATCTTTGCCGCTACGCAAGCGTAAAAAAATTCACCCTCGAGGCCGCCACGCGTGCGTCGAGCGCAAGCGGCACGGGCCGGTGGGCCTGGCGCAGTTCGCCAGCTTCGCCGTCCAGATGCTCACGATCTGGTCGTCTTTGATGATCGCGTATCTGCCGGCATGACCCTGTTGCAACAGGTGAGGCAACTGTTGCCGATAGGTCTCCAGTTCTGGCTGCGCCCGGCAAGGCAATCGCACTACCTTCATCACCGTGGAATTCTAATCTGAGCCCTTGACTTGGACAAGTGTACATGCGAATGATTCTTCTCGGACGGAACCCGTTCACGGAGGAGAAGAATCATGTCCAAGGCCACAACCGTTTCCATGCGCGAGTGCTTTGCCGACGTTGCGGACCCACGCCGGGAACATTTGCGGTTACACAACCTCTGGGAGATCATCGCCGTCACCATCTTGGCGGTCATCTCCGGGGCCGATTCCTGGGTCGAGGTTGCCAAATACGGCGTCAACAAGTTCGAGTTTCTGCGGACCTTTCTCGAACTGGCCAATGGCATACCCTCCCACGACACTTTTGGTCGTGTTTTCGCGCTGCTCAATCCGCGCGCTTTACAGGACGGATTTGTCAAGTGGGTGCAGGCAGTTGCCGAGTCCACGCTCGGCCGTGTCGTCGCCATTGACGGCAAGACGGCCCGACGATCTTTCGACAAAGCAGCGGGCAAAGGACCGCTGCATATGGTCAGTGCCTGGGCCACTGAAAATCGTCTACTCCTGGGGCAACAGGCCTGCGACAGCAAGTCGAATGAAATCACCGCGATGCCCGAACTGATCAAGAACCTCGAGATTTCCGGGGCGATCGTGACCAGCGACGCCATGGGCTGCCAGAAAGACATCGTTGCCGCCATCCGCGCGGCGGACGCCGACTATGTGTTGGCCGTGAAGGACAACCAGCCAATCTTGCACGATGACATCCGGGCTGTGTTCCTGACCGGCTTCGACAACAACTTCGCAGGCCTGGAACATCACCGGCATTGCACGAAGGAAGAGGGGCATGGCCGCGTCGAGACGCGGATCTATGATATTATCCGCGTGCCCGAAGAGTTGGCAGAGCGTCACCCCGATTGGCAAGACCTGCGTAGTATTGGCATGGTGTACAGCGAGCGGCAAGAAGGCAACAAGGAACCCAGCGTCGAGACACGCGTTTTCATCACGAGTCTGCCGCCGCGGGTGAAGAAGTTTGCCGGCGCCGTGCGCAATCATTGGGGAATCGAAACCTCGCTCCATTGGGTCTTGGATATGAGTTTCCGCGAGGACGAAAGTCGTCTGCACAAAGGGCACGGCCAGGAAAACATGGCACTGATTCGCAGGTTGTCCGCGTCGCTTTTACTGAATGAACCAACATGCAGAGCGGGCGTATCCTGCAAGCGCAAATGTGCAGGCTGGAATGATGAGTACCTCCTAAAAGTGCTCGCTGCGAGCTTGAAATGACGGTTTTTCCTTGCGAACGTGATGCAATGCCCTTGCTGCGCCCGGTCCCATCGCTCGGGCGAAACGTGGGCCGGGCGGATTGGTAGGGAATTCATCATGGAAGCATCGCGCTGCACGGAGGCAGTGCAAATGCAATTCTAGCAGCATCAGTGGCCCGGCGACGAACAAGGGATTGCACTAAAGCCGTTTTCTTTTGGTCTGGATTGGGCGCCGCAAATTAGGCGTTTCCATTAGGTATCCGGGGGCCACGCTTCGCCGTATCGCCCCAGCGCGAGGCGGATGGTGCGGTCGTCGAGATGCAGGCCGACCGTGCGTAACGCCTTCAGCACCTCAGCCGCCTGTGGTATGAGGCCGCGTTTCTTGGCGCACAACACCACGCCTAGCGTGCCGATCAGCGGAACCCCAAGAGCTCGGGCAGACGCGCGAGCGACGGCGTCATCCAGTATGGCTGTGCACGGTGCGCGCTCGCGTGCCACCGCAAGCACGGCCGTTTCTCCGGCGCCAAGTCCGAGCTCGAGCAACTGGAGCGGGATTGCCGATGGGGCGATACGCAAGCCCCAGCCCTTTTCCAGAGCCCGCCGTGCCGGGTCGGTTTCAGGCCCTGCAAGAATCTCGGCAGCCACCGGTTCGGGCACACGGAGTTCCGTTGACAATTCGGTCAGGAGGTGGAGATAGCCTGCCTTGGCCAGGGTGATGACCGGGGAAGCATTGGCAACCCAAACTTCACTCACGAGCGGCTTCCTCCAGAATCTCATCGGGCCCGTACTGGAATGGGGACACGCCGAATCGGCCCAGCGCATCGAGGAAATCGGCGCGGGATAGCCCCGCGATGTGCGCCGCCCGCTCCTGCGACACCGTTCTCAGCTCGTACCACTTGACGGCTGCTGCCAGCCGCAGCTCGCGCAAACTCCTGCGGGTCCTTGCCCGGCGGTCCCATCGCCTCTTCCGGCAGCTCAATCGTCATCTGGATCATGATGGGACCTCCGTTCACGACAATCGGCTGCATGCGATACTCGCGCTGTCTGCCGAACCTTATTGTACGCGCTTCCGGCGAGCGGTGAGTTTGAGAAATCCGGGCGGGCATCAAGGGCCAAGTGCGGGCCGGAGGGCCTAGCGTCACGGGCCGGTGGACCTGGCGCTCGCGAGCTTGGCCGGCGCTCCAGCACACCTGCACATCGACTACGGCGCCATCGCTCGCGGTCGGCCGGGCGCTTGCGTTTCTATGCGGCTTCTGCTACGTTACGCCGAAGAGCACAGCCGTCCGGTCCCTACAGGATTCACGTATGGCTCCGGCTGCCCGGCATTGGCGCCGCACGTTCCACCCAGCAATCTCGCGGGTGACGATTCGCCCGGGATCCTTCGTATTCCGCCGGAAACCCACACGTTGGCAGGATTTCGCGCGTGGGTGCATTCCGAGGGTTTTCCGGAAAAAGCGCCGGTGAGCTATCTTCGTGGCGAGGTGCTCGTCGATATGAGCAAGGAAGAAATTCGTACGCATTCTGCCGTCAAGACCGAGGTTGCGGTGGTGCTCGGCGTTCTCAATCGGGAAATCGATTTCGGCGAGTTGTACATCAACGGCGTGCTCGTCACCAACGAGCACGCCGATGTGTCCAACAATCCCGACATGGCGGCCGTGTTCTGGGACAGCATCGAGCAGCACCTCGTCCATTACGTTTCGCGCAACGATCGGGATCTGGAGATCGTCGGCTCGCCGGACTGGCTGCTGGAGATCGTCAGCGACAGCTCGGTGGTCAAAGACACACGCGAGCTGCGCCAGGCTTATCATCGGGCGCGGGTTCGCGAATACTGGATCATCGATGCGCAGGGCGAGGACATCAGCTTCCTCGTTTTGCATTGGCGCAAGTCCGGTTACGCGGCGGCTCCGCAACAGGACGGCTGGGTACGCTCGCGCGTGTTCCAGCGTCAGTTCCGGCGCACGCGCCAGCGCAACCGGCGCGGGGCGTGGGCATACCGGCTTGAGGTGCGCTAGGCGCCTGGCCTGCTCGGCCCCCAACGTCGATAGGTCGCACAAGACACGCGTGCGCCGCCGGCCGCATGGTATAATTCCGGGGATGGAGCTGTGGGGCGATCGCGTTGGGGAGGAAGCCATGACGACGAAGAATACGTCAACAGCGGACACGCAACCACCGGCCACGTCTGCGGCGCCGGTGCACATCACGGCGTCGGGGCGCGAAGCCTTGAAGCTCTACGAGCGCGAGATTGCGACGTACCTCCGCGAACTGCCGCGTTTGCTGGAGGAAGGACACGCCGGACGACATGCGCTTGTGAAGGGCGATGTAATCCTGAGCATTTGGGACACACAGGGGGATGCCATTCAGGCCGGTCGCGAACGCAATCGATCCCAGGGATCCGGAGCGGTTCGCTCTCGTCAAGACTCATATTAGCCGGGCCAGATGACGCGCTGCTGAACACGGGTGGCGCGGGAACGAATTGGGGAGAGCCCTTGTTTTCCTCGCCTGGCGATGTACAATGTCAATGTCCAGTATTGAAAACCATCGGTTCCGAGCAGCAGCCGACCAGTAGCCGTCCGATGACGGGATCAGGACCGCCCATGCTGGGCGGCTTGTTCATAAGTAAGCCGACGCGGTCGAGCATCCATCTGTTGGTCGACCGCGTCGGTTTTTTTTCGCTCGCGCTAGCGTCAGGCCAGCTCCCGCGGCCCGTTTTCGCGAGGACACGCACGAATCAACATCACCGAGGATCAAGATGGCAACCGCCGAGCAGCGCGAGCAACACAACCGGAACGAGCAGGACAAGCGGGACAACCTGGCAGCACTCCTGGGGGAACAGGTCCTCCATGCGCTCGGCGAGCCGCCCGACTTGCTCCAGGTGCAGGTGCGCAACTTGTGGCCGGGACACTACCGAGTGAATGTGCTCATCGGCGTGAATATCGCGTCCAGTCGTGTTGGGCACAGTTACTTCGTGGAGGCCGACGGCGACGGCAACATCGCCACGGTCACGCCGAAGATCGCCAAAACGTACTAATGTGGCATGTCATCCGCCATTTCTCGGATGACGGGCTTGTACCGGGAGTTCGGTAATGGGCAAGATCCTGTACGTCGGCAATCTGGGTTCCGAAGTAACCGTCGGCAATTTGACCGACCTGTTCGCGGCTCATGGAGTCGTACAATCGGCCCGCATCGCCAAGGATCGCAGCACGGGCAGTTCCAAAGGATTCGCGCTCGTGGAAATGAAGACGGTCGAAGCGGCCCAGGCCGCAACTAGCGCCCTGAACGGTCACGACTCGGGCGGGCGGACTCTTACCGTTCGCGCGGCGCGGCTTCGGCCCAGGCCGGGATCGACCAAATAACTCCTGCGGCAAGCCTCGTAAGAAACAACGCTTGCGAGAACGGGCTGACACGGCGGTGGACACAAGCCGGCTCCCCGCGCACGCAAATGGTTGCCGGACCATTGGCGGCACGCGAACGAGCCGGCCCTGCCATGCGTCGTCCCTGTCACTTGGGCTCTTCCTTGGGGTGGACATAGGTGTGCTGCTCGAGCACGCACAGCCACTGGTCGCCGCTCTTGTTGTAGACGCGGGTCCAGCGATACTCGCCGGTGATGTCCTTGTCCTGCACCTTGCCCTTGAGGTGGAGCAGGCCGGTGATGACGGCAGTGTCTCCGAAGACCCTCACCTTCACGTCCGTCTCTTTCAGGTCGTCGAACTTGGCGGAGCCCTTGGTCAAGTGGGCCAGGTATTGCTTCTTGTTGTGGACCCCGCCGCGCGGATCGATCGCGAGGTAGTCCTTGGCCGTGTACATGTCGAGCGTCGCGACGTCGCGGTCCTTGAAGGCGTCCGTCAGCTTCGCGTCCAGCGCCTTCAGGGCGGACACCGTTTCGGCCTTCTTGTCTCCGCCGCGCACCGACGACAGGCCGAAGGCCAGGGTTGCCAGGAGCAGCACCGTAGCTAACCTCTTCATGAGCTGTCCTCCAAGGGCGATGAGGGGTGAAACACCGCGGCACGCCTGATGGCGGCCGTCAAGGCGATCGGGCGCGGTCGCTTCCCCGTAGGACGGCCTTCCTAGGCCGTCCTTGCTCAAGCAGGGACGGCCTAGGAAGGCCGTCCTACGGGGAAGCGGTCCGCTGCATATCCTCCGGTATCGTGCGTGACCTTGCCATTCCGTTGCTACTCGCCGGGCGCACTGCCGAGGAGGAATTCGCCGACCGATGTCTCGGCGTAGTAGTTCACGCCAGCGGCCTGGGCGAACAGGTCGGAATCGCCGAGACCGACAGCACAGGGGGCGAGGCCCATGGCCGTGGCGGCGAGGTACATCGTCTGCAAAACTACCCCCACGTGTTTTAGCACCAGGGCGTAGGCAAGCCCAGCGTATTTCCACGCGACCCGCGGCAGCCGCGCCGCCAGCACCAGCAAGACCTGGGTTTTCGCCGGCTGGACGCCTGCCGCCAGGGCCGCATCGGACAGCAGCCGTTCGACCGTGGCGGTCCGTCCGGCGCGGCGCACCAGGCGGTGGCCGAGCCCGTCGTAATGGTACAGGCCCGGCGACAGGCCGCGACACGCCGCAACGACGGCGTACACCTCCAGCTCGTACAGGGCGCCGCCGGCCGGATACGGTCGCAATGCGAAATCCATCCGCATTGGCCCCGCCGGCGTCGCGACCTCCATGTGCTCACAACTCCTGACCCGGGCGACCCGGTACAGAAATTCGCCGAGCTGGCGGTCCGTGATCGGCTCGGCCGCGTATGAACGCACCGAGCGCCGGCTCTCCTGGACGAGGGCGAAGGGCGGATCCTGGGTTTGCAGCCATGCCAGGTCGGGGCGGTACAGGGCAAAGCCATCGGCCGCGGTATCCGGCCCGAGGGCGGGCGGAGGGTCGAGCCGTCCGGCGAGCGGATAGGTAGCGCCGACGGGGCCGTCATGTCGTCCCTCACGGCTGCGGGCGTGGAAGAGCAAGTCGTGGAATTGCCAGCAGCGCAGCGCGGAATCGGCGTCCTCAGTGGTGGCGCCGTCATCGCCGATCGCGCAGGCGCCGGCGCGGATCAGCAAGCCGAGCAACGGCGTCACGGCCTCGGCCGGCAGACCGGCGACGCGGCCGGCAAGTTCTACAGCGGTACCAGGCCGCGCCAGGGCGTGGACGAGAGCGGCCGCCGCGGGTCGTGCAGCACGATCCGGGCGGGGCACAAAGGCGACTCCAGCGCCAGCACATCGCCGTGCCGTTGCAGCCAGGCGAAGCGCGAAAGCACGTAGGAACGCTCGGGCACGGCGCCGGCGGGCGGCAGCACGAAGGACGGCGCGGTCGGCTCCAGGGTGACGAGCCGCTCGCCGCCGGCATGGACCGCCAGATGCAGCAGACGCCGCCGGGCCAGATCCTGCAGATGATAGTACCAGCGCGGCAGGGCCACCGGCCCATCAACCGTGCGGACGTGCTCGGCTAGCCGTCCCGCACTTTCCCCAGGCGCCGCCAGACGGCGCAGGGCGTCGCGCAGCCCCGGAGCCAACTGCCGCAGCGTGACCGCAGGCTGCGGACCGAGCAGCGTCAATTCGCCGTCGGTCTGGGCCGCGACGGTCACATTCTCGGGAAAGGACAGTATCCACGCCGGGTCCACGAGTTTCTCCAGGCCTCAAGGACGGACATCAGCTACAAGGCCGCCGTCTCCTCGATCATCTCGCGGATTTCGTACTGGTACGACATCGGAGCGATCCGGTTCAGATTGAGCAGGAAAACCAGAGAGAACTCCCTGTCCGATGCTCGTACTGCGATCGTCGTGCTCACCGGCTCCCTCACAGGAACATGGGGATCGGGTTCAATTCCTCTTCGGCCCGCGGCCGCGGCAGCCAGCCCAGCTTGACCGGCACGTCGTAAAGCCGGCCCGGCGCGAAGCGGGCCCAGAAGTGGCGCAGGCCCGGCACGATCACCTTCACCACCGGCAGGCCGATCTCCGGACGCGTCTGGTCCAGCACCAGCAGTTCCGAGCCCAGCCGCTCGGCCAGCGCCTGGCAAAACAGCACATCGTCTTTCAGGTCGTCGTTGTGGCACGGCGCCCAGCCGGCAGCGCGGCGCGGCGGACTGGCCAGCGGCTCCAGGTACGGCTGGTTGGCCACGGTCGCCGTGCGCAGCCAGTGGAGCGTCGCTTTGTCCGTCAGGTGGCCGGCCGAGGGGTCGTTGGCGGGCACGTCCAGCACGGGGCCAAGCATCTGGTTCAGCTCGGTCACCGCCCGCAGCAGGGCAACGCGGGCGTCGAGGTGGGCGCCCAGACCAAACAGGATCTGCTCGGCCCCACCATCGGTGCGCCGCGAAATGGCGACGACCGCCGGCACGCCCAGGTCGGAGGTCACATCCAGGGCCCACAAGTCGCGGTGGTGGTCGCGCAGGAAGGCCTCCAGCTTGCCCAGGTACGGCTCGTTGAAGCTGCTCAGATCGATGCCGGGGCGACGCACGCGGTTGTACCACCACAGGGCGACGCTGTCGCGCTCGACCAGTTCCAGGAAGCCCTGCACGATCGCCTCCTCGACGGTGTTGCCGGCGGCATTGCCGTTGGAGCAGGCAAAGCAGAAGGCCCGGTCGGCCGGCTGCGGGTAATTGAACCAGCAGTAGGCCGCCGGCAGGTAGCGCACGGATTGGCGGCTCAGCGACCAGATCGGCGTCCAGTCGATGTCAGCCTGCGCGTCGAACGGCAGCGGCACCTCGTCGAAGCGGTGGCCGGCGGCGTTCCAGGCGGCGCGCTCCCGGTATTGGCGGTCGCTGAAGAGCAAGCAAGCGTTGGGAGCGATACCGGCGTCGCCCAGGTCGGCCAGGCGAGCGCGGCGGCGCGGCTCGTCGCCGTGGAAGGTGCCCGAGTAGCGCTCCAATCCCTCGCACAGAGCGCTGGCCTTGGCCTGCGCGTCGGTGGTGCCCTTGCCGCAGTTAGAGCTGCGCAGGTCGGCCCGCAGGCCGCGCAGGCTTTGGGCGCGGCGAGCGCTGTTGGGGCCGGACAGGTAGACATGCAGCACGCCGTCACCGCCGGTGTCTCGCTCCAGCATCGGCACCGCCCCGGTGATCGGGCTGACATGGTGGCCGAATCGCTCCAGCGTTTCATGTGGCAAGCAGCGCGGTGGCCGCCGTCCTCGGTATACGTCTTCTTGCAGCTGCCCAGCACCACGGGTAGGACGGATTGCCAATCCGTCCTACCGCCGACGGCTTCGTCGCATGCCGGGCAAGACGGCAGCCGTGCCAGCGTGTGCGTCTGCGCCTCGGCGGTGAGCACGTCCAGCGTCCGGACCTTGCCTTCCAGGTGGGCCAGATCGCCGCGGGCGACCCAGGATGCGACGGCGGTCGCAACCAGGCCCCACGCGACGTGCAGGGTGGCCGGCGTGGCGGCGCGGTGGGCGGCGGCCTCGCCGGTGTGGCCGCGTTTCGATTCCAGATATGCCAGCACCGGGGCGTTGGCCTGGATGCGCTCGGCCAGGCAAGCCCAGCAGCCCGTCTTGCGGGGCAGGAACAGCGGCCCGAGCCAGATCCAGCGTCCGACCGGCTTCACCAGCAACCACGGCCGCCCGTATTGTAGTGCCTCGTCATTACTGGCCTGGAGGTCGCGGCGCAGGTAGCCGTCGGTTGCCACCACGGTCAGCGCGGGCTCGCCGTTCGTGCGTACGCCAAGCGCGCGCAGCAACTCGTTCAGCGGCGCGACGTCCACAGCGCCGATCCCGCGGATTGTGACCGAAGTTTCCGCCAGGCGGCGAGCGGCGGCGGCCGAATCGACCTGCTGTTCGGCCCATAGAGCCGACTCCGCGGCGGGGCGGGCATCGTCGGCCTCCGCCAGGTAGCCGCGTTTCTCCAACTGGGTCAGCGTGTAGAAGACGTGAGCCGGCGTGGCCTGTCCGCGCAGGCGGGCGCAAATCTCCTCGACCGGCCGGCCGTCCAGGCAGGGTGCCACCAGCTCGTAGAGGCTCCCCTGCAGGACGGCCTGGTGTAGCTCGGACAGCAGGAACACGCCTTCGCCCGGCACCACCTCGACGCGGAGGTGCGGCTTGAATCGGGGTCGGCGCAACATGCGGATCGGATCCTCGCTAGGTAATAATGCCCGACTCAGTTCTCGTCGGGTTTGGGCGGCTGACGGCACCCGCCACACCACCCGCAGTAGCACCGGTGGCAGCGGTGGCACGATCCGCAACCGCAACGCTCGGCGCCGACAGCGCCGCCCACGCTGCACAAGTCTTCCTCCGACAGTTCGGCGGCCGAGGGTTTGCCGGGCAAAACCAGGTGCATGACGCCGTCGGTGTCGTTGGGAACCCAGTCGGGCTCCTCCAGCACCTCCACGCGAAGGCCGGCCGGCGCCGGCAGGTCGTACTCCTGAAGGGCGCCGGTCGGGTCCGCGAGCAAACGTTGCTTGAAGTCGTCGTCGGCCCAGGCACGGCCGACAATCTGGCCCCATTGGAAGTCCCAGTTAGCCGATTGTTTGAGCATGTGTCTTCGACCTCCGATCCAGGTAGATCACCGGACTGATTGAGGTGGTGTCCGCTCAAGGGGTTGGATAGCCCCCCACGCTGGCCGTTCTAGCCGCCCGCCAGGAATCGGCAAGGGGCCTTACCGACCAACATCGCCATCGCTTGGTGCGGGCCATTTTATTCCCCGGTCCCAGTCAATCGCTGCAAGAACTGCAGGCCCACTCCCACCTCCGCGGGCTCGTCGCCGGTGACGGTCACGTAGCGGCGATACTCGATCTCTTCCAGCGTCGCGAGCATCTGCAGCCAGTCAATGTCGCCGTGCCCGAGCGGCACGCGTTGCAGCCGGTTGGGGCTGATCGCCCGCGCGTCCTCCGCGTGAACATGGGCGATGCGGCCCGCAAGCGCTTGCGCGGCCTCATAGGGGCTGTGGCCGCTGATCAGCAGGTTCGCGGGGTTGTAGTTGACGGCGAGGCTGCCGCTGTCGAATCGATCGAGAAACGCGCGCACGACCGCGCCCGATTCCAGCCCCGTGTCCAGGGCCAGCGTCGCGCCGGTGCGGTCGCCATGCCGGGCGAGGGCTTCCAGGGCATCGCGAAACAACGGCAGACCGGGGTCGTCGTCCTTCTCGGGAAGCTTGCCCGCCTGGACGATGACGAGCCGCGGTCCAAGGTCGAAGGCGAGGCTCATCACCTGCTTGATGTAGTCGATGCGCGCTTGCTGGTTCTCGGCCACGTCGAGGCCGCGGCGCAGCGGGCAGAAGATCGCCGCCAGCTCCAGGTCGTAGGAACGCAGCAGATGGCGCACCTCGCGCCGGCCGGTCTGCGACAGGTTCTGCGGCGTAAGGTCGCCGGCCGCCGCCAGCTCAACGCCGTGGGCGCCGAGTCGCTGGACCTCCTGCAGCGAACGCCGCAAGGGCCAGGGCAGCGACCTCAGCGAGATCCCGAGCTTGATCCGTGCCATCAGGCGGTGCCTCCCCCGTCATGGACGGGCATTCGTGCGTGTAATAGCGGAATGGGCGGGCCAGGCTGCGGAAAGCCGCGTTCGGCAGGTCGACCGTGCCCCACTTCGGACTGCGGACGCGCAGGTGGCGGCAATAGTCGTCGAGCGTCACCGCCCGCAGCAGATACTTTTCGTCGCGGAATTCAAACAGGTCCGGCGTGCCGCCGTCCAGCGCCACGGCCGGCACGATGCGGTACATGAAGACGAACAGGGCGAGGTAATCGGGGCCGAACAGCTTGATCCAGTTGCCGAGGCCGTCGATATCTTCCTGCGTGGACCAGCTCTCCCAGGTGTACCGCCGGCGCTCGGGCGGCCCGCCGGGGAACTGCCGGCCCTTCACGTCCACCAGCAGCCGGGCGCCGGTGACGCCGAGCACGATGAAGTCGAGGTTCTTGACCGGCGTGTCGCCGAGGCAAGCGCGGCGCGTTTCGTCGACGGCGACGTAACACAGGCCGTTGGCCTTGAGGTACTGCTCAAATGCGGCTTCGTAGGGGTTTGAACGATCCATGTTACTTGACCGCTGGAGTTATCGCCGCACCCCTGCCGGCTGGTCCGGCTGGTGAAACAGTTTTAAGGCTAGCAGACCGACCTTAATCGAATTCTTCGACCCCTGCCGGCTGGTCCGGCAGGTGAAGCAGTTTTGCAGGCTACTCCGCTAGCCAGCCAAACTGCTTCACCTGCCGGACCAGCCGGCAGGGGTCAAGGTAAGGGTGGGCATCCGTAGTTTTGCCATCAAACTACTTCACCTGCCGGACCAGCCGGCAGGGGTCGAGACTTTAGTCAAGGAGACTTCTTCCGATACCGGCTCGCCACGCGTTTGAGGAAACGCTGTTCCTCTTCAGTCAGGGATTCCTTGCCGTGCCGCTGGATCTTTTCGAGCAGCTGGTCCATGCGCTGCTCCTCCGCGATCTGTGTTTCTTGCTCCACCTGCCGCTTGCGGTCGGCCCGGCGGCGCAGCCAGCGCTGGATGAAGTTGGGCTGCCGCGGCCTGGCCGGCGGCGCGTCCTCGCGCTCGAGACTGGTGTAGCCCTGCGAGAAGTCGTAACCGAACACCGAGTCCTCGGCCCCGGTTTCAAGGACGATCCATTCCTGTTTGCAGGCGAGGTAGATGAAGAACGCCAGCGCGATCATCAGCACTTCGTTCTTGGCGATCGACGCGACGAACAGGATGAACATGCACGCGAAGCCGGCGAAAACGGCGTACAGCGTCGCCTGGCGGTAGCCGACCTTCGGCCACAGCGCGCTCTGCAACATGCGGCCGCCGTCCATCGGGAAGCCGACGAGCAGCACGTTGATCAGAAACAAGAGCCAGTTGACGTAGAAGAATCGGGTAAGCACGATCGGCACCAGGCTGGTCGAGAGGTCGGACAGCGGATCCCAGCGGCCCCATTCGTACAGCGGCATCCCGCCTGCGTCGTTAAGCCGATAGGGGTACCAGAACGGATGGAACGACGGGCGGTATGGCCGGTCGAGAAAAAACGCCAGCGCCCCCACGGCGATCGCGCACAGCCCCAGATTTACCAGCGGACCGGCGGCAGCGGTAATGAAATGCGCCCACGGGGTGTGCGGCAATTCGACGCGGGCCAGGCCGCCGAGCGGCCAGAGTAGGACTTCATTGGCCTCGCCGTCCACGCGGCGGGCAGCGACGCAGTGACCGAACTCGTGCAGCAGCACCGCGAAGAACAACAGGCCCATGACCATCGCGGCATCCTGCCACGTACCGATGGGGAAGCCATCGCCGATGGTCGTCCGCAGCACCATGGCGATCATCACCAGCGGCATCAAGAAATGGATGCGAACCGTGATGCCCGCGACATGGAACAGCGGAAATGACCACGAGAATGGATCACGCATGGCAGCTTCCCGGTCTCCCGGTCCGTAGGATCGTCCCGTTCCCTCTCAATCGTACCATCCGATCCGGCATGCCGCAACGAAGCTTACCCGCGCGGGCGGTTGTTTTTGTGCCCGAGTGGTAAGATAACAGCGCCGGTGCTGCCGGCAAGTTTCGCCTTTCCGCGCTGTGGAGCGTGCCATGCCGGTCCTGTTCATCTTCATATGGTTGCTGAATTTCGCCATCAGCGCCTGGAACGCGTACGCTGTCGGCCGCGCGTGGGTCGAGACGAAGGTGGCCGGCGGTTGGCCGCGCTTCATGGCGTGGATGGGCGCGATCATGTCGGCCAGCGGCTTTTCATGGTGCTACCTGTTCCTGCTCGTGCTCGGCGCAAGCGTTCGGCTGGCTTCCCGACGATTCCGCGAACGTCGCGTTGCAGCTCGGTTATGTCTTGCTCATCCCTGGGATGCTGTTTTCGGGGCTGATGATCATGCTTGACAGCTGGCGGCGCGCGTTCCGCAACGGCGGGATTCTGAATTACGGCATCGCCGCCTACAACACGTACGCCCAGATCCACAACACGCTGTCGGCGGTTAGCACCTTCGGCAGCGCCGCGCGAGGCGTCTTCGACTTCTTCAGCGGCCGTCGTCGCCGCAGCAGCAGCGGCGACGGCGACCCGCGCGGGCTGGTGATGCTCGCGGTGATCGCGGTGGTCGCACTCGCGCTGCTCGCCGGTGTGCTGACGACGACGATCATCATTCGGCTCACCGCCGGCAGCGATCCGTTGCCGTCGCTGCGCGAGCTGGAGGATCGCCGGCGCGTGGCCCAGGGCCGCTGAGAAAGCCGGCGGGTTGTAGCGGAAGACCCGCAATCGTCGCGGCGACCTCGGCGGATTGTGTCGATGATACGATCCGCAAGCTGCGCACGCCGGGTATACTGGAGATTGGGGCAGCGAATGCGAGCAGAGGATCCCTGTCATGGGCGAGCCGGCTACCATCGCGCTCCTGGAGAGCACGCACACGTTTCCCGGTCCCTACGTTTTCAAGGTGATCGGCCGCACCGACCTCGGCTTCGTGGCCCGAGCCGTGGCGGCCGTGCGCGACGAACTGGGTGACGCGGAAGATCCGCCGTACCGGGTGCGCGAGGCGGTCGGCGGCCGGCACATCGCGGTCACGCTCGAGCCTGTCGTGGCCAGCGCACGCCAGGTGCTCGCGGTCTACCGGCGCCTGAGCCAGCTGGTCGGCCTCGTCATGCTCTGGTAACTCCGTTTTGGCGTGCGGCGAGCGGGCCCGCTCTGGATGTTTTTTCGCGCAGCATCGCGTAAAAAGACCATCCAAAGCGGCGCGCTCGCCGCACGCCAAGTTTCCGGAGGTTGCCATGAACCAACGCTTTTTCCTCGCAGCCCTCGCGCTGTGCCTGCCCCAGGCGCCCGCGTTCGCAGCCAATCCACCCGACAAGAACCTGGAAGCGGCACTGCGAACGCTGCTGAACGAGCCGAAGAAGGAATTCAACGATGAAATGTATGGCCGGGTTTATGTGCTGGAAGCGATCGACAAGGGTATTCGCGACCTGACCGGCCTGGAGAAGTGCAAGAACCTCGCGTCGCTGCGGCTGACGAAAAACCAGATCGCCGACGTCAAGCCGCTGGCCGGCCTGGGCAACCTGCAATCGCTCGATCTCGCGGACAATCAAATCGCCAACGTCAAGCCGTTGGCCGGCCTGAGCAACCTTCAGTACCTCGAGCTGTCGCACAACCAGGTTGCGGACGTTCAAGCCATTGGCCGGCCTGACCCGGCTCAACTCGCTGTACCTCGGCGGCAACAAGGTAAGCGACATTGCACCGCTCGCGGGCCTGAATCGGCTCTGGTCGCTCTACCTCGGCAAGAACCAGCTGCAGGACATCGCGCCCTTCGCCAAGCTCGATCGCCTCTCGACGCTCGACCTCAGCGACAACCAGATTCAAAACGTCGCGCCGCTGGCGAGCCTGACCGAGCTGAACCTGGTGCTGCTGGAGCGCAACAAGATTGCCGACCTCAAGCCGCTGGTCGCCGCGGCTGCCAAGGACGCCGCCGGCCCCAAGCGATTCGCGCCGTTCCTGCGGCTTTACCTGGCGGGCAATCCGCTGTCCACAGAAGCGCGCTCGGCCGAGATGCCGGCGCTGCAGAAGGCCGGTGTGCGCTTGTTTGGAGTGGAAGTGGGGGGTAGGTAAGTAGCTTGTTTACGTTTAGCGCTCGCTCGGCGAGCGCTAAACGTAAACAAACATCTTCGGGTCAAACCAGAATCTCGCGCAGCACCCGCGCCTCATGTACGTCGGTCAGCGTCTCGAGCGATCACGTAGTCTTATGGGTGCGGCGTGATGGCAATGACGGTAAGCTCATTCTTGTTTGGGCCGTAGCACCAGAAAACGCGGTAAGCACTTGGCGTGTCATTCTGCGCGTACGCCTCGAATACCTTCTGGTTCTGGTCGTACGGATTATCGATCGAATCGTACTCGTGGGTGTGCAGTCCGGGATGCTTCGGGTTGGCTGTCAGGAGTCGCAACGTCTTCTCGACCTGTTTGAACAGACCTTCCTGTTTGCTCGATTTTTGTTTGCTTTTCGACTTCCGCTTTTCCTTAACCGTATCTGCTTGAGCCTTTAGGTTGTCGTAACTAGCTTGGGCGGTCTCCGTCCACTTTAATACGAACATTTATGCACTCCATAATCCTAAACACTCTCGCAAAAAGCATGCTGGTTATGAGGGTGCCTCAAAAGAACAAACACTTATAGAGTTAGTTACTATGCGTCGGCCGCTTGGACCTCGCTCTCTGTGCCAATAGGCGGTGGCTGTGTGCTGAACTGGCCGGCGCGAGCCTCGTTCAAGCCTTGGCGGACCAGATTGAGCGCCTGTTGATTCCTGAACAGCCAAGCCTCCTCGGCTGGGATCGCCACGGTGCGCTTGATTACGATCTTGTCTGGGTTGTCGTCGTTAACAATCACCATGCAGCCGGCAAACTGGCTGCCGAGCGCGAGGCGTCCCTTGTTGTCTACGAGCTTGGTTATCACCGCAATCCGCCTTTCTTCGCATATCATACGGCCGGGTGGGGAACCAGTCAAGTGGGATTTTCCCACCTACGGTTTTCTGCATTTCCCGTGACTGACTGGATCGGTAAGAAACTTGTCTCACAGCGAGAAGCTTATGCCGCGGAGTATTGGTCCCGCCCGCCCGCCATGCCTACAAAACACGGAGGTTGTCGCCGCTAACGCAGGAGCCGGTGCATGGATCATGAGCCGTCGCCGCCGCCGATTCCGTCGCATCCGTGGCGATGGCTCCCCGAATTCTGGGAGCTGGGCCGGCGGCGCGTGCGCGCCCAGGCCCGGCGTCGTTCCCTTGCGACCCGAGGACCCGCTCGATCGAGCGCTGGAGTTGTTTGTCGAGAGCGACCTGTTGGCGCTGCCGGTGATCGAGAGCGACGGCGAGGGCCGCGTCATCGGCATCGTCAAGCGTGCGGACCTGTCAAGCACCTATCTGCGTTATGTGCAGGGCGTCACCGCGTCGCCGGATGGCGCTACCCCCGCTGGCATGTGATCGGCCCGCTGAAAACGAGCAATCGCGCCGCGGCCGCGCTTCGTCTAACTTGCAGAGGGCCGGTCCCGACCCTCGCGGTCCATCGAGTCGAGGGAGGTCCGTCATGCGTAAGAGCGTGCGCTGGCTGACCCTGGGGTGCATCGCCCTGTGGGGCGCCGCCGCGGTTGCGGCGCCCGACGATACGGCGAAAGGCCCCAAGGCAGCGACTTGCAAAACCTACGGCACAAGCGTCCACTTCGAGGCAACGCCGTCCGAGGCCGCCAAGCGCGCTGCCGAGGAGGAAAAGCTCGTCATGGTGCTGCACATCTCCGGTATTTTCGAAGATCCGAACCTGCTCTGAAACAACGCTGAAGCGCTCCGTGTGGCGCTCTGTCGGACGCCAAGGTCGCTGCCTATGTCGACGAAAACTTCTGCTGCGGCTTTCAGAAGGTCGGCACGTTCCGCATCGTCGGCAAGAATAAGCAGGGCGGCAATGTCGCCACGCACTTCTGCGCTCCCGATGGCCGGGTGTTGCACACCATCGCCGGCCCCGTGGACGCCGCCACCTTCCTGAAAGAGGCGAAATGGGTCATCGCGACGGCCGAGAAGGCAATCAAGGAAAGCAAAGGTAACGGCGGCACGTTCAAGGCGATCATGCGCACCGCGCACGCCGAACGGCTCCGCACCGAGCACGGCCTCGTCGTCGAGCCGGTGACGTTCGACCCGCCCGACAAGCAGAGCGACAACGACGCGCTGACCTATCGCGATCCGTCAGGTCGGCCGCTCGCCCCGGTGCTGCCGCCGCCGCCGATCGACGGGCCTGACGTCAAGCTTCGCTTCCAACTCGAGGACGGTGCCCGCGCCGCCCAGGCCGCTCCGACCGCCAATGGGCTGGGGCTGGTCAAGGATCGCCGGGGCCAGGGTTGGGCGCTTGGCAATCAGGGCCGGGTGCATTTGCTGCTGGCCGCCCACTCGATGAGCAAGATCGAGACGATGTACGCGTCGGTCTTCGAGGGCATCCTCGGCGAGCGCGTCAGCACCCGGCCCGTGGAGATCATCGATCCGTTCCCGTGGCACAACGGCAAGGGCAAGACGCTGACCCGGTAACACATGAACCACGGCTGACTGACCCAGCGCGGCCGAGCCGCAATGAGGGGTGAGAAAGATTGCTCGCTGGAATAGACTGAAAAGGACGGTGCGGCCAACGGCCTGGGGCAGTGCGTCGCTGATTCAAATGGACGCCGCGCCAATGGCCGCCAACGCCGCTGAGCGCTGCCGCCGCGCTCGCACAAAGGCCTGCACCAGTTCCACGGCGCGCCCATGCAGTGCGCCTTGTTCCTCCAGGCCGTCCATCTCCGCTTCGATCCGTCCCTGGGCCGCGAGTGCTTCGCGCAATTGCTCGGTTTCGACGCCCGGCCACGCCGCGTTCAGCCGCTCCGGCCGATCGCCCAGCGCCATCAGCGCCGCCCATTCCGCCGGCTCCACCTCGACCATGATCTTGCGCACCCGCGGCCGTTGCGCTTTCTCCGCCAGGGCCGCCGCGACGCGCTCGAACACCTCGGCCCAGTCGCCGCGCCGGCGCTGGCGAAACAGCCGCGCCGACGGATACCACGGGCTTTCCTCGCCCTGGCGCCGCCAGCGCCAGTCGGGATAGTACGGCAGTAGCACCCACACCGGCCGGCCCAGTGCCCCTGTTAGATGAGCCACCGACGTGTCGACGGAGATCACCAGGTCGAGGTTCTCGATCGCCGCCGCCGTGTCGCGGAAGTCCGGCGCGATCTGCCCCGCCAGGTCCGTGACCGCGAACTGCCCCGCCAGTGCCGCAAGCTGCTCCGCGCCCGTCCCCTTCTGCAAGCTGTAGAGTTCCACACCCGGCACCGCCGCCAACGGCGCGAACTGCGCCAGCTTCACCGAGCGATACATGTCGCCGGGCAATTTCGGATTGCCCTGCCACACGATGCCGACCCGCAACGTTCGCCCCTCGCCCCCTGAACTCAGCTCCCGGGGCCAGCGCTCGCGCAGCGCCGCTTCCGTGAACACGTACGGCACGTGCCCCGGGATCGTGTCCGGCCGCGTCGCGAAAATCCGCGGCAGGCTCATCAGCGGCAATTGCACGTCCACCGCCGGTACCGCCGCGTCCGGGTCCACCACGCCGTCGATGCCCGGACAGCCCGCCAAGAGGCCCCGCAGCGCCGCCGGACACTCCAGCAGCACCGTGCCCACGCGCTCCTTCACAAGTCGGGCGTAGCGCACCGCCTGAATCGTGTCGCCCATCCCCTGCTCGGCGTACAGGAGGATCGTCCCGTTGGGCAGCGCCGCGCCGTCCCACATCGGTTGCGGCACCAGCCGCGGCGGCACCGACCGCTGCTTCAGCCGCCACTCATATTCCTCCCAGCCGCGCTCGTAATTCTCCATCAGCAGCAGCGTCAGCGCCCGGTTCGTGTGGAAATCCGCGTCCGCCGGCCGAATCGCCAGCGCCCGGTCGAAGCACGCGAGTGCCGCGTCGGGATCGCCGAGCTGTAGCCGGGCCGCGCCGAGACCGCAGTGCGCCTCGGCATGCTCCGGTTTGCGGGCCAGCACTGCGCAGGTACGCCGCCAGCGCCTCGTCGAGCCGGTCGAGCCGCCGGTACGCCGTGCCGAGGTTGTAGTCCGCTTCGACATAATCCGGATCGAGCCGCCGCGCCTCCTCAATCGACGCCAGCGCCTCGTCAGCCCGCCCCTGCTGCAACAGCGCGACG
The DNA here is from genome assembly GCA_963834865.1 of uncultured Gemmataceae bacterium. Taxonomy (GTDB): domain Bacteria; phylum Planctomycetota; class Planctomycetia; order Gemmatales; family Gemmataceae; genus CAWIDK01. The sequence continues at coordinate 1,373,830 of CAWIDK010000002.1, forward strand.
CCGAGATTGCAGTGCGCCTGCGCGAACTCCGGCCGGGCCGCGATCGCCTGCCGATAGCTGGCGCACGCCTCGTCGAATTGCTGGCGGCGCAGCAGGGTGTTGCCCAGGCTGTTGTGCGCCTCCGCATAGTTCGGCCGATGCCGCAGCGCCTGGCGAAACGCGGCCGCCGCTTCCTCCAGCCTCTGCTGCCGGGCCAACGTTAGGCCGAGCGTGTGATAGGTCTCCGGCGAATCGGGCCGAAACAGCAGGCTCTGGTGCAGGCATGCAATCGCGTCGTCGAGCCGATCCTGCTGGCCGAGCACGGTGGCAAGCAGCCCGGCCGCGTCGGGGTGATCCGGCTTGACCGCGATGAGCTGCCGATAAGCCGTGGCCGCCTCATTGAGCCGGCCGGCCATCGTGCACGCCTCGCCGAGGTGCAACAGCGCTTCGGCATAACGCGGGTTGTGCGCGATCGCCGCCCGGAAGCATGCGATCGCCTGCGCGAGATCCCCTTGCCGTTTGAAAATGACGCCGAGATTATGATGCGCCTCCGCATAGTTCGGCTTGAGCGCGAGCGCCTTCTTGTAATGCTCGGCCGCGTCGGCGAGCCGGCCCTGTTCGCCGCGGACGTTCCCATAGTTATTGTGCGCCTCGGCGAAGTCGGGCTTGGCACGCAGCGCCTGCTCGAAACACGCCGCCGCCTGGTCGCGTTGGCCGAGCTGTGCGTGCGTGATGCCGAGATTGTTATGCGCCTTGCCCGACTCCGGCTTGTGCTGAGCGAAGCGCGCGAAGTGGCCGAGGGCCCGGTCGAGCTGGCGCAGCGCCTGATGGCAGAGTCCGAGATAATGGTGCACGACGTGTTGGCCCGGCTCGAGCGTCGCGACCTGTTCGAGGCACTCAATCGCGGCGCCGTGCCGTCCCTGCCGCCACAGGACCAGGCCGAGCTGAAATAACGCCTCGACGTTGCGCGGATTGTCTTTCACGAGCCGGCGATACACCTGTTCGGAGTGAGCGAGATCGGTCGCCGGCCGCGGGGCCGCAAGTGTTGCGCTGGGAGCCATGAGTCAATCTCCGAGAGATATATGGGAAATGCACAAAACCAATTCGCAAAGCGAGCGGCGGGGCTTGTCCCCGCCGTGTAGCTACCCCGGCTACTATCTGCCGTTCCTACCGGGACTAACGGGCACGCGGCGCCACGGAATCAGCGCGTCCCAGGTCAAAAGTTTAAGGGAAAGAGCGTCCATTGGGTGCCCCGCACCCGGCGCGGACAAGTGACAAAGCATGCGCCGGGAAGACGGCATGGCGGACAACGGAGGTAGATGCTACTGCGCCGGGACGCCCCGCAAGTACCGGCGCGAAAATATTCAAAAAAAAGTCATTATTCGTGAAAATCCCTGTCCCATTTTCCGCGCCGATTCCGACTACGGAGAGGGAGGAGCATCAACTAACCACCCTTTTTTGAGGCCACAGCCGATTATTGAGGCCACAGTCGCAATACCCGTAGGGTGGGCGCAGTCTTCGAAGCCACCAATTCAGCTCCGCGGAATTGCCGGCGCCATTCGGTGGGCAAGATCATGCATTCAAGAGGCACCTATTCGGAGCGACAACCGTGAATCGCCAATCCTCGCCCCGTCCGCAGAATGCCGTACCGTTGCAGAGCCCTGGTGTACAAAGGGCGCTCGCGATCCTGCTCGAAGGCTACGACTGCGCCCGGGATCTCCGTTTGCCGCCGTCGGATTACGCCGTCGGGCTCGCGGCTTTGCTCGGCGCCGGTTGCTCGCAAAATGTCCTGCACTGGCTCGTGGGCAAGCGCTACCTCACCGCCAGCACCGGCAAGAATGCACCGGCACGTCGTCCGCGCCAGCTCGGATCGCAATCCGGACTTTCCGGAAGCAACGCGCTTTACCGTCACCCGGCGCGGCGCATCGATTGCGCGGACGCTCCTCGCGCCGTCCGCCCCGCCCAACTCGCCGGACGCCCACAGTCCCCGCCTGCGGTCGATTACATCGAACGAGCCGGTTTGGGACCATGCCGAGGGCGACCTGTGGTTTCGCGGCCAGCTGGTCCGACATTTCCGCAAGGCCGTCTCGCTCCAGCGCACGCTGCTCGACGCCTTTCAAAAGCAAGGGTCGCCCGAGTCGTTGCCCGATCCGTTGTTGCAGGCCGGCGAGCGTGGCGTGCGCTTCCGGTGCCGGCTTCATGACACCGTCAAGTATCTCAATCGCGGCCAAATGACGCCGTTTCTGCAGTTTTTTCTGGCCGATGGCGGCCACGCAGTGGGCTGGAAGCGCCGGAAACGGCCGGGCGAATCTACCCCAATCTACCCCTAAGTTCCCCTCGGTTTGTGCTTGACACCGCGATGAGCGCGTCCGAAAATTGAACCCTAGTCAGATCACGTGCGTGCTGGTTCCGGGACGGTGAGCAGCCTTCCTCACGAAGAGGACGCGAAGCCATGACCGCGGCACTCGAAACGCAACCCTACGAAATCGTCCGGCCGGGTTCGGCGGCGGACCTGGCAATCCTCATCGACCCCGAGTTCGCGGCGATGGTGCCGCCGCCGGGCAAGAGCGAGCTCGCCAAACTTGAGCGCAGCCTTCGCACCTACAGCTGCCTCAGTCCCTTGGTCCTTTGGACGGGCAACAACGTCCTGGTCGACGGCTATACCCGCTTGCCGCTTTGCCGGCGGTACGACATCCCGTTCCCCGTCGTGCGTCGGGAATTTACCGATCGCGACGCCGCCAAGCAGTTCTTGCTCGATATCCAGCTCGGCCGCCGCAATCTCACGACCGAAGCGGTGTCGTACTTGCGCGGCGAGCGCTATCTGGCCGAGAAGCAGGACCATGGCGGCGTCCGGACGAAGAGGGAAGCAATCTATCAAAATGATAGATTGGCCACCGCCGCCCGCCTGGCCCGCGAATACAAGGTCAGCGAAGTAACCATCAATCGCGACGCCGTGTTTGCTCGGGCGGTCAACGTCGTGGCCGCCAACTGCGGCTTCGACGCGAAGCAGGCGATCCTCTCCCGCGACCGGCGGCTCACGCGTACCACCGTGCAATGGATCGCCAAGCAAACTGCGGAAAAACAGCAAGCCGTCATGACGGAATGGCTCGAACACGGCACGCTCCCGCGCCGGGAGGACGGTAAGTGTCCGACGTGGACTTTGCCCGCTGACCCGCGGGCTCTCGCCAACAAGCTCCTTACGAAGCGAGGGCCCAAGGTAAGCGTCCAGGTTCGCGACGCGCTGACCGAGGTACTACGCGGGATGGATCACGACGCATAAGGGACCTACCCCGGTGGCGCTTGCGATATCCGTGCACGTGCGTTGTCAAGAGGTAGTCGCATCCAGTCACTGAGGTCGCTGTCGCCATGCGGCCAGAGCACGAGGTGAAAATGATTGGGCATCAGGCAATAGGCGATGAGGCGCATCGGCACGCGCGCCGAGGCCTGGCGGAGCAACCGGGTGAAGTCATGGTAGTCGTCGGCGTCGTGAAACACGCGTGCCCTACCGTTGCCCCGGTTCAGGGCATGGTAGCAATAGCCGCCAACGGAGGCTCGCGCGGTTCGGGGCATGGCGTGATGCTCGCTCCCGCCGCCGCCAAGCGACAATTCCGCGGTGCGACGGCCGGCTACCGGGGAGGCGCGACCGCCATCATGATGGCTGAACGAACCCTGAATGTCCGCGAATTCCTCGAATTCCTCTTTGATCTGCGCCCAACCTATAACGCGGTAATGGTTTATGAAGCAAATCGACGAACACCAACCAGATGCCATCGAAACGCCGATCACGCTTGGGCCGGAGCACCTAGCGACCGACGCCGACCGCGACGAGTTCGGAGCCGCGCGGGCGAAAAAGGGTGAGCAAGCTGGCACCGACCACGATATGCCGAAGGATAGTCGCGGTGCGCGGTTTTCGCGTATGACGATTAGGGGCTATGGCTGCGTTCTTGCGCTAATTCTGGTCAGCGGCCTAGGCATAATCGCGATCCTCCTTTTCTTGGTTGTCCCAGGAACACCGCCAGGGGTGACAAAGGAGAATTTCGCTCGCGTCCATAAAGGCATGACCGAAAGACGGGTCCAAGCGCTCTTGGGTCGCCCGGCGGACCGCGTCCGCCCGGACAAGAATTGCTGCTCCGCAGAGTGGTATGAGGACGGCTATTGGATCAGGATCGCGTTCGAAGATGGCCTTGTGGACCACTGGGCGACCAAGGAGCCGAACGGGCAGCTTCAGTACATCCCGCGGGAGGAAGGCGTGGTCGCTACGATACGTCGGTGGTTCACATATTGATTCGTTGTGGTTGTGTCACCAAGGAGATGCCATGAAACGCAATTATCGTCCGACGTTTGAGATCCTGGAAGATCGGGTCGTCCCTGTTGTTGATACTTGGACAGGGGCCCAGAGCAATCTTTGGAGTGTTGCGGACAATTGGCAAGGCCGGGTGCCGCAAGCGGGCGACGACGTTGTCTTCGACAACGCCAACGCTAGCCTGACATCGGAGCAGAACATTGCAAACTTGGACGTTGCCAGCTTCGCGATCACTACAGCCTATCCCGGCACCATAACGTTGACTCGGGCGTTAACGGTCGATGCACGCTTCGCCCAGGCGAACGGCACGATCAACGGTGCTGGCAATCTAATTCTCTCGGGGACAACCGCTGGCGCGCTGCCGAGCCTATGGTCTGGCGGAACGATCGGCGGTTCTGGGAACTTCGAGGTGGGCGCCGGTGTGGTGCTTATCTGGGCAGTTGAAGTTCCCGCCACGACGCCTCGGACGCTGGATGGGCGTACCTTAGTCATCGACGGCGCAGGCAACGGCAACGGTTCTGGGCTGGTGCGCTGGAACGGGGGTGATCAGGTAATGACAAACGCGGCCCAGGTGAACGACGGTGGGACGTTCCAGATCGACACCTCCGCTAATCTGAGCATGGTCAGCGGAGGCGGCGCCACCTCCGTCTTTCGGGTTTCGGCCGGCGGCCAGTATCTTCAGGGCCTGGATGGAAGCACCGTCTCGTTCTCGGTCCCATTTGATAATTTCCAGGGAAAAGTATCCGTTGGTTCGACCGTCGACCCGAGCCACTTGAATTTGCTCGCGGGTGGAACCGCCACTGGTGTGGCGCCGACGAATAATATAAACACGGCGCTTGGCGGGTTTACTCGTGGGGGACCGGTGTTCACGGCCGAGGGCCTTGCAATCATCGATTTTGCCGCCGCGGCCGGTTTATCCTATAACGTGGCCGGGTTTGCAGCGTTTAACGGCACCGGCGCGATCCAGGTTTCGGGCAATGTTTCGGTATTGGGAGGCGCACTCGCGTCGATAACGCCCTACGTCTTCAACTTCGACTCCGGAACCATTAACAACCAAGGCCAGATTGCAATAGGCGCGACAGACTTTTTTTGGATTGGCGGCGCGAACGCGGCCGGCGCCACGGAGTTTACAGGGTCCGGCACAGTGATGACTAACTCCGAGGTGACGGTGGGTGGCGGCGTGGTGGGTCCCTCTTCCGTTGGCGTGCGGGGGGGGACGTTTACGACGCTGAACAGCTTCGACATGCGCGGGAACATGTTTATCGATGGCGGTGCAACCTTTAACAATGTGGGTACCTTCGATATCCACGACGGCGCCACAATCAGCGCAGTGCAGGGACAAGGTTTGATCATGAATTACGGTCTATTTCGAAAGGCGAGCGGCGGGGGAACAGCGCAGGTTCTCGTGCCCTTCGTGAACTTCTTCGGGGCTGTATTTCAACAATCCGGGACTCTCGTTTTTGGCACGTTTACGCAGGTCGGGGGACTGGCGCAGATTCAAGCGGGGACGATGGAAACGCTTTCCGACTTGGTGCAAGAAGCGGGCAGCGTGGAGGTTTTTGCAAACGCGACTTTGGATGTTACGGGGACCTATGCATTCAGCGGCGACACGACGACGGTCGATACAAGCGGCACACTGATCGCGTCGACGTTTAACGCAACGGGCGGTAGTGCCTCGATCGCGGGAACTATGGACGTGACGACGCTCATGCAGGAAAACGGCGTGATCAACGTGCTTGCGACCGCCTCTGTTACAACCGGTGCGGCTTTTTCTGAGTTAGAGAATGGGAGCGAAACCCTCGCAATTAGCCTGGCCTCGACCAACGCGCTTATCAACTCCGCCGGCCCGATAACGGTCGGCGGCAACCTGGTCTTGGATGTCGCGGCTGGGTTCAACCCAGGCGGGTCGCTGATTACACTGATTCATAATACTGGATCGACCGCGGTCGAGAATCAGTTTAACACCCTGGCCAACGGGGCGTATGTGACAACGATCGGCGGCGATTCCTATTACGTCTTCTACAATCCGGCACCGGATGACTTCGATGTAGTGCTTGCGACGAGCGATCCCGACGGTGGGTCGAGCACTTCGCCGGTCGCGAATGACTATGACGTATATCCGGAGGGCTCGCCCACGACCGTCGCCGTGCTCGCCGATGATTACGACCAGGACGGCGATCCGCTGACCGTGACGGCCGTCGGCACGCCCTCGGCGGGAACCGCAGTTATCAACGCGGGGACGACGATAACGTACACGCCTACCTCGGGGACGACCGCGACGACGGATAGCTTTAGCTATACCATTTCGGATGGTCACGGCGGGACGTTGACGGCAACGCTCTATGTCTTCCTCACGGATCCGGCGTCGGTGGCAAACGATGGGACCGTGGCGAACGTCACGGCCGCGGTGACCGTGGACATTCTGCCGAACGACTATGATCCGGCCGGGAACTCGCTGACAATTACCGCCGTGGGGACTCCCGCCTACGGGACGGCCGTGATCAACGGGGGAACCTCGATCACCTACACGCCGACGAATCCTGGGACCGCGAGCACCGACGCCTTCACATACACGATCAGCGACGGCCACGGCGGCACCAGCAGCGCGACGATAACGATTCTCAACGGCGACGTAGCGCCGGTCGCCGCGGATTTCAGCGTCGGCAATGTCACCGCGGGGGTTACGCTTGCAGTTCTGAACAGTGACTACGAGGCGTACGGCGACGCGCTGACGGTTACCGCAGTCGGGACGCCGGGGCACGGGACCGCCGTCATCAATTCCGGAACCACGGTCACGTACACGCCCACGGTCGGGACGACCGCGACGACCGATGCGTTCACCTACACAATCAGCGACGGGCACGGCGGTACGTCCACCGCTACGGTCTACCTGTATTTGTACGACCGTCCGCCCGTGGCCGTGGACGACACCGCGATCGCGCATAGCGCGGCGGTGACAATTGACGTGCTCGCGGCCGACAGCGATCCGGACAACAACCCGCTGACGGTGACCGCCGTCGGCACGCCGTCACACGGAACCGCGGTTATCAACAGCGGGACCACGGTGACCTACACGCCGACCAGCGGGACGACGTTCGCCACCGATAGCTTCACGTACACCATCAGCGACGGCGAGGGCGGGACCAGCACGGGCACCGTGGTGGTGTACCTCGCGGATCCCCCGCCGATCGCCGTTGACGAGCAGGCGAGCACGCACAGCGCGCCCGTAACGATCGCGGTCCTTGCGAACGACAGCAGTCCGGACGGCAATCAGCTGACCGTCACCGCGGTTGGCACGCCCGCGCACGGGACGGCGGTTATCAACAGCGGAACCACGGTGACCTATACCCCGACGAGCGGGACAACCTTCGCCACCGACAGCTTCACCTACACCATCAGCGACGGCTACGGCGGAACAAGCACCGGCACCGTGGTCGTGTACCTGGCGGATCGGCCACCGGTCGCAGTGGATGACCAGGCGAGCGCGCACAGCGCGGCCGTGACGATTCCCGTCCTGGCAAACGACAGCGACCCCGACGGCGATCAACTGACGGTTACAGCCGTAGGCTCCCCGGCGCACGGAACGGCGGTGATCAACAGCGGAACCACGGTGACGTACACGCCGACGAGCGGCACAACCTTCACGACCGACAGCTTCACCTACACGATTAGCGACGGCTACGGAGGGACGAGCACCGCGACCGTGACGTTTACCTCGCTGATCGGCCGCCGGTGGCGTACGACGCAAGCGCCAACTCCCACAGCGCCGCCGTGACCATCAACGTGCTTGGCAATGATTATTCGCCTGACGGCGACACTCTGACCGTCACATCGCTCGGCACGCCGGCGCATGGCACGGCGGTAATCAACGCCGATAACACGATCACCTACACGCCGACGAGCGGCACAACCGTCGCCACGGACAGCTTCGCATATACGATCAGCGACGGCTACGGGGGCACGAGCACCGCGACGGTGGTGATCTACCTCACGGACCAACCGCCGGTCGCGATGAACGGCAGCGCCAGCGCCCACAGCGCCGCGGTCACCGTCGACCTGCTCGCCAACGACTACAGCCCGGCTGGGGACACGTTGACCGTGACATCGATTGCGTGCCGGCCCACGGCACGGCGGTGCTCAATGCCGATAACACCGTCACCTACACGCCGACGAGCGGCACGACCTTCACAACTGACTCATTTACGTACACGATCAGCGACGGCTATGGCGGCACGAGCACCGCGACCGCGGTCATCTACCTCACCGACCGTCCCCCCGTCGCGATGGACGCGAGCGCGAGCGCTCACAGTGCCGCCGTCACGGTCAACGTGCTCGCCAACGACTATAGCCCGGACGGCGATACGCTGACCGTGACCGCAGTCGGCACGCCGGCGCACGGCACGGCGGTGATCAACGCCGACAACACCGTCACGTACACGCCGACCAGCGGCACGACCTTCGCAACCGATAGCTTCAGCTACACGATCAGCGACGGGTACGGGGGCACGTCCACCGCCAGCGTGGTGATCTATCTCACCGACCGCCCGCCGGTCGCTTACGACGCCAGCGCGAGCACACACAGCGCCGCCGTGACGATCGACGTGGTCGGCAGCGACTACTCGCCGGACGGCGACACGCTGACCGTGACCGCGGTCGGCACGCCGGCTCACGGCACGGCGGTGATCAACGCCGACAACAGCGTCACGTACACCCCCACGAGCGGCACGACGGCCGCGGCCGACGCGTTCACGTACACGATCAGCGATGGCTATGGGGGCACGTCCAGCGCGAGCGTCGTCATCTACCTCGCGGACCAACCGCCGGTCGCGATGGACACGAGCGCCAGCGCCCACAGCGCGGCGGTGACGGTCAACGTGCTGGCCAACGACTACAGCCCAGTCGGCGACACGCTGACCGTGACTGCGGTCGGCACTCCGTCCCACGGTACGGCCGTGCTGAACGCGGACAACACCGTCACGTACACGCCGACCAGTGGCACGACCTTCGCAACCGATAGCTTCAGCTACACGATCAGCGACGGCTACGGTGGCACCTCCACCGGGACCGTGGTCATTTACCTGGCGGATCAACCGCCGATCGCCCTCGATGCCAGCGCCAGCGCGCACAGTGCCGCGGTCACGATCGGCGTGCTTGCGAACGACGCTGACCCGTCGGGCGGCACGCTGACCGTCACGGCGCTCGGCACGCCGGCGCACGGCACGGCCGTGATCAACGCGGACAACACGGTCACCTACACGCCTACCAGCGGCACCACGGCGGCGACGGATAGCTTCACGTACACGATCAGCGACGGTTACGGGGGGACGAGCACGGCGACTGTCTACGTGTACCTCACCGACCGGCCGCCGGTAGCGTACGACGCCAGCGCCGTCGCCCACAGCGCCGCCATCACGATCGACGTGCTAGGCAATGATTACTCGCCCGACGGCGACAACCTGACCGTCACGGCCGTCGGCACGCCGGCGCACGGCACGGCGGTGATCAACGCCGATAACAGCGTCACCTACACGCCGACCAGCGGCACGACCGCCGCGACCGATAGCTTCACGTACACGATCTCGGATGGCTATGGCGGCACCAGCACCGCGACCGTGGTGCTCTATCTCACGGACCGACCGCCGGTCGCGATGAACACCAGCGCGAGCGTCCACAGTGCCGCGGTGACCATCAACGTGCTCGCCGACGATAACAGTCCGGACGGGGACGCGCTGACCGTGACGTCGCTCGGCACGCCGGCGCACGGCACGGCGGTGCTGAACGCGGACAACACCGTCACCTACACGCCGACCAGCGGGACCACGGCCGCGACCGACGCGTTTACCTACACGATCAGCGACGGCTATGGGGGCACGAGCACCGCGACCGTGGTCCTCTACCTCACCGACCGGCCGCCGATCGCGAATGACACGAGCGCCGTCAGCCACAGCGCGGCGGTGACGATCAACGTGCTTGCCGGCGACTATAGCCCGGACGGGGACGCGCTGACGGTGACCAGCCTCGGCACGCCGGCGCACGGCACGGCGGTGCTGAACGCGGACAACACCGTCACGTACACGCCGACCAGCGGCACCACGGCGGCGACCGACGCGTTTACCTACACAATCAGCGACGGCTACGGCGGCACCAGCACGGCAACCGTGTACCTTTACCTGACGGATCGGCCGCCGGTCGCGAGCAATCTCACGGCCAGCACGCACACCGCGGCGGTGACGCTCGACGTGCTCGGCGGCGACTATAGCCCGGACGGGGACGCGCTGACCGTGACCAGCCTCGGCACGCCGACGAGCGGCACGGCGGTCATCAACGCGGACAACACGGTGACCTACACGCCGACGAGCGGCACCACCGCGACCAGCGATGCCTTTACCTACACGATCAGCGACGGCGACGGCGGCACGAGCACGGCGAGCGTGGTCGTGTTCCTGGCCGACCGGGCGCCGGTCGCGCTGCCGGTCGCCGCCGTCGCGCACTCGGCGGCGGTGACCATCGACGTGCTCGCCGAGGATTACGACCTCGACGGCGACACACTTACCGTCACCAGCGTCGGCACGGCGGCACACGGGTCGGTGGTGCTCAATGCCGACAACAGCGTCACCTACACGCCGACGGGCGGCTTCGGCAGTCCGAGCACGGACAGCTTCAGCTATACAATCTCGGATGGGCATGGCGGCACGTCCACCGCGACCGTGAGCGTGCAGTTGACCGACCGGGCACCCGTCGCCAACAACGTCGGCGCCGAGACCCACCCGCCGACGGCCGTTGTCATCGACGTGCTCGCGGGCGACTCGAGTCCCGACGGCGATCAACTCACGGTTACCGCGGTCGGCACGCCAGCGAGCGGCACGGCGGTGGTCAACGCCGACAACACGGTGACGTACACGCCGACCTCGGGCACCACGGCGAGCACCGACAGCTTCACGTACACGGTTTCGGATGGCTACGGCGGCACGTCCACGGCCACGGTGTTTGTCCAGCTCGCGAACCGGGCGCCGGTGGCGCTGGACGCCAATGCCAGCACCCACAGCGCGGCGGTCACGATCGCGGTCCTGGCCAACGACGGCGATCCCGACGGCGACGCGCTGACGGTCACCAGCGTGGGCACGCCGACGAGCGGCACCGCGGTGATCAACGCCGACAACACCGTGACGTACACGCCGACCTCGGGCACGACGGCGAGCACCGACAGCTTCGCGTACACGATCGCGGATGGGCATGGGGGCACCTCGACGGCGACGGTGACGGTGCAGCTGGCCGACCAGGCGCCGATCGCGCTCGCCGCCACCGCGGCCACGAACGGCGCGGCGGTCACGATCGCGGTGCTGGCCAACGATTCCGACGCCGACGGCGACACGCTGACGGTGACCGCGGTCGGCACGCCGTCCCACGGCACGGCGGTCCTGAACGCGGACAACACGGTGACGTACACGCCGACGAGCGGCACCACGGCGTCCTCCGACGCGTTCACGTACACGATCGCGGATGGCTACGGAGGCACGTCGACGGCGACGGTGACGGTCGAGCTGGCCGATCAGCCGCCGACCGCGGCGAACGTCAGCGCCGACACGGCGGGGCAACCGGTGGTGATCGCGGTGCTGGCCGGCGACAGCAGCCTGGCGGGGGATGCGCTGACGGTGACGGCGGTGGGGACGCCGATGAGCGGCACGGCGAGCCTGAACGCGGACGGCACGATCACATACACGCCGTCGTCGTTCGGGTTCGCGGGCATCACCACGTTCACGTATACGATCTCGGATGGGCATGGGGGCACGTCGACGGGGACCGTGTCGGTGACGCTGGCATCGGGCCCGATCGCCGTCAACGCCAGCGCGGACGCCAACACGATGGTGCCGGTGACGGTCGACGTGCTGGCCGGCGATTCCGACCCGTACGGCGACGCGCTGACCATCACGGCCGTCGGCAGCCCCAGTTACGGCACGGCGTTCATCAACGGCGATGGCACGATCACGTACACGCGCACGCCGGGCGCGACGGCAAGCACCGACACGTTCACGTACACCGTCGCGGACGGCCACGGCGGCACGGCGACGGCGACGGTGACAATTCACGTGGACGTGCCGACGGCGGGCACGATTGACTCTGGTTATATCCCCGGCTACACGACCACCATCAACGCGCTGGCATACGATTCCGATGCGGACGGCTATCCGTTGAACGTGATCGCGGTCGGCACATCGAGCTACGGCACGGTGACGATCAACCCGGACGGCACCCTGTCGTACTACGCCAACCCGGGCACCACCTTCAACACGGATACTTTCACGTATACGATCAGCGATGGGCACGGAGGAACGTCGGTGGGGACGGTGAACATCACGACCTTGTAGCAGGCCGCTCACCCAAGTTTGGTCGCGTCTCAAAAGCGGGGATAACTCGTAGCCGCATTCGTGAGAATGCGGGGTTGTCCACCCGCATTCGTGAGAATGCGGGGTTGTCCACCCGCATTCGTGAGAATGCGGGGTTGTCCACCCGCATTCTCACGAATGCGGCTACCGCAAAATCAGCGCGGTGCCATGGGTGCCACCGGTGCCATGCTTTCGCGGCCCAACGCTCGCTGGCCCTTTCGTCCTCGAGTTGCTGGGCCGCGAAAGCATGGGAACGCCGGCCTCGCATGCTTTCGCGGCCAGGGGGTGTCCTCGTATCGTGCGTGGCGCGTTTGGCTGGCCGCGAAAGCATGGCACCAAAGCACTGTAGGAACGCCGTCCTATGTGGGGTATAGGCCATGTCCACCTCGCGCTGTGCCGTCCTTGTGCCGATCGGCAGCACCATCGAGCCGCGCTGCGAGATGGCGCTGGCGGCGCTGGAGCGGCGCGGCTATGCGGTGCGGCGCGTGCTCGGCTTCTCGGCGATCGACTTCGGCCGTTCGACCATGGCCAGCCATGCCATCGCCGACGGCTTCGACGAATTGCTGTGGATCGACAGCGACATCGTCTTTCATCCTGACGACGTTCGAACGGCTGCGCGGGCATGGGGTGCCGATCGCGGGCGGGGTCTACGCGAAAAAGGGGCGGCCGGAGTTCGCCTGCGAATTCCTGCCGGGCACGCGGCAGGTCGTGTTCGGCGCCGGCGGCGGCCTGGTCGAGGTGCGCTACCTCGGCTCGGGCTTTCTGCTCGCCCGGCGGGAAGTCTACGAGACGGTGCGGACGACCCTGGCGCTGGCGGAGTGCAACCAGCATTTCGGCCGGGCGCTCGTGCCGTATTATCTGCCGATGGTTGTGCCGCACCGCGACGGGCACTGGTACCTGTCGGAGGATTACGCGCTCTGCGAGCGGGCCCGGCAATGCGGGTTCAAGGTCATGGCGGACACGACGATCCGGCTGGAACACGTGGGCAGCTACGGCTACACATGGGAAGACGTGGGCCGGCCGAAGCAGCCGATCGGCAGCTACGCGTGCAATTTCAACTGGCAGACCGGCGAGACACCGCTGCGGCACGGGCCACCGCCTTGACCCATTCGGGTCTGACATGTCTGACATGCTCTTGCCGATCGCCTAAGCTGCGGCCACCACCGTCACGGTTGCGTCCAGGGAGTGGGCCTTGCCGAGCGCGTTCTTGAAGACGGCACGGTAGAACTTGGTCCCCGGGCTCGAACCGGCGACGAAGCCGTAGGTGTCCGCCGTGGCGCCGGCGATGTTGCTGAAGTTGGTGCCGTCGGTGCTCACCTGCCATTGCACCATCGGCGTTGGGCTGCCGGCGGCCGCGGCGCTCAGCGTCACCAGGTTGCCCACCGCCACGGTCTGACTCTGCGGCTGCGTGGTGATCGATGGGGCGAAGTCGACTGTCAGCGTCGCGGCAGTCGTGGTCGCCGTGCCGGCCCCGTTGGTGAAGACGGCCTGGAACTCGTCGCCGTTCTCGCTGCTCGCGGTCTTGAAGGTCAAGGTCGTCGTGGTGGCGAGCGGGATGTTGCTGAAAGTCTTGCCGTGGTCGGTGCTCACCTGCCACTGCACGCGCGGCGCCGGCGTCCCCGTGGCGGCCGCCGTGAACGTCACCGGCGTGCCGGCGTTGACGGTCCGGCTGAGCGGATCGACGGTGGCCGCCGGCGCGATGCCCACGGTCACCCGCGCCGCCTGCGTGGTGGCAGTGCCGAGCGCGTTCGTGTAGACGGCCCGGTAGTACACAACACCCGGCGTCGCCGGCGCGGTGAACGTGTAGGTGTTGAGCGTGGCCGTCGCGATGTCGCTGTAGGTGTGGCCGCCGTCGGTGCTGATCTGCCAGACGACGGTCGGCGTGGGATCGCCGGCCGCCGCGGCGCTGACGGTCGCCTGGCTGTTGATCGCCACCGTCTCGCTGACCGGTTGCGTGACGATCGATGGGCGGGAGTCGACGGTCAGCGTGGCGGCGCTGCTATTGGCGTGGCCGCCGCCGTTGGTGAACACGGCCCGGTACTCGTCGCCGTCTTGATTTGCGCGGGCGGTGAAGGTCAGCGTGGGCGTGTTTGCGAGCGCGAGGTTGCTGAAGGTCTTGCCGTCGTCGCTGCTGACCTGCCACTGCACCTGCGGCGCCGGCGTGCCGCTGGCCGCGGCGGTGAACGTGACCGGGCTGCCGGCGTTGACGGTTGCGCTCGCGGGGTTGGTGGTCACGGTGGGGGGAACGTCGACGTCCACCGTGTACACGGGGCTGGTGGACGTGCCCAGCGCGTTGGTGAACACGGCCTGGAAATACAGCACGGTCGCGCTCGCGGGGGCCACGAAGACATAGCTGAAGGACGTGGCGCCCGGGAGATTGCTGAAGTGCTTGCCGTCGAGGCTCGCCTGCCACTGCACCGTCGGCACGGGGTTGCCGGTCGCCGTCGTCGTCAGCGTGACCTGGGCATCGGTCGGCACGGTGATCGTGGCGATCGGCGACAGCTGGCCCGGCGCATAATCGACGGTCAGCGTGGCATTCGTCGTGGTGGCGGTGCCGACGGCGTTGGTGAAGACGGCGTGGAACTCGGCGCCATTCATCCACGACAGCGCGGCGAAGGTGATGCTGTTGCTGGTGCCCGGCGGGATATTGGTGAATGTCTTGCCGTCGTCGGTGCTGATCTGCCACTGCACGCGCGGCGCGGGCTCGCCGCTCGCCGCTGCCGTCAGCGTCACTAGCTTGCCCGCGTTGGTGGTCTCGCTAAGTGGGTTGGCGGTGATCGCCGGTGCTCCGTCGAACGTCACAGTGGCAGGCTTGGTGCTTGCTGTGCCCAGCGTGTTCGTAAACTCGGCTCGATAGAGGTTGACGCCCGGCGTCGTCGGGGCGGTAAAGGTGTAGGTGCTCAGCGTGGCGCCTCGGATGTCGGCGTAGGTGACGCCGTTATCCGTGCTCACCTGCCACACGACTCCCGGCGTCGGATTGCCGCTGGCCGCCGCGCTCAGCTTCACCGTACTGCCGGTCGCCACGGTCTGGCTGCTCGGCTGGGTGACGACCGCCGGGGCGAAATCGACAGTCAGCGTGGCGGCGCTGCTGTAGGCGGTGCCGACGGCATTGATGAAGGCGGCGCGGAACTCGTCGCCATTCTGCCCGGCGCGGGCGGTGAAGGTCAACGTGCCGGTGTCGGCGAGCGGGATATTGCTAAAGTTCTTGCCGCTATCGGAGCTGATCTGCCACTGCACGTTGGGCGCGGGGGTACCGTTGCCCGCCGCGGTGAATGTCACCGGAGTGCCGGCGTCGACCGTCTGGCTCAACGGACTGGTGCCCGTGGTCGGCGCCACCGCCACGGCGACACTGACCGTGTTGGTGTCGAGACTGCCGGACGAATTGGTGAAGACGGCGCGGAACATATCGACCACCGGCTTCGACGGGGCGTTGAAGACGAGCTGGTCGTGGGTGCCGCCCGACAGGTTGAAAAAGGTATGGCCCTGGTCGACGCTGAACTGCCACTGCACGGTCGGGGTGGGACTGCCGACGGCCTCCGCGGTCAGCGTCACCTTGCTGTTGACCGGCGCGATCTGACTGGTCGGCTGAACGGTGATCGTGATGTTGCTCGGGCAGAGCCGATCTTCGAGATGCTCCAGCGCCAGGCGCGGCCGCGGACGGCGCCGGATGGACGTGGAACGTGCGGACGACATGAACCAACGGCGCAGCGGTTGCCAGGACATCTTCGGTCCTCCATGACGCATGACCAGGGCAAATTTGGGCGGGAGGCCGGAATCCTGCCGGCGCTCAAGCGAACAGGCTAGCGAGATGCTCGGGATTTTGCAACGAGACTTCGGAAGTCCAACCAACGCGCCGGTTCACTGGGTGCGTCCGGAATTGGTCTGCGAGGTCCGATTCCAGGGATGGACCGAGGACGGCATCATGCGTCAGCCTATCTTCCTGGGCCTGCGCGAGGACCGTCCCGCACGCGCGGTGCATCGGGAGAGGCTCAGCCGAGCAGGGCCGTGACGGGCGTCACCCCCCACGCCACGCCGCAATAGACCCCGGCCAGCGCTGCCCGGTCGGTACGATTCGGATAAGCTATAAAGAGCGGCTCAACGGATGCCACGGCCGAGTGGAGTAGCGATTGATGCCTTCCCCATTCCCGGGCATGGACCCTTATCTCGAAGCACCGGACATCTGGCCGGATTTTCACGACGCCTTGGCCAGCGAAATTCGCGGCGTAATGAATCAGAGCCTGCCTGCACCGTATTACGCGCGGCTGGAGATGCGCCCCGAAGTGGGGATTGTCGAGGAAGACCGCATGCTTCGGCGCATCGTCCCAGACGTGGCCGTGGTGCGTCATGGGGGACCGTCGACTGCGGGGGGCACCGCGGTGCTGGACGGGCCGCGTGCGGCCATCTCCAGATTCGTTGAAGTGCAGGTTGCCATCGAACCGATCCGTCATGCGTTTGTCGAGATCCGCGACCCGTCGCGTGGCCATCGGTTGGTCGCGCTGCTCGAAATCGTCAGCCCGTCCAACAAGCAATCCGGACCGGACCGCGAAGCGTACTTGCGCAAACAGCGCGAAGTGCTGGAAAGTGACGCTAGCCTCATCGAGCTCGATCTCCTGCGCCGGCAAGCGGCTGCTGGTTCACCCGGAGCTTGAGTTGGCGCTGAGCAATCAAGATCCGCCTGCAGATTACGTGGTCCTGGTCAACCGCGCCTGGAAACGGCAACTCGGGGTTGCCGCCTTCCAGATGTTCCCCACCGCGATCACGCAACCGCTCCCCTGCTTCCCAGTGCCGCTCCGCGAGGGTCAGGCGGAAGTGCCGCTCGACTTGCAATACGTCTTCCGGCGAGCGTATGACAGCGGCCCGTACCGGCGCGGCGCGGTCGATTACACAACGTCGCCGCGCCCGCCGCTGCCGGCCGACCTGAATGCATGGGCCGACGAATGCCTGCATGCGGCCGGGCTGCGCTGAACTGTTGCAAGGGCACCGTCACCAAACGGCGAAAACGGGACCCGCGCTTGCCACGATTTGCCGCGCTCTGCAGCTTGACGCGTTTCCCCCGATTTCCGGCCGGCTTGATTTGTTTTCCCCCCCACCATAGAATGCCATAAAGTTCAGGCGGAATCAGTGCAGTGGGATCGCCTGGGCCGATACGGACCCAGGTCTGGCAGGGAAGCAGACGCGGCAGTCGGCGAGGCATGGAGGTGCGGGTCCTTCCCACCAACTCCTCTTGTCTTCCGTCCGTCAAACAGGATCCACCCCCGATTGGCCGGCCGCACCATCGCGGCGGGCCAGTCCTGGACAGCCGGAGAGTACCCAGGCAATGTACGAGCGCTTTACCGACCGCGCCCGCAAGGTGATGCAGCTGGCCAACCAGGAGGCCCAGCGCTTCAACCACGAATACATCGGCACCGAGCATATCCTGCTCGGCCTGGTCAAGGAAGGGACCGGTGTCGCCGCCAATGTGCTCAAGAACCTCGATATCGACCTGCGCAAGATCCGCATGGAAGTCGAAAAGATCGTGCAGGCCGGCCCCGACATGGTCACCATGGGCAAGCTGCCCCAGACGCCGCGAGCCAAGAAGGTCATCGAATACTCCATCGAGGAGGCGCGCAACCTCAATCACAATTACGTCGGAACGGAACACCTCCTGCTCGGCCTTCTCCGGGAGCAAGAAGGCGTGGCAGCCCAGGTCCTCATGAACCTCGGCCTCAAGCTCGAGGACGTGAGGGAAGAAGTCCTTAACCTGCTGGGACACAACAGTATGGAAAGCGAATCCACCGGCGGCGAAAGAACCGCCAACAAGGGCAAATCCAAGACCCCCGCCCTGGACTCGTTCGGGCGGGACCTCACCGAACTCGCCCGCCAGGGCAAGCTCGACCCCGTCATCGGCCGCCAAAACGAAATCGAACGCGTCATCCAGGTCCTCTCCCGCCGGACCAAGAACAATCCGGTGCTCCTGGGCGAAGCCGGCGTCGGCAAGACCGCCATCGTCGAGGGCCTGGCGCAGCTCATTGTCGATTCCAACGTCCCCGAGCTCTTGCGCGACAAGCGCATTGTCGTGCTCGATCTGGCCATGATGGTCGCCGGCACGAAATACCGCGGCCAGTTCGAGGAACGCATCAAGGCCGTCATGAACGAGGTGCGCCGGGCGAAGAACACCATCCTGTTCATCGACGAATTGCACACGCTGGTCGGCGCCGGCGGCGCCGAGGGCGCGATCGACGCGTCCAACGTGCTCAAGCCGGCCCTGGCCCGCGGCGAGATTCAGTGCATCGGGGCCACCACCCTCGACGAGTACCGCAAGTACATCGAGAAGGACGGGGCGCTCGAACGCCGATTCCAGCAGATCATCGTTAACCCGCCGTCGAAGGACGAGGCGGTCGAGATTCTCCGCGGGCTGCGCGATCGCTACGAGGCGCACCACCGCGTCCAGATCAAGGACGACGCCCTGCTGGAAGCGGTCGAGCTGTCGGATCGCTACATTTCCGGCCGCTGCCTGCCCGACAAGGCGATCGACGTCATCGACGAGGCCGGCGCTCGGGTTCGGCTCAAGGCGATGACCCGGCCGCCCGATCTCAAGGAGCTGGACGGCCAGATCGAGCAGCTCAATCAGGAGAAGGAGTCCGCGGTCGCCGAGCAGGACTTCGAGAAGGCGGCCCACCTGCGCGACCAGGCGGACAAGCTCAAGAAGAAGAAGGAGACGATCACCAAGGAATGGCGCGAACGCTCCAAGGAGATCGACGGCATCGTCGATGAAGAAGTCATCCGCGAGGTCGTCAACAAGATGACCGGCGTGCCGCTCACGCGCATCAGCGCCGACGAAACGAAACGGCTGCTAACGATGGAGGACGAGCTGCACCGGACGGTCATCAGCCAGCACGAGGCGATCGTCGCCATCGCCAAGGCGGTGCGCAAGAGCCGGGCCGGGCTGAAGGATCCGAAACGGCCGATCGGCAGCTTCATCTTTGCGGGGCCGACCGGCGTCGGCAAGACGCTGCTGGCGAAGCGGCTGGCCCAGTTCATGTTCGGCGACGAGAACGCCCTGGTGCAGCTCGACATGTCCGAATACATGGAGAAGCACAACGTCAGCCGGCTCACCGGCGCGCTGCCGGGCTACATCGGCTACGAAGAGGGCGGCCAGCTCACCGAAAAGATTCGCCGCCGGCCGTACAGCGTGGTGCTGCTCGATGAGATCGAGAAGGCCCACCCGGACGTGTGGAACATCCTCTTGCAGATCATGGAAGAGGGCCGGCTGACCGATAACGTCGGCCGCACCGTGGACTTCAAGAACGCGATCCTGATCATGACGACGAACATCGGGGCGTCGGAGATCCAGGGCAAGCAGATCTTCAACATCTTCGGCAAGCGCGACGCGGCGGCGACCTACGACCGGATGAAGGACATGCTCAAGGGCGAGATGGAGAAGGCGTTCCGGCCCGAGTTCCTCAACCGTCTCGACGACATCATCGTGTTCCGCGCGCTCACGTCGGAGGATCTCAAGCGCATCATCGACATCGAGCTGACCAAGGTCAAGAAGCGGCTCAAGGACAAGGGTCTGGCCATGGAGCTGACCGACGAGGCCAAGCAGGTGATCATCGACAAGGGCAGCAGCCTGGAGTTCGGTGCGCGACCGCTGCGTCGGGCGATCGAGAACATGCTGGAGGACCCGCTCGCCGAGAAGCTGCTGCACGGCGACTTCGACGGCAAGACGACGATCACGGTGCGAGCGCAGGAAGAGAACGGCGAGAAGAAGCTGACCTTCGAGGCCAGCGGCACCGTCACCCCCCCGGAGCTAGCGACCGCCATCACGGCCGAGGGGAAGAAGTAAATGCTTGCGGACGCGGCGACGAAGGGCCAACCCAGTGGGTTGGCCCATTTTCTTGCGCGTGTTCTGGCCGTGGTTCAATCACGGTTGCTCACGGTATTCGCGACGCGTTCCGGTTGGAGGGTGAGGTTTTGCGACCATGGCAAGACGGCTTTCGCGCAATGCCGAGCTGCGGAGCTTCATCGGCGACCGAGGAGAGAGCATCTTCGAACTCGCAATCACCGATTACAGTCAGTTTACCCGGCCGCTCTTCCGGCCGGCCTTTCTTACCGAGAAGTGGCCGGCGGTCGATTACCTGGTAGAATTAATAGGCGTGAAGGGGATGACGCCCGTGTTCTTTGTCCAGGTAAAATCGACGACCACGCCGATTGTCGGCAGTGAAATTCAGGTGGCGCTGCCGCCAAGGAAGAGGAAATCGCTTGCTCGCATTCCCGGCCCGACGTATTTGGTCGGTGTCCAGGAGCCCAGGAAGCGAGCGTTCATCCGCGCCGTCAACGATCAGGCCGGTCCCGGAGTTTACGCGATCCCCGTTACGCACGAATTGACGCCGGCCAACTTGCGAGTGCTGTACGATGAAGTAGCGGCGTTTTGGCAGCGGCAAGACTTCAAGCCGCAGCAGTCGGCGTTCGCGTGAGGTGCCACATGCCAAGTCGAGCAAACCCCTGGTACATCGACCAACGTGCGGAATTGCTCGCCCGGCTCTACCTGCAAGATCTCGGGGCGTCCATCTGGGCCACCGTACATGACGGGAAAAGCAGCCCGTTCGATGCGATTGCTACTTTTTTCCTTGATGGAGAAAACCCTCGCATTGCCGCCGTCTCCGTGAAAGCAACCGAGCAACCGGTCGGCGAGACATTTGACTTTGAGGCGCCTTTACAGTTGATCCGCGCCTGCAGCACTCCAACGTACCGGTTCTTTTCCTTGTGATCGACGTGAAGCGCAACCAGGTGTATTACGGCTGGGCTCGCGCGGTGCGGTACGATCCGGTCAAGGGAACTGCGAAGCAAATCGTTCGCTGCACGCTCCCGGTCGTCGCTGCCTCGGAAGGCAACGAGGAATTGCTGAACGCCATCTTGTCTCAACCCGACGTAACAGAGTGCGCCGGTTGACGCTGAACCGACATGGGAACCTGTGATGGGGAGAGGGGGTCGGGAGCCGTGACGGAAGCAGAGAATGCTGCAGGCGTCCATGGACGTGTCGTCCATTCGCTGAGATCCTGCATGTCCCCCATGCGGGGTTGTCTACACAGCATTTCCTTAATGTCCCTCCTTGCCCACCCTCGTTGCCCATCGGCGTATAATAAACGGCGTAGCTGTCAACGTCATCAATAGCGGAGGAGCCGCGATGCCAACCGGTAGCAGCGCAGTCTTGTCCCCAATGCTACCTCTAATAAAGGACCTTACGGCTTCACCCTACTCGCTTGCGCATCAGCGCCAACATGAACTGAAGCTATCCTTATGCTCCATCTGCGGAGCGTCGGGAGGATGGCCCCTGCCACGGTTCATGTAGATTTTCGGAGCGCATTGCTCGACGTCATCAACATGGTGGACTCCAAGTAGGCGGGCCAACGGAGCACGGAGTTAGGCGCAGGCTTAGGGACTATATCCTAGCCAGCCTTGTGCTCCAACCACGCAAATGGGAGTGACATCGTACATAGGCACGCAACGGTTGCAGTGTGGGCACCGTATCAGTTTTCGCATTATCAACTGTTCGCAGGACGCACACCTCGTGCTTGCCGGCCGAGCGGCCGCCCGAGCATAACCGTAGACTACGGCCGCTGGCACTGCGAGGAACATACAATATCGCATCACTAAGTACATGAAGTACATGAACCTTCCCGCAAAGCTATCTAGAAAGACCATGTGGACCTTCCATTCAGCATCGAGTTTCTTTCTGGCGTTCTCGTCTATTGGCGGACCATGCCAATCGACTAGCTGCGAGTGGTCCGGCTTCGGCTCGGGTGGCTCAATTTGGCGAACACAGCAACATGTCAGAAGAGGAATGCAAAGCGAGAATAACAGAAAGCGCGATGCGTGTCTGGCTAGATCTCCCAATGAGAAATAGCGCAGGGGGTGGCCGCAGTGAGGACAGGCCTTTGCCGCCGAGGAGACTTCCTTTTGGCACAATAGGAATTCCACATGGACAATCTCCTCCAACGGCTCACCGAGGCCAAGAAGGAGATCGGCCGCGCTGGTGACTGTGGACAGATCGGCGCTGAGCAGCTTCACTGGCCCGGCAGGGGGGGCGGTCGAACGTCGTGAGCACGCCCAGCGGGCTGTCTCGGCCCATGTCCTTCAGTGTCGCGTCAAAAGTCATGGGCATAGCACGGCTCCCGGTCAGATCCGCGCCTACCGTCGCGGAGAGTTAGCATAGCCGTGCTGCGGTGTCTTCGCCGGGTAGATTGCGGGGGATCTCACCGAACTGGCTCGCCAAGGCAAGACCGAGAAGGACGACGCCCTCGAACGCCGGTTCCAGATCAAGGACGACGCCCTGCTGGAAGCGGTCGAGCTGTCGGATCGCTACATTTCCGGCCGCTGCCTGCCCGACAAGGCGATCGACGTCATCGACGAGGCCGGCGCTCGGGTTCGGCTCAAGGCGATGACCCGGCCGCCCGATCTCAAGGAGCTGGACGGCCAGATCGAGCAGCTCAATCAGGAGAAGGAGTCCGCGGTCGCCGAGCAGGACTTCGAGAAGGCGGCCCACCTGCGCGACCAGGCGGACAAGCTCAAGAAGAAGAAGGAGACGATCACCAAGGAATGGCGCGAACGCTCCAAGGAGATCGACGGCATCGTCGATGAAGAAGTCATCCGCGAGGTCGTCAACAAGATGACCGGCGTGCCGCTCACGCGCATCAGCGCCGACGAACCGAAACGCCTCTTGACGATGGAGGACGAGTTGCACCGGACGGTCATCAGCCAGCACGAGGCGATCGTCGCCATCGCCAAGGCGGTGCGCAAGAGCCGGGCCGGGCTGAAGGATCCGAAACGGCCGATCGGCAGCTTCATCTTCGCGGGGCCGACCGGCGTGGGCAAGACGCTGCTGGCGAAGCGGCTGGCGCAGTTCATGTTCGGCGACGAGAATGCGCTGGTGCAGCTCGACATGTCCGAATACATGGAGAAGCACAACGTCAGCCGGCTCACCGGCGCGCTGCCGGGCTACATCGGCTACGAAGAGGGCGGCCAGCTCACCGAAAAGATTCGCCGCCGGCCGTACAGTGTGGTGCTGCTCGACGAGATCGAGAAGGCCCACCCGGACGTGTGGAACATCCTCTTGCAGATCATGGAAGAGGGCCGCTTGACCGACAACGTCGGCCGCACCGTGGACTTCAAGAACGCGATCCTGATCATGACGACGAACATCGGGGCGTCGGAGATCCAGGGCAAGCAGATCTTCAACATCTTCGGCAAGCGCGACGCGGCGGCGACCTACGACCGGATGAAGGACATGCTCAAGGGCGAGATGGAGAAGGCGTTCCGGCCCGAGTTCCTCAACCGTCTCGACGACATCATCGTGTTCCGCGCGCTCACGTCGGAGGATCTCAAGCGCATCATCGACATCGAGCTGACCAAGGTCAAGAAGCGGCTCAAGGACAAGGGTCTGGCCATGGAGCTGACCGACGAGGCCAAGCAGGTGATCATCGACAAGGACAGCAGCCTGGAGTTCGGTGCGCGACCGCTGCGTCGGGCGATCGAGAACATGCTGGAGGACCCGCTCGCCGAGAAGCTGCTGCACGGCGACTTCGACGGCAAGACGACGATCACGGTGCGAGCGCAGGAAGAGAACGGCGAGAAGAAGCTGACCTTCGAGGCCAGCGGCACCGTCACCCCCCCGGAGCTAGCGACCGCCATCACGGCCGAGGGGAAGAAGTACCAATTGCTGCCGCAGCCGACACACGGCCAACCTATCCAGGTTGGCCGTTTTTCTTGCGCGGCCGCGCTCCCATTGCAAACGGCGTGGGCGAAGCGAGCGGGCGGGCTTGTCCCCGCCGTGTCGCCCGCGGGACAAGCCCGGCGGCTCGCGTCCGACGTTGGATTGATCGCGGTGGAGCTCACCTCTCCAAGGCCGATTGCTCTTGGATCAGGTCAAGAACATCGATGCCGCCCTTCTCGACGCGCACCTCGCCATCACCGGGCCAGATCGAAACTAGCGGATCGCCCCGGTCGGACCTGGACAGCTTGATGGTGACCGGAGCGGACGTGAACGCGTCGGTGATGGACACTTCTTCTCCCTGGGCCAGCGGGAAAAAAGCGCCTTCCGGCTCGATGTTCAACATCAGAGCCTGGCACGAGTCGTTGTGTATAATGAAATGGTTGTGGTGAACCACAGGCGTTCTCCTCAGTCGAGCAATTCGGCGATCGCGCGTAGCTGTGCCGCTCGCCCCGCCGCGCTCGGGTTGTTCGGTGTAATCCTGCTGATGTGCTCGTAGCCT
The DNA here is from genome assembly GCA_963834865.1 of uncultured Gemmataceae bacterium. Taxonomy (GTDB): domain Bacteria; phylum Planctomycetota; class Planctomycetia; order Gemmatales; family Gemmataceae; genus CAWIDK01. The sequence goes on from CAWIDK010000002.1 coordinate 1,398,747, forward strand.
TCAGCGACATTCACGAGCCTGGCCTTCGTCCACCCTTTCGCGAGCAATTGGTCTTTGGTGAAATCCGCGGCGTTTTTGGTCACGTGGGCGGGTTCCCAGCCGAAGAGTTCGCCGGCTCCCTTCAGGCTCGCCCCGCCAGCGGCGCGGATGCGGCCAGGCAGATCGACCTCCTTGAGCGTCTGCGGCGTCTTCTGCGGATTGCCGGAGGAACTTGGCACGTGGACCTCCGAGCGTCCGATGGGCGGTGCCCGGTTCCGCCATCGCAAGGTCGTCCCGATCTTTTCTGATTCTACCCAGAACCGATCTCCTGCGGAAGCGCTGATGGAGTGCGCGAGTTCGCTCGGACGCCTCGATGATACGAAGATCCACTCGCCGAGAAGTTGCTGCACGGCGACTTCGACGGCAAGACGACGATCACGGTGCGAGCGCAGGAGAGAACGGCGAGAAGAAGCTGACCTTTGAAGCCAGCGGCACCGTCACCCCCGAACTGGCGACCGCCGTTACGGCCGAGGGGAAGAAGGAGGCGACGCCTGCAAAAAGCAGTACCCAAGGGCCAATCTCGCGGTTGGCCCTTTTTCACGCGCGTGGTCCGGTCGTGGCAAGTCGAGAAACGCTGCACTTCGGCCATGATTCGGCCGTTCGCTGGGAATCGGCCGAGCTGGCAGAGACACTGTTTTTCACGGCTCCCATCCGCGATCCTTGCACGCCTGACGTGGGTCGCGACCGGCCTTCTCTTCCTGGTGCCACAGCTTGAAGAACTTGCTGTTCTCCCAGCGCCGTTTGGTTTCGGCCGCCCACTTGCTCACAACGTCTTCGTAGTCGCCGGCCTCGATCAGCTCACGGGCGACCTCGGCGCCGAGCATCACGTTGTGGCACATGCCGCATAGCTCGCGGTCGTGGTCGACGAGCTCGTCGCTGCGCGCCATGCGTTCGAGGAAGTCCTGGTCGCTGATTCCGCCCTCGCCGGCCAGGACCTTGGCGAGCTCCATCGAGTTCGCTGCCGCCTCCATGTAATCTTCCGGCTTGCGTTCTTCGGGCGGCTTGCGTTTCTTGCGCATGGCTGGCTCTCCCTGGGGAAGCTCGAGCATCCGAAATCCGCGGCAGCCCTACTGTGCCACCGACTGCTCGTCATCAACGAAATTCGCCGTCGTCGAGAAAAGCCACGTGGGGCGTGGCCTGGGCATTTTATCCGCGCCCGGTGTCAAGGTCAGGTCCGTCGGCGGGTACTCGTCGCAACTCATCGCGTGCACAGCGTTTACAATGCAACACCTGCGCGACGGCGGAAAAAGAAAAAAATCTTGGCAAGTCACTGCCAGATTCGGCGCTTCTGCACCGTATTAACCGGCAGCTTGGACGCGTCGGAACGCGGAACCGGGAACGAGGCCGCAGTGCCAGTCGGTGCAAGAAACTGGCAACCGAAACGGTGTAATCATGATCCAACTCATCCTTACTCACTGGGCGACGCATCTGTATCTGATTTGCGTGCTGGTGAGCGTCGTTGCGGCTTTTTGGCCGACGCGGAAAGCCGACCGGTCAGCAAAGGGCGCGAACCACGAATACGCCGGCGCATCCTTCGCGGATGATTCCCGGCCGCGTGCCGTTTGGGGGCCGGGGCTACGCGGATGCCAATCCGCCTCCGGCAAGCGGCTTGGTTGATCTGACCACTTGGCAGTGCTACTTCGGCCCGGTTCGGCCGGCAATCTCCTATTTCGTCGAAAAGCCCGTGGCAACCAGCTGTTGCCGCGGGCTTTTCGTGTTCAACGCGGCACGCACCCGCTGCATCGCTTTGCTGCGTTGTAGCCCAGCGAGCTGTCGATGACGATCGCCTCGCGTTGCGGTATCATCTAGGGAGACGGCTCCGCTGCTCCCTGGAGATCCAAACATGTTGCGTCGTGGCATCGCCGGTTGGTTGGTGCTCGGAACATTGCTCTTCGGCGGCGCCGTCCGGTCCGGCGACACGAAATGGGCGCCGATTAAGGTGAGCTGGTACGGGCAGTCGTTTTTCATCATCGAGTCGAGCAAGGGCTTTCGCGTTGCCTTTGACCCGCACCTCATTCCCGAGTACGGCCGGCCTCAAGGCCTCAAGGCCGACGTGGTGCTGGTCAGCCACAACCACGACGACCACACGCAAGTCGAGGCGCTCGACAACCACAAGGACAAGAGCCTGCGCGTCATCCGCGGGCTCAAGGGCCTGGGACTGCGCGCGGACTGGAACCGTGTCGACGAAACGATCGGCAACGTGCAGATTCGCTCCGTCGGCCTCTACCACGACGACATGGAAGGCCTGCGCTCCGGCAAGGTGACGGCGTTCCTCGTCGAGATGGACGGCTGGCGCATCTGTCACATGGGCGATGTCGCCCATCTGCTGACGCCGGCCCAACTCCGGCAGATCGGCGAGGTCGACGTGCTCATGATTCCGATCGGCGGCGTCTACACGGCCAATGGCAGCGAGGCGAAGAAGATCGTCGCGCAGATCAAGCCGCGCGAATACATCTTTCCGATGCACTACGGCACCCGGGTCTACGACGACCTCCTGCCGGCGACGGAGTTTCTCGATGGCCAGGACAAGGCCAAGGTAGCCGAGTCGGACGACAACAAGCTCACGTTGAATCGCGACCCGTCACGGCCGCGGCCGCTCATCGTGACGTTCACCTATCCAGCGGAAGCCAAGAAAAAGAAGCAGAAGTGAGCCGGTAGGTCCCGCCTGCCTAGCTGGACCTTGGCGCATCCAGCGTGGGTCCCTCGTGGGGCACGGGACCTGGGCGCTTCCAGGTCCCGCCCGGCAGGCGGGACCTACTTGCCGGGCGGAGAAACGAACATGTCCGAACAACGCCGCCGTAGCCTGCTGACCACCGAAGGCATGGGCCGGGCGCCAAACCGGGCGATGCTCCGCGCCGTTGGCTTTCACGATGACGATTTCGAGCGGCCGATGATTGGCGTCGCCTCGCTCTTTAGCGACATCACGCCGTGCAATGCCCATCTCGATCGGCTCGCGCCGGGCGGTGGAGGGCATCCGCGCCGGCGGCGGCGTCGGGCAAATCTTCGGTGCGCCGACCGCTTCCGACGGCATCATGATGGGGCATCAGGGCATGCGCTACAGCCTCGTTTCGCGCGAGGTCATCGCCGATTCGCTGGAAATCGTTGCCGGGGGTATGAATCACGACGGCCTGCTCGCCATCGGCGGCTGCGACAAGAACATGCCCGGCTGCGCCATGGCGATGGCCCGCCTCAATATCCCGTCGGTCTTCGTCTACGGCGGCAGCATCCTGCCCGGCACCGGCGCCGCCGGCGACGACATCGACATCGTGTCCATCTTCGAGGCCGTCGGCCAGTTCCAGGCCGGCAAGCTCGACGCCGCCGGCGTGCACCACGTCGAGTGCGAGGCGTGCCCCGGCGCCGGTTCGTGCGGCGGCATGTACACCGCCAACACCATGAGCTCCGCCATCGAGGCGATGGGCCTGTCGCTCCCTTACGATGCCAGCAATCCCGCCGTCAGCGCCGCCAAGGAACGCGAAACGTTCCTGGCCGGCAAGCAGCTCGTCGGCCTGATCGAGCAAGGCATCCGCCCGCGCGACATCATCACTCGCAAATCACTCGAAAATGCCTACACCGCGGTGCTCGCGCTGGGCGGTTCGACCAATGCCGTGCTCCATCTCATGGCGATCGCCCGTGAGGCGGAGGTGCCGTGGACGCTCGCCGACTTCGATCGCCTCGGCGACAAGGTGCCCGACCTCGCCGATCTCAAGCCGGCCGGCAAGTACGTCATGTTCGACCTGCACAGGGCCGGCGGCACCGCCGCCGTCCTGAAGGCGCTGCTGCAGGCAGGGCTGCTGCACGGCGACTGCGTTACGGTCACGGGCAAGACGATGGCAGGCAACCTCGCCGAGGTGCCGAGCATCTACGATCGGCCGCAGACCGTGATCAGGCCGCTGGCCGCGCCGATGCACGCGCATGGGCACATCGTGATCCTGAAGGGGAACCTGGCTCCCGAGGGCGCGGTGGCGAAGGTGGCGGGCGTGAAGAAACGGCGGATCACCGGCGCGGCCCGCGTTTTCGACGGCGAGGAAGCGTGCTTCGCCGCCATCCGCGAGCGCCGGATCAAGCCGGGCGACATCGTCGTCATCCGCGGCGAGGGGCCGGTCGGCGGTCCGGGCATGCGCGAGATGCTGTCGGTAACCGCGGCGCTGTCGGGCCACGGGCTGGGCGAGCAGATCGGCCTGATCACGGACGGCCGATTTTCGGGCGGCACCCGTGGGCTGGTCGTCGGCCACGTCGCGCCGGAAGCGTGGGAAGGCGGCGCGATCGCGCTGCTCAAGGACGGCGATGCGGTCACGATCGACGCGGATCGTAAGGAGTTGTCGGTAGCACTGGACGAGGCGGAATTGGCGCGGCGCCGTTCGGCGTGGAAGAAGCCTGCACCGCGCGAGAGCCGAGGTGTGCTCGCAAAGTATGCCCGCACGGTGCGCTCGGCCTCCGAGGGCGCGGTCACGGCGTGATGCCTGTCAAGAGTGAGCATCAAGCCCGCGGGCGAGTCTTCGAGCCCTCGGGGTCCGGACCCCGAGGGCTCGAAGACTCGCCCGCGGGCTTGTACGAGGAATTACCTTAGCATTCCTGAGACGTAATAGACGAACGCGCTGACGGCGAGCACGCCGAGCGCGACGACGCCGATGGTGAAGGCGAGGCCCAGCCAGGGGGGCGTCGCGGAGGCGCTGCGCTGGTCCTCCTGTTGGTCGCGTTGGCGATCCTGCTCCTCGATCTTCTTGTAGAGATTGCGGTACTTGGCGGTGTTCTTATCGGCCCCCTCCTTCGACGCGCGACTCGCCGCCAAACCCTCGAGCTCCTTGTACGTCGCCAGGGCGCGGAAGCCGTCCTTGGGGCTGTGGCTCGCCTTGGCCTTGGGCTCGATCGTGCCTTCGCTGAGCTTTTTCTGCAGCTGGGCGGTGGTGTACTTCCGCAGCACCGCCTGGCCGCCGGGGCCCTTGAAGCGCACATACCACACATTGGCGTCCGGCAACTCGCCGGCCAGCGTCGGATTGGTGATGATCTCGCCGCTTGAACGACTCGATGCGGAAGCTTCCGGCGACGGTGCGGCCTCGCCGAGCCGTAGCGTCGCGCCGGCCAGCTGCAGCGCGTCCAGGTCGCGCACGACCTCGTCGCAGTTCTCATAACGGTAGCGCGGCTGCTTGGCGGTCATCTTGGCGATGACCAGGTCGAGCCGCTCGGGCACCTCCGGATTGACCGACCGCGCCGGCGGGAACGTGCCTTGCTCCTTGGCACGGATCACATCGATGATCGTGGTGCCGGGAAAGGGCGGGTTGCCCGTGAGCAAACAGTACAGCGTGCAGCCCAGGGCGTAAATGTCGCAACGCCCATCGGTGTCCTTGGCGTTGCGCCCTGCTCCAGCGGCATGTACCACGGCGTGCCGACCGCATGTCCGGTTTGGGTCAGCGCCATGTCATCGTCGAACGTCTTGACCATGCCGAGGTCGGCAATCTTGACGGCGCCGGAGCGAGTGACCAGGATGTTCTCGGGCTTGATGTCGCGATGGATCATGCCCTGCTTGTGGGCATAACCGAGCCCGACGGCGCAGGCGCGAACGATGTGGACGGCATCGGCGACGCTGAGCCGGCCGAGCTTACCCAGCCATTTCTGCAGGTTCTTGCCGTCGACAAACTCCATCGCCACGTAGGGGCAGCCATTCTCCTCGCCGACGGCGTAGGCCTGCACGATGTTGGGATGGTCGAGCGCCGCCATCGCCCGCGCCTCGCGGTTGAGTCGCTCGACCAGCTTTTCATTCTTCGCGACATGCGCGAACAGTACCTTCAGGGCGACATCGCGGTTGAAACTGAGCTGTCGAGCCAGGAAGACGGCGCCCATCGCGCCTTCGCCGAGTTTCTTGACCAGCTGGAAATCGCCGCCCATCACCACCCGCTTTTCGTCGACGGGGGGCGACGGCGTGGCTGGCGCCAGCGGATCGCCGATGACTCGCGTCGCGCTTAGCTCCCGCGCGCCCGCGTCGTCTGCGCGACAATCCCTGCAGATCGGTGTCGTCCTCACCGGCCGCATGCGTCGGGTAGGCAATCGGGTCTTGCCCCGGTGGCTCCGGTTCAACCGGTCGCGAGCGGGGGGGCTGCGGGTTCATTCGGCAACACCATGCCAAAAAACGCTCAAGCGCTTCGCGAAGTTTACGTTACTCCAAGAGTATAGCATACGCTCGCGCTGCGGAACACCTAGCAAATTGTGCACAATCCGGAAATCCGGCACGACCGTTGTCCGTGGACGCGGACTGATCGGGCGTTCAGAAACGCGAGCGGTTCGTTAGCCCGACGCGCAAGCGAGGGTGCACCTCGCTTGCGCGTCGGGCTAACGACGAATGGTTCGTAGTTCCGCCTTTAGGCGGCTCCCCAACCACCTGAAGGCGGAACTACGAACCGTGTGCGCCTCATGTGCTGAAAAAATGACCTATGCTTACTGCACGTTGGATGCCGCCGCTATCGCCGGTTGGGGATGTTGTCCATGGGCCGAACGCGCATCGTCCTGGCAGGGCTGGGGTCGAACCTTGCGGGCCTGACCTGGGAGGCGGAACGCGTCCTGCGCATCGGCCGGCAGAATAACCTCGAGGTCGTTCTGCGCGACTTCTCGGTGGATCGGGTGCACGCAGAGGTGCGGTTTGCCGGCGGTCGCTGGGTGTTGCGCGATCTCGCGAAAAACCCACTGTATCCGACCGTGGTCAATCGCGACCGTGTGCAAGGAGCCGACCGCCCGCTCGCGGTGCAGGACGTCATCCAGCTCGGCAAGCTGATGCTGCGGGTCGTCGAGCTGGAGAGCGGCGAGACGGGGTCGGCGGGGCAGACGCTGCCGCCCGGTCCGCCGGCGGCGTCCCAGGCCGATCACCAGATTCGCGCGTCCGGCCTGCACCTGCGCGTCCAGGCCGCCACCAGTCGCAGCTGGGACGAAGCGGTCGAGGCGGTGGTCCGCGATCGGCCGGCGCCGTCGACGCCGCTGCCCGGCCAGGTCGTGCCGAAGATATCGCAGCCAAACCTGCAGCTGCCCCAGGGCGTCATGACCCTGGTGCGCGCCAACCAGCACCTGATGCGTATCGCCAATCTCGACGAACTATTGCAGTCGATCCTGGCCGACGTGGTGACGACGTTGGGCGCCCAGCGCGGCGCGATCATCCTGGCCGACCCGGTCACCGGCGAGCTGACGCTGCGGGCGCTGCTCGGTCCCGGCATGATGCCGTTGAGGACCGGCCGGCCGTATAGCCGCACGCTGATCGACCGTTGCTTTCGCCTGGGTGAGTCGCTGCTGTGCCGCGATGCGCGCGTCGACGAGGACCTGGTGCAGGGCGCAGCGTACACATCGGCACGATGAGCTCGATCATTTGCGCGCTATTGCGCTCGCCGCGGCAACGGCTCGGCGTGCTGCACCTGGACCGCGGGCCCACACAGGACGCGTTCACCGAAAGCGACCTGTACCTCACCGACGCCATCGCGGCCAGCGTCGCCATCGGCATCGAATCGGCCCAGCTGATCGAGCAGCAACGGCAGCAATTCATCGACACGGTGCAGACGCTCGCCCGTGCCGTCGAGATGCGCGACCAGTACACCGGCGAGCACACGCGGCGCGTCACCGACTATTCGCTGCTGCTGGCGGAACAGCTACGGCTGCCGGCTGCGGAGAAGTACCAGTTGCAGATCGGCACGCCGTTGCACGACATCGGCAAGATCGGCATCGACGACGCGATCCTGCGCAAGCCCGGCAAGCTGACCGCGGGCGAATTCGAGGCGATGAAGACGCATACGACCAAGGGCGCCTCGATGGTCACGTCGCTACTCAACCTGGCGCCAATGATCCCGATCATCAAGCACCACCACGAGCGCTTCGACGGCAAGGGTTATCCCGACGGACTGCACGGCGAGCAGATTCCGATGTCGGCGCGCATCGTCGCCGTCGCCGATGCGTTCGACGCAATGACTTCCGAACGCCCGTACCGCCCCGCCCTGCCGACGGAGAAGGCATTTCTGGAGCTGGCAGAGACCTCCGGCACGCACTTCGATCCGCGCTGTGTGGAGGCGTTTCTGAACATGCGCGCCCGTGTCGAGGCACTGCTGCGGGGGGAGTGAGTGGTGAGTGGTGAGTGGTGAGTGGGACCAGAACACGCCGCGGGCCGAAAGGCCCGCGGGTTTTTGCACCCCCTGGCTTTTCGGCCGCCAATCGGATAGCATTTCAGCCGACGCGCACGATGTTTCCAATCTGCACAACCAAGGCCCAACCATGCCCCGCGATGAAGATTCGGACGATCGCGAACGCCCCAAGCTGAAGAGCCTCGCCCAGGCCGCGCACGGTAATCAGCTCAAGCAGATTCGTGGAACGCAAACGGGGCGACGCGGCGGCAACTTTGCGATCCACCTGCTGCATACCCACGGCTATTGCACCATCCCGCCGAGCGTGCAAGCGGACTCCGAGGAGCTGCTGGCGTTCCTCGAGACGCAACCGCTGGGAACGCGCGAGATCCCGAAGGTCGCGCCGGTCCTGCGTGATTTCCTGAAGCAGCAGATGGCGGTCCTCACCATCGCTGACATCTACCATTGGCCGCTGAGCCATGCGCTGGAGCAGATCGAAAAACACTGGCGGAGGCCTGCATGACGCAGCGATTCGAAGGCGAGCGCACGTTCGCAATGCCGATCGACCAGCTTTGGCCGAAGCTCAGCGATGCCGCGTTCCTGGTGCAGTGCGTGCCGGACGCCACCGTCAAGGGCGAGCCGCACCGCGACCGAGCGCAGTACACGGTCCATCCGGGCCTGGCGTTTGCGCGGCAGCATGGACGTGACGATGGAGATCATCGAGCGGCGCGAACCGGAGGCGGTGCGCTTTCGGCTGACGAGCAAGGGCATCGGCAGCAGCAACACGGTCGAGACAGCGCTCACGTTGACGCCGGCGGACGCGCAGACCCGGGTGCGCTGGACGGCGGAGGTGACCCAACTCGGCGGGCTGCTCAAGATGGTGCCATCGGGCCTCATTCGCGGTGCGGCCCAGAAAGTCATCGAGGACGTTCTGGGACGGCATCGCGAAGAAGCTTGCCCCGCCGCCAGTTTGCGAATGACAAGGGCTGCCGACCCGCCCCGTGGCCCCCGTTTCAGCTTTTCACGTTTTGACGGGACACCCCCCGCGACCCCGCGACTGAAAACACGCGCGGCATCCGCCAACTGAAAGCGTGCGCCGGCCGGTAGATACGGCCACGTTTCACCGTTGGGATCGAGCACCCTCCGTCAGCGCGTCGGCCGCACCTCGTAATGTACGTCGGCACGAGCGCATTGGGATGATAGCCGATGTTGGCCTGATCCGGCCGCAGCTCATTGCTGGGTTCTCTACCGACCTCTTTGCGCACGGCTTTTCTGTGCACGTTCGCGTGCGGACAGCATGTCCCAGATGCGCAAAGTATGATCGCCGGATGCCGAGACGAGGCGGGTGCCGTCGGGGCTGAAGGCGACGGCGTGAACATAGGCGGCGTGGCCGCGCAACTCGGCGACCTCTTGATAGGTGGCCAGGTCCCAAAGCCGTACGGTGTTGTCGGCGCAGGCGGTGGCCAGCCGCGAATTGTCGGGGCTGAAGGCCAGTCCGTAGAGTAGACTGCCGTGATCGAGCTTGGCCAGCTGCTGGTAGGTCTTGGCGTCCCAGATGTGCGCGGTTTTGTCGCGGCTGGCCGAGGCGATGACCCGGCCGTCGGGGCTGAAGGCAATCCTGTCTATCCAGTCCTGGTGTCCGTTCAGAACAGCCAGCGGCTTCTGGGTCGCCACGTCCCAAAGGCGCACGGTCCGCTCACCGGCCGAAGCCAGCACGCTTCCATCACGGCTGAAGGCCACATCGGTGATCGACTCGTTGGCCGGGGGAAGTTTGCCCGCCAGGGCGCCGCTCACAGGGTCCCAGAAGTGGACCAATCCATCGTTGCCGCCCTGTGCCAAGAGCGTGCCTCGACCATTGAAAGCGGGGCGCGGATCAGTCAGCCAGCCGGTGGTTGCCAGGAAGATGTGCCGCGCCTTGCCCGACGCCAGGTCCCACACCCAAACCTTGTTATCGTGCGCCACCGAGGCCACCAGCTTGCCGTCGGGGCTGAACGCCAGTCCGCCAACGATCTGGTGATCGTGCTTGAGCGCAGCCGTCGGCGTGCCGGTTGCGGTGTCCCAGATGCGAACCGTGCTGTCCCAGGCTGCCGAAGCCAGCCGTGTACCGTCTGCGCTGAAGGCGACGTTGTAGACGTAGCTTGTGTGTCCGCGCAGCACGTTCTGCTCCAGCTGCCGCACGTTCCACAATCGGCATGTGTGGTGATGATCGCAAGCGATGACGTAGGCGCCGTCCTGGCTGAACGCCAGCCAATTGGGCAAACCTTCTTGACCGAGGAGGACCGTAGCAAGCTCGCCGGTTGCCGCGTCCCAGAGCCGAAGCGAGCGGTCGTCGGACCAGGTGACGAGACGCTTGCCGTCCGGGCTGAACGCGAGAGTGATGATCGGCCCGGTGTGCCCGCGCATGATCGTGATCGGTTGCAGTGTCTTGCCGTCCCAGAGGCGCACCGTCTGATCGGGCGAGCAGGATGCGACGTGGGCTCCGCTGGGGCTGAACTCGACCCAGGTAACATAGTTGGTGTGCCCACGTGCCAGGGTGGTCTGCTTGCCGGTCGCCACGTCCCACAGGCGGACGGCGTTGTCCGGGAACCCGCCGCCGGTGAGCAAACGCGTGCCGTCCCCGTTGAGGGCGAGGGCATAGGCCATGCTCCGCTCCAGGTGAATATCGGCGACCTGCTCGCCGGCTGTTATGTCCCAGACGGTGACGTGCGACTCCTCGAGGCATGGCAAAGCGTCGGCCATCAGCACTGAAGGCATTTCTGCGGAAACGAACGTCGGCACGGGTGCCCAGGACGGCGATTTTCCGCGGCTGGAGCACGTCAAGCAAGTGCATGGTCTGGTCGCCGGCGCGAACGACCAGGCGGCGCCCGTCCGGGCTGAACCACAGACTCGTTTCCCCTTTTGGGAATTGCCACACGGCGATTTCGCTACCCGCGCACATCCCAGAGCCGTAGGGTTCCGTCCACTTCCGAACCGGCGAGATGGCTGGCGGTTGGACTGAGGACAACCTTTGTCATCCCTGCCAGCTTGGTGGGCACAGTGCCCAATGTCCGGTCGCTAACAGGGTCGACCAGGCGTATCTTGCCGTCGAGAGGCGTTAGCGAGAACACCAATTGCCGCCCGTGGAACGCCTGAAGCCACAGGTCGTTCTCCGTGCCGTCGGCAACGGCGTGGGCCTCGTCGAGCTGGCTGTGCAGATGGCGCCACTCCCAGTTGCGGTACTGGTTGGGCGCGCCGTCCAGGGCACGGCGGGCACTTTCGATGTTGTGCAGCTGCAGCGCGCTGGCGGCGGCGACGATGTTGGCCCGGTAGCGTTCCCAGCGCTCCGCCTTCTCTTTCTCCTGAGCGGCGTCCCGGGCCAGGTCGGCCTGCCCGCGCTGATAGGCCTCGTCTCGGCGGGCGTCCTCCGCGCGCCAGTAACTCCAGGAGACCAGGGCGAACGCGGTCAGGAAGACGGCGATCGCGACGCCCAGGGAAGCGGCCACAAGCCGATTGCGCCGGCACCAGCGTGCCAGCTTCTCCAGCTCGCTGGCACGGCGGGCCTGAATCGGCCGGTCTTCGAGAAAACGCTTGAGATCGTCGGCCAGCGCCGTCGCGCAAACATAGCGCCGCTCCGGCCGTTTTTCCAGGCACTTCAGACAGATCGTTTCCAGATCGCGATCGACCGCCGGGTTGAGCTGGCGCGGCGGCACCGGCTCACGCTCCACCACCTGCTTGAGCGTCTCGACCACGCTGGCGGCCTGGAACGGCGGCCGGCCCGTCAGCAAGCAGTACAGGGTCGCGCCCAGCGAATACACGTCGGCCAGTGCCCCCACTTGTTCCGTCTTGCCCTCCGCCTGCTCCGGCGACATGTAACTGGGCGTGCCCATCACCTGCCCGGCCTGGGTCAGGCTGCTGTCCGCATCGGCGCGCTTGGCCAGACCGAAATCGGTGACGCGCGGCTGACCGGTCCGGTCCACGAGAATGTTGCCCGGCTTCAAATCGCGATGGATGACTCCCTGGGCATGGGCATAGGCAATGGCCCCCGCAACTTGCCGCATCAATTCCGCCGCTTCGCGCGGCGGCAGCGGACGCTCGGCAATCCGCTGGGCCAGGCTCTGCCCTTCCACCAGAGCCATCGAGAAATAACAGCGGCCGTCCACCTCGCCCGCTTCGAAGATCGGCACGATCGTGGGATGATCGAGCTTGGCGACGGCCTGGACTTCCACCTGGAAGCGCTGCATTTCGCCGGCAAGAGCCAGGTCGCCGGCACGAGTCACTTTAAGGGCGACCACACGCTGAAGCTTTCGGTGCCGGGCTTTGTAGACGATGCCCATGCCGCCGCGGGCAATCTCACTCAGCAGCTCATAGTCACCGAAGCTGCCCGGAGCGGCGCTCGTTGTGGCCTCTGGCGCGGCGCGGGCGCGGGACGAGGGGCGAGAAGCAACTCGCGTCCCTCGTCCCTCGCCCTCGTCCCTCCTCGTCCGCTGCCGGCACGCGCAACGCAGTCGTGTGCTCGGCGTCGCCGGCTATCAGTGTGCCGCCCTTGCGAGGGGCGAGGCCGCGCAGCTCCAGCAACGGCGGCTGGACAGGCGTATCCGCCGGGTCCGACGTGCCCCGCAGGGAGTCAGCGGTCAGGCGCTCCAGCGTCTGCTGGCATCGCGCGCAGTGTTCGACATGAATTTCCAGCGGCGCACGCTCCAGCTGGGTCACCTCCTCAGCCAAGAGACGCCGCAGTTGTTCCACGGCGGGACAGGGGTTCATGTGTGCCACCCCGGTCCTTCCAGGCGGCGCACTTCGTCACGCACCAATCTCTGGACCTTGCTTTTCGCGGTGTACACCGTGGCAGCAAGCATCCCTAATTGTGCCCCGGCCTCCAGCCCCGATAAGCCTTCCAGGGCGGTCAGCCGGAACGCTTCCCACCGCTGAGCCGGCACACGCGTGCGCACGCGCTTCAGGGCCTCATCGAGCAACTCGCGGTCGAATTCGGCCTCGACTTCGCGTGCCAGGCCTTCGTGCGCCTCCAGATTGTCCAGCAAGCGCACGATGGCGCTGTCGCCGCTGCCCTGCTCTCCGCGCCGTTGGGCAAGGTAATCGCACAAGATATTGCGGGTCACCGTCCTGAGCCAGGCGCGAAAGCTCTGCGTGGGCTCGTAGCGGAAATGGGGCAGTTTCTCGACGAGCCGGACCAGGACGGCCTGGGTGACGTCCTCGGCGTCGGCCGGCTGCAGCGGGAAGGCCAGGCAATGAGCGTAGATGCGCGGCCGATAGCGGGCAATGAATTCCTGCCAGGCGCTGCCCGCGGCCGGCTCCTCGCGCAGCCGGCCTAGCAGCGTGACACTGGTGGTTGCGCCCGATGCCGGACCCATGAGCAATATCTCCCGCGGGCACGAGGCCGATCTTGCCGTCAACCAGCGAGCCGGCGTGCCGTCATTCTAGCCGCGCAAGATGGCGTTCGCAACCGACCGATCGTGCCTGCGCTCGGCGCCGAAAAACGTTCCGAAAAATTCTCCCAAAAATTCGGGTAGGTTTTCGCTTCACGAGCCGTATTGGCTCTGTCAACAAGTTGCACGGACACGGTTCGGGGCGTTGAACCATGAACTTCGATCTCGCCACCGGCTGGCAATTGCACCAGCAAGAGCGACACGCCGATGCCGCCCGCTGCTACCACGGCCTGCTCGAGCGCGAGCCCGATAATGCCGCGGCGCTGCACCTGTTCGGCGTGCTGCACCACCAGAACGGCTACCATGCCCGGGCCGTCGAGCTGATCGACCAGGCCATCGCGCTAGCCCATGTTTAACAAGTGTCGCCGTAAGTCCTTGCTGCGTAAGGGCTGATTTTTGGATTAGTCACTACATTGTCGTTTCATCGCCCGCGGGCGGCGCCGGCGGCCGATGGTCGGCCAGACCGATGGCGTTGAGTACCTGGCGGGCGCGGGACGAACCCGGTGTCGTGCCGCTACGGAGCTCTTCCGCAACGCGGAATTGCACGTAGCGAATCGTCTGCAATGCTTCCAAGGCCGACTGCGCCGAGAGCGACAGGCCAGCATCTTTCAAGGTGCGCTCCAGCATCCGCTCGATCAAGAACGCCAACGCCGCCACAAAAATGTGTGCCTTCACCCGCCGCGCCGTGTGATGCCAGATCGGCCGCATGCCCAGCGGATCCTTGAGCGAACGAAAGCCCCGTTCCACCTCGCTTAAGTCCTTGTAGTGCGCCACCGCCTCCGCGGGCGTCATCGCCGTCTGATCGGTCTGGATGAGGTAGCGCCCTTCATACTTCTTTTCCCGAGGTAAATTCACTGGGTGCTCCGCGATCTCCAATTGTCCCTCTTTGAACTCCCACATGTAGTAACGATAGCCGTGGTTCTTTTGCAACGCCCGCTCGGCCGCCGCGCCGATCTTGGCCGGCTGCTTCAACTGGCCCTTGGCCACGCGCGCCTGCACCTTCGCCAAGGCCGCACGCACCCGCTCCATCGCTTTGCTACGTTGCCGCTCTTCATAGGCCCGACGCTCGTCGCTATCGACCACAAACACTCGCACGCCGGCACGGTCGCAGGCGACCTCTTGCACTCGTGTCCGGGGTGGATTTGGTTTCGCCCGCGCGGTGATCCCATTGGGGCAGTCGACCCACTTCGTTTCGTCCACGCGATCAATCAACGCCTCCGCCTCCGGATTGCGGCGACGCGTCATGCCCACCAAGTAGCCATGTTCCGCCGCCGCCTGCAGCATGGCCAGATTGCTCTCGGTCACCATGCCGCGATCACCGACAAAGACGATACGCCGAAGGCGAAAACGCCGGGCCAGGTCTTGGATGACTTCCTTGACCGTCGTGCTGTCACGCGTGTTGCCCGCCCACACGTGATGTGCGATCGGCCAACCCGCCACCATCACCACGCCCACCACCACCTGCACGTTCCGCGGCTTGCCGTCGCGACTGTAACCGTGCTTGGCCAGCGTCGGCGGACCATGGCCTTCAAAATACGTACTGGTCAGGTCGTACATCACCAGGTCCGCGTCGAACTCGAACAACGTCCGCAGCCGCTCATAGAGCGCCACTTCCACGGCGTCCTTGTTCAACCCCAGATGATCCAGCGTGCGATACCAACGCTGCAGTTGCCCCAAGTCGACCTGGACGCGGCCTTGCTGCTTCCAACAGGGTACGTACCGGCGACCATGCCGGTCGCACACGTAATCGGTCTCCAGCCACGCGGCCAAACCGTGCTCGCTGGCCGGCCGCACCAGGCGGTTGGTGATCAGCACCAGGACGCGGCTGACCCAGTCGTCGGCGGGGTCTTCGCTCGGCCGCAACTTGGGCCAACGCCGACCAGCATCGAGCCATTGCCAGAGGCCCAGTTGGTCGAAGAAGTGGCGCGCGACGAGCATCGGTCCCCAGGTACTGGCGTCGAGGATTTCGATGGGTCCCTCGGCGCCGAGTTGCTGGGCCAGGGCCTGCGGCCCTTCCTCGCCGGTGAGAAAGCGATTGAGCAGCGGCAGGACGGCTTCGAGGGTGTCGCGTCGCCCGAGGTTGGCGATGACCTTTTGCTTGACCTTGCCGTTCTCGCGCACCGAGCCGACGATGCGGACATACTCGTGGACGGTGCCGTTGGAGGACGGAACTTTGACGGAGCGGATGAACATGATGTTATCATCAACAAATCCACCGGTCCGTCAACCGGATATTCGATGAAATGCGGACAAAACAGCTAAAATGTTTGTAATGATTGTCACTACGGTTTTCTGAAAACTGGACCTCCGCGCGTTGAAAATTAAGGACTTACGTCAAAAACTACCCCGACACTTGTTAAACATGGGCTAGAGCCGGATCTCGCCGCTTACCACGCGAACCTGGCCGAAGTCCACCGTGCGCTGGGCCGGAGCGAAGACGCCGCCGACTGCTGCCGGACCGCGCTCCGTCTGCAGCCGATTTTTCCCGAGGCGGCCAATAACCTCGGCCTGGCGCTCTACGAGCTCGGCCGTTTTGCGGAGGCGGTCGAGCAGTATCGCGCCGCTCTGGACATGCGGCCCGATTTCGCGATGGCTCAGAATAACCTCGGCAACGCCCTGCGCGAGCTGGGGCGGATCGACGAGGCCGTGAGCGCCTTCCGCGCCGCGCTGGCCGCGGACGCCGAGCTCGCCCTGGCGCACAGCAATCTCGGTCAACTCCTGGTCATGCAAGGGCAGGCGGAAGAAGCGTTGCCGCACTTGCAAGAGGCGGTGCGGCTGCAACCGGAACTGCCGGCGGCGCACAACAATCTCGGCAACGCCTACCGCGCTCTGGAGCGCTGGGACGACGCGTCCGCCCGTTACGATGCGGCCCTCCGCCTGGCCGGCCTGGAGCGAGAGCGGCCCGAAGTTCAGGCGCGCGTTCACGCCAATCTGGGCTTTGCGCTGGAGCTGCAGCACAAACGCGGGCAGGCGATCGCATGCTTTCGCCGCGCCGCCGAGCTGTGCCCGCGGACGTCGCCACCTGGCGCACGCTGGCCGATGCCTACGCCGCCGTCGAGGATTATGCCGCGGCGCTGCCGTGCTGCGAGCGCGTGGTCGAGCTGCGGCCGGTCTGGGCGCTGGGGCACTCGGACCTTGGCTGGGCGTGCAGCAAGAGGGCCGGCTGGACGAGGCGGCCGGCCGCTATCGCCGGGCGCTGGAGCTACAGCCCGATCTGCTCGACGGCCTCGTCAACCTGGGCCATCTGCACGAGGAGGTGGGCGAAATGGCGCGGGCCGAGGAGTGCTTCCGCCGTGCCCGTGCATGCCACCCGCACGCTCCCGGGCCGCTGGCGAGCCTGGCCCTGCTCCTGCGCGGCAAGCTGCCGGACGCCGATCAGGCGGCCCTGCGGCGGCGGCTGGACGATGGCGCGCTGCCGCCCGGGCGACGCAGCGCGCTGCTTTTTGGCCTGGCCCAGGTCCACGACGCCCGCGGCGAATATGCCGACGCGGCCGCCTGCCTCGCCGAGGCGAACCCCCTGGCCCTCGAAGAGCGTCGCCAGCAGGGCAAGACGTACGATCCCGCTGAGCACGGCGCCCTGGTCGATCGCATCATCGCCAACTTCACCCCGGCGCTGTTCACGCGTCTGGCTGGCTCGGGCGACGACGGTCGGCGGCTGGTGTTCGTCTTCGGCCTGCCGCGTTCGGGCACGACGCTGGTCGAGCAGGTGCTGGCCAGCCATTGCCGTGTCCACGGCGCCGGCGAGCTATCCCTGGCCCACCGCACGTTCGACCTGATGCCGAAGGTCGTCAACCTGCCGGACGACATGGCGGCGTGTCTGAACGCCCTGGACGCCGCTGCGGTCGAGCAGTTGCGCCGCAGCTTTTGCTCAGGGCTCGACGCGATCCTCCAGGCGAGCCGGGAGCGTGAGCGACCGGAGAACGACGATGAGCCCGGCGCCACTCCGGTCACGGACGCTGCCGGCTCGCCTGAGCGCATCGTGGACAAGATGCCGGACGATTATCTCTACCTGGGCCTGCTCGCATTGCTCTTTCCGAAAGCAACTTTCATCTACGTTCGCCGCGATCCGCGCGACGTGGCCGTCTCGTGCTGGATGACCCATTTTCGCAGCATTCGCTGGGCCAACGATCCCGAGCACCTGGCGGGACGCATCCGCGATCACCGGCGTCTGATGGCTCACTGGCAAACGGCGTTGCCGGTGCCGGTCCACGAGATCGTCTACGAGCGGCTGGTGGAAGATTTCGATACCGAGGCGCGGCGGCTGGTGGCGGCCTGCGGGCTGGAGTGGGAGCCGGCGTGCGCCTCCTTCCACGAAACCCGCCGGCCGGTGCGGACGGCCAGCGTGACGCAGGTTCGCCAGCCGCTCTATCGCCGATCGCTCGCCCGCTGGAAGCACTACGAAAACGCCCTGGCCGATCTTTTCGCCCGGTTGCCGAAAGTTTGATCTGGTACACAACCCGACCCCGATGCGGCCCCAAACCCAGGAATCCCGTCATGTTGACCAACACCTACGTGCGGAGCATCGTCGCGAAGACCCTGGCGAAGCTCGGTTTCGGCCCTCCCGGCAAGCATGGCCGCGCTCGCGCGACGGTGACATGCACGCAGCGCTGGCGGCCGGCCCTGGAGGCGATCGAGACGCGCCTGGCCCCTGCTACCGTGTACTACGATGTCCTGGGCACGACCGATGCCGCCGGCTCGATCTCCGGCGGTTCCGGCACCCAGGCCGTTCCCTACCAGGCCACGACGCTGCGGGCGGCGATCAACGACGCCGACAGCAACAATTTCACGGCCATCATCGCCTTCGACCCGAGCCTGACCAGCAGCGGCCCGGCGACCATCACGCTGTCGATCCAGGGCGATGGCACGGCCGGTCCGAGCGACTTCGGCATCAGCGGCACCAGCAATATCACCATCGAGGGGCCCAGTGGCACGAGCGGCATCATCCTGCAAAACAGCGGCAATCAACGGCTCTTCTACGTCGCCGCCACGGCCAGCCTGACACTGGAGAACCTCACGCTCGAAAACGGCAACGCCCAGGGCGGCAATGGCGGCGGCGCTTACGGCGACGGGGGCGGTGGTGGTGCGGCGGGACTGGGCGGCGCGGTGTTCGTCAACGGCGGCAGCTTCACGGCTCAAGGTTGCACCTTCACCAATAATGCGGCCAGTGGCGGACAGGGCGGCTGGTTGACCAATGGCGCCAACCCGGGCGGTGGCGGTGGCGGCCTGGGCGGGCCGGGCGGAGAGGGCGTGGGCGGCAGCGGCGGCGGCGCCGGCGGCGGCCCCAACGGCGGCGCCGGCGTCAACAGCAACAGCCATAATGCCGCTGGCGCTGGTGGCACTGGTGGCTTTGGCGGCGGCGGCGGCGGCGCCGCGCTCAATAGCGTCTCGAACGCGGGCCGAGGCGGCTTTGGCGGCGGCGGCGGCGGCCGCGACTATTACGGCGGTTCGGGTGGCACCGGCGGCTTCGGCGGCGGCGGCGGCGGCGGCGGCGGCCTCGACCACGTCGGCGCCACCAACGGCGGCGCGCCCGGTGGCTTTGGCGGCGGCGCCGGTGGCCGCGCTACCCATTGGTTTGGCGCTGCCGGCGGCGGCGGCGCCGGTCTGGGCGGCGGCATCTTCAGCAACGGCGGCACACTGACCTTGACCGATGACACCTTTACCAGCAACTCCGCCACCGGTGGCGCCGCGGTCGGCAGCGGTGCCCCCGGCAGCGGCTACGGTGGAGCGGTCTTCGCCGTCAACGGTGGCGTGACGGCCTCGTTCCTTGCCTTCAACGGCAACACCGCCGCCCAGGGTGGCATCGACTTTTATCTCCTCAGCGACAAAAACGACTCGGGCATCCAGGGCAACGGCACCCTGTCGGCCACGCTGCCCACCAACGTGCTGAGCCAGAGCGACGCCGTTCTCACCAATTCGACGAGCGGCGGCTCCTCCCCCTTCCTGGTGCTCGGCGACCTAACGCCGCCGTCCGCCCAGATCAATCAGCCGTTCAGCAACGTGACGGTGCTGCACTTCATCGACAGCAATAGCGGCGCCACCGCAGGTGACTTCACGGCGCTGGTCACGCTGGGCGACGGCAACACCGTGACTTTGACGAGCACCGCCAGCAGCAACGGCCAGATCGTCGCCGACAACGGCGGCTTCGACGTGAATCTCTCCTACACCTACACCAGCGACTTCGTCGGCCAGACGTTTAGCGTACAGGTCAGCAGCAGCGACGGCGCTGCCTCGGCCACGGCCAGCACCTCGACTGTCAGCGACGTTCCGGTGTACTTCGACGTCCTGGGCACGACCGATGCTGCCGGCTCGATCTCCGGCGGTTCCGGCACCCAGGCCGCTCCGTTTCAGGCCACGACGCTGCGGGCGGCGATCAACGACGCCGACAGCAACACTTCCACGGCCATCATCGCATTCGACCCGAGCCTGACCAGCAGCGGCTCAGCGACCATCACGCTGTCGATCCAGGGTGATGCCACGGCCGGGCCGAGCGACTTCGGCATCAGCGGCACCAGCAATATCACCATCGAGGGGCCGACGGGCGGCAACGGCATCATCTTGCAGAACAGCGGCAATCAGCGGCTCTTCTACGTCGCCGCCACGGCCAGCCTGACACTGGAGAACCTCACGCTCGAAAACGGCGACGCCCAGGGCGGCAATGGCGGCGGCACTCACAGCGACGGGGGCGGTGGTGGTGCGGCGGGACTGGGCGGCGCGGTGTTCGTCAACGGCGGCAGCTTCACCGCTCAAGGTTGCTCCTTCACCAATAATGCGGCCAATGGCGGACAGGGCGGCTGGTTGACCAATGGCGCCAACCCGGGCGGTGGCGGTGGCGGCCTGGGCGGACCGGGCGGAGATGGCGTGGGCGGCGTGGGCGGCGGCGGCGGCGCCGGCGGCGGCCCCAACGGAGGCGTCGGCGCTATCAGCAACAGCCATAATGCCGCTGGCGCTGGTGGCACTGGTGGTTTTGGCGGCGGCGGCGGCGCCGCCGCGCTCAATGGCTCCTCGAACGCGGGCCGAGGCGGCTTTGGCGGCGGCGGCGGCGGCCGTGGCTATGCCGGCGGTTCGGGTGGCACCGGCGGCTTCGGCGGCGGCGGCGGCGGCGGCGGCGGCATCGGCGTCGTCGGCGCCATCGACGGCGGCGCGCCCGGTGGCTTTGGCGGCGGCCCTGGTGGCCGCGCCACCCATAGCTATGGCGCTGCCGGCGGCGGCGGCGCCGGTCTGGGCGGCGGCATCTTCAGCAACGGCGGCACACTGACCTTGACCGATGACACCTTTACCAGCAACTCCGCCACCGGTGGCGCCGCGGTCGGCAGCGGTGCCCCCGGCAGCGGCTACGGCGGCGCGGTCTTCGCCGTCAACGGCAGCGTCACCGGCTCGTCACTCACCTTCAGCGGCAACACCGCCGCCCAGGGTGGCATCGACTTTTACCTCCTCAGCGACAAAAACGACTCGGGCATCCAGGGCAACGGCACCCTGTCGGCCACGCTTCCCACCAACGTGCTGAGCCAGAGCAACGCCGTTTTCACCAATTCGACGAGCGGCGGCTCTCCCTTCCTGGTGCTCGACGACGTGACGCCGCCCACCGCCGAGATCAATCAGCCCGTCAGCAACGCGACGGTGCTGCACTTCACCGATACCAACGGCGGCGCCACGGCCAGCAACTTCACGGCGCTGGTCACGCTCGGCGACGGCAACACGGTCACGCTGACGAGCACCGCCAGCAGCAACGGCCAGATCGTCGCCGACAACGGCGGCTTCGACGTGAATCTCTCCTACACCTACACCAGCACCTTCGTCGGCCAGACGTTCAGCGTACAGGTCAGCAGCAGCGACGGCGCCGCCTCGGCCACGGCCAGCACCTCGACTTTCAGCGACGTGCCGGTGCTTTACTGGGACCCGGGCCAGACGAACGGCACCGCTTTGGGCGGCACCGGCACCTGGGACACTTCCACCGCCGATTGGTGGAACGGCACGGCCGACGTCGCCTGGAGCAACACCGCCGGCGCGGACGCCGTCTTCGCGGGGACTGGCGGCACAGTCACCCTCGGCACCGGCAGCACGGCCCCGGAACTCATCTTCACCACGACCGGCTATTCTCTCACGGGTAACACCTTGACCCTCGCGGACGCCGGGGATATCAGCGTCGCCTCAGGAGCCACCGACACCGTCAACTCCACGATCGCCGGCAACAGCGGCTTGATGGTAATCGGCGGCGGCACCCTCAGCCTGACCGGCACCAACACCTTCACGGGCGGCACCACGATCAGCGGCGGCACCCTGCTCGTGGACGGCATCGCCGGCAGCGTCACGGTTGACAGCGGCGGCACCTTGGGCGGCACCGGCACGGTCGGCGCCCTGTCGGTCTCCGGCGGCACGGTCGACCCCGGCGACCCGGCCGGCTCTCCCGGTACCCTGAGCGCCGCCTCGGCCGACTTCAGCAACGGCGGCACCCTGTTGGTGCAGCTAGCCAGCCTGAGCCCGACGCCGAGCTTCAACCAGCTCAACGTGAGCGGAGTTGTCACCCTGGGAGGCACCTCGGCCTTGACCCTGGACCTGAACGGCACGACCACCCCCGGCACGGCCAACGCCATACTGTCCGCCGGCAGCTTGACGGGTTCGTTCAGCACCATCGCCAGCAGCGACAACCCGGCCAGCCTCCAACCGAGCGTCTTCCCCGATGCCAGCAACAGCAACCAGCTCGACCTCACCTTCCTGTACGCCACCAGCACCGGCGTGACTTCCAGCAGCACGAATAACATTGCGACCTATGGCGACACGGTGACGTTCACGGCGACGGTGACCGACACCAGCAGCGGCGGTGGAGCGCCCACGGGCAGCCTGACCTTCTTCGATGAAACGACGCAACAGCCCCTGGCGGGCACGGTCAACGGCCCAACGAGTGGCAGCACCACGACCACCTGGACCATCACCACCTCGACCCTGTCGGCGGTGCGGCACACAATCGAAGCCCTTTACACTCCAACCGGGTTGTTTGCGAACAGCAGCGGCACTGTTACCCAGACGGTCAACCCCAAGGCGCTGACCATCACGGCCAACGCCCAGGCCTACACCTACGGCGACACGCTGGGGACGCTCAGCTACAACGAGTCGGGGCTGGTCAGCGGCGACTCCCTGAGCGGGGCGCTGACCGTCACTGGCATCGGCGGGACCGGCACGCTGCTCGATCATGCCAACGGCGCCGACGTCTCCGGAAGCCCGTTCACCATCGCCCAGGGGTCGCTGACGGCGGGCAGCAACTACACCATCACCTACAACTCGGCCAACCTGACCCTGGCCGCCAAGACCCTCACCGTGTCGGGCGTGACCGCCAGCAACAAGCCTTATGACGGCACCACCAGCGGTCCCCTATCCGGCACGCCGGACCTGTCCGGCGCAATCAGTGGGGACAACGTCCTCCTGACAGGCACGGGCGTGGGCACCCTGGCCAGCCCGAATGCCGGCAGCGAGGCAGTCACGATCACCGGCTACGGCATCACCGGCGCCGATGCTGGCGATTACAGCTTCGCGCAGCCCACCGTGCCCAACGTCACCATCAGTCCGCTGGCGGTGAATCTGACGGGCAGTCAGACCTATAACGGCACCACCACGGCGGCGGCCAGCAATCTGACGGTGGCCAATCAGGTTGCTGGCGACAACCTGACGATGTCGGGCAGCGCCACCTTGACCAGCGCCAACGCCGGCCCTGAGACCATCACGTCCTTCTCGGGTCTGACGCTGGGCGGCACCTCCGCTGGCGACTACACCCTGATCGGTGCCAGCGGCTCCGTGACGGTCACTCCCCTGGCGGTGATTCTGACGGGCAGCCGAAGTGAGGACGGCACGACCACGGCGGCTGCCAGCATCCTGACGGTGGCCAATCAGGTTGCTGGCGACAGCCTGACGCTGTCGGGCAGCGCCACCATGACCAGCGCCAACCCCGGCCTCGAGACCATCACGTCCTTCGCGGGCCTGACGCTGGGCGGCGCGTCGGCCAACAATTACACCCTGACGGGCGCCAGCGGCTCGGTAACGGTCAATGCCGTGCCCGTCTACATCACGCCCAGTACCACGAGCCTGGGGTCCAACGCGACAACCCTGGTCATCACCGGTTCTGGTTTCTCCACCACAAAGACGCATGACTTGGTGACCCTGAGCAGCGGCACCGCGACCGTGACGGCAGCCACGGCGACGAAACTGACACTGGCCGTGAAGAATATGGCACTGGGCACGCTGAACGCCTCGGTCAAAGTAACGGGAACGGGTGGCGGCACCAGCGCGACGGTGCCTGTGGCCACGGTGATACCGGTCGTCACCCTTTCGACCACCACCAAACTGGCGGCCAACGCCACCAGCCTGACCATCCACGGTTTCGGCTTCACCACGGGTACGACCGTGACCTTGAGCAGCGGCACCGTCGGGACCGTGACGGTTGTGTCCGTGACCCGACTGACAGTGGCCGTGACGAATCTGCTGGCCGGCGCCCTGACCGCCTCGGTCACCGCATCGGGTGTCAGCAGCGGCACGGCGGTGCACGTGGCCACGGTGGCGCCGGTGGTGACGCTGAGCCGTACCGCCAACCTGACCGCCAACGGCGCGACCGCGACCACCCTGACCATCAACGGCTATGGCTTCACCACGGGTACGACCGTGACGTTGAGCAGCGGCACTGTCGGGACCGTGACGGTTGTGCCAGGCAGTTCCGGGAAGCAACTGACCGTGACCGTGACGAATCTGCTCGCCGGCGCGCTGACCGCCAAGGTCACTTCGGCGGGTGAAAGCAGCGCCACGACGGCGGTGCAAGTGGCCACGGTGGCACCGATGGTGACGCCGAACACTACCACCACCCTGACCGCCCGAGGCGCCACCGCGACCACCCTGATCATCAATTTCTTTGGCTTCACCAGGAGCAGCACGGTGACCTTGACCGGCGGCACCGCCGGCACCGTGACCGTTGTGTCCGCGACCCGACTGAAAGTGGCCGTGACGAATCTGGTTGCCGGCGCGCTGACCGCCACGGTGAAATCTTCGGCCGTCAGCGGCGGCGCGGCGGTGCAAGTGGCCACGGTGGTGCCGGCGATCACCGCGAGCACTGCCAGCCTGGCGGCCAACGCCACCACCCTGACCATTCACGGCTTTGGCTTCTCCACCACGGCGCTGAATAACGTCGTGACCTTTACCAACAGCCAAGGCGCCACCTTCACCGGAACGGTGACGGCAACGGCCACCAAACTGACCGTGAGCCTGAGCGGCACCGGAACGCTGCCGGCGGGAGTGCTGTACGCTTCGGTCACCATCGATGACCTCTACAGCAGTGGAACAACTGCCGTGCAAGTCGCCACGGTGGTTTGAATCGTGGCCTGAAAAGGCGGCACCGACCATATCAGCGTCGCCAGCACCGTCAAGCTACCGGCGTGGCGCTATGCCGATAACGGCGCCGCGACGCTCCAGGGCGGCGGCGGCAATAACGTGCTCGTCGGCGGTACCGGCAACGATACGCTCATCGGCGGCGCCGGCCACGACCTGCTCATCGGTCCACACGACCGTTCAGTCCGTCCCCAAAAAAGTCGAACCCAAACACCGCGGCATTTGGTAAACTCTTGAGTGGTGTTCGGGGAAGGGAATCGAGCCGGCTACTCAACCGGTTAACGCAAGCGAGCGCTCGCGTTCCCAAACCGGCGAGCGGAAGGGGGTCGCGGCTTGGTGTTGGTATTCTGAAAGGCGTCCATGAGCGAGGTGACGCGCATCCTGTCTGACCTGGCACAGGGCGACAGCCACGCAGCCGCTCAGTTGCTGCCTTTGGTCTACGACGAACTTCGTAAGCTCGCCGCCGCCCGGTTAGCGGCCGAGCCGTCCGGCAACACGCTGCAACCGACCGCGCTGGTCCACGAAGCGTACCTCCGGCTGGTCGGCACACCCGACGGCGACCATTGGGACCACCGCGGCCATTTCTTCGCCGCCGCGGCCGAGGCCATGCGCCGCATTCTCATCGACCAGGCCCGCCGCAAGGCCACCGTGCGCGATGGCGGAGCGCTCGAGCGCCAGCCACTCGATCCGGAGGCCGCCACGGCAAGTGCTTAACGCAGGTGGCGGCGGCACCGGCGAATTGCCGACCGTCCCTGGCGCCAAAGGTTTCGGCGGCTGGCGCACATCGAAGCGTATCTGGCGGCCCACGGCTGGCAGCGCGATCCGGAGTTGTCTTCCCCTGAGGCGGGGATCTATCATCATCCCGCCGACCCGCAGGTGGAGGTGATTCTCCCGCGGGACAAGGATCTGGTCGATTACGTGCTGCGTGTCGGCGAGGTCCTGCAGGCCTTGGCGGTCGCCGAGCGGCGGACCGCCTGCGAGGTGCTGGAACAGCTGTCGGCCCGACATCCGGACGCGCCGCCGAACGGGCGTGCGGCAGGCACGCGGAGGACGGCCAAAGGCACTGCCCCGGTGCGAGGCAAGAAGGGTGCGCCTTGATCGCCGCAGCCGTGCCCTTTCGTGGGCGGCGCAGTGCGCGTCCCGTGCGTTTCCTCGCTGGTGCCGCCGGCTTGACCAGGCGCTGCTTCACGCCTTGGCGCCGGGTAGTCACTTGGGGCCTTGCCGCGGACCGGTAAAATCGAGGCACCGGCTCCCTCCGGCTAATTCAGGATGGCCCCATTCCCGACGGTTTACCTCGAACAGGCCAACCGTTTTTCCGTCGATGCCCTGCGGTCCTTGCTCGGACAATTCGCCCGGCGGGAGCGGACTACCTATGCTGCTGAATGAACTGCGAACGCTGCCAGAGCAGCTCGTCGGGCGCCTCGATCCGGTGCGCGTCCAGGAGTACGTCCGCGCTGCCGGTTGGCAACACCGGGACCTGCCGAAGAACGGTCATTCTGCGTTGTACCAGCGGCCCCACGCGCCGCGCCGCCAGATTCTTGTGCCGCTGACGCGCGAACTCGCCGATTTCGCCCCGCGCATGGCCGAGGCAGTTGCCTACATCGCCGAATACGAGCAGCGGCCGGCCGTCGAAGTCCTTGCCGACTTATTACTCCCCGAATCCGACATCCTTCGCTTTCACGAAGTGAGCCCGGCGGCAGCGACCGGCGACGTTCCTCTTGAACATGGCCTGGACATGCTCGTCGGCGCGCAAGTCTCTTCTCGCGGCGGCATGCAGCGTCATTCACCCAGGCCAGGCTTTCCATCCCCGGATGAGCTTCACCGACGCCGATCAGTTTTTGTCTCAGTGCCGCCTTGGCCAGACGGAGCGCGGCAGCTTCGTCATCACCGTGGCGTGCCCGCTTGCCGCCGTCGCCATGCCGCCGAAGCTATTCGAACAGCCCCCGTTCGCGCGGCAGGTGACAGACCTGTTGATGCGTTCCCTCGGCCGCCTGGCCCACTCCTTGGCGGTCGCCGACACGGACGCGGTCCTGCGTGCGGCTGACGACGAGCCGATGCTCAGCGCCAATCTCTGCGAAGGATTGCTGGACATGGCGCCCGTCGGCGACGACGCCGCCCCGCGCCGACGCCTCCAGCCGCGTCGAGCGGCTCAACGGCAGGCTACTTCTCGTTCTTCCTGGCGCCCAGGTCAACTTCCGCCGCCTGTAAAATCTCGCCCCTCTTATCGTCCTGCACCAGGGCAACGAGCTTGAGGTTTTTCAAATCCAGTGGCCGCTCGTCCCTGGCGGCGAAACCATGTATCCAAGGTAGGTTCGTGGGGAGTGGCTGCTTCTTGTTGACCTCTTCCAGGTAGCCGGCCAGCTGCTGCTTCAGCTCGGCCAGGTCCACCGCTATCGTCTGCTTGCTCTTGGCCTCCTTCAGCGCAAAACCAGCCGGGCCGCCGGGCATGGCGCGGACCACGCGATGGTGGATACGGATGCTGCTACCGCCCGCATAGTGGATCGATTCCTCCACCAGAACCAGGCGCAACCGCTTGTCCTTCCCCGGGTCGTCGAGGTCGTCGACCGTGGCCTGGATGTCGATCTTGCCTTCCTTTTCCGTGGCGGTGAGCTTCAGTTTGGGGCCGGCCTCGGCGTCGAACCAGGGGCTGATCCGTTGGCAGAGGCCCTCGTAGAGGCGCTTCGACTCGTCCAAGCTTCCGAAGGCAGTCTTGAGGTCCTTGCCGTTGATGATGGCTACCGGCGCGGTGGTGATCTTGCCGGGGAAGAGCCGGCGATAATAGTTGCAGCGTTCGTCGCCGTCGGGGGTACTGAGCGGATCGGTGATGCCTCTCAACCCATGGTACTGGAGCAGGACCACGTCGCCGGACGGATAGGTCTTGAGCAGCGCATCAAAGGCGGCCTCGGCACCGGCGGAATACTCTCCCTGGGCGTTTACGAACAATTCCAGCACCGCGACCCGCCCGTGCTTGGGGTGCTCCGTGGAGGGCATGGGCTTGAAGGGCGGCACGTGGGCAAGGTATTCCTTATCCAGTTCCGCCTCGATCCGGTTGAGTCGCCTGTTTACTTCCTTGAGTTCGTCCTCCTTGCCGGCCGTCTTCAAGACGGTCTCCAGCATGGTCAGGACGCGTTCCCGCTCGGCGCGGGCGCGTCCTTGGCGAGCAGTTTCTCGGCCTGGTGCGCCTGCTCGAGGGCCAGGTCCGTTTGCCCGTCGATTCTTGCGAGCAGCAGGGCGAGAACCATTGCCACATCGCCTTCGATTGCTGGCCCGCAGGCCGCGGCAACGGTATCAGCCCGCTTCACCAGGTCCTTGTAGTCGAGTCCCAGGTCCTTTTCGGTGGCGGACCGGCGCAGGAGGTGATGCACAATCCCAATAACCGCGGGGGTATCTGCGGTCTTCCTGAGGAGGTCCTGGATTGCCGTGCTGCGTTCCTTGCCGGTCATCGGCAGGGCCTTGGCCAGGTCGCGATTCTGGACCATCACGTCCTTGTCGCCGATGGTTTTGGCGTCCGTAAGGGTCAGCATGGCAGGCCCGATCTCCTTGTACCCGCTCTTGGTCGTGGGATAGACGCCTTTGTGCAGGGACCGGCGGAACGTGCCGAGGATTTTCTTCCCGTCCCCGGTAATCCGGCCTTCGAAGGTGAATTCTGCTTCGTTGGAGTCGATGGTGAAGTAAATCGTCTTTCCTTCGATGCGATACTCCTTGAGCTTGGCGCCGGGGGACTGTTTGGCGACGACGAGCTTCGCGCTGGGTTTGGCGTCCGTGGTCTCCGTCTTGATGAGGAAGGGGTTGCGCTCGCCGCCGGCGATAAATTCTGTGACCCTCCAGGTCCCCGCGAGCTTCGCCGGCTCCTCCTTTTCCGCCTGCTGTCCCGCGCCGGCCAGCGGGGCTTCCTTCCCCGCATCGTTGGGCACGGCACGGGAGGAGCGCTCGCCCTGCGTGCCCGGTACGGCTCCGGAAGGCAACCGCGGTTTCTCCTGGCCGGCTGTTGCCTGGTGCACGAGCAGCCCTCCCCCGAGGGCAAACGCAGCCAGCACCAACAGACCAATCGCCAGCGTCTTGAGCTTATTGATCAGCATCATCTTGAGCACCTTTTCGGTCAGGATGGCCACGTTGGCGGAAATCGCCCCATTGGCCACTTGCCCCGTCGCAAACAGGCTTGCGGACTTGATCGTGGAAGATACTACCGACCCGGGGGCACAGCCGGACGCTGCCTGCTGCGCAAGCATCACCGCCAGGGCGGCGCTCGACAGGGTGACGCCGCGCCGGGTGAGGCGTTTCGCCAGCATTGCCCTGGCCCGCACCAGACGCCCTGCCACCGTCCCCTCGGGGCAGCCGAGTTGGCGGGCCGCTTCCTTGCGACCCTTGCCTTCCAGATCGCACAGGACAACGACGGCGCGATACTTGTCAGGCAGGCGACTGAGCTCCTGGTCGAGGATCGGTTGCAGGTCTGGCCAGGGGTCGTTGTCAGTCACGGCTGGTTCGGGCATGGAAGTTACCTGCCTTTCCCGCTCCTTCCTCCGGGCGGCTGTCCTGGCGGCGTGGAGTGCCGCGTGATGAGCGACGCCGTACAGCCAGTTCCCCACCATAGCTTTCGGCACGATGGCTGCGGCCTTGCGCGAGGACGAAAAACGTGGCCTGAAAGGCGTCCTCCGCATCCTGATGGTTGAACAGGACGCGGCGGCACACACCCCAGACCATCGAGCCATGCCGCCGCACAAGGGCCTCGAAGGCGGTTTCGTCCCGCCGTTCGACGAAGCGGCTGAGGAGTTCCCCATCGGTCGGTCCGGCCTGGTCTTGTTGCAGGACAACTCCAAGAAGATGCTGGATGGCATTTCTCGTCATGGCTCTCCCTCGACGCGGCTATCGTCGGCCTTCTGTCAGTTTATCTGCCGCACGGTGGCGATTTGATACGCGAGTCGAAAAAAAATAGCGGACCGAGTGCGACTACCGCGGGGAGTGCTGGACAGTTTGCAGCTGCAAGCCTAAAGTGATACTAACTGGCATGCCGTGGCCCGCTCCCATCCTCACGATGGTAGCGGGTCACTTTTCATTTGCAGTTGATCAGGCCGGCAGGTCGCTCCTACAATTCCTCTAAGCGAAAACCGCTCCTGTTCCAACGTGCACCGAAAACCACTTCGCTACTGAGGACCGGCTCCATGATGCCGCACGAGCTGCGCTATCGCAAAGGGGACAAGATCGGCGGGAGGTACTTGGTGCACCAAGCCGTGGCCGGCGGCATGGGCAAGGTCTACCTCTGCCTTGACCTCCAGAACACGCTGCCGTTCGCCCTGAAGACCTTCCAGGCGCGCTTCCT
Organism: uncultured Gemmataceae bacterium; assembly: GCA_963834865.1. GTDB lineage: Bacteria > Planctomycetota > Planctomycetia > Gemmatales > Gemmataceae > CAWIDK01. The sequence continues at coordinate 1,428,974 of CAWIDK010000002.1, forward strand.
GAGTAGCCCCAAGGCCCGCGCCTACTTCGAGCGGGAGGCCGCCACCTGGGTGAAGCTGGAGAACCACCCCAACGTCGTCCGCTGCTTCTACATGAACACCATCGAGAATACGCCCTTCCTGTTCCTGGAATGGGTGATGGGCGAGGAGGGCGAGAGCACCGACCTGCGCGGCTGGCTGGCCCGCCGCGGTCCGCTCGAGCCCCGGCCGGCGCTTAAGTTTTTCCTGGACGTTTGCCGCGCCTTGGCCCACGCGGAGCGGAAGGCCCCCGGCTTCGTGCACCGTGACATCAAGCCCGAGAACGTGCTGGTGGCACCGGGCCGGCTGGCCAAGCTGACCGATTTCGGCTTGGCCAAGGTGGTGCTTGAGGCGGGGCTGCCGTCGCCCGACGGAGCCGCTGCCCCCGCCGGTGGCCGCTGGCAAGTCAGCAGCGCCGGAGGGGGGACGCCGTCGTACATGGCGCCGGAGCAGTGGCGGAACGAGAGGGTGGACGCCCGCACCGATGTCTACGCGGTGGGCTGCCTGCTATACGAGCTGCTCAGCGGCCGCCGGCCGTTCCGAGCCGGGACGCGGGACGCGCTGATGCACGCGCACCTGGAGGCGACACCACCGTCACTGAGACCAATCGTGAAGGGGTCGCGGGGGGAGCGGCTGGATGCGCTCGTGGCGCGGTGCCTGGCCAAGGAGGCGGGGGATCGGTACGCGTCGGCGTCGGAGCTGTTAACGGCGCTGTCGGGTCTCTACGAGGAGTGGCACGGGGCGCCTCCCCGGGGGGTGTCCGAGGCGGCGGGCTTCACGGCGAGCGACTACTCCAATCGTGGCAACACCTACCATGCCCTGGGCCGGTCCGCCGAGGCGTTGGCTGACCACGACGCGGCGATCCGACTCGATCCCAACCTCGCCGCGGCCTACTGCAACCGTGGCAACACCTACAGGACCCTGGGCCGGTCCGCCGAGGCGTTGGCTGACTACGACGCGGCGATCCGACTCGATCCCAACCTCGCCGCGGCCTACTTCAACCGCGGCGCCATCTACCACGCCCTGGGCCGGCCTGCCGAGGCGTTAGCTGACTGCGACGCCGCGATCCGACTCGATCCCAACTACGCCGAGGCCTACCACGGCCGCGGCATCACCTACAACGCGATTGGCCGGTATACCGAGGCGTTAGCTGACTCCGACGCTGCGATCCGACTCGATCCCAACTACGCCGCGGCCTACTGCAACCGCGGCGCCATCTACTACGCCCTGGGCCGGCCTGCCGAGGCGTTGGCTGACTGCGACGCTGCGATCCGACTCGATCCCAACTACGCCGCGGCCTACAACGGCCGTGGCATCATCTACAACGCGATGGGCCGGTCTGCCGAGGCGTTAGCTGACTACGACGCCGCGATCCGACTCGATGCCAACCTCGCCGCGGCCTACTGCTGCCGCGGCATCACCTACAACGCGATGGGCCGATCCGCCGCGGCGCTGGCTGACTACGCAGAGGCGATCCGACTCGACCCTAACAACGCCTGGGCCTACTACAACCGTGGCATCACCTACACCGCGATGGGCCGGCATACCGAGGCGTTGGCTGACTACGCAGAGGCGATCCGACTCGATCCCAACGACGCCCATGCCTACTACAAACGTGGCCTCACCTACAACGCCATGGGCCGGTATACCGAGGCGTTGGCTGACTACGACGCCGCGAGCCAACTCGATCCCGACCACGCCTGGGCCTGCAACAGCCGTGGCATCACGTACCACGCGGTGGGCCGGCATACCGAGGCGTTGGCTGACTACGACGCCGCGATCCAACTCGATCCCGACCACGTCTGGGCCTACTACAACCGTGGCCTCACCTACACCGCGATGGGCCGGCATGCCGAGGCGTTGGCTGACTACGCAGAGGCGATCCGACTCGATCCCCACAACGCCTGGGCCTACGGCAACCGTGGCATCACCTACCACGCGATGGGCCGGCATACCGAGGCGTTGGCTGACCACGCTGAGGCGATCCGACTCGATCCCAACAACGCCCAGGCCTACTACCTCCGTGGCAACACCTACACCGCGATGGGCCGGCATACCGAGGCGTTGGCTGACTACGCAGAGGCGATCCGACTCGATCCCAACGACGCCCAGGCCTACAACAACCGTGGGTGCACTTACAGTGTACTGGGCCGGCACGCCCACGCCCTTACGCTGCACGAAAAGGCCCTGGCGCTGGGGAGGGTCAAGTTGGGAGCCGACCACCCTGACACGCTCACAAGCATGCACAACGTGGCCGTCAGCCTCAACAACCTGGGCCGGCCCGCTGACGCCCTCAAGCTGCACGAGGCGGCCCTGGCGCTGCTGAAGGGCAAGTTCGGCCCCGACCACCCCAACACGCTTAAGACCATGTACAACATCGCATGTTGCCAAGCGCTGTTGGTCCCCAAGTCCACCGACCCAGGCACGCAAGCCGACCTCGCCATGGAATCGCTCAAGAAGGCCATCGCCGCCGGCTACAAGAATGTGGGCCAAATCAAAGTGGACAGCGAGCTCGACGCGCTCCGGAGCCGGGAAGACTTCAAGAACCTGCTCGCCAAACTGGAAGTTCAGGCGGCAGAGAAAACCGGCGATGCCGTCCAGGCCGCTTCGCCGGTGCCGCCCCCAATAACGAATACGAAGTGTCCCGGTTGCGGCAACGAGTTGCCGGCAGGGGCCGTGTTGTGCATCGAGTGCGGCTATGACCTGCGGGCCGGCCGCAAGCGCGAAACCGTTCACGCCCTCGCGGAAGAGCAGCCGGGACCCGACGACCCGCCAAGCCAGCGGGGACGCCGCCGTGAACCGCTGCCCGCCGGTTTCGGTAAGGTCCAACTCGGACTCGGCTTTCAGTATGCCCGGCTGGCGCTGACTCTGATGGCCGTCCTGGTGATGATGGGCCTGACGTGCTACGGAGCGATCGCCCGGCCCAGAGCGGACGATCCGGGCCTCATCCTGGGCGGGTTGGCGGCCGTCGGAGTCGCGCTGCTGGCCATCGGGCTCGGCATTGTCGGCTCGGCCCTCTGCCTCTGGGTGGATCGGGCCTCCGGGGCCCGGGCGCTCATCTTCGTCTCACTTCTCCTCGACGTGCTGACCCTCCCCCTCGTCATGTACGTGCAGATCGCAGCGCTCCCCGTCCTCCTCGGCTGGGTGGTTGCGTTCGCCTCGTGGGTCCTCTTTATGCTGTTCCTGCGCCGGCTCGCGGTGTACATCGACCGACCCGGCGAGGCCAATGAACTCATGGTCCTGATTACCCGCAGCGTTGCCCTCCTCGTGGCCGTCCCTCTCCTCCTAGTCCTGCTGGGCCAATTCGCGTACCTCTACGCGCACTTCTCGGAGGCCACCGCCAGGCTGATCCTCATGGCCAGCACGCTGATCATCTTCGCGCAGTTCGTCTTCCTCCTCAAGCTGGTCTTCAGCATCATCGGCAACATCCGGACCCTGCGTGCGGCGATTACGAGCCGGCTACCGAGGGGCTTGTAGGTCACGGAGGCGTCGTTGAAGGGCTTGGCAGCCGGCACATGAGATGGGTTGCATACCTACATTATGGCCGAGGCGGGCGCCGCAGCTGCGCCAGCCCGGCCGCTAAGCAGAGATCAGCTTGAACTGGACGCGCTAAACATATACTTTTCGCGTACTACAACTTTTGCAAGGTCCACGTGACGCTAGGCAAGACACCTGCAATGGCGGCAGGATTGACTGACCACGCTTGGAGCGTGAAAACAATTCTGATCGTATAGCCCGTAGCGATCGGAAGTTAATGGTCATGACCCAAAAAACCGTTTGGTCCTAGCAGCTGTCCACGTTTAGCCGCGAGCCTCTGGCGAGCGCGACCTTCGCGCGCCAGGGCCTCGCGGCTAAACGGAACGACGCTCTTTGGCACGAACCCACGACGAATCCATCACGCGCGGATACAGCCACACGAAGAACCTCTTCGCACAGAACTCGCTGTCCCAGGTGATGAGCGTCCGCGATCGTTCGCGATTGCGGTCGTTCAACCAGGTCAAGACGACCGTGTAGGCCACCCCGGTGTAATCCCCTTGAGCCGACACTCGTTCCACCTCTACAAACTTGAGCTTAGACACCTGCGCCCAGGGAATTTTCAGAGCTTTTTCTCGTTGTTTGCCGCTGGGAATCTTGATCCTACCTTGGCGGCCATCGAGTACCAGGAAGCCCTTGGGACGGAAGTAGAGATAGGCACAGAGAAAGGTGAGCGGGACCGTGACCCAGACGACGATCACCAGTTCCGTGGTCACGAATGGGTCGGTGAAGACCGCCAGCGCGAGCGCCACGATCAGGGTGACTAACCCCGTGATGGCGAGCGCCTTTTCAGTCGCCGTCAGCTGGTGCAGACGAATGCGCGTCAGCTCGCCGCGTTCGACGAAGGCCGCACCTCCCGCCGGATGGGACCGCACCGCGCCAGACGCCAGGTCACACCGGCGAAGATCACCAGGAAACAGTTGAAGGGGACGAGCAGATGAACAAAGAGAAAATCAGCGGGACTCGTGCCGGGCGCCAGGACTGCTTCCGCAGGATCGCGGGGATTGTAGTAGACGGCGACTTCTTTACCGGCGGGCAGCTCACTGACGATGCGCTTCGGCCCCTCCTCGCGCTGACTGATGGTACTCGTGAAACGGTACTTCTTGCCTTGGTACGCCTGGCCATCCACTTCGTAAGTGTAGGCGACCTCGACTTCGTAGCTGGAAAAGCTTCTTCTGCCGCCTTGTTCGAAGCGCAGCTGACTATGTTGAATCCGGCCCGTGGTCTGAGGATAGCTTGCGCTGCGAAACTGCGATGTCAGCAAGTAGACGGCCCGCGCGTCCAGCCAGAGAATGCCGGCAACGGCGGCCAGTAGACCGATGAAACCGATCACGATGCCCACGATGAGATTGGCTCTGGCTCCGTTCATGTGGCTACCCTCTCGCAGCAGCGCCTTCCAGGAGTTCGCCCTCGCTGCCCACCACTGAGCGTACCCGGACGCCGGAACGTTGGCAATTCATTTCTCTTCCGCCGCGCTGAGCGGATGTGCTAAGCTGTCAAGCGAGCCGTTCAGCGCTGCGCATCCAACCGCGCGCTAGCCTGCGGCGATTAATCTCTGAAAGCCATTCCGCCGACCCGGTCAACTGCTTCCCTTCGTTCGCCAGACTAAACTACGCTTTCCACTCTTCCGTTTCTTGAGCCTGCTCCTCGTCTCTGGCAGCGTTGCGTTCATCGCCCAGCGCTCGATAGGCGTCTGCACGGAGTGAGTAGGCCATGCGCAAGTTCGGATCGAGCCGGATTGCCTCGGTGAAATCCGCGATGGCTTTGTCGTAGGCAGCCTGGCCTTGGTAAGCGTTCCCCCGGGCCATCAAGGCCTGGGGCGTCGGATGGAGCCGGATCGACTCCCCCAGATCGGCCATTTCCCTGTCGTATTCGCCTTTCCGCCCCCAGGTCAGGCCCCGGCTGCCATAGAGCACAGCGAGACGAGCAGGTTCTTGGCACAGCCGAATCGCCTCAGTATAGTCGGCAAGGGCTTTATCCCAATCCTCGATCGCATCGTATTCGCCGCCTCTTTGGACGTAAGAACCAGGCTCATTCGGCGCAAGCCGGATGGCTTCGGTAAAATCAGCGATGGCCTCGTCGTGTTCTCCGTTCTCAGCGAAGGCGCAGCCCCGTGCATGGTAGACACAGCCATTGATTACACGCAAGCGGATCGCCTCGGTGAAGTCGGCGATCGCCTTGTCGAACTCACCGTTCTTGGCGTGAATGTTCCCCCGCTCATAGAATGCCATCCCGTTCTGCGGACTGCTTCCGCTTGCCGTCAATTCTTCGGCCTGTTTTTCCGTCAGTTCTTCGGCCTTTTTCTCATCCGCGACAGCCTTCTCAGCTTGGCCGGCGGCTTGGTATGCCCGGGCGCGTTTAGCGTAGCGAACGGGATTGGCTGGGTCGAGCCGGATGGCTTCGGTGTAATCGGCGATGGCTTTTTTAAGTTTGCCGGTGTTACTATAGGTGTTGCCGCGGTTGCTGTAGGCCACGGCGTTATCGGGGGCAAGGCGGATCGCCTCGGTGAAATCCGCGATGGCCTCATCAGGCCGCCCACTTAAGTCAAGAGCGATGCCACGTTGGCCGTAGGCCGTCGGGTAGTTGGGATCGAGCCGGATCGCCTTGGTACAATCGGCCACCGCACGTTTGTAGTCGCCTCGGTCAACATGGTCTTGGGCTCCGCGGAGATATTTGAGATACTCCTCGCCGGATTGTGGGCCAGCGCCTTGCTGAGAGCCTTCCTGGCTCAACTCTTGGGCCTTGCGCTCGTCTTCTACCGCCCGCGCTTCGTCTTCGAGGGCACGGTACGCCTTGGCCCGTTCCTCGTAAGAAACCGGCACGTCCGGGGCGAGTTGAATGGCCTTCGTCAATTCCGTAACGGCTTGATCGAATTGGCCGAGTTCCCGATAGGACTTCCCCAGGAAATAGTGTGCGCTGGCGGGGAAGGTGAGGTTCTCGTCGCTCTCGGGGCCGGACTCAATGGCGCGGCGCAGGTCACCAATAGCCTCAAAGAATTGGCGCGCAAAACAGTATGTACGGCCGCGCTCGTAATACCTGACCCAGGTTTCCTGGAGCGAGATGGCGAGACTATACTTCTTGATGGCCTTCTCAAACTCCTCTTGGTCGTAATGAGCGTTGGCCTGCGTGGTGTGGATTCGGGCCATGTCATTCCCGAGTGCCCGTTGGATGACGAACACCATTTGCTCGTCGGTCACGCGCCCTGACTTGGTCTGGCGCGGCCCGGTGCGGAGCACGCTTACAGGTTTCCGATTCCAATCAACTTCGAGGCAATCGACACTGGTGGGTTTGAGTTTGCGTGCCGCCTTTAGGTCGGCTAGCGCCTTCTTGTAATCTCCCGTGATTTCATGTACCAGCCCGCGTACGTAAAGGGCATCGCTGTGAGCGGCATCGAGCTGAATCGCTTGATCGAGCGCCACGAGCGCACCATCGTGGTCGGCTTCCCGCTCGCACACCAGGGCTTGTTCGTAACAGTCGCCAGCCGCGGACCGTGACCGACCGAACAACCGGCGGAGAAAGTCGAACATCTCATCTCCTTGGGTGGCTAGCTGCTCCGAACAACCGGCGGAGAAAAGCCGATCATCTGGCCGAACAGGAGCGTTCTATCCGACCGCCCCGCTTCCTCGTGGGCACCGAAGTGCTGCGACGTGTCCAGCCCCCGGCCCGGGTGGCCAACCCCAACCAGTATTCAACGACTCATTCAACTTTTGGCAAGAGGGCAGGCGAAGCCCGGTCATGTTGTGTGGGTCAACGGCAGGCGGCAACGCGGCGCTACGAAGCTTCCCCTTGCGCCTGCCGTCGGACCCACCTGTGTAATTTCGCGTCTTGGCGGAAAGCGCGGAGGACCCATCGACCGAGGCACCGAACGCCGGGCGGACCCGAACTGGTTCGGGGCAGCACGCCGCTAGCTTGCTTCCGTATGTAGCTTGGTTGCTCCTCATCTGGGCGGGGCGAGGTCCCACAGCTTGATCGTCTTGTCATAGCTGCCGGCGGCCAGCGTCTTGCCGTCCCGGCTGAAGACCACGGACGTGACGGTGTCGGCGTGTCCCTTAAGTGTGGCGCGCTCCTGTCCGGTGGCCGCGTCCCACAGTTTGATCGTCTTGTCCAGGCTGGCGGAAGCCAGCGTCGTGCCGTCCGGGCTGAAGACCACGCAATAGACGATGCCGGCGTGTCCATTGAGAGTGGCCCGTAGCTGTCCGGTGGCCGGGTCCCACAGGTTGACCGTCCGGTACTGGTTTCCGGAGGCCAGCGTCTTGCCGTCCGGGCTGAACGACACGGCCAAGACGTTGCCGGAGTTCCCCTTGAGGGTGGCGCGCTCCTGTCCGGTGGCCGCGTCCCACAGCTTGATCGTCTTGTCCGTGCTGGCGGAGGCGAGGGTTTTGCCGTCCGGGCTGAACGCCACGGAATAGACGAAGTTTGTGTGGCCCTCGAGGGTAGCGCGCTCCTGTCCGGTGGCCGCGTCCCACAGCTTGATCGTCTTGTCCCCGCTGGCGGAGGCGAGGGTCTTGCCGTCCGGGCTGTACGCCACGGAAAGGATGGTGCCGGTGTGTCCATTGAGTGTGGCGCGCAGCTTTCCAGTGGCCGCGTCCCAGAGCTTGATCGTCCGGTCTCCGCCGGAGGCCAGCGTCTTGCTGTCCGGGCTGTACGCCACGGATTGGACGCCGCCGGAGTGCCCCTCGAGTGTGGAGCGTTCCTTTGCTGTGGCCACGTCCCACAGCTTGATCGTCTTGTCATAGCTGCCGGAGGCCAGCGTCTTGCCGTCGCCGCTGAAGGCCACGGACCCGACTTGTTTTGTGTGCCCCTCGAGGGTGGCCCGCACTTTCGGAACGGCCTCTTCTTTCCTCGCCTCCTCCGCCCCCGTTTCGTTTGGCACGGGCCGGAAGGAACGTTCGCCCTGCGTGCCCGGTACGGCTCCGGAAGGCAACCGCGGTTTCTCCTGGCCGGCTGTTGCCTGGTGCACGAGCAGCCCTCCCCCGAGGGCAAACGCAGCCAGCACCAACAGACCAATCGCCACCGTCTTGAGCTTATTGATCAGCATCATCTTGAGCACCTTTTCGGTCAGGATGGCCACGTTGGCGGAAATCGCCCCATTGGCCACTTGCCCCGTCGCAAACAGGCTTGCGGACTTGATCGTGGAAGATACTACCGACTCGGGAGCACAGCCGGACGCTGCCTGCTGCGCAAGCATCACCGCCAGGGCGGCGCTCGACAGGGTGACGCCGCGCCGGGTGAGGCGTTTCGCCAGCATTGCCCTGGCCCGCACCAGACGCCCTGCCACCGTCCCCTCGGGGCACACACCCCAGACCATGGAGCCATGCCGCCGCACAAGGGCCTCGAAGGCGGTTTCGTCCCGCCGTTCGACGAAGCGGCTGAGGAGTTCCCCATCGGTCGGTCCGGCCTGGTCTTGTTGCAGGACAACTCCAAGAAGATGCTGGATGGCATTTCTCGTCATGGCTCTCCCTCGACGCGGCTATCGTCGGCCTTCTGTCAGTTTATCTGCCGCACGGTGGCGATTTGATACGCGAGTTGAAAAAAACAGCGGACCGAGTAGGCGGGCATGGGTCCATTTAAGGACACTTCCCCAAGGAATAACCGTTTCAGCCGCATCAGTTTTCGCCGCCCGCCGTTGTTCGCCGACCGAAACAGTTTTCGCATGCTATACTGTTTTGACTCCCGTCGCTCGCAGGGGCAGAAAGCCCGCAAAGTCGGCGTCCCCATCGCAACACCATAATTTCCATCGAGGTGCCCCATGCCGAGGGCCTGGTTTGTGTCGAAGCTGCACTTCCTTTCCTGGATCAGAGGTCTCGCCAGGGAGAAGAGAAAGCTCAACTCGGGCAAACAGCGCTGGCGATTTTCGTCCTTGTGTGTGGAGCAGCTCGAAAACCGCCTGACCCCGGCAACCGTTGCGAATCCGGCGGGTAATCTGCAGTTTACGCTCGATCCCGGGGAGACGTTGACGTTCGACGCGACCTCCACTCCCGGGACGTACCAGGTAATAACCTCGACTGCATTCACACCAACGTCGGCGACGGGCTTCACGAGCGCCGGTAATGTCGGCACCATCACCTCGGGCGGTCTCAGCAATATCACCATCAACGATGGCGCGCCGCAATCGAACGAATCTGTCGTCTTTGCCGACAGCGGCGCCAATGCGTACTCGACCCCTTTCATCGTCACCCTGGCCAACAACGTCGCCTGCGACTCGGTCCAGTTCGACGGGGCATCGACATTCAGCAGCTCCGGCGGGCTCAACGTCACGGTGGCGCATGGCGATATCACGTCCTCGGACACTTCCTCGCTCCTGACGACCGGCGGCGGCCCGCTCAGCCTGACGGCCACCGCCGGGAACATCGAGCTGCTCGGCACGGTGAACGTCAGCGGCGCCGCGACGTTCACCGCCGGCGGGTCGATCAACGTCAACAATCCCAACAACGTGCTGTCGCCGGTTTCCTTCACTGCGGTCGGCAACGTCGCTCTGCAGACCGCAAACGCCATGAACATCGGCGCCTCCACGATCACGGGCAGCGGCACCCTTGCCGTGACGGCCGGCGGCAACATCACGCAAAGCGGCATCATCACCACGCCGAATCTGGCGACGTTTGACTCGAGCGGCGGCAGCGTGACCCTCACGCTCAGCAACGCCTTCTCGGGCAACGTCGGCGGTAGCGTCACCGGCACCAACACGTTCTCGCTCACCAATGCCGGCGCGCTCAATCTCGCCGACATCACGCTCGGCACGGGGGCATTGGCGGTCACCGCGGGTGGCACCATCTCCGAGTTGGCCGCGGTCAACGGTATTCATGCCGGCGTGCCGAGCGGCGGCGGCGGCGGCGCGACTTTCACGCTCACGGCCGCGGGCAGCATTCTTCTCGACACCGCCCCGAACAACTTCGCCGGCGGGCTGGTGACCTATGCGGGCGGCGCCAACGTCGTCAATCAGGCCCTGCGCGATGTCAGCCCCCTGGCCAGCGTGGCCGGCGCTTCCTTCACGGGGAACCTGAACTCCACGACCACCGTCGCCAATGTCTCGAGTTTCTCGATCTCGCCGTGGGCCAGCCGATTACGGGCGCCGGCATCCCCCCCAATACCACCATTCAAGCGCTCGATACCGTCAAGAAGACCATCACGCTCAGCCAGGCGGCCACGGCGACGGCTACCGGCGCGGCCCTCACCACGCCTTCGACCTTCTCGTTTGTCGCTCCTCCATCAGGCAGCTTCCTGAAGATCATCTACGACGATGCGCCGATCGTGATGCCGGCGCTCACGATCGCCGGCGCCACCGGTACGATCAATCTCACTTCCGGCGGCGACATTCTCCAGACCGGCGCCCTGAGCGTATCGTTTGGCGTGTTTACCTTGCTTCGCAGCGGCAGCATCAACCTGACCATCGCCGGCGGCAACACCATCGGCCTGGTCAGCCTGAACGACCCCAACGCCGACGCAACCAGCGCCATCTCCTATACAGGCAGCGCGGGCGTAAGCCTGGGTAATTGCAACCTGGGTCTTGGCACCTTTAGCATTAACGCCAGCAACGGCAATATCACCCAGGCGGACGTGCCGTTCACCGGGAGCACAACGAACGGCAGTGTGCTGGTCACCGGTGTGACCGATATCGCCGCACTGGCGATCGGGCAGACAATCACGCAGACGGGCGGGCCGCCGGCGATTGCGGCCGGCACGACGATCGTCGCCATCAATGAGGTAACCGGCACCATCACGCTGAGTCAGCCGGCGACTCGAACCGTGGCCGGAGCCACGCTGGTCGCGATCGACACGATCACGCAGCAACGGGGCGCGGCCGCCGGCACGACTTTCACCGCCAATACGAAGTCAAGCACCGTCACGGGCAACACCGTGAGCGGGAGCACCAGCGTCACCAACGTCACCGGCGTCGCCAATCTGCTCATCGGGGAAACCGTCGCCGGCACCGGCATCCCGCCCGGAACGACGATCACCGCCATCAGCGGAACGACACTCACCCTCAGCGCGGCCGCGACTGCGACCGGGACCGCCGTCAGCCTCACGGCCGGCAGCACGCTGCTCACCAACGTCTCGACCCTGATCGGCCTGGCGGTCGGCCAAACGATCACCGGCCCCGGCATCCCCACCGGGACCACCATCACCGCGATTACCCCCAGCTTCAGCCTCACCGGCAACACGACCAGGGGCAGCACGTCGATCACCAACGTGTCGAGCACGGCCGGTCTCGTCATCGGCCAGGTTATCAGCGGGCCGGGGATTCCGGCCAATTCGATCATCAAGTCGATTGTCGCCAACACCGTGACAATCAGCGCGGCGGCGACCGCAAGCGCCACCGGCATCATCATCACGGTCGCGCAGACTGTGACCCTCAGTCAGGCGGCAACCGCAGCGGGGACCGGCGTGACCCTGACCCGCGTCGGCGCGCTTAACTTCAACGTGGTCGCCGGCGGCAACACGGTCAACCTTACGCCTGCCACCGGCGGTTTCCACAACGATATCGAAGGCGCCATCGTGGTCACCGGCGCCGGCGTTACGACCTTCGGGCTGGACAACGCGAGCACGCTCGCAAACCTGCTGCCGCAGGGCACCACCAATCCGCCGAACTTCCTCAGCCTGCCCAACACCGTTACCGACCTGGGCACGATCAACTTCACGAACACGCTGGCGTTGTTGCCGAACTGGACGACACTGCTCCCCGCCCTCGGAAGCCTGACGATCAACGCGCAGGGTATTTATCAGCTTCAGGGAACGAACGTCACCGGCAACACGACCACCGGAAGCAAAACGGTTACCAGCCTCTCGACGACGACCGGACTGACGGTGGGGCAGAGCATCAGCGGCCCCGGCATCCCGGCCGGCACGATCATCACCGCAATCAACACGACCACGAAGACTCTTACGTTGAGTCAGGCGGCAACCGCCGCCGGTACCGCCATCACGCTCACCAACGGCACCGGCATCACGGTCACCGGCGTCGCGTCCTTCAATGCCGGGAATTTCCCGATTCTGCTGAACAACCCTAACAACCACTTTGGCAGCACCGCGGGAAACGGCATCGTGTTGCGCAACAGCGGCCCCAACGCCGTCGTCGTCGATCAGACCGCCTCGGCCGTCCTCAACTTCGACGGCGGCAACACCAGCCTCGGCAACGGCACCTTCACCGTCAACGCCCCCGGCGGCATCGCCCAGGACCTCAGCCTCACCCCCGGCTTAAACATCACCCAGGCCGCCAACGCCGGCCAGACGCTGTTCAACACCGCCGACGGCGCCATCAGTGGTTCGATTCTCCTCAACAATCCCGGCGGCGGCAACAACAACTTTACCGGCATCACCTCGTTCAATGCTCCCCAGCCCGGCTTCAAGGGGACCACAACGTCCGGAAGCCCCAATGTCACCAGTGTTTCCAGCCTGGTTGGTCTGTCCATTGGTCAGACGGTTACCGGCCCGGGCATGCCGATCGGTACCACGATTGCCGGATTCAGCGGCACGTCCACCGTTATTCTCAATAAGACGGCGACGGCAAGCGCCAGCGCCGTGACCTTGCTGGCTGGGCCGACCGGCAACGTCAGCGTTAACGCCACCGGCACTCTGACACTGGGCACCTCGACAATCGGCGGCACCTTCACCGCCACGAGTCCTACTCCTCCCGGTCCTCCCGGCGGTAACACGATCACGCAAAACCCCGGCACCACGCTGACCGTCGGCGGCCTTAGCTCGATCAATTTCAACACCGTCCTGCTCAACAACCTCGGCAACGTCTTTAGGCCGGGCACCAACTTTACGGGCACCACGGCCGTCGGCAGCACCACGGTTACCAACGTCTCGAACGTGAGCGGTATTGCGGTGGGTGAGACGGTGACCGGTCCGGGGATTCCGGTGAACACCGAGATCACCGCGATCAATGGGCCAGCCGGGACCATCACGCTCGGTCAGGCGGCAACGGCGGCGGGCACAGCGACGCTCAACTCCGGTTCGGCCGGTGGCGCCATTTCCTTCACCGGCTCGACTTCCGTGACCGTCCGCGACAGCAAGACCGCCGGTCTGGTCCTCGCCACGACGGCATTGTCCGCTCCACCCCCGCCCCCCGGGACATTCTTGACCGTGTTTGCGAGCGGTCCCATCACCCAGGCGGGTCCTCTCACCAATATTACGACCGCCACCTTCATCGCCGGCACCAACGCGATCATCCTCACGGACCCGGGCAACGATTTCTTGGGATCGGTCAACCTCATCAGCACCGGCTCCGCTCCGGTAGCGGTGACGGATGCCAATGCCATTCAGCTGGGTACGGTGCAACTCGGCACCGGTTCCCTGGCGGTCAACGCCGGCAATGCCGCCAGCGGCAACATCACTCAGGCCCCATACGCGGTCGGACCTGCCACCACCTTCGGCGTTGCCGGCGTCCCGGGCATCGGGATTACCGGCGGCATCACCGAGACCGGTCCCAGCTCGGCCAGCTTCACCGGCAATACGACCAACGGCAGCCCCACCGTCTCGAACGTCCAACTCAGCGCCGGCATGTTCGGTCTGGCGGTCGACGAGAGCGTTACCGGCCCCGGTATTCCCGCGGGAACGACCATCACGGCCATCAACGTGGCCACCAACACAATCACCCTCAGTCAGAACGCGACCGCAACGGCGACCGGCGTGACGCTCACGGCCACCGGAATGGTGTTCTCCACCGCCTTCGCCGGCGCCACGGTCAGTCTCAACGCCTTCAACAACGGCATCTTGACGCCGATCAACGCCAATACGGCCAATGTCACGATTGTCAACCAGGCTGACGTTGATCTGAGTGCATCAACGCTGACGGCCGGTGCCGGCACCATCTTCAACGTCACGTCTACCGGCATCGTCACATTGCCGACGGCACTGCCGGCGAATTTCGGCACCTTCACGTCGAGCGCCGAGCAGACGAACGTCGTCGCCAATCTCACGGCGACCTCGTTTACGTTCAACGGCACCACCAACTTGGCAGCCACAACGTTCACCGGCACGACGACCAACGGCAGCGCCAACGCGACCGTGACAAGCGCGACGGGATTGGTTGTCGGTCAGAACGTCGCCGGTCCGGGAATCCCGGCCGGAACCACCATCGTCTCGATTGTCGGCACGACCGTCACGCTCAGCCAGAGTGCCACGGCCAGCGCAACGGTCACGCTGACCGCGACCCCGGCCAGTCTCACCGCCAGCGGCGGCAGCATCAATTTCGACGGTAATGTCCAGGTTGCCGGGCCCTTGAACCTGGTTCTGCCGACGAACAATGCCAGCGTGAATTTGCTCGGCGGTACCTGGGAGCAAGGCGGCAATAACCTGACCATCACCCAGTCGGCTGCCAATACCAACAACTTCAACATTGGCGGCTTCAACGCCGCGGCCGTCTTCAACATGAGCGGCGGGACCATTCAGTTCACGGGCAGCACCGCCACCGCGCCCGGCAATGTCGTGGTCGGCAGCCTCGGCACCTTTGAGGTCGGCGCAAATACGCCCTCGACCACTTTCACGGGCACCACTACCAACGGAAGCGCCCTCGTCACGAATATCTCCAGCGTCGCAGGTCTCACGATCGGGCAGACGGTTACCGGCACCGGCATTCCGTCCGGAGCCACGATTGTCGCCATCGGTACCACGACCATTACCCTGAGCCAGAACGCCACCGCAAGCAACGCCGGCATCACGATCACTCCGCTGGGTCAGTCCGTCACGGTTGACAATACCGGCGGCGGCATTCAGTTCCTGGCGGGATCGACCCTCGAAGTCGGCATGTCGAATGTCGGCGTGGGATTCACCGACTCACTGATCAAGAAAGCGGGTGCAACCGGGAATATTACCATTCAGCCGGGCGCGCCTGATCGGCGCGGCCCTCAACGGCAATGGACTGGCTCCGGGGACCGATTTCACGGGCACGGCGACGACGGGCAGCATAACTGTCTCCGGATTGACGAGCGTGGCCGGATTGGCGGTCGGTCAGACCGTCACAGGGCCCGGCATCGCAAGCGGCACAACGCTCACGGCCGTGGGCGCCACCACCATCACGTTGAGCCAGGCGGCAACCGCCAGTGGGACAACGGTCCTCCTGACTGCGGGCGCCGGGACGGTCCTGGACGCCGCAGCCGGCATCATCACCGGCTTCTTCGACCGCACCGTGGACGTCAACAACTTCAATGCCGCGCATGCCTTCCTCATGGGCAGCGACATCGCGATGCCGAATTACGACTGCGGCATCCTCAGCGTGGTCGCCGGGAGCGGCGCTGACGCTGGCGTCACCATGACCAACACGACGGGCGGCGTCTTCACCACCTTCAATACCGATGGCGGCGAGTTCACCGTGACCGCTTCGGGCGGCAGCGCCGCCGGACTGGTTGTCGTCAAGGACGTCAACGGCGACCTTGGCATCGTCTACCGCAACTCCGCTGCCGGCAGCAACACGTTGACCATGACGACCTCGGCCACGCCCGGCAGCGGCTTCACAACGAATATCGCCGGCATCAGCGTCAATGGTCCGGGCGCCATCACCGTCAACGCCGCGACCGTCGACCTCGGCGATCCGACGCTCGGCATCGGCGGCGAGATGCGAGTCCAGAACCTGCTCACCTCCCTCACCCTGCACAACGCCGACAACTTCCAGCCCGCGACCAACGCCAACAACCTCGAGCCGTACAACGCCCTAATCCAGGCCGGCGGAACCACCGCGCAGAGCACGACCATCACCGGCAACCTGTTTGCCAACGTCGATATCAATCTGAGTTCGGTGCTCAACTCGCTGACCGTCAAGCAATACGCGCTGGACAGCGGCGTCACGTCGCAGACGATTGAGGCGGAACGCTTCGGCACGATTACCGTCGCGGGCATTCCGAGCATCCTCGTCTCCGGCGACCTCAATGCCACCCTCATCAACCACAACGCCGCCAACTCCGCGACGGCGGCGATCGCCACGGCGAACATTGCCGGCACCCTGAGCGGCTACTGGGACCTCGCCGGCAGCATCGGCACCGTGACCGCAGCGAAGACGACGCTGTGGAACCTCGGCCAGGCGTTGGAGCACACCTTTACGGCAACGACCACGAATGGCAGCCGTACGCTCACCGCGATTTCCAGCCCGACCGGCCTGGTGGTCGGCCAGGTCGTCACCGGTGCGGGCATCCAGGCCGGCACGACCATCACCGGCATTACCGGGTCGACGATCACACTCAGCCGGCCGGCCACCACCACAAGCGGCCCCGGTGGCGTCACCATCACCGCACTGAGCGGATCCAGCGCCCTCCCGGAAGCGAGGCGCGAGCCGCCGGTCCAGCAGGCGATCGCCAATCCGCTCACGAACGTCACCAGCCTGACTCTTGGCGTCACGGCCTTGTCGGACATTGACGCCACCGGAAACGTCACCACGCTGAGCGCCACCAGCTGGAACACGCAGGTGGCCATCACCGGCAACACGGTCGCGGGGAGTTCCGTGATTTCCAACGTGTCCAACGTCGCCAACCTGCTCGTGGGCCAGATCGTCACCGGCGCCGGCATCCCGGCCAACTCGGCGATCATCGCCATGACGCCCTCGACCATCACGCTCAACACCGCCGCCACCGCCACGGCAGCGGGAGTCGCGCTCACCGCGACGCCCTCGAATGCCAGCGACACCATTCAGGCCCAATCGTTCGGCACCGTGAGCACGACGGGCAACGCCTCGATCGGCGACATCGGGGACATGGTCAATGTGAACCTGATCGCCACCGAAAACAACAAGGGCAACGCTCTGAGCACGATGACGATTGCCGGCAACCTCGACGCGCGTGTCACCAATCTGACCAATCTTGTCTTCAACAACGGCAACGTCGGCGCCATCACCGTCGCCCGCACCGTCGGGGCGACCGGCTCCGTCAATGTGACCGATGATGCCTCGGCAACCGCGGGCGCCATTACCTCGATTCAGGCGGCGGCCTGGGGCGGTTCCACGGCTTCCACCATCGCTGCCAAGTCGGTCGCAACCATCAACATCACCGGCAGCTCGATTCTGCTCGGCAATTTCGTCGGCTCCGTCTTTTTGCAGGGAACCGCGAACGCCACCACCGACACGCTTACCAGCTTCCAAGCCTCGAACAACGTCAGCAACAGCACCTTTATCGTTCAGAATGGAGCGGTTGGAACGTTCACCGTCGGGATCACGATTGCCAATACGACAATCAGTGTGCTCGGCGGCGCCGGCGGGACGGTCGAGACGATTTCGGCCGCCCAGTGGAACACCGGCACCCTCGTCGCCCTCTCCATCGGCACCCTCAAGACCACGGGGCTGGTGTTGCCGAATCCTTCCGGCGGCTTCATCGCCGGGAATGTGAGTCTGGTCGGCATGAACTTCTTCGGCAACAGTGGCAAAACACCGGCGGTCGGCACGCTGAGCGTGGCGGGGAGCCTGATCCTGACCGGCCTGACCATCCGTGCGGACAACGGCATCACCACCTTCACCGTGGGCCGCAACGTCCAGGGCAACGCCAGCAGCATCATTCACGTGGACAATTCGCTGACCGGCGCCCCGACCGTGGGCCAGATTGTCACCCTGACGGCCGGCCGCTGGGGGACCTCCGGCCCGTCCGGCTCGGCGGCGCCCGCCGCCCCGGTCGCCATCTCCGCCAACAGCCTGGGCACGGTCAACATCAACGGCTACACCGCCCCAGAGCTCGGCACCACCAACTTCTTCCCCGGCGACTTCGATAACTCCACCGTTTACATCCCGGGCAACCTGGTCACCGGCTTCGGCATCACCTCCTTTACCGCCACCGGCGACATGGTCGCCGACACCATCGATGTCGTTAACGGCGTCGGGACCATCACCGTCGCCCGACAGGTCGACGGCACGCTCTTCCGCGAAGAAAATCCGCTCCTGGCCGGCTCCGGCAAGATCACGACCCTGAGCGCCGGCGAGATCGTCGGCAGCTCCATCCAGGCCAACTCCATCGGAACGCTGACGACGACGGCGAACCTGGCCCTGTTCCCGTACTACGGCCTGGAGGGCGACTTCAACACCAGCGACGTCACGATCACGGCGCTGACCGGCACCGGCCTGGCGACGTTCTCCGTGGCCGGCAACATGGCGTCGTCCACCATGAACATCCGCGCGAGCCTGACGAGCTTCACGGTGTCGCAGACGCTGAGCAGCCCGTTCCAGGTGGACGGTAGCCGGGCCCCGGGCGATTCGATCGCGGCGGGCTTCAGCGCCACCAGCTCGATCGGCACGCTGACCGCCGGAAGTATCGACGGCCTCGACCTCGTGACCAACAGCCTCACCACGCTGAACGTCGCGGGCAACACGAGCGCGAGCCTGGCCGGCTCCATCGCCGGCAGCCTCTTCACGGTGATCGGCAATGCGGGCACCGGCAAGACCGGCATCGGCACCATCACGGTCACCGGGACCGTTTCCGACACGAGCTTCAACGTGTTCAACGGCAACGTCAGCTCGGTCACGGTCGGCGCGTTTACGAGTAGTGCGCTTCTCGTCGGCTTCCACGCGGTGGCGGCCGACGACATCACCGAAGATCCGGTGAACTCGGCCTGGAATCCGGTCAACTTCTCCCTGAGCAGTTTCAAGACGACCGGCCCGGTTGTCACGCCGTCGTCGCCGGCACTCGCCGCCACCTTTACCGACAGCCTGATCGTCGCCGCCAAGCTGGGCACGATCACCCTGCCGGGCATCAACACGACGCTTCCGGACGGCAGTCCGACGATTACTTTCGGCGTCGGCTTCCGGAAGTCAACGGGCGGCAGTGGGACCGCAACCATCGAAGGAAGCGTCCGCAGTCCGGGCTTCAACAAGAACAACGTCTTCTTCTATCGCGGTCTGGGAGGTTGATGCTTGGCGGCGCGTCGGTCCGCTGTCTTGTGTACCCTAATCCGCTGGCCCTGCGAGTTGGAGCCAACGCTGGCGCGGCAAGCAGATTCCGCTACCGCTTGAGCGGAATCCACGGCGGCCACGTGGGGTCCTTCTCCATGCGCGCCAGCAAACCGCGGACCAGGAAATACTCGTAGAATACGAACTGATGAAGCGCGACGCCTTGCTGGAAGTGGCGGCGGGCGACGAGCAACAGCAGGTGCAGTTGCTCGCGCTGAATTCCCGTCCCGTCTAATTGCCCTGGTGGGTGCGGAAGACGCCGCGGTCTTCCGCGTGCACCGTGATAGAATGAGTCATGACACGGGAGGGATGAACGATGACGCATGCCTTGCTGCCGGCAGACCTGGACCGAGTGGACGAACCACAGGCAGCGGACAAGTATTCCGAAGTGTTAAGCCAGGTCGCCACGCACGGTACGCCGGTGATCGTGTGCCGCAATGGTACGGATCTCGCGGCCATCATCCCGCTTGAGCACCTGGAGCTGCTTCGCGAGGTGCTGGCCCGCCAGCAAGTGGAGAAGCAGGCGGCCCAGGTCGATTGGAGCCGGGTGCCGAAAACGCACCGGCCGCCCGACGAGTGGTTTGCCGATACGGACAATCCCTTTGAACCCGAGGCGGAGCCGCATCCGTGACGGCCGCCCGCCTTCAGCTGGGAAGCGTCGTGTGGGCCGAAGTGGCGGATGCAAGAAATGTCGTCAGCGCTCATCGTACCTGTGGCCCAGGCCCTCTATTTGTGCGACGGCCATCTGGGCTTTCCCGGGGGCAAGACCGACCTGATGGGGTTGTTCAATAGCATTCATGCCCCTGGTTACCCGCATGTGCAGAAGCAGTTCGTGGTTTTTGCCAGGCTGCTTCAGGGGCTGGGACAAGTTCCCTTTTACGTCGATATTCGTTTCGCGCCCACGCTGCAGCTCACCCATGTGAGCAACACGCACACCCTTCTGTTTCCAGATCGTCATACGGTCGTTGAGATGGCCCTGACCCTGAAGGGGGTTCGGTTTCCGCAGCCAGGCATCTATCTGGTAGAATTGTTCTGTGACGCCCAATGGGTCGCCGACACGACGATCCTTTTGCGATAAACCGGAGGTATTGATGAACCAGGACCAACAACGGCCGCGGAATCCGCAGCACCAACCGGAAACGATGTCCACGGCAAGCCTGCAATCGTTTGAGGATCCGGACGGCGGGCTACGCCTCGATGCGCCCGAAGTTCAGGCGCGCCAGCAGCAGCAGCATGGCCGCCCAGCACGCCTTCAGGGCATGCCGTCCGAAGACAATACTACTGGACAGGCATAGTCCGCTCATCGCGAAGGAGACGGGCGCCGACTTCTTCGAGATCAGGGGCAACGAAGTATGGTTTCGGAAAAGGCCAGTCGCCTGACCGAGTTGGTTCGGCACAACAAACGAGCGGCCGCTACCGGCAGTCTTCGATTGCGAGCAATCTACGGACATGAGCGAGTCGGTGCGGGAAGTCGATCCGAACGAGTTGCGGCTTCCGCCGAGTCGAGCCAGCGGTGCCGACCCCTGGAAGTTGCACCTGCAGATCCGCGTGGAGGATGAGTGGGACCCCGACATGGCGCACAAGTATCGTGTCCGTGGCGGCGAATTCTCAGGCTCAGTCACAAAGGTCCGGAAGGCTCTTCGGGCGGTCCTCCGTTCCCGTTGGTCTGCTGCTGGGAAAGATACTGCGGGTGCGGTATAAGTCCTAACATGAAAACAACAGCCTCGTACCAACCGTTGCACCTGACGGGGCGGGCCGTCTGCAGATGACCCGTCAGGCTGGGGACGTACAGGATTTGCGGGCGCAAAATCCTGTATGCCCCGCACGCTCTCACCCTGTGTCCCGCACGTTGTCACCCTGGCGGCCAAGCTCCACTTGGTTTCCTCGGGCGGACGGCTCATTCTTCGCGGTAGGGTTTCCGGCTTTCGAACAGCTGCAGGCGTAGGCGCGCCGACGGCCCTTCTTCGCGCTCATACTGAGGCGCTTCCAGGGCACGCGTTTGCCATTTGACCGCCAGGTCGAAGCGGCCGGTTTCGGCAAAGGCGGCCGCCAATGTCGCCAGGCAGTAGGCCGATTTGCCGTCCGTCAAGTCGCAGGCGGTGCCGGCATATTCGACGGCCCTGTGGCCGTCGCGAACTTTCCCGTCCGGGCAGGTCGCCAGCAGCCAGCCGAGGCGGTCGTGGGCCTCGGCGTCCTGCGCGTCCAGACGGATCACTTCGCTCCAGTCGCCAGCGGCCTTGGCATACTGTTTCGCCGCCCGGTAGGTGCTGGCCCGGTTGAAGTACGCGTCCGGGTCCCTGGGATCGAGCCGAATCGCGGCGCCATAGTCGGCGAGGGCCTTGTCGTAATCCTTCCGGGCCTTGAAGAGGTTGGCCCGGCTGAAGTAGGCGCTCGCCCACTGGGGATCGAGGCGAATGGCTTCGCCATAGTCGGCGATCGCCTTGTCGTAGTCCTTCAGGCCCTTGTAGGTAATACCCCGGTCCAGGTAGGTCAAGGGGTCGGCCGGGTTGAGGCGCACGGCTTCGGTGAACTCGCGGATCGCCTTGTCGGGTTGGCTCTTGCGGTCGTAGACGACGCCCCGGTTGCGGAACCAGGACGCCTGCAGCGGGTAGCTCGGCACGCGGGCGCCAACCACGCGGCGCAGCCCGAGCGGTCCGAAGCGCGGTTCGTCGACCTCGGCCGCGATGCGGATCGCGTCGTCGTAGTCCTGAAGCGCCTTGTCCAACTCGCCTTTTTCCTGCCAGGCGCGGCCGCGGTGGGCGTAAGCAAGCGCGTCCCGGCCGTTGCCGCGAATCCGGTCGGTGAAATAGAGAATCGCGTCCTCGAGCAAGACGGCGCTGTCCTTGGCAAACCAGCCCTCGGCGCCAGCCTGGCGGACGCGCAGCCAGCCGTCTGCCTCGCCCAGCACGCGGTAAACCATGTCGGTCAAGTCACCGACATAGACCGGCTTGCCGTTGTCGGCGGTGTGGCCGATGCGGACGCCGTCCCTGCGGAGAATGATCCGTTTGCCTACCCACGACGGGCCCTCCTGACCGGAATGGAGCACGGGGACCAACAGCCCCCAGGCCAACAGGGCTCCCCAAAGGGGAGCGATCAAGCGTGGAATGGTGCCGGACATGGTGTTTCTCCCGTGTGGTAGAGAACAGGGGCCCGCTAGGGGCCGATCCCCATGAGCTTGCTGATCGCCGCGTACGAGTGCTTGCGCAGGGTTTCATAGCGGGCGGCGTCCTGGTCCTGCCCGCTGTCCCAGTAGGTTTGCAATTCCCGGCTCTGCTGGCGGAGCAAGGCCGAGACCGCCCGCATCTGTTCCAGACTATCGCGGTCTTCCTTGTCCAGAGTGCGCTTGCCTAGGGTTTCCAGCTGCCGGTCCACGGAGTCGACCACCGACAGCACGGACCGGAGGAGTTTGCGGGCCTCCTCGTTGGCAATGGTCCCCTTGCCCTTGCCATCGGCGATGAAGCCAATGTTGAGATACGTCTGGAAATAGTGCGCTGCGGTCAGGGTGCCGATGGTCTGGAGCGAGCTCGGATCGGGCGTGGCCCCGGCGGTGCTGGCCGCTTCGGCGGGCCGGGGCTTATCGGCGCCCGGCCTGACACTCGTGGCCGGCGCGGCGGCTGCCTGGGGAGCGCTAACCGGGCTGGACCTGGGTGCCTCTTCCTTGGCTGCCTGGGGAGCGCTAACCGGGCTGGACCTGGGTGCCTCGTCCCTGGCTGCGCCGACCTGGTCCCTGCGCTGCCAGCAACAAAATGACCACCGCAGCCAGGAGAATGCCCAGGATCGATGCGGACCAGCGTAAGCGCTGCATGGCTCGCTCCTTTCAAAGATGCGAAAAAAAACGGCTGGCGGAGCGCTAACCAATTGCTCCGTCAACGCACCGGGCCAATGGGGGCGTTACCGCCCCTTGCCTTTGGACGGGGGCGCCTGCTTGGGCATCACCGAGTTATGGCCCGCGACCGGGTTATGGCCCGCGACCGGATCATGGCTCGGCACCGGGGAATGGCTTGCGTTGCCCGTATTCACGTGGTTCTGTTGGCTCGGATTGTCCTTGCTGTTCGCCGACGACCCCATGTGCTTGCTGACATCGTCGTGCTTGCCGGCCGGGCCATGATCGTTCTTGCCCACCGGGCCATCATTGTGCTTTGCCAGCTGGTGGTGGTCCGGACCGCGGTCGTCCCGGTCTCGGTGGTCATCGCGGTCGCGATCGCGGGAGCGATCGTGGTCGCGGTCGCGGTCGTGGTCGCGGTCGTGACCGCGGTCGCGGTCGTGATCGCGGTCGCGGTCCCCGTCGTGCTTCGCCAGGTGATCCCGGTCGCGATCCCGGTCTCGGTCGTGACCGCGGTTGCGATCGCGGTCGTGACCGCGGTCGCGGTCGTGATCGCGGTCGCGGTCCCCGTCGTGCTTCGCCAGGTGATCCCGGTCGCGATCCCGGTCTCGGTCGTGACCGCGGTCGCGATCGTGGTCGCGATCGTGGTCGCGATCGTGATCGCGGTCGTGGTCGCGATCGTGGTCGCGATCGTGATCGCGGTCCCGGTCCCCGTCGTGCTTCGCCAGGTGATCCCGGTCACGATCCCGGTCCCGGTCGTGATCGCGGTGATGATCGGCAAGGTCGCGGCGCAGCTCGGCGAGGTCGCCCTGGCGCCACTGCTTGGGATTGACGCCACGGACTTGCTGGAGCGCATGGACGCGCTCGGCCAGTTCGGGACCGTGGATGCCGTCGTGCGCCCAGCCGCTGACGATCTGGCCGAGCCCCCGGTTGAGGGCGCCATTGCCGGGGAGGTTTTGGAGCGGCCCGCCCAACCCGTTGAGTTTTTGCCCGATTTGAGCACCCGAACCCAGGGCCCCTCCGGGCCCCACGGCTGGGTCGTCGGCACGGATGGCCCCGCCGAGCGCTAAACCAGCTGTGACTGCTGCCACGAAGCGATTCATGATGTTCTCCTGTGAACAGCGGGAAGGAGGAAACGTTTTTGAATTGAGGGGGGTTATCGCTAGCGTAGGTCACGATTCGGGGAATGGCAAACCAGGAAGGTTGGGGGACACAGGAAGATCGGGGGACGTTCACGGTTTCTCACCAGGCGTCGTGCCCAACCCCCCGGGGCCCCGGGGCCGAGCACCTCCTGTGCCAGCGGCCCCGGCGACGATTGCAGGAACTCGTGAAAAGCCGATTGGCGCCGGCCGTCGGCGGCCGCGACCCGATCGCCATGGACCGACGCCCTGGCCCAGCTGCGAAAGCAGCGGCGGATCTCCCACCACATCGATTGGAGCGGCGCTTCCTGGCGTTCGGTTTCCGTGTCAATCGCCGTGTCCAGCGTCAGCACGTCGGCGCCGCTGGCCGGCCGCTGGGCCGCCAGCTCGGCCCACCGCGCGACCAGCTCGTGAGCGCGGCCCCGGTTGCGGTACGACCGGCAGTCGTGGTCGGGACCGTGCTGGCCAATCCGCTTGGTCAGAAACTGTAACCAGGCGCGGAGTCGTCGAGCGATTTCATGGCAACGGCGTGACCAGGATGGCCCGGGCGGAGGATTGTAGCGTCTCCTCGCGGTGCAACGAGATCGAGGCCGACACGACCGAGAAACCGGCCTCCTCGCACAACGAGCAAATGCGCTTCTTGAGATCAGTCGCGGGCTCCATGCCGACGCGTTTGCTGAAGGTCATGGCCTTTCCCTCTCGTTGCGACGATATGGGGACAGCCAAGAGACAGCCTATTTTTTGGGCTCCCTTATCCTGTCCCTTATCGGACCCGGTTGGACGCGTGACTGCACTGGGTGCGTGGCCTGGGCGGTTCACGCTTAGGCGTCCGCTGGAATCGGCTCCAGCTGGTCCTGGCGGAGTTCGATGTAAGACCGCTGCGGCCGGCGGCCGACCACGACCCGCTAGATGTGCGCGCCTTTCGGCCCCAGCGCACCGCGGTACTCCACGATCCGGCCATGTTGCCCGCCGTAGTGCCGAATCCGAACGCGGTCGCCGACCTTCATCAGATCGTGGACATTCGCCGAGGCGGGCGCCTTGGCTGCCTTCTTCAATTGTTGGTGGCCACTGTGAAGCCCTCTGCGACTACGGCACCCACGGCTGGCGGCGCAAACGCACGGGCAGCTGATCATACATGATTCTGTCAAGCGCCTGTGCCAGCGCGTCGCAGGAATTGCGCCATCCCTGGATCATGGGGACTGTCAGCGGCCCACCCGGCGGCAGAACCGCGTTGTGGTGGGCGGCGGCGTTCCGCCGCTCGTTGCAAAGCGGAAAGGAGACGCAGCTTGATGTTACGAGTATCAGAATTCGTAATATCGAGCTGCGTCCCCTCGTCGCCTTTCCACTTTTTGGGTCGCCTGCTTTGGGCGGTCTCAGCAGCCCACAGCCGGCTGCTGGTGTAGACCAGGAGTCGGCGCTATCCGCAGGTTACCTTCGGCGGACGTATACGCCAATCCTGTCGACGTACGCTCCGGAGTGTCCCAAAAACCCGATGACCTCATTGCCCGGCGCGACAAAGAAATACCTGTTCGGCCCCTCACCGTCGGCGCCGCCGTATTTTGGCGATTCACGTTGGTTGGTGATGATGGTCATCGATACCACAAATTCGCCCGTCGTGCCCTTGATCCCCTTGATGTATTCGCCCCGGTTCAGCAGGAAGGTGTCCTCCCCGCCGCCGTCGCCGCCGTGCCGGCCCAGGCTTTCGACCATGCCGTCGGCTGTCTTGTACAGCAGTTCCACGGCATCGACGAGGTCCCCGTGCCGGATCTTGACGCCGATTACGCGCGTGCCCGGGGGCAGATGTTGATCGTGAAACGCCTCACCCCCGTTGCCGCCGGCGGCGCCGATTTTCGCCCGTTCGTCCCTGTCGCCGGCAACAGCCGGCGACAGCGGGCCAGCCAGACATGCCAACGTCAGGCCCAGCGGTATTGCCAAAGCGACCATCTTCCAATTGCGATTCATGCGAAGCCTCCGTAAGAGAATGGCGGAACCACGACTCTAGAGGGCCGATGCTCCTCACTACATCCATCGGGACGGCTGCGCGTAACGGACAAAAAAACGTACCGCTGGACGGTCCGGTCGCCCGCAGCATGGAGGCTCGTTGGCGGCCGCGAATTTCCAACTTAGGCGGTCGCGGGGTTCGTCGCTCATGGCGTGCTCAACGGCGACGCACGCGGATGAGAGCCTGACAGGAGCAGCGTCGAATTGCCGGTATCGTGTTGCACGAGGCTGTGCCAGTGACGCTGCGCATGGGTGTAAACCGATGGTGAAACGATCGAGGTACGGCGCCGGAGGGTTCGGTTGAGCGGCGGTTTACGGCAATTCGGCCTGGCGGCGCCGTCAGTGCTTTTCAATCAGGGGAGTGTCCGAAGAAATGTGAAACCTGACACCAGGTTGCGGGCGGTGCGGTAGAGCCAGCCGGCCGGGTCTTCGGGCACGCCGTGCCGCGACCAGGTTCCCCGTCAATTCTTCTGCGTGGCGGTAATGCCGATTTGAGCTTCGTAAGGAACATGGCTTTCAACACTCCTTCCGTGAGAGCGGTGACGTTCGCCGAGATCATCCCGGCAGCCGTTTTGCCAGCCGCGACCAGTGTCGCGGTTTTGATGGTCATGGACACCACCGCGCTGGGCGCGCCTGCCGCCGCTGCGTTCTGGGAAATTACTGTCGCGAGGGCACCGCCGGAGAGCACCAGGCCGTGCCGCGCCAGCCGCTTCGCGAGCATCACCCGTGCGGTCCTGAGCCGGCCAGCGAGCGTCCCCTCCGGAATCTTCAACTGGCGGGCGGCAACTCTGCCGGTCTTGCCCTCGGGTCGCACAGCAGGAGCGCGATCCGATACTTCTCGGGCAGCGCGGTAAGTTCCGGGTCGATAATCGCCTCGAATTCGGCCCAAGAGGCCTGCGCACCGGCCACCGGCTCCGGCATGTCCTTCACCTGCTTCTCCCGTACTTGACGTTTCGCGGTCATGCTTCTCGCCTTGAGCGCCGTCCGATGAGCGACCCCGTGGAGCCAGTTGGCGACCAGGTCGCGCGGCCGAATGGAAGCCGCCTTCCGCGCCAGGACAAGAAAGGTTGCCTGGAAGGCGTCTTCCGCATCATGATGATTTCCGATGACGCGCCGGCACACGCCCCACACCATGGCGCTATGCCGTTGCACCAGCGTGGCGAACGCGGCGTCATCCTGCCGCTCGACGAATTGACCGACCAAGTCGCCGTCAGTGGCCTGACGCGCGTCATTGAGCGTGGCGGAGCGGAGATTGTGGATTACTTCGGAAAGTCGGCGAACGGCCATGTCGTTTATCCTTGCGAGACGTTTCCCATATATTATTGCCTCCGTACCGGCGTTTTCATGCGCCATTTTTTCTTCCGCCTCCACAACGCCAGCGGAACCATCGCTGAGATAATGAGCGAAACCGGGCCCAGCCATGAGAAGGCGCAGGTGATCACCGTTGTCATCAGGAAACTTCCAGCAGGTTCACGTCGCCGGTTTGGCCGATGGGCAGGTCGTCGTTGCCCGGGCCGGCGTTGAGCGTAAACACGCTGCCGCCCACGGACAATGCCTTGATTTCCTGGGCGACGAAACCGAAATTGTCGTTGGCGTTGACCGATGCCGGCGTGCCGAGGACCGCGCCACCGATGACGATGCGGGCGATCTCGGCAGTAAGCGTGTCGTTCGGGAACGATTGGGTCGGCAGAAGAGCGCTGCCGCTGCCGCCGAAGTTCGTGCCCGCCGTGACGGTGGTGGCGCCGCCGTCAGCGGACGCGCCGGCAATCAGGTTGCTGGCGATCCAGTCCTGGCCGACGCGCACGGCGCCGATGCTCGCCTGCCCGTTGACGCCGTCGAGGCTTGCATTATAGCCGGCCAGGATGTCGGCGTCGTTCACATCGCCACTGATCGTGAGGCGGGACATCGCCACATCGGTCCCGGCCCCGGCGGCGAGCGGCGCCTGGCCGACGGCGGTGATGAACACGGGATTGGTGCTGTTGCCGACGAGGCTGCCGCCGACCATGATGGGGCCAATGCTCGTGCCCGCGTCGATGGAGCCGCTCTCGGACAGCGCGTTGGTGGCGCTGCTGGTGTTGGTGCCGGCGATGATGGAGCCGCCGATGCGGACACTGGCGATGCTGGTGTTCGCCTGGATGCTGCCGGCGCTGTTCAGCGTCGCGCTGCCCGAAACGTTGCCGCCGACCACGTCGCCGCCCACGCTGACGGGGCCAAGGGCCTGGCCGCTGACAATCGAGCCGGTGTTGTCGGCCCCGGCGCCGACGAGGGAGCCGCCAATGGTGACGCCCGCAATGGCGCCGCTGGAGGCCTGGATGTACCCGGTGCCCGCCGCGGCGCCGCCCAGCACATCGCCCTTGATCGTGACCTGCCCCAGGTTGGCGGTGCTATTAATCAGGCCGCTAAAGGCGCCGACGCCGCCGACGAGTGAGCCGCCGATCGCGACCGAGGCGATCCCGGCACTCGAGAGAATCAGTCCGGAATCCTGGCCGCCGCCGCCCTGCACGCTGGCGGTGATCGTCACCGGCCCGAGGTTGTTGTTGGCGAATACTTGCCCGCTATAATTGCCGCCGCCGCCGAACAAGCCGCCGCCCACGGTAACGCCCGCGAGGGTGGTAGCGCTGTAGACCTGGCCGGAGTCCTGGCCGGTGCCGCCCACCACATCGCCGTGGATATTCACCGTGGCCATCGTGTCGCCGGCCACTTGCCCGCTATAGTTGCCGTCGCCGACGAGGGAGCCGCCGATGTTGACTGCAGCAACCGTGGCATTGCCCGTGATCTGGCCGGAGTTGGCACCGCCGCCGCCCTGCACGCTGGCGGTGATCGTCACCGGCCCGAGGTTGTTGTTGGCGAATATTTGTCCGCTATAGTTGCCGCTGCCGCCGAACAAGCCGCCGCCCACGGTAACGCCCGCGAGGGTGGTAGCGCTGTAGACCTGGCCGGAGTCCTGGCCGGTGCCGCCCACCACATCGCCGTGGATGTTCATCGTGGCCATCGCGTCGCCGGCCACTTGCCCGCTATAGTTGCCGCCGCCGCCGACGAGGGAGCCGCCGATGTTGACCGCAGCAACCGTGGCATTGCCGGCGATCTGGCCGGAGTTGGCACCGCCGCCGCCCTCGATGTTGCCGACGATCGTGACGGTTCGCATCGCGCCGCTGCTGGTGATCTCGCCGCTGTAATCGCCAGCGCCGCCGAGCAGGTCCTTGCCGATGGTGACGGTGCCGAGCGTGCCGCTGGCGACAACGGCGCCGGAGTTTTGCCCGCCCGCGCCCTCCACACTGCCGCCGATCGACACCGGCCCGATATTGCCAAAGCTTAGAATGTAGGCGCTGTCCATCGCGGTGCCCTGGGCGAGCACGGAGCCGCCGACGGTTAGACCGGCGAAGTTGCCGCTGCAAGTGATCTCGCCGGAGTCTTGACCGGTGCCGCCTAGCAGGTCGCCGGCAATCGTGACCATTCCGAGCGTGCCGCCGGTGACGATCTCGCCGGAGCCCTGGGCGCCGCCGACGAGCGACCCGCCCACCATCACGCTGGTGATGCCGGCCTTGCTATTGACTTCGGCACTACCCTGGCCGTTCCCCTCGACGGAACCGGTGATGCGCACGGGGCCGAGCACGCCGTCGCTGATCACGTCGGCGCTGCCATTGCCCGACCCGCCGACCAGCGCGCCGCCGATCGTAAGAGCCGCGATGCTGCCCTCGGTGCTGTCCACGGCCCCCGAGTACGAGCCGGCGCCGCCCTCGAGGCTCCCGCCCACGGTCACCGCCCCGATGTTGCCGGTCGCGCTGATGGAGCCGCTACCGAGCGCCGTCCCGCCGATCAGCGAACCGCCAACCTTGACGTTGCCGACCGTTCCGAAGACGCCGATCGAGCCGCTATCGATCGTCGTCCCGCCGATCAGCGAACCGCCGACCTTGACGCTGCCGATCGCCCCAAAGACCTGGATGTCGGCGCCGTCGATGTCGGTGGCGACCGTCAGTGCGCCCAGCTTGCCGTTGATTTGCGTGACGAGGCTGCCGCCGGACGCCTGGGTCGCTGTGCCGTATTCACCCAGCGAGTGTACCGTGAGGCCGGCGAGGCCGGTGGTCGGGTTCGTCGTATTGCCGGCAGCGATGGCGCCGAGGTCGCCCTGGACCGTCACGGTGCCGAGGTTGATGCCGGTCGCCTGGATGAAGCCGATGTTCACGAAGGCGCCGCCTCCCGAGGCGCTGGGCGTGGCGGTGACACGGAACGACAGCCCGTTCGCGGCCGAGCCCAGCGCGGTGAGGTTGATCTCCTGCAGCTGCTCGCCCTGGCCCTGGTCGACCAGGGTGAAGACGCTGCCCTCATTGGCGCTGGTTAGCAGCGGCCGCGACAGGTGGACGGTGACCGTTCCGCCATCGACATTGGCGAACGTGAAGTTGTGGACGCCGGCCGGTGCCAGGCGTCGTTCCAGCTCTTCAAGTCGCAGGATGGTCCGGGGGCGGCGTGGCGTCGTTGTCGCTCGTGGGTGCATGGCCATGACTCCGCGGGCGACCTTGAATTGGCACGCCGACGGCGGTTTTCCGCACCGCGATTCCGCCCGGGTTCCGGACACCGCCTGTTCGGCTTGGCGACTGGCACTTCCACGCAACCTCGGATGGAATACGGTTTGGCGTCCGCTAATGCCAGATTCGGCAGGTGGGCAAATCCCTTTGCAGCGCGGCAACGCCTTCATCAGTCACCTGAGTGTGGTAAACGTCCAGCGATCGCAAGCTTTTCAGCCCGGTCAAATCCTTTAGCCCCGCGTCCGTCACTTTCGTGTAGCTAAGAGACAGCGTTTGCAAGCTCTTGAGGCCCGCCAACTCCTTAAGCCCCACGTCGGTCACCAAAGTCTTGCGAAGGTCCAGCGTTTGCAAGTTTTTCAATCCGGCCAGCTCCTTTATCCCCGCATCGGTCACCTGCGTGTCGTAAAGGTCCAGCCCTTGCAAGTTTGTTAGCCCGACCAGCTCCTTTAGCCCCGCGTCCGTCACCTGGTTGGCGGCCAGGTCGAGCGTTTGCAGGTTCTTCAGGCCGGCCAACTCCTTCATCCCCGCGCTGGTGACTTTCGTGCCGCTAAGGGAAAGCGTTTGCAAACTCCTTAGTCCGGCCAACACCTTGAGTCCCGCGTCCGTCGTCTTCGTGCCGGTAAGCTGCAGGGATTGCAGTCTCTTTAGCCCGGCCACGAGCTTAAGCCCCGCATCCGTCACCTGCGTGCCGCAAAGGTCCAGCCCTTGCCAGTTTTTCAGCCCGGCCAGGTGCTTCAGCCCGGCGTCCGTCGTCTTCGTGCCGTGCAGGTTCAGCCATTGCAAGTCCAGCCCGGCCAGTTGCTTCAACCCCGCGTCCGTCACGTCCGCGCTGGCAAGGTCCAGCTGCTGCAAGCTCTTCAGTCCGGCCAGCTCCTTTAGCGCCGCATCGGTCACCTGCGTGGAACCAAGGTGCAGCGCCTGCAGGTTTTTCAGCGGCGCCAGCTCCTTCAGCCCGGCGGCCGTCACAGTCGAGTGAGAAAGGTCCAATGTTTGCAAATCCTTCATCGCGGCGACGTCCTTCAGCCTCGCTTCGGGCAACTCGTAGGTGTAGAACAGGTACAGCCCTTTCAAGTGCTTCAGTCCGGCCAGTTCCTTGAGGTCTTCTCCCCGCATCTGCGTGGCGCCGATGTTCAGCACTTGCAGGTTCTTCATGCCGGCCAGCTCTTTCAGCGTCGCGCCATCGCATGCCCCGCAGTGATAATCGAGCCCGAACGGCACGCCGGGATCGGGCAGCTTGGTCAGCACACCTTCTTTCATGCGCCCTAGCCCAAACGCCGGTATGGTCCCGGCCTCGCCTTTTTCCTGCCACGGCTCCCAAAACCGATGATAGCCCACGCGCTGGGGAGGCGCGATTTTCATCCAGCCGACCTCGGCGCCAACGTCCTCCCACGCCTTGACGATCGCCGGCGGCAGCGGCTTGGGCGCAGCTTTCCTGTCGCCCCCGTCGCCGGCCAAACAGCCCAGACCACAAATCGCCAGCACGGCCAGCGCCGCCAAGTAATGCCACGTTGTCCCTTGCTTTTTCATGGTCGCCTCGCTTGAATTTTGGGCCTGCCACTGGCGAAGCATTAGCCATTGCCGACAATGCGTTCACCAGCGGGTAGGCTCTTCCGCACTGCCGAACGGGTTTCCACGCGGACCTTCGCTAGATCGGACGGTTCGTTCATCCGCTGGTTCACGATGCTTTGTTTTGGCATATGAACAGCCCAACCGCGGCCAGTTCCTCGGGCGCGTGCTCGAGCAGCTTCTGCAGCACGTAATCGCGGCCCCAGTCCTCGTTCTCGACCGCGTCCAGCGGCGGTAGCTCATGGCCGAATTGCTCCGCCACGATGTGGTACGCCTCCTCCGTGGTCAATTCGTAAATGCTACGCATCGCCATGCCTACCTGACTACTGCTCAATGGCGCTCGGCCGCGGCGCGCCAGCACAATCCAGACCGGCTGCCAGATTCCGAGCGCCGCGCTGGCCAGACGGCGCACGGGGCCCGGACGGCGATAGCGGGCCAGATCGTGCGCCAACTCGACGGCGGTGGGCCGCCGCGCCGGGTCGCGGTTCAGGCAGCGCAGTGTCAGCCGCTCCAGGGCCGCGTCGATGCGCGGTTGATGGGCCCGCGGCGGCAAGAACGATGTGCCGATCTGCGGCAGTAGCTCGGCGCGATGTTCCGCGGGGAAGGGACGGCGGCCGGTCAGCAGCTCGTAAAAGATCACGCCCAGCGCCCAGATGTCAACGGGCAGGCCGACCAGGCCCACGCTGCCGTCGAACTGCTCCGGCGCCATGTACGCAGGGGTACCGGGCTGACGGCCGAGCTGCGTGAGCAGCGGCTCGGCGGCCAACGTGCGCCGATCACTGCTCATCGCGGAGGAATCCTCGTGCTGCCAGAGTGTCTCGTCGATGAGCTTGGCCAGGCCGAAGTCGGTCACCTTGGGCTCAAAATCGGTGAGCCGAGCCTCGCAATCGGCAACAGCGGATTTCCTCTGCAGCAGGATGTTGCCGGGCTTGAGGTCGCGGTGCAGTACGCCGTTGGCATGGGCATGGCAGATCGCCTGGACGATGGGGTCCATGAAGGCCGCGATTTCGGCGCACGTGCCCGCCGGCTTGCCGGGGGCCGCGCAGCCGATCCTGCAGACTGCCGCCGGCGAGGTATTCCATGACGAAGTACAGCTCGCTGGCGTTGAGCTCCGCCTCGTACACTGGCACAATGGCGGGATGGTTCAGCTTGGCCACGAGCCGGGCCTCGCGCTTGAACCGTTCGGCGAGCCGGAAGCGATCCTCGGCCGAGATGAGCGTCAGTTTGGGACTGAGAACCTTGATTGCGACCTTGCGCTGCAGCGTGCGATCCTTGGCGAGATAAACGATGCCGGTCGCGCCGGCGCCGAGGACCTGCTTGACGGCATAGCTGCCCACCGTTGCCGGCGTCCGCGGCGGAGGGCCGGCCGGCTCCTCGATATCGCGAAATCGCTGGAGCTGGGCGATGCGCTGCTCGAGCGCCGCGCAGCCAGGGAACTTCCTGGCACAGATCCTGGGCGGTTACCGTCTCGCCGGCCTCCCAGCGTTCTTCCCATTCGACCAACAACTCGGCGAGCCGCGACATCGCTTCGTCCTCGTGTGATCGATCAGAATGGCCCGCCGTCGAACCGCGCCATGAATCGCAGCCGCGCTTCCTGCCAGCGATACTTGAGAGTGCGATAGGGGATGCCAAGCATCTCGGCGACGACCGGCTGGGGCACGCCCTGATAGAAGATCAGGTCGAAGAGCTCGCGCTCGTCCTCGGGCAATTCCTGGATGTAGCTATGAATCTCCTCCCACTGCGCAAGGCGGACCGGATCGTAGGTGGTCTCGGCGGCAGCGCCCACCAGGTCGTCGGTCGGCAGGCACGCCGGCTCAGGCCGGCGAGCCAAGTCGATCAGCTTCCAGCGAATGCGCTGGCCGGCCAGTCCCAGGAAGTGGCGCACGTTGCGCGGCGTGAGCCGGGTCAGCGTGCCGTTCAGGTCGAGGAGGACCTCCTGCAGCACATCGCTGGTCGCGTGGTCGCGATGCACCGCGGGATAGCGCCAGCATCTGGCTGACGCGAATCCGCAACCGGTGCTGCGAACGCTCGATGAGCGCCGCGCGGGCCGTCGGGTCGCCCTGGCCGAGCCGCTGAATGAGGCCGGCGTATGCTTCGGTTGAGTCATTCATGATGGTACGCGTTCTCGAACCCCGAGGGCTCGAAGACTTGCCCGCGGGCCTGGATCGGGTTTATGATTGTTCCTTACTTTGCATTTGGCTTTGCCGGCTTGACGGCGATGGTCCTGGCATCGACCACGAGCGGGCCTTGCTTCTGCACCAGCAGCCTGCCGTCGACGGAAATCGTGCCTTCCTTTGCGCCAGTCACGCCGGTAACCAGGATCGGCGACGAGCCGTTCTCGATCGCCACCGAGGCGAATTTGCCCTTGCTCACTTCGTATTTGCCCAGGAGCGCCTTGCCCTCAACCCGAATCTCGCCCATCGCCAGCGCCCCCGTGGCGTCCTTGTGCCCCAGCTGCAGCCGGCCCGTCGCGTTGGCATAGGCCACAAACGGCTCCTTCTCCTTTGTGGCCGCCAGTCTCCCCTCCAGCACGACGGGCACTGCCGTTGCCGTCGGCCGTAGCTTCGGCAGCAGCGCATCGGCGTCCTTGTCGGTTTCATCGAGGAGCACGACCACCCACGCGGCATCGCCGACCTGCATCGACCGCACGTGCACGATCTGGGCATCCCGGGCGCCGTTGGCCGGCGGCGGGCCGTCCCAGCGGTATTGCCCGATGGACTTTTTCATGTCGCGATCGAGCAGCACGAGCACATTGAGCTTGCCGCGCACCTCGACCAGGTCGCGCATTTCGCCGCCGAGCGTGACCTTCGCCCAGGCTGCAGCCGGCTCGTCCTTTTTGTCGCCGGCCTCCTGGGAGTAACCCAGGAGCGCCGCGAGCAGCACCCCGCCCGCCGTCATCGCGTATCGCATGCGTGCCTCCACCGGTTGAACTACAGAGCAGGGTAACACGGGGCGACAGCGTTCGCAATAAGCAATCGTCGCTGGCCATCGCGGCTAGAGCATGCTGAGCGGGTGGCGGCGGTTTTGCAGCGGTAGGTTGACGGCCCGGCCCAGCCGTTGTGAATCGTAGACCGCGATAATCATCTCCAGTGCCGCCCGAGCGTCGTAGACGCTCGCCCGCGGCTGGCGGTCGCGTTCGATCGCCTGCATCAGGTCGCGCACGATCCAGACGTTGCCCTGGCCCAGGCCGCCGTCCTTGAGCGTTTCCTCCTTGCCCAGGCCAGCGCTGGTGATCTCCTGCCAGTTGGCCCGGCTGCGGCCCGGAAACCATGACGGGTCGGCAAGGAAATACGCGGGCGGCAGGCTGCCCGTCGTGAGCTGGATGACGCCACGGCTCCCGCACAGCGTCAGGCCGAAGCGGTCGGCTTCACCCGCGTTGCGCGGCGAACGGACGCTGGCGCAATGGCCGACCACGCCGCGATCGAACCCGTATTCCGCCGTGATGTGGTCGCCGGCAAGCGGCCCGATGCCCTCGGCGCCTTCACGCACGTCGCCCTTGGTCATCGGCCGCACGCGATCCTTCTCCGTCACGCCGACGCGGGCGCTGCACCAGCGCCCTCGCCGGCAATCATACGCATCAGATCGAGGATGTGCGTGCCGAGTACCATCAGGTCCTCGCCGCCGACCCGGCTGTCCTCCTTGCCGCGGCCGCGCATTTCCAGTAACTGGCCGATGCGGCCGTCAGCGACCAGATCCTTGACGCGCTGCAGCCGCGGACTGTAGCGCGTCTGGAAGGCAATCGCCAGCTTGACGTGATGTTTCTCGCACGCTGCCACCATCGCGTCGGCCTCGACGAGGTTGCGGCACATTGGCTTTTCAAGGAAGACGCTCGCCCCCGCTTCGGCGCACGCAATCACCATGTCGTGATGCAGATCGAGATGCCGGTCGGCGACGCTGA
Source organism: uncultured Gemmataceae bacterium (assembly GCA_963834865.1). Lineage (GTDB taxonomy): Bacteria > Planctomycetota > Planctomycetia > Gemmatales > Gemmataceae > CAWIDK01. Next base: position 1,465,330 of record CAWIDK010000002.1, read on the forward strand.
CGATGTTCGGCCGTTCCTTTTTCAGCATCTCGCGGAAGTCGGCGTATACGTTCTTGGCCCCGAGTCGCTTCTGCGCGGCGAGACGGCCAGCTTCGTTTTCGTCGGCGACGGCGACGATCTGCACGTTGTCGAACTGCCGCCAAACGATGTCCAGGCCGTGGCCGTAGTTGCCGCGCCCGGTTCGGCCGATCACAGCGACGCGATAGTTGGGCATGGCAGGACTCCGGATGTTCGTTATTTCACACCGAGCCGGGGCCAATGAGATTTACGACCGTGCGCCGTGCATGACTGTGACCAGCACACCCAGGACGGCACTCACGTCAGAAATGTAGTAGCGTTCCGCATCGACGAGCAGTTCGCCGTTGCGCAGCCGCATGAATTGCCACGTCTCGCCGGTCGTCACGCAACCAAACACCTCCGGCAGGTTTTCGTGGTGGCGTTCGTTGAACAGGCGCGCCGCGACCATCTGGGCGGCGCATTGCGCGAGGCCTTCCTCGATGTCGTTCTTCTTGGCTTCGACGACGACCATGAGCGGCGCCCGCAGGGCCGGAGTCGGCGGTGCTTTCGCGAGGATGAAATCGCACTCGCCCTTGAGTCCCCTGTCCGCATCGACATCCAGGCGAATGCCCGAGTACAGGCAGCATTCGTTCTTGAGCAACTCCTGACACGTCAGCAGCACCGGGGCAACGATGAACTCGCTGCGCAATTTCTCGCTGTAAAACGCGATGCTCCGGCCTATCTGGAGCGACTCGGTCAGCCAGGGTGTAGGCTCGACGCTTGGGCGGTTGACAAAGAGCGGTGCCTGGACAAGCGTCAGGCTGAAAGCGGCCAACAGGGAGTCGAACGTATAGTCGCCGTATCCCATGGCCTGGCTCTGTCCTGGGGGAAGCGCGCATGATGTTACTCGCAGTCTATTGTATACCCGTGAGCGGCGCCGCCGTCTTCGGGCTAGCAGCGCCAAAGTCCTCGCCCAGCAACCGGGCGATCGTCGCGGCGATCTGCGATTGCGTCGCCTCGATGTTCTCACGCACTCCCCGTTTCGGCGTGTCCGGACCCATGACGGCGATCCAGATATACTCCGCCCCGACGACCTTCTTGCCGTGGTCGGTCCAGTCGACGCGCGTGCCGCCGCGGCCGTGGTCGGTCGTCAGCACCAGCGCTGTCTTGTCCGTGTATTCGGGCAGCAGCTGCAGCGTTTTCCACAGCTCCGCGATGTACTGGTCGGAGCTGTGCGCGGCGCCAAGGTAAAGATCGTAGCGCCGGCCGTGGCCCCATTCGTCGGTCTCGCCCAGGCCGATGTACAGCACGCGCGGCTTGTGCCGCAGCAGGTGCTCGCGGGCGGCCTCCATCGTGGTGACGTCGAACGTGTTGTCCGGCCAGTACCGCGGCAGTCGGGCCATCGTCTCGTTGGTGGCGCGTTGGCGGGCCGTGAGCGGCGCGTCCTGGATATCCACCCAGCCGGCGTGGACCTTCAGGCCGTTCTCGGCAGAGCGAAAAATGTACGGGAATACGTCCCACGTGCAAAACGCCGCCACGCGATCCCTGTACGCCGGCTTGCCGTTCAGGAACTCCAGGACCGAGAGATTGGGGTTATTGCGTTTGTTGTTGGAGTCGATGCGCTCGTCGGCGACGCCGCAGAACATTTCGCTATAGCCAGGGTAGGAAAACTTGTGGCCGTTGCTGATCCTCGCCGCGGCGTTGCGGGAAGGGTCGCCGAACACCTGGCCCTCCTTGGCGATCGTGCCCCAGAAGAACGGCATGAGCGCCTCGCGGCGCTGCACCGCCGTCGGCCGCCAGAACCGACGCTTCAGCTCAGGAATTTCGCGCACGCCGCCGAACTTCGAGTCGAGCAGCGTTTCGTCGGCGCCGGTGAACAGCTCCTGCCAGCGAAAGCCGTCGAGCGTGACGACGATCACATTCTCGGTGCGGCGTGGCGCATCGCCGGCGACGGCCTGGCCCGGCGCGAGTCAGCGCGACGATTACGAGCGATAGCCCGCACCTGCGCAGCGGATGCTTCGACGTGCCGGCCGGCATGGCGACCTCCTGGTTACGCTCTGTGGGGCACGTTTCTTACGTGCCCGGTTTTCCTGGGCACGTAAGAAACGTGCCCCACACACATTTAGCGTGGCCGCCAAAGCATGAACGCCGTGACCAACAACGCGAACATGATCACGGTGCCGAAGATCAGGCCGCTGAAGCCGAGGAACCAGCCGGCGGCCGGATTGTCCACGGCCACAGCATCGGCAAGCGTGCGCGGCAGCTCGCGTTCGATCTCGCGCCGAAGCGGGGCGCGTAGTTTTCCCAGTGCAGCGTGACATGGCAAAAGGTGGGAAACGCGTCCACGGTCAGTTCGGCGTAGCGCGGGCCGCCCGGCAGCGCGCAGCGTCTTGGTCGAGGCAACTCGCGCCGGATCGGCAGTGATCGCCTCCGCGGCGACCGTGCTGAACGCCTCGGCCGGGGCGATAATCAGCCGGCCCGACCGGTTGATCGAGTCGAGGCCCAGATTCGCCAGGGCGATGGTCAGCCGCTCGCCGAAGCGGTCGGTGTCGACGTTGTAGACAGCGGTCTTGTGCCGCCGCACCACGAGCATCAGCGTGATGACCAGGGCCAGGAGCGTGGAGTAGCCGATGCGGATGCCCCAGTTCCACGTGGCCGCCAGGTCGCCGCCGGGCAACAGGTCGATGACGTGGCCGGTCAGCGTGCCGATCAGGCCGGGCACGGTCCAGAGCAGGAATCCCGAGAGGCCGAACACGAGAGCGATACAGTCCCACAATCCCGACACCAGCACCGGCCGGCGGCTGCGATTGATATAGGCCAGCGCGAGGCAGTACAGCGCCAACGGGAAGAGGAAGACCAGCAAGGACAGGGAATACAGGATCTGCAAGAGGCCGGTCAACGCGCGCTCCGGGCTGGGGAATGGCCATATTCTAGGCCGCGATTCGGCCGGGTCAATCGCCGCGGATCGTGGGCGACGCTGCCAGCGTCGCCTTCCAGGCTGGCGACGCTGGCAGCGTCGCCCACGAGTTTTGCTTTGACCGGCGGGACGGACATCCACTATCCTAAACAAAGAGCGACCTGCTTTCTCTGGCATCTGCCGAAGCGATTTTCCGTTTATGACGAGAGTGCTGAAATGATGCGCATGGATCGTTTGGCCTGGTGCTGGCTGATGCCGGCGGCGTTGCTGGGGTTGGCGGCGGCGCTGAGCACCGCGATGCCGCAAGGGGCAAAGAAACAGGATCTGGACCCCGAGCATGCCGCGAAGATGGCGAAGGGGCTGGCGACCTTCAAGCAGCACGTGCGGCCGATCCTCGAGCAGAGCTGTCTGCGCTGCCACGGCGGCAAGGCGATCGAGTCGGAGCTGGACCTGAGCGAGCGCGAAGGTCTGCTCAAGGGCGGCCAGCACGGCCCGGTCGTGGTCCTGGGCAAGAGCCAGGACAGCCCGCTCGTCAAGCTCATCATGCACCAGCGCGAGCCGCACATGCCGAAGGTCGGCGCCAAACTGTCGGACGCCGCGGTGGCGCACATCAAGAGCTGGATCGACCTGGGCGCACCGTACGACGGGGCGTTGGTCGCCGGCCGGGCGAAGAAACAGTCGTGGACCGAGCGCGTGCTGCCGGCCGAGGCGCGGCGCTTCTGGTCGTTCGAGCCGCTGGCCAGGGCGACGCCGCCGACCGTCGCGGACGCGGGTTGGTGCAAGACCGCGGTCGATCGCTTCATCTTCGCGAAGCAGCAGGCGGCCGGCCTGGCGCCGAGCCCGCGGGCCAGCAAGCAGGTGCTGATCCGGCGAGCGTACTTCGACCTGGTCGGCCTGCCGCCTCCGCCCGAAGAAGTCGAGGCGTTCCTCAAGGACAACGCGCCCGACGCGTTCGCGAAGCTGGTCGACAAGCTGCTGGCGAGCCCGCGTCACGGCGAGCGCTGGGCGCGCCACTGGCTCGACCTGGCACGCTTCGCCGAGAGCCACGGCTTCGAGCACGACTACGATCGGCCCAGCGCCTACCACTACCGCGACTTCGTCATCGAGGCGTTCAACCGCGATCTGCCGTTCGACACGTTCGTCAAATGGCAGCTGGCCGGCGACGAATACGAGCCGGACAACCCGCTGGCCCTCAAGGCGACCGGCTTTTTGGCGGCCGGCGTTCACAGCACGCAGATCACCAAGAACGAGGTCGAGAAGCACCGCTACGACGAGATGGACGACAAGCTCAGCACGCTAACCACCGCATTCCTCGGCCTGACCGTTGGCTGCGCCCGCTGTCACGATCACAAGTACGATCCGATTCCGCAGCGCGATTACTACCGGCTGCTGTCGACCTTCACGACGACCGTGCGCAGCGAGATCGACCTGAACCTCGATCCGGCCGGCTACACGAAGGCGAAAGCAGCATTCGCGGCGGCGCACGCGCCCTATGCGGAAGCCGTACGCAAATTCGAGGCGGAAGAATTGCCTAAGCGATTCGCCGCGTGGGAGCAAGGGGCCAAGCCGAGCGAATTTGCATGGGAGATTCTGGAGCCGCAAACGATGACGTCGAAGGAAGGCGCGACGCTCACGCTGCAGCCGGACGGCTCGATCCTGGCGACGGGCAAGAACGCCAAGTTCGACACCTACACCATCACGCTGGACACGCGGCTGGCCAGGATCGCCGCCGTCCGGCTAGAGGCGCTGGCCCACTCGTCGATGGTCAAGGGCGGTCCGGGCCGGGCGGTCAACGGCAACTTCGCGCTGACCGACTTCGGGCTGAAGATCACGCCCCAGGGAGCGACGGCGCCGGCGGCGGTGAAGTTCGCCGGGGCACGGGCGACATTTCAGCAGAAGGGATTGCCGGTCCAGGCGGCGATCGACAACGATCCCAAATCGGCCTGGGCGATCGATCCCGAGTTCGGCAAGAACCACGCCGCCGTCTTCGAGCTGGCCGAGCCGATCGGTTCCGAAAAGGGGACGCAGCTCGTTTTCACGCTGAAATTCGAGAACAACGACGGACACAACCTGGGGCGCATCCGGCTGTCGGTCAGCGCCGCCAAATCGCCGCCGCTGGTCGGTGACGGCATCCCGGCAAAGGCGCGCGCAGCGCTGGCGGTGCCGGTGACGAAGCGTACCGGCGAGCAGGCGACGATTCTTCTGGATTGGTATCGCACGATCGATCCGGCGTGGCGAGCGCTAAACGACAAGCGGGAAGCGCACCTGGCGAAGGCGCCGCAGCCCGCGACGGCCAAGTGCCTGGTCGCGACCGAGGGCTTGCCGGCCGTACGGCTGCACACGCAGGGCGAGGACTTTTTCCCGCAGACGTTCTTCCTGCGCCGCGGCGATCCCGACAACAAGGAAGGCGCCGCGCCGCAGGGCTTTTTGCAAGCTCTGATGCCGAGCGCCGACGCCGTGCCGCACTGGCAGACGCCGCCGCCGGCCGGTTGGCGCACGAGCTACCGACGGCGGGCGCTGGCGGAATGGCTGACCGACGCCCGCGACGGTGCCGGCCAGCTCCTCGCGCGCGTCATCGTCAATCGGCTGTGGCAGCACCACATGGGCCATGGCATCGTCGCGACGCCGAGCGACTTCGGCGCCCGCGGCGAACGGCCGACGCACCCCGAATTGCTCGACTACCTCGCCGGCGAGCTCATCAAGAATGGCTGGCGGCTGCGGCCGATCCACCAGCTCATCATGACCAGCGCTGTCTACCAGCAGGCGTCCCATGTCAACGTCGGCAAGGCGAAGCTCGATCGCGACAACAAGCTGTGGTGGCGTTTCCCCGCCCGCCGCCTTGAGGCCGAAGTGATCCGCGACAGCCTGCTCGCGGTCAGCGGCCTGTTGGACGAAAAGATGTTCGGGCCCGGCACACTCGACGAGACGAGTAAACGCCGCAGCATCTACTTCACGGTCAAGCGCAGCAAGCTGATGCCGATGATGGTGATCTTCGACGCGCCCGAAGCGCTGGGGGGCATGGCGGAACGGCCGACGACGACGATTGCGCCGCAGGCGCTGCACCTGCTCAACAGCCCGCAGGTGCGCCGGTATGCCCGCGCCTTTGCGAAGCGCATGGCGCCCAGCGACGCAACGCCGCTGGAGGACGCGGTGCGCGGCGCCTACCGGGTGGCATTGGCGCGAACGCCGACGACGGCGGAGCTGCAGGATGCGCTGGCGTTTCTGGATCAGCAGATGGGAGGCTATGCCCCGGACCGCCGCCGCGAGTCGGCCCTGGCCGATTTCTGCCAGGTGCTGATGTGCCTTAATGAATTCATTTACGTGGATTGATTCCCGGCTGGTGGCGAGCGGCGGGGCTTGTCCCCGCCGTCCGGACGGCGGACGGCGGGGACAAGCCTCGCCGCTCGCCAGCATGCCGCGAGGCTTGCGCTCCCATGTCCAATTTCTGGCTCAACGGTCTGGCACAGCGATGGTCCGAATCCGCACGGCGTCGCGGCCCGCGCATGCTGCGCTGGGCGGTGGGCGCCACGCTGGCGGCAACCTTGGCGGCTGCGCTTTACCTGACGACGCGCGGCCTGGGCCTGTGGGAAGGCTCGCTCGTCGCGCGGGTGCAGGAGCTGGCCGGCGATGAGCAGGAAATCGCCTGGATCGACCCGGCGACGAACAACGATGAATGGGCGCAGCTTACGGCGGGGCTGGCTCGCCTGGAATTCGATTGGCCGAACCTCGACGGCGCACCAGGGCACCTCAAGGTGGACCTCGGTCAGGAGCCGGGCGGAGCCTTTCCCCATCGGTCGGCGGACGTGGCCGAGGTGGCGCTGTTCTTTGCCGAGGCCCCGCGGCGCAAGCTTTGGCTGCGCTGGTACAAGATCAGCGGCGACAACTCCGTCGAGATGTGGATCGAGAAGCTGCGCGCCGCTCGCGGCCGCCGCTGGCGATCGCCGGCGGCGGCAGCAGCGATCGCGCCTTTACGCTGGCGCAGGCGCTCGTGAAGGCCGAGCACGGCTGGGCGGGCAAACCGCCGCTGTTGCTGATCACGAGCGCGACTGCGGAAACGGATCGGCCGCCGGGCACGGACACCGCCGGCGTTCGGCTGATGGACCTCTACCGGGACCGCAGCTTCCGCTTCTGCTTCACCAACGGCGCGATGGTCCGGGCGGTGCTGGGCTTCCTGCGCGAGAATCCGCAGGTGTGGGTCGAGCCGGCCGCCGGGCCAGCCACACTGGCGAGCGCGGGCGCGGTGGCGGCCGGCGAGCCCTGGGCGGCGCTCGCGTTCATCCAGGCCGCCATCCAGCAGGGTCCCCGGCTGTTCACGGTGTCGTGGCAGGACGACAGCTATTCGCGCGACCTGGAGATGCTCTTTCGCTCCGAGTGCCAGCGCTGGGATCCGCTCGCGACGCCGCACGACCTGGGCGCGTTGCCCTACAGCGTCGGCGACCCGTACCAGCCGAACGCTGCCGAGATGACCAATGCCAACGTGTTTCTGGAATTGCACCCGCCGCCGCCGCGCTCGATCCTGGTGCTGCCGGCCTCGGCGCCGCGGATGCGGCGCTACCTGGGGTTTCTGTGCAAGGAGGCGCCGTCCAAGGCGCGGAACCTGGTCGTCGTCAACGGCGACGCGCTCACGTTTCACAACGTTTATCGCGACCGCGACTTTGCGTGGAACGTGCTGGACTTGCCGGTGCCGGTGGTTTTTTTCACGCACCGCAACCCGGTAGCTGCCGACGCCGCATCCAACTGGAGCTTCGGCTGGACCCGCGACAAGGACAAAAAGCACACGACGACCGGCACGCACGACCTGCTGCTCTACCGCGACATCATCGAGGCGATGCTGTATGCGGCGTTCGCGGACGGCCGGCTGCTCGGTGACGCCGACGTGGTGCGCGAACGCCTGTGGCACACGCACTGGCGCGGCGCCCCGCCGAACGCCGATGCCAACGACCCACGGTACAATCGCGTTCAGAACGACCTGGTCCACCAGGACCCGGCGCTTGCCGGCCACGAGCTCTTCGACGCGGGCGGCGATCGCAAACCCGGGACCGGCGAGCACATCGTCTGGCTGCACCCGAATTTCCACGACGACCGGCTCAGGGCGCTGTTGCCGTGCACGATCAGTATCTGGCGCTATCGCGCCGCCCGCGGCACGCGCGTGGTACCAAATCGACAGCCACAGCCCTCCGTACAATCAAGGGACGGATGAGGAAGCCAATTCGAAATCCGATGTCCGAGGTCCGAAATAATCTCCCATGACCCTACCTCGCTTGCGTGACGCGCTTCGTCTGGCGTGGCCGGTGGCGGCGCCGCTGCTGATGTGCGGCCTGTTATTCCTCTTGTTACAGGAGCCGCTGCGCTGGTGGCTGCACGGCGAGGAGATATATGACGAGCAGGCGATGGTGGAGTGGATTCGCGAGTCGCGGATCGGCTTCAAGACGTTGCCCGAACTTCTGCGCGAGCTGGTCCAGTCGGCCCGGGAGCATACCGAGAAGCTGCGCACCGACGCCGGCATCTCGCCAAAGCTGGCCCACGATCAGAAGCGCGCCGAGATCCAGGAAATGCTGCGCACGATGGCCGCCCCGCCCACCAAAATCTACGCGGGACAGCTGCCGCTCTTTCCGGTCATCTTCCGCCTCGAAGTCAGCTTCGACGAGCTGGCCGACCATTTCGATCCCCGGCTCAATTTCAAGCCGATCGTCTGGGATTCCGACCAGCCGCGCCGCAAGGCGCAGTTTCGCCGGCTGCAGCGCGACGACCTGGTCGGCGAGCCGGGGGTCACCGTGCGTGCGGACTATCACGTACATGCTTACATGCAACGGCAGTTCAAGGAGCGCGAGGAGGCGAGCCGCACCATCCTGTTCAACGGCATGGGCCTGTTCTTCGCGTTCCTCGCCCTGGTGTGGGGCTACGTCAATCACCTACGCGAACGCCAGCGCCAGCAGCAACGGGTCCTCGCCGAGCAGAAGGTTCACGAGGCCGAGACGCGCCAGCTGCAGGAGGAGCTGCGCCGCCAGGAGGCCGAACGCCGGCACCAGGAAGGCGAACGGCAAATCCTCGAGCTGAAATCGCAGATGCTCGCCAACATCAGCATCACCGCCGGCTCCTACGCCCACAACATCAAGAACCTGCTGGTTCGTCCCAACGATCTGTTGCGCCGCTGCCTGGAGGAGGCCCCCCGCCCCGAGGACCAGGCGCGGATGCTGCTCGAGGTCAAGCAGACGCTCGGCACGGTGACGGAACGGCTGCAGCAGATCCTGCAGACGGTCCGCCGCGATCCGAGCAAGTCGGAGCGAATCCGGATCGACCTGAACGCGCTGGTGCGCGAGATTCATCGCACCTGGGCCGACATGGCGCACGACAAGTGGAAGCTGCTGGTCGAGCTGGACCTGGGCGAGGACGGCAAGCCGATCTGGGTCAACGGCGATCTCTCGCACCTGGAGCAAGTGCTGGAAAACCTGCTGTTCAACGCGCGCGACGCGACGTTCGAGATGCGCAATCAGCTCCGCGAGCACGCCCGCAAGGAAACCGGCGCCGGCACCACCCCGCTCGACGCGCCGCGCCGGCAGGCGCTGATCGCCGCGGCCGGCTGGAAGGGCCGGGTGGTGCTGCGCACGCGGCGCACCGACGGCCGAGCGGTGCTGGACGTCGAGGACAACGGCATCGGCATGACCGAGGACGTGCGCCAGCGCTGCACCGAGACGTACTTCTCGACCAAGCGCAACAACGCGCTGTTCGCCGGCATGAGCGCGGGGATGGGCGTGGGGCTGTCGTTCGTGACGGTGATTCTCGACCATCACCAGGCACGACTTGAGATCGACACGGAATCGCAGAAGGGCTCGCGCTTTCGCGTGAGCTTGCCCCAAGCCGCGGGATGAGCGCAGCGAATCCTGCGGGTCGCTGCACTCGACCCGCGGGATTCGCTGCGCTTATCCCGCGGCGTGAGGCGGTCTGGGAGCGCCGGCCTTGATGCCGGTCGGCGGCAAGAATGATCCAAACGGATCGGCTGCCGTGGCCGCTTCGGGTTGGGCGGACGGCTCGACGGCTTCCGCGCCGTCCGCCGCTGCGGCCGCGGCTTGCCGATACTTCAGGTAGAAGATCGTGCTCCAGATGGACACGATACCGGTGACGAAGCCGCCGAGGTGGGCCCAGTGCGCAATGCCGTCGTGGTATTCGGGATGATCCAGCGTGAAGAACGCGGACAGATACTGCAACAGAAACCACACGCCGATGACGACGAGCGCCGGCAACTCGATGACGCCGAGCCACCAGCCGAACCCGCACTTGATCTTGTTGAGCGGATGGATCGCGACGTACGCTCCGAGCACTCCGGAGATGGCCCCCGAAGCGCCCAGGCAGGGAATCACGGATTGGGGGTCGGTCGCGACGTGGGCCAGACCGCCGATCACGCCGCAGAGCAGGAAGAACACGATGAAGCGACCGTGGTTGAGGGCGCACTCGACATTCCTGCCGAACACCGCGAGGAACCATAGGTTGCCGATCAGGTGCATGATGTTCCCATGCAGGAACATCGAGGTGAACAGGGTCAGGACGATCGGGAACGGCCCCGGGTAGTGGTTGACGTAGAAGACTTGTTCGCGTTTCTCGGTGTGCTCAATGCCGTGGCGATCGCGGTAAACGTCGTGCAGCTTGACCTGGACGCGCTCCTTCCTGGTGAGGTCCCGGAATTCAGTAATTTCCCTGGGCACCAGGCTGAAGCCGTTGGTGAACGGTTCACCGAGCGCGACCTGCAACAGGTACACGAGCACGTTGGCCACCACCAGCACGCCGGTGACCCAGGGGACCTTGCCGTGGTGATGCGATTCGTCGCCCAGGATCAACATGGCGGTAAACTCCTCGCAAGGGATGGGGAGCTACCGCAAGCATAGGTCACAAATCGGCGCCGGCAGCTACTTCCAGAACTGCCACCAGGGCTTGTTGCCGCGTTCCAGCAGGCGCACGGCCACCTGAACCACGTCCGCCGCGGTCTTGCACTTGGCGAGCTTGCGGCCACGGACCAGCAGGCGCTTGCTGAAGATCACCACAAAGCTGTCGGGAATGTTGCCGATTTCGACGCCCCAGCCGCGATGATCGCGCAGCGTCGTGGTGATGGCGGTGAGCCATTTGGCATTGAACGCGTCCTTGCCGTGCAGCTCGGCATGGATGAAGCGCTCGGGTCCGGATGGGTCCTCGACGATGTGGTACTGCGGATTGGCGTCGCCGTGCTGCCAGAAGTCCGGATCCAACTCGGCCTGCCGCTGCGGATCGTCAACGTCATGATCGATCGTGACTTCCGCCATCGGCCCCGTCGTGCCGAACTTGCGGCAGGTGCCGACGACGGCGTTGCGCACGGTGTGAAAGACCTGCCAGGGCATCTTGCCGCCGGGATAGGGATTGAGCACGCGCTTGGCGGTAAACGCCTCCACCTTGAGCTGGTCGAGATCGTTCATGGCAATTCCCCTACCCGCCTCGCGCTACGGCGAAGCTTTCGGCGCTGCTGGCGAGCTCTGCCATTCGGCTGCGTGTTGTCGCACCCATTCTCGAAAAGCGCGGACCACTCTCGTCTCACTCATGGTCGCTAGCATGTGAATGAAACGACCGAGCTCAGCCACGGGCAGAAATGGAAAGTTCAGGCTCGTCGACGAAACCACATAACTGCCGTCCTCTTTCAGCAAACAGACCGTGAGTAGTTGTCCATCCCAGCGCCACAATTCCGGGACTCGCAGGGCGGCGTAAATCGCCAGGCGATCCAGGACGCTGCGGCTAACCGCTACTTCCAGTGCCAGGTCGGGAGGCGGATCCTTGTTCAGATCGATCTCGCGCAGCTGGCGCACCTGCGCTTCGTGCTGAATCCACCAGCATTCATCGCCTTCCAGTCCCCGTGCCAGGTCCGCGCGGTTGAGCGTGGTCGAACCGCCGCTGCGGATGTCGATGGCCATTTCCTCGGTCACCACTTCCACCAGCCGTGACAGCAGGCTCTTGTCGCCGTCATGGCCGAGCGACACGGTCATGATTTCCAGCTCCCCGCGGTCATAGGCCATGCGAACATGCCTGCCGGCAAAGGCCTGGCCGAGATGCATGTAGCCTTCCCAGGAAACCGCCGACATGCGAAAGCGCTGCTCGGCGGGCGGAACCAGCTCGGCAATGGACATCGTAGTTCTTCCTCATTCACCCTAGTGCCACGTCAAGTCTCGAAAGAGGGGTTGCTTGGTAGCCGCATTCGTGAGAATGCGGGGTCGTCCACCCGCATTCTCACGAATGCGGCTACCTCATTCACCCGACGCAATTCCGCCGCGTTCGCGTTTGAACAGCTCCTTGAACAGCCGCCGCGTCTGCAGCGTGTGGCGCTCCAGCTCGCCAAGGAATTCCTGGCCGCAGGTGTGCTCCGCCGTCGCTTCGCAGCCGACGCGATGGGCGAGCTTCTCGAGCTCTTCGGGGCGATCCGGCAATTCATCGAGTGAGCGGTTATGATAGATGCGCAACCGATTCTCGACAAGCCGCATGAACTCGTAGCAGGAGCGCAGCACGGCGTGTTCCTCGTCGCTGACCAGGCCCACGTCCTTCAGCGCATCGAGGACAGCCCACGTATTGCGCTCGCGCACCGCCGGATGGGCCCGGCCATACTTCAGCCGATACATCTGGACGAGGAACTCGATATCGACGATGCCGCCGAAGCCGCGCTTGAGGTCGCGCTTGCTGCCGCTGGCCTCGACCCGGTAGCGCATCGCCTGCATCTCGTCGGCCAGCTCAGGGCGCCACGGCCCGTTGTAGATGTCGCGGCACACCGCCGCCATCACCTCGCGGCCGAACGCCTCGTCGCCGAAAACGACGCGGGCGCGGGTCAGGGCCTGCCGCTCCCAGAGTTGGGCGCCGCCATCGTCGTAGTAGCGCGAACTCGCCGAGCGGGATGACCAGGCTGCCCGACTTGCCGGTCGGCCGCAGCCGCATGTCCACCTGGTAGAGCCGGCCCATCGGCCCCATCTGGCTCGCCATGCGAATGATTTGCCGGGCGAGCTGCGAAAAGAAATGGAAGTTGTCGGTCAGCTCGAAGGTGTCGAAGCGCGACGAGCGCGGCGGCGGCAGGGTTCGGCCGTCGCCCTCGTACACCAGGATCAAATCGAGATCGCTGTGGTAGCTCATCTCGCGCCCCCGAGCTTGCCCAGGCTGAGCAACACATAGCGGCTCGCCTGGCCGGCGCGGGCCCTCGGTCAGGGTCGGCTGCCCGAGCCGCTTGATCAGGGGCGGATACTGCACGACCGCGATCTGCTGCAGGATCGTCTCGGCCAGGTCGCTCAGCTCGCGCGTCGTCTCGACGGTGGTGTCCTTGCCGAGGATGTCGCGCACGCCGATGCGGAGCAGCTCCTTGTCCTGGAAGCTGTGCAGGATCGGCTCGAGATCGCCGGCGCCGCCCGGACACAATTCGCGCAGCTCCGTCTGCAGCTCGGGCAGCGTCCGCGGCTGGTTGAGCACGAGGCTGTCGAGCATTTCATCGATCATGCCGGGGTTGTTAATGAGAATTTCCGACAGGAACGGACTGTAGGCGCACAGCTCGACGTAAAGCATCAGGCTCGGCCGATTGAAGCTGAACAGCTCCCAGAGTATGCCCTTGCCGCCGAGCGAGGCGGTGACCTTTTCGAGGTTGACCAGCGCCTGGTCCGGATCGGAGGTCTCGGCAAGCGCCTGCAGGAGGCGCGGGGCGATGTTGGCGAGGAAGTGCCGGCAGCGGCGGGTCGACAAAAACGGGATCGATTCGGTGGCGAGCTGGACCAGGTTCTGATAGGCACCCTGCACGTCGCGGAAGTGGTACTTGCCGAGCACTGCTTCGAGCTGCTCCGGATCGGGGCTCGGGTCGAGGATCAGGTCGGACTCCGGCTCCGGCTGGCCTTCCTGGTTATTGAAGGTTTCATGCAGGAGGTGATTGAGGATCTGGCGGTTAAACGAAGTTTTCTCGCGGTAATCGCGCAGGAACGCGTCGAGCGGATCGAGCAGCGCCGGGCTGCCGTCGCCGGCCGCGGCGCCCGCCTCGCGCGGCGTGAGATAACCCATGCGCAGGGCGAGCTTGCGCTGCTCCTCCGGCCGATCGGGCAAGCGGTGCGTCTGCAGGTCGAACATGAGCTGGAGCCGGTGCTCCACCTTGCGCAAAAATCGGTACGTGTCATCCAGCACGCGATATTCGGTATCCGTCAGGCAGCCGACGCGTTCCAGGGCGGCGAGCGCCTTGAGGGTGTTGCGCTGGCGGATGTCGGGCAGGTCGCCGCCGTTGAGCAGTTGCAGGAACTGGATGGTGAACTCGACATCGCGGATGCCGCCGTGGCCGGTCTTGACCTCGGTGTCCGACTCGCCGGCCGGCCCCGAGCGGTGCTCGATCCGCCGCTTGAGCGCCTTGATCCCGTTGATCTCCGCGACCGAGAGGTACTTGCGATAGATGAACGGCTCGATCGGCGCAGAAATTCGTCGCCGAGCCGGGCATCGCCGGCGACCGGCCGAACCTTGATGAGCGCCTGCCGTTCCCAGGTACGGCCCATCGAGTCGTAGTACGCCAACGTGCTGGCCAGCGACCGGGCGAGTGGGCCGCGCTGTCCCTCGGGCCGGAGCCGCAAATCGACGCGATAGGCCTGGCCGCGGTCAGTGTGCGTGCTCAGGAGGCGCACGACCTCGGAGACGACGCGGGCGAAGAAATCGTCGTTGCTGATGTGCGTGACGCCGCGGCCGACGGTCGCGCCCTCGTCGTCGTAGAGGAAGACGAGATCGATGTCGCTGGAGTAATTCAACTCCTTGCCGCCGAGCTTGCCGAACGCGAGGATGGCGCACTTCGCCGGTTCGCCGCGCGTGGTTTCGGGGCTGCCGAAGCGCCGGCTGATGTTGCGCAGGGCCGTCGCCAGCGCCACCTCGAGCGCGGTGTCGGCAACGCGCGAAATGTCGCGAGTAATCTCCTCGAGCGGCCGATCGCGGATGATGTCGTTGGTGCCGATGCGCAGCACCTGCCGCTGGCGAAACCGCCGCAGCGCCCGCAGGACCGCGCCGTCGTCGCCGGCAGCGTCGATTTCTTCCTGGAGGTGGGCCAGCATCTCGGCCCGGCTCGGACTGCTGCGCAAGGGAATGCGCAGCATGTCGAGGTAATCGGGGTTGAGGGCGAGCAGGTCGCTGAAGAACTGGCTGGTGCTGAAGAGTTGCAGGAGCGTCTCCAGCGTCCGCGCCCGCGTTTCAAGCAAGGTCGGCAGCTGCATGGCCGAACCGGGGCTCGCGAGGAAACGCTCGAGATTGTTCAGGGCCATGTCTGGATCGGCGCAGCGCGGCAACAGCCGCGCGAGCGGATGGCACAATTCGCCGAGCGCGTCGATGCCGATCGCTTCGGCGATCTGCGCGAGGTTGCTGCGGCCGCGCTCGAAATTGCGGACATCCCAGTCGAAGAGCAGGTGGCGAGCCGCGTCGTGCGAGTCCAGGCAGGAGCGCAGGTGATCGAGTTGCATAGGGATTACTCAGGGCGATTTCATTTTACAGGCGGCGGCCGGAAGAGCCACGGACCCATCGCCGCGATCCGAACAAACGCGCTGGCCGGGACGGCGCGAATCGAGTAACGGGCGATCACGCCGTAGATGACCTCGCCATCACCGTTGACCTCGGCCTGCACGATCACCACGCCCACGCCGCGTCGCGAACGCTGTGGATACCGATTGAGGTGCCACTGCCAGGATGCATCACCATCCATCGTGTCAACCGCTCGTCCTTTTCCAACACTTCGACCAGACGCGGCACGACCGGCTCGCCCAGCGCAATCAGCGCGGCAAGACGCGGGTCCTTGGTTGCGTCATAGCCGAGCGCGTCCACCTCCTCAAGCGCAACGATGAGGTATTCGAGCTTGCGGCTTCGGTCCCAGGCGTTGAACTCCCCCGGCAAGGCGTTCATCGCCTGCGTGCCGAAGGTGCCCTTTGCCTTGCGGCGCTGGAGGTCCGCGACGACAATGTTCGCGCACGGCGAACTCGAGGCGCCCGCTTTGTCCGCCTCCGCCGCGTAGAGTTTGAACAATCGTTCGCCATGTGCAAGCGCCTCGGCGTCGGCGCGGCGAACGAATTTGAAGACCAGCCCATAATAGGCCTCCTCGGCCAGCTCGCTGCGCAGCTCGCCCACCAGGTTCCTTTCGGGGGGATAGGCCTCCGCGCATACGCGCCGAGCATGGCGCGGCCAGGTCGTCGCCGCCGAGGCGGTGTAACCAGGCGGCCAGCACGAGGTCGCCACGGGGTTCAGCTGGATCGTAGTTCTCGTCAAATTTTGGATCGTCCGGATCGAGCAGCTTCTCAGCCAGGCGGGCCTTGCACGCGGCGAAGAAATCGACGTTCGTCATTGCCTGCGCCGGCGGCGCAGGAATGCTGGCCCCATCGGTGAAGAAGACGCGGCCCTTGGCGGCGACATGCCAGCCGACGCGACGGTCGACATACGTGCTTCCGTCGACCGCAGTACGGCTCGCGGACAACTGGACCCGCTGCGCACCGCGCGGATCGAACAGGAACTGCTCGAACAACCCATCCAGCAGCTTGCGATCGGCGGCCGTCAGGCTCCGAGCACCGAGCGTCTTGCGTAGCTGCTTCGCCTCGGGCGTCGCTATCTGCTCCAGCACCTCCATCGCTCGAGACCGGCGCAGGAGCTCGGGGCTCGCGGGGTCGACCGTGGCGACAATCCCCTCCAGGCGGCGTTTCACTTCCAACGACGGGTTCTGTCCCAGGGCCGTGTGCAGTTGCAGCGCGAACTCACCAGCACGCTGCTTCAGCTCGGTGTCAGCCTTTTGCCGCGTCTCGAAGTCGTCGCCGTCCAGCTCGCGCAGCAGCTTTTGGAATTGCTTCTCCAGATTCGCGTCGACCGGACGCAGCCGCTCCTTGAGGAAAGCGACGGCAGCTTGCGGATGCTGGATCAAGCGGCGGATCGTTGCGAACGGCAGCTCCGCATCGACGCTGGCGAGGTTCTGCCATAGACGCGGCTCTTCCTCGGCGGTCCATGGAGCGACGACGACACGCTCGCGGTCATGGGTGCCGTAGACATCCCAGAGGTACACCGGCGCATCGGCGCTGGAGGCGGCCAGCAGCTTGCCGTCCGGCGTGAAGGCGAGGCCGTCCACCGCGCGGGTGTGGCCCTTGAACGCGTGACGGCGCCGGCCGGTCGCCGGTTCGTACAGCACCAGCGAGCCGTCGTCGCCGCCGACCGCGAGCGTCTGGCCGTCGCCGGAGAACGCGATGCTGGCGACATGCGTGTTCTTCAGTTCCACGCGCCAGCGCTGCTTCGCCGTCGCCGGCTCGATCAGGTTCAGGGCAGCGTCCTTCGAGGCCCACGCGTCGTCCTCGACGACCAGCAAGCCGCCCGCCGGTGCAAACGCAAAGTGCCGGGCAAGCGACTTCTTGAAGGCAAGCTGCGAGACGAGCTTGCCGCTGTCGGCCTCCCAGACACGCAGCCAATATTTTCCCGTCCCGTCCGTGTCCGAGGCCGCGGTCGCGAACCGCCGGCTGTCGGGGCTGACGGCAATGTATTCGTAAGGAATCACGGCGTGCGAGCCCATGTAGCGGCCGCTGCGCCCCTCGATCTCGTGGAGCTGCTTGCCGTCCGCAACGTCCCAGGCGCGGATCATCGCGAACATCCCGCCGCTGGAATAGAGTCGCCGGCCGTCCGGCGCGAAGGCGACCAGCAGCGTCATGTTCGGATCGCCGGCAAGCGTGCGGATGGGCTTGCCCGTCTGCGCATCGCGCAAGTCAATCGTGCCGGCCTTGCCGGGGCAGGTGAGGATTTTGCCATCGGGGGAGAGCTGGACCACGGACCGAGCGTTAGCCTCTCCTTGCCAGGGATACCGGCGTGTCAGCTTGCCGGTGTTGCGGTCGTACAGGACCAACCCATCGGTTTGGACAAGCAAATGCTTGCCGTCGATGAAGCGCCGCACGCGAAGGGTGCCCGTAAAGGGATCGGCGCACGTCAGCGGTTTGCCGGTCGCGACCTCCCATTGGCTGATCTGGCCGTCGCGATTGCCGACCAGCAAACGCCGGCCGTCCGGCGAGAACGCGAGCGGCCGCTGGTCCGGCCCGGTCGGGACGGCGGGGAAGTCCAGGTTCCAGGCGGCGTCGGGCCCGGTCGGGAAGCGGCGCAGCTCCTTGCCGGTGCCGGTGTCGTAAAGAGCGACATCCGACCAGCCCGGGATCGCGACATGCCGGCTATCGGCAGAGAATGCCACCGATGCAAACGGCCTGGCATTTTTTTCGAGTTGCAGCGTGGCAAGGCGTTTGCCCGTCTGCCGATCCCAAAGACTGCCGTCGAGAAGACAGCGCCCGTCCGGGGCGAACCAGAACGAGGGCGAAGGGGGCAATCCCGGGTCGGCCATGGCCTGTCCGGTCGCCGGGTCAAGGAATCGGAGGCCAGGCGTCTTGGCGGACAGGTACACAGCCAGCTGTTTGCCGTCGGGCGTGAACGCGAGCCAGCGAGCAAAGTGAAAGTTCGCGAGTTGGTGCCGGCTCTGCTCCTTGCCGGTGGCGGCATCGTGGACGTGGATTCTGCCGTATGCATCAACACCATAGGCCAGCCGCGTCCCATCCGGCGAGAAGCTGCCCCACTGCGGAAGGCCCTCAGCATCAAGCACGACCTTGCGCAGCATCTTGCCGGCGAACGGATCGACCGAGTAAATGATGCCCTTTGAGAGCGCGTCCACGACCTTGCCATCCATCCGCAGCGCTTCCAGGTCACGGAAGTTTACCTTGGCTTCGGTGGTACGCAGCAGCTTGCCGGTCTCGGCGTCCCAGACGCGGATGGTGTCGTCCTCGGCAACGCTGATGATCTGCTTGCCATCGGCCGAATATGCCACCCCGCGGATGGCGCCATGATGCCGCAGCCGTGCTGAGCCGATGCGTGCGACAGCCTCGACCGGCAGCGCAAAGCCCTCGGCGTCCGTGTTTGCCGCTTGCGGCGTTGCAGCGGCGCAAGCGCCAAACCGGCCATCACGGCGATCGACGCAGTGCGGAGGAAACGGCTCATGACGAAGCTCCGCCGAGTTTGCGGCGAGCGCGTCCCAGCGCCGCCACGGTGAAGATGATCGGATACATCTTCTCAAAATACCACAGCTTGGCAAAGTAGAATCCGATCGGCGTCGGGTCGTACAGGCCGCGTTCCTCGAGCCTGGCGACGCTCCACGCGGCTGCGGTGGACCGCTTCGCCCGCCAACCGAAAGCCCTTGTGGTCCGCGCTGGGTCAAGCCATTTCTTCACGCGTTGCGGCAGCGCGAGCGAAGCGGCGAAGAAAGCGAAGGTCTGGTCGCGGTGGAGCATACCTGCAGGTCACGGACGCCGACTTCACGAAGGCGGCGCAGAAAGCGGCGCAGTCAGGCGGGGCCAGCGTGGGCACAGAGCGGCCAGACGAACAGCCCCGCGTACCGGTTGGCACGTCGGGGCCGCGGTTGGCCGCTTCCGGCCGCTCTAGAAAGTGACCTATCGCCCTGTACGGGACTCGAACCCGTCTCACCCGCTCGACAGGCGGATCGCCACACCCGCTGCGTCACAGGGCAAATCGAGAGCATCCAGTGGGAGTCGAACCCACACGTCTACCATGGCAAGATAGCAGGCTACCGCTACATCATGGACGCGTTATCGCCTTCGCGCGTTGTCGGCCAGTTCCGGCGGCTGGTGTCGAGCCAGCGGCCTTCACGTTTTCAGGGTGACGCTCTTACCGCCTGAGCTACGCCGGAATTCGTCAGAGCCAGCGGTGGGACTCGAACCCACACTCTCCGCCTTACGAGAGCGGCGCCCGACCCGTCGGGCCGCGCCGGCTTTCATCGAACGAGTATCCCCGGCAGGAAGAGACGGGAAGAATCGAATGTCGTCGTAAAACCATCGCCGATTTCCAAGTTGCGGCCACATGAAATCTCTCTGCAAGTCTCGTTGCCCCTGATTTTGGATACTGTTTTCGATACGGGTCCGGACAAGAGTCCGGCTGTCCCCGTTGCTGGAGTATAGACGGCGTGAACGTCTGCCGGGTTCACCGGAATTTCGGGCAATTTCCGGCCGATCATGCTGCCGAGGCCGCCACTGAGGTCGTGGATGCCTGTGATCCAGCCGACCACCGAGCAATTGGTGAATGCGCCACAACCCGCTGACCGGTCCGCTGTCCGGCGCACGCCAGTCAGCTTGGCGGCTTCCCCGTTGCCTGTACCCACAGCTGTGCAAGCTCTCCCAGGACCGCCTGTGGGCTTGCGGCAATCACACCGGCGGCCTCGACCTGCGTCCCGTCGGCCTCCAAGATGCCGGCCCACGAGCCGTCAGGCTGGCGGGTCAGGCTTGCTCGCGTACCCGGCGGCAATCGCTTAATCGCTTCCGCTTTGGGGATTGGCAGCGCCTTCTGCTGCTCGTCGATCAGCTGCGCGACGCACGCGGGGCAGCGGGTCCGCTGGAACTTTGCCAGCCGCTGCTCCCGGTACTTGTCCACCTTGTAATACTGAAACTCCTGCTGACACCCGCACGCCCGAACCACCATCGGCCGGGCCACAATCTCGCCTGACGGCGGCACTCCCATAAAGCATCCTCCCCATTCCCTCATCGCGGCCCATCAGGCTGTCGGCTTGGCCTCCTCCACCACTGGTTTCTTCGCTGCTACCGCCGGCTTGGACCGTGGTTTGCTCACCGCCTTACTGGGCATGATCAGGGCTGTCATCTTCTTGCCGTCCATTGCCGGCGGTCGCTCCACTTTGCCCACGCCGGCCAGCTTCTCGAGGACGGCGTCAAGCACGCGTCGGCCCTCTTCCTGGTGCTGCATCTCGCGGCCGCGGAAGATCACGGTAACCTGGACCTTGTCGTTGTGTTCGAGAAATTTGCGGGCATGGGCGACCTTGGTGTCCACGTCGTGGTCGCCCGTCTTGGGACGGACGCGAATCTCCTTCAGCTTCTGCTGGCGGACCTTCGTGGCCTTATTGGCTTTCTGCGAGTTCGCGAAGCGCATTTTGCCGTAGTCAAGGATCTTGCAGACCGGCGGGCGCTCGTCAGCGGCCACCTCCACCAGGTCCAGGCCGGCCTCCCTTGCCTTCTCCAGGGCCTGTGCGGTCGGCACGATGCCGAGTTGCTCCCCGTCGGCGCCGACCAGGCGGATCGGGGTAAGGCGAATCTGCTCGTTCATTCGTGGTCCACGGTCGGGCGGCAGTTGACGGTCGAAATATCGAATATCGGTCTCCTTAGGAATTCGGACGGGAACGCCACCGCCGAAGTTGAAGGCCGCGTCCCCTGGGCCCAGAGGCGGCGGACCAGGTGTCTGCCGTCTGTACATCGTATCGGCAATCCCGGCCGTCGGCTACGCCAACTCCAGGGGCCGCCGCGGCAACAAGGCCTTGGCTCGTTGAATAGCATTGCGTATTGCTAATCCAGTACAATGTGGTGCCGTCCGGGCGTCCCAGCCATAGCTCGCCATCCAGCGGCACATTGGGCAGCCCGGCGACGAACCAGTCAGGTGCATGAAAGAGGTTACCCATCAGGAGAGCCGACATGAACAGGACTGTGCATTGGGCACTCGGCGTCGTCGTGGCGGGGTTGCTGTGCGCCGCACGGATGACGGACGCGGGTGAGCCGAAGAAGGGGACCGATGTCGTCAAGGTCGTCGTCGCCGCCGACAAGCCCGACGCCGACGGCAAGCAGACCGTGACGATCAGCCTGACGTTCATGAAACCCTGGCGGCTCCTGGCGAACCCCGTCGGCAACGACGGACTGGTCAAGGGTCAGACGGAGGTCACGATCGCCGGCAAGGGCAAACCTGAGGTGGTCAAGATCGACTACCCCGCTGGCATGCTCATCAAGAACAAGGATATCGGCGACTTCCGGGTGTACGAAGACAAGGTCGAGATCAAGGCCCACGTCCGCCGCGCCAGGGACGACGCAGACAAGCTGGAGGTGAGCGTCTTCTTCGTTCCGGAAAACACCAAACTGGGGATTTGCCTGTTTCCTACCACCGTCAAGGCTACCGTGCCTTGACCGGGTACCACTAACACTAGCATGCGGACGAAAGAGGGGTTGCTTGGTAGCCGCATTCGTGAGAATGCGGGCGACGTCACTACGCCAAATCAAGGCTTGACGCGGCACTAGAGTTTTTTCTTGTCGAATTCACTCCAGAAGTTAAGTGCGGTCACACGGTTGATCACCTCGAGGCTTTTGATGGAGCGCAGGATCGCGGCGTCCCGTTCGGCCCTGAAATCGCCGTGTAGCTCCCGCAAGGGCATCCCTTGCAACGGCGTCAGGTCCGCAACCCGTGTCCCGCCGATATGAAGCGACGTCAGCTTCATGTTCTTCAGCGGCGTCAGGTCGGCAACCCAGGTGTTGTCGCAGTTCAGGGTCGTCAGCTTCATATCCTTGAGGGGCGCCAGGCTGGCGACCCTCGTGTTGTCAATGCGCAGCTCGGAAAGCTTCATGTTCTTCAGCGGCGCGAGGTCAGTAACCTTCGTGCCGTCGATGCGAAGGTCGGTCAGTTTCATGTCCGTGAGCGGGGTCAGGTCCGACACGGCCGTGCTGGCGCAATACAGGTACGTCAGCTTCATGCCCTTGAGCGGTGTCAGGTCCGACAGGTTCGTGCCGCCGATGTACAGCACCGTCAGCTTCATGCCCTCGAGCGGCGTCAGGTCGGTTACCCCGGTGTTCTCGCAATTCAGGTATTCCAGCTTCATGTCCTGAAGCGGCGTCAGGTCCGAGACCTTCGCGCTGTCGATGCGAAGATCGGTCAACTTCATGTTCTTGAGCGGCGTCAGATCGGTGACGTTCGTGCCGCTGCAATCCAGATACCACAGCTTCATGTCCTCCAGGGGCGTCAGGTCGGAAACGCCGGTGCTGCGGCAATTCAGGTTGGTCAACTTCATGTTCCTGAGCGGCGTCAGGTCGGACACCCTTGTGCCGCCGCAAGCAAGGACCGTGAGCGGCATGTCCCTGACTGCTCTAAGGTCCGCGATGCGCGGATTGCCGCTGCAGTCCAGTGCCGTCAGCTTCATGTCCTTGAGGACCCACAGGTCGGCCAGTTTTCCCTGGTACTGGGGATCGCGACAAACGAGCGACTTCAACGCCCCGAGGGCCCGCACCGGCGTGATGTCGGACACGAGCGTGGTGATGAACTTGAGTTCGACGACCACCCCGCCTTCGATCCGCGAATCCACCGTGCCATCGAAGCCGGGGTTCAGTTGGCGTAGTTTCTGGGTGACGGCCTCGACCTGCTTACCCGCCGGCAGGGCCTCGACCTGCTCGCGCCAGGCCGCGAAGGTTGCCTGCTGGGCCTCGACTTCCTTCCAGAACTCCTTCACGCTTTTGCCGTTGATCTTCTCCAGGGTTGTGAGGGAGCGCAGGAGGTCGGCATCGCGTTCGGCCTTGAAGTCGCAGTCCAGTTCGCGCAGGGGCTGCCCTTGCAGCAGTGTCAGGTCCGAAACCTGCGTATCGCGGATGTGGAGGGCCGTGAGCTTCAAATCCTTGAGCCGGCTCAGGTCCGACACGGGCGTACCGGTGAGGTCGAGGTCCGTCACTTGCATGTACTTCAGCGGCTGCAGGTCGGCAACCTTCGTGTTGCCGCAATCCAGCGTCGTCAGCTTCATGCCTTTGAGCGGCCCCAGGTCGAAAAGCGTGCCGGTGCCAGGACCGCCACCGCGGCAAACCAGCGCCTTCAGCCCGGCAAGGGCCCGCACGGGCGACAGGTCGGTGATGTTATCCGTCACCAATTTCAGCTCGGTGACGCCGCCGTCGATCTTGGGTACGACCTTGCCGTCGAAGCTGGGGTTGAGTTCCTGCAACTTGGCGGCAACGTCCTTGACCTGCTTGGCGGCCGGCAGCGCCGCGACCTGCTTGCGCCAGCCGGTCAGGGCCGCCTGCTGCGCCTCAATCTCCTTCCAAACGTCTTTCGCGGTTCGGCTGTTGATGACCTCAAGCGTAGTGAAGGACTGCAAGAGGTCGCCGTCCCACTCGGCGTTGTAGTTGCAGCGCAGCATCTTCAATGGCAGGCCCTTGAGCGGCACTAGGTCCGTCACATTCGTGGCATCGATACGGAGCTCGGTCAGCAGCATATCCTGGAGCGGCGTGAGATCGCTGACCTTGGTGGCGGTGCAGTCCAGAGTCGACAGCTTCATGTCCTTGAGCGGCGTCAGGTCCGCAATGCCGGTGTTGGAGCAATACAGACTCGTCAGCTTCATGCCCTTGAGCGGCTTCAGGCTGATCACTTTCGAGTAGCTGATATCGAGACTCGCAAGGTTCATGTCCTGGAGCGGCGTCAGGTCGGTCGCCTTCGTGTTATAGATGTTGAGAATCGTCAGCTTCATGCCCTTGAGCGGCGCCAGGTCGCAAACGGGCGCGCCGGAGCAATTCAGGGTCGTCAGCGGCGCTCCCTTGAGGGACGTGAGGTCGGACACCCTGGTGCCGCTGAGCACGAGCGCGATCAGCGGCATGCCCTTGAGCGGCTTCAGGTCGGACACCCTGGTGGCGCCCAGATGGAGGTCGGTCAGCTTCATGCCTTTCAGCGGCGTTAGATCCGCGACTGCGGTGTTCTCGCAATTCAGAGTGCTCAGCGGCATGTCCCTGAGCGGCGTCAGATCGGGAATATTCGGGTTGTGGCTGCAATCCAGATCGATCAGCTTCAGACGCTGCAGCGGCGTCAGATCCGCCAGCTTCCCAGGCGTATTGACCACACCGCGGCAGGCCAGAGATTTGAGGCCGACCAGCGCCTGCACGGGCGTCAGGTCGGTCACCGCCGTGGTGGTGAACTTCAATTCGGTGACGACGCCGGCATCGATGTTGTGTTGCACGATGCCGTCGAAGCCTGGATTAAGTTCCTTCAACTTGTTGACGACCAGCTCGTGCTGCTTGGCCGCGGGCAGCGCCGCGACCTGCTTGCACCAGGCCGCCCAGGCGGCTTGCTGGGCATCCGCATCCTTCCAAAATGCCGGGGCCGCTTTGCCGTTGATCAACGTCAGGGTCTTGAGCGTTCGCACCGGCGGCGTGTCGCGTTCGGCCTTGAAGTCGCAGCGGAGTTCTCTCAGGGGCATTCCTTGCAGCGGCTTGAGGTCGAATACGGGCGTGCCGTCGATAGCCAGGACTGTCAGCGGCATGCCCTTCAGCGGCGTCAGGTCGGAAATTGCCGTACGGGTGCAGGCGAGCTTCGTCAACTTCATGTCTTTGAGCGGCGTCAGGTCGGAAACCTTGGTGTCGTCGCAGTTCAGGGTCGTCAGCGGCATGCCGTGGAGCCAGGTGAGATCGGCGACGCGGGTGCCGCCAAGGTGCAGCTCCTTGAGCTTCATGTCCTTGAGGGAAGTCAGGTCGACAACCAGCGTGTTCCGGCAATCCAGGTTTGTCAGGGGCAGGTCCTTGAGCGGCGTCAGGTCCGACACCGGCGTGTCCTGCAGGTCCAGAGTGGTCAACTTCATGTCCTTGAGCGGCGTCAGGTCGACAACGTTGGTGGCGGCGATCCGCAGGCTGGTCAGCTTGACGTCCTTGAGGGCGCGAGGTTGCCAAGTTGCCCCTTGCCGGGCCCACTGCCGTTGGCGACCAAAGACTGCAGCCCGGGCAGCGCCTGGACCGGTGTTAGATCGGCTACGTTATCTGTGGCGAACTTCAGCTCGGTGACGACACCGTTGTCGATCCTGGGTTCGACCTTGCCGTCGAAACGGGGATTGAGATCCTGCAAGCGTTTGGCAATCGCCTCGACCTGCTTCGTGGCCGGCAGCGCGGCTACCTCCTTGAGCCAGCTGTCCGCTTTTTTCGAGGGAGTCACGGCCACGGGCGGCCGTTTCTCGTTGGGCGCGACGACCTCCGCGGGCCGGTTCCGCAGTACGAGGATCAGGCTCACGGTCACCAGCGTCAACAGCACCATGCCCGCCGCGCACACGGCCCCGCCGATCAGCAACCAGCGTGGCCACGGCGCGGTGGGTGGCCGGGGTGACCGCACTGCCACCACTTCGGTGACGTCGCTGCCGGCCTTCGCCATGTAGGCCAGGGCCGAGTTGAGCGTGTCGCCGGAGACGCCTGTCCCCGCCGCAACCTGCTCCGATTCCTCCCAAATCGGGGCCGCGGCCGGTATGGCAGCCGCTACGGGAGTCGCGTCGGCGATGCCCGCAAGGGGCGCTAGCGCCGCCGCCACTTCCGCCGGCGTCTGGTAACGGTCGGCCGGTCGCTTGGCCATCAGTTTCCGCACGATGGTCCCCACCTCCGGCGGCAAGTCCGGCCGAAGCGATCCGACCGGCGTCGGGTCGTGGAGCTGGTGCTGAACCAGCTTCTGGAGCAGCTCGCCGCCGTGGAAGGGCGGCCGCCCGGTCAGCAGATAGTAAAAGGTACAACCGAGTGCATACAGGTCGGCCCGAATATCGACCTGGTGCGAATTGCTGGCCTGCTCCGGCGCCAGGTAATCCGGCGTGCCGACGAACGCCCCTTCGTGAGTCACCGTGCTGCTCTTGTCGTCGTCGGTCGGCTGTTCCACGCGCCAGGCCCATGTCCAGGATCTTGATGACCCCGGCGACCAGCAGCAAGTTGTGCGGCTTGATGTCGCGATGGACCATGCCGCGTTCGAAGGCGTGCTGCAGCCCCAGCGCCGTCTGTCGTACATAGTCACAGGACTGGGACACCGGCAGCGGACCCTGCTGCTGCACCAGGCGCGACAGATCGGTGGCGCCCGCGACGTATTCCATGACGAGCAGGTGTGTGCTGCCGATATCGTCGGCGTCCAGGGCGCGGACGATATTGGGGTGGTTCAGCGCCGCCGCGGCGCGGCACCTCGCGGTGGAAGCGGCGCACGGCGTCGGGGTTGGCCATGCGTTCCTTGCGGATGAGCTTGACGGCCACGACATTGCCCAGCTTCCAGTTACGGGCCTTGAAAACTTGGCCCATACCGCCCTCGCCGATGCGCTCGAGCAGGACGTAGGAGCCGAGCAGAAGTTGGGCGCCCTTGCCTTGCAGCAGCTGATTGGCCTGGTAGGCGGTCAGCCAGCCGCGTTGGAGCAGCTCGCGCCAGGGCCTTGGGATCAGGAAAGCGGGTCTGGAGCTGACGGACTTCTTCGAGTTGGGCTGTTTCCAGGAGATGATACTGGCGCAATGCGGCCACAAGCGAGGCGAGCAAGAGTGTGGCCATACCAGGGACCCCGGATTGATGACCATCGCGATATTGGAAGTATCAGGATTAGATTGTAGCAATGCCCTGGGCAAGCTGCAACCCCCACGAATCGCGATATTCCATTTTCTTCCGCCGACGACCCGTTAACCGATTTCGTCCACTGACGCTTCGTCAGCCGCTGCGAGGGGACGGAACTGCTCTGCCTGCGGTAGCTCCTTCAGGCTGCGCAGACCAAAAAGCTGCAGAAATTTTTTCGTCGTGCCATAAAGCACGGGCCGGCCGAGCGAATCGTCGCGGCCCGCGATGCGCACCAGGCCGCGCTCCATCAGCAGCCGCAAGGTATCGCCGCAGTGAACGCCGCGGATGGCCTCAACGTCGGCACGCATGATCGGCTGGCGGTACGCGACGATGGCCAAGGTTTCGCGGGCGGGTGCAGTGAGACGCACCTCGACACTGCCGCGACGCAGCGTCGTCAGCCAGCGATGGTACTGCGGCCGGGTCAGAAGCTGCACGCCCCCGGCCAGCTCCTCGATCTGGAACGCGGTGCCGTCCACGTCGTACAGCGCGCAGGCGCTTGAGCAAGCGGCGGGCGGCGGCGGCGTCCGGCAGTCCGGCCGCCTGCACCAGCTTGCGCAGCGGCAGCGGCTCATCGGCCGCCAACAGCACCGCCTCCACCGCCGCCACGGCCGGATCGCGCGCCAGCGGATCGGTGGAGCGCGCAACGGTCCGCGCGTCGCCTGCGAGTCGATAGATGGCCGGCAACGGCGTGTTGCCGGGAAGGCGGTCGAACAGGCGGCGACCGAGCGGCCCGCGTGGCGGCGTGCGTGGTAACATGCATATGCCTTTCGCGCTGGTAGACACCCAATTCAAGCCCGCGGGCGAGTCTTCGAGCCCTCGGGGTGAAAACCCCGAGGGCTCGAAGACTCGCCCGCGGGCTTCTAACGCGGAGCGCTTGCCGCCCGCGCACTCGACACATACAGTAACGCCCGACCCGATGAACGACCAGTTGCTTGCCTCGGGAGCCGGCCTGTGCCTCACCCACTGTTCGCCGCTTTCGACATCGTTCCCCTCCTCTCCGGGATCATCGGCGCGTTCGTCCTCATCGGCTTTCTCTTGGTCTCGGCCATCTTTTCCGTCTGGCTCGAACGCAAGGTTGCCGGCCGAATTCAGGACCGCCTCGGCCCAACGCGCGTCGGCGGCAAGTTCGGCTGGCTGCAGACTCTCGCCGACGGCATGAAGCTGCTCGTCAAGGAGGACGTCATCCCCGCCTCCGCCGACCACATGCTTTTTCGGCTCGGCCCCTACATCGCACTCGGCGGCTCGTTCCTCGCGTATCTCGCCCTGCCGTTCGGCAACGGCGTGGTGGCCGAGAACCTCAACGTCGGCCTGTTCTTCGTTCTCGCCGTCATGTCGACCGAGGTGTTCGGCATCATCCTCATCGGCTATGGCTCGGGCAGCAAGTGGTCGCTGTTCGGCGGCATGCGCGAAGCGGCCCAGATGGTGAGCTACGAGATCCCGATGGCGCTGTGCATTCTCGTGCCCGTCGTGGTTGCCGGCAGCATGAACCTTGGCGCGGTGGCGATGCAGCAATCCGGCGGTATCTGGACGTGGAACGTATTCCACGACCCGTTCACGTTCGCCGCGTTCTGGACGTATTTTACCTGCGCGATGGCCAGCTGCAAACGCGCTCCGTTCGACCTTGCCGAGGCCGAGAGCGAGCTGGTCGCCGGCTTCCACACCGAGTATTCCGGCTTCCGCTGGCTGGTCATTTTCATGGCCGAGTACGGCAGCATGTTCGCGGTCAGCGGCCTCGCGAGCATCATGTTCCTTGGCGGTTGGAGCCTGGGCTTGCCGTGGGTCGGGGACATCTCCGACCGGCTCACGGGCGTGCTCGGCTCGTTCGACCTCAACGCGGTCCTGGGCTGGCTCATGAGCTTGCTGGGCTCGATCGGCCTGCCCACCTTCACGGTACCGACAACGCCGGCCACGATCGACTTCGGCTTCTGCCTGGGCAACGTGATCAATGTGGTGGTCTTCATCGCCAAGGGCTGGTTCCTGGTGTTCGTGATGATGTGGGTCCGGTGGACGCTGCCCCGCCTGCGCATCGACCAGGTGATGATGACGTGCCTGAAATATCTGTTGCCGATCAGCTGCGTGCTGCTCATGGGCGTCAGCCTCTGGCAGCTTGGCGCCATGTACGTGCCCTTTGTGCAGTACTTCAACGTGTTGCTGTGCGTCGTGTCGCTCGCCGGCCTGGCGTACCTGATCGTCAAGATTGTGACGTTGGCGAAGGCGCCGCCGGGTTCGGGCATGCCGGGGGTGCGGCGGCTGTCCGATCTGCCGGGCTACGCCGGGCCGGGCCAGGGCGTGAAAACAGGAGCGCTGTCGTAGCATGGACCCACAACAAACCGCTCAGACGTGGCACACCATTTCGCCGCTGCTGTTCTGGCTCATCGCCGGCCTGACGGGGCTGAGTGCGATTGCCACCGTGGTGACGCAGAACATCGTGCGCGCCGCGACGTGGCTCCTGTTCACGCTGGGCGGGACTTCCGCCGTGTTCTTCCTGCTGGGCGCCGATCTCGTCGGCGTGACGCAGCTCCTGGTGTATGTCGGCGGCACGTTGGTGCTGGTCGTGTTCGGCGTCATGCTCACCGCCCAGGGACCGTTTATTTCAATGAAGACGAGCGGCCCCGAATGGGCCATTTCCATCGTCGCCGGCATGGCGCTGCTGGGTGTGTTGGCCACCGGCATCCCGGAGCACATCGAGCTGGACACGACCAAGGTAAGGACGACCGAGTTCGACGAGATCCTGAAAGGCGATCGCACGGTCCGCGTGAGTCCGGAGGTCAAGAAGTATGCCCCGGCGCGGTCCCGCTACCAGCACGAAGAGGACGCGTCCAGGCCGTCGCCGCCACGCAATCCGGAGGGCGTGGTCAGATTCGGACCGCCGGACGGGATGCCCAAGGACAAGGGCGGCGAGAAGAAAGGCAAGGGCGGCGAGAAGAAAGATAAGGGTGGCGGGAAAAAGGGTGGTGGCGCCATGGGCGGCGGCAAAGGCCCTGAAAAAAAGGACCCGCCGCAGGACACCGCGCTTCCCAAGCTCATCCCGCTGGAGCCCACCGGCGCTAACGAGCAACCGCGCGAGATTCCGCCGGACCGGCGGACCGAAAAGCCGGAGATGCTCGATCCGGCGACCTCGCCGCAGAGCGCCACGCTCGGGCAGGGTTTCCTTGGGGTCGGCGTGGGGCCCGCCCATCCGGGCGGCCAGCAGGCCGGCAAACCGATCGTCCGCACGAGCTACCTGCTGCCGTTCGAAATCGTCTCGGTCCACCTGCTGGTGGTGCTGATCGGCGCGGCCTACCTGGCCCGCGCCAAACGCCGTCGAGGAGCCCCATCATGACCGATGTCGGCTTGCAACACTACCTGTTCCTGGGCGCGCTCCTGTTCGTCTGCGGCGTCCTGTGCATGGCAACCAAGCGCAACGCCATCGGCGTGCTGATCGGCGTCGAGCTGGTGCTCAACGGCGCCAACATCAACCTGGTCGCCTTCTCGCACTTCAACTCCGCCTTCGAGATTGAAGGCATGACGTTCGCGCTGTTTGTGATCGTCCTGGCGGCCGGGGAGGCGGCCGTCGCTCTGGCCATTGTGCTCAACTTTTACAACAACCACACGACGGTCAACGTCGACACCGCGGAAGAGCTGAAAGGATAGCCGTGATGCTCGAGGACCATCCGGGTCTGCTCTTCGTGATCGCCACGCTGGTGCCGTTGGCGTCGTTCGTCGTGCTGCTGCTCTGGGGTGGCCTGCGCTGGACGCTGCGCCCCTATGCCAAAGAAGGCAGCCCGGCCGCGGCGATCTTCCAGGCGCTGGGCGGTGACGTCGGCGGTGCCGCCCCGGCCCTGGTCGCAACCGCCGCCATCGCCGCGTCCTGCGTCCTGTGCGTCACCGGCTTCGTCATGTTCCTGATGGAGCATCACGATTTCGAAGCGAGCAAGAAAAAGCTCGATAACGAGGTCACGCGACTAAGAGCCGAAAAGAACCCCAAGGCAGTCAGCAAGGGCCCGCCGCCGCCGCCCAAGAAGGGCCCCGCCGCGGCTCCCAAGCCCAAGCAGCCGCCCAAAAAGATCGACACGGATATCGAGGAGAAGCTCGAGGAGAAGCTCGAGGAGATCGAGGCGAGCGAAGAAAAGTTTGCCGCACGCTGGAGCGATCGGCTCGCGTGGGTCGGTGTCCTCCCCCGCGGCGCGGTTGACCCCGGCAAGGGTACCGCCGCCAATCCCGGCAGCGGCACCTTGCTCTTCGTCGGCTATCGCATCGACATGCTCTCGGCCCTGATGTTCGTGATGGTCTCCTTCATCGCCACGCTCATCCACGTCTTCTCGCTTGGCTACATGGCCGACGAAACCCAACCCGTCGTCGACGATCACGAGGTCCACGCCGCCGGCGGGCATTTGCACCGGCGCGGGCGGTTCGGCCGATTCTTCATGTTCCTGTCGCTGTTTTGCTTCTCGATGCTCAACCTGGTGCTGGCGGACAACCTGTTCCAGATCTTCGTGAGCTGGGAACTGGTCGGCATCTGCTCGTTCCTGCTGATCGGCTTCTACTTCGAGCGCCACACTGCCTCGACGGCCGCCAACAAGGCGTTCATTACCAACCGCGTCGGCGACGCCGGCTTCCTGATCGGCCTGATGGTGCTGTGGACCTACGTCGGCACGTTCAACTTCGAGGAGCTGTTCCAGCGGCTGCGTGCGCCGACGCGCGACGCCCACCATGCCCTGGCGCTGCACGACCACGTGGTGACGGCCGACCGCGGCGGTGCGCTGGCGGGCGGCCACAAAATGACGGTGAACTTCCTGCGCCGCACGGCGGGCGACGAGGCGATCATCTTCCCGCGCAAACACGAAGGCTTGCATTTTTTCAGCCATGACGTGACGGAGGACAACCTCCTGCAGCAACAGGAAGTCGAACTCGTGGCGTACGACCGCCCAACGTCCCGGCAGTACGGCCACATGCCCTACTGGCTGCTGGTGCTGGCCGGGCTCGGCATCTTCCTGGGTTGCGTCGGCAAATCGGCGCAGTTTCCGCTGCAGGTGTGGCTGCCCGACGCGATGGAGGGCCCCACGCCGGTCAGCGCGCTGATCCATGCCGCGACGATGGTGGCGGCCGGCGTGTACCTCGTAGCGCGGGTCTATCCGTTGTTCGTGCCCGAGGTGCTACTGGTCATCGCGTATACGGGGGCGATCACGCTATTCGTCGCCGCCAGCGTCGCCGTGGTCATGACCGACATCAAGAAGGTGCTGGCGTACTCCACGGTCAGCCAGCTCGGCTACATGATGCTGGCACTCGGCGTCGGCGGCTGGGTGGCCGGCGCGTTCCACCTGATCACGCATGCGTTTTTCAAGGCGCTGTTGTTCCTCGGCTCCGGCAGCGTCATTTACGGCTGCCATCACCAGCAGGACATGCTCAAGATGGGCGGCCTGTATCCGAAGATGAAGATCACCGCCCTCACGATGCTGGTCGGCGTGCTGGCGATTTGCGGCGTGCCCCTGTTCGCCGGCTGGTACAGCAAGGACGCGATCCTCGTGTCGGCCCTGAGCTTCGTGCTCCAGCGCACCGACGTCGCCGGTCACCGGCAACACTTTCTCCTGTTCGCGTTGCCGCTGATGACGGCGGGTCTGACCACGTTCTACATGTTCCGCATGTGGTTCATGACCTTCACCGGCGTGCCGCGCGACCACCACGTCCACGAGCACGCCCGCGAGTCGCCGTGGCTCATGACGGTGCCGCTGATCATCCTGGCGGTGTTTAGCGTGTTCGTCGCCTGGGGCATGCCGCCGTGGGAAGCCCATGAAAGCCAGCTCGCCCATCAGCTCGAGCTCAGCAAGCCCGCCGCGCTGGCCGCCGATTTCGGCAATGTCGCCGACGAGCGCGTCATGGAGCAGGCCGGCTACCACCAAACGGCCGGCAATCTGGCGCTGCTGATGGTCGTGTTCGGCCTCGCGTTTGCCTGGGCGCTTTACTACAAGAACGTGCTTGACCCGGTCGATGCGAAGGACCAGTTCCTGGCGTTGCACCGCGTCCTGACGCACAAGTGGTACTTCGACGAGCTCTACAGCGCCCTGGTCGTGCGTCCCAGCATGACGATCGCCGGCTGGCGCGGGCGTTCGATACCTACGTGATCGACGGCCTGGTCAACCTGGCGGGCCGCGCCGGTGTCGGCACCGCGCGTGTCAGCGGGCGCATCGACCGCGGCATTGTGGACGGATTGGTCAACGTGTTGGCGGACGCATGGTACGGTGTCGGCAGTTGGCTGCGCACGCTGCAGACCGGCTATCTGCGCAGCTATGTGCTGTTTCTCGCCCTCGCGGCGATTGCGATCTGGTTTTTGTTGATAACGCTGTTCGGCGTAAACCCTACATGATTGGACTGGACGAGCAAATACCCCATGGCCGAAATCGATTTCGACATCGTCTGGCTGTCCCTGTTGATCTTCCTGCCCAGCGCGTTCGCGCTGGTGCTGCTGTTCTTCCCCAGGGGCACCGAGGAGGCCATGCGCTGGTGGACCTTGCTGGGGACGGCCGCCACGTTTGTCGTCAGTGCGATGGTCTTCATCAATTACTGGGGATACCTGAGAGCAAACCCCGACGATAACGCGACCAAGAGCGGCATATTCCGGCCGAGTGACGCGACCTCCCTCGCCGCGCGCGCCACCGCCGTGGACAAGGCCCGGGCCAAAAACGAGGCAAACAAGAGCGACGACCAGCTCGCGCGCTTCCCGTGGATTGCGCGTTTCAGCATCGACTACTTCGTCGGCGTCGACGGCATCAGCATGGCGCTCATCCTGCTGACCACGGTCGTCACCTTCCTGTCGATGATCGCGAGCTGGAACATCGATAAGCACGTCAAGGGCTACTGCGCCCTGTTCCTCCTGCTGGAAACCGGCGTGCTCGGCAGCTTCATTGCGCTCGATTTCTTCCTGTTCTACATTTTCTGGGAGGTCATGCTGCTGCCGATGTATTTCCTCATCGGCGTCTGGGGCGGGCCGCGGCGTGAATATGCCGCGATCAAGTTTTTCCTGTACACCCTCTTCGGCAGCGTGTTCATCCTGATCGCGCTGCTGGCCTTCTACTTCACCGACGTCAAATACTTCACCGAGCCCGAGCTGGCCATGCAGCAGATGCACCTGCGCCATCCCCCCGCTGCCGGCAAGGAGCTGGATTTCAAGACGGGCGAGTATCACACCTTCGACATCATGGTCCTGCAGCGCGTCGGCAAGGCGGCCCTGCAGGCGCTGAACCATGAGGACGCCGCTGTCCTCGCTGAGATCAAGACGCGCTATCCCAATGTGGAGATGACCGACCTCGTCAACAGCGCTGGCACCGGCGCGTTGCAGCAGGCATTTTTCACGCCGACCTTCCAGATCGTGATGTTCCTGTTCCTGTTCGTCGGCTTCGCGATCAAGGTACCGCTGTTCCCGTTCCACACCTGGCTTCCTGACGCCCACGTCGAGGCGCCGACGCCCATCAGCATGATCCTGGCCGGCATTTTGCTCAAGCTCGGCGGCTACGGCATCATCCGGATCGCCTATCCGATTTGCCCGTGGGCCGCCCAGTATCTTGCGTTCTGGATCTGCGTCTTCGCGATGATCAACATCGTCTACGGCGCCTTTGCCGCCATGGCGCAGACCGATTTCAAGAAGCTGGTCGCGTACAGCTCGATCAGCCACATGGGCTACGTCATCCTTGGCATCGCCGTGTGGGCCTCGCCGCAAACCTCGGCGTACTGGGCCTGGGGCATGAATGGCGCCATGTACCAGATGATCGCCCACGGCATCAGCTCGTCCGGCATGTTCTTTTTGGTCGGCGTCATTTACGATCGGGCGCACCACCGCAACCTCGACAACTTCCGCGGCCTTTATGAGCCGATGCCGCTTTACGGCGGGATCAGCGCGATCATCTTCTTCGCCGCGCTCGGCCTGCCGGGGCTGTGCGGGTTCGTCGGCGAGTTCATGGTGATCCTCGCGACGTGGAACTTCTCTACGCCCGCCTATCCGGATGCCGGCATGGTCTTTTCCGTGCTGGCGGCGCTGACGGTGGTCATTACGGCGGCCTATATCCTGTGGACGCTGCAGCGCGTCTACTTCGGCACCAACCCGGCGTACAAGGACTATCCCGACATCAGCCTCCGCGAGCTGAGCTGCATCATCCCGCTGGTGGTGCTGGCCGTGCTGCTGGGGGTCGCCCCGGCCCTCGTATTCCCGTGGATGGAGCCAAGTGTGACCGGCCTGGTCGATTCGCTGGCGATGGCGTGGCGGTAGCGCGTTTCTTGTTGACGTTTAGCGTTCGCGCACTGTGCGCGAACGCTAAACGTCAACAAGAATCGTCCCCGCGAGGAGCAAGAGATAAGCCAATGACCGAACGACTTTTCCACGAACTGCAGGCCAGCCTCGGCCGCGATACCGACGCGTTCGCGCCGGAATTGCTGATCTGCGCCGGCATTGTGCTCTTGCTGGTACTCCGCCTGTTCCGCATCTTCGACCGCCACCACCTGAGCTGGATCGCACTGGTGCTGGCGCTGGCGGCGCTCGCCCTGAGCTGGATGCAGTGGGCCGGCATTCGCTACGACCCCCGCGAGGCCGGCGTCACATCGCTCGACCTGTTCACCGGCCTGTTGGTCTTCGACAACTTCGCGATCTTCATCAAGCTCTTCCTGTTCGGCTTCGCCGCGCTCATCATTTTCCTGTCGCTCTTGACGGGCATCCCCGATCGCGAGGACTCGGCCGACTTCAACGTCCTCTTGCTGGGCGCGACGCTCGGCATGTCGATCATGGCGTCGGCCAACCACCTGTTGATGATCTTCATCGGCATCGAGATGGCCAGCGTGCCGAGCTATGCGCTCTGCGGCTTCCTCAAGGGCCGGCGGGCGAGCAGCGAGGCGGCCCTCAAGTACGTCGTCTATGGCGGCGGGGCGGCCGGCGTCATGCTCTACGGCATGTCGCTTTTGGCGGGCAACTACGGCACCGGCTATCTGCCCGACATCGTCCGCTTCATCGCGGCCGGCGAACTGACCACCACGATGGTGCTCGGCATGCTGTTCGTGCTCATCGGCGTCGCGTTCAAGCTGGCCGCGGTCCCGTTCCACTTCTGGTGCCCTGACGTGTTCGAGGGAGCGCCGGCGGAAATCGGCGCTTTCCTGTCGGTCGCGTCCAAGGGTGCGGCCCTGGCCCTGCTTGCCCGCATTACGCTCGGCCTGGCCGGCATGATCGGCCCCGTCGCGGACCCGTTGGCCTGGCAGCGTGCCGCGCCCTACCTCGTCCCCACGATTGCGTTCTTCGCGGTCCTGACGACCACGTTCGGCAACCTGGCCGCGTACGCGCAGACCAACCTCAAGCGGCTGCTCGCCTACTCGACGATCGCCCATGCCGGCTTCATGATGATGGGTCTGGCGACGCTGACCCGCGAGGGCGCCGGTGCCGTGCTGTTCTACCTGGTCGTTTACCTGTTCATGAACCTCGGTGCATTCGCGGTTGTCGCCTTCCTGCGCAACATGACCGACTCGGAGGACCTGGCCGACTTCCGCGGGCTGGCGTCGCGCTCGCCGGTGCTGGTCGTCACGCTCGGCGTCTTCCTGTTCAGCCTGCTGGGCATCCCGCCGCTGGCCGGATTCACCGCGAAGTTTCAGATCTTCAGCGTCCTGTTCGAGGCGGCCGATCGCTATACCCAGGCGGGGCAGCCGGCGCTGGCGCTGACGCTATACATCGTGCTGCTGGCGGCCGGCCTTAACACGGTGCTAAGTTTATTTTACTACGCGAAAGTGCTTAAGGTTATGGCCCTGGAACGCAACCTCGAAGAGGTCGAGGGCCAGCCGGTCCGCCAGCTGCCGTTGCCCGCCGTGCACGCGGTATTTCTGTCGGCGATGGCGGTGGCGCTCGTGGCGATTTTCGTGTTCTGGGACCCGCTCGTCAACGCCACTGCGGTCAAGGGCGTCGACGGTTTCGCCGCGCCGGTGCCGCCCCCGGTGGCGGCGGCGGCAGCGCCGAGGTGCGGCAGGCACAAGGAGCCCCGCGGTGATCGACGCGCAGAGCATCGACCTGATCAGGCAGCAGATCATCCGCGATGGGCGATCGCTCATGCAGTACGTCGGCGAGTCGGCCCCGTACACGCCGACCGAGGCCGTGGCCGCCAGCCGGCGCCTCGACGCGCTGCGCGAGGAGCAAGCCGTGGTCGGCAAGCTCATCCGTTTCCTGCACCGCCAGCACGTGACGCCGCCATTTCTGGGGGCGTTTCCCATGGCGTTCACCACCATCAACTTCACGTCGCTGGAGCACTTGCTGCCCGCGCTCAAGAAGGACGCCGAGCTCGCCGTCGCCGCGCTGGAGCGCGGCCTCGCGACGCTGCCGGAAAGCGCCGCGCGCCACCTGCTGTGGGATTACCTGGAGATGAAGCGCCGCCATCTGCACGCACTGCAGAACCTTGCGCAGAGCGAAACGCCGCCAATTCCGCATGAGCCCGCAGCGGTGCAGCCGGTGCATTAGGGCGTAATTGCAAGCCCGAGGGCGAGTCTTCGAGCCCTCGGGGTTCGTTACCCCAAGGGCTCGAAGACTCGCCCTCGGGCTTGGATGTATTTTGTGACCATGTCCCTCATCGACACCCACGCCCACCTGGACGACGAGCGCTTCGCGGCCGATCGGCCCGCGGTGCTGGAGCGCGCCGCGGCTGCCGGGGTGATCCGCGTCGTGGCGGTGGCGACAACCGCCCCGTCCAGCGTCGCCTGCGTCGAATTGGCGGACCGGCACCCGATGCTCGCCGCTACGGTGGGCATCCAGCCCAACCACGTCGCGGAAGCGGCGCCGGCCGACTGGGACGAGGTCGTCGCGCTCGCGCCGGCCCGGCGTGGTGGCGCTGGGCGAGACGGGGCTCGATCGCTACTGGGATCGCACGCCCTTCGCGCACCAGCAAGATTACTTCGCCCGGCACCTGGCGCTGGCGCGCGTGCTTGGCTGCGGCGTGGTCATCCATTGCCGCGAGGCGGAAGCGGACGTGGTGCGCATGCTGCGTGAAGACTTCGATCGGCATGGCCCGGTGCGCGGCGTGATGCACTCGTTCACGGGCACGCTCGAAACCGCCCAGGCGTGCTTGCAGATGGGACTCTACATTTCATTCGCCGGGATGCTCACGCACAAGAACGCGCAGGCGCTGTGCAACGTGGCCGCCCAGATGCCGCCCGAGCGTGTGCTGGTCGAGACGGATTGTCCGTATCTCGCGCCGGTGCCGATGCGCGGCAAGCGCAATGAACCCGCGTTCGTGACGCACACCGCGGCTTGCCTGGCGCCGCTACTCAGCCTGTCGGTCGCTGCGCTGGCCGAGCATGCCACACGCAATGCGCGGGAGCTATTCGGTTTCAGGATTTGAGCCCGAAGCGCCAGCGCGGGCGAGGCTCGCCCGCGCTGGCGCTTCGGGCTCAAACATAAGTCCAGAATCGAGCCGCCGGGCTTGTCCCGGCGGTCTGTTACACGGCGGGGACAAGCCCCGCCGCTCGCCGCGTGATGCGTATCGACAATCGCTCAATGATGCGCCGCGTGCCCATGGTCGTCACCATGCGCCGGCGGTTCCAGATTGATCTCGGCCGGCGCCCATTGAAGCACGCCTTGCAGCCAGCCGCAGAAGAGCGCGACGGCGACGAGCAGAGCGACGTAGCCGAGCTGCCACCAGAAGTTCGGCACCGTGACGAAACCGAGGCAGTCGCACGGGATCGGCTGCAGCCGCGACCACGCCAGCGCCACCATCAGGACGAGCAGCACCAGCGGCGCCCAGCCGCCCTGACCGAGCACCGGCCAGGCCTTGCGCCAGTTGACGGCCAGCAGCCACCAGGCGAGCCAGAGGATGAGGAGCAGCCAGTGCGCTCCGAGGGCGAAGAGCTGCACGACGAGTTGGCCCAGGACGGCGACCAGCTCTCCCAGCGTCTGTAACAGGCTCGGGTCCATGCGGGCGGCTCCTTGTGAAGGTGTCCCCGGCACAATAGGAGCGACGGCGGCGATTGTCAACCTGGCGCCGTGCGAAAGAATTCGGTTGGCGTCCCGGCCTCGGCGCGTGACAATAACGCCAGTCAGGAGGGCGCGAGCGCGAAACGTAAACGACGAACGATCGATCACTCTCCATTTCCGAGGACCTTTTCATGAGCCAGAACCGCCGTGACTTTCTCAAGACCACCGCCGCCGCCGGGGCGGCCGGCTACGCGATGACCATGGCCGCCAAGAGCTACGCCCAGGTGCCCGGCGCGAACAATCGCATCGGCATCGCCTTCCTCGGCGTGGGCGGCCGCTGCCAGCAGCACATCGATGTCATCCTCGCCATGCGCGGGCAAAACCAGGTCGCCCCCGTCGCCGTCTGCGATGTCTGGGACGGCAGCGATCGGCTGGGCCGGCGGCCCGACGGCACCTTCAATGGCCGCGGGCTGTTCCCCTCGGCGCGCCGCTGCGGACTGAACGTCGACGATCGGCAGCATGTCACCAAGGACTATCGCCGGCTGCTCGAGTTGCGTGAAGTCGATGCCGTCTGCATCGCGACGCCCGACCACTGGCACGCCAAAATGTGCATCGACGCCGCCAGCGCGGGCAAACACATCTATTGCGAAAAGCCGATGACCAAAACGATCAACGAAGCCCATGCCGTCGTGGATGCCGCCCAGCGCAACAACATCGTCATGACGGTCGGCGTGCAATGGATGGCCGACCCGAGCCTGCGCCGCGCCAACGAGATGATCCGCCGCGGCGACATCGGCCACGTCTGCCAGGCGCAGACCAGCTATTATCGCAACTCGCTCGTCGGCCAGTGGCGCTACTATCCGCTCACCCGCGACATGAACCCGACCACCATCGATTGGGACATGTTCCTCGGCCATCGCTTCCATGTCGAGGAGGGCGTGCCGCTCGCCCCGCAGATGCCGTTCGATCGGGCGCTGTTCGCGCAATGGCGCTGCTACTGGAACTTCGGCGGCGGCATGTTCACCGACCTGTTCGTGCACCGCGTCACCCGCCTCATCTCGGCGATGGGCGTCCGCTATCCCGCCCGCGTTGTCGGCGGCGGCGGCGTCTATCTCGAATACGACGGTCGCGATGTGCCCGACGTCGCCACCATCGTCGCCGACTACGACGAAGGCTGCCAGCTCCTCATCACCGCCACGATGATCAACGATTACCCGGTCGAGGAAGTCATCCGCGGCCGATTGGCGACCGTGCGGTTCGGCAGCAAGCAGGTCATGCGCAACGGCCAGAACGCCACCGACTGGGGCTACGACGTGATCCGGCAAAACGCGGTGAATCGGCCGCAGGCCGGCCAGGCGCAGCAGCAGGAGGCGGTCTGGCACGGCGACGGCATGTCGGAAGGGGCGTCCGGCACGGCGATCTGGGAGAACTTCCTCACGTGCGTCCGCGCCCGCAACCGCGAGACGTTCTGCACGCCGGAGCTGGGCGCCGCCGCCTTCACGACCGTGAACATGGGCGTGCAGAGCTACCGCCAGGGCCAGGTGCTGTTCTGGGATCGCGAGCGCCGCCGGCCGACGGTCGCCGACTCGAGCTGGGCGACGCGCCTCGAACGCCGCAGCCACGAGCACGGGCGGCCGACGCAGATCATCGGCTGGACCGGCGGCACCAGCGGCAGCACCCTCGAGCCGCCGGATTACCAGCGCCTCGCCGGCCCGTGGACCAACGGGCAGGATCCGGCGCCGGCAAGCGCGACGAACGGCCGGCCCGGCGGGAAGTAACCGTGCGGCCGGACGAATCGACGGCCTGCCATCAGGATCCTCATGAACGTACTTTTGACCGGCGGCTACGGCTGCATCGGCAGCTGGATTGCGCGCGACCTGCTCGGCCGCGGCGATAGCGTCTGGATCTATGACCTGAAGGAAGATCCGAAACGATTGCGGTTAATCCTCGACGAGCCGGATGTGCGCCGCATCCGGTTCGTCGAGGGCGACGTGACCGATCTGCCGCGGCTGCGCCAAGCGCTGCAGGCCAACGGCATCACGCACGTCGTTCATCTCGCGGGTCT
Organism: uncultured Gemmataceae bacterium; assembly: GCA_963834865.1. Taxonomy (GTDB): domain Bacteria; phylum Planctomycetota; class Planctomycetia; order Gemmatales; family Gemmataceae; genus CAWIDK01. The sequence continues at coordinate 1,506,349 of CAWIDK010000002.1, forward strand.
GCAGGTGCCGACTTGCCGGGCCGATCCGCTCCTCGGCGCGAAGGTCAACGTCGTCGGCACGCTCGCGGTATTCGAAGCGGTGCGCCAGCTCGGCGCTCAGGTGCGCCGGCTGGTCTACACCAGCTCCGCCGCCGTCTTCGGACCGCCGGAGGCATATGGCCCAGGCCCATTGGCGGACGACGTGCCGCTCGTGCCGTCGACCCATTACGGCGTCTTCAAGTGCTGCAACGAGGGCAATGCCCGCATCTACTTCCAGGACTTCGGCCTGTCCAGCATCGGCCTGCGGCCATGGACTGTGTACGGCGTCGGTCGCGACTTCGGCATGACCAGCGAGCCGAGCAAGGCGATCAAGTCGCTGGCGCTGGGCCGGCCGTACCACATCAGCTACGGCGGCGTGCAGGACATGCAGTACGTCGACGACGTGGCGCGGACGGTGGTGTGCTGTCTGGAGCGGCCGTATCAGGGAGCGAAGTCGTACAATCTGCGCGGCGACGTCGTCGACCTGCCGGCGCTGCACCGGGCGCTGTGCGCGGTCGAGCCGACAGCGGCACGGCTGATTACGTATGGCGAGCGGCAGATCGCGATCGCGTACGATCTCGCCGATACTGCCCTGCAGCGCGACCTTGGCCCCCTGCCGCGCACGCCGCTGGAAGAGGGCATTCGCCGGACGCTGGCGCTGTTCCGCGCGCTCCGAGCGCAAGGCCGGCTGGATACGGCGGACCTTGACTGACCCATCGGGCCGCCAAGGGCGAAGGCAATTACCGCGGAGGCAAGCACCCGTGCGCACCATTAACCGACCGCCGAAGCGACTCATCGATTTTGACGAGTTCTGTGCTTTGGTCAAGGACGGCCAAAAGGCCGATCTGCTTGACGGAGTGATTCACATGGCGTCGCCCGACAACACCGACGCAGGTGAGCAGTTTGTCTGGCTCATTACCTTGATGGAGCTATTCGTAAGGCAACGGGCCCTGGGCAAGATTTACGGTTCGCGCGTAGCATTTCGCCTCGATCTGTGGAACAGCCCGGAACCGGATATTGCATTTGTCGCGAGCCGGCGCTTGAAGCTGGTCAAGCGCGGATTCGTTCAGGGAGGTCCTGATCTGGCCATCGAGATCGTGTCCCCTGACAGCGTGGAGCGCGATTACGAGGACAAGCGGGACAAGTACGAACGGGCCGGAGTGCGCGAGTACTGGATCATTGACGAGATGAATCAGAAAATCACATTGTACCGACTCGGCCGCTCGGGAAAATACCGTGAAGTTCGGCCCAAGGCCGGAAGGTTCGTCAGCGCCGTGCTGCGCGGCTTTTGGATCGAACCGGCATGGCTTTGGCGACTGCCACGCCCCCTGCAGACCGATGTCCTGGCCATGTTCAAGGGCAAGAGAAGGGGGAAGTAACCGATGCAAATGACACTTGCGTTTTCGGTACTGTTGGCCGCGACCGGCGAGAAGCTCGTCGAGGATCCGGCCGCGACCAGGCTGCTCGCCGACGCTCGCGCGGCCCGCGCCGTGTGGAAGGACTTCCCCGGCTTCACCGCCAACGTCACCGCGAACCGGGACGGCGCCGTGCACAAGGGCAAGGTCGAGGTCAACGGCAACGGCAAGGTGGCGCTGACGCTCGATGCGGGCGAGGACTTGCAGCAGTGGGTTCGCCAGGAGATCGCGTCGCTGGTGCGGCATCGGCTGCCCGGCCCCGAGTCGCTCAAGACGCCGTGCGCCTTCATCGACGCCGGTGACCAGCACCATCCGCTCGGCCGGGCCGTGCGGGTGTTGAACGACGAGCTGCACAGTAGCTACCGCATCCGCGACAATCAGATCATCGAGGTAAACCGGACCGACAAGAACGCGCGGTTCACGATCACGGTCCTGGAGAACGTGCAGAACAAGGAAAAGCAGTACCTATCGGTTTCGTACGTGGTCGACAACTGGGACCCCAAGACCGGCCAGCTCGCCAGCTCAGTGGCTGAGCATGCGACCTGGCAGCGCGTGGGCGGGTTCGATCTGCCGCGGACGCTGCTGATCGTGAAGACCACCCCGACGGGCCGCGACAGCCGGCTCATCACGTTTAGCAATTTGCACGTAGCTCTCAGTCCCGGCAGGGACGAAAGATAGTAGCCCAGGACGTAAGTCCTGGGTACGAACCGAAGGCGGAGGCTTCAAGTCCCGCAGGGACGGCAGAAGCACGCGCCTGCTTCTGCCGTCCCTACGGGACTTGAAATATCCGTATACATGTTTGTACCCAGGACTCGCGTCCTGGGCTACTATCTTTCGTCCCTGCCGGGACTGAAGACAGGAGCCTCGCCATGAAGACACGCCATTTCCTTGTTTTTGGTGCCGTCCTGCTGCTTTTCGCCAATGTCGAAATCTCGCCCGCAGACGACGCGCCGGAGCCCGCCAACGTCATTATCCACAACGGCAAGGTCATCACGCTGAACGCGCAGGGCCAGATCGCCGAGTCCGTCGCGGTGAAGGGCGAGCGCATCCTGGCCGTGGGGACGAGCGCCGACATCCTCAAGCAGCACGCCGGGCCCGCGACCAAACGGATCGACGCCGGCGGCCAAAGCGTACTTCCCGGCCTGTATGACAGCCACACCCATCCGGTCGGGGCCGCGAGCAGCGAGCTCGGCGAGGAGCTGCCCTATCTGCAATCGCTCGAGGATGTCTTCGCCTACATTCGTAAGAAAGCCGCGTCAACGCCGGAAGGCGATTGGATCGTGCTGCGTTTCGCATTTCCGACCCGGCTGAAGGAGGCGCGTTTCCCAACCCGGCTGGAGCTCGATCAGGTCGCGCCCAAACACCCGGTCCGCTACAATGCCGGGCCGGCCGACCTCGTCAACACGATGGCCCTGAAGGTTTCCGGCATCACGAAGGACACGCCGAACCCAGCCAACGGCACGATTGTCAAGGACCCGAAGACCGGCGAGCCGACCGGCATGCTCCGCAACGCCGGCGGCGTGCTCAAAGGCCTGCCCAGCGACGGCAAGACCGCCGGCGATCGCCGCGAGGCCGTCAAGAAGCTCTTCCGCCTCTACAACGAGCACGGCATCACCAGCGTCGCGGACCGCAATGCCGATCGGTCGGCGCTCGACCTGTATCTCGGCCTGCACAAGGCCGGCGAATTGACCGTCCGCGTCAACGTCGCGCGCTCGTTCAATCCGTACGGCACGCGCGAGGAGATTGCGCCGCTTCGACGCGCTGCCGGGCAAGGACGGCCTGGGCGGCCCGACCGGCAAGGGCGGCGTCTGGGTGCGCATCGGCCCGATCAAGTTCTTCCTCGACGGCGGCATGCTCAATGGCACCGCGTACATGCGCCAACCCTGGCCGCCCGGCGCAACCTACCAGATCGTCGAGAGCGATTACCGCGGCCTGTTGTTCGTGCCGCTGGAGCAGGTCAAGATCGTCGCCGAGGAAGGCGCGAAACGCCGCTGGTCGATCACCGCCCACTGCGCCGGCGAGGGCGCGATGGACGTGCTCCTGGACGCTTACGAGTTCGTCGATCGGCAGACGCCGATCAAGGACCTGCGCTTCTGCATCACGCACGCGAATTTCCCGTCGCAGCACAACCTGGAACGCTGCCGCCGGCTCGGCGTCTGCGCCGACGTGCAGCCGGCCTGGCTCTACAAGGACGGCGCCACGTTGGCCCGCGTGCTCGGCAAGGAGCGGATCCGCTGGTTCCAACCCTACAAGAGCTGGATGAAGTACACCACGATCGGCGGCGGCAGCGATCACATGATCAAGTACGACCCGCTCAAGGCGACCAACCCCTGGGACCCCTGGCTGGGCATTCAGACCGCCGTCACGCGCCGCCTGGAGTCCGGCGAGGTCCTCGTGCCCGACGAGTGCATCAGCCCGCTCGACGCCCTGAGGATGTACACGAGTAACAACGCGTTTCTGCACCACGAGGAAAAGGACAAGGGCACTTTGGAACCGGGCAAGCTCGCCGACCTGATCCTCATCGATCGGGACTACCTGACATGCGCGCCGAGCACGATCGGCGCGATCCGCGTGCTGCTGACGATGGTGAGCGGCCGGGTGGTGTTTGAGCGCACGGCCTGAGCGGGTTCATTTGCCGCCAGGCCGCGTTCATCCGATCCCAGGCGGTGCGCCAGCAGCGCCGCCATTCGTAACCGCCGGCTCGTAAGGCGCGGCGGTGACCCAACCACACCAGCGCCACGACCACCAGGAAAGCGAGCCGCTGGCCGAGCATGGTGAGCCGCAGCGCGAAGCGGCCTCGGTGACGTAGTAGCATCGCCAGCCGCTCGCACTGGAAGCGCAGGTGCGGCACCTCGTCGGCGAGGATTTGCTCACAGATGGCGCGGAGCACGGTGGACTTCGTTGCCCGGCGAATGGCGTTGTAATAGACCACGGCCAGGGTTTCGACCATCACCACCGGCGTGGTCCACACTTCCATGTTGGTGACGCAATAGCGCGCGGCGCGGAACAGGCTGTCGCCCCAGTTGGCCGTCACGCGCCCGGCCCCAGCGAGATCGAGGAACCGCCCGAGGAGCTCGCCGTGCCGCTGCTCCTCACGGATAAACAGCTCGATTGCGGCGAGATAATCAGGGTCGCCGATCCGCTCGGCATAGCGCGCCGCCGCCGCGTGGAGGTGCCGGCCATCCGAGGTTTCGCCGAGCTGCCACGCTTGCAGCGAACGGACGATCGGGGCAAGCTCCTCCGCCGTGGCGTCGGTGCCGTGTTCCCAGGGGATGGGGCGTGGTTGGCGCGCGTTGGCGCGAAAGTAGGCAAGCCACTCGGCGGCGGTCAGTGGCTGGGGACCGTGGCGCGGCGCGGCGCGGTCCGCATTGGCTCGGGTGCGGATGGTTTTGCTTGCAAAGGGCTTTGCGAAACAAAGTCAACGGTCATGATCTCTCCCACGCGAGGGCCAAAAGAAAGGGATCGGGAAGCGCGCCGATTCGCGCCGCAACCGCGGCGTATCTGGGAAGGTTCGGAAGTAGCCAACGAAACCGAGTCCACTTTACAATACAAAGTTAACGGAGGAATGCAAGCCCGATTCGTGGGCAGGCGCGAATGCCTGGAGGTCGCGAACAAGAAGGCGTGATAGAATAAAGGGAACCGTGATGAAAGGGAGGTTCTCAATTGCAAATCCCCGTTCTTGTGGAAACAATGCCGGACAACCGCTTTTGCGCCAGGGCGGGAGAGCCGTTGCCCTTGAGCGCCGAGGGGGCCACTCGCGAAGAAGCGGTGGCGAAACTGCGCAGCTCCTGGATGGCAAGCTACGTAACGGTAATCAACTGTTCGCGGTGGACGTGCCAGCGCAAGACAATCCCTGGTTGGCCATGGCGGGGATGTACGACCCGAATGATCCGCTCGTCCAGGAATGGAAAGCGGCGATGGCGGCGTACCGGCAGGAAGTGGAAAATGACCCGGACTACCCATGATCCTGCACGTGCTCGATACGGACATCCTGACTTTGCTGCAAGAACGCCACGTCGTGGTCCAGGAACGCGTCGCGGCTTGCCGTCCGGACGAGTTGGCCATCACCATCATCAGCGTTGAGGAGCAATTATCGGGTTGGTATCGGCGTCTGCGCACTGCCAAGGAGCCGGCGGAGCTAGCTCGCGTCTATCGGCGCATGACGATCGCTATCCAGTCGCTATCGCGCCTGCAGATCCTTACGTACACCGAGCCGGCGATCCATCGTTACGAGGAGCTGCGCAAACTCAAGCTGAACGTTCGCAAAATGGACCTACGCGTTGCGGCCATCGTTCTCGAAGAAGGGGCGACGCTTGTAACGCGTAACCTCGGTGATTTTCAAGGGATTCCGGGTCTCAAGATAGAAGACTGGTCCAAATGATCGCCGTAATTGCCGTCAGAGCTCGCGCTTTTTCCTGGCGTCGCGCCGTATTCCTGGTTACAACAGTACGCATGTAGTCCGCGATCCTCGTTTCCTGCAAGGTGCACCATGCGACGCACGTTTGGCCTTTTTGTCGTCTCGCTCCTGCTGATCATTCCCGCGACCGCCCAGCCGCAGGGCGGCAAGGGCGGGGGCGGCGGCTTCAAGAAAAAGGACGCCACGGCCGGCGAATTGCGCAAATACGACGAGGTCATCACCAAGGACGCCAAGAGCAGCGCCGGCGTTTTCGCGGTCCATCGCATCGACGATAAGGTCTACTTCGAAATCCCCAAGGAGGGATTCGACCTGCTCATGCTCTGGCAGGCCGAGGTCGCCAAGGCGCCCTCCGGCGTCAGCTGGGGCGGCAAGTCGCTCGGCCATCGCGTCGTCCGCTGGGACCGCCGCGGCAACAAGGTCTATCTCTGGCAGGTCTCGTTCGAAAAACGCGCCGACGGCAAGGCCGTGCAATCCGCCGTCGATTCCGCCAACATGGACTCGATCATCTGGAGCTTCGCCGTCGAGGCCGAGGGCAAGGACCGCACAACCGTGATTAACGCCACCCCGCTGTTCCTCTCCGACATCCCCGACTTCTCGCTCAAGCGCGGCTTCAGCGGCGCCGGGTCGATCGACGAATCGCGCTCATTCCTCGAAGAAGTCAAGGCATTCCCGACCAACATCGAGATCCGGGCCCTGCTCACCTTCAGCGGCGGCGGCGGGGGCGGCGGCGGCTTCAAGAAGGGCGGGCCCGTCGCGCGGCGCCCACCGGCGATGGCCGTAGCGTCTCCGGCGTCGTGCACCACAGCATCGTCGCGCTGCCGAAGCAGCCGATGATGGGCCGCTACTTTGACCCGCGCGTCGGCTTCTTCACGCAGTCGTTCGAGGATTACGCCGCCAGCAAGACCTGGATGGTCAAGCGGCAATACGTCACCCGCTTCCGCCTCGAAAAGCAGGACGCGTCGGCCGAGGTCTCCGAACCGATCAAGCCGATCGTGTTTTACCTGAGCCGCGAGATTCCCGAAAAATGGCGGCCGTACTTCAAGAAGGGCGTGGAAGACTGGAAGCCCGCGTTCGAGGCGGCCGGTTTCAAGAACGCGATCGTCTGCCGTGACGCGCCGAGCAAGGCCGAGGATCCGACCTGGGACCCCGAGGACGCCCGTTGGTCGGTCATCCGCTGGGTCGCCGATCCGACGCAGAACGCCATGGGGCCAAACGTCCACGACCCCCGCTCCGGCGAGGTCGTCTCCGCCCACATCATTTTCTGGCACGACATCGTCAAGCTGGTGCAGATGTGGTACTTCGTGCAATGCTCGGCCGTCGACCCGCGTGCGGCCAAGCTGCCGTTGCCCGACGACCTGACCGGCGATCTGCTGCGGTATGTGGCGGCGCACGAGGTCGGCCATACGCTCGGCCTGCGGCACAACCACCGGGCCAGCTCGGCGTATGCCGTCAACGAGCTGCGCGATCCGAAATTCACGGCCAAGCACGGCAGCGTCGCGTCGATCATGGCGTATGGGCGTTTCAACTATGTCGCTCAGCCGGAGGACAAGGTGAAGCAGCTCGTGCCGGTGGTCGGGCCGTATGATTATTTCGCGATCGACTGGGGCTACAAGCCGATCGCGGGGGTGAAGTCGCCGGAGGCAGAACGGTCGACCCTCGACCAGTGGGCGGCCCGGCAGCTCGCGGAGCCGTGGCTGCGCTTCGGCGGCGAGGATGGGCCGGCGACGGTCGATCCGACGGTGAAGACCGAGAACGTCGGCGACGATTCGCTGGAGGCGACGGCGCTGGGTCTGCGCAATCTCGACCGGGTGCTCGAGAATCTGATTGCCGCCACGACGACGACGGGCGAGGACTTTTCGTTACTGCAGGATGCGTACAAGGCAGTGCTACTGCACCGCCGCAACTGGTTCAACGCCGTCGCGCTCAACGTGGGCGGCGTGGTGGAAAACCGCACGCTCGGCGGCCGCGGCACCGAATCGTTTACGCGCGTACCCAAGGCCAAGCAGAAGGACGCTGTCCGATTCCTGACGACGCACGCCCTGACGACGCCGGCAAAGGTGCTGAACCCGGCGATTGTCAACCGCTTCAAGTATCTCGGCGTCGCCGACGACGTGATGGCCCAGCAGCGGGCGCTGCTCGATAGCCTGCTCGGCCAGCGGCGTATCCGCCTGCTGATGGATGCGGAGCTGCTGGCGCCCGACAACGCGTACACGGCGCTGGAGCTGATCGGCGACGTGCAGGACGGCGTGTGGACCGAGCTGAAGGCAACGGCGCCGAAGGTCGACGTGTGCCGCCGGGCGCTGCAGCGCGCCTATCTCGACATCCTGAAGAAGGAGCTGGTCGCGCCGAAGGACGATGAGACCAAGGCGCCGCAAACGCCGCCGGTGCCGGCGCCGATGCTGCCTGACGGCGAAGGCCCGCCAAACCGCAACACCGACCTGCGTGCCGTCGCCCGCGCCGCGCTGACGGACCTGGCGAACCGGCTCGACGCGGCGATCACCCGGACGCGCGACCCGATGACGCTGGCGCACCTGCTCGATTGCCGGCGCAAGGTGGAGACACTGCTGCGCGGGAAGACGTGATCCGGAGAATTACGTGGATGACCACCGGCGAGGCTAAGGCCTCGCCGGTTCGTTTTCCGTGTTCAACTCCTCCGGCAGTACGATTTCTTCGGGTGGAACCGATACCACCTTACCGTCGCGCCAGATTACGATGGGATGACCGAGCAGTTTGTGCAGGCGCAGGGCGTCATAGACGGCCTGGCCCATCGCCTTTTTTAGTGCCGCCTTATCCGAGTAGAAACTGAGCCGCTCAGTCCCGTTCGCCTCGTTTTTCATCAGACAGGCTCCCGATACGCTGAAATTCTTCCCAACTCTGGACGATCGCCACGGTCTCTATTGTACCATGACCTTCGGCAATTGGCGTCGGGTCATTTGGGTGCGAGTTGTCGTAGACCGTCCACTCGTCCGCCAGCGGACGATACAGCCTGAAGAAGTTGCCGATCCCACGCACGTAGCGGCGCCGAATCGTATCCTCGGGCACGTGATGCCCGCCCAACTTGACCCGATCGCCCACCCGCCGGACGGCCATGTCGGCCGAGGGCAGCCACAGGTAGAACAACTGAAACCGGTACCCGGTCGTCTTGAGCTGCCGAACCCAGGGGGCGAAACCGCGGGTGGCAAGCGTGGTTTCGAATGCGAAACTCTGGCGGCGCTCGGCGAGCTCCTTCAGGTGCGCAAGCATGACTCGCCCGGCTTCGAATGCCATCTCCTCGGAGTGAAATTCCGACAGGCCCCTTGCAATGGTGTCCGCGTTGACGTAATGCCGCACCTGCGACTCGCGGCCGAATAGGCGACGGGACAGGGTAGATTTCCCAGCGCCGTTCGGACCGGCGAGAATGATCACGTTGGGTTGTTCGCTCATGCGCATTCTCACCCACGGAAGCTCCCTCAGCTCACATCATACGCCAGGTTGGATGATAGCCAGCGCTCGACCTCCGCGACCGGCAACCCCTTGCGGCGCAGCGTAATCCTCGACCTGGTCGCGCGTGATCAGGTCCACCGCGAAATAGCGCGCCTCGGGATGGGCGAAGTACAGGCCGCTCACGCTGGCGCCGGGCCACATCGCGTAGCTTTCGGTTAGCTGGATGCCGGTCTGCTCCTCCACGTGGAGCAGCCGCCATAGCGTGCGCTTCTCGGTGTGATCGGGACACGAAGGATAACCGGCGGCGGGCCGGATGCCGCGGTATTTTTCCTCAAGGAGATCCTCCTTCGATAGCTTCTCGGCCTGGCCGTAGCCCCAGTCGCGGCGGGCGCGCTCGTGCAGATATTCGGCGAACGCCTCCGCGAGCCGGTCGGCCAGCGCCTCGACCATGATCGCGTTGTAGTCGTCGTGCTGCTCCTTGAACTTCGCGACCAGCTCCTGCGTGCCAAAGCCGGTCGACACCGCGAACGCGCCGAGATAGTCGGCCACGTCGGCACCGGCCGGCGCGATGAAGTCCGCCAGGCTCAGGAAGGTCGTCTGGCCCTCGCGCTCCCACTGTTGCCGGAGCATCGGGAAACGGCAGCGCTCGGCGGTGCGCGACTCATCGGTGTACACGACGATGTCGTCGCCGTCGGCGTTGGCAGGGAAGAAACCGTAGACGCCGCGCGCGGTCAGCGTGTGCTCCTTGATGACGCGCTTCAGCAACACGTTCGCCCGATCGAACAGGTCGCGGGCTTCCCTGCCGGCGCGGGGGTCGTCGAAGATGGCGGGATACTTGGAGAACTTCTCGCCGCGAATCTCCCAGGCCATGAAGAACGGCGACCAGTCGATGTACGGCACCAGATCGCCGAGCGGGAAATCGCGCAGCACCCGCGCCGAGGAACGCCGGCCTGGCGATCGGGCTGTGCGGCCAATCGATGCGCAAGCGCCGCTCCAGCGCATCGCGATAGGACGCCAGCTTGCGTTCGCGGCGCTTGCGAAACGCCTCGCGCTCCTTCTCCTGGAATACGCGGTTCTCCTGGTTGAGCAGCGTTTTCTGCTCGGGCCGCATCAGCCGATCGACGACGCCGACGCAGCGCGACGCGTCCTTGACGTGCAGGACGGTCTCGTGATAGCACGGCGCGATCTTGACCGCGGTGTGCTTGGCGCTGGTCGTCGCGCCGCCGATGAGCAGCGGCCGATCGAAGCTTTGCCGTTCCATCTCCTTCGCGACGTGGACCATTTCATCGAGTGACGGCGTGATGAGCCCGGACAGGCCGATCATGTCCACGCCGTGTTCGCGCGCTTTCGCGAGGATCGTCTCGCACGGCACCATGACGCCGAGGTCGATGACTTCGTAGTCATTGCAGCCAAGGACGACGCCGACGATGTTCTTGCCGATGTCGTGCACGTCGCCGCGGACCGTCGCCATCAGGATCTTGCCGCGCACCTGATGCACGCCGCCGGCCTTGGCCTTTTCCGCCTCCATGAACGGCGTGAGATACGCCACCGCCTTCTTCATCACGCGGGCGCTCTTGACCACCTGCGGCAGGAACATCTTGCCGGCCCCGAACAGATCGCCGACAACGCTCATCCCGTCCATGAGCGGCCCCTCGATGATGTGCAACGGCCGTTCGTACTGCCGGCGGGCTTCCTCAACGTCGGCGTCGATGAAGTCGGTGATGCCGTTGATGAGCGCATGCTTGAGCCGTTCCTCGACGGGGGCGGCGCCAGGCGGCGGCTTCCTCGGCGCCCTTATCCTTCTCCCCGAGCGTCGCCGCGAATGTGAGCAGGCGGTCGGTCGCATCCGGTCGGCGGTTGAGTACGAACGTCCTCGATTCGCTCAAGCAAGTCTTTGGGAATTTCCTCGTAGACCTGGAGCTGGCCCGGATTGACGATCCCCATGTCGAGGCCGGCGCGGATGGCGTGGTAGAGGAAGACGGCGTTCATCGCTTCGCGCACCACCTCCTTGCCGCGGAAGCTGAAGCTCACGTTGCTGACGCCGCCGGACGTTTTGACCAGCGGCAGGCGGCGCTTCAATTCGCGCACGGCGTCGAAAAACTCGACCGCGTAGTTACTGTGCTCCTCCATCCCGGTGCCGATGGTGAGGATGTTGGTGTCGAAAATGATGTCCTGCGCCGGGATGCCGACCTTCGCCGTAAGCAGTTTGTAGGCACGTTCGCAAATGGCGACCTTCCGCTCGGACGTCACTGCCTGGCCTTCTTCATCGAAAGCCATGACGACGACCGCGGCGCCGTAGCGCTTGACCAGCCGGGCTTGCTCCAGAAACCTTTCCTCGCCTTCCTTGAGGCTGATCGAGTTGACGATGCCCTTGCCCTGGAGGCACTTCAGCCCCGCCTCGATCACCTCCCACTTGGAACTGTCCACCATCACCGGCACGCGGGCGATTTCCGTCTCGGTATCGACCAGCTTGAGGAATCGAGTCATTGCCTCCTTGCCGTCGATCAGGTCGGCATCCATGTTGACGTCAATCACGTTGGCGCCGTTTTCGATTTGTTCCCGCGCGACCTTGATGGCCGCCTCGTCGTGCCCCTCCTTGATGAGCCGCGCGAACTTGCGCGAGCCGGTGATGTTCGTGCGCTCGCCAATCATGATGAAGTTCGATTCGGGCCGAATCACCAGCGGATCGGTGCCGCTCAAGCGGGTCCACGACGGCACCTCGGGCACCTGGCGCGGCTGGGCACCGTCAACGGCCTTGGCGATGGCGCGAATCCATTCCGGCGTGGTACCGCAGCAGCCGCCCGCGATGTTCAGCCAGCCGTTGCGGGCAAACTCGGCCATGTGCGCGGCCATCTCCTCGACCGTTCCATCGAAACCATCGAAGCCGTCGGGCATGCCCGCGTTGGGGTACAGGCTCAGCGGCTTGTCCACCAGTCCAGCGAGCAGTTCGAGGTGCGGCCGAATCTGCTTCACGCCGACCGCACAATTCAGGCCGAAACTGAGCGCGTCGAAATGCGCGTATGGAATACCAGAATGCCTCGGGCGTCTGTGTGGAAAGGGTGCGGTTCCAGGGGAATATGGTGCCCGACAGCATCACGGGCAGTCGCTGCTTGTGCTCCGTGAAGAATCGATCGAGTGCGACGAGGCAGGCTTTGAAGATCAGCGTGTCGAACGAGGTTTCCGCCAGGAGGATGTCCGCACCGCCGGCAACCAGGCCGCGAATTTGGGTCAGGTAGCCCTCGACAAATTCGTCGAACGTGTGCCGATGCACGATGCCGGCGACGGTCAAGCCCTGGTCCGTCGGTCCGATGCTACCGGCAACGAAGCGTGGCTTGCGCGGCGTCCGGCGTGTCATGGCGTCGGCGGCGCGGCGGGCCAGTTCGGCGGCCGTTTTGTTGATCTCGAACACCAGCTCGCGATCCTCGCCCAACCCGAGCTTGTGCATCGTCAACGGGTTGGCGTTGAAAGTGTCCGTCTCGATGATGTCGGAGCCGGCCTCGAGGTACAGGGTATGGATGTCTTCGATGATGCGAGGCTGGGTAAGCACCAGTATGTCGTTGAAGTTCTTCAATTCCTTGACGTGGCTCCGGAATCGCGTGCCCCGGTAGTCGGCGTCCGACAACTTGTGCTCGAAGATCATGGTGCCCATCGCGCCGTCCAGCAACAGGATGCGCTCGGCCATCAGCTCTTGCAACACATCGCGCGTCTTCATCTGCTTCAGGGTCGACATGGACGGATTCCTACCGGTAAGGCGTGCGGATAACGTCTCTTACAGCATAGAGCAGGGGCGCAAAACGATCCAGTCGAGTGCCGCTCCCGAGAGGCGCAAAATCATGGCGTGTGACTCGGTTGGCGCAGCGTAAAGCTCTGATGCTCGAAGGGTTCGATTCGACGAATCAGGCGCCATGGCCGTGGCGTGTGACTCGCCGGGTGCACGGCGCAAGAAAAAAGGCCGCCACGCGTCGTCCCTGACGAGTGAGCGGCCTTCGAATGGTCGGCATCCTTGCCACGACCAACCCGGCCAGGCGGCGAACGCCGGGCTGCGGGATCGCTTCCCCAACCACTTGTCGGGGGCTGGCGTGCAAATGAACCTTCCGTGGTCCTTTGCCGCCGGCTCCGGCCGCCGACTCCGAGCAGGCATTCCCTCAGGATCTTATCCTTGCCCTCGCCACATCCTGGGCAATTGCGGACCTTCCCTGGTCCGGGTGGAATGCCACTCAGAGTCCGGCGTCCGGAAAGTTCAGTCGCCGCAGGCGCAGGAACGCGCCAAGCGGCTCAGGGCGACGCTTGCAGGTCAAAGATGAATGCGGGATGCCGTCAGCGGCAGGCGGGACGCCTGCCCCACGACACTGAATCGTTCACGAAACCCTCGTGGGCGGGGAAGAATCCCCGATCCCGCCGGGTGGGGCAGCGTTTGCAGCCGTGGAGCTTGTCAGTTTAATGTTGCAGATCCATGCGTCCACGATGCTTCGCAGCACGTGCGGCTGCGCCTTGGCCCGGGATGTCCAGACGATGGTTGCCGGCGTCCAGCGCGATGGGCGATTCGCAATGCGAACCAGCAACGAAGGAACAGCTTAACCCATTCAGCTGGGATGTCAATCTAAATTCGTTTCGCTGGGTCAAGCATTTTTTTCTGCGGCGTAACCCATTATTCTGGAACAGGCAACAGCGTGGATTCTTTTGTTCACTTGCCCAGGCAGCCTTGCCGGTCTGTTGATCGGGAAGTCAATCCTTTCTCGGCCGGATTTTGCAAGTTGATAAACGATGTAAGCTTGCGAAGACTTCGTGTTTCGCGCCCACGGACCACCTGAATTGGCCTGACGGAAAAGAAAGGAAACTGCTATTGAAAGCGAGTTTTTGTTCACTAGTGATTTTGCGGATATAGGCGAAAAGCCCTGCGTCGGGACGGCCGCTCGGCGCAAAACGACCTCCGCCTGTGCCGTTGCGACGCTTTTGAGAACCCGCGATTCACAGTGGGTGCCGCAGATTCGGGTTTTGGATCCCACTACTGGGTGGGCCTGCAAGCGCCGAACCAAATTGAATGTTGGCTCCCAGCGGGTACTCCATAGGTTCGTCAAAAGATATCGTCGTTCACGAACACCGCAGAGGTCATTGAATCGTTTCCGATTCATCCCCTACTCTATCGCGCCGGCGCGGCCAGAGCAAGGCGGCATTGAGCCATTCCCACCGCACGCGTCGGCTACGTGATTTCTTTAGCCGGCAGGTGGATGCGCGGGGACACCGCGATCTCGTCGTGCATTCCGCCGCCGCCGTCAACCACGATGCCGCCGGTGGGCGCGAAGGTGCCGATGGGCGCCAGCGGCAAGGAAAACATGGCGTCCACAGCCACGTCGACGACGCGATGGCCTGGCAGCAACCCGCCGAGCGCTGCCGGCAAGGAAAACAGAGCGTCCACAGCCACGTCGACGGTCCCTGCCCGGCCGCCGGGCTGGATGGTGATGTGGGTATAATTCTGCGGACCGCCGGTCACGCGCAGCGTGGTCGAGTCGGGTGCGAAGGCTGCGTCGGCGGCAAGCTGCAGCGTCGGCCCATCCTGGAAGGCCAGGGTCAAGGGCTTGCTGCCGACTGTGTAATTCGCGTACGAGCCGCCGGCTTGGACATCGATGGTGTCGCCGGCCGGCGCGGCGTTAACGGCCCGCTGGATGCTGCCGCTCTGCCGCGTGACGTACACGCTGCCGGCCACGAAGGTCACCAGGCCACGGCCGGCGGCATCGAGGGCATCGAGGATCGCGTCGGCAATGCGATACGGATCGGTCAACACCACGCCGTTGTTCTCGAAGGTGTCGCCCAGCGCGGCGACGGCGTTGGGGCCGGTGTTTGCGATGAAAAGCCCCGTACCGTTGATGTTCAGGGTATTGCCGCCGGGCGCGGCGGCGGTGCCGAGGTCGACTGTGCCGCCGGTGATGGCGATGGCAGCCTGGCTGCCTTTGGGCGTCTCCTGCACGACGTCGTTGCGCAGTGTCAGCGTGCCGCCGGTCACCAGGATGGTCGGCGTGTTGGTGGTGTTGGAAAACGTCATGTCGCAGAGAATGACGTGCCCGGATCGCACCGTCAAGGCCGGGGACCCGCCCACCAACCTGGTCGAGCCGCCGTTGCCGTTGATGATCAGCGTGACGTTTTGCGGCAGCGTGACGATGAGGTCCGACGTGCTGCCGCCGGTCAGGTTGGTCGTGATCGTCACCGGACTCGCAGGCGCGCTCAGGTTGGTCAGCGCATTGGCCGTGGCGTCGAGCTGAGCGGGCGCTACCTGGACGACGATCGGGTTGCCGGTCTGTACGGCCTGGGTAATCGATTGCTGCACGTTGGCGGCGGTCACCGGATTCACCTGTTCGGTAAAGGAGCCGGTGCTGCCCACAAAGCTGGCGTCGGCGGGGATGAACGTCGCCGTGACGGTATGGCTGTTCGCCGTCAGGGCGATGCCGGGGCTGGTCGCCACCCCCGCGGTGACGGCGACCGGTGAGCCGAGGTCGTTGCCGTCGACCTGGAATTGCACCGCGCCCGCGGGGCTGCCGTTCACCGGCGTCGTGGCGTTCACGGTCGCGGTAAACGCGATAACTTGACCGGCGACCGCGGGATTGAAGGCTGAACTGACCGCAGTTGTGGTGCTGGCCGGTGTGATCGTGAATTCGGCCTGTGCAGAAGCCGCGGCATAGTCGGCACTGCCTGCAAACGATGCCACCACCGTGTACGTCCCGGCCTGGCTCGGCGCCGGCCAAGGCCGCAGCGCCGGCGTAGTAGGTGAGCGTCGGCGTGACCCCTTCCAGGCTGCTGTCGCTAGTGCCGTTGACGCCGGCGACTGTGGCCGTCGCCGGGAAGGGCGAACCGTTGTAGACGCCGCCCGCATCGGCCACCTGCACCGTGGGCGTGGGCAGCGGGCCAAAGGCGAGCCCTTGCGGGTCGAAGGTCCCGGTGGTCGCGAACGTGCCAAGATCCACACCTGTCGGCGACAGTTCCTCGATCGTGCTGTTCGTCAGGCTTACGTAGATGTTGCCGATGGCATCGATGGCCACCCCATTGGGGCCGTTCGCGCCAAAGCTCGCAAATACGCCAAGATTCTCGCCCGAGGGTGAGAACTTCCAGAGTTCGTCATGTATGGGCGCACCGCCGCCGCCGACCGGATCGGCCACGAACAGATCCCGGGCCTGATCAAAAGCCAACCCGTAGGACTCCGAAAACCCGGACGCAAAGACGCCGAGGTCTTGCCCCGTCGGCGAGTACTCACGCACGTTGTCCGGCACGATGTCGATGTAAAGATCGCCGCTGGCGTCGATCGCCAGGTAGAAGTCGTTCTGGATTCCGGAGACGATGGCACCGAGGTCGGCGCCGGTAGGAGAGAACTTCTCGATCCACCCGCCGGCAGCGCCTCTTCCATAGTCATAGTTCGAAACATACAGGTTGCCGGCCGTGTCGAAAACCATCCCAAATGGGTTTGCCAACCCGGTGTCGGCGAAGACTCCGAGATCGGCCCCGCTTGGAGAGAATCGTCGAATGATATTATCCTGATAGAGACTCACATAGAGATTGCCGGCGCTGTCAAATGCCACGCCGGTCGGCTCATTGCCGTCGGGCAAGAAGCCGCCGAGATCGGCTCCGTCGGCCGCGACGACCTGAATGATGCCGCCGTAAGCGCTTGGGACCCCGCCGACCACCGCCTGGTCGGCGATATACAGAGCCTGGGGCGGGGCAATTGTGAAGTCGGCCAACGCGGTGGCCGCCGCGTAGTCGGTGCTGCCGCCGTAAGACGCCAGCACGGTGTAGTCGCCGGCCGCGGTCGGCGCCTGCGTGCTTCCCGTCAGCCCGTTGAGTTGGCTAGCGTCCGTGTATGCGCCGCTGTAGTAGGTCAGCGTCAAACCGACCCCTTCCAGGCTGCTGCCGGCAGCGCCGCCGGCGCCGGCGATCGTAGCCGTGGCCGCGAAAGGTTGACCGTTGGCGATGCCGCCGGTGGCCGCGATCGCAATGGTCGGCGTGGGCGGCTCGAGACTCACCTTCCAGATGCTGACGCCGCCCGCGCCAGGGCCGTCGTCGGCGACGTACAGAGCGTTGTTGTAATAAACAAGATTGCCGATATTGCCGAACTGCGAATCGGTTACCAGGGCGGTCGGCGTGCCGCCGGCGATGGGCACGGTCCAGATCGTCTGGTTCGTCGGATCGGTGATATAGACGGTCCCATTGGCCACCGCGATGCCGCCCACCGAGCTGAGCAGCGCGCCGGCAACAACCGTCGAAAAGGAGCCGCCGCCGGTCGGGATGGCGACAACCTCATTCAGTGTTCCGCTTTGCGAGACGGACTCGTAAACGGTCCCGTCGCTCACCGCCAGCGTGGTGTAACCCTCGGGACCGCCATACAGATCGCCACCTAACTGGGTGATGTTCGATCCGTCGGTGTCGAGGCTGTACAACCTGCCGTTCAGCGCATCGGACACAAAGAGCTGCGAACCGTCGGTGGCGATGCCTTCGCCGTCGAAGGGACCGGCGGCTGTGTCGACAATTACTGCTGGCGAGCCGCTGCCATTCTTGGGAGCGCTGAAGAGCTGCGTCTCCTCGTACGATCCGGATTCAGGGTCGGCCCAGTAAAGATTGGAGCCGAGCACGACGATGCCCTGCGGATTCAGGTCGCCACGAGGATCTTGACCGACATAGCCGTAAAGCAGTGTTGCCGAGCCGCCGGTGATGGGAACGGACAGCACTTCCGCGGTGAGTTCGCCCGGTTGCGAATCCTGACCGGGCGGAGTCGTCCCCTGGACGTTGGTGATGTAAAGACTGCTGCCATCGGTCGTGATGCCGCGGACGGAAGTCAGCTGCGGGTCGGCCGTGATCGGCGTGACGGTGACGGACGGCAACGTCCGCCCTTCGAGCGCCTCCAGGCGCAATCGCACGCGCCCTCGATGCGGATGATGGACGCCTGCGCCGCGAGTGGCATCGCACAGGCGCCTGGCCAGACTTCGGCACCAGGATAGGACCACGCGGCGCCTCCTGTTACCAACCCAACTCGAGTTGCTCGCCATTCAGTCGCTTGCGAATGGCTTCGAGGTCGCAACGGTGGACCGAACCGTCGCGGTTGCCGTAGACGACGTAACGGCCGGCCGCATCGAACTGCGCCGGGGCATTGGTCGGCTCAGTGCCGATGTCCAGGGTGACCACGGGGTGGTCGCCGTCGCGGAGAAAGACAGCATAGCCACCGAGCCCGCCGCCCGGCTTGTATTCCGCAGCGAGCGAATACTGCAGTTGCGGGCCCAGCGCGCTGATGTTGCCACAACTCGAACTCCGTGCCCGTCCGCAAATCGACCAGCTGCACGGCGTCGTTGTCGCCGACGCCGAACCCGATGATCTTCCCTGCCGGATCCATGCGCAGGATGCCGGTCCTGGGCCACAGCCGGCGTTTGGTAAGGTCCTTGACCCAGAGCTGCGCACCCGTGAGCGCGTTGTAAGCGCTGATGAGGCGTTGTTTGCCATCGGCGCCGGAAAACCCTTCCGCCACAAAACTGCGGCCATCAGGGGCAGCGGCGGCGGCGTAGACGCCGGCCCTGAAGTCGGTAATGTCGGGAGCTGTCTGGGTGGCCGGCGCACCCACGGGCAGTTCGCGGATACGACAAACCCGCGGGTGTTTTCTCCACGGAATGTCACGGAACGGCGGCACTTTGTCCTCGGTTTCGTAGCGGAACAGCCGCAACTCCTTGCCGGCCCGCGCAAATGTCAGGCAGTCTTGCAGGCCCGGCGGCAATTCCCAGGAACCGTCTTCCTGGCCGGTGGCGATGTCCCATAGCTGCGCCGATTTCCACGATGCGAACGCGAGGCGGCGGCCATCGGGGCTGAAGGCGAGGGCGCCGTTGTCGGCAAACACTCCTTCCGGGACATCGAGCACGTGCAGGAGCTGCCCGTTGGCTTCCCAAACGCCGATCTGCCAGTTGTGGGCCAGGGCGGCTACACGCTTGCCGTCCGGCGACAGGGACACGCGGGCAATCTCACTGTTCAGACCGTACAGGGCCTGAATGCCGCGCGCGTGATCCAGCGCCCAGACGATGGTTGTGCTCAAGTCCGGCGTGGATGCAACGAGTCGCTTGCCGTCGCGGGAGAAGGCCAGCATTTCGGCCCGGCCCATGCGCAGGGTGAGGATCGGCCGGCCGGTCGCAGCATCCCAGAGCTGCACGTCGCGCACGTCGGCGGTGGCCAGGATTGCGCCGTCGGGACTGAGGCTCAAAGCACCGACATCGTAGTGCAGGCCGTGACAGAAGCTGATGGCGGCAGCCGCAGTCGCGGTGACGTCGACGAGGGTGACGCGCCCGCCCTGCGCCCCGACCGCCAGTCGGCGGGCGCTCGCGCTAAACGCGAGACAGCGGATCGACGTGCGCTCGGGGGGAATGGTCGGCCCCGGCGTGCCGTCGGCAGCGTTCCACAAGATGACCTGCCCGCCGTCGTCGCCGGCTGCCAGGTGCTTGCCGGTGGGCGCGAACGCGAGCACATTGACGTGGAGCGTTTTCTGCTTGCCGTGGAGCGTCTTCTGCCAAAGTCGTTTGCCGCTGGCCGCCTCCCAGACCGCCACGACTGCGGACCCGTCTTCGATTGCGACCGCCGCCGCTGCCAATGAGCCGTCCGGGGCAAGGGCGGCGGCCGTACGCTCCAGCCCCTTCCGGTCCGGCATCGAGTTGAATCGCAACACGCTGACGTGCTGCTGCCTGGCGACGTCCCACAACGCCAACTCGTCGTCTTGGCCCACGAGCTGCAAGGGCGTCTCGTCGGGACCGAACGCCACGGGGCCCGAACCGGTCTTGCCGGAGTGCTGCCGAACCTCCTGCTTGCTGATGTCCCAGAGTCGGGCCGGCGCGGCCGCCGTGCCGCCCAGGAGCAGCCGCTGGCCGTCGGCGCTGACGGCGACGTCGGCAGCGGCTAGATTGACGGCGTTGGCGATTTCGCGCGCATCGATGCCGCGCAACGACGCCGCGAGCTGGTCGCGCACCCGTTCGTCCGTCTTCGTCGCGGCTGCCTTGACACCGAGGTCCCAGGCCCGTTGCGACCAGCCGATCGCGTGGGGTCCGACGAGCTCCAGCCGCTGCTGTTGCAGGATATCCGCCCATTCGAGTTCCCGTTCGTGGCGCTCGCGTTCCCGGGCCTCGCGCTCGAGCGAATCGAGCTTGTCCTGGTTGGCTGTCCATGCCGCCGACGTGCCGAGGACAGTCACCAGCGCCACCGCCAAAGCCAGGCCGGCCACCGCCGGGTTGCGTTTGCACCAGCGCCAGGCCTTCTCCAACCGCCCCACCGGCCGCGCCACAATCGGCTCGCCCTTGAGGAAACGGCGCAGGTCGTCTGCCAGCATTTCAGCACCCAAATAGCGCCGGCTCGGCTCCTTTTGCAGGCACTTGAGGCAGATGGTCTCCAGGTTGCGCGGCACGGCCGCGTTCAGCCGCGACGGCCGCACCGGCTCGGTGTCGATCACCTGTCGCAGCGTGTCCAGCGCCGTGGCAGCCTTGAAAGGCGGCCTGCCGGTGAGGCACTCGTAAAGCATCGCGCCGAGCGCGTACACGTCGCACAGTGCGCCAGACTGCGGATCGGGAGTCTTGCCCTCGGCCTGCTCGGGGGCCATGTACGACGGCGTACCCATGACCGCGCCGGTCGCGGTGCGGCTGTCCTCGTCGAGCTTGCGGGCCAGGCCGAAATCGGTAACCTTCGGAACGTCCTGCTCGGCGAGGAGGATGTTTGCGGGTTTGAGGTCGCGGTGAAAGATCCCTTTCTGATGGGCCACGTCAATGGCGCGGGCCAGCGTCTCCACCAGCGCGGCAGCCTCCCGCGGCGGCAACGGCGTCCCGCCCAGTTTCTGGGCGAGACTGCCGCCGGGGCAGTATTCCAGCGCCAGGTAGGGCAGGCCCTCGTGTTCGCCGACCTCGTGGACTTGCACGATGTGAGGATGCTGCAAGCGCGGTGGCCCGTGCCTCCACCAGCAAGCGGTCGCGCGCAGCCTGGCTGGCGTGGCTGCCGGCCAGAATCATCTTGAGCGCTACCACCCGGTCGAGCTTCTGGTGCCGCGCCTGGTAGACGACGCCCATGCCGCCGCGGCCCAATTCGGCACGCACGTCATATCCGGGCACCGAAGGGAGACTCGTGTGACCCCGTTGGGCAAGCCGCCAGCGGACCGGTGGCCGGCGCGAGCGCTGCGGCCTGGGTGGCGAACCCCTGGAAGGGCTGGCCTAGCGGACATGCCGATTCTAGCTGGCGCATCAATTCATCATCGGCAGCAATTTCCGGCTGCACGTCGACCGGCGGTAGAGCCTGCACCTTGGCGAGGCACGGATCGTTGGTCAACGCGTCCAGGATTCCCTGGCAGCGGGTGCATTCCTCGACATGGATTGAGAGCGCGCCGTGAAGGGCGACGTCGAGCTGGCTATCGACGAGGCTCCGGAGTTGATCGAGCGGAGGGCAGGTGTTATTCATGGTTCCTTCGATCACCCGGCTTCCAGCCGTTCCAGCGTCGCAATCTCCCCCTTGAGCATCAGCGTGACGCGGCTCTTGGCGACGAACACGTGCGCGACCGGCATGCCGAGCGCGGGCTGCCTCGGCACCCGTCATTCCCTCGAGCGCCGTCAGCCGAAACGCGCCCCACGTCTGGGGCTCGACCCGCTCCTTGACGCGCTCAAGGGCCTTTTCCAATAGCTCGCGGTCGAATTCCTCTTCCAACCGCTTCGTCAAATCGTCCCGCGCAGCCACCGTGGATAACGCCGGCAGATTGTCGCTGCCGCCGCTGCCCCGGCCAGGGCGCCGCCGGCTTTTCAGATAATCCTTCCACGCGTTGACCGTGACGCGCTTGAGCCAGCGGCGGAAGCCCTTGTCCTTGTCGTACACGAACGTTCCCATGCATCTGGCGAGCTTGAGGAGGACCTCCTGGGTCACGTCCCGCGCGTCCGCATCCTGCAAGCCCAGGCCGCGGCACCAACCGTGGATCGCCGCGCCGTACCGTTTCACGAAGCGCTGCCAGGCCGCCGCATCGCCTGGATTGCGGTGGAGCATTCGCAGCAGCGTCTCGCTGGTCCGCGAGCTTGACGAGCTGTCCATGATGACTTACCTCGCGGGTGCGAAAAACCTAACACGGATTATTCGCGTCACGTGTTGATTGAGCAAGGAAAAAAACGAGGTCGGTGTTAGGTTCGTGCGGCCCCCCTCGTAAGGTCTTGTGACGTGATCGACCCCGAACGAGGTGAACCCATGTTCAAGAAGCTGCTCCTCCAGCGTGTGACGGCCATCGGGTTCGTGATCTTGGCGGCCCAGCCGGCGATGTTGTGGGCCCAACCAGGTTCGACGTTCAGGCCGCCGACTCCCACGTACCAACCCCCGACCTATCGGCCGATGCTACCGACGTACCAGCCGCCGACCTATACCCGGCCGAAGGTGCTTGTGCCGCAACCGGACATTGTGATCCTGGGGGCGCTGATTCCTCAGCCGGATCGGGTGCTGCCCAATGGCACGCGCGTTCCGCAGCCGCCGCGGCGGACGCCGGACATTCGCATTCCGCAGCCGCCACGCTGGCAATGATCAAGAGGGGAGTTTCTTGCGCCTAATGCCCATGCTTGCAGCTCACTGTCGCTCAGCGGGGCGCCGATGAACCCCTCTTCGCAGCCAATTACACCTACAGTGCGACCCAGGGCACCGCGCTCAACGTCAACAACCAAAACGGCGTGCTGAGCAATGACACTTTCCCGGAGGGGCAAACCCTGACAGCGCTGCTGGTCAGCGGGCCCAGCAACGGGGCGCTGAATTTGAACACGGATGGATCATTCACGTACACCGGCAATGCTGGATTCACGGGCACCGATAGCTTCAGCTACCTGGCCAACGACGAACTGGCCAATTCCAACGTCGCCACGGTCACGCTCACCGTACGCCCAGTGCAACCTCCCGTGGCCCAGAACGATACTTACGTCACGACCCAGGGCAACTCCCTTAACGTAGGCGGCGGCCAGGGTGTGCTGGCTAATGACAGTGACCCGCAAGGCCGGGCACTCACCGCCGTCCTCCTCGCGGGGCCCGCCGACGGGACCTTGGTGCTCAACAACAACGGCCAGTTCCCGTACACGCCCAATGCGGGTTTCAGCGGCACGGATAGCTTCACGTACCAGGACACCAATGGCCTGCTTAATTCCAACGTCGCCACCGTTACCCTTACCGTGACCCCCGTCGCGCCGCCCGTCGCCGTCAACTACAGCTACACTCTCAATCCGGACACGACGTTGAATATGGGCGGCGGCGGGCCTGTTGAGCAATGCCACTGGGCCCCAGGGTTACTCGTTGAATGCCGTGCTGGTCAGTGATCCGGCTGACGGCACTCTGACCCTGCAAAACAACGGCCAGTTCCAGTACATACCCGATATCAATTTCAGCGGCGCCGACAGCTTTTCCTACCTGGTCAACGACGGGCTGGCAAACTCCGATACGGCCACAGTTACCTTCACGGTCAGCGCCGTCCAGGCTCCCATCGTCAAAAACTACACCTACAACGCCACGGCCGGCCAACAATTGAGTGTCAACGGCGGCCAGGGTCTACTGGGGTCAACAAGCAAACGGGGGTGCTAAGCAACGACACCGACCCGCAGGGATTACAATTGAGTGCCCAGCTGGTCAGCGGGCCGACTTACGGCCAATTGCAATTCAGCAGCGATGGTTCGTTTCAATACACACCGGACCTCGACTTCAGTGGCACCGACTCGTTTACCTAGAGCTGCGGCGCGAGCGCCGTATCCAGCTCGATGTGTTCGCCGATCAGCCGGCGCAGGATCTTCTGGACGTTGACGATCAACTGGTCGAGGACGGCGCTGTCGCGGTCCGGTAATGCTTCCCGGCGCCACGCAAACGGGCGGGCACGAAACCGTGATGGCTGTCGAGGATAAGGACCCCGTGCGTGCGATGACCAGCCGGATCCTGCGCGCCGACAGCTACCGAGTGCTGGAAGCACGCAACGGTCAGGAGGCGCTCGCCATCAGCGAGAGCTGTGTCGAGCCGATCGACCTGGTGCTTACCAACGTCATCATGTCCAAGCTGACCGGACCGCAACTCGCCGAAATGCTCGCCGAGCGTCGGCCGGCGACGAAGGTGCTGTACATGTCGGGCTACGCCGAGAGTGAATTCGTCTGTCGCCGTGCCCTCGAAGCGGACATGCCGTTCCTGCCGAAGCCGTTCACGCCCGATGCCCTGGCCCGCAGGGTGCGCGAAGTGCTCAATCAGCGCGCACCCTTGGCGGCCGAGCGCCACGCCCATCAAGGCACTGCCGCCAACGCGCCGTTGACGCACGGCCGGTGCGAAGCCCTCAGCCACTGATCAACCGGGCGTCCAGCGTGATCTGTGCCCCGGCGAGCACCTTCGACACGGGGCAGTTTCGCTTCGCCTGCTCGGCCTGCTGTTGAAACGCCGCCGCATCCAACCCCGGCACGTCGGCCTCGGTGATCAGGTCGATGCGAGGAATCCCGAATCCCTCCGCGGTCTTCTCCAGGTGCACCTTGGCAGTCGTGTGGACGCGGCGCGGCGGATGCCCAGCCTGCGCCAGCGCATGGGACAGCGCCATCGAAAAGCAGCCGGCATGGGCCGCGGCGATCAGTTCTTCGGGATTGGTCCCGCTCCCGGACTCGAAGCGCGACTGAAAGGAATAAGGCCCGCGGTAGGCGCCGCTGCCCAGGCTGACCGTCCCCTTACCGCTCTTCAGGTCCCCTTCCCACACGGCTTCAGCATTACGAGTTGGCATGGTCGTCCTCGCAAAAGGAATGAACAATTTTCGAACCGTTTGACGCCGATCCGGTTATGATACGACGAATGGCGGTTTGGAGTCGCGCTACCATCAACGACGCAGTCGAGAATCGACGGCGCAGGAGGAAGCGCTTGAAAGTCCGAGCGCTGCTAAAATTGCTGAAGAAAGACGGCTGGGAGGTTGACCGATTCCGCGGCAGCCACCGCCAGTTCGTTCATTCGACCAAGCCGGGCACCGTCACGGTTTCCGGGCATCTGAGCGACGACGTTCACCCCAAGACCTTGCACAGCGTCCTGCGCCAGGCGGGGCTGGAGGAGGAATCATGAAGGAATACACCGTGATCTACGAATGGGGCAAGCGCAATTGGTCCGCTTATGTTCCCGACCTGCCAGGCTGCATCGCCACGGGGAAAACGCGCAAGCTTGTGGAGAAGCTGATCCGCGAGGCCATCGAGTTCCATATTGAGGGAATGCACGCTCGCGGCGAAAAAGTCCCCGCGCCGAGCGTTGAGGCCGGCACGGTCAGCGTGCTGGTTAAATGAGGAATCGACAATGACTCATCGAGCCCGCGCCCCTTGACCGCAACCCGCCTTTCGCCGACGATACATGCAGTCCTGCCGCCATGCGTTTCGAGGCACGCCATGCACGACATCCCCAGGCTGTTCGCTCCGCCGCCGCCCGCCTACGCCACCCGCCGGGAATTCCTGCGCCGGGCTGGCGGCGGCTTCGGCACGCTCGCCCTGGCCGGGCTCTTACAGCAGGAACGGCTGCTCGGCCAGGGGCCGGCGCTCGCGACCAACCCGCTGGCGCCGCATCCGGGACACCACGTCGCCAGGGCGAAATCGGTCATCTGGCTGTTCATCAACGGCGGGCCCAGCCACGTCGATACCTGGGACTACAAGCCCGAGCTGGAACGGCGGCACGGGCAGGAATTGGCCGGCTTCGATCAGAACACCGGCTTCTTCCGCGATCAGGTCGGGCCGATCATGCGCTCGCCGTTTCGCTTCCATCGGCACGGCCAATCGGGCAAGTACGTCTCCGAAATCTTTCCGAACCTCGCCCGCCACGTCGACAAGATGGCCTTCCTGCACTCGTGCTGGACCGACTCCAATAACCACTCCCCTGCCCTGCTCAAGATCAACACCGGCCTCACCCGCATGGGCTTTCCTTGCGTCGGCAGCTGGGTGACCTACGGCCTGGGCAGCGAAAGCCAGAACCTGCCCGCCTTTGTGGTGATGTACGACACGCTCGGACGCGGCTTACCCAAGGGTTACGCCCAGAACTGGGGCGCGGGGTACTTGCCGAGCATCTTCCAGGGCACGGCGCTGAAGCCGCAGGGCGCCCCGATCGACAATCTCTATCGCCCGCAGGACCTGACGGCGCCGCAGCAGCGCCACCAGCTTGATCTGCTCGCCCGGCTCAACCAGCGCCAGTTCGCCGAGCATCCCGGCGACAGCGAATTGGCCGCCCGCATTGAGACGTTCGAGCTGGCCTATCGCATGCAACTGGCCGCCCCGGACGCGCTTGACCTCAACCGCGAAACTGAAGCGACGCGCCGGCTCTACGGCGTGGACAGCCCGCGCTGCGGCCATTTCGCCAAGCAGTGCCTGATCGCGCCGGCTGGTCGAGCGCGGCGTGCGCTTCGTGCAGATCTACTCCGGCGGCGAGGAGAACGAGCGCAGCTGGGACGGCCACACGAATATTCAGGCGAACCACACGGGCTTTGCCGGCGAAACCGACCAGCCGATCGCGGCGCTGCTCAGCGACCTGGCGCGTCGCGGCCTTTTGGACGAGACGCTGGTGATCTGGGGCGGCGAGTTCGGCCGGCTGCCGCTGGTGCAGCGCGGCGGCACGGGCCGCGACCACAACCCGCACGCGTTCACCGTCTGGCTGGCGGGCGGCGGCGCCAAGGGCGGCGTCAGCCACGGCGCGACCGACGAGATCGGCCATCGCGCCGTCGAGAATCGGGTCAGCGTCAACGACCTGCACGCGACGATCCTGCACCTGCTCGGCCTGGACCACGAACGGCTGACGTATCGCTATTCCGGCCGCGACTTCCGCCTGACCGACGTGGCGGGCGAAGTGGTGCGCAACGTGCTTGCGTAGGCGTGAGGGAGACGTACCATGATTCGTGCCGTTGCCATCGTGTCGCTGATCGTTGTTGTGATGCCGGCGCTACCCGCGGCCAGCCGGGCCGAGCCGAAGCCGCTGTTCGACGGCAAGACGCTGGCCGGCTGGGAAGGCGAGACCGACAAGACCTGGCGCGTCGAGGACGGCGCCATCGTCGGCGGGTCGCTGGAGACGGTGGTGCCGCGCAACGAGTTTCTGTGTACTACCAAGACCTTTGGCGATTTTGAGCTGAAGGTGACGTTCAAGCTTCAGGGCGACCCCAAGGTCGCTAACGCCGGCGTCCAGTTCCGCACCAAACGCATCCCCAAGCATCACGAGGTGAGCGGCTACCAGGCCGACATCGGCCAGCACTACTGGGGAGCGCTCTATGACGAATCGCGACGCAATAAGGTCCTTGCCCAGCCCGCGAAGGAGGTGCTGGACAAGATCATCAAGGCGGACGACTGGAACGACTACGTCATCCGCTGCGAGGGGCCGCGCATCCGGCTGTGGCTCAACGGCACGCTAACGGTGGACTACACCGAAAAGGACGACAAGATCGAGCGGACCGGCATCGTCGGCCTGCAAGTCCACGGCGGCGGCAAGACGCGGGTGCTCTACAAGGACATCACCATCGACGAGCAGTCGGCGGCACGGTAGGTCCACTGGTAGGTCCCGCCTGCCGGGCGGGACCTGGAAGTCTCCAGGTCCCGCCCGGCAGGCGGGACCTACAGGCCATTGCGGTTCACCCGTCGGCTTGAATAGAATAGCACAATCCAGGTTCCCTCGGCGCCGGCGCTCGTCCGAGCGCTACGCCGATCCTTCTTCTGGGGTTCGCCATGAACGAGTGGTTGCAGAATCCCCTGCGGTGGGCCCTCTGCCTGCCGCTGGTCGTCGTGGGCGTTGCGATGGGCGATGGCCAGGAAGCCGCCCGGCCCGTTCACGTCGTCATCAAAGACGGCAAATTGCTGGCGGCGCAGCTGCCCATCGACCCGACGCCGCGCATCACGGCGAAATATAGCGCCGGCATGTACTTCGGCCTGATCGTCGGGGGCACGCGCATCACCTGCACGCCCGAAATGAGCGTCATGCCGCTGGCACGCATCGACAATCAGGTCGTCCAGCCGGGCTTTAACCCGCAGACGGCTCAAGCGGCCCCGCAAGAGCCGCTGCCGCCGGGCCCGTTCGGCAAGAAGCGGCTCGGCACGCAAACGAAGTGGACGTCCAATGGCCTGAATTTCACCCAGCAAATCGAGGTGGTGCCCAGCCGCTACAGCGGTCCGGGGGTTGCCGATGCGAAGCGCCGGCTGGACACCGTGCGCGTGACCTGCCTGATCGAGAACAAGGACATCCGCGCCCATACGGCGGAATGGCGCGTCTTCATCGACACCATGATCGCCGAGAACGACGGTGCGCTGTTCGCGTCGCCGAGTACGGCCCCCGGAGAAATCCTCGACGGCGTCGCGCTGCAAGACCGGACGCTGCCGGAGTATCTCCAGGTGCTGGAGCGCCCCAACCTCAAGGACCCCGGCTTCGTGGCCACGATGACGCTGAAGTTCGGCGGCAAGCTGGAGGGTCCGAACCGTATCGTGCTGTGCAACACGCGGGCGCTGTCCGGCGAGTGGGACGTGCCCGTCGAGAAGGCGGGCGGCGATTCGGCCTGCGTGATGTTTTGGCCCGCCAAAAGCCTTAAGCCAGGCGAAAAGCGCACCTTGGTCTGGGCGTACGGCGGCGGCATGGCCAGCGACACGGGCCATGAGGACAACGTCGCCGTCAGCCTGAGCGGCTCGTTCGAGCCGGGCAAGCTGTTCACCATCCTCGCGACGGTCGATGATCCGGCGCCGGGCCAGGCCTTGACGCTGGAATTGCCCGCCGGCATGCAGCGCATCGAGGGCCGGGAGCGCGAGCCGGTGCCCGCGCCGCAAGCGGCCGGCACCAGCGCGGTGTTGTGGAAAGCGCGGGTGATGCAGCTCGGCGACTTCGAGGTGAAGGTGCGCTCAAGCACCGGCGTGACCCACGTCAAGAACATCCGCATCCAGTCCGCACCGTGAAGGAGCGACCCATGGCCGAAGACTTCCCCGCGTCGTCGGTTGCAACCACGTTCTTGCACAGCGAAGCGGCCGGCGCCCTGGACACGTCCGAGCCGACCGCGCCGCCGGCACCGGCCGAGGTCCAGCCGGAGAGCCGCACGCGCGGGATGCTGCGCGACGCCATCCAGAAGGTCATGGCGGAAATCGCGTATCACGAAACCGAAGCGAAGAAGCATCGGCAACAGGCCGAGGAGCTTCGCAAGGACCTGCGTGAGAGCTTCGCGTTCCTGCAAGTGCGCGGCGACAAAGGCAAGTCGGCGGAGCTTGTACTCGATCCCGACAAGCTCCCGGAGCCGCCCAAAAACAAGGCGAAAGAGACGCCGGCCGATGACAAGCCGCCGCGCGCCGTGAAGAAGAAGTCGGCGGGCAAGAAGTAGGCATGGCCGTAGTGGCCGTAGGGTGGGTGGAGTCTTCGGAACCCACCGTGCTCGCATTGGTGGGTTCCGAAGACTCCACCCACCCTACAAGTCTGCAAGTCTTCTACGCGTCTGCGGATCCCACCGCTCGCCCGTGGCATTTCCGGAATCTTCGATTACCATAATCTCCGGTCACGAATCCGCACCTTGCCCGATAAGGATCGACTCCATGCGCAAGCTTCTCGGCCTCGGGGCTGTCGTTTTCTGGCTGCTCGCCTGGCAGAGCACCGCCGGCCCGCGCCCGGCGCTGTCGCCTCTGGCCTACGCCTCGGCCGCCCAGGGGGAGGACAAGAAGAAGAAGGAAGAACCGAAAAAGAGCGAGGATGAAGAGCACGAGAAGAAGGCCAAGGGCCCCTTCAAGAACCTGAAATATCGCCTGGTCGGTCCAGCGGCGGGCGGCCGTGTCAGCCGGGCGTGCGGCATTCCCGGCGATCCGTCCACCTACTACCTGGCGGCTGCCTCCGGCGGCGTCTGGGCGACCGGCGACGGCGGCCTCACCTGGAACGCGATCTTCGACGACGAGTCGGCCTCCTCGATGGGCGCCATCGCCGTGGCCCCGTCCGATCCCAACGTCCTTTACGTCGGCTCCGGCGAAGCGAACATCCGCGGCAACGTCGAGCCCGGCAACGGCATCTACAAATCCACCAACGGCGGCAAGACCTGGAAGCACGTCTGGAAACAGAAAGGCCAGATCGGCCGCATCATCGTCCACCCGACCAACCCCGACATCGCCTACGCTGCGGTACTGGGTTCGGCATTCCAGCCACTACGTCCCGGTGCGCCCGGACCGGTCGGCTTTTTTAACGTCGATGCTAATAACCCAGAACGTGGTGTCTATCGGACCACCGATGGCGGCAAGAATTGGAAACAAGTATTGACGAAACGAGAGCTCGCCGATTCGATAAACCGAATGCGCAAGGACGGTAATCTCTCGGTTACTTTTTGGGAGCATATTGGCGCCATCGACATCTGCTTCGATCCGAGCAATCCGCGCATTCTGCTGGCGGCGCTGTGGCAAGCCCATCGCACACCGTGGAGCCTGACGAGCGGCGGACCCGGCAGCGGGCTCTACCGCTCCGAGGACGGCGGCGACACCTGGAAGCAGGTCGGTCCGAAGACCGAGGCGGAGCGCGAAGCCGCGGGCGAGGAGGACGATGGCCTGCCCGCGGGACCGTGGGGCCGCGTCGGCATCGCCATCGCCCCCAGCGACAGCCGGCGCATCTACGCGCTGATCGAGGCGGACAAGGGTGGCCTCTATCGCTCCGACAATGCCGGCGAATCCTGGAAGCTCGCCAACGGCGGCCATTACCTCCGGCAGCGGGCCTGGTATTTCTCCCAGGTGGCCGTCGACCCCGCCAACCCCGACGTTGTCTGGTGCTCGAATGTACGGCTGCTCAAGAGCATCGACGGCGGCAAGACGTTCAAGAACTTCAAGGGGCCGCACCATCCCGATCACCACGACCTGTGGATCGACCCGAAGAATCCGCGGCGCATGATCGACAGCAACGACGGCGGCGTCGACATCACGAACAACGGCGGCGAAACCTGGCACGCGCCGCAGCTGCCGATCTGCCAGTTCTACCATGTTCGTGCCGACAACAGCGTGCCGTACCGCGTCATGGGCACCATGCAGGACCAGGGCACCGCGTCGGGCCCGAGCAACAGCCTGGCCAGCTCCGGCATCTCGCTCAGCGACTGGCACACCGTCGGCGGCGGCGAGACCGGCTTCGTGGTGCCCGACCCGGCCGACCCGAACATCGTCTACGCCGGTGAATACGGCGGCTACATCTCGCGCTACGACCATCGCACCCGCCAGGCGGTCAACATCAGCATTTATCCGATCAATTCTTCCGGCAAGGGGGCCGAGGACCTGCGCTATCGCTTCCAGTGGACCGCGCCGATCATGGTGTCGCCGCACGATCCGAAGACGGTGTACCATGCCGCCAACGTGCTGTTCCGCACGCGCAACGGCGGCAACACCTGGGACCGGATCAGCGACGACCTGACGCGCAAGGACAAGAGCAAGCAGAAATGGTCCGGCGGCCCGATTACCGGCGACAACACCGGGGCCGAGTATTACGACACAATCTTCGCGATCGCCGAGTCGCCGCGCAAGGCCGGCGTCCTCTGGGCCGGCAGCGACGACGGGTTGGTCCATGTCTCAGAGAACGACGGCGACACCTGGCGCAACGTCACCGGCAACATCCCCGGCCTGCCCGACTGGGGCACGGTGAGCTGCGTCGAGGCGTCGCCGCACGATGTCGGCACCGCGTACGTGATCGTCGACGCGCACCGTTTGGATGACGACAAGGCGTATCTCTGGAAGACGACCGATTTCGGTAAGAGCTGGACCAGTCTCGCCAGCGGCCTGCGCAAGGATGATTTCCTGCGCGTTGTCCGCGAGGACCCGGTCGTCCCCGGCCTGCTCTACGTCGGCAGCGCCCACCGAGTTTCCTATTCGCGCGACGGCGGCAAAACCTGGGACAGCCTCAAGCTCAACATGCCGAGCGTGCTCATCAGCGACCTCGTCGTCAAGGACAACGATCTCGTCGTCGGCACCAACGGCCGATCGATTTGGATCCTCGACGACCTGACGCCGGTGCGCGAGTGGCGCGCAAGAAGGACAAAGCGGCGCATCTCTTCGCGGTGCAGCCGGCGACGCGCTGGCGCTACCACGGCGAGAACTACGTGGGCGAGGATCGCATCCCCGGCGAGAACCCGCCAATCGGGGCCATCGTCAACTATTACCTCGACAGCAAGTCCAAGGACTCGCTGCGGCTGGAGGTCTATGATGCCGCCGGCAAACTGGTGCGCCGGCTGACGAGCAAGAAAGAGGAAGAGGAGGAAACGGATTCGCCCGACGTGTCGTGGACCGAGGTGAAGCCGACGGTATTGCGCGACGAGCCGGGCCTGCAGCGGATCGCGTGGGACCTGCGCTATGACAAGCCGACGACGATCCCGAAGGCGAAGAACGACGCCGGGGAGCCGCGCGAGGGCCCGCTGGTGCTGCCGGGCCAGTACACGCTGAAGCTGCACGTCGACGGCCAGGTGGTGACCGGCACGGTGAAGGTCCAGCTCGACCCGCGGGTCAAGATCTCGGAAGCGGCGCTGCGCGAACGGCACCAGCTGGCGATGCAGGTCTACGACGATATCGGCAAGCTGTCGAACATTGTCATCGCGCTGCGGTCGGTGCGCGAGCAGATCAAGCAGCGCATCAAGGTCGAGCCGAAGGCGGCGGCGTGGCTGAAGGAGGCCGATGCACTGCTGCCGCAGCTCGACGCTCTGGAGGAATTGCTGCACAATCCGAAGGCGGAGGTGTCGTACGACATCCTGGCGATGAAGGGCGGGGCGAAGCTGTACTCGCAGCTGGCGCCGTTGTACTACGCGCTCATGGAAAGCGACGCTGCGGTGACGCAGGGCGTGCGCGAGGTCTACGCCGAGCACGCGAAGGAGCTGCGCCGCCTCGAGGGCAGTGGCAGGCGCTGGTGACGGGCGGGCTGGCGCGGCTCAACGAACGGGGCCGCGATGTACCGGTAATCGTTATTCCCGGCACCGGCGGGAAGAAGGAGTGAGGCGTCGTTTCACTGTACGATTTCGAGCCGCTGCACGTGGAACGTCGGCGGATTGGCGCGATCGGCGGCGGGAATGACCGTCCCATGCACACGGACCCGCTGGCCTTCCTGCAGGCGATCCAGTGTCCGGTCGCCGATCAGCGTCACCCGGCCGCCGTTGGCGTCTTCCACGTCGACCGCCGCATAACGCAGCCGCCAGGTCTTGCGCCACGCTTCCAGGTAGCCGATCAACACCTGGGTAGTGTCGAACACGGGTGCCGACCTCTCCGGCAGCGGCGCCGGTGACGTTGCGGCAGCCGTACGCACGACCGGCCCGCGCTCGGGCTCGGCCGACTGGCCCAGATCACGCGGCTCGGCCGGTTCCTCCGGCACGCGGGGCCGTTGCGGAGTCGACTCGATTGGGCGCTTCGGCAACGGCACGGGCGCCGGCACGCTCGACGGCGGCACAGCATCGGGCAGCCGATCCGGCGGCTTCACCTCCGGCGCAGCCACCGGGACCGGCACGGGCTCGATCACTTTGACCGGCGGCACCGTTGATATCACCGGCGGCGACGCCGGGCGCTGGTCGCGGGAGCGCTGGTCGCGGGAGCGCTGGTCGCGGGAGCGCTGGTCGCGGGAGCGCTGGTCGCGGGAGCGCTGGTCGCGGGAGCGCTAGTCGCGGGAGCGCTGGTGGACGGTATCACGATCGGAGCGTTGCCGGGCGCAGTGCAGCCCGCGTACGGCGAAGCCGGTGCACTCGGCGTGTCAACCACGAACCCGTACGGCTTGCAGGCCGGTGTCGGCGCTTCGTCCGTGTAGCTCACAGTCGAAGTCGAGCGATCGTGTGCGCAGCCGGCAACTGCGAGCAGCCCCAGCGCCCATGCGGTTAGCGTCGTGCGCACCATCCTCCTCCTTTCGCATCCCGCGGCGGGAATTCCGTCATGTCCTCTATCGGCTGTCGCGCATACCCGACATGAGGGATTTTCCGGCATTAGCGGAACTGACGGAGGGGGCAGACCGCCGGCAAGCTGGGCAAATCCCGGCGGCGTCAGACTTCCGAAGTCTCGGAGACTTCGGAAGTCTATTCGCTGCTTGCCCGGCTTGCGCGGTTGGCTTATGTTGACGGGCAGGCATTACGTCTTGCTGCCAAATCGTGGGAGGCCGTTCATGAGCGCTGCGCCGCACCGTTGCAGTCGGTCTGATCCTGTGCGCGGGTGTCGCCGGCGCCGCCAACTGGCCGCAGTTTCGCGGTCCGGGCGGCCTGGGTATTGCCGCCAAGGAAAAAGGCTTGCCGGCGCAGTGGGACGACGACACCAACCTCGCCTGGAAGGTCGAGCTGCCCGGCCCCGGCGCCTCCAGCCCCATCGTCGTGGGCGATCGCGTTCTGGTCACCTGCTATAGCGGCTACGGCATTCCCGGCAAGAAGGGCGGCAACCTCAAGAGTCTCACGCGGCACCTGCTCTGCTTCGACCGCGCCGGCAAGCCGCTCTGGAAAAAGGATGTCGCGGCCGTCAAGGACGCGCCCTACCAGGGGTACCTCGCGCTGCACGGCTACGCCTCGTCCACACCGGCCTCCGATGGGAAGAATGTCTACGTGTTCTTCGGCACCGCCGGCGTCTTGGCTTACGACCTCGACGGCAAGCAACTCTGGCAGCAGAGTGTCGGGACCCGGACCCACGGCTGGGGCTCGGCAAGCTCGCCGGTGCTGTACCGGAACCTCGTCATTGTCAATGCCTGCATCGAAAGCGGGGCCCTGGTGGCGCTCGACAGGGAGACCGGCAAGCCGGCCTGGACCGCCGACGGCATGGACGAGACGTGGAGCACGCCGACGCTCGCCGACGCGGCCGGCCGCACCGACCTGGTCGTCAATCTTCCGGGCAAATTCAAGGCGTTCGATCCGATGAGCGGCAGCGAACTCTGGAGCTGTGCGGGCACCACCGACTTTTACGTCGCCACCACGGTCATCGCCGAGGCCGGCGTCGTCTACATGGTCGGCGGCCGCGACAACCGCGCCCTCGCGGTCAAGGCCGGCGGCAAGGGCGAGGTCCAGCCGCTGTGGCGGATCAGCAAGGGCTCCAACGTCTCCGCGCCGATCTACCACGACGGGCATCTCTATTATGCGCACGAGAGCGGCGGCGTGGTTTACTGTGTGAAGGCCGCCGACGGGACCGTCGCGTATGAGAAGCGGCTGCTGCCGGAGCCGCAGCTCAACTATGCGCAGGCCACCTACGGCGACGGCAAGATCTATTACGTCAGTCGCACCGACGGCGTCTACGTCGTCGCGGCGAGCCCCACCTTCAAGCAGCTCGCGCACAACGTCTTCAAGAACGACCGCAGCGTCTTCAATGGCAGCCCCGCGATTGCCGACGGCCGGCTGTACCTGCGTTCGGATCGCTACCTGTATTGCATCGGCAAGAAGTAAGGTCCCCCGAGGCCACCCATGCATTCCCACCTGTTCTGGACGTCGCTCGCGGCTCTCGTGCTGCTCCTGACGTGCTTCGCCGCCCCTGCTCCGGCGGGCAAGGACGAGCTGCCCGAGCCCGACAAGCTGCCGGCCCATAAGGAAATGCCCGACCCGCTCGTCATGCTCAACGGCCAGCGCGTCGCTACCTGGGAGCAGTGGGTCAAGGAGCGCCGGCCCGAGCTGCGAAAGCTCTTCCAGCATTACATGTACGGCTACGCCCCGCCCGCGCCGGCCAAGGTCCAATACAGCGTCGCGCGCGTCGATCCCAGGGCGCTCGGCGGCAAGGCGACGCTCAAGGAAATCACGATCGCGCTCGGCGGCGCCAACGGGCCAAAGATCCACCTGCTGCTCGTGATCCCGAACAAGCGCCGCGGCCCCGCGCCGGTGTTCCTCGGCATGGCGTTCTGCGGCAACCATGCCGTGCTCGCCGACCCGAAGATTCAGCTCAACACCGCGTGGATGTACCCCGGCCGCAAGGGCGTCAAGGACAATCGCGCAACCGACGAGAACCGCGGCACCGAAGTCGACACCTGGGCCATCGAGCAAACGATCGACCGCGGCTATGCCGTCGCGACGTTCTACTCCGGCGACGTCGACCCCGACCGCGCCGACGTCCGCGAGGGCGTGCAGAAATACTTCGGCCCCAAACAGCCGGGCGAGCATGACTGGGGGACGATCGCGGCGTGGGCGTGGGGGATTCAGCGGGTCATCGATTACCTCGTGACCGATGCGGATGTCGATGCCCAGCGGATCGTCGTCGTCGGTCATTCACGGCTGGGCAAGACGACGCTCCTTGCCGGGGCGCTCGACGAGCGCATCGCGGTGATCATCCCGCACCAGGCCGGTATGGGCGGCACCGCGCCGAATCGCGGCACGCCGGCCGGCGCCGAATCGATCAAGCGCATCAACACCAGCTTCCCGCACTGGTTCAACGGCAGCTACAAGCGCTTCAACGACGAGCCCGAAAAGTTGCCGTTCGACCAGAACGGCCTGGTCGCGCTGTGTGCGCCGCGGCCGGTGCTGTTCAGCAACGCGGCGGAGGACCAGTGGGCGAACCCCGACGGCCAGTTCCAGGTGCTGCTGGCGGCCGACCCGGTGTATCGTTTCCTGCGCGTGGAGGGCCTGTCGGTCAAGACGCCGCCGCCGATCGGCACGCTCATCGACAGCCGGCTGGGCTACTTTGTGCGCGCAGGCAAGCACTCGATGACGCGCGAGGACTGGCGGGTATTCGTCGATTTCGCGGACCGGCACCTGAAGCGCGAGTGATGTGCTGCAATGGGGCGGTGGTTGGCGGCGGTGCCGGGCGTGCAGCCCTACAGCTTGCAGAAGGGGACCATGACCGTTCGAGGCAACGGCGTGAGATGCCTCTGTCCCACACACTAAAGCGTCGCCCGGCGCGTTGCGCGCTATGGCGGTCCCGAAGCAGCGCCAGCGAGGATCCGCCGGGCAAGCCGCGCAGGCCACGAGCGAGGGCGTTGTCGATCGCCGCCCAGGTTTCGTCCGGCGCCGCCGCCACGACGCCCGACTTCTGCCGAGGCCACATGCCCGTGCAACGGCGATGGTCGGCCATCCAAACGAGGATAGCGCGGATCGTCAGCTTCGGCTTGGTGTATTGATGCGGGACGCCGCGCTGCTCGAACAGCAGCCGGGCCAGCGTGATCGAGTTTTCGAGGCTGCGGACACCCGCGTACAGCGCGGCATCGACGGCGGACCAGGTTTCGCCGGGCGCCTCGGGGATCGCGCCGCTGTGACGCCGGGGCCATTGGCCGGTCCGCCGATGCCACGCGTCGGCCCAGCGCAGAATCTGCGGCACGGTGAGGGGCGGCAAATCCTGGATGTTGCGATGCCCGCATTCGGCCGCGAGCAGCTGCGCCAGCGACGAGCCGCCGGGCAAGCGGCGCCGTCCGAGCGCAAGCGCCTGATTGACGGCCATCCAGGTTTCGCCGGGCGCTTCGGGGATCGGGCCGGAGTCGGCGGTCGGCAAGGCGCCGGTCCGCCGGCGCTGCGCCTTCGCCCAGGCCAAAATCGCGCGAACGTGCAACGGCGGCGGGACCTTCGGATTGCGGACGCCGCGATGCTCCGTCAGCAGGCGGGCCAGCGACGAACCGGGCAACAAGCCACGCCGCCCTTGCCGCAGCGCGGTGTCCATGTTGGCCCAGTTCTCGTCGGTGCCGGCAATCCGACCGCTGGCGCTGGTGGGCCATTCGCCGGTCAACCGGTGGTGGCGATCGATCCACGCCAGGATCTGTGCGACCGACAGCTCGGGACGCCACGGCTGCCGGCCTCGTCGATGGCGGCGTTTCACGGCAGCTCCTTCACACCTCGGGCGGCGCGGGACCGTTGCCGAGATCGAACTCTGGGTTTGGCTCGGCCTCGGCCTCGAGTTGACGAGCTTGCTTGCGCCGGCGTTCCGTCAGCCGCTCCAGGCGCTCGCGGGCCACGTCGTCCGGATTGGGAATGGCCCGGACTACCACCTCGCCGGCCTCGGGAATCGCAAGGTCCAGTAGTTTCGCCTCGGTCAGCTTGCCGACGCCACTCCAGCCGCATTCGGGACAAACCAGTGCGACGATCCGTGGCCGCGAATGGGCGTAGCGCCAACTCAACCACGCCGGCAGCAGTGACACGGGAATCGACAGCAGATCGGCCATGCCGCAGAGGCGCGGCGTTCACGGCGATTCAATGCCAACCCGTCGGTGAGCTGCTCGGCCACGATGTCGGTGGCGAACAACAGGGTCGGCAGCAGAACGATGGTAAGAGCAAAGCCCGCGATCAGGAGCAACACGGCATGGGACGGCATGCGGGCCTGGCGCCGCTCGGCGTAATCGAGCGGCAACGGGCACTCACATTCCGGGCAGGTGTCCGGCTGAAGGGAGGCTGCCATCTTTGACCTCCACTTATCGGGTTGGCAGTGCGCTGCGTTCGAGGGGAAGTCACGCCGGCGGCTTGCCCAGCTTGGTCAACAGGGCCACAATCGTTTCCTCGCGCTGGACCACGTTCGGTCGGAAACTCAGCGTACGCGTGCGGTGTTCTTCGATCTTCGTCTGCTTGAGCATCTCCTCAAGGAGTTCCACCAAGTACGCGCGTTCCTGATCGGTTAACGTAAGCGATGTTTCGGCCATGGTTATTCCCTCCTCTACTCAAGGATACCCCGTCGAGGGCTCTCTGTCCCCCGGAACTACCAAGCCGGAGCTGCGTGTGTACCACCAGCCGCGCCGGCCGCGCACCCAACGTTCCGTGAAGATGTGCACCTCGCCACGACTGTCTTCCCAGGTGACGCGCACCGTCGCGAAGTCGCGGTTCTCGTAGAGCCGGCTTGGCTCGTTGACGTGGATGTGCACTGGTTCGATGGTACAGATTCGCACTGCGCCACACCACGTCACGAAGCGCTCCAGCGCCGCAGTGTACTGGCACTGTGTGATGGACCGCGCCTCCGCGCGAATGTGTGGATCGACCATCTCCCAGCATTTTTCGAACAAGCGCTGGTCGACCCGGCTGTAGAATTGCTTGATCCGCCGCCGCAGCGCGGCCAGCAATTGAGGCGCGGTGATCGAAGTTTTCATGGCTGCCCCGGTCTGGCTCCGCCGCCGTTCCGGCCTCCGCGGAAGGCTGTGCGCTAAACCTACCTTATTTCTTGCTGCTGGACGCAACCAGGGCAAGGCGGAAACCGTCGAAGCTGCGCCGACGAGGAGGCGGTCTGACCGATGGACGCCTTCGTCAGCGTTGCTTTCACAGCGTCGCCCGCATAAAAATGTCCGACGGGCAGCAACCCTTTCCCGTGAGGGCATGGCTGTGGAATGGTACTACACCACGAACAAGCAGCAAATGGGCCCGGTCTCCTGGGACGAGCTTCGGCAGCTGGCATCCTCGGGATTGCTGAGGCCGAACGACCTCGTCTGGAGCGACGGCATGGCCGAATGGATCGCCGCAGTACGGCAACACGGCCTGTTCCCCGAAAGTGCAGCCGCCAACACGCTAACCACGCCGCGCTCCGACGTGGAAGCGCCGTCCCGGCGCTCGGCGACGCGCCGCCGGATCGATGAGGAGCTGGACGAACACGATGCGGAAGATCGGCGCGAACGGCGCAAGGCGCAAGCAGGGGTCCGGCACCGGCCTCAAAGTGGGGCTGATCATCGGCGGCATCCTGCTGGTGCTGCTGCTCCTGGGCTGCGGCGTCACCGCCGTCCTCGCCATCGTGTTCGGCTTCGGCGGCCTCAACCCCGACGGCAGCTACACCGTCAGCCTGGCTCCGAACACGCAGAACGAACGCGGCTTCCATTTCCAGGCCGGCCAACGGGTCACGGTCACCGTCACGACCACCCGCGCGTTCGGTCCGATTCAGCCGGACGTGGACTTATTCATCGTTCACCGCGGCCGGGTCATCGCGTCCGACGAGCGCATCCATCCGGATTGCCATGTCACCTTCATTGCCCCGGCCAATGACAATTACATCGTGCGCGTCAGGAACCTGGGTCCCGGCCGCGCCACCAGTCAAGTGCTGGTGCGCTAGGCCGTGCCTACGCTTCAGCGCGCGGACGATCGCGGGCGCGAGGTGCCCATCAGACCACTCGGCAAAACACTGCCTTGAGATAGCGGCCCTCCGGCACATGGATCAGGTAGGGATGATCCGGCGCCGCCCCGGCCACCTTCAGCACCTGCACCGTGCGGCCGGCCTGCCAGGCGGCGCGGCGGAGCGTCTCGAGGAATGCCTCCTCGCTGACGAGGCCGGTGCAGGAGCACGTCAGGTAGATGCCGCCGGGCGCGACCGCTTGCAGCGCCAGGCGATTCATGTCGAGATAGCGCTTCAGCGCAAACTCCACCTCCTCGCGGTCGCGCGTCTGCTTCGACGGATCGAGCACCACCACGTCGAAGCGCTGGCCGGTCGGCACCACATCGCGCAGCCACGCGAACAGGTCGGCCTGCACCAAACGCACCCGCGCCTGGTTCAGGTTCGCGTTCTGCTTCGCCAGGGCGATCGCCTGCTCGTCCAGGTCCACGCCGGTCACCTCCTCCGCCTGACCCAGCGCCTTGGCGTAGACCGCGAAGCCGCCGGTGTTGCAGCACAGATCGAGCACGCGCTTGCCGGGACAGAAGCCGGCCAACTCGCGGCGATTGTCGCGCTGGTCGGCGAAGAACCCGGTTTTGTGCTTGCTGCCCGGCGCCACCCGGAAACGCAGGCCATGCTCGACAATCACGCCCGGCGGCGGCGGCGCGGGACTGCGGCAATCGAACGACTCCTGCTTCTGCACGTGCTCCTCGGCGAACCAGTAGAACCGGCTGTCCGGATAATGGCTCGCGAGCGCCGCCTCGATCGTCTCGCGAAAGCGATACATTCCGGCCGAGAAAAACTCCAGCACGATCGTCGTGTCAAAGCGATCGACAACCAGCCCGCTAAGGCCGTCGCCCTCGGAGTGGACGAGGCGATAGGCGCTGGTGACCGCATCGAGGCCGAG
Source organism: uncultured Gemmataceae bacterium (assembly GCA_963834865.1). Classification (GTDB taxonomy): domain Bacteria; phylum Planctomycetota; class Planctomycetia; order Gemmatales; family Gemmataceae; genus CAWIDK01. Next base: position 1,547,443 of record CAWIDK010000002.1, read on the forward strand.
CCAACGCCGCCGCAGCTCGACCGCCTGGCCGAGCCGGCGCGAAGAAATCGGCGTCGATCGCCTCGCCAGCGTCGGCGGTCAGCACGCGCAGGGCGATGCGCGAATGGCCGTTATAGAAGCCGCGGCCAACCCATTGGCCGGTGCGGTCGACGATGTCCACGACGCTGCCGCCGGGGGGCCGCTCGGCGGGCTTTTCGACCATCTTCTGGAAGATCCACGGATGCGACGAGCGCCGCTCGATCTTCAAGCGCACCTGGGGCAAGTTTTCGGTTGGCATTCGACGGCATCTCGGAACACAATGAGTGCGAGCGGCGGGGCTTGTCCCCGCCGTCTGGGCCGGCCACACCGCCGGGACAACCTCGGCGGCTCGCCCGCGCGCCAGAACCCACACTTCATTGTAGAAGCCAACTGTTCGGGGCTCCCATGCCGATCCTGCTTGTCATCGATGACGAAACGCCCATCCTGCACGCGTTCACCCGCGTCTTTCGGCCGCCGGACGTGCAGCTCCTCACCGCGACCACTGCGGCCGAGGGCCTCGCGCTCGTCGAGCAACATCGGCCTGACACCGTGATCCTCGACATCAACCTGCCCGATCAGTCCGGTCTCGCCGCCTACGGCAAGTTGCGGCAGATTGACGCGCGGGTGCCGGTGCTGTTCATCACCGGCCTGGGCACGACCGACCAGGCCATCGAGGCGATGAAGCTCGGCGCCTTTGACTTTTTGCTCAAGCCGCTCGACATCAAGGTCCTCCGTACGCTCGTGCACAAGGCGTTCGAGATCAGCCGGCTCATGCGCGTACCGGCCCTGGTTGCCGAGCAGGATGCGGCGGCGCAGGCGGGCAGCTCGGACGTACTGGTCGGCCGCTGCCCGGCCATGCAGGAGGTTTACAAGGCGATCGGCCGAGTCGCGCCACAGAACGTCACGGTGCTGGTCCTCGGCGAGAGCGGCACCGGCAAGGAGCTGGTCGCCCGCGCGATCTATCAGCACAGCCGGCGCGCCACGCGGCGTTCCTCGCGATCAACTGCGCCGCCATCCCCGAGACGCTGCTGGAGAGCGAGCTGTTCGGCCATGAGAAAGGCGCGTTCACCGGCGCCGAGCGCAAACGGATTGGCAAGTTCGAGCAGTGCTCCGGCGGCACGCTGTTCCTCGACGAGATCGGCGACATGTCGGCGCTGACGCAGACCAAGGTGCTGCGCATCCTGCAGGACCAGCGGTTCGAACGCCTCGGCGGCGGCGAAACGGTGCAGGCCGACGTGCGCCTGATCGCGGCCACCAACTACGATCTCGAACGGCTGGTCGCCGAATCGCGGTTCCGCAGCGACCTGTTCTATCGCCTGAGCATTTTCACCATTCGGCTGCCGCCCTTGCGCGAGCGCGGCGAAGACCTGCCGCTCCTGGTCGAGCATTTCCTGCGGCGGTTCAATCGCGAGCTGGGCAAGGAGGTGCTGCGCGTGGCCCCGGAGACGCTGGAGCTGCTGGGCAAGCACGCCTGGCCGGGAAACCTGCGGGAGCTGCAAAGCGTGCTCAAGCAGGCGCTGATTCGCGCGAGCGGGCCGATTCTGCTGCCCGATTTCCTCCCGCCGCTGGGGCAAACGGAGTTGAAAGCGCCGGCCGCCGGCAATCCCGATTGGGACGGTTTCATCCAGTCCCGGCTGGCAGCAACGTCGGAGGATTTGCACGCCGAATTGCTGGGAATGGTCGAGCGCCATCTGCTGACGCGCGTGCTCAATCACACCGGCGGCAACCAGTTGCAGGCGGCGCGCATCCTCGGCATCACCCGCGGCAGCCTGCGCACCAAGATTCGCGCCCTCGGCATCACCATCGAGCGCTCGGTGTCGGCCGACGACGATCCTGATTGACACGCACTCGCGGCGCAGCTATGACTTCTTGCTCCCCGCGCTGGACCGGGGAAGCGCTCGTAGTGACCCGCTTTAGCGGGTCCGGGACCTGCTAAAGCGGGTCACTACGAGCGCTTCCTCAGCCCAGTGAGAGGTGAAGCAGGAGGAGGTCGAGCCGTGTCCGACTGGTCTGCACTGCAGCTGCCGCTGCTGATTTTCGTCGCCGAGGTTTGCGTCGTCACCGTGAGCACGCTGCGCATCATCGCCATCGCGCGCGGTCAAACGCTGGTTGCTCCGGTGCTGGGATTCTTCGAGGTCACGACCTGGCTATTCGCGATCGGCCAGGTGATGCAGAACCTCGACAATTTCGGCTGTGCGCTCGGCTTCGCGCTGGGCTTCACCCTCGGCAACTTCCTCGGCATCCTGATCGAGAAGAAACTGGCGCTGGGCACGGTCGTTGTGCGCGTCATCACTCACCGCGACGCCGGCGAGCTGATCGAGCGTCTGCGGGCCGCGCGCTTCGGCGTCACCCGCCAGGAGGGCGAAGGAGCGACGGGGCCGGTACAGATCGTGATGACGGTGGTGAAGCGCAAGCAGCTGGGTAAAGTGGTCGCGCTCATCGAGACGCACCATCCGCAGGCGTTCTATGCCGTGGACGAGGTGCAGTCGGCCGCCGCCGGCATCTTCCCGGCGCCGCCGCGCCGCCGCATCAGCGTGCTGCCGACGGTGCTGCGGAGCTTGTTCAGCGCGTGAATCAAAGCACGATCAGCCAGAGGTCAAACACGCCCGTCACCGCGATCAGCGCCCCGATGACGGCGCTGACGATGCCCACGTACCAGAAGCCGCGGCTCTTGGTCAGGATCGCCAGCGAACAGAGCACGACCGCCAGCTGCAGGGCCAGCTCGCCATAATCGAAGCGGTCGGCCCGGGCGTGGACGTGATGGCTCTCGGCGATGTACTCTTTCCCCTTCTCGACGATGCTATCCGCTTCCTTCTCGATTTCCTTCAGCTTCCTGGCGTACTTCTTGACGTTGCCGTCGTATTTCTCGCGCACCTGCTCGACGCTCCCCGGGCTTCCTTCCTTGCTCGGGAACACCGTCATCTGATCGAGCATGATTTCCGACAGGAGATTGAACACGTTTTTCGTCTGGTAGTAGTTCCACTTATTCGACGCCTCGGTGCTCTCGCGGGCGGCCAGCGTCTGCAACTGCAGCGTCTCATTGTGGGCGCGATGGCCCAGCATGGTCACGCACGCCAGCACCGCGGCGATGATCGCGATCGAGATCGTCACGCGCTTGTCGTAGTCGCTGGAGTGGGCCGCGTGGGCAGCATGTTCGGCGTGCTCGATGTGGTGTTCCGGTCCGTGGGACATGGTGCCGTCCTTTCCATGGGACACGCGCAGGGGCGAGCCGGGAGCGCGAGCGACCGGAGAAAGCCTCCTCCAGTCGCTCACGCTCCCGGCTCGCCAGGAGTGGTTACTCGACGACGGCCAGGATGTCGTCCTCGGACATGACCAGCAGGTCCTCGCCGTCGATGTTCACCTCGTTGCCGGAGTACGACGAGAACAGCACGCGATCACCCTCCTTGACCTGGAACGGGGCGCGCTTGCCGCTATCGAGCAGCTTGCCTTCGCCGACCGACAGGACCTTGCCCTGCCGGGGCTTTTCCTTCGCGGTGTCCGGCAGGACGATGCCGCCGGCGGTCTTGTCCTCGGCCTCGACGCGCTTGACCACGATCTTGTCGTTCAGGGGTACGACTTTCATGTCGCCAATCCTCGGGTGGGGGAAACGGGGTTAGGGTTCTTCCTGCTCCTTGTGGAACAGGTCGCCATAGACCTTCATCATCGCGCACACCATCGTGTAGAGCAAAATGCTCTTGCTCACCGGCTTGGGCAAGACGCTGTAGGCGCGCACGCGAAACGCCTGCCGCATGACATCCGCGCTCGGGTCGGCCGTCACCAGGATGCACGGCAGCACCGCGTTGATCTGGTGGACGATCTCGACCGCCTCCAGACCCGTCATGCGCGGCATGTGCATGTCGAACAGGGCGATGTGGATCGACTGCTCACGGACGATGTCGAGCGCTTCCTCGCCGGAGGACGCCAGCAGAGTGCGATAGCCTTCCGGCTCGACGAGCTCACGCAACGCCTCGCGGTAATCCGCATCGTCGTCGGTGATGAGCACCGAATAGGGTTTGGTGGCTTCGCTGTGCATGCCGCGCACCTCGCAGTAGGTCAGCCTTTCCAGGCTGACGGCGCGAGTCAGGCTTGAAAGCCTGACCTACGTTGCCGAACCTCGAAGAAGGCTGTCGTCGGCGGCATTCGTTGCCGGAGAAGCCCAGGCTCTCTGGCGTTTCCTCAGCTGCTGCAAATGGCGTACCGCCGAACGCCAGCGCCGGTCGTGGCGCTCTAAGCTCCCTCTATGACTTAACATCGGGAATCAAGAAAAAGCAAGCACTTCGCCGAGAATTATGGCGATGACTGCCAAAGGTTGCGCAGCCTGCCAATTCCGGACCACACGCCGCGGGGTGAGTCTTCGAACCCCGCGGGTCGGTCAACCACCCGCGGAGTTCGAAGACTCACCCCGCGGCGTGGCACCTACTTCGGGCTCTGCCACAGCTTGTCCGGATTGAAATCGTCGTCACCCAGGTGCGCCGGCGTCTCGATGCGATCGTGACAGTAGTACTCGACTTCATGCCCGGCGTCATCGTGCGTGACGATCAGTGCCGGCAAGCCCAGCGCCAGATCGAAGTACCAGCCGCGACGGCCGCCGCCGGGCAACAGCGGGTCGCTCCCGGGCGGCACCGTCTGCTCGATGCCCTCGACCGGTTCCTCGAACTCGGGCCGCTTGACCTTGCCGAGGTATTTGAGGGTGCCCTGCTTCGGATCGCCCTTCTCGATACCGTCGACGATCGCGCCGAACTTGTGGATGCCGGTGCCCAGGCCGGCGTCGGTGATCGGGTAACGGCTCCGGGACTTCACCAGCGGGCTGTCGGCGCTGATGCTGAAGCGCTGGCCGGCGGGCATGAACAGCACATCGCCCTGGGCGGTCAGCGTGTGGATCTCGTTGCCGGGTCGGCCCTTGACGTAAATGACCTCACGCCCCTTCGCCTCGGAGCCGATCCACTTGAAGTACACGCTCCACGGCTCCTGGCGGAACTTGACGAGGATCACCTCCTCCGGCCGCGCCTTGCCGGCGACGACCTCGCGCCGCCGCAGCTGCATCGTATAGGTGTCCATCGATTGATATTGCTTTGCCGCCCTCAGGTACAGCGCGCGGCATGCTGGCGGCGGCAAGTTCGGCATTCACCGGCAGGATGGTCGGTTTCGCTTCGAGCTGGGCCAGCACCGAGGCGCCCTTCGCGGGCGGGTTGGGAATGTGCAACAGCGGCGCCGGTTCCGGCGGCATCGCCGGCGACGCATCGTCGAGCCGGCCGAGCCGGCGCTGCACCATCTCGGCACAGCCGGTCAACAACAGGCCCATCGCGACGACGGCGAGACGGCGAACTGTGCAGCGGTGAGCGGCCATGACAGCATCCGTTCTGTCGAGTTTGTGGAAATCCGGTGCCCGCCAAAATAACCGGAAGGCCCGGCCCGCGGTAGGTCAATTCTTGCCGCGGACAATAGCGGGAAGGATAGGCAAATTACGTGAGCTGGAAGAGATGGCGGTCGTCGTTCGCGGCGGAGTGTGGGTCTTGCATGGGTCATTTCTTCGACTGCGGCACGTCGCCGAAGCTGCGCCAGATGTACCAGGTGCCGATCGAGCGGTACGGGGCCCACCGGGCCGTCAGTTCGATCAGCGTCGCCCGGTTCGGCAGCTCCGGCAGCTCGTGCTCGCGGCGGATGCCGTTGCGCAGGCCGAAATCGGTCACCGGCAGCACATCGAGCCGGCCCAGGCCGAAGATCAGGAACATCTCCGCGGTCCAGCGGCCGATGCCGCGAACGGGGATGAGCTGGTCGATCACGGCCTCGTCGTCGAGGTCGGCGAGCTGCTTGAGACGGATTTCGCCCTCGACGCAGCGCTGGGCGAGGTCGCGCATCGACAGCACCTTGGCCGCTGACAGCCCTGCCGAGCGCATCGCCTCGTCGGACGCTTGCAAGATGGCCCGTGGCCGAATCGGCTTGCCGACCAGCGTCGCGAGCCGGCCATGAATCGCCAGGGCGGCGCGGGTCGAAATCTGCTGCGAGATGATCGATCGCGCGAGCAGGGCGAAGTGGTCCGGGTTGGATTGCAGCGTACACGGTCCGACCTCGGCAATGATGCGCTTCAGCCGGGCGTCGCGGCGGGCGAGGTGTCGGCGGGCTTTCGCGAAGATTTCGTTCATGGCACTGCCATTGAACCGCATGCCGCTCCGCGCTGTCAACCAAAAATGTACGAGCGAACAGTTTCGCTGATCGCGGCAGAACGGACGCGACGCGCTCAGTTCTTCTTCTTTTTCTGAGTGTCCGTCGTGGTCGGCGCGAGACTGCCGTCGGTGTGGACGACGAGCATTTTGACGGTGGGATGCGGCACCTTGGTGTCCTTGGTGTCCTTGGTGTCCTTGGTGTCCTTCGTGTCTTTCACGTCTTTCACGTCCTTCACGTCCTTGGCATCTTCCTTGTCCTCCTTTTCTTCCTTGGCCTTGGTCGCCGCGGACGAGGACGAGGCGGCGGTGCTGCCGTCCTTCTTGGGCCGCGTCAGGTAGACCCACACGCCTTGGCCGGGGTGCAGCTCGCTGGCGGTGGCGGCGTAGCTGTTCTTGGGACTGTTGTTGCCGCGCAGCTCGGCAAGTTTCTCCTTGCTGTAGGTCTTGAGATTGCCGGTGTCGTCGTATTCCTGCGGCAGAAACATCTTGCGGTAGGTTACCGTCTGGTTCATCTCGAAGTCGAAATCCTTGAGGTGGTCGATCTTCTTGAAGGGGGCCTGGCCGTTGCCGTAGGCCGCCCGCTGCATCTCCGTGTTGATGCGGTTCTGCAGGTTCATCATGGCGTTGTAATGCTGAGCGGCCTGCTGCGCGTTGCGCGCATTCGCCATCCGGGTTTGCTCCTGCATCAGCCGGTTGTAATCGGTCGTCAGCGCAGTGCTCGGCGCCAGCGTTGGGCTTGTACTTGGGATTGGGCACCCATTCGGGGAAGTCGATCCGGACCGAAACCGTGCGGCTCGCATCGTCAAACGCCAGCAGCTGCCCGGTAAGCGATTTCTGGTACTGGATCAGGTAGTAATCCTGATCTGTCGCCGGCACGGCCTTTTCCTTCTGATTTTTCGCCTGGCCGTTGAGCTCTCCCGGCACCGTCGCCAGCGCCGAGCAGAACGGCTGCCAGACACAGGCATGTCCGATGCATATTCGCAACTCCTGTCAAGGACGACAGTTAAGATAGGCCACTCTGCGCAAAATGAGCGCCGACGCGCAGCCTCGGGACGCTACACCCTTAGACTAAATTATCGGCGAAAGGTTCCGCAAATACAAGCTGCCTCCGCAGCAAACGCTATCACCGCTCCTGGATGCCCAACTGCCGGCATACGCTCCTGGCCGTGTAGTCGTTGATCTCGCGGTGGCGCGGCACCGACGCCTGGCGCCCGTTCGCTGGGTTTACCCACACCGAGTGCGCCCGGCCCTCGCGCAGAGGGAGGCACCCGTGGCGCCGCAGGTGACGGAGCAGATCCTCGCGCTTCACGGCGCCACCACCCCCGCCGGCGATTGCGACACCTCGGAGCTAGCAACGAGGTGCAGGTAAATTGGCTCCTCTAGATCCATCTCCGGGTCGCTCACAGCCGGGTCGGGTATTGGCAACGCCTCGCCAAGGCCCACCAGGGTTTCGGCCACATCGACCAGGGCGAGCCCCAACATCCGGCGCGTCGTCCAGGTCGTGCCCGCAACTAATCGCTGCCGGGAAATCCAGGACTTGTGCGTGGACTCCCCCGTCGACGAACTTGTAACCCGCCTTGTATTGCACCATCCCGAAGCCCTCTCAACGGTACCGAACCTACTTCCGCGGCAGCCAGCCGCGCTGCACGAGCACCTCGGCAATCTGCACCGCGTTCGTCGCCGCTCCCTTGCGCAGGTTGTCCGCGACCACCCACAAGTTCAGGCCGTGCGGCACCGTGGGATCGCGACGGATGCGGCCGACGAATACCTCATCGCGGCCCGCGGACGCCAGCGGCAACGGCACCTCGCCCCGGGCATAGTCGTCCAGCACGATCACGCCCGGCGCCTTTCGGAGGGCGGCCCGCGCTTCCTCCGGAGTGATCGGGCGTTCGAATTCGAGGTTGATCGCCTCAGAATGGCCGACACGGACCGGCACGCGCGCCGTCGTCGGGCTCACGAGGATGCTCTCGTCGCCCATGATCTTGCGCGTCTCGCGGATCATCTTGATTTCTTCCTCGCTGTAGCCGTCGTCGCCAAGCTTCCAGTCGTGCGGCAGGACGTTGCCGGCGAGCTGGGCGGCGTGGGCGGTCGCTTTCGGCATCGCTTCACCGCGGCCGGCTGCGGCGAGCTGGGCATCGAGATCGCGCAGGCCCGTCGCGCCTTTGCCGGACGAGGCCTGATAGGTTGCCACGACCACGCGCTTGATGCGTGCCAGGTCGTGCAGCGGCTTGAGAGCGACGACCATCTGGATCGTCGAGCAGTTCGGGTTGGCGACGATCCCCCGGGGAATGGAGCGCAGGGCCTCGGCGTTGACCTCGGGCACAACCAGCGGCACGTCGGGATCCATGCGCCAGGCGCTGGAATTGTCGATCACGATCGCGCCGGCCCGCGCCGCCATCGGGCTCGATTCCCGGCTCACCGACGCTGGCGTGGACGATAGCACGATATCGACGCCGGTAAACGCTTCGGGGCGGATCGCCTCGATGACATGCTTCTTACCGTTGAAGTCGATCGACTTACCCGCGCTGCGCTCAGAAGCCAGGAACTTGATGCTGCGTAGCGCGAAGGCGCTCGACCAGCACCTGCCGCATGATTTCGCCGACCGCACCGGTCGCACCAACCACCGCAACGCTCGCGAGCACGGGCATCGTCCTTTCTGTAGAAAAAGAGATAGTACTCGCTCCATTATATCATCCAACCATGCAAAGCATGGCGAGTATCGATGAAACCTGGATGCGCAAGGCCGTCGAGCTGGCCGAGCGCGGCCGCGGACACGTCGAGCCCAATCCGCTCGTCGGAGCCATCATCGTGCGCGATGGCCGCGCGGTCGGCGAAGGCTGGCACCAGCAATACGGACAGGCCCACGCCGAGGTCAACGCCCTGGCCGCCGCGGGTGACGCTGCGCATGGCGCGACCCTGTACGTGACGCTGGAGCCGTGCTGCCACCACGGCAAGACGCCGCCATGCACCGACGCGGTCCTACACGCCGGCATCGCGCGGGTGGTCGCCGCGCTCGCGGATCCGTTTCCGCTGGTCGCTGGGCAGGGAGCAGCCCGCCTGCGATCGGCCGGTGTTGCCGTGGAATTCGGCGTATGTGCCGATCTCGCCCGCCGGCAGAATGCGCCTTATCTCAAGCTGCTCGCGGCGGGCCGACCCTATATCCACGCCAAGTGGGCCATGACGCTCGACGGCAAGATCGCCACGCGCACCGGCGATTCGCAGTGGATCAGCAGCGACGCCTCACGCCGTGTCGTCCACGAGCTGCGCGGCCGAATGGACGGCATCCTGGTCGGCATCGGCACCGCGCTCGCAGACGATCCGCTGCTGACCGCGCGCCCGCCGGGGCCGCGCACTGCGACGCGCGTGATCCTCGACGCGCAGGCCCGGCTGCCGCTCGATTGCCGGCTCGTCCGCACGGCTCGCGAAGTGCCGACGTTGATTGCCACCACGCCGGCGGCACCGGCCGAGACGGTGGCGGCGCTGCGGCGCACGGCTGCGAAGTGCTGACCGTGCCCCCCAACCCCGCCGGACGCGTGGCGCTGTTGCCGTTGCTCGCGGAGTTCGGCCGGCGGCGCTGGACGAACCTGCTGGTCGAGGGCGGCGCGGGGGTGCTCGGCGGCTTCGTCGATGCCGGACAATTCGACGAATTGCACGTGTTTGTCGCCCCGAAGCTGCTGGGCGGCCGCGAATCGCTGACGCCCGTCGGCGGCACCGGCGTCGCAGCGCTAGCCGACGCTCAGCGATTTCGGCCAGGCGAGCTGCAACAGCTGGACGGCGACGTGTACTGGCGCGGCTGGCGCGGGGACTGAGTGCTGGCGTGATGGACGATGGCGTTCGTTGACGGGACTCTTGCCGGTCGCGACCGCTTTTCATAATGCATTCATCTACTAGCATTCTGGTAACGCGCCACCAGAACCAGAGCAACTGGGAGCCATCCCTGACTTTCGCTTCCGTCCTGCGAATCGTCTCTCTCCCACGGCGTCAATCCCGGCGGCCCGCTCATGCTCGCGGGTCACCTGCTCGTCGCCCGCGCATCGTCAAGAACGACCCCGTCGGGGGTCCGCGTTGCGGGTGCGATTGTGTTCCCGTGCACTGAAAGTGCGCCGCCGTGCTTGCGTGCGCCGCCCGCGCGTGGGCGTTGTTGTTTTCTCGGCGGATCGGCGTCGCCGTCCAGCGCCCCGACCGAGTGTTCCCGAGAGAATCGACCTCCAACCACCAGGAGCATTCCATGACCAGCAACTTCGTGAAGTCCATCAAGCGTTGGTTCACCGGCGACCAGACCCGGACGCTCCGCAGCACGCCGCGCGTCGCAACCAAGGCTCGCCTCGTCCTGGAAGATCTGGAGGCACGCTTGGCGCTGGCTACCTTGCACGTTGGCAGCCACGAACCCTACACGACCATCCAGTCCGCCATCAACGCGGCGAACCCAGGTGACACCATTCAGATCGATCCAGGGACCTATGTTGCCAATGGCAGCACGGTTGTTTCCGGTTCGGCAGTGGGGGAAGCAGGGCAGGAAATCGCGCAGCTGGTGATTAACAAGCCGCTCACTATCATCGGGCCCAACCCAACCTACGACCCGACCTCCAGTCTCCCAGCCGCCAACACGCAGGCCGTGATCGTTCCGAGCATGTCCGATGCCAATCCGTACGACACGACCGCGGTCATCGTCGTTCTGATCGAATCGAGCAACGTCACCATCGAGGGCGTGACCGTTGACGGACACAACTCGAGTCTTGCCAGCCATTATTCCGATCCCGGGACGAACACCTTCGGCTTCGGTCCGACGAATCCTCACGTCGGCCACGTTACTGCCAACAGCGCAACCCCCATTGATGCCTCCGAAGACATCGCGTCGTATTCGAATGTCAGTAACATCACCCTCCAAAGCGATATCGTTGAGAATGCCGGGTTTATCGGCGTTGATTTCAACAACAGTCCCGACTATTCCGGGGGCGCGACCACCGGAAACACCATCACGAACAATCTGATCCAGAACATCAGCGATGCCTATGGTTTCGGCGATGCCGTCAACCTGTACGACAACTTCTACGCGAACGTGACGCACAACGTCATCATCAACGCCTTTACCGGCATTCAGGTGGGCAATTTTACTCAGGCCAATCCGGACGGCACCGCCTACGCGAGTCTCTCCAACAATCAGATCAATGCCGGGGCTGCGGGTATCTTCTACAACCTCAGTTCCGCTGCCGCCACGCCCTTCGCGGTGCAGGGCGACAATATCACGGCCGTTAACAATCCGGCGTATACCACCTGGCAGGGCGTGTTCGCGGCGATCGCTGGTTCGGAGAACGTCAACTTCGCGGGCAACACCATCAATGGCAGCGGCGCGAATTCGGCCACGATGACGGCCGGCTACGAAATGTGGAACTCGCCCAACTCCACGATTACGGGCGGCACCGTCAGTGGTGTCGATGACGGTGTGTGGGCCAACAGCTTTGAGGGCAATGACAGTCCCGGCGGCGCCACCTCGGTCACACTGAACGGCGTAAGCATCAATGCCAGCCAGATCGGCATCTATGTTGAAGACAGCTCTCAATACCACGGAAACACTCCGGTGCCGGTCTCGGCGACGATCGAGGGGACCACGTCGGTAACCGTCGGCGCGAGCGGCATCGGCCTCGAAGTCGACGGCGCCGATGCCTCCGCCTCCGTCGCCGCCAATGCCACTCTGACTACCCAGAGCGCGGTCGTGAAGCATAGCGGAACCCTCGATATCTATGGCACCCTCGTCGCCCCGTCAACCACCGGAACCATCGTCGCGGAACCCGGCGGCTTAATCGTGGGTGCCGGCATCACCGTCGGCGTCGGCTCCCGCGCCGGGCAACTCTACATCGTCGATGGCAGCAGCAGCAACGACCAGGTCCAGGTCAACCCGGTCGGCACCAGCAACACCGGCACGAGCGGCGTCAAGGTCCAGACCAAGCTCAACGGCGTCAACACCCAGACCACGTATGACCAGTCCTTCTCCACCATCTACATCGTCATGCAGGGCGGTAACGAAAACATCCAGTTCGCCAGCACCCTCAACATCGGGGCCGTCGTCACTGCCGGCAACGGCAACGACAATATCCAGCTGGGCAACGGCAACAACACCATTACCCTGGGCAACGGCAACAACAACGTCCAGGCGGGCACCGGCATGAACGCCGTGCTTGCGGGGAGCGGCAACAATATCGTCCAACTGGGTAACGGGCCGCCGCCACCGGCGCCTTCGCGGTCTCACCGGGCCGCGGGGTGTGCGCCGCCCGCGCCGCCGACGGTGGGCCCGAACACCGTGACGCTGGGCAACGGCAACAACAATGTCCAGATCGGCAACGGCAGTAACCAAACCATCCTCGTCGGCAACGGCAACGACAATGTCCAGCTCGGCAAGGGCAGCGGGGACGACGTAACCATCGGCACCGGCAACGATAACGTGCAAATCGGCAAGGGCAACGACAACACGGTAACCGAGCAGGGCCCGGACATGGGCCACGACAACATCAAGCTCGGCAGGGGCAGCAACAACACCATCGGATAATGCGTGTTATAAAGCTTGTCTTGCCAGTGAGTTGCGGCATGAGCACCAGCAGGGATGCTGGTGCGTGATCGAAACCGTATAAACCCCCGAGGCGGCAAATTCGTTAAAAAAATGAGAACTTCCCCATTTTTCACTTGCAATCCGTGTAGAGATACTCCTATACTGATCCAACCGCCATGCATAAGCGAGTCTGCTTGGTCCAGCCAGTGGGCCAGGCCTACTTTGTGGCAAGGAACGCCATTTTTTTGTAAACGCGTTCCCTGCCTGGGTTTTGCCTTTCACCCCAGGACAGCACGCCTACTGGACGGATCGGCGGTTCTCTCATCTCGCGTACGGAGAGGACCGCTTGAACACGATCGGCAACACGGGTTACCCGCCCCCCGTCTTGCGCACTCCGCCGGCCTGGTTCGTCTCGCTCAACGACCAGCGCCGAAGGCAAAAGCTGGCCATGAGTTCGGTTACGAATCCCCACAAGCGACGTATTCGGCACAACCGGAATTTTTCGCCGCTTCCGAAAAATCGGGAATCTTTGCCGGCCTCGTGCGTCCTAGTGTTACGGAACGGTGCTGTACTTAACATGGCTGAGGCCCCTGCCGCCCCCGACTCGGAAGTTCGTCTCGCCAACTTGCATTTGCAGCACCTGGTGATCGTGGTCCGGATCGGTCGCGCCCTAGCCGCGATCCGGGCCCGCACGGTAGGCAGCCGTCGCCCCGACGATCACCGAAATCTGCCCCCGACACACCCTTGTTCGACCCCGGGGAGATTGCCCATGGCTAGCACATTCGTTTTTGCCGCGTCGTGGCGTTTACGCCGTCCGTCCGCCTTTTTTCACAACGCGCGCGCCAGGGGCAGCCCGCCAGCTGCATCGTGCCGGCGAGTTTTCAGCCACTTGTGAGCTCGCGTATTTCAATGCGCTTGACGCGGGTCTCGCTTGCGACCCCAACAGGCCCTTGCAGCAAGATGGGCGAGCACTTGCGCCGATTTTTTCAAGGGGCTTGTTTTTAGGTAAGAGGCTGCTAGGATAACTCAATACTCTCCAACTAACACCCAGCCGGCGACCTTGCGTTCCGCTGTGTCCCTGAGGGACGGCGGCGGATGTTGTCACCGGCCTCCCAAGGCCGTTACTTGGGAAACACGACGGCATGGGTCCTCCGATGGAGTGCCCCTGCTGTGTGCCAACCGTGCTAAGCATCGAAGGTAACTTTGTTGGGAGAGTTGCAGAGATGCTCATCGTCGTTGCCATGCTGGCCGCTAGCTTCATGCTCTGTTGCCTTCTTACTCCTGCCGCCCGGCACCTGGCTTGCCGTTGGGGGTTGGTCGACCACCCCGACGCCGATCGCAAGTTGCACCGCAGCCCTATTCCGGTCGCGGGCGGGCTTGCGGTTGTTACTTCATGCTGCATAGTTCTTGGTGCCGCATTCGTTATTCCTCAATCCCTTGAGCCGTTCCTCGTCGCCGACTCCTACTACCTGCTTGGCCTGCTTCTGGCCACCGTATTCCTTTGCGCCGTCGGCGTCGTGGACGACTTCCGCTGCCTGCGCGGCCGCTACAAGCTCATGGGACAGGTCGCTGCCGTCGGTATCGTGCTGGCGTTCGGCGTCCGCGTGCGGCACATTGAAGCGTTCGGTTACGCCTTTGACCTCGGCGTCTGGGGCCTGCCCTTTACGGTACTCTGGCTCCTGGGTGCGATCAACTCGCTCAACCTGATCGACGGCATCGACGGCATGCTGGGCTGCGTGGGCCTCATCATCTGCCTGGCCATGGCCGGAATGGCCGCGCTCGGCGGTCAGTGGGCGGCAGCCTGCGTGGCGGCGGCGCTGGCCGGTGCATTGCTCGGCTTCTTGTGCTACAATTTGCCTCCTGCCAAGATTTTCATGGGCGATGCCGGCAGCATGACCGTGGGCCTGGTGATTGGCGTACTGGGTATTCAAAGCTCGTTGAAGTCGCCGGCCACCGCCGCGCTGATTGCCCCCCTGGCCGCGCTCACGATCCCGATCCTCGACACGGCCGCGGCGATTGTCCGCCGGAAGCTGACCGGCCGGAGCATTTACGCTACGGACCGCGGCCACCTCCATCATTGCCTGCTGCAGCGCGGCTTTTCGCCGCGCATGGTGCTCGCCCTCGTCTCGCTGTTCTGCCTGCTGGCAGTCGTCGCGGCGCTGGGCAGCCTGGCCCTCAAGAGCGAATTGATCGCCGTGGGCGGGCTGTTCACCGTGGTCGCAATTCTGGTCACGACCAAGCTGTTCGGCTACAAGGAATCCTTACTCATCAAGAATCGCATTTGTCACCTCGCCTTGTCCTTTTTCCAGAGCCGGGGCAAGGGCAAATCGCGGCGCATCGACCTCCACGTGCAGGGCGAGGCGGGTTGGGACAAGCTGCTGGACGTGGTGAGCAGCCGCGCGTTCGATCTGAACCTGCAAGCCGTCCAGCTCGACGTTCGCGCCCCGGTGATGCACGAGGAATATCACGGCCACTGGGAGCGCTTCGACGCGGAGACCGACGGCGCCTTGTGGCGGGTTGACTTGCCGTTGAACGTCGGCGGCCGTAACGCGGCCTGCCTGCAGATTATCGGCCGCATCGACCTGGAGCCGCTTTGGTCCAAGGTGGCGGCGATCACCGAGCTGATCGAGGAGTTCGTGCTCGACGAGCTTGAGGGCGTCGTGGTGGCAGCGAGTCGTTCGCCCGCATCGGCGGAGCCCTCCAAGCCGCACCGAACACCGGCGCGCCGAAAGATGATTCGCGGATTACCCCCCGCCATCGCACCCGCGGGCGAAGGCAGTTAACTTCCGTAGTCTGATTGTGCGTCCCCAAGGTATGACTTATGCCTGTATTGTCTCCCGAACCGGCGATGTTTCCTGAAACCTTGCTGGACGGCGCGCGCCCGACGGTCTGGATGGGCGCGTCTGGTGGGTCTTCCACACGCGACCTCGGCAGGAAAAGAGCCTCGCGCGGGATCTGTATGAGAAGCAGCTGAGCTTCTATTTGCCGCTGATCGGCCGGACCAACCGGATACGCGGGCGCATTTTTCGGGCCCAGCTGCCGCTCTTCCCGGGCTATTTGTTTCTGCTGGCGCAGGGACCGGAGCGCATTGCCGGCCTGGGGACCGGCCGCGTGGTTCGTTCGCTGCCAGTCGCGGACCAGGGTCGTCTGTGGCAGGATCTGACCGCGCTGCGACGGCTGATCGCTTCCGGAGCGCCGGTCACACCGGAACAGCGTTTGCTCCCTGGAATGACAGTCGAAATCGTAAGCGGGCCCTTGGCCGGCCTTCGTGGCAAAGTGATACGCCTCGATTCCAACCGGCGGTTCGTCGTTAGTGTGGAATTCATGCACCAGGGCGCCTCC
Source organism: uncultured Gemmataceae bacterium (assembly GCA_963834865.1). Taxonomy (GTDB): domain Bacteria; phylum Planctomycetota; class Planctomycetia; order Gemmatales; family Gemmataceae; genus CAWIDK01. The sequence goes on from CAWIDK010000002.1 coordinate 1,563,511, forward strand.
GTGCTACTGGACGACAGCACCGAGGTTCGCGTGGTGCCCAACAACGGCAGCAGCGCGCCGTACCGCGCCTGCCAGTCGTTCTAGAGAATGGGCATGGGCCGAGCGTTGCCTCAACCGAGAGCACCTTTGCCCATGATTCAGGCTGGCGTTAATCCGTCAACGGATGGTTGAGCCAGTTCCAGGACGGTCCCGCACGCGGACCAACGGTGGCCTTCGCGCAACCGACGGGGACGAAGTCCGCGCGGCGCACGGTCCCAAAGGCGGAAACGGTGGCCTTCGCGCAACCGACGGGGACGAAGTCCGCGCGGGGTACGGATGACTCCTTGGTGCCAAGAGAGGCGAGGCAGCAGTCCCAGATGAGCGTTCTTCGTGGGCGGCGAATTGTGGTCACCGGCGGGGCCGGGTTTCTCGGCCGGCAGGTATGCCGGATCCTTGAGGACCATGCTACAGGTGAAGTATTTGTGCCCCGCAGCGCGGAATTCGACCTGCGCGAGCGCACAGCCATCGCGAGGCTTTTCGACGTTGCCCGACCGGAGGTTGTGATCCACCTCGCGGCGGTCGTCGGCGGTATCGGTGCAAATCGGAGCAACCCGGGGCGATTCTTCTACGACAACGCCATCATGGGCATCCAGCTGATGGAGGAGGCTCGCCAGCGGGGGGTGAGCAAGCTAGTTCAGCTTGGCACCATTTGCTCCTACCCGAAGTTTACACCGGTGCCGTTCCATGAAAGCGATTTGTGGAATGGCTACCCCGAGGAAACCAACGCTCCCTACGGCCTGGCGAAGAAGATGCTGCTGGTCCAGGCACAGGCGTACCGCCAGCAATACGGATTCAACGCCATCACCTTGTTGCCGGTCAACCTGTATGGACCGCACGATAACTTCGATCTTCAGAGCAGCCATGTGATTCCCGCCCTCATTCGGAAAGCCATCGAGGCGCGGGACGCCGGACGACCGTTTCTCGAAGTGTGGGGCACTGGGGCTGCTTCGCGTGAGTTCCTGTTCGTCCGCGATGCCGCCGAGGCGATCGTCCTCGCTACCGAGCGCTACGACGATCCCGAGCCTGTGAACATCGGCTCGGGGCAGGAGATCACGATACGTGATCTGGCCCACTTGATCTGCGACGTGTGCGGTTACAAGGGCGAACTCCGCTGGGACCATTCGAGGCCGGACGGCCAGCCGCGCCGCTGTTTAGATACCACGCGGGCCAAGCAAGCGTTCGGCTTCACTGCGACAACTGCCTTCCGCGAAGGCCTCCGTGAGACCGTCGCGTGGTACGAGCGTGAGGCCAGGCAAGCCACGGATCGGGTTCTTCACTCCGTGTAAAGGAATCGATTGCATGAATTCGATCCGCCGTGCGTTCATTTCGGGAATCACCGGTCAAGACGGCTCGTACCTGGCCGAGTTGCTTTTGGCCAAGGGCTACGAAGTCCACGGGCTCGTGCGCCGTGCCAGCAGCTTCAACACTCAGCGCCTGGAGCATCTTTACCAGGACCCGCACGAGTTGTCGCCGCAGCTGATCCTTCACTACGGCGACCTGACGGACGGCGACGCGTTGTCGCGCCTGATCCTCGAAATCGAGCCGGACGAGATTTACAATCTCGGCGCCCAGAGTCACGTCCGCGTTTCCTTTGACCAGCCGTTGTACACCGTCGACAGCAATGCCCTCGGCACCCTGCGCCTGCTCGAGGCGGCCCGGCAGCTACACGGCCGCCAACCCATCCGCTTCTACCAGGCGTCCTCCAGCGAAATGTTTGGCAAGGTCCTGGAAACACCCCAGAAGGAGACGACCCCCTTTCGGCCGCGCAGCCCTTATGCCTGCGCGAAGGTTTTCGCTTACCACCAGACCGTCAATTACCGCGAAGCCTACGGCTTGTTCGCCTGCAACGGCATCCTGTTCAACCATGAGTCCCCGCGCCGGGGCGAGACGTTCGTGACCCGCAAAATAACCCGGGCGGCAACGCGCATCCGCGAGGGACTGCAAGAGCATCTGTACCTCGGCAACCTGGACGCCACGCGCGATTGGGGCTACGCGGGCGACTATGTCGAGGCGATGTGGCTCATGCTCCAACACGACGAGCCCGAAGATTTCGTCATCGCCACCGGCCAGGCCTATTCCGTGCGCGACTTCTTGACCATGGCCTTCGCGCGCGTCGGTCTCGATTGGCGCGACCACGTCAAAATGGACGAACGCTATTTGCGTCCGGCGGAAGTCGAGGCACTTCTCGGCGACCCCAGCAAGGCCCGTCGCCTGCTCGGCTGGCAGCCGAGCACATCGTTCGAGGAGCTGGTCGATCTCATGGTCACGTCGGATTGGCAGCTCGCCCGGGAGGAACGGGCCGTCCTCGCCCACCGTCAAGCGACCGCGCGGGACGGTTCGCCGCAGCTCTGCAGGTGAGGCCGCTACGCCGGGTGGAGTAAGGCAAAGTGAACAGTGTAAAGCACGTAAGCGTTGGCGCCCTGTACCATTTTTTTTATCCCGATGACGTCGTCAGCGCCCGCATCTTTGCAACCTTCTGCGCCGACCTGAGCGGACGCGGCTGGCAGGTGACGGCCTGGCCTTCCAACCGCGCGTGCCACGACAGTGATCGACAATATCCACCGGCCGAGGAGTGGGATGGTGTGGCCATCCAGCGCATCTGGCGGCCGGCCTTCCGCCAGAATTCGGGCGTCGGCCGGATTCTGAACGCCGCCTGGATGCTGGCTTCCTGGTGTGGCCGGGCCTTCTGTCAACGCGGACTTCCCGACGTGCTGATTATCGGTACCGATCCCGTGCTCAGCATTCTGGTGGCGCTCTTCGTCCGCAGACTGAAGACGAACATTCGCATTGTCCACTGGTGCTTCGACCTTTACCCCGAGGGACCCATCGCCGACGGCATGCTCCGTGCCGACAGCTTGCTGGTGCGCGTCCTCCGGCGTCTGCTGGGCGCCGCCTACGGCTCCTGCGATCTCGTGGCTGACCTCGGCAGTTGCATGCGCCGCCGTCTCGAACAGTACGGTCACACCTGCCGCAAGGTCACGCTGGTGCCCTGGGCCCTTGCCGAGCCGGACGGCGTCGAGCCGCCCAACCCCGCGACCCATCGCGAGCTGTTCGGCGACAGCGCGCTCGGCCTGCTCTACTCGGGTAATTTCGGGCGGGCCCATTCCCATACCGATTTCCTGGATCTGGCACGGCGCCTGCGCGGCGCCGGCGTGCATTTCTGCTTCAGCGTCCGCGGCAACCGTGTCGAGCAGCTCTGCCAGGCCGTCCAGCCCGAAGACACCAACGTGACTTTCGCCCCTTACGCCTCCGAGTCGGCCCTGCCGCAGCGGCTGGCTGCCGCCGACATCCACCTGGTCAGCCTCCGCCCCGAGTGGACCGGTCTCGTCGTGCCTTCGAAATTCTTCGGCTGCCTGGCCGCGGGCCGCCCGGTGATCTTCGCCGGCAGCCGCGACTCGGCGATCGCCCGCTGGATCGAGGAATACGGCGTCGGCTGGGTCCTGGACTCCGACAATCAGGACGAGACAGCCGCCCGCTTGCGGTCCCTTGCGTCCGCCCCCGATACCCTCGCGGACCTGCAACGCCATTGCCGGCGCATCTACCAGCTGCATTTTTCGCGGCGCCGCGTCATGGACGGGTGGCATCGCGAGTTACTGGGCTTGTGCAACGGTTTCGGTGCTTCGACTATTTGATCCGGTACGTCAAATCATGAATGTCGTCATACTTTGCGGCGGTCAGGGCACGCGGTTACGTGAGGAAACGGAATATCGCCCCAAACCGCTTGTCGATGTCGGCGGCCGGCCCATCCTCTGGCACATCATGAAGCTCTATGCCCACCACGGCCACACCAACTTCGTGCTCTGCCTCGGCTATCGCGGCCACATGATCAAGGAATATTTCCTCAATTACGAGGCGATGACCAACGACTTCACGGTGAACCTCGGCCGAATGCACGCCATCGCCTATCACAACGCGCACGAAGAGCAGAACTTCAGCGTCACCCTCGCCGAAACCGGTCTGCAGACAATGACCGGCGGCCGCGTGTTGCGCGTTCGCCCTTATATCAAGGGCGACACCTTCATGGTGACCTACGGCGACGGAGTGTCCAACGTCAACATCGCCAAGGTGCTCGACTTTCACCGCTCCCATGGCCGGCTGGCAACCTTGACCACGGTGCGGCCTCTGTCGCGTTTCGGGCTGGTTTCCGTGAAAGATAACGGAGCAGTTGATTCTTTCTCCGAGAAGCCCCGCATGGACGGTTGGATCAATGCCGGGTTCTTTGTCTTCAACAAGCGCGTATTCGACTACCTCGATGGCGACGAGTGTATCCTCGAGCGCGAGCCGATGGAGCGCCTCGCCGCGGAAAATGAATTGATGGCCTACCACCACGATGGCTTTTTCTATGCCATGGACACCTACCGCGAATACGTTGCCCTGAACGAGATGTGGGCCAAAGGGGAATCCCCGTGGAAGGTGTGGGCATGAGCGACTGCGCCGCCGCCGCGGTCTTTGCCGGCCGGCGCGTGCTCGTCACCGGCCACACCGGCTTCAAGGGCAGCTGGCTCTGCCTCTGGCTGCACGAGCTCGGCGCCTCGGTCCACGGCTACGCCTTGCCGCCGGACGAGCCGAGCCTGTTTGCCGAGGCCCGGCTCACCGAATTGCTTGCCTCCCACCGCGAGGCCGATGTGCGCGACCGATCGGCGCTCGCCGAGTTCGTCCGCGCGGTCAAGCCCGAAATCGTCTTTCACCTCGCGGCCCAGGCGCTGGTCCGGCGCAGTTACCGTGAGCCGGCCGAGACCTGGGACACCAATGTCATGGGCACGATCAACCTACTGGAGGCAGTGCGGCGAACCCCCGGCGTGCGCGTCTGCCAGGTCATCACCTCGGACAAGTGTTATGAGAACCCCGGCCAGGTTTGTGCCTTCCGCGAGACCGACCCGATGGGCGGCCACGATCCCTACAGCAGCAGCAAGGGCGCGGCCGAGCTCGCCGTCGCAGCCTGGCGGCGTTCGTACTTCCCTCCGCAGCGGCTCGAAGCGCACGGCGTCAGCCTCAGCAGCAGCCGGGCCGGCAACGTGATCGGCGGCGGCGACTGGGCCGAGGACCGCATTATCCCCGACTGTGTCCGCGCCCTGTCAGCCGGCGAGCCCGTGCCCGTTCGTAACCCCAGCGCAGTGCGGCCGTGGCAACACGTCCTGGAGCCGCTCTCCGGCTACCTGGCGCTGGCCGCCCGCCAGTGGACCGAGCCCGAGGTCTTCGCCGACGGCTTCAATTTCGGTCCATTGCCGGCCGGCAACCTGACCGTGGGGCGCGTCGCCGAGCTGGTCGTCAAGTCCTGGGGCCAGGGCGATTGGCGGCACCAGCTGCCGCCGGGCGAATCGTCCCCCCGCGATCGGCTGCACGAGGCCGCGTTCCTCAAGCTCGACATCACGAAGGCGACCACCCTGCTCAACTGGACGCCGGTCTTCACCGCCGAGGAAGCGATCGCCGAGACCGTCTCCTGGTATCGCCGCCGCTTCGAACAGCGCGGCTCGTTCGACGCCCGGTCGGCCACCCTGGCACAGATTCGCGGCTTCACTCGCCGGCAAGACGCCCGCAACCACCACCCCTGAGCCCCCGATGCCGAATTCCCCCGCGGCCCTTCGCGCGGACATCCTTCGACTGGTTGCCGAGTATCACGCGGCCGCTTTCCCCCAGCGCGATTTCGTGCCGGGCCAATCGCCCGTACCGGTCGCGGGCCGGGTCTTCGACGCCGCCGACATGGTCAGCCTGGTCGATAGCTCCCTCGATTTTTGGCTCACGACCGGCCGCTTTGCCGTCGAGTTCGAGCGCGATTTCGCCCGCTTCTTCGGCGTGCGGCACGCGCTGCTGGTCAACTCCGGCTCCTCCGCGAACCTGCTCGCCCTGTCGTGTCTGACCTCGCCCAAGCTTGGCGACGAGGCGCTCCGCCCCGGCGACGAGGTGATCACGGTCGCCGCCGGCTTTCCCACGACCGTCAACCCGATCGTGCAGAACCGCCTGGTTCCCGTGTTCGTGGACGTGAGCCTGCCGACCTACAACATCGACGTGAGCCAGCTCGATGCCGCCCGGTCGCCGCGCACGCGGGCGGTGATGATCGCCCACACCCTCGGCAACCCGTTCGACCTCGCCGCGGTGACCGACTTCGTCCGCCGGCACGACCTCTGGCTGATCGAGGATTGCTGCGATGCCGTGGGCGCCACCTACGACGGCCGGCCGGTCGGCACCTTCGGCGACCTGGCCACGACCAGCTTCTACCCCGCCCATCACATCACGATGGGCGAGGGCGGCGCCGTCCTGACCGACACGCCGCGCCTGAAGACGCTGGCCGAGTCGTTCCGCGACTGGGGCCGCGACTGCTGGTGCGACCCCGGCAAGGACAACACCTGCGGCAAGCGCTTCGACTGGCAGCTCGGCACCTTGCCCTGCGGCTACGATCACAAGTACACCTACTCGCACATCGGCTACAACCTGAAGGTCACCGACATGCAGGCCGCGGTCGGCGTCGCCCAGCTCGCCAAGCTGCCCCAGTTCATCGCCGCCCGCCGCCGCAACTTCGCTATCCTTTACGACGGCCTGCGTGACCTGGAGGAATTCCTCATCCTGCCGCAGGCGACGCCCAGTTCCGAGCCGAGTTGGTTCGGCTTCCCGATCGCCGTCCGGCCCGAAGCGCCGTTCACCCGCAATGACCTGACCGGCCAGCTCGAACGGCGGAAGATCGGCACCCGCCTTTTGTTCGGCGGCAACCTGCTGCGGCAGCCGGCCTACCGCAACGTGGAGCACCGCACCGTCGGCACCCTCGAAAACTCCGATTTCGTGATGAACCAGGTGTTCTGGCTCGGCGTCTACCCCGGGCTGACCCAGGGCATGCTGGAATTCGTGATCGACAGCATTCACGCGTATTGCCGGAACGTTTCACGTTCTCACGTTCTTACGGGACACCCCTCTAACTGAAACGGGCGCGGCTTACGCGAACCCAAAACGATTGCCGGACGGTGGATGCGTCCACGTTTCACCGCTTTGTCCCGGTCTGACACTTCCATGCAGTGCCGTCGCTCAACCTTCGCAGGCGCTAGACCTCGGAGCCCAAGTAGTTCGATTGCCAAGGGGGTTGGCGACATACTCTGTTGGCACAACAGACTGTTCTGCAATATATTGCGATGCCGATCCGAGGTCGTTTGCCACGGTTCCGGGATACGTCGGGCGCTAACCTGACAGCGTTCGACTCTTGCATGACGGGAGGACGAGACTTTGCGTTGTTTAGTGACCGGGGCCGCGGGTTTCGTCGGCTCTGTTGTCGCTCGCCGGTTGGTTAAGGTGGGAGTGAAAACGGCGGCCCTGCTCCGACCTAGGTCGAATACCGAGCGGATCGACGACCTCCTACCACGGCTGACGCCAATCGCGGGCGATTTGCACGATCTTCGAGCCGTTGAGGCCGCGATTCGCGAGTTTGCACCGATACGATCCTGCACCTTGCCTGGGAAGGGGTCGCCGGGAAGGATCGCGATGACCCTGTCCAGATAGGGAACCTCCGCTGCACACTGGAACTTCTTGACCTTGCCCACCGAATAAGGCTCAAGACCTTCGTGGGAATGGGCAGTCAGGCCGAGTACGGCCCGCACCAGGGTGCTCTCGATGAGACGGCCGCGACCCGACCAACCACGCTATACGGCATCACCAAGCTGAGCACTTGTCTTTATGCCAGGCACATCTGCGGCGACAGGGGCATTCGATTTGCCTGGCTCAGACTGTTCTCGAGTTACGGGCCGAGCGATCACATCGCCTGGATGATCCCCTCGCTGGTGGTGCAGTTATTGCAGCGTCAAAGGCCCACCCTAACCGCCGGGCTGCAGCGCTGGGATTACATCCACGTCAACGACGTGGCGGCGGCACTGGTGGCGGTGGCCCAAACCCCGACCGCTGAAGGGATATTCAACCTGGGTGCCGGCGAGGCTCCAGTGCTACGCGAGGTCGTCGAGACGATTAGGGACCGGATCGATCGCTCGTTACCATTAGGCTTCGGCGACATTCCTTACCGTGCGGATCAGGTCATGCACCTGCAGGCGGACACACGCCGACTGCGTGAGGCAACCGGCTGGCAGCCATGCGTGCCCCTGGCCGAGGGCCTTACTCAAACAATCGAGTGGTACCGTGAAAACCTTCACCGATACACGTGATCTAGCGCGGCGCATTCGTGCACAGTCGTTACGGATGGTCCACGCAGTGAATGCCTCCCACATCGGGAGTTGCCTATCGATGGCCGACCTGCTCGCAGTGCTCTACGGGCAGGTCCTCCAGGTGGACCCAGCCGCCCGGATTGGCCCGACCGCGACCGCTTCATCCTGAGCAAGGGCCATGCGGCGGCTATACTTTACGCCGCACTGGCCGAGTGTGGTTTTTTCCCTATGGAGGAACTAGCAACCTACTGCTGCAACGACTCACGACTTACGGGCCACGTCAGCCACCACGTCCCCGGCGTCGAGGTATCCACAGGATCGCTGGGCCACGGGCTTCCAATCGCGTGTGGGATGGCCCTTGCCGCGCAGCGTGCAAATTCCAAACCCCGGACCTTTGTCCTTGTCAGCGATGGGGAGTTGGACGAGGGATCAAACTGGGAGGCAATCCTGTTCGCCGGCCACCACCGGCTTTCCAAGCTAACCGCCATCGTCGATTACAACAAGATTCAGAGTTTCGGATCGGTCAAGGAAGTCCTCGAGCTCGAACCGCTTGCCGACAAGTGGCGGGCCTGCCACTGGGAGGTGCGAGAGGTTGATGGCCACGATCACGAAGAGCTGCGCGATACGCTCGGTTGTGTTCCCTTTCAGCCGGGGAAACCCTCCGTCGTCATCGCTCATACGGTGAAGGGCAAGGGCATCAGCTTTATGGAGAATCAGCTTGCCTGGCATTACAGATCGCCCAACACAGAGCAACTGGCGTCCGCCCTTGTCGAATTGGAGAGCCGCGCATGAGGACTGCATTTATTGATACACTTTGTAAGCTCGCGGCCGAAGACGAGCGCATCTGGCTGCTCAACGGCGACCTGGGATATTCCGTGCTTGAGCATTTCGCGACGCAATTTCCAGAGCGGTATGTCAACGTCGGCGTGGCTGAACAGAACATGGTCGGCATCGCGGCGGGACTGGCCCGGTGCGGCAAGATGCCGTGGGTATACTCAATCGCTAACTTCCCAACGTTCCGCTGCCTTGAACAGATTCGCAACAACGTCTGCTATCACAACGGTAACGTCAAGGTCGTGGCCGTTGGGGCCGGCTTTGCCTATGGAACGCAAGGCTACACGCACCATGGCCTCGAAGACGTGGCGATCCTCCGCGCCCTGCCGAACATGACGGTGGTCGCGCCTGCCGACCCGGTCGAGACGCGGCTCGCGACAGTCGCGATTGCCAACCGCCCGTCGCCGTGTTACCTGCGACTCGGCAAAGCCCGCGAACCGGTCATCCACCATACGGAACCCGATTTCGAGTTGGGCAAGGCGATCCTGGTCCGGCCGGGCATCGACGCCACTCTACTTAGTACGGGGTCGATGCTTGAGGACACGCTCGCAGTGGCCGGACGCCTGGAGGCGTCCGGCATAGAGGCCCAGGTGATGAGCATCCCAACCATCAAGCCGCTCGACGCCGAGGCCATATGCCGCGCCGCCACCGAAACCGGTGTGATTGTCACTGTTGAGGAACACAGCATCACCGGGGGACTCGGCTCAGCCGTCGCCGAGGTGCTCGCCGAGTCTGGGATAAACGTCAAGTTCCGACGATTCGGCGTGCCCGACGAAGTACGACATGCGGTCGGGAGCCAGACTCATCTCCGTAGCTTGTGCGGCGACTTGGGGGCCCTTGTGCGTTCACTGGTCCAGCCAGCGAGGCACCGCGCGATCCCGATGCCGAAAGGACACAAACTGCGAGAGGCGGGCCTGCCGTGGCAAAACACGTGAGCCTCTCATTGTCCCATTCCCATCATGACAAATAGCGCCGAACCCAGCTTGACTGTCGTCGTTCCGGTGTACAACGGCGAGCCATACCTGAGCCACACCCTTAGCTCCGTCCTGAAGCAGTGCACTCGGCCGGACGAGGTCATCGTCTCCGACAACGCCTCGACCGATAAGACGCCGGAGGTGATCGGAAACTTCGCAGCACGGGCCTCTTTTCCGATCCGCGTCGTGCAACAGCCGGAAAACATTGGCTCAATTCGGAATATAGCCAACGCTGCGGCATTGGTGAAAACCACGTTCTTCACCATCCTTCCCGCCGACGATCTGCTTGACCCCACATTCGTGGCTCGCTTCAAGGAGGTGGCCCGCGAACGCGCCGACTTGAACCTTTTCTACCTCTCGGCTTCCCATAGCATCGACTCGATGGGGCAACCCCTGGGGACGAATCGGTTGCAGGAGCCGGGGCTCGCTTCTGGTTCTGTTGATCCTGTGGCGTTTCGCGATGCTTCTGTCAAAGGGTGTTTCTTTCCCCTGGCGGGCTGTGCCATGAGCATCGCCGTGTTTCGGGAATTGGGTGGCGTTGACTCACGGCTTCCCCGAGCCGGCGACTTTGACCTCTTCCTCCGCTGGTCGGCTCGGGTAGTCGGCTACGCCGAGCCAGCGCCACTCTCTAGCGTTCGCGTCCATGCCGGTCAGGAAAGCCGTGACATGAAAGAGTTCAACCGCGGGGATGCAGAAGTCATCTTCAATAAACTAATCGCCGGGGATTACGAACATTTGACGGAATTGAATAAGCGGGCGCTGATCGACAACATGTGCGAAACCAGGAGGCAATATTTTTCTTTCCGGCTGCGCATGCCCAAAGCCAAACTGGACGACATCCGTCAGGCACGGCGGGATGGAGTGGAGCAACTACGGCGCTGGCGGGGGTCCGGTCACCCCCTCGCCCGGTATGTCTCCATCACCCCACTCCGGCTGAAAGCACGTCTAGCGTGGTGGCTGGGGAGTTGGAGCTTGGGTGTGCGCCTTCTCCGAATGCTAGCGCGGAAATTACCGCCGAAATAATCGACAGAGGGACTCAGCCGTCTTGGAAAACCTTGAATGAATAACATCGAAACCAATGGCAAACTGCACTCTCAGGGCGCAGTTGATCCTGCTGCGCACCGGGCGGAGTCCGGCAATCCCTCGCGCTTGCTTATCGTGCGCGCCATACGCGACAACGGGCTCTTGCTTAGCATAGTGTTTGTTACATCGCTGTTCGTCGCCTTCCTGGAAGGGATTACTTTCGGTTTCATCGCCCTTGCGCTGGACGTACTTTCTACCGACGCTTTGCCTCAGTTTGCCGGGAAATTCCCGCTCGGCGATTGGATTGACGCGGCCACCGCGGGGCATGACCGCAGCATTGTTTTCACTATGATTGTGGCTTCCATCATTGGCGTTCAAGTATTGCGTAGCGTCGCCACCGTCTTCAACAGCTTGACGTCAACAAGACTGTCGACAAACGTCCAGCTCCAGGTTCAGGAGACGGTTTTCCGCAGAGTGATGGAATGGACCTTTCCGTGCGCGAGCCGATACCGCGTCGGCGATCTGGCAAACTGCATTCTCAGTCCTTCGCTTTACGTCAGTGAGCTGGTGCAGATTATCTGCGGGTTTCTGAGCACAGTCCTGGTGCTCCTGGCGTACGTGGTTCTGCTCGTGAGCCTCTCCTGGAAACTGCTTGGGATAGCTTTACTTCTTTTCGGGACGATTCACCTCATTCAAACGCGACTGTCGCGCTCGGTGCGGAAGCTATCGTTCACGCTGGGCCAGGCGCAGTCGGAAATGAACCGGCGAATTGTGGAAAATATCCACGCCCTGCGCCTGTTACACACGTTCGACGCGCGAGAGCGGGCCGTTAGCCAGGTGGCCACGGCCCAGCGAACCATCGCCCACTCCAATCTCCGCTTGATCCGCAGTCAGGCCCTGATTGCCCCGCTTTCCGACTCTCTCATCATCGTCGCGATGGGCCTGTTCCTGCTGATTGGTTTTTTCTGGTTCCAAAGGGGCGAAGGCACTCAGCTGGCCGAGCTAATCGTCTTCATCACCGTCCTGAACCGCCTTGCCGGCAGGGTGTCGATGATGGGGGGAAACATAGGCGACATCAATCGGCGGCTCGGATTGATTGAAGTAGTTAACGACGTGCTGCGGCTGGAAGGGAAAAGTTTCTCGCGCCGGCATGGCGCACCGTTCGCAAGGCTCGCCACGGGGATCGAGTTCAAGGGCGTCACGCTCCGCTACTCGGGCCGTGATGTTGATGCCATCCACGATCTGGATTTGTGGGTACCGCGCGGCAAAGTGACGGCCCTGGTCGGCACTTCGGGCGCGGGCAAATCCTCGGTGGTCGACTTGCTACTCGGGCTGTATGAGCCGTCGTCGGGGGCGATTCTTGTGGACGGTATGGACCTCCGCTCCCTGGCGCTGTCGGCCTGGCTCGTCCGGGTCGCGGTCGTAAGTCAGGACACGATCTTGTTCAATGACTCTGTCCGCGAGAACATCCGTTTCGGCAACCCCCGCGCTGACGAGGCGGCGATCCGCGCGCCGCCACCTTGCCCACGCAGACGAGTTTATCGATCGACTCCCCGCAGGATACGACACGGTTGTCGGCGAACGCGGTTTTATGCTATCCGGCGGCCAACGCCAGCGGCTTGCGCTTGCGCGTGCGATTCTCCGAGATCCGGACGTTTTGATCCTTGATGAGGCGACGAGCGCCCTGGACACCGGCTCGGAGCAGATCATCCAGGAAGCGCTCAAGCAGAACATGGGGGACAAGACCGTGCTGATCGTTGCCCACCGCCTCTCCACGATTGTCGAAGCCGACCAGATCGTCGTTCTCGAGCAGGGACGCATTTTGGAACAGGGCAGCCACGTCGAGCTGCTCGCCCGCGCCGGAAAATACTCGCAACTTTGGGAGATTCAATCGAGCACTGGGACGGCAGCGCCCACATTGCCGGTGGGGTGAGAAACCAAGAACAATTGGTTAACGATGCCGGTCGGTAGCATTCGGAGATCCTCGGCTGGCGTCAGACGTCCCTGGTATATTTGAGCCGCCGCTACCGGTACTTCCTTCCACTGTTCGATCTGATTCCCGGTTGGACTGACCAATTCATTCTGACCGCCAGGATTCCAAAGGTGTGAGCCTTGGCAAATCTTACGGTTGCAATTCCGACGTACAATCGTCCGACGCATCTGCCGCGCACGGTGGCGCACCTGTTGCCCCAGCTCGATGATCGCTGTCGGCTGCTCATCGTGGACAATCATTCCGAAAAACCGGCCGAGGAAATCTTGCAGAGCATTCTAGAGCCGCACTTCGCCGATAGAGTTCGATTTGTAAGGAATCGGACCAACATCGGCGGTGGCGCCAACCAACTCCGATGCATGCTTGAGTGTGAGACTGAGTGGATGTGGTTGGTAGGCGATGATGACCCTGCACTTCCCGAAGCAATTGCAACCATTCAATCGACTATCGCGGCCCATCCCGACGCGACCTACATCAACTTCGCTTGCCTAGTGTTCGATTACGGTTACGATCGGGACGTGGTCTGCCGTGGCCTGGAGAGTTTTGTCCGGCAATTGACTTGCGGCCCAAACCTCCTTTTCATCCCTACTGGCGTTTACAACGTGAAGCGGCTGGGCGATGCTGTCCGTTGGGGGCATCATTTTACCTATTCCCAGGCGGTCCATGTTGCTGTCATATTGAAGGCGTTGGGCGCCGATGGGGTCGCGGTTCTGTCGCCGCGGCCACTTCTCGATCTGGAGGCGCTTGCCCGCGAGGCTCCGCTCGAGGCCTGGCCGCGAATCTATTTGAACATGTGCATTGGCGTGCTGCTCGATGTCGAGATGAGCCGGGCTGCACGCATGCGCCTGGCCAGTCTCATCGGCGGCATGATCGTTACGCCTTTCAGGACGTTCGTCACACTACTTCATGAACAAAGGGTACAGGAACTGGGTCATAACGCTCTCTACCGTTTCGATCAGATTACACACCGTCTATACCGCTATACCAATCCGTGGTTCGCACATCTTGCAGCCCCGTTGTTGCGGTTGGCGCTTATGGTTCCAGCCCTGGGGGCCGTGACGCATTTCTTGTATAGCAAGCTCCGGAGGGGCGGGAAAGGCAATCGCCGCCCCTTCGTGTCTACAGCGGATGGCGAAAACCGAGTTTAGTGATTCAAGCAGGCATGGCAGTGCAGAGGCAATCCGAGGCGGCTATGCTGCTAAGCATTGTTGTTAACTATTTCAACCCCAAAGCATACTCGCGCGTCCAAGCGATCACCGTGCTATGCCTGGAAGCGCTCAAGGACTGCACGCACAGCCCGTTGGAGGTCATTCTTTCCGACGGATCGGGAGTCGAGTGCGGGACAATGCGGGGCAATTGTGAGCGACTCGGATTCCGCTATTCTCTCTCACCAACTCCGAAGAATTTCGGCGCCATTTATAACCACGGCCTGATGCAGGCGCGGGGCGACCTGGTCGGTATCATGGAAAACGACGTATTCGTGGTTCACGACTGGGACCGACTGATGCTGGCCGAAATGCACCGGACTGGGGCCGGGATGGCCGTTCCCTACATCAGCAGCTGCGACAATCACATTCAGGAGCATGGCTTTGTCGTAAAGCATTGTACCTTCGAGCCTACCTGCATCAGCCACAACGTCATGGTCTTTGATCGTCGAACATTCAACGTGATTGTGCCATTCGATACTCGGTTCCACGCAACCTTCAACGACAACGACATCTACCTGAAGATGAAGGCCGCTGGCGTCCGTATGATCGCTTGCTTCGCCGGCCGCATCGTCCATTTTCGGGGCTCCAGCGCGGCTTACAACCCGTGGAACCCGATGGAACATGACATCCAGATTTTCCGGGAAAAGTATCCTAACCTCAAATGGCGGCCAATGGGCATGTGTCCCTATTCGGTTGCCGATCCCCTGTTTTGTCGTTCCCGGGTTTACATGAACTTGTTACGGATGGTGAACATGATCCCTCGCCGCTGGTCAGCCTACCTGATCAAGCACCTGGGACGATTGGAACCACTATTTCACCGGTGTTGAGCACAGCTGGTTGGCTCTGTTCGACGTGCTGGGTTTGCCACAGATGCGCGTGCTCGTCCGCCCACCCTGGCCGAATTTCCTTGGCGACCGTCTCTTTGAAGCCAATGCCGGGTTGCCATCCAGCTGGATGGCTCCGGCGATTCGGTTACGCCAGCTGGGGAGCGACCGCGGTTACAGATTTTCAACCTGGGATCAACACCCGCTTGCCAATGCTGAAGTCGTCCTCTTCATGGATTTACCTACAAGGCGTGCTGAGATTCAAAAGGTGCGGCGCGAAGCGGCCAAGGCAAGATTCATACTGATGTTGGTTGAATCTCCGCTCGGGAAGCCGCACTTTTTTCGGCGAGAAAACCATGCAGAATTCGACGCCATCTTGACCTACAACCCGCACTTGGTCGATAATCGCCGCTACTTTCACTATCACCTTTCGCTCGGCGCCCCGGGGCCGGTGTCTTCCTTACCCTTCTCCGAACGCCGGCCCTTGATACTGATCAATTCCAATCGCCTTCTTGGACCTTACGGCCTGTTGGCACCCCGTAGTGCCGGCTTGACAGGCCTTCCTGGGATCGGTTGGTGGTTTACAGATTGGAAATTCAGTCTATCCGATTTTCGGCACATGCTTGATGGAGAACTTTATTCACGCCGCCGGCGCATTGCCCGTTTGGCCGAGGTTGAGTTTCCGGGGTTACTTGACGTTTTTGGAACCGGCTGGCGCGGTGAACCGATGAGTTGGATTCACCGAGTGTTTGCCAACAGGACATTTGCCAACGCTCGCGGCGAGGTGCCGGATAAATTTGCCGTAATGGCGCAGTACCGTTTCTGTCTTACCTTCGAGAATATGACGGGGGACTTGGGCTACATATCTGAGAAACTGTTCGATGCCCTTTTTGCTGGTACGGTCCCAATTTACCTGGGCGACGAGCGGATTGGAGACTACGTCGATCCTGCCTGTTTTGTCAACGGCCGACGATTCCTGAGCGACCGTGCGTTGCTGGAATTCGTTCGGGATTGTCCGGAATCCGAATGGATGCGTTTGCGTGCGGCCGGAGCGCAATTCCTGAAGACGCCCGCCGCAGCCGCGTTTGGTCCAGACCGGTTTGCGGAAACTGTCCTCGCTGTCGTTGATCGCGTGGTGGGGAGGGCCTCTTGACGGCGAATGCGCGACTGACGATTGCGATTCCGACTTTTGATCGTAACGACACGCTAGCTGCGAATCTCGAGTTACTATTGCCGCAGCTGACGCCTGAGTGTCGCCTCCTGATACTGGACAACGCCTTGCCGAGCCCAGTCGCGGAAACATTGCCGCCGGAACTCAGGTCCCGGCCCGAGATTCGCATCGTGCGCCACCGGGCGAACGTGGGAATCGAGCGCTAACATCCTGCGATGCTTTGAATTCTGTGAAACTGAATGGCTATGGGTTTTGGGAGACGACGACCGCCCACGGCCGGACGCTGTCCAGGCGATTTTTCAGGCAATTGATCGATATCCGGAGCACTTGTTCGTCAGCTTCGTGAGCATGTTCGCGACCCGCCCCAAGGATGTGACCAGCGTTGGGCTCGCTGGCTTTGTCGAAACCGTGCCGGACTTTGCTCATGTCGTGTTGATATCAAACGACATCTTCCGGTGCCCACCGCTGCTCCCACAACTGCATATCGCTATGCATTATGCCTTCTCAATGGTGCCGCATGTTGTGTTGGTGATGAGTTCGCTTGGGGAGAATGGCAAGTGCTGCCTTTCGGCGAATCAGATAGTCGATTGGACTCCTCCGAAGGCGGCCCAATCCTGGTCAAGAATGTTGGCGGCACTGGGGATGCCCGTGATCCTAGATTTGCCTATGTCGATGCGCGTACGACGAATCTTGGCACGCAAGATCGCTCCGCTGAGCGGCGGACTGTGGGAACATGCAGTGAGTTTGGCCAGGTTCCCCCCACGCGGCTTTGACACCGAGGGACTTCGCTATTTATTTACGCAGGTTTGGTGGAGAAAGTTTTGCCTCGCACGGCGCGGGGGAGATTCGCTGCGCTACGCCTCTGGTCGATTACTGTTGACGTGGCCGCGGACAGTCCTTTGGCTGCGGAATTATTTCAATCGTATTCGGGGGCGTAAACAGGATAATGACGCGGCTGCGATTGATTTGTTGAACCGGATGTGATGCCTTCTCCCCTGGCTGGAAGACCGCTTGCGGACCCTGTCACGCGCGGCGGGCGGAAACCAAGAATCCTGGTCCTCGATGGCGCTGCGTCGTGGGTGCGCAACCTGTTTGAAGCCATGCCGCCGTCGGTCCAGGTAGACTATCTCGACCCGGTCAGCCTCGGCTTCCAACGGCGACCTTCTCAATGGTGGCTACGCCGAAAGCGTCGGTCCTCGCGTTCTGCGGTCCTCAGTTTTCCGGTCCCTGGCTGGACGCGGTTCGAGCGGCTCTCTACTGAAATCGTTATCTGGTACGTGCGGTCCTACCTCCTTCGGTACGGCAGCCCCTTGGCCGTCGTGCATAATCTTCCGTGGTTAGCGGGTGTTGCTGAACGTTTCCCCGGGTTGACACATGTCTACCACGCGCACGATTGCTTCCGCAACTACTCGTGGGATCTGGGGCGGGTCCAGCATTTTGAAAAACGCTTGCTCGATGCTTGCGACCTCGCCCTGACTGTCGCTCGGCCTTTAGCGGACGACTTCCGATGTACGAGCCCCACGCCCGCGCATTACCTCGGCATGGCCGTTAGCGCGGCTTTCCTCGAACGCCTACGTGGTGAAGTCGCCGTCCCGGCCGAATTGCACGACGAAGTTCGGCCTATCGTCGGCTGTACTGGGCAAATCAACAGCACCTACGACTGGCCCCTGATCGCCGAGGTGGTCGATCGATTCTCTGAAGCTGTGTTCGCGTTCGTGGGTCCCGTGTTCGACGAGGGTCCGGCCGCGAAGTCCGTGATCGACGCGGTGTTTGCAAGGCCTAACGTTCGATGGCTAGGCCCACAACCGCATTTGCGGTTGCCGGAGTTCCTTTCCCGATTTACGGTATGTTGGAACCCTCTGCGGGTCGATTGGCATAGCGAGCGGCGCGACCCGCTCCGGCTCTACGACTATCTTGCTACTGACCGACCGGCCCTGTCGGCGGACTTCGGCTCCGCCCGCGCTCACCTGCCCCACCTGGAGGTCTACTCAGACGTTGAGGACTGTGTCGGACGGTTACGGCGAATGATAAGCCCGGACTACTCTGTTGACCGGCTCGCCCGACAACAGTACATCAACATGCACACCTGGGAAAAGCGAGCGGAGCAGTTTCTCAACTATCTCGGCGTCAAACCCGCGTAGCTGTGAGCTGTTCGCTTCGCGTACAATTACCCCCCATCCGATTTTCGCCGACAGGATTTCCGGCTACGAACTTCGGTGCCGGAGTAATACAGCACTCGGTTGCGGACGCTCACCAGCGAGAGGAGACAGAATTCTTGCGGCTTTCTGCATACGTGCACCTGCATCGCACGGTTAGCCCGACGGGTGTCGGCAAGCACATTCTGAACATGGTCCCCCGCCTCGGTCGCTCTCCAGGGGTCGCGCTTGAGATGCTCGGCGCCCGGCCGGACGTGGCTGCCTTGACGACCGAGCCGGCGGCTTCACGCCTGGCGGGCATACCACTTCGCACCTACGGCCTACGTCGCTCGTGGATGGAGATGGGCTGGCTGCTGATGGGAGCCCCGGTCTGCGACCCCTGGACTGGCCCAGTTGACTGGATTTATTGTCCGGCCGAGGTTTATGTGCCAACGCGCAAGGCCCGTCTGGCCGTGACGGTCCACTGCGTCAACTGGGTCGATCCCGAGTGCCCTGGTATAATTCGACGCCGGCTTTGGCAAAGGAACGTCGGCGGTGGACGCGCCGCTTGCGCTGCATCTGTCAGCGTGCCGACCTCCTGCTTCCGGTGTCGGAGTTTCTCGCCGGCCGCTTGACGGCCCTTTTCGGAGTGCCGCGGTTGCGCATGGCGGTGGTCGGCAATGGCGTCGAAGACGTTTCTTCGCCCAAAATGTGCCGGACAGACCCCATCCTGCAGCCGAACCGCAACGTGGGCCCTATGTTTTGGTTGTCGGTGGACTAACCTTGCGCAAGGGCGGCGGCCCGACGCTGGAGGTTGCACGCGCGTTACTCGCGCGCGGCTCCGACCTCCGGATCCTGGTTGTAGGCGACAGCGACCCCGACCTGCAAATACGTGCACGTGCATTTCCGAACGTGCAGCACCTTGGCTACGTCAGCGCGGACAATGGTTTGCCGGCCCTCATGCGCGCTGCCGTTGCATTACTGTTTCTCTCCCGCTACGAGACGTTCGGCATCCCCGCCGTGGAGGCGTTTGCAGTCGGTACGCCCGTCGTTGTTTCACATCATGGCGCCTTGCCGGAAGTAGTCGGAGACGCGGGGGCGGTGGTTAATCCGGAGAGTGCGCCGGACATTGCCGACTTGCTCATGCAACTAGCCCGCGATGCCAATGTCCGCAAGCCCTTCATCGAAGCAGGTCGCAAAGCGCAGCGAGCAGTTCCGCTGGGACGCCTGCGTAGCCCCGCGCTGGCCGCCATGCGAGGCGCCTCATGACCATCGCAGTCGCCATGCTCGGGGCGCGGCTGCACTACGCAGTGCCGCGCATCCTGCATCGGGCCGGCCTCCTTGCCCGGCTGTTTACAGACTTCCATGCTGGCGGCCGCCTCTCCCGCTTGCTGCGCCTCCTGCCGGACGCCTGGCGCCCGCGCCGCTCCGGCGCGCGCTGAGCCGCGTCGCGGCCGGCATCCCGGCGGACCACATCACGGCATTCAACGCGTTCGGATTGCGGCTACGCCCGCGCCGTGGCCCGCGCCCGCACCGAAGAAGAGCGGCTTGGCGTTTTCCTCCGCGGGCGGCCGCTCTTTCTGCCAGCGCGTCCTGCGGCAAGGCCTCGGGGCCGCCCGCGGCCTGTTCGTCTACAATTCCGCCGGGCTGGAACTGCTGGAGGCGGCCCGCCAGCGTGGCATCGGGACGTTTCTGGAGCAGACGATTGCGCCGATGGCCTACGCTGCACCTTTGCTTGCAGAAGAACACGAGCGTTTTCCGGACTGGGAGGATGCTCCATCGATCGGCGGATGCGTCCGTGCGTACGCCGATCGCGAAATTGCCGAGTGGAAGTTGGCCGGCCACATCCTGTGCGGCTCGGAGTTCGTGCGCCAGGCAGTCATCGCCTGCGGTGGGCCGGGTGCGGACTGCGTCGTCATCCCCTACGGCGTCGATGACAGTTTCGCGATTCCCGAGCGGCCGCCCCACAACGGACCGCTGCGGGTCCTCACGGTCGGGTCGATCGGGCTGCGCAAAGGCTCTCCTTACGTCGCGGCCGTGGCGCGGTGCCTGCGCGGGCGGGCCGTCTTTCGGATGGTCGGTCCGCTGCCGGGGTCAGAATCCGCCCGGGCCGAGCTGGCCGGCACGGTGGAGATCACCGGCCCCGTGTTGCGCTCCGCCATCCGCGACCACTATGCCTGGGCTGACGTGTTCTTCCTCCCGTCGATCTGCGAAGGTTCCGCAACGGCAGTCTACGAGGCGCTGACCGCCGCGCTTCCGGTCATCTGCACAGCGAATACGGGGAGCGTCGTGCGCGACGGGGTCGATGGTTTCATCGTCCCGATCCGCTCTGTCGAGGCGATGACTGAGCGGATCGAACGCCTCGTCGTGGACGACGACCTCCGCCGCTTCCACAGCAAGAACGCGAGCCAGCGGGCGGCAGAGTATAGTCTTAGACATACGGCGCCTGTCTGTTGCAGTTGTTCGGGGCCACAATCCCCCTTATAGACGGCTGCGCAGCCAATGCGACATAAGCGCGACGGACGACCCCTGCCGGCTTGTCCGGCAGGTGAAGCAGTTTGGCTGGCTAACCGTGCGTGCGTGTCACCAAGTCTCTCCGACCCCTGCCGGCTTGCCCGGCAGGTGAAGGAGTTTGGCTGGCTACCGCGCCTGGCTGCGCCTAGCTGCCCAAACTGCTTCACCTGCCGGGCAAGCCGGCAGGGGTCGGAGGGGGTCGGAGGGAAGCCGGCTGCTGGGTAGCTGCCCAAACTGCTTCACCTGCCGGGCAAGCCGGCAGGGGTCGGAGGGGGTCGGAGGGAAGCCGGCTGCTGGGTAGCTGCCCAAACTGCTTCACCTGCCGGACAAGCCGGCAGGGGTCATGCTGGTGGTAATGTTGCATTGGTTGCATAGTCCTCTATAACGCCTACCAGGATCAGTAATCAAAGATGTCAGCGCTCGTTTGGGTTCTGTCGGTATTGTGCCTTATATTGCTTGCGTGGGGACTCCTTGGAAAAGGACTCATTTACCGCTTCCCGTTTCTATTCACCTGCAGTTTTGCCACCTTTGCCCTGCCGCAAGTGATTGCCCTGGATCGGAATCCGAGCCGATTGCCGCCCGGCGCCCTCGATTCCTTTGTCATCGTCGCGATCCTCTGCTTGCTGGCGGCCTGGGTCGGCGAGCATTTCGCCGTGAGGCGCAGCGTTGAGAGTGTCCGCGCCTTTGAGGACTACGACGTTCAACGTCTGAGTTATGCGGCCCTGGGAATGACCCTCATCGGGGTGGGCGCAGTCCAGGTCGGCGGGCAATTCCTTTCGGAAGAATACATGGCCAATCTCGGAACGCAGTGGTCGGGCCCAGTCATTATTGTCATGTTCTTCGTGACGGTCCAAAAGTACGGTTTCGTCCTCTCGCTGCTGGTGTTCTGGCACACGCGCTCGATGCTCACCCTTTGGTTGGTGTTGTTCGGGATTTACGGTTCCGCCATGGTCGTTCTGGTGTCGGTACGGTGCGCCGCAGCCATTGACCTCTTTTTCATTTTGTTGCTTTGTCCTTTCTTCGTGAAACGGTGGGTCATCCCCAATTGGCTGATGCTGGTCGTTATCATCCTGGGTGCGGCCGCCAATGCCGCGATCAACGATTTGCGCGGTGGGGAAGGGGCGACCGTCATCGCCCGATGGTCAACTGACGACCAGATCGGCGCCCTTCTCGATTCTTTTGACAAGCCCGGGCATGAAGTGACGAACGGCGCGACATACATCTGGGCAACCGAAGCATCGGGTGCCTACGACTACGGATTCTACCACTGGAGGAACATCGTTTTCGGCTACTTTCCCGGACAAGTCTTCGGCTACGAGGTCAAGAAGCGCTCATGTTCGACCAGGACGTTGATGTATATAGTCGGACCGGGGGCCACAAGGTGCTGACAGGTACGACCAATACCGGCATGGCGGATTGCTTTCAATCCTTTGGCTACTTCGGATTTGTCAAGTTTCTACTCATTGGGTACATCATGGGCCGCTGGTACGCCCGGGGCCTGCACGGCGATTTATTAGGTCAACTGACCTACGTGACGATGATGGGGGCTGCGCTGCACACGGTGTCCCACGGAACGCACTGGCTGGTCAACGCCTGGATTCACATGGCAATCTTCTCGTACCCATTCCTCTACTGGGCCCGGAAGCCATTGGTCACGAACCAGCCTCCAACAACCGCCGAGGACACACAACCGCTTCAATCTGTTGCCGGTGGCCAGCAACGCTGACCAACCCGCCATCGATGTCCCTCAATACCTCTCGACGCGATGAACGAACCCCTCCTGAGCATCTGTATCCCGACCTATAACCGGGCGGCCATACTCCAGGAAACCAGCCGTCTGCTCATACGCGCGATCAAGGAAAGCGGCCATCTCTCCGAAGTCGAGATCTGTATCAGCGACAACGCCTCGACAGATCGTACTCCCGACGTCATTGCCGCACTCCGCACGTCCGGCGTAAACTTCCAGAGCTGGCGTGCTCCTGAAAATCGGGGAATGTTGCGCAACATCGTCAGTGCAGCCGGCCTCGCCCGCGGCCAGTATATCGCTCTTACAGGCGATGACGATCCGGTGATGAGTCCTGGCGGAGTCCGCGCCCTTATTGAGGGGGCAAAGAGTGGCTATGAGGTCGTGATCTACAACTCGCTTCCTGTGAACGAAGGGCTTCACTCAAAGCCGGAGCGCATGGAGATCCCAAACGGGTCGGCGCTCAATAAGCGGCTTGGCATATTCCATGCATCGTTCCTGGGTAACCTGCTGGTCCGCCGCGAGGCCTGGGTTCGCGAGTCTGAGGAGCGTTTTGTCCAATCCGATTACCCGCATCTCGGTGTCGTGCTGAAAATCCTGGCCGCGCCCCGGGACTCTTCCTCAACCGAGTAACTTTCCAACCGGATGGGCGGTTGCGTAACTGGGAGCAGGCCCGCGCACTGCAGACCGCCGTCGATATGGCCCTGCTCCAGACCGATCTGGTCCTCCGCGAGACAACGTCTTGGCGTGAGGTCTGGCGGACCTACGCGAACGTCGTTCGCAGCGTGCCACGTGCGGTGCGGAACCGGCGGGACGGTTATACGCCACCCAACCCACAAGGTCCGTTCAAGAGCCTGACCGCGCGAAATCTCGCCCGCTGCTACGCGCACTCCAGGGTGTTTCAATTGATCGCGGTGGCGGCGTGGGTGTTTTCCAATCTCCTGCCGTTGCACATCCTTCGCTTCCTCTTCCGGTAAGGCGGGCGGCAGCCGAAAACGTACCACCGTAGGACGGCTCTCCTGAGCCGTCCTGGCTGCGGGACGGCTCAGGAGAGCCGTCCTACGGTAGGGCAGCCCGTGCCGCTCGCCTAAAGAGGCGACACCGGTGAGCGACTAAAGGTGCAAGGCTCATGAACCTGGCAGTAACTGGCGTGACCGGCTTCATTGGCGGCAACCTTCTTTTGGCCGCGCTGGGCCGGGGATGGTCTGTCCGCGCACTGTACCGAAGTCCAGCGCGGATCGAACGGTTTGCCGGCCTGCCGGTCGATTGGGTTTTGGGGGAGATGGTTAACCCAGACGTTTGGTCGCGGCTGCTCCCGGGTTGCAAGGCGGTGATACATCTGGCCGCTTCAGGGGTGGCGGACTTGACGGATGTCTTCGCCGGCATTAGTGTCAACAGTGTCGCCATCGCCCATCTCCTCTATGCCTGCCGGGCGTCGGGGGTGCGTCGGGTCGTGCTGGCGGGCAAATGCTTCGAGTACGGGCGGACCGGCGACCGTATTGGGGAACGGGGCTTGCGCGAGACGGACCCGCTCGAGCCTGTCAATCCTTATGCCGGCAGCAAGGCGGCGGGCACGCAGATCGCCCAGGCGCTCGCCGTCACACTTGGGCTCGAAGTCGCTATCCTCCGCCCCTTCCACGTCTACGGACCTCTCGAACCCTCGAACCGTTTGATCCCGTACGTCATTCGAGCCGCAAGGGCGGGCGACGTGATTCGCACCACGGGAGGCGACCTTTGGCGCGATCTCGTGCACGTCCACGATGTGGTTGAGGCCTTCCTGCTCGCGGCGACCACCCCGTGGCCGCATGGCGAGCCAGGCGTGGTAGTGCTGAATGTCGGTTCAGGCCTGGCCATCCGGCTCCGTGACCTGATTACCGACCTCGTGGGCTGGTGCGGACGGGACCCGTCCGCGATCCGCTTCGGTGAACTCGCCTACCGCCCCAACGAGGTCAGGCGCTATGTGGCTGATCCGTCCCGGTGCCTCGAACTCCTTGGATTTCGGCCTCGCGTAAAGCTGCGCGAGGGGCTTTCAGAAATGATCACCACAGTTTGACCGGTTTCTCTAAATGCGATTATCGCCATAACAGGTAAGTCCGCATGCATCGCCGGTCTGAATTTGTCTATACAACCACGGAACCTGCGCACACCCATGCGTATCTCATGCCCCCTGTCCTTGAGGTACTTACGGCGCGGAATTGGAGCGGCCGGTCGCGCCGCGTCTTCGAGCTTGGATGCGGCAACGGGGCGACCGCGACAGAGCTGGCACGCAATGGATTCGAAGTCGTCGGTGTCGATCCCTCCGGAACAGGAATTGCCCTCGCAAACGGCAACCGCCCGGACCTAAAACTCAGCCTCGGCTCGGACGCCGACGACCTGGCGGGGCGGTTCGGGCAATTCCCGGTCGTCATCAGTTTGGAGGTAATCGAACACGTTTTCTTGCCCCGGAGGTTCGCAGCATGCCTCTACTCCCTTCTGGAGCCGGGTGGGATAGCGATTATCTCGACTCCGTATCACGGCTACTTAAAGAACCTGGCCTCTTGTTGGCGGGGAAAATGGATCAACATTTCACGGCGCTGTGGGACTACGGGCACATTAAGTTTTGGTCCGTGAAAACGCTCGGGGCACTGCTCGCGGAAGCCGGCTTCCGCGACATACGCTTTCGCCGGATCGGCCGTATTCCGCCGCTGGCGAAGTCGATGATCGCGGTGGCAACTCGACCTGGAACGTCCGGCCATGCATAGAGGCGCGGGGATGACAGACTGCCGTCCTGTTCCACCGTTTGGGGCCCTATCATATTGCCCGGCTCGCGGCCGCCCGGACGCGCGGGAATCTCGTTGGAATCGAGCTTTCGGCGGTCACCAGGGAATATGCCTGGGACGTCGACCCAGCGGCGCACCGCTTTCGTCGCGTAACGATCTGTCAGGACGACTCGGCCTTGCCGGACAGCGAGCTGGCCGCGCGGCTGACGAGTGCGCTCACTGCCGCCCGCCCCGACGTGGTGTTCGTGCACGGCTGGTCGGCTGCGACTGCGCGGCGCACGCTGCGGTGGTGCATGGCGAACGGAGTACCGGCAGTGGTCATGTCGGAGAGCACGGCCCATGACGAGCCGCGACGGTGGTGGAAAGAGGCGGTCAAGCGGCGCGTCGTCCGGTCTTTCGCAGCCGCGCTGGTCGGGGGCACGCCGCACCGGGAGTACGCCGTCGGCCTCGGCGTTCCAGCGGATCGCGTGTTCCTCGGTTACGACGCGGTGGACAACGAGCACTTTGCGACCGGGGCCGACGCCGCGCGGGGACCCGAGTTTCCGGACCCGGTTCGGACTCCCGCAACGGTTCTTCCTGGCGTCGAACCGCTTCCTCCCGAAGAAGAACCTACCAGGCCTGCTCCGCGCGTTCGCCCAATACCGGACTGCGGCCGGCGCTGATCCGTGGGACCTGGTCCTGCTTGGCGACGGACCGCTGCGGCCGGACGTGGAGCGACTCATCGCGGACATCGGGCTCGCCGGCGCAGTCCACCTGCCGGGATTCAAGCAGTACCCAGAACTGCCGGCTTATTACGGCCTGGCCGGGGCGTTCGTCCATGCCAGCACCTCGGAGCAGTGGGGCCTCGTGGTAAACGAGGCGATGGCGGCCGGGCTCCCGGTCCTGGTGTCCGACCGGTGCGGATGTGCCCCTGACCTTGTCGCCGAGGGGATCAACGGGTTTACGTTTCCTCCCGAAGATCACGTCCGACTGGCTGGGCTGATGAGCGAGGTCGCGGCCCAACCCGACCGGCGCGGAAATGGGTCGAGCGAGCCGGGCCCGCATTGCACAGTGGGGGCCGGAACGGTTTGCCGACGGATTCTGGGCGGCGGCGGCCGCAGCGATTGCGGCACCGGCCGCAACGCCGGGCATGCTGGGCAGATGCATCCTGAGGTTACTGTAATCGGCACATTATCGACGACTCGGCGGACGTTGGTTCACGTGATCGAGTCGGTTTCCGGGGCGGCGGGCGGTCCGCCGCTCTCCACGTCCCGGCTGGCCCTCGCGATGGCGGCCATAGGCTACCGCGTCCAGATACTCGCCGAGGATCCGGACGCCCCGGACGCGGTTACCAGGGACCTCCGCAAGTTCCCGATCATCAAGATTCCAAGGCCAAACTTGCTGGAGTGGCTGCACCGCGGCTCAGCCCGCGCCCATCTTGCTGTTTATCTCGAAGGTGCAAACTTCATCTACCTGCACGGCGTCTGGGACCCGCTGCTGCTGGCAGCTGGCGCGGAAGCTCGGGCGGCCGGCATCCCGTACGTGGTCAACCCGCACGGTATGCTCGATCCGTGGTCGTTGGCCCAGAAACGCTGGAAGAAGCGGCTCGCGCTGGCCCTGGTTGTCCGGCGATTCCTCAATGGCGCCAGCGCAATCCGAGCGCTCAACCGCGACGAGGCCGAGTTGATGCTGCCTTTGAAGCTGACCGCGCCGGTTCGGGTGATCCCCAACGGAGTCGACCTGGCCGAGGTAAACCCAGCGTCGATCGACGTGCTGCACCAGGCCGTTCCGGGCATTGCCGGCCGGCCGTATGTTCTGTTCCTGAGCCGATTGCACTACAAGAAGGGACTCGACTACCTCATCGATGCATTCGCTCGGGTGGCCACGAAGTTTCCCGACATTCAGCTACTGGTGGTGGGGGCTGACGACGGCGGCCGGGCCGCGTTTGCGCAGCGAGTGGCCGAACTGGGGTTGACCGCGCGGGTCCATCTTCCCGGGCCGTTTTACGGACCGACCAAGTGGGCGGCGCTCGCCCACTGTGCGTGCTTTTGCCTGCCGAGCCGGCAGGAAGGCTTCAGCCTCGCGATCCTCGAGGCGCTGGCGTCCCGGGTTCCGGTCGTCATCTCCGAGGCGTGCCATTTCCC
This sequence comes from uncultured Gemmataceae bacterium, assembly GCA_963834865.1. GTDB lineage: Bacteria > Planctomycetota > Planctomycetia > Gemmatales > Gemmataceae > CAWIDK01. The sequence goes on from CAWIDK010000002.1 coordinate 1,590,984, forward strand.
GGAGGTCGGCGAAGCCGGCGCTGGATTCGTCACGTCACTGACCGTGGAGGCCGTGGCCGGCGGGCTGGAGCGCGTAATCGAGAACCCGACGGCCGCCCTGGCGATGGGCGAGGCCGGGCGGCGACTGGTGGAAGCGCGGTACACCTGGGCGAAAGTAGCTGCCGGTTTCGAGCAATTGAACGAGGACATTCTTGCCGGCCGCGTGTGACTACCGGAACCAACTCGGGTGGCGCAATCAGCTGGCGCGCTTCGCGTGGGCCATCGTTTGGACGACGCTTTACCGCCCCAGTCCGCGGCCGTTGCACGGTTGGCGCCGGTCGTTGCTCAGGTGTTTTGGCGCGAAAATTGGGGCGCGGCGCTCATCCGTATCCGGCGGCAAGGATTTGGGCGCCGTGGAATCTGGAGATGGGTGACAGCGCGTGCCTGGCCGATGGGGTGGACTGCTACTCGGTGGCTCCGGTACGGCTCGGTAGGAGCGCACTGGTCAGTCAGCGAGCGTTCCTGTGCGCGGCTACCCACGATTACACGGACCCGGCGTTTCCTCTGGTTCCCAGGCCGATCACCATTGCGGATGGGGCGTGGGTGGCGGCCGAGGCGTTTATCGGTCCTGGCGTTACCGTTGGCGAGGGCGCGGTGGTCGGGGCCCGCGCTTGCGTGACGCGCGATGTCGAGCCGTGGACCGTCGTGGCGGGCAATCCGGCTCAGGTGATCCGCCACCGTGAGATCAAGGGGCCAGGGTAGCGAAATTCGGTCGGCGGCTGCTCAGCTCAGGGGGAGTCCGACCCGATCGAATTCCGTGCATATGAGCGATCTGGTGCTGGCGGATGGGCGAGCTGCGGAAATTGCCGTTGACGGTCCTTTTGGCCGCGAAGAACGAGGAGGCCAACATCGACCGGTGTCTGGCCGCCCTGGCACCGGCGGCCCGGGTGATTGTCGTCGATTCGCACAGCACGGACCGCACCGCGGCGATCGCGGCCGCCATGGGGGCGGAAGTGGTTCAATTCACGGCGAACGGTTGCTATCCGAAGAAGCGGCAGTGGGCGCTGGACAACCTCGACATCGACACACCCTGGGTCCTGCTCCTGGACGCGGATGAGGTGGTGCCGCCAGCGTTGTGGGACGAGATCCAGAGCGCAATCGAGGCGCCGGCCCCGCACGCGGCTTACCTGATCACGAAAGAGTTTCACTTCCTGGGCAAGCGCTTTCGCTTTGGCGGGTTCTCGTTTGCCGCGGTCCTGCTTATCCGTCCCGGCAAGGCTCGATTCGAGCGCCTCCCCGACAGTGACGCAGGTGCTCATTCCCTGGACATGGAAGTGCATGAGCGCGTGATCGTGGACGGATCGGTCGGCCGACTGCGTGCGCCGGTGATTCACGAGGATTTCAAGGGCCTGCAGGCGTACCTCGACAGGCACAACCGGTATTCCACGTGGGAGGCAGGGTTACGGTACAGTTTTCTGACTACCGGGCGCTACGGCGAGGCGACCATCCAGCCCAGGCTCTTCGGCAACACTCAGGAACGGCGGCGCTTCCTCAAGAACATCGTCATCCGGCTGCCATTCGAGCCGTGGATGTGGTTTGTTTACCATTTTATTGTCCGGTTCGGCTTCCTCGAAGGCCGGCGCGGGCTCATCGCCAGTCAAATCCGGGCAGCGTACATCAGTCAGGTTCGCGCCAAGGTCTACGAGCTGCAGCTGAAGGCACGGTCTGCCCAAACGCCGACGGCGGACAGCGATCGCCTGAAATCGTGAAACGGTTGTCCCGATCCGGCAGACCCGATTGCGTGGATTGCAGCTAGGCGCACGAATTTTCGGCATGTATGATAGGGTATTGCACGTTACCGATTTGAGGTAGCGCAGAGGAACGAGGCGAACAGTTTTTAGTTCCGCCTTAAGGCGGTCGGGGAACCGCCTAAAAGGCGTAACTACCAATGCGGAACCTTTGCCAGTGACCCGCCAGCGGTTGGAATGATCCGATTCCGGGAGAGAAGCCATGCAACAACATCCCGACGCCAGGGGAAGCGACGCGCAAGATGCCGGATCGCCGGGAGGCTTGCCGCGTGTCCTGCACATCGCCTGGCGGCACAAGTTGTACATTGCCCTCGGGGTCGTGATTGGCCTGGTGCTCGGCAGCTTGTACTATGCGCAGGTCAAGCCGCTTTATCAATCCTCGGCCCTGGTGCTCGTCGTGCAGAAGCGGCCGGAGATGTCCCTGCCGGGAACGGAGCAACGGGCGTCGGGCGCCGACGATTTCCTGGCCACGCATCTGGTGCTCATCCGGAGTCCACTGATCGTCGGCAAAGCGGTCGAGAGAGGGCAGCTGCGGCAGCTGCAGTCGTTTGCCAACAACCCCAATCCGACGAACGCGATCATCGACTCGCTTAGGGTCAGCCGGGAGCGGGACGCCGGGAGTATTTTGAACCTGTCGTACCGCAGCTACGTCGCCGCGGACTGCCCGCTGGTCCTGAATGCCGTTATCGACAGTTACAAGGATTTCCTCGACGTCACCTACCGCAACGTCAGCAAGGACACGGTCGATTTCATTACCGAAGCTGCGCAACACGCTCGAAGAAAAGATCGAGAAAAAAGAAAAGGAGTACAGGGCGTTCCGCGTAGCTCACCCGGATCTGCTGCGGGGGCGAACAGGCACCAGCCCCTTGCAGGAACAGTTCGCCACGCTGGAATCCAGGCGGTCGGCCCTCCGCATGCGGCGGGCGGAAATCGAAGGACGCATCAACGCGATCCAGAAGGCAATCAAGGACAACGCCGACCGAGCCCATCTGCTGCTCATGGTTTCCGACTCGACGCGACGGCTGATGGCCGGCGAGAAGTTGAATCAGTTGACCGACGATCCTCTCGCCGTCCTGCAACTCCAGGAGCAAACCCTGCTGGAGGAGTATGGCCCCAGTCATCCGCAGGTCAAAAGCATTCGGAAGCGCATCGAGGCGTTCCAGGCCTACAACAAGAAAGTTGGTCGTGAGGAGCGGGGCGTGCTTCTTGACCCCATCGAAGGGCACCTGCAGTTCCTGAAGCAGGAGCTGGAAGGCGCCAAAGCCGAGGAGGAAGGCATCGTCAGCTTGCTGAAAAGCGAGCAGAGCGAGGCCACGAAGCAAATTGGCGCCGAAGTGCAGGACGAGACGTACCGTGCGGAGATCCTACGCAGCCAACAGCTTTTTGAAACCATCATCAAGCGCTTGACGGAGATCAACTTGCTCAAGGACCTGGGCGGCTATCACGCCCAGAACATTGCACCAGCGTCCACGGGGGGCGCGGTGGCGTCGCGAGCCCAGACTATCCTCGGCGTAGCTGCATGCCTCGGCTTATTGTGCGGCCTGGGACTGGCGTACCTGGCGGAGCTTGCCGACCAGAGCTTCCGTACCCCCGACGAGATCCGCACGCGGCTCGGCTTGTCGGTCATCGGACACGTGCCGTTCTTCGCTTCCAGGCAGCACGACGGTGAGCTGACGCCGACGCCGGACGGCAAGGTGCTGGAACCGATGCTGTCGGCGTTCTACCGGCCCAAGTCGATCGAAGCCGAGGCTTACCGGGGTATCCGTACCAGCTTGTCCTTTAGCATGCGCGGGGAGCTGCACAAGCTCATTCAGGTCACCAGCCCCGACATGGGCGACGGCAAGTCCACGCTGGCGGCCAACCTCGCCGTCTCGATCGCGCAGACGGGCAAAAAGGTGATCCTCATCGACGCGGACTTCCGCCGGCCCCGTGTCCACAAGATCTTCGGCGTCTCGGGTAGCGGCGGCCTCGCAGCTGTCATCGGCGGCGAGGGCGAGCTTGCGGACGCCATTCGCCCCACCGTGGTCCCCAACCTGTCCATCCTGCCGTGCGGGCCCCATCCCGACAACCCGGCCGAGCTGCTTTCGTCGCCCCGGTTCAAGGAGTTTCTCAACGTCATGCGCGAACAGTTCGATTATGTGCTCATCGACACGCCGCCGTTGCTCGCCGTCACCGACCCGTGCGTGGTCGTGCCGCACGTGAACGGGGTCATCCTCACGATCCGGATCGCCAAGAACGCGCGACTGCACGCCAGCCGGGCCAAGGAAATCCTGGCCACGCTGGGGGCCAACGTGCTGGGCGTCGTGGTCAACGAGGTGAACCGCAGCGATTCCAGCGACTACGGCTATGCCGGCTACCGGTACGGCTACGGATACACCTACAAGTACTACGCCGGCGACAAGAAGAATTATGCGTATCGCACGGAAACGCCCGACGACCAGGCGCCGAAGAACGGGACTGCGAATCACGACGGGAGCGGTTCCGTCAAGCCGGCCACGGCCAACGGGGATCAGCGAGCGTCCGCGCCCGAACCCAATGGGCAACGCAAGCCAGGATTCTGGCGCTGGCTACTTCGGGTATAGCAATGATACCGCTGGTCGATCTGCACTGTCATCTTCTGGCCGGCATGGATGACGGACCGCGCACGGACGAGGACGCGCTGGAGATGTGCCGGATCGCGCACAGCGACGGCATTCGTGTCAGCGCCGCCACGGCCCATCAAAGCGAGCGCTGGGATACGGTCACTCCCGAGCGCATCCGGGCAGGAACGCAGCGGTTGTCCGAGATGCTTCGTACGGCCGGCATCGACCTGGCCGTGTTCCCGTGCGCCGAAGTCATGGTCCGCCCGGACGTGGAGCTGGCCTGGCGCCAGGGAAGCTTCCTCAGCGTCGCGGATCGCGGACAGCATCTGCTGATTGAAATGCCGAACGGCCTGTTCGTCGAGTTGGAAGCCGTCATCGAGGGACTGCGGCAAGGGGGCGTATGCCCGATTCTCGCGCATGCGGAGCGCCAGCCGGAACTCCTGCACGATGCCGGCCGAATCGAGCAATTGATCCGCGCGGGTTGCCTGATCCAGGTCAATGCGGCCAGCGTCAGCGAGCCGAAGACAAGGCAAGACGCGCGGGCCCTGAAGGACTGGTTCAAACGCGGCATCGTTCACGTCATGGGCTCGGACGGCCATTCGCCGCGCCGGCGCCGGCCGCAGATGGCCGAGGCCTACCGCCGCATCGCCAGCTGGGCGGGCGGCGTCGTGGCCGACCGGGTCTGCAGCACCAACGCTACCGCGATCCTGCACGGCCTGCCGTTGCGCATTCCGCAGCCCGAGCCGCGGCGCGTCCGCTGGTTCGCCGGGTTCTGGTAAGGAAACCTGATTCGCGGCTGTTGCCTGGTTTAGCGCCCTTGCTTCCATCTGCTGCTCAACGCAGTCGATCACGTCTCACCCATCTTGAGCGAATCCGGTCCGCGATCCTCGTGAATCTCACGCGAAGAACGAATAATCGCTAACGCCCGCAATCTCGGCGGTCCGATCCAACACAACGACCCCGGACACGCCCGTCGGCTCGCTGCCTGCGCCATCGGGGCGGAGATTGCCATGACCGTGGCCTTGCGAAACGCGCTGATCTGCCTGCCGCTGATGTGCCTGGGCGGCTGTTCGTGGTTTCCCTACCTGGTGGAGAACGTCGTCGGCGAACCGCTGAACTTCACCGAGTGCTGCTGTTTCCACGTCGAGGTTTGGATGCTTGCCGACCACGCGTGGAAGGACGTCGTCGCCGAGCATCCGGAGTCGCGATTGTCGCTGGCGTACGCCGACGGGTTCCACCACGGCTTCACCGACTATGTCAACCGCAACGACTCGGGCGAGCCGCCGGCGAGTCCGCCGTGCCGGTATCGCTTGCGGGTGTTGCGGACGCCCGAACAGCAGCAGCGGATCGACGATTGGTTCGCCGGCTTCCGTCACGGTGCCGAGGTGGCGCGCGTGCAGGGCTGGCGGGACGGCGTCGTCGTGCCGATCGCCCGGCCGCCCATCATCGTGATGGCGACGTTCAAACAAGAGATCATTCCCACGCCATCGGCGGACCTGCCGGCGCCGCCGTTGAATTACGAGGAGTTGCCGTGGCTGCGGCCACCCGTGGACAAGCCGCCGCCGATGAATCCGCCGCCGGTGAAGGACTCGGTGTGGCTCGGCCTGCCCGGGCTCGCGATGCCCGGTGCGGACGATCGCGCATGGATCTTGACCGGGATGCCGTCGTTGGGGCGCGTCGTTGACGTGCCCGAACTCATGCGGGCACGCTGATCGGTGGCGTGCCTGGTGTGTCGTGACCGTGGCAAGGATGGACTCGGTGAGCGCACTGTTACGCAATTTTCCGCAGATGACGCGACCGCGGCATGCCGCCCGGCGAGCGTCCGCCCTGCTGGCGCTGTGCTGGCTCACGAGCGGCTGTGCGGCGTTTACCAACCCGGTGGGCCAGGGCATTCCGGTGTCGCGGCTGCCGCCGGAGTATCTCGTCCCGTCCGTCGAGGGCCTCAAGAACATCCCGCTGACCACGCTCCGCCAGAACCCGCCGCCCGCCTATCGCCTCGCACCAGGCGATCTCCTCGGCGTCTACATCGAGGGGGTCATGGGCGACAAGGCCCAGGCGCCGCCGGTGCGGTTCCCCGAGCAGAGCACCAATATCCCGCCCGCCATCGGCTACCCGATCCCGGTGCGCGAGGACGGCACGCTGCCGTTGCCGCTCATCGCGCCGATCAACGTCAAGGGCATGACGGTCGCCGAGGCCGAGCAGGCGGTCCGCGAGGCGTATGTCGGCGGCAAAATCTTGCAGCCGGATCGCCACATTCTCGTGTCGCTGTCGCGGCCGCGCACCTACCGCGTCCAGGTAGTGCGGCAGGATGGCGGCGGCACGGGCGGCGCCGGCGCCGCAACCGGGGGCGGCGGCGGCCTGGCGATCTTTCAACGCCGCAATACAGGAACGGTCGTCGATCTGCCGGCCTACGAAAATGACGTGCTGAACGCGCTGGATCGCACCGGCGGCTTGCCCGGCTCGGAAGGACTCGACGAGGTCATCATCCAGCGGGCGCTCAAGGACGGCGGGACCAAGGTCACGCGGATCCCGCTCAAGCTCCCCGAGGGCGAGCCGGTGCCGTTCGGGGTCCAGGACGTCGTCCTCGAGAACGGCGACGTAGTGTTCGTCGAGGCTCGTCGCGGCGAGGTGTTTTACACCGGCGGCCTGCTGCTGCCGCGCCAGTTCATCGTGCCGCGCGACTACGACCTGCACGTGGTGGACGCGATCGCGATCGCGGGCGGCCCGATCATCAACGGTGCGATCAGCCAGAACAACCTGACGGGTACGGTCACCTCTTCGGGCATCGGTACGCCGAATCCGAGCTGCGTGACCGTGCTGCGGCGCACCAAGCACAACGGGCAAATCCCGATCAGCATCGACCTCAACGTCGCCCTCCGCGACCCGCGGGAAAACATCATCGTCCAGGGCGGCGACGTGATCATCCTGCAGGAGACGATCGAAGAAGCGTTCACCCGCTACCTGATCAGCATCACGCACCTGAGTTACACCAATACCTTCCTCAGCAACTCGCACAACACCGGCTCGGTCAACTTGTTAGGGCCTTGAAGCCCCTGGTTGCATTCTGTAGCCTAGCGGTTGCGGGGATGGCGGCCGGGGGAGGATTATCGCATGCGCTCGCTGGGTTTGCTGTTCCTGCTCACCGGTCAAGTCGAAATCCTGCCCTCCGCCGACTTTTCTCGGGAAGTGCAGCTGTCCGCGATCCGAGCGACGGTGCGCGTCGTCAACGTACCCGAGGGGACCGGCACCGGCGTCGTCTTGGGGAAAAAGGGCGAATACGTGTACATCCTGACGGCGCATCACCTTGTCAAAAAGGCGGACCGTCTCGAGGTGTCCACGTTTGCCGTGGACACCTACCCCAAACCAAAAAAGACCTACCGCTCGGCGGAGATGGTGTTGGACTCGGACGACCTTCTGGATCTCGCCTTGATCCGAGTGCGCACCGACGATGACGTGCCCGGGTCGCTGCAGCTTTGTCCGGAGGATCTGGTGCCGCAACAGGGCAGCTTCAATGGGCTGGCGGCCGGCTACGCTGACGTCGGCGCCCGACCTGCCTGATAGATAAGGTTCTGGGCAAGAAGCTGGTCCGCCGGCAGGTGGGCGGCAAGACGCGGTTGTTTTGGGTCGTTGATCGGACGTACGCTGACGGCAGGTCGGGAGGGCCCCTTATCGACAGCCGGGGCAATCTTCTCGGCATCCTGAGTGGGACGAGCCAGGGGCGGAGCTACTTCACCCATGCCGAAGAAATCCGTGCCTTCCTGAAGTCCTCCGGCTTCAGCAAGTGAGGCGAGCCTGCTCTGGTGACGCATTTTCGCGCCGCGCGATTTCTGCACAAAACTTGTCAAGGCAGGTTGACGGCGAGTTGTACAGTCGGTAGAATCCTAAGAACTGCACCATGTTCCCTAGAAGGGCGGGGGCCTCGCGATGTTCTCGACAGGCTGACACAAAAGTAAAGCACCGGTGGACACGGCGGGTTACGCGATTGATCACGGCTGCGGCGTTGAGCGCGATGCCCGTTTTCGGACTCGCGTTCTTTGGCCCCGCGGTCCTGGCACGCGCGCAGCAAGCCTTCGCAAGCGGCGAACCGGGCGCCAACGTTTCCTATAACCCGTTCCGATTCGACGGCCCCATGGTCACGGCGAATCGCTTGAAGGCAAGTCAAGACGACGCACGGCAACGCGACAACGTGGGCAATCCGGATGAGGTCGTGTTGCTGACCGAGTGGCACTACACAGTGTCCGCCCACAGGTGAGACAGTCGGAAGGCCTGCCCGTACAAGCCCAGGTAAGTCGGCCTACTTCGCGTTGAGGTTCCGGAAGCTGTCGAGGCTTCCGGTTCGCCGCTCACTTCGTGCCTGCCATTCGGCCAGGCAGTTTTTGTTGCATTTCCCGGCGGACGAGACCGCGCTGATGGCCTTAGCCATTCCTGATCCACATTGTCCACTACGCGATGGCGCGGTCACCGTCCTGCGGGCGCCATGGAGCTTGTCGTGCTCGTCATGGTTTGCGCGGCGCCGTGGGCCTACGGCGCCGTCCACCCCGGATTCGAGTTCTTGCTGAATGCCGGCGTCGGATTGCTGCTGCTGCTGTGGGCCGGGCGCATGCTCCTCGAGGGACACCTAACCTGGAAGAGCTGTCCAGTCGACCTTTGCCTTGCCGGCCTGTTCCTGCTCGGTATCTGGCAGCTGACCCCACAGTCTCCTGGCTTGCTGACGCGAATCGCCCCTGCCACCGCCCGTATTTACGAACAGCTCCTCCCCGGCAGTCCGGAAGTGCTCCCCGACGGTGAGCAGGTCGCCGTCGATCCGCCCGCGGGGTCAACGCTCAGCCTATGCCCCGGGGCGACGCGGGTGGACCTCATGCGGATTCTGGCCGTGTTCCTCGTCTTCGCGGTGGTGCGCAACAACATCGCTTCGACCGCTTCGCTGCTGCGCCTCAGCATCGCCTGCCTGGTGAACGGCACCGCATTGTGCCTGTTCGCCCTCATCCAATTTGCCAGCTCGGACCAGAAAACGCTCTACTGGACTTACCCTTCGCTCGGCCATGTCTTCGGCCCGTTCATCAACCGCAATCACTTCGCGTTCTACATGAACCTGTGCGTCGGGGCGGGCGTCGGTCTACTTCTTAGCCGCCGGGAGTCGGACGCGGAATCGGGTCACCCACGCGCGCCCGGCGCGAGGCCCTCGTGGTCGGCGTTGCTCGTGCCGAGCCTCGTGAATGACCCATTCTCCCTCTGGATCTGCGCTGCCCTGGCACTCATGCTCGGCAGCATTGCTCTGTGCCTGTCGCGCGGCGGCTTCCTGGCGCTCGTCGCCGCTGTGCTGGTCTGTACGGGCATCCGGGTCTACCGCGCCGCGCGTCCTTGCGCTTCGGCACCGGCGTGGTCATCGCTGCCCTGGCGATCGCGCTCGCCAGCTGGTACGGGTTCGGGCTCGTCAAGGCGCGCCTGGCAACCTTTTGGCAGGGTGAGGCATTCGACAATCGCATGCCGTTGTGGCTCCGCCTGTTGCCGATGGCCGGTGATTTTCCGCTGTGGGGGACAGGCTACGGCACATTCGTTTACGTGGAGTCGCTGTACCGTGCCGACGTGCGCGACGCTCATCTCGTTTACGACCACGCCCATAACGAGTACCTGGAGCTATTGACGGAAGCCGGTGTGCCCGCGCTGATCCTTGCCGTGATCGCCATCGGATTGGTGTATCGGCTCGGCTGGCGGGGCATGCGCCTCCGCGAGCGGCACCCAGGAGCCGGTCTGCTGCTGGGCGCCTTGTTCGCGTTCACCACGTTGATTGTGCATAGTTTCGGCGAGTTCGGGCTGCACGTGCCGGCGATCACGCTCTTGGCGACGGTCCTGTGTGCGCAGGCATGTGCCGCGGGGAGCACACCCGCCGGCTCGAGGCGAGGCCGCGCGCCGGTCGATGCGGAGGGCGCCGGCGCATTTCGTCTGAGGCTCTGGGGCGCGGCCCCGCTCGCCGGTGCGGTCACCTGCGTATTGCTGGGCGTGGTGCTTTCCGCGGCGAGTTGGCAGACGCACCGCGCCGACCGATTGAAAGTAGCGGCCAGCATGACCGCGGTCGACCGGCCCGACGGCTTGCAGCTCCGGATCGCTTACCTGCGGGCCGCCGTATCCCAGACTCCCGCGGATGCGGAACTGCAACTACTGCTCGGTAACGTCTGTGCCCGGAGCTATGAGAACGACAAAACGCGCCTGCTGGGCGAGAAGCAAGCAACGGCGGCCGCCGGATTGACCGCCTGGGCGGCCGGCCTCACTGGCTCGCCCGCGGCGGCCGCGCTTTGGACCTGGCCGCGGCCGGGCCAACGACGATTGGCCTACGGTGCCGAGCCACGCGTCGCCAGTCAGAGCCTTCTTCTGGCGTTGCGATCTTTTTTGTGCGCACGCGATGGTTGCCCGCTCCTGCCCGGGGCCCAGCTGGCACTGGCGGAGTATGCCAACGAACTGGAACACGCCGACGGCCAGAGTGATTACCTTGCACGTGCGAAGTTCGTGGCGCCCTGCGACCCGGACGTGTGGTATACCTGCGGGCTGCAGGAGTTGGCCGCGGCGCAGCCGGAGCATGCCTGGGCAAGCTGGCGCCGGTGCCTGGAGCTGTCCGACACCTACCTGCCGGAGATTCTCAAGGCGACCGCATCCCTTGGCCCGGAAGAGAGGCTCGCGAAGCTGCTTCCCGAGCGGCCCGGTGTACTGGTGGCCGTAGCGTCGCGCCTTGCCCCAGGGCCGGCTGGATTGGAAACGCGCCGGCCCATTTTGGAGAAGGCATTATCTGTTCTGGCCACAAGGCCGGCGCCGTTGTCGCCGGAGGAACTGCACGTCAAGGCGCAGGTTCACGAAGGGCTCGGCCAGACCGATGAGGCGGTGGCGGCCTACGACGTGCTGCTGGCCCAGGATCTGCGCCAGGTGGAGTACCGCCATGAGCTCGCCCGCCTCCTGTTTACGTCGGGCCGGTTGGAACGGGCGCACGGTGAGCTGTTGAATATCCTGTCCCAACAGCCCGGCAACGGCGCGGCCCGGGAGTTGTTGGCAGCCGTGGCCCATGAGCTGGCACGCAAGAGGTGATCGTGAGCACCCCTCCGCACCGACGACGGGTTCGCGTCGTCAAGGACAGCAAGAAACACCGCCTGTACCAGTTCCGCAAAGCGGCCAGATTCGGACTCAAGGTCACGCTGTGGATTGTGGTCGTGATCGTGTGCATGATCGTCATATGGTGGATGCTCGACATGATGTTCCGCCCGCGTGCGGTGCAAGATTGAGGATTCGGCTGCCAGCCACCGGCAACGTTCAAGTCTCGAAAGAGGGTTGCTTGTAGCCGCATTCGTGAGCTCCCGCCGAATTGGGCCGGAATGTGGGCATGGTTCAATAAGGCCCGTTTTTGGGTGGCACGCCCTGAGTCTGCGAAGGGCGTGGGGGGCGCCCCCCACGCCCTTCGCAGACTCAGGGCGTGCCACCCAGGTTTGAACCATGCCGGAATGTGGCGAATCTGGACGACTGAACCCGTTTTTGCGCATCAACTTCCGGCCGGCATGGATGTGGCGGTCCTGCGAGTGCATCCCTGAATCCGCATAACCCCGAGAACCCGGAAACTCATTAAAATTGGAAAAAGTTCCCAAATTTCACTTGCAAGACGTTACGAGCATGTTCTATACTACTCCCTAACTTTATTGCTTAGTGAGTTGTCGGCTCAGACGGAAGAGCCAGACCTGCCTTGTGGCAAGGAACGCCGCTGCGATGTCCCGCGTTCCTGCCGGGTTTTTTCGTCCCACCCCAGGCAGCACGCCGAACCGGACGCCAGCATCTGCAAGCTTGCGCGATTTGCATTCGTGCCGAAGGCAAAATCCAGACAGGAGTTCGGTCAAGAATCCCTAGAAACGGCTTTATCGGCACAACCGAAATTATTGGCCGTTGCGGAAAAATCGGGAATCTTTTCCGTCCTCGTGCGTCTGAGATTTACGGAACTATGCTGTACCGAACAGGGCTGAGGACATTTTCCCCCAACGAACGGATAGGAAAGTTCGTCCCCGCTCAACGTGCCGCAGCAGCACGGTGGTGATTGTAGCCCGGGTTGTCGCCCCCCTTGGCGATCCCGGACTCGTGCGGTAGGCAGCCGTCGTCCCGACAATCACCGAAAACTCTGCCCCGCCGAAATTCGTCCGACCCGGGGAACTCATCATGACTCGCTCGCTTCGTCTCGCCGCGCCTCACTCCCTCTTGCGTACGGCCTCCGTCGTACTGTCCGCTGTTCCACATGCCTTGCGCCCGCCCGTGCGTCCTTCCACTTAAGGCGCCCCCGCCGCCACCGTGCGGGACGGCTGCTCCTGTCGCTTTTCCGCGGTCTGCCTCTCCCCGTATTGGGGTCGCGTTACTCGTCGAAACGAACTAGGTTATTCTCGTTTATATACTACCAGGACACTCTTTGAATTCGTCACCGAAGGGATCACACCATGGCCAGCTGGATCAATACTTTCAAGCGGTTTTTCGCCCCCCGGAAGCGCGCTCCCCTCGTGGCGAACAAGCCCCCGCGTAATCGCCGTGTGCAATTGTCGTTCGACATGCTTGAAGATCGCCTTGCGCCGTCCGTCTCCTCGATCTTGTCGGGGAGCACCTTGGATGTCTCACTGTCAGCTGCCAATGACCATGCCTATCTGCGCGTGAACGCCGGATTCGTCCAGGTCGACAGCAGCAACCAATTCAGGCCAACGGATGCTGCCTTCGCGCAGTATCCCACGGCGAGCGTGAACGCCATTGCCGTCAGCAACACGGGCGCCGCCGCCAATCAGGAAGTTACCTTCACGGGCGGCACGGCCTTCTCGCTGTCGAGCACCCTCACAGTCAGCGGCGTGCAGACAACCGACGTCAATCAGGCGATCAGCGCCTCGTCCATCAGCGGCGATGCCACGACCGTCAACGTCGCCGCCCCCGGAAGTATCCAGAACGGCATCGATCTCGCGACGAGCGGGGCGACGGTAAACGTCGCCGCCGGCACCTATGTGGCCAACGGCAGCACCATCGTTTCAGGATCCGCTGTCGGTCAAGCCGGACAGGAAATCGCCGAGTTGAATATCGACAAGCCGCTCTCGCTGATCGGCCCCAATCCCAACTTCACTCCGACGTCTCCGGGCAGCACAACCGCGCACGCCCAGGCGATCATCGTCCCGGGCGCGTCCGATCCGAATCCGAACGACACGACTGCGATCATCGTGGTGCTGATCAGTGCGAGCAACGTGACGATCGAGGGGTTGACGGTTAATGGTATCAACACCAATCTCACCCATCACAGCCCCCATGTCACGGCCAACAGCGCGGCGGCCATCGACGCGTCGGAGGACATCGCCTCGTATGCCAACGTCAGCGATATCACGCTGAAGAGCAACATCGTCGAGAATGCCGGCTTTCTCGGCGTGGATTTCAACAACGGCACGGACGCATCCGGCGGCGCGACGACCGGCAATGTGATCACCGAAAACCTGATCAAGAACATCAGTAGTGCCTTCTTCTTTGGCGACGGCATCAGTCTTGCGAACAATTTCTACGCCGCCGTGACCGCCAACGTACTGACTAACGTGTTCACGGGCGTGCAGATTAGCGACTTCAGTCAGGCGAACCCGGACGACCCGCAATTTGCAAGCATCTCCAACAACCTGATCAACGCCGGCGCCGCGGGTGTTTTCTATAACCTGACGACCGAGCCCGCCGCTACCCTGTTCGCCGTCGCCGACAACACCATCACGGCGGTCAACAACGCGTCCTATACGTCGTGGCAGGGAATTTTCATCGCGGTTGATGGCACCCAGAATCCAAGCTTCACTGACAACACGATCAACGGCAGCGGTGCGAACGCGGCGACCCTGACCGCCGGCTACGAGGTGTGGAACACGCCCAATGCGACCATCGTCGGCGGCACCGTCAGCGGCGTGGCCGACGGCATCTGGGCCAACAGCTTCGAAGGCAACGACAGCCCCGGCGGCGCCACGTCCGTCTCGATAAGTGGCATCCACATCACCGCTCGCCAGATCGGCGTCTACGTTGAAGATAGCGTCCAGGATTTTGCCGGGAATGCTCCGGAGGTGCCGGTCTCCGCGACGATTACCGGCGGGGCCAGCATCAAGGTGAATGGCGGCATCGGCGTCAAGGTGAGCGGACCGGAGGCGAGTGCCACGATTAACGGTAGCGGCGCTACGATTTTTGCCAGCAAGATCGGCGTCGAGGTGATTGGCACCAGCGGCGCGGGCAGCGCCAGCGCGACCGTGAGCAACAGCCACATTTACGGCGACAACACCGGCGTGGAATTCACCGGCGGCGGCAGCGGCTCCGTGAGCGGCAACAACTTCAGCGGCCCGAGCGCCAACGCCACCGATCTCCTGATCGCTGCCGCCGCCGGCACTGTGAGCATCGGCGACGGCAATGCATTTGCGGGCAGCGTCGATTACATCCAGAACCTGGGCAGCCAGGCTTTCGATCTCTCCGGGTTCACCGCCACCACTTTCGGTGGATTCAACGCCGCGACGACGGCAGCCATCGCCGGGAGGCTGTCCCCGTTCTTTGGCATTGAGAACAAGATCCTCGACTACCTGGACAATCCCAGCTATGGCTATGTGAAGCTCAAGGCGGGCGACGTCTTCGTCACCCACATGAGCGAGACCATCAATGCTGGTGCGATCTCGCGCGGCATCAATGTCGCACTGGCCGACGACACGGTCTTCGTCCAGTTCGGCGGCTACACGGATAACCTGGCCATCAGCCAGAACCTGTCGGTCGTCGGCGCCGGATCGGGCTCAACCACGATCAGGGCGGGCGGGGGCGTCGGCGCAGCCGTTTCGGGTTCCGGCAACACCATCACCCTCCAGGGTCTGACCATCACCGGCGGGTCCAGCGCCATCACCAGCAGCGGGATCGCCACGCTTAACCTCACCGACGTGGCCAGCAGCGGCAATACCAACGGCGGCTCGCTTTTCGGGACCAGCGGTACGGTCAACCTCACCGGCGGTGCCGGCGTTAGCGTCAAGGCCGACGCCTCGGCCATGACGTTCGGCGACGGCGTGTTGCAAGCGATCAGCTTCGACGGGGCCACGCTCAACAACCTCAACCTTGGGACCCTTGGCCACGGCGTTGCGTTCACGGTGACGCCTGTGACGGGAGGCACCACCGCCATCACGGTCGACGGCGGCACGCCCTTCCCCTCCGGCAACACCAGCACACTCACACTCAAGGTCTCCGACGTCAGCAACCCGACCATCAACAACACGGGGCCCGGTGCCGGCAATCTCAGTACCTCGCCTCCGGCCAACCCGGTTTCCTGGATGCACATCCGCGGCGTGACAGTCAGCCAGACCGCCCCGCCATGATCATTTTCACGCTGGTGGAGGTGGCTGAACGGGCGAAGGGCGTCCGCTCGCGGCGATCACGCTCAATGCGGCCGTCACCGGGAGTCGGGCTGGGGCTGGTTCCTCGATCCGACGCCGCTCAACAACAGCGAGTTCGCCACCAGGGTCGGCGCCAGCGAGTTCGACGCGCTCAAGAGCAGCCCGGCATACGGGCACATCGACCTGTTGACGGTGGTCGAGCACGAGCTGGGCATCGATGACTTCAATCCGCAGCAGGACCCGCACGACCTCATGACGGAAACGCTTGGCGCCGGCTGGCCAGCTCCGCTGACCTGGCGGCGATCGTCGCGGCCGGCACGGCACAGAACAGCCCGGCAAACAACAGCCTCGGCAAGCCGAACCTGCCAATCAAGTGAGGCGCAGCTCCCGCGAAGCGCGGCTCCGCGACGGCGGGCTGGGGAAACCCGGCCCGCTGTTTTTCTTGACGGCGATTCGTGACCTAGAGTTGTCGAGGCGCGTCGCGCGGTCCGCGATGCGCCCATCGATGGCTTCCACGGATGCCCGTCATGAGCACACTGTTGAGTTTGCCGAGCGTCGCCGTATCTCGTGAGGCGCCGCCGGCCGGCCTGAAGGCGCCCAAGACCTGGCTGGTCGGACCGTGGTTCGACGTGCTGTTTCTCGCGAACCTGGCCTGGCCGGCGGTGGTCCTGGCCGCCCTCGCCGGCTCGGCCCACCTCCATGACCAGCTCACGTTCTTCCAGGTTTATTTCCTCAGCTCGCCGCATCGCTGGATCACGCTGGTGCTCGTGTTCTGCGATCGGGACCGGTTCTGCAAGGAACCCGCCAGGTTCGGCGGTCTCGGCCTCGCTCTCGTCGGGCTGGGGCTGTCGCTGGTCGCGGTCGCAAGCTACATCCCCTATGTCATCGATTCGCTGACGCTGTTGATGATGCTGGATTACGTGTGGAACGCGTGGCACTTCGCCGCGCAACACGCGGGCATCGCGCGGATTTACGGCCGGTTCGCGCGCCGGCGCAATCGGCACGAGCCACCGACTTCGAGAAAATGGCGATCCGCATGCCGGTGCTGTGGGTCTTCTTCCGCCTGGCCGTGTACCTGGCGGATCGCGGGCCGTTCGCTGCCAACGTCGACTTCCTGGCACCCGTGTTGCCGTGGCTCGACCCGATCGCTCTGCTGCCGGCGCTGATTCTGCTCGTCAACGAATGGCGTGCCTTCGCGCCGGCGGCGCGTGGCCGAGTCCTGTACATCACGAGCGTGCTCACGCTCTACACGGCGCAGCTGGCCGCCCTGCGTCTTGGGGCGGACGCGTGGATGCGGGCGCTATTTCTGGCCGGCGCCGTGTTCCACGCCGTGGAGTATCTCGCGGTCTGCAGCTGGGCGATGCAGAAAAAGACCACCGGCATCTGGCGTTACCAGGTTGCGCGGACCGGCCTGGGCGTGTTGACCTTCATGGCAATCCTGGGCTGTGCCAACGCCCTGGTCTACTACGGCTGGTCCGTCTATTACTGGGCCCTGATCACGCTGCTGGTTTCCCTGCTCCACTACTGCTACGACGGCATTATCTGGCGAGCGCGCCCCCAGGCCAAACCGGCGTAGCATCCCACGTCAAATCACGACGACGCGCGATCGATCCACTTGGGCGCGGACGCCGGGCAATGAGCCGCCATGTCGGTGAGCAGCCTACGACTTCTCTTTCTTCAACACCATGAGCACAAGTTTGGAGCCCGGCCTGGCGGCGAACTCGGTCGGCCGTCCATCCGCGCTGCTGGCGTGCCGCACGCAAATCTTCAATTCGTCTCCTTTCACCTCGTAAATCGCGAGAATCGCCTTTGTCTCGGTCGGGGTAGTGAAGTCGAGGTGTTTGGGAGACTGCGTGGGATCGACCTTGTAGGCGCATTCTTCTTCACGGCCATCAGCCAAGTTGCCGGCGATCAACAGCTTGTCGCCTTTGAAGGTCCACCGCATGCGTTTGACGGCTTCGGCTGGAACCGGCTTGCCGTCTGCTTCCATGGATTCAGCCACCCACGTATTGCACCCTATCAGCCGCGCTGCTGGCGCAGCCACCACGCAAACGTCAAGCTCGCCCCTTCGGCGTTAAGCTTCGATGTTCTTGACCGGGACACCTGCCGCGAGCATGGCTTGCGCAACGGAAAGCGCCTCCGCGTGGTCCTCGATCAGCCACGCACAGCCGATCGTGCGATCGTAGGGCAGGTAGCTGACGAACGAAGCAATTTCGCCCACCACCGCCAGCCCTTCGGCCTGCGCTTCTTCTATCAACTGCCGGGCCGCCGGTGTCGGCAACACGCCGAGATCCAGCACCCCAGAAGCGGGGATCATGGCCCGCACCTTTGCAGGCGGCGTGTGCCGAAGCCGCGGCAAGCACCGGCGAAGGGCCGCCAGTTCGGCGACCGAAGGCGGCCCCCCGTCGGAACTGGATGGTAATGCGCGTGAGATCATTCCAAAACCGGTGGAGGACCCAATCGTGTGACCGATCCCAGGAAAGCATGTTCAGAAACGCCCGTGAAAACGAGCCACCCTTGCCTCCAGCACGACGACACCGACCACCGTTGTTTCCCTAAGCGCTTCTCAGAGCGGCAAATAACAGACCTGATCGCGCCAGTCCGCCGCATCGCTGGCGGACCAGATCAAGACCAGGCTGTCAATCACTGGCCCGATGGGCTGGGTTTGCCGTACCATCAACAAGCCGGCGATGCTCTTTCCGGCAGCAAGGCGGACATAGGCATGGGCCGGCATGGGCCGGCATGGTATTGACATCGTGGGAAACGACGATAAAGCCCTGCGCTTCGGCATACTCCAGAACCTCCGGATCAGGCCGCCCGTCCACGCCGACTTCCCGTGCCCGGACAAACTCGACCGCCGGTTCGCGACGCAAGACGCCGTCGATGATGTGCTCATTCACGTCATGGTCCGAAAGAAAGCGCGGGCGGCTCATGGCACCTCCGTCGCCCCGGCGCGGCGCAGCGCCCGCAGTCGTTCGGCAACCGGGTTCGGCCGGGCCGCTGCGCGTGCTTGCCATTCCTTCCAGACGGCGTCCTGCCGGCGCAGATAGGTCTGTATTTCCTCAGCGTGAGCCAGATAATAGGCAATGGTGCCGTAAACCTCTTCAAGGCTCAACGCGGGGTATTGCTGGCGGATGGTTTCCGCCGAGTGGCCTTCCTCGAAACCGGCGATGACCGAGTCGAGCATCACCCGGGTCCCGCCGACTCTTAGCACGCCGTGTTCATCCTCGCGCACGTACCGACTCGCCTCGCTCATGATGTACTCGCCCTCCAGCACACAGGCTCATTTTCAGTTTAGCGGATCGTCGCTGCTGACAAAACCAAAATCGATTCCAAAAGCTGCCGCTGGGTGGCAGTCATGGCGCGGCTAGCCGAAAAACCCCTTGCCCGCGCCCGCCAGCCGGCGCATCGACTCGGTGGGCTCGAAGCGCTTGCCGAGCGGCGCATACTTGGCGAGCTTCGCCAGTACCTTGTCGAGGCCCACCGTGTCGGCCCAGCGCAGGATGCCGCCGCGGAATGCGGGGAAGCCGATGCCGAGCAGCAGGCCCATGTCGACGTCGCCGGGGTCGCGCACGATCCCCTCTTCCAGCGTCCGGCTCGCCTCCACCAGCATTGCCAGAAACAGCCGATCGGCGATCTCGTCCGGCGCGATGTCGCGCTTCGTGCTGCGCAGCTTGTCGAGCTGGCCGGCCAGGAACGGGTCGTCGATGCCGCGCGAGCCCTTGGCATAGCTATAGAAGCCGGCGCCGGACTTTTGGCCGAGCCGGCCGGCCTTGACCAACTCGGACAGGATGCGCGTTGCCTTGGCGCGGTCGGCGTAGGCGGTGTTGACGACCCGGCCGGCGTAGAGCATCGTGTCCAGGCCGACAACGTCGCTGAGCGTGATCGGGCCCATCGGCATGCCGAAATCGGTCGCGGCCTTGTCGATCGCGCGGGTCGGCACCCTCCTCCAGCAGCACCATCGCCTCGTTCATGTACGGGAACAGGATGCGGTTCACGAGGAAGCCGGGACAGTCGCGCACCACGATCGGCGTCTTGCCGACCTTCTTCGCCAGCGCCACCAGAGTCGCCACCGTCGGGTCCGACGTCTTCTCCCCGCGAATCACCTCGACGAGCGGCATACGATCTACCGGGTTGAAGAAGTGCAGGCCCGCGAAATTCTCCCCCCTCACCCCTGCCCCTCTCCCCCCAGGGGCGAGGGGTCGCTCGAGCGCGTGAGCCATGCGCGTGATCGAGATGGTCGACGTGTTGGACGCGAGGATCGTCTCGGGGGGGAGGATTTCCTGCAGTTTGCGGTACAGGTTGGTCTTCACCTCTTCGTTCTCGACCACCGCCTCGATGACAACGTTGCTGCCGGCCAGGACGCGGATGTCCTGCGTCGTAGTAAGCAGGCCCATCGCCCCAATCATTTCAGCCGGCGTCATGCGGCCGATCTCCACGCGGCCCTGGAAGCTCTTGGCGATGGCGCCGATGCCCTTTTGCAGCGCCTCGGCGCGACATCGACGAGCGTGACGGGAATGCCGCGGCGGAGGTGGGCCGCCGCGATCCCCGCGCCCATGATGCCGGCCCCGATGACGCCGGCACGCTGCACGTCGCGCGGCTTGATGCTGGCGTCGGCGACGCCCGGGTCCTTTTGCAGGCGATTGCGCAGGAAAAACAGCGCGATCAGGTTGCGTGAGATGGTGCTGCCGACCAGCGGGACGAAGTGCTCGGTCTCGGCCTTGAGGCCTTCGTCGAGCGGGCGATTGCAGCCGGCGGCGATCGCGTCAAGTGCGGCCACGGGGGCGGGGAGCTGGCCCTTGGTCTTGGCCAGCACGAGGGCGCGGGCGACGGCAAACGTGAACGAATGCTGCTCCTCGGTCAGTCCGACCGGCTGCCATTTGCGCTTGCGGGCCTCCTTCCAGTCATCCGCTTGCCGCGACCAGGCAAGCAGCCGCAGCGCTTCGTCCGCCAGGCGATCGCTGGGTACGGCGTCGAAGACGATGCCCAGTTCGCGGGCACGGGCCGCCTTGACTGGTTCGCCACTGCAGATCATCTCGGCGGCAGGACCGGGCCCGACGATGCGCGCCAGGCGCTGCGTGCCGCCCCAGCCGGGGATCAGGCCGATCGTCACTTCAGGCAGGCCGATCTCAGTCTTCGGATTGCTGCCGGCAAGGCGGTAGTCGAAGCCGAGCGCGAGCTCCAGCCCGCCGCCCATACACGCACCGTCGATCAGCGCCACGGTCGGGCACGGCAAGCGCTCGAAGCGTGCGATGAGGTTCAGGCCGCGCTGGACGGAACCGCGGGCGATGTCCGAGCCGGACGGCATGGCGGCCAGCTCGTTGAGGTCGGCGCCGGCGATGAACATACCCGGCTTGGCGCTGGCGAAGATCACGCCTTGCAATGTGGGCGTCTGTTCGAGCTGGCCGGCAATTTGCTCCAGCTCGCCGAGCACGGCCTGGTTGAGCGTGTTGGCGCGGCTGCCCGGCTGATCGAACGTGACGCGAGCGATTCCGTCGGCGATGTCGAGCCGCAGGGCCGGGGAAGAGGCGGGCATGGCGAACGTCCTTTCGATGGTGGGCGCACATGAGCGACGGATCCATGCAGAATAGAGTAAGCAGCGGTGATGAAATGGCGAGCGGGTTGACCTGCATCACGGCGAAGGCGGTGTGAACATGCCGGCCACCAGTTGCTGGCGCACCCACGCGCGGAATTGGCGAACGATGGTATTCTCGTCGAGTTGGCCACGCATCGCCAGGAACGGGAGCAGGTCTGCAAGCATCAGACCCGGAAAAGCCCGGCTGACAGCGCTCTCCGCATAGCGGCCGTCGCTACCGAGGAGGTGAGCGAGCAGTGACTGCTTTTTCAGCCGCCAAACTTCGGGGACGCGGAGCGCCGCGTAAATCGCCATCCGGTTCAGCGAGCTGCGTGTCACGTCGATTTCCAGGGCGACGTTGGGCGGCGGATCGACGCGCAGATCGAGCCGATCCTTGCCGCGCACCAGCGCTTCGCTGGCAATCCAGTAGCAAGAATCGGGCTCCAGGCCGCGAAGTTTCTTGCGCCGCCGAAACGTGGTTGACCCACCCCCTTTCACCGGCAGATTCAGTTCCTCTGTCACCGCGTCCACCAGTCGCGCCAGCAGGTAGCCCTGGTTTTCATGTAGATGCGATAGGGTCATGAGTTCCAGCGTCCCTCGATCGTAGGTGAGGCGCACACCGGGGCGATCCGCAAAGGCGCGGAGCAGCCGTTCGTAGGTGCGCCAGGGAACTCCGTAGAGCACGAAGCGCTGTTCGATGGGGGAACGAACGGTGGACATTGTTCTTCTGCGCCTCGGCGATAGACAGGCCGACCGATCCAATTACTATATCAATTGCCCGCGCAGCGCGACGGGCGACCGAAATCGTGGTTGCTGGCGCCGCGACGCTACGACCGAGGCCTCGAGAATACTGCCATGACCCTGTCGCTGCGTATTCGTGTTGGATTATTGCTCCTCCTGACCGCCGTCGTGGTCGGCGGGTTCCTGCTATTTTGCCCCACCTGGCCCCAGCCGCAAGAGTATCACAACTTCGCCGACCAGCGGCCGCTGCTCGGCGTGCCGCATTGCCTCAATGTCCTGTCCAACCTGCCGTTCCTCATTGTCGGCGTGGCGGGACTGGTATTCATGGCCGGCCCGTGGTCGCGGCGCCCCGGCACGTTTCTCGAGCCGGCCGAACGCTGGCCGTACTGGGTGTTCTTTCTGGGCCTGGCGCTCACCGGCATCGGCTCGGCGTATTATCACGCGGACCCGAACAATGCGCGGCTCACCTGGGATCGCATGCCGCTGACCGTCGCCTTCATGGGGCTGTTCACGGCGGTACTCGCGGAACGCATCTCGTGGCGGCTCGCGGATTGGCTGCTGGGCCCGCTCGTCGCGCTCGGCATCGCCAGCGTCGTTTACTGGCACTGGACGGAGACGCAAGGCGCCGGCGATCTGCGCTCTTATTTCGTCGTGCAATTCTTTCCGCTGCTGGCCTTGCCGTTGCTGCTGCTATTCTTTCCGTCACGCTACACCGGAACCGCCGACCTGGTCGCGGTGCTCGGCTGCTACCTGATCGCCAAGATTCTGGAATTGCTCGACGGCCAGGTCTACACGCAGGGTGGCATCGTCAGCGGCCACACGCTCAAGCATCTCGTGGCGGGTGTGGGGCCCTATTTCGTGCTCCACATGCTGCAACACCGGCAACCGATCTCGGCGGCCAGCCCAGCACTGGTTGCGGCACCGTAGCGCCCTGCGGGCGTCCGCCGTCCATGCCGGGCCCCAGTCAACCAGCGATGTCTGCACCCAACGTCTGCCAATCAAGAATGAAGAATGGTGAATTGCGGAATTCGGTATTCGTCATTCCTCATTCTTCAATCTTCATTCTTCATTGCTCCCTGCGCGCCTGTCCTACGCCTTCTGACCCATGCACGATAGAATGACAAAGGTCGAAAGGAGGGAGCGCCATGCGCGTCGGATTGGACTGGGGCCGGCAACACCTGGACGTGGAAGTCGCGGCGGAGAATCGCGTCGCGCTCCACCGTGCCGTGCCCACGCCAGCGCTGACCGATGCGGCGGCGGCGGTCCGCAACGCGCTCGAGGAGCCCTTCGAGTTCCCCCCGCTACGCCGGGCGCTGACGCCGGACGACCAGGTCGTCATCCTGGTTGATGAGCACGTCCCGCAGCTCGCCCGGCTGCTGATGCCGATCCTGGAGCATGTCCGTGCGGCGGGCGTCGCGGCCGAGGCAATTACTCTCCTGTGCGTGCCACCGTCTTCCGGCCAGCCCTGGCTGGAGGACATCTCAGACGAGTTCCAGGACATGCGCGTCGAGGTGCATCAGCCCGGCGACCGCCGTAAGCTCGCGTACCTGGCCACGACCAAGCATGGCCGGCGCATCTACCTCAATCGTTCGGCGGTGGACGCCGACCAGACGATCCTGTTGACGCGGCGTTCGTACGATCCGGTGCTGGGATACGCCGGCGCCGAGGGATGCTTTATCCCGGCCTGAGCGACGAGGCGACCCGCGACGAAGTCGCAACACATCTGCACCTGGAGGCGCCGGGCGCCGAACCCTGGGCCGTGCGCCGTGAAGCGGCCGAGGTGGCGTGGCTAGTGGGCGCGCCGTTTCTCGTCCAGGTGATTGAGGGTGCCGGGAGCGATGTCTCGCACGTGATTGCGGGGACGGTGCGTTCGAGCGCCGAGGGCCAACGGCTGCTCGATGCGCGCTGGCGCGTGGTGGTCGATCGCCCCGCCGACGTGGTGGTGGCGTCCCTGACCGGCGATCCTGCCGGGCTCGACGCCGCGGACCTGGCCCGGGCCTTCTTCACCGCGACGCGCGTCGTCAAGCCGGGCGGTCGTGTGGTGCTGCTTACCGAGGCCGCACCGGCCCTGGGACCCAGCTACGACCTGCTCCGCCAGCGCGAGGAACCGGCGGCGGCTCTGCAGCTCATCCTGAAAGAGCGTCCCGCCGACCTCGCGACCGGCTTCATGTGGGCGAGTGCGGCGTGCCAGGCCCGGCTCTATCTGCTCAGCGGCCTGCCGTCCGATAGCGCCGAGGAGCTGTTCGTCACGCCGCTGGAGCACGCGGCCGAGGCGCAACGATTGCTCGCCGGTGACACGTCGTGCCTGTTCTTGCCCGACGCACATAAAACGCTGGCAGTGGTGGAGGCCGTGTAACCCCAGCGAGCGATGTGGCTCGCCACAGGAGTCAACCACATGAAAACGCTTCCCTTGCACGAGGAGTACGTACGGGCCGGCGCGGACTTCGGCGAAGAGCCGGGCTGGCTGGTCCCCGGCCATTTCGGCGATCCCAGCGGCGAATACCAGGCCGCCCTCGAGCATGCCGCGCTGTTCGATCTGAGCTGCCGCAGCAAGGTCGAGCTGGCCGGTCCCGACGCCCGCGCGTTTCTCCACAATGTCTGCACCAACGACGTCAAGGAGTTGCCCGTCGGCAGCGGCTGCGAGGCGTTCCTGATCACCGCCAAGGGCAAGGTGGTCGCTCACGTGCTGGTCGGCCATTATCAGCAGCCCGACGCGATGATCCTGTTGCTCGACACCGTCCCCGATCAGGCCGCAATCATCGGCGAGTATCTCGATCACTACCTGGTCAGCGAGCACGTCGAATTGGCCGACCGCACCGAGGTCCTGGGACTGTTCCACCTTTGCGGCCCGCGCGCCGGGTCCATTCTGCAAACGCTCACGGGGGAGGAGTTCACGCCTCTGCGACCGCTCGGCAATCGCGCGGTGGCCTGGCCAAGCGAAGGCCCGCCGTCGTGCCACGTCCGCCATCACGCGGCGGTAGGGCTCGACGGCTACGATCTGTTCTTCCCCGCGGCGCGCAGCCTGGAGCTGTGGAAGCGGCTGCGCGACGGCGGCGCCCGGCCGGCCGGCATGGAAGCCTATGACACGCTGCGCATCGAGGCCGGCATCCCGGAATTCGGCCCCGACTTCGACGCGCAGCGCTTCGTGATGGAGGTCGGCCGCACCGCGCAGGCGATCAGCATGACCAAGGGTTGCTATCTCGGTCAGGAATCCGTCGTCATGGCGCGCGACCGCGGCCAGGTCAACCGCACGCTCATGGGCGTCAAGGCGCCGCTGGACGGGTTGCTGCCCGCAGGAGCCCGGCTGTTCAAGGGCGCTGACGAAGTCGGCCAGGTCACGACGTCAACCGAATCGCCGCGGTTGCGCCAGGTGATCGCGCTTGCCTATCTGCGCCGCGGCAGCCAGGAACCGGGCATGGAACTGGTGGTGGAGCCCAGGACCGACGGCCGAACCGTCACGGTCTGTGCCCTGCCATTTGTGTCGTGACAAGGTCCCGAGGGGAGGGCGCGGTTGGAGTCCCAGCTTTAGCCGGTCTGTTCCGGCTAAAGCCGGGACTCCAACCGCGCCCTTGGCGTTGACGAAAATAAATGTAAAAATTGCAAAGTTGAGATTGACAGGTTTACCGAGTTGCGTTATTCTCTCACCTAGTTTGCTACGGCCTCTTCTCTGTTCCGGCCCCGCTGCTTCCTTCCTGGGAACAGCGGGGTTTTTGTATCATTTGCCGAAGAATCGGGCCAGTTTTTCCAAGAACCCGTTCCGCAACCCTTTTTGCCACAAAGGCTTCGGATACAATCGCAGCCGGCGGCCTCCAGTCGCGCTACCCGAAAGCAGCTGGAGAGTATAATGGGAGGGCCTACTGGGCGTCCCATCCGCTTCGGCCCTTGTGGTCTTCGATAAGGAGTCTTTCCATGCTTTCTCCAGAATGCCGTCGGGAGCTGCAATCGTCATGGCTGCCCCATATTTCCGATGCCGGGCTGGATCGCCTCATCGACCTCTTGGAGAAAGGAAGCCCCCTGTTGATTCATGGCAGCTTTACGCGCGTGCTGCCGATGGGGTGCCTGGCCACGCACATCGCCTGGAACCACCCCGACACCGCCCACCTGACGATGGACGCCGGCATCTGCTGGCTGAACCATGTCGCCGGCCTGAATCCCGCGACCTCGCACGTCATTCGCGAATGGGACCGCGTCGGCGAGAATGACTATGAGCTGCGCGACGATTTGCTCGCGGTCCTCAAGGCCCACCGCGCTCGCGACGAGGCCGAGGTTGCGACCGTACCCGCCAACCGCGTCGCCGAGCTGATCGCGCAGTAATGCGTCGTAGCGGAATTCGCAAGAATTCCGCCACGTCGAGATCGGAATTCTTGCGAATTCCGCTACGACGACCCAATCGCCGTCCCTTTCCGTCGAGCGCGACTTGTCGCGCGGCGGAGATGGACGGCGAGTTGCATTTCGAGGTGTGTCATGTTGCCCCGCGTTCTCGAACCCGAGGTGATGGATTCCGCCGCGGACGCGCGCGATTACGATGCGATGGACCATCGCCAGGTCAACGAACGCTTTGTCAGCGACTTCCTTTCGTACCGGCCCGATGTCCGCAACATCCTCGACGTCGGCGCCGGCACCGCGCAGATCCCCATCGAGCTGTGCCGCCGCGCCGCCGCCGTTGCCGTCGTCGCCATCGACGCGGCCCACCACATGCTCGAGCTTGCGCGGACCAACGTGGAGCGCGCCGGCCTCGCGGATCGTATCCGCCTGGAGCTATGCGACGCCAAGCAGATGCCTTTTCCGGACGCGTCGTTCGAAGCGGTCATCTCCAATAGCATCGTCCATCACATTCCGCAGCCCGAGACGGTGCTGGCCGAGATGGTACGCGTCGTCAAGCCCGGCGGAGCGCTGTTCGTGCGCGATCTCGCCAGGCCGGCAAGCGCGGCGGTGCTTGGGCAGCTGGTGGCGCAATATGCCGGCGACGCGAACGAGCATCAACGGCAGCTGTTCGCGGAGTCGCTGCACGCCGCCCTCACGCTCGATGAGGTCCGCGACCTCGTGGCGACGCTCGGCTTTCCGCCGGCCGGCGTGCAGCTGACGAGCGACCGGCACTGGACGTGGGCGGCGGTCAAGGCTTGACGACGCGTGCACGAATGGCGTCGGCTACAATAAATGCATGTCTCCGATCGACGCCCTCGAACAACTTGGGCTGTTCACGCATTTCGCCCTGCGCTCCCTGGGCGCGGCCCTGTTCGCCTGGCGTCTGCCCGGCGAGCTTCTGCGACAGCTCTACAGCATTTTGCTGGGAGCACTGCCGCTAGGCCTGGTCGCCGGCCTGGCGCTGGGCGTCGTCGTGTGGATTCACCTGCACGGCGTGGTCGAGCCGCAGTTCGCCCACAAGGTTCCGGAGTATCTCGCGCTTGCCGTTGTCCTGGAATTTGCGCCGCTCGGCGCCGGCCTGATCGTTGCGGGTCGTTCCGGCGCCAGTCTCGGCGCCGAGCTCGGCTCCATGCGCCTGACCGAACAGATCGATGCCCTGGAATGCCTGGGCCGGTCGCCGTGGCAATACCTGATCGGCCCGCGCGTGCTGGCGGCGATGGCGACGCTGCCGTTGTTGACGGTCTACATCGGCGCGATCGCGATCGCCAGCAGCCTCCTCGCCGAGATGCTCGGCGGCTCACTGTCGTTCACGCAGTATCAGAACGACGTCCTGCGCGGCCTAGCCCACGCGAAGCTCATCCCGGCCACGCTCAAGACGATCGTGTTCGGCTATCTGGTCGCGGTCACCGGCTGCTTCTTCGGCATGCGCGCCACCGGCGGCACCGAGGGCGTCGGCTACGCCGCCACCCGCGGGGTGGTGTACTCGATCCTGCTGGTATTGGTGTCGAATGTCGTGCTGGTGAAGCTGATTCAGATGGCGACGTGAAACATGGCTCGGGCAACTTACGGCGTAAACTGGTGAGATACAATCAGATTGGGATGTATACTCCGATGTAAACGGGAGGGTGCGATGGGCGACAACATCGTGGAAGCGCAGGTACAGGAGATTCTCGCACGGTACTCCAGCGAATTGCAACGGCTCCTTGAAAAGTTGCAAGCGGACCAGGCACAGATGCAGGCTCGTATCCGGGAATTGGAGGAGCAACTGGCCAACGAGCGCGAGGCCAAGCAGCAATGGCAGCGAAAAGCCGAACGCAATTACCGATTGGCCGAGGAGCTTCACCACCAACTGTATCCGGTCACGCCGGAAGAAATCGAAGCGTGGCGAAACTTCAACCCGGCTGATTATCCAGTCACCATCGATGACATCGTTGCCGACGTTATGAAACTGAAGAAGTGACCCGCCTTACAACGTCCACCCCTTGCGATACTCGCGCCGCAGATACTGCGCCGCGTTGGCGTTGTTCGTGACCCGGCCGGTCTTCGCGTCGTACTGCAGCTTGCCGCCGGCGCGATAGGCGACGTTGCCCAGCAGCACCGTCTCGCTCAGGGCGCCGCTGTAGTCGAAATTGCACGTCGTCTCCGTGTCGTTCTTGAGGATCTTCTGCAGCCATTCGCGGTGATGGCCCGGCGAACGCGCAAGCGTCGGCCGCGGCGGCTGGAAATCGCGGAAACGCTCCTCGGGCAAGAGGCGAAGCCGGCTGTAGTCCGCGAGCAGGCTGCCCTTTTCGCCCACGAACAGGACGCCGTTGCCGAAGCCCGCGCGGACCACCTTGGCGTCGAGGTTGGGCCCCTGCACGCCGTGATACCACGTCAGATGCACCGGCGGACTGGCGCCGCGCGGGATACTCGTAGTCGACCTGCAGGAGCGACGGCACCGTGTTGTCGCCCTTGTGCAGGACGCCGCCGCTGGCGGCCACGGTCGTCGGGTGCCGTAGGTTGAGCGCCCAGTGCGGCAAATCCATGTAATGGCACGCCATGTCCGCGAGCACGCCGCCGCCGTAATCCCACCACCAGCGCCAGTCGAACTCCGGCACGCGATGGGCCCCCTGGCGATAGGGCGGATAGCCATGCGCCGGCGCCGGCCCGAGCCAGAGATCGTAGTCCAGTCCCGCCGGCACCGCCGTGTTTTCCTTGACGAGGAACATTTCGTCAGGGCGGCGCGAGCACCAGACATGCACGCGGCGAATCGGCCCGAGGACGCCGGCCTGCACGAGTTCGACGACCCGGCGATAGTTGTCACCCGTATTGTGAATCTGCGTGCCCATCTGCGTGACGACGCGCTGCCGGGCCGCCGTCTCCATCATCACGCGCACCTCGTGCACCGAATGGGCCAACGGCTTCTCGCAGTAGACGTGCTTGCCGGCACGCATCGCCAGGACCGCGGCCGGCGCATGATGATGATCGGGCGTCGCGACCAGCACCGCCTGGATGTCCTTCTGCTTGTCGATCATCTGGCGATAATCGTGGTAATAGGTCGCCCTGGGATGCGCCTTCTGCTGCGCCTTCTGTGCGGCGATCGTCCACGTCGCACAGCGCCACAATCTCGGCGAGTCCGCTGCCGGCGACCTGGCCGAGGTTCCATCCGCCCTGGCCCGCGACGCCGACGACGGCGACCCGCACGCGCTCGTTCGGCTGCGGTTGCGCCGCCGCGGCCGGATGGACAAAATACGACGTGGTCGCCACCGCAGCCAACGTCTGCAAGAAGCGCCGGCGGTTCATGCGTCGCGTCATCCCAGATCTCCCAGCGCGGCCATTCGGCCGGATTTGTGTCAATACCGACGATCCAGCGGTCATCTTATCGCGCAGGATGACCGTGCGGCCGTTGATTTCGACACAATCGTCAAAGTTCAACGGGCTGAACGCCGATGGATGATGCGAGGAGCACACGTGGGGAGCAGAGTATGTGGCTTCGGCACAGGTGGCGGTCCGGCGCTCTGCCACTGTTGCTCATCTTCACCGGATGCGCGGCGGGCGTCGGCCATCAACGGTCCGAAGCGCCGCCCGGCCCCGGCGCGGATACATTTCCGCTCTGCGACCGCGGCCCGTTGTCCGCCGAGAGCGCCATCTCACTGCCCGCGACGGCCGGGCCCGCGAATACGCCACCGGCCCCGTATCGCCGGCTGCGCCAGCGAAGCCCAGTGCCTGGCGGTCAAGAACGCCGCACAGGCCAACGCCCTCGACCAGGAAGCTCAGGCGGCCCAGCAGCAGGCCCATCCCAAGCTCGGACACCACGATGACCCGGCCGCCGAATTGCGGGCGCAGCTCCTGACGCAGATGGCGCTGGACGACCGCAATCGCTCGGCGGCCAAGGCCCTCGACGCCTATTATCGTCTCGGCGAGGCCGAGGCAAGCCGCGACCTGCTCCTGGCAACGTCGGTCCAGGTGAAGGACGCCCAGAACAAGGCGAAAGCGGCCAAGGCGAGCGGTCTGGAGCTGCCGTTCGACGAGACGCGCTCGAGCGCCAGCTCCTCGACCTGCAGGTTAACACCGTCCAGGTCGGTGTGCAAATCGCCGAGCTCAACGGCGACCTGCGCCGCTACCTCGGCATCGAGTCGTGCGCGGACGAATGGTTGTTCTGGCCCGTCGACGCGTTCGTCTTGCCCGTCGGCACGGTGAATGCGGACGCAGCGGTGGCCGTCGGCCTCGCGTATCGGCCGGATCTGCGCCCCTGGACCTGGTAGAGCATGCTCTTGATCGAGGCGACCTGGACGAGATTCGCAAGCTGCTGGCGCTCACGAATGGAGCGTTGGGCCAATCGCCGCCGGTCGCGTGTCCGTGCCTGGCGAAACTCCTGCTTGTGCTGTGCAGCGGGTCGGCCAAGCAAGCGGAGCTGGCAACGCGGACCGAGCAGGTTACCGACTTGCACGCGCAGCGCCGGCGCGAAGCCATCGAGGAAATTCGCCAGGCCGTGCGGACGGTGCAGGCGCAGACGACCGTGGTCCCGCTGGCCCGTGAGCGCGCCGGGAGCTGGCAGCGGCGCGTCGACCAATTGCACGAGCAGGAGACGAAAGGGCTCGGCTCATTTCTGGCGACGACCGAGGCGAAGGTGGAGCAATTCCAGGCGCAGCGCAAGCTGGTCGAGGAAATGACGAATCTCCAACGGGCGTCGGTCAAGCTTCGCCAGAGCCAGGGTATCTTGCCGCAGGAGTGCTGCCCGGGCGCCCTTGCGATTCCCGGGGCGGACGGCCTCAGCCAGCCCTGCACACCCACGGGTCACGAGGATGACCTGCCGCCACGGATCCCGGCGCCGGCGGACCGTCCGTCGCGAGCATCGTCTCGGTCGACCGACACGGAGGCACCGCACGGCCCAGCCGCCGCCGGTGGCGGGCCGGTGCAGATCGACATGCCGGTGCTGCCGCCGTCGTCATTTGTCTCGTCGCCGCGCCCCTGACGTTAATCCCGCCATCAAACACAAGCGTGTTCCGCGTCCGCAGTTGATCGAGGGCCTGCATCGGACAGACGGCTGTCCGGCGATTCCCGGGCCAGGCGATAGGTCGCTTCTGGTCCTAGTGCCGCGTCAAGTCTCGAACGAGGGGTTGCGTGGTAGCCGCATTCGTGAGAATGCGGGCGACGTCACCCGCATTCTCACGAATGCGGCTACCCCAAAATCAAGGCTTGGCGATGCACTAGCTTGCCTTCGGGTGCCTTTTCTTGGATGCCGCCAGCAGTTTGCCGCTCCTGCGCAAGCGAAGAAGCATCCGCACCAGCTGCTCGGCAGGAAACTGCCGCTTGGTTCGCGCCTTGAATTGCTTCGTGAGTTGCGACAGCAGCGCGGGCTGCAGGACCAGCTGATCCACGGGCACGCTGATCCGGAGGTACTCGTCGATCAAGACGGCTGTTTCCGCGTCGGAAAGCAATGGCGAGGAGCGCTTGATCTCCTGGGCGATTTCGTCCATGCGAGAACGAGGATAGACTGCCAGGCCGCGCAGGGCCGGGGGAAGTCGCGTCGACGACGGGTCAATGACGATTCCGTAGGTCGGCTTGTTCCAGGCTTGAGCCGCGCCGAGTTCGACAAGCATCCGGGGACTGGCTTCGCCATCAGGAATCACCGTCACCAGGGCCTGGCTCTCGGCCATTGCATCCCAAAGAGTATCCTCATGTGGCTCGCCAGCGGGCATATCCGCATCGGTGAAGACCGCGAGGTCGTAGGAGCGCAGGATCCGCGCAATATCTGCCGCAAGCTCCGCGTCCTGGCGGCGATGGGTAAGAAAAACGTCGTAAGCCGGCCTATGTTTTTTCATGGTGAGCAGCACCACCAGCTCACGCGACCGCTTGATCTCTGAACGAATGCGTTCCGGAATATCGTCGCCGCCGTCGATATCGCGATCGTCGCGAAACGTTGCCGCGCCCGCAGCCTCGATCTTTTCGCATAAGGTCGTCGCCAGCCACTTGTCGGTGGTCGCATGGCTGACGAAGACCTGGTAAGGCTTCGGATTGGTGTTCCTCTTTGCCATGCGGTTTCGCCGGTTCGATACGGTTGGATCGCGTCGCACCCCACCATCCGAGTCGGCACTTCACAGTCTTCGCTGCCCGGCGGACAACTCGTACTCCAGGATTATATCGGATGCTGGCCGTGCACTGAACAGAATTCTGCGGCACGGCACTGCCGCCTCGGATAAAATGCGATCGGCTGCTACTGACGGGGAGACACGCATGAGCGAGGTTTGGTTGCCCAATGACCCGAACGGCGCGTTCTGGGTACACCCGAGCCCCGATTTTGAGGTCTCGTAGGTTGGCCCAAATCCTTGTGGCCCGGGCTTCTGTCTCGCTTCCGAGGACGGCCGACTCCGGTTCACGGACGAGAACTTCACGACTGTCGGCTCGATGGAGGGTGTCAGTGCCTCGGCCGAGGCCGTCAACGGCGTGGCCCATTCCCAGCATTGGACTGCCGTCACGACCCGCGCGGACATCAATCTGATCGGTCCTTGCCCCGGTCCAGATGCGCCCAATCCCGCGGTGGTCATCGATTGCGGTGCACACGGCGTGGCGGCCGCGCCGAGCGGGCTGTTCGTCGTGCCACTGCGCCGCTCCGGCGTCATGTATCTCAAACCCGGCGCCAGGCCGGAGGACCCGGTGATGATCGCCCCCACCGAAAAAGCGGGTTTGAACCTCTATCGCGTCCTTCCGTTACCGGGCGACAATGGCAACGACCTCATCGTATGTGCCGGCCGGCGCGGCGGCGTCGGAGTTATCCGTTTTGGAGAAGACCTCAAGACGCACAGCCTGAGCACGCTTCGCTTCGACGACCTCGACGTGGTGGATGTTTGCGCGCTCGCCGGCACCGAAAACCCGCGGGCCGTTGCCGCCGTGGGACGCGATGGCACGGTGATCCTCTTTCAGGACATCCTGCACCAGAACACGCCCAAGTTGATGAGATTCCGTGGAGTCGGCGGCACGGTTTACCGTATCCTCAGCGCGCGCGGCGCCATCTTCTTGCTCACGAGCGAGGGGCTGTACGTTCTCGGCAATTTGACGGAAGGATTGGCCAAGGGCGGCTGGACAGCGCCAATAACGACCGATGTGCTGCCGCTGCCGATTGCAGCCGCCGACGCCAACCTGGTCGGCGACAAATGGCTCGTCGCCGTTGGCGTGAGCGAGATGTTTCGGTTCGACCTCGAGAACCTTGCGACAATGAAGCCAGGGATCCAGGAACCCGAGCAGCATGCAGCACCGGAAGCTATCTTGACCCATCCCCGGTGGCAAGAAGCGAGCATCGAGCCGACGATGGAGCGCATGGCAGCGGCCAGCTGAGGGGTAACACGCGCCTGATGGATCTGGCGTGATCGAATCGGCGAGCATTGGGAGAACAGGGGACAGGGGCTGTGCAGCGTTCCTGGCGGAAACCCAGATCGATCCCGATTTCAGCCGATTTCGCTGGCCAGCACGCACTGGAATGCAAGGGGAGTCCCTATTCCTTGGTGCGCAGGAAGACCAGTGGCGCAGTCGAACGGGCGGTCAAGCGTTTCGAGGCGGACCACCGACGCCTGCGCCCTTGCCGGTGGCCGAATGACGCGGCCGACGTTTCAAGGCTGGGGCGCCTGAATTGCCTGTACTTGGTGCAGTGGGTTTGGTAGAATCTAATAGGATTAGCGATCTGCTCGCCTTCAGTTTGAGAAAACGCTATGCCACCTTCGCTGGCCAACATTCAGGATTTGCGTACTGTGCTTGGGCGGCTGGACGCGGAGCGGCCCGCAGATCAACAGCCAGACACGGGACGCACGCTTTATGAGCAGCGCGGCGACGATTTTCTGAATCGACTTGACCTCGAATTACAAAGCCGCCGCGGTAAGGCTCGATTGCTTGTGACCGGACAAATAGGCGTCGGTAAATCGTCTGAGTTGCAGCGTTACTTTCAGGGAGAAAAAGGAGAGCAACGCATTGGGTTCCCGGTTTATTGTGACCTAGAAAAGCAAGAGTCGCCGGAACATTGTGGAGCGACCGGTGTCCTGTTGACAATGTTGCGAGATAGTTGGGGGTCGCTACGTTATTACCTTCATAATCCCCAGCTAAATGAGAATCCCTTTCTCCGACAAGAATTAATGAACATCAGAGGCGAGATTATCTCGCGACTCATTGAGCATCTGAAAGGCACTCGCAATAACGACGAGGTTGTCTTTCGATTTGGGGGAATGAACTTTGGCGTATCCATTGCCGAATACCGAAAAAATGAAGCACTCCACCTTATCTTGGCAAAAGCGGCGCAGCACGAGGCCGTTTCCGACCCGGCGGATCGGTTTGGAGTTGCACCGGATGCCATGGTCACCTTGCTCAATCAGCTTCTGCGATGGATGACAAAAAGGTTTGGAAATCGTCCACCGACGCTTATCATGGATCATGTTGACAAGATCCGGGATCCGAAAGCTGCCGAGGACGTGTTAGTGCGCGCGTTCACACACTGGGATCGCATTGAAGCCTCCCTCATCATGACAGCGCCGTATGAATTCACTCTTGGAGAGTTGCGAAACTCGGTCGAATCCCGATGGGGCGCGCCAGGAGTATTGTATCCCCTTGACATTCCGGAACCGGACGATGGGCCTATTCCAGCGATTTTCACAAACATTGCAAAAAGCGCTGGGTTGTCCAGGTTGCTCCCGGAGAATAGTTTGAGGCTAGTTGCTCATTATAGCGGCGGAATTCTGCGCACCTACGTACAACTTCTCGTGGCGGCCGCAAAAGAGGCACATTTCGCCGAGCACCAAGTTATCGAACCAACTGATGCGTTATCGGTCATTCACGCCGCAGAGCGAGCCTACCAAGACTATAGCATCGATGACTTCCGATTGTTGGATCAGGTCGTTGATAGCGACACTGGGCTACGAAATGCTGTGACGCTCCTGCGCTCGCCGATCGTGCTGCTTGTTACAAAAGGCGAACCTGGCCAGCAAACGTTGCGTGTGCATCCATTAGCGAAGCGGGCCCTGGAACGGTTTCAGCGCAAGACGAAAGCGATTGCATAAATGGCAACAGCGGAACAAATGGCGAAATCGATCCGCCTCGAAAATCAGGGGGTCTTTGCGCTCCTTTGGGATGCAAAGGAAGACCTCGTTCGCGCCTTGTTAATCTTGAACGCGACATTGGGTGAAATGCCGAAGAGAGCATTGCTGCTCGCCCCAGGGAGTGAATCAGTCGTGGCCCTCCGCAGCCTGATTGAAACTCGTGTCATAATCTCGGAAACGGGTGAAGAAGCGGACGCAAACCCAGCGCCAGTTCCGATATGCGAGCTTTGGCTGCTGTTCCTGCAACAAGCGTCCTATGCGGCTGTGGGCCCGCTCTTAAACGGTTGGCGTAGTTCACTCCGTCAGTCCCACGGAACAATCCTGATTATTCGACATGCAGATTTCGAACCCTTTCAACGTTCGGCCCCGGATTTGGCTTCTTTCATTGGCCCACGGATTGTCAATGCTTCCAATTTGCTCTCGCTGTTTTCAAACAATACGCGCAAGAAACTGAAAGCAAAACTGCCCGAAGTATGGACACGAATCCTTGCTGAATTGCCGGGAACGATGCCGCCTGACGAAACGATCCGCGAGTGGATCGCGGCGAGCTCTCCAGACGCCAACGTATAAGGTTGCCCGAGAAATGGAATTGGACAAGATCGCCGACACTTTCGTTGAATGTTTCCAGGATGCAGGCGTCTTTGAGCGATCCTCCGGCGGCACCATTATCGAGACAGACGTTATTCGTAAAGAAAACAAGAAATGGATCGTCGTGGCCGCTGGCATCGGGCAGGACGCGGCAAACGATCTTTTCCCGTCCAACCCAAAACGTGCCGAGCGCGAGCGAACCAGTGACTATCGTACCTGATGGCCAGTTGAGCCTGCTCTTGGTGCTTCGCCCAGTTTCCTTGCCGTTGCAGAAGAGCGCAGACCTGGACAATGTGACAACCTTTTCGCCTGGGAAAGGAGTCCCGCTCGTGCAGATGCGCCAGGGCTGTTTTCTACGAATGTGGGATGTTCGTGACGCGAACACCAAAATTCACAGCCTTCGCTGGGAACTCGACAACGCTCAAGCTCTGCGGGACCCGCACGAGAGTTGGTTAAGAGAGTGGAGGCGTTACTTGAGTTTCAATCCTGCTCATCCAGCTTCGCATTTGCACATCAACGCAATTCCTTTTGTGCCGAATGCGGACGAGAATGCACGGGTCGAACATTCTGCGGATGAACTACGTTTAGGAATTGGCATTCCTAATCCGCTTGGATTGATCCTGTCCATTGCTGCATGGCTTCGTGCGAAGCCAAAGGAATAATCGCTATTCTCCAAAGCTAAGCGCGTGGTGACTTTGGGTCGCCGGGAATATGCAGGTGATGACATTGAGGCGAAGGTGCTCGCCATCCCTAAGGCGTAGGGCCCGACTCCCGACCGGAGCAGACTGGCTGGATGCCGAAGCCACGGTGGCGTGCCACCTCCCTCCCTATTCTAGCCGGCCGTATCGCTCGCCGCTACGGGCAGTTAGGTTAGACGTGCGGATAGCGCTCCTGGAAGGCACGTCCCAATTCTCGGCTGCGCCGGTACAGCGTCACGGTGTTCGCGAGCGTCACCGTGATCCAGACGGCGCCGGTGATTGCGCCGAGCCACAGCCAGGTGTCCCAGCGCCAAAGAGATTCCGCGAACACCCGGATTGTCTCGACGCGGCGTTCGGCAAACAGGGAATCACTCACAATCCTCTCGGCCAAGACCGTGAAAAGCCCGGTCAGGACCGCAATGATGACCAGTGACCACAACGGCCGGGCGACAATCTGACAGAGGTAGATCGGTGGCTGCCGCAACACGCCAGGACGAAAATGGTACGAAACTTCCAGGTCGTCGCTGCAGACCCAGCGCGTGAGCCGCGAAATCCACCTGAGCCAGCCTACCGACACCGTGAAGGGAATGGTCCGCACCGATCGACCTTCCTCGTCAATCTCACGCAACTCCGGTTCGAGCGTGAGAAACGCGGGCGGGCTGATGATCCGCACGCGCTCGATTTCGTCCTCCGGAAACGGTGGTCGAATTCGCAGGCGATAGGACGCGCCGAAGCGAAGGACGTAGCCGGCGGCACTTAGGGGCACCGGCCGGCCGCGGCGATCGACGATGGCGCACGACAGGGGAGTCAGCTCCTGCAAGGCACGCGACACCTCGTTCGGGTCTCGACTCCTGGGCGTCCGCTGGATTTCCTCAGTCTTCATCGGTGCCGACCCTTTCGAGTTGGGACAATGGCGGGGCAATCAGTTGCAATAGCGATTGACATTTTTCCTTGATGAATGATTGCACGACCTCTGGCGGCACGGGCTGATCGGCGGCGATCGCCACCGCGCTCAGCCAGTCTGCGGCGGCCAGGAATGTGCAGAGCTCGTCGTTCCCGATGCGCCGCAAGGTCACGTCGTTCTTGTGCCGCGATCCGTCCCACACAGCGCGTGTGCCTGTGGGCAAGGCCTGCACCAGGTTGTCGCTGTCGCTCGGAGTCGGCCAGAATACGAGCAGGCGATCTCCCTTCCTGGGGCGACGGAAGAAATCAAACTTGGACCGCAGGTCGTGCGGCATCCCGCCTTTCTTGGCGAGCAAGAAACCGACACCTATCGTCAACGGCTTGCCGTTGCTATCCGTGGGCGATTGCTGTACCCAGGTGAGCAGCGAGACGAGCCCGTAGGTTGGGTTATCGCCGATGGACGCCGTGGAGTGCACCTCAGTGAGGAGCCAGGAATCAACGGACAGAGGTAGGAGCTGCTTCAAGAGGGCGCCAAGGCCGGCGTGCACGTTCTGCAGCTGGCCCGCCAGGCCGGTTTCCAGCTTGCGGGCGGCCGCCTGGAGTTGGTCGCGCCAATTCGTCTCAAGCAGGCTCTCCCAGGCAATCGTCGGCGCCTTCTCTGGCATCGCGGGCCGCTCATAAACGCGTGCCGAATACTGGTTACGCAGGCGGACGAGCGTACTCCTGAGCGGCTCCCGCTCGATTGCTGCACTCTGAAGCGATTGCTCGTCGAATGGAAAAACTTCTGGCAATTCGTTGACAACGGCAGACCCGGCAAGCAGCTCGCCCATGCGGTTCTTCACGAGCGTTCTGACGTCATCCACTCCGGGTGACTTCAAGCGGATAATGTTGGTCGGTCCGCGCCCGTAAACCGGCACTCCCTGCAGCAAACGATGCTGCGCAAACTCATCCATGAACGCCGACGCTCGGTCAAAAAGGCCGCTCTCCGCGAACAACAACACGAGGATGCCCTTGGTGTTGTCCACTGCCTGGGCCAGGCTGTTGAAGAATGCGCGGACTAGATCGCCGTCGAACTGGTTTTGCGGGCTGAAAAGGCGCTCGAGGTTGTCGAACGCCAAGACGATTGGCTGACGAACCAGAGCGCACACCTCCGTTACCACATGCAGCAATCGCGCGACGGTCTCAAAACGTGTGGTTGTAGCCGTCCCGATGTCGCCGTATTCGCCTTCCAGCAGGTGGAACAACGGCTCCTGTTGCCCCAGCAGCGCGGACTGGGCCATGGCGGCGTAAAACCTGCGGCGCAGCACGGCAAGGACGTCCGGACCCGGTTCGTGTAGGTTCAGATGGCCGTGAATCAGGCGGAAGCACTGCTGCGGCGTGAAGCCGTGGTGCTTGACGAGGTGCGCCAAGCTCGGCGCAAGGCTTGCCGCGTCCAAAGCGGCAATGAGCCCGTCGATAACCTTGCACGCGCGGTCGGCGCTGCCGAACAGGAAGCGCAGGCTGTTCCAACGGGAAGGGGACTGCGCGAACAAGCGTTCCGCCGGTCCAAGGCCGCGCAGTGTCTGGCGCAGTAGGCGGCGGGTGAGCGCGGCGGCGATGTCCTCGATGGGCCGGCTACGGTAGACCTCGTCTTCGGTCGCCAGGCTCGCCATCAGCTGGGATATCATGAATTCTTCGAAGGGGAGATGGTGGTCGTAGTAGCTCGGCCGC
Organism: uncultured Gemmataceae bacterium; assembly: GCA_963834865.1. Classification (GTDB taxonomy): domain Bacteria; phylum Planctomycetota; class Planctomycetia; order Gemmatales; family Gemmataceae; genus CAWIDK01. The sequence continues at coordinate 1,630,367 of CAWIDK010000002.1, forward strand.
ACCACTAGCTGCGATTTGCCGTCCGCACGATAGGCCAGTGATTGTAACAAGTGCGTCTTGCCCGCGCCGCGGTCGCCGAGGATGGTGACGACGCGCGTGGGCGCAGATCGGCACTCCGGGTATACTCGTCGACGCGATAACTGTCGATGATCTGCAAGAGCAAGTCCCGGTCACCGGCGAGGAGTTCGGGGACGTGCAGATCGAGGAAGCGATCGTCGAGCCGTTGCGGCCGGGCCAGGCTGTCGAACGGGTTTTCCTTGCCCTTGAGGAAATCCAGGGCAAGCTTTTCGGTCTCAAGGGAGTTCGACATAATACTTCACCTCCCGATCGAGGAAGAGAGCATTGCGCGGATCGTCGAGAGTTGCCAGTGCTTGCGTGTAGGGGCCGAGACGGATGCGTTTCTCATCCTGGAGACGGCGCAGGCCATCGTGAAACTGGCCGAGTGTCAGATGCGGATGCTGCGCCCGCACCCGCTCGAACACCTGTGGCAGCGTCAACCGCTGGAACGGATTACGCTGCTTTTGCTCACCTGCCATGCGGATGACATCGTCGCCCCAACTCGCCTCTTTCGAAAGTACCGGTTCTGCCGCGGGCGGCGCTGGCGCGAGCCTCTTGCTCAACTCGTCGATGTCAACCGGCTTGACCTGCTCCAGGGTCGCCGTGAGTGCCCGTTTCAATTCCTGCAAGGCAGCGGGGAGTGAGTCGAAGGGGCGCAATGCGTCGGTGAGGCCCTGCTTCAGCTCGGCGGAGAGTGCTGCAAGTTGGCGACCGGCCGCGACCGATGCGGCTTCGACCGCATGAGGAATTCGGGCCGCCTCCTCTTCGAGCCGCGCTAGGTTCTCGCCAAGCACGCGCAAAAGGGCGGTCGGGTCACTCTTGGCCAGAACCGCCTGCAAACCGGCCGGCCCAAGTCGGTAAAGCCCTTTACACGTCTTGCCCTTGCCGCTCGCTTCGCCCGTTGGCACGAGCCAGGCATGATCGAGGCAGTACTTCGCGGCAGCCTTCTCGGCGGCGGACGCCCCGGTAAAAATGCCCGGGAGCGATTTCGACCCATGCAAGACCCTGGGTACGGGATCGCCGAGCGACCGGACCAGCGCTTCGAGTGCCAGTGGCTCTGGTTGCGTTGCTTTGGCCATGCGGCCTGCCTCAGGCAGAAATTTTGAGCGTCAGGTAGTTGCAATATTAACAGAGAGCAGGGCCGGGAAGAGGTTGACCCGCGCCGCGAGCGCTAGCAGTGCCAGCAAGACGGCGAGCGGCGCACATACCTCAACCGGCGGCCGAGCGCACAATCGCTCCTGAATGTCCTCGACCGTCCGACCGGCCCCGGCAAGGGCGTCTCCCGAGGGGGCGTGGCCGGCTGGCCGTCGAGCCAATTCGGGCGGTGCAGGCCCCATTTCTCGGGCGATTTGCGATTCAGAGCTGCCGGCCACGGGCCGTGGCCATCGAGCTTCTTGGCCGTGGCCATCGAGGTTCTTGGCCGAGTCCGCCAGCCCAGGCAGCGGCAGCGATTGACATCGGCCTACGAGTTGCGTCACTTGTCCCTCTGCGTGCACGGCGGGACTCTCGGAACGCAATGCCAGCAGCGCAAGGAAGGGACATGGCACGCCAATGCGGAGCCATCGGGGCCACGCCGCGTCGTTCGAGGCTGTCGGTGAAATGCGCAAGCTTGCCGATCCTAACGGGCCTGCAAACAACGGGTTACACATGCGCCGGGCGTGCTGACGCCAGCCGCGTCTCATTTGCAGGGGTGTCCCGTAAAAACGTGAAAACGTGAACTATCACGAATCGCGCGGCCGCCACATGAGGATTTCCCCCTTCCCTGGGACCGATGTGTCGCCCGTGTAGCGCTGATAGGATCCCTGGTCGGCGTTAACGGGGATAGGAAACCCGAACGATTGGAGGTGCTTTGCATACAGGCGAAGAAACATGGGATTGTACGAGCAAGCGTACGAGAAGGTCGGGAGCAGCCGGATGGGTGTGAGGGCGACGATGGTGCCGCGGACCATCCACGCGCCGGTGCGGATCTCGGCGCCGGCCATCAGCACGAGGGTGCCGCCCTTCATCTGCAAGCCCGCGAAGTCGCGCACCCGGCCCTTGACGGCGATGATGCCGCGGCGCATCCGCATCCCGACCTCCATGCCGGCCGAGCCGCCGATCAGGATGGTCCCGCCGTTCATCCCCGACAGGCTGCCTCGGTACGCGGCCCCGATCTGGCCGCCGGCGTCGCCGCCGATGCGAATCATTCCGCCCCTCATCTCGGCGCCGATCCAATCCGACACGTTGCCGGTCACCTCGATCGTGCCGCCCTTCATGTAGGCGCCCAGGTGCATCCCCGCGTTGCCGGCGATGGTGATGCGGCCCCGGGTCATGCCGCGGCCAATCCACTTGACGCGGCCGGCGTCGCCGTGGATCTCTAGCTCCTCGCTCCCCGGGCCCTCGACCTCGAAGAAATCGTCGAGCCGGCACTGTCTTTTCCCCAGGATCACCGGCAGGGCGCGCACCTCGTCGTGGCCGAGCGGGGCGATCACATCCGGCGTGAGCACCTCGGCCTCCAGCGGAACGTGGGGGCGTTCCTTGAGTGTGAGGACAGTCCTGGTCGCTAGTCCGACGGCAGGCATGGCCGGACCTCCGGGTGTTCGATCCGTTCCACCTCCACCGGGTAGTTGTCGAACGACATCGTGTAGTATTGCTGGAACAGCGGGCGGATGAAGCTCTCGATCTTCTCGTCGTAGGTGGGGTGCACCAGGAGGCCCTTGCCTTGCACCGTCTGGCGCAGCTCGCCTTCCTCGATCACCACCTCGCCGGCCTTGATGACGTAGCGCGGATAGGCAAACATGCGGGCCACGTCCTTGCATTCATTGAAGATCGCCACGTCCGCGTCGGCGCCGACTCCCAGGTGTCCTTTCTGCGGCAGCCCAAGCGCTCGCGCCGGTCCGGCCGAGGTGATGACGGCGATTTCCGACAGCGTGTACTCGCGGTTCAAGTCCGGCAGGATGATCCGCTCCCGCGCTTTGGGCGTGAGCTTTTTCAACTGTTCGCGGCGGAACTCCGCGTCCATCAGGAGCTGGATGATCTCCGGATAACGCCAGAACGCGGCCCCGTTGGGATGGTCGGTGGTAAGGTAGATCCGCCAGGGATCGTCGATGAGCAGCAGCAATTCCAGCCCGACGGCCCATTGGACCGCGTTGACGAGGTTCTTCTCCTTGTAGACGTACGGCACCACGCCGCAGCCGGTCTCGTTCTCCACGTCGACGTTGCCCCACTTGCGGCCGGTCAGCTTGTAGAGCAGGTGTTGCCAGGGCCCGTCGGCGGTGATCGTGACGGTGTTGCCGAACAGCACGGCGCCGGCGTCGGTCGTAAGGTTCTTGCGAGCGTTGAACTCCTGGGCGATCTTGACCGACTCCGAGCGCATCGTGGACCAATCGTCCCCGCCGTAGGCGTGATATTGCAGGTGGGCCAGGTGGGCGCGGTTGCCCTCCAGGACCTTCATCGTTTCGAGCGTCGTGTTGAAGTTCCCGGCGCGCCCAGGTTGTTGCAGTGCAGATGGAGCGGGTGCGGCAGGCCCAGGCCGTCCACGATGCCGGCGAGGGCCGCGATAATCTGGGCCGGCGTGACCGTGCTGTACCCCGGCACCGGTTCGAACAGGTTCTTGGCGTCCTTGCCCCACTTCCACGCCGCCACGCCGCCGGGGTTGACCGCCTTGACGCCGTAGGCCTTGGCCGCCCAGATGTTCCACGCCGTGACATGCCGGGCGCGTTCGAGCTCGCCCTTTTCGATCAGGTCGAGCAGGATCTCGTTGTTGGCCATCAGTACGCAGCAGGCCTTGTCGACGATGGGTGTGTCGCGCAGCTCCTCGTGGGTGTGCCGAGCCGAAAGGATGGGGACCGCCGCCTCGTTGACGGTGGTGTAGCCGAGGCCGGCGTAGAGATAGCCGGTGACGTAGGTTGTCGGCGTCGATCCGCCGATGCCGCCGCGACGGACCGCCGTGCGGACGAAAGGGGCGTTGCGGCGATGGTCCTCCGGGATCATCGCGCGGGCGAAGTTGAGGGCGGCGCCGGCAACATGCGTGTGCACATCCACGCCGCCAGGAAAGACGATCATCCCCGTGGCGTCCAGCGTGCGGCCGCCCTCCACGTCAGCGACGATCCGGCCGTCGGCGATACAGACGTCGCGGATCTCCCCGTTGACGCCGTTGGTAGGGTCGTAGATTCTTCCGCCCGTGATCCGCAGCATTAAGTCACCACACAGTCATTTTTTCCGAAGAGGAAAAAAGCCGTCAAATAGGGGCTTCCCGTCAACCGTGGTAATGCCGAAGTGCCGCAGGAGGGCCGCGTCATTGATGTCCTGGGAGCAATACGGTTCATCAAGGTCGTCCTGCTCCGGCCCTGTGCGGGCCAGGACCACCACGAGCCTGAACGCCTCTTGCTGCCGGTAGTTCATATCGACCTGCCGAACGCTCAGGCCCTGAAGAATGCGCCAGACCATGACAAGCATTTCTCGGGATCGCGTGGCTGCGAGGGCCTGAAGAAACGCTCGGACTTTGTGCGGATTCCTCTCCGCCTCGGCTGCGAGTGCCTCCGCTGTGAACGGGACATCGACTTGGATACGGCGACGATATTCGGCAGCGACCTCACCGAGTTGTTCAAGCAGGATTGGAATCACGCGGTCTTTGGGTTTGTACATTTCGATCATCCACCCAAGGTCGCTGCGCCTGAGGAGATGTTCGAGAACGACTGGAGATTCGGGGGTCATGCTACCTCCGCATACTTTTCTTCAATGTCTGGGGACAGGATCCGGTCGAGCATCATCTTGCGAATCGATTCGAGGATCGCGGCCATCTCCGCCGTGTTGGGGTCGTCCAGCACTGCCGTGATGAAGTCTGGGGACAGGATTAGGTAGAGCATGGAGTTCCGCGGTGAATTGGGGCTGTCCGCATCCCACTCTGCTTCAGCCTGGGCGTCATGGTAAGCGAAGAGTTCGCGCACGTGGCCGAGCGGGATGTCGCCGTACCGGGCGTATTTTTCGCCGGTTTCAGCATCCTCGAACCTGGCGTGCGGCCAGCGGCGCTGCACGATCCTTGCGCAAGCCTCCAGGGCGGCCGGATCACCCACTGCCGGGATCACGATATCGGTGCCGCCGATCATGCCAATTCCTCCTGGACCTTTTCGGCGAGGCCATGCGGCCCTTGGCGATTCTGCTCCACCGGATAGTCGTCCAGGCTGTAGAAGATGAATGCGCCTCGTCCGCCCCGTAGGGACTCAAGGTCGTCGCCGCCGGTGAAGCAGAACACGAAGATGATTTTATCCGCCATCCCCGGACGAAGAGCCTCTTCGCGAGGTTTTTGGTTCCTGGCGGCAGGTTTGTGAAGTAGGCGGCCTTCGGGTGATCGCACGGGGGCTTCGATGCCTTGAACAGCCACGTCTGTTGCGAACCGATCGCCTTGTACCCCTTTTCATTTGTATAGTGAAACAATTCTCCTCCCTGTACCGTCACGCTGGCTGCGCCGTCGGCAGGTTCATCAACTGCGGCGGGGCCAGCGGGGGCTTGGCCGCGACCGCCCGGTAGATGCGTCGAATAATCTCTTCATCGGTCGGATAGGGCGATTTGAGGGCGGGCCGCAGCGGTAGCGGGATTTCGTCCATCCGGTACGCGGTCCCCGGCGCTGATGCCGGTCACGGCGGTGGTGAAATGGACGCGGGCCAGGTGGCTCGTGTGCGTCACCTTGGGGTCGAGCACGATGGTCGGGATGCGGGCCAGGTGATCGATGGCGGGCTGCGGCATGGTCGCGCCCGGGTCGGCACCCAGGACGAGTGCGGCGTCGCAGTCTCCGCGGATCAACAGGTCGATGGTCGAGAACTCGCCCGGGTTGAAGCGGGGGTAGCCGCGTGCCAGGTTGACGCCGAACGGATAGCCGGTCGTCCAGCGCATGACAACGTCGCCGCCGGTCACGTTGCCGTGGCCGCGCATCGGCATGGCCACGAACTTCGTGAAGGCGTTCAGCTCCGCCGCCAGGGTCAAGATCGCCGCGGAATTCATGTGTTTGCCGCGGGTCATCGACACACCCATGCCGAAGAACAGCACGCCGAACCGGGCCTTTTTCATCCTGTCGGCGAGATCCTGGAGCTGCTCGAGGGTCAGGCCGGTCTCCGCCGCGAGCTGCGTGTCGACGGGCTGCCCCTTGATGAGCGCGCGGAGCGTGGTGACGACCTCGAAGTCCCGGGCTGGGCGGACCTGGAGGAAGATATCGGCCGCCTTGGCATTCGGCGTTTCCCGGATATCGACCAGCACCATCGTCCGGTCCTTGCGGCCGTTGGGAATGAACTTGCCCTTTTGGGTCAGGGTGTATTTGGTAAAGTGCCGCGGATGGCACTCTGCCGGGTTGCCGCCCCAGTAAATGATGAGGTCGGCCCGGTTCTTGACTTCGCCCAGCGTACACGAAACCTTGCCGCCCAACTGGGCGGCGATCTCCGTTGGGCCGTGTCAGAGCGAGGTGTGACTGTCGATCACCCCGCCGATCAACTCCGCGAGGGCCACGGACTCCCGCTGGGCTTCGCAGGTGATATTGCTCAGGCCATAGACCAGCGGCAGATCGGCGTTGTAAAGGTGCTCGGCCGCCGCCTCGACCGCCTCATCCACGGTGGCGGGCTTGCCGTCAATCAGCGCGTCGGGGTAGAGGTGCTCGGCGGTATGGTTCTTGAACCAACTGACGCCGAGGACGCAGGCCGCCTTGGTATGTGTGATCCGCACGCCGTCGGTGTGCAGCTCGATATCGTCACAAACGCACCCGCAAAACGTGCAGGTCGCGTTCTTCACTACCGTCAGTTCCATCCCGCGCCTCCCCTTTTTCCGTTACCGTCTGATCTGCCCGTCCGAACCGGACGGGATGACAAATGTTCAGCCAAGCGCGCGGCCCTTGCAGCTCCCCTTGATCCGGCGCGGCATGTACCGTCCGGCGTCAACCTCTTCCCAGGCCCGGACCTCCCCCGAGCCAGGATCATCGACGAACTGGGCGGCCGTGGCCGGTGCCGCCTCGCTGCCGCGTTCTCGTTCTTCAGCCCCCATCACTCGTCTCCTTCTCCACTTCGACCTCCCAGTTTTTGGACGTTGGCATCCCGGTGCCATCCGTCTCCGAGCCCATCAGCCGGCAGGTCGGCGGACCGTAAGGAACGAAGATCATTCCTCGCGGCACCTTGCCTTCCTGGCAGCGGAACGTGGCCTCGCCGCCGTACTCGGACTTCACCCGGACGCTGCCGCCGGGGACAACGCCGAGGGCCTTCAGGTCCTCTGGGTGCAAGATCAACGTGTTGACGATGGCGTTGTACTCGTCATTTTCCTTGCCGACATTGATCTGGACGCCCTGCTTGCTGGTCCGGCCGGCGTTCATGATGAAGCGCATGGGCGCCATTTATTGCCCTCAATGACTCGGCGTGGAGCGCAGGCGCCACCGTACGTGCCACGTGAAGGTGATTGTACTGCCGCGGCCGCTTATCTGCAACGATGAGGACGGCGCCGGCACGTCGCGTCACTGCCCAATCGGCGGCGGCCGGGTAAAATGGTACGGGGCATCCGGAAAATCGGAGGTGCGATGAGCGAACCGACACCGCTGCACCGGCTGACGATTGCCCGACGGCTTCGAGCATCTGGCCCCGCACAACCTGCTGACCTTCAAGTCGCACCAGGAGGCACTCAACGTCTGGGCGCTATGCGAACTGATTGGCCACTACGTCAACTACCGGAAACAGGCGAGCCCGTCCAGGCAGAATCTGTTGCCGGAGACGGATTTTCGGCTGTTCGCGGTGTGTGCACGCTACCCGCAGCAGCTGGCGCAGCAGGTGACGCTGACGCCCCTGCGGCCGGGTGTTTACGAGGTAATGGTACTGACGCTGCGTATCCGCATCATCGTGGTGAACCAGTTGCCGCAAGAGGAGCACAATGCGATGCTCCACCTGTTCAGTGCCCGCGAAGAGTTGCTGCGCTACGGCCAGGAGCACTACCGGCCCCACTCGCAGGAGACCAGCTCGCTGTTGTACCAGCTATTCAAGGCGTACAGTGAGGAACCCGACATGCCCGACAAATTGAAAGAATTCGTCCGCCAGACCATCGACGAACTCCTCGAGAGCTTGCCCAAGGAAGAGCTCCGCAAGCGGCTGTCGCCCGAGGAGCGCCTGGAAGGCCTGCCCGCAGAAGAACTCCGAAAGCGGCTGTCCCCCGGAGAACGACTGGCGGGGATGTCGGCTGACGAGGTTCTGAGATCGCTATCTCCGGAAGCCCTGGAATCGCTAACACGGCAACTCAAGGCCAACGGCTCGTCCAAGCAGCCGGAGTAAAGACATCCAGGTGCGGCGCGGGCTTTCGCCGACCCAACCGTTACGCGATCGCTCGTTCGATCACTCGCCGCGGTTCGACGCCGGTAAGCCGCTGGTCGAGCCCCAGATACGGATAAGTCAGCCGTTCGTGGTCGATGCCCATCAGACGCAGAATCGTGGCGTGCAGGTCCGAGACGTGGTAGCGATCTGCCTCGGCGCGGAAGCCCAGTTCGTCCGTCGTGCCGATGGCCTGGCCGCCGCGCACGCCGGCGCCGGCGAGCCACATGCAGAAGCCGTACGGGTTGTGGTCGCGGCCCGGCCGATTCAGACCTTCACTTGTCGGCGTCCGTCCGAACTCGCCGCCCCAGATCAGCAGCGTCTCCTCCCACAACCCCGTCCGCTTGAGATCCTCGATCAACGCAGCGATCGGCTGATCCGTTTCGCTGGCGTGCAAGCGATGGTTCGCGATGCAGTCGCTATGGCCGTCCCAGGTTTCCTCGAGATGGCCGCCGCCGGAGTAGAGCTGAATGAACCGCACGCCGGCCTGCAACAGGCGGCGCGTGATGAGACACTTGCGGCCGAAGTCGGCGGTTAACGGGCGGTGCAGCCCATAGCGCTCGCGCGTGCGCTCGCTTTCGCGCTGCACATCGACCACCTCGGCGGCGGTGGTCTGCATGCGGAAGGCCAGCTCGTACGACTCGATGCGAGCGGCCAATTCGCTTTCGCGCGGATGCTCGCGCTGGTGCTCCTCGTTCAGGTGGCGGAGCAGATCGAGCGACGCTCGCTGTGTCGGCGGCGCAACGCCCGCCGGCGTGGCGAGGTCCAAGAGCGGCGTGCCCTGGCTGCGAAACAGCGTCCCCTGGAAGGCGGCCGGCATGTAGCCGGCCGACCAGTTCGACGCGCTGCCGATCGGCCCGCCGCGCGGATCGGCCATCACCACGAACGACGGCAGCCGATCGTTCATGCTGCCCAGGCCGTAGCTGAGCCAGGAGCCAAGACAGGGCCGGCCGATCTGCACATTGCCGGTGTTCATCTGGATGCAGCCGGACGCGTGGGCCGCCGTGTCGGTGTGCAGCGAGCGTACGACACAGAGATCGTCGGCGAAGCGCGATAGATGCGGGAACAGCTCGCTGATCCACAAACCGCTGCGGCCGTGCTGGCGAAACCGGAACGGCGACCGCATGAGCCGGCCGACGGGACGCCCGTTCGAGCCGATGGGCGTGGCGCCGCGGTAGGGGCTGTCATGGTAGCGCGCCAGCGCCGGCTTGTAGTCGAAGGTGTCGATGTGGCTCGGCCCGCCGTTCATGAACAGAAAGACGCAGTGCTTTGCACGTACGGGAAAATGCGGGGGACGTCCCGACGGCTCCGCGGCGAAGAAACCGTCGCGCGCCAGCAGGTCGGCGAGCGCCAGCGCCGGGAAGCCGGCGCCGACCTGATGAAGAAATCGCCTGCGATTCGCTGGGTGCATGGTCAGTCCGGGTAGACGAACTCGTTCAGGTTGAAAACGACGCGGCAAATCTGGATCAGCGCCGCCCGGTCCGCACGCGGCGCGCGTGCCGCTTCCTGCAGGAATGCACGCAATGTCCGGCGCTCACGCTCCGACGGCGGTCGCGCCAGCGAGAGGCGATAAGCAAGCTCGATCTGCCGATCCGGGTCGTCGCCGGCCTCCCGCACGAGGCGCTCGGCGAAGTGCCGCGATTGCTCCTGAATGAAATCGCTGTTGAACAGATTGAGCGCCTGCGGTGCGACGGTCGTGACCAGTCGCTTCTCGCTCGACCGTGTCGTATCGCACAGGTCGAAGATTTCGAGCATCGGCACGACCAGGGCCCGCTTGACGAACGCATAGATCGTGCGCCGCGCGGCCTCACGCGGCTCGGACGGCTTCCAGATCTTCTCCAGATCGCTGTTGCCGGCCAGCGCCTCGCGGGCGATCGGCGGATACATGCTCGGCCCGTACATCTTCGGGTTGAGCTGGCCGCTGACGGCGAGGACACCATCGCGGATCGCTTCGGCTTCCAGCCGGCGATACGGAAAACGCCAGAAACGGCTGTTGTCCGGATCGTCGCGCAGGTAGTCGGCGTTGGCCTGCTTGCTCATTTGGTACGTGTTGCTGGCGGTGATGAGCCGGTGCAGCTTCTTCAGCGACCAGCCGTTGTCGACGAACCAGCGCGCCAGCCAGTCCAGCAACTCCGGATGGGTCGGCGGCTGGCCCATCGTGCCGAAGTCATTGGGCGTCCGCACCAACCCCTGGCCGAAATGATAATGCCAGACGCGATTGACAACGACCCGCGCCGTCAATGGATTCTCGCGACTGGCAATCCATCGGGCGAGTGTCAGTCGCCGTAAGCTCGTCCCCTGCGGTTCGGGAAAACGCGGCTGTTCGTTCACCAGCACCGTGGGCAACCCGGGCTCAACCACAGGTCCAGGCCGGCTCGCCTTGCCGCGCACCAGCAAATGGGTCTTCGCCGGCGTCCCCGCTGGTTCGTGCATGAAGTACCCGCGCGGCAGATCGGGAATCTTCTTACGTAGCTCCTCGATGCGCAGGTCGATCGCCGCCTTGCCGGACCCCTGTTTCCGCAGCGCGGCGATGGCGGCATCGCGCTCGGCCTGGCGCTGCAGCTCAGCAAGGGTGCCGATGGGGAGGTCCAGCTCGGTGCGTCCCTGGCGAGGGCGCTGCAACGGGTTGAAGACTGCGACCAGACGGTAATAGTCGTGCATCGTCAGCGGGTCGAATTTGTGATGATGGCAGCGCGCACAGCCCATCGTCAGGCCGAGAAACGCCAGCGACGTCGTGCTGACAATGTCGTCGAGCTGGTCGAAGCGGTCTTCCACCGGGTCCGCCGGTTCGTCGTCCCAGGGACCGAGGCGGTGAAAGCCGGTCGCCACCAGCGAGTCCGCATCGGCATCCGGCAGCTCATCACCCGCAATCTGCTCCAGGATGAAGCGGTCGAAAGGCTTGTCGTCGTTCAGCGCCCGAATGACGTAATCGCGATAGCGCCACGCCTGCAGTTTGGCCGCGTCGCGCTCGTAGCCGTTGGACTCCGCAAAGCGAACCACGTCGAGCCAGTGCCGGGCCCAGCGCTCGCCATGGGTGGGCCGGCGCAGCAGTTCCGCGGCAATCACGTCGAGCGAACCGGGATCCTTGAGAAACGCGTCCTGTTCGGCCAGCGTGGGTGGCAGCCCGGTCAGGTCGAGATGGAGCCGCCGCAGCAGGGCCAGTGGAGCCGCGGGGGGCGATGGCTTCCAGCCCTTTTCCTCGAGCCGGGCCAGGATAAACGCGTCGATGGGATTGCGCACCCACCCGGCGTTGCCGACAAGCGGCGGTTCCGGCTTGCGAATTGGCTGAAATGCCCAGTGTTTCCGGTCGGCGGGCTTGATGCGGGCGTCGATCTTCTTCAGGTCGATGGCACGGTCGTCGTCGTCGGCCCGAGCACGCACGGGCACCATCGCAAGGCCCACGAGCAGCGCGATCCAATACCTGCGCAGACGTCGGACCATCGTCCATCTCCTGCAAGCGGGCATAACTCCCACCCCCTGAGCTTACCGTCTGCGAGGCTCGGTCACAACGACTTTTTCAGCCAGGCGAGACGCGAAATCGTCCAGGAATTCGTGCCGCCTTGGGCGCGACTCGCGGCCGACCGCCGTTGGATAGGCGATCGCCACCACTGCGCGTTGCTTGACCAGCCTGTGCCCAGGCGGCCACGGTGGGAGTCGGCCAGACGCACGAAACGCAAACCTGGGTGGAGATTCCTGCTGGCACTCGAATTGCGATACTCCGGTGCCAAGCAGTGGTGATCCCGAAGTTGCCGCCATTCATTCCCCGGGGAGTCCGCCGATGCCTTTATGCATTTCTTTGTGGCCAGCGATCGGGTTTCTTATCGTCGTACTCGCGGGCACAAGCCAACAACCCGCAATGGGTCCCAGGATCGTCCGCCTGGCGCACGAAGGCAACCGGACCTGTGTCGCATTTTCGCCGGACGGCAAAACGCTGGCGACCGGCGGGCGGGACAATTGCATCCGACTTTGGGACGTCGGCACCGGCAAGCTCAAGTTGACCATCGCGGCCCACAACGCGCAAGTGGGCGTTTCGCGTCTCGCCTTCTTTCCCGATGGCAAGACCCTCGCCTCCGCGAGTTGGGCGGGCGACGGCACGGTCAAGCTCTGGGATGTTGCCGGCGGCAAGCAACGCCAGGTAGTGGGCACGGACGAAGGCGGGATCGGTTTCCTCGCCGTATCGCCCGACGGTAAATCCCTGGCGTGGGGAGGCAAGATCCATCTCTACGACGTGCAAGCGGGCCACGAGGCTCGTTGTTTGTCGGCTCCGGGAGCCGTCGATTCGGTCGCCTTCTCCCCGGACAGTAAATTGCTCGCATCGGCGAATGGCGGCGGGACGGTGCGCCTGTGGGAAGTCGCGACCGGAAAAACGGTCCGCGATCTGCCTGCCGGCCAGAGCACCGCCACCGGATCACAGGCAGTCGCGTTCTCCCGCGACGGCAGCTTACTGGCCACCGCTGGCCGCAAAGTGCGGCTCTGGAAGACCGCCACGGGGGACGAAATGGCCGCGCTGGGCGCCCAGGGCGAGGGGTTCTTCTGCGTCGCCATCTCGCCGGATGGGCGTTTCCTGGCAGGCGGGGCTTACGAGACTTTGCACGTGTGGGAGCTGGCGACTCGGAAGGAAATCGGCCGCTTCGCCGAGTCGGCCAAATCGATTGCGTTTTCGCGGGACGGCCGATGGTTAGCGTTCGGCACGAGCGGCGGAGCCGGCCTCGTTGAGATGGGCGAGTTAGCCAAATGAAAAACCCGCTCTTAGTTCTAAATCACTGCGCGATTTGGCCGCAGACGCTGGTGGCAAAGGCTGTCCGGGCCTAACGCCTGGCGGAATTCTGGCGAATTCCGCTACCGAACATCCTCGCAGCTCATTCCGCATCGCCGTCCAGCGGCGTCCCTGTGACAACTCGATCCACCGCCAAACCAAGCGTTCGCAGCTTGTGCCGCAGCGTTGCACGATTAAGGCCGAGCAAGTCGCTCGCCTGGGTCTGATGGCCGCCGGTATGGCGCAGCACGCGTTGCAATAGCTCGCGCTCGACGGCGCCGATCACCGTGGCGTGCAGTTCATGCTGGCCCGATGCCAGCAACGTGTCGATCAGTGCCGCTATATCGCAGGCTGCGCCGGGTGCCGCGATCGTGCCATCCACCGGCGGCGTGGCGGCAACGGCGCGGATCGACTCGGGTAGGAACTCGGGCAACAGCACGTGGCCGGTGGCGTGCAGCATCGCCTGCTTGATGGCGCTTTGCAGCTCGCGGACGTTGCCGGGCCAGTCGTAGCGGCGCAACAGCTCCAGCGCCTCGGGGTCGAAGCCGCTCAGCGCGACGCCCAGCTCGCGGTCATAGCGGAACAGGAAATAGTGCGCCAGCTCCGGCACGTCCGGCCGGCGGTCGCGCAGCGGCGGAATCTTGATCGATATGACGTTCAGCCGATAGTACAAATCCTTGCGGAAAGATCCCTTCGCGACCAGCGCTTCCAGATCCTGGTTGGTGGCGGCCAGCACCCGAACGCGCGTGTGCACCGTCTCGCCGCCGCCCAATCGTTCGAAGGTCTGTTCCTGCAAGACACGGAGCATCTTGGCCTGCAAGGGCGGCGGCATGTCGCCGATCTCGTCGAGAAATAGTGTGCCGCCGTCGCATTGCTCGAACTTGCCGATGTGCCGTTTCGTCGCGCCGGTGAACGACCCCTGCTCGTGGCCGAACAGCTCGCTTTCGAGCAGCGCTTCGGGGATGGCGGCACAGTTGATCGCCAGGAACGGGCGCTGGGCGCGGCGCTGTGCTGATAGAGGGCGCGCGCGACCAGCTCCTTGCCGGTGCCGCTCTCGCCGCGAATCAACACGTTCACCTCCTGCGGCGCGATGCGGCCGATCGCCTTGCACATCTCCTGCATGACCGGCGTGCGGCCGATGATGCGGTCCGGCTCGATTTCGGTCGGCAGCATGGCGGGCGTGCGCATCAGCCGGGCCGCCTCGACGGCGCGGGCGATAATCTGGCCGAGCCGGTCGACGTCGACGGGCTTGACGAGGTAATCGAACGCCCCATGCTTCATCGCCTCGATGGCGGTTTCGGTGGTGCCATGGGCGGTGATGAAGATGACCGGCAAGCGCGGATGTTCGGCGTGCAGCTCGCGGAAGAGATCGAGGCCGGTGCGGTCGGGCAGCTGCAGGTCGAGCACCACGACATCGGGCAGGCCTTGACGCACTTCTTGCAATCCCTCGGCAGCGGTCCGCGCCGTCCGCACGCGCATCGTTTCGTCCTCAAACGCGCGCTGAAACGAATAGCGGATGCTCGGCTCGTCATCAACAATCAAGAGCGTCGGCATAAAGCCCCCTTCGGGGGAAATCCGAAATCCGAATATCGAAATCCGAAACAAATGCCAAATCCAAATCCGAGTCGTGTTCTGATGTCAGTCCGTGGAGCTTTGCGTTGCGGATTTGTTTCGGATTTCGATATTCGGATTTCGGATTTCCGGTCTTTCCGGCTGCGGTAGCCGAATGGTAAAACAGGCCCCGCCCTCGGGGCGGTTCTGGACGCGGATAGTGCCGTCGTGTTCTTCGATGATGCGCCGCGAGATGCTCAGGCCCAGGCCGGTCCCGGTCGGCTTGGTGCTGACGAACGGCTCGAATAGCCGGCCCATCACGTCGGCGGGAATGCCGGGGCCCGAGTCGGCGACGCGCAACAGCACCGCGCCGGCGACCGCCGGCCACATCTCGATCTCGAGCCGGCCGCCCTGCGGCATCGCGTCCAGGGCGTTGAGCAGCAGGTTGACCAGCACCGAGTGAATCTGGTCGTGATCCACGTCGGCACGCACCGGCTCCGCGTGCGCCGGCACGCGTAGGTCCACGCCCTGCTGCTCGGCCCGCGAGCGCACCAGCTCCGCGGCGAGGTCGACGACCGCGCGCAGGTCACAGCGGCTGCGCTTCGGCTCGGGGACCCGCGAAATCGAGCAGGCGCTGCACCGTGTGCTCAACCCGTCCCACCTCGTCGTGGATCACGCGCAGGTCGGTCTCGCTGAGCGGCTTGGGGTTCTGCCGTCGCAGGGCCAGGCCGACCAGGATCTTGACCGAGGTCATCGGGTTGCGGATTTCGTGGGCCACGCTGGCTGCGAGCTTGCCCACCGCCGCAAGCTGTTCGGCCCGCAACAGCCGCGCTGCTGGCGCTGCAGCCGTTGCGTGACCTGCTCGACCCGGCTGACGACGCGTTCGAGCTTGCCGTCGAGGCTGTGGATGTCGGTGTCGGCGCTGACGCTGACCGAGCCGGCGTCGTGTTCGAGGTGCTGGGCCATGTCCTTGACGCGCACGCTGAGCCGGTAGATCGACCGGCTCAGGCCGCGCGCGATGCCGTAGCCGCTGAGAATGCCGCCGAGCGGGCCGGCCAGGCCGAGCAGCAGCATCGCCCGGCGCAGGTATTCGCTGATCCGCTCGCTTTCGGCGGCGGTCGCCAGGGCCCGGCGGTCGTGCTCGCCGAGGAGTTCGCGGCACGGCTCGGCAATCTTGTCCACCGGGCTCGCGCCCGCGAGGACGAGGAATTTTTCCGGCGCATGACCGGCCGGCGCCTTCAGCGCTTCAAAATGAGCACGGTACTGATCGTAGCCCTGCTGAATGCGCCCGATCAGCGCTTTCTCCTCGGGCCCCTCGCACGTTGCCGCGGCTTCCTTGAGCGAGCGCTCGAAGACCGTTTCGTCCTCCACGATCTCGGCGTCGGTCTGCGGGTTGGGCCGGATCAGGAAGAGGAAGCAGTGAAAGCGCAGCTTGCGGGCGGTGACCTCGAGCGCCTGCGCCGCCTTGGAGCTGGCGACGTTGTGCTGCAGCACGGCGGCGAGGTTGGTCTGGAGGTTATTGATGTACCAGGCGCTCGTGAGACAGGCGGCGAACAGCAACAGGCCGATGCTGGCTGCCGGCGCGGTCACCTGGGCGAGAATACGACGACTCATACAGATTCTCCGAACGGGCGGCTGCATTCATGCTACGCCACAAGGTGCCGTTTGGGGCGGACAGAAATTGCTCGCCGTGGGGGAAAACCGGCCGGACTCCGGTCGTCTGCGTGTGCTGGACCGTTGCCCGCGTGCCGTGACTTTGAACGCAATTTGCAGCAAATTCATCGTTTGAGTCCGCCGTACGTAACCAGGGACGATTGGCATGCCGCTTGCGTGTGATTTCTTGCGCGACTCTCCCCTGAACCGCAGCACGAGGTATGCCATGCTGGTCTTGACACGGAAGTGCGGTGAAAAAGTTGTCCTGCCTGAGCAGGAAGTCGTCGTGACCGTCCTGGAGGTGCGCGGCGATCGGGTTCGCATCGGCATCGAGGCCCCCGAACATATCCGTATTCATCGCCACGAAATCTGGCGGCGGATCCAGGACGGCAATCCGGAGAAGCGCCCGGTGGAATCGGCGGCCTCGGCGTAGCCGATCGGCCGTCACGCCCGGCGCCCGGCGGCCGCCGTACTTGCAACGCGGGTGGCACATGCCGAACGCAAACCCCTCCTCCCGGGCCGATGGTCGGGCAATCCGTGGTAACAAGCTCTCCTGGGTTCGGCTGGCCCGGATTGCTCGGCTCGGCCTGGGCGGCGTGATCATCGGCTCGTTCTTCGGCGTGTATCTGGGCGCGGTTGTGGGTCTCGGTTACGCCGCCTGGGTGGGCCAGCTTTCGCCCACCCTGGACGGTGCGCTGCTGGGCGGGGCGGCCCTCGCGCTGCTCGGCGCTACTTATGGAGTCGTGCTTGGATTGACCGAGCGGACGATTTCTCGCGACCAGGCCTCGGCGGCAGAGCCCCTGGAGTCTCAACCGTTCGTAGTTCCGCCTTTAGGCGGGTGGGAGCCGCCTAAAGGCGGAACTACGAACACTTCACCGAAAATGGAGGTTGCGCATGAGCGATCGCTTCATGGTTCGCCTGACCGAGGATCACCAGCGTTTCCTTGACGCCTTGATCGACCGCGGACGCTGTTCGCCGACGACACTGATCCGGGCGCTGATCCTGCGCAAGGCCGATGTGACGCCGACTGGTGAGGCGCGGCGCGACGAGGAGATCGCCCGCGAAACGTTTGCCAGTGCATCGACGGTCTACCGCGTTCGCAAGCGCTTTGCCGAGCACGGCCTGCAAGCCGCACTGTTCCCCAAGGATCGGCCGCGCCGCCTGCTCGCGCAGTTGTCCTGACGTGCGTCCGACCCGCTAAAGCGCACCACTACGAGGTTCGTAGTGACCGCCTTTAGGCGGTGATTCGGACGGTGCGCACCGCGTGGCCGGCGGCACCGTGGTGTGCAAGCCGACCGAGCCGCGCGGCTCCAGGATGAGCCGCGAGCCGTGCTGGCGCGTACCATACGCCCACGCCCACTGCACCAGCACGCGCAGTCGATTCATGAACGCCGCCAGTTGCGTGATGTGCACGAGCGCCCATATTATCCAGGCCACATATCCACTGGTCCGCCAGCCTTCTCTATCCACAAGCGCGAAGCCGCGCCCGACGATCGCCATGTTGCCGAGATTCTGGTAGCGGAACGCCGGCAGCGGCGCGAGCCCCTGAACCCGGGCGGCAATCGAGCGCGCCGACGTAGCGGCCCTGCTGGAGCGCCACCTGGGCGACTCCTGGCAGAGGCTCGCCATCCTGCTCGAAGGATGCGGTGTCGCCGATCACGAACACGTTCGGCAGACCCGCCACGCTACAATCCGGCGCCACCTTGACGCGGCCGGCGCGGTCGGTGGCTGCACCGAGCCAACGGCCGGCCGGTGACGCCTCGACCCCGGCGGTCCAGATAACCGTTCGGCTGCCGATGTGCTGTCCGCCGACCATCACGCCATGCTCGTCGATCTGTTCGACCGGCTTGCCTATCAGCACCTCGACACCCAGCGCTTCGAGCCGTTGCTGGGCCCGTCGCGCCAGCACCTCGGGAAAGTTCAAGAGGATGCGCGGCGCGGCCTCGATGAGCAGGATGCGCGCGGCGCGGATCGACGCGCCGGAAGTCGGCCCGCAATGTGAAGCGCCGCAATTCCGCAATCGCGCCCGCCATCTCCACGCCGGTCGGCCCCGCCCCGACCAGCACGAACGTCAATAGCTCGCGCTGCCGCTCGGGATTGGTTTCCAGCTCGGCCATCTCAAAGGCGCGGAGAATTCCCTCGCGAATGGCCAGCGCATCGGGCAGCGATTTCAGCCCGAGCGAATGTTTGGCGAACTCGGGATGGCCGAAGAAGCTGTGCCGGGCGCCCGTCGCCAGCACGAGGTAGTCGTAGGTCAGCTCTTGAATGGTGCCGACGGCCGTGCACACCCGCACAGCACGGCGAGCGGTGTCCACTTCGGTGACCTCCGCCAGCATGACCATGGCATTGGCCTGCCGGCCCAGCACCTGCCGCAACGGCGTCGCAATCTCGGCCGGGGCCAGCATGGCCGTCGCAACCTGGTAGAGCAACGGCTGGAAGAGGTGATGATTGGCGCGATCGACCAGCGTCACGCGCACGCCGACACGCCGCAGGCCGCGCACCACCGCGAGGCCGCCGAAGCCGCCGCCGACAATGACCACATGCGGCCAGGACTCGGGTGCATTCGCTGGTTGGATCAAGCACCGGCTCCACGTCACTGAATGATCCTTCGAAAGCCCACGCACAGGGTATTCTACATTGAGTATAATAACAGGGACTCGTCGCTCTACAACGTGAGGCTGCGATATGGATAGCATAACCATTGAGATTTCCGGCCCTGCCGCGGCAAAGCTTCGACGCCTGGCCGAAACGGAGCAATGTAGCGAGGTGGAAATTGTCAGCGCTGCGTTGGAGGCGTACGTGCCATCCGCGCGGCGTCTGCCCAAGGGCGCCGGCAAGTACCGAAGCGGCCGACGCGACACGTCGCAGAACGTGGAGCAAATCCTGCGGGACGCCGTGCAGGAGGGAAAATGGCCCTGATCTGCGACACGAGCGGCGTCTACGCCCTCTATGATGCGGACGACGCCGAGTATGCGGCAACCACGGCAGTCGTCGCCTGTGAGACCGGGCCGTTGCTCCTGCCGGTGATTCTGTTGGCCGAGATTGACTACTTGTTGCACACGCGCCTCGGGCCGGATGCCGCGCTCGACTTTGTTGCGGCTGTTGAGCAAGGCGAATTCTCGCTGCTGCCCCTCGTTCCGGCGGACCTGGCCCGGTGCTGCGAACTCCTTCGCCAGTATCGCGACCTGCAAATCGGGCTCGCCGATGCGACCATTATCGCGGCCGCCGAGCGCTTGCACACGCCTCGGCTGCTCACCCACGACCAGCGCCACTTCCGCGCGATCCAGCCACGCGGTTTCGATCATTTCGTCTTGCTCCCGGCCGATAAGGAATAGACTAGCTCCGAATCGCTTCCAGGGCAGGCAGGTTGCAACCCGTAAACCGCCGGGCCATTGCGAAGATTCGCGAAGTCAAGCGACAGGCACTTGCCGAGCCAGAGGGTGGTCGACCATGAAGCGGACGGATGTAACCTACGGGCAGCTCGACAAAGTCCTGCGTTCGCTCGGCTTCTCGTGCCGCTTGGCGACGCTGCAAACGCCGGCGCGCGTCTACGAGGACAAGGCATCCGGAGCCCGGATCACGTTGCCGCCGTTTCCGGAGACCGACCGCGTGTTGGAGCATCACGTGATCCTGGTCCGGACGACGCTTGACGCCTTCGGGATCGCCGATCCCACCGTATTCGCTGCCAAACTGCAGAAAGCCGGCTGAGGTCACTTCACCAGAAGCAAGGCAACCTTCGCGGTCTGGCCCAGCTGGTTTCCCGGCAGGCGGAAAAGTCGCATTCAGAATTGGTGGCGGAAGTCTTTGCCGCCCTGATGCTGGGCCGCGAAGACCTGACGGAGCACCCGATTTTGAGGGACGCGTACACCCGCATCGGCGGCACCGCCATCAGGAGGTACGACGCATGACCCTGGAACTTCCTCAACCGCAGGGCAGTGTCAATGTGGACCTGGTGAGCCGAATCGCGGCCGTGTTCGATCGCATTGCCTTTGTCGATGATAAGGAACGGCCGCAGTTCGAGCGGGCCGGCTGCCGAGCCGCCACCGTCGAGGAGATGCCCCAGCGCTTCCAGGAACTTCTCCTGGAGGCGGAACAGTCGTCGGCCCGGCGGCCACACACAAGGAGGAAGGTTCAATGATCGCGGGCGGGCGCGGGCACGGGCATTCAGGAATCCTGACTGACCCAGGCCGCTTGCTGGCGGATTACCAACCAGCCCGTATGGTTGGCAACCGGGGTGCTGGATGGTGCTGGATGCCTTTTGCATGATATCATAATTAGAAGTGGACCGGTGTACAATGGAAAAAGGAAACATCCATGTCGCAACTTGACGAACTTCTGGCGTCGCAAAGAGCGCAACAACAAAAAAGGCAGAACGCGCCCAACGATCAACAGACCCGCAAGCTGTTTCCGTTCGTCCATTCTCGTTGCGCTGGCCGCAAGATTGCGAATGCGCAGGTTGAGTTGAAAGCGCATCTTGACGATCCATTCTACCGCGAAGCAAGAGTGTCGCTGCGCGTCGTCACATCGTCCCAGACAGCCCCTGAATGGCTTTACGCTGGCGATGGCTTCAATACTCATAATGATCTTGTCTCGGTGCTCTTTGTGAACGGCAAATACCATTGTGAAGGCAAGACGGCAAGCGGGACGCCGGCAGTATGGGATTGCGACACGCCGGACGATGTTGTAAACACGCTGGAAGCGTATCTCGCCGAGTTGGCATGAATCGCGTAAGGCGCAAACAAGAAGGGCCGCATTCCGCTACTCTCATGGAGGTGTTTACCAAATGCGCTCCGTACTGCGAGCTGCGTTGGTTGTTGCAACCTGGATTGGCGCCGTGGTCCTTTATGTCGCGTTGGGCGCGGCCTTTTTAATTGCCATTGCAGGGGCGTTTCACGCCGCGCGTCTTGTGGTGCCCGAAAGCTGGCTCGTAGCCCCAGACGGTGAGGTTAATTTGTGCGGCATATCCGCCGTCGTTCTTGTGCTCATGCCTGGGGCTATTGTCGCTGTTGCGGCGTTCGTTGCCTAAGATCGCCTCACCGACGGGCCTCGCAAACGTGCTGAGGCGCGTGCTGCGGCGGAGCAAGAAAAGCAGCAGCAGGCATGCCGCGAGTGGGAGGAATTCCAAGCGCGCCGCGCCCTGGGCCTCGCGGAAATCAACGCCGCGCGCGAAGCCGCTGCCGAATCTCAAGAAGCAAGATCGGAACGTAAAGAATTGCCTGGTCCCGTTCCTCCATCCGCCAACGACAAAGGGGACCCGGCTCGATTCACCATTGCACAGTTCGAGCCCGCTGTTGCTCGCCACCAAGAATTCGACGATAATGCCAATACAGGCAATCCCGCGGAGGCAAGCATGAAAGCTTTTGACGTGGTTGAACACGCCGACGCCGACAAGATTCTCCGGTTGGCGATTCCCGTCGATGAAGCGAACCGATCTTACCACCTGGTCGTGCTGGTCGAACCGGCTTCATACGACGTTAAGCCGCCGATGCGCGAATGGCCGCCCGGGTTCTTCGAAGCGACCGCCGGCAAATGGGTCGGCGATTTCGAGCGGCCTCCGCAGGGCGAGTTCGAGACACGAGAGCCGCTGTGAACCCTCCCTGTCTTCTCGACACGAATACGTGCATTGCCTATCTGCGGCAAAACAACGTCAATGTCATCACGCAGATGTAGGCCCGACCGACGAGTTGCGGGTCTGCTCGGTGGTCGTGGCGGAGTTGTATTCCGACGCGTTCAAGTCGCCGCAGCCGGTGAAGAACTTCGCGCTGCTGGCTACGTTCCTGCCCGCGTTCCTGAGCCTGCCGTTTGATGATCGCGCCGCCCTCGTCTACGGCCAAGTTCGCGCAGACCTGGAGGCGAAGGGAACACCGATCGGCCCCAACGACTACATGATTGCTGCCATCGCCTTGGCAAACGGCCTGACGTTGGTGACGCACAACACGTCCGAATTCAGCCGTGTAGCTGGTTTCAAATTGGTTGACTGGCACGTGCCTTGAAATCGGACCAGAAACGAGGCGCAAGCCTTGCTCACGGTACGGTTTCGCGCACCTCGCCGTCTCCGGGCGGCGATTCGCGGCGTTCGTTGGCGCGCGCGATGGCGACCGAGCTGGGGACGAGATTCGGGCCGGGGTAGAAATCCTCGAGCAGCTGGCGTAGCTCGTTGCCGTCCACGGTTTCTTTCTCCAGCAGCAGCTTGGCCAGCGCGTCGAGCGCTGCCCGCCGCGCGTGCAGGATCGCGCGGACGTCCTCAACGGCTACCTCGACGATCTTGCGCATCTCCATGTCGATCTCGCGGGCCGTCTCCTCGCTGAAGGTACGGCTGCCGCCAAGGGCGCCGATTCCGGGCAGAAACGCACTTTCCTCGCCTTCCGGATAATAGACCCGCCCGAGCCGGCTCATGCCGAACGACGTGACCATGAGCCGGACAATGCGATTGGCCGCCTGCAGGTCGCTGCTGGCGCCGTTGGAGATCTCGCCATAGATGATCTCCTCCGCGATGGTCCCGCCCAGGGCGCTGCGGATCTCGCTTTCCAACTCGCCGCGCGTGTGCAGATGCCGATCGTCCTCGGGCCGTTTCAGCACATAGCCGAGGGCGCCAACGCCGCGCGGAATGATCGTGACCTTGTGTACGGTCATCGTGTTCGGCAGCGCACACGCGACGATGGCGTGGCCCGCCTCGTGGTAGGCGACCCGCAGCTTTTCGTCCTGCGTCATGATGCGGCTCTTGCGCTCCAGGCCGATGGCGCCGCGCTCGATCGCCTCGTTGAAGTCGGCCATCATCACCGCAGTGCGATTCTTCCGGGCCGCGAGCAGGGCCGCCTCGTTGACGATGTTGGCCAGGTCGGCGCCGGCCGAGCCGGGCGTCAGGCTCGCCACGTGGCGCAGGTCCACGTCATCGCCGAGCTTCACGCTGCGAATGTGTACCTGCAAGATCGCCTCCCGGCCGGGCAGATCGGGCCGGTCCACGACCACGGTGCGATCGAAACGCCCGGGCGCAGCAGCGCAGGGTCGAGCGTTTCGGGGCGGTTGGTCGCGGCCATGATGATGACGCCGCGGTTGGAATCGAAGCCGTCCATCTCGACCAGGAGTTGGTTGAGCGTCTGCTCGCGCTCGTCGTGGCCGCCGACCGCATGGCCGCCGCGCGTCTTGCCGAGGGCGTCGAGCTCGTCGATGAAGATGATGCACGGAGCCGCGCCTCGGCCTGGCCGAACAGGTCGCGGACCCGGCTGGCGCCGACGCCGACGAACATCTCGACGAAGTCGGAGCCGGACATGCTGAAGAACGGCACGTCGGCCTCGCCGGCCACCGCCTTGCCCAGCAGGGTCTTGCCCGTGCCCGGCGGGCCCACCAGCAAGACGCCCTTGGGGATGCGGCCGCCCAGGGCATGGTACTTTTCCGGATTCTTGAGGAAATCGACGATCTCGCGCAGCTCAGCCACCGCCTCCTCGATGCCGGCGACGTCGGCGAAGTTGATCCGCAGGTCTTTTTGCGCATACAGCTTGTGCCGGCTTCGGCCAAAGGTCAGCGGCGAGCCGGCGCCGGACATCCAGCGCACCACAAAAAAGCCGGTTAGCACGATCAGCCCCAGTAGCAGCGCCATCATGACCATCGACTGCACGAGCCGGGCGACCGATTCTTCCGCGTCGGCGATCATGCCCGGCCCCGCCCGCGCCTCGAGGAGCTTGAGCAGGTCGGCGTCGCTGGCCAGGCCGATGCGGGTGCGGAACGGCCGGGTTTCGCTGGCGACTTTCGGCGTGACGTCGGTGCCGTCGGACACCGGGTCGGAAATGACCATGTCGCCGCGGACCTCGACATTGTGCCGCACGGCGATGTTTTGCAGGCGCAGGCCCGGATCGTCCGCCTTGAGGATTTGCACGAGCCCGCCGTAGGGCACGTCGCGAATGGCGGATTCGCGGTTGACATACCAGAGCAGAAATCCCAGGAGCAGGAAAAGCACCACCAGAGGCGAGCTGAGAATGAACGGCTTCGCGCGTCGCGGCCTTTTTTCTGCACCGGTCGATCCTCCGCAAGGGCGAGCAAGTATCGTCCACACCATCGTAAGCCGGCGATGCACCGGAAACAAGGAGACACGCTCAATGCCCCCCGGGTCATGATCATGAAACCGGTGCTTCGACCGCGCTAGATCACCGTGCGCGGTTGTGCAGCACGGGGCGTAGCCGCGTTCGTGCGAACGCGGGCCGGCCTATCTGAAACCCGCCTTCTCACGAACGCGGCTACTGCCAAATCGCGGCATGCCGCGATTTGGATGCCGGGGGAATGGCTTTTTGGTTGCGCCGGTCGCATCCTTGTGCTAAAATCAAAGCTTGTGCCAAAGCAGTGCGTGGACGTTGTGCGCAAACGTGTTTGGGGCGATGTTGTTGAGCTTCTGGAGGCCAGGTCATGGCGGGGACGCAGCTTACCTGTCCGCAGTGTCGGGCAATGCTCTCTTTCAGCGAAGGCCTGGCAGCCAACGCCACCGTACGCTGTCTGATGTGCGACGCGACGTTCGCGGTTCGGCCAGCCACTGCGGCACCCGTGCCGCCTGCGCCGGCGAAGGTCGCCCCACGTCGAGCGACTGCCCGGCCGGCGGTGGTCGCGGCGCCGCCTTCGGGGAGCGCACGCGGCCACGGCACCAGGCGCCGCGTCCTGGCACCGTTCCGGCGGTATCCGGGGCGCCGCGCCCTCGGCGGCGTGATCCTGACTGCGGTGGCGCTGCTGCTGCTGGGCGGCCTGGCGGTGCTGGTCTGGACGCAACTCGCTGACCGCTGGACGAAGGACGAGAACAGCGATGCGCCTGGTCCCGTGGCGTTCACGGCGCCGATCGGGGACCGCACTCCACCCGTGGCCGACGGACCCAGCAGTCCCTCCGTTGCGCCGACTGGGGAGCCGAAGAAGCCGGCCGTCAACGAGCCGAAGAAGGGCGACACGGCACCAAAAGATCCAGATGGCGTGGATGTCGCCGATCTCAAACCGAAGCCTTCCCCGGCCCCGCCGACACCCCCGGCGCCGGACCCGAAGCCGACGCCGCCGGAACCGCCCGGCAAACCGGACCCCGAGCCGAAGCGTCCGGAACCGCCCACAGTGCCGATCGTGATCCCGGGCACGCCGGCCGCGCCGGGCGTGGATGCCGCGCGGGTCGATGCCGCGATCGCCCGCGGAGTGCGATTTCTCAAGGAGCGGCAACAGGCCGACGGCTCCTGGAGCGGGGGCCCCGCTCTTGGTTACGCCGCGCTGTGCGGCCTGGCGCTTTTGGAGTGCCAGGTGCCGGCGGACGACCCAGCGGTGCGCAATGCCGCCCAGTACGTCCGCGCCACCGTGCTTGGGAATAATCAGGTCTACGAGGTGGCGGCTGCCATCCTGTTTCTTGATCGGCTTGGGAACCAGAAAGACCGCGACCTGATTCGCAATCTTTCTCTCCGCCTGATGGCGTATCAGAACCCGGCTGGTGGGTGGGGCTACACCGGCTGCGTCGTCTATCCGGTCGATCCGGCGAAGTTCCAGGGATACCTGCGGACGCATTTTCCGCGGAGCAAGGACGGCAAGAACAAGGACTGGCTGCCGGTCGACTTGCAGAAGCTACCGGTCAAGGAGCTGAGCTGGAATCAGTGGAGTCCGTTCATGCTCAACCCAGGCGACAATTCCAACACGCAATTCGCCCTGCTCGCCCTGTGGGCCGCGCGCCGCCAGGATGTGCCGGCGGAGTGCCCTATCCTGCTCAGTTACCAGCGCTTTCTCACGACGCAGAACGCCGATGGCGGATGGGGCTATCCGGGCCCGGTGACGCTCCCCGGCTTTCCGCCACCCCGCCCCATCCCGCCGGGAACGCCGATTCCGCCGGGCGCCATTCCACCGGGCTTCTTCCCGGCAGGCGGTTTGCCGGGTATGCCGTTCGGGCCGGTGCCGCCCGGCGGTGGGCTTGGCCCGATGCCTCCCGGCGGCATGCCTCCCGGTGGCATCGCGCCTCCCGGTATCGCGCCGCCCGGTATCAATCCTCCGGGCGGCATGCCCGCCGGCGGCGGCTGGGGCGCCAAGGCCGCCTCGACGCCGACGATGACCTGTGTCGGACTGCTCGGCATGGCCATGGGCTACGGGGCCGTGCCGGCCGACGCGAAGGCTGCCGACGGCGACAAGCTTGAAAACCCCGCCATCCAGAACGGCCTGCGCCTGCTGGCGCTATCCGTCGGCACCCCGGCAGCCGACGCCAACGCTCGGCCCAGCATGCAGAATCTCTATTTGCTCTGGTCGATCGAGCGCGTCGCGATGCTTTACGACCTCAAGACCATCGGCGGCAAGGATTGGTACGGCTGGGGCGCGCAGATTCTGCTGGCCAACCAGGGTGGGGACGGCAGCTGGTCCGGCGGCGGCTACACCGGCGCGACCAGCATCAGCGACACGTGCTTTGCGCTGTTGTTCCTGAAGCGATCGAACCTGATGCCCGACCTGACCGCGAACCTGCGCCTGCGCATGGTCATCCGTGATCCCGGGGCGAAGTAAATCGAGCTAAACCTAGGGTTGAAATAACTAGATGTTGGTATAAACGGCGATCCCGTAATACCTGGGATTGGCTTCGACGAACCACCTCCGTTACCGGGAAGCATCCGGTACGTGTCGTTAAATAAATGGATCGCGAGCTGCTCTGTAGAAAACCTAATTGCAGGGTGGCCGGGGGTGGCCGGGGCTTCGAAGACTCAGCCCCGGCCACCCATGCTGTCTGCCAGGGTTTTCTACAGAGCAATCGCGAGCCCAATCTGGCCCAAATGATTAGCGCAGGTTGTACGGTTCGACGACGCACGCAGTGCCTGAACGGCCCAACTCAACAAGCCGAACGAAATAACCCGGCTCCAGACCGTAACCACGGCATGATTCCGGCGTGGTGAAACCGTGGGTTCGCCATTAATCCGGCGCGCCGTCGTCTCCAGGGTCCGGGCACACGCCGCGCTTGACCAGCGTCACCTCGTTGCCGGCGGCGTTGTAGGTAACCTCGTCCATGATCGAGCGCATCAGCATGATGCCGCGGCCATAACCTTGGTCGGGGTGGGCCAGACCGGGGGCCGGGTGGAAACGCGTGGTGTCGAAGCCGCGGCCCTCGTCGCGGATGACGAAAATAGCCTCGCGCGCGTGATCCGCGCCCGCACGTGAATACGCCGGTCGCAGTACGGCGACTCCAGGCTGCGCTCCTGCGCCAGCTGCTCGTTGCGCTTGCGATCGGGCGCGGTGCCGTCGGCGGAAAGCTGGAGATTGCCATGGTAATAGGCGTTCACCAGTGCTTCTTCCAGAGCAATGCCGACGCGGAGACGCTCGGTCTCGTCGCCCAGCGGCAAGCAGCGGAGCACGTTCAAAAGGTGGCGGACGAGGAGCTGGATCGCCTCGGTGTCGTTGGGCAGCAGGAAGGTGGTGTCGCTCTCGGTCACATGATGCATGAGCAGGGAGCGGTGGCGTTCGTCACGGGCCGTTGCCAGGACGCGCTCCACCGTGCGGACCAGGTCCTCGGCCAGGCGACGCTTCGGCACATAGCTAGCCGCCCCGTGCTGCAGCGCCTGGGCGGCAATGTCCTCGCTGCCCTGGGCCGTCATGAGCAGCACGGGGATCGCGGGAAACTGGGCCTTCACCGCCGTCACCAGCTCCAGGCCGTTCATTTCCGGCATGTGCAGGTCGGTGAGCACGATGTCGGGATGGTGCGTCTCGATCAGGGCCAGCGCCTGCCGGCCGTCGGGCGCTTCCAGGATGGTGCTTTTCAGGCGTTTGGCGATCAGACCCGCGACCAGGGCGCGATCGGCCAGCGCGTCATCGACTACGAGCACCTTGATCACGTTCGGCTCCTTTCACAAACTTCTGAAGTCTCCAAGACTTCGGAAGTTTAGTCGTTCAGGTCCAACCTAATACGCCGGCTTTGGTTGTCGTCGTCTTCGCCGGGCAGATTGCCGTCTTGCAGGAGCTTGGCCAGGCCGGCTTTTTCGAGCAAGCTCTGGGAAAACACGTCGGCTGCGGTTGCTTCTTCGGGGGGCGGCGCGGCCCCGGTGGGGGTGTAGTGTACCGTGAAGCGGTGATGGGCCACGCCGAGCACGCTAGCAGGCAGCAGGCATTTGCTTTGGCACCGCACGCCGTCAACCAAGGTGCCGTTGCGGCTGTTCAGGTCGTGGACGAACCAGTAGCCCTGCTGCAGGCTTAGCTTGCAGTGCTTGCCGGAGACGGTCGCGAACCGCAGCCGAATATCGCAATCGGGGTTGCGACCGACCGTCATTTCGGGGCGAATCAGGGGAATCGTATCGCCGCCGCCACAGGGAACCAGTTGGCCCAGGTTCGCGCGCCGGCAGGTGCGGAGTCGAGATCGCGGGACGATGCGCCTGCACCGGGGGCGGGAGTGCCGCGCCGAGCGCCGGCTTGGGTGCGGCGGG
The DNA here is from genome assembly GCA_963834865.1 of uncultured Gemmataceae bacterium. GTDB lineage: Bacteria > Planctomycetota > Planctomycetia > Gemmatales > Gemmataceae > CAWIDK01. Next base: position 1,659,082 of record CAWIDK010000002.1, read on the forward strand.
TTCCTCGTCCGCGCTCAGTAATGCCAGCGCGAGCGCATCGACATCCTCATCCGTGGCGGGCGGCGCGCTTGGCCAGCGGCGGGCCGATAGGAAAGCACGTAGTGTTGCCAACCGACGGCGAGCACGGCATCAGGCCCAACGCACTGCTCTTCACACTTGGTACCGTTGACCGCGGTGCCGTTTTTGCTGCCCAGATCGCGGACCCACCAGACGCCGTCGCGCAGCTCCAGCTCGCAGTGCCGTCCCGATACCGTGGCGCAGGGGATCATGATGTCACAATCGCGGTGGCGGCCAATAACCAGCCGCGCCTTGCTGAGTGCGATCGGGGGCCCACCGCCACAGGGGATAAGTTTTCCGAGCATGCGACCTCCTCTGGCCCGTAGGACAGGCAGCCTTGCCTGTCTATCCCAGATGCAGGGACAGGCAAGGCTGCCTGTCCTACGGCGCAATGCGTCCCTCGACGAAGTCCGTCAGCGTCGCCGTCAACCGGCGGAGCTGTTCCGCGAGTGCCTCGAGGCACGCGGCGGCGCCGGTCAGGTCGTGTTGTCGGCCCATCGCTTCCAGGCGCTCGGCCAGCACGCGACCCGCGGCGGCGCCGAAGGTGCTCATCACGCCTTTCACCAGGTGGCCGAGCCGGTGAATGGTGGCGGCATCGCCGGCCGCGACGGCGGCACGGAGTCGAGCCTCGTGATCGCCAGCTTCTTTCAGGAACGCCTGCGCCACGAGCCGCAACAAATCAACGTCCCCGTCTGTGGACTGCAGCGCCGCCGTCCAGTCGAGCACCTCTGCGGCGACGGCCCGCGCCACGTGCGGCGGCGGCGCGGCCGGCGGCACCAACGCCGCCAGGGCGTGTTCTAGGTCGCGGCTGCGCACCGGCTTGGTCACGTAGCCGTTCATGCCGCTCTCCAGGCAGCGTTCGCGATCGCCTTTCATCGCATGCGCCGTCATCGCCACAATCGGTATCGGCGTGCGTCCGTCCGGCGTCAACGGTCCCTCGGCTTCCAGCCGGCGAATGAGCCGTGTCGCTTCCAGCCCGTCCATCTCCGGCATCTGCACGTCCATCAGCACGACGTTCGAACGGCTGTTCCTTCAAAAGCGCGACGGCTTCCTTGCCGTTGTTGGCCACCGTGATCGTGTGGCCATGCTTGCTGAGCAGCCCGACGACCAGCACCTGATTCGGATATGCGTCCTCGGCCAGCAGAATGCGCAAGGGCGGCAGCGCCGGCCGCGCTTCATCCGCCGGGGCCGGCTGATCCGGTTCCGGCTCCGTCACGCCCATCGCCAGGACAATCGCATCGAGCAGCTCGGATTGCTTGATCGGCTTCTGCAGATGCGCGGCCACGCCCAGCTCGGCGCAGCGAGCCTTGTCGCCCGGCCTTTCACCCAACGTCAGCACAATGATGACGGCGTCGCGGAGCTGCTCATCCGCGCGGACCTGGGCCGCGAGCGTCAAGCCGTCCACGTCGGGCATGTTCACGTCGGTCAACACGAGCGGGAACCGCTGACCGGTCGCGCGGGCCATGCGGAGCATCCCGAGCGCCTCGGCGGCGCCGGCCGCCGTCTGCGGTTGCATGCGGTGATTCTCCAGCATTTCGCGGAGGATCAGCCGATTGGTCGCGTTGTCGTCAACCACCAGGACGCGCAACCCCGTGAGCCGGCCGACCGGCGCGCCGCCTGGCTGCGCGGTTCGGCGGCAATCCCGAAATGCGCCGTGAACGTGAATGTGCTGCCGCGCCCCGGCGTGCTGTCGACGCCGATGCGGCCGCCCATCAACTGCACCAGCCGTGCCGTGATCGCCAGCCCCAGTCCGGTGCCGCCGTATCGGCGCGTCGTCGATGCGTCGGCCTGCTCGAAAGCCAGGAAAATCCGCTCCCGCTGCTCGGCCGTGATGCCGATGCCGGTGTCGCGCACGGAGAATTGCAGTACGCAGGATTGCGCAGCCGCGCTGGCCGCGGATGCATCCCTGCGGACTGCGAGCACGACTTCGCCCTGCTCGGTGAACTTGAGGGCGTTGCCGACGAGATTGATCACAATCTGCCGCAGCCGGCCGGGATCGCCGACGAGGTTGGCCGGCACGTCCGCCGCGATGTGCATCGCCAGCTCGAGCCGCTTGCGCGTGGCCCGAACGGCCAGCGTCTTCATCGTGTCGCCCAGGGTTTCGTGCAGGTTGAACTCGCTGCTTTCCAGGGTGAACTTGCCCGCCTCGATCTTGGAAAAATCGAGGATATCGTTGATCAACGTCAACAGCGCTTCACCCGCGTCCTGGACCATCTGCACGTAACTGCGCTGCGACTTGTCCAGCGGCGTGTCGAGCAGCAGCTCGGTCATGCCGATCACCGCGTTCATCGGCGTGCGGATTTCATGGCTCATGTTGGCGAGAAAGTCGCTCTTGGCCCGGCTCGCCGACTCGGCGGCCTCCTTGGCTTCGCGCAGGGCCTGTTCCGTCCGCCGTTTCTCGGTGATGTCCTCGGAGATGCCGAGCAGAAACCGCGGCCGGCCGTCGGCGTCGAGCACCGGAATCTTCCGCGTGTGCAAAAGCCGCGGCCCGTGGTGCCGGGTCTGAATCACCTCCTCGGGAATTTCGACGACCGTTTTGCCCGCGAGGACTTCCCGATCCTTCCGCGTGAAGAACTCAGCCTCCTCGGTCGGGAACAGATCGAAGTCGCTTTTGCCGAGCAGCTCCGCCCTGCTCAGGCCGGTCAGCTCCTCGCCGGCCCGGTTGAACCGCACAAAGCGGAGGTGTTCCGCATCCTTGACGAACAGCATGATCGGCACGTTGTCGACCATGGAGTCGAGGAAGGCGTGGGCTTCCTTGAGGCGCGTTTCCGCGACGATGCGATCGGTCACTTCCCAGAACATGCCCTGCACGCCGACGATGCGGCCGCCCGCGTCGCGGACCGGCGCCTTGAGGACCTGGATGTGCATGCGCCGGCCATCGGCGCCGGCGATCTCCTCGATGTCCTCGACCAGGATGCCGGTTTCCAGCACGCGGGTATCGTCGCGCCGGTACTTCTCGGCCAGCTCGCGCGGAAACAGGTCGAAATCGGTGCGCCCACGGATTTCCTCCAGGGTTCGGCCAAGCGCCGCGCAAAGCGCTGATTGCCGAACAGCAGCCGAAACTGCCGATCTTTCTGAAAGACGCAGAGCGGCAAGCTTTCGACGAGCGACTGGTACAGCGCGTCCGCGGACAGGGGAGAGGAGTCGGCGACCATGTCAGAGGGACCTCCCTTGGCCATGCCAACCTACCCCCGCAGGCGCCGGATGTCAACCAACCCCTACGGCGAGGATCCCAATGTCGTACCGCGCTGGCCGGGGGCACCCTTTTTTCGGCACGACATGCCAGACCGGCACGACCTGCCCGACCGGCACGACATGCCAGACATGCCGGCGAGCGTTGGCAGACGCCACTTTACGCCGCCGAAGGCCGGTCCTTGAGAAGGACTGCCAGGTTCTGGCGCGCCGCGGCGTTACCGGATCCAGCGCCAGCACGTCGCCCAGCGCCTGAGCGGCCGCAGCGGGGTCGCTCCCTTCCTGCAACAGCACTCGGCAGTAGAGAATGCGCGGCCACATCTCGTGCGGGTGCTGTGCGATCGCGCGCCCAGCCAATCGCGCGCGGCGGCGGATTCCTTGAGCGCGAGGTGCTTGCGGCCGCGTAGCACTGCGGCCGGCAGACTGTCGGGCCATTGCGCGTCCAGCTCGCCTGGTCGACCGGCCGCTAAACGTGAACCGGTGGGCCCGCTTCCCGAACCTCCGCGCTGACGTGCTTCTCGTGGGTCTTGAAATCCCGCTGAAACAGCGCCGCGAGCATCCGCGCCTGGCGATCGTATTCCGCCGGCTCGGGCCAGGTCGTCCGCGGCCGCAGCAACTCCGCCGGCACGTCTGGACATCCGGCCGGCACGTGTAAGCCGAACACCGGCTCGGGAGCGAAGGCGACATCAGCGAGCTCGCCAGCGAGCGCGGCGTGCACGAGCCGGCGCGTGATGCCCAGGGCGATGCGCCGTCCCTTGCCGATGCCGCCGCCGGTCCAGCCGGTGTTGATGAGCCAGACCTGGGCCGCGTGGCGAACCAGCCGCTCCTGCAGCATCCGCGCATATTCGGCGGGCGGGCGCGGCAGGAACGGGGCGGCGAAGCAGCTGCTGAACGTCGCCTGCGGCTCGGTCACGTCAGCCTCGGTGCCCGCGACCTTCGCCGTGTAGCCGGAAAGAAAGTGATATTGCGCCTGCGCGGGGGTCAGCTTACTTATCGGCGGCAGCACGCCGTAGGCATCGCACGTCAGGAACAGCACGTGCCGAGGATGGTCGCCGCGCTGCGAGGGCTCGATCGGCACGATATGCTCAATCGGATAGGCCGCCCGCGTGTTCTCGGTCAGCGTCGCGTCATTGTAATCCGGGCTGCGCGTGACCGCGTCGAGCACGACGTTTTCCAAAATGCAGCCGAAGCGGATCGCGTCCCAGATCTGCGGCTCGCCGGCGCGACAGGCGGATGCACTTGGCGTAGCAGCCGCCCTCGAAATTGAAGATGCCCTCGTCCGACCAGCCATGCTCGTCGTCGCCGATCAGCCGGCGCTCGGGGTCGGCCGACAGCGTGGTCTTGCCGGTGCCCGACAGGCCGAACAGGAGCGCCGTATCGCCGTTCGGGCCGACGTTGGCGGCACAGTGCATCGGGAAGACGCCGCGCAGCGGAAGATGATAATTGAGGTACGTGAACACCGCCTTCTTGATCTCGCCGGCGTAGTGGGTGCCGGCGATGACAACGATGCCGCGATCCATGTCGAGAATCACGCCGACTTCGCTGCGCGTGCCGTCGCGCCGGGGATCGAGGTGCAGGCTGGCGCGCGTGATAAATGACCAGGTCGGGCGTGCCGGTGTTGCTGCCGGCCGCGGGAGGCAGCAGCAGGCATTGGCTGAACACCGCCGCCCACGCCTGCTCGCTGATCACGCGCACCGCGAGGCGCTGCGCCGGCTCGGCACAGGCCGCGGCGTCGACGACGAACAGCTCTCGTCCCTGGAAATAGCCGCACACGCGTTCCAGGATGCGGTCGAATCGCTCGGCGTCGAGCGGTTGGTTGATCGGTCCGAACCAAATCTGGTCCTCGCTCGCCGGGTGGCGGACGATGTACTTGTCGAGTGCGGCCCGGCCGGTGTGCTTGCCGGTGCGAACGACGAGGGCGCCATTGCTGGCGAGGATGCCCTCCGACCGTTCGATGGCCCGTTCGACGAGCGCCGCCGCGGATCGCTGAGCGTGGACCAGTCCGGGGTTGTACAGTCCCTGTGTGCGCAAATCCATGCGGCTGCCCCTTTCCTTCTTGCAAAGCCATTCTCTGTATAATGGTAATGCTTTCGGCCGGAAAACGTTAGAACAAACGGACGATGTGATGCTGCGCTGGGAACAAACCGAATTCCTCCTCAAGGGCTTCTACCTCGGCCTGCTTGTGCTGGTCGCCTGGCAAATCCCTTCCGGGAGCGAGCTGGGGCAGATCGGACTGTACACGCTCGGCGGCCTGGTGCTCGGCCTCTCCGTCGCCGGCTGGCGCAAGTTCCGCGAAGGCTACCGGGCGCATGGCCGAGCGCTCGGGTTCGTGCTGTTCCTGATCCTCGAAAATCCCGGCCTGGTCTACGCCGGCCTCGTCGGCGGTCTTGCCGTCGGCGCGGTCATGACCTTCCGCGACCGCGACCCGCCGCTGGACTGGGACTCGTTTATCCCGCTCGCCGGCGGTGCCGTGCTCGGCATCGTCTTCTATGCGATGCGGCATGTCCGCGATCGGCGGGTGCGGCTATGGCTCGGCCTGGCGCTGGTCGTGGTCCTGGCGGGCAGCCTCGCCGGCGCCTACACGTTTCGGCCCGGGCTGTTCGATCCCAATCAGATGTGGAAGATCGGCCAATTGTTGCTGATCGGCCTTCCGGGTTTCTACCTGCTCACGTTCGCCAGCCTCATCGAAGAGTCCGAGGTCGAGGTGGCTGCCATGTGTGCCGCCCTCGCCATCGGCTGCTGGATCCTGGCGCATGAGCTGGGCTCCTCCTATGTCACGGAAGCCCTTGCCCTCGTCGTGCCGGGGGCCGTCTACTACCTCTACACGCGCCACGTGCTGCCGATCCTGCGCGTCGCCAAGCATGCCCTGCGCGGCATGAGCTATCGGCAGGTCGGCAACACGCAGGCCGCGCTCGTTTCGCTGGGCCGGGCGCTGCAGCTCGATCCGCAGCACACGCTTGCCCGCCAGCAGCTCTGGGAGATCCATCGCGAACTCGACGTCGGCCAGCTCGCCGGCAATCCCGAAATCATTCCGTTGCTGAACTTCAACCTGTGCCTCGAACGCGTCAGCCAGCTTCTCCTGCAAGATGGCCCCAGGCCCGAACAGGTGCAGGAAGCGCATCACCTGCTCGACCTGATTGTGTCGCAGCAACCGGTGATGCGTCCGTGTGCCGCGTACTGGCGGGCCGTAGCCCGCACCCATCAGAAGCAGTACGACGAGGCGGCCAACGAGCTCGGCAGCATCCTCAAGCTGCCCCAGCAAGACACGCCCTACCGCCAGGCGATTCACTTCCCCGCCTGGCAGCTCGCCCTGGTCCTGCACCCCGAGCTGGTCCGGCGGGTCGGCACGCCGCTGTTGGCGAAGGGCGGCGAGCGCCTCGACGCCATTGCCGCGGTCGAACGCCAGCTTGCCCAGGCGCCGGGCGACGCGTCCGCCTGGGAGCTCAAGCGTCTCCTCTATAGTGAATTGACTGAGGCCGACTACGAATCCGCGACGCAGGGCCGGGTCGCGCGCCCCTTCGATCACGAGTACACCAAGCAGCTCGGCCTGGCCCTGATCGCCGACCGCGACCGCTGGCAGCGCGGCGCCGAGTTCCTGCGTATCGCCGCGCGCGGACTGCCGCCGCAGGCGACCGGCCTGTACATCCAGATCGCCCAGGCCCACGAGCGCAACGCCGACGCCGCGGGCATGTGGGCCAATTACCAGCAAGCGATGCACATCGGCCGGCACGTCGGCGCCGCGAACCTCGACCCGGCCGAGCGCAAGAGCATGTTTGCCGCGGTTCGCAAGATCGGCGAGCAGGCCGTGAAGGAGGAGCGCCTCGACGCTGCCCTGGAGGCGTACAAGTTCTACAGCCAGTATGACGACGGCGAGAAACTGGAGACTTACCGCACGCTGGCCGATCTGTTCGAGAAAAAGCACGAATTCTGGATGGCGCTGAACTGCACCGAGCACGCGCGCACCTACAAGGCCGAGGATCCCGACCTCATGGAGCGCAAGGATCGGCTGTACTTTCACCACATCACGCCGAAGGAGGTGAGGGAGCGGTACGAGCACGTCAAGGGTTGGTTCGACGTGCCATACTGCATCGACAAGGTGCGCTGGGTGCTCAAGAACATGACGAGCAACCTGGAGTTGCTCGACTGGGCCGGGCACCTGGCCGACCTGGCCGCGGCCGCGGTGCCGGAGAGCGTCACGGCTCGGTTTCTGCGTGCCCGCGTGGCCCGGTTCCGCGGCGAGATTCCCGAAACGATCGCGATCCTCGAGGAAATACGGCTGCATCGGCCCGAGAAGTTCGCGAGCGCCGACGACGAGGAGTCGTGGTACCTCGCCCATCGGATGCTCGGCGATCTGTACCTCGACCCGAAGCCGGACCAGGCGATCCTCTGCTTCCAGGAATTCGCGCGGCATTCCTCGCTCAGCGGCGCCGACACGTATTACAAGCTTGGCCGGGCATACGAGAACCTCGGCGATTTCGGCCGTGCCGCGCGGTCCTACGAGCAAGTGACGGGATATGAGCAGCATCCGCTGTATCACGAGGTGCGCGAGGCGCTGGAGCGCGTGCAGCGACGGCGATTGGGAACCGAGGCGCCGAGTTGAGACTGATGCTTCGTAGCGGAATTCGCCAGAATTCCGCCGCCCCCAATGCGGAATTCTGGCGAATTCCGCTACGAGGAGCCACCCATGTCTAGCGAAACCGCCGCGGCGGCCGAAAAGCCGGAAGTCTGGCCAATCCTGTCCGCGCTTCAGCGCCGCCTCCTCGGCGTGCTCACCGAGAAGCAAAAGACCACGCCCGACGCGTATCCCATGAGCGTCAACGCGCTGGTGACCGGCTGCAACCAGAAGTCGAACCGCGACCCGGTCATGAACGTCGACGAAGTGGAAGTCGAGGAGACGCTCAACCGGCTAAGGGAAAAGGGACTGGTGATCAAGATCACCGGCGGACGCGTCGATCGCTGGCGGCATCAGCTGTACGATCGCTGGAGCGTCACCAAGGTCGAGCTGGCCCTGCTGGCCGAATTGCTACTGCGCGGCGCGCAAACCGAGGGCGAGCTGCGCGGCCGCGCGAGCCGGATGGAGCCGCTCGACGATCTCGAGCAGCTGCGGCAGGCGCTGCGGCCGCTGGTGGAGCGCAAGCTGGTGGTCATGCTCGGTCCCGAGGGCCGGCGCGGCACGATGATCGCGCATGGCTTCTGCGCGCGCAGGAGCTCGAGGCGCTGCGGAGCCAAGGCCGTGCGGAAGAGGCGGCGTCCCCGACGGGCCATACCGGTGCAGGCGGCGCGGCGCAGCGGGCGGGATTGCAGGAAGACCTCCAGCAGGTTCGGCAGGATGTGGCGCAGCTGCAGATGCGCTTGCAGCAAACCGAGGAGGCGCTGGAAGAATTACGTCGCCAGGTGCAAACGCTTAAGGAATCGCTTGGTGCATAACTGTAGGGTGGGCGGAGTCTTCTTAGCCCACCACGCGTTGGCAACGGCGTGGTGGGCTACGAAGACTCCGCCCACCCTACCGGCTTGTAGAATAATCCCCAACGCCGCGCCCGGGTCTCCCACGGGATCTCTACATGGAACGACTGAACAAATACCTCGCCCACGCGGGGCTCGGCTCGCGCCGGCACTGCGAGGAGTTGATCCGCGCCGGCCGGGTCGGCATCGATGGCCTGACCGTCCGGGACCTCGCCACGCGCGTCACCGAGGGGCAGACGGTGGCGGTGGACGGGGCGCCCATCCACGCGGAACGGCCGGTCTACTGGCTCGTGAACAAACCGCGTGGCTACCTGTGCACCAACCACGATCCCGCGGGCCGGCCGCTCGCCGTCGATCTGGTGCCGCACGTCAACCAGCGTGTCTACACCGTCGGCCGTCTCGACGAGGACAGCGAGGGTCTGTTGCTGCTCACCAACGACGGCGACCTCGCCAATCGGCTCATGCATCCGCGCTACGGCGTCGAAAAGACCTATCTCGTGCAGGTGGCCGGCACGCCGACGTTGGAGGACATCCAGAAACTGCTCAAGGGCGTCTATCTCTCGGACGGCCATGTCCGCGCCCGCAGTGTGCGCCGGCTGCGACGGCAGGGCGACAGCGCCTGGCTGCAGATCATCCTAAGCGAGGGCAAGAACCGCGAGATTCGCCGCATGCTCGCCCGGCTCGGCCACAAGGTGATGCGTCTGCGGCGTATCGCGATCGGCCCGATCGAGTTGGGCCGACTCGGCGTCGGCAAGTCGCGTCCGCTGATCGCCGGCGAGCTGCGCGGCCTCAAACGCATGGCGGAGCATCCGTCAACGGACGGACCCGGTGGAGGCCGCAAAGCGGACGCGAAGGCCGCCGTGGTTGCCGGCAATGCACGCCATCGTGTCAGGCGCGGGACTGCCTGAGAAGCGTCTATCAACTCTTAGGAGCAAATGCCGCTTAGGAGCAAATGCCATGAAGCATCGTGTTTGGATCTCTTTTGATCTCGGAGTGCGTGGTGACTTTACGGGAATGTATGAGTTCCTAGATTCGCATGGAGCGAAGGAATGCGGTGATAGCATGGGCACCTTCGTTCTTGAGTATCAGGGAGATATTGTCAAAATGCTGACGAAGGAGATCAAGAACGCAATTGCTGTCGATAAGCGGTCGCGTGTTTATGCGATTTACCCGACGGCAGACGGAAAGCATACTGGCAAATTCCTGATTGGAGGCCGCAAGGCTCCTCCTTGGGCTGGTCATGCGGCATCGCAAGAAAATGAGGAGGATGCTGATGAGTGACACCCTCCTTGTTGACACCGGTGCTTGGTTGGCGCTTTTCGATCCCACAGAAGCGTACCATGAAGCTATTTCCGGATATGCGGATTTGATCGAAATAGCACACCTGGTCGTACCCTGGCCCATGGCTTGCGAGACGTTGCGAACACGCTTTGTGCGTCGTCCTGCTTGGGTAGCAGCACTTGACCAGCGCTTGAGCAAGCCTTCGGTCACATTTGTCGATGACGCACCATATTGCAAGGAGGCTTATTCGCTGACGGTAGAATCATCTATACGAAAAAAGAGAGACTTGAGCATGGTAGACATGCTGTGCAGGCTGCTGATTGATGATCCGGATGTTGACATCAAGTATTTGCTGACACCAAACAAGAAAGATTTCTACGATGTTTGTTACAAGAATGGTGTGGAAATATGGCCGTGATCGCCCTAAAACTAAATCACGGTGCGCGAATTGTGCAGCAAGGGGTGTAGCCGCGTTCGTGAGAACGCGGGCGGGGCTATCCGAAACCCGCGTTCTCACGAACGCGGCTACTGCCAAATTGGGCACACGTTGATTTAGCGCATTCGGCGGCCTGCGGCATTGAGGGGGAAGGTCACCCCATCATTTCGCGGATTGCGCGGCCGCCCTGGGCCACCGGCACCGGCCGGCCGCTGCGATCCGGTACCGTCATGTCCGGGTCGATGCCCAGCAATTCGTAGATGGTCGCGCACACGTCGGCGGGGCTGATCGGCCGATCCTTGACGTATGCCGCCTGACCGTCGGACTCGCCGACCACGGTGCCGCCGCGGACGCCGCCGCCGGCGAGCCACATCCCATAGCAGTGCGTCCAGTGATCGCGCCCGGCGCTGCCGTTGACCCGCGGCGTGCGGCCCATCTCGCTCATCACCACCACCAGCGTCTCGTCCAGGAGGCCGCGCAGCTCCAGATCCTCCAGCAGCGCCGCGTAGGTGCGATCAACTTCGGGTAGGTTGACTTCCTTGAGCGTCGTGAAATTGCGGCTATGCGTGTCCCAGCAATCGTAGTTGATCGGCACGCGGTCCCAGAACAGGTCCCACGTCACGTTCACGAAGCGCACCCCCGACTCGACCAGCCGGCGCCGATCAGCGAACAGTTGCCGAACAACGTGCGGCCATAGCGGTCGCGCAGCCGTGGATCCTCGCCGGATATGTCGAAGGCGCCGCGGACCGTGTTCGAGGTGAGCAGGTCGAATGCCCGGCCGCGCGTGCGACCGAACTGGTCGAGCGACGGCTGCAGGTCGGCAACGCGGAGTTGATCCTCGATTTGTTGCATGAGCGTGCGCCGCGTGTTGAGCCGATCGAGCGTCACGCCGTCGGCCAGGTTGCTCGACGGCAGGCGCGGCTCGCCCAGGACGGTTACCGGCCGGCCGGGCGCGGGATTGGGGCCGGCCGGATCGCGGTGGGGCATGCACTCGGTATAGAGCGCAGTCGTAGCGCTGGCCGAGGAAGCCGGCGTACGGGCCGGGCCGGCGGATCGCCTGGCCCCAGCCGAGGTAGCACGGCATGTAGACGTAGTCGGGTAGCTGGCGGTCGTCGTGCCGCAGGTACTCGCACACCGAGCCCATGCTCGGCGGATAGGTCTCGCGCGTGCTGACGATATCGGGCAGGAGCTGATCGAGGCCGGTGTAGCTCGGCAGCGGGTTGTGGCACCCCGAGCGATGGTTCAGCGAGCGCACCACCGCGACCTTGTGCATCCACCGGCTCATGCGCGGCAGATGCTCGCACACGTAGACGCCCGGGGCGCTGGTGGCGATCGGTCGAAACTCGCCGCGGATTTCGGCGGCGGCGTTGGGCTTGAGATCGATCATGTCCTGGGTGGCCGCCCCGCCGAGGAGATAGAGGACGATAACGCTCTTGGCCCGGCCCGGCCGGCGCTGCCGCCGGCTGTCGTCGGCAGCGAGAAGCTGCGGCAGGGCGAGGCCGCCGACCAGGCCGAGCGCCCCGGCCTTGAGCGTTTCACGCCGCGTCAGTCCGTCACAAGATCGCCGTGGTGAGCCGAGCACGGTGAGCATCGCAGGTCCCCCCTGAATCGGTTCGGCATGGTGGCACGCAGGCCAGCGTCCATGATACGCATCAGCTTGAGCATCATCAACGGAACGGTGGAGGACATTTACCACGTAAGCAACGGTCTGGAAACCCTGCACCAGCAGGTCGTGGCCGGTTTCCCGACGCTCGAGAGTGCCGGCAACACGGCGAAGAGCCAGGGGGAGGGCCTAGCGAACGAACAAGCGGCATCGGATTTGCCGCTATTTTCCGCCGCTGATTTGCGGCTGCGGCGCCCAGTATCCTGAGATTACTTCATGCGTTACTTGCTGCTGGCGACCGATTTCGACGGGACGCTCGCCCACGATGGGCGCGTCGATGCCCCGACGCTCGCCGCGCTGGAGCGCCTCCTCGCGTCCGGCCGCAAGCTCGTTCTCGTCACCGGTCGCGAAATGCCCGATCTGAAACGGACCTTTGCCCATCTGGAGCTGTTCGCGTGGATCGTGGCGGAAAACGGCGCCGAGCTGTATCGGCCCAGCAGCCAGGAATCGATCCTGCTGGCCGAGCCGCCGCCGGCGTCCTTTGTCGCGGAGCTGGAACGGCGTGGCGTGGCCCCGCTGTCGGTCGGCAAGGTCATCGTCGCAACCTGGCACCCGCACGAAACGACCGTGCGGCAGACCATCCGCGACCTGGGCCTGGAGCTGCAGGTGATCTTCAACAAGGACGCGGTCATGGTGCTGCCCGCGACTGTCAACAAGGCGACCGGGCTCAAGGCCGTGTGCCAACGCGCCGGATTGTCGCCGCACAACGTCGTCGGCGTCGGCGATGCGGAGAACGACCACGCCTTCCTCAGCCTGTGCGGATGCTCGGCGGCGGTCGCCAATGCCGTGCCGGCCGTCAAGGAAACCGCCGACCTCACGCTCAAGGGCGAGCACGGCGCCGGCGTGACTGAGCTGATTGCGATGATCGTCGACAACGACCTGGCCGCTGCCGGCGTCGGCATTGCCAGGCGGCGACGCTAGCAGCGTCGCCCACGAGCGAGCCGCCGGTCGCTATAATTCTCTTGTACCATCCCCGCGCTCCTGCCGCCGAAGGGCTCACATCCTCATGTATCTCGGCCTGCTCAAACGGATGTTGTTCGAAACCGACAAGCGCCTGCTCGCCAAGCTCGCGTGGAACATGGGCTTCAAGGCCATGCTCTCCGTCGAGCGGCACAAGCGCCGGGTGCGCCGCGGCCAGTTTTTTCCGCCGTTTCTGTACGTCTCAATCATCAACAGCTGCAACCTGCGCTGCCAGGGTTGCTGGGTGGACGTCGCCGCCAAGATGGAGGCGATGACTCCCGACGCGTTCCACAAGCTGGTCCGCGAAGCGAAGCAGATGGGCAACGTCTTCTACGGCATCGTCGGCGGCGAACCGTTCATGCACCCGCACCTGTTCGATCTGCTGGAGCCGCATCCCGATTGCTATTTCCAGGTTTTCACCAACGGCCATTTCATTACCGACGAGCGCGCCGCACGATGCGCCGGCTCGGCAACATCACGCCGCTCATCAGCGTCGAGGGGACGCAGGCGGTCAGCGATATCCGTCGTGGCCGGCCCGAGGTGCTGTCGAAGACAATGCAGGGCCTGGCCAATTGCCTCAAGCACAAGGTCTTCACCGGCGTCTGCACCAGCGTCTGCAAGACGAACATCGACGATCTGCTCACCGAAAGCTGGGTCGATCGGCTCATCGACATGGGCGTGATGTACACGTGGTTTCACGTGTATCGGCCGATGGGCCCGGATGCGTCGAGCGAGCTGTGTCTGACGCCGGAGCAGCAGCTGCGGGTGCGGCGGTTCGTGGTCGAGATGCGAGCGAAGAAGCCGATCATGATCATCGACGCGTATTACGACGGCGAGGGCCAGGCGTCTGTCCGGCCGCGACGGGGTTGAGCCATCACATCAACCCGTGGGGCGACGTGGAGCCGTGCCCGATCGTGCAGTTCACGCGCGAGTCGATCCACGCGACCGAGGCCGACCCGCGGTCGCTGCGCGAGAAATTCCTAGGGTCCGCGTTCTTACAGGATTTCCGCGACCTGGCCCGCTCGACGACGCGCGGCTGCATCGTGCTGGAGCGGCCCGACCTGCTCAAGCAGCTGGTCCAGAAGCACGGCGCGAAGGACTCGACGGTGCGCGGCACCGCGTTGGTCGAGCTGGACGCGATGAGCGTGCGCACCTCGCAGTTCAACCCCGGCCAGGAGATCCCCGAGACGAGCTTGCTCTATCGGCTGGCGAAGCGATTCTGGTTCTACGATTTCGGCGCATATCGCGCCCAGGACCATACGAAGGCATCGGCGCCGGCGGTGCTGGCGCACCAGCAAACGTCGACGAAATCTGCCGCGGCGTGCATGAGCGGCCTTTAGCCGATGGCCAATGCAGCCCCGGCGGGGACATGCAGCTGGACGTCCCCGGCGCTGCCGCGAGAAAATTCTCTCTGCCTTTTTCCAGCATTTCGCGTCGTTTGCACGAGATTCTGCTAGTGTACTATTGAACAGTAATCGAGAAAATGTTATCAATGGCGATGGCATCTCGTGGATGCTAGGACCCGGGACCGCATGGCTGGGACATTGGCGCGGTCCTGGGCCTCCTTTGTTTTTTGCCCGCGCCCGCCGAGCACCGGCGGTTCCGCGAACCGGCGCAGGGCAGGCGGCCTGGTTGCTCCGGCGGCTTGACATGCGGGCCGCACTCGGTAATCATGGACTATTGCCACGGAGGGCAACCCCCTGCCGTCGGCTGTTGATCGATCGCTCCGAAACCGCGGGTCAACCGTCCGTGTCTCGCCGGGGAACGTGGCCATGGTTTTTCTACGGTCGCCCCATCCCTTCCAACGCAGGCTGGGTTGCGCAGCGCGACGCCATGGGGCCACGCCGTGCGATTCTTCAGGTGGAACGCCTCGAAACGCGCGACTTGCCGGCCGAACTCCTTGGCGCCGCCGCGCCGGTGATGATCGGCCCGCGTTTCGCCAGGTTCGATACAGCACACGTGGCCCTGGTCGAACCAGCCCGGCAACCGGTCGCGGCGACATTCGCGCGCTGCAGACAATAGCTCGTTCGCGCCGCTCGATACGGATTCCTTGACGCCCATGGTAAGCGCCCCGCCGGAAGCGTTCATGCTCCTGCGCATGGAGTCGCCGGCCGACGATATGCACTTTCGCTGGATGCCGGGTGCCAATCAGCCGCCGCCGGACCACGACAACGGCGACGCCGGGTTCGATCAGCCGGTGGAACACGCGCCGCTCGCATCGGTGGCCGGCGACACCTCGGTCGCGCCGCCACCTGGAGCGCTGGAAACGCCGCCGGGTGCCGTGGCGCGGTCTTCAGCCGCCACGAACAATGTGCCCGTGGATGCGGCCAGGACCGCCGCCTACACCGCGCCGACGTTATTGGTTGCGGCGCTTCCCCAGGTGGGCCACCCATCGCAATTGCAAGCGGAGGGGACGGCGTCGGGCGCACTTGCTGCGGCAGCGGCGGAGCACAGCTTGCCGGGCGGAACCGACGCACTGATCCTGGGCGTTCCCGCGCCGGCCGAGATCGCGGCGATCACCCCGCCGATTGGGTCCGCCGAGGCGAGCGACTCGGCTGTGCCGCCGGGCGTGCCCTGGCTCGCGGGGTTACTGACACCGACCGCCACGCTCGTGGTTGAGGAGCCTTTGCTCGCGCTGCAACGATTCGTCGGCGACGCCGAAGGGTTGGGCCATGCCACGTTCGGCAGGCTGACGGCACTCCTGTCGTCGCCGTGGACGGCCGGCGTGGTCGTGGCGATCGCCGCGGTGGATTTCGGCCGGCGGCGCGTCCGCCGTACCGGGCGCCAGCATCCGGCCATCGACGTGCCTGACATCACCGGCCCCAGTCAACTCACGTAGGCGAGCTGCTCCATGACCGCGCCGGACCTGGTCGAATCGCTGCTGCAGCAACTTTCCTCCGGCGACGCCGAGGCGGCCCAGCGCGTCTTCACCGCCTATGCGCCGTACCTGCGCATGGTGGTGCGGCGCCAGTTGACGCCGGCGCTACGGGCGAAGTTCGACTCGATGGACATTGTGCAATCGGTCTGGGTCGACCTGCTGCAAGGGTTCCGGGCCGGCTGCTGGGAGTTCGCCACGCCTCAGCAGTTGCGCGCCTTCCTCCTTACGGTGACGCGCAATCGGCTCATCGACCGCGTGCGCCAGCAGCAAAGGCCCCTGCGGCTGGAGACCCGCATGGATGCCGACGAGCTGCGCGAGCTGCCGCAGCCCCGTGCAGGCCACGCGGGCGATGACCTCGAGGCCGACGAGATGTGGCAGCGGCTGCTGTGCCTGTGCCCGCCGCAGCACCGCGAGCTCCTGGAATTGAAACGGCAGGGGCTCGCCATTGTGGACATTGCCGCGCGCCAGGGCCTGCACGAGGGGAGCGTGCGCCGCATTCTGTGTGAGCTCGCGGCGCGGTTGGCCGAGGTCTAACGTCATCCGAGTGTCGCATGAATTCGCTGTGGCATGAGAGCGCCGCGCCCACCGACGTCGACGACCCGATTATGCTCGAGGCGACGCGGCTCGCGGAGCGCCTCGCCGATACCTGGCAGCGCGGTGTCGGTTGCCGTGCCGAGGAGCTGCTCGCCGAGCATCCCGCCATCGCCGACCACCCGCGCGCCGCCATGCGCGTCATCTATGAGGAAGTCTGCCAGCGTGAGCAGCGCGGCCAGGATGTCCCGTTGACCGAGTTATGCGCGCGCTTTCCGCGCTGGCAGGAGGAGCTCGCCGTCGTCCGCGACTGCCATCGGCTGCTGGACCTGCTGCCGCCGGCGCCGCGCTTTCCCAATCCTGGCGAGGTGCTCGGCGAATTCCGCCTGCTCGCCGAGTTGGGCCGCGGCGGCATGGGCCGGGTCTACCTCGCGGAGCAGGCGTTCCTCGCCGGCCGGCGGACGATCCTGAAGCTGACGCCGGCGGCCAACCAGGAGCACCTCAAGCTCGCCCGGCTGCAGCACACGCACATCGTGCCGCTCTACTCGGTCCGCGATTGCCCGGAGCGCCACCTGCGCAAGCTGTGCATGCCGTGCCTGGGCGGTGCCACGCTGCAGCAATTGCTGCGCAGGCTCCAGCCGATTCCGCCCGAGCGCCGCACCGGCGGTGACCTGCTCGACGCGCTGCCGGCCAGCGTCGCCGACCCGCGCCTGTTCTGGCTCGCGCCGGGGCCCAACCGGCGCTTCCTCGAAAGAGCGTCGTACGTGCAGGCGGTGTGCTGGATCGGCGTCTGCCTGGCCGACGCCCTGCACTATGCCCACGAACAGGGCCTCGTCCACCTCGACGTGAAACCCTCCAATGTGCTGCTGACGGCCGATTGCCAGCCGATGCTTCTCGACTTCCATCTGGCGCACGGGCCGATCCCAGTAGGTCCCGCCTGCCGGGCGGGACCTGGCAGCGCCGAGCGGGACCTAATTCAGCCCGATCTGCCGTGGTTGGGCGGCACGCCCGGATACATGGCCCCTGAACAGTATGCCGCGTGGCGTGCCGTCCGCAATCGACAGCCGCTCGTCACAGCCGTGGACGCCCGCGCGGATGTGTACGCCCTGGGTATACTGCTACGAGAATTGCTGTACGGATATGATCCTGCGTCCGAGTCAGCGGCGGCGCTGGGCCTGCCTCGGCGCGGCGACGTATCGGTGGGATTGAGCGATATCCTGGCCCGCTGTCTGCGCCCCGACCCCGGCGCCCGCTATCCGACAGCCGCGCTGGTCGCCGACGATCTGCGCCGGCACCTCACGCATCGGACGCTGGCCGGCGTGCGCAATCGCAGCATCGCCGAGCGGTGGAGCAAGTGGCGCCGGCGCCGGCCGCATGCTTTGCTGGTGTGGTTGTTGAGCGTGGTCTGCCTCGGGACGATCGCGGCATTCGCGGGGCTGTACGCCGTGCAGGCAGCACATCATCGGGAGGCGGCTCAGGCTGCCCTGATTGAGGGTCACCGGCAGCTTGACCAGCACCACTACAGCGAAGCGGTGCGAACTTTTGAGCGCGCTCTGGCGCAGCCCGGCGCCGGTTCGCTCCAGGCCGAATTGCTGCGTCACCGGCAGCGCGCCGCACGCGCCCACGACATCAAGGCGCTGCATCGGCAGGTGGAGAACACCCGCTACCTCCACGGCGACGATTTCCTCGCGCCGACCACGGTACAGGCCCTCGCAGCGCAGTGCCGAAGTGTTTGGCAAGACCGCGACCGTCTCCTCGCGCACGATGACGAGCCGCTCGACGCAGCCCTGGAGGAGACATTGCGGCGCGATCTCGTTGACGTGGCCGTGCTCTGGGTGGATTGCCGGCTTCGGTTGGCTGGGCCTGCCGACATCGGCGCCGTCCGCAAGGAGGCGCTGGCGATCCTCGACGAGGCGGAGGCCATCTGCGGTTCGAGTCCGGTCTTGAGCCGGCAGCGGCAGGCGCTGGGCGGTGTAGCCGGCGCTGAGCGGGCGCCGCGTACCGCCTGGGAGCACTACATGCTCGGCCGTTGGCTCCTCCGTGCCGGCGATGTCGCAGGGGCAGCGCAGGCCTTCGATCGTGCCGTGGACATGCGCCCGCAGGATTTCTGGCCGTGGTTCGGCAAAGGACTGTGTGCGCATCGGCAGCACCGGTCCGACGCCGTGACGGCCTTCACCGTTTGCATCGCGCTGGCGCCCGACAGCGCTGCCTGCTATCACAATCGCGGGCTCGCGCTTGCAGCGCATGGCGATCCGGCCGGCGCATTGCGAGACTATGACCGCGCCCTGCAGCTCGATCCGCGCCTCGCCGTCACCGCGCTGAACCGCGCGGCCCTGCACCTACAAGAACGCCGTCTCGATAGGGCCGCGGCCGATCTGCAGCTCGCCCTGTCGCTCGGCGCCAACCCCGCCGCCGTCCACTATAACTGGGCACTTGTCCATCAGGCGCGGCAGGAGCCGGCGGCGGCGCTCGCCAGCATCGAGCAGGCATTGCAGCACGATCCGCAACACGGCCCATCGCGCGAGCTCGCGCTCGATTGCAGAAGCAACCGTAGGAAACCAAACGCGTTTACGTTTAGGCGATCGGCAGGTGAAAGCGTACCCTCGCTTGCGCATCGGGCTTGTGTCAGTCACAAGCCCGATGCGCAAGCGAGGGTAAGTTAACTCGTGCCGCTCACCTTAGCGTTCGCAGGCAGCCTGCGAACGCTCAACGTAAACGCGTTTGGGACCTGTCGGAAAAGCATTTTTTTGCGCGGTTGCGCCGCGTTATTCCGTTTCTTCAATTAGACCGCGTATGGCGTGCTCGGAACCACGTCATCCATGGCCCTGGAACGAGGAGAGGCCTGTGTTTTCTGCCACGGTCAGCGAGGCCACGGAGGCACCATGTTCGGTTTCGGCGGACATGACGATCGACATCACGGCCATTGCTAGCGCACGCGCCGCGCCTGAACGGTCGCGATCGGTAAGGGGCCTCTTCGCGTTGAGGATCGGACGGACCTCAATGGGCGGGAGGCCTCTTCCGTTTCCATCGCCATGCGGTAGGTCCCGCCTGCCGGGCGGGACCTGGACTCGCTCAGGTCCCGCCCGGCAGGCGGGACCTACCGCACGGCCGCCCGCTTCTCCGCCTCGCTGAGCGGCCGCACGCGGAGGTTGCGGACCGCGCCGGTGGTGTCCCAGGTGGCGATGCCGAAGGGCCGGCTCGCGTTGCACTCAATCCGCGTCGATAGCTTGAGACCCTCGGCGTCGAGATCGACCACCCGTTCGTCGTCGATCCAGGCGTCGATCCGCTTGGCGGTCACGCGGATGCGGATGCGATACCACCGGTCCGTCTCGAATTTCTTTTCGCGGCGCGTCTCGTTCTCCGACGCGTCGGCTCCGTTGATGCTCGACAGGCCGACCACGCGGCCGCCCCAGCCGCCCACCACCAGCGAACAGAACGTGTTGCCAACCGGGAACGTGGTGGTGCAGAAGAAGTCGTTGCCGGCGAGCTTCTTGCCCTCGAGCGTGACCTCGTAATCGAGCTTCGGGAAGTCGCCGCGCACATAAGTGACGCCGGTCATGCGGTCGCCCTTCTCCATGACAATGACGCCGTCCTTGACGTGGACCTTGCCGGCCTGATAGAAATCGGCCGCTTTCCAACCGTCGAGCGATTTGCCGTCGAACAGCTCCTTGCCGCCAGCGTCTTTCTTGCTGGCCGCTTCCTGGCCGCGAAGCGGCGCGGCGAGCAGGGCAGCCAGCAGCAGAGGCAGAAACAGGCGGGGGCAACGAGGGCGGTAGGACATGGATATCCTCCTGGCCGGGACGGTTAGGCGAGACCATCATTGTCGGGGAGACCCGCGAAGTCTGCAAGAGTCTCAGCTCTCGGCTTTTCTGCTTCTCGTTCTCCGACGAACCGCGCACTCACACCACATGCAACGACACCGACCCCGACCTCCTCGCGGTGAAGTTCGCCGAGCCGAGGTACACGGCCTGGATCGCGTGAGCGCCGCTGGCGAGTGTGAACTTCCTCGACACCTTACCCCGGTCATCAAGCGGCGCCGTGCCCAGCACGGTGGTCCCTTCGACGAACTCCACCATGCCCGTTGGCACCAGCCCCGTTGTGGGGTCGGCCACCACCGCTGACAACGTCACCGGCGCGCCGAAAGGCACCGTCCCGCTCGGCACGGCGCTCAGCGTCACCGACGTGGCGACGGCAGAGACCATCTGGTTATTGACGGTGTTCGAGACGTTGGCGGCAAAGTCTGCCGAGCCTTCGTACATCGCCGTGATGCTGTGGGTCCCCGCCGGGATGGCCTTGGTGGTGAAGGCGGCCTTCCCCTGGATCAAAGGCGCCGTGCCCAGGATCTGGTAGGCAACCCCCGGGTCATCAGCTAGTCTGGCAGCGGCGTCGCGTCCCAGACACGAATCGTGCGGTCCGAGGAGGCGGTGAACAAGCGGCGGCCGTTCGAGCTAAACCGTACGCTGAGCACAGCGTCCGTGTGTCGCTTGAGCATCAGGATTTTCTGTCCGCTCTCCAGGTCCCAGATGCCGACCGTGTTGTCCGTGCTGGCGGTGGCCACGCGCCTGGCATCGGGACTGAAGGCCATGTCCAAAACGGCAATCCGGTGACCCTTCAGCATGGCCTCGCGGCCGCTCTCCAGGGCCACGATCCGCGCTTCGCTGGAACCAAAGCGATTATTGCCCATGACCGCAGTCCAGCTCCCCCCGCACCAGCCGGGGCAATTTCGCCGGGTCGGTCTTGCGCCCGCGAAGCGGTGAAGCCAAGAAGCCGGGGAGCCGGTTTGGCTCCCCGGCGAAATCGCAACCGGCACCGGTCAAGGGTGGTTAGATTTCGGTCCAGCCACTGCGGCCCAGATGCAGGTTTTTGTTGCCGGTGCCTGCGACATGCACCGTGCCGGAGCCCCGGCCGGTTTGGACGTCCTCGTTGCCGTTGCCGATGATCGACAGCATATCGTTGTCGCCGTTGCCGATCTGGACCTGGTCATTGCCGTTGCCGGTGATCGACGCGCTGTCGCCGTTGCCGTCGCCGAGCCTGGCCTGGTCGTTGCCGTTGCCGATGATCGACGCCATATCGTTGTTGCCGTTGCCGATCTGGACCTGGTCATTGCCGTTGCCGGTGATCGACGCGCTGTCGCCTTGGCCGTCGCCGAGCTGGACCTGGTCATTGCCGTTGCCGGCGATCGTCACGAGGTCGGTGCCATCGCCGGCCTGGACCTGGTCATTGCCGTTGCCGGCAATCGCCACGGTATTGGCGCCGGTGCCGGCCTTGATGTTGTCGTTGCCGTTGCCCAGGTGGACGATGTTGTCGCCGTTGCCCAGCTGGACATTATCGTTGCCGTTGCCGAGGTTGACGGTGGTGTTGCCGTTGCCGGCCTTGATGTTGTCCTTGCCGTCGCCGGCGCGGATGCTGGTGGCGATGGTGAGACTGTCGGCGAGCTGGAAGTTCTCGTTGCCGCCGAAGCCGACCACGTAAATGCTGGTGACTCCGGTGAAGGGCTGGTTCTTGATGCTGACGCCATTGAGCTCGCCATTGACGTCGACGCCTGTGCTGCCGGTCTGGCTCGTGCCGATCGGCGTGATGTCGAACTGATCGTTGGTGTTGCCGCCGACGAGGAAGAGCGTATGGTTGATGAGCGTGGCGGGCTGGCTCCCGACCGCGTCGATCGCGCCGAACAGGCCGTAGCCGGACACGCCCGGCTTGTTGGGCCCCGCGTCGAAGAAGAGCTGGTTGGTGTTGCCGCCATTGGGCGTGCCGTCGCCGAATTCCAGCTCCCACAGGCCGGTGATGGCGATCGGGGCGCCGCTGGGCTGGTCGAGCTGTCCGAGGTAGGCGCCCGTGTCCGGGTCATAAACGTTGATGTTGCCGTCCGCCACGTTGCCGATCAAGAGGTCGCCGCTGTAGACGCCGAAGTTCGCCGGAGCCTGGACGACCCCCCAGGGGTTTTGCAGCGGGCCCGCGCCGGGGCCGTTGGCGGCCAAACGGGTCAGCAGGTTGCCGTCGGTATCGAACACGTCCACCACGCCGCTAGCGAAATCCTTGAGACTGGCGAAGGTGACGTAGAGCTTGCCGTTCACGGCTTGCACCGACCAGGCGCCCAAGCTTGGGTCAATGGTCGTCGCGGTCGGATCGGTGAAGGAGCCCTTGGCGCTCGCAGTCGCCGCCGAACATCTCCACGCGGTTCTGGCCGATGTCGGCCGCATACAGGACATTCTGGCCCTGGCTGTTCTGGGCGATCGCCAGCCCGGTGTAGAGGACCGAGTGGGCGGCGGTGGAGTTGTCCTTCATGACGATCGCCTGCGTCGGATCGACGGCGGGGTTCCACCCGCTGATGGTGCCGTCCAGCGTATCGAAGATCAGGAGGGCCGGCGCGGACTTGCCGTTTTGCGGGTCCGTGATCACGAAGTCCGAGGTCGGGTTGTAGACGACGCCGGTGGGTTCGCCGACCGGCGCGAGCGGATTGGCCGACGCCGGCACGGTGATCGTCTGCGGCAGCACGTGGCCGGAGGTGTCGTAGAACGTGGCCACCCCGGTGCTGAACGGGTTGGCCACGCAGAACGACCCGTTCGGCAGGGAAGCCATGCCCCAGCCGTTCAGGTTGGGGTCGGTAGCGGGCGCCACGCCGGGCGTGTAGCTGACCAGGTTGATCTGCTGGTAGCCGCTGGGAACCCAGCGATCTTCGAGCGCTTCCAGCCGCGGGCGGAAGTTCGGCCGTTGGCGAGGCGACGTTGCGGTGC
Source organism: uncultured Gemmataceae bacterium (assembly GCA_963834865.1). Taxonomy (GTDB): domain Bacteria; phylum Planctomycetota; class Planctomycetia; order Gemmatales; family Gemmataceae; genus CAWIDK01. The sequence continues at coordinate 1,682,277 of CAWIDK010000002.1, forward strand.
GCCGGCGCCGCGGGCGCGGAACGGGTCCAGTTTCGCAGCCAGGCAGAGAACAACATGATACTTCTCCTTTCGAGAGCTGGTCTGCGATACAATGAAAAAGCCATCGTCCCGGCGCAGACCGAGCGCCGGAGCGGGGCCGGGCCGGCGGGGGCTTGCTTGGCGGTAAGGACCCTGCCGGCCGCTTTACTTTGGGCGTGGTTACTTCGGTGATGCACGGTCCGTAGGCCGGATTTCCAATCCGGCCACGGCAGGCCGGATTAAAAATCCGGCCTACGTTGCGAGCGAACCGTTCGCTGCTTACCTCGCCCGAACACCAAATCAACGGGCGAATGGTCAGCCTTGTTTCTTGGGGAGGGACCGGCTTGGCGGCGGACCTCCCCGGCCCTCCGATTTTTTTCGCACCTACCGTTTGCCGCCGTCGATCAACGTCTGGGCCTCGCGGTGCAGCACCCAGGCGATCAGCCAGTCGTGGTTGTAACGGCCATCCGAAAACTGGGGGAAGCGGCCGGGATCGGCTACATGCCGATCCAGGGTCTTGGCGGCCTGCGTCAGATGCTCGCGCGCGACTTTCGTCTCCCCTTGCCGGTGATAGGCCATCGCCAGAATCAAATGATAGCAAGTGGCGAGATTCGCATCGCCAACCTGAGGCACACGTGGATCAAGCGCCAGGGCGGCGGCGCGCCAGTTTCCGCGGCGGTAGTCGGCCAGTCCCCTGTACAAGACAATCCAGAGCTCCGCACCAGCGTCAAATTTCCCAACCGTGACGGCTCGATCCATGAGCTGGCAAGCCGGCTCCGAGTCCTTGGCAGACTCCGGGAGCAACAGACACGCCTTGGCGATGCGTTCGGCTGTATAAATATCCTGGGTATCGCCGAAGCGCTTGAGCATCTCGCGACGCAGCCGGCGATAGCCTTCGCGGTCGCCGGCCGCCAGGAACGCCGGGGCCGCGTGCAGCCATTGCCAGGCGTCGTGCATCGATCGGCTTTCCAGAGGTTGGCGCTCTAGCACGATCTGGTAATCGGCGGCGGCCTCCTTCCAGCGGCGATGGCGCGCGTGCCATTCGGCCCGGTACCAGATTTTCCCCGTATCCTCCGGGTTGTGTTCGATCGCTGTCGTCAGCCTCTTCAAGAGACCGTCGTCATCGGCCAGCCGGACAAGCAGCTTGTCCGCCTCGGAGACAACCGGCTCGAATATCAGCGCTTCCACGGTCCTGTCGTCGAACAATGCCACGGCCAGGCGGAAATCGGCGGCGGCCTTGTCGGTCTGCCCAAGCTCGAAGTGGAGCCGCCCGCATTCCCTCCACACTTCTGCATCGTTGGATTTCAGCTCGACGGCCTTGGCCAGGTCGGCTACGGCCTCGTTGTCGCGCTTCAGCTCGGCGAGCCGGCGGGCGCGGGCCAGCAGCAGACGCGGTTCGTTCGGCTCCAGGAAAACCGCCACGTCGTAATCGGCAGTGGCCTTGTCGCGCTGCTTGAGCCAGTCGCGCACGCGGTCGGCCAATTGCTTGAGGCGCGGATCGTCCGGGAAATCTTTGCCCAGAATAACCTTGTGGGCCTCGCGGCGGAGGACCACGAAGTTCGGCCAATCCCACCACCTGCAGAAGTTCGCCGTGGCGGTGGGAGAGGCGAGCGCGTCCTGGATCGCCTTTTCGTACCACTCTTCGGCCTTGTCGAGCCATTGCCGGGCTTCCTTGGCATGGCCCAGGCGGTGATGGGCCAGAGCTATCCCCAGCTCGGAGGCGTGGCCTACTGCCTCGTTCAGCAAGCCGGGATTCTTCAAGCTCTCGACAAGTCGCTCAAGCGCTTTCTCAAATTGGCCGGCACGGTAGTGAGCGAGTCCAGCAGCGTGGAAATCCCAGGAGGACTGACTGCGCTCCAACAGATGCTCCCTCAGCTGCACTAACCGCGTCGCCTTGACCGCACCGTCCAGGAGGACGCCCGCGTAAGACAGTTCGAAGGAGGCACCGTTTTCCTTGTCCTGGGGCTCGAACAACCGATCCAGGTAACGCCGGTAGCCGGCTGTGTCGCCGCCAACCAGCTGCGCTTCGAGGCACAAACGATAGATTTGGGGATTCAAGGGAGCATGGCGGTCGATGCCGCTGACAAACTCGGCGGCGGCCTCGTCCCACAGCCCCAACTGGGCGTGGACCATGCCGCGGTCGAACGGGTTGTCGGCGATCCGTAGGTAGAGATAGTGCGGGCCGATCTCTTGGCTGATCTTGCACAGCAAGGTGTTGCGGCCGGCCTTGAGCGCCACCGGCACGCGATCGAGTCCCAGGTCCCAATCGATTTTTCGATTGGTTTGGTGAACGAGACGGCCATTGAGCCAGACCCGTACCTTGTCATCGCCGCCCACCAACAATGTCGCCGTGCGTCCTCGGGCGAATAAACGTAGCTCAGGGCATAGACCGACATGTGGTCCGCGTTAAAGATTGCCCGGAGATTGACACGGCCGTTCGCCTCGGTCAGGGCGGGACGCCAGCGCAGCTCCGTCGCACTGCCGACGGCGGCGACGGGGCGGGACGGGTCGGGATCCTGCTCCGGCGGGCAGGACAGCTTGAGCTGTTCGGGATAAGGCCCGACTACCCACCAGCCGGCCTGAACGAAGCGATCCAGCTCAGCGGGCGTCAGTGCCGCGGCCTTGACGAAGTCGGCATCGGCTCGGTCCTTCCAACCCAGCTCGGCGAAGCTTCGGCCCCGTGTCAGACGGACGGCCGCATCATTGGGCCGGGCGGTGACGACGGCCTGAAAGTCGGCATCGGCCTTCTCCGGCTGGTCCAAGAGGATGTAGGTCCGGGCGCGTTGCAGAACCAGGTCAGCCGGCTCCGGCGTTGCCGCGCCGGCAACCAGCATCTCCGCCTCGCGGCGAAGAAGACGCAGCTCCAGGGCTTGATGCCATTTGACGTTGTCGGGTCCGCCCTCCGGCGCTTGTCCGAATTGGCCGCGCTCCATCCACTCCACGCCCTTCTTCAACCATTGCTTCGCTTCTTCCGCCTTCCCCTGTCGCTGGCAGGCCATGGCCTGCCAGAACCAACGGTGGCTGAGATATTGCGGACGCACGGCCGCATCCATCGACTCCCGGATGAGGCGTTCGGCCTCGGGATACTCACCCGCTCGGTAGTGAGCAGCGCCCAACACGAAGCGAGTCCAGGCCGTGCCCGCAAGCGGAGACTCGTGCTGAGCGGCCTGCATGGCAATGGCCGGGTCCGGGTAGGCTCCCGGCCCCAGCATATTCAGTCGCGCGACGTAGTGGCTGTATCCCTTGACGGAGCGCCATTTCATGAAGTCCTGGCAAATTCTCCGGAAATCATCCGGCTTGCCAAGTTGGAGCGCCAGCGCCGCGCGGCCAAACCAGGTTTCCCCATTCTCAATCCAGGTTTCGTCATGCTCCGGATAATCCGGCTGAAGGTCGAAAGCCGTTTCCAGCTCCGCGGCCGCGTCCGCCCACAAGCACCGCTCGGCGAAAGCGTTGGCGATCCGTCGATGCGCCGTTGCCAATTGGAGTGTCAAAGGCGCATTGTTATTTTCCAGCGGCGCCATCGCTTCCCGCCAGTCGGCCACGCCTTCTTTCAAGCGGCCGGCCTTCCAGTAATAGTCGCCCAGGGCAAGACGGCTCAATGCCAGCTCGACCTGGTATTGCGCGACCTTCGGCTCGTCCTTGACCAGCGCTTCGCGAAGCGTGATGGCCTGTTGCAGATGCTTCCGCGCTTCGTCCACTTTTCCGAGATCGAGGAGGATCAGAGCGATGGCGTGCTGGCTGGCGGCCAGGTTCGCCTGGCGAGGGGCCGGTGCGTGCGGATTGGCCTTGAGCTTATCCGCCGGGGCAGGGGCCAACCGGGCAGTGAGGACCGCTTCCAGGGCTTTGAAATCTTCCCGGCCGCGCAGCACGTTCAGATCCTGGTCGTCGCGAAGGCGATCGCGGTCGCGGAAGCCGACGGCGATGGCTTTGTGCAACGCCTCCATCGCCAGGTCCAGCTCGCGCTTTTGTTCCGCCTGCTCCTCGGCCGTCGCTTTCCCTTTCCCTTTATCGAGGAATGCCGAGCACAAGGCCCGGTAGCAGGCGAGATTGTACAGGTCGCCGGGACCGTCGCTGGGCAAGCGCTCGATGACTTCGCGGGCCAGGCGCATGCTCCGCTCCGCAGGTTCGCTCTGATTCGCCTCGCGCTGGTATTGCGCAAGGTTTTGGTAGGCCCCGAAGAGGTTGCTGTGCAGATACGGAACGGCCGGGTTGTCCGCGCCAACCTCCGCGATACTTCCACGACTCGCCCGTACGCCGCCAGCGCTTCGTTGACGTGTCCCAATTGCCGCTCCATGCGGGCGACGTTGTTCTGGGCAATGGCCAGGAAGCGACCGTTGGTGAGGTTCTGCGGCGCCTGGGCAAAGGCAACTTCCTGAAGCTCGGCGGCCCGGCGATACATCGCCAGTGCCTCCGCAGTCCGACCTTTGCCCAACACCGTGCCGATGTTGTTGAGCGTGCCGCCCAGGTCGCGTTGGGTGTCGGGATCATCCGGATTGAGGCGGGCCAGCATTTCCCGGATGGCCAAGGCTTGCTGATGGGATTCCAAGGCTTCGGTCATCCGGTTGGCGTTGGAAAAATTGTTCGCTCGGGTGTTGTAGGCGTTCGCCAACTCCTTCTGGAAGCGCGGCTGGCCGGGCTGGACCAGCTTCTGCCACAGGGAGATGGCCTCGTCAAGGCGCTGCAGCCCGTAATAGCACTGGGCCAGGCCGTGTCGCGACTCGAACGCATCGGGGGCGGCTTTCGTCAACACGTCGTAGAGCGCCGCGCTTGCTCGTAGGCTTTGCGTGCTTCGGCTTGCTGGCCCAGCTCCGAGCGAATCTTGCCCACACGCAGGTACGCGGCCGCCAGCTCGCCGCGCAACGCCGGGTCGTGGCCGCGCTCCTTGACGAAATCCTGGTAGAAGCTCAGCGCGGATTGCAGCAGGTCGCGGCGGAGCGGCTGATTCCCTGGAACCTGGAGCAGCTGGCTCTCGCTGATCTTGGTGAACGAGGCGTCCACCGCCTGCAGCGCCTTGGCGAAATTCGCCTCGGCCCGGCTCCGCTGGGCTTCCACGTCGTTGAGCGCTATCTTGGTGGCCGCGAGAGCCTGGGATTCGCGCTCCTTGGCCGCCTTTTCTTCGAGTCGAGCTTCGCGTTCCGCGTTGGCCCTCTCGGCCTCTTTCGCCTGGGATTCCAGGGCTTCGGACTCAGCGCGCGTGGCGCGGAACGCTTGCCACGAACTGACCACCACGCCGGCTGCCAGCAGCAAGACAAAAGCGGCCGCCGTCCGCAAAAGCGTCTTGTTCTTGCGTGCAAACTTCCGCAGCTTGTAGGCGGTGCTCGGCGGACACGCCTCAACCGGCTCATCCGCCAGATAACGTTGAATGTCCCGTGCGAAACCATTGGCCGTCTCGTAGCGCCGGCCGCGGTCCTTGTCCAGCGCCTTCATCACGATCCAATCCAGCTCGCCACGCACCAGCGCCGTCAGCTTGCGCGGCTCCATCTGCCGATGTGCCGCGATATTGGGCAGCGTGCCCGAGTGCGACAGCTTCGTGCTCGGCTTCGGCGGCTCCACCTCCTTGATGACCCGCAGCATCTCGGCCAGCCCCGCTTTCTCCAACTCCTTGCGGCTGAACGGCACCGCACCGGTTAGCAATTCATACAGGATCACCCCCAGCGCGTAGATGTCCGAGCGGGTGTCGATGTCCAGGTTGTTCAGCTCGGCTTGCTCCGGCGACATGTATTCCAAGGTGCCGATGAGGCTGCCGACCTCGGTGTAGACGCTCTGCTCGGTCAGCCGCGGTCCCGTCGCCTTGGCCACGCCGAAGTCGATCACCTTGGGCACCGGCCGGCCGTCGTACAGCCCGACCAGGATGTTCGACGGCTTCAAATCGCGATGGATGATCCCCTTCTGATGCGCGTGCTGCACCGCCTGACAGACCGGGATGAACAGCTCCAGGCGCTGGCGCGGCGACAATTTGACATCATCGCAGTATTTGGTGAGCGGCAGCCCCTTGACCAACTCCATGGCGAAGTACGGCCGTTGCGTCTGGTCCATGCCGGCATCGAGCACCTTGGCGATGTTGGGATGGTCCATGAGGGCCAGGGCTTGCCGTTCCTGCTCGAAGCGCGCCAGCAGGCGGTGCGTATCCAGGCCGGCGCGGATGATCTTGAGCGCGACGCGGCGCTGCACCGGCTCGGTCTGATCGGCGACGAAGACGACGCCCATGCCCCCCTCGCCTAGCTTCTGGCGCAGCTTGTAGCGGCCGGCGAAGAGTTGACCCGGTTCGACCGTGGGCAGAGATGCGCGTGCAGTGCCCCAGGCATAGTCCCCGGTCGGCTCCGCTTGGGCCGCGGGCAGCTCGCATGAATCGTCATGGGCCTTGAGGAGGGCTAGGGCGCGGCGGCGCAGCTCCGCATCGCCCTGGCATTCCCGCTCCAGCACCGCCGCCCGCTCGTCCGGCGGCAGTTCGGCAACGGCCTGAAAGACGCGCTGGACGCGCTGAATATCAATCGCCATGTTGGCTCCTGTTGCATGCTGCCGCCCTCCTATGCGTAAACGGCGCGGCAAGCTGTCGAAAAAACTTGCCCGAATTTCAAGATTCGCCCAGGGCGGATTTCAGCCAGGCGCGGGCGAAGGTCCATTTCTGCCGCGCCAGGTACACGGACACGTCCAGCGCGGCGGCGACCTGTTCGTGGGACATGCCGGCAAAATGGTGCATTTCGACAACGCGGGCGGCGAGCGGATCGGCGCCGGCCAGTTGCGTCAGGGCCTCGTCCAGCGCGAGCAGCCGGTCATCCGGGTCCGGTGCTGCGATGCCATCCAGCGGCACCCGGCGTCCATCGCCGCCGCGCTTGCGGCTGGTTCGGGCACGAGCCCGATCGATCAAGATGCGCCGCATCGCTCCCGCTGCGGCGGCGAAGAAGTGACGGCGGTTGGCGAACTGCTGGTCACCCACCAGGCGCAAGTACGCTTCATGGACCAGCGCGGTGGCGTCGAGTGTTTGCCCTGGCTTTTCCTGGCCGAGCTGTTGCGCGGCCAGCTTGCGCAGCTCGTCATAGACCAGCGGCAACAGTTCTGCGGCGGCTTGGAGGTCGCCTTGTTCAATGGCGGACAGGATGCGCGTAACTTCACTCATGGGTGCCACGTCTGGCCGGGCTGTTCGTGGGCCAACTTCTCGACCGCGAGTCGGCGCAGCTCGTCGTAGACCAGCGGCAGCAGTTCCTCCGGGGCGTGCGGATCGCCCTGTTCGATGGCGGCCAAGATCTGCGTGACATCGGCCATGCCGTCCAGTTATACCCAGGCGGAGAACGGGCCGCCACCGGAAACCGCCACCGCCCGTCACCCGCCGCCGGACGCTTAGGGAAAACTGAAATCATCCCCAAAGAATTGTGCTGCGGCGGTGTTCGACCTGGCGGTAGAATGGTGGGCGTTGTCGTCGACGCTGACCGAGCCGCCGATAGTTAGCGCGAGCCAACCCAATGCCCCACTGGAGCCAGCATCATGACCCGACATCGACCACGCATTTCGCCGATTCTTGCCGTCGCGGCGATCCTTGTGGCCGCGGCGACTCAGCATGCCGCCGAGCCGGGCGCGAAGGAGGAATGGACGCCGCTATTCAACGGCAAGGACCTCGACGGCTGGACGCCCAAGTTCACGGGGCTGGCGGCCGGCGAGAATTACAACGACACCTTCCGCGTCGAGAACGGCGTCATCAAGGTCGCCTATGACAGGTACAAGGAATTCGGCGGCAAATTCGGCCACCTCTTCTACAAGGACAAGTTTTCGCATTACGTCGTCCGCCTTGAATACCGCTTCCTCGGCGAGCAGGCCAAGGGAGCGCCGGGCTGGGCGCTGCGCAACAGCGGCCTCATGTTCCACTGCCAGTCGCCGCAAAGCATGCGCAAGGAGCAGGACTTCCCCGTGTCGATCGAATTCCAGTTCCTCGGCGGCCTCGGCAAGGGCAAACGGCCGACCGGCAGCATGTGCAGCCCGGGCACCAATGTCGTCATCGACGGCAAGCTCATCACCCAGCACTGCGTGGACTCCAAATCGAAGACCTACGACGGCGATCAATGGGTGATGGCGGAACTGGAGGTCCACGGCAGCGGCAAGGTGGTCCATCGCATCAACGGCGAGACGGTGATGGAATACGAGCAACCGCAGCTCGACCCCAAGGACGCCGACGGGGCCCGGCTCATCAAGGGCGACAAGCTGTTGCTGGACGAGGGGTACATCGCTCTGCAGGCCGAGAGCCATCCGTGCGAGTTCCGCAAGCTGGAGGTTCGGGTGCTCAAGCCATGACAAGGCGTGCCTGGTCGGTCTACGCTTCGCAATACAGCAGCCAATGCCCAGCTTCCGCGCAACTCACCCAACCAGGCGAATCAGGCGCTGAATTGGCACGATGTCATATAGGATTACGCCGCAACAATATGCATCAAGTCGAGCATGGTGGATGCGAATTGGCACGCGGCTTGCATCATATCCACCAAGTCGCACGGTTTCCTGGCTATGGGAGAGGTGGCCAGGGAATTGATGCGACTTTTTTCTTGCGCTGCCGCCATGTCCGCGATGCCGATCCGCTAAACTAATCATGGGCCCCATTCGCGCCAACACCGGGAAGCGGTGCGACATGGATCTGGACTACATCATCGAGGTGACCACCACGCAGGGCAAGCTCTGTGAGCGCTTCCGCAGCTATGCGCGGGCCAAACGGCGGATCGACGCGTTGCCGGCCGACACGATCATCGGCGTGCCGCTCATCTTCCGCATCCTCGCGGACGGCTCGCAGCGGCTGGTTCGCGAAGACGGCAAGCCTTTGCAATGGCACCGGCTCGCGGAGGACGGTTCGGTCATCACCGACGAGCCGCTTCCGCTCAGCGACGTGACGGACGATCCCGACTGGAACGGCCCGCGCATTCGTCCCATCTCCCGCGAACCGGCGTGGCCGGACGACGAACCGGCCGGATAGCAACGGACGTTGGCATGAGCGCGGCCAGAGCATCGTCGTCGGTTTCAGGCCGAGCGGTACAGTGAATTTCAAGCTCTACTACCCCGGGCAGGATGAATCGCTTCCTCAGAAGGTCCGCCGCTGGCTTGCGCTTTAGTAATCTGCGGGGGACCGGGTCGCTATTCGCCGCGGCCGAAGGCTGGGCCAGTTCGCGCAGGCGCGATATACTGAACAGGCGTCTCCATTCCATGTCATGGAGGGCCGATTCGCGCCATGCGCATTCTGCACACCGCCGACTGGCACCTGGGCGATCGCCTCGGCAGCCGGGGCATCGATCGTACCGACGACCTGCGCCGGGCCGTCGAGCGCATCGCCGGTCTCTGCGCGAGCGAGGCCATCGACGTGCTGCTGGTCGCGGGCGATCTGTTCAGCGACAAGCTCGGTATGCAAAAGGACCTGAGCGAAACGGTCCGGCACCTCGGCGATACCTTTCGGCCGTTCCTCCTGGGCGGCGGCACCATCCTGGCGCTGACCGGCAACCACGACAAGGAAATCCCAGCCCAAACCCTGCACAGCATGCTCGCCCTGGCCGCACCGGAACCGCTGGTGCCGGGCGTCCGCGTCGCGCCGGGCCGGTTCTACCTCGCCACCGAGCCGACGCTGCTGCGGCTGGCGGATCCGCGCGGGTTCGAGGCCCAATTCGTGTTGATGCCGTACCCGACGCCGAGCCGCTATTGCATCGTTACCGGCGCCGGCGGACCGAATCGCGTCGATCGCAATCGCGATCTGCACCAGGCGTATGCCGATCGGCTGCACGCCCTGCTCGCCCATCCCGAGTTTCGCAAGGATCGGCCCACCGTCCTTGGTGCCCACATCCATGTCCGCGCCGCGACGCTGCCGATGCGCCTGTTTCGCATCACCGAGGCTCAGGATGTCGTGTTCGCCGCGGAGGAGCTGCCGGCCGATTTCGCGTACGTCGCGCTGGGCCACATCCATCAGGCGCAGCGGCTCGGCGGGCTGGATCGCATTCGCTACTCCGGCAGCATCGAACGGCTCGACCTGGGCGAAAGCGATGACGACAAGAGCGTGGTCGTCGTGGAGCTTGGGGCCGCGGGTCTTGGCGGTGAGCCGAGGCTGTTGCCGCTCGCGTCCACGTCGCTCTATGACGTGACGATCGACGATCCGCATCGGCAGCTCCCGCAGCTCCGCGAGCGCTATCCGGACGCCGAGCAGGCGCTGGTCCGCTATCGGCTGACATGGAAAGCCGGCGAGCACGATCGCGACGAGCTGCTGCGCGAGCTGGACACGATCTTTCCACGCTGGTACGACCGCGAGGTCACCGAAGCCGGTGCCGCTGCGCCCGACTCGGCCGCCGCCAGCCTGCCCGCCGACGCGATCGATCCGGCCCAGACCGTTCGTCACTTCCTCGAACGCGAGCTGGCCGGCGATCCCGATTGCGAGGAGCTCCTCCATCTCGCGGAGTCGCTGATTGAGGGAAGTTGACTCAGAACATTTGAACCGCAGAGACGCAGAGACACAGAGAAAACACAGAACTCTCGCCCCAGTCTTTTTCTTCTCCGCGTCTCTGCGTCTCTGCGGTTCAAAATGCTTGGGATTTCGAGCTTATCCGGAGGCGAAATGATCCCGGTGTCGATCGAGCTGAAGGGATTCCTGTCGTTCCGCGAGGAGCAACGGCTGGAGTTCGAGAAGGACCAGGTCTGGCTGCTGAGCGGGCCCAACGGCTCGGGCAAGTCGACGGTGTTCGATGCGATCCTGTTCGCGCTGTACGCCGGCCATCGGGCGGGCAAATCGGACCTGCACGAGCTCATCAACAAGGACTCGAACCGCGCCCTGGTGCGTTTCGACTTCGCGCTCGCCGGGCAGCGCTATCGCGCGGAGCGGACGGTCGAACGCACGACGGATCGCAAGACCGGCCGGCCCGGCTACGCGTCCACGCAGCAGCTTTGCGCCTGGCACGACGGCGCCGAAAGCTGGCAGCCGATTCCCGGGACGCATCGGCAGGGCGACTTCCACGAGTGGGTCCGCGAGCACGTCGGCCTGTCGTTCGACGCTTTCACCTCGTCGGCGCTGCTGATGCAAGGACGGGCGGACGTGCTGGTCGCGCAGGACGCCGAGGCTGCCCGGCGCCGCTTCGAGGTGCTCGCACGCATCGTCGGCCTCGATTACTACCAGGGGCTGCACAAGCAGGCGGACGAGCTGCGCAAGAAAAACGAGAAGCGTGCCGGCGAATTGCAGGCCCAGCTCGACATGATCGAGCCGGCTGACCCAGACAAACTCGCGGAGCTGGAGCAGCGCATCGCCGGCGGCGTCGCCGAGCTGGCCGAGGCGGAACAGGAGCTGGAAAAGCTTCATGAGCAAAAGACCGCCGCGGCCCGCTGGCTCGACCTCTGCACCGAGCGCGCCGACAAGCAAAAGGAATGGCAAGCGGCGGCCGGCCTGCTCGAGGGCGCGGTGGCCATCGAGCGCGACGGCGCCCGCTGGCAGGAGCTGCAAGCGGTGCTGCCGTTGCTCAAACGGCTGGTGGCCCAGCGCTCGCAGGTCGCCGAGGCGGAGACGGCGATTGCCGCCCTCGAGCGTCGAGCGCTCGCAACTCCAGCAGCGCGCTACGGACGCCGACGCGACGCTGGCTCGGCTGCAGCAAGCGCTGGATCGGCACACGGAGCAGCAGACGGCCGAGGAACGACGGCGTCACGAGCTGACCACCGTGCAGCAGCAGTTGACGCTGGCCCAGAGCCCGCTGCGCCGGCTGCATCGGCAGCGCGATTTGCTGCGGCAAGCGCGCCGCTGCCGCCAAGACCGGCGAGCAGCTCCGTGCCGCGGAGGAAGAAGTCCAACGGCATGAGCAGGCAATCGCGCCCGTGGCGCAAGCGCTCGCCCAGGCTGGCGAGCGCCACCGCGGTGCCGCCAGCGAAGCGACCGCCGCCCAAACGCGATTCGCCGACTTCGAGGAACAGGCCCAGCGTTTCGCCAAGGTCGCCGCGCGCGGACGTGCAACTATTGCGGCCAAAAGCTCGATGCCGACCACGCGCAGCGCGAACGGGCGCGCCTCGCCGGTGAGTTGGACGAACGGCGCGCGCTGGCCGACGCTGCCCAGCAGGCACTCCTGGTTGCCGCCCAGGAGGAGGCGCGCTGCAAGGAGCTTCACGAAGCAGCGGAGGCGGCCCTCGACGACAGTCGCGCCGACGTTGACGAGCTGCGCCACGAACGGGATCGCTACGCCGAGCAATGCGGCAATCACGCTCAGGCGGTGCTGGATGCCTACAAGGAATTGCCTGAATCGTATCGTCGGCGGGTTTCGGCCGCGATGCCGGGGGACTGGATCGCGACGGTCTTTCCGAAGGCGGCGGATCTTGCCCAGCTCGACCGCGAACTTGCAGGCGCCAACTCCGATTTGGCCGAGTTGCGCAAAGCCGGTCTGGAACGCCAGCAGGCGCATGCCACGTTGCGCCGGGAACACCAGCACGCCGAGCGCGATCTCGCCGCGCTGCAGGAGCAGCTTGGCGAGCTGGACCGGAACCTGATTCAGCAGACGGAACGCGTCAAGCTGGGCCGAGCGCAATTGGAGCCGGCGCTCGCGGACCTGCCGGCGCGCTGGCGCTACCGTGCCGCGGACGTGGACGACGCTCAGATCGAAGCGCTGGCCGCCGAACATGCGCGCCTGACGAAACAGGACGTTGCGGGCCGGCTCGACGAGCTGCATGCGGCGCAGGCGGCAGAGGAGCCGCTGCGACGGCAGCTCGGACAGCTCGACGCGGAGCTGGAGCAGGTCCCCGCGGCGGCGCGGCGCGACCCGACCGAATTCGAGCCGGCGCTCCGCGCCGCCAAGCAGCGCGAGACGGCCCTGCGCCAGGTTCTGAGCGATGGGCAGGCGGAACAGCGCCAGCTCCACGAGCAACGGCAGCGCCGCGAACAGCTCTCGGCCGAGTTCCTGGCCGCCGACCGGCGCCGGCATCTCAGCGCACGGCTTGCGGAGCTGCTCAGCCGCCGGCACCTGCAGCGGCACCTGCTGCGGCAAGCCGAGGCCGGCATCGTCGAGAACACCAACCGCGTGCTCGACCGCATCACCGCCGGGCAACTTTGCGTACGTCTTTTGCCCGAGGAGGACAACGACGACAACCGCGCCCTGCAGCTCGAAGCGTACAAGCCGGCGGTCATGCAAAGTTTCGGGCTGTCGTTTCTGAGCGGCAGCGAGCGCTTTCGCGTGGCGATCGGCCTGGCGCTCGGCATCGGCCAGTACGCCAGCCGGCAGCATCGGGCGATCGAGTCGGTGATCATCGACGAGGGCTTCGGCTGTCTGGACCGCGACAATCGCCGCACGATGATCGACGAGCTGGACCATCTGCGCGGCCAGCTCCGCTGCATTCTCCTGGTGTCGCACCAGGAGGAATTCGCCGACGCCTTCCCCGACGGCTACCGCTTCCGCCTCACCGACGGCATGACCCGCGTCGAACGGGCCGAATGACGCGAAGCAGCATCGCGCGCGGCATGAACGATTCGCACTTCAAGCTCAATCCGATCGTGACGATGAACCACGCCTACGGCCAGCCGCCGGTCGGCCGCAGCCTGTGGCGCAAGCGCCAAGGACGGCCCGCTGGTCGGCGTGAAAGCCAAGACGCAGTATCCGAAGAAGCCCGACGCCTGGACCGGCGACTGGATGCCCGACACCGTGCTGGCGTTGATCCAGGCCGGCATGCTGCAGGGCAAGAGCGTCGGCTTCATTCGCCTGAAGGCGCACACGCCGTCGAGCCACGAGATCGCCGCCGATCCGGCGATGGCGCAGGTGCGCCGCGTGATCGACGAATGGCTGCTCATCGAATACGCGTGCACGTTCTTGCCGATGAACCAGGCCGCCCTGGTCGAGGCCGTCAGCAAGAGCGGCGTGCGTCCCGAGGCGCTGGCACAGCTGGGCGTGACGCTGCCCGCGACTCCCGCACCGGCTGCACTCTTGCCGAGCGTGCCGTTCACGCCCGAGAGCGAGATGTACCACGCCATTAACCGCGGCATCGCGGCGTTCGATTTCGAGGGCCTGGCCCGACGGGCCGTCGCGGACGGGCTCGACCGGGCGCGGGGGAGAGTGTGACGGCGTGCAGGGGTGAGGGGGGGGTACGCAGGGCGGCGGGCTTTCCAGTCGCCACGCCGAACGGCTAGAATGGCCCCATGCGTACCCGCCCCCGCCGTCTCCTGCTGCTCGCCGGGCATAATGGCAGCCGACGGCTCCAGAGCGCGTCGGAAATTGCGGCCAGGGTTTTAGCCCTGGTGTGGGTTCATCGCGAGATGGCCCGGCGTGCGAGGTCCAAACCCGCGCGTCTGCCGGTTCGACTCCGGCCTGGAGCGTTTCCTTTTAACCCGATTCCTTTCGTCTGAGGCTGGGTGCCGGCAAAGAGTCGTAATCGGCCTTGACAAGAAACGGTTCCGCCGCAAGTCATATCAGGTGAAGCCGGGCGTTTTCTTGCAAGGCCGTCGGTTCTCTTTCACGCCAACCGCGCGGTTACTACAAGCCAAGCCAGTGCAAGGCCAGATCGGTCAGGTAAGGGCGTACCGTCGCAACACAGGCTTGGCTCCTTGTCCAGACTTGGCCGTCTTTGAAGACCACGAAGATCGCAAAATCATTTCCGACCCATTCGCCAGGCACGCCGTCGCGTGGCACTCCTATGAGCGGCCGGTACATCATGAACACGAGGCGACCGGCTTGTTCGTCCCGAGCCGGTCCACCAAGGATCGCTTCGACTTCCGCGAGGGTCATGCCCTTTCGGATCAGGCGCAGTTCTCGCGAGTGATTGTCGAGGGTCGCCGGTGAAGGGCGGCATAGCCACTCGCCACGAATAGCGCGAGCAAGGTGCAGCCGGCGCAGAGAGGCATGTTGCGGCGAGTTATTCAGGTAGAATAAGAATACCACAATCGGGAGACCGGGAGTAGGTACCCGGCTGGCCTGCCCATCCCGCCGCGTACACTCCTGCACGGCGCGCCTTGCGATGATCCATTCGGATAGCCTTTTCGGTCGTTACCGGGCGGCTAGAATGGCGGCATGCGAACCGGTCCCCGCCGTCTCCTGCTGCTCGCCGTGGTCGCCGTCGTGGTGGCGCTGGCGGGCGGGCTGTGGGCGCTGTGGCCGCGGTCAGCGATCACGCGGGAGAATTTCGCCAAGATTCGTGAAGGGATGACAAAGGATCAGGTCGAGGCGATTCTCGACGGACCATCACGCGACGAATCCACGGGCCCCATCGATGTTGATTGGGGGAATGCTTCGGAAGGCGCTGAATGGGATCGCATGACCCCTGAGGAGCGTTTACGAGTGCAGTTCGAATGGTTCAGGGAATTGAGAAACTACTCGGGCATGCCAACCGAGTGGAAGTCGGATTGCGCCGTCATTCACGTATGCTTCGATGGCCGTGGTACGGTCATGGAACAGACTTTCTATCCGGCGCGTCGGATGCCGGAATCCGTCGTTGACAAAGTCCGCCGCTGGCTGCATCTTTAGCCGCCCAACCATCGTTTCATTCAACCGCCCGACAATCCGGCAAGGCTTTGCAATGAAACGACGTTTTGAAAGAATTGCCGGCCCCTTGAAACGATTGCTCGGCGGTTGAAATGAAACGGGTGCAACTGGTGATTCTACAAGCGTTTCCCCTAGGTTTTTCGGCCGAATCGCCCCGTTTTTCGCGAATATTCAGGTGAGGCGCAGCTGAAAAAGGACATGGAGCATATCCTTACCGTTATTGAACAAAGCGGTACGGAGTCTGCTCCATGAAGAGACAATCTAAGCCATGCACTCCTGTGCGTCCAGTGACCGCCGAGACTTTGCGGCTGCAGGCCCACGCGATCCTCGACGAACTGTTGCAGTTCTGCCAAACCAGCGAGCTGCCATTCGCGGCCTTCGAGAAAGAACTGCTCGTCCGCATCGCCGTCCTGGGCTGCTGTCTGCTGCGCGTGTTCCTCACCGCACGGCATCAACGCTTGGATGTGCAGCCGTTCCTGGCCAACGACAAGTACCGGCCCGGCAACGCCTATGCCGAGCGGACGTTGAAGACCTTCTACGGCGAAGTCACCTATGGCCGGCAGTATCTGATGTCGCGGGCCGGCGGCAGCGGCTTGTTTCCGCTCGACGTGGTCCTGGGACTGACCCGCGATCGGTTGTCGCCGTGGGTGAGGCAATGGGTCGCACGCCTGGCGACGCGCATGAGTTTCAAAGCGACGCAAATGGTGTGCAAGGCGGTGCTGAACTGGGCGCCGGCCCCCGAGACCATCGAGCAAGTGGTGCTCGGCATGGGACGCGAGGCGGCGCCGTTCATGAAGCAATTGCCCGCGCCGTCCGACGATGGCGAGGTTCTGGTGATCGAAGTCGATGGCAAGTGTCCGCCCATCGCCACCGAAACGGAGTTGGCGAAGCGTCGCGGCAAGCGGAAGCCGCGCCATGGGTCGGGTTGCACTTGCGGCTGCCAACGTCACCGGGGCCGAGCCAAACGGGCAGCGCGTGGCAGCAAGAAACGACGGAAAAAAGGCGACAAGAGCAAGAATGGCAAGGAAGTCAGCGTGGTAGTGATGTACACGCTGAAGCGTGGCGCAGGACGGCTTGCTGCACGGGCCGCTGAACAAGAAACTGTATGCCACCTTTGCGGGTCGCAAGGCGGCGGCATTGTGGGCGCGTGCGGAAGCGACCAAGCGTGGCTTCGGACCGGAGACGACCAAGCGGGTGCAGATCGTCCTCGACGGGGCGAAGAGCCTGAAGAAGCACTTCGAGGCGTTATTCCCCCAGGCCATCTTCACGCTGGATGTCTGTCACGTCGTGGAGAGGCTATGGCGGCTGGGGCGTCACTATCACAAGGAAGGCACCGACGCCCTGAAGGCCTGGGTGGAAAAGCTGAAGGCGCTGCTGTACGCAGGGCGGGCGCGGACCTTGGTGCAGCGTTTGCAGGAGCTGTTGCGCGACACAGCGAACCGTGGACCTGGAACGAAGAGTCGCCGCGACGCCTTGCGGAGCGAGATTGGTTACCTAGAGCCACGCCTATCGATGCTGCAATACGGCGTGTGGATGGCGCAAGACTTGGTGATCGCCACCGGCCAGGTGGAAGGTGCGGTGCGTTACCTGGTCGGCGAGCGTTTCGACTGTGCCGGTATGCGGTGGACCCGCGCCAAGGCAGAGGCGTTACTCCACCTGCGCTGCATCGAACTGAACGGCGACTGGCAAAAGTTTGTGAACTGGTTTGAACGGCAGAATCGCGCCCGCCTGAAGAAGGGACAACGCCGCAAGGTATTGACCAATCAGCCGATGAATCTGAAGGTGGCAGCGTGAGAAAACCATGTTGCCGTTTCAGCTGCACCCAAAGGAAACGATGGGGAAGCCGTCCGTGGTGCCGCCGTGGCGGTCTGCGAGGCTACAGGTTCAGTCTCGGTAGATCGCGGAAGTGTGCTTTTCGGCGTTTGCCATGGCGCCGGATCACGATAACCAGCTGCCGGCGACTGCATTCGGCGGCGTACTTCTCGAACTCGTCTCGCAAGCGGTCGCGCCGGTGTCGTTCACTCGGCTTGAGATGGTAGTAGAGTTGCTTCTTGTGCCATTTGGGACGCTTCCCGCCATCTCCGGGAGGCCCAAACCTCCAAACCAAGTTGCGGAATGCCTTAATGGCGTCCTCAATGTCCCACCCGCGAACATAAACCTTCACTCCCATCGGAGGCGTCTTGACGGCTGACGCGATGCCGCTGTATCGAGAAAGGAAACAGAACAGTGTCATTGTCGCATGTGACGGCACGGAGGTCGAGCGGAAAACGACGAAGGCTTGCCTTTTCGCACGCTGCCGGGTGAGTTGCAAGCAAATAGGGCGGTTAGAAGCCCAGCCAGCGCCGGAGCATCGCGAAGAACGTTTCGGGGCGGTGGTGGATATGGGACACCCCGATGACCTCGCCGTTTCGGTCAAATGAGACACAGATGCAGTTGGCGTCAACGTAAGCGCTGTGATCAGTGACATCGACACAATACCACAACTTCACGTCGCGGGAAATGATTCCTTTGTCCTGATGGGAAACGGTAATCCATGTCGCCTGCACGTCAGCTGGCCCACGTAGGATCGCCTCCACTTCAGCGAGTGTCATGCCTTCGCGGATACCCTCGGCATCCTTGTGCGTGAGAGTACGCGGCCAGAGCAGCCATGCGCCCACCACCAGCCCGACCACGACGGCGGCAAGGGAGAGGAACAGCAGACGGCGTGGGCGGGTTGGCATGCGGCGATTGTAGCCGGTCGTGGCTTTGAATCAATGCGTTGCTCTGAAACGATAGCCGCTCGCGTGAAACGTGAAACGATTGGTCGGTCCATGAAATGAAACGATGGTCGGTGGGGCGGCTACAGGCGCAGCCAGCGGCGGAGCATGTCGAGGGGGCTTTCCTCGGCGCGGCGCAGTGGAAAGTGGTCGCAAGCATTCACGCAGCCTGCGGCGTTACACCGTACCCAGATGACCACCTGGTCCGAGTGCCACATCACACGCCTCGGCGCGCGGGGAGGTTCCACGAACATGAAGTCGATCCATCGCCCTTGCAACGTCCCTGTCCAATCCTCCCCCGCCGGCTCAACGAAGTCGGGGTCCAGCACGAACGGCCCCGTCGTTTCATCGCGCGGTGGGCCGCCGAGGATCGTCTGGACCTCGACCAGCGTCATGCCCACGCGGATCTTCGCCGCGTTCTCCCGCGTAATTGCCGACCGCGGCCAGAGCAGCCACGCCCCGCCCGCCATCGCCACCACGACGGCGACCACGGCGAGCAGCAGGAGACGGCGGGGGCGGGTTCGCATGCGGCTATTGTAGCCTTAGTCCCGGTAGGGACGGCAGATAGTAGCCCAGGACGTCAGTCCTGGGGTTAGCCGTCGCAAGCAGGATTAAGTCCCGGAAGGGACGGCAGAGCGAGCGCCTGGCGTGCGTTTCTGTCGTCCCTTCCGGGACTCCAATCGGTGCTCCTGTGCATGAACCCAGGACTTACGTCCTGGGCTACTGTCTGCCGCCCCTACCGGGGCTAAAGCCGGTGCATTGCCTGCGCCGCAGTCAACAGAGACCACGGTTGATTCTAGCGGTGAAAGAGTCCGGACAGCCATAGCAGCCAGAACCCGCAGCCAACCGGTGGAAGCCAGCCAGTCGCGACGACGAGTCGGACGAGCGACCGGCCGCAGGCGACCCGCAGCGCCCGGATCAGCCCGATCATTCCCCAGTACCCCAGCAGCACGTAGGAGTACACGCCCCACGCGAACCCCCCGTCTGTGCCCGTCGAGGTGCAGCACCACATCAGGAGTTGCAGCACCACCACCGGCGCGAAAGCCTTCGCCGTCGGTGAGGGTGTTGGGGAGTTCGGGTCCGGTTTGCGAGCCTTGTCCATTAATCGTCTCCGGTCAGCTGCGCACATTGTATCCCCACGTTCCCCAGCCACAGGGCGGCATCCCTCAAGCGGCGCCGGTACCCTCGGGGGAGAGGGGAATCAAGACCATCCCGATGAGAAACATGGCTCATCCGGCAGCTGCGCCTTATTCCTCGGGCATGTCTGGCTCCCCTCTCCCCCGCGTGCAACCGCATCGCCTTTGCAATGGCCTACCGGTGGGGGGAGAGGGGATGGGGGTGAGGGGGGTAGTCCGTTTCAGAGGAGGGCTACAAGCCATGGGCACCGCACTCAATTGCGCGGCGCGTAATTGCAGCAAAAGGATTCCCCCCTCACCCCCGGCCCCTCTCCCCCCGCCGGTAAGCCATTGCCCATTCGCTGTCATTGCAGGGCGGGGGGAGAGGGGAGTCAGGCCGCCCGGTGAGAAACATGTCTCATCCGGCGGCTGCGCCTCCGATTGCCCATTCGCCGTGATTGCCTGGCGAGGGGAGAGGGGAGTCAGGGCACCCGGATGTGAAAATGTACGCCTTTCCGGGACGAACCAAAAAATCTCGCCCGAAGCAACAAATTGGCCTCCCCCGCCGCCGTGACCGACCGGCAGAATGCGACCAACCGGTCAGGGAACAGGCCCCACAGATCGACGCCAAGCGATTTACGGGCCGACGCCTGGAGACGGAGAACCATCCGACATCGTAACTGAGGTTTCACCATGTTCGTGCAACTCCTCCGAGAATTCATGGGCCGCAAGCCGGGCGAACGCATCAACGTCAACGACACCGACGCCAATGCCCTCATCGCCCAGCAGCTGGCCGCCCCCGTCCACGACGACCTGATCACGCCCGCCGTGCAGAAGGCGATGGAGCAAGCCTTCAGTGGCTTCCAGAAGGGCCTCGACGCCGTCATCAACCAGGCCCTGAAGAGCTTCGCCGACGCGCAGGGCAAGAGCCGCAAGAACGGCGTCCCCGCCATCTTCGGACCCGGCGGCGAAGGCGATACGCACGGCAAGACGTTCGGCGATTGGCTCTTGCAGGTCGCCATCTGCACGACCGGCAAGGGCGATCGGCCCGCGGCCGCCAAGCGCCTCGACGAGGTGTATGGCTCGGGCTTCTCCGCCTGGCAGAAGGCGGCGATGGGCGAGGCCAGCGGCGTCACCGGTGGGTATGTCGTGCCGCCGGACTTCTACCAGCAGCTGCTCGCGATCGCCGCCGAGCAGAACACCTTCCGCCAGTACGGCTTCGTCCAGCCGATGGCGAGCGCCACGCTGCAGTTCCCATTCCTCGACATCACGACGCCTCAGGCCGCCGGCAATTCGCCGTTCTTCGGCGGCGTCATCGCCAACTGGACCAGCGAGGCCCAGACGCGGACCGAGACCGAGCCCCAATTCAAGATGATGGAGCTCAAGGCCCAGGAATTGTCCGGATACTCGGTCAGCAGCAACATCCTCTTGCAGGACGCCGCGTTCGGCCTGGAAAAGTTCCTGATGACGCTCTTCGGCGCCGCCGTCGCGTGGTACGAGGAATACGCGTTCCTCCAGGGCAACGGCGTCGGCAAGCCGCTCGGCATCCTCAACGCGTCCGCCCGGATCAACGTCACGCGCAACACCGCGAGCCACTTCTACTTCCCGGACGTGGCCGGCATGCTGTCGAAGCTGCTGCCGGCCTCGTACAACCGGTCGCGCTGGTACATCAGCCCGACCGTTGTGAGCGATCTGCTGCAGCTCAAGGACGGCGCCAACCGGGCCATCTTCATCAGCATCGACCAGGGGGCCGTCCTGAAGCCGATCTGGAAGCTGCTGAACCTGCCGGTGACGATCACCGAGAAGCTGCCGGCGCTCGGCACCGTCGGCGACGTGTGTCTGGTCGATCCGAGCCTGTACGTGATCGGCGATCGCATGATGCTGGAGATCGCGGCGTCGGAGCACGTCAACTTCCTGAAGAACCAGATGACCTGGCGGTTCGTCCAGCGCGTGGACGGCCGGCCGTGGCTCGACAACCCGATCACGCTGCAGGACGGCAGCTCGCAGGTGTCCCCGTTTGTGGTGCTCAACTAATCGGTAGGTCCCGCGAGCCGAGCGGGACCTGGAAAACGTCCGCGATGTCCCCGGTCCCGCTCGGCTCGCGGGACCTACTCCAGGTCCCGCTCGGCTCGCGGGACCTACCAACAGGAGAATCCCATGCCTTTCGCTCTCGAACAAATGACCCAGGGCCTCAGCGTGGCCGACGTGCTCAACCAGCAGGCGGTGAACAACGCCTCGGTGCAATCGGCCGGGCTCGACATGTCGAAGTTCCGCCGGGCGATGTACATCATCCAGGCCGCCTCGCTCGGCGCCGCCGGCACGCTCGACGGCCGGCTGCAGAGCTGCTTCGAGGCCAACTTCGCCTCCGGCGTGCACAACGTCGCCAACAGCAACCTGACGCAGATCACCACCAGCACCACGCCCGGCAACAATGCGATTGCCACCATCGAGGTGCGCGACGACGAGCTGACCGCCGGCGACCGCTACCTGCGGCTGCAGCTCACCGGCGGCGGCAATGCGATCACCGTCGGCGCCGTCGGCCTCGGCGGCGAGGGCGACGAGAAGCCCGCCAACAAGAACGATCTCAACACCACGTACCTGTCCCAGCGCGTGACGGTGTAACCCCAACCGCCGGGGCCGCGTGGCGGTGTTGGAGTCCCGGCTTTAGCCGGCGAAGAACCGGCTAAAGCCGGGACTCCAACACCTCCGCCAGGCTCCGGCAAGCGAGTCTTCCTGTGTCCACCAACAATATTTTCATCGCCGTGCCTCATCACGCCGAGATTTCGGCGCAAATTCTTCCCGGCCTGATCCTCGCCACGGAGCGGCACCGCTACTCCATCAACACGGAGGGCGGCAGCCTGCTCGCGCTGATGTTCAACATCCTCTGGTGCAAGGCGCTCAACCTTCGTGATAAGGGCGTCACCCACTTCGCCATGCACCATGCCGATATCGAGGCCGAGCCGGGCTGGCTCGACAAGCTCATCGCCGAGATGGAGCAGCACCAGGCAGACGTGATCAGCACCGTGATGCCGATCAAGGACAACCGCGGCCTGACCAGCACCGGCTGGCAGGATCCGGCGACGAAACGGATTCGCCGCTTCACGCTGACGGAAGTCATGGGTTTTTCGCCGTCGTTCGATGCGGCCGGCGCGGGCAAGCCGGGGCAGCACCTGATGGTCAACACGGGGCTGTGGGTGTGCCGGTTCACCGAGCCGTGGGTCGAGGACGCGTGCTTCACGATTCGCGACGCGATCGGCAAGAGCGCTGACGGGCGATTCTGGCCGCGGTGCATTCCCGAGGACTGGGGCTTCAGCGAGTGGGCGGCGCTGCGCGGCCTGCGCGTCTTTGCGACGCGGACGGTGAAGGCGATTCACCACGGCCGGGCCGGCTACGCCAACGATCATGCGTGGGGCCAATGGACCAGCGACCAGGGCGACTACTAAAAGGATGAAGTAGGTCAGGCTTTCTAGCCTGACAGTCAGGCTGGAAAGCCTGACCTACGAAAGTTAGGAATCGACATGCCATTGCCAACCGAAGAAATGCGTACCAACCGCGGCACCTGGGTCGTGCCCGTCGAGCGGATGCCGGCCGTGGGCCGACTGTTCTGCGAGCTGTTGCCCACCGAGCCGTTCGATCCGGCCTTTGAGGGCCAGCGCCTCGTGACGACCTATCTCGACACGTCGAAGCTGGTGCTGCGCCGGGCGCGTTGTGGCCGCGATCGCTACCTGACGTTGCGGGTGCGCTGCTATCGGCCACGCGGCGGCGGCGCGGAAACCTACGCCCTGTCGGCGAAGACCGAGGATCAGAAGTTCCGCGTCGCCATCAGCTCCGGCGCGGCCGACGCGATTCTAGCGGGCAGCTTCGACGCGCTGGTGCAGCTGCTGCCGGCCGACCTGCTGGCGCGACTGCTGGAACTGGCGGGCACGGCGCCGGTGCAGCCGGTGGCGATGGTGAGCAGTTTGCGCTACGCCGTGGAGGACGAGCAGGAACGGCTGACGCTCGACTGCGGTATCCACACCGACACCAGCAAACGCCTTGAGCCCGGCGTGCTGGAGTTCAAGAGCATGCAGCCGGTGCCGTCGCCGCCCCTGCTGCTGGCGCTGGGTCTGTCGCCAATAAAACTCAGCAAGTTCCTCTGGTCCACCAAGATTTAAGCCATGGCCGAACAATACGCCAACGACGCCGTCTCCGTGCTAGCTACCAGCATCAGCAGCAGCGCCACCACGCTCACCGTGGCCAGCGCCGCCGCATTCCCGAGCTCCGGCAATTTCCGCATCCGCATTGACGGCGAGATCATGACCGTAACCGGCGTCAGCGGCGCCACGTTCACCGTAAGCCGCGCCAGTGAGCCCTGTGTCGGCGTCCAGGCCGCCGCCCTCCACAACGCCGGCGCCACCGTTGAGCACGTCTTTACCGCCGCCTCGGTCGCGCTCGCGGGCGGCTCTCCCGGCGGGGCTGCCGGCGGCGACCTCACCGGAAGCTATCCCAACCCCACGTTGGCCGCTTCCGGCGTCACCGCCGGCAGCTACACGCTCGCCGGTATCACTGTGGATGCCAAGGGACGCATTACTACCGCTAACAATGGCCGCGTCGTCACCCTGCAACCCCTCACCGACAGTGTTACCGCCATCCAGGTGCTCAACGCCGCCGGCACCGTCATAGCAAATTTCGACACCACCAATGGCCGGCTTGGTCTTTTTACAACCTCACCGGCCGCCACCTTGGATATCGTTGCCAATACCGCTAATGCGGTGGGCCTCGCTGTTCGTATTCCAAACGACAACAATACGTACCCGCTCTTCGCTCTTTACCAAAACAATACTGAGCTTGTCCTCGAAATCTTCCCCAACGGCAACGCGACCTTTAACGACGTCGTATGTCAAAACATTCTCGTAACTCCGACCAGCGGCAACATCGCATTTTGGAGCAGCGGCCTTTATATTGGCCGCGACGGCGCCACCGGGAACCTCACCGCCAGCGGCTTTATGGAATTCCAAAGTGGTATTAGCGTTGCTGGTGATATTGGGTTTTTCGGCAGCGCTGCAATCGCCCAATGCACCGCCGCCGACGTTACCACTGGCTACACGGCCGGCTCAAGCACCGCCGTCACCATTGACGGCACATTCACCGGCAATGTAGGGTCCACCGCATACACCATTGGCGACCTTGTCGCCGCCCTCAAGAAATATGGGCTCATTGCGTCATGAGCGCCCGCCCCGGCCATCCGGACGCCCGGCCCGGAGTTCTGATCCTTGGCAGCAGCTCGCCGCTCGTTGGCGGCACCTGGACCGAGGCTGATCGCAGTAACACCTGGGTGGAGGCGAATCGCGTGCCTACCTGGACCGAACCCGACCGCGGCATCGAGTGGAGTGCCCCCGACATGGCAACTCTTGTCAAGCGCGCCGGCGAAACCCGGCTCTACACGATGAGTATGGCCCTCTTGCCCGAGATCGCCGGCGGCGACACCATCGCCTCCGTGACCTCGATCCTCTGCACCAGCGTCGTCTCCGGCCCCGGCGCAACCTCCGATTTGACGCTCAGCAGCAAGGCCGTCACCAGCAATAGCCAGGGCGGGCAGTGCAAGATTGCCGGCGGCACAGACGGGGTCACGTACTTACTGACGTTTACCCTGCTCACCGCTGCCGGCAACACGCTCGTGGGAATTGGGTATCTCTACGTGGACGATCGATGAACCATCGGCCCTCCGGGTAGGTCCCGCCTGCCGGGCGGGACCTGGGCGATTCCAGGTCCCGCCCGGCAGGCGGGACCTACCCGGAGGGCGAGAGATAAGGGGGTAATTCTTCATGGCCGCCAAAGACCTCATCACGCTCGACCGAGCGAAGCAGAATATCAGCAGCATTACCGACAACAGCCAGGACGGCTTGCTGCAAGTGCTGCTGACCGCCGCCTCGGACGCCATCCAGAAATGGACGCGCCGCGATTTCGTGCAGACCGCCTACGACGAGCTGTACTCGGGCAACGGCCAACGGCAGTTGCTCCTGCGCCAGTATCCGCTCGTCAGCGTGCAAAGCGTGCGCTATCGGCCGGTGACGGTGCTCAAGGTCACGAACGCGCTCCTTGCCAACGTCCAGGCCCGCGTGAGCGTCACCAACGTCGGCCTTACCCTGGTGCGTGTCAACGCCGGCGTCAAGATCACGGACACCTCCGTTACGTTCGCGGGCAACGTGACCCTCACCGCGGTGGCCGCCGCGGTCAACGCGCTGGGCAACGGCTGGATGCCCAGATCGTCGGCGACTCCACCAACTATGGATCATGGCCGAGCGCTGATCTTTTTTGGCCGCCGGCGTTCCCGACCTTCGGCGGCACCACCGGCGGGCAGGGCGCGTTGCAGTGCGTCGCCGGCAGCTTCGCCGAGCTAAAGATGCACACCTACGAGCTGGCCGGCTATCAGTGGGACAGCCGCGGCTGGCTGTTGCGTGCGATCCCCTACACCGATCCCGAGCTTCTCCATCCCGAGGATCTGGTGTGGCCGGTCGGCGTCAATAACCTGCGCGTCCAGTACACCGCCGGCTATGTTCCAATCCCCGAGGCGGTGCAGGAAGCGTGCGCTGAATGGACGGCAGCGCTCTACTACCAGGTGAGCCGCGACCCGATGCTGACCAACCAGCTGACGACGGCCGGCGCCGCGTCGGCGTGGAAGGGCACGCCCGGCCAGCCGCCGGACCACGTCATGACGTTGCTGATGCCCTACCGCCGACACACCATCGCGACCGATCAGGGTTAACCCATGCCGGCTGCTCAAAAATGCACCGCGGTACGCTCCCGGTGGATCGCCATGGCCATCCTCATGTGCGACAACACGCTGTCGGTGCTGTTCAAGGACGGCGCGTGCTGCAATTATCCGCGCACGACCGCGGCCCACTATCACGCGATGATCGCGTCGGATCCCGGGAAATGGCTCCATCGCAACCTGTATCGCATCCTTCCCTACGTCCGCATCCGCACCCCCTGCCCGCCGGCCGGCTGTGGTGGCGCCGTCGTTGCCTGCTGCCCTGGGGTGCAGATTCCGCTCGATCTGCACATGACCATAACCAACGGCGGCAGCGCGATCGATGGCTCCTATTCCATGACCCACACGCTCCTGCTCGGCATCGACTTCTGGATTCCCGACACGGCCATTGGGAGTTGCTCCGGCACCTACAAGCTCTTTTGCAACGCCGGCCTCCTTACCTCCGTCTGGAATCTCCAGGATCAGGGCGGCAACCAGCTCACGCCGGCGAGCGCTCAATGCAGCCCCTTCGACCTGGTATTTACCCCGGTCGATTTTGTCGGCTGCGGGGGCGACGCCTTCGCCACCGTGGAGATCACCGCGTGAGCCGGCCCTGCACCTGCGACCGTTGCGGCCTCGCCCCCGAAGCCGCCTACGCCAGGGGCGACTGCCGGCTGTGCTGGCTCTGGCATCACGATGCCGACTACCGTGCGTTGTGGGGCGGCGCCGCCGCGAAGCCTTGCCGCCACCTTGGCGCCGCAACCGGCGCGACCATCCGCTGTCCGAGCTGCGCCGGCACGGTGGCGCTGAAGCTGTTCGGCTGCGCCGTGCACGGCTCGTGTACGCAGACACGGGCGGTTCCGCCAGTGCCATGCTGCGCAACCTGTCCGGACCGCGATCCGACGTAGAGCCAAACTTCCGAAGTCTCCGAGACTTCGGAAGTTTTTCGCGGCACAACCGACTTTCCCAGGTACTCGGCGAGCTGGCACAATAGCGCAGGAGAAGCCCGGCGAGCGTCGAGGCGTAAGCCCGACGTGTGTCGCAGTCACACACGTCGGGCTTACGCCTCGACGCTCGCCGCGGTGCCTTTCTGAGGAGATGAGCGATGAAGGTGCTGTCCATCCAGCAGCCGTGGGCCAGCCTGGTCATGCATGGCGTGAAGCGCTGGGAGCTGCGCAGCTGGCCGACCGGGCATCGCGGGCCACTCGCGATTCACGCCGGCCGGCGCTTCCGCTGGCCGCAACGCCAGCTGTGCATGACGCCGCCGCTGGACGCGCTACTGGCAGCGGTGGGTCTGCCGCGCCTGTGCGACTTGCCACTCGGGTATTTGCTCGGCGTGGTCACCGTGCTCGATTGCGTGCCGGCAAGCGATGTCGGCGATCAGCTCGACCCGCGCGTGGGAGCGCCGCGACCCGGCGACTTCGCCTGGCTGCTGGCCGATCCGCTGCGGCTGGCGGTGCCGATCCCGTATGTGGGTCAGCTTGGCCTCTGTGACTTGCCGAGGGAGATCGCGGCGATGTTGTAGGTCCCGCGAGCCGGGCGGGACCTTGCAGCGCGCTGGGCGTTTCCAGGTCCCGCCCGGCGGGCGGGACCTACTTCTTTTCCGCCTGGCGACGCACTTCGGCCCACCAGTCCTTGAGCTTTTCAAACGTGCCGGGATCGCCGGGCGGCTTCTTCGGCTGGTTGCGGCCGCGCGGGCCGCGACGCGGGCCCTGGGGGCCAGACGGCACCGGGCTCGTTTCCGCGCCGGGGGGCGGCGCTCCTTCTTGCGCGGCAACAGCCGGCGCTCGGCCAGGCCCCACAGGCTGCTGGAGATGAAGTAGATGCACAGGCCCGCCGCCACCTTGTAGAACAGCACGCCGAAGAAGATGCTCATGTAGCGCATCATCTTTTGCTGCATCTCCTGCTGCTCGTCGGTCGCCGGCGGCGTCATCAGGATCTGCTGGATCACCATCAACACCACGGCGCAGATCGGCAGCACGTTCAGGTACGGCCCCAGGTAGAACACGCCGCCCATGCTGTCAGGGTCGCTGATGAACGGGATCGACTCCGACCACCACTTCAGCATGTCCGGAGCGGCCAGGTTTTCGATCCAGAGGAACGGCGCCAGCCGAAACTGAATGCTCTCCTGCAGCGCGAAATACAGGCCCATGAAGATCGGCATCTGCAGCAAGAGCGGCAAGCAGCTGCCGAGCGGGTGGATGCCGTGCTTGCGATAAAGCTCCATCACCGCCTGGCCCTTGGCCTGGGCGTCGTTCTTGTACTTCTCCGAGATCTTCTTGAGCTCGGGGGCCAGCGCCTGCATCTTGATGCTGAACATCGCCTGCCGCCGGCTGATCGGGAACATGAGGCCACGAACGATCACGGTGAGCAGGATGACGCTCAGGCCGATGAGGCTGCTGGGCAGGACCAGCGAGATCACCCACAGGATCCAGTGCATGCCGCGGGTGAAGAGGATGATGACGTCCGTCAGGCGGATCAGCTGTGAGAATTCCCCCATCTTGCCGGGCGAGTGGTAATCGGTCACCGTGTACAGGGCGAGGGTGTCGGTGTAGCGCGTCGCCAGCTCGGGATTGACCTTGCCCTGCGCCGCGCTGAGGTAGTCGAGCAGCCGGGTCTTGGCCGGTCCGTGATAGAGCAGGAAGCGATGGGCGACGGTCTGGCCCGGATTGAGCTTGATCGCCTCGCTGTTGACGCGGACGGTGACGTTGTCGAAGGAGGGGCGCGGCGTTTGGCCGTGGCGAATCCAGGTGGCGACCAGCATGCCCTCGGGCGTCTCATAGAAGCTGAGGACCGCCTTGCCGCCCTTTTCCAGCTCTGCTTCCTTCAGGTGGTGCTTGACGCGCTCGAGGATGCGGTAGGTCTTCGGCGCCTTGTCGCCGATCGTGAAGAACTCCAGGTCATCGCCGCGGATGGCAACGATCTGGCCCTTGATCTCGGCGCTCTGCGCCGTCGGCCGCGCCCAGGCGACCAGATTCTTGAAGTCGCCGCCGCCCTGGTCCGCCGGGGGTTGTAGGTTATCGGGGACGATGAGCGACGCGAAATACTGGTTCAGGACGCCGGCGTACTGCAAATAGGTAGCGCCGCGGCTGCCCAAGCCCGGCGGCACCTTGTCGCCGCCGCCGCGGATGCTGATGCGATCGGAGGTATCCAGGTCGCGATAGACGCTGCCGTTGTCCACCAGGCCGACGACGGCGTTGCGGAAGATGCTGGTGTACCATTCGCCTTCGAGCGGCAGGCCGTGACCGCCGGTGAGCTGGTAGCGGAACGTGATCGGCGGCCCGTTCGGCCGCGTGTCCTTGATCGTGAGCGTCATGGTGATGTGATAGGTTTGCGGCTCCAGGCGGTAGGTCTTGGCGATCTGCAGGTGCTCGGCCCCGGGAACGCGCGTGGAAAAGGTCACCTCGTGGGCGTCGTCGCCCTTTTTCGTCCGATCGGCTTCGAGTTTCCAATGGCGCTCGCCCAGGCCAAGCAGCGGGTTGACCTCGCCGTTGCCGTCAGGGAAGTGGTAGAGCAGAAACGACGGCTCATAGGGATCGTCCTGGATGAGCTGCAGCTTGTCGTTCGTGGGCAGGCCATGCCAGTCGGCCGCCTCGAACCGCGTCAGCGTGAGCCGGCGGATGCCGGCACCGCGCGAGGTGACGACCGCCTCGATGTAGTAGTTGTCGCCGCCGCCGATCGTCTCCGCCGCCGGCGGCCCCTCTTCTTCCTTGGGCCTGGGCTCCTCTTTTTTGGCGGGCGGCTCGTCCTTCTTCTTCGAGCTCGGCCTTCGGTTTGGCGGGCGTTTCGTCCTTCTTTTCGTCCTTGGTATTGGCGACCTGCTCGTGTTTCTTCTTCTCCGGCGGCGGCGGCGGGGGCAACAGCTGCTGCAGCCAGAACCAGCCGCCCATGGCCGCGGCCGCCACAATCAGGAAAACGATGAGGTTCTTGTTTTGCATCGGGGTTCCGGCGCCGGCAGGTTCGGGCTCGCTGTCTTATTCGCTGCAAATGGCGTGACATTCCACCGGGAGCGGCGCAACTCGCGCCCCGTTAGCATAGAGAGGCGGCAGGAAAAGGGGGAGGTGAGCCGCCACGCCGCGGGGTGAGCTCACCCCGCGGCGTGGCGCGATCACCCCACCGCCGCAAGCTGCCAGATGTCCCGCGCGTACTCGCGGATGGTGCGATCGCTGGCGAACTTGCCGCTGCGGGCCACGTTCAGGATCGCGCGCTCGAGCCATGCCGACCGGTCGCGGTAGAGGCCGGCCAACGCGTCATGGACCTGCAGATAGCTGGGCAGATCGGCGACGTGGAAGTACTGCTCGTTCATCGCCAGCAGCTTGCCGTACACCCAGGCGTGCTGGCCCGGGTTGCGCGGACAGAAGCGGCTGTCGCGGAATGCATCGAGAATTCGTCGTACGGCGGAATCCCTCCAGTAAATCTCCTGCGGCTGGTAGTTGGCCTCGCGCTTGAGGCGGCGCGCTTCGGGCACCGTCATCCCGAAGATGAACATGTTCTCGGCGCCGACCTCCTCGCGAATCTCGATGTTCGCGCCGTCCAGCGTGCCGATCGTCAGCGCCCCATTCATCGTGAACTTCATGTTGCTCGTGCCCGACGCCTCGGTGCCGGCCGTCGAAATCTGCTCGCTCACGTCGGCCGCCGGAATGATCAGCTCCGCGAGCGTGACCCGGTAATCGGGCACGAACACCACGCGGAGGTGCTCCTGCGCCCGCCGGTCCTGGTTGATCACGCGCGCCACGTCGTTGATCAGCTGGATGATCTGTTTGGCGGTCCGGTAGCCGGGAGCGGCCTTGCCGGCAAAGAGGAACGTGCGCGGGTGCGGCGGCGGCTTGCCCTCCTCGATCAACCGCAAATAATCGTGGACGATGTGCAGCACGTTCAACAGCTGCCGTTTGTACTCGTGTATCCGCTTCGCCTGCACGTCGAAGATGGAATTCTCGTCAATCGCTTCACCGGCGACGTCCTTGACATACGCGGCCAGCCGCTGCTTGTTGGCGCGCTTCGCCGCGAAGAACCGGTCCTGGAAGAAGGCGTCGTGGGCCAAGGGCTCCAGCCGGCGGACGCGCTCCAGGTCCGCGGCCCAGCCGTCGCCGGCCGCCTCGGTGATGAGCGTGGCCAGCGCGGGATTGGCCGCCAGCAGCCAGCGGCGCGGCGTCACGCCGTTGGTCTTGTTGTTGAAGCGCCCGGGCCAGAGGGCGTAGAAATCGGGCACGAGCTGCGTCTTGACCAGCTCGCTGTGCACGGCTGCAACGCCGTTGATCGAGTGGCTGCCGACGATCGCCAGGTGGGCCATCCGCGCTTGCCGGGTTTGATTCTCGACGATCAGCGACATGCGGCGCTGCCGATCGCCATCGCCCGGCCAGCGCTGCGCCACCTGGTCGAGGAAGCGGCGATTGATTTCGTAAAGGATCTGCAGATGCCGCGGCAGGACGCGCTCCAGCAGCTCCACGGGCCATTGCTCCAAAGCCTCGGGCATGAGCGTGTGGTTGGTGTAGGCGCACGTCGCGGTGGTGATGTCCCAGGCCTGCTCCCACGGCAAATTGTTCTCGTCCACCAGCAGCCGCATCAGCTCCACGATGGTCAGGGCCGGGTGCGTGTCGTTGAGCTGAATCGCCACCTTGCCCGCGAATCCGTCGAAGCTCTGGTGTGCGCGCTGATACTGGTTCACGATGTCGCGCACGGCGCAGGCGACCAGGAAATACTCCTGCACCAGCCGCAGCTCGCGGCCGGCGGCGATCGAATCGCTCGGATAGAGGACCTTGGAAATCGTCTCGGATAGCACCTTGTCGTGCACGGCCTTGAGGTAATCGCCGTCGTTGAAGATGCTGACGTCGAACTCCTGCGACGCGCGGGCCGAATAGAGCCGCAGGTAGTTCACCGTCTTGCCGCCGTAGCCGACCACCGGCATGTCGCGCGGCACGCCGATCACCACCTTCCAGTCAAGCCACATCGGGTTGTAATTGCCATCACGGTCCCGGCCATGCTCGATCCGGCCATACAGCGGCACCAGTACGGAATCTTGCGGCCGTTCCAGCACCCAGGGCGAGGGAAACCAGCGCCAGGTGTCGGGCGTCTCGACCTGCTGGCCGTTGCGAATTTCCTGGCGAAAGAGTCCATACTCGTAATCGATGCCGTAGCCGAAGCCCGGCAGGTTGAGGGTCGCCAGCGAATCGAGGAAACACGCCGCCAGCCGGCCAAGCCCGCCGTTGCCCAGGGCAGCGTCGACCTCGGTAGCCTCGACCTCCTGCGGATCGAACCCGAACTCGCGCAGCACGGTCCGGTATTCCTCGAGCAGGCCGAGGTTGATAAGATTGTTGACCAGCGAGCGGCCGATGAGGAACTCAAGCGACAGGTAATAGAGCCGTTTGGCGTCGGCGTGCTGGTAGCGGTGCTCGGTGGCGAGGCGCTGCGCGATCATACGATCGCGGACGACCAGGGCGACGGCGCGAAACGCCTCGCGCGCCGACATGCCGTCAACGTTTTCGCCCAGCGCGTACGTGACATGGCGCAGGAAGTCCTGCCGGAATGACGCCGTCTCGGCGCTCACGCGGCGGTCGGTGGCGATGCTCATGGTGTTCCTCGGTATGATGGCGAACGTAGCGCGGCCCCCGCACAGCCTACAACCACCGGCCGCGCGACGCCAGGGGTAACTTCTGAAGCGCGCGATTCTCCTTGCGTCGGCGGGCCGTCGCCAGTAAAGTCTCCCTATCCCGTTTGAGGCCACGCGATGAACACGACGCCCGTCAGCCTGCTGCAGCGGCTGCGCCAACCGGCGAACCAGGACGCCTGGCGGCGCTTCGTGCGCCTGTACACGCCGCTGTTGCACTACTGGGCCAAGCGCATCGGCCTGCCCGTGCAGGACGCGGACGACCTGGTGCAGGATGTGTTCACGCTGCTGGTGAAGGAGATGCCCCAGTTCGAGTATGACGCGCAGCGCACCTTTCGCGGTTGGCTGCGCACCGTGGCGGTGAATCAGTGGAATGCCGTGCGCCGCCGCCGGCAATTGGCCGCGCAGCCATTGGGCGACGTCGATCCCGCCGGTCCGGACGCCGACCCGGGCGCGCTGCTCGCCGGGGCCGAGTTCCAGCGGCTCGTCTATCGCCGGGCGCTGGAGATCATGCAGACCGATTTCCCCGGTGCCACCTGGCAAGCGTGCAAGGCCGTGGTCGTGGACGGCAAAAGCGCCCAGGAAACGGCGCAGGCGCTCGGCCTGACCGTTGGCGCCGTTCATGCCGCCCGCTTCCGCGTTCTGGCCCGCCTGCGCGAGGAGTTGGCCGGAATGGTGGAGTAAAGGCGAGGCCTCACTCTGCCGCCCGCATACGGTCGCGCAACTTCCGGATGCCCCGGCCTTGTGCGCCTTGTGCCGGGGCATCCAATCGCGCCGTGAGCCGGCGCTGTAGCAACCAGCGTGAATCTCCCCGGCACAAGGCCGGGGCATCCTCGCCCACTTTATCGCGTCGGGCGAGAAGTCTCTCTTTCCATTTTCGCGTAAACCGGGCCGCGTTCGCGCATACCTGAGAATAGACGCCGGTTTTGCAAGAAACTCCTTGCGATCGGCCACATGTGGGGATATACCTGAACCCAAAACCGAGGATGCGCCATGACGCTCGCAACCTGTCCCGATGCGGGTTTCTTTGACCGCGTCGCCCGGAGCACGCTCACGCCGGACGAAACCGAGGAGTTCGCTCAGCACCTCGAAGTCTGCCCGTCATGCGCCGAGCGGATCGAATCGGCCACGGTTTCGTCCCACGTGGTGCAAGCGCTACGGGCCGCTCCGGACACGCCGGTGCCGGATAGCGCCCACATGGAAGCGCTCATGGCGAAGCTCGAGAAGCTCGCACCACCCCAGGGAGACTGCCATGCTCACGATCGCCTGTACGGCGTGCCAACAGAAGCTTGCTGTCAAGGAAACCCTGGCCGGCAAGAAGGTCAAATGTCCCAGGTGCGGCCAGGTCATGACGGTGTCCGCCGCGGTGGCCGCCGGTGTTGCGGACATGGGAACGATGCCGCCGCGCGAATCGCCCCGGCCGGACCTGACCGAAGCGCACACCGACGACCAGGGCAAGGCCGACACGGGCCCACCGGCCGAAGGCGGAACCGTCGCCGCCCCGGACGACCTCACGTCCTTCCTCGCCCCGCCGCAAGCGTCCGACGAGCTGGGCCGGCTCGGGCCGTATCGCGTCCTCAAGGTGCTGGGCGCCGGCGGCATGGGCGTCGTCTTCCGCGCCGAGGACCCGCAGCTGGCGCGGCCCGTCGCCCTCAAGGCGATGCTGCCGGCGCTGGCCGTCAGCGCCACCGCCAGGCAGCGCTTCCTGCGCGAGGCGAAGGCCGCCGCCGCGGTAAAGCACGATCACGTCGTCACGATCCACCAGGTCGGCGAGGACCGCGGCGTGCCGTTCCTGGCGATGGAGTTCCTCGACGGCGAGCCGCTCGACGACCGCCTGAAGCGCGAGTCGCGCCTGCCGATCCCCGAAGTGCTGCGCCTCGGCCGCGAGATCGCCGAGGGGTTGGAGGCAGCCCACGAGCGCGGCCTGGTGCACCGCGATATCAAGCCCGCCAATCTCTGGCTGGAAAGCAGAAGCGGCAAGCCGCGGGATGAGCGAAGCGAATCCCGCGGGTCGCACGCCCGCATCAAGATCCTCGACTTCGGCCTGGCCCGCGCCGCCGCTGACGGCAGCCAGATCACGCAATCGGGCGCCATCGTCGGCACCCCCGCGTACATGGCCCCGGAGCAAGCGCGGCGCGCAGGTCGATCACCGCTGCGACCTGTTCAGCCTCGGCTGCGTGCTGTACCGCATGACCACCGGCGAGCAGCCGTTCCGCGGCAGCGACACGCTCAGCACGCTCATGTCCCTGGCCAACGACGAGCCGACGCCGCCGATGATGGTGAATTTCGACGTGCCGGCGGAATTCTCCGACCTGATCATGAAGCTGCTCGCCAAGTCGCCGGAGGCTCGCGCCTCCACGGCGCGCGAGGTGGCGGATGAGCTGGACCGACTGGCACGGGGCGAGTCTGGCGGCGGCCCCGAGGCCGACGCTGCCAGCGTCGCCGGCAAACATCGCGCCCAAGCCGACGCGGGCAGCGTCGGCCACGGGGCCACCGTCCGCAAACGCGGCCAGCGTCCCGTGCTGTTTGGCATCGGCGTCGCCGCCGCGCTGTTGCTAACAGCCAGTGGGCTGGCTGGAGTGCTGATGATGCGCATCACTACGCCCGAGGGCACGCTGGTGATCGACAGCGAGGACCCCGATGCGCAGATCATCGTCAAGGGCAACGAAGTCCAGATTCTTACGGGAAAGAAGCACTATGAATTGAAGCTCAAGCCCGGCGCATTCGACCTGACGCTGAAGGGAGGCAAGGAGCAGCTGACACTGGAATCAAACCGAGTGACCCTTGGGAAGGGCGACGAGAAGAAGATACGCGTGTTTATCCGAAATGCCGGGGCAAAGGAAGAGCCGCCGGACAATCACAACGAACCAAAAGCTTTTGTCGCTCTCTTGCAGCGCGAGGACATCAAGAAGGAGCTCGATATCTCGGCCGCACAGATCGAAAAGCTCCGCGGAATCTTGAATGGCACGGTGATGGAGGCCGTGGCCACGCTGCTCAACGACAAGCAAATGAAACGCTTCCGCGAACTCGCCCACAGGGTGCCCAAAGACGGCAAATTCGAAGTCATCCCCGAAGGAAAGGCCGATGACCCCAAGAAGGACAATCACGACGACCCCGGAGCTCTTGTGGCCCTCTTGCAGCGCAAGGACGTCCAGCAGGAGCTCGATCTCTCGCACGCGCAGATCGAAAAGCTCGCCGGAATCTTGGATGGCGCGGTGATGAGGGCCGCGGCCACGGTGCTCAACGACACCCAGATGAAACGCTTCCGCGAAGTCGTCGCCCGCCCCAAGGTGCCATAACACGGCAAATTCCAGCTGCGCGGGAATACAGGGCCAGGCTGAATTCAATTCGCAGCACGAGAGTCACGGCCGACGCCCTGCGCAAGTGGACGGACAAGTGCGAGATCCTCACCAGCCACTACCGAAGTGACGCCGCGCTTGGCCGGGATTCGGAGGACCTTCGCTTGACGGAGCCAAACCCGCAAGGATGGTAAGATGGAACTGCGGTTCTGGAACGACCCGGAAACCGGCCTGCCGCACATTTACGGGCACGGCGTCACGGAAGACGAAGTGCGGCAGGTCTTGAGCCGGCCCGGGCTGAATCTCGCGGGCGGGCGCAATTCACGCACCATCATGGGACCGACCGCGGCCGGAACGTCACCTAAAGGTCGTGTTTGTTCCTGACGCCAGCGGTACGAGCGGATTCGTCGTGACCGCCTACGAATTGCGGGGGAGCAAGCTGCGGGCATATCGCCGAGCCAAAAGGAGAAAGAAACGATGAAAAAACAGCGGATGCCGAAGGGGTGGACCGAGGAGCAAATCCGTGCGTTGGCCGAGTACCACGACAATATGACGGTCGACGAACAGGTTGCCGAGATTGAAGCCGCGTTGGCCGATGAAGAGCAAACCGTCATGGTCGTCCCCACCGAACTGGTTCCCGAGATCATCAAGCTGATCAACAAGAAACGGCCTGTGTGAATGCACCCACGAGGTGACGCACCCGTGCGAACTGGACCTGCGTGATACTCTGGTGACGCCCGAAGGAGCCGCCGCCCTGCGGAAGGTGCTGGACACATGCGAGATTCTCACCGGACCGCTACCGCGGTATGATGGGGCAGAGGACGGGAGCGATGGTTCCAGCCAAGGGAGACCTTATTATGGGCAGCCAAGAAACCAAGGACTTGCGGATGGCAGAGGCCGAGTTCAAGCGGCGCCTCCTGGACCTGGGATTACTCACCCGCATTACGCCGCCGCCAGTCCCCGGTGCCGTGCCGCGCAAGCGCAAGGCGGTGCCCGTCGCGGGCAATGCCGTCTCCGAAACGATCATCAAGGAGCGGCGCTAGTGGGCGTCTACTATCTGGACAGCAGCGCGCTCGTCAAACGCTATGTCGCCGAAACCGGCGCGGGCTGGGTGCAATCCATCACGGACCATCTGGCTGGCAACGATATTTACGTCGCCAAGATTGCCGGTCCGGAGGCCGTGTCGGCATTTGTGCGTCAGGCGCCTCCGCTTCCGCAATTGGCGATGGTCCTCGCGAGCTTCAAGCTGGTTTTCACAACGAATATCAACAGTTGGCGCTTACCGACGGCGTGATCGCGGCCGCCATGAGGCTGGCGGAAACCCATCGGCTGCGTGGCTACGATGCGGTCCATCTGGCGCGCGTGGGTCGTCCTGGCCCAAACGACCTCGTCGTCGCCGAGTTCGTCGGCCGGTATATCGAGCTGCCGCATGCGAATGATGTAGTTCACCAGGTACGCACTGCCGCCGAGACCCCCCAGCGTCAAAAAGCCGACGGCGAAAGCGCGCATGCGCGCATCCGCCTCGGCGCCGGCGAAATACGCAACGAAGGACGCGATGGCGGTTGCCAGGAGTACCAATGTGGTGACGACGAACGCTTTCATTGGGAGTGTCGACGACACAATCGCCTTCCGGCATCGCGTGTCCAGCTGCTTCGCCGCCCGACCCGCGTGCCCTGACTGCCAAAGCGGGGCACTGCGTGCCGGACAACGTATGCCGTCAAGAAAAGGCGGCGCACAAGTAAATAAAGATTCTGAACCTTGGTCGAACAGCTGGCACGGATAAGAACAACATTGCTCTTATCCGTGCCCGCATCATCCGTGGTTCAGTATTCTTGGGCGGTCCATGCTACCGCGCGGACAGGACGGAATCGGCCGGCCTGGCGCCGGTCGCTAAGGTGAGGAACCGGCGTGCCGCGTCGGGCACGCGCTCGAACGCGGCGGCGATCGACTCCGCGCCGGGCAGGCCGCGGGCCTCAAGGTCCTTGCCGCGCTGGGCCGACGCCGTTGCCAGTTCCGGCCGGTCCAGGGCATTCTCCGCCAGCGCCTTGAAATACCAGAACCGAGCGTCCTGGTCGTTCAGCTTGACGGCATGAGTCAAGTACACTCGCGCCGCGATGTAGTCGCGCTTGAGGAAGGCTTCGCGGCCGAGGGTGAAAGCGGTCGCCGCATCGCGGGGATAATCGTCGACCAGCTCGTCCGCGCGCGGCACGCGCAGCTCCCAGCCCGAGGCGGCCCCACGCGTCGCCAGCGCCGGTGCAGACGGACGCACGCCGATATCGCTCGTGCTCACGACCCAGGCGCCCCAGCCGCCGACGTAATGAGCGGGGTAATGCGCGTAGTAGCCATACCACGGCGCGCCGCCCCATCCCCACCCGCAGCCGCACGACGGCCACACCGGGAGGTACCACGCCGCCGGAGCGCTGGCCGGTTCCCGTTCCCTGGGGCCGCGGGGCGGGCCAAGTCGCTCGGGACCAGGGCCCGCGCCAATACCGGGGGGAACTTCCCTACTGGGCGGGACTTCCTTGACGGGCGGGACTTCCTTGACGGGCGGGGCTTCCTTGACGGGCGGGCCTACTTTGTCTTTCTTCGGAGTTTTTTCGCCCTTGGCAACGTCCTCGCCGATGAACAGCCGGACGTCGAACTCGCCCGAGTCGCGCTGCTTGCCCGTGATCAGGCCGGCATCGATCCACGTCCTGAGGGCGAAACCTTCGAGCGGTCGGAGGGCGGCCTCGGCTGCCTCCTCGTCCACGCCGGGCCTGGCGACAACCGTCCACCGCAGGACATGCTTCTTGGTGTAGACCATCTTGCCCAGCGCGGCGTCATTCAGGAAGAACGCCGCATCGGCCACCTTGAACAGCGGCGACGTCGGCTTCTCGCGCTGAAGAGCGATCTCCTTCTTCAGGGCGGCCTGAAAGTCGGCCGTCGTCCACTTGCTGAGGTCCGGCTGGGCCTGCGCGGCACCGGCGAGGGTGAGCACCGTCGCGAGCGCCGCCGCGCCCACACGGCAGCGGCAATACATCATAGGATTGTCTCCGACTCGGGATTCTTGCCTGGCACAGGCGCCGCGCTGAACGTGCTGGCCGAACAGCCCCGAGAGTTGAACCTGCTTGCATAACCTGCGTAGTTTACCTAAACTGCAAAGCCCTGTCAATCGAACCAACCGGCAAATCCCGTAACCTTCGCGGGGTCCGACCCTGCCGGCTTGTCCGGCAGGTGAACGTCGCACGTGGCTTTCGCCCCGACACCACGAGAAGGAACGGGAAAGACCGCGGAGAGGGGTCGGAAGAAAAAATGGCACGGCGTGCGCCTAGCTGCCAAACTCCTTCACCTGCCGGACAAGCCGGCAGGGGTCGAACACAAATCCTGATTCTGATTGACCCGTGCCGCGATTGCGGCGAGAATCGCCCGATATCGCGACCAACCCTCTCAAGGAGTCGATCCGTGAAAGCGAGCTTCAGGGTGCGGCCGGACCTGACCGTGGAAGTGGAAGGCGAGACGCACAAGGACCTGTTCCGCGAGCTGGCCGGCGTGTGCGAGGTCTTCGGCGAGCAAACGTGCGGCCTGTGCGGCGGCGCCGAAATTGTGCCCGCGTTCCGCACCGTCGGCCAGGGGAAGAAAACGTTCGAGTACCCCGAGTGGCACTGCCAGGGCTGCGGCGCCCGGCTGAGCCTGGGGTCGATGATGGAAGGCGGCCGGCTCTTCCCGCACCGCAAGCTCGACAGCGCCGGCAAGCCCGACCGCGAGCACGGCACGTTCGGCGCGCACCACGGCTGGACGCTCTACCGCGGCGAGCCGAAGGACGACGCCCCGCCGCGCGGCCCCGCCGCCCGGGCCAGCCGCGTTCAAGCCGAGCCGCCGAACGCCACGATCACCGAGGGCCAGTGGAAGGACATCCAGGCCGAGCTGAAGAAGCACCTGATCAGCGACCGGGCGTTCCTGAAGCGCTACGGCTATTCCGGTCCGCGCGAGATCATGGTCCCGCGCTTCGCCGAGTTGTTGGCGGCGGCGAAGAACCCCGACGCCGAGCTGCGCGGCACAAAAGAGCGTGGCGCCGGCCGCGCGAAAATGACCGTGGCGGAAAGCCGCGTGGCGCGTCACCTGATCCTGAGGATGCGGCAGGTTTCTTCGTAGCTCGATTCCAGATCGAGCGGGATGGCCCAGGTTTCGTTGAGCCAGATGGGTAGCGTCGGCAGTCGGCAGGGGTTGGCCGACGGCGAGCGGATGATACCAATTGTCCATCATGCGGCGGCGATCTTCGTGGCGCATGCGCAGGGTCGCTGCGTACATGGGCGATGGTTCGTCACCCAGCGCCGGGTCGGCGCTTTCGAGAAAGTTCAGCAGCTCCGCATACAGGTTGAAGTCGCTGGTGCTCACGACATCGACAATCGACACGCAGATATCGTTTTTGAGCAAGGCAGCGACCTTGGATACAAAGGTGCCCCGCGATTCGGGGCGATCCTTGTTGGATGGGCTGACGATTTCGATGGCCGCCACCAGGCGCCGATTACGCCGACTGTTGTAGATGCGGACTTCGTACACGTCCTGACTTGGCAATCGCGGCTCCAGGGTTAGGGTCGGCTTCGGCGGCGCGTAAGTCGCGACGGCCACCCCACCGTTGCGACCGCGCAGGCTATTCGATTCCGGTTCGGGATCGCGGTAAGTGCCGACATCGACTTCGTTGAGCGTGCCAAGGTAAACCCCCGGCGCAGGGTAATAAGGCTCCGGTAGAAACTCGATCAGCTGCCGGACGATCGTCGCCGGCCACATTACGTGGAGTTCGTCCCAGGAATGAACATCATCCAGGGGTGAGCGAAAGTGATCGCGTAGCGGCATGGGATCCTCCGTTTGGAATCATTGTAGCATGACTTGCCCCGTTCCCAAGGCGCCGGAGAAGCAGTGACCGCGACGCACGCTTCGGCTAAGCTGTCCTCATGTCCGACGTCACGCGCATCCTGTCCGCCCTCGTGCATCAGGCGTACCTGCGATTGGTTTTTTGCGAGCCCCGGACGTGCGTCCGGGGAGGTGCGATTCGCCAATCGCCGGGATTTCTTCGCCGCGGCCGAGCTGGCCAAAATCGTGCTGTAGAAGGACTCGAACCCCTTAAATACGATAGCGATCCCAAGTGCCGGAAGCGACATTCTCATAGCGGACGGGCGAAAGCCGGTGCCTTCAGAATTCCGACGTATCGTACGGATAAATCCTAGAAAACTACAGAAAAGGAGACGAAAAGTGGATAACGAACAGAGCAACTGCGTCGGGGAACCGCAAAAGCAGAGACCTTTCTGGCGACGTGAGCTCATGAGATACTTCGTCATCGTCTTCTTTCTCGTTCTCATCACCGCAATCGTAATATGTTTCTGGCTCGCATACACACATGGAGAGTTCACGCCCGAACAAATCGAAAGAATGAAAAACGCAAACCCCTGGTGATACTGATCGCGCGTACTCTGGGGTGTCAGCCATTCCGGAGCGCACGGGCACAGCGCTCAAGCTGACGGGAATGGGAGTTTTGGCCGGCTACGGTCTGGCGCGAAACCGCCGCGAAGCAGCTGCGCGGCGCCAGCCGTCCCCCCAAGCCCACTTACCGACTTCGTCCGCAGTGAAATACAATGACGGGTAAGAATCGCCGTCGCCGGATTTGAGGAGCGAGAGCATGGGCCGGGTTCGAGAATACATCAAAGTCAATGGCAAGAAGTTCTGGACCCTCTTTGATACGGGAGCACGCAATACCTACGTCGTGCCCCGAGTCGCGGCTCAATTGGTAACCTCGAAACTCCATGCGCCGTTCCGCGCGGCGCTCGGAGGAGACGTCAAGGAATCCAAACAATCGGCGATACTGGAAGCCACCGTCCAAGGCCACCGCGTCTCGACCCTGGCCATGGTCATCGACCGCATCGGCAAGGACGAAGACGGCAAGCCGATCGACATTCTGTTCGGTGCACTGGCCATGCAGAATTGGAGCATACGGCCGATTCCGGACGAGGAGCGGCTCGACCTATCGCATTACCCAGAGGAGTTTTTGGAGTTCTAGCCTGGCACCGACCCGACGTTGGGTGATCCGAAAAACGAAAGGCGAGGGGCAAGCCCCTCGCCTCTCGGATCGCCCGAACCTTCCGGGGTCACTTCGTCTCCGGATGCGCACTGGCAGAGGTCCCGCTCGGCTCGCGGGACCTACCGGGGGTCACTTCTTCTCTGGCTGCTTCGGCTGGGCGTCCGGCGGCAGCAGGGTCTTGGTCATTTGGCCGTTGGCGCCGTTGTACACGCGCGCGACGCCGTCCTCGCCGCCGGACGCGACCACCGTGCCGTCGGCGCTGGTGCCGATCGCGTAGACGTAATCGTTCGACGCCGGCGTATAGGTGCGGACCTGGCCGCCGTTGGTCGCGTTGAACGCCTTCACCTGGTTGTCGCCGCCGCAGGTGATGAACTCGGCCTTCTTGCCGATGAACAACAGCCGCGTGACCTGCTTGGTGTGCGCGTTAATGGTGCGGGCCTGCTCGCCCTTATCGAAGTCCCACACCTTGACCGCGTTGTCGGCGCCGGCGCTGGCCAGCAGCTTGCCGTCGGCCATCCAGCCGACATCGAGGACGTGATGCGTGTGGCCCTCGAACGACTTGACGAACTTGCCGTCGGGCAGGCTCCAGACCTTGACGAACTTGTCGGCCGAGCCGGTGACGAGCATGTAGGCGGACGTGAACTGGTCCTTGGAGCCCGCGACCGGGATCTTGAGTTCGGGGCTGAAGGCGATGCCGTAGACGGTGTCGCTGTGGCCGTTCTTGATATCGACGACCAGCTTCCAGGAGCCGACCTCGTAGACCTTGATCTCGCCCTCGACGGTGGGTTCGCCGCCGGCGACGCCCATGAGCTTGCCGTCGGGCGAGAAGGCGATGGCGACGACCATGTGCGCGAAGCCGTTGATCTTGTGGCGCTGCTCGCCGGTGAGCGGGTCCCAGATGGCGACTTCCTGGAAGCTGCCGGAGGCGAGATACTTGCCGTCGTTCGACCAGGCCATCGAATCGACCAGCGAGAGGTGAGCGGCCTTGACCGCCTTGCCGTCGACGGTCTTGAGGTTCGGCGCCGCCAACGTGCGGATATAGGTGCCCGAGCCGGCGTCATACAGATGGATCTGGTTGCCGCGGCCGGTGGCGACGGTGGTCTTGTCGGGGCTGACCGCGACTGCACGCACCGGGACGACGTTGGCCGGCGGCAGGCCGACGACGATGGCGGGCCGGGCCTTGGCGGTGGTCGGCGCCTTGGCGCCCTGGTCGATCCACAGCTTGACGATCGCCATCTCCTCCGGCGTGAGCGGCGGCTCGCCGCGCGGCGGCATCGGCACCTTCGTCTCGACGCGCGTCATCAGCTTGATGATGAGGCTCTCGCCGCCCTTGCCCGGAATGATCGGCGAGCCGCGCTTGCCGCCCTTGATGAGCCCCTCGTAGCTGGCGAGGTCGAGGTTGTTCTCCTTGACCGAGCCCGAGTGGCAGGCGATGCACTTCTTGTAAAAGATCGGCTCGACTTCCTTCTCATACAGGACGACGTCCTTGCGCTTCAGATCGATCACCGCGAGCGGGCCCTGTTCCTTTTTCTTTTCCTGCGCCTCGGCGGCGAGCGCCGCCAGCGCGAAGATGGACAGGGTAAGCAGATATCGCATGGGAAACTCCGGGTTGGTTATTTCACGATATTCACGTTGATCTTCGTCTCGTGTACCAGGCTGACGTTGCCGTTGACCACGGCAACCGCCTTGAGCGTCAGGTTCGGCAGATTTATCGGCGGGGTGCCCTGCGCCACCTTGAGGAGCAGCTTCGCCTCGTTCGCGCCCGGCGCGATCGTGATGTTGTCAACGGTCAACCCCTTGGCGTTCGGCGGCAGCACCAGCTCGACCTTGAACGTGTCGGCGTATTCGAACTGCCGCTGCACCTTGACCGTGATGGCCGCCTCGGCGCCGACCTTGACCGTCGGATTGGCGTTGTCGACCGACAGCGTGGCGACCTGCTTGGGCAGGACGATTACCTGCACGGCGTTGGACGGCAGGATCGTGTTGACCGGCTTGCCCTTGTCCTTGGGCGAAATCGGCGCGAAGCCGCGGAACACGAGGTTGTACGTCCCCGGCGGCGTGTTCGGGCCCACGTTCAGGACGAGCGGCACATCGTCCTTGCCGGCGCGAAAGTCAGCGGCGCGAATGTCACGCCCGGCGGCGTGTCGGGCGGGGCCGCGGGTGTCACCTGGAAGTTTCCCTTGAACTCGGCGGAAGTGCGGGTGAGCTTCATCGGGATATTGACCTTGTCGCCCATCGAGACCGCGAACTTGTCCGGCGTCGCCACCAGCTTGCCCGGTGCCTTGTCGCGCACGGCCAGCACCAGCGCCTGGTCGAGGCGCGTCACGGTGCGGATGTTTTGCTGGATGGGAATTCCCCAGCTGATCGTTGCCGTCCGGGCCTCGTGAACGACCTTTTGGCCGCCGATGACCGCGGTGCCGACGATCTTGACGGTGCCGATGAACGGAGCGGCGTTGTCGGCGGCGCTGAGCACGAGGTGGGTGGACTTCATGTTGCCGTTGAGCACCTGCGGCGGACAGGTGACGCCGGGCGGCAGCCCCTCGACGGTCAGCGTCACATCGCCCTTGAAGCCGTCGGACCGCTGCGCGTAGACCATGCAGTACTCCTGGCCGCTCTGACCGACGGTGAGCGCCTCGGGGCGGTGCTCGTCAGGCGGCATGGCGATGAGACGGAAGTCCGGCTTCTC
Organism: uncultured Gemmataceae bacterium; assembly: GCA_963834865.1. GTDB lineage: Bacteria > Planctomycetota > Planctomycetia > Gemmatales > Gemmataceae > CAWIDK01. Next base: position 1,726,983 of record CAWIDK010000002.1, read on the forward strand.
CGGCGCAATGCGCAGCCGATAGACGTGCCGCGGGTCGGCCTGGTTGTCGGCGAGATGGCTGCCCACCATGATCTGATACTTGCCGTCTTCGGGCACGACGAAGCGGAACGGGGCCGGGTCGCTGTTGGCGGTGAACAGGAAAAAGCTGAGCGTTTCCGGCGTGTCGTCCTGGAAGACGATGTCCGCGGGCGTCTTGCCGTTGATGTTCACCAGTTTGAAGTACATGTCGGTCGGGGCGCCGAGCCGTTCGCTCTGCAGCTCGATCATCAGGACATCGCCTTTCTTGGCGGCAAACACGTACCAATCGCGGTCGCGCTTCTTGTCGACCCGGCCGGCCACCTTGCACGGCACGGGAATCGCCTGGGCCTTGTCTGGCGTGTCGTTGTCGTCATTCTCGATCACAACCGGGGCGCGGGCGAACGCGATTAGCTTCGGGTTGGACGTGCCCAGGCGATACTCGAATCCGTCGAGCGTGGCCGACATGGGCGTGAGCAGCCCGCTGAAGCGGAGCTTGTCCAGGCTCGCAGGGTCGGCGGGCGCGGTGACGGGAACGGTGAGCGTTTCCATCGCCCGGCCATTGACGACGGCGGCCGGATCGAGCTTGCCGCCGGGCAGGTTGAACCCGTGCAGCGTGACCTGCGCGGTCTTGCCCGGCTCGATCATCGGCGGGAATACCGACTCGATCCAGGGGTTGGCCGAGATGCTCAGGCGATAGAAGTAATCGGGCCCGCCGGCTGTGTACGTGAACTGCACCAGGCGGAGAATGTAGTCGCCGTCGGCCGGCAACGTAACGTCGAGCACGCCATCCTGGCCCAGCGCCGCCCGCGCCGCTGCAACCTCCCGGCCGTATCCCAGCGCCTCGTCGGCGGTGGCGGTGATCGCCTCGTCCTTGCCGTTGCGCAGCACCTGCAGGTTCAGCTTCTCGCCCGCCATCAGCGCGCCGACGTCCTGGAGAAACGCCTTCGCATCGGCGACGTCTTTACCATTCAGCTTGGCGACGACGTCGCCTGGGTTCATGCCGGCCTTCTGGGCGGGGCTGCCGGGTACGACCTCCTTGACGCGGAGGCCCTTGGTCTTGTCCTTGGGGTCCTTCGGCTGCACCGACTCGACGGCGACGCCGAGACCGACGCGCGGCACGGGTCCGTGCAGGATCAATTCGGGCTGGAGCTTGCTGTCGATGCTCGCGGTCAGGCAGGTGATGAGGACGCGCTGGCCCTTCTTGCCCGCGAAAATCGTGTAGTCAACGTTGGTCGCGGGGTTGATGACGCCGGTAATCGTGGTGCCGATGTCGACGCGCTGGGCCTGCTCGACGTCGTTGTTGGGCTCCTTCTCGGCGACCTCGTTGAGATCGCCGACGACGAAGACGCGCGGATTGCTGATGCCGCGTGGGTTGACGAAGCGAACCTCATAGAAGCCCGACGGCACCGCCTTGTCGATGGCGACGCTGAATTTGGTGACCGGCGGCGGCTCGGCCTTCTTCGCCTTGGGATCGATCTTGGCCTTGGGGTCGACCGGCGGCGGCGGCGGAACGATCGGCGTGCCCTTGATGCCGGGATGGTTGAACCAGAGCGTTTCGGGCAGCTCCGTGTCGGTGCCGGCGAAGGTCACCTCGACAGTGGTGCCGGCCTTGCCGCCACAGGGCGTCAGGGAGTTCAGCCGCGGATGCGGCCACTGGTTGCCGATGACGAGCTGCGCCTCACTGCGCCACGACCACGCGAAAACGGCCGCGGCAAAGGCGGTCAAGAGGGAGAGCCGAACCGCTCGCATGGTGAACTCCTCAACGTATCCCCGGCGGGGCGCGATTGCGCGGGGTCAAAGGGCAGGCAGGGTAAGTGGGTCGCGGGCAGGGAAAACGAGGCAGGTTTTCGGGCAGGGTCGACGTTCGGAGGGCGTAACCGGCGGTTGACATTATGGTAATTCGGGCGCAAGCTGCGGTCAAGCAGCATCTGCGAGAAAAGCGAAAAAGGTCATCAAGGATATTCGATGCACCACGTGCGCTGATCCAGGTCCCATACAACCGCCGAGGTTCACGTCGATCCAGTATTCGCCGCGAGGCGTCGCGTTCCAACAGACTTGCGGCATTTCCTAGGCGCTCCCCGAGAGGTCGTACACGAGATCGAAATCCGGCTCCGCATCCGCCGGAAACACCAAATAGTATTCCGGCATCACCGGGAGGTCGTGTACAAGAGAACGCGCGGCATCAAAGGTGCTTGCGGCGCCCAGCAAATTGCCGTGGGTCAGCACGACGTACATTCCCGGATAGTCGCGGCGAATCCGCTCGCGAAGCTTTTCGTATGCTTGGCGGTTGAGTGCAGATTCACGCATAAAGGTCGCCGTGTCCATGATTGGCCTCCTGGTAAAGCTCATTGTACCACGCCGCGGGGTGAGTCTGCGAACCCCGCGGGTCGCCCGGCGTTTGCTGCTCACCACTTCTTGTACGGCAGGAACTTGCCGTTCATTGTCACGACGACGCGATCGCCTGTGAGATCTTCCTGCTTCTGCACGTCCAACGTGAAGTCGATGGCGCTCATGATGCCGTCGCCGAACATCTCGTGAATGATCGCCTTGAGGGTGGTGCCGTAGACCTGGGTGATCTCGTGAAAGCGATAGATCAGCGGATCGACCGGGACCGTCGCGCCGACCGAGCCCTTCAGGGGAATCTGCTGCAGGGCGGCGGCGACCTCCGGCTCCAGCCCGAGCACGGCGGCGGCCTTCTGCGCTTCCTCCGGCGACATGGTCGATTGCCCGAGCAGGGCGGACGTGACCCAGACCTTGTGCCGGCCGACGGTCCGGGCGATGGCGTCGAACGTCAGACCTTTCTGCTGCTTGGCGGCGAGGATCTTCTGCGTTGCTTCGGCGCGGTGCATGACGGACCTTCCTTTCGCGTTGGAAAAACGCGTGTCGCTTGGCGGGCGTTACCATATGACGACGCTGGATGATTGCCATGCAAATTGCCACGGCTCAGCATTTGCTGGCCCTTGGCGTCGTGCCATGATGTCGCTCACCGGTTGCGGGACAGCTGGTCGGGCATTGGGAGGAATACTGCGCATGCCTGTACAGTGGATTGCGCCACTCTTGCCAGCGCCTGGAATCGACGGCACGATCACGCCGGCGCCGGTTCGTTCCCTTGCGAGCCATTTCGATGGCGTCCGCCGCGCGACGGAAGCGCTCTGTGAGCCGCTGCACGTCGAAGACTACCTCTTGCAGTCGATGCCCCAGGCCAGCCCAGCGAAATGGCACCTGGCGCACACCACCTGGTTTTTCGAAACCTTTGTGCTGGAACCGTTTGGTCCACAATACCGACCCTTTCGACCGGAGTTCCGCTTCCTGTTCAACTCGTACTACGAGGGCGTCGGACCGCGCTGGCCGCGTCCGGCGCGGGCTGCTGTCTCGGCCGTCGGTGAGCGAGGTGGTCCAGTATCGGGCGCATGTGGACGAGCAGATGGGCCGCCTCTTGCAAGCAGAGACGGTCCCGCCGGACATTGCCGCGATCGCGATGCTGGGAATCCAGCACGAGCAGCAACACCAGGAGCTAATCATCACCGATCTCAAGCACGCCTGGGCCGCCAATCCGCTGCGCCCCGTCTATCGGCACGCCCTGCCGGAAGCGGGCGTGCCACCGGTGTGTCGCTGGCTCGCCTTCGCTGAGGAACTCGCCTGGATCGGGCACGGCACGGACGAATTCGCATTCGACAACGAGTCGCCCAGACATCGCGTTTTTCTACGTGGCTTCGAAATCGCCAGTCGGCCTGTCACCAACGCCGATTATCTCGCGTTCATCACCGATCGCGGGTACGAGCGGCCCGAGCTCTGGCTGTCCGACGGCTGGGCGGCCCGGCAGGCGGCCGGCTGGACGGCGCCGCTGTACTGGGACAATCGCGCTGGGGAATGGTTCGCCGTCACGATGGGTGGCGAAGCGCCAGTGCGGCCGGATGAGCCGGTCTGTCACGTGAGCTATTACGAGGCCGACGCCTTCGCGCGCTGGGCGGGCGGCCGCTTGCCCACCGAGGCGGAATGGGAACATGCCGCCGCCGGCATCGCCCTGGCCGGGCACTTCCAGGAGAGTGGCCGCTTCCACCCGGCGGCCGTCCCCACCGCGGACGATCATGGACCGCTCCAGCAGCTGTACGGCGACGTGTGGCAATGGACCGCGAGCCCGTACACCGCCTATCCCGGCTACCAGCCTCTGCCCGGCGCGCTCGGCGAGTACAACGGCAAATTCATGTGCAACCAGCTCGTCCTGCGCGGCGCCTCGTGCGCAACGCCGCGCAGCCATGCCCGCCGCACCTACCGCAATTTCTTTCCCCCGGACGCGCGCTGGCAATTCACCGGCCTGCGCCTTGCAAAGGACATGACATGACCTCCACCCGCAGCCTGGCCCCGTCGTGCGACCTTGCCGAGTGCGCAATCAACCAATTCCGCGCCGACGTCGTGCGCGGCCTGGGCGCCCGGAAAAAACACCTGCCTTGCAAATACTTCTACGACACGATCGGCTCGCAGCTTTTCGAGCAGATCACCGAGCTCGACGAGTATTACCTCACGCGGACCGAGCGTGCGATCATGACGCGACACGTCCCGGAGATCGCGGCCCTCCTGGGCGAGCGCTGCTTGCTCATCGAATACGGCAGCGGCAGCAGCACCAAGACCCGGCTCCTGCTCGACGCGCTGGCCGAGCCCGCGGGCTACGTGCCGATCGACGTTTCCGAGGCGCCCTGCAGCACGCGGCCCGGACGCTGGCCGCCGATTATCCCGCGCTGGAGGTGCTGCCGCTCTGTGCCGATTTCACGCAGCCGCTTGCCCTCCCGGTGCCGCGCCGGCCGGCGGCCCGGACGGTCGTTTTCTTCCCCGGCTCGACGATCGGCAACTTCGCCCCCGATGAGGCGCTTGCGCTGTTGCGGCGCACCGCACGGCGCGGTGGTCCCGACGGTGGCCTCCTGCTCGGCGCCGACCTGCGCAAGGACCCGGCGATCATCGAAGCGGCGTACAATGATCGCCGTGGGATCACGGACATGTTCAACCTCAACCTGCTGGCGCGGATCAATCGCGAGCTGGAGGGCGACTTCGTGCTGGAACGATTCGCGCACCGTGCCTTCTTCGACGCGGATCAGGGTCGCGTCGAGATGCACCTGGTCAGCCGTTGCGATCAGCGGGTGCACGTCGGCGGCGACGCGTTCATGTTCACGGCCGGCGAGTCGATTCACACCGAGAATTCGTACAAGTACAGCCTGGACGAGCTGCGCGAGCTGGCCGAGGCGGCCGCCTTCACGGCGGCGCGCATGTGGACGGACGATGCGCGCTACTTCAGCGTACAATATCTGCGAGTGCGGTAGTCGCTTACTGAGGAGATGCACCATGATTTGCGAGCATCTGACCGATGTGGACCCGGTTCCCCCGCGCACGTCGGGCTGCGAGGAGTGCCTGCAATCGGGCTTGCGTTGGGTCCATTTGCGTCTGTGCCTGAGCTGCGGCCACGTCGGCTGCTGCGACAGCTCGCCCGGCCGGCACGCGACGCGCCATTTCCACGCGACCGGCCATCCCGTGATGGCGTCCTTCGAGCCCGGCGAGCGCTGGGCATGGTGCTACGTCGATCAGGCCGAGGTGGACCTGCCCGAAGAGGCGTTGCCGTATTTGCGCTAAATCGCTGTGCGCGATTCGGCAGCGCCCCTTGTGTGGGGCACGTTTCTTACGTGCCCGGTTTTCCTCGGGCACGTAAGAAACGTGCCCCACACAAGGGGTGCTGCCGAGGCGCACGCCAAGAATTAGCACCCCGACTAACGGAGAATCACATGGCCGATCAGGATCTGCAGGCGGTCGCCTTCCCGGTGCTCGACGAGACGCATCTGGCTGCGCTGGAGCGCTGTCCGAAGACGTTGTTCAAACGCTTCCGGGCCGGGGACAGGCTTTTCGCGGCCGGCGATCGCGACGCCAGATTTCTTGTCGTCAAGTCGGGCGAGATCGCCATCGTGGATGAAACCGGCGACCCGCCGCGGACGGTCGCCATCCACCGCCCCGGCCAGTTCACGGGCGATGTAGCGCAACTGACGTGTGGACCGACACTCGTCAGCGCCATTGCACGCACCGATTGCGAGGTCTTCGAGGTTTCGCGCGACGGGCTGCGCGAGATCCTCAACAAATACCCGGACCTGGGCGACACGATCCTGCAGGCATTCATCGCGCGCCGGCAGCTCCTGACCGCGACGGGCACCATTTGGGGCTTGCGCGTGATCGGCTCGCGCTACTCGCAGGACACGTTTCGCATTCGCGACTTCCTGGCCAGGAACCGCGTGCCGTTCACCTGGTTCGACATCGAGACCGACCCGCAGACGGCCGAGCTGCTCAAGCAGCTCGGCGTGAGCGAAGCCGACACGCCGGTGGTCACCTGGGGCACGAAGCTACGGCTGCGCAATCCCAGCGACCGTGCGCTGGCGGAGGCGCTCGGCATTCGCCGGCCGCTGGGGCAGACCGTGTATGACCTGGTCGTGGTCGGCGCCGGGCCGGCGGGATTGGCCGCGGCGGTTTACGGCGCCTCCGAGGGCCTGCGCACGGTCGTGCTGGAGCGCTCGGGGCCCGGGGGTCAGGCCGGCCGCAGCATGCGCATCGATAATTACCTCGGCTTCCCCACCGGCATCACCGGTGCCGACCTGGCCCAACGGGCAGTCTTGCAAGCCAACAGGTTTGGCGCGAGCTTGCCCGTGCCGACCCCGGTGACCGCCCTGACCTTTGATAACGGGTACAAGATACTGCATGTCGATGGCGGTGAGACAGTGACGACCAAGTGCCTACTGATCGCCACCGGGGCCGACTACCGCAAGCTCGGGGTCGACGGCTGCGAGGCGCTGGAGGGGTGCGGCGTCTATTACGCGGCGACCGTCAACGAAGCGAGCATGTGCCGGGGCTCGGAAGTGGTGGTCGTGGGCGGCGGCAACTCCGCCGGCCAGGCCGCGGTCTACCTCACCGGTCACGCGCGCAAGGTCTACCTCGTAATTCGCTACGACGACCTGTACCGAAACATGTCGAGCTATCTCGCCCGGCGGATCGAGCAGACGCCTAACATCGAGCTGCTGAAGAACACCGAGGTCCGGCGCCTCGTCGGCGACGGCCACCTCGGCGAGGTCGAGCTGGTGAACACGAAAACGGGCGCGAGCCGCACGCTCACGACGCCGGGGCTGTTCAGCTTCATCGGCGCGGTGCCGCGAACCGATTGGCTGCCGCCGGAGATCGAGCGCGACAACAAAGGCTTCATCCGCACGGGGCCGAGTCCGATTGCGTCCGTCCACTGGACCGCCCGCCGCCAACCGTTCCTGCTTGAGACGACCCGCCCCGGCGTATTCGCCGCCGGCGACGTGCGTTCCGGCTCCGTCAAGCGCGTCGCCTCCGCCGTCGGCGAGGGCTCGATGGCGGTCCAGTTCGTACACGCGTACTTGAAAGAGATGTGAGATGGCGGAGTTTCTCGTTTACGTTTAGGCGAGCGGCAGGAGTTAACTTACCCTCGCTTGCGCGTCGGGCTTGTGTCAGTCACAAGCCCGACGCGCAAGCGAGGGTACGCTGTCACCTGCCGATCGCCTTAGCGTTCACGCACTGTGCGCGAACGCTAAACGTAAACGCGGACGGTCACTGCCCCTTCTTCAGCTCGTTCTCCAGATCGCCGACCTGCATCGCGCGGTTCAGCACGCGGCCGTCGCGGCCGATCAGGAATACCGTCGGCAGGCCGTTGATGCCGTACTGCAGCGCCAGCGGGCTGCTCATGCCGCCGGAGTTCTTCGGCGGCGGCTGGTACACGTGAATGCCCTTGACCGGTGAGCTCTTCAGGTGCGCGATCGCCTGCTCGGGCGTGTCGTCGAGATCGACGCACACCAGCTCGAACTTGCCGGGGTTCTGCTCGGCCAGCTTGTTGAGCCGGGCAAAGTCGCCGACGCACTGGCTGCAATAGCTGGCCCAGTAATACACGACGACCAGCTTGTCCTTGACCGAATTCACGTCGAACGGCGCTCCGGTTCCGAGCTGCGGCGCGGTCAGCTCCAGCTTCTTGCCCGGCAGGTCGAGCCGCCGGACCGCTCCCTTGCACTTCTCGGCCAGGTAGTGGTCGGGGAACTTGGTGTGGACCTGTTCGTACCACTTCTTGGACTCGGCGTCCTTGCCCATGAACTCGGTGTGCATCGCCAGCTGGTGCAGCGCGTCCGGCGTGGTGTCTTCCGCGTTCGGATACGTCGTAACGAACCGGGTGAGCTGCTCGAGCCACACCTTCTGAACCTTCTCGACCTCGGCCGTATTCGGCGCCGCGGCACCGGGAGGATTGAGGGCGAGGGCATAGCGGGCCCACATTTCGCGGTAGATGCCGTAGGCCGCCAGGCTGCTGCCGGGCATTCCCTGGGCCACCTTGTTGCTCCACTCGGTGAGCGTCTTCAGCGAGGCGGCGTCGCCGTTCTGGGCCAGTGTGCTCAGGTTGTCGAAGATCTGCTTGTACCAGCCGTCGCGTTCCTTGGCGTCGATCAGCTCGATCACCTCGCGCACCAGGCCGACGCGCTGCTCGAGATATTGCTTGACCTTCGCGTCGTTCGGCGCGAGCCTGTTGCCGATGTCGTCGAGCTGCTCCAGCTTGGTCAGGACTTCCTTCAGCTTTGGATTGGTGGTGCCGGGCATCGGCATGGGACTGCCGTTGGCCGGCTCCTCGGTGGTCGGCACGTCGATGAGCCGCCAGGCAAACCCGACCTGGATCAGCTCGCCGGTGTGCAGCCATTCGTGCTTTTTGTTGGTTCCCTCGTAGAGCAGGGCGCGCGACGTGAACTTGATCAGGTCGCTTTCGGCGCCGACCGATTCGCCGGGCACGCAGCTCGGCACGGCGCTCTCGACGCGCTCGAACGTGGCGCCGGCGATCTGCGGCTGGGCCTTGAGCAGGTCGGCGAACTTCTTGGCGGCCTGCTTCTGCAAGGTCGTCAACCGCTCGACTTCCTTGGCCGGCAGCTTGAGCGCCTGCATTTCGTTGGTGCTGATGAACAGCGCCTGCAGGCGCGAGATCGCCTGCGGCGAGAGCGAGGAACGCTTCCTGGCCGACTTCCTCGGCGGAGATGATCCGCCAGCCGTCGATCTTGCCGTCGCCGTTGACGTCCATGCCCCATTTGAGACCACCGTTGTTGAGCCAGCGATACTGGTCGGGGATGCCGTCGTTATTGGTGTCGAGTTCGCGATAGACCTCGACGCCGTCCTTGAAGTAGGACCAGGTATCGACGCCGCCCTTGGCGCCCTTGCCGCCGAAGTAACGGCGGAGGGGCTGATTGCGGGCATCGAGCAGCTCCCACCCGGTGCTGCCCGGGCGTATTCCCGCGATGGCCCGGACGGTGCAGCCCTTGAGCTCGGCGCCCGCCGGGGTGGTGATCTGGACGTTCTTCTGTTTCGGAGCGAATCGGGCGTCGAGCATCTGATCGACCGAAGGGGCACCCGACTGGGCCCACGCCGAGGCCGAGCCGGCCAGGATCAGGCAGCTTGCCCAGAGGCCCGACCACGCGGGAGACTTCGCCATCCTTGACTCCTTTCATGCGCAAAAACGGCAATTCCGTATTCTCTTCATCGGCAATCGGCAGCTCCCGCATTGACTGCAAGACATGAATTACCCACACAATCCATTCACGCCGCGTGGGTGAGACTTCGAACCCCGCGGGTCGCATCGGTGGCGCCCGCGCGATCCGCGCAATCGCTACAACCGGCATAACTTCTCCGCCGGGCACGATCGTTTCGGCCGGCGGCGGCGAGAGCCCTTGGTCAACGAGCCGGCGATGATTTAGCATTGCCAGGAGAGATGCTGCCGGCTCCGTATGCGACCATTGCGAACCACCGTGCGAGGAGGAGATGGCATGACGACTCTTGCCCTGACGCTGCTCTTGCAAGCGGGTACGCTGACCACAGCGCAGATCCCGGCCGAGCCCGGCGCGGCGCCGCGGCCGGACATGGTGCTGCGCTGGAACGCGGTGGCGCTGAACGCGATTCGTGCCGAGAAGACGCCGCCGCCGCTGGCCGCCCGCAACCTGGCGATCGTACACGTGGCGATTTTCGATGCGGTCAACGCGGTGGCTCGCAATTATCGTCCCTACGCCGTCGACGCAAGCCCCGAACCGGGAGCATCGCCCGCCGCCGCGGCTGCCGCGGCGGCTCATCGCACGCTCGTCGCGCTCTACCCGGGCGGCCAGCGCACTTCGATCGCGCCCTGGCCGAAAGCCTGGCCGAGCTGCCGGCAAACGATGGACGCGAAACCGGCGCGGACCTGGGACGCTTCGTCGCCGAGCGGATTCTTCGAGCTGCGTCGCGACGACGGCGCCGCGCGGGCCGGCGGACTACCAGCTCAGACCGGGGCCGGGCGTCTGGGAGCGGACGCCGCCGCGCCGGCAAGAGCCGCTCTATCCGCTGTGGGGCGCCGTCACGCCGTTCGCGATCAAGCCCGGCACGCAGTACAAGGTGCCCGGCCCGCCGGCCCTCAACAGCGCCGCCTATACCGCCGCCTTCCGTGAGGTCAAGGCGCTCGGCGGCCGGCAGGGTTCGCGGCGCACCGAGGATCAGACGCAAATCGCCCTGTTCTGGGCCGACATTGCCGGCACCGCGACGCCGCCGGGCCACTGGAACGAGATCGCGCAGACCGTCGCCCGCCAGCGCGGCATCACCCTGGCCGAGAACGCCCGCCTGTTTGCGCTGCTCAACATGAGCCTGGCCGACGCGGGCGTTTATTGCTGGATCATCAAGTTCAACTACGGCTTCTGGCGGCCGATCACCGCCATCCAGCGCGCCGACGAGGACGGCAACCCCGACACCGACGCCGATGCAAGCTGGGAGCCGTTGATCGAGACGCCGCCGTTTCCATCATACACGTCGGGGCACAGCACCTTCAGCGGCGCGGCAGCGGCGGTGCTGGCCAGCTTCTTCGGCACCGACCGCGTCCGTTTCACGAGCAACTCGGACGGCCTGCCGGGCGTGACACGCACCTTCGACGGCTTCTGGGCCGCCGCCGAGGAAGCCGGCATGAGCCGTATCTATGGCGGCATTCACTGGCAATTCGACAACACCGACGGATTGACCGCGGGCAGGGAGACTGGGGCAGTACGTCTATCGCCATTATCTGCAGCCGCGCGACGCGACCGGGACTGCGCGTGCTGCGGCCGCCCATCATGGAGGAATCGCAGCTTGGGCCGCGGCCCTCGTCAACGGCCAGTCAATAGGTCGATGACGGCGTAGATTTGGTCAAGCGTGTTTTGGTCGAGAACGCCGAGGCGGCTGAGACAGTCCCGTTGGTCGAGAGCGCTCAATTGAAAGATGAGCGCGACCGACGGCCGTGTCAATCCATTGTGTGCATCTGGCCGCACAACAAGCGTACCGCCAAAGTGCGTCGCCGCGAGGGAGCCGGTAAACGGCACGATGAGTACCGTCGGCAACGCGGCATTGAAGGGATCGTCCTGCACGATTACAGCGGGGCGCTTGCCCGACTGCGTGTGCCCCGGTCCGACCGGCAGTCGCACACGCCAGACCTCACCCTTGCGCATCGCCCTCTCCCTCCTGTGCCAGGCGTTCGACCAGCTCAATCGCGTTGGCGCTCGCTCGCTGCCATGCGGCAAATTCCTTTTGCAGGTCGGGTGGAATCTCAGGCACGCTATCGTGCACGTGCAGCTCCACCAACGCACCCTCGGGCAACGGAACATTGGGAACGACAACGCCGTTCTTCACGACGCCTATGGTGGTAATCGACATTACAGGCCCCTCCGGGTTCGGGTCGCCCTCATTGTAACGGGTTCACCGCCGATCCGCGACGGCGGGGTGGTGAGCGCGATCAACGCGCCGACGGTGCCTGCGCGACGGCGATGAAGTGCGTCGTCAGCGTCTCCACCGTCTCCGCCCGCGTCGGCAGCAGTATGTGGCGGGCATTGAGACGCTGGTTGCTGGCGCCGTCGAGCTCGGTGCCGTTGTAGAACAGGTCGCCGCCGCGCGGCAGGTAGCCGTGGCCGGTGATGTTGACGAGCTGCCCGACATTCGCCGGCCGATTGGCCGGGACGTTGTCGATGGTGTCGCCGCCGATGTAGACGAGCAAGTCGATCGCGACGCCCTTTTCCCGAAGCTCATGGGCGAGCCGGCACTCGCGGTTGGCGCCGATGCTGAAGCCGACCACGGCGATGCGCGCGTCCGGATCGTGGCGGCGGAGGCGCGCAGATCTGGTCGCGGAAAGCCGGTGCCTGCGACCCGTGGCCGCAGTGCGTGTTGCGGAAGCCGAGCTGCTGCATGCAGGCGCACAGGCCGTTGAGGTTGCCGAGATAGAACGGGTCCATGCCGTTGATCGCAAACAGATGGACGCGATCGCGTGCTTCCGGAGGAACGGCACGGCACATTGGCAAGAGCTGCGGCGGCGGTTCGCCAAGCCGGTGGACGAAGCTGCAGCCGTGCGGGCCGCAGTCGTCCGCAGTCGGGGCCCCGCCGCGCAGGCTCGCGCAGCCCACGCAGCCCAGCAGCAGCAGTGCCGGTAGATGGCGGCTTATTGCCATGGCGTTTCGGCGGCGCGGGCCCGGATGCGTCCCTTTCTCTCTCGGCCGATGGCGCGGATTCGTTCAGCGAAATCGGCATGCCGAGGCCCGCTTGGCCTGCGGCGGCCGGCGTGCCAAGCAAAAACGGAAAACTATGGCAACGGGCTCTTAAATAATCCCCTGCAACGGGCCGCCGCGAACCGCGAGCGCCTCCACGCGCCGGCTCACCGCGGGATCCTCTTCCAGCGGCGGCGCGTGGTGCGGCTTGATCCGCGCGTCGATCACGAGCGCTCCAGTGCAGCCCCAGTGCTTGTGCGTAATCGACGCGCCGATGCCGTGCACGTCCACCGCCGGGTTCGACCGGGTGAACGTCACCCACAGGAAATTGTTCAGCGTCTGCGCCGTGAAATCGCTGTCATCGACCAGCACGATAAGCGGGAAGCTGTTGATCGCGTCCCCCGGCTGATAGGCCGCGCAGAAGCGCCGCGCCGCCGCCTCCTGCTCGTCGCCGCCCGGACGATACGTCGGCGCCGTCACGGCCAGCACCCCCGGCAGCGCCACCCGCGGATCGCGGAAGCCGTCCGGCAAGCGCAGCTCGGCGGCGCCGCCGTCGGCAGGCGCGGCGCGGCGGGCCGACGGCGGCGATCACCGCCTTCGAGCCCTCGTTGAGGCCGCTGCCGCTATAGTCGAGCGTGTCGATGGTCGTGTGCGTCTGGAAATGCACGTCATTCGTCCAGTCGACGCGCTCCAGCAGATGGCGGAAGAACGCGGCGATGTCTTGAATGTCCAGCGCCGGGGCGTCTTCATTGGCCACAATCAGCAGGTACTTCGCCAGCGAAAGCTGGCCCTGGCCGAACAGCGCGTTCGCCGACGTGAGCAGCTCCTGCGGCCGGCGACGCGGCGCGTAGGGGACATAGCGCTCGCTGCCGATCGCGAGCAGCAGCGGATGAACGCCGGCCGCGTCGACGGCGTGGACCGCGTGGATGCCGTGGACGACCGTCGGGATGAGCGGCCCGGTGATCTCGTGGATGATGGCGCCGAAGCTGGTGTCCTCCTGCGGCGGCCGGCCCACCACGGTGAACGGCCAGATCGCATCCCGCCGATGCCGGACCTGCTCGACGCGGAGCACCGGGAACGGGTGCGCGAGGCTGTAGTAGCCGAGGTGGTCGCCGAACGGACCTTCGGGCAGCTGCCGATCGGGATCGACGGTCCCGGTGATGCAGAAGTCGGCGTCGGCGGCCAACGGCAGCCCGTCGGGTTGCGCGATCAGCCGGACACGGCGTCCGCCGAGTGCCCCGGCGAAGGCCAGCTCCGGCAGGCCTTCCGGCAGCGGCATCACCGCGGCCAGCGTCATCGCCGGCGGTCCGCCGACGAAGATGTTGACGCGAAACGGCACGCCGCGCCGCAGGGCCTCGGCGTGGTGGACGCCGATGCCGCGATGGATCTGGTAGTGCAGGCCGACCTCGTGATCGGGCGCGTACTGGTTGCCGGATAGTTGCACGCGATACATGCCGAGGTTCGAATGCCGCCATCCGGGTCGGCCCGCGACCTCGGTGTAGACCTGCGGCAGCGTGATGAACGCGCCGCCGTCGCGCGGCCAGGACACGAGCTGCGGCAACTCGTGGATGGCGGCGGTCGCGTCGAGAATCGGCCCCGAGCGCACGAACCTCGGGCGGAGGAACCACGCGGTGCGCGGCACGTCGCGGTAGCGCCATGGCGCCTTCCAGAAGTTCGCGGGATCGACCTTCAGCTCGACGAAGTGCTGGACGGCGCGGAGCATGTCGCGGAACAGGAAGCGCGTGCGCTCAAGGGTGCCGAACAGGTTGCTGACCATCGGAAAGCGGCAGCCCTTGACGCGGGCATAGAGAATGGCCGGCCCGCCCGCCTGGTAGACACGGCGCTGGATGGCGGCCGCTTCGAGATAGGGGTCGATCTCGGCGTCGATGCGAACGAGCCGACCGGTCCGCTGGAGGTCGGCGACGCACTGGCGCAGGCTGGCGTAGCCCATGTTGGTCGAGCGCTCGGAGCCCGAACCGCCAGCAAGGCCTGCCCTTGCTGGCGCTTCGGGCTCAAATCCCGAAGTGTCGTGAGCCCGAAGCGCCAGCGAGGGCGAGGCTCGACCTCGCTGGCGCTTCGGGCTCAGCGCACGTTATTTCTTGTCGCCCTTGTCCTGCTTGGCTGCCGACGGGGCGACGGGCATTTCCTTATGCTTGTTGATGCCCTTTTCGGCGTCGCCGGTGCAGCCCGCGACGCCGACGGCCAGCGCGATCATGAGCAGCAGCACACGCCGTCGATTCATGGTAAGCGCTCCGGTGCGAGGGACGGGTGCCCGGTGGTGGTGCAACGCAACGGGCCGGCCAATCTGGCGACTGGCCGGCCCGACTTCGCTTTGCGCCGAGGCGAGAAGATCAAGAACCTACTTCTTCGTCTCTTCGGTGGTCTTCTTCTCTTCGACCTTGGTGTCGGTCGTCTTTTTCTCTTCGACCTTCTTCGTGTCGGTCGTCTTCGGCTTGCTGTCCGGGCAGCCCGTCATTACGACCAGCATACCCGCGACCATGCACACAGACATCATCACGGCAATCAAACGCTTCACAGGGTACCATCCTTTCGAGTAGTAGGGGTCATCCGCTAACGCGATGGAAACTACCAGGCGGGCCCCAGAACGGGCCCGTCCGGACCAAACAGTGCGAACGCCATTAGGCGGTCACGTTGGGATAGTGACGCCCGGCAGCGCGAGTCAGAACCGGAACTTCCAGGCTACGCACGACATACACTGGCGCAAAGAGCGCTCGTTGAGAATGGCGTAGACGTTCAAGATTCCGGGGGCGAGGAAGCTGGATTCGCCCTTGGTGTCGTCAGGCTTCTTGGACTTGTCGTCGGGTTTCTTGGTCTTGTCGTCAGGCTTCTTGGAGTCGTCGTCAGGCTTCTTGGACTTGTCGTCGGGTTTCTTGGTCTTGTCGTCAGGCTTCTTGGAGTCGTCGTCAGGCTTCTTGGTAGTGTCGTCGGGTTTCTTGGACTTGTCGTCCGGCTTGGTGGTGTCGTCGGGCTTCTTGGTAGTGTCGTCGGGTTTCTTGGACTTGTCGTCCGGCTTGGTGGTGTCGTCGGGCTTCTTGGTGTCGGTGGTCTTGGTGTCGGTGGTCTTGGTGTCCGTTGTCTTGGTCGCTTCCTTCGCCTTTGGCTTGTCCTTGTCCTTCTGCGGGCAGCCCGTCGTGCCGAAGACGAGCACGACGCTGAGCGCGACGCACCCCAGTGCTCCCAGGAGCTTGTTCATTGCGATCCAACCTCTCGAGTAATGAAACGACGCAACGCTGCCGGAGCCTGTCCCCGGTGCGACACGTGTAAGATGCACGGCTGCCCAGTTTATTCCCGAAAAAATTACACTGCTGCAAAAACATGCCGATCGGCGCACGTGCTGATCTGTACACATCGAGCGGCGCCGACGGGGCAGGCAGGGAAAAACCGGCTGGCAATCCCTGCGGCATTCACCTAACATGGGAAAGCGCGGTAGGTCCCGCCTCGGGCGGGACCTCGGCGCAACAAGGTCCCGCCCGGCAGGCGGGCCTCGGCGCGACAAGGTCCCGCCCGGCAGGCGGGCCTCGGCGCGACAAGGTCCCGCCCGGCAGGCGGGACCTACATGGACGTGCGATTTCAAGGAGGAGACATGAGAAAAAACGCCGACGCCGGGAATAAATCATCCGGGGCCGGCTCATGCTTGTTGGGAGTGCCAGCATGCGATGGTTCGGCAAGAAGCAAAAGGTCGAACAGCTTGTGGCGGCCTTTTACGATCCCCTCTATCGCTACGCCTATCGCCTGAGTGGCTCGCCCCAGGAGGCGGAGGACCTGACCCAGGAAACCTTCTGCCAGGCCAATCACAAGCTGGGCCAGCTCCGCGACGAGAGCCGGGCCAAGGCCTGGTTGTTCAGCATCCTCCGCAACACGTACCTGCACCGCGTGCGCTCCGCCAGGCAGGAGAACCGGGTGCCGTTCGACAATCTCGGGGACATTCCCGAGCGGCCGACCGAGCCGTTGCCCGAGGTGGATGTGGTGCAGTTGCAGCGCGCTTTGGGTGATTTGCCCGAGACCTTTCGGACGCCGGTGATCTTGTATTATTTCGAGGACTTCAGCTATCGTGAGATAGCCGACCAGATGGAAGTGCCCCTGGGAACCGTGATGTCGCGACTCGCCCGGGCGAAAGCCTTTCTCCGGCAGCGGCTGTTGCAGCCGGCCCCGAGTCTGTCGGCGGCACCGAGCCAAGGGGAGGGACCTTGATGGACTGCCATGACGTTCGTCTGCTGATGGCGCTGGGGCGCCGCGGCGGCGAGACGAACGACCCGACGGAACGGGCCGCGATTCAGCAGCACCTGGATGCGTGTCCTGACTGCACCGCGCTCCACCGTTCCGAACAGGTCGTCGACGCCGCTCTCGGCACCGCCATGCGCGCCGTGGTCGTGCCGCCCAGCCACAAGGCACGCCTGCTCACCCGGCTCGCCGCTCAGCGCCCGCGCCGCTGGCCCAGCGTGGCGGCCGCGGCAGCGGCGCTGCTGCTGATGGCGGGGGGGGTGACGACCTGGACGCTGTGGCCGTTGCCGCGGGTCGATTCATCGCTCGCTGAGCAAGTCATTAATGGCAGGCCCTGCCAACCCCACGACGAGGTCGAGCAGTGGTTCAAGGACAAGGGCGTCGAGATGGCTACCTGGCGCCAACTCGACCATCAACACCTTTGGTCCTATGACGTGATCGACTTTCAGGGACGACGTGTACCGAAGCTCGTCTTCTTCAATCCCGACCGCAATGCCGTGGCCGAGGTCATCGTCTTGCGCACCAGCCAGTTCGACACACGCGACCTCAGCGGGGGATTTCCGGGTCAGACGCCCAACCGCATCTTTGTCGAGCCGCGCGAAGACCATCCGGAATACGTCTACCTCATTGGCACCAACGAGCAGAGCCTCGATGCCTTCCTGAGCAAAGCCCACTAAACGCGACGGTAGTAGTCCCGCGAGCCGAGCGGGACCGGTGCTGCAAGGTCCCGCTCGGCTCGCGGGACCTACCAATTCGCTTTTCCCCCGCGCACGTCTATAGTGACAACAGCCCGAATGCCGCGCGCCACGGTCGCGCGTCGCGGCGGGCCCATCCCGGAGTGACACTGCATGAAGCCATGTTCCGTGCATTCACGCGCCCGCCGGCTGGCCGGCGCGATCCTGCTCATCGGCCTCGGCACCACCCTCACCGCCCGTGCTGACGATTGGCCGCAATGGCTCGGACCCAAGCGCGACGGCGTCTGGCGCGAAACCGGCATCGTCGACAAGTTTCCCGAGGGCGGCCCCAAAATCAAATGGCGCGCTCCCGTCGGCGGCGGCTATGCGGGGCCGGCGGTCGCGGGCGGCAAGGTCTATGTCCACGACCGCGTCCTCGCGCCGGGGTCAAGAATCCCGCCAACTCGTTCAGCCGCAAGGAAACGATCGCCGGCAGCGAACGCGTCCTCTGCCTCAATGAGGCCGACGGCACCGTCGCCTGGGAATACAAGTACGATTGTCCCTACGTCGGCCTGAGCTACGCCACCGGCCCGCGCGTTACGCCGGTCATCGCCGGCGGCAAGGTCTACGCGCTCGGCGCGGTCGGCAACCTGCTGTGCCTCGATGCCGCCAAGGGGACGCTGATCTGGTCGAAGGATCTCGTGAAAGAATACACCGGCCTGCTGCTCGGCTCGGGCTGGGGTTTCGCGTGCCATCCACTTATCGACGGCGATCGGCTGATCTGCATGGTCGGCGGCAAGGGCTCGATCGCCGTCGCATTCAACAAGGATACCGGCGCCGAAATCTGGAAGAACCTGACCGCGAAGGAGCCGGGTTATGCGCCGCCGATGATTTTCGAGCAGGACGGCAAGCGGCTGCTGATCGTCTGGCACCCCTATTCAATTAACGCGCTCGATCCGGTCACCGGCACGCTCTACTGGTCGCAGCAGTACGGCGACAAGAAGTTCGTCAACGCCGGCATGACCATCCCCACGCCGCGCCGCGACGGCGACCTGCTCTATTTCTCCACATTTTACGCCGGCTCCGTCATGCTGAAGCTGCACGGCACCAATCAGCCCGAGATCGTCTGGAAGGCGCACGGCCGCGACATCTTGCCGGAGGCGACCGAGTCGCTGCACTGCGTGATGAGCACGCCGTACATCAAGGATGGGTACATTTATGGCGCGGACAGCTACGGCGAGTTTCGCTGCCTCGACGAAAAGACCGGCGAGCGGATCTGGACGACCTTTAAGCCGATCACCGGCAAGTCGACGCGGTGGGGCAACGTGTTCATTGTGCCAGAGGGTGATCGCTTCGTCCTGTTCAACGAGCAGGGTGACTTGCTGCTGGCCAAGCTGTCGCCGAAGGGGTACGAGGAGATCAGCCGGGCCCGCATCCTGGAGCCGACCACGCCGATCTCGTTCCCGGGCTCAAGCCGGAAGGTGATCTGGTCGCACCCGGCGTTCGCCGATCGTTGTGTCTTTGCCCGCAGCGATCAGGAGCTGGTGTGCGTGTCGCTAGCGGCGCAACAGTGATGAGGCGGCTGGCATTCTCTTTGCTGCACTGCTGATATGTCGTCCTTTTCGAGGAAAGGGGAATAGTCATGTCCAGGTATGTGCTGTTTGTGCCGGTGTCATTGATGCTCGGCTTGTCGGTCCTGTTCGCGGGGCAGCCCGGCAGCCCAGCCGGCGGGTCGCGTCCGTATCTCGGGGTAGCGGTATTGCCGGCTCAGGAAACCGGCGAGGGTGTCGTCATCCGCGACGTGGTGCCCGGCAGTCCCGCCGCGAAGGCGGGCCTGAAAGATGGCGATATCGTGGTGAAGCTCAACGGCAAGGACGTTCCGGATGTGCCGGAGTTCCTGCGCGGTCGGCACGCAGAAGCCCGGGGACAAGCTCAATCTGCAGGTGCGGCGCGACGGCAAGGAGCAGGCGATCACCGCCACGTTGACCGAGCGGCCCAGCACCGGCGGCGGCGCCGCCGGCGATTCCGGGTGGGCCCGCTCCGGGTGGGGCCAAGGGGGTGCGCCAGCCCGCGTTCCTGGGAGTGCAGGTGGAATCGCTGACGCCCGAACTGCGCAAGCAGCTCAACGTCAAGGCGGAGGCGGGTGCCGTGGTGATGGAGGTGCTGCCGAATACGCCGGCCGCCCAGGCGGGCCTGAAGCGCGACGACGTCATCACGCAGGTCAACGGCCAGGCGGTGAAGGACCCCGGCGACCTCCGTGCGGCGGTCCAGAAGGCGGGCGCCGGCAAGGACGTCACACTGCACCTCTTGCGTGGCAGCAACGAGAAGGAGATCAAGGTGGCGCTCAAGACCGGGCCCGGAATCGGCGGCATCTTCCCCGACTTTCCCGACGTGGGCGTGCCGGCGCTCGACATCGGCGGCCAGGCGAAGATCCGCGAGTTGGAGCGCCGCATCCAGGAGCTGGAACAACGCCTCAACGCGCTGGAGAAACAGCGGAAGTAGTAGGCTCGTTGCTCGTAGTGACGCTTTAGCGGGTCGAAGCCTGAGCTGGGACCCGTTAAAGCGGGTCACTACGAGCGCGACTCGTATACCGTAAATCCTGGGATATCCATGAACCGTAGCCGTCCGCTCTTCGCCCTCATCACTCTCGTCACCTTTGCCGCCGCGCCCGGCTCTGCACAGGACAAGGCCAAACGCGGCCCGGTGCAGCTGACCGAGGAGGCGCTCAAGCTCCACCGCGACGCGCTGGTCTTCGACGGGCACAACGACCTGCCGTGGCAGTTTCGCGAAAAGGGCGACCGCTTCTTTCAACGCCTCGACATCGCCCGCTCGCAGCCCACGCTGCACACCGACATCGCCCGCCTCCGCAAGGGCAACGTCGGCGCCCAATTCTGGTCGGCGTACGTGCCGGCCGAGACCGCCCAGTCCGGCACCGCGATCAAGGAGACGCTCGAGCAGATCGACCTGATCCACCGCCTCGTGAAGGCGTACCCCGACACGCTGGAGTTCGCCTGGACCGCGGACGACGTCGTGCGCATCCGCAAGGCGGGCCGGATTGCGTCGCTGATCGGCGTCGAGGGCGGCCACTCCATCGACAATTCGCTCGGCGTGCTGCGCTCGCTCTATCGTCTCGGCACGCGCTACATGACGCTGACGCATAGCGACACGCTCGACTGGGCCGACTCCGCGACCGACACGCCGCGGCACGGCGGGCTGACGCCGTTCGGCGAATCGGTCGTGCGCGAGATGAATCGCCTGGGCATGCTCGTCGACATTTCGCACGTGTCGGCCGACACGATGCGTCACGCTCTCAAGGTGACCCGCGCCCCAGTAATCGCGTCGCACTCGTCGGCCTTCGCGATTGCGGCCCATCCGCGCAACGTGCCCGACGACGTGCTCAAGCTGGTGGCGAAGAACGGCGGCGTGATCATGGTCAACTTCTATCCCGGCTTCATCACCGCGGAGGCGGCGCGGACGCAGAAGGACAGCGTCAAGAAGTACCGCGAGATGAAGAAGCAGTATAGCGAGGCGGAGTTCAAGATCGCCTGGGGAACATGGAAGAAGGAGCACCCGATCCCGACCGGCAGCGTCCACGACGTGGTCGATCACATCGAGCACATCATCAAGGTCGCCGGCGTCGACAACGTGGGCATCGGCTCCGACTTCGACGGCATCGACATGGTGCCGCGCCAGCTGGAAGACGTTGCAACCTATCCGTACATCACGCAGGAGCTGCTCAATCGCGGCCATTCCGCGGAGACGATTCGCAAGGTGCTCGGCGAGAATATCCTGCGTGCCCTGCGGACCGCCGAGGAGGTGGCGAAAGGCGGATCGTAGCGGAATTCGCCAGAATTCCGCGTGGGGAGGCGGAATTCTGGCGAATTCCGCTACGAGGGGTTGGGCGGAGCCGGCGGCACGGTGTGCTGCTTGCGCCCGGCGGGCGGCGATGAAGGAGTTGATGCACAACGCAAGGAAGACAGCGCAAATCACCGCCATCGCGATCTGTCCGCCGATGGCGCGATTGAGTTCCGCACCGCCCGCGAGCGCGCCCACAGCGCGGTACGCGGGGACGGCCAGCCCAATTAGCCCGATCACGGCGGCCGCGTGCATCGTGTGCATGCGCATCTTGTCCGAGCCGACGCGGGCGATGAGGCCGAGCACCACCAGGACCAGGCCGAACGCGGACGGGATCAGGGCGGTCGGTGGTTTTGGAACAAACTCGGACGTGCTGTAAAGGCCGATGCCGAGCAGGGTCAGAAGGACGCCGAAGAACATCGCGATCATCGCCACGGTGAGGCTCCTGCGGGTGGAGGTCGAGATTCCTGGGCTATATTGTACGTTCAAAGGAAGTGATGCATGGCCACACCACCGATCCCGCCGTCCCGCCAAATCTCCCAGATGCTGTCCGGCTACTGGATTTCGCAATCGCTCTATGTCGCGGCCAAGCTGAAGCTCGCGGATCGCGTGCAGGCGGCGCCGCGCACCGCGGCGGAGCTGGCCCGCGAAACGAACGTGCAGCCGCAGCCGCTGTACCGCGTGTTGCGGGCGCTGGCGAGCGTCGGCTGCTTCGCGGAAGACGACCAGGGCCGCTTCGGGCTCACGCCGCTCGCCGAATGCCTGCTCGATCGGCCCGGCTCGCAGCACGCGCTGGCACTGATGATGGGCGAGGAGCATTATCTCGCATGGGGCCGGCTGCTCGACAGCGTTCGCACCGGCAAGCCCGCCTTCGACGCGGTCTTCGGCAAGCCGGTCTTCGAATACCTGTCCGCTCACCCCGAACAGGCGAAAATCTTCGATGCGGCCATGACCGGCGTGCATGGCTCCGAGACGCAGGCCATGCTCGATGCGTACGACTTCAGCGGAATCGGCACGTTGGTCGACATCGGCGGCGGCAACGGCACGGTCATCGCCACGGTCCTGAAGGCGCATCCCACTGTCAAGGGCATCCTCTACGATCTGCCTGGCGTCATCGGCCGGGCACGCGACGCGCTGGCCGCTGCCGGATTGGCGGGGCGCTGTACGCCGATGGCGGGCAGCTTCTTCGAGTCGGTGCCGGCCGGCGGCGACGCGTATCTGCTGCGGCACATCATCCACGACTGGGACGATGAGAAAGCAGTGACGATCCTGCGCAACATCCGCCGCGTCCTCGGGCCGGCCGGCAAGCTGTTGGTGGTCGAGTCGGTGATCCAGCCGGGCAACGATCCCGACTTTGCCAAGCTGCTCGATTTAACCATGCTGGTGATCCCCGGCGGCCAGGAGCGCACCGCGGAGGAATACCGGACGCTGTATGCGCGCGCCGGGTTCTGTCTGGAGCGCATCGTGCCGACGGCGTCGGCGGTCAGCGTCATTGAGGGCGTGCCGGTGTGACCTCCCAAGCCCGCAGGCGAGTCTTCGAGCCTGCGGGGTCAATCCGCGGGTTGACCCCGCAGGCTCGAAGACTCGCCTGCGGGCTTGGTCCTGTGTAAACATCGCGTTGACACGTCACCCGCACAAGCGATACCCTATGCCCGGCCCCGCCTGCCGGGAGGCGGCCCGGCGGGCCCGCACCGATTGCCGCCGCACGCCACGGAGGGCGCGATGGACGTTCTCAGCGATTGCCAACAGCCTGCTCAACAACGAGCGCCTGCTCGCCAATCTCATCGGCATTCACCTCGTCCTCGGCGCCCTGATCCTGCTGTCCGTGGCGCTGCGCAAGGCGTTCAAGCACGGCACCAAGCAATGCGTCTGCTGGACCGAAATGCACTGGCTCAAGGACGCGCACAAGCAGGCGCATCGCGGCATGCGCATCGTGCTGTTCTGGCTGACCCTCGCCCTGATGATCCTGGCCGCCGCCGGCATGGCGGTCTACCATTTCACGGGCCAGGACATCCGTGCCGACCTCCGCGAATGGTTCGCGCAGATCACGGCGGCGCACATCTTCACGTACGGGTTCATGCTCGGCAAGATCGTCGTCGTCGCGGTGCTCGCCGGCTTCGCATTTCGCCTCGTCCATCGCCTCGCCAAGCGCCTCGAGGCGTTAGTGCAGCACCACCTGCCGCGGCAAATCCCCGCGCCGGAAGTTCCTGCCGACGGTGCGCGGACCGAACGCTCGTACCTGGACCAGCCCATCAACTATGAGCAGACCGTGCGGCGCTGGTTCGTCATGATCGAGCGCTTCGGCATGACGGCCGTCGTCTTGGGCGGCGTCTGGCTCGCGGGCCGCCTCGCGCACCTGACCCATGTCGACGACCTTGCCTTGCTGCTCCTGCGCATCCTCACCATCATCACGGCCGCGCACCTGCTGACGCTGTCGTGCCGGACGCTCTCGTACATTGTGGCCGGCCTGGGCGACAAGCACCTCGGCAAGGGCAAGTTCCAGCGCTACTGGGACCGTGTGCTGCGGCTGTTGCCGTTCGGCGAGCGCTGCTTCGAGGCCGCGGTCTACATCACAGCGGCCTCGATGTGCATGGGCGAGCTGGCGTTCATTGCGTTCGTGGCGTCGTACGGGGCGAAGATCGTCAAGTGCATCGGCGTCTTCTTCGGCACGCGCGTGCTCATCGAGCTGATCTACGTCTTCGTCAACGAGGCGTTCGGCATGTACCAGGAGGATCGGCCCGTCGATCAGAAGGGGCTGACGCTCGTGCCGCTCCTGCAGTCGGGGACCCAGTATTCGCTCTATTTCGGCTCGGGCCTGTTCATGCTCCGCGTTTTCGAGGTGGACACGACGCCGATCCTCGCGGGTGCGGGCATTCTCGGCCTGGCCGGCGGCCTCGGAGCGCAGAGCCTGGTGACCGACGTCGTTTCGGGCTTCTTCATCCTGTTCGAAAATTGGTACCTCGTCGGCGACATCGTGCAGATCGGCGACGCGGTCGGCCGGGTCGAGGCGGTCAGCATCCGCCACACGCAAGTGCGCGACGAGCAGGGCAAGCTGTTTATCATCCCCAACGGGCAAATCAAGACGGTGGTGAACTTCAGCAAGGGCTACGTCAACGCCGTGGTGGACATCAAGGTGCCGGCGAGCACGAACCTCGCGCAGGTCATGCGCGACATGGCCGAGGCGGGCCGCCGGTTGCGGCAGGCGCGGCACGAGGTGCTGGCCGAGACCGTCGTGAAGGGGCTGATCGATCTGACGCCGGGCGAGATGGTGATTCGCGCGGTCACGAAGGTGCAGCCCGGCACGCACGTCATGATGCAGCAGGAATATCGCCGGCTGCTCAAGCAAGTGTTCGATGAAGCCCAGGCGGCCGGCCCCAAGGCGCTGGCGGCGTAGAGAAAAACCGATACCTCAACGATGATGGGACCCGCCGCCCCTCGACGGCGCATGACCCGAGTGACCCGCTGATGCCGCGTGGTGCACCGGCGCCGCTCGTGCCGGCGCCGCATGCACCGGCGCCGCTCGTGCCGGCGCCGCATGCACCGGCGCCACTCGTGCCGGCATTGCGTGGGTCGTGTGGGCGAATGTCTGCGGATGGTAGGTCGGCGCATGATACGTCGGGGCCGCATGGGTTACCTGCGAGGCATGTGCCACCTGCGGTGCATGTGTGACCGGCGGCGTGTACCTGGCCGTATGCACCACCTGGGGCGCGTGCACCACGGGCGGTGTATACCTCGCCGTGCTCGCCCCCGACGGCGTGTAGCCCTTGTTTACAGTCGCCGGCGCCGAGAACGCCGCCGTTCGGACACCGCTGCCCCCACTGTTTTTCGCGAACGATGCGTCGCGCTGCGTCCGCGCTTGCACCAGCTGCCGCGTGCGCTGAATTTGCGCTCGCTGACTGTTGATCTGGGCCGCGCTCGAGCGGACAATCCGCATGCTGCCCGACTGCCTGGCAAACTGGCTAAGCGGCATGGTGACGACGCTACCGGCCGTCTGCTGGCGCACGGTTCGCGGCGGGCCTGCAAGCGTGCCTTGCTGGCGGGCCTGATAGCGCCCCTGGTATCCCGCGAACCAGTTCGGCGTCCCGCGCTGCGTCGAGGCGTAGTAGCCGAACGACGGGTCGTAGCGCCCCAGGCCGCTGAACCACGGCCGAAAACCGAGCGTCGTGTATCCGGGGCCAAAGTAATTGCCGAAGTAGTAGTGCCCGCTGCGGGGCCGGTAGAAGCCCGCGTCGTAGATCGCCGCGGGATCGACGACGTAGGACGGCGTGTAGGACCAATCGGGGTCCAGCCACGGCGAGCCGGCGAAGGCGACCGGCGCGAACAGGAGGCCGCGGCGGTCTAGCGGCATGTCCCAGTAGCCGTCGACGAACAGATAGCCCGACGGCGTCCACACGTAATGGGCGGGGATCCACACCCAGCCGGGCCGCATCGCGGTCCAGTAGCCGGGGCGCCAGGCGAAATTGCTGCCATTGTAGATCCAGCTGCCGGGCACGTAGCCGCTGTTGTCGTCCGGCTGCGGCGCTCGGGCCGGCTTCGAGCGACTCCGGCGGCTGCGGCACAATCGGCGCGTCCTGCTGTGCGGTGGCCCAGTAGCCGGCCACCCATCGCCAACCGTCCGGCGTGTTCGTCCAGTAACCGGGAACATACTGCCGGCCGGCCGGCGCATCGCGATAGACGCCGCTGACCCAGAGGAAATCGCTCTTGTCGGCGTCCCACGCCCAGTAGCCGGGAATCCACTGCACGTTCGGCCCGTCGGGTTGCTGATCGGGCGCCAGTTCATTGATCGGCGCCGGCGGGCCCTTCGGCACCGGCATGCCGGGCTCGGGATTGATTTCGGTCGGCTGGGCGAACGCCTCGTGAATCGGACCGCGCGTCTGCGGTTCGACCGGTGCCTGCGCGACCGATCGACTGATGGCGAGCAGGGCGACGATGGCGATGGCGGCGATAAATCGGGATGCGATGGACATGTAGTGCCTCCCGGATGCTCGATCTGGTTGTATTTTACGGCCCGGCCTCTAATGAAACAACGTACATTCCGTGAGAACTTGCGCCATTGATGCAACCGGCAAGCGAGCGGCGGGGCTTGTCCCCGCCATGTTTGGGGGGATGCACGGCACACACACACCGCCGGGACAAGCCCGGCGGCTCGCCGACCGCGACGCCGCTCGCCAAGCGTGCTGATGCAACCGGCAAGCGAGCGGCGGGGCTTGTCCCCGCCGTGTGCGGACATCCCCAGACCGCCGGGACAAGCCCGGCGGCTCGCCGAGCGCGACGCTGCTGGCCGCGGTTGCATTTTCTCGCCATTTTTTGCTTGCGATCGGCGCGGCTAGGCTGATATGCTGAAAGTTAGTAATGGGTCTGGCTTTAGGAACTACCCCTTCACAGCTTTCGCAGCTGGGCTGCCCGCGCCGTGTGTACCTCTCTCGCGGCGGCCGGCCCGACACCCTCGATCCATGGAGGCCTTGCAACATGGCCAAAGCCCGCGGCGATTTCACCGACATCCTTGTCAAACGCGGCATTCTCGGCCCCGACCAGCTCGGCGAGGCCAAGACGCTGCAAACCCAGACCGGCGCCAAAATCCAGGACGCCCTCGTCAAGCTCGGCTACGCCACCATGGACGACATCATGTCGGCCATCGCCGAACACTCACGGCATGCAGTTCGTCAACCTCACCGACCTGCACATCCCGCCGTCGATCATCGAAATGGTCCCGGAGTCGGTGGCCCGCGAAAACGTCATCATCCCGCTGTCGCAGGAGAACGGCGTGCTCAAGATCGTCGTCAGCGACCCCAGCGACTTCGAAACGATCTCCAAGCTCCAGTTCATTCTGAACAAGGACATCCAGCCGGTCCTGGCCGCCAAGGAGCAGATCGTCGAGGCGATCAACCGGCACTATGGCCAGACCGAAACCGAATCGGTCGACTCGATGCTGCCGGAATTCACCGACACGCAAATCGACTTCACCGAGACCGAACGCACCTCGCAGAGCCATGCCGAGGCCGACGAAAGCGACGCCCCGGTGGTCAAGCTGGTCAACCTCATCATCCAGGAAGCGATCAGCCTGCGTGCCAGCGACATCCACATCGAGCCGTTCGCCGACCGCGTGCGCGTGCGCTACCGGATCGACGGCGTGCTGGTCGAGCGCGACAGCCCGCCGCGCCGGCTGCTCGCGCCGCTGATCTCGCGTCTCAAGATCATGGGAAGCATCGACATCTCCGAGAAACGCCGTCCGCCAGGACGGCCGTATCAAAATGAACGTCCAAGGGCAAGCACTTCGACCTGCGCGTCAGCATCCTGCCGACCAACCACGGCCAATCGTCGTGATGCGTATCCTCGACCGCGGCAGCATCCAGGTGAGCATCAAAGACCTCGGCTTCGGCGAGGAGGACTACAAGCGCTTCCAGAGCATCATCAAACGGCCCAACGGCATCTTCCTGGTCACCGGGCCCGACCGGGTCGGGCAAGACCACCACACTTTATGCCGCGCTCAACGAGCTGAACCGGCCCGATCGCAAGATCATCACGGCCGAGGATCCGGTCGAGTACTACCTGCCGGGCATCAACCAGGTGGAGGTGAAGCACCAGATCGGGCTCGACTTCGCGCGGATCATCCGCGCCATGTTGCGGCAAGCCCCGAACATCATCCTGGTGGGCGAAATCCGCGATCAGGAGACGGCTGAGATCGCAGTCCAGGCCTCTCTGACGGGACACTTGGTTTTCAGCACGCTACACACGAACGATGCGCCCAGCGCTATCACACGTTTGCAGGATATCGGCGTACCCCCGTTCCTCGTCGCATCCGCTGTGATCGCCATCATGGCTCAGCGTTTGGTGCGCCTGGTTTGCCCCAAATGCAAGGAACCCGACAAGCCGCCGATGCACGAAATTCAAGCGCTGCCGGGCTCACTCCCGAGCAGGTCGCCGCCGCCACGTTCATGCGTGGCCGAGGTTGCTCGTACTGCAATCACACCGGCTATCGCGGCCGCAAGGGCATCTTGAAATGCTCCGCATGAACGGCGCCATTCGCGAAATGACGTTCAACCGCGAGCCGGCCCAGGCCATCCGCCGCCAGGCCGGCTGCACGGCATGCGCACGCTGCTGGAAGACGGTGTGGCCAAAGCAGTTGCGGGCATGACCACCCTGGAGGAAGTGCTGAGCATCTGCCATCACTCGGCCGACTGAGCCGTGCGCGACGGCCGTTGCAGCGGTTTGCGCGGACCGGCATGCTGGAGGGTGCGGATCGGTATGCTTCAGCTTGCCCGAACACGTCTCATTATGAATACGCATGAGAAGCACCGCCGGCGGCGAAAGCGAACCGATAGCTCGGCTCGCGCTCGCTGCCGGCTTGTTGCGATGGAGCAAACGAAGTCACTTGTGATCCAGGCTGTCGACTCGATCGAGCCTTCCGGTTTTCGCTGGAAACGTTTGCCTAGACGGGCGAGTCCGGGATAATGGGGAGGACGGGGACGCTCCCTTCTTCTTCTCGTCCGAGCGATCGATCGACGCCTGGGTGGACCCTGAACCCAGGACCTGAGGTGCATCAACGTGTCTGCCGGAAACAGTATCCTCATGGAGAAGTTGCTCACCACGGTCATCACGGCCAAGGCGAGCGATCTGCACATCACGGTCGGTCAACCGCCCGTCATTCGCCACCACGGCCGCATGCGCCGCCTCGACACCAAGACGCTCGACGCCGACGACACGACCGGCCTGATGAAGAGCATCACGCCCGACCGCTGCCAGCAGGAGCTGCAGGAGATGGGCGGCGCCGACTTCGCCATCGAGTTCACCGACGGCGTGCCGCTTCCGCGTCGCCGTCTTCAAGCAGCGGGCAACATCGGCATGGTGCTGCGGCGCATTCCGAGCAAGTTCCTGACCTTCGACAGATCGGCATGCCCGAGGCCATCAAGCGGCTCATCACCCGGCCGCGCGGCCTGCTGCTCGTCACCGGACCGACCGGCTCCGGCAAGACGACCAGCCTGGCCAGCATGATGAACTTCCTCAACGACAACTACGACCGGCACATGATCACGCTGGAAGACCCGATCGAGTACTTCCACAAGCACAAGAAGTGCACGGTCAACCAGCGCGAGATCGGCGTCGACGTGCCCGACTTCAAGGAAGGGATTCGCCGGGCATTGCGCATGGACCCCGACATCATTCTGGTCGGCGAAATGCGCGACCTGGAAACGATCCACGCGGCCATCGAGGCGGCCGAGACCGGCCACGTCGTGTTCGGCACCCTGCACACCAACGGGGCGGCCAGCACGATCAACCGCATCATCGACGTGTTTCCCAAGGACCAGCAGGACCAGATCCGCACGCAGCTGTCCACGGCCCTGATCGGCGTGCTGTCGCAGACGCTGCTGCCCCGCAAGAGGCCGAAGGCTTGGTCGCGGCCTACGAGATGATGGTGGTCACGCCGGCCATCGCGAACCTGATCCGCGAAAACAAGGTCTACCGCATCGATCCGGCCATCCAGACCGGCCGCAAGCGACGGCATGTTCCTGCTGGACGAAAGCCTGTTCAAGCTCTGGCGCAACGACATCGTGGACAAGGAGGAAGTGCTGCAGCAAGTCGTCGAAGCCGACCGAATTGGCGGGCCGGATTGCCGATGGCCGAGCAAGGCCTCATGGGGGATGAAGAGGAGGAGGAAGACGAGGAGGAGGATGACGACGAGGACGATGACGACGACGCCCCGCGTAAGCGTCGCCGTCCCGCTCGCCGTCGCGAGGAAGATGACGAAGATGATGATTGACTGGTTGGAGTCCCGGCTTTAGCCGGTCTTGTCCGGCTAAGCCGGGACTCCAACCAGTCCGCAGCGGGTCCCCTCCACCATCCACCGAGAGATTTACTGATATGGCCACCCCGAACGATCCGAATCTGCCGAAGAAACCAGCGGTCCCGCCGCAGGGCGCCAACGGCAATAAGCCCGCCCCGCCCGCCAAAACGCCGCCGCCCAAGCCCACCGCGCCGCCGCAGGCCGGCAAGCCCGCAGCCCCGGCGCCGACCAAGATGCCGCCGCCCGCCAAGCCGCCCGTTGCCGGCAACGGCGAAAAGCCCGCTGCACCGGCCAAACCGGGCACACCGCCGGCCAAACCGCAAGCGCCGGCCGCCAAAGCTGGCGACGGTGCCGCGAAACCGCAAGCGACGCCGCCTGCGAAGCCCCCAGCACGCAAGCCCTCGGATAAGCCGGCCGTCTCCGCCAAGGACCACAAGCCCGCCCCCGTCAAGGCGAGCACTGCCAGCCGTTCCAGCGGCCG
Source organism: uncultured Gemmataceae bacterium (assembly GCA_963834865.1). Lineage (GTDB taxonomy): Bacteria > Planctomycetota > Planctomycetia > Gemmatales > Gemmataceae > CAWIDK01. Next base: position 1,757,565 of record CAWIDK010000002.1, read on the forward strand.
GCGCATCGGCCAGGTACTCGTCGACCTCGGCTTCATCGACGAGGACCAGCTCTGGGAAGTCCTCGAAGAAGCCAAGGCCAGCGGCATGATGATCGGCCAGGCCTGCCTCGGCCGCGGCCTCATCACCGAGGACCAGCTGCTGCAGGCCCTCGCCGAGCAGTTCAGCCTGCAAGCCTGCTGACGCCCGAGGACCTCAAGCCGCAGCCCCGAAGCGCTGACCGCCGTCACCGAGACGATGGCCAGCGTCTACAAGGTGCTGCCGCTGACTTACAAGGACAACGTGCTGACCGTCGCGATCAGCGACCCGGTCAACCGGGCTGCAAGGCCTCGACGACCTGCGCAACTTCCTGGGCATCCAGGAGGTCGTGGCCGTGCCTCGCCCCCGCCGCCGCCATCACGGAAGTGCTCGGCAAGTGCTACCAGGGCAAGGAAGAGATCATCATCGACATCATCAACGCCCTGCGAGACGACCCGACGGCTGGACCGCGGCACAGCGAGATCAGTCATCGACCTCGACAGCCTGATCGAGATGCAGGACGCCGCCCCCGTCCGCAAGCTGCATCAACATGGTGATGCTGCTGGCCATCAAGGACCACGCCAGCGACATCCACTTCGAGCCGTTCGAGGACGAGTACAAGATGCGCTACCGCTGCGACGGCGTGCTCTACGAAATGGTGCCGCCGCCCCGCCACCTGGCCATGGCCATCTCCAGCCGCATCAAGGTCATGTCCAACCTCGACATCGCCGAACGCCGTCTGCCCCAGGACGGCCGCATCGAGCTGAACGTCGGCGGCAACCCGGTCGACATGCGCGTCAGCATCCTGCCCACCATGTTCGGCGAGAGCGTGGTCATCCGCGTGCTCGACCGCACGGTAACGTCGGCCTCGACCTGAACAGCGTCGGCATGGACGGCGCACGATGCTCGCCAGTTCCGCGAGCTGATCAACAAGCCCAACGGCATCATGCTCGTGACCGGCCCGACCGGCTCCGGCAAGACCACCACGCTCTACTCGGCCCTCAACGAGCTGAACGAGATCACCGACAAGATCATCACCACCGAGGACCCGGTCGAATACGACATCGACGGCATCATCCAGGTGCCGATCAACTCCGAGATCGGCGTGACGTTCGCCACCGCGCTGCGCGCCATCCTGCGGCAGGATCCCGGACAAGATCCTGGTCGGCGAGATCCGCGACCTGGAAACGGCCCAGATCGCCGTGCAGGCCGCGCTGACCGGGCACATGGTGTTCAGCACCTTGCACACCAACGATGCGCCGAGCACGATCACGCGTCTGCGCGACATGGGCCTGGAGCCGTACCTGATCACGGCCACGCTCGAGGGCATCCTGGCCCAGCGGCTGGTGCGGCAAGATCTGCGAGGATTGCCGCACCGAGTTCGAGCCGAGCCCGGAAATGCTGATGGAGCTGAACCTGACGGCCGGAGGACGTCAAGGGCAAGAAGTTCTTTTACGGCCGCGGCTGCGACCGCTGCAACAACACCGGCCACAAGGGCCGCATGGGGTTATTCGAGCTGATCATCATGAACGACGAGCTGCGCGACATGATTTCGTCCGGCGCCTCGACGGACCAGCTGCGGCTGGCCTGCCGCAAGCAGGGCATGATCACGCTGCGCGAGGCTGGATTGAAAGCGATCTTCGAGGGCAAGACCTCGATCGAGGAAGTGGTGCGCGAAACGATTACGGATGATGAATAACCCCTTCGGGGAAATCCGAAATCCGAATATCGAAATCCGAAACAAATTCGAAATCCGAATTTCGAAATCCGAAACAAACGAAGCGGCCTGGAGGCGTGGGGCTGGAAAAAAGGAGCTTATCGAGGATGCAGCAATGACGCCGTCGACCGATCGAGTGAAGGTCTATGATCTGGAGGAGCGCACCTTTGAATTCGCCCGCGATGTGCGAGCCTTTATCAAGCGGCTGCCGCGGACGCTGTGCAATGTGGAGGACATCAAGCAGCTCGTTCGATCCTCCGGGTCCGTCGGGGCCAACTACATCGAAGCCAATGAGGCGCTGAGCAAAAAGGACTTTGCGATGCGCGCAAGATTTGCCGCAAGGAAGCCAAAGAGAGCCGCTACTGGCTGCGGCTCGTGGACACCGGCACAAGCGCGCCGTTGGAAGAAGAGCGGCAGAAACTGATTCAGGAAAGCGCCGAGCTAACGAAGATCTTCGGGTCGATCGTGCGGAAGACGGGATGATCGGTTTCGTGCTTGGTTTGATTTTGTTGTCGTCGGATTTGGAATTTGTTTCGAATTTCGATATTCGTTTTTCGGATTTCCCCGGAGGGGCGCTATGCCGACTTACAAGTATGAGGCGATGGACACGACGCGGCGGCGAGGTGAAGGACACCGTTGACGCGGGCAATGAGGAAGAGGCGCAGCAGAAAATTCGGCAGATGGGCTACTTCGTCACCACGATCTGACCCAGGTCGGCGAGGCCAAGAAGGGCAAGAAAGGCAAGAAGGGCGTCGTCCGCGGCAAGAAGATGAAGACGATGACCCTCGGCGGGTGCAACAAGAAGCAGCTGGTCACCTTCACCCGCCAGTTCTCCGATCTTGCAGGACGCCGGCCTGCCCGTCCTGCGCAGCCTCAAGATCCTCGAAGGCCAGATGAAGCCCGGCGTGCTCAAGAACGCCCTCATCGACATCGTCGACGACGTCGAATCGGGCATGACCCTCTCCGAGGCGTTCGGCAAGCATCCCAAGTGCTTCGACCGCCTGTACGTCAACATGGTCAAGGCCGGCGAGGCGGGCGGCGCCCTCGAGGTCATTCTCCGCCGCCTCGCCGAGTTCAAGGAAAAGGCCCAGAGCCTCGCCCGCCGGATCAAGGGCGCCATGGTCTATCCCGTGCGTGGTCATCTCGGTGGCCGTGCTCATCTTGAGCTTCATCATGATCTTCATCATCCCGAAGTTCGAGAAGATCTTCGCGGACTTCAAGATGAAGCTGCCGTGGCTCACCGAGATGCTGATCTCCACCTCGCGCTGGTTCGTCAAGTACTGGTATGTCATCCCGCTCATCCCGATCGCCATCTGGCTCACGTTCAAGCTGATCCGCCTGAACCAGCACCGGCGCCTATGCCCTCGACAAGCTCAAGCTCTATATACCGGTCATCGGGCCAGCTCATCGAAAAGACGCATCGTCGCCCGCACCATGCGCACGCTGGGCACCCTGGTCAGCTCCGGCGTGCCCATCCTGGAGGCGCTGGCCATCGTCCGCGAGACGTGCATGAACGTGGTCTTCGAGGAGTGCTATCAGCGCGTCTACGAATCGATCCGCGAAGGCGAAACGATTGCCCAGCCGATGAAGGAAAGCCGGCTCGTGGACGACATGGTGGTCAACATGATCGACGTCGGCGAGGAGACCGGCGATCTCGACACGATGCTCTACAAGATCGCCGACGTGTACGACGAGGAAGTCGACGTGCTGGTCGAGAGCTTGATCAGCTTGCTCGAGCCGATCATGATCGTCATCCTCGGCTTCATCGTCGGCACCATCGTCATCGCCCTGTTCATGCCGCTCTTGGGTTTGCTCGAAGGTTTGTCGGGGACCAAGAAATAACCGCAAACGCGAGCGGGATAAGTGCCCCGTAGGACGGCCTTCCGAGGCCGTCCGTGCTCGGGTAAGACGGCCTAGGAAGGCCGTCCTACGGAGAAGTGAATGCCGATCGCGTGGTACTTCATCGGGAGGGTTTTTCAATGACGCTGCTGCAGCACCCGTCCAAGAAACGCGTCCGCGCGGGCTTCACGCTGATCGAGCTGCTGGTGGTGATCGCGATCATCGCGATCCTGGTGTCGCTGCTCCTCGCCGGCGTCTTCTATGCCTACACGCGCATGAACGATACGGGCACGATGACCGATATCAACCAGCTGCAAGCCGCGATGGAGGCCTTCAAGGGCAAGTACGGCGCCTATCCACCGCAGCGGATTCGCCTGTGCAGCAACTGGTACCAGTACTACCCGGCGTACGGTGGCACCGCCAGCCCGGCGGCCATAGGCGGCCCCCAGTTCGATAGCGACTCCGTGTCTTTCCTCGCACGTATCTTTCAGGGAATCGGCCACTGGGGCAATGATAAAACCGGCCTGGCCACGGGAATGGTCATGGACTGGTCCGGCACCGGTAATCTAATGCTTGACGAGATCCTTGAGGGCGACCAGGTGCTGGTGTTCTTCCTGGGCGGCATTCCGTGGGCGGTGCCCCCCGCCGGCGGTCCACCTGTGATGACCGCCAACAACGGGTTTGCCGCCAACGGTAAGAACCCCACAATGCCGCCGGCCGCCAACGTGGGCCGGGTGTCGCCGTTCTACAACTTTCCCGCGGGCCGGCTGTTTCTCCGGCTCAATCCCGCGACCGGCAACGCGAGCCAGTACTTCCCCTCATTTCTGGATTACTATGGCCAGGCGCCGTATCTCTATTTCAGCGCCCACAATCGCAAGAACCAGTACAACCCTTACCCCAATGCGGCCAACCCCAATAGCCAGGGAAACCCAATCCTGGTCACCAACTATAGCGGGGGCGGCAACGCGCTCGTGATTCCCTATTACCTGCCGGGCGGCGCCTATGCGACCGGCAACCCGCAGTATCAGAATCCCAATACCTTCCAGATCCTCGCCGCCGGCAAGGACGGCAATTTCAACAGTAATGTGACGGCTGCCGGCAGCTTCCCGAATGCTTTCCAGTGGGTATCCAGCAGCACCAATCCGCTGTCGCCGCCGGGCATCGATGACTTCAGCAATTTCAGCGGATCGCGACTGGGCGTGTCGCCGTAAAGCGGGAGGAGGGGAATATGCGTATGGCTCGAACCGTGTCATCGTCGCCGCGCCGGCCCGCGTTCACGTTGATCGAAATGCTGGTCGTGATTGCGATCATCGTCATCCTGGCGGCACTGCTGGCGGCGGGCATTATTTCCTGGATCGGCACCCAGCAGGGCCGTAATACCCAGGGAACCATTCGCAACGTCACGAAGGTCCTCCAGGGGCAGTGGGCCTGGGTGGTGGATCAGGCGAAAAAGGAGACGCCCTCGCCGGCGGTTATGACGATGGCCGCTCCCGACCCGACCGGCGTCCGCGCGAAGGTGCTTTGGACCAAGGTCCGCCTCATGGAAGCGTTCCCGATCAATTACAGCGAGGTGAACGGCAACGGCAAGAAGAATTGGAATAAACAAGATCCCGTCTACAGGTTCCTGTATCATGAGGCGGCGCCTGTGGGTGCTCCTCCCATAGGCCCCGCCATTCCACTGACCAGGCGAAAATACGTGGCGACCGTGGTCACCGACACGGTACCATCGCCCGCTGGAGCATATCAGAGCGCCCTGATGGTGGCGGGCACGCCCCTTTATCACGACGCCACCGGCGTCTCCGCGACCGAATCCAGCGCCTGCCTGCTCATGGCACTTGCGGTTGCTCGCGGCGGGGTCGCGCTCAGCCCCGACAACATCGGCCGCTTCGTCGCGGACACCGACGGCGACGGGGTCAAGGAAATCGTCGATGGCTTTGGGGTCGTCTCACCGCCAATAACCATTAACGGCAGGCTGCAGTTCAACGCGCTGTCGTTCTATCGCTTTGCGTGGGGTAGCACGGCGCAGGGCACGCTCAATTTTTCCGACCGCACGAGCGCAAAATAGCATCCAGGGCCTGAACCCGGCGGCGAGCGGATCGAGAGGTTCCCAATTCGCCGATCCGCTCGATCCCGACGGCCTGCTGGTCACCTGGAGCAACAGCACCTACAGCAAGCAGTATGCGTCCTTATTCCACCCGATTACCGTTTCGCTCAATGGCCAAACGGTCGCCTCCTATGTCATACCGGCTGTCGTGTCCAATGGACCCGACCAGTTCCTGGGTCTGCCCATGCCGCGAAATATGGCCGCGCTCGGCTTTGGGCAGGCGGCGCCGGTCGCGCCGAACCCGCAATCCGACGCTTATGACGACATCTATAGCTTCCAGCTCAAGGGGAATTGACCCATGTCGCGGAACGTATATCGCGGCCGCACCCGGGCCGGCTTCACCCGGGCCGGCTTCACCCTGGTCGAATTGCTGGTGGTCATAGCGATCATCGTCGTCCTGGCGGCGCTGCTGTTGATGTTCTATCCGAGCCTGTCGACTCAGACGGCCGAGGCGAACGGTGCCGCCAACTTCCAGGGCTGGCTGAATATCGCGCGGCAACGCGCGATTCGCAACCAGAACCCGTACGGCCTGCGGCTGTGGATCAAGGACGTGACCACGATGTATGTCACCGAGTGCAGCTACATCGAGCAGCCGGAGGACCTTCGCGGCGGCACCATCGTCACGCGGGATTGGCAAAACAACAACCCCCCGCTCTGGAACACCATCGCGATCACGCCCGGCACCATGGACCCGACCGGCGGCTTCCTCGGCGCGATCGGCACCGTCCCCGACCCGACGCTTTTTCTGGTGCAGCCGGGAGACTACATCGAGATCCTCGGCACCGGCCTCATGCACCAGATAACCGGCATCGACACGAACCCATTAACGGGGCTCATCACCGTGCCGTTGCCGGTGCCGGCCCAACCCTGGAACCCGAATCCCCCGCCCATTCCTGGCCATTACCTGACCCTTGCTACGCCAATTCCCTACCAGATTGGCCAATTTGACCCCACACCGCCCCCACCCAAGGGGAATGGTCAGGGCCTGCCGATCTCCCCAACGCAGACGGCGAACTTCCGCATCATGCGCGCTGCGCGTAATCGGCGAGGAGACGATGCCGCTGCCGACGGGGGTCGTCATCGACATCAACATCAACCTGAATAATCAAAATCCGTACAATCCGAATTATCCGAACAATCCGCCGTTCATGCAGTCATCTCCTATCAGCTATGTCAACACCCTGCCGATTCAATATGTGTTTCCGCCGCCCGCGACGGTGCCGACCGGTGCGTATGTGGACGTATTATTCGCGCCATCGGGGGCTATACTCACGACGGGAGGGTCGTCGACGGCTCCCTGGCTGACGCAGGCGACCATGAATTTTTGGGTGCGCCAGCCCGACTCGAATAACCCGTCCATCTTTGCGGGGACGCCGACGGTTATTGCCGTGTTCGCCCAGACCGGACTGACCGGTTCGTTCGCGCCGGTGCCCAACGTTCTGAATCCGACCGTGAACCCGTACATGGACATTCAATGATGCTGGCACCCCCGCGCGGGGCGTCGCCCGGCCGCCCGCGCTTAGTCCGAGGAGTTTCCACCATGCGACGGCGTGCCGGCGCTACCCTGCTCGAAGTGCTTGTGGCCATCTTCGTGATGGGCATCGGGATGCTCGCGCTCTTGACGCTGTTCCCGCTCGGCGACTGCGCATGTACGCCGCCATCCAGTCCGAGAAGTGCTTTGAAGCGGGCAACAACGCCAGCGCCATTGCGATCATGAAGAGCATGCCCCAGGATATTGGCCTGCTCGTACCCAGCGATGCCTTTTTGAATCCTGGCACGGGCGTGCCCAATGCGAGCCTGGATTTCCCGAGCTACCCCGTGTTCGTGGATCCTCTGGGAGTGCGCGCCTTTGGCGTCGTCCAGCTCGCCGCGCCCTATCCGTCGTGCATCGCGCGGCGCACGGTCAGCTTCGTCAACACTTCTCTCGATGCCCTCCAATGGTTCACGTTGCAGGACGATATCGACTTTGAAAACGCGCCGCCGCCGAATACCGGCTTGAGCCTGCCCGGCACGCCGCGGTTGATCGTACCGGCGGTTCCGCCGCCCTTCGGGACTTTTTCCCGCGACACCCGCTATTCTTACGCCTATTTGTTTCAGCGACCGCGCTACTCGGACGCCACCGTCATTGACGCGACCGTGGTGGTCTATAACAAGCGGCCGGTGAACCTGACAGCGCTGTTGTCGCCGCCGGAATACGCCTACAGCGGCAATACCTTTTTCAACGTCGGCAACAACACCGTGATGATCGACTACACGAACAACGTGCCGCCGCCGCTGCGCGTCGGCGACTGGATCCTCGATGCGACGCCGATACCGCTCGGCAACGCGAATCAAACGGCGCACGGTTATTTCTACCGGGTGGTGGGTTTGAACGACCTGGGTAATCAGGCTGCGGGTAGTCTGCTCGTCGTCGAAGTGGAGCAATCGATCCGGGGCTTTCCACCGCAGGGGTCTTTCGGCACGGTCATCATCCTCGACGGCGTCGCCGAGGTGTACACGAAGGGAACTTCACGCTGACAGCACCCGTATTACCCCGGCACGAAAGTAGGTCAGGCTTTCTAGCCTGACTCGGGCCGGATGTCAGGCTAGAAAGCACGAAAGTAGGTCAGGCTTTCTAGCCTGACTCGGGCCGGATGTCAGGCTAGAAAGCCTGACCTACTTGAGTTTCCTTCGTGCCGGGGTAATATCGGCGGGCAGACAGCAGGCGTATAACCCTGCGACGATCATTGGTCATCGCAATTGTCGGGAGATAATCATGCGAATCCGCATCGTGCGAACCCGCACAGGCTTCACCCTGGTTGAGCTGATGGTCGCCATGGCGCTGACCATCTTCATCATGCTCATTCTGACGCAGGCCTTCGTCATTGCGATCGACACCTTCACGACCCTCAAGGCCATCGGCGACACCCAGGAAATACTGCGGTCCGGGGCCAACGCGGTGCGCAACGACCTGGGACTGGACCACCTTGAGGGCAAGCGGCGCCTGTCCGATCCAAGCATTGTGATTCAGCGTCCGAGTGTGGGATTCCTCTCCACTTACACGCCCAGCATTACGACCACCGGCGTGACCACCTCCGGTTCAACGCTGGTTACCAACGTAATTTCCACCACGGCCGGCTTGCAAGTGGGCATGGCGGTGACCGGACCTGCCATTCCACCCAACACCTGGGTGTTCGCGATCAACAACGCCAAGGCGTTTAGCTTAAGCAGTCCGGCGCTCCTTTCGCAAAACCCGACCCAGTTGACCATTTTCCCGCTGACGATTGCCGAGGGCAGCGATCTCGACAACATGATGTCGTGGCGGTCGAATTATGCGCTGCACATGACCTGCCGGCTCCGGAGCGACCAGCAGCAGAGCTATTACACAACCCAGATACAGAACCCGGGGGTACAACACCCCTTTAATCCAACGATTCAATTCTTCAATTTGCGGACGCTTTACGGCATGGACCCCACCAACCTGGCATGGACGAGTCTGCAAACCTTCGGTGCCGACGCCGATGCCACGCTGCGTCCCAACTACGCGAACCGTCCGCCGTTCCTTAATCCCTCCCTTATTCCGGCGCCCAGCAACAACAATCCGATTCTGCAAACTTTCCCGAACCCCAATCCGCCGCCTCCCTTTTATCCGGCGTATTTCTACCGCGGCCAGTGGGCGGAGGTCTTTTATTTCCTCGGCAGCCCCGCGCTCGGGCCCTATCAGCCGACGGGCACGACCGAGGAGCCGACGAACCCCGAGGGCGCCGGCCTGCCGCTCTATGGGCTGTATCGGGCGTACTATGTGATGGCGCCCGACACCAGTGTGATCAATAATCCCGACCCGACCAAGCCGCTGCCCCTGAGCGCCTTTCCGGGATATGTAAACCCGCCCAACTGGGTGCTGAACCCGTCGTACGCGGGGATGGCATGTACCCCCCTGGGTCCGGCCCCGCCGCCCAGCGCCTCGGCCCAGAGTTCGCCGCCCCTGGTCTTCCATTCGCCGGCCAACGTCGCCGGCGGCGCCCTCTGGACTCTCACCGGCGTCGGCATCCCCCCGACTCAGGGGCCCACGGGCGGAACCTTCACGATCACCTACAACGGCCAGACGACGATACCGATTCCTTCCGGCGCCAACTCCGGCTTCATCCTGGGGGCGCTGCAGAACCTGGCCAATGTCGGCGTCGGTAACGTGCAAGTGTCGGGCGGACCGGTCAATCAGTTCCCCGTGCTGCTCCAGTTTTCGGGTCCGTCCGTCAGCCCGCCCACCGTGCTCACCGTCGATACGACCAAGCTCGTTGCCGGGTTGATCCGGCAGGCGCCCTGGCGCACCATCCATCCATCCACCCCGCCCTTGCCCTTGCGCAACGCCACGCTGGTCGTTCCGAACGTGCTGTCATTCCACGTGCGCAGCGTCCTGGGCGGCACGGCACCGGTCGATCTCGTTTTCGATTCAGCGTACTCGCCGACCTCGCTGCTCGGCCTGTCGATCACGCTGCGCGTCTGGGACAACAAGACGCGCCAGGCACGGCAGCTCACCATCGTGCAGGACCTTTGAGATCACGGCAAACCAACCGAACATTCACCAACATTGCCGGGACGGGAGCCATACCATGATGTACCGATCTATCGACCGTTGCGGCCGGGCCCGGCGCCGGGGAATCGTGCTGCTGCTGGTCATCGCCATGCTGACGTTGTTTTCGGCGCTCGCGCTGGCCTTCGTCTTCTACGCGGAGGCGGAAGGGACGGCCTCCACGCTGACGTCCGACACCCTCAACCGCACCCTGCCCGACGCGGACCCGGAATTGCTCGCGTCCTTCTTCTTCAGCCAGCTGAACTATGACACGCCCAACGTGTACTCCGCGCTGCGCGGGCACAGTTTCGCCCGGACCATGTGGGGCTATAACCCTTATGGCGCGAACGCGGCCGCCTATAGCGGCACCGGTCGCATTCATTATCCCTACACGGCGCCGCCAACGTTGAACCCGCAATTCACGACTCCGCCGTGGCCGCCGCTGCCACCGGCACTGACGAGCCTGCCGCCCGCGCAGCCGCTGGATGACTACAGCCTGATCAATTACACGTACTTCCCCACGGACGGCTTCATCCGTGACCCCGAGTATTACGGCTACCGCCAGAACACGGCCTCGTACCTGAACCCCGCGAATTATCGCGCCGGCAATGCGTCGTACACCTACCAGGACATGAACAGCATGTTGCTGGCGCTGGTGAATGCCAACGGCAAGGTGATCACCAACTCGTTCCACCGTGACTACCTTCCGGGTGTTCTTGCAGGAGTCGCGCCGCCGCCGGCGCCGCAATTGCCGGCGTCGCTCAAGTACGTGACCCTGCCCGTGAACCCCATTTACCACAATGGTTTCGACAATCAGAATCCGCCAAACCCGTTGTTGACCAACACCGGAGTACCGTTAGGGCAGTTCAATGCGACCGGTGTCGCCGCCGGTGATGTGCAGTTCGACCCCAACACCGGCGTCATTGTCGGCGGTCATGTCCGCAACCTCGACTTTTCGCCAGGTTACAAGATATCGACCAGGATTTCGGCCGCATCGAATGGGCAGACGCTTTTCGCAGCGACGCCGGTGGTAATCAACGTCGCATCCACGACGTGGTTCCCGCAGTCCGGAGTCATAGCGATTTGCAACAACGGCAGCACGACGCTTGTTACCTACACCAACAAAACACCGATAACTTTTGTCGGATGTAAGCTCGCCGCCGGCACGTTGCCTCTGACAACGAATCAGGTGATCTATCCGGTGCCTTTCCTCTACACACCGAACGACAGCTACTGGCTCGACCTCGGCTACCCCGTGATGATCGCGCCAAACGGCCAGAAGTACAAGGCGCTGTTCGCCCCCTTGATTATCGACCTGGACAATCGCCTCAACCTTTGGCTGGCCAGCGCGAGTAGCTCGAACCGGGGCTACGGTCCGACGGAGGTCAGCATCAGCAACGCTCTGGGCATTCCGCAGCCCGAGTTGAATGCCCTCAATACTCTGCACTTCGGCGGCACGCCGACCGGCACCCCCAATGTCGCTGAGCCCAATACCTTTGTCTGGACGCTCACCCCGATGCTGAACGCGGCCCTCGGGCCCTTCCTCGGGACCTTCACGATCACCGTCGGTAATCCCATTATCGGCACGACCGTGCCCATCCCGCGCAACGCCACTGCCAACGTGATCCAGACGGCGTTGGTCGGCGTCGTCGGCCCCAACAACGTTGCCGTGGTCGGCGGACCCATCAACACCAGTCCGGTGGTCATCACCTTTGCGCCGAATGGCCAGGCCTCCATCCCGATCACCGTCAACCAGGCCAATCTGCGCAACGGCATCATTAACACGCTGCCCTGGCAGCTGCCGCTGGGCAGCGGGCCGGTCTACGCCCGGACCGATGCCGACGGCAAGAACGGCGGCCCGATGCGGCTGCCGAATCCGAGCTTCACCGGGACTTTCGTAACAGTTGCTGGCGGCAAGCCGCTGCCCCACAAGAAAATCAACGTCAATTCGACGGCCGGATTCCCCAAGGCCGGCACCATCGCCATTTTCATCACGAGCCCGCCAAGTCCCACGGCCGGGATCACTTTCGTCAACTACACCGGTATTACCGCAACTGCCTTCACTGGTTGCAGTGGCGGCAGCGGCATATTGGCGGCGGGCAACATCGTCACCGCGTCGCTCTACGCGTTTCCCGATTATCCGGACGGCCGCCCCTTCGTGACCTATACGGGGCAGCCGGGCTATAACCCAACGCCGGTGTGGTACAGCAATCCGGTGGCCGGACAGACGCTCGCCGCCGAGCTGCAGGCCAATCCCCTGGGCTACAACATCTTCATGAAGATGGGCAGGAACAATGTCCCGCTGCCCGCCTCACACATGGAAGCGCTGCTCCGGCCATCGGGCCCCAGCACCCCCGCGTCGATTTTCGCGCAGCTCATGCCGACGACCTTCTACCGCAACCAGGCCACCGGCGCGCTCAACAACAACGGCCGCAACCCCAATCTCGTCACTTCGGTGAGCTGGAGCCTCGACCGCATCACCGGGGCGCCGTACATTAGCTACGATCCGACGCTGACGGCCAATTACCTTTACCCCAACAACACCAATAACCCGAATGGGACGACGGCATATCCGACGTTCGCGACGATGCCGGTGCCGCCGGCAAAGCCGCCGGGGACCGTGCTCACCTCGCCGTCAATTGTCGGGGCGCCGCTTCAAGGCATGCCCCAGGGCTACACCGCGGCGAACAACAGCGAGTTTGCCCCGCCGGCCGGCAGCCTGCAACCGACTGAGTTCCGGTCGAACCTCGTGAATCAGTTGCGCGTCAACCTCAACCGCCTGAGCAAGGGCATCCCGCTCATTACCGGCGCCCGGGAGCGGCCACGGTGCTGCAATATCAGTACGATTATCCGCCAGCCACCAACGGGTACATCGACGTGACCATCAGGTACAAGGCGGTCATCGGGCACGATCCGCCGTGGGCAACGAACCAGCCCCCCTACACGCTGCCTTGGACTTATGGAGATCAGTTTCTATATGCGGAGAGCGCTCGCAAGCAACTTGCAAAGGACATCTACAACGTCTTCGTTCGCGTAACCGGTGCCCAGAATCCCAATAAGCCCACCGCCAATGATCCGGCGCCCAATTCGGTTCCCACCCTGACCACGACGTCGACGGCGTACCTGGCGGCGCAGTGGCTTGCGCAGCTGGCGGTGAACATCGTCGATTATGTCGACAACGACGACTACATGACGCCATTCACGTGGGACACGACCAACAACGTGACCGTCTTTGGGACCGAATTGCCGCGCCTGCTTGTCAACGAAGTGCTCACGTCCGGGGGGCCGGCACTTCCCACGAGCGTCTGGGCCGAGTTGCACAATCCGTTCAAGAACACCACCGCCGATACCTATCCGTATCCCTTGGACGGGGGCACGGCCCGACTCATGGTTACGCCTGCCAATCCCAAGCTGTTGCCTTATTCCGCGTATCAACTCCAGATCGCGGACAGTGTGAACACGCCGAGCGGCCTCACCGGCGCGGTTACCGCCCTCAGCACCGTGAGCACCTGGGTTCCCCCGCCATTTCCTCCCCTGCCGCCTCCCCCCACGACGATTGCGCCGGCCGATGGCGCCTTCCGCGATCCAACGCAGAGCAACCAGGGGTTCTACGTAGTCGGTCCTGGGGGCCCCGGCGCCGGAGTCACGCCGACGTTTACGACCGCCAGCATGAACGTCGTGCCGCCGGTGACATCCACGGGCCTGATTGTCGCGCTGCAGCGACTCGCCTGTCCGGCTCTCCCGGCGGGCGGGGCCGGTGGGGTCGGCACCCTCAATCAATTCATCACGGTTGACTACTTTACGACCCCGAAGTACAATGCCAGCTACGGTCGGATGCAGCCCTATGCCGCCACCAGCGTCCAGGTGCAGAATGTGCCCGGGGGAGCAACCAGCACCTTCTTCAGTCATAACTCCCCGCTCAACCAAAACTTTACCTGGCTAACGCATCTGGATCGGCCGCTCGTCAACCAGATGGAGCTGCTGCACGTTTGCGGCGTCGCTCCGTACCAGTTGACACAGAACTTTGCCAACGCTGCGAACACGCTGCAGCATTTCGCGCCCTGGCAGGATCCCAACGCGATGATTTACCGTGCGCTGGAGCTGCTCGGCGTGCCGAGCTACATGAACGGTGCGAGTATGGGCGGCCGAGTCCCGGGCAAGGTCAACGTAAATACCTTTGCCAATAGCATAGCCAACCCTGTCATCCCCAATACCGTGAGTGACACGGAGGTCTTGACGGGGCTCGCCGATCCGGGTTCCGGGGCGAGCACCTTCTTCACGAACGATGTCCTCACTGCGCTCACAAACATGTTGCCGTCGCGCACTCCCAATGGGGCGCCAGGGCCGAACGATCGCCCATTCCGCAGCCTGGCAAGCGGTTTTATCGCCAACGCGACGGGGGCTCCCTACGACAGCCAGTATGGTCCAACACCGGCGCCGCCTCTTACGCCCAATCCCGGCACCACGACGGGCAGCGGCATCGACGACACGATCATACGCACGACCAACACAACGCCGAACTCGCAGCAGTACGTGGCGCCTACGCCGTACTCGAATATGGTGTTCGGCGCCAATCGCGCCGGCCATCCCTATTACCGGATGGCCATGCTCCAGAAAATCTTCAACAATACGACCACGACCAGCAATACCTTCGCGGTCTGGCTGACCGTTGGTTTCTTCGAGGTGCAGGACACCGATCAGGCGGGCAATGCGATTATTCCGCCGAAGATCGGCTCGGAGATCGGCCGCGACCAGGGACGGCAGATTCGCCATCGGCTGTTCGCGATCATCGATCGCACCGGGATGAACCTGACCCCTGGGACGTTCACCGGCACACCGATCCTGGCGGGATCATCGAACGTTACCGTGCCGGTTGCCGTACCACCAAATACCAACACCCTGCCAACACTGCTGAACACGATGGTCGGCAACCAGGTCGATATTGGACCTGACCCGGTCACCGGCCAGTCGGAGGTGGTGATTCCGACCGGCGTCGATCTGATCAACCTGACTTTTACCGCGTCCTTCACCAAGGGCTACACGGCGGGCACGCCGATCACGATGCGCGGCAACCCCGGGCCGCAGCCGCGCCGCATGTGCTCGCTGCTGACCGCGCCGGTTGCCAGTGGCACTCAGGTGGCGATGGTTTCCGGCACGGTATCGAACGTCATGGCCGGCGCCCTCCCGGCGTTCATTACGATTGGCCCTGATCCGAACACGGGGAAAACGGAGCAAATCAGTGTCAAATCGATCGACACGACCAAGGTGGGCAGTCCGAGCAATCCCGCGATCAACACCCTGACGCCGATCGTGAACTCATACACACCCGGAACACCAGTCACCTGGACAAGCAGCGTGCTCACGAGCCCCCCCTGGCCGGTGCTGTATCAGCCGCGGCTCGATTCGGGCGTTGTGTTGCATTTGTCGGTCATCAAGTAGGTACGCGCGCTGGGTGGCGAGCTGGAGTCCCGGCTTTAGCCGGCCCTGTCCGGCTAAAGCCGGGACTCCAACTCGCCACCCAGCGCATCCGCGTTTTCTTGACTGCCGGAGCGGGACACTACGTGACGCACGGAACCCAGCGCGTGTTGGCGCTGTGACATTGGCTGCGTTTACGGTGCCAAGCCATGCCCGGCCGCGACCGAGCGGTGAAATGCCGCCATATCCTCGGGCAGACGCGGTCTTGCGGTCAGCCGATGCTCGGGCCGTTTCAGTTCCGGGAGTGTCCCGTGCAAACGTGAAAACGTAAAACCTGTGGGCTGCCAGGAATCTGGCGTATAATCTCTTCATGAAAAACGCCAACGTTACAGCCGTCCTCAATCGAGCGCTCGAACCCATCGGCGGCTGCCTAACTTCCACGGCAGCCGCGAAACTGCTGAGGCTCAAGCTGGACAAGAAGACGCAGGCCCGGCTCGAACGTCCTTGCGGACAAATGCACGGAAGCCGAACTGTCTGCCGAGGAGCGCGAGGAATATGAGTCCGCCGTGCTGACCCTGGAACTCGTTACCCTCCTGCAAGCCGAGGCTCAGGCGTTCCTGGCCTCCACGACGACCACCGTCACTCAATACCGTTCAAATGGAAGCCATTTGCCTTGAGAACGGCCCGGACCGTGGTTAAGTGCATTGATTCGACCTTGCGATTCAATGCCGTGTCCGGCAGAAAGATCGTGGCGGTGTCGATTTTCTGATGGGAAAAAACGTGCTGGGTACCCTTGCCGAGGTCAACCGTTTGGTCGGTAAAGCCCAGGCGGACAAGCTTATCAAAGAGCTCGCCATATGTCATTGAGTTATTCATGGTGAATGACGCCCTTTAGCTGCCTCAGGATGCTATGACCTTACTGACGTACCATCGCTATCGCAAGAGGGAAAGCCATGCAACCGCCGGTGGCTGTGCTCACGCCACCCCGCTGGCCTTGAGCACCTCGACCTTGCCGCCGCGGCCGATGGCGTAATGGAACTCGGTGCCCGGCGTACACGCGGCGCCGGTGCGGCCCGCGGGGTCGAGCGCGATGAACGCGGCCTCGGCCGGCGCGATGCCGCGGCGGTGGCCGGCGTCCAGCACGCGCTGGGCCGCCAGCTCGCATGCCTCCTGCGGCGAACGACCGGCTCGCAGCGCCTCGACGATCAGCAGGCTGCCGCCGACGCGCAGGATCTCCTCGCCCACGCCGGTGCCGCCGGCCGCGCCCGCCTGGTCGTCCACGTACAGGCCCGCGCCGATTATCGGCGAATCGCCGACCCGGCCGGGCAGCTTCAGCGATAGGCCCGACGTGGTACACGCGCCGCCGAGCGAACCCGAGCGATCCAGCGCCAGCACGGTCACCGTGTCGTGCGTCAGCTCGCCGCGCTCGGCCTTGCGATCGCGGGCGCGATACCACGCGGCGACGCTTTCGGGCGTCGAGAGGTTCTCGAGGGGGAAGCCGTGTGCGACGGCGAAGAGGCGGGCGCCCTCGCCGGCAAGCAGGATGTGGGGCGTGCGCTCCATCACGAGGCGGGCGAGGGCGGCGACATGGCGGATGTTCTCGACGGCGGCGACGGCACCGCAGCGCAGGGTGCGTCCGTCCATGACGGAGGCGTCGAGCTGCACGGTGCCGGCACGATTGCCGAGCCCGCCGAACCCGACCGAGCGAACGAGCGGATCGTCCTCGACCGCCTGGCCGCCGGCGATGACCGCGTCGAGCGCCGGCGCGCCCGCGTCGAGCAACGGCAGTGCGGCGCGGGCGGCGATTTCGCCGAACTTCCAGGTGGCAATGACCACGGGTTCCGGCATGACGGCTCCTTTTCGACCCCTGCCGGCTTGCCCGGCAGGTGAAGCAGTTTGGCGGCTAGCGGGGCGTACGGCCTTTTTCCGGCGACCCCTGCCGGCTTGCCCGGCAGGTGAAGCAGTTTGGCGGCTACCGTCCGGCCTAGCCGCCAAACTGCTTCACCTGCCGGACAAGCCGGCAGGGGTCGAAAAGCCTCTCGGGCCATGCGTGATAGCTGACAAACTGCTTCACCTGCCGGACAAGCCGGCAGGGGTCGTTTGGGGTGCCGCGAGCTGGCTACTCGCCACTCCGGAGTAGCGGCACCACGTATTCGCGGAGGAAGCCGCTGCGCGTGCAGCCGAAGTGGCCGCCGAAGTAGCCGGTCTTGCTCATCTCCCAGTCCCAGGCGTGCTGCCGTAGATTTGCGTACAGCGCGTCGTCGCCATCCTCGTCGTGCGCCGGCGTGAAGCCGACGCAGCCGGCCGAGGCGAGGAACTGGCCGTCGGCGTTGCCCATCACCGCGAGCACCACGCCGCCGATCATGTCATACGGGCTGTGAAAGGAGTCGACGCCCCGCCGGGAGCAGCGCAACGCCGGCCGCAAGTCGTAGCTCGGCGCCAGCGCGGGCGCGAGCAGGATGATGCGCTCGACGGAGCCGGCCGGCAGCTGCTGGGCGGCGGCCAGCACCACGGCGGCGCCGGAGCTGTGGCAGACCAGGTAAACCTTGCCGGTGGGCGAGATGCGGCGGCAGGCGAGGACCGCGTCGGCCAGCTCCTGTCCCTTGGCCTTCTGGTAATCGTGATCGTGCAGGTCGGCCAGCACCCGGTACGCACCGTGCGACCATGTGAACGTTTCGGTCGCGAGCGGCTGCTGGGCGTCGGTGATCGCCTGCCGCAGGTCGTCGCCGATCTCGCGCAACAGTCCCGAGCCATCCACCACGAACACGACCTGCTCATCGGCCGGCCGCGGCGGCGGCAGGTCCTGGCACCGAGCGCACAGCGCGCCGACCACCATGAGGCCACAGAACATCACGAGGGTGCGAAGGCGAGCCACCGTTGACTCCTTGCCGGAAAAGATGCTAAAACTGCGTCCCTAACATACTCGGCCGGTGCCGGGGATTCGATGCCAACCTTGCCGGCGAAACCGTGCGTGCGGGACGATGCCGGCCGATACGGTTGGCACAATTCCTACAAGACGATTGCCGGCGGCAACGCAAAGCGCCTAGTCAACCAATCTCCCCTCTCCCCTCCGGGGGAGAGGGGTTGGGGGTGAGGGGGAAGTCTTCGCAATGGCCGCCCCCTCACCCCCGGCCACTTGGGGGTGAGGGGGAAGTCAATGGCCGCCCCCTCACCCCCGGCCCCTCTCCCCCGGAGGGGAGAGGGGAGAAAGACGGAGGAACCGCTCATGAGCAAGGCCGCTCGCGGACGCACCGTGCCGCTCAGCCTGCCGCGCCGGATGGTCGGCGATTTGTTGCACTTCGCGCGCCGGATTCCCAGCGTGCCGGTGCAAAGGCACATGGATCTCGGGCCGCTCGCGCTCGCCCGGCAAGCGTGTACGCCGCGGCCAAGCTGGGTGGCGCTGTTCGCCAAGGCGTTCAGCCTCATTGCGGCCGACAACCCACGGCTGCGGCAGTCGTACATGACGTTTCCCTATCACCGGCTGTACGAGCATGCGGAGAGCGTGGCGTCGATTTCGGTGGCGCGCACCTACGAGGGCGAAGAGGCGCTCTTCTTCGGCCGGCTGCGCGCCGGACCGCCAATCGCTCACGAGCCTCGATGAGCGTCTGCGGCGCTGGAAGACGGCGCCGATCGACGAGATCGCGGTCTTTCAGAAGGGGCTGCGCTACTCGCGGCTGCCGCGGCCGCTGCGCCGGCTCGCCTGGTGGGTCGCGATGAACGCATCGGGATCGCTGCGCGACAAGTACTTCAGCACCTTCGGCATCAGCGTCTACTCCAGCATGGGCGTCGATTCGCTGCACCCGATCGCGCCGATGACGACGCTGCTCAATTATGGCCGCATCGCGCCGGACGGGCAGGTGGACGTGCGCATCATATACGATCACCGCGTCCTCGACGGCTCGCTCGTCGGCCGAACACTGGTGCAACTCGAAGAAGTGCTGCGCGGCCCGATGGTCGCGGAGCTGGCGGCAAGCAGCCGCAGCGCGGCGTGACCACGAAAGGATGGCGGCCGTCCAAGAATCGGTGGCGTGGATTGCACAGCGGCAATACAGTAGATCAGGGCGCAGGTGCGTCCGGTAGATCGCAACAAGGAGCACGCCGTGATCGCCGTCGTTGAAGAGCCACGCGAGCATCTCGTGTTATCCAACATCAGCTGGGACACGTATGAGAAGCTGCTTCACAACGTCGGGACGAGCCGTTATCGACTGACCTATGACGACGGAGACCTCAAGATCATGACCCTGTCGTTCGGTCACGAGAACGTCGGCCGATGGATTGGCCGGCTGATCTTTTTCCTGGCCCTGGAACTGAAACTGCCCCTGTGCACCGGCGGATCGACAACGCTGAAACAGGGCCTGCGGAAAAAAGGCCTGGAGCCGGACGAGTGCTTCTGGATCCAGCACGAGCAAGCGATGCGCGGCAAGAAGGAATGGAACGCGCTCACCGATCCCCCGCCGGACCTGGGCGTCGAAGTCGACATCACGCGCAGCTCGCTCGACCGGCAAGGAATCTATGCGGCGCTGCGGGTCCCGGAGATCTGGCGCTACGACGGCCATTCGCTCAAGGTGCTGGTGCTGGGCGCCAACGGCAAGTATCGCGCTCGATCGAAGAGCTCAGCATTTCCCACCGTGCCGCTCGACACGTTTGCGCATCACATCGAAAAATTGGGCAGCGCCGATGAAATCCAGCTGATTCAAGAGTTCACCCAATGGCTCCGCTCCGAGATTGTGACGAAGAAAGCCGTCCCGCGCAGGAACGGGCGCACGCAAGCGTAGACGCGCTCGCGCGAAACCGCAAGCGAGCTTCGATCCGAATGATTATTGCGCGACGCTTGCGAGGAGCAGCTCGTTGAGCCGCGCGCGAACTCCAGCGGGTCCTTGACCTTCGAGCCCTCCGCGATCAGCGCCTCGTCGTACAGCAGCCATGCGTATTGCTCCAGCCGCGGGTCGGCGGCATTCTTCGCATACAGCCCCTGCACCGCGCGGACGACGGGGTGCTCCGGGTTCACTTCGAGGATGCGCTTCGATTCGGGATGCGGCTGATCGCGGTGCAGCCGTTGCATGAGACGCTCGACGTTGGCGCTGTAGCCGGCCTCGTCGGAAACCAGGCAGACGGCGCTCTCCTTGAGCCGGCTCGTGAGCCGGGCCTCCTTCACCTCCGGCAGCTTCTCCTTGAGATAATCCAGAAGCGGCTGCAGCTCCTGCTTGCGCTCGTCGCTGATCCCCGACGCATCGGCGCCGGCGCGATCGACGGCCTTGAGATGCTTGCCCTTGTACTCGTGCAGCGCGTCGATGACGATCTCGTCGGCCGGGTCGGTCAGCAGCAGCACCTCCCAGCCCTTGCCCCGATACGCTTCAAGATGCGGCGACGCTTCGAGGAGTTGCCGGCTCTCGCCGGCCAGGTAGTAAATCTCGGTCTGCTCGCCGGGCATCCGCTCGACGTAGTCGGCCAGCGTCGTCTGCTTGCCCGCGTCGGTCTTCGTCGACTCGAACAGCAGCAGGTCGGCCAGCCGCTCTTTGTTGGCGTAATCCTGGTACGCGCCTTCCTTGATGAAAGTCCCCAGGTCGCGGTAAAACGCAACGTACTGATCGAAATCCTTGCGTTTCACCTCGTCGAGGGTGCTCAGTACCTTGTTGACGAGGTTGGAGCGGATCTTGTCCAGCGGGGCGCTGTGCTGCAGGATCTCGCGCGACACGTTGAGCGGCAAGTCCGGCGAATCGACCACGCCGCGGACGAAACGCAGGTAGCGCGGCAACAGCGTCTCGGCGTCGTCGAGGATGAACACGCGCTGGATGTACAGGTGCAGGCCCTTGTTCGAGTCGCCCCACATCAGGTCGAACGGCCGATGGGCAGGCAGGTAGAGCAGCGCCCGAAATTCGATTTGGCCCTCGGCGTTGTAGTGAATGGTCCGCAGCGGATTCTGCGTATCGTGGGCGAGGTGCTTGTAGAACTCGTGATACTCCTCCTCGGTGACCTGGCGCGATTCCGCAGCCAGATGGCCTTGCGGGCGTTCAGCGTTTCCTCGACGGTTTTCTTCTCGCCGGATTCCTCCTTCTCGACGTCGAGGACGATCGGATGCTCGACGAAATCGGAGTATTTCTTGACGAGCTGGCGGAGTTGCCAGGGATTGGCGTAACCCTTGTCCTCCTCTTTGAGGTGCAGGATCACTTCGGTGCCGCGCGTCGGTTTGGTGTACGGCTCGACCGTGAAGCTGCCCTGGCCGTCCGATTCCCACTTGACGCCTTCCTCGGGCTTGCCGGCCGGCCGTGACAACACGGTGACGCGGTCGGCAACCATGAACGCCGAGTAAAAGCCGACGCCGAACTGGCCGATCAGCTCGGGCCGCTCCTTGGCGTCGGCAAGGCGGAGGCTTTCGAGGAATTCGCGGGTGCCGGAGCGGGCGATGGTGCCGAGCTTCTCGACGATCGACTCGCGGGACAGGCCGATGCCGTTGTCGGAGATGGTGAGCGTGCCGGCCTTTTCATCGGGGATCAGCTTGATCTTCCAGTCCTCGTTGCCCTCGAGCAGCTCGGAATGGGTCAGGCCCTGGAAGCGCAGGCGGTCGATGGCGTCGCTGGCATTGCTGATCAGCTCGCGCAGGAAGATGTCCTTGTGCGAGTAGAGCGAGTGGATGATCAGGTGCAGGAGTTGCTTCAGCTCGGTGCGGAACTGCATCGTTTCGGCGCTCATGAACGGGTATCCTCGGCACGGTTGCTTGGTTGGTTGGGGGTTATTTTAGCGGCTGCTGGAGAAGTGCTCTAGGAAATGTGCCGGCACGCCGTTATACGCCGACTCGTTCCTTGCGGTAACGCAAGCGACGTGCGACGCAGATCGGAAAAGGCGCTTGACAGCCGGCCGAAGGGACGCTAAAAGCCGGCTCACACAATGACAAACAAGCGACGGCCGACCGGCCGGCGCTGGACGGACTGCCGGGTTTCGCTGCGTGCTGGACATGCGGGAAAGCAGCACTGCCCACCCTCCTGGGTAGAGGCGATTTCACTCGCCGGATCAACGTGGTGCTTGGGTCGGCCACGCCGGTGGGAGCTTCGCGGCGAAACCTCGACGTGACCGGGGGCCGGGTTGAACCTGGCCCCCGGGGAAACACTGCCCCGCAGGGTGCGCCCCGCGGGGCGCGGATCGAAGGGTGAGGGGGACCGCCGGGGTGCGCAGCGCCCCGGCTGTTTTTCCATGCGAATCGGTGTGTTGTTTGGGACGGCCACCATGCGGCGAACGACGATCATCGCGTCGGCGGTGTGCTTCCTGGCATCGGCGCTGGGCTGCATGAGCTTTTCGTTCGGCGAACACACGGAAGTCGTCGCGCCCGACGGCAATCTTACCAAGCAGACGGGCACGATCCACGTGCCGCCCGGGCAGGAGGTGATGGTCTATTACCCTGGCCCCTATGCGTCGCCGCCGAACCTGGTCGTCGACGACACGTTCCACCAGTGCAGCGTCATCGAACAACGGCCGGATGGCTTCCGCGTCAAGAATTCGTCGCCGTTTGCCCAGGACGTGACGTGGTCGGCGCGGGGGATGCGTGCCGCAACGGTCACGGTGTCGCCGGCGGCGCCGGGCGTGTCCGCGGTGTCCGCGGTGTCGGCCACGCCTTGACGTTGCGCCTGCTCGTGCCGGTGAGGTGCGCTCATGTCTCCCTGCGAATACGTGCTGGCCGTTCTCTTGTTAACGGCGCCGCCCGAATCTCCGGTCAGCCGCATGCTGGCCCCGTTTGCGCTGACGTTGCAGCCGGCGCTGATCCGGACCGCCCTGGTGCTGGAAATCCTCGATCCGCGCGAAATCGGCTACGAGGGTCGGCTGACGGCAAACAGCTCGTCCGCGGACGCCGATCTCAAGGAATTGCAGACGCGTTATCAGGATCTGCAGGGTGCTCCCCCGCTTGCCGAGTGCTCGCGCTTTCCGCCAAAACAATTCATCGACGAGCTGCTGGCCACCAATCGCGCCTACAAGGCATCGCTCGAAACGCGGCTCGAGGTGGACCGGGTCCATGCCGAATTGCTGCGCCATGCCATAACAGAGACGGATGATCTGCACTGCGTCTGGAACCTGCTGCGCAACGCGCAGTACGAATGCTATTACATCAGCGTCCGGCGGCGTGCGCTGCGCGAGCTGCGCGATCTCATCGGCCCGGACGCGTATTGCCGTTCGCAACTGCCGCCGCATCTGCCCATCTGGCACTTTCCCGCCTGGCGTTGACCGGCTCGTAGTTCCGCCTTCAGCCTGGCGTTGACCGGCTCGTAGTTCCGCCTTCAGGCGGTCGGCGAACCGCCTGAAGGCGGAACTACGAACGGTCGGCGAACCGCCTGAAGGCGGAACTACGAACGGTTGTAATTCTTTCCCAACCCGCAAACTCGATCTACCGCGCGGCGCCGTGGATCTGGTCATTTTTACAATGGGTCGGCAGTCGCTGCCGGCTTCACCATTCGATCAGAAATCTTATCCGCGTCGCCCACTGCCGGTTGCGCCGCGCGTGTGGGTGCCTGACGCCGGACTGGCACGACGGTTGCTCTTATCTCGCTCGACCTCAAGCACAGGAGGTTCAACGGGCAACAAGCGATCGGCCTTTTCCCCCGAAAGGCTGGACGGCTGACCTCAGCCGGATTCGGACGCGGGATCGTGGCCGGAGGTTTTCCCCGACCTCTCGACCCAACGCGATCCCGGGTCTACCTCCCCTGTTGAATCTTCTCCCACCTGACCCTTCACATCCCCCAGTCATTTCCCCCTACTTCCCCCGACCACCCGCTTCCCCCGGCGGGTGGTTCTCTTTTTTTCTGCGGCCAAACCATTCAACCACGGATTGCACGGATAACACGGCTAAGGATCGGAGTCCGTCCCTATCCGTGTGATCCGTGCAATCCGTGGTTGAATTCGTATTCGTATTTTCAGGCGATCATCGAGTTGCCGCGGGGGGAGCGCTTCGATTTGCGGGAGGCGTAGTACTTGCCGGTCGCGACGTTGGCGGACAGGTCGCGGACCTTGCGGCCGGCGGCGCCGTCGAGCGGATCGGCGTGGGCGATCGCTTCCCAGAGTTCCAGCGCGCGGTGGATGTCGCCCTGCTCTTCCACCAACTCGGCGAGCGCGTGGGTGGCGCCGTCGTGCTCGGGATGCGCGGCGAGCGCGGTTTCGAGCAGCCAGACGGCCAGCTCCCCAAACCCGGCCCGGCGCCCGCCACGGCCATGTCGAGCTGCGCCGGCAGATCGTCGGGCTCGCAGGTCAATAGCTGGCGGGCGCAGCGGAGCGCGGCCAGGGGCCTCTGCAACTGCTGGGCGCCCTTGAGCCCGAGCCGGAGCAGCAGCCGAGCCGGCCAGGAGCGCCAGGGTCGGTGTCCCGGCGTGCCATGACGCGCGAGCTGGGCCTGGCGCAGCGCCTGGTGGAAGGCCAGGTTGCCCGGCTCCCGGTTGCAGCAGTTCAGCAGCAGCATCATGCCATAGTCATAGTTCCCCGTCGCGATCGCATGGGTCGCGTGCTCAAACTGCCCCTCGGCGATGCGCCGGCCGTCGTCCGGAGCGCTGGCATGCCCGCCGCCCGACGGGTCGTGGGCCAGGCGATCCGCCAGCGACAAGGGCGGACTCGATTGGCCGGGCGGCGGCGCGGTGCCTGCGCCAGCTGCGTGGGACCGCCGACCTTCGTGGGCCGATGCGGCGCGGCGCCGGCGAGGGGGGCCGTGTGCGCCAGGTCGGTCAACAGTTCGGCCGGCGTCTGGTAGCGCTGGGTCGGCATCTTGGCCAGCATCCGCCGGCAAATGCCCCACAGCTCATCGCTGACCTGCGGATTGAGCGCCCGCAGGTCGGCCGGCTCCGCCTTGGCGTGTTTGGTGAGCCGCTCGATGATGCTGCCTTCGGCGAACGGCGGCGCGCCGGAGAGCATGTGGTACAGCGAGCAACCCAGCGCATAAAGATCGCTGCGCGTGTCGGCCGCGCCACTATCCCTGGCCTGTTCGGGCGGCATGTAATCGACGGTGCCGACGGTCGAGCCGTCGGCGGTGACGCGGCTCTCCTCCTCGATACCGCCGCGCCAGCCCCAGGTCCGCCAGCTTCGCGATGCACCGGCCATGGCGCCGCGTGATCAGGATGTTGGACGGCTTGATGTCGCGGTGCACCACGCCCATGCGATGGGCATAGTCGAGGGCCTGCGCCATCTGCGTCACGATGCTGCGCGCATCCTTGGGCGAGAGCGGCCCGTACATCCGCAGCAGCTCTTCGACATCGACGCCGTCGACCAATTCGAGGGCCAGGTAGAACCTGCCGTCTGCCTCGCCGCACTCGTAGAGCGTCACGATGTTTTCGTGCCGCAGCCGAGCGCCTTGTTTGGCCTCGCGCCGAAAGCGTTCGAGCCGTTTGGGCTGATTGGCCGATTCGGTGGTCAACACCTTGAGCGCAACCACACGGTGGGCGTCGGGATCCTCGGCCTTGTAAACGGAGGCCATGCCGCCGGATTTGAGGTGGCAGAGAATGCGATACTTGCCGATTCGCGCGGGCAGGGGTTCCGGCGATGCCGACGACATGGAGAGCCCTCCTGGGATGTAAGGTAACCGACCTCGCCCCACATGAGCGGGGTCAGCCCGTCCATGGAATTAGCTCAATGCCGCTGCCGCGTGGCGATCGAGCGCCGGCGTGGACCCACGGACCCACTTCCATGCAAATGGTGCGCACAATGCGACGAAAGAGCGCGAATCTCGGCCATGCATCCGGGCGCACCGTCATAATCCCTACATGAGATACATGCCTTAACCATTTCTATTATAACACGTTGCGCCCACATTGCCAGTATTGCCCTGTTTTTACTTTGCCAGAAGGCGAAATGCCGGAAGCGGATTCGGCAAGCGAGTTTGAGTATGATGTTGCGCGACGAAGTGCGCAACCGCGACGTGGTTCGGGCTTCCGGCTTGCGCTCTTCTTCGGAATGCGCCTCGCGATGCGTCAGTCATCGAGGGCCGGTCAGGCCTGCTTCCGCCGACGTGCCTTGCGCCGCTGATCTTTGGCCTGGTCGCCCCGCGATTGCTTGAGCTTGGTCGGTTTCAGCGGTGAACGCTCTCCCGCCTTCGCGTCGCCCTCGCTTACCTTCGTCGCGATAGGGGCCGTCTCTACACCGACGCGGCCCAGCGCCTCCTCCAGAAGCTGGGCGGCAACCTGCATCGGGCTGACCTTACGCTCGGCCGTGCTCATCTCCGCGGCCAGTTCCGTGAGCCTCTGCAAGGTGGCATCACTCATGGGCACCTTGCATCGCGTGGCCCAGTTGGGGTTGGTCGGGCGGCCCGGCCGCTCGCCGCGGCTTGGGGTCAGGTGCGCGTGCATGATGTGCGCCAGCCGGGCCATGCCGAACGGCCCGCCACCGACGTCGGGGACTTCGCCGACGATCTCGGCGCCGAGCATCGTCGCGAACTCCTGGGGATCAATAGCCATGGTCAGGCTCCTGGTCTTAACGGGAAGTTGATTTGATACATCACCCGGTCGAGCACACACGCGACCGCCCCTTGATTGGTTGCCGTACCCATATCGAGCAGAAACGCGCAGGGCCGGCGCGTGCTCGCGGAGGGCTGCCTCGCTCGTGAAGCACTGGATGAGCACCGGGTGGTCCCAGACGAGCCTGCCGCCCTGGGCGTCGTCGCGCCAGGTGCCCCAGCCACGCGGGAACGCGGTTGCGCCGGTGAACCGCTGGCCCAGCAACTTGAGCGCCTTGCGCACCCAACGCTTCTGCGCTTTCTTGCCGAGCGTGTCGCCCTCACGGTCGGCGCTCGGGATAAAGAGCACCAACAAATTCGCATCGCGGGTGCTGGCCTTTAGCAGTTCGCCGAAGTCAGACATGCTTCCCCCCGAAAGCATTATCCTACTTTTGCACCCAAAAGTCAACCGCGCGCCTCGGCACCGCAGGGCGGGAGGTATGGCGCGATCCCGAGACTTCACCGGCACGTTCGCTACTTCTGTGGCGCCTTGGCTTTCGCTTGCTCCAACCACAGTTCAGCCTGTATGCGGTGATACTCGCTGGCGGCAACTTCAAAACCGTTGAGGTCACCGCCCTTGAAAGCCGCTTTGACCTTTTGCGCCAATTCGCGCATGCGGTCAAGATGTTCGCGATAGGCCGCAATCCGAGTGTCGTTGGTGCTGGCCAGGTCGAGCTGTGCATCTAGCCATCGGCGCGACCACTGAGCGAATCGCTCTGCGGAAAATCGGTAGCAAGGGTCTACTGGACCGTTCTTGTCTAACAGGACTGCGACTTCATACGCCTTACGCGCTGCGTCCAGCAAAGATTTCTTCAAATTCAGCTGCAAGTCCTTGTCCGCCGGTTGCCCTGTGGCATCCTGTGCCGCCCACGGGAGCGCGGCGATGATAAGGACGCGTAGCCACGAGATCGCGTGGATAGACTGGCGCTGCTTCCGCATGGTTCATTCCTCTCATTGCGACATTGACTGGCTCAAGAGCGTACTCCCAGGCTATTCACCCATCACCCACAGCAACAGCGCCTTCTGCGCGTGCATGCGGTTACCGGCCTGCTCGAAGACGACGCTCTGCGGGCCGTCAAGGACGCTATCGGTGATCTCCTCGCCGCGGTGGGCCGGCAGGCAGTGCATCACCCGCGCGTGCGGCGGCGCATGGCCCAGCAGCGCGTCGTTCACCTGGTATGCCGCGAAGTGCCGCCGCCGTTCGTCGGCCTGCGCCTCCTGCCCCATGCTCGTCCACACGTCGGTATAGATCACGTCGGCGGCGGCAACGGCTCGCTGCGGGTCGGGTTCCTGGACGGGCTCCTCGTTGAATTCGCGCGATAAACGTCGAGAAACGGCAGATCGAAGCCGTAGCCCGCCGGCGCCGACAGCACGAAGCGCACGCCCATCTTGCCGCACGCCAGCGCCAGCGAGCGCGCCACATTGTTGCCGTCGCCGACGAACACGACCGTTCGCCCGTCGAGATCGCCGCCGAACACCTCGCGCATCGTCAAGAGGTCGCCCAGCGCCTGGCAGGGGTGCGCATAGTCGGACAGGCCGTTGATGACGGGGCAGCTCGACCAGCGCGCGAATTCCTCGACCGTCTCGTGCCGAAAAGTGCGCAGCACCACCGCGTCGACGAACTGGCTGAGCGTGCGCGCGATGTCGGGCAGGCTCTCGCGGTTGCCCAGGCCCGAGTCGATCTGCGTAAGGAAAATGGCCGCGCCGCCGAGCTGGGCCATCCCCGCCTGGAAGCTGACGCGCGTGCGCAGCGACGGCTTTTCGAACATCAGGCCGAGCACGCGGCCCGCCAGCACCGGCTTGCTCTTGCCGCGCACGTGCGCCTTCTTGAGCCGGATCGCCTCCTTGAGCAGCTTGCGAATACGGCCGCCGTCCCAGTCGCACAGGTCGATGAAGTGCCGTTGACCCGCGGACCCGAGCGGTGGTTGCGGTTGAAGGTTCATGAGGGAAGTCCGCTTGTTGCAATGGAGCCAGCGCGCCGGATGCTTGAAGCGCCTGAAGTAGGTCAGGCTTTCCAGCCTGACAGTCACGCATCAGGCTGGAAAGCCTGACCTACTTGGACGACAGCAGGACGTTCTCGAGAATGTCACAGCCGTCCTTGAGCTGCGCGTCGGTGAGGTTGAGCGCCGGCAACAGCCGCAGCACGTTGCCGTGGGTGCAGTTGATGAGCAGCCGGCGCTTGAGGCATTGGTCCACGATCGGCGTGCCGTCCACCGACAGCTCCACGCCGACCATCGTGCCCATGACGCGAATCGCCTGGATGAGCGGGCAGCGCGAACGCAGCGCCTCGAAGCGCGCGGAAGCCGGCGCCGATCCGGTCGGCCCGCGGGAGCAGCTCGTCCTCGTCGATCGTTTCGATGGCGGCCAGGGCGGCACTGCACGCGATCGGATTGCCGCCGAACGTCGCGGCGTGCGTGCCGGGGACGAGCTTGTCGGCGACGGACCGTTTCGCGAGCAGGCCGCCACACGCGACGCCGCCGGCGAGCGCCTTGGCGAGCGTGACCACGTCGGGTTCGACGCCGAATTGTTGGAACGCGTACCAGGCGCCGGTGCGGCCCATGCCGGTCTGCACCTCGTCGAAGATGAGCACGAGCTTGTGCCGGTCGGCCAGCTCGCGCAGGCCGGCAAGGTAGCCGTCCGGGGGCAGGTTGATGCCGCCCTCGCCCTGGATCGGCTCGATCAGGATCGCGCAGGTCTCGCCGTCGATCAGCCTGGCCGCGGCGTCGAGATCGCCGAACGGCGCGTGGACGAAGCCGGCGAGCATCGGCCCAACGCCCTGGTGGTACTTGGGCTGCCCGGTGGCGCTCGAGCGCGCCGATGGTTCGGCCGTGAAAGCTGTTGAGCATCGCGAGGATCTTGTAGCGGCCGGGCTTGCCGTTGAGGCGGGCGAGCTTGATGGCGGCCTCATTGGCCTCGGTGCCGCTGTTGCAGAAGAAGCACTGGGCGTCCAGGCCGCTGCGCGCGACGAGCGCCTGCGCGAGCAGGCCCTGGGGTTCCATGTACCAGGTGTTTGGTACGTGAATCAGCCTGGCCACCTGCTCTTGCACCGCGCGGACGACGCGCGGCGGGCAATGGCCGAGCAGGTCGCAGCCCCAGCCGGGGAAGAAGTCGAGGTAGCGCTGGCCCTCGGCGTCCCAGACGTAGGAGCCCTCGCCGCGAACCAGGCACACCGGGTAGCGGCGATAATTGCCGATGACGTACTTATCGAACAGCTTGATCGTATCCTGGCTGGTCATAGGGGAATTCATCCCATGCTCTCCGCGTCCCGTCGGGCGGGGTGTTGGAGTCCCGGCTTTAGCCGGCAAAGACCGGCTAAAGCCGGGACTCCAACACCCCGCCCGACGGGACGCAGTGGACGTTAAAGGACAATCTCGGTGCCGACGCCGTGGTCGGTATAGATCTCCAGGAGCAGCGAATGGCGGATGCGGCCGTCGATGATGTGCGTCTTCTTGACGCCGCCGCGCAGGCCGTCGAGGCACGCCTCGACCTTGGGAATCATGCCCTCGTCGATGATACGGCGGCGCATCAGTTCGCCGCAGCGTTCGGCGTCGAGGCTGCGGATCAGCGACTCGGGGTCGCGGCGATCCATCAGGATGCCGGGCGTGTCGGTCAGCAGCACGAGCTTTTCGGCGCCGAGCTGCGCCGCCACGGCCGCGGCCGCGGTGTCGGCGTTGACGTTGAGCCATTCGCCGTCCGCGTCCTGCGCCACCGAGGGAATGACCGGCACGACGCCGGCCGCACAGAAATCGCGGATCAGCTCGACCTCGATGCGGGTGACCTCGCCGACCCGGCCCAGGTCGAGCGGCACGCCGTCGGGGCCCGGCAGCAGCAGCTTCGTGCCGAAGAGATACTGCACGGCGCCGAGATGCGGACCGACGGCGCGGCCGCCGAGTTGGCGAATCTGCCGCTCGATGTCGGTGTTGATCTCCTGCATCAGCACGCGCACCACGATGGCGAGCGTTTGCTCGTCGGTGTAGCGGCGGCCCTGCACCTTGCGCGGCTTAAGGCCGGCGGCGGCCATGGCGCGGTCGATCGGCTTGCCGCCGCCGTGGACCAGCACGGGCCGCAGCCCGACGGTGGCCATGAACACCACGTCCTGCAGGGTGGCCGCCAGCGCCTCGGGCTCCTCCATGGCGCTGCCGCCGAGCTTGATGACGATGACGCGATGATGGAATTGGCGGATGTAGCTCAGCGCTTCGATCAGCGCTTCCGCCTTGCGTATGGCACTGTCCATGGCGGCCTCGCGGCCACGGGCTGCGGGAGCGGCGCCCGGTGGGGTGGTAAAAGAACGATTTTACCCGCGTGGCCGGCAACGTCAATCGGCGATTGCGGAAATGGACGGATCGGTGGACCGGCGCCGCCTACGGCAGCATGGGGTCGCCGCCGCGCTTGCCCGGAGCGCCTGCGAGGAAATACTGCAAAAGCAACGGCACCTCGTTGATGAGCAACACCACGAACAGGACGAACCCTTTCGGATACTTCTTGTTGAACTGCGTCATGTCCGTCGCGACCGTGAACACCTTGTGACTCAGCGCCTGCGCCTCGTAGCAGATCGGAATCATGGGTAGATAGATCCAGATCGGCAATTCGGGCAGCAAGAACACGGCGGCCAGGAACACGGCCAGAAATAGTGCCGTCGCTGCAATGATCCGCGCCGGCGCGTTGACGGCGACCAGCGCCAGGTAGGCTACCGCCAGGCCGACCGGCAGCCACCATACGCCGCTGAGCCAGTAGGCGGTCGCATACACCGCGAACCAGACGCCAAAGAGGGCGGCCAGGTGGACGACGTTGATGCCGAACTGGGAATGCCGGCAAAGGTGTCGCGCAAACAGCTCGGCGAAATCAACGCGCCACAGGCTCATGGGCGGCGCCGTGAGCGTGCTCATGCTCATGTTTTTTCCTCGAAAACCGTGAAGAGGCGAAAGACGTCAAGAGGCCGCCCACCGCGGCAGCAAACAGCCGGTGGAAGGGACGCCGCAACACGTCCGTGATGGTCGCGCACACCGCGCTAACCTCGTCGGGACGCACCGTGAGGGCCGGCGTGATTTTCAGGACATTGGGCTCGTACTGGCAAAAACCGACCAGCACTGGAAAGCGTCGGTGCCGTAACATGCTGTACAGGTAGAAGGAGTATAGCCGTTTGCGGAACCAGCGCTGCGGCCAGCGCGCCGCGTCCAGCTCGATGCCGATGAGCAGGCCGAACACGCGCACGGCCCGCACGCTCTTGCAGCGCGCCAGTCCCGCATCCAGCAGCTCGGCAAACAGGGCGCCGGCTTCGGCAATGTGCGCGGGCGCCGCGGATTCCTCGGCACGGCGCAGCACGTTGAGCACGGTCTTGTAGCCCAATTCGTAGCCATATTGCTTGCGGATCGCGGCCGGCAGGGCGACGCCGGCGCGGTCGAGCTGGTCCTGGACGGCAGCGGAATAGAGCGTCAGCGCGAATGGGAACATCATGTCCGACGTGGCCTTGCCCAGCAGCAGCAGGTCCGGCGCGAGGCCCATGGCCCCCGACTGCGTGAACGGGCCCGTGCGGTACATGCCGGTCTGCACTTCATCCACGAGCAGCCAGTAACCGTGCTCCCGGCGGTGCGCCGCCAGGTGCCGGATGACAGCCTCCGGCACGCGGCGGACGCCGCCCACGGCCTGAATTAGCTCGACCTGAACGACGGCCACGGGGTGCCGTGCGAGCGCCACGTCGATGCGTGCCGTCGCGTCCGGAGCGAAGGGATCCACGTAGAGAACATCCGCGTAGAGGGGATCGATGTGCTCCTTGTAGCCGGGATGGGCGGTGCCGGTGAGCGACAGCAGCGTCTTGCCGCCGAAGCCCGCTTGCAGGGCGAGAACGTGCCGCTTTGGATATTGCGCTGCCAGCGCGAGCTTGAGGGCGTTCTCGACCGCCGTCGCACCGCTGACGGCCGGCAGGACGTGTTCGAGTCCGGTGAGGTTTCGCAGGCGCGACGCCAGCTCCGCCTGACAATCCGGCAAGCTGCCCATGCCGGCCAATTCCTCAACGTAGCTGGGGGGATTGTGTCCACGGGCGCTGCACGCCACGCCGCTGACGGCATCGAAGATCGGTTGGCCGTCGACGATGACGAAGTCGCCGGCCCCGCGCACGTCCGCCGCGTCGACGCCGGCCGCGCGAATCATGCGGTAGAGCGAAGGGCTGTACAGCCGGCGGAACAGGTCCGCGCGGACGCTATGGTCCGTGCCGATACGCGTCAGCTCCGGTGCAACGGCCGCGTGAAACTCAGGATCGGCCTGTTCGACGCAGCGCAGGAAGTGCAGGCTTGAGATCGTATTGGGCTGGTAAGTCGTCGAATGAAACGTCGTCTTGCCGGGCCGATTCCAGTGGTCATAAAGCGAGCGGCGCGCCGCAAAGGCGCTAAACGGGACGGCGTGATTTACAAAGGACTCATCGAAGACCACGATGTCGGGCCGCCATTGACGAGCCACGTGGGCGGCGTCGCGGCGCAGATTCGCCAGGCCGGGGCGGTCGACACAGGCAATGACAAGCGGGTCATCGCGCTCCAGCAGCGAGCGAATGGCGTCGGCATGCTCATCGAGCCGCGTTGTCACGAGGACCACGAAGCCGAAGCGTTCGGTCCGTGGGGCAGGCGGGACGCCTGCCACCAGCGGCAGGCGGGACGCCTGCCCCACGAACGGATCCGCCCCTGTAACGACGGTGAGCCCCGGGACGAATTCGATCCGCGCGCCATCGCAGCGCGTAGTCGCGGCGTAGGAGCCGAGCCGATTGTCGGGGTCGATGACAAGGCCGATGCGGTGCCGGCCGGCGGCGGTTGCGGCATAGCGCCGAGCTTGATCGCGCCGCTGACCGCCTCGCCAAAGCCGTTGGCAAGGAACGTCTGGTAATCCTCGGCCGCGGGCTCGTTCCACGTGGACTGCACGTAGCGATTGAGGCAATAGCACGTCTGCGTGACGTACGGGTTGAGGTAAAGACGCAGGAGGTTCGGCAGCCGCTCGCGCACGATCTGCTCGCAAGTGTCGAGGAGCGCTTGGCACGGTTCCATGCGAATTCACCTGCTGTGCTTGCCGGGGTTGGTTCGGACGCTGCCGAAGGTCCGCTTGAGGTACGCCTCGAACTGCCGCCGATGACGCCGAAACATGAACAGGTCCACCGAGACGCAGTCGTGTGCGCGGAAGGGCGAATGCGGCATGCCGTCCTTGCGAATGAAGCGCAGCTGCAGCTTGCGCAACGGCAGCAACCGATGCGTCTTCCAGAACACCGCGAACTCTGCCGCGGTGAAAAACAGCTCCACGTGCCAGATGCAATACCGCGCCAGGGCGTGCATCAGGAACGAGGTGATGGCGTTCTCTTCGAGCCGATCCCACAGCCCGCCGAGCGCATCGCGGGGCGACGCCAGCGCCACGGCAGGCGTATCGCCGCTCTTGCCGTAGTACTTGCAGATCGCGACCGCATCGCGCGCCGCGTTAGCCTTGCGAATCTCCACATTCGTCGCCCGGCCGTCCTGCAAGGCGTCGAGCAGAACCGCGCTGCTCGGATTGCGCACCAGCTCGGTGCTGACGTGGTACGGTGACTTCGCCTTGACCTGCACATAGAGGCGCAGCAGCAGCACGTCGGCCCGCAGGTCGTATACGTGGTCCCGAAAGGCAGGCTCATCGCGCGTCGTGGCGATCAGCCGGTCAGTCCGGGAGTCGTAGAGGACCGCGCGCGTGATTGTGTCCGCGATCGTGGAGAAGTCGGCCGCGGAGCCGTGGATCGGCACGAAGAACGCCGTACCGAGGCAGACGTACGAATAATTTGGTGCGACCGGGAGCTCACGGCTGGCGGCCGCAAGGACCTGCCGCGCTTGCCGCACGGTGGTGCCGCAGTCGGCCTTCAGCACGTCGGCGCCGACCAGCCGGGCGCGATTGCAGCCGATCGTGGAGACCAGGGTCTTGCCCGGATAGCGGTGGCCAAAGTGAACGACACCGTTGTTGTAGCCGACCACTTTCACGTGACGATAGTTGTAGCGGTTGTAGAGGGCGAGCAGCTCGCGGAACGAGCCCGGGCGCAGCGTGCCCACCTTGCACCAGCGCAGCGACGGCCAACGTCGGGCGAGCAAAGCCAGCGCAATGCCGGCGAGGTGGCCGACGCACAGCAGCGCGAGCAACGCGCACACCCAGGTCAGGCACGCATGGCGCAACGCGGCCGGGCGGTGCTCGGCCAGCCAATCGCGCCACGGCCGGCGCGGGCCCAGCAGCGTGTAAACCCGCACGCCAGGCGTGCCGGCAGCATGGCGTTCGCTGTCGATAGCCGCGCACAGCTCTTCGCCCGCAATGCAACAGCCGCTGAGCCACGCCGGCACGAGCGGGTAGCCGAAGCCGAGTTGTTGCAAGCGTGCCTTGGTGCGCGAGCTGCGGCTCAGGACGTGCCCAGGCCGGAAGACGCGCACGCGCGCCCCCAGGGTTTGCGCCGCGTCACCACGAAGTCTTCGGCCTGCGCCGCGCTGCGGTCGCCCAGGTCCACGCGGAACGTACTCACGATGCCGATGAACTCGGTCCCGCATTGGGCCGCTAGACGGAACAGGTCGTCCACCGCTCGGCGGTCATCGGCGCTCAGCGCGCAGGCACGAACACGATCAACGTGATTGCCCGGCTGCGGCCCGCGATCTGCGGCGCGACCGCCGACAGGACTGCCGGCGCATAGCGCGAGCAGCGCATCGACCCAGCGACCCAATTCGGCGGGCGCGACCAGCACTACATTGCGCGCTCCTGCCGCGCAGGCGTACGCCACGTAGTCCAGGGCCACGGGATCGCCGAAGCCGGCAACCAGCAGCAGCGAGTCCGCCGTGACGCGGTCAGACGCCGGCAGCGGCGCCGCTTCGCCGCTTCCGCGCGAGGAATCGGCGTCGACGGCTGGGTAGGTAAGCAGAGGCTGTCCATACTTGATCGCCTCATCCGGGGACACCAGGGAGAGCACATCCGCGGCCGGCGGCGTGAGCAGCACGACGGTCGAGCCAAGCTCGAACGTCCCCACCCAGTCGCCGCGCTTCACGGCCGCTGGCGGCACGAAGCTGCGCGTCGCCGCGACCCGGGCGCGCGGCCGAAAGTCGGGCGCGAGTGGCAGCGTGATATTGCCCACGCCCCAGCCGGCAATCATGACGACGACGCATGGGCCCAGGTCGGTCGCAAAACGCAGGATCACCCGCTCATTCAACGTGTAGACGGGATACTCGGCGCGCTGAAACGGTGGATGCACGAGCAACCGGTAGCCGGGGACATGGACGGCCTGCTCCAGGTAGCCATCCTGCGGGCTGAACACGCGATGGCAATGAATCGGCGACAGAAAGATCACGACATACTGGCCGCCCTCGAATGGCCGCGGGTCCGTGCCCGGTAGCAGCGATGTCACCGTGTACTCGATTCCCTTGAGGGTCAGCAGCTTGCCGTCGGTCACCCGGCCGACATCCTGAATCGTGCCGTCGCACGGACTGAGAAACTGCGGCGTGCCCGGCGCGATGGGCCGGCACTCGGGCTTGAGACCGCGCGTGAACACCGCATTAAGCGACCGATAGGTCCCCAGCGGCCGCTCGGCCTCATTCTCGTCGAGACCGGGCGAATATTTCTTCTTGAACATGCCTCGGTAGACCGCCAGGCGCAGCCGCGTCGAGGGGATCGTGAGGCGTGCGAGCTTGATACCCACGAGCGCGACCAGAAGCTTCCAAACGCCGCCATGAATGCGCCGGGCCTGCCGGAGCTGCTCCAGACGGATCGAGATCGCGCTCGTGGTCATGGCGTTGGTCTCCTCGGCTGCAACTCATTTTCATCACGAAAACACGAAAGCACGAAAGCACGAAAAAAAAAACCGCAATCGGCCCAGCGCCTGCCAGCGATGCTTTCGTGTTTTCGTCCTTTCGTGTTTTCGTGATTCATGTTTTTATGCGAGCCCGTTAGACCTCGCGTGTCACAACGTCGGCAACGCGCAAGGCGTTGGCCATGATCGTCAGCGCCGGGCCGACGCCGAGCGACGTTGGGAAGAAGCTGCCGTCGACCGCGAATACGTTCGGATGCCGAAAGCTGCGGCAGTCGGGCCCGAGGACCGCGTGGGCGAGGTCGGTGCCGAAGCGCAGCGTGCCGCACTGGTGCGCGACGTGCTCGCCCGACGCGAACCGCTGGGCCACGCATAACACCGCACCGGCGCACTTGAGGATTCGTGCCATGAGCCGGCTGAGGCGCTGGCCGCGTTCGAGATCGTACGCGCCAAAGCGGTGCTGCAAGTGCGGCCGACCGTCGGTGTCGCAGGTGACGCGATTCGCCGGGTTCGGCAAATCCTCGACGATGCCCGCCAACGGCAGCATGCGCTGGCGCAACAACCGCACGAGCGGCTGGGGCAGAAGCGGGACCATCTTCGACATGAGCAGCGGCCCCGGCACGGGCAGCGATTGCACCAGGCCCAGCTTGTGGCGATAGTCGTGCGCGCCGAAATAATAGTCTGCAAAGCCGACCTGCTTGACGAACGTCTCGTCGCCGCCGTGCGGCCGCGCGAACAGGCCGGCGACGATCGGCGACAGGTGCAGCATGTAATGGCGGCCGACGAGCGGCTCGGCGGAACCCGAGCGCTGCAGCAGCGCGGCCGACCCGATCGCGCCCGCCGCGAGCACATACCGCCGCGCCCGGCCGATGGTGCGTCGGCCGGTCGTCCGGTCGAGCAGGCTGATTCCGCTGACGGTGCCGCGGCCGTCAAGCAGCAGCCGTTCCGCCTCGACATCCGTCTGCAATCGCAAGGGCAGGCCGTCGGCAATGGCCTGATCGATAAGCTGGGCCGAGGAGCTGCGCGCCGGTCGGGCAAATGTAGCCCGCGCAGCAAGCACAGCGCAGACACCGCGCCGAATCGATTGCGAGGGGCAGCCGAAACGGCCTCAGCCCGGCAGACCGGTTGGCGGCGATCAGCTTCTGGTTGATCGGATGCAGCGATAACGGTTGCCGGGAGTAGCCGCCATTCGGACGCTCGAGCGGGCCGAAATCCTCGCCATCGCCCGCCACGCCATAAAGGCGCTCGGCCTCGGCGTAGAAGGGCGCCAGCTCGTCGTAGGCGATCGGCCAATCCCAGATCGCGCGGGATGCGCTCGCCGTAATGCCGGCCTGGATGGAAGTCGGCGCGGCTCGGCCGTAATAACGCCCCGCCGTAAAGCGCGGTGCCGCCGCCGAGCACGCCGCCCATGTACAGCCGTTTGCGCGAGCCGTTGACGTCGACCTCCCGGTCGTCGTACGGGCGCTTGTCGATGAGCATGGCCTGCTCGTCGTGGGCGGGCTCCGGCAACCGATAAGCCCGGCCGCGCTCCAGCAGCAGGACGCTCTTGCCGGCGCGGGCACAGGCGTACGCGAACGTTGCCCCGCCGGCCCCGCTGCCGATCACGATCACG
This sequence comes from uncultured Gemmataceae bacterium, assembly GCA_963834865.1. Taxonomy (GTDB): domain Bacteria; phylum Planctomycetota; class Planctomycetia; order Gemmatales; family Gemmataceae; genus CAWIDK01. The sequence continues at coordinate 1,796,044 of CAWIDK010000002.1, forward strand.
TCGCAGTCGTACTCCACGGGTCCTCCAGACCGCCTCTCCCAGTATCGTTACCCGGACCCGATGTGGAATCAAGCGGACCGAGCCAGATATCGCACAATCTTCATCGCACGAGAGCGCCAACGTGCTAATCTGAGGGAGATGGCGTTCGGCGGCCCAGGGATGGGGATCCGGTTCCCTTCAGGCAGCCGTCCGGTTCTCGGCGAAATGGAGGTGATCGTGTTGGATGCAGTTCTCCTGTCCGACCTCCACCTCGGAGCGGACAATTGCCAGGTGCGGGCAGTCCAGGAGTTCCTGGCGCGCTGCCCGATACCACCCGCTTGATCCTCAACGGCGACGTGCTGGAGAACACCGAGTACCGCCTCACCAAGCAACACTGGCACGTGCTCTCGCGGTTGCGCAAGCTGTCCGATCAACTGGAGCTGGTCTGGGTCTGCGGCAACCACGACGAGGGCGCCGAGTCCGTCGCACATCTGATCGGCGCCGACTTTGTCCCTGAGTACCTGTTCGAATCGGGCGGCAAGCGCGTGCTGTGCGTGCATGGCGACACGTGGGACCGCTTCCTTACCGACCACCCCGTGGTCACCCACGTCGCCGACTGGTTCTATCTCCATTTACAGCGCATGAGCCGGCGGCTGGCGATCGGCGCCAAGCGCCGCAGCAAGACCTTCCTGCGCTGCGTCGAGCGCATCCGCGAGGAAGCCAAGAAGTACGCCAGGGCCAAGCACGCCGACGTGGTGATCTGCGGCCATACGCACCTGGCCGAAACCGAGCCCGACCCGTCGAGCGGTCCCGCGTACTTCAACACGGGCTGCTGGACCGACCATCATTGCCATTACCTGACCGTGGCGGACGGCGCGGTGCGCGTGGAGGAGATCGTTGTCGATCAGTTGCCCGTGAGCGAAGTGCCGGCATGACGCCCGAGCGGCGGCTCAACCGAGCAAGCGGGCGAACGCTGCTTGCACGCTGCGGTAACACTCGCAGGTCGCGGCCTCGAGCCCGGGCCGGTCCAGCACCGTGACCCGGCCTCGGCGGTTGCGGATCAGCCCGGCGTCTTGCAGGGGCTTGAGCACCGCCGTGACACTCATGCGGCGCACGCCGAGCATGTGGGCCAGGAACTCGTGGGTGAGCAGGAACTCGTCGGACTCCACCCGGTCGTGGGTCATCAGGATCCACCGGCAACAGCGCTCCTGAACATGATGCAGCCCATTGCACGCCACGGCCTGTGAGATCTGTACGAGGAAGGCGGCGTGATAGCGGACCAGCAACCGCCGCAGCGGACTGTCCTCGCGGGTTTCAGCGCGAAAGTCATCTATCGTCATTCGCAACGCCGCCCCAGTAACCTGGACGATCATCCGGTTGGGCGACTCCTGGTCGCCCAGCAGGGCGGTCAGTCCCACCATGCCCTCGTTCCCGATCGTCGCCACTTCGATGACGGTGCCGTCCTCCATGATCGTGACGGCGGACACGACGCCCTGGGTGGGGAAATGAACGTAGGCGATGCGCGAGCGGGGTTCGTTGAGGATCTGCTTGAAATTGAACGGCACCACTCGCAGCAGGGGCACGAGTCGCTGGTACTCCGGGGGGGACAGCCGGGCGAGCAGCCGGTTCGCCGACCGCGCCGCGGGACGCTTCAACATCGGTGATATCCTTCTGCTCTCGGTCAGAAAAGGACCACCGATGGCACCGGGCGGAATTCCCGCGGGAAGCCCAGGCTGTCGAAGGTGATGGTTCTCTAAAGAAGAGTTACATAAGAGAAAAAACCGTCTCGGTTGCTGGGTCGCCCAGGGCGGAACGCCCTGCGTGAGACCCGGCTGTTTCAAGCGCGGACATCGTCGTGCGCGAGACAAGGGATAACCTACGCACGCCGGGGATTTTTGCAAGGGGCCGCTCTCCACAAAGAATTCGGCTGGTTTGGAGCGGTAGCGGACAGAAGGATTGCGTGCCGCTGTCATAATCGACAGTGGGAAATTAGCTGTTGGCCTTGCGCCCGCAGAGGGAATACCGTGGCACAAACAGATTGCACTCATTCGGACGGGCTCCTCGACCGCAGGAGCCCGGCCGTAAGCCTGCGCATCGTGGTGGCGGACGGCGACCCGGCAATTTGCCAGGGCCACCATGAGTATCTTACCCGTCTGGGCCACCAGGCCTGTGGCGCCGCCACGGGGCGGCAACTGGTCGAGCAATGCCGTCTGCTTCGCCCCGACCTGGTGATCACGGCTGTGCACTTTCCCGACCTGGACGGCAGCACGGTCGCCGACGAGGTGTGCCGGGAGCAGCCGACGCCGCTCATCCTCGTGCCTGGGGAACAAGACGCCGGGGCGCTGCCACGCGCGCTGTCCAACCCGTACGTCCTGGCCTGTCTGTTCAAGCCGGTCAAGCAAGCCGACCTGGCAACAGCCATCGCCCTGGCCATGCACCGCTTCGTGCAGATCGAGGCGTTGCGATCGGAAGCCGCCGAGTTGCGGCAAACGCTGGAGGATCGCAAGGTCATCGAGCGGGCCAAGGGCCTGGTGATGCGCTACGCCGGCCTCGACGAGCCGGAAGCCTTCCGCCGGCTCCGCAAGCTGGCGAGCGACCGCAACCGCAAGCTGGTCGAAATTGCCCACGACATCGTCATTGCGGCCGAGATCTTTCAGCAGCTCGAGGATCCCGGGGACGGCCATAAGGGCGACGGCCACGCTCGGACCTTGGGACGGGGCCGACCGCATTGCGTGGGCCCCCCGCTCGGCCTCGCCGAACGCAAGGCTCCCCAGGTGGGTTGAGCCCAATCGTCACGACATTCCGCATGGAACATCGTGACGATCCGCGATCGGGAGGGCCAATCCGCGCCATGACCCGTCCCTTGACGGTAATTGGGGGTGTGTAAGACGATCGGCAGAGTCGATGGACGGAGCGAGCTGGGCACCTTTGGCGCAAATGCCGCCGAGATTGGCCGCGGCATTTTCGACGCCGCGCACGCGGAGCACTTTCCCGTTCTCGCCTTCAAATGACAGCCGGCAACCGACGCCGCAATAAGGGCAGATCGTTTCGCCCAGAAGCTCCAATGCCAATCTCCCTCAGCTGCGCCACACCATCAGCGTCGCGTGCTCGTCATGGATGATTCGAACGGCAAGCGATTGTGAAATACGGAAATACGGCTCAAGGGGGAGAGAACCTTGCACCTTTCCTGTAAGGCCCCACGGCATTTTTATGCCAGTGTTCGGTTTTCTTGGGTAACAATGCGAAAACCGTTAATTCGGCAACGGTTGCGCTGACGGCGTGAGCTCGTCCCCAGGCCGCCGTCTGATTTGCTGTGCTCATGTTCGCGGCAGGATTTGTGCAGATATTGGGCTTGTCGCGGACTTCGACGAGCAACCCTCATTGGCCCCGACTTCGCCGACTCGCATAGAATGACCCAAGGGAGCACATGCATGAAAGGAGCGATTCCATGGCGGTGGCAATGCACGAAAGGGCGGACGGCAAGGTCCTGTTGGTTCGCGCGAGCGGCAAGCTCACGCGCGAAGACTATGCGCAATTCGTCCCGGCGGTCGAGCGGCTGATCGGCCAGCACGGCAAGATGCGTGTCCTGTTCGACATGCACGACTTCCACGGCTGGACGGCCGGCGCTCTGTGGGAAGACATCAAGTTCGACCTGAAACACTTCGGCGACATCGAGCGGCTGGCGCTGGTCGGCGACAAGGCCTGGGAGCACGGCATGGCGGCGTTCTGCCGGCCGTTCACCACCGCCAAGATCCGCTACTTCGACCGCAAGCAGGCCGACGAGGCCGACGCCTGGATCCAGGCCGATGTGCCGGTCGCCCAACCGTCGGGATCGACCACGACCTGACCATGGGGCAGCGGAGTCCGGCGCTCGACCTCACGGTGTGAGTGCCGAACTCCGCTGGCATGGCGGAGGCAGGATGGGAAACGGACGCGCGGTTTCTCCAGTACGTTGACGGGCCGAGCCGGTCCAGGGTAGAATGAAACGCATCGGCGGCCATGCATGCGTGCCCTCCTGATCCTCCTCTTCCACCGGCGGGGCCGATGTCCGAGGAAATCGTCAACAAACGCCTGAGCAAGGGCGACCGAATCGGCAAGTACGAAGTCCTGGAATTCGTCGCCAGCGGCGGCATGGGGACGGTGTACAAGGGACGCGACGTCGATCTGGATCGCGTCGTCGCGCTGAAAGTCCTGCCGGCCGCCACGGCCAAGCAGCCCAAGATGCTTGACCGCTTTCGCCGCGAAGCGCGGGCGGCCGCCCGGCTGCACCACGAGAACATCGTCGCCATCTACGAGTTCGGCGAGCAGGACGGCGTGTTCTTCCTGGCCCTCGAATATGTCGCCGGCATCGACCTGCAGGAATACATCGACAAACGCCGCAAGCTGCCGCCTGCGGAAGCGCTGCAAATCGTGCTGCAGGCCGCCCGGGCCCTGGCGCATGCCCACGAGCAGAAGGTGGTCCACCGCAACGTCAAGCCGTCGAACTTCTTGCTGACGCGCAAGGACGGCCGGCTCGTCGTCAAGCTGACCGATCTGGGCCTGGCCCTGCACCCCAGCGACGAGGAATTCCGCCTGACCCGCGAAGGCACGACGGTCGGCACCATCGACTACATGGCCCCGGAGCAGGCACGCGACAGCGGCAGTGCCGACATTCGCAGCGATATCTATTCGCTGGGCTGCACGTTCTTCCATATCCTCGGGGGCACCGCGCCGTTCGCGCAGGGGACCATGTCCGAACGGCTGCTGCAACACCTGCAAGACGAACTGCCCGACGTGCGCCAGCTCAACAAGGACGTGCCGGCCGGCTACGTCGCCATCTTGCAGCGCATGCTGGCCAAGAAGCCTGAGGATCGCTACCAGACGCCGGCGGATTTGCTGCGCAACCTGGAAGATCCCGACGGCGCCGCCAAGCCTGCCGCCACGGCGCCGCGCCGCGCCACGCCCGGTGCCGGCCGCGAAAAAAGGCACGACGGCGGCACGCGGCAATGGACCGCCGCTCCCCGTGCCAGCGACTCCCCCGCCTCCCCGCGCTCCCGCTGCCGCGAAGCAGCCGACCCCCGCGCCGGATCCCGCGGCTGAGGACGAGCCCGCGGTACCGGACGACGAGCCGGCGGTGCCCGACGACGAGCCCGCAGTTGCCGACGAACCGGCGGTGCCGGACGACGAACCGGCGGTACCCGACGACGAACCGGCGGTGCCGGAGGAGCCAGCCCAACGACGCGAACGACCGCGCCGCAAACGGCCGAGGCCGGCGCGCCAGGAAACACGCGAGTCGTCCAAGCGCGCCCCGTGAGCCGCCGAAACGTAAAGTCGAGAACGACGCGGCCGAAACGCAGGATCCGCCGGCGAAACGTGAACGGTCGGCCGGCGGCACCGTGTCCGTGCCGCCCTGGATGATCTTCGGGGCGGGGGCGGCGGGGCTCGCCGTCGTGGCCATGATCGGCGTGATGCTCGCCGGCCGCGGCGGGCCGGAGCGCAAGCGCGACGACCACACATCGGCTCCGCCCCAGACCAACGCCCACGCGGTGCCGATCGATCCCAACGCGGGCAAGAACCTCGGCGACAAACTCCAGGTGGCCGGCAACGCCGCCCAGATGGGCGTCGCCATGCCCGTGCTGCTCCCGCTGTACGAGCCGAGCCTGCCGGTGGACCCGGCCGCGCTGCGGCGCGAATTCTACGGTCCCTTCGAGCAATTCCCGTTGCCGCCCGCCGGCGCGCCGGTGCTGCGCGTTAGTCGGGGTGCCGCCCCAGGTGCGGGCATGTATCGTTCCATCGCCGAGGCGTTGGCCGCCGCGCCCGCCGGCGGGTCGATCATCGAAATTCACGACCGCGGGCCGTTGTTCATCGACAAGCTGCAGCCTCCGGTTGGGCGCGATATCGTGTTGCGCGGCGGCCCGGGATTCCGCCCGCTGCTCGCCTGGGAGCCGTATGCGACGGCCAAGGAGAAAATGCCGCGGGTGCTGTTGAATCAGCGCCGCGGCCAGCTGACCGTGCAAGGTCTGGACATCGTAGTGAAATCGAGCGATCCATTGGCCACCGCGCCGGCGTGCCTATTCCAGCTCGCGGGCGGCCAATTGCAACTGCGCGACTGCACTTTCTCGGTCATCGGCAAGCAGCCGCAGGGCACGGTCCTCGCGTCGCTCCAGCGCGCCGACGGCGCCGATACCGAGCCGGCCCGCCTGCGCATCTCCGGCTGCTTTGCGCGGCACCGACCTCACGATGCTCGCCGTCCAGGCCGCCAGCGTGGACGTGTTGATCGATCAGTCGCTGCTGGTCGGCAATGTTCAGCCGCTATTGCGCGTGGCTTGCCGGGACGACGAAGCGGTGAAGCTGCGCATCGTCCGCTCGACGCTGGTGACGGGCCAGACTCTCGTGCGCGCAAGACGCCTCCGGCAAGGGCGGCAGTCCGCAGGTGCAGGCGCTCGTGTGGGACTCGATCCTGCGCGGAACGATCCGGCCGGCGCGGACGGCGACCTGCTGCGCCTCGCCGGCGGGGCGGCGCCGGACACCGTCCGCTGGCGGGCGGTTAACACCGTGTATGCCGGCTGGAAGAAGCTGCTGGCGAGCGACGGCATGTCGATTGACGGTAGCGACCTGAGCGCCTGGCGTCTGCAGTGGCGCTACCGCGAAGGCGACCGCGCGCTGCTGGAAACCTGGCCGAATTACCCGCCGGCGCAGCTCGACGACCTGCCGGCGGCCGTGTTCTGGGCGTACGACCCGCCGGTTGGCTTCGCGGCGCAGGCCGGCCCCGGGCCGCTCGGCGCAACGGTGGGCCGACTCCCGCCCGAGCCGGTCGACTGGCTGCCGCACACCTTCGATCGGCCCGAGTTGAAGCTCGCGGGCGTGGCTCCCGATCCGGGCGAGCCGGCCATCGACACGACCGCCGACGGGCTCTATCACGGCGAGGCCGTCGACCTGCCCGCGCGTGCCGACCTGGGACTGTTCCTGGACAAGCTGCTCAAGCGCAAGCAGCCGATGGCCCCGCGCGTCGTCTTTCACATTAGCGGCACCGGCGATCATCCAAGCAGTCCCCTGCGCGTACAGGGCGTCACGCAACTGGTGCTGTATTTCAAACCCGAAAAGGCCGACCCGTTGACCTTGACGGTGAACGCCAAGGGCCTGGTGCTCGACCGGGCCGCGCTGATCGAAACGTACGGCGGCAGCCTCGAGCTGATCGGCGCCAACATTCGCTATGAGAATAGCAAGACCGTGGTGATGCCGCCGCATCTGGTCAAGGTCGCCGGCGGCAACTTGCTGCTGCACCGCTGCCGTCTGCAGGGTCCGCTCGGCAAGGCGTCCGACGGCTTCCGCTCGCTGCTCGCCATGACCGGGCCAGCGAACGGCCCACTGGAATGCCGGCTCAGCGACAGCGTGCTCCTATCGGGCAAGGGTGTCCTGGTGTCGGGCGGCGCGGTCAAGCTTGCCGCCCGCCAGAACGTGGCGCTCGCGCTGGGCGACGCCCTGCAGCCGGAGCTTGCCGGTTCGAGCGAGGCGGGGCCGATCGCCTGGCAGTTCGAGCACAACACCTGGGCGCTGCGGCGGGCGCTGATCGCGCCGAAGCTCGGCCACGACGGCGCCGCGCCGATCCTGGTCCAGGCGGCCGCCAATTATTTCACCGATCCCTTCGGTGACCCGGCGCCGCAGTCGACGTTGCTGCGCTTGCCCGACGGGGTCCTGGGCCGCGGCCTGCTATCGTGGCAGGGCAAGGGCAACGCCTTCGACCGCCGGCTCGAAGGGTTTTACGGCAACGGCAAGCAATCGCTGGCCGACTGGCTGGCGCTGTGGGGCCGCACCGGCGAGCAGGACGCGCTGGCGGTCGACCCCGGGCCGCCGGTGAAGACGCCGTTCAACGTCGATGCGCCCCAGCTCGAACGCCTGGCGCTGCCCCGCGAGGTGCGTCCCGAGCCCGGCAATGCTCCTCCCGGCGCCGACCTCGGTCGTCTGGGGCTGCTCAAGAAGAAGGGATGACCGCGCGGCGGTCGTCCGCCTGCGGTTGCGCAATCACACCATGCGTTTCGCACTGCTCGGCGATCACCCCGATGGACTGGACATGGCTCGCGCCCTCGTCGAGTCCGGCCGGCACGCGCTGGCCGTCTACAGCGGTCCGCCACTGGGCATCGAATATCTCGCCCGCGCCGGGCTGCGGCCTCCGCGGGTGGGCGATCTCGAAGAAGTGCTCGCCGACCCGGGTATCGACGCCGTGATCGTGGCGGGGAGCCTCAGCAATCGGGCCGCGCAGCTACGCCGGGCCCTGCAGTCGGAGCGCCACGTCCTGTGCGTCCACCCCGCCGACCGTTTGCCCGATGTCGCCTACGAGGCGGCGATGCTGCAAACGGATACCGGCTGCGTCCTTTTGCCGCTGTTGCCCGAAGCGCTGCATCCCGGTGTGCGCCGCCTGGCCGAGCTGGCCCGAGCTGGCGAACCCGAGCCACGGCTACTGGAATTTGAGCGCTGGTCGACGGAAGAGCTGATCGGCAGCGGCGACGCCGAGGGACGCGGTCGCAGCGTGCCGGGATGGGATGTGCTGCGCGCGGTCGGCGGCGAGATCGCCGAGGTGTCCGCGCTGTCCGGCGTCGAAGCGGAGCTGGCGCCGGACGAGCCGCTGCTGCTCGTGGGCCGTTTCGTCGATGGCCTGCTGCTGCAAGCGACGTATTTACCGCACCAGGCGGAGCCGCGCTGGCGGCTGGCGCTGGTGTATCGCACCGGCCGGGCGGCGCTCGAGTTCGAGGGCGGTTGGCCCGGCCCTGCCCGTCTCAGCTACACCGACGTGCACGGTCAACCGCACGCGGAAACATGGCCCGCGTTGGATCCGTGGGCGGCCCTGGTCGACGCGTTCGAGCACGCAATGGACGGCGGAGACACGGCCGTGGCCTGGCACGACGAGCTACGCGCCCTGGAGTTGGACGATGCAGCGCGCCGCAGCATCGAGCGCCGGCGCAGCAGCACGCTGGAGTACCAGGAGGCGACGGAGCAAGCCAGCTTCAAGGGAACGATGACCCTGGTAGGCTGCGGGCTGCTGTGGCTTGTTCCCGTGCTGCTCATCCTGGCGCTGTGGATGCCGAAGCTCGCCTGGGTCATCGCTCCGGTCCTCGGCGTGTTCCTGCTGCTGCAGGTGCTGCGCTGGGTGATTCCTCGATCAACGTCCAGCGACAGGACACCCGCGGATCACCGCCACGAGTGATTCTCAGTACGCCAGGATGAACTGCTGTCCGGGCCCGTCGAACACCAACAGGCACTCACGCAGCACGTCCAACCCTATCAACGCATCATACGGCAACGGTACCGTGAGTCTCCGTCACCAGCAGGTCCGCAATTGCCAACGCGCGGCCGGTGCTGAGAGCAAGGCCCGGTATGGTGAGGCCAGCCCGGTACAGATTCACACGGACGGAACCGCCGGCAGTGTGTGATAGCCCGTAAATCAACGGCGCAAGACCGAGCCGTTGGAACACTTGAGGTGCCGCCGCGCTGCGGTCGGACCCGGTGTCGATCAAAGCCCGCAGTCGGACCGCAGGCGGAACCGCCTGTCCCGCCTGCGCCGATTGAGTGGCTTGCGGGTCGCTCAGCCCGATCGACGCGTCCACTACCAACCCGTCTGCGTGGAGCGCAAAGTTTAGGTGCGGCATGGCCAACAGTACCAGGGGAGACGAATCAGCTCTTCCCGTTCACGGATCGGCTGCACGAGAAACGGCTCGCTGAGGTATTTCTCGTATCCAACGCGGGCGCCTTCTTCGAGGCTGGAGAACAGGCCGATGATGTCGTCGCCCTTGACCAGGGCGAATTGGCCTTCGTGCCCTTCTGCCAGCAAACGCGGCAATTCGCGGCGGAAAGTCTGCGACTCGCGAAAGATCGGGCTATCTGCCGGGAGGTTCGCTCCCTCCGAGTAGTGGATTGTCGACCGACCTTGCACATCGAGGTCCTTCATGGCGGGACCCTCCTTTCGGCCGGCATTCTACCCGATATTGCAGTTGCGTGGCAGCGCCAACTTGTCACGCCGGAGCAATGGTTCATTTCTCCAATGCCCGTGGGGATCCGTCGTGCCGCAATGAAGCGCCCGGCTCGGCCGGGCACGCCGCCGGTGTCAAGAACTGGCGAACGACCTCGCTGAACACCTCCGGATGGGTCAGTTGCGGATAGTGGCGCAATTCTCGATCTCGGCGAGGGCAGCATTCACCAGCCCACGCTTCAACTCGTCCTGGTAGGCACGGCTCACCAACGGGTCGCGATCGCCATGCACCAGCAAGACCGGCTGCGCGATCTGCCCCAACAGCGGGCGCAAATCGGTGCGGTGCATCAGCAGGGCCCGCGCGGCGAAAGTCCGCAACAACGGCACGCCCTCAGCGGCACAGAAATGCTCCAGCTCGCCGGCCGGCCGCGCGGTATATAGCTCGTCGTTGTGCCGGCGGTTGATCCGGCTGAACCACGGCACCATGCCGACGCGGCCAGGGCAATAGCGGAGCCAATGAACCAGCAGCACTTCGGCCCACGCCAGCCGCCGCCGGGCGAAGCCGCCGACGAGGAGCGCTCGCGGGCAGCGGCGCGGTTGGCCGGCCAGGGCGGCGAGCGCGATCGTCGAGCCGAACGAAAATCCCAGCAGGTAACAGCGGTCGATCTGCAGATGATCCAGCAGCGCGAACAGGTCGTCGCGCAGGTCACGGAGCTGATAGCGAGTCAACGGGGCGTCGCCGGCGGCCGGTAGCTCGTAGCCGATGCAAGTGAACTCCGCGTGCAGCCGGGCCATCGGCATCACGAATGACGTGGACTCGAGCGAGAGGCCCGGGATGAACACCAGCGCCGGACCCCGCCCCCAGGTGTAGTAGCGACAACGATAACGCCCTGTGTCCACCTGGCCACGGCGGGCTTCGCGCTGCCAGCGCTCGAGGCAATGGGCGAGGGTGAGTGGTGAGTGGTGAGTGGTGAGTGGTGAGTGGTGAGTGAGTGGTGAGTCGTGAGTGGTGAGTGGTGATACGCAATTTGCGTCACGCTCCGGGCCGACGGGCCCGGGGGTTTCGGCGTGCGCAGCTCCCGGGCCCGTCGGCTCAGGGCGTGTCAGGTCGTCATTCACCACTCACCACTCACCACTGACTAACCAAACACCATGCTCGCCCAGCTCACGCTGGACTTACCCTGTGGATGATCGACGTAGCAGCGCCCATAGTGCATAAGCCGGCCGGCGCGGACGCAGCGCCTCAAGCAAGAGATACGTTGGCGGGAAGCCGCAGATATTGCGCTCATCCTGTTCGCGTGTGATGATCTGGAAGTAGCCGGCAACGTCGCCCGCCTCGGCCCGGCGCATCAGCGCCTGGTCCTGTTGCCGGCTGCGCTCGAGCAGCTCCGGCGTCAGCCGTTCGCCGGAGTTGAACTTCGGGCCGATATGCGCGAGGTCGCCGCTGATGAGGAAGCAGATCGGTTCACGCGTCTCCTCGGCGGCGCGGCGCAGCGCCTCGATCATGTGCGCGATGTCGCCGCGCTGGTGTGGCGGCTGCCCGGCCAGGACGCAATCCCTGAACGTGCCGACCACCAACGGCACAATGCGCAGGTTGCGCCGGCTCTCGTAGAGCCAGCGCAGGAAGACCACCTCCAGCTCAACCGAGTGCTCCGGAATGTGCGCGAGCCATTCGTCGTCGAACAGGCCGTCGCCGTAATGCCGGACAAGGCGGTCGATGAAGTCGCCATCGGTCGGCACGACGCCGAGCGGGGTCGCGAAATGCTTGCGCGTCAGCGTGAAACGGTGCGGGCTGTAGTGCGACGTTGCGATGATGACGAACAGCGCGGCGTCGGTGCGCTCGACGATTTCCTTGAAGCCCCATGCATAGCTGACGCCGCCCGCGCGAAAGTCGATGTGCGGCAGCAGCGCGACGTGCAGCGAGCCATCAGGCCGGCCGGGGCGCGGCATACCGGGACCGCCGGCCTGCGTGAAGTAGCCCTCGAGCTGCCGGCGCAGGGCGCGGTCGTCCGCATCATAGCAGCCGCCGACGTGCCGAGCCAGCCGCACCGGAGCGTTCACAACTTCGCGGAATCGCGGCGAGTCGAGCAGCAGCCGGCCGTCGAGGTGCTCCAGCCAGCGAGCGAGCGTTTCCACCGGCAACTTGGCGCCGGCGGCGCGGTGGATGTCGGCCAGCGTACGTTCGCCGTCGAGCAGCTCCAGCCAGGCGGTTTCCACCGTCGTCAGGCGCTGGGGCTCCTCGCACAGGCCGAGCGCGTCTTCGAGGTAGACATGGCCGGGATCGTGGAGCAAGTGGGTGCGCCGCACGTGCCGGCGCAACCGAGGCCGTTCCGTCGTGAGCATCACCGCGTGCTTCCTCCGTCAAGGCCAACCTACACGACTCATCTTAGCAGGAACGGAAACAGGACCGCAACCACTCTTGCGTGATTGCGGCCCTGGAACACCGGCATCTGTCAAGCCGCGGGATCAGTGCATTTATTTCTTCACTTCGACGGTCTTGGGCGGCGTGTAGCCGGGGGCGGCGTTGAAGCTGGTGACGAGCGTGCCGTCGGTGCGGAAGATGCGGACCTCGCCGTTGCCGCTGCCGCCGGCGACCAGCTTGCCGTCGGGGCTCAGCGCCACGGCGTAAACCCAGTCGGTGAAGCCGCCGCACGTCTTCAGCGCGGCGCCGGTGGCGGGGTTCCACGTGCGCACCGTCTTGTCGGCGCTGGCCGTCGCGAGCAACGGTTCCTTCGCGTCATTGCGATAGGCCAGACGGAACACCGCGTCGCCGTGGCCGGCGGTTGCCCGCACCTGCTTGCCGATCGCCTTGGCCGCGTCGGTCGCCTGCCAGGCGCGGACGTTCTTGTCCGAGCCGATTGAGATGCCGGTCTTGCCGTCGGCGGTGATGACCACGGCATAAACGTGATCCTGGTGGTCGGGGAAGGTGAGCAGCGATTCCTTGGCGGCCAGGTCCCAAACCTTGGCGGTCTTGTCACGGCTCGCGGTGGCCAGGCCCTTGCCGTCGGGCGTGAAGGCGACGCCGAGGACCCAGTCGGCGTGGTTCTCGATCGCGTGCTCTAGCTTGCCCGACGCCAGGTCCCAGAGGCGCACAAGCCGGTCGCAACCGCCGGCCGCCAGCTTCTTGCCGTCGGGGCTCAGCGCCAGCGCGAAGATCTCGTCGTCGGTCTGCACCAACTCCTTGATGAGCACCGCCGGATCATTGGCGCCGTCCACGGCCGGCACGCCGCCGAAGTCGAACGTCTTGCCCGCGTCGAGATTGTAAATGCGGACGTCGCCTTCCTGGCCGGGCCGACTGCCGGCGACCGCAAGCTTGCCGTCGGGCAGGAAGACCATCGCATGGGCGCGCTCGGCGCGGGTGAACACGCGGCGCAGCAGCTTGCCGGTGGCCGCGTCGCAAATGATCAGCTCATGGTAGCCGGTGTCGACGACGATGCGCTTGTTGTCGGGAGTGAACGCCAGCGCGGTGACGAGCGCGGGGCGGTCGTAGGCGGTCCTCGGCTGCGGCGGCTTCCAGCGGACGCGTAGCTCGCGCAGCAGGTCGGCCTTCGGATCGACGCCGGCGTCGAGTTTGGCCCCCTCGTCGATCCATTTCGCGATGACGGCGATCTTCTCCTTGGGCAGCGCTTCGCCAACGTCCTGCGGCGGCATCCGGCCCTTGCCGGTCATCGTAAGCAGCTCGATGATGAGGCTCTTTTTGGACTCGCCCGGCACGATCGGCTCGTCCCGGCTGCCGCCCTTGCGAAAATTCTCGTAGCTGGTGATCTCGAGCTTGCCCTTTTTCTTCTTGGCATCGTGGCATGCGAAGCAATTCTCCTTGAGGATGGGGGCGACGTCGTTAATGAAGCTGACGGGGCCCTTTTGCCCCTGGGCGCGGGCGGCCGGCGCCGCGCCGAACAGCATCAGCCAGGCGAGCGCGAGGCCGAGCGCGGTGCAGAAAATGCAATAGCTGCACGTCGAGCGGGTGCGGAACATCGGAAACTCCTGTGGCAAGCAAACTCCAGGCAGGCCCAGCACGGCAGGGGAGCCTTCGGGCAGGACGTACGAACCAAGCGCAGGAAAGCGCAGGCGGGCTTACCGGTGCATTATAAGCGAGAGATGCCCCGCTCAACACTGAATTCCGAACAAAATGCAAGTTGCGGGCATAGCGGTCCGGCCCAGTTTGAAGAATCACCCGACCGCGAAATGCCATCGGGGCTCGCTAGGCATCCGTCTCGGATTCCGGCAGCATCCGCGCGTTTGCGTCCAGCAATCGACGTAGCTCGGTCTGCCATCCGTCTTCGTCTCGTTTGAGCACGGCAACCGTGACCGGCGGTGCCGAGAAGGTGTGATGAATGAAAACCAACGTGGGAGTCAATTCGATGATCGAATTGCGCCAGGGCACGACGTGCCAGTCTGGGAAGTCCTTTTTGAATTCCCGTAGCAGCTTTGGGGCTATTTGCGTGGAAATCCGCTGCACGGCGCCATCGTCCATCCGCAATAGCAGCACGCCAGGGTTGCGCCCGGCGAGCACGTGAGCCGAGTTGATGCAAAGGGGTCGATCAAACGTCAGCGTGAGATAGCCATTGCTGATCGCAAACTCCAGAACCGTGTCGTCGCTCTGATCTCGGACATTGCGCGGCAATAGCATGCAGCGCACAACACCCTCGCGATTGCAGACATCGCGGAATTTCTTACTGCCGGCATTCTTGTCGAGTTGCACCGTCCTCATGGCGCCATCGGCTTGTTCAGGGACACAGCCAACGCATGCAGAAACTTCTTGAGAAGGGCCGGATCGATTTCGAAGTCGTCCGCCAGCTCGACGAGTGCGTCGCTATCAGCCAGTTCCGCAAACAATTGCGGCACAGAAAACCGCGTGCCGCGCAGCACCGGAACGCCACCAAGCCGGTCGGGGGAAAATTCAACACAATCGCGCAATGCGAGCGTGGCCTGATGCGCGCGCTCGGCGAACGATTCCTCGGTCGCGCCGTTCTTGATGGTCGCTGTCATGGAACACCTCCGTGGCTTTCTCAGCCCTTGGTATGGTAGCACGGTTCAACGCTAACCGCCAGAGGCACGCAAACCGCCTTTCAACCAGTTCAGGTTCACCGCATTGCGCACCGGCTCGCCGAGCAAGAGGCGCCGCGCCTCCGCCGCTCCCTTCGAGCGCATCTCCTGAAATCCCTCGACCGAGTAGAAAGCCGTGTGCGGCGTCAGCACGATCCGCTCATGCCGCCGCAGCCGCTCATCGCGCAACGGCTCCTCCTCCACGACATCGAGCGCCGCGTACGCCACGTGCCCGGCGTCCACCGCAGCCATCAGCGCCGTCGCCTCCACGCACGGACCGCGCGCCGTGTTGATCACATACGCCCCGCGCGGCAACAGCGCCAGCGTCCGCGCATTGAGCAGGTGCCGGGTCTCGTCGGTGAGCGGGCAGTGCAGGCTGATGAACTCCGCCTGCGCGAGCAATTCCTCGAGCCGATGGCAGCGCTCGACGCCGAGCGCCTTCTCGACGCCGTCGGGCTTGTACGGATCGTAAATCACGACGCGCATGCCGAGCGTTTTGGCCCGCAGCACCATCGCGGTGCCGATGCGGCCACAACCAACGATGCCAAGCGTTCGGCCACGGAGGCGCGGCGTGCCGAAGGCGACCTGTGGACTCCATGCGCCCTCGCGTACCGCCTTTTCCGCGGCAAGGAAGCGGCGCAATGGCGAGCAGCATCAGCAACGCATGGTCGGCGACCTCCTCGGTGCCGTAGTCGGGGACGTTGCACACGACGATGCCGTGCTGACCCGCGACGCGCAGATCGACATTGTCATAGCCGACGCCGCACCGGATGATCCCGCGGCACTTCGTCAGCGTCGCGATGGAGCGCTCGGTGAGCTTGATCGTGTGGTAAACAAGCAGCACGTCGGCATGCGTGGCCCGCCGGGCAACGTCGGCCTCGTCATTGGTCTCCAGCAGCGTGATCTCCGCGATGTCGTCGAGAATGGCACGCTCGGGTCCCATCTCGGCCAGCGTGTCCGTCACCACCACGTGATACCGCTTCATGAGCATTTTCTCCCTGATCGCGCACATCCAATATGGTATAACCACCGGCAACACCCGCCGCCGCCCCACCCAGGGAAAACCCGATGCTCCCGCGAACCCTCCTGATTATGCCGTTCTTCCTCGCCGGCGCCTCAGCCGGCGACAAGGACAAGCTCTTCGTCGCCACCCCGCTGACCGCCGAGAAAAGCTTTACCGACGGCATCGAGGGCCCCAATTGCGATCGCGACGGCAACATCTACGCCGTCAACTTCCAGAAGGACCAGACCATCGGCAAGGTCACGCCCACCGGCAAAGGCGAGATCTTCGTCACGCTGCCCGGCAAGAGCACCGGCAACGGCATCGTCTTCGATCGCCAGGGTTTCATGTATGTCGCCGATTACATCGGCCACAACGTCCTCAAGATCGACATGAAAACGAAAGCCATCAGCGTCTTCGCCCACGAGCCGAAGATGAACCAGCCCAACGATCTTGCCATCGCGCCCGACGGCACGCTCTACGCCAGCGATCCGAGTTGGGCCAGGGGCACGGGCCAGGTCTGGAAGATCGACCATCAGGGCAAGGTCACGCTCGCCGCCCCAAACATGGGCACCAGCAACGGCATCGAGGTCAGTCCCGACGGGAAAACGCTGTATGTCAACGAGAGCGTCCAGCGCAACATCTGGGCGTTCCCAATCGGCGCCGACGGCGCGCTCGGCGAGAAGAAGCTACTCAAGAAGTTTGACGACCACGGCTTCGACGGCATGCGCTGCGACGTCGCCGGCAATCTCTACGTCACCCGCTACGGCAAGGGCACGGTGGCGGTTGTCTCGCCCAAGGGCGAGGTGCTGCGCGAAATCGACGTGCTCGGCAAGCAGCCGAGCAACATCTGCTTCGGCGGCCCTGACGGCAAGACGGTCTATGTCACCGAGGTGCAGCACCGCCGCCTTGTGCAGTTCCGTGTCGATCAACCCGGATTGGCGTGGCAACGCTGGCAGGAGAAATGAGTGTAGATACGCCCCTGTGTCAATGCGTCACCCCTGCACTACTCGAAGGAGCCATCATGCTGCGTACGTTTGCACTGAGCGCGGTGATCGTCGGTCTGGGCGTGTCGCTGACCGCCGCCGACCCCGTCAAGGAACCGATCAAGCTCTTCAATGGGAAGGATCTGACGGGCTTCTACACTTATCTCGCGAAATACGGCAAAAACAACGATCCGGAGAAAGTCTTCACCGTGCAGGACGGGGTGGTTCGCGTCTCGGGCAAGGTCTTCGGCTGTTTCGTCACCGAGCACGAGTACGAAAATTACCGCCTCGTCGTCGAGTTCAAATGGGGCGAGGAAACGTACGCGCCGCGCGCAACGGCGCGCGGGACAGCGGCATCCTCCTGCACTGCGTCGGCGACGACGGGGCGGCGGGCGGCGTCTGGCTCGAGTCGATCGAATGCCAGATGATCGAGGGCGGCACCGGCGACTTCATCCTCGTCAAGGGCAAGAACCAGCCGACCATGACCGCCACCGCCGAGAAACGCGGCAACGAATGGTACTACAACCCCAAGGCCGAGCCGCACAAGTTCCCGCCGGGCCGGATCAACTGGTTCGACCGCGATCCCGAGTGGAAAGATGTCAAGGGCTTCCGCGGCAAGCATGACGTGGAGAAGCCGGTCGGCGAGTGGAACACGCTGGAGTGCGTCTGCGACGGCGACAAGATCACCAACATTCTTAACGGCACCGTGGTCAACCGCGGCACCGACGCCAGCCACACCAAGGGCAAGATCCTCTTCCAGTCCGAGGGGGCCGAGGTGTGCTTCCGGAAGATTGAATTGCTGCCGTTGAAGAAATAATGGGACGGACCACCCCATTTGCGCCCAATAATGGTTGAGAGACGTTTGCCGGCTTTCGGAGCAATCGACATGACGCTGGACCAGATGCATCGTGCCCGCACGGCGGCCCTGCTGCACGGCGGCAGCATGACCGATGGGCAGCTGCTGGAGTGCTTTATCGCCGACCGCGATGAGGCCGCCTTCACGGCCCTCGTGCATCGCCACGGCGCCATGGTGCTCGGCGTGTGTCGCCGCGTCGTCGGCCATCTGCAGGACGCCGAGGATGCGTTCCAGGCCACTTTCCTGGTGCTCGTCCGCAAGGCAGCCTCGGTGGTGCCGCGCGATGCGGTGGGCAACTGGCTATATGGCGTGGCCTATCGCACGGCCCTGGAGGCGAAGGCCCGCAACGCCAAGCGCCGTGGCCGCGAAATGCAGGTGCAGCACATGCCCCAACCCGCCGCCCGACCGGACCAGCTCGGGCACGATTTGCAGCCGCTGCTCGATCGCGAATTGAGCCGGCTGCCCGACAAGTACCGGTTGCCGGTCGTGCTGTGTGACCTCGAAGGCCGAGCCCGGCACGAGGTGTCCCAGCAGCTCGCGCTGCCCGAGGGCACGCTGTCCAGCCGGCTGGCGCGGCCGCAAGCTGCTGGCGGGCCGATTGGCGCGGCACGGCCTCGCTCTCTCGGCCGGCACGCTGGCCCTGGCGCTCGCCCCCGCGGCGGCGTCGGCCAATGCACCGCCGGCCTTGGTGGTCTCAACCGTTCAGGCTGCGGCGTTGGTCGCAGCCGGCCAGGCGACCGCAGGCGTCATCGCGGCGCCGGTCGCCGTCCTTGTGGAAGGAGTATTGCAAGCCATGTTCATGACCAAGCTCAAGACCGGGGCGATGGCGCTCGTGCTCGTCGCCCTGCTCGGCACCGGCGTCGGCGTCGTTACCCATCAAGTGCTCGCCGGCGGCGCGCGCGAAGCTGCGGCCAGGCCCGCGAATGCGGAAGCCGCCGGCGGCCGCGATGGAGCCCCGCGTGCCGGCGCCCTGAATTCATGGGCAAAATCGTCGCGATCGCCAAGGACGGCAAGACGATCACCCTGGAGGTCGCCCCCGCCGGCCGCGGCGAGTCGGCGCCGAAGACGGCCGACGTCAAGCTCACCGCGACGACGAAGCTGGTGTTCTCCGGCGTCGGCGTGGGCGGTGCCAAGCTGACTGAAGGCTACATCGCTCACGTCTGGACCGTCGCCGGCGCCAAGGACACCGCCGACCGCATCCAGCTCAGCGGCGGCGCGCCAGGCGATCGCCGCGGCGCCGACCTTGCCGGGAAAGTGGCCGCCGTCGCCGGCAACGGCAAGACCATCACCTTCAAGCTCGAGGCGCGCGGCCGCGACGATGCCGGTCCGTCGGTCGATATCCAGTTGACCGACAAGACGCAGACCCTCTTCACCAACATCGGGACCGGCGGCGCCAAACCCACCGAGGGCTACCGCGCCGAGGTCTGGTTCACGGAAGGCTCCAAGGACACCGCCGCCCGCGCGACCTTCCACGGAAGCGCCGAGACGTTCCAGCGCGGCGAGCCCGGCGTGCGCGACGTGCAGGAGCAAAAGGCCGACGGCGCCGGCAAGGTCGCGTCGGTTTCGCAGGACGGCAAAACGCTGACCCTGGAGATGGCAGCGCGCGACCGCGGCGAAGCGGCGACCAAGCTCAAGATCAAGCTCACCGACAAGACGAGCGTGAGCTATTTCGAGGTCGGCCTCGGCGGCGATCGGCCGACCGACGGCTACATGGCCCAGGTCTGGCTCGCCGACGGCTCCAAGGACACCGCGGGCAAGATCCGCTTCCGGGGCGTGCCGCGTGCGGCGCCGTTCCTTCGCGGCAAGGTGATCGGCATCGCCAAGGACAGCAAGTCGATCACGTTGGAGACGCCAGGCAAGGAGCGCGGCGACCCGTCGGGAAGCATCGAGGTCAAGCTGTCGCCGAAGACCCATCTGAGCTTCCAGAACGTCGGCCCCGACGGAGCGCTGCTCACGGAAGGCTACGTCGCGCAGGTGACGCTGGTGGAGGGCTCGACGGACATGGCGTCCAGTGTGGTGCTCACGCCGGCACCCACCGCCCAGGCCGAGCGCCGGCGGGAGTAGGAGCAATTCAGAAAGAATAATCCTGTTGACGTTTAGCGCTCGCCCACTGTGGGCGAGCGCTAAAAACTTTGGTCAAAAAAAACTTGTTGCGCATGAGTCAAGTTTCATGCTGCGGCCTTTTGCTGGGCGAGGTAGTCGTGGACGGCCTTGTCGAGGCGTGCGAACGCCTGGGACAAGCCGGGCACGATCCAGGGATACTTCTTGCCGTTGGCGGGATTAATGCGCCGCTCGGTGCGGAAGACCTTGGTTTTTTCCTGGGCCTTGCCGATGAACAGCACGCCTTCGGTGCCCGTGAACCGGGCGCGGAAAGTGGCGGCGAAATCATCCTTGCGCTGGTCGCGGGGAAAGGTGAGGACGGGCACGCCTTGGCTGTCGGCGTAACGCTCGAAATCCCGCATGATCTGTGCCAGTGGTCGCCCCGTTTTTTGCTTGCGGAACTCCTCCAACTGTTCGCGCGTGAACGGCGAGCGATTCGGTTGCCCCGGCCCAGTGGGATGGAAAAAGCCTCGCGTCTGCCCGGATTCGTCGCAGACCTCCAGCACCTCGTTCAGATTGTGCAACTGAGCCACGGTCTCCGCATCGAGTGTGATTCGCGTCATCTTGCCTCCCTCACGAATTACCTGAGTGATCTCGTTCGTGATGTCATTCTAAACGGATCAGCGCGACGTTGCCAGCCGGCCCGGCACCCCGGCACCGACCATGACATTGGTCGGCTTGAGGTCGCGGTGGCCTTCCACCGAACAGCATCCGGTGGGACGGCCGGTAAACCATGCCGCGACGCGTCGTTGAATTCTTGGACCCCTACTTCGTGGTCTGGGCCTTTTGCAACAACGCCGCCACGTCGGCCCACAACTGGGTGAACGCCTGCCGCTCCTCCGCCGGCAGCTTGTCCAGCGCCGCCTTGTCACGGATGCCGGCGAGGTCGGTGTCTTGCTGCCAATGCCGCATTTGGCGCTGCGTGAATGCGCGGGCAGGCGGCGGTCCGGATTCAAGCAGCTTTGCGAAAGCTGGGCACTCGCCACGCCTCCGCGGCCTCCAGCGCACCGCCCTGGCGGAAACATTCGACGAAGACTTCCTGAATGGCGTCGTCGAGATCGGCGCAGGGCCGAGCCGCGCCACCGAGCGGCAAGGTACGCGCGGACGACGCCGCGGTAACGGCGGGCGAGGTCCTCACGGTGCGTCGGGCTGCCGGCCGCCCCGGCGCGGATCACGGTCCAGCAAGTGGATTCGGAGGTGGGCATGGTCTTCCTTGTGCGCGGCCCAACACAATGCGGGCTACTGCATTCATCGAGACACACCGGCGTAGGCGAGCCGCAGGTGAAACTTACCAATGCACGCCAGCTAAGGCGAGCCGCTTACCGGGCCCTGCCTGCTGCTACTGCCGCCCCCCCTTGCGACGAATCGGCCGAGGCTCGCTTCGGGTTGAATGCGATGAATTCTTCGCTCTTTGGGAGATATGTAGAATTGTCCGCGGCGCGTACGGAGCGCGGATTTGTCTCAAGGGGTGTCTGGGGGGGTGAGACGAGACGAATCCTGACAGCGTATGGGACACTTGCTCGTACCACTCGCCTACGGCACCGCGCGTTGCTGGTGCCAGGCCGCGCGCTCGGCGTCCCCGTGTTGCCCGTAGTAGTCCGCCAGGAAGCGATGAACATCCCACTGGCGCGGGTTGATGCGAATGGCGCCAACCAGCCCTTCCTGTGCCGCAGGCTCGTCCCCGAGCTTGCGCGTAGCTCGCCAGGTACAGCCAATCGAAGACGTGGCGCCGCAATTGCGTCAGCTCGCGCAAGGCCGTCACCGCGTCGCCGTATTGGCCGCGGGCCGCCAGCACCTGGGCCGTCACCTGCAGCGCATCGCATCGGCTCTGGCCGGCAAGATCGGGGTAGGCCAGCGCGCGCTCCGCATGATCCATCGCCTCGTCAAGCTTCATCTCGAAGCCGAGCTGGGCCAGGGCCGCGTCGAGATTGCCGTCGCGCAGCCCGGCCTCCTGCACCGCACTGAGCAGTGCCAGGGCGCGCTGACGATACTCCGCCCGTCGCTCGGCGTCCTGGTCCCTGATCGACAGCAGCCGGTAGGCGTGGCCGAGCGATAGCTTGCGATCGATGTCGCTCAGCCCGTCCATCGGCAAGAACGGGCGAATCTCGACGGGGTGCGGCGGTGATTCGGCCGCGGCGTGCGGCTTGGTGTGGATGCCGACACGGTGATGCGTGAAAGCCACGTGCGGGACCTCCGTTGGCGAACGGGGCATGTGGCACTGGACGCAGTCGTTGGCTGGGCTCTCTTTTTGGCGGCGGGCCGCGCTGACGGTGCAGCGCTGGGGGCCGTGACAATTCAGGCACGCCGCCTGGTAATGGGCCACGCGCTCGGCAGGCGCGGCTCGGCGTGGGGGTCGTGACAGGTGAGACAGGAAAAGGTGTCCGAAGCCTGGTAGCAGCGGCTCAGGTGCATCTGCTCGACGTGACCGGTCACCGTCATCGACGCGTCCGCGCCGTCGAATACGTACACCTGCCGAAAATCTTGCAAGCGCAGGCCGGGACGGAAATCGGACCATTTGCGACCGCGGGCGGCCACCACGGAGTCGGACTCGAGGTGGCACTGCTGGCAGATGGCCTCGGCAAGCGCGCGCGGCAGATGGGTCGGTTTGACGATGGTATGGTCGATCGCTTCGGCCGGCCTGCCGCCGTTGCGCCGTCGATCGGTCTGATGCTCGACGTGCAGCGCCGGGGCCATGGCAGCGCTCGCAGCCGATCGCGGCTTCGACCATGCGGATGCGGTGCGTACTGCGGTCCACGGCTTCGGCCCGGCCCGCGTGGCAGAACAGGCATTCTTCGCTGATCGGCCGGGTGAATCCCGCTTGCTTCGCCTCATCGTAACCCGGCGATAGGTCCCAGGCCTTGCGCAGCGTACCACGACATCGGCGATTCCATCAGGAAGCCGTCGTCCTCGATGAGGTAGGTGTGGGCATGGTCCCCCGAACCCACGACGTACTTGATCGGATACTCCGCCAGGAGCACTTCCGCGCCGTCGCGCAGGAGCCATTCACGGTGCCATAGCACGCCCTCCTTGCGGACCGCCCGGTAACGGCGCTTCGAGAGCGGGTGGTCGAAGCCGCCATCGGCAGGCTGGCTTGCCGCGTCCGCTTTTGCCAGCGAGCGGCCCATGCCCGTGTGGCGAAACGAGGCGTGTTCCTGCTCGTGGCAGCTCAGGCAAGCCTTGCTGCCGACATAGCGTACGTCGGGCCTGGTATTCAGAAACGGGCTGGACGCGATGGGCGGCAAGGGGAACCGGTCCGCGGCCGACGGGTGCATTTGCCGCAGCGCCCACCAGGCGAGCAACACAACCGCCGCGACGGCCAATGCGCCCCACGCGAACCATCGGCGACCGTGTGTACGGTTCACCACCATTCCCCCATGATGCGTGCTCATTTGGGTGCCTGCACCAGGCGGTCGAGGGCGGCCCGCGCCAGTTGCGTCAGCCGCGCCTCCGCCGCGCCCCCGGCTAACTTCCCCAGCAACTGGCGAGCGGCAGGCGTGTCCATTTGCTCCAGCACCATCACGCCTCGCCACAACGCTAGTTGGCGCTGGTACGTGCGGTTCCTGCAACGCGTCTAGCAGACGTGCCGCACGCCGACGTACCTCCAGCGTGGCCTGGCCGGCTAAAATGCGCTTCAGGGCCGTGGCTGCGGCAAACTCCATTCTGCTCAGTGCGCGCGTGGCCTGGTCGCGATCGGCGAACGCTGGCGAATCGAGATCTGCGATCCACCGCTCCAGGTTGGCGGCGGAAACCGGACTGAGTTTTTTTTGCAACAGCGCCACGGTGCCGTCTGGGTCCTGCACGAGCCGGTCGATGGTTTCGAGCAGCATGGCTGGGTCCGTGGCCCCCAGGTCGGTCCAGAGCGATGCCAACTCGGCCGCGCCAAGGACCGCGCGGCGTTCACTTTGTTGCTTGAGCAGGCTCGGCAAATGCCAGAGCAACACGGTGCAGTCGGAGCCGCCGGTGGCGAGCAGCTGGCCGTCGGGCGAGAAAGCGGTGGCTTCCACACTGCCGCGGTGACCGGCCAGACGCGCCAACAGTTTACTGGTTTCCATCTGGCGCAGGCACAGGACGGCATCACCGGTCCAGCGCGGCCCCAGAACCACTCGTTTGGCGTCGCCGGTCAGGCCCATGAAAAAAGTACGCGGCCCTTCCGGCACCTGCGTGGTTTCCAGGCCGGTCTTCATGTTGCACAATACGACGCCCGTTCCCAAGAACTCGCCCCGCGCCACGCCAATCGCCGAATTGCCGGGCAACACGAACAAGGCACGCCCGGCAATCGGTTTGGTATTCAGCAACTTTCGCGATGCCAGTTCCCAGATGGTCACCGAGGCGTCGGCAGCGATGAGGAGTTTGCCGTCAGGCGAGAAAAATAGCTCCCTAACGTATCCATGGTAGGGAGAGCCGAAGTTGTGCAACAGCTTGCCGGTCGCGGCGTCCAATAGCCGTAGCGTGGACGTAGACTCAGACCAATGGCGAGACAAAAGGAGGGATGAAACAGCCAGGCGCGTGCCATCGGGCGAGAACTTGACGAGCGAAACACCCGAATCACTAGCGATTTTCCAGGTCGCAACTTTTTGACCCTTGGCCACCTCCCACAACAGGATACGGCTACCATCACCCGGCACCGCCAGGAGCCGGCCATCCGGCGAAAGATCGCACGTTGCCAAACCGGTTTCGACCGTGAAATGCCGCAGCATCTTGCCGGTCGCGGGCTCCCATAAACGTACCGTGCCATCTCTGCTGGCCGTCAAGATGGTCTTCCCGTCGGGCAGGAAGCGGACAAAGGTAACGTCCCGGTCGTGGGCCGCCCTCGGTGCCACCTCGTGACCCGTCGCCGTGTCCCAAATGTAGATGCGGCAGGGCGTCGCGGCCGCAACGCGTTTGCCGTCGGGAGCAAAGGTCACGGTCCAGAAACCCAGACCGCCGCCGTGCCATTGGTGCAGGTTCTTGCTCGATGCCAGATCGCGCAATTCCAGGCAGCCGCTCCCGCGTACCGCGAGGCGGCGACCGTCCGGCGAAACGGCCATGGTGATCGAGCTTTCCAATTGACGCAGGTAATTGCCGTCGGCGACATCCCAGAGCTCGATCCAGGTTTTCCGTTGCTGCTCGAACAGGAGCGCCACGGTCTTGTTATCCGGCAATGGCCGCACAGCCCTCACCGAGTCGTTAACCTTGTACCGGCGGATTTCTTTGCAACTTTGGACGTCCCAGAGGCGCAACGTGGCGTCGTCGCCGACCGAAATCAAGTTCCGACCATCGTGCGAATACGCCACGTCGCGCGGTTGGTCACGGTGGCCCCGCATCACTCCAAGCGCTTGACCACTGGCCACGTCCCAAAGATAGACTCCCAGATCGCCATGGCCGTCCTGTTCGGGCTTGCGCCACGGAAGCCAGCGTTTTGCCATCCGGCGCAAAGACCACGGCGCCCACGGGAGCGGCGTGGCCCTTGAACGCGCGCGGCTCTTTGCCGGTGTCGAGATCCCAGAGCCAGATCGTGTGCCGATCATCGCCGGCCGCCAGACGGTTGCCGTGAGGCGAGAATGCGAGACAGGTGACTCCGGCCCCCGTGGGCGTGACGAGGCGGTCGTGACGTTCGCCGGTGGCGGCATCCCACAACTCGATCGCCGGCAGCGGCTGCTCGGCAAGGTGGGCCGAAGCCAGCAGCTTGCCGTCGGCCGAAAACGCCAGGGCCACGGTATCGCGCCCGGGACGGAAGCGCTCGCTGCCGAGCCGCGACACGACGCCATCCGGCAGCCGGTCACCGTGCAGGTCCCTGGCAATGGGCGGCAACGTATTGACCGGTTCTGCCGTTTGGCCATGCAGCCGCGTCGATGCGACCGCGACCACGGCGCTGGCGATCAGGTACAGAGCAGGTCGGAGTCGGTCGAATGTGCGCATTAGGGAACGGCCCGCAACTGGTGATAATCGGCCTTGTCGACATTTCCCTGCTTCTGATAGTGCTCCGCGAGGAAACGATGCACCTTCGACAGCCGGGGATTGATGCGGACCGCGGTGAGCAACGCTGCCTCCGCGGCAGGCTCGTCGCCGGCGGCGCGTGCGAAGGTTGCCAGATGCAGCCAATCGGTCGCGTGGCGCCTTAGCTCCGTCAGCTCGCGCATGGCCGCGACCGCTGCGGCAAGATCCTTGTCGGCGGCGCACTTCTGGCGCGTCCGAGCAGGGCATAGCACCGGCTCTGGCCGGCAAGATCGGCGTGCGCTAGCGCGCTCTCCGCGAATGTGAAGGGCTCGCCCACTCCCATGTCGCCCGTGAGCTGCGTCAGGCCGGCGTCAAGATCGGGATCGCGCAATCCCAGGCCGTGTACGCCGCTCAGCAGTTCCAGGGCGCGCTGGCGGTAATGCCCCGCACGCGCGGCATCCTTTTCCCGAAGCGCCGCGGAGCGGTAAGCTTCCCCCAGCGACAGTTGCTGGTCCATCTCGCTCAAGTTGGCAAACGCCAAGAACGGTCGCAGCTCGGGTTGCTGCGGCGGTCCGCTGTCGGCCGCCGCCGGCCGATCATGCACGCCGACGCGATGGTGCGTGAACGACAGATGCGGGATGTCCGTCGACGATTGCGGCATGTGACACTGGATGCAGTTGTTGTCCGGGCTCTCCCTGGCTCGCCGGCCCGGGTTCACGGTGCAGCGCTGCGGTTCATGACATGCCGTGCAGATCGCCTTGTAATAGGCCGTCCGATCCGTGGCCGCCGGCGCGGCGTGCGGATCGTGGCACGTCAAGCAGGAGAATCGCTCGGACCCCTGATAGCAGCGGCTGCGGTGCATCTGCTCGACATGGCCCACCACCGTCATCGATTCGTTGGTTCCCGCCAATGTGTAGACCTGAAAGAAATTCTGCAACGGCAGCCCGGGGCGATAGTCGGCCAGCTTGCGGCCGCGGTTGGTCACGATGGCAACGGCATTCAGGTGGCATTGCTGGCAAATCGCCTCGGCCAATTCGCGCGACAGCCGCGTTGGATTGACAATAGTGTAGTCGATCCCGCCGGGTCCTTTGGGTGGAATGCCGTGCGCGGCCACGTGCAGCGACCCGGGTCCGTGGCAGCGCTCGCAGCCGATCGCCGGCTCGATGATGCGCACTTTGTTTAGCGTCCACCCGACAACCTCGGCCTGCCCCGCGTGACAGAACAGGCAGCCTTCGCCGACGGGCCGTGCGAAGCCCTGCTGGTTGGCGTCGTCGTAACCGGGCGACATGTCCCAGGTGCGCCGGGCTGGATACCACGTTACCGGCGATTCGACCAAAAAGCCGTCCGTCTCGACGAGATAGGTGCGCGCATGATGCCCCGAGCCGACAACGTACTTAAGTGGATATTCGGACAGGATAACTTCCTGGGTGCCTGCCGTTAAAAGCAATTCCCGATGCCAGAGCGCGCCCCCCTTGTGCAGCACCTGGTAGCGGCGCCTGGAGGCTGCGTGGTCGAATGTCGCGTCCGGCGGCTCGTTAGCGGCGTCGACCTCGGCCAGCGAGCGTCCCATGCCGGTGCTGCAGAACGAGGCGTGGCGATCCGCATGACAGGCGCTGCACGCGGCGCTGCCGACGTAGTGGGCGTCCGGCCTGCTGTTCAGGAACGGGCTGGATGCGATGGGGCTCAGCGCAAACCGGTCCGGCTGCGTCGGCGGTTCCCGGTGCCTGAGCGTCGCCCACACCACGACGGCAAGCGCCGCCAGCATTCCCGCGCCGCACAGCACCCACCGCCGCGCCGAACGCCAGCGGCCGTGCGACCGTCCACAGCAGGATCGACCGGCGCGGAGCCGGGCGGAGGAGAACGCATTGCAAGCCCTACCGAAAACGCCGTCCAATTCTTTGTAACAGGAACGCAGGGTAAAATCATGGGCATTCCGGTCGCGCGGCTTTGCGCCGCCGCCCAATCAATGATTTTCCCGCTTCCGATTACCGGGACGGCGCCGCGGCGGTTACAATAGGATAGCCGGTGATATCGCACCCCCGAATTCGGAAGTCGGCATGGCCATCTCACTCACCTGTTCCTGTGGCGCCCGCCTCGAGATCGACGACGCGTTCGCCGGCAAGGTCATCAACTGCCCCGACTGCCAGCAGCCGCTCAACACGAGCGCCGGCGGCCGAGGCGCAGCCCGACCTGCCGGCCAGCGGTCTCGCGCTCACGAGCCTGATCCTCGCGCTCGCCGGCGCCTTCACCATCGTTGGGTCGCTGGCGGCAGTGGGGCTCGGCTACCTGGCATCACGGCAGATCGCCCGCGCCCCGACCGGCTGGGCGGCCTCAACGTCGCCCGCGCCGGCATGATCGGCGGCGGCATCGGCCTGTTCCTGACCGTGGGCGCCTTCCTCTCCAGCGAAATCCTCGGTATCGACGCGCTGCTGCGCGAATATCACCAGGCGGCCGACGTCGATTACCACCCCACTGATGGCAACTTCTTCAAGGCCACCCTCGGCAAGGACGAATATGTCGGCATCGAACGGCCCTCCCGCGCCTGGGCAAGTTCGCCCCGCGCGTCAAAAGCGACGAGGACATGCTCACCCTCATCAACCTCCGTGAGGACGCCTATTTCCTCTGCTTGCCGTACACGGCGGCCGCCGATCTGGAGAGCGCCCGCGACAAGGCCGCCGAGCGTTTTCGCCAATCTCGCCTGTTCAAGAGCCTGAGCAAGCCCGCCGACGCCAGGCATCAGACGGGCCCCGACCCCGAGCCCAAACCCGCCCCGGAAGGCAAGGACGGCGACCTGGTCCTCGACGTGCGGCTCGACGGCTACGAGCGAACTTTCCTGTTGCGTGTGGTCAAGCAGGGCACGGATTTCTACCTGCTGGCCGGCGGGACCCGCAAGAGCCGTTTCGCCCGGCTGTCCGGGGACATCCTGCACGCGCTCAACAGCTTCAAGCAAATCCCGGTGGAGAACTGAGCGGCATGATCTGGTTTAGCTGCCCCAAATGCGGCAAGACGCATGGCCGGCCCGAGAATTCGATCGGGACGATGGTGTTTTGCGAGTGCGGCCAGGGCAACACGGTGCCCTGGGAGAGCACGGCGCCGGAGCCGCCGCCGCAGCCGGCCTCCGCGGCGCCGGCCGGGATGCCGACGCTGGCGCCGATGACCTTCGATATGCCGGCCGCCGCCGCGCCGCCCCCGCTCAACGACCCGGCCTCGCGGCGGCGGCGCGGCGTCGAACGGCGCGACCCGAACTTCTGCCTCAATCATCCGTCGACCTTGAAATCGGCGATGTGCGAGGACTGCGGCGAATCATTCTGCGCGAGCTGCATGGTGGCGCTGGAAGGCGCGAACCTGTGCGGGCCGTGCAAGAATTTCCGGGTGCGCGGCCTGGAATTGCCGCCGCGCAATTCGAACGCCGCCACGTTCAGCTTGCTGCTGGCGCTGTTCATGGGCGGCCTGCTGACGTTCTGCCTGCTGCCGCTCAGCGGGAGCACTGCCATCAGCATCCTCGCGCTGCTCACGATCCTGCCGCAGCTCCTGGCGCTGGGGCTGGGCATCCGCGCGTTGTATCTGGTCCAGCAGGAGGGCGGCAGCCGGCACGGTGGGCAGGCATGGGCCGTCACCGGCGTCACCACCGCCGCGCTGTGCATCACGCTGACGTTGCTGCTGAGCCTGTACGGCTTGTTGCGTGCGTAGGAGAATGACCCACGATGCTCGAATGCCCGCATTGCTACCGGATTCTTGCGCCAGCCCGGACAAGGTGGGCGCCCGCTGCCCGAAGTGCCGCCAGCCGTTATTCGAGCGCGCCCCAAGCGCCGGCCCTCGGACAAGGAACTCGGCGCGTGCGGCCGGCATCCGCAAAGCCAGGCTGTCGCCAAATGTGTGCGCTGCGGCCGGCTGATGTGCGTCGCGTGCCGGACGCGCTGGCATGAGGAAGCGACCTGCCCCGAATGCATCGATCAGTCGCTGACCCAGGGCGAGCCGACGCCCCAGGAAACCCAGCGGCAGGAACGCCATGCCTGGATCGGCCTCGTACTCGCGGTCGTCGGCTGGTTCATGGCGTTGCTCGTCTTCTGGCCGCTCGCCAGCCTGCACGGCAGCACCGGCGCCGCCGAATGGTGGGTGCGACTGGGCACTTTCTTTTTCTTCTCGAGCTTCGTGCCGGCGCTGGTCGCGCTCGGTCAAAGCACCGCCGCTCTGCGCTGCGCGGCACGCAAAAGGTCGTCGCGACCTGCGGGCTGGTCGGCTCCAGCCTGCAAATCGGCGTGCTCGTCGGCATTATCGTGCTCAATCTTTGGCATAATTAATTGAGCCGAATCAACGGAGCCCGCGCGAACGGAGAGAATTCGAGGATGGCAAGTTCCCCTGAAGGGACTGAGGATGACCTCCAATCCGAGTGCGATTTCCGGCTCCATCACGGAACCGACCAAAATAGCGCGAACGACCTTCTGCACAACGGTGTCGATCACCAGCACGCGGCCGCCTGGAACGGCTCGGGAGAATTCTGGGCGACCAGCGAACATCACCGCGCGGAATGGTTTGCGCTGTCGCATCCGAACAGCCCGCCGGCCGCCTGCTTCGAGTTTGATCTGCCGGCCTTGGTATTGCTGGTCATGCTTCAGCTGAATCCACCTGGGGCAGTACACCATGCGCCAGGCGATTATGAGTTCCTGCCCGCTAGTCACGCGCTATTGAATCAACACATGAGCAACAAGCAAGTTACCCCTGTTCCTTAGGCCAATCGGGGCTCCAATCATGCGCCAACCACCCGCCTACACATCGTGGCGAATTACCTGCCACTCGCCCGAAGAGGCCCAGTCGCTGCACGAGTGGCTGTCCAGCCGTATCGACCTGGACCGCATCCTCACGGACACCGTTCGTGTCGCTCCTAACGGCATGGAACAAGTGCAGACCGCGCGACATCGACTTGGCGATTATTTCGAATCCATTCGCCTGCTGCCGGACTCTCAGGCAAACCCTTTGTCATTCCGGCTCGTTTTCCAGCGACGGTCGGCGGCCGGGCGGTTCTGGAAAGACTTGATGGTGAATATCCTGCAAGAACTTGAAACCGCCCCTCAGAACGCGTCCATTGGCTTGGATTCAAAGGGAGAAATCGATCCTATTGCACGGACCGCAACGGCCGAGCGGGACAACGGGCCACGGCTCGAGTAGTAGAAGTGGGTTAGGCCGGGTGACGCGTTGCGTTGTCCTGAGACGGCCGTAGCCGCCGTCGCCGCCAGGCGCGGACGAAGATGCGCACGCTGATCGCCCAGGACACGAGCAGATAATACGCCGGATACGCCAGCGACACCAGACACAGCAGTCGCGTCGTGTCGTCGGCGTAAATCGTCTGTGTCGGCAGGCGAATCAGCAGCACGATGAGCATGGCCGCCCACGGCACGCCGAGCAGGTTGGTCCAGAAGTTGAGCCGTCCCCGGTGCGTCGGATAGAGATAGCGCCCCGGCACAAACGTCATCAGCGCGAAGAACAGGATCAGTCCCAGCGCGAGCCCGGGCGGCGGCCACAGGATGTAGAGATAGAACGCGATGATGTTCCAGTATGACGGGAAGCCGAGGAAATAGCCGTCGTCCGTCTTGGCGTGTACCTGGCAGAAGCCATAGGCGCTGGCCAAAAGCGGCGCCAGCAGCCAGGCTTGCCAGACCGTCGGGATCAGCTCCGCCCGCCCGATTAATAGCAGCGGCAGCGACACGTACGTCTGATAGTCGATCAGGTCGTCAAGCCGCCGGCCGTCGAAGCCGGGCAGGACGCGCTTGACGTCGACCGCGCGGGCCAGGGTGCCGTCGGTGGCGTCGATGAGCGTCGCGATCAACATCAGCAGGAACGCGAAACGATAGGACTCGGGCCGGCCGTCGAGGATCGCCACCGCCATGCCCCCCGCCGCGACCAGCCCCAGGGCCGTGTAGCCGTGCACACACCATGCGAGGAATTTTCTCATTGCTTGCTTCGTAGCGGAATTCGCCAGAATTCCGCGTCAGGCGTGGCGGAATTCTGGCGAATTCCGCTACGATTGCGTCCTACAGCGGATACTTCTCCATGACCAGGTAATCCGTCCATTCCAGGCCGAGGCCGCGGTAGGTGTCGTGGGCGCCACGGTTGTCGCGCTCAACGTAGAGGCGAATGCCGATCACCGTGGCGTCGGCGCGGGCCGCGGCTTCGACGTGATGGAACAGGGCGCGGAAGACGCCCTGCCGCCGGGCCGCGGGCACCACGTACACGCTCTGAATCCACCAGAACCAGCCGTTGCGCCAGTCGCTCCATTCGTAGGTGATGCCGAGCTGGCCGATGACCTGGCCCGCGCGCTCGGCGAGGAAGTAGCGGCCCTTGTGTGGATCGGCCACGGCGGCACGCACGCCCGGTTCCAGCAGCGTGCGATCGAGCTCCTTGCCCTCGCTCTCGTGCGCCAGCAGGCGATTGAACTCGGCGATCACGGCGGCGTCGGCGGACACTGCCTGACGGATGACGATGGCCATGTTGCCCGGTCCCGTGCGAACTCGTAATCTGTACCTACGTTGTAGCGACTCCTCTACCGAGCGACCCATGGACCTGGCCCGCTTCATCCGCAACATCCCGGATTTCCCCAAGCCCGGCATCCAGTTCAAGGATATCACGCCGCTCCTGGCCAGTCCCGACGCGTTTCACGACGCGATCCGCCAGATGGCCGACATGCTCGCCGATCGGCCCGCCGACGCCATCGCCGCCGCCGAGGCGCGCGGCTTCCTGTTCGCGGCACCGTTGGCCTTTGTCCTGCACAAGCCGCTCGTGCCGCTGCGCAAGCCCGGCAAGCTCCCTTATCGCACGCACAACCTGCAATACGATCTTGAATATGGCCAGGCCGAGCTGCAGGTCCACGTCGACAGCTTCGACGCCGGCGCCCGCGTACTGCTGGTCGACGATCTGCTGGCCACCGGCGGCACGCTCGCCGCGGGCTGCAAGCTGGTCGAGCAGGCCGGCGCTCAGGTCGCGTGCTGTGCCGTGCTGGTCGAGCTGGCTTTCCTGGGCGGCCGTGATCGGCTGCGGCCGCATGAGGTGTGCAGTTTGATTCGGTATTAACATGAACATCGACTTCGACAAAGCCGGCGGGCTGGTGGCGGCGATCGCCCAGGACGAACTCACCGGCGAGGTGCTGATGATCGCGTGGATGAACCGCGAGGCGTTCGAGGAAACGGTGCGCACCGGCCGGGCGGTCTACTACAGCCGCAGCCGTGGCAAGCTGTGGCGCAAGGGGGAGGAGTCGGGCCACGTGCAGCTCGTCAAGGCGATCCACGTCGACTGCGACGCCGACGCCATCCTGCTCAAGGTCGACCAGCTCGGCGGTGCCGCGTGCCACGAGGGCTACAAGAGCTGTTTCTTTCGCCGGCTCGAGCAGGGCGAGTGGAAGGCGATTGCCGAGCGCGTGTTCGATCCGAAGGCGGTGTACAAGAAATGACTGGGCAACTGCGTCTGGGCATCCCCGCCGGCAGCCTGCAGGAGGCGACCGCGGAGCTGTTCCGCAAGGCCGGCTACAAGATCACCTATGCCAGCCGCAGCTACTACCCCGCCGTCGATGATCCGGAAATCCACTGCACGCTGATCCGCGCTCAGGAGATGCCCCGCTACGTGCAGGACGGTTCGCTCGACTGCGGGCTGACCGGGCTGGACTGGGTGCTGGAGAACGAAGCGCAGGTCGTCGAGCTGGCCGAGCTGGTCTTCAGCAAGGTGAGCCGCCGGCCGGTGCGCTGGGTGCTGGCGGTGCCGAACGATTCGCCAATCCAGCGCGTGCAGGACCTCGCGGGCAAGCGCATCGCCACCGAGCTGGTCGGCGTCACGCGGCGCTGGCTGGCCGAGCACGGCGTGGCGGCGCACGTCGAGTTTAGCTGGGGCGCCACCGAGGTCAAGCCGCCGCGCCTGGCCGACGCGATCGTCGACGTGACCGAGACCGGCAGCTCGCTCAAGGCGAACAATCTCCGCATCATCGCGGAGCTGTTGCAAAGCACGACGCGCTTCATCGCCAACGCGCAGGCCGCCGCCGACAAGTGGAAGCGCCGCAAGATGGACGACCTGGTGCTGATGCTGCAGGGGGCGATGGCCGCCGAGGGCAAGGTCGGCCTGATGCTCAACGTGCGGATGAGCGATCTCGACGCGGTGCTGAAGATCCTGCCGGCGCTGCAGAACCCGACGGTGTCGTCGCTGTCGGACAAGCACTGGGTCGCGATCAACACGATCCTCGACGAAAACGTGGTGCGGCACATCATCCCGCAGCTCAAGGCCGCCGGCGCCACCGGCATCGTCGAATATCCGCTGAATAAAATCATCCCCTGACACTGCGCCAACCGCACGCCGTTCACATCTCACCCCGCATGAGCGCACCGAGGCGGCGCTGGGCCGGGCTCAGGGCGGGCGTCTCGTTCAGCGCATTCCAGAACGCGAGCTGCTCATCCGGCGTCAGCGCCTGCACCATATCGCGGGCGGCGCTGACTTCACGGCGCGCCTGCGCAACGGTTACCGTACGCACGTAATCGCTCACGCTGATGTGCCGCAGTTCTGCTGCCGCTGTGAGATATTGTTTGCTCTCGTCGTCCAGCGCACCATCAGCGGACTGGCACCGCTTTTGCGCTTGGTTGATTTGGTTGTGGCTCGTTTTCGCATCGGGGCTCTCCTCGGCGCTACTATATTGCACTGCAATATAGTCAAGACAAATCAAGACGGCCTCCCGGCCCCCCGGCCCCGGCGGTCGGTTCACGACTCTGGACGGCACACCGTGCGCCGCCGCAGGCAACTTGTACCCGGACGGCGGCGGCATCGACGACATGCCAACGCCCGAAAGGGCGTCGGTGTGTCGGTCCTGCGCGCGCTTGCTACCTCGGCTTGTGCGCTTAGATCGATGGGACCGACGCCGCCAAGGGAAGCCGGAATACTGCGGCCAATTCCCAAGCTCGATCTCGGCGTCGATCATGCAAGCCGATCTGTTCCTGACGTTAGCGCTTGCCGAGTTCGACGCTAAGCCAGGAACGAGCCTGGGTCGCACGAAGGCCCACGCCCGGCACTGGTGTAGCATGGCGGTCTGCGGGAACTGGGCGACGGCAAGGGCGCACCGGGCCAGGGAGGCGCAATGATGAGTAGTAAGTTGCGTTCACTTTGATTTCGCGTTTTCGATGACGGTCCATGGTGCGACATTCCAGACAAGAATAGTCGTATCGTCGCTGCCAGAAACGAGCCGAGTGCTATCAGCAGAAAAATGAACGGATGTGACTGCTGCGCTGTGGCCAGCAAGAGTGAACAGAGCTTTTGGTGGAGCGAGCCGCGGAAAAACGGACCAAAGAAGGATTTCGCCCTTGTCGGTTCCCACCGCGACGAACTTGCCGTCCGGGGAGAAGGCCCAGCTTTCGCAATCCCAGCCAGTCGCCGGGAACTCGGCGAGCTTTGCACCCGTCGCCAGCTCACGCAGTTCAACACGATCCTTGCCGCGAGTGAGGGCCAGATCCCGAGTGGGTGAGAGCGCCTCCCCACCGGGCCAACGGAAGTCCTTGTCCCATTTCTTTGCGAGCAGCTTGGCCTCTGGTGTCTTTTGGCCGGTCAGAACGTCCCAAATCGTCAAGTAGTTTTCCTTGAGTTCCATTCCCGAACGCGAACCCATTCTGCCGTCTGTCTCATAGCAGAACGAATGCACCGCAAGCTTGCAACCATCCTCTGTGAAGCGACAGTGAAACTTCGCGCCTTTTCTCCCTTCATAAACAAGGACTTCCTTGCCTATCGTCGTATCCACGACTTTGAGAACATTGCTCATTACAAGATCATCCTTGTCCCTCGCCCGCAATGCCCCACGGCTCCAGAATTCGTCCGTATGCCCGGCCAGGTACTTGCCGTCCGCAGAGCATTCGTAGCGGTAGTAGCTACCGGGCATTCCTCGAATGTCGTCGACCTTGCCGGTTTCGAGGTCCTTCCTGGTGATCTTGCCGTCGTCGATCACGAAGAGCATCTTGGCGTTCGCGGATAGGCAGAACGGAAGAAACTCCTTGTCGCCGAGTTCCACCTTTCGCAACGGCTTGCCGGTAGCTGAATCCCAGAAGCGATAGACCCGCTCATCCACGCTCCGTTTTGAGACGGGATTAAATCCGCAAATGGACACGATCGTCTTGCCGTCGCTACCAAAGCGGGCCTGCACGTTGCGCATGCGATGCCCTTCAAGATCGAAGAGGTCTTTGCCGGAATCAACGTCCCAGACGCGAAATGTGCCGTCGGACGAAGAAGCGGCCAGACGCTTGCCGTCGGCAGAGAAGGCCACCGTCATGCCTGTCGCCTCGACGCCGGCGAATTTGCGCTTTAATTTGCCGGTGGCGACGTCCCAGAGGCGGACGCGTCCGTGGTTGCTGCCGGTGGCAATCAATTTGCCGTCGGGGGAGAAACACATGCACCACACCGTGTCGTCGACGGTTTTCGGATCGTGCAATGTCTTGCCACTCGCAAAGTCCCAGAGGATGAATTCGCTGTTCCACCTTTCACTGGCCAGGATTTTTCCATCGGGAGAAAAAGCAACCTTGCGGGCGCTGGTAACCCTGATGGGGGAAACGCTCTCGGAAGACGGCCCCTTCGCCACATCGAAAACCAGCAGCGCAAACGAGTGTTCCTCCAGCCGATCGTGCGGCGGTTTGGTGCCGGCAGGTGGGGCGAACACGACGATCTTGTTCGTCGGAGAAAAAGCGAAGGCGCCGAACCGCGAGTCCCTCGGAAGCGGGATGTGCCAGTTCTTTTTTCCACTGGCCACGTCCCAGACCGCGGTTTCTTCCCGGTGGGATACGCCCAGGAGCTTGTTGTCCGGCGAGAAACGCAAATCATGCGAACCATACCAATCACCGGCGACGGCGCTGATGAGCTTGCCGTTGGTCGTGTCGTAAATGCGGCACAACTTGGGCGATTCGATTACCGCTGCCCGAGTGCCGTCGGGTGAGAGGGCGTACCCGGTTCCACCCACGATCTCGGGCTTGCCGAACTCCAGCAACTTGTTGCCGCTAACGAGGTCCCAGACCTGGACACCGCGCCATTCGGTCAGCATGACCAGGCGCTTGCCGTCTCCGGTAAACGCCATCGAGCTAATGCGGCCGCTGATCGACAGATTCGGCCGCAGACGTGTCGTGCCGATGCGCAAGACGGCATGCGCGGGGAGAGGGTCGCCGTGCTGGTCGGCGGGGTCACGGCCTTGAGGCAGCCCCGGATTGCAATACGGAAAAACAAGCAGCCAAGCAATAAGAAGTCTAGGCCAGCACATCACACCCTCCTGTGAATGAGCAACAGGATGAGTATCTTACCAAATACCGCCTTATGTGCGGCACATTGCGCACGTCGGTTGCAAGGAACCAGGCCCTTTCGCCGAGCGTTATCTGGACAGACGAACACATGGTTCGTTGCTGATGGCGTTGCCGGGAACCGGGAATAGAGGTGGTCCCATCGACCTCGACCAATGCGCAATTTCAGCTTTACAGCGGCACATCCATGAGCACGAGGCCGGTGCGGCGGAGGTAGACGCGGAACTCGCTTTCGCAGGTGTCCAGAGTCAGCGTGCTGAGCAGCGCCGTCATCTGCGCGTAGTCGCAGCGACGCGCAAGTCGTCGAGGTTGTGCGGCAGCGGCTCAAGAAGATCATCGCATAGTTTTGGATCCAAGCCGCGGGATGAGCGCAGCGAATCCCGCGGCTTGAGAATCTTAATACCGATATTCCAGCCCGAACGTCAGGCCCTGCGCCCAGTAATCGGTCGCGTGCAGCTGAAACGGCGGCGGGGCGATGGCCGGGTTGTAGCTCAGGCTCGACGGCAGCGTACGCGGGTCGATGACCGGGTTGATCTGGCCGCCCGGCAGGAGGACGTTGGTCCAGTAGAGCAGCGTGTAGCCCGCTGACGCGACCCAGCGCTCGGTGATGCGGTAGCCGATGCGCACGTTGACCTCCGTCATGAAGCCGAGCTTCGCGCTATCGAGCAGGCTCAGATTCGACGGCGCGAACAGGCCGCCGTTCCGAGACAAACTGGCTCCGGTGGAGTCGGTCAACAGCGTAAAGCCCTGCCCTTCGAGCTGCTCCTGATTCGTGCCGAGGCCGACCTTGGCGGCGGCCTCGAGCTGCCACGGGCCCGATTGCAGCCGGCCCTGGATGCCGAGCTGGGCTCCGTAGAAGCTGTTGGTCGTCTGGAGGTAGTCGCCCACTGAGACGATGTCGGGACCGGGAGCGCGCATGCCCGCGAAGCCGACGGTGCCGGGAATCAGCACCGTGGAGGATTGGTCGATCTGCAGCTGGTCCTTCTGCCCCAGGTAACGAAAGCCGCCAATGAGGTCCCAGCGCGACTGCGCGCTATTAGCGACATTGACCAGCAGATTCAACTCGCCGCCCCAGGTGCGGCTATCGCTGAACAGGTCGATGCCGCCGAGATACCGCCCGCCGAGTGCGTCCGCAGGCCCCGTGATGAATTGCGCGTCCTGCTGGCCGGTCAGCGTATTGAAGAACGGGCGCGTGATGACGGGAGCGCCGTCGGTGCGATTGGAATAGGCCTTCTCATGGATGGTGTGCGTCTCGAGACAGAAGCCGGACGCCTCGACGCCGATGGTGCCCGCGCTGTCGAGCCAATCGCCGAGCGTGAGCTTGCCGCCGCTATCGGGCTTGTAGTTGAGGTCCGGGCCGATGAGCACGGAGGTCGTCGGCAGATCCAGTGCTCCGGCGCGGGCGGCGCCGGCCGGGCCGGTTGTGGCCAGGGGAACGGGGGAGTGATCGCCGCGTATGAACCAGTAGAGGTATTCCGCGCGCCCAGAAGTGCAAGGCGTCGGCGGCGGGTGCGTCGTTGAAAACCACGGTCGGCGCCACGTCCTGAGCCATGACCGGCGGCGCAGTGACCGGCGCCGCGTCCTGAGCCATGACCGGCGCGGCGATGGCGAGCAGGACGGTGACGAGCAACATCCGGGACATGCAGGCTCCTCAGGATCGCATCAACTGAATGACGGCCGAGCCCGCGGCGCAAGCTAAGGGCAGGCAGCGGCATCGGCTCGCCCTTGGCTGGCGCCGCGGGCTCCTGGCAACACTCATCGGCGCCGCAAGGCCCGCATGCACGGAAGAATCGGCAATAATGGCAAGTCCGGACGGCGTGAAGAAATGGGTTGTGCCGCAGAGGCAAGATAGGGAAGAGGCGTAAAGGAACGCCTCTTCCCCCCAAGGTGTGTTACTCGCTTGATAGGATGCGGACTGGGAAGGAAACGGAGGCAGTTTTGCCGCTGACCATGTCCTGGGCGGACAGCTCGAGCGTATAGCGGCCGGCGCGGTCGAGACTCAGGCCGAACTGCAGCGGCACGACGCGAACGTCCGCAGCAATGTCTTCCTTGACCTGGCCGGTCAGCGGATTGGCAATGGTCGGCTGGCCCTTGTCGTCGAGGATGCGCAGGCTGACCTTGATGTCGGGCTGCTTGTCCTTGCCGCGCAAAGCCGACGACGCCGAAGCTGAGGTAGAGCTGCCCGCCGACCACGCCGACCGGCGGCGTCGGCACGCGATCCTCGGCGTCGGCGAAGGTGCCGACCTGCACGAGGCCGAAGTCGGGCGGCAGGATCTTGCCCTGGCCTTTCAGCTCCGTGCTCTTTTCGGTGGTGCGGTCGGTCACGGTGACCTTCCAGTCAATCGGCCCCGCCTTGATGTCGAGCGGCACGTCAATCCGCGCGGCCGCCTGGATCGTGTCGCCGCCGAAGAAGTGCTGGGCGTGGGCCTTGTACGGCTTCTGCTCAAACACGACCTTGCCCGCCGCGTCGTGAATGACGATGGCAATGCTGTATTTTACCTTGCCGTTCTTGTCCGCCTTGAGGCCCTTGATCTCGAAGGTGACGTGGGCGACGTCGCCGGGGAGCATCCCGACGCCCTTGGGCCGCGGCGCGCCGAGATGGCCGTAGGTGCCGTGCGCGTTGACGATTTCCGGGCCGCCACCCGAGCCACCCAGGAGGGCGACCACGAATACGGGAATGAGCGGATGGAGCATGAGCTGCCGTTCCTTGAAGGAATCCGTCGGGTAACAAACTCTGCAAAACTTCCGAAGTCTTGGAGACTTCGGAAGTTTGGGTGCTTAGCCGGGGCCCTTGTTGCCGTAGTTGGGCGGCGGCGGGCCGAGCCGCGACTGGAAGCCGCCGCCGCCTTGCGCGGCCCGAACATAGGATACGAAGGCGTTGTGCAGCGCGAAATAGGGCGCGTCGACCCCCGGCGTCGCCGGCCCGAACGACAGCCCCTGGGCCATCATGTTGTCCACGAGCTCCGGCACGCAGTTGCCGTGGGGCGCCAGGCTGCCGTTGAAGTACATGGCCACGTCGGGACTTTGCAGCACCCGGAGCGACGACTCCAGCGAATCGAGGTACGCCTTGCACGACAAAAACGTGCTGCCGTTGATCAGCTCCTTGTGGTACTGCTTGCGCACGTCTTCCTGCATCGACTGCACGATGCTGACGAGCCGGGTGTACTGCGCCGGCACGAGGGTCCCGGCGACCGCGGCGGCCACGGCCTCGGGCAGCAGCTTGTCGATCTGTTGTTGCGTCTGCCCCCGCAGCATCAACGGCCAGCTGAGCCGCCCGCCGTCCTTAAGCAAGCCGAGGCTCGGCGCGGCGCCGGCCGTGCCGCTCTTGACATTGATCTGGCGCAGGAGCGACGGGTAGATCGGCACCGGCGGCCCCGGCATGCCCTGGTCGCTGAGCGCCTTGATGAGCGGCATGAGCATGTTCAAGGTGTCACCGCGCTGAATCTCCGCGGGATTCGCCTGGCTCATGACGCGGCGAATCTGCAGCGACATCACCTTCTCCTGCTCCTGGGTGAAGCTCGGCGTGTTGGCCTTTTCGTAGGCGGCCTCGTCGAAGGCCATCTTCTTGGTCGCGATCTTGTCCTGGTAATACTTCTGCCGTTGCTGGCGAGCCTGCTCGCCCTGGATCCACAGATCGCCCGTCGCCTGAATGACCTGGGCGCCGCCGGCAAGTGTCGCCCCCGGACCCGTCACCACCGTGGGCCCGTACGGATTGTAGGGGTTGGGGTAGTAGGGATTCTGGGCGGCCGCGGGCCCCGCGCCGGCGAGCGCGAGGGTCATGGCCAGCAGCGGACAGATGTAGAATGTTCGGTTCATGGTCGGCATCTCGGGGCGTTCAGTTCGTTCGTAGGTCAGCCTTTCCAGGCTGACGGTATTTGCCTCCGCCGTCAGGCTAGAAAGCCTGACCTACGGCGCCTTCGCAGGCGGAAGCTTCCCTGGCGGAATCAGCTTGCGCCATTGCTCGTAACCAACCTGCCGATCCGCCTCCGGGGCAAGGGCGTCATAGGCAATCGACTTGCCGGCTGGGGCGAGCCGCACCAGGTGCCAGTGCGCCAGCACACGCAGCGCCGGGTGGCTGCCCTTGAGATCATCGAGAAGCAGCTCATAAGTACTGGGCTCGCCACGCTGCGCAGGCGTGAAGCCGTAGAGCAGCTGCAAGACATTCTGCGACTGCACTTCCGTGTAGCCGGCCTTGCGTAACCCCGCGTCCAGCTTGGCGGTCTGGCCCGGCGCTCGGCCCAGCCAGTTCCGCAGCACCAGCACCGCACGCTGCCGCGCGTCGATGTGCCGGGAGTTGGAAAGCACGCCAAGCAGCCCGGGCAGGTCGTCGAGCGCCTCCATCGCGGTGACCGCCGCGAGGCGTTCAATTTCTAACGCCGAATTCGCGCCTTCCTTGCGCACGGTTTCGGGCGATTCATCTGCCAGCTTCCGCGCCCAGGTACAATACGCCGCCAGCAACTTCTCGTCTTTCTCCTTCGCCACCGTGATTTCGGGCGGCAATTCCTCGAGCCGCTTGACCTCGGGCTCGCGCAGCAGGCTGTCCCAGATCAGCACCGCCGGTCCGGGCGGCGCGTGCAGGGTCACGCCGCGCTCCTTGCCCTGCAGGAACGCTTCACCCTTGAGGGCGATGCAGAACAGGTGCAGCACCGGCTCATCCGCTTTCGGATCGTTCAGCGGCCCTCCCGGCACGTGCCGGCTGTAAACCTCCAGCGCCAGCTTCGCGCCCGGCTCCTTCAGCGCGACCTCGATGAAGTCGTCGCGCGACGTGAGCCGGACCGTGACCGATCCCTGCTTCTTCAAATTCGTGAGCACGATCAAACCGCGCCGCGGCGTCATCGCCAGGTCGTGTCCGGCGTCGGCATGGACGGTCACCGCGGACTCGAGGATTGGCAAATGGCTGCGATGCGCGGGATCGGCCAGCAGGCGAACCTCGACGGCGCCGTTGGCCGACACCAGGGTCGAGTCGAACAGCGACACGACCGGCGTGTCCGCCGGGATCGGTTTGCCGGGCGTGATGGATTGCCACCCCGTGCTCGTTTGCGCCATGAGGACGCCCGCGGCCTTCGTGCAGGTTGCCGGTGCCGGCTTGTCCTGGGCGCCGGCGGGCGCGGTCAATCCAGGGAGGAGGGCCGCGACCAATCCAAGGGCTCGCATGCCGCAGCCGGTTTTCGTCAGGGACATCGGCAATTCACTCGATCGAGGTACGAGAGAGAGGGGTTACCCCCATCATGATATGAATGGCCACGCCGCAAAGCAACGGTGCGGTTGCCGCGCCGTTCCAATATTGCCAA
The DNA here is from genome assembly GCA_963834865.1 of uncultured Gemmataceae bacterium. Lineage (GTDB taxonomy): Bacteria > Planctomycetota > Planctomycetia > Gemmatales > Gemmataceae > CAWIDK01. The sequence continues at coordinate 1,838,455 of CAWIDK010000002.1, forward strand.
GTAGAATGGCCGGAAATCCGCACCGCTGGAGACCCATCCCGTGAAACAACAGCTACTGCGCCTCGGCATCGTCCTGGTCGTCGCCAACATCCTCGGCGCTGGCGTCCGCGCCCAATACCCGCCGGGCGGCTACCGGCCCAATCCGCTCACCGGCGGCTATGCGCCGCAGCCGGCGTACAACCCGCTGACGGGCGCCGGCATCCCGCTGCCACAGGGCAACCCGCTCACCGGTGCGCCTCCCAGTCCCGCGCTCGCGATCAATCCGTATACCGGCCGGCCAATGCCAAGTCCCGCAGGCCCCACGGCGTACAACCCAATGACGGGCAAGCTGCAGGCGCTCGGCGCAACGCAGACGCCGACTGCGCCGGTGGTATATCAATGGCCGCGCGGCAAATTTCCCATCACCGGCAAGGCCGGCCCAGGGCTTGAAGCGCTCGACAAGCTCGTGCAGGCCCTCATGACGCGTCACGGCATTCCCGGCGCCGCGCTCGTGATCGCCAAGGACGGCAAGCTTGTCTATGCAAAAGGCTTCGGCTGGTCCGACCTGACCGCGGCCACCGCCGTCAATCCGCTGACTGTGTTTGGCCTCGCCAGCCTCTCGAAGCCGCTCACCGCGCTCGCGATCCTTTGGCTGATCGAGCACGGCATGCTCAACCTGGACGACCGCGCCTTTGACATTCTCGCGCACATCCAGCCGCTGCCGGGAGCGCAGGTCGATCCGAACCTGAAAAAAATCACCGTCCGCCAGCTGCTCAACCACACCGGCGGCTGGGACCGCAACAAGAGCGGCGATCCGGCCAACTGGGAGCCGCAGATCGCCAGCGCGCTCGGCGTGTCCGCGCCGGTGAGTCCCGAGCAGTTCATCGCCTTCATGATGGGCGTGCCGCTCGATTTCGCGCCGGGCACCGAGATGGAGTATTCCAACGTCGGCTACGTCATCCTCGGCCGGATCATCGAGAAGGTGAGCGGCCAGCCGTACGAGGCGTTTGTGCGCAAGCACGTGCTCGATCCGGCCGGCACGCCGGGGCCGTTCATGAGTCGGGGCAGTCGCCCGTATCGGCGAAACGAGGCCCATCGCTACCTGGCGGGGACGAGCATTCTGCTGCCGCCCATGGATATGCCGATGGTGCAGGGGGCGGGCGGCTGGAGCGCGTCGGCGGTGGACCTGGTGCGCGTGCTCACGGCGCTCGACGGCAGCCGCGGCGTTCGGCTGCTAGAGGACGCGACCATGAAGCAGATGCTGGCGCCGCCGCCGGCGCCGCTCAAGGCCAAGGCGGACGGCACGTACAACGGCCTGGGCTGGCCCGTGGCGATCTCGTCGCCGAAGGGCTTCGGCTATGCGCACGACGGCAACTTCCACGGCATGCGCACATTCATGAAGCGTTCGATTCGCGGCATCAACTGGGCCCTGCTGTTCAACGTCAGCGCCCAGCCCGACCCCGCCGACGCCAAGATGATTGCCCGGGCCGTGCAGGAAACGCGCGAGCGAGTCGAGAATATCGCGGAGTATCCGAACGTAGATTTATTTGCGCAATTTCCGTAACCATGGGGCAGGCTTGCCTCACTCAGGAAAGATCGCGCTTCCCTTTGGGCGGCGGGCGGGGTAGACTACTATCCTCGCCAGTGTTCTGGAGAGTTCACGTTTCCACCCGCGTGCAGGAGAAATTCCGCATGACCCGCCTCACCGCACTCCTCGGTTCGCTCCTCGTCGTCACCGTCGCCGCCGCACAAACGCCGGCGCCGGAGGTCAAGGTCGGCAAGCAGGCCCCTGCGTTCCAGTTCAAGGATCAGTCCGGCAAGGTCGTCGACCTCGCCGCGCTGTTCGCCAAGGGCCCGGTGCTGGTCCGCCTGACCTGCGGCTGCTCCGGCTGCGACAAGGAACTGGCCTACTTCCAGGAAATCGACGCCGCCTACAAAAAGGCCGGCCTGACCAGCGTCGCGATCTTCCGCGAAGCCGACGCCAAGGTCGCCAAGTACGCCCAGGACAAGAAGATCAACATGCTCTACGGCGTCGACTCGAAGGGCGACGCGTGGAGCGTGTTCCAGACCAAGGCAATGCCGACCAACTTCCTGATCGGCAAGGGCGGCGAAATCCTCGCCATCGCCGGCGGCTGCGACACGAGCGGCCTGCTCGCCAAGAAGCTGTCCGAGAAGATCGCCAAGACCATCGACACGCCGGCGGTCGACGTCAAGGCGAAGGTCGAAGAGAACAACAAGAAGTAATCAACGCGAAAAGAAAAAGAAGGAGGGACGGTTATGCCCCGTCCCTCCTTCTGCTGTTTCCAGGCACCTCACGCCTGCACTCCGTCACACTCTCCCCCGCGCCGGTCGAGGCCGTCCGCGACGGCCCGTCGGGCCAGGCCTTCGAAATCGAACGCCGCGATGCCTCGGTTAATGGCGCGGTAAATTTCGCTCTCGGGCGTGAACGGCACGCTCGGCAAGAGCGCCGGTACGGGCGTCTCGGGCATCGTCACGCCCAGCTGCGCCAGCGCTTCGGCACCCACGCCGCTCTTGCTGACGGCCTCGACCAGCGCGGCCTGGTTCATCGGCAAGAACGTACACGCGTATTCGATGAGCAGCCATTCGTCGATGACGCGGCGCACCTGCGCCATCGCCGGATCGGCCGCAATTTCGTGGCTCGACGGCGCGTGCGCCTTCAGGCGAATGAAGCCGACGCTCTTGCCCTGCAGCATGCCGGCCTGGATCAACGCCAGCACGGTGTCGGGCATCCAGTCGCCGGTCCAGGCCGCGGGCTTGTTCGGATACTGCGTCTTGGCTTTCACGCCGACCAGCGGGCCGTCCTTGGCGCGCTTGCGCCACAGGCTGCGGCCGACCGGCGGCTGGCCGTACGCGTGGTTCATCGTCACGATCGGATTGAGCTTGAAGTGCGAGTCGTTCATGCCGCGCGCGACGACGATCTCGCACTCGCGGTCGATTTCCTCGGTCGTGATCCACGAAACGTCGGCCCGTTCGCCGTCCATGACCTCGGTCGGCGCCTTGGCCGTCACGAGCCGGCACAATTCGCGATCCTCGGCGGGCAGCGCTTTCAGCAGGCTCTCGAGGAGCTGCGCCTGCGCGTCGCGCATCGGAATGCCGAGCGGCCCCTCGGTGTCATAATGGCTCTTCAGAAATTCCATGATTGGTTCTCCAGTTGGTGAGTGGTGAGTGGTGAGTGGTCTGCACTCACCACTCACTACTCACCACTCACCACTCACCACTCACTACTCACCACTCACCACTCACCACTCACTACTCACCACCACTCACTTCCCACGCCGCACCGACACCGGCGCCACGTTGGTCGGCAGCCACGGCTCGTTGCCCCACGGCACCGGCGGCAGGCCCTCTTCCTCGCGCATCTCGTTGATGGTCCGCACGCCGTAGCGCAGGTCGATTTGCATTTGCTGCCAGCTCGCCTCCGGGTCCATCGGCGTCGGGTCCTCGCTGGCGAGGAACAGCCGGCCCGTCGGGTCGTAGAGCGGCACGAGCTGCTCGTTGAGCTTCTCGTCGCGCCGCTCCAGGCGCGGATGGATGCAATTGGCCAGGTGCTGGATCTGCGCCGCCTGCAGGTTGGCGAGGTTCGTGTTCGTCGTCATGAACGCGATCGGCACGTGGAAGGCGTTGCACACGTCCTCGACGGTGGCGCGAATCTCCGCGAGCTGGGCCAGGTCGCCCATCGACGCTTGCAGCACGCTGACGTTGAGCTTCGATTCGCCGACCAGCACCCGGCCCGACCCGCCGCGGCGAAACTTCTCGTTCCACTGCGTCTCGAGCCGATCGCGCTCCTCTTCGCCGAGCACCTCGTCGGGCGACACGATGGCCGAGGGCATGCCGCGATTCTCGTAGATCGCCTTCTTCATCGCGGCATAATCGCTCATCAGCGCCACCTGCTCGTAACACGCCCGCAACGGTGCCAGGCCGCCCAGGTACGGATCGCGCGGATCGGGATAGCGGAAATGAATGATCTGGTCCGGCGGGAAGCGCTGCTCGGCCGCCCCGGTGCGGTACTGGTAATAATCCACCGGCCGCGGGCTGTTCGGCTCGCGCTTCGGCGTGACGTTCTGGCTCGGCAGGATCCAGATCGCCTGTGGAACGCCGAGCGGGCCCATATCGAGATACCAGTACGCGCAACCGTGTACCTCCTGGTACAGCGTCGTGAGCTCCCACAGGTCGAAGGCGTTGTGCACCGGATTGCAGCGCTGCAAGAGGTCGAGCAGCGGGTGGTCGGTGACCTGCTGCAGCCGCATCGCCTTGCGATACTTGACGGCCAGCCGGCGATCGTCGCGCAGCCGTTTTTCCTGGCGCGGCGCAGAGCGCGCGTCAGGCAGCGCGGGGCACTTTGGCCTTCCTGCGTGGCGACATAAAGCTGCGGCGGGTTGGACGCGCAGACAGCGGCGTTGATCGAGGCGCACGCCCACGCCGTGTTCTTGAGCTCCGCCATCAGCTCGTTCGGCGTCGGCTGGCGAGTGCGCTTGTACGCATCGACGTAGTGGGTGCCGGACCACTGCGACCCGGCCAGCACCGGCGGCATCGCCCGCGGCGACAGCCACGCCGCAATACGGGAGAGCGTGTTGGCAAGCATCTGGCGCATTAGAACGTCTCCCAGGCGGCCTCGTTGTTGAGCAACCGAGTGTAGTCATCACGCTCCGCGTGATGATCGGATCTATCTCGCGGAACGACTGGCCCACCCTGCCGCAGCCTGGCGATGAACCGCGCATCGAGCCGCGAGATCAGGTAGCGCAAGGCCGCGAGCGCATGATTGTGATCGTCGATCGGATTCTCGCCGAGCAGCGTGCGTTCGTGCTCGGTCGGATAGCGGTAGAGCTTCGCCTCGGCACAGAGCGACGGGCAGCGGCGCGGATCGATCTTGAGCCGGCCGGTCCGCAGCCGCGCGGCCACTGCGGCGATGCCGAGGCGAATGTCGTTGATCCCGCGGCGCACCAGATGGCCGGCGAGCCGAAACTCCTCGATCTCGGTGCGCCCCGCCGGATCGGCGTACCAGACGATGCCCTTCGGCAACGCCCGGGCGTGTTCGTGCAGCGTCGTCTCACGGCGGTAGCGCTCGTCCTGAATCCACAGCACATCGGCCGAGTCGAGCACGCCCCAGATCGCGGCGAACGGATTGCGCCAGCCCCAGTCGATCCCGCCCACGCGCTGGCCGGCGCCGGCCGTGTCGCTGCTGAACGCCTGGGCGAAATCGGGATAGACCAGGCCGGCCATCGCCTCGAACGAGCACTCGTATTCCTGGGCCACCCACGATCGGCCCAGCGCCCGTTCCTCCTCGGCGATGAACTCGGCCGTGATGCGCGGGCAGTCGCGCCAGGTGACGCGGACGCGCTGCCAGGGACCGCTGCCGTGCCATTCATCGTGAAACCAGCCGCGCTGGCCGAACGGCGTCGACAGCGCCACGAGCCGGCCCTGGCTGACCGCGAGCATCGGCCGGATGGCGCGATAGAGATCGTCCGAGACGCGGGCCGCCTCGTCGATGATGAGCAGCGACGGGCTGTAGCAGCGCACCGTCCCCTCGACGCCCGGGAGGCAGAGAATCCGGCTGCCGTTGGCGAGCTCGAGCCGGCGCTGCGTCTCGTGGGCTGCCTTGATGGGCCGGTCGAGGGCGCGGTAGTTATCGCGGACTTTCTTGAAGGTTTCGGCGGACTGCCGTTGGCCGGGCGAAAGGATAAGCGTGAGCGAACCGGGCTCGAAGAGCGCGTGGTGCATGGCGAGGGCGCTGACGACGGTGCTCTTGCCCGCCTGCCGGCAGCAGCAGAGCAGGAGCTGGCGCTGCCGCGACAGGAGGACGTCACGCTGCCAGGGATCGACGCGCAGCCCGCGCGCCGCGAGGATGCGGGACGGGTCGAGGGCCATCGCGAGCAGCTTGCGAGCATTCATGCCGCCGATTCTGCAGCAGCGGCGCGGCGGCGGGGGAGGCCAGTTTTCGCGATGTGGCGAGATTTTTTTCCAGCCGGCGAGCCGCGTAAGGGGACGGGTTGCCGCCATCGACTTTGCCTGCCGTCCCCAGCGCAAAGGACACATACGGCGCCACTGCTAAATCCCCTATGGTCGTCTTTTGTGGAAATAATTTCAGAATCGCTGTTGATTCGGCCGCCGCCGCGCGTTAATCTCTTCCCCAGTTCACCTCACTCTCCTCTATCCCAGGATGGACACCCATGTACCCGGCGCCCCCCCCTTCTCCTCGTGGCTCGTTTCGCCTACTGAGCCGCCTTCCGAGCAAGCGAGCGCGTTCCTTTGGCCGTTCTCAGTCGGAATTCCGCGGCAACGCCGCAACATTTCGGCCGCAGCTGGAATTGCTGGAATCGCGCGACCTGCTCACGGTAACGTGTGTTCCTGACACCGGCACCGTCGTGGAGAATCAATCCTTATTTGGTGCCAGCGTCCTCGCCAACGACACCGACACAGGTCCCGGCCCGCTGACGGCGCAGCTCTTGACGATGCCGCAGTACGGCGGCGTCATGCTCATGCAAAACGGCAGCTATACCTACACGCCCATGCCCAACTTCGTCGGCACGGATCAGTTCACGTACCAGGCCACTGACGGCGCGTGCAGCGACTCGACCAGCGTCACGATCACCGTGACTGCGCAGCCGGTGCCCGTCGCCAACAACCAGACGTTCAACGTTCCCGTAACGGACCCGCTTGCGTCCACGACCCTCAACGTCACGGCGGCCGACAGCAATCCGACCGGCTATCCCATGACCCCGGAGATCCTACAGTTCCCGCAGAACGGCTGGGCGAACGTCTCGAACGGCGAGATTGTGTACACGCCCAATCTTGGCTTCGCCGGCACGGACTCGTTCACGTACGAGGAAACCGCCGGCCCCACGACGAGCAATGTTGCGACCGTCACGCTCGACGACGTCGTGCAGCCCGGGTTGGTCATCACCCTTACCGACGGTGTTGGTATTGGTTCGCTGCGGGACGCGATCATAGCAGCAAACGCGGGGGGCGCGAGTAGTATCACCTTCCGTACGGGTCTTACAGGGACGATTACGTTAACGAGCCCGCTCGAGACGATCACGGCCAACAACGTCTCGATTTGCGGCCCGGTCAACGCGGACGGTACGGCCGGCATCACGGTGGCCCGAAGCACAACCGCAGGCACAGCTCAATTTGGTATATTCGACATAGGAAGAAGCGCGACCTGCTTCCTCAATGACGTCAACATCACGAATGGGTCCGCTGCTGGCCAGGGCGGCGGAATCTCCAACGCCGGTACGTTGTATCTTTCCGGCTGCCTTGTTGATAACAATACCTGTACCGGGAGCGGCGGGGGAATTTACAATACCGGGTACTTGGTGGTAAGCGACTGCATAATATCATATAATACAGCTACTGGTAGCGGCGGCGGAATCTACAACGGTCCCGACGCCAATGATTATAACGGCGGGGCGACGATCCTTGGCGCCACGGAAATCTCCGACAACACCAGCTATAGCCAAGGCGGCGGGATCTTTAATAATTTGTCCGCCTCGATGTCGATCACCGGCGGAAGCTGCCAGATCGATGAAAACCAAGGCGTTGATGGCGGCGGCGTCGCTAACAGTGGTACTCTGACCATGGCGGGCGCCGTGGTGTCGGCGAACTGGACGACCGGAGTCGCTGGCGTGGGTGGGGGCTTTTTCAATGAAGGCACCGCATCGGTCATCAACGTGCTGTTTACAGGGAATACTGCCACGGATGGTGGAGGGTTTTGTCTTTGGGGGAGCAGTACTACTTTCATGACGGGCTCTACCGTCACGGGCAATAACGCTACTAGCCCTACCGGCTACGCTGGCTACGACGTAATCCCGGGGGCGGCTACGGCATTCTTCGCTGATCTCTTCGTAGATAATCACAATTAGCTCCCATTGCGATTTTCAAGAAAAGAGACGAAGCGTAGTTTGGGTTTCCCGAAGTGGGCTAGTTTGCGGGCGCGCTTGCGGGCGCGCTTGCGAACGCGCGTTCCGCCTCATGTTCCTGTGTTTGAGGTGCTCACCGATGATGCGAACGATCACTTTGGCTGTGGCCATTGTACTTTTTCTTTCGGTACGCCCTGCTGTCGCTGTTGCGCAACCGGCGCAGAACATTGACGACCTTATCCGTCGACTGGGCAGTAATATTTTTTCAGAACGTGATGGCGCCACAAAGGAGTTGTGTCTCCGCCCGGAAGCCAGGGCTGCGCTAGAGAAGGCTGCCCTTTCGAAGGACCTGGAAGTGGCCGCTCGGGCGCGTGGTGTCCTGAAAGAATTGAACCGAATCCGGCGCGATCGCCTGTTCGAAAGGGTGCGAAAGGCCGCTGAGCGACGTGAAATTGACCGCCTCGTTGAATTAATGACACACCGTCTCGACGACGGCGAAGACTCAAAGTGCTGGGAGGCGGTAGTCGAGTTGGCTCTGAAGCTCCAGGATCTGGAAGCTCGTGAATATCATAGGGTAGGTTCGCCGGACGCCCCGGGCGTCCGGTGGTCGAAAGAGGCGGTCGGCAAAGCGCTTGAGCTCGGCTATGTGATTGCCAGGCCTAAGGCCGAAGTGCCACGAAAAGTGCTGCCGTACATGCTGCTTCTTCGAGCCGCCGAGGTTGACTGCCGTGCAGATTTATGGGCTGCGGCAGCCGTTAGTGCCGGGCCGTTTCGTGCGAGGAAACTCGGTCGATCGGTAGCATTCGTGAACGCGGACGCGGTGATTGAGTCTTTCCTTAGGGATTCGCTATTGATATCCGACGGCGACGTAAGTGCCGAAGTCATTGGCGACAGCCTGGTCATCGCGCGAGGAACCGTGACTGCGCGCGTAATCGGCGGTAGCACAGTGTTTTCTGGAAGCGGTATAGAAATCAAAGGCAACACAATCAAGGCTACATTGATCAGTGCAAAGGCCGTGCAGTATGCAAAGCCCGAGAGACGTGAGGAGACGACAGTCCAGGAAAACGCTCCGAACGCGCTGTCGCTGGTTAAGTTCTTTGAGCCCGTCGATGCAGGGGTCGAAGTTGAGGCCACCGATGGCCTGTTGCGAATAAGGAAGGTGCAAACCAGAAAGAGTTTCGCTCGCGCCGGGCTAAGGGAAGGCGACCTGGTGCTGGCGGTCGGCGGGATCGCGACCGATTCGCCATTATCATTCCGCCGACTGCTGCGTAATCACCTCGCCAGTGACGAGGATTTCAGGATGCGCGTCCGCCGCGCCAACGAAACGATTGAGGTCATTGTCTCATGTAAGGAATGAACAGCCGGCGAGAACGGGGCAACGCAGGGCCGCGCCGATCGCAGGGTATACGGTGACGCCCCGCCAGCACCGGCGGGATCGTCCGCGCCGAAATCGCTTGTCCATCGACTTCATCGCCATCCTCCAGGCCAAAGCTCGGGCGCTTTCAAGCGCTCCACCAATGCCTGATGAGACGATCCCTGCGCCAACGTGTCCGCGAACGGGCCGGCGGTCGGTGTGAGTACTTCATCGTCCGGACCGCAGCCACGCATAATCATCCTCGGTTACGAGCATGTAGACCGTACCGGTATCGGGGTCCGTAAGGCGCAGCGGACCCCGCTTCAGCAGGTCGCGCTGGGCAAGCGTCAGCTCGCGCTCCTGATCTTCGTCGTGGGCGCCGTGCGCCTCACGGATGAGTTGGACGCCGAGGTCCCGGACACCCTGCGTATGCAGGATCGCGTCGCGAACCGTGGCGGCCCGTTCACGAACCCGGCGGGCAACGTCCGCGGGGACCGGCGTGCCGGCCGCGACGCACTCGGCGACCAGCTGGGCGTCGGCCATCACGTCGGGAGGAATCAGGGTGCCTTCTTTGGTCTTCATGCTGGTATTTTCCCCCGACTCGGCGCTGATGTCAACAGAATCTGGCTTCAAGCGATTGCAACCAGCGATGGAGTCCCTCGCCGGTCTTCGCCGACACGGCAAAAATCGGCATGCCGGGACGAACGCATTCGATGCTGTGCCGCGCGGCGGCGGCGTCGAACTCGACCGCATCCGCGAGGTCCATCTTGGTGATGATCGCCTCGTCGGCCGTGTTGAAGATCGTTGGATACTTCAGCGGTTTGTCCTCGCCCTCCGTGACCGAGAACAGCACCAGGCGGAGCGCTTCACCGAGGTCGTAGGACGCGGGACAGACCAGATTGCCCACGTTCTCGATGAACAGAAAGTCCAGCTCCTCAAGTTTCCAGTCCGCGAGCGCCTCCTGCACCATGGCCGCCTCCAGGTGACAGACGGTGCCGGTGGTGATTTGCTTGACCGGGGCCTGGCTGCGCGAGGCGTTGGGCGTCATTGTCGGTGGCCAGGTCGCCCACCAGCGCCGCCACGCGATACCGCGGCTGCAGCATGCCGAGCACGCGCTCGAGGAACGCCGTCTTGCCCGCTCCGGGACTCGACACGAGACTGACAGCGAACACGCCGGCCGCCTGGAAGCGCTCGCGCAGGGCCCGGGCGATCACGTCGTTCTGCTTGAGGACGTGCTGCCGAACTTCTACAAGGCGCGGCTGGGTGTTCATGTTTCAATCTCGAGAGCACGCACTTCGAGTTCCCGGCCGCTGATGACCTCGGGCGTCGGCGTGCCGCAGTCGGGGCAGCACAGGAGCTGGCTCGACGCCAGCGTGCGCGGGCCGGCACAGGCAGGACACAGCGCCACCAGCGGTGTTTCCTCGATGACGAGCTCCGCCGTCGGCAGCGCCGAGCCTTCGCGCGCGAGCTCGTAGGCCGAGAGCAGTGCCTCCTTGACCACGCCGGCGAGCGGGCCGAGGCGCAGGTGGATCGCGACGACCCGGCTCGCCTGGTGGCGCTCGGCCTCCTCGGCCGCCAGGTCCAGCAGGCTCAGGGCGATCGATAGCTCGTGCATGGGCCCACTCAGCAGATCCGCGGCAACTGCTCACCGGCGAGCATCGTCACGACCCGCTCGCCGCCCACCCGCGACCGCAACATGACCAGGCCCGGATGGTCCGCGACGATCTCGCCGATGATTGCGGCGTTGCAGCCCAGCGGATGCGCTCGCATGGCGTCGAGCACGCGGCCGGCGTCGTCGGGCGGCACGATCGCGATCAGCTTCCCTTCGTTGGCGACGTACAGCGGGTCGAGTCCGAGCATCTCGCATGCCGCGTGCACCTCGCGCCGCATCGGTATCGTCGCCTCGCGGATGCGAACGCCGACATGCGACGCGGCGGCGAGCTCGTTTAAGGCGCTCGACAAGCCCCCGCGGGTCGGATCGCGCATGCAGCGAATCGCCGGACAATTCAGTAGCATCGCGTTTGCCAAATCGGCGAGCGGGGCGCTATCGCTTTCCAGCACCGTCTCGAATTCGAGCCCCTCGCGCACCGACATGATCGCGATGCCGTGGTCGCCGATGGTGCCGGACAGCAGCACCAGGTCGCCCGGACGCGCGTTGCGGATCGACAGTGACCGGCCGTCCGGCACCAGGCCGATGCCGGTCGTGGTGATGTACACCTGGTCGCCCTTGCCGCGATCGACAACCTTGGTATCGCCCGTGACAAGCGTGACGCCGGCCGCATCGCATGCCTGGCGCATCGAGGCGACGATACGTTTCAGATCGGCGAGCGGCAGCCCCTCTTCGAGGATGAACGCCGCGGCGAGGAAGCGTGGCACGGCGCCACCGACGGCCAGGTCGTTGACCGTACCGTGGACCGCGAGGCTGCCGATGTCGCCGCCGGGGAAGAATAGCGGCTTGACCACGAACGAATCGGTCGTGAACGCGATCCGCGGTCCGGGCGCACCATTCGGCTTGCCGTTTAGCGAAACCGTTGCCTGGTCCTCGAGCGCGGACAGCACCTCGTTGTCGAAGCCGGGCAGAAAGACGCGCTGGATAAGGTCGGCGGTCAACCGGCCGCCGCTGCCGTGAGCAAGCAGGATATGGTCGTACTGCGATCGCGGCACGGGACAGCTGCCGAAAACCGACGCGGGCTGGGAGGGCGAGGCGCTCATGCTGGATCACGTCCTTCTCGCGGCAGTGTAGTCCTCACGCTCCGCGTGAGGAACCATCACGCGGAGCGTGATGGCTACACTTCGACTACGCGCTCTGTCGCTGCTTCCGCTTTCGCGCTGCGAAGCTCAAGCTTCGCCTCGAGGTGCCGTCCGTATGCGAAATACGCCGCGCATGCGCCTTCCGATGAGACCATCGTCGCCCCGAGCGGCGACATGGGCGTGCACTCCTTGCCGAACGCGGGGCAGTCGCGCGGCTTCTTGTGGCCCTTGAGGATCTCGCCGCTAATGCACACCGATGACTCCTGCGTTCGGATCGCATCGACGTCGAAGCGCAGCTCCGCGTCGAACGCGCCATATTCGTCGCGCAGGTTGAGCCCGCTCTTCGGGATCGGCCCAATGCCGCGCCACGCCCGGTCGCACACCTCGAAGACGCGCTCGATCAATTGCCGCGACTGCAGGTTCCCCTCGGGACGCACCGCCCGGCCGTACTGGTTCTCCACTTCCGCCCGCCCGGCTTCGAGCTGCCGCACGGTCCGCAGCACGCCTTCGAGCAAGTCGAGCGGCTCGAAACCGGTGATGACAATCGGCACGTGAAAATCGCGCGCGATCGGCGCGTACTCGCCGCAGCCCATGACCGTGCAGACGTGGCCGGGGCCGAGGAAACCCTGCACGCGATTGCCCGGCGATTGCAGAATCGCCGTCATCGCCGGCGGCACCAGCACGTGCGACACCAGCACGCTGAAGTTCGTCAGCCGGCGCTGCTTCGCCATCCAGACCGCCATGGCGTTGGGCGGCGCGGTCGTCTCGAAACCGATCGCGAAGAACACGACCTCGCGGTCAGGATTCGCCGCGGCGAGGTTGACCGCGTCCACCGGCGAATAGACGACGCGCACGTCGCCCCCCTGTGCCTTGACCTGCAACAGGTCCCCGCGCGAGCCCGGCACGCGCAGCATGTCGCCGAATGAGCAGAAGATCACGCCCGGCCGCGACGCGATGGCATGGGCGCGATCGATCATTTCGAGCGACGTGACGCAGACCGGGCACCCGGGCCCATGCACCAGCTCGATGCCGGCGGGCAGGATCTCGTCGATGCCGTATTTGACGATGGTGTGCGTTTGGCCGCCGCACACCTCCATGATGGTCCACGGTCGCGTGACGGCCTGCGCAATGGCGGCGGCCAGCCGGGCGGTGGCCGATCCGTCGCGATACTCATCCACATATTTCATGGCGGCACCTGCAAATCGTCGAGCTGGTTCATTCCTTCGAGGAACTCGAAGACATGGCGGGCCTCGGCCTCATCGATCCGCGACAGCGCGAACCCGACGTGGACCAGGACATACTCGCCCGGTTGCACTTCGGGAACATGCTCGAGACAGACGCGCTTGCTGATGCCGCTGAAGTCGACCTTGCCCATCAGCACGTCATGCTCGCGATAGGTGGCGACCACCTTGCCGGGGATGCCGAGGCACATGGGCTCCTCCCGAGTAGTCCGTAGCAATCGGCGAACGCATCGCCGCACGATCACGATACTTCCGAAGGGTCGCCGGCGTGCGGACTCGCTGCAGCATTCATATTATGCCTTCCGGCACTCGACGTGCAAAAGCGGCGCTGTATGTGCGATGGGGAACGCCTGGCTTTCGGCAAGAGTTCGCTTCCCGTAGGACGGCCTTCCATGCGATTCGGCAGCGCATGTGGGGCACGTTTCTTACGTGCCCGGTTTGCCTCGGGCACGTAAGAAACGTGCCCCACATGCGCATGCGACTGCTGGCCGCTCAGCCGATCGCTGCCTTGGTAAGGTCCACGATTGGACGCTCAAGGCGCCCCAAGAAGATGGTGAGAGTTTCATGGAACCGTCGGATGCGGACACCTGTTCAGCGCCGCACGCGGCCGGTCCGGCCATGCGCGTCCGCCTAACCGTCCGCGGCGCCGTGCAGGGGGTTGGCTTTCGGCCCTTCGTCTATCGCCTGGCGGTCGAGATGCACCTCGCCGGTTGGGTCAGCAATACGCCCCAGGGCGCCGTTCTCGAAGTCGAGGGCGCCCCCACCCAGATCGAGCGCTTTGTGCAGCGTCTGCACTCCGAGCAGCCGCCCGCCTGCTGCATCCAGGACGTCGAGCAATCCGAACATCGGCCGACGGGTGCTGCCGGCTTTCACGTGCGCCCGAGCAGCGCCGCCGGGGTGCGCACGGCTGTGATCCTGCCCGACCTTGCGACGTGTGCCGACTGCATGCGCGAGCTGTTCGATCCATCCGACCGCCGATTCCGCTATCCGTTCATCAACTGCACCAACTGCGGCCCGCGTTTCACGATACTCGAGGCTTTGCCGTACGATCGTGCCCGCACGACGATGAAGACGTTCCGCATGTGCCCGCGCTGCCAGGCCGAATACGACGATCCCGCCAACCGCCGCTTTCACGCCCAGCCGAATGCCTGTGCGGACTGCGGCCCCCGCCTGGAACTGTGGGACCAGTCCGGCCACGTGCTGGCGACTCATGACGACGCGCTGCGCTCCGCCGCCACGGCTGTGCGTGCGGGCGAGATCATTGCGCTCAAGGGGCTCGGCGGCTTCCACCTGATCGCCGATGCCCGCGCACCGGACACCGTCGCCCGGCTGCGCCAGCGCAAGGCGCGCGAGGAAAAGCCGTTCGCCGTGATGTATCCGAAGCTGCTCGCGATCCGCCGGGACTGCGAGTTGTCCGCCGCCGAAGAGCGCCTGCTGACCGGGCCGCAATCCCCCATCGTCATCTGCCGGCGTCGCCAGGCGGTCGCGGTCGCCGAGGGCGTGGCACCCGGCAATCCCTGGCTGGGCGTGATGCTTCCCTACACGCCGCTACACCATCTGCTATTGGCCGAGCTGGACTTTCCCGTCATCGCCACGAGCGGCAACCGGTCCGATGAACCGATCTGCATCGACGAGCGCGACGCGCTCGCGCGTTTGGCCGGCATCGCCGACCGCTTCCTGGTCCACAATCGGCCGATCGTGCGTCACGTGGACGACTCGATCGTGCGGATCCTGCTGGAAAGCGCGACAGTGCTGCGCCGGTCGCGCGGCTATGCACCGCTCCCGGTGCAGGTCAAGGAGCCGCTCCCGGCGGTGCTGGCGGTCGGCGGCCATCTGAAGAACACGGTGGCGCTGGCGGTTGACGATCAGGTCTTTCTGAGCCAGCACCTCGGCGACCTGGAGACGACGCTCGCCCTGGACGCGTTCCACCGTGCCGCCGCCGACCTGCCCGCGCTGTTCGAGCGGCCGCCCCGGGTTGTCGCGTGTGACCTGCATCCCGATTATCACTCGACGCGGTTCGCCGAAGGAATGGGTTTGCCCGTCGTCCACGTGCAACATCACTACGCCCACGCGCTGGCGTGCCTGGCCGAGCACCACCTGACCGGACCGGCGCTCGGCGTGTCGTGGGACGGCACCGGCCTGGGCCCCGACGCGACGATCTGGGGCGGCGAGTTTCTCCGCGTGACGCTGGACGGCTTCGAGCGCGTCGCGCATTTGCGCCCGTTTCCGCTACCCGGCGGCGACCGCGCAATCCGCGAGCCGCGCCGAACGGCCCTGGGCCTGCTCTACGCCCGCTTCGGCGACGCCGCGTTCGCCCGGACCGACCTCGCGTCCGTGCAAGCGTTCACCGCCGCCGAGCTTGCCGTGCTGCGGACCATGCTCAAGCAGGGCCTGCATTCGCCGCCCACATCGAGCACCGGCCGGCTCTTCGATGCGGTGGCGTCGCTCGTGGGCCTTCGCCAAACCGTCGCTTTCGAGGGCCAGGCGGCGATGGCGCTGGAATTCGCCCTGCCGCCCACCGCCGCGAGCGAGACGTATCCTTTTCGCCTCGACGAAGCCGTGATCGACTGGGCGCCGCTCATCGATGGCGTCCTGCGGGACATGGCGGCCCTGGTACCACTGCCGCAAATCGCCGATCGCTTCCACAACGCCATCGCCGACATGATCCTGGCAGTGGCACACCAAGTGCGCGAGTCGCTGGTCGTCCTGGCCGGCGGCTGTTTCCAGAACGCCGCGCTGCTGGAGCGCTCGGTATGCCGGCTACGGCATGCGGGGCTGCGCGTTTACTGGCCCCAGCGGGTGCCATCCAACGACGGCGGCCTCGCACTGGGACAGGCGCTGGCGGCCGCCGGTTGGCACGCGAAGCATCGATAATGGCGTTTGAGATGACCAGCCGACTCGGACGCGTCCCGCCAGCGTCGTTTTCTTCGATCCGCTCTTGCCCCTTGCAGGTGGGCGCTCCCGGCGGTACCCAGTTTTGGCAGCAGGTCGAGCAGTCACGACGCGCCAAGCGGCACCCACCGGCGCGGGGCAAGAAAGGCTAAGAGCAGCGGGAGGGCCGCGCTGGTAGGCCGGTCAGCGTGCCGGTCGTGATGTTGGTCAGCGTCACCGTCTCGCTGTACAGTTTCTTCTTGCTGCTGAAGGTGATGCTGTCGAACTGCAGCGACACCGTGAAGCTCGACGAAACGACCGGACCCAGCGTGCCGCCGCCGGCCAGGTTGGCCACGGCTGCCAATGTATAGCTGCCGGAGGTTTCCAGCAGCAAGGTGCTGAAGGTGGCGACGCCGGCCGCGACCGTCTCCGTCAGCGTGCCTCCCATCTGCGTGCTGGGACCGCTGTTGACGCTGAGGGTCACCTGGGGGTCGCGGACACATCACTCAATGCATGGTCCATCGGCCCAGGAAAAAGCCGAGCAGAAACGTGACGCCGATCAGAACCAGCAGCCCCACGCCGGCGCCGATCAGCACCGGCGGCGTCAGAAACACGCCCGACCGACGCACACTCGGTGTCATCGCCGATGCCCCCGGCGGCGCCTCGGCGCGCGACCCCGTTTCCGAGAGCGGGGGGTGCGCATAGGCCGGCGGCGGCAGCAACGGATTGGGCGGCGGCAACGGTTGCACATCGGCGAACTCCTTGCCGAAATCGTCGGCTTCCAGCAGCGCGTTGAGCCGGCCCGAGCCGTTGGCGGCCTGCGGTTCTGGCGTCGCCGGCACGATCACCTCGCCGGCGCAGCGCGGACAGCGCACCACCGTCCCGCACTTGCGCGTGGCGATTCCCATCAACTGGTTGCAATATGCACAGCGAAAACGAATCGGCATGGTCCATCCCTCGGCTCGCCGGACCTACCAGGCCCTTCCTCATTATTTCCACTTTTGTTAGCAAGTCCAGCTTGATGCCCGCGAAAAAGTCGGTCACAATCAAGGGACACCTCCATCCGGGAGGCGGGGAAGGTTGGTGCAAACGAAAACAACCCTGTCCCCCTCGGCGAGGAGCGGATCCGATGAAACGAACGCTGTGGCTGTCGTGGGCGCTCATGGCGCTGTGCCCGGCCGAGCTCCTGGCCCAGGGCCGCGAACTCAAGGAGGCCGTCGTCATCTTCAAGGACGGCTTTTTCGTCAAGGGCCGCGCGGGCCAAAAAAAGGACTTCATCGTCGATCCCTATAGCGGCACCTCGATCCCGATCCCGGCCGGCGACATCTACATCGACGACGTCGTCCGCCGCATCTTCTTCAGCATGGCGCAGGTCCAGGAAGTGCTCGATGTCAAGGAAGGCGATCGGCTCAAGGACCAGCTGTTCTTCGGCATGAAAGGCACCCTCAAGCGCGGCGGGCCGCTACCGACCCCCTGGGAGTTCGAAACCAGGGGCGAATGGAACGACAAGTGGGAGCGCACGGCCACCATCCGGAGCGACAAGGGTCGGACCGACATCCTGCAGCGCATGACCGTCATCACGCCGAGCTACATGCTTGGTTTGACCGTCGGCTATGACCTGGACTTCGCTCTCAACACGAAGGAATTCGATCCGGAGGTGACGTGCAAGCTGCTCTTGGCCTACCTGAGGGACCAGCTGAACATGAAGGACTTTGAGCGGCGCGCGCTGGTCGCCAAATTCTTCGCCCAGGCCGGCGGCTACAACCTCGCTGCCAAGCAAGTGGACGACCTCATCGCGGAATATCCCGAGCGGGCCGACGCCGTCAACGGCCTGCGTACCCAGCTTCGCCAGCAGCAAGCCCAGGCGCGGGCCGCCGACATCGAGCTGATGTATCGCACCGGCGCCCATAAACAGGCGCAGGCGGCCCTGGACGAGCTGGCCAAGGACGAGGCGATGAGCAAGGCGCTGTCCGATCAGAACAAGCTGAGTCTGCAAGACCTGCGGACCAAGTACGAAACCTGGTCCAGCCAGCTTACCCAGGCGCAGCAGTTCCTCAAGGATTTCCCCAAGCATGCCGACCAGCGCCCGCAGTGGATGGCGGCCTGCAAGGTCATTCTCGACGAGCTGACCACCGACAGCCTCGGCCGGCTCAAAACGTTTCTCGACATCGCGCCGCAGCACGCTCGGGAGCTTAAGGACGGCCTGAAGCCGACGCAGAAGACGGAAGACGTGCTGGGCCTCGCGGTCAGCGGCTGGCTCCAGGGGGACAACGCCGCGGCGCCGGACGGCAAGGCGGCGCTGCTACTGTTCCGAGCGCGGGAGTTCGTCGTCGGCTATTGCTCCGCGGACAACCCGTCGGCACGCGAGCAGCTCTTCACGTCGTTCAACAAGCAAAATGAGCTGCCGCTCGACGTGATGATCCGCCTGATCCGCATGTTGCCGCCCACGCACGCCTACGCCGACCAGCTGGCGGCCGACGCCCCGACAAAGCTGTCGATCGACCTGGCGGATTCCAACGGCGGCAAGTATTACCTGCAGTTGCCGCCGGAATACAACCCACAGCGCCCCTATCCCGTGATCCTGTTGCTGCATAGCCAGCGCGAGAAGGCGGACGCCCTTGTGAAGCGCTGGCAGGAGCAGGCAGGGCGGCACGGCTACATCCTGGCCGCACCGATCTGGGGGCAAGGGTTGCGCCCGACGTATGGCTTTACCAAGGCCGAGCATGACGTCGTTCTCGACACGTTGCGCGACCTGCGCCGCAAGTTCAACGTCGATTCCGACCGGGTGTTCCTGTCCGGCTGGGAGCAGGGCGCGAGCGCCGCGTTCGACATCGGCCTGGCGCATCCGGACCAGTTTGCCGGCGTGATGCCGATGAACGGCGACGTCAGCGGTTTTCCGCAGAAATATGCCACCAACGCCCAGTACCTGCCGTTTTACGTCGTCGACGGCGATCGCAACGGCATTTTGCCCCGCTCCACGCGTATCGTCTTCAAGGACTGGATCCGCGGCCATTACCCGTCGCTGTACGTCGAATACAAGGGCCGCAGCTCGGAGTGGTTCGGCGCGGAAATGGCGAACATGCTCGACTGGATGGGCCGCAAGAAGCGGCATCAGCCGCTCAAGGAGATGGGCCGCTACCACACGGGCGGCGGCACCGGCGAGGAGTTCAAGACGATGCGGACCGGCGACAACCGCTACTACTGGCTCAGCACCGACGAGGTACTCGACAAGCACATCAACAGTTACAACGCGTGGTCGCAGACGGCCCGGGCGGCGACGCTGCAGGCGTCGGTCGGCGTGGTCAACGAGGAGAGCAAGTCGGGCACGCGCATCTGGTCGCAGTTCAACATCCGCACCTTCGGGGTCAAGCAGGTGACGCTGTGGATCGCGCCGAACCAGATCGATTTCACGCGCCCGGTCGTCATTCGCGTCAACGGCACGCAGATCGGCGGCCATCGCACCGTGCACCCGAGTCTATCGACCCTGCTGGAAGAACTGTTCACCACCGGGGATCGCCAGCGGCTTTTTGTGGCCAAGCTCGACTTCCGTCTGTAAGCCGCGGGCATTGATCGGGTATATTACAATAGCGCAACGTGCGCTTTGGCGCGGTCCGCGCCGTGCTGGGCGGGGTTTCATGATGTGGACGCTCGCGCGGGCAACCGATAAATCTATTACAAGCAGGCGTCAAGGACGCTTCGTCACTATCGAACCGACGCCGCGTACACGGGTATGCGGAATCATCCGTTTCATCCCAGCGCATTGAGGCTTACCATGTTCCATTCCCTGTGGCGGCGCTTCCAGCAGTGGCGTTCCCTGGTCAACGCCGAATCCCGGCGGCCCCAGCGCCGGCAGCGCACGCTGCTGCGACTCGAGGCGCTCGAAGATCGCCTCACCCCGACCGCCAACTTCACGGGCACGTTCGGCACCGGCGTCAATGTTGCCACGTTCACGATCAACGAAACGGGCGTCAACGGCAGCACGGCGAACGGCAACCTGACCATCGTCAACGCCGGTGCCGGCTTCCAGCAGTTCACCTTCGGCCCCGGCGCCAACTCCCTGTTCGACGGCAGCGTCAACAACTTCACGAACTCCGTGCTGAACCCGATTGACAAGATCATCCTCAACCTCGCCGGCGGCACCGACAACATCACGCTGAACGGCACGGGTAACAACGGCGGCAACGGACCCATCAAGCTGGGAGCCGGCCTTACCATCACCGGTGCCGGCGGCAACAAGACCATCTCGCTCAACCAGGTCTACCTCATCGGCACCGACGCCAATCTGACCATGACTCTGAACGGGTCCGGCACGGACATCAGCACGTTTACCGACACCAACGTCGGCGGCGCCGCCAAGATCACCCACGGCAGCGGCAACACCCAGTTCACCATCAACACCAGCGCCAAGAACCTGCAGGAGGTGAATACCTGGAACAGCCTCGCGATCACTAACGGCGCCGGCTCCGATATGAACGCCATCCAGGACACCGATTTCGCCGGCAGCGTCACCATCAGCAACGGCGCCGGCAACGGCTCGAACTCCCAGTTCGGCGGCAGCCAAACCATTTTCTCCGCCGGGAACAACAAGGGCCTTTTGACCGTCGCCGGCGGCCTGTCCATCGCCACGACCAGCGGCAATACCGACACCGAGGTCGACGACTACAACGTCGGCGGCACCCTCAGCATCAACGCCGGCAGCGGCGTCTCCGGACTGAGTGATTTCGTCGGCGTCAGCAACAAGCAGGCGGATTCCGGCACCATCATGGACATCAAGGGCATCAGCATCACGGGCGCGGCGCCCGCCAACGTCAATCCTGGCCTGAACGTCTTGCTCGGCACCGGCAAGGTCGGCGGCGATTTCCCGCTCGTCATCGGAACGGGGGGCCTCACCATCGGCGCCACCGGCAGCGGGTCGGCCGGCTTCACGCTCAACGACCTGTTCGTCACCGGCGCCACCATCCTCAACCTCGCCGCGTCGACCAAGGGCGATACCGTCAACATCCTCGGCGACCAGGTGCTCTCGACCTACGGCAACCTGACGATCAACGGCTCCGCAGGCGGCAACAACACCTATAACCTCCAGACCGCGACCGGCACGGTGGCAGTCTACGGCGCGGCGAACTTCAACCTCGGCGGCGGCAACGACGCGGTCAACGTCGGCTCCGGCGTCGGCGCCGTCACGATCACCGGCAACCTCGGCGTCTCCAGCACCGCCGGCAACAAGACCATCACGGTCATCGGCGCCACCAGTGCCAGCGACCCCCAGAACACCGAACTCGGCGGCGTCAACATCAACCTCAAGGGCACCGGCACCGAAACGACCAGCTTCGTCGACACCAACGTCAGCGGCGCCGCAACGGTCAGCCACCTCGGCACCGGCGACACGACGTTCACCATCAATACCAGCACCAACAACGTCAACGAGCTCAACATCTGGAACAGCCTGTCGATCACCAACGGCGCCGGCTCCGACACGAACACGATCCTCGACACCGATTTCGCCGGCAACGTCACCATCAACAACGGCGCCGGTCACTCCGGCAATGCCGGTCAGTTCGGCGGTAGCGAGAACCTGTTTCACGCCGGCAACTACAAGTTCGCCCTGCTGAACATCGGCGGCAACCTGAGCGTCAGCACGACCACTGGCCAATCCGACACCGAGATCTACGACTATAGCGTCGGCGGCACCACCAGCATCACCACCGGGACCGGCATCTCCGGCCAGCAGAATGCCAACTTCGTCGGCCTCGAAAACAAGCAGGTGAACGCCTTCGTCCCCGTCTTCACAGGCGCGGTCACCATCACCGGCACCACCGTCAGCGCGGTCAACCCCGGCCTGCTCATCGGTCTGGGCACCGACACCGCGGGCAGCGATTTCCCGATCATCCTGAACGGCAACCTCACAATTACTGTCGCCGGCACGGGCGCCTCGAAGGTCGTCCTGGAGGACGTGCAGGACCTGACCGGGACCGCCAGCGTCACCTTCGGCTCGAGCACGAGCGCCAATCTGCTCGACGTTTTCAACAACAACCAGAGCCAAATCCTGGCCTCGGTGTTCAATAACTTCGACGTCATCACCAGTGCCGGCAGCGGCCTCGGTGCGAACAACTACGATTTCCAGGACACGGCCGGCGTCCTCGACATCGGCGGCAGTTTCAGCTTCAAGAGCACCGGCGGCGGCACGCAAATCGTGAATTTCGCCGCCGACGCGGGCGACACCGGCGGCGTCAAGAACGCGGTGCTGGACCTGTGGGGCGTGTCGACGAGCACCGTCAACGCCAACACGTTGACCGGCGCGTCGGTCCTGACCAACACGCTCTATGTCTCGGCGAACACAACGTTCGCCTTGTTCAATCCGGTGACGAAGGGCTTTACGATCGCCTAGTGCAAACATCGACTATTCGGGCGAGCGGCGGGGCTTGTCCCCGCCGCCATTTACACCGCCGGGACAAGCCCGGCGGCTCGCTACTCCGGCACCACATCCACCGAAACCTTTAACGTGCTGCGACCGCCCCCGAGGACGATGCCGCGCACCGGGCAGACGTCGTCGTAATCGCGCCCCCACGCGAGCGTGACATGGCGGTCGCCGGGGACCTGATCGTTCGTCGGGTCGCAATCGATCCACCCCCATGCGGGGCAGAACACCGACAGCCAGGCGTGCGACGCGTCGGCGCCGACTAGCCGCGCCTTGCCGGGCGGCGGCTCGGTGACGAGGTAGCCGCTGACGTAGCGTGCCGCCAACCCCAGTGCCCGCAAGCAGCCGAGCTGCAGGTGGGCGAAGTCCTGGCACACCCCGGCACGGCGGGCCAGCACCTTGCGCATCGGGGTGGCCACCGTGGTGGCGCGGGGATCGTAGCGAAACTCGCGGTGAATGCGCGTGGTCAGATCGAACACCGCGGCGAGCAGGGGCCGGCCCGGCGGAAATGACGGCGCGGCGTAATCCGCCAGCGCCTCGTCGCGCGGCACATAGGGTGAATCGAATACGAATGAATATGCGTCGCGCTCGGCAGTACTGGCGCCGGCCCGCAGCTGGGCGACCACGTCCTGCCAGGGCGGGGACTGCGCCGGAGCGAGCGGCCCGGGCGCCGCAACCTCGACGCGGCTGCGCGAATCAGCGCCAGGCGGTCATGCGGTTGCTCAATGGAAAAATAGCACACCGGATTGCCGAAATAATCCGTGCGCCGGCTCGTCACCGCCGGCGGCGGCTCGAATTCCAGCGTACACGCGTGCACCACCTGCCGCGGGTGCGGCCGCGGCTCCAGGTGCAGCAAGTTATGCCCGAGGGCGGCCGGCTCGCCGTACTCGTAGACCGTGCTGTGGGTGATGGCGTAGAGCATGATGCGATCCGATGGACCCCCGGGACTCGCTGCGCTCATCCCGGGGCTTGGCGCGGAAAGTGCCGCGCCGGCTGCAGGTGGCTCAGATAACAGTGCGTGATCGCCTCGGACAGGAGCGGCACCTCGCGCTCGAGCCGGGCCAGGAAATCGTCGAGTCCCTGGCGCCGGCCCGCGGCGTCCACGGCGGCCAGACGCTCGATCTCGGCGAGCTGCACCGCACTGAGCAGTGACAGCACCAGCCGCTGCACCGGCGACGGTCCGGCCGCGGCGCCGGGGCGCGGCAATTCGTCCACGGTCGCGCGCAGGCCGAGGAGCTGGGCGTGCACCGAACGCGGGTTGGCCTCGTCGGCCAAAAGCAGGTCGAGCACCGGCGCTGCCTGCGGGCTGCCCAGGTAGCGCCGCCGATACGTCATCGCGGAATCGGCGATCTCGAGCAGCGCCTCGAGCATCGGCGCTTCCAGCAGCGGCGCCTCGCCCGGCGGCGCCTCGGCCAGCGTCGCGCGCAGCAGGCCCACCGTGTGCAGCAGACGCTCGATGCGCCGGCCGATGTCGAGAAAGCGCCAGCCGTGCGCGCGTCATGCTCTCGGCGGCGAGCCCGGCGAAACCGGCCAACGTGAGCACCGCCTGGTCGAGCCGGTCGAGCAGGTCGCTCAGCGTCGGCGGGCTGGCCGGCGGCGTCATCGCATTGCCGAGCTGGCTCAGCGCACGCCACATGTCGGCCGACACGCGATCGCGGACCGAGCCGGCGGTGCGGTAAATCGCCTGCACATTGAACGCCAGGCTGCCTTCACGCCCCGCATCCAGCACCAGCGAGCGCAGCTCCTCCTCGGGAGCGTGGAGCCGGCCAAAAGCGTCGGCGCCGACGAAGCCGGGATAGGTGTTGCTGACGCGCGTCAGGGCGCGGAGCAAGCGCGGCAGCTCGGGCACTTCCGCGAGCCCTGAGTGCTCGGTGAGCCGCACCAGGATGCCGCGCAACAGGCGAATCAGGCCATCGGCGCGTTCGGCGTAGCGGCCGAGCCAGAGCATGTCGTCGGCGACGCGGCTGGGCAGGTCGCTGCCGCCGCGGCTCAGCGCCACCGGTTGGCCGGTCGGTCCGAGCAGGCTAAACGCGGTGATCGGACCGTCGCCGAGCACCCAGGTATCCTTGCTACCGGCACCCTGCTGCATCAGCACGATACGGCCGTCGGGCGCCGGCGCGATGCGCGTTCAAGCCGCCGGGCATCAGGGCGAACCCGGTCGGCGTGGCGGCAAGATAGGTCCGCACGACGATGCGGCGCGGCTCCAGACCAGTGCGGCCCAGCACCGGTGCGGTGGACAGCGGGATCAGCTCCTGCCCGACGTAATCCCACGGCCGCGCGCGAATGCGCTCCGCCAGTTCCGCTTGCTCGGCGCGTGAGCCGATCGCCGAAGAGCGTGGGCCGGCGGGCGGGACGAAACGCGGCCTTGATGACCAGTTCGTTCAGGTTGGCGAGAACATGGACGAGCCCGGCCTCCTCGCCGCACCAGTACGTGGGCACCGACGCGTGGAGCAGGTCCTCGCCGAGCAGCCGGCGGCACAGCCGGGGCAAGAACGCCATCAGCGCCGGCGCTTCCACCAGGCCGCTGCCGAGCGCGTTGGCGATCGCGACGTTGCCGGCTCGCGCGGCCTGCACCAGCGCCGGCGTTCCGAGAAACGAGTCGCCGCGCAGCTCGAGCGGGTCGCAGTAATCCTCGTCCAGACGCCGCCAAATCACGTCCACCGCCTGCAGTCCGTCCAGCAGCTTGAGAAACACTCGGCCGTCGCGCACGGTCAGGTCGCCGCCTTCGACAAGCGGCAGGCCGAGGTAACGGGCGAGAAACGCGTGCTCGAAGTAGGTTTCGTTGAACGGCCCAGGGGTAAGCAGTACGGCGGTCGGGTTGTCGGAATGCGGAGCGAGCGCGTGCAGGCCGTCGCGCAGGGTGCGAAAGAACGACGCGAGCCGCTGGACATTGCACGCGTGGAACAACTCCGGCAAGAGGCGCGCGATGGCGAGGCGATTCTCCAGGCAATAGCCGGCCCCCGAGGGCGCCTGCGTCCGATCGGCCAGCACGCACACGTCGCCGCCCTGTACTCGGCCCAGATCGAAGGCGACCAGGTGCAGCCGCCGCTTGCCCGCCCAGGTGATGCCGTGACATGGCCGTAAGAACGCCGGATTGGCATAGACCAGCTCGGGCGGCAGGATGCGTTCGCTGAGCAGTTGCTGCGGGCCGTACAGGTCGGCGAGGATCGCTTCGAGCAGGTGGTGCGCTGAACCAGGCCGTTGCGCAGGGCGCCGCTTTCGTGGGCGGAGATGAGCAGCGGCACCGGGTCGAGCTGCCAGGGACGGTCGCGGCCGCGCTGATCGCCGTAAACGTTGTAGGTGACGCCCGCGCGCCGCAGGAGATGCCGCGCCTCGCGCCAGCGCCGGTTCAATTCCGGCAGGCCCAACGCGCTCAGGCCGTCGAGGAAACAGTGCCAGTGCGGCCGAGCAGCGCCGGCGGCGGTGAGCAGCTCGTCGTGGACCGGTCCCGGCAGCGGATAGCCGTCCAGGGCCGCAGCAGCATGGCCGGGCAGGGGCGGAGCGGTGGGATCCATGAGCACGCGGGCGAGACTCCGGTGGTTCTGGCTGGTTTACGTTTAGCGCTCGCAGGCTGTGCCATCGGCATAGCCTGCGAGCGCTAAACGTAAACAAGAATAATAGCAGCACAATCGCCGGCTGTCACGCCCCGGATTGCAGCTGCCCCTGCGTTGCGCCGGCGGGGTCGGGGCCGAACGTCGGGCGGAAGTCGAAGAACGTGCGATGCACCGCCGCGCCGATTTCGTGAATGCTGTCGATCACGCGCGTCAGCGACTCGTGCAGGCCGGTCCGCACCAGGTCGTCGATCGTCACCAGGTTGAGCCAGTCGAATAGCGCGTCGAGCTGCCGTTCCGCGTCGTTGCCGGGCTGGTTCTTTTTGCGGCCCGAAATGCGATGGGCCGCGTGCCGGCACACGTTGAGGCAGTGGCGGATCGAGCGCGGGAACACATGGTCGAAGATGAGAAATTCGGCGACGGCCGTGCCCAGCTCGGTGGCGCCGCGGTGCTTGTGGAATACTTCGTAGCCGGAGCAGCTCTTCAGGATCGCCGCCCAGTGCGCCCCGTCGATCGGCGTGCCGATGTGCTCGGGCGTCGGCAACAGGATGTGGTACTTCACGTCGAGGATGCGGCCGGTCTGGCACGCGCGTTCGAGGTAGCGGCCGAGCTGAAAAAAGTCCCACGCCTCGTCGCGCGACATGGTCGCCTCGCCAATGCCGTGCAGCAGCTGGTTAATGCGGCGAACCTGGCTGTAGAACTCGTTGCGATCACGGTCGTACAGTGCGCGGGCGTCGGCGCTTTGCAGCCAGAGATGGTAGAAATTCAGCCGCTCCCAGAGTTCGGCGCTGACGACCTCGCGCACGACGCGGGCATTCTCGCGAGCCGCCGCCAGCGACGAGGCGATGCTGCACGGGTTGTCGTGGTCCCAGGTGAGGTGGTCCTGTACTGTTTCCGCGTCGGCCGGCCGCGGGAAATCGTGGATGCCGCTGATGATGAGCAGCGGCCGCCATTGCTGCTCGATCGGCACGTCGAAATCGAGCAACAGCGTGTGATTGACGTTCGAGCACGCGCGCGGTGTTCTCCGCCCGCTCCAGGTAGCGGCTCATCCAGAAACAGTGCTCGGCGACGCGCGAAATCATGAATTCCAAAATCCGAATTCCGAATATCGAAATCCGAAACAAATCCAAAATCCCAACCCCCAATTCCAAAAAAAACGCGGTTCGTGTTTGTGATTTCGATATTCTGATTTGTTTCGGAATTCGATATTCGGATTTCGGATTTCACGGCGCAGCCGTTTCCATCACCCACGTATCCTTGCTGCCGCCGCCCTGGCTCGAATTGACGACCAGTGATCCCTTGACCAGGGCCGTGCGCGTCAGGCCGCCGGGCAGGACCCAGCTCGCCTTGCCGCTGACCACGTACGGCCGCAGGTCGACGTGCCGCGGCGCCAGTCCCTCGTCGGTCCAGGTTGGGCACGCCGACAGCGTCACCACCGGCTGCGCGATGTAGTTGCGCGGGTTGGCGAGCAGCTTGTCGCGGAACTCGACACGCTGGCTCGCGGTCGAGCTGGGGCCCATCAGCATGCCGTAGCCGCCCGACTCGTTGACGGCCTTGACCACCAGGTCGCCGAGATTGCCGACCACGTGCTGCAGGTGGTGCGGATATGCGCCGATGAACGTCGGCACATTCGCCAGGATCGGCTCCTCGGTCAAATAGAACCGGATCATCTCCTCGACGAACGGATAGATCGCCTTGTCGTCGGCGACGCCGGTGCCGACCGCGTTCGCCAGCGTAACATTGCCGGCCCGGTACGCCCCCATCAGGCCGGGCACGCCGAGAAGGCTGTCGGCGCGGAAGACGGTCGGATCGAGAAAATCGTCGTCGAGCCGGCGATAGATGACATCCACCCGCCGCGGCCCGCGGGTCGTCTTCAAATACACCCGATCCTGATGCACGAACAGGTCCTGGCCGAGCACCAGGTCGATGCCCATGTTGTGCGCCAGGAAGCTGTGCTCGAAGTACGCCGAATTGTACGGTCCCGGCGACAGCACCACCAGGCACGGCGAATCCTCGGCGTTGAGCGGCGCCACCGACAGCAGCGCATTGCGCAGCCGCAGCGGATAATCCTCGACGCGGCGCACCCGGCACTGCTGGAAAAGTTGCGAAAACACCTTCTTCATCACCACCCGGTTTTCGAGCACATAACTCACGCCCGACGGCGTGCGGCCGTTGTCCTCGAGGACGCGGAAGGTGCCCGTGGGATCGCGCACCAGATCGCTGCCGACGACGTGGAGGTACTGCTTGCCCGGCGGGTCGAAGCCGACCATCTCGGGGCGATACCCCTTCGATTGCAGCACCAGCTCCTCCGGTACGATGCCTTCGCGGAGGATGCGGCGATCGTGATAGACGTCGTGCAGGAATTCATTGAGTGCCTGGATGCGCTGCAAAAGGCCCGCCTCGATGCGCTGCCATTCCGCCGCGGCGACCGGCCGCGGGATCAGGTCGAACGGAAAAATCTTCTCGACGCCGCGTTGATCCGAATAGACCGAGAACGTGATGCCCTGATTGGTGAAGACGAGGTCAGCCCCGGCACGCCGCTGCTGAAACTCCTCAAGCGTGAACTGCCCCAAGCGCTCGGCGAGCGCATGGCAATGGCCGTGCGGCACGCCGGGCGCGTTGAACCATTCGTCCCACGCCGTGGGGTGCGCCGGATAGTCGTCGAATAGGCGGCGCGGCGGCGGGGTCCCATTGGCATTGGGACGCTGGAGCGCCGCGGCTGCCGGTCGCGTGAACATGAGGAGCCTTGGGATAGTGCCAAATTCACAAGCGCTGCAAGTGTTGTGCCCGAGACGTGCCCCTCCCTTGGGCGTGCGTGGGGGCTTTGCCCTTTTTTGGAGTGCGGCGTTTTCCGCCGCTTTTTTTCTTTGGTTTTTTCAAAGAAAAGCAATCAAAACAAAGCGGCGGAAAACGCCGCACTCCAAAAAAGGGCAAAGCCCCCACAACCGGGCAGCATTCGGCTCGTACGTGGCCGATGCCCGGAAACGTGGCACACGCCGCGCGCTTTCTTGTCACGTCGCCGCTGTCGGACCGAGCCCATTGAGCGGGCCCAGCGCGAAAACCGATAGCCGTTCGAATGGAAAGCGATCGAGCACGGTGCGGATGTCCTGCATCGCCACCGCCTCGTATGCCTGGAGCTCGTCATCCACGCTGCGATATGTGTGTAAGTATGTCCACGACATGCCGAGCGCCTGCATTCGGCCCATGGGCCGTTCGCTGCCGCGGACCACGCGGGAAAGGATCTTGCTTTTGGCCTGATGCAACTCGGCCGGCGTGATGCCGTCGGCCTGCACCTGGCGCAGGATCTTGCGGACGATGGCGAGGTTGTCCGGGGTGTTATCAGGCTCGCAGCTGAACGAGGTGAAATAGGCACCGGCACCCTCGTAATCGTGGAAGCTCATGTCGGCCGACTCGACCAGGCCGGGGTCGACCAATTCCCAGTGGTAACGGCTGCCGGAGTCGTCGCCGACGATCATCGCCAGCGTGTCGGCAGCATAGCGCAGCGGTTCGTTGGCGCCGGGACCAGGCGAGATGACCAGCACATGCTCCTGCGCGACCTTGCGCGCGGCATCGCTTGCTGGCTCTGCGTGAATGGGGCGGGCCGAATGCCGGCGCGGCGCTTCGCCTCTGGGCCAGTCGCCGCACTGGCGCTCAGCCAGGGCGATCACGTCGGCCCACGCGAAATTGCCGGCGACCGACAGCGTGATGTTGGGCGCGACGTAGCGGCGATCGTAGTACGCCTGCATCTGCTCGCGCATCATGCCGCCAACGCTCGCCGCGGTGCCGAGCACGCTGTTGCCGAGCGGATGGTCCGCGAAGAATGCCTTCTTGGCGTGGTCATAGGCGCACCACATCGGCTGATCGTCGTACATGCCGATCTCTTCGATGATGACCTTTTTCTCCATCTCGAAGTCCTCGCCACGCAGACTCGGCCGCAGAATATCCGCGAGGATGTCCACTGCCTGCGGCAGATACTCCGGCAGAATGGCCGCGTAGAAGACGGTGTTTTCCTCGCTGGTGAACGCGTTGTAGCTGGCGCCGATCTTGTCGAAGTCGCGGTTGACGTTCGAGCGAGCTGCGGCGTGGCGTGCCCTTGAACACCATGTGCTCGAGGAAGTGCGAGACGCCGGAGACGTCATTGGTCTCGTCGTGCGCACCGGTGCGCACGAAGAAGCCGACCGCCACCGAACGCGCAGACGGGCTCGATTCGCCGATGATCGTCAGGCCGTTGGCAAGGACGTGCTTGTGAAAGGGCATCGCGTACTCCGAAAATAATAATGGATCGTTTAGCGGCGGCTCGAAGAGCCGCGCGGCTGTGCGACCGCTAAACGGCGTCGGGAAACTTCAGCGCGGTCGGCCCCAGCGTTACGAACGTGCAATCGCGGGCCGGATACTTGCGCACATAATCGACGATGCGCCCCGCCGTCAAGCTGTTGATCTCGCCCTGAATCTCTTCCAGCGGCCGCACTCGACCGAGGTAGTACCACTCCGAGGCGAGCGCACCTGCGCGCGGAGGTCGATTCCTCTTGCATGATAACCGATGACTTGAGCCCCGCCTGCACGCGCTCGACCTCGTCATCGGCGATCCCTTCTTCGAGCCGCCGCAATTCCGCGACCGTCACGTCCAGCGTCTCCTGGGCGCGCTCGTTCGTGGTGCCGGCGTATCCCAGGATACAGGCGCGATCCTTGAATGTCTGGTAGGAAGCGTACACCGCGTAACAAAGCCCGCGTTTCTCGCGCACCTCGGTGAACAGCCGCGCTCCCATGCCGCCGGACAGGACTTGCACCGCCCCCTGTGCGGCATAGTATTCGGGATGGCCGAACGGCACGCTGGGATACGCGAGCGCGATCTGCGTCTGCGTGGTGTCCTTGGCGAGATGGGTTCGCCCGCCGAGCGCCCGGCCTGGTTCGAGCCGCGGATGGCCGCCGCCCTGCCAGTCGCCGAACAAGCGCTCGACCTGGTCGCGCAGCGGCTCCCATTCAATATTGCCCGCCACCGAGAGGATCGTATCGCGCGGCCCAAAACGCGTCTTGAAATGGCTGCGCACCGCCTTCGCGGAGATCGCCTGCAATGTTTCCGGCGTGCCGCGGCGGTCGCGGCCAAGCGGGTCGGGCCAGTGCCGGCGCCGCAGCTCGACCATCACCTTGCCCTTCGGCTCGTCCTCCAGCGCCTGCAGATCCTGCAGCACCAGCGCCTGCACCGGCTCCAGCTCGTCGTCCGGCAAATGCGGCCGGCGCAGCACGTCGGCATACAGCTCCAGGGCGGCGGGGATATTGCGTGCCAGCGTCGCGCCCCAGAAGCGCAGGTGCAGCTGGCCGACGCTCTCGGAGCGGTCCAGGCCGATGTTGTCCATCGCCAGGCTCAGCGCCCGGCTATCGCGGCTGCCGGCGCCGCGCGTGATCAGCTCGGC
The DNA here is from genome assembly GCA_963834865.1 of uncultured Gemmataceae bacterium. Taxonomy (GTDB): domain Bacteria; phylum Planctomycetota; class Planctomycetia; order Gemmatales; family Gemmataceae; genus CAWIDK01. Next base: position 1,869,905 of record CAWIDK010000002.1, read on the forward strand.
CAACACTGTCGCCATGCCGAGCGTTTTCGGCGGATCGTAAGCACACCCAGCCGGGATCAGGAAGTTGACCGCGGCCGAGCGAACGTGCTCCATGCGCTCGGCCAGCAGGGTAAGACCATTTGGAAAAGTGTGGATATGGATGGCTTGGGCCACGTTGGCGTTGCTCCAGGTTCGCCGTGAAAACTTCCGAAGTCTTGAAGACTTCGGAAGTTTGCGCGGCTAAAGATACCACAGGTCCGGCCCGCCGACCGGCTGCAGGTGCTGACACGGATCGAGCACCTTGTACAGCGTCTTGCGGAAGCGGAAGCCCAGCCGGCGATACAGCCGAATCGCCCCTTCGTTCTGGGCCGTCACTTCCAGTATAGCGCGATCGAGCCCGGCCCGGCGAAATCCGTGCAGCGCTTGCAGCAACAGGGCGCTGCCCACGCCCCGGCCGCGGTGTGCCGGGACGAGGCCGAGGTTCTGGATCATGCCGCCGCCGTGCTGGTCGGAGACGCCCTGGACCGTGCCGCACGCTTCGTTGCCGTGCCGGACCAGCCAGGTCGCGCCCGGCAGGAAGCCCGTCTTGTCGCGAATCTCGCGCATCAGGCGCAGGCAGCCGGCCTGGCAGCTCAGGTTCGGAAACACCACGCCGTCGATTTCCTCGCGGAAGCAGTGATACTTCACCTCCGCATGGGCCTCGAGCAGGCGATCCTCCCAGGCGGTCCAGGCGTACCCGTCCGGCAGCGGCGGCACGGGCGGCAAGGGACCGAGCAGATCGGCCTGCATCTGAAAACGTTTGAAGTACGTGAAACCCTTACCAGTGTCCTGCGTTGACCTCATTGCGCACCCGATGGCTGCAAAGCTGATGCGGCCGGGAAGGTAGTATTGTAACCGGCGGCAGTGCGGCGCGGCTACAGGCGCTTGCGCAATTCGTATGATGGTCTGGTAGATTCGTTGACGGCGCCGCACTGCGGCATGGTTTGGATACACTCCCCGCACCCGCACCGGCTCAAGGTGAGCCGGCGGGGGGGACGGTTCTCACCCAGGAGGATGCACTCATGGCCGACTTCCGCAAGCTCTCGATCGCCGCCCTGCTCGCCGATGGAAAGATCGACGACGCCGAGGTGAAGGTCATCAAAAAGGAGCTGTACGCCGACGGCAAGATCGACAAGAAGGAGGTCGAGTTCCTGATCGAGCTGCGCAACAATGCGCAGAAGAAGGCGAAGGGCGAGCCGCTGGGCGCGTTGTTCGAAAACCTGTTCTTCAAGGCTGTACAGGACAACGTCCTCGAAGACGGCGTCATCACCAGCAAGGAAGCGAGTTGGCTACGCAAGATGCTGTACGCCGACAAGAAGATCGACGAGAACGAGAAAAAGTTCCTCAAGAAGCTCAAGGCATCGGCGACCAAGACGTCGCCCGCATTCAATGCGCTGTACGACGAATGCATGGGCAAGTAAGGCGAACACTCCTGTTTACGTTTAGCGTTCGCGCACAGTAAGCGAGCGCTAAACGTAAACAGGCTGGTCACGCCTCGAATAGCTTCTCGACGTATTCCTCCGGATCAAACACCGCGAGGTCGTCCATCGTCTCGCCGACGCCGACGAACTTCACCGGAATGTCGAGCTTCTTCTTGATGCCGAAGATCGCGCCGCCCTTGGCGGTGCCGTCGAGCTTGGCGAGGATGATGCCGGTGCACTGGATCGTCTTCTTGTACATCTCCGCCTGCGCGATCGCGTTCTGACCCGCGGTGGCGTCGAGCACCAGCAGCACCTCGTGCGGGCGCCGGGAATCACGTTCGCGACCACCCGGCGAATTTTTTCCAGCTCGCGCATCAGGTGCGTCTGCGTGTGCAGCCGGCCGGCGGTGTCCACGATCAGCACGTCGTAGCCCTTCGATTTCGCCTTCTCGCAGGCATCGTGGGCCACGCTGGCCGGATCGCTCCCCTGCTGGTTCTTGACGATGTCGACGCTGAGCCGTTGGCTCCAGATCGTGAGTTGCTCGACCGCGGCGGCGCGGAACGTGTCGCACGCCGCCACCATGACTTTCTTACCGTCGTTCTTGCACCATTTCGCGAGTTTGGCAATCGACGTTGTCTTGCCGGCGCCGTTGACGCCGGCGACCATGATGACCGTCGGCCCGGTCGCCGCCGAGATGATTGGTGGATCGGGTTTCTTGTTGAGCAGCTCCTTGAGCTGCATCTTGACGAAGCCGATCATCTCGCCGGTGACTTCCTTGTCCTGGTACGCCAGCCTAACCCGGGCGATGATTTCCTGCGTCGCGTAGGTGCCGACGTTGGCCTCGTAGAGGAGTTTCTCCAGCTCATCGAGGAACTTCTTATCGACCTTTCCCTTACGTCTGAGTAGCTCCGCGACGCTGCGGAACAGGCTGCGCGTCTTGGCGAGGCCCTGCTTGATCTTGTTGATGATGGCGCGAAAGACCATTATTTCCTCGTTCCGTGCGCTTGGTTGATGTGAGCCCGAAGCGCAAGCGAGAACGCGAGGTCCTCGCTTGCGCTTCGGGCTCAAATTCCCTGGCCCGTCAATCTGCAGCCATTCGCCGCAGCACCGCCAGCTCCGCGGTCGTGACGCCGCAGACGCCGAGGCTGCGACCCACGGGCTCCGGCCCGTGACAGTCGCTGCCGCCGGTGACGGCCAATCCCAGCTCGGCCGCCCAGGTGCGCAGGTCGTGCGCTCGACTCGGCCGGCAACTCGGGAAGTCCGCCTCGACGCCGCGCATGCCCAGCGCGTGCAGCTCGGCCAGCGTCAGTCTAGTGCAATCATAAGTGGGATGCGCCCACGCTGCAACGCCGCCCGCGCCGCGCACCAGCGCGATGGCCTCGGCGATCGGCAGGCGGCGCTTCGGTACCGCGGCGCGGGCATGATCGGCGAGGTAGCGCTGGAACGCCTCGCGCACCGACGCCGCCTTGCCCGTGCGCACCAGCAGCTCCGCGAGGTTGCGCCGGCCCAGGGTCCCCGTGCCCGCGCTGGCCAGCGTCTCGTCCGACAGGTGGACGCCGAGCCGCCGTAGCCGTTCAACCATTTCCCTGAACCGGCCGACGCGATCGGTGCGCAGGCCGGCAAGCGCCGCCTCCAGCGGTCCGTCGTCGAGCCGAACGAAATAGGCCAGCAAATGCAGCTCGCGGCCGCGGTGCTCCGACGTGATCTCGACGCCGGCAATAACCTCCAGCATGCCGGCGGCGTGGCGGGCGCTGCGGCACGCGGCGGTCGTGTCGTGATCGGTGATTGCCAACGCGGACAGGCCACAGCGGCGTGCCACTTCCACGACCTGGGCCGGCGTGTAGGTTCCGTCGCTGCAGGTGGTGTGGATGTGCAGGTCGGCGCGACCCGCGAACCGGGGCCGGGCGAGCTGCTGGCAGAGCCGGGTGAAGGGTTGGCCGGTGGGCATGGTTCAGGCCGTCGGACACGCCTCGCGGCGCAAGCGGTCCAGGACGCCGTTGACGAACGCCGGCGAGTGGGCCGACCCGTAGCGCCGGGCCAGCTCGATCGCCTCATCGAACGCGACCGCGGCCGGCGTCTCCTGCGTGTGCAATAGCTCGTAGGCGCCGAGCCGCAGCACGTTGCGGTCGACGGTGGTCATCCGCGTCAGCCGCCAGTTCTCGGCGGCGGCGGTGAGCTGGCTATCGATCTCGGCGAGATGGCTCACCGTGCCGTCGTAAATCGCCAGGCAAAAGCCCGCCAGCTCCGCCGCGTGCAGTCGATCGCGCACGAACTTCTCAATGGCGTCGCGCGCGACCGTGGGGTTGTGGTCGCGCTGAAACATCAGTTGAAGAGCGACCTCCCGGCCGCGCGAGCGTCGTGTCATGTCACGCCAAGTTCAGGGTCTTCAAAAAGTCCGTATTGCCCTTCGTGCGGGCCATGCGGTTGACGAGCAGCTCCATCGCCTCGACCGGGTTCATGTCGCTGAGCACCTTGCGCAGGATGTACATCCGCCGCAGTTCCTCCGGCGTCCAGGAGCAGATCTTCCTTGCGCGTGCCGGAACGGTTGACGTCGATGGCCGGCCAGACGCGCTTGTCCACCAGGCGGCGATCGAGGTGCAGCTCCATGTTGCCGGTGCCCTTGAACTCCTCGAAGATCACCTCGTCCATGCGGCTGCCGGTGTCGACCAGCGCGGTCGCCAGGATCGTCAGGCTGCCGCCTTCCTCGATGTTGCGGGCCGCCCCGAAGAAGCGCTTCGGCTTGTGCAGCGCGTTGGCGTCGACGCCGCCGGACAGGATCTTGCCCGAGTGCGGCACTTCGGTGTTGTAGGCCCGGGCCAGCCGCGTGATCGAGTCGAGCAAGATGCACCACGTCCTTGCCGAACTCCACCATGCGCTTGGCCTTCTCGATCACCATCTCGCTGACCTGCACGTGCCGGCTGGCCGGCTCGTCGAACGTCGAGCTGACCACCTCGGCGTGCTGCGCTCTTGACCGTCCGCTCCATCTCGGTCACTTCCTCGGGCCGTTCGTCGATCAGCAGCACGATGACGTAGCACTCCGGGATGATTGCGCAGGATGCTGTTGGCCATCTTCTGCAACAGGATCGTCTTGCCGGTGCGCGGCGGGGCGACGATCAGGCCGCGCTGGCCCTTGCCGATCGGCGTGACCAGGTCCATGACGCGCATGTTGATCTCGCTGCGGATCGGTTTCCAGCATCAGCCGCTGGTTGGGGTGCAGCGGCGTCAGGTCGTCGAAGACGACCTTCTGCGTCAGCATGTCGGGATCGTTGTAGTTGATCGCCTCGACGCGCAGCAGCGCGAAGTAGCGCTCGTTCTCCTTCGGCGGGCGAATCTGGCCGGCGACGACGCGCGCCGGTGCGCAGGCCGAAACGGCGAATCTGGCTCGGCGAGATGTAGATGTCGTCGGGGCAGGGCAGGTAGTTGTAATCGGGGCTGCGCAGGAAGCCGAAGCCGTCGGGCAACACTTCGAGCGTGCCCTCGCCGAACATCAGGCCGTTCTGCTTGACCCGCTCCTTGAGGATCTTGAAGATCAGGTCCTGCTTCTTCAGCCCCGTGTATTCGGTGACGCCCTCGTCCTTGGCGACCTTGAGCAGCTGCGGCATGGTCATCTGCTGCAGCTCGGTGATGTGCGTGCTGCCGCGCTTGATCTCCTCGTAGCGGTTGTTGGTTTCCTCGTCGAAGCCGATGTGCTCCGGCTCGCGCGGCGCTGCCGGCGGCCGCGCCGGCGGCCGCGGCGCGGGGGCGTGACCATTCTCCTGGCCGTCCATCGGCGGCGTCACCGCCGGCGCCGCGACGGGAGCCGGCGTGACCGCGGGCGGCGCAGGCGGCGTGACCTCGCCCGGCGGCGTGATCTCGCCCGGCGGCGTGACCGGGCCCGGTGGGGTTTCATTGTCGAGGATGTTCTCGCCGAATCCTGCATGCGGATGATCGGCGCGGGGCGCGGACGTGCACGCGGCGGCATGGCCTCGCGGCGGCCCTTGGCTTCCGGCATGGTGCTCCTCCTTCTAGGCTGGCACGGGACAGGGAGGCAATACAGCCCGTTGAGGGGTGGGCTGCTTCCTCACTCGCAGGCAAGCACGACGTGTTATGAAAGGTGCTGCATGCGACACGCCAGCGGCAGGCTTGGGTTGAGGGTCATCTAGGCTTCTATCATAACAAACTACGCTCGGCGATGCGCTCCGATTTGGGCATTTTTTTGCAGCGCCTGGCCGATTTCACAACACGCGCCAATCGTGCAGCAACCGGCGCACCTGCGCGGCGACCTGTTCAGGCCCCGCGGCATTCTCAACCACCGCGTCCGCACGGCGCCGCTTCTCGGATAGCGGCATTTGGGCGTTTTCACGTGTTTCCAGCTCCCGTGCGTTCCAGCCACGCTGCCGCTGGAGGCGTTGCAAGCGAAGTTCATACGGAGAATCGACGAAGACCAAACGCCCGCAAACCGCGTGCCATCCCGTCTCCAACATGATCGCCGCGTCAAGCACGATGAGCCGCACCTCGGGGCGAGCGCGGGCCTTCGCGATTTCTTCACCGATCCGCCGTTCGATGTACGGGTGTGTCATCGCCTCCAGCGCCCGGCGCTCGGCCGGGTCGGCGAAGACGATCGCAGCCAGCCGCTTCCGATCCATCTGGCCGGTCGGATCGAGCACGTCTTGGCCCCAGCGCGCGATGATCTGCGCCTGGATGTCCGGCTGCCGCAGCGCCTCATGGCCGAGCTGATCGCCGGCAATGAGACAGCCGCCATGCGCGACCAACTCCTGCGCGACCAGGCTCTTGCCGCTGCCGACGCCGCCCACAATTCCTACCACTGGAGGAATCATCATGACCCGCCCAAGCCCCAGGGCGAGTCTTCGAGCCCTGGGGGTCGCGACCCCAGGGCTCGAAGACTCGCCCTGGGGCTTGTTGGACTATACCTCCGCCACATCCAGCCAGTTCGGCCCCACGCCCATGTCCACCTGCAGCGGCACCGTTAGCCGGTCCGCCAGCGCCCTGGTCATCTCCTCGCGCACCAGCGCGCACACGTCTTCGCGCTCCTCGGGCGGCACCTCGAAGACGAGTTCGTCATGAATCTGCAACAGCAGCCGGGCCCGCCGCTTCTCGGACCGCAGCCGGCGATGGACGTTGAGCATCGCTACCTTGATCAGGTCGGCGGCCGAGCCCTGGATCTCCATGTTGATCGCCTCGCGCTCGGGCTGGTTGCGATTGCGATACGACGATTTCTGCCGCATGCCGGTCATGGCGATCGCCCGCCGCCGGCCCAGGATCGTGGCGACGTAGCCCTTCGCCCGGCAGTCCGCGAGCAGCTTTTCCTGGTACTCCAGCACCCGCGGATATTTCGCGAAATAGGCGCTGATGAACCCATCGGCCTGCTTCGTGTCGATCTCCAGCCGCATCGCCAGGCCATAACCGCTCATGCCGTAGATGACGCCGAAGTTCACGGTCTTCGCCATACGGCGCATGGCCTCGCTCACATCGTCGACATCGACACCGAAGATCTGCGCCGCGACCGTGGCGTGAATATCCTGGTTTTCCGCGAACGCGCGCCGCAGCACCTCATCGCCGCTAAAATGGGCCAGCAGCCGCAGCTCGATCTGCGAATAGTCGGCCGTCAGCAGCAGCCAGCCCGGCTCGGGCAGAAACGCCTGGCGAATCTGCCCGCCCTGCTCCGACCGGATCGGGATATTTTGCAGGTTCGGCTCGCTGGAGCTGAGCCGGCCCGTCGCCGCCACGGTCTGATTGAAGGACGCGTGGATACGACCGGTGCGGGAATGCACCAGCACCGGCAGCGCATCGACGTAGGTGCTTTTGAGCTTGGCGACGGTGCGCTGCTCGAGCAGCTTGCGGGCCAGCTCGACGCCCTGGCGGGCCAGCCGCTCCAGGGTCGCCTGATCGGTGCTCGCCTCGCCGCCGATGGCGGTGCGCCGCGTGGACCGTAGGTTCATTTCCTTGAACAGGATCTCGCGCAGCTGCTTGACCGAGCCGATGTTGAACTTTTTGCCCGCCAGGGTGTAAATCTCCTGCTCCAGCCCCGCCAACGTCGTCTCCATCTCCTTGCCGAGCCGGCCAAGCAACGGCACGTCGAGCCGCACGCCGGTCGCTTCCATGTCGGCCAGCACGCCGATCAGCGGAATCTCCAGGTCATCGTAAAGGTAGAATTCGCTCGCTTGCGGTTTCGCGATCCGCTTGAGCCCAATCTCCCCGAGCATGCCTTCGAGCTTTTCGCAGAGCCGCCACGCCACATCCGCGTCTTCGCCCGAATATTCCGCCACCGTGGCGCACGGCACCTCGTCCATGCGCTTCTGGTTCTTTCCCTTACCGATCAGCTCCGTAATCGGAATCACCCGGTGGGCCAGGTGCTTCTCGGCCATCACGTCCATGCCGTGCGACCGTTCGCCGGCGTGGAGCAGGTAATCCGCAATCATCGGATCGCCGTCGACGCCCGCCAGCTCGATGCCCTGGCACTTCAGCACTTGCCAGTCATACTTGATGTTCTGGTTGAGCTTGGCGATCACGGGATCTTCGAGGATCGGCTTGAGCTGCGCCAGCGTCTGGACCGGATCGAGCACCGGTTCGCCGGCCGGTCCCCGCAGCGCGAGGTACCACGCCTCGCCGGCTTGCCACGAGATCGCAATGCCGACCACCTCCGCGTTGCGCGGCTCCAGCGAAGTCGTCTCGAGGTCCACCGCGAAGCGCCGCTGCTTCTTCAGCTCACGCAGGAACGCGGTGAAATCCTTGCTTGTTTGCACCAGGTGATAGGTGTGCTCCCACGCCGCAACCGGCGGTTTCGCGGGCCCACTCGGAACCTCACCCGGCTCGGCTCCAAACAGGTCCCCTTGCACCACCCCCGCTTGCGGTTTCGCGGCCACGACCGCTGGCGTCAGCTTCGCGGCCTGCGGTGCCGCCTTGACCGCTCGCGGCGTGGCCGCGCACCTGATCGGCAAACCGGTGGAATCCCCACCCACGGAACAGCTCGAGCAGCCGCCCCGCATCCCACGGCTGGATCCGCCACGCATCCCACTCCAGTGCAAACGGCACGTGCGTGTCCAGCGTTACCAGCGTGCGCGTCCGTTCCAGCAGCGGCTGGAACGCGCGCAGGCTTTCCTGTTTCTTGCCCTTGACCTCGTCGAGATGGGCCATGAGGTTATCGAGCGATTCGTAAGTTTGCAGAAACTGCGCCGCCGTCTTCGGGCCAATGCCCTGCGCCCCCGGCACGTTGTCGACCGAGTCGCCGACCAGCGTCTGGAAGTCGATCACCTGCTCCGGCTTGACGCCCCAGTCCGCCGCCAGCGACGCCGCGTCGTAGATTTCGCGCTTGCGGAGGTTGAAGACCTTGACGCGTTCCGACAGCAGTTGCCGGCAATCCTTGTCACTCGAGCAGATGCGCACGTCTAGCCCGCGCGCTGCCCCGGCAACCGCCAGCGTGGCAATCAGGTCGTCCGCCTCGTAGCCGGCCAGGCCCACCACCGGCACGCGCATCGCGTCAAGCATCTCGCGGATCAGCGGAATCTGCAGCCGCAGATCGTCCGGCATCGGCGTCCGATGCGCCTTGTACTCGGCGTAGAGCTCCGTGCGCAGCGTCGGCTCACCGATGTCGAACGCGCAGACCAGGTGCGTCGGCTTGACGTCATTGCGCAGAAACAACAGGTCGCGCGTGAAGCCGAACAGCGCGTTCGTCGGCAGCCCGGCCGGACTGGTCATCTCCGGCACGGCATGAAACACCTGGAAGATCAGCGAATGCGCATCGATCAGGTAGAGCGTTTCGCTTTCATGGCCGACGGCCATCGTGGGTGCATCTCCACGGGATGCGTTCGTAACCGGGCGACAGGACGCCGAACCGACGCGAGGAAAGGGGAGTCATCCGGGACAGGCCGGGAGGCTGTTTCATCTTCAATTCTAAATGGGTAGGCGAGCCTGTCAAGACCCCGCGGCCGCCATGCTTCGCGTACAATAGAGGGATGCGACACATGCGCAAAATCCTGGTAGCGGCTCCGGCGCTGGGCGTCGTGGGAGCGCTTTGGTTTTGTTGGCCGAGCACCGTTCCAGAAAGGGAGGGCGTCCCCGTGGATGGCAAAATCGTGAAGAACGACGAGCAATGGCGGCAGCAATTGACCCCCGAGCAGTATCGCGTCACGCGCAAAAAGGGCACCGAGCGCGCCGGCACCGGCGAATACGCGAACTGCCACGCCGACGGCGTCTATCACTGCATCTGCTGCGGCCAACCGCTGTTCGACTCGAACACGAAATACGAATCCGGCACCGGCTGGCCGAGCTTCTGGCAGCCGATCGCGGCCGACAATGTCTCGCTGAAAACCGACCGCGGCTGGACGGGGGTGCGGACCGAAGTGGTGTGCAGCCGCTGCGACGCGCACCTCGGCCACGTCTTCAATGACGGTCCCGCCCCCACCGGCCAGCGTTACTGCATGAACTCCGCCGCGCTGAAGCTGGTCGAGCGGGCAGAGCCCACCGAGAAGAAGTAGCCGTAGGGTGGGTGGAGTCTTCGGAACCCACCAACCCGCCCAGTTGCGTGCCTGGTGGGTTCCGAAGACTCCACCCACCCTACGGCTACTACGTCTCGAACCAATTCCGCGGGAGACTCCCAAATGCCCTCCATGCCCCTACGTTTTCTTGCCGCCGGCCTGGTCCTGACCCTGGGCGTGCTCCTCGCGTTCGGCCCGTCTGCCGAAGGGCAGAAGCCGCCGATCGTGCCCGCCGAGGTGAGCTTCGAGACCGGCATCGAGTACGCCAATCCCGACAACCAGCACCTTCAGCTGAACCTGGCCCGGCCGCGCAAGGCCGACGGGCCGCTGCCCGCGATCCTTTGCATCCACGGCGGCGGCTTCCGCGCCGGCAAGCGCGAAGGCTATGACGGCCTGTGCATGCGTCTGGCCCAGCACGGTTACGTCGCGATGACTGTGAGCTATCGCCTCGCTCCGAAATTCCCATTCCCCGCAGCCGTTCACGACGTCAAGGCGGCGGTCCGCTGGGCGAGGGCCAACGCCACGAAGTACGGCATCGACCCGGAGCGCATCGGCGTCACCGGCGGCTCAGCGGGCGGCCATCTCGCACAGTTCCTCGGCGTGACCGAGAACGTCAAGGAATTCGAGGGCAACGGCGGCAATCCGGCCGAGTCCAGTCGCGTCGCCTGCGTGGTCAACGTCTACGGCCCGAGCGACTTCACGAAGTCGTATGGCAAGAGCGTCGACGCGGCCGAGGTGCTGCCGTTATTCCTCGGCGGCAACCTGGAGACGTTGCGCCGCCAGCACATCCGGGCGAGCCCGCTTTACTGGGTGACGCCGAACGCGGCCCCCACGTTGTGCATCCATGGCACCGACGACAAATACGTCGCCCACGAACAGGCGGTCTGGCTGATCGATCGGCTAAAGGCCGCCGCGGTCGAGGCGGAGCTGCTCACGCTGGAGGGCGCCGGCCACGGCTTCAAGGGGAAGGATGCCGAGAGCGCCGAGAAGGCCCTGATGGCGTTTTTCGACAGGCACCTGATGAAGAAGTGAATCGTCTCGTGAACCATGCGGGATCGCTGCGTTTGCTGCCGGGTTTGTTTTCATGCCACCCCCCCCGGGTGCACCCCTGGCACCTTTTCTTCCCGGCTGTCCTACGCGTGGACCGGCAGCGCCGTTGTGCCACAACTCTATCGGAATTACGAAATTGCGCCGCTGCCGGTCTTCCGCTTGATCTGCCGATTTCTTGCCAAGGGTATGACTGCCAAAGCCCTGCCCGGACCGCCCTATTCTTGGGGTAGCCACCTCAGTTCATTGCGTAACTCGTCTGCTGGATAACGGTTTAACAACCGGAGCAGCCGGTCACGAACCTCCCAGCGCCGCGAACGGCTGCTGACATGATGCTGGGGCACCAAAATGATGCCGGCGTGCTCCTCGCCTTGCGATTGCCACTCCTCGTGAATGGTGCAGAAGTTGCTTTGCGGATCACTGTAATTGCAGGTCACTACAGCACGTCCCTGGCGGCTGGCATGTTCCAGGAGCGCGTCGTCGTCCTGCTGCACATCGGGGGCAAGCAACCGTGCCTCGGCCACGTCGTAACCTTGCGCGGAGCGCCTCCGACAATTCGGCCGGGATCATCACGTCACAGAGCAACCGGGCAAACAGCGCTTCTCCGTGTCCCAGGTCCGTGCTCATGTCGGGACGGACTCCTGCTTGACGGCGTGTGCCTCGTATGTTTCCCGGTTGCGCCGCAGGTCCTGCTCGATTTCCTCTCGGTGGTTCAGGTAGTACTGAATGGCCGCTTCAATTTCTTCGCGCGTTAGCTGAGGCAAGTCGCGCTGGATGTCGGTCACACCGCAGCCGTCCCGGAAGTAGTCGGCGATATGTTCCACGGCGATCCGTGAATTCAGGATGCTGGCACGGCTCTGGGGCTCACCTGCGCGGCGTACGATGAAGGAGTTTTCCGTCAGCGAGAAACCAGCGAGATGAGCGGCGAGCCTGCGCTGCACGTCGCTGCTGGCGCGGCGCAGGGCAAATGGCGAAACCGTCCTCTTGCCGCCGCGGACCACCGCGAGCCCCCGGCGCAACAGATCGTCCCACGCGGCCTTGATTTCCTCGGCCGTAGCCCCAACGGCAGCCGCCCACGATGCCGGCGGATCGGTGCTTTTCTTTTTGGCCATCCTCTATTCTCCGTAGCTTCCCGGTCGCGAATGAGACGCTGTTCAGTATAGGAGGAGCTGGCCTCCGGCGCACCAGGCATGGCGTCGTTGTGGCGTCCCTCGGATCGCAGCCAACGGCGTGGGCGCCAGACCCAGGCGCCCAAGTTACTTTCTGCGCCTGGGTTCTGGCAGTCCCGAAGCTTGCACTACGTAAAGACATCGTTATTGCTGGTCGACGCATGGTTCTGGTCGATGACGGTCGCGGCGTCGAAGGCGAACGTCCCGAGCGCGTTGACGCCGCCGCCCACGCCGCTGCCATTGTGGCCATGGCTGCCGCCGGCTCCGCCGACGGCGTGATTCTGGGTGATGGTGCTGGCGGCGAGCGTGCCGCTGGAGCCGCTCTGGATGGCGAGGCCGCCGCCCTGGCCGGCGCCGCCATTGCCGGCGCCGTGGCCGTTGCCGCCCTGGGCGGTGTTCTGCTCCAGGGTGCTGTCGGTGACGGTCAATAAGGAATTATCCGTGTTACCGATCAGCGTGTCGAAGCCCACATCAATGCCGCCGCCGAGGCCATTGCCGCCGGAGCCGCCGGCAGGCCCCGGAGCGCCGTTGCCGCCCACCGCCTCGTTGTTGGTGAAAACCGAGGCGATGATTGACGCGGTCGAGTCGGCCGAATCGTCGAGACCGCCGCCGCTACCGAAGCCACCGACGCTGCCGCCGGCGCCGCCGAGCGCCTGGTTGTTCTTGAGAGTGCATGCGATCATCGTGAGCGTCGCGGACTGGGCGTTGTCGATGCCGCCGCCCAGGCCGGGGCTGCCAGCCCCAGTCGTGGTGGAGCCGCCCTGGGCCACGTTGCCGGTGAGCGTGCAGCCGACGAGGGTGAGCATGGACGAGAGGGCATTGGCGATGGCGCCGCCGATGCCGGCGCCATTGGTCGGGTCGTTGGCGACGACCGCGTTGGCGCCGCCGATGGCCTTATTGTCGCTGAGCGTGCAGTCCAGCACGGTCAGCGTCGCGCTGTTCGTGTTCAGGATGCCGCCGCCACCCTGGCCGAAGGCACTCGGGCTGGTGCCGTTCGCCCCGGGGCCGCTGACCGCCTCGTTGCTATTGAGCGTTGACGCGCTGAGGGTCATGGTCGCCCCAGTCCCCTCGTTCTCGATCGCGCCGCCATTGCCCAGGACACCCGTACCAGCGTGCCCCGCGACCTCGCCCGCCACGTTGCCGGTGAAGACGCACCCGCTGATGGTCGCCGTCGAGGTCGGGTTGGATGAGCCAATGTTGTTGTTCTCGATGGCACCGCCGTTGCCGCTGTCGCCGCCGGGCCCGTTGAAGTCGGACCCGCCGAGCGCGGCGTTGCTAGTGAAAGTGCTGCCGGTCACCGTCAGCGCGCCGCCGAAGTTTTCGATGCCGCCGCCGAGCCCTTCATAAGCCGCGCCGATCGCCTGATTGCCCTGGAGTATGGAGCTGCTGACGGTCAGGGTGGCGGACAGGTTTTCGATGCCGCCGCCGACGCTGCCGGTCGTCGTGGCGATGGACTGGTTGTCGATGAGGCTGCAGCCGAGGACGTGACACGTACTCCCGGAATAATTCATGAGCCCGCCGCCCAATCCCTCGCCGCTGCCGCCGGACGTGTTGCCATTGAGGGTCGAGCTGCTGAGGGTCATGATCGTCCCGGTCCCCTCGTTGTCGATGGCGCCGCCATTGCCCTGAACACCCGTGCCCGCGCTGCCCGCGACCGGGCCGGCCACGTTGCCCATGAAGCCGCAGTTGCTGATGGTCGCCGTCGAAGGATTCGCGCTGGAAAACCCGGCGTTGTTCTCGATGCCGCCGCCGATGCCGAAGTTGCCGGATCCGGACCCGAGCGCCTGGTTGGTGGTAAACGTGGTGCCGGTCACGGTCAGCGTGGCGCCGCCGAAGTTGTCGATGCCGCCGCCGACCGAGCCGCCGAAGAAGGAGGAACCGCCGCCGCCCACGGCCTGGTTGTCGGTGAAGGTGCAGGTGGTGATGGTGGCGCTGCCCTGATTGAGCAGCCCGCCGCCGAAGACGTCGACGGTGTTGCTAAAGGCATTCGCGGTGTTGCCGGTCAGGGTCGTGTGATTCAGGGTCAGGGTGGCGCCAACTTCGTTGAGGATGGCGCCGCCGCCTTCGGGCGATGCTTCGGTGGGCGCGGCGGAACTGGCGGTGGACTGATTGGCGGACAGGGTGCAGTTCTCGATGATCAGGCTGCCGGCGTTGGCGATGCCGCCTCCCGTGACCGCCTTCCCGTCGGCGATCGTCAGGCCGGACAGGGTCGCGCTCGTATGGGCGCTGACGGCAAAGACCTGGCTGGCGTTATTGCCGCTGATGGTGAGTTGGCTCGCGCCGGGCCCCTCGATGGCGACGTTCGTCGTGATGGCCAGCGGACCGCTCGTGAGCGTGATCGCATTGATGGAGTGAGCGAAGACGATGGTATCGCCGTTGTTGGCGCCGGCGAGGACGGCCCGCAACGACCCGGTGCCGCTGTCGGCGTTGTTGGCGACGGTCAGGGTGCTCGGGACGGCCCGCGTTTCGAGCAGCTCCAGGGCAGGCACGAAGTATCGGCGGCGGCGGAGCCGACCTTGCGGGTTGCGTTGCGAACGCGATGGTAGGCCGCGGAACAGCGACGGGAACAACATAGCTTGAGCCTCCGAAGGTAAACCGGTCTGCGAGAAGTCAAGAGCATCGCTCTGTGCGCAGACCGGGCGCGCAGAAGATGCTTCGAGGCTCGCTCCCTCCGACACGGAGGAGGCGCTACATCAGCAATCGCACGTATGCATTCGGCCCAAAGGGGGCACGATGGGACGGGTTTGTAGTTTGTAGGGTGGGTGGAGTCTTCGGAACCCACCAATCCAACCTGCAGCGGAATTGGTGGGTTCCGAAGACTCCACCCACCGTACGGTTATGGCAGCCAATCGCTGCCGAGCACCTCGCCGCCGGCCGGCGTGACGGCCGCCCACCAGGTATCGCCCGACATGCTCGCCGCCAGGGAGCGCACGCTGCCGTCGGCGAGGGTGACCTGCATCCCGCCGTTGTGCCCCGTCGAGCAGCGCGACGCGTCGCAGTTGCCCGCCGCGGGCCGCACCTGGAAAATCGACACGGCCCAGATCGGCGAACCATTGTCGGTAGGTAGGCCAAAGTACGGAAAGTAGTGGTGCCCCAGGCCGCCGAAAAGAGGCGGACCCGGCGGGTTGATGCTGCCGGGCAGCCACCAGTCCCACAGGCACGCCTGCCCCGGCAGCGGATTCGCGATCGATTCGCAAATGCCGTAGCGCTCGGCGAACAGGATCGTGCTCGACAGGCCATCCGGAAACGACAGCGGAATGCGGCTCGTGAACTGATAGCTTTGCACGAAGTTGTACTGCACGGGGTTGGGGACCTGGCCGAACACCAGGAAGTTGCCGGCGTACGAGCTGGTGGCCCACTGATAGCCGAAGAACTGGTCGGTATACGTCCCTGCGACAATGCTTGGGTCGGACGGGCAGACGTAGACCTTGAGGCTGTTGGCGCCGACGAAGGACGGAGTGCCGACGCCGCCGGTGCTGCTGATGTACGGCTTATTGGGACCGGGGTTCTCGCCGATCGGGTTGGGGCCGGTGGTCAGGGCGCTGCGGTAGAGAGGGTTCTGTTCGAGATACGGCAAGAGGTGAAAGAACACGTTGCCCCAACCGGTCGAGGGCGTCGGCTGACTGCCCGGGAACCAGCCCTGGGCCGGCGGCAGACCCTTCATCGCATCGTGGCAGTTGTGCGCCGCCAGGCCGATCTGCTTGAGGTTGTTCTGGCAGCTCGTCCGATTGGCCGCTTCGCGCACCGCCTGCACCGCCGGCACGAGCAGGGCGATCAGGATTGCGATAATCGCGATCACCACCAGCAGCTCGATCAATGTAAAGCCCGTCCGCCTGGTTGCATTGCGCATCGGAACCTCCACGCTCCACGGTGTCCGCTGATGGCGATTGTCATGCCCGCTATATCAGATGGACGCAATCCGCCAGAACCTGTCGCGAAAATGTTCGGTGTGGTTCGGTGTTGTTCGGTGTAGGGTGGGTGGAGTCTTCGGAACCCACCAATCCGCCTGCCCATTGGTGGGTTCCGAAGACTCCACCCACCCTACGGCGGCGGCTAAGGCGGCGGCAATTGCCACACCGTGAACCGGCGGAACTCGGCACGCCCCTTCAGCTCGGGATGCCCGCAGCGTTCCCACAGCCCCAAGCCGGGACAGACCGACGTGAGGGGTTCCCTGAGTTGGATTGGCTGACAGATGGGCGTGCCGTTGACGTACACCTCCAGCGACTGCCTGCGGCGCAAGATGACCAGCAGGGTGTTGTCCTTGTCGCCCGAGTGAATGGCCGGGTGCCGGATCGGGCCAACCATCGTCACCGCAGGCGGCCACCAGAAATTGCCGACCTCCACCGTGCCGTCCCGCCGCAACCGGACCCCCACGTCAGCATCCCGTTTTGGGGTAATGAGTGCCACGGACCAGCCAGCATCGCGCTCGGTCAGCACGCGGCCAACCACCTGGCACGCCACGTCGCCTTTGAGTTCTTTCCCCCACAACACAGGGGAGGTGCAGTGCCAAGAATCGCCGACACCTTGGGCTCCCGGAAGGTGGCGGAGAACCAAGCGGCCCTCTGCAAAAAAGATCTCCTGAAGGGTCTTCTCGTCGCGAACTCGGCGAAAGCCGCCCTTATCAGGATTGCTGAAGTCGTCGTCGATGACAGGCTTCCTTCCGGTCAGGTCCGGGGGTTGCTTTTCCTCTCCCGGCCCGGGCGGCGCGTGCGGCGGTAAGAGCCACAGCGTGCAATGGGTAATTTCCACCTGCCGGCTCCATGCCGTGATCTGTGGCCAGACACGGGGCCCGAGAGGTTGCTCGAGCTGGATTGGACGACTGATGGCCGTGCCGTTGACGTAGATTTCCAGCGTCCGGCCGCCGCGCAAGAAGACCAGTAGGGTGTTACGCTCGTCCCCTGGTCGGATGACTGGGTGCCGAAGCGTTTCGACCTTTGTCACTGGGGCCCACCATCCGTTTCGCCAAGGGATATCGCCAACGTCCACCGCGCCGTCCCGGCGCAGGCAGACCGCGAGGGCACGATCCCGGTTCGGCGTAACGAGGCCCACGGCCCAGCCACCTTCCCCGGCCACCGCGCGGCCGACCACCATGCACGCGAAATCGCCTTCAACCAATTCAATCGGCGGGTGACTGAAGTCGGAAGCTGCTTGCCCCCGTCGTATGACGTACCGACCGTTTTCTACTCGCGCTTCGTTACCGTTCTTCTCGTCTCGAAACGTCGAGAAGTGGCACTTGTCGGGATCGCCGAAGTCGTCGTCGATGAGCGGCATCACCTTGCTCAGATCCGGGGCCCGGTCGCCCGGCTCCACACCGGCCTCCCCGTGGCGTGCCAGCGCTGTCCAGGTGTTGTTCCAGTCCCAGGGATCGGTGCCTACGGGCGGCACGGCCCCGACATAGGCCGGCAGCGACAGGTCGTCGACGCCGGCGCCGCTGCGGGCCAGCGGCGACTCCTTCGCCGGCCGCAGGAAATCCGGGTTGCCCAGTTCGCGCGACAGAACCTTGATCGGAATCTGCAGTTGGTCTTTTGGCCGGCCCGGTATCCAGCGGCCCGAGCATCGCGCATTGGCGAGTTGCGGATCGATTTCACGCCAGTTGTGGCTGAAGCGCCACTGGGGACTTTTCAGAAGCGCATCCAGATCCCCCGCCCCCCTTAACTCGTTAGCGTTCGCTCTGGTGCGATCTTCGAGGACCATGTCGGCCTCGCCGAGGGGTTCCAGTACAAGGTTATTCTGAAAGCGAATATTCTTACACTTTAGAAAATCCTTCCCCTTTGCATGGTCGTCCCAGACGCGCAGCGCTGAATCGCACCGCAGCAGCGTGTTGTTGGCAACCAGAATGTAGGCCGCACCTGGCAGGAACTGCTCGAAGTCGATGGCCGCCCACTTCGAGCCCCAGATGCGGTTGCCCGTGACATGAACTTGGTGGATCGCACCCGCCAGGCCGACTCCGGTATTGCAGCGCACCATGCTGTTATTTCGGGCCACCACATGACCGCAGGGCAGCGGGCGATCAAAGTTGCCACGCTCTCTTCCCATCATGAAAATACCGTGGCGCCCCTCCCGCATCGTACAGTTCTGGATCACGATGGGGGCGTCCATGCCCGACAGGGGCACATCGTCCATCTCCACGCAGGTGCTGTCCTCGTTAGCCGTCATCTCCAGCCGGTCCAGGACCACGCCGGGGCAGAGCCCGGTGATATGGACCTGGCTGTGCCGGACCTTATCCGCGACGCTCTGGAAGCGGAAGTTACGCAGGGTGAAACCCGGCACACGCCGTATCCAAATGGCATAGCCTTTCCCAGGCAACTTCCGGATAGTCGCCTTGCCCGTTGCTTCGAGGGTGACTCCGCGATACTGCTCGGTGCGATGGATCAGCAGGTCCTCGTCGTAGACGGCGTCATCCAGCACGCGGATGGTCATCCCTGGCTCGACGCTGTCCAGCGCTTCCGTGATGGTTCTGAAACGCCCGCCGTCCGCCGGCTTCTGGGACACGCTCAGCACCCGCGGCTCGACCTTGCCGGGGCCGGGCGTTGGTTCGGGTGGGGGTACCCGGCGGACGCGGAGCGGCTTCCGCTCACCGGCGGCGAGCGTCAGTTCCTCCGACTCGAACTCGAGACCGTTGCACTTGAATGTCAGCGTGCGCTTGCCCGGAGCAGCCTGGACTTCGATGCACTTGCCACCGTCGGCTAACTTGACGGATACCTTGTTGCCGTCGACCAGCACCTCGGCGTCGGGCGGGAGGTTCTCCAGCACGATCGTGCCTTCGGGCGTTCGGACCATGAGCACGCCGCCCAGCAATGTAATGCCCAAGACCAGGCACGCCCCCAACAGAAGCTTGCGCCGCGGCGACCAAGGTCTTGTACGCCGTGCGTCGGCATTCTCTGCGGCGGCGTGCTTCGCTTCCGGGCGGCAGAATGGCTGCAGCGCCGCGACGACCTCGTCCGGCGTCTGGAAACGCTGCGCCGGCGCCTTGGCCATCATCCGCTCGATTACCTGCACCAACGCCGCGGGCAACTCGGGCCGGAGTTGCCGCAGCGGCGTCGACTGCTTCTCCAGGTGGGCCGCCATTTTCTCGGCCGGATTGCCCTCCGGAAACGGCGGCCGGCCCGTCAGCAGGAAGTACAGCGTACAGCCCAGGCTGTAAATGTCGGCCCGCGCGTCGGCCGAGCGGGCGTCGCGGATCTGCTCGGGGGCCATGTAGTCCGGCGTGCCCATCCCCTGTCCGAACTCCGTCAGCCCACCCACGCCGCCGCACTCCGCAGCGAAGCTGGCCAACCCGAAGTCCAGCACCTTGACCTGGCCCTGCGCCGTCACCATCAGGTTGTGCGGCTTGACGTCGCGATGCACCAGCCCCTGCGCGAAGGCGTGCGCCAGCCCCAGCGCCGCCTGCCGCACATGGTCGCAGGCCGTCGCGATCGGCAGCGGCCCGTCGTGGTCGACCAGCGAAGCCAGGTCTTGCCCCTCCACAAACTCCATGACCAGGAAGTGCAACGCGCCCGCCTGCTCGGCGTCGTGGGCCTGCACCAGATTCGGGTGCGACAGCCGCGCCAAGGCCCGCACTTCGCGGCGGAAGCGCTCGACCACGGCGGCCGAGGCGGTCAACTGCGGCCGGATCACCTTGAGCGCGACGGTGCGTTCCATGAGGCGATGCTCGGCCTTGTAAACGACGCCCATGCCGCCGGCGCCGAGCCGCCGCTGCACCCGGTACCGCGCATGGTCGCGTAGCTCCGGCGGCACGCCTTCCGTGAACGCCAGCGTGGTTGCGCCCAGCAACTCGGGCCGCTGCACGGGCGTGCTGGCGGCCGGCCGCAGCAGCGACATCATCGGATCATCGGGCACCGCCAGGACGGCCTGCTGGCAGGTTGCACAGATGTCCAGGTGCTCGGCGACGGCGAACGCGTCGGGGTCCTCCAGGTGCCCGTGGGCGAACGCCGTCAGCATCTCGCTCGACGGGTGCGTGTCTTGCGCTGGCAGGTACATGCACGGTCCTCCGCGGCGCGCTCTATATCAGATGGACGCGGATAGCCAAATCCTGTCTCGAAAAAAAGAAAATGCCCTTTCTTGTTTACGTTTAGCGCTCGCAGGCCGGCCCGGCTACCAGGCCGGTGACTGTGCGTATTACGGCTGGCAGCAGGCCGCGGGCAATCGCATTCAATTTGAGCGTTTTGCGGGCAGCCTGCGAGCGCTAAACGTAAACGGATTTCTCGATTTCTTCTCAGTCAGTCATATCCTGGGGCGCCTCGCGTAGCCGTTTGAGGATGCGCAACCTGGCGAGCAGGACCGCGTTGACGGAGAGGCCGAGGCCGGCGGCGACCGCCGTCGGCGGCTGACCTTCCGCGAGCTGGCGGAACGCCTGCCAGGTCGTCGCCGCGAAGTCAGGCTCAAGCTGGGCTAACATGGCTTCGAGGACGTGCTGGTCGTGCGCGCGGTCCCAGCGCCGGCTCAGGTCGCTGCTCGGGTCCTGCAATTGGTCGAGCAGCGGTTCGACGAAAGCCCGGTCGCGTTTCTGCACCCGCCAGAACTCGCGCAGCCGATTCACCATGATCTGCCGCAGCCAGCTGCGGAAGTGCCCGCGCGCCGGGTCGTAGTGAAAGTGCTGTATTTCCGATGCCGCCACTCGCAGAATTTCCTGGACAACGTCGTCGGCGTCGTGCGGTTGCAGGGAATAGCGGCACAGCCAGCTGCTCAGCAGCGGCCGGTAGATGGCGTCGAATCGGCTCCAGGCATCGGCGTCGGCGGGAGCGTCGCGGAGTTGCTGCAGCAGGCTGGGCGGCGTTGACGACACGGGCGGTTTCCTACACGCAAAGAAAATGGACGTGGCTGCACCTCGCGCGCGTTGCCATTGTAGCGATTTGCCGACCCCGACGGGAATCATTGCGTTACAATCAGCCCGGGCTTACAATCAGAGCCCCGGACTTTCGGGCACACGTTGCCGCGTATAACTCCGGCGAGCCAGGCACGCTGCACAACCAGGGAGATCTGTCGTGTCCACTCCCGTCTCTTCGCCGTCGTCGACCGACCGTGTTCTGCTCTTCGGCATCCTCGGCTTGCAGCATGCGTTCTTCAGCCGTGATGCCTTGAACGAGGCATTGGACGCCTGGGGCGACCAAAAATCCAAGCCGCTGGGACAGATCTTTCAAGAGCGCGGGGACCTGAGCCCGGAAACGTTGGCCGCGCTGGAAGCGCTTGTGGACGAGTACGTCAGGACCCACGGTCACGATCCACAGCACAGCCTGGCGACGCTGCCCCCCTCGGTGGTTGGGGAGTTGCATCGCATTGCCCGCGCGCACGTGGACGCAAACGCGGACAGCGCGGACGCTACCTGCACGGTCGCTCCCGGTCCGCCCAGGCGTGCCGACCATTCCAACGCGGTGCCGGAGCAGGTGTACGCGCTCGACAAGGCGGAGTCTGCTGGTCGCTATCGCATTCTGCGCTCGCATGCGCGCGGCGGCCTGGGCGAGGTGTTTGTCGCCGAGGATGACGAGGTACGCCGTGAGGTTGCGCTCAAGCAGATTCAGGAACAATATGCCGATCACCCGGAAAGCCGGACGCGGTTTGTTCGTGAGGCCGAGATTACCGGCGGGCTGGAGCATCCCGGCGTCGTGCCGGTCTACGGGCTCGGCCAATACGCGGACGGGCGTCCGTTTTACGCCATGCGCTTCATCCGCGGCGACAGCTTCAAGGACGCCATCGAGCGCTTCCACCGTGGCGATGGTGGGCGGCGCGATCTCGGCGCAGACCCTGGAGCTGCGGCAGTTGCTGAATCGCTTCATCGCCGTCTGCAACACGATGGCGTACGCGCACAGCCGCGGCGTGCTGCACCGCGATCTGAAGCCGGCTAACGTCATGCTGGGCAACTATGGCGAAACGCTGGTGGTGGACTGGGGTCTGGCCAAGCAATTCACGCGCACCGAGACGGAGCGGGCCAGCGGTGAAACCAGCTTGCCGCCGGCCTTTACGAGCGGTCCGGAAGGCGCCACCCAGGCCGGGCAGGCACTGGGGACGCCGGCCTTCATGAGCCCGGAACAGGCCGCCGGCCGCTGGAATGTGCTCGGGCCCGCCAGTGACATCTACAGCCTCGGTGCCATGCTGTACACGTTGTTGACCGGCCGGCCGCCATTCCAGAACCCGGTCGCCGAGCTCATGCTCGTGCAGGTCATCCAGGGAGAGTTCCTACCGCCGCGGCAAGTGAAACGCGACGTGCCGCGCGGCCTGGCGGCCATCTGTCTCAAAGCCATGGCCCGCCAGCCGGCGGACCGCTACGAGTCGGCCCGCGCCCTGGCCGACGACGTCGAACACTGGCTCGCCGACGAGCCGGTCTCGGCGCACCGCGAATCGATCTGGGAGCGAACCAAACGGCTGTGCCGCCGCCGGCCACTGTACGCAGCGGCCATGGGCTTCCTCGTGGCCATGGACCTCCTGGTTTGCGTCATCATCGTCACCGCGGTCGTGGGGCAATCGGCACTGACTTCGGCGGCCCTCGCTTTCTTGCCGTATGCCCTGATCGGCGGCCTGATCGGCATGGGCATTGCCGTGTTATTTCTCGGCCAGTTATGGTGGCTTGCCGGTGCGGTTGCCGGCGCGATTCTCGGCAGCCGCGGCGCCTTCATGGGCGCTCTGATCGGTCTGCTGTGCGGCGGGTTGGTGGCGCCCCTCTACCTCGGGATAACCAGGCCTGTCCCAGCCGTATTTGATCATACGCTCGAGTGGCTGTCGATGCCGCTGGTGGGCGCGGTCCTGGGTGCTGTTTTTGCCACGCTCGGCGCGGCCTTTTGGACCAGGGCCCGGATGCGGCTCCTGCTGATCGCGCTGATCGGCAGCGCGCTCGGCCTCATCGGCACGATTCTCGCGCTGGCGGCGGTCGAGCCTGTGTATTCCTCAAGCCGACGTGTGGCCACGTTGAACTGGATGATCGTCGCAGCCACGTTCGGGGCCCTTTTGGGAATCATCCTGGGAGCTTTTCCAGGCAACAAGCGGAAGGCCGCGATCGGAATAATCATTGGTTCTCTGGTGGGCGCTGTCGGCGGGGCCGCGCTGGCGATCATCACAATCAACGGCATGGAGCCGCTGTTAACGTTATCGCTCGGTGGGGGCCTGGCGGGCGCTGCGCTGGGGACCTTGATGGGTGTTCGGCGCGGGGAAGCCGGCAAGCGGGCGGTGCGGGGCGGCTTGATCGGCGGCAAGCTGGGACTGGCTGGCGGAACGCTGGTATTTGGTCTGGCGGTCTGGTTTGGGATGCAAAGTCTTCCGCAGGCATCGCTAGTCACCTGGTTCGCACTGCCGGTCATTTTGCTGCCGCCCATGCTCGACATTGTTCTCGGGTTGATGCGCCGGGCCACTTGGCAGCACCTGTCGACAAGGGCGACGCGGGGCGCCATGATCGGGGCGGTGCTGGGGGGCAGTGTTACTGTGACGCTGTCAATGGCCGCTTTTTTCCGGACTCCGAATTTTGCGAACCCACAGCCCAACCCCGCGGGAGACGGCATGGCCAATCTGCCACCCGCCAAGGGACCAGGGTTCGGCGCGCTCCCTAAGCTTCCGATAGGGGGCATGAAGCCCGGCGACGATCCGTTTGCCGCTCTCGTTGCCATGCAGGAAAAGTTTGTGCGTGACAATCCGAAGGTCAACGAACATGCGGTCGGCCTGGGAAGCATTTATAACATGCAGGCGACCACGGCACGTGACCAGGGCAAGAGCGAGAACGCGCTCGCGGTATATGACAAGGCCATCGTGACTTTGGAGGCTGCACTCCAGAAAGAGCCCCGCAATGCCAAGGCTCGTGAAGCGTTGCGCAATAGCCATTCCGGCCGCGCCGAGACGCTTGCTCGCCTGAATCGCCCTGGCGAGGCGCTATCGGCGTGGGATCGCGCGCTGGCCCTGGATTCCTGGCCGGACCGCAGTGAATACCGCTTGCAGCGTGCCCTGGCCCTGGCACGCCTGGGAGAGCACGCCAAGGCCATGACGGATTGTGCTGAGCTGGCCAAGGGCAAGGATTTGCCGGCTGCAACCTTGTATACGCTCGCCCGAGCCTACGCGCGGTCGGCGGCGGCAATCCCCGACCAGGGCGCCAGGACGGCCGCAGCCGATCGGGCAATGGGCTTGCTCAAGCAAGCCGTCGCCGCCGGCCACGATGCGGCGGTCATGAAGCAGGAGAAGGACCTGGATGCCCTCCGCGACCGGGACGATTTCAAGACGCTGCTTGCCGCGCCGGAAATGCGTCGCGCGAACGAGAAGAAGTAAGGCAGTTCCGACTATGACCGAAGTGACGAGCATCCTGTCCGCCATCGAGCACGGCGACCCACACGCCGCCGAACAGCTCCTGCCGCTGGTCTATGAGGAGCTGCGCAAGCTGGCGGCCCAGAAGCTGGCTCAGGAAAAGCCGGGCCAAACGCTCCAGGCCACGGCACTGGTCCACGAGGCCTACCTGCGGCTGGTCGGCTCCGATGCCGCGCAGCCGTGGGACAATCGTGGCCACTTCTTCGCCGCGGCGGCCGAGGCGATGCGCCGGATCCTGGTGGACAACGCCCGCAAAAAGGCCGCGGTCAGGCACGGCGGCGAGCACCAGCGCGTGCCATTCGAGCAGATCCATCCGCCGGCCGCGGAACCGCCCGAGCAGATCCTGGCCCTTGACGAGGCCCTCGCGGAGCTGGAGCAGCACGACGCCCAGGCCGCCCGGCTGGTGAAGCTGCGCTACTTCGCCGGCTTGACGCACCAGGAAGCGGCCCAACTTCTCGGCATCACTCGACGCGCGGCGGACCGACTCTGGGCCCTGGCCCGTGCCTGGCTGCACCAGCGGCTCCAGGAATCGTGAACATGTACAATGCAGGGAGAACAGGAGACGATCATGAACGACATCGTTGTCGAAGCGATGGGATTGCCGCTGCGTTTTCCCGATCCACGAGAGGAGGCCTACGCCCGCGCCCAGCAATTTCGCCGTCTGCCGCCGGACGGACGCTGGCAGGAAATCGCGGCGCTCATGGAATGGGGGTTGAACCTGGCACGCTCGGCGCCGCGGCGTGCGGCCATTGAGCAGCGTTGGGCGGCTCAGGAGGCAGAATGGCAGCGGTTGCAACAGACATTATTCGTGCACCATGGCAAGTGATCCTCCCATCTCCGCGGCAGACCTCCACCTGGGGTTGACGGAAGCCGCAGCGGCGCTGACACAGTTCCGCGTGCATTACGCGTTGATTGGTGGCATTGCGACTTCGTACCGATCGCAGCCGCGGTTCACCAAAGACCTCGACTTCCTCTTGAACGTCCCCCAACTCGTCCTGGCGCCACTGCTGGAGGACCTGAAACGCCGGGGTTTCGAGTTCGACACCGTGGCCACCATTCGCGAGTGGACACAGCATCACATGGTGGTGCTTTCGTACCACGGCATCCGCATCGATTGGCTTAAGTCCGTTCTGCCGGCGTATGTTCACGTCCTGGATCGGGCCACCGAAGAGACCTGGCTGAATCAACCGATCCGCATCGCTTCGGCCGAGGGGCTGATACTGCTCAAATTGCTCGCTTTTCGTACGCAGGACCAGGTTGATATCGAAAATCTGGTCGCCGCCCACCGCGATACCCTCGATCTGGACTGGATCCGCGCCGAGTGGCAAACGGTGACGAGTCTCGACGATCCGCGGATGCGACGTTTGCTGGAACTGGTGGCCGACAAGTGAGGAATCGTGAATTGCTCGCGTGCAACGCTGGTTCATTTCTCGCATTGAATCGTGAGGAGGCTGGTGGGCATTGCTGAGCGGACCCGTACATGGTGTAACGGGCCGCCACCGCCCCGGGTCTCCTTCCTGGCACAAGGAGCCACCATCATGAAGCGTGTCGCCGTCCTGCTGTTTCTTGCCCCAATCCTGGCCTGCCCGCTGGCGAGCGCGGGCCCGGCGGATCCTCCCGTCCCTGCGGACGTGCAAACCCTGGTCCAGGGGAACACCAGCTTCGCCCTCGATCTCTACGCCCGCCTGTGCGCTCAGGAAGGCAATCTGTTCTATTCGCCGTACAGCATCTCGACGGCCCTGGCCATGACCAGTGCCGGCGCCCGCGGCGCGACCGCGGAACAGATGGCCCGCGTGCTGCATTTTTCCCTCGATTCCAGGCGACTGCATCCGGCGTTCGCCGAGCTGACTCGCGAGCTCAATGGCCGCGGCTTGCCGCGCGATTACCAGCTTCACGTCGCTCAGTCGCTGTGGGGCGAGCGCGGCCTGCCGGTCCTGGCCGATTTCCAGAGCATCCTCCGCACGGATTACGGCGCAAGCCTGCGCCTGGTGGATTTCAGCGGGGCGCCCGATGCCACGCGTCTCCAGATCAACGACTGGGTGGAACAGCGCACCAACGACAGGATCAAGGACTTGCTGCACAAGGGCGACATCGACCCGCTGACGAGGATGGTTCTGGTCAACGCGATCTACTTCAAGGCCGCCTGGCAGCACCCGTTCAACGGCGCCGTGACAAGGAAGGATGCCATCTTTCACGTCGGCGCCAGACAGGTGAAGGCAGCGATGATGCACCAGACCAGGGATTTCCGGTATGCGGAGGGCGAGGGCTTTCAGGCGGTCGAGCTCCCTTACGAAGGCGGCGAGTTGTCGATGGTGGTGCTGCTGCCCGTCAAGCAAGACAGCCTGCACAGTCTGGAGCGGTCGTTGACTGCGGCCAAGCTGGACGGCTGGCTCGGCAAGCTGGCATCGCGGAAAGTGGCCGTGGAACTGCCGCGGTTCAAGTTCAAGACCCGCGTTGAGCTGGCGAAGGAGCTGAAGGCGATGGGCATGTCACTGGCGTTCGGCCCCGAGGCAGATTTCTCCGGCATCAGCACGGCCGAGAAGCTGCGGATCTCCAAGGTCATCCACGAGGCATTCGTGGGCATCAACGAGGCCGGGACGGAAGCGGGAGCCGCCACCGCCGCGGTGGTCGGTTTGGCCGCTCCTCCCGAGACACCGGTGCCTTTCCGGGCGGACCACCCCTTTCTGTTTCTGATTCGCGAACAACGCACCGGTTCGGTCCTGTTCCTCGGCCGCGTGACCGACCCCTCATGATTGACAAGGTGGCAGAATGTAGGGTGGGTGGAGTCTTCGAAACCCACCATTTTCTTGCATCGATTGGTGGGTTCCGAAGACTCCACCCACCCTACATTCCTCCGAACCCACCATTTTCTTCCATAGATTGGTGGGTTCCGAAGACTCCACCCACCCTACATTCCAACATTCTTGTCATCCACCGATGAAAGCGAGGCGGATCATGGCTGGTTGGGATCCGCGGGCGAACGAGTTGTTTCTGAATGCCCTGGACATCCCGTCCGCGGACGAACGCCGGGCGTACCTGGAGACGGCCTGCGGAAACGACGCGCCATTGCGGCAGGCGGTTGAAGGATTGCTCCAGGCGCATGCGGCGGCCGCCGGCTTTCTGGAACCGTCGGGAGATGCCGCCGGCCCGATGACCGAGCCGGACGCAGCGGCGGCGACGGCCGAAGGTGACCAGCCGGGCACCGTCATCGCGGGCCGTTATCGGCTGCTCCAGCGGATCGGCGAAGGCGGCATGGGCACCGTCTGGATGGCCGGACAATTCGACCCGATCCGGCGTCAGGTGGCGCTGAAGCTGATCAAGCCCGGCATGGGCAACGCCCAGGTGGTCGCCCGCTTCGAGGCTGAACGGCAGGCCCTGGCCCTGATGGACCACCCCAACATCGCCCGCGTGTTCGATGCCGGCACGGTAGGTCCCGTCTGCCGGACGGGACCTGATGCGGTGGGTCCCGTCTGCCGGACGGGACCTGATGCGGTGAATGATCAGGCACTACAAGGTCCCGCCCGGCAGGCGGGACCTACCGGCCGGCCCTTCTTCGTCATGGAGCTCGTCAAGGGCATCCCCATCACGCGCTACTGCGACGAAAACCAGCTGACGCCGCGGGAACGGTTGGCGCTGATGGCGTCCGTATGCCAGGCGGTGCAGCACGCGCATCAGAAGGGCGTTATCCACCGGGACCTCAAGCCGTCCAATGTCCTCGTCGCCGCCTACGACGGCAAGCCGGTGCCGAAGGTCATTGACTTCGGTATCGCCAAGGCAGTTGCACAGCCGTTAACGGAGGCGGCGCTGGTTACGGGGTTCGGCAGCATCCTCGGCACGCTGGAGTACATGAGCCCTGAACAGGCCGAGTTCAACGCCCTGGATATCGACACGCGCTCGGACGTGTACAGCCTCGGCGTCCTACTTTACGAGCTGTTGACCGGTACCACGCCGTTGACGCGTCGGCGTCTGGAGAAGGCGGCGATGCTGGAAGTGTTGCGCTTGATCCGCGAGGAGGAGCCGCCGCCGCCCAGCACCCGGTTGAGCGATTCGCAGGAAAGCCTGGGCGCCGTCTCCGCGCAACGGCGGATGGAGCCGGCGCGGCTGACCCGCGAAGTGCGCGGCGAGCTGGACTGGATCGTCATGAAAGCGCTGGAGAAGGACCGAAGCCGCCGTTACGAGACGGCCGACGCGCTGACGCGCGACATCGAGCACTACCTGCGCAACGAAGCGGTCGAAGCCTGTCCCCCCAGCGCCGTCTATCGGATGAAGAAGTTTGTGTCGCGGCATCGGGCCCTGGTGCTGGGGACCACGCTGGTCGTGCTGGCGCTCGTCTGCGGGGTCATCGGCACGACCTGGGGGCTGGTGCGCGCCGTGGCGGAATCGCAGCGGGCCGACGCGGAGAAGCAGGCCGCCGAAGCCGAGAAGGAAAAAGCGCTGGCCGCGGAGGCCGACACGCGGGCCTTCAGCGAGTTCCTCTTGTTTCAGGTGCTGGCCGCGGCGCGCCTCAAGGGGGAGACACAGCAAGTCCCCGTCACCTTGACCATCGCCGATGCCATCGCCGAAGCGGAAAAACACATCGCGGAACACTTCAAGGATCGGCCGACGGCGGAGGCGGACGCCCGCCAGGCCCTGGGCGTGACCTGGCGGAACATGCGCAAATTCGATGCGGCCCAGAAGCACTTCAGCCGCGCCCTGGAGCTGCGGCGACAGCATCTGGGGGACAATGCACCAAAGACGCTTTCTTCGTTGCGATGCCTGGGCGCTACGCTGGACGAAGCGGGCCGCACGAAGGAGGGGCTACCGCTGCTGGAGGACGCCCTCGCGCGTCACCGGGTCCTGGGCGGCACGGTCAGCAACGAGATGCTGCTGTGCCTGGACAACCTGGCCGCGGCCTATGCACGAGCCGGCCGGCGGGACGCGGCGGCGGCATTGCAGGTCGAGGCCGTGGAGCGCAGCGAAAAGATCGAGGAGCCCGACAGCCCCGAAATGCTCCGCCGGCTGGTGAATCTGGCCGAAACCTACACGACGATGAATCGCCTCGCCGATGTCGTGCCCCTGCTCGAGACGGCGCTTCCGAGGATGAAACGGGTCAATCCCACCCACAAGGAAACTCTGCTGTGCATGGATCGTCTCGCCCAGGCATACGCAACGCTGCACGCCTTCGAAAAAGCGATTCCGCTGTTGGAGGAACTGTCGGCACTACGAAAAAAACGGATCGCTGACCCTGGGATGTACCCTCCCGAAACCCTGCGCATCGTGCAGAGCCTGGCCATCACCTACGCGGAGACCGGACGGTTCAAGGAGCTGCGGTCGCTGGTGCAGGATTACCTCAAGCGCGAGGGATGGGCGACTTTAGCTCCCGCTGGTGCGCCCAGTGCCGGCACAGCTGACGATCTGCTCGCCCAGGCGGCTGCCGTGCTGCTGCGGAAGGAGCAGTACCGCCCGGCCGAGGAGTATCTAAGCAACGGCTTAAGGGAGCGCGAGCTGAGCTCGCCCGGCACTCTTAAGACTGCGTACACGTCCTCGCTTCTCGGGGCGGCCCTGCTGGGGCAGAAGAAATATGCCGAGGCCGCGTCGCGGTTGCTGAAGGGCTATGACGGCATAAGCAAGGCCGCCGACAAGGTCCCGCCCGGTGTGCGTCAAGAACGCCTGATCGCGACGGCCGAGCGGCTGGTGCAGGTCTACGACGGCTGGGATAAGAACGATGACGCCAACGAATGGCGGAAGAAACTCCTGAAACTGCGAGGAGAGAAGCCATGATTGCCGCCAGCGCACCCTACCCCTTCGCCGATCTCGCGCTGGCACGCCGTCTCGAACGGGCCGAGGGGCGCGGCAACGCCGAATTCGTCGAGGCTCGGGCCCGGGTTTCTCCCGACAGCGGCGCCTGTTGGATCGAGGTGGCCGGCGCTTACGCCAACTACGACGGCGCGCTCGCCGTGTACCCAGACGTTTGGACTGGGGCTGTTCCAGGAGGCGACGCCCGCCGATCTCGCGCGGATCGAGGAATTCTTTCGCGAGCGTGGCGCGCCGGTATTTCATGAGGTCAGTCCCCTCGCCGGCCTGCCGCTAGCGGCGTTGCTGAGCGAACGCGGCTATCGCCCATTCGAGTTCACTTCGGTGATGTTTCGCCCGCTCCAGCCCGGCGTGCAGACCGCGCCGGGTCAGGGGCCGATTGCCGTGCGGCTGGCCGAGGCGCATGAGCATGAGCTGTGGGCGCAAACGTCCGCCCGGGGCTGGAGCGAAGTCGCCGAGGCGGCCGATCTCATGCTGGAGCTCGCGCGCGTCGGCGCCAACCGACCCAAAAATGGGCTGTCGTTCCTCGCCGAGCTTGCGGGACGGCCCATCGCCACCGGCGCGATGAGCATCTGCGAGGGCGTGGCACTCCTCGCCGGCGCCAGCACAATCCCCGAGGGCCGCAAACAGGGCGCGCAGGCGGCGCTCCTGGACGCCCGCCTGAGCTACGCCGCCGCCCACGGCTGCGACCTCGCGATGATGTGCGCCGAGCCCGGCAGCAGCTCGCAGCGCAATGCCGAACGCCAGGGATTCCGCATCGCCTATACGCGCATCAAGTGGCGACGGCTGGAGTCCCGGCTTTAGCCGGAGAAGACCGGCTAAAGCCGGGACTCCAGCCCGTTGCTTGATACAATCCCTGGGTAGATGTTTCGCCCCTTCGCCGGGAGAGAGCCGACTGATGAGCCAGAATAGCGACCGCATCGCGCAGTTCCGCAAGATGGCGAACGACGATCCGGAGAACGAGCTGGGGCATTACCGGCTCGGACAACTCCTGATGGAGGACGGCCAGTTCGACGAGGCGATTGCGTCGTTCCGGCGCACGCTCGAGCTGATGCCGCAGTTCTCCAAGGTCTACCAGTTCCTCGGCACCTGCCTGCTCAAGCTGAACCGGCACGACGAGGCCGTGAAGCTGCTGCGCGAGGGCTTCGCGGTCGCCGACCGGCGCGGCGACAATGTCCCGCGTGAGGAGATCAGCAAGATGCTGGTGTACCTCGGCGAGCCGCCGCCGGTGCCGAGTCGCACGGAACAGGCCTCGCCCTCCGTCGGCGGCGGCTTCCGCTGCCATCGGCCCGGCTGCGTCATGGGCGGGTTCGGCCATCAACTCGCGCGGCCGCCTATGAACGATGAGCTGGGTGAGCGCATTTACACCTCGATCTGTGCGGAATGCTGGGAGTACTGGCTGCGCAACCTGAGCATCAAGGTCATCAACGAAATGCGGCTTGACCTCGGCGAGGAAAAGCACGTCGAGACCTACGATCAGATCATGCGTGAAACGCTGGGGCTGTCATGAGTGCCATTCCCGAGTTGCTGGCGCGACCCGACGCCGCCGACCAGTTCGTCGTGAGCTTCGGTAAGGGCGGCGCCGTCGGCGTGTTCAATGCCCCGGCCCCGCTTGCACTGCGCCGCGGTGACCGGGTCGTGATTCGCACGCCGCGCGGCACCGAGGTCGGCAGCGTGCTCTGTCCCGCCAGCGTACGGCAAGCTCGGCTGCTCGGCGCGACCACGACCGGCGACCTGCTGCGCCCCCTTGCCGCCGACGACGCGGCGCGGATGCCGGAGCTGCTGCAATGCGCGAGCCGGCTCTTCGAGGCCGCGCGACAGCAGGCCCATGAGGAACAGCTCGCCGTCGAAATCCTCGACGCCGAAGTGTTGCTCGACGGCCGGCAGGCGATCCTGCAATTCCTCGGCGACGAGCCGAATCTCGACGCCTTCGCCCATGCGCTGGAGCGCCGATTCACGCTGGAGATTCGCCTGGAAAACCTCGCCCAACCGGCGAGCCCGGCCGAGGAGCACGGCGGCTGCGACAAGCCCGACTGCGGCCGCGGCGCCGGCGGTTGCACGACGTGCAGCACCGGCGGCGGCTGTTCCTCGTGCGGCAGCGGCAAGGTCGATATGCGCGATTATTTCGCGCACCTGCGCGACAAGATGGAAAAGAATCAGCGCCGGCCGCTCGCGTAGCGCTTCGCCCAACCGCCGGGAGCCGTTTTCCAGTGGCAGACGACAAGCCGCGGAAAATCCGCACGTGGTGGCATCCGTTGCTGGCCAACCTGTTGCGCTGGCAGCTCGGCAGCCATTATCACCTCGAAGAAGAAGTCCCGGTCGGGCAGAAACCGCTGCAAATCGATATCCTGCTCTTGCACAAGGAGCAAGGTGAGCTACCCCAGAGCGCCCGCCAAATCCTGGCAGGACTGGTCGAGTACCTGGGCGAGTTCACCTTGCTGGAATTCAAGAGCCCGTCCGACACCTTGCGGGCTGGCGACTTCCAGACCTTCCTTGCCTATGCCCTGTTGTATCGCGCCCAGAATCACTCGCTATTGGATCCGAGCCAGCTTCATTTGCTGGTCCTCGCCCCCCGGTTGACGAAGCCATATCGAGAGGAGCTGCTCAAGATGGGCGTGACGGCGCAGCCGCAAGACCCCGGCATCTGGCGGTTGCAAGGGGGGATGGCCGTCCATCCCATGTGGGTGCTGGAAACTGAGGAACTGGCGGGGCTGAGCCATCCGCTGCTCACGTTGATCAGTCCGACGTTTCTAGAAAATCGCCTGGCCACCTATGACCTGCTGCGTCACGGTGGTTATACTAATGTGGTAGTCTACCTGGCCCAGCAGATTACCCAATTTCGCCTACGTGGAAAGGAGTTTGCAATGCAGCACCTAGGCACCGAAGACGAAATGCAGCGGGCCTGGCGCGACTTGCTGGCGACACTCCCCCCTGAAGAACGGCTGGAAGGACTGTCCCCCGAAGAACGGCTGGAAGGACTGTCCCCCGAAGAACGGCTGGAAGGACTGTCCCCCGAAGAACGGCTGCACGGATTGACGCCAGACGAAATGCGACAAGCCTGGCGTGACTTGCTGGTGACATTATCCCCCGAAGAGCGGCTGGAAGGAATGTCCGCCGAAAGACGGCTGGAAGGACTGCCTCCCGAAAAACGGCTGGCAGGACTATCCCCCGAGGAACGGCTGCGCGGATTGACGCCAGTGGACCGGGAACGCTTACGTCTGCTATTGCAACAACTACCGCCCAAAGAAGAAGACCAGTCGAGCCCAAAGTAGGCCACTTGTCGCCAGGTCCCCGGTGACTTGCTCTGCGTTGCTCCGTTGCGATGCGCCGCGAAGTAACGCATCGGACCGGAACGCAGCGGCTGCGTCGAGGCAGGCGCATTTTGCGTTTTCACCTCTTCACGGGACACCCCTCCGATCCCCTCCGAATGAAATGCGGTAGGCCGGTTTCGCCGCAACGCCTTGTTTGCGTCACGAATGCGGCCGCGTTGCACCATCGCTCATTGCCATTGCGGCTTTTCGCTCCTCTGGCCTGCCCCGCCCGTCTCTTGGTGTCGGTAGGGTGTGAATCCCACACGGCGAAGCAGTGCCCGACGCGCACGGCATCGGTGCCTGCTCCAGGCATCTGGCAGGTCGGAGCGGTCGGCGCCAAGAACGAGATTGGCTGGGACTCGTTCGCTCTTGCTCACGCTTGCGTGAGCGGATAACCCTTCGCGCCAGTCGCGGACGCCGCCGTCCATCGAGATGACGTTGGTGTAGCCCATCTTTTGCAGGTTGTCGGCGGCCAGCGCCGAACGGAAGCCGCCGCCGCAATAAAGCACCAGCGGCGTGGCCGTGTCGGGGACCTTGTGCTCGACATCGCGCTCGATCACGCCCTTACCGAGATGGACCGCGCCGGGCAGATGGTCCTTGGCGAACTCGCTCTCCTCGCGCACGTCCACAAGGACGAACTTCTCGCCGCGATCGAGCATCGCCTTGACGTCGTCGACGCTTTTTTCACGCACGCGTTTCTTGGCGTCGTTGACAATCTGCAGAAATCGTGGAGAGTGTTGCGCTGCCATGACTCCTCCGAGAAAGTTGCATCGAGGGCGAACTTCATTCGTCGCGCGTTTCGCGGATCAGATCGACGGCCACTTCGAGGACGCCGTGCTCCTTGAACACGCGCTCGCGGATCGCTTTGGACCGCTCATCGATCCGCTTCAGCAGTTCCGGGTCTTTCACGCCGCCCTTGTCCAGGTGCAGGAGCACGGCTTCCAGGTCGGCCATCACGTCTGCGGGAATCGAGGTGGAATCCTGAGTCTTCATACCGGCATCCTCCGTCGAGGACATGGTGCGGGTTACTTCTTCTTCGGCAATAGCGGGAATTGCGTAATACTCAGTCCTTCCTTGCTGAGGTAATGGTCGAGCACGTCGATGCGGCCCGCTTCTTTCATCTTCGCATAAATCGCGGTCATGCCGTCGAGCCAGAGCGTGTTGAGGTAGTCGGGGTCCCTCGCGGCCAGCGTGCGGTACTGCGCGAGCTGCTTGAGGAACGCCGCCGCCTCGGCCTGGGCTTGCAGCTTCTGCTCCTGGGTGTACGCCGCCGCCTGCCGCTGCTTGTGGAACACTTCCGCCCGCGCCTCGCTGAGGCGGCGCTCCTTCTCCTGCTCGGCCTGATTGATCTGCGTGCGAATCTTCGTCTGCGCCTTGGCTACTTCGTCGAATGCCGTCTTTACCTCGTCGGGCGGATAGAGCCGGATGATGCTTGCCTGCTCCACCTCCACGCCCAGGTCGTAGGGCCGTAATCGCTCCTGCACCACGTCGCGGACATGGGCGGGCAGTTCGAGCTTGCCGCGGACCAGCACGTCGTCCACGGTGCGGCCGGCGATCCACTCGGCAAGGGCGGCCTCAGTCAGGCGGGCCAGCACCGGCTCGACGCGGTCGGCCTGTAACGCGAACTTGTCGACCTGATCCTCGCTTACCTTGTAGTAAATCTCCGCCTGCACGTTGACGAGGTTGTGGTCGCCGGTCACAAGCTGGCCGGCAGGTGTGCCGCTGGGGTCCTCGCTTTCGGCGCCGGTGAAGCCGACGCTGATGCGGCGCACCTTGCCGACCGCGACGCGATCCACGCGGTCCATGCCCCAGGGCAGGCCGCGATACAGCCCGGGCCCCGGCCGGTCCGCCAGCACCATCCCGAAGCGCCGCACCACCGCACGCTCGCCCGGCTCCACCTGCGTCAACGCCGTCACGGCGGTGATGAGCAATATCAGGAAGCCGGCGAATCCGAGGATCAACCAGCGCATCACGGGCCTCCCTTCTTCGGCTCCGGCGCCCTCTTCGGCTCGGGCTGCGGCCGCGGCGGCTGGAACATCAATTCGAACATCGGCCGGCTGGTGGACAGCAGCAGCACCGTTTTGTTGTCGCCGAGGATACTCTGCAGCTTTTCCATCTTCTTGAGGAACGCGTAGAACTCCGGGTCCTGCTGGTGCGCCTCGTTGCGGATGCGCATCGCCTCGGCGTCGGCCTCGCCCTTCAGCTTCACCTCGTCGTGGTGCGCCTTGGCCAGCGTATTGCGGGCCTTCTCGTCGGCCTCGGACTCGATGTTGCGCGAGCCGGCCCCCCTCCTCGATGTACTCGGTCACCTTCTTGTTGCGTTCGCTCTTGATCCGGTCGAAGATCGACTCGCGCACCTGGGCCGGGTGGCTGAAGCGGCGCAGGCGGATGTCCACCAGCTCGATGCCGTACTCGTCGGTGACCGGCTTCTTCAGCGCGGACAGCAGCCGATCGTGCAGGCCGTCGACGGTGACATCGACGCGCGTCTTGCCGGTGCCGGGAACGACGTCGGTGCTGACGAGATCGTCCATGCGCATCTGGCCGATGGCCGCCCCGAGCTCGCTGCGTATCCGCGGCTCGAGGATGGCGTTGGCCCGTTCGACGGTGCCGATGCGGCGCACGAACAGGTCGACGGCCTGGCGGTCGGCGATCTTCCAGCAGACATACGCCTCGACGAGAAGCATCTTGTCGATCGTCTTGCCCTCGGGGTCGTGCGTGAGCAATTCGGTCGCCGGCAGGTCGAACTGCTGCAGCCGGCGATCGAGCCGCTGCACCGCCTGCGCGGGCCAGGGCCAGCCGAAGTGCAGCCCGGCCCCGGTCGCTTCGGCGCCGCCGTCGTAGGTCGCCCGGTGTTCGCCGAGCAGCGTGACATACACGTATTCCGCGGCATCGACGGTGTAGACCGACAGGCGCAGGCCGACAGTCGCCAGGATGAGCAACGTGAGAGGGTAAATTAGTTTTTTCATGGCATCGGTGCGTCAATTGGGGAGTGGTTCGTGGGGCCGTCCTCCGGCATATTCTGCTTGAACGGTGCGCGGCCCGGCGGCAGAAACATCGGGATCGGGATCCGCAGTTGCTCCGGGTCGAACAGCATCAGCTGCCGTTGTCCGCGCACATTGTCGGCATCGATCAGCAGCAGGTCGCGGCCGGCGAGCGCGTTCGCCGAGATATCCCAGAACAGGCGGAAATCCGCGAGTGCGGTCTGGCGGTCGAGCTGTTCTTGCCGCTTGGCCTGCAATTCCTTCTCGACTTCATCCACGGCGCGGCCGGCCAGCACGGCGTCTACCGCGGCGCTCGTCAGCCGGCATTCCTGGGCGAAATCGAGCGTGCCGTGCGCCTGCTGTAGCGCGAGGAACGCAGCGCGGTCGCCCTCGGCCCGCTTGACTTTTTCCACGGCGCCGGCGCGGGCCTGGGCGACGATCTTCGCCGCCTCGGCCGCGGTCGTCTTCAGCTTGCGCGTCGCTCGCTCCGTAGCGGCGTTGATCTTCTGATCGCGCCGCTCCATCGCCTTGGCGACCTCGTAGTACGCGTCAACCACGTCGGCCGGCGGATGCAGATCGACGACGGCGATGCTGTCGAACTCGACGCCGAGGCCGTGCGAACCGTAGCGATCGCACGCCAGCTTGATCCGCTTGAGCGCCTCGTGCTGGAAGGCGCCGCGTTCGACCGTGAGCAATTCCGGGAACGAGCGCCCCGCCACCATGGCACGCAGCGCCGCCTCGGTCGCGCCACGGATGACCTCCTCGCCGCCCTTGATCGCAAAGAGAAACACGCGCGGCTCGGTGACCCGGTAGCGGACGCTGACGAGCAGATCGACGAGATTGCCGTCGCCGGTGATCATCATCGCCTCGTCGGGGATGCGGTTTTCACGGCGATGCGCACTCGACCAGGTCAACGCTCCCGCCGGGCGTTCCTTGCCGGGCACAACGCGAAAGCCGATCTCGACTGACCGCACCTGCTGTGAGACGCGCGTGACGTTGTTCACCGGCCAGGGAAAACGCCAGTGCCAGCCGGGGTCCAGATCCTCGCTGATCCCGCCGAAGCGGCGCACGATCGCGGTCTCGTCCGGCGCGATGATGCGGAGGCCGCTGAGCGCGTAGGCAGCCAGCAGCAGCACGATGACAACGGCGATGGCACCGCGGGCGTGATGCTCGAGCCAGTGCCCCAGTTCACCGGGATCGAGGTGACGCGCCACCCACTGGTCGGCGGTGCGGAAGCGATCGCGGAGCCGCAGCCACCACGGGCTGCTGGCGCTGCGCTCGAACCAGAGCAGGCGCATCGAGTTCAAGAGCACCGCCAGCGAGCCGAGCTGGTGATAAATGACCGCGGCGAGCGGCGATTGCTCGTACCAACCCTCCGGCGTCAACAGCGGCCAAAGCCACGCGGTAAAGACGATGCCGACGGCGTTGACGCCGAACGCGAACCAGACGATGTTCTGACGGATGATGCGGACCGTCGCGCGCGACAGCCGAATCAGCAGCGGCAGGGGAGTCAGCGGATCGCCCATCAGCACGACGTCGCCGGCCTCCGCCGCGATGTCGGTGCCACCGCCGAGAGCCAATCCCACGTCGGCGCGGGCCAGGGCCGGGGCGTCGTTGATGCCGTCGCCGACCATCGCCACGCCAGGGGTCAGGAGTCGGGGGTCAGGGGTCAGCGAGCGGCGGATCGACGGCTGCTCGGCGAGCCGGGCCCTGAGCTGGGCGATCAGCTCGGCTTTTTGCTCGGGCAGCAGCTCGGCATGGATCTCGGAGAAGCCGAGCCCGCCTGCAACGCCCAACGCGGCGGCGCGGCGATCGCCGGTGAGCAGCACAATTGGGTCGATGCCCAGTTCGCGCAACGCTTCGAGCACGCCGGCCGCCTCAGGACGCACGCGATCGCGCGCGCCGATCGCGCCAAGCAGCCGGCCCTCGCGCGCCACCAGCAGGACCGTTTGGCCGGCGGCGTCGAGGCGGTCGAGCGCGGCCTGGGCGTCGGGCCCAATGGTGATGCCGTGTTCCTCGAGCAAGCGCCGCGTGCCGACCAGCAGCTGTCCGGCCGAGACGCCGGCGCCGGGGTGGGCCTGGAATTCGCCCGGCGGGTCGAGTGCCAGCCCACGCTGTTGCGCTTCCTGCAGGATGAGCCGGGCCAGCGGATGCTCGCTGTGCTGCTCGGCGGTGGCAGCGGCACGCAGGATCGCCTCGGGCGGCTGCTCCGACAGACTGACGATCTCGCCCAGGGCGAGCCGGCCCTCGGTGATCGTGCCGGTCTTGTCGAATGCCATCGCCCGCACACTAGCCAGCCGTTCGAGGGCCGAGCCGCCCTTGAGCAAAACGCCGGTGCCCGCCAGCCGGCCCAGCGCCGCGATGACCGCCGCCGGGGTGGCCAGGATGAGGGCGCACGGACAGGCAACGACCAGCACCGACAGCGCGGGATAGACGCTGGACGTGATCGCCTGCCGCAGGCCCAGACGCGCCGCCCCAGCCGGGCGCAACACGCCGGTGCCGAAGTACAGCAAAAACGCGACAAACGTCAGGGCCGCGATGCCGAGCACCGCGGGCAAAAAGTAGCGGGCCAGGCGATCCGCCGTGCGCTCGATGCCGGCCTTGTCCTTGAGCGCGCGGGCGGTCAGCTCGATGACCCGGCCGGCGACGGTCTGCTGGGCCACGCGGCGGGCCTCGATCGTCAACGCCCCGAACTGGTTGACCGAGCCGGCCAGCACCTCGTCGCCGGGCCCCTTGTCCTGCGGTAAGCTTTCGCCGGTCAGGGCGCTCGTGTCCAGCGTGGATCGGCCGTCGGTGACCACGCCGTCGACCGGCACCTTCGCCCCCGGTTCGACGACCACGCGGTCGCCGACCTGCACCTCGCGGGTGAAGATGCGCAGCCGTTGGCCGTCGCGCAGCAGCCAGCACCGAATCGGGAACACCTCGACGATCTTGCGGACTGCGCCGGGCTCGGTCGAACGTGAACGCTTCCAGGCATTCGCCGACCATGCCGATGAACACGACCTCGGCAGCGACGAGCGGCTCGTTGATGGCGATGGCGCTGACCGCCGCGATCGCCAGCGCCAGGTCGGCGCCGACGCGTCCCTCGAACAGGGCCGACAGCGAGGAATAGACGATGCGGACGCCGCCGAGCACCGCCGCGATGAAGGCGAAGCGATAGCCGTAGAATTCGCGCGGCCAGGGGGCGAGTTGGGGGGCGCCGGCCCCTCCGGCCAGGGCGGGCACGAGGTCGAGGGCCATGAGCGCCGCGAGCAGCGCGGTCATGAGATAGAGCGCGAGGTTGCTGTCCTGCTCGAACGCGGAATCAGTGTGCGAAATCTCGCGGTGCATGCCAGCGCGCGGAACGGAGAAGCTGGGGCGGAGTCAACAACCCGCATGGTACGCCACCGCCGCCGCGCCGTCAAGCAGTCAGCGTGGATCGCCTATCGGCGACGGGGGTTTCGCCTTCGACCGGTCTACCGAGTGGGATTTCCTTGCCCACAGCTGCTTGCGCGGCTTTTTCCTGATTTCCGCGGCCGCCACTTCCACGAGTTCACCCAGGTCATTGGGGATGGTAATCCCTTGCGCCTCCAGGGCCATGCTGCCCTGTACCATTTGCACAAGCTGTTTCGCTTGTTCCTGGACGTGCTGTTCCACAAGTTTCTCAGGCTTTTCGATGCGGACATCGAATCGCGCGCCCAGCACGTCGGCAATCGCGATCACGTTATTGAGATGCGACGACGCGTTCTTGTCCACGAGGATGCGGCGCACGGTCGCGCGCGCAAGCCAACGCGCTCGGCAAGAAGGTCCAATGACATTTTCAAAGCCCGACGCTGCTGGTTCAGGGCATCGAGCCATTCTTGAACGAGGATCTTGCGGTCAATAGTCGGCGGCACGAGCACTCCTCTCCTTTCATTACATAATATCCCCCAAGCTGCCTGGCGGCAATGAAAACGTTTCGTAAACGATACTTTTTTTGGGCCTGGAGGATGGGACGAGGCAAGCGCCCGACCCGCGCCTGCCGCTAACTCAATCGGGGAGTTGGACCGCTTCGCCGCCGGCGCGACTGGCCAATGCTCGCAGCAGCGGCGCTGCGGAATACGACAGGAAGCGCACCGAGCCGTCGGCGATCAGAAAATGCGCGCCGCCTGGGTGCAGGCTCCAGTAGTGAAACATGTCGCACTGGTTCGAGACGGTGCCCGGACCGAAATAATAGGTTCCCGGTGGGCACGAGCCCGCGGTGATGACCAGTTTGATTTGTTCTTCGACACCCAGAATCATGTCGGCCGATCCCGTATAGCGCTGTCCAATTCCGGCATACCACCAGCCGTACTGAAAATCGGCGCTGGGCGGCCGCTCACCGGCCAGGAGCGTGTTGCTGGTGCCGTCCGTCACATCGGCAAGGCGGAGCTGAGAATCGCGAAAAAGGATACCGTCGTTCGTGGTCAGGTCCTTCCCGGAGACGCCGAGGTAACTCGTCAGGGCGACGTTCAACTTGTCGCGTGGCGCAACTGGACATTGAGGACTCGCCCGTCGGCTGGGCAGGTGAACACCGGAATGACCGTCGCTAGGCCCGTATGCGGCGGGTTCACTAAGGGCGACTTGGCGACCTGGTAGGCTTGCTCGGTTGTCTGCCACAGAGCCGGCTGTTCGACATACGGCAGCAGGTGGGTCAACCAACTCGACAGGCGATCGTGGCTCTTGCCCTTTTGCCAGTACATGCCCGAGGGAAATTGGTGTGATTGATCGTGGAACTGGTGGGCTGCCAGGCCGAGTTGACGGAGATGATTGGAGCACTCCGTGCGCGCCGCGGCCGCGCGAACCCTTTGTACCGCGGGCACCAACAGGCTGATGAGGATCGCGATAATCCCAATAACGACTAGCAGTTCGAGCAGCGTCAAGCCGCGCCGGCCAATCGGCTGCATGGCGAAGGCTCCCTAAGGCTCGTGGGTCGCCGGGGATCGGCCCGCACTCGCATTGCCGTGAACCATGAAGAGAATGTCGCGGCTGCCGTGGTCGTCAACGAGTAAATGCACCTCCAGGCCAAATTCACCAGCCTGAAGAATCTCCAATTCATAGACGATTTCAGTGCCACCCGACGCGAATTCGGTTGGAAAGTTGTCGGAGTGCTTCAGACCGAAGCGGCAATTCTGGCGTCAGCACATGACCATGCTCAGAATCGGGACTGGCGTGCGAGACTCGTTCCTCAAACGCAGAACAACGTCGCGTTTTTCGCCAGGCATGGCGTCCGCGACTTCAATGTCAGTTTCAGCTTGGAGAGACGGACTCCGAGGTGGCGCGAAATACCAGTAGCCCGCCACGACCAGCAGAAAGGCGGCGGTGAGAAGCAAAAAAAACGCCGCAGCGCGGGCTGCCATGGCCCAGTGCTCCCTCGGACGCCGTGCACCAGCGGGCGATCATTCGCCCGAACCCGGTCCTTGCACGGAAATTCCCACGGCAGGTATCTTGCGTCGTTGCGCACGATGCCAAAAATACGCGGCGCCCGCCAAGCAGACAATCCCGGCGGCGATAAACCAGAGATACCAGCGCGTTTGGCTTGGCCAGATCACGCCGTTCGGCTCCGGCAGGCCGTAATACGAGAGCCGAAATTCGTCGTCGGGAACGTCCGCGTTATATTCAACGGTGCATGTGGCTATTTCCCTCCCGCTCATTGGCCCCACCTTGTCGCTCAAGAATTCGGGATACTCCACCGTCTGTTTCTTCAGCAGCGGAAAACCGTCGAGCAGCCCGTACTCCAGGTTTCCACGCGCCGTATAT
Organism: uncultured Gemmataceae bacterium; assembly: GCA_963834865.1. Taxonomy (GTDB): domain Bacteria; phylum Planctomycetota; class Planctomycetia; order Gemmatales; family Gemmataceae; genus CAWIDK01. The sequence goes on from CAWIDK010000002.1 coordinate 1,912,152, forward strand.
GTAAGTCCCGGTGTCTTCAGGCGGTATTCATAACTCATGACACGGTAGCAGTTCGCCGGCTCGAGGTCGACATACCCGTCTTGAATATTATCGGGGATATCGATTTTGCCCTTGACCAACGTGGAGCCTCGCTTCTCACGGTCGTAGACAAAATGGACCCGCACCAGGTCAGCGGATCCATCCTGTATCTGCTCGGCGCGTTTGACCACGAAGCTGTCGTCCGCGAGCCAGAGCCTGAGCGGCACGCGATTGCCTATGAGCCACGGGAAGGCGATGATTGAGGAGTATTGAATTTCCTCATTGGCGTCGTTCAGAACCTTGACCTCTCTTAGCCTCCAATCACCCTTTCCAGCTACGGCGTCGAGGGTTGCTGTGTACTGGCGATTGATGATTTTCAAGAACACCGGCCGACGCTTTACGTCGGGTTTTTCATCGTATCGCGTATTCTCAACCTCACTAACGAAGCCCGCGTCACTCCAAGCATATTTCTCCACGGTTTTTCCCGCGGTCCTTAAAGGCTTGCCTTTAGATGCTTCCGAAGTCTCCGTGACTACGGTGTAGCGCAAGGATTTGACTTTCTTCGCAAGCAACGCCCATGCTTCAAGTGCCCGGTCCCTGCGGAAATGCACGTCGCCCCCTCGCGCCTGACACATGGTGAGCAAGCCGGCGATGAGGATACACAGCAGTCGACAACAAGGCGGGCGCATTATTGTCGCGCTATCAAAAAAGGTAGCTTAGGAACCAGGATTAGCTACACCTTCCCTGGTAGAAGCTGAACGCGGCAAATCCCGCAAAGGTTGTCACCGCCACGCCCCACGAACCGAGCGGCGCGAAACCGGATAGTAGCGATAGGCCCAGAAGACCCTCGGCGACAATCAGGCCAACCTGGAACCACACCGCCGACAGCAACCCCATCGCGCTGACCGGTGCGGGACCGGTACCGTGCGCTTTCAAAGCCGCGGCAACCAGAAGCAGGGCACCGAATAAACGGGGAATGATCCACCGCACCCGCGCTGGTAGGCCCGCCGCTGCACGGCGCTCAAGGCATGCTTCGGTCGAAGCCACGATCGTCCCTCGTCTCAGCGGAATCCGCAGCAAGGTTGAGTTTGTCCGTTGGCCTCTCATTTGTCAAGTCCCTGGGTGGCGTAGCTCTGGTGTAGCTCTCCCTCGGTGGACTCACCGCAGTTCCCAGCCAATGCGGGTCCCTGTGCCGTCGCCTCTGAATCTGACAATGGGCAGATGCAGATTGCGGTTGAGGTTATTAATCGTGTTATGCAAGCGCACTTTCGTGTTTGCGCCCGCCGTGCGCGGTAATGGATCGTCGAACCACGGGGGCCACCCGAGTTCCTCGGCCGACGCGAGAATAACCGCCTGTGCTTCCGAAGGTTGCTGAAAATGTTTGAGGGCCCACGCGCCCAGCTGAAGGCTCGCGTTTCGCAGTCGTAGTGGGGCGCGAGGCGTCCGAACCACACGCCGAGGTCCGCGGGAGTCGCGTCGCCGGCATGCACGGAAGGTAGCGTGCGGCCCAGTTCCTTGCAAAACGCGAGCCCTTCGGAGGTGAGCTGAAAGCAACTCCGAGGGCCGATGACCGCACCCGCCGCAAACAGAATCTCGGCGTCGCGCTTTCCGGAGCGGCGCCCGCGCGCGAAGTGATTGACGTGTCCCTGGTACAACAGCCACTGCAGGGTATCGTCGTCGGCGCCGTGGTGGTGGAGAAACGCGATGGACACGGTTGCGATCGGCGCGGCGCCATCGGGGTCGCGCCGCCCCTGGGTCGTTGCGCGAATCGTGCGGAGGACGTCCCGCAGCGCATGAACCTGCTGGACCGCAGCTAACGTGGGCGCCAACGGCTTTATGAGCGCGAGCACGGCGGGGCTTTTTCAGTTGTGAGACCATCGCTGGCGATCACCATCACGATTGCCTACGCACCGGAGCGCCAAGCCCCAGAGAAAACACCGAAGAAGCGCGGAAGCGCGGAGAAGGGAGAAATGCGACAGAAGACATGAGACCACGATGTTCCGGTGAAGGACGATGGGTTACGTCGGTGGTCGTCCGCGGTCTTCCGGCGCTTCTCGGTGTTTTCGCTGGGGCTCGGCGTGTCGGGGATTAGCCTCCTTCATCCAGCACTTCGCGCACCTTGTGCGTTAGCTCGGTCGCCGAGAACGGTTTTTGCAGGAAATGCACCTTCTCGTGCAAGACGCCGTGGCGGACGATGGCCTCGTCGGTGTAGCCCGACACGAACAGCACACGCATGTTCGGATGCACATCCTGAACCGCGCGGGCTAGCTCCTGGCCGCCCATCACGGGCATGACCACGTCGGTGATCAGCAGGTGAATCGGTCCGGGCTGGCATTCGCAAATGGCCAAGGCTTCGGGACCGCCGTTCGCCTCCAGGACGTGGTAGCCGTTGTTCTCCAGCACATGCCGCACGATCCCGCGCACCCCGCTCTCATCCTCGACGAGCAGCACCGTCTCGTGGCCGCGCAGGCGGGCGGCGTCGCCAGGAGGACGGCCGCCGGGTCGATCTCGTCCCGCGCCCACGGCAAATAGATCTTGAAGGCGGCGCCCTGGTTGGGCTCGCTGTACACCGCGATGTGCCCGCCGGCCTGCTTGACGATGCCGAACACGGTGGCCAGCCCCAACCCCGTGCCCCGGTGCGGCTCCTTGGTGGTGAAGAACGGCTCGAACAGATGCGCCAGCACCTCCGGCGTCATGCCGCAGCCGGTATCGCTCATGGCCAGGAGGACATAGGGCCCCGGTGCGAGGTCGGGGTGCAGGCGCGTGTACGCGGTGTCGAGATCGACGTCCTGCGTTTCAATGGTGAGCTTGCCGCCGCGCGGCATCGCGTCGCGCGCGTTGACCGCGAGATTCAGCAGCACCTGATCGAGCTGGCCGGGGTCGGCCACGACCGAACGCGTCGCGTTGAGCGCAATCGCCAGGTCGATGTCCTCGCCGATCATGCGCCGCAGCAACCGCTCCAGGTCGCGCACGACGCTGTTGAGATCGAGCACGCGGCTGGCGACGACTTGCTTGCGGCTCAGGACGAGGAGCTGGCGCGTTAACGACGCGGCGCGCTCGCCGGCGCGGCGCATTTCATCGATCAGACCGCGGTTGGGATCGTCAACGTCGAGGCTGTGGAGCACGATCTCGCTGTAGCCGTTGATCACGGTCAGCAGGTTGTTGAAGTCGTGGGCGACGCCGCCGGCGAGCTGGCCGATCGCTTCCATCTTCTGCGACTGGCGGAGCTGCGCCTCGAGCTGCTTGCGCTCGGTGATGTCGATGAGGAAAGAGAGCACGGCGGGCCCGCCGTGCCACACGCACGGGCTGCCGACCGATTCGACCCAGAAGCGCGTGCCGTCGCGGCGCACGGCCTGCCAGCCCGGATGCAACGGCAACGCCTCGCCGCGCGCAGGCCTCGATGCGCACGCGCAGGCCGGCAATCTCCTCCGGCGCCACAAAGCGGTACCACGGTTCGCCGATGATCTCCTCGGGGCCCTGGAAGCCAAACATGCGCATGCACGCCAGGTTGGCATAACAGATACGGCCGGCTTGCTGCACGACGATCCCTTGCAGCGACTCCTCGACCACGCCGCGGTACTGGGCTTCCGACTGCGCCAGCACCTGCTCGGCGTGCTTGCGCTCCGTGATATCCAGCCAGGCGCCCACGATCTGCGCCGGCTGGCCGGCGGCATCCGGCACGCGCTGCATGGTGTCGCGGAGCCAGCGGTAGCTGCCGTTCGGCATGCGAATCCGGTATTCGCACACGAGGCGGTCCACCCAGGCGAGCGCGGGCCACTGGGCCAAGACGTGGGCGCGATCGTCGGGATGGACGCGCTCCTCCCACCAGTGCGGCGCCAGGCACTCCTCGGGGGCATAGCCCACCAGGGCGGTGACGCCGTCGCTGATCCAGTTCAGTGGGCGGCGGTCCGCGGTGAACGGCAGGGTATAGAGCACGACGGGGCTGTGGGCCAGCAGGTGCCCCAGCCGTGCGTCGACGGGCAAATGATTGCGGGCATTCATGGCACGTACCTTCCGTGCGGTCCCGGTACGGCAAACGCCACCGGCCGCCAACGACCAGGAATCGCCGGACGCGTGGCGCAGGTTCGTAGTTTCGCGTTGAGGCGGTTCCCCAACCGCCTCAAGGCGGAACTACGAACCCGCGCCCGCCGGTCCGTGGGCTTACGAACGTCCTTGAGCCAACGCCGAGCGGCACTCAGGCGCACACGGTCTCAGCGGCGCCTTGGTCTTGCCGCGCGAGCGACCGCAGGTCGGCCAGGGTCTGGCCGAAGATCACCTGCGTGATCAGTTCCTGCACGCCGCGGGGGTCCGCCGGCTTGCGCGGGCCGCCTCGCCCAGCAGCCCCTGGATCTCGCGGCCCAACGGCGTGCCATAGTCCTTCGTCTTCAGAACCCGCTCGACCGCGTGCGACACGACGGGCCGCACCAACCGGTTGACGCGGGCCATCGACGCGGCGTCGCCGGCCTTGACACAATCGACCAGACGTTGCAAGTGGGGAGTTATCATGATGCGATTCCTCAATAGGAGTCCCATGAAAGTCACACGACGCACAATACCAGGAACGGTCGCGACGGCTGGCCTACAGGTCCTGGCTTACATAGGTTTCCGCATCCACGGAAGTCTGGCCCTGATCGTCGACCGCCTGGGCGATGGCGAGCCCCCCCTCCGTGGGCCCAAGCTCGACCGTGATATAGAACGAGCCGTCGGAATTGACCTGCACCGATTTGCCGTTCAGCGACGGCAGGTTGCTGAAGTTGATCGTGATGTCGGTCGAGCCGTCGTAATCCTGTACCATGCCCGAGAACGACCAGACATTGCTGAACAGCGGCATGGCATCGAACTCCGAGATCACCGGTCCCGTGGGGGGTGGCGGCGCTCCCCCACCAGTTCCTCCAGCACCACCCATGGTGCCGCCCATTCCGCCCGCCCAGGCCAGGCTGGCGCACCCGGAAAAAAGGACGACCAGTAACGCGACACGTCGTGCAAACGACATCGACAACCCTCCGTAAATGGATAACCACGAAACGAAGCAACCAGCCGCGACAGGCAAACTGCCCGCCGCGCGGCATGTCCGGCAAACCCTGCCGGACGAAGGCGAATCACCTGTGAGCAAGTGGTCCTCCCTCTGCCTAGTCGAAATCTGCGCCGAAAATGGGACAGGGATTCTGGAAAAAAAACAAAAAAATTGAGGCATGAGCGCATCCTCCAGCCCCAGAAGACGTTGGATCGGGTATAGGATCCGCCTGGAGCCGGGTGCACGGCACGCACCCGCCCAACGGATCGGCGGGAACGTTGTAGCGGCCTGGTTGGCAGTGAGCGATGCGAGGAAGTCCCGGGTCATGCCGGTTCACTCGCAAGAGATGACTGCAAGCACAATGGCCGCTCGATTACTCGGGCGGGATGGGCAGCACATGCTCGGCCACGACGGGCCCGTGCGGTTGCGGCGGTCGCGCGAGCAATTCCTTATAGGCGGGATCGTCTTTCAAGACACTCGCGAATGGCTGCTGCCGAAGCTTTTGCCGATCGAGTCCGTATTCGAGCCCGCGGCCAAGGTAGTCGATGGCCTGCTCCTTGAGGACAGGGTGGTGCTTGGCGCACGCGAATGCCGCGTCGTAACAAAGGTCGCCCGATGGCGGACCAAGGGCAATCGCCCGGCTGAAGTCGGCCAGTGCCCGAGCGAACAACTCCTGGTGCGTTGGTGGGGCAACCGTCTCGCCGCTGCTGGATACCCGCGGGCGCACCGGCAGCAGAGTATGCCGCAGATACACGACTCCCCGGTTGTGCCAGGCGGCTTGCAATTCCGGTTCGATCTGCAAGGCAAGCGCCAAGCAGCGCTCAGCCTCCGGCAGGGCTTTCAGATTGAAATGCGCCCGTCCCAGGTTGTTGAGCACCGCGGCCGGTGCGTAACCGGAATCGACCGCAAGTTGATAGCAGCGAACAGCGGCCATGCATTGGTTATCTTTTTGGAATGCGTAGCCCTGGCAGGCCGCAGTCAGGCCGTCGGGACGCAGGTTCCACGCCTGCTCAAAGTCAGTCGCCGCGAGCGCGAACTTCTTTTGCTTGAGCAGGGCGAGGCCAGCCGCAAACCACGCGTCCGCGTCATCGTCGTGCACCTTCAGATGCTGGCTGTAATGCTTGACGGCGTTCGCCGGGTCGCCCTGCCGGTACGCCTGTTGCCCGTGCTCCAGCTCGGTCGGCTCGGTCGGCGCCAGCACCCACGTCACCAGAGCCGCGGCAGCACCAAAGAACCCCGCCAGCAGGAGAACCGCCAGGGTGGCGCGCGGACGACGGCTGATGGCGCGACTCAGGCGGCGCTGGAGAGTCCGGCGCGGCTCGATCAGCGCCCGTGCCGCCAGGGCTGTCGCGGGCCGTGCCGCCGGCGCCAGCGCGAGGCACCGATCCACCAGCGTTGCCAGGCCGCGATCGACCGCGGGATTAAGCTCCTGGATCGGACGTGCGCGGGCCTCCTCGCGCGAGCAGCAGCAGCTTGGTCTGTGACAGTGACGTGCCGGCCGGCGGCGCCGCGAACGGGTGCTGGCCACTTAAGAGCTCGTACAGGATCACGCCCAGCGAGAAGAGATCGGAGCGCCCGTCCAGCCCGGCGGCGTCGGCATCCGGCCGACCGATGACCCGCAGCTGCTCGGGGGATGCGTACGGCGGTGTGCCGCCCAGCAGTTTCTGGCACCGGCGATCGTCGCCGGACAAATTGAAGTCCAGCAACATCGGCACGCCGGTCCCCGTCAACAGCACGTTCGACGGCTTCAGATCGCGATGGCAGACGCCCTCGGCGTGCATGTAGGCCAACGCGTCGAGCAGCTGTCCGGCAAGGTGGCGGATGCCGGCGACGTAGCTGGCGCGATTCAGCAACGCTTCCGACGGCGCGATCGGCTGCAACCCGCAGTGCGGCGGCTCGGGCGCCCCCTTGCGTGCGGCCTCGAGGATCGCCACGGCGTGCCGCGGCGGGGCGCCGCACGCCAGGACGCGATTGAGCAGGTCGCCCAGGGTCGCCTCGCCCAGGTACGGCATGCAAACCGCCGATTTGCCGGTCTCGGGGTCCTTGCTAACCGAGAACACCGGCACAATGTTCGGATGGCCGAGCCGCCCCAGCGTCAGCGCTTCGGACGCACCAAAGCGCGAAACCTTCACGACCACGACGCGGTTGCCCAGCGCGGTCTCGCGCCAGATACACGCGGGAAAACGCGCCCACGCCAAGCAAACGCTCCAGATAATAACCCAAAAACTCCGAGCCCGGCGCCGGCCAGACACCGGATGCCTGCGTCTCAACGAACTCATGCGCCGTCAGCATCAACGCCAGCGAACCCTGGACAGCCGGATAGCGGCGCAGAACGTGCTGACACCAGGCGCCGTGCCGGCCAGGTACAGCTGGCAGTACTCGCGATAGGCACGGTCCAGCAGCGTCCCCGACGGCGGCGAAGACGCAGCCACACCAGCGGCAGCCTGGCCGTCGTCGGCCTGCGTGACCGGCGAACGCCCAACCGGACCATCCTGGACGAGAATCGACGCGCTCATGATCGCGTTTTCTCCAGGGCACGCTGCAGAATTCGCCCCACCGTCTTGCGGCTCAGCTTCAAGTGCGCCGCGACCTCCTCCTGCGTCGCCCCGTCGCGCAGCAGCTTCAGCACCGCTCGGTATACGGGCGGCTCATCATTGAGCATCAATTTCCACGTCTCGCGGCCGATGGCGGTTTCGCTGGGTGTGCCGCCGCTGGCAAACATCCGCTGTTGCTCCTGCTCCTCGTCGGACGTCGCCAACGGCTCCTCGCGGGCCAGGTCGTATTTGTACGTGTCGATCCGTTTGCGGGTGGCGTCGACCACCTTGTTCTCGGCCATGCTCTTGAGATACCGAACGAGCTGCTCCGCGCTGTTGAAATTGCGCTCGCTGGCGCCAAAAAACGACACCCAGAACGTCCTGCACAAAATCAACCGAGTCGAACTTGGAACGCAGCTGGCGCGGCAGGCGCCGCCGCACCGCTTGAATCAAGTATTTGCCGAACTGCGTCTGCAGCTGCTGAACCGCCTCCTCGGAGCCGGCCATCACCTGGCGCAGCAAAGCACGAAACGCCTCCGGGTCCACCGGAGCGGAATTTTCTGGGACAGTATGCTCGGAACCGGGAGTGTCCATGGTCTGTCACGCCTGCTTTACGCTCCACTGTAAAAGAAGCAACCCGCCGCGCCAATAAAAAATTCACGCAATCGCAGTCGCGCGTCGGCGCGGGCCCGGCAAGACCCCTCAGGTCGGGGACACGACGGCTCCGCGGTTGGCGGCGACGGTGACCATCACCTCGTCGGTGCCGCAGCCGTGACGGCTCGTCAGCCAGGCGCACAACTCCAGGGCCTGATCGACCGGGACCACGGCATACACGGTGGGTCCCCACGAACTCTGCCCGACGCCGTGAACGCCCGCGGAACGCAGCGCCTTCACCAGCTCCGCGCTGCGCGGGTGCGCGTACAGGCCGCCTTGCCATGGCGCGAACATCTCGCCGACCCGGCGGTTGAAATCGTACAGCGCTTCACCGAACGCAGCCAGATCATGTTCGGCCAGCGCGGGGAGCATGCCGAGCAAGACGAGCCGGCACAGCGCCTCGGTTCGGCACAGGTCGGCCACCGAGCCAGCCAGGCTGTGAAAGGCCGCCGTCTCGCGCGCGCATGATCGCCGTGCAGCGCGTGCGGAGTCACCAGCAGCACGGACCACTCCGCCGGGAACGGCGCCCGCGCAATCAGGGGAGCGATCGCCGCCTCGGAGCGCTTGCCGCCCTCGACGAGAAATCCGCCCTGGGCGAAACCGTGGATGCCGAGCGCCGAGCGCAACCCACGGCCGACAAGCCGAGCCAGCGCGACGGCATCGAGCTGGGGCTGGCCCGCGGCCAATGTCACCGCGCGGGCCACGGCCAGCGCGAGCTGGGTGCCGGTGCCGAGTCCGCTATGCTCAGCCGGCGCCGCTTCCACGACGACATGAAACGGTTGTTCGATCGGCAGCGCCGCGGCGACCTGCCGTGCGCAGGCCAGGGCGCGCTGGGCGAGCGCACCGTCGGCCGACCAACGCGGTGCCCCCTCGACCGCCACCACGAGAGCGGGCCGCTCGACCATCATGCCGGCGCCGCCGAAGACGCGCGCCGGCAGCGCGGGTTGGCCGTCCCGATCCGGCCAGGCCGCGGGCGCAGCGTCTCCGGCGGGGAGCGTGAACAACCCAAAGTGCAGCCGGCTCGGGGCGCTGACGCGAATCATCCAGAATATTGTCTTCACGCTGGCGGCGATGGGCAAGGACGCGACGCTGGTGACGGTCTTAACGTGCCGCGAGTCGGCAGCAAGCGAAAGCCGGCGGAAATTGCCGGAACATCGGCAACGGATTCACGGATTCGCGCTTGACAGCGGGTCAGCGCCCGTGTCGAATCGGAGCGACTGTCGGACTGTGCAGACCCACAACCGGCGTCGGAGGAGGATGATTGCGATGAATGAGCCAGCCGCCCCGATCACGATCGCCCTGCGCATTCCGGGCCAGTGGTCGCATCCGCGCGAACTGATCGAACGCCTGCCGGCCGGTTACCGCCTCACGCCCGAGGCGCTGATCTTGCCGGACACAACGCGCATCGACTTTGGCGCCGTCGCGGCCGATGATCAGTTTGCCCAAATTTTTCGGTCTTCCTGCCGGCGGCAGGCGACGGCAGAGGAACTGGGGACGGTCGATGACTACACCGTGAACGTTTTCCTGAGCGGCGCCGGCGGTTCGATGCAGACGGCCCGGACGATGATGCAGGCCGGCGCGGCCATGGTACGGGCCGGCGGCGCGGGCGTGTTCATCGACAACAGCGCGCTCGCTCACGGCGGGCGCCAATGGCTTGAGCTGACCGAAGACGGCGGACCGGAGGCACTGACCTTCGCCTTTGTTGCCATCGTGGGCGGCCAATCCGACGTGTGGACGGCGGGCATGCACGTGCTAGGCTTGCGTGACGTGGTGATGAAACGCGCAGACCTCGAGGCAGGCGCACCGGATATCACCGAGGTGATCTGCTACCTCGCCCGCGGCGAGAAGCCGATCGACGACGGTCATGTGCTGGCCGACTTTAACGGACCGCGTTTTCAGGCCTTCACGCAGGACAGCGCCGAGGAGCTGGCGGGAAGTCCCATGCACAATCCCTTCGGACGATTGAAGCTGGTGAGCATGCGGGATGTCGCCGAGACCAATTAGTCGCCTCGCGATCACAACCCGATGAGCCGCGCGGGCGAACCTCGCCGGCGCGGCTCATCGGGCTTATTCCGCCGCGTTTTGTAGCGTCGCCGCCAGCGACCGTGCGGCCTCGGCAATCACGGCGGCACAGCGCGGCACCGACCAATGCGACGTGTTGACCACCAGATCGTAGCTCTGTGGCGGCGCTGGGTCGCGGTGGAAGTGGCCCTGCACGAATCGCGTCCAGGCGCGATCCAGTTCCAGCACGCGCCGCGCCGCCGCACGCCAGGCCAGGCCGCAACCGTCGCGGAGGGCGGCGACGCGATCCTCGAGATGGCCGACCAGGTGGACCCGCAGCGTCGAGCGCGCCGGCAGGATTTGCGCCGCCCCCCGGCCGACAATCACGCAGCGGCCCCTCTCGGCCAGCTCGCGAATCACCCCCGTCAGGCAATGAACGTACCGAGCCTCGCTGATCGGCGCCCGCGGCGCCGTCGTTTGCAGGTGGTCCAGGAACCAGCCCTGCGGCTGCTCGTCGAGCGGTTCCAGGGCCTTGACGGGCAGGTCCAGTTCCCGGGCCACGCGCTGGAGCAGCTGGTGATCGTACACCGGCCAGTCCAGCTCGGCCCCGACCGCACGGGCGATATCGGCGGCGGGGGTGCCGCTCTGGCGGGCCAGCGCGATCGTCAATCCGCGCGCCGCCGCCGGCGCCTGCCGCTCCGCGCCATGCGTTCGGCCGGAACGATAGCCCCAGACCTGTCCCAACGTCTGCGCCTGCGCGCCAGTACAAATGCACTCGTCATCTCGTCGTCCTCCAACCAATAGGAAATGGAACCGATGAATCTTCGGTGAGCCGAGGTCCCGCGGGGCCTCGGCGGTGGTTGCGTGAGCCGACACTGGTCCCGATGGGAAGCGGAGCCGTGATCGGCGACACTGGATGGTGGACGGAAGAGGCCTAAATGAGCAGGCAGAGCTGAGTCAGATACAGCGGCTCGCGCGCCGGGGCAGCAATCGACCGCTCGGGCGGAGCGGATTTGCAAACCGCGGTCGTCTCGGCAGTCGGGATGGCCGCAGGGAGCGGTCCGCCCAAATGCGGCCGGCTGAGGTCGTCGTTGTTGTCGTTGTCGTCATCGCAATCGCCGGCCCGCGGTGCCAGCGGCGACTTTTTCTTGCAAGGCCGGCTTGGCCGTGGCGCGGTGTGCGTGCGCCACGATTGATGGGTCCGGACCGCGGCCTGGACGTGCGGCGGTGCCGGGGCCGGGCTTTCCGGGACGTGATGCGGCCCCGCTGCGACGGTGAGCGGTAGGAGGCACAGCACCACGCCGGCCAGCATCGTTCCCCACGAGGCGCACCCGGCCGAAAATCCTGACGTTGGCATTCCCGAGCCCATAGCATCTTGCCCGGCGGCTGTCAAGTAATGTTGCCAATCGCGGTGCGAAAGCAGCATTACGTTCGCGATCCATGACGCCCCGATAGCAGTCGCGCTGGCCCGTCCACGCGGGTTGTTGATAGAATTCCTGCATCGCCAACGGGTCAGCACCGAAACGGAGATGCCGATGGCCACACTGACATTTCAAGTGCCGGACGATCAGTTGCAGGGATTGGGCGCCGACGCCGACGAGGCACTGAAGCTACTTCGACTTGCCGCTGCTTTTCATCTCTGCGGCGCGGAAGAATCTCCACCGGGCGAGCCGCGCGGCTGGCGGGGCTCAGTTATGCCGACTTCCTGGCGGCGGCGACCCGCCATGACGTGGACCTGTATCATTACAATCTCGAGGACATCCAGGCGGAAGTCGCACGTCCCTTGCCGCAAGGCACGGATATCGAGGACATCAAGCAGAGTATTGCCCGTGCCCAATCCGCTCGTGGTTAATGCGTCGCCGCTGATCGTCCTGGCTAAGACCGGCTTCCTGGATCTCTTACGAGCCTTCGGGAACCCGGTAATTGTGCCGAGCGCGGTTGTTCAGGAGGTTCAACAGGGTGGGCCGAGCGATCCGGCGACTCAAGCATTGGCCCTACCCTGGCTCACCATCGTCGATGCCGGCCAGCCTCCAGGAATCCTGCAACCGTTCGGCCTAGACCCGGGTGAAGAGGCAGTGCTCGCCTGGGTGTTGGCAAATCCCGGTAGCGAAGCAGTGCTCGACGACCAGACCGCCCGAAAATGCGCCAAGGCCTTGGGAATACCGTATCGGGGGTGCCTTGGCCTGGTGATCGCTGCCCGTCAGCACGGCATTATCGCGGCGGCACGTCCGGTATTGGACCAGCTTCGTCAGGCCGGACTGCGCCTTACGGACCGCATCGTCAACCAAGCATTGGCCATGGTGGGAGAATAGGGGGACCTGCTCTGCTCCCTTTTTCGCTCGGGCTTACGCAGCCGTTCCGGCGGGCTTTACACGACACATCGGAAAAAAACAACGCCGTGCAAGTACTGGAACAATTGGCGCGAATCGACCAGGCGCTCGTAGGTAGGCCAGGGAGCGAGCAATGACGTCAGTCCAGCCGCACGACCTGCGCCGCCCGTCGGCGTTGCGTGCCATGGGCCGCGCTCTGGCATACCGCAACTACCGGCTATTCTTCCTGGGCCAGGGCGTCTCGCTGATCGGCACCTGGATGACGCGCGTCGCCACCGGCTGGCTGGTCTTCCGCCTGAGCGAGTCCGACCCGGCCTTCCTGCTTGGCGTCGTCGGTTTCGCTGGCCAGATTCCGTCCTTCTTCCTGGCCCCATTTGCCGGCGTGCTGGTCGACCGCTGGAATCGTCATCGGCTCCTGGTCGTCACCCAGATCCTGTCGCTCGTCCAGTCGGCCCTGCTTGCGGTCGTTGCATTTCGAGGTGAACCGGGCATGACCACAATCTGGCAGATTGTAATCCTGGCTGCATGCCAGGGGGTCATCAACGCCATCGACATGCCCGCTCGCCAGGCGTTTCTTGTCGAGATGGTGGAGCAGCAGGCCGATCTGCCCAATGCCATCGCCCTCAACTCGTCGCTGGTCAACGGCGCCCGCCTGATTGGTCCCGCGCTCGCCGGCGCCCTCATTGCCGTGACGGGCGAAGCCTGGTGCTTCGTGGCCGACGCCGTCAGCTATGTGGCGGTCGTCGCGGCACTGCTGGCGATGCGCGTGCCGGCGCGGGAACGACCGGTCCACACGAGCCGGCTCTGGCAGAAACTCACCGAGGGGTTTTCCTACACGTTCGGCTTCGCCCCGATACGGGCCCTCTTGCTGCTGCTCGCGCTCGTCAGCTTCATGGGCATGCCCTACAGCATCCTTTTGCCGATCTTCGCGGTGGATGTGCTCCATGCGGGGCCGTTCACGCTGGGACTTTTGACCGGCGCGACCGGCGTGGGCGCCCTCGCCGGCGCCTGTACCTCGCATCGCGGCGGACCGTCCTCGGATTGGGCCGAGTCATCGTCGTGGCGACCCTGATGTTTGGTCTGGGGCTGATCGGCTTCGCGCTGTCGCCGGCCCTGTGGCTGTCGCTGCCGTTGCTGCTGGTGGTCGGCTTTGGAATGATGGTGCAGATGGCGGCAAGCAACACGATCTTGCAGACCATCGTCGACCAGGACAAGCGCGGCCGGGTGATGAGCTTTTACAGCATGGCGTTTCTGGGCATGGCGCCGCTCGGGAGCCTGTTCGCGGGAACGATTGCGGGCATGGTCGGCGCCTCGGGGGCGGTGCTCATCGGCGGCATCGCGTGCATCGCCGGCGCCGCGTTATTCGCCGTACACTTGCCGCGACTGCGAACGCTGGTTCGTCCGGTGTATGCGCGCCTGGGGATTCTGCCGGAGGTCGCCGCGGGCATGCAGTCGGCAGCGGAACTGACGCAACCTCCCCAGGATTGAAAATGCGATTACCGTAAACCGCCTCTCAGCGTTTGCCCAACAGGAGATCGACTACCCAGCAACCCCTTGCGTGCGGGCCGCGTTCTCGACAATGGGCCAAAAGATGCGTATCAGTGCAGCCAGGTCGTGCTAGCTCCTGAGCCACGATGGCCAGGTCGTCGAAACAGTTGGCATCATAGATGGATTGAACCACGTGTTCCACTGGTCTTCTGCGGCCCGAGCGAAGGCCCATGCTACCTTGTGCGTTACCAGAGCTTCCACCACGTGCGTCGCGTGCCGCCGGGCCGCGCAGCGATTGGCTCGCTGTCGCTGCGGAAGTCCAAAGGTTCATGAATCTGCGTCTCGTCAACCGGCTCGTAGTTCAGTCGATCGAACCAGTGCGGCGTCGCGGTCCCCCAGAACGGACCCAGGGGCCCTGTTTCCAGCGGATCGACCGTGGTCGCACCGGCGTCACGTGCCAAGCCCGCCAGCACTTGCAGGTCGCATGCCGCCGTCGCTGCCGCCTCAGCACAGGCGAGCGCGGCGTCGGCGCAGGCATCGACGGCACTCGCCACGCGCGTAGCGCTCGCCATTGACTGAAGCACAGGGAGGTCTTCCTCGTAGTGCTCCGGGTGGGTCGTGCATGCGGTCACCTTCTCCGCCCATGCGCAGCTGTACATGTGCCAAACAGCGCGGATCACCGCTGCCGCCGTCGCTTCCTCGGCCGACACGGCGGGCCAGGCAGTGCGCCAGGCTGCCTGGGCCGCATGTGCCAGCTCGGTCGCGGACTGCGTCGGCAGGGCCCGCCTCGGCACGTCGAGCGCCGCTGCCATTCCGGGGTCGGCAAGCAACTGGTCCCGTAGCGGGCGAATGGCCTTGATGTCGTTGATGTAGCGGTCCCATGCGCCAAATATTCGCCGCGCGCGTAGGCGACGGCAAAGGCGAACGCCTTGCCGATGAAGCAGCGGGTCAACGGCGAAGTTGCGCGAGCCAGGGGTTCGACGCGCGCCGCGCAGCGGACGGCGAACGCAACCACGAGAGAAGCCGGCAGCACACGGAGCTCTTGCTCGAACATGGGCATTCCACCTAAATTCAGATGGTCAGACAGGGGGACACGCGAACATGAGCCTTTTGCGCGTTTTCACAATTCACAGGCGCGCTTGCGGTCTTCGCGATCACCGATATGAATGAGGTGAACAGAACGGACCATGTCTATGTTCCTCTGCGCTTTTCGGCGAGCTTCGCCACGAATGCCGCATGTTCTGGCGAGGCCAGCCCCTGACGAAACGCCGCGAGCAGGCGCTTGGTATCGCGGTCCAGAAATGCCTCCGCGTTAAGCCAGAAGCCGGGGAAAACCTCGGAGCGGATGATGCCATCGGCGCCGGCGGGCAGCGGCTTGAACTTGCCGCGGCGGCGGATGAACCAGAACAATTGATTGGTCCGCACGGCCGCGACCATGTACTCGCGCACGCCGGCCTTTTCATAATCGAGCTTCTTGCGGTTCAAATCAATGGATTCGGTGCTGTCGCTGATCTCGCCGACCCATTCGGGCGCACGGTCAGGTAGCCCTTGTTGTCCACCGTCGCTTGACCGCCGCACGCGCGACGAATGTAAAGAAACGCGTCAGGCTGGGGCTCGGCATCTGGCCCGAGAATACTGGTCGTATTCACACATGATTCGGCGCCAGGCGTTTCGTCTGCATATTCGTCCGTGAGGCGAACAAGTTTGGAATGGTGGTAGCCGTGGCGCACTTTTTGGGGCGACGACATGTAAACGATTCCCCCTATTAACTCGGCACGCACATCGGGCATGGCCTCGTAACGTTCATGAAACGTCTTTTGATCCAGATGGTCGCCGTTGACCAGGGGCGGCAGGTCTTTCCTGGGTCTGGGTGTGCGTCGTTCAACTCTAGTCACGGCATTCTCCTGTCAAACGGTCGGGGCGTCTCGATGGCGGCGCTCGGCCGGCCTCCTCCAATCGGGTCTGAAATTCCTCCGTGGTAGCCCAGGGCCAACCTGGCGCTGGGTCCGCAGCCCCTTGTGGACCCGATCTGCACGATACTGCTGTGGTTGTCCGTTATCTTGAATCCGCACCTGGAAACTACACCGGGAACAAACAAACCACGTTCGATATTCGTTCGCTGCTGGATGAGTAAACCATGCTGCAACCGACCGGTTGTGGCACTTTGGACACTCTAATAGCTCCAGCTCGCCAGATTCCAATTGTTGAATCAATCGCAGTTGGGCAGCGAGGTCACTCCTGGTGTGGCAATACTCTGGCTGCATTTGCTGTCTCCTCCCGGAAGCCTCACGCAGCAATTGCCTGAGAACTCCCGGCGACTGGCCGTTCGTCGCGGTCATTGCGAAGAGACGACACCGTGGGGCGCGGGCCAGGCGGAGGGCTCGGGAGGCACTGCATCCTCGCTGCCGCGGGCGCAGAGCCGCGAAACATGCGCCAGCGCGATGGCGATGACCAACAGCAGCACGCCGCCGCCCAGCACCGCGGCGCTGGTGATGAGGTGCCAGCGCCA
Organism: uncultured Gemmataceae bacterium; assembly: GCA_963834865.1. Classification (GTDB taxonomy): domain Bacteria; phylum Planctomycetota; class Planctomycetia; order Gemmatales; family Gemmataceae; genus CAWIDK01. The sequence continues at coordinate 1,928,700 of CAWIDK010000002.1, forward strand.
GCGCATCAGTAACTGCTGCGTGCCGTTCGCCCCATCCTCGAATTGACGGAGCCGATTCGGGTCCGGCGGGTTGAGCCGGCGCATGTGATCGATGGCCTGCCGCTGAACCTCGATCATGCGCGTGTCGCGGTCGAAATGGCGTAGCGCGTTCAGGCCGGTGCCGAACCCAATGACCAGGAGCGCCACGCCGATCGGCGTCAACACCGTGGCAATGGTCGACAGGATGTGCGCCGAAACCGGCCGCGGCAGATCGGATTGCCGCAACGAGCAGTCCAGCGAGGGATGGGCGATCCGTTCGCGGTTGGCGTCCTCGCCGAAGGATGCCGCCGTCCGGTACACCGAGCGCATGAAGAACGGCCACAGAATCAGGTTCAAGCCGAGCGGCACCAGGCCCGCGAACGGGATCGGTAGGTAGGTCAAAACGCTGTAGACGCTGATCGCGAAACCCAGGGGCTGCGAGGCGGTCGGCGTTTCCAGATCATAGCGGTGCGCGAAGCGGTTTAGACGGCGCGCCAGGCCCCAGATGCCGACGAACACCCAGTACAGATTGAAGAACGGCACGAACAACAGGCCGACCGCTCGGCCCGGCCGCGGTCCGCTGCGATCATCCCGGATCAGCGCCCACGCACGATAAAGCAGCACGAAGTAGCAGGCGGCGCCGCTGATGAGCGCGATCACGCCGAGAACGGCGGCGCAGGCCGTCGCGACGGCCAGGAGCGTTTCCAGGTTGCGGACCGCGGGGTCGTTGTCGAAGACGATATCGCGGCGATTGGGATCGAAGCGCGGCGCCTGCCCGTTGATGCCGTGGATCGCCAAATAGGCGATGGCGACGCCTGCCGCGAGGATCACAAGGAGCCCCGGTACGTAAGTGCCGATGCCGCCCAGGTAAAGCCGGCGCAGGCCCACGGCGTCGTAGCGCATCGACGGCGGTCGCACGGCCGACGGCACCTCATCGGCGTCGGCGGCATAGCGCGGCGGCGCCCCTCGCTGCGCGGGAGGTTGACGGCCGGATCCTTGATCTGTTCCGACGGCAGCGCCGCGGGTCGCTCGGCAGCAGCATCGCGTTCGGGCAGCGCTGGCCACGTGGCCGGTGCGGGCGCCGGTAGCGGGTCGGCACCTGGCAGCGGCGGCGGCTCGTCGAAGACATCGAGCAGCTCGGGCACCTTGCCCGCCACCATCCAATTCGGCAGCCCCTTGAACCAGACCAGCGTGCTACGGCGCAGCCCCTGCCCGTCCAGTTCTTCCTTGCTGAACGGCCCACACCGCTCGCCGTCGACAACCAGGTAATACTTGTCCGCCATGTTCCGCCCCCTGTCCTACGACCAGCACGTCGCTTGGCTTGACACCAGCCATTATAATGTCGCCGATCCTTTTGCGCGCCCCGGTGCGTCGTACCCGGGCTCTGTACTCCTGGGAGCCGATCGTGGCTTCGCCGTTTGCCGCCGCGGACCTGGAGCGGTATCGCGACTACCTGCGCCTGCTGGCTCGTCTGCAGCTCGATCCCAGGCTGCGGGCCCGCGTGGACGCTTCCGACGTGGTGCAGCAGACGTTTCTCCAGGCGCACCAGGCGCTGCCGGGCTTTCGCGGCGGCACCAGCGCCGAGCTGGCGGCCTGGCTGCGGCAAATTCTGGCACGCAACCTCGCCCACGTGGTCCGCGACCACGGCCGCGACCGCCGTGACGTCGGCCGCGAGCGCTCGCTGGAGGCGGCGCTGGACGCCTCGTCGCTACGGCTGGAGGGCTGGCTGGCGGCGGAGCAGTCGTCGCCCAGCCAACAGGCGCAGCGCAATGAAGAGCTGCTGCGGCTGGCCCAGGTGTTGGCCGGCCTGCCCGAGGCGCAACGCGAGGCGGTCGTCTTGCATTACTGGCAAGGCTGGACGACGACGGAAATCGGCAAGCACCTGGATCGGTCGCCCGCCGCCGTGGCCGGTCTGCTCAAACGCGGCCTGAAAGAGCTGCGCAAGCATCTGCTTGACGCGGAGGGATGACAGACGCGCGCAATGGCGTTGGCGCGGGCCGCGTTGGAGTATGGATTGCATTGCGCCTGCGGGTAATCCACACGCACACGGCCGCTGCCGCCGCCATGGCACTCAGTGGCCCGCCATGTCGCTGGTCGCACGGCGATATTGCCCCCGGGGTGAGCGATGGCAGAGAACGCCAACGACAGCCGCAGCCGCGAGGAGCTGCCACCGGGCGCGCCGACCGCATCGCCATCGCCGGCACTGGGCACGGTGCGCTATTTCGGCGACTACGAGCTGTTGGAGGAAATCGCCCGCGGCGGTATGGGCGTCGTCTATAGGGCCCGGCAGGTGAGCCTCAATCGCATCGTGGCCCTGAAGATGATCCTGGCGGGGCAGCTGGCCTCGCCGAGCGACGTGCGCCGTTTCCACATCGAAGCGGAATCCGCCGCCAATCTCGACCATCCGAACATCGTGCCGATTTACGAGGTCGGCGAGCACGACGGGCACCATTATTTCTCGATGAAACTGGTGGACGGCGGCAGCCTCGCGACCGCCCTGTCCAAGGGACTGCCGACGGCCGACAAGGAAGGCCAGCGTGCCGTCGGAAGCCTGGTGGCCACGCTCGCGCGGGCCGTGCATTACGCGCATCAGCGCGGCATCCTGCACCGCGACCTCAAGCCGGGCAATGTCCTCTTGGATCGTAGGACAGGCCTTGCCTGTCCCGCCGGCGAGAAGGACGGGCAAAGCTGCCTGTCCAACGTGCCGCTGATCACCGATTTCGGCCTGGCCAAGCGCCTGGAAGGCGGCGTCAAGCTGTCGCACTCCGGCGCGATCGTCGGCACGCCGGCATACATGGCGCCCGAGCAAGCGGCGGGCGGCAAGGGCCTGACCACGGCCGTCGACATTTACAGCCTGGGCGCGATCCTCTACGAGCTGTTGACCGGCGCGCCGCCGTTCACCGGGGCGACGCCGATGGATGTGGTGCTACAGGTCCTGGACAAGGAACCGGTGCCGCCGCGCCAGGTGCGGCCCGCCATTGATCGCGACCTGGAGACCATCTGCCTGAAGTGCCTGGCGAAGGAGCCCGAGAAACGCTACGGCACGGCCGCGGCGCTGGCGGAGGACCTGGAGCGCTGGCTGCGCGGCGAGCCGATCCTGGCCCGGCCGACCGGCGCGTGGGAGCGGGTCGTCAAGTGGGTCAAACGTCAGCGGACCGTAGCCGGGCTCTGGGCGCTGAGCATCGTCGTCACCTTGATCGCCGTCGCGCAGCTGTTGGGGTTGGGCGCCACCGTTGTGGTGGGTTCGCTTTGGGTTCTTTGGCTCGGTCTGGTCATCTACCTGCTGCGGCGGCGGGCCGTGCTTCGTGATGCAACCTATCAGGTCGCATCCGCGACCGAACCCACACCCTTGGCCGGCGCGAACAGTGAGCGGTTCGGCACACGGCTGGCAGCCCGCTGGGTCCGATTCGTCAATGAATATCAGCGCCAGCCGACGATGTATCGCTGGTTCAGCAGTCTTTACCTTGGGATGGCGTTTTGGTTTGGCGTTTGGTGCGTCCACGGCTTCGCGAATCGGCTGCTCGGGGGGAGCGCGGCGTGGGCTCTGACCACGCTTTGCCTCCTTCTCTTGGTGCCCCTAACCCTCTACCTGCTGCGGCTGCGCGACCTGGCGACGCCAGGCGAGTCGATCTCTGCCGGTGCCGCGGGCTTTGAAAAACTGCTGGTGGTCGCGTACTTCGGGGGTGGTTGCGGACTACTCGCCCTCGAGCACATGGTGGCCATCGAGACCGTTGGCGCCTGGTTTGCCAGGAATTCACTGCAAGCGTTTTACCCCTTCCTCTTCGGGCCCCTGGCGTTGTACCTGCTGCGGCCGCGACGGGTGTCAGGTCTGGCGGCGCTCAGGCGAGACAAGCGTCGCCGATCGTACTGGTCGTTGCCGTACCAAACGCGGTTGCGTCTGTCGAGGTATCAGCAGGCCAGGAGGATCGCCAGCGGCTTCTACTCCGGGGGACCGGTTTCGAGATTGGTGCCGGGCCTTGCCAAAGTGCTGCTCGGCGCGATCGTCGTTGGCGTGCTTGTCCCCGGATTAATCCTCTGGCACCTTCTGGAAATCAAGGCCTTTGGTTCCGGGGAGACCAGGCTTGTGGTCTGCCTCGTGTTCGCGACGATTGGCGCATTGCTCGTCGCCATCCACCAAGGCTATTCGACGAACCTTTCCAGCGGGTTGGCCTTTGGCGTTTTCGTCTGGCTCTGCTGGCCGATCTTTTTCCTGAATTATTCCCTGGGCACCGATTGGGCAGAAATGCGTACCTGGGGCTGGATCGCCGGCCTTGTGGTTCTCGTCGGGCTAATAGCACTCGTATGTTTCGAGCGGTTCGGACGGTTCGGCAAGCGGGCGTGTGGCATCGTTATCGCAATCGTGCTGCTGTTCTTCAGCCCGTTACCGCTGGTGATCTGTGCTGCTATATTTGTAGGCCAAATCGGCCAATGGTGGGGCGGCCAACTCGGGCTTGAATTCGGCGAGACGTTCGGCGGTGTGGGTGTACCGGCCATTCTCCTGCTGTTGCTAATCGCCTTACACCGTCCCCAAGGTCGGGACAAGCATTCACCGGTGCCGTTCGATGCGAGCGACTTGATTATCCTCTGCGTCGTGGTCGTGCTGGCTGACGGCGCGGTACTCTGGCTCCGGCTGACGGATGGAGTGCAGGGAGTCGAGGTGCGCCAGGTCGCAACAAGCTCAGGCCTCGAAGTCGCCTTCGAAGAGGCCGCTGCTGATATCGCGCTTTATTCGCAAGAGCCGTATCTCGTCTCCTTGGATCTGCCGCGCTGGCTTTTTGGCGAGGCCGAGCTCCGGAAGATCGCGGAGCGAGACGGGCTCCCCGTCGGCCGTTTCTCCTCCAACGCGACTCGCTACCGGGAACTGGAGCGCCTGGGTCTGCCGATGGATCGCATCATGAGCGCGACCTACGCGCGAGACGGCCAGCAGGTGCTCTCCGCCGGCGAGGATGGCAGCGTGCGCTTGTGGGACGTGGCCACCGGGCAGGGGCAGGAAAAGTGTCGCTGTGACGGCCATCGCAACAAGGTGTTCAGCGTGGGCTTCTCGCCTGATGGCCGGCGGGCCGTTTCTGGCAGCGTTGACCGGACGGTGCGCGTATGGGATCTGGCGAGCGGGCGGCAGGTCTGCGTTTGCCGCGGGCATACGGATTTGGTGGACCGCGTCGCCTTTTCGGCCGATGCCAGCATGGTGCTTTCACACAGCGTGGACGGCACCGTCCGCGTGTGGCAAATGCCCGAGTGAGTGGAAGCCAGTAGGGCTCAGCGTGCCTCGCAATCAACCGTCGCGACGGTCGCCACGGGTCATCCCTCCGTCCGCCGCGCTTGCGCAGGTCCTCCACGAACGCTTCAAAGTCGGCGTCATTCTCCCACAGGTCGGCCCCCGCTCCGAGGCGGGCGTCGAAGTCCTGCGGCCCCGTGATGCCTTGGGCCGCGGCCAACTCGGCCAGCGGCTTCGCTTGCCGTTCATCGGCTGGCCCGGGCGAGGGAATCTCGGTTCCTTGGTTTGGTATCTTTCCGTCCATCGGAATCGCCTTGGGGGGGGTTGAAGGGTAGTCGCTGCTGGGATTCTACCCGAACCCGGCACAGGAACATGGGATCGGCCCTTTGTGCGGCATCGCGGCGCGGACGCCCACTCTGCCGTTTCCCCCGCATTTTCCTACAATTTCCGTTCGCTCACCGGCAGACACCCTCAGGAGCCATCATGCGTAATATCCAGGTCGGCAATGTTGCTGAAACCGTCGTCGAACGTGCCGACTATCCGCCCGAACGGCTCAAAGCCATCCTCGGCGGCGAAACCGTCGCCGTGCTCGGCTACGGCGTCCAGGGTCGCGGGCAATCGCTCAACATGAAGGACAACGGCGTCAACGTCATCATCGGCCTGCGCGACCGGGGCCGCAGCTGGGACCTCGCCCAGCAGGACGGTTGGGAGCCCGGTAAGACGCTCTTCTCGCTCGAAGAGGCCGTCGATCGCGGCACCATCCTGCAGTACCTCCTTTCCGACGCCGGCCAGAAGGAGCAGTGGCCGACCATCAAGGCGCATCTGAAGAAAGGCCAGGCGCTGTACTTCTCGCACGGCTTTTCCATCGTTTACGCCGACCAGACCGGCGTGGTGCCGCCGAAGGACGTCGACGTGATCCTGGTCGCGCCCAAGGGCTCGGGCACCACCGTCCGCCGGCTGTTCCTGGAGGGCCGCGGCATCAACGCGAGCTTCGCCATCCACCAGGACGCCACCGGCCGGGCCCGCGATCGCTGCCTCGCCACCGGCATCGCCATCGGCTCCGGCTACCTGTTCGAGACGACCTTCCAGAAGGAAGTCTTCAGCGACCTGACCGGCGAGCGCGGCGTGCTGATGGGCGCCATCTACGGTCTGTGGCTGGCCCAGTACGAGGTGCTGCGCGAGCACGGCCATTCGCCGTCGGAGGCGTTCAACGAAACCGTCGAGGAAGCGACGCAGAGCCTCTATCCGCTCATCGCCGAGAACGGCATGGACTGGATGTACGCGAACTGCTCGACCACCGCCCAGCGCGGCGCGCTCGACTGGTTCAAGCGTTTTCGCGATTGCTCCAAGCCGGTCTTCGAGGAGCTCTATCAGAAAGTTGCCAGGGGCGACGAGACGCGGCGCGTGCTGGAGTCGAACAGCCGCAAGGATTACCGCGAGCAGCTCGAGAAGGAGCTGAAGGCCGTCGCCGAGAGCGAGATGTGGCAGGCCGGCCAGGTGGTGCGTTCGCTGCGCCCCGAGCGGGCGGCGAAGTCGCAGGGTTGAGCGCGTGCGAATCGTGCGCGCGGGTTGTATTACTTTGGCCAAACGGCGAGGAATCGCGCCAGGTCGTCGGCCAGGTCCGCCGCCGTGGCGTAGCGATCCGCCGGCTTCTTCTGGAGACACGTAAGGCAGATCGTCTCCAGGTCGCGCGGGGGGGGCACATGGGCTCCAGTTGGCGTGGCGGCACCGGATCCTCGGTCTGCACCTGCTGGAGCGTGTCCGCGGCCGTCGCCGCCTTGAACGGCGGCCGACCGGTCAGCAGGAAGTACAGGATCGCGCCCAGTGAGTAGGTGTCGGCTGCCGGGCCGATGTCTTTGCGCCGGCGGCCTGCTCCGGCGGCATGTAGTTGGGGGTGCCCATCACGCCCCCGCTGGCCGTCCGGCCTACCTCGTCGAGCCTCCGGGCCAGCCCAAAGTCGGTAAGCTTGAGCGCGCCGTCGGCCGCAAACAGGATGTTGGCGGGCTTCAGGTCGCGGTGGACGATGCCGCGTCCGTGGGCAGCATGGATGGCTCGGGCCAGCACCTCCACCCAACGGGCCGCCTCGGCCGGCACCTGCGGCGTGCCCCGGACGCGGTCCGCCAGGCTGCCGCCGTCCATGAATTCCATTGAGAAGAAGGTCCGGCCGTCCAGCACGCCCACCTCGAAGATCTGGACGATGTTGGGGTGCTGGAGGTGGGCCAGTGCCTCGGCCTCGGCGCGGAGCCCGGCCAACTGGTCCTGCCCGGCCTGGCCGGCAAGGATCATCTTGAGAGCGACGACCCGGTCCAGGTTGACCTGCCGGGCCTTGTAGACCACGCCCATGCCGCCCCGGCCCAGCTCCTCCAGCACCTCGTAGCCGGGAATGGCCGGCCAGTCCGCCGTGGCCGGCGTCTGCGGCCCTATCGCGCGCCGGACCGCCGCCTCGCTGTCGCCCGGAGGAACGGCCGGCGGGTCGGCCCCGAAGATGGCGTCGATGAGCGCGGCGTAGCGCGGCAGGCGCCGCCGGTACTCCTCCGCCAGCGGGCGCTCGCCGCGGCGAGCGCGGTAGTCGAGGTCGAGCCAAAGCAGCTCGCGCAGCAGCGCGGGGCGGTCCGGCTCAGCGACTTCCTCGAGGAAGTCCTCGATACGCGGCCGCGCCAGCCAGGCGTCCTCGAAGCGGTCGCAAACGGGGTCCAGGCGCCGGGCGACGTCCACCGGCAGCGATTCGTGTACCGCGGAGGTTTCATTGTTCACGCCACGGCCTCCTCGCGCCAGAGGCCCCGGATCAACTGGAGCTTGCGCGCACGGTTCGCGACGAGCGGCCGAGCTTGCCGGCAACCTCATCAACCGTGTAGCCCTCCATCTTCCACACCGCGATGGAGCGCAGCTCGTCGCTTCCCAGCTTGTCCAGCAGTTGCTGGCACTCCTCGGCCAGATGCGCCGCAAACTCCGGCGTCGGCTCCTGCCCGACGAACTGCTCCAGCATGGACTCGTCCTCCCCGGCCAGGTCCGCCTCGGAGCGCACCCTGCCGGCGCCGCGCTTCTGGCGGAACTCGCCGCGGACCAGGCGCACGACCTTCCCGGCCGTGAGCAGCACCAGCAGGCGCCAGAGGTCATGGCGGTCGTCGAGGTTGGGAAAGCGGCCCTGCTCAGCGCCGCGGCAGAAGCTGTCGAAAGGCGCCGAGGGCCACGTCCTCCTCGTCGGCCCCACGGCACGGCGCCCCGCGTAGAGACGCCCGGGCGCGCCCGACGAGGAGCCGGAAGTACCGCTCCCACAGGGGCCGGGCGGCGCTGTGGTCGCCGGCCTGGAGCAGGCGGAGCCAGTGGGTGACCGAGCCTTCGGACACGAGCGTGTGCTCCCTTGCACTGTGGTGAGGGGAAAAGTGGAGTGTACGGCATCGGGCGCGGGAATGCCAACGATATTTTGGATCGTGCCGGACGGTGGGGGCGCCCCAGGCTGGTATCAGCGCGGCCCGACTCGCCGCGATCAGAGCAACACCTCAATGGGAATGTCCGTGCAAGCACTCAACCGCGTGTCGTTGGTCAGAAAGCGGTCGCAACCGTGGACAGTCGCGGCGGCGAGATGCAGGGCGTCCGCCGTTTTGAATTTGTACTTGGCCCGCAGCGACGTGGCGCGGTCACAAACGGCGGCAGTCAGGGAGAGCACCCACACGTCAGGCGAGGCGAAAAAAGCGTCGTAACGACCGAGCAGCGTGACATCTGAGCAGCGGATCGGCAACACGCGGCACTCCAGCCGGACAAGATCACTCACGGCGAAGGTGTGGCCCGCAGCGATGAGAGCTGTAACCTGCGCGGCAGCTCGTGCCCCGAACACCGGCGGATTCTCGATCAGATAGACGACGATGTTGGTATCGAGAAAGGCAATCACGCGGTTGGCTCCGTGCGTGCGGTGCCGGCGTCTCGGCTCCGGCGGCACTCCTCTTGGAGCCGCTCAATGGCCAGCTGATGTTCTTCCCACTCGTCGCGCATCTGGCGGATTTCCACGTCAATCTCTTCCCTGCTGCGCACCACGTGTCCGCTGGCCTGCTGTTCGGCCCCAATGCGTGCCAGCAAAGTGACGAGATCTTCGCCCTTGGCCGCCGCAACGGCCCGCACGGTGACCTCCACTGGGCCTGGCGTCACGGTGACCTTCCCAGGCACATCCAGCGTGCCGTCTGCCCGGACGAACCCGCGAAGTACGACCGTTTCGGCGCTCATGGCTTTCCTCCCTTCGTCTACGTATGGCTGATCGCGCAAAGCCGGGAACACATCTTCCAGGCTCGGGTCTACCATGAATAGCCTTGTTCCTTGCCCCAGCGCAGCCAGGCCCCGGCCGCCTTCTCGATGTTGCCGCGGTCAGCCGCCGGAACGGGGTCGGCACCGGTGATGCGCCGCAGCACGCGGTGCCAGTAGCCGCTACGGTTGTGCAACTGGCGCAGAAGCAGTGGAATCACGGCTGAGCCCATGCCCACGATCTCCCGGAACGCGGCATGGGACACCAGGTCGCTGCTGGAGGAAACATACGCCGTCTCGGCAAGCCAGATCGCCGCCTGTCGGCGGACCTTGCCTCGACGCTCTCGACGGTTGCGATCGGCACGGTGGACATTGTCCCGGCCTCCTGCAATCTGGGGGGCGAGCCTTGCTTCGGTCGCTCACGCTCCTGGCTCGCCCTTGATTATAGTCGATAGATGTCCCCGTCCCAACTCGAAGACGTTCCGAGGAACCGGCGTCTGGGCGCCGGCCCTGCGACCGGACAACCCGCCGGCTTGTCCGGTTTTTTTGCGAAAGCGTGCCGTCGTTTCGGCTCAGCGCTCATCAGGCATTCTCCAGCATGGCGTGGCGCACGCAACCTGGAATCCAGCAACGAGATACCACCGGCTGCCAGATGGGAGACTCTTCATGGAGCGATTCCGAATCGAGCCACGTCGCCGCATCCCCGTTCCCGCTTACCGCTTCTGCCGGAACTCGCCGCGGACCAGGCGCGCGACCTTCCCGGCCGTGAGCAGCACCAAGCAGGCGCCAGAGGTCGTGGCGGTCGTCGAGGTTGGGAAGCCGCCCTGCTCAGCGCCCTGGCAGAAGCTGTCGAAGGCGCCGAGGGCCACGTCCTCCTCGTCGGCGGCGCGGCGCGGCACCCCGTGCAGAGACGCCCGCGCTCGCCCGACGAGGAGCTGGAAGTAACGCTCCCACAGCGGCCGGGCGGCGCCGTGGTCGCCGGCCTGGAGCAGGCGGAGCCAGTGGGTGACCGAGCCTTCGGACACGAGCGTGTACTCCCTGCGCCGTGGGGGAAAAGTGGAGTGTACGGCATCGGGCGCGGGAATGCCAGGGATACTTTGGATCGCGCCAGACGGTGACGCGCCCCAGGCTGGGGCGAGGCAGCCAATTGCGCCGGCGGCTTGGCAGGGCGCAAGGGTGGGGGTAGAATGGGGCGAAGGTTTGGGACGCTGAGAGGGCGACATCATGAGCATGCCACTGGCCGACGCGCTTGCCCAGGTCGATCTGGAGGCGGGACGTGTCTACCGCTGTGAGGTAAAGGGCCGTAAAGTCGAGGTGCGGGTGCTGGAGGAAGTCCCCGCTTCGATGCTACCTGCGCCGCTGGTCGAATCGGACATCATGTTGGACCCCTGGGTCGAGTTCCCGCTGCCTGCGGGGACGTTCAAGGTCATGGCCAAACTTGGCGCTCTGCCGCATGACGTTCCGGAAATCCCAGAGGAACCCGCATGATCTATCGTCTGCCGGCGCCAGGTGAACCGCTCGATCAGGGAGACATCATTCAAGGGTGCCCTCTTGTGATCGTTGAGGGTTACGACCCCGATCAACCGGAACAGCTTCCGGTTACCGGGGCGCCAACTCGGGTCATCATCCTCACCCAGGCGTGTGACCTCGCGAGCCAGAAGGCCAAATCGGTCGTGGTTGCCGCCGTCCTGGATGCGCAAGCGCTTGTCGCCCAGGGGCTCCTCAAAGCCGCCGACATTAAAGGCCCCATTCGCGCCGGCCGCGTCTTCGGGTGGTATTTCCTCCCGAAGAGCGCAGAACTGGGGCTCCCCGAGATGATTGTCGATCTGCGACAGCTCCATACCGTGCGGGGCGATCTATTGCTGCAATTGTGCCAGCGGGGGCAGCGCCAGGCTCGCGTTCAGCCGCTCTATCGCGAACACCTTGCCAAGCACATGGCGGACACCTATAGCCGGATCGGCTTGCCTCAGCCGTACGAGACCGATTGGGCGGAAGAGACTCGTGCTCGTCCTCCTTGATGGCGCGATTCCGAATCGAGCCGCGTCCCCGTTTCCGCTTTTCTCAGGGACAGGGGCGCACGATCGCGACCGTGCAGAGGTTGGCCGACCAGGCCAGCAGCAAGTCCGAATGCGAAACCTGTTGGGGAGCGGAGTTGAAATACGGGTCGTTGAGGTAGACCCAGGAGTCATCGACCCCGACGACCACGGCGACGTGGTCGCAGGATTGCGACCAGTAGGGCAGTGTGGCTGTGGAGAGCAGGGCCCGTCTTCATCAGTGTCCGCAATTCAGCTTCAGTGTGCTGCTGGCTGAAGAAGGCGAGCACCATCCGGGCACAGGCCGGGATGCAGGAATAGTGGAATTCCTGCCTAAAGTGCGGGACGTTCAGCGAGGCCCCGGCCATTCTCGGCAATCTCCCGCAGGGACTCGGAATCAGCCAGCACTTCACCTGTGCGTGCATCGACCAGGAGAGAACCGGCCCGGCCGACGTGACCGCGGCCCGGCTCGGTGAGCCACACCGGAACGGACCAGCACGGCCGCTCGCCACCCACCAGGGTCGGGGTTCCCGCGGCCATTTGCGAACTCACCTCCATCTTCGTTAGGACGTTAACCAACTGCCGCGCGCGGAACGCGCTGATGGGTAGCTCCGGGCTGACGGGACCGTCCCTACCGTGAGCCGGATCGACCGGGGGGATGGTCACTGATGGTCACTGCCATTACGATACCTCCTGAACAGCCGCCACGCTACTTCGTGAACTCCCGCTCGTCGCTATTCGAGCCAATTCTCAAATCGCAGCCCCGGCACTTTCTCGAAATCGCGCCGATTGGCGGTGAGCAATAGGGCGTTGCTGGCGATGGCGATGCAGGCCGTCTTCAGGTCCATGGTGGCGACTTTCACGCCCGATTTGCGGAAGCCGTTGAATAGGTCTACCGCCTCGGCAGTCAGGGAAATGATGTTGATCTTGGCGAAGAAATCGAACAGATCGGTCAGTTCGCGATAGGTGGTGATCTGCCGCAGCAGCGTTCGTTCTTTCGCGAGGGCGGCCAACCAGCCGCGCATCTGTTCCTCGACATTAACAATGGTGGTGCCGATCAGTTCTGGGGCCGCGGCGAGCAATCGGCCATGAATCCGCGCGTAGCGCTCGCTATCGGTGTACTTGAGAACGGTCAAATGATCGGTGTCCAGAAGGATCACTCGCCGAACTCCTGGCGAGCCTGTTCCCGATCCGCTTCGCGGATTTTTCGCCCTTCTTCATCGACGACTTTCGAAAACTCTCGACCAGTAAACATGCCAGCGGCCTTGCGCCAATCTTTGGCGCTGCTAGCGTCCTTCTCGTTCAGGCGGCGCTCGACATCTTCGAGGCGGCGGGCCAGGCTTTCCAGGGTCAGTTCCGACATAGTGGTTCTCCTCGACTTCCGATGGAGGCATTATACCCGAGCCAGCCCCGTTCCGCAGCGCTGGATTGGGTCGGTGGCCCAACTGGATGCGATTGACCGGTGAAGTGCCAACAGCGCGATGCAGGGAACCGCTGGCGGTCACGCAAACGTGGCGTTTGACAGGCGTTAGGCGGCCAATCCGTTACGCACAGCTGGAAAAGGCGTCCGCCCGCATCCGCCTGTCCTGCCCGCAAGGGGCCATGATTCGGTCCGCTCGGCCCCCCCTGACCAGCCGCCGACCGAATCCTGGCCCGCCCACGACCCCCTGAGGCGCGTGCCCGCGGTGGCCGTCGTTCCACGTTTTCAGCTTTTCACGGGACACCCCCGATTTGAAACGCGCGGACCTTCAATCGGCGGAAGGCATGCCGTCCAAAGCACCTGCGTCCGCGTTTCACCGCTGCGTCGCGGTTTAATCGCGCATCGTGGTAGGTTCCTTGGCTCTAATACTTATCATTTCCTGCGAATTTCGACGCTACCGCTGAGGGCAATAGGAATTGCGTAAACCGTCACCTTTTTCCTTTCCTTTTTCCTTTTCCTTCCAGCGCACCGCGGTCAAGAGACCGGCGCTGGAGCAGCCCGTAGTCGGCGAAGCGGCCAAAGGCGCGTAAACAAAAAGGTGCATTTTAATCATAAGATCCAGTGCGAAAGCTCCTTACAGAGACTGTCACCAATCGACTATTCCAATCGACTATTCTCGGAAGGCCAAAGGGTTCAATAGTTACTACCGCTCCAAGGCCGACCACGCGACACTTGGCACGATACCTGGAACCTGTTCGGGAGACAACGGCATGCTCGCTGGAAGCCGAAACAAGCCATCGGACTGCTGCGTTGCAAGCCATTTCGGGTACGCAACTGAATCATGGTTCGGCGCGATATATCGACAAATCGACCGGACCACCTTCAAGGCAACTTCCACTGCTTGGGTTGCCACAGCAAGCTTGATTTGGCGATATTTCTCGACTTTGGTCGCCGAAAGGTGAACGATTGAGTCGCGGTACTCCTGAACTGCGAGAAACGCTTGGTAAGGATCAGCACCTCTGTCGAACGTCTCGCACCTTGGACTGATGAGCTTAACCCAGCGGTGCAGCTTGTCCTTCAGCGCCACAAACTTCTCACGTGGCTTTCCGGTATTCTTATCAATGCCTTTTTCTTGAAGGTCAAGATCCACCTCGGAAGATAGCGGTATCCTAGGCTTGCAACGATACGCAAAGGCAATGCTATTGACGAACGCCTCCACGAATAGGCAAGCATTCACAACTACCTGCACGACTTCCTGTTGGTGCGATGCCGCGAGTTGATCTACGTACCCGCACAGCTCCCAGACGTGGATAACCCGCTGCGCCCCTTCGGTGAGGTGCTTATCCAGCTCGAGAATTGTTCTCTCGGCGGGACTCAGCCCTTGGAGGTTGACAAGTGCTTCGTCGTCAATGTTGTCAAGGATGTATTGCCGAACCTTCTCAAGCTCTCGGGCTGTAATGCAGGCTTGGTCATGACAACGGCACATCGCCCGAAACATATCGTACTCGGGCGATGATTGAGCAAATCCTCCGCCAACGCGAAAAAGCGTATAATCTGGCACATGGCACCAGAATGGGTCGTTGGCCGAAAAGTCAAATCTTTGGTCCAACTCCGCCTTTGTAAACCAAACGCGTCCCTCTTCCTTAACCTTGAGCGCAATGCGCAGCAACTCGTCAAACGCACAGAGGATCCGAACAGGACCATTCTTGCACCGTTGTGCATTCTCTTCCAAAATTGACCTCATCGTCCGGAGGCCCTCAAGGAGTAGCCGCGGATCCATCTTGAAGACCACTACGCGCTCGGGATTCGCGGCGGCTTCGCCTTCGGCTTGAGCCAATTGTTGATGAAGCCGCTGCAAGAATTCCAACATCTCCGCGTGTCCGGGAGCCTCGTTTCTTGTCACGCCAAACACCCAGTAGGCGCAATTGACATAGGCATGGAGGGCGCTACACTCGTGCAGAAGCGCACGGACTTGATGAAACATCTTGTCGGAGCCCGCGCTCTGCGAATTCGGAACAGGCGGTAAATAAGGACCTCGATGTAGGCAACGCTTCTTGAACTTCTTACCACTACCGCACGGGCATGGGTCGTTTCGTCCAGCTAATGATCTAGCCATGGTGCGTCATCCCTAGGGAAGAAAAGTGGCGCGACTCGATAATACGAATGATAGAATTGTATTATCAAGTCGGGTTCCCTTTCTTGCCCCCTTTCTTTCCTCGGTTTTCCGCGATTATCCGCCCCTGCTTACGCTGGCTGGCTCCGACCGGCGATTTGATTTCGGCATCGCATAGCGGACACTTCCCGACCAAGAACGATTTGACCTGGCCTTGCGCCGGAGGCGGCTCTTTTTCTTTAACGGTGTACAGGAAGCTGCCGTGACAGCATCCGCATTCCCCCAGGAAACTCCGGTCGGTTCAACGATGGCGTTCATCATTGCCGCGTCCTCTTGTGCCGTTGATACTACCGCACTACTCACGTTGATTATACAAGGCGCGTTTCGTGTTGTCGAACAGAATACACAATAATCTATGACAATGTTTCGTATCGATACAGTGCTGTAGTCGTACCTGTCAGACGAAGGCAAGGTGCTGGTATCCGTGTGTTTGACGTTTTCAGCGGCAAAAACAGCCGTTTTTTGTACAAAGTCAACGGAAGAAAGGTCCCCTTTTCTTGCCTACCAGGCTCCTCCTGAACGGTCGCTACCAGGCTCCTCCTGTAAACTGTCCCTACGCGACTCCGCCGGTGTCGCATGAAAACGGCCTGATTTGCATGGAAACGCCATCCCGACCGCAGGAACAGGGGATCGGCACAAGGCACTTCGCGGTATATTGTGGAGTATCCTGCAATTATTGTGGCCGGAAGCAGCAACGCGGTAGTTCTTACTGAGTTTCTTACTGAAGAGCCATTTAGACGGGGCGCTGATCTTGCAGTGAAGGAAAAAACGTCCCTTTTGGATTTCGTTGTCGCTCCGTTGGGGCTTGTGAAGATTTGGTGCGCCAAGATAGAAGCAACGCCGGCCGCTTTGCCATTTAATCGCTGGCACTTTGTCAGGGACGGCTGGTCCCACAGTCTTATTGAAGTTGACTTGACGCATGCCTGTGATTTCATCAAGCGGATGACCTTGCACCTTCAGGAGGCAGGCATTGACGTTTGGCGCAAATGATCATGATTAACAAGGCAAAAAAGCATCGAGATTTCGAGTATTGTGCGCTGCGGTGTAGTTGCAGAAGCCCCAGATCCTAGGACACCGTATCGAGCCAGGGTTCGATCGCTCCGAGGCTGTCAAAATACTGGCATTTGGTGCGGCTGAGGATCTTGGTTCGCTTCCGCAGTATGTCCCGGATCCCCTTATCCCGCGCCACAAAAATGTCGGCGTACGCGAGCGGGGCGACCATGATCTCGTTGTCCATGAAGTGGTTGCACGTGTCCTTCCGCTCGGGCTGCGTGTCCGCCACGAACATGATGTCGATGAAGTTGTGCAGCGCAGGAAGCTCGACCAGAGCGTTCCGGAACCACGCCTCCTCCTTGCTTGGCGGTCCAAACCGTGAAGACCAAGACGCGACGAGCGGCGCAGGGTAGGTAAGCAGTATTGGGGCGATGTACATGTAAAAACAGTTGCCCGCCTCCGCCAAGAAGAGCTGCTTCGTGTTGCCCTTGAATTTCCGCATCGCTCGCTTCGCGGCCTCGGAATAGGCGGGCGGCGTCTCATCGAGGCGCGTTCCGCCCATCAGGCGCGCGAGTTCGGCGATCCCGATCTTTGAAAGGTTATCCATCATCAGCGCCTTGGCGCTCGCCTCGGCTTCGGGACTGATGGCCACCGCCTTGGGGTAGTCGAACGTGACGCGCGGTCCCGATCCGACGAACGCCGCTGGCGGCGCGTAGAGGCCGTCGAGAGATTCGCCGGTGCTCTCACCGCGAAAACGGCGGATCGACCTATCGAATTCCCACCGGTACAGTTCGGTCCGCATCACGTAGATCGCGTTCAGGCTGAGGTTCTCCATCAGACCCGCGGTACGGACAAGCGACTCCCCGGACTGCATAAACAACTCTTCAATAAGCCCCCAAGAGAGCGGGCAAAACACCCGACCGGATGCCACTAGTCCCTTCAGCTTGTCGCGCACACGGCAAGCAGTCTCATCCGCCTCGTCGGCCATGTGAATCCAGCAGTTCGTGTCCAGGAAGACCGAGCGGCGACCAATGACCCGCTTCACGACGGCCTCTTTGTCGAAACCGAACTGTATTGTCTGCTTTGCCATCGGCCCACCTGTGGCGTCAGTCCGACCGCCGGTCTAGGGCGTCGTGATAACGTCATCTTACCGACTGTTCGCAGCACCGCAAGGTTCGCGCCTTAAGGGACAATGGGGGACAATGGCTTTGTGGCGGCGGCTTCGGCGCCGGCGGCGGCTGCAACTTCGGCGCGGAAAGGGTGCCTTTGTCTTCATCCCAAACGCCGTCTCGGTAACTGAAGGGCCTCCACCTTGGTGGCCGCGGTGGCGGGTTCCGGGAAGCCCGCCACGACGAGACCGGGGGACGAGACCGGGGACACTTCGGCGGATTCGCACGGCTGACGAGGCGGCCCCGGCCAGCATCATCGGCGGCATTTGCGAGCCAGAACGCTCAGCGCACCCATCTTGGTGTATTCGAGCATGCCGCAGCGGGGCATGAGCGCGGAGAATGGGGGCAGCCTGCCTGGGAATAAATGGACATTCTGAGGCATTATGAGAAAGATCGCCGTTGATTCCTTCGGGGGCGTCAACATCACCGGCGGCACGGTCACCTTGCAGCCGGGCATCTACAGACGGGTCCAGGTGTCGGGCAACGCCTCGGTCACGCCGGGGACCGCCACCCACCTGGCAGTTGCAACCCAGCCGGCCGCCAGCGTCAAGGCGGGCGCCGCCTCAGCGTCACGGTCACGGCCGAGGACGCCTTCGGCAACACCGACACCAGTTACTCGGGAACGCTCACTCTGGCGCTCTCGACCAACCCGACCAGCACCACGCTCAACGGCACCGTCAGCAAGGCGGCCAGCGGCGGCGTGGCGACCTTCAGCGGCCTGACGATCGACAAGGCCAGCACCTCGACCTACAAGCTGGAGGCAAGCGCGACGGGGCTGACCGCGGCGCTGACGAGCACGGTCAAGGTGACGCCAGGCACGGCGACGCAACTGGTCGTGACGGCCGGGCCGCCCGGTAGCGTGAAGGCGGGGGCGAAATTCAACGTCACGGTCACGGCCGAGGACGCCTTCGGCAACGTGGACCCCACCTTCGCCGGGGCGGTCTCGCTCGGGTTGTCGAGTAACCCCGGCGGCGCCACCCTGGGCGGCCCCCCGAGCGGCAAGGCCGCCGCAGGCGTGGCAACCTTCCGCGGCCTGATGCTGAACAAGCCCAGCAACGGCTATGTCTTGACGGCAACCTTCGGAAGCCTCACCGCTGGCTTCTCCCTGTCCTTCGACGTCACGACTTGAGCGGACTGGAGCAGCAATGCCCAAGGGGGAACGGGGTCATGCTGAATGGACAAATGAGGCGTGGTTCAACTCGGGGCGTTTTCGGTGACACTTTGGGCGAGCCAAAGGCACCGTGCATTGGTGGAGAAACTTTGCGCACCCGAGAGACCGAAAAACGTGGCGCCTGACTCCATGCGCATCGCAAACCATTGCCGCGCAGACGCTTGCCTTGCGGAGTCAGGCGCAAGGCGCATGGCGCCTGACTGTGTAGCGCTTGCGTGGCGTTGCCCCGCGAGACAACGGTAGTTCACCTTTTAGCACGTCGCTTCCGTGCTCCTGGAAAAACCAGATCTGTACGATGTATCCTTCAACGTCCGCGAATCCGCATCCATCCCGATTTTCCGCGCAGTCGCGATCAAATCCAACGGGTAGAATACGTCAAGAAGGGAACACGAAAAGCCTAACTCGTCAGGATGATCGATGGCACGCCGGATTCTTGGTCCACGCAAGCAACGGACGCGAGCGCATGTGATCGCGGACCTCAGCGTCCATCATGTGGAGGGGTTCATCCTCGAAGAAGGCCACACCGCTCAGCGGTTGAGCAGCGACTACGGCTACGACCTGATCATGTGGAGTTTCGACGAAAACGGCTACGCCGAGCCAGGGTCGATCTACTTCCAGTTAAAGGCGATGGAGAAACTTCAAGAACACGGGACGGCCTACGTCTTCGATTTGGAGGTGCGCGATTACAACCTCTGGCTCGTAGAGCGCGATCCGGTCATCCTCGTCCTGTTCGATGCTTCCCGCAAACGGGCTTATTGGCTTTGCATCCAGCGCTACTTCGCGGAGGACGCCGCTCGTCTGCCCAAGATTGGGGCGAAAACTGTCCGGCTGCGCGTGCCCAAGCGAGCATCGCTGAACCGCAGCGCCATCGCGAAAATCCGCCACCTCAAACGCCAAACCGAAGTCCCGACGTTGAGGATCATGCCATGAAACGAACCGAAATAACTTATGGACAACTCGATAGGGTATTGCGCTCGTTTGGGCTCACCAGCCGACTCTACGCGGCCGACCCGCCACCCGCTCTCGTGTACGAACACAAGGATCTCGGCATGATCCTCACGCTTCCGCCCTATCCCGAGGGCGACAAGGTGTTGGAGCATCACCTCGTTCTCTGCCCGGTTCCTGCTTGACAACTTTGGCATCGCTGATCCCGGCACGTTCGACGCTGCCCTTCGCAAAGCTGGCTGACTCAACGGAAGTTCGGCTGGATCGGTGATGGGTTCCCGTACCAGGGTTCCATTACTTCCTCCCGCGGCGCAGGGCCGCTCGAGGCAGATGCGTTCGCACTTGTCGGCGAACGCGCCGAGCCACCGCCACCGCTTTTCGTGCTTCCGTCAAAGAAATGTCCGGCTCCGCATCGGGATACCGTTTGACGGTGGCGTAGAGCGTCAAGCGATCTTGAACTTTCGTGTCCAATTTCGGGCGGAGTGTTGGCGGCAGCAACGCCAGCAATTCCCGAATGTTATGCGTTTTGGGAAAAGGGATCAGGTGCGGGCATACAGCACCTTCCCTTCCCTGCATGCCGGCCACTCAATCGTGCCGACAACATCCTTGCGCCACGCAAAGTCCTTCGGAGTCGTGACCAGTATATCCATGCGCACGACGATGGGGTCCACTGTCCCCTGAAGGTCTACCATCATATCCAGCTTCGATCCTTCGAAATCCATGACCACGAGCAGATCAATGTCGCTGTCCGGCCCGGCGTCGCCGTGCGCCTGGGAGCCGAACAGGATGATCTTTTCCGGGCGAAATTTCTTGACGATCCGCTTGACTATGCGCTCGATCTGCGCGTGCACGTTGATCGGCTTTTTGGTTCTGGGCATCGCTAACCTCCTTACCTCGGGACCGCCAGGAGAATGCCGAGCGGCTGCGCGAATCGCCCCGCGAGCATCGGGTGCGGACCAGATGGTAGCCGGTGCCTCTTCAATATCATATTCAGCGCGGGGGGAATGGCTCAACACCACCGCCATTTTGGCGACGTGATGGTCGATCGCTGGCGATCGCTGCCCCAATCGCCCTGAAACCGCTGAAACCGTGGCGAAGTGGCGAACAAGCTGGCTCGTCACCGTCGATGCGGCGGGACCGGTCCAGGCGCAAACGGAGGGCCAATTCGTCATCGTGGTGCGTTAAGGGGAAATGGGGGAGGAAATTGGGCTATCCAGTCTGGCGCTCTCGACCAACCCGACCGGCACCACGCGCAACGGCACCGTCAGCAAGGCGGCCAGCGGCGGCTCTCCTTCAACGTCATGACCTGACGCTGGCCAAGAGCGTCGGCAACACGCAGGTCACGCTGGACATGGCGCATCAGCTTGCCCTCTACGCCGCCAGCGGCGGCATCGGCACAGCCCGTTGATTACCGTCACGCCGTCGGTGGCGACAACCGTGCAGGTATTTACGCCGCCGGTGGTCGGCGCCGGTACCGCGTTCGGCATCACTGTCACGGCCAAACTACGACGGCCCAGTGTACCTATTCATCGAGAAGGTTCTTTTCCCGCAACAGCCGCTGGATGATCGACCACGCCACGCCGGCGTCGGTGTTGATCTGACTCCAGCGCCCCGAATAGCGGCCGCAGAACGACGACTTGAGCACCTCGGCCATCATCGCCTTGGGCTGGCTCGCGATCAATGGATACTTCAGGTACGTACACGCCTCATCCGTCGCGCGTACCGACAGGCCGATGCTGAGCTCGGGCGAACGGCGCAGCGCGTCGGCGATCCCGACGACCAGCTCGACTGTCTTGACGCTTAGCTCCGGATGCCGCGGCTCCAGCAGCTTGACCTCCTCGTCGACCGGCGGGTAATCCATCTGCAACGGCGCGAAGCGGTCGAGCTGGGCGGGATCGATGCCGAACGTGCCGGAAAACTCGCCGCCGCGGTTGACGGCCGCGATGAACTGCACGTTGTCGGGAATCGGCAGGAAATTGTTCGCGATCGGGTTGTAAACACGGCGGGTCGCATCGAGGGCCGGCATCAGCGCGTTGCGGGCGTTTTCCTGACAGCGGTTGAACTCGTCGAGGAACACGAGATAGCGCCGTTGCAAGCGCTGGGTCGCCTCCTCGAGCGCGACCAGCACCTCGGTCTTGATGAAGTCCATCACCGGTTGGCCGCCCTCCGAGGCGCGGATCTGCACCGAGGCGAGGAAGTCGCTCGGCTCGACGACGGCGCCGCAGTTGAAGAAGACGAACTCCATGCCGAGCGCCGTGGCGAGCGAGCGGGCCAGCACCGTCTTGCCGCAGCCTTGCGGTCCATCGAGCAGGATATTGAGCCCATTGTCGAGCAGGGCACGCAGCTTCAGGGCGACCATCGGATCGATGTAAACGCCCTCGATCTGGAAGTCCTGCTGCTGGACGAACTCGACCTCGATGTGCCCGCGATCGTCGCGCTGCGGCTTGAGAATGCGCAGGATGCGCACCAGGCAGGGAATGCCGGGCCGGATCCGTGGATCGTCGCACAGCACCACCTTGGGCGCACGGCGACCCTGCAGGTGCGTGGCGCGAAAGCGATAGCCCGACTCGGGCTGCGGGTTGGGGTAGAAGGTCGCCTCCAGCTGCGTGCCGGGCTGCAGGTCCTTAATTTGCCAACGCTCGGGCATCATGACTCCCCAAAAGCCGCGGGATGAGCGCAGCGAATCCCGCGGGTGGAGCCGCTCCGACCCGCGGGATTCGCTGCGCTCATCCCGCGGCTTGATTGGTATTATCCCCTCATGACCGTCCGCACCAGCCGCAGGATCACCGTGCCGAACTCCGCGACGCTCGCCTGCAGGTCGTCCTCTTGCAGCAGGATATAGTGCGGAAAACAGATCTCTTCCAGAGGCCGTACCGCGACCTGGGCGCAGCAGATGTGGAAGCGATGCGTCAACCGCTGCACCAGCCCCTTGAGCGCGGCCACCGTGCACTCCGTCGGCAGGCCGTCGCTGATCATCACCAGCAGCCGCATCTTGCGCGGCGACGCCAGCGCGTGCTGGGCGGCATGCCAGAGCGCCCCGGCGTCGTTGTTGCCGCCGCCGGCCTCCAGGGCATGGGCGGCACAGCGGCGGGCGGTGCCGGCGTCGTAGATCACCTGGTCGGTGAAGCCGAAAATGCGCAGGTCGATGCCGCGGTTGTCGTGCGCCGCCTCGGCGAGCAGCGTGCCGAACAGCCGAGCCTTTTCGATGTACGCGCCCGCCATCGAGCCGGAGCAGTCCACCACCACGCCGAGGAACAGGTCGTCGACCCGGCTCAGCTCGCGCGCCAGCAGGATGCGCGGATCGCCGTGCAGCAGCAGGCGCGCGTCCGCGACCGGTCGAACGATCGGCCGCGCATCCGGAAGCGCTGCGGCCGTAGGCCGATGCCCAGGTCGTGCAGGTGCTCGCGCATCTTCTCGGCGGCACGGCCGACACGGCGGGCATAATCGGCGTGACGCGGCGGATCGTGCGGCAACGGCACCACGCGCTCGATGCGATCGAATTCCTCATCGGCCCCGAGGTTCAGCCCGCCGCCGCCGCGGGCGCTCGTCGGTCGCGCGATCGCCGCGGGAGCGCTCCTCCAGGATTTTCCGGACCTCGTCGCGCAGCCGTTCGTTCAGGTCGGGCAGCGATTGGCCCAGGTGCTCCTCCAGCTCGCGCAGCAATTCCGCGTCGGACGGAACGAGGAACGAGAGCAGCTCGACTTCCTGCCCGAAGATGTTACGCAGCTCGCGCGTGACGTCCATGAGCTGCGGCATGTCTTTGTGGCGGAAGCCGCCCTTGAAGACCGCCAGCCCGCGCGCGACCTTCTCGTCGCCGTGCCGATCGCCGAGCCCCATGCGCAGCGCCTTGACGAAGCGCGCGAAGCTGGTGCCGGCCTCTTCCAGCGTCCGTAGGAGGTTGCCGCAGCTCACCGTTACGCAGTCGGATCGGCGTGCGACGCCGAGATGGGTCGCGCAGGCCGTCGAGCGTTTTGCCCTTGAGCAGGGCGAGCAGAGTCGGCACCGGCACCTCGCGCGTGTTGTGCTGAAATGCGTAGGCGGCGAGCACCTTGAGCAGGTCGCCGAAACGGCGGTCGCGGGCTCGCAGGTTGCGCTCCAGGTGCTCGTCGGCGACAAGATTGAGCAGCCGGCCCAGCCCCTCGTTCTCGGCCTGTTGCCACGTCGCCTCGGGAACAGGGCCCTTGTGATAAAGGTGATGGCCGTATTCGTGCAG
Source organism: uncultured Gemmataceae bacterium (assembly GCA_963834865.1). Taxonomy (GTDB): domain Bacteria; phylum Planctomycetota; class Planctomycetia; order Gemmatales; family Gemmataceae; genus CAWIDK01. The sequence continues at coordinate 1,952,283 of CAWIDK010000002.1, forward strand.
GATCAGCGCGCGCACGACCTCCTCGCCCTGTTGATGGCCGAGGAGGTACGGCAACGGCGACACGAAGATGCGCGACTCGTTGAGGCGCGTGAAGCCGAGCTCTTCGCCGGTAATCATCTCGATGCCGAACGGGCTGCCGGTCAGCTCCCGGCCCATGCGGACGCCCCAGGCGAACACCTCGGCGAGGCGGCGCATGCGGGCGTCGAGGAAGAAACTGCCGGTGCGGCGCAGCTGCTGGCCCGCCTCGCGCCGGACCGCGGCGGTGGTGGCCCGCGCGGTCAGCCGGCCCAGGCCGCGGTCGCGCGCCGCCGGCTCGACCTGCCGATGACCGAGCAGCGTCAGCACCATGCGCTCGGCCGGCTCGCCCAGGCCGGCCAGCAACGCCGACTCGGTGACGGCTTCGACCAGCGTCGCCGGCATATCTGCCAGCGCCTCAGGCACCGTCGGCTTTTCCTGCGGTTCCTGCAGCAGGATCGGCAATAGCACGCGCGGTTCGGTCTTCTTGCCGTGGCGGCGCAGCCAGCGCGCGGCCTCGACGCGCACGGCGTGGTTGCGATCGTCGCCGGCCTCCAGGAACGCGCGCAGCGCCTGCTCGACGGCCGGATTCTGCCGGCTCGTCCGCGTCAGGTTCGCGACGCCCAGGCCGTACGCAAACGGATGCGGGCAGAGCGCCAGCCGCGCCGCGTGCGGTGCGAGCACGTCGGCCGGCTGCGCGGCGAGCAGGTCCCAGTCATCCTGCCGCAGCCAGGCCGCCGTCGCGGGATCGCACGCCGCCTCCAGCAAGCGCGGCGTGACATCCTGACCGTGGCGCGCGGCCAGGCTGATGTCCATGCGAAAGCGCTGGCGGGGCGTGAGCGCCTCCGCCGGCAGCAGCGCGAGCGACCGACCGGCGTGGGGGCCGTCCAGGAGCGCATCCATGACCGCCTCGGCATGGGGCAACGCCGGCGCACGTGCGAGCCGGCCGGCCAGCAGCCGCCGCGACCGGTCGTCGTGCCCCGCGAGGCGCCGCGCCGCGAGCTGAGCCAGCGCCGCGTCGGTGCCGGCCATCCAGCTCAGTAGCTCGTGGTCGTCGGCCGACGTGACGGCCAACGTCAGCGCTTCAATGCCCTCGGCCCGCTTCACCGGCATCGCCGGACGAACCTCGGCCGGCACCACGGAAGCGCCGGTCAATTCCGGCGGCAATTCGGCCAGCGCGCGATCGATCGGCCGCGACCGTGCCCGCAACAGCCGCTCGATGAGCGCCCAACGGCCGGCGCGATCGGCGCGCGGCAAGCGCAGCAGCGGCACGATCTGTTCCGGCGCTGCTCCAGCGCAGCCTGCACATCGGGCCAGCCAACGTCGGCGAGTTGGTCGAAGGGCTGCCGGTGCGCCAGGTGCAAGACGCCGATCACGACCGGCATGTCCAGCAGGTCCCCTGGCGTGCGGCAGAGCGGCGATTGCAGCAGCCGGCCGATCGCACGGCGGGTCATGACCGGCGCCCGCTCGCCGCGCTGAGCAAGCGCGCCGGCTGCGTCCTTGCGTGTGGCTAGCGGAATATCGGTGCAGCCGAGACTCGCCGGGCAGCAGACGGCGAGCAACCGGACCGCCCACGCCGGCCAGGTGCCGCGCCGCCGGCCGATGCGATACAGCAGCGTGGCGCAGGCGTGAGGCAGCTGGTCCTCACGCCCGAGCACGATCTCAACCCAGTGCGCCAGGAAGACATCGCCCTGTTCCGGCGTCGCGTCCCAAAACAATTCGAACAATGCGCCTAGCGGATAGGCACGAGTGGTTGCCACCGCGGGATGGTGCCCGTGGGCCGCGCCGAGATCGCGCAAGGCGGCCGCGATTTCACCGGCCGTGGGTATGGGCGGGCAAAGCAGGCTCAGGAGGGCCGGCAGCGGCGCGGCGAGGACCGCCCGGCGCAGGTGCGCATCGTCGACGCTGCGCGCGAGCAGAAACTCGACCAGCAGCGGCAGGGCTTCCAGCGGCAGCGGACCAGGATGCGGGACGACGCTGGCGGCCTCGGCACAGTCCGGATCGGGCAGCAAATAGAGGGCGTACCACGATGGCAGCGGGAACGGCGCCTTGGGGTCCACGGCCGCCTGCCGCACGTCGGCGCGGTGATGGAATAGCGCGTGCACCCAGCGCAAGCCCGCGTCCTGGGCCGACGGCGCAGGGCAGTGGTCGCTTCCTGGCGAACGGTCGCATCGTCATCGTCGAGCCCGCGGACCAGCGCGCGGAACGCTTGCCGGCCACGGGCGCCGGCCAGGCACGCCAGTGCGGCGCGGCGCACTTCGGGCCGCTCGTCCTGGGTGTACGGCAGGACCAGCGCGAGCAATGGCCAACGGCGTGCCAGCGGTTCGCTCGCCAGCGCGCACAGCAGCGGCACCGCGGTCTCCCGCAGCCCGCCGGCCAACAACGCTCGCCACAGTTCAAGATCCTGCATTGAGTTCGACCCCTGCCGGCTTGTCCGGCAGGTGAAGAAGTTTGGCAGCTAGCCCGCCATCGTCCCGCCTCCCGCGACCCCTGCCGGCTTGTCCGGCAGGTGAAGAAGTTTGGCAGCTAGCCCGCCATCGTCCCGCCTCCCGCGACCCCTACCGGCTTGTCCGGCAAGTGAAGAAGTTTGGCAGCTAGCCCGCCATCGTCCCGCCTCCCGCGACCCCTGCCGGCTTGTCCGGCAGGTGAAGAAGTTTGCCAGCTAGCCCGCTCATCCCACCTCGCGCGACCCCTGCCGGCTTGTCCGGCAGGGGTCGAGAGTCCCACGCTACCAGCTTACCGCGCCGCCGCAGCGGTCGCGCAGCGCCAGCAGCAGATCGCCGGGTATCGTGTTACCGGCGAGCCGCAGCCGTCGCAGCCGGCCCAGGCCAGGCCACGCCAGCAACGCCTTCGCACCCTCGGCGGCCAGGCCGGTGCTCGTCAGGTCGCATTCCTCGAGCCGATTGAGAAACGGCGAAGTCGTGAGGGCTCGCGCGCCCTCGTCGCCGATCGCATTGTCTGCGAGATTCAGCCGGACCACGTGCGCCAGCCCCGGCGCTGCGCGAGCAGCCGGGCACCGATTATGGTAATGCCGTTGGTGTCCAGCGCTAGGGTCGCTGGACCTGCGGGGCCGAGCCGTTCGGCCAGCGCCGCGAGACCCGCATCGCCGAGGCGGTTGATGCCGAGGTCGAGCTCACGCAGCCGGCGCAGGAACGGGGAGTCGGCCAGCAGTCGGGCGCCGCCGGGTCCGAGCCAGTTGTCGCGCAGCAGCAGCGTGCGCAAGCGGGACAGCTGCGGCGACGCGGCGAGGGGCCGCACGTCGCCGGCATGCAGGCCGTTCTGCGACAGGTCGAGAAATGTCAGCGTCGCCATCGTCGCAATCAGGCGGAGCATGTCCTCGCTGGGCTCCAGCTTCGCCAGCCCCAGCGCGGTCAGCCGCGTACAGCGCGGCGAGCGCAGCAGTGTGAGTGTGGCCCGCTTGCCGATGCGGTTCTCGCCGAGCCGCAGCGCCGTGAACGCCGGCAGGTGCGGTGATTCCGCCAGCGCCACAACGCCCGCATCGCCGATCGAATTGGCACGCAGGTCGAGCGCCGTCAACCCGGTCCAGCGCGGATTCGCCGCGAGCGCCTGCACTCCCTCGTCGCCGACCTGGTTGCGGTGCAGCACCAGGCTAGTGAGCTGCGGCAGGGCGGACGCGCGAACCAGCGATTGCAGCGCAACGTCGCCGAGCCTCATTTTCCCCGAGGTTCAGCTCACGCAGCCCCATCGCACAGCGGAACTCGGGGCCGTCCTTGCCCAGCGCATTCGCGCTTACGTCGAGCGTCTCAAGGCTCGGCATGATCGGCGCGGCGGCCAGCGCCTGCAGCCCGAGGGGCCCGAGCGCGGTGTTGCGCAGATTCAAGCGCCGCCAGCCGGCATCCGCGGGAACCGTCGCCAGCGCATGCGCCCCGGCGAGACCGAGGACGTTGTCGCTGAGATCGATCTCGGTCACGCCGGCCAGGTGCGGCGTCTTGAGCAGCACCCGCAACAGCGGCAGCTTGAGGTGTCGCACCTGGATGCGTTCGAGCGGTGCGCTGGCACGGAGGTCCGCGCCGAGGTGGATCAGCACTTCCGGATCGGCGACATCCAGCGCCGCGGGGAAGCCCCGTTTGAATTCGCCCCAGACGATGCCGGGCAATTCCGGCAGCTCCTCGCGCCGCCAGGCGGCACCGTGCTCGGCCAGCAGGTTACGCTCCAGCTCGACGAGCGCCGGGCGAACGGGGTCGTTCTCGGGACAGCCGGCCAGCTCGAGCTGTGCCTTGATAAGGGCCGCGCGGGCGACATACCCAGACCGCACCAGCAGCCGGGCGATCTCGCGCCGCGGCGCATCATCAGCGGGCGCGGCGCGGAGCCGGGCGAAGAAGTCCTGCACCTTGCGGCCGCGAAACAGGGCTAGGAAGGGAGAAACCATTGGGGGGAAATCCGAAATCCGAAGCCTGGCTGCGCTAGGAAATCCGAAATCCGAAGCTCGGAATCCGAAACAAATCCGAATCTCAAAATCCAAAGCGCAATCGCCTGTCTTGGATTTGGATATCCGGATTTGTTTCGGATTTCGAGGTTCGGATTTCGGATTTCCTGGCGCAGGCCAGGCTTCGGATTTCCTGGCGCAGCCAGGCTTCGGTTCCACGAGGCGAAGCTTGCGCCGCCTCGTGGAGGACCGATCGCCGAGTCGGCCGGCGATCGCCGGGCGCGACAGGACGGTTAGGGGTGGCTTCCGGCATTTCCCGGAGCGGAGGTTCGCCTGGCGGCACCGTCACCGTCGCCGCTCGCGAAGGGCGAGCCCTTCATTCGGAGCGGGACGAACCGCGGTGCCGTCGACGGCCTCCGGTGCCTGGCCTCGCCGCATCGTTGCACGCGCTGGCTGGTGGCTTGCCCGAACCTGGGGGACTCGCCAGACCACAGGCAACCCGCGGAGGTCAATGGGGTTGCCGGTCACCGCGCCAGACTGCTCCCTCCCGAGTAGTCGTCGTGCTCGCGCGGTCCTCCGCCGCCGCCAATGGATGCGGGGCCTGGGGCCCACTCCGGGAGCGGCCAGCGGTTCCGGCCGAGGGAGTCCCCCGGCCCTTACGACAGCGAGGCGGGTCCGGGACGGATGCCCGAGACCGCCGCTTCAAACGCCCTGGTCCAAGCCACGCTTGAACCGTCCGCAATAACCCGTCCGCGAAGGACGGGGTCTATCCATTAGAGACCGATCGCGCGGAGAAGGTTCACCCTTGAAGTTGGAAGCACCTTCGCCTACCTCTTCTTCGATTTTCAACCGACGGCATTTTGCCGCGCACCAGGGCAGGCCGCAATGTCCGTTGGGGGTTCTTCTTTTTTGGAGTGCGGCGCTTTTCCGCCGCTTTGTTTTCCTGGTTTTTCAAAGAAAAAAACAAAGCGGCGGAAAAGCGCCGCACTCCAAAAAAAGGCCGTTATGCGATGGACCGTCATTTTTTAGCCACGGGGCGATAGATTCGGAGCCAGCCGGTGCGCAGATCGTTCAAATTGAGATGCGACTGCTGCACAAATCGCTTCCCGTTGATGTTCTGCTCCAGCACCGTCATCTCCCTGGTCCCGAGATTGATCGCCAGCACCACGGCCGTGTGGTGCCCATAGCTGTAGGAATACCCCTTGCCCTCGAATTTCGCATTGCGATACTGGAGGATGTCGCCGGGCTTGACCGTTTGGCCGGCTACGATTTTCTCTGCCGGCGTCTTCTTCCGGCCGCGCAATACGTAGACGAGCTTGCCCCAGACGTAATCTCCCTCGTGGGGGCGGTCCTTGAAATCGTTCAGCTCTTTCGCATGAGCCGCTTTGAGGGCGTAATAGGCCAGTGAAGAACACTCGCCGCCACCCACCTGCTTGTCCAGCATTTTCTTGCAGTAGCGAACGACCTGCTCGTTGATTGACTGCGCCGCCGCCGGTTGCGCAACGTATGCGAGCCAGGCGGTCGCGAGCGCCACACTGAGCAATCGCGGGCTCATTGCCGTCTCGTCCTTTCGCGCAGAGGCCGGCCACCATCTCGACGTGATGGCGGGCGCAGCATGGTAATGTAATGTCCATTGCGCGACCACGCATCCGAGCGCGATCGACGCTATGAGCGAGACGTGCGAAAGGACGGGACTTGCGCCGACTTCAATATGCCAGCGTGAAACGATTTGCCGGACCGTCACCGCGTCGCCACCGGATTCGTCAGGACCCCAATACCGCTGATCGTGATGTGTACGACGTCGCCGGCGGCCAGGCTGAAATCGTCGGGCGGGACCACGCCGGTGCCCGTGAGCAGCACGGCGCCGTGCGGGAAGCTTGTCTCCTTGCCGAGCCACGCGATCAGGTCCTCGAAGGAGCGGGCCATCGCGGCGACCGTGGTGGATCCCTCGAAGACTGGCCGGCCGCCGCGCGCAATGCTCAGGCGGATGTGCGTCTCCTCGGGGCGCGGCATCGCGTCGGCGAGCGTGACCACTGGACCCAGGGCACACGCGTTGTCGTAAACCTTCGCCTGCGGCAAGTAGAGCGGGTTCTCGCCCTCGATGTCGCGGGCGCTCACGTCGTTGCCGGCAGTGAAGCCGACCAGCCTCAGCGACGGGGCCAGGACCAGGGCCAGCTCGGGTTCGGGGACGCTCCAGCGGCTATCGCGGCGGATGTGGATCGGTTGGCCGGGGCCGACGACGCGGTAGGCGGGGGCCTTAAAGAACAGCTCGGGCCGGGCGGCGGTGTAGACCAGGTCGTAGAAGCGTGCGGCGCCCACCGATTCGCGCTCGCGCTTCCTCGCTGCGCTTGTAGGTCACGCCGGCCGCCCACACCTCCTGCTCGTCCACCGGGGCCAGCAGCACGGCGTCGGCCAGCGGCACCGATTCGCGCGACTGCTCCAGCCGCTCCCGCGCGACCTCGGCTGGCCGGCTGTAATGCAGGATCTCGCTCAGCGTCCAGGAGAGCAGGCGAATCTGATTGCCCTCCAGGACGCCGGTCCGAATGCTGCCGCCCGCGAGCCGTACCTTGCACAATTGCATCGGACCTTCCCCCGATCGCCGCCTGAGGCGTTGCAGGGGGCAACGCCTCCGACGGCGTGACGGTTTCAATCTATCCCTCGCGCCGGCAGCCGTCCGCTTTTCAGTCGCGAATCGGCCATGCGCGTGCAAGAATAAGAAGGATCACAACGGGAGTGTCTATGCCGACGATGCGTTGTCGATGGTGCAAGCGAATGATCACGCCAAGCAACGGGTTGTGCCCCCATTGCCGGCGCACCGTGGACGCAACCGGGGCGCCGCGGCGCAAACCGGTCGCGCTGCTGCTGGGCATTCCCGCAGCGATCGCGTTGCTCGGGCTGGTCGCGCTCGGCGTGGCGGGGCTCGGTGCGTATTGGTTGCTCGTCGCGTCGTCGACAACGCCGGCCGTCCCGGTGGCGGCGCCGAAGAAGAGCGCCAAACCGACGGCGCCGCCGAAAGAGGAGCCGTCGCGGCCGCCGGAGAAGAAGGACGGAAAAAGGGAATCGAAGCCGCCGCCGCCGGCCCCGTCGCCACCGAAGCAACCGGACGTGCCGCCGGCCGATGCCAAGGCGGTGCAGGCGCTGGTCGAGACGCTGCTGCGGCAGGTGAACACGTATCGCAAGACGGCGGGGCTGGATCTGGTGCAGGTCGATCCGGAGCTGAGCCGAGGCTGTGCCGCCCATGCGCACTATCTCGCCCTGAATCCGCCGACGGTGAGCGGCATGCTGCTCGATGAGGAGCCCGACAAGCCGGGTTTCAGCGAGGCGGGACGGCGGGCGGCCAACTTCGCGATGGTGTCGGTCGGCGCCGCGCGCCGCGGTTGACCAGTGGCTCGGCCGGCTCAATGGACGGCTGTTGCTCCTGAAACCGGGCCTGCGCGTCATCGGGATCGGCGTCGAGCCGATGCCGGGCGACGCGTGGGCGGTGGTGGTCGACGTAGTGCGCGGCGTCGGCGGCAGCGAAACGATTGTGGTGTATCCGCCGCCGAATCAGCGGGACGTGCCGGTGACCTTCGCAGGGGGGCCGGAAATCCCGGATCCGGACGCGGCGGCCGGCTTCCCTGTGACCGTCACCTTTCCGCCGCTGCGCAAGGTGACGCAGGTGAAAGCCGAGCTGCGCGACGACGCGGGCCAGACCGTTGACGTTTGGCTGTCCACGCCGGAGAAGCCGGTCCACGAGAAGGGCCAGCGCAACACCATCGCGCTGATCGCGAAGGCGCCCTGCGCGGCCATCGGGTCTACCAGGCGCGGATCGCGGCGAGTGTCGACGGCAAGCCGTGGGCGCAGACCTGGAAATTTACCACGGAAGACGACGACGACCAGCAGGGATTGTGGGCCGCCAAGGCGCTCGCGCGCGTGAATGAGTTTCGCAAGCTGGCGGGTCTCGCGCCGGTGGTGCTCGATGCCGAGCAGAGTCGCGGCTGCCGGATGCACGCACACTACCTGGCGCTGAACCTCGGCCATCCGGCGACGATGGGCCTGGGGGCGCATCATGAGGATCTGACTCTGCCCGGTTCGAGTGATGAAGGGGATCAATCGGGCAAAGCGTCGGACATCAGCATCGGCGGTCCCGACCCGCTGTACGGCGTCGACACGTGGGTCGCGACGCTCTACCATCGCGTGCCGATTCTGGAGCCGACCCTCAAGTCGGTCGGCTACGGTTCCGCCCGCGCGCGGCGCCAGGGTTGGGTTACCGTGTTGAACGTGCAGACCGGCCGCGACCGCAGTGTCCCGCGCCCGCATCCCGTGTTCTACCCGCGCCGGACCAGACCGATGTGCCGCTGCATTTTCCCATTTTCGGCGAGGAGCCCAATCCGATTCCCGAGGACAGGACAGGCCGGGCAGGCTATCCGGTGACGGCGGTTTTTCCCAGGGAGACGCCGCTCCGGTCAGCCTCGGCGATCTTCACCGACAGCGCCGGCAAGGAAGTGCCGGTGTGGTTCTCGTCGCCCGAGACGCCGGCCAACCCCCGGTTCAAGACGAATCAGGGCGAAACCGTCTGCCTGATCCCCAGGGAGCCGCTGCGGCCCAACACAACCTACCACGTGTTGCTGCGCGGCCAGCGTAGCGGCGCGGGTTGGCAGAAGGGCTGGCAGTTCACGACAGGCGGCGCCGGCCTCACATCGGCCCAGGCGGCGGCGCAGTCCCTCCAGCGGCTCAACGCGTACCGAGCGGCGGCTGGTTTGCCGGCGGTGACCCTCGATCCGTGGCTGAGCCGGGGCTGTCAGGCACATGCCGAATACCTCGTACGCAACATGCCGGTGATCACGGCCAAGAAGCGCTCGACCAACGACGAGGACCCCGAGTTGCCGGGATTCAGTCCCGAGGGCCGGCAGGCGGGCCAGCAGTCGAACGTCCTCTCCCGGGCCCCCGAACCGGTGGCACAAGTGGATGACAGTATCGGTACGTTCCTGCGGCGCATTTACCTGCTCGATCCGCAGCTGCGCCGCATCGGCATCGGTTGCGCCCACGACGTCGGCCGCGGCTGGCAGTGCGTGGTCGACGCGGTCGGCGGCCGTGGCAGCGACCGCATCGTGCTCTTTCCGGTGCCCGACCAGGAGGGCGTGCCGTGCGCCGGGGTGGAGCGGGCGCCGGGGCAGACGGCGGTGCTCGGTTATCCCATCAGCGTCACCTTCCCCAACCAGGTCAAGCTCCTCGGCGGCAAAGGCACGTTAACCGACGCGGACGGCAGGACGATCGAGAGCATCCTGTCCAATCCGGAGCAGCCGCTTGACCCCGCGCAGCCGCCGCACAACACCGTCTGTCTATACCCGCGCGCGCCGCTACGGCCGGGCCAAACCTACCACGTGACGCTGTCGGCGGTGGTTAACGGGCAGCAATGGCGGCAGACCTGGCAATTCACGACGGAGTGAGAAGGTAGGACCCCCAAGCCGCGGGATGAGCGTAGCGAATCCCGCGGGTGGAAGCGAAGCACCCGCGGGATTCGCTGCGCTCATCCCGCGGCGTGGGGGTTTCACTTCAGCTGGAACTTTTCCCGCCGACGCGATACAAAGTGGTCCCGCCCTGCGCGGTGAGCCGTTCGGCTCATGACGAATCCCACCAGAACGGAGGAGTTGCCGATGCGCACGCTGCTGGCTCGTACCATTCCCCTTGTGGCGTTCCTGGGAGTCGCGGCCTTTCTAGCGTCCCAGGGCGATTCGCAAGAGCCGCCGCCATCGCAACCCATGCAGGGTCCGCCGCCGACGCCGGTGGCCGAGCCGGCGCCGGAGGTGCCGCGCGGCGTCGAGGTGATGGCGCGGGCCGGTGCACGAGGCGTTTGCCTCGCCGAGCATGGAGGCCAAGCCGACGCAGCCGATCCCCGGCAAGCCGCCGGCGCCGATGGAAGAATTGCCGCCCGAGGATCGGCCCGACGGCAACGTCGCCTGGATCGGCGGGTACTGGTCATACGACGAGGACCGTAAAGATTTCCTCTGGGTGAGCGGCTGCTGGCGTGTGAAGCCCGAACATCGTGAATGGGTGCCCGGCTACTGGCGCGAGGTCGGCGACCAGTGGCAATGGGTGGCCGGCTTCTGGGGCAACGCCGCCCCCGCCCAGGCGGCACCCGCCGGCGGCAACGTGGCGCAGGCCGCGGCCCACGCACCGGACGTCACCTACTATCCGACGCCGCCCGCGCCGCCCCATGTCGCGCCGCCCGGCGATCCGCCCGGCGCCGAGATGTTCTACGTCCCCGGCTACTGGCAGTGGACCGGCACCCATTACGTCTGGCGCGCCGGTTACTGGCAGCGCGTTCGGCCAAGCTACATCTACATTGCCGGCCATTACTGCTGGACGCCGACGGGCTACGTCTTCATCCCCGGCTACTGGGACTACACGGTCGCGCGCCGCGGCGTCATCTATGCCCCGGTCTTTGTCAATCCAGCCGTCGTCCCCGCCACCTATGTGTATTCACCGGCTTACGCCGTCTCCGATGTGCTGGTTCTCGACGCGATGTTCGTGTATCCGGGATACGGCCATTACTATTTCGGTGACTACTACGGCCCAGTGTACGCCAATCGCGGCTACGTCACGACGGTGGTCTATAGCCGCAGCTATTATGAGCCGATCGTCGTCTATCAGCGGTGGGAGTACCGCGACAATCCGCGCTGGTTCGACCTGCAGATCAACATCGCGTTCGACCGCAACGCCGGCCGGTCGCCGCTGCCGCCGCGCACGCTGATCGAGCAGCAACGGATCATCGTCAATAACACGACGAACAACTACTTCACGACCGTCATCAACAACCGGGGCGGGCCGCCGTTGCTTGCGCCGGCCCGGACGTTGATGGCGGCCAGGAACATCCCGATGACGCGCATGGACGCGGCGGCGCGCATGCAGGTGCGGGAGACGGCCCGGGCGGTGCAGGTGGCGGCGGCCACGGAGCGGAAGCGGACGGAGCTGGCGCCGATCGCCCCCGGGTCGCAGGGCAAGCCGATCACGCGGTCGCTGGCGGTGCCGACGACGCCGGTGGCGCCGAAGGCAGGGTCCACATCGACGGTGGCGCATCCGACCACCACGCCGGCGCCGACGCTGGGTGGAACGAAGACGACCAGCGGAGCCGCGGGGACGGCGGGAACCGCGTCGCACCCAGGTGCCGTGAGCGGCCCGACGGTAAATCCGGCACAGTCGTTACAGCCGCTCAAGAAGTTCGACGAGAAGAAGAAGGCTGAGGAGAAAAAGAAGGACAAGCAGTAACGCAGCCTGGAAAAAACGGCGCGCCGGGAGCAAGCGTTTAGCGGCGGTTCCAAAGAACCGCGGGCGGTTCGTAGAACCGCCGCTAAACGGCTGCTCCCGGCGCGCGTTTTTGCGCTGTCGAAGCGCGCCGGCACGTTGTACCCGTTGCCCGCAGGCGGCAGCTTGGCTGCGATCGCTACGGGCGTTAGAGTCGCGGTGCCTTTTCCGCACTTCTTGGAGTCCCTTTTTTCACCAAAGCGCCGACGTTGGGCATATTGGTGATGTTCCTACTTTGTAGTGTCGATCCAGGCCCAGCGGTGTGTGTCCGTGTGGGGAAACCGGATCGGCGTCTATCACCAAGGAGAGAAGGCATGGTCAGCCGAACCCTTCGCATGGCTCTGTTGGTCGGCGCCGTTACCGCCGCGGTTGTTTCGCCCGCGTGGGCACAACACCAGGCGCCGTGTTGCAATGAACCCTGTGGCGCGCCTGCTTCGTCCTGCGCCCGACCACGTGTAGCCCGGCGACTCGGACGATCACCGTCACCGAGTGCGTCCCGGAAACGTACACCGTGAAGCGCACGGCCTACAAGTACGAGTGCCGTACGGAAATGGTCGATGTCTGCAAGACCGAGTGCGTTGCGGAATGCCGCGAGCGCGTGTGCAACGTTGTCAAGAAGGTGCCGGTCATGAAGACCGAGTGCCGCAAGGTCTGCAAGACCGTGACCTGCTACGAAGAGCGGTGCGTGATGAAGACCTGCTACCAGACGGTGCAGGAAACCTGCATGAAGAAGCACTGCGTGAAGCTCGGTCACTGGGAGTGCCGCGAGACCTGCAGCTGCTCGAGCGGGCACAGCCTGTTCAACCACGGCTGCTGCGAGCCGTGCCCGACGTGCAAGGTTCACACGCACAAGGTGTGGGTCCACTGCCCCGAGTATTGCGAAACGCCGCACACGGTGTGCAAGAAGGTCTGCGTGCAAGTGCCGACGACCTGCAAGGTCGCGGTGTGCAAGCAGGTGTGGGAAGACGTGACGTGTCAGGTCTGCACCTACCAGTGCGTGACCGAGCAGCGGGTTGAGAAGTACACCGTCATGGTGCCCCACCAGGTGACTTGCAAGGTGGCCCGCACCGTCAAGGTGTGCGTCCCCTACGAAGAGTGCGTCACCTGCACCCGCATGGTGAAGCGCTGCAAGACCATCGAGGTCCCCTGCACCCCGTGCTGCACGCCGACCTGCGGTCACGCCCACTTCCACGGCCTGTTCCAGCACAAGAGCTGCTGCAGCAGCTGCTGCAACTAATCTCGCAAGCTGGTGACTGTTCACCGGACTCGGCACTACCCCCGCCTGTCGCCAGGCGGGGGTTGCTTTTTGCGCGGCCATGGCATGCGAAAAATGTCGACCTGACGAACAAGCAAATGTCGAATGAAAAGGGCACTTGCATTCCCTCTTCATTCGACATTTGCTTGTTCGTCAGGTCGACATTCGAATTTGCGATTCGAATTGCGAACCGGACTTAGCTGGCGCCGCCGATGGTGGTGCCGACGCTGGTGAACGTGCTGCTGGCGTTCTGGCCCAGCGTGGTGATGGCGGCGATGCAGACCACGATAATCAGGGCCAGCATCACGGCGTACTCGACTGCGGTCGGGCCGTCTTCCTTGGTAATGAATTCGGTCACCGCGTGCGTGAAACGAGACAGCATGACAGATCCTCTCGGGTCCAGAGATGGTTCGCGGCGCCGGGCTTCTGGACGCGCCCCGCCGGCCCCGGACACCCGGTCCGGGGAAAAACAGCACGTCGGCTTGCGCGCCTGGGCCAGGGGGTTGGCCGGCGACGCTACCGTGTGGACCACCCCATTCGGCAGCCTGGCGATCCCTGGGGACTTGGGACCCATGGCTTTGCGCCCCATCCTCACGGATGGTTTGCCTTTTCGTGGAACACGGCAGCCGTTCGGGCTGTTGGTTGACGGCCGGAGCGGCGTACCCGTCCAAACCGTTGCCCAAGGTTAGGTCATGCCGGCAAACGTGTCAAATTCCGTAGCATGGTTTTTCTTGGCATGGCGAGCGGCGGGTCTTGTCCCCGCCGTCTGGTTCCCCGCAGACCGCCGGGACAAGCCCGGGGCGGCTCACCGGCGCGGCGCAAGATATCGGCCGGCGAGATGCTCGCCGGCCGACGCGGTTGTCATCGAGGCGAAGAATGCTCAGCCGTAGTAATAGCCCGCCTGGTGCAGATTTCGCTGGGCCAGCGTGCGGTTTACGAGACGGCGCAATAGCTGGGCGACCGTGATGCCCTCGGCCTGGGCCGCTTGCTCCAAGGCGTCAATCTGCCAGGCCGGCAGCAGCAGCGACAACTCGGCAACCTCGCCGTCGAGGCCTTCGAGTCGGAGCGTTTCATCGGGGCAGTTTTTGGCGAGCATCGGTCGATCCTCCTCGAGCATCGGGCAGGGCCGGCGCGGGACACAGTGCCCCATGCAAGCCGTGTGCCGAACAACGCGTTCCTCGTTTCGCCCGTTGATAAACCGTCACTAGAGCGGATTTTAGGGCTTTGCCCGCCCATCGGCCAGACCCCGTCGCGCCCTGGTCCGCACGCTTTCGGGCAGAATGTGCACAGCACATGGGCATTTTGTTCCCTGCGCCGGGGTGCCGGCCGCGCGGCACGTCATGTGCACAAACTTCTGCCGCTTTGCTTTATTGACGCCGCGGCTGCCCGCGAGGTTCGCCAAACGGCTCTTTGGGCTTGACCGCGGCGAGCGCGCTGGCTAAATTCCCGCCCGCTTGGGGTGAGTGCGAAAGGATTCGCCCGGCCGTGGTTCCAGGTTTGGGGAGAACCTCAGCGGCCCGGTTCAAAACTCAAGGATGGAGGAGGAAGCAGATGGGGACCAAACCTTGGCTCAAGATCGGTGTCCTGTGTCTGGGCAGCCTGCTGTTCTACGGCTGCGACAGCCCGCAGAAGAACAAGACGGCGACACCGCCGCCGTACTTCCCGCCCGGGACCACGTCGCCCAACGGCGGCACGGTGACCCCGCAGGGTTACGGGAACCAGGCGGCATTCCCGAACAATAACACGAGTAACATATACCCGGGTACAACGGGTACAAACGGTATCAAGACGGGTTCCACAACGCCGTCGACCACCACGCCGTATGGCGCGAACAGCATCCAGGGTACGTCGTCCACGAGCACCGGCTTCAACCCGCCGAGCTACAACGCGTCGCAGCCCAATGGCAGCTTCAGCAGCAGCACCGCCTCGCCGCTTCAGTCTAGCGGCGGCACCAGCTTCGCCACCGGCACCGGCGCCGGGACCATTCCGCCGGTCAACGCGAGCGGTCCGAACCTGCCCAGCAGCGGCCTCGGCAGCAGCTACACGCCGCCGCCCGCAGGCGGCCTCGGCGGCACCAACGTGCCGCCGCCAGTTTCGGGCTTCGGCAGGTAGCAAAAGCGTCACGACTTCACGACCCCCGATTGCAGGTTGGCGGCTTGCCTGTCCGAGCCGCTCACCTGCAACCGGGGGTCGTTTTTTTGCGCCGCGCGCGGGATTCGCTGCCTCATCCGGCAGCCTGACCGTCGCGGGCGGCGTTGCCGGTGCCGGACGACTTGGCCGCAGGTTTTTGGCAAGGCAGCTCGCTCAGGCTTTCGCAACCGGCCGGCAGCTCAGCCTCCTCGGCGACCAGGATCGGGAAGCCGTCCCGGATCGCAAAGCGCAGGGCGCAACGCTCGCACACCAGCCTGGCGTCCTTGAGCAGCAGGCGCGTCCGGCTCGGGCTGAGCGGGCAGCGCAGAATCTCGAGGAAGTCCGCACTGATCAATTCCGGCCCCCCTTCCGGTGATCGCTATCCTTCCGGGTTGAGACGCGTGGCAATCACATCGCGGCAGCTCCAGATGACCAGCGCGTGACGCACGATGAACATCAGGAGGGCGCTGTACCACACGATATACAGCACGCGCAAGGTGGCGACCAGCACCGGCGTGGTGCCGCACAGCGCGATCATCAGGAACGCCAGCCACGCGAAGTATTGCGCGAAGCCGGAGGCCGACACACCCGCAGCCTGCTGCTCGAGCCGGTCGGCCTTGAGCGTGCTGGCGCACGACCAGATGAACGTGCAGACGATGATCGGCTGCAAGTAGTAGACGAATTGCAGGAAGATCGCCAGGATTGCTTCCCAGAACGGGCTCGGGCTCCAGAGCATGAAGAACGGATAGACGCGCTCCATGTTGTATTCGGTGTACATCACCTCCGGGATGAAGTACGGAATCAGGTAATAGCGATAGATCCCCGTCGTCGGCAACAGCCGAAAGAACAGGAAGAACGCCGCGTTGAACACGCCGAGCACCATCATGAAGATGAGCTGGCCCATGGTGCCGTGATGGCGCGGAACCGGCAGGCAGAGGATGCCGCCGACCAGCCACAGGATGGCCTGGATCGGATAAAGGATCAGGTTGACGATCAGGCAAATCTTGGCGAAGCCGGCGAAGCCGCGGCCGGCAGCGAGTGCGACCAGGAAATGGAACTGGCTGAAGTTCCAGAACTGGCCGCGCTCGGGGATGACCGGATCCTGACGCTCAATCAGCTCGGTCACCAGGCGGGCGTAGTCGGTGTGCTCGACGGTGCCCAGCGCGACCCACATGCCCTGCAGCAGATGGGTGAACGCCCACACGCAGGTGCCCAAAAAGAGGAACAGCAGGCCGAAGTGGACCTTCTCCCACAGCTCGGCCTCGGGCAGGCTTTTGAACTTCTTCTGGATCTTCGGCGCTTTTTTCTTCTTGACCTCCTTCTGGCGAATGCGCTCCGCCTCCTCCAGCTGCCGGCGTTTTTCCTCGAGCTGTTTATCGACCACTACGCCGTAGCCGGTTTCCTCCTCCACGGCCGGCTTGGCGGCGCCGCCGTTCGCCTCGGCCGGCTTTGGCACGGTGAGGATCGTATTGCACTTGGGGCATTTGGCCTTGCGACCCGCCTTGTCGGCGGCGAATTTCATCGCGTGGCTACAGCTCGCACAGCTGACCGAAATGACTTGCATCGGATCCACCGGACATGGCCAGGACCGGACAACACCTGCCGTAACGTACCGCGCCCGCCCGCCGCGGACAAGCGCCATTTTATGCCGCCGCGGCGCCGTCGCCACCCAGCGGCCTCTGCTCAAGTGCCGCCGCAGTCGCTAGTATTTCCATGTCTCGCGCGGACGCGCGGGGTCCGTGACTGGACCGGCGCTCGTAGTGACCCGCTTTAGCGGATCCCGAACCCGCTAAAGCGGGTCACTACAAGCACTCCTTGTCCCGACATGAAAGCGCCAGGGAAGCACGTAGTTTCGCGCGGGGTTCAACATGGGAAGGTCGTCGGCACTCGCAGTTCTGGGAGCGCTGTTGCTGGCCGGCACGCTGTTGCGCCGGCAGCCAGGGCAAGGCGCCGCCGCCCGGTCCGGCGGCTCAGGACAAGGCGCGCAAGCTCGTCCTCGAGGTGTTTCAGGAGGACTTCAAGAACGCCCAGGACTCGGCCGCCCGCGCGAAGCTCGCCGCGGAATTGCTGCAGCAAGGCCGCGACACCAGGGACGACCTGGCCCTGCGCTTTGTGCTCCTGCAGGAACGCGCGACCTGGCTGCCAGGGCTGGCGACGCGGGCCTGGCGTTCACGGCGATCGATGAGCTGGCGCGGACGTTCGCCGTCGATGTGCTGGCGAGCAAGGCGGCGGCGCTGAAGCTGGCGGCGGCGGGGGCCGACACCAAGGAGGCCAAGGCGGTGCTCGATTTGACGCTGCCGCTCATCGCCGAGGCGCTCGAGGCGGACAGCTACGACGCCGCCCGCGCGCTCGGGCAGGTTGCCGAGGCCGCCGCGCAAGGCCAAGAGCCCGAGCCTGGTCCTCGACGCCCAGAAGCGGCTGACGGACATCGCGGCCGCGGAAAAAGGTTTTGCGCGCAGCAGGGCTACCTCGACCGGCTCAAGGCGGACCCGAAGGACGCGGAGGCGAATCTCGAGTTGGGCAAATACTACGGCCTGATCAAGCGCCACTGGGACAAGGCTATCCCGTACCTGGCGAAGGGGAGCGATGCGGCGCTCAAGGGCCTGGCCGAGCGCGATCTGGCCGGCCCGCGCGACACCTTGCCGCAGGTGGCGTTGGCCGACGCCTGGTGGGACCTGGCGGCCAAGGAGCAGGATCCGGCCCGGCTCGCCCTGCAGGTCCGCGCCGCCTTCTGGTACGACAAGGCGATCGGTCAGCTTACCGGCCTGAGTCACACCAAGGCCCAGAAGCGCCTCGATCAGGTCGCCGAGCGCCAGGCGCGACGACCCCGGTCGCGACCGGCCCGGTGCCGGTCGGCGAGATCAAGAAGTTCGAGGGCCACACCGACGAGGTCAAGAGCGTTGCCTTCGCGCAGGACGGCCACCAGATCGCGTCGGGCGGCCTGGATACCACCGTTCGCATCTGGGACGTCACGACCGGCAAGCTCGAAAAGACCCTGCAGGGCCACACCAAGCAAGTCTGGGCCGTCGCCTTCCATCCCAACAGTCGCCATGTCTTCTCGGCGAGTTGGGACACGACGGTGCGGCTCTGGGATCTGAAGACCGGCAACGAGGCCCGGCGCTACACCCATCCGATCAACGTCAACGGCCTGGCGATCGCGCGCGACGGCAACACATTCCTTTCGGTCAGCGACGACAAGGCGCCGAGTAGCGGTCCATTTCCGGGTGCCTACCTGTGGAACACCATCACCGGCGACCAGATCCGCAGCTATTCCGGGCACAGCAACTTCGTTTACGCGGTCGCCTTCGCCCCGGACGGCAGGCACATCGCCACCGGCGGCATGGAGCGCGTCGTGCGCATCTTCGAGCTCGCCACCGGCCAGCTTGTCCGTACGTGCGACTCGCAGAGCAACTCGATCACCAACGTCGCGTTCACGCACGACAGCAAGCATGTCCTGTCCGCGGGCGATAGCGCCGTGCACGTTTGGGACGTCGCCACCGGCCGGGAGACGCGCCGCTTCGATGGCCACAACGGGCCGACCAAGGGCATGGCGATTTCCCCTGACGGCAAACGGCTGGTCACCGGGAGCGAGGATCGTACCATTCGCCTGTGGGACGTGGCCACCGGCAAGGAGTTGCACCAGCTCAAGGGGCACACCGACACGGTGAATTGCGTCGCCTACGCCCCCGATGGCCGGCGCATCGTCTCGGGCAGTGTCGACAAGACCGTGCGTGTGTGGGGATTGCCGGCGCGTTGAGATGTGATGGCAGACCGCCAAGCCGCGGGATGAGCGCAGCGAATCCCGCGGGTTCCGACCCGCGGGATTCGCTGCGCTCATCCCGCGGCTTGCCGTTTGGCTCTGCTCATGAACGCCTCCAACCGCATCTTCTACGTCTGCCTCGCGCTGCTCGGCGGCACCTACGTCGCGCTGATCGTCGCCATGCTCGCGGCCGACCTGTTCTTCACCTCGCCCGGCGACCTGGTGGCGGCGCTGGGCAGCCCCGAGATCCGCTACGCCATCCGCCTGAGCCTGATCTCGTGCACGATCAGCACGCTGATGGCACTGTGGGTCGCGGTCCCGCTCGGTTATCTCCTCGCGCCACGTCGTTCCCGGGCAAGGCGATCGTCGACACGTTGCTCGACGTGCCGATCGTGCTGCCGCCGCTGGTGATCGGCCTGAGCCTGTTGATCCTGTTTCAGACTCCCTTCGGCAAGCTCGTGCAGTCGGTCATCACGGTGACCTATGCCGTGCCGGCGGTGATCCTGGCGCAGTTTGCGGTGTCGGCCGCGTTTGCGGTGCGCACGATGCGCGTGACCTTCGAGCAGCTGCCGCCACGCACCGAGCAGGTGGCGCGCACGCTCGGTTGCTCGCGGCACCAGGCGTTCTGGCTGGTGGTGTTGCCGGAGGCGCGGCCCGGCGTGCTGACCGCGGCGACGCTCGCGTGGGCCCGCGCTCTGGGCGAGTTCGGACCGATCCTCGTCTTCGCCGGCGCCACGCGGATGCGCACCGAGGTGCTGCCGACCACGGTGTTCCTCGAGCTGAGCGTCGGCAAGATCGAGGCGGCCATCGCCGTTTCGCTGTTGATGATCGTCGTCGCCGCCGTCGTCCTGGTGCTGACGCGCACCTTTGGCCTGCGCGGCACGGGGTTGATTTGAGGTGAGTGGTGAGTGGTGAGTGGTGGAGTGTGAGTGGTGAGTGGTAAAGAAAACGATTGCGAAACGGCTAGCCCATTCATCCACCAAGCCACTCACTACTCACCACTCACCACTCCACCGCTCACCACTCCACCACTCACCACTCACCACTCACCACTCACCACTCACCAGCCATGATCAACGTCCGCGATCTCGCCATTCGCCAGGGCCGCTTCCACCTCGACGGCATCACGCTGTGCGTGCCGCGCGGCCGCTATGCCGTGCTCATGGGCCGAACCGGCTCGGGCAAGACGACCGTGCTCGAAGCCGTCGCCGGGTTGCGCTGCCCCGTCGCCGGCCGCATCTTGCTGGGCGGCCGCGACGTGACCGGACTGGACCCGGCCGACCGCAACGTCGGCTTTGTGCCGCAGGACGGGGCGCTGTTTCGTACCATGACGGTACGGCAAAACCTCGGCTTCGCGCTGGCGCTGCGCCGCCGGCCGGCCGACGCCATCGCGGCCCGCGTCCACGAATTGGCCGGCTGGCTCGGCATCGACCACCTCCTCGATCGCCGTGCGGTCGGCCTCAGCGGCGGCGAGACGCAGCGCGTGGCCCTCGGCCGGGCGCTGGCGCACGCTCCGCCGGTGCTGCTCATGGACGAGCCGCTCGGCTCGCTCGACGAGGAGACGCGCGAACGGCTCATCGGCGTCTTCCAGACCATTCGCGCCCACACCGACGTGACCGTGCTGCACGTCTCGCATAGCCGGCACGAGGCCGCCCAGCTCGGCGATCTGGTGTTGCGCTTGCAGGACGGCCGAATCGAAACGATCACGTAGGTCGGTTCGTAGTGACTCGCTTGAGCGGGTCAAAGCGGACCGGCTAAAGCCGGTCACTACGAACCCTGCCGGCTCGACTCGCCGGACCTACCGTTCTGGAGAACCCCATGCAATCTCGCTGTCTCGCCCTCCATCTCCTGGCCGGCCTGCTCCTCGGTGCCGGCTGCCGCGGCACCACCGAGCACAACCAGCCGCGCAAGCTCGTCGGCGTGTCGGTGCTGACGATGACCAACCCCTTCTTCAAGGAGATCGGCAACGTCTTCACCGTCGAAATGGGCAAGAAAGGCTACGAGACGATCGTCGTCAGCGGCGACGAGGACCAGGCACGACAAAAGGCCCAGGTCGAGGACTTCCTCGCCAAGGGTGTCTCCGCCATCGTCCTCTGTCCATGCAACTCGCAGACGGTCGGCGAGGCGATCCGGCTGGCCAACAAGCAGGACGTCCCGGTCTTCACCGCCGACATCGCGTGCCTGGACCCGTCGGCCAAGGTCGTCACCCACGTTGCCACGGACAACTACGCCGGCGGCAAGCAGGCGGCCGCGGCGATCATCGAGGCGCTCGGCGAGGCCGGCGGCAAGGTGCTCGTCCTCGATTACCCGAGTGTCGAGTCGTGCCTCTTGCGCGTCAAGGGATTCGACGAGGTCATCGCCGCGCACAACAAGACCGGCAAGGGCGGCGCCATCCAGATCGTCGCCCGCCTGAACGGCGGCGGCGGCAAGGAGCAAGGGGCCAAGACCACCGCCGACGCCATCGTGAGCCATCCCGACCTGGCGGCGATTTTCGCGATCAACGACCCGTCGGCGCTGGGCGCGTACTCAGCCCTGGCGCGAGCCGGCAAGGCGGACCAGGTCAAGATCGTCGGCTTCGACGGCCAGCCCGAGGGCAAGCGAGCGATTCGCGAAGGCAAGATCTACGCCGACCCAATCCAGCACCCCGACGAGATCGGTCGCAAGACGGCGCAGGCGGTGGTGCGCTATTTCAGCGGCAACACGCCGGAGCGCGAGATCCTCATTCCGACGCAGCTGTACCGCAAGGCGGACGCGGTGAAGGAATAGGCGACGCGGCAAGAGGCCAAGAGGCAGAGTCCGTTGCGGCGTGAAGTGCAATTATGGTAGCATGAAAAGCGAACATCGATTGCCAGGAAGGCGACAGGCTGTGAAGTTCACGACGCTCGTTCCCACAAGGTTGAACGATGGCACGCTGATCAACGAGGATGTCCTGAAGCGGTTCATCGCTGCGCTATGGCGGCCATTCGGCGGGGGCAGCAGGGAAGGGCCGGTGACCGGATTTTGGATCGACGACGACGGTACGGAGTTCACCAACGTCTGTGTCAAGGTGAGCGTCGAATGCGACCGCAGTCGCCTGCCAGAGGCCATCCGAGCGGTGAAGCGACTCGGCCGCAAACTTGGGCAACGCGCGATGTATTTCGAGGTCTTCGGCTACGACGGCTTACAGTTTCTGCGGATCGTCTGAGCGATGGACGGCATCTTTTCCTGGAGCGAGAAACATGGCTACCACGAGGAAGGCCAAGATCCCGCGGCGGATTACCGCGAAAGCCCGTGAGGTGCTGAAGTTTGCCGAGCAGCGCGCGAAGGAGGTGGCCGATTCCTTCGCCCTGAGTAATTCCGTGTTTGCCGCGAATGGCGAAGCTAGCCGTGCTTTCCCGACCGCGGCGGACCGCACGGCGTTCTGCCAAACGCCGGAATACAGACGCATACTCAAGCTACGGGACACGCTTCCGTGGCCGCCGCTCCAAGAAGGCGTGGTCGATCTCCGCCCGTCGGTAAACGGTCACGTGAACGTGAGCTTGCCAAGCTCGGTCCACGCGGCCTTGCAGGCGGAAGCCAAGGCGAAGGGGATCAGCCTGGAGCAACTCTGCGCCGACAAGCTCATCGCCGGAACGAATTCCAACGCCAAGGCCAAACGCGAAATCGCTTGAGCCGATCCCTGCCGTTCGTCTACAATCGGTAAATGTGGTTCACTCCGCACCTCCCCCACGAGAACCGCCCATGCGCTGCCTGGCCGTCAACGCCGTCTTGCTGTTCGCCACGCCGCTCCTTGCCGGCGACAAGCTCGCTTCCGTCGAGAAGGGCACCGTCGCGTTCACGCCGCTCGGCGACCAGAAAGACGTGCCCAGGGACTATCGCCTCGAGCCGCATCGCTTCGACTTCGAGCTGACGCCGAAGCGCGATGTGCCGGTCAGCACCATCGAGATCTTCGAGCTGCGTTTCCCCTCGCCGGTCGAGAGCCCGCACAAGGAGAACAACACCGTCTACGCCGAGTATTATCGGCCGCGGCAGGGTACCGCGCTGCCCGGCGTGATCGTGCTCGATATCACCGGCGGCGACCAGAGCCTCTCGCGCATGATCTCCCGCCACCTGGCGCAGAAGGGCATTGCCGCCCTGTTCGTACAGATGGCGTACTATGGCCCGCGCCGGCCGCCCGGCAGCTCGGCGCGCCTGCTCTCGACCGACCTGGAGCAGAGTTTCGCCGCGGTTCGGCAGACCGTGCTCGACCTGCGCCGCGCCGCCGCCTGGCTCGAATCCCGGCCGGAAATCGACAAGAAACGCCTCGGCATCATGGGCACCAGCCTCGGCAGCTTCATGGCGACGCTGACGGCCGAGATGGAGCCCAAGCTGGGCCGGTTGGCGGTGCTCCTGGGCGGCGCCGATTTCGTGGACGGCTACTGGGACCACCCGCAGGCCGCGAAATATCGCAAGCTCTTCGAGGCGATCGGCGGCAAGAAGCAAGAACGTCAAGAACTTGATCGCGCCGATCGACCCAATCACCTGCGTCAAGAACCTCAAGGACTGCAAGGTGCTGATCGTCGCCGCGAAGAATGACGAGATCGTGCCGCCGCGCATGGCCGAGACGCTGTGGCGCGAGACCGGCAAGCAGCGGATCATCTGGCTCAACTCGGGCCACTACACTGCCGCGATCTATCTGGTGCAGGGGCTCAAGAGCGTCGTCGATCACTTCCAGGCCGAGTGACACCCTTTCCGGAGGTCCGCCATGCTTGTGCGTTCCGCTTACATGTTTTTGCTGGTGCTTGGCGTCGCCACTCCTGCGTGTGCCCAGGCGGGCAAGCCGGCGAAATCCGCGCCCGCGGCGCTGCCGACCACCGATACGACGGCGCTGATTCGCCTGCTGGAGACGCGGATGGAGACCAAGGATTTCTCCACCCTGACGAGCCTGCACGCGGTCGTCGAGTTGCTGCAGGAGAAGTTCGCGGTTACGGGCAAGAATGTGCCCGTGGTCATCAACGCCCAGGCTTGGGGGCGCGAGGGCATCAATATCGACCAGGAGCCATTGCAGGTCCATTTGTTGACGAAGGCAAAACGGCTGTCGGTGCACGCGCTTCTCGAGCAGCTCACAGCGCAAACCTTTGCGACGTACCTGGTCCGCCAGGGCGGCATCGACATCGTGCCGGCGGCGTATGCGACCATCGAAAACCTGCTGACGCTCCCGGTGCTCGCGCGTTATGAGCAACTGCCGCTGCCCGAGGTGCTGCAAGACCTGGCCGACCAGACCGGAGCGACAATCGTGCTGGACACGCGCGTCGGCGAGTCGGCGAAGGAAGCGATCTCGGCAACGCTGCGCAACAATGTGACGTTGGAAGACGCGCTGCGGATGTGTACTGAGGCGGCGGGCCTGAAGTTCGTCGTCCTGCGCAACAGCATCTATGTCACCACGCCGTCCAACGCCCACGCCATCCGCCAGGAGCAGCAGGAAACGCCGGCACCGTCGCCGAAAAAGGGCGGCGCGGCCTCGTGACACAAAAAAACAGAATCACGAAAACACGAAAGGACGAAAGCACGAAAAAGACCCGGTTTTTTTCGTGCTTTCGTGTTTTCGTGTTTTCGTGATTGGTCTTCGTCTTTTCGTGGCTACGCGCTTCGCCGCAGTGCCCGCTGCTCGCTCTCGCGCAGCACGCGCCGCCGTTCCTGTGCCGTCTCCTCGTACAGTCCCGCGTACAGCGCGCGGTGAGCCTCGGTCAGTGCCACGCTGCGGCGCTGCGTCGCGATCTCGGCCGTGGCAAGGAGCCGCTCGAGCGTGAACGCCTCGCGCAGGCTGCCATTCCACCAGCTCGTGAACGACGGCAGGTACTTCGGCGCATACCGACCGGCCGGCAGCAGGTTGCAGAACGCCCCGATGCTCGCCCCGGTGTTGAGCAGCGTGCCCAGGCCGGTCTTGGTGTGATCGCCGATGAAGCAGCCGACCTTGTTCATTCCCGTCGGCACCGGCACACCGCCGACCGTCACCGTCACCTCGCCATAGTCGTTGCGCAGGTCGCTGTTGTGTGTGCCGGCGCCGAGATTCACCCATTCGCCCACGTAGCTGTGGCCCAGAAAGCCGTCGTGATACTTGTTGCTGTGGCCGTGGAGGATGCTCGCCTCGATTTCGCCGCCGACGCGACACTGCGGGCCGAGCGTGGTGCCGCCGCGAATCTTCGCGCCGTGAACCTGCGTCAACGGCCCGATGTAGCATGGCCCTTCAAGCCGCGTGAACGCATGGACGACGGCGCCGTGATCGATGACGACCGGCCCGCGCGTCGTGTCGGCGACCACCATCGGCTCGACGCGGGCGGTGCCGTCGATCCACAGCCGCTCCGGGGGTCCGACCGCGGCCAGCGGCGCAGGCGCGGACGGCCGGGCGGCCAGGCCGAGGTCGATGAAGTCGCGGGCGATCTGGCCGGCGTTGTGCTCGACCAGCTGCCACGGATGATCGATCATCGTGCCACCGGCCGACCGGCACGCCATGTCGGACTGCCAGGCGGTGAGCTGCGGGCCGACGTTCGCCACCACGAGCCGGGCCAACTCGACCGGCGTCAGCGCCGCGTAGGCGACCTGGCCATCGACGACGCCCAGGCACGGCGCCGGCGGGATCGTGAACGGCTCCGTGGGCGGCAGCCAGCGCCCGTTGATCAGCACGCACGGCCCGGAGCGCAGCCAGGCCCCTTCGTTGACCGGCAGCCCCGGCCTGCCCTGCCGGCACAACGCGGCCAGCGGTGCGCGGACCAGCATGCCGACGGCGGTCGGCACGAATGCGCGCCGCTGCTTATCGGCCAGCAAGGTGATCCCGCAGAGCAGATCGAAGACAGGCCGCGTCAACGTGAGCGGATCGAGGTTCTCCGCTCGATCCTCGAACAGGCACAGATGCATGAGCCGATTCCTTTCTGCTGGCCGCGCGATCCTTCGCATCGCCGTATGATACCCGCCGGACGCAACCGCTGCCTACCTCAGCTTCAGCCACTGGCAGGGGATCAGCCCGCCGCCGAGGTCGCCGCGGTGATGAAGCTTTCGGTCCGCGTGGTCGTGCAAGCCAAATGCCGCGTGCTCAAGCGGTTGCGCGAAGAAGCGGGGGATTTCTTGGCGGGCTGAACGATTTTCGCGAGATCATCCCGGGCGAAGTGGACTTTCTTTATTAGGTCGCGACTGCCGGACCGAATCGCTGCGTGTGCTAGCGTTCGTGTTTTCCACAACGCGACTACTTCTACTGGAGGGGTTTGATGACTCGGTTCATTTGTGGTGGGCTCGTGTTGAGCATGGCACTGAGCTTGGTGCCGGCGTCGGCCTACGGCCAGTACAACGTGCGTGCCGCGACTTACCGCCAATCGCTGTACCAGCAGGCGGCGTATCAACAAGCTGCCTACCAGCAGGCGCTGTACCAGCGGGCGGCCTATCAGCAAGCGCTGTATCAGCAGAGGGCGGCATATCAACAGGCGCTGTACCAGCAGGCGGCCTATCAGCAGGCCCCTTACCAGTCCGGGGGATATCAGCAAGTGCCTTACCCACCGACCGGGTATCAGCAGGCGAGCGGGTCGTCGCCCAGCGTGAGCGCGGGCATCTACTACCGGTCGCCATTCGCACCCGTCTCCATTCGGCTCGGCACTGACGGGATCTCAATCCAGGTAAGCCCGGAAGTCAACACGCCGGCCGGCACGGTCGGCGTGGACTTCGGGGTCCGGCTGGGACAGTGACGCGCGATCGACCCATTGCAAGTGGATTGGGTGGTGGCAGTCCGGGCAAGAACCCAAGCCTCCGGCGCGTAAGCGCCGGGGGCTCGTTTCGCTTGGGGTTCGTATCGCTGGCCGTCCCTCAGCGCGTGCATCGGGGAACGGACCGACCGACTCGCCGATTTGCCCGTCTTTCCATCTCGATTTCATTTGACGCCGCCCAGAGCAATGAGGATAATGCCACAGATCCGTGCGGCCGTTGCCGGCTCCAGAAAGTGGCTTGAGGCGTCGGTTGACGGGGCCGTTGCCGCTCCAGGCGTTCGGCTGTCCCCTGTATGAACACGACGTCGCTCAGTCTGCTTGACCGGCTTCGCCATGCCGCTCCCGACCCGACGGACTGGCAACGGTTGCACGCCGTTTATCAACCGGTGATTCGGTCCTGGTTGCGTCGCGTGCCGCGCCTTGGCGATGAGGCGGACGACCTCTCCCAGGAGGTCCTGGTTATCCTCTTCCGCGAGCTGCCGTCGTTCGAGCGCCGGCGCGACGGCTCGTTCCGCGCGTGGCTGCGACAGATCACGCTCAATCGCATTCGCACTTTCCAGAAGGCCCTCGGGAAACGGCCGCTCGCCGGGGCCGGCGAGGGCATCGCCGAGGCGCTGGCGCAACTGGCCGATCCCGCGAGCGACCTCGCCCAGCAATGGGACCAGGATCACGACCGGCACGTCTTTGAGAAGCTGCTGGCGCTCGTGAAGCCGGATTTCACGGAGGCCACGTGGGAAGCGTTCACGCGCTGCGCCGTGGAGGATCAACCCGCCGCCGAGGTTGCCGTAGCGATGAAGCTTTCGGTTCGCGTGGTCGTGCAAGCCAAATTTCGCGTGCTCAAGCGGCTGCGCGAGGAGGCGGGGGATTTTTTGGACGAGTGATCCTCATGGCACTGGCCGATAAAGCGATTCGCGACGTGGCTGACCGCATCATCCGCGACTCGCTGCGCCACGCCGAGCATCTGCGCGGACTCTTGGCCCAGGTCGTGCCGGAGCTGGTGAACGGCTTCCAATTCGAGCACCTGCGGCCGCTGGAGCGCGAGTTTCCCCTGGAGGATTGGCGGCGCCGCGAGGCCGATTTGCCTTTGGAAATCCCCTACCGGCTCGGCGACGAAACGATTCCGGCCCTGGTCGTGGTGCTGCTGGAACATCAGAGCGACACCGACCCGATGATGCCGTTGCGGCTGCTCTATTTCGCCGTGGTATACTGGGACCAGCAGTGGCGCGCCTGGGAAGAGGCGCCGTCGCCGAAACCACCGTTTCGGCTCAATCCGGTGCTGCCGATCGTGGTCTTTGCCCGGTCTGGCAGCCGTTGTTCTGGAATCTGGCCGAGCAGTCGCCGCAAGAGCTGGTGTCGTCGGGCAACAACTGGCTGCAAATGATGGCCACGCTGCGCGTCGAGAAAGATAACGTCGAGAGTTACAGCGACATCCTTACCCAGGCTACCGAACAGTTCACGAAGATAAGCAGGGCCGAGGAAGTCCGCTGGTACGATCTGATGCGGATATTGCTAACATGGGTGTATTGGCGGCGGCCGGAAGCCGAGAGGGCCGCCTTGCTGGCGATTGTCGAGAAGGCCCAGACCAGCCGCAAGCGGCGCAGGGAGATTCAACAAATGGCGAGCAAACTGGGACCGAGCTATGTCGATCTGGGTGTTGCAAGCGGTGTAGCAAGAGGTGTCGAAAGAGGTCTGCACGAGGTTCGACTGCAAACCCTTCGCGACATGCTGAAAACACTGCTTGAGGATAAGTTCAGCCGGCTGCCGAAGAAGCTGCAAAAGCAGATCGACGCGGTCGACGATGCGGATCAGCTGCGCCAGGCCATCCGCCGCTTGCCCAAGTTCGCTTCACTCGCCGATTTTCAGCTGTGAGCCGGCGGCACTATACGACAGCAAGCGTGTCCCGCCCTAGGAAAGTGGCCATGGCCGACAAAGACCCGGTCCGCATTCCGGCCGAGCAACCGTCGGAGGACGCGCGCTGGCGCGATCTGATGCGCGTGCCAGCCACGGAGCAGGCCAGCGAAGCGGATATCCGGGACGCTGACTTGGCAACCCTCCGCCGGATGTTGAAGACCAAGCTCCGATACCAGTTTGGCCATCAGCTTGCCGGGTTGCCCAAGAAGCTGCAGACGCAGATCGACGCGGCGGACGATGCCGAACAGCTGCGCCAGGCTATCCGCCGTGTGCCCGACTGTGCTTCCCTCGCCGATTTTCAGCTGTGAGGTGAACCGACAACTTCCGCCAAATCGTCCGCGCCTACCTCCCCCGGCGCTCGTCGACGTCGAGGTTTGATGCGAGCAGTAGCCCCCGCGCCGACCGATTTCTGTTCGCAGATGGTGCAAGCCAACTTCCATGTCCTCAAGCGGTTGCGTCAACTGGCGGGAATTTCCTGGAGGCTGAACGATTTTCGTGAGATAATCCCAGCCGAAGTGGCCTTTCTCTAATAGCCGTCGATCGACCTCTGTCCGGGAGCATGCCATGGAAGCTCGCGCCGTCAGCCATCCCACCGTGGACGTCCTGCGTGCCCTGGGCGCCGGCAAGCTCGATGACGCCGCCGTCGAGCCGGTGCTCGCCCACCTCGATACCTGCGCCGATTGTCAGGCCCAGCTCACGGCGCTGTCCGACGACGGCTTCCTTGCGCACCTGCGGGCCGCCCACGGTCGCAGCACAGGCGTGCCGGCTGCCAAGCTGCCCCGCGTCCCGACCAAGGTGGAAATCGCGGCCTCCGACATTTTGCCCGAGTTACGCAATCATCCGCAGTACGAGGTGCTGCGCGAACTCGGCCGCGGCGGCATGGGCGTCGTCTACCTCGCCAGGAACAAGCTGATGGACCGCGAGGAAGTCCTCAAGGTCGTCAATCAGCAACTGCTCGGCCAGCACGGCGCCGCCGAACGTTTCCTGCGCGAGATTCGCTCGGCCGCCAAGCTCAACCATCCGAACATCGTCACGGCCTACACGACGCTCCAGGCCGGCGACCTGCTCATCTTCGCGATGGAGTACATCGTCGGCGACGACCTCGCCAAGGTCGTCAAGGCTCAGGGCCCGCTGCCGGTGCCGAATGCTTGTTTCTACATCCACCAGGCGGCGCTGGGCCTGCAGCACGCCAGCGAGAAGGGCATGATCCATCGCGACATCAAGCCCGGCAACCTGATGCTGGCACGCGAAGGCAAGAAGCACATCGTCAAGATTCTCGACTTCGGCCTGGCCAAGGCGACGCGTGAGCGCGGCACCGAGCACGACCTGACCGGCGACAACAAAATGCTCGGCACGCCCGACTACATCGCGCCCGAGCAAGCGCTGGACGCGACGCACGCGGACATTCGCGCCGACATCTACAGCCTGGGCTGTTCTCTCTACTACCTCCTGACAGGCCGGGCGCCGTTCAAGGCGAAAAGCCTGTTCGAATTGCTGCAAGCGCACATGTCGACGACTGCGACGCCGGTGCATGAATTGCGGCCCGACGTGCCTACGGCGCTGTCGGCGGTGGTCGCGAAGATGATGGCCAAGGAGCCGGCGCAACGGTATCAGACGCCGGCCGACGTGGCGAAGGCGCTGGCGCCGTTCGTGAAGGGGAGCGCAGAAGCGCTGCCGGCCGAGCGTGCCGCCTCGGGCCTCGATCCTTGGGCGACCGTGACCGCCACCCCCGATGCCAAGATCGGCAGCGGGGTGGAGACAGTGAGCCCGGGTCGGCGCCAGGAGACAATGGTAGAGAAACCTGCGCCGCTCGTGCAGTTGTCGCCGGACATGGCAAGGCTCGGGCCGTCGGGCACGCTTGGTGGGCGGAAGTTGCTGATCGGGGCGGGGATCGGTGTTGGCGTGCTGCTGATGCTGGTGCTGGGGACGGCGCTGGTGGTCGGCGGGGTCTTGATGCTACGGACCAAGGACGGCACAATCGTGCTGGATCGGCTGCCGGCGGACGCCATCGTGATCGAAGGCGAATCGATTATCTTGAAGCAGAAGGAGGAGGGCAAGGATATCGAGATTTCCGTGGTGCCGGGCAAGCACAAGCTGCAAATCAAGCATCCGGACTTCAAGATCCAGACGGAAGAATTTACATTGGCCGTTCGTGACAAGCACTCGATTCATGTCAAGCTCGAGCGGCCCGAGAAGGCGCCTAACAAGGCTGGACGGGACGAGGGGGGGCCGCCGTTGGCCGCCGATGCGCTGATACGGGAGATGCTCTTCGTGCCGGTGCCGAAGGGGACGTTCTGGATGGGCTGGGCCAGCGGGAAGAAGGAAAGCAAGCAGGTGACGATTACGGAGGATTTCGAACTGGCGGCGTACACCGTAACGCAGGAGCAGTGGCAAACGGTAATGAAGGAGAACCCGAGCTATTTCTCGCGGCAAGGCAAGGGGAGCGACAAGGTCGCAGAGGTTTCCGACGCAGACCTGAAGCGCTTTCCTGTGGAAAGTGTGTCATGGGACGATGTGCAGAAGTTTTTGCAGAAGCTGAACGCGGGGCAGACGGGCAGGGGTTGGCGGTATCGGTTGCCCAAGGAGGCGGAATGGGAATACGCGTGCCGGAATGCGGTGCAGACGAAGGAAGAATGCTCATTCCATTTCTACTTTGCGAAGGGGACGAACGACCTGTCGTCGAACGAAGCGAACTTCGTCGGGAACAAGCCCGCCGGAAACGGGGCAAAGGGGAAATCCCTGGGACGGACCACGACGGTGGGATCATATGGCGGGAACAAGTTGGGCCTGTATGATATGCACGGGAATGTTTGGCAGTTGTGTGACGACCTTTGGGACGCGGCGGGCTCGGACCGGGTGATCCGCGGCGGCAGCTGGAACTGCATCGGCCTCCTCTGCCGGGCGGAGATCCGCGGCAGGAACGCGCCGTCGTACCGCGGCGACGGCGGCCTCGGCTTCCGCCTTGCCCGAGTTCCGTCAGGCGAGATCAAGGAACTGCCGCCGCAGCAGAAGGGAACGTTCTGGATGGGCGGCGGTAGCTACCTTGATGTCGCGGCCAAACAGTTGAAGTTCCGGGAGCCAACCGATCAGGTCACGATTGCCAACGATTTCGAGTTGGCGGCGTACACGGTAACGCAGGGCCAGTGGGAAGCGGTGATTGGCATTAACCCGAGCAATTTCTCGCGCAAGGGGAAGGGAAGCGAGGCTGTGAAGGACGTCACTGACGCGGATCTGAAGCGGTTCCCCGTAGAGAGCGTGTCGTGGGAGGACGTCCAGAAGTTTTTGCAGAGCCTGAATGAGCGGGAGAAAGGTAAGGGGTGGAAGTATCGATTGCCGACGGAGGCGGAATGGGAATACGGATGCCGGGGGGCGGCGACGGACAGGGCAGAATGCTCCTTCGACTTTTACTTGGCGAAGCCGACGAATGATTTGTCGTGGGGCGAGGCGAACTTTGCTAGCGAGTTTCAGGTAGGAAATGGGACGAAGGGAAAATCACTGGGCCGGCCCACAATGGTGGGGAAATACACAGCGAATAAGCTGGGCTTGCACGACATGCACGGTAACGTATTGCAGTGGTGTGAAGATTTACGAAAGACGGGCAATCGGGGCATTTCGGGGCGGCAGCTGGTGCGCCTTCGGCTGGGTAGGCCAGCGTGGCCGGGCCGCAAACGTCTACGGCTTCCCGCCGCAGACGCACAACTTCAGCGTGGGCTGCCGCCTTGCCCGAGTTCCGTCCGGCGGCAAGGAATAAGGCAATGGCCGAGCGCAACAAGCCAGGCAAGCCAACGGTCCCCGCTCGCAAGGTCAAGCCGCGTGCCGCGGCGCCGGACCGATTGCTGCACGACCTGCGCAGCTTGATCCGGCAAATACGGGAGGGGGTCGCCCAGGCCGTCAACTCGGCGCTAGTCATCCGGCGCGATTTTCCTGAGATACTCACGGCCGAAGTGGACTTTCTCTAATAGCCATCAATCGACCTCGAGCCGAGAGGCATGCCATGGAAGCCCGAGCCATCAGCCATCCGTCCATTGATGTCCTGCGTGCCCTAGGCGCCGGCAAGCTCGCCGAGGCCGCGGCCGAGCCGGTGCTCGCCCATCTGGAAACGTGCGCCGACTGTCAGACTCAGCTTAGCACGCTCTCCGGCGACGACTTTCTTGCTCGACTCCGCGCCGCCGGCGGACGCGCCGGCACCGAGGCCGCGACCCAGTCCTTCGCGGGAGTCCTGCCGGAGCTGCGCAATCATTCCCAGTATGAAGTGGTGCGCGAGCTAGGCCGTGGCGGCATGGGCGTCGTGTACCTGGCCAGGAACAAGCCGATGGACCGCGAGGAAGTGCTCAAGGTTGTCAACAAGAAGCGACTCGGCCAGGCGGGTGCCGCCGAACGCTTCCTGCGCGAGATCCGCTCGGCGGCCAAGCTCAGCCATCCGAACATCGTCACCGCCTACAGTGCGCTCAGGGTCGGTGACCTGCTCGTCCTCGCCATGGAGTATGTCGTCGGCGAAGACCTCGCCAAAGTCGTCAAGGCACGCGGCCCGCTGCCGGTGGCAAACGCCTGCTTTTACATTCATCAGGCGGCGCTGGGCCTGCAGCACGCCAGCGACAAAGGCATGATTCATCGCGACATCAAGCCCGGCAACCTGATCCTGCGCCGAGGGCAATAAGCACATCGTCAAGATTCTCGACTTCGGCCTGGCCAAGGCGACGCGCGAGGAAGGCACCTCACACGACCTGACCGGCGACAACAAGATGCTCGGCACGCCCGATTACATCGCCCCCGAGCAAGCCATGGACGCGACCCGGGCGGACATCCGCGCCGACATCTATAGCCTGGGCTGTTCGCTGCACTACTTGCTCGCGGGCGGCGCCCCGTTCAAGGCGCACAGCCTGTACGAGCTTCTGCACATGCACATGTCGATGAACGCGACGCCGGTGCACGAATTGCGGCCCGAGGTGCCGGCGGCGTTATCGGCGGTGATCGCGAAGATGATGGCCAAGGATCCGGCGCAGCGGTATCAAACGCCAGCGGAGGTGGCGAAGGCGCTGGCGCCGTTCTGCAAACCGGGGGCCAAAGGCGTGGTAGGCGAGCCGGTGCCGGTGCCCAAACCAGGGGCAGCGGTCGCGGCGCGTGAGCCCGCGACCCCGACATTGGCGGATGGGTCGCCGCTTCGCTGGGACACGCTAACGGACGGCGCTGCCACGGACAACGTGTTGCCGGCGAAGAAGAAGACGCCGAAGGAGCGGTCGAGGCCCGCCGGTGGTTCAGGGAAGACAAGGCCACCGTTGCCCTGGCTCGTGGGGATGGCAGGGGGTCTGCTGGCTACTGTCATCGCCGGCATCGTGATCTTCTGGCCGACGCCGCGCGGCGTGATCAAGATCGAGAGCGATGATCCGAGCGTTGAGATTGTGTTCGACAAGACCGGCCCCACCGTCAAGGGGGCCGGCAAGGAGCCGATCACGCTTGCTGCCGGGGAACACGGCGTCCGCATCAAGCGCGGCGATTTCGAGTTTGAGGCCGATAAGTTCGTGCTCAAAAAGGGGGCAACCATCACGCTCAAGGTGGAACTGCTCAAGGGCAAGATTCAGGTCAAGGCGGACGGCCTGGTCATCGGGGCAAAAGAGCTGCCGACGGTTGCCGCGGTGGGCGCTAGTCCTCGTGGGCCGCTGCCGAAAACGTTCAAGAACGACCTCGGCATGGAGTTCGTCCTGGTGCCGAAGGGCAAGTCGTGGCTGGGCGGCGGCGGCGGCAAGTTGGGCGACGAGGAGGTCGAGATCGCGCAAGAATTCTACCTGGGTAAATACGAGGTCACGCAGGACGAATGGGAGAAGCTCGCGGGGGTTAACCCCAGCCACTTCTCCCGCACCGGCGCCGGCAAAGACGCAGTAAGAGACATTCCCGACTCGGAGCTGAAGCGGTTCCCAGTCGAGATGGTGTCCTGGAACGAGGCCCAATTGTTCCTGACGCTGTTGAACGCGCGCGACAAGCAAGCGGGTTGGCTGTACCGGCTGCCAAAGGAGGCGGAATGGGAGTATGCGTGCCGGGGCGGACCGATGGCTGACAGGTTCGACAGCGCCTATGATTTCTACTTTGACAAGCCGACGAATCAGCTGTTGTCGCACCAGGCCAACTTTGGCAAGGGAGGAAGTGGGCGGACCTGCCAGGTCGGCTCGTACAAACCGAATCGGCTGGGTCTCTACGATATGCACGGCAACGTGCATGAGTGGTGCGAGGATGCGAGAGGTGCTGGCGGGGCCTTGCACCGAGTGTTCCTGGGCGCCGGCCGAGTGTTCCTGGGCGGCGGCTATTTCCATGCCGACGGCTGCGCCGCAGCGGACCACTGGGTGCGCCCGCCGTCGGACCGGGTCATGCACCTCGGCATGCGCGTGGCCCGAGTTCCCGTCGGCATGGAGCCCCTCCCTCCTGCGCCTTCCGAGGAGAAGACGGCAGTAACCTTGCCGCCGCCGTTCAAGAATAGCCTTGGCATGGACTTCGTGCTGGTTCCCAAGGGCAAGTCCTGGCTGGGCGGCGGCAGCGGCAGGATTGGTGACAAGGAGGTTGAAGTTGCCCATGACTTCTACCTCGGCAAGTACGAGGTCACGCAGGAAGAATGGGAGAAGATCATGGAGAAGAATCCCAGCCATTTCTCCCGCACCGGTGCCGGCAAGGATGCCGTCAAGGACATTCCCGAGGCGGACTTGAAGCGCTTCCCCGTGGAGATGGTGTCGTGGGACAATTGCCGGGAATTCGTCGACCGGCTGAACAAGCAGGTGAATGAAGGCGGCTGGGTGTACCGGCTGCCAAAGGAGGCGGAATGGGAGTATGCTTGCCGGGGTGGGCCGATGGCTGACAGGTTCGATAGCGCCTACGATTTCTACTTTGACAAGCCGACGAATCAGTTAACGCCGGACAAAGCGAACTTTGGGAAGGGAGACAGCGGCCAGCCGTGCCGAGTGGACGCGCACAAGCCGAATCGGCTGGGTCTGCACGACATGCATGGCAATGTGCATCAGTGGTGCGAGGAAGTGGCAATCGTTCGAGGCGGCAGCTTCTGGTCTCCGCCGGACGTCTGCCGGGCCGGGTTCCGAAACTTTCCGCGAGAGCAACCTTCAAAGCGGGTATACAACACAGGCTTGCGCCTCGCCCGAATTCCCGTTGGCAAAGACCCTGTCGCTCCCCCGCCTGCCGAGGAGAAGAAGGCAGTAAGCCTGCGGCCGCCGTTCAAGAACAGCCTCGGCATGGAGTTCGTGCTGGTGCCAAAGGGCAAGTCGTGGCTGGGCGGGGGCGGCGGTAGGCCTGGAAACGAGGAGGTCGAACTCGCGCAAGACTTCTACCTCGGCAAATATCCAGTCACACAGGAAGAATGGCGGAAGATCACGGGGACAAATCCCAGCCATTACTCTCGAACAGGCAACGGTAAGGATGCGGTTAAGGACGTTCCCGAGGACGAGCTAAAGCGGTTCCCCGTGGAAATGGTGTCGTGGGACGATTGTCAGCAATTCGTGAAGCTCGTGAACGAAAAGGTCAAAGAAAGCGGCTGGGTTTACCGGGCGCCGACAGAGGTGGAATGGGAGTACGGCTGCCGAGGTGGACCGATGGCTAACCGATTCGAAAGCGCGTACCACTATTACTTCGGCAAGCCGCAGAATGAGTTGCTCCCGGACCAGGCAAACTTTGACAAACGGGAGGGTGGGCGGACGAGCCGCGTCGATTTCTACAAGCCAAACCGGCTGGGTCTGCACGACATGCACGGCAATGTGCATCAGTTGTGTGAAGGAGTGTGGCCCCACGGCAACGACCCCCCCAGTGTGCCCAACGTGGTGCTTCGGGGCGGGAGCAAGTATTCACCCCCTGACTGGTGTCGGGCTGCGCTCCGGCACCGCATTGCCAGGCCCTCGGAAGAACGAAGCAACAACCTGGGCTTCCGCGTGGCCCGAGTTCCCGCCGGCAAGGCGAGCAAGGAGGAGACGACAGTGCCGCCAGTCGCGGACGCTGCCAACAAGGACGCAGCCGCAATAGAATTGGAGAAACTCCAGGGCAATTGGCTTAGGGTGGCGTTTGAAGGGAATGGTGAGAAGCTGTCCGAAGAGAAAGTGAAGGACACCAGGCTGACGATCACGGGCGACACCTATCGAAGTGTTGACGGAACGGGATTGATTATAGAGGGCAAGATCAAGCTCGATCCGACCAAGAAGCCCAAAGCGGCGGATGTGACAATTACTGTCGGGGGAAAGGGAGCCCCCCTGGGCCTCTACCTGGGCATCTACGAGCTAGAGGACGACCTACTCAAGCTGTGCTATACCAGGCGCAAGGAACGACCGCAAGAGTTCACGACCAGGCCCGAAAGTGGTCATTTCCTCGCGATCTGGAAGCGCGTCAAACCTGCGCAGCCGTCGAAGGGCGACGGCTTCGTCCCGCTCCTCAACGGCAAGGACCTGAGCGGCTGGAAAACACATCCCGACGCTCCGGGCGACTGGCGAGTTGAAGATGGCGTCCTTGTTGGTCGCGGGCAAGAAGGTCGTGGACTTCATCGACACCGACCGAACCTGGCGCCGCGGACATTTGGCCTTGCAGCTGTGGAGCCGGAAACCATCGTCCGCTTTCGCCGAATCGATCCGAATTGCGTCCCGTTATCCTCCCTCGCCGAAGTTGGGTGTTCCATCATGAAAACGACACAGGTTACCTACGGCCAACTGGACCAGGTGTTGCGCGAGGCTCGGTTTCACCTGTCGCCCGGGTTTCGCGGAGAAGGTCAACGGCAACGTCGAGGTTGCCGACATATAAACGCTTCCCATGTAGGAGATACACCGCATGGCCTCGCCGTCCTCACCGCCGCCGCGCCAGCAGACGCTGCTTGAAACCGACGAAGACGTGCGTCGGGTCCTGACGCCACCTGCTGCGGCCGCCCCGGTAGCCGTGGCCGCGGCGGCGCCGACCACGGGTGTCGTCCCGTACCGGCCCACGTCCCGGCCGCCGATGGCGCTGTTGACCGTGCTGGATGACGGATCGAGCGACGGCGAAGTCATCCGCATCCGCACCGATCGCTTCGTCATCGGCCGTAAGGAAGGCGACCTGATCATTCCCCACGACCCGCTGATTTCGAGCCGGCATCTGGAAATCACACGGCAACGCAGCGGCGAGCAATATCGCTGGCTCGTGACCGACCTGGAAACCACAAATGGCCTGTTCGTCCGCGCCAGCCGTATCGCGCTGTCGTCCGGCGTCGAATTCGTCGTCGGGCGTGGGCGCTATCGCTTCACGGCCGCCGCGCCGCCGGTAGAGGCTGCCCCAGCCACCGATGCGACCCGACCCTGGGGCACCGAGGCGGCGGCGCTGCTTGGCGGGGCGACCCTGGTCGAACTGACGCCGGCCGGGCCGGGCATGCCGCTCGCCTTGGCCGGCAAGGAGTGTTGGATCGGTACCGACTCGGGCTGCGCCATCCGGCGCGACGGCGACCCGTTCATCGAGCCGCGCCACGTCCGCCTGTTCCGCGACGACAAGGGCGGCTGGCACGCGCAGCACAACAAGACGCTCAACGGCCTCTGGCTGCGCGTGCCGCAGATCGCCGCCGAGGACGGCTGCACATTCCAGATCGGCGAACAGCGGCTGCGTCTGACCGTGCGGTGATTTCACCGGGGTAGCTGTAATGCGCCTGCGTATCATCACTCCGAACGGCGGCACCAGCGAACGCGTCGTCACCGCCGCGATCATCCGGATCGGCCGCGATCCCGGCTGTGAGGTCGCCTTCGATCCCAACGCTTTTCCCATGGTTTCGGGCGAGCACGCCCGCATCGAGAAGACGGCCCAGGGGTACTTCCTCACCCATCTCAGCCGCAGAAACAAGACGCTCCTCAACGATCAGGCCGTGGAGGCGACCCTGCCCTTGAGAGCCGGGGACCGCGTGCGCCTGGGGCTCACCGGGCCCATCATCGAGCTCGTAACGCTCACCGAAGTGGCCGTGGCGCGGCCGGTGCCGGCGGCCGAGCCCGCATTCAGCTCGACCGTCGGGGCGCCGCTTGAACATCTCGCGCTGTTGCGCGGGAGCGTCGGCGCCGAGCGGATGCCGATCGGCGCGGGCGGCATGATTGGCCGCGAAAAAGGACGCGTGGCATTCGTGCTCGATCACCCGCATGTCTCGCGCCGGCACGCGCGCCTCACCGTCGACGACGGCCGCGTGCTGCTGCTCGACCTGGGCAGCGCCAACGGCACCTTCGTCAATGGCCGGCGCATCAAGGAGCGCGTCGAGCTGGACCGCGGCGATCGCATCGACATCGGCCCCTTCTCGCTGCAATTCGACGGGGAGGCGCTCGTCAGCCGCTCGCGCTCCAACAACATCGAGCTGGTCGCCCACAAGCTCCAGCGCGTCGTGAAGGATCGCACCACCGGTAAGCCGTTGACGCTGCTCGACGACATGAGCCTCGTGATCCGTCCGCGCGAGTTCGTTTGCATTTTGGGGCCGAGCGGATCGGGCAAGTCCACCCTCTTGACCATGCTGAGCGGCCGTAACCCGCCGGACCAGGGGGCGGTGCTCGTCAACAAGGAAAGCCTGTACGACAATTTCGCGGCCCTCAAGCAGGACATCGCCGTGGTGCCGCAGAAGGAGGCGCTGCACGACTCGCTCGCCGTGGGCACCGCGCTGCGGTACACGGCCGAGCTGCGGTTGCCGCCGGACACCAGCCGCGAGGAGACGGCCGGCAGCGTCGCGGACATTCTCGAGGTGGTCGGCTTGACGCCGAAGCGCGGCACGCTGATCCGGCACCTCAGCGGTGGACAGGTCAAGCGCGCTAGCCTCGCCAATGAGCTGATGGCCCGGCCGAGCCTGTTGTTTCTCGACGAGGTGACGAGCGGCCTCGACGAGCAGACCGACCGGGAGATGATGGAGCTGTTTCGGCAGGTTGCGGACAACGGCAAGACGGTCGTGTGCATCACGCACAGCCTCGCGAACGTGGAGGCGACGTGCCACCTGGTGATCATCCTGACCGAGGGCGGACGGCTGGCCTTCCTCGGCACGCCGGCGGAAGCCCGCAAGTATTTTGGGATCGATCGGCTCGGCGACGTCTACAAGAAGCTGCTGGAGCGCGATCCGGAGGACTGGCAAGCCGCGTTCAGGGCGAATCCACTGTACGCCCACTATATCCGCGATCGCCTGCCGACCGCGCCAGAGGACGGCAAGACGCACGGCAAGCGCGGCCCTGCCCCGGTGCGCGATCCGGCGAAGCCGGTGCGCCAGGCGTGGGTTTTGACACGGCGTTACGTGTCGATCTGGCGCGGCGACTGGATGGCGGGCGTCGCGGTGCTCGGCCAGGCGCTGCTCGTCGCCGTGTTGCTCGGCACCGTGTTCGGCCGGTTCGGCGTGGCCGACGGGATGGACCCTACCGAACTGGCGGAGCATACCCAACGAGCGGTCAACCTGCTGTTCTTGCTGAACGTCTCGTGTTTCTGGTTCGGCTGCAACACCGCTGCCAAGGAGCTGGTCAAGGAACGCGTCATCTACACGCGCGAGCGCGGATTCAACCTGCGCATCGACAGCTATCTCGCATCAAAGCTCGCGGTCTTACTACTCATTGTGTTCGTCCAGGTCACGTTGCTCTTCGGCATCGTCCAGCTCTGGTGCGCTACGCCGGTATTGGGCGTCGGGCAATGGTGCGTGCTACTGGCGGACGCCGTGGCGGGGACGGGCCTGGGCCTCTTGATCTCGGCCGTCGCCGGCAGCGAGGACGTGGCGGTCGCGCTGGTGCCCATCGCGGTGCTGCCGCAAATCATCCTGGCAGGCGTGATTGTCAAGTTGACCGGAGTCGGCAAGGTGCTGGCCGTTGGCGTGATTACCGTGCGCTGGGCGGAGCAGGCCCTGGAATCGTTATTCGCGGCGTCAGACCTGGCATTGATTGACCGGGAACGCGATGGGTATTTTGTGCCGCTGGCGATGGTGGTGGCGCACGGCGCAGCGTTTGCCGTTGCCGCGCTGGTGACGCTACGCCTCCGGGAGAAAAGGCAGCAAGGGTGATGATGCGTGCACAGGGGGGAGATAGGTGTCGAACTCGGCTGAAACAGTGTTACGCTTCTTGCAAACCGCCGCCCGCGTCGTCGCCAATCGCCGGCTGGCACGCGACACCTACCTGGTCCGGCTGCAAGGCGCGGATCTTGCCCAAATCATTCGTCCGGGACAGTTCGTCATGCTGCGACCCGCCGGCGGCACCGATCCGCTGCTGGGCCGGCCGTTCGCGCTTTACGACACCTATCTCGACGACCGCGGCGAACCGGCCGGCATCGATGTGGTCTATCTCGTCGTCGGCAAGATGACGCGCTGGCTGGCGACATTGCGGCCCGGCGACGCGGTCCAGACGTGGGGTCCGCTGGGCAACGGCTTCCCCGAGCCGCAAGGAAACGACCATGTCGGGCTGGTCGCGGGCGGCATCGGCCAAACGCCGTTCCTGGCCCACCTCCGCGAGCTGCTTGGCCAGCGCGGCTATGGCGGCACCCCGGCACGGCGGCGTGTCCAGCGCGTCTCGCTCTACTATGGCGTGCGAACGGCAGAATTGGCGGCCGGCGTCGACGATTTTCGCCAGGCCGGCGCGACGGTGCATCTCGCCACCGACGATGGCAGTCTCGGCTTCGGCGGTTTCGTCACGCAATTGCTGGAGCAGCACGAATCGCCGCAGCATCTCTTCGGCTGCGGTCCCGAGCCGATGCTCAAAGCGCTCGCCGGCATCGCCCGGCGGCGCGGCACTCCGTGCCATCTTTCACTTGAGACGCCGATGGCGTGCGGCGTCGGCATCTGCTTCAGTTGCGTGACGGCGGTGCGAACCGCGGACGGGTGGGATTATCGGCGCGTTTGCGTCGAGGGCCCGGTGTTCGATGTGAGGGAGTTGGCGTGGGAATGAAACCATTTACACGCCGGAGGGCGAGTCTTCGAGCCCTCGGGTTTCTGGACCCCGAGGGCTCGAAGACTCGCCCTCGGGCTTGTCACACCTAGCGCGGGCCCATCATCACCAGACGCTGCGCTTCGAGCTGGGCGGCATTGAGCGGGCCGTCGAAGCCGCTCGACATGGCGTCGACGTTGATGTCGGGCAGGACGCCGCGGCCGGTGTACGGCAGCCCCTTCGGTGAAAAGACCTTGGCGACGGTCAGACGCATGCCGCCCGCCGGCAGACCACCCTTGAAGTCGGGCAACTTGAGGACGAATTGCGTACAGCCCTTGCCGTAGGTCGGTTGACCGACCAGCGTGGCGCGATTGTTCTCCTTGAGCGCGCCGGCCAGGACCTCGGCGGCGCTAGCCGTGTCGTTGTCGGTGAGCACCACGAGCGGCACGGTCAGGGGGGCGGGGTTCTTCGCCTCGCACAGGGTGGTGATGAGGTTCAACTTCTCGTCGAGGTGCCGTTTGGTCGCAATAACGCCGCTCGACAGGAAACGGCGGGCGACGTCGACGGCCGCCTCGAACATGCCGCCGCCGTTGCCGCGCAGGTCCAGGATCAGCGCCTTCATGCCGGATTCGGTGAGCCGGGCGACGGCGTCGTCGACTTCCTTGGGCGTGCTGTCCTGGAACGCAATGAGCTCGATGTAGCCGGTGGTTCCATCCGCCATCATGCGGTACTGGCGCACGCTCGGCAGCACCAGGGCCTCGCGGCGCAGCGATACCGTCCGCATGCCCATCGTCAGCGACAGGACCTCGATCTCGACGACGCTGCCCGGCGGGCCTTCGAGCAGGGCCGCCGCCATCTCCAACGGCAGCGACGCGATGGCCTTCTTGTCGATGCTGAGGACCTGGTCGTTCATGTTGAGCGCGGCCCGGGCGGCGGGACTGCCGAAATCGACCTGCTGGATCAGCACCTTGTTGTCCTGCAGCATCAGCGTCACGCCGACGCCGGCCATCGGCCCGCGCAGCGATGTAAACAGATCGCGCAGCTGGCTGGGCGTGAGATAGACGGTGTATTCGTCGAGGGCGTAGCAAGAGCCGCAGGTAAACTCCATGATCACGACGCTGGCGCCGACCCGCAGGTGCGCCTGGGCGGCCAATGCGATCTCGCAGACCAGGTTGGCCGCTTCCTTGCGATTGGTGGGATTGATTGCGCCCCAGGTCTTGAGCATCAGCGCGGAATTCCGCAACCCGCTCCTGCCGGTCCGCGGGGACGTGCTGCTGGCAGAAGTAGGCGTCAGCCAGGGCTTGATCGAATTCCTCGAGTCCCTTCTTAAAAAGCCGGGCCGCGTTGAGCTTCGTGCGGTCGAGCGCATGGTCGAGCAAGAGGTCGCGCACGGTGACAAAGAGATGGACCGCCTGGCCATACTCTATGCTGAGCACTTCCTTGCGATAGCTGTCGTCGTGGTGCCGGCGCGCCTGCCAGAGTCGGCGGACGCAGTGGACGTAGCGCTCCTTGATGCCGGGCTCGTCGCGGTGCAGGCGGAGGATTTTCTCGTAGAGGTCGCAGGCGTTTTCCCACTCGCCCTGCTTCTCGAACGCCTCGGCCTGCCGCCGGAGCTTTTCGAGCTGGGGGCTATTCGCCCCAGCCGACGGGCACAGCAAACACGCCCCGAGGAGCACCAGCGTGAAGGTCCAGCGAGGGGCGTGTGTTCGGAACACCGGTGACTCTCCGTCGCAGCACAAGGACGGGGCGAGCTAGCCTCAGTATAAGATAACCCGCAGGCGCCCGTCAAACAGACGTTCCCGAAAAGGCGAAAGTTTTTCTATTTTCGTTACAGGCCCTGGGGGTCGCAAAGGACCACCGCATGCTCGATCCCGTCCGCCAGGAAGTCATCGCGCTCGCGCACGCCGTTGTGGTAAAGGTCGGCACCAACGTGCTCACCGCCGATGACGGCCGGCTCGATCCCGCCCGTTTGCAAGGGCTGGCCGACCAGATTCACCGCATCCGCAGCACCGGCCGCAAGGTCGCCCTGGTCAGCTCCGGAGCGATCGGGGCGGGCATCGGCCGGCTCGGGCTCGGCAAACGGCCGACCGATTTGCGGCACCTGCAAGCCTGCGCCGCCATCGGCCAGGGTTCCCTCATGCGCGCCTACCAGGAATGCTTCGACCGGCACGGCACGCACACGGCCCAGGTTCTGCTGACCGCGGGCGACTTCGATAGCCGATCGCGTTATCTCAACGTTCGCAACACCATCCTGACGCTGTTCGAGTGGGATGTACTGCCGATCATCAACGAGAACGACACCGTCAGCGTCGCCGAGATCCGCTTCGGCGACAACGATCACCTTGCAGCGATGGTAACGAATTTGCTCCGTGCGCCGCTCCTGGTGCTCCTGACGAACGTGGACGGCCTCTTTGTGGGCGATCCTCGGGCCGACTCGGCTGCCACGAAACTGGACACAGTGCCGGTTATCGATGCACAGATTCTGGGCATGGCCGGGGCCAGCAAGAGCGCGCTGGGCACCGGGGGCATGCACAGCAAGTTGCGCCGCCCGTCTGGCGACCACCGCCGGCGAATCGGTCATCATGGCGAACGGCAACCAGCCGGGCATCCTCGACACGATCTTCGCCGCCGAGCCGGCCGGCACCCTCTTCCTGCCGCACGGCACCTCGCTGCCGTCGTGGAAGCGCTGGCTTGGGTTCACGGCCCGACCCAAGGGCCGCCTGACGTTGGACGAAGGAGCGCTGACGGCCGTCCGGGCAATGGGCCGCAGTTTGCTGCCGATCGGCGTGGTGCAAGTTCAGGGCGAGTTCAACAAGGGCGACGTGCTTTCGCTGTGCGACCAGGCCGGGCTTGAGTTTGCGCGGGCTGACAAACTATTCCTCCGCCGACGCTCGCCGGGTGCTTGGCCTGCGGACCGAACAGATCGCCGAGCTGTTCGGCACGCTGCCATATGAGGAAATCGTGCATCGCGACAACCTGGTGGTGCTAGAATAAGAGGATACGGCGTTTACGGTTAGCGTTCGGAGGGAGCCAGTGAGCGCGAAACGTAAACACCCTTGTTAGGCGGCCCTCGTCGGTTCGTCCTTCAAGATGTACAAGGCAGTACACGGCGACGGCACCTGCCCCCCTGAACTCGGATTGACGCATGCGAGGCCGGCAGGGAACGAGGGCCCATGAAGAAGCCGAAGCAGCCGCTCAACGCGGAGTTTGAAGCGCTCTACCAGCATCACAGCAGGGAAGTTTGGGCCCTGGTCTACGCCCGCTGGCTCAATGCGGATGTTGCGCAGGATATCATGCAGGAAGCGTTCCTGCGGCTCTGGAAACAGCGCCAGGAAGGCGGGGTGCTCGTTAACCCCCGCGCGTGGCTGCTGCGCGTGGCGCGCAACCT
Source organism: uncultured Gemmataceae bacterium (assembly GCA_963834865.1). Taxonomy (GTDB): domain Bacteria; phylum Planctomycetota; class Planctomycetia; order Gemmatales; family Gemmataceae; genus CAWIDK01. The sequence continues at coordinate 1,996,973 of CAWIDK010000002.1, forward strand.
GGCGGAAGACCATGCCAAGAGCGCTTTCCGCCGTAACGGAACGCAGCCGCCGCAGACGATGAATGGAGTGCAGGGCCGCGAACCGATGCCGCTGGACCGCATGACGCGGGACGAGACGTTTGGGCAGCTGCGCGAAGAGCTGGAGAAGCTATCGCCGGCCGACCGTGAGATCTTGACCCTGCGTTACGCGCTGGATTACAACGCGACGGAGATTGCTGAGTTCTTGGAAATCAACCCGACCGCGGTGCATATGCGATTGAGCCGGGCCCGCCAACGACTTGCGGACCGCTTGACGGCTCAAGGAGTGATCACCAGTTATGAATGAGCCATTCGAAAAGAGCGAGGCCGGTCCTGCCGTGATGGAGGTGGACCGGCTGTTGCGCGAGTTCTACCGGGCGGAGATGCCCAACCCCTGGCCGCGGCGGCGGGTGCCGCGCTCAACGCCGGCCCGCGCTTCGGCCCCGCGCTTCGCCCGCATCTTTCGCTGCGCCGTCGCGGCGTCGCTGGTCGTGGCGTTCTTGAGCTACTGGGCTGTCGCCGGCCTGTTTCCCGAGCAAGGCGCCGGCGGCAATCGGATCGTCGGACCCGAGATCGGTGAGAAGATGCCGCACCGGGCGCCGCAAAAACACCTCGCGCCGATCGAGCGCCAACGGACGCCGGCCGGCAACGATGCCCAGCTATTCGAAGAAGGCACCTCGGGCGGCAAGGCAGTAATCACGGTCATCGGCCCGAGCCAATCGAAAGGCATGCGTTAAGAAAACTTCCGAAGTCTTGGAGACTTCGGAAGTTTGGAGAGGACCGCCCATGCGTGCGGCACAAATTGCCCTGTTGCTCCTCGCCGTTTGCGCCCCGCCCGCCGTCGTGCTCGCCCAGCAATCGGCATCGCCGGAGGAGCTGGGCCTGAAGCTGACGGCCGTCCCCGATGCGCTCTACGCTCATCTCCCGGCGTTGGAGCGTGGCCACGGAGTGCTCGTCGAGACCGTCAAGCCAGGTTCGCGCGCGGCGGAGTTGGGTCTCAAGCCGTACGACATTGTGCTGGCCGTCGGCACCGTCCCGGTCAAGAGCGGCGAGGCCTTGCCGGGCAAACTCTCAGCGTTGCCGCAGGGCGAGCGCGAGGTGCTGCAAATCATCCGTGGCGGCAAGTCGTTCGCGCTCACGGTGGCGAGCCCTGCCACGTCCGCCGACGCGACCTACTCGCCGCCCAAGAGCTTGTTCAAGCCCGGCGGTCCCCCTGCGGTCAGCGTCGAGCACAAGCCGCTGCCCAACGGCGGCCTGGAAGTGAACCTCTTCTATCTCAACCCGTCGAACAAGATGCAGCGCCAGGCCCTGCACGGCTCGCTGGAAGAGATCGAGCGTCAGGTCGCGCACCTCGCGGACCAGGGCCAGATGTCGGAAAGCGTCCACGACCTCGTGGCACTGGCGCTGAAGCGTCTCCGGGCGAAATCGCCGCCGAGTCAAAAGTAGCCTGCCGGTAGTCGCCGTTTACGTTGAGCGTTCGCGGGCTGCCTGCGAACGCTCAACGTAAACAGCGATAATTGTCTGGACAACTATCGTCACAAGGTTTATTCTAACGGGCATGACCCCACGACCCGACCGCGCGGCGCCGCATTTCGATTCGCCCGAGCAGGAGGTGTTCCTTAGCCTATGGCGCACCTATGACCGCCTGCGCGCGCTCGAAGAGGAGCTGTTCGGCCGGCACGACCTGACGCCGCAGCAGTACAACGCCCTGCGCCTGCTGGCGAGCCAGCATCCGGCCAAGCTGCGTACACTCGATCTCGCGGGCCGGCTGGTTTCGCGCGCCCGGATATCACGCGCTTGCTCGACAAGCTGGAGCAGCGCGGCCTCATCGACCGCGACCGGCCGGCCGACAACCGCCGCGTCGTTTACGTCGGCATCACGGAACGCGGCCGAGAACTGCTGCGCGAGCTGCGCGAACCGGTGCGCCAATGCCATGCGCAGCAGCTTGGCCATCTGACGCCCAGGGAGCTGCGCGACCTGGCCGGCTTGCTCGCGCGGCGCGGTTGCCGCACGAGGACGAGTCCAGCACCTGGCGATGAATAACCCATGACAGGAGAATTACCCATGCATCCCGACGTCGTCGTCATCGGCGGCGGACCCGCGGGCAGCACCGTCTCGACGCTGCTCGCCCAGCACGGCTGCCGCGTCGTGCTCTATCGAGCGCGAGCGCTTTCCGCGCTTCCATATCGGCGAGTCGCTGATCCCCGAAACCTACTGGGTCTTTCAGCGCCTCAAGATGCTCGACAAGATGCAAGGAGTCCCTTCGTCAAGAAGTACAGCGTGCAGTTCGTCAACGCGGCGGGCAAGCTGTCGGCGCCGTTTTACTTCCACGACAATAAGCCACACGACTGCTCGCAGACCTGGCAGGTCATTCGCAGTGAGTTCGACCTGATGATGCTGCAAAACGCCCAGGAACAGGGCGTGGAGGTACACCAGGCGACGCGCGTGCTGGAGGTCCTCTTCGACGGTGACCGGGCCGTCGGGCGTGCGCATCCAGCAGGAGGACGGCACCAAGGCCGAAGTGCGGGCGCAGGTGGTGGTCGATGCGAGCGGCCAGAGCACGATGCTGCAGAATCGCTTCAAGCTCCGGCTGTGGGACCCGGTGCTGAACAAGGGCGCGATCTGGACATACTGGCAAGGCGCCTACCGCGACACGGGCCGGGACGAGGGCGCCACGCTCGTCATCCAGACGCCGAACAAGGAGGGCTGGTGGTGGTACATCCCCCAGCACGACGACACCGTCAGCGTCGGCGTGATCGCGCCGTTCGACTACCTGTTCAAGGACCGCGGCAGCCATGAACAAACTTACAACGACGAGGTCGCCGCGTGCCCGGCGGTCCAGCAGCGCATTGCCGGCGCCGGCGCGCCACCGGCTTCTTCGCCACCAAGGATTATTCGTATCGGTCGAAGGAAGTGGCGGGCAACGGCTGGGTGCTGGTGGGCGACGCGTTTGGCTTTCTCGATCCGCTCTACTCCTCCGGCGTGCTGCTGGCGCTCAAGTCGGGCGAATTGGCCGCCGACGCCATCGCCGAGGGCCTGGCGAAGGGCGACGTATCGGCCGCCCAGCTCGGCGACTGGGGGCCGATGTTCAATCGCGGCGTCGATCGCATGCGCCGGCTGGTGTGCGAATACTACGATGGTTTCAGTTTCGGCAAATTCGTAAAGACGTTTCCGCACCTGAAAGGGCTCGTCACCGACCTGCTCATCGGCGACCTGTTCACCGATCGCGTCGACGCCGTCTGGGAGCCGATGGCGTCGCTCTATCCGCCGGGCAAGCGGGCGATTCCCACCTGGACCGCCGAGGCGCCGCCCGAGGTGGCCGCCAACAAGGTGAACGAGCTGTACCTCCCCGAGGGGCCGGCACGGTGACATGGACGCAACCGCCCATCTGCTGCTGACCCTCGCGGCGGTGATCACGCTCGGCCGGGCGCTCGGCTGGCTGTTCGCCCACGTCGGCCAGCCGCCGGTCATCGGCAAGGTGATCGCCGGCATCATGCTCGGGCCGTCGGTGCTGGGCCAGGTCGTTCCGGACGGGCCGGCCTGGCTGCTGCCGCCGGACGTGGCGCCGTACCTGCGCGAGATCGCCCAGCTCGGCGTGATCCTGTACATGTTCCTGATCGGCCTGGAGCTGAACGTGAGCCGGCTGCGGGAGCAAGCCGGGGCCGCGCTCGTCATCGCGAATGCCAGCATTCTCGTGCCGTTCGCGCTCGGGGCCGCGCTGGCGCTCCTGCTCTACTCCCGGCTCTGTCCCGACGGCGTGCCGCTGATCAGCTTCGCGCTATTCATGGGGTTGGCGCTGGCGATCACCGCCTTTCCCGTGCTCGCCCGCATCCTGATCGACCGTGGCCTGAGCCAGAGCGACCTCGGCGTCATGGCTCTCACATGCGCGGCCATCGGCGACGTGACCGCCTGGTGCCTGCTCGCCGTCGTCGTCGGTGTCGCGCAAGCACAGGTGCAAGGGGCCCTGGTCGTCGTTCTGTTGGCGCTGGCGTACGTCGCGGCGATGGTGCTGATTGTTCGGCCCATCTTGCGGCGACTGGCCGTGCGCTACACCGGCGATGAGCTGCCGCGCAACGTCATCGTGTTGATGCTGGTGGCGCTGCTGCTCTCGGCACTGGCGACCGAGCTGATCGGCATTCACGCGCTGTTCGGCGCCTTCTTGCTCGGCGCCGTCATCCCGCACGACAGCGCCATCGCTCGCGTCTTCACGCACAAGCTGCAGGAGCTGGTGACGATCCTGCTGCTGCCGGCGTTCTTCGCGTACACCGGCATGCGCACCGAGATCGGCCTGGTTGCGGGCGTCGAAGCCTGGCTCTGGTGCGGGCTGATCATCCTGACGGCGACCGCCGGCAAGCTCGGCGGCACCCTGCTCGCCGCGCGGCTTGTGGGGCTCGGTTCGCGCGATGCCGCGGCGCTGGGCGTCCTGATGAACACGCGAGGCCTGATGGAACTGATCGCGCTCAACATCGGCCTGGACCTGGGCATCATCGCGCCGACGCTGTTCGCGATGATGGTGCTGATGGCGCTCGTGACGACGATGGCGACCGCACCGCTGTTGAAGCCGCTGATGCCGCGGGTGGTATAATCCATTTACAGTGCATTATGGCGCAACGGGCGAGGAGGGCCGCAATGGCGCACAAGCTGGATGTACGCAAAACAGTGCAGGCGGTCGCGGTGTTGCTCCATTCGGATCGGTGCGATCGAATGAGCTACCTGCGGCTCCTGAAGCTGCTTTACATCGCCGATCGGGAAAGCTTGGCGGAAACCGGACGCTCGATGACGGGCGACCGGGTGTTGGCCATGCGACATGGACCGGTGCTGAGCGAGGTCTATAACCTCGTCGGCGCACCGCCGTGTGATGCGGGCGGCTGGAGTGAATACCTCCGCAAGGACGGCTACCAGCTCGAACTGGTCCGCGATCTGGGAACGCCCGAACTATCTCGCTACGATCTGGGGAAACTAGGCGAGGTTGCCGCGCGCTACCGAGATTGCGACGAGTGGGACCTTGTGGAGGTTACGCACGGGTTTCCGGAATGGTTGCGCAATCGGCCTGACGAAGACCGCGGTGAAACCGTACGCGACATCGCGCTGGAGGATGTTCTTGCCGGAGTCGGCCGCGCGGACAGCGCTCAGCTCAAGGAGGAGATTGCCGCAGAGGAGGCGGAGGATGCGTTCCTCGACCGCTTTTTCGCCGGGTGATCAGAACCGCTCCATATACCGCAAGTATTGCTTGGCGCAACGGTCGAGATTCTCTTCACTGCCGCCGCCGCGCAAGGGCGAGCACATCTCATACGCGACCGATCCCAGGTAGCCCGTCTCCTTCAGCGCCCCGAAGAACGCCGGGTAGTCGATGAAGCCCTCGCCCATCGGCACCGCGCGCACCGCGTCGGTCTCGCGCGTGTAATTGACCTGCGCCGGCTGATAGCGGAAACGCGGCCGGCGGACGTAGTCGGCCACGGTCGTGTGCGCGATGTACGGCGCCATCTCGCGAACCGCGGCGACGAGGTCCGCCCCTTGCAGCGCCGGCGCCCAGGCGTCGAACATCGCCTTGCAATTCGGCTCGGCGATCTCCTCGAGCAGATCGAACAGGCTGTCGTGGTGCACCGCGGTGTCGTGGTGATTCTGAACGCCGAGGGTGACACCGTGGCGTGCCGCCTGACGGGCGCATTCGCGCAGCAGCGTGACGCAGCTATTCCATTGCTGATCGGCCGGCGTCTGCGGATGGTCGTAGGCCGTGAAGATGCGCACCAGCGAGCAGCCCAGGTCGCGTGCCATCCGGGCGAGCTCGCGGACGTACAGCACCTGCATCTCGCGCGTGGGGATGTCGGGCCGCTCGGCGCCGAGGCCGAAGTCGGTGTAGCCGGCGAGGCAGACGACCTCCAGTCCCAGGTCGTCGAGCTGCCGCTTCAGCGCGGCACATTCGTCGGGCCCGTGATCGAGCACCGACAGGTGCGGCCGTTTCGCCATGAGCATGACGCCGCGATAGCCGAGGCGCGGGCCTTGCGGAGGAAGTCAGGCAAGGCGAGCCGGGCCTGGCCCCACAGGCCGGCGTAGCTGACGGAGTGCAAGGCGGTTTTGAACGGCATCATTCAACCCTCGTGGTGCGAGCGATTGGGCGCGCCGCCGAGCGCTAAACGGCAAGCCCGGAGGTGTGTCCCATCGTGATATCGTCCGGCGACCACTCCGTGTCCGGCTCGAACGGGAACATCGGCCGGCGGCGGTGGCGATACTCCAGTTGCGATAGGTCGGCCGTGGTGACGCCGGGCGTGTTGACGCGAATCAGGTGCTTGCAGACCGGCGCGTACGCGGCGACTGGAGCGTGAACGCCCTTGGCGACCAGTACTCGAAACCGCGTCGGATCGAGGCCGCAGCTTTTCAGCTGGTTGAGGCTGAACGGAACCATGCGCTTGGAGGTCAGCATGACTGTGATGCCGGAGTGCGTTTCGACGACGGCGGTCGGGCCTTGGTCGAAGGTCTTGAAGCCGCCGTGCCGAGCCTCCGACTCCTCAAAACGGCCATCGTATAGACCGCGCACAGTGACGTTGGCCTCAAATGGCTTACCGTGACGGTTGTCGGTTCGGCCGCCCATGCGCAAATGCACGCCCTCACCCACACCGGCCCGTTGCGCGTCGCGGTAGGCGATCGGATCGTAAAGGCACACAAACGCCGGTAGCAAACGGTCGCCGTCGCCGCGGGGAACCTCGCCAAGGTACTCCAACAAGAACGTTCCGTCCCCCGGCGAGCCGCCACCGATGTTGTCCCCCATGTCGAGAAGACAAACGGGCCCTTCGACCGATGGGGCGATCATTTCGAAAGCCGCGGCTCGGCCGATGAGTTGTCCACGAAACTCATGCCGGGCCAACCACAAACTCCACGCCAGGTCGGATGCATGCCGCCGGGCGTAACCATCGTAGTAGTTGCCGTTGGTGACGGCGATGACCGCCGCACCCATTTCGGGTACATCGGCATAGGGAAAGCCAAGCACAAGGCTATTCGACAAGGCCAGGGACGGCAGATTCGTTTCCGGATATCGATGCCCGTCGGCCTGAAGCCGGCACGGCGGTTCATCGGTTGCTTGCCGTTCGATGTTGATGGCCAGCGGGGGGAATGCGGCCGCCATCTGCGGGCGGAATTCGCCCGTAAGGGTACGAGCCATCATGCGAGCCGCATCGATTCCACGGTCGCGCTGATCCAGGTGCGGATTCGTGCGATACGCAATGAGCGCATTGCAAGCGCGCACCATCCGCGGCGACAGATTCGCGTGCAAGTCCAGCGTGCCGATGATCGGCACCTTCGGCCCAACACGGCCGCGCAGCATCTCCAGCCAGCATCCGTCCACGTCGGCGATGCCTTCGCTGACTGTCGCCCCGTGCGGCGCCACCAGCAAGCCGTCGAGCGGCCCGGCCCGCGCCAGCGCGGCGTCCATTCGCACCAGCAACGTCTCGAACGTCGCGTCGGTCATCGGGCCATACGGCAATGCCCGCGCCGCGAAGATCGGCACCGCTTCGACGCCCGCGCCGGCAAGTCCCTCAAAGAAACCGCCGACTTCGTGGTGCGTTCCCTCGAAGCGGCGGCGCACCTCGTCGCCCTCGGCAAGCACGTCCTCTTCGAAGTGCCTGATCGTGGTGAAGCCGTCGATGAACGTGTTCGATTCCTGCAAGAGTGCGATGATGCCCACGCGCACGGCACGGCCTCGCTTTTTCGTTGCTTAGAAAATCGGATTGGACAACAGCGCTTCGAGATCGTGCAATTCCGCCGGCTTGACGAGGTGGGCGTTGAAGCCGGCCTGCATCGACTTCTTGCGGTCCTCGTCCTTGCCCCAGCCGGTCATGGCGACCAGGAACACATTGCGCAGCTCCGGCAGCTTGCGCAGGTGGCGCGCCACCTCGTAGCCGTTCATGCCGGGCAGGCCGATATCGAGAATGACCAGGTTGGGCTTGTAGCGGCGCGCCTCTTCGAGCCCGCTGTAGCCGTCGTGCGTCACGACGACCTCGTGGCCCAGCATCTTGAGCAGCTTCTCGAGGCTATCAGCGCCGTCGACGTTGTCGTCCACGACCAGGATGCGCCGCGGCGCGGCGCGGTGCGCGGGGCGGGGGGCTCCGGTGGGGTCGGCGGGATGGAGTCGGGCTCGCAGCGCCGCAGCGGCAGACGGACGACGAACTCGCTGCCGCGGCCGGGACCCTCGCTGCGGGCCGTGACCGTGCCGCCGTGCAATCGCACCAGACCGCGCACCAGCGCCAGGCCGATGCCGAGGCCGCCCTGCGAGCGCTCCAGCGACCGGTCGGCCTGGGCGAACATCTCGAAGATGTTCGGCAGCATGTCCGACGGGATGCCGACCCCCGTGTCGCGCACGGTAATCACCAGCTCGTCGCGGTCCTGGCGGGCGCCGATCTCGATGTGGCCGCCCGGCTCGGTGTACTTGGCGGCATTGTTGAGCAGATTGAGCAGCACCTGCGCCAGGCGCGTCGCATCGGCGTCGAACAGCAACGGCTCCTTCGGCAGTGCGACCACGAGCTTGTGCCCGGCAGCGTCGATGGCCGGCCGGCTGCTCTCGACGGCGCTCTGGATGACCTGCGCCAGCTCGACCGGCTGTTTGCGGAGCTGGATCTTGCCGCGCGTGATCCGCGACAGGTCGAGCAGGTCGTCGATCAGCCGCACCATGTGCCGGACCTGGCGTTCGATGATCGAGCGCGACTCGTCGATGGAGGCGGGGTTGTTGCGCGAGCCGCATGATATGTAGCGCGTTCAGGATCGGGGCCAGCGGATTGCGCAGCTCATGGGCCAACATCGCGAGGAATTCGTCCTTGCGCCGGTCGGATTGCCGGAGCGCTTCCTGCAGCCGTTTCAGCTCGGTGACATCGTTGTTGACTTCCAGGGTCGCCACCGGTCGGCCCTCGGCGTCGGTGTGCAGGGCCCAGTGACTCGCGACCACCAGCGTGGTGCCGTCCTTGCGTGCATGGATCAGCTCGCCTTCCCAAATGCCGCGCACGTGCAAGTCCGCGGTGATCTGCTCGGGCGGGCTGGGGAAGATGGTGCGCAGAAGCTGATGACTGTTCTTGCCAACGGCCTCCTCCGCGGTCCAGCCGTACATGAGGGTCGTGCCCTTGTTCCAGAAGATGATGCGGTCGTCGGGATCGCGGACCAGCACGTGCGCCATTCGAGCAGATGGGCCTGTTCCTGGAGCTTGGCGACATAGGCGCGCAGCCGTTCTTCGCCGCGCTCAGCCTCGGCGCACGCCGCCTGTTCCTGGACGAGATGCAGATGCTCCTCCTCGGCGCGCCGCCGCTCCGTGACATCGCGCACGAAGCAGGTCCAAAAGGCCAGATTGCGGGCACGCGACAGCGACAGCTCCACGGGGAAGCGCTCGCCGCTCTCGCGCAGGCCCTCGGTTTCCGCGTGCCTTAGCTGCAGGCCGGGGGTCGTCGTCGAGTCGATCGGCGGACTTTCGCGCAGCAACGCTTGCCAGTTCGGCAGGAAACGGCTGATGTCGCTGCCGATCGCCGTCGCGGCCGGGCAGCCGAACAGGCGCTCGGCGGCGGGACTGAACAGCGTGACACGCTGATCGCTGTCGATGGTCAGCACCGCGTCGAGCGCTGAGTCGATGATGCCTGCGAGCTGCCGCTCCGTGCGCTTCTCGCGGAGGATGCGCTCGATGGCGGGCAGCAGATAGTCGAGGTAGTTCGGCGTCTTGGGAATGAAGTCGAGGACGCCGGCGCGGAGGGCGTGCAGCACGATCTTCTCTTCGCTGAAGGCGGTGACCAGGATGGTCGGCACATCGTGGCCGGCGGCCTTCATCTGCCGAAACAGGTCCAGGCCGCTGGCGCCGCCCGGCAGCCGTTCGTCCAACACGATCAGATCGATGCCGCCGGCGAGTGCCCGGCGCAGGCCCTCCTTGGCGTCGCCGACGGCAATGACCACGTTGCCCGCGCGCTCGAGGCGCACCTGCATCAGGTGCGCCAGGCCCGCGTCATCTTCAATCACCAGAACGGTGGGACGTTCCGCCGCACTCATCTCGACCACTCACCTGCTGAAATTGCTTAACCTTGCAATGCACATTTTATCCGCGCCATGTTCGAAGGTCAGCCTTTCCAGGCCACGCTTCCGGCCAAACGTCAGCCTGGAAAGGCTGACCTACCTGGTCGTCCCGTCCACCGCCGCAGGGACGCACGCGTTCCCGGGGGCGTGCGCCGGCAGGGCGACGAAAAAAGTCGTCCCGACACCCGGGGTCGACTTGAGCCAGATGTGGCCGCCGTGGCGTTCCAGCACGCGGCGCACGAGCGCCAGCCCAATGCCTTCGCCCTTGGCGGCCTCCGGGTGCAAGCGCTGGAACGCGATGAACACCTTGGGCTGGTGGGCCTCGGGAATCCCAAGGCCGTTGTCACGCACAAAGAACGTCCGGCATTCCGGCGACCGGCCCGGCTCGCCGCCGTCGAGGACGCCGATCTCAATCCGTCCCGGCCGCTGTGGATCGAGATAGTTTACTGCATTGCCGATCACGTTGGCGAAGACCTGCTCGACGGCGGTGGGGTCGCCCCAGATCGGCGGCAGTTCGCCGATGACAACCTCCGCGCACCGCTGGGCGAGCGTGGCCCGCAGCGCCTCGACGCACCGGCGGACAGCAGCCTGGACGTCGACCATCTGCCAGCGGTACTCGACTCGGCCGACCCGCGACAGGCGCAACAACGCATCAATGATGCCGGACAGCCGGGTCACCGCGGTCTGGATGAAGCGCACCGCGTCGCTCATGTTGCGGTCAAGCAGGCATTGGGCGCACCGGCGCAGCGTCGGGCAATTCCGCTTCGGTGACGAGGGCGCGCAGGTCATGGCAGCTGGCGGCCAGCTCCTGGCTGAAGCCCTGCAGGTTGACCAGCGGCGAACGCAGGTCGTGCGAGACGCTGTAAACGAACATCTCGTTTTCCTGATTCTTGTGCTCCAGCGCCTGGGCCATGTCGCGAAACACCTGGTCAAGCTGTCCCAGCTCGTCGTTGCCGCCGACCGGCGCCAGCAGCTCCTTGCCGGCCGCAACACGCCGGACGTTCTCGGCCAGCGTCTTGACGCGCACCGCGACGCTGCGGGCAAACACATAGCCCAGGAGCACGGTGCTCAGGACCGCCAGCGCACCGCCGCCGAACAGCACGGCATCCTGGACCATGGCCTGGTGCCGCAAGCGCTCCTGCCGCTCGCTGCTGAGCCGTTCTTCGGCATCGAGAAAATCCTTGATCGCCGCGCGAACATCGTCGCTCAGCTCCTGTCCGCGTGACGTCTTGGCCTCGTGGACAGCCTCGTCATGCTTGCCGGCGACAATCAGTCCGTGGAGCGTGTCAAACCAGGTGTAGAGGGTCGCGGCGCGATCTGCGATGACTCGTGCGCGCTCGATCTGGTCGGGATTGTCGGCAACCAGGTCGGCCAGCGCCCGCCGCTGCTCGGCCGCCCGGCTGCGGAAGCTCTCGTACTGACGGGACAGGTCAGGATCTTCCGTAATCAGATAGCCGCGCAGCGCGCTGTAGGTTTCCGCAAAGAGCGCCGACAGAGCGTCCGTCTCCGCGAGAACGTGCGTGGCGTGCATGGCCCATTTCTGCGTCTCCGCCTGGTCGAGGCGGATCTTGACCAACGTGCCAAGGAAGAGGACCTGACTGACCAGGGGAATAACCACCAGGATCAAGCCCTTGACATAGATGCTTGGCTGGTTCATGGAAAAAAAAGTTGGCCGCGGTGCCAGTCAAGCTGTCGCCCATCAGCTTAACCATGCAACCCGCGGCCAAGATCGAATGGATTCTCGGCTGTCTGAATATGGCAGGGCACAATCGGGTCTGTGCCGTTGGCCTCCGGCAATGCCTCTCCCCGCAGGCGGGAGTTTTGTCGGCTAATCTCATCGGTGAGGTTGTCCTCACGTCTTGCATACACTGCAAGCCGTGTGCCAGGGGCAAAAAAAGAGTTGCATTTTTGACGAATTCCCCTCCCTGCCGGCAAAAACCCGTCAGCTGCGCGCTCCGCTGGCGCCTTTTCAATGGTCTGCCGCGCATGGTTTCGCGCACACGTGCGCAGCTATCTGCGCAATTGTGACTGCTGGCTTGCCGCGGATCGTCCGTGGCAACGGAAAAGTGTCCGGCGCCCGCGTGCAACGAGTCGCGCCTCTTCGTCTTGCCGGTTATCATGCTGCGAGAGCCGTTCACTAGCCATTTGCCAAGAACCTGGTCGCAACCACCAGCACATGATCGCGCGGCACCCAGCCGATCTCCCCTGTGCTGAGCTGCACCTGTAGCCACGAGCCGCGCTCGTACATGACGCGCGCCTCCAGCCCTGCCGGCAAATTGGGCACGTCGGCGTGCAGCGGATAGCTCGGCCCATTGCCCCGGTGCAGCGTCGTGCCGTCGGCCGCGACGACCACGAGCGGATGCTGACGGTCGTATTCGGCCTGCTGCACGCTAAGGAAATAGCCGAAGCCCGCAAGCAGGGCGCTCGCGAACAATCCGGCGGCGAGCGCCATGGCCTGGCGACGCACGTACCACCAGCCGCCGGCCAGCCACGCCAGGCTGTACGCAACGGCCGCAACGAGCAGCAGTTCATCGGCGCTCGGCCGATGCAGCCAGGCGGGCCAGGCATCGGGCACGGGTCGGCCCCGGCCGCTCGGTGGGTAGGAGACCAGCGACCACGCGTACTCCAGATGGGCGCGCAGCACGGCGTCATTGGGGTCGAGGCGCCGACCGCTTTCGTACGCCCGGATCGCTTGCGGCCAGCGGCCGGCCAGCGCCTCGGCATTGCCCAGGGCCAGGTACAGCGCGGGAGTGTTCGCGCCGCCTTGCTGCAGCCGCGCAAAGTCGGCAGCGGCCTCGGCGCAGAGCCGGCGCGACTCGGCGACGCTGCGCAGCCGTTCGACACCTAGTTGGAAACGCTCGCAGCCGTGCGCCAGTACCTCCGCGGAGGGCTCTCTGGCGCACCGACACCGCCGAGCGCGAGCAGGCATGGCACAGCGTGCAGCATTACGGCGCGCACAGGTCCTCCTCCAGCGCGTGAATCAATCGGCCGGCTTCCTCGCGCAGTGGGGCAGCACCATCCGCGCTGGGACCGGCGAAGCGTGCCCCGTCGCACGCGCCGACGAACGCGGCCAGCTTCTCAGCGATCGGCCGGGACGCGCCGCGCCGCGCAAGAAACGCCGGACCTCGGCAGGCGTCGGCTCCTCCGCCGGGAATTCGAGCCGTTCGCGCAGATAGCGGCCCAGCACGACCCATGCCGGCTCGCCGGCCGCGTCGCGGAGGGCCTGCAACGCACGCCGTGCGGCCAGGTTGGACGGGTGCCGCCGAGCGCCGCCGGGAAATCGCCGTTGCCACGCGCGGACTGCAGCAATCGTCGCGATCGGCGGCACGACCAGCAGCAGCGCGAGCAGCCAGGTCGGCCAGCGCACGGCGCTCGGCCTCGGCGCGAGCATCGCATCGGCGTCGGGCAGCTCGTAGAACGACGCGGGCAATGTGCGGACGGGCAAGTGGTCCGGCACAATCGGCGCCGGCCGGCGCGGCTTGACGGTGAGCGCGACCGGGTCGGCATAATCGGTCTGGTACTTTCCGCCGCCGGTCTTGCCCGGCTCATAGTAGACCAGCTTGATCCCGTCGATGGCCGTGACCTGCTGGTGCTTTGGTCTGAGACGGTAGACAAACTCCCAGGTGTTCTTCCCTGGTAAGGCGCGATCCGCGTCCGGCACCGGTTCTACGTAAAAGTCCTTTGCCCAGCGCTCGGGAAACAGCTTCAAGTGCTTGCGGCTTGGCTGATACTTCGCCGGCCCGTTCCCCTCGATGCGGACCCGCAGCGTGATCGGCTCCTCGAGCGGCACCTCGGCCGGCTCGGCGGTGACGGCGATGCGGTAGCTGCCGACGATATTGCTGAATTGCGGCGGCCGGCCCAGCAGCGGCGGTTCGATCGACGGGGATTGGGCGACAAGGCACGTGGGCGCGAGTAGCGCGAGGAGCACCACGACGCTCCTGGGAACGAGGATCTTGCCATCACGCCGCATCGTACCTCACCAGTTCCGGGCGTCTTTCGCGGGACGGACCGACTGCTGCCAGTGCAATCGGCGTTCGCGAGCAATTCGCTCGATAATGCGTTCGAGCTGCTCCTCCGCTTCGGCGGGCGGCAGCGGGCGGATCTCATCGCTGTCCGGCAACACCTGCAGTGGGCCCGAGCGCAGCTTGTCCTTCGCGCCTGCGCCGGGATTCGCCTTGCCGTCGTCGCCGTTCTGCGGCGTTTGCTCGGGTTGTCCGTTGGACGGCCCCTCGTCAGGATTCTTCCTGGGGTCGGGGCCGCCGGATTTTTTCGACTTCGGCTCGGGCTGATGCTCGCCGCCGCCGTCGTTCGGATCGTCATTGGGGTTGGCCGCGCGGCGCGGAGCCAGAGGAGCTGGGCCAACTCGAGGTTGTGGCGGGCGTCGGTGTGCAGGTCGGCGTCGAGGTCGGGCTCGGCAAGGCAGGCGCGGAACGCGGCGACGGCCTGGCGCAGCAGCCCCGCGCTCGTGCCGCCGGACTGCTTGACGAGAGCGGTGCCGAGGTCGTACTCGGCGCGCGCTCGCCGCGCCGCTGGGACACGATCGTCTTCAAGGCATTGCCGATAACCGGCAACGGCGTCCGCGAAGCGGCCCAGGCGGAAGCAGGCGGCGGCCCGATTGAACGCCACCAGCCCTGGATCAGTTGCGCCGCGCTCCGCCTGGTCATAGAAAGCGATGGCCGCATCGTAGTCGCCGACGGCGAACGCCGCGTTGCCATGGCGCACCAGCGGCTCAGCGTCCGGCAGCGCCGCGGCACTGGCGAGCAACACCAGCCCCGTCGGGGAAACCCGAAATCCGAACATCGAAATCCGAAACCAGCGCCAGATCCGCAATCCGAAACCTCGCGAGTCCCGCTTCGGGTTTCGGATTTCGAGATTCGACTTTCGGATTTCCCCGCGCAGCCGGGGCGGCGGCCCTTCGTTGCAGAACAGGCTCAGGAGCAGCAGCCCGAGCGCGGGCGCGAGGAACCAGGCATACCGCTGTCGATAGACGGGCAGGGCGTCGTCCGCCGTCGCGTCGTCGCTTGCCGGCTGCTCGGCCAGCAGGTTCGTCACGAGCATCCCGAGCGGCAGGCTGTGCGTGTGGGCCGGCAGGTAGGCGCCGCCGCTGCGCCGCGCAATCTCCTCGAGGAGCGGCTCGTTGAGCCGAGTGCGCACTTCCTTGCCCTGGTAGCGCAGCACGTCGGCGCCGTCAGGGATGGTGCGCGCGTTGTCCGGGTCGCCGATGCCGACGGTGTACACGCGCATCCCGTGCGTCCGTGCTTCCTGCACGCCCTCTAGCCATTCCTCGTCGCCGGCCGCCGGATCATCGCCGTCGGACAGCAACAGCAGTGCCGGCCGGCCGCCCCGCGCAACGTCAGCGGTCGCCACCGCCAGCCGCAGCGCGGCGCCGAACCGGGTGCCGGATTGCATCGGTGTGTCGGGTCCGGGGACGAGCGGCGGCAGATCGTCCATCTCGATTTGCCGTAAACAATGGCGAAAATGGTCGTAATCCTGCGTCAACGGAAACAGCAGCCGTGCCTCGGCGGCGAACACGACCAGCGCCACCCGCCGGCCGCCGCGCGCTTGCAGCGTGTCCGCCAGGTCGCGCAACAATCGCACTGCACGCTCCTGCCGGCTGGGCTGCTCAGCCTGCATGCTGCGGCTCAGGTCGAGCACCACGACCAGGTCGCCAGTGGAACCACGGCTCATGCCGTACTCGCGTCCCCATTGCGGCCCCGCGCACGCCAGCGCAAGCAGGCCGAGCGCGTTCAACAGGCACAGCGCCCGCCAGCGCCGGATGCCGGGCCGCAGCAGGACCTGCCGGCGCACGCCGAGCGCGGTGCCCAGCGCCGCCCGCGCGCCGCCGGCGGAGCCAGGCGATCGCGAACAGCACGGCCAGCAGCGGCGGCGCGGCCAGGCCGGCCAGCAGCATCGGGTGCGCGAACCAGGTTTGCAAGAGCCTGTGCATCGTCAGGGCAGCGTGCGCCATACGGTCGCATCCAGTGCCAGCACCACACACCAGCACGCCAGGGCCGCGAGGCCGAACCAGGCGTACGCCTCGTGATGGCGGCGATACTGAAAGCTTTCGATTCGGCTCTTCTCCAGAACGTCGATCTGCCGGCACGCCTCGGCGAGGGCAGCCGGATCGTGGGCGCGATAGTAGGCGCCGCCGGTCATGCGCGCGATCGTTTGCAGCGTCGTGCGCGCCTTGACGGCGTCGTCAGGATCCTCGTCCGGCGCCGCGTCGGGGGCGGCGTCCAGGGCGTAAACCGGCACGCCCAGGTTTGCCGCGAGCTGGGCTGCCTGCTTGGGCCGCAGGCCGCGCGGCACATTGCTCTCGCCGTCTGTTAGAAAGACGATCACGCGGCGCTGTGTGGGCGCTTTTTTCAGGACGCCGACGCCCAGGCAACCGCATCGCCCGGGTTGGTCGTGCCCTCGTCCACCGCGCTGGACGATTCCTGAGCGTCGAGGATCTTGAGCAGGGCCCGGTGATCCAGCGTCAGCGGGCAGGCCGTTTCCGGACGCGCGGCAAACGTCACGAGCGCGACCAGATCCTCGGGCCGGCCATCAAGCGTCACGCCACCGGGCGCTTCGCCGCCGGCGACGAACAGGCGAAAGACCTTCTTGACACCTTCGATTCGGGCGATCTTCTCGTCCTGCCACGGGAAGTCGGGCTCGGCCATGCTGCGGCTCACGTCGAGCACCACCGCGATCGACACGCCCT
Organism: uncultured Gemmataceae bacterium; assembly: GCA_963834865.1. GTDB lineage: Bacteria > Planctomycetota > Planctomycetia > Gemmatales > Gemmataceae > CAWIDK01. The sequence continues at coordinate 2,013,729 of CAWIDK010000002.1, forward strand.
CGGCGGGGATGCGGCTGCCCTCGTCGGGCCAGCGCGGTCCAGCGAGCGCGATCACCGCCGCCGCCAATCCCAGCGCCCGCAGGGCCAGCCCGCCATGCCGCGACCAGGCCGCACGACCGGCCGGCAAGCCCGCGACCAGGGCGGCGCTGGAGAAGCGCACGGCTCCGCGGCTGCGGCGGTGCCAGTGCCAAAGCGCGGGCGGCACCATGAGCAACAACAGCAGTATCCAGGGCTGCGCGAACTCCGGCATGGCTTTGAGCCCGAAGCGCAAGCGAGGAAAGAAAAGGGGACTGCAAGCAGTCCCCCGTGGATCATATCAGAACGGTAGCTCGACTGTCAGTTGATCTTCAGCGAGTTGAAGAAGGTCGCCCCTTCGGACGTCAGGGCGCCGCCGCCCGTGACCATGAACCACATGACACGGTCCCTGACCAGGTAGAACCGCACCGTGGCGGGCACCGAGACGTTGCCGTCCAGCGGGTACTCGATCAGGAATTCACGGCCCTTGTATGGGCCGAGGGCGATCGCCGATTCGTTCTGGACATTGCCGCCCTTGGCGGTCATGCCGGCGGCAATCATCTTGAACATTTCGTCGGGGTTGATCTTGGCCAATTCCGCCCCTGGGATGGGGATGGCGGAGGCCAGCATCAGGATTTTCTTGCCGGGCACCTCGACCATGTTGATGGTCATGACACCGATCGGCGGCAACGGCTGTTTGGTCGTTTTCGGCTGCTGCGGCATCGCCACCGAATAGCCGTCGGGAGAGGTAAACGTGATCCACCCCTTGGGCAGCTGCCACGCCACCTGGCCGGGATCGGCGCCCTTGACCGGCGCTTGCACGACGGGCGCTTCCGGCAGGATCTCCTCCTTGGGGAAGACCGCCGGCGCCGTGAACTTGTTCTTGTTCTGTTCGAACCCCTCGGGAGCGCCGCCGCCGATCGTGCACAGCGCCTTGAACACATCGTCGGAGATGTTCCGGTCGATAAAGCGCACCGTGCCATCGGCCATCATGGCGAACGTGCCGCGCCGTTCCTTGTTGTCCTTGGGGTCCTTGTAGGTCATAACTTTGCCGTACTTGTCGGTGCTGAGCACGAACGGCGCAATGGAGTTTTTCTCCGGCACGCCGCGGATGGTGGCGCCGCCGCCGGCGATCCACGGGGTCACGCCGGCCGGACCGTCGTGCGGCACCTGGATCAGCGTGATCGTGTTCGAGACGCCGCGACCCTCCTGGATGTCCTTGTAGGTCGCCGACTTGTCGTAGCTGAACACGCCGCGCTTGGCGATGTAGGCCGGGTCGTCGCGGGGATAGGTGGGCGCGTCGAGGCCGACACCGGCGATGGCCACGAAGTGCGTCGCGCCGAAGTCCACCGGCACGCCGGCAACGTTCACGTGGCGGGTAGCATCGGGGTACATCGGATCGAGGAATTCCGGCACGATCGCCTTGCCCGCCAGCCAGTTGTTCGGATCGCGCCAGCCGTGGCGGAAGCTGACGCGGCTGTAAAGCGCGTCCTGACCCATGTACGGCAACAGGGCCGCCATCCAGCTTACTCGGTTCTGCGGCTCATGGGCGGACCGAGGGGGGCCTTCCTTCGCCGGGAATGCCCCCGGCGGGAACTGGTTGGGCGGGACGTCGCGATCGCTGAGACCCTTCTCGCCCGTCACCTTGGTGATGCGGGCCAGTTCCGGATGCAGCCGGCGGTTGGCCAGGTCGATCTGGACACGCACGATGCTCGCCTCGAGGGTGGCGACGCTGGCGACGCGCTCCAGGGTCGTGTTGTCCAGGATCAGGTCGAGCGTGAACTCGATCGTCTTTTCGTTGCGATTAAGGGTAATCTGCGAGGCGGTCGCGTCGTCCTTCTTGGGCTTGGTGTCGGCCGGAGGCTTGCCGCCCTGCGGGCCGTAGCCACCACCCCCAGGCATGAAACCACCGCCGGGCGGCATTCCACCGGGCGGCATTCCGCCGCCGGGGACTCCCGGCCCACCGGGGGCGCCCGGGCCACCGGGCGTGCCGGGCCACCACCCGGCTTGAATCCGCCCGGTGGTCCCATGGGAGCTCCAGGGCCACCCGGCTTCAGTCCGCCGGCGCCGCCGGGCATGAGTCCGCCAGGGCCGCCGCCCGGCATGAGTCCACCAGGACCACCGGGGAAGCCTGGGTTCGAGCCCGGAGCGGCTTCAGGCGGCGTTTCGTCCTTGGGCAACTCGATCTTGTGGTCAAACAGCTTGTCGAAGAAGCGCGCCAGTTGCGGGGCGCCCTTTTCCATCAGCTGTTTGTAGTGCTCCTTGGCATCCACTTCCTGCGCAGGTCAACTCATTGCGGAGCTGGAAGGCGCGCGTGGACCTCTGAATCAGCGACGCACCCAGCAGGTTCAACGCCGGGTTACGTTCCTCCAGGAGATACGTGATGTCCCATAGCTTGCGCGGGATGCGCACGACCTGGTTCTTCCACTCCGGACCATTGGGAATGATGCGGGCCGCCCCAAGGTCGGTCACCGCGCTGAACAGCATTTTGCTTCCCTCGGGCTTTGTCTCCAGGCGATCGAGCATCGCCTTGAAGCTGGGTTTGATCGTGAGGTACATCTCGTCGCGCGGATTGAGCGGTGGCGCGACCGGAGCGGGTGTCTTGCCAGGCTGGTTGTTGCCGGCTCCCGGCCCACCGCCTGGGCCACCGCCCGGCGTCAGGGGCCCTGGACCGCCGCCACCCGGCATGGGTGATCCGCCCGGGCCGCCGCCCGGCATGGGTGATCCACCGGGGCCGCCGCCGGGTGTCAGGGGCCCTGGACCGCCGCCGCCCGGCATGGGTGACCCACCGGGGCCGCCGCCGGGTGTCAATGGCCCTGGACTGCCACCGCCCGGCATTGGCATGGGTGATCCGCCGGGGCCGCCGCCGGGTGTCAATGGCCCTGGACCGCCGCCGCCCGGCATGGGTGATCCGCCGGGACCGCCGCCCGGCGTCAGCGGCCCTCCCGGCCCACCCGGCCCTCCGGGTCCCATTGGCATACCTGGATTACCGGGTCCCATTGGCATACCTGGATTACCGGGACCGCCGGCGGGCGGCGCCGCCGGCGCTGTCGGTCGCGGCGTCAATTCCGTGAGGTGCCCGTCCGAGCGCAATAGCTGGACCAGCGGCTCCTCGTCGGCCAGCACCATCGTCTGCTGGTTGTGAAAGTACACGTAGAGGGGCCGATCGCTCCGAGCCGCGGCCAGGCTCAGCTTGAGCGGCACGCCGAAGCTGAAACGGGCCAGGTGTTCGAGCGTCGGGTTGGACTTCGTCGCCCGGTAGTAGGTGAAGGTCTTGATCTGCGGCTCGACCTTGGTTAACGCCAGCGCCTTGATGACCTTCGGCTCGTCGATCTTGTTGGTCAGGAACAGCACCGTCATGCTCCAGGCCGGCGCCGTGTATTTCTCGCCGCGGATCAGGTCGGCAACGTCCACCACATCGAACCCAAGCCGATCCTTGAAGGGGACGCCGGCCAGCGAACCGGGGGCCTGAAAGACCGCGTCGCGCAGGACGGCGCCCGACCCGAAGACGTTATTCATGAAGACGTGGAACACGTCCTCGGTATCGTTGGGCAAAAGATTGGTCTGCTCCGGGCCGGCAGTCACGACGGGGTCATCCTTTGGCTTTACTTCCTCAACCTTCGGGTTCTCCGGCTTGCTGGGCGGCGGCTCGACAACACCGGGACCGCCCCCTCCTGCGACGACAGGCCGGCTGGTCCCACTGCCGCCGCTGCTCAGGATCAGCCAGGCGGCGACGGCGAGCACCGACACGCCGACCAGCGCTAGCACCAGGCCGAGAATCAGCTTGAGCGGGGCGCCGCTGGCCGCCTTGTCGTCATCGTCGTCATCATCGTCCCTGACTTGCTTCTTGGCCTTGGCTGGCGTTTCGTCCTCGTCGCGGACCGGCTTCTTCGACGATGCGACCTTGGACTTGGCGGGCTTTTCGTCCTTCTCCTCGAGGTCCTCGTCCTTGAAGCGCTTCTTGGAATCGGCCTTGGCCGGGGCGCCGGCGCTCTTCCCATTCGTCTTGGCGCCGTTGCCGTTCTTGGTTCCGTTGCCGTTCTTGCCGTCGCTCTCCTCGAGCTCAGCCTCTTCATCGCGGCCTTTCTTGACGGCTGCCTTGTCCTGTTCGATGGGGCTTTCGACCAGGAAGCGGTATTTGCATTTGGAGCATTCGACTTTTTTGCCGACCAGGCTCGGGTCCTTGATCGAGACCATCGCCTCGCAGCTAGGGCACTTCTGCTTGAAACTGGAACTGACGGCCATGACCGATCTCCCTCGCCGCCCGGCGGCGCGCGGTGAACGCGATTGAACGTAAGCGCTACTATCTTAAACGGAACGTCGTCACGGATGCAAATGCCAACGACACAATCTGGAGAGGATTTTTCGCCCCGTACACGTTCCGTTCAGTGTACGCGAAGCGCCTGCCCCGCGCGAAGCGAAAAATGGAAAAAAGAATGATTTGTCAGCGCGGCACGGTAGGTCCCGCCTGCCGGGCGGGACCTTGGCGCTTCCAGGTCCCCCCGGCAGGCGGGACCTACCCAAGACGGGCATCACAGCCTTCGCTCCGCCACCTCGCGCTCCAGCTTCTGCACAAACTCGTCCGCCGGCATGACGCCCAGCTCCTTCTCGCTGCGCAGCGCACGGCCACCGTGCCGGCGGTCTGCTCCTTCTCGCCGACGACGAGCATGTACGGGATCTTCTCCAGCTGGGCCTCGCGGATCTTGTAGCCGATCTTCTCCGGCCGATAGTCGCCGCTGCACGCGGAAGCCGCGGCCTTCAGCTCGGTCTCGACCTTCTCTGCCGTAGTCGCGTGAACTTCTCGCTGACGGCAGCACGCGCACCTGCTCCGGCGCCAGCCAGAGCGGGAAGGCGCCCGGCGAAATGCTCGATCAGGATGCCCATGAAGCGCTCCATCGAGCCGAACGGGGCGCGGTGGATCATCACCGGCCGATGCGGCGTGATTGTCGGCGCCGACGTATTCCAGCTCGAAGCGCTTGGGCAGGTTGTAGTCGAGCTGCACGGTGCCGAGCTGCCATTCGCGGCCGATGCAGTCGCGGACCACGAAGTCGATCTTCGGCCCGTAGAACGCCGCCTCGCCCGGCTCGGCGGTGTAGTTCATGCCGCGAGCTCTTGCACGATGTCGATCAGCGTCTTCTCGGCCTTGTCCCAGTCCTCCGCGGCCGCCGACGTACTTGTCGCTGGCCGGATCGCGCAGGCCGACGCGGACGCGGTAGTCGGTCAGGCCGAGGCTGGTCAGCACGAACAGCACCAGGTCGATGTTGGCGCCGAACTCCGCCTCGACCTGCTCCGGCGTGACGAACAGGTGGGCGTCGTCCTGGGTGAAGCCGCGGACGCGGGTCATGCCGGACAGCTCGCCGGTCTGCTCGAAGCGATAGACGGTGCCGAACTCGGCCAGCCGCACCGGCAGGTCGCGATAGCTGCGCGGCTCGGCCTTGTAGATCTGGATGTGGTGCGGGCAGTTCATCGGCTTGAGCAGATAGCCTTCCTGCTCCATCAGCCATTTCAGCAGCGCGTCGGCCCGATCCCGGTAGTTGGCCGCCTGGTGGTACGCCGGCAGCTCCACCTGCATCGCCTCGAGCAGCTGCAGGACGTACCGGTGCACCGCCTCGAGCTTCTCCGCTGCGGTGATGGCGCCTGATAACCGGGCGGGATGAAGCCGACCATGCTTCATGAAGTCCAGCATCTCGCGTTCTTTGTGCTCGTCCAGCTCGCCGTGCGACAGCCAGTGCTGGGCCAGGTCGAGCGCGCCGGCGGCCGGCCGGGCGTACATCGGCGGAAACTGGGCATCGCGGTAGTAGGGAAAATGGCCGCTGGTGCGGTACAGCTCCAGCCGGCCGATGTGCGGGGTGTAGACCGGCTGGTAGCCGCGCTTGAGCAGCTCGTCCTTGATGAAGGTTTCGAGCATGCCGCGGACGGTGGCGCCCTTGGGCATCCACAGGATCAGGCCGCTGCCGACCAGCGGGCTGATGGTGAACAGCTTGAGCTGTTTGCCCAGCACGCGGTGGTCGCGCTTCTTCGCCTCTTCGAGCTGGTGCAGGTAGGCGTCGAGGTCCTTCTGGCTGAAGAACGCGGTGCCGTAGAGCCGCTGGAGCTGCTTGCGGCTCGCGTCGTTCTTCCAGTAGGCGCCGGCGATCGACAGCAGCTTGAACGCGCCGATCTTGCCGGCGTTGGGGATGTGCGGGCCGCGGCACAGGTCGATGAACTCGCCCTGCCGGTAGAAGCTCAGGCTCGGGATATTGCTTCAGATCGTCGTCGATGTGCTCGACCTTGTAGCCCTGGCCGAGGTCCTCGCACAGCGCGCGAGCCTCGGCGATCGGCCGCTCGAAGCGCTCGAACGGCTCGGCGTCGTCGACGATCTTGCGCATCTCCGCCTCGATGCGCGGGAAGTCTTCCTCGCGGATCGGCGTCGGCGAGTCGATGTCGTAATAGAAGCCGTTCTCGACGGTCGGCCCAAAGGCGAGCTGGACGCCGGGGAAGAGCCGCATCACGGCCCGGGCCATGACGTGGGCACAGCTATGGCGCAGCACTTCGAGGGCGTCGGGGTCCTTGTCGGTCAGGATCTGGAAGGCGATGTTCGCCCTCGCGGGCAATTCGCGGTCGAGATCGACGATATCGCCGTCGACCTTGGCGGCGACGGCGGCCTGGGCCAGCCGTTTGCCGATGCCCTCGGCGACCTGGCGCGGTGGCGGCGGCAGGAGCGTCCTTGGTCGACCCGTCGGGTAATCGCAGAGTAGGCATGCAACGGCCTCCTGGCACGAAATGCGGCGAATCACCGTCATTCTACAACCACGACACGGCCAGGGCGACCGCGGTTCGAGAGCGGGAGAGCGGCGGGCCGCTAATCAGCCCAATTTTCCAGCTGCAATCCAGGCACCTGCCGAAAATCCTTGAGGTTGCCGGTGACGAGAGTAGCGCAATGCGCCAGGGCGATGCTCGCAATAAGAAGGTCACCGCGGCCGATTTTCCGCAGGTTCCTGTGCTCACGCAGGCGATCGAATTGTGCGGCAGCGGCGCCAACGAGAGGGAGAATGATGATCTCAGCCGGCAGGCTCTCACTACGCTCGAGCCACCGTAGCGCTCGAAGTAGCTGTGGTCCGTCAGCAGCCTTCATGACGAAATCGAAGCGCCCCTGCAAGATCTGTATCCGCGTGATGACCGTGGTGACCACCTCGGCCTGATCGAAGCGATCCTTTTGCTTCCGAAGGTGTTCATCGCCGGCATGCAGCAAGGACACCATGTCCGTGTCGAGGATGAACATCAGGATTTCTCGGGCCGGCCACGCCGGCGGTAGATTTCGGCGAGTATCTCTTCTCTATACGGATCGTCTTTGAGTGCGCCGAAATGGGTATCCCAGAAACTCTGCTTGGTGACCACCGGTGGTGGGACGCTGAGCCACTGCTGGAGCGCGGCCTTCAAGAAGCGCCAATCCGCACCGAACTGGCGGCCCGGAAGACCGTGGCTGGCAACCATGCGCAGCACATCGTCGGGTGCGACGCGCAGATATCCTGCGGCTTCCGCGAGGTCGAATACTTCCACGGATTCCGGCGGTATCGCGTTGCCGTTGCGAGCCGATTTTGTGGACCGCGTGGCTGCTGGCGTTTTCGTGCGGGGCATGTGCAGATCCTCTGAGAGCGTGTTCACCCTCATTCTACTCGACTGCCGGCGCGAAATGGAGCGAGCGCTCCCAGGGCCGGAGCAGCCGGGCTTTTTGGTTTTCGTGCCGTCACGCGAGGGACTCCAGATAGGGCCGCATGACCTTCGTCATTCGACCCCTGAATTGCTTTGACGACTGGCTCCTGTGGCGCGATAATTGCCGAAGGCAGTTTCTTGAGGACCGCACGATGACGTACTGGAGCCCTCGCCTCATCATACTCCTTGCATTGGCGTTGATCGCGGTCGCGCCGGCCGTTGCATCCGGCCAGACGACGCCGCGCGACGACGCGGCGCGCATCGAATTCTTCGAGAAGAAGATTCGGCCGGTGCTGGCCAACCACTGCTACAACTGCCATTCCGCCGACACCAACTCCAAGGGCGGGCTGCGCGTCGACGACCGCAACGGCCTGATCGTGGGCGGCGGCAGCGGGCCGGCGGTCGTGCCGGGGCAGCCGGACAAAAGCCTCTTGATCCAGGCGGTCCGGCATACCCACCAGAAAGTGAAGATGCCGCTCGAAGGGCAGCAGCTATCGGCCGCGGAGATTGCCGATCTGGCCCAGTGGATCAAGGACGGCGCGGCCTGGCCGCAGGTCGAATTGCCCGCGTCGCTCGGCAAGTACCAGGCGAAGTACGCGACGCTGCGCAAGGAGCACTGGGCCTGGCAGCCGCTGCGTGCCGTCAAGGCGCCGCCGGTCCACGACGCCACGTGGCCGCGGGACGAGGTCGACCGGTACATCCGCGCCAGCCTCGAGGCCAAGGGGCTTGCAGCCGGTGAAGGACGCCGACCGCACGACGTTGATCCGCCGAGTGACGTTCGATCTCACCGGGCTGCCGCCGACGCTGGAGGCGATCGACGCGTTCGTCAACGACGATTCGGCCGGCGCCTTCGCCCGGGCCGTAGACCGGCTGCTCGCGTCGCCGGCCTATGGCGAACGGTGGGGCCGGCACTGGCTCGACCTGGCACGCTATGCGGAATCGACCGGACCGTCGCGCAACATTCCCTATCCGCACGCCTGGCGCTACCGGGACTATGTGATCGACGCGTTCAACCGCGACAAGCCTTACGACCAGTTCATTCGCGAACAAATTGCGGGCGATCTCTTGCCGGCCGCCACGCAAGCCCAGCGCGACGACCAGGTGATCGCGACCGGCTTTTTGGCGCTGGGCGTCCACGACGTGAACCAGCGCTTCAAGGTCCGGTTCATCATGGACAACGTCGACGAGCAGATCGACACCGTGAGCCGTACTGTGCTGGCGCTGACGGCGAGCTGCGCCCGCTGCCACGATCACAAGTTCGATCCGATCCCGACGACGGATTATTACGCCCTCGCCGGCATCTTCCGCAGCAGCGAGCTGTGCGCCGGCGTGCGCAACAAGATGGGTGGCGGCGGCCTCGACTACTACGATACCGCGCTCTTGTTGCCGCTGGGGCCGGCGTCGAGCCCCGATCCGCAGCTGCCCCAGAAGATCGAGCAGGCAAAACAGGCCTTCGCCAAGGCACGCAAGGAATTCCAGGCGATTGTCGATACGCCGGAAGGCAAGGCCGTTGGCGCGGACGGTCGGCCCAAGCAGATGGTTGCCCGGATCACGATGAACAAGCTTGAGCAGGCCCTGCTCGCGCTGACCGACCCCGCCGTGAAAGGTGCCGTAGCGCTGGGCGTCCGCGACGCCGCGACGGTCGGCGACACCGAAATCCGCGTCCGCGGCGAGGCGGAGAAGCTTGGGCCGATGGTGCCGCGCGGCTACCTCTCGGTGCTGGACGTGCCCAATGCGCCGAAGGTCCCGCCGAACCGGAGTGGCCGGCTCGAGCTGGCGCAGTGGTTGACCAGTCCGCAGAACCCGCTGACATCGCGCGTGATCGTCAATCGCGTCTGGCAGCATCTATTCGGCCAGGGCCTGGTGCCGAGCGTGGACAACTTCGGCGTGACCGGGGACAAACCATCGCACCCCGAGCTGCTCGATTATCTGGCGGCGCGGTTCGTCCAGGACGGCTGGTCGATCAAGAAGCTCGTGCGTGCGCTGGTGCTGAGCCGGGCGTACCAGTTGAGCGCGGAGGCGTCGCCAGCCAACGTCGCCGTCGATCCGGCCAACCGTCTCGTCTGGCGGCACAGTCCGCGGCGGCTCGACGCGGAGGAAATCCGCGATGCCATGCTGGCCGTCGCCGGCACGTTGGACCCCGCCCCGCTCAAGGGCTCGGCCGCCCAGGATCTCAAGGTCATCGAAATGCCGAATAACGGCCCGCTCGCCAAGAAGGTCGAAGAGGACGGCTTCAAGAGCGTGCACCGCAGCATCTACCTGCCGCTATTGCGCGGCCTGACCCCGCGAGCGCTCGAAGTATTCGACTTCGCTCAACAGGGGCTGCCGACCGGCAGCCGTGATTCCACGACGGTCGCCACGCAAGCCCTCTACTTGCTCAACGACCCGTTCGTCCGGCAACAGGCCTGGGCCCTGGCGCAGCGGTTGCTCGGCCGAAGCGAACTCGACGACACCGGCCGCATCGATCTCGCCTATCGGCTGACGCTGGGGCGTGCCGCGACGGCCAAGGAGACTGAACGGGCGCTGCATTACCTTGCCGATTACGAAGCCGCTGCCAAAAATGAAACGCACGCGCGAAGCGCTGCCTGGGCCAGCTTCAGCCAGGCGGTTCTGGCGTCGGCGGAATTCCGATATATTAGGTAAGTGGGCAACTGGACTACAGCGAGGAATAACGATATGCAGCGTAGTTTGAGCCTCCCGCTCACCCGCCGGCAAGTTTTGAAGACCGCCGGCGCCGGATTCGGATACCTGGCCCTGGCCGGCATGATCTGGCAGAGCACGCCCCGAGCGGCAGCTTCCCCCGGACCGCTGACGCCGCGGCCGCCGCACTTCCGCGCCGGGCCAAGCGGATCATCTTCCTGTTCATGGAAGGCGCCATGTCCCAGATGGATACCTGGGAATACAAGGCTCAACTGCAAGCGCATGGCGGCCGCGTCGGTCCGGGCGGCGGCACCTTGACCGCGTCGCGATTCCGCTTCGCTCGGCACGGGCAAACCGGCACCCATGTGTCGGAGCTCTTCCCGCACACCGCCCGGCACGTCGACAAGCTCTGCTTCATTCGCGGCCTGCACACCGACACGCCGGCCCATCCCCAGGCGGTCATCCAGCTCCACACCGGCACGGCCATTGCCCAGCTCACCCGCCCGTCGATGGGCGCATGGCTCCTCTACGGCCTCGGCACCGAGAACCAGGACTTGCCCGGCTACATCACGATCAACCCGCCGCCCAACTTCGGCGGCGCGGTGAACTACGGCAGCGCGTTCTTGCCGGCGCACTTCCAGGGCACGCGGATCGGCGACGGCGGCGAGATGCCGAACCTGCAGGCGCAGACGCCCCCGTCATTGCAGCGACGGCAACTCGACCTCATCCAGGCGATGAACCGCGATCTCGCCGTCGCGCCCGGCGCGCCGGACCAGGTCGAGGGCGTGATTCAGTCCTACGAGCTGGCCTTCCGCATGCAAGATCGCGTGCCCGAATTGCTGGATATTTCGCGTGAACCCCAGACGGTCCGCGACGCCTATGGCGTACAGCCCGGCCCGGCCGGCAGTTTCGCCCGCCAGTGCCTGATGGCGCGACGGCTCAGCGAGGCGGGCGTGCGCTTCGTCGAGATTTGCCAGGGCGGCTGGGACCATCACTCGAATCTGCATCAGGGGCTGATCGCCAACTCCGCGGCGGTCGATCGGCCCACCGCGGCGCTGCTCGCCGATCTGGAGCAGCGCGGCCTGCTCGACGACACGCTGGTGCTCTTCGGCAGCGAGTTCGGCCGCATGCCGACGGCCCAGGGCCCCGACGGCCGCGATCACAACATCACCGGCTATCCGATGTGGCTGGCCGGCGCGGGCGTGAAGAAGGGCTATTCGTACGGCAGCACCGACGAGTACGGCTTGCACGGCGTGCACGGCCGGATGCACACGACGGACCTGCACGCGACGCTGCTGGCGCTGTTGGGGCTGGACCATGAGCAGCTGACGTATCGTTATGCGGGACGCGACTTCCGCCTGACCGATGTGGCGGGGAATGTGATTACGGACCTTTTCGAGTGATCGGTTTACGTTTAGCGCTCGGTTGCGGCGGGCAACGGAGAACAGCTGCTCTCCGTCGCCCGCGGTGCGCGAGCGCTAAACGTAAACAGGTTCGGCTTACGCGCAGCCGCAGCAGACGGGCATGTTGTTCATCATGACGCAGCAGGTGCAGCCGGCCTGCATCATCGCGGTCATGCAGTCGCAGCACGACTGGATCATCTGGCAACACTTCGGATCGCCCGAGCTGCAGCTAATCTTGCAGCCCTTGTCGGTCATCTCGCAGCTGCACATCCCCATCGTGAGATTGCAGCAGCAGACCATCATGCCGTTCATCAGCATGCAGCAGCTGACCATCGAGCCGGTCAGCATCGAGCAGAGGTTCTTCATCATGTTGGCGGCCATGGCGTCGTCGCAGACGCAGGTCATCATCATGCCCGTCTTGGTGCGCTCCAGCTTCATGGTGCAACGCGGCACCATCATCATGTTGGGCACCATACCGCCCGTCGTCCCGCCCATCGTTCCCATGCCGGTCGACATGCCCGGCATCGCCACGCCTGCGCGTTCCATCATCATCATGCTCATGGTCGCTCTCCTGAGGGAAATCGGATGTGGATTCACCGGGCAGGCAACAAGCCCGAACAAGACCCGGCATCCTCTACCTGCTGCGTGTATTGCAGTGGAGCAATTCTATGAGCGCGTGGCCGCCCGGCGAGAGCGCAAAATGATGAAATTATCAATCGGTTAACTTTATTATTTCTATCGAATTGGTGAACAAGAAACTTCCGAAGTCTTGGAGACTTCGGAAGTTTGGTCGCGATTGATTACTTTGGCAGGACACCCTGGACCCGTTGGACGCCGGCCGGATCGCCGGTGCCGCGGGCCAGGTTTTGCGACTGCACGCCGCTCAGCGGTTGGCGGACAAACGCCTGCTGCGGAATCGCGACGTTCACCGCGACCTTTTGCAGGATGATGCTCAGCGAGGCTTTCCGGTCGGGCCAGTTCAGATCGAGCTGGCGCGGCAGAATCGCGCCGGTTGTGGGATCGACCATCGTTTGGGTGATATGTGCCGAGCAGATTTCCCGGTTCGTGACCTCGTCGATGAGGAGGAAGTGCGTGATCTGCGGCTCCGGAGCTTCCACCTTGCGCCGTTTCATCACAATGACCTTGCACAGCGCCAGGCCCTGCGGCGATTGTGTCCGCTCTATCAGGCGCAGATTCTGGTCGTCGTATTCCAGGTTGTACTTTTCCGGCGGACCGTAAGGACCCATGCCGAGCGTCTCCATGATCCATTCCGGCTGGAACGGAATCGGCAACACGCCGACGCCGCGTCGGTAATCGTTGTAGCTGCAAAAGTATTGCGGTTGCGCCGCGCACCGATGGGGCCCTTGATCCAGAACCAGAACTCGTCGTTATTCGAGCCAAGGTCGGCGACCTGGGTGACGCCGAGCGGCCCGTCCAGGCTCATGCGAAAGCCGTGCGGCTTCTCGGCCACCATTTTGCCGCGCAGATTGATCCGCTGCTTGTCCTCGGCTGCGGTTACGTCGAGCGAGGTCGCCTGAATCGTCTTCAGGCGGCTGGCGTTGTCGTTGAGGTAGTCGATCAGGCTGCTCACCGACTGGATCTTGCCGTCGGCAGGCTTGGCGGCGGTGCTGTTTTCCGGCGTACGCAGGTGATTCCAGCGCGTGCTGTTGCAGCCGGCGATCGCGACGATGACGAGGCAGAGGCCGAAGATCGCTGGCACGAGACGCATGGCACTCTCCTCGACTCAGTTCCAACCCAGGACCTGGAAAACCTCGTCCTGCACCTGAAGCATCTCTTCCTCGGACAGCTGGGGATTCGTCACGACATGACGCTCGCCGGTCCGGGCACACCGTACCGTCATCGTTGCGTTCGCATCGGCGTCACCGGCCTCGAGCTTGAAACGCCGCCGCCGCACCAGCAGCAGTGCCACGACGTAACGGAAGTTCACCCGGCTGGCGTCAGTTTGGCCCTCGAGCCGGTGGAAGCATTCCTCCAGTAGATCATCGTCGAACCGCGGACGTGCCTTGGCGTCGGGGGGCGGCACCCGGCCGGCCCAGAAGCTGAACGCACCGGGCGGCGGTCCTTGCCAGGCTTCCGCGCTGTAATCCCGCCGCTCGAACTGCGCCCCGTCCTCGATCAACGCCGCGTAGTAGCGCTCGCCCGGCTGCAGCTCGCGGCCGGTGACCGCACAGCGGCGCGTGTTCGGCTGGATCTGGTACTCCATTCCGTCACCTAGTTTCCCGTCCGGGGCCGGCGCACGGCGCCCATCATCCCATCGTATCGACGGCATTTGCGGCAGAACAAGAGATTCCCGGCTCCCGCGGGGATGTTTGCGGTTGCCTCCGGGCAGGCGGTATGAATTGTGCCGACGACGCAGGATGGAGTGGTTGTGCCGAAAACATTTCTTTCGTTACTGCTTTTGGCAACGGAGCAGTTCCTGCGCAATCTCACCGGGAACGTGATCGCCCCAGCCGGTCACCTCATAGCGTATGACGCCGTCGCCATCCAGCAGGACAAAGCGCGGCGTGTGGTCCACGCCCAGCGTCAAGCGCAGGCCCTGACCGTCGAGGATCGGAAACGGCAAACGCAGCTCGGCGTGCTGTTTGGCAACGGCCTCGGGATCCGCCGCCAATGCCAGACCGAGCACCTGCACCTTGCCCGCCTGCTTCTCGCACAGGCCCTTGGCGTACATCAGAACGTCGCGACCCATCACGGTCGTGGGGTTGTAGAACACGACCAGGATCGGCCGGCCCAGCACCTTCTGCAGATGGAGCGGCTGCTTTTCGGTCAGGCTGGCGAGGACGAAATCCGGCATGCGTTCGCCGACGCCGACCCGGCGCACGGCCTGGACGATTTCCTCGGGCCCGGTCGTGACCGGCGCTTCGCCGCGACGGGCGGCTTCCAGATCCTGCTTGAGGTGCAGCAGCGCCTTGCGGTACGGCGTCGCCGGCTGGTGGCCGATGTGGTAGACGATCTTGTTAATGACGCCGTCGAGCTGGCTTCGATGGAGCGCCGGCTGGGCGAGCATCGGGGCGGCCTCGTCGTGGAGCTTCCGGATCGCCTCGATCTCGTGTTTGCGGTCGTCGAACATCTTGCCGGGGTAGCGCAGCTTGCTCTCCAGCTCGTAGCGAACGGTGGCGCGATGCGTCGGCTGCGTGTGGGCGGGGTCGCGGCGCTCGATGGTGCGCTCGACCTTGAGGGCGACGTTGAGCTGCGGGGCGAGCCAGACGATATCCTTGCGCCGCCATGCGGTCCGGTCGGCGCACGGGTGATCCCAGTCATGCGATTGCTGCGTGCCGATCAGCTTGACGCAGGTGACCCCGGCGCAGGCCTCGGTGCCGGCCACCTGCCAGGTCCGCGCCGGCCGGTCGTCCTCGTTGACATCCCAGACGGCGTTCTTGCCAACGGGCAGCAGCGGCACCTCCACGACAAAGCCGAATTCGAGCGTGGCCGGGCCGTCGATCGCGATGCGCCACGGCTTGTTGTCCAGGCTGCGCAGTTGGCCCTGCTGATCGACCGTCGCCAGCCCGAGGCGCACCGACGCCGGGCCGGCGGCGGGCAGCGCGCCGGACGGAGTCGGCCGGTTGTCGTGCTCGGCCAGGGCGGTCATGATCGCGACGTTGGCGGATTGCTTCACGGCGTCGAGCACAAACAGGGTCGTCTCGAGGTGATAGGATTTCTGGTGGCGCACGTTCGGGGCGAGCGTTTCATCGAGGTAGATGCCGGTATAGACCAACTCTTGCCCACGGGCGAGCTGCGGCGAGAGCTGCCAGTCACCGCGTTCGACGAGTTGTCCCAGCGTGAGCGAGCAGGCCAGCATGCAGATCGATTTGACCATGGCGTCCTTGCCTGGTTGAGTCGCGTGCCCAGCGCGGGCCTTGCCGCCGCAGGGCTCCCCGCGGGGCGTGGCGAAGTATAGCAACTTCGCTCGTTGCCACAAGCGAGCTTTGCCCGGCGTTGTAAGGTTGGGTTGTTAACTTTAGGCGGCCGGCAGGATTTCTCATACCCACGCCCGCAGGCGCAAGCCTGCGGGGTTACCCGCAGGCTTGCGCCCGCGGGCGTGGGCCAATTTGCTATATTACCCATAACGCGGCCTAGCGCCGGATCCCCGGAGTTCCATGTGTTTACCTTGGTGCTCATCCTGCTCCTCGTCGGCCTGACGCTGGGAGCGGCTCTGTTCGTCGGCGGGCTGTTCGTGCAGGGCTACATCTACACCGAGCCCAGCCCGCACCTTACCTGGGGTGCCCCCATCGCCGGCGCGGTGCTGTTCCTCTTCTACAGCGCGTGGTGTCTCGCCGTCGCGTTCTCCACGCCGTCCGCGGAGAATTCCACTTATCACGTCATCTGGCAGTTCAGCCCCACCGTGAACCAGTTCCGCGTCCCGGTCAAGGAGGTCTGGGCGGTGCGCAAGGGCGACAGGAAGGAACGCTATGTCCTGAAGAAGGTCGTCATGTTCGCGGGCCAGGCACGCCCCGTCTATCGCAGCGCCGACACGGACCGGCCGTGGAATAACGCCGGCGTCGAGGCGATCGTGCTGCGCCCGAGGGGGGCGGGGATCTGCGCTATGACCTATCCACGCCCGACGACAAGAAACGTGAACTCGGCGCGTATCGGCAATTCATCAGCGACGACGGCTGGGTCATCAAGGAAACCGAGGACGGCCCGTCCGACAATCCTGAGAAGTCGCGTTTGGGACGCACCCTCACCTTTCTCTTCTTGCACGCCTTTCATCTCAGTCTGTGGTTCGTCTGCCTGTGGCTGCTGCTGCGCTTCCAGTGGACGCACGCCCTGGCGGCCGCGCTGGTGCTTTGGGTCGTCTGCTCGCTGGTCCTGCTGCCGATGCTCGTCGGCTACGCCGTCGAACGTCTCCCAGGCCCGCTACGTGCCCGCGCCGCTCACCGGGATTCTTCAAGGTGGTCCGCTCGCTCCGCGAGCGGACTTGCCTCACCGTACGACTTTCACGGCGGATCGTAGCCGCCGAGGTTGAACGGGTTGCAACGGCAGATGCGCCAGACGCCCATGCAGCCGCCCTTGATCGGCCCGTGCTTGTGGACCGCGAGGACGAAGTATTCGCTGCAGCTCGGATAAAATCGGCATACCTTCGGCAGCATCGGACTGATGACGAGCTGATAGAATCGCACCGGCAACAACAGTGCGAAGACGATCAGCGCCCGCGCCAGAGCCCCAAGCGTGCCGAGCATCAGGCCTTCTCCTTGCGGGCGAGGCGGCGCGCCAGCGAATGAACCAGCACCGGCAGCGACTGCCGCAACTGCGCCAGCGTCGGCTCTGCAGGCGAGCGCGGGATCAGCACCAGGTCCAGCCCCACCGGCATCTCCGCACGCGACAGGCGAAACGCCTCCCGATACAGCCGGCGCAGCCGATTGCGATGCACCGCCGGCCCCACCTTGCGCGACACGGACAGCCCGAGCCGGCAATAATCGCGCGCGTTCGGCAGGCCGTAGACGATCAGCCGGGCGTCGCTGACGGAGCAACGGCGCTCGAAGACCTTGCGGAAGTCGGCCGGTCGGGTCAGGTGTTCTTCCTTGCGGAATCGCAGCGAGGTCATGGGCGTGTCTCGCGGGCCGCTCATTCCCACGGCGGACCGGTGCGCGGCTGCTGGGGATTGTGACGCGCAAACTCCTCGATGAGTTCGCGGCTCCGCGCGTCGGAATTCGGCGGCACCACCACCTGAAACTCGAAGATACTGATCGCCGCCGTCGACGCCGAAGCCGCGCAGGCGCAGCCGGTTGCCGGTGGACGTGCCGGGCGGGATCTTGACGCTGAGCTTCTTGCCGGAGAGCGTCGGCACGTCGATCTTGGCGCCGAGTACCGCCTCAGCCAGCGTGATCGGCACGGTCAGGATCACGTCATTGCCCTCGCGGCGGAAATGGGGGTTCGACTCGACGCGGATGCGCAGGTGCAGGTCGGCGCCGCCGGGCCCCTGGCCGGCCAGCCGCATCACCTTGCCGTCCTCGGTCCCAGGCGGGATCTTCAGCTCGATCGTCTTCTCGCCGACGCGCAGCGTCACCGAGCCGCCCTGGGTCGCCGTCTCAAACGGGATGGTGACCGCGACCGTCGGGGGCGGCGTTTCGCGGCGGCTTCGGCCGCGGCCGCCCCGCTTGGTGCCGGCTCGGCCGCCGAGGATGTCGTTGAGGTTAACGCCGTCGCCGCCCATGCCGCCGCCGAAGAACTGGCTGAAGATTTCTTGCGCCTGCTCGGGATCGAGCTCGACGTTGCCGTTGCCGGGGAAGCCGCCGCCCCAGTGGAACCCGCCGGCGCCGCCGGGCCCGGCCTGGGGGCCGGCAAAGCCGAACTGGTCGTACTGCGCGCGTTTCTTCTCGTCGCTGAGCACGTCGTAGGCGTCCTGCACTTCCTTGAAATTCGCCTCGGCCTGCTTGTCGCCGGGGTTGCGGTCGGGGTGATACTTGCGCCAGGCTGCGGTATGCCTTCTTGATCTCGGCGCCGGACGCCCCGCGCTTGACGCCCAGAACTTCGTAATAATCGCGTGGCATGGAAGCCTCCGCCTCGGCGCAGGACCGTCGCGGCCCTACTCAACGCCTTCTGAACAATTATAACAACGTGCGACCACACCTGGACCGTTGGTAACCGAACCCATCATGGACCTTCCCCCTTTCGACCTGCCGCTGAGCGACCCGCGGCATCCGTTCCATGTCGAGCACATGACCATGGCCCTCGACGAGGCCCACGCCGCGTTCGACGAGGACGAGGTTCCGATCGGCGCGGTGATCGTGTCCTTGCAGCAGGGCGTGATCGCACGGGCGCACAACCAGCGCGAGGCGCTCGAGGATCCGACCGCCCACGCGGAAATGATCGCCATCACGCAGGCGGCGCATGCGTTGCAATCGTGGCGGCTGGAACAGTGCATCCTGTACGTGACGCTGGAGCCATGCCCCATGTGTGCCGGCGCCGTCGTGCTGGCCCAGCTCCCGATGCTCGTGTATGGTGCGCTCAACGCCAAGGCCGGCGCTTGCGATACGTTTTACCGCATCCCCAACGATCCGCGGCTCAATCATCGCGCCCAGATCGTCGGCGGCGTCCTGGCCGATCGCTGCGCCGCCCTGCTCACTGAATTCTTCGCGGCCAAGCGCGCCGAGGGTAAGGGCTGACGGCCGTGCCGTTTGTTCGGCCTGCAGACCGTCGCGAGGACGGCAGCGCAGGCAGTTTGGCTGAGCGCACGCTAGGTGTCCACCGACAGGCGTGGTAAACTGGCGATGGC
The DNA here is from genome assembly GCA_963834865.1 of uncultured Gemmataceae bacterium. Lineage (GTDB taxonomy): Bacteria > Planctomycetota > Planctomycetia > Gemmatales > Gemmataceae > CAWIDK01. The sequence continues at coordinate 2,032,716 of CAWIDK010000002.1, forward strand.
CGTTGCTGCTGCACGCGACCGCAACAGAGGCACTGGTGAGGCGGGACATGAAGAAGCTGGTGATTGGAGCAACCGTGGTGCTGGCCATGGCCGCCGCGGTGGTCATGGGACAGCCGGGCACCTTGCGAACCTACACGCAGCCAAGGTTGCCGTCGACCGAAGCGCTGGAGCGCATGAGTTTGAAGTTGGCGTGGAGTGCCCGGCTCGTGCTGCGTGGCAATCGCGATGGCTTTTCGAGCATCCAGATCATTCCGGGGCCCGACAATCCGCAGCTGCTGGTGGAGTCGGCCTCGGGTGTCGTCGCACTGTTCGACGCCGAAACTGGCGATGAGATATGGCAGCTCCAGGTCGGCAAGGCTTTCTCGCCGGGGCAGCCGCCGGCCGCCAATTCCAACTCCATCTTCGTCACGCGGCGCAATATCCTGTACGTGCTCAATCGCGCCACTGGACGGCACCGGCTCTTTACCATCGACAGGTTTACCAGCGTGCGCAGCAACGGCATCGAGCTGCCCTACATGCCCAGCGCCACGCCGGTTACCGACGAACGGGCGCTCTACTTCATCATGAGCACGCGGGCGGTGGTCTTTCGCGTGCCCGGGTACGGGGAGAAGGGCGAGGTGCTGCGGAGCCGGACGCCCGGCGAGGAGGAGGAACCGGTGCTCCCGGAGCCTGGCCTGTTCTATCCCATCAGTGAAGAGTACATCCAGTTGCCGCCGCTGGTCGCCGGCAAGCAGTTCACGGTCGTCACCGCCGAAGGCACGATTTTTTCGCTTAATCGGTATGAGCAGAGTCCCCCGAAAGAATATCCCCTCGACAGCACGGTGGTCGCCATGCCGGGACAATTCGGCATCTACGCGTACATCGGCACCACCGGCGGCACGCTCTACGCCATCAACATGGACAACTCCAAGCTGCTGTGGCGCTATCTGCCCGGCGGCGCGATTCGCCGGCAGGTGGCGGTCACCGATCGCGACGTGTTCGTCGCCGCCGACGAGGCCGGCCTGGTCCGCGTCAGCCGCGACTCGGGCCGCGAAATGTGGATGGCCCGGCAGCTCGATCGCTTCCTGGCCGCCAACGACAAGTTCGTCTACGCCTTGCATCACCGCGGCGAGTTTCACGTCCTCGACTACACGCGCGGCGGCACGCTGGCCTACTACGACATGAAGGACTGGAACGTGCCGGTCATCAACGAGCTGACCGATCGTATCTATCTCGCCAGCAACGACGGCCAGCTCATGTGCCTGCGGCACCGCGATCTGCCGCAACCGATCCGCTACCGCGTGCCCCCCGAGGTGAAAAAGGAGGAGAAGAAAGAGGACAAGAAGGAGGAAAAGAAAGAGGAGAAAAAGGACGATAAGGGCGCCTGCGCCGGCCGCCGGAGCCTTCCACGTTGGTGCTCGGTCGCACCGCGGAGGAGGAGTTCGTAGTTCCGGCTTTAGCCGGCAGGGACCGCCTCAAGGCGGAACTACGAACCCGGCTTGGGCCATGATGAGCGCCTGGCGAGCGGCGTTCTGTTTGGGCCTGGGGCTGGTGCTCGGCATGCCGCTCCTGCTCCCGTTCGGCCGGCTGCTCGACGCCGACGCCTGGCAGTGGAGCGACGGCGATCTCATCCGGATCGGCCGACTCACGGCGAACACGCTGCTGCTCGTTGGCGGCACCTGTCTGATCGCCGTCCCGGCGGGCACGCTGCTCGCCGTGCTGCTTTTTCGCACCGCCATGTCCGGGCGCCGGGTGTTGCTCGCGCTGCTGGTGTTGCTGCTGTTCGTTCCCTTGCCGGTCATCGTATCCAGCTGGCAGGGCTTTCTGGGCTCGCACGGGCTATTACCGCTGGGCTTCTGGGCGAGCGGCGTGGACCGACCGTGGGCGACCGGCTGGGGGCCTGCAATCTGGGTGCATGCGGTGGCGGCGCTGCCGTGGGTCACGTGGATCGTCGGGCTGGGACTGCGCTGGGTCGAGCCGGAGCTGGAGGAGGAAGCAGCGCTGCAATTACCGCCGTGGCGCGTGATATGGCAGGTCACGCTGCCGCGCTGCCGCGCGTCGATCGCGGCGGCGGCGCTGTTCGTGGCCCTGCAAGCTGCCGGCGAGATCGGCGTCACCGATATGATGCTCGTCTTTACGCTGGCGGAAGAAGTCTACACACGATTCACGCTCAACGAACCGCTCGGCCATATCCTGGTGCTGGCGTTGCCGGCACTGCTGGGGCTGATTGCGCTGCTGAGCGTCGCCGCCGTGCGCCTGGAACGGACACTGCCGCCGCTGCCCGACTTGCTCCGTTCGCCGCGGGCCGTTGTGCAGCGCCCGGGGTGGGGCTGGCTGCTGTACGTCGCGCTCGTCTTCGCCGTGCTGATCGTCCCGACGGCTGGCCTGATCTGGCGGCTTGGCGAGGCCGGCCAGCCGCGCGGCTGGTCGCCGGCGCACGCCTGGAATCAACTTGCCGGCGAGGCCCGGCTGCTAGGCGTGCCGTTGCTGCTGTCGCTGTTGACGGCGCTGGCGAGCGGCGTCCTCGTGGCGGTGTTGGTGACAGTCGGCTGCTGGCTTGCCCGCGATTCCCTCCCGATGCGCGTCTTCCTGCTGTTGCTGCTGGCGACGGCGTGGGTCATGCCGGCCCCGGTTATCGGCATCGGGCTCAAGGAGCTGATTCTGCTCATAGTGCAGGATCTGCCCGAGGGGCCGTGGAGCGCGCTGCTCTATTTTCGGCCGTCGCCGCTGCCGATCCTGTGGGCGCACACCATTCGCTTTCTACCCGCCGCGGTCCTTTTCCTCTGGCCGGTGGTGCGGCTGATTCCACGTGGTCTCTTCGAAGCGGCGCGCCTCGAAGGGGCCGGTCCGCTGCGCGAGCTGCTGTTTGTCGTCTGGCCGGTGACGCGGGGCGCCGCCGCAATCATCGCGCTTGCGGTGTCGGCCCTGGCGCTCGGGGAGCTGGCCGCCGCCGGACGCGTCGAGACGCCGGGCTGGGAGGCGTTCGCACGGCTGCTGTTCGATCGGATGCATTATGGCGTCGAGCCCAACGTCGCGGCACTCTGCATCCTCTTGCTAACCGGCGTGATCGTGGCAGTGGGAATCGCGCTGGCGGTGCGACGGATCGTGAGTTTCAACTCTCGACGATGAATTCTTCGAGCGGCAGCGCGATGACCTCGCCGAGGTCGGCGCTGCGTGCCACCGCCTCGGTGAACTCCATGTACGCGACCCCGCTCGCGAACAAGGTCAGCTCGATGGGTTGGCCGTGGCGAATGGCCGCGATGAAGTCCGCCTCGACCTGCCACGAGCGCGACCGATCGGCTGGAATCGCCACCTCGGGCAATTCGGCGGCCGGCCCGGCGCCTGGCCACGGCGAGCCGATGCGCCGCGAATGCGGTCGGCGAGCAGGTCGTACTGCAGCACGCCGGCGCTGACCGTAGAGGTGAATGCCCGCCGCCTGGCCGAACGGCGTCACGCCGCTGAGGTGGTAGGTCACGCGGGCCCCGTCGGCGAGCGCGGCGAGCACCTGCACGCTGTCGGGAGTGCCGACCGCCCGGCGTACGCCGCTGGACGGATCGATGCGGCTGGCGATGTGGGCATGGACCTGGGCGCGCACCTGCACCGGCGGCGGGACCCAGCGCAGCAGCGTCTCGTGCAGGATGCCGAGGTTGAGCATGTTGAAGCCCGACAATGCCGCATCCTGCCGCCACGACAGCGGCGCGGCGGGATCGGCCAGCGCGGCCCCGTAGCTGAAGACGTGGATCTCGCGCAGGTCGCCGAGCAGGCCGCCCTCGACCCATTCGCGCACCACGCGATCGCCCTTGAGGCCGAACGGGCTGGGCACGACCTGGGTCACGAGCTGCCGATGCTTGTGCGCCTCCTGGAGCATGCGGTGCGCCTCGGCCGCACTCATGCTGAGGCGGGCCTCGGTCAAGACGTGCTTGCCCGCCCGCAGCGCGGCAACCGTGATGGGACAGTGCAAATACGGCCAGGTGCCGATGACGATCGCATCAATATCGGGATCGGCGATCAGCTCCTCCCAGTGGCTGTAGACGCGAGCGATGCCGAATTCGCCGGCGACCGCGCGCCGACTCGGGCCGGCGATTGCAGACCGCAACGATCTCGACGCTGTCAAGCGCCCGCAGTCCCGGAATGTGCCGCAGACGCGTGTTCGCGCCGGCGCCGATCAGGCCCACTCGAATTGTCCGCGCCATGGTGCCTCCGCGTGAACGGGACGAAGTGCTCGTACCGTCATTATGGTCCGCGACGGCTATAATGAACACGGCAGGGAGGCCGCTTGGGGGCAGCGGTCCGGCGCGATGCGTTGAAATGGAGTTTTCGATGATTACCTCTCCCTCGTTGGATGCCAACGGCGCCGCCGGCGCGCATGCCGCCGTGCGGCCCATGACAGTTCCCGAATTCCGCGCCGCCAAGGGGCGCGGCACGCCACTGGCCGTCCTGACCGCGTACGACTGGACCATGGCCCGGCTGCTCGATGCGGCCGGCGTCGATGCGCTCCTGGTCGGCGACTCGCTCGGCATGGTCGTGCAAGGCGAAGCGAACGCGCTGGCGGTCACGCTGGACGAGATGATCTATCACACGCGGATGGTGGCCCGGGCGGCGCGGCGCGGCCTGGTCATCGCCGACATGCCGTTCATGAGCTATCAGGTTAGTCCGCAGCAGGCCCTCGAGAACGCCGGCCGGCTCGTCAAGGAGGGCCGGGCACACGCCGTCAAGCTCGAAGGCGGCCAGCGCATGGCCGCCGCGGTGGCGGCCATCGTCACCGCCGACATTCCGGTCGTGGGCCACGTCGGCCTGACGCCGCAGTCGGTCCACCGCTTCGGCGGGTTCCGCGTGCAGCGCGACGCGGAACGGCTGCTCGAGGACGCGCGGGCCGTGGAACAGGCCGGCGCGTTCGCCATCGTCGTCGAGTGCGTGCCGGCGGAGCTTGCCCGCGAGATCACCGCCGCGGTGCAGGTCCCGACGATCGGCATCGGCGCCGGCGGAGAATGTGACGGCCAGGTCCTGGTCACGCACGACCTGCTCGGCCTGTTCGACGATCTGCATCCCCGATTCGTGAAGCGCTACGCCGAGCTGGGCCAGGCGATTCGCGCCGCGGCGGAGCAATACTGCACCGAGGTGCGCGAGCGGCGCTTCCCCGGACCGGAGCATGCGTTTCGGTGAGCAACCGTTCGTAGTTAGCCCGACGCGCAAGCGAGGTGCCCCCTCGCTTGCGCGTCGGGCTAACGAACCGTTCGCAGGCAGGCGCTTGACCGGGGGCCGCGGACTTGGAACAATGGGAGTCGTCAGGGTCCCGAACTCTTTCCACTTGAGGTGGCACCATGTCCCGTAAAGCCCTCATCGTGGACGACGAACTCGAGCTGGGGCAGCTCCTCGCGGAGTTCCTGCGCCGCTGGGGATTTGAGCCCGTCATCCATACCGAGGGCAAGGATGCCGTCAACTGGGCACGCCAGGAGAAGCCCGAAGTCATCCTGCTCGATCTGATGCTCCCCGACGTGGACGGCTACTCCATCTGCGAAACGCTCAAGCTCGATCGCGACACCAACCGCCTGCCGATCATCATGACCACGGCCCTGTCCGGACACGAGGATCGCGTGCGCGGCCTGCAGGTCGGCGCCGACCGCTATCTCACCAAGCCGTTCACCGCCGAGCAGCTGCACCAGGCCATCAACGACGCCTTCTGCTGGCAGGACGAGCTGGGCAAGCACGGTACCGAGGGGGCAGTCCGCTTCCACCTGCAGAGCGACACCGAGTATCTCGAGGAGCTCAACCATCTGCTCAGCTCGCTGTTCCTGTTCAGCGGCCTGACCCAGGTGCAGGTTCGGCAGCTCACCACCGCCGTGCGCGAGCTGGGCACCAACGCCATCGAATGGGGCCATCAAAAGCAGCCCGATCGCATCGTCACGGTGGATTACCGGATCGATCCGGAGAAGGTCACCATCGACATCAAGGACACCGGCCCGGGCTTCAACCCGCAGAACCTGCCGCACGCCGCCAGCTCCGAGGATCCGATCGGCCACATGATGGTGCGCGAAACGCTTGGTCTGCGCGAGGGCGGTTTCGGCATCCTGATGACGCGCGGCCTGGTGGATGAGCTATCGTACAACGAGAAGGGCAACGAGGTACGCCTGGTCAAGTTCTGTCCGCCGCGCGCCACGCGCAAAGCAACGCCGACTCGGGGCCGACACTGGCACCGTGGCAGTAGGCTGCGGCAATCGTAGCGGACTTCGCCAGAATTCCGTCGAGGGCGCCGCGGAATTCTGGCGAAGTCCGCTACACGATTCGCATGGGAAACCCGATGCTTTCCCGACTCGCTTGCCTTCGCGTTCTCGGCGGTGTGGTCGTCGTTCTCGCCGCGACCGGCTGCGCCGGCTGCACGCGCGGTCCCGAGGTGACGGTTTACTGCGCCCACGACCGCGAATTTGCGGAGCCGATGCTTGAGAAGTTCGAGAAGGACTCGGGCATCAAGGTTGTCGTCCGCTACGACTCGGAAGCGAACAAGGCGGTCGGCCTTTATGAGGACCTGCTGCGCAAAGCGCCGAAGCCGCGCTGCGACGTGCACTGGAACAATGAGATTCTCGCGACGATCCGATTGCAGCAGCAGGACGTCCTGCAGCCCTACGCGTCGCCGGCCGCCGAGCCGTTTCCGCAGCGCTACAAGGCCAAGGACCACACCTGGACCGCTTTCGCCGCCCGCGCCCGGGTGTTGATCGTCAACACCGACAAGGTGAAGAAGGACGAGATGCCGCGCAGGTCTCGAGGATCTGACGCTGCCCGCGTGGAAGGGACGCATCGCGATGGCCAAGCCGCTGTTCGGCACCACGGCGACGGAGGCGGCGTTCCTGTTCCAGGCCTGGGGCGACGCCGCAGCAGAGGACTTTTACCGCAAGCTGCACGCCAACGGCATCGAGCTGCTGCCCGGCAACAAGCAGGTCGCCCTTGCGGTCGGCAGCGGCCAGTATGCGGTCGGCCTGACCGACACGGACGACGCTTTCGGCGAGATCGACGCCGGCAAGCCGGTGACGATCGTCTATCCCGACGCCGACGCGGCGCCCGACAGCCAGCACGGCGTGCTGTTCATCCCGAACACGGTCGCGATGATCAACAACTGCCCCCATCCGGACGCCGCCAAGAAGCTGATCGATTATCTGCTCAGTCCCGAGGTCGAAGAGGCGCTCGCCCTGTCCGAGAGCCGGCAGGTTCCGCTCAATCCGCGCGTGCAGCTCGACCTGACGCAGCGCCTGCGGATGCCGGCGCGCGTGACGGCGCTGCCGGTGGATTTCGCGCAGGCGGCTGAGAAGTGGCCAACGTCGCGGGCGTTCCTCGTGAAGGAATATGGGCTGCGATAAACGGGGTCAGGTGCCCTGTCATACAAGCTTGTCGATTACGCGCCCCTGCACAAGCGTCAAACGCTCTTCGCGCCCAGGTGCAGGTACGTCAGCCGATCCTGGTTGAGCCCGAGTTGGTGCAGGATCGTGGTGTGGATGTCGCGGAAATGGGCCGGCTCCTCGACCGCTTGCAGGCCGATCGCGTCGGTGGCGCCGACGACCTGGCCGGCCTTGATGCCGCCGCCGGCCAGCCACATGCTGAAGCCGAGGTTGTGGTGATCGCGCCCGCGCCCGCCCTGCGCTTCCGGCGAGCGGCCGAACTCGCCGCCCCACAGCACCAACGTCGAATCGAGCTGGCCGCGCCGCTTCAGATCGCTGAGCAGCGCCGCGATCGGCTGATCGACTTTGCGGGCCATGCGCGTATGGTTCTCCTCGACGTCGGCATGAGCGTCCCATTGCAGGTTGCCCGCGCCCCCGCCGGAAACGACCACGATGAAGCGCACCCCGTTCTCGACGAGCCGGCGGGCCAGCAGACAGCGCCGGCCATAGTCGTCGGTCGGCTGCGTGCCGATGCCGTACAGCCGCAGCGTCTCGGCGTTTTCGCGCGTCAGGTCAAAGATCTCCGGCGCTTCGGTCTGCATGCGGAAGGCCAGCTCGTAAGCGCGGATGCGGGCGTTCAATTCCTCGTCGTCAGGAGCGAGAGTCGCCCGGTTGAGCGCGTCGATGAGCCGTACGGTTTCGGCACGCTGGCCCGGCGTGACGCCCGGCGGCAGGCCGAGGTTGCGCACCGGCTGCGGACCGCTGCGGAACATCGTCGGCTGATACACCGCCGGCAGAAAGCCGTGCATGTACATCGGCTGGCCCGCTTCCAGCGCCCCGTCGGGATCGGGCATGACGACATACGCCGGCAGCGTTTGGCTCTCGGAGCCCAGGCCGTAGATCGACCATGCGCCCATGCTCGGAAAGCCCGGCACGGTGCGGCCGGTGAACAATTCGTACTGGGCGGCGGAATGCACCACCATGTCGCCGTAGCAGGAGCGAATGACGGCGAGGTTATCGGCACAGCGAGCAAGATGCGGAAACAGGTCGGACATCGCGATGCCGCTGTGGCCGTGCCGCGCGAATCGCCGCGCCGAGCCGAGGAGACGCGCATCGGGTTGGATGAACTGGTAGCGTGCCTCGCCGAACTCCGCCGGCCGCCGCTGGCCATGCAGCCGATTGAGCAGCGGCTTTGGATCGAAGGTGTCGAGATGGCTCGGCCCGCCGGCCATGTAGAGGAAGATGACGCTGCGCGCCTTCGCAGTGTGATGTGGCGGCCGCGGTGCCAGCGGATCGCCGGCCCGCGCCTGCTCCTCATCGAGGAGCGACAGCAGCGCGAGGCTGCCGAAGCCGCAGAAGGATTGGCGGAGGAAATCGCGGCGGGTGTGGATAATGTATTGTTGACGATCCATGCTATATCACGTCATTTTTTCACTGGGGGATTTTCCGCCAACCCTTTTCCCCGGGGAGGTCAAGGAAATAGCTTTCCTCCGGGGAAAAACGAACAGAGAAGTGGTTCCGTGAGTATCTCGTCTCTTTCTGTTCTTGTAACCAATCCATGATCTCCTTCTGGACCTTTTGGCCGACTGCCCCATCGACATAAATACCTATGTGACGCTCAATCCCCGCGCCGCCTCTAAACCACAGTTTCGGATAGGTTCGGCGGAGGGTGTCGACGAGTTGATCCGCGCTTCGTCCGTCTATGATATATAGCGCCAACTGCCCGACGACACAAAGCAAGACGCCGGTAGCGACGACTATTGTGATAGTCGCAATCCAACCGATTTTCGGCTTTTTCATTGCGCCGCACCACCGATACGAAGCTCTAGATCACGCCAACCGCCGCCGCCGACACGCTTCCTGGTACGTCGCCTCGAAATCAACCGGCACGAACAGGTCGCCGGTCAACCGCAATGGCAGCGTTGGGAGCGAATCGCCGACCGCGAAGGTCGAGGTCCAAATGTCGATTGCGGAACCACCTTGCCGGCGCACGGGGCGGTATGCAACCGCGTAAAGGCGTGGCTCATCGGGCATTTCGTAGACCGAATCCACCGCCATGAATCGTGTCCTTTCATTATGGAGGTTCGCCCGCCCCGTTGTCACGATGTCGATCAGAACCACGCTCACGTCCTGCTGGAGGTAGGTCGCGCACCTCGACGCGAACGTCCGTCGGTCGTCCAGACGGTCCTTGTTTCGTGGGCTGATCAATTCAATGGCGCCGACCAGAACCCGACCGCTTGCTGTCGAGAACACGCAAACCTCGACGGTATCTCGATGTGGGCTCGCGCTGCTCGGACAGTACTCCTCAACAAGGTATTCCCGCGGACTCAAATCCGTCAGCGCGTCGGCAAATCCGCGACGCCCAGCTGGCGAGGAACGATCGCCAACAGCGGCCCGGGTAAAGCGGTTCGTGAAAGTGATCCAGCAGCGGCATGGGATGCCTACCTCGCTCCAAACCGCATTCCGCACGATTCTCGGCGCTCCACGCTTACATTACGTCGTCGAGCCGGATGCCGTGGCCTTTCCGCAAGCTTTCGCGTGCGGCCGCTATTCGACGAAGAAATCGCGGATCGTTCTCCAAGCCGTCGTCGAAGCAATCATCTTCGTTCAGCAGAGACTCCAGGATTGCCGGCGTCAGGCCGCGTGCTTCGGCCTCGCGGCCCATTTCGTCCATGATTTGCAGGAGGGGCGCACGGGCATCGTGAGCAGTTCCCGCAAGCGCCGGCGCAGCAGTAATTGCAGCGTGCGTTGCTCCTCCGGCGTCGCCTCCGAATACGCGCGGGCCGTTTCGGGATCGACCTCAATGGAAATGGTTGGAATTGCCATGCCCCTGCTCCGAATTTTGTGTGGCGACGCCTTCCGCATTCCGCATTCTATCCGCGCTGGCCGCGCGGCGGCCGTCAATCCACATACAAGAACGCATTCACATTGAACATCGCCAACGCAAACTCGCGCAGCGGCTGCGTCTCGAGAAATGTCGCGGCTATCTTCATCTCCGCGGCGGTCGGCGGCCGGCTCGTTGTCAGGCGATACGCCAGCTCGACCTGCCGCGCATGATCCGAGCCGGCCTCGCGCTCCAGCCGGCGCAAACGCGTCGGCCAGGCGGTTCGCGGTTTTGCCGTTGAGCAGCTCCAGCGCCTGCAGCGCGTGCGTGCTGGTTTCGCGGCGCGGGCAGCTCGTCTGCAGGTCGGGCTGGTCGAACGCCTGGCCGAACGGCAGCCGCAGGTTGCGCTTGGCGATGAGATAAATCGAACGCCGATCGTGCTCGCGCGGGTCCGGCGTCACCTTCCACTGCGTCGGATCGTACAGCAGGTCGACCAGGTCGCGCTCGACCGGGACCACGACGCTTTCGCCGCCGGCCTTGCGGTTGAGCACGCCGGCCGCGGTCAACATCGCGTCGCGCAGCTCCTCGGCGCTGAGCCGGCGACGCGGGAACTGCCACAGCAGGCGGTTCGCGGGGTCCTTGGCGCGGGCGGCCGTCGCATCCTCCAAGCGTGAGGCCTGGCGGTAGGTGCTGCTCAGGACGATCAGGCGGTGCAGCGGCTTCAGCCGCATGCCGCTCTTGACGAACTCGTTGGCCAGATGGTCGAGCAGGGCGGGATGGCTCGGAGCGCCGCCATTGTGGCCGAAGTCGTTGGGCGTCTCGACCAGGCCGGTGCCGAAGTGCGCGTGCCAGATTCGATTGACGAAGACGCGGGCCGTCAGCGGATGTGCCGGATCGCTGAGCCACCGGGCCAGGGCGGTGCGCGGCTGCTGGCAATCGCTCGGCGGCAGGTCGCCGGTGCTGGCCGCAACGAACGCGGACGGGAAGCCGGGGCCGACCTGCTTGCCCTTGCGCTCCGGCAGGCCGCGCTTGAGCACGTGGATCGTGGATCGCTGCGCCGGGTCATTGTGTACGGTGCAAATGGCGGGCAGCGGCGCCGGGAGCCGGGCTTGCAGCTCCTTGAGTTTCGCTTCAAGCGTTACGCGGCTGCTTGCGGCGGACCGCTCGGCAAGCTGTTTGGTGAGCGACTTGATCTCGGCATTGAGCTTGTCGGTGCGGGCTTGCCAGTCGGCCTGCGTCGCCTTGTCGGCGAGCACGACGTTGTGCTCGTGGGTGGCGGCGAGGAACGCTTGCAGACGGTAATAGTCGTCCTGCGGGAAGTCGTCGAAGCGATGGTCGTGACAGCGGGCGCAGCCGACAGTCAGGCCGAGGAAGACCATGCCGAGCGCGTCGGTCATCTCGGTCAGCACCTCGTTACGGCTGAACGCAACCTCCTGGTTGCCGGCGTTGCGGCGGACAGGGCCGAGCCGGTGGAAGCCGGCGGCGATCTGCAGCTCGTGATTCGCGGGCTCGATTTCGTCGCCGGCGACCTGCTCGGTGACGAAGCGGTCGAAGGGCCGATCCTCATTGAAGCAGTGAATGACGTAATCACGATATCGCCAGATGCCGGGGCGATAGCGATCGTACTCGAAGCCGTCCGACTCGGCGAAGCGAACCACGTCGAGCCAGTGCTGGGCCCAGCGCTCGCCGTAGTGCGGCGACGCGAGCAACCGATCGACGAGGCGTTCGTAGGCGACGCTGCTAGCGTCGCCAACAAACGCCTCGACTTCCGCCGGCGTCGGCGGCAGGCCGGTCAGGTCGAACGAGAGCCGGCGGATAAGCGTCGCGCGATCCGCCTCCGGCGCCGGGTGCAGCCCGGCGGTGCGGAGGCGCGGCAAGACGAATGCGTCGACACTGGTGCGCAGCCACGTCCGGGCGGCGGCATCAGGGAAGGTGGGCAGGGGCGGCGTCGTCCGCGGGCGAAACGACCAGTGCGCGGCTGCGCCGGCCGGCACCGTTACGAGGAGACACACGATGATCGTCGGACGAAGCACGGGGGATCTCCCGGCGGGGATGGCAGGTCAGCGTACCGGAACCGCGGTCACGCATTCGGCTACTTGCGTGCAAGCGGATTGAAGTCGTGACAGCGCATGCGCATCCTCACGTTCTGATCCAGGGTAATTTCCGCGGCCATTGAGCTGACCTCAATTGTCACGGTCCCCTGCAACCGCAGCGTCACTCGGCTAGCAACGGTGCGCCCGCGAGCAGGGTCGTACAGAATCTCGCCGCTGCCGGTACGCGCCTTGAAACTCGCGTCCTTGATCGAAAAGGGCAGATTCGCCACCTGCCGCGGCGCAACATTGAGTATGCGCAGGTCCAGCTTGATTCGGTCGAGTTGTTCGGCATTCACGCCGGTATACGTGAAAGTAGATTGGATATCGTACCCTCCGATCGGTCCTAGGTCGCAACGATCCTTGCGCATCCAGCCCTTGTCCAATGCACCGGGCGCCGTCGGCAAGCCCCACCAGGGGAGCATGGTGCTTCTGAGGTCTTCCCCATTCCCGAGGATCGTTGCTTCGATCAGTTCCTTGATCGCCGGAACGTTTGGCAATGGTGCACCACGTCGCTGGATTTTGAGGACTTCCAGATTGGCTGGGCGAATTGTGAAGGCGTGATCTTGGTTCATGAGCGCCGCAACCAATGGAACGAAGGCCTTGTTGGCATTGGCCCCACCCCCCGGCAAGGTTGAATCGAATTCGACGCGGTTGCCGCCAATGTCCACGAAAAGCTTGACACCGATCACGCGCATGGCAACTACCAGGTTCCCGGCTGCGTCCCTAGCTTCGGGAGTCCACTTGAGGTAAAAGGTGCAATCCTGCTTTTGAGTGATTTCCTGGCCGAGGAGTTTCAGAATCTTGGTATCCTCGGTCCGAACTTCCTGAAAAAATGGCGCGGAATTCGGCTCCAATGCGGTGGCCGCAATAGGAATCTTGGCCGACTTTCCCGGGTCTTGCCCGCCACCGGCCAGCGCTACAACAGGCCAGGTGGCACAGATCATGACGATCATCGGGGCTGCCGTGTACATCATCCATCAGTTCCAGGAGGTCTCTCTGCCCGCAACCGCCTCTGGGTGTCATTTTCCATGGCACGCCCATGATTCGCAAGCACATTCACCATCGAACGTGGTGGCACTTTGCCGCACGCGGCGCCGAACGTGCTCAGACGGCATTGCGATTCTCGGAAAGGCCGAGGTCGCCCATGAGCGTCTGGACGTCGATACCGCGTCGCCGAGCCAGCATCGTGAGTGCGCGGAGCCGGTCGACGTTCATTTGCTCCACCCGCCGGGTTGCCATTTTGATGCTCTTGTGCGTCCGCCATTCTAATCGAACCGGCGAAAGCACTCAAATCCTACGTGTCCATTGTAGCGGCGCGTTCTTAAAGCTGACCGGAGCGGCGAAATTGCCGGGTAGGGAGAAATTGGCACAGCTGCGCCAACCTCAACGTCTCGTGACACCACGGCGCCACGTCTGAGTCAGTGCCGCAGCGATCAGCGGCTAGAACCAGTTCACCGGCCGCAGCCAGGCCAAGTAAACGCCGACAACTTGCCCGCGCTCATTGAAGGCCACGTCGATCGCGTGTCTGCTGCCCCACCATTGCTGCATGCGGACCGTCGGCGAGCCCGCCTGCTGAACCGCTGTTGCCGGCGGCGCGATCACCACCGTCTGCGCATCGTCGCTCTGGTAGACCTTGCCCTGACGCACTAGGTCCAGCGGCACGCCACGCTCGGCGTAGGGCATGGCCACCGATCCCGGTGACGTGACGCCGCCGATGTGGCGCGAGCTTCGCCAGCCGCCCGCAGGTGGACCAAGAAAATCCGAAACCTGTTGGTCCGTGGCGCCAAGCTGCACACGGCAGTAGCTGAGCCAGTCGAGGGGTGCTGCGTAGAGCAAGCCAGAGAACGCGAAGATGGCCGCCAGCACCACTGTTGCTCCTGGAACCTCGGTGTTCAGCGGCGGACGGCGACGTGCGTCCCGAATTGCGCTGACGGCAAGGGCCGCGCTGCTCGCCGTGATGGCCACGCACAGCCCGAGGCCGACCTCCGGAGGATGCTCGCGATCGAGCGAGGGGAGCATCCAACCAAGGACGAGCGGCAGCCATACCAGCGCAAATGCCGCGAGGGCCTTGCGGCTGATCGGCTTTCTGCGGCGCAACGTAGTCGGTGGGGCGGTTGGCATAGTTAGCGACCATTAGCTTCCCGAACGCGGCAACGTGACCGTGAACGTCGTGCCTTTGCCGACCTCGCTGGCGGCGCGGACGCTGCCTTGCATCGCCTGGGCCAGGTGCTTGACGATCGACAGCCCCAGGCCGGTGCCGCCGAGCTCACGCGAACGGGCTTTGTCCACACGATAGAAGCGCTCGAAGATACGCGGCATCTCGCTCTCGGGAATGCCGATGCCGGTGTCGGAGACTTCGACGCAGCACGATTCGTCCTCGACCCACCAGCGCAGCCGAATGCTGCCGCCCTCCGGCGTGTATTTCAGGCCGTTGTCCACGAGGTTGTCCAGGATTTCGCGCATCGCCTCCTCGTCGGCCCGCGCGACGACCGCGCCGTCCGCGGGTGCAATCGCCTCCAGGCGTTGCCCGCGGCCATTGGCACGCTCCTGGTAGCGCTCCAGGCACTCGCGCACCGCCCGTTCCAGCGGCACCGCTTCCAGGACGAGATGCTCGGCGCCGGTCTCGATCCGCGCCAGGCTCAGCAGATCGAGGATCAAGGTGTGCAGCCGGCCCGCTTGCTCCGCGATGCGCTCCAGGAAACGCTCGCGATTGTCGATATCGTCCATGGCGCCGTCGAGCAGCGTCTCGCAACAGGCGCCGATCACGGTCAGCGGCGTCTTCAGCTCGTGCGAAACGTTGGCGACAAAATCGTGCCGCAGCCGTTCCAGCCGCCGCAGATCGGTCGTGTCGGAAAAAACCAGCACGGCGCCGCGGACCGGCTCGCCCGGCAGCGGCGTGACATGGACGGCAAACGTCTTGTTCGACGGGCCGCCGCACTCCAGCGGTTCGCTGGGGCCGCTCGCCTCGGCAAGCACGCGCCGCACCAGGTCTTGCAGCGGGCGCTGCCGGACGACCTCCCAGAGCTTGCGGCCGGGGGCTTGCCGTGCGGCGAACTCGAGCATCTGGCCGGCTCGTTCGTTGGCAAACAGGATGCCCTGGCCGGCATCGATAGCGATGACGCCCTCAACCATGCTGCTGAGGACGGCCCGGAGCTGCTGGCGGTCCTCGTCGAGCTGCACGAACTGGCGGGCGAGCTGGTCGCTCATGTGATTGAACGCGCGGGCGAGCGTGCCGACCTCGTCGCCGCGGTCGACGTAGACCTTGTGCCCATAGTCGCCGCGCGCGATGCGCTGCGCTCCGTCGGCGACTTCGCGCAACGGCTGCGCGACCCGCCCCGCCAGCACATACGCCGGGATCAGCGTGAGTAACGCCGTCCCGATGGCTGCAGTCCACGCGAGCCAATGCAGCTGGGCGGCCCGGCGCGAATGGCCGTCACCGGCCGGGCGACGCGCACAAACGCGACCTGCTCGTCCGGCTCGTCGACGCGGCGCACGACGTACATCATCGTTTCGCCCAGCGTGGCGCTGGAGCGCGTGGACCGTCCCGTGCCGGTGGTGCGTGCCTCCTCGATCTCGGGGCGCTGGGCATGGTTGTCCATCTCGTGCGACTGCCGATCCGTTTCTTCGACCACGCGGCCGTCCGGCGCCAGCAGCGTGATGCGTACATCGAACTCCGTACGTAGCCTGGCGAGGCGTTTTTCCTGGGCGTCGATTGGCAGATGACTATGAACCGTCTCCTGCAACACGGCGGCCGCGAGGCACAGCTCACGATCGACCTGTTGCAGCATGTCCTTCTCGACCCACGCGACCACCGCACTGCCCACGAGGCCGAGGGACGGCACGACGAGCAGGCCGTAGGTCAGGAAGATCTGCCAGAACATCGGAAGACGTCGCATACAATTCAGCATATCCGTGGCGAGCCGGGAGCGTAAGCGGCGAAAGCGACCGGTCCAAGCTTCACGCCGGCTTCAGGGCACGTTTGTACAACAAACCTGACCGTCGGCGAGAATCGTCGCGCGTGTCGGCGTCCTCGTTGGTGAAGGAACGATGAAGCGCATCACTGCACCCGCCATTCTGGCAATGCTGACCGTCGCAATGCCGGCACACGCAGGCGGCAAGGCATTGAAAGGCGATATCAAAATCGACGGCTCCAGCACCGTGTACCTCGCCAGCGAGGCGATCGCCGCGCAATTCAAGAAAGAGCATCCCGGGGTGAGCATCACCGTTGGGATTTCCGGCACCGGCGGCGGGTTCAAGAAGTTCGCCAACGGCGAAATCAACGTCCAGGGCGCTCGCGCCCCATTGAAGCGCACGAGGTCAAAAAGTGCAAGGACAACGGGATCGCCTTCACGGAGGTCCAGATCGCCTGGGACGGCATCGCGGTGGTCGTGCACCGGGAAAATAGCTGGGCAACCCGGATGACGCTGGCGCAACTCAAGAAGATCTGGCAGCCCGAGGCACACGCCAGAACCTGGAAACACGTCGATCCGAGCTGGCCGGATGAGAAAATCCACCTGTACGGTCCCGGCCCGGATTCCGGCACTTTCGATTTCTTTACCGCGGCCGTCAACGGCCAGGAACGTGAGACCCGCAAGGACTACAACGCCAGCGGCGATCCGACGACGATGGTGCAAGGGGTGTCGTGCAACCGGTACGCCCTCGCGTATTTCGGCCTGGCCTATTTCGAAGCCAACATGGGCAAGCTCAGCGACGTGGCCATTGCCGCCAACGGCAGCGACTACGTCGCGCCGACCCGCGAAACCGTCCTGTCGCGCCGGTACCCGCTCAGCCGGCCGTTGTTCCTTTATCTGAGCAGCCAGGCACTCGAACGCGACGAGCTAAGGGATTTCGCCCGTTTCTACCTGCGGCGCACCGACCTCATTGCCAGGGTTGGCTACCTCCCCATGACCACGCTGCAGCACGCTCGGGAAAAACAGAAACTCGAAAAAGCCATCGAGGCTGCGCCACTCCGCAAAACTTCCGAAGTCTCGGAGACTTCGGAAGCTTGGGCGTTGCGTCCGAGAAGAGGCTGCCGTGACCGTCGCGCCCGTCATTGAACCGGCCCGCCCGCGCGAGCTCATGCGGAAGAACCGCACGCTGCAAAGGGTCGTGGAACGTCTCATCGAATTTGGGCTGCTGGCGTGCGGCCTGCTTTCCATCGCGGTCACGTTGACGATTGCCGGCGTCATCCTCTACGGCTCGTTCGAATTCTTTGCCACCGACGACGGCCAATGGATGGCACCGGCGCAGGTCTGGGCGCGGATGACTTACTTCTTCACCGGCACGGAATGGACGGCCGTCTTTTCCAATCCCAGCTACGGCATCTGGCCCCTGCTCACGGCCACGCTGATGATCGCGGTGATGGCCGCGGCGATCGCCTTGCCGATCGGCGTGATGACGGCGATCTGCCTCAGCGAGTATGCCACGCCCCGGCTGCGCAGTTTCGCCAAGCCGACTCTGGAGCTGCTCGCCGGCATTCCGACTGTCGTTTACGGTTTCTTCGCGCTGACCGCCGTGACGCCGGCGCTGAGTTCCATCGTTCCCGGGCTCGGCAATCCCTACAACCTGCTCTCGGCCGGCATCGTCGTCGGCATCATGATCATCCCGATGGTGGCCTCGCTCAGCGAGGATGCCTTGCGGGCGGTGCCGCGCTCGCTGCGGGACGGCGCCATCGCGCTCGGCGCCAATCGCTTCGACACGTCGGTCAAGGTGGTCCTGCCGGCGGCGCTGTCGGGGGTGATCGCATCGTTCCTGCTGGCCATTGCCCGGGCGATCGGCGAAACCATGGCGGTGGCGCTCGCCGCCGGGGAAACGGCCCGCCTGACGCTTGATCCGCGGCAAGGCGCCATGACCATGACAAGCTTCATCGTCCGCATCGCCAAGGGCGAAGTCGTCCACGGCTCGACCGATTACAACAGCCTGTTCGCCGTGGCCGGCGCTGTTCTTCATGACGCTGCTCATGAACGTGACCGTGCGCCGGGTGCTGCGCCGCTATCGCCAGGTATACCAATGACCGCGCTCGCCCCGCAGCCCTGGAATCCGCCCGCGCCCACCTTTGTCGAACGGCTGCAGGCCGCCATGCTGCGCACCGCTGTGGCCGCGCTCGTGCTATCGCTGCTATTCGTCCTTAGCGTCTTCCTGATCGGCATGGTCGGCGTCAACACCGGCGACCGCGACGATTTCCCCGACATTCGCACCGTGATTCCGTTCGGCGGACTCCTCGCCGCCGTGCTATTCGCCATGCTCGCCCCCACGCTGCTGCTGCTGTCGACCCGGCCGATGCAAGATCGAGCCTTTACGTTGGCCGGCTTTCTTGCGGCGTTCTTCGGCCTGGCGATGCTGGTTGTGTTTTTCGCGCAGCTTGCCGCGGACGTGACGAGCTGGTTCGAATACATGCCGCGACTCATCGAGCGCGAGAACCAGCGGTTGCTCGAAGCGCCGAAGCACTTCGAGAAGGAACAGCTCGCAATCGTTTATCGCGAGCTGAACGACGAGCTTGCCAAAATCGATACGGATGCCGCGAAAAGCGACACGGCGAAGAAGGCGGATAAGGCCACGATGAAGGCGCTCTTCGAAAACGAGCTCATTCCCGACAAGAAGAAGGACATCGACCTGACGATCCAGGAGATGGATCGGGCGGCGCAGCGCGACCTCCGCACGGGCACCTCGCCGCCGGCCTTATTCTGGTATTTCCTGACGCACGGCCCAGCGCCCATTGACCAGCCCCAGGAAGCGGGCATCTGGTACGCCCTGCTCGGCAGCCTCTGGGTCGGGCTGATCACGATCCTGTTCGCGGTGCCGGTCGGCGTCGGCGCCGCGGTTTACCTGGAAGAATACCGCGGCGATAGCTGGCTCAGCCGCCTGATCCAGGTCAACATCAACAACCTAGCCGGCGTGCCCTCGGTGGTTTACGGCATTCTCGGCAGCTTCGTATTCGTCGGGCTCATTTTCCGCCCGCTCGAAAATGACTCGATCGCCGCCCGCAACGTGATCGGCGGCGGCCTGACGCTCGGCTTGCTGACATTGCCCGTCATCATCGTCGCGGCGCAGGAAGCCATCCGTGCCGTGCCCGGGTCCATTCGCCAGGGTGCCGTTGCCCTGGGGGCCACCCGCTGGCAAACCACCTGGCGCACGGTCCTCCCGATGGCGCTGCCGGGCATCCTCACCGGCACGATTCTGTCGCTGTCCCGCGCGATCGGCGAGGCCGCCCCGCTGATCCTGTTCGGCGCGCTGCTCTACGTCGATCAGGCCCCGTCGCTGTTCGGCCGCTTCACCGTGCTGCCGATGCAGATTTTTTCCTGGGCCGGCCGGCCGCCGATCACCATGCCCAACGGCGAGTCGATCGACGCGTGGAAAGGCAACGCCGCCATGGCCAGCGTGGTCCTGCTGCTGGCGCTGCTGACGATGAACAGCATCGCGATCTATTTGCGCAACCGCACTCAGGGGCGTTCGCGATATTAGGGGCTGCCAGCCGACCCGCCACGGCGGGCGCGCCTGCGGAGGTTGGGCTACATTCTGGCAAGTCTCGCTCGGGTCATGAGAAGAGCCGGCCTGACGACCGCACGTCAATCTGCCTTGACAGCATGACCCAGGGTGGGACAATCAGGCTATGGAAACGAAAGAAACTGCGTACGTGGTACCCGCTGACATTCTTGCCAATTTGGCGGCCATTTGCGCGAGCGGCTGCCGGAGGCCCCCCGGATCCGGGAATGCGTGACGGCTCCGACGCATGGCCCGGCGGCTTGTACACAGCCTTGAGGCAAGGGTGAGGGGGATCGCCCGGATGGGCAAGACCGATTATGTCGGCAGCCGTGGCGAAGCCATTGCCTACACTCGGCTTTCGGAGGTTTGCCGCAGAAACGACCTGCCGTTCTTTTTCCCTCATCATCTGGGTGAGAAGTGTCCGACGTTCGACTTTCTGGTCGATCTGGTCGGTGCAGGCGAAGCGCAGCTGTTTTTCTTCGTCCAGGTGAAGGCGACTCGCCAAGGGTACACGAGGCACGACGCGCCGCGGCGGCTCAAGACACGCGTGTCCACGGAGGACGTCCGTCGCATGGCGAGTTGCCCGGTACCCGCCTATGTCGTGGGTGTCGATGAGGTGGAGGAGCGCGCGTACGTCGTCGGTGTGTGTGGAGGAACGCGCGGTGCCATCTCCTCCCTCACGACCGCATACGAACTTAACTGCACGACGCTGCGCCAACTCTGGGACGAGGTTCGGGAGTATTGGAAAGGCTACAGCAGCCGGCGAAAAATCTCCATTTTTGGGAATGAGGTGCGCCGATGACCAAGCGCTTCAGAGAGTTTTTTATGGCTGAACGTGCCAGGGCCCTCGCCGTCGTGTACCTGACGCGGCGCGACGATCTGGTGATCCGCGACGCGCAAAACGAATCTGGTCTCGATTTCCTCGTCGACATTGTGCGGCGGGACGACCCCTTGACGCGGTCCTTCGGAATCCTTCTCCGCGCCGAAATGGCGCCGGTCACGTTGCCGCATGCCAATGAGCTGCTCGGCCCGTCCGTGCAACGGTTTCACCGAAATGGGCATTTCCCCTATCCGGTTTGCCTGTTCCTCTTCACGATGCGGGAGGATCACGCGTATGTTACCTGGTTGCTGGAGCCGGTGATTACCGCACAAGGAAAACCGAAGCTGTTCACCCGCGCAGGCCGACTGCGAGCCGCTCAACACGGTCTCACTCAACCGCATCGTCGAGCGGGTCAGCGCGTGGCACGACGCGCTGGTTGCCGAGTTGTCGGCATGATCGCAACCTGATGATGACCTCCGTGCCGGCCATGCGTGGGTTGTCGTGGCGCGGCGGGGGATGGTGGGAGTAGAGAAAAAGACGGGTTCGCAAGGGTCTGAAGGAGGATGACGGAATGGCTGCGTGGCGAATGGCGTTTCGACGCGGCACGAATGGGCCCTCGATGTGGGACGAGTGTCGCAAACGCAAGGTCGCGATAAACGAATACACGCCCTTTGATGATGTTGACCTCTCGCGGTATCCGAGAGGCGAGCCGCAGGCCAGATATTCACAGCTTCGCGGGACGTCGCAACACGCGAGTCTGAAACGCTTCGTCTACGACATGGACGAGGGTGACATCATCTACGTAAAGGAGGGTCCATTGATCGTTGCGAAGGGGGTTGTCGATAGCGACTACTTCTTTGACAAGAAGAACACGATCGTGGACGACGACGATGTACCTTGGCAACACCAGCGCAAAGTGATTTGGACACCGTTTGTTCCAGAAGTGCGTATCCAAATTGGTCTGCAGCAGATCTACACTGTTTACCCGCTTAATGAGCGAGACGTGAAGCGCATTGAAAAGGCTGCCGAGGCAATCAAGCGTCGACGATAGATAGGCATCGATAGTGTCTGGGTTTATTCAGGAATCTTTGATAGTGGCTGGGTCTTTCAGTATTCCTAAACCATCCCGCGTCAGGCCGCTTCAGGCCCCGGCCACTTCGACTGAACAACCCGGAGGATCGGGATGGGCGGGACTTTGGAAGAATGATGGGCAAGCAAGACCGGTCGGCTTGGACGGGAGTGTCGCGCGTTTAGGGGAATCTCGCGAAGCGCACATCACGGGCGGCGCCCCAGACTGGTGCACCTGAAGGAGTGCCAAGCTGATGCCGCCGCCGCGTAAATGGTCGGATTGCGGTCGAGAGCAAGTCGCGAGCGCGGAGAAACTCGGCAGCCTTGCGGGCCTGCTCCAGCGCTCGGGCGTCGATCGTGGCGTTGCGACGCACAATTTCGTCCAGCGCGGTAGGTCGCAATGCTCCAGGCAAGCTCATAGGCATAACCCCGGTATGTGGACCATTTGGCTCATTCCTGTGTTTTGAATGTAGTCGGTCAGCAGGTAAAGGTAAAGCTTGACCGCCGCGTACAGTTCCGGCCGCTCCGCCAAGTCGTAGACGCGCAGGTTCGGCTGATCGGTAAGGACCTCCAATCCCTGCGTTTCCGTCGCGATATAGGGCAGAAAAATGCAGAACGATGGCGTCAAAACGCGCGGTTGGCGAGGTGCTTCTGGAGGACTTGCTCCAGAGTCGCCTCGTCGGGGAGGCCGACGTGCCGCCAGACGATTCGGCCGGTGTCGTCGATCAGGATCAGCGACGGGTACATTTGCAGATTGAACTGTTCGCGCAGCCGGGTCTTGTCGTCCTGGCCGAGGACCTGGCGGTAGTTCGTTTGCAGATGGTAGCAGACCTTCTTCGCGCGCTCGGATTGCTCCTTGAGCGTGCCGTTGTCGAGGAACACGCCGACGACTTCCAGACCTTGCGGGCCGAGCTTGCTCTGCATGTGCGTCAGGATCGGCATGGTTTTCTGGCACGGCATGCAGTCACGCGTCCAGAAGTCGAGCAAGATGATCCGGCCCTTGCGATCCTTGTGGAAATTCCAGGTCTGATCATCCACGTCCTTCAGCGCGAGAATCTGCACCGTGCCCGCCACCACCACGGAGATCGGCACCAGCGGCGCCAGGTTCCCTTGCACATCGCTCGGCGGGGGCAGCGGCGGCGGCTGTGGCGGTTTGGCCGGCACCGTGGCAGCCTTCTTCGGCCCGCCAATCTGTAGAGTCGGGGGCCAGGACGAGTTCGGTGTGCTGGTCACGCCCGGCGCCGCATTATTCGCCGCCGGCGCGGAGTCCGATACCGGCGTCGGCACCGTCAACTTCGCTGGCAGATCGACAGCGGCGGAGGTCGGGTTGCTGCCCCCTTGCGGCGTCGGCGCCCAGATGGCCACGGGTGGGCCGTTATTCTGCAGCCCGGAGCCGGCCGCCGGTTTGCTGTCGCGTTTTTCCTGAGCCGACGGCAGCGGCGGAATACTGCTGGTCGCAAACTCCTCCTTCACCTGGATCACGACGTGAACGTCCGGGGCCTGGCGGATGGAGATGCCTGCCAGCAGCTTCTCGCCCTGCTTGGTCCGCGCGATGAGCTTGTACTGCCCCCCGCTTTTGAGGTTCGGGATCATAAAGTAACCATCGCCGGTCGTCGCCACGTCGATCGGCTGGATGCCGTCCTTGGCGCTGTCGAGCTGGACAAGCTGGACATAGGCGTTGGTGGCCGGGCGGTTGTAGGCATCCACCACACTCCCGGCGAGCGTGGCAATCTCGCCAGGGGCGGCATTCTGGGCGGTGGGCGTCGCTGGCGTCGGCGGCGGGGCATTGCCCGGCGCGCCTACGATGGGATCAGGGAACTTGGGCGGCGGCGGATTGCTGCTGCTTTCCTTCTTCTTGAACCACGCGAAGCGATGCGGCGGCTCGGAGCTGCTGTCCTTCTTACCGAACAGGGCGCAGCCGGGCGCTGATGAACAGCACGGCCAGCACTAACGCCAAGGAGACGGCCCGCATGGTACGGCCTTTGTTCTCTCCCCGATCGATCCTCGCGCGGCGGCGGTTGCAGCGTTGGGTGTGCAGCAACGGGCGCGGGCCACGAGCGGTCCTGGGTTCGGTAGATCCTTGCCGGCGCGACGGTGAGAATCACAGCCGTGAGGGAGTTGGGGGTTCCCGACGACTGCGCGTTCCCTGGACGCGGACCGGGGCGTACGCTCCCGGGGCGGCATCTCTGGTGATCGGGTCTGGCGTCCCGACACCTTGAGAAAATCCGTTTTCGCGCCAGCGGCGGACGGCAACCCGATCGGGTCAAGCCGCCCGGTTGCCCCGGCGAGGGGGCACAGTCTCGCAGGGCGCCCGGGTGGCCGATGCAAGCTTCGCGTTCTTCCGCGGCCGGTCAAGGAAAAGCCATGGCGAACTCCGGCGCCGCGATCCGCATCCGTGGGGTGCGCACGCACAACCTGCAAGGTTTGAACCTCGATCTGCCGATCGGCCGGCTTACGGTGTTCACCGGGGTCAGCGGCTCGGGCAAGAGTTCGCTCGCGTTCGACACCATCTATGCCGAGGGGCGCCGTCGTTACCTCGAAACGCTGCCCGGGGACGCCCGCGCTTTGTTCGACCAGCTAGCGCGTCCCGATGTCGACCTGATCGAGGGCGTGCCGCCGACCCTGTGCGTGTCGCAGCAAACCACCACGGCTCGGCCGCGCAGCACGCTCGCCACCGTTACGGAAATTGCCGATCACCTGCGCCTCCTGTACGCCCGGCTCGGCACTCCGTACTGCCCCAACTGCAATCTGCCGGTGCGCAAGCACACGCTGGCCGATATTGTCCGCGCCACGCTTGCCGAGGAAGAGGGCCGCAAACTTTACGTCCTCGCCCCGCTCGTGCGCCATCAGGCCGGCACGCACAAGGAGGTTTTTCAGCATATCCGGCAAGGCGGGTTCCTGCGGGCGCGCGTCGACGGCGTAATGCTGGAGATCCGCGACACGCCCAGGCTCGCCGCGAGGACGCCACACACCATCGAGCTCGTGGTGGACCGTCTCGTGCTGCGGCCGACCATTGCCGAGCGCCTGCACGAATCGCTGCAAACCGCCGTCAAGCACGGCGGCGGCCGCGTCATCATCACGGACATCGACACCGGCGAATGGCGCGATTTCCCGTACAGCACGCGGTTGGAATGTCCCCAGTGCGGCACCCTGGTCACCGATCCGGAGCCGCGGCGCTTCAATTTCAACAGCCCAGATGGCTGGTGTCCGCGCTGCACGGGCCTCGGCAAGATCCCCGTGGGCGACGCTGCCAGCGTTGCCGGCGATACCGACGGCGACGATGGCGAAGCCGATGCCGACGTTGGCAGCGTCGCCTACGAGGTATGCCCTGAGTGTCGCGGCGCCCGGCTGAACCGCGAGGCGCGGGCGGTACGCTTCGAGGGCCGCGCCCTGCACGAAGTCACCGCGCTGTCCGTCGACGAAGCGGCGGCATGGTTCGCGGCAATGCTGAAGCGCGATGCCAACGATCGCGTGCGCCGGACGATCCTCGGCGAACTCGCGCAGCGCTTGCAATTTCTCCAGCAGGTTGGCCTGGGCTACCTCACGCTCGATCGGCCGGCGCCCACGCTGTCCGGCGGCGAAGCCCAGCGGACGCGGATTGCCACGCAGCTCGGCGGCGGCCTGCTCGGCGTTTGCTATGTTCTCGACGAGCCGACGATGGGCCTGCACCCGCGCGACACCGAACGCCTCATCGGCGCCCTGCGCGGCCTGCAGCAGCGCGGCAACACCGTGCTGATCGTCGAGCACGACGAGACCGTCATTCGCCAGGCCGACTATCTCGTCGACATCGGCCCCGGCGCCGGCAAGGACGGCGGCCGCCTGCTCGCCGCCGGCACCGTCGCCGAGGTGCTCGCCGATCCCGCGTCGGTGACGGCGCCGTATCTGCGCCACGACGTGGGGCAGACATTCCTGTCCGCCTCCGATGCCGGAATGCCCCAGGAAACGCTCACGTGGCTGACTGTGAAGGGAGCGCGGCATCACAATCTCAAGAACATCGACGTGAGGTTTCCGCTCGGCCGCTGGACCTGCCTCACGGGCGTCAGCGGCTCGGGCAAGAGTTCCCTGGCCCGTGACATCCTTTGCTATGCCGCGCGCCGCCACCTGGGCCTGGTCGCGCCGCCGCCGGGCGATCACGACGCAATCGAAGGCCTTGAATATCTGGAGCGCGTGATTGAAGTCGATCAGAAGCCGCTCGGCCGTTCCGCGCGTTCGACACCGGCTACCTACACGGGATTGTTCGATGAAGTGCGCAAGGTCTTCGCGGCGACGCGCCACGCGAAGATTCGTGGCTACAAGGCGAGCCGCTTCAGCTTCAATGTGCGCGGCGGCCGTTGCGAGGAGTGCCAGGGCCAGGGGAGCCTGCGGATCGCGCTACAGTTCATGCCGGACCTGACCGTGCCGTGCCCGGCGTGCGGGGGACGCCGTTTCAACCGGGCGACGCTGGAGGTGCTGTACCGCGGCCGATCGATCGCCGACGTGCTGGCGATGCCGGTCGCGGCGGCGGCCGAATTCTTCGCGAACATCCCGGCGCTGCGGCGCGGCCTCGACATGCTGAACGACGTGGGCCTGGGCTATGTGCCGCTCGGCCAGCCGGCGAGCACGTTATCCGGCGGCGAAGCGCAGCGCGTCAAGCTGGCGGCGGAGCTGGCGCGACCCGGCGTCGGTCGCACGCTGTTTCTGCTCGACGAGCCAACGACGGGCCTGCATTTTGCCGACGTCGCCAACCTCGCGCGCGTTCTGCGCAAGCTGGTCGCGGCGGGCAACACGCTGGTGGTCATCGAGCATCATCCGGACCTGATCGCGGCGGCGGATTGGGTGATCGACCTGGGTCCCGGCGGCGGCGCAGCGGGCGGTCAGATGCTTGCCGCCGGGACGCCGCGCAACGTCGCGGCCGCCCCGCACAGTGTGATTGGGCCGTACCTGCATGTTGTGTAGCGACGGCTCGTGCGGGCCCGGCCCTCAAGGGCACACCCGCGCTCGGCAATCTTCGCGCCGGCCGGCCGAATGCAAGCGTGCATCACGGCAACACCGGCAGACGCACTTAATCGCCCTCATTCGTCCGCTCCAGCTCGCGGAGATAGTCGAGCGCCTCGTCCACTGTACCCACCGTCACTCCCGGCACCCGGCCTTGGCTGTCCAGCTCGCGCAACAGCAGCAGGTCCTCGAAGTCTTCCGACGCCTCCAGCTCGTGCCGCAGCGTGGCGCCGAGCTTGCCGGCCTTGTACGCCAGCGCGTCCATGTGATGGGCGATCAGCCACGCGGTGCGCTCGGTGACCAGGCCCTCCAGCACAGAGAGGCCGGCGACGACGTGATCGGACGGGTCGATCCCCTTGCCGATGTCGTGCAACAGCGCCGCCTGCAGGAACTCTTCGTCGTACGGCCGGCAATCGCGCGCAGCTCGAAGACCTGCAGGAGATGATAGAGCACGTCGCCCTCGGGATGGTGTTTCGGCGACTGGCGCACCTCCTCGAGCGGCAACAGGAGCCGGCGGAAAACCAGGTACGGATCGGCCCGCACCTCGCACTCGGCGAGGTCGGCTTCGAGATCGAGGTCGGGATACTCGTGCTGAAGGAACTCCTCCAGCTCGCGGATTGACGCCCGCTCGATCGCCTTGCCGGTGATGGAGTTCTTGAAGACATAGTGGCGCGGTCCTCGGCATAGACCGTCAGCTCGTAATTGAAGCGATCGTGTACGTGGACGTGCGTGAAGACGCGGCTCTCGCCGTGCTTGACGATTTGCTTGCGCTCGACGTCGAACGAGAAGCCGGCCTGCTCCAGCGCGTCGGTGACCAGACCGATGCTGTCGGTGAAGACGTGCAGGTCGATGTCGGAGCCCTTGCGGATGTGCCCGGTCATGACGCTGCCGATGAGCCGTGGCCGAAATGGGCGGAGCAAGCGCATCAGGTGCAGCGCGGCCAGGCGCATGTCGCGGAGGTTCTCCTTGCGCTTGTCGCCTTCCTGCATGCGGGCGATGGCCTGGATCTGGTCGCGGATTTCGGCGTTGGACGGGAGGTCGGACGGCTTGACGCCGCCACGGCAGACGCGCCGGGCAGCCTTTCGTTTCGCGGTGAAGTACTCGCTCTCGATGCGCTCGTACATGAGACGGGCAGCCTCGATCGCGATGGCCTGGCGGAGTTTGAGATCGCTCATTCCTTTCAATGCGCCGTTATTGTTGCCCCATCAATGCGGCGCCGGGGCGTTGCGGGTCATCCCTTCTTGTTGTAGCGTTCGGTGAGCTTCCCGTCCTGGGTGTGGATGCCGGCATCGACCATCAATTGCTTGAATTCTTCCCTCGTCAGCGCGTGAAGGTAGTCGAGCGCAGCTTGAAAGGGAGTGTTGAACCGTTGGCGTTTCTTACCGTTCCTTGCCGTAGCGCCCGTCTTGCTGGACGTGCCAGACGGCGAGGACGCTGGCGGGGTTACGGACGCAGATTTGGATGTGCGCTTCTTCATAGATCCAGCTTCGCTTCCAGACGCGCTTGCTGCTTCTCGTCGGGACATACACGGCTCGGCAGGTGTCGAGCCGATGTTTGCGCCGATAAATCGCGCAGTCCAGGTTCTTGTGGTGGTTGCCGTTCGCCGGCATTGGCATCCCTGCGGCTTCCCATTCAACTATTGTATCGTCATGAAACGCCCGGAGCAATCGGACGTTTTCCGGGTCGAGCAGATCGAAGCAGTGCCCGAGCCGGATCATCGCGCCGACCACGGCCGGTGACTTCAGCTTCTTGATCCGTCGCGCCCACCACCACGCTTGCCTGGGCGCATACTCCCAGAAGTAGATCCCCGTTCCGAGCCAGTCGTCCGCGTTGGTGCTGGCCTGGAACGGGGCGCCATCGACCAGCTGGTCGGCGATCGCGGCACTCGTGCCGTGAAAGCCGACGATGGTCCGGTGGTAATCGGCGAAGCGAAAACTCGGGATGTTCACGGGGCCGCGCTCACTTCTTGCGCTTCAGCACGGTGATCTCGATGTCGGGCCCGCCGTTGAAGTCCTTCGGCGCACCTTGCCGGCCATGGCAATCGCAACGTTGAGCTTGTCGCCTTCGAAGGTGTAAATGCCGAGCTGGGTCTTGCCCGCGTCCTTGCCGGTGGCAACGCTCAGGTCCAGAGTCGCCGGCTTCTTGGCGGCGTCGGTCTTGTAGCTCCCCGTCTCCACCTCCTTGCCCCTGACCGTGACGCTGTACTTGCCCTCCTTCATGACCACAGTCACCATGCCCTTGGTGATGTCGTCGTCAGGAACCTTCGTGCCCTCGCTGATGCCGGCGATGGCGATCCAGGTACCTTCGATGTTCGGCGTGCTTTTTTCACCAGCGGCCGCCACGCCGACCAGCGCGGCGACCGCGAGACACACCAGACTTGCCAGCAGCTTCATGCGATCTCCTCCTCGGTTGGACCGGCCCAATCAACTCATTTCTGCCGCTTCAGAATCTGCACGCCAACGTCCATTTCCTTCGTTGCCTCGAAGACCTTGGGTCGCGTCGTGCTGCCGGGCTTGCTGACCGCCACAGTCAGCGTGTCGCCTTCGATCTTGTAGATGCCCAGCTGTTTCATTCCCTTTTCCTTGGGATTGCCCTCAACGATCATCAGGTCGATCGTGGCCGGCGTTTGGGTGCTGTCCGTCTTGTATGTCCCCGATTCCGCGACCTTGGCGCCGAACGAAAAGGCGTACTTGCCGTCCTTGAAGACGCCGGTCGCCATCGCCTTGGCGATGTCGTCCGCTGGAATCACCTTACCGTCGGGAGCAACCACGCCGGTCAGGAGCCAGGTCCCGTCGATCTTCGCCTTGTCGCCGCCCGCGGTCGCGACCAGGCCGACCAGGGATAGGCAGACCACACTCGCCAGTAGCTTCTTCATGCGACGCCCTCCTCGTTGGAAACCGGTTTCACTATTTCCGCTTGAACGTCTGAATCTCGATGTCCTTGACGGCGTCGAATGACTTGGGCCGCGTCTTGCTGCCGGGATCGGCGACTGCCAGCGTCAGCGTGTCGCCCTCGATCTTGTAGATGCCGAGCTGGGTCTTGCCCTTGTCGAACTTGTCGCCGACCAGGATCACCATGTCGATCGTGGCCGGCTTCTTGGCCGCATCCGTCTTGTACGTGCCCGATTCGCCGACCTTGCCCTCGGCCGACAGGGTGAACTTGCCGTCCTTGAATTCGGCGGTCAGCATCACCTGCTTGAGCTCCTCCTCCGCGAACTTGGGTTTGCCGTCGGAAATGGCCTTCGTCATGATCCAGGTCCCCTCGATCTTCGCCTTCGTGTCGCCGCCCGCAGTCGCGACCAGGGCGACCAGGAATGAACAGACGACACTCGCCAGCACCTTCGTCATGTGATGCCCTCCTCGGTAGGAACCTTGTTTACGTTTAGCGCTCGCCGCCCGAGCGCTAAACGTAAACGGGATCAGGTGTAAACTCGATAATCGATGCCTGGGAACAGGTTGTGCCGCCGTTCGATCTGGTTGAGCCAGTTCTCGTCGATTTCGTTGCTCTTGATCTGGTCGTACAGGTGATTGAAGTTCAGCACATGGACCCGGGTGCGCTCGCGGGCGTAATCGACCATCGTGCCCGTCTTCATGATGAACGCCCAGTCGCTCGACTGCGCCAGCATCAGCTCGCGCGCCGCCTGGTTCAGCGCCCGCCGCCGCAGGTCGCTGCCGCCGTCGTGGTGGTGCTGGGCCAATTCCACCATGCGGTCGGCGTCCTCGTGCAGGTGGCGGTAGATCCAGTCGTTGGAGCCTTCCAGCCAGACCTCGCAATAACCCTTGTAGCCCCAGCTCGATCCCGTCGGCGCCGACAGCTGCAGCTTCGGGAACTTGTCCAGATATTCCGGTACGGTGATGTTCTTGACGTTCTCCTGGTCCCAGTGCATCTTGCGGAACAGGAAGTTCAGCCAGTCCGGCCCTTCGAACCACCAGTGCCCGTATAGCTCCGCATCGTACGGCGCCACGATCAACGGCGGCCGATCCATCCCACCCGCGATCCACTCGACCTGCTTCTCGCGATTGAACATGAAATTGCCGGCGTGATCGGCCGCCTTCCGCAGCGCCACGTCGATGTTGTACGGCTCCTTGTGATCGCCGCGGCCGGTGATCTTGTAGTACTTGATGCCCAGATTGCTGCGAATGCCCGACTGGTGCAGGTGTGGCCGAAGGTAGTCGTAATCGAGGTCCCAGCCGACGTCGCGGTAGAACTCGCGATAGACATAATCGCCGGGGTAGCCCTCGATGGCGCTCCAGACCTGCTTGGACGATTCATGATCGCGCGCAGCGCCGCGACGCCGCTCTTGGGACAAATCAGCGGCGCATAGACGCCATACTTCGGCCGCGGCTCGGCGAACATCACGCCGTGCGTATCCACGAAGAAGTAACGCAGCCCGCAGTCGCGCAGCACCTCGTCGATGCCGGGCTCGTAGCCGCACTCGGCGAGCCAGATGCCCTGCGGCCGTTTGCCGAAGTGACGCTCGAACTCGCGGCAGCCGACCTCGATCTGGGCGCGGACGGCGTTCATGTTGACGGTCATGAGCGGCAGAAAGCCGTGGGTGGCGCAGCAGGTGATGAGCTCGAGCTTGCCGGTCTCGAAGAAGCGGCGAAAGCCGTTGCAGAGGTTGTTGCCGTACTGGTTGACGAACACCTCGCGGGCGCGGGTGAAGCGCCAGTGGTACATGTGAGCGAGGCGGTTGAACTCGGGCTGCCAGCGAGTGCGTTCGATCTCCTTCGAGGCCAGCGCGATCAGGTTGTCGATGTGGCGGACGTAGCGATACTGCAGAAGCGGGTCGGCGAACATGGCGGCCAGCGTCGGCGTGACCGACATGGTGAGCCGCCAGTCGGCGCCGTCGCGCTGCAGGCCGTCCATCATCTCGAGCAGGGGGATGTACGTCTCGGTGATGCCCTCGTAGAACCAGTCTTCTTCGAGGAAATCGTCGTATTCGGGATGCCGGACGTAGGGCAGGTGGGCGTGCAGCACCAGGCACAGGTAACCGAGCGGCATCGTGATTCTCACCTCGCAAGGGGCGTGGGAGGCGCGGCGAGCGACGGCGCCTGGGCAGTATAGGTGGGGGTTTCTTACGGAGTGGGAGGCAGCCCTGCAAGCCGGGCGGTGGTCGGACTAGAAGCCTGGGGTTGGCTCAGCCACACCGGGGAGTCGACGGCCGAGCCGTTGCCGAGATAGCCGGTCCGCGTGGTGCACCCCCGTGGCCGAACTGCGGCGGCGAGCGTGTCTCACGATTTCACGTTATCACGGGACACCCCCTCAACTGCAACGCGGGGGGCTTCCGTGAAGCCAAAACGATATCGGCACGAGCGATGCGTCCACGTTTCACCGTTGCGTCCCGGTTTGGCACCTGGATGGTGCCGAATCGCCGGCCATGCACGGGAACTCTCTTGGTGGCCAAGGTCGTTTCGCGCTGGCAAGGCACACCCTATTTCCGGCACGCGCCGCCCGTCCCGCACGACTTGCCAAGACCCAAACGACATGCCAGACATGCCAGACATGCTGCACAGCGTTGGCAGACACCACTTTACGCTGCCGACGGCCGGTCCTTGAGAAGGACTGCCAGGTTCTGCCGCCCCTCGGCGTTACTTGGGTCCAGCGCCAGCACGTCGCGCAGCGCCTGCTCAGCCGCAGCAGGGTCACTCCCGTCCTGCAGCAGCACGCGGCTGTAGAGAAGGCGCGGCCATATCTCGTGCGGATGCTGCGCAATGGCGCGCCGAAGCCACTCGCGCGCGGCTGGGTATTCCTTGAGCGCCAGATGCTTGCGGCCACGCAGCACCGCGGCCGGCAGACTGTCCGGCCATCGCGCGTCCAGCTCGCCTATCAGCCGGTCGAGCGCCGGCCAGGACGATTGCTCCACGTACAGGTTGCCCAGCCCCATCAGCGCCGGCATGTACCGCGGGTTCTCCGCCAGCGCCCGGCGCCATTGTGCTTCCGCCTCCTCCAGCCGGCCCACCCCCATGTACCGCAGCGCCAGCTGATGCCGCGTCAGGTAGCCGCGCATGCCGCCCGACACGCTGGCGAAGTGCTCGGCGTCGTTTCCCACCAGCAGCCGCTCCAGGCAATGAATCGCCCCCCACGGGTCATCGAGCGCGTCCAGCGTCAGGCTCTCCTGCTGCAGCAGCTCCGCATCCTCCGGATAGTGCGCCCGTCCCTCGCGACACGTCGCCAGCGCCTCGCCCGGCCGGCCCAGCTCGCGCTCGCAGTACGTGATTGCCGCATACAGCTTGCGCACAATGGAGTCAGTCACCAGCGATGCACGCAGGCTCCGGCGGAAGAAGTCGAGCGCCTCGGCGAGCTTTCCCATTTCGCGGTACGTCAAGCCCAGGTTGAACAGCGTGAACGGATGGTAGGGCTGTTCCTGGTATTCCAGGTGCAACAGCCGCAGGTTGCGCTCGTGCTTCAGCGGTTGCGCCTTGGGGTCCTGGTAACCGATATGGTGTACCACCACGTCTGCCCAGACTGGGTTGGCGCTCGGCGCCGCAGCGCCGGTAGGATTTGCTCGTGAATCCGGTGCTCCCACGATAGCCCCGGCAGGTTGCGGAACAGCCGGACATGGTCCACAACCGTCCCGGAGTCACCCGCGTTCTTCGGTGGGCACAAAACTTTGAACACATACGCTACTTTGCCGTCCGGCAGGTCGGCGAACAGCCGCCGCAGCCGGGCGCGATTCTCCGCGTCGAGGCGGTCGTCGGCGTCCATCCAGAAAATCCATTCGCCGGTGGCGTGTCGCAGGCTTTCGTTGCGGGCGGCAGCGAAGTGATCGATCCACGGAAAGTGAAACACCTTGGCCCCCATCCGCTTCGCGATCGCCACGGTGTCGTCGGTCGAGCCGGTATCGGTGACGATGATCTCGTCCACCAGGTCCGCGAACGACTCGATGCACGCGCCGATGTTGTGCGCTTCATTCTTGACAATCATCGTGACCGAAACCTTGGGCCGGCCGTTGACGCACCCATTGCGATCGTAGCGCGGCTCGTCGCACCCGGTAGGTCCGGCTTGCCGAGCCGGACCTGGCAGCGCCGCAATCTCGGCGCAGGTTGCTTTGGCGTCTTCATCCGGCCCTGGAAGCGTCAAGGTCCCGCTCAAGGTCCCGCTCGGCAAGCGGGCGAGGTGAGCACGGTGCAGGGGCTGTGGGGCACGCTGCTGACATTCACCTATGACGCCAACGGCAACCGCACCGTGGTGCAAGATAACTTCGGCGGCGTGACGACGAACGTCTATGACGCGGTCGGGAACCTGACGGAGCAAGAGTTCGGCGGTGTTGACCAGACGCCGATGCGGATCGACCAGTCCTAAAACGCCGACAACGAATTGGCCGAAACAACGCGCTACAGCGACCTGGCCGGCACGACACTGGTGGCGACGAGCACCTACGCGTACGATGCCGTCGGCGACCGCACCGGCCAGACCGACAAGAACGGCGGCGGCAGCTCCATCGCCAATTACACGAACGTGTACGACGCGGACGGCGAGATCACCAGCGAACAGCTCAACGGCGGCACGCCAACCACCTACAGCTACGACGCCGACGGCGAATTGGTCGGCGACGGCGGCACGAGCGAAACCTACCCCATGTTTAACAAGTGTCGGGGTAGTTTTTGACGTAAGTCCTTAATTTTCAACGCGCGGAGGTCCAGTTTTCAGAAAACCGTAGTGACAATCATTACAAACATTTTAGCTGTTTTGTCCGCATTTCATCGAATATCCGGTTGACGGACCGGTGGATTTGTTGATGATAACATCATGTTCATCCGCTCCGTCAAAGTTCCGTCCTCCAACGGCACCGTCCACGAGTATGTCCGCATCGTCGGCTCGGTGCGCGAGAACGGCAAGGTCAAGCAAAAGGTCATCGCCAACCTCGGGCGACGCGACACCCTCGAAGCCGTCCTGCCGCTGCTCAATCGCTTTCTCACCGGCGAGGAAGGGCCGCAGGCCCTGGCCCAGCAACTCGGCGCCGAGGGACCCATCGAAATCCTCGACGCCAGTACCTGGGGACCGATGCTCGTCGCGCGCCACTTCTTCGACCAACTGGGCCTCTGGCAATGGCTCGATGCTGGTCGGCGTTGGCCCAAGTTGCGGCCGAGCGAAGACCCCGCCGACGACTGGGTCAGCCGCGTCCTGGTGCTGATCACCAACCGCCTGGTGCGGCCGGCCAGCGAGCACGGTTTGGCCGCGTGGCTGGAGACCGATTACGTGTGCGACCGGCATGGTCGCCGGTACGTACCCTGTTGGAAGCAGCAAGGCCGCGTCCAGGTCGACTTGGGGCAACTGCAGCGTTGGTATCGCACGCTGGATCATCTGGGGTTGAACAAGGACGCCGTGGAAGTGGCGCTCTATGAGCGGCTGCGGACGTTGTTCGAGTTCGACGCGGACCTGGTGATGTACGACCTGACCAGTACGTATTTTGAAGGCCATGGTCCGCCGACGCTGGCCAAGCACGGTTACAGTCGCGACGGCAAGCCGCGGAACGTGCAGGTGGTGGTGGGCGTGGTGATGGTGGCGGGTTGGCCGATCGCACATCACGTGTGGGCGGGCAACACGCGTGACAGCACGACGGTCAAGGAAGTCATCCAAGACCTGGCCCGGCGTTTTCGCCTTCGGCGTATCGTCTTTGTCGGTGATCGCGGCATGGTGACCGAGAGCAATCTGGCCATGCTGCAGGCGGCGGCGGAACATGGCTACTTGGTGGGCATGACGCGTCGCCGCAATCCGGAGGCGGAGGCGTTGATTGATCGCGTGGACGAAACGAAGTGGGTCGACTGCCCCAATGGGATCACCGCGCGGGCGAAACCAAATCCACCCCGGACACGAGTGCAAGAGGTCGCCTGCGACCGTGCCGGCGTGCGAGTGTTTGTGGTCGATAGCGACGAGCGTCGGGCCTATGAAGAGCGGCAACGTAGCAAAGCGATGGAGCGGGTGCGTGCGGCCTTGGCGAAGGTGCAGGCGCGCGTGGCCAAGGGCCAGTTGAAGCAGCCGGCCAAGATCGGCGCGGCGGCCGAGCGGGCGTTGCAAAAGAACCACGGCTATCGTTACTACATGTGGGAGTTCAAAGAGGGACAATTGGAGATCGCGGAGCACCCAGTGAATTTACCTCGGGAAAAGAAGTATGAAGGGCGCTACCTCATCCAGACCGATCAGACGGCGATGACGCCCGCGGAGGCGGTGGCGCACTACAAGGACTTAAGCGAGGTGGAACGGGGCTTTCGTTCGCTCAAGGATCCGCTGGGCATGCGGCCGATCTGGCATCACACGGCGCGGCGGGTGAAGGCACACATTTTTGTGGCGGCGTTGGCGTTCTTGATCGAGCGGATGCTGGAGCGCGCCTTGAAAGATGCTGGCCTGTCGCTCTCGGCGCAGTCGGCCTTGGAAGCATTGCAGACGATTCGCTACGTGCAATTCCGCGTTGCGGAAGAGCTCCGTAGCGGCACGACACCGGGTTCGTCCCGCGCCCGCCAGGTACTCAACGCCATCGGTCTGGCCGACCATCGGCCGCCGGCGCCGCCCGCGGGCGATGAAACGACAATGTAGTGACTAATCCAAAAATCAGCCCTTACGCAGCAAGGACTTACGGCGACACTTGTTAAACATGGGCTACGACGCGGAGGGCAACCGCACAACCACTGGCTATTCCACCGGAACCGGCAATGAGCTAGAATCAGACGGGACGTGGGACTACTCCTACGACGCCGCCGGCAACGAGACGTACAAGGTGGCGATCTCCGGCGGCGAGACCTGGGAATACGGCTATGACAACAAGAACGAGTTGGTCAAGGCCCAGTTGTGGGCCTCCGACCCGCGCGTGTACGGCACCGGCGACACGCTCCTCGAGGAGGTGGATTATAAATATGATCCTTGGGGAAATTTGGTCGAGCGCGACCTCTACCCCGACGGCTCGGGCTCCCCGACGCCAACGGTGACGCGTTACGCCGTGGACGGCTGGAACCCGGCCTTGGCGGGCCAGACCGGCAACGCCAACTTCAACGTGTGGGCGGACCTGGACGGCAGCAACGACCTGCAGACGCGCTACCTGCACGGCGACCAGGTCGACCAGCTATTCGCCAGGCAGGATGCGGGTGTTCAGTATTGGTACCTGACCGATTACCAGGGCTCGGTGCGCGACGTGCTCGACAACAGCGGCAACGTCAAGGACGCGATCGTCTATGACGGCTTCGGCAACATCATCAGCGA
Source organism: uncultured Gemmataceae bacterium (assembly GCA_963834865.1). Taxonomy (GTDB): domain Bacteria; phylum Planctomycetota; class Planctomycetia; order Gemmatales; family Gemmataceae; genus CAWIDK01. The sequence goes on from CAWIDK010000002.1 coordinate 2,069,520, forward strand.
GACAAACTCTGCATACCGCGGCAGCTACGCGTGGACGGGGCGGATGTTCGATGTCGAGACGGATTTGCAGTACAACCGGGCGCGGTGGTATGATCCGACCACGGGACGCTGGCAGAGCCAGGATCCGCTGGGGTTCGATGCCGGGGATTCTAACCTGTTCCGTTATGTCGAAAACGCGCCGACGAAAAACACGGACCCAAGCGGCCTGCTAATTTGGATCCTGAACATGCCCGTGTTTACTGTTAGCCAGACCATAACAAACTGGCCTCCTGGTACTACCAATTCCATAGAACGGCCTGCGTCGAGCTTGGGATCTACGGTCTACCGTATTACTTGCGCGTTTGCAGTCTCGTCGCCGTGGACGATTTGTCACTCGATTGGGAATTGGAAATTACTCGGGCAAATCACGCTGACCTCTTGGGCACAGGTATATCTTAATGCGGAGTATAGTTCCCCTGCGCAAAGAGCTTGGGTACTCCGCGCCGAGAACGACCATATTGACGACTTTGAGGCCTGGGCCGAAGGACCTGGTAAACAGGCCGCCACACAGGAAGAGTCCATTTTAGCCAAACAATCGTGGATTACATCGGACAATGCTGCAACCTTTATAAGATTATAAGTGTCCTAAAAACATCATTTATGCAAGCTTATGCGGCGACTATAGCGAAGTGGAATCATGGACAGCACACTTGGGGTCATAAGAATCAACGGCCCTAGAAATCGAATAATAAAGGAGGAATTGTGTTTCGCCTTGTTCCAAGCACTGCGAAGCCTTCTGACTCAGGAATGGAAGTGACATTTCAATTCCGTAACGAGTCAACGCGCGTTGTCAAACTATCGGGTTACTTTGGTCTTGGACCAAAGGATGGCGTTCTAGAAGTGGGCTACACGGGATATGAGGTTCAGGTGCGTGGAAAATGGGAACCGCTCGATGTTGGGTACGACACAATCCCAGAATACTATCCCGTTGAACCGGGTGGCGAACTGCGTCTCTTGATTAGTTTGTCGCCCTTTAAGGTAAAGAATATTCCGGGAATACGGTAGTCCGCGTCACGGTCGGGGACTTTAGATCGCAGGAATTCACGCTAGATACGGCAGTGTGCCCCGGAACCTAAGCTAAGAGCCTATGGGAAATATAAGAGAGCCGGGGACGTTCAGAGAATTTCGGGGTCGCGGAACTAAAGAAGGAAATCGTACCTGCCGCAACCAATTCATTTGGTACCCGGCTGCGGAGGTGCTTGCATCGGGCAGCATTGCGGCTGCCATAACCGCTGCTGGGATCTCGATTCAAAGCGCGAGCGATGACCGTGAGCGTGCCGGCAGTTTTCGGATTGGCCACAACCACCATGCGAGGGCTTCCATGAGCAGCGATCCGAACAACGATTCCATTACCGATCCAATGGGCTCTGTAACCACCCATGTGTACGACGCACAGGGGCAGTTTTTGTACAATCTCGGCGATGATTTGCCGCCGGTTGCGACCTACGACTACTGCGGCGTGCCCGCGGAGAGCGCCGTGCCCATTCACGCCGAGTCGCTGCCCGCGCGGACGCCGGGACAACCGCTGTTGACGCGCACCTTCGAGTTTCGGCTCGCCGGCACGGAGACGCAGGAGCAATGCGTGCCGCTCGCGTCCGGGCTCGGGCCGGCCGGGCTGCTCCTCACCACGACGGCCGTCCGGGCGTACCTGACGCGCACCGCGGACCCGGTGGCCGCCATCAGCGCGATCGGCGGGGTGGAAGTCGCCGCGGAGCTGGGCGCCGGCGGCATCGTCTGCCGGGCCAGCCTGAGCGATTTCGGCTCCGGCGATCTCGTCGTCGTCCAGGTCGACGTGGGGCTGTTCGATCGTGCCGGCTGATCGATCGCTGGTTGCTTTGCCGGCTGTATCGAGGTGCAGCGCGGGACGCGGCACTGACCAAAATCGTCGAGCACCGTCAGTTGCAGGGATGAGCACCATGAAGACGAATCAGGACGACAACGGCAGGAAAAACCTCGGCCCCCTCTGGCGCCGTGTCCGTTACTTCACCGCGCCCCGCTTCTGGGACGCCCTTTGCGCGTTGGCCGACCGCGGTGAAAAGGGCCTGCGCCGGTTGCTCGACCGCTTCATCGACCTCGACGACCTGCGCCCCGCCCCTCGCGGCGCAAACGCACTTACCTGCCGGAAGTGCTGGTTCTCGAAAAACGCGCCATGCCCGCCCTGACCGTCACCACGCCCCTTTTGAACATCCCGGCCGACACCGGCGTGCCCCTCACCCCGTCGACCTCCATCGCCACCGTCACCGACCCCAGCGGCGACCTGGCGCCGTCGGCCTACTCGGCCACCATCAACTGGGCCGACGGCACCAGCGATGCCTCGACCCTTGGCTACGTTTATTCCTCCGGCGGGACCCTCAACGTCAGCGGCTATCACACCTTCTTGCAAGCAGGCACCTTTACCTACACCGTCTCCGTCGTCGGCGACGGCCAATCCGGCAGCAACACCGGCACCGTGATCGCGAGCGCCTTCGTGGTCGCGCCGTACGGCCCTTTCAATTTCGGTTACGCGGGGACGCTTTCCGGCGGTTCCATCGGCTACACCCTCGCGACCGGTGTCGCCACCACCAGCGTCTCGGCCAACGGCAACGCGCAGTCGGCCTGCGGTTGCAGCAATCCAGGTATGGCCCTCAACTACGACAGCTCCACGGTTGCCATCAACCCGGTGCTCCAATTCACCTACAACAACGGCGGCAGTCTGCCGTCCTGGATCAGTGGCCGGCTGACGTGGAACGGCACGGCCCAGCCGACGGTGACCTGGGACACAACCGGAGATTCTTCCAGCGATCTGCTGGTGATGGATCTGCAATCGACGGCCAGCGTCACCGCCTCGGGCGCCTATTCCTGGTCCCTGGCCCTCACGAACAGCGGTGGCGGCCTGCCGACCAACTATTCGGGCACCGCCTATATCGACGCCAGCAGCGCCAGCGAGGGCGCCACCGCCGGCAACGGCTGGACCTTCGCGGGCGTCGACCGCCTGATCAGCACCACCGGCGGCGTCGAATGGAAGGACGGCGAGGGCATCGGCCAGTTCTTCAGCAGCGGCGGCCTCGGCGCCTTCAGCAGTCCCGCCGGCAACTTCGGCACGCTGACGCAAAATATGGACGATAGTTATACCTACGTGGCCAAAGGCAGCCTCTACACCGAGAATTTCAACAGCAGCGGCTACGAGACGAGCAAGGTCACCGCCGACGGGCTCGTTACCACCTTCGCCTACAGCGGCACCAAGCTCACCAGCATCGAGACCCCCGACACCCGCTTCGTGACGTTCACCTACCTCTGTAAATGGCAACCTCAAAGTGTCGAGGATTTCCATTTTTCTCGGCGGCCCGCGGATTCCTCATCCGCGTTACCTTCATCACCGTTGGCTCTTGCTGCCTCGATCGCGAGCACAAACCATGTTAGCAGTAGGCGTGCTGTTGCCAGCGTGGCGGCCGGCACGGTATGCTGCAAACGCCTGGCGAAACGGCGTCCGGCTCTGCGGGGACGCAACCGGATTAGGGATAGCCAGGCCGATGGTGTACCGATGGCAGCCAGCCCTTGTCGCCGCGGCAAGGGCCGCTGCCTCTGCATCGGTCACCGGAGCTATGCCTCCGAAAATCCCACCGCAGGATGCGGTGCTCTGCGGCAAGGATGCCCGCCGGCCTCGCTAGGCCGACGAGCCCGCGCCTGGCTCGGCGGCGGCACGTGGGCGTTTGGCACGCAGCTGCGGCTGATTCAGCGATTCCACGTACGCGGCCGTCGCCGTAGCGCTGATGGTGCGGGCTTCCCCCGGCGGCCCGGCGCTGGGCGTCGGCAGGCCTTCCGCGGCGCAGACCTGGGCGAGCGGCTTGACCGTGCGCGCGCGGATTCCCGACGCGAGCTTGGGCCCGGCGGGCGTTCCCTGGCGTGGGCCGGTCTTGCGTTTGGCGCCGGTGGCCCGGACCCGCAGACGTTGCAGCTTGGTTTCGGTCGATAAGGATTGGGCGTAACGGTACGGTTCGTTCTTGGTGAGCAGGTGCCAGGCGATGGTCACCAGCTTGCGTGCGACCGCCACCACCGCCACGTTGCGGTTCTTGCGTTTGGCCAGGCGGCGGAAGAACACGCCGAGCGGGCCGGGATGCTTGCCGACGTGCTGGGCGGCCTGCACCAGCAGCCAACGGGCGTGGCCATTGCCGTGCTTGGTGATCGGCCCGTGGTAGCAGCGGTCGGCCGATTGCTTGGTCGACGGCACCAGGCCCAGGTAGGCGGCCGCATGATCGCCATCGGGAAAGCGGCCGATGTCGCCCAGGGCCGCGATCACGGTCTGCGCCACCGTGTAATCGACGCCGGGCAAAGTCATCAGCAGTTTGACGCGTGGATCGGTATAGGCCTTGGGAATCAGCATCTTTTCGATATGCGTAATCTCCGTTTCCACGGATGCCAGGAGGCGCAGATCGCTGTCGAGCAGTTGCCGGCCTTCGGGGTCGATAGCGAGAGCGTGCAGCCAGGCAAGTCCCGCCTTGGCAAACAGGTCGGGGCCGGCATAGGTTAGCAGGCGTTGGGCGAGCACCGAGTGCAGGCGGTTTTTGACGGTGGTGCGGTCGCTGACGAGGCTGGCCCGGCGTGAGGTGAGGCGACGGATTTCCTGCGTGGCCTGGTCGGGTTCCCAGACGCGCGGCAGCAAATCGCAGCGGAGCAGTTGCGCCAGCACGCGGGCATCGACCTTATCGGTCTTGATCTTGGCGCTGGCGATGGCTTTGGTGGCGAGCGGATTGGACACCACCACCGCGGCGACGTGCGGCTTGAGCAGCGCCACGACCGCCCAGGTGTTGGTGGTGGCCTCGACGGCGACGCGGTCGTCGGCCGTGAGCTGTTGTTGAGCAAACTCGAGCAAGGAATGGCGCGTGAGGTTGAATCGGTGTTGGGCGACGCACTGGCCGGCCTGGTCGAGGACACAGGCCTGCACGACGCGTTTGTGGATGTCGAGACCGACGAAACGAATCATGGTAGTCCTCCTGGCAAGACTGGGGGCTGACACGCGCCGGCAGGCGCGTGGCTCGGCGGTTGGTCCCCAAGACCAAACCGCCCGCAGCAGGGTGGGCCGAACGGCACCTACCTCTTCGAGCTCGCAGCTCAACCGGGTGGGCCGTTGGGTGCTCAGATACGACAGGGAGTTCGCGACTCATAAGTGTAGACGAGCAGCCCCAAGGTGAACGGCCCCTAGTCTTGCCTTTCTAAAACGATGGTTGTGACAGTACAGTGTCAAACATTACCTTGTCCCAAGCCCGGTATCGTCCAGCGAACCATACCGGCCGAGTTCGCGCCAGGGCAATTGCGCCTTGCCGGGGCGTTGGCCGTTGCCAAAGCGACGGCGTTTATTAGTCGCACCGAAGGTGCCAAGCCGTACAACCGGCCCGAAAGCCCCACGCACAAAAAGCCCGCTATATTCTCATACCAGGTACGATGCGGTCGGCAACAACACTGGCCAGACCTGGTACAACGCGGACCACTCCGTCGCCAACATCCTGACGTTTACTTACGACGCCGACGGCCGGCAGCTCACCGCGGCCAATAATGTCGGCACCTATACGATGGCCTATGATGCGGTCGGCAAGGTCAGCACCGTCCAGGGCCTGTGGGGCACGCTGCTCACGTTTACCTATGACGCCAACGGCAACCGCACCGTGGTGCAAGATAACTTCGGGGGCGTGACGACGAACGTTTATGACGCCGACGGGAATTTGACGCAGCAACTCTTCGGCGGCACCGGCCAGACGCCGATGCGCGTCGACCAGTCCTACAACGCCGACGACGAGCTTAGCGCAACGACGCGCTACAGCGACCTGTCCGGTAGCACCACCGTTGCGGCGAGCACCTATGTCTACGACGCCGTGGGCGACCTGACCGGCCAGACCGACAAGAACGGCGGCGGCACCGCGATCAACGTCTACACCTACGTGTACGACGCGGACAGCCGGATCACCAGCGAGCAGCTCAACGGCGGTACGCCGACGACTTATGGCTACGACGCGACGAGCCAGCTCACCAACGACGGCGGCACGAGCGAAACCTATGACGCCGAGGGCAACCGCACCAACACGGGGGATTCCACCGGGACGGGAAACGAGCTAGAATCAGATGGTACGTGGGACTACACCTACGACGCCGCCGGGAACGAAACGATGAAGGTGGCGATCGAGGGCGGCGAAGCGTGGACCTACAGCTATGATAACAAGAACGAGTTGGTCAAGGCCCAATTGTGGGAGTCCGACCCGGTAACCTACGGCACCGGCGACGCGGTGCTGGAGGAGGTGGACTATAAGTACGACGCCTGGGGCAACCTGGTCGAGCGCGACCTCTACCCGACCGGCAGCGGCACGCCGACGGTGACCCGCTATGCCGTGGACGGCTGGAACCCCGCCCTGGCTGGGCAAACCGGCAACGCGAACTTCAACGTGTGGGCCGACCTGGACGGCAGCAACGACCTCCTGACGCGCTACCTGCACGGCGACCAGGTGGACCAGCTGTTCGCGCGGCAGGATGCAGGCGTACAGTACTGGTACCTGACCGATTACCAGGGCTCGGTGCGGGACGTGCTCGACAACAGCAGCAACGTCAAGGACGCGATCGTCTACGACGGCTTCGGCAACATCATCAGCGAGACGAACTCGGCGTACCGCGGCAGCTACGCGTGGACGGGGCGCATGTTCGATGTCGAGACGGATTTGCAGTACAACCGGGCGCGCTGGTACGACCCAAGCACGGGCCGGTGGCAGAGTCAGGATCCGCTGGGGTTCGACGCAGGGGATAGCAATCTGTACACGTATGTGAATAATGATCCGCTAGCTGCGGTTGACCCCAGCGGAGATTTTGGAGAATTCTTCGGGGGCAACCTGTCGCTCGGCGAGGGTGCCGGCCAGGCAAAAGGAGGACTTGGAACCGGGGCAGGCGCGAGCAAAGGAGGAGATGGGAACGGTCAAGCCACTAGCAAAGGAGGAAATGGGGCCGCGGCAGGCTCCCTCAATCCGATACCGCCCTTTGCATCCTCCGCGTCTAATGGTTATAAAGGCCCACAGCTTACGTTTACTCCGATTCCGCCGATCTTCACCTTGCCCAATCACGATACTTATACGCGAGGTACGTGGCAACTGCAAGGGGGGACTGCTGGACCAAATGGTGGCTGGATAATCCAGGAGATCACCGTTTATTTGAGGGACGAAGACGGGAACTGGCATCCGGCTCCGGGCTCCAAAGGCCACTACTACGAAGCATGGAACGTGAATCCAAATCAAAAGCAGACGGCGCAGCAAGACGCCATCGCCACGAAAAAGAATGTCACAGGGCTCAACGGGATTGGTTGGGCTGCTCTTGCGAACCTAATTGCGTTAACCAATCTAAATCGCCTCGTTAATACATGCAACGAGAAAGGACTGGCCCAAGACCTTCTAGATGAGCTGAATAAGGCTATTCAGAACAACAGCACGACAGCATATTCCAGGGCTGACGACTGGTATGGCATGCAGTATCAATACTGGCAAAACCAAGCGGCAGGCGAGGGGTATAATATCACCGGAATAAAATTCGTCGGAAGGGCCACTTTTGTGCAGAAATTAAATCCAAACGAAACGCTGCAGGATTGGTTTTGGGACTACTTTGTTTATGATAATCAAAGCACCGGGGCGGGCCCCCTCCTGCAATCGATGCGATGGAGGGAGACAGATTCAATCGTCGGCGGAGCCAGCATGGATCAATTCATGGGAGCACACAGCCACTCAGCTGGAATCGACCATATTGTCGAATCGACCTGGAAGTCCGGGGCTGCTGGTACAACGGTGAAGGGTCCGTAGGGTGAACCAACAATCTGTTACAGGAATCATGCACATGCTAAGGCGAGTCGGGGCTGCCGCGTTGGTTTCCCTTGCGTTCTTCGGAGTCGCCAGCGGCCGGGCGGATAAACAACAATGGACAAACCCATCCCCTCTTAAGTGGTTAGGTACAACGCAGTATCGCAATAGCGGTAACGTGCTCGCAGCGGCCGTTTCGCCGTGAGAAAAGCTTCGCCTCCGACCAGAATCGACCGGGCGAGCCGAGAGGTTTTCTAGCAACCGACACACAAAGCGGATAGAATTCTATTCACGCCCGCTACTGTAGGGAGACAACCGCAATGAAAACCGCCGTTCTCGCATTCGCAACCGTGGCGTCGATCGCTGTAGCGGCCACGTCCGTAGCGCAACCGCCCAGCACGGATGTGAAACCGATTCCGCCCACGAGCGAGCAGCTGGAGGCGGCGGTGACAGCGTTTGAGAAGCTGGGAGGGTGGTTGTCGAAGGGGATTGATCCGCAAACCAACGCGGAGAGTTATTCGTTCAAGATGCCAAGGGCAACAGATGGCACTTTGAAGGAAATCCCTTTCGTGCCATTTCCATTTCGTCTTGACCTCGAATACACGCAGGTGACAGACGCGGGGCTTAAGGATATCGCTACACTCAAGAACCTGGTGAGCCTCAGGCTATTCAACACCAAGGTGACGGACGCGGGGCTGAAGGATATTGGGAAGCTCAACGCTTTGACGGAACTTGACCTGGGGAAAACTCGGGTGAGCGATGTGGGACTGAAGGAAATCGCCAAACTCAAGAACCTGACGTGCCTCAGGCTAATCGGCACTAAGGTGACCGATTTGGGGCTGAAGGAAATCGCCAACCTCAAAAACCTGGCAGCGCTTTCCCTCCACAGCACGGAGGTGACGGATGCGGGCCTAAAGGAAATCGCCAAACTCAAGGAATTGCAGAGTCTCGGGCTATCCGACAGCAACATTACCGATGCGGGGCTGAAGGAAATCGCTAACCTCAAGAATCTGACGCTCCTTATGCTGTTCTTCACCAATGTGACGGATGCGGGGCTGAAGGATATCGTGAAACTCGAGAACCTGATGAGTCTCAATCTACTCGGCGCTAAGGTGACGGATGCGGGGCTGAAGGATATCGCCAAACTCAAGAACCTGACGAACCTTTATCTTAGTGACACGAAGGTGACGGATGCCGGGCTGAAGGAACTCGCTAACCTCAAGCATCTTGCGGTTCTCGATCTAGACGGCACGCAGGTGACGGATGCGGGTATGAAAGATATTGCCAGCCTCAAGACCCTGACGAGCCTTCTCCTTGTCAACACCAAGGTGACGTTTGCGGGGGAGCAAGAGTTGCAAGAGGCTTTGCCTAATTGCATCATTCTCCGACTATCGCCACGACCGCCTTAGCATCGCTGATAATCGAGGAAAAAAAAGGGACGCAGCTCGTTTCGATGGACAGAGCCGGACAGAGCCGGACAGAGCCGGGGCAGAGCCGGGGACATTCAGAGAATTCCTGGATCAGGGAAGGATTCCGTAACTGAGAGCCGTTGGACTTGCGCCAGCTTGTTGCCTTGCGAGGAAATTGGTACCCGGCTGCGGAGGTGCTGGCATCCGGCCCGCTGGGATCTTGATTCAAAGCATGAGCGCTGACCGTGACCGTGCCGGCAGTTTGCGGATTTGCCACAACCACCATGCGAGGGCTTCCATGAGCAGCGATCCGAGCAACGATTCCTACCGCGATCCACCGGGATCTGGCGGCGGACAACCAAAGACGGAAAACCACGAATAAGACGAATAACACGAATAATGAGGATTGGCCACAACCACCATGCGAGGGCTTCCATGAGCAGCGATCCGAGCAAGGATTCCTCCCGCGATCCACTGGGAACCGTAACCACCTATACGTACGACGCGGCGGCCGGCATGACCTGTGTCGGCCGCGAAACGTCCACCTTTTATTACGACGCGACCGGGGCACCCGTGGCGGGCCCGCGGCCCGTTCACGCCGGGCCGCCGCCCGCGCGGACGCCGGGCCAACCGCGGTTGACGCACACGTTCGAGTTTCGGCTCACCGGCACGGAGACGCAGGAGCAATGCGTGCCGCTCGCCGCCGCGCGGGGGCCGGGCGCGTGTTTTCTCGCCACGACGGCCGTCCGCGCGTACCTGACGCGCACCGCGGACTCGGCGGCCGCCAGCAGCGCGATCGGCGGCGTGGAAGTCGCCGCGGAGCTGGGCGCCGGCGGCATCGTCTGCCGCGCCAGCCTGAGCGATTTCGGGCCCGGTGATCTCGTCGTCGTCCAGGTCGACGTGGCACTGTTCGACCGTGCGACCCCTGCCGGCTTGTCCGGCAGGTGAAGGAGTTTGACGGCTAAAGTGAGGCGAACGAACCACGCGCCCGACCCCTGCCGGCTTGTCCGGCAGGTGAAGAAGTTTGACGGCTAGAGCGAGCGTGCAACTGCTTCACCTGCCGGACGAGCCGGCAGGGTCGTTGGGGTCGGCGGGCCGGGGCGGGTTAGCCGGCCAAACTGCTTCACCTGCCGGACAAGCCGGCAGGGGTCGTTGGGTTGGCGGGCCGGGGCGGGTTAGCTGCCCAAACTGCTTCACCTGCCGGACAAGCCGGCAGGGGTCGCGGCGGTCGGCGGTCCGGGGCTCGGTAGCCGCCCAAACTGCTTCACGTGCCGGACAAGCCGGCAGGGGCCGGGGGGCAACAAACGAAAGGGGATCACCAACATGGCCACCAAGCGGGACACACGCGATGACGGCATGCACAGCGGCTCGCCGGCCGAGCAGGTGCTGGCGCACGCCCAGGCGGGACGCGAAATTGTGCAAGATTTCGTGCCGCTCGCAAATAGCCTCGAATGGGATCTTGGACAGACCTATTTACGCGAACGCGGGAACAAGGCGTTCCTGGCGGATACGTCGCCGGTTCCTTTCGTTGTCAATAACGATGGCGCCCTCTCGCGCAACGCGGCCGATGTCTTCTTCGCGAGCCTCGTCGCCGCCGACAAGGACGGGCAGCTGGAAGACGACATTTTCGTCCTGGAGCTGGGTATCGGCGTCGGCCTGTTCGCGCGCTACTTCCTGGACACGCTGCGCGACCTGTGCCGCCAGCACAAGAGGGACTATTACAACCGGCTCACTTACATCGCCGCCGACAAGTCGGAACGCATGCTCCACGACCTGCTGCGCCACGGGGTGCTGGCCGAGCATCCCGGCCGCTACCGCGTCCGCCAGGTGGATGCGCTGCATCCGGAGACGCTGCTCGCCGACGTGGGGTTTGGGGTGAACGGTGCCGCGGATGTGGGGCACGTTTTCAACGTGCCGGGGAAAGACGGGCACGTAAGAAACGTGCCCCACAACGGGAGGCTGCGGGCGGTGTTTCTCAACTACCTTCTTGACTGCCTGCCGGCCGCGGTGCTGGAGTTGGACGACGCGCAGGTCCGCCAACTGTGCGTCCGCACCTGCGTTGCCCGCAATGTGCGGCTGGCGGATTACACCGACCTCACGGCGGAGCAGCTGCGCAAGCGCGCGCAGTCAAACAATCCGCGCGCCAAGGACGAGCTGCTGGAGGTCTACGGCCTGTTCGCCTCGGAGTACGATTATCGGCCCGTCGACGCCCAGACGCTGCCGCACGGCGCGTTTGCGGTGGAGTTTGGCCGCAAGATGACGAAAAGGCTGCTGCACAGCTACGGGGCGATCCAGTGCCTGGAGAAACTGCTCGGGATGCTTGCCGAGGGCGGGTTCATCCTGGTGAATGACTATGGCCAGACGCAGATCACCCGCGATGACGAGTTCGAGCACCAGCGGTTCAGCCTGGCCACGTTCGTCGGCGTCAACTTTTCGCTGTTGCGGACGTTCTTCGGCGAAGGCAAACGCTGCCAGTACATCGAGCCGGGCGACGAGGAAGGGCGCGGCATCCATGCGCGGCTGCTGGCACCGGCGGTGGCGGAGGAAGTGTTCGTGCGCTTTCACGAGCGGTTCGGCGAAGCGGCCCATAAGCGGTTGCAGGAACCGATCCAGAAGGCGCGGGCCTGCGCCAAGGCGGGCCGATTCGAGCTGCGCGCGGCTTCTACGGCGAGGCGGTCCATTTGCAGCAACGTAACTGGGTGCTGCTGTGCGAAGTCAGCCAGTTCCTCACCTTCTCCTTCCGCGACCCGAAGCGCGGGGCGGACATGGCCAAGGTGGCGCTCGCGCTGAACCCGACGTGTTCCGCCGAGTTGTGGAACGCCCTGGGTGATGCGCTGTATGAGCTCGGCCGCACGGAGGAGGCGCGGTCGGCCTATGAAAAGGCGCTGACGGTGAACGCGACCGACGTGCGAGCGCGTTTCAACCTGGCCTGGGTGCATACGCGCCTTAAGGACTATCCGCAGGCATTGCAGCGGCTGTCCGAAGCGCTGGCGCTGGACAAGACCGGCGAGTATCGTGAGCGGCTCTTGCAGAAGCAACAAGAAGTCGTAGCCCTGCAGGCGCGGCGGCATCAACAGGAATACCTGTTGCTTATCAACCTCGTCAGCAAGTACGCCAAGCCGGAGCAGGAGAAGTCAAGGGACCCCGAGCCGACGCCGCCCACTCCGGTTGTCGTAATCGAACGTCGTGACCCGTAACTGTATTCGGTACGCATCCGCATATTCTTCAACGAGAAAGCGAACGCCGTCATGGCCAGCAACACTCTGTCGATCGCGTCGCCACCTGGCTTGGTGTCAATCATCATGCCTTGCTGCGGAATGCTCGACTACACGAAGCTCTGCCTGCCAAGCGTCCTTCGCCACAGCCGGGAACCCTTTGAGTTGATCTTTCTCGACATCGGCTCGCTCGACGGGACGGCGGAATATCTGGCCGGGCTGCGCGATGGGCTGGCGAGCCGGCTGCGCGTCGAGCTTTGCCGGGCGGCGACCGACCTGGACATCTCGACGGCGTGCAAGGAGGCGCTGGCGAAGGTGCGCGGCGAGTTCGTGTGCCTGCTCAATAACGACACGGTGGTGACGCCCAAATGGCTCGATGCGTTGACGGCGCTGGCGAAGATGTCGGACGGAATCGGGCTGGTGGGGCCGATGTCGAACTACGCGGCGCCGCCGCAGCTCGTGGAGACGGTGCCGTACCGGCTCGGTCCGAAGAAGGGAGCGCGGCCGGGCGCGGCGCTCGTGGACGTGGACGCGGTGCAAAGCTTCGCGCGCGATTTTGCCGGCACGAACCGCGGCAAATGGGTCGAGAGCGAACGGCTCGGCGGCTTCTGCCTGTTGATTCGGCGAGCGGTGCTGGACCGCGTTAGCCCCGGCCTTAACGAATGGACGGACCTGAGCCTGTTCGACAGCGACATTCTGAGCGCGAAGGCCCGGCAAGCAGGCTTCAAGCTGACATGCTGCCGCGACCTGTTCATCCACCACTTCGGAACGCGCACCTTTGCGCACGGCGCCCCGCAGCCCGTCGAGGCGACCCGCAACGGCGGCCTCCGGCATTGAGGGGCCACCCCACACCGCCGGTCACATCGCCGGACCTATCCCAGCGTCACCCACGCCGGCTCGTCGCTGGTGCCGGTCCCCAGCACGCCGTTATTCGCATTGGGGCTCAGGTCGTGGGCGATGGTCCCACTGCCTTCGTCGAAGGGCCAGTACGCGATCAGGTCGGTTTCATTGCCCGTCAGCCCGTTCGTCATCGCCGACTGGATCGCCGTCTGGCTCAGCACGGTGCTCCAGACGCTCGGTGCCGCGATGAACCCCTGGAAATACTGGCCCGGGACGAAGCTGCTCGCGCCCATCGTAAAAGAATCATGATCAGAGTTGGACAGCCGCCCAAATGCGCCCGTCAATGCCGCGTCCTGGGTGCCGTTGATAAAGATCTGCAATTGGCCCGCTTTACTATCGGACTGGCCCTGGAACGTCCCGACGACAAAATACCAGATGCCCGCTTGCAGGACCGTGTTGGAAGTGAGGGACGTTGCATTCGCGTTAAGGTGGATCTTGTTGTCCATCCCAACTTGGAGATTCAGGGTAGCCTCACCGTCCGCATTGCCCATGATGTACATGCTCTGGCCGGCCGTGGACGGAAGTTGTTGCAGGTAAATCCAGGCCGCCAATGTGACGGTGTCCCCCATGTTCAGCCCATTGGCAACCTGCACATAGTTGTTGAAGCCGCTGAACTGCAAGGTGTACCCGTCAAACGGTGTCGCGTTCACGCTCTGCGACAGGACCGACGAGCTGGCCGTGGCGAAGTTGTTGTCCACCGTGTCGCTGTAGACCGCGGTAATCGAGTGTGAACCGATCGCCAGCCAGTTGAGCATGAAGGTCGCCTGTTGACTGCCGTTGACGTTCTGGAGCGAGCTGTAGCCAAGGGTCTGCGTGCCGTCGAGGAACGTCACCGCTCCCTGGGGCGTGCCGGCGGACGACTGCACCACGGCGGTGAAGGTCAGATTGTCGGCGTAATAGTCGGGCGTGGGCGATGAGCTCAGCGTCACGGTCGGCGTGGCCGGATTGACCACGAGTTGCACACTCGCCGTCGCGGTGGTGTAATCGGTCGTGTCGTTGGGAGTGAACGTAACGTTGAGCGTCTGCGTGCCGCCACTCAAGACCGCGCCGGCAGCGGGGCTGTAGCTGAAACTTCCATCAACGTTCGCGCTGGCGTCGAGCTGTGTGGCGTCGAGGGCTGTGCCGTAGGTGATCGCATCCGGAGTGTTCCAGGTAATGCTCGGCGTGGCCTGCGCCGGGGCGACGTTGACAATGACGTCGGCATCCGTGATGTAGTAATTGGCGTCATTGGCGATGAATTCGACCTCCTCGAACTGGTCATTGCCGACATTCAGGACCGTCCCGTCGCCACCGACATAGCGGAAGACGCCGGGGAGCGTGGCGGTCTGCCCGTTGTACAGCGCCGTCGCGGTGCAGGTGCCGATCAACTGCGAATCGTCGAGAGCGGTGCCGTAGACGATGTTCACGGGGTTCGTCACCACGGTCGGCGTGACCGGGGAGACGTTGACGGTCACGGTTGTCGTCACCGGAGCAAGAATGCCGGGTTCGGCTGGCGTAAAGGTGACCTCGGTTTGCCCGGTGCCGTCATCGAGTATGGTGCCGGCGGCCGTGGTATAGGTGAAGCTGCCGAAGCTGCCGGGGACGTTCATCGTTTGGCCGTTGACCACGGCGGTGCCGCTCAACTGTGAGTTGTCCAGCGCCGTGCCATAATAGATGTCCACCGGGTTGACCGACACCTGGGGCGTAGCGACCGCATTCTGGACGAAGACTTCGCCCAGGGCGGGGTTCCAGTCATTGGTGTCCAGCGCCTCGATACCGTAGAACAGGTCGAGCCCGGGGCCGCCCGTCAAGACGTTGCCGCCGCCGTTGTTCGTGAAGTCGTTGGCGCCCAGGTGATACTTGCCGTTGAGGCCGCCGCCGTTGAGAATGAGCGGCACGCGGACGGTGTAGGGAGCCGAATTCGCCCACTCGGCCATGATCGCGTCGAGAGCAACCAGGTTGGTGTCGTACTTCGTGGTGCCGCCGACGAGCAGGTCCTGGTTCACATTGCCGATCAGCGTGCCGGGGCTGTCCCCGGCGATGAGGATGTTGCGGCCAGTGCCGCCCCTGAGGACGTTGCCCTGCCCATTGCCGACGAACAGGTCGTTGCCCGAGCCGCCGATGACGTTCTGGATATTGTGGATGCCGCCGGCAACCGCGGTAGCGATGCCCAGCCGCAAATCGACGGTCACGGGGCCGCTAAAGCTCGAATAGTCCAGCGCGTTGAGACCGGTCTGGCCGTCGATGCTCAGCGGACCGGCATAGGCGGCGGCGTTGCCGGCCAACTTAATAGTGTCCGGGCCGGCGCCGGCGCTGAGCGCAGTCGCGGTACCGGCCTTGGTGCCGGTGACGGTGAAGGTGTTGCCGAGGCTGCTGCCATTGACCAGCAGCGACGACAGCCCCTTGTAGGAGATCGTGGCCGCGTCCGCAGGCGTCAGCGTCGTGCTCGTCAACGCGTACATATTGGCGGTGCTGCTGTCCTGGTCGTCGATCGTCAACGCGTTTTGGCCGTGGCCGCTGAAAAACGTCAGCGGCCCGAGGATCTGCGAAAGCGGGTCGTTGGCGTCGCCGACGTTGAAAGCGTCTGTGCTGGCAGCCAGCTGCGTTGTGGAGCTGATCACGTAGCTGACATTGACGGCCGTGCTCTGGACGTTGACGCTATTGTTCTGCGTGTTGCCGGGTTCCAGCCCCACAAGCTCGAAATTCGCGAATTCGATCAGCGCCGAGCCATTCCCCTGGACGGTGCCGGCGTTGAGGAAGTACGTCACGACGCCGGGAGTGTTGGCCGCGCTGTCATTCACCGCCAGCGCATTGGCGGCGCCGGCCAGGGAGGCGAGAGTCAACGGCGCCTGGATCATGCTCAGGTTCTCCACCGTGACCAGGTTGGTGCCGTGTCCCGTATCCACCTCAGTCGGCGTGCCGGCCGCCGTGCCCTGAATCACGATGGTATTGGTGCCCTTCTTGCTTGCCGGCAAGTCACTGGCCTGGAAATCCAGGCTGGACATGTTGAAGTAGTCGATGGTCACCGCCGGTTCCGGCGCGCTTGCGGCCCGGACGAGCTGGCTGGCACCTAAGGTGTAGGACTCGGCGGCGCCGGCCCCCTCGTCGTCAAGAGTCAGGTTGTTGGTGCCGGTGCCGCCGTTGAGGGTCAAGAGCCCCTGCACGGCACTCAGATTGTTGAAAAGGTTGCGCACGGTGAGCGTGTTGGCGCCGTTGCCCGCGTTGATGGTGGCCCTGGTGCCGGCGAGGACACCCTGGACGTTGATCTGATTGCCCTGGTTGCCCGCGTCCAGGGTCATGGCAAGGTCCGGCCCATTATAGGAAATGGCGGGTGCTCCGGAGCGCTCGACCGCTTCAACGCCGGGCAGGGAGAGCCACTGCAGGGTGTACGTTTCCGGCTGCGCGCGCCCTGGTCCTCAATGAAGAGTTTCGTGGCCGGTGTTCCGGAGGTGCCCTGACCGATGACGGTCACAGGCGCGAGAATCTGGTCCAGCGATGCGGCACTGACCGGATTGGGCGGACCAGTGGGATTGCCCGCGTCATAGCCGATGAACACCTGGTCTGGAGCGGGCTTCTTCGACATCAGGACATTGTTGTTCCCGGTATTGATGGTGACATGGGTGTTGGCGAGCGTGTAGGGGACATAAACGGTATCGGGGCCTTGCGTCGTATCCAGCTCGATGCCGCCGCCAAACGCTCCGCCGGTAGCCTGGTAAGCAATCTGGAAAGCATAGCGTTGCTGTTTGTCCGCGCCCCGCTGGGGCGACAGCTGCATCGACAGGTAGCGGATCAAGGCGTCGTTGGTGAGGGTCAGGGTGTCGCCGAAGTCGCTGCCGGCTTCCGTGAAGGTGAGCGAGTTATTGGCGCCGTTGCCGGCATCGATGAACAGCGGTCCCTGGATGTCGTTCAAACCCGTGGCGGAGGTAGCGTCGCCCACGGTGATCTGGTTGTTCCCGGCCTGCCCCGTGCCGGCGCCCGTATTGACATACGTGCTCCCGGCGCCGGCCGTCGAATAGACATGGACCTGGTTATTCCCCTGGTAGGCGTTGACGCTCATGCTATCGGTAGCATTGACGATGCCGGCGCTGACGGTGTACGTTGAGGATGGGAAGCTAAGGGTGCGCACCGCTTGGGGCAGCAACGTGGTCAGAGTCACGTCCTCGACATTCGGTCCAAGGGTAGGATCAAGCTTGACGCCCACCATGTCCGCCACGCCCGCCGCCTGCGCCGTCCACGGTAATCGTGTCGGGGCCGGGGGTGGCGCTTTGGGACTCGTATATGTCCAGGTCAACGTTCTTGATGCCGGTGGTGCTGAGGTCGTCCACGACATAAGTATTGCCGGCCAGCCTGAAGAGCGGCGTCTGTTTGGCACTGAGGGTGGTATCGATGGACAGGGTATTCAGTCCGGTAGCAGTGATCGGCGTGCCGGGAACGGGCGTGCCGTCGGCGGCTGTCCCCTGAACCTGCAAGGAGCCGGCCTGGGTCCCCGCGGCAATCGTCCACGTTTCGCCGCCGCTGCGCCCGTCCAGGATCGCGAGCCAGTTGCTGGCTCCGGTGCCGCCGTTGAGCGTCGTTGCCGCCAGGTTGCTGTAGTTGACCGTAGCGGAATTGCTGCTCCAAAAGGAGGAGCTGGTCAGGTAGTAGGTTTGGCTGTTGGGATCCTTCTGATCATCGGCGACCAGATACGTAGTGCCGCCGATGCCGCCGTCGAGGGTCAGCGCTCCGGCCAGACTGGCGAGGCTTTCGCCGGCCGGAGCGAGATTGACCGTGCTGGTGCCGCTGCTAGCCGTAGCGATGGCGAAACCAACGTCTAGGCAGGTGGCCTGCACGTTGAAGGTGTCGCCCGTGGACGAGGCGCCGGTCACGGTGAGCGTGCTCAACTGCGCCGCCGCCTTCGTGATGTTGAGGGTGTAGGTGTCGCCGCCGATGCCCCCCTGGAAGGTGACATAGGCCTTGTTGCCGAAGTCAATCTTCGTGAATGTGCCGCTGCCGCTGTTGATCTCCTCGGTCGGGATGCCGTTTTCGCTACCATTGGGGTCGTTGATGAAATTGACCTGTTCGCCGGCGCTGTCGGTGCCGTTGACGGTCAAGTTGGTGACCGTGTCGGTATCGATGATGGCCGAGACATCGCTGTAGCTTATGGTCGAACCGTCCAGCGAGATCGTGCCGGAGTTTGGTCCGCTGGGCGTGATGACCTCGTCGGTGAAGCTGCCGTTTTCCAGGATCAGCGTGCTGGGGCCGCCGGGGCCGCCGTCGAAGGTAAGTCCGCCGGCCGGAATGAAGTTGCCCTTGCTGAAGTCGAGGGTAAGCTGGTCATCGCCCTGCCCGAGCACTTGAATCTGGTTGAAGGTGCCGATTGCAAACGAGTTCGGAGGGGTCCCGCCTGGAGACTCTTGCAGCATTTGCGAATTTTCGCTGAGGGTAAGGGAATGCTTGTTAGCCTCCGCCAATGGCAAAGCTGCGAACGGGGAGAAGTCGACAGGATTGTCCTCGAAATCCTGCGTAACGTTTGTCCACGCGACCAGCACATTTCCATTGATGGAGCCCAGGGCCGGCCCGCCATTGAGTTGATCGAACATATTCCCGTTGTTGGCCACGTACCCTGGATCGGGGTCGCTGGCGACGGGGTTTCCGTTGCTGTCCAGCTTGATGGCGAAGACATAGTGGTTGTAGCGACCGATGAAGGCGAGGACCGGAGTGCCGTGCAGGTCGGCCAGGCCCGGGCTGGACCACTTGTCGCTGTTATAAGGCAAGGGCACACCGTCGACCACGCTGAGCAGTGTGCCGTTATCCGTGACTTGCGCATCGAACAGTTGGTTATTGTTGGTCCGTCCGGCCCAGGCGATGAAGAGTTTGCCGCCCGAAGCGGCCAGCGCGGGCGAACCCTGGACGGTCAGGCCCTTGACCTGGGGGAGTCCCTCGGTGATGGTGATGTCGTTGCCATCGGGCACCAGCTGGCCATTCGTGTTTGTCAGTCGGTCCACGTTCATTAGGTCGCCGCCGGAGCCGGTGTAGGCAAGGTACAGGTTGCCGTTGAACGCCGCCAAGGCCGGGCTGCCGTAGTTATTGGTGTTTACACCGAGGATCGGCATCGGCGGGGACACGCTGATTGTGTCCCCGTTCAAGTTGACCAGGGAGAGGAAGATCTGATAATTGTCATTTTCTCCGACCCACGCCACGTACAATTGACCGTTCAGCGTGGCAAGGGCAGGCGAGCTGTTCACCGTGTAAGGCGCGGTGAACTGGTCCGCAAAGTCGCCGGTGCCATCCGCATTGATAGGCATGATGTTGAGAAACTGGTGGCTATCCCGCCAGGCGACGAACTCCTGGTTGTTAACCGGACTGAGCGCTAGACCATGATCGCTGGTTGCCGGCGCGAGGCTCGTTATCGGCCCAATCCCGTAAACGTTCGACCCGCCGCCGAGCAGGCCGGGGATCAGCCGATTGGCAATGGGTGTCCCCAGGCCGGTGGCCTGGTTATAGGACTGGCCACTGGCGATTGACAAGCTCCATGCCCCCGTGTCAGTGGCGGGCACGTAATCAACTAAGACGTCGTTGTCGGGGAGAGTGGTTACGCCGTTCATATCGTCGATCGTCGCAGTCGGAGCAGCCCTGAATCCTCCTGCGCCAAAGGGGTTGATCACCTGAGCGCCCGTGATTTGACCGCTGCTGTTCACCTGGGGAATGGCAATGGGTTCTTGACCGTTCGTGGGGTCGCCGCCGCTGAAATCGATCGACAGATATCCCGCTCCGATTCCGTTTTGTGCGGGTACAAGCGGCGCGTTAAGACTCGTTGGGAAGGGCTGCGAGGGGCCTCCATTCAGCGACACCTGCACCCCCGTCACGGAGCCGTTAGCGATCACGGCCGTAAACTGGGCGGTTGTCATGGAACCGTTGGCATTCGTCCACGTCAGCGAGCCGTCGCCGCTGATGTCGACCGACGGGGACGACTGGTAGCCGTTGCCGCCGGTCCCGAACCAGAAGCCCGTGATGGCGCCATCGCCGGTCTGGACGTCTGCCTGGGCGGGCTGAGCGGGGTTGCCCCCGTTGGGACCCCCACCGTCAAATGTAACCTGCGTCTCCGTATAGACATGGGTGTCGTTAGGATCCGAAATGCCCGTGATCTGCGCATTGCTGCCGCCGGTGATTTTGTTGAAGTCCGCCGCGGGCAGGCCGTAGAGAAGGTCCATGGCCTGCTGCGGACCGGAGGTGTTGAGAGCCGGTTGACCGTAGTAAGCGCGTCCCTGGTTGGCGATCGCAATCAAGCCGGCCCAGCAAGGGGTGCTTACACTGGTTCCGATTGCGGAAGTTTGGGAATTGGCCGGAGGATTGGGCGGAGGATTATCGTAGGAATCGTACATCGCCACCGCGGTGCCGGCATCGAAGGCGACATCAGGAACGAGGCGGTCGCCCGTGTTCTGACGCGCCGCCTCCGCAGACTGGTAGCCCGGCTCACCTTCGGTTCCGTCGGTGTTGGTGTCCTCGGGAACCAGCCCGGCGACGGGGCCGCCGCCGCTGTCGACCCATGCACTTTCGGTAGCGAGGTTACCGTTGTTATCCGAGTTAATGACCGTGCCGCCGACGGCCAGGACGTTGGATTCGATAGCGCTTAACCCATCGACCCCACCATCCCCCGACGCAGCAACATAGGTCACTCCCGTTGTCTGAAAGCTGGGGTTGTTACCCCAGTTCTCAGGAACCCAACTCATCGATACGACCGAAACTCCGGGGAGCAGAGAAGCCGTTTGCACACCTGCAAACAAGTTTTGCTCCTCACCGTCGGGGGGAACCTCAACCAGGTCGATGGTGGCCCCGGGAGCGATGGCATGCGCCCATTCGACGTCGAGGGCTGTTTCAACCGCAGCCCCACTACCGAGTGGCGCATCCACCGGAACGCCATTTGTCCCGTTGTTGTTGGCAACAGAGTTGGTGATATCCATGCTGTTCTCGTTGAACACGTGGAGAAACGATCCCGCTCCTCCGTACTGGGCGAGAATAGACGGGTTAATGGGACTGGGTGTATTGGCCGTCAGCGAGAAAGTCTGATCGAAGGAATCCACATCCTGGAAAATGTTCGGGTCGTTGTAGGTGTCGACGATCGCGATGGTCTCTCCCGTGCCGTCGGCGGGTTGGGCCCCGAAATGCCCGATGGCGTTGATCTCATAGAATTGGCGAATTTGGAACGGCGTCAAGCCAGTAACCGGCGCGATCCGGTCCTCGAGGCGTTCCAGGTAAGGACGGATACCGCACGGCGGCTTCCGGGACCGCAGCGTGTTGGTCCGTGCCGGGAAACGCCGCTTGTTGACCAACCCAGACCACAATGACTTGAACATGGCAGTTGTCCTTATTTAGGTCAAGACGCGAGCACGAAGGTCGCGGTGAAGGTGGCGCCGAGTCTGTCCGTCGCCGTCACCGTGATATGGACCGTGGCCGTGCTCGTTGGCTTGCCCTTGATCTTGAACGATCCGATCGCGGGCGATGCCGGTGTAATGGCCAGGCCGGCCGGCAGCGAGTTGTCGAGGGAGTAGGTGAGAGTCACCGGTCCAGTGCCGCCGGTCGCGCCGATCGTCTGCGCATAGGACACGTTCAGCGTGTAGGCCGGCAGCTTCACAAGAGTGAACGCGAGCGACCGGTTGATCGTCAGGGCGAAGGTCCGGGTCACGGTGGCGCCGGCGCCGTCGACGAGGGTGACGGTCACCTGGAAGGTGCCCGCCTTTGTCGGCGTGCCGCTGAAGCTGACGGCGCTTGCCGTGATCGAGGGAGTCAGGCCGGCCGGCATGCCCGTGGCGGTCTTGATCGTGTAGGGTGCCGTCCCGCCGCCGATCGCCATCGTGCCGCTGAAGCCGGTGAGACCCTCGGTCCACTGCGTCGTGCTCATGCTGCCGAGTGCCAGGGCCGGATTGACGAAAAGCTGGGCCGCGTTGGTGTACAGGCTTGCCGCCGGGCTCGTGACATGCACCCGGTGCTGGTTGCCGTTCTTGGCCAGCGTTGCGCTGATCGATAGGGTCGTCGTTGCGATGGAGAGGCCGTTGCTGGTGACGACGCTCTTGCCGGTCGCGCCGGCGATATCGCTCCAGCTCGCGCCGCCGTTGGTGCTGAGCTGCCATTGCACGCTGACGTTCACGCCGCGCACCGAGGCGGTCAGCGTGACCGTCTGGCCGGCGTCGGCGGTATGGTCGCTCGGATTGCTCAGCACGACCAGGTGGATCGGGGTCTGGTACGCGCCGATGTCGGGAGTCGCGGTCGGGGCGATCAAGCCGCGCTGGTCGGCGCCGAGGAAGACGCTGGCACCGCCACCGTGCGTGGTTGCTGTGGTGCCGTCATAGCCGCGCACGACCGTGAGCTTGTTGCCGTCGTTGGCCGTGACGAGCATGGCTTCACTACCGATCACGATGACGTATCCGGAGCCCGCGGGTGGATCGGTGGCAGCGATGGCGGCCGCGTTCAGGACGGTGATGGTCGTGGCCTTGGCGCTGCCGACGGCGGCGGCGAGCGTGGTGATCGCGCCGCCGGCCCCGATGGCCGGGCTGTCGGCGTTCAACGCGATCGTCGGCGTGGCGCCGCCGTTGTCGGCGAGTGGAATCAACGCCTGGTTAAACGTGACGATCGGGGACGTGACGCTTTCGGGCACCAGGGCGGTGTTGAGCGGCGCGGCGAGCAGCGGATCAATGGGGGCCGTCGGCGTGCCGACCTGGTTGTGGTTCGCATCATCGTTGGTGATGCCGGTCAGTCCCTGGCCGTCGCCGATCAAATTGTCGGCGCCGCTGACGGTGCCGCTGTAGACTTGAATATCCGGACCGAAGGGAAGGACCGGATTGCTGAGGGGATCGCTGCTGTTGCCGGAAGCGTAGTTGCCGGCGACGATGGTGTTGCGCAAGGTCAGCTTGCTGGGACCGTCGTTGCTGTAACCGCCGTTGGCCATGTAGATGCCGCCGCCGGCGCCGTAAGCGGCGAAGTTGCTCGTAATGGTATCATTGGTCAGCGTCAGGTCGCCGGAGAGGCTATAGTAATTGCCGTTGTAAATCCCACCGCCCAGGTACGAGTAATTGCCGGCCAGCGTGGAGTTGGCGACGGTCATTGTTCCGACGTTGTTGATACCGCCGGCAATGTAGGACGCGTCATTATCGTCGATGGTGCAAGCCCACACCGTCATCGGTCCGGTGCTGTAGATGCCGCCGCCGGCAAGGGTCGAGGAGTTGTGGATAACGACCGTCGCCATCAGCGTCAGGGTGCCGGAGTTAGCGATGCCGCCGCCGTTGCCGTTCGTGCCGGTCCCGGTCGCGGCGTTGGCCGAGAAGGTGCTGTTAACGATCGTGGCCGTGCCGTCGTTGTTGAGTCCGCCGCCGTTGGGGGCGGAGTTGGTCGAGAAGGTCGCACCGGCGACGGCCAGGGTCGCGCCTTGCTCGTTATCGAGGCCGCCGCCGCCCGCGCCCGCCGTATTCCCCGTGAACGTGACGTTCGACACGGTCAGCGTGCCTGAGTTGTCGATCCCGCCACCGGAGGCGCCGGCGGTGTTGTCGAGAAGGGCGAAGTCGCTGACCAGCAGCGTGCCGGCGTTCGTGATGCCGCCGCCGCTGCCGCTGCTGCCGGCATTGCCGTCCTCGATCGTCAGACCGTACAGCACGGCCTGGGCATCGTTATCGACCTGGAAGACGGTTTGGCCGCCGCCGCTGATGGTAATCAGGCTGCCGCCGTCGATCGTCACCGTGCCCGAGGCGGCCGCAATCTCGAGCAGTCCCTGCGTCAGGTTGATGGTGTCGCCCGCCAGCGTGGCGGCGAAGAGAACGGTGACGGAGTCGCCGTCCTCGGCCTCGGCGTTGGCGGTCGCGATTGCGTTGCGCAGGGAAGCGTCGGTCGCCTCGTCGACGATGACCGTTGTTTGGTTGACCACAGACACCGTGGTGCTCCCCTCGACGCCGTCCGCGGACGCGCTGACCGTGACGCTCGCAGTGTTGGCGGGAGCCGAGAACACGCCGGTGCTGCTGATGGAGCCGGCGCTGGCGGACCAGGTATAGGTCGGATTGGCCAACGTGTCGCCGAATTGGTCCGTGCTCGTCGCCGTGAACTGCTGGGCTGCATTGGCCGCCATGGTCGGATCGCCCGGCGTCACCATGATGGCGGACAGGGTTGCATCGACCACGACCGTAACGGTGCTGGTGGCAAAAAAGCCATCGGCGTTGGTGATGGTCGCTACGAAGGTGTAGCTGCCCGGAGCACTGAACGTAGCCACGGTGTCCCTGGCCGCATTGCTGCCGTTGACGGAGAAGGAAACTGGGGCAGGCGGCGTCCCGATGACGGCCCACGTATAGGTCAGGTTCGCCGCACCCGCCGCGTCCGCGCCCAGGACGCTCAGGGCGGTGCTGATCCCAGCGACCGTAGCCGGCGCGGCCTGTGCCGCCGTGGCGACCGTTGGAGCGATCCCCTGACCGCTCGGCGAAATGATCCGGATCGTCGTGACGCTGTAGCCCGGCATCGTGTATGTGAAGTCGGCCGGATCGCTGATCGTGACGGTCCCCGCGTATTGCGGCGTGGTGGAGGCGCTGGTCAACTGGTAGATGGCGGCCGTCGCACCCGGCTGAACATGATCGAGCTGCATGGTTGCCATTTGCGCTTGCGTGCTCTTGTTGATGGCGACCAGCGTCATCACGTTGGTGTTGGACGAATCCACGCTGGCATAAATGGAGCTGTCGGTAGCGTCGCTGGTGCTGGCGAAAACCGAGGTGTCGCCGAACGTGCCATCGTTGCCGTCGAAGTCGCGATACATGTTGAACGCGGCGGCGATGTACGATTCGTTCGAGGCCAACTGCCACTCGGAGGCGGCGTACACGCCTTGCTCGCCGAAGATCCCCAGGGCGTCCGCTTCGGCGATGGCGCCGGCGATTTCGTCGCCGCCGCCATAGTTGTACTCGCTGATCGACAGCTTGGTGCCGGGGTAGAATTGGTTGATATCCGCTTGCAACCGCGGCAACAGCTCGATCGGCCCGGGAATATTCTGGGCGATCCAGCTATTCTCCATGTAGGTCGGGTCCCACAGCGAGCGCGGCGCCTGGACGATGTCGGCCGGGTCGTCCGGCGTTGAGGTGTAGAAGTGCACATCCAGCACGTCGAGCAGGCGTTCCCCGGCGCTGACGGAGGCTTGATTCATTTGCTGGAGATAGTAGTCGAGCCAGTCGCGGCCATCGGCATCCGGCGCGCCTTGCAGCGAGGTGTAGCCTTCCCAACCGTAGCTGGCGGGTCCGAAGACGAGAGCATTCGGCTCAACGGACTTGATCGCCTCGGAGTACTCGATGCTGTCCTGGAGGACCTCGGCATAGGTCGTCGGCGTCGGTTGAATTTCGGCGTGGGTGTAGGCCCAGAGGTCCGGCTCGTTGTCCAATTGGTACCAAATGGGAGTGGTCGACGACGTTTCGCCGTAGGGATACATGGTGTTGACCCAGTTGACGAACTCGTCCGCGTAAACCGTCGGGCTGTTGGGGTCGGGCGTCAGCGTGAAGCTGCCCGGTGCGCCCGGCTTCATTGGCAGCTCCTGGTCGAATTGCGTCTGCAAGTAGTTGGCTCCGGCATTGCGCACATCCGGCGACAGATAAACCGGATCATTCGCCTGCGGCGCAGCGGAAGGGCCGCTGATTCCGCGGACGACCGTGAGCTGATTGTTCGCCAGGTTGACGGCGGTGACCTCCATTTCCTCGCTGTCAATGACGATGTAATAGGGCGTACTCGGGATAGCGGCGGCGTTGGCCACCGGGATGACGGTGGCGGTGGCGCTCACGGAACCGGTGACGGTCGTGACCGGGTCGCTCAACACATCGTCATTGGCCGTGTTCGCGGCAACATAGCCGTTGATGGGAATGGTAAGCAAGGTGGCGGCGCCCTGGGCCGCGTCGCTCTGAATGATCGGGATCGCGGCGCCGCCCGGGCCGTTCGTGCCGCCCGTGAAGTAGCTGAGACTCTCATTCTGGAAGTAGTAGTCGCTGCCGGCGTTGCTGTCGCCGTTCGTCCAATTCCAGTCGGTCGTCAGATCGCCCCCCAGGCGCTGGTACGTGTAGTTGGAGTATCCAGCCAAGGGGTGATTGATGCCATAAATGTACGGCGAGATCGATTTGACATCCTGCAGCGGGTCGATGGTGAACTGGACGCTCAGCAATATCCTGCACTCGAGGAGTTCCAGGTACGGCCGGATACCGCACGTCGGCTGCCGGGACCGCAGCTTGTTGGTCCGTGCCGGTAAACGCCGCCCGTTGACCAACCGCGACCACAATGATCTGAACATGGCGGTTCACCTGAATTAGAAACTGTTATCGTTCGTGTACACAATCAGCGCAGCTCACCGGCCGATGGTATCTGAGTCAGATTGGCTCTTGGTCCGTCTTATTCCGCAGGTGTTCCGCCTCTGCGAAAAACAAGGCGCTCGTTGGCGCTGCGGGACGGTGAAGCGGTCTCACGCGGCGTCCCTATGTCATGCGTAATTGGCGGGCGAAGTGTGCCAGCTTTTTCTTGCCGGGCGGCCGATTCTGTGAATTAGGGCAAATCCCAGTCCAGGCCCATCTCCGCCAGCCGCCGGCGCATCGCACCCACGTCCCAGATGTGCAGGCAGTGACCGTCGCCGGTGGCGCTCACGAGTTTCGTGCTATCGGGAGAAAAACTAAAATGGATCGCGCGATGCTGGCTGGGATCTTCCAGCCGGGCATATTCCCTGCCGGTATTGGGATCGAGCAGGCGGGCGGCCCCGGTGCCGGTTTCCACCACCAGGAGCTTACCGTCCGGAGAAAAAGTGGGAGCTGCTCCCTTGAGCGGTTCTTTGATTGGAACCTCCGCCCAGGTGCCCACCTCCCACACACGGATTTGGGCGCTTGCATTGCCTCCGCTGGCGATGAGCAAGCGCTTCCCGTCCGGGCTGAAGACGACCCAGCAATTAATGCCGACTGCCAAATCTTTGACGGGCTTGCCGGTGCGGGCTTCCCAGACCTTCGCACCTCCAGGAACGCCGAAACCTCCCGTAGCGACCCATTGACCATCCGGGCTCACGGCCACACCGCGCGCATTCGCATGAGGTCCAAGGTTGATCAGCCGGTCTGGTTGATCCGCGTGCAGTACAACGGCGCCCTGGAATTGAGCGGAGGCCAATACCCGCCCGTCCCGGCTTTGGGCGATGATGTTGGGGACTCCGGGAACCGGCAGCTTTTCAGGCGCCCCGACGTGGAGCAAGCCGGTCGCCTGATCGCGGCGGATCGACCGGCGAAACAGGCCGTTTTGCCCCATGGTAAGAAGCGCCCCGGACGGTTCCAGGAGGATCAACGTGATTCCAGGCGCCGTTTCGATGAACGCCAGATTCTTACGGCTGGGCAAGTCCCAGAAGCCGACGCCGCCGTCGGCCCCGGCCACGAGCAATCGGCCATCCGCGCTGATGGCCGGGCAGAAATATCGCCTTTTGCCAGCCATTAGATTCGCCGTGAGGGTCCCGTACTCGTCCCCGGCAGCGATCTCCCAGATGGCCAGCTTGTTCCCATAGGCCGTGCCCGCCAGGAAACGATCGTCCGGGCTAAAGTGCGGCGTGATCACTCCTGAATCGAAGGTGCTGAAGAGTTGTCGGCTCGTCAGCGGGTCCCACAGCCGTAAATCCCGTCCCAGCCGGTGCTGGCCAGCAAGGTGCCGGCGTGGTTGAAGGCGCAACGGAGGCCGCCCCCTTGCATTCCTTCCAGCTTGCCGATCTGCTTGCCGAGAGCCACGTCCCAAAGAGAGATGACGTCGCCGCCGGCCATCGACTCGCCCAGGGCCAGGGTCTTTCCGTCCGGATGCCACTCAAGCCATGGACCGCCGCCGGAAAGTGGCTGCTTCCACAGGACTTTGCCGGTTGGCAAATCCCGGACCTGGGCAGCGCCCTGGGCTACCAATGCCAGCTGCCGGCCCTTGGGGTTGAAAGCAAAGGCGCCGCCAACCGAGGCCAGACGCTGGACTCTTTTGGCGGTTGCCAAATCGAAGACACTTGTGGACAGGTCGGGATGTTGGAAGACAATCTGCCGGCTGTCGGGGCTGAAACAGAGCCCCCAGGCGCGCCACGCTTCATCGAGGATTTTGGCCGGCGAAACTTCCGAAGTCTTGGAGACTTCGGAAGTTTCTTTTCCCGGCAGTCTCCATACCTGCACTCGGGCCCGCCCAGGATGCATCACGGCCAAGAACCGGCCATCCGGACTGAATGCCGGGGCACTGTCTCCAGGACCTGGAGCCGGCAGCCGGCAAATTTCCGCAGCGTCGCCGATGCGGCGAACGTACATTGTCCCGTTCAGGTCGCAGCGGGCATAACGCTGGTGCTCGAGGTCAAAGTCCAGCGCGGTTTCGAGAGTGTCGGTCCATTCCTGGGCGACGCGCAGGTCCGTCAGCGCCATGGCGGCGAGCGCCTCGTTGCGCAGCTCCAGGGACCGCTCCGTCGGCAGTTTCAACTCACGGGCGATCGCGATAGCCTTGCCAAGAATCTCGAAGGTGCCATAGCGCTGGCCGATCCGCCGGCTCAGGCGGTTGGCACGGGCCTGGGCGACCAGTGCATCAAACAACTCACGGGTCGCCTTTTCCTCGGCCAACTGGGTGCGCTTGAGCTCGCGCTCGGTGGCCTTTTGTTCCACGCCGAGCTGGGTCAGGGCCTTCTCTGCTTCCAGCATCTGCCACACGCTTACCGCCGTGCCGAGCACCAGGGCCAGAGACACCAGTGCCGCCGTGGTCAACAGGGTCCGGTTGCGCCTGGCCAGCTTGCGCAGGCGATACCAGGCCGACGGCGGGCAGGCCTCGACCGGCTCGTCGTGCAAATAACGCTGAAGATCGCGCGCCAGACCGTTGGCCGTCGCGTACCGGCGGCTGCGCTCCTTGTCCAGCGCCTTCATGACAATCCAGTCCAGCTCCTGGAAGTGCGGTGCGCGGTGCAAGGTACGTGCGGCAGATATTCTTGTTTGCCGTGGTAGGCAGGCAGGAATGCCGGACCCACCGGACGCTGCCGCTCGCCCCTCGCCTCGCGCCACTCGTGTGCTCGGTTTGAGCGGCTCCGTTTCCTTGATCATCCGCAGCACGTCCGGCCACGACGCCTGCTGCAACTGGTCCCTCTCCAGCGGCGTGGTCCCCGTCAACAGTTCGTACAGGACCACTCCCAGCGAATAAATGTCGGTGCGGGTATCCACGTCCAGGTTGTTGACCGCCGCCTGCTCCGGACTCATGTACAGGGGCGTGCCCAGCATCAGGCCGTGGGCGGTCCACAGGGTCTGATCCGTGAGCGGCTGGTGCATCGCCTTGGCCAGCCCGAAGTCGATCACCTTCGGCACGGGCTGGTCGTCGTTAAGGCAGATCAGCAGGTTGGACGGCTTCAGGTCGCGGTGAATGACCCCCTTCTGGTGCGCGTGCTGCACCGCCTGACAGATCGTGACGAACAGCTCGAGGCGCTCGGCAACCGTCAGGGAGGCCTCGTGGCAATACTGCGTGATGGGGACGCCCTTGACGTATTCCATGACGAAGAAGGGCCGGCCCTGCTCGGTCGAGCCGCCGTCGAGCACCTTCGCGATGTTGGGATGATCCATCAGCGCCAGGGCCTGGCGTTCGGCCTCGAAGCGGGACAGGACCATGCGCGAGTCCATGCCGGCCTTGACCAGCTTGACGGCGACGCGGCGGCGTACCGGCTCCGTCTGCTGGGCCAGCCAGACGGTGCCCATACCCCCCTCGCCGATCTGCTCGAGCAGCTTATAGCGGCCGGCCAGCACCTGGCCGGCCGCTTCGGTGGCCGGGCTCACGCAAGTAGCCGCATTCGCCAAGAATGTGGGTCGGGAGTCGGCAGCAGGGATCCCGTCCGCCGCAACCCCTTCCAGAAAACTGCCGGCCCGTTCCTGCCGCGCCAACAGTGCCTCCAGACGCTCCTTGATCGCCGGCGTACCGGCGCAAGCGCGCTCGAGGAAGGCAGCTCGGTCGTCCGGCTCCTGATCGAGGGCGGCTTCAAACAGCTCACGTTCGGTCATGATGCAAGGCCTCCCTTTGACATGCGAAAATGGGACGCCGGTTGTGCCAACATTTTTCGGATTTTCCGTCGCAGTAGCAGCCGTAGGGTGGGCGGAGTCTTCGAAGCCCACGCTACTGTTTGCTGATCTCTTCCAGGAGCCAGGCCCGTGCGTAGGCCCACAGGCGGTGGGCACTGCGCCGTGACAGGCCGAGCAGCTCGGCCGCTTCGGTCATGGTGCGGCCGGCGAAGTAGCGGAGCCGCACCAGCTCGGCCGCCTGCGGCTCGGCGACCGCCAGCCGGTCCAGAGCGGCGTCGAGCGCCAGCAGGTCCTCGGACCGCTCGGGCGCCGCGACGTCCTGGTGGTCGAGATCAAGCCGCTGCCGGCCGCCGCCGCGTTTGCGGCTCTTCCGCGCCCGCGCCCGTTCCACCAAAATGCGGCGCATGGCCTCGGCGGCAGCGCCGAAGAAATGCCGGCGATTCGCGAAACACTGCTGATCGGGTGTATCCACCAGGCGCAGGTAGGCCTCGTGAACCAGGGCGGTGGCTTCGAGGGTTTGCCCCGGTGATTCCTGGGCCATGTGCCCCGCCGCCATCCGCCGCAGTTCGTCGTAAACAAGCGGGAACAGCCGGCCGGCCGCTTTCAGGTCGCCCGCCTCGATGGCGTTCAAAATCCGGCTCACGTCGCTCATTGGCGACCATTGTTAGTCAGCTAGCGATAGGAAAAAGCGCCGCTGAAACTGATGCGCACCCAACGGCGATCCGGCAAGACCACCGCCGTGACGCCGGTGTCCGCGGCGCCGGTACGCAATCCCATGATGGGCTCAAACAGGATCGGACTGACCGCCAACTTTTTGCCGGCCGCGGCACTCGGACCCGTCGGCATCGCCAGGCGCTGCGCCTCGGGCTCCGGGACCGGTTTCGCGAGCTTCGCCAGAACTCGGGCCGCCTCCAGCTTGCTTTCAAGCCGTTCCCTGGCATAGCGGAACGCGTCGTCCACCTTGCGCGCCAGCACGCTCTTCTCGGCGCGCGGCAGCGCCTCGGCCGCATCGAGCAGCTCCCGAGTCTGTCGCAAGATATCGAGGGCCCTTTCCGGCTCGCCGGGGCTCAGGGTCGCGGCGCGGGCAAGGTTTTCCTCCACATCCTGCTTCACTTGCAGCGCGGTCTTCTGGTTTTGCCGCTGGAATTTTTGAAGCAAGTCCAGCTCGGGATCGGCCCACGCGCTTTCAGGATCGGTGCCGAGAAGAGTGAGCACGGCCGAAGCCGCGCCAATGTGCGACAAAAGCTTGACGCAGATAAGCGCCCCGCGACCGGCAAATTTCGCTGTGGCTGTCGACATGGCACGTCCTCTTGAGGTAACCGGAACCGCGGTATTGTACACGACAAGAATAACGACACCCAGTGCCGACGTGGCGCCAGCGGGGCATGGAAATGGTCGAGCAGCGGCATGGCGTCGCCTCCCTTGGGGCATGTCGTCGATTCTACCACGGCGAATCCGCGTCCCGCAGCGCAAATCCGCCGCCCGCTGATCCGAACAGATTGTAACCTCCTGGGGGGCCCGTCATGCTATGGGAAACCGAGGAATGCGCCATTGCGACGGAGTATGGCCGGCGCTTGCAGTCGCAGCGCGACGAGGGCGACCGGCAGCTGCGGCGCTTCCGCAACTGGGCCTCCTGCCGCAGCCTGACCGTCGGCCTGATCATCGGGCTGGCACTGCTGAGCGAGAAGGAACAACCGCCGGTGCGCGTCGCATTGCTGTTAAGTCCTGCGCTGCTGGCGATCCTGTTCATGGCCGGCCGACGCCGTGCCGGACGCGCCTGGGAGCGGGCGCTGCGAGCCGCCGGGTACTATTTGCAACGGCTCGCCTGCCTCGACGGCAGCTGGGTTGGACGCGGCGAGGCAGGGACGCGCTACCTTACGGACGATCATCCCGCGGCTCACGACCTCGACCTGTTCGGCACCGGCTCGCTGTACGAACGGCTGTGCGCAGCGCGCACGCGGCCGGGGCAAGACACGCTCGCGGCCTGGCTGACCGCGCCGGCCGACGCGCACGAGGTAGACGCTCGCCAGGCTGCGGTCGCCGAGCTGCGTTCCGGCCTCGACCTCTGCGAAGATCTGGCGGTGCGCGGGGCCGAGATTCCCGCACAGGAGTGCCTTGCCGTGCTCGCGCAATGGGGGCGGCACGCCGCGACACCCTTGTCGGTCCGCGCACGGCTGACCATCGTGATGGGACCTGCACTGGCGATGGCACTCGTGGCGGTGTGGGCATGGACGGGGACTGGCGCTGTGCTGCCGGTCATCGCCGTGGCATTGCAGGTCGGCATCGCGGTCCGGATGTATCGCCATGCCGAGCAGGTGCTGCGGCCGGCGGACACGTCCCGGGCGACGTTAACTCCGCTGGCGCGACTCCTGGCCCGGCTGGAGGGCGAACGATTCGCCGCTCCCCGACTGCGCGAGCTGAGCGCGATGCTGCACACCGACCAGCGACCGGCGGCGCGGGCGCTTGCGCGGCTCGATCGCATGCTGGGGTGGGCCGTGCCCGCGACGATGCTCGGTTGCCGTCCGCTGCTGGCGCTGCTGTTCGACACCTGGCGACGACGGTACGGCGGCGACCTGGGACGCTGGCTGGCCGCGCTGGGCGGCATCGAGGCACTGGCCGCGCTAGCGACCTATGCCCGTGAGAATCCCGATGCGGTTTTTCCCGAGGTCGTGAACGAACGTGGTGGCTTCGACGCCGAGGGGCTCGGCCATCCCCTGTTGCCGGCCGGCCGTTGCGTGGGCAATAACGTCAAGCTGGTGGGCGAGCCGGGACTGCTGATGGTCAGCGGCTCGAACATGGCCGGCAAGAGCACGCTGCTGCGGGCGGTCGGAGTGAATGCCGTGCTGGCGCTGGCCGGCGCCCCGGTGCGTGCCCGGCGGCTGCGCCTCACGCCGCTCGTCATCGGCGCGACCCTGCGCGTGCAAGATTCGCTGCGTGCTGGGCGTTCGCGCTTTTATGCGGAAGCGTTGCGAGTACGACGGTTGCTCGAACTCGCGGCGGGCCCCTTGCCGTTGTTGTTTCTGCTCGACGAGCTTTTCCAGGGCACGAATTCGCACGACCGGCGCGTCGGCGCGGAGGCGGTCCTGCGACGGCTGCTCGACCAGAAGGCGATCGGCCTGGTCACGACGCACGACCTCGCGCTGACCGACATTGCCGAACGCCTGGCGCCGCGGGCGGTCAATGTCCACTTCGAGGATCACGGCGGCGACGGTGCGCTGGATTTTGACTACCGTCTGCGACCCGGAGTGGTCCCGTCGAGCAACGGTCTGGCGTTGCTGCGCACCGTGGGCATTGATTTATGAGCGGACGGACGCTGCGGGTCCTCAGGCGCGGGACCGCAGGCCGCGGACGATATCGCGGACCACGCACGCCGCGGTCAGATAAAGCGCCAGGGCGGGCGCGATGTAAATCGACAGGCACAGGATGCCGAGCAGCGCCTCGCTGCCGAACACGCGCACGCCGTTCCCGGCATCGCCGCTGACGCCGAGGAAGAACAGCAGGTAGAAGATCGCGGGGAAAATCCACATGCACCAACGGCCCAGCAGGTAGCCAAGCCGCTGGGCGCCCTCGGTCGCCACGGTGCGCACGACGGCAGCACCGAGCAACCGGCCGGTCACCGCCCAGCCGAGCGGTATCAGGATAAAGAGAATTAGCCCCATGACGCAGGCCCCGGGAGAATCACGCACGGTGCCGCAGCGACGCCGGACTGTCCGGCTGATCGCCGCACCGGCGGCGCATTACGCAAGCGTAGCTCATGATTCGCGGGCGTGCGCGGGAAGGACTCATCCTCGTTGCATCCTCGTGCCCACGCGGAGCGTGGGAACGAGGATGCAACGAGCCTTGCCGGTTCGATTCTGTGGACGGCGATTGCGCCCTATGATACACTGCGATGCCAACGGCCCGCGCCGCAGCATGCCCGGAGAACCCTGATGAGCGACCCGCACCGCACCGCCAACACCGGCATCGTCACGGCACCCCGCAAGCACCCGGCGCGGCCCGGTGACGCGGTCATCGACACCGATCGATTGTACAAGCGCTACGGTCAGGTTCAGGCGCTCCAGGGCGTGAGCCTGAGCGTCGCCCCCGGCGAGATTTATGGCCTGCTCGGCCAGAACGGCGCCGGCAAGACGACGCTGATCAAAGTCCTGCTAGGAATCATTCGTGCCACGGCCGGCGACGCGACGCTGCTGGGTCAGCCGGCCGGCACCTCGTCCGTGCGCTACCGGATCGGCTACCTGCCGGAAGACCACCGTTTTCCCGATTATCACAGCGCCTACAGCCTGCTCGACTATTATGGCGCGCTCCTGGGCGTTTCGCGCTCGGAGCGCCGGCGGCGCATTCCCGGGCACCTGGAACAGGTCGGCCTGCGCGGGCGGATGGACTACAAGATTCGCACCTACTCCAAGGGCATGAAGCAACGCCTCGGCATCGCCCAGGCCATCTTCCACGATCCCGAGGTCATTTTCCTTGACGAGCCGACCGACGGCGTCGACCCGGTCGGCCGTCGCGAGATCCGCGCCATCATGCAGCAGCTCAAGGACGAAGGCAAAACCATCTTCCTCAACTCGCACCTGCTCGGCGAGGTCGAGCTGATTTGCGATCGTGTCGGCATCCTGCAAAAGGGCGAGATGGTGCGCCAGGGCGACGTGGCGGCACTGACCCAGCAGCGCGGCCTGTTCGTCGTCGGCCTGGCGCCGGGCCAGGCGCTGCCGAGCGCCGAGCTGGGCCAGGGCGGCTATGACGTCAGCGCCAACGGCGAGTTCTGGGAAATCGGCCTGCGCGACGGCCAAAGCATCGACCCGGTGGTCGATCTGCTGCGTTCGCGGGGATTGAGCATCCGCCATCTGCTGGAAAAACGGCAAACCCTGGAAGACCTCTTCGTCGAAACCGTGGAGGCGGCGGAGCCCGGCGTCGACCGCCCTGTGCGCCGCCGTTCCTCGTCCAGTTCCTAACGCACGAAAGCCTCGGACCGCCGTGGTTCGGGTTGGAGCACTCATGAAGTATCTCGCCATTCTCAAGGACTGCGTGCTCGAGGCGCTCGACACCAAGGTCTTCTATGTGATGGTCGGCCTGTCGTGCCTCGTGTTGGTGGTCATCGGCAGTGTGTCGTACAAGCCCGTCTCGGTCGAGGACGAGGTGCGCAGCTTCGCCACCAAGCTCACATGGGCGATCAGCTTTCAGGCGAAGGACAAGGCCGACAAGATGCCGCGCATCGAGGTCGCCGACTTTGAGCAGACCAACCCCGACGGGCCGCCGACCGAGCGCGACTACGCCTTCACCCTGATCTTTCGCATGCCCGACCCGGAGATGGCCAAGGCGGAGGCCGCCACCCGGCAATTCGCCACGCGCGGCCTGCAGAAGCAGCTCAGCTTTCAGTTCCAGTACCTCGATAACCTGGAGGTCAGCGCGCTGGACGCCCCCGACCCCGCCGAGCTGCGTTTCCGCGTGACCACCCACGGCAGCAAGGTCAAACGCGCCGCCGATTGGCCCCACGAGCCGACGATCTTTTTCGCCTTGCCCATCACGATCTGGCACGGCCCGGTCGGCCGTTTCGTCCACTTCTGGGAAGACACCATCGTCAACCAGGTCGGCGCCGGCATCGCGCTGTTGATCAGCTCGATCATCACGGCGTTTTTCATCCCCAACATGTTGCGCAAGGGCACCATCGACTTACTGCTGGTCAAGCCGATCCACCGCACCACGCTGCTCATTTACAAGTACATCGGCGGCCTCATGTTCATGTTCCTGAACACCTCGTTCGTCGTTTGCGGCATTTGGCTGATCCTCGGCCTGCGCACCGGAATGTCGGGCGCAGGCTTCCTGGCCAGCATCCCCGTGCTTACCTTCGAGTTCGCGCTGTATTACGCGGTGTCGACGTTGTTCGGCGTGGTCACGCGCAGCTCGATCGCGGCCATCCTCATGACCTGCTTCGCCTGGTTCCTCTTCTCGTTCGTGATCGGCAACGCATATCAGGTGATCGACGCCACGCGCAAGCTGCCTGAATTGGCCGAGGCACTCAACGAAGAGCAGAACGCGGCGATGCCGAGGCCGTTTCCCGACTGGGTCTACACCTCGGCTGACGTGATCCATTTCGTGACGCCGCGGCTGAAGGACCTGGACGCGCTGACCAACAAGCTTATCGTGGACGACACGGTGCCGGAGTTCAGCAAGGAACGCAAGATGGCGGACAAGCTGTTCGAGGGAATCCACTGGACCGAGGCGCTGACGGTGACGACCCTCTACATTGCCGTGCTGCTGGCGCTTTCGTGCACATGGTTTGCGCTGAAGGACTACTGAGTCCATCCTGCCCTTGACCGCAGGAGCGCGATTCCTTCTAATGCGGCGGGAACTTGTCCTGGCTCCATGGAAGGAGGAACCTCACATGGCCCGATCTCGCTTCGTGGGCCTTGCGGTCGTGACCGTTGCCCTGCTGCTTACCTGCGGACAACTCGCCTCGGCGCAATATTCGACTCCGCCGTCTGGCACGACGCCGACGGCGCAGACCACGCCGTATGCGTCGCCGTCGTATTCGCCGGCGCAGACCACGCCGTATCCGTCGTCGTCGTATTCGACGGCGAACACACCGAAAGCTCCGCTGGTCGCCAACGAGTCGACCTGCGTCGTCTATCCGCTGGCCGGCCTGGGCGATGACCCGGATGTCGGCAAGTGGATCGCCGAGACGATTCCGGAGATGATCCAGCCCGGCACCTGGAGCGCCGAGCCGTGGCGGCGCGTCAGCTATTACGCCCCCGGCAAGCTCCTGGTCGTGCGCCACACCCCCGCGGTCCACGCCCAGGTCGCGGCGTTCCTCAAGGATTTCCAGAAGGCGCTGCCCACGCCAAAGCCGGCGACGAGCACTGCCAGGGCGGCGACGACGGGGCCGGTGCTGCCGGCGCAGTACACGGCGGATCACGTCCGAACCGCGGACCCGGCGCCGAGTGTGCGGCCCAACAACGGCTACCCGATCCCGGCGCCGCTGCAACAGCCGAAGCACCTGTTCCATCTCGTCATTCGCTACGAGGGCGACGGCATCTCGGATGCCACGGTGGCGGGGCTCGTCAAGGAACTGTCCCAGGCCGGCGCCGACAAGGACGCAGGCGCCAAGCCCGAAGCAGAGCCGGCCAAGGGACCATCGCTCGGCCAGCTGCTGCACTTCATCGTGCGCTACGAGGGCGAAGGGATCATCGACTCGAATGTCGCGGCGCTGCTGAAGGACATCTACGGGGCGCAGAAGCGGCCGGACTTCCCGTTGGGCGAGCAGCTCACGGCGCCGCCCGGCACGACGGTTGCGCCGAGCACGCCAAAATCGTCCCCTAAAGTCGCCGTGCCGCCGACTTCCTCGGCGGCGCCAGCCGTTCCGCCTGCGACGCAGGGGTCGCCGCTGCTGGGGACAACTTCGGCCGTTACGGGAACGGGACGGTAAGCTTCACCAGTCCTGGGGTGGGTCGCCACCCCAGGACCTATTTCGCGAAACCGCAAGCGAGCTTCGCTGCGATTGACGATGGGTGACGTGCGCGTCACTTGCGGCGGAAACTGCGGTCCTGGATGCGGAACCCTTCGATGACGCCGGTGGCGCTCGCGGCGAAGACGAACGCTGTGTCCACGAGCGGGCCGTAGTTGGCGAGAAACACGTCGGCCTGGTAGTGCTCCAGCGGAGTGCGCACCTTTTGCCAGTGCCAGAAAAGCTTGCCATCTTCCAATTCGATCCGGCATTCGCCGTACGCATTATCCTCGTAGGCACCGGTGTAGGCCTTCAATCGCCGCGCCGGGACACGGACCGGGCCGCGCTGGTCGCGCAGCTCCTTCGCGGCGGCCTGCGCGTCGCGCTCGCCGTCCTCGTACAGCTTGAGGTAATAATCGCTCCAATCCCGCGCTGGCGCGCCCAGCACCAGGTCGACGATGCTGTTGCTCAGCGACACGTTGGCGAGCCCGCCCTCCAGGTTGCTTAGGAGGGCGATGCCCAGCCGGGCTTCGGGCACCAGCGTCAGATCGGCGCGGAAGCCGTCGATCGAGCCGCCGTGCATCAGCAGCCGCTTGCCGCGGTAGTCCTGCACGATCCAGCCCATGCCGTAATGCAGAAAGAGCGTCTCCGGGTTCATCGCCTTCGCGCCGCCTTGCAAGCGCAGCACCACCTGCGCGGTGTGCGGCTCCTCCAGGCTCTCGGCGGAGATCACTCGTTTGCCCTTCCAGGTGCCGTCGCCCAGCTGGAAGCGAAGGTAGTTGGCCAGGTCGCGGGCCGTCGAGTGGATCGAGCCGGTCGGATCGGGATCGCCCTGCGGGAAACGCGGGACCACCGTGACTTTGCCGTCCGCCTGTTTGGCGTGGGGGCTGGCGAGGTCGCCCCTGTCGGCCGGAAAGGTGCAGCACGATTTTTTCATTTCGAGCGGGTCGAAGATGCGCGTCTGCACGAAGTCCTGCCAGGGAACGCCGGAGGCCTCGGCGACGGCCACGCCGGCAGCGCCGAAGAAAACCACCTGGTAGCGGAACGATGCGCGAAAGGGCGCGATCAGGTCGAGCTTGCACGCGTGGCGGATGCGATCCTCGAGGGACCAGTTGGAGCCGTACCAGAGCAGATCGTGCGTGCCGACGCCGGTGCGATGCGACACGATGTCGCGCAGCGTGACCGACGCATCGGCGAGTGGGTCGCTGAGGTGGAAATACTTGACGTGCTTGCGGACGGGATCGTCCCAGTCGAGCTTGCCCTCGTCGACGAGCATGCCCATGGCCAGCGTCGTGAACGACTTGGTGCAGCTGGCGAGCGGAAAGACAGTATCGGAGGTAACCGGCTCCGGCTTGCCGACCTCGCGCACGCCGAAGCCCTTGAGAAAGAACAGGTGGTCATCGCGAACAACCACCAGTGCCAGGCCGGGCACCTTCCATTGTTTCATGGTGTGCTCGGCCAGGCTTTCGATGGCCTTGGCAACCGGCTGGGCGGGCGCGAGCGCGGGAGCGGTGAGGAAGGCAGCGAGCAGAAGAACGGCACGGCACATGGGAAATCTCATGGACGGCGACGTGAGACAAAAGAGGCTGACTCTCGGCGAAGAGTCAGCCTCGTAAGGAACACGGGGTTGATCTGTTTCAGGTGCGCGCGGACGAGGTCACAAGCCGTAGCGGGTTTCCGGACGCGTGCCGAGGGCGCCGCACAAGCCGAACTTGCCGCCGCCGAAGCCACCCATGCCGCCGCCCATGCCCATCATGCCGCCGCCGAAGCCACCCATGCCGCCGCCCATGCCCATCATGCCACCGCCCATGCCCATCATGCCACCGCCCATGCCCATCATGCCACCGCCCATGCCCATCATGCCACCGCCCATGCCCATCATGCCGCCGCCCATACCCATCATCATGCCGCCGCTCATGCCGGTCATGCCCATCATGCCGCCGCCCATGCCGCCCATGCCCATCATGCCGCCGCCCATGCCGCCCATGCCCATCATGCCGCCGCCGCCCATACCCATCATCATGCCGCCGCCCATGCCGGTCATGCCCATCATGCCACCGCCCATGCCCATCATGCCACCGCCCATGCCCATCATGCCACCGCCCATGCCCATCATGCCACCGCCCATGCCCATCATGCCACCGCCCATGCCGCCGCCCATGCCCATCATGCCGCCGCCCATGCCCATCA
Source organism: uncultured Gemmataceae bacterium (assembly GCA_963834865.1). GTDB lineage: Bacteria > Planctomycetota > Planctomycetia > Gemmatales > Gemmataceae > CAWIDK01. The sequence continues at coordinate 2,109,498 of CAWIDK010000002.1, forward strand.
TCATGCCGCCGCCCATGCCGCCCATGCCCATCATCATGCCGCCGCCCATGCCGCCCATGCCGCCCATGCCCATGCCACCCATCATGCCGCCGAGGCCCATCATGCCTGCGACACCGCCGATACCCATGGTGGACAGCCCCATGCCGGAATTATCAAGGGGCGGGTTTCCCGGCGCCGCTGGAGGATCAGGTGCGAGGTGGCGCAACAGAGCCGGTCAACGGCAGGCCCTGGAATCCGCCGCCCATGCCCATCATACCGTTGATGCCGCCCAGAACGCCCAGGGCGCCGCTGCCGTTGCCTCCGAATCCGCCGCCAAAACCACCACCGAGTCCGCCGCCGAGCCCGCCGCCGAGTCCGCCGCCGAAACCACCGAGGCCGCCGCCCATACCCATCATGCCGCCGCCCATACCCATCATGCCGCCGCCCATGCCACCCATGCCCATCATGCCGCCGCCCATGCCACCCATGCCCATCATGCCGCCGCCCATGCCCATCATCATGCCGCCGCCCATGCCGCCCATGCCCATCATGCCGCCGCCGAAACCTTCCATGCCGCCGCCCATGCCCATCATGCCGCCGCTGAAGCCGCCCATGCCCATCATGCCGCCGCCGCCCATACCCATCATGCCGCCGCCCATACCCATCATGCCGCCGCCCATACCCATCATGCCGCCGCCCATGCCGCCCATGCCCATCATGCCGCCGCCGCCCATACCCATCATGCCGCCGCCGCCCATACCCATCATGCCGCCGCTGAAGCCACCCATGCCGCCGCCACCAATGATAAACTGCGCGAAGCCTGGCGTTGGTAGCGCCAGCGCGAGCGCGACGGCGATCCCGAGTTTGGAGAGTTTCCGACTCATGACATACCCCCGTGTGCGTTGAAAAGTGATGGCCCTCCGCTCCTCAGGGAGAGGGCCGTTCGCCCTGGCACCGACTCTTCCCAATCTTCCCCGAGTCCGGACGTGGTAGCCCAGCTGCACCTTGCTGGTCCGTGGTGTCCCGACTCATTCCTGCTATTGTGCTGCGTCCTTCCCTTGGGAGTCAAGTGCATTATTGCAAAAGCATCCAAAAAGTGCGCACGCCGCTGCCGGATCGCGCCGGCGCCGCGCGGCCGCTTGCAAGTGCTAATCATTATATCGAACATTAGTACGATACAATATGTAGTTAACAACACCGATCGAATGTTGCGGATCCTCGACGGCCGAGTTCTTGGGCGGGCGCCGCGCAGCCGCATCGACCGTGGGCCGTACGCCGGTACCCGATTGCCCGGTTTCTCGGCAGACGAAAGAGGCTGACTCTCTTGGGAAAGAGTCAGCCTCGTCAAGCAACCAGTGTTGATCCGAGTTCAGCTGCGAGCGGATGAACTCACAGGCCGTAGCGCGTTTCGGGCCGGGTGCCGAGGGCACCACATAAGCCGAATTTGCCGCCGCCGCCCATGCCGCCCATGCCCATCATGCCGCCACCCATCATGCCGCCGCCCATGCCGCCCATGCCCATCATGCCGCCACCCATCATGCCGCCGCCGCCCATGCCCATCATGCCGCCGCCGCCCATGCCCATCATGCCGCCGCCGCCCATGCCCATCATGCCGCCGCCCATCATACCGCCGCCCTGCATGCCCATCATGCCGCCGCCCATGCCACCACTCATGCCCATCATCATGCCGCCGCCCATGCCGCCGCCCATGCCCATCATGCCGCCGCCCATGCCGCCGCCCATGCCCATCATCATGCCGCCGCCCATGCCGCCGCCCATGCCCATCATCATGCCGCCGCCCATGCCGCCGCCCATGCCCATCATCATGCCGCCGCCCATGCCGCCGCCCATGCCCATCATGCCGCCGCCCATGCCGCCGCCCATGCCCATCATGCCGCCGCCCATGCCGCCGCCCATGCCCATCATGCCGCCGCCCATGCCGCCGCCCATGCCCATCATGCCGCCGCCCATCATGCCGCCGCCCATCATGCCGCCCATGCCCATCATGCCGGCAATACCGCCGATGCCCATGGTGGAAAGTCCCTGGCCCGAATTATCGAGGGGCGGGTTCCCTGGGCGCCGCTGGATGAGAAGGTGCGAGGTTGGCGCAATACTGCCCGTCAGCGGAAGGCCCCGGAATCCACCACCCATGCCGTTCATGCCGCCCAGGACGCCGAGGGCGCCGCTGCCGTTGCCGTTGCCGCCGAGACCGCCACCGAATCCACCGCCAAGACCACCACCGAGTCCGCCGCCCATGCCGCCGCCGAGTCCACCACCGAAACCACCGAGCCCGCCGCCCATGCCGCCGCCCATGCCCATCATGCCGCCGCCGCCCATGCCCATCATGCCGCCGCCGCCGAGGCCGCCGCCGAAGCCTTCCATGCCGCCGCCCATGCCCATCATGCCGCCGCCACCCATGCCCATCATGCCGCCGCCACCCATGCCCATCATGCCGCCGCCGCCCATGCCCATCATGCCGCCGCCGCCCATGCCCATCATGCCGCCGCCGCCCATGCCCATCATGCCGCCGCCGCCCATGCCCATCATGCCGCCGCCGCCCATGCCCATCATGCCGCCGCCCATGCCGCCCATGCCGCCGCCGAACCCACCCATGCCGCCGCCCATGCCCATACCGCCCATGCCCATCATGCCGCCGCCCATACCGCCGCCCATGCCGCCGCCGCCAATGATAAATTGCGCGAAGCTTGGGGTTGGTAGCGACAATGCGAGCGCGACGGCGATCCCGAGTTTGAAGTGGCGATTCATGAAATACCTCGTGTGCCTTGAAATGTGAGGGCCCTCTCCTCGGCAGGAAGAGGGCCTGTCCGCAGCAACGCCAAGTCTTCCCCAGTCTTCCCTGAGTTCGGAAATAGCGCACCGCAATTTCGGCACATCGAAGTCCAGACTCATTGCAACCATTGTGCCGTTATCACAACGTGCCAGTCAAGGAAATAATTAAAAATTAAAAAATATTCCAAATCGCCGAATGCGGCGGAGTTTACGGGCGGCTCATCCGGCGCCCGCCTGCCGTAGGACGGCCTAAGAAGGCCGTCCTACGTGGAATAACCAGCGCCCCGTGGCCGATGCCTCGACCTGCGCGACTTCCTCGGGCGTTCCCGCTGCCACGATGCGGCCCCCGGCGGCACCGGCCTCCGGTCCGAGGTCGATGACGTGATCGGCGCCTCGAATCACGTCGATATCGTGCTCGACCAGCACGAGCGAATGGCCCGCGTCGAGCAGGCGGTGCAGGCTGCCCTGCAGGCGCTGCACGTCGGCGGGGTGCAGGCCGGCCGACGGCTCGATCAGCAAAAACAGGCAGTGCGGCTTGCGGCTCGCGGCGAGATGACCGGCCAGCTTGAGCCGTTGCGCTTCGCCACCCGACAGCGTGTCGACCGGCTGGCCCAGCCGTAGATAGTCCAGCCCAACGTCAAGCAGGTGCCGCAAGCGCCGCTCGACCGCCGGCTGCGCAGGAAGAAGCGAAACGCGTCGCGCCGGTGAGTTGGAGCACCTCGGCGATGCTCAGGCCGCGCACCTTCACCTCCAGGACTTCACGCCGAAAACGCCGGCCCTGGCACTCCGGACACGGCACGGTCACGTCGGCGAGAAACTGCATGTCCATGGTCAGCGTGCCCTGGCCGGCGCACGTCTCGCAACGGCCGCCCGGCTGATTGAAGCTAAAGAATCCCGGCCCAAAGTTGTGGATCTTCGCCGCGGCGGTCGCGGCGAAGACCTCGCGAATCTCATCGAAGATTTTCAGGTAGGTCGCGGGATTGCTGCGGCTGGAGCGCGGCAACGGCTGCTGGTCCATGAGAACAACGTCCTCGACCTGGCCGGCACCGATAATCTTCGCAGGGGCGGACGGCGCAGCCGGCTTTTTTTCGCGCTGCGCAACGCCGGATACAGCGTCGCTTCGACCAGGCTGCGCTTGCCCGCGCCGCCGACGCCGGTCACCACGCACAGGACGCCGAGCGGGAATTCCACGGTCAGGTCCGCGAGGTTATGGGTGCGCGCCCCGATCAGGCGGATCGAGCCGCGCAGTACGCCGCCGTCCGGGGACATGGATCGCCCGGCGCCGCGCCAGGAATTCGCCGGTCGGCGCCGCCGTGGCCGTCGCCAGACCTGCCGGCGGTCCTTCGTACATGATTTCACCGCCATCGTCGCCGGCCCCCGGTCCGAGGTCGATCACGTGGTCGGCCGCGACGATGACGTCCGGGTCATGCTCGACGACGACCACCGTGTTGCCCGCGTCGCGCAGGCGCGCAGCTGCGCCAACAGCTTGCCGGTGTCGCGCACGTGCAGGTCGGCCGTCGGTTCCTCGACCAGGTAGAGCACTGCGCCAGGTTCGCGGCCAGCGCCGTCGCAAGCCGCACGCGCACGGTCGCGCCGCCGGACAGCGTCGTCGCGGGCCGCAGCAGCGTCAGATGGCCGAGGTCGACGCCGGTGAGGTACCCGAGCCGGCGGCGCAGTTGCTCGCTCAGTATCCGTTCGCCCGGCGCGGCGGCGGGAAGGCCCGCCAGAAACGCGTCCAGCTCAACCAGGCACAGCGCCGATAGCTGCGCGATGTTGTGACCGGCCAGCAACACCGCCAGTGCCGCCCGGTTCCAGCGCCGGCCAGCGCATTCGGGACAAAGCTCATCGGTTTTCGCCACAACGCCGGTCCCCTCACAAGCCGGACACGCGCCGCGGGGGTCATTGCAGTCGAACAAGCGCGGCTCCGGCTCGGGCAACTCCAGCGCAAGCGCGGGCACACCAGCCGGCGATTGAACACCTGCACCTGGCCGTCCAGCAGCAGTGCAAGCTCGCCGTGCCCGCGCGTGAAGGCCGTCTCGAGCGATTCGGTCAGCCTTGGCGCCGCTGTCTTGCCGGCTTCGAGCCGGTCGATGAGCACCCAGACCGGCTGATCCGCGACGAGCGGCGGCAGCGGCTGTTCGCCCAGCCGGTAAACGTCGGCCCCGATCTGCACGCGGATCAAGCCCTCCTCCAGGAGGCCCGCAGCCCACGCGTCGCGGTCGGCAGGCGTCTCGGGCCGTGTGGGAAAAGCCACGCTGAACCGCGTCCCGGCCGGCAACGCTGCCACCGCCGCGAGCACGTCCGCAATGTTTGACGGCCGGGCGGGCCGCCCGCACTGGACGCAATGCACCACGCCGGCGCGCGAACAGGAGGCGCAGGTAATCGCCCAACTCGGTCAGCGAACCGACGGTGGCGCGGGGACCGCGCCGGCGGACGGCATCGCAGCGCGACGGCCGGGGGCAGGTCGCCGATGGTGTCGGCGTCGGGCCGCTCGAAGCGTTCGAGCAGCTGCCGGCTCGCGGCCGAGAAGCTCTGCATATAGCGCCGCTGCGCCTCGGCATAGAGCGTGTCGAAGACGAGGCTGCTCTTGCCCGCGCCGCTGACACCGGTGACCACGGTGAGCCGGCCGAGTGGAATCTCGACGTGCACGCCTTTGAGGTTGTGGACGCGCACCCCGTCCAGAAGGATGCATGGCGCGGTCATCTTCTTACCATACGCACTGGCTAAGCTCCGATAGGCTCGGCATCTTAAGCCGGCTGGATCGGCACTTGAACGAAAAGTTCGAAGTATTCTGCCCCATGCGCGAACGGCCGACCAATCCAGGCCTCGAAGCACGGGTGGTCGTCGGGAACGTATCCACTCCTCGGTAGCCAGGTACCGTAGAGCCATTGCAAGGCGCGAAGCTCGAGGTCGATCGCGCCGCGTATTGCCAGTTGAGCCACGGTCATCGGCGGGAACTGATACCGGCCCACCTCTCCCCTGGGTGTGAACCTTTCCGCCTCGACGGCAACGTAGTAGCGACAGTCCTCCAACGACGTAATCTCCGGATTGTCCCACTGATAGCCAAGCCACTGTCCGTCCGCGAGTCCATTTCGTTCGGCCCACGTCACAAGATTCCGGACCGCCTTGATGACACCGTGACCCTCGTAGGGCTTGTCCACCCGGATGTACGCCACCGTGCGGCAGGGGAGGTCGCGGATGTTGACGCGGAAAGAGTCGGGATTGTGCCGCGGCGGCAGGCGATCGACGTGCGCAGGTCTGGCGGCCTGCTCGACGATCTCCTCAAGTTCCCCGCCGCGTGCCCGGCGCCAGGCCCGGATGTCGAAGGAGCTAGGGGCCACCCCAAAGCGCCGCTTGAAGCATCGTGAAAAGTCGGACGACGAAGAGAAACCGCAACTCAACGCGATCATGGTAAGGGACGGCGCCGCGTGCGTGACATGAGCGTCAGCGCCTTCTCGAGGCGCAGCCGCCTGACGAAATCGGCGGGCGTCGATCCGACGAGGGCCTGGAAAACTCTGTGGAAGTGAAACGGCGAGAGCATCGCGACCCGCGACAGGTCCCGCAGCCGAAGCGGTTCATCGAGATGGCCGACGATCTGGTCGATGGCAAGATTGACCCGCTGTACATACGTTGCCGTCGTGGCCGGTTGAGTCTTCTTGGAGTTTCGCAAGATTTGTCAAGCCCTCTCCAGTTCGCAGGGTAAACTGACCCTCGGATGCGCAACACCGAGTTGACCATCGTCGTGCTTCGTGGCAGCCTTGGGGCTAATCATAGCAGGTCTGGTGCTGTCCAGCTTGCCGGCTGCGCGTCCCCATGCGTTTGCGAACCCGATTCATTCTTGCTTCACAGGGGAAATGAACATGCGTCTGGGTAACTTTTCCATCAGCCTCGCCGTCAAGGATATCCACCGCTCGCGCGGATTTTACGAGAAGCTCGGCTTCCGCGCCGTTGGTGGCGATGCCGGCAAGAACTGGCTGATTCTTCAAAACGAGGCCTGTACCATCGGGCTGTTCCAGGGACTGTTTGAGAAGAATACCTTGACGTTCAATCCAGGCTGGGACCGTGCCTGCAACACCCTGATGGATTTCGACGACGTTCGGGACATCCAGAAATCGCTCAAGATTCAAGGTCTGACCCTGCTCACTCAGGCCGATGAGTTGTCAAGGGGACCCGCGAGCTTTCTCCTTCTCGATCCGGATGGAAATCCGATCCTCATCGATCAACACGTGCCAGGCCCCACGAGCTGAGCCTCGGTCAATACAGGCACCGCCAAACAAACTCTCCTCATCAATTTTTCCTTTTAGCAGGAATCGTCATGGCCAAAAACAAGACGACGGAAACAGATGCAAGCGTCGATAGCTACCTTGCCGCCATCCAGGATGAAGCGCGGCGGAAGGACTGCGAAGCCCTTGTGGAACTGATGGCCAGGGCCACGAAGCACTCTCCGAAGATGTGGGGTAGCAGCATCGTGGGCTTCGGCAGTTATCACTACAAGTATGACAATGGTCGTGAGGGCGACACCTGTCTGGTGGGCTTCTCGTCTCGTAAGGGCGATATCAGCGTGTATGGCCTGAATGCCGCGCCCAGCCACGAAGCACTGATCGCAAAGCTTGGTAGGCACAAGGCGGGCAAGGGTTGCCTGTACATCAGGACCTTGGGCGACGTTGATCTGACAGTCTTGCAGAAGCTCGTCGCGGATGCAGTTGCTGCCAAAAAGCGCTAGCACTGATAGCTCGGTGGCTAACCGGTGCTCAGGCGACCCAACCGTGTTGCGGTTAGGGCACTAACCTGCCGCCGTTCAACTGTTGTAGGTTACGCTCGCGGCGGGTTTTCTGGCGGATGCGGTGGGCGGCGGGCTTGATCGGGCGACGCATGCCTCGCCGCGCCTTCGGCACACACCCACGCTGGTGTTGTCGGCGGCACACGCGGCTTCCCGCCGAGACGAGGCACGAATTGCGCCGGCGTTTGACAATGCGCAACCTGCGTCGGTCCCATCGTCCTCCGCGCAAACCAACGTCGCGAGCGCGTAGAAAACCGATCGGCCAGAGCATCGAACCGCGTTCGCAGTGCTCGCCCGCGGTGCGAGTGCTTGTTGATCCATGCTTGCGGCAGATGGGGAGCCGAAAAAGCGCTGAACACCGGACGGTTTGTCAGGTACTCGTGGATTCGTCTCACAGGGTCTGTGTGGTGTGTGGGGGTGAGACGAAATGAATGTTGGAGGGTCGCCGACGACTGGCGGCGGATTTGTGAACCAGCCGCCCAGGCGACGCACGCTTACGCCACGAAACGCACGTGCCGTCCCTCGATGCGCAAGCGCCCTTCGGCGTAGAGGCGGATCGCCTCGGGGTAGGCCTCGCACTCCTCCGCGAACACCCGCTGCGCCAGCGTGTCGGCGGTGTCGTCGTCGCGCACCGGCACGCAGCGCTGCAGAATGATCGGACCGTGATCGTACTCGTTATCGGCGAAGTGGACGGTGCAACCGCTCACCCGGACGCCGTACGCGAGCACCGCCTCGTGGACGCGATGGCCGTAGTAGCCCTTGCCGCAGAATGCCGGAATCAGCGCCGGATGAATGTTCATCACCCGGCCAAGATAATCGTCCGGGACGCGGACGAGCTGCAGGAAGCCGGCCATGCACACCAGGCCGGCACACGCTTCCCGGCAATGCGCGAAGATACGCTCGCTGAACTCCTCCAACGATCCCGCCTCCTTGCGCTCCACGACGGCGCTGGCGACGCCGGCCTGCCGTGCCCGCTCCAGCGCGAAGGCGTCGCGCCGGTTCGCCACCACCAGCACCACCTGGGCCGGCAATCGGCCGTCGGCGCACCGGTCGAGCAGGTTCTGTAACGTCGTGCCGCCGCCGCTCGCCAGGACGGCCAATCGCAGCGGCTCGGCGGTAGGTGCCATAAGTCGATCTCAGACGTTGAAGATGCGGCGGGCGTTGTCGCGCAGCAATAGCCGGGCGAATTCGATGGCCTGCGTTTCCGTGTACACGCCAGTGCGTACGAAATCATCCGCAAGCAGTTGCGCCAGGATGCGGCGATACATGTCGTACTTCGGCTTGATGAACTCCAGCTTGTACGCGTCGCTGTAGTAACCGATCTGCTTCGTCTTCGGCACCGCCTGCAGCCGGGCCCGGCAATCCGGCGCGATGTACGCGGGGATATTGGAGTACCACCAGTGGCCGCTGGTGATGACGTTGGGGAAGATCCAGCTATAGCTCACCAGCTCCTGGTTCTGGTTGCTCGACAGCACCGAGACGCAGAACGGCACCTCAGGAAAGGCGTTGAACAGCTCGGCGTACTGGATCAGCGACGTGCGCTGGTCGAACAGGTCCTGGCCCTGGTAGACGCCCTCCTCGTAAACGCGGCGATTGACGCCGATCATCAGGTCGAACGGCAGGTTGAACTCCCGGCAATGCTCCGCCAGCAGCCAGAAGACTCCCGCCTGGCGCGCGGCCACGTCGGCGTCGGCTGTGCTGTCGGGCGCGCCATCATCACGCCGAGGCCCAGCTCGCTGATGGCGAAGGGGCTGAAATCGGGCGGCAGCGAGATTGCGCAGGCTTTCGCGCCCTTGCGCGTGAAGTGCTCGAAGAGCTTGCGAATCGCCTGCCGCAGCGAATCGCCGTCGCCGGCCTCGATGCCGGTCGCCTTCGCGAGCCGCTCGCGCACCGCCGGCTGATCGAGGCGGAAGACCAGGTCGTCGGTCCGCAGGCAGGGGACGTAGCGCGCGGTGTCGAAGCCTTCGAGCGGGTCGTCGAAATCGTTGGTGAGGAAAATCTTCTCGACGTTCGATCGCCGCAGCACGTCCTCTTCCCAATCGGACCCGCTCATGACGCGCTCGGCCTGATCGAAGAGCGTGTCGCAATCCTGGGCGGTGATGCGGTCGCCCTTGAAGCCGAGGAAGGTGCGGGCGATTTCGAGGAACCAGGCGTATTGCACGGTATTGTCGAGACGGTCGAGGTGCCCGAGGATGGCGCGTACCCGTTCGCGCGGCGGCGTGTCGGCGGCGAGCGGTTCCTGGCTCATGCCCGCCGAGTGTGCCAGCTCGGTGTAGTAGTGGTAACCGAGGATGTCGTCGAGAGAGCGGGCGGCGGCGGCGTGCGGGTTGATGTGCGAATGCGGGTCGATCAGGGGGATGCGGGCGATTTCCCCATACAGGTCGCGTGTCAGGCGATCGAGCAACATCGGGCCGCACTCCGGGTTAACACCCAAATTTCCGAAGTCTCGGAGACTTCGGAAGTTTTCTGTTCTCGCAGCCATTTTTTACAATGGCGGATTGTAAAAACCAACCCATCGGAAAAGCTTTCTCCACCCGCTCAACCGAATCGGCCGTGTGACCCAGGCCCGCCGCATGCGCAAACGCGGCCCAATTCGTGACATGGAAGAAAGCGGCTGAAAACGCCACGGCGGCCCCAAGACGCGGCATGGCGATTGCTTTATCGCTGGCGGCACGAGACACGACGAACTTGCGGAACAGATGGCCTTCTCCCCAAGGCCTGAGGTTCGTCGAGGTAGAGTTGCCAGGTTCCGCGACCCAAGGCCCGACCCCCGTGGGCCTTGGGTTCCTCCTCCCTCAGCTCCCCGCGGGATCCCCCATCCCGGCTCACCCCGTGAAGCGGCCCTCCTTCCCCCAGGAGGGCCGCTTTTTTTCACGCCGCCGGGCGAGTCTTCGAGCCCCGCGGGTGCTGTCGAGCACCGGACCCGCGGGGCTCGCAGACTTGCCCCCGCGGCGTGGATAAAATGGGCCACAGACGCGTGCCCCGAGAGACCCAACCACGATGAAAGCCCTATCCCTTGAATCCCCGAAGCACTGGAAACGCATCGACATCCCCGCCCCCGCCAACCCTGGGCCCGGCGAGGCGCTGGTGCGCGTGCACCAGGTCGGCATCTGCGGCACCGACCTCAGCGGCTACCTCGGCAAGATGCCGTTCTTTAGCTACCCACGCATTCCCGGCCACGAGCTGGGCGTCGAGGTGCTCGAAGTCGGCGCCGGCGTGACGAATGTCCAGCCCGGCGATCGCTGTGCCGTGGAGCCGTACATCAACTGCCAGGCGTGCTATGCGTGCCGCCGCGGCCACACCAATTGCTGCGAAAAGCACCAGACGCTCGGCGTTCACTGCGACGGCGGCTTGCGGCCGCGCTTCCTGGTGCCGGCCCGCAAGCTGCACATCTCGCGCTTGCTGGCATTCGATCAGCTCGCCCTGGTCGAGACGCTGGCGATCGGCTGCCACGCCGTCAATCGCGCCGGCCTGCAAGCCCACGAATCGTGCCTCATCATCGGCGCCGGCCCGATCGGCCTGTCCACGCTGGAGTTCGCGAGGCTGACGGGGGCCAGGATCATCATGCTCGACGTCAACGAACAACGGCTCGATTTCTGCCGGCGCGTGATGGGCGTGGCGCACACGCTGCTGCTCTCGGACACCCTCGAGTCGGAGCTGCGGGCGATCACCGACGGCCATCTGCCCGACGTGGTGATCGACGCGACCGGCAACAGCGGCTCGATGTCCGCCGCCTTCAGCCTGATCACGCACGCCGGCCGGCTCGTGTTCGTCGGCATCACCACCGACGAGGTGCATTTCCGTCATCCGGTGTTCCATCGCCCGGAGGGGACGTTGCTCTGCTCGCGCAACGCGCTGTCGGCGGACTTCACGCGCATCATCGGGCTCATCGAAGCCGGGCACATCGACACACGGCCGTGGATCACGCACCGGACGGCGTTCGACGAGCTGATCGATGTGTTTCCGTCGTACACGCGGCCTGAGACGGGCGTCATCAAGGCGGTGGTGGCGGTGGGGGAGTGAAGAACACGCCGCGCGGCGAGTCTTCGAGGCTCCGCGGGTTTGGACCTTAACGCCGCAGCGCTCGGCCGGGCCGAGCGCCGGTGTGTTTGCCGGCACGATCCCGGAGGCACGGCAACGGCGAGCGGTCGGCTGAACCGCAGGTCGTTCCTGGCTGGCTGGAGACACCCTATTTCCGGCACGACCGGCCAGACCGGCACGACCGGCACGACCGGCCAGACCGGCACGACCGGCCAGACCGGCACGACATGCAACGCCGGCACGACATGCAACGCCGGCACGATCGGCACGATCGGCACGATCGGCACGACCGGCACGACCGGCACGACCGGCACGACCGGCACGATCGGCACGCGAAATGAATGCCTCACCGGCGGATCGCGCTGCGGCTGCCGAAGTTGTGAATGAACGCCTCCCGGCAACCGAGCAAGCGATAACCGGCCTGGCGGACGCGTACGCTGAGCGCGTCCATGTCGAATGTGCCCAGGGGGGTGCGCGTCGGAAATAGGCCGAGCTTCTGCAGCACCTCGCGCTTCAGCAGCACGCAGCCGCCGCCCAGGCTCTCGGCCTCAAACGCCTGGCCCTGGTTTTCCTCCTGCCATTGCCGCGCGAAGCGGTTCACCTTGTCGAGCTGCGCCAGCACGCTCGCGCGGCCCAGCCGGCCCTTCCTCACGCGCCGTATCGATGCCGTACCGCACCGGATCCACGAGCAAGGCCGCCGGCGCGTGGTTCGACATCGGCGCCACCATGCCGACGTCGGCCGCCGTCGAGACCAGCGACACCAGCCGTTCGAGCCAGCCCTGGGTGACAATCGTGTCGTTGTTGCAGAGCGCCACGAAGTCGCCGCGGATCGGCACCACGTCGTCCTTGCGTCCCGGCCCCATCGGCGGCTCCGCCGGCACGCGCACCACCTCCACTTTGACTGGCGCCGCCGCCGCGAACCCTTCCAGGTATTCCGCGGTGCCGTCGAGCGAGTCGCAATCGAGGAACAGCAGCTCATACGGCTGCCGGCTATGGCGCAGCAGGCTCGGCGCGCAGTAGCGCGTGTATTCGAGCTGGCCGCAGCAGGTGACGAGGATCGTCACCAACCCGCCCGCCGGCCGCATGCCCTGCCCGAGCGTATTGCCCGCTGTGCTCATGATGACCTAGGCCTTTCTGGCGACCCCTGCCGGCTTGTCCGGCAGGTGAAGCAGTTTTGCGGCTAACCGAAAACCGCCCCCCCCTTCCTCGACCCCTGCCGGCTTGTCCGGCAGGTGAAGCAGTTTTCTCGCTACAAGACCAGGCGCACGGAAAGCCCTTGTCTGCGAGCCGGCAAAACTGCGTCACCTGCCGGACAAGCCGGCAGGGGTCGGGAAGAACAATTGCGACTATCCGCCCGACTAGCTGCCAAACTCCTTCACCTGCCGGACAAGCCGGCAGGGGTCGCCGGCCGGGCTGGCCCCCACATCACTCCGCCTGGCCGTTGCGTTCCATGCCCTTCGCTTCCGTCATGGCGGGGCGCGGCGGGGCGTCGGGGGCGGGTTTGCTGCTGACGCGGTTGGCGAGCAGGAACTGCTTGTGCTGGTTGCGCTGCGCCAGGCGGGCCAGCACCTCGGTCTGCTTCTCCACAAGCCGCTTCGTGTATTCGCCCGTCTCGTCCAGGCCGAGCGCCTCCGCGATCAGCTGCAGCGCCGCAGTGTAGCGCCGCTCCAGCACCAGCACCCACGCCAGGTTGTACCGCCCGCGCACGTCGGCCGGGTTGACGCGCAGCGCCCGCTGGTAGGCGCTCCTGGCCTCGGCCGGCTTGCCCCATTCGTAGTAGGCGTCGCCGAGCGTGTTCGACAGCTCCGCCGAGCACGCCGGGTTCAGCTCGATGGCCGCCTTCGCCATCGCCACGCCGGCCGCCGGCTTGGGCAGCCTGAACGTGAGAAACCACGCGATCTCATTGAGCAGGATCCAGTTGCCCGGCTGCCGCTCCAGCGCCTGGTGATACGCCGTCAGCGCCGCGTCGACCCGCCCATGCTGCAGATTGGCCCGCGCCGCGTTCCACCGCTCCTGCCGCCACTCCCACGCCGCCTTGCCGAAGCGCTCGCGGAATAGCTTTGCCGTCTCCGCCCCAATCCCGCTGCCGGCGAAATCCGAAATCCGAATATCGAAATCCGAAACAACTTCCAAATCCAAATTGCCAAACGGCGGCGGCGACGCGGAGTGTTGCGGAATTTGGATTTTGGTATTCGGATTTGTTTCGGATTTCGGTATTCGGATTTCGAGTTTTTCGCAGGTGGGGTGACTCAACAGGCGCGAATAGATGCTCCCATTCTCCCCATCCGGTTCGACCCACTGGCACTTGCCCGATTCGCCGAAGTACGCCTTGAGCAGGGGAAAGTTGAGACCGACGCTGGTCGATTGCGAAAAGCGCTGGTGCTCGAAGTCGCCTTCCTTCGGCAATTCCACCTGCCCGTAATCGTTGATCGCAATGAAGCCCTTTGGGTGCAAGAGCGCCAGCAGCCCGTCGAGGCTCTGGATCGCCCCGTAATTGTGCAAGAGCTGCCCGGCACCGCGTTCGCGGGCAAACGCGACGGCGTAATCCAGGTGCGGCAGCTGCTCCTCCGCGCCGATCGGCCGATAATCGTATTCCGCCGCGAACAGCCCATAGCGCTTCATGAGCGCCTGCCGATCGGCCCGTGTGCCGCTGCGGCGCGCCGCAGCAGGTCGGCCGCCGTCAGCTCGGTGTATTCCTCCAGCGGCACCTGCCGGGCCAGGCAGGTGCGGACGCAAAGGCGAGAGACTTCCGAAGTCTTGGAGACTTCGGTAGTCTGTCCGGCAGCCGGCGGGATCCGGAGGTGCGCCGCCGGCAAGCAATCGAGCACGTAGTTCAGAAACACTGCCCGCAGCGGCCGGGCGCAGCCGCGCGGCAGCGACAAATCGTCGAGCAGGTACCGCCCGGGATCCACCGCGTCCACGACCCGGATCAGGTAGCGGCCGGGGTGGTTGGCAAAAACGCCATGGCGGCACGCGTCGGCCAGCATCCGTTCGGACCGGTCGCCAGCGATATATACCAGCCGCCGGTAGTAATCAGGTGCCACGCATTAAGCTTTCTCTAGTTTCGTAGCCCCAGTGAGGATTTCGGCAAGATAACCAGGGTCTACAGCGGCTCCCTTGCGTTTACGGGCCATACTTGTTTTACGTGGATTTTGCTTGAGCAAGCTTAACGCGAGCTTGCGGAATAACGACAGGTTCTCCGCCCCGTGGCGGTTCTCCACCCGGCTCGCATCCTCATGAAAGCTCACATCCAATTGCCAATGCAAGTTGTTCTCGATTCCCCAGTGGTTGCGCAGCGCCGCCGCATAACGCCGCGCGGCCATGCGCCGACTGCCAATGAAGTAAACGACCTCCGTCGTCTGCTGCCCGTTGACCGTCCGTTCGCGGCGACACATCCCCACTGTCCGCAGGTGCGGCCACGCCGCGCAATCCCGAATACCGCTGACGTCTTCGACGATCACGCAACCGCGTTCCTCGACGCGCCCGTGTCCACGTTCCGTCGTCGTACATTGCCGCACCCGGCCCGCCGGCAACGCGCCGTCGAGCGCTTTCATCACGGTTTCTTGGATGTCACTCATCAACCGTTCTTGGTTGGCTTTCACCACCAAGACGTAATCGCCACCGCGGTCCAGGATCTTCTTGGCGATGTTCTTCTGACATCCGATGGCGTCGATGGTCACCAGCGCGCCATCAAGGTCCAGCAACTGCAAGAGCTTCGGAATGGCTGTGATTTCATTGCCTTTACCCTCGACGGCGACCTGGCCCAGCGAAACCTGGGCCTGGGTGGCCCAGGCACTGACCACATGCAGGGCGCCCAGCTTCGAATTGCCCGAGCCGCGCAAAGTCTTGCCGTCAATGGCGATGTGCTCGACGCCGGATAAGCCGGCGACGTCTCGCAACCAGGCCAGGCAGCAGGCTTCCAGGACCCGTGGATTGAGGATCGCGAAGACGCGTTCAAAAGTGTCGTGCGACGGGATGCCGCCAGGCAAACGTAAGAAGCGTCGAAACCAGGTTTCGCGTTGCTGCGCAAATTGAACGATGTCGGGCCAGTCGTCGCAGTTGGCGATGACGCCGCAGAGGGCCATGACAAGCAGGTCGATGAGCAAGTGCTTGGTACGGCCGGCGACACGGGGGTCATAGATGCGCCGGAAGTGTTTCTTAATCGACGCCACGGAAGGGGTAGCAGCCATGCGTTCCTCCGGAAAGCGGGCGAATATCCAGAGAATCCTATGTCTGTACACTTGTCAACGTCAATTCCGCTGCAACAATTCGGGTGGAGTTTGACGCGTGGCCCCTGCGGTAGTAATCCTTCGCTTCGCGGGCGCAAATCTCCTGCAACGCGTCGAGGAAGAACCGGGCGAATAGCCCGACGCCGATGCCCAACTCCAGGACGTAGAGTAGCGGTTCAAGCGGCTGGGTCTTCTCGGACTCCACGAGGCTCGCGAAGAAAAGCTCGGCAGTCCGCCGCGACAGGCTACCCTCGTTATTGATAGCATACGGCACCGGCGTCGCGTCACCGATAAACGCCTGGCTGCCACGCTCGCGCCAATATTGCTGGCCGAGGTCGAATTCAAGGCTATCTGCAAGCGGCACGAAATCCTCGATTAGCGACCGGCCCTCCTGGGCTTGAGCCAGAATCGTAAGGGCGCCCGGTCGAAGGGCTTCGCCTCTCGCGGGTTCCGTTCGCCGCTCGTGGTCGCTATGCGTGGGAACATCATTGTCTAGCAGTTTGTTACAGCGCATGACCGACTCCAAGACGCCTGTCGATAATAATCCTTGTATGTCACGTCATCGCCCGCTCGTATTAAATAGGCGCTGCAGGATCCTTCGCGTTCGCGACATTTTATCACCAGGCTCCGCCGGAAAACCCTGCATGTCCCTTGCCCCTCCCCGCCCCTCCCCCCTGCCAGGCTCGGCCGGAAAACCCTGCATGTCCCTTGCCCCTCAGCGCGTACCTCCCCCCCGTCGCCCTTCCTGGGCCAGGGCGAGAATCATTGGCGCCGGGAGACGCACCGTCAACCCCCCTCGGGTAGCAGAAGTCGCCGCACTTTACTGAAATCAGAAGCCAATGCGATTGTTGATCGGATGGACAAACGTTGCCGGGAGCCGATCAGGCAACGTCAGGGTGCGACGACCTTCTTGGTAGAGCTTGTTAGTCACGCGCCCTCGTTCGTCGGCATGCACCGCAATACCTCCGCGAGGACCGAGCCAACAGTGGATACCGTCGTCGCCCGGCTGGTGTGTAGTGTTAATATTCACGCCGAGCCAATCAAATGCATCCATATTGCCTTCGCAGGTCCAAACAACGGGTTGCCTTGTGACCCTCCGGTCAGGGCGGATGTAAGGTGCGTCCGACCTGAAGTCGAAGTCGTCCCAGAAACCTCCGGGTCCGCCCATCAGATCCTCGACTTCGGGCAGGCTCATACCAATTCGGATCTCTTCGTAGGTGGCACGGCTAACGGGGTCAATGGGCTCGAGAGGATCGCCCGGGATCGTGAACCAGTGGATAGCAGTGAACCCCATTAGAAGTATTGCAAGCGACGATACGACATTGCGTCTCATGTCGATACCTCACGCGTCCACGACGCCCGTCGGCTGTATAAGTAACTTCCATTGTCGCTTCCCCGAGATCAGGCCGGTTCCTACGTTGTACCCATTCATGAAATAGTACGTCGGTGTTCGGACTACGTTCTCGACGAAGTCTGCCCCAGACTTGATAAGAGACTGTTCAATCAGGTAGCCGGAATTCTTTATCAGGAAATGCGCGGCGCTTTTTTGCTCGCTACCGCCGGTCCTCTTGTCGAAAAAAACAAAATATTGTAAGTCAGCAGCATAACCAGGTCCGCTTGCCTTCACAATCGTGAACGGCACCGACGGCAACGGAACAATGGGTATCGGGCTCATTCCCAAACGGGTGGCGTTGGTATCCGGCGTTGGCTTACAAGCCGCGAACTTCGTCTGAACGTTCAATGTGCTGGTCTTCAGGGAGCCCGTCGCCGGCCTCAGCTGATCTGGACTGACTATTTCAGAGAAGCTGTCCTGGTCTAGGTCCGCCGGGTTCCAGGAATCACTCTTAAAGGTAATCGTCCACGCTGCCCCGAATTTCCAGGTTGCGGTGGGCACCCCGTTCTTGAACCCAACAACGGAATCATCGATCTTTTGGACATTAGAAGCCTCGGTTGCCACCGGAATCGCTGATATCGCGAAATAATCGGTCCAAATGTTACTTCCCGCCGCGTCCTTGAGGACCTTAGACGTGTTTGTCGCAGGATCATACTGAACTACGGACAAATAAAGTTTAGGGCCGTTGGCCGGCGCCGTTTGGGTGCCGTCCCCTGGAGCCGTGCTACCGCGCATCCACATGTTAAACCAGCCGCTGCTCTTTATTTGCAGCCAGTGCGGCGACGCGATAAACTCACTATTACCGGCCCAGACTGGGTTACCGTTTCCCGGGACGTTCCAACCGTTGATTGCAACATAGACGTTCTTTGACGAAATATCGGGGCCTTGGTAATCGCCATAAAAAATCTGGACTTGGCGCGGCGGAATCCGATCCGGCATTCCCTTAGGGGTATCCGGGTCCGTGATGTTGGGTATCGTAATATTTATGCCCGTCCCCTGTTGCTGTCCGGCTTCTTGGCCATCGACCATGCCGATCAAATCCATGTCGTCGATCGCCGCGCTGACCTGTGTTTGGGTCAGATAGAGAGTCGCCGACTCCCCATCCGAAAGGCTGAAGGAAGATTGGCTCAAGGTGGTGGTTGGCCCTGTAGTGCTCAGCTCCACATCGTGTATCCCGGAAACCGGGTCCGAAAGCGTTATGGTTACCGGCACAAGCGTATTGACTAGATAAATGTCATCGTCATGAGTCGGAGTGTTCCAAATATCGATCTCGAGCGACGGCGACATGCTGCTCGCGACGGTGATGGAAACGGTCGCGACGTTGCTGGTCAGCACGCCGTCGGTCGCCTGGAACGTGAAGGAGTCGGACCCGAGGTAGCCGGTGGCCGGCGTATAGACGTACATGCCGGTTGACGAGTTATAGGTCAGCGTGCCGTGACTCGGCCATTGGACAATGCTGATGAACGTGCTGTAGCCGTTGGGATCTGTGACATAGTCGGCAAGGTCGATGCTTGCCGGGTCGTTTTCCTCGACGGCCAGGCTTGCATCATCAGCAACGGGCGGCTGCAGCGATCCGGAGCCCGACCCCGAGCCCTGGTTCACGACAATGACCGTCGTCGTCGAGCCTAGAGTGTTCCCGTCGCTGTCGGTGATTGTGACGCCAACCGAATATCCGGAGCCTGTGCTCGTGGACGTGTAGACGTGTGTCCCGGAGACGGTAAAGGTGCTGCCGCTTTGCGTGATCGTGCCCGCGCTGGAGGAACCGTCGCCCCAGTTGACGGTCGCGCTGAAATCGCTGGCAGTTGCATCCGGATTGCCGTTCGTGAAGGTGCCCAGGGTGATTGTGGCGGATTCCCCAGTCAGGGCATTGCCGACCGCCACGCCGCTGGTTGTGGAGGTCGTGGCGCCATAGGCGTCGGTGACGTCGATGGCGACCGTGAAATTCCCGGTAGCCGTGTAAGTGTGCGCCGCGCTGATAAGATACTGCCCGTTGACCGCTGGCGTGAGGGTAACGGCAGTCGGGGTCATCGAGTCGCCCCAGTAGACGCTTACGGTGAAGTTCGCCGGACTCGAATCGAGGTTGGTGTCCGCGAGCGAGCCGAGCACGAACAACTGCTGCTTGCCGACGACGGCACCGAGCGTGGCGCCTCCCGTAAGAGTCATCGAACCATCGCCAATGGAAGCCGTGCCGGAAACGGTTGCGCCCGTCGTTGCCCCGGAAGTGCTCGAAATAGCCACCGCTACTGTTTTGCTGCCCGTTTGGGTAAACGCGTGGTCGGCGGTCACGGTGAAGGTTCCGTCGCTGCCGCTGACGGTGGCGGGGCTCGAATTGCCGTCGCCCCAGTTCACGGTCGCGGCGAAGTCGCCGTCCTGGGCGTTCATGTCCGGGGTGGTGAATGTGGCGAGCGTGAGGGTGCTGGTGTCGACCCCTTCGGTCGCCGTTATGCTTGCGTTCCAGGAGGCGCTTATCGTCGCCGCGCCGATATACCAGCTGAAGGATTGCGACGCGGTCTCGCCCTGGCCATTGTCCGCTGTGGCGGCTACCGAATAAGGGACACTACTGACTACATCGTCGGCGATCGTGCCGGAGATTTCGCCGGTGCCGGCGTTGAGCGTCAGGCCGTCGGGCAGGTTGTCGGCGCTATAGGTCATGGGGTCGCCGGCCGTGTCCGAGGCGGCGAGGAAGAAATCCACGCTGTCGCCGGCCTGGTTGGCTTGCGGGCCGGGGTTGGTCAATGTCGGGGCGCTATCGCTGGGATTGGCGATGTTCCAGGTAAACGTCTCGCTGTTGCTATAGGTGCCATCGCTCGCCGTCACGGTCACGCTGTAGGCCGGGCCCGCCGCCGCATCGCCATCGGTCACGGTGCCGGTAATGGCGCCGGTGGCCGAGTTGATGCTCAGGCCGGCGGGCAGACCGGTTGCGCTCCAGGTGAGCGTGGCGCTATTGGAATCGGTGCCGCTCGGCGTGAGCGAAACGGAGTCGCCCTCATTGTTGGTCTGGTCGGCGATCGCGGCGACGGCGACCACGGGGTTAACGTTCAAGGTGAACGTCTGGCTGCTGGCAACGGTGCCGTTCGTCGCGGTGATCGTGACGGGGAATGCGCCGTTCGCGCCGGCGGCGATGGTGCCGGTAATCGCGCCGGTGCTGGAATTGATGCTCAGGCCGGCGGGCAAGCCGCTGGCGCTGAACACCGCTGTGCCGATGCCTACAGAACCGGTGGCGAGCGAAACCGTGCCGCCTTCTTGCGCCGTCTGCGTACCGGGGTTGTTCGGGGCGATTTGCTCGATCGTCCAGTCGATGGTTTGGCTTGCCGAGTTGGTGCCGTCGGACGCGCTTACGCTTGTGAGATAGCCGCTGTCTTCGTCCGCGGTCGAGGTGAGCGTCCCGGTGATTTCGCCGGTGCTGGAGTTGATGCTCAGGCCGGGCGGCAGGTCGGTCGCGGTGAACGTCAACGTGTCGCTGGCGGCATCCACGGCGGTGAGCGCGAGTGCGACTGCCTGATCGTCGACGTTGGTTTGCGGGCCGGGATTGACGAGCCACACCGGGGCGACGGTCCAGTTGAAGGTCTGGCTCGCGCTTAGAGCGCCGTCGGACGCGGTGACGGTGACGGAATACGGCGTGTTGGACGCGGCGCCGGCGGCGACTGTGCCGCTGATAACGCCGGTCGTGGAGTTGATGCTCAAGCCGGGCGGCAGGCCGGTCGCGCTGTAGCTCAGCGTGTTGTTCAGCGCGTCGTCGGCGGACATCGCCAGCGACACCACGTCGCCGGCGCCGTTGGCCTGGTCGTCGACGCTGTCCAGCGTCACGACCGGATTGACGTTCCAGGTCAACGCTTGGGTGGCCGTCACCGTGCCATCGGTCGCGGTGATTGTCACGGCATACGGCCCATCAACGTCGGCAGTGCTGCCAATGGTCCCCGAAATCAGCCCCGTGCTACTGTTGATGCTCAGTCCGGCAGGAAGGCCGGTCGCGGAATACGTGACGGTGCCCAGGCCGTGATAATGCGCGGCGAGCGACAGCGACACGCTGTCGCCGTCGAAGTTGGTCTGGTCGCCCGGCACGGGCAGGGCGATCGGCGCGACGGTCCACGGGAAGGATTGGCTATTCGAGTGCATTCCGGCCGTGGCGGTGACGGTGGCGGTGCCGCTCGTCGCCATTGACGACACGGTACCGGTGATGCTGCCGGTTGAAGAGTTGATCGAGAGGCCGGTCGGCAGCCCGCTGGCGCTGTAATTGAGCGTGCCGCCGACGATGCTGGTCGCGCTGACGGCGAGCGAAACGGTATCACCGGTGGCGCTGGTTTGCGGGCCGGGGTTGGCGAGCGCGACGGCGGGCGTCACGGTCCACACGAGCTGCTGGCTCGCGCTGTGCGTGCCGGCGGTCGCCGTGATCGTCACCTGGTAGGGACTGCTGCCGTGCGCGGTCGAGCCGATGGTGCCGGTGATCGCGCCGGTGGACGAGTTGATCGACACGCCCGTGGGTAAGCCGGTCGCACTGTAGGCGACGGTGTCGCCCTCCGAGTCGGCGGCGGCGACCGTCAGCGAGACCGAGTCGCCCTCGCGATTGGCCTGATTGCCGGGGTTGCTCAACGTCAGCCGGGAAATGGTCCAGTTGTAGGTGACGCTACCGCTATGGGTGCCGTCGGTGGCGGTGACG
Organism: uncultured Gemmataceae bacterium; assembly: GCA_963834865.1. Lineage (GTDB taxonomy): Bacteria > Planctomycetota > Planctomycetia > Gemmatales > Gemmataceae > CAWIDK01. Next base: position 2,131,367 of record CAWIDK010000002.1, read on the forward strand.
GTCGCGGGAATCTTTGCCAGGCGGAAGAGGTAAATGGTGCCGTTGCCGTTGGCGGACGCGGGCCAGGCGGCGTGCCCAAAAAAACAAGAGCGGCGTATAGAGCTTGACGAACCGCGTCCAGGCATCCGCCGCCTCCGGCTCGTGGAGTCGCTGCAACAGGCCCGCCGAGGTGGTGTGCATCGCGGTGCGGACAAAGAGCGACTGGCGATTCGGAGGCGTCTCTTTATCCTGTGCCGCAACCGCGTGTTAAGCAAGGAGAATCTCGTCTTAGCGCCGCGCTCGACACTTTATTTGACGGTCACCGTGGCACTGCCGGGACCGACGCCGCCAACAGCGTCGGCGGCGGTGATCGTCCACGGGCCCGGCTGCCGCAGGATTACGCCGGCCGCAGTGTGCACGTTGCCATCCCCTTTGGTAAACGCAAAGTCGGCCGGCACGGTGGCGCTGCGCTCGTTGCAGCTCAAGCGGACCGTGCCGCCGTAGAACGGCGCCGGTTGGCGATAGGGATCCTCCACGGTGACCATGACGCTGAAGGGTTTTCCCAGGGTGGCCGTTGCGGGGGCCACCAGGCTGAAGTGCAGGTCCGACGGGGCGAGCACGCGCACAGTCCAGCGCCCGGCCGGCCGCGCGCCGGCGGCATCCTCGACGGTGACCCGTAACGTGCCGGCGGTGCCCACGGTCAGGGGAAAGCCGCGAATCCCCTGATCCGCGGCGGTGAAGGTGTAGTCGGCGGGCACCACCACCTGGGGATCGCTGGCGTGGAAGTGAACCGTGCCGGTGTAGCCGGTGTCGCGCTGGTTTTCGGCGTTCAGGGCCTCGATGTGGACGCTCGTGGAGGCGCCCGCCATCCGCGTTGCACCCTCCCAGCTGCCCAAGTGCAGGTGCGCCGCCGCCGGCCGATTCCGCAACACCGCCACGCCGGCGCCGTGTGCATCGACCACCGCGACCGCGCGCTTGCCGTTGCCGCTGAAATCGCCAACCGCTAGCCCGGCCGGGTGGATGCCGGCGTGGTAGAGCGCCGGCGGCTGGAACGCGCCCCGGCCGTCGCCGCGCAACAGGCCCACGCCGCCGGCGCCGGCCACCGCCAGATCGAGCTTGCCGTCGCCGTCGAAATCCGCCGCGACCACGGCAAGCGGGTTGGCGCCGGCCGCGAAGTTGACCGGATCGCGAAACGTGCCGTCGCCGTTGCCAGCGAGCAGGTTCATGTCGTTGCTGCCCCAGTTGACGACCGCGAGATCGAGCTTGCCGTCGCTGTTGAAGTCGCCCACCGCCAGCGCCTTCGGATACGCGCCGACGGAAAATTTCACCGGATCGTGGAACGTCCCGTCGCCCTTGCCGCGCAGCACGCTGACGCTGCCGACCTGGAAGCTGTGCGTCACGGCGAGATCGACCTTGCCGTCGCCGTCGAAGTCGCCGGCCGCCACGAAGGTTGGCGCCTGCGCCAGCGGGATGCTCACCGCTGCCGCGAAGGTGCCGTCGCCCTTGCCGAGCAGCACACTGAGGGTGCGGCTGCCGTGGTCGGCGACGATGAGATCGGGTTTGCCGTCGCGATTGACGTCGGCAACCGCAACGGCCAGCGGCTCCTTGCCGGTTGCGTAAGGGACGGCGGCGTGAAAAGTGCCGTCGGCCTTGCCGAGCAGGACGCTGACGGTGCCGTCGCCGCTGTTCGCGACCACGAGGTCGGGCCGGCCGTCGCGGTTCACGTCGGCCACCGCCACGGCGACCGGCTGTGTGCCCGCGGCGTAAGCGACGGCATCGTACACGGTGCCGTCGCCCTTGCCGAGCAGCACGCTGACCGTGCCTGAGCCGCGCTCGGCGACGACGAGATCGAGGCGGCAGTCGCGATTGAAGTCGGCGACGGCGACGGCGTAGGGCTCCTTACCGGTGGCGTAAGGGTTCGCCGCGTCGAAGGCAGCGCGGTACGGGACCGGCTTACCCAGCAGGACGGAAACATGGTTCGAGTCGTAATTGGCGACCGCGAGGTCCAGGCGTCCGTCGCCGTTGAAGTCGCCCGCCGCCAGGTGTTCGGGGCGCATCCCCACCGCATGATTCTGAGCGGTCTGGAAGGTACCGTCGCCATTGCCCAACAGCACGCTGATGTTGCCGCCGCCGTCGTTGGCCACGGCGAGATCGAGCTTGCCGTCGCCGTTGAAGTCGCCGGCGATGATGGCCCTGGGCTTGCTGCCGGCGGCGAAGTGTACCGCTGCCTGGAAGGTGCCGTCGCCGTTGCCCAGCATCACCTGGACGCCCTCGACTGCCGCCACGGCGAGGTCCGGTTTGCCATCGCCGTTGAAGTCGCCCACGACGACGCCGGCCGCCGCTGCCGACAACCGGTAGGCAACGGCGTCGCGAAACGTGCCGTCGCCCTTGCCCAGCAGCACGCTGACAGTGCCGTGGTGGCTCGTCACCGCGAGGTCGAGCTTGCCGTCGCCGTCGAAGTCGCCCATCGCGATCCCGCGGCAATCCTTGCCGGTGGCGAATGGGACGGCGGCGTGGAAGGTGCCGTCCCCCTTGCCCGCCAGCACGCTGACGGCGCCGCTCGTGGTCGCGACGGCCAGGTCGAGCGCGCCGTCGCCGTTGAAGTCGCCCACCACCACGGAGTGCGGACCGGGCGCGACCGGATACTGCACCAGAGCGTGGAAGCTGCCGTCCCCCTTGCCGCGCAGCACGCTGATCATGTGGCTGCCCGCATTGGCCACGACCAGGTCGAGCTTGCCGTCGCCGTCGAAGTCGGCGGCCGTCACCGAGCTGGCAAACCACTCGCCGGCCGGCGAGCTGATCGGATCGGCAAAGGTGCCATCGCCGTTGCCGAGCAGCACGCTGACCTGATGGCTCTGCGCGTTGGCTACCGCGAGGTCGAGCTTGCCGTCGCCGTTGAAATCGCCCACCGCCATGCACTGCGGATACAGGCCCGACTTGTAATGCACCGCCGGGGCGAACAGCACCGCGTCGGCCGGCTCACCGGTCGGCCGCGCGCGCCAATCAAGGAGACTGAGCCAGACGCCCGCCACGACAAGCACGGTCAGGAGCACCGTCGCCATCGCCACGCGGCGGCGCCGTGCGGGCACGGTCGGCGGCCGGCCTTCGCGGACAGCTTCGAGCGCTGCCGTCACCGCGACGGCCGAAGCAGGGCGATCATCGGGACGCTTCGCCAGGAGCTGCACGATCAACTCCGACAGTGCGCGCGGCACCGCGCGATTGACGAGGTGAGGCGCTCGCGGCGTCAGCAGCTCCAGCGCCCGCAGCGTCGCCATCGTGGTCGGGCCCTTGAACGGTGCCGCGCCGGTCGTCATGCGGTACAGCACGCAGCCGAGGCTGAACAGGTCGCAGCGCACGTCGAGCGGCTCGCCGCGCGCCTGTTCCGGCGCCATGTACGCCGGCGTGCCCACGATCGCGCCGGCATGGGTCAACGTCGCATCGCTGCCGAGCACGCGCGCCAGGCCGAAGTCGAGAATCTTTACCCGCGCCGCCTGGTCATCGCCCTCCAGCCAGACGTTGGACGGCTTGACGTCGCGATGGATGAAGCCGCGCGCGTGTGCCGCCGCCAGCCCGGCCGCGATCTCGCCGCCGATGCGCAGCACTTCGGCCATCGGCAGCGGCGGCGCGCGCTGCAAGCGCTGTTCGAGCGTCTCGCCCGGCAAGAGCGGCATGACCAGAAACGGCGCGCCGCGCTCGCGCCGATGTGCAGGATGGGCATGATATGATCGTGCGCCAGCCCCGCCGCCGCCTGTGCTTCGCGCAGGAAGCGCTGCCGTGCCGACGCGTCGTCGAGCAGCCGCGGCCGCAGCACCTTGAGCGCGACGCGGCGGTGCAGGTTCGCGTCCTCGGCCTGGAAGACGACGCCCATGCCGCCGATGCCGAGCACTTTCAGCACGCGATAAGTCGCGAGCCGGCCGATCTCGTCGGGCTGCTGGGCCGGCGCCAGGAAGTGATAGACTTCCTGAGTCGTGTTGGGGTCGGCCGGTTCCGCCGCCTGCGCGTTCGGGACGCGCGTGTCGCCCGAGGGCGTGGTCAGATCGGACAGCCGGCCCATCAGGTCTGAGAGCAACGCCGCCGTCGCATCGTCGCGCGGCGTGGCGGGCGCTTGCATCGCCTCGAGCAGCGGATCGCTGGCCGGCAAGCGGTCGAGGCTGTCGAAGCAGGCGGCGCACTGTTCGAGGTGCGCCGCGAGCCGGTCCACCTCGGCGGGCGGACACCGGCCCAGCAGGAACGCCTGCAGCTCTTGCGGCAGCGGGCAGTCCGTCGCAATCGGCATACCAGCCTCCTCGGCGAGTCAGGCGCTCGCCCCCTGAGCGCCAGCGAAACTGTGGCAGGTTCCCGCAAGCCGGCGGCGCAAGCCGGGGGCGCCCATCACATGAAGGTCTGGAAGTCGAGGTCATTACCAAATCCCGGCCCGGCCAGCGTATCCCCCTGCGGATAGGGATTGTTGTTGGCAATGTTCGCACCAATCCAGGCCACGCCGCCGCCGGCCACCACCTCCCACAAATAGGTTTGGCCGGCCACGAGCTGCGGCGGCGTCGTGAAGACGATGCTGTTGTTGCCGACGGTGAACGTGAAGCTCTGCGAATAGAGCAACGGCCCCACCGGCGTATCGTAGCTGGGCGAATTCGGATTGCTCGTGTTGATCCCACCCTGGAAGATCTCAATGGTAGCGCTGGTCGAGTTTATGAAGCCCTGGCTCTGCGTGCTGTACATGGTGGTAATGTTCAGCACATTCAACTGCGTCAACGGTCCCGAAACAGTTGGTACGAAGGATTCGCCGAAATAGCCGTTGGTGATGCCGGCGCTGGTGTCGTTGGCGGTCACCGAAATGTCCGGGGTATTCGAAATCGTGGTGCTGACGCCGAACAGGCTGGTCTGGATGAACGGGACCTGCACGTTGCCCGCGCTGTTCTGGCCGCCACTGATCGTGACCTGGACGCCGCTGGCGCTCACGCCCGCGTCGGCGACGTTGTAAACGGCCGTGTAAACCGTATGCGTGGAATCCCAGCCGTCCGAGGCGAGCGTCAGGGTCGAGCTAACGTCCGGGCTGAAGGCGATGGTCGGGTTGACCGCGGTATTCATCGCACTGTTGTACGTTACCGCGATGCTGAAACCGTTGCTGGCGACCTGGGCGTTCGTGATGGCGGCGACGCTCGGCGTCACCGTGAGAATGTTTGGATTGGCAGTGGACCCAGCCGCCACCGAGATCGAGCCGCTGGCGCTCGCGGTGGCACCCCCCTGATCCAGGACCGCCACCGTGAAAGTCAGTCCCTTCGCTTCGTCCGCATACGGATTGGGCTTGCTGGCAATGACGTCGAAAACGCCTTTGCCCTTGGGATCCGGCTTGATGACGACCGTACCCGCTTTGCTGGTGGAGGTTGTGCCATCGCCCCAGGCGACGCTCGCACTGTATTCGCTGGCGTGTCCGCCCGGATCGGCATCGGTAAACGTGCCTACCAGAACCTGCTTCACTGGCTGGCCTTCGACCGCCGCCGGCACAACCAACGTCAAGGTCAGCGGCGCATCGGCGACATTCAGCGTGGCGCTGGCGGAATCCGACGGAACGCCGGGGTAGTTGACCGTGACGGCGAAAGTGAGCCCGTTGGCCGCGTCGGCGTAGGCGGCGGGCTTGGTTGCCAGAATATCGAAGACGCCGGCCTGCACCGGGTCGGGCACGATCGTCACGTTGCCGGCGCCGCTGCCCGAACTCTGTCCATCGCCCCATTGCACCTGGGCCGTGTAGCGACTCGGCTTGTCGCCTGCGTCCGCGTCGGTAAATGTGCCGACAAGGATTTTGCCCAGGCCCTGTCCTTCGATCGGCGCCGGCGGATTCAGCGTCAACGTCAACGGCGAGACGGTCAAAGTGAAGGTCTGTGTCGCATCGCTGCCGATGGAGTTATCGGCCGTGAAGTGCAGCGTGTACGTGCCGGCCGTACCCACGTCCGGCGTGCCGATAAGGGCCCCCGTGGTCGGATTGAACTTGACTCCCGCGGGCAGCACATCGGTGCTGTTTTCGCTGAAGGTCGGCGCGGGATAGCCGCTGGCCGCCAGCGCGAACTGGTCGTTACCGCCGATCGTGAACGTGGTGACCTTGGGCGTCGTGATTTTCGGCGGTTCCGCTGGGTTCAGGAATACGCCTACGAAGTTCGTTTGGAAGGCTTGCCAGGATATGGTGAGCATTCCGTTGGTCTTGTCGTCCGGAGCGGTCACAAAACCCCAAGGGTTGCGCAGGGTGACCAGATCGGGTTGGCCGTTGAGCTCACTGACGCCGACCACCGTATAGGCATGACCCCCCTTGGGCCCCCCCACCAGATTGGGCAGTGTCATGGCCTTGCTCGAATAGGTGCCCGCGACAACGCTGCCGCCGGCCTTGAGCACGGTCTGCATGTTCGTAAACAGGTCGTCGTCAATGTCGGTCACGGCGGGGCTCGTTGCACGTCCGGTCAACGCCGTCAGCACCAGGCCCGCGTTGCCGCCGTTGTCAGACTGCCCGGTCATGTTGACGTAAGCCCGGCGGTACAAGATGGTCCAGAACTGGTAAGAGGCTGCGGGCGACGGCGAACCCGCCACTCCGAAGGTAACGTACGGCTTGGGGTCCTGTGAGGTTACCAGACCATTGAATGTGACCGGCACCGAGGTCTGTTGGCCGGAACTGTTATAGAGGTCCACGTCGAATGTGAACGCATCGGCTACTTTGCCGTCGTCGCCGAGATACTGGATGTGGGTGGAGCTGGTCAAAGGCACCTGACCGCTCAGGGCCACCGCCGCCAGGGAACCGAGTATAAAGCAATTGCCGAACGATGATTGACAAATGTCACTGAGTGCGGCCCCGTTCGGCGCCGGGACATCCGCGATAAACGCACAGTTGTTGTAGGTTGTCGTGCCGCCGCGGATGCCCGCGACGAAGGAGGTGTCTTGACCGCCAATTCCCGGGTAGAAATTCGTGGTCGGGGGAGGCTCGTTGATCACCGCCTCGCCCTGAATGGGCTGGTCTCCCTGGTTGAGGAGAATCTGATCGAAGCCGCCGCCGCCGTTGACAACAATGTCACTGACGTCGCCTGCATTCACCGTGTTCTGCGGCACGCCGTTACCGCCATCGATAAGGATTGGCAATGACTGCCTGAAAAAAGTAGTTTGGGAAGCAGATGCCTGGATGGAAATCTGGCCGGCTGTTTGGCCGACGAATATTTGGTTGCCATCGGACGTGCCGTCGATGGTCAAGGTGCCGTCATCGAGGCCGGCCAGGATGCCGGACTGACAATACACCAGGTTGCTGCGCACGTCGAAGTCGTCGGTAGAGGCGACGACCACGGCCCGGTATGTTCCGGCGCCAGGAGCGACGTAAAGACGGTTGCGCTGGTGTCCGTCAGATCCCCCCGGCTATACGCTTGTTGCCCGGTCAAGTAGTTCGTGAGCGCCAGATCGTACCGAACGTCCGGATTGTCCGGTTCGACGCTGGTCCAGGAAAACCCTATCGTGCCGAGCAGGCCAGTGCCGAGCAGCCCAGCGGCATTATCGTTATCCACCGTCAATTGAGGCGGGTTCGGCGTTGTTGACGGCTGGACCGTGACGGCAACGTTGTCGAAGTTGCCGAACGCCGGATCGGTCACGAAAATCGTTGCCGAGCTGGGGAGGCTCAGTGTAAACGTGTGCGGATCGCCGCTGCTGAAGGGGAATTCATCGAGAACCGTGGGACTCGGCGACTGGGTTAACGGCGCGGTCGTCACCTCCATCGTCCCGGTGTAGCTCGGCACAATGACATTGCCGGGCCGGTTGAGGTACACGCATTCGACGGTGATGTTGAACGATTTGTTGGCCTGCACGGGGGCGGTGGGAGAAGCAATGATACATGGCGAGTAGTTTGCACTGTTGTCCAGTACGATACGCTGTTCCAGGTGTTCCACGCTCAGGCATACGCGCCGCGTTGAGGTACGCGGACGCGGGCTCCTGCTCCATTTCCAATCCGCAAACAGCTTTGCGACAAGGCGTTGCATGGAGGTCTCCAATCGAAGTGATCGCTTGGTTCGGCCAGCCGCATCAGACTACGGCGGACGCCGCGCGAACCTGTCGCATAAATGTGCCGGGAAGGTAAATTAGTAAAAGTCAGGTCAATCGATTATTGCCAATCGCAAGGGTAGCTGGAATAAGGGTACGCAGCGAGCCGCCGAACTCTTACCAAAAATGCCAAAAAAAGGGAAAAAAACCGGTCAGTCCAGGAGCCCGTCGAGCTCTTGACGTAACCTGTTGAGAATGCGCGACTTGGCAACGTACACCGTGATGGGGGCGATGCCCAGCTCGGCGGCGACCTCGGCCGCGGGCCGGCCGTCGACGATGTGCGCCCAGCACGCCTGCCACATCTTCGGCGGGAACTCCACCTGCATCAGCTCCAGCGCCCGCTGCACCAGGTGCCGGCGATACTCCGCCTCGCCGAACGCCTCGTCCTCCGGCGCCGGCAGCTCACCCAGCAGGCCCTCGGCGCCGCCGACCGGCAGCGGCGCCTGCCGCCGGCAGCGATCGCGCCACTTGTTGACGATCACCGTCCGCAGCCAGCCGCGGAAAACCCTGAGCACCTTCAGCACGCGATAAGAGGCGAGCCGGCCGATCTCGTCGGGCTGCTGGGCCGGCGCCAGGAAGTGGTAGATCTCCTGGGTCGTGTTGGGGTCGGCCGGTTCCGCCGCTTGGCGCTCGGAACGCGCGTGTCGCCCGAAGGCGTGGTCAGATCGGACAGCCGGCCCATCAGGTCCACGAGCAAGGCCGCCATCGCATCGTCGCGCGGTGTGGCGGGCTCTGCATCGCCTCGAGCAGCGGATCATTGGCCGGCAAGCGGTCGAGGCTGCCGAAGCACTGGGTGCACTGTTCGCGGTGCGCCGCGACCCGGTCCACCTCAGCGGGCAGGCACTCGCCGAGCAGGAACGCCTGCAACTCTTGCGGCAGCGGGCAGTCCGTCGCGATCGGCATTCCAGCCTCCTCGGCGAGTCAGGGCTAATCCCTTACAGCCATGAGTCACGCGCTCAGGGGTGAACCCAATGCTGTTTACAGCTCGCTCAGCTCGAGTTTCGCCGCGCACCGCTATTCGGCGAATTTACCTACATAGGCGGTACCATTTCGCCCCAAATTATGCCGAACGGCGCGCTTGCCTAAACTGTCCGCGACCTCACCCGGCGACGGGAAACGCGCGGAATAGCTGGTAAGGTTCAGGTCGATTTAATGTCCGGGATAGGGCGTTGTCAGTTCTAGGATCACCTTGCCGCCATGCTCCGATGTGGGATCGAGGCCATCGTCTTCCTCGAACCCCATGTAGCAGATGACGGTACAACGGGCGCCGGCAATGATGGAGCTGCCGTGGATATTCAAATGCAGTGCCCAGGTAACGCTGGCGCCGGAAATGCCGGCGAGCGTCAAGTCCTGGTCGCCGAGCAGGCCGCCATGTATGTTGCACTTGCCACCTCCCTCGGCCGTGAGCGTCGTAGCCTGGGTCAGCGTGAGGGCGCCTGCAACGGTCACGGCTCCGTCCAGGAATAACACCGCGGTCTGCACGGTGACCGGTCCGTTGAATTGATAAATCCCCCCGGGGCTGAGGTTGTGACCGCTGTCAGCGAAGGTGACATCACCTGTAAACGTAAATGTGCCGCCCTTACCGACGTCGCCGCTGTTGATCTGTACCGGACCGGTGAAGGTCACGTTGCCGTCGGTCCCCAGGACGCCGGGCGACGAGGTGTTGGGACCCAGCGGAACGTTGTTGACCGTGGCCTGGCCATCGAACTGCACGTTGCCGGTGGTCGCCACCGTGCCGCCGTTGGCGGTGACCGCCGCGGCAAAGGTGACGTCGTTCGGGACGTTGAGCGTACCTCCGCTGTTGACGGTGACGACGTTGCCGACGGTCAGCGCCCCCGCGACCGATGGGCCGCCCGGCGTGGCCGGCGCTGGCGGTGAGGTTGCAGGTCCGATTGACAATCACGGCGCCGGGCGCGACTCCAAACGGATTGACGCCCGTGCCTGCGAGATTGCCGCCCGCCATCGTGATGGTGCCGGCGAACGTGTTGTTGCTTGAGCTGACAATCGTGCCGCCATTGCCGTCGATCGTGCCGGTGCCGTGCAGCGTTCCCATCAGCCAGAGCGTCCCCGCCTGGACGACCAGGCCCGAGCTAAGGGTGCCGCCGATCTGGAGCATGCCGCCGTTCAGCGTAACATCGGAGCTTGGCAGCGCGGGAGCACCCGGGTCCGGCCCAAACGCCTTGGGCACGATCAGGCTTTGACGGGCGGAGAGGACCTGAACGGTGGTGTCTGCCGAGGCCGCAAGGTTATTTAGCGTCAAGTCGTCGCCAGCGAGCAGGATGGTGCCGCCGGCAAACGTGACCGTCGTCACGTCGGGCATGGTAACCGCGCCCGTCGTCACGATCAGCGCCACCGGGTTGCCCCCCGCCGTACTGCCGAGATTGATGGTCGGCGCGTAGGTCGTTCCGCCCACGATCTGACCCAGGGGGAAATTCGCGTCGAAGACAATGGTACTGCCGGCCAATCCCGTGACGGTGCCGGCGAACGTGTTGCGTTGATTGCTGGCCAACGTGCTGCCGTTGTAGGTGGTGAAGCCGCCGCCACTGTTGACGACAATCGAGCCGGTCCCGCCGAACGTCGCGAGCGGGACGACCAGCCCGTCCTGGTCGACCTGTATGCGGCCGAGGAGCTGGCCACCGAGTTGGACCGAGCCGCCGCCACCGACGTGCAAGTCCTGCGCGGCGTTAAGTCCGTTGATGAAGGCGACCACCGTCTTGGGGGCTGGATTCAGCGTCGTCTCGACGCTAAGCTGGTTCGCGAGCGCCGGCGGATTATTTGCCGCTCCTGCCAGCTGCAGTTGCTCGGCGCCGGAGACCGCGAGAGAACCGCCATAGAACGTTGTCGGCATATTCACCGCGATGATATGCCCGCTCACCGGAAGCAGCTGAATGGATGCATTCTTGCCGAGGCTGCCCAGGAATAGCGATCCGGTTCCGACCGCGTTGTTAGCGCCGAGCTTGAGCGTCCCGGTGTTGAGCTTCACAGTGCCGTCGAAGCTTACCGTCACGCTGCTGACCAGCGTGCCGCCATCGACGGTCAGCCCGGCCGCGCCGCCGGGGTTGGGCCCGCCGTTGAAGGTCTTGTCGAGCTGGACCTGGCCTTTGCCGCCTATGACAAGGGAATCAAGGGTACTGGACGACGTGAAGCTGCCACCGAGGCCCACGGTAACACCCTGGTCGGGGTCGAACTCGGGCGGGGCTGTACCCGCGGGCTTGACGGTCATGTTGCCCGTCAGATCGACTGAGCTGGCAAGAATCAAGCTGCCAAACTCGAGGACCCAGGGGTTGGGAATCTTTACATCGCCATCCGCCTTGAGCGTGACTGGCGCTGCCCCTATCCCTCCTGTATTCAGCGTCACACCGGTCAGGTCCAGGGTCGCGGCGCTGCTGATGGCTGGCTGGACCAGGCCCAGCGACAGCGTGCCACCCGTGAGCGTGATAGTTCCGGAGTACGGGCCCGTGCCGTCGGCCCGCAGCGTGCCGCCTTGGTTCAATTGCAGTGTCCCGGCGCCACTGAAACCGGGCGCCTTGCCCGCCGCGGCGCCGAGCGTGACCTGGCCGGCGCCCCGACCGCGAGCACGGCAGGGCTGGTATCCGGGTTCGTGTTGGTTGTCAGGGCCCCGTTGAGCGTGACCGTGTAATGGGCGGCCGGGTCGATCTCCGTCGTCGTATTGACGGTAATGGGGCCGTTGAACGCGACATCACCCGCGGCGACGTCCAACGTCCCTCCCGGCACTCCCTGGACTCCGAGTGCCCCGTTGGCCACGACTCCTTGAAGGATGAGCTGATTGGGCAGCGCGATCGAAGTGACGGAATTGGCACATTGCAGGGTGACCGGATCCGTCGTCATTGGCGCCACGGTCAAGGAACCTGGGCCGATCGCGTTGGGCCCGTCGATCGTAAGCGTGCCCTGCTGCAGAATCGTGCCGCCCGTGTAGGTGTTCGTTTTGCCCTGGATGATAAGCTCGCCGGCGCCGACCTTGATCAGGCCCTTGGGCCCCGTCAAGGTGCTGATGGATGGCTTAGCGCCCGCGTCCACGATGGCAATCCGATAATTGGGATTCGGGACGCCGTTAGGAGCCAGTTGCCCAGCCGGCGCCGCTGCCGCGACGGCCGTCGCGTCCGCCAGGTCGAGCTCCGCGCTGATGTCGCAGTCGCCAGCGGTGACGGTGATATTGCCCGTGAGCACGAACTCCTGTCCGCCAAGATCGTAGCTGGCGTCGATCTCGATGTTGCCGACCTGGAGGTTGGGCAGGTCATTGACGGTCGCCAGCTTCGTCACGTCGGAGGGAAAGACCAGGTTCTGGCCGTTCACGGGCACGCCGTTCGTCCAGTTGGCGGCCTCGCTCCAGTGGTTGGTCTTGCCTGTTCCCGTCCAGGTGTTGGTGGCCTGCGAGCTCACGACCCACGGCTGGAAGCCGTTGGTGCCGTCGTCGGCGCCCAGGTACAGGGAATTGCCCACCGGCGACAAGAAGCTTGGATTTGAAGCGCCGCTGGGGTTGATCGAAACGACGGAGGGAGCGTTGGTGCCGTCGTATTGCCACAACTGGGAGTTGCCCTTGCTGTCGGCGGCGACGAAGTACAGGGTGCTGCTCGTGCTCCCGTCGGCGTTCGTTTGGGCCACGGCCGCCAAGGGACCGATGGGAGTGTTGTTCGGATTGCCGACAGCGATCATGGTGGCGGTGGTGCTGTTGGTGGCGACCGCCCACAACTGGTCCGTGTAGGTCGTGGAGTTCTGAATAGAATCGACAAAGTACACGGTGCTGTCTACGGCCGTAAAGTCACTGACGATGCCATTGGCGGCACCGGTGTTATTGCCAAGCTGGATCGCCGTGGCGGTCGTGCCATTGCATTCGTAAGGGAGTTCGGTGAAGCTTTGGCTCGAGGCGGGTGAGGCGGTGAAATACAGCGTGCTGCCCACCGCCGTCCCCGGATAGGCGAGGTCGACATTGGCGATCTCGGTCGGAGTTGGGATGGTCGTGCCGTTGTACGCCCACAAGTCGTCGGCGGTGAGTCCAGGGTAAGCTGCCGATGAGGCGTCATAGGCGTCAAAATACAGGGTGTCGCCTGCCGAAGTTAGGAATTGGGGGTCGGGCAGCTGGTCCGTGTCCGAGCCGGCGACGATCGGGATCTCCGTGACGCTACTGCCGATACACTGGTACAAACACGGGTCGGGGACCAGCTCGTCGTCGGCGCTGGCCTGGCCGTTGTTGGCGTTAAAGTACAGGGCGTCGCCGGCCACGGTGAGGTCATAGGGATTGGGGTTGTAAACCGTACCGCTTATGGAGCCGGTGTCGGCGTCGCCGGTGTCGGCGTCGCTGGAGCCGTTGTTGGTCGGGATCATGATCTCCGTCACTGTGGCGCCGACGCATTCCCACAACTCGGTGTTGGCCGCACTATCGGTGGCGCCGAAGTAAAGGGCGCCGTTCATCGCCTTCAGGTCATAGGGGGCGGCGTCCGGGCTGCCGGCGGCGGTGACCGGAATCATTGTGGCGCTGGTGCCGTTGCACTCCCACAACTCGGGGGTCGCCACGGTGTTTACGGCCAGGTTGACATAGTACGGCAGGGGGGCGAAGTCGACCCCGTCAAAGCTAAAGCTGATGGTGCAGGTGCCGGAACCGCCGCTGGGAGGGGAACCGTTATCCGTCACCGAAACCGTGCCATAGGTGCTGGCCGGCAGGATGGCTTGCAAGGCATTGGCCAGGTCGTCCTCGAAGTTGGGGTCGTCCACCTGGATCGGGGCGGTGGTGACGGCGCCAGGGTTCAGCAGCGCCGAGTAATAGTCCTGGGTCTGGTAGCTCAGCGTGAAGGCGCCGACAGCATTCGTGAGCGTCAGATTGAAGGTGCCGTCTGCTTGCCCCGCGAGCGAGACGGAGCCCGCCGTCAGGAGATTGGCGGTGCCCCTGCCGGGCTGGGCGAGGAAGTACAGCGTGCTGTCGACCGCGGTCAGGTCAGTTGGGTTGGTAAAGGGCGTGGTGCCGTTGGTGATCTGGACTGTTCCCGCGGCCGTGCCGTCGGTGGTCCAGAGTTGCCCGGCGCCGTTCGCGTTCGCGACAAAATAGACGTTCGCGCCGGCCTGGACAAAGGGCCCCGGCGCGCTGGAAAGCGTCCCGATGTTGCTCAGGAGAGCCGCGCTGCTGGGAACGGTGCGGTCCTCCAACTCTTCGAGACGCAGCGGGCAGCGGCCGGCGCGGCTCGGCCGGGTCCGGCGCGGCGTGCATACGAACAATCGGCGCCATTCATTGAGCCACATGATGCACCTCTCGGCATTCTCGATGATTGCCAATCGCAGGGCTAGCTGGAATAAGGGTACGCAGCGAGTCGCCGAATTCTTACCAAAAATGTCAAGAAAAAACCGGTCAGTCCAGGAGCCCAGCGAGTCTTGACGTAACCTGTTGAGGATACGCGACTTGCTTGGCAACGTACCGTGAAGACCGCCCCAGCGTGTGTCAGCGGATCCGTTGGCTCCCCTGTTCCCGATCCAATCACGGCTTGCTCAGCTCGGGAAGAGCACGTGGCCGTTGGCGGTCTGCACCGTGGCGCCACCGGTCGCCGTCAGGCCGTCGAGCGTGTCAAATTGACTTTGCGTCGGCACAATCACCGTCACGCTGCTGAGGGTGCCGCCGAGCAGCAGCTTGCCGCTGCCGGCCAGCTTCAGCGTATTGCCGCCGCCGCTCACGCCGCCCGCAAGCGTGAGCGTGCCGCCGTTCTGGATGGTGGTGTTGCTGCCGAGCGTCACCGCTTGGCTGAAAGTCAGCGAACCGGCCCCCACCCCGAGCGTGCCGCCGGAAAGGCTGAGCGCGTTGCCAAGCGTGGGGGCGCCGCCGGCCAGGTTGATTTGGACCGTCCCGGTCGGGATGACGGCGAGGCTGCCCGTGCCGAACGCATTGATGCCGCCTGCGACGAGAGTGCCGTTCTGGAGGGTGACATTGCCGGTAAAGGTGCCGATGCCTAGGGAAGTCAGCTCGCCGCCTTCCATCACGAGGAACGAGCCGGGCGTGCTGCCGTCGCCGAACGTGCTCTTGAGCTTCACCTTCCCCTGCACGCTCACCGTGGTGGTGTCGAGCGTGCCGGCCAGGAAAGTGACTCCTTGGCCGGCGAGGGTGAGCGTGCCGGCGCCCGAGACCGGACCGAGAGTGAGGGACGTTCCGCCGGTCGGATTGATGGAGCCGGAAGAATCGACCGTCACGCCGCCGCTGATGGTCACGCTGCCCTCGACGGTCAGCGTGCCACCGTTCAGGTTCAGGCTGTTGCTCAAGGTCGGCGCACTGCTGGCGTTGGTCGAATCGAGCTTGCCCCCGCCCGACGCCACTTCCAGCGCCCGGCGCCCGCGGCCCCGAATGCGTCATTCTCCAACGCGTCGGCGGTTCCGCCATTGAGCGTGATGGCGCCGGTGTAGCCGCCGACGCCGCTCGAAGAAAGTTCGCCGCCCTTGCCAACGGTGATCCCGCCGTTGCCGCTGAAGGTGTGCGTCAGCGTGACCAGGCCCGTGCCTCCCAGGGTGAGCGTGGCGCCGGCGGCGGCGCCGCTGTCGAGCGCGAGGCTCCCGCCGAGCGTCACGAAGGCGCCCTCGTCGGGGTCGATCGCGCCGGCAGCATCTTCCAAAACGCTCCCGGTGAAATGCAGGTTCCCCGGCTCGACCGTGAGCGTCAGCGCGTAGAAATGGACCGTGTTGCCAAGCGTCGTCGGCGTGATCGGGTCGAGGGTCGCCGTCGAAGTCCCCCCGGCCGATCCAAGGTTCAAGACCGCAGTCCCCAGGACACCGTCGCCGCCGAGGCGGAGCGTGCCGGCGTTAACGTTCACCGTCCCCGCAAACGCGTTCGCAGCCGAGCTGCGCAGCGTGCCGGCGTTGACGTTTACGGTCCCCGTGCCGTCGAGTTGCGGGCCGAATAGGACCGTGCCGCTGGCATCGCCCACGCCAGCGTTCACCACAGTGCCGGCACCGAGCGTTCCGTTCAGGGTGACGCTGCCCGGCCCTTGCACGTCGAGAATGCCGGCGCTGGCGTCGCCGATGGCCCCCCTCAAAGCAACGGTCGTCGCCGTGAAGGCGGGGAGGATCGTCGTCTCCGCGGCAATGGTGATGGTGCCGGCCAGGGTGAGGTTGCCGCTGACGTTCAGGGTGCCGCCGTTCAAGGTCACCGGATTGTTCAGGGAAAACTCCGACGCCTGGAGCCACGCGGTTTCGGTGGCCGGGGTCACCTGGAGCGTGGCGCTGCCGAGGGCGTTGTCGGCGCTCGCCCGGATCGTTCCGTTTTGCAACACAACGAGACCGGCAAACTTGTTGTCCTGGCTGGCGCTGGCGAGCAAGCCGCCTGCGAGCGTCACGCCGCCGCTGCCGCTAATAGCGCTGCCGAATTGCAGCTGGGCCGAGTCGGCGACGGTGGCAACGCTGCCGTCCAGCGCGCCGTTGAGCACCACGGTGCCGGAGCCGCCGACATTCAGGTTCCCGCTGAGGCTGCCCGTCAGAGTCAGGCGCGTATTGGCGTCAGGGTCGAACTCGGAACTGCCGCCTTTGGCGTTCAGTGGACCGCTGAGGGTCAACGCTGGCGCGTCAACGCCTACCGTGGCAAATAAGTTGATGGCGTTCGGCAGCGTCACCGCGCCCTCCGCGCAGGCTCCCGCCGTTCAGATCGACACTGCTATTGGTGCCCAAGGCGTTGTTGGCACCCACGGTGATGGCAGCGTTAGGAAGAACTTGGTCGATTGTGCCGGCAAAACTGTTGGCCGTGTCGCTGGTCAGGGTACCTTGCACCAGTACGAAGCCGGTGCCGCTAAGCTGGGGGCCAAAGTCGACGCTGGCGCCGATCTGCGCCGTCACATAGCCGTTCATCGCGCCGTTCAACACAACCTCGCTAGCAGCGCCAACGTCCAAGGTGGAGAAGCCGCCCACGCTGGTCAAGGTGCCTGTAATGGTGACCTCGACAGGATGGTCCGTGTCGATCACCGTGTTGGCGGCGACCGTCACGGCGCCCTTCAGGGTCAAATCGGCGCCGGTCACGTTCAACGTTCCACCCTGGAGACTGACCGTGTCCGGCAACGTCATTGCTTGCGCAAGCGCCAGGGTTACGGGCGTGCTCGGATCGATGGGATTGACGATGAACGTGCCGGTGCCGAGCGGGTCCGCGTCAGCCTGGATCAGCTTCAGCGTGCCGGCATCGAGCTCCACCGAGCCGGTAAACGAGCTGGTGCGCGTGACGTCGAGCTCGCCCGGGCCGGTCTTCTTCAATCCGGCGCCTCCTTCCAGGTTGGTGGCTTTCGAGTCCCCCGCAATAACGTTCCACAACACCGGGCCACCGTCCGCCAGCGGACTCGCCGCGCTCCCGGCCGCTGCCGGGACGGCCGCGCCGGCAACGCCCTGGCCCAGCACGACGGTGCCGAAGTCGGGCGACCCGCCGTCGACGGTGATGCCCTGGATCACATCAATGGCGTTGCCGGCAAACAGGTAGTTGCCGTCGACCTCGATGGTGTTGACCTGAAGATCCTGAAGAGTCGAAACGTCGTTAACCGTACTCAGTCTGGCAAGGCCGGTCGGGAAGACCAGGTTTTCACCCTGGCCGGACGGCACCTGTGGATTGCCGTTGTCGTTCGTCCAGTTCTCGGGATTGCTCCAGTCCGCGCTGTCCTTGCCGGTCCATGTCAGCGTGATCTGCGGAACCACGTCAAAGGCGTTGGTCGTGACGGTGACGGGCTCGGTGCCGCCGGCGCTCGCCTGGAGCGTGTAACCGTTGCCCAGGTTGTCCAGGCTCAGGCCCGTGAAGGTGGCCTGGCCCTGGCTGTTGGTCGTCGCGGTCGGCGGCGTGCCGCCGCCGAGGGTGGCGCTGCCGCTGGGATCGTTGCCGATCGCCAGCGTCAGCGGCAGGTTCGCGACCGGTTGGCCCTTGGAGTTCTTGTCGGTGACGGTCACGCTGAAGGTGAACCCCGGACCCGGCATAACCTCGTCGGGCGGCTGGACTGACACGGCGAGCGTGTCCGTGGCAGTCACATCCTGGAGCTCGAAGATCGTACCGTTCTGTGACGCACTATTTTTCCCCGACGCGGTGGTGCCGAAGAAGTCGCCGTGGCCGTCGCTCACCAGGGCAGTGGGACCGAGGCCGTTGGCCGTGGACCCATTGCCGAACCTGGCGAGGTCGATGGTCGTCTGGCTGTTCTTCACCAGCTCGAAGATGCTGCCCGAGCCGGTGCCGCCATTTTGCGCGAAGCCGTAGATATCGCCGGCGCTGTCCACCGATGTCAGCGAAAGAATGGTGTTGGCCATGCCCGGGTCCGGGATGGTGCCCAGGGTCTGCGGCGACCCGGCGCCGCCCGCGAGCTGAAAAATCTGGCCGCTCGGCGTGACGCCGTCGATGTTGCCCTGGCTATCCGCGATCAGGCTGGTGGCAGTCAAATCCCCGACGGTTGTGACGTCGCCGGTGGCAACCGCTACTTCGAATACCGTTCCGCTATACGTGGCGATGCCCACGGGCGCGCCGGAAAGCCCATAGAGATTGCCGTCACTGTAGGCGAAGAGGGTCGCGTCCGCGACCTCAACAAGTGGGTCAACCACGGACGTGATTGTGCCGCCCGATTCCTCAAAGATCATGAGGCCGTCGGTGTTGGGGTCGAAGGCCGTGCCGTAGAGATTGCCATCGCCGTCGCTGATAAGGCTCATCGCGCTGCCCAGTCCGGCATCGCCGAAGCTGGCCACGGTGCTGACGCCCCCGGCGGAAACCTGCACGATGCTGTCACCGTTGGTTGCTGATGAGGCAAGGCTGTAAATCGAGCCGTCGCTGCTGACGAGGGTAGGGTAGCTCCCCTCACCGGTGTTAGCGATGAAGTGGACGTTAGTGCTCTGCACGGAGAAGACATTGCCGTTAGAGTCTTCGCCGTAGAGCGTGCCGCCACTGTCCACCAGGCTCACGGGACCCGACACCTGGCTACCGGACGGGATATCCGCGACATCAACCAAGCTGGACGGCAGCCAGCGGTCTTCGAGGGGCTCCAGCGACAGCCGGCAGCGCACGCCGCGGACCGATGGCGCGCGCCGGGCGGCGACGCGGACCCAGCGAAACCAGAACAATCGGCGCCATTCATTGAGCCACATGACGCGCCTCTCCACATTCTCGATTATTGCCATGCCAATCGCAGGGCTAGCTGGAATAAGGGTACGCAGCGAGTCGCCGGATTCTTACCAAAAATGCCAAAAAAAAGGGGAAAAAATCGGTCAGTCGAGGAGCCCGTCGAGCTCTTGACGTAACCTGTTGAGGATGCGCGACTTGGCGACGTACACCGTGATGGGGGCGATGCCCAGCTCCGCGGCGACCTCGGCCGCGGGCCGGCCGTCGACGATGTGCGCCCAGCACGCCTGCCACATCTTCGGCGGGAACTCCACCTGCATCAGCTCCAGCGCCCGCTGCACCAGGTGCCGGCGATACTCCGCCTCGCCGAACGCCTCGTCCTCCGGCGCCGGCAGGTCGCCTAGCAGGCCCTCGGCGCCGCCGACCGGCAGCGGCGCCTGCCGCCGGCAGCGATCGCGCCACTTGTTGACGAGCACCGTCCGCAGCCAGCTGCGGAAACCCTTGCCCGGCTCGTAGTTGAACGCCGGCAGCTTCTGCACAAGGGTGGCGAACACGTCCTGGACCAGGTCGGCCGCGTCCGCATCGCCGCGGGCCAGCCGGCGCGCCCAGTAGAAGAGCAGCGGCGTATACAGCTGGACGAAGTGCGCCCAGGCGTCCGCCGCCTCCGGCTGGTGGAGTCGCTGTAACAGGCTGGCCGAGGTGCTGTGCATTACAGCTATTTTGTCCCGCGCCGGCGCGGCACGCAAGGAGAATCTCAGCCGAGGAATTCCTCAATCGCGATCTTGCCGATTTCCTGGCCGTCAAGGACGACCGTAAGCGTGTCGCCCAGACCGAAATCCTGCCGTTGGGCATAATCAGGCTGCTCGGCAGGGCCGGACGGCTGCGTGTAAACCTCGACCTGCCGATCGACCAGGTTGACGATCCAGTAGACGGCAATGCGTGCCCGGGCGTAGATGCGTTTCTTCCATCCGCGGTCGCGCGCCAGGCTGGTGTCGGCAACCTCGACAAGCTGAGCGATGTCCTGCGGGCCCGGATGGCGATCGGCGTAGTCGTCGAGTTCCCCGCGGGCAACGGTCAGATCGGGCTCGGGCTCACTCGTCTCGAGGGTGATTGGATCCTGCGCTTTGACAAGCCAGCCCGTGGGAAGGATCCGCTGCACGCGTCCGCGCAGCTTATCGTTGACATAGCTGTGCGAAGGTTTCTTCGACTTCTTCCTGACCAGCAGCCCTTCAAGAAGCTCAATGGGATCGCCGTCGATCAGGATGCCCAAACGGATCATCTCGTGGTACTGATCGACCGTCAAGCACCAGAGGTAATCCGTCGGGACAGCGACCGGCTTTGGCGTGCTCGTCGCCGTCGAGGGCGTATTGGGCTCGGTCATCCATTTCTCCTCCGCCGTGACGCCTTTCCGTCGATTATACTCGGCGCAACAAATGGCCGCCCCGGAGCGCGTTTCGGTTTTTCCAAATTCTTTTTCAACTGCGTGTCCCGAATCGCCCGGCTTTCGCAGCCTATGCCTTAGTAGACGGCCCCTGCACCAGTCGCGAACACCCATTTGCGGCCCCGGTAATCCGAGGTCAGCCGACCCGTCATTCGCGCCCATGATGACCCGGCCGGGCACTGTCGCCGCCCGCGCAGCACCCATCTTGGCGTGCATTCGCGCCTGCCTTCGGCATGCGGGTAGACGACTTGAAGGGATCGAACAGCGTGCCGGCGCGTGCCGGCTGACACGCCGAGCCGAGGATCAGAAGATCGTTTCACGACGAAGGGTTCATTTTGGACGATCGTGTTATGCGGAAGACAATCGGGTTGGCGTTTGTCGTCCTGTTGGCGGCAACGCAACAGTCACACGCCCAGAGTTCCATTAGCTTCACATCCGGGCCTACGGGCTGCTCAGGCTCAATCACGGGCTCCGGAACGTTCGCGCTTGCCACGGGTCAATCGCTTTCGAGCATTACCTTGTACTGTGTGGCGGCCTGTGGTGGGCAGGGCGGGGAGATCGCAGGCACCGCTTGTGGAACGAGCTGGAGCGGCACAGTCGCGTGTCTGCCGTCAGGAATGTACACGGTCTTCGTACGGCTCAGGACGACCGATTGCTGTGGCAACACCTATATCAATGACTCTGCAGAGTCGACCGTGACGTTACCATAATCATAGTTTCAGCCAGTTTCAGCCCGACACACCCACGACACTGCCACCGAGAGAGGGATTGGATATGCGGTACATCGCAATAACCGCGATAGCGGTCGCGGCCGTAGCCGGTTTCACCCCGGAAATCCTGGCGCAATCTATAACCTGGGCAGGCGGATATCCGAATTCGCCGCAGGCTGGCACAATTGTTAGCCAAGGCACGGCGACCGAGGGGAAGGGTCAGGTTATTACCAAAATCGTGGTGATATTACGCCGGCATGCAAATTGCTCAATAGTCCGTGGGGAGCAAAACCCGGAAACGGAGAGCAGCCATGTCGATCGAATTGCCGGACGCCCGCCACTTGTCCGATGAAGCGCTGCAGGTACTGCGCCTGCGTGCCTTGCGCGGCATCGAGTTGGGCTACTCCGAAGTCGAACTCGCCGACGTGCTCGGGGTCTGCCATGAAACCATCAGCCGCTGGTGGTCGGCTTACTCCGCCGCCGGGACGCCCGCGCTGCCCGGTGACCGGACCGGGCGACCGCTCGGCGTGGGCCGCTTGCTGTCCGATGCCCAGGCGCAACGCATCCAACAGTGCATTGACAACCAGTCGCCGCAGACCTTGGGCATTCAGCACGCCCTGTGGACCCGACGTGCGGTGCGCGAGTTGATCCAGCAGGAGTTTGGCATCGACCTGGCCGAACGAACGGTGGGGCAATATCTTCGCCGCTGGGGCTATACCCCCAAGAAACCGAGCCGGCATGGACGGCAGCAGGACCCGGACGAGGTGGAGCAATGGTTGCTGGAGACCTACCCTGCCATTGAAGTTCAGGCGTTCCGTGAGGGTGCGGAGATTCTCTGGACCGACGAGGTGGGCGTGGCCGCCGACCACCACCCCGGCACGGGCTATGCCCGCCAAGGGGAGCGGGCGACGATGGACGTGCCCCAACCGCATATCCGGGTCAACCAGATTTCGGCGATCAGCAACGAAGGCACGGTCCAATTCATGACCTACTCGGGGATGCTGACCGCTGCGGTGTTCCTGCAATTTCTGCAACGCCTGGTCACGGGGGCGCGGCGCAAGATCCTGTTGATCGCGGACCGGCTGCAAGCCCACAAGACACCGGAAGTGCAGACCTGGTTGGCGGAGCACGCGTCGCAGATCGAGGTGTTCTACTTGCCGGCGTACTCTCCGGAGATGAACCCGGTCGAGTACCTGAACAACGACATGAAAGCTACGGTGAACGAAGCGGGTCTGCCTGAGAACCGGAGTGCTCTGAAGACGCGAGTCGAGACCTTCATGAACAAATTGGCCACGGTGCCGAGCCATGTGATTAGTTATTTCCTACATCCTTGGGCACAATACGCTGCCCCCGTTGAACTGCTTTGATCTTATTTCATGCCGGGGTAATAGCCACTCAGTCGACTCCTAAGAAGGGCGGTCCAGGAGGCCAGGAGAATGCCACGATCGCTGGGATCGGCCCCACAAAGACCTTCTCCGGCGGCACCATCTCGGGTCTGCCAACAGGTACCTATAGCGTTTTCGCTAGGATGTATTACACCCAAGGGGGGAAGACGCTCTATTTCGATAGTACCACAGCCACCGGGCTTGACGTAAAATGAAAAAGCTGTTAGCCGCCGAGAATCTATGACCGGTCCCCTCAAAGCCCGAACCGCGATTGAATCCGCTGCCCCGTTCTGCTACGCTTGAGGCGCCGAGCAACGGCTCCGGGGGCATAAGCGACCGGAGTCTCCGGTCGCTTATGCCCCCGGCAACTACAAAGGAGCCGGCAGTTTATGGTCGCTCGCCACCGCAACAGGTCCGCGATTACGCTGGTAGAGGTTTTGGTCACCACGGCAATCATTGCGGTGCTGATCGCTATCCTAATTCCGGCAGTCCAGCGCGTCCGCGAAGCCGCGGCACGTACCGCAAGCGCCAATAACCTTCGGCAGATCATTATGGCAGCCCACGGCTTCAGCAATACACACGCGGATCGCTTTCCCGTGATCGATGGGGCAAAAAGTAGCTGCAACCCAGAACAGTCGTTCCTCATCGCGCTATTTCCCTACGTTGGAGTAACGTGGAATCTGTCGCTTGCCGAAATGGCCGCACAGAATATTAACTATCCATTACAGATTGTGACCTACGTTAGCCCGGCGGACCCGACCGCCTATGACCCTGCTCGGGGGTTCCTTACGAGTTATGCGGCGAATGCGCAGGTATTCATCAATGGTTGCGCGTTAGGCCGCAGCTTCGCCGACGGATCTTCTAACACCATTGCTCTTGCGGAGCACTATGCGGTTTGCAACAACACGCCATTTGTCTATGTTTGGTATCAGGCCTCAGGCCATAGGGCTACATTCGCAGACGGCGGACCAAACGTGCTTCATTACGCGAACGAGGGTGACGATTGGCCGGTGACCACCGGGCAGCCGCCGCAAAGTAATGGCATGTGGCCGGGGACCTTTCAGGTCGCTCCACGAGTTTCCTCCTGCAACCCGAAGCTCGCGCAAACACCGCACACCAGCGGCATGCTCGTTGCCATGGCAGACGGCAGTAGTCGTAGCCTGGCGCCGGGCATGTCGCCCTTCACCTATTGGGGCGCGGTTACTCCGGCCCGTGGGGAGATCCTCGGAGGGGACTGGTAAGAACTGCGCCCGAAGGGAATCAGAGATTATCTTGCAATTGCCGACCGGGCCCGTAGACTAGCTGCCGTTCGCACCTCACACAATACGCGCTTCCGGAGTGTCGTGCCATGTCTTCCCTCGCTTACGCGGGCCTCGGTAGGCCGCAAACCGCCATGGCCGCGGCCTTGTTGAGCGGACCGTTCGTGGAAATCCACGTCGGGCCCCAAAACGCATTTAACACACTTTACAAAGCTAACCAGGGCCCTGTCCTCGCTGCCATTCGCCGCCTCCTTAAAGCGCGCGACCGGTTGCGGCGCCAGGTGGACGATGAAGAGGAAGTTTGGCTCGCGGTGCTCAAGGCGTTGCGCCGCGGCGATACATTTGCAGACGAGGGTGCGTTGATCCGGTTTCTACGGCAAGTCGTGAAGGACCGGTGGAAAATGGAAGTCCGGGCCCGTGTGGGCACGCAGAAGCGGTCGATGAACCACGAGGCAACACGGTCGGACGCCCGCCAAGCCGCGGCCAAGGGGTCGAGTCTGGCGCGGCGGGCCGAGGCGAAGGATTACATTCTGACGCGCCTCAGTGCGTTGCCGATTCATGAGCGTGAGATCATGGTCTGGCTTCCGAGTGGGTGGACAGCCAAGGAAATCGCGCGGTCAACCGGGTTGTCCCTCGAAGCAGTGAAACGCTGCATTGATCGAGTCATGCGGCGATGGCGACGCGACCTCCGCCGCGAGGAGGGCTGTGCGGTTAAGGGGCGTTCGATGACGGTAATCACGGTGCCGACGCCGCTCGCGATCATTTGACGGTTCCGCTTTGCGTAAACCCGGCGCCGGATAGCCCAAGAATTATGCCCCGTGGTAGTCGATATCCTTCACCTCCAGCGCATGCTTCTGGATGAAGTCGCGGCGCGGCTCGACTTTTTCGCCCATCAGGATGCGGAACATCTCGTCGGCCGCCAACGCGTCGTCGAGCTGCACTCTTAGCAGCGTCCGCTTCGCCGGGTCGAGCGTCGTCTCCCACAGCTCGTCGCCGTCCATCTCGCCCAGGCCCTTGAAGCGCGTTACCTTCATGCCCTTTTCGCCGAGCTTGCGCATCTCGGCGACCAGCACGCGCAGGTGCGGCAAGATTTGTTGCTTGCCATCGGTCTCCAGCAGGAAGCGCGTCACCGGCTCGCGGCCGGCAACGCGCGGCGCCGGGATCAGGTCGGACGGCTTGAGGCCCACCGCCGCCAGACGCTCCAGTCCGCGGTTGACCGTCTTCATCTCGTGCAGCTCCTGCACCGAGAACACCTCGCCATGACCGTTGCCGTTGGTGGTCTTGACGGTTTCGTCAGCGACCAGCAGATGCCGGCCCGCGGCGATTTGCGCCTGGCGAAAAGCGTCGACCTCGGCGTCGTCGAAGAACCAGTGCTCGTGGTTGCTGAGCGTCACGCGATAGCTGGGAACCTTGCCGTTCTTGAGTCGGGCCAGGAGCGTCGGGATGCTCAGCCCGCGCCGCTCCAGGATGACCAGCGTGTGCTCCAGCTCGTCGAGGATCTGCATGAGCTGATGGAGACGATCGTTCTCGAACGGCACGGGAGCCTGATTCGCGTCGCCCTCGGCGGGCAGGACCAGCAGCTTCGTGCCGTCCAGGCCGCGGTCGAGCAATTCGCGATTCATCTCCTCGATTGTCTGCACGTAGCGCGTTTGCTTTTTCTGCTCGACCCGGTACAGGGGCGGCCGGGCGACCCAAATGCGGCCTCCCTCGATCAGCTTGCGCATCTGCCGATAGAAGAATGTGAGCAAGAGCGTGCGGATATGCTGGCCGTCGACGTCAGCGTCAGTCAGGAGGATAATCTTGCCATAGCGCAGCTTGTCAGACGTCTTCGGTGTTGCCGATGTCGATGCCGATGGCGCTGATGAGGCCGCAGATCTCCTCGTTGTTGAGCACCTTCTCGAGGCGCGCCTTCTCGACATTGAGGACCTTGCCGCGCAACGGCAGCAAGGCCTGGGTGTAGCGATCGCGGCCGTTGTCGGCGGAGCCGCCGGCGGATTGGCCCTCGACGAGGAACAGCTCGGATTCCTCGCGATCACGGGTGGTGCAGTCCATGAGTTTGCCGGGCAGGCCGCCGCCGGAGAGGATGCTCTTGCGATCCTTGAGGGCCTTCTTGGCCTTGGCTGCCGCCTCGCGCGCCTCGGCGGCAAGGACGACCTTCTTCATGATCTTCTGTGCTTCCTTGGGATTCTCCTCCATGTACTTGGTCAGGAACTCATAGATGACGCTGGTGACGATGCCGTCGACCTCGGGGTTGTTGAGGCGGATTTTCGTCTGCGACTCAAACTGCGGCTCCTGTACCGCGACACTCACGACGGCGGTAATGCCTTCGCGGAAATCTTCGCCGTTCGGAGTGACATTCTTGAAGAGGTTCTCCTTGGTGCCGTAGTTGTTGATGGCCCGCGTCAGGGCGGTGCGGAAGCCGGACTGGTGCGTGCCGCCGCCGGGGTTGTACGCATTGTTGGCGTAGCAACGAACACGCTCCTCTTCGCCGGACGTGTACTGGAGGGCGACCTCGACGCGGACGTCATCAAGGGTACGATCGACGTAGATCACCTTGTTAATCGGCTCTTCGGTGCGGTTGAGATACTCGACGAATTCGGAGACGCCGCCCTCGGCAAAGAAATTCTCTTCCTTGCCGCTGCGCTCGTCGGTGAGCTTGATCGCCAGGCCCTTGTTGAGAAACGCCAGCTCGCGCAGGTGGACTTCCAGGGTATCGAAATCGAACGTCGTCTCGTGGAAGATTTCCGGGTCGGGCTTGAATGTGACCTTGGTGCCGGAGCGGTTGCCGGGACTGGCGCCTAGTTCCTTGACGGGGCTGGTCGCGAAACCGCGCTCGTATTCCTGGACGTAGACCTTGCCGCTGCGGCGGACCTCGGCTTCGGTCCACTCGGAAAGGGCCGTGACGGCCTTGGCGCCCATGCCGTGCAGGCCGGCCGAAGTCTTGTAGGTGCTCTTGTCGAACTTCGCGCCGGCGCCGACCGTGGTGAGCACCAGCTCCAGCGTCGACTTGCCGGTCTCGGTGTGAATATCTACAGGAATGCCGCGGCCGTCGTCGGTGACGCTCAGCGAGCCGTCCGGATGAATCTTCACCTGAATATGCTTGCAGTGCCCAGCGAGCGCCTCGTCGACGCTGTTATAGACCAGCTCGTAAACCAGGTGGTGCAGCCCCTTGGTGCCGGTATCGCCGATGTAATTGCCGGGCCGCTTGCGAATGTGCGCGGCATCGCGCAGGACCTTGACGGTTTCGCCGTCGTAGGCGTCGGACGCAGCGTCCTGCTGGGCAATGGTCTCATCGACGGGGTCAAGCATTTTCTCGGTCATGGATAATCCTCAGGGCAAACGGTCTCAATCCTACGACTCTTCCCAGCTGCCGGCACGAAAGCGCACATCCTTGAGCGGCTGGCCCGGCAGCTGATTCCGTAGCAACTCCAGGAGGCGGCGCTTGTGAAAGTGGGCGAGTTCCTGCAGCGACACGGCGCCGTTGACTTCGATTTCCAACACGCCCCGGTGCAGGCGCAGGACGCGTGTCTGGGCGGCATGCTCGGGCGCAACGGCGGCGGTCCAGGCGCGCTCCAGGTGTAGCCGAGCCTGCCGGCGACCCCAGCCGCGAGCCGTGAACAGGCGAGCGAGAACCTCCTTGATCGGCTCCGGACCGGGCTCGGGTTGGTGCAGGCGGTACATACATACTCCCTAGCGTAGTCATCACGCTCCGCGTGATGAGCCAGTCATCACGCGGAGCGTGATGACTACACTGCTCACGAAGTCGCCACCAGCGGCACCACCACGTACACGTAATTCCTAGCGTAGTCATCACGCGGAGCGTGATGACTACACTGCTCACGAAGTCGCCACCAGCGGCACCACCACGTACACGTAGTTCGGCTCCAGGCGGAACACGGCCGGCGATGCGCCGTCGTTGAGGTCCAGTGTCAACGCGGTGTTGGGCTCGAGCACCTTGAGCATGTCGATCAGGAACTTCGGATCGAAGCTGATCTCGAGGTTCTTGCCGGTGTACTCGATCGGCAGCTCCACGCGCGACTGGCCCGCCTCCGCGCCCTGGGCACGCAGGGTCAGCTTGCCCTTGACGAACTGGAAGCGCACGCGCTTGCTCTCGTCGTCGGTCATGATCGCCGCCTGGCGCACCGCACTCATGAACGGGCCGACCGTGAGCGGCACCCGCGCGGCGTGCTTTTGCGGCATCGCCTTGCGCCAGTCGGGGAAGCGGCCCTCGACGAGCCGGCTGTAGATCATCGCCCGCTCCGTCTTCATCAGCACCTCGTTGGTACGAAAACTGATGCGCACCTTCTCGTCCGGCTCCGACAGGTTCCGCTCCAGAAGGCCCATCGCCTTGGCCGGCACGACCGGCGTCGTGCCCTTGGTACTGTGCTCGCCGGCCGGGCTCGCCGGGCCCTGCATCATGGCAAGGCGCCGGCCATCCGTCGCGATCAGGGTGATCTGCTCGTCCTCCAGCTCCCACAGAATCCCGGTCGTCGCGCCGTACCGAAGCTGCTCGCCGGTCGCCGCGGCAAACAGCGTGCGCCGGATCATCTCGCGCAGCACGCCCGCGGCCACCTCGTGGTACTTCTCCTGATCGAAGGTCGGCACATCCGGAAACGCGGCCGGATCCTCGCCGGGCATGTCGAACTCGTTGGTCGCGCCGAGCACCTTGCAAGCATCGGGACCGGCCTCGACGGTCATCTCCTCGTCGGTCGATTCACGCAGGATCGAGACGAAACGACCTGTAGGCAGCAGCGCCTCGCCGGGTTCCTCGACGCGGATGCCGCGCACCTCCAGACGAATGCCCAGCTCCAGGTCGGTAGCCATCAGCGTGCACCGTTCGTTGTCGACGACTGCCTTGAGGTTCTTCAGCACCGGCTTCACGTCGCGGGAGGCCACGGCCACGCTGGCCAGCTGGCACGCCGACAGCAACCCTTCGCGATGGCAGACGACTTTCATTTGCAGGGCTCCTGGAATGGCGATTCCTTTCGCGTGGGTAAGACTCTATTTCGAAGAATGAGTAAATACTGTGTTCGTAGTCATGTTTGCCCCCCGCCTGTCAACGACGGGCGTCTTTGCGATGTAACCGCAACTCCGTTCGCCGATTGAATCGAGCGGTCCGCGGTGCAAAACGCATCGCTTTCATGTTGGCGAGCCGTCGCCGGCCGGTGACGAACTGAGCGGCGAGGCAACCAGACGCGCTCGATCGCGATCAACTGATCCACGCGAACAGCCATTCATCCGCTCCTCGACACGATTTCCACCGCGTAGTGTAGCCGTCACGCTCCGCGTGACGGGGTCCGCACGTGGAGCGTGAGGACTACACTATGCCAGCTCTGCCTGAAGTTCGTGAACGGCTCCGGATAGCTTGGCATCGCTTTTCATGACTTCCTCCACCTTGCGGCAGGCATGCAGCACGGTTGTGTGATCGCGACCGCCGAAGCAAGCGCCGATCTCTTTTAGCGAGAGCTGGGTCAGCCGCCGGGCGAGGTACATGCTGACCTGGCGGGCGATCAGCAGGCGGCGCTGGCGTCGGGCCGAGCGCAGCTGGCGCGGGTCGAGGCGGAAGTAGTCGCTGACCCGGCGGACGATGCGGTCCACTGTGGGCCGGCCGGCGTCCATGGGCACCTGGAAATGGACCTGCAGATCGCCTGTAGTCAATGGCTTGCGATTTAGCGCTTGCAGCGCCGTGATCTGGTTGATGGCGCCTTCGAGCTGCCGGCCGCCGCCCGTCAGCGACTCGGCCAGCCAGCCGAGCATTTCGTCGGTCAACTTCAGACCGCCAAGGCGCGCCTGCTCGCGGCGGGCCAGCTCCCGCAGGAATACCCGTCGACTGGCGGCCTGCAGCGGCTGGAGGCCGACGACGAGCCCGCTGGCGAGGCGATTGGTGAGCCGCACCACCAGGGGTTCGCCGCGATGCGTCAGCTGGGCGGGGCCGGCCGTCGCCGTGAAAACAGTGGGCAGCCGCCGGTGCAGACGCTCATCCAGCATCTGCACCAGCGTTTCGTTTGCTGCGCCGGCAGATGTTGCAAGTCCTCGACGATCAGCAAATCACAGCCGCATGCTTCCTCGTAGCGCTCGGCAGCGGTTGGCTCGTTCTGGTCCCATGGCAGCGGGAACGCGTTCGCAGATAAAACGCCGACCTCGAACGCTGCCGCTTGCTCCACCAGAGCGCTGACCAGAAAGGACTTGCCCGAACCTGGAGGCCCATGTACGAACACGGGGTTGACGACGACATCGGGGAGGCACTCCGCCAGTTCGGCGACAGCGGCGAGTGCTGAACGGTTTTCGGGCAACGGGATGAATCGTGCAAAACCAAACAGGTATTGTTTGGAGTGACCCGCCGACCGATTGGTCGTGTCGGGAATCCGGAAGTGACCGGTTGATTGCAAGTTATTTCCTTTGCGCCATTTACGGCGACGAAACTCGGCGGCATCTATCGTCCGCTGCTGCCTCCTCATTGTATCGAAAAACGGGGTCAAGGTAAAGGAAAAGCGCGCAAAGCGCCTTGGCGAAGCAACTGCTTAATTTTCAAGGATTTGCGTTACGAAAAACCACGCGCGCTCAGGACGCCGAACCTGCTGAAGTATCGTGTCTCAACTGATTGACGCAAATAGAGATACGTCGCGACGCTTCCAACACCTCTGCTTCGTCCAGAAGGCTGCTCAGGCTGAAACGCATCGCCGAGTGAAGCCGGTCTTGTGGCAGCTGCATTGCTTGCAGAACCGGCGACGGAAGCAGCGAGCCGCTCGAACAGGCCGAACCTGTTGAGCAGGCGACGCCTGCCAGGTCGAGCTTCATCAACAGCACGTCGGCGGGGCAACCGGGGAACGACACGTTGACTGTGTGCGGGATGCCGCCTTCGGACGGGCCGTTGACGACCATGGGAGTGGCATTCGCGCGGAGGTATTCCAGGAATCGCTGCCTTAGTGCATGTACCTTGGCGCGATTGTGCTCGCGGTGGCGTTCGCACCATGCAAGAGCCGCGGCAAGACCCACCGCGAGCGCGACCGGCTCGGTACCCGGGCGCCGGCCTTGCTGCTGATGTCCGCCCCAGAACAGCGGCTGCAGCTTCGTGTGGCGCTTGACGAGCAGGGCGCCGATGCCGGCCGGACCGTGGAGCTTGTGGCCGCTGATCGTCAGCGCCGCAACGCCGAGGCGATGGAACGCGACCGGAATCTTGCCCACCGCTGCCGCCGCGTCGCAGTGAAACGGAGCGCGGCCGTCGAGCGACGCCACGAGCGGTTCGATGGGCTGTACGGCACCGGTTTCGTGATTGGCCAACATGACGCTAACGAGGGACGTGCGCTCGGGGAAGGCGCCCTGTTTCAGATCGACGCTCCCCGCTGACGTGACCGGCAAAGTTACGTGAGTGTGGCCGCGGGCCGCGAGCTGACGCACCGGCTCCATCACGCAGGGGTGCTCAATGGCACTGGTGACGATAACGCCCGGCTCGGAGGGGACCAGGCCGAACAGGGCGAGATTATTCGCCTCGGTGGCGCCGCTGGTGAACAGTACCTCGTCGGGATGGGCGTCGAGCAGGCCGGCGAT
Organism: uncultured Gemmataceae bacterium; assembly: GCA_963834865.1. GTDB lineage: Bacteria > Planctomycetota > Planctomycetia > Gemmatales > Gemmataceae > CAWIDK01. Next base: position 2,162,800 of record CAWIDK010000002.1, read on the forward strand.
CTGTTCGCGGGCGTCTTCAAGGGCCTTGCGCGCAGCCGGCCGAATCGATGACTGCTGGCGGGATTGCCGGGCTGGGCGCCCAGGAAGGGGCGCATCGCGCCCTGCACCTCGGGGACAAGGGGGGTGGACGCGGCATTATCGAGATAGATGTTCATGGGGTGTGCATGGTGGTCCGCTCGCTCCGCGAGCGGATTGTGCCTCGCCGACCGGCACATCTGCGAGCGAAGTCCGCTCGCGGAGCGAGCGGACCACCATCGTCATGTTTATCTTATCGGCAGAGTCTCGCCAGTTTCCGCATGTTTTTGCCGCCGCTCTGTCTTGCGCCTTTGGTTGCGGCGGTGGGAATCCCGATGAAATGGGTAACCCGATCAGATTCCGAGTTCGCGGGATGAGGCGGTCGTAGCGCTTTGCCCGAGCCGGGAATGGACGCCGAGGAGATTCCGCGATGCAACGCTGCACGGTACGCCTGGGTCTGAGCTTGATGCTGGCGATGGGGTGGTGGGTGCAGCGGTTGCCTGCCCAGGCACCCCACGCCCCGGCGCCGGCAGTTCCGGCCCAGGCCCCGTGCGCTGCGCGGCCGCCGGCAACTTGGCTGACGATCCCAACCAGCCGGCACGGCCCAAGGGCCCGGTGCAGCGAGCGCTCAACAGGCACGGGATCGCGTGCTTCACCTCGCATAACATCCCGGGCTGCGGCAGTCTTCGCTCGGAACTGACGTTCATGTTCGGCTCGTGCCGTGTGTTCTTCGGCGAGCCCTGCTTTGGCCGGCCGCCGGGACGCCCCGTTCCGGAATACGGCGACTACGGCAACAACTAGACGGCTCTGCCCGGAACGGCACGTCTCGCCCAGGGGGCGGCATCCTACGAGATGCCGCCCTTTTCTATTTGTACGTGGCTCATTGAAAGAGAATGTCGAATGTAGAATAAGCGAATGTAGAACTTCGAGGGCCAAGCATTGCCGCCGCGTGTCTTTTCCCTCGAAATTCTACATTGCTTGTTCTACATTCGACATTCTCGGAACCGACGTCGGCAGCACGGACGCGTTTCCCTGCTACGTCGTCTCGAAGTACATCGACGGCACCGACCTCGCCACCCGGCTCAAGCAGTCCCGGCTGTCGATCGACGAGACGGTCGAGCTGGTGGCCACGGTGGCCGAAGCGTTGCACCATGCCCACAAGCAAGGGCTGGTGCATCGCGACATCAAGCCCGGCAATCTCCTCCTCGACCGGAGCGGCAAGCCGTTCGTGGCCGACTTCGGACTGGCCCTGTGATCGTCGTTTATGTCGAAGCGACCGCTGAGGAAACGGAAATCCGCTTGCTCAACCATCTGCGCAAACGCTGTCCCGCCCTGCCCGCCAACCTGGGCCTCAAAGAGACGCTGGCGGCACTCCGCGTAGGACAGGCAGCCTTGCCTGTCCCACGTGGTAAGAAAGTCGCCATCGTCCTCGACCAGTTCGAGCAATGGCTGCACGCCAAGACGGAAGAGCAAAACACGGAGCTCGTGCAAGCCCTGCGGCAGTGCGACGGCGGCCGGGTGCAGTGCGTCGTCATGGTGCGTGACGATTTCTGGATGGCGGCAACCCGGTTCATGCGCGACCTGGAAGTTCGACTTGTGGAGGCGCAGAACTCGGCAGCGGTCGATCTCTTCCCGATCCGCCACGCCGAGAAAGTGCTGGCAGCGTTCGGGCGGGCCTTCGGCGTACTTCCTGAAAATCCGAGCGAAACCAGCAAAGAACAGAAACAGTTTCTTGAACAGGCCGTGTCGGGCCTGGCGCAGGAAGGCAAGGTCATCTCGGTGCGGCTGGCGCTCTTCGCCGAGATGATGAAGGGCAAAGCGTGGACGCCGGCTTCCCTACGCGCGGTGGGCGGCACCGAGGGCGTCGGCGTCACGTTCCTGGAAGAGACGTTCAGCGCGGCCACGGCTCCCCCGGAACACCGCTATCACCAAAAAGCCGCCCGCGCCAACCTGCGCGCCCTGTTGCCGGAAACCGGCAGCGACATCAAGGGCCACATGCGGTCTTATGCCGAGTTGCTGGAAGCATCCGGCTACGGGAGCCGTCCCAAGGATTTCGACGACCTGCTCCGCATTCTCGACAACGAGATCAGGCTCATCACGCCGACCGACCCGGAAGGGAAGGAAGGAGCCGACGATTCGTTAGCCCGACGCGCAAGCGAGGGATCGGCACACCCCTTGCTTGCGCATCGGGCTTACGAAACTACGCGCTACTACCAACTCACCCACGACTACCTCGTTCACTCCCTGCGGGAATGGCTGCTGCCCAAGGAGAATGTAAGGCGGTTTCGTCGCCGGGCACGGGCCATGCAAGAGGATTATGCGGCCGGCCGGGTTTCCTTCGCGGAAGTCTACCAGCGGCTCATGGCCTGGAACGGCCACGCCCGGCAAGCGAATACGTATCGGCTGCGCACCGCGCTCTTCGATACAATGCGTTTCCAGAGGGCGACGACCGAGTAGCCGTGTGTTGCGTGGCGGCTCGTTCAACAATCAAGCGTCGAACGTCCGCTCTGCCAACCGCAACAACAATGTGCCGGCGACCCGCAACAACAACAACAGGTTTCGTCCGGCGAGTACCTTGCCTTGCCGGAATCCCCCTCACCCCACCCCTCTCCCCCGAGGGGGGAGAGGGGTGGGGCGAGGGGGAGCGTGCCAGGGTGCAAAGTCCAGGTAGTCGTCCTGTGTCGGTCCGTTACTGGATGGTCCGGCCAAATGAAGTTGCGGCCCGGCAGGTCTGGTAGGCCGCAAGGCTCGAACGCCCTGCCGGGTCTATTCAATCTCACTGAAGACGTAATCCGGGTCGCGCGGGACGAGACACTGATTGGTGCAGTCCACCAGGAAGTCCAGGTCTTCAAGGACGATCGCGCCGATCAAGGCCGTGTCGCGTTTCGGTTCCACAATCGCACTGAAAACATCCTCGCGCCCTGCAGACGAACATGGGCTCGGCCGACCTCGGAGCGCAGCGCTCGGCGACCATCGGCGTAGCGCACCCGGATCTTTTTCCGCTTGACCGCCAAGCCAAGTTCCTTCGCCACCGCTTGCGGCAAGACCAGGCGCATGGCGCCGGGATCCACCACGCCACGGATGGTCATGCGGCGCACCATGACGGGGTCGAGGTGTCCATTCTCGGCAAGCGCGAGGTCCTTGTCATTGACGATTTCGATGTCGACGGAAAATCGGCCCATCTTGGGATTTTCCTTGTTCTTCATGGCTTGCCCTTCGTTGACGTGGGCTGCTTCAAGGTCCATGTTACCCGAAAGGGCTTCCCCGTCCAGGTGGTCATTTAAGCGGCGGTGGCATGCGGTTTGCCCCGGTGTTGCTGGGGCCCGGTCATAAGAGCCTGACTCCCCAAGAGCGCATCGACCCTGGGTGGGGACTGGGGACGCAACGATTTTGCATTGAGGAGGTGTCCGATGTTTGGCACATCCCAGACGATGATCGCGCTCTCCTCGGCAATGCGGACATAATCCTCCGGACGGTCGCGGCGCGAAACGGCGGCACAGCCGTCCGCCTCGGTCGGCAACGCCAGCGCGCCGAGTGCGGCGACCCATGCGATTCCCGCCAGGAGCGAAACGAGCCAGGCGCGGCCGGTCATGGGCATGTCTCCAGTGAGCATCGAAAATCAAAAGACGCGGCCGGGTCCGGTGCAGCGTGGGGTTCGGCGCGGCCGCGTCAGAACTCTGCCAAGTGCACCACGACCGCCGTGTTCGCCGGCATATCGGTCGGAGTGGGCCGATTCAGGTTGATGATCGAGACGGTCACCACCCCTCGGTGGCCTCCGACCTCGTACACCCACTCACCCGGCCGAACCCCCCACCCCAGGTCCTTACATACCGTCGTCCCACCTTCGGCCGCCACCCGTGCGGCGATGTCGGACCCGATCGCCTTCATTGCCACCTTGATCTCGTCCAAACCCCCAGGATTCCGCTGGTTGCACAGCCCGGAGACGGTCCGGGTGTAAACACCGTGATCGACGCGGACCCCGTACTCGATCATTTGCGCAATCGGGGCGGGCTCGAACCCGACCAGATGCCGATTCACGAGATTCCATCCGTCGAACGAGGCCAAGAACCGACTCGGAGGAGCCGGGGCGGGTGGAGCGATCATGGCGGGAGGTGGGAGCAGGTAGCGGTCGATGCCGACACCCGCGAGCAACAACGCCACCCCGACGGTCGGGAGGAACACGCGAGTACGCATCACCGCCTACTTTCGGTCGGGGGCGTCTTGAAGTCATCGATGGTTTCGTTTCACCTCATTCTACGCGCCCGCGGAGCAGACGGTCAACGTCGAGGTTGCGAGTTTGGTTCCAGCTCCTCGCATCAGCACGCTGTTTTCGCCTTGCCGCAGCGCGGCGTGGCACCGTACCGTAGTAGCACCGCAGCGCCCGTGCTGCGGCGCTCCTTGCCATGAGGTTCACCCCATGCCGCGTCATCGCTTGGTTGCCCACGGCCTGCTCTTGCTCCTGGGCGTCTTTGCAGAGCCCATTCGTGCCCAGGAGCCGGCGCGAATTCAAGAACGGCGTCGTTGTCACCGTCTCGGCGCCGGATCCGAGGCGGGACTCGCCATCCTCAGGGACGGCGGCAATGCTGTCGACGCGGCCGTCGCCACCGCGTTCGCCCTGGCCGTCACCCACCCGGCGGCCGGCAATATCGGCGGCGGCGGCTTCATGCTCGTCCATCCGCCCACGGGCGCGCCGACCGTCTTCGATTACCGTGAAACCGCCCCCGCCGCGGCCGACAAGACGATGTTCAAGAAAGGCGATAGCGTTTACAGCCATCGCGCCGTCGGGGTGCCCGGCACCGTCCGCGGACTGGCACTGGCGCACAAGAAGTTCGGCAAGATTCCCTGGCAGACTGTCGTGATGCCCGCCGTCCAGCTCGCTGAGAAGGGCTTTGTTCTCGATGCGCATCACGCCAAATCGCTCAACGACGTGCTCAAGTCCGGCAAGGATTTCGCCGAGCTGCAGCGCGTCTTCGTCAAGCCCGACGGTAGCCGATGGACGAGCGGCGATCGTCTGCTTCAGCCGGACCTCGCCAGGACGCTGCGTCGCATCGCCGAACAGGGCGCCGACGCTTTCTACACCGGCCCGATCGCCGAACAGATCGTCGCCGAGATGCGGGCCGGCGGCGGCCTGATCGCCGGGGAGGATCTCGCCGGCTACCAGGCCGTGCAGCGCACGCCCATCCACGGCACCTACCGAGGTCATGACGTCTACGCTCCGCCGCCGCCCAGCTCCGGCGGCATCTGCCTGGTCGAGATGCTCAACATCCTCGAGACGTTCGACCTCCGCAAGCATGGCCGATACAGTCCCGAGACGCTGCACCTGCTCGCCGAGGCGGGGCGGCGCAGTACTGCGACCGCGCCCGCTATCTCGGGGACCCCGCGTTCACCAAGATCACCGACCACCTCACGAGCAAGGACTACGCCCGCCGGCTCGCCCAGCAGATCAATCTGAATAAGGCGACGCCGAGCGAGGATCTGGCGAAGGACATCCCGCTCACGCCGGAAGGGGACAGTACGACGCACTTCTCGATCATCGACCGGGAGGGCTTGGCGGTGGCGAATACGTACACGCTGGAGCACAGCTATGGCTCGCGGATCGTCGTGAAGGGGGCGGGCTTTCTGCTCAATAACGAGATGGCCGACTTCAACTGGCGGCCCGGCGTCACCACGAAGACCGGCGTCATCGGCACGGCGCCGAACCTGATCGCGCCCGGCAAGCGCATGCTCAGCTCGCAGACGCCGACCATTCTGGCGAAGCACGGCAAGGTCGTGCTCGTCACCGGCAGCCCCGGCAGCCGGACCATCATCAACACCGTGCTGGACATCGTCGTCAACGTGGTCGATTTCGACATGCCGATCCAGGCGGCCGTGGACGCGCCGCGGCACCACCATCAATGGTTCCCCGACGAGCTGCGGCTGGAAGAGCTGCCGAAGTTCAAGGACACCGCCGAGCGGCTGCGCGCGATGGGTCATCGCGTCGCGGCTGAGAAGAAGCAGGGGGACGGCCATTCGATCTGGGTCAATGCGAAGACCGGCGGTTACATCGGCGCCGCGGACACGCGTCTGAGCGGTAAAGTGGCTGGATATTAGCCCCGGAACCGCCTGTCTGCCCGTCGCTGGCACTGCAGGTTGGTACCAGATTGCGCTTACCCAGTATAATAAAGGATCCAAGGAACCGCCAGGAGAAACCGATGACTGCGTCAAGGCGGGAGGAAATAGTTCGAGGAATCATGGCGAGCCCGCATCCCACCGAAGGAATATGCCTTCACTCAGGCTGCGGCGGACCACTCACGGACATTTGGGCTGAGTTTCTGGAACATGCTGCGGAGAAGGCCGCCGTCAGCCTTGGCACGGCAGACTTCACCTGTCCACACCGAGAAGGATACCACAACGTGATGGCACCATTTTCACAAGCGGAAAGCGAGTATTTCACGGCCTGGGCCAGAGAAGATCATCAGGGACTCGCGAACGGTCCTGCCCGAACACTGCAACGCCAGCATGGGGTCCAGTCTGCGGTCGTGGGACAGCTCGTCGCGCGGTTGTCGACCGTCACCGGCCTCAGCCAGTACGCGATGGTGGAGGGGCCGGCGCTGGAGAAGCCGATTCTTTGGCCCTGGCCCACACAAGCAGCGTTCGAGGCGCGACTTAAAGAACTCCTGCCGGAGAGCACACTCCACTACCTGGAAAAGATGGGGGTGCTGGCCGCCACGGAGGTGTCTTCATAATGCTTTGCCGGCTGTTCACAGGCATGAGAAATTTCTGAGGCGCGGCGGCGATGCGTTGGCCAACCCGACCCCTGGAATAGCAAACGGCGGTCCCTGCTTGAGGAAGCAGAGCCCGGCCGTCAACCCAGATAGGGGGCTTTCCATGAGCGTGTTGCTGATCCTGAGTGCCGCCGTGCTGCTGGCCGGCGCCGGTTGCTGGATGCTTTCGGCGCGATCCGCGCCGGCGGAAACGTTCCACGTCGTCCGCTGCGCCCTGCGGCCAGAAGGTGCGCTATGCGGCGCAAGGCGGGTGGCATCAGCTTGTGCCCGCGCTGCATGCGGTGTCTCGTCCTGCCCGCGACGCCGCAGCCATTGGCCAGGCCGCAGCACCCCTATCGCGTCGGCCAACGATTGGCCCGCAAGGCGAGCTAATGACCGTTCAGTCGCGGCGGCGCACCCAGCCGACCGCCGCCGTCTGCTGGCAGCTGCACGCGACGAATTCCAGCGACGGCGGCAGCGCCGCGCGAAAATCGCGCAGCGACTCGTCCGATTTGACGACCACCAGGCTTTGCGGCTGCTGCGCCAACGCCGACACCAGGTCGCCGAGCTGGGCCGGCCGAAATACGCGCACGTCGCCGCGCTGCAGGTAATAGCTCACCGCGTCCCAGCCGTGCGGATAACACATCACCGGCACCGCGCCGTCGCACGCCTCGACCTGGGGCATGAGCTGTTCACGTAAGGAGTATTTCCCGGCATACGCCGGCAGCAGCCAGAGCGCCGCCCCGAACAGCAGCAGAAAGCACGCTGCCGCGGCACCGGCCCAGTGAACGAGCCGGATTCGGCCCATGCCACACGCCGCGTCCACGTAAGCGCCGAGCGCCAGCGCCAATGGCGGCATCACCGGCAAGATATACGACGGCCGTTTGCAGCCGGACGCCGAGAAAAACGCCAGACCCCACAGCGCCGCCAGCAGAAAGAAGCCGAGTGCCCCGGTCGGTTGCGGCGCGCGGCCGATGAGATGCTTCACCAGGCCCGGCAACAGCAGCGTCCACGGTAGCATTCCCAGCAGCAGCAGCGGCACATAGTACCACACCGGCTGCAGATGATCGATCGGATCGAGGAAGCGCCGGACATGGTGGGTCCAGAAGAAATAATCGACGAACGCCGGGTCGCGGACCGTCACGACCACGAACCAGGGAATGGCGATCGCGCCGGTCGCCGCCAAATAAATCAGCCACGGCCGTAGCCCGGCGCGGACAGCGCGGCCATCGAGCCGCTGATAGAGCAGCAGCGGCACCGCCACCAGCGCCAGCGCGACCGGGCCCTTGGTCAATATTCCCAGTCCCAAGGCCAACGCCGACAAGAGCCACCAGCGCCATTTCAGGTTCGGCCCGATCAGCGCCAGATGAGCCGCCGCCAGCGCCGCGATCACCCACAGGCTCAACAGGCCGTTGGTAGTCAACATGCGACCCATCTGTGCGAAGCGCGGCGACAGGCACAGCATCAGGGCGCCGGCGAACGCGGCTCGGGGGCCGGCGGTGCGTTTGCCCCAGCCATAGGTAACCAGAACACAAAGGAAGATCGCGGTGCTGGGAATGAGACGTGCGGCCCAATCGTGGACGCCGCAGACCCGGTAGGTCGCCATCACCAACCAGTAAAGCAACGGCGGCTTATCGTAGTAGTCCTGGCCATGGCGCACCGGCACCAGGAAACGATCTTCCGCCAGCATTTGCCGCGGAATCTCCGCATACAGCGTTTCTTCCGGCTCCTGCAGCGGGCAATCGAGGCGGGCGAAAAAGAGTAGACCCGCCGCCATCACTAGGACGAGCTCGCACAGGCGGACGGCCCGGCTGGACGGTTGCGGCGCGGGCTCGGCTGGGAAAAGAACATGCGTCCACCACGCGGACAAACGATCGAGCAAGGACTGGTGCCGACCAATGCGTGAACTCTCCGTTGGCATGGCGAAGGTCCCGAAGCGCGCGGATTGCGGCGACTGACCCTGCATAAGCCAAAGCGCAAAGCCGTGTCAAGTGACGATGGCCGCGCATCGGCCACGGCTCGTGGCCGGCGACTCGCCGCGGTTGCGTTCACCGCCCCGCGGACATTACTTCGCGGCTTTTTGTTCCGCGGTCTGTGAGCCGCTGAGCTTCAACGAGCCGATTGCGGCTTCAAACGACTTCAGAAGGCGGGCGTAATCGGCTGCTGGGCAGGTCAAGAGCACGACGACCACGTCGCGTTCGCGCGGCACGGCTACCCAATGCTGCGTCGTCGCGATATCCCCCTTGCCATCGATGGACCCGCCACTGCCGTCGCCGCTGACCACCAGCCACATCGCCTGCATTCCCGCGACCGGCCGCACGGCCTCGACCGACACCGTGGTCCCTTGCCCCTTCTGTGCCTTGACGGAGCCGTCGAGCATGACGCGCGGATTGACGGCCTTTCCCGGCTCCTGGAGGAAGATAACGACGGAAGATCCGTTCGGCCCGGACCAGGCGCAGCGGATCGCGCCGGGGACCGTGTAGCCACGGAGCGGCGCCCGCTGCCACGGCTCCGCGACGGTGACCGAGAAGCCGCACCACGCATCCGCTATCGACTCGCCGTTCGTCTGGGCCGAACCCGGCGCGGCGCAAGCGAACAGGATTGCGCAAGCGAGCAGAATGCGGTGAGAAAAGAGAGTCACAGAATACGCCATGAAGACACCTCCGGTAACAGCCGAACATTCGGATTGAGCTAACCGGCCGGTCGGCATGTCACGGCCCGGTCAGCATATTTCCCTGTCTTGGCCAGCCGCCTGCAGGACCGACCCCGGCTGTCGCCGTACTCATTCGAGCTGGTAAGCGCCGATGTCCACGTAAAAGAATCCATTGATGTCGGTGGCGATGAGCGGATCGCCGCGCTGGTCGGTGGTCAAGAGCATGCCGTTGGCGTCGAGCGCCAGGCCGTAGTTGCCTTTGTCGATGGCCGCACTGCCGGGGAGAAGAGCGATGGTCTGTGTGGGACCGCCGTAATTGCCCAGCACGGCGAGGCCCAGGAATTTGGGATTGAGAATGTTACCGTTGCCGGCCGTGATGCCGGAGTCGGCAGCCAGGCCGATCAGGCTGTATTTGGCGCTGACGGTGCCAAAGCGATTGTACAAATCCGGCCCGATACTGGAGGGATTCACGGCGACGATCGTATTCCACAACACCAGGCTGCCGTCATTCAAGATGCCGGCGCCTTGGCCGGACGCATTGCCGCTGACGGTGACGTTGATCAATTTCATCGAAGACTCACCGTCGTTCCAAATGCCGTCGCCGTAGCTGGCGGCATTGGTGCTGATGGTGCAGTTGACGAGTGTCGCGGTGCCGCCGTCGTTCCAGAGACCGCCGCCGCCGCCGGTGGTCTGCTGAGCCGTGTTGCCGTTGATCGTGCTGCTGCTCACGATCAGCACGCTGCTGTTGAAGAGACCGCCGCCGTCAAAGGCCAGATTGTTGCTGATCGTGCTGCCGATGAGCGTCGTCGTGCCGCTGTTGAAGATCCCGGCGCCATAACCATTGCTGGCGTCGTTACCGCCGATCGTGCTGCTCTGGACAGTTAGAGTGCTGCTGTTGTAGATACCGCCGCCATTGTCCGCGGCCGCATTACCGGTGATCGTGCAGTCCGCCACTGTGAGGTTGCCGGCATTGTCAACACCGCCGCCGTTTGCCGAGGCCGCATTGCCGCTCACGGTGCAGTTGACTAACGTCATGGTCGAGTCGGAATTGTTCCAAATGCCGTCGCCGGAACTAGCGACATTGGTGCTGATGGTGCTGTTGACGAGTGTCGCGGCGCCGCCGTCGTTCCAGAGACCGCCGCCGCCGCCCTGGGGGTCCTGTGCCAAGTTGCCGCTGATCGTGGTGCCGGTCACAATCAGGCGCCGCTGTTATAGAGACCGCCGCCGTCCTGACCCTGATTGTTGCTGATGGTGCTGCCGATGATCGTGGTCGTGCCGCTGTTGAAGATCCCGCCGCCAAAGCCGACGCTGGCCTCGGTGATGGCGCCCACCGGTGCAGCCGCGTTGCCGGCGATCGTGCCACCCTGGACAGTCAGGGTGCCGGTGACGCTGTTGTAGATACCGCCGCCCATGTCCGCGGCCACATTGCTGAGGATAGTGCAGTCCGCCACGGTGAGGTTCCCGGCGTTGTCGATCCCGCCGCCGTTTGACGAGCTGTCGCCCTCGACGATCTCCAGTCCGTCAAGCACGGCAGTCACGCCGCTGTCCACTTGAAAGACTCCGGAGCGCAGATCGCCGCTGATGGTGATGCCGCCGGCAAGGGAGCTGGCGTCGATGGTGATGGTGGCGACTCCTGTTTCGGGTGTTTCGGGCGCACCGCTCAATTCCAGCACACCTTCGGCGAGAGTGATGGTGTGGCCGGCCAGCCCGGGAGCGAAGATGATGGTGTCGGAGATGCCATTGCCGGCATCGACATTGGCCGCCGCAATGGCGGAGCGCAACGAGACGCCGCCGCCAACATCCAGGGGATTATCACTGCCGGGTTGCTGCGCCGCGAGATCCGTGGCATCCGTGACCACGAACGGCACAATGACCGTGGTTAGGACGCTGGCGCTGGTGCTCGCCGGGTTGGAGTCGGGCGTGGTCGCGGTAACGCTAGCGGCGTCGGTGATGGTGCTGCCGGCACCGGCGGTCACTGTGACGACCAGGGTCAGCGTAGCGCTGGCGCCGTACGCCAGGGTGGGCACCGCCAGGGTGACGCTGCCCGTGCCGATTGCAGCATTCCCCTGGCCATAGGTCGCGGACACCAGCGTCACGCCGGCCGGAAGCGTATCGGTCAACGTTACGCCGGTGGCAGGCTCCGGCCCGTTGTTGACGACGCTGATCGTGTAGGTGAGATTCTGACTGACCAGCACCGATGCGCTGGAGGCGCTGGCGCTGACGGCCAGGTCGGCATAGTAGGGCAACGTTTGCGTGAAGGTGGAGCTGGGGGCGAAGTTGCTGTCGCCCAGGTAGGTGGCCGTGATGACCGTGGCGCCGCTGGGCAAGCCGTTGGGGAAAGCGAGCGATGCTTGCCCGGCCGCAAGGACAACCTCGCTGGGTGCGTCACCACCGACCTGGAATTGGACGAAACCGGTCGGCGTGGCGCCGCCTGGGGCCACGCTGCTGACGCTGGCGGTGAAGGTGTAGGCCTGGTTCGGCAGCGCCGTCAATTTGCCGCTGATCGTGCTGGCGCTCAGGTTAACGGTGAACGGCGCACTGTCGGCGAAGTTGCTGTTGCCGAGATACGTGGCCGTGAGCACGTGCGCGCCGGGGGCCAGGCCGTTCGGCAACACCAGCGACGCTGATCCGACCACGAGAGCCACGTCGCTCGCGGGATTGCTGTCGACCTGGAACGCGACCTCGCCGGTGGGCGTGCCGCTGCCGGGAGCGACCGCGCTGACGGTGGTTGTGAAAGTAAACGGCACGTTCAGTTGCGGGTCGGGCGGCGTCACGACACCGCTGACCGTGGTGCTGGACTGGACAACATTGACCGTCACCGTCGTGGACGCGGTGGCGTAGTCGGTGGCATCGCTGGGGGTAAAGGCGACCGCCTCGCTCTGGCCGTTGCCGGCGCCGAGCACAGTGCCGGCGGCACTGGTGTAGGTGAAGGTGCCGATGACCGTGACGGTGTTCCCGCCCACGATCCAGGAGGCAGTGCCGGTGAGCTGGCTGTTGGCCAGGGCGGTGCCGTAGGTCAAGCTGACGGGGTTGAGGCTCACCGTCGGCGTGGCCCGGCCGACGTTGACGGACACCGTCGTGGATGCAGTGGCGTAGTCGGTGGTGTCGCTGGGCGTGAAGGTGACCGCTTCGCTCTGGCCGTTACCGGCGCCGAGGACGGTGCCGGCCGCGCTGGTGTAGATGAAGGTGCCCTGGACGGTGACGGTATTACCGCCGACGATCCAGGTGGCGGTGCCGCTGAGCTGGCTGTTGGCCAGGGCGGCGCCATAAATCAGGCTGACGGGGTTGAGGCTCACCGTCGGCGTGGCCTGGCCGACGTTGACGGACACGGTCGTGGACACGGTCGTGTAGTCGGTGGCGTCGCTGGGGGTGAAGGTAACCGCTTCGCTCTGGCCGTTGGTCGCGCCGAGCACGGTGCCGGCGGCGCTGGTGTAGGTGAAGGTGCCCTGGACGGTGACGGGATTACCGCCGACGATCCAGGTCGCGGTGCCGCTGAGCTGGCTGTTGGCCAGGGCGGTGCCGTAGGTCAGGCTGACGGGGTCGAGGCTCACCTGCGGCGTGGCCTGGCTGACGTTGACCGTCACGGCGTTGGGCGGGGTGGTGCCTGAGCCGCCGCTGCCGGCGACATACAGTGCCGTGACAGTGTCCATGCCGACCGGCAGCGCCGTGGTCGTAAGCGTCGCCACGTCGGCGGACAGGGTGGCGGTGCCCAGGATGGTCGTACCATCCGCGTCAAACTGGACGTATCCGCCAGGGGCGCCTGCGGGGCCCGTGACGGCGGCCGTCAGTTGCAGCGCCTGCCCGAATACCAGCGCCGACGGTGTGGCGGCCAGGAACGCGGTCAACGGCGCGGTGCTGGCCTCGAATGCCCCGATATTCGGTGGGGTCGTGGACCGCAGGACGCCGCGCTGATCGGTCGCCAGGAAAACGCCGGCGCCTGGCTGATGACTCGTGGCGGTGGTGCTGAAAAAGCCGCGTTCGACCGTGAGCGTGTTGCCCGCCACCTGGGTGACCAGCATGATTTCGCCGCCGATCTGGATGAAGAAAACGCCTGCCGCGTTGGCGACGGCGGCGGCATTCAAGACGGTGATCGTGGCATCGCCGGGGCCGACGTTGTCGCCGGCGGCGATTTGCGTGACGGCCCCGCCCTTGCCGAGCGCGGGACTGCCGGCGTTGAGCGCGATCGTTGCGGTCGGACCGCCGTTGTTGGCCAGCGCCGCCAGGGAAGTAGCGCCGGTGGCGATCATGTTGTCTGTGTTGCCGCCGAAGCTGCCGTCGATGTTGGCAAGGATGCTGGCGCCGTTGCCGGCGACGATGCTATTCGACAGCGTCAGCGTGCCGGCATTGAAAATGTCTCCGCCGGCCGTGGCGTCCGCGACGGTGACATTGCTCGCGGTCGTGGTTCCGGTCACTTCATTGTCGATGCCGCCGCCTGCCGTGGCCGAGTTGTCCGCGATGGTGGAGTTGCTGATCGCGAGCACACCGTTGTTGTCGATGGCCCCACCGTTGACGGCGACGTTGTGGGCAAGCGTCACGCCGCTCACCGTCAAGGTGCCGTTGTTCTCGATGCCGCCGCCATTGTTCTTGGTGTTGCCGATGCTGATGGTGAGGTCTTCGAGAGTAGCAATAGTGTTGGCGGCCACCGTGAAGACTGAGAAATTGGAGGTGCTGCCGCCGCCGGCGATGGTGACGCCCGCTGGCGGACCCTCGATGGTAATCGACGCACCGGCAAGCGGGTTGTCCAAGTTCAGGCCGGCCGCCAGGGTGATGGTTTGCGGGCTGGCAAAGGGTTGACCGCTGCCGCTGGCGAAAGTGATGGGGTTATTGCCGCCTACTGGACTGCCCGTTAGCAGCGGGATGGTCTGCGTGGGACCGCCGAAGTTGCCGAGCGAACCAAGGTCCAGGTTCTGTGGATTGAGAATATTGCCGTGGCCGGCGGTGATGCCGGAGTTGGCGGCGTTGCCGATCATGCTGAATTCGGCCTTGACGATGGCGTCAATGACCGCATCGTCCACGTCGCCCGGCGTGACGGTGGATGTGTTAGCGGCCACGATCGTGTTGTCGAGCAGCAGGGGACTGGAAACACTTATGTCGCTAATGACAAAGTTGTAGATGCCGCCCCCATCCACGCTGGCCGAATTGCCGCTGATGGTGCAGTCCGTCGCCGTCAATTCATATTCGTTGTAAATGCCGGCGCCGTCGGCGGCGCTGTTCTGGGCGATCGTGCTGTTGACGAGCGTCAGCGCGCCGTCAAATCCGTTACAGATGCCGCCCCCTTCACCATCGGGAGCCGTGCCCACCGCAGTACAGTTGCTGATCGTGCTCTGGTCCACGGTCATGACGCCCGCGTTCCAAATACCGCCGCCGTCGCTCGCCGAGTTGTCCCCAAAGACGACGTTGCTGATGCTGTTCGCAAAGGTGACGATGCTGATCGTGGCCGTGGCCCCGGCACCATTGTAGATGGCCCCGCCCTCGTTGGCGGAGTTGCCGGCAAAGGTCGAGTTGCTCACCGTTAATGTGGTGCTCGGCGGCGTTGCCACGAGGTTGTCAATGACGTTGTCAATGGCGCCCCCATTGTTCATTCCGGCACTGTTGTCGGCAAAAGTCGAGTCGTCGATCGTTAACGTTGCGTAATTGGCAATGGCGCCGCCGAATGGGCCGCTGTTGTCGGAAAAAGTACAAACGTCGATGGTTAACGTTCCGAAATTGGCAATGGCGCCGCCGGAGTTACCA
Organism: uncultured Gemmataceae bacterium; assembly: GCA_963834865.1. Taxonomy (GTDB): domain Bacteria; phylum Planctomycetota; class Planctomycetia; order Gemmatales; family Gemmataceae; genus CAWIDK01. Next base: position 2,177,944 of record CAWIDK010000002.1, read on the forward strand.
ACAAAGTTATCGTCGCTCAGGGACTCCGTTCCAAAGGCGTTGAAAATGGCGGCCGGCCCGTCAGCGCCCGTGAGAGTAAGCCCGTTGATGCTGGCCTGTGCGCCGGGAGCGACATAGAGGAGGGTGTATGCGGCTTCGCCGTTGCCGCTGACGGTGATGGCGCCTCCGCCGGCGATCGTTAGCTCGGTCCCACTACTGGGGCTTAGCATCACCAGCCCTTGCGTCAGCGTGATGGTGTTGTTGTTGCCGAAATTGGCTAGTAGCGGCCCAGGAATGGCGAAGGTCACGGTTTCGCTAACGCCCGCGATGGTGTCAACGTCGGCCACGTTGACGGCCTCGCGCAGCGTGGTGCGACCGGGCGGGGCTACCGGATCGGCGTTGCTGGTGACGACCAAGTCGGGGTTGCCGTCAAATCCCTGCGTCTGGAAGGCGCCGATGTCTTGGGAGAAGTCGTCCGGCCGCTTGTAACCGCGCTGGTCGGTGCCGATGAAGACGGCGGTCCCCACGGGATAGGTCATCGAATTCGTTACCAATTGGTCGTAGTGCCGTTGTACGGTCAATGTGTTCTTCGACACGGCGATGACTAGCATATACTCGGCGTCAATCTGGATGACGATGCCGGCGCTACTAAGGCCCGGATCGTCGACGGTGATGGTCGTGGCGCCGGGCACGAGACGCGTCGCCAAGATGGCGATATCAACACCGTTCGCGATGGCAGGGTCGGAGGTGGAGGGAACTAGGGCCACGGTCGCCGTCGGCCCGCCGTAGTCGCCAAGAGGAGCAAGGTACGGCGTGGGCGCTTCAACAAGGGGAATGATATCTGAAGTAAAGGCCCCGAGGAAGGTGCTGTTGGAGTTATACAGGTTCGGATTCTCGGACGCGAAGTTACCGGCCACAATGGTGTTGTTGAGCGTCAGGGTGCCGGTGTTGGCGATGCCGCCGCCCCCAACGTCGCCGGGGCCGGCGTTGTTGGCGGTGATGGTGCAGTCGGTCAAGGTCAGCGAAGGGCCGTCGTGGGCGCCACCAAAGGCGTTGTCGATGCCGCCGCCGTCACGGCCGGCGGTGTTGCCGGCGATCGTGACGTTAGTCGCCGTGATGGCCACGGTGACCCCGGGCGCGGGCTGATCGTAGATGCCACCGCCGTCGCGCGTGGCGGTGTTGTAGGAGATCGTGGTGCTGAAGAGAGTCACCAGGCCGTCTGAGACAAGCAGGCCGGCTCCGTCGCCGAGAAAGCCGGGGACATTTGTGTCGGGTATGATGGTGTTAGCCGTAATGGTGGTGTTGCTCACCGTTGCCGTGCTGCCGAGATCGTAGATGCCGGCACCGGCGTGATTGTCGGAGATGGTGACGTTTTGCACGGTCAACGGCCCGGCGCTATAGATGCCACCGCCCAAGGGGGCGTAATTGTCGTAAATGGTGGTATTTTCTACGGTCACCGTGCCAAAGGCGGGATTAGCGATGCCGCCGCCGGTGCCGCCGTTGACGGTATTGTGGGAAATCGTAGAATTGTGCACGCTCAACGTGCCTTCGTTGAAGATGCCGCCGAACTGTCCCTGATTGTTGGAAATGGTACACGTCTGGACGTTCAACGTGCCTTCGTTGAAGATGCCGCCTGCTCCGTACATGATGTTCAGATTTGCCAGGGTCGCTGCGATCCCCGATGCCACCGTGATGACCGCGAGGGATGAGGCGCTGGCGCCTTCGATCGTGACGCCGCTCGACGGTCCCTGAATAGTGATATTGCTTTTCGTCAGGTCCAGGTTGGGGTTGAACACGTTGAGCTGGATGGGCTGCTCTGTGGCGAACGTCTGACCGGCAGCGGCGGCGAAGGTGATCGTGCCGCCGGTGGGGGAGCTATCCGCGTTGGCCACCGCCTGCGCCAGGCTGCCGTCGCCTGTCGCATTGGTGTTCGTCACGATCAGGCCGTTGGCCGCGACCGCCATGGCGGCTGTGCTCGGCGTGCCCACGAGGTAGGGCGGAGGAAATCCATGCAACACCAGGGGCGTGTTGACGTCGAGTTGGAGCGTGTCCGCGCGGTCGGCTACGCCGGAGTTGGCGGGCGTAAACGTTATACGCTCAAGAAACTGTTGGGCCGGAAACGACACCGTCACGATGTTCGTGGAGCTATTGAACGATACCGTGTTACCGGTAAGGTTGTAGCCCGCCGGTACGGTACTGCTCGAGTCCACGTGCAAGGCCACCGTCTCGGCACTGGGCGCGGCATTGCGGGATACGATGAAGTAGCCCTGGGCGCTGGCCTGGATGGGTGCCGACTCAACCGCAATAATGGTCACGGTGGGAGTCGGGGTAAGCCGGTCTTCCAATCGCTCCAGGCAGAGCCGCGCGTAGCGAGGCCGCCGCCGCTGCCCGACTTCTCCCGTTGTTTTGCGCGAGCCGACCCACGAACGCATCTTGTGCAGCAACATGAACGTCACCTCATTGAGAAACCACGCGTGCCGCTCTCGTGCTCCGACGGGAGACAAGATGAGAGCCGCCAATCCCCTACCTGTGCGGACTTGGAGAGTGTGACAGGGAGCAGGGCGAAAAACGGCGGGACAAGCCTGGCGGCTCGCTCTTTTCAGGTCGTTGAAGTTTTGTCGAGAGCGTCTACGGATGAATGCCGAGGAGGGCTGCGGCTTCGGTGTGGAGGCGACGGGTCGTGAGGGTGTTGTTGCCGGCGGACTGGGCCACGGCGCGATCGAATTCGCGGCGGGCGTCGTCCCTCGCGCCCAACTGCCAGTGGGTCATGGCCAGAACAAACCGAGTCGCCGCGCTGGGGTGGTCAAGCTGCGCCGCTCTTGTCAAGACGTTCAGGGCGTCGCTCCAGTTGCCGTTGCGATAATGGGCCGTGGCCAGCGTGGTCTGATAGCTCGCCGTTTTCGGTTGGACAAGGGCGGCTTTCTTGGCGAGGGCGAGCGCCCGCCCGGCATCGCGGAGCTGCCCGTCTGGGCAGGTGGCCAGGAACCAGGCGTATTCATTGTTGGCCTCAGTGTTGGCCTCAGGATAATCGGGCAGAGGCGCAGCCCGTCGCGGAAGACGCGGTCGGCGGCGCGGAAAACCTTGTCCGCCTCGGCGCGCCTGCCCTGCTCGTGCAGTACCGCTCCAAGGTAGACCTGGCAGCGGGCGAGATGGAACCAGCTGTCTGGATGAAGCGGGTAGTCGGCCTCTAGCTTTTCTTGATGGGCCAGGGCGTCCCGGTACGGCTGCTCCGCAAGCGCTGTGTGGGCGCCGATTTCGAGCACCCACCCGAGGCCGAGATACGTCAACGCCAGCTCCTGCCAACGTCCCCGCGCGGTCGGCGCTTCTTCCACGAATGCGGTGCGCAGAGCGATAGCCTGGCGAATGGCGGCCTCGGCGTCGGTAAGCCGTTGCTGCCGCGCCAGCGCCACGCCCAGGTGGTGATGACTCCGCGCCAGCTCCCAACGGTACAGATACTCCGCTCCAGATGGAAAAGGAGGACCCTGCACAAGCGCCAGCGCCGCGCGATGGGCTTCGGCCGCGTCGGCGGGCCGACCGCTGCTTCGCAGCAAGAGACCCAGCGAGTTGTGAGCCTGTGCCCGACCGAGCGCTGTGCTCGAAGCGAGACGCGGGCCGAGCTTGCCCCATTGTGCCACGGCCTCGCGGAAAAGCTCTTCCGCCTCGGTCGACCGGCCGAGGTCCCAGAGCAAATATCCCAGGCTGTGACAACTCACCGCGAGATCATGCCGGTAGTTTTGATCGGCGGAATCCTCCGTGGTCAGCTTGCGCCTGAGTTGCAGGGCACGGCCCAAGTAACGCTCACCCTCGGCCGGCCGGCTGAAGTCCGTCCGCAAATGCGTGCCCAGATCGTGGCACGCCGCGGCCACCGCGCATCGATAGCGGGCATCCGCCGGGAACTCGGCCAGGAGTTTCTCGAAAAGCTCTAGCCCCCGGCGGAACATGTCCTCCGCGGGCTCCGGCTGCCCCAGCCCGATGCATATTTTGCCCAAACGTGTGTAAGCCTTGGCGGTCTCAAAGCGGATGTCCGGATTATCGCTCTGTTCTTCGAGAAAGCCCTGGTAATAGCTCAACGCTTTCTCGAGGACCTGTCTGCGGAGGGGGGTCAGCTCGGGTGTGTCAAACAGACGGTTTTCCGAGATCGCCGTCAGCATCACATCCACCGCCGCCTGGGCCTTGCGGAAGTTGGCGTCCGCGCGCTGCCGCTGCATTTCCACGTCGGCCAGCGCCTGCCGTGTTTGCGCTTCCTCACGGGCGATACGGAGGTTGCTCAGCGCGAGCGACACCACGGCCGACACCAGCATCACGATCGCGCAAGCCCCGACCGCGACGACGACGGCCTTGTGACGGCGCAGACGGCGCCGCACCTTCTGCACCAGCGACGGACGGCGCGCCCGGATCGGCCTGTCCTCCAGGAAGCGGTCGAAATCGTCGGCCAGCTCCTGCGCCGTCGGGTAGCGCTCGCCGGCAACCTTGGCGGTCGCCTTCAGCAGGATAATCTCGAGCTCCTTCGGAACGGCGGGATTGAGCCGTCGCGGCAGCGGCGGCTCCTCCACCGCGATCCGGCGCAACAGCTCGTGCCGATCGCCGCCGGCGAATGCGGGCTGGAGCGTCGCCAGCTCATACAGCGTCACGCCCAGGGAACAAATGTCGCTGCGGTGGTCCACCCGATTGCGGCCGGCCTGAGCCTGTTCGGGGCTCATGTAGCGCAGCGTCCCCAGCAGATCGCCGGTCAGGGTGAGGTCGTTATCGCCTTGCAAATGGGCCAGGCCGAAGTCGGTAATCCACAGGTGGTCGCCGCCTTCGATCAGGAGATTGGCCGGCTTGATGTCGCGGTGAACGATGCCGAGCTGGTGGGCGTGCTCAAGCGCCGCCGCCGCCTGCCTGCCCCAGCGGGCCACCATGCGAAAGAACTCGACGTTGGTCGGCGGGCGGTCGGCAATCAGCGCCGCCAGACTCTGTCCCTCGATAAACTGCATGGCGTAGTAATAGACGCCGCGCTCGCAGCCGGCCGTGTACACCGGGACGATGTGCCGGTGACACAAATGGCCCGCCGAACGCGCTTCATTCTGGAAGCGCTGCAATTGCTTGGCATCGAGCGTGGAAGCGAACGGCAAGACTTTCAGTGCCACGCGGCGAACGAGGGAAATCTGTTCCGCCTCGTAAACGATGCCCATTCCACCCTGGCCGATTTGCCGGAGGATGTAAAAGTCGCCCAGGCAGCCGGGCACGAGCGCGGCCGCGGCGCCGGCCGGGTTGGCCGGCAACGACGCCGGCCCCATCACCTGTAACGCCGGCAGCAATTCGCGGAGCAGCTTGCCGATGGCCGGGTTCTTGACAACGTATTCTTCGAGATTGGGCTCTTCGCCGCGGTGGACACGGCCCATAAACTCGTCGACCACCTCGGCCAGCAGAGCTTCGACCTCGTCGCTCATATTTGCGACTCCGTCAGGCCGCCGTCGGCCAGGAACTGGTGCAACCGCAGCAAGGCGCGCCCGTAACGCTGCCGTGCCGCGGCGGTTTCGATGCCCAGGAGGCAGCTGACTTCTTGATAGGATAACCCCACGTAGTTGCGCATGAAAAGGATTTCCCGATCCGTTTCCGACAATTGGGCCACCGCCTGGCGCACCCGCCGCGCCAGCTCGCGGCGGTGCAGATGCTGGCTCGGCGTCGAGCCGGCCGCGAGCATCTGCCGGGCCAGCAGCAGCACCGACGGATCGGGTAGCGCCACCTCGCGGCCGGTCGCGCGGCGGGCGGCCTCCACGTGCCGCCGCCGCAGCATGAGGAACCGCTCATAGGCGGTCTTCCGCAACCACAGGTGAAACGGCATGGGTTGCCGCTCGAGAAAATCCGGCAGCCACCGGCACAGGTCGATCTGCACTTCCTGCACCACGTCCGACGGATCGATGCGTGCCCGCAGCTCGCCGTCCAGCCGCCGGCCGACGAATTGGTGCAGCTCGTCCCGGTGACGAGCCATCAGCTCCGCCAGCGCATCGCGGTCTCCCGCCGCGCAGCGTCGCAGCAGCTCCAGCGTTTCCGGGGTATCCGGCTTGGGTTCGTCCATAGACACCTCCACCAGTATACCTGTAGTCGGGCCGCAAATGTGACGAGCCAACCAGTGACCGAAGGCTTCATGTGGCAAATCGGCAGATTCACATCGAGTGTCAAGTGACGCTGGCGTGCCGTTTGGCGTCGGGTATGATGGTAGGGGTCGCAGCATTGAATCGCTTCGAATGAGCTGGCCCGCGGTGTCCGCAGAAGCGATTGCCGAAGCGGTGGCGCTCGCAACTGATCTACTCGTTCTGCATTGTCAAGAGCACCATGAGTCAGCTCGTCCTGGATGATCAACTGGACCTGGACGATGTGCTGCCTGGGCTGCAATCGTGGATCACCTTCGTGCGCCTCCAAGCACTTCGGCATGAGGAGCGAATCCTGGATGGGCAAGGTCGCGCGCGTCGGGAAGCAGGCCGTAACCTATTGGGAGGCTGGTACAAGGAAGAGCCTGAAGCTGCCGGAGAAGGATTGACCAGGCCTGCAGTAGACCTAGGTTCTGCCACCGTGGCGATCGCACGATGGATATGGCGCGAAGAAGCCGTGGAGCGTGGATGAACCGATGATTGACGAATGGCTGACCGATTGGCTGCACTGGCTGGGTGGCCAGCCCAGTCTTGTCATTCACGCCAAGGCGCGATGCGAGCAGGCATGGCGCAAAGTGCACGTCTACGCCATGGTCCGGCGCAATCGGGACGGCCGATTGCCGCTCTGGCGTGCGACCTGCGTCACCTGGACGTCGCAGGTCATCGCGGTCGGTTGGGACTTTGCACTGGGCGTGCTGCGCGAGCAGAGCGATGCGCCTGCGTCACGGCAGCGACCCGTCGAGGTCGCGGGGGGCCGGCTGCGGGACTGGCGCCGGCGCGTGCAGACCGGCGCCGGCGAGACGCCGTCGCTCAGCGAGATTCTGGCGCACGAATGCGGGCATACCTGGCAAGCACTGCGCCTCGGCCCGGCGTATCTCGCGCTGGTGGGTTCGGTGACGCTCCTGGGCGAAGGTCCCCGCGCGTGGAACCATTTCGAGAACGAGGCCAGCGCCCTGGGTCAATTCGGCGGCGTCGTCAACGGCTCGGTGTGTGCGGCGCTCATGAGCCGTAGCCCGCGTGCATTTCTGCGTTGAGTTTTCAGCGGGCGCCAAAGCCGCGGTTAGGCGAACTGGAAGCCCAAAAGGAGCTTCACCAAAGTGACGACCACGAAGGGGTATACGGCATGAATATCTTCGAGAAAATTCACGTCCAGGGTTTTCGGCGCCTGTACGACGTTGATCTCAAGCTCAATTCGTTGAACGTCGTCATCGGCGCAAACGGATGCGGGAAGACATCCCTGCTGGACGTGTTTTCGCTTCTGGCAGCTTCCGCCTCTGGGAGGCTGAAAGAATCGATCAGCGACCTCGGCGGTGTCGACACAAACCTCACGAACCTGATGGCAGTCAAGGGAGACAAGCCAAGGTTCATGGAGTTCAGCCTTGCCATGTCGGTCCCTCACTACAAACCGATTGAATATCGAAGCGCGATGACCGCACAGGGTGTGGGGTACGAGATTTCGGACGAGGCCTTGACCCAGGATCGGGGCAGGTCACAGCCGTTCAAGCACAGCGAAGCCTATCATGGCGACGTGCGGTATTTCTCACAGGATGGCGGGAAAAAAGGGCTGGTGCGGCCAAACTGGGAGTACAATCCGACCGAGTCGGCTCTCTCCCAGGTGCCGAAGATGTTCCAAGAGCCAGAGGACTTCCGCAAGCGTCTGGCGTCCTCGACACACTACCACGTTCTCGATGTCGGTCGTCGCGCACCGATCCGCCTTCCGCAACAAATGCGTGATGCCCAGTTGCCTGGCCATGACGGCGAGAATCTGGTGTCGTGTCTGTTCACCTTGCGAGAAGCCTTGCCCGAACGGTTCGAAGCGATCGAGGCCACGTTGCGAGCAGGCTTTCGGGACGGCTCCAACCCCGAAAAAGTCAACCACGGTAACTCGCCAGCGTATCGTCTAGCTTCTGAGTTCCGAACGGGTCCAAAGACCGAGGGCTATGTCAAGACCCGTGACGCAGGCCGGATCTTGAATGGCGAAGATCTCATGGTAGCCATCAATGCGTGCCCGGAGCTGAAGGCTTTCGTGAATACCATCCTCACCCTGTGCGACAAATCCAAGGCGATCCCCTGACAGGAAGGTTGCATGGAGAGGCGAATGTGTGCGGAAAGAGTCATGCAGCGACCAATACAGGCTGAAACCGTCGCACGCTAGTGTTGCCAGCGAGGTACAGGGGGTGTTTCGGATGACCGTCCTTTGTTACACCGAGGCAGTAGGCACCGGGAACAAGGGATAGGACAAGCTGGTTGCGGCCGAGCAAGCCTCCCTTGGTGCCACACGCAAGGACAACGCGGTCCACCGCGCGGCGCTCGCCAGAATGTGCTTGTCATTGTCCGGGCCGATGGGGATCGTCTGCCTCAAGCAGACCGGTAGGATCCGTGGACCGGTAGGCGAAGAGATTGACGAGAACCAGGCCGCCGAAGTTCCGGATCATTGACGGCGGGCCTGGCCCAACCAACAACCACGGCGTGGTCTTACTGGGTATGGTCTGCCGCGAGATCACATCAGCAGCGTGCCGGTCCGGATCAGGTACGCGAGCCGGACGCGCTGCTCGGCATTGAGCACCGCGTGGATGCGGCCCAGCGCCTTGAGCACCGCGTCGCGCAGACGCTCGGCGCTCTTGACGCGCCGGTCGCCGCCCTCGGCGGCCTTGGCGACGTCGAAGCCGTCGCCGCCCAGAGCGTCGGCGAACGCGGCCACGGTGCGACGGCGATCGACCTCGGCCTGGGCCCGTTCGGTCTTCAGCTCGTCGAGGATGCGTGCCAGCTCGGCGACCTGGCGTTCGTCGAGCTCGAGCTTGTGGGCCAGGAACCGCAGCGGCCGACGCACGCCGAAGCTGCCGAAACCTTCGTCGAAGCCTTCCATTTCGGATTCGCCCCAGAATTGCGGTCCGGCGCCGCGGCCCCCGGTTGCGAAATCGCCACAGACCGCGGACGCGCGCCTGGCACAACGCCAGGCCTTGAAATGATGCATGATCGTTCTCCTGCTCGCGAGGGCTCAGCGCACCCCGCGGGGACTCGTCGGCGTGGGCGACGTGCCTCACGCCCGTTTCCATCGTAACGGCGGCGGCCGCCGCGTCAAGGGCGCGGACCGCGCCGACCGCCGATCGCGCCACGGATTTCGCTTGAGGTTCGCCCCGCCGCGGCGGATAATCCCTTCGTCTCGCGGTTGCAGCCGCGGCCGGAGGTATCCATGCGTTTGCGTTGCCCGCACCAGGGCTGCTCGATCAACGTCGCGGATGACCTGGTAGGCGCACGCATCCGCTGTCCGCACTGCGAACAATTTCTGGTCGTCGATCCGCGGTACCAGGAGGCGGCGTGCGAGCAGGTGCAACCCGGCATGCCGTCCTTGTCGCTCGGCCCGGAGCCCCGGCCGGCCGAACCCGCCAATCCGGAACATCGCGTACACGCCGGCTTGCCGCCGCTCTCGGTGATGCTGGCCGTGCGGGCGGGTCGCGCCCCAGCGTGGAAGGACGACGGCACGGTCAGCGCGGAAATGACCGCTGACGACTGGACGGCGTTGGCCGCGTTCGAGAAGGTCCTCTACGCCATCGCGGCCCTGCAGACCTCGTTGTGGGTCGGCATCGCCACGGCCACATCCACCCTGCTGCTCGCGCTGGTCGCGGCGCAGGGTTCCTCCGAGGGGACCTCCCTAAGCCGTGATCTTTTCGTGATCGCGACCGCGGTCTTTTTCAGCGCAGGGTTCCTGTGCATGGAGACGGGCCGGCGCCGCTTCAAGCGCCTGCAGATCGGTGCAGCGGTGGAGCTGGCGGCGTGGGCGTCCCTGGCCGTCGCCCTGGCGTTTACCATGAACCCGGCGCTGGCGCTGCTCCGCTGCTACGGGGAACGCTACGGCCCGGCGCCATCCGACGTGGTTCTGGCGTGCGCGGCTCCGCTCTACCTGACGGCAGCCATTGCCGCCACCATCGCAAGCGTGCGGGTGCGCCGAGCGCTGAACCGAGTCAGCCCGTCCGCGATCCTTCACCGGCTTACCGAGGCGTTGCAGTATCTGGAATGAAAAGAGGATCAATGCAATGGTTCGCTTCATGGTTTCAACCCTGAAACACCACCGCCGGTTCGAGCACCAGGACGCGGCGGATGCTGAGCAGGCTGCTGAGCATGGCGATCAGCAGCACGGCAAACGCGGTGGCGGCCAGCACCTGCCACGGCATGGCAAAAGCCAACAGCGGCAGACATTGCGCGGCGATCAGGCCGAAGACCGTGGCCAGCCCAATGCCGAGCCCGTAGCCGATGCTGCCCACCACCATCGCCTGGGTCAGGATCATGCCGACGATCCGCCGGTCGCTCATGCCCATGGCCTTAAGGGCGGCAAATTGTTTGAGGTTTTCGACAGTGAACAGGTAGAACGTCTGGCCGGCGATGGCACAGCCGACCAGGAAGCCCAACAGCACGGTGGCGGCGAAATTCACCGGAATGCCCGTGTGCGCCAGGTAATAGTCGATGGTGAGCTGGATGAACTCCTCCCGGGACAGGGCCTTGAGGCCGGTTTGCGCCGCAATGTCGCGGGCCACAGCTTCGGGCTTCAGGCCGGGCTGGCACTTGGCCAGCACAAACACCGCGAGCCGGCACCGGCGGCACGTACAAGATCGCCCGGCTAAAGCGCGTGTAAATCACCGGGTAGGTCATGAACGTTTGCGACGCCTCGAAGACGCCAACCACGACGGCCCGGCGATCGTTCATTTCGACGATTTTGCCGGTGCTCAAAGGTTCGCCCGGCCACATCTGCATGAAGCCGGCCCGGTCGACGATGATGGCGTCGGGACGCTGCAAATCCGATAGCTGGCCCACGATCATGGTGACCGGGGCGCCCGCGAAGGAGGCGTCGTCGATGCCCATCAGGATGCTGTTCTGGTAATCGCCATTTGCCATTTGCACCTGCGCCATGCCGCGGTAGAGGTTGACAGCCCACGCCACCCCCTCCACGCCACGCACGCGGAGGACCGCGTTGTCGGAGATGGCCTTCATGTCGTCCATGTAGCGCGTGTTGGGGTTCATGACCCAGATGTCCCCATCACGCGTGTCGAGTAGCTGCCCGACGGTGCGGAGCATGATGCCCCAGAACGTGGCGGTCTGCTCGGCGATCAGGAGACAACCAAACGTCACACCGAAGATCATGGCGAAGTACTTGCTGCGATCACCGGTGAGCATTTTCAAAGCGATCCAGGTCATGTCTGGGCCCTCCCGCTAACGTGCCTTCTCTCAGGGTTGATTGCCTTTTCGAAGACGACCGGACAAAAACCCCGCGAGAATTGTGGCGGTTGCGCCGCTCGTTCGGTTACAATGGGAGCCATACAGTGCAAGAAGCAGCGGCCGGTTGACTTCAGGAGCCCATTTCATGGCCGAATCGGTGTTTGCAGGATTGATGGAGCGCGTCCGCCAGGGCGACGAGCAAGCGGCCGCCGAGCTGGTGCGCACTTACGAGCCGGTCATTCGCCGGGCCATTCGCTTCCGCCTCACCAATGCCAGCATGCGTAACGCCCTGGACTCGATGGATATCTGTCAATCGGTGCTTGGCAGCTTTTTCATCCGGGCGGCATCGGGGCAGTACGAGGTGAACGAGCCGGAGGACCTGCAAAAGTTGCTGACGGCGATGGCCCGCAACAAGTTCAAGTTTCAGGTGCGCAAGCAACACGCCCAGCGGCGCGATCAGCGGCGGATCGACGCCGGCGCCGACGTGAATACTCTGGCGGGGCGCGACGGCACAGTCAGCCGGATGGTGGCGGCGCGAATTGATCCAGGAGGTTCACAAGCGGTTGTCGGCCGAAGAACGCCAGCTGGTGGAATGGCGTAATCAGGGCGTCGAATGGGACGAAATCGCCGCTCGCGTGCAAGGCAGCGCGGAGGCGCTGCGGAAAAAACTCAGCCGTGCTCTCGATCGCGTGGCGGAGGAGCTGGGCGTGGACGAGAGCAGCGATGGCTGAGCCGCGCGATGCCCTGTTGGCCAACACGGCGGCCCCAGCCGGGACCGCGGGAGCCCCCCAGCTGGTGGAGTCGCTGCTCGCCGATCAGGAGCAGCGCTGGGGGCGCGGCGAGCGCGTCCTGGTCGAGTCGTACCTGCAGGATCAGCCCACGCTGCAATCCCATGCCAACGCCCTGCTCGATCTCATCTATCACGAGATCGTCCTGCGCGAGTCGCATGGTGAAACGCCGGACGTGCATGAGTATGTGCAGCGCTTTCCTCACCTGGCCCGGGAGCTGGAGTGTCAGTTCGACTTCGATCGGGCCATCCAGGCGCCGTCCGCCCAGGCGCCGTCCTCCCAGGCGCCGTCCTCGCAGCTAGCCGCGGAAACGGCGCCGAGCGGCACCGGTTTGGTGACTTCCCTGACTCCGGGCCAGCGCATTGCCGATTACGAAATCGTCCGCTTGCTGGGCGCGGGTGCATTTGCCCGCGTCTATCTGGCCCGGCAGGTTTCCCTCGACCGCCTGGTGGCCTTGAAGGTTTCACGCAACCAGGGAAGCGAAGCGCGAACCCTGGCACGCCTGGAACACCATCACATCGTTCAGGTCTTCGCGGAATTCGTAGATGCCGAACGGAACCTGCGGCTGCTGTGCATGCAATTTGTTCCCGGCGTGACCCTTGCGCGCCTGATCGAGGGACTGAACCACTCACCACGCACCACTCACTCACGACTACTCGCGATTCTGGATGAGCTGTGTGTCGAGCCGACTCCTTTCGATCTCAGTGGCGTGGAGACGCGCAACTTTCTGGCGACCTGCGATCATGCGGAAATCACCTGCTGGCTCGGCGCCCGCCTTGCCGAGGCGCTGGCCCATGCCCATAGCCTGAACATTATCCATCGGGACATCAAGCCGGCGAATATTCTCGTCAACCGCTATGGCCGGCCGTTCCTGGCCGATTTCAATATCGCCTTCAATCCGGGCGGCGAGACCACCGTCGGCGGCACGCTGGCGTACATGGCTCCGGAACACCTCGACGCCTTCAACACGGCGCTGCCCACTGCCTCGGCTGCGGTGGATGCCCGCTCCGACCTGTATTCGCTGGGTGTTGTGCTCTTCGAATTCTGTACGGGCCAGCGACCCTTTCAGCGCAAGCCCGATTCCCGCAATCAGGGTGAAGCCTTGCGGCAGATGGCCGCCGAACGCCGTGGCGAGGCTCCCTCACCGCGGGCGCTGCAGCCGGATATCCCTGAGCTGCTCGATCGCTTGATCCGGCGCTGCCTGCAGCCCGAACCGCCACGCCGCTTTCAGTCGGCCGAGGCGTTCATGTACGCCCTGGACGGCTGCCGCGAGCTGTTGCTGGTGAATAAGGTTCCGGCCTATTCCGGCCGGCTCCTCCGCTGGTGCCGCCATCGGCCCTTCGCAATGCTGATGGTGCTGGCGCTGTTGCCGCACCTGATCGGCAGCGTGGTGAACATCTGCTACAACGGGCTGGTCATCATCGACAAGAATCCCAACCAGCAGGCTTGCTTCCGCGCGCTGGTGCTGGGATACAACGCGGTCATTTATCCGCTCGTGATTATCCTGGGCGCATGGGCGGTGGGACGCGTGTACCGGGGCTGGGTCCGGCTTCGCCAACAACCGGACCTGTCCGCGGCGGAAGCGGCGACGCTTCGTCGCCAGGCCCTGAGTTTGCCGGGTTGGGCGGTCGCGCTTTCCAGCCTGGGCTGGTTTCCGGGCGGGTTGGTCTTTCCCATCGGTTTGCAGCTCTGGGCCGGGCCCATGGCCGGCGACGATTTCCTCCACTTTTTCACCTCGTTCGTGCTCTCCGGTTTGATCGCGCTGGCCTACGCGTATTTCGGCGTGCAATTCGTGGTGCTGCGCGTGCTCTATCCGCAACTGTGGTCGGACCCCGCCAACGCCCGGCAGCACGCCCGGTTGGAACTTCGCAAGATTCCCGGCCGGCTGCGGCTGTACCAGTTCCTGGCCGTGCTGATTCCGCTGATCGGAGCCGGCCTGTTGATCTTCGTCGGCCCCGACCAGCTTTCCTTGACCTTCCGCCTGCTGGTGACCGCCCTCATGGTGCTGGGCCTGGCCGGTTTCGCCCTGGCCACCCTGGTTCGCAACCGCCTGGAGCACGTGCTGATGATGCTGACAGGCTAGTGCCGCGTCAAGTCTTAAAGAGGGGTTGCTTTGTAGTTGCGTTGTAGCCGCATTCGTGAGAATGCGGGTGACGGCACCCGCATTCTCACGAATGCGGCTACCCCAAAATCAAGGCTTGACGATGCATTAGCGCACATCCACGAACACGTCCAGAAGCTGCCCCACCAGGACGCGGTTTTCCTGAACCAGCTTGTTCTGGCCTTCAACCATATAGATGAGCTGGACCACCCGGGTGTCTACACGCTCGCCATTGAGGCCGGTCATCGAGGCCTTGGCCACGATGCACGGTTCGAGCCGCACAAAGTAGAGGCCAATCTCTTCGGCTTGCGCCGCGCCCCGGACCTTGGCACGCGCGGGGGCATGCATCTTGAGCCGGGGCAGGTCCTCCTCGTCCACCGTCACACGGACGTAAAGCGGATCGAGATTGCCCATCAGGATCAACCCTTGCCCTGAAGCGGCCGCCACATATTCGCCCGGCCGGACATTCACCTGAAGAATGGTGCCGTCGGAGAGGGCGCGGACCTTGAGCACGTCAAGCTGGGCTTGACTCTGCCGGACCTGGGCTCGCGCCTGTTCGACGTTGGCGGCGGCGATGTCCAGGTCGGGCTTCCAGGCGCCGGCCTTGACCAGCGCGAGATTGGCCCTGGCCTGGGCGAGCTGGGCTACCGCCGACTGAAAAGTCTGCTCTACACCGACCACGTCCTGGTCGGCGACGGCTCGGCGCCTGGCCAGGTCGGCGGCGCGATTGCGCAGATCCTGCTGCAGCCGCAGGTTGGCCTCGGCTACCTCGACCTGGGCTTGGCTGGGCGGCACTTCTTCCGGCCGGGGTGACAGCACGAGCTTGCGCAACTGCGCCTGCGCCGCGGCCAGGGCGGCAACGCGGACCTGTAGCTCGGCCTCGGTCTGCCGCCGATCCAGCTCGAACAGGACATCGCCGGCCGCGACCTTCTGGCCGGTGGTTACGCACACCTTGGTGACGATGCCGGGCAGTTGCGAGCCGACCGCAATATTGCCCGTGCCGCTCGCCGCGCTGGACGCCTCCACCATGCCGGTGCCGGCCACCGTATTCTTGAACGCAGGCGAAGGCGGCGGCATCGGCGGCGACACTTCGGACGCCGGCTGTTGAGCATACCACGCATGCGCCACCGCGAAGGTCATCAGCAGAGCAGCGATGGACGGCAGAAGCAAGTGGCGGATCATGGTCGTCTCCACAAGACGTAACCGGGGTTGCACAAGTCGCTCCACCCAGCTCATTGCCGTGGGCGGCACGAACGGACACCATTTGGAGTGCGGCGGTTTGACGCCGCTTTCTTTCTTTGGTGTTTCTTGAAAAAAACAAAGAAAGAAAGCGGCGTCAAACCGCCGCACTCCAAAAAAAGCCAAGCTCGTGTGGACGCTGGCTAGGACACGAGGCTGCCGTTCACAGCACAGGGCGCCACGCACTTATCCTCGACCACTCGGCCGTCTTCCATGGTGACAATCCGGTCCGCATAGCTCAGCACACGCGGGTCGTGGGTGACCACCACGACTACGCGCTCCGGCTGCAAGGCGACCTGGCGGATCAGTTGCATGATGGTTTGGCCGGTGCGGGCATCGATGGCGGAGGTCGGCTCATCGCACAGCAGCAAACGCGGCTCATGGACCAGGGCGCGCGCGATGGCCACGCGTTGCTGCTGTCCGCCGGACAGCTTGCTCGGGAAGGAGTCGGCGCGCTCGCCCAGCTCGACGGCTTGGAGGACCTCACGGGCCCTTGCCACGGCGGCGTTTTTCTTCCAGCCGTTGATCACCAGCGGCACGGCCACATTTTCGGCGACTGTGAGGGCCGGCAGCAAGTGGAACTGCTGAAAGATGAAGCCCACGTTGCTGGCCCGAAAGGCCGTCTTCTCCCGCGCCGACAACCGGGTCAAATCCATGTCCAGCACGTGAACGTCGCCGCTGGTCGGGTTGAGCGTGCCGGCCAGGATGGAGATGAGACTGGTCTTGCCGCAGCCGCTCGGCCCCATCAGCAGGGTCAGCTCGCCGGGAGCGATCTCCAGGTCGACCCCGCGAAGGGCCCGCACACAGCTATCGCCGCTGCCGTAATTCTTGGTCAGGTTGCGGCAGGCCAGGCCCGGTTGCAGGTGTAGGATGCGGTTCATGATCCGACCCCGAACAAAACGCGTTTGGAGGCGAGAGTATTTAGGTGTCCTCCATCTCTTTCATTGCAGCCGGCGGCAAGATCGGACAAGAAATTTCCGATTGGCCTGGACCACGGCGCGCCGTCACGGTATAGACCGCCATCCGCGGAACCTCCACGCTGACGCGAGGATCGCGCCCCATGCATGCCGCGTTCCTGGTGCTGACGCTTCCCTTGCTGGTCGCGCCCGGACTTGCCGTTAGCCCGCCCGAGACGTCCGGCCCTATCGCACCGTTTCACCTCGCCGACCTGCTCTGGCCCATCCCGTGCGGCGGCCGTCTCGGCTGGGTTACAACGAGAGCACCAATCCCGATCCTGTTCACGCCGGCGCTCGGATTTTTCTCCTGCGCGGCACCGGCATGGTGTTCAGCCCCGAATTCGGGACCCTGTGTACGCGGCTCCGCCAGGCCGGGCTATGGGCCGAGGATCTGCGCTCGGTCGGCGATCACTGGGTTTGCCGGCGGCTGATCGCCGAGCAGCGCGGGGCGCCTCGGCGGTCCGATCATTCTCATCGGCCACTCGCGCGGCGGGCGCCACATCCTTTACGCCGCCCGCGAGCTGGAAAAGGCCGGCATCACGGTGGATCTGATCGTCTGCCTGGACGTGGCGCTGCCGCCGGCAGTCCCGGGCAACGTCGGCGAGGCGATGAATGTCTTCATGACGCACCATCGCGTCTATCCCGCCGGCACGCTGGCATCCGCTCCCGGCTCGCCAGCGCACATCGACAACGTCGATCTAAGCGAGGCCGGCTCCCTGATCAGCGCGCATGGCGTTCACCACTTCAACATCACCGCGAGGCCGGCGGTTCAGGATCTCGTCGTGCAGCGCATTCTTCAGGTTGCAGAGCAGGCCCGCGGTCAATGACGTGATCCCCTGTCAGGAACGCGTGCGCACGATAAAAAGGAACGCATGCGGTCACATCGGCCGTTCCACCACGAGAGATGGGCTCATGACGCGGCGCACGGTGCAGCAACTGATCGACGGCGATGCGCTCGACGACGTTTTTCTCGTCGGCGAAAAGCAGATGCGCGCCAATCGCAACGGCGTGCTCTATCTGCAAGTCGAGCTGCGCGATCGCACCGGCGCCATCAGCGCCCGCATGTGGAACGCCACCGAGGCGCAGTTCCGCTCATTCGAGGAAGGCGATCTGCTCCGCGTCAAGGGCAAGGTTCAGCTCTACCAGGGCTCGCTTCAGGTCATCTTTACCGCCTTCGACCGCGTCCCGGCCGGCCAACTCAACCTCGACGACTTCGTGCCGCAGACCGAGCAGGACGTCAGCCGGCTGTTCGACCGCCTGCGCGCCCCGCTCCTCAAGCTGGCCAATCCGCACCTCCGCGCCCTTGTCGAATGCTTCCTGATCGACGACGAGTTGATGCGCGGCTTCTGCATGGCGCCGGCGGGAGTCCGCAATCACCACGCCTACCGCGGCGGCCTGCTCGAGCACGTCGTCACCATGCTCGACGGGGCCGAACGCCTCGTGCCGCTGTATCCGGAGCTGAATCGCGACCTCCTGCTGATGGGCATCTTCCTGCACGACATCGGCAAGGTCCGCGAGCTAAGCTACGATCGCGTCTTCGGCTACACCGACGAGGGTCAGCTTGTCGGTCACGTCGTCATCGGCGTGGAGATGGTCAACGAAAAGGCGGCGCGCGTGCCGGACCTGACCGGCGAGTTGTTCCCGCTGGAGTCTCTTGCTGCGGCTCAAGCACATGATCGTCAGCCACCACGGGACTTATGAGTTCGGCGCACCGCGGCTGCCGATGACGCCGGAGGCGATTGCGCTGCACTACCTGGACAATCTCGACGCCAAGATCCACAGCTTCACACGCGACATTCGCGAGGACCGCAACGCCGCCTCCGCGTGGACGCCGTTCAACCAGGGCACCCAGCGCCGCCTGTTCAAGGGCCTGCGCGAAGGCTCCGAGCCGGTGGCGGATTAGCTTCTTGTTTACGTTTAGCGCTCGCAGGCTGGGAAGAAGGGCCCGCCCCTCCTTCCCAGCCTGCGAGCGCTAAACGTAAACAGGAAACGCCCCTACTTTCGCGCCTCGATATCCTTCACGAAGCGTCGCATCGAGCGCGTCAAGCTCGTGAAGTTATCGCCCTCCACCACCGTGACCATCAATGGCGCGTTCGTCGTCTTCAGCTCCTCCGCGGCGGGGCCGACGACGCTCATCAGCTCGTCCTCGTCGCCGATGTATGCGAAGTGCGGATGCTTCATGTCGCCGGTGTTGCCGAGCAGCAGCCGTAGCTGGCGCTCCAGCGGATCGCGGCGATTGAACGGCAGCATGTCCGACCAGACACCGAAAACCGTGTAGGGATATAACCCGCCGGAACTTCCCGTGGCCCTGAGCGGCACGTCGTCCCAGAGCGATAAGAGCGCCGACAGACCGCCGCCGACGCTGTGGCCGAACGCGTAGAGCCGGCCCTTGTCGATGTTCGGCTGCCGGGCGAGCCACTGGACGGCGGCGCGGGCGTCGTCGACCTCGCCGTACAGCAGCTCGAAGTGGCCGGCGTTGTCGTTCTCGCCGCGCAGGCTCGGCAGCAGCACCGCGTAGCCGGCGTCGAGGAAGGGCTTGCAGCGGGTGAAATCCTCCGCGCCCAGGGCGAACCCACCGTGCAGATAAACGATGGCCGGCACCGCGTCGCCCAGGGCCTGGGCGGGCAGTGCGAACCACGCCTTCAGCTGGAAATCGCCGGACGTGTAGGTCACTTCGCGGATGCCGGGCGGCGGCTTGACGTAGCCGACCTGTTCGGGCGCGCGCACCTTCTCGGTCAGTTCGGTGACACGAGCCCGGCGAACGTCGAGATAGGGCCGATCGAGCTTCGGTCCGCCGCCGCCGATGACGTTGCAGCCGGCGAAGGTCAGGCCGAGGCCTGCCGCCAACACCGCCGCGGCGATGATGCGAGGGATGCGCATGGCGTCTCCAGGAGCTTTTTTTCTGATTGTACCCGACAAAAGGCACAACCCAAGCCCGCAGGCGAGTCTTCGAGCCTGCGGGGTTTCCTCGCGCGACCCCGCAGGCTCGAAGACTCGCCTGCGGGCTTGGTGCTTTCCTGTTGTGGCGCGATGGTTTAGAATAACAGTGCGATTGTTGTGTCCGACCAGGGAGGACCATGACTGCTGTATTGCCTGTCGTTGTGCCGGCCGCCACCGATGAACGGTTGCCCGGCCTGCTGGACCTGAGCGACGATGCCCTGCTCGCGTGGCTCGCGGCCCAGGGGGAGAAGCCGCTGCGCGCCCGGCAGCTGCGGCGAGCGGTGCTCGTGCGCGGCGCCGAGTCGTTCGACCAGATGACCGACTTGCCGCGGACGCTGCGTGTCCAGCTCGCCGAGGAGTTCGTGCCGCTGTCGAGCCGGATCAGCCGGCAGCAGCGGTCGGTCGACGGCACGCATAAGCTGCTCGTGGAGCTGCGCGACGGCAAGCAGGTCGAGTGCGTCCTGATCCAGCAAGACGGCCGGCGCACCGCGTGCATCAGCACTCAGGTCGGCTGCGGCATGGGCTGCGTCTTCTGTGCCAGCGGCCTGGGCGGCGTCGAACGCAACCTCACCGCCGGCGAAATGCTCGAACAGCTGATCCGGCTGCGGAATATCCGGAGCCAGCTCAGTGGGGGGCCCGAGGTCGAGCGCTTGACGCATATCGTCGTCATGGGCATGGGCGAGCCGCTCGCCAATCTCGAGAGCCTGCTCGAGGCGCTGGAAGTCGCGACCGCGCCGGACGGACTGGGCATCGGCGCACGGCACGTCACGATCTCGACCGTCGGGCTGCCGGCGAAGATTCGGCAGCTCGCCGAGCTCGGCAAGCAGTATCACCTTGCGCTATCGCTGCACGCGCCCAACGACGCGCTGCGCACCCAGATTGTGCCGACCAACGACAAGGTCGGCCTGCCGGCGATCCTCGACGCGGCCGACGCGTTCTACGAACGGACTGGCCGGCAGGTGACGTACGAATACGTTCTCTTGCGCGGCGTCAACGACGACGTATCGCATTCCCGCGAGCTTGCCCGGCTGCTGCACGGACGGCAAGCCCACGTCAACCTGATTCCATTTAATGACGTGAGCGGCCTTGGCTTCCGCCGGCCGAGTCCCGAAAGCGTGACGGCGTTTGTCGAAGTGCTGCGCCGGCACGGAATTAGCGTGAAAGTACGCAAGCGGATGGGCGCCGACATCGATGCGGCGTGCGGCCAGTTACGCCGTTCGGCCCTCACCCGCACCGGCTCGTAGCGGAATTCGCCAGAATTCCGCCAGGCGCTTGTGGCGGAATTCGCAAGAATTCCGATGGGCGCGTCGGAATTCTTGCGAATTCCGCTACAGACGCTTCGGAGCCGCGTCTAAGAGGTAGGACCCGCGGCAGTTCTTGCAGCTGCGACCGGAACCCTCCACGGTCTCGCGGGTTTCATAAAGCAAGTGAGGGCAACCTCCAACAGGGATGCCGCCGTGGCGTTGATCGGCGAGAGCAGGCGCAGATGGCGATGCGAGACCCGGACATCCGGTTGATGCTCCGCGTCCGCGATGCCGACGATTCTGCCGCGTTTGCTGAGCTGGTCGAGCTTTACCAGCATCGGCTGGTGACGGTGCTGCACCACCTGGTCAACAACAAAGAGGAAGCCGAGGACCTGGCCCAGGAAGCGTTCTTGCGGGTGTTTCGTGGCCGCAAGAAATATCATCCGCGGGCCAAATTCTCGACCTGGCTGTACACGATCGCCAATCGCCTGGCGTTGAACGTGATCCGGAGTCGGCAGCGCAAACCCGTGGTTGCGCTCAATCTCCGCGACTCCGGTCCGCTTGGCCCTCGCCCCGCCGAACAGCTGGTCCAGGATCGCGGTCATCAGCCGCAGCACAACCTGCAGCTCCAGGAGATTAAGGAGCAGGTTCGGCAGGCACTGGACACACTGAACGAGCGCCAACGTGTCGCGGTGGTGCTCAACAAGTTCGAGGACATGAATTACGCCGATATTGCCGATGTGATGGGCTTGACTACCAAGGCGGTCAAGTCGCTGCTGAGCCGGGCACGCGAGAACCTGCGGGTCGCCCTCAAGGATTACGTGTACATGAGCGGCGAGACCCCGCCCAACGGCTTCACGGCGGCGCCTGAGGATGCATTGGAGTAGAGTTCCGTTAGTTAGCCCGACGCGCCAGCGAGGCACACCTCGCTGGCGCGTCGGGCTAAGGAATAGTCCCCGTTTTCTGCCCCTTGCCCGCGTGGCCAGGGGCGCAGGTAGTGGCGGCGGCCCTCAGCCCACCGGGGGGTCCGCATTTTGCACGGCGGGCAGCCATGGCATTGAGCGACGAAGATCGGGCCGCCCTTTCGGCCTATCTGGATGGCGAGCTGGACGACGAAGCGACGCATCGCATCGAGGTTCGCCTCACCTCCGACGCCGCGCTGCGCTTCGAATATGAAACCCTGCGCCAGACGTGGAGCCTGCTCGATTTCCTGCCGCGGGCGACGCCGTCGGGCGAATTCACCAATCGCACTCTCGCACGGCTCACGCTGGAAAGGCAGGTCGGCAACTCGACGTGGGCCAGCCGGGTCTGGCGCCGCGTGCCCACAGCCACGGTCGGCTGGGCGGCCGTCCTGATGTTCGCCACCGGCGTCGGCGTGCTCGTCGGCGGCTGGCTGACGGTGCCGGGCAATTCCGACGCGGCCGCCGAGCTGGACGAAGCGCTGGTGCGCCATCTCCGCGTCGTCGAGCGCTGGCCGCTTTACCGCCATGCCCCCGACATTGAGTTCCTCAGCCAACTCGACCAGCCTGACCTGTTTGGCGACGAGACCGCGTTGGCGGTTGCCGTCGCCGGGCCGATGCCGCCGGCAGTGCCGGAAGCCGCCCCCGATGAGCAGGCCGCGAACCGCGCCCAGCTGGAGAAATGGCGCGAACAGCCCGAGCAGCTCGCGCCTGCGCCGGGACGTGCAGCTCTTCCTGGCCGACGAACATCGCGAAAGAATCCAGAAGCTCGACGCCGACCTTCAGCAACAGCCTGCGGCGAAGCAGACCAAGCTCGTGAGCGTCCTCGAGCGCTATGTGCTTTGGCTGGATCGCCTATTGCCAACCGACCTGCAGAAAATCGAGAACATCGACGACGTGCTGCCCCGATTGGCCATGATCCAGGATTTACGCGATCGGGACTGGATCGAGACGCAGCCAAAGGCGATCCAAAAGCAATTCGCCGGCCTCAAGGCGACGGAACGGCAGAAGCTCGCCCATGCCTTGCGTCAGGCGGAGCAAAAGCGCCACGTGGAGTGGCAGCAGGCAGCGCGTTTTTGGAAGCGGCTCAACGATGGCAAGCAGCCGCCGCCGCTGTGCTTCGCCAACCTCACCAAGATGGATCAGGAAGGAGTCGCCAACTATCTCGTGATGTTCCTGAGCCCCGAGGAGAAAAAGCGACTACAAGTGGCGGAAGGCTTGTGGCCGGATTATGTGACCACGTTGGTAGACTTGGCCGATAAGCATCCCTTCGCGCTGCCGGGACACAATGGCCCGACTCGGGTCGAGGACTTGCCCGGCTGGCTCCAGAAACGCCTCGAGGTAAAGGAGCAACCGGCAACTACGATCACGCTGCTTGACAAGCTTCGCAAGCAGTTCCCCAAGGGGACACCTTGGCCCGGCATGGGCGAGGCTGTTGTGCGATACAATCGCCTTTTGTGGAAGAAGAACGACGCTTTGCCTCGCGAGTTGTGGGCGTGCAACAAGGAGAGTTTGTTGCCGCCGATGCAGGGCTATGTGGCAATGTTGCAGAATAGCGTGCAAGACGCTGACTGGGCAGAGGTCACGCAAGCCAACAACAAATGGCCCCATTATCCGCTTGCGATCCAGAAGGTGGCCGAGAAGTACAAGCTGCCGCCGCCCCCGTGGCACACGGCCCTGTCGGGACCGCGCAAACTGTGGGACGATTTCCGCCCGGTTCGGGCCGAGGATCAGCCGCTGCAGGTCTCGCAGCAGGTGCTGCAAGACTTCATGATGTTCAAGCTCAAGCCGGAGGAGCGCGCCAAGCTGAATTTTTCGCCGCACGATCCGCAGAGCTGGAAACGCGTGGAGGCCAAATTCCAGGAGCACGCCCAGGCGTTGAGCAAGCTGTTCCCGATCAATGGCAAGAAATTCGGCAAGGGCTACCGCCATTGAGCGGCTACCCCCACCGCATTCGGCTGCTCGGTCCGTGGGAGTGCGAACCGCTCGTCCCGCCGCTGCCGCCGCTGCCGCCGCGCCGCTTCTTTCCGCCCGCTCGCCTGCGTGACGCCGGCCTCGCCGACTTCGCCGGCCGCGTCCGCCTCGTCCGCCGCTTTGGCTACCCCGGCCGCATCGACTTCTATGAGCACGTCTGGTTGACGTTCGCGGACATCGCCGGCCAGGCCGCGGTAACGCTGAACGATCAGCCGCTCGGCGCCGCGCTGACCGGCGCGTGCGAATTCGAGATCACCCCGCTGCTCGGACCGCGCAATCGGCTGGAGGTCAGCCTCGACGCCGACTCGAACGCAGCCGGCCTGCCGGGCGAGATCGCGCTGGAGATCCGCCGCGACGCGTTTCTGCGCGACGTGACCGCGCACCGCGATGCCGATGGCACCGTACACGTCGCCGGCCTCGTCGTCGGCGCCTCCGCCGGAACGCTGGAACTGTACGCGTTGGCCGATAGGAGGAATCTCGCATATGCCGTCATCGCCGCGCGCCCGAGGGCCAGCCATTCGCGCTGTCGTTCACGCCGGAAATCATGCCGCTGGAGGTGCGCATAGAATTGGTGTGTATCGCCGAGTGCTGGTACGCCGTCGAGGTGCCGCTTCCGAAGCCACATGTGGGATGCTCTTGACACCTTTGGACGCTGGTACGTCGAGTACGGGTATCCCGTCCTCTTCGCCGGCGTGTTTCTGGAGAATGCCGGCCTGCCGGTGCCGGGCGAGACCGCCGTCCTCGTCGCCGGTTTCCTGGCCAGTCCCGCGGGCGGAGAATGCTTTTCTCTCGAAGGGGTCATGGCCGTGACCTTCGTGGCCGCGATCCTGGGCGACAACCTGGGCTATGGGCTGGGCCGGCGCCTGGCCCGGCCGCGCCTGCAGCAGGAACGTGGCTTTCTGTTTCTGACGCCGGCCCGGTTCCGGCGTGTCGAGGCCTATTTCGAGCATTACGGCGCCTGGACCGTTCTCGTCGCCCGGTTCATTACCGGACTCCGCGTCGTCTGCGCCCTCGCCGCGGGCGCGGCCGGCATGCGGTGGCTACGCTTCCTCCTTGCGAACGCGGCCGGCGCCCTGATCTGGGCTGTCACGATCACTCTCCTGGGCTATTTCTTCGGCCAGAGCTGGAGCGCCTTGAGCCGCTGGATGCATTGGGGCGCCTGGGTCGTGCTGGCCTGCGTGCTGCTGGCGTTCATCGTCTGGCGCTGGCTCACATATTCGAAATGAGCGTCGCGATCGGCTTGGTTTCCTTGATGTTCTCGAGGACGATCTTGAGGATCACCAGCAGCGGCACAGCCAGGATCATGCCGACGATGCCCCAGAGCAGGCCCCAGAACGCCAGCGACACCAGGATCAGGAGCGGACTGACGTTGAGCCGTTGGCCGGTCAGCCGCGGCTCCAGGTACGAGCCGATGATCTGCTGCACCGCGATCAGCAGCACCGCGACCGCGACGAACGGCCAAAACCCGAGCTGCACCAGACTGAGCAGGATCGGCATGGCGGTCGCGACCAGGCTGCCGACGTAGGGGATGAAGTTAAACAGGAAGATCAACAGCGCCCAGGTGATCGCGAAATCGACGTCGAACGCCAGCAGCACCACCAGCGACGCCAACCCGGCCAGGGCGCTGACAAGGGTCTTGACGCTGATGTAGTGGGCGATGGCCTGGTTAATCGACTCGGCGACGCCCAGCACCTGCCGGGCCTGCTGCTCGCCGAAGGCCCGCCGGATCCGCTGCGGAAAGGTCTCCTTTTCGACGATCAGGAAGAGCAGGTAGAGGAACGTGACCGCCAGCCAGGTGAAGAAATCGAAGAAGGTGCCGACCGCCGTGCCGAGGGCCGTGAACAGCTGCTGCGACGAGATATATTGCCGAATCGGCAGATCGCGCAAGAGCCGCGTCTCGTGCGGGATCTCGACCGGCATGTTGGCGACCGCGTCGTGCAGCATCGTCTCGAGCGACGCCTCGTAGACCGGCAGCCGCGTCGTGAGCTCACGGCCATTCACGTACGCCAGGGTGCCGACGCCGAAGACCATCAGCATGAGCAGCAGCAGGATGGCGGCGTACGCGACCATCGACGGCATGCCACGCCGCACCAGCATCGTGTGCAGCGGCAGGATCACATAGACGATGAACAGGCCGACGAACAACGGCTCCAGGATCGGACGGAACTTCTCGAGCAGGAAGACGACCAGGACCAGGAGCAGCAAGCTCATCGTCACGATTTCGAGCCGGCGCAGGAACGATGGTGCCTCCGCAAGCACCGACGGCGGCGCGGCGGCGACGACCGGCAGCGGCTCAGCCCGCGCCGGGGTCGGCATTGTTTCCTCGTGTACGGCCATGACGACGGCACCTCCGTCGTCTTTTTAGGAATTGCTCCGGCAATTGAAGGCGGCGCCGTAGGGTGGGTGGAGTCTTCGGAACCCACCAACCGCGCCCAGCGCTGGACGCGGTAGGGTGGGTTCCGAAGACTCCACCCACCCTACGGCGTCCGTTCACTCCGGGTCCCCGATCAGGATGAACGCGGCCCAGTATCGCGGATGGGCATACGGCCGATAGTCCTTGCCGGCGTCGTTCGGCCTCGGCACCGCTGGCATCTCCTCGCGCACCGGCCGCTGGCCGCGCACCACCCCCTGCGTCAGCGTCCCGAGACGCTCCAGCGCCTCGCCCGCGGTCACCGTGCGCAGCCAGTCCTTAGCCTCGCGCAGGGCTGCCGCCTTGCCGAGCGGTTTGCCCTGCGGACCTTTGCCCAGCAGGTTGCGGTAGAAGCGGTCCATGAGCAGCGCCGTGGCGGTGTCGTCCACCTGCCACAGCGTCAGACACACCGACCGGCTGCCCGCCTTCAGGAACGCCTGCGCGAAGCCGAGCAGGCCGTCGCCGCCGCCCTTCCGCCCCAGGCCGCTTTCGCACGCCGACAGCGTCACCAGCTCCGCGTCGAGCTTCCAGTATTCCAGCACCTCACCGGCGGTCAGCCGGCCCTCCAGGTACGGCTCGCCGACCCGCACCTCCGGCAGCAGCGCCGGCGGCGTCAGCAGCAGGGCTGACTCGAAGAAGGCGACGTTGTTGGCCTTGCCGTGCGTGGCGAAGTGCAGGTAGCGGAACTGCCGCAGCGTGTCGGCCCGGCGCAGCTCGTCAAGCCGCTGCTCACTGGCGGCGGCGCGGGTCAGGGTGGTGACGTCCTTGGCGTCGAATAGCTCGGCGAGGCGGGCAATTTCCACCTGCGTGCCGGGCAATTCGGCGTAGTCTTCGCCGCGTGCGAGCTTGGCCACCAGCTGGTCAGCCTGGCGACGCGCGGTGATGGCCTCGCGGGCCGGTTCCTTCGCCAGGGCGACGCCGAGCCGGCCGGGTGCCAGCTCGCGCTCGGCCAGCTTGTCCTGTCCTTCGCGCCATACTCTTGCGACCACGGATTTCGCGCTCGCGTTGGCGGCGATGAGCTTGCCGAGTTGCTCTACGGAGGCGAGGTCCTCGCCGGCATAGGCGACCAGCACGTCGCTGGGCTGGAGGCGGGCGTTGGCCGCCGCGCCGCCGGGCAGCACCTGGATGATGAGCAAGCCGCCGGGGGGCAACGCGGTGGGCGGTGTCATGGCCTTGGCCGGGGGGAACACGGGGTCGCCCACGGCCAAGAGGCCTGTGCCACGCGGTCGCTCCCGATCCTTGAGGCGAGCCAGGTAGGTACACGAGGGCGTGTAGCTGACGGTGTACTCGTCCGTCAACGCCTCCACGGGAATGCCGGCCATCAGATTCACCGGCGCGACGAAGAGACGCTTGACGCCGTCCAGGTGTTTGCCCAAGGGGGCCAGCCGCTGGGCGTGCAGCTTCCTCGCCAAAATATCCACATCGGCGGCCGGGGCCGATTTGGCCAGCGCCGTGTGTAGCTGGACTGGCAGAACGGTTTCCGCGCTGGTCCAGTTGCCGCCGGGACTGGAACCGGGAAGGCGTTCCCATTGGGGCTCCCCCTGCGGCCGGACCACGCAGCCCCAGTGCTCCTGCACTCTCCCGACCTTATCGCTAGTATCCACCCAGGCGACGAATGCCGCGTCGGCCGGCAAGGCTGCCTGAAACTGAGTCAGACGGGCTACCTCACGCCGGCTCACGACCACAGCCAGCTCCGCGATGGACTGGTCCAGTTGCTGGCGCTGGGCGACGAGCCGGGCCAGCTCGGCAGTTTCGGCGTCGGTGCGTTGGGGCTGGCCGCCGAGGGCGAGGACGCGGGCGTCCAGGGGGGCCCGTTTGGCCCGCAGCTCATCGCGTTGCCGTTGTTCAGCCGGGGTAAGGCCGAGGCCGCGTCGCAGCGCCATCTCATCGAGCAACCCGCGGGCCAGGTCGGCTTCGAGGCTCACCCACGCGTCGGCTGATCGCCCCGCACGACTCCGGGCGGCAGCCAGGAATGGGTAGGGAGAACGTTCGGCCCCGTATGCCGCGCGTTCGAGGCCGCCGGTAGCAACGCTCAGACGGGCCGCCTCATAGGAGCGGGCCGCGGTTTCCAGGGACAACAGCGCCTCCGGATGCTTCCCCTGCGCCTCGAGGTTGTACGCGATGTTGCGGTAGCCGACCGCCGTTTTCGGGTGGTTCTCTCCCAGGACCTTGCGTTGGATGTCCAGGGCCTTTGCGAATAGCGGCCCCGCCTCCGCGTACCTCCCCTGGTCGTTCAGGTTGCCCGCAACGCTGTTGTAGCAGTTGGCCGTGTGCGGGTGGTCGTCCCCCAGGGTCTTGCGAAAGATGTCGAGGGCCCTCTGGTACAGCGGACCGGCCTCCCTGGGTTTCCCCTGATGGCCTAGATTGAGAGCGACGTTGTTGTAGCTCTCGGCCGTGGCCGGGTGCGCCTCGCTCAGGGCCTTGCGGCGGATATCCAGGGCCTTCAAGTACAGTGGCGCGGCTTCCACAAACATCCCCTGGGCGTCCAGGTTTCGTGCGACGCCGTTGTAGCTGGATGCCGTGCTCGGATGGTTCTCGCCTAGCACGTTGCGCCGGATGTCAAGGGCCCTTTGGTACAGCGGCCCCGCCTCCGCGTACTTCCCCTGGTCGTTCAGGTTGCCCGCGACGCTGTTGTAGCAGGTGGCCGTGTGCGGATGGTCCGCGCCCAGAACCTTGTGGTAGATTTCCAGGGCCTTCTGCAGCACCGGCCCAGCCTGCCCGTGCTTCCCCTGCGCGGCCAGGTTGACAGCGATGTTGTGGTAGCCGGTGGCCGTGTGCGGGTGGTCCTCGCCCAGGACCTTGCGGAAGATGTCCAGGCTCTTCTGGTACAGCGGCCCGGCTTCCACGTACATCCCCTGGGCTTCCAGGTTGTTCGCGACATTGTTATAGCTGGTGGCCGTGTGCGGGTGGTCGTCGCCCAGGGTCTTGCGAAAGATGTCGAGGGCCCTCTGGCATAGCGGACCAGCCTCCCTGGGTTTCCCCTGCGCCTGGAGGATGTAGGCGACATCGTTGTAGCTGCGGGCGGTGGCCGGGTGGTTCACGCCCAGGACTTCCCGGGAGCACTTCAGTTGCTCCTGGCGCAGCGCCAGCGCTTTGTCGTACTGTGCTTGCTGTGCCAGACCCCCGGCGGCCGCGCCACCCTTCTCCGCCAGCCGCCAGGCAACCCGTTGCTCTGGCGGCAGCATGGCCACCGTTTTCGTGGCCATCAGCGCCCACTTCTCATCCACCGTCTGCCAGTGCTCGGCTCCCTGGACCCGCGTTCGCAGCGCCAGCAGATCCTCACGCTGGCGGATCGCTTCCGCATAGTTGTCCCCCGCTTCCAGTTCCGCAACTCGCTTTTCCAGGTTGGCCGCCTTGACGGCGTCAGCACCGGTCAGCAACCGTTGCCATTGCGGCTTCGGGTCGTCGCCCTCGGCGACCACGGCAAGCGCCAGTCCCAGCAAGGCAATCAGGAGCATCCGCAACATAACGTCCTCCGCGTATACGAGTATCAAGGTGGCAGCTTGGAATTTACCAAGTGCAAGCGTCATTGCCCGGCGAGCGTCGAGGCGTAAGCCCGACGTGGAATCGCCTATTCATGGGGCCCGCCGCTACCACGTCGGGCTTACGCCTCGACGCTCGCCGGCTTCTACTTTTTCGCCGCGACCGTGAAGCCCACCGCCGACACCGTCCCGCCCGTCTCCGCCTTCAGCCAGTCCACGACCCGCACGATCGGCCCCGTCCCGGCCGCCTCCTTCTGCCCGCGTGCGCTGCGACTGCGGACGCTGCGCGGGGTCACCGCCTCCAGCCAGTGGCCGTCGTCCAGCCAGATCAGGTTGGCCTCGCCGTCGGGCCGCGTCCACGGGCCGGTCGCGCCGGGGAGCAGCGCCGAGGCCGTCAGATAGGGAGGCTGTGTCGCGTGCAAGCCCAACAGTCCCACGGTACTCGTCTCCACAAAGCGCCGCAACCACGGGCCGCCGGCGTGTTGCCGGCGCCAGTCGGCGTACGGCGGCAGCGGACTTTCCGAGGCGACCAGGGCAATCAGCCACAGGCCCGTCCCATCCATCAGACCATACACCTTGCTCCGGTCCGTCGACGGATAGCGTGGCTCACTGGTCCGCTTCGGCACCTCGACGGCACTTTGGGGATAGAGGACTTCGTCCACGCCGTCCGGCCGAAACACGATCAGGTAGCAGTAGGCGGGCCGGGACAGGCGGGCCGTCACCTTGATGTCGTCGTCCGGCGCCGCCCCGAACGATTCCGTCCCGAGCACTCGGCGCGGCCCGACCCTGCGGTCGTCGACGCTCTCGGAGTGCAGGACCTCCAGCTCCCGCACACGCAGCGAGTCGGCTGCGGCATTGGGCACCGGGGACGGCTCGCGAACGGCGGCGATTTCTTCGGGGCGGTTGCGGACGAGAGGCGAGAGGACGACGGCGAGCAGCAGAAGCAAAGCGCTGGCCCCGGCGGCCCACACAAGCCCGGAGCGCCAGCGACGGGACCGTCCCGTCGCTGGCGCTCCGGGCTTGTAGTCCACCGTCACCATCCCGCCAACGGCCGGAAGCTCGCGTAATTGCCGCGCCACCTCGGCCGCCGACGCCGGGCGGTCGGGCGGGTTCTTGCGGTGCAGCCGCTCGATCAGGTCCGAGAGCGCTGCCGGGACGGCGGGGTTCACGGCTCGTGCCGGCGGCGCCTCTTTCTCGCCCACGGCGGCCAGCGTCGCGGTCATGGTCGCCGCCGCAAAGGGAGACCGGCCGGTCGCCGCCTGGTACAGCACGCTGCCCAGGCTGAACAGGTCGCTGCGGGCATCCAGATCGTGGCCGTTGGCTTGCTCCGGCGACATGTAGGCGGGAGTGCCGACGACGGTCCCCGGACAGGTCACGCCGTCGCCGGTCCCCGGATCGCGGGCCAGACCGAAGTCGAGCAGCTTGACGCGGTGTGGTGACCGTGGTGAGCTGGTCAGTGGTGAGTGGTGAGGCGTTGCCCGATTCTCACCACTCACAACTCCACGGCTTTCGAGCCAGACGTTCGAGGGCTTCAAATCGCGATGGATCAGCCCCTTGGCGTGGACCGCCGCCAGCCCCTCGGCCAATTCCACGCCGATGCGCACGACCTCGGCGGGGGGCAATGGGGCTTGCCGCTCCAGTCGCGTGTCGAGCGCTTCGCCGGCCAACAGGGGCATGGCGACGAAGCGAACGCCGTCGATCTCGCCGTAGTCGTAGATTTCCACCACATGATCGTTGCGGACGGCCGCCAGGGCCCTGGCCTCGCGGCGAAAGCGGTCAGCGCCCGGCCCTGTCGCCACCTCCGGACGCATCAGCTTCAGGGCCACCTCACGATCGAGCTCGGTATCGCGCGCCTTGCAGACGATCCCCATGCCGCCGCTGCCGAGTTCCGCAAGGATCTGGTAGCGGCCGAAGCGAGCTTCGAGACTTCCGAAGTCTCCGAGACTTCGGAAGTCTGCTGCGCGCGGCGTGCCGGATTTCGTGTCCACCCCGGCGGGCAGCTCAGCCGCAGTGGTCGCATCCGGCCGGGCCAGCGCGTGAAACTGTCGCAACACCGCAATTTGGCGTTCGGCCTCGGGGAGCAGCTCCGGACAGTCGCAGCAGAGCTCAGCGACGGGCAGCAGTCGGCCGGCGTCGGCCTCGGCGACCCAGCGCTCCAGCACTTGATACAGGCGTTCATCGGCTTGCATGGCATGTTCCCATGGGGGCGACGCCAACATAAGCGTTGCGGCGCGGCCAAACTGGACAGGAATTTTGTCACTTGGGCATCTTTTTCCCTTCGGGGCGTTATGGCTCGCCCTTTCCCCACCAGGAATGAAGAACGAAGAACGAAGAACGAAGAATGTCGAATTCTGAGATTCTGCGTTCTGCGTTCTTCGTTCTTCATTCTTCCTTGCCCAAAACTTCTCCATCAGCCTGCGCAGAACGGAGAATGTCGAATTTTGAGATTCTCCGTTCTGCGTTCTGCGTTCTGCGTTCTTCATTCTTCCTTGCCCAAAACTTCTCCATCAGCCCCACGGTCGGGCTAGGAAGCCCAACCTACGACGGCAAGGTGCCGACGGCCTCCTTGAGCCGCAGGCACGCCTCGACCCAGAGCCGGCGGACCTGCCGGTCGCTGATGCCCAGCAGCTCGGCGATCTGGCCCTGGGTCCAGCTGTGATAGAACGTACACGAAAAGACCTGACGCAACTCCGCCGGCAGTCGTTCGACCGCTTCGTGCAGGGCGGTCCAGCGGTCCAGCTCGGTTGAACTGTCGCCGGCCTGGTCGGGCGGGTCATTCGCCAGGTGAGCGGTCGGCCGGCGGGCATGACTGCGGGCCAGGTCGAGCAATTCGCGCCGCATGCTGCGCGGTTGCGAGCCCGAAGAAATCACGGACCGACGCGGGCGTCTCCTGGCGGAGCGATCGCGTCAGCCGGATCAGCGCGTTCTGCAGGACGTCCTCGCTCTGTTCCCTGGCCGCCACGCCGGGGAAGCCTCCGAGCATCCGGCGGGCGAACTGCGCCAGCCGCTCCTCGGTTCGGCGGATCAAAACGTCGAGGGCGCCGTTCTCGCCCGCCTGGAAACGAGCAATCAAGTCGCGCAGCGTGGTGGTATGAAGTTCATCCATCGTGGGCGGCACATCGCGGAATTGCAACGGTTGCTATTGTACCCGCCCGCCGACCGAAAGCGCTCGCGAATTCCTCCGACGGACTCACCACTCACCACTCACCACTCACCAAAAAGTGAAAGGATTTCCCGGCCCGCGGCAGTATGTTAATGAAGGCACACCCAAGGTCACGAGGACCGACGACATGCCGAAACGCACGCTGGCTCCTGTCCTGCAGTACCTTCGCCAGATCGACACCGACGCCCGCGCACATCGTGACAGCGACGCCGACCTGCTGGAGCAGTTTGTCCGCGGCGGCAACGAAACCGCTTTCGCCACGCTGCTCAAGCGCTACGGCCCGATGGTGTTTGGCGTGTGCCGCCGCGTCCTGCGCGACCGGCACGAGGCCGAGGACGCGTTTCAGGCCACCTTCCTCCTCCTGGTGCGCAAGGCGGCGTCATTGCGCCAGCCGGAATTGCTCGGCAACTGGCTCTACGGCGTCGCCTACCGCACCGCGCTCAAGGCGCGGTCCCTTGCCTGCCGCCGCGCACATGCGGGCGACCTCGGCAACAACGTCGCTGCGCCCGCCGCCGATGACGTGGTCTGGCGCGACCTGCGTCCGGTGCTCGACGCCGCCATCAATGGCCTGCCGGCGCTGTACCGGATTCCGTTCGTGCTGTGCCATCTTCAGGGCATGACCAACTTGCAGGCGGCGCAGCGGCTCGGCTGTCCGGAACGCACCGTCGCAACCCGGCTGTCACGCGGCGCCAGCGCCTGCGCCATCGCCTCGCCCACCACGGCCTCGGTGTCGGCGCCGGAGTGGCGGCGCTGAGCGTGGCGTCGAACCCGTCGTCGGCCGCGGTGCCGGCATTGTTGCTCGTTGCCACCGTGCCGATCGCGGTTGCATTTCAGGCCGGCGGCTCGGCTGCCGTGCCGGCCGCGGTCGCCACCCTAACGAAAGGAGTCGGACAAGCCATGTTCATGACGAAACTGCGCTGCGTGCTGGCCACGGTCGCGCTGGTTGGCGCGACTGTCGGTGGGACCGCGATCTGGGCGCTCGGCGCCCCGGGCCAGGATACGGCGGCGCCACCGCCCAAGGCGGTCCAGGCTCCGCCGCCGCTTGTGCCGGCGCAACCGATCCCGCGTGACGGTCCCGTCCCGCCAACGGCTCCTATCGCCCAAAACGAGAACCTGTCCGCCGCGGTGCGCACCGACAACTTTATCGTCCGCGCTCCGAGCCGGCGGATCGCCCAGCTCGTCGGCGAGACTGCGGAGCGCATGCGCAAAAGCGAGGCAGTCCGCTGGCTGGGCAAGGAGCTTCCCGCCTGGCCCGAGCCATGCACGATCTACGTGACTCTCGGCGGCAACGGTGCTGGGGGTGCCACCACCTTCCAATTCAATGACGCGCAGGTTCTCGACCGCAAAATGTTTCTGAATGGTGCGCTCGACCAGCTCCTGTGCAACGCCCTGCCGCACGAAATCACGCACACCGTGCTGGCGGACTATTTCCGCGCCCGATCCCCCGCTGGGCCGACGAGGGAGCCGCGTTGCTGGCGGAGGACACGGAGGAGCAACAGCGCCATCAGGCACGCCTACGGGGATTCATGGCCAAGCCAGATCGCCTCATCCCGCTGAGCCGACTCCTGCCGATGAAGGACTATCCCAACGATGTCATGGCCTTCCATGTCCAGGCGCGTTCGTTGACCAGCTTCCTGATCGATCGGAAGGACCGCAAGACCTTCCTCGCCTTTGTCAAGGAGGGCATGAACGGCGATGCCTGGGACACGGCAGTGAAAAAGCACTATGGCTTCAACGACGTGGAAGGCCTGCAGGAGGCCTGGCTCGCTGCGGTGAGAAAAGACGCGAAGGCGCAGCCGGTTGCGAATTCCGCGGGAAAACGGCCGTCAATCAAGAGCGCCCCGCCCATCATCGGCCGCGCCGCAATCGATAAGGCGGGCCGGGTGGTGATTTGCAAGCCCGTCAGCTATTACGAGGCGCGGACGCGTTACGATTATGAAAATGCCAGGGATGGGTCGCTCATACGTGCCGTCCCGGTGACCAGCTATGAGCTGGTGATCACGGAACAGGTCGCGCACTACGACCCGAAGGATGTTGCCGCCACGGACCTCGCCGGCAAGCCGATCGATCCGAAGACGCTGGCCCGGCATCTACAAACCGAAACCGCGGTCCTGATCGCGACGATGGGCAATGCGGTCGATCCATATTACCTGACCGTCGTCCGGGAGGGGACGCTCATCCTGGTGCCGCGCGTCACCGACGCTCCGGTGGTGCCGTCCAGCGCCCGCGCGTGATCGACCCTGCTCCGCCGGCCCCGCCGCCGGGCTAAAAGCGCGTACGACAATGAACCGCGGATGACACGGATACCACGGATAAAAACCGAAGGCCTCTTATCCGTGGTATCCGTGCCATCCGTGGTTTAGTGTTTTACGCGCTCCGGAGCCATAACCGCACGAGGTGGCGGCGCTCGGCCGGCTCGGCCCAATCGACGAAAGCCGTCCGATTGTGCAGGATCCAGCGGTTGTTGATGAACAACATCTCCCCCGGCTTCATCGTGAACTCCACGCGCAGCTCCGGGCGGCCCAGCACCTTGTCGAGCGTGTCCAGCGCGCCGCCTGCGCCGCACTCAGCGGCTGGCCGACCTTCACGTGCCCCGCCTCGATCCAGTAGCGCAGGTAGCGGAAAATCAGGCCGTGCTCGTCCGTCGCGACGATCGGCTGGCAGACGGTGGGCGGCTCGCCGGGCCGGGCGCCGCCGCGGCGGTCGACGTGGAACGGCCGGCACAGCACCGCGAGTACTTCCGGATAATGTTCGCGCAGGATGCGATGAACGGTCATCCCGCTGACGAGCTGGCTCACGCCGCCGGACTGGGCGGCGCAGGCACAAGAGGCCGACGTAATCGGCGACCGTCGCGCCGAAGGAGTTGTCGGTGTGGAAGCTGCTCTCGTAGCTGGTAACGGAGAATCGCGCTCCCTGGGCGAGCGCGGCCCCGGTGTCGCGCACGTCGTAGAGCAAGATTCCTTCGACGTTCTGCTCGACCGGTTCGCCGAGCGCCTGGCCGACGAGCCAGTACAGCGTCCGCAGCGCCGCGGAGGATTGGCCCGCATCGAGGATGACGAACCCACGGCCCTGTTCCAGGGTGTGCAGCACGCCGCCGAGTTCCCGCCGGCAAGCGCGCGCTCGGCGGCGTCGAGGCGCAGCTCGGTGTCCGGACGAGCGTCGCTGGCGAGCCGGCGGGCCTGCGCATCGAGGATTGCCAGGCAGCGCGCCGGCAGCGGCATCAACCAGGACTCGGAGGAGGCGGCCGTGGCCGCGGTCCAGACACGCGGATCGGTGATGGCTTGCGTCATGATCGATCGCCTCAACTGGAAATTAGCATTTGGTGCATTCTATCCGCCAGCAACGAAAAACAGCAACGGCGAGCCTGGTTGGCCCGCCGTTGCTGCTTTCGGACTCGTGCCCCCCAGTCCGTTTACTTGCGGTCCACCATCACCGACCGCAGCGTCGACGTGGCGCCGGTCGCTTCCACGATGATCAGGGCGTGGTCGCCGTTCTCAATCGCGTCGATCTTGCTGTTTTTCATGTTGACGCGCACCTGGGCGTCGCCCATCGAATACGATGCGGAGTCCTTGACGTTCTGGCCGGTGAATACCAGCTCCTTCTTGTTGGCATCGTAGCTCTTGACGCTGCCGCGCGCCAGCGTGCAATTCTTGTTGGCGCACTTGCTGAACCAGGATGTAATGGGCGGTCAACGTCGTGCCCTTGTCGTAACAAACGTTGATCGCGTCGCCGGCCTTCAGCTCGCTCTTGCTTTCCTTGCCGTTGCGATTCACGACGAGCAGGGCGCCGAAGCTGAAATTCCAGTCCTTGTCGGCGGAGTCGGTCAGGACAAACGTCTTGTTGTCCGTGTCGATGGACTTGACCTTGCCGGCGCCGACGGTGTCGTCGCCCAGGGCCGTGCCCGCCAACAGAACGGTCGCTACCGTCGCACTGACCAACTTCGAGAAAAACATCATGCTGCCACTCCTTTTGGAAACCGAGCGCCCGATCACCCTTCAACAAGGTGAATCGGGCCTGCTTCCGATCCAACATGAATCGAAAGGATGCGACAAAAAACCGACGTGGTCGAACACCTTGAGGTATTCGACCACGTCGGGTTACTTGGTGCCGGGTCCCCCGGCATGGCCGGGTTACCCTTCATTTAGTCATCCAACATCCTCAATGTTCGTTGTAGGGATCGGGAGGAGACCGGCAAGTGGCATATTGAATTATTATTCCTTGCCTCTCGCCGCGACTCCGGGATTCGGGCTGCATGCGGTCGGCGCGGCGCCGTCACGCCGTCCCTTCGATCTCTTCCTGCAGCCGGCACCAGCGTTCTTCGGCCTCGGCGAGCTGCTCGGTCAGAGCGGAGACTTCGTTATGCAGGCGCAGCGCCTCCGTCGCATCGGTCGATTCCAGCAACTGCGCATTGAGCGCGCGTTTCTGTTCGTCGAGCTGGGCAACCGTCCTTCTCCAGCGTCTTGATTTCCTTGCGCACCAGTCGCGTTCGTCTCGCTGTGCGCGGCGCGACGCGGCCGGTGGCGGTTTCGCCACACTCGGCGGCAGTTTTGTGCGCGCGGTTGCCAGCTCTCGTTCGCCGGCCTCGATCTCCTTGTTGACCTTGTACACGTACGCATCGTACTGGCCGCTGTAATTGGTCACCCGGCCGTCGCGCACTTCGACGATGCAGGTGGCGACTCTTTTCGTGAAGTGCCGATCGTGGCTCGTGAAGATGACGGTCCCCTCGTATTCCAGCAAGGCCTCGGCCAGCGCCTCGACGGTATCGACGTCGAGATGGTTGCCCGGCTCGTCGAGAATCAGCACGTTGTAGTTGCTCAGCAGCAGCCCCGCCAGGCAGAGCCGGGCCCGTTCGCCGCCGGACAGCACGGAGATCGGCTTCTTGACGTGCGGCCTTGCGGAACAGCAAGGCGCCGGCGACTTCGAGAATCTCCTGATCCTTCTTGCCGAAGGCGGCCTGCTGGTGCAGGTACTCCAGAACGGTCTAGCTTCTCCGGCAGGCTGGTGTAGACGTGCTGGGCATAGACGCCGATCTGGCAGCCGTATCCCCAGCGGACTTCCCCGGCCAGCGGCTTGAGCGAGTCCACGACGGTCCGCAGAAAGGTCGTCTTTCCCTGGCCGTTGTCGCCGACGACGGCCGCCCGCGAGCCGTGATCGATCTCCAGCTGGACGTCGGCGGCGATCTGCCGCTCGGGGTAGCCGATCGCCAGATCGCGGCAGCGGAGGGCCGGGCCCTTGCGCGGCTCGACGCGCGGCGCACGGATCCGGGCCGTCGGTTCGTCGCCGGCGATCTCCGTCAGTTCCAGGCGTTCGAGCTGCTTGCTCTTGGATTGCGCCAGCGTCGCGGTGGCGGCGCGGGCCTTGTTCTTGGCGATGAATTCCTCCAGGTGCCGCCGCTTGGCGAGAATGGTCTCGTTCGAGCGCTCTTCGTGCTCGCGTTTCTCGCGCTGGAATTCGCAGGAAGGCATCGACCTTGCCGGGAAAGCACGTCAATTTGCCCGCGCGACAGATCGAGCGTGTGATCGCAGGTGGCGCCGAGAAACGCCCGATCGTGCGAGACGATCAGGCACGCGGCCCGATGACTTTGCAGGAAGTGTTCCAGCAGGATCTGGGTACGCAGGTCGAGAAAGTTCGTCGGCTCGTCGAGCAAGCAGTAGGTTCGGCTCGTGCAGCAAGAGGGCCGCCAGCTTCACGCGCGTCTGCCAGCCGCCGGAGAGCTTGGCGATGGGGCCGTCCAGGTAGGCTCCCTTCAGCTCGAATTGCCCGGCGACTTCGCCGCATTTCCAGTCGGGCTCGCCGCTGTCGCGCATCAGAAATTGCGAGAGCGGTTTCCTCGGGAAGAAAGGGATCGTGCTGCCGCAGATACCCCAGCCGCAGGCTGGGATGGCGGATGACTTCGCCGCTGTCGAGTTCTTCCTCGCCGAGGAGAATCCGCAGCAGCGTGCTTTTGCCGGCCCCGTTGCGGCCGATGAACCCGACCTTGACGTTGTCGCTGAAAGTGGCGTCGGCACCGTCGAGCAGGACCTGATCGCCGTAACTTTTGCAGGCTTTGGTGATTTGCAACAGGCTGGCCATCGGGACTGAAATCCTCGGGACCGTGGAATCTGCACTGTTGTACCACGGAACCGCGTTGAAGGCCAGAGCGCTGGGGCTCGCGGGGTGGTGCTCCCGGTCAGTGCGGTTGCGAGGCTTTCGACAACCGGTAAACTAAGATTGCTAAATCAGCGCGCGTAAATCTGCTGTAGCCGCATTCGTGAGAATGCGGGTTTTCGCGTGGTGGGCCCGCATTCTTACGAATGCGGCTACAGCAGATTTACAACGGTTGCCGCTCCCGCCGAATGGATCCCGACTGACGTGAAGGTCATCCGCGGCCCAAAATGATCGTGCCCGCGGACTCACCCGCTTCGCTGCAGCAGCAAGAATCAAATCCCCGTCAGCTTCCGCCATGCCGTGGCCGTCGGCTCCGTGTCCATCCCCGTCAATGCACGCAGCGCCGACAAGGCCGCACGGTGATAGGGAGAAACGCCTCGGGGCTGACTCGGTTGCAGAAGTTGCTGAATGGCGAGGGCCTCTTCGTCCGTCACCGCACGGGTGCGCACCAGGAAATCGTAGCGCTGCAGCGCCGGCCAGGGATCGGCGTCG
This sequence comes from uncultured Gemmataceae bacterium, assembly GCA_963834865.1. Taxonomy (GTDB): domain Bacteria; phylum Planctomycetota; class Planctomycetia; order Gemmatales; family Gemmataceae; genus CAWIDK01. The sequence continues at coordinate 2,217,163 of CAWIDK010000002.1, forward strand.
GCAACGGGGAGTTTCATCGAGAAGTCCTGGCGCAGATAGGTTACATCGATACGCACCAGAATCTCGGGATTGCTGGAACGGAAATAGCCCATCATTGATTCGCTGGGAACGGGGATCTGGGCCGTCAACTCTTCCGGCAGGGCGGTTTCGTCCGTCGAAGGCTCGGCGCGGCGCCGGTGCATGGCAGAGCAGGCAATTGTGGTGATGGTTCACGCGCACCAGCTCCCGCACGAGCGAAACCTTTTTGTCGATCTGCGGAGCCCGCGGGTCGGGCTTCTCCAGAATGTCAATCAGGTGCGGAATCAGATCTTTGCGCCCCAGCTCGACGATGGCAGCACTGGACTGCTCGGCAACGGCGGGCCACGGGTACTTCAATCCGGCCAGCAGAATAGCGGTGCAATCCTTGCCCTCGCGCTTCTTAAGCGCTGTGAGCGCTTCGGTCCGAACTTCGGACTCCGCGGAGAAAATGGCTAACTTCGCTAGAGCACGCGTCGCATCGGCATGCACCAGGCCATTCAGATACTTCACCAGGCCGAGCCGAATCTTGGCGTCTTCGGGACCGAGCACCTGCACGAGCACCGCCACGCTTGCCGAAGGATCGATTTTTTGCACCGCCGACTGGGCCTGGTATTGTTCGGTCACCACTTGCTGTTCGTTGCTGCCGCCAGCACCAAACCCGCCGCCACCTGACCCGCCACCGAACCCGCCGCCACCAGGCCGGCCACCAAAGCCGCCGCTAGAGGGCAACGAAGATTCGGTCTTGTGAAAAACGTCAAGAGCCGCGACGAATTGTTTGCCGGCTTCCGGTTTCATCCGGCAGGAGTCGCCCATGGCAAACGGCAACCCCGCCAGATCAGGCCGCTTGCTCATCAGAGTCTCGATGCAGGCGTCGGTCTTCCTGCGATTCAGGAAGTTCACGCTGTCGATGGTGACCGCGGTGTGGAGCTGGGCATCCTCCGTTTTCATGGCCTTGGTGAGAGGCTGCTGGAAATGGATTTCAGGAACGTCGCTGAGCTTCACGGGCAGTGCGAGCCTCGCCTGGATTGGCTGATTCCTGGGACTGGCCGGAACGAGGTCGGCGTTTTTCCGATCATCCTTGAATGACTCCGTGGAGGCGGGATTATCAAGCCAGGCCCGGACCGTGGCCAGATTCTTCTCGCTGGGGAAAAGGCGCAGGGCCTTGACCCCTTCCAGGCGAAGCAGCCGTTTCTGGTCGGTGTCGTTTTTGACGGCAAAGTCGCCGGGGGACTGCACAAGCCGGCGGGCGAATTCCTCGAGCCGGCGGTCCACCGGAACGATGAGCAGATTCAGATTCTGCGCACGACTGAAACCGGTGCCCTGCGCGATGTGTTGCGGCAATGCCACCGCGTAGGAGCGGACCGGCTTCTGGTCCTGAGTGTCGGCGATGGCGGTTCGAATCGCCTTGACGAGCTCGTCCGAAGTTTTCAGGAGCCGCAGGTCGATGCTCAGGAACGCAGGCGGTTGCAGATCTTGCTCGGATCGCTGCGGGCCGAGCGGAATGACGGGTAGGGCGGGCTCCCCCGGTCGGCCCGGCACAAACGCCGCATGCAGATCGATCTTGTGACGAGCCAGCACTTTTTCGCGCTCGGGGGCCTCGCCGGGACCAGCATCCTGGCGCTTGAGGAGCCATAGCAGCTCGCGTTTCGACTGCTTCGCCCTGGTCAACTGGGCGTCCCCCCTGGCGAACTTGTGTGCGGCGAATTTTAGACGTGAAGTCCTGGCGCCCTTCAACGTTTCGAGCACGTCGAGGGTGACGATATTCCAGTTCTCATCGGCGATGACCTCGACGACCACGCCGCGCACCACAACATCGCTGTCCGCCACGGTCCATTCGAGACTGGACAGTTGGAGCGGCATGGACTGCTGTGCGCAGGCCGCGTCGGGGCGGAAGACGCTGGCGGCAACAGCGACCACGGCCAGAACCACGCAGTTTGCAATCCGCGGCAACATGGAAGCATCCTCCTGAGCACTGGACACGGCAATCCCGCTCGCGCCATCGCCCGCACTCCCACCCACTGTAACCGGGGCGATGAAAAAGAGAAAGGAGAATCCCGAGAAAAAGCTCTCGCCTCGGGCGTCCGCGTGTTTGCTATAAAGACTGTTGCGGGCCGATCCATTTTCTGTGCCGCCCATGAATGAGCGGGAGACGCCGACATGAGACGCAAGCTCCTGGGTTTTTCCCTGGCCGGGTGTCTGGTAGCTCTGGCCGCGTGGTTTGTGTACCGCAACAACAGTTCCTCCGAAACTGGGCTCGCTTCCTCGGCCGAAGGTGCGGGGCCGCAAGCGTTCCAGACGTACGAGGTTCCGAAGCAGTACCAGGAAACGGTGCGCAAGGGGCTGGATTACCTGGTCAAGAATCAGTTCCCGGACGGCCACTGGGAAGGCGACGGCGGCAAGCATCCCGTGGCCATGACAGGGCTCGTGGGGCTTGCGCTGCTCATGGAAAAGGAAACCCCGAGGCGAAGTCTGCCGATTGAGCAGGCGGACGTGAAAGCAAAATACCTGGTCAATACTCGCAAGGCGGCCGATTGGCTGATGGACAATAGTGAGCCCCGGCGTGACGGACTCATTTTCTCCGGGCATGCTTCGGAAACGGCTCGGTACATGGAGGGCCACGGCCTGGCCACGCTTTTCCTCGCCGGTGTTTGCCAGGACGAGAGCGACGCGGCACGCCGAAAGAAACTCGCCGAGGTACTCACCCGCGCGGTCAAGTACATCGGCAAAGCGCAGTCGAGCCAGGGAGGTTGGTATCACACTTCCAAGGTGGAAGGCCATGACTTCGCATTGATCTCGGTGACCGCCATTCAAATCCAGGCGCTGCAGGCGGCCGAAAATGCCGGTATCGCGATCCCTGGCGGCATCAATAATGATTCTCAGGAATACCTGACAACGGCGATTGGAGGATATGAAAGTGGTAAACCGGGGCAGGACTCGAGCCGGTCAGCCGATACCGCGGCGGCGCTGACCTGCCGATTCGGTCGAAGTTCAGGCCGCATCAATATTAATGGGGTCAATGGGCGCGTGAATGCGGAGGAAATGAAGGATGAATGGTGCAAGAAGTGGCTGAAATACTGCCGGGAACAAATTCCCGTCGGCCGCAATACCAGGTTTGGGCGAGACGAACTCGCGCACTACTACTATGCGCAGACTATGTTCAATCTCGGCGGCGATGCCTGGCGCGGCTACCGCACGGCGATGTTCGATCATCTGCAAAGCAGCCAGAACAAGGACGGCAGCTGGCCCCCCAGCATCGGAATTGGCGTTGGCCCGATCTACTCCGCGGCAGTGTGGTGCACGGTGCTCCAGCTCGACAACGGAAGCAATCCATCGCGAAGCCCCGGAAGCCCCGATAGTGAACTTATGATTATTAGGTGAGCCCCAGACGCCGATCAAACGCCTCATATTCCAATGCTCCTCCAAACATCCCCACGTTGGCGTTTGTACCGCTGCGTAGCTCTGGCCGTTATTATGATGCTCGGCGTTGGCGAGAGTGCGCGCACACAGGATTGGCCGCAATGGCGCGGGCCGCTTGGGCAAGGGATCACGTCGGCCAGGAATCTGCCACCCTCGGCCGGATCAAGTTCCTTGAAGGTGCTCTGGAATACGGCGATTCCGGGGGAAGGATGTTCTTCCCCGGTCGTTAGCCAGGGACGCGTGTACGTGACCACGGCTTATGAGGGGAGCCAACCACATGCGTGGGATCAGTTCGCCTTTTGGGCGAGCGTCCTGCTCGCATCTGGTGTGGCTGGGCTGGCACTGTCGCAATCGCTCGCAATGCTAGCAGCATCTAAACCTAATAGAATGGCGAGCCTCCCGCGTAAGCGGGGGGAGAACGCGGAGGACTCCCCCCGCTTACGCGGGAGGCTCGCCATTCAGCGTACCTCCCTTTGGGGCTTGGTGCTGGGCTGTTGGACGATCGCCGTCGTTGGGTTGATCGCCGTTGTGCTGGCCAAACCACGATGGTTCTGGCACTTCGCCGATCCCTGGACGGGCACCACGGTAGCGGCCGCGGAACTGCCCTGGGTCGAGTCGCTCAATCTGAGGCCCGTTATCGTGCTCATTTGTGGGTCGCTGGTGCTCATCTTCACCTGGCTTGACAGGTGTGAGGAACGCGAGGCGACGGACGAGGATCTCCCTCGCCCCTCTCCTCAGGCGCGTTGGCTCAACCTGGTGACGCTTGCCGTCACGATCGCGTGCAGCGTTCTCCTGGGGCTGATTGGCTGGCGGCCCGGCTGGTTCTTCGGGGCAAGTCAGCCGTGGCTGGCCTGGCTCGTCACCGGCGGCCTGGGGCTGTTCGCGCTGGCGTCCGGCATTGGCTGGCTTGGCGCGTGCGCTAAGACCAGGCTGCTGTTGGCCAGCGTGGGACTCGCCCTGGCCGGCTGGCTTTTCTGCAACACTCCTACCGATGAGTTCGGCAGTCCGCTCAGCCTGCAAAACCGGATTACGTATCTTGCCCCCGCGTTGGTGCTGATTGTCGTGTACGCAAGGGCAGGCCCATGGGCGCGAGGGGTAAGCGAAGATGCTGTTCGCCGTCAGTTCACCCTGCGCCGTTGGTGCCTGGCTCCGCTTCTCATGATGTTGGGCGGCGTCGTGTTTGTCCGCGCCAATTATTTGCAGCCCCAGACCGGCGTGGTGCGTGCAGTCGTTTGCCTGGATGCGGCGAGTGGCGAGGTGCTCTGGAATACGCCGTTGTTCGTCGCGGCGGCGGAGAAGAGGCACTCGCTCAACAGCCAGGCGACGCCGACTCCCGCCTGCGACGGCGAGCGCGTCTACGCCTATTTCGGCAGCGGCCTGGCGGCGCTCGACACGCACGGCCGGGTGCTGTGGCTCAAGCGCGACACCGATTTTGCCGGCTTCATCCGTTACGGCGCCGGCTCCTCGGTGGTCCTGGCGGGCGACAAGGTCATCATTTACCGCGACAGCGAGTTCGTCGGGCACGGCGATCACCTGGATGACGACGTCCAGAGTCAGACGATGCGACGACCCTCGGCCCTCATTGCATTTGACAAGGCAACCGGCGCCGAGGCCTGGAGCATCACACCGCCGTTTTCGCATGACTCCTACATGACGCCGCTAGTGTGGACGCGCGACGATCAGCTCGAAGTTGTGATCGCCACCTGGAAAACGCTGGCCGGCTTCGCTCTCAGCGACGGCTCCCTGCTCTGGACGCATGGGTACCCCATGCAACAAATCGTGCCGAGCCCAGCCGTCCATGGCGATTGCTTGTTCGTCACGGGGGGGAACATTTTGCCCTGCCCCATCATGGCGGTGCGGGCCCCATCGTCCAAGGGGGCGGCAGCGCAAACGGTCTGGTCGAATCGCATCACGGGCGGCAACATCGTCTCACCGGTTTGCTGGGACGGTCGTCTGTTCTCGGTGTCGCACCTTGGCGTCTTGACGTGCCGGGATGCCGAGTCAGGGCAGATCCACTGGACGATGCGCCTGGGCAGCCGATGCCTTGCCTCGCTCGTGGCTGGGGACGGCAAGGTGTACGCCGTGGACCAGGAGGGGACGCTGCACGTCGTTGCCGCCGACACGACCGGCACGCTGCTGGCGACTAACGCGCTGCTCGAGAATTGCTCGGCCACGCCGGCCATCGCAGCCAGCGCTGTTCGTGCGGACGTCCGGCCATGTCTGCTGCATCGGCAACGGCGAATGATTGCTCAAAATGGGGGCCCGTCAAGGTTCTGGCCCGAAAAGTCGATACAATCGGTAGCGCGTGTTGGATGTCGCTGTGCTGGCCCTTATAGTGCCCGTAATCCGAAGCCCGCAAGGCAGGCGTCAACTCCCGCGTGCCAGGCTGGAGGCCTATCCCAGGAGACTCATCGACGACAATCGATGTCGTCAGGATGCGCCAATGCGCCGCGCCATGCTGCTGCTGGGTATGTTGTCAACGCTCAGCGGTTGCGCCACGCACAGCGCGTTGCGGCAAGACACCGTGCGGACCTCGAACACGTTGGCGGATCTCCAGTACCAGCAGATTCTCGACAACGTCGCGCGCTTCCAATCGAGCCCCGACACGGTTCCCTCGTTCGCCGTGGTCAGCACCGGTACCGTCTCGGTCAATGACCAGACCGGCGCGGGCGTCAGCCCCACCTATTCACCAACCCTGACGTTCCTCCAGCAAGGCGGCGGGGCTTTGCCGATCCTCTCGCTGCTCTTTCCCTTCAGCGCCCAGCGGACCGTAACCGAGAACTGGTCGCTGACGCCGATCACCGACGCCGATAATCTCCGCCATGTGCGGTGCGCCTACCGGCTCCTGGTGCTGGGCGAGGCCACGCCGAATCACGCATACTGCGTCAAACAAATGAAGGAGTTCTTCGCCGGCAAGGAAGCCGACCTGGCCGACTACTTCCCGCCGCGCGGCTGGTACAGCGTGGGCGGCAAGCATAACGTGCCCAAAGACGCTTGCTATGTCGGCCGGCATTGCGACACCTATGTCTGGGTGACGCCCGACGGCATGAACGGCCTGGCCACGTTCACCATGGGCGCGCTCGACCTGGCAACCGGGAAGATGCGCACGCCACAGCGGACCGTCGTCCGCACCTACAAGGGCGAGCCGAAGAGCGCGAACCTCATCGAGACCAAGGTCACGACGACCGAAGATGACGACGAGGCGCTCAAGGCGATCCAGGAGGGGCGGACGCGGCCTCCGAATCGCTCTCGCGTGACCGAGCCCGCCCGCTTCAATCCTGGGATGTTCTTCCTGCCGCGACCCTAGTCGTGCGCTTCATGCGAAATCGCCCGCCCGAGCCGAACATGGTCACACACCCCCGGCCGGCGAGGACATACTGCCACTCGTCGGCGTTGGGCATGACGGACAGCCCTTCAACTCTAATCGCTTTTCCTGGTGCCTTGTGCCTGTTCCGAGCGGTAATATCATTGGTGGTGTTTTTCCTCTTTGCGTTCTTTGCGCCTTCGCGCAATACGCGTTGTTGCGCCTTGCGCGCAACATCCGGATTCTGAACCTATGTCCGACATCGGAGGGAGCGTTCCCATGCGCGTCGCGGCTTGCGTCCTTCTCCTTGGCTTGTTGGTCCTGGGCGTCCCACCGGCGTTGCTGCCCCAGCCGGCCCGCGCGGACCGGCTGGTCCTCGTGGCCGGCGGCGGCACCGGCGACGACAGCGTCCCCGCCACCGAGGCCCGGCTCGTGCAGCCGTTCGGTATCGACTTCGATCAGGCGGGCAACGCCTACCTCGTCGAGCTGAAGGGCGAACGGGCTCTGCGCATCGATCCAAAGGGAATCCTCACCGTGATCGGCGGCACCGGCCGCAAGGGCAACGACGGGGACCAGGGGCCGGCTCGCAAGGCGACGTTCAACGGTATGCACAGCCTCGCGGTCACGCCGGACGGTACGGTGTATCTCGCGGACACCTGGAACAACCGTATCCGCAAGCTCGATCCGAAGACCGGCACGATCACGGCCTTCGCCGGTACCGGCAAGAAGGGCTACGCCGGGGACGGCGGTCCGGCCATCTCCGCCCAGTTCGGCGGCGTCTACTGCCTCGCCTTCAACGCCGACTTCAGCAAGCTCTACGTCACCGATCTCGACAACCGCCGCATTCGGGTCATCGACATGAAGACCGCGATGGTGAGCCTGGTGGCGGGCAACGGCGCGAAGGGCGTGCCGAAAGACGGGGCCGATGCGCAGCAAGCGCCCCTGGTCGATCCGCGCCGCGGCTGTGGACCGCAAGGGAAATGTCTACATCCTGGAGCGCTCGGGCCATGCGCTGCGCGTGGTCGATCGCGAGGGGAAGATCCGCACCGTCGCCGGCACCGGCAAGCCCGGCAACAGCGGCGACGGCGGCGACGCCCGCGCTGCCACGCTGAACGGCCCCAAGCACCTCTGCGTCGACAAGGACGACAACGTGATCATCGCCGACACTGCCAATCACGTCATTCGCAAATACGTGCCGGGGAGCGGCCAGATCGTCCGCATTGCCGGCACCGGCAAGCAGGGCGACAGCGGCGCCGGCGGCGCACCGTTGCAGGTATCATTCAACGAGCCGCACGGCGTGTACGTTCACCGCGATGGGACGCTCTACATCGTCGATAGCTACAACCATCGCGTGTTTCGCTGGGCGTACAATTGAAGAGGTGAGGGCCTCGCAGCCATCGACGAAAAAGAAGCACGCAGAAAGCCGCAAGAGGGTATACCATGCCGCGAACGAAACATGAGCCCGCGAAAATGCCGCCCGCAACAACAAATGGGCCGATCAGCGAAATACTCACCCTTGCCGAGGCGGCTGCCTATCTGCGGATCTCCGAAAAGGACGTGTTGCAAATGGTCTACGAGCAGCGATTGCCCGCCCGCCAGGTCGGAGCGGAGTGGCGGTTTTCAAAGGCTGCCATCCAAGAGTGGCTAAGTACCGGCTCGCCGCAACCGCGATCGAGCAAGGAAGCCTTGCTGGCCCTGGCGGGAAAATACAAGGATGATCCCGACCTGGAGTCGATCGTCCAGGAGGCCATGCGTCGTCGCGGCCGTCCCATGACTGAGGGCGAGTAATGTACGTCCTTGACACGGACACCTTGTCCTTCCTTGCGCGGACACGAACGCGTAAAGCAACGGACACAGGCGGCTCGGCGGGACGTTGTCATCACGCTGATCTCGCGGATCGAGACCCTTCAGGGCCGGTTCGCCTCAATCTTCAAAGCCGAGGACGGCGAGCGCCTGTTGTTAGCCTACCAGCGGCTCGTCGAGAACGAACGCGATCTACAACGTCTGACAATTCTGGCGGTTGACGCTGCTGCTGCCGCCCAATTCGATGGCCTGCGGGCAGAATAGGAAACTCAGGAAGATCGGCCGTGGCGATCTGCTCATCGCGGCCATTGCACTCGCAGTGCGGGCCACGCTGGTGAGCCGCAACCTCAAGGATTTCCGCCAGGTACCAGGTACCAGGCCTGCAAGTCGAGAACTGGGTCGATTGACCGGCAATCCTAGCGTGCGGATCAGGCTTGACAACACGTGTCGTCAACGCTAATATGACGACACGTGTCGTCTCCAGCCGAAAGGGAAACCGCATGCCGGAGCCCAAAGGAAGCCTCACCGCGGCGCAATACGAAATCATGGCGGTCGTCTGGAAAGCCGGCGACGCGGGTGTAACCGTTGCCGAAATCTGGCAGGTGATCGCCGAGGCGCGCACCATCGGGCGCACGACGGTGCTGAACCAGGTTGATCGCCTGGAAAAAAGAGGATGGCTGTGGCGGCTGCCGGGCGACGGCGCCACGCGGTTTCGCGCCGCGCTTTCCAAGGAGGACGCCTCACGGCAGCTGGTGGCCGGCTTTGTTTCGGATTATTTCGACGGCTCGAGTGCCGATCTGGTTTCGGCGCTGCTGGGCAGCGATGCGGGCGCCCTGACCAAACGCGAAGTGGAACGGTTGCGCAAGCTTCTGGAACAAGCCCGACGCCGCCCCGGGGAGGGTCAGCCATGAACGCGCTGGAATTCCTGTCGATCCCGAGCGCAGGCCAGGCCTTTGCTGTGCAAGTTGCCATCGGCGGCATCGGCGTGAGTGCCCTGGTTCTGGCCCTGGCCACGCTCCTGCGGCGCCGCTCCGAGCCGCTGCGATACGGCGTATTGCTTACGGGCGTCCTCGGCCTCCTGGCCGTCCCGGCGCTGGTCGGGCTCGGCCGCAATTGCCAGGACTCGCTTTCGTGGCTTGCCGCCCAACCGGAAGAGCAGGTCGCCAAAATCCCCGCGGCCATGCTGCCCGAGCTGCTCAAGCGTCCGGCCGCCGAACTGCCGGCAACCGCGGAAGGACCCGCCGTCGCTGGCGACATGGTTGGCACCGGGTTGCTGGCGTCTGGGCCCTCGGCACGCTTTTCGGGATGGGCCGGCTGCTGCACGCCCTGGGAAAGCAACGCCGGGCACTGGCCGCCGCGCCGTGGCAGCCAACGTTCTGGACTGATGACCGCCAGGCGCAACTGGCGCAGAAGCTCGGCCTGAACCGATTCCCCGCGGTGCAGCTTTCCCCGGCGGCGCCGATGCCGATGGTCATCGGAATCTGGCGTCCAACGATCGTGTTGCCCGAACCGGCCCCGGCCACCTGGGCGCAGCCGCAGTGGGAGGCAGTGCTATTGCACGAAGCCGCCCACATCGCGCGCGGTGACCACTGGGCGGTGCTGGCGCAGCGCACCGCCGTCATGCTGTTCTGGTGGTGTCCGCTGGTGTATGTCCTGGCCCGCCGACTCAACGAGCTGCGCGAAAATATCTGCGACGATTGCGCTCTGCAGGGAACCTGCGATCATATCGCGTACGCCGAGCTGCTGGTCGAATCGGCCGAGCAGTTCCTTCGCCTTACCGCTGATCCCGCTCCCCTGGGTCTGCTTGATTCAGCCCGCCGTGGGCTGGAGGCCCGGGTGACCCGTTTGCTTGCAAAGGAGAGATCAACCATGACCAGGCTATCCATGCCAGGAAAAGTCCTGGGCGCCGTTCTCCTCGTGACGGCGTGCCTGCTGACCGCAGCCGGCACCGCGCTTTCCGGCGGCCAACCCCCGCCGCAGAAAAAAATCCAGATCAAGATCATCGTGGACGGCAAGGAGATTGACCTTGACGATGCCCAGCTCTGGGAGCACATCGAAGCCGCCCAAAAGAAGGCCGTCGACGTGCGGCTCCATGCGCTCAAGGCCCTGAACGCGATTGCCGGCGCCACACCGGACCAGCCCGGTTTTTTGGAGGCCGCTCTCAAGCAGTTGGCCATTAGTCCCGACGGGAAGCTCCTCGCGACGGACGACGGCAAGCGTATCGTGCTGACGGACCTCGCGACCGGCAAGATCGTCGGTCAGGTCGATCAAGCCAGGCCTCACCCGAATAATATCGAAGTTCGTTTCCAGACCCAATCCACGCAATCCAAGCCCGATCCGCGCATCGAAGAGCTGGTCAAGCAGGCGGAGGCAATCAAGCCCGGCTCGGGCGACGAAATCCGCCGGGCTTTGCAGGCCGCCCCGAAGCCCGGCGACGCTCCGAAGCCAAAGGCCGCCAAGTCCGCGGGGCCGGTGCCAATGACGTCCGGCATCCAGGTCTTGCGAACCGACGCTGGCAAAAAGGTGATCATCCTGACGATTGAAGACGGCAAAGTGCAGCAGCTCCTCGACGGCGACCTGAAGAAGCTTGTGGACAAGGGGCTGCGCCTCCACCTCGACCTGGATTTGTCGAAGCCAAAGGCCGACCTGGATTTGTCGAAGCCAAAGGCCGACGAGAGAGCGCGCGCCATCGAATTCTACCAGAAGGCGGTCACTGAAAAGGTCGGCGACAAGAAAGCAGCGCCGACGCCGCCAGCGGCGGATTTGGAAGCCTTGAGCCGTCAGCTTGAACGCCTCAACGCCGAGGTGAACGAGCTGCGCAAGCGCCTGGATGCCGGCAAAAAGTAGACGAACGTACTTGTGAGTCTCGATAATGGCGAGCAGGTGCCTGCGCGAATTCCGTACGGATTCGCGCAGGCCCTTTTTTTCTGCCTCGGCTTGCCGTGCAGGGCGCGGAATCGCTTCACAATCCTCGCAGCCGACTTGGGCGGGCCGTTGCTGTTTTGCCGGGTCCATGGTCGTTCCTCGAAACCGGAGGGCCAGGCACCGAGCGCGAAGCCTTATCCCGGCGTACCCGACTCCACGTACCAGATCATGTCCTCGATCGTCTCGTAATCGCCCTTTTCGAGGAGATCGAGCGGCATCCGCACGCCGACCTCCTTGCAGGCGTTATTGGGCTGTTCGAGCCACGTCGGGATGAACGACCGCCGCATGATCCCGGCCAGCCGCGCCAAGATTGAGGCGACGCGCTTGACGCGCGCGGCCGCCGCGCCTTTCAAGACGACCTGGTTCGCTTCCCATGCGGACAACGCCTTCACAGGCACTCCGACCATCTTCGAGAAAGTGGCCACACTCAGGCCGAAATCGGTGCGGAGGGACCGCGCGACGACGCCATGTGCCGGCATTTTCCTGCCCTCGGCTGGCACCCTTCTTATCGAGAGGAATTCCACTCAAGAGCTACCGGCGCCGGCGATGGCGCGCAGCAGGTTAACTGCCTGATCGATGTCGTCATGACATCGCCGGCACAGCTGGAGGGCATTATTCAGCACCCCGATCTCCACTCCCTGGGCGATTTCGGCCGCGGGCACGAGGTGCTCGACGCCGGCGCGGAGTTCGCTAGCGCGCAGCCAGTCAAGTACGTCGGCCCAGCGCCAGACAGGAGACCGCTGGGTCAGTCCACCGGCCGGTGACGGGAATCCACCGGGGCCGCGCTCGCCTGCCACCCATTTGCGCACTCCTTCGCGCGTCATGTTCAGACGACGGCCGATCTCGGCAATGTTGACCAGTTCGTCCGGTTCGACGTGCTCGACCCGGGCACCGACGCCGGCGCGGTGGACGTCCCGGATGGCCGACAGCACCGCGGCGCGGAACGAGGGGCCTTCGCGGTGGAAGGTGGCGTAGGTCGCGCCGTCGCGCAGGCCGAACGAGGCATCGTCGCATCCGGCCTCGTAGAGCGGATCGTAGACGTCCTGCGTCAGCTCGCCGATTCCCGACAGGACCAGGGTGAACTCGTACTTTTGCCTGGGCATCGTCCCTCCGTCCTACGTCGCCCGGTGCAGGCACCGATCCACGAAGCGGCGGATATCCTTGGCGTGGTCCTGTGGGTGCTTAGGGGTGGACCATACGAGCCTTTGGCAGCCGCCCCGCTCGCCGAAGGCGCACCGCAGGATACCCCACCCGTGGCCCTTCGCCTTGGTCCAGCTCCAGCCCTTCGAGAGGGCATACTTGACCGCCGCTTCGATTTCCTTGTTCGGGTGCCGTGGCCGACTTGCCATCGCGCTACCTCCATCCTGCGGCTATGAATGATAATGGTTCGGTGACGAATGTCAACAGCGCCCCGCGAGCCGCTTGCCGGGCGCCGCAATGTAACACGCGCCGCTAGCGCCCGACGGCGGGTGTCAGGGAAATTTTTTGGCGAGCTAAGATAACGGCACGGCGACGCGCGGGCCACTCGGCGCACCGGGACCGGCCGTGCCGCCGGTCAACCGGCGGGCCTCCGGGCGAGGCCTAGGCATTTGCGATTCTCATCTCGCGCGATTGCTCATCGTGGTCTCCTTGCGGCGACCAGTTTATACCGGGCGGGTCGCAAAGGGCGTCCCGCGGGCCCCGTATAAGATTGGGCGCGCGGGCGCAAAAAAGCAAGCTGCGCCTGGGGAATTGTGCGTGACATGCTACGCGTAGCAATCGGCCGGCTTCACCGTGAACCTGCCCGCGCCCGGCCGAATCGGTCAGGCCGTCGCCTGGCTAATGCTCGACTTCCCGCTGCAAGAGTTTGACGTCCGCTGGCGTCAGCTGGAACAGCTTGTAGACGCGCTCGTTGATCTCCGCCTCGGCGTCCGCCAGTTGTTTGGCGAGCGATTCGATCTCACCCCGCTTCTCGGTTAGGTATGGTTCCCACTCGTCGGCGGTCTTCGGATTGGTGAAGGGGCTCCGGGGCAGCTTGAAGCTTTCCTTGAGCGCCGTGCCCAAGTTGCTGAGCGGTTGCTCCCACCACTCTTTCGCCTTGTTATTCAGCACGCCGCGAGCCTGGCCCTTCTCGTCCTGCCCAAAAGCAGCGATGAGACGGTCCTGGACGTGTATCTGCCCGGTATATTGCTGTTCGGCCAAGGAACAGCAGCGCTCCGCGAGCGACGCTACGGCATTCCGTTCATTGTCGGGAGCGACCGGAATCGGGACGTTCTCCATGAACTGCGTAAAGAGGCGGTACTGCCAGCGGTTCTCGCGCAGTCGCAGGGGTTGTGCCGTTTTGCTGATAAAGAACCACGTTGCCCATGAGGACAATACGGCGAGCAAGTAACTATCCTTGCCGGGAATTGTGTAAACCGTATTACCCACGCAATGCCGTTCCACGTCGACGCTGAACCGCGGCAACTTGCTGATGTCCGGCCACACGATCTTGTCCTGCTCGAACATCGCCCAGTAGGCACATGATCGTAATTCCCACCAGTAACGGCCCTTGTCGGAGCGCTTCACAGCCCGATCCTTGTGCTCCTTCAGGTGGTCGTAAATCGCTGGATACGTTTCTGCGAAGACCGATTCCGCCCGTTCACCGGTTTCCGACCAAGGCCACTGATGATCCACACTCGATTTGATCGCCAGCAGATGTTGTCCGGTTTTCTCCATGTACCAGGGGCGCAAGTGTGTTCCCTGAGCGAACGGCCGAATCAAGTCAGCACTGCGCACATCGTGTGCAAGCAATTCCCGCTTTTTGTCATCGTCGATCACGAAAACGTCCGTCAGACCCGTCAAGATTCCGCGGAAGAGCTTGCCACCCGTGAACTCGCGGAGCATCCGCCCGCGTGCGGCTAGCTTTTTCCGTAGGTCAATCACCTCGTCCGATTCGAGTTCCCAGGCGTCTTTGCCCAGGTGGTCCGTGCGCATGGTGGGAGCGCTTGCGACGGCGTCGCCGAGATTTTCCGGCGGTCGGCCACTGGTCAACCACTTGAACAGCTTCAGCGCGCCGCCCGGCGAGCGCTTCGACAGGATGGCGATGGTCGGGCGGATCATCTCCGCATCCTCGAACGGCTGAAACTCGCCGAAGTCGATCATTTCCTCCAGCCGTGCGTTCGTCGTCAGGAAGCGGCGGAGCGCCTCGCCGAAGTTGCCGCGCACCCAGCTACCCGACGTGATGAAGCCGAGTCGCCCTTCCGGTCGCAGGAGCTTCACCCCGAGTTCGTAAAAATAGGCGTAAATGTCGGCGACGCTGTCGAAACTCTCGAACGCGGTCTGCCAGTATGCCTTGTATGGGGCCAGCCATTCCTGCCGGATGTACGGCGGATTGCCGATCACCACGTCAAACCCGCCCGCGGCGAACACCTCCGGGAAAGCCGCCTTCCAGTCGAATGCCTCCGGATGTATCGACTTGTCGGCAATCACGCTGTTGCCGGCGCGGACGCCGTGATCCAGGCTGGTCAACACCTTGCCGAGCGCCGCCGTCTTGATCCACAGGCTGAGCCGGCAAATGTCCACGGCTTCATCGTTCAGGTCCACGCCGTAAAGGTTGTGCTCAAGAATCTGCCGGTCCACGTCGAACAGCCGTGGGCCGCGCAGCTCGATCAGCCGTGCCTGGGCCTGCTGATAGACGGCGTGGAGCTGCTCAAACGCCTCAATCAGAAAGGCGCCGCTGCCGCAGGCGGGATCGACGATGCGCAGGGTCGCGAGGTCATCCTGCCAGCCTTCCCAGAAATCGACCAGGGCGGTTTTCTGCGCCGGTCTCAGACTCGCAACGTCGTACGCGTCGGGGTCGTCCAGCACCTTACGCACGGCCGCCGGCGCCGGTTCGCGGCGGCGACGGCGAAAGGCCGCGAACCGCTCTTCGAGCGCCGGGCGGAGCGTGGCGGCCACGATGTAACGGGTGATGAACGACGGGGTGTAGAACGCCCCTTCCCGCTTGCGCTTCGACGGCGCCGGTTTCGTCTCTTCGGCCGCCGGTCCGCCGGCGATGGCGTTACGCATTTGCTCCAGGTCGGTGATGGACTGCTCGAAAATGTGTCCCAGGATTTCCACGTCGATCAGCTTGGCCGGGCCTGGCGGCGCCTCGTCATCCGCCGCGGTGGGGTTGCGGTAGTCGTAGGCGGCCAGCCGATCGAGGGCCTTGCACACGTTGTCCGGCACGATAAGCCGTTCGAGCAGCTCGTCGGGGGCGAACAGGCCACCATTGTAGCGCTCGATCTGCAGCTGGGGGTTGCCTTCGTCCACGGAACGGAACAGCCCGCGGAAGTTGTCCCAGATCGGCCGGGGGTTGTAGGGATCGGCATGGCGGTAGGCCTTGGCGATGGTTTCGGACGGCAACAGCCCGCGGTCCTCGGCAAAGGCGATGAACAACACGCGGTCAAGGATTTTCTGTGTCGCCGCGAGCACCTGGGGGGCGGAACGTCCGGATTGCGACCACGTAGATTATCGAACGTGTGGTGGCGCAGGTCGGCGTATTCGCGGTAGTAGCCGCGCGTCAATTCCAGGCCGATCTGCCGCGATTCGGCGAGCAACTCGTCGAGGTGGCAGCCGCTGGCCGCGGGCACCATTCGCGCCGCGCCTAGCAGGAACACGAACCGCCGAAAGGCGGCGTCATCGATCGCCAGTGCCGCCGTCTCGAAGCACTCGAAGGTGAACTGATCGTGGCCCTTGTGGTAGAGGCGGGTTTCGCGCAGGTTCGTGACCAGATACCAGTCGCAGACCAGGTTGACGGCGTAGCGCAGCGCCTGATCGACGGCGGACAGCTTGCGGCCGGCGAACGGCCGGTCGAGGGGATCGCGCGGTCCCTTGCCTTCCACGGCGGCGACGACCTCGGTTTGGCGATCCGCGGTGGAGAACCGGCCCAGCGCGGCGTCGGCATATTTGCCGTCCACCTGGACGGTCGCTTCCCGCTTGAGGGTGTAGTGGGGCGCGCCGGCCGCCGGCCCCGTGTAGCCGAGCAGGTGCGCGAAAATGTCGGCGATGAAGTCGCCGAGTAGCTCGGTTTCCTTCATCGTTTCCGCCTGCTTGGAGCCGAGCAGCTTCACCCAGTTGGCGAGCTTGGTCCTGGCCGTGGCGACCGCTGGCGGAACGGTGAACGCGGCGAGCTTCGGGCGCAGGGCCTCGGGGCGGAACAACGGCTTTGCTGCGGTAGGCATTGGCACCCCAGGCAGGTAGGGACTACTCGGCCGGCTGCTGCACGACCCGGCCGGCACCGTGCGGCCTTTCTAGCGGCATTATGCGCCCAATCTCCGCCTTATTCCTCGCCGGGCTTGTTCGGCGGTCCCCAGTCGGTCAGGAGCTTCTTGAAGTCCGAGCGTTTCCGCAGCGCGTCGAGGTCCGGATCCTCGTGAGCGTGGGCCACGTTCGCAGCGTCATTGAAGAAGCGGGCCGTCGCTGCTCGCTTCAGGAGCGCGACGGCGCGGACCGCGTAGTCTTCGCACGCCTTTTCCCGCTCGGCCTCGGGCAGTCCGGCGTCCTGGCGGGCCGCCGCCGAGCAGAGTGCGAAGACGCACGCCAGGTCGTACAGAACGGACCCCGGCAGCGCCTGGCGGGCGGCAAGTCCCTGCACGTCGGCCGCCGCCGCCTGGTGGCCGCCCGAGTCGGCGACGGCCAGCGCCCGCTGCAGCTTCAAGAATGCCTGTTCGGGCGGTTTGCCCGCCTGCAGGCGCGGTCCCATAGAGCGATGGCCTCGGCAACTCGCTTGAGCCGACGGAGCGCCTGGGCCTGCGACTGCAAGGCCTGCAGCCGGGCCTGGCGCACCGCCTGGTTCAACTTGGGATCGGCCGGCGGCATGCGATCCAGAGCGGCCACGGACTTCTCGGCCCAGGTCAGCGATTCCGCGTGCTTCCTGGCGCGGGCAAGATAGAACCCGAGCTGACCATATGCCAGGCCGGCCGCGTAGGCATCACTGGGTGTCGCCTTGGGGCGGTCGGCCAACCGTTCGCGCACCGTCACCAGCAACCGACAAGCTTCGACCGCTTGCTCCGGGGTGCCCTGGCGCGTGCGGAGCTGAAGCAGCAAGGTCAGGTTGGTGGCCAGCCGGTTGTGCGTCTCGACCGCTGCGGGACTCTTGCACTCCCCTTTTTCCAGGTACGCGACGGCCTGGCCCAGGGCGCCGGCCATTTCGGCCTCCTTGCCAGCCTTGCCGTAAAGGGCGGCGAGGTTGGAGAGCGTGTGGGCCATGGTTCCCTGGTAGAGCGGCGCGTGTGGGTAGCGGGCGGCCAGCTTCTCGCGAATTGCCACGGCCTGCCGCGTGGCCGCGATCGCCTCGTCCGGCCGGCCGATCCGCTCCAGGTACAGGGCCATGTTGCCGTAGGTAGTTGCCAGGGAGTCCTGGTAGCTGCCCAGGCTGGGGTAATTGTCGGCGAGCTCCTTGTGGATCGCGATCGCCCGGGCGAAAACCTCCCCGGCCCGGTCGAAATCTGGGACATTTTCGTAAAGCAGCGCGAGGATCTGCAGGGTGATCGCCTGGTGTTGCCGATAGTACGGGTCCTTCGGGTTGCTCTCGGCCAAACCGACCCACAGTTTCTCGGCCTCCTGGGCCGCCGCGATCCCGGACTTCGTCTTGCGGCCGATGCGAAAGGTGTTGGCGAGGTTCCGGTAGTTGCTGGCAAGGCCTTTGCGGACTTTCTCGTCCTCAGGAAACCGCTGGCGCAGAGTCTCCAGCGTGTCGACGGCGTCCCGAATCAACCGTTCGGCCTCGGGTAGATTGCGCTGCAGGCGAACCGTCTCACCGAGGTTGCCGCTGCCGCGCGCCAGGCCCAGCGCATACGTCCGTTCGCCGGGATGTTCCTTCACCAGCTGGGTCCACAGGGCCAGGGCCTGTCGTTCCGTGTCGGCGGCGGCGTCAAAGTCCTGAAGCGAGCTGTAGCAGTTGCCAAGGTCCGAATGACAATGGGCGAGTTGATGCCGGAATTCGGGGTTGTCGGGCCGGGCCAGCACAAGCACCTTGAAGATGTCCACCGCCCGCCGGGCCAGGTCGATCGCCTTGTCCTGCTCGTCGAGGTCGTTGTTCATCACGGCCAGCCGGGCGTACGCTTTCCCCAGCTCGGCCCGCAGTTCATGGTCGTCGCCGTGCTCGTCGATGAACTTCTGATAGAAACCGACGGCGGTCCCGAGCAACTGCTGCCGAAGCCCGGTCAGGTCGTGTTCCTTCAGTCGAACGTCTTCACCCACTTTCGTGCAGTACTCGTCGACGGTGTCGTGCGCGAGCCGGAAATTCTTCAGGGCGTTGTCGCGCTGCTTCTTCGCCTCTTCCTCTTGCTCCTGGGCGACCAATTTCAAATGCCGTTCGCGAAAGCCGACGACCGTCAGCAGCAGGATCGCCAACATCAAACCGGCGGCGGCAACGACGAGGGCAGCGGCCGCGCCCGTCACCAGCGATCGGTGGCGCCGTGCCCAGCGGCCTACCGGTGCCGACAATGGCTCACGCCAGGCGCCGACCGCCTCGTCGGCGAGCCAGTGCTCGATGTCCGCCGCCAGGGCCAGCGCCGACTTGTAACGATCCTTCGGCCGCAACGCCATCGCCTTTTGGCAGATGGCGTCCAGCGCCGGCGGTGTCCCCGGCTTGACCTGGCGCGGCGGTGACCATTCGCCCCGCTGCACCTTTTGCAACACCGCCCCCACGTCGCGCCCCTCGACCGGCGGCCGGCCCGTCAAGAGGACGTAGAGCGTCGCCCCCAGGCCGTAGATGTCGCTAGCCGGGCCGAGCTGGTCGAGCCGGCCCGCCGCCTGTTCCGGGCTCATGAACGCGGGCGTGCCCAGGGCCGTGCCGGCCTGCGTCTCGACCACGCTGCTGCCCGACGACGGCCGCAACGTCCGCTCGTCCGCCTCGTCGCCGGCGGTCGTGTCGGCGTCGCGCCCCTGCCTTGGCCAGGCCCCAGTCGACGACCAGCGTCTCGCCGTACTTGCCGAGCATGACGTTGCCCGGCTTGAGGTCGCGGTGCAGCACGCCCCGGCTATGGGCGTACGCCACCGCGTTGCACACGTCGAGAAAGCGCCGCAGCAACTGCCGGAACGTCACGCTGCGCTCGCCGGGGTCGCGGTCGGCGCCGTCGGCCTTGTGGAAACGGCGGATGGCGTCCCGAAGGTTGTCGCCGCGGATGAAGCGCATGACATAGAACGGCCGGCCGTCGGCGTGCCGGCCCAGCCCGTAGACCGGGACGACGCCCGGATGCTCCAGTCCGCCGGTGATCTCAGCTTCGAGCAGGAAGCGCCGCTGGCTCCCGGCGTCGTGGGCATGG
Organism: uncultured Gemmataceae bacterium; assembly: GCA_963834865.1. Classification (GTDB taxonomy): domain Bacteria; phylum Planctomycetota; class Planctomycetia; order Gemmatales; family Gemmataceae; genus CAWIDK01. Next base: position 2,236,900 of record CAWIDK010000002.1, read on the forward strand.
CGTTTCTGAATTTCCTTGAGGGCGACTTCGCGATGCAGCTCGGTGTCCTGGGCGACGAAGACCTCGCCCAGTCCCCCCTTGGCGTGCGGGCGCAGCAAACGATAGCGATCGTTGCCGGCCGCGGGCGGAACAAAAGTCCCCGTCGTCTCCGGGTTCGTCGCAGCGCTGATGCTTTCGAGACTCGCCTGGACATCGCCGTCGCCGATGGCAGCCAGGTCCCCGCGGGCCGATGCGGTGATTGGACACGCGGCCAGGCTCCGCTGCGGATCATCCCCGTGCCGCTCGAGATGCCGGTGGACGATCGTGTCCAAAAGCGCGTTGTCCTCCGCGCTGATCGCGCCGTGTTCTTGCAAGATGTGCCCCAACGATCGTGGCTTGTCGAGCACCCAGGCGTTCATGGCGGCGATGAGCGCATCGCGGGTGACAAAATCCATCTGCAGGGCGAGCACGCCGAAAAGGAGGTTGCGCTCGGTGGACATGATCGCCTCACGACGTGGGTCCGCGTTTCAGCTTTTCGACCTCATCCTGCAGCCGATCGATCTCGGCTTGCATTTCCGCAACCGATTGGCCGGCCGCGCGGCGCGGGCCGGGTTAGCGTGAAGACCACGACGACCGTCAGGATCGGCACGCCGATACAAACGGTAGCGATGACGGCAAGAATGATGAGCTCGGGCACCCCGAGGCCGAAGAAGGCGAACATGGCGATGGCTCCCGTAATATTGCCAAGGTGGTAACCTTTTAGCCGATTGCAGGAATCCGCCCAGGCAATGGGGGTAGCTTGCCGGTTTTCAAGTAGGTCCGTAATGCGGACACGATCGTTTCCAGGGGGTTGTGGCCACGCTGCTTGAGGGTCCGGTAGATACTCATCAGTACGGCCTGAAGGTCCGCGCCCGCATCGCTGCCGTTGGCGTAACTGTTCTTGCGAATGATCACCGCCGGCCGGATGGCACGTTCGCCATGGTTGTTGTCGAAGGGTACTTCCGGGTGTTCCAGGAACGTGAACAGTTCGGTGCGATGACGCCGCAGGTGCTTGACCAAGCGGCGCGCATGCGCGTTCTGCCACGGCGTGTCGATCAGCCGCTGCAAGCGCTCTTCCAGGCGTTGTCGCGCGTCGGGAAGGGCCAGGCCCGGTCCGGCGCGGCGCAGACGCAGACCGTCGCGCAGCAAACGCTTCAGTTTTTTGCTGAAGGTGCGCCAATCGCCACCGGGCCGATGGTAATGCTGCACTTTTTTCAGTTCGCGCAGCAAGTGCGCCAAGCATTTTTGCCGTCGGCCACCCACGACCGAGTTGTAGGCGCCCCAAAAGTCGGTCACCAGCGTACCGTTGAAGGCGCGGCGGAAGAACTGCTTGACGACCGTCTTGCCGCGCTTGCGGTCGATCAAGTAGTAGGTCAGATCGCTGGTCGTGAAGCACCACAGCCAGTGGGTCTTCCCACCGACCCGCCAACCGGTTTCGTCGGCGTGCAACACGGCAGCGTCGAGCGCCTGCACCTGGATTTCCAGATACCAGGCGAACAGGATTTCCTGAAGTCGATACCACATCTGCACGAGCCCACCCGTCGAAACCTTCAGATGCAGGTGGTAGTTGAAGACGTTCGACAATCTGCGCCAGCGTGTTGCCCAAGGCGTAATGAAGCCACGCCGACAGCACCAGCACGCGCAGACCCAAGGTCGAACCGGGCAGCGCATCGACCACCACGGGCTCGACCACTTTCTGACAGCGACAGCACCAGTAGCGGTGGATCGTATGCTGGGTGACTTCGACCGTGATGTCGCGCGGGATATCCTCGATCAGCCGTGTGCGTGCCCCGCGACACAGCGTAACCGGTCCGTCGCAGTTTGGGCACGACTCGAGGACATGTGTTTCGGTATGATCGATGTGGGTCGGTGGCGGCCGGCGACTGCCGACATGCCCTGCTTCGCGGCCCGGACGTTTTTTGCGCCGCCCCTTGGGGCCAGGCTTCTGGTAAGGCGGCTTCATGCCGGATGGCGCGGTAGGTGCTGGCGCATGGGCCAGCGCCTGCTTTTCCGCCACCATCTTGGCCAACGTCAGCAAGGCAAACACAGTGGCCTCCGCGCCTTGCTCGAAGATCTGCCGCGCTTGCTCGGCGGTCAGACCCGGACCCAAGAGCGGTTCCACCGCAGCCACAGCGTCGGTATCCGTACCCGTCATGGCTAACCAGACTAAAGCATTTGGCCATTTTGACGCAAGACTTCCTGCATTCGGCTAAAAGGTTACCCAAGGTGTATCTCGTCTGCCGCGCGTCTTGGGCAGTATACCGGTTTGCTTTAGCCGCGTCGCAAGTGTGGGCTGCGCGCTGCCGTGCCGCAGACGGTGACGATCACCAGCCGCCGTCAAGCCGTTATTTGCGTCATCGCGGGCGCTACTCTTTGGATTTCTCCGATCCATTGCGCGGACACGTCATCGCCCATTGCGCCAACGCCTCCACGAGTTCCGGCGTCACCGGATCCCAGCACAGTGTGTGATAGGCTTCGTCCCATTGCCGCCAGGTTTTCTGCGACTTGGGGGTGGCGACGCGCTCGTAAAATCGCTTGGTCGCTGCGCTGTCGACAACCTGGTCCTTGCCGCCCACCGAGACATGCAACGGCAGCTTGAGCGCGGCCCCCGCCGTCGCCCACTCGAGCTGGAGGGTGAGGAGCGACGGCAGGTACGTCAGGAATGGGACCTTATGCAGCGCCAGTGGATCCGCGCTCTTCCCTTTGATGAACCCCGGCACGCGCGTACTGCGTCCCAGCCGTATGTCCGAATCGAGCGAGATGAAACCTGGCGTAAAGGCGTCAAGGGGATCAGGCAGCTTTTGCACGGGGAGAAGGTCGAAGGCCGGCGCGAGCAAGGCCAATCCCGCGAGCCGTCTTTCACCGCGCCACGCGTAATCCGCCGCCAGCAGTCCGCCCATGCTCTCGCCGGCCAACACCACGGCAACACCGGGGTGACGGTTGTCAATGGACCCAATCACGGCGCCGAGATCCGCGCGTAACACGTGGGCCGGTGGCAGCTCGCCCGGCTTCCCCTCCGATCGTCCATGTCCGCGCAAGTCCGGCGCAACCAACGTTACGCCGTGCGCCGTGAAGCCGTGGGCGATCGACGCGTAGGGCTCGCCGTGCATGCCGATGCCGTGAAGGAAAAGGATGACGGGCTTGTCGGCGGCGGGCTTCGGCGGCGCCCACTCGTGGACATGGAGTTTCGTGCCGTCGTGCGCCCGCACGCTGTACTGCTTGTGCTCCGGCGCTGCCGAACCTATCGGTGCGGGAATGGAGAGCGGGTAACTCTCCTGAGCGCCACTCGCGGTCCCGCACATGACAACCGCCAGGCAAGCGACGAGCCAGGACCGGTTCATGGGTATTCTCCTGCATGAGACAGCTCGTCGGGTAGACGCGGCTAGACGTGGATATCAGCAAAGAGCAATTCGACGCGTTGGCGCAGTTCCTCATCTGTAACGCGGGGGTTCTTGCGATGCTGCTGCATCTGCAGCAACAATTGCTGCTTGACCTCGTCGATCTTCGCCTGGCCGAATTGGCGCCGCCAGTCAGCGAGTACTCCCAGGACGTTCTTCTTGATCGCCCGTGCAGACTCAGTTGACCTGTCACGTGCAACGACTGGTTCGTCCCCCTCGGATTCACTTAATTCTTGGCGTGCTTCCACACGACCAGAATTCCTGCCTCGGGTGTAGTCTTGAACTCCGTGGGACGATCGATGTCTCCCGTGGTGCGGCACAGGGTCAAGGTATCGCCCTCCAGCTTGTAGATGCCCCGCGAGACGGCCTGCTTGCCCTCGGATGTCAGGTCCATCGTCTTGGGGTTCTTGGACGGGTCGATCGTGAACGTCATCGTGGCTTCTCGGCCCCCCCGACGAGACGATCCACTGGTCCCCCTTGATCGTGAGCTTGTATTGCTTCACGAGCTCGTCGGAGGCCTTCTTCCCTCTCTGCTCCAAGGAGACCATTGTCCACTCGCCTTGGAGTTTATCCACTTCCTTCTTCCCGTCCTGCGCCGGCGTGGCGGCTGCGATCAGCAGACCGAGGACGCATGGGAGAAGAGCACGTGCAGACATGAAGACCTCCGTTGGTAAGGTGCAACCACTCCCGCGGCCGAACGGCATCAACCGAACGATGCAGTCAGCGCCGGGGACGGCGGGAATCACGTCATGGCTTGCCGAGCGGTCATGCCGGCCGCGTCTGGTGTAACGGCTGGTTCGCGCTGAACAGGCCGATGTCATCCGATGCGCCAAGTTGTGTGCCGCCCAGGCGCGGCGTCCGCATTTCCCCAATCGCGTCAAGAGAACACGGCGGTGGCGCGGTGTCAAGTGTTTTGTCGTCAGAATCTAATGCGGCGCCTCTCGATGCGGTTGGCTGCCTGGGACGCTGGCTCACAGCGAATACTGCTCGGGCAGGCCGGACACGATGCGGACCGTTTCGACGCTGACTTAGATGGGTCCGCGGTGCGATAACCGCGGTTATGACGGACGCGACGGGTTGCGGCCTCTATGTGCCGGCGCTTCAATGGGTCCGCGGTCCGATAACCGCGGTTATGTCCACCCGCAGCGGTCGTTATCCGCCCACGGCGGCCGGCTTCAATGGGTCCGCGGTCCGATAACCGCGGTTATGGTGGAGTAACGAAAACTGGAAAAGAGATCCATCATGCTTCAATGGGTCCGCGGTCCGATAACCGCGGTTATGCTCAAGGCAATCGCACTACCTTCATCACCGTGGAATTCTAATCTGAGCCCTTGACTTGGACAAGTGTACATGCGAATGATTCTTCTCGGACGGAACCCGTTCACGGAGGAGAAGAATCATGTCCAAGGCCACAACCGTTTCCATGCGCGAGTGCTTTGCCGACGTTGCGGACCCACGCCGGGAACATTTGCGGTTACACAACCTCTGGGAGATCATCGCCGTCACCATCTTGGCGGTCATCTCCGGGGCCGATTCCTGGGTCGAGGTTGCCAAATACGGCGTCAACAAGTTCGAGTTTCTGCGGACCTTTCTCGAACTGGCCAATGGCATACCCTCCCACGACACTTTTGGTCGTGTTTTCGCGCTGCTCAATCCGCGCACTTTACAGGACGGATTTGTCAAGTGGGTGCAGGCAGTTGCCGAGTCCACGCTCGGCCGTGTCGTCGCCATTGACGGCAAGACGGCCCGACGATCTTTCGACAAAGCAGCGGGCAAAGGACCTCTGCATATGGTCAGTGCCTGGGCCACTGAAAATCGTCTACTCCTGGGGCAACAGGCCTGCGACAGCAAGTCGAATGAAATCACCGCGATGCCCGAGCTGATCAAGAACCTCGAGATTTCCGGGGCGATCGTGACCAGCGACGCCATGGGCTGCCAGAAAGACATCGTTGCCGCCATCCGCGCGGCGGACGCCGACTATGTGTTGGCCGTGAAGGACAACCAGCCAATCTTGCACGATGACATCCGGGCTGTGTTCCTGACCGGCTTCGACAACAACTTCGCAGGCCTGGAACATCACCGGCATTGCACGAAGGAAGAGGGGCATGGCCGCGTCGAGACGCGGATCTATGATATTATCCGCGTGCCCGAAGAGTTGGCAGAGCGTCACCCCGATTGGCAAGAGCTGCGTAGTATTGGCATGGTGTACAGCGAGCGGCAAGAAGGCAACAAGGAACCCAGCGTCGAGACACGCGTTTTCATCACGAGTCTGCCGCCGCGGGTGAAGAAGTTTGCCGGCGCCGTGCGCAATCATTGGGGAATCGAAACCTCGCTCCATTGGGTCTTGGATATGAGTTTCCGCGAGGACGAAAGTCGTCTGCACAAAGGGCACGGCCAGGAAAACATGGCACTGATTCGCAGGTTGTCCGCGTCGCTTTTACTGAATGAACCAACATGCAGAGCGGGCGTATCCTGCAAGCGCAAATGTGCAGGCTGGAATGATGAGTACCTCCTAAAAGTGCTCGCTGCGAGCTTGAAATGACGGTTTTTCCTTGCGAACGTGATGCAATGCCCTTGCGGTTATGCTGAGGAGAGGCGCAAGCGACACCGCTACGCCTCGGGCTTCAATGGGTCCGCGGTCCGATAACCGCGGTTATGATGGCGTGGTGGCTGTGGTCGCGGCTGAGGACCACGTGCTTCAATGGGTCCGCGGTCCGATAACCGCGGTTATGTCAAGGCGACGGAGGCAGCTAAGAGCAAGCAAGTAGGGGCTTCAATGGGTCCGCGGTCCGATAACCGCGGTTATGGTAGCGTACCGGTCAGCCAGTAGTAGCTCTGGACCGCGCTTCAATGGGTCCGCGGTCCGATAACCGCGGTTATGGCCGTTCTCCTCCCAGATGTGCCGCACGCACTCCAAGCTTCAATGGGTCCGCGGTCCGATAACCGCGGTTATGCTGTTGACCTGCGGGAAGACGATCAGCCCCGCGGTGCTTCAATGGGTCCGCGGTGCGATAACCGCGGTTATGTGGCTGACCGCGCCGAGCGGTGTCGCATCACTGCCGAGCTTCAATGGGTCCGCGGTGCGATAACCGCGGTTATGTGGCTGACCGCGCCGAGCGGTGTCGCATCACTGCCGAGCTTCAATGGGTCCGCGGTCCGATAACCGCGGTTATGTCCCGCGGACGCTTATCAATGCTGGCTTGAATTGGCGCTTCAATGGGTCCGCGGTCCGATAACCGCGGTTATGCCAGGTAAATCTGCTTGTGGCGTGGGTCAATCGGTGAGCTTCAATGGGTCCGCGGTCCGATAACCGCGGTTATGCTGCGTACCGGGCTGCGAAATGACCGGGCTAATTACGCTTCAATGGGTCCGCGGTCCGATAACCGCGGTTATGGCCGCGGCCTGGATGTACGTGACGTAGGCCGCCTTGCTTCAATGGGTCCGCGGTCCGATAACCGCGGTTATGCGCCGACCCCAACGACTCCCGGAGTATCCGCAGTGGCTTCAATGGGTCCGCGGTCCGATAACCGCGGTTATGGTCCAGCACGCGCTTATTTACGATTCTCATGCTTCGCTTCAATGGGTCCGCGGTCCGATAACCGCGGTTATGATCAACGGCGGCGCCCATCCCTCCGGCCATCGCATCGCTTCAATGGGTCCGCGGTCCGATAACCGCGGTTATGGGCATAACGGCTTGAATGATCCGAAGGAGAATGAAGCTTCAATGGGTCCGCGGTCCGATAACCGCGGTTATTACCCCGGCATGAAATAAGATCAAAGCAGTTCAACGGGGGCAGCGTATTGTGCCCAAGGATGTAGGAAATAACTAATCACATGGCTCGGCACCGTGGCCAATTTGTTCATGAAGGTCTCGACTCGCGTCTTCAGAGCACTCCGGTTCTCAGGCAGACCCGCTTCGTTCACCGTAGCTTTCATGTCGTTGTTCAGGTACTCGACCGGGTTCATCTCCGGAGAGTACGCCGGCAAGTAGAACACCTCGATCTGCGACGCGTGCTCCGCCAACCAGGTCTGCACTTCCGGTGTCTTGTGGGCTTGCAGCCGGTCCGCGATCAACAGGATCTTGCTGCGCCCCCGTGACCAGGCGTTGCAGAAATTGCAGGAACACCGCAGCGGTCAGCATCCCCGAGTAGGTCATGAATTGGACCGTGCCTTCGTTGCTGATCGCCGAAATCTGGTTGACCCGGATATGCGGTTGGGGCACGTCCATCGTCGCCCGCTCCCCTTGGCGGGCATAGCCCGTGCCGGGGTGGTGGTCGGCGGCCACGCCCACCTCGTCGGTCCAGAGAATCTCCGCACCCTCACGGAACGCCTGAACTTCAATGGCAGGGTAGGTCTCCAGCAACCATTGCTCCACCTCGTCCGGGTCCTGCTGCCGTCCATGCCGGCTCGGTTTCTTGGGGGTATAGCCCCAGCGGCGAAGATATTGCCCCACCGTTCGTTCGGCCAGGTCGATGCCAAACTCCTGCTGGATCAACTCGCGCACCGCACGTCGGGTCCACAGGGCGTGCTGAATGCCCAAGGTCTGCGGCGACTGGTTGTCAATGCACTGTTGGATGCGTTGCGCCTGGGCATCGGACAGCAAGCGGCCCACGCCGAGCGGTCGCCCGGTCCGGTCACCGGGCAGCGCGGGCGTCCCGGCGGCGGAGTAAGCCGACCACCAGCGGCTGATGGTTTCATGGCAGACCCCGAGCACGTCGGCGAGTTCGACTTCGGAGTAGCCCAACTCGATGCCGCGCAAGGCACGCAGGCGCAGTACCTGCAGCGCTTCATCGGACAAGTGGCGGGCGTCCGGCAATTCGATCGACATGGCTGCTCTCCGTTTCCGGGTTTTGCTCCCCACGGACTATTGAGCAATTTGCATGCCGGCGTAATAAGCCAACACTCCGCGCGGCTTGCCTTCTTCCTGCACGAAGAAGTGCACCTTCCGCCCGACGTCGCGCCGTTCCAACACCTTGACGGTGACTTTGTCCGCGTCCTGGTCCACCCGAGGGGTCCTTCGGGGGATTTGTGGCTCGGCCGGTGAACGCTGCACAGGCTCAGGGTTTGAGGTAGGTTCGGCGAGCCGAGCCGGACTTGCAGGTGCCGCTCGGCTCCCGGGACGTGCTCCCTTCTGGATCAGACTCTCAGCGGCCGCGGGAGTTACCGGCGCCGCCTCGCCGAATTCCCCCAGTGGCCAGTTCAGCGGCACGCACAACCCGAACGCCCAATGGACCACAAATGCGCCCCTGCCATTGAGATCGCCGATGACATCTTGGGCGAGCAACTCATGCATGGGGATGGCCCGACCTATCCACCCGCGGGCGGCGCAGCCGCGATAGCAGGCGCCGGGGCGAAAGACGATTACGGGACGCTTGAACACGTTCTCCAGGCCGAAGTCGGGGCCGAGCTTTCCATATTTCGTGAATGCTTCCCACGCCCCATCCGTCGGATCATGAGCGTCGGGTTGGAATGTCGAAAGCACCACGCAGCCGTCGGCATCGGCTGGCGCGTCAAGTTCATCGGCCGATTCGAGTTGGGAGCCCAGGCGGAACTGGCCCTTGCCGGCCGAACGATCAGAGCCAAAACCCCAATGTACTAATTCCTGCAGGAGACGCCAAAACGGCTCAACAAATTCGGGTTGCACGCGGGCGTAGATCGTTAAGCAGTTCCCTTCCTTGTCGAGCACGGATTCCTGGGTAGGGTACAGACCGCCGCCATCCGCGGTCGTGTTCGATGAGCGGCCGATGGTGTTGCGAAGTTGCGTGTATTCGCGGATGCCCGCGTCGCGGATGAGATCGGGCATCGCGGGTGGCACACCGCGCTGGAGTCGTCCGAACGATTGCAGCGGCAGCCATTTGGCTCGCTTCACTGTCTTGCGAAGTTCCGCAGGCGAATCCAAAAGCCGTACCGCGGCTGGCACAGGAAGCCAATCGCCGGGAAAGGCATCGGAGAGCACGAATGGCGGCCGGCCCGCACGGGCGGGTTCAACAATCTGCTGCCGCAGCACTGTATCTCCGTCAGTACGGGCGCACATCCAGCACAGCAACCCCGCCAGCGTGTCCGACTGCCACGGCGTGCGCCAGGGTGATTCGGGAACCAGGCGAAAACGGTAGAGATTCATGGGCTCCGTCACAGCGTAAATGGCGTACGGTCCAGCTTCAGGTCGCGGAACTCGATTTCACCCGAGCCTTTGCTGATGCCTGAGCCGAGCCCGGTCTGCTGAAGGGCTCGTAGGCCGTCTTTGACGAATTCGACCAGGGCATCCCCTCCGGTCTTCCCGTTGTGCGTGCTGTTCGCATCCAGGTCCCACACCTGGATGCCGATACGCAGCGAAAACTCGGAGCCTTCGACAACCCGCTCCACCTTGCGCGGGTGCACGGCGGTGCCAGTCTTGCGGTCGATCACGTTTTCGGACTTCAGTTCGGTTTCTCCGCCTCGCGTGCATTGCGCATCACGAACGATGATGCGTGTGGGCCCGAGTTCGTGTCTGGTATTCTTGTGCGGGCCAAAAACGCGGCAAACAAGACAGTTGGCGCAACCGCACGGTTCGTTGTGGTATTGCCCACCGAACCTCCCCAGCTTCTGTTCGAGTTCCGAGCGCATCTTCCCCTTGATGGACGAACCGGGGATATACGGCTTGAGCGTCACCGGGTGTTTAATGCAGGTCAGGTCGGTGCCGCCGATCTGCAAAAGTTCGTCACTGCCGCCGATGCGCAGACCGCTAAGGCAGTGAATGACGCCAGTGATTTCTTTGTAGTCGGTCTTTCTCATCATCAGTTCCTTTCGCGTTCCTTGAAGTATTGGGACCCGAAGCCAACCAACGCCTCGAAGTGCGGAAGGAACCCTTTCAGAAAGTCCTTCTCGTTCTTGACGGCGGCGACGTTGCTCATGATGAAGTCGTGAAACAGCCGGGAAATCTTCGGCGGGGCCTTGCCGAACGCATCAGCTGCGGCGACGTCAAGCTGACGGAATGCGGCCTCCTCGGCGGCCCAGGTCGATGCCTTGGCCCGCAGTTTCGCCTCGATTGCCCGGCAATGCTGGAAGAATCGCCGGACCTGATGGACAGTGAGGGGTGGGCGCGCATTGGCTAGGTCTTCGGCGATTGGAACGAGACGATCGCGGACCACGAACGCGATCCGCAGGTTGCCCGCTGCATCGAAGTAGCCGCTATGACGGAGAATGTCCGACAAGGTTTCTTCGGCGGCTGGTGGCATGGTTCATTCCTCCTCGCCCTGCGTCCGCGTGGCGGTGAGCGCGTAGCGGACAACCGCCGGCAGATAGCGAACGTCGATAGGATCGGGGTTGTCGAATCGCCGGACAAGGCCCTCGGCCCATTCCCGGGCGTGCGTGTTTCGCCGGTAATTCCGGGACACGTGGTAAGCCAGTCGAGCGGTCGCCAACGCATTCGGCGTCGGGACGTGGCGGGCTTCCACAAGTTCCAGCAACGTGTGCAGCCAGCCCCGTTCCATGTCGCCGCGGTTCACCCATTCGACTAGCTGCCGCGCCGTGTTGATGATGTCCCCATGGTGCTGCCAATTCCAGATCTGGCCTAAAGCGGCGAGCTGGTTTTTCGTTCCGATTTTGGCCTGTGCGAGTAATCGCTCCGCTTCGGCCACCGCGACCTTGATGGGCCGTTTCGGCTTGATGATCGCCAGTCCCGCGCTCAGAGTCAAAGCATCGGGGTGGAATTCCTCTTTGAACCATTCGTACATTCGGCCGGCGAAATCGAGCATGATGTCCCAGGGACCGACCATCACGAGGTCGTCACCGCCGGCGCAGATAGTGTAAATCGACTGCCAGCGACCGTCCGGGTCACTTGCGAGCTCGCGCCGCAACCTGCCGGCAAAGAACGCGTCCAGTTGCTCGCTTAAACGCGCCATCTCTTCGAGCCCGCTCGACTGCAAGAGCTGATGAAACCGGACACCGAGCGAATCCGCATCGGCCTTAAGCACACCGAGTAGGCGGTCACCCTGGGCGTGGCGCACCAATTCCGTGAACCAGACCGGCTGCCCGTCTCCATCGGTCGGCACGTGCGCCATGAGTCGGCGCTTCAGGAACCGTTGCGCCGGACACCAGGCGGGACAGCGTTCCGGCGCACCGAGGTTCGCCACCGCGATGATGTCATCCCCGACCGCGCCGGGCGGCTGCACTACGATCGCGGCACCCAAACCCAATACTGGAACATCGCCCGATTGCGGTATCTCGCGGATGATCAGCCAATTTGCTCGCGGCAGCCGTTGGCCCAGCTGTCGGTTGGCGGCGCAAATGCGGCACACCTGCCGCACTTGCCGGGTTTCACGATCCGTCTCTTCTTCCTGAGCCGGTGCGTGCCGGCAAAGATCGCAAGGTGTGTCTAGAGGCGCGAGCGCGAGGCCGGCCGCGCCCAGCTGCCACCGGGCGCAGGTGCCCAGGGCCGAGCTTTGGCCCGCTGCAGATTCCGCTGGGCCTCATCGTAGGCTGTCTTCTCGTCGACATTCGAATCAGCCAAGGCCAGTGTCAAACGCAATTCCGCTCGGCTCTCGCGTAGCAGCCATTCGTTGATCGTCTGCTGCTCTCGAGCAAGGGATTGATCGACCGCCGCTCCAGCTGGCCCACGGAGCACGAACTTGCCTGCGCCCGAGATCAGGGCAGAATCCAATGGCCAGCCCACGGCGCGCAGTACGCGCAAGGCGGCAGTTTCGGCAAGGAGCTGCACAAAGAATGATCGCGCCCGTAAGCGCTGCGCTTGGCCGCCTCCGTCCTCCCCCACGTCAAAGACGTAGTTCTGGATGCCTGAAATGTCGCCAAGGACAATCATCCACGAAGCCCTCTGAACGCCCCGCTATCGTGCTCCGCTGGCCCACGCACGAAGGACTGGTTGAGTGTATCTGTAGTGTGCGAACGATCCGCACCCACCGCGAAGAAAGGACACAGCACCTCTGCGGAAGGTTCTGCGTAACGCAGGGGTCCACGGTCACCGACCGTGAAAGGAGTATGCAGCTCGCCGCGCACGCACGCGGGGAGGATTCGCGCCTGCACCTTCAGCATCCGGCTATAGCTCATCTTGTAGCCGAACACCGGCTGCGTGACCACATCGGCCTTCGGCGGCTCGTACGTCTGGACGAAGCGCTTGCGGGCGCCTCCGTCAGCTGGAACGGCTCCCGCCACGTCGGGAAATCGTTCCACCGGGCCAGGTGCTCCTCTGCGGAATCATTTCGCCGCGTGATAGGGAACTGTCGCCAGGGGACAGCTGCAATCGGGCCGAGGACCGCGCTGCGGGCCGCGTCCAGGCTCTCCCGCTGCATGTCCCGGTTCGCCGCGGCGAGGCGGCAAGGACAGTGCACGCAGCTGACGGAGGCTTTCGTTGCGCGGGATTGCGCTGCGTTGCAAGACGAAAAGAGGGTGTGCCCTCGTCGATGCAAACAGGTTTGATCGGCACCGTTTGGGCCAGAACCTGCACGGCCACGCTTTCGGCAGGTTGGGCGCATCGTGACCTGTAGGTGCGGTCAGTTTGCCGTGGCCATCGAGGATCCGATTCACCGCCATAGCACGACGGCTACTTCGTCTTCCGGTCGGGTGCCGCAAGGGTCGGCCGGCTTGGGCCGCGCCAGAGGCGGATCGTGCCGTCGTGGCTGCCGGAGGCGAGCGTTGTCTCGTCGGGCGACATCGCCACGGCGCGCACCGGGCCGGTGTGGCCGGTGAACGTGAAACGCTCGCGGAACTCGATCTGGCCCAGCTCGTCCTTGGCCGTGCGCAGCTCCAGGTCCCAGAGCCGGACCGTGCCGTCCCAGCCGCCGGTCAGCAAGAGGCGCGACGGCGTGTGCGTTAACGTCATGATCGGATGGTTCGGAGCGTGAAGTGTCCCCTTGGCGCTGAAGTGCCGTTCCTCCAGTGCGAGGATGCGCAGGAGTTGGTCGCGGCCCGCCGTGAAAAACAACGGCAGGGGATCGCGGAGCTGGGCGAATTTCCAGAACTGAAAGTCGACCCCTTCGACCGCGTCGGTGTGGGCGGGGAATGGGCCGTACTCCAGCGCGCCATCCTCGGTGTTCCAGAACCGCACCGTCCGGTCGGCGCCGCCGGTGAATAGGCCGCTGCCCTCCGCCACATAGCAGAGACAGCGCACCGCGCCCTGGTGGCCGGCGAGCGTGTGTAGCGGCTTGCCGGTGTCGGTGTTCCACAGGATCGCCGTCTTGTCGCCGGATGCGGAGGCGAGCTGCGAGCGGCGCGGGCTGAACGCCAGCGCGGTGATGCCGCCCTTGTGGCCGGCGAGCGTGTGCAGCGGCTTGCCCTTGAGGCCGGGGCCTTTCTCCTGTGGCACCAGCTCCCAGAGCTTGATCTCGCCGCCGCCCTTGTCGCCCTTGTCGTCCTTGTCGTCCTTGTCGTCCTTGTCGTCCCACGTGCCGACCGCGAGCAGCGCCATCTTGTGGCGCACGAACGCGATCGCCGTCACGGCGCCGACATGGCCCGGCAACTCGCCGAGCGCCGCGCCGGTATCGGGGTCCCACAGCTTGACAACGCCGTCCTTGCCGCCGGACGCAAGGACCGCGCGGTCCTTGGTCATCAGTCCGAACGCGAGCGCATGCACGCCGCTGGCGTGGGCGGGCAGCACCTGGCCGGCGCGCGTCGCGGCATTGTCCCATGTCTTGACCGAGCGGTCGTAGCTGCCTGAGACGAGCACGCCGTCGCTCGTGACGGCGAGGCCGGCGACCCAGCCGAGATGGCCGACGCGCTCGCCGACTTCCTGCCCCGTCGCGGCATCCCAGACACGGATATTCGCGTCCTTGCCGGCCGAGGCGAATGCCTTGCCGCCAGGCAGGTACGCCAGCGCCAGCACGCCCTGGCCATGCTGGATCGTGGCGAAGCTGGGTTCGCCCGATGTCATGTCGGCCTTCAGCGGCCAGGCGCGGACGACGCCGGCCTCGATGCCGCCGAACGGCTGCATGCCGCCAGCGGCGAGCGTCTTGCCGTCGGGGGCGAAGGCGAGCGCGGCAACCGACGCCAGGCCAGTCGGGATCTTATGGGGTTGCTTGTCCGACGCGACGGTCCAGAGAAGGACGCTCGGCTCGGCGCCGCCGCTGGCGAGCGTCTTGCCGTCGGGGGCGAAGGCGAGCGCCTGGACGCGCGCGTTATGTCCCTTGAGTCGGGCCCGCGGCTGGCCGGTCTTGGGGTCCTTGGCATCCCAGAGAATGATCGTGTGGTCGACTCCGGCGCTGGCCAGGGTTTGGCCGTCCTTGTCGAAGGCGAGCGCGAGCACGTCGCCCTCGTGGCCCGTGAGCGCCTTGCCTTTCTCGGTCACTGTGATGAAGTCGTCCTTGAACGCCGGGAAGTCCCATAAGTAGACGTCCTTGCTGGCGCCGGCAGCGGCGAGTTGCTTGCCGTCCGGCGACAGCGCCACCGCATACAGCGGCTTGCCGGCCTCGATGACTCCCACCGATTGACCGCTGCCGAGCCGCCAAAGGCGCACAGTCCCGTCGGCCGAGGCGGACGCCGCGAGCTGGCCATCGGCTGAGACCGCGACCGCGTGGACGGTGCCGAGGTGTCCCTCGAAGGATTGACCGGCGCTGGTGGCGCGGTTCCACAGGTAGTACCATTCCCAGCCACGCATCTCGGCGCGCGTCGGCCGCCAGCGCCGGTGCCCGCAAGAGCAGCTGGCGCGCGCCGAGTGCATTGCCGCTGTCGAGCAGGCGTTCGGCCTGGGCGAGCTGGCCGCGGTATTGCGGCACGCTGCTGGCGCGGAAGAAATCCTGCACCTTTTCGTTGACCCGCTCCTGATAGTCTTCAAGCTCTTTGACCTGCCCCTCGACCACGCCGACATAGTGCGTGCGCGTGAAGTAGAAGGTCAGCGCGGCGGCGAGCATTGCCAGCGGGATCATGATCCAGAGGGTATCGATCACGCCGCTGCGCTTGGTGCCGGTGCCGCCGCCGTCGGTCTGCCAGAGCCGGCCCGCCTGCGCCACCGAATCGTGCGCGAGGCTCACGTAGAGGCCGCTCTGGCCACCGACCAGCAGCGGATCGATCGCGAACAGCCCGCCCTGGTCCGCCGCCGTGTTCACCGCCTGCTCGATCGGCACGCCGCCTTGCCACATCTCCTTCAGCTCGCGCCGGCACCAGGTCGCGCGTGATTCGGCCGTCCGTATGGCGCGTGTAGAGCCGCTGCATCAGCCGGCGCAGGCCCGCGCGTGCCCTGCTCGGCAGGCTGAGCTTGTCGATCCGCCGCCCGACGTAACGCGCCAGCGCGCCGCGGACGCCGCCGATCTCGCGCAGGTCGGCAGCGCGGATGATGTCTTGCCGTCTCTGGACCACGCGTTGATCGTAGAGCATGGCGCAGACGACCTGAAGCAGCGAGAGCACGCCGAATTGCCGGGCACGCGCCTCCGCGGCGACCTCGCTCACAAGGTGCGGCGCGAAACCCTCCTCATACGAGAACCCGTATTTCGTGTACGGAATCCCGTCGGTGTAGAGGATCTCGTCCCGGCTGGTCGGCCCGAGCACCGCGTCGGTCATGCCGGTCATGCTCAGCTCTTCGAGATAAAACTCCTTCCAGAGCGATCGGCCGACGCGCACCGGCAAGAGTCCGGCGAGCTGGCCGAAGTACTCGGTGCGCAGGAGCAGCACGAGCTTGCAGCGCGCCGGCGACTCGGCCAGCGTCAGCAGCATGTCGAGCGCTTGCCGTCGGCGTTCGCGCTCGATGACCGAGCGGGCGAGCGTGAGCAGGTCCTCGCCCTCGTCGATCGTCACCACTAGCTCGAAGGGCAGCCGGCGCGTCAAGTCGTCGAGCAGCCGGCCAAGGCGTGCGGGGTCCTCGCGCAGGGCCAGCCAAAGATCGGACGGCCCGGGACCCGGCTGGGGCTCGGTTTCGACCGGCGCATGACCGGGCTCGGCAATACCCGTCGCGGCTTGTTCCACGCTGGCAATCGGCGCCGGCGGTGCCTGGATCGCGGTGCTAGGCGCGCTGCCAACGTGCGCCCCGAGGAGCGCGGGCAGATCGACGGTCACGGTCTTGCCGTCCGGCGTGGTGTAGCTGAGCGGCTGGCGCAGAACGCGAACAGCGCCTCGGCGAGCTGGCCGGCAAGGTCGCTGCCGGGCCGCAGTACCAGGGGAGGGTAATCGCTTTCCGCCGTCGGCGCCTCCTCGGGATTGCGGTCGCACAGCACGCGATAACCGATGCACTCCTCGGCGAGATATGGCCACAGTCCCGCCTGCACCAGCGAGGTCTTGCCGGCCGCCGGTGCGCCGTGCAGGATGACGGCCGCCGTCGTGTCCTGTTCGAGCAGGGCGGCGAGGCGCAGCGTCTCCTCTTGCGCCGAAGAAGAGCGGCCGCTCCTCGGGGCCATAGGCGCGGAGCGGGCAATAAGGATAATCGGGCAGCGGCTGGCGCGGCAGCGCGGGACCGGGTTCGGCATCCTCCGCCTCGGCGACGCGCAGGCTCGGTGGACAAAACGCGGTCACGGCCGGGCCGACGGCCGCCAGGCTGGCGCGGACGTTGGCCAAGGCGGCGCCGAGCGGTCGGCGGCTCTGCAGGAGCGCTCGGCCGGGGCGACGGCCGCCGCAATCGCCGCCGCCGGCGCCAGCGGCACGATGTTGGTCACGAGCCCATCAAGTTCGGCGGTCGCGGCGGTGAGCCAGCTTGCCCAGGCCGGTGCCTGTTCAGGCCCGCCCGCAGCGCCCAGGAAGATGAGTGGGTTGGGGTTGCCGTCGCGCGCTTCGCCGATCCACGCGCGTATCTGGTCCGGCGTGACGCGCTGGTCGCCAATCCGTAAGGCGCCGTCCGCGACGCGTGCCAGCAGCACCAGCACGTCCGGCGTGCGCTGCCGCAGCTGGCCCGCAAGCTGATCGGCCGCGCCGACGATCAGCCGTTCATCGGCCCACGTATCCAGCCGGGCTCGGTCGGCACCGGACACCTGATCGAGCAGGACCGCGTCGGCGGCGAGCAGGGCGGCCGGCTTGACGAACGGCGGCGTAATGCGCAGCGGGTTGGTGCGACGGCCGGCCGCGAGGTTGAACTGGGCGCCCCAGAAAGAGTCCCAGCTCGCCGCCGTCCCGCTGCTGTGCAGCAGGTTCCACGGCACGCGGCCCGGGATATCGCCGAGGAACTCGACCGATTCGACCTGGCTCTGGCCGTGCAACTCACCCAGCCAGCGCGCGATCGCCTGCGCGTCGGCGCCGTCGGGCGCGTCGAGCCGGAACAGGGCGCGGTAGAGGCGATGGCCGAGCTCGGCGAGCTCGGTGCCGCCGCCGCGGGCGTTGAGGGCCTGGGCGGCCACGGCGTCGAAGTGCGCCTGTTCGGCGCCGCTGAGGTGGTAAGGCTCGAAGGAGGCCGCCCCCTCCGACCAGACGAATGTGAGTCGATCCGACCGGGGGACGACCTGACAGACAATGCGCGCCACCTCGCTCACCTCCACGAAAGATGTCCGCGACGTCACCGCGTGTCCTATGGCGAGCGGCGGGGCTTGTCCCCGCCGTGTAAACCGCCGTGACAAGCCCGGCGGCTCGCGTGCGGACGTTGCATTGACGGCGCCGTTGGCAATGAACCAGGGCAAGCCTGGTGTTGATCTATGTATTAGGGGAGCGCTGGGAAAAAAATGCTCTTGTCCGTGTGCAGCCGTCCGGCCCAACGTCAGTCCGGCTTGCTCGGTTCGCACAGGAACTCGGCACCCGTCTCATGTTGGCCGTTGGACAGCCGCTCGCAGCGTTTCACTCGGGCCTTGAGCAAAACCGCCGGCGCTGGCGTGTTGTCCTCGGGCAGTGCAAGGAACACGCGAATCTCAGCGCCCGGCTCGAGTGGGGCGGTCGTGACAAAACCGATGCCACTGCGCGAGATGTTGACCACTTCCCCGTGATGTTCGGTCGGCTGACCTCCGGGCGCACGATGTCGAATAGTAATGTTGGCAGCGCAGGGCAAACGCTTTTCGGCGCGGCGCTCGCCAACGAAGTTGAGTGCCTTGAGCACGCTGCGCAACAGCGCCGGCACCAGCGTGTCGGCGACGCGTCGGGTCGCGACCGAGTCGCAGTGGTGCGGCGCAATGGTGACGGTCGCGCGATAGCGCTTGCGTGCGTCGGCCTCGACTGCCTGCAAGACCACATGCACGTTCACGCCGACCAGCTTGCCGCGCAAGCGCTGCCAGAAGCTCCGCTCCAGCGGTACAAAAAAGCGAAACTCATTTTCCGTGGTCTGCACGCGCTGCGCATGCCATTCCTCCTTGAATACGTCGAGGCGCAGCTTGGCCGTGCCGGGCACGATCTCGATCATGGCGGCGTGCCGCAGGCTGCCGTCCTCCGCCACGGCCGCAGCCGCATCCGCAAGGCTATCATCGTGCTGCTGGGTAATCCATTCGTCGACCGTGGCGAGAAAACTCTGCTGCGTGGCGGCGAGCGCGCTGCGCACGGAGGTCGTCGTTTGCGACGCGGCGCCGCCGCGGGCGGCCGCCAGCGCTTCGATCAACTCGGCGCACGTGCCGTAGCGCTGCAGCGGGTCGGCGTCGAGGGCTTTGCGCAGGACCTGGCGCTCCGCGATCGGGATGTCCGCGAGATCGACCGTGGCCGGCCGCGACTTGCTCCCTTGCCGCGGCGACGGCCACATCTTCCCCGTCAGTTGCCAGGTGCGCAGATCGGCATAGACGACCGCCAGGCTGTACTGGTCGGAGGCGGGACTGCTTCGTCCCCGTGCCAGCTCGGGAGCACCATAGCGGGGGTTCACGCCTTCGAGCGGCTCCTCTCCTGATTTCCACAGCAAGGAGATCAAGCCGAAATCACGCAGTTGCTGGCCGTCGAGGCCCTGCACGATCGTGTCGGGGCCCAAGGCAAGATGTTCCACGTTCGTCAGCGCCGTCAACTCATCCACGGCGTGGGCAGCCTCCGCGAGCGCCCGCAGCAAGTCCTCGTCCTGGAGCTTGCCGCCGCGGCAACGCTCGCCCAGCGAGGGGCCCCACGGCTCGAATATCAAGATGATGCGATGCGGCGCGACCTCGCCGACCTTGAAGCGCAACAGGGCGGCATGGCGAAGCTTTTGCAGGTAGGTGAGCGCTTGCTCCTGGTCCGCCGCCTCCTCCCGGGCAAAGCCCTGCAGATGATAGGCCCAGCGCGTTTCGCCGCTGGCGTCCTGCGTCTGCCAGATCTCGCCGAGCGGCGTCTGCCCTAGCAGCTTTCCATACGTGAAACCGTCCAGTATGACCTTGCCCGGCAGGTGCAGCACCGGATCGGTACGGCACGCCTGGCGCGGCGCCCCGAAAGGTGCGGTGTCGTCATCCGCCAGCGTGGCGGGTGCCGCCGAACGGCTTGACCCGGACCGATTCAACGCCCGCACGAAATCCCCACAGCTCGCGAAACGGTCCTCGGGGTCCTTGGCGAGCACCGCGCCACCGCCGCGCGATCGGGCGCGGGCAGGGCGGCGAGGTCGGGCGGGGCCTGCAGGTGCTGCAGGAACAATTGCCGGCCGTTGCGACCCTTGAACGGCACCGTCCCCGTGAGCAGCTCCTGGTAGACGATGGCCAGGCTATATTGATCGGTCCGGCGGCTGATGCGGTTCTGCAGGAATTCCGGTGCCGCATAGCGCGGCGTGATCCGCGCGAGCCCTGGCCTGATCGCGGCGTCGCCGGGTCGCTCGCCCGTTTTTCCGGCAGACGGTTCACCAGCCCAAAGTCAGCCACCTTGACGTGGCTGCCGACGAGGAACAGGTTCTGCGGTTTAACGTCGAGATGCTGCAGACCGTGCTGGAAGTTCATGAGGTCGAGGGCTTCCGCGGCTTCGGTCAGATAGTCCAGCAGCTCGCGCGCGGAATGCCGGGCTGGCCGCGGCCTTCGCATTGCAGAAGCAGGTCCGCCAGACTACGGTCGGCGAGCTCCATCACGATCATCAAGGTGCCATGCAGCAACTCGGCCCGCTCAACCGTGAGGATAAACGGATGGCGAATGTTCTTGATCAGGTCGATGGCCTGCAGTTCCTGGTCGGCCAGCCACTGTTGCGCGTGGTCCGCTGCCGACGTGCCGCCGCGGACGAACTTGATTGCCTTGTGAAAGCCGCCCGGCGCCTGGCACTTCCAGACCTCGCCAAAGCCGCCGGCGCCGAGCGGTTCGATCAGGCGATAGCCGGCAATCGGCTCGTCGCCCGCCCGGTAGCTCGCCGGCGATGGGGACACGTCCGGCTCGCAGGGATAGGCATCGGCGTTCATGGGTATCGACTCGGGCGCGTTGGGAGCGGACTCCGCGACAATAAACCGCGCTAAACTATAGCTTCTTGGCCAAGTAAGTCAATCGTCGACCTTGGGTTGGACGCACTGATCCCGCTCGGTGTATGCGGAGAGGGCATGGTTCGGTTGTTTGCGATTGCGGTCGAGTTGACCGCTCCGTTACCGGCCTATCGGAATCACTGCAGCAGCTCCGACACCAGCCGGGCGGGCTGGTTGTCGGTCAGCGTCGCTTCCTGGCCGTTGCGGTGGTAGACGACCCGCCGATGGTCCAGGCCGAACAGGTGCAGCAGCGTCGCGTGGTAATCGTAATGGTTCACCACGTCGTGCACGGCATGGTGGCCGAAGTCGTCGGTGGCGCCGTGGACGTGACCGCCCTTGAAGCCGCCGCCGGCCAGCCACATCGTGAAGCCGAACGTGTTGTGGTCCCGCCCGACACGGTCGCGGCCCGAGTCATTCTGGATCACCGGTAGCCGGCCCATCTCGCCGCCCCAGTGCACCACCGTCGAATCGAGCAGGCCGCGACTCTTGAGGTCCTTCACCAGCGCCGCGATCGGCCGATCCGTCATCCGGCAGGCGTTGGGCAACGCGGTGTAGATGTGTCCGTGGTGGTCCCAGAACTGGTTGCGGGTGCAGACCTGCACGAAGCGCACGCCGCGTTCGATGAGCCGGCGCGATGAGGCAGCGCGTGCCGTACTCCGCGGTGTGGGGATCGTCGAGGCCGTAGAGCCGCCGAGTCGCCGCGGTTTCGCCGGCCAGGTCAAGCGCGGCCCGCGCCGCGGTCTGCATGCGCGGCCAGCTCGAAGCTCGCGATCCGCGCTTCCAGGTCGAGCTCGCCGGGATGCTGCTGCAAATGGGCGCGGTTCAGGCCCTCCAGGTAGGCGAGATAGTCGGTCTGCGCCGGTCCGCGCTGGTGGGCGGGCGGATCCAGATTGAGGATGCGCGGCTCCTGGGCGCGGACGACCGTGCCCTGATAGAGCGACGGCAGCCAGCCGTTCGACCAGTTGTCGACGCCGAGCACCGGGGTGCTGATCGGATCGGTCAGCACGACATAGGCCGGCAAGTCCTGCGTTTCGCAGCCCAGGCCGTAGGTCAGCCAGCTGCCGAGCACCGGCCGGCCCGCCTGGATACGGCCGCCGTTCAGGGCGTTGATCGATTGGCCGTGGTTGTTGACGCCAGTGCGCATGGAGCGGATGATGCACAGCTCGTCGACGATCTCGGCGAGGTTCGGCAACAGCTCCGACACGTCGATGCCGGCCTGGCCACAACGGCGGAAACGCCACGGACTGGCGAGGACGCGGGCGCTGGCCTCGGCGGCGTTGTCGTAACGGATGGTGCCGGGGAAAGGCTGGCCGTCGTAGCGGGCCATCGCCGGTTTCGGATCGAGCAGGTCGATATGGCTCGGACCGCCCTGCATGAACAGCGAAATCATGGCCCGGGCGCGCCGCGTGTGATGCGTCGGCTTCGGCGTCAGGTCGTAGTGACGCGGCTGCAGCTCCGGCCGCGTCGGCTCGGCGAGCAGGCCCTTTTCGTGGAGCAGCCAGGCCAGGGCGAGGCCGCCGAGGCCGAAGGCGTTCTGCGCGAGGAAGTGCCGCCGGGTGAGGTTGCAGGGGTGTTCCATATGCTTGGCGCTCTCAGTAAACTTTTCAGCCGACAGTTTCCCGTCTCATGTATCCCATGACCGTGCCATACTTCGGACCGCTGACACAGTGCGGAGTCTTGTGGCGAATGTCAAAGCCGTCGCCGAGCTTGCTGCTCCATTCGCCATTTGCCTCCTGAATCGCAACATGCTTGTAGTCGTCCACGTCAATCGCGTAAAGCGCCACCTTCGTGAATCCTGTTTCCAGGTCGCCGTTGGTGCACTCATAATAGCCGAGTTCGGCAAGACATCGTTTCAATGCACCGATATCCTCGTTCCCATCTCCACCCATCGCGCCAGGAGGCCAGTAATAGCCTGGTTGCGGCACCGACAGAGGCTCCCACCATCGCTTAACGTCTCCCGCCGCGAATCCGACACAGTTGTAGGTTGCTGTTTCGTCGCTTGTGATCACGTAGTCGTTCAAGTCCGGGAACGACGACTTGTACGCCCTTGGGAGTCGTCGAGGTAACCGTTTTTTCTTCCCCATTTCAACCACGCCTTGGTCATGGCAACCATGTCGCAACTTGATCATCCCGAACAGGGTTGGCTTCGGTAATGGCATGCAGGGCCCAGAACCAGTGGTTGGGGCCGTTTTCGGCAAGGTCACGCAGAATGAATGGAATGGCCGTCGAACCCATCCCGATGATCTTCTGATAGGCTGTGTGAATGACCTTGTCGCGAATCTTGGACAACAGGAATGTGTCCTTCTTCCACTCCTTCGCGAGCCTGTCAAACCGCGCTCGCTCGGCGCCGAGATTTGCCGCTGCAACAGACATTATTGATCCAACCTAGCCTAGCCGCAGATTTAGTCTACATACAAGAATCGATTCGAACCCATCAGCGCCTGACACAAGCTCGCCAGCGCTTGCACCGCCGGCTCCGGGTCGGCCGGCGCTCGTTTCTGTGCCGCGAAGTGTGCCGTCTGCCGATCGAGAAACAACGTCGCTCCTTCGATCTCCGCCGCCGTCGGCTCCGCGGCATAGGCGAGCCGCCACGCGCGCGCGACCTGCGCCTTCGCATCGGCGCCGGCTTCTTGCCGTACGCGCTGGGCGAAGAACGTCGCCTGTTGCAGCACCTGCTTGCCGTTCATGAGCAAGAGCGCCTGCGTCGCGACGGTGGAGAACGAGCGCGCCTCGCAGTTGGGCGTGGTGATCGCCGCGTCGAAGGTTTCGAGCATGCCGAGCGGTAGGCTGCGGCGAACCTGCACATACACGCTGCGGCGGAATTCCTCGCCGCCGAGCGGGGCGACCTTGCCCATCGGCGTGCCGTCGCCCGGGTTGCGGATGTCCTTGCCGATGACGACCTGGCCGATCTCGTCGTGCGTCACCGGCACCGGTGGCCCAAACCGCTTGCGGTTGAGCGTACCGCTGACGGCGAGCAGCGCGTCGCGGATGATCTCCGCCTCCAGCCGGCGCACTGACATGCGGCCGAGCAGGCGATTGTCGGGATCGACCTGGTGCAGCCCGGGCCGCCGCTGGGCCGATTGGCGATACGCAGTCGAGGTCATGATGAGGCGATGCAGGCGTTTGAGCCGCCAGCCGCCAGCCATGAACTCGCTCGCCAGCCAGTCGAGCAACTCGGGGTGCGTGGGCCGTTCGCCGAGCAGGCCGAGATCGCCGGGCGTGCCGGCGATGCCCTTGCCGAAGTGGTGCATCCAGAAGCGATTGACCAGGACACGCGCGGTGAGCGGATGCTTCCCCGAAACCAGGCCGCGTGCAAAGGCGAGCCGCCGGCCGGTGCTCGGCAAGGCGGCGTCTTTGTCCGGAAGCTGGCGCAGGCCGAAGCGCTCGAAGATCAAGAGGCTGGCCGGGCCGAGCGCTTCCTTTGGCGATTCGTAGTCGCCGCGCTCGAAGCGAAACGTCGTCGGGGCGGGGCCGGCCGGTTCGGTCAGGGCGCGGACGAACGCCGGCACTGGCTTGGTGGCGCGGAGCTTGGCCGCCCGGTCGGCAAACGTTTTGAGATCGGCGGCGGCCTTGCTGTCGTACAGATAGAGCGAGCCGTCGGTGACATTGAGGAAGGGATATTGCATTAAGAGCTTGTTCTGCTCGGGCGTCCGTTTGGGGCCGGGCGTCCCGTGCATATGCCGCGCGGGCTCCTGCAGCTCCTTGGGGAGCTTGGCAAGCTGCTTCTCGAAGGTCGCGCCGATGTAGTCCTTCAGCTTCACCGCGCGTTCAGCGTCGATCTTCTGCGCTTCCTTCTCGATCGCGTCGGCCTGCTTGCGATCCTCGTCCTTGAACAACGGCACCTCGCGGCCGGCCGGCGTCCGCCAGCTCTTGACGTTCAGCGCCGGCTCGAACACCGCCCGCACGTGATAGTAATCGGCCTGCGGGATCGGGTCGTAGCGATGATTGTGGCACTGGGCGCAGTGCAGCGTGAGGCCCATGAGCGCGGTCGAGACGATCTGGATCGTGTCCGCGACGTTCTGGTTGCTAGCCGCCTTCAGGTCCACGCCGGGAGTTGCCGTGCCGTCGGGCGCCATGCGCAAAAAGCCGGTCGCGATCAGCTTGTCCAGCTCGGCCGGCGGCAGCAGCTCGAACGGCGGCCGAACCATCTCGTCGCCGGCGAGCTGTTCCAGGATGAACTCGTCCCACGGCATGTCGGCGTTGAACGCCCGGATGACGTAGTCGCGATAGCGGTATGCCGTCGCGCGCACCGGATCCGCGCCGCTGAAGCCCTCCGAATCGGCGTAGCCGGCCACGTCGAGCCAGTGCCGGACCCAGCGCTCCCCGTAGTGCGGCGACGCGAGCAGCCGATCGATCAGCTTCTCGTACGCGTCCGCGGCAGGATCGTTGACGAAGCGATCCACGTCGTCCGGCGACGGCGGCAGGCCCGTCAGGTCGAACGTGGCCCGCCGAATCAGCGTGCGCCGATCCGCCTCGGGGCCGAACGAGAGTCCCTTCGCCTCCAGCTTCGCCAGCACGAACGCGTCGATTGGACTACGAACAAGGGGAACGTGTGTTGTGGCCGGCAGGGTAGGCCGCAGGATCGGTTGAAACGACCAGTGCGCGAGCTCCTCGGGCGATGGGCTGAAGCCTACCGGCAATGTCTTCGGCTCCGCGCGGACGACGACCGCTCCGCCGGCGATCCAGCGTTCGAGCACGGCCAGCTCGTCCTTCGTCAGCTTGCGCTTGCCGGGCGGCATCTCCTGGCTGCGCACCCGCTGGGTGAGCAAGCTGTCGGCCGGCTTGCCGGGCACGAGTGCCGGGCCCGACTTGCCGCCTTCGGCCATCGTGCGCCGCAGCCGCAGGTCGAGCCCGCCCTTGAGCTTGGTCCCTTCACCGTGGCACTCGAAGCAATGCGCCTTGAGCAACGGCCGCACATGCTTCTCGAATGAGATCGGCTCGTCGGCACGTGCGGGGACGGCGGTGGACAGAGCAATAAAGGCGAGCGGAAAAAGCGTGCGGTTCGGCATGGCAGAGGGGCCGCGGCGGTGGGATGCGGAAGGCGGGTGTAGTTGAGTGTAGCGGCGATGGCGCGAAACCGCAAGCGGACAGGCAACCGCCATGGTGAAGCTAGTGCGCCGTCAAGCGTTGATTTTTGGGTAGCCGCATTGGTGAGAATGCGGGTGAACCATCCCGCATTCTCACGAATGCGGCTACCAACCAGCCCCGGCTACGCTGGCTTTTCTTTCTCGTCCTCGGCCTGTTCGGGCTCCGGCGGCGCCGCAGTCGGATCCTTCACGTCGCCGGGGACGGCCTGCGCCTGCGACGCCGACATGCCGGCCTCCACCTGCATGGGCACGTCCTCGTACTTGGCGGTTTCCAGGACCAAATTAAGCGCCTTGCGTTCGATGAGCTGGGCCGCCAGCGTCTCGATCATGTCCTCGCGCTCGTACTGGGCCCGCACGTGCCGCGGCGACTCGCCAACTTGGTCCGCGATCGCCTCGATCTCCGCCTGGATCTCGTCGTCGTCCAGCTCGATCTTCTCCACTTCCGCGATCTTCTGCAGGACGAAGTGCTCCTTGAGCGCCAGGGAGGTGCTCTTGAGCACGTCGCGCTCCAGCAATCGCCGCCGCGACTCGATTTCGTCTTCCGCCATGCCCGCCTCGCGCATTTCCATGACCCGTCGGCCCAGCGCACGCCGGGCCTGGCGCATCAAGAGGTCGTGCGGCAAGTCCCAGCTCGACGCCGCCGAGATCTGCTCCAGCACCTGCTCGCGAGCCGACTGCCGCTGGGCGTACTCCAGCCGGCGTTCCAGCAACAACCGGACACGCTCACGGAGCTGGCCTTCGGTCTTGACGCCGAGGTGTTCCTGGAGGAACTCTTCGTTCAGCTCGGGCAGGCGTTGCTGCTTGACGTCCTTGACGGCCAGCGTCGCCTGGACGGTTTGGCCCTTGAGGTTCTCGTCGGCCACCGCGTCGGTCATGCGGATATCGACCGTGCGCGTCTCGCCGGCCTTGGCGCCGAGAGTCTGGGTGCCGAAGCGGTTGGCGACGCCGTCCTTGAACGTGACCGTGTCGTCGATCCGCAGCGTGATCTCCTTGGCGTCGCCGATGACGTGTTCGCCGAGGCGCGTGGTCATGTCGACGATCAGGAAATCATCCATCTCGGCCGGACCGTCCTTGGGAACGAGCTGGCCGAAGTTGCCGAGGATGCGCTTCATTTCGCGATCAACGTCGGTTTCGACGAAGGTGCGGATCGGCCGGCGGAGTTGGAGGCCCTTGTATTCGGGCAGCTCGAACTGGGGCCGAACCTCGACCTCGAACTCGTAGACGAACGGCCCGTGCTCGGGAATGAGGAGCTTGTCGGGGTTGATGTTCGGCGGGCTCAGCGGGGCGACGTCGTTTTCGTCCGCGAGCTGTTCGAGGCTGGCGAGCAGGATCTGGCTTTTGACCTGGTCCTGCACGTCTTTCTTGAACTTGCGCACGACGATCTCGCGCGGCGCCTTGCCCTTGCGGAAGCCGGGGACCCACGAATCGCCGACCAGCTCCTTGTATTTGGCGTCGAGCAGCTTGTCGACGTCGGTGCGCTCCACCGTTACCTTGATGTGCTTGCGGCAGGGACCGACATCCTGGATCAGGACCCGCTGCGTCAGCTTTTCCTTCTTTTCCCCGTCCGGCTGCTCGTCCGCGCCCTCGGCCGGCGTGACGATTTCCGTGACGGTGGCCAATTCACCGGCTTCGGCGGGTGGTCCGGCTTCGGCAGCGGGTTTGATTTCATCGGTCATGTGCGAACCCCCTGGACGTCAAGAAAGCCGGGAAGGAATGCGAGCGTGCATCGGCGCAATCCCGACCTCCGCCGTGGACCGCGCTCCGCTCGATTGGCGGGAATCATCCTACGCGGTACGACCGGCATCGTCCAGGCACCGGTCTCCCCTCGCGCGGGCACCTCTCGGACAGCTCGCAGCAAGAATCCTCTTCGAAGCGCGCAACATGTGCCAGCGGCCGCGTTCACCTGCCGAAAGCCAGATCCATATTCCCCCCGTCCTTCGCCCGCAGAGGAAGCAACCGTGGTGAAGTCCATCCGCCGAATCGTTTGGTGCATCGCGCTGTCGGCCGTGCTCGGTCTCATCGTGCCGGCCACCGCGGTGGCTTTCGGCCATGGCTCGGGTGGCCGCAGCGGCGGTCCGGGGCGTTCCCAGGGCACGGCGCACGGATATCAAGGTAGGGGCCATGTAGACGTTCATCGTCAGCAAGCTGTCGCCGTGCACCATGGTCGGCCAGAGCGGTCCCTTAAGTTACAACGCCTATTGCGCGCAGCGACCTCGCCCACTCCACCCCGACCAAATCAGGACTACAACAGGTATTGGCAGAAGATGCAGGCCTGGCAGCAGTATCAGCAGCGGTAGCGCCGATCCGTGGAGCACCTGCGCATGTCTCGATTCGTCGGCCCGCGCGTGCAGATCGTGGCGGTCGTGCTGCTGTTTCTGGGCGCTCTTGCCGTCCTGGTGTACAACCTGTTCGTGGCCCTGGGATTGCCGCAACAGGAGCTGCGTGCGCGCGAGGACATGCGCCGGGCGGGCCGGTGGATGGCGGACGCGGCGGTTCCGTTGCTGGCGACGCCGGTCGGCGCGCCGGCGGACACGCTCAACCAGGGCCTGCGCGAAGTCTCGGCGCAGGTGCTGGCGGACTTCCCTGGTATCGAGGGCGGCTTTTACGTCGCCGACGGCACCGGCGCCTTCGCCGGGTACGCCTATCCCACGAGCACGCACCCCCAGTCCGACGCCGTGCCGCGCACCGATCCGCCGCCTCTGGAAATCCCCGTCATCCTCAACCAGATCCAGACGACGCTCGATAAGGGGACCACGCTGTTGCGCACCGAGGATGTCGGTCCCAGCCGGGTTATCATCCTGACTCAGCCCGTCGGCGACCGCTGGCCGGCCCGGCTCAGCGTTTGGCTGCTCTATCGCTTGACGGGGCCCGATCAGCTCGCCGGGCAGCTCCACCGCACGGAAGTCTCAACCGGTCTCGCCCTTGCGGGCATGCTGATCGGGCTGGTGCTCACCTGGAACCTCAATCGTTCCCTGCAAAGGCAGCACAACCAGCAGCAGCGCCTGCAGGACGAGCTGCGCCGGGCCGAGCATCTCGCGGCACTGGGCAAGCTCCTGGCCGGCGTCGCGCACGAGGTGCGCAACCCGCTGGCGGCCATTCGCTCCACGGTCCAGCTCTGGCAGCGGTTGCCCGAAACCACGCGTACCGCCGATTCGCTCGCATCGCTGGTCGGTGCGGTCGATCGCATCAACGCCCTGGTCGGCCGGCTGCTCCTGTTCGCGCGTGCCGACACCGCCGAGCGTGAACCGGTCGACCTCAACGGCATCCTCACCGAGACGCTCGAGCTCATCGGCGCCAAGGCCGGTGAGCAGGGCGTCGTCCTCGAAACCGATTGCGCCGCCGAGCTGCCTTCGGTACTCGGCTCGGCTGCGGGCCTACGGCAGGTGGCACTGAACTTGCTTACCAATTCCCTGCAAGCCATGCCGGGCGGCGGACGGCTGCGCTGCACCACGCGGGCGCTGCCGGGCCGGCGCAGCGTCGAGGTGCGGATCGCCGACACCGGACCGGGCATTGCCGCCGAAGTCCGGCCGCACCTGTTCGAGCCGTTCTTCACCACGCGTGCCGACGGCACCGGACTGGGCCTGGCGCTCTGTCGCGAAATCGTGCTCGACCACGGCGGCACGATCGAGCTGGTCGACGAACCCGGTACGGTGTTCCGGGTCATCTTGCCCGGTGTGTGAAACCGTTCCGTGCATGGATCATTCATGACCCCGCCACGCCAGCTCGCGTCCATCCTGGTCGCCGATGACGACGCGGTCATCCGCGGCAACCTGAGCTTGCTCTTGCGCTCGGAAGGCTATCGCGTCATCGAAGCCGCCGACGGTATCGCCGCGGCCCGGCAGCTCGCCGAGCCGGGTCTGGCGCTGGCGCTGCTCGACTTGATGATGCCCGGCCGCGGCGGCCTCGAGCTGTTGCGCGACCACCAGGAACGCCTCGAAGACGTGCCGGTCATCGTCATCACCGCGCTGGGCGGCAGCGCGGCGGCCATCGAGGCGATGAAGCGCGGCGCCTACGACTACATCACCAAGCCGTTCGACCTCGACGAGGTGCTCTTCACCGTCCGCCGTGCCCTGACGCAGAAGGCCCTGGTCGCGCAGGTACACGCACTATCCGCCGCTCAGGATGCACCCGATGAAAACGGCGACGAGCTGATCGGCCGCACGCCGGCAATGCTGCAGGTCTTCAAAACGGTGGGGCGCGTGGCGGCCACGTCCGCAACGGTGCTCGTCCTCGGCGAGAGCGGCACCGGCAAGGAGCTGGTCGCCAACGCCATCCATGCCAACTCCGACCGTGTCGGTCGGCCGCTTATCAAGGTCAATTGCGCCGCGCTCAGCCCGACGCTGCTGGAGAGCGAGCTGTTCGGCCACGAGAAGGGCGCGTTTACCGGAGCTGTGGCGCAACGCAAGGGCCGCTTCGAACAGGCGCACGGCGGCACGCTGTTCCTCGATGAGGTCGGCGATCTCGACGTCGAGCTGCAGGCGAAGCTGTTGCGCGTACTGCAAACCGGGCAATTCGAACGCGTCGGCGGCGATGCGACCTTGACCGTCGACGTCCGCGTCATCTCGGCCACCAACCGCGACCTGCCGGCGCTGATCGCGGAGTCGAAGTTCCGCGAGGATCTCTTCTATCGGCTGAACGTGATGACGATCGAGCTGCCGCCCGTGCGCGCCGGCGCGAGGACATTCCGCTCCTGGCCGAGGCGATCGTCCGCAGGCTGGCGCAAATATCGCTGGCCGCACCTCGCGCTGATGAGCGATGCGGTGCAGGTGCTGGCCGCACAGCCCTGGCCGGGCAACATCCGGCAGATGCAAAACGTGCTGGCGCGGGCGGCGATCCTGGCGCACGGCCGGCCCATCGCCGCGGCGGACCTGCTGCTCGAGCCGGCGCCGGCCGCCAACGCTCTGCCGGCTGGTCCGCTGGCGCTGAAGGAGATCCTCGCCGAGACGGAACGGCGGGTGATCCGGCAGGCGCTGGAGCAGGAAGGGTGGAACCGTACCCGGGCCGCCCGCGCTCGGCATCAGTCGGCGACAGCTCTTCGACAAGATCCATCAATACGGCCTGCAAAAGTAAGGACGCCGGCTGGGCAGAGTCCCCCCAACGCCATCGGGGAGCCCCCGCCCACCTGGGATCATTCGCCGAAGGCGCGTAGCCAGCGCGTTCGATTCGCAAATATTTCCGGCGTCGCCCATCTGGCATTGCACGTATCGCTTACGGGAAAAAAACCTCGCCTGCCCGGCAATCTAAGGCGCCCCCTTGGGCCATGTGGAACAGCCATTGCTTTTGCGTAGGGTCAGTGCGATCGGGCGGTGGCACGCCCGACCCGCCTGGAACGAGAGGACGGGAGGACGCCATGATCGAAATCGCATTCTCGCATTGGCCGATTTACGTGTACTTGCTCAGTGTGCTGGTGATCGTCAGCGTCAACCTGTGGTTGTCGGCGCGCGACCGAGAGGAGGGCAGTTAGCATGTTTGGCATACTTCCGATCCAGCAGGACATGCTCCTGACGATCGTCGTTTGGGCCGTGCTCGTCACCGTCTCGATGACCGCCGCCCTGTGGTGCGGGACCGCCACGCCGGCTGAGGCCAGGCTGACCCGCGCGGGGCAGGCCAGACCGCACGCCACCGCGGAACTGCAAGTGCGGCTGCACAGCCATCTCAGGCCGGGCGAGCTGCGCACGATTCGCGGGACGCTGCAGCGCGTCGATTATGCGCATCACGAGCTGCGCGTGGTGGCAGACGGCAATCTATGGCTGTTCATGCTCGATCGCGACAGTCAGCTCTGGTTCGACGAGCGGCAAGCAATCCTGCGGTCTTTCCAGCCGCTGGACCCCGTCAAAATCATCTTCGCCGAAGGTACGCGGATGCACGTTGTCAAGGCGATGTACGCCTGGCAGACACTCTGAGTTCCCGAAGGAGGAAAAGACCATGAGGCACACGATTCCGAAACGTTGGCTGCTGCCCCTGGGGGCGCTGCTGATCGCCGCCGTGGGATTCGCCGGTCTGGAGGCGCAGCCTCCGGGGCCCAAGGGCAAAGGCAAGGGATCGGTCGCGACGGGGCCGTTCGAGACCGTGCAGGGGACGGTCAAGGATTTCACGTCGGCGCCCAAGGGGGAAGTGGACGGCGTCACGTTGACCGACGGCACGTGGGTCCACTGGCCGCCGCACCTGGCCGATCGCTTCGCGACCTTCATCGAGCGCGGTGACAAGGTCCGGGTGCTTGGTCGTCGCGAAGTCGATCCCAAGGGCGAGTCCAAGCTGGAAGTCTCCACGCTGACGAACCTGCGGACCGGCAAGAGCCGGCAGAACGAGGATTTGCCGCCGCCTCAGGACAGCGGCGCTCCGGGGGCCGCCGGACTCGCGAATGCGACAGGGCTCGTGAGGTCGCTCACGTCGGCGCCGAAGGGCGAGGTCGACGGCGCCATGCTAAACGACGGCACGTGGATCCATTGGCCGCCGCACCTGGCCGACCGGTTCACTGCGGTCGTGCGCGAGGGCGACAAGGTCAAGGCAGCGGGGCGGTGGGAAACCGGTCCCAAGGGCGACACCAAGCTGGAGGTCGCCACGGTGACCAATCTGCGGACCGGCAAGAGTGCCGACAACGACGATTTGCCAGCCGCCGGCCCGGGCCGCGTTGCGCCGGCGCCGGGCGGCGATATCGATCGCCGGTTGCAAGCGCTCGAGGCTCGGCTCGACGCGCTGGTGCAGGAGTTGCAGCGCCTCAAGAACAAGCGCTGAGGTCCGACGGCGACGGGGTGGGCAGGGACCCCCCGTCAGGTGGGGGAAAGTCGCCCACCTTTGAGGACTGGGCGACGGCGTGCACGGCCAGGCCGTCGCCCAGTCCCGATTTTTTTTTCGCGTCACCACCGCCTTGTGGCGGCACGACTTGAATCGGCCGCCATCTCTCGGTCCCGCGGCGCGATGCTGGCGCCGGTGCCAACGGCATCGACGCTGCAAGGGGCTCCCCGAGTTTCGGGGCGAACGCGGCAAGTCGGGAGCCGCATTCTTGACAGAGTCACCGCGAGACGGGGCCCGGCGCCCGCGGTGCTCGACAATCGGGCACGTGAGGAATTGCAAATGGCGAGTATCCTGGGGAGACATTGCGGGACCTGGGGATTGCTGGTGATGGCCGCGCTGCCGGCGTTCGTGCTGCTGGCCCAGGCCGGCGCCCAGTCGATTGCGGAGGACAAGACCACTGTGGTGCGCGGCGTGGTCGAGCGGTTCACGATTGCGCCCAAGGGCGAGACGCACGGCCTGGTGCTGGATGATGGCACCGAGGTGCGTTGGCCTCCGTACCTGGGAGCAAAGGTCAAGGACCTGGTCGCTCGGAACGACCGGGTTCGCGTGACCGGCTGGATAGAAGCGGGCAAAAAAAAGAAAGACGGCCCGCATTTCAAGGCGATCGCCATCGCCAATCTCACCACAAATGAATCGGTAGACCTCACCGAAGGCCCCCCCGGTGCCCCGTCGCTAACGGTGCGCGGCGTGGTCGAGCGGTTCACGATCGCGCCCAAGGGCGAGACACACGGCCTGGTGCTGGACGACGGCACCGAGGTGCGTTGGCCGCCGTATTTCCAGGATCGGGTGCGCACCGTCGTCCGCGTCAACGACAAGGTGCGGGCCACGGGTTGGGTGGACGTTGGCAAGAAGGGGGACAAGCACGTCAAGGCTCGGACCATCACCAACCTGACAACCGACAAGTCGATCGATCTCACCGCCACCGCATTGGCGTCGGCCCCAGCGCAGCCCCCGGCGGCGGCGCCCAGCGCCCGCATCCGCGCCCTGGAAGAACAGATCGAGCAGCTACGTAAGGAGATCGAGTCGCTGCGCGACAAGAAGGGCAAGGACAAGAAGTAATCGCGTTTGGGGTAGGTCCCGCCTGCCGGGCGGGACCTGGACTCTTCCAGGGTCCGCCCGGGCAGGCGAACAGAGAGAGGCTCGTAACCATGTCCGATTGCACGTCATCGACCGACGCCCCCGTTTCGCGGCAAAGCCGGGCCGGCCTGAACGCCGCGAACTTCTTCCTGGCCGAGGTCACCGGCGTCATCATGCCGTTTCTGGGTAAGTTTCTCGGCGACCGCGGCTGGGACAAGGAAGCGACAGGCATCGCGGCCGCGGTGGCGGGCCTGGGCGTGTTCCTGATGCAGACGCCGGCCGGCTTCATCGTCGATCGGGTGCAGGCGCGGCGCGGGCTGCTGGCGGGCGCCTCGCTGCTGTTGGGCGCGTGCTACTTCCTGGTCCCGCTCGTGCCGGCGCAGGCCGTCTGGATCGACCCACTGCTGTTCGCGGCTGGGGCAGCCCAGTCCTTCTTCAACCCGCTCCTGGGGGCGCTGGCGCTGGCCCTCGTCGGCCACCGGCGCTGAACCGCACCATGGGCGGCAACCAGGGCTGGAACCACGCCGGCAACATCGCCGCGGCGCTGACGGCGATGCTGCTGGTCGGTTGGTTCG
This sequence comes from uncultured Gemmataceae bacterium, assembly GCA_963834865.1. GTDB lineage: Bacteria > Planctomycetota > Planctomycetia > Gemmatales > Gemmataceae > CAWIDK01. The sequence goes on from CAWIDK010000002.1 coordinate 2,271,053, forward strand.
GCACCGCGTCGGTCTTCTACACCGTCTTTGCGGTCTCGGCACTGGCCGCCGGCTCCGTATTCCTGATGCGTCGCGAGGAGCTGGACGAATCCCGCGCCAGCGGCGCCGCCGACAGACCGGTCGGCATCGGGGATTTGCTGCGCGACCGGCGCGTCGTGGTGCTGTTCGCGGCGACGGCGCTCTTCCACCTCGCCAACGCCCCCGTCATGCCGTTGGTCGGGCGCTACATCAGCGAACTGGGCGGCAGCGACCTGCAGGTCGCCGCGGTCGTGCTGGTCGCGCAGACCGTGATGGTTCCCGTGGCGCTGGCGGCGGGCTGGCTGTGCGATCGCTGGGGTCGCAGGCCGGTTTTCGCTATCGGATTCGTCGCCCTGCCGATCCGCATCTATCTGTACTCGCTGACCAGCCATCCGTGGATGCTGGTGGCGCTGCAGGCGCTCGACGGCATCGGCGCCGGCATCTACGGCGTCGTGGTCGTGGCCATGTGCGCCGACCTGACGCGCGGCAAGGGCCGCTTCAACGCGCTGCAAGGCCTGATTGCCACCGCCCTGACCAGTGGCGGAGTCATCGGGCCGTTCCTGGCCGGCGTGCTCGCCGAGCGCCTGGGCTTTGCCGCGGCGTTCAACGTCTTCGCCGGCATCGCGGCCGTGGCGGCGCTGGTGTTCATCATCGGCATGCCCGAAACCGTTGCCTCGGCCGCGGAAATCCGAAACCCGAAACCCGAAATCCGAAACAGATCCGAAACCCAAATGACCCAATCTCGCCCTGCAACCTCGGCCAATTGAGATTTGGACTTCGGATTTGTTTCGGATTTCGAGCTTCGGATTTCGGATTTCTGCGCAAAGGAGAGGTTCATGGACTGGCGCAACCGGATCGGCCTGTATGGCTCCTATTTCCTCGGAGTTTCCGGCATCGGCTTCACTCTGCCCTACCTGCCGGTCTACCTCGGCGACCTGCAGCTCTCCGATGCGGCGATCGGCATCATCGCGACGCTGGCGGCGCTGGCCGGGCTGGTGCAGTTCCCGCTCGGCATCCTGTCCGACCGGCTCGGACGGCGCAAGCCGATCTTGATTGCGGCCCTGGCGATTCTGGCCATTGCGACACTGCTCTTGCAGGCAAGCTGGGGGCCGGTGATGCTCGCGCTGCTCGTCGTGCTGTTCGCCGAGAACGGCGCGTGCCGGGCTACCGTCGAGAGCCTGGCCGGGGCGGAGGCGGCGCACCTGGCGCCCCTAAGCGAGGTCGGCGCGGCACTCGGGGCCCTGCGTTTCTGGAAGCCGGTGAGCATCATCCTCCTCGCGCTCCTCGGCAGCGTCATCGCCGAAGCGTGGGACGTCGGCGCGATCCTGTGGCCATTGGCTGCGGTGCAGGCGCTCGCCGTCGGCGCGGCGCTGCTCATCCACGAGCGGCCGGCGGGCCACGACCATCCCGTCGTCAACGCCAGACCGCCCGCGGCGGCGGACCGCGGTGGCGGGCTCCGTGACAATGCCTTGTGGGTATTCGCGGCGGCCATGGTCTTGTTCCATGCCGCGAACGCGCCCGCGGGCGTCTATCTCGGGATTCTCCTCGAGCGCGATCTGCAGGCGCAGCGCCGCGTTCTCTCGTACGCGTTCGTCATTAGCATGATCGCCTGGATGCTGGTGGTGCGGCCGGCGGGGCGGTGGGCCGACCGCATCGGCCGGCGCCGCTCCTGATCGCCGGCTGGACGGTGATGGCGGTGCGCCTGGGGCTGGTGGCCGTGGCTCAGACGCCCGGACAGGTGCTGGCGATCCAGGCCCTCGACGGGCTGGCGAACGGGCTGTTCGCCGTACTCGCCGCCGCCTGGGTAACCGATCGCCTGGCCGACCCCCGCCGTGTCGGTGAGGCGCAGGTCCTGGTCGGCTCGGCGCTGGTCGCAGGTTCGGCGGCCGGGCCGCTATTGGCCAGTGTGATCGTGGACAGCCTGGGTTACCGGGGCCTGTTCGGCCTGCTCGCCGGGATCGGAACCGCGGCGACGTTGTTGGTCGTCCTGTGCGTGCCGGAAACGGTGGGCGCTCGACAGCCGGGTCCCCTTGCGACGACATCCGATCTGTCGACAACGCCCTGAGTCACTGGGACAGAGGTTTGCTGAATGGAGAGGATGTTGAACGAAACCGTCATCTTCTGGCTCACCATCGTCGGCTTCACGGTCACGTACATCGGCCTGGCGCTGGGCAAATTTCCGGGGCTGCGCATCGATCGCACCGGTATCGCCGTGGTCAGCGCGGCGCTGTTCCTGGCGACCGGCGTGCTCACGTTAGAGCAAGCCGTGGCGGCCGTCGATCACGCGACCCTGGTGCTGCTGTTCGCCATGATGATCGTCGTCGCCTTCCTGCGGCTGAGCGGCTTCTTCCAGGCGCTCGCCGGCTGGGCGCTCGCTCGCTTTCACCGCCCACGTGCACTCCTGGCCGTGACGATCGCGCTGTCCGGCGCGCTGTCCGCCTTCCTCGTCAACGACGTCGTCTGCGTGGCGCTCACGCCGCTCGTCTTGCACCTGACGCGCCGGCTCAAGCTCGACCCCTTGCCGCACCTGATCGGCCTGGCGACCGCCGCCAACATCGGCTCAACCGCGACCATCACCGGCAATCCGCAGAACATGATCATTGGCGCTCTCTCCGGCATCCCTTACCTGCGCTTCGCCGAATGGCTGGCCCCGATCGCGCTGGTCGGCCTGGCGCTCGATTATCTGGTGATCCTGCTTGTCTACCGCCGCGCCCTGGTGCGCCGGATGTCAACCCGGCCGTACCGGCGAAGGTCGAGGCAAACTGGCCACGCCACCGGGCGCAGCGCCGCTTGCTGGTCAAGAGCCTGCTGGTCACGCTCGGCGTGATTGTGCTGTTCTTTAGCGGCCAATCGATCGCCCTGGTCGCGCTGGCCGGGGCGGCGATCCTGCTCCTGGATCGGCTGCGGCCCGAGAAGGTCTATCGCCAGCTCGACTGGGGCCTGCTCGTGATGTTTGCGGGCCTGTTCGTGGTGGTTCATGCGTTCGACCTCCATGTCGTGCGCCCCTGGGGCATCGATGGTTGGGGACCGCTCGCGCAACACCCGGTCGGGCTGCTCAGTCTCGTGTCGGCGGCGCTGTCGAACCTGGTCAGCAACGTGCCGGCGGTGCTGCTGTTTCAGCCGGTCATGCCGGCGCTGCCGGCGGCGGTGGGCGAGACGGCGTGGCTGGCGCTGGCGATGTCGAGCACGCTGGCCGGCAACCTGACGGTGCTCGGCTCAGTGGCTAACCTGATCGTGGTCGAGCTCGCGAAGCGCGAAGGCGTCGCGATCGGCTTCTGGGAATACTGCCGGGCCGGCATCCCCATCACGCTGCTGACATTGCTCGTGGGCATCGGGTGGCTGACGGCGTTCTAACACGCGGAACCCGCGGGGTTCGAAGACTCACCCCGCGGCGTGGGCCGGCGTAATACTTCAATCCGATTCTTTCGTTCAAATCCACCGGCCTTAACGGGCGATGAACACTCCTGTTCGCGGTGGGCCGCACCGAGGGCCCGTGCCTTTCCGTCTGCGCCGAGGGCGTGCGATGCGGCTGCGCCAGCTTGCGATACTCTGCCTCATTTGCCTGGGTTGCCAGAGCATGACCGCCAACGACCAGCCAGCGCCGGCGCCGCGTGAGGAACAAGCGCAGGCGCTGTGGCAGCAGGGTCAGCAGGCGATGCAGGCGGGCGAACCGGAGCAGGCAATCGCCCTGTACGAACAAAGCCTGGCTGAGAATGGCCGGCTGCAGCAGAACCACCTGAGTCTGGCCGCGGCGCTGCTGGAAAAAGGCGACGATAGCGCGGCGTGCGAGCATCTGCAGCTGTACCTCCAGGTGCACCCCGAGCACAAGAACGCTCGCTTTTACCATGCCGAGCTGCTCGCCAAGCTGGGCCGGCATGCGGCGGCGCACGGCGAGTTCGAGCTGGCCGTTCGCCAGGAACAAGAGGCGTCAGCGCCCGATCTGAAGCATCTCGTCCACTGCCATAGCCGGCTGCTCGAGATCGGCGAGGAACTCGGCGAGGACTACCTGGTCCACCTGCACCGCGGGATCGGCATGTTGCTGCTGGCGCAGCAGTGCGCTGCCCTCGACGATGCCGCCGCGGCCACGACCGAAGCGCTGCTGTGCAAGGCAATTGCCGCGCTGCAGCGGGCGCGGTCGCTGCGTCCGGAGGAGGCCCGACCGTGCTGGTACCTGCACGCCGCCTGGCGGCAGCTCGCTCAGCCACAGCCTGCCCGCCGCTGGCTGGTCGCGGCACGCCGCCACGCCCCCTTCTCCGAGCTTACGCCGGCCGAGGCGCGCGACCTCTGGCTCGCGGCCGGCGAGCTGCTCGATCCGCGGCCGCGATAGGATGGCGTACCCACCCAAGCCCGCAGGCGAGTCTTCGAGCCTGCGGGGTTACCCGCGCGTGCTCGAAGACTCGCCTGCGGGCTTGGGTAGACTAGCGATGGTCGCGCAGCGTGCTACAATCGAGAAAACGGAGCGGTTGCTCGTTTCGCCCCGGTTCGGATGACCCTGCAATGAAGTTCTATCTCATCGTCTCGCGCGGGCACAAGCAGGGAATGCCCATCCCGATCACGATCGACCTGTTTCTCCTCGGCGCCGACAAGATGTGCCAGTTACGCAATCGTAACCTGGGGCCCAAGCAGTGCGCCTGGTGACGCGGCAGAAGAAGGTGTTCATCCAGGACCTGGACAGCGGCAAGCCGACGCTCGTCAATGGCTCGATGATCCCGCCGGGACAGGAATGGCCGCTGCACGCGGGCGATCGGATCGCGGTCGGCAATCTGGAGTTCATGATCCAGTACCGCGAGAAGCCGCTGTCGCAGCGCGACCTCGAGGAATGGGCGGCGCACTGCCTCGACATCGACGAGAACAAGGAGCTGGGCCTTGAGGACGAGGACGAGTTCCGCGTCCCGACCAACGCCTCGCAGGCGGCGCAGTCGATCATCGATCGCCTGTCGGCTCAGCGCGGCCTGGTCAAGGGCCGGCTGCGGGTCGGCATCGATGGCGGCATCACGACGGTGCGCTTCAACGACCGCCACCTGGTCGAGGAAGCGGAGATCGCGCTGATCAAGAAGGAGCTGTGCGACAACCTGACCAAGGCGAACATGCGGGTGCTGCTCGACCTCAAGAACGTGCGGCGCCTGTCGACGGTGGCGGTGATGATGCTGACCAACGTCAACCGCTGGCTGCGGCACCGGGGTGGCACCATGGCGATGTGCCGGGTCCGCTCCGAGTTGCAGGAGATCCTCGGCGTCCTCCAGGTGGAGAACATCCCCAACTTCCCGGATAAGAAGAGCGCGCTGGGAGCGCGCTGGTAGCTTCGTGGGGCAGGCGTCCCGCCTGCCATCAGCGGCAGGCGAGACGCCTGCCCCACGACACGAAGCCGTTCACTTCGACGCGCTCTTGCTCTTGAGCTTTTCGAGCTTCTTCTCGACCCGGCCGCGCAGCGTCTGATCCCGCCGGCTCTCGGTGACGAACTTCAGCCCGTCCTCCCACGCCTTGATGGCCCCGTCGCGGTCGCCGAGGTCCAGGCAAACGTCGCCGAGGTGATCGTAGATCTCGATGTGCTGTGCGCTCTTGTCCTCGACCGCGAGCTGCAGATATTTCGCGCCTCGGTCAATTGCTTCTTCTTGTAGAGCACCCAGCCCAGGCTGTCGAGGTATGCCCCGTTGTCGTGGTCGGTTTTCGCGTCGAATTTGGGGCTCTTTTGGCGGCGCTCGCGGTCCAGCTCCAGCGCCTTGCGGATCAGCTTCTCCGCCTCGTCCAGCCGCATGTCGTGGTCGGCCAGGATGTAGCCGAGGTCGTTGTAATAGGTCGGCTCATCGGGGCGCTTCTTGACCAGCGTCTCGAGCTGCTGGGCCGCCTTGTCGATCTGCTTGAGATCGACGTAAATCGTGCTCAGCTCCGAGTGCAGCCGTTCGACCTCCTCTTCGCGTTCGTCCTCCTCAAGGTCGGTGTCCTTCTGCACCGCGGTCAGGGCGCTCTCGTAGAGCTTGGCTGCAGCCGCGAACTCGCCGGAGTCGCGGAGCACCGAGGCCTTGAGCTGCTGGCTGCGCCAGTCGTTCGCGCCCCGGATGAGCCCGTCCGCCAGCTTGAGGGCTTGCTCGTACCTACCCTGCTTGGTCAGCGCGAGCACGAGGTAGCGCTGTATTTCCCGGTGCAGTGGCTTGGCAGAGTCGAAGGCGGCGTACTCGTTGAAGTCGGTGTCGCCGCGCTCGTCGGTGAACGCCTTGTAGACGATCCGCTCCTTGCCGTCGTCGGTCTTGAGCTCGAGCACCTCCCGGCAGACGCGGGCGGCGTCGGCGTACTGTTTGCTTTGGTAGTAAAGCACGATGAGGCCGCGGTAGGCCTGATAGAGCTTGCTGGTGCTCTGCTCCTTGACCGCGAGGTCGGCGCAGACGTGGAAAAACGCGTCGCTCGCCTTGAGGTCCTTCTGGTCGGCGGCGGCCAGCGCCAGCACCAGGGCGGCGTTGTAGCTCAGGCCCGCTTTCTTCTTCGCCAGCGGCAAGGCGGCCTTGATCAGCCCCTTGGTCTTCTCGGCGTCGCCCAGCAGCTGCTGCAGCATGCCTTCCGTGGGCTCCAGGCCCGTGAGCTGGTTGAGCGCCTTGATCTCCTTGGCGTACGAGGCTTCGCCGTCCCGCGCTTCACCAGCACACGCGGCCGTGCCACCCAGCGCAATCGCGCATCCAACCAGGGCACCGAGCATCATCCTGTGCATTTCCGTATCTCCCGCAAGGCGCTTCGATCTTCTCTGCATTGGCCCATTCGGGCGTCCCACCCTCTTATGGTAATCAAGTGCGTCCGCCGACGCTACCGCAGCTCGGTCCATTCGGCAAATTTCGCCTGACCGGCACGGTTCGTAGTTCCGCCTCTGGGCGGCGGGGAACCGCCTAAAGGCGGAACTACGAACCGTGCCGGTTGGGCGGCTACACTATTCTCTGCCGTCTGCCTAAAGTAACGACGGCGCTGCCCGCGATGGAAATGTGTACTCGAGGAACGATCGGCCGGGGGAAATGCTCATGGGACGCGTTCTTGCCATGACTCTGCTTGTCGCCGCCGTTTGTTCGCTGCAGTCGGGTTGCTGCTGCTGCCGCGGCATGGTCGGCCTCGGCGGCATGGGCGGACCGCGCATCGTGGTTAATCCGCCGCCAATCGTGGTGGAGCAGCCCAATCAAAATCCGTTCCCGGACCAGAATCCCTTCAAGGACCAGAACCCCTTCAAGGACCAGAATCCCTTCAAGGACCAGAACCAGCCGCAGGATCCCTTCAAGGACAAGAACCAGCCGCAGGATCCCTTCAAGGACAAGAACCCGAAGCAGGAAAAACCGCCCGCCCCGGAGAAAAAGGTGTACGTCTACAGCCAGAGCACGGGACAGCTGAAGCTCGGCGACCAGCTGCTCGGCACCGGCTACTCGGGCAAGGGTCCGGGCCGCAACAACTCCGCAATGGATAACCAGAAGAACGTCGGACCGGTACCGGCCGGAGACTACACGATCATCGCCCGCGTCGTCGATGCCAAGACCGGGGAAGCGTCGTTTCGGATGCTGCCGCGGCCCAACACCACCAAGCGCTTCCCGTCGGAGGATTTTCGGATCGCTGCCGAAACGAACCCGCCGGGCAACAACCCCGCCGGTTATATCGTGATGCCCCGCGAGACGCTTGACCGGATCGAATTTCGAGCAGCGCCCCACAACCTGCTCAAGGTCGTGCCGTAGTCTAATGTCCCGTCACCCATCGATTGACGCGTTGGAGTCCCGGCTTTAGCCGGAGAACACCGGCTAAAGCCGGGACTCCAACGCATCGCGGAGGGTTCGTGTGATCGACACCACTCGCCTGTTGCGCGATCTGGTCGCGCTGCCGAGCGTCAACCCGATGGGACGCGAGCTGCCCGCCGAGATCGTTTTCGAGCACCGGGTCACCGATTACCTCGAGCAATTCTTCCGCAGCCTCAACGTCCCGTTCGATCGCCAGCCGGTGACGCCCGGCCGCGAAAACATCGTCGCTTATCTCAAGACGCCCGGCGCACGCCGCACCCTGCTGCTGGAGGCGCACCAGGATACGGTGCCGATCGACCAGATGACGATCGCGCCGTTTGCCGCCCACATCGAGAAGGGCCGGCTCTACGGCCGTGGGGCGTGCGATATCAAGGGCGGGATGGCGGCGATGCTGGCCTGTTTCGCCCGGCTGGTGCGCGAACGGCCGGCGGACTGCGGCAGCGTCATCATGGCCTGCACCGTGGATGAAGAGAACACTATGCTCGGCGTGCGCGAACTGGTGCGGCGCGGCCTGCGCGCCGATTTCGCCGTCGTCGCCGAGCCGACCCGCCTGAACATCGTCCACGCGCACAAGGGCGTCACTCGCTGGCTCTTGACCACCTCCGGCCGTTCGTGCCACAGCTCGACGCCGGAGCTGGGCGTCAATGCCATTTACCGTATGGCCCGTCTGTTGACGGTGGTGGAACGCTATGCCGAACGGCTGCGCACCGGCACCGCGGACCCGCTGCTGGGGCCGCCGACCCTGAGCATCGGCGTCATCGAGGGCGGCATCAGCGTCAACACGGTTCCGGATAGCTGCCGGGTCGAGGTGGACCGCCGGCTCGTCAGCGGCGAGGAGCCGGCCGCGGTGCAGGGCCAGCTTGCCGAGTACCTAACCGGCGAAGGCGGCATCGACTTCCCCTTCGAAATGGCGCCGCCGTGGATCCGCGAGCCGGCGCTGAGCCCGCGCGGCGCCGACGAGGTTATCCGCCTGCTCGGCGCCGCCATCGACGCCGAGCGCGGCAGCCATCGCGTGCACGCCGTCCCTTACGGCACCGACGCCGCGACGATCGCCTGGTCCGGAATTCCCGCCGTCATCTTCGGTCCCGGCGACATCGCCCAGGCCCACACCCGCGACGAGTGGGTCGACCTCGCCGAGGTCGAGCAAGCCGCGGCGATCCTGTACCGGCTGGCACGCGCGCTCCAGTCGTAGTGCTGGAGTTCGTAGTTCCGCCTTTAGGCGGTGTTCGCAGACCGCCTAAAGGCGGAACTACGAGCCTTCGCTTGCTCCCTGGGGAAAAGCCGGTTTTGGACCTGACTGCACCTTCAGCCGTGCTGTAAGATGAGAAGCGTTCCTGAATTCACTCATGGCCGGAGAAAATTCCATGTTGCGTCGCGTCGGGCTGTGTGCCGGGAGTATGGTGGCGCTGCTGCTGGTGGGGGGCGTATCGCGTGCCCAGGATGCCGGCAACGCCGATGAGCTGATCGAAAAGTCGCTGGAAAAACTGGGACTGCCGTTCACGCGCGGTAAGGACACCTTCGCCTTCAAGCTGAACCAACGGCTCACGATCCTGCGTAGCGCCCACAACGGCAACAAGCTCCTGATCCAGACCGCCATGCGCGGCATGCAGCCGTCGCTGGAGACGATCAACCGCTACAACGAGGAAAAGGCGTTCACCACCCGCGCCGTCCGTTACGCGCAGGAAGGCCTGGTGCTCGAGGCGGGCTTGGACGGCCGGCTCGGCCTTAGCGTCAAGGGCCTGACGCAATTCATCTCCGGCTTCGGCCAGGACCTGCGCGAGTTCGAGGTGTTCCTGGCCAAGGCCGGCACCACAGCCGGCAAGCCGCCGCCCGACGGCGCTGCCGAGGCCGGCGAACCCGGCGACAAGCCGCCGGTCCGGGTGAAACAGCCGGTCACGGGGATCAAACCCGCGCCGATTCCGCTGGCGATCACGCCGGGCACCGACGACAAGGAGGTCGTGATCGAGTTCCCGACTCAGGGCGCCGAGCCGCGCGAAACCGCGTGGAAAATCCTCTGGGACATGAAGCACGGCAAGCAGGCGGCGGCCGAGGGCTTCAAGGTCGGCGGCCGCGGCGACTCGCCGGTGCTGTTCCAGATCAAGCAGGCGTACTTTCGGCCTGGGGCGCAGGCGGGTTGGGTGCAGGTGCTCGAAAACGCCCATCCCTCCGAGTTCTACGTGCCCTACTTCTTTCAGCACACGCGCTTCTTCGACCTGCGCAACGTCGGCAACTACGCCACGCTCAGTCCGTCCGACGGCAACTCGCGCAGCCGGCTCCTGGGTAAGGACAGGCTGGTGATGGCCGAGCTGCGCGACCGCGGCCTGGCTTACAAGCACGGCAGCCATTCGCGCCGCGCCGAGGAACTGGTCCTGTGGGCCAACTTCGACGCCGGCAATTACACCTACCTCGTCGAATTTTGCTTCCACGACGACGGCACGATTGCGTTCAAGCACGCGCCGACCGGCTACAACTATTTCGAGCATTTCGAGTCGGCTGCCCACATGCACAATTGCCTGTGGCGCATCGGCGTCAAGCTCGCCCCCGTCGGCTCCGCCAAGGTCGCGAACCAGGTCGCCCTGGTCAAGCTTCCCTTCGACCCGAAGAACCTCGGTGCCGACGGCAAGCTCGACATGCAGCCGATCACGCACGAGGGCTTCTGCGACTGGGAGGCCCGCGAGTTCACCCGCCTGCGCGTCACCAATGCCGGCTACACCGTCTTCCCCGAGAGCGACACCCGGCCGCGCCCGCCGATCAGTTACGACCTGGTCCCCTTGACGCAGGGCACCGCTCGCCATCTCCGCAACAAGGACGAGGCGTTCAGCCTGCACGACTTCTGGATCACGCGCAGCGACTGCCCCGAGAAGATGTACATCAAGCTGCCGAATTACTTGAGCAGCCGCAAGAGCGCGCGGGCGCTGGAGGGGAGCGACGGCGTGGTGCTGTGGCACATGTCGTCGGCGCTGCACGTGCCGCGCGGCGAGGACGGCATCTACGGCGGCAACAATCTCGACAACGGCCAGGCCCTGGTGAGCTTCACCAACGTCGAGCTGCGTCCGCGCAACCTGTTCATGAAGACGCCGCTGTACAAGAAGTAAGGCAACGTGCGTGGCGAGCCGCCGGGCTTGTCCCGGCGGTGTGCTGGGAGACTTAGACAATGGGCGCCATCATCTTCCCGGAGCAAGTGCGTATTCCCGTCATCAAGAACCTGAACGCTTTTCGTCGCTGGGCGCGTTCCGAGGCGTTTCCCGAGCATGGGTGGTTTTCGCATCTCGACGGCGACCTCTGGGTGGACCTGAGCATGGAACAAGCCGTACACAACCTGATCAAATCGTGCTTCTGCACCTATTTGACACTCTTGACAACCCAGGAAGAATTGGGTCCGTATTTCGGCGATCGGATGCTCCTGACGCACGTTGCGGCGGGACTCTCGACTGAACCGGATGGGATGTTTCTGACGTACCGATCCCTCCAGGCCGGCCGCGTCCGGCTTGTGCGAGGGAAGACATCACTCGAAGTGCTTGGCACTCCCGATATGACGCTGGAGGTAATCAGTCCCACTTCGGTCGAGAAGGACACGGTTGTGCTGCGTCACTTGTACTGGCTGGCCGGCGTAGCAGAGTATTGGCTGGTCGACGGGCGCGCGGAAACGCCGCGGCTCGAGATTCTGCGCCGCGTGCGTGGCAAGTACCGAACGGTGCGTCGTGATGACGAGTGGGTGAAGTCCGCGGTGTTCGGCAAGTCGTTCCGGCTCGCGTGCCGGGCCGGAAAACAGGGGATCCCGGTATTCATGCTCGAAGTGCGCTAATGAGCAGCCGATGGCGGCCTGGAGGATTAGAGCTTTCGGCCCTGAGCGTCGGTGATCACTTTATCTGGCCCATCAGCGGCGACGTGCAACCGGACTCCGTCAATGTGTATGTCAAGTCGGGCATGGTTCAAACCTGGGTGGCACGCCCTGAGTCTGCGAAGGGCGTGGGGGGCGCGCCCACGCCCTTCGCAGACTCAGGGCGTGCCACCCAAAAACGGGCCTTATTGAACCATGCCTCAAGTCGGCCCAGTCGGAGGACGGCGGCGGGTTTGCCATCGACCTTGCGACCCACGCGGACTGCACCGTTCCTGGTGTCACTGATCCATGGATTCCCGCTGCTACGTCCGTAATTAAGTTGAATGGCCGCTTCTGAAATTCGCCGTCGCCCCGATATATTACGCCTTCCCCTTCTCCAGCGCCTTCGTCACCTGTGCCAGCGTCTTCGTGTTGAACACATTCGCCTTCCCAAGCCACCCGCGGCGCGCCACGTCCACGCCGAAGCGGACGAAGTCGTAGTCGCCCGTCGAATGCGCGTCGGGATTGATGACCAGCTGCACGCCGAGCTGGCGGGCGCGCTTGCAGTGGACCCAGTCGAGGTCGAGCCGATACGGGTTGGCGTTGATCTCGATCTGCGTGCCGTGCTTCGCGGCGGCCTGCAGCACTGCGTCCAGATCGACGCGATAGCCCTCGCGGCGCAACAGCAGCCGGCCCGTCGCATGGCCCAGCATCGTCACGCGCGGATGGCTGACCGCACGCACGATGCGGCGCGTCATCTCCTCCTGCGGCTGGTTGAATAACGTGTGGACGCTCGCCACCACGTAGTCGAAGCCGGCCAACAGGTCGTCGTCGTAATCGAGCGTGCCGTCGGCGAGGATGTCGCACTCCGTGCCATTGAAGACGCGAAAACCCTTGCTTTTCGCGTTGAGCGAGCGGATCGCCTCGCGCTGCTGCTTCACGCGCGCCGGCGATAGGCCGTTGGCGATGGCGAGCGACTGCGAATGGTCGGCGATGCCGAGGTACTTGTAGCCGTGCGCCTGCGCCGCCGCGGCCATCTCTTCGAGCGTCGCCTTGCCGTCGCTCCAGTCGGTGTGGCAATGAAAAATGCCGTGGAGCTGCTTCAGCTCCAGCAGCTCGGGCAGCGTGTGCGCCTCGGCGGCCTCGATCTCGCCGGTGTTTTCGCGCAGCTCCGGCGGCACGTAATCGAGGCCGAGCGCTGCATACACGTCCGCCTCGTCCTTGCAGGCGACGCTCTTCTTCGGTCCGGCCAGCTCGTATTCGTTGAGCTTCAGGCCGCGGTCGATGGCCCGCTGCCGCAGTGCGATGTTGTGGTCCTTGCTGCCGGTGAAGTAGTTGAGCGCGAACGGGAACTGGGCGTCGCTGACCACCCGCAGGTCGGCGTTCATCACGACGCGATGGCTGTCCGCGTCGAAGCCGGCGACGACCACGCTCGCCTTGGTCTCGCCCTGGCCGGCAATGCGCTGCACCTGCGGCAGCTTGACGAATTGCTCGATGATCGGCCGGGCATTGGCGGCGCTGACGAGGATATCGATGTCGCCCACGGTTTCGCGGCGCCGCCGCAGGCTGCCGCACAGCTCCAGCCGCTGGATGCCGGCGCGGACCGCACGCCGGCGACAAGGGCCTCGGCGATGACGACCGCCTGATCGATGCGCACGCGGCCGGCGCCTTCGTTGAGGAAGGCGAGCCCTTGCAGGATATTGGTCTGCGTTTTTTCGCCGAAGCCCTTGAGCTTGGCGATGGTGCCGGCCTCGGCGGCGGCCTTGAGCTTGGCCAGGCTATCGATGCCAACATCCTCGAACAGCACCTTGACCTTCTTCGGACCGACGCCCGGCAGGCGCAGCAATTCGAGCAAGCCCGGCGGCGTCTTCGCCTTGAGGTCCTCGTAGAACGGCAGCTTGCCGGTGGTGACGAGCGTGGTGATCTTGTCGCGCAGCGTCTCACCGATGCCGGGGATCTCGTCGAGAGTGCCGGCCGCAACAACGTCGGCGAGGTTGACCTCGAGCTGCGCGATGGTGCGCCCGGCGGTGGCGTAGGCGCGAGCGCGGAAGGGATTCTCGCCCCGCAGCTCCAGCAGCACAGCGATCTCGTCGAGGATGGCGGCGACTTCGGCTTTGTCCATGGCGGCACCAAAAGGCGTCGAGGTCGGAATGGAAGGCCCGTTTGTCTCGTCGGTATTATAATCTTTGGGAGGCGGCGCGCTCGCAACTGCCGCCGGTGCAAACGGGGCTTCAGGAGTTGCCATGGCCACCGCGCAAATCTCGGCTGAGCAGCGGCTCGTTCTGGATGCCGTCGACTGGCGATCCTATACGCGCTGCCTGCGCCTGTTCCGCGATCGTCCGGCAACGCGTATTACCTATGACCGAGGAACGCTTGAGATCATGACGCTTTCGCACGAACACGAGAGCCGTGTCAGCATCTTGCGTCGCCTGGTCGAAGCGTTGACCGAAGAACTCAACCTGCCGGTCAAGGCCGGGCGGTCGACGACCTTTCGGCGGCGCAAGCAAAAACGCGGCCTGGAAGCAGACGAAAGCTGGTGGATCGCCAACGAAGCGCGGGTACGCGGCAAGACGAAGATCGACTTGCGTGTCGATCCGCCGCCGGACCTGGCCCTTGAGATCGATGTCACATCCAGCTCGCTCGATCGCCTGAGCATCTACGCGGTCTTGCGTGTGCCGGAAGTCTGGCGCTACAGCGAAGACGGCCTGGTCTTTCACGTCCTGGGGCCGGATGGCAAATACACCGTCGCCGCGGCGAGCCGTGCGTTTCCGGGAGTAACGCCGGCAGACATTGCCCGATTTCTGCCACTCGTCGCGCAGATGGACGAGAATGCCGTCCTGCGGCAATTTCGCGCATGGGTCCGGCAGCAGTTTCCCACCGGCGGGTCGAATCTGTAATGGCCAAGCCGCGGCATGAGCGCAGCGAATCCCGCGGGTGGGGGGCGAGACCCGACCCGCGGGATTCGCTGCGCTCATCCCGCGGCTTGGGGAGAGCGTTGGATTGGCACTTACGCGGCTTTGCTCGCCACCTGCACCTGGCGGGCCGGGCTGAGCATGATCTCCAGCGCCGTCACCAGCCGATCCGGGCCGCGGCCATCGATCAGCTTGCGGCCGCAGCGGGCCATCGCCTGGCGCTCCAGCGGGTCGGTGAGCAGGTTCTGCACCGCCAGGCGAATCGTCTGGGCCGAGACATTTTCGTGCCAGCCCAGGCACGACGCGCAGCCTTCCTCTTCGAGCCGCTGGGCGTTGGGCCAGTGCGCCTCGCTCTGCAGGATGAGCAGCTGCGGCACGCCGACGCACGCCAGCTCCAGCGACCAGCCGCCGCCAGCCGTGATCGCGAAATGGCAGCGCGACACGCGCAACGCCACCTCGGCCGGCTCCAGCGCCAGATCGAGCCGTTCCGGGGCGGTTTCCTTGATCGCCGTCAGCGCAGTCCAGGTCGGGATGGTCGCGGCGCAGGGCCACGTCGACCTTGCCGACCTTCGGCGTGTTGAGCAACAGGCGGGCCAGCTCCAGCACCTGGCGATTCGGATCGTCCTCGCCGAGCGAGACCAGGGCGCGGAATTGGCCGGTCACCGCCTTGCCGTTCGCCACCGCCACCGGCGGCGGTTCCTGCGAGCGCGCCGCCCGGTTGCGGCGAATCTCCGGCCGCACCAGCGCGTACCGCCGGCCCAGCAAAAGCTGCGTCTTCGGTCCGAATTCGTAGCTCTCGCGGCTCGGCGCCAACAGCGGGTTGATGACGAGCGGCGAGGGGAAGCTGCTCATCGCCAGGTGGTCGATCGACACGACCAGCACGCCGGCATGCATCAGCTCGGCGAGGTAATCCTTGCCCACCTCGGCGTCATCGACGACGACGGCCACGGGGCGCAGGCGGTGAATTTCCTGCACAAGCTGCGGCAAATCGGCCGCGGAGCCGGCGGGATGGCTCATGTTCACCCAGTCGTTGCCGCCGCGCTTGATCGGCATGGCCAGCGTATTCGGCTCGAGCTGAGATAGGAAATGGACCGGTCGGCGCCGACGCTGGACCGCGGCCGCCAGGGTCAGGCAGGCGCAAGGCGACTCGTAGCCCTTGGCGGGGGTGGCGTCGACACGGATCAGGAGGGGATCGCGGGTCATGGTCTGTTCCTGTGGACGGAGGAAAGCACTGCCCGAGCGCGCAAACGCGCGCTGGGCTGGCAGGAGCAGTCGTCGTGATGGGAGTCGGAGCGGTCAGCTCAGGGAGAGCCCGCGGGAGGAAGAAGCTGCGCAGAGCACGGCGGGATGCCTCTAGGTTCCGCTTGGCGCTGGCAATCGGCGTGGATCGTGGAGTGAAGGAGGGACGCCGAGGGGGGTGCGGAATGACCGGTCCGCGACCGGGATGATGCTGTTCATCGACTTCCTCTTCCGTGAGGGCCCGGAGACTTCCGTGTTCCTGGCCGGTGTCGCGACGGTTCCGTCGTCACGACGAGGCGAATCTTACACCAGCCGCGCGACGAAGTGAAAGAGCAGTTTCATCGCCGAGCCGCCGCTGGCGGTTTCGCGTATAACCGCCACCATCCTCGTTCCCACGCTTCGCGTGGGAACGCACGCCTGGACGCTCCGCGTCCCGTCGGAGCCTCCGCGACGACAGTGCTCCCCGGCGGCGCTTCCATGACGGGACGCAGAGCGTCCGGACGTGCGTTCCCACGCGGAGCGTGGGAACGAGGAGGTGGCCGTCCCGGAGGGACGAGGCGGGGTTGCTTTTTTCCGCCCAATGAAGTTCTCTAGGTGCCAGGAGCGCGACCGATGCACCCCGTCGGCGTGATGCTCGCCAACCTCGAACGCGACCGGCTGCGCGCCTTCGACGTGGCCCGTTCGCTGGGATTCGCGGTCATTCACGCCAACGCGATACCCGAAGCGTGGCTCGACGGCCCGGCGCGAACGGCCTACGTCGCGGCGGCCCACCGAAGCGGCCTGAGCATCGCGACCCAATTCATCGGCTTCGACGGCCAGGACTACTCCAGCGTCCGCTCCGCCGTCGCCACGGTCGGTTTCGTCCCGACCGGCCTCCGCTCCCACCGCCTCGCCGTCGCGCACCGGTACAGCGATCTTGCCGCCGAGCTGGGCGTTGCTTCGCTCGGCTTGCACCTGGGCTGCTTGCCGGACGACGTGCACCATCCGGATTACGTGGACGTCGCCAATGGGCTACGGAGCTTGCTCGACTACTGTGCGCAACGCGGTCAGGCGTTGCACCTGGAGACCGGCCAGGAAAACGCGGCCGAGCTGTTGCGGCTGATCCGGCGCGTCGATCGGCCGAACCTGTTCGTCAATTTTGATCCGGCCAATTTCCTGCTCTACGGCACCGACTTGCCGCTGCCGGCGCTTGAGCAGCTCCATCCGCTGGTGCGCGGCGTCCATTGCAAGGACGGGCTGCCGTCGACCACGCCGGGCGAGCTGGGCGGCGAAACGCCGCTTGGCGAAGGCGCGGTGGATTTCCCAGCGTTCCTGCGGCGCCTTGTCGAGTTGGGCTATACGGGGCCGCTCGTGATCGAGCGCGAGCACGGGCCGAATGTCGTCGAGGAAATCCTCGCGACACGGTCGTATATCCAACGGTTCGTAGTTCCGCCTTTAGGCGGTCCGGGAACCGCCTAAAGGCGGAACCACGAACCGTGGCTCGCCAAACTCATCTCCCCCGTCGCCGCGCCCACGCCGCACCCTGCACCCATGTTCCGCGCGGAACATTAGCGATTGTGTGAACTTTCGCACTCGCTAGTGATGTTCCGCGCGGAACATGGGTGCACGGCGGGGCGCATGGTGGTCCGCTCGCTCCGCGAGCGGACTTCGTTTCAAAACCAGTGGCGCACCGTCCGCTCGCAGAGCGAGCGGACCACCATTGCAAGCCCTGGCTTGTTCGGCGCGCCCGGTGCATGATAGAATCCGCGGGCCGGACGGAACCGAGCCCTTCTGCCAACGGAGGACATGTCATGGAAAAGCGACGCCTGGGCCGCGGCCTGGACGCTCTGATTAACGGCAACGGCGCCGTCGCCGAATTGCCGCCCGATGCCGAGGTTGCCCTCGACCGCATCCAGCACAATCCCTTCCAGCCCCGCAAAAGCTTCGACGAGGACGAGCTCGCCCAGCTGTCCGCCAGCGTCAAGACGCACGGCATTCTGCAGCCGGTCGTCGTCCGGCTGGTCGGCAATCAGTACCAGCTCATCGCCGGCGAGCGCCGGCTGCGGGCGGCCCACGACGCAGGCCTCACGACCATCCCGGTGCGCGTCGTTGATTTCAACGACCAGCAGGTGCTCGAGGCCGCCCTGGTCGAGAACATCCAGCGCAGCGACCTCAACCCGATCGAGAAGGCGCTCGGCTTCAAGGACTATCTCGATCGCTTCCACATGAACCACGAGCAGCTCGCCGGCCGTTTGGGCCTGGCCCGCTCGACGATCACCAATCTCGTCAACCTGCTCGACCTGCCGCCCGAGGTGCAGGAGGGCGTCCGGCTCAGCCAGATCACCGAGGCGCACGCCAAGCTGCTCAAGGGCGTCAAGGGCCGCGATCGGCAGGTGGCGCTGTTCAAGCAGATCGTCGCGATGGGGCTGAGCGTCAAGGCGGCCGAGGCGATGGTGCGCGACCAGAAGGACCTGCCCGTCGAGCCGGCCGCCTCGCCGTCGGACGCGCCGGCCGCCCACGGCGAGGAGAAGAGCAACCACGTCCGCGGCATCGAGGACGAGCTGCGCCAGAAGCTCGCGATGCCGGTCGAGATCCGCCTGCGCGGCAAGGATCGCGGGCAAATGATCCTGCGCTTCGAGTCGAACGACGATTTCATGCGCATCCTGGAGCTGCTGCGCAAGTAGAATGGAAGGTGCCGCCCCGGTAGGTCCCGCCTGCCAGGCGGGACCTAGACGCGCCCAGGTCCCGCCCGGCAGGCCGTTCCAGGTCCCGCCCGGCAGGCGGGACCTAGACGCGCCCAGGTCCCGCCCGGCAGGCCGTTCCAGGTCCCGCCCGGCAGGCGGGACCTACAAGCGGAGCTTGCTATGCTGAATCGCGTCTGCCTGGGTCTGACTCTGCCCCTGATGCTCGGCGCCGCGCAGGCGCAGCCCGAGAACCTCCCGACCGGCTGGCGTGTCTTTACCTGCAAGGAAGGCGCCTTCACGGTCGCGTTGCCCGGGACGCCGGCGCAGAGCAAGCAGCGCGTGCTCACCGCGGCGGCGAAGCTGGAGGTCCACCTATTCGTGATCGAGACCAAGGACGACGGCGCCTTCGTCGTCAGCTATTGCGACCTGCCGGCCAACAAGGTGAAGCCCGGCAGCGAGCAGAAACGGCTCGACCTGGCCCGTGACGGCGCGGTCAACAATGCCCGCGGGAAGCTCCTCGGTGAAAAGGAGTGCAAGCTCGACGGCTTCCCCGGCCGCGAGCTCGACATCGAGACGGACCAGGGCCAACGCATTCGCATGCGGATCGTGGCGGCGAAGCAACGGCTGTACCAGGCGATGGCGATGGGCCCAGCGCTGTTCACCCAGGGCAAGGACGCGGCGCTGTTCCTGGACTCGCTGCGCTTGAGCAAGTAGAAAAATCGGGCGGGGCGTAGCGCAGTTTGGTTAGCGCGCGGCGCTTGGGACGCCGAGGTCAGCGGTTCGAATCCGCTCGCCCCGATTCCACAATCCGGTTTACGTTTAGCGCTCGGAGGCGCATTGCAGATACGTCATGCATTTGCAATGCCCCTCCGAGCGCTAAACGTGAACCGCGTCATTTCCCCTGCAGCACCTTGATCTGAATCTCGCGATATTCCACGCCCGTGCCGTGATTCTGCAGGCCGATGAACCCGCGCCGCGGCCGTTTATCGAGCTCCGGGAACTTGCTCATGTCGGCCTCGACGACCTTCTCGCCGTTGAAGACGACCGTCACCAGGTCCCCCTTGCAGGTAATCTCGTAGCGATTCCATTCGCCCGCCCCCTTGTAGACCGACTTGCTCGGCGGCACGAAGCCGTAGAGCGAGCCGGAGTACTGCCAATCCTTGAGCTTGCCCTTGTACGCGGGGCCGGTGTCGTCGAGCACCTGGATCTCCATGCCGAGCTGCGACGGCGAATCCTTCGTCTTGACGTCCGGCACTCGCAGGAAGACGCCGCTGTTGCCGTTGACGGGAATGCGCCATGCGAGGCGCAGCACGAAATCGCCGTACATTTTGGTGGTGCCGATCCAACCGGACCCGGGCTTCGCGGTCAGGATGCCGTTGACGGCCGACCATTTATCCTTATCGCCGGCGTTGTGTTCGCGCACCTCCCAACCGTCGAGGTCCTTGCCGTTGAACAGCGGGACGAAGTCGTCGCCGGCCTGGGCCAGCACCGGGGCAAGCAAGATCAGCAGGCAAACAAGCGGTCGCATGGGGGTGGCTCCTGGGAATCGCGTGCGTATCAAAGCTTGGTGCCTTCCACGGCTTCTAGGTCAGGATTATCGTAGCATGCACCATCGCGATGGCGCGAAAAGGGACAGTTATGGGGTGATGGCATGAGCGGCGAGCTGGTGACGGTGGCCACGTTCAACGATCCCATTGAAGCGGCGATGGCCCGCAACTACCTGGAAGCCGACGGCGTCCGCGCGTTCCTCCTCGACGAGCAGACCATCGCCACCAACTGGGGTCTCGCCAACGCGGTCGGCGGGATCAAGCTGCAGGTGTACTCCGGAACTCTCGAGCAAGCCGAATTCTTGCTCAGCCAGCTCGGTGGTGACAGGGACGAGCCGCCGGTTGCCAGCACGGCGATTGCCACCCCCGAGACGGCCGCCGAGCTGCGCGAGGAAGACGAGCACGAGGCACCCAAGGATCAGGCGGTCGATCGCCTGTTTCGCGTTGCGGTCTTCGGCCTGGTGTTTTGGCCGCTGCAGTTATTTGCACGCTTCCTATTGCTGTCGCTGCTGGGAATGGACGGACCGATGAGCCCGGGTCGTCGCTGGAAGGTGTGGGTGTCTGTGCTGCTGAACTTTCCGCTCATTGCGGTGATTGTTATCCCGCTCATGTGCCTGGTCGGCCGATAAAGAGGTAGGGATAGAGTCGGCCTGGCACGACAGGGGGCTTGGGATGGACTCCAGCATTTTGCCGCACCACCCGCCGCGCGACGAGACGCCAACGGTCGGCGAGCTGGTCGTCCTCAATGGACGGCACAGCGGCACGCGCCGGGCGCTCACCGGGCCGGTGATGTACATCGGTCGGGCATCGGGCTGCGAAGTCCGCCTTAACGTCGAAGGGATCGAGCCATTCCACTGTGTGCTGGCGTCGCGCCCCGGCGAGGTGACGCTGCGCGACCTGAACAGCTCCCAGGGCACGTTCGTCAACGGCCAGCGTATCAGCGCGGCCTTGCTGCGCGACGGCGATCTGCTCGACGTGGGCCCGTTCCGATTCCGTGTGCTGCTGCCGTCGACGCCGGCACAGTCCGCGGTGGGCCAACGGCCCGAGGTCGAAACGGTAAGCATCCAGGCGGCAGCGGTCGTGGCCCAGCAAGTCGCCCTGGATGAGGAGGAAGCTCGGCAACAGCAGACGCGGCTGCGCCTGGAGCAGCAGCAGGCGCAGCTCGCCGGGGCGAGCGAACGGCACCAGGCCGAGCGGCGCACCTGGGAGCAAGAAAAGGCTGCCTTCCAGCACTGGGCCGAGGAGCGCCGCGGCGAGCTGGACCTGGCCCGGATTGAGCTGGAGGAAGTGCACGCCGCCCTCCAGCGCGGGCGCCGGGACGCCGATGTCGAGCTCGAGCGCGCCCGGCGCGAGACGCACACCAAGCTGGAACAGGAGCGCCGCCTCGCCCAGGCCGAACTGGAGCGGCAGCGCGACGAACTGCGGGTCGAGCTGCAGCGCGCGCGCGAGCAGCTCCGCGTGGAATTGCAGAGCCAGCGCGACCGCGTGCATGCGGAACTGGAGCGCGAACGCCAACAAGCCGAGGCCCAGCAGGAGCGTGAGCGCGCCGAGGTGCAGAGCGCACGCGAGCACCTGGCCGCGGAGGAGCGCCGGTTGGCCATGCGCTCGGCCATGCTCGACCAGGTCAAGTCGGAGCTGCAATATCAGGAGAGCGCCCTGACCATTCAGCAGGTCCGTCTCAACACGCAGCGCGAGGTGGATACCCGGCTCTTGCAGGACGGCTGGCAATGTCTGGCCCAGGACCAGAAGCGCTGGCGCCAGCGCCGGTCCCGTGAGGCCCTGGCCCTGCGCGTCCGCCGTGTGCTGCTGGTGGAAGGCGAGCGCAAGCTGGCCCACCTGCGCGCAGATTGGCCGCGAGCAGGAGGCATGGCTCACCCAGCGGCATCGCCTCGAAGGCGAGCTCCAGGGACTCAACAATCGCATCGCGCACCAACGGCAGACGCTCCAGCAACACGAATCGCCCCGCCAACTCGGCAGCGCTATTCCCGAGAATGCCCCGACGCTCGAGGCGCACGACGCCGCGGTGGCCGCGCGCTCGGCCGAGTTGGATCGGTTGGCGGGCGAGCTGGCCGACCAGCGAACGCTGCTGATCGAGCAGTGGGAGCGCCTCGCCCGGCTGCAGCAGGAATGGCAAGCCCAGCATGACGCCGCCGCCGGCGAGCTGGAAATCCTCGCCCGGCGGCTGCTCCAGCAAGAGGAAGCGCTCGCCCAGCGCGAGCAGAAGGTCGAGGTTGACGAAAGCCGGCTGCGGCGGTGGCAGGAGCAGCTCGACTGGGCGCACCGGCAGACGGCGCTGGCGCTGGCACGAGCGCAGGCGCAGCAGCAGGCGTGGGAAACGGAGCGCACCGAGGTGCTGGGCCGGACGGCGGCGCTCAGCCAGCAAGCGAGCCGCCAGCTGGAGGCGCTGGGCGAGCTACGGCGCCGGTGGGACCATCGCCGGCAGCAGCAGGCGGAAGCCCTGCGCAGCGAACGGGAGTCCCTCGTGCAGCTGCGCCGGAAGCTGATCGAGGCACGCCAGGAACTGGAGCAGCACGCCCAGCAGCTGGAGACGGCCCGGCGCACGCTCGCCGAGGAAGCGATGGCCCTGGAAGACGGCACCGAGGAGGCGGCGCACCGTGGCGGCGGCTTTACCGATCGTCAGCAGCAACCGCTGCGCCTGCGCTGGCTTACGCAGAATGCCGCGGTCGTGCGCTCCCTCCGGCAGCAGCGCGAGCGGCTCAAGGGGGAACTGGATTCACTGCACCGGCTCCACGAGGAGGTGGCGGCGATGGCCCAGCGGCTGGCAAAGGCCCAAAGCGAAACGCGGGAGCAACAGACCGCCCTGGAGCATCGCGAGGCGCAGCTCGCCGCCAACGAGGCGGCGCTGGAGCAGGCCCAGCACAACGCGCAACAGCGGCAGCTGCACACCGACCGCCGGCTCGCGGCGCTGCAGGAGGAGGCCGAGCAGATGGCGCGAGCACTTATTCCGGATACGGAGGCGCTGCCGGCGGCGCTGGAGCGCGCGGCGTAAGAGCCACGCCGCGGGGTGAGTCTTCGAACCCCGCGGGTCCTGGACGTACCCGCGGGGTTCGAAGACTCACCCCGCGGCGTGGGGCGCGTGTCACCGTTTGATCAGTCCCTGCGCATAGTCGTTGCTGGGATCGCGAATAACCGTGTGGATGTGATTGACACCGCCCGTAGGCGCGTACTCGATCGCGACGGTGGGACCCACGATCCGGTAATAGGCCGCGCTCCCGTTCGCCGTCGGCCCGCTCCAGGCGAAGTAGGTATCGCCGATCTTGCCCTTGATTTCCGCCATGCGGGCCGTCGCCGAATCGCCTTCGAGCATGTTGACCCATGCCCCGATCAGTTCCAGCAGCACCGCCTGCTGCATCTCGGTGAGCGCCGAGCCCTTGATGCCGGCCGCCGCCAACTTCTTGCCGTCTTGACCCGGGCCAACCTGCAGATCCTTGAGTTTCTCCTTCAGCATGGCCTGCGCCTGCTGTTTCTCATCGAGCAAGTTGATGAGCTTGAAGGCGGCGTCGTTTTCGAGCCCCAGCGGCCGAACCTCCTTGCCGCCGCGCACGAATAGACGTCGGCTGCGCGCCGGTGTGGGTCGGCGTCAGCACGAAGCTCTTGCCGACCACGGTGACGTTGAGGCCGAGGTGGTGTCCGCCGAATTGCAGCAGCCACGGCTCGGCCGTCGACGGCTTGCCGAAGAACGCGAGGTAGTACTGATCGGCGCCGAACATCGCCTTACCGCCCTTGCCGCCGCCCTTGCCCACGGCCAGCTCCTGATCGCCATCGACGATGTCGACGACCTTCTGGTAGCCCGGCTTGCTCAGGACCGCCGCCACCGCGTCCATCGCCAGGGTGCGCTGCGCTTTGGTGAGATCGCCGAGCCGCACGCCGTTGCGCGGCACCATGGTCACCGGCAAGTTCGACCAGCCGGCTCGTTTGGCACTGCCGAACTCGAAGAGTGCCTGGTCCCGCTGTTTGGCGTCGAGCGCTTCGAGGAATGCATTCGCCGCCGTCACCGCGCGGGCCGTCGGCGACGCCTTCTCGTCGCCGGTCGGCGCGACGGCCCTGGCAACGGGTTCGGGCGCCGGCGGCGCCGACGCGCGCGACGCATCGAGCGCGACGCCGCCGAAGACGAGGGCGCCGATCATCGCGAGATACCGCGTCCCCCGGCCGCGGCCGGCGACGCCCCCAGGTTGCTGTTTCGCCGCGCTCATGGCTTCTCCCTTCGAGGGCGATCTCGTAACAACGAAGTATCTAGCAGCATGTTATGGAAGAAGCTGCCTATCCGCAGGAGATTTGTCGATGCCTGGACGCCTCGACGACACGCTCAAGCATCTGACGGAGTTGGCTGAAGCTGAGCGGCGCCCTGCTCAGCGCCGCGCCGGCAAGGGATCAACCGTAGTGTGAGACAGATACTCCTGACTGCCCGGCAGGCAAGATTCTGCCCCACGCACGTGTCATGTGCCTTTCTCGGCGAGATCGGTCCGGCTCCTGGCATCCGGATTGCACTTGTTTGACGGCCGTCGGCTTGCCGGCGTCGCGCACTGGCGCTGCGCCGGCGGCGATGTCTACGACGGCGAGAGGACGTGCCTCTCGGTCAACTCGACAGGTGGGCTCGTGGGCCCGTAGCAACGGAGGTTGTCATGGTGTTTCGAGTGCTCGGATTGGCCTGTGCCGTGCTGGCCCTCACGGCGCTCGTCGAGCGCGGCGGTCGTGCAAGCGGGTGACAAGAACATCGTGCAGGACGGGAAGATTGTCAGCGTCAAGGCGAACAAGCTGACGATGGAAGGCAAGGGCGGCAAGGAATGCACGTTCGACGTGGCCGCGAACGCCAAGATCATGTGCGACGGCAAGGAGTGCAATCTCACCGACCTGAAGACGGGGATCCGCGTCCGCGTGACGGCCGATACCGCCGACCGGGCCACGCGCGTCGAGGCGTTCCTCAAGACCAACCCGCCGGAGATACCACGCGACAAGTAAGGCGTGTCAGTCCCGGCTGAAGGTCCAAAGGGGGCGGCCGCTTGCGGTTTCGCGCGAAACCGCAAGCGGTTTTTTGCCGGCCTATTTCTTGTTGCTCGGCGTCGCGTCCGCCGTGAGATCCCCGAGCGCAAACTGCAGGCCGGCGAGGTAGTGCTGCATGATCGTCGGGTTGAAGTACGTCTCGTTGCGATGGCCCAGCGAGCAGTAGAACACCCGGCCGCGGCCGACGTTCTGAATCCAGCTCACGGCATAATCGTTGTCCTTGCGCACGCCGGAGCCGGGCTTGATCCCCGATTTCTCGATATTGATGCTGAGCAGGATGTGCAGCCGATCGCGCGAGTACGGCTCGCGGAGATCCTTGTAGCGGCGCGAGTGCGGCTCCTCGCGGAAGACGTAGATCTCGTCCTCGATGGCATATTCTTGCCCCTTGAACGCTGCATTGATTGGGCTGTCGGGGTCATCGAGCTTCATCGTGATCTTGGAGTAGGGGTGGCTATGGAAATAGCCGCCGATCAGCTTGCCGTATTCGCGCCATTCGTAGGCCGAGTCGCCGGCGGCATGGATGCCCATCAGGCCCTTGCCCGAGGCGACGAACTCCAGGAGGTTCTTGCGCAGGCGTTCATAGTACGCCTGCTTCTCGGCGGGCAGCTTGGCGAAATCGCCGGGCTTGAGACCGAATCCCTCGCCGGTGGTGCTGATCAGCAGCACGGCATCGAACTGCTTGAGCGTGTCCTCCTCGAACATCGCCGGGTTGCTGGAGATCACGGTGTCGTAGGCGCCGGTCTTCTTGCCCATTAGCGCGAAGGCTTCGGCGGCGACCGGGATCGAACCGTGGACGTAACCGGTGGCGAGGGTGAAGACGAGGAGCTTCGCGCCTTGGCGGGCTTGGCCGGGGCGGACTCGGGCAGGGCGGCCTCGATCTTCCTGAGCTGGTCGGCGGGCAGGGCAGGCTTGTCCTGCTTGTCCTGCGCCGCTGCTCGGCCCAGGACGAGCGCCAGGGCGATGGTAAGCAGACTGACGTACAACCTGTTCATGCGGCAACTCCGGAAACGGGAGAGGCGTCGAGCCGGCCGACGCCGTTGCGGGTGGTGCGGGCAATGAGTGCAGGGCATTATAGCATCCCAGGCGGCGCTTTGGAGTGCGGCGATTCATCGCCGGCGCCGGTAGGTCGGTAGGTTCCTAGTTCCGCCTTTAGGCGGTTTCCCGACCGCCTGAAGGCGGAACTACGAACCGCGGCGATGAATCGCCGCACTCCAAAGTGCCGTTGTGCTGCTGGTGGCGCCGCGCTGCTTGTGGTAAATGTAGAGAGGGCGGTTCCTCCTTTTGCGCCTCGTGCCGGAGGGGCGAGATGAACGTGCAGATGACCTGCGCCTGTGGCCTGCGCCAGGACGTGCCCATCACCTGTGCCGGCAAGACCACGCCATGCGCGGCGTGCGGCAAGCCGCTCACCGTGCCGGCCATGGGCATCGCCGTGCCGAGGGGCAAGTCTGCGGCACCCCGACCGCGCAGCGCATCGCCGTTCGAGGCGCTGCGGACGGCAGCGCCGATCCAGGTGCCGCGCCCGCGCACCTCGGGTTTCGGCGCAACGGCGCTGCTGCTGACCGTAAGCGGCTTGCTGTTGCTGGTGCTCGCCGGCTTCGCCGTCTGGCAGCTCGGCCTGCAAGCGTATCTGCCAACGTTCAATCGCGTTGCGCAGACGCCGCCGGCCGCGCCAGCGACCCCGGCGAAGCTGCCCGCTGCCATGCCGCCGAGCGATCCGCCTGCCAGCAAGCCCGCGGAGCCCGCAACGGCGCCGAGTGAGCCACCCGCCGACAAACTCGCTGAACCCGCGACGCCGCCGAGCGAGCCGCCCGCAAACAAACCTGCCGACCCCGCGCCGCAGGTCGCCAAGCCGGCACAGCCGGTGGTCGAGAAGCCCCAGGAGAACAAGCCGGCCGTCCCGGTGGCGATGCCGAAGCGGCCGTTCCAGGCAGGCGACTCGTTCCTGCAGGACTTGCTCGTCACCCAGAAGTCGCGGTTCGTGGTGTCGGGCCTGCCGGTTGCGACGCTGCTGCAGTATCGCATCGTGTCGCGCTACACCGTGAAGAAGGTGCATGACGACGGTGCCCTCGCGGTGCATCAGAAGATCGAGTCGGCCGCGCTGTTGCAGGCGGACGAGCTGACGCAGGGGCTGCTGGCCAAGCCGGTGGCGCAGATGCCGGGGACGGCGTTCACGCTCGAAGTGAGCCCACGCGGCGAGGTGACGAAGTTGGCCGGCGCCGACGGGGCGCTGCTGGTCGGTCCGGCGAAGCTGCCGGGCGGCCTCGGCGTGCAGATGGCGTCGGTGCTCGACGCCGATGGCTGGCGGGAGCTGGGCCAGGCGACGTTCTATCAGCCCGAGCAGCGCGACAAGGCCGGCCGATGGACGCGTCCTATGGCACACAGCTGGGGCCCGCTGGGCGGGTGGGCCGGCCAGGTCACCTACGCCTTTCCCGGCCCCGACAAGGCCGCGCAGGTGAAGGTGCCGTATGCGCTGAAGCTCGCGTATCAGCCGCCGAAGGGCCCCGGCGCCCCGGCGCGTTGCCGTTCAAAATCACCGCGAGCAACTTCCAGCCGCCGCAGGCCGGCGGCACGCTGCTGTTCGACGTGCCAGCGGGCAAGACGATCGCCGCCGAGGAGCGCTTCTACGTCCGCGGGGCCTTGGCGCTGATGCTGCTGGGCCAGAACACGCCGACCGAGGTGGAGGAGGAGCAAGTGTTCAAGATGGCGATCGTGGCGAAGTGATCGTTCGGATCAGGTGCAGCTCTTGCGTTGAATGTCGATGAAGCGCGTCAGGCCGGTCACGTCGATGACTTCATAAATCTCATCATTGACCTCGCGTACGGCAAAGTGCCCGCTCGCGTCGCGGAGCTTGTGGTGCAGGCCGATCAGCATGGCCAGCGCGATGCTGCTTGCGTAGTGGACGCCGCCCAGGTCCAGCAGCAGCCGGCCGCCGCCGATCTCGGCCGCAACCTCCAGCAGTTGCGCTTCGACGGCCGGCGTCGTCTGCTCGTTCAGCGCGGCGCAGTCGATTAGGTGCGCGACCACGCCGGCTTCGGTCGGTTCGATGTTCACGTTTCGGCGATCACAGGGCGGCATGGTCTTTCTCCCGATTCGTCACTGGCCGCGATCGTAGTGGAAGGCCGGTGTTGATCATACCCCAACCGCGGCCGATTTCCTAGATTACCCCGGGGTGTGGACACGGAGGCATCCGCATGGCCCGACAGCGTTTCGACATCGGCAGCAAATGGATGTTGCACAACCAGGGAAAGGGCGCGTTGGTGGTCGGTGGGCTGCAGGACGTTCCGACGCTGCCAGCCGATGCCGGGCGAGATTGCTCAAAACCGCCGATATCCCGACGGATTGCTACAGGCGTTCCTCGGCACCGACCCGAAACCGCACCACGTCCTCATTGAGATCGCGACCTTTCCGGAAAGGCGGGCGCTCAAGCAAGCCATGGACGATCTCGCCCTGGCCTATTCGGCATTGGGACATTTGCCGGAACTCGTCATGTTCGTTCTGCGTCCCAAGGGGAAGTTTCTCATCGGCGGCACCCACGTGATCCGGAGCAAGCTGGGTCTGTCACGACTCGAAGCACAATGGAGAATCGTCGAGCTATGGACCCTGCGCGGAAGAGTTCCTTGAAGAGAGCGATGTCGGTATCGTTCCCTGGGTGACGCTGATGCAGTTCGACGGCCCGCCAGAACGCGTTTTGGAGCGCTGCGCCGAGCGGATCGAACGGGAGGCCGATCCTCAGCATCGGACCGATCTGCTGGTCATTGCGCAGGTCATGGCCGGGCTGCGGTTTCCGGGTTTGGACTTGTTGAGCATTTTTGGAGGTCAGAAAACCATGATTGAATCACCGCTGATTCAAAAGGTAATTGCCGAGAAACTCCAGGAAACCATTCTTGAGGTCCTCAAGGACCGGTTCGATACGGTTCCCAGAGAAATGACCAAGCTCCTGCGCGTCGAGATGAACGAGAAGAAGCTGAAGAAGCTGGTTGTGCTCGCGGGCAAGTGTGCCAACCTAGAAGCATTCCGCGACGCACTCACGTCGTGATGGCGCGATCAACAAACGTGCGCCGGGCTGCTCGGCAGTTGAAGCGTTCCGGCATGAAGGTATCCACGAACCTCAGCGAAATAGCCCCGCCGGCACCGCGGCCTCCGCGCCCTTCGGCGCCGGCACACCCATCGCCCGGCTGAGGATGCTCGCCAGCGCCTGCGGCGTGACGCGCTCCGAGCGCACCCCCGGCACGATGCCCGGGCCCATCGCCACCAGCGGCACGTGCGTGTCATAGGGATGCGGCGAGCCGTGGGTCGCGCGGTAGCTCACGGTCTTCGGCGAGCTGATCGGCTGCGAAAAAATGTAGTACGGCTTCAGCACCACCATCACGTCGCCGCTCTCGTCCGGATGAAACGACCGCTGCACCATGCGGCCGATCGGGTCGGCGAGCGGGCCCTGGACCAGCGCGGTGCGCGTGTAGGCCGCCTGCACGCCGTCCTGCTTGACCAGCCAGTCGGCCAACGCACGCTCCACCGTGGCCGACGGCAGGCCGAGGGCGCGGATCGTCGCGCGGTTGAGGTAAACCCACGCGTTGGCCTTCTTCGAGTTCTCGAACCAGAGCTCCTTTTCGCCCGCCTTGAGGAACTGCCGGTTGAGGAATGCCTCGGCCGCGCTCGTCAGCAACTCCGGCGGCACCCGGCCCGCGTCCTTGCCCTGCTTCTGCGCCCATTCCGGCAGCGGACAGATGCCGTGGTCGGCGCTCAGTGCCACCACGTAACGGCCCTTACCAACTTTTGCGTCCAGAAAATCCAGCAGCTCCTTCATGAGTACGTCGGAGCGCAGCGTGATGTCGAGCACCTCCTGCGAGTCGGGGCCCCAGCAATGCCCGATCAGGTCGTTGCACGAGAAGCCGATGCACAACAGATCGGTCACGCCGCGCTGGCCGAGCTGCTCCGCGTCGATGGCGCGCTTCGCCAGCGCCAGCAGCAGCTCGTTGCCGGCCGGCGAATTCGTGACGGCGTCGTAATAAGTCGGCTTCACCGCATCCTTGCCCTTGACGTACGGGTGCGGGAAGGTCTGGCCCTGCTCGTAGCCGCTGCCTTCCGCGGGGAAATCGTCCGGGCCGCTGAACTTCGCGTAGTCGAGCGTCGGCCGCAGCCGCTGCCAGTCCTTGCCGAGCCAGGCGTCGGCCGGCTTCTCCTGGTTGAATTTCTTGACCCAGGCGTGCGGTTGGTCGCGATAGTACGGCGAAGTGACGAAAGCGCCGGTCAGGGTGTCGAACCAGTAGCATGCCTGGGCACGCAGCGCGGCCAGGAGGATCGCGGCACGGGCCTTGATCGACAGCGACACGACCTTCGCCTTGCCCCCGCTCGCCGTCATCAGCGAATCGCCGAAAGTCTCCTGGCGCAAACGATGCGGCCCGAATCCCTGGCGTTCCTTGTCGGGCGGCGGCGTGACCGAGGTGATCGTCGCCGCCTCGGCCCGGCTATACCAGTCGTTGGCGACGATGCCGTGCCGGTCGGGCGAGCACCCCGTGGCCAGCGAGGCGTGGCCCGGGGCGGTCAGCGTCGACGCATAGGGATAATGGCAGTCCCTGAACCACGCCCCGTCCTTCATCAGCCGCTTGAATCCGCCCTCGCCGTAGAGCTCTTCCCAGCGCTGCAGATAATCGCCGCGCATCTGGTCGAACACGACGAGGACGACGAGCGGCGGCGCCTGGTCGCTCTCACCGGCTTCAACCACGACGTCAATCGGCCAGACGAGAAACGCGAGCACCGCGGTCAGCAGCACCAGCGCGAGCAATAAGCGAGGACGTTTGTGCCAGGCCATGTAGGTCTCCGACGGCATTGCGCAGTCAACATGCGTCGTATCAGGATACGCCGAGCGAGTGGCAAGCCAAAGAAGATTTGGCGAATTCGGTTGTTGGTCACACGGACGAATTGCGCGAGATTGATAGTATCGGTATCAAGCACGAACCTGCTCTTGCCGACCCATCGGTCTGCGCGAACAGCGGGTCCGCGACCAGCAACAACGGGAACATTCCAAGCAAGGCGCGTGACAGCATGATTGAGCCCCCGTGCGCAGAGGCGATGGCACGGCTCCGTTTTCCTCATTTTACGCGAGCGGCGGCGCTTGTCGCCGCCGTCGCTCGCCAGGCAGCACGAGGTCATCCTCGAAGCGTGGGCCG
Source organism: uncultured Gemmataceae bacterium (assembly GCA_963834865.1). Lineage (GTDB taxonomy): Bacteria > Planctomycetota > Planctomycetia > Gemmatales > Gemmataceae > CAWIDK01. Next base: position 2,302,198 of record CAWIDK010000002.1, read on the forward strand.
TCTTCTCGAACCATTATCACTTTGTCGCTCACACCAGCGGGCCGGCCAACCAGCTCGCGAACTTGATTGCCGCCGTCCATTCGGACACGGCCACGGCAGTCAATCGGCTCGACCGGACGGGGGAGCGCTGCGTCTGGTTCAACTTCTGGGACACGCAATTGACCTTCGAGAAATCGTACCTGGCCCGGCTCAACTACGTGCACCACAATGCCGTCAAGCACGGGCTAGTCCGCCGGGCACACGAGTACCGCTGGTGCTCGGCTGCATGGTTCGAGCGCACGGCAACACCGGCCCAGGTGAAAACGATCTACGGCTTCAAGACCGATCGCGTCAAGGTGGACGACGATTACGACCCGGTGATGTAGCATTTGGAGTGCGGCGGTTTGACGCCGCTTTGGTTTTTGTCTTTTTCTGTCATCGAAAAAAAACCAAAAAAGCGGCGTTACAGCGCCGCACGCACAGGCGCCCGGCCAGGCGGTCTTTGGAGTGCGGCGGTTTGACGCCGCTTTTTTGGTTTTTTTTGCGAAAACCAGCCAAGAAAGCGGCGTTACAGCACCGCAATCCAAAAGGCACCTGGCCAGGTAGACTATGTGGTCAAAGTGTCTCGGAAAGCGCTTGGCCGACGGGATCGGGCCCCGACGAGCAGAGACGGGGATGCACACCCGCCGTTCTCATGATTTCCAGCGTGCGGGTTGGGTATACTGGCGTCAGAACCAGCCTCGACAACCGAGGGCGATCGCCTGAGCCAGGCAGCATCCGTCGGCCGGTCCACTCGTCGTCGCCGCATCGCCTGGCTGTGCGGGCTTGTCGTCGTAGCGGTCGCGGGCCTGGCTGGTGGTACCTCGTCTATGCGGAGGAGCGCGAGTATCAGGCGGTGCTCGCGGAAACCGATCGACTCGATCCCGGATGGCGCTTCGCCGACATCGAAGCGGCACGGGAGCGGATTCCCGACGAGCGCAATAGCGCGCTCGTTGTGGCCAAGGTTTTCCGAGGGATCGACAATGCAGCAGGTGCTGGCGTTGTCTCGCTGGCAGCATCGCTCGGACCCTGGCCCGACGTCCCTCTGAGCGATGAACAGGTTGCCAACGTGCGGAAAGTCCTAACCGAGCTGGCGGACGCCCGGAAAGCCGCGCGACGATTGAAGGACCTGCCCACCGGACGCTACCCAGCCTGGTTCGATCCGCAAAAGCTGAACGAGCACGACGCGACCCGCATGCAGTCCGATCGCGTTGCCGCGTTCGTGCGACTGGACGCGCTGCTTTCCATCCACGACGGCGACCACGCGGCCATCGTGGACGCTGTCCATGCCAGCTTCAACGTGGCGCGGTCCGTTGGCGACGAGCCGGGCTTGAGCCGGCACGTGGAGTACCTGGTCTACACGGAATCGGCGGTACGAATCTTGAATCGCGCTGGTGAAATCGACCTGGACTGAAGCCGAGCTAATGGCGATCCAAAAAGTGCTGGAGTCGGAAATGGCGATGCCGCGGCTGTTCTGGGCGGCGCGCGGCGACCGGGCCATTGTAGTCCATTATCTCGAAGCCATACGCGACGGCCGCATGGCGCCCCTCCGGTGCGCTGGGGCTGGCGCGGCTTGCTGGAGGACCGAGTGGGTATGTCCTTTCAACCGAATCGGGCCGACCGATTGCGAATCCTCAACGAGATCGTGGCTGCCAGCCGGCTGCCGGTCGAAGAGCAGGTCGCGGCCGTGGAGCGGATTTGTGTCGCTCATCCACGGCTGCCCGACGGAGAAGACGCCATATTTTTCAGCGTATGGACTAGGGAATCTGTCAGGTGCCAGGCCGATCTGCGTGAGGCGTTGGTGGCCGTGGCGTCGGAACGGTATCGCCAGGCACGTGGCGCCTGGCCTGATACGCTGTCGGCGTTGGTTGAGCACCACTATGTTTCCCAGGTGCCGCTGGATCCGGATGACGGTCAGCCGTTGCGCTATCGACAGCTCGCGGACGGGGTCGTGTTCTACTCCGTTTGCCCTGAGTATGTCCACCGTGGCAAGACGGTCGAGGGATTTCGCCTGTGGGATCCGGCAAGATAGCGGCCGGCATGAGGGCAATCGCATGACCCAGGCAGCATCCGTCGGCCGATCCACTCTTCGCCGCCGCATCGCCTGGCTGTGCGGGCTCCTCGTCCTCACAGTCGCCGGCCTGGCCGGCGGGTGGTGGTATCGCGTGAACGCCGAGGAGCGCGACTATCAGGAAGCGCTCGCGGAAACCGATCGGCTCCATCCCGGATGGCGGCTCGCCGATATCGAAGCGGCACGGGTGAAGATTCCGGACGAGTGCAATAGCGCGCTGGTCGTGGCCAGGGTATCTAAGGGGCTCGACAATTCCGCAGGTGCCGGTGTCACGTTACTCGCGCAATCGGCCAGGCTGTGGCCCGATGTCCCGCTGAAGGCTGAGCAAGTTGCCGAAATGCGCCAATGCATGACTACGCTTGCAAGCGCCGCGCGGAGGCGCGGCGTCTGAAAGACCTGCCCACGGGACGCTTTCCGCCGAGCGACAACGAAACGATCTTACACTGGCTAGAAGTTTCGCGATTCGTGCATCTGGACGCGCTGCTCGCCATCCACGACGGCGACCATGCCGGTGTCGTGGACGCTCTGCATGCAAGTTTCAACCTGGCGCGGTCCTGGGGCGATGAGCCCGACTGGAGCTGCCACCAGGTATATGTGTTCAACATTGAAATTGCCCTCCACGCTCTGAACCGCGCACTGGTGCGATGCATGTGGACACCGGGCGAGCTCCAGGGCCTGCAAGAGTTGCTGGAGCGCGAGCTGGCCGAGCCGCGGCTGTACTCGGCCACGCGCGGCTACCGTGCCCATGCGATCGATTATCTCGAAGCCGTTCGCGACGGCCGCAAGCAGTGGGTCCCGATGGGGCGACCCGCCGGCTGCCGCGCCTTGGTACCGAGCGGGCTGGCCAGCGTCTCCCAGCCGAATCATGCCGACTCCGTGCGAATCCTGAATGAAATCGTGGCGGCGAGCCGGCTGCCAGTCGAGGAGCAGGCTGCCGCCGCGACGCGCATTTATGATGCGCATATGTGGGATGATGATCAGGAGACGTTTCGCTTCTGCGCCATGCTGTTCCCCTATGTCGCCTGGGATTACGCCAGCTGCCAGGCGGGCCTGCGCTGCGCTCTGCTCGCGGTGGCGGCGGAGCGCTACCGCCAGGAGCACGGCGCTTGGCCGGACTCGGTGCGCGCCCTCATCGAGCACGGCTATCTCAAGCAGGTGCCGCTCGATCCGCACGACGCTCAGCCGCTCCGCTATCGGCGCCTCGCGGATGGCGCGGTGTTCTACTCGGTTGGTCGTGACCGTATCGACCGCGGCGGGCTGCCCAATCGCGCGGTCCCGCCAATTAATGTCCGAGTCGAAGACGGCTTCCGGTTGTGGGATACCACAGCGGCACCGCCGCCCGCGCCGTGACAGACCGAAACCGGACGCAGTAGTTCCTACGGGGAGCAAGCCGCATGAGCCAGGCACCATCCATTGCCCCGCCTCCACCTCGCCGGCGCCGCCGCTTGCTGACGGCGTTCGCCATCCTCGTCATCGCGGTCGCTGGTCTGGCAATCGGCTACTGGTTCCTTCTCGCCGAGGAGCGCGAATACCAGGAACTGTTCGCGGAGACCGATCGCCTCGATCCGGGCTGGCGCTTCGCCGACATCGAAGCGGCGCGGCCGCAGGTTCCCGATGAACTGAACAGCGTGCTGCACATCGACAAGGTGCATCGCGCCCTGGGCAGTTCGTCAGGCGCGAGTTGGAAGTTGTTGAAAGAACTCGCCGGGCTCGCGCCCGATAAGCCCTTGCAGCCCGATCAAGTGCTCGAGTTCCGTCAAGCCATGCAGACGGTAGGCAATGGCCGAATGGAAGCCTTCCGGCTCAAGGACATGCCGGAAGGCCGCTACCCGCCCGCGTTCGATTCTTCGCGAAGGAATCCCGTCTGGAGTGCAACCGACGCGAATCGGCTGTTGGATGTAGGGCGCTTTCTTCACATGACCGCGCTGCTGGCGATCCATGATGGCGATCAGCCGGCGACGTGGGACGCTCTCCGCGCCGGCTTCAACTCGGCGCGCGCAGTGGGTGACGAGCCAAATGTCATGGGACAGCTGGTGTACGAGGCGAACACGGACCTTACGTTGCGTGCTCTGAACCGCGCTTTGGCGCAGAACGACTGGACGCCGGCCGAGCTGCGCTCGCTCCAGCAACTGCTTGAACGCGAAATGGCCGATCCGCACCTGCTCCGGGGCACGCGCGGCGAACGTGCGTTGAAGATTGAAATGCACGAGGCGGCTGCGGACGGCCGCCTACCACCGCTCCCCGTGAAGCGACCGTCCTGGCGTGCTTGGCTGCCGCGGCGGTTTCTTGATGGGCAGACGCAGAGCAAGCTAAAGCTCCTGCGTGCCTTGAATGCGCAGGTGGCGGTCGCGCGATTGCCCGTCGAGCAGCAATTCGCCGCCGGCCTCAAGCTCGCCGACGCCCAGCAGGCCGACGAAGACACACGGGATGTGTCTTCCGGCTTCCGCACCATGCTCATCATGCTCGTGGGTTGCCAGGCGCGGTTGCGTTGTGCGCTGCTCGCCACAGCGGCGCTGCGTTTTCACCAGGAGCACGGTGCCTGGCCCGCGTCAGCCGCGATCCTCGCACAGCGGCGCGATCTCAAGGAGGTGCCGCTCGACCCGTACGACGGCCAACCCTTGCGGTTCCAGCGTCTCCCAGACGGCGTGGTGTGCTACTCGGTTGGTCCCCGGCAGCTTGACAACGGCGGCCTGGCCGATAATGGCGTCGGCTCAGGATTCCGGCTCTACGATCCCGCAGCACGGCCGGCGCGGTGAGAGGCGGTGTGCGTAGCGGCGGACGTTCGTTACTACGGCGACCGTAGCTCCTTGAAACGCCGCACGCAGCCGGTAATCGCAATCTCCGTCGGCAGCCGCTCGATGCTCGACGCGCCGAAGAAGCCGGCAATCCCCTGCGTGTGCCGTAGCACGTACTCGGCGTCCTCCGGCTCGGAGATCGGGCCGCCGTGGCAGAGCACCAGGATGTCGGGCCGCTCCTTTTTGGCGGCGTCGGCCAGCGCCTGCACACGCTGGGCCGCCTGCTCCAGCGTCACGGCGGAACGGGCGCCGATCGTGCCCTTGGTAGTGAGGCCCATGTGCGGGATCAGGACGTCGGCGCCGGCCTTCGCCATCGCCTTCGCTTCGTCCTCCGTGAACACGTAGGGGCAGGTCAACAGGCCGAGGTTTTGGGCGGTGCGGATCATGTCGACTTCCAGGCCGTAGCCCATGCCGGTCTCTTCGAGGCCCTGGCGAAAAGTGCCGTCGTACAGGCCGACGGTGGGGAAGTTCTGCACGCCGGAGAAGCCGGCCGCCTGCACCGCACGCAGGAACAGCTCCATGATGCGGAACGGATCGGTGCCGCAGACGCCAGCGAGCACCGGCGTGTTGCGGACGACCGGCAGCACTTCGCGGGCCATGTCCATGACGATCTGGTTGGCGTCGCCGTACGGCATCATGCCCGAAAGGCTGCCGCGGCCGGCCATGCGGAAACGGCCGGAGTTGTAGATGATGATGAGGTCGATGCCGCCCGCCTCGGCGCATTTGGCGCTGATGCCGGTGCCGGCGCCGCCGCCGATGATCGGCTTGCCGGCCGCCACCTGGGCGCGCAGGCGTTTGAGGCATTCGTCGCGGGTGAAGAAGCTCATGGTCGCCGTCCTTCGTAAGTGGCAAGCTTCGGCACGGACGGGTATTATAAGAGCCACGGACTGTTGTTCACGAGGACATGCCATCATGAGTGCCGTCGCAACCGCCTTGATGACCGCGGAGGAGTTTTTCGACTTCTGCCATCGGCCCGAGAACCGGGACAAGCGCTTCGAGCTGGAACGCGGGAGGGTCGTCGAGATGTCACTGCCGGGAGAGCGTCATGGAGTGGTGTGTGGAAATACGGGGGGAATCCTGTGGAGTTTCACGCGCCAACGGAAGCGCGGACACGTTTGTACCAACGATACCGGGCTGATCGTCGAGCGCGATCCGGATACGGTTCGCGGCGCCGACGTGACCCTGTACGACGAGGTGCGTCGGTACGACGAGCTAAACGTGAAGTATTCGGACCGCGCCGAAGCTGCTGGTGGAGGTCCTGTCCCCGAACGATAAACCCGGCAAGGTCATTCGGCGCATCTATCGGTTCCTGGCGATGGGCGTCACGCTCGTCTGGGTGCTCGACCCCGAGGATCGCAATCTGACGGCCTTTCGCTCCGGCAAGGAGCCGGTAGAGTTCAAGGCCGATCAGGAAGTGACGGGGGAAGAGGTGCTGCCGGACCTGCGTGTCAAGGTGGCCGAGTTCTTCGCCATGCCGGGGGAGTCGTGACCCGTGACATGGAAAAAGGCTGAGAATACCTGGGATTGAGCCTCGCGCGAAAGCCCCGACTCCGGTCGCTTACGCTCCCGGCTCGCCACGCCGGAGAATATCCGCGATGCCGATCGTCTTGCCCGGCACGCTCGACACCAAGGGCGTTGAATACCTCTTTGTTCGCGAGCTGCTGCATCAGCGCGGCCTGCAAACGCTGGTCGTCGACGCGGGTGTGACCGGGCCGCCGCATTTTGCGCCGGATGTAGCGCGTGAGCGCGTATACGAGGCCGCCGGCACCTGCCTCGCCGCGGTGTTGCGCCGGCGATCGCGGGCAGGCGGTCGAGGCGGCGGCGCGCGGCATGGCGAAGCTCGTCGCGGAGCTGCATCGCCAGGGCAAGGTCGACGCCGTCCTTGCGCTCGGCGGCTCGGCCGGCACCACCATCGGCACCGCGGCCATGCGTGCCCTGCCCTTCGGCGTGCCCAAGGTCATGGTCAGCACGCTCGCCAGCGGCCAGGTCAAGCCGTACGTCGGCGTGCGCGACATCCTCATGTTGAACTCCGTCGTCGACATCAGCGGCCTCAATCGCATCAGCCGTACCGTCCTGGCGAACGCGGCGAGTGCGGTCGCCGGCATGGTGCAAGCGGGGCCTGGGGCTCGGGGGTTGGCCGGCGAAGATAGGCCGGTCATCGCGGCGACGATGTTTGGCGTGACCACGCCGTGTGTCACCGCGGCGCGGGAACGGCTGGAGGCGGCAGGCTACGAGGTCCTCGTGTTTCACGCGACCGGCGTCGGCGGCATGACGATGGAAGCGTTCATCGGCGACGGCCTGATCGCGGGCGTCCTCGATATCACCACGACCGAGTTGGCCGACGAGCTGGTCGGCGGCATCCTCACCGCCGGCAAGGATCGGCTCACGATCGCCGGACTGCACGCGGTGCCGCAGGTCATTTCGCTCGGTGCGCTCGACATGGTGAATTTCGGGCCGGCCGACACCGTGCCTGAACGCTTTCGCGCACGCCGGTTCTACCAGCACAATCCGACGGTGACGCTGATGCGGACGACGCCGGCGGAGAACGATCGGCTCGGCAAGGAAATCGCCGAGAAAGCGAGCGCGGCGCGCGGGCCGACCGCGGTGCTGGTGCCGCTGCGCGGCGTGTCGGCGATCGACCGGGAAGGCCAGCCGTTCTGGTGGCCCGAGGCGGACCAGGCACTGTTCCAGAGCCTGCGCAACTGGATCGGGCCGCAGGTACGCTTGCTGGAGCTTGATCTGCACATCAACGATCCAGAGTTTGCACAAATTGCGGTGGAGACGCTGCGCCAACTCTTGCTCATGCCCAGGGAGCGCTCGTAGTGACCCGCTTTAGCGGGTCTAGCGGTCGCGTTTGACCCGCTAAAGCGGGTCACTACGAGCGCTTTACGAGCGCGCCCGTCAATTCCCCCTTGACCGGGGCTGAATCAACGGTATAAGTCGCCGCTCCGATGGGTGCGATGTCAGGCTGGGGGACGCGGCGGGCCGGGGAGCCTGCCGGCGGCGGAGGGGGATTATGAAACAGTTCCACTGGTGCGTGCTGGGTGCAGTCGTCACGACGGCGATCGTCGCCGCGGTGCTCGGACTGGGACCGACTGTAAGCGGGCAGCAGGATCCGCCGCCGCCGATCCCGATCGGCGGCGCGCCGCCGGCCGTCGCCCCACCGTTGGTCCCGCCGGTGGGGCTGCCGCAGGCGCTGCCGCCGCAGGCGTCGCCGACGCCGGTGTTGCCGCCCCAGTCGCTGCCGTCACAGGCGCCGTCGAGCAAGTCGCCCGGCCTGGAACCGATCGATCTGCCGCGCCCCGAAGGCAAGCAGGCAGCCGAGCCGCCGCCGCTCGCGCTGCCGGCGCTCAAGCAGGAGTCCTTTTCGACCGTCACGCCCAAGGGCGCCCTCGGCAGCGAGCTGCGCCTGGGCCGGCAGGAACCGGCCGTCAGCATCGAATGGTCGGGCCCGCCAATGGTGCGGCTCAATCAGCCGATGACCTGCCAGCTAGTGGTGCGCAACACCTCCGGCGTCGCGGTGCACAACGTCGTCGTTCGGCATCGGCCCAGCCAGGGCGTGACCTATCGGGCCAGCGAGCCGCAGCCGACCGTCGATGAGGGCGATCTGGTCTGGTCGCTGGGATCGCTGGCCGCCGGCCAGGTCCGCCGCATCGACCTGCAGATGGTCGTGCAGGTCAAGGGGCCGCTCACCTGCCAGGCGACGGTCACGTTCAGCGGCGGCGCCTCGCACCAGGTGCAGGTCAGCGAGCCGCAGCTCAAGGTGCGGCTCAAGGGCCCCGATCGCGTCCTCTCCGGCGAGATGGTGACGCTCCTGTACACCGTCAGCAATCCCGGCGACGGGCCGGCCGAGGGCGTCAAACTACGTACGATTCTTCCCGAGGGCCTGGAGCACCAGCATGGCCGGGCCATCGAGGTCGACCTGGGCACGCTCGCTTCCAAGGAGAGTCGCACGCTGCAGCTCGTCTGCCTGGCGCGCGTCGGCGGCGTGCAGCGGTGCCAGGCGATCGCGACGGCCGAGGGTGGTCTCAGCTCGGGCGACGAGCTGCCGCTGGAGGTCATTTTGCCGAAGCTCGACCTGCACATGGTCGGCCCGAAGCTGCGCTACATCGATCGCAAGGCGACGTACGTCTTCAAGGTGACGAATCCGGGCAGCGCGGCGGCGACGAACGTTGTGGTGCAAGGCCTGGTGCCCGCGACCTTCAAGTATCAGGGCACGTCGGCCAGCGGTGTCTACGACGAGGCGACGCGGACCGCCACCTGGGTGGTAGGCGATCTGCAGCCGGGTCAGACGCGCGAGGTGGCGCTGGACATGGTGCCGACGGCGCCGGGCAACCACAAGGTGACGGCGCTGGTGTCGTCGCGCGCGGGCTGAAGACCGAGGCCGAGACGCGGACGCTGGTCGAGGGCTTGCCGGCGCTGCTCATCGAGGTGTCCGACACCGACGATCCGGTCGAGGTCGGCGCCGAGACGACCTATGAGATTCGCGTGGCAAACACCGGGACGAAGACCGAGACCAACGTGCAGGTGGTGTGCACGCTGCCCGAGCAGGTCGACTTCCGTTCGGCCAAGGGTGGCACGAATCTGCACCACAGCATCGAGGGCCGCGAGGTGTCATTCGAGCCGGTCGCCAAGCTGGCGCCGCGGGCCGACGTGGTCTATCGCATCCAGGTGCGCGGCAAGCTGGCCGGCGACGTGCGTTTCCGCGTGCGTGTCCGGGCCGACGGCCTCAGCGAACCCATCCTGCGCGAGGAAAGCACGCGCTTCTATAACGACGACACGCTGGCGAAGTAACCCGCTCATGCGCGAAATCCGACGCGCTCGTAGTGACCCGCTGTAGCGGGTCCCGGACCCGCTACAGCGGGTCACTACGAGCGCGTCGGATTTCGCAGCACTCATCACTACCGCTTGGCCTTTTCGATCAGATTCGCGTCCGTGAGCTGGTAGACCGGAGTGCCGTGGCCGGTGAGGAGTTGGCCGCGCATGGACACCAGGTCGCCGCTGTGGAACATGTGCAGGTCGACCCGCTGCGGATTGAGCATGATCCGGCCGTGGTACGGGTCCACCGTCTCCGGCGTTGCATAATACAGGACGTACTGCCCCTTCTCCATTTCGAGCTGGCCGGTCACCCACGCGAATTTCTCGTCGCGGCCGATCCGGTTCGCGTTGGCCGGCAGAATCGGCGACTTCGCGGGCACCGGCAGCGTGCTGCTGAGGACGGCCGGGCTGACCGTGCCGGCGTTCGGCGTCACATGGACCTCACTGCCGGCCGCCGGGCTCTGCAGCGATGTCGGCATCTTGCGCGGATAGTCGGCCGCGGGCACGGCAGCCGGTGCGGCCGGCAGCGACTGCGGTGTGGTCGTGGGCATCGTGATGATCTTGGGGGTGGGACTGTTGACGATGGTCGGCGGCGGCGCGGTTTCCATTGGGATCGTATTCGTCGGGGTGCTGCGCTTGCCGAACCAGCCCTGGATCTTCGTCAGGAGCGGATGATTGTCCACGGGCTGCTGCGTCACGGTGGCCCCTTGTGGGCCGCTGTACGGCACGAGCACGCCGTTGCTGTAGACGTAGACCTTGGCCGAGGGCGCCGCCGGGCCGACCGGGTAGTCGGTGGTTTGCCCGAGCAGCACGCTCGCTGCCACGAGAGACAGTGTCGAGACCATAGGAACACCTTTCAAAATCGCGATGCCACCGCCGGCGAGGACATCCCGTGCGTCCCGCGGAGCCCGGTGGGACCAATGCCCGTTATCCGTGCAAGCGTTATCTGCCCTTTTTTCTTCGGCTGCACACTCCTGCCGGCTTTAGCGGCCTTGCCTGTTACGCGAACAGCGCCCGGTCCCCGCAATACCGGCAAAGCTTGCGTGGTTTCCCACACGCTCGATATTCGCGGGTTCCACCCGCGCCATCCGTCTTGTAAAAAGAATGCTGGCCCACTTTCCATTCGCCATACCCATGCGCCCGATAGGTTCGCCATGTATCGACGATTCGCACTGTTGCTTCCGTTGTTTGCCCTGGCCGCCACAATGCTCGACGCTGGCGATCCCGAAATCGATCCGTACGCCAACCGGCTCGCGAAAGCGTCCGACGAGTGGAAGAAGACCGTGCAGCGCATGAAGCTGCCGGCCGAGGTCAAGGCGGATATCTGGGCCGCCGAACCTCTGGTCGCGAATATCGTGTCGTTCGCCTTCGACGGACAGGGCCGCTGCTATGTCGCCGAGACGTTCCGCCTGCACGCCGGCGTTACCGACAACCGCGGACACATGGACTGGCTCGACGACGATCTCGCCTCCCGCACCGTGGCGGACCGGCTCGCTCTGTACAAAAAACACCTTAAGCAGAAACTCGCCGACTACGCCAAGGAGCAGGACCGCGTGCGCCGCGTCGAGGACACGCAGGGCGCTGGGCGGGCCGACCGGGCCACGGTATTCGCCGGCTTCTCCCGTGCCGAAGACGGCATCGGCTCGGGCGTCCTGGCTCGCGGCGGCAATGTTTATTACGCCTGCATCCCCGACCTCTGGTTGCTCAACGACACCAAAGGCACCGGCCATGCCGATGTCAAGAAATCGCTGCACACCGGCTATGGCGTTCATGTCTCGTTCATCGGCCACGATCTGCACGGCCTGAGGATGGGCCCCGACGGCAAGCTCTACTTCTCGATCGGCGATCGCGGCCTGCACGTCGAGACCGGCGGCAAGACCGTCTCCGCTCCCGACACCGGCAGCGTCCTGCGCTGCAACCCCGACGGCAGCGAGCTGGAGATCGTCGCCACCGGCCTGCGCAATCCGCAGGAGCTCGCCTTCGACGAGCACGGCAACCTATTCACCGGCGACAACAACGCCGACGGCGGCGACGCGGCCCGCTGGGTCTACGTCGTCGAGGGGAGCGACAGCGGCTGGCGCATCGGCTATCAGTACATGCCGTCGCTCGGCCCCTGGAACAGCGAGAAGCTGTGGCACACGCAGCCGTCGAACACCGCGAGCTACCTCATCCCGCCGATCGCCCATATCGCGAACGGCCCGGCCGGCCTGACCTATCATCCGGGCACGAGCCTGTTGCCGGAGCGTTATCGGCAGCACTTCTTCCTGTGCGATTTCCGTGGCGCCGGCGGCGGCAGCGGCGTCCACAGCTTCGCCGTCAAACCGAAGGGAGCCGGCTTCGAGATGGTCGATCGCGACCAATTTGCCTGGGGCGTGCTCGCCACCGACTGCGACTTCGGCCCTGACGGCGGCTTCTACATCAGCGACTGGGTCGACGGCTGGGGCCTGACCGGCAAGGGCCGCATCTACAAGCTCGCCGACCCCGACCGGCGCAACGACCCGACGGTGGCGGAAGTGAAGCGGCTTCTCGCCGAAGGGTTCGCCAAGCGGCCGACGGAAGAGCTGGTGAAGCTGCTCAGTCACGCCGATATGCGTGCGCGCCAGGAGGCGCAGTTGCGCTCGCCGACCGGCAGGACATCGATGTGCTGGAGCGCGTCGCACAGCAGGGCAGCGGGCTAGCTCGGCTGCACGCGATCTGGGGGCTCGGTCAGATCGGTCACAAGAATGCCAAGGCGCTGAAGTCGCTGCCGACGCTGATCGCGGACCGCCAGGCCGAGGTTCGGGGCCAGGCGCTCAAGGTGCTGGCAAGTGCCCGGCCGGATGCGAACGTGTGGGACACGCTGCTGGCGGCAATGTCCGACCCCGAACCGCGGGTACGCTACTTCGCCACACTGGCCGCCGCCCAGCATCTCGGTCTGAAAACCGTCGTGGCCGTGTGCGACATGCTCCGCGCGAACGCCGACGCCGATCCGTACCTGCGCCATGCCGGCGTCATGGCCTTGTCGAACATGGGCGCGATGGGCGTGCGACCGGCGGCCGAGGATCCGTCGCCTTCGGTACGGCTCGCGGCGCTCCTGGCCATGCGGCGTGTCGGCAATGTGGAGATCACGCGCTTCCTCAAGGACAGCGAGCCGAAGCTGATGTTGGAGGCCGCCCGCGCCATCTACGACGTGCCGATTGCCGCGGCGTTGCCCAGGCTTGCGGAGCTGACCCAGCCCGGCGGCGGCGCGAAAGCCCTGGCCAAGGAAGTGCAAGAGCCGGTGCTGCTACGGGCGCTGGCGGCGCACCATCGGTTGGGTACGAAGGCCGACGTGCAGGCCCTGGCTGAATTCGCGGTGCGCGGCGACTTCCCCGAGAAGCTGCGCACCGAGGCGCTGAAGCTGCTCGCGCTGTGGGAGAAGCCGCCGGGACGCGACCGCGTTGTCGGGCTATGGCGGCCCTTGCCGGAGTGCCCGGCGGCGGATGTGGCCGAGGCGATTCGGCCGGCGCTCGCCGGCATCATGACCGGCCCCAACGCGGTCCGTACCGAGGGCGCCAAGCTCGCGGCCAGGCACGGCATCCAGGAAATCGCCCCGGTACTACGCGAACTGGTCGCCGATACCAGGCGTCCATCGGCCGTGCGCGTCGCCACGCTGCGGGCCCTGGAGTCTCTCCGCGATGCGCAGCTCATGGCAGTGGCACGGGCCGTGACGGAGGGCGACGATCCCCGGCTGCGGGCCGAGGGTCAGCGGGTCGTCCTCGGGAGCCTTGCGAAGACGGACGCCCAGGACGCGGTCAAGAAGCTGGAGGGTCTGATCGAAAAAGCGCCGTCAACGATCGAGCGGCAAGGGGCGCTGGCGGTGCTCGCCGGCGTCCCGTCGGCGCAGGCCGACGTCGTGATCGGCGGTTGGCTCGACCTGATGGCCCGCAAGCAGGCGCCGCCCGAGCTGGAGCTCGAAATCCTGGAAGCGGCCCGCAAGCGCGTCAGTCCCGATTTGCAGCAGAAGCTCGCCCGCTACGAAAAGAGCCGGCCCGACGCCAAATCCGTGGCGGCCTATCGCGAGGCGCTGGCCGGCGGCGACGCCGACGCGGGCCGGGCGATCTTCTTCGATAAGTCCGAGGTCTCGTGCCTGCGCTGCCACAAGGTCGGCGGCGTCGGTGGCGAGGTCGGCCCCGATCTGACCGGCATCGGCAGCAAGCAAAAGCGCGACTATCTGCTCGAGTCGATCGTGGACCCCAACAAGGAGATCGCCAAGGGTTTCGAGTCGGTGGTGCTGGTGCTGACTGACGGCCAGACGAAGACCGGCATCCTCAAGAGCGAGGACGCCCGCGAGGTGCGCTTGATGACCGCCGAGGGCCAGCTCATCGCGGTGGCGAAGGACCGCATCGACGAACGCCTGCGCGGCCCCTCCGCGATGCCGGCCGACCTGGCGCAAAAGCTATCCGGTGCCGAGCTGCGCGACCTGGTCGAGTACCTGGCGAGTTTAAGGGAAACCGTGCAGGGTGGCCCGAAGCGCTAAATGACCCTGCGCGATGGCAGGATCGTAGCCACAAGCGAATCTTGCAGCGGGCACACGTCCGATTCGACGTTGTCGCTGCGCCGGCGCGCCATCACAAGCCGACTGCATTCGCCGATGGCTTGCCTACAGCAAAAGGGCTAGATGACGATGCGCGATTTGCCATCGTTTGCTCTGCTGAGCCGGCCGTTGCAGCCCGAGGTGGCGGCTGACACCAATCGGATGCGCAACGCGGCGCTATTGATCAATTCCCGTCGAATTCAGCGTTGTAGTCGCCGCAAGCGGCACTTGTGGGCGCGGCGTCGCCTTTGGGATCAACGGTGGTCTCGAATTGGCCATAGCGCCATGCGCAGCAAACACGGCGGTGGCAGTGGATAGCCGATTGTATCCGAGAACCAGGACTAGCGCGATCCGCGTGACGGTTTCCACATCGACCCGGCGGAGGAGTTCGAAGGCTACCCGTTGGCGATCCGAGTCTTGGCTGGCTAGATTATGCCGCAGCGCGGGGTCGAGCACACTCCGCGCCGCCGCCTTCGTCTCCGGATCGCACTCGGTCAATGCCGCCAGGAACACGACGCCGAGCGCCGGCGGAAAACGCAAGTCGCGATCAACCTTACCCAGGGCCCTGATGGCAGCGGATCGTACATTTGGCCCACTGTCAGCAGCGAACCCGACCAACCAGAGCGGGGTCTCGCGTAGGGACGCCAACGCTGGGTTGTCTCCCAGGAGCTGGGCGCAAGTTTCCCGCACTAAAGGGCTTGGGTCAGTCATGATCTCGCTGAAGAAGAACGGCGCCGCACCGCTTCTGAATTCGGCGCATAGTTGACGCAGCGCTTGAGGCGCAAGAATTCGTCGTCGCTGCCCAACTGCCTGTAGAGATGGTCGATCGTCATGGAACGTCCCCGGGGCACGCGAGGCTGGTACCATTTGAATTGCAAAGGCGCGGCTGGCTATTTCATGATAAAGGAGCGCAGCCCGGATTACAAGGACGGCCTAGCTGTTGTGGCCCTTCGCGCTTCGTACGCCGCGCTCCACCGTCCCGGGTCCGCTCATCTCCTGGTGCGCGTCGGGAAGTGCAGGTCGCGGTATTCATCCCAGTCGCACGTGCGGTCATACTGCTTCCATCGGCGCCGATCGTTCGAACCGCAGCTCGGGGGGTTGCCGCTACGAATCACATGCGCGTGCGCTTTCAAGAATTCGCCGATGAAGGTTGCCACACGACACGCCGGTCGAGAGAGGGCTCGCTGGGCGTTGTAGTACACGCCGATCCATTTGCGGAATTCATCTGCCGGTGACAGGGCGAACGCGTTGACGTGCGTTTCGTGTTTGTACACTCCGCTGACGACCGCCACACCGAGTCCCATGCGCACCAGGGCCAAGGCTTCTTGAAACCAGAAGATCTGTTGCACTGCCCCGGTCGGCACAAGTCGCCCGATACACCTGGTCAGCGATTTGGGTTGACGCCACCAGGACGAGGCGACGATGAGCTTGGTCTTGCTGAAATCGATGTCGTCCAGGGCAATACGGGGCAGCGGCCCGCGCGGATCCGCGGGTCGGCGGTAATCCGCGTTCCTGTCGTAGGCGCTCGTATCGAGCAACTGGCCGGTTCTGTGGCACAGCAGAATCAGGTCCATTGAATAGTCGAATGCCTTGAACGCGACGTTCGGGTCCCGGGACTCGCCCGCGTCAAACAGCACGGGGCCCTCGGTCGGCTGGTCGCCATACGAAACGATGAACTGCATCGTACCAAGCTTCAGCTTTTCGACGAGATCCCGCGTGTTGCCGATCTCAACCTCGAGTCGGAGCTCGGTGCCGAAGATGTCGCGCCACGTGCTCAAGATCGACGGGATGAGCCGCATGCCGACCGTCCTTGAAGCACCGACACGTACCAGCGGCAGCGGATCGTGCCTCCGGCAGTCCTGTTTGGTGGTCCGGATGAATTCCGAAAGGTGCATCAAACGCCTGTAAAGGAGAAAGCCACGGTTTGTGGCCTGCATACCTTCAGGCCCGTCGCGGCCGTCGAACAATGCGTTATGGTCGGCTTCCGGCCCCACAAAGAAGGCAGCGACCTTGTCAAGATGCTTCAAGCCCGTGCGATACTTCCCGAGTGCCGGATTGTCCCTAAACAGCTCGTTGAAGCCGGAATACGGCTTCTGCCCGACCTGTCGAAAAACGGCGACGAACGTCGAGGCGTATTCGCGCCAGACGGGTCCTTCAAGCGGTTGCTCGGGAGCCAAGTTGTCGTTTGCTTGTCGGCGCCCCATGTTCAACCTCCACTTGCCGCTTGCCGTCGCCCATTCTTCCGCGCCCGTGACTTCTGCCGCGTTGCACACGGCGGAATCCTGGCCCGTGTCGCTTTTTTCTTCAGTGGGTGAATCTTTTGTATACAATTCAAGCAGGAGGCGAGCGCGGCGCGAACGAGGCTCTGACGAAACTGGCGCTTGTGAGGCTTAATTCGGTCAAGTCCAACAAGCGGACCGTGGAGGCGACGATCGCGGCGATTTGCAAGTTTTTCGCAACATTGCAGCTCCCGCGCTGGTCGAATGAGCTATGGTTCACTTACCCCTCCCTGCGGAACAGAGAGAGACGTCAGTGGCAGATCCACGCTTCAGCGATTTAATTGCGCGGCTTGCGCGCGTATCACGACTGGGAACTTCCGGCCATTTTCCTGGCAGCGAAGCTGAATCGCCTCGCTGTGCCAGTACAGCTTGACGACCTCGCCAACATTGCGCAGAGCCTTTTTCGAGGCGCACGCCGGCAAGGATCTCGACCTGAACGACCAGCAGTTTTCCGACGAATCCTTCCGCAATATCGCGTTGCACGCGGTCGCTGCACTTCAATACAAGGCGGTCGACCTCTACAAAGAGGGGCTGAATGACCCCGGCTACATGCTGCTCGTTTCCGATGACGACGTGCGCTGGCAAACTTGGCGCGAAGGCATCGAGGAATTCATCAGTGAGAACGCGGGAGCGCACGCGAGTTGAAATGCGAAAGCAAGACGCTAGGCCGCATTTGGAATCAAGCGCGGCGGCTTCTCCTTTAGCGGGCTGAAGTACGCAACTGGCCCCGGCGAGGATACGCCGACCGGCCGCGTTGCCTCGCCGGACGGCCGAAACGCACGCTGCAGCAGGGCTGCAGAAAGGCGGTCGTCCTTCAAGTCGTCGAGGTAGTCGTCGAGGTAGCCGCAAAGCTCGAGAGCTTGCAGCTGACGGCTCCCATCGTTGCTCTCTAGATCCCGCAATACCGCTTCGCGTATTACCGCTTTCGCAGTTGCCTTCGTGATTGGATCGTCATGTCGGGCGCCGTGCGAGACCACCGCGCGAGCGGCCGCAACGCTCAAGTCGGGATCGAAATGGCCAAGCGCCTTCAACGCCTCGCGCCGCACACATGCTGCTTCGTCGCACGCCTGCAGGACCAGCCAGCCAACCGCTTCCGAGGACGGGCCAAAACTCGGGCTCGCCGATGCGCCCTCTGGCCCAGGTACGCCCGCCACATCCTGCCATAATTCGACAAGGCGCCGAATTGCTTGTCCGCGGGATTCCGGGTCGACCAGCGGAGAGTAGTTGACCAGCATTTCCCGCCACACTCGAGTCCACTCCTTTTCGGCCTTCTGGCGCTTCTTGCGTGCAGCGCGAGCGGTGCGTCGGACTTGCAAAGTTCGCGCCAGCGCCTCTTCGGCTTCCTTCCGCTTCGCGCCAAGCACCTCCGCGAGACGCGTCACCTTGTCCCACGAGGGGATGCGATCGCCGTAACGCACATTTGTCAGGTACGGCAACGTGATCTCCGCCTCCGCAGCGATTTGCGCGAGGGACTTCTTGTGCTCGCGCCGACAATTGGCGAGCGCCGCGTTCACCCAGTCGGTGAGCGGTGAATGCTGCTTTTCACGTGTCCGAACGTTGCGTGGCATGTGGTCAATTATATCAGGCAGTTCCAGATGCCGTCCCTGAACGGCGCACGATCGGCCGCCAATTTACCTGCCGCTTCCGTTTTCCGCAATGACTGGCACCAGCAAAAAACCAAGAAAAAACTTGACTCCGATTGTCTTGTCTCTTAACATAAAAAAAGAGACAACACAGCGGCTAGCGTTCGCCGCGTCGCACATCTGGAAAGTGGGGACGAACATGAGCAACTGGGAAATGCACAAACACCAACTCACTGCGGGTCTCGGCCAGCCGCATCCGGCCACGCCGACAGGCAACGCACGAGGCACCGACGCGAGCGCTCCGGCCGAGCCGGCGGATGGTCGTGCGCCGGGAGAACTGCCTCCGCCGTTTCTCACGGAATGGGAGATCGAACCCGCCGAGCGCACCAACGGCGAGTCCCGGTCTTGCCGTGTCGATGGCGAACGTCGTTTCGACAAGCTGAGCCGTCGCCACCCGATTCACGCCCGCGCAAAGGCACGGAGCCGCTCCGAACGCTTTGCCCGGCGCTTCGGTAGCCGGGTGCCGGTGCCATCGTCCTGCACGCCACCCGAGAGCACCGTCGGCCGCATCCTCGTTGTCGGCGGTCTCGGGCACCTGGGGAGCACGCGGCTGCAACCGGTGCTCCAGGAGATGCCGGGTATCGCCGACTGCCTGGACTTCTCGGCTGCGCAAAATTTGTTCGCGTTGCCGGAGCGGTCGCTGTCGCCGGCGCCGTTTGCGCGGATCTTCAACGTGGCGACCGAATTGGTTCCGTGCCTGCTGGGTGTAGCCGCGGGAGCCTACTCGGTGATATTCCTCGCCACAGCCCCAACGGTTGCGGAAGAGTACGTGGAGCTGCTTGCGAGCTGCGTGCAGCAGAGTTGCCTGGTCGTTGTGGAGAAACCGTGGGCATCGTCGGCCGCAGCGGCGCGGCGCCTCGAGAGCTTGCTCGATCAGTCTTGCCTTGCCGTGCGCTACAACGACCACTTCCTCTATAAGCCTGTCTTCACGTGGTTGGTGCAGCAGCCCCTGCCGTTTTTCCTCGGCGGTCCGATCCAGTCGATCCGCTGCCGTCTGTTCGAGGCTACCGGCGCGCTGAGCGTCACCCAGGGAAGCACGGGCGTGCTCGATGATCTCCTCGTCCACGGCCTCACGGTGATCAAGCGCCTCTTGCCGGCGGCCTCCCTCCAGCTGACGCGCGCGTTTGGAGGCAAGCACGACCAGTGGACGTATGCGTCGCCAAGCTACGCTAGCCTGGACGCAATGATCGATACGGGGCGATCGCTGGTCCCGGTCAGCGTCGCGGCTGCGAAGGATCATCATGTGACCGCCAAGGTTCTTGTCCTCGAGGGTCCCGATGCGAGCATGCACATCGATTTCGCGCAGGACTGCGCGGACCTGATGTTCTCCGACGGCAGCCAGCGACGTCTTTTTCCCGACCACGGTTCAAGCACGAACACTGAGGGCCCTTACGAGTTCCTGTTGCGCCAACTCGTGAACGGCCGCGGTGAGAACATCGGACTCGACCGCCAGGAAGCGATCATCATCCGCGCCTGGCTGGACGAGGCACAGGGCATGCACAACGACCCTCTGCCCAGCTACCAGAAAGGCACCTACCCGATTGATCCGAGCGTAACGCCGTTTGACAGTCATCCCGAAACATGACCGACAGTGGATCGCAGCTTGGGAGGACAATCGAATCGCCGGAGCGTTCCGGCGGGCTTCCCCAGAGCGAGCCACAGGAGGATTTGACCATGTTGACCAGTATTCGGATCGCGACACTTGCCGGCTTCGCCGTGCTCGCGGTCTGCTCGGCCCCGTGCTTCGCACAGGGCGACGAGCCCGCCAAGGAGAGCAAGGCGGCGCCCATGCCGCAGCCGCCCTCGCCGCTGTTCATTCCTGGGCAGGATGCGCATGTGGACCCCGCCCTGAAGGCGGCCGGTTTCGCACACGAGGAGATCAGGAAAAACCAGGAGAAGGTCCGCAGGACGCTTGACGGCATCAAGCACCGCCTGGACCAGATCAAGCCCGGCCTGGACACGGCGAGGGTGGAGAAGGAAACGCTCGGCGATTTCAAGCGGGTCGCACGCCTTCTGCGGGAACAAGCCTCAGCAATTCTCAGTAGCGAGACAGCCGTCCTCGGGGACTTGCAGATCTATGCCGGCAGCTTGGAGCGGGCCCCGCGCTCGTTCATGTCTGCCGCGGACAGCTTCGCCAAACGCTCTGAAAACGCGAGGGCGCCAAAGGTCAAGGATGCGTATACGCAGATGGCAGCCGCCGCCAAGAAATGGGCGGGCTCGATGGAGGCCCAGAAGAAGGACGCCGACCTTCTTGGCCTGGAAATGGGGGCGAAATTCGGCCTCGTTAGGGAATCACTCGTGTTTCTTGACGATTTC
Source organism: uncultured Gemmataceae bacterium (assembly GCA_963834865.1). GTDB lineage: Bacteria > Planctomycetota > Planctomycetia > Gemmatales > Gemmataceae > CAWIDK01. Next base: position 2,322,693 of record CAWIDK010000002.1, read on the forward strand.
GAGAACTTCCTGCAGATTTTCCCTGACGCCGAAAAGAAACTCCAAATCCGCGCCTACATCGAGAGCATGGACGCCTATGTTGCGGGGATCGAGAGCACCGTCGCTCAGGTTCGCCGGCTGACCTCGGGTGAGCCCGCGGGCACGCCGATGCCGCCGCCGGAAAGCAAGGACAAGTAGCTCGACGACGCGCGGCCTCGATGGGGACGCAGATCGATCCACGTTGATCGAACTGCGTCCCCCGTGTCTATTCATGCGACTCCCTGTCGTCCCCCCTATTTCTTCTCCACCACCCAGATGTTGCGGAACTGCATTGGGTTGCCGTGGCCCTGCAGCAGGAACGGGCCCGGCGTGCCCTCCGGCTCGCTCCAGGCGCCGCTGGTCGGTCCTGGGATCTCCACGTCGTCGTGGATCACGACGCCGTTGTGCTTGCACGTGATGCGTGACTTCTTCGCGACCTTGTTGCTGTCATTCGGGTCGGGCACCGCATTCGTGAAGTCGATGTCGTACGTCTGCCACTGGAGCGGCGGCAAGCACATGTTGACCCGGGGATCGATGCGGCTGTAGATGCCGCCGCATTCGTTGTTCTTGCCGTCCAGCCCGAACGAGTCGAGGATCTGCACCTCGTATTGCATGACCTGGTAGAAGCCGCTGTTGCCCCGGCCCTGGCCGCGGGCGGCGGGCCGATACGGCAGCATGAACTCCAGATGGACGGTGTAGTTGTTGAAACGCTTCTTCGACTTGATGTCGTGCCCGTCGGTGTTCAGAATGCCATGCTCCGCGTCGAGCCGGCCGCCCATCCACTCGTCGGTGCCGGTGCCGTCGAACAGGACCGTCGCGCCGTCGGGAGGCTTCTGGCCGAGCGTGGGGCTTTTCCGCACGACCTTCTTGAGCCTGGCCTTCATCTCGCCGGCGAGATTGATCGTGAGCCGGGTGCCGTCGGCGGCGCCGGAATCGTCCTTTTGGCCGTCCGGCGGGAACTTGCTGGTGGCGGAGAACTCGGCCGCCGGGTCCGCGAGGTAACGGCGGGTGCCGATGGCGGGCGTGAAGGTCGCCTTGTCGCCGTCGACCTGGCCCTGCATCAGGCTTTTGTGCTTGCCGTCCCAGCCCGCGCCGGGCAACCCGCCGGGCAGGACGACGGCCTGCAGCTCGCCGTTGCCCAGCGCGATGATCTGGCAGCCCAGCGCCGGCGTCTCGCTGACGTACTCGCCCTGAATCTTGAAGTCAATCGGCAGGCTCGGGTCGGTAGCATCGGTCCAGACCTCCTTCGCCTTCTTGTCTCCGGCGCCGCCGGCGGTGCCGCCGAACAGCGCGCTTACCGCGAGTCCGAGGGCGATCGTGAGGGTGCATAGCAGTCGCATGAATTTCTCCTTCGCGTGGTCTCAGGTCTTGTCGACCCACTGCACGGGCTGGGGATGGATGTCGTTTTCGGGGCGCTTGCCGGCATCGACGCGACCGCTGCCGGCGAGCCGGCTGATGGCGCGGACGGCCATGTCGTGGTCGCAGACGATCTGGCAGCTCAGCCGGACGCCCGTGAGGCCGCGCGCCGCCAGCACATCGCGCTCGGCGGCGGTCATCTTGTCGGGCTCGCCGGCCACGAACTGGACGCGGCAGGTGGTGCAGCGGGCGTTGCCGCCGCACGCGTGCAATTGGTCGATTTTCGCGTCGTCTTCGAGGACCAGCACCATCCGCTTGCCGGCCGGCACCTCGAAATCGCCTACGCCTTCCACCGTGAGCTTCGGCATGGTTTCTCCTTAAGGGGGCCTAAAAGAATGGCGAGCCTCCCGCGTAAGCGGGGGGCTCGCCATTCTTTCATGTGCGTTCCAGCTTGCGGCCGGTCTGCGACATGTGGGTTTCGTCGAAGAAGGTATCGCGATCGCGGATCACGGCTTGCGGGATCAGGATCTCGGATTGCGTCGACAGGCCGGCCTTTTTCTTGATCGCGGTGCCGATCGCGAGCACTTCGATGTAGCCGGTGCCCATCTCGTAGATGTGCAGCTTGATGCCGATGACGCCGTCGGCGGCGATCGACTTCGCTTCCGCGCGGATGTGCTCCAGCGCATTGGCGCGGGCTTCGTAAATGAGCTGCGTGACCGAATTCACCTCGCCGCGCGACAGGCTGCTGAACCACGCGCCGATGCCCTGGCTGATGCCGAGCGAGTAGACCGACGTGCCCAGCAGCAAGCGCAAGGGGGCGTAACCGAGCCGGGTGAGGTTCCAGAGTTCCTCGCCGGTGAGCTCCGACGTGGCCGGCCGATTGGGATTGCCCAGCAACTCGTGATGCGACGCCGTGCCGACCATGAGCATTTCGCGGGCGCCGGTGCCGATCGGCATGATCCGCGTCTGGATGTCCACCACGGCATTGGCGCCGCGCTCGCGTGCCTCGGCCTCCAGCCGCTCCAGGGCCAGGTGGCGGGTGTGGTTGTACATTTCGGAGAATTCCTTCACCTCGCCGCCCGCCATGCCGCGCAGGAAGCCGAGGAAGCCGCGGCCCGCGCCCAGGGCATAGGCGACGTTGCCGATCACGAAATGGCGCGGCTCGAAGCCGGCGTCGATCTGGCAGTAGAGGTCCTGGCCGGAGCAGGCGGTGGTGAAGAACGGCCCCGTGTGGCTGGCGCTGGTGACGGCCGAGCCGATGGTGATGAACTCGTTGAGGTTACCGAGCTGGCGCAGCTCGGAGGTCAGGCCGGTGACGCCCTGGGCGCCGTGTTCCTGGGCCTCCTCTTCGAGGCGGTTGATGGCTGCGTGCCGGCCCTCGGCAATGAGCGACGTGAGGTTGGTGATTTCGCCGCCGGCGAGCGTACGCAAACCGCTGGAGATGCCACCGGCGAACCCGAGCGATTGCACGCTGTTGCCGATGACCAGCCGCCCCGGCGACCAGCCCTTCTGCGCGAGGCAGAAGATCTCGTTACCCGAAAGTCCGCTGATAATCATGGTGCGGTGCCCTGGTGTTGCAAGCATCGAAGCGCGTCACGTGGGGGTATCATCACGCGCCGCGTGGAGGCGGGCAAGGTGAAAAATGGCGCGAGATGCGATTGCCGGTGAACGCTAGGTCAAGCTTCCAAGACTGGCTTCGAGGTCTTACTACCGATCGGTCTTGGCGATAGCCGGATCGTCCTCCGGGAACGACCACGTCTCATAGTTTGGTTCGGGCTCCGCGGAGCCGCCGATGAGCCGGGTCACCTCGCCGCGCGCGTTGATGAAGCCCTTGCGCACCATCCACTCAAAATCTTCCAGCGGTGTCCTTTTTGGACCACGGCTCAGCGCCTCACGGGCCTCTCGGACCAACTCTTCAGTAGTGGGGAAGGGGTTGTTCATACTGATAGATTAGGCCGAAAGACGCCGAGAATGCAAGCGGAGTTTCTCACCGCGATCTGAATGTGGCTCTCACGCGAGAATCCCGCACCCGGATAGGCAGCCGGTCCCTCCAGGAACGCGGCGCGCACCGTATCGTACTCGACGCCTCTATCACGCAGTTCCTCCAAACAATAGTTGATGACGGAACAATCCAGTTCGCGCCGTTTTCCTTCCGGACCGCGATTCGCAGGCACAGTCCGGCCTGCGCGTGCGAAGGAGTCCGTCATGCGCGCGTAGCTCTCGGCAAGCAGCGTGGTGACGCCTTCGTTGAGCAGATCGAAGCAGCGGCCGAGCTGGAGGTAGGCTCCGAGCACCGCTGGTCTTTGTCGCCCACGGAAGCGGCCGTGCGCCCACCGCAGCGCCCGTTCGGCGCATGCTCCCAGAAATAGACACCGTCAACCAGTCCCATTCGTTGGCGCTGGGCCGCCAATCGGCGATTAGCTTCCTTCCCAGCAACAGTTCCTTCGCAAAGGATTCGCTACAGCCGTGGTAGGCGACCACAATCCGAGCGAAAGGTTCCATTTCGCGGGCGCCCTTTGCTCAAAGGAAGGCAGCAAGAAACAAGCGGATGCTGCCGGGTTAACGGCTGGCCGCGCCTGCAAATACCTCATCGTACGCCACTAGTGCGACGCCACCGAGGCGCTCGGCCATGCCGCGATACGCCGCTCGACGATAATCCCAACCATGCCGCGAGCGCGGCGCCTGCTCCAGCCAATCGTACAGGTGAATCCGGCACAGGTCGTCGAAGTCGATGCGCGACAGCACCACTTCCTCGCCGGTAAGCCGATCCGTAAAGCGATAGGGCTCCTCCGCCTGGTCGAGCGCGCGATCGAACGTCGGCCGGTCCATCGCGCAGTTGAGATACGCCAGCCGTTCCGCGCTCGCCGATCAGGTTGCGCACGTCCGGCCGGCGGCTCGTCGGCAGCGTGAATCCCTGGAAAAGCTGCGTGCCATAGATCGAATGGAACATGCCGGCACGGCACAGCTCCTCGGTGCAGCCGCGCATCTCCATCAGGCGATACACGGCGATCAGGTGAGCGAGGAAGTTGTTACCGCTGTGCGGCACCTCCTCGACGCCCAGGCCGACCAGAAAATCGGTCATCTGCTTCCAGTGTGCGTCCTTCATGGTCATTCCTCCATTCAGATCAACTTCAGGAAACGTTGATACGGCTCGTGCCACGCCGTTGGTTGGCAGGGTTCATACGTCCGCACGTCGAACGAGCGGCGCACGACGGCCCGCCCCTCGGCCAGCGAGCCGAGCAGGCGCAACCCGAGCATTTGCACGAGCAAATTGCCGAGCGCCGTCGCCTCGACTGGGCCGGCGACGACAGGGCGATTGCACGCGTCGGCGGTGAGCTGGCACAGGAGCGTGTTCTGGCTGCCGCCGCCGACCACGTGAATCGTGTCGAGCCGCTTGCCGACCAGCTCCTCGAGCCGTTCGAGGACCCACCGGTAGCGCAGCGCCAGCCCCTCGAGGGCACACCGCACCACCGCTCCCGGCTCCTGCGGCGCCGCCTGGCCGGTCTTGCGGCAAAAATCGCCGATCGCGGCCGGCATGCTCGGCGGCAGCACGAACGCCGCGTCGTCGGGATCGAGCACGCTGGCAAACGGCGGTGCCGCCTCGGCGAGCCGCATCAGCTCTTCGTAGCTATACGTCCTGCCCGCGCGCTCCCACGCCCGCCGGCACTCCTGCACGAGCCACAGGCCCATGATATTCTTGAGCAGTCGAATCGTGCCGTCGACGCCGCCTTCATTGGTGAAGTTGACGTGCAGCGCCCGCTCGTCGGTGAGCGGCTGGCGGGTCTCGACGCCCATCAGCGACCAGGTGCCCGAGCTGATGTACGCCCACGATTCGCCGACCGCCGGCACTGCCGCGACCGCCGCCGCCGTGTCGTGCGTCGCCGGGGCGATGACGGAGATCGAGGCGACGCCCGCATGTGCGGCGACCGACGGGCGCAGCGGTCCGAGCAGCGTGCCCGGCTGCACCAGGCTGCCGAGGACGCGATCGGGCAGGCCGAAGCGCCTGACCAGGTCGGCGGCCCAGCCGCGTGCGTGCGGGTCGATCATCTGGCTGGTGCTGGCGTTGGTGTACTCGTTGACCTTGATGCCGGTGAACCAGTAATGGAACAGGTCCGGGATCATCAGCATCGTCTCGGCCGCGTCGAGCAACGGCGAGCGATCGCGCTGGAGCGCGAGCAGCTGGAATAGCGTGTTGAAGCGCATGAACTGGATGCCGGTCCGGCGAAACACCTCGGCACGAGGCACCACGGCGAAGGCGGCTTCCATGACGTCCTCGGTGTGCGGATCGCGATAGTGCCGCGGATTGCCGAGCAGCGTGCCACCTCGCCCCAGGAGCGCGAAGTCCACGCCCCAGGTATCGACGCCGACGCTCGCCAGCTCGCCATGCTCGGCGCCGGCCTTGCGCAGCGCCGCGAGCATTTCGCCGAACAGCCGCAGCACGTCCCAGTGCAGCGTGTCGAGCGTCTGCACCGCGCCGTTAGGGAAGCGGTGGACCACGTCGAGCCCGAGCCGCTCGCCGTCGAAGGCGCCGACCAGGCCGCGCCCGCTCTCAGCGCCGAGATCGAAGGCCAGGAGCTTCGTCGTTGCGCCCATGCTTGCGTTACTTCTTGGCCGCGGCAATCTTGGGAATCGCCTTGAGGATCGCGTCCGTCGCGGCATCGTTCAGCTCGCCGGCGCGGAAGGCGAAGTTGGCGACGACGCGCTGCTTGACCGACAGCAGCACCGTCACATCGGCCTCGCGTGCCAGCAGGTAAGCCGGCGGGCCGACCGTGTCCTCGAAAACACCGAGCGGCATATTCCTGATGGCATGCTTTTGCGACCACTGCACGACTTTCGGATCGAGCGCTGTCTGATCCTCGGCGAGGAACGTCACCCAGCCGCGCAGCTCCGCGGTCTTGTGCTCGGCTAGCGACCGGTCGATCCGCTGGACGAGCTTGCCCAGCGGATCACTCAGGCTGCGCGCGAAGACGATGACCAGCGGCCGATCTGCGGCTTCGCAGACGTAGCAATGCTGCTGCCCGCGCTGCGGCCCGACCGCCACCAGCGACGAGTACGGCCCGGGCCGCTGGCTTGGCTGCGGCCCGGATTTGCACGGCTCGTCGGCAGTACCCAGCACGACCGCGGCGAAGAGCGGAATCAGACCGGGAAACATCGCAGGGCTCCTTGAATTCACCCGTGGCGATCCAACTCGCCAAACAGGTTCGCCACGGTCAGCATATAACCAGGAAGAACGCCGCCGCCGTCAAGTACATCCGCGGCGCCGAGTGTGACGAAATCCGTCGGTGACGTGTACACGTCCACCGTCCGCTTTTCCGGGTCGATTTCCCAGAGCAGCTCAACGCCGGCATCGAAATAGTTCTGCCGTTTGGCCGCCATTTCCCGAGGTGTATTGCCTTCGCTCAATACCTCCGCGGCGAGATTCGGCGCAAGACGTGGCACTGGCGCCGTCGGCATCACGCGACCGGGCGTGCGGTCCCAGCTAACAAACGCGACATCCGGGATGCGGACCAGGCCGGGAAACAGTGCGAAGGGACCGTCGGGGCCGGCGACAAATCCCAGGTTCCTGGGTATGACGTAAAGATTCAGCAGGCCGGCAAGCCACACGGCAAGGCGGGATTCGCGAAGGCCCATGGTTTTCTCCACCAGGACGCCGTCGACGAGTTCGCAAAGGCGGCCTTCGTGTTCGCGCACCCAGAGCATGTCATCGACTGTTGCCGTTCCGATTGCGGGGTGTACGCGAATGCGCGCCAGGGGCACGTCGCCAAGCCGCTCCACCATTTCCGCCAGCGTCCTAACGGCACTCAGAGCTTGCACCATGAATCACCTTAAGGATTCGACGACTGCTTGATACTGGTTCCCACCTGCGCCGCGAAGGGACTGCAACTCCGCCTGCAGCACACCCGGGTCGGCATGCCGCCAGCAGCGCTGCGCTAGCTCCGCGAAGCGATGCGCCTCCTCGTCGCGGTGCTGCCGTTCGCACACCACCTGCATGCCGAGCGCACCGCGGGCCGAGCCGCTGTCGTGGGCCAACGCCTCCAGGAACGCCTCCTCGGCCGCGTCGAGCCGATTGACCTGCAGCGCGGCGATGCCCCACGTCTCCATGAAGTACGCTCCCTGGCCCCAGGCGTGGTGCGTGTAATCGTCCTTCGTCTTGTCCACCGTCTTGGCCAGCAGCTTCAGCCCGCCCTCCTCGCCGCGTGCACAGGCCAGGAGCCCTTGCACCTCCCACAGCCGCAGCTCCAGGTTCTTGTCGTTGCGCTTCGAGGGAAACGCCTCCTGCAGCACGCTCACTTCCGGACCCGCCCGGTCGGCGTCGCCCTGCCGCAGATAGATCAGCGCCCGCATGTAGCTGGCCGTCACCTTGTCCTTGCCCATGCTGTTGGCCACCTTCAAGGCCGCGTCCCAGTCGCGCTCGCCCAGGTGCAGCCGAAACCAATGGCCCTTCTGATCGAACTTGAAGCCCTCGCATTTCGCCTTCACGACCCGCGCTTCCTTGAATCGGCCGTCGTGGATCAGCGACCGCATCAGCGTCTCGAGGTGGTGCGGGAACTGCCAGTCGAGCGCACCGTCGGACCCCTTGATGTTCATGCGCTTCTGGTATGCTTCCTCCAGCTCGATGGCGTGGGCCGAATTGTCGGTCGTTTTGTCCCACTTGCCGATGCGCATCGCCAGGTGCGCCTGCATGTGGAACGCATGGGCCAGGCCCGGCGACGACTGCATGTAACCCACCGCGTGCGGCCAGCCGAGCGCCGGCCGGTGGATATTCTCATAATGGTGCAGCAATTCATGGTGGGCGCCGGGATGCACCGGATTGATCCGTAACAGCGCCTTGTAGAACGGCACCGCCGCGTTCGGCCCATCGGCAACCTGGGCGCGGGCGAACCACGCTTCCTCGTCGTCGTCATACAGCGTAATCAGTTCATCGAGCGTCTTGACCGCCTCCTTGCGGCGATTGTCCGGCGTGATGCCTTCGATCATGCCCTTCTCCTGCAGCCGAGCCCGAATCAGCAGCCCTTCGCGATGGCTCGCGCCCGGCATTAGCTCCTGGGCTTTCTTGAGCGGCGGCGCGTACGCCGCCCGGCCCCACTTCTCGCACGCCTTGCTCAGCCCCCACCACGCCATCGCGCAGCCCGGATCGAGCTTGGTGGCGGTCTCAAATGAGCGCACCGCCTCGGCCCAGGTGTAGGAGTAGAAGAACCCGAGCCCCTGATCGAAGAACGCCTGGCATTCCGGCGACGCGGTGCTGACGCGGTACTTCACGAGGCACAGGTTCGGAATCAGCTCCGCCGGCGCGATCTTCGAGTGCGGCAACCGCTCGTCGGCCTTGCCCGCTTTCTTCTCGCCGCCTTTCTTCGCATCCTGGGCAGCGAGCGGCGCGAGGCACAGGATGATTCCCAGGCACGAGAGCGAGATCAGCCGCGGCGGTCGCATCGGAAAGCTCCAGGAAGGTTCGGCAGGCAGGGCAGAGCGTCCCCTTCATTGTGCGAGCGAACCGGGGGCATTGCCAAGGGAAAAATGCTGCCCGACGCCGGTTTCTTCCGGATTCCGCCGCCCACGGCCGTGTCGGGATGGCGCGCTGGACTCAGGCGCTCACCCCTGAGCGCCTGACGATTCGCTGCAAGATGGGCTGGCAGGCACGTTTCCGACGGCGTGCCCAGCCAGGTGATCTGGTTTCTCGGAACGCCTTCCGTCGATCGAGCGGGGTGCTTACAATGGACATGGAGGGCGCCGGTCGGCATGGACGACCTACGCACACTCGTATTGCGACGGCCTCATCGGCTTCGATGAGGACGGCAACCCGCGAGCCCCATTGGCTGGATGGCCGGTTTTTCGTTACGGGTTGGCGGAACTGGAAGCAAAGAAACTTGCTGATGGCGCGGCGGCTGCCACGCCGTTGCCGGACTGGGCGTTTCGGTACCGATTCCTCCAACCCGGCACGCATTTGCCCCTAACTGGGTACACGTATGCGGAAAATGCACCCGCGGTTGAAATTGTCCCGTGAGGAGCTCGCGTTCCTCCGGCACTGGATGTTCGACGAAGTCCATTTTCAAGATGGGCCGGGAGCCGCCAAACGACTCCAGGTCGCGCAGGGCGTGGTCCCGGCTGATCTCGCGCTCATCATCGCGGCGGCCCTCCCCGATCCCGCGGAGCAGGAAGCCGCCGGGCTGGGACCGGCCCCCAGTACGGCGCCGCAATGGCCCTGGTCGGAACCGACCCTCCGGGCACGCGTCGCCGAAGCAGAAGCCTTGTTGCGCAAGCGCCAAACGCCGGCTTCGGGAAGTGTGCGGGCTGCAGATTCCAGCGCCGTTGCCAGCACTTGCACGAGGTGACTGCTGCAAGATGACGATCCGAACGGCGCCAGCATTCGTATTGTGAGCATCCACGATGTCAGAGCGGCCCGCCGAGTCCGTGCCCGTCCATACCGAGGGCCGCCCCTTTCCTTGGTTTTGCCCTCATTGCGGGCACAAGGAAGTGGTTTCCAGCAACTGCGCTTTTTGCGATATTTGCGGTTCATCGGAACGACGCGACACCGGCATTTACCGGCGGAGTCGCCTATCGCCGTCTTGCCAATGGTCGTGAGCGCTACTTCTTATCGCGTTTCCAGACACTCAAGGTCCTTTGGCTGCCCTCCTTGGCCGTAAACTCGGTCGGGCGCTCCTTCCCAGGAGCGGCGAAGCAAAACGTGACCGTGTCCCCATCCAGCTCATAGATCCCGAGATGAGTCTTCCCCTTGGTCGGACCTTCCGTCATCGTGTAGTCGATGGCCTTAGGTTTCTTGGCTGGGTCGGTGCTGAATTTCGCCTTGAAATAGACCTGCCCGCCGATCAGGATGGTCGTTTCACCCTCCTTGGCGATCCGCTTGCCGCCTTTGACCATTTCCTTGGGCATCGCCTGTCCGTTGGCCTCGCCGGACACCATGGACCACTCCCCGTCCAGTTCGGTCATCTCTTCTTTCTTGGTGGCGTCTTGCGCCCGCCGGCACCAATCAGAACGAGGACAGTGAACATTGCTACGATCAATCGCATATAAGACTCCCAGTTTGCGAACTGTCTGGCTGATTTTGGGAACCAGGTTGTCAAAGCGGCACATCCTTTCCGCGGTCAAGTGGATTTCCGTTATTGCCTGCTGCGCAGCCAAAGCGACATGTGCACACGACCCCTGCCGGCTTGCCCGGCAGGTGAAACAGTTTGGCAGGCTACAAGGAGAATGGCACGGCCTCCGACCCCTGCCGGCTTGCCCGGCATGTCAAGCAGTTTGGCGGGCTGGCGTAGTACGCCAAACTGTTTCACATGCCGGGCAAGCCGGCAGGGGTCGGAGCCATTCTGTATGTTTCTGTCATTAGCATGCCAAACTGCTTCACCTGCCGGACAAGCCGGCAGGGGTCGAGGCCCGCATCGGATTGACTGCGCAGCAAGCAATAATAATTCCGTGCTCACTTGCCCGATGCTTTTCGCATCTTGATAATCAGCGCGACGTCCGCAGGCGCGATGACCCAGGCATCGGGGTTAAACTGATTGCGCACGAGGCCAAGTTCCCTCAGTGCCACCTCGCCGGCGCCGTTGACCTTGACGCGAATTTCTCCCTTGAGGGTGGCTTGCTCAGCGGACTTCGCACTGGGCAAGTCTTTGCCGTCCTTGGTCGGCGAAAACGACAGGGACTTCAACAGCTCCCAGAGCTGATCCGTGGACGGCCGCTCGGTGTCCCGGATTTCTCCTTTCAGAACGGCTTTGCCCTTCAGCTCGATCGCCACGGCGCATTGATACTGCGCAACCGCCCTGTCCGGAATCGCCACAAGGCAGGCGATCCCAAGGAGCGTGATGAGAAGCAAGCCGATTACCGTGCGATTCATGGCTGTCGCCTCCAATGGAACGGGAAATGGTGGTCTATGCTGCGTGCTCGTGGTGATCCTTAATCGTCGCCGAGTACCGGCTGCAGTCGCTCTTGCGGCTCCTCGTGCAGGTGGAAGCGCTGGCAGAGGCGCATGCACGTGTTCCAGCGCAGCAGCGCATCGTCGTTGCCCGCGGGGCGGAGACGCTCGGCCTGTTCGAATAACGTCATCGCCCGGTGCAGCCACGCATAGGCCGCGGCGGCGCTGCCGGGCCCGCCCTGCAAGGCGCGGGCATGGCCGCGACGCTCCCAGATGATCCCCAGGTAATATAGCCGTTGATACGCGTCGTGCAGCCGCGGCACCACGCTTTCGGCCTGACGCACACAGTCGGGCGGCCCCGTGCGGAATTGGTCGGTCAGGGCCAGGAGCAGCATCACCAGCGCCTGCTGGTTGTCCGGATCGACGGCCAGCACGTCCAGGCAGATGCTCTCCGCCTGGGCCGGCTCGTTGAGCAAACGGTAGCGCTCGGCTTTTTCCAGCGCCAGCGGAACGGCGTCGCGCGAGATCGGCTTGAAGTCGGACATGGCGTAGCTCCGAAAAGCGATCGGCAAGAGTGCGGTTCCCGTAGGACGGCCTTCCTAGGCCGTCTTACCTCAACAGGGACGGGCTAGGAAGGCCGTCCTACGACGAACTCCGGCTCGGCTCGCCGGACCTACTTCCGCGGCCACAGCATGCGCAGCACGCGGATCAGCGGGTCGTAGTAGGCATCGACGACGCGTTCCTTGAGCGGGATGATGGCGTTGTCGGTGATGGTGATGCCTTCGGGACAAACCTTGGTGCAGCACTTGGTGATGTTGCACAGGCCGATGCCGTCGGCCTCCTTCAGTTCGGCGAGCCGGTCCGCGGTGTCGAGCGGATGCATCTCCAGGGCGGCCACGTGGACGAGGAAGCGCGGGCCGATGAACTCCTCGTGCATCTGGTGGTCGCGCAGGACGTGGCAGACGTCCTGGCACAGGAAGCACTCGATGCACTTGCGGAATTCCTGCACGCGGTCCACGTCGGCCTGGCCCATGCGCCAGGTGCCGTCGGCGGCGTCGGGCGGCCGCGGCTTGAACGGCGCGATCCGCTTCTTAACCCGATAGTTCCACGACACGTCCGTCACCAGATCCTTGACCAGCGGAAACGCCCGCATCGGCTCGAGGACCACCGGCTGCTCCAGCGGCAGATGCGCCAATTGCGTCATGCACATGAGCCGCGGCTTGCCGTTGATCTCCGCCGAGCAGGAGCCGCACTTGCCGGCCTTGCAGTTCCAGCGCACGGCGAGGTCGTTGGCCTGCTCGGCCTGCACCTGGTGGACCGCGTCGAGCACCACCATGCCCTCGGACACCGGCGTGGTGTGGTCCTCGAACTGCGCCGCCCGCGGCGTCGCCGCGCCAGATGCGCAGCATTACACTCTTGGCTGCAGCATGTGCGGGACGTGCCGGGGCGCCATCGGAAGGGTCGTCGTCATCAAATAATCTCCACCGCCGCTTGCGGTTTCGCGAATCCGCAAGCGAGCGTCATATTACTTCATCTCCTCGATGACCTGCTTGAGCTCGGCCGGCATCTCGGGGATCGGCGATTTCCGCGAGCTGCATCTGCCGTCGGCCGCCTTGCGCACCACGAAGTTCACCTTGCCGAAGCGCGCGACCTTGTCCGGATAGTCGTCGCGGAAGTGTCCGCCGCGGCTTTCCTTGCGCGTCAGAGCCGCAGCGAGTGATCGCTTCGGAGACCGTGAGCAGGTTGTGCAGGTCGAGCGCCGTGTGCCAGCCGGGATTGTATTCGCGGTTGCCCGTCACCCTGGCCTGCGCGGCCCGCTGGCGCAGGGCGGCCAGCCCCTCCAGGGCGCGCTGCATTTCGTCCTCGCGCCGGACGATGCCGACCAGGTCCTGCATCATCGTCTTGCAAGTCCTGCTGGATCTGGAACGGGCCTTCCCTGCCGCGCTGTTCGAACGGAGCCAGGGCCCACGCCGTCGCCGCCTCCACCTGGTCGGCGCGGATCGCCGGCGCCGGCATGGTCCCTGCGCATAATTGGCCGCGAACTCGCCGGCCCGCTTGCCGAACACGAGCAGGTCGGAGAGCGAGTTGCCGCCCAGCCGATTGGCCCCGTTGATGCCGGCGGCGCACTCGCCGCAGGCGAACAGCCCCGGCACCCGCGACATCTGCGTCTCGGCGTCGACGCGCACGCCGCCCATGATGTAATGGGTGGTCGGGCCGACTTCCATCGGCTCCTTGGTGATGTCGATGCCGCCCAGCTCCTTGAACTGGTGATACATGCTCGGCAGCTTCCGCTTGATGTGCTCGGCGGCGTTGGGGATCTTGCGCCTTGATCCAGGCAATGTCGAGAAACACGCCGCCGTGCGGACTGCCGCGCCCTCGCGCACCTCGCGCAGGATGCAGCGGGCCACGTGATCGCGCGTCAGCAGCTCGGCCGGGCGGTTGGCGTTGCGGTCGCCCTGGCAGTAGCGCCAGCCTTCCTCGGGGTCCTTGGCGGTCTGGTTGCGATACGGCTCGGGAATGTCGCTCGTACATGAACTGCTCGCCCTTGCTGTTGAGCAGAATGCCGCCCTCGCCGCGCACGCCTTCGGTCACCAGGATGCCCTGGACGCTCGGCGGCCAGATCATGCCGGTCGGATGGAACTGGACGAACTCCATGTCCTGCAGCTCGGCGCCGGCGTCGTAGGCGAGCGTATGGCCGTCGCCGGTGTATTCCCAGCTGTTGCTGGTGATCTTGTACGCCTTGCCGATGCCGCCGGTCGCCAGCACCACCGCCTTCGCCCGGAAGACGACGAAACGGCCACGGTCGCGGTAATACGCCACCGCGCCGGCGACACGATCGCCGTCCTTGAGCAGCCGAACGACGGTGCATTCCATGTAGACGTCGATGCCGCGGTGGATGCCGTGATCCTGCAGGGTGCGGATCAATTCCAGGCCGGTGCGGTCGCCGACGTGGGCCAGCCGCGGATAGCGGTGGCCGCCGAAGTTGCGCTGCAGGATGCGGCCATCGGGCGTGCGGTCGAACACCGCGCCCCAGGCTTCGAGCTCGCGAACGCGCGCCGGCGCTTCCTGGGCGTGGAGCTGGGCCATCCGCCAGTTGTTGACGTACTGGCCGCCGCGCATGGTGTCGGCGAAGTGGACCTTCCAGTTGTCGCGCTCGTCCACGTTGGCCAGCGCGGCGGCGATGCCGCCCTCCGCCATGACCGTGTGGGCCTTGCCCAGCAGCGACTTGCACACCAGGCCCACCGACACCCCCGCCGCCGACGCCTCGATGGCGGCCCGCAGGCCCGCGCCGCCGGCGCCGATGACCAGGACGTCATGTTCGTGGGTTTGATAGTCCATCATGGGTTTCTAGAGAATTCTCCAATCGCTCCACACGCCCATCGAGCAGAGCCGGACGTACACATCGCTGAACGCCACCCAGAACAGGCTGCACCACGCCCAGAGCATGTGCCCGCGATTGAGACAGCTCACGCAGTCGTAGGCGCGCTGCCGCACCGGGGCCCGCGTCAACTGGTCGATGCGGCCGCCGACCAGATGGCGCAAGGAATGGCAGCCAAAGGTGTAGCCGCCGAGCAAGACGACGTTGACCAGCAGCACCAGCGTGCCGACGCCGACGCCGAAGTGAACGGCGCCGGCATCGTCCGTGAACCAGAGCGCCCGGTAAACGTCCCACGCGAGGAAGACGAGGAAGACGAGCGCCAGGTACAGAAAATAGCGATGCAGGTTTTGCAGGACGAGCGGCAGGGTACGCTCACCCCAGTAGCTTTTGCGCGGCTCGCCGACGGTACACGACGGCGGGTCGGCCCAGAACGCCTTGTAATAGGCGCCGCGGTAGTAATAGCAGGTGAAGCGGAAGCCGCCGGGCGCCCAGAGGATCAAGAGCGCCGGCGAAAACAGCAGCCAGGCCGGCCACCACGCGGGCTTCGGCCCGAACCAGCTGTGCGTCCGAGGCGCCGAACAGCTCGGGAGAATAGAACGGCGAGAGGTAGGGCCCATAGGTGTAGTGCGTTCCCTGGCAGCGCCGCCCACGTCGAGTAGACGATGAACGCCAGGAGCACCGCGAACACGGCGACCGGCTGCACCCACCAGGCGTCGCGCCGGCTGGTTTCGCCAAAGCCGCGCACCTGCGGCAAGCTCATCCGCCCCTCGGCCATGATCGTCCCTCGGGAGGAAAGGACAGTCCCGAGCATAACCGGGGCGCGCGCCCATTGCAAGAGGCCGGCGCCGCATTCCGCTTTTTTCTCGCTATGACCGCGGCACCGCAACCGGCTCGAAACCGTCGAGGTGGGCCCGCACGCTCCGGTGTATACACAGCATGTTCAGCGAGCGGATCTCCCCGAAGAGTTTCGTCGGGACCAGCGCGGGACGTTTACTGCGTTGACGACCGAAACGGATATATTGACCACGACCGACTCGGGCAACTACATCACCGGCTCGCACGCGCCGACGGTCACGACCACGGAGACCTCGGCCGGCACGCGTTCGGGGGGCGACGGCACCGTCACTCACAGCCAGACGTTGACCGACTGGGCCGACAGCACTATGACCTTCACCGGCGACAACGACGTGACCGGGAGCTACACAGGGACGTTGAGGTCATTGGGACGGACACCTACAGCGTGACCGAATACGACGGACCGTCCACGAGCGGCGCGCAGTGGGGCGACAAGATCAGCGGCGAATACACGCTCACCCAATCGACGGTCGACGGCTATTCGCTCACTGAAACCGGCCCCGACTTCACTCTGAATGAAAACGGCACGTTGTCTTCCAACACCACCGAGACGGGCAACACGGTGGAGGGGAGCTACTCGCAGGCGATTACCGGCAGCGACACCTACAGCATGGTCGAAACCGGCACGACCGGCGGCGGCAGCTTCACCGAGATGGTCACGGGCACCGACACCTACACGCAGACGCAATACGGCAACCCGGTCAATGAGACATTCGATCGCACCATCGCCGTGACGGGCACCTACACGCGGACCGACACCGGCCCGGCGCCACCCTGCCGAGCGACAGCGGCACCATCGGCGCCGGCCTGATCGAAAACGCCGGCGCCCGGTCGGCGTCGTTGCTCCAGTCAAACGAATATGGGCGCTACACCTTGCTGGAGCATTTCTTCGATGTGTCCAACACGTACACCGGCAACCAACCGGGGAACATGAATTTCTCGCCGGTGGGGGAGCCATTCGAGGATCCGTCGCAGATCGAGCAAGTCATCGAAGAAAATGGGCTACGGCGCCTACGGGGACAGCTTGTTATACAATTGGGCGAGACAATGGGACAGTTTCGGCGGCGTTTGCGCCTTGATCTGCCTTTGAGTAACCGTTTCCCTGTCCGCATCCACTTTATCAACGACGAGGAGGGGGAATCCGTCGAGGGCATCGCCCAACGTATCATCGTTCGGCAAAGACTGCCTGAGGCAGCTGAGCTTATCCGGAAAGCGCGCTTCGTCCTTCAGCGTCGCTGGCCGGATGTGCAAGGAGAGCGCATACGACCCGAGCTTCCGATCCTGTTTGGACGCAACGCGCCCACCGAAGCGAACCGGCAATTCTACCTAGATAGCCTAGGAAGCGTCTTGGATCGCTTGGAAGACCCAGATGCTGCAATTAACATCATGAATAACAACGGAGATTGGGATGAGTGGTTCGGATGGGGACGTCGTCCTTACGCCTATGTCTGGGGATGGGGGCTTGGTGATACCATTCATATAAACTCACGCTTTTTTTATGATGCGAGTGCGCGCCTCAGGCAGGCGAGGTACCTTGCACATGAGTTGGGAAGGCTAATTCCGGGAATTTCAGGAGACGATAATACCCCCGTGACAAGCACAAATAATATTACGAACTGGGATCAAGTGATCTCTTGGCTTGCTCAACTGTACGATGACCTAGGACTGGAAAGGTGACCTTCCGCTCGCGGCGCGACTCCCGGCCGGAATCCCCCATTCCTGGTGCAAATGTCAAAGAATCTGCGGCGTTTCGAGTTTTTTAGGAGGCACGGCGATGCGGCGGCATTACGCACTGATTGCCATAGTCGTCCTTGTCGGCCCTGGGTGCCGGAACTACACCAACAACGCTTCCCATTGGACCTCGATTGATCTAATGAAAATGGGCGGCTCTTTTCGACGTTTTTCCTTCGACGAATGCCAAAGAGCGCAAGCTCTTTCGGATATGCTCAAGACTGCAATGGAGAGGAAAATCATAACCGAGGTCGTCCGTGAACAAATGGAACGAGACGCCTTTGGACGGCCGTATGTCTTTCAGCGAACCGTAGCTGATGATCGGATTGTGATACGCATTATTTCCGTTGGCCAAAATGGCGTTTTTGAGGATGGCAATGGCGATGACCTCGTCTGCGAGCTTACGGTTCCCAAGGATGGCAATGCGACGTATAAGGTAACATACGATGGGAGAACTCTTTCGGATTGAACCCGTCCAATCCGTGCTAGCCCCCGAGTAACCGACACCATACGAGGGCCGCCCATGTGCCAAGCACCCCAAGCTGCCGTCTGCCTGTTCGCCCTGGAAGGTTCCCCGGACGCGCTTCGGCGCTGTCTCGGGAGCATCCTGAAGCACGTGCCGCGGGAGCGGATTGAGTTGCGGTTGGCGTTCAGCCACGCAACCGACAGTTTGCATTACACGCTCGGCACGCTGACGCCCGACGGGGCCTGGCCGCGGCGGATCGCGCTGCCCGGCGGCATTGAGCGATTCGAGTTCACGGCCGACCGCGACCTGCGCGTCACGGTATGGCACGCGCCGCAGCGCGTGCCGCGCGAGCAGCTTGCGCGGCTGCTCTTTCACGACGTGCCGCTGTCGGCCGATTACGCGATCTGCCTCGACCAGGGCGCCTGCGTCGAAGCTGGTTGGTGGGACGCGCTGGCGCCGCTCCTGGACAAGGGGATCGACTACATCGGCCAACCGGCGTGGCACGAATTCCGGGCCACGGAGCTGGAGCGCCTCCAGGCGCAGCCGTGGTTCCTGGGCGTGCCGCCCGCCCGGCGCGAGGGCCGGCCCGGCGTGTCGTACATGCGCGACGGCTTCGTCGTGGTGCGCTCCGAGCGCTTGCGGGAAGGACATTTCCCGCCGCCGGGTTGGCCGGGACGCGGCGACGTCCTGCTCGGGACGATCGCGCATCAGCTCGGATGGAGCCAGGCCCACGCGGAATGCGTGAATCTGGAGCATGAATCAAAGGAGCCGCAACTTGCTTCGTAGAAGAGCCTCGACCGGACTGTCGTTCGTTTGAGGCGGCAACGCCTGGATCAGACCGAGTTGTGTCTTCAGCCTGAAAGGCTGGAACAGGACAGCCCAGGGCAACGCCCTGGGTCCGACCGAATTGACGACCCAAGCCCTGAAAGGGCGAAACAGCACCCCAGGGCGCCGCCCTGGGCTTTCATGTTTTCCGCTTCGGGGCGGCCGCAGGTTTGGCGGATTCGCCTGCAAGTGCTGTTGCGCCCTTTCAGGGCTACGGGAAACCCCATGCGTTTTCTCCCAGGGCGTTGCCCTGGGCTTTCATGTTCCGCCCCTTCGGGGCAGTCGCACGTTGGCCGGATTCGGCCACAAGGAGCCCGGCCATGCAACCCATTTCCCCGGCGGATGAACATTATCAACGCGGCATGAAGAGCCTCAACCAGGGCAAGCCGGCCGAGGCCGAGACCGCGCTGCGGGCGGCGCTCGCGGCGCGGCCGGACTGGGCCGAGGCGCACAACGATCTCGGCGTCGCGCTGGCGGCGTGCGGCCGGCGCGCGGAGGCGCAGGCGAGCTTCGAGCAGGCGGTGCAGCTCCGGCCGGATTACGCCGAGGCGCACCACAACGTCGGCATCGGGCTGAAACGCGCCGGCCGGGCGGCGGACGCCGTCGACGCGTTCCGCACGGCGGTGCGGCTCCGGCCGAGGTGGGCGGATGCGCTCAACAACCTCGGCCTGGCCCTGCGCGATTCCCGCGCTCGACGACGCGCTCGCGGCGTTCCGCCAGGCCCTCCGCGCGAGGCACGACCACTGTGAGGCACGCAACAACCTCGGCGTTACCCTCGCGGACAAGGGGCAGCTCGCCGAGGCGGCCGGCTGCTATCGGCTGGTGCTCCAGCGCAAGCCGAATGCGGCCGACACGCACAACAACCTCGGCGTCGTGCTCGCGCAGCAGGGCAAGCACACGGCCGCCATCCCGTGCTATCGCCGGGCCCTGGAATTGCGGCCGCAGTATGCGGCGGCGCACAACAACCTGGGCAACGCGCTGCGGCACGAGGGCAAGCTCGACGAGGCGCTGGCGTCGCTGCGCGAGGCGCTGCGCCTCAAGCCCGAGTACGGCGAGGCGTACAACAACCTCGCCATCGTCCTCGTCAAGCTGGAGCGCGTCGACGAGGCGATCGCCAACTATCACCAGGCGCTGCGGCTCAAGCCCGACTATCCCGACGCGCACAAGAACCTCGGGCTGGCGCTACTCGGCAAGGGCGATTACGCGGCCGGCTGGCCCGAGTACGAGTATCGCTGGGGCACCAAGGAAATGCCGGCCCGCAAGTTCGCGCAGCCGCGCTGGGACGGCGGCCCGCTCGACGGCAAGACCATCCTCCTGTACGCGGAGCAGGGGCTCGGCGATACCCTCCAGTTCATTCGCTACGCGGCACTGGTGACCGAGCGCGGCGGCAAGGTCGTTGTCGAGTGCCAGAAGGCGCTGGTGAAGCTGCTGGCGCGCTGCGCGGGGATCGATCGACTCGTGCCGCAGGGGGAGCCGCTCCCGGAGTTCGACACGCAGGCGCCGCTGATGAGCGTGCCGGGCATCCTGGGTATTTCCCCTGTGGGGCACGTTTCTTACGTGCCCGGCGCGGACCGACAGCTCGGCAACGTCTCCAGCACACACGAGTCCGGGGCGGTTGGGCACAACGGGGACACGACCAACGGGCACGTAAAAAACGTGCCCCACAGTGACGGTGCCTACCTCGCGGCGGACCCCGAGCGAGTGCGGCGGTGGGGACAGGAGCTGCGGACGCTGACCGGGTTCAAGATCGGCATCGCGTGGCAGGGGAGCCGCACCTACCAGGACGACCGGTTTCGCTCTATCCCGCTGGTGAAGTTCGCGCCCATCGCACGCGTCAAGGGCGTTCGGCTCGTCAGCCTGCAGAAGGGCCACGGCAGCGAACAGCTTGCGAAAGTCCGCGATTGGAGGATACTCGACTTCGGCAAGAAGCTCGACGCGGACGGGCCGTTCCTCGATACGGCGGCGGTGATGAAGCACCTCGACCTGGTCATCACGTCCGACACGGCGATCGCGCACCTCGCCGGGGGGCTGGGAGTGCCGGTGTGGCTCGCGACCAGCACCGCGGCCGACTGGCGCTGGCTGCAGGACGCACCGACAGCCCGTGGTATCCGAGCATGACGCTGTTTCGGCAATCGGTGCGCGGCGATTGGGACGGCGTGTTCGCGCGGATGGCGCAGGCACTGGAGGCGCATCCGCGGCTGGAAAGCGCCGAGCGGTACGCCCAGCGCGGGCTGGAATTGCTGAACCGGGGTGCGGCGGCCGAGGCGGCGGCGGCGTTCGGGCGGGCGCTGGAGTTGGAGCCACGCAACGCCGTCCTGCACAACAACCGGGCGGCGGCGCTCGACAAGGACGGCAAGAAGGCGGAGGCGCTGGCGGGCTTTCAGGAAGCGGTGCGGCTCAAGGCCGACTACGTCGACGCCCGGCACAACCTCGGCAATCTGCTGCGGCGCTCGGGCCGGATGGTCGAGGCGGAGGCGGAGTATGGGATCGCGCTGAAGCTGGCGCCGGATTCGCCGGAGATTCTCAATCACCTGGGGATCGCGCTGTTGGCGCAGGCGCGGCATGCGGAAGCCGAGGCGTGCTTTCGCCGGAGCGTGCGCCTCCGGCCGGAGCGTGCGCCTCCGGCCGGAGCATGCGGAGGCGCACAACAACCTGGGCGTGCTGTTCGAGCAGCTCGGCAGGATGGACGAGGCGATCGCGGCGTATCAGGAAGCGCTGCGGCTCAAGCCCGATTCGCCGGACACGCGCAAGAACCTGGCGCTGGGCCTGTTGATGCGCGGCGAATATGACCGCGGCTGGGCCGAATATGAATGGCGCTGGAAAACGCCGGTCGCGCCGCAGCGCAACTTCGCGCAGCCGCGCTGGGACGGCCGGCCGTTGCACGGACAGGCGATCCTGCTGTACGCGGAGCAGGGCCTGGGCGACACGATTCAGTTCGTGCGTTACGCGCCGCTGGTGAAGGAGCGCGGCGGGGTGGTGCTGGTAGAGTGTCCGAGCGCGCTCGAGAAGCTGCTGCACCGCTGTCCGGGGATCGATCGCGTGATCGTGCAGGGAATGCCGCTACCGGACTTCGCGTACCAGGTGCCGTTCCTGAGCCTGCCGGGCGTGTTTCACACGACGCCGGAGACTGTGCCGGCGGCGGTGCCATACCTGTCGGCGGAACCGGCGCGGATTGAAGAATGGGGGCGGGAGCTCGCGGCTGCGGTGGGGCACGTTTCTTACGTGCCGGCAGCGAACGGGCACGTAACAAACGTGCCCCACATCAGGATCGGCATCGCGTGGCAGGGGAGCCAGAAGTACCAGGGCGACGCGCATCGGTCGGTGCCGCTGCGGGCGTTCGCGCCGCTGGCGGAACTGCCGGGCGTGCGGCTCATCAGCTTGCAAAAGGGATACGGCGCCGAGCAGCTGCGCGACGTGCCGGGTCATTGGGACATCGTCGATTTCGGTGCCCGGCTCGACGCGGACGGCGCGTTCCTCGACACGGCGGCGATCCTGGCACACCTCGATCTCGTGGTGACATCGGACACGGCAGTGGCGCATCTGGCCGGAGCGCTCGGCATCGAGGTGTGGATGGCGGTGAGCATGGCGGCGGACTGGCGCTGGATGCGCGGCCGCGAGGATAGTCCGTGGTATCCGACGCTGCGGCTGTTTCGCCAGGAGCAGTGGGGCGACTGGGCCGGCGTGTTCGCGCGCATGGCCGACGAATTGCGGCAGAGGCGCTTCGGCCTGCGCGGGCCGATCGTGGCGGAGATCGCGCCGGGCGAGCTGGTGGACAGGATCACGATCCTCGAAATCAAGCGCAGCCGGGTCCACGACGCGCGGAAGCTGGGGAACATCCGCCTGGAGCTGGGCAGCCTGCTGGCGGCGCAGGCGCGGTGCGTGAAACCGTCGGCGGAGCTGGAGCGGGTGACGGCGGCACTGCGGAACGTGAACGAGGCGTTGTGGGACATTGAGGACGAGATTCGCGTGTGCGAGCAAGGGCAAGATTTCGGCGCAGCTTCATCGAGCTGGCCCGCTCGGTGTATCGCACCAACGACGAGCGCGGAGCTGAAGCGACAAATCAACCAGCGGCTCGGCTCGCGCATCTGCGAGGAGAAGAGCTACACCACGGCACCGGCGCTCGCCGCGTGCTGCTGAACTATCCTTACTTCTCGCTGATTCTCGTGCCGGTCAGTGCGCGTCGTGCCGGTCAGTGCGCGTCGTGCCGGTCGTGCCGAAAATAGGGTGCCCCCTGCCAGCCCGGCACGACCTTGATGGCAGACCGTGTCACGCGCATGCTAATCCCCGGTTGGTGCCGGCCGCGATGTCGTTCGCCGGTCCGTTCTTGTACCCGTAAGAGGACACTCGGCATGTCCAAGCCATCCCTGGCCAAGTTGCAGCAGCGCATCATTACCTGCACCAGGTGTCCACGTCTGGTGGCGTGGCGTGAGCAGGTCGCGCGCGAAACGGGCCGCATACCAGGACGAGGAATACTGGGGCCGGCCGGTGCCGGGCTTCGGCGATCCGGCGGCAACGCTGCTGGTGGTCGGACTCGGTCCCGCGGCGCACGGCGGCAATCGCACCGGACGCGTCTTCACCGGCGATCGTTCCGGCGATTGGCTCTTCGCCGCGCTCTATCGCGCCGGCTATGCGAACCAACCGACCTCGACCCACAAGGACGACGGCCTGCGCTTGACGGATTGCTACATCGCGGCGTGCGTGCGCTGCGCCCCGCCTGGCAATCGGCCCACGCCTGAGGAACGCGACGCTTGTCTGCCGTTCCTGGTGGAGGAGCTGCGGTTGCTGCCGCGCGTGCGCGTGATCCTGTGCCTCGGATCGTTCGCGTGGGACGGGGCGTTGCGCGCGGTCCGCGCCCTGGGTCACGTCAACCAACCGAAGCCGGCGTTTGGACACGGCGCCAGGGCGGTTGTCGGGCCGTACACACTGCTCGGGTCGTATCATCCGAGCCAGCAGAACACCTTCACGGGGCGCCTCACGGAAAGCATGCTCGACGCCGTGCTCGCGACGACGAAGCAAGCTTGACCATGTCCGTGTCCGTCGCCGGCCGATAGATCGACAGAGTCGGCTTGGTGATGGTGCGGCCTGCTTCGTTAGGAGATGCGATGGGGGACAACGACCCGCTCTGGTACAAGGACGCCATCATTTACGAGATCCACGTCAAGCGCGTTCGCGGACAGCGACGGCGACGGCATGGGCGACTTCCGCGGCCTGACGCAGAAGCTCGATTACCTGCAGGACCTCGGCGTCACCGCCGTCTGGCTGCTGCCGTTCTATCCGTCGCCGCTCAAGGACGACGGCTACGACATCGCCGACTACACCAGCGTCAATCCGGCCTACGGCAGCCTGCGGCGATTTCCAGGAGTTTCTCGCGCGAGGCGCATCGCCGCGGGCTGCGCGTGATCACCGAGCTGGTCATCAACCACACCTCCGACCAGCACCCCTGGTTCCAGCCGGGCTCGCCGCAGCCCGCCCGGCAGTCCCGAGCGCGATTTCTACGTCTGGAGCGACACGCCGACACGCTACGCCGAGGCGCGCATCATCTTCAAGGACTTCGAGCACTCGAACTGGACCTGGGACCCGGTCGCCAAGGCGTATTACTGGCACCGCTTCTATACGCCACCAGCCCGATCTGAATTTCGACAACCCGGCCGTGTGGAATGCCATCTTCCCGGTGCTCGACTTCTGGCTGGAGATGGGCGTGGACGGGATGCGGCTCGACGCGCGTGCCGTATCTCTACGAACGCGAGGGCACCAACTGCGAGAACCTGCCCGAGACGCACGGCTTCCTCCAGGCAGCTGCGCCAGCACGTCGATGGGAAATTCCCCAACCGCATGCTGCTCGCCGAGGCGAACCAGTGGCCCGAGGACGCGGTGCACTATTTCGGCCAGGGCGACGAGTGCCACATGGCGTTCCACTTTCCGCTCATGCCGCGGCTGTTCATGGCGATCCACATGGAGGATCGCTTCCCGCTCATCGACATCCTCAACCAGACGCCGGCCATTCCCGAAAGCTGCCAGTGGGCGATGTTCCTGCGCAATCACGACGAGCTGACGCTGGAGATGGTGACCGACGAGGAGCGCGACTACATGTACCGCGTCTACGCGCCAGGACCGCGCAGGCGCGGATCAACCTCGGCATTCGCCGGCGGCTGGCGCCGCTGCTCGGCAACGATCGCAACCGCATCGAGCTGATGAACGCCTTGCTGTTCTCGATGCCCGGCACGCCGGTCGTCTACTACGGCGACGAGATCGGCATGGGCGACAACATCTACCTCGGCGATCGCAACGGCGTGCGCACGCCGATGCAGTGGATCGGGCGACCGCAACGCCGGCTTCTCGCGCGCCAACCCGCAGCGGCTCTACCTGCCGGTCATCATCGATCCCGAGTACCATTACGAATCGGTCAACGTCGAGACGCAGCAGAACAATCCCAATTCGCTGCTGTGGTGGATGAAGCGGCTGATCGCGCTGCGCAAGCGCTACAAGGCGTTCGGCCGGGGCAGCTTTGAGTTCCTGCATCCAGCGAATCGCCGGGTGCTCGCGTTTGTCCGCCGTTACCAGGAAGAATCGGTCCTGGTGGTAGCGAATCTATCGCGGCTGGTGCAGCACGTCGAGCTGGACCTGTCGGGCTTTGGCGGCTTTACGCCGACGGAAATGCTGGGACATACCGCGCTACCGCCGGTCGATCCGCAACGGCCTTACTCGCTGACGTTGGGGCCGCACGCGTTCTACTGGTTTTCGCTGGAGCCGCGCGTGGCGGACCGCAAGGCCAGCGTGCCCGGACCGCCGGCGGCGCCGACGCTGGTGATCGGCGAGGACTGGCCGGAGGTGCTGCACAACGCGGTGCGGCGACGGCTGGAGGCGGCGTTGCCCGCGTTCCTCGCAAGCCGCTCGTGGTTCCCGGCCGCGGACCGGGCGATCAAATCGGTGGCGATCCGCGAGGGATTCCGCATCCGCCACGGCGAGGCGATCGCGGTGATCGCGCTCCTGGAGATCGCCTACGAGGTCGGCGCGGAAGATACCTACCTGTTGCCGCTCACGTTTGCCACCGGGCGCAGGCCGAGGCGCTGCTGCAGCGCACGCCGTCGCCGGTCGTAGCGCGACTGGAGGGTAAGACGCCCGGCGTCCTTTACGATGCGCTGCTCGATCCAACGTTTTGCCAAACCCTGTTGGAGACGATCCGGTCACGGCGGACGCGGACGCTGGGCGCCGGCGATCTGATCGTGACCACGCAGCCCGCGCTGCAACCGTGGCTCGACGGCACGGATCTGACGCGTTGCCGATTGCCGTGCACCATGAAGAGCAAAACAACACCTCGATCGTCTTCGGCAAGCAGCTCATCCTGAAGGTCTTCCGCCGGCTGGAGGAAGGGGTCAACCCGGACCTCGAGGTGGGCCGTTACTTTGCCCGGACGAAGTCGTTCAGCCAGGTGTCGCCGCTCTTGGGCGCCATCGAATTCTGCCCGCGGCGCGGCGAACCGATCACCCTCGCCGTCTTGCAGGAATATGTCGCGCACGAGGCCACCGCGTGGCAGTACACGCTGGACGAGCTGAGCCGCTACTTCGAGCGCGTGCTGGCGCTGCCGGCACAGGCCGAGCCGGCCGCCAGCGCCGCGCTGGTGCCGCATGACCTGATCGCCGCGGAGGTCCCCGGTGTGATCCAGGAGCTGGCAGGGCATTATCTGGAGTCGGCCCGGCTGCTGGGCCGGCGGACGGCGGAGATGCACCGGAGTCTGGCCGGCGATCACGAGAGTCCCGAGTTTGCGCCGGAGATGTTTACCTCGCTCTACCAGCGTTCGGTCTACCAATCGCTGCGCAACCTGCACCGCCGCGTCCTGGACCTGCTGCGCAGTCGTGCCGCCGGCCTGGACGACGAGGAGCGGGCATTGGCCGAGCGCGTGCTGGCGCACGAGGACGAGATTCTGCAGCGCTTTCGCATGGTGATGAGCCGCAAATGGACCGGCCTGCGCACGCGCTACCACGGCGACTTTCACCTTGGCCAGGTGCTGTTCACCGGCAAGGACTTCGTCATCATCGACTTCGAGGGCAATCCGAGTCGCAGCCTCAGCGATCGCCGCGGCAAGCGCTCGCCGCTGCGCGACGTCGCCAGCATGGTGCGCTCGTTCCATTACGTGATGTGGAACGCGCTGTTGGGCAAGCACAGCGGTCGCGGCCAGACCTCGGGCGTCATTCGGCCGGAGGACCTGGCGACGCTGCAGCGCTGGGGCCGGCTATGGCATTCCTGGGTCGCGGCGACCTACTTGCGGGAGTATCTCGAGGTGGGACGGCCGGCCGGATTTCTGCCGGGCTCGGCGGAGGAGATTCAGGCGCTGCTGCAGCTATTCGTGCTCGAAAAGGCGATCAGCGAACTGGGCCAGGAGCTGCTGTACCGGCCTGATTGGGCCGGCATCCCGCTGCGCGGCATTCTGGAGCTTGTGAGCGAACCCGCATAGATTGAAGGAAATGCCTCCGTGCTCTCCATCCCGAGGTGTCCCATGGACCGTCGCGATTTTTTCCAGACCGGTGCCGCCGGCCTCGCTGCCGCCGCTGTCAACTTCGCCGGGGCCGGTGAGCCGCGGCCGCCGCGCGTCGGCCTGATCGGCTGCGGCTGGTACGGCAAGTGCGATCTGCTCCGCCTGCTGCAGGTCGCGAACGTCGAGGTGGTGTCGCTCGGCGATGTCGATAGCCGGATGCTCGACGAGGCCGCGGGTATGGTCGCCATGCGCCAGCGCTCGCGGCAGCGGCCGCGCACCTATCGCGATTACCGCGAGATGCTGCGGCCACGCAACCTCGACATCGTCCTGGTCGGCACGCCTGACCACTGGCACGCGCTGCCGACCATCGCCGCGCTCGAGGCCGGCTGCGATGTCTGGGTGCAGAAGCCGATCAGTGTGGATGTCGCGGAGGGCCAGGCGATGGTCGCCGCGGCCCGCCGGCTTCGCAAGGTCGTGCAGGTCGGCCTGCAGCGGCGCAGCACCCCGCACATTGCCGATGCCCGCGAACGGGTGGTACGGGCGGGCCTGCTCGGCCGGATCGCCCACATCGAGATCTACTGCTACTATCACATGCGCGCCCGCGACAACCCGCCCGACATCGACCCGCCCGAGCACCTGGATTACGAGATGTGGACCGGCCCCGCGCCCATGCGGCCGTACAACCGCCTGGTGCACCCGCGCGGCTGGCGCGCCTTCACGGAGTACGGCAACGGCATCGTCGGCGACATGTGCGTCCACATGCTCGACATGGTCCGGTGGATGCTCGACCTGGGCTGGCCGCGGCGCATCAGCTCCGCGGGCGGCATCTTCGTGGACCGTAACAGCAAGGCCAACATCACCGACACGCAGACCGCCACGTTCGACTTCGGCGACAAAACCGTGGTCTGGCAGCACCGCACCTGGGGCACAACTCCCGACCCGGACTATCCGTGGGGAGCCACGATCTACGGCGACCGCGGCACGCTGAAGGTGAGCGTGATGCGTTACGACTTCACGCCGGCCGGCCAGGGCGAACGGCTCCACCGCGATGTGGCGTACGAGCTGGAGCAGTACCCCGAGGACCGGACGGAGCGCGACCTGGAGCGGCACTGCGCCCGGCGATCCGCGGCCACATGCGGAACTTCCTGGAGGCGGTCCGCACGCGCGGCCGGCCGATCGCCGACATCGAGGAGGGCCACATCTCGACGGCGAGCTGCATCCTGGCCAACCTGGCGTTGCGGCTGAACCGGACGCTGACGTGGGACGCGCAACAGCAGCGCGTCGTGAGCGACGACGAGGCGAACCGGCTGTTGCGGCGGCCCTACCGGGGGTCGTGGGTGCACCCTTCGTAGGCCATGGATAACAACCAACGACTCGCCGTCGAGTGGGCCGAGGGCTCGTGGGGCCTCGGTGCCGGCCGACGCGCTGGAAGAACGAGCCATGCGACGCGAAACGCGGTTTTGCCTCAGCCTGGGTGTGGCCCTGTGCGGTTTGCTGCCGGTTCGGGCCGGCGACGAGCCGCCGGAGATTGCCGGCCGCGTCACACGGGCTTCGGGCGCGGTCGGGATGCCGGGCAAGAACGCGCTGTCGGCCAGGCAGGTCCGGCTGCTGCGCGCGTGGATCGACGCCGGCGCCTGGCCGTTCCGCCTGGGGAACGGGACCTTCGTCGGCGGTATTGAGGCGCCGTCACGCGCCGCCATGCTGTCGCGCGGCAATGACGGTGATGCCGGACGCCACTGGGCATTTCGCGCCGGTGCGACCGGCCCTACCGCCGGTGCGCAATGCGGCGTGGGTGCGCAATGCCATCGACCGCTTCCTCCTCGCCCGGCTGGAAAAGGAAGGGCTGGCTCCCGCGCGACGCCGATCGGGTAACCCTGATCCGCCGGCTGTCGCTCGATCTGACCGGCCTGCCGCCGACCGTCAAGGAGGTCGATGACTTCCTCGCCGACAAGAGCCCGCAAGCGTACGAGAAGCTGGTCGAGCGCTTGCTGGCGTCGCCGCACTTCGGCGAGCGCTGGGCCCGGTTGTGGCTCGACCTGGCCCGCTACGCCGACTCGGACGGCTTCGAGAAGGACATGCTGCGGTGGATCTTCTTCTACCGCGATTGGGTCATCGGCGCGCTCAACCGCGACGTGCCGTATGACGAGTTCATCATCGCGCAACTGGCCGGCGACCTGCTCCCCGATCCATCGCAGGACCAGCGGGTCGCCACCGGCTTTCTGCGCAATTCGATGAAGAACGAGGAAGGGGGCATCGACCCCGAGCAGTTCCGCATGGACGCCATGTTCGATCGCGTGGACGCCCTGGGCAAGAGCGTTCTCGGCCTGACCGTGCAGTGCTGCCAGTGCCATGACCACAAGTACGACCCGATGTCGCAGCAGGAGTACTACCGCCTCTTCGCCTACCTGAACAACGACCATGAGGCCTGCCCGGTCGTCTACACCCCGGCCGAGCAGCAGAAGGCGGCCGAGATCACGCGCCGCATCGCCCTGGTCGAGGACGGCCTCAAGCAGCGGACGCCCGACTGGACCCAGCGCCTGGCCGAGTGGGAAGCGAAAGTGAAGGACGATCAGCCGCACTGGACGGTGCTGCAGGTACGGCAGATCGGCGATCACGATCAGCATTACTTCTACCGCAAGGACGGTTCGGTCCTGGCCCAGGGCTACGCGCCAACGCTGTTTCAGGAAGCGTTCCAGGCGGCGACCGATCTGAAGGAAATCCGCGCCTTCCGCCTGGAATTGCTCAACGACCCCAACCTGCCGGCGGGCGGGCCGGGGCGATCGTTCATGGGGACGTGCGCGCTGACCGAGTTCAAGGTCGAAGTAGCGGCCGCAGAAAAACTTCCGAAGTCTCGGAAGACTTCGGAAGTTTGGATGCCGGTCAAGCTGGAGAAGGCGACCGCGGACTACGCCAATCCTGAACGTCCGCTGGAGCCGAACTTCGACGACCGCTCGAAACGCCGCCGCGTCACCGGCCCGGTCACGTATGCGATCGACGGTAAGGACGACACGGCCTGGGGCATCGACGCCGGACCGGGGCGGCGCAATGTGCCGCGCAACGCGGTCTTCACCACCTCGCAAAACGTCGCGCAGCCGGGGGGCACGGTCGTGACGTTTCGCCTGGTGCAGCGGCACGGCGGTTGGAACAGCGACGACCACATGAACAACAACCTGGGTCGATTTCGCCTGTCGGTCTGTGGCGACGGCAATGCGACTGCCGATCCGCTGCCGCCCTCGGTCCGCGCCATCCTCGCCATCCCGCGCGACCAACGCACTGCCGCACAGCAGGGGGCCGTCTTCAGTTACTGGCGGACGACGGTGCAAGAGTGGCAAGAGGCCAATAGCTGGATCGAGGAACTCTGGCAAGGTTGGCCGCGGGGCGCCACGACCCTGACCCTGGTAGAGCGCGAGGAGCCGCGCGTGACGCACGTCCTTAAGCGCGGCGACTTCCTCAAGCCGGGCAAGGCGGTGACGGCCGGCGTCCCGGCGTTCCTGCACCCCCTGGCCGACGCGCAAGCGCCGGCCAACCGGCTGACACTGGCGCGCTGGCTGGTCGATCGCCGGTCGCCGACGACGGCCCGCGTCTTCGTCAACCGCATCTGGCAGGCCTACTTCGGCACCGGCATCGTCGCCACGCCGGAGGACTTCGGTCTGCAGGGCGAGAAGCCTTCGCACCCCGAATTGCTCGACTGGTTGGCCGTCGAGTTCATGGAGAGCGGCTGGAGCATCAAGCACCTGCACCGGCTGATCGTCCAGTCGGCGGCCTATCGCCAGTCGTCGCGCGTGACGCCCGAGCTCCTGGAACGCGACCCGCAGAACCGCTTGCTGGCGCGCGGCCCGCGGCTGCGCGTCGATGCGGAGATCGTCCGTGACATCGCGCTCTCGGCCAGCGGTTTGCTCGATAGGACGCTCGGCGGTCCGAGTATCTTCACGCCGGCGCCGCCGTTCCTGTTCGTGCCGCCGACCAGCTACGGGCCGTTCAATTGGGTGCAGGCCGAGGGCCGCGACCGCTACCGGCGTGCCCTGTACACGTTCCGCCGCCGCTCGACGCCTTACCCGATGCTGCAGGCGTTCGACGCGCCCAACGGCGACTTCTCGTGCCCTCGGCGGAACCGCTCGAACACGCCGCTGCAAGCACTGACGACGCTGAACGAGCCGATCTTCATGGACTGCGCCCGTGCCCTGGCCGCGCGCGCCTTGAAAGAGGGTGGCACGACCGACGCCGAGCGCCTGACCTACGCCTTCCGCCTGTGCGTCAGCCGGCCGCCGGACGACTTCGAGCAGACAACGGTGCAGGCGCTCCTGGCCAAGGAGCGCCGGCGCATTGCCGGCGGCGCGCTGAACGCGGTCGAGGTGGCGACGGGGAGCAAGGACGGCCCGCTCCCCGCAGGCCTGCGCCCGACGAGCTGGCCGTTTACACGATCGTGTCGCGCGTGCTCTTGAACCTGGACGAGACGATCACGAAGGAATAGACGCGCCAGCGACGGGAACCATCCGTCGCTGGCGCGTCTAACGACTGCTACACCCGCGGTGCAAGGAACTGTCCGTCGCTGGCGCGTCCGGCTGACGACTGCTGGCGGGACCGGGGGGCGGACTACTCGTGCGTTTCAAAAGTTCGTCCGGTTTTCCGCGCGAGCGGATTCGGTCGGGTCGGACTCCCCCTCAGGAGCGGGCTGAAAATCGCTCTGCAGTAACTGGACGGCCACCGGACTCGCGAAGCAGAGGCGGAGGAAGCGGTCCATCGCGCGTTGCTGAATCTGGGCGCCGGTTTCCCAGCGCGACACGGTCGCCTCGCCGACGCCCAAGAGGCTCGCGAATTCCTTCTGGGTCCGGCCGAGCTGTTCGCGGCCGGAGCGAATCTCCTCCGGCGGCAGCAGGCGGGCGTGGCGGCGAAAGGCGGCACTGATTTGCTGGTCAGCCTCGTCGTCGATGCTGATGGCCCCGCATTGGGCACATTGCGGTACCGACAGGTCGGGAATCTCCACGCGGTAAGCGCGGCCATCGTGTTCGATGGTTACGGCATACGGCACGGTGGTGAGTTTCATCGCCTGGTGTCCGCATTTGCCGCAGCGCTTGGGAAAGCGGCGCGTCGTCATGTTCACACGTCCCTAAACCTGAGGATGGGCATTAGCGATCTCGACCCACGGGTCCTGGGGGTCGTCGTCGAAAAGGCGGATTTCGATGAACAAACCGCCAGGGAACAGGTCTGGCACGGGCACCACGGCGCGATACCAGTGGTCGCGGTAATAGGCGGGGCGATCCGCGTTCGCTGCGAGCCAGTCGGGCCGCCGTTACCGCCGCTCGTCGAGTCGGCCGCCGCCGCGGACAAACCCGTGCAGCAGGCGGCGGATTCCTTCCGGCGTCAGTTCCCGCAAATCGGGATTGCTGCGTGCCCGCTCATCGGCCCGGTCGTCCCACTGAATTTGCCCGAAGATACCGGCCGCAAGGGCATGATGCACAAGTTCGAGGGCCGTAGGGAGTTGTTTTTCCGGCATGCGCGATTTTCTCCCGCTCCGTGCCTGCTCAACTCTTGATTAATGATAGGGCGAGACTTGCCGTACAGCAAGTATGATACATGGCAGACATTGGCAGTGCACGCATGGCGCAGGACCGACGGGCGCGGCGGCCATGAAGGTACGGGTCGGCTCCGACGTGGCCTACCGCAAGCTCGTCAGCCGCTCGCCGTCCGACCTTCTGCCCGACGACCAGTTCGGCTTGTACCCGGTGGCCGCTTGCTTCCCACACAACTTGTCGGGGCAAGTACCCTGGCAGACCGTGCAGGAGGGCGTGTATGATTGCCGGTGGGGCACGGACGCGATCCGCCTGGTGGTGGCGTGGGAACGAGGAGTAAAGCACCATGAACTATCACGACTACGTTACCCGCCGCTGGTTCTTCAAGGAGTGCGGCGTCGGCCTCGGCACGATCGCCCTGCACTCGCTCTTGCACGACCGCGCCGCGCGGGTCCCGATGGGAACGCCCCCGCCGGCGATCCGATGGCGCCCCGGCGGCCGCACTTCCCCGCCAAGGCGAGCAACGTGATCTTCCTGTTCATGGCCGGCGGCCCCAGCCACCTGGAGCTGTTTGACCACAAGCCGACGCTGGCGCCTACGACGGCCGGTTGCCGCCGCCCGAGCTGCTCGAGGGCTACCGCGCGGCGTTCATCCGGCCCGACGCGACCTGCCTCGGCCCGAAGTTCCGGTTTGCCCGTCATGGCCGCAGCGGTATCGAGCTGTCCGAATTGCTGCCGAACCTGGCTGGTTGTGCCGATGACATCGCTGTCGTCAAGTCGATGGTGACCGACGCCTTCAACCACGCGCCGGCGCAGATCTTCATGAATACCGGCGCGCAGCAATTCGGCCGGCCGAGCCTCGGCGCCTGGACGACCTACGGCCTGGGGAGCGAGTCGCGCGACCTGCCCGGCTTCGTCGTCTTCAGCTCCGGCAAGAAGGGGCCCAGCGGCGGCTCGTCCAACTGGGGGAGCGGCTTTTTGCCCACGGCCTACAACGGCGTCTTGTTCCGCTCGGCCGGCGATCCGGTCCTGTATCTTTCCAATCCGCCAGGCATCGACTCCCAGACCCAGCGCGACTCGCTTGACGCGCTGGCGCAGCTCAACCGCCGGCGCCTCGGCATCGTCGGCGACCCGGAGATCGGCGCCCGCATCAGCGCGTTCGAGATGGCCTACCGCATGCAAGCCAGCGCCCCCGAGTTGATGGACATCGCGCGGGAGCCGCGGCAAGTCCTCGAGATGTACGGCGCCGAGCCGGGCCGGTCGTCGTTCGCCAACAACTGCCTGCTGGCCCGCCGCCTGGTCGAGAAGGGGGTGCGCTTCGTGCAGTTGTTCCACGAGAGTTGGGATCAGCACGGCGGCCTGGTCCGCGACCTGCGCCAGAACTGTCAGGACACCGACCGGCCCTGCGCCGCGCTGCTCCGGGACCTCAAGCAGCGCGGGCTGCTCGACAGCACGCTCGTCATCTGGGGCGGCGAGTTCGGCCGCACGCCGATGGTCCAGGGCGGCAACGACGGCCGTGATCATCATCCCAATTGTTTCTCGATGTGGCTGGCCGGCGGCGGCATCAAGCCGGGCCTGACGCTGGGCGAATCGGACGACTTCGGCTTCAACGCCACGGCCGACCGCGTGCACGTGCACGACCTGAACGCGACGATCCTGCACCTGCTCGGCTTCGATCACACGCGGCTGACCTATCGCTTCCAGGGGCGCGACTTCCGTCTGACCGACGTACACGGCCAGGTCGTGGATAAACTGCTCGCGTAACCCTCAACCAAGTGGTGCGTTCAGGAGCAGCCTCTTCAGTCAGCCAGGTGGGCCCATCGACTACGACCGGGCAGCGCCTTCCGGTTGCCTGGCCTACTTGACGAGGTTTTCAAGATCGCCCTTGATCGCCTTGCCCCAGATGTCGTAGCCCCTGGCGCTCAGGTGCAGGTAGTCCGGCATGATCTCGCCCGACAGGCCGCCGTTTTGGTCCAGGAACTCCTTGCCGATGTCCTTGTAAAACACGGTCTTGCCATCGTCCAGGTTGGCGATGATGGCGTTGATCTCGGCGACCTTCTTGGTCAGCTTCGCCGCCGGAATCGTGCCCCGCTGTTGTTCCAGGTTCCGGACCAGCGCGTTCAGGCGCTTGATGTCCGGCTTCTCCTGCTTCAACTCCTCCTCAATAGGCTTGATGCCCTTCGGTGATCTGTTCCAGGCTCCGCTCGGCATCGGCAGAATTGCCGCGTGGGAAGACGCCCAGCACCAGGACCTTGATGTGCGGCTTCTGGCCTTTCAGCTCCTCGACGATGGCCTTGATGCCGCCGGCGATCTGCTGGGCGGAATGACCGCCAATGTTGTTGGTGCCGATCATGATGACCGCCGCCCTGGGCTGGAGGTGGTCCAGCTCATGGCCATCGGTAATGCGCCAAAGAACGTGGCCGGTCTGGTCGCCGCCGATACCGAGGTTCACCGGCTTGAAGGAGCCGAAGTGTTCCTGCCAGGCTTTTTGGCCTTCCCAGCCGTGCGTGATGGAATCGCCCAGGAAGATGACGTCGCCGGCGCCCTTGCTGTCCTCGATCCGTTTGAGGAAGTCCTTGTGCCGCGGGATGTCGCGGTTGATCTTCTGGACTGCGGGGTTGTCCGCGGTCTTCTCTTGCGCATTCAGGACGGGAACGAACAGACCGAGTGCCAGCACGCAGCCGGCGGTGATCAGACGGTACATGGTACTCTCGTGTGGGATCGCGCCTCTCCACGGACGCTTCCCGGCATCCTATCGAATCGCTGGCTCTTCTAACAGGAGCTGGTTCGCCACAAGCTGCCTTTCTGCAGATAGAACATCCTCATGACCCTGCCACCGCGCTTCCTCGGAACGACCGGCCTTACCGTCACGCCGCTCGGCCTCGGCCTCGCGGCACTCGGCCGGCCCGGTTACATCAACCTGGGGCATGCCGCCGACCTGGCCCATGACTATGACGTCGCCGCGATGGAAGCGCGCGCCCACGCCGCGCTCGACGTGGCCTGGGCCGCCGGGGTGCGCTACTTCGATGCCGCCCGCTCGTACGGCCGCGCCGAGGAGTTTCTCGGCCGCTGGCTGGCGGCGCGTCGGATCCCGCCCGGCGCGGTGACCGTTGGCTCGAAGTGGGGCTACGTGTACACGGCCGGCTGGCAAGTCGTGGCCCCGAAGCACGAGGTCAAGGACCATTCGCTGCCGGTCCTGCGCCGCCAGTACGCCGAGAGCCGGGCGCTGCTCGGGGGACATCTGGGCCTGTACCAGATTCACTCCGCCACGGCCGACAGCGGTGTCCTCGACGACCGCGCCGTGCTCGGCGAATTGGCCCGAATGAAGGCCGACGGCGTTCGCGTCGGCCTGTCGCTGAGCGGGCCGCGGCAAGGCGACACGCTGCGGCGGGCGCTGGCCGTTGCCGTCGACGGCGTGCGGCTATTCGACGGCGTGCAGGCGACCTGGAACCTGCTGGAGCGGTCCGCCGGCCCGGCGCTGGCCGAGGCGCACGCGGCCGGCATGGGCGTTGTGATCAAGGAGGCGCTCGCAAACGGGCGCTTGACGGCGCGGAACAAGGACCCGGACTTCGCCCCGCGGCGGCGAGCCCTGGAGGCCGAGGCGTCGCGGTTGGGTGCCACGATCGACGCCCTGGCCTTGGCGGTGACCCTGGCGCAGCCGTGGGCCGATGTCGTCCTGAGTGGCGCGGTGACGCGCGAACAGGTGGTGTCGAACCTCGGGGCGCTGGCGGTCGCGCTCGACGAGACGGCGGAGGGGAACTTAGGTACTCTTGAGGAGCCGGCCCCGGATTACTGGGCGCGGCGTGCGCAGCTCGCCTGGAATTGACGATGCTGCCGGTCGCAGACCGAGGTTCCGTTCAATCCGGCGCCTGTGAATTCTCGTGCCGGATCGCCGGGTTCAAGGCTTCAAGGGGCATCGTTGCAGGTTGGGGGGAAGATCGGGGCTTGACGGGCATCCTGGTTGATCGGTTCAGGGCGGCAAGAGCAAGACCAGAGAGGCCGGGGAGCTTGGCAGGATGAACGCGGCGGCGCAGCTTGTTACCAGTGTCAACAGGCCGGCAACCTCAAGCGACGCTTGAGGCACGCTACCAGAGGCACGCTACGGGGTTCAAGGCTTCAACGGGCATCGTTGCAGGGTTGCGGATAGATCGGGGGCTTGTGCGCATCCGTGGCACGAATGCAGGGCAGGCATGGGGCAGCGTCAAAGACCAGGCCGCAGGGGAGCTTACCAGGGGCATCGGCGGGGAGCTTCCGGCTTGTCGGGGAGTCTTTTTGTGCAAGCTGTCCACGGAGAAGCCAATGATAAATCCACTGATAATCCTATACTTGCTGCCCCCACCCGCTAATATCGAGGGGTGTTACTGGATGTACTTCGCCAGACCCGTCCGATGTACCGATACCAAAATCGTCATGCGGCCAGGGAATGGGAGATTCGCTGGCGAAACTTCTTGGTGGATAGACAACGGTATCACAGCCCACTTAACGGCTCAAGGCATCTTAATACGTCGAGACCCATATACTCTGGTGGAATATTGGCACAATGTCCATCCCGGCAACATACCAAAGGCGTCGAAATATGGAGATACGACCCAGTGTCTCAGCGTTTTTGGATGTATTTTTCTATGACCAGAGAATGGTATTTCCTCGAAAAAACAAAATGGTAGCAAGTGATAAGAGGGGATATGATAAACCCACTTGTACCAGTGATGTTCTTATATTTGCTGCCCCCGCCGGCTAATATCGAGGGGTCTTACCAGCTGTATCATTTCAAATGGGTGCAGCTGAAACGCCAACACGGTTTTCTCACGCTGCCACCGTCAGCTTCATCGGTTGATTGGTCAATACCTTGCGGCGTTGTCCCTTCTTCAGGCGAGCGCGATTTTGCCGTTCAAACCAGTTCACAAACTTTTGCCAGTCGCCGTTCAGTTCGATGCAGCGCAGGTGGAGTAACGCCTCTGCCTTGGCGCGGGTCCACCGCATACCGGCACAGTCGAAACGCTCGCCGACCAGGTAACGCACCGCACCTTCCACCTGGCCGGTGGCGATCACCAAGTCTTGCGCCATCCACACGCCGTATTGCAGCATCGATAGGCGTGGCTCTAGGTAACCAATCTCGCTCCGCAAGGCTTCGCGGCGACTCTTCGTTCCAGGTCCACGGTTCGCTGTGTCGCGCAACAGCTCCTGCAAACGCTGCACCAAGGTCCGCGCCCGCCCTGCGTACAGCAGCGCCTTCAGCTTTTCCACCCAGGCCTTCAGGGCGTCGGTGCCTTCCTTGTGATAGTGACGCCCCAGCCGCCATAGCCTCTCCACGACGTGACAGACATCCAGCGTGAAGATGGCCTGGGGGAATAACGCCTCGAAGTGCTTCTTCAGGCTCTTCGCCCCGTCGAGGACGATCTGCACCCGCTTGGTCGTCTCCGGTCCGAAGCCACGCTTGGTCGCTTCCGCACGCGCCACAATGCCGCCGCCTTGCGACCCGCAAAGGTGGCATACAGTTTCTTGTTCAGCGGCCCGTGCAGCAAGCCGTCCGCGCCACGCTTCAGCGTGTACATCACTACCACGCTGACTTCCTTGCCATTCTTGCTCTTGTCGCCTTTTTTCCGTCGTTTCTTGCTGCCACGCGCTACCCGTTTGGCTCGGCCCCGGTGACGTTGGCAGCCGCAAGTGCAACCCGACCCATGGCGCGGCTTCCGCTTGCCGCGACGCTTCGCCAACTCCGTTTCGGTGGCGATGGGCGGACACTTGCCATCGACTTCGATCACCAGAACCTCGCCATCGCTGGACGGCGCTGGCAGTTGCTTCATGAACGGCGCCGCCTCGCGTCCCATGCCGAGCACCACTTGCTCGATCGTCTCGGGGGCCGGCGCCCAGTTCAGCACCGCCTTGCACACCATTTGGGTCGCTTTGAAACTCATGCGCGTCGCCAGGCGTGCGACCCATTGCCTCACCCACGGCGACAACCGATCGCGGGTCAGTCCCAGGACCACGTCGAGCGGAAACAAGCCGCTGCCGCCGGCCCGCGACATCAGATACTGCCGGCCATAGGTGACTTCGCCGTAGAAGGTCTTCAACGTCCGCTCGGCATAGGCGTTGCCGGGCCGGTACTTGTCGTTGGCCAGGAACGGCTGCACATCCAAGCGTTGATGCCGTGCGGTGAGGAACACGCGCAGCAGACAGCAGCCCAGGACGGCGATGCGGACGAGCAGTTCTTTCTCGAAGGCCGCGAATGGCAGCTCGCTGGTTTGGCAGAACTGCAACAGTACGTCGAGGATCGCCTGGGCCTGCAGCCGCAAAGTCTCGGCGGTCACTGGACGCACGGGAGTGCATGGCTTAGATTGTCTCTTCATGGAGCAGACTCCGTACCGCTTTGTTCAATAACGGTAAGGATATGCTCCATGTCCTTTTTCAGCTGCGCCTCACCTGAATATTCGCGAAAAACGGGGCGATTCGGCCGAAAAACCTAGGGAAAACGCTTGTAGAACCGCCAGTTGCACCCATTTCAAATTACAATACTGCGTTAGCAACGTCGTCGTCCATCAGGTAGGGTACGGAAGGATTGTCGGCACAACTTCATGGACGTACTCTGATGCTAAGTATGAAGGCACCTTAGTGCGTCGAAACCCATATACTTTGGTGGAATACTGGCGGAACCTAGCACCGAACAACGTGAACGAAGCACTGAACCGCCACCTTGAAAAAGGTATCCAAACGTGGCAATATAACCCAGTGTTCCAACGCTTTTTCATATGTTCCCCTCAGAACCACGAATGGTATTTCCTCGAGAAACAATATGGCAGCAGCAGGCGATAAGATGCAGAGGAAGGGCGGGGCCGGCATGGGCGTTGTGATCAAGGAGGCGGTCGCGAACGGGCGCTTGACGGCGCGGAATGACGACCCGGACTTCGCGCCGCGGCGGCGAGCCCTGGAGGCCGAGGCGGCGCGGTTGGGTACCACGATCGACGCCGTGGCCCTGGCGGCGGCCCAGGCACAGCCGTGGGCCGATGTCGTCTTGAGCGGCGCCGTTACGCGCGAACAGTTGGTGTCGAACCTCGGGGAACTGGCGGTCGCGCTCGACGAGGCGGCGGAGAAGAACTTACGTACTCTTGAGGAGCCGGCGCCGGATTACTGGGCGCGGCGTGGGCAACTCGCCTGGAATTGATAACGACGCCACACCAGATGTTTTTCCCGGCGTTTCGCTGGCGTCGTGTCTGCGGTGCCTTACAATTGCAAGTAGGAGGGCGAAGAGCTTCCGGCCCCGTGCGATCTGCCACGCTCCAGCACGCCGACCATCGTGGCGACGTGTCGCGCAAGCCACGCGTTCCGGATCCGAGCGACCAAGCCGTCTCCGAGAGTCCCCAGCCATGATGTACGCCGTGCCGGCGGTCGATGAACCGCTCTCGCAGGCCGACATCTTGGACGGCTGTCCGATCTTCGGGCTGAACCCAGCGACAACCGGCGTCGAGTCGAACGCCCTGCCCGCCCGCTGGGAAGCTAAACTGTCCCCGACTTCTTCTC
The DNA here is from genome assembly GCA_963834865.1 of uncultured Gemmataceae bacterium. Taxonomy (GTDB): domain Bacteria; phylum Planctomycetota; class Planctomycetia; order Gemmatales; family Gemmataceae; genus CAWIDK01. Next base: position 2,362,688 of record CAWIDK010000002.1, read on the forward strand.
CGACTTCTTCTGTCCCCGACTTCTTTCTCGGAGTGACCATGTCGGGCCCCGCATCACCATCGGTGTCGCCACACGTTCCGCCGCGGCCCGGCAGCCGGGTTTTACGCTGGCTCCGCCGGTCGGCGGCCGTCGCGTGGGCCGGCTCGGCGCTGGCCGTCCTCAGCCTCTGGCTCCAATACCAGTGCGGCGTCTACCATACGCGCGCCTGGCTGTGGCTTCCGCTGGCCGCGGCCGGGTCCGTTGCCGGCCTCGTGTGCCTCGTCCTCGGGTTGGCGAAGGTGCTGCTCGGCCCCCGCCGGCGAACGGCGTTCGGCTGGGCGACCATCGCGGTCGTGCCGTCGCTGCTCTGGGCGGCGCTTGTCGGGTACATGTATTCCGAGCAGGGCCGAAGGAACTTGCCAAACACGCACGCCCATAAGGTGGGCCGGATGGCGGCCGTCACCCTGTTCGAGGAGCATGCGCGGCTGCGGTATCCGCACCGGTTGGAGACCGCCCGCCTCGTCATGTACTATGATGACCGGGTCCTCTGGAGCAAGCGTTCTGGTCCGAGGTCGAGAGGGGGAGCTTTCATCCGTAAGGCGTCCGGTCGTCAAGGCCGGCTCCATTTGGTCCCGTTCCCCCAAGAGATTGTCTTGCCCGCATCGATGAGCTCGCCCACGAGGCCGTCTACCCCCCAGCTAAGCTTATTGGCCTCGGTGATCCGCCCGGTCACAAACTCCCCGCGCTCGTTGACCAGAAGCAAGACGCGGCCGTGTTGGAAGATCGCGCAGGGCTGGTCCTCTTTGCCTTCGAACAGCCACTCACCAGGCCATTTGCTGGTTTCCTTGGCAGGTGCTTGTCCTGTCGCCAGTGGGGCGGCAGGCGCTTTTTTCTTGATGATGACAGCCCAGTCGACCTCGACAGGCCCCGTTTGGTTATTATTGTTGAAATCCTCAACGTAGATGCTGGGACGGGCAGCTTCGCGAGGCATTCCGCTTGCCAAACGGTGAAACGAAACGCAGGCAGGTCGCCGGGCTTGCCTTCTTTCTCCGGAACAAACAAAAAGTAGCCATCGATCGGAAGGGCGTGAAGGTAGCTATACTTTCCTGCCCGCAGCCAACCGACTTCAGCCCCGGCCTCCTTCCAGGCCGTGACGATCTTCTGGGGCAAGGGATTAGGCGTTTCGGTGTCGCCCGGCGGCGCGCCGGGTCCGCCGAACTGGGCCCAGGCGGCGCCGGGGATAAGCAGGACGGCGGTGAGAACCAAGCCCGTTGTCAGTCGCATGGGGGGTCTCCCTGGGGGCGTCTCGCCGCGGGTCGGCCGCCACTTTTCCCTATTCTAAAGGTTGAGCGGGAATCGGTGAAATTTGGTCAAAGGGGCCATCCTGGTTTCCTCCGAGAAATCAGAATGGCTCCAGAATGGCTCGTTTCGATTACTTTCCGAAATCGACGCGAATGAACCGCCATCGGTTTTTCGCCTCATCTTCCGGTCCGCCCAATTGAATCGGAGCGAGATTGTCTCCCTTGCCGCCCGTCACCTCCAGCACCATCCCTTCCTTCAAGATGGATTCGATCCTGTACTCGCCGTTATCGCCCACGCGAATGAGCCTCCACCGCCGGTTTTGTCCTTGACCTTGCGGTTGGTCCGCCGAACCGCCCAGCTGAATCGGAGTGCCCTTCTCGGTCTTGGCAGCTGCCACATCGAGGACGTGGCCCTTCTTCAGGGCCGTCTCGATGAGGTACGCGCCTTCCCCAAGCGGGATCAGTCGCCAGCGGCGATTTATCTGGTTCCCTGGTCCAGCCAATTGGATGAGAGTACCGTCATCGGTTTTGGCACCACACACATCGATAAGCTGTCCCGGTTTCAGGGCTGATTCGATGAAATACTCCCCCTCAAGGGGTTGCTGGGCTTGCACTGCGCAGGGGCCGAAAACGGCCACCAGAGTCATCCAGAGAGCAGATTGTCGGAACATGGCGTTTTCCTCGTGATGATGAAAACCAACCACTCAGTCGCCTCGAACGGTGATTGCAGGGCGCAATCCCCCTCGAAGCAGTTGACTAGGAGGGCCACGCCCTCCCTACGGTACTCAGCGGGAATTGCAGGGAACTTCTGCGCGGAAAAAATCACCTAAGCGGATCGGAACGGGGCGCTGCTCCAATGGCCGGCCTCGTCTCGTCGGCAGCGTGGGGAACTACTTCTATTTGGTCTCCCCCGCCTGTTTTCGCAGGGCTTCCTCGCAGCGTTGCAGCTGCTGTGTCACGGAAGCCCGTCGGGGGTCGCCCTGGGCAGCAACTCGAGGCAGCGGCGCAGAGCGGATCGCGCCTCGGCAAAGCGGCTGAGGGCGAGCAACGCCTGGCCAAGGGCGCCATGGACGCCCACCTGGCCCACCTGGAGGAGGTCCTCGGCCGGCGTCAGCATTCCCAAATCCATTGGGTCCGGGGGCCGGCCCTGGGGATGGGGCCGATGTGCATCCACAGCATCGCCCTGGGGAGCGAGTCCAGTCCGGCCGGCGTGCTCGACCGGCATGAGCTGGCCCACGCCTTTCTGTATCAGTTCTCCGTCCCGGGTCCCGGGGCCGAACCGCCGATGCTGCTGCTCGAGGGGTGGGCGATGGCGGTTGACGGGCATCCCGAACCGCTGGCCGCGACTGCCTTGACGGCCCGCGCAGGTCGCGGTGTGGCGGGGGACGCCATCCGCGCTCCGTTCGATTCTGAGCGCGGACCTGTACCACGTCGGGATCGGCCATGCGTATGAACTAGGCGGGGCTTTGGTCGCCTTCCTCCTCAGGCGGTACGGACCCGACAAGTTCCTCGAGTTCTACAACGCCATCCACCCCGACTGCTACGAGTCGGAGTGTGAACGGCTTCTCGGGTGTAGTTGGGATACTCTGGAGCAGGAGTTCTGGTCCGAGGTCGAGAGGCGCGCCAAGTAAGCGGAAGCTCGGCCCCCTTCGGCCTGTCCCGCTCCGCCGGCACCAGCGGTTGATCCGGGCCGAAGCTGGACGGCTGCAGGCGATCCATGCGCTTGTAATACCTGGCGCTGACGGCTACACTGCAAAATTGCCCAGCCTGTGATACATGGATCGAAGAATGGAGCCGGACCCCACGAATGCACCGGATGCGCCTCTGCCAGAGCGCATCCGCGAATACTTCGGCTTTCGCAGATTTCGCCCCGGCCAGGCCGAGGCCGTGGACTCCGCGCTCGCCAGGCGTGACACCCTCGTCGTCATGCCAACCGGCTCCGGCAAGAGCCTCTGCTTCCAGCTGACCGCGCTTGTGCAGGACGGCATGACCGTCGTCGTCAGCCCGCTCATCTCGCTGATGAAGGACCAGGTCGATCACCTCTTCGCGAACGGCGTCTACGCGGTGGGCATGAATAGCACGCTCACGCCCAAGGAGCAAATCGCCGCCGAGAAGGCGATCACGCGCGGCTGGGCCCCCATCGTCTACGCCACACCCGAGCGTCTTGCCGATCCCCGGTTCCGCGAATTGCTCAAGACCCAGAAAGTCGAGCTGTTCGTGGTCGATGAGGCGCACTGTGTCAGTCAGTGGGGCCACGACTTTCGCCCCGACTTTCTGGCCTTGCGCGAGGCCATCGACGACCTGGGCAGTCCGCCCGTCATGGCCGTGACGGCCACGGCGACTCCCGACGTCATCGAGGACATTCTCGCGCAACTGCGCATGCCCGACGCCGAAGTCGTCCACACCGGTTTCTATCGCGCCAACCTGGATTTGAACGTCATCCATGCCCGGGGGAAAGGAAAAGCGGCTGCTGCTGCTGGAACAACTCCATAATACCGACGGGACCGGCATTATCTACTCGGCCACGACCCGGGCCGTCGAGGAGTTGACGGCGTTCCTGCGGTCGACGGGGCTGGCGGCGGACGGTTACCACGGTCGGCTCTCGGCCCGGCGCCGCGCGGAGACGCAGGACCGCTTCATGGCCGACGGCTTCAAGGCCCTGGTCGCGACCAACGCCTTCGGCCTGGGCATCGACAAGCCGGACATCCGTTTCGTCCTTCATTACCATCTGCCGGCCACGACCGAGGCGTTTTATCAGGAATTCGGTCGCGCCGGCCGGGACGGCCACCGGGCCCGCAGGCGCTGTTGTACGACCCGGAGGACTGCAAGCTGTTGCGCTTCTTCCAGGCCAGGAGTTACCCTGACGGCGACGACCTGGTCAACGCCCATCACACGCTGAAGCTCCTGCACGATCGCCCGGAGCCGCCGACGGTGCGCGAGATCCTGGCCATTTCGCCATTGTCGGCCGGGCGGATGAAGGTGTGCCTGTCGCTGTTCACGGCGCATCGCATCGTTCGCTACGAGACGGGCGGGCGCTACCGCCTGATATGCCCGGACATGACGCGGGACGAGCTGGCGCGGACGGGGTCTTCCTACCGTGACCGTCACGAGCGCGATCTGCGCCGGCGTGAGGAGATGGTCGGCTACGCGGAAGGCCGCGGCTGTCGCTGGCAGAGGTTGCTCGGCTATTTCGGCGGCGAAGGCTTGCCGGACGACCGCTGCGGGCACTGCGATTACTGCAAACGGCAGGTGTTGCCAGGCGGAACGAGGGCAGGGGCCAAAACGTAAACGGGTCGGGCGATGGGGGGCGTGCCATCTCCCGGAGAAAGGTCTCCCAAGCGGAAGTGCATGCATTCTTGTCGGCACGAGGCTGACGGGCCGACATGGGGAGGTAGCCGGTCGGAGTGTGCTCGGTGGCCGTGCCACGAGATCGCCTTGGTCGCAGAGTCGCGGTGACGGGACCCTCCGACGGGGTCGGCCTAGATACGATCCCACGGAGCCCGATTCGCGCGGCTGCGGAGCCGATTGGCCTCGGCATCGTCGACGAATTCCTCGCGGCCCGGGTCCCAGCGGAGCATGCGGCGCAATTGATACCCGATGTTGCCGAGCTGGCAGACTTGCGCACTGCGGGCGCCGATCTCCACGTCGGCGATAGGCCGGCGGCGCGAACGGATGCAGTCCAGCCAGTTTTGCCGATGGCTCGTGCCGACGTTGGCCAGGCGGAAATCGCGGTCGCCGAGGGGCGCTTGCAGGATGGCGGCCGGCGTCGAGCGGATCACGTCGCGATCGACGTAGAGGGTCCCGTCGGTCCCCTCGAAGGTGCAACCGCTCGGTCCGCCGTGGAACATCTCGATGCCGTTGGCATAGACGAAGCGCAGGCCGGTGTCCCCCTGTGCCGGCGGATGGATTTCGGTCGGCCCGCCGTGGTCCATACCCAGCGCCCACTGGGCGATGTCGAAGTGATGGGCGCCCATGTCGGCCAGTCCGCCCCCGGCGTATTCGCGATAGTTGCGCCAGGCCGGGAAATGGCCGTGGATGTTGCTGGGGCACAGGATGGAGTTGTACGCGCGGGCGGGCGACGGGCCGTTCCACATTTCCCAATCGGTGCCGGCCGGCGTGGCCTCGTTCGGCAGATCGCACGGCCGAGCCGTGCGCCGACACCGACGCGCACCGTTCGCACCTGGCCGATGCGCCCGCTGCGAACGTACTCGACGGCCCGGCGGAAATGGCCGTTGAATTCGGTGCGCTGCTGGCTGCCGGTCTGGAAGACGATGTGGTTGTCACCCGCCGCCGTCACCATGGCGCGCGATTCGGCAATCGTCAGCGACAACGGCTTCTCACAATAGATGTCCTTGCGTGCCCGCGCCGCCAGGATTGCCGGGATCGCATGCCAATGGTCGGGCGTGGCAATGACGACGGCATCAATATTGGGCCGAGCGAGCAGCTCGCGGAAGTCGACGTATGCGGTGCAGCCGGCATAGGTCCCGGCTTTGCGTTGCTGGGCGTACGCCCGATGGACGCGCTCGACGGCGTCCTCACGGCGACCACGGTGCACGTCGCACACCGCGACGACCTGCACGCGTGGATTGCCGAGGAAGCTGGTCAGATGTCCGCGGCCCATGATGCCGATGCCGATGAAGCCGAGGTTGATGCGTCCGTTGGGCCCCTGTCCTTGCCGATCCTGCGCGGAGGTGGGCATCGAGAATGAACGGCGCTGCCAGGCCGGCAGCCGCGGTGGCTAGGAATTGGCGACGAGTGGTCGAGCGGTTCATGGTTGCTCCCTGGGAGTCAAGGCGTTTGCAGAATCTCCTGCCAGGTGGCGGCCTTCGCGGCGCAGCGAAGCATCCGCTCCAGGTGTTCGAGATCCTTGATGCCGTCCAAATACGTCTTGACGGACTCGTCGGTGCGCCGAGCCGTTTTGCGCCGACGAGCAAAACAGCCTTCTTCGCGTGCTTTTCCTCCCCCTCTTCGAGAATCATCAGATACGTATCGGATTCTTGCATAGCACGGACTCCTCGACAAGCTCAAGGCGTATCCAGAACTTCTTGCCAGCTGCCGGCTCCTGGGGTCAGCCGTGCAATACGCATAAGCCGGTTCAGATCGGTGATGCCGTTCAAGCTGGTTTTGACGGCTTCGTCCGGTGGCCCGAATCGGTCTTCACCCTGGACCAGAATGACCTTGCGGAGGGCCCTCTCCTCGCCTTCGTCGAGAATCATCAGGTACGTATCGGATTCTTGCATGGCACGAACTCCTTGAAAGATCGTTTTGGCCGCATCGCGCCGCACTCGCAATCCCGTCAGCAACAGCGCTTTCGTGATGAGCTTTCGCGCCTGGTCGGGCGGCGCCTCCTTCGTCACTCTTTCCACTAACCGTTGGGCGACGGCGGTCAATCCATCCTCCAGCGACAGCCCTGCGGGCAATCGGCCAAGCATCGCCAACGGCGTCATGCCCAGCTCCGCCGCGAGCAGTTCTTCCGCCCAGCGCTCCCACAGGCGGACGATTTCGTAACTGAAGTCCATCTTACCACGACCCGGTCGCGCGGCGTATGCAATGGCGCCGTTCATGTTCCCATGCGCCGCTTCGGGACGCAAGAGGATGATGACCGTGTGGACCGGCACGTGGTAATGTGCATACAGCAGCGCGTTGTAGCACATCAGGTCGGCGTGCTTCCACGCCGCCGCGCTCGCGTGAAACTCAACGTGGATGATCTCGAGTAGCGGGTCGCCGAGGCCGAGGATCAGATCGACGGCGGTCGTCACCGTCGACAGATCGACGTTGAGCAGCTTGATCGGCGCAGTCGGCGGGCGATCGAACGCGGCCAGGACGCCGTGCGGGCTGTCCCGGCCCATGTCTTTCAACGTCGCGTCAAACGTTGTCGCCATGAGACGTTCCTCTCTCCCCTCGCCTCTCCGGGGGAGAGGGGTTGGGGGTGAGGGGGCGAACCGTTCCCCTCCCGCTACCGCTGGGTTTTCTTGCGCCGCCGATTCTTTTTCACCTGCGGCGCCGCGACCGGCTGACCCTTGAGCTTGGCGATGCGGTCGCGCAGCGCCGCGGCGCGCTCGAACTCCAGGTTCTGCGCCGCCGCCAGCATCTCGCCGTGCAGTTGCTCCAGATACTCCTCAGTGACGTAATCGTCGGCGGCCAGGCCGGCGGCTTCCTGCGCGATCTTGTGCGCCTCGATCTCCTCCTCGATGCCGCTGCTGATCGCCGACCGCACGCTCTGCGGCGTGATGCCGTGCGTCACGTTGTAGGCGAGCTGCAGGTCGCGCCGCCGTTGCGTCTCGTCGATCGCCTTTTGCATCGACTCCGTCGTCTTGTCCGCGTACAGGATCACCTCCGCGTTCACGTGCCGCGCCGCGCGACCGATTGTCTGGATCAGCGACTTCTCGCTGCGTAAGAAGCCTTCCTTGTCGGCGTCGAGGATCGCCACCAGCGACACCTCCGGCAAATCGAGGCCCTCACGCAACAGGTTGACGCCGACCAGCACGTCGAAGGCGCCTTCCCGCAGCTCGCGCAGGATCTGCACGCGCTCGATCGCGTCCAGCTCGGAGTGCAGCCATTTGCAGCGCAGCCCCGCGTCGCGGTAGTAGTTCGTCAGGTCCTCCGACAGCCGTTTCGTCAGCGTCGTGACCAGCACGCGCTCCTGCTTTTCGACGCGCTTCTTGATCTCGCCGAGCAGGTCGTGCACCTGGCCGCGCGCCGGCTTGACGTGCAGGATCGGATCGACCAAACCCGTTGGCCGAATCACCTGCTCGACCACCTCGCCGCCGCACAATTCCAACTCATAGGGCCCCGGCGTCGCCGACATGTACAGCGTTTGCCTGAGCCGTTTCTCCCATTCGTCGAAACGCAACGGCCGATTGTCCAGGGCGCTGGGTAAGCGGAAGCCGTGCTCGACCAGCGTCACCTTGCGGCTATGGTCGCCGGCAAACATGGCCCGCACCTGCGGCACGGTGACGTGCGATTCGTCGACGACCATGAGGAAATCGTTGTCGGGGAAGAAGTCGATCAGCGTGTACGGCGGCTCCCCGGGCGCCTTGCCGCTGAACCAGCGGGCGTAGTTCTCGATGCCGGGGCAATGGCCGACCTCGAGCAGCATCTCCATGTCAAAGCGCGTGCGGGCGCTGAGCCGTTGCGCCTCGAGCAGCTTGCCCTGCGATCGGAAGACCGCGAGCCGTTCCTCGAGCTCCTTCTCGATGCCGGCGACGGCCCCCTTGATGCGGTCCTCGGGCGTGACGAAGTGCTTGGCCGGGTAGATGTACAGCTCGTCGACGGCGCGGATGGTTTCGCCGGTGAGCGGGTTGATGAAGGCGAGGGCGTCCACTTCGTCGCCGAATAGCTCGATGCGCAGGCCAAACTCCTCGGACGCGGGCCAGACCTCGACGACGTCGCCGCGGACGCGGAATCGGCCACGCTCGAAGACGGCATCGTTGCGCTGATACTGGATGTCGACGAGGCGATAGAGCAGCTTGTCGCGATCGACCTGTTCGCCCTTGCGCAGCGGGATCATCATGCGCTTGTAATCGCTCGGCGAACCCAGTCCGTAGATGCACGAGACGCTGGCGACGATCACGGTGTCACGGCGGCTGACCAGGGCACTGGTGGCGGCAAGGCGGAGGCGGTCGATGTTCTCGTTGATCAGCGCGTCCTTCTCGATATAGATGTCGCGCTGGGGGATATATGCTTCGGGCTGGTAGTAGTCGTAGTAGCTGACGAAGTAGTGGACGGCGTTGTGCGGAAAGAACGCCTTGAATTCCTTGTAGAGCTGGGCCGCCAGCGTCTTGTTGTGCGACAGGACCAGGGCCGGCTTGCCAAGCTGGGCGATGACGTTGGCGGCCGTAAAAGTCTTGCCGGTGCCGGTGGCGCCGAGCAGCGTCTGGCGATTCTGGCCCGCCTGAAAGCCGGTCGCAAGCTTGTCGATCGCCGGCGGCTGGTCGCCGGCGGGTTGGAAGGGGCTGACGAGCTGGAAGGGAATGGAGTTCACGGGTTTACGACCATGCAGGGAGAATACCGTGGGAATCACGCCACCCCGTCATTCTACGCGAACCGCCGCGGCAGGTGTTCCGAGACTGGCACGACCGCCCATTGTCACCATTGTCCAAACGGTTCAAGCCTGTGCCGCTCTTTGGCGGGCCTCCAACTCACGCGCGTAGGGTGCCATCTGTTCCTTCAAGTCATTCAGGGCTGTTTCGGCTCTTGTGATGGCGGCCTGCATCTTCGTCCGCTCGGTTTCATGCCTGATCCCCTGGGCCTCTGCTGCGCTCGCGCTGTCCGCCCACTTTGGAGCGCGGCTTCGGCGTCCAGCACCTCCTGTCGGCCCCGAGCGACCAGCCAGATTAGGTCCTGCGTGGACATCCACCGGTAGTCGTCAAATCCCAAAGTCGAAAACGCCCGGAAAATGCGCGTGTGGAGGTCGCGAATGAAGTCTTCATGGAGCCGGCCGATCCGCTTCTGGTCGGTGAAGGCACGCTGATCGGCCTCATCAGGTATCTGGATGGTGTGCACAAAATCCAGGCGGGCGCCGAATCGGCCGTCGAAGCCCGGGACCTGCCCGAGGTAGAATACGTCCGGCGAGCCCGAGCCGTCCCGTAGGTCGGTGAGGAAGTCGCGAATGTCCTCGAAGGTCTTGACCGCGTCGGGGACGTTATCCTTCATCTTCTCGATGGCGGCAACGACGGCGTTCGGCTTGTGTCCCACGACGCAGGGGCGTGAAATAATCAGGCACAGCCTGTGCGGGGCCTTGTGGTGCTCGCCGCCCGCCTCGGTCCAGCTATCCTTCGTGAGAAAGAGGGCGACGCCCCTCAGGATGTCGCCCTGGGCGAGCGGACGCTCGGGAATCGGGGGCTCAATAATCGGCATGGGTTTCTTCGCTATAGCCCCGGGCCGCGGCGCGGATCTTCCGGCGCGCTGCTCCATTTGCATTCAAGGGTCGGCTCGGCCTCCGCGGATTCCTCAGAGGGCTCGGCGGTGTCGTTCACCGGGGTTACCCGCGCCAATGCCCGCCCGTTCAGCTCGATCAGCGACCCGTGCGGGTCCGCCGGCAAGCTAAGGAAAAAGTCTTTAACCGCTTCGCGCTCGCTGTTGAGATCGATGTGCTTCACGGAAAACGCTCTCGACGAGGTCCACATCCTGGATTCAGTACGATTATAGGGTGGCACTCTCGGCGCCTCAAGCTGCCATTTCGCCCAAACCTCTAAACCGCGATGCCGGCTTGGCGAATGATTCCGCGCCTCGCTCCCTTGCAACGAATTGCAGCCTTTCGTTCCTTCGGTCCGCCACCGTTCTCTCGGCTCTCGGTCGGACCAGGTCTGGTGATTGACGGGTGGTGCTGCGCCGGACAAGCTTCACAGCGACCCGCGTGAGGCGACCAGTCATGGCCGAAGTCACCATCAGGGAAAACGTTTGGCAGCGCTTGGTTGAAGTCGCGCCTGAGGCGCCAATCGCCGGAGTCCCTGGCCGACGCGGCGCTGCGCGAATTCCTCCGGCGCGAAGCCGATGAAGAGCTGCTGGAAGGGTCCAGCCGCGCCACGCGCGCAACGCGCTTTCCGCTCGGCCAAACCGAGGAAATCATTCGACAGCACCGGCAGCGCAAGAAGAAACCATCGTGAGCAATGACGTGGTAGCCGAATATCTGAAATATTTGATAGCGTCCTGGCAATGGACCGGGAGACCGTCTTGGCGTGGAGGGATCGCTTTGCCGACGATCGCCGAGTCACTTTGGTGAATCTGGGGCAACGCGACGTTGCCAGCCGTGATCCGGACGGCAACGTTTTCCTATCCACGGCACGCAGCGGGCGAGCGAAGTATCTGGTCACGAACGACCGCGATCTCCGCGATGTGCCGGCGGCCACCAAGAAGCGATTGCCGTTCGCGGTGGTACGGCCCCGCGAGTTCTTGCAGAGCTGCGAACTATAAGCAGCGTTCGTCGGCACCTTCGGCCGCCCGCTCGCGCCCCTCGTAGACGAATGATTTGGCTGCAGGAATCTACGACGATCCCACTGCTCAGGCCGAGCAAGAGGAAGAAAAAGCGATGAGCGCGAACAAGGCAGCAAAGACCGCGCATTCCAAGGTGCAGTGGACCCCCGAGGACCGCGCCCGGCACGCGGCGATTCGGGAGAAGTTCCGAGACTGGCACCCTTCTCCCGAGGAACTGATTGCGACCGGCGAGGCGGTCAACTTCGACCTGCGCGGCGAATATCGCCCATTGCGCCCCTTGCTCGAAGAGATGAAGCGGGCTCGCGAGGCGGCGGGACTCACCCTGGCCGAAGTGTCAAGGCGCTGTGGCATCGACGAGCCGGCCCTGTCGCGCCTGGAGAACGGGCACAACAAGAATCCGACGCTGGACACGCTGTGGCGCTACACTGCCGCGGTCGGCCGCCGGCTGCTCCTGACCACCGAAGCGATTGTCGACACGCGGCCCGCCAATGGCAAGACGAAACGCTCCGAACGGACGCGAAAACAGTAGTGTCATGGATTCGCACCGCTTCGCTGGGTGAGCCAATCCTGCGGCGTGAAAACGGGGATCACAAGTTTTCCTTTGAAGTGGCGGGCGTTCCACGTAAGTAAACATTCCGCGTAGCTGGCATGGCGAGCGATCTGAACGGCCTGGACTGCATCCGGCAAGCTCATTTGCTGGTCCATTTGCACGAGCAACTCGGCAACGGTGCAGCCCGCGTAATCCGGCGCCTGTTGAAGGACCGGGAACACCAGGAACCCATACAGCCCGACCAGATAATGCGGCAACCGCCCGACGGTGCCGGACGGCACGCTGAAGCTCAGAATGCCGACAACCTCCAACAGTGCCTGCGCGGTGATGGCCAACGCGATCGACTCGGCTCGAATCTGTTGGAGCGCCTGGTCGTTCACGGGGAACCGCGCGTCGTTCTGGTATCGGTGGGCGATGAGCAGCACGTCGCTATCGAGCAAGATCATGGAGAATCATGGCCTCTTGCCTTGCGCATGGACTTCATTGCATCCTCGACGGTCGGATAAGCGGGCGGACTGGCCGCGATCTGCCGTTCGATTTCTTGCCATTCGCGGACCTCGTCGGCCGTCAACTTTTCAGGGGTATTCGGCAAGACCACATCGACGCGCGTGCCGGCAGCGAGGTCAACTGGCGTACACGGAACGAATACGCGGCCATCAAAATCTGCTTTCACGATGGGCATGGTTGCTCCTTGATGTTGTGGAACCAGTAAGAAGTACGGCGTAAGTCCCCTACCGACAATTCACGATGTCCCGTCGATGCCTGCTCTGAGTTTGTGCCTGATGCCAGTATCGGGATCGAGAAACAGCGTGTCCGCGTTTCCCGCCCTCTGGCGAGCATCCGTAAAGTAGACCTTGCGCTCCGTCTGGTCGTTGGAGAAGAGACGATCCCCGAGAAGGATGCCAGCGGGGTAGGCGCACCCCAAAAGCTGAGCATAAGTTGGGCAAGCTACGCGAATATCGCGGCCGCCTTCGTCGCTGGTAAAGCAGGGCAAGACCTTCAAGCCATGCGCCGATCCTTATCGCGTAACAGCTTGAACAAGAAGGCCTTTGCGAAATCCTTCGCATCGCCAACGTACTTCGCGTTCATCATCGGTCTCCAGTCGCCGAGGAAGGGCGCGTTCGTCCCACGCCAGCGCACGCGCAATTCGAATGATACCGAGCCAGTCGGCGCCGGCTGACAATCGGCTTGGTGTCCCGGTTGCCGTCGCCGAGACCAACACCTGAATGTGCGGGCAGCGTTGCCTGAACGACGCCAACAGACCCGGCAGCAAATGGCCGTCTCCATTCCCTGCGGCTGCCGGCTCGGATCGGGTCCGCTTTTCTCCCAAGATTGCTTGGCATCGCGTTCCGCTTTCGAGTCAGCACATTGACCACCTCATTTGAACGGTTCTGCGGCAGGGGGTTTGCTCATTCTTCCGGGCGGAAAAAGATCTTATGACTAATATGCACCTTGTTGTTTGTGCGCTTTTGGCTGCTTCGCCGACTACTGGCTGCTCCAGCGCCGGCCTCTTGAACGCGGTGCACTGGGGGCAAGGAGAATCGGGAACGGGTTGACGCAGTTGACTGGCAGTATGGCCGTTGCAAATCACAACTCCAACCACAGGAATTCTAAGCTTTCGCCGGCACCGTGACCCCTTCTTCCGTCTACCAGGCGGCGCTGTCCCCTCGAAACGCCATTTCTGTCGCCGCTTACCTTCTTTCGCGGATCGTCTTCAGTGTGCCCGGAGACAAAAGGGACGCGGCTCGATTCACAATTATATCAATTTGTATTATCGAGCTGCGTCCCAGCTGCTCCCTTTATCCCGGCGATTATGCGGCCGCCTGGGCCGGCGGGTAGATGTACACACCCTCGACGCTTACTCCGCCGAGTACGGCGCCGTCGAAGCGGGTCATGCCAGGATAAGGCTTCGGGTTCCGAACTGCGAACGGGCGGTCCGTAACCGTCGGCTTCGTTACCGCCAACGCCGCCTGTGCGAGGGAATCGTTCAACCCGATCACCTTGACTTCGAGAGGCTCGATCCGCAGGTCAGGAATCTGGCGCAGGACGTCAAACACGAATCGGTAGGCAGCTAGCGGTCCCTTCTCGTCCACGGCCGGCGAGGCGAGGTAGAGGAACCACTTGCCGTCGTCGCTTGGCTTCGCCCAGAATGCGACTCGGACATCGAACCCCGCAGCCGCCAGCGCCTCGATCAGCCGCTTGCCACTCTCGGTCTGTTCACTCACCACTGCGTCTTGATCCATGGGAACACTCCGTGTGCGGCATCGGCGACGGCTGTGTACAGCGCCTCGGCCTCTGCCTTGTCGATCCGGTGATACCGCTTTTCCTCCGACCAGTCCCGTGCAAACCCCCAGTTGGTCAACAGGTCCGGGTCGGCGTCCGTCGCGATCTTGCGCACGTTGTCTAACCTGGCCAGTGCGACGAGCTTTTCGATGGAGTGCGTGTAACAGTTTTTCGAGAATTCCTTGTCTGGGAATGCATCCGTCGCCATCGGTGTCTTGATGATGCACGCCTTGAGAGCGAGTTCCACGGTGTACCCGGCCAAGTAATAAGCCCCGCCCCACATACCGAGGTCGAGCAGAGCTTTCGACTCTTCCAATCGCTCCTGGGCCAGTTGCTGGAACTCGGCCCGAGTCTCGATCAGCTTGCTCAAGGGGCGATCTCCTGCAGGTGGTGCAAGCCCATTATACACGATTCGCCACGCAGGGGGACCGCCATTCGCCACGCAGCCACGCAGGGGGACGCATGCGGCACAAGCCCGGGGGCGTCACGTGCACCAGGCCATTGCAGCGGATCGGCATGGCCCCGGCTATCAACGAAGGCTCCCACGAGATTCCAGCTTTCGAGGCTCGTTACCCGCAGGGTTGGCCGGGGGAGGAGATTGGGATATACAAGATTGTTTTTGGTTTTTTGGCAACAGTTTTCGAGCTGCCAGAGACCTGTTATGCCCCGAGCGCCTGTCCCAGGTACCGCAGATCCCGAACGCGGCAGATGCCGCTGGCGGCATTTGCTATTTAATCTCCCCCCTTGTTGTCGAGCAACTCGGTCAGCACGTCGGGTTCCTGCTTATTCCAATCGTCCCCGAGGTTCTCCCACAGGGTCACCAACCCGAGGAGTTCAGCCGCGGAGTATGCGAGAAATTCCCGGCCATTCTGTCGGGCAATATAGACCGTTGCTTCGTCTCCTTCTTGTTCGATGTGAAGTTCGTACCCCTTCGCCTTGAGAACGAGCAGCGCAGGGTTGGCGGTGTTGCCTGCTGCTACCAGAGAGAACTGCGTCTTCATGTACGCCTCCTTGACTAGCGGGCTTGCTGAATTACTTCGGCAGGGATTTGTCCCTCGACCAGAATCTCGGCATTTCGTGTCATGGCATCGCGCGTCGCCGAGGCGTGCTTCGCGGGTTTCTTGCCGACCTCGCGCAACCATTGACGAACATCGTCGGGCATGCTCACACGAGCGACAACGACGCCTCGCCGCCGACGGCATCCTGCGACTGAAGAGCTGGAGCGACGGCTGGCACCGGCCGGCGTCAACAACTTCACGTTCGCCAATGTCGATGGCGGACACGGTCAGCCGATCTCAAGAACTAGGTTGGGCCCATCCAGCAGAATCTTGTGGGCGTTCAACACATCGCGGCCGAGCAGAACCCAGGTTTCGCCGGGGCTCGCGACGACCTCAATCGTCTGGGCCGGCAAATCGTGGATCGCCACGCGCACGGGGTAGGTGGGCATGTTCTGCACAATACCGCCGACGCCGCCGATCGGGATCACGCCGATCTGGGGAAGGCTCAGTGCCTGTACGAGCTTTTCCGGCAGCAATGTTCGATCTGCTGCGTTATCGAGCTGAGCGGGTACGTTGTGTAATTCAGCCCCGGTCGCCGGGTTTTGCAGCGTGACGTTCACGAACGGCGCGGGGGGCCGAAGCTGACGGAGATAGGTGTAGCGAATCACGAGGCGTCTCCGGCAGCGCCCAGGTCACGGCGGAAACCCGAGCGAGCGACGAGTTCGGGCTCCTCGGTGACGCGCCCGACATGGATCGCGACGTTGCCCACCTTGGCCAGCACGCGCAAGGCTAGCGCGAGCTTATCGTCGCCGCTGTCCACGACCTGTTCATCATGGATGGCCACGAATTGCCCACGATACGTGGTCATCAGCTGCGGCAGGAGACGATGGAATGCCCGGTACTCGCGTTCCCACTTGGTCCCCGGGACGGGAGGAAAATCCACGGACGGTGGCGGCAGCGTGATCGTTTCACTCATGGCAAACCCCGAAGAGTTCGAGAACGTGAAAGCCCCTGACAATTATACTCCTCGGCGGCTGTCCCGGGTGACGAACGTGGACGGCAAGGAAAATCGGGAACGGGTTGACGCTGTGGACGGGCAGGATGGCCGTTGCAAATCACAACTCCAACCACAGGAATTCCAAGCTTTCGCCGGCACCGTGATCCTCTTCTTCCGTCGACCAGGAGGCGCTGTCCCCTCGAAACGCCATTTCTGTCGCCGCTTACCTTCTTTCGCCGATCGTCTTCAATGTGCCCGTGGGCAGAAATGCACGGCCTGCGCCGGCACTACGCGCGGCAGCACGGCTGCATAGAATATCGTCACAGCGCTTAGAGAAATTCTTACGTGCGCAGCGGCGGTGACCGGAACCGCTTGCAGCGGAGTGGCGGTGCGCAGAGCGCCGTCGCACGGTGCCAATTCAAGGTCGCCCGCGGAGTCATGGCCAGGCAGCACGAGCGACGACGACTCTCGCCACCGACGGACCATCCTGCGACTTGAAGTCATGCCCCGAGCGCCTGTCCCAGGTACCGCAGGTCCCGAGCCCCGCAGATGCCGCTGGCGGCGTTCGCTATTTAATCTCCCCTCTTGTCGTCGAGCAACTCGGTCAGCACGTCGGGTTCCTGCTTATTCCAATCGTCCCCGGGTTCTCCCACAGGGTCACCAACCCGAGGAGTTCAGCCGCGGAGTATCCGAGAAATTCCCGGCCATTCTGTCGGGCAATATAGACCGTTGCTTCGGCTCCTTCTTGTTCGATGTGAAGTTCGTACCCCGTCGCCTTGAGAACGAGCAGTGCAGGGTTGGCGGTGGATCGATTGAGCCTGCCGTATTCTACACGAGCGGGCCGATGGTCGCTATGGTTCGATCAGGTCCTGCACTGTATTTCAGATCAATGGTTTGACGAACCGGCGGTGCGAAATAGAATGCAGGTATGAAGACACGTCTGGGACGTCAGGAAGCGCAACTATTGGCGTACGCGCAGATGCGCGGGCTGCTCCGAGTGCGCACCGGCGAATTGACCGGACCGTTGCGCCTCTCGCCCGAGCAAGAGCGGGAACTCTTTCGGCGCATGAACCGGGCCGGGCTGCTGGCGCGGGTGCGACCGGGGCTGTACCTCGTGCCGCCACGCTTGCCGCTCGGCCTGCGCTGGGGGCCGACCCAGGCTGAGGCGATCAACGCCTTGATGGACGACTGCGGCGGCCGCTACCAGATTTGCGGAGCGAACGCTTTCAACCGCTACGGATTCGACGAGCAGATTCCGACACGTCTCTGCGCGTACAACAATCGCATCTCGGGCGATCGCAAGGTCGGCAATGTCGAGATGACGCTGATCAAGGTCGCCGACGCGCAACTTGGCGCCACTGAGACGGTTGCAACACCGCCCGGCCCAACGCTCGTTTTTTCGTCGCGCACGCGGGCGCTGGTTGATGCAGTTTACGATTGGTCGCGATTCGACGGCATCCCATGCGCCTACCGGTGGATTACCGCAGAACTGGGCGCCAAGCGAGTCAAAGCGGTGGAACTGGCGGATCTGGCGCTATGCTACGGCGACACCGGCACGATCCGGCGGCTGGGCGTGCTGCTCGAACAACTCGGTGTGGCCCAGCGCGTGCTGCACCGTCTGGCCGACCGGTTGCCGCCCACGGGCAGCCCCATTCCCTTCGTACCCAACCGACCGAAACGGGGACACGCCCATCTGCGGTGGGGAGTCGTCCTCAATGAGGATGCGAGCGATGAGTGATCGCCAGCCTCATGCCGAGGATGTGTTCCACGGCCAGGCGGCGGCCGCGGACGATCGGCTTGCCGCCGAAAATCTCGGGGTTGACGGTGATCCGTTGAAGGAGGGGTTCTTCGTTCATATCCGTTTGCACTTGCCACCTCGACCACGCGCCTGCGAACCATTACCCCTATTCTATACGATCACGGATTGGCGCGACGTATCTGATTCAGCCCCCGCTTGGCGTGAGCGCGCACTTGCGGGTCAGCGTCGTCCAGCAACTCACGCAGGACGGCCTCGGCCGCCGGGTCACCGCGCAACAGGGCAGGTACGTCGGCAGAATCTAGGGTCATGCCGAATCGGCCCGCCACCTTGTCAATCAGGCCTGGAACACGGGAATAGCCGCCGTTCAGGCCCGAGACGTCGGTGAATGTGCCGTCGCCGTTGTTGTGGAACACGTCGTTGGCGACGAAGATATCCACCAAGCCCTCGCCGCCGTTCAGGCCCGAGACGTTGGTGAATGTGCCGTCGCCGTTGTTGTGGAACAGTTTGGCGGGAACCGCGCCGTTACCGTCCAACCCGTCGTTGGCGATGAAGATATCCGGCCAGCCGTCGGCGTCGAGGTCGACCAAGGCGAAACAGTAATTCCACCCGGCCAGCTCTCGACTCCAGTAATTTGTCGGCCGGCCCTGATAAAATGCCTCGCCGCGCAGCCAGCCGAGGACGATTCCCGTCTGGTGCAGCCAGAACGCTACGAGGCCAATTGCCACGAGGCCCGGCAGGATCAGTAGCCATCGTTTGCGCATGATTGCACCACCTATTCCACCTTGCCGCGCTGGATCTGGTTAAGCCCCCGCTTGGCGTGAGCGCGCACTTGCGGGTCCGGGTCGTCCAGCAACTCACGCAGGACGGCCTCGGCTGCCGGGTCACCGCGCAGCAGGGCTGGCGGGTCGCCGGAATCCAGGGTCACGCCGAACAGGCCCGCCACCTTGTCAACGATACCTGGCGCACGGCAATAGCTGCCGGGCAGGCTCGAACTCCAATCGACGACCATCGTACCGTTCCCGCTCAGGAGGTGGACCGCGACAGGCTCATTGTCGATGTCCGCCGCAACCGCGCCGTTACCGGCCACCCAAAGCCCGTCGTTGGCGACGAAAATATCCGGCCAGCCCTCGCCATCGAAGTCGCCGAAGGCGCAGCCGTAATTGCAGTAATTCCACCCGGCCAGCTCCCGGCTCCAGTAATTTGTCGGCCGGCCCTGATAAAATGCCTCGCCGCGCAGCCAGCCAAGCACGATCCCCGTCTCGTGCAGCCAGAACGCGACGAAGCCAATCGCCACGAGGCCTGGCAGGATCAGTAGCCAGCGCTTGCGCATGATTGCACCACCTATTCCACCTTGCCGGCACGGATCTGGTCGAGTCCCCGTTGGGCATGAGCGCGCACGATCGAGTCGGGATCATCGAGCAGCTCGCGCAGCACAGCCGTGGCCGCCGGATCGCCGAAAAGCACGGCCGGCGGGTCACCCGAATCCACAGGCACGCCGAACAGGCCAAGGACCTTGTCTGCCAATCCGGGAATGCGGCGGTAGTCTCCGCGGGTCGCAGCTCAAATTGTTACAACCGACGAGCGAAAACCGCAGCGAATCCGCTGCGACCAGGTCCACAACCACGATCGGTCCGTCGCCTTCGACGCGAGCGGCCGGGCGCGTCTCGGCGCGGACCACGTCGAAATTGTTTTCGTTCAAGATGGCAACGAGAAGAGAGAATACCGAATCGGAATACTCCCACCGCGCCAACTCCCGGCTCCAGTAGTTCGTGGGCCGGCCCTCGTAGAAAGCTTCGCCACGCAACCAGCCACGCGCTACGCCGGTCGGCTCGAACCAGCCGGCGATCGTGGCCCCAACCAGGCCGATCGTGACGATTATCCAGCGACTTTTGACGCGAAGCTTCATGGCTCTCTCCGTGGTTCGTCCCTCGTGTCACGGGCCGGCCAATGCAATCGGCGCATCGACGATCACGTGGGGTCGCAGTTTTTCCAGCGTCTTCGGCCCGATGCCCGGAACGCGGCGCAGCTCCTCCACCGTCTTGAATGGGCCGCGCAGCGTGCGTTCGTCAAGGATCCGCTGAGCCATCTTGGCGCCGACGCCGGGCAGCTTTTGCAATTCGGCGGCATTGGCGCGATTGACGTTAACCGCCGCGGTCAAGCCCGCCTCCTTCTTCGACTTCGCCACCGTGCCTGACGGTTTGGCCGTCGAGGACGCAGCAGGAGCGGAAGCAGGCCGTGGAGTCGCGGCGGCGCTTTCGTCCACGAAGACCCAGGTGCGGAGTTTTTCCAGCGTCTTGGGTCCGATGCCGGAAACCTGGCGCAGCTCTTCCACGCTGTGGAAGGGGCCGTGCTTGCCGCGGTAGTCGTCGACGCTCTGGGCGCGGCTCGGTCCCATGCCGGGCAGCAGGGCCAGCTCGGCACGGCTGGCGCTATTGAGGTCGAACGCGCCCTGGGGCTATCTCTGACCGGTGCGTCATCCAGATCGGAAGGAGCCGGTGTGCTGTTGCAACACCGGCCCAGCAGAAAGCCTATTCCCAGCGCGAGCAGCACCGCAACCGATAGCTGGACGCAGCGCGGCCAGGTCGCCAGCACGGCTGGCTCCGGAGGCACGGCAACAGGGGGTAGCGGCTTCGCCTGATCCATCGACGCGAATCTCGAGGAGAATGGATCGTGCGGCAGTTTACGGCGGGGCGCTGAGCTCGGAAAGCGAACGTATGTTCACGTTGGGCAATTGGGGCATACGCGGGAAGTCTTGACGCTGGTCTGTTCATTAAGGTAAACTGCCCTTCACGTTTCCGACGCGCAACCTCTTGATCCCACGGATGGGGCGCCCATCTCCATCCCGCCTAGCCACGAGCCATGCACCTTACGCGCTACCTCGCTAACGTCGTGGTCTGGGCGCCTGCCAAGGTAAATCTCTTTCTCGAAGTCCTGGCCAAGCGGTCCGACGGTTATCACGCGCTCGAAACGCTCATGGTCACGGCCGGCCTGTTCGACACGCTCGTCCTGCGCAACACGGCGGCCGGCGAGGTAGCGCTCACCTGTTCCAACCCGGCCCTGTCGGCCGGTGAAGATAATCTCGTCGTCCGTGCCATCCGTCTCTTGCAACAGCGCACCGGCTGCACGCGCGGCTGCCGGATGCGGCTCGTCAAGCGCATCCCGATGGCCGCGGGGCTCGGCGGCGGTTCCACCGACGCGGCCGCGGCGCTCGCGGGACTGAATCGACTCTGGCAGCTCGGCCTGGATAACGACGCGTTGGCCCAGCTCGGCGGCGAGCTCGGCAGCGATGTGCCGTTCTTCTTTCATGGCCCGGCCGGCTGGTGCACGAGCCGCGGCGAGATCGTTACGCCCGTGCCCGTCGGCGGGCGCTTCGACCTGGTGCTGCTCTGTCCGGCGTTTGGCTTGTCGACGGCCGAGGTGTATCGCCACGTCAGCGTGCCCGGGCAGCCCGAGAGCGGCACCGCGATTCGTGATGCGCTGCGCGCGGCGACGTGCCGGAGTTGGGCCGGCGGCTGTTCAACCGGCTCCAGGAGCCGGCAGTCCGCCTTGACGCGCGGGTCGCGGAATATTACAAGCGGCTCGCTGACCTGGCGCCAGCTGGGCAGTTGATGAGCGGCAGCGGCAGCAGTCTGTTTGCCCTGTGCCGCTCGCCGCGCGAAACCGAGCGCATCGCGGCGGCGCTGCGCGACGGCGCCGCCGACGAGAGTTATCGTGTGTTCACGGTGCGAGGTTGTGTGTAGCGACCTCGCAGGAGACCGACTCATGCCGGCCCCCAGGACGGGGGGGCCCGGACACCCACGCTTGTGCCACAGCACAAAGGAGAACAACTGTGGTCATCACCGAAGTCCGGATCAAGCTCATGGAAGACAACAACGAGCGGTTGCAGGCCTTCTGCTCGGTCACGTTTGACGATTGCTTCGTCATCCGCGACCTCAAGATCATCGAAGGCACCAAGGGCTCGTTCGTCGCCATGCCCAGCCGCAAGCTTACCGATCGCTGCCCCGGCTGCGGCTGCAAGAACCACCTGCGCCCCGCCACTGCAATCAGTGCGGCGGGCGGCTCGACGAGGACCGCGCCACCCGCGGCGCCGACGGCCGGGCCAAGCTGCACGCCGACATCGCGCACCCGATCAACTCGGCGTGCCGCGAGGTCATTCAGACTGCCGTGCTCAAGTCGTACAACGAGGAGCGCGAGCGTTCCAAGCAGCCCGGCTACGTCTGCCGCTACGACGACTACGACGGCGGCGATTACGAGGAGAGCTTCACGCAGGTCGTCGGCGAGCTGAACGCGACCCGCGAGGGCTATCGCACGCACGCGCCGCATAGCCAGCCGCGCGGCACGCACGCCGCCGCCAGCCAGGAAGCCAAGGCGAACAGCCCGGCCGCGAAGGACGACTTCGGCTCGGGCATTCTGTAAGCACCGCTGCAAGTCTCGAACGCCGTTTGCGGCGAACCCCCGTGGGGTAGGCCTCCGGCCTGCCACACCCGGCAGGCCGGAGGCCCACCCCACGGGGCTCGCCGCAGACGGCGATTTCTTGGTATCCCATGATCCGCTCACTGCAAGCCTGCCGCGCCGCCGCCGCGCTGCTCGTGGTGCTGCTGCACACCAGCGAAGGCATCTGCGCCTGCCGAAATACTTCGCGTGCCGGCCGTTCGGCCAGTTCTTCGCTTTCGGCACCGCCGGCGTCGATTTTTTCTTCGTGCTGAGCGGCTTCATCATCGCGCATATTCACGCAGGCAACGTCGGCAAGCCGCAGCAACTACGTCCCTATTTGCGCAAGCGGCTTACGCGCATCTACCCCACCTACTGGGCCGCGCTGTTGCCGCTCTTGCCGGTGTTCTTCCTCATGCCGGACTTCGGCACCGGCCGGGAACGCGATCCGGTGAACATCGTCTGCTCGATCCTGCTGCTGCCGCAGGCCGGCCATAGCCCCATCCTCGGCGTCGCGTGGAGCCTCTGCTTCGAGCTGTTCTTTTACGGCCTGTTCGCGATCCTCATCGCCAGCCGGCGCTGGGGCGCGGTCGCGTTCACGGCCTGGCTGGCGCTGCTGGCCGCGAGCGCGTGCGGCCGGCTCCAGACATTTCCCTGGTCATTCCTGGGCAGCCTGTACCACCTGCAGTTCCTGGCCGGCGTGCTGTTGGCGCTAGCGTTGAAGCGCTACACCGTCCCGGTGCCGCGCCTGCTTGCCGTTTGCGGCGTCGCCATATTCCTCGCGACCGGGATGGTGGAAGTTTACGTTCGGCCGCTGAGGATGCTGGAGCACGTGGCGGGATTCACGACGGGCAGCGTGCTGATCCTGGCGGGCGTGATCCAGGCGGAGCGCTCCGGATTACTAGAGGCCCCGCGACTGCTCGTGTTCCTCGGCGACGCGTCGTATTCGATTTACCTCGTCCATTTCCCCGCGCTGTCGGTGCTGGCGAAGGTAGCGAAGGCGCTGCGGCTCGACACGTGGCTGCCGTCGCCGTTGCTGTTCTGCGTGCTGGCGGCCGGCGCGACGCTGACCGGCTGCGTCTTCCATGTCGCCGTCGAGCGGACGCTGCTGCGCATGCTCCGCCGTCGAAAACCCGAGCCCGTAGCCGCAGTGCCGCAGCGTCAGGCTGCATAGTGATTTGTCAGCTCAAAAGCGGGGTTACCCGGGGTTACCCGTAGCGGCATTCGTGAGAATGCGGGGTCGTCTGCCGCGTAGCCGCATTCGTGAGAATGCGGGGTCGTCCACCCGCATTCTCACGATGCGGCTACCCCAAAATGAACGCTTGACGGCGTGGCTGCCCGGCCGGTCGGCGAATCGCGGCGGAAACTGCTTGCGTTGGCGCGGGCCGTGCGAGTACAGTACGGCAAGGGCAGGACGATCGGCGGTCCAATTCCCATAGGGAAAGGGGGGGGCCGCGGTCTAGTCCAACAGAAATCTAGCCTGAGTGCTCTGCCCCGACGCGAGCGGCGCCGGGGTGAGTCCATGCAGGCGGAACACTCAGGCTAGATTTCTTAACGTTCGGCCTCAAAAAGCGGAGGCGGTCACGTGTCAGAGACGAAGAGTGCTGCAATCCTGAATGCCGTCACCCAGCTTCGGCGTCGGTTCGGAACAGAGGGGTTCGACGTGGTCGATTACTGGCCCGGCGATCCCGACACGATAGGTATCGCCCGCCCCGGAGACGACGAGCCCTGCGTTTGTATCCTGACGACGGGCAAGGCGGAAGGGCGCTTTGATGTCGAACATGGCGGAACGGTATATCGTGATTGTGTCGTCCAGGGATTGCAATGGGCCGTTGGAAAGGAACTGGGCAAGTCCAGCCGAACAGCTTAATGCCCCTCTGCGAGGCACGCATGAGCGACCCAAGCGCTTTCGAACTCCTCCGCCAGATGGTGCACACCGCATCCACTCGGTTCGCACAGTCCCTGGCGCTCTTTCGCGCTTGGCATGGCGCTGAGGGCATCACAGAGGCCAACATCACGCTTCAACTCGCGTTGGCCTTCACCAGCCTCCATCCCGGGACCGGGACAATTGCTTTCGTCGAGGTGCCGTTCGCTCCCGCACCGGGCACCCGCACCAATAACCGGCTCGACCTTTACCTCGCTACGCCCGACATCGCATGCCTCATCGAAGCCAAGTGTCTATGGAGTCCCGAGCAAGTTCGCGCCATCGAGTCGGACATCGTGCGCCTCGGTGGCGCATTGCTCTCGTCCATTTCCGACCGCCACCTAAGCGTGCTTCCGCGTCGCTGCCACGGGGTGGTCATTGCCGACACGTGGCATCCCGAAATCGTCAAGTGGTGGAGTAGCGAGTCGTCTAAGCGCAAGTGGTCGCGCGAGCGATTCCCCGCAACGTGGCAGTACGGGTCACAGCACGTGTTTAAGGCGAGCGAGAACCTTGAGGGCACGCTTTATTGGCTCTTCGGGATGGGTCCCGACCTAAGACGAGAACCGACCACGGCTTAGGCGCCTCGGAGGATTCGAGGGCATTCAGAATTGCTGATCGGCTTCCCCGGCTGAGGGGGTGAGCCGCCGAACAAGTCGCTGGACGCTGACCGGGGCCGCCTTCTGTCGTTCCGTGGCGTCGCGTTGTTGCTGCGGCCCCGGCCCGTCAGCTTCTTCGTTCGAGGGCCGGCACCATGCTGCCAGCAATGATGCGCCGTCTGGAGTGGTGGCACTATGTTGTGTGCGTGCTGGCCCTCCTTCAGATCGCCTTCTTCCTGATCCCGCAAACGCGGCGTGGCCTCCTGGGCGTGGTGTGTTGGATGTTCGGGAGTGATCGCCTCCTGTGGATCGGGATCACCGCCTTGCTGCTGCTCAGCGGAGTCGCTTGGTCCGCCTGGCACCGCCCATTCTGGAGTTGGTGGCGGCTGGGCGGTTACCTGGCCATACTCGCTTTAGCGATTTCCCCCCTAGCTTTCCGCACCTATCCTTCGTCGTATGACGATAAGCCGAGTTCGGTCCGTTTCCGACTGCCGTTCGATGGGCCGATTACGGTCGCGTGGGGAGGTGCCATGCCGGATCTCAACTATCACGTCATGGCGCCCGACCAACGTTGGGCGTATGACCTGGTGGTTATCAAGGATGGTAAGACGTTCAAGGGCGCGGGCCAGGCCTGGGACGATTACTACAGCTATGGGTTACCCATTTTAGCGCCGGCGGATGGCACCGTGAATGCGGTGTCTGACGGCGATCCGGACATGCCGATCGGCGTCATGGGGGGCGGTAAGGGGCGGTAAGGACGCGGACGGCAATCATGTCGTGGTGGAAGTAGCTCCCAACCAGTTCCTCTTCCTGTGCCACCTGCAAGCCGGCTCAATGACCGTTAAGCCAGGCGATCGTGTGGCTACAGGTCAGGTGCTGGGCCGCATCGGCAACTCGGGAAACACGAGTGAACCGCACTTGCACATTCACCTGCAGCACGGGCCCG
The DNA here is from genome assembly GCA_963834865.1 of uncultured Gemmataceae bacterium. Lineage (GTDB taxonomy): Bacteria > Planctomycetota > Planctomycetia > Gemmatales > Gemmataceae > CAWIDK01. The sequence goes on from CAWIDK010000002.1 coordinate 2,388,388, forward strand.
AGCCTTTCTTTGCCGAGGGTATTCCGCTGTATTTTCACAACTACCGCGTGGGGGACCTTTTCGTGGAGCGCGGTATACCCACGGGCGGCGTTGCCGGGGACCGATTTGTCGGTCAGATAGTGAAACACGTTGGACAGCCCTCGGGCGCGTCAGGCAGATAGCGTTTCTGTGCTGCCGAACTACGGCCGTTCCCTCCTTTCACTCCCGGGGCAAACTGGTATAATCGCAGAAGGAGGAAGTCATGGCAATCACCGAAGCGTCGATTCTTGAAAAGGCCTTGCACCTGCGGACCTCAGCCCCGAGGTGGCGCGCAGACTCCTAAAGCTGAAATTTGACCGCGCAACCACCGAGACGATTCGAAAACTGCTGCGCAAGAACAACCGCGGTACGATTACCGGCGAAGATCGCGTATTGTTGGATAAATACCTGCACGTCGGCCAGTTGATCGACCTGCTTCGCGCCAAGGCTCTGGTAGCCCTCGAGGAAAAGGATCGGGACGGCTGAGCCATGGCGCGATTCCGCCGGAAACTGGTACGGGAGCGAGCCAAGAACCGGTGTGAGTATTGCCAGCTGCCGCAACGTCTTTCGGTCGTGCCTCACGAAATTGAGGATCGGGTCGGCCGCTGAACGGATTGCCGGATTGCTGGAACCGCGCGAGCGATCCGCGGACCGTCAGCCCAATGTCGAAGCAGCGGCCGGTGCTGCTGAGATAGCCGTGCTCATACCACTGGCAGTAGCGACGCATCTGGTCCGCCGGATCGAAACGACCAAGCTCCACCAGGCTGCTCGCCAGGCAGAGCGCCATGGAGGTATCGTCGGTCCAGGCGCCCGCCGGCAGCCGAAACGGGCCGCCGCCGGTCATGTCCGTCACGGGCGGAAAACTGCCCCGCGCACGAAACTCGACGGTCGTCCCCACGGCATCGCCACAGGCCAGCCCAAGAAGACACCCACGTTTTCGGGACGCAATTTCCATGGGGTGGTCTCCCCCGGCGGTTGGTGTTGCAGAATCATGCACGTAGATAGTTTACATCCTGCCGGCCTCGGGGTATTATCTCCGTTGAAATTCAGAGCCACTCCCACAAAAGGGTGCAGACATGGCGGCCAAAAAGATCCTGATGCTGGTCGGCGATTTTGTCGAGGACTACGAGGTGATGGTGCCGTTTCAGGCGCTGCACCTGACTGCCAGCAGTAATCCCCTGTGTTTTACGGGTTCGGAAGGGTAGATGCAAGGGTAGTTGTGGCGACCTACCCTTGAAATCTACCCTTCGGGGTGGTGGCCGGGCCGTCTCGTCAGGCGTCTTGCCGCTGTTGGTCAGGAGCGGCCCGTAGAAGGCCGCTGGCCGCTTGGGGCGGGCTTCTCCCACCCCAACCACTTCAAGGGCTTGCAGGGGCTTCCAGAGCGGTTTAACGGGCTTCTGTGGCGACGGGTCGGCTGGACGTGAAGCATGAAGTTTGTCGTCGGCAACGGCGTCGTGATCTTCAACAACAAGATCATCGTCCAGCCGGGGAACCCAACCGACAGGGACACCGAAGTAGCCCACGGAGCGGCGAACCTTCTTCAACGAGAAGTAGCCGCCGATGAGTTCGTAGAGTTCTTGGGCGTACTCTTCCGCACCGGGTTGTTGCAGGCCGTCGTTGATCTTCTGTTCGTGCTTCTTGATCTCGCTCCAGATGTCTTCCTTGTTCATTCCCTGCGGCCAGAACGGGCCAATCGTGCCGTACTTCCTCATCTTGAGTTCTTGGCGTAGCAGCACCCGCTTCCTCCCCCAACGGTCACGGCTGACGAGTTCACCGTCCTTGTACTTCGCCGTCTTCGCCTTCGTCATGTAGCGGAGGGTGAACCGGCCTTCGCCGGGGTTGTAGGGTTCCACCTTGATGTTCGTCTTCACGCCGTCCGTGGCGGTCTTCAACAACTTCATCAAGTCGGGCGTCTGGCTGCGAACAAGAAGGTGGTAGTTGAAGTGGTTGCTGCGGCGGCTGACTTCGCAGACGTAGAGGGCGACGACCTTCTTGCCGCTCAAGGAGCGTGATACCTTCGACCACAACGCCTTCATCTCGGTGGCGGTCAAGTCCTGCGTGAAGTTGATGGAGGCGAAGGACGTGAACTCGGTGGTGAAGTACCTTCGTCTGGCCCATTGGACGCACCGGGCCAGCTTGTCGGCTTCATACAGGTAGCCGTCAAGGGTGTGCCATCCGTCCTCGGTGTAGTGAAGGGGTCGAACCCGCTTCTTGGGACGGACTTGAAACAATCTTGGTGCAGATGTACTATTTACCACTGTACGCTTCTTGAACCCGTCGCACTCGATTTGCTGTCCGGTGCGGCGGGTTCTCTATTCTACCAGTTCATTCCTCCGTCGTGAAAGGCGTATTAGATATACCTATCATCTGGCCCGCCCTCAAACGGCGGTCTGCAACGCCTTCCGGGTCGCCTCATCGTGGAACGTGAAGAAGTCGCCGTAGTCGGGCTGGTCAATAACCATCTGGCGGGCGAGCATGGGCAGGAAGTCGTTGCTGACCTTGTAGCCGACGTACTCGCCCACGGACATTTCCCACCGGATGCGGTTGCCGATGAGGTTGGCCCCACAGCGGGCGTGACCGGCGTTGCGGTACGTCTCGGAGAACTGGCAGAACAGGGTGTACACGGTCTGGCCGTGCTTGGTATCGAGCCACTTCTTGAAGCGGTCGTACTTCGCCTGCGTGTAGCGGGTGAAGATTTCGGGGATGGATGTAGTATTCATGCCGGTATATATGCACCGGCGTTTCATTCTCACCGAACTTTCCCCGAATTGGGGAAGTTGTTGCCCTACACCTTCACCGGCTTGTCGCTCGCCCCCATGTAGCGGAACACCGTCCGCAAGGAGATGCCCAACGCCGTAGCGATCTCCGGGCCGGTCAGCCCCTTGTCACGAAGTTCTCGTACACGCACCGGGTTTCCCTTCAACGTGCCGTTGGCCCGCCCTTTGTACCTGCCCTTCTTCTTCGCCTGCTCGATGCCCGCCGCCTGACGCTCACGGCGGTACTCGTTCTCGATCTCGGCCAGCCCCAACAAGAGGGCGGCGAGCGTGCGACCGATAGCCCCGTTGAACTCCAACGCCTGTGTCACGACGACGATCTTCAACCCCCGGTCGCACCAGTCGGCCAGCACGTTCACGCCGTCCTTCAAGCGGCGGCTCAACCTGTCCAACTTCCACAACACGATGGTCTTCACCTTGCCAGAGAAGAAGTCTCGTTGCAGGCGGTCGAACTCTGGCCGCTTCAACGTCGTCCCCGTCTCCTTGTCGGCGTACCACTCGACATGCTTCGGGTCGATGCCGTTGCCGTCGAGCCACTTCTGTATCTCGGCCCGCTGGCCGTCGTCCTTCTGGTGGCGGGTGGACACTCGGACATAACAGGCCACGACCATCTTGAAGCCCTCCAACACGCTCGTCGTCATCCCGCCATAATCTTACGGGCCGCTCGGCGTCGTGTCAATAGGGTATAGTCTAAATGGCTTGCATATCGCCCGCTGCAATCCTGTTGAAAACCAGCACCGACCAGCGTAGAATCCAGATACACCCTATTTGGCAGCATCCGGGTGATGGTCGGGAGCGGTCATGGTGGAGATGAAGGCGAAGATGGCAGGCAAAAAGACGGATCGGGCGACTGGACGAACGAACCGTCCAGTCACCCGATCATGTCCTGCCGTCGATCCTGCCGCCTCACTCGTAGCCGTAGAGACGACGCAGGTTCTTGGCCCGCTGCAACGTCTGCGTGACTTCCCACACGGCGGGCCACGTCTCGCCGTCGAGGAAGTAGCGGCGAGCGTTCTTGAGCCGGTTCAGCATGAGGGCGTAGTCGTCCTTCGGGGCAAGGACGCACTCCAGCCCGTCGTGGCACTCGTCCCACGCCGTTTGCAGTTCCGACTCGTCGAACCCCGCTCCGACCGTCGCCATGCTGTAGCGGTGCTGCCGAAGCAGCCGCCGAAGGGCGGCGATCCCGTCCACCAGCCGACCCCATCGCTTTTTCATTTCCATCGAACGTACCTCCCGTTAGGGGTGAGAGAACGTTCGAGCGCTCGAACAATGCCGTGCCGCACGTCTGCTGCACGTCATGTATTTTCGCCGGGTTTTGGGAGCCATGTAAGGGACATCGACTGGACTGCTTCGGCTGCGAAAATGCTCCATTCGGAGCCGTATGCTGGACATCAAGTGGACACCGGGAGGACATGAGATGCCACGCAAGGGAACCGTCGAACTGAACAGCGGGCTGATCGAAGAGATCATGCGGCGAGAAGGGCTGACGCAAGAGAAGGTGTGCGAGCGTGCCGGTTGGGAGGAAAACCAGTTGAAGAACTTGCAGAGGATTCTTCAAGGCCGTCCGGTCACGATGGAGACATTTGTTGAAATCTCCGGTGCGTTGAAGGTGAAGCCTATTGACTTGCTGTTGGCGGAACGGAAGGCGACGTACAGCGACGTGCTACAAGGTCGGGAAGGTCGGTTTGCATCAGTCCGGTACGACAAACTCCACGGCGTTTTATCGTCACTGCTGACGATGCCTATGCCACCCGGTTTCGATGTCATTCTGGCTCGAATGAAGGACGAGCCATCCAACTGCAAGAGGATTGTGCTTGAGTTTCGCAACGAAGTGAATGCTCATTATGTCAGGATTTGCAACTTGGCTTTTGTAAACGAGCATCTGCTCGATCTTGATCTGAAAAACGAAATCAAGGATGCGATTTCGGAATGTCAATCCCACGACGAGAAAATCGAGGCTCTGCGGGAAACGGATGGGGAGCCTTCGCAGGACGAATTGATGGGGCTGCTCTTCACTGAACTCCGATTGAAAGGAGTTGCCTCGTCACTGGCCGTTCAGTCCATGAAAAAGCAGCTTGAGCGGCTGACTGGCAATGACACCGCAGGCTGAGGAATAGTGGAGTTTCACTACACCAACTTCGGGATCAACTTGTTTGGCACAATCTCCTTCACTGCCTTCACGGTCGGCGGGAATAACTTCGGCGGCTTCACCTTCTTCGGGTGAAGCCGCTTTCGTTGAGCGTCCGTGTTGGGCGTGGTGTTGGTCTTCGACATCCCCTTGAGGGGCGGTCGGTCGGGCAGCAGGAACCCTTCGTCACGCCGGGCCAGCCACTCCTTGAACGTCGTATGCTTCATGCTCGTATATAGCGTGGCGACCTTCAACAAGAAAAAGAACACCGGGTCATAAAGGAAGAAGGCCGGGGGCTGATGGAACCGTTTCTTGCCTTTTTCTGCTCGTCATCGGGAGATTCCAATTCCGCTACAGAGGCCGTGCTAATGTGGCCGCTGTATAGAACACGGACTTGACCCCACCCCTTGAAGGACTCCCACACCACTACCACAAAGCCGAGCAATGGGCCAACAACAACACGCAAACCCCTTGAAAACAAGGGGTTTGCCGGGTGTACTACTTGGGAACAGGTTGGGCCGCTATTAGCCGTCCTTCCGTCCCCGACCATCAGGCTTAATAGCGGGGGAGCAGGGCGTTATTATTCGATGCCGAACAACACCGTCCTCGCCTTTCGCAGTGCGTCGTCCAGTTTGGCAACCTGTTCCGGGGTGTACTTCTTGATGTAGTTCTTGTGGTGCGTCCCTTGTCGGCTCTCGCCACGGAACAGCAGGCTCTCTTCCTCGCCCAACTCCTTGTGATCTTGGATGACCTGAGCCGTCGTCTTCCGCAGAGCCTTATGTTCGGGCAGGGCGAACTTCTTGCGGAAGTTGTCCCACTCCCGTTGAAGGTCACGGAACTTGATGCCGAACGTCATCGCCTCCTTCGTCTCAGGCCAGATGAGCCAGACGGGTTTCACCCGGTTCTTCTTGTGAGCCAGCTTCTTCCTCACCTTGCTGACGTGAGTGCCGTCGTCGCTGATGTGTTCAGCGGCCAGTTCCACGATGTCGGAGGCGTAGAACCCGAAGTTCAGCCCCATCAGCAAGGCGGTGCGGGCGATGCCGGTGGCGTTGGCGAGGGCGGTGCGAACCTGCTCGACGGTGTACTGCACCTTGTCGCCTTCGGGAACTTCCAGCATGTGCCGCTTGTCACCGATCCACGGCATCGGGTGGTTGTGGTCGGTTTCCAGAGCGTGCAGGAAAGTGTGAACACGACCTTGATTTTTAGCCTTGCTGGTGTCGTTCCAGTTGTCTTGTTGGGCCAGCAGTTTCAGGAACGCCCGGTAGTGGTCGATGGTGATTTCCTTCACCGTGATGTTGCCGCACGCCTTCACGAAGATGTCGATGGCGGCACGCTGGTTGTACTTGTCCTTGCCCTTCTTCGTGTCGATGTACCTGTCGGCCTCTTGCTTCACGCCGCCCTTCGCTGGAGCCTCCTTGATGTGCAGGCGGTTCATCACCCGCACGGCCAGTTCGTCATCCTGCAACCCCAAGATGGACAAGTCCTCTTTGGCGTCGGGGTGGATGGCCGGAACGTCGGCGTGGTCGATGTCCCACTCAGGGACGCTCAGAACGTAGTCACGCTCCTTCTTGAACTCCGTGGCGTCTCGGCTCTCGGCCTCAAGGCTCTCGATGATGATGTCCAGCGACCGAAGCCGCTCTTGCAGATGGGACGCCTGCCGCTTCTTCTGCTGCTGTCCGTGCTGGACGATGGCAAGGAACTTCTCCCAATACGGGCGGCTGGCGATCTTGCCTTCGGGGACGGGTTCCCCCAAGATGTCTGCCAATTGCTTCGGCGTCTTGCGGAGGCCGAGTTTCTTCAACTCCCAGCGGTCTTGGGTGAAATCCCACGTCCCGGTTCCCTTCTTACGCACGTCGCTCATCGCCTACCCCCTTAGCCCGAAGTCAGGTACAATGATCTTACCACCGGAGCTACCCCGAAATCTACCCTTTCGGGTTCTACCCTTTCGGTCGCTTCGTGGTAAAGGACAGGCTGGCAATGAGTTGCGTCAAGACGGAACGGGCCAAACGGGGGTCGTAGTCTTCCGCTGCAGATGGTCGGCCATCGTGTCGATGCCGTGTGCCCCAACAAGAAGGCGGGCGACAAGGTCCGGACGGCGGTGCACGATTTCGAGGGCGACCAGACCTATAGCGAAAAGCCCGGTCACGCGTTTGCGCTCAACGCCAGCTTCCATGAAGTGCGGCCCGAGAGCTACGACGCGCTGGTGATTCCCGGCGGCCGGGCCCCGGAGTATCTGCGGCTGAACGCGGACGTGCTGCGGATCGTGCGTCATTTCGCGGACAAGAAGAAGCCGATCGCGACGATCTGCCACGGCGCCCAGATTCTCAGCGCGGCCGGCGTGCTGGAGGGCCGCAGCTGCTCGGCGTATCCCGCGTGCGCTCCGGAGGTGACGCGCGCCGGCGGCAAGTACGTCGACATCGCGGTGGACCAGGCGCACGTCGACGGCAACCTCGTCAGCGCCCCGGCCTGGCCGGCGCATCCGCAGTGGCTGGCGAAATTCTTGCAGGTGCTCGGGACGCGGGTCGAGTTATAGCAGGCCTTGATCACGCGGCGAAATGGACTAGAATTATGGTCGATGGCGAAACGGCCGCGCTTCACCCTGGAGTTCGCCCCCGAGGCGATTGAGCATTTCGACGCGATCGAAAAAAAGCATCATCGCCTGATTGAGGAAGCCATTCACGAGCAGCTATCCCACACGCCGACCAGGGAAACACGAAATCGCAAAGCGTTGGAATATCAGTCATGAGAATTGCACCCGTGGCGGATGTGAAGACGCGCCTGAGTGCGTACCTGGACGAGTGCGAAGCCGAGGGCCCGATCGTTATCACGCGCAACGGCAAGCCCGTGGCGGTACTGTTGGCCCCCGTTGACGACGATGACCTGGAGCGTCTACTTCTCTCGCGATCCAAGGGCTTTCAAGCGATGCTCAACCAATCGAGGAAGAGCATCAATGAAGGCCGCGGACTTTCAGAAACAGCCTTCTGGAAGGCGGTACGCGAACGCGCAGACGGCCAGCGCACAACGGACGGCAAGAAAAAACGCCGCAAACCTACGGGTTGATCTTCGCAAGCCCCCATTCACGCGCCATCGCCTCGTCGATCATCACCCGCCGAATCGCGGTCGCTCGTCCGGTTGTGCCGTCGATGTCGACGATGGCCCCGCCGAGGCGCATGTCGCCCTCCGCCACGTCGAACGGCGTCGGCAGGAACGTGATCGCCGTCTTCAGCACGCGATCGATGCGGCGGCCGAGAATGCTGTCGTACGGCCCAGTCATGCCCACGTCGCTGATGAACGCGGTGCCGCCGGGCAGCACCTGTTCGTCGGCGGTCGGCACGTGCGTGTGCGTCCCGAGCACCGCGGCGACGCGCCCCTTGAGATGATGCGCCAGCAAATACTTGTCCGCGGTCGCCTCGGCGTGCACGTCGACGATGACACACTTGACCTCGGGGCCGAGCTGCGCCAGCACGCGATCCGCGGCGCGGAAGGGGCAATCTACCGGCCGCATGAACGTCCGGCCGAGGACGCCGAACGCCGCAACCGCGGTGCCATCGCGCACCAGGGCGCAGACGAATTCGCGGCCGGGGGCGTCGGGTGGGAAGTTGGCGGGCCGGCAGATGCGATCTTCCTTCTCGAAGACGGCGAGGACGTCGAGCTTCTTGTAGACGTGATCGCCCATGGTGATGAGATCGACGCCCGCCTGCCGCAGCTGCCGATACTGCCGCGGCGTCAGGCCCGAGCCATTCGCCGCGTTCTCGGCGTTGGCGATGACGATGTCGAGCTGCTCGCGCACGATTAACGGCGGCAGCACGGCACGCACGAGGTCGACGCCGACCTGCCCAACGATGTCGCCGATGAAGAGGAGTTTCATGGGTTATCGCGCAAACTCCACCGTGCGCGTCTCGCGGACCACGGTGACCTTGATCTCGCCCGGATAGTTTAGCTGCTGCTCGATCGCCCGCGCGATGTCGCGGCAGGTCTTGGTCGCCTCGCTGTCGGACAGGACGTTGGCATTCGCGATGATGCGCAGCTCGCGGCCGGCCTGGATCGCGTAGGCGTGCTCGACGCCGGGGAAGCCGCACGCGAGGCCTTCCAGCTCCTCGAGCCGCTTGACGTATTTCTCCAGCGTCTCACGCCGCGCACCGGGACGGGCGGCACTGATCGCGTCGGCGGCGGCGACCAGCACCGTGTAGATGTGGTCGATCGTCACGTCGTCGTGATGGCCGGCGATCGCGTGCAGCACCTCGGGGCTGGTTTCGCCATAGCGCTTGGCAAGCTCGGCGCCGATCTTGGGATGGCCGCCCTCCATCTCGTGGTCGGCCGCCTTGCCGACGTCGTGCAAGAGACCGCAACGGCGGGCCAGCGCACCGTTGAGTCCGATCTCGTCGGCCATCAGGCCGCACAGGTGCGCCACCTCCAGGCTGTGGTTGAGCACGTTCTGGCTGTAGCTGGTGCGGAATTTGAGCCGGCCCAGAAGCTGCATCAGCTTCTCGTGCACCGGTCCGGCGTTCGCCTCCATCGCCGCCACCTTGCCGACCTCGAGGATGTGCCGTTCCATCTCCTCCTGCGTCTCCTTAACGACCTCCTCGATGCGCGTCGGGTGAATCCGGCCATCCTGGATGAGCTTGGCCAGCGCGAGGCGGGCAGTTTCGCGGCGCACGTTGTCGAAAGCGCTGACGACGACCACGCCCGGCGTATCGTCGACGATCACGTCCACGCCGGTCGCCTTCTCGAAGGTGCGGATGTTGCGGCCCTCGCGACCGATGATGCGGCCCTTCATATCGTCGGAGGGGATGTCGACGGTCGAGACGGTGGTGTCGGCAGTGTGCTCGGCGGCGTAGCGCTGGATGGCGACCGCGAGCACACGCCGCGCCTTTTCCTCGGTGGTCGCCTTCAGCTCTTCCTCGTGCTTCTGGATGCGGCGCACGACCTCGTCGGCCAGCTCCTTGTCCACGCGATCGAGCAGCCGGCGCTCGGCTTCTTCGCGCGACAGGCCGGTGATCTCGTGCAGCTTCTCGGTCTGCTTCTGCACCAGCACGTCGGCCTCGGCGAGCTTCTTCTCGAGGTTTTCGCGGCGCTCGTGGACCTTGCGTTCGGAGTGCTGGAGCTGGCGTTCCTTCTTGAGCAGCAGCTGGTTTTTCTGTTCGAGGCCGTCGTCCTTCTTTTCGAGCCGGCGTTCCTGCTCGCGTTGCTCGGTCTTGAACTGCTCGACCTCGCGGTTGAACTCCTCGCGCCGGCGATAGACTTCATCCTTGGCCTTCAGCTCGGCTTCCTTGACGATGTTCTCGGCGTTCTTCTCGGCCTGGCTGGCGAGCTGGCGCACCCGCGATTCGGCGCTGTTGAGGTTGGTGCGATCGTGGCGGCGGACGAAGACATAACTGATCGCGGCGCCGCCCGCCAGCCCGAGCAGGGCGGCCAGGCAGGCCATGGTCAGGCATTCAGGGGAGAGCATGAGGGGCCACTCCTATCCAGCGGCCCGCAGCACTTCTTTTGCCAGACGACCGGCGTCCCCGAAAGGCAGGGAACTTCATGTGGAAATGAAGCTTCGGCGATCAGCCCATCGTGCCCCGCGCCGCGCCGGCCCGCGCAACTTTCGAGGCTCGCTCATCAGCAACCGCGATCGAATAATCCTGATAACTGAAACCAGCGCGTCCAGGCCAGGGGCGGTCCTCCCGGAGCAGGCCCGGCACGGGAAACGATCCCCGGCGGACGCGCGCCACAATAAGAGGATGGGGTCAGGCGCCGCCGGGCCCCGCCCCTGGCCAGGGCCAGGACCGGTGCATGCGCGGGCCAAAACGGTCTTGCGCGGCGCCGCCCGGGTGCAGGCAAAGAGCCCGGCGCCGGCCAGCAGCAGCCACAAGAACCAGAAGAGCGTCATAACCACCCGAGGTTTGTTCAGCGCAGGTTTCGGTGATTGATGTCGGTTACCACAGCGAAGGTTGGCAGCGCCGCGCCGCCCAAAGAAGCCGCGGACCTCGTTCACGTTTACAAACCACCGTCCATCCGGTGTTAACCATTCGGGGAAACCAGGTCTCCCCCGGCGGCCCGCATCCTGCCGAGCCCCCAGTGCATGATATTATGCCCGCCGCGCGGAACCCACGTCAACAAAAAAGAAACGCTTGACGCGCGACCGCCGCGCTGGTGTGCTATGGACTGCCGCGCAGCCAACGCAGCGCAGCGCGCCGCCGGGCTTGTCCCGGCGGTCACGGCGGGGACAAGCCGGACAAGCCCCGCCGCTCGCAAACGATTCCCCGTCCCGGAGGCTCGTCATGTCCTGCCGTCGCACCGGTCTGGCCGTCGTGGTTCTTGCCGTCGTATTGCTCGCCGTGCCGGGCTGCCCCCAGCGCCTACACGTCGAGAAGACGCTGACTCTGGAGCCCGGCGATATCAAGCAGCCGGCGGTCGTGGACGGCCCGCGCAGCCAGCAGAAGATTCGCGTCCAGATCGACGCCACCGAACCGATCAACGTCGACATCGCCCTCGAAAGCGATGCGGCCGACATCGAAAAGAGCCTGCTGACGGCGAGTCGCCCCGCTGCCGCCAAATTGCTGGCGAGCAAGCAGGGCGTCAAGAGCGACGCCGTCGAGGCGACGATTCCCGCCGGCAAGTCCTACACCGTCATCCTCAGCGGCGCCAAGAAAAAGAGCGAAGTGAAGCTGAAGGTGAACTCCATTTGAATGGGATCCCTTCGGGAATTCTTGTTTACGTTTAGCGCTCGCAGGCGGTATGCAGCGGCCGGCGCCCGCACACGGCCTGCGAGCGCTTGGAGGCGGATTCACAACGGCGAGCCCGCGGCGCGAGCCAAGGGCGAGACGACCACTGCCGTCTCGCCCTTGGCTCGCGCCGCGGGCTCGCCGTTGTGAATCCGGCTGTAAACATTAACACCCCTACGACCGAGCCCCGAAGTAGAACGCGATGACGCCGCCGAGGATCGACTCCCACAGCGGCAAGCCGAAGGGAACCGAAATGTTGGTCTGAATCACCAGCTGATTGAGCGCGGCCGCGCCCAGGCCCACCAGCGCCAGCACCGACACCCAGGCCTCGATGTCCTGCCAGGCCGGCGGGCTTTCGCGCACGACCAGCGAGTGCAGCAGGATGCCGATCGCGAAGCCGCCCAGGATCACCAGCGGCATGTACGGCTCCTGCTTCAAGCGGTCCAGCGAGGCTTCGTACTGGTCCGTCAGCGTGTGGTAGTTCGCCGGCGCGTCGCCCGGGGCTTGCGCCACCTCGTGGTCCCAGTACATCTTCAACCCAATCGTCCCAGCCAGCGCCAGGATGACGAGGAATCGCACGACGCCACCGGGAAGGTACAGCGGCGACGGCGCCGGGTCGTCGCGCGTGGCGATGGTCACGCCGTGGGCGGCGAAGTAATGGCCGACCAGCAGGAACAGCAGGTAGATCAGGTATGGCGGGATCGGCACCACGGCCTGCGACGGCACCAGGATGCTGGCACAGACCAGCCCCACCACGGCCAGCAGGTGGGCCGCCCGGATGCTGCCGGCTGGCAGGTTCAACGCATGTCGTCGGGCAGCAAGGTCGGCCATGGTGCATTCCCTTTCAACCCAAGCCGCGGGATGAGCGCAGCGAATCCCGCGGGTGAGGGCGTCGACCCGCGGGATTCGCTGCGCTCATCCCGCGGCTTGGAACACCTTATACTTCGTATGCCGCGTTGAAAAATTGAACGCCGCCCCGCCAGAGGTAACCCATCACGCCGCGTCCGTGGCGAGGGCGTGCATCGCGGCCTTGACCTGCGGGAGCTGCGGCACCGTGTTCTGCTCGTAGACCTGGTTGAGGCCGATGCCGGGGACGTGCTTGCCGAACAGCACGCGCGGACGCACCAGCAGATCGTAGAAATGCGCGTCGATCACGCGCCGCAGCAGGTGCTCGCCGAAATTCGTCACCTCGGTGTCCTCGTTGACGATGAGCACGCGGCCCGTCCTCGCGATGCTGCCGCTGATGGCTTTCCAGTCATAGGGAAAAATGCTCCGCAGGTCGAGCACGTCGAAAGCCAGGCCGTGCTCCCGGCCGAGCTGGTCCGCGGCCTGCACGCACAAGGGCAGCAGCCGGCCATAACTCACCACCGTCGCGCTGTCGCCTTCGCGCGCCCGAGCGGCCTCGCCGATCGGCACGATGTACTCCTCCACCAGCGGCCAGCGCGGCTGCCAGCGGCTGCGGTCGCCGACCGGCACGTCGATCATTTGCTTGAGTTCGTCCGCATTGTCGGGTTCGCCGGGGATCAGGTCGTCGCCGCGGATGCGCAAGAGCGCCTTGGGCAGCAGCACCATCACCGGGTTGGGGTCGATGATCGCGGACAGCATCAGACCGTAGGCGTCGCGGGCCGTCGACGGCATGACGATCTTCCAGCCGGCAAGGCGGCTGGCCCAGCTTTCGAAGCTGTGCGAGTGATAGAGGCTGCCGCGGATGCCGGAGCCGCTGGGAGTCATCAGCACGATCGGCATGTCGAAATGGCCGGCGCCGGCCCAGCGCTGGTTGCCGGCGACCTTGAGCAGGTCGATGGTGTTGAAGCCATAGTCGCAGAACTGGATTTCGCAGACCGGCCGACCGCCGGCATAGGCGATGCCCATCGCGGTGCCGACGATACCGCGTTCGTCCAGGGGTGAGTTCCACGCGGTCCTGAGGCCCTGCGTGGCGGTGAAGACGCCGCCAAGCGGCGGGCCGACGTCCTCGCCGAAGATGTCGGTGACGCCGAGATGTGTCTCGCCGTAGTGCAGCGCCAGGCGCACCGCCTGGACCATCGTCGCCATGCAGGATCTCCGTTATTCGGCCTCGGCATCGGGTTCAGGCTCCGCCTTCGCGATCCCCGGCAACTCTTCGGTTTCATAAGGCTCGTAGGTAACGGTCAGCGGCGGCATGCGGAACTCGCGGTGACCCAGGCCGATGCCGAACATGCAGACGACGGTGCCGGCAAGAATGATGAGCGTGGTCATGAACCAATGGCCGTCGCCCTTCATGTACACCCAGGCGAACAGAGCGGTCGCGAGCGCGATGCCGGCGACAATGCCCGCGTATTTCAGGGCAATCAGGGCCGGGTGCTGCAGCTTCTCGGTGGCGTGCCAGGTGCCCAGGCGATTCGCGAGGCGGGCCTGCAGCTCCACCTTGAAGGTGTCGCGGTCCACCATGCGCGGAAATGCGATCATGGTTTTCTGCTGGGCGCCCTTGCGCGTGTGGACGAGGGTCAGATAGGCCAGCGATGAGAGCGACGCATGCTGGTATTCGTAGGCCTCCACGCGGTCGAGCTTGATCCGCCGATACTTGGCCAGCACGTCCTGCGGCTGCTTGCCCTCGTCGAACGCGCGATTGATCTGCGGGACCTCCTTGGCCGGCAACTGGGCCACGAAGACGGCGTGGTCGGTCAGCACGACCACGTTCTCCTTCCCTCGCAGGCCGGCCCAAACCAGAGGCCGTTCATCGCGACGCTTCGCCATACGCAGATTTGGGGGTTACGGCAATCCAGTGTAGTCGCCGGGGTACACCCGGTCGACCGGGCTCGGGGCGTAAGTATATTTCTCCACGTCGGCGGCCTGCGGCTTCGGCTCGCGCACCGCCTGGGCATACGCGGTGTCGGCCTCGTCCCGGGCCGCCTGGTGGACCTGGTCAAGCGCCGGCTGGTCGATCAGGCCCGCGTCGAGCAGCCGGGACTCGAACAGTGCCAGGCAATCGGGCTCATCGCTGCGGGGGGCGCCGCTGGACGATGAATGGCCGTAGAGCCGCGACACCTTCGCCTCCAGCATGTACGGCCGGCGTTGCGTACGGCAATGGCGCATCGCCTTGTCGATGGCGAACCAGCTCGCCACCGGATCGTTGCCGTCCACCACCTCGCCGGCAATGCCGAACGGCTTGCCGCGATCGACGATGTCGGCGACCGCGTGCTGCGAGCAGTGGGCCGTCGAAATGCCCCAGCCGTTGTTCATGACGATCATGAGCACCGGCAGCTCGTTGCCGGGGCGGGTGCTCCAGATCATGCAGGTCGCGAAATCGCCTTCCGCGGTGCCCGCCTCGCCGCCGACGACGATGGTGACGCCGTCGCCGCCGTGGCGCTTCTGCACCAGCGCGGTGCCCGGGGCCATCGCAAACTGAATCTCGATCACTGAGCTGACCGGGATCACGTTCCAATCCTTGCGCGCGACGTGCGACGGAAAATTACGGCCCTCGGAAAACGGGTCGGTCGCGGCCATTGCCATCTGCCGAATGCAGTCGAGCACCGGCAGACCCATCGCGACCAGCGTGGCGCTGTTACGGTAGTGCAGGTGGAGGAAGTCGTACGCGGGGCCCTCGCCCTTCTTGATCTGCACGCCGAGCGGCACGTTGAAGGCTTCCTCGCCGGGGCCGCCGATCCAGAAGTAGCCCTCGCCGGACTTGCTCATCTTGATCATGCGCTCTTCCATGGCACGGCTGCGAACCATGAGGCGATGAATCTCCAGGCAGCGCTCGGCGGGCAGGAATCGCTCCTTGCTTCCCAGGCCCGGACGAGCAGGGCGCGTCCGCGTTGATTGGTTGCCATGCACGCCGCATTCTCCTGATCCGGCGGGCGTCGTTGCCCGCGCTCTCCCCCCTTCTTATACACGATTGGCCGGCAAAAGCGAGACAGGGATGGTGGTCCGCTCACTCCGTGAGCGGACTTCGCGTTCTGTGCAACAGTTGGTCATCCATGCAGTGGGCAAATCAACGTCCGCGCACGGAGTGCGCGGACCACCTTGCCGGCCTTGCATCGCATCGTGGCTGCCCTACAATCGCCAGGATTACCCACGCCGGCGCCGCCGCGAGTAGCCTCCCGATGCTCCTGGCCTATCAGCAATTGCTCGACCCGTTGGCCGACTCGTTGGCCGCCTGGTCGATTCCGTGGTCGCCGCTGTGGTCCACGCTGCTGGCGGCGGTGCCGGTGGTCGTGCTGTTCTGGTGCCTGGTACCGCTGCGCATGCTGGCGCCGAAAGCGGGCCTTGCAGGTGCCATTGCGGCAATCCTGGTGGCCGTGCTGGTATACGGCATGCCGGTCGTCCCGGCGCTGATGGCGTTCGCAGATGGGGCGGCATTCGGCCTCTTGCCGGTGGGCTGGACCATCTTCAACGCGATGCTGCTTTACAACATCACGGTCGAGACCGGCCAGTTCACTATCCTCCGCCGTTCCGTCGCGGGTCTCTCCGGCGATGCGCGTATCCAGGCGGTGCTCATCGGCTTCTCGTTCGGCGCGTTCCTCGAAGGGACGGCCGGCGGCGGCACGCCGGTTGCCATCTGCGGCGCCGTCATGGTCGGCCTGGGCTTCGATCCGTTTCTCGCCGCGGTGCTCTGCCTGATCGCCAACACCTCGCCGGTCGCGTTCGGCGGACTGGGCACGCCGCTGATCGTGCTCTCGGGAGTCACCGAGGGTTTATCTACGGACACGCTGAGCGTCATGGCCGGGCACCAGCTGCCGCTGCTCTCATGCGTGGTGCCGCTCTGGATGGTGCGCTGCATGTGCAGCTGGCGCAAAACCTTCGAGGTCTGGCCCGCCCTGCTCGTTTCCGGCGGCTCGTTCGCCATTTTCCAGTTCACGTTCGCGACCATTCACGTCTACCTTCCCGACATCGTGCTGTGGCCGATGACGGACATCGGCGGCGGCATCTTCTCGCTGGTGGTGACGGCGATTTTCCTCAAGTTCTGGCGGCCCGCCAACGAGTGGCACTTCCAGCCGCCGCCGGCAGCGAAAACGCCACCCGTGCCGGAGCAGGTGGCCGCCGTGTGCGATCCGCACGCCGCCGAGGCCGCGGCGCTCATCGGACCGGAGGCGGGCCCCGTGCTGGCCGAGCCCACGAAGCCGTTGACCCTGCGCAGCATCGCTCTGGCGTGGACGCCGTTCGCGCTGATGTCGGTGCTGCTGCTGATGACGGGGTTGGTCCGCCAGGAGGAAAGCCGGCGCATCGTATGCGTCGGCCCACTGCAGACGAATTACATGATCCCAATTCCGTGGCTGCACAACGAGTCGTATCGTGACAAGAATCTGGCGCTGGGCAAGGAAGGCGAAGCGAAGCCGGAAAAGGCCGAGTTCAACTTCGCCTGGCTGACGGCTCCCGGCACGGCTGTCTTCCTGGCCGCCTTGCTGTCGATGGCGATGCTGCGCATGAACGGCCGGCAGATCGGCCGCGTGCTGCACCGCTCGTGCGTGCAGATGAAGATCCCGATCCCGACCATCGCGTTCATGCTGGGCCTGAGCTACGTGACGCGCTACGCCGGCATGGACGCGACGCTGGGCTACGCCTTCGCGTATACCGGCGTACTTTATCCATTTTTCGCGGCGATCCTCGGCTGGCTCGGCGTGTTCCTCACCGGCACCGACGCGGGCAGTAACGCGCTGTTCGGCAGCCTGCAGCAGATCACCGCGCGTACCATCTACGGTCAGGGAGCGTTCCACATCCTGTCGGCCAAGCAGGCGGAGGTGCTGATCTGCACCGCCAACAGCACCGGCGGCGTGATGGGCAAGATGATCGACGCCCAGAGCATCTGCGTGGCGACGGCGGCGACGCACCAGATCGGCCGGGAAGCGGACCTGTTCAAGGCGGTGGTCTGGCACAGCATCATCCTCGCGTCGATCGTCGGGCTGATGACGCTGCTGCAGGCGTATGTGTACCCGTTCACGCAGATGGTGCCGTTGCCGAAATAAACAGGATGGGACGGGCCAGCTACAATGTCCTTATGCGACTCGAAGGCGAACAAACCCTGTTGCGGGTGTACCTGAGGAATACCGACAAACACAGTTGGTTCTCGGGCCCCGTCGCCGAGGCGCTGGTGCAACGGGCCAGGGCCGAGGGCCTGGCCGGGGCCACTGTGCTGCGAGGCATTTTCGGCCTGGACGTGGGCGGGCAATTGCTGGAAAGCAGCGCCTGGTCGGTGGTGGAACACGTGCCGGTCATTGTCGAGGTGGTGGACGGCCCGCAGGCCGTGGGCCGCTTCCTGTCCCTGGTCGCGGAGACCGTGCTGCAGGGCATGGCGACGCTGGAGCGGGGGCACGTGCTGCTGTACCGCCAGAGCCGCGAGGCAGCCGCCAGGGCCAGCATGCACCTCAACGTTCCGGGCCCGGTCATGCCCCTGTCCAACCTGCCCTCGGAGGCGGAGTTTCCCATCATGAAACTGAGCGAGGATGGTCAATTGCTCCGAGTATTCATCGGGGCGTCGGATTACTGGCACGGCGAACCGCTGTACCGGGCCATTGTCCTGAAAGCGAAGGAGCTAGGCCTGGCGGGAGCCACGGTCCTACGTGGCGCGATGGGCTTCGGGGCCAATAGCCGAGTTCACACGACGAAACTGATTGAACTGTCCACGGATTTGCCCATCGTGGTGGAGATCGTGGACGTCGCGGAGAAGCTCCAGGCCCTGTTACCGTTCCTGGACGAGGCCGTTACGGAAGGTTTGATTACTATTGAGGCGGTGCGGGTGCTGCGCTATCGCCACGCCGCAGCCAAGGATTTGCCGTGAACACGAAAAAACTTCCGAAGTCTCGGAAGACTTCGGAAGTTTGGGGTTATCCGGATAAACTTATCGTTCCATCTCCTCGGCAAGGCGCTCGGTCGCCTCTCGCGCATGCAGCGCCAGCTCACTGCGAATCACATCGTACCCGTCCATTCTGACTGAGCATTCTCTGACGCAAGGGCGTCCGTGGTTTCGGCGAATCTGGACTGATCCGAGCCTACCTCGATCACATTCGCTCCGCGGGCCATCGTAGCCGCGGCCGACTGGAGGACCCTGGATCAGTTAGGCATCGAAGAGCCTCCGGTACACGAGCTTGACGCCACAAGCTCCCCGATCAGTAATGAGCCGCACGAGGACATACGCGCACGGCGCTGGCATTTGGGTGGCACTTCGTGTTCGTGTCCCGGAAACTCGCGCATTGTCCTCGCCCGGGGCGGGCGGCGGACTCTTGTCCTGCGGCAAGACAGAAGTGTCTCGTTCACCAGGCGGCCGGCATCCGGCAGTTCCGGGCTGAGGGGCTTGGCGAGGCTCAGGTCGTACTCCCGCCGGCGAACCGGGTCGCGGAGCGTGATAAGAGCCTGCGCAATTTCGTTCAGCCGCGGGGTACATTCCGACTCGCGCGTCAGCTGGTAGGCCCGAACGTGACGGTAACAACGGCTGACCGCCTCCTCGATGACCTTCGGATCTTGTTCGTGCGGTGAGATGTCCAGCACCTGGTAATAGGTACGGGACGGTTGCCTGTCAGCGGTGGAGGCGCAAAGCCGAACGAGAAGCGACATGATCCGTTCTCCCCCAGATTGCCACGTTGATGTCGGGATGGGATTAAGCGATATGCGTGCCGGTGCTGCACGCAAGAAGTGGATTCGCGCCGAACCGATGAGTCTGTCATGCATTACAATTGTCAGGGTGGGGCGAGCGCGGCACAGCCGCGCAACGAGGGGTGGCGGTCGCCACCGCCGGTGGTGGGGCTACCGGATTTGGTGGGGTTGGGAACAGGGATCACAGTCATGAAATTACCGGCAAGCGCTGGCCGACGTGGAACGACGCCTCCAGATCAAGCCGCCCGAGCCGTTGGCGCTTTTGACGCGCGGCAATCTCCGCGCCCAACTGGGCGAGCTGGAATCGGCGCTCGCAGACTTTACCGAATTTCTACGGCAACAGCCCGGAACGGTGATCGCCCGTCGCGCCGCGCTTTGAGCTATACACGCTTGTGCCGGGAAACGGGATACTACGCGTCTCCAACCACCCCAGGAAACGAAGTTGCCCGACTGCGACGGCGAAGAGCCAGCGCAACAGGCCGGCGGGATCGAGACGCATGAGGTAGCGGCTGGCCTGATCGTAGGGATTGACGGCCATCGCTCGCGCCGAGACGGAGAAGTGTTTCTGTCCCCTACCGTTCCATCTCCTCGGCCAGGCGCTCGGTCGCCTCCCGCGCATGCAGTGCCAGCTCGAGGTTCGACGATTCGGCGAGGCGATCGAGGTCCGGCCACAGGAGCGTCAGCCCCTCGTTGGCAATGACCTGGATCGCGTCGAAGATGCCGGGCGTCGTCTCGGTGGCGATAGCCTGGCGGAACCAGTGCAGTGCCAGCCGTTCGCCCAGCCGGGCGGCGGCGGCCCGGGCGGCCTGGCGCACCACCGGATTGAGATCGCGACGGCCGGCGCGGAGGCTGACCCGTGATTCCTGGGGCAGCATCGGCTCCCACCAGCCGAGACTGCTGTACGCGGCGGCGCGGTAGACGGGGTCCCAGTCGTATGTCGCCATCAGCAGGATGTGCTCGGCTTCCGGCGACGGATGGCCGCGCAGGGCGTGCAGGACCGCACGATACGGGAAGTCGGCCGGCACCGGGGGCCGGCGCGGCGATATCATGCTCGGGCGCTGCTCGGCGCGGCGCCGCAACGGGACATGCCGCGTCACCAGCGCGCACAGCCAGCGACCGACCTGCGGATCGCGCGACCAGCGCAGTACCTCGATGGCCAACGCGCGATGCTCGCCGGGCTGCTGGGCCAGCCGCACCAGCGCCTGCCCCGTATCGGCGTGCAGGTCATCGAGCGCCCGCAGCAGCTCCATGTGCTCCGGACTGGGCGCCCGCGCTAGCTGGGCCACCAGCGCATGGGCGCTGCGCGGAGGTACTCGCGGAATTCCGTCTCCAGAACGGCCAGGCGCGACAACTGCCAGTCGAACGCTTCGCGCTCAGCGTATTCATTGCCGAAAAAAGCCTGCGCGTGCGGCGCCCGGCGGATGAGCCGCAGCGCCTCGGCCAGCACGCGCACCAGCATCGGCGAGCAGCGGCGCGGACGATGTTCCCACAGGCTCTCGATGGTGTCGCCAAGCCGCGCCTCGGCGACGACATGGGGCTGCACGCCGTAGCGCAATCCTTCGAGGGCACGGTGCAGCACGCGCAAAGCGGCATCACCGAGGGGCGCATTGGGCTCCCGGACGTAACCCGCGAAGCCGAGGAAACACGTCGTCTCGGCGGCGTAGAAATGGCCCAGCGGTGAATCAAGGGCGGCCGACGCGCAACGGAGCAGGTGCGGCAGGCTCGCCTCGCGGCCGAGCGCACGCAGTCCGCCGGCCAGGTCGATCCAGTACCACGACTGCTCGAGCTGGTCGTCGGCCAGGCGGCGCTCCAGTTGGCGTTCGAGGATTTGCCCCGCGGCGTCGGTGCCGATTTCGGCCAGGGCGCGGACATGGAAGAAGAATTGCGTGCCGGGTCGCAGACACGCCGCAACTTTTTCGTCCTCGCCGCGTTCGAGCATGCCGCGGAAGCGGCGCTTGGCCGCCTCGACGGCCTCCTCGTTCACCTGCCCGGTCTGGAAGATCTCGAAGTGCTGCCGGATCACGGGCGAGAGGCTCGCCGGCGACTGCCGCCGCGCGTGCAAGGCCCGGCCCAGCAGGAATCCCAGCACGACGAGAGACGGCAGCATGAGCAACAGGGCGACGACGATGAAGACCATCATGGTGGGGCCCAGTCAATCCTCGGGGGTGGACTAATCGCGAGTGGTTCGTAGTTCCGCCTTTAGGCGGTTCCCGGACCGCCTAAAGGCGGAACTGCGAGCCGCCGGTTACTCGCGCACCTGGCCGGATCCGTGCACGACATATTTGTAGCTGCACAGCTCCTGCAGGCCGCACGGACCGCGCGCGTGGAATTTGTCCGTGCTGATGCCGATCTCGGCGCCCAGCCCAAACTCGTAACCGTCGTTGAACCGCGTGCTGGCGTTGACCATCACCGCCGACGAATCCACCCGGGCCGTGAACTGCTCCGCCGCGGGCAGATCGTTGGTGACGATGGCCTCCGTGTGCTGGGAACCGTAACGAGCTATGTGGTCAATGGCTTCTTCCAAATTTTGTACGACCTTCACGGACAGAATCAAAGCCAAAAACTCGGCGGCGTAGTCGGCCTCGGTCGCGGGCTTGGCAGCGGGCAGCAATCGGCATGTCTCGACACAACCGCGAATCTCGACGCCGCGGCTGCCCAATGCCGCACCAGCCCGCGGCAAGAACGCTTCGGCAATGTCCGCGTGTACCAGCAGACTCTCCGCGGCGTTACACACGCCCGGCCTCTGGCACTTGGCGTTGAGCAGGATCGCGAGCGCCATGTCCAGATCGGCGGCCCGGTCGACGTAGACGTGGCAATTGCCCTGGTAGTGCTTGAGCACCGGCATGCGCGCCTCGGCGGCGACACGGCGAATCAGGCTCTCGCCGCCGCGCGGAATCACCAGGTCGATCCACCGATCCAGCGTCAGCAGATGACCGACCGCTTCCCGATCGGTCGTGCCGACGAGCTGGACGGCATCGTCGGGAAGGCCGGACTGCCGAAGGGCCGCGGCGAGAATCGCATGGAGCGCGGCATTCGAATGTCTGGCTTCCTTGCCGCCGCGCAGAATGACCGCGTTGCCGCTCTTGACGCACAGTCCCGCGGCGTCCACCGTCACGTTCGGCCGAGACTCGTAGATGAAGAAGATCACGCCGAGTGGGACGGCCGCCTTGTGGACGTGCAGGCCGTTGGGCCGAACGTTGCTGTCCAGCACACGGCCGACGGGGTCGGGCAGGGTGGCGATTTCGCGCAGACCCGTGGCCGCCGCACGAAGCCGCTCCGGCGTCAGGCGGAGGCGATCGACCTGGGCCGGCGCCAATTCGGCCTGGGCAGCGGCCAGGTCCTTGCCGTTCGCTTGCAGGATTTCGGCGCTGCGTTGTTCGAGCGCGTCGGCGGCCGAGCGCAGCCATTGATTCTTGCGCGCCGATCGCCGTTGCCAGCAGGCGTGATGCCGCGCGGCGCGGCGGGCCAGGTCTTCGCAGTAGGCGGTGAGGTCCATGTCGGCGACTCGACCCGCGGGATTCGTTGCGCTGATCCCGCGGCTTGAATCACTCCGGGGTGCGTTCCGGCTCCTCCAGCGTGAAAGCGATCAGGGGGTTCGCGTTTTGCAGCAGCTGGAAGTCTTTCGGTAATTGTAACCGGACCGGCTCCAGGTTGCGCCCCGCGCAAAACTTCCCGCCGTCAAATCGACGAACGCCACCACCGGCGGCGGCCCGTCGGCGGCCGGGCCCATGAGCTGCAACGCGACCTTGCCGGGCCGATCATCGAGGAAGCGCGGCCGCAGGGTAAAGCCCGCCGGACAGAGGAAGTGAACGGGGATGTCGTGCAGCTGGTAAAGCTTCTGCTTAGGGGCGACCTTGCAGCGAAGCTGCACGCTGCGCGGGCTGGTCTGCACGGGCCGGCCGTCCAGCTCGGTCACCAGCTCCACCTGCTCGCGGACCACCGGCGCCCCCGTCGAGCCGCCTTCCAGATCGGTCTGCAGGCTGCACGGTTGCGTCGAAATGAAGGCGGCGCGGTCGAGGATCGACTTGGGCCCGCGCACCGCCACCGTCGTCGGCTCGAGCTTGATATTTGAAACGCGCACGTCGCCGGTCACGTCGAGGCGCACCGGCAGGATCCGCTCGATCAGCCGATGGATCGTGACGGGGATGCTCGCGTTGTCGTCGGCCAGCTCCACGGTGACGCCCGGCGGCACCGACAGATCGGCGATGCTGATGCGTGCGACGTCGCCGTAGCTATTCTCATACTGTTTTTCCTCTGGGACGGTCACGGTGACCATCGCCTGCACCGCGCCGCGCTGAATCTTGCGCCGCACTTCGCGGATGCGCGCGTACGGCCCGGTGAACATCACGTTGACCCGCGTCGGGCCCGGGCTCTCGATCGCAAACTGATCGCGCTGGCCCGGCGGCAGCTGCAGCTGCACCGGCACCTGCACGAAGTCCGTGGAATCGCCCGCCCGGCTATGCGAATAGAGCCAAACCAGGAACGCCAGGCACACGCTGACCACGGCCTCCAGCACGATGTGCCGATAGCGAAAGTTGATCCACCACGACTTGATCCGGAGCATCCGTGCACCTCAGGAATCAGGCTGCCGAGCGCACCGGCGCCGGCGCCGTCAGCAGGTCCACCAACCGGCGGGCGAGGTTCTCACGCGGCACCGGCTCGAAACGGCCGCCGAACGCGATGGAGATCCGGCCGGTCTCCTCGCTGACCACCAGGACGATCGCGTCGGTTTCCTCACTCAGGCTCAGGGCGGCGCGATGGCGCATGCCGGTGGGCGGGCGGCTACCGCCGACCATTCGCTCCGGGGGCCGCATCGGCAGCTGACAGCCGGCGGCGACCACACGTCCCTTGACCAGGATCGCGGCGCCGTCGTGCAGCGGGCTCTTCGGCATGAACAGCGTGCGGATCAACGGCGCCGACAGGCGGGCGTCGGTGCGCTCGCCGGTTTCGATGTAGGACGCGAGGCTCACCTCGCGCTGGATCGCAATCAGCGCGCCGATGCAGTCGCGCGACAGCGCCTCGGCGGCGTCGGCCAACGGGTCGGCAATCGAATGCCGCGCCGGCAGCCAGGCACGCCAGACCTTGGTCTGCCCGAGCATCATCAGGCCGCGCCGCAGCTCCGGCTGGAAGATGACGACGAGCCCGACCAGCGCCGTGGTCAGCACATAGTCGAGCACGGCGCCGAGCTCGGTCAGGTCGAGGCTGGCGATCACCACCTGGGCCGCGAGGAACAGCGCGACCGCGACCAGCCCCAGGCCGCGCCCGATGGACGAGCCCGCTCCGGTCCGGCCCAGGAAGCGCAGGAACGCGAACACGCCGACCGCCAGGATGGCGATCTGCACCAGGTCGGCCGGCGCGACCGACTCATATAGTTGAACCAACCGCGTGAACAACACTCTTCTCCGCAAGCCGCGGGATGAGCGAAGCGAATCCCGCGGGTCAATCACCCGCGGGATTCGCTCCGCTCATCCCGCGGCTTGAGCGACTCTCCAATGTCCGCCACATCCGCACCGCGTCGCAGGTCGCGGCAACGTCGTGAACCCGCAGCACCTGAACCGCGCCGTGCGCCAACGCGTGGCAGGCGACGGCCAGCGCACCGGCCAGGCGCCGGTCGATCGGCCTGCCCAGCACCTTATCGAAGAACCCCTTGCGCGATACGCCCAGGCAGACCGGCCGGCCCAGGGCCTGGAAGCGCTCCAGGTTCGCAAGCAGTGCCAGGTTGTGCTCGAGCGTCTTACCGAAGCCGATGCCGGGATCGACGACGAGCCGCGCAGCCTCCAGCCCCAGGCCTGCCAGCGATTGTAGCCGTTCCTGGAAGTAGCGGTAAATATCAACCACCACATCGCCGTACGCGGGCGCCGCCTGCATGGTCTCTGGCGTGCCCTTCTTGTGCATCAGAATCGCGCCGGCGCCGCGGCTGCGGACGATTTCCGCCATCTGCGCATCACCCGTCAGCGCCGTGACGTCGTTGACGATCTGAGCGCCCGCGTCGAGGCACGCCTGGGCCACCGCCGCCTTGGACGTGTCCACCGACACCGGCACACCGCCGTGGCGCACGAGCGCCTGCACCACCGGCAGCACGCGCCGCCGCTCTTCTTCGGCCGAAACCGGCTGACTGCGCGGCCGCGTCGATTCGCCGCCGACATCGATCAGGTCGGCGCCCTCGGCGATCAAGTCGAGGCCATGCGCAACCGCCAGGTCGGGCAGGGCATAACGGCCGCCGTCGGAGAAGCTGTCGGGCGTGACGTTGACCACGCCCATGACGAGGCAATGCTCGAAGGAGAGGACGCAGTCCCGCAGAGTCCAGGTGTACATAGCCCGTTCCGGGAAATCCGAATATCGAAAATCGAAATCCGAAACAAATCCAAACCAACAATACTCAAAACAAATGCGGCCGCAACCGATCTTGACCCTTCGGATTTCGCGTTTTGGATTTGTTTCGGATTTCGGATTTCGATTTTCGGATTTCCCGCGTAGCGGGCCTACCACTTTTCCATCATCCCCGCGATCTGCACGGCCACGCGGTCGATCATTTGCTGCTCGGCCGTGGCGTTGGACGGCCCCAGCTCGGGCTCGAAGGTCGCGACCGGCAGCAAGAGCAACGGCAACGCGGTCGGCGGCGACGGCGGATCGATGCCGGGCAGCGGCGCTTCCTCCGTAATCGTCGGCTTCGCGTTGGACAGCACATCGCCGATCCGGCCTGGCCGCAGATCCTTCCAGAACACCTCGATGCCCAGGCCCATCTCGGATTGCCGGTTCTGGTTGGTCGGCGTGGGAATGACCACGGTCTTGCGCCACGTGACAATCTTGAGGTTCAGCTCGGTGTCGGCCACCTCGCGGCGCGACACGGTGCGGTACGGCGTTTTGGCGTTGATCTCGCGAATGACGGCGCGCGTGAGATAAAACTCCAGCCCGCGGCGCAGCGTGGTATTCTGCGCCATCGCGACGTAGACGGTGTGGATCGACGGATCAAAGGTCGGCTCGGTGGTGTAGCCCAGGAAGTGGAAATGCCCGTCGCTGGTGCAGCCGGCGATACACAGCGCAGCCACGAGAAAACCCAGGGCCGGCCAGCGTATCCTCAACCAATCGCGCATCGCAAAGTCCTCGTTCCCTTCGCTCGCGGCGGGGGCGTTGGCACACCGACGGCCTACTGTTGCGGCGACAGCGACGACGGCAGCGCACGCGGCGGCACCGGGTTCGACGGCCCCACCGGCGGAAGGCTCGGCGTTAACGGCGCTGCTGGTCCCGCTGGTCCCCGCGCCGGCGCTGTCGCGTCGGGCAGCGGCGCCGGCCGCACGCAATCGGGATGCTTCCGCTCCAGTTCGCGCATGCGATCGACCGCCTTGGTTGCATACTCCGTGCGCGGATAGCAGCGCCGCACCAGCTCGTAATAGAAGTACGCCGGGCCGGGGTGGTCGATCCAGCGGTAGAACTCGGCAATCCGCCAGTCGCGGTCGGCCTGTTGCAGATTGATGCCGGTGAGCTGCTTCTGGATCCAGTCCGTTTCCTTGCTGAACTCCGGATACGCTGTCTGTGCCGTGTGGATCAGCTTGCGCGACTCCTCCACCGTGCGCAGATCGTAGATGGTCCCGCCGGTGCAGAGCTGCTTGCAGATGATCGACTGCTTGATCGCGCGGGCCGCATTCTTGCTGTTGGGATAGTGCTGGTACAGGTCGGTGAAATAGCGGTCCGCGTCGAGATAATCCTCGCGGTAGAACTTGATCGTGCCCAGGTACATCAGCGTCTGCTCACCCAGTGCCGTGTGCATCACCTTCTCGCGCATCTGCACGCCCTCGAGGCACGCGCACGGCATGCCCCTCGGCATCGAAGACCGGCATGTCCTCGCTGAAGTGGACGAAGTTCGTCCAGTTCACAAACATGCGCTTGCCCTCACGCTGTTCCTCATAGGCCTCCATCTGCCGCCGGGTTTCCTCGAGCCAGTGCAGCGCGATCTCGAACAGCGAGCGATCGGCCCGCTCGGTGAACTGCGTGCTCGGGAAGTCCTTGAACAACAGCGCGTACGTCTCCTCCGCGCCGCGCAATTTCTTCTCTAGCCGCTGGCACTCCGCCTCGAAGAAGAGCGCCTCCTCGCGGAACTGCTCGGGACACTTCTTGTCGGCTTCGATCGCATGGAACGCCTTCTCGCCTTCCTCGAACTTCTTGTCCTCGATCAGCTGCTTGGCGGCGCAGGTCGGCCTGCCGCGGATGCCAGTCCCCCTGCGATTTCTCCAGCCCGTTGCCGCGCAGCACAAAGGAATCCTTGGGTCCATCCTTGGTCCCGTCCTTGGCCGCGGCCTTGTCGGCGTCGTCGTGTTTCCAGGGGAAGTTGAATGCGGGCATCGACGCACAGCCGGGCAGGCCGCCGATGGTCAGCGCCAGCGCCGCCAGCAAGCCCAGGCCGGTTGTGCCGAGGCCGGTTCTGCCGCGGCCACCCCGCCGGGTGCGATCAGCCTTGCTAGCCTTGGTCACGACCTTAACTCCCCAAATAAGGTAGCAGACGCGGCCGATGCCCCAGCAAATAGGTGACGTAATGATCCAGCACCTGGCGAACGTCCCGCCGCACCGCCGGCTCGCGGACTTCGTGCCAGGCGTCGCCGCTCTGGCCGAGCCGGCGCAGGGCCTGCCACGTCGCCGTGGTGATCGCCCGCCGTTCGCGCTGTGCCGCCTGGCAATTTGGGCAGAGGACCCCGCCCCCCGCCGCGCTGAAGGCCAGTCGCCCGCCTTCAAGGACGCCGCTGCAGCCGGCACACGCCTCCAATGCAGGGCCATACCCCAGCTCACGCAACAGCACAAGCTCAAAATGCGCGACGCACGGCCCGTGGAGCAGTTCCGGCTTGCCGAGGTCGCGAAGCGTTTCCAGTGCCGCGTCGAACAGCACCGGATGCGGATCGTATTCCTGCGACCAATCGCCCAGCAGCTCGCCGACGTAATACGCCCCGTACAGAGCGCCAGGTCGTGGCGCAGCGG
Source organism: uncultured Gemmataceae bacterium (assembly GCA_963834865.1). GTDB lineage: Bacteria > Planctomycetota > Planctomycetia > Gemmatales > Gemmataceae > CAWIDK01. The sequence goes on from CAWIDK010000002.1 coordinate 2,416,551, forward strand.
CGGAAAGCGCTCGCGCACGCGGGCCTCGGTCAACAGGTCGAGACTGCCGGAACTTTTGCGCAGCACGACGATATCGCAGACGGTGAGCAGGTCAAGGGCACATTCGAAGTTGGAGCGCAGCCGCCGGCCGCCCTTGGCGAGCGCGCGGACCTTGCCCAGTTCGCGCGTCCACAGCGTGACGACTCGACTCGTCTCGCTGAAGTCGGTGGTGCGGATCACCAGCGCCTGGGCCTTGTCGATGGACACAGACCATTCCCTCAGCCGTTGGAGTCCCGGCTTTAGCCGGAGAAGACCGGCTAAAGCCGGGACGCCAACTAGTCCTCCGCGATGGCCGGCAGCCCCAGGAGCGCGAGATAATGCCGCTCCCGCGCGCATGCGTCGCGCTTCGGCCTCCACCTTGTCATCGTAGCCGCACAGGTGGAGGAGCCCGTGGATGACGTAAAGCGCCAGCTCCACCTGCACGTCATGGCCGCGCTGCTCGGCCTGGTCCCGCGCAACCTCGACGCCGAGCACGAGCTCGCCCGCCAACTTGCGTGCGGTGCTGTCGCTCAGCGGAAACGACAGCACATCGGTCGGCTCGTCGTGATCGAGGAAGCGCTTGTTGAGGCGATGAATGGTCGCGTTATCCACGAAGGCGAGGCTGATCTCGTAGTCCGCCACGCCCTCGCCGTCGAGCACTGCCCGCCCGACTGCGCGCATGCGCCCGCGATCGATGGCAACGATTTCCTGCGGGCTCGCGATGGCGATCTTGCTCATGGCGCGCACTGATCACTCGATCTCGTTCACGACGATGCGCTTGTTGCGCGGGATCAGCCGCTGATTGGTGCAGTCCACCAGCAAGTCCAACTCTTCGAGCACGATGGCCCCGATCAGCGCCGTCCGGCGTTTCGGCTCCACGACCGCCGTAAATACGCCGTCGCGTCTCAGCAGCTTTACGAATGCAGCCTTCACCACGTCGCGCACCGCCGTTTCCCGGTTTGCGTAACGAACCTGGACCTTGCCCTTGGAAGGCAGTCCAAGCTGTTGCACGACTTTCGCCGGCAACACCAACCGCGTCGCACCCGGATCAACCGTGCCCTTAATGGTGACACGGCGTACCTTGTCCGGCGCCAGCAAGCCCCGCTCGGCGTCCGTCACGTCAATGTTGTTGGCCAGCTCAAATTCGACAGCAAAGCGACCCACGCTGTTAGCTCCTTTGTGACGCATATGAATCCCTCCCCACGCCTACGCTCAGTTTATGTCCACGGCCGCACCATCAATCACGGTCACTTCGCCTTCGCTATCGACGGCGACGCGGGCGGCGAGCACCGTTGGCGCTGGCTCGCCGAGCACCTCGAGCGCCAGCGCCTGGTAGTCCTCGGCTCCGTTGCACGTCGGCGCATAGCCGAAGACCGATCGGCCGAAGCTCGGGCTTTCCGCCAGCTTGATATTGCGGCGAATTCGCGTGGTGAACACGCGCGCTCCGTCCCACGGCACCGCCACGCCGCGGCTGCGGTTGAGATACGCCTCCAGGTCGCGCTGCACTTCCTGGGCCAGCCGGGTGTTCCCCTCGTACAGGCACAGGATGATCCCGGTGACGCGCAGCTCCGGATTGATGCGCTTGGCGACCAGCGTCGTCGTCTCCAGCAGCTTGCCCAGGCCGTGCAGCGCCAGGAAGTGCGGCTGCAGCGGAATGAACACCTCGCGCGCGGCGGCCAGCGCATTCAACGTCAACACACCCAGCGACGGGGCGCAATCCATCAGCACGAAATCGAACGGCTCGGGTCGTGGGGCAAGCGTCTCGCCTGCCATCAGCGGCAGGCGGGACGCCTGCCCCACGAACGGTTCGGCGTCGGCCTGCAACAGGTCGCGCAGGATCATTTCACGGCCGACGACGCCCGCGAGCTCGACCTCGGCAGCGGCCAGGTTAATGTCCGACGCCGCCACCCATAGGTTGTCGTCAACCTGCCGGCGCACCTCGGCCAGGGGCGCGATTCGATCAGCACGTCGTACATCGACGGCGATTTGCCGTCGGGCTCGATGCCCAGGTGGGTCGTGGCGTGCGCCTGCGGATCGAGATCGAGCAGGCAGACTCGCTTGCCGGCCCGCGCGAGGGCGGCGCCGAGATTGACAGCGGTCGTCGTCTTGCCGACGCCGCCCTTCTGGTTGATGATCGCGATCCTTCGCATGAGCATTCCTCCCGGATTGGGCTTTGCGCGAATTATAGACCGTTGACAGGAAATCCGAAATCCGAATATCGAAATCCGAAACAAATCCGCAATCCGAAGCACCAAAACGACAGGTTCTTTTTTTGGATTTGGGATTCTAAGATTGTTTCGGATTTCGATATTCGGATTTCGGATTTTCCCTAAATCCACACCTTGACCCGCGAGCGCAGCGACTCCGGCAACTTCGCGTCGAGCAGCTTGCGCACCTCCTGCGGATGATAGCGCGTGCTGAAATGGGCACACACGATCAACTCGTTCTTGAACCGATCGGCCCGCTCCAGGAAATCATCCAGGTGCATGTGGCCGAACTTGTGAATCTTCTCCCGGCGATGGTTCGGTCGAATGAAGCTCAGCTCGGTGATCAGCACCTTCGCTTCGAACGCCGCCGGGCAACTGTCGAGGCCGGCGGGACTGGTGTCGCCGGTGTACGCGAGGATCGGCGTGCGCCGCTCGTGGGTCACCGCGACGCCGGCGAGCCGCAGGTCGCGGATCTTGTCGCCGGGCAGGCCGTGATATTCCTCCTTGAGCTTGTTGCGCCGCTCCCAGACGACGTAGCCGAGCGACGGGATCGTGTGCGTCGTGGCAAAGGCGGTCACGACGTGCTCGCGCGACAGCTCAATCTCCTGGCCCGCCGTCACGCCGTTGAGCTGGCAGACCATGCGGCCACGGTCGAGCCGCTGCATGATCAAGAGCAGCCGGCGCACATCCTCGACCGCCTCGGCGGGGAGATAAATGGTCGGCGGCTCCATCTTCATCATGCGGCGGCGCGCAACGTAAACCGGCAAGGCCGCGACGTGATCGAGGTGCGTGTGCGTGACGAACCAGGTCGGCGTGCCCATGAAGTCCCACGGCTGCCCGCCGAGGTCGAAGCCGACCTTCAGCTCCGGCACGCGCCAGTAAGACTGTACCGCAGCGCGGGAGTAGCCTTCGATGGTCAGCCCGGCATGGTGGTGTACGAGAAACGGGGCATTTTCAACCATGGTCTTTTTTGGTGAGTGGTGAGTGGTGAGTGGTGAGTGGTCAAAAACAGGCTGCATCCCGCCTGCCACCACTCATCAGTCACCACTCACCACTCACCACTCACTTCTTCTTGGTGAAGTCGCCGGCACGGACGATCACGAGCCTGTTAACATCGAGATGCGCCGCGAGCGCCTGGTTCACGTCGCGGACCGTCAGCGCCGCAATTTTCTTTTGCAGCTCCGCCGTGAACGCGAAGGTCCGGCCCAGGTGCAAGCCGCCCTGAAGCATGCTCGCCAGGTGGCCGTCGCTGCCGCGCTCGACCTTTAGCGCTTCCAGATAGCCGTGCCTGGCCGCGGCCAGCTCATCCGCCTTGACGCCGTCCTTCAGGATGCGGCGGATCTCCTCCATGACGGCCTTGTCCACGTTGTCGGTGTAGATCGGTTTGCAGGACGCAAAGGCCACGAAGGCGGCAGCCCGGTCGCGCGAATCCACGCGCAACTGCGAGCCGGAGCTATAGCTCCACCCCTCGTTCTGGCGTAGCCGATCCGTCAGGCGCGATGTGAAACCCATTTCGCCCAGGATGTAGTTGCCCATCGCCATGGCTGTGTAATCGGGATCGGTGTCGCGCATCTCGAAGGTGAGGCCGGCGATGAAAATAGCGCTCTCCTTGTCGTCCGTCTGGATCGTCGAGCGATTGCCCTTGATCCCCGCGAAAACCGTGCGCGGGATGCGGTCGTACGGGATCGCGGTCTTCCAGCCGGCAAAGATCTTCGTCAGCTGCTCGGTGACGGCGTCGGGGTCGAAGTCGCCGACGAGCGCGATCTCGCCGATCTCGCCGCCGAGCTGCTCGTGATACAGCCGCTGCACCTCCTCGCGCTTGAGCTTTTCGAGCCGCTGCAGTGATTCGGCGAGTGTCGGCACATAGCGGAGGCTATCCCTGGGATAAGGATTGAGCTGCCGTCTGAGCGACAGCGAAGCGAGCGCCTGCGGGTCGGCCATCGCCTCCTGCAGCGCCTGTTTCTCGCCGCTCTTGAGGATCTCGAATTCCTTTTCGGGGAACGTCGGTTCGCGCAAGACGTCGCGCAGGATGTCCAGCACCTGCGCAAGCTGCCGGCGCTTGCTCTGCAAGCCGAAGCCCACGACGCCCAGATCGCTGCTCGGGAGCAGCTTGGAAGAGAGCTTGTCCAGCGCGTCGTTGATTTGCTCCTCGGTGCGATGCTTGGTGCCGCGAATCATCAGGTCGCCGAGATAGTCGGCGGCGTCCTTGAATTCGGCAAGCGATTTCTCGTTGCCGTAGTGCAGCACGATCCTGCCCACGACGGTTTCGCCGCGCGTCTTCTTCGGCAGGAGCGCGACCTTGATGCCGCCGGGCAGGGTTAAACGCTTGATCCGTTTTTCGAGGTTCTCCGGCGTGGGATCGAATGTCTCGCCCTCGGCAAGGTCCTTGCCTCCCTTGTAGTCCTTGACCAGCGCGGCCACGTCCGGGGTTTCAGGAATGGTCGCCCGCACGGCCTGCACGGTGGGCAGGAACATACCGACGGTGCGGTTACTTCGCTGGAGGTACATGCCGGCGATGCGGCTGACATCCTCGGGTGTTACCTTGGCGAGTCGATCGCGATAAATGAACAGCAGTCGCCAGTCGCCGGCGCCCGCCCATTCGCTCAGATTCAGCGCGATCACGTGGCTTTGCGTCAGGGCGCGTTCGCGCATGGAGCGGTAGCGCTGCCGCGCGCGATCGACTTCCTCCTTGGTTGGCGGGTTGACCGCGAAGCCTTCGAGCACCTCGAGCATCACGTCGCGCACCTTCTCAGGCGCCGCGTTGTCGGTGACGTTGGCCAATATCTCCAGGACGCCGGGGTCGTGCCACGCCAGCGCGCTGATCCCGACCTCGGTGGCAAGCTTCTTCTCGACCAGCGCCTTGTACAACCGTCCGGTGGGAATATCGCCCAGGATCGTGGTAAGGACCTCGACGACTGGATGATCCGGATGAGCCCCGGCCGGCACGTGGTACACCGCGCCGACCGCGGCTACCTTGCCGACGCGACGCAGCGTAACGACTCGCTCGCCGTCCTGCGCGGGCTCCTCGGTGTAGGTCTGCGGCAGCTTTCGCTTCGGCGCCGGGATCGCGCCAAAGTGCTCCGTGATCAGCTTGACCGCCTTGGCCTCGTCGAACTTGCCGGCCACGATCAGCACCACGTTATCGGGCTGGTAGAATTTCTTATAGAACTCGCGCAGGCTCTCGATCGGCACGCGCTCGATGTCGCTCCTGTTGCCGATGGTGAGTTTGCCGTAATTGTGCCATGCGTAGGCGGCGGCCGTCATGCGCTGGCTGAGGATTTGGCCGGGGTTGTTTTCGATGCCCTCGAACTCGTTGCGGACGACCGGCATCTCCTTCACCAGGTCCTCGCGGCGAATGAAGCTGTGGATCAGGCGATCGGCCTCGAGCTTGATGCCGAACTCGAGGTTGTCGTCCGTGGCCGGCATCGTCTCGTGATAATTGGTGCGATCGGTCCAGGTGCTGGCGTTGGAATCGGCGCCGTGCTTTTGCAGCGCGCGATCGATATCGTTGACCTCGGGGTAGAGCTTGGAGCCCTTGAAGAGCATGTGCTCCAGCAGGTGGGCCATGCCGGTTTCGCCGTAGCCCTCGTGGCGCGAGCCGACCAGAACGGTCATATTGACCGTAACCTTGGACGACGACGGGTCGGGGAACAATAGGAACCTGCAGCCGTTCTTGAGCCGATATTCGGTGATACCTTCGATGGTGACGCCTTTTTCACAGTCGGCGTCGTTGGTTTGTCCCCAGGTGCGGCTGCCGGTGTACAGCAGTCCCCCAAGGACCAGCGCGAGCATCAGGGCGTGCTGCCGGATGGCGCGGTTCATTCATCATCTCCTGCGTGCCGATAATGATTGGTGAGGGCGATCACTTGGTGCATTGTACAGCCCCTGTCGGGGCCGGAACACGCCAGAGCGCATTGCCCTTGACAGGGCGGCCGTCCGATGGCATCGTCCGCCGCTTGCGGCGGCAGGGCTGCCCCCACCAGAGAGGAGTGAGCGTTATGCGACGCAAAATCCTATTCCTCGGACTTGCGTGTCTTACCGTCAGTGGTTGCCAGACCGCCAATGAAACCAACGGCGCGGTCGGCGGTGGCATCATCGGCGGCATCATCGGCACCGGCGTCGGCATCCTCACCCACCGACCCGCGGCCGGCCTGGCAATCGGCGCAGGTACGGGCGCCCTGGTCGGCACCGCGGTCGGCGCGAACAAGGATACGCAGGACGCCAAGGCGGCCAAGGCGTACGCGGAATCCCATCCGCCGCTGCAATTGACCGACATCGTCCAGATGGCCAACTCCGGTGTCGCCGACTCGCTCATCATCCGGCAGATGGACGTCACCAATTCATATTACCGCCTGAGCGCGGCTGACATCGAGTACCTGACGCAGGCGGCATGTTAGCAACACCGTTATTGCGGCGATGCAGCAACGCTCGGGGCCGGTCATGGTGCGGCCGGTCTACGGGCCCCCGGTCTATGGGCCGCCGCCAGTCGTCTATGGGCCGCCGCCGGTCGCCGTCGGCGTGGGCATTGGCATACGGTAGTAGGAAAGTGGCGTGGGAGCGCAAGCGAGCCCCGCATGCGGCGTTGGAGTCCCGGCTTTAGCCGGTCTTCTCCGGCTAAAGCCGGGACTCCAACGCCGCATGCGGGGCTCGCTTGTTTTTTTCCGCCAACGCCGCAAGTGACGGCTACAGCTAAACCCCAGCATCCTCCGCTGCCGATAGCACTTGGGGGCCGAGTGCCGCTCTGCCGGCTCACTGGGGAATGCACTGATGTACGAAAAGCGCTTTGGCCTGGCTCGGCGTCCGTTCCCGACCACGCCGGACAGCGACCGCTACTATGCCGCGACCTGGCATGAATCCGCCCTCGCCAACCTCCAGCGCGGGCTTGCGGACGACGAAGGAATGGTGCTGCTCACCGGCGCGCCCGGCACCGGCAAGACCTTGCTCGGCCAGGTGCTGCTCGATCGCCTTCCTGAGAACTGCATCAGCGCCCTGCTCACCAACGGCCATCTCGCCGACCGCACGGCGCTCCTGCAAGCGATTCTCTATGACCTGCGACTGCCGTACGGCGACCGCGGCGAGCAGGTGTTGCGGCTGCGCCTGACCGAACAACTGCTCAAGCACTGCGCGGCCGGCCAGCGAACGCTGCTGGTCGTCGACGAAGCCCATCATTTGAGCGCGGACCTGCTCGAGGAGCTGCGCCTGTTGACCAACCTGGAAGCCGGCAGCCGCAAGGCGCTGCAGGTGGTCCTGATCGCGCAGCCGGACATTCTCGAGATGCTCAAGCAGCCGGCACTGACAGCGCTGCAGCAACGGCTGGCGGTGCGCTGCCGGATCGAGCCGCTCGGCATGGCGGAGGCCGGCGATTATTTGCAGCACCATCTGCGCCAGGCCGGCGGCGAGCCGGAGCATTTGTTCGAGGAGGCGGCGCTCGAGCTGTTGGTGCGCGGCTCCGGCGGCGTGCCGCGCCGGCTCAACCAGGCTGCTCATCAGGCGCTGGTACTGGCGGACGCGGGCGGGCTGACCTGCGTCGATGCCGAAGCCGCCCTCGAAGCGCTGGCCCGGCTCGGCCTGTCGGCGGACGAACTGGAACCGGAGGGCCCGTCCGTCGCGGGCAGCATCGAAGCGTTCGTCGCGCCGCCGTTAGATGCGCGGGGAGCCGCCTAAAGGCGGAACTACGAACCGCCGCTAAACGGAGAGTCCGGAACGAACCGTCGGGGTGAACCAAAGCAGACACTTGGGGATACCACCATGGGTAGGACGCTCGACACACTCAGGCACGGCGAAGCGCACCGCGGTCCCGGTGCCCAAAACACCGGCGCTCGTCGACAGCGCGGTTCCGGAAGAATGCGTCGTCGATTGGACGCTGCAGGAAGAAGTGCCGTACGTCGAGGTCGGCGCGCCGGGCAAGGGCGTTGAGATGTCGCCGCTGCTGGTGAAGCATCCGCCGCAGGCGAAGGTGCAGCCACCGCATCCGCCGCTCGGCAAGAGCTTCGCCGGCGCGAAGCCGGCCGCGGTGGTCAATCTCACCGATCCGAAGCCGATGACCGTCGCGTTCGAGGCCTGGCCCGGTCCGCTCGCGCCGGCCGGCGTCGCGCCCGAGGTCATCGCCCACCACCAGCCCGAGCATGCGGTCAGCAAGGAATACGCGGCACTATTCGACAAGATGATGCAGACGCATGCCGGCCCCGGACCGCACGTGCTGATGCTGTGCGGATTGCGGCCACGTGTCGGCACCAGCACGGTGCTGCTGAATCTCGCGGTGATCACCGCCCGCCTGCGCCGGCGCGTCGTGGTGCTCGACCTGAACCTGGCGCGTCCCGGCCTCGCGATTCGCCTGGGGCACGTCGGCGTCGCCGGTGTCCACGACGTGATCGCTGGCAGCGTCGCGATCGGCTCAGCCGTTGTGTCGACTGCCGTGCCTGGGCTGCACCTGTTGCCGGCCGGCGCTGCGGGCAAGAAGCATGGCCTGCTCACTGGCGAGGCGATGAGCTGGCTCATGTGCTGGCTGCGCGAGCGCTACGACGTGATCCTGGTCGACGGCCCCGCGGTCGAGGAAGCTTCCGACCTTGCCGTGCTCGCCCCGAACGCCGACGGCATCTATCTGGTGCTGCCGCAGAGCGACGCGGACAGCGCAGCGAGCGGCATCGCGCAATCGATCGCGCGCATGGGCGGCCGGCTGCGTGGGTTGATCCATACGCATTTCGAGCCGTAAGGCGATCGGCAAGTAGGACGGCCTTCCTAGGCCGTCCTCTCATTCAAGTAGGACGGCCTAGGAAGGCCGTCCTACCGGCGGTCAGCGGCCCCATGTGATCGTGACGCATTCGGCGCGCTCCGCCAGGCGCAAGCGCACGAAACCAATGAAATCGTCGCCCGACGCCTCACGCTCGATTTGCACCCGGCTCGGCGTGGCGCGCATGCCGGCCTGATAGTGCAGGCTCAGCACCACCACGCCGTTCTCGGGCTCGACCTGCTTCAGCATCAGGTAGCGATGATCCGCCGCCGCGAGCTGGGCCTTGCCCTTGAGCGCGTAACTCGCGGGCCGATTCACCCGCAGCAATACGCCGTCGCCGTCATCGTGGATCGCCGCGATCTTCTCCACGCGCGACCATGCGCAAAGCGCTGCACCACGGCCGGCGACCAGCACACCATCCAGCCGATGTTGTAGCGCCGGCAATAGTCGTCGAGCTGCGCGTCGCTCCAGGTCGCGATCGGCCGGCGCTTCGAGGCACAGATTCATCAGGCATATTTCCGATGGCTCAATCACCGCGTCGGGATCGAGACCGCCGACGATGCTGCGGCCGGTCAGGGTCGGCAACATGGCGGCCCAGCGCGAATCCTTGCGCGGTGAGGCGGTCCTCCCACAGGATCCGCGCATCGGTCGTCGTGTACTGTAGCAGGAGATTGACCAATTCCTGCCGTTCGGGGCTCAGGCCGAACGTCAGCGGCTCCGACTGCAGGCAGCGGTCGCCCAGGCAAACGGCGTCGTCGCGGGCCGTCGTCACCACGCTGAACACCGCAAAGCCGAGCGCGAGCACGAGCAGGACGCGGCCCGCGTTGCCGAAGTGCCAGAGCGTGCGGGCCAACCAGACCCAGGCGTGGGCGGCGGGCAGGACGGCGAACCACAGGGCCGGCGCAAGCAAGCCGATGGTGCCGAACTGGCCCAGCGGTTCCCAGGAGATGCCGAGCAGCGACAGCGTCAGGGCGCCCGCCGCTCCCATGCCGAACAGCCGTGCCGCCGGGCGCTGGCGGGTCTGGTTGAGAATGGCGACGCCGACCAGGGCGCTGGCCATGATCAGGATGGTCAGCAGGCGATCGGCCGGGCCGCCCCAAAGCGGGGCGTTCCAGACGTTGACGAAATTGCGATGCGGCAGGACCAGGTTGGTCGCCGATGGCAACGGCGTACGCAGCCACCAGTAGCCGACCCAGTCGAGCAGCCACGGCAGGTTGGCGAGCACAGCCCCTTGCTCAGCGAGCCAGAACGCGCTGTGCCAGGTCAGGAAATCGTGCTTGGCGCCGACGCTGAGGTAATACGCAAGCAAAAGCGGCAGTGCGGCCGGGAAGAACAGCGGTTGCAGGAACCAGCCCACGCAACCGGTGAGCAGCAGCGCCAGCCACATCAGGAAGCCCGGCCGGCGATGGTAGCCAATCAGGCAGCCGACGTGGGCCAGCCCGGCCAGCGACGCCAGCAGCACTTCGCTGTTGCCGACTTCCAGGGCAGCGCGACCGAGCGGTCCCCACCAGACGACCTGGCCGACCAGGGTTGCGATCAGGGCCGCCGGATGGTCGAGGCCCGCGGTACGGCTTGCGATCAGCAGCAGCACCGGGACGCACAGGCAGATGACGATCAGGCCGATCTTGTACGCCACCGCCGGCCGATGGACGCCGCCGCACAGGATGAAGACCTCCGCGAGTCGGCTGCCGTTGAAGATGGGGGTTTTGAGGTAGGCGGCCTGGAATGCCGGGTCGAGGACGGTGCTGGAGCCGCGTGCGAGGAACGCCTGGGCGCCGACGGTGCCGAGGTAGAGGTGCTGCGGATGCGCGCCGTTGGCAATGAATTCGGTATCCGCGATGCGGCCAAACGGCTCGGAGCCGAACAGCCCCAGGGTCAGCCAGAACTGCCAGCCCACCAGGGCCAGCCAGGCCAGGTGCCAGGGCCAGCGGCGCGCCGTGCCGGGGGCCGATCCATCGGCCGATGTCGCGCGCGTCTCGTCCATCGGCGGCCATACTACCGGGGCGGGCGGCGCCGGACAAGGCGAAGTCATCACCCAAGTTGCACGACGCGATGGTCAATCTCGTGCGCCGCGAAGCGCCCCAGGCCGAGCAGGCCCGCGAGCGCGATGTGCTCCGGCTGACGGCGGTCGAACTGCTCCGCGTGCAGCGCCCGTCGCCGCTCGTGATCCAGCACGATGGCGGCCGTGCCTGGCGGCGTGCCGAGCGCGGCGAGGGCGGCCAGGCGCGGCGATAGCTGGTAGCTGGTGCCGTCCTGGATCATGCCCATGTGGCCCACCGGGGCCCAACCTTCGATCGCCCGCTTCGTGTCGATAATGTCCCAGCCGACGTGATCCATCGCAACCGGGTCGGTGGCGAAGAACAGGCTGCCGCGGGCCCAGGTCGCCCACGTTGGATTCCAGCTGCCGGGGCCGCCCTCGTACACGCCGACCAGGCCGTCGAGGATGTGCAGCGTCATCTTCGCGCGCACCGGATCCTGCGCGACCGCCGTCGGGATGAACGTGTTGCACTGGTTGGGACTGCTGGTGCCGCCGTCGATGCGATAGACGTTCTGCACGTGGCTACGGCAGACATTGTTGTTCATGCCGTGCGAGATGTTCTTCAGCGCCAGCGTCACGCCGGCCGAGCGATGGTCCTTCAGGCACGGAATGGTGATGATCTTGTTGCACATCCGCGTCACGATCAACGACAGGTGCGAGCGGAAACGGCGGTCGTCGCGCCGGCTATGCGTTGGGTCGGCGAAACCCATCGACACGAACACGTCCGGATCGTAGCCGACCACGTTCGGATCGCGGTCCCGGCCATTCACCTGGCCGTCGATATTGAGCTGCTGCTCGTCGTACCCCTGCGACGACGCGAACCAGCGCACGTCCTGCATCGGCCGTTCGCGCAGGACCGTGTCATAGCCGGCGCCGCGGAACTCGTCGGCGTAGCGCTCGAAGACGATTAGGTTGCGTTTGGGTACGCCGGCGTGTTCGTTCAAGCAGCGGACCGTTTCGCGCAGCACTTCGGGGCTGGAGATCGAACCTGGGTTGCCACCGGTGCGCTTGCCCACAGGGTTGACCTTGATGCCGACGAGATCGCCTGGCTCGAAGAAGCGCCGCCAGGCCATTCGCACGTCGTCGGAGCCGGTCAGCGATTGCATGCCGCGCTGCATCATGACGCGCACCGCGTCCGAATCGATGGCATGGTCGGCCGCGACGGAGCCAGCGTGGCGAACCTCGACGACCCGTCCGGGAAAGGGGCCGGGCATGCCGCCGACCGTGCGCGGCAGCTCGACGGAGCGGCCGGTGAACGGCGACGGGGCGTGGCGGTCGAGCCAATGCCGGCCCTTGAGCGCGAGCCACCCGAGCGGGACACCGGCGGCCAGTCCCATGGCGGAGCCGAGCAGGAAGCCGCGGCGTGTGATGCCGCAGCAGCCGGGGAGAGGGTTGGTCGGCGCAGGCATGGTGTGTTTTCCTCCGAGTCTACGCCTCCTCGTGCCCGCCGGCCTCGAAAATGGCACGGCAGGAGAGCTCAAAGCCCGGCAGCAATTTCGTTTCGCAAGTGTCCGCGGGGCCGAGCGTCTTTTGCGTCCACTGCGATCGGCCACGCTTGAGGATGAGCACCTGCGCCAGCTTGGCATCCACGATCCAGTATTCCTTGACGCCCAGCGTCCAGTATTCGTCGCGCTTCTCGGTATAGTCGCGATCACGGGAGCTCTCCGACACCACCTCGATGGCGAGGTCGGGAACCCAGGCGCGCCACAGGTTTCGATCTTTTCGGCCCTTCGGCGCCGTCAAATAGACGGCGAGATCCGGATGGCGTTCGCTCTGCCATTGTGGGATGAGCAGCTTGCACTCCATGCCGCCCAGCATTGCGTAGATGGCGTCGGGATGTTCGACATGGTAATGGCCCAGGTGCGTTCGGATCAACCCGATCCGCAGGGCGTGGGGCAAATTGGCGACTTCCGACACGACAATGTACCCCCTTGCCAGTTCATAAAGATGGCCATCGTCGACCTGGGCAAACTCGAATGCCTTCAGCGACATTTTCTGCCCATGATGCTGAGGGCCAATCTTCGTTCTGGTTCTCGTAACGATCATAGTGGAAATTGCCCCAACATTACCGAATTAGTTTGACTCGATTATACGCAAAAACGGCGGCGAGTATATTCCCCGGCAAGCGTCGAGGCGTAAGCCCGACGTGGATGAAAAGACACGTCGGGCTTACGCCTCGACGCTCGCCTCAGTCGTCGGCGGCCAGGACGGCGATGTCGAAGATGCGTACCTCGCGGCCCGTTGCCACCGCCAGGAGCCGGCCGTCGGGGTGCCACGCGAGGCCGGCTCCTGCGGCCAGCGAGGTGATCGCACCGTGCAGCGCACGCAGGTGAACAAGGACGCGCTCCCCGGCCAGGTCCCAGACGACGAGCTGCGGTATCGCGTTCTGTTGGCTGCCTTCGGCTAGGAAGCGGCCATCGGGGCTGAATGCGAGGTTGTGTGGATGCTGTAGGCGCAGGAAGCCCGATGGCGGTCCGAGGCGGGACACCTCCGAACCCGTGGTCGTGTTCCAGACGTAAATGCTCGTGTCGTCATCCTTGATGCCCGCGAGCAGGCCCAGGTCGGGTGTGAATGCAAACGCAGTATTGGGGTTGATGCGGGCTACGTGTTTCGGTTTACCCGTGGCCGTGTCCCAGAACTGGGCGCCCACCTCCGCCGCCAGGCCGAACGTCCGGCCGTCGGCGCTGAAGGCTACGGCTTCGGCAATGCCTTGCCGGCCGAAAGGCCGGTGCGTGTCGAGCGGGAAGCGCGACCGCTCCTTGCCGGTGACCGCGTCCCAGACGATCAGCTGCTCGACCGGCCGCGCGACGTACGCCACCACGTTGCTGCCATCGGGGCTAAAGGCGACGCGGGACACCGTGGGTATCTCTGCACCGTTCTGTTTCGGTAGCAGCAAGGACACGATTTCCCTCCGTTCCGTCACATCCCAGACGCGGATTTGCTGATCGCCGGCGCCAATGCCAAGGTTCGCGGGGACGTTGAGCACGGCGACGCGCCGGCCATCGGCACGGAAGGCAATCGCGGGCACATCAATCGCTGGGCCGGTGGACGTGGAGCCGTGCTCGGTCTTTTGGATGAGCCCGCCCGCCTTGAGCAGGCCGGACACGTCCTGCCAATTCGCCGTGTCGAAGACGCGCAGGCCGGCCGAGTTTAGGCCGTCGACGACGGCGAGCCACTGGCCGTCCGGGCTAAAGAGCACGCCGGCATCCCAGTGGTGGACGTTCAGCGGCAGAATCTGGACCGGCGGGCGCAACTGCGCTTGAAGTCGTGCCACACCGCGTCGCGCAGCATGGTCGGGCACTGCTCAAGAATGGCGTCGGCCTCGGCCAACTCGTTGCGGCCCAGTGCGGCCCACGCGTCGCTCATCTTCTCGGTGTAGTCCGTGTGCAGTTTTACCCACCCCATCCGCGCCGCCAAGCCGGCCATCACCACGACCAGGACGATGCCGAGCGCCACGAACGGCCGGCGTTTGACCCACCGCCGCAGCCGGCGCATGCGGCCGGCCGGTCGGGCGGTGATCGGCTCGCCAGCCAGCCAGCTCTCGAGATCGTCGGCCAGCGCCGCGGCGGAAGTGTAACGGCGCCGCGGGTCCTTCTCCAGACACTTCAAGCAAACCGTCTCCAGATCGCGGTCCACGCGCGGATTGATTAGCCGCGGCCGCTGCGGCTCGCACTCCAGCACCTGCAGCACCGTGTCGAGCGCCGTCGCGGCGCGAAACGGCGGCCTGCCCGTCAGCACCTCGTACAGGACGGCACCAGGCTGTAGACGTCCGCGGCCGGGGTCAGCTCCTTGTCGCTGCGGGCTTGCTCCGGCGGCATGTAGGCCGGCGTGCCGAGGGTAGCGCCGGTCTGTGTCAGGCCCTTGTCGTCGCTGACGCGCTTGGCGAGGCCGAAGTCGGTGACGTACGGCTGGCCGCTCGGGTCGACGAGGATGTTGCCCGGTTTTAGGTCGCGGTGCAAGATGCCGTGGTCGTGGGCGTGCTGGACGGCGCGGGCCACGCGCGCAGGATCGCCACCAGCTCCCGCGTCGCTGGTGGCGGGTTGGTCGTCAGCCGCTGGGCCAGGCTGCCATCGTCGATCAGCTTCATGCTGAAGTAATGCGTCGGCGCGCCGGTTGCGTCGGGCTGTTCGCCGACCTCGTAGATCGGCACGATGTGCGGATGATCAAGCTGGGCCGCGGCGGTGGCCTCGGCGTGGAAGCGTTTGACGTCGGTCGGCGACGCGAGCTGGCCAGCGAGGATCATCTTGAGGGCGACGAGGCGGTCGAGGCGGATTTGCCGGGCCTTGAAGACGACGCCCATGCCGCCGCGCGCGATCTCTTGCAGCAGCTCGTAGTCGCCGAAGCGGCGCGGCAGACCGGTGGCCACGGTGGCCGCCGCCGAGCCGAGCGACAGGGTCGGCGCCTCGGCCGGCTGGGCGGCGACGGGCGGCACTTTGGCGGTATCGGGAGAGTCACTGCTCATAGCAGTCAATGGTCCCCGCTCGCCCGTCCCACGGCAAGCGGCAAGTTGCGCTCGGCAAGCCGGGAGCATCAGCGCGCTTACGCTCCCGGCTCGCCTGATCGATGCCGGTCAGCGGGCAAAACCGGGGCGAACGCCGGTTTCGGCGGCGACGGGGGCGCTCGCCGGGCCGCGCTTCCTCGTGCCGGCCCTCGCCGAACAGCAGCAGGAGCGGGCTGGCGATGTAGATCGAGCTGTAGGTGCCGACGATCACGCCGACGACCATAACGTACGCGAACAGGTGCACGCCGGGACCGCCGAACGCGTAGAGCACGGCCACCACCAGCCAGGTCGCCAACGACGCGAGCACGGTGCGGCTCAGGGTCTGGTTGACGCTGTCGTTGAGCATCTTCGGCGTGAGGTCCGGATTCTTGCCGCGAACCTCGCGAATACGGTCGAAGACCACGATCGTGTCGTTGACCGAATAGCCGACCAGCGTCAACAGGGCAGCCACGGCCGGCAAGTCGATCTTGAAATCGTCCAGCCGGAGCAGGTCGCCGAGGAAGGTGCCGTGCAGGAAGTGGGCGGCGGCGATGGCGCCCAGGGTGAAGAACAGGTCGTGGATCAGGCAGAGCACCGCGGCCAGGCCGAACGTCCAACTCCCGAAACGGAACCAGAGGTAGACCAGAATGCCGGCCCAGCTGGCGATGATCGCCGCCATCGCGCGGACGCGGGTGTCGTTGGCAAGCTGGCTGTCGAAATTCTCCAGGCGGTCGGGCTGCGGCCGATCCCGGAAGGCGTGCACGGTCGCATCGATGGCCTTCTTGACGGCCGGGAGCTGACCGTCCTTCAGCTCGCTGAAGGACACCTTGACAACGTCATAGCTCTCATTCTCGTGGCCCTGACCCTCGCCGGTGACCTCAATGATAAAGGGCAGAGGCTCATTCTGGGCGAGGTCGAGCTCCTTGTGGACCTCGCGCAGAGGAGCGTCTTGACGAAGGCCGGCGAGCCGCCGACCCTTGCCTCCTTGGTGGGTCCGACCTTGTCGAACGTCGCCTCATCGTAGAAATGGAGCCGGGTCTCGCGATTCTCGAGCGGGTCCGCCTCGACGACGATCTTTTTCAAGAGCGGCTTGCCGTTCTCGCGCAGCAACTTATCGAGGCTTGCCTGGACCAGCTCCACCTCCTTTTCGGAAGTCCGCACGACGAACTGGTTGCTCTCGTCGCCCTTCGCGGTATCCTCGGCGGCGAACGTGGTGAAAACCAGCTCGACCGATGGATCGGGCAGCTCTTCGGCACGTATGCGGACGGCCTGCTCACGCTCCGCGGCCGTGTCGCCCTTCGGCTTGTTGACGAGCGAGATGTCGCGTTTGTCGCCGGACGGATAGACCAGAGTGAAGCGGTGTCCGTCGCTGCCGGGGTCTTCGCTGACCTGAACCCCCGTTTTCGGGTCAGCCGGATCGCCGAGCACTTTTTTCTGGTTCTCCTCGCTGAGGAGGTCGCGCATCGTGGAGATGCTGACCGGGTGAACGAGCTTGCCGCCATAAGCGGTGCCGCCGACGAAGTCGATGTTCAGGTCGTTGGGCAGCCGGCCGATGAACAGGGCGACGCCGAGGACGGAGACGACGGCGGTGACCGTGAACATCACGTAGCGGATGCCCATGAAGTCGATGTCGGGCTTGGCGAACAGGCGGAGCATCGACAGCTTGTGCAGCCAGCCGCGCGACAGCCAGTAATCGAACATGACGCGGGTCATGTACAGCGAGGTGAACAGGCTGATGATCAGGCCGACCGTGAGGCTGACGCCGAAGCCCTTGAGCTGGTCGTTGCCGACGATGTAGAGCACGACCGCGGTGAAGATGCCCGTCAGGTGGGTGTCGATGATCGTGGGCAAGGCGCGGTCGTAGCCGTTGCGGATGGCGAGCGCGAGGCCAGCCCCGCGTTCGCGTTCCTCGCGGAGGCGCTCGTAGATGAGGATGTTGGCGTCGACCGCCATGCCGAGCATGAGCACCAGGCCGGCGAGGCCGGGGAGAGTGAAGGTCGCCTGCACGAATACCATGAAACCGATGGTGAGCAGCAGGTTGGCGAGCAGAGCGACGCAGGCCACGAGGCCGGCAAAACGGTAGTAGACCACCATGAACAAGAGGATCGCCAAGAAAGCGATGACCACCGCGATGACGCCGCTGACGATCGTGTCCACGCCGAGGGTAGCGCCAATCGTGCTTTCGCTGACAGGTTGCGGCTTGAGCGTGGCGGGCAGCCGGCCGGCGCGGAGGATGTTGACCAGCTCCTCGACCTGCTTTTGCGTAAACGAGCCCGAGATCGAGCCGCGGTCGCGAATCTCCGAGTTGATCGTCGGCGCCGACATCACCAGGCCGTCGAGGATGATGGCGAGGTAGCGGTTCTTCTTGGTCGCGTCCGGGCCGGAGCCCTCGGCGACGTTCTTGCGCGTCAGCGTGCCGAACAGGCCGGCCCCTTCCGGGCCGAACGAGAAGCCGACGATGGGCCGTCCGACGTTGTCCTTGTCGGGGTAGGCGCTCGACAGCAGGCTGCCGTCGATGGCTTTCGTCCGCTTGCCGGTGTCCGGGTCGAATTCGGGATCGCGCGCCAGGACGAAGTACTCGACTTCCTTCTTACGGCGTTCCTCTTCGGGTAAATTGCGGTCCTCGCACTTGCGGCTGTAGAAGAGCGCCCCTTGCAACAGGTACTGCGATTGCCCGCCGGCACCGGGGCCGGGCTCGGGCAGCTTGAGTGCCTCGCCCCGGTGCAGCGCCGCCTCGTTCCAGGCGCGGTTGCGCTGCGGATCGGTGCGGGCGGCGTTGTCGAGATTCAGGGAGCGCCGTTCGAGCTGGCCCAGCTCGACCCAACTATAGGTCACCCGCGACTTGTTGGTGTTACGCGCCAGCGTGATGTTGTACTCCTTTTTGCCGTCCGCGTCGCGCAGGCCCGGCGGCGCCAGGCCCTTCGCCTGGTCCTCCTTGAGCTCCTTTTCCAGGTTCGGGTCGATCTTGCGATCGTCGTTGATCATGCGCTTGGCGTCGTCGATCGCGTCCTTGTCGTCGTTGCTGTTCGCCAGAATGCGGAACTCGAAGCCGGCCGACCTTGGCGACCAGATCCTTGATGCGCTGCACTTCCTCCACCGACAGGTCCTTGCCGTAGCCGGACTCCGTCGAATAGCTGCGGATTTTCTTGACGATGGTCTGGACCGAGGGGCCGTAGTTCTCCCGAATGAACGCGTCGACCTCGGCGGCCGGGAAGGTGCCGTAGACGTCGGTGCCGACGACGCCCTCCAGCAGCGTCAGGCTGCCCTGCGCGACGATGTTGCCTTTGGACTGGATGTAGGTCGTGAGCTGCTCGGTGTTGTCGGGGACGATTGCCTCCATCTCGGGCCGAATGCGGATGGTCTTTTCCGGATAGAGTTCCTGCAGCCGCGTTCGCTCGTCCTTGGTGAGCGCGAGGTCGGGCCATTTCTCGGTGGCCCGGTACATCATTTCTTCCCAGGCCTGCTGCTTGAACCAGGCCTGGACCGCCTTGTCGGTGGTCGGCTCGCCCACCTTGTCCAGCGTCTTGATGAGGTAGTTTTCCAGCAGGTCGAGATGGCCCATTTTCGACTGGTCGACGGCGATCGCCTGGATTTCCTTGCGCACGGGCTCGTTGTTGTAAAGGATCGGCCAAAACACCAGCGCGTTGTCGGTTAGCCGTTTCCAGGCGCCGGGCTGGTTGAAGAGCTTCTTCTGCCAGATTTCCTCGGCGACGGCCTGCTGGATCTTCTCGGCCAGCTCTAGCTCGCGGCCACGACCGACCTCGAATTTCTTGTCGACGTGAAACTCTTTTTCCACCCACTGGGAAACCTCATCGAGCAGCTTGTTCCATTTCTCGGCGGCGATGCGGGCGCGGTGGGTGCCGCCGGTCGGCAGCACGATCTCGACGCGGCCCTCGCCGCCGGAGGGGCGGATGATGATGTTCTTGAGGTCGTTCGGATCGATGCGGCGCTTGAGGGCCTCGGCCAGGACGACAATATCGGCCTGGGTCTCGGCGGCGGTCTCCCGGGCGTCGGCCCGCGCGTCCTTGTCGTCTTTCTTCCCGAGCGACTTGGCCTCCTGGTCGTGTGCGCTCTTGGTCTTGCGCACGTCGATCTCGTAGACGAGGATCGTGCCGCCGGCAAGGTCGGGACCGAGCTTGAACCCGCCCGATTCGCCGCGACGGAATTGCTCGACCGCATGCGCGGTCACCCAGCCGGCGGCGATGCAGGGCAGCAAACAGATCGCGATTTTCCAGAAAAAGCTACGCATGGCTTGGGGTTCCCCGTGCTCGGAATAAACCACGGGTGACACGGATATCACGGATAAGACCGATCCGCCAGGCGGCGGGCCGGATGCCGCTTCCAGTGCATTTTATCCGTGCCATCCGTGTCATCCGTGTCATCCGTGTCATCCGTGGTTCGATTGTTTTGCTTATTGCGGTCATGCTCCCGGGGTGCCTTCCCGAGGCACGATCTTGATGATGGTGCTGCGCAGCACCCGGATCCTGGCGTTGTCGTCGATCTTGAGCGTCACCTCATCGGCACCCTCCTTGATGTGCGTGACCACGCCGATGATGCCGGCTGCGGTGACCACTTCGTCGTTCTTCTTCAGGTTGGCCATGAGCGCTTCGCGCTGCTTCTTCTCCTTCCGCTGCTGGGGCAGCAAGACGATGAAGAAGAACATGGCGACCAGGGCCAGGATCAGCACCACGGGGTTATTGAGCAACCCAGCGCCGGGCTGCGGGTCCGCCCCCTTGTCGTCGGCCTGGGCGATCAACAGCATCACAGCGTATAGCATGCGCAAGATCCTCGGCTCGCCAGGCGAGTCAAAGGGGTTATGTTAAAGTGTTGCGCCCCAGCGGGCAAGGCTGGTCGCGCAAAACTCGGCGTAACATCCCGCGCCGATCGCCTGGCGTGCCCCGGCCAGGAGCCGGTTGTAGTAGGCCAGGTTGTGCAGCGAAAGCAGCGTCGGCCCCAGCATTTCCTCCGCGAGAAACAGGTGATGAATATAGGCCCGGCTGAACTGCCGGCACGTCGGACATGGGCAATCGGACTCGAGCGGCGCCGAATCTCGCTTGTGACAGGCATTGCGCAGCCGCAACGGACCGCCGGCGGTAAAGGCGTACGCATTGCGGCCATTGCGCGTCGGCAGCACGCAATCGAACATGTCCACGCCACGGGCGATCGCGTGCAGGATGTCCGCGGGCCGGCCGACGCCCATGAGATAGCGCGGCCGATCGATCGGCAGCGCCGCCGCGGAGGGTGCCAGCGCCGAGACCATTTGCTGCGTCGTTTCGCCGACGCTGAAGCCGCCCAGGGCGTAGCCGTCGAAGCCGATGTCCGTCAGCGCCGCGGTACAGGCCACGCGCAGCGCGACGTCGGTCCCGCCCTGAACGATAGCGAACAGCGCCTGATCGCCACCGCGATGGGCGACCTTGCAGCGTGCGGCCCATGCGATCGTACGGCGGACGGCATCGCGATGTTTCTCGTCGCCGGCATTTGCCGGGGGGCATTCGTCGAGACACATCGCGATATCGGATCCGAGGTTTTCCTGGATCTGCACGGCACGCTCGGGGCTCAGCTCCAGCAGGCTGCCGTCGATGTGCGAGCGAAAGACGGCCGCGCGATCGTCGATGTGGAGATTGGCAGCGAGGCTGTAGACCTGGTAGCCGCCGCTGTCGGTGAGGATCGGCCGACTCCAGCCCATGAAGCGATGCAGGCCGCCCATCGCCGCGATCACCTCGTCACCGGGGCGCAACGTGAGGTGATAGGTGTTGCCGAGCACGACGGCGACACCGGCGTCGTCGAGCTGTGCCGGCATGAGTCCCTTGACGCTGGCCTGGGTGCCGACGGCCATGAAGACAGGTGTCTCGACGATGCCGTGCGCGGTGTGCAGTCGTCCGCGGCGCACGGCGCCGTCGGTGCCGAGAAGCTCAAAGTGGAAGGTCATGGTGATGGCATTGTAGCTCACCGCGGGCGAGCACAAAGGTAAACGTGGAACGCCCCCGCCCCCGATTGACAGGTGCGGTTTCGCTCGATACCCTTTACACAGCCTGCCCGATTGGCGCGTTGCGCTGTCCCACCCGCCCCTGGAGCCGTCATGTTGCAAGCTGCCCGCCATTGCTCCGGCCCCGTTAGCCGCCGGCATTTCCTCAAGGTCGGTGCCCTGACGCTGGGCGGCGTCGGCCTGCACGGCGTCATGCCCTGGAAGCTGCGCGCCACCGAGCCCGGCGACGCGTCGGCCGACACCGCCGTCATCCTTGTCTGGCTGCCCGGCGGGCCGCCGCACATGGAAACCTACGACATGAAACCCAACGCGCCAGCCGAATACCGCGGCGCGTTTCGCCCGGTGCGCACCGTGGTCCCCGGCATGGACGTGTGCGAGCACCTGCCGATGCACACGCGCGTCGCGGATCGCTTCAACCTCATCCGCTCGATCCGGCACAACTTCGCCGACCACGGCGGCGGCCACAAGCGTTTCCTGACCGGCCGCGACCCGCAATCGCCCGTCGGTTTCGTCAACGACTACCCGATGGTCGGCTCGATGGTCTTCCGCGTCCGCGGCCAGCGCCCCGGCGTGGTGCCCAACTACATCGCCTGCACCGACCCCGGCCGCGACGGCGTCGATGTCTTCAGCTTCGGCTCCGCGTACCTCGGCCCCAGCACGCATCCATTCACGGTCGGCGGCGATCCGGCGGCCAGCGATTTCGCCGTCCGCAATCTGAATCTGATCCAGCCGCAACCGCGCTTGCAGGATCGGCTCAACCTGCTCGGCCGGCTCGACACGACCCGCGCGTCGATCGATCACACCGGCACGATGACCGCGATGGATTCGTACCGTCACCGGGCGCTCGACCTGTTGACGACCGACGTGACTCGCCGCGCGTTCGATCTGTCGCAGGAATCGCGCGCGGTCAAGGAGCGATACGGCATCCACCGTTACGGCCAGCGCTGCCTGCTGGCCCGGCGGCTGGTCGAGGCGGGCGCGAGCTTCGTGACGGTGGTGCTGGAGAACCCGAGTTTCCCGGGCCAGAGCTTCCCCGCGGACGTGACCTACAACTGGGATTCACACGCGGTCAACTGCCACATCTTCACCGACTGCCGGTATCGTTTCCCGATGTACGACCGCGCCGTGACCGCCCTGATCGAGGACCTGTACGCGCGCGGCCTGGACCGGCGCGTGCTGCTGATCGTGACCGGCGAGTTCGGCCGCACTCCGCGGATTTCGTACGCCGAGGGGCGGCCTGGGCGCGACCATTGGCCGCAGGCGATGTCGGTGCTGCTCTCGGGCGGCGGCATGCGGACCGGCCAGGTCATCGGCTCGACCAATTCCCGCGGCGAGGAGCCGCGCGATCGGCCACTGACGCCGAACGATCTGTGGGCGACGATGTTCCGCCACCTGAGCATCGACCACAATCACACGGCGTTTGTGGACCACACGGGCCGGCCGATGCCGATCTTGCCGCACGGGTCGCCGATCGAGGAATTGTTCTGACCTCGCGCATCTTGCAAGGATCGACGTACCAGCCGTCGAAGAATCGTCAAGCCGAGCGGCTTGCGCGGCGGCGGGTGGCTTTATTGCTGGCCGTGGGGACGCTGCCCGTCAAATCTTCGTAGCACCACAGGAAGCGCTTGCCGACAGCGGCGGCGTAGCGCATGAGAGTCGCGACCGTCGGATTGTCCTGCTTGCCGTTCTCGAGCCGGCTAACCACGGCCCGGTCAAGCCCCGAGCGCTCAGCCACGTCACCGATACTGAGGCGGCGCTGTGTGCGTTCCCGCTTCAGCGCTTGCAGCGCGCGCTGGATGTCGAAGTACATGCCCATTGTCATGACGGCATCCGGGTCGCAGCCGCCGTCACGAACCAGATCCGCCAGCGACGGCTTTTCCTTCTGAAGCTTTGCGCAGTGTCCGCTCACGTGCCCGCTCCGCGGCCGCCTTACGGTTCGCACGGAATATGCGTTGTGCTGTCATCTTTTTCTCCGTTTCTTCCTGGGGCTCGGCGGCGGCACATCGTAAGCGGTGACCGGGCGAAACGTCAAAGGGTCGTCATCCACCAGTTCGTAAACAACCGCGAGATGCCGGCCAGTCGAGGTCCAACCGCATGCCGTCGGCAGCCCTGACGTGCGGCTCGGCGCCCGGGTGCTCCGCGGATCGAGCAGCACTTCCTCCGCTTCCCCAATCGTAACATCGTGCTCGCGGAGCTGCTGCACGTTGCCGTCGGGGTCGTCATCCAGGTCCCATATGATCGTCGCATCCATGCTCGGTACTCGTGTGCAATCCTGCCGCGCATCGTACCAGGGCGTGATTTATAAATCAACCTTTTCTTGAAGGCTCGACACGCGGCCCAGTGGCGGAGAGCGGGCCGTTAGCCCGCCAGCGGTGTTACCGGTTGCCACCGCGCAAATGGCGCGTTCGGTCCCATTTGCTCCTCGATGCGCAGGAGTTGGTTGTACTTTGCCAGCCGCTCACTGCGCGCCACCGAGCCGATCTTGATCTGGCCGGCGCGGGTTGCAACGGCGAGGTCGGCGATGGTGCTGTCCTCGGTTTCGCCGCTGCGCGGAAATGACGGGGCGATAGCCGGCGGCGCGGGCTTGCTCGATCACCTGTAGCGTCTCGGTCAGCGTGCCGATCTGGTTGAGCTTGATGAGGATGCTGTTCGCCACGCCGCGTTCAATGCCGAGCGCCAATCGCTGCGGGTTGGTC
This sequence comes from uncultured Gemmataceae bacterium, assembly GCA_963834865.1. Lineage (GTDB taxonomy): Bacteria > Planctomycetota > Planctomycetia > Gemmatales > Gemmataceae > CAWIDK01. Next base: position 2,440,706 of record CAWIDK010000002.1, read on the forward strand.
ACGAACAGGTCGTCGCCGATGAGCTGCACCTGCTTGCCGAGCGTGGCGGTCAACAGCTTCCAGCCGGCCCAATCGTCCTCGGCCATGCCGTCCTCAATGCTCTGAATTGGGTAAAGCTTAACTAACTCCGTCAGCATTTCGCTCATGCCGTAGGATGTCAATGCGCCTTTCTGGAAATGGTAGCCGCCGTCTTGACCGTAGAAATGGGTGCTTGCAACGTCGAGCGCTAACGCGGCATCACGGCCCGGCTCCAGTCCGGCCAGGCAGTACGCCTCGAGGATCAGGCCGATGATCGACTCGAGGTTGAGCCAGTCGTTTGACCGTGGGCCAAAGCCGCCCTCGTCGCCGACGAGCACCCCCTCTAATTGGTGTTTTTTCAGAACGCCGGACATGGCCCGATAGACGGCGACTGTCATCTCCAGCGCTTCGGAATACGAGCGGGCCGCAATTGGCAGAAAAAGGTAATCCTGGAACTCGAGATTGCCGCCCGCGTGCAGACCGCCCGAGATGAGATTGACCAGCGGCAGCGGCATGGTCGCCCGGCCGGTGCGGTCGAGGTATTGCCAGAGCGGCAGACGCCGCGCCGCCGCCGCGGCGTGGGCGCAGGCCAGCGACACGCCAAGCAGGGCGTTGGCCCCGAGCCGCGACTTGTTGGGAGTGCCGTCGAGCGCGATGAGCCGGCGGTCGATTTCCGCCTGCTCCGATGCCGGGACGCCGAGCAGCGTCGGGGCAATCACTTCGTTGACGTTGGCAACCGCCTTGCGCACGCCCTTGCCGCCGTAGTGCGCCGGGTCCCCGTCGCGCAACTCGACCGCCTCGTGCTTGCCGGTGCTCGCGCCGGACGGAACGATGGCCCGGCCCATGCGCCCGCCGGCGCAGTGGACCTCGGCCTCGACCGTTGGATTGCCACGGCTGTCGAGAACCTGGCGGGCATGGACGCGAGTGATGGTGTCGTCGCTGCTCATGACGTTCCCCAACATTGAGCCCGAAGCGCCAGCGAGGGCGTGCATCGCCCTCGCTGGCGCTTCGGGCTCACGCTGCTATTACTACAATGCGGCAAGTTCACGCTCCGCACAGGCCCACGCGTCGTCCCATCGGTCAATGCCCTCAAGCAGGACGGGCATGGACGCGGGCGATGGTGTCGTCGCTGCTTATGACGTTTCCCAACATTGAGCCCGAAGCGCCAGCGAGGGCGTGCGTCGCCCGCGCTAGCGCTTCGGGCTCAGCTGCTATTCCCACGCGGCGAAATCACGCTCCGCACAGGCCCACGCGCCGTCGGCCAATGCCCTCAAGCAGGACGGGCATGGACGCGGGCGATGGTGTCGTCGCTGCTCATGACGTTTCCCAACATTGAGCCCGAAGCGCCAGCGAGGGCGTGCGTCGCCCGCGCTAGCGCTTCGGGCTCAGCTGCTATTCCCATACGGCGAAATCACGCTCCGCACAGGCCCACGCGTCGTCCCATCGGTCAATGCCCCCAAGCAGGATCGCGCGGCCCAGGCGGCGCACCGCGTCGCGCTTCGGCTCCTCCGGCAGGTACTCGACGGGGCTGGTGCCGTCAATGCGTGCGAGGAGGCACACGCCGAGATGTTGCACGCCGCGGCGCTCCAGTTCGTCGGCCGGGCGATAGGCACCATGTTCGCTGTAGCCGCGCCAGAAAGCCTGCGCCAGGAGCCGGTAATCGTTGCAGCGCGCCGGCCAGCGCGCGGCCTTCAGCACGATATGGGCGAGGAACAGGCCCAGGTCCATCGTCGGATCGCCGAAATGGGCCGTCTCGTAATCGACGAGCGTGAAACGTGTGCCATGGACGAGGAAATTCTTGGGCGTGTAATCGCCATGGCAGAGGGCTTCTTTGACGGTGAGCATTTGCTCGATGATGCCGCCCACGGCGCCGGCGACCTCCGGACGGCGTTCGCGGATGCGCTCATAGAAAGGGTCGACGCGGAGCTGCTTGTAGACCGTGAGGTCGGAGAATCGAGCCGGGAAGTCCGCATTGTGCGCCGAGACGTTGTGGATGGTAGCAAGCACGCTTCCGGCACGCCACGCGACAGCAAGATCGATGTGCCCTGCGAGCAATTCCGCTTTCCAGGAGACCGCGTCCGCCGGAGCCTGGCTCATCGCATAGACATAGTTCTCGCGGTCAACAAACAGCACTTCCGGCACCGCCCCCGTCAACAGCGGCGCGAGCGATTGCATCACCTCCTGCTCGCGGTAAATGCGGTCAAGATCGCTGTACCAGGCGTCGCGGGTGCGGAGCTGCGGGCGCGATTGCTTCACGACGAACGCGGTCGTGTCGGTGACGACGCGCAGCACCTGGTTGGAGACGCCGCCGCCGAGCGGTTCGATGTGCACGGTATCGCCGGTGACCCAGCCGCGATCGCGGAGGTAGGCGAGCGCGTTGTCGGCGGTGAGCTCGTGCATAATTGAAACCGTCTTCGTTTACGTTGAGCGCTCGCTCGCGGTGAGGAGGGGCCGGCCCTTCCCCACCGTGAGCGAGCGCTCAACGTAAACAGGTCAGCGCAGAAACCGCCCGCCATTCACATCGAGCAGCGCCCCCGTCATGAACCGCGCCGCATCGCTCGCAAGGAACAGCACCGCCTGTGCCACGTCGTCAGCCTCGCCGTTGCGCCAGCGGCGTCTGGCGGCGATAGTCCGCCATCTTCGCCGGCGTGCTGAACGTCTCGTGATGGCCGGTGGCGATGACGCCCGGCATGAGGCCGTTGACGCGGACGTGCGGAGCGAGCTCGCGCGCCAGCGTGCGCGTCATGACCTGCAAGGCGCCCTTGGCCGCCGCATAGGGACCGCCACCGCCGGAGCCGCCGGTCTGCACCGACAGCGACAGATTATTGATGATGCTGCCGCGGCCGGTGGCACGCAAGTGCGGGATGGCTTGGCGGGTCACGAAAAAAGCCGACGTGACGTTGACGTCGAAGATCTGCCGCCAGAGGTCGGTCGGGCATTCCTCGATCGGCACCATGCGCAGCGGCGAGCCGGCGTTGTTGAACAGGATGTCGAGCCGGCCCGCCGCCGCGATCAGTTGATCGACGACGCGGTTCGCCTCGGCCTCAATGGTCAGGTCCGCCTGCAGCAGATGCGCGGTGCCGCCCGCGGACTGAATCGCCGCCGCGGTCTGGCGGGCGCCGTCCGCGCTCGCATGGAAGTGGACGCCGACCGTCGCGCCGGCCCCGGCCAGCGCGAGTGCCGCCGCTCGACCGATGCCGACGCCGGCACCGGTCACCAGGGCCACACGACCGGCGAGCGACCACGGTTGCAAATCGTTCATCGGTCGCGGTAGCCCCGGGGTGCTTGCTGTGCCAGTTCCACGCGGTTTCGACGATGGGCCGCAGCTCGGTGTACTGCGGCTTCCAGCCCAGCTCGCCTTGAATCATCTCCGATGATGCCACCAGCACCGGCGGATCGCCAGGGCGGCGCGGGCCTTCCTTGACCGGCACTTTCTTGCCCGTCACATCTTCGACGGCCCGGATCACCTCGCGCACGCTGTAGCCGCGGCCGATGCCGAGGTTGTAACGCATGCCCTGCCCCGGCTGCAGCTTTTCCAGCGCGAGCAGATGCGCTGCGGCCAGGTCGTCGACGTGAATGTAATCGCGCACGCAGGTGCCGTCCGGCGTCGGATAGTCGGTGCCGAACACCTCGATGTGCGGCCGGCGGCCCATTGCGGCGAAAATCACGAGCGGGATCAGGTGCGTTTCGGGATCGTGATCCTCGCCGATCGAACCGTCGGCCCGCGCTCCCGAGGCGTTGAAGTACCGCAGTGCTGCATAGCCCCAGCGATAGGCGTGGGCGTAGTCGGCCAACGCGTGCTCGATGGCGAGCTTGGTGCGACCGTACGGATTGATCGGTTGCTGCGGCGTGTCCTCGGTGATCGGCATGCGCTCCGGGACGCCGAACGTCGCCGCGGTGCTGGAAAAGACGAAACGGCTGACACCGGCGCGGCGCAGGCATTCCATCAGGTTGAGCGTGTTGACGAGATTGTTCTGGTAGTACTTGGCCGGATGCTGCACCGATTCGCCGACCGCCGCCCAGGCCGCGAAATGCACGACGGCGTCGATGCGCTTTTCGACAAGTACCTGGTCGAGGCGATGCGTCTCGTTGAGATCGCCGACGATGAGCCGCTCGGCAGGCACCGCGCCGCGATGGCCCAGCGCGAGACTATCGTACACCCACACGTCGTGGCCACGATCGAGGAACAGGCGGACGGCGTGGCTGCCGATATAACCGGCGCCGCCGATGACAACAATTCGCATAGGCATCAGGGCTCCGTAGGCCCGTAGTAATTCAATTCGATGTCCAGGCCCAAGTCGCCGCATTTCCTCAATGTTTCAGCGCTCAGGATACCGGCAGAATGATTCGAGTCGGAGAACCAGCCGATTCTCAGGACGACCTCACCTTCTTGCCGAAGCTGGGCAAATAAGTTTCGATACGATTCTAACCACTGCACTTGACGTAAAAGGAACTCGGAAATCGGCATGTCGCCCGAGAATAGCTTCGTTTCGTCGTGGAGATCCGCGAGCCAATGGGAAAGTGCAGCCTTCCGAGTCGGCACAATTGGTGAACCGTCTGGCTTTCTCCGCTCGCTGCCGGCCTGTGACTCGATTCTGGGCCGGAGGGACGTTATCGCCGCGCTGATCGCACGTGGATCAGCCGTTGGATGGACGATGCTCAAGCTGACGCAATAGGAGAATTCGTTCGCCATTGCCTGCTCTCGCGCTTACTCAGTTGCAGTATTGGTCCCAATGGCCCAGGTTGTCGGCGGTTCCGTCTGGATTGGTGACTATTACATCTCCCTCGGGAGAAATGCCAACGTAGCTCGCTGGACCAACGCCATCCTGCCTCAAGTTGTCTTTAATAAGGTGAACGACATCCCTGGTATCGGAGTGTTGGTTAATTGGTAACGTTCCTGAAGGCGCATTCGTTGGTCTTTGGCCGGGGCGATAGCGAACGTTGTGCATCGATGAACCTCACATACAATGAATTCATCGATCGCTAGAAAAGAATCGCAATAGTGCCTTATTCCTATTGCGTGATCCCCTTGGTGATCCCCATGAACACGTCTTCGAGATCGATCGCCTCCTCCTTGAGCATCTTGAGCCGATAGCCGTTCTTGACCAGGATGTCGGCGATGAAGCTGCCGTCGCTGATGCCCTCGGCGAGCGTGACGATCAGGTGATCCTCGTCCGCCTTGTACTCAACGGCTTCAATGTCGGGATGGCCCTCCAGCTCGGTCATCGCCTCGTGGTTGCGGGTGTCGCCGACCATGACGGTCAGGCGGTGGCGCTGGCGGACCTGGCGGATGGCGGTCTCGACGTCGCCGTCGAACAGCAGCTTGCCGCGCTCGATGATGCCGATCTTGTTGCACATGTCGGCCAGCTCGGGCAGAATATGGCTCGACAGCAGGATCGTCTTGCCCATGTTGCGCAGCTCCTTGATCAGCTCGCGCATCTCGATGCGGGCGCGGGGATCGAGGCCGCTGGCCGGCTCGTCGAGCAGCAGCACCTGCGGCTCGTGGAGCAGCACGCGCGCCAGCCCCAGACGCTGCGTCATGCCGCGCGACAGGCTCGTGACCAGGGCGTCGCGCTTGTAGCCGAGGTCGACCAGCTCCAGCACCTGCTCGCACTTGCGGCGGCGCTCGGCGCCCTTGATGCGATAGGCGGCGGCGAAAAACTCGAGGTACTCGATGACCTTCATATCGTCGTAGACACCGAAGAAGTCGGGCATGTAGCCCATGACCCGGCGAATGTCCTTGGCGCCGTTGTAGATCGAGTAGCCGCACACGGTCGCCTCGCCCCAGGTGGGATTGAGCAGCGTGGCGAGGATGCGCATCGTGGTGGTCTTGCCGGCGCCGTTGGGCCCGATGAAGCCGTACACATCGCCGCGCTCCAGCTTGAGCGTGAGCCGGTCAAGGGCGTAAAGCTCGCCGTACATCTTGGTGAGGTCGCGCGTTTCAATCATGGATTTTAGTTTCCTGCTGGTTTCACCGGCAAAATCACGCGGACGAACGTATCCTGGTTGAGCGTGCCGATCAGGTCCGGCGCCGGCGCGCCCGCTTCGGGAAGCTTGCCCAGCCAGAGCCGCGTCGGCAACGGCTGGTCGGCGTCGTTGGTCAGCGCATGCGCCGAGCCGTTGCGGAAGTTGACGCGCGCCACCAGGATTGCTTCCCGGGTCCGGCGGTCGAGCTGGCCCGGCGCCGGCTCCTCGTACATGCGCCACGATAGGTCGAGCCGGCGCAGCGAGTGGTTCGCCAGGTTGCGCGTCGTGTCGAATTTTTCGTGAAAGAGCAATTGCTTCACGAAACCCGTCGGATCGTAGGCCCCCTGGCTCGTGCTCGGCCGCCCGGCGGTGCCGCCGGTGCCGAACCATTCGCGCAGCACTTTTGCCTCCTGCTTCTCCAGGCTCAGCTTCAAGGGCGGGCCGTCCTTCTTGGCGGGCACGCCCTCCGCGATCGGGTAGCAGTGGTCGGCGTAGATCAGCCATGCATCCACCAGGTCCACCGCGAGGTTGCTCCGCAGCGTGCCGCTGATCTTGAGGTCCTTGCCGCCGACCGGCATGCGGTGATAGGCGAGGTCGGCCACCACGGGCGGGACCGTCGCCGTCGTCTCCCACGCGGCCGTGAACGCCTTGGACATCCACACCGGAATCGGCACGCCGGACACGCCGCTCGGCAGCGTCTCATCCTGGGGCGGGCCGTCGAAGCCTTCGGCGCCATAGTAATACGGCTTGCGGAAAAAGCCCTGATTGCCGCTGCGGCCCATGCCGCCGAAATCGTCCGGATCGGGCCGGGCCATCCAGCTCACCAGATCGGCGCTGAGCGGCCTGGCCGGCTTCTCGTCGCCCCAGAACGGCGGGTTCGGCTCGATGCCCACGGTGTAGCTCTGGATGCGCGGGCTCAGGATCATCAGGAAACTCTGGCCATAAACCCGCACCGAGCGCGGCTGCCGCTGGCCGTCGAGGTCGGTGCGCAGGTCGAAATCCACCACGTCGACCTTGTTGATCTTGAGGTCCTGACCCTTGAGCGCATACGCGCTGAAGTAGGCAATGACGCTGACACCGATCACGACCGCCGGGAACGTGATCCACGTCCACTCCAGCCGGCCGAAAACATACTTCAGCAAAACGAACTCGAGCGGCCCGACGACGATCACGTACAGGACGATGAATATCGCGACCACGCCGAATGGGATGACATGAACGTCGAAGTTGTCGAGGGCGTTGAAAACCTGCGAGGTCACATCGCTGGCATCCTGACCGCGGCCGAAACGGAAGCGGCCACCCTGCTGCTGGGCGTTGTCCTGTCCGCCGCGCGGGGCAAGCTTGGCGATCGCCTTGCGCAGGAAGTCCTGGCGGGCGGGCCATTGGCTGAACGCCGGATCGTCGAGCGAGAACGCGAAGTACACGATCTGGCCCAGCCCGTAGCGGACGCGGGTAATCAGCGGCGGTCCATCCGCTCCGGCGCGGGCCTGCACCTCCCAGTCGCTCAGGCCGGCGCCGGGCGGCTCGAGCTGGGCGACGAGGGCGCTTTCTCGCCGGGTCCCCCCAATGGGACATTCATGACGTCGCCCCACTGCTCGACCGCGTCGAGCCGGTTGGGCTGGGCGAATTTCTCCGCCGTCTGCGGCGGCGGCACCACCGGCACCGGCGGCTGCCAGGTGCCCTTGCCCAGCAGGTTGGCGACCAGCTCCTGCGTTTGCTTCGACATCGGGATGACGAGCCGGCCGCCGCGGCGCACCCATTGCACCAGCGCCCGCAACTGCTCGACGTGCCCCTGGTCGGCCAGCTTGACCAAAAACTCCTTGTTGTCGGCCGACAGGAAGATCATGTCGATGCCGTCGTAGCCGAACCAGTGCCGGGGCAAGAGGTCCGCGTTATCCTCGAACAGCGTGACGCGCTGCTGACTCTCGTCCTGGAACTGGGCGTTGTTCGGGTCCTTCTCATCCTTGCGCCGCAGCGCATCGGGCAAATCGGCGACACGCCGGCCCAGCGCGAGATAGACGTAGCCGTGCAGATCCATCGCCATCGGCCGCTCGGGCGGCGCGTGAATGGTGCGGTTGCCGACATGCAGCTCGACCTTGATATCGCCGCTGGTGTTGCCGGCCTTCGTGTAGGCGAGGAAGACGCCGGTTTCGTTGGGCCCCAGCACGACGGGGGTACGAAAGATCGTCCCGACGCCCTCAAAGTCGGGCGTCTCGACTTTCAAGTACGGCCGTGGTCCGCCGGCGCCGAGACCGTTTTGCCCCGCGGTGATCTCGACGTAGACGGGGACCCACAGCCCGACCTTGTAGCGGCCGAAGTTGAAGTTCTCGTTGTAAGGCCGAAACCCGATGCGGACCTTGTCGATCTTGGCGGGCGGCTGGGCACAAACAGCGCCGGCGTCAGCAATCCCGACAGCGCCGCGAGCAGGAGCAGGGTGTTTCGCATAGTTACGGTTTCTCCGCCTGGTCGCAGACACACGGGGCCTGGCCGCATCCGGGGCAGCCGTCGCCGTACTTCCGGCGGACGGCCGCGTCGAGGTCGATGCCGGCGGTGTTGGCCAGGGTCGTCAGCCACGCCAGCACGTCGGCGAACTCGTCGGCGCGCTCCTCATCGGTGCCGTTGCGCAGCGCCGTCGCCAGCTCGCCAACTTCCTGCATGAACCACATGAACGTGCCTTCAACGCCGCGGCGCTCGTCCTTGGCGCCGTAGGTTGCGCGGATCAGCTGCTGCAATTGCGGTAACGTCAAAGCCATGCGATTGGTCTCACGCGGCGGCGTGTGTCATCTTCCAAAAATCACTCGCAGCTCCTTCGCCTCCGCGTCCTTGCCCTGCGCATCGAGCGCTTGCAGCAGATACGTTTGGCTGTCCCGGTCCAGCACGTCGATCTCCAGCCCCATCCGCGCATACCGCTCCGCCTGGGCCATGTTGTTCGCGTCCAAAAAATGCTTCGCCAGCTTCTTACGCGGCGCCAGGTCGTCGGGATCGACCTTCACGACTTCCTGAAACACCTCGAACATCTTTTCCTTGTCTTCCGTCTTGAGATAAACCTTGGCCAGCTGCGCCAGCCAGGTCGTATCGTACGGCTCCAGCTTGCGACCCCGCTCGTAGGTCTTGGCCGCTGCGGTATATTTCTTGGCCTCGAACTGCAGCTTGCCGAGCAGCTTGAGCGGCCGGGCGTCCTTGAGGTCGTCGGTGATGTTGTTTTCCAGCAGCGTGAAGGCCAAATCGCTGTCGTTGCTGTCGATCAGTGCCAGCGCCTTGACGTACAGGCCAAGCGGATGGTCGCGTTTCGCCGCGAGCACCGCGTCGGCCAATTCGATGGCCGCCTTGCGCCGGCCCAGCTGCATGTAGCGCTCCGCGAGACGAGCCGTCAGCTCGAGGTCCTGCGGGTTGGCGGCGTGGGCCTTCTCCATCGCCTTGACGGTCATCGCCTTGGGCGTCACGTGGACCGGCACGTCCTTGACCCGGTCGGCAAGGAACGTGCGGTAACCCTTCTCGAAATCCGCCTTCGTGACGCCGACCGTCTTCTCCAGCGCCTGGGCGGTATCGAGCCCGTCGCCGAACGCCGTCAGCATCTGGCCCACCGCCTTGGCGCCGTGGGTGCGCGTTAGGTAATCGACGTAGAGCTGACTTTGCGCGTACGCCTGGTGCCACTGGAGCTGCGAGCGCGGCCGAATAAAGCCAAGCAGGACGGTGTCGAGGTTCAAGAGGTCATCGGTTTGCAGCTTCTCAGCCAACAGCGCGGTCCAGTTCGGCGGCGGAATGCTGCCCTCATACGTGACCGCCAATCCCTCGGTGAACCAGTGCGGCACCTGGAAGCGGGTCTGGTCGAGATTGAACACGTGGACCAGCTCGTGGCGCAGCACGCGCACCCAGTTGAACGGCCTGGGAATCACCTTCGACGTATCGTGCACCGACACCATCGCGAACATCCGCCCGGTGCATGCGCCGATCGTGTGCAGGTCCGGCAGCGCGACGACCCGGCCGCTGAACATCTCGTGCTTACTGAATATTTCGATCAGGATGTGCCCCTCGGGACGATGACCGAACAGCCCGGCGTATTCCTTGTAAAGCTCCTCGAGATAGCGGGCCATGTACTTGGCCAGCATCTCGTCATTCTTCGGGTCGTAGCGCAGCAAAAAGTGGTCGGTCGTGATGGTGGTGTAATTCTTGAGATGGTCGATGACCTTGAGCGTGTTGCCGACGCGGACATTGAACCGGTCGGCGTCATGGGCCTGCTCCAGAATCTTGGCGCCCTCTTCCTCGCGGCCCATGCGCATGTAGAGCAGGCCTAGCCCCGCCTGCGCCTCGGCGAGTTTCGGCTGCAGCTTGACGGCGATCTTGAAATATTCTTCTGCGTCGAGATACGCCTTGCGCGAATCGAGCTGCTCGGCCAGCTCGGTGTAGAAGATGTACGGCCGGGGATTGTGCTGGTCGACCTCCTTGACCAGCGCCTTGAAGTCGGCCGCCTTTCTTTGCGACAGCAGCACGGCGCCCACGCGGGCCAGCGTCTCCTCCGCGCGGGTTGATGCCGCGGGCCTTGGTCAGGTCCTTGATCGCCTTGTCGGTTTCGCCGGAGAATGCATACACGTCGGCCCGCAGCCGCAGCGCCGTCACCAGCGACGGATTGATCGCCAGCGCCTCCTCGGCGCGGTCCTCCGCGTCGCGCATCTCGAATCCCTGGGCCGCCATCTCGCCCTTGCCGACCAGCACCTCGGCGGCCTGCGGATTGATCGTCAACGCCTTTTCGAACGCGGTGTAGGCGTCCTGCTTGTTGTGTTTTTCGAGGAACAGCTTGCCCTTCTCGTACAGGGCGGGCCAGTAATCCTTGTCCTTTTTGGCCGCCCCGTTGAAAATCTCGTCGATGACGAACTGATACTGGTCGTCAAGGTGGTGCAGCCGGGCCCGCTCCAGCACCGCCAGGCCGACGCACAGAAGGTCGTCGAGATCGTCGATGTCATTCTCGTTGAACGCCTTGATGAACCAGCGAAACGATTCGTCGGCCTTGTCACGTTCGCCGCGATCGCGCTGCACCTGTCCCTGCACCCAGCGGGCCACGTAGCTCTTGTCGTTGGCGTCGATCGCCGCCTGCGCCGCCTGGGTCGCGTCATCCCAGCGGCCGAGGAGGTACAGCGCCTCGGCGCGTCGGGCGAGGAGGGCGGGATTCTTCGGCAGTTCCTTCAGGCCGATTTCGACGCTGCGCAGCGCCTTATCGTAATCGCCTTCGCTCTGGTGCGCTTTGCTCAGGCCGACGACTGCCGGGGCTCCGTCCTTGCCGTCCTTGACGAGGTCGGCGTACATCTGCCGAGCCTCGGCGTAGTTGCCGCGCAGGAGGAGCTGGCGTGCTTCCTTGAGCGAACCGCCGGCATGCACCGCGGGAACGGCCAGGGCGAACAGCGCGAGGGCAGCGAGGTGCTTCATCGACAGAGTCTCGGACGGGTGCGGAGGTTCGGACTCCATCACCTTAGCGGCCAGGGCACCAAAACGCAAGAAGCCGGTGCCCGCAGCGCGCCGCGTCAACGTAAACGACGAGTGGGCCGGCCTGGAAGTCGTCGGCATGGCGCCGTTTCTCCTTGTGGCAACTCCGCGAGACTTGCATAATGAACGAGCGTGGATGTCCATTGCTTGGCCGAACCGGGGCCTGCTCATGCGTCGTTTTGCCTTTGCCCTCACGTTACTGCTGGGTTTGCTCGGCGCGCCATGCGGGCACGGGGCGGATTTCACGATCGAGCTTTCCGTACGGGCCGGCAAGGACGGCAAGGTCGCCGAAGCGGCGTACCCGAGTGCGGACAGGAAGCCGCGCACCGTGCTGAACGCCGCCGCCGATACGGCCATGACGGTGCGGTGGACGGTCCGCAACATTGATACAGCCACCGTGCCGGACGTGCTGGTCCACTTCTTCGCGGTCAAGCAGGACCGGCCCGATCAACCGGAAGTGCCGAAGCTCAACAAGCACGTGGTCGTCGAGAGCGCCCTGACCATGGATTTTCGGCCAAAAGACCGCAGCGAGGGCGAACTCACGTTCACGGTGCGCGAGGCGGGCTGCTACCTGATCCGCCTGGAGCTCAAGGGCGCCGCCGGCAAGGGCCAACCCGAGCCATTCGCGGCCCTCGATCTCCTGGTGCGCTGAAGAGCATTGGCGGTTGGTAGCGGAATTCGCCAGAATTCCGCATTGTACCGGCGGAATTCTGGCGAATTCCGCTACAACTGGATTGACCCAATATGCGTTTGCTTCTCGTTGCAATCGCTCTCCTGGCGCTGCCCGTGATCGCCCAGGCGGAGCATGCCAATATCAAGCTGCGCATTTTCCGCGTCGATCCGGATAGCGGCAAGGCGCGCGACGAAACTGACGCGGCCGCCGACGAGGAGCCGCCCGGCGGCGGCATCAATCCGCGGCCCGTTTTTCGCGCGGATGAATGAACCGCTGGTCCTGCAGTTCATCCTCACCAACGCCTATCCGCACGGCGAGCTCAAGGAAGTGACGGTACGCTACTACCTGGTGCGCGAAGAGAAGGCGGGGCAGAAAAAAGTCCCCGACCTGGCAGCGGGTACCGTCACGCTGGGGCAGTTCAAGCTCAACCTCAAGCCCAAGGCACGCGTCGGAGCGCGGGTGGCGTTCACGGTTCGCGAGCCCGGCGTGTATCTGCTGCGCGTCGACACCCTCAACACCAAGAGCGACCATGAGCATTTCTCCGCGATCGATGTGCAGGTGGAGTAGCGTGCTGGGGCTTATCGGCGTCGCAGCGCTCGCTGCCGACCAGCCGCCGCAGAAACCGAAGACCGTGCCGCCGTTTCTCGACGAGTTTCAGGCGAGCAAGCCGCGCGATTTGCCGCTGTTTCTCGACGACTTTAAGGCGCGCACCGATCCGCCGGTGCTAACCGAGGATGTAGTGTTCCTCGGCGAAGGCGGTGGCCCTTTCGGGAGCTTTACTGCCTTTTGGGCGCGAGTTGAGGGTAAACAGGCATTGCCGGCTGTCCTGCTCGCTTACAACGATGCTAGCCTCGCCACCTGGATGCAGACGAACGCCCGCCATCTGGCAAGCATCGGTTACGCGGTCCTGGCCATACCCTTGAACTACCGACCCGTCCAGGGCGACCTGTTCGGCATATTCAACAAGTACCCGGAGCGGCAGCTATCGGCTGGCATGCGCTGGTTGCGTGGCCGGGCGGATGTGCTGCCGAATCGGCTTGGTGTCGTCGGCTTCGGGGGGCCGAGCGGTCGGGAGGCGCTGCACTTTGCCAGTTCGCGGGCGGTGCAGGCGTGCGTCGTATGCGATCCATTCGTGCCCACCGAGCCAAGCGTGATCCGCGGCCTGCGCGGAACGCCGGTGCTCGCCGTATACGGCGCTGACGGCGGGAACGATGTCCTGGGCTTCGCCTGGCGTCTGACCAAGGAGCAAATACCCCACAAGCTGCACGCGGCGCCAAAGGCGCGGCCCGGCTTCCTCGGGCCGCCGAACAGCGAGACGTACAACCACGACGCCGCCGAGGACGCGTGGGTCGCCATCTACAACTTCCTCGAAAAGCATGTCGAGGACGCGCGCCCCGCTGAAGGCCCGGCCCGGCCGGCGAAGTCCATTGCAACGATCGCGGACATCATGCGCGCGGTGAACGAGCCGGCCGGGCTGCGCGGGCGCTGAGCCGGGCCCTGGCAGAGCAGCCGACGACGGCCCGACAATGGGAGCGCATCCGCGCGAACGCGGCGCTGGTCGCCGAGGCCGGCGTCTGGCTGCAGGCGCGTACCGCGCCGAAGGGACCGGCCGGCCACTGGCAGGAGCAGGCCCAGGCATTCACGGACGCGGCGGCAGCGCTGGTGGACGCCGCAGACCGGCGCGATTACGGTGCGGCGAAGCAAGGCTTGCAGCGGCTGGCAGGCAAGTGCGCCGCGTGTCACAATGAACATCGGTAGCGCCCGGATTCGCGTCGCCGTACCGCCTTCGGAATGAAGCTCGCTTGCGGTTTCGCGAGAACTCGCTTGCGGTTTCGCGAGGAGCAAGTTGCTCATGAAAAAGCGTGATCGCCAACGACGGCGTCAACCCGCGCCGATCCCCCGCCGCCGTGGCGACGCCGTCTTCGCCTGGTGCCGGCCGCTCCTGGGAGCGCTGGGGCTGGCTGGTGGCGGGCGTCCTCGTAGCCACGCTGGTGCTGACGATTGCCTACCGGAACTGGCCGACCGCGACCGATGAACCCATCGCGAAGAACGACAAGCGCGAGCAGACGCCGGATCGCGACGGTGCGAAGAAACCGGCGAAACCCAGGGCAGAACCGGACAGCTTCCTCGAGGCCTTCAACGCTAGCGACCCGAAGGCTGCGAAAGAAACCGACGAGCCGGCGCTGGCCGACGCTGAGCTGGAAAAGCACTTCCAGGCGCTGGTGGCGATCCACGAACAGATCATCGCAATCAAGCGACAGACTGAGACGCCGGGCGCGCTAGCGAGCGACCGAGACTTCAAGAAAGCCGAGATTGCCGCCAAAATCCTGCTGGAGGAATTCAATCGCCAGTCGACAGCATTTGAGAAGCAGGTGGCTGCTGCGAAGCGTGCCCGGCCCGATGACGCCGTGCCGCGCTGGTTGACCGGCGAAGTCCTGATGATCGCGGGCGGCGAGCCGGAGGAGGTCTTGCCGCACCTGGAGTTCGCGGTCAAGCATGGGCTCAAACGTCCACGGCTGCTGGCCAGCGTGGCCTTGCAGCAGCTGGAGGCGAACCAGTTCGCGGACGCCTACCAGACCGCCGAGAGCGCGCTGGATAACGCCGGTCAGGATCGATACGTTTGGAACATCTACGCGCGGATCGCCTTCAGCAATAATCGCTTTGACGAGGTCCGCGACAAGCTCGGCCGGGCCTTCCCGAACCTGCCCGACTGGGCCAAGGGGATCCGGAACAACGCGCGCGATTTGCAAGCGCTGTGGGAAATCGAAGAGCAGCGGCGCCGCCGAGGCGAAGGCCGACGACCTGCCGCGCGTGCGGCTGGTAATCGAGCATCGCCGCTTTGCGCGGGACCCGAGCGGCAAGCCGCTCACGGTGGTCGAGAGCACCGGACGCGAGGAAGTGCTGCTGGAGCTATTCGAGAACGAAGCGCCGCGGACCGTGGCGAATTTCGTCGAGTTGGTGTCGAGCGGCTTTTACGACGGAACCAAATTTCACCTGGCGGTGCCGGCGCTCCTCATCGGGGGCGGCGACCCCAACACCAGGAATGACGATCCCAGCGACGACGGCACCGGCGGGCCCGGCTACGTGATCCCTGACGAATTCCAGGCGGGCGCCGCCCGCGGTCATTTCCGCGGATCAGTCAGCATGGGCAACACGGGACCCCACACGACGGGGAGCCAATTCTTCTTGTGCCTCGCGCCGGCGCCGGAGGCGAACGGCCGGCACACCGTGTTCGGCCGAATCATCAAGGGTCAGGACGCGGTGGACGCCATCACGCGCGGGCGGACCACACGTAAGGTGGGCCTCTCCGGCCGGCTCATCCCAGGCGATCTGCTGGTGCGTGCCGTGATGGTGCGCCAGCGCAAGCACGAGTATCGGGCGGTGAAGGAGTAGGTGGGAATTGCTCACGCCGCGGGGCTCGAAGACTCGCCCCGCGGCGTGAGGCGCAAGAGCACTTACTTCGTGATCGGAATCGGCGTCGACACCTCGCCGGTGTATTCGATGGTGCCGTCCGAGTTGTATTTGAAGCGGCTCTGCACGCCGCTGATCGGATGGTCCGGCGACACCTGAACCCGCGGCGGCGTGCTGCCGGCCGGCGTGGTGCCGCCTTCCTTCTTGATGAACTCCTCTACCTTCTGCGTGCCTTCGTGCACGCCGTGCTTGACGTCCTCGGCGATCTTTTTCTTGTCGACATCGATGCTGATGTGTTGATGGCCATCGCTCGACGGCGTGGTCTGGACGTGATACCAGCCGAGGTACCAGCCCAGGCCGACGACGATGAGCGCGGCGGCGGCCACGAGTGCCAGGATATTGCGCATGATTTTTGCCTCCTCGGGTCGTTCGGGTGCCGCCGTCGGCCGCGGGAAGTTCCGCAAAACCGACCCGGACGGCGCGGCGTGACGGATACCAGAGAACGCCTGCGCCGGTCCAGGGCAACCCGCCTCCAGATAAACCGGGCTTGAAACTCGCGTGCCAATTTGTGTATGGTGGCGCGTGCCAGTTCCTCTCCGGCTGGCCGGAATTCGCGCCGGAAAAGCGGCTCGCCGGCGCAGTATCCGGCCCGCGTGCGGTACAATAGAAGGACGAGCCTTGTGGAACCGTTTGGGCAGGGAGGAGGCGAGCGGCTTCCAGCGAGCGGGCCGAGCGCCGCGCGGTCAGAAGGATTGGGGCGGTTTGACGGCCACGACGGCGCTGGTAAAATGGGGATGCGGCTCGATTCGCCAACGGAGCCGGGCGGCGCGTGTCGATAGCATCAGCGCCGCACGGGAAGGCTCCGAGGGATCGGCTGATCGGTAGGACCCGGCCACCGCGTTCCTTTCTTGCACGTACCGCGCGACGACGCGCCGTGCGCGGCGATGCGGCTTGCGATGACGCGTCTTGCTCGCCGACAGGGGGTGGTTTCGCCATGACCCCCAGGATCAGATAAGGGCCTCACCGGACGGCCGGCGCTTCCCCTCCTTTTCCGTTTGCGAAACCGGCCTGCCCGGCCCCTAATCAGGCACCAGCGCGATGCCGCGAGGGCATCGTTACATCGGAGACAACCATGGCCACCGCCACGACCGGCAAATCGATCCTCAGTGCTCTGCGCAGCCAGCTCGACCTCGGACAGTACTCCAAGGTCCACTGGGAGGGCTCCTTCGAGCAGTTCCTCGACATTGTGCGCGAGAACCCCGAGGTTACGCGCAACTCCTACCAGCGCCTCTACGACATGATCCTGTCGCACGGCACCGAGGAACTCTACGAAAACAAGGAAAAAGTCACCCGCTACAAATTCTTTACCCAGTTCGCGCTCCGGTTCGACGACGCCATCTACGGCCTGGATCGCACGCTGATGCAGCTCGCCAATACCTTCAAGTCGGCGGCGTTCGGCTACGGTACCGAGCGGCGCGTCCTGTTGCTGCACGGCCCGGTCGGCTCGTCCAAGAGCACGATCGCCCGGCTGCTCAAGCGCGGCCTTGAGGAGTATTCGCGCAGCGACGACGGCGCGGTCTACTCGTTTTCCTGGAAGGGCGACAACGGCACCTGGATCAAGGACCCGATGCACGGCGATCCCTTGCAGCTGATCCCCGGCGACCTGCGCACCGCGTTCATCAAGCAGCTCGTCGATGCCGCCGCCAGGCCGCCCAAGTACCCGGTCCAGGTCAAGGGCGACCTCTGTCCCTTCAGCCGCTACATCTTCAACGAACGGCTGCAGAAGTACAACGGCGACGTGTCCGCGATGCTGGCCGAGGAGGTCAAGGTCTACCGCATGGTGCTGTCCGAACAGGACCGCATCGGTATCGGCACCTTCCAGCCCAAGGACGAGAAGAACCAGGACTCGACCGAGCTGACCGGCGACCTCAATTATCGCAAGATTGCCGAGTACGGCTCCGACTCCGACCCGCGCGCGTTCAACTTCGATGGCGAGCTGAACATCGCCAACCGCGGCCTGGTCGAGTTCATCGAGGTGCTCAAGCTCGACGTGGCGTTCCTGTACGACCTCCTGGGCGCCTCGCAAGAGCACAAGATCAAGCCGAAGAAATTCGCCCAGACCGACATCGACAAGGTGATCCTCGGCCACACCAACGAGCCTGAGTATCGCCGGCTGCAGAACAACGAGTTCATGGAAGCGCTGCGCGACCGCACCGTCAAGATCGACGTGCCGTACGTCACCCGACTGTCCGACGAGATCAAGATCTACGAAAAATCCTTCAACACGGAAAAAGTCCGCGGCAAGCACATTGCCCCGCACACGGTCGAGGTGGCGGCGATGTGGGCCGTGCTGACCCGCCTGGAGCAGCCCAAGCACGCCAGCTTGACGCTGCTGCAGAAGATGAAGCTGTACAACGGCAAGACGCTGCCGGGCTTCACCGAGGACAACATCATCGAGCTGAAGCGCGAGGCCCCCAACGAGGGCATGCACGGCATCAGCCCGCGCTACATCCAGGACAAGATCTCCAACGCGCTGGTGGCGCATCCCGAAGAGGACAACCTCAATCCGTTCATGGTCCTGCACGAGCTGGAGACCGGCCTGCGCCACCACTCGCTGATCACCAGCCAGGACCAGCTGCAGCACTTCAAGGAGTTGCTGCAGGTCGTCAAGCAGGAGTACGAAGACGTGGTCAAGAACGAGGTCCAGCGCACGATCGCCGCCGACGAGGACGCCCTGCAGCGGCTGTGCGCCAACTACATCGACAGCGTTCGGGCCTACACGCAGCGCGAGAAGGTCCGCAATCGCTACACCGGCAGCTACGAGGAGCCGGACGAACGCCTGATGCGCTCGGTCGAGGAGAAGATCGACATCCCCGAGAGCCGCAAGGACGACTTCCGCCGCGAGATCATGAACTACATCGGCGCACTGGCGCTGGACGGCAAGAAGTTCGACTATCGCACCAATGAACGGCTGCAGAAGGCCCTGGAGCTGAAGCTGTTCGAGGATCAGAAGGACACGATCAAGCTGACGAGCCTGGTGTCGAACGTGGTCGACAAGGCGACGCAGGAAAAGATCGACGTGGTGAAGGGCCGACTGATCAAGTACTACGGCTACAACGAGGCGAGCGCCACGGATGTGCTAAGCTTCGTTGCCAGCATCTTCGCGCGGGGGCAGACGAAGAAGTAACGGTCCATGAGGACGCTTTTTCGTGCCGTCGGAACCGCTGGAATTTGAGCTATTCTTTCCCGAGGGTCGCGGGATCCTCGGGTCGATGGATGGCTTTGGCGAGGTTACCTTTGCAATCCACGCGGGAGAAGGCTCCTCGATTCGTGGCACGGAGATGTTCAATCGCATGCTGGACGCCTTTGGCGAGGCGGTCAAATCGATCCGCGGCGTGTGGATCAAGCGTACGACGGGAGAAGCCAGCACCAATATAGACAAGGTGAATGAACTAGTGGCGTCGGGAATGGCCTTGGAAGAAGCCGTGTTGCACGCGTGGACGTTCACTCGAGCCAAGAAGAGGGGCTTTGGCACGGTATTTGTCCATGAAACATCGCAGGACGCGACCGGCGTTTACACTCGCATTGTCGTGCTCATTCAAAAGAGTTGACGATGGCACCGCGACAGACAACCCTGGATCCGAGCCTGATTCACGAGCTTCGTGAAGCTGCGTGCCAGGGTGCGACCACGCGGCAACTGATCGACAAGGTCCGCGGAGATTTCGAGGCAGCCGAATCGGTAATTCCTATCTTGGCTTATCTCCGCAGAGCGTTTTTCGTTCCGTTGCCGATAATCTTGCCGTTGCGCGAGGATCTTGGAACCGGGGCGTTTGGCAATGCGATCCAGGTCCTATTCTGGTTTGCAGCATTATTAACGCGCGATGTGGATGTTGAGCCGTGGGATTGGGATCGGTTCTGGCGAAAATTTCCTTGCAAATTCTCGGCGCGGGACCTGGAGCACCTGCCCACGGACGTAGGCGATATTGGCTTCACCCGTACTTCGAACTCTCCCGGAGACCTCTATGCACGCGTAGTGTATGAGGTTTACGTCGACAAGTGTGGAGCGTTCGGGCCGTGCGGTGGGGAGGTTTACGAACAGATTCGTCAGCTCGCGGCTGCGTTTCGGGACCTCATCGCACAGTCGGTAGCTGGCGACAGCGGCAACGGATTGTCCATGCAGATCAAGTTTGACTACCAGATAGCGGAGCAGGGACCAAAACTTCACGTGGTGTGCATGGCGGAAGCGCTCCGAGAAGCAAACGTCCCGCTTGGCGAGCCTGCTGTGTCGGCTCGTTGAATTGGCCAGCCTTCGGCGGCCCAGGATTGACCATGAGCCAGAAAATCGAACGTGACCACCAGCGCTTCCGCAAGCTCGTCCGCGGCAAGGTCAAGAGCAACCTGTCCAAGTACATCACGCGCGGCGAGATGATCGGCAAGAAGGGCAAGGACCTCGTCTCGATCCCACTACCCTCCATCGACATCCCGCAGTTCCGCTATGGCAAGAAGGGCTCCGGCGGCGTCGGCCAGGGCGAAGGCGATCCCGGCCAGCCGCTGACCGCGCCGCAGGGCGAAGGTGAAGGCAACGCCGGCGATCAGCCCGGCGGACACATCCTCGAAGTCGACCTGACCCTCGAGGAATTGGCCGAAATCCTCGGCGAAGAGCTGGCCCTGCCGCGCATCGAGCCGCGCGGCAAGAAGAACATCGTCACCACCAAGGACAAGTACACCGGCATCCGCCAGGCCGGCCCCGAATCGCTGCGCCATTTCAAGCGCACCTTCAAGCGCGCCCTGAAGCGGCAAATCTCCTCGCAGACCTACGACCCCGGCGACCCGGTGGTCATCCCGCAGCGCGTCGACAAGCAGTACCGCTCGTGGAAAGAGGTCAAGAAGCCCGAGAGCGTCGCCTGCATCATCTACATGATGGACGTTTCCGGGTCGATGACCGACGAGCAGAAGGAGATCGTCCGCATCGAGGCGTTCTGGATCGACACCTGGATCAAGCGCCACTACCAGGGCGTGCAGACGCTGTACATCATCCACGACGCCGAGGCGCACGAGGTCGACGAGCACACCTTCTACCACGTCCGCGAATCGGGCGGCACCAAGATCAGCTCCGCGTACGAGCTCTGCAACCAGATCATCGACAAGCGCTTCCCCGGCGACCAGTGGAACATATACGCGTTTCACTTTTCCGACGGCGACAACTGGGGCGACGACAGCCCGCGACTGCGTGGATCTCTTGAACGAGAAAATGCTGCCCAAGCTCAACCTGTTCGGTTACGGCCAGGTCGAAAGCCCGTACGGCTCGGGCGAGTTTTTCGAATACATCAACGAGCTGGCGAACGAGAAGGAGAACGTGATCGCCAGCCGGGTCCCTGACCGCGAAGCGATCCTCGGCTCCATCAAGGAGTTTCTGGGGACCGGCCGCTAAATTCTCTCTCTCCCCAAGAGGAGAGAGAGAGAGACGGGGCCCAGCCGCACTGCTGCGAAATGCATCACAAGACGCGCACAGCCTGTGCGTGCAGCTGTGTTCAAGTTAACACTCCCGTGTTTCCCAGGTGTGCCATTTCGCCCAACCCGGCGATGCGGCGCACCCGGCGGAACACGTAAAAATCCGAATGTCAACCGCGGATTGGCAAATGGGTTACGTCCGGCGACCCCACAAACGCCGTGCATGCCGGCAAAACGTGTTACAATTGGAATGGCGGTTGCACGAAGCCCAGGGAGAATGGCTAGGTCCCTCCGCGAGAGCATCGCCCGCCCGACCACCGCTCCCACGCTTCTGCACTCCCCCCGGCGGAGCCTGAAACATGAACGTCCCGTACGATACCCGGTTGCCGCCCGAATTGCGGGCACTTAAGGTCGAGATCGAGGCGCATGCGCGCGCCTACGGCCTGGATTTCTACGAGACGATCTTCGAGGTCGTCGACGCCGACGACCTCAACGAGATCGCCAGCTACGGCGGTTTTCCCACGCGCTATCCGCACTGGTCGTTCGGCATGGCCTATGAGGAACTCAAGAAGGGCTACGACTACGGCCTGTCGAAAATCTACGAGATGGTGATCAACAACGACCCCTGCTACGCGTACCTGATGCGCTGCAACCACACGGTCGATCAGAAGCTGGTGATGGCTCACGTTTACGGCCATTGCGACTTCTTCAAGAATAACGCCTACTTCGCGCACACCAGCCGCAAGATGATGGACGAGATGGCCAACCACGGCGTGCGCATCCGCCGCTATGCCGAGAAGCACGGCGAAGATCAGGTCGAATCGTTCATCGACCGCTGCATGTCGATCGACGACCTGATCGACGTGCACTCGACCGCGATCAAGCGGCGCGAGGACGTATCGCGCTACGATTTCCGGGAGCCGGAGGATGAGGGCCAGAAGCTGACGCGCTTCAAGAGCAAGGACTACATGTCCGACTACATCAATCCGCCCGGCGCCCTCAAGGCGGAAGAGGACGAGCGCAAGAAGAAGCAGCAGGCGATCGAGCGGTCGTTCCCGGAACGTCCCGAGAAGGACGTGCTGCTGTTCCTGATCGAGCACGCCCCGCTCAAGCCGTGGCAGCGCGACGTGCTGTCGATCATCCGCGATGAGGCGTACTACTTTGCGCCGCAGGGCCAGACCAAGACCATCAACGAGGGCTGGGCCAGCTTCTGGCACTCGACCATCATGACCGAGCGGGCCCTGGAGCCTTGGGAGTGCGTCGATTACGCCGACCACCACTCCGGCACCATGGCCGTCTCGCGGGGCCGAATGAATCCCTACAAGCTCGGCATCGAGCTGCTGCGCAACATCGAGATGCGCTGGAACACCGGGCGCTTCGGCAAGGAGTACGACGAGTGCGACGACCTCGACAAGCGGCGCAGCTGGAACAAGGAGCTCGGCCTGGGACGCAAGAAGATCTTTGAAGTTCGCCGTGTTCACAACGATATTACGCTGATCGACACGTTCCTGACGCCGGAGTTTTGCGCAGCACCAGATGTTCTCATACGCCTTCGCGGAGCAAGGCGGCAATTACGTCATCGAGTCGCGCGAGTTCCAGAAGATCAAGGAACGACTGCTGTTCAGCCTGACCAACTTCGGCAAGCCGTTCATCTACGTGGTCGACGGCAACTACCGCAACCGCGGCGAGTTGCTGTTGCGGCACGAATTCAACGGCATCGATCTGCGGCTCGACCGGGCGGCCGACACGCTCGCCAACGTCCAGGCCGTGTGGGGCCGACCGGTACACCTGCAGACCGTGGTGGAGAAGCAACCAAGCCTGATGACTTACGACGGTAACGCCCATTCCCTCAAAAATCTCGGAGAAAGCGATGACCCTCGAAAACATGCTGCGGAAAAAACTCGCTGATCCTCCCGCGGGTCAGACCGAGGTGGTGGTCGCGCACCAGGGCTGGAACGTCGCGCTCCATCCCGCCGCCCAGGATTCGCTGAGCTGCTCGCTCAACGATGCCACGTTCCGGCGGGCAGGTGCGCCGGTCGACGGCGATCCACGACCCTGGGCCGAGCGGCTCAGCCGCACGGTGACGGGCCTCCTGGAGCCGCTCAAGCTGATCGAAGTGGACGCGCCGCGCAAGGTCGCTCTGTTGCGCAGCGCCGTGCCGACGCCGAGCGACCCCGGCGTGAATTATTATGAAGTCGAATTACACGGCACCGCCCAGGCAAGCGTACGCCGCTTCCGCGGTTACCAGGAGCCTGGCCGCAAGCGCGAGCAGATCCCGTTCCCGGTGACGTATGAAGCGCTCGCGAAGTTGGTCGGCGATGTGACTGCCGACAGTTAACCGTGAGCCTTGCCCGGGGCTGATGACGCCGTGCACCTGACGTATGCAGTCAAGGAGGATCGGGTTCTGCTCACCGGCAATCATCCGTTACGCCGCAGCGCCTCGACTTCAGCCCGGCTAGGCGCGGCGGCTTGTGTCCCTCGCCGCGTGACTGACACGGCGGCCGCCGCGTTGGCCCAGCGCACGGCGTACTCAAGGGAGCGGCCCTCTGCGAGACAAACTGCTAGCGCGGCGATGAACACATCGCCCGCCCCAGTCGGATCGACTGCATCGACGCGGCAAGCCGGCACCCGCGTGATCCCATCGGCAAGCACGAATGCACCCGCCGCCCCCAAGGTCACCACGACCGCGCCCGCGCCCCGCGCCGCAGCATTTGGGCGCTCGCCTCGATGTCGCCGGAATTCCCGGTAAGCAATTCCAGCTCGGTCTCGTTCGGCACGCACAGGTCAGTCAACTGCAGCAGTTCGTCCGGCAAGGGCACGGCCGGCGCCGGATTGAGGATTGTCCGCACGCGCGCGGCCCGCCCAATGCGGAAAGCTTCCAGCGCCGAGTCCGCCGGCGTCTCGAGTTGGCACAGCACCGCGTCGGCACGCGCGATTTCACCGACCGCGGCGCGGACATCAGCCGGTGTAACGCCGGCGTTCGCCCCCGGCACGATGACAATGCTGTTCTCCCCCACCTCCGCGACGTAGATCGACGCCATGCCGGTCGGGCGCTGCGCGTCGATGCCGACGAAGGTCGTGTCGATGCCGCGCGCCGTATAGTTGTCGAGGCTCTGCCGGCCAAACGTATCGTTGCCGACCCGTCCGATGAGCATCACCTCCGCGCCGAGACGCGCGGCGGCCACGGCCTGGTTCGCGCCCTTGCCGCCGAAGCCTTGTTCGAGCGCGACGGCAGCCAGCGTCTCGCCAGGCCGGGGCAGTCGCGGCACGCGGAACGTCAGGTCGAGATTGCACGAGCCCACCACGCAGATGCGCGCCGTCCGGGTTGCCATGTCAGCCGACTCCGTAAAGTGCCCCATAATTGCACCACAGCGCCCGCACCAGCGCCCGATGGTCCGGCGGCTGGCCCGTCACATGCGCGATCAGCTCGACGGCGGGATAGCGGCTGCCTTCCGCGTAGATTCGTTTCTGCAGCCAGTCGCGCAGCACCAGGAATTCGCCGCGGCCGAATAGCTCGTCGAGGTCGCCCAATTCGCCGGCGGCGCGCTCCATGAGCTGGGCTGCGAACACGTTGCCCAGCGTGTACGTCGGGAAATAGCCGAACATGCCGGCCGCCCAGTGCCCATCCTGCAGGCAGCCTTCCGCGTCGTCGGCCGGCGCGACGCCGAGGCAGCGCCGGTACGCCTCGTTCCACGCTGCGGGTAGGTCGGCGGGGCGCAGCTCGTCGCGGATCAGCGCCCGCTCGATCTCAAAGCGCACTGCGATGTGCAGGTTGTACGTCACCTCGTCGGCCTGCACGCGGTTGAGCGACGGCGCGACGTGATGGACGGCGCGGAAGAACGCGTCCTCAGTCACGTCACGCAGCGCTGCGGGAAACATCCGGCAGGCGAGCGAAAAGAAGTGCCGCCAGAAGCCGCGACTGCGGCCGACAGCGTTTTCCCACAGCCGGGCCTGCGCTTCGTGCAGTCCCAGCGACGGCGCCTGGCCCATCGGCGTGCCGTGATGGTCCGCCGGCAGCCCCTGCTCGTACAGGCCATGGCCGACCTCGTGCAGCGTCGCGAAAAAGGCGGCGCCGAACTGGTTCAACAGGTAGCGGGTGGTGATGCGCACGTCGCCGGGGCCGATCGAGGCGAAGAACGGATGCGTGGTGCTGTCGAGCCGGCCGTGCGCGAAATCGAAGCCGACCGCGGCCGCCACCTTCAGCGCGAAGCCGCGCTGTCGCTGCACTGGATAGCGGCGCGTGAGGATCGCCGCGTTGGGCCGATCGGCCGCCGCGCCGATGCCGTCAAGCAAGGGCGCCAGCTCCACGCGCAGGGCGGCGAACAGGTCGGCCAGCGCGGCGGTGCGCGCGCCGGGCTCGTAATCCTCGAGCAGGGCATCGTACGGGTCGGTTTCCCAGCCGAGCGCGTCGACCTCGTGCCGTTTGAGCGCCACGATCCGTTCCAGCCAGGGCCGCAAGCGCGCGTAGTCGGCCCGGCGGCGCGCGATGGCCCATTCCTGCTGGGCGAGCGACGTAACCTGCGCCAACTCCTCGACGAGATTGCGGGGCAGCCGGCAAGCGCGCTGATAGGCCCGCCGTAGCTCGCGGACGTTGACCGCCTCGGCCGATCGCGGGTCGGCTATCACGGTCGAGCCCTCGACCCGATCGAGCAGCTCGCCGAGGCGCGGATCGGTCTGGCGTTCGTGAACCAGGCCGGCGAGCAGCGCCATTTGCCGGCCACGATGCGCGCCGCCGCCGGGCGGCATGTACGTATCCTCGTCCCAGCCCAGCAGCTCGGCGCAGGAGGCGAGCAGGGCGGCGTCCCGCGTCGCGTGCATCAGCCGGACATAGGCGGTTTCAGGGGTCATGATCTGCATTGTATTTACCCGCCCGTTGCATCCGTGCAGCACTCGTGCCATACTGACGGCATGCTAACTCCCGCCGAAGAACTGGGGCTGAGCGGCCTGAGCCTCGCCAGCCGCGTCCGCAAGGCGTTCTAAAAGATCCCCGAAGCGCAGCTCCTTGAGCTCATGCAGCGGCTGCGCGAGGAAGCGTTGCGCCGCCATCTCTGTTACCTGCGCGACGGCCAGCAAGACACCATCCCGGTGTTCGCGTGCCCGATGACCGTGCTGCCCGATCAGGTGTCCTACATCCACTATGTGACGCTCACGATCCAGAACGCGCTCAAACGGCTGCCCGACCTTTACCAGGAGGATGCCGGCGTGCGCGAGGTGCTGCGGATCACGCCGGACGAGGAGGCGTGGCTCGCGGACTGCTGGGGCCCGGCCACACGCGACAATGTGCCGATTTTCGGCCGGCTCGACGCGATGATCGACTTTCTCAGCCCGATGTGGAAGGATTCGCTGCGTTTCGTCGAGCCGAACCTCAGCGGCATCGGCGGCCTGCACCTGGTGCCAACGTCGGAGCGCATCGTCGCCGACGTCGTGGTGCCGGTGCTGCGGCGACTCGACCCGGAGCTGCACCTGCACGTCGGCCACGACATCCGCCAACTGCTGATGCAGGAAGTGCTCGATCATCTGGAGACGCTCCATCGGCCGGCCCGCCATCTTTGCTTCGTCGAGCCGAAGTACGCCGGCAGCGGCCCCGACGAGCAGGAAGCGCTGGCCCGCCATTTCCACGATCACTTCCAGATCAAGGTCACGCACGCCGATCCGAGCGAGCTGACCCTGGCTGGCGACGAGGTCTGCTATGGCGGTGATCCGATCGACCTGGCCTATCGCGATTATCCCGTCGCCGACCTTATCGAGCTGGCGAAGCAGGGCGTCGATGTCCGGCCGATGCGCACGCTGTTTCGGCAGAATCGCATGATCTCATCGATCGCCGCCGAGATGGATCAGAAGAGTTGCTGGGAAATCCTCAGCGATCCGCACGTTCACACGACGCTACTTCAGCCCCGACGAACGGCAGGTGTTCCGCCGGCACATCCTGTGGACGCGCCTGGTCTCGCCGCGCACGACCACCTTTGCCGACGGCGATTCCGGCGACCTGCTGGAGCACATCCGCGCGGAGCGCGAAACGCTGGTGCTCAAGCCGAACCGGGCGTACGGCGGCACCGGCGTCGTGATCGGTCCGATGGTGGAACAGGCGGCGTGGGAATCGGCGATCGAGCGGCGCTGGCCGACCCGGAGCGCTGGGTCGTGCAGCAGTTGGCCAGCATCCCGGTCAGCGTCTTTCCCGTGCAGGGGCCCGACGGCGCGGTCCATTTCGAGCCGTTCTACACGGTGATGGGCTTCGCGCCGTCGAAGTATGGCGTCGCGATCCTCGGCCGGGCGTCGCAAAAACAGGTGGTCAACGTCGCCCAGCGTGGCGGCATCTGTGCGGTGCTGATCGGGCAGGCGCCGGGTCGACTGCACGGACCGGCGCCGATTAAATAAAGTGGGGCGAAAAACGATTCACTCCATAGGGGACTGCCATGCACGAGGTCGCATTGAACTGCGGACTGTTGTTGGCCGTCGTGATCGGCACCGGCGGCGCGCCGATTCAGGCCGGCGAGTCGGGCGTCGCGCCGCGCTGGGAGTATCGGGTCCTGACGAAGGATCAGGTGCTGGACCTGGGGCAGAAGGATCTGGCAGCGGGATTGAACCGGCTCGGCCACGACGGCTGGGAACTCGCCGCCGTCGACGGCGCGTATATATTCAAGCGCCGCCGCGGGCTGCACGTAGCGTCGGCGGAGAATATCAAGGAACGGCTGGCACTGGCCGAGACCGACGTTGCGGCGCGGAAGGAGCGTGCGGCATGGTCGGAGCGCATGGCCCGTATGGGCTTCATGAGCAAGAGCCGTGTCGAGGCGGAAAAGGCGCTGCTCGCACAGGCCGAAATCGACGCGGCCCAGCTCCGGCGCGACCTGGACATGATGCTCCTGCCCGCGCCGAAGTCGGTACCGCCACCGAAGCAGTGAGCCGCGCACCGTATGATCCCGTTCGTAGTTCCGCCTTTAGGCGGTGGGGAACCGCCTAAAGGCGGAACTACGAACCGCTCGCAAATCTCAAGGAGACATCGCAATGAAGAAAACCTGTTTCTGCTTCGTGCTGCTGGTCGGCTTGCCTGCGTTCTTGCCGGCGCAGGAGCCGCGTTTCATTCGCCTCAAGGAGGACGCCGGCAAGGTCGCGGCCCTCGAGATCGCGATCACGCGCTACACGAACAAGAGCAAGACGGTCGCCGTCGATCTGGTCGGCGTTGTCCATATCGGGGATCGGGCCTACTACGATCGTCTGAATAAGCGCTTCACCGAGTACGACGCGGTCCTGTATGAGCTGGTGGCCCCGCCGGGCACGCGCGTCCCCAAGAACGGCAAGAAGGACGGCACCTCGGCCTTCCTCACCGGCCTCATGACGATGATGCTCGACCTCGACAGCCAGCTGGCCTGCATCGATTATCACAAGCAGAACTTCATACACGCCGACCTGTCCTTCGAGACGATGATGGACGCCGCCCGGGCGCGCGGCGAATCGGGGATGACGCTCGGCCTCTCGGTGCTCGCCGACCTGTTCCGCCAGCAAAACGCTGCCGCCCTGAACAAGGACAAGACGCCGATGGAGGACATCGACATCACCGCCGCGCTGTTCAATCCCCCGTTGCTGAAGCGGCAATTTGCGAAGCAGATGGCCGGCAGCACCGAGTTGGGCCCGACGTTGCAGGCTCTACTGGTCGGCGACCGCAATAAGAAGGCGTGCGCCGTGTTGACCGACGAGATCACGGACGGCAAGCGCAAGCTCGCGATCTTCTATGGTGCCGCCCACATGCCCGATTTCGATCGGCGGCTGCGCGAGGAGTTTGGCCTGCGCCGCCAGAGCCAGGAATGGCTGACCGCCTGGGACCTGCGCGACAGCGCGAATGACCCGA
Organism: uncultured Gemmataceae bacterium; assembly: GCA_963834865.1. Lineage (GTDB taxonomy): Bacteria > Planctomycetota > Planctomycetia > Gemmatales > Gemmataceae > CAWIDK01. Next base: position 2,469,547 of record CAWIDK010000002.1, read on the forward strand.
GTCGCCGTCTCAAGTCGCTGTTCGAAAAGGTGCTCGAGGATAAGTGAGGTCATGCCGCTCACCCACGGGCTGGGCCCGCGGCCGGACACACCTGTGGCACACGCTGACGCGGTGTGTTCACCGTCAGCCGGCGCCAGCATGTAAACGGAGCCGTTGCTTGTCACTCCTGGCATCCGCGAGCGGGAATACGCGCGCTTGAATCCGGGATCGGGAGCCCTCTGCGTCTCGCTGTGTGAAGGGGCTGCACAATCCGCTAGAATACCGATACTGGGGATTCGGCGGGCGGACTGGCGCGGGTAGGCGATTTCCCAGAGATTCATGCTTAATCCACGTACACAAACTCATTCGCGTTCAGCAATACCAGGCACAGGTCCGTAAGCACCGCCTGCCGCGCGTCCGCTGGCGGCGGGACGCGCTGCGATTGATCCGCAAGAAACGCTCGCACCTGCTCCTTCTGCGACAACGTTGCCGGCCGGCCGAATACCAGCCGGAATGCGGTATCGATGCGGGCGTCATCCCCCGCCGGTGCATCCTTCAGTAGCCGCGACGCGAACGCCTGGGCCTGCTGCTGCATGAACGGCGAATTGAGCATCAAGAGCGCCTGTGTCGGCGTTGTGGTCACGTTGCGCGTCGCGGTGCTGGTGAATGTCTCGGGGCCGTCGAACACGTCGAGTAGCGAATCGCGGGTGTTGCGCAGCACCTTCGTGTAGAGGCTGCGTCGCGGCTCCTTCACGTCCACGCTCGGGCCGGCCATTTTCAGGTCGAGTTTGCCGGTCACCGACAGGATCGCGTCGCGGATTTGCTCGGCGGCGAGCCGGTGCGTCGTCATGCGCCAGAGCAGGCGATTCTCCGGGTCCTTCTTGAGCGCCGCTTCCGTCGCCGGCGCGGTCGCGGATTGCCGGTAGGCTTGCGAGGTCAACAACAGGCGGTGCAGCTTCTTGAGGCTCCAGCCGTCCTTGACGAAACGGTCCGTCAGCCAATCGAGCAGCTCGGGATGGCTCGGCTTGTCGCCGAGGCTGCCGAAGTCGTTCGGCGTCGCGACCAGGCCGCGGCCGAAATGCTGCTGCCAGATGCGATTGACGATGACCCGCGCGGTCAACGGATGCTTGGGTCGCGTCAGCCATTGGGCGAGCGCGAGACGGCGGCCCGTCGACGCGATGCCCGGCGGCGGCGTAATCGCCAGCGGCTCCGCCAGCACCATGGGAACGGCCGGCTCAATCGGGTCGGCCTTGCGCCTGGGGATCGTGGTGGCCGCCGCCGCGGTGCCGATGTCGTGGGCGGCAAAGGCAACGCTGCAAGCGGGCTTGTCGCCGTCGAACTTGGCCAACTCCTTGCGCAGCTCCAGCAGCCTGGTTTTGGCGTCGCCCTTCATCTTGCTGTCGAGGCCGTCGAGCTCGCCTTGCACTTGCCGGTAGGCCAGGCTCGCGAGCTGCTGCTCCAGCGGGGTGCGCTCGGCCGCCGGCATCCGAATCATCGCCTGGATGTCCGGCGGGAACTTGCTGACCATCGTGGTGATCGACTTCGCGCGCTCGTCCGCCAAGACCTGGGCGATCGCCGTACGCACCTTGGCCGTCTTGTCGAGCCACGCGGCCTCCTTCTGCTTGTAGTCGCCGAGTTCCGCGCGGGTCAGCAGCGGCACGTTCTCGGCCGGCATCAGGGCCGCGAAGAACGCGCGCAACGCGTAATAGTCCTTCTGCAGGATCGGGTCATACTTGTGGTCGTGGCAGCGCGCACACGCGAAGCCGAGGCCGAGAAACACGTCGGCGGTGACGTCGGTGATCTCGCTGAGCATGCCGGCCCACTGCGTACGCACGTCACGCTGGTTGAATTCGTAGATGCCGTGGCAGAGATAGCCGGTCGCGATGACGCAATCCGCATCGTCGGGGTCCAGCTCGTCGCCGGCGATTTGCTCGCGGACGAACCGGTCGTACGGCTTGTCGGCATTGAACGCACGGATGACGTAATCGCGATACTGCCAGGCGTTGGGCCGATACGCGTCTTGCCGGAATCCGTCGGACTCGGCGTAGCGGACCAGGTCGAGCCAGTGACGGGCCATCTGCTCGCCATAATGTGGGCCGGCGAGCAATCGGTCGACCAGTTTCTCGAACGCGTCGGGCGCGGGATCGTTGACGAACGCGTCCACCTCGGCCGGCGCCGGCGGCAGACCGGTCACGTCGAAGAACACGCGGCGGACCAGAGCCCGGCGCTCGGCCGGCGGCGACGGCTTGAGTCCCTCCGCGTCAAGCCGGCTGCGGAGAAAGCGGTCGACCGGGTTCGCCATCCACGCCGCATCCGCGACGTTGGGCAGCGGCCCAACCTTGACCGGCCGGAATGCCCAGTACCGGCGATCAGCGTCGGTGATCTGTCCCGGCGTGCGCAGGCCAGTCTTGACGCTGGTTTCGGTCCACGGGGCGCCGGCCTTGACCCAGGCACGCAGCACGCGGATTTGCTCGTCGGGCAGCTTGCCGCCGCGCGGCATCTTGAGGTCGTCGTCCTCCTGCATGACAGCCTTGATGAGCAGGCTCTTATCGGGTTCGCCCGGGACGACGGCCGGCGCGGTGGCGCCGCCCTTGCGCATCGACGCCATCGAGTCGAGCATGAGCTCGCCCTTGCTCTTGCCGGCTTGATGGCTATGGCAGCGATAGCAGCTCGCTTCGAGAATCGCCCGCGCCTGCTTCTCCAGCGCCGCGCCGTCGGCCGGTGGTTGGCCGCCACCGCCACCGAAGTTGGCGGACGTGGCGCCGACGGCGAGCGCCAGCAAGGGCGATCCGATCCAAAGCCAGCTGCGTCGAGTGAGTGGCGGTAGCATCGCGGCGGGTTCCTTCATTAGCGGCGGGCGTACCAATATTAGATAAGACGGCCCAACGGCGGCGGTTGCAAGAGGAAAATCAAAAATCCCGCCCCGCCTTCACTCCGGTTCCGGCGGCATGACGGGCAGGTCGCTCGCGGTGGTTTGCGGGTCGATGCTGAACGGGCTCTTCACCGGCAGCTTCAGCGTGAACTTGCTGCCGACGTTGACCTGGCTCTGCACGACGATGTCGCCGCCGTGCTCGCGGAATACCTTGCGGCTGACCGGCAAGCCCAGGCCGGTGCCGCGCGCTCCCTTGCTGCTGACGAATGGGCGGAAGATGTCGTCGATCTGGGCGGCCGGGATGCCAGTGCCGTTGTCCAGAACAATGATGCGCACCCAACCTTCGTCGCCGGTGCGGGTGCCGACCGTGACCTTGGGCTCGGGCCGGCCCTCCACCGCGTCCAGGGCGTTGCCGACGATGTTGAGCAGCGCCCGGTGAATGCCTTCAGGGTCCGCCTGCACCGGCGGCACCTTCTCCGACAGGCTCGCCTCGAGCCGCACGCCGAGCTCCTGCGCGGGGCGTCAGCAACTCCACCACCTCGCGGACGACCTCGTTGAGATCAGTCGATTCGACGGCCGGCACGCGATCCTTGGAATAGCTCAGCATGTCCATGACCAGGTCGTAGATCTTGCCCTGGTTCTTCTCGGTGATGCGCCAGCCCTGCTGGATCAGGCCGTCGTTCTTGTCCTTGAGGCCCATCTTCATGATCTCGCTGCCGGAGCGCAGGCCCTGCAGGATATTCTTGATGTGATGCGACAGTGCGGCAATGGTCTGCCCGATCGCGGCCAACCGTTCGGCCTGCACCATCGCCTGGTGATAGCGGGTCTCCTCGACGGCCAGGGCCGTCTGGTGCGCCACCGCGATCGCCAGGGACAGGTGATCGTCGGTGAACTTGCCCATGCCGGTGTCGCGCGGCGCGGCAGCGGCATGGCCGACCTGCGTGTCCATGTAGAGCACGCCAAGCGTCTCGTGCCGGCCCTTCATCGGCACGCAGATCACCTCGCGGATGCCGTAGCGGATAATGCTTTGGCCGGTATTGAAACGCTCGTCACGGGCCGCGTCCGAACAGAGAACGCCGACATGCTCCTTGAGCACGTGCTCGACGATGGTCCGGCTCACCGGCAACGGGCCGCGCCCGTGCGCCTCGTCGCGCCAGCGCAGCGCCCCCGGCTCCAGCTCGTTGCCGTCGGGCTTGCGGAGCAGGAAGCAACCGCGGTCCGCGACGACGGAGCGGAAGACCAGCTCGAGGACGCGGCCCAGCATCTGGTTGAGGTCGAGGATATGGCTGACCGCCTGGCTCGCCTCGTACATGATCGCCAGGTTGGCCAGCGCCGTCTTCAGCCACGGCGAATGCTTGTCGGGCTGCGTGAGGATCCGGCTGCCTTCCCCTTCGGCGACGGTGCGGATGATGGCCGAGGAGATTTCCAGATCGCCGCGGGTGATGAGGCTGATCTGCTCGGCAAGGTTGCCGGCCGCGGCGGCGGTGCTGGCCAGGCTCGTGCCATAGACGAGGACGCTTTGGCCAATCGCGATCTGGTCGCCGGCTTGCAGCACGGCTTCGGTGACGCGCTCGTTGTTGACGAAAGTGCCGTTGACGCTGCCGACGTCGACGAGAGTGTAGCCCTGCTCGGTCTTGCGGAACTCGGCATGGCGGCGCGACACCTCGGTGTCGTGCAGGCGGATGGCGCTGGTCGCATCGCGGCCGACGACAATGACCGGCTCGGCGAGCTGGAATTGCTTGCCCTCGTCGGCGCCCTTGATGACGAGTAACCGCGCCAAAGGAAGAGGCCCCCACCTGTGGTATTGTTTACGTTTGGCGCTCGCCCACCGAGCGCCAAACGTAAACAATACCATTGTCCCCAAACTACTATCCGGGCAGCAACCTTGTCAAGCATCCGCGAGCAGATCGCGCAGCCCGGCAAGGATCCGATCGGGTCGAGCCGCGTCAAGGGCGGCACGCTCGTCGGAACCGGTCGGCACCACCCAGACCGGTACGCCGGCCGCGCGCGCCGTCTCGACGTCCACCGTCATATCGCCGATGTACAGGACGCGATTGACCGGCAGTCCGAGCCGTGTCAGGGCGGCGCGGAGCATGTCGGGAGCCGGCTTGGGCTGGGCGACGTCCTCGGGGCCGAGCACGACGGTGAAAAGGTCCGCGACACCCAGGTGCCCGAGCAGCTGCGCCGAAAATTGCCGCGGCTTGTTGCTGCACAGCCCCAGCTGCTTGCCGGCCTGATGCAGCGCCGCCAGCACTTCCGCTGCCCCCGGCAACAGCGCGGTCATTTCGAACATGACGGTCGGATGGTGCGCTCGATAGCGTGCCGCGTCGATCTCCTTATCGTAACCAGGCACCGTATGCGCCAGCAAATAATCGGGACCACGGCCGACGTGCTGCTTGACCTCCGCGACGCTGAGCGGCGCCAGCCCATGCCGCTGCCGCACAAAGTTGACGCTCGCCGCGATGGCGGGGTAGCTGTCGATCAGGGTGCCGTCAAAATCGAACAGAACGGCGGCGTAGGCCGGCAATGGGTCGTGCATGGTGATTCTTTCACAAATCCTGACTGCCAAGCCCGTAGGCGAGTCTTCGAGCCTGCGGGGTACCCCGCAGGCTCGAAGACTCGCCTACGGGCTTGGGTCGATGTCCTATTCGCCGGTCGTGATCCGGCCAATCGCATAATACGTGAATCCGCTGGCGCGTCGCCTTCGGCTCGTAGAGATTGCGCCCGTCGAAGATCACCGGCTCGCGCAACAGCCGCCGCATCACCTCGAAATCGGGCCGGCGGAACTCCGGCCATTCGGTGACGATCGCCAGGCCGTCGGCGCCCTCCAGCGCTCCATACGGCCGATCGCAGTAGACCAGCCGATCGCCGTAGATGCGCCGGACATTGGCGATCGCCTCGGGATCGTGGACGCGCATGCGCGCCCCTCGGCCAGCAAGGCGTCGATCAGCGTCAGCGCCGGCGCTTCGCGGATGTCGTCGGTCTTCGGCTTGAACGCCAGGCCCCAGACCGCGAGACACTTGTCCTTCAAGGCCGCGCCGTAGTGCGTCTTGATCTTGCGCGGCAGAACGTGTTTCTGGTGTTGATTGACCTTGTCGACCGCCTCGATGAGATGAACCGGTTGGTCGAACGAATGGGCAAGGTGCATCAGCGCGGTGACATCCTTGGGGAAGCAGGAACCACCGTAGCCCGCGCCGGGGAAGAGGAACTGAAAGCCGATGCGCTCGTCGTGGCCGATGCCGCGGCGGACGTCGTTGATGTCGGCGCCGACCTTTTCGCACAGGTTGGCCATCTCGTTGATGAAGCTGATCTTGGTCGCGAGCATCGCGTTGGCGACGTACTTGGTCATTTCGGCGCTTTCCGGCGACATGACCAGGAAGGGCCGTTCCGTCCGCAGGTAGGGCGAATACAACTCGTGCAGCAGGTCGCCGACCGCGCTCTGGCGCACGCCGACGACGACGCGATCGGGCTTCATGAAATCGTCGAGGGCGGCCCCCTCCTTGAGGAACTCCGGATTGGACGCGACCTCGATCGGGCGGCCTGCGCGGGCGGTCATGCGTGTCATGAGCTGGCGATTGCTGCCGACCGGGACGGTGCTCTTGACGATGACCACCGCATCCGGCCCCACGTGCGGCGCCAGCGCCTCGCCAGCGGCCCACAGGTTGCTCAGGTCCGCGGCACCGTCGGCGGCCGGCGGCGTACCCACCGCGATGAAGATCAGCCGCGCGTTCCTGGCGGCGCCGGCGAGATCCGTGGTAAAGGTCAGGCGCTGTTCACGGCGATTGCGCTGTACCAATTCGAGCAAACCCGGCTCGTAGATCGGCAGCTTGCCCGACTCGAGCGTTGCGATCTTGGCGGCGTCCTTGTCGACGCCAACTACCTCGTTGCCGCTCTCCGCGAGGCAGGTTGCGGTAACCAGCCCGACATAACCGGTGCCGACGACGGCGATTTTCACGATGTGTTCCTCGTAGAGTTCCGCGCTCTCACTTAGGCGAGCGGCACGAACGGTACACCATCGTTTTATGACGCTGCCGGCCAGGGGACACGGCGAGGCACACGCACTCCCGAGCTACCATGTACATTGATTCAGTAGCTCGCCGTCCGGGGACTTTGCTGGTAGAACATGGATAGGCTCGGACATGGCCCGCGTGCGGTTTCGTGTTGGGGGCGCGATCGCCGAAATCCCGGCTTGCCGAAGGGGCCCCGGTTTTTGCTTGACATTAATCTATATGGTCATTACAGTTAAACATCCATCCCTTTACGCGGCCTTCAGCAGGGAGACCTGATCCGTGACTAAGAAAGAGATTGTAAAGCAGATCTCCGAAAAACTGGGCCTGACGCAGCTCAAGACCAAGGAGATTGTCCAACTCACCTTCGACGCCATCGTCGACACGCTCCTGTCGGAACGCCGAATCGAGCTGCGCAATTTCGGCGTTTTTGAAGTGAAGCGCCGCAAAGCTCGCAAGGCCCGCAATCCGCGGACCGGCGACAAGGTGGACGTGGGCCCCAAGAACGTCGTTACGTTCAAGCCCGGCAAGGAGATGGAAGAACGAATCCGCCAGCTCGAGCTGGTCCCCGATGGGGAGCGTCGCTCCGATCACCACGCCGGCAAGAGGCTGGACCGCGACGCAGAAGCCGTCACCGTCCCGGCCGACGGCGATAGCAACGGCATGACCCCCGAGCACAGCCGCACCGCGACGCCGTGACGGTGAAGTGCCAACCAAGCACGCAACCCAGGCTGCCGGGGCAGCCTGGGTTTTTCGCTGCGCCCGGCCGGCCTTACAATCCGCACAAATTCTCTCAAGCGTAAAGCCGACGCGACCGATACAATCCATATCTTCGCAAAACCGGTTCGGGCCGGCGCCTTCGCCGACCGGGAGCGGCCGGCCGAAAAGGAGTTCGATCATGCGGCGTCTACTGCTGCTGGGGATCGTGTTGGCAGTCGCCTCGCTCAACACCGGCTGCCTGCTCAACCAGTACTCCAGCGATCCCACCGAGCGCATGCGCGAGGAACTCAACCAGTCGGAGAACCTGCGCCAGTTACGCAAGGAATGGGAACGCTTCTGGATGCTCGACCAGCCCTCGCATCTGACGCCCGATCGTGTTCACGGCGGCATTGGCCCGGGTTATTGATCATGTGGCGAGCGGCGGGGCTTGTCCCCGCCGTGTGGACCGCCGGGACAAGCCCGGCGGCTCGCGGACCGGTGTTGCCTGTCGGACGCAGGGCCGGCCGAATATGTGCGGCAGGCTGGCCACCGCCCGAAACAGGTCATCCGCGACATGCGGCTCCACCGCGATGCGGCGAATGTCGTAGTCGTCCCAGTCGTCGAAACGGCGAATGCCGCCGTAGTAGCTGAACGCATACCGTACCCCCGCGTCCCACAGGCAGGCGCGTGTCTGGGCATTGAAAGCCGTCGGCTTGCCCACCGGATAGCTAAACGCGCGCATCGGCTCGCCCAGCTCTTGCAGCAGCGCCGACCGCACTCCGTGATCTCTTGCTGCTGCTGCTCGGGCGGCATGCGCGCGAGCAGCGGATGGCTCACGGTGTGGCCGCCGATCGACATGCCCGCGGCCCGCAGCGCCCGGACCTGATTCCATGTCATCCAGGTTTGCCGGACGCACTCGGCAGCGCACGGATTGCTTCCGGTCGCTGCGCGGATCGCGTCGAGAAAGACCGCCGCGTCCGCCGACGGCAGGAGCTTGTAGGTCCGGAGTAACGTCTGCACGGTGCGCTCGACGATCGGGCTCATCGAATGGCAGCCGCCCGGATAGCCACGGACGGAGGTCCGCCGTGCGCCGCGGGCTGGTGCGGACCAGCCAGGCAATCTCGTCCCACCACGACAGTCGGGGGTTATCCAGAAAACCGGTGGCGACAAAAAAGGTCGCCCGCGCCGTGGCGCTGCAGGATGGGGAACGCAATCTCGTAATTGTCGGCGTAGCCGTCGTCGAAGGTAATGAGGACATAACGACCGGACTTGCGCGATCGCGTCGGGGAGCTCGTCGGCGCCAATCACGTCGAAGTGCGCCTGCAGATAGGCGACCTGGTCGTCGAAGTCGACCGCGCTGGCGCTCCAGAGATCGCGGTCCAGCGGCGAATCCAGGCCGTAGCCAATGCGGTGATAATTGAGGCACAGGATGCCGGACCACGGCAGGAGCTTGCCGAGCACGGCCCGCGCGCTGCTGGCGCCCATCCATCGGGCAAGGGTGCGAATCTTCATGAGCGCGGATCCTCTCCCGCGGGCATCCTGTGGAGTGAGGAGTTGGCTCGCTTGCAAAATCAAGCATTGCGTCGCAGTGGGCCGGCCGCCTATCCTCGGGCCGGTCCATTTAACCGTCCGGGCGATTTTCAAGCAAGAGCGAAACCGTCCATCTCTGCGAGACGAGCCACCGGGCTTGTCCCGGCGGTCTACACGGCGGGGACAAGCCCCGCTGCTCGCCGATCGGCCCATCGTTTGGCGGCGGATGCGAGATAAGCAATAACACGCGAGAGCGAATGAGCTAAACAATTTGCTCATTTTTCTCGATTCCAATATTTATTTGCTTGCTCCTCTTAGGACAACCAATACAATGTCGTCAGCATCGGGGGCCCTATCTTACACCTTAAGGAGAACAAGGTCATGGCCAAAGAAAGCAGAGAAGGATCGGTGAGCGGCTACTTCCGCACCGTATTCAAGGATCGGCCGGAGTGGCTGCACCAGAAGAGCAACGATGTGATCCTGCGCGATATCGCTCGGATAACGGCATGGCTCCGGATGCCGCGGTCGACCAGAAAATCAAGCAAAACCTGGCCAACATCAAGAGCGTGCTGCGCAAGCAACAGCGCGAAAAGGGCAAGCGCCGTCCCGGCCGGCCGCGGCTTGAGCCGGCAGGCGCCGGCGCCGGTGTCATGGCCACATCCACGCCGGTCGCTGCCAACGTGCGCCGCACCAGCCCTGGCCGCCTGGAGACGCTGGAGGAGGCGATCGACGATTGCCTGACGATGGCCAAGCACCAGGATCGCGAGGGGCTGCACGACGTGATCCAGCTCCTGCGCCGGGCGCAACAACGTGGTGTGGAAGCTCGGCCAGTCGAGCTAAACCGGATGGGTTTACATTTAGCGCTCTGGCCGCCGAGCGCTAAACGTAAACTCAATCGCCTTCGTCTAACATCTCCGCCTTGGTGATCTCGCGCAGTAACACGGTTGCATAGGTTCCCGCCGGCAGCGTGAAACTCAACCGTAGACCCGCGGGCTCCCAGGCGGCAGCGAGGTCGTCGACGTACACGAGGTTATGCCGGCGCGTGCCTTGCACGAGTTTGCCGAAGCCGCCGAATGACGCCGGTGCTAACGCAAACGCCGCCAGCGTCTCGGCTTCTCTAAGGGCGGCGTCCCCGGCGGCGGCAAAAGTCTTGCGGCCAAAGATTGGGCCGGCGGTCACCGTTTCGTGCGCCTCGAACCGCGCCTGTTCGCGCGCCACATCCTCGGCCACGAACATGCCGCCGAACGGTATCTTGGCCATCACGTCGCCCGCCAGCACTGAGCGCAGCAATTCCTCGCTCAGCCGGCGCGAGGTAATGATTGAACAATCCCGACTGCGCCGCCGACAACACCAGCTTGCGCAGGAAGGAGCTGCGCACCGGCCGCGCGGGCTTGTCGCCGTGGAGCAGCGCCAGGCCAAGCTGCAGCGATTCGCCGTCCGTGCCAAAGCGCTGCGGACCATAGAAATTCGGCAAGCCATGCCGGCGCATGTGATCGAGGATGCCGTCGAGTGCCGCCGGGTCATGCCGTGCATCGCGGATGAGGACGCGGAAGCGATTACCGTGCAGATGGCCCGCACGCAGCTTGTTGGAGTGCCGGCTCACATTCAGGACGCGGATGCCGTCGCCCTCGAGTTGGTCGAGCCGTCCTTCGACCATCGCCGGCACCGACACCATTTGGCGGGACACGGCGCGGCGATCCTTAAGCCCCGCAGTGCCCACCTCGCCGGGCGCGATGTCCAGCCGCCGCGCGACCTGCCGCTGAAAGTATTCCGCGCCCATGTCGCGTTTCTCGATCCACAGGTAGAGGAAGTCCCCCTGTCCTGAAGGAGCATAGGCGGGAATCTCCTCCACCTCGAAGTCGTCGAGTTCGACCTTGATCCGACCGCCCAGGCCAGGCATGCTAGCGGTCAGGTGCGGCGGCGAGATTAGCGCGTCAGCCTGCATTTGGCGTGCTCCCTTTGCTCATGCCGGCGCGCCCAGGGGCGGCGCCATAGAATACAGCTTATGCCGAATCGCGGCGCCGTCATTTTATACCGGCGTGAGGGTAATACCGTTCAATGGACCTCGACGCGAAAATCTGTTACTGCTTCCACGTAACGCGGCGCAAGCTCGTGAATTTCATGCGCCGCCGCCAGCCGAAAGTCCCCAGCCAGCTCTCCGAGTGCGGCGGCGCGGGGACCGGCTGCGGCTGGTGCATTCCGTTCCTCAAGCAGATATTTCACCAGGGCGGCGCCGCCGAGCTGGAACAGCTCAGCCCCGATGAATACGAGCGCCGTCGGGCCGACTACATTCGCGCCGGCAAGGGCACTCCGCCGCCCGGCGCCACGCCGTTGCCCAACCCCGACGCACCGAAAGGAGATGCCTAATGCGGCTAAATCGCGCCTTGCTTGTAACGCTCGCCGGCCTCACGCTGCTGCCGGTGGCCCAGGCCGAAACCTGCCTGTCGCCGTTCGTCAAACGGCTCGATCGGCCCGAGAAGGTCCTCTATGTCTACTGCGTCGATGCCGACGGCAAGGACGACGATTTCCTCGCCGTCATCGACGTCGCGAAGGGCTCGAAGACTTATGGGCAAATCACCTATCAGCTCGATCTCGGCAGCAAGAACAACGAGCCGCACCATTTCGGCTTCACCGACGACCGCACCCACATCTTTGGCCTGACGCTCTTCTCCAATCGCATTTTCCTCATCGACGTCGCCAGCGACCCGGCCCGGCCGAAGATCGTCAAGACGCTGGAGGGCGCCGATATCGTCAAGCAAACCGGGCTATCCTCGCCGCACACGGCCTATGCGCTGCCGGGCCGAATGCTCATCAGCTTCCTGAGCGGCAAGGACGGCGGACTGCCGGCCGGGCTCGCGGAGTTCAATAACGATGGCACGTTCATCCGATCGTTCCCGTTCACCGACGACGCGCCTTATGGCTACGACATCGCGATCAGGCCCGATCTCAATCGCATGGTGACGTTGCAGTTCACCTTTTACAACAACTACAAAAAGCCGCTCGCCGAGATGGACTTCAAGAAATTCGGCAACGAGCTGCTGATCTGGGACTTCCGCGACCGCAAGGTCCTGGCCAAGCTGAAGACCGGCGGCGCCCCGCTCGAATGTCGCTGGTCGCTGAAGAAGGACGCGAATTTCGGCTTCACCAATTGTGCGTTGGATGACGCGCTCTGGTGCTGGACCGGCAATCCCGACGGCTCATATGCCGCGCGCCGGCTTTGCCAGACGGGTAAACTGCCGGCCGACCTGCGCCAGTCGCCGGACGATCGGTACCTGTTCGTGAGCTGTTTCATGTCCGACGAGATCCAGCAATGGGATGTGAGCGATTTGGCCAAGCCGAAGCTGTTCAGCACGCTCAAGCCGGGCGTGCAGCCGAACATGATGCACGTGACCGGCGACGGCAAGCGGATGTATATCACGAATTCGCTGTTGAGCACGATGGACCGCACCGACCAGTGCTGGGTCAAGCTCGCCCAGATCACGCCGGATGGGTTGAAGCTCGATCCCGATTTCTTCGTCGATCTATCGAAGCTCAACACGGGCCGGGCGCGCGGGCATGACATGTTGTTGAATTGACGAGTTGGAGTCCCGGCTTTAGCCGGAAGGACCGGCTAAAGCCGGGACTCCAACACGTCAATTGAGTCCAATCAGCTACCTACGCTCCCTGGAGATGCGTTCATGCAAGAAGCCGTCGCGACTCCCCTGGCGCGGAAAATCGGTGAGAACGGCCAGCCGCCGAACCTGGACGATCCGTCGCTTTACATCAACCGCGAACTCGAGCTGGCTCGAGTTCAATCGCCGGGTGCTCGACGAGGCGCACGACCCGGCGGTGCCGCTGCTGGAGCGCCTCAAGTTCCTCGCCATTTTCGCCTCCAATCTCGACGAGTTCTTCATGGTCCGCGTCGGCGGCCTGCAGCAGAAAGTGCAGGCCGGCATCGCGCTCGGCTCCGGCGCCGACCGCATGCGCCGCCGCGATCAGCTGGACCGCATCGGCCAGACCGTCCGGCAGATGGTCCACGCCGCTTACGATTGCCTGAAGAACGAGGTCCTGCCCGCGCTGGAGAAGGAAGGCATCGTGCTGCACACCCACCCCGACGTCCGCGGCCTGACCGATGAGCAACGCCAGCACCTCACCAATGTCTTTCACCGCGAGGTTTTCCCGGTGCTGACGCCGTTGGCGATCGACCCGGGCCATCCGTTCCCGCACCTGCTCAACAAGTCGCTCAACCTGGCCGTCCTGCTGCGCCGGCCGAGCAACGCCGAGCGGCTGTTCGCGGTGGTGCAGGTGCCGTCGGTGCTGCCGCGGTTCGTGTCGTTGCCGTCGCCGCCAGGCCGGCATGTGCTGGTGCCGCTGGAGACGGTGATCCGCCTGCACCTGGCGGAGCTGTTCCCCGGCATGGAGATGGATGACGCGACCGCCTTCCGCGTCACGCGCAACAGCGAATACGAGATCGACGACGACGAGGTCGAGGACCTGCTCAAGACGATCGAGGAAGAGGTCCGCAAACGCCGGCGCGGCTTCGCAGTCCGGCTGGAGCTCGAGGCCGACGCTCCCGACGAGGTCGAGCAATTCCTGATGACGGCGCTCGACCTGGAGCCGAGCGACGTCTATCGCATGCCGACGGCCTGCTCGACCTGACCGGGCCTGTTCCAGATCCACGGCCTGCCCGGCTTTCCGCAGCTGCGCGACCCGCCGTTCGTGCCGCAGCCGGTTCCCGAGTTCGCATCCGGCGTCCAGCATGTGGGCCGCCATCCGGGCGCGCGACATCCTCGTGCATCATCCGTACGAGTCGTTCAGCCACGTCGTCGATTTCATCGAGACGGCCGCCACCGACGACCGGGTGCTGGCCATCAAGCAGACCCTGTATCGCACCAGCAGCGATTCGCCGGTCGTCCGCGCCCTGCAGACGCGCCGCCGACAACGGCAAGCAGGTGACGGCGGTGATCGAGCTGAAGGCCCGGCTCGACGAGGAGCGCAACATCCTCTGGGCGCGCGAGCTGGAAAAGGCGGGCGTCCACGTCGTGTTCGGCTTCATCGGCCTGAAGACGCACTGCAAGGTCGCCCTGGTGGTGCGCCGCGAGGACGACGGCATCCGCCGCTACGTCCATCTGGCGACCGGCAACTACAACCCGCAGACGGCCCGCATCTATACCGACCTGGGCTTTTTCACCTGCAACCCCGACTTCTGCGAGGACGTGTCGGCCCTGTTCAATTACCTGACCGGCTACTGCGAATTGCCGCAGTGGCGCAAGCTGGTCGTCGCGCCGAGCCGGATGCAGGCGTTCATGATCGAGAAGATTCAGCAGGAGGCCGCCAACGTCCAGCAGGCCGGCAAGCCCGGGCGCATCATCGCCAAGATCAACGGCCTGCTGGAGCCGGCGGTGGTGCAGGCGCTCTACCGCGCCAGCCAGGCCGGCGTGAAAATCGACCTGATTTGCCGCGGCGTCTGCGCCTTGCGTCCGGGGCTGCCCGGCATCAGCGACAACATCCGGGTGATCTCGATCGTGGATCGCTTCCTGGAGCACAGCCGCGATCTTCTACTTCGGCAACGGCGGCGACCCGCAGGTGTACATCGGCTCGGCCGACTGGATGGACCGCAACCTGAGCCGGCGCGTCGAGGTGGTGTTCCCGATCGAGCAGCCGGATCTGAAGCAACGGCTGATCGACGAGATGCTGGCGACGTCGCTGGCCGACAACGCCAAGGCACGCGAGCTGCTCGCCGACGGCAGCTACCGCCGCATCGCCCGGGCCGCCGACCAGCCGGCGCTGCGCAGCCAGGAGCGCTTCCTCGAGATCGCCATTCAGAACGCGCAGCGCCGGCTGATCGAAACGACCCCCCAGCCGGCGCCGGTGCTGGCGGCGCCCGGCCCGGCGTGGGCGGAAGCGCCAGACCAAGGCGTGATGCGCTTGCCGACGGTCGCACAATTGCGTGCCGTGGTGGAAGCAGATCGGGCACGCTTCGCCCAACAACAGCCGAAACCTCCAGGAACAAGGCAATAGCGGAATCGGAGCCATTTACGGTTTGCGCCAGGACGCCTGGATGGCCCGGTTTCTTGACATTGCAGGCCGGCGTGTTGCCATGACGGACTTTCCCTGGACGATCGACGCGTTTCCATTCGCTCATGGGGCCAAGGACTTTGTTCCCCCGGGCTCCAGATTCCGGACCATTTGCCGTATTTGGTCCGGAGTGGCGCTGCTCAATCGGCGACCGAGCGCCGCTGCTTCCTCTGGGGATGCACGGTTCAGGTACTCGCCGAGCTGAACGGCTCCTCCTTGGTCCAGGCTGTTGAGCGCCGCAGCCAGCTTGCCGCCGCCAGAGGCCAGCGGCGCCGCGGTCCCGTCCGCCAAGGAGTTTTCATCGCGCCGCTTGGCGAGCCAACCCCGGAGCAACAGCACCCCGCCCAGCAGCAACGGCAGTAGGCCGGCCACGACACACATCACCCCAATTGCTGCCCGGCCTTGGGCGTCTTTCTCCCCTTGCGCGGGCGGAAGACACGCGATCCGGATCACCAGCAGAAACGTGCCGATAAACGCCAGGACGGCGCCCCAGTCCAGGCGACTCCATTTAAGGCAATCGATGCGGGCGCAGAGCGCTTCCTCCTCGTTCCGATCGAGCGTCGCTTGCCACTCCCGGCGAATCCGGCGCGCGCTGCGTATGAGGACAATTCCGGGCAGCAGGAGCGGCAACAACGTCATCGCCATGGTCGATAGGCCGGCGAACCGTTGAGCCTCGGCGGTGTTACCGCCGGCCGGGGGGAGGAGCACCATCGCTGTAAACAACAGTTGCAGTAGCCCGCCGATCACCGTCAGGGCGATGCCCCATCCGAAGCGAACCTTCCTTTTTCGCTCCAGCAGGAAGAGCGCTACCAGTGTGGTGAACGCGGCGGCGCGTGCTTGTGCCTGCTCCTGGCCCGCCGCCATTTCCGCCTCGCTGAGGCGGCGGCCGCAATGCCGGCAAACCTGGGCTTCGACCTGAATCTCTTCCGCGCAATCCGGACAGGTTTTCTTGACAAGCCCCATGAACGGAGTGTCGGACGAAGCCATTTCCCGGCCCTCCTATCGGTTCTTGCTACTTGACCAACTCCAAAAGGAGCTTCTTGGTTAACGGGGCGGCTCCAGAGATCTCGACCTTGCCGTCCGCGGGAATCGGCGCCGTCTTTACGAGCACCGCCTTTAATTCGCCCTTGTCCATTTCCTCCGCGAACTGCCGGAAGAATTCTTGCCGGGCTGCGCCCCTCTCGAAAACCCGTAAGATCGCCATGCTTGCTTTGAGCCCGTCGTCGACAGGACCAGCGGGAGGCAGCGGAGGCAGCGTGAAGCCGCCGAGGGTTATTTCGGAGACCCTGGCGAGGGCCGTTTTGTGGGCGAACACAACGATGAACCATTCGCGTTCATTCCGTGCCTTCTCGGCATTGCTGCCTTTGGGAATCACTCCGGTAGCCCATAGTCCCCCGCCGCGGAAAAAATCCAGCGCCAGTTTCAGATCGGCCATGGTTTTGGCGTCAAGATTCGCCGGTTTGGGCTTGGGGGTGGCATCTTCCTTGGGCGACGGCGACTTCGTCTTGTCGGTCGCCGGTATTTTGGTGGTGGGGAACAGGAGTAACGGCACGGTCACCTTGGGTATGTCTTTTTGGGCGACACCGTCGGGCCCGCGGATAACAAGGAACTGATCGATCGTACCGGCCACCGTCGCGGTGACCGTGCTGCCGGGTTTGGCGGCGGTAGCCATGAAGACGGCGCCCGCTTCCTTGTCCGACGCGAATTCGACGACATAGATGCCGTAATGGCGCGGGCCCATCGCGTCGCTCATGTTCACGGCACACATCATGCTCTTGCCCTGGGAGGAAAGCGGGACAAACGACCAGGTAACGCGCTTGCCGCGGTGCTTCACGGGGTCCTTGTTGACCATGTCGTAAGTCAATGCGGGGTCGCCCGGCCCATCCCTGGGCAAAGCCTTGGCATCGACTTCCCCTGCTTCCTTCGGGGCCGGCTTCTCGTTATTGTCCCCAGCGTCGCCCACCGTCCAGTTCAGCAGTGCATGCAGCTCGCCGTTGATTTTGACCTCGGCCTGGAAGTTCCCGTCGGCGAACGGGCCGGCCTCGGGACGAACGGTCCGCTCAATCATCAGGACCTCGACCTGGCCATAGCGGGCGATTTCATGGGTGAGGGTCCCGGTCGGCGCGAGCTTGATGGCGCCGCCGGCGCCGAACACCTCGATGTCGATGCGCGTCCCCTGGGGCGGCCGCTTTCCCAGCGAGACGACGACACCGAGCCGCGGCGAACCGGAAGGAAAAACCGCCTTTTGCGGAACGGACGCCATCGTTGGGTCCTTGTCCGTGACGAAGATGTCCTTGATCTGCAGCGCGGGAGGCGGCTTGCCGACCTTTTGCAGGCGCGGTCCATTTGCCCCCGGCAGCGCTCGCATGGGCCCGCCGCCGATGCCTGCCGGCGGCTTGGCGTCGCCCTTCTGGGCGGGCTTCTCGGTTTGGTCCCTGGGCGTCTGGGCATCAGCAACCGAGGCAATAGCCTGTTCGCCGGTCTGAGCGCGGTCCGTTCGCGTGATGAGCCAGTAGGTCAACGCCGCGCCGAGGCCGACGACGGCCAGCAGTGCGAGCCCGGCGCCGCCTGCGACCCACAGCCACAAGGCCGGAAGTCGCTGGACCGGGGCGGCGGCAGTGGCGCTGGGAACGGCAAGCGGTCGTCTGCAGCCAGGACACTTGAGGCGTTTACCCGCGAACTCGTCCTTGGCGCGCAATCGCTTGCCGCAGCCACTGCACATCAGGCTAATGCTCATCGGCGCTACCTCCCGGCGGGTGACGAAACGGGTACTCTCCCAGGACAACCCCGCAACGGCGCCGAAAACCGGACAGCGATTCCTTTGGCAGCCGCCCCTTGCGGCGGCGATGTCGAGGGGTTACAGTCGAGAGACACCAGCACCAGTCAGCTTGCCATCGGGCTCGGGAGGTGGCGATGTCACGCATCGGGTCGGTGACGGACTTGTTGCAACAGCTCCGCGCGGGCGAGGAAGCGGCCCTGGGCGTCCTGATGCGGCGTTACTGGCCGTTCCTGATGGCGCAGGTGGACGAGCGGCTGCCGGTCGCCTACCGCCGAGAAGCCGACGCGGACGATGTCGTGCAGCAGGTGTGGTGGGCCATCTACCAGGGTTTCGAGGACGGGCGCTGGCAGCAGTTGGCCAACCGGCAGGACCTCGTGGCTCTGTTGAACGAGATCACGACGTGCAAGGCCATCAACCAGCTCCAGCGCGAAATTCGGCTCAAACGCGGCGGCGGCGCCGTGCCGGAAGGACTGGCCCCCGATGGCGGTGCTGCGGCAAGCCCAGCGCCGGCACCGGACCGGCAGGTCCTTGAGGACGATTGGTGGCAGCACTGCATGAGCCGGCTGAGCGAGGACCTGCGCGTGGTTGCCGAGCTGCTCCGCGACGGCTGGAAGCAGGAGGAAATCGCCGCCAAGCTGCACTGCAGCGTCCGCACCGTGGTGCGCAAGGTATCGCTGCTCCGCGTTAAGTGGCTGCAGATGAGCGACGGTTAGCGGCGGTTGGCTGTCCTACTGCTGGCGTGTTTCTCGCGCCGTTGCTGATTAGTAATGGGGGAAGGCCCGTGGTCGGGCCTCCGCTTGCCGGCCGCGAGGTCCGTTGCGCCATGTCCAATGCCGTACGCGCTCAGGCAGAGCTTGATCCGATCGCCCTGCTCGAATGGATCAACCAGGTCGCCGACCGCTTCGAGGCCGCCTGGACCGAGCAACCGGCGCCGCGGATTGGGCCGTTCGTGGGCGAGGCGAGCGGAGTCCAGCGTGCCCAGTTGCTCAAGGAGTTGGTCAAGATCGACCTGGAACATCGCTGGCGCCGCGGCCAGTCCGCGCGTGGACGATTACCTCGGCGACTGGCCGGAATTGCGCGACGCCGACGGCTGGTTGGCCGACGACCTGGTGCGCTTCGCCGAAGCGCTGCGCGTGCAATTCGGCGCGGCCAGCCGGTGCGCCGGCTCGGCGAGCACGGCGATCCACACCGCCGCGCCTGCGAGCGATCGGCCGGCCGAAATTCCGCGAACGCTGGGCAAGTTTCAGCTGGGCAAATTGCTCGGCAAGGGCTCGTTCGGCGCGGTGTACCTGGCGCGCGACACCGAGATGAACCGCGTCGTGGCGATCAAGCTTCTTCACGCCGCGTTCTTCAGCAATCCCGAGGTGCAGGTGCGGTTCGAGCGCGAGGCGCGCATCGCCGGCGAGCTGCACCATCCCGCGATCCTGCCGGTCCATGAGGCGGGCCAGTCCGGCGGCATGCCGTACCTCGTGACACAGTACCTCGAAGGCGAGACCCTGGCCGTCCGGCTGCGCCGCCAGCCCCTGGCGCCGCTGGCCGCGGCCCAGCTCGTGGCTCAGATCGCCCAGGCCGTTCATTACGCCCATGGCCGCGGCGTCGTTCACCGCGACATCAAGCCGGGCAACATCCTCGTGGATGCCGCCGCCCAGCCGTACCTCACCGACTTCGGCCTGGCCTGCCACGACGCCGACCTGACGTTGACCGTGGACGGCCAGGTGCTGGGCACGCCGGCTTACATGGCTCCCGAGCAGGCCGGCGGCAATCCGCGCACCGTCGGGCCGGCCGCCGATGTGTACGGCCTGGGCGCGATCCTGTACGAGCTGGTCGCCGGACGGCCGCCGTTCCAGGCGCCGTCCGTGCTCGAGATCGCTCGAGCAGGTGCGCTCGGCCGAGCCGGTGCCGCCGAGCCGCTGGCGGCCGGGCGTCCCGCGCGATCTGGAGACGATTTGTCTGAAATGCCTCGAAGAAGGAGCCCGCGCAGCGTTACACGACGGCCGAGGCGCTGGCCGACGACTTGCGGCGATTCCAGAACGGCGAGCTGATCCACGCGAGGAAGGCGAGCCGTTGGCAGCGCGTGCAGCACTGGTGCCGGCGTAATCCGGTCGTTGCGAGTTTGACCGGGGCGATCTTCCTGCTGCTGGCGACGGTGGCCGCCATCGCGCTGGCGTACGCCTACAGCAGCCGGGCGAGCGATCTGCGCAGCCAGGCGAGCGATCGGCTGCATCAGCGCGAAGCACTGCTGCAAAAGCTCCAGCGGATCCGTCTGACCGCGCACGTCAACGGCTGGTCGGAGAAAGCGTGGGAGCTGGTCAGGGCCGCCGCCGCCATTGGCCCCAGCGACGATTTGCGTGCCGAGTCGGCCGCCAGCCTGGCGGGGATCGACGCTCATGAAGTCGCCACGTTGCGCGCGTCCGGCGCATCGGCCCTGGTGTTTGACGGCACCGGCCAGCGATTGCTGATAAGCGGGATGCGTGAAGCGCGCGGCGCCGCCGCCCAGAGCGCCCGATTGTGGGACGGTGATTCGCCTGTACGCGGTCTGTCCGCGCCCACCGGACCGGGACCGGTCGCCTTCCGCCGTGACGGCACGCCGCTCGCCGTCCTGGCGGGACCGGGGCCGTCCGTGGTGCTGCGCAATCTGGCGACGGGCGAAGCAATCTGCACCTGTGCGTTGCCGGGACCCGCCGGCGCGAACGCGGCCGAGCGCATCCCTCACAACGATGTCGGTGTGCCGGTCCTGGCGTTGGCCGCCGAAGGAACCTTCATCGCCGCCGCGCTCTTGCCTGGCGGTGCGGCGGGGAACGTCATGGTTTGGGACGGACGGTCCGGCAAGGCCCGGGCGCCACTGGCCGGCAGCGCCACGGCCCTGGCATTCAGCCCCGATGGAGCGCTATTGGCTGCGGGCGATGTGGACGGCCGGGTTCGTCTCTGGTCGCTGACCGACGACCAGCGCATGCCCGAGTTGCCCGCGACGCGGAATGCGGTTCATTGCCTCGCGTTCAGTCCGAACGGCCGGCGCCTCGCCGTCGGCGGCGCGGGTGGCACGATCACTCTCTGAGATTGGAAAACCGGTGCGCTGCGGTCCCTGGTCGGCGCCAACTACAACGTCCATGCGCTGGCCTTCAGCACCGACGGCACGCTGCTCGCCACGGGCGGCCGCAGTCCCATGCTGCTCTGGGACGCGACCACCGGCGCCGCGCTCCTGTCGCTGGAGGTCGCCGACTACGTCTCGGCCGTGGCGTTCGCCCCCGATGCCCGACGGCTGGCGGTCAGCAGCCGCGACGACGGCGTCCGCGTCTGGGCGCTGGAGCATGGCCGGGGCATCGAGACGCTCCGCGGACTGACCGGCCCGGTGATCCGGCCGTGCTTCGCGCGCGACGGCCGACAGCTGGCAGCGCTGGCGCACAACTGGCAGGTCGCGATCTGGGACCGGCCCGACAGCCGGCTCCGGCACGTCCTCGACGCGCCGCTGGGCTTCACCGCGGACAACGCGGCGCTCGCGTTTGCCCCGGACGGCCGCCGCCTCGCCTTCTCGACCGGCCGGACTGCTCTCCTGTGGGACGTGGCGACCGGCACGCCACGCGTCACGTGGCCGTTACCGCCCGGCCTGGTCGACACACTCGCCTTCCCGGCCGCCGACCGGTTGCTGCTATTCCGCATGGAAACCGAGGACGGCACGGTCCCGCCGGACAGCAATCACCGGGCCCCGCAATTTCCCCGCGTCGGCCGGCTGCGCAATCTGCTCTCGGCAGAACCCCTGAAAGAGATCGGCCGTACGGATTGCAACGGCGGCATTCACATGGCGGCGGCGCCGGCGGACGGGCGCTATTTCGCCGTCGAAGGCGTTCAGCACGCCACCGCTGGGCCGCAGCAGAGCATCCAGCTCCTCGACAGTGTGACCGGCAAGCTGCGCTGGCAACGGCCGATGCCGCAGGTAACCCAGGGTTGCTATATCTTCGTCGATTCCGAGGGCGCGTTTCTGGTTCGTCCGTCACAGGTGCCAAATGAAACACTGCTGGTGCGCCTGGTGACGAATGAGGCGGTGGCGTCGCTGCCGGGTAGCGTCATTGGCGTGGGTCCCGGCGTGCGGCACATCATCCGCTCAGGTCCAGAGCGGGAGGCAGGGCACCACCCCGGATTTACCCTCTATGAGCGCGACGCCGTGGCGCCGCTAATCGTGCTCGGCATCGACAGCGCAACCATATCGTTGCCGGTGTTCAGCGCCGACGGCGCGCTGCTCGCCTGGGGCAACAGCGACGGCACGGTCACGGTCGCTCATCTCGAGTCGATTCGCCGCCGACTGGCCCAGGTGGGGCTGGGATGGTAGCTGCGGGAGCGCGGCATGAACGTACGCCCCGTGGCCGTTGGCAAACCGTGAATCGCGACGGTTGCGAACGCCGGTACGTCAATCGTTATTCCTTCGGCTGCGCGCTCACCAGCTCAAGCACCGCTCCAGCTGTTCGTCACGACCCTCGGCGATGCCGCGGAGAGTGCGGGCGACGGGCACCGTCGGCACGATGCCGATCCCGTGGTGGCGGTTGCCGTCCTTGCTCAGCACCTTCATCCCGGTCCACGTGATGCGATAGCCGCCCGGTACGGTGAACGGGTTGATGTTGCCGTTGGTGCCGGCCGTGGCAGTGCCGACGATCGCGGCCAGGCGGTGGTTGTCGATGATTCCCAGGAATGTCTCGGCGGCACTGATGGCCCGGCCATTGGTAACGAATGCAACCTTGGCCGTGAACCGAGGTGCGGCCGGCGCCACCTTCCAGTCCGAAAACGAGAATTGCATCTTCCGCGGTCGGGATAAACGACGACCGGGATGTGCCATTGCCCGCTGCTCACGGGCTTGTCCGTTAAGTGGCCGATGACCGAGAACCCGGATCGCCGCGGGTAGCCGCGCAAATCGAAGACGATGCCGGCGGCCTCGGCGAGCTTCGGAGTCGCGGCCTGCAGCTCCGATTCGGTGACGCGGTCGATGTCCACGTACATGATGCCCTTTTTCAGCTCGGTAATCGTCGGCGGGCGCTTCTCCTGGAACTCGGCGGCTCGGACCGTGCGGCGAATCTTGACGACGCGGGTCTTGCCGGTGGGACTGACGACTTCAAGGGTCAAGTCGGATGCTTGTGCCCCGGTCACCAACTCCAAGAGGGCCACGTAGCGTCGGTATTGCGGCGTGGCCCCGGAGATGAGCTCCTCGCGCTGCGCGATGGATTCGGCGGTGGCGCGGCCGTCGATTTTCGTCACGATGTCGCCGGGAACCAGACCGGTTTCGGCCCTGGTGTCCACCACGGCCAGCTGCTGTTCGACCCAGTCCCATTGCAGGGGCGGGCGGTAGAGTTCCTGATAGCGAAAGCCTCGTAGCGTGACGCGGCCGTGGCCGTCGTGCACGGCCGTCACCAGCCGGCGGAGGGTGTCGAGAAACGCCTGCTGATCCTTGTCGGTGGCCGCCGACTTCAGGGCCTGGCGCAGTGCCGCCGGCCAATCGGCCTCGACGACATCGAAGTAGGGATAGAAGTGCTGAAAGACATTCCAGGTGAGGGCCACCGCGGCGAGGCGTGTCGCGCGATCGTCTCCCGTGGGGAACAGGTCCGGTGTACCCAGGGCCGTGGCGGCAGGTTCCGCACGTGGAAAGGTTCCCTGGGCGTCGCCATACAGGGCCAGCGGGATGCTGCAAGACACGCCTCCGCCCAGGTCCGCGCGGAACGGTTTTTCGGGATCGGCAGGGGGTTCCTTCGGCAATGGAGGCGCCTCGATGCCCACAACGGCACGAGCCTTGGCGTCAGGCCCGGCCGCGTCTCTGGAATTCACGCGCTTGCTCGAATAAATGGAAATCGGGTTCGCCGTCCCCATGCCAAAATGATGCCAGTAGACGATCTTGAATGCGGATTTCTCTCCCGGCGGAACCAGGTTCGGTGGGTTGGCCGGCTCGGCGCCGGTGGCATGGACACGCACACTCGGGGCGATTGGCCGGAACACTTTGTCCAGCGCCGCCGCCAGCTCGACGGGATTGCCGGCCTTTTCGACGGCGCGCACGCCGAGGATGGCGAAGGCATCCCAATCGGTCGCCGCGGCCTGGTCGCTGGGGTGGAAGTAACGCACGTAGCCGAGCAGCCGGGTGAAGGCGACTAAATTGTCCAGCCCACGCGCTTCCAGGGCCCTGGGTGGCTCGTTGCCCGCCCCCGCCTTGCCGATGACGTTGATCCGGACATCGTCGAACCACGCCTTGCCAAAACCCCTGAAAGCCAGTTCCAGGTCGATCCGGTCGGCGTCGTCGGCGACTTCGGCCAGAAT
Organism: uncultured Gemmataceae bacterium; assembly: GCA_963834865.1. GTDB lineage: Bacteria > Planctomycetota > Planctomycetia > Gemmatales > Gemmataceae > CAWIDK01. Next base: position 2,493,758 of record CAWIDK010000002.1, read on the forward strand.
GTCGTAGTCGCGCCACTCCTTGCGGACGATCGGCCGGTCGGCCATGTCGTCATGAAAGCTTGCGCGACCGGATTTGGGCGAGATACGGACCAGGAACCGGGCGTCGGAGAAAGTGCCTACAGGCTCGATACGCGCCGCGACCCGAAAGCGAACCCGTTTGCCGCGAAACGGCAGGCCGTCGAATGTCTGCGTCAAACTGCCGACGTCCAACATGGCCGAGTTGTAATCCTTGGCCGTGGGTTCGCGGCTGACGAGGACGCAGCGCTTGCCGCTGCGAGGGTTGTCCTCGGCGAGGACGGCCGTAAAGCCTTTTTTCGCGGATGATACCGGCAAGTTCCAGGCGGCAGGCGTCCGGCCGATCTCGCCCTGTTCGAAATCGAGATTGGCGGGGCCCTGGCCGCGGACTGGCGGGGCGCTCGCAAGCAACAGGGCCGTGAGGGCCACGCCGAATGCGCGACGGCGTTGCTTGCCGCACATGGGGGACACTAACAGCATTGCCGATACCTCTCAGAAAATCAGGGGTAGCCCACCGCGACGGCGCCGCTCATGAGCACTTTCGTTGAGTCCTGCAGGCCGAGCATTACCACCGGGCGGCCGCTTCTTTTTCAGGTTCGGCAAGTCGTCCGGATAGCCCAGAAGCTTGAGCATTATCGGCCGATTGTTCTTCTCCTCGGCCAGCCGTACCACTCAAAGCACCATCCGTCGCTGATTGGTGATGCCGGGATTGTCCAGCCTCAGACCGGCAACAAGAAGCACACCGAGCTTGTTCTTGGCTTCGACCACTCCCTCGCTGTTCACGTACAGGGCCGTGCCATAGGATACTGCGGTTGGATTCGGAACCCGGACTGCTGCTTTCGCTTGATTGCACCAGGGGCACGTGTAAGCGAGATTCTCGTAATCGAGCCAGCGGGATGGGTCTTGCGCCTGCGGGATGCAATGGTCGATCTGAAATCCGCTTTTTCCACGCAGCCAGGTCTCACGCATGAGGCAAAAGGCACAGCGAAACGCAAACTCGTCGCGTAACCAATCGCGGTAGGCGTCATAGTCTGCGTAACCGCGCGGACCGTGCCGGCGTCCGGCAACGTTTTCAGGGTAGGTGAAACAGAGCCGGGCCAGATTGACTCCCAGGTCCGCGACGTTCACCGGGGAAGCCACGCCATCAACCCTCCCGGCTCAGCTCGGCATACAGGCGTTCAAGCTGTTCGATCGGACGCGGTCCTGCTTGCGCCAATTGCTGGTCGGCGCACTGCTGTAAAGCGGCCAGCTCCTGCGTTTCTTCAGCCGTCAGTCCTTGCCGGACCATCTTCGCGATCAGCTCCCACCGTCTTTTGTTTTGCGCAGACCAGCCTGACTCTTCCCGCGCCCCGCTTTCAGCGAACAGGATGACGTTCACTTCGCCCTGAAATTGAGTGCGCAACGGTTCGGGAATCTCGATCTTGCCGGCAACAACCTGCGCGTGAAACTCTGCGGCCAACATCAGGCTGTCTCCGGTGTTTGGTATCGCCATTCCCTGGATCATACCCGTTCGCGTCGAGTCAGGGAAGAGGTCTACGGTTCGCCGAGTACGGTCCGCAATTGCTGCAAGCCGCGCTTGAGCAGGCCGGCGACGGCGGCGTGGGTGCGGTCCAGGTGCGCGGCGATCTGGGCCAGCGACCATCCGTGCCAGTGCTGGAGCACCAGCGCCTCGCGTTGCGCTCCGGGCAGGTCGGCCAGCGCCTGTGCCAACCGCAGCGATTGTTCTTGCCGATCGAGCTGCTCGCTGGGCGACGATTGGTCGGCGGCGAGCCATTGCTCCAGCCGTGCCGACGACGCATCCAGGGCGGCTTCGAGCGATTGCTCCCGGCCCAGGTCGCGCTTGCCGGTGGTCAGCTTGCGAATTTCGTCGCCGAGGTTATTGGCCAGGATGCGCCGCAACAAGGCGAGCGGCGGGGCTTGTCCCCGCCGTCCGGCTTGATGCGCTTCGAGCAAGGTCTGCTGCACCACGCCGGACAGGTCGATCCGGGCGCAGCCGCGGCACGAGCTGGAGGCGGGCCAGCAGGTGCAGGTACGCGCGGTAGCGCTCCAGGGCCTGGCCGGCATCGTCGGGAGGCGGATTCATGCGGCCATTCTATTGGCGGGCGGCGTGGCGCTGCCGCGCGAGATAGCGGATCGCGACGATGAGGGCCACCGCGTAGACAACAACATCGACGTAGCGCGGCCACGGGTAAAGCTGCACCAGCCGATGTTTGGTGCCCGCGTCCCCGAAGTTGACCACCCCGGACAGGAACCGGACCGCGCTGACGAAAACGGCGACAACCAGCACGGCGGTGAGCGCCCGGTGCCGTCGCCAGATCGGCTCCTGACACAGCTTCTGGTGGCGTTTGGCAATGGTGGCTATCGCAATAAACGGCAGGATCTCGAGCGGGAACCACCAGGGAGTGTCGGCGGGATAGAAGCCAAGCGCGGTGGCAGCAAACAGGATCAGCGGGAGCAGGAGGAACGCCCCTACCTTGAGCGGCAGAACCGAAGGATTGTAATCCCACGCGGCGGCCCAAACCGAGCGATCGCCGCGGCGCATGAGGTTGCCGGCGACCAGGGCGAGGACCACGGCGAGGGGCACGGGCAAGAGCGATAGGGCCATGGCCATCCAGAGGACTTGCGGGCCGCGCGCTTCCTGGTCGGCGAAGATCTTGCGGGAGAGCAGGAATCCGGGCTTGAATTCCTGCGTCGGCGGCAGGTTGGCCATGTCCGGATAATGCTGGACCAGTTGCACGGGCGTTCCGTCGGCCGCGGCGGCCAGATCGTAGATATCTTGCTGGGATTCCATCGTGCCCAGATGGAACGTGAAGATAGGGCCGGCGGTCAGGGTGAAAAACGTCAACCCGGAGAGCAGGCCGACGGCGGCGCTCAATGCGACCTCGCCCGCCCGGTTCGCCGGCCGCACGATCAGCACCGCGAGGGGGCCCTGGGCAAATAGGGCAACCATGAGAACGCCGAGCACGGCCGCGGTCAGGCCCACGGGCGGTTGCCACTCGAATGTGAACCAGGGCGGGTCCAGGCTCGGAAACGCGTCGTAGGCCTCGCGCACATCGGCGGCCATCCGCGCCCAATGAAAAAGCCCCACGCCGGACATGACCAGACCCGCGACCAGGCCGATGCCGACCGCCCACGCCGTCGCCCGCAGGTTTTGCCGAAACCAGTGCCGGACCGCGAATGGGATGCTCGGCGGCCGGGCGCGGATCGGCTCGCCGGTCAGGAATCGCCCCAGGTCGTCGGCCAGCTCCTGCGCCGAGCCGAAGCGCTTCTTCGGGTCCTTTTCCAGGCACTTAAGGCAGATCGTGTCGAGGTCGCGCGGCACCTTGGGGTTGAGCATCCGCGGCGGCACCGGCTCGGTGTTGACCACCTGCACGATCGTGTCGAACACCGACTCGGCCCGGAACGGCGGCCGGCCGGTGAGCAATTCGTACAGCAGCGCTCCGAGCGAATAGACGTCGCTGGCCGGGCCGACGTCGGCGGTTCGGCCGGCTGCCTGCTCCGGCGGCATGTAGCTCGGCGTGCCCAGGATTTGCCCCGTCACGGTCAGCCCCGACTCGCGGCTGATCTGCTTGGCCAGACCGAAGTCGGTGACGTGAGGTCGATCCGCCTCGTCGATGAGCACGTTGGACGGCTTGAGGTCGCGGTGCAGCGTGCCCTGGCCGTGCGCGTGCTGGATCGCCTCGGCAATCGTCCGCACATAGCCGGCCGCGCGCCGCCGGCAACGGGTTCTCGCGCACCACCTCGGCCAGGCTCTTGCCGGCGACGTAATCCATCGAGAAAAAGTGCTGTCCCTGGTGCTCGCCCACCTCGTGAATGGCCACGATGTTGGCGTGCTTGAGGGCGGCCGCCGCGCGGGCCTCGGTGTGAAAGCGCTGCACGTCGGCCGGCGACGCGAGCTGGCCGGCGAGGATCATCTTGAGGGCGACGACGCGGTCGAGGCTCACCTGGCGGGCCTTGTAGACGACGCCCATGCCGCCGCGGGCAATCTCCGCGAGCAGCTCGTAATCGCCGAAGTAGCGCACCCGGCCGAGCGAAGCGTCCGCGGCGCCGGAGTTGGGCGCCACCGTTGCCTCGTCGGCCGCGCCGGCGCCGAGCGGTTGGGCCGCACGTCGAAACCGCTCGCGATCCGCGAAGAACGCCTGGAGCTCGGCGGCGAGGTCGGGATATCGGGCCAGGAACTCGTGCGGGCCGGGCGGTCGGCCGGCGTCGGCGGCCTCCAGGTAGGCGGCAATGGCCTCATTGACTCGCTGATCGCGGCTGGCGGAATCGTTCGCGTCCGGTGTCATGGTACGCCTTCGGGGAAAAGTGCGGCTTGGTCCCTCCTATCCAATCATGCGGCAAGCCGGCCGAAAATAGGCGCGCAATTTTTTCGAGCTGATCGACGAGGTGCTGACCGCGTCGCTGGCCGACAACGCCAAGGCGCGCGAGCTGCTCGCCGACGGCAGCTACCGCCGCATCGCCCGCGCCGCCGACCAGCCGGCGCTGCGAAGCCAGGAGCGCTGCCTCGAGATTGCCATCCAGAACGCGCAGCGCCGGCTGATCGAAACGACCCCGCAGCCGGCGCCGGTGCTGGCGGCGCGCCCGGCACGGCGCGGTGGAAGCGCCAGACCAAGGCGCGCGGTGCCTTCTAGGTCTCGCGCTATCTGGTGGCGTTGCCGACGGGCACGCTACCTCACTTCCCCACTTCGACCAGAGCGACCCGGAAGCCATTGGCGTCATGACCTCGTGCGGGAGAGTTCACCTCACGATGCGCGGTCCAATTACGGTCGCGGGTGGTTGTCCAACCGCCGGCACGCACCATGCGGCGATCGGTGGCGGGGGCAGGCCCGACCGGCTTCCTCGACCGGCATGTTGCCAGCAATTAGGAATGAAAAACGAAAAATGAAGAACGAAGAACGAGGAATTAACAATGAATTGTCGACCTTACTCATTGTTAATTCCTCATTCTTCGTTCTTCATTCCTCGTTGCTGCCCGACGGCGTAAGCCCCGACGCGGCACAGCCTGGTAGACCAGGCCGTTCTGTGCCAGTTGGGCCGACCTGAACGAGAGGGTCGGCGAGGTTGAGCCGGAGGTCGCGCCCTGCACGTTGCTGAAGGTTCCCGGCACGCCGTTCATACTGCTGACCTGCCACTGCACCGTCGGCGCCGGCGTGCCGGTGGCGGTGGACTTGCCGAACGATGCCGCAAGGTGACGGAGCCAGTGCGCGGCCATGGCGTGATACCTTTCATGATTGGGGTGATTTCGGAACGGGGGTCGCGGGCTGGAAGTTATTACGGGGTGCGGCGAATCCTTACGGCTTTTTTTTCAGAGAGATTGCCGCGGCCGCGCGCATAGGATGACATCAACGCCGGGGGCGCACGCCGGCGCAGCGCCGGGGAGACATGGACGACTTTCGGCAAGACTTCGTCGATCTGCTGATTCGCCACGCCCCCATGTACTTCGCGCTGTTCGCCGGGCTCGTCTTCGGGATTGCGCTGGTCGGTGCATCCCCGCGCGTCGGCGCCGGCCGCGATGGGCGTCGGCATCCCTTCCCACTGAGGATCCCACCATGCGTCCGCGCCGTCTGCTTATCGCGTTGATTGCCCTGGCCGCCGTCGCCGATCCCGTCGCCGCTCAGGAAAAGGTCGGGCGTTCGCCAATCACCATCGACGATTATTTCACGCAGGCCGACATCTTTCAGATCGCCCTGTCGCCGAAGCTGAACGCGGTGGCCTACACCGAGGGCCGCTGGCTGCAGGCGACCGACGACCGCAAGAGCGACTTGTGGATCGCGTCAACTGACGGCCCCGCGCGGCGGCTGACCGCCGACCGCGCCAACGACCGCGCCCCGCAGTGGGACGCGGACGGCCGGCTCATTTACTTCCTCGGCAATCGCAAACGCGAGGGCGACAAGCGGCCGCCCTACGACGGCAAGACCCAGGTATGGCGCATCCCGGCAAGCGGCGGCATCCCCGAGGCCGCCACCCGCGTCGACGGCGGCGTCGATGCCTTCGCGCTCGCCCGGGACGGCCATTCGCTCCACTATGTCGTCCATCATGAGCAGGTGCAGGACGACTGGTCCGGCCTGCGCCTGAAGTACAAGCAGCTCGACTACGGTCACGGCCTCAACCAGCTCGGCCAGGTCTGGAAGCTCGACCTGCAATCCTGGCGCGCGCAAGCTGATCGACGATGGCCGCAATATCCGCGATTTCGCCGTGGCGCCGGACGGCAAGCGCATTGCGATGATCACGACGCCTGACGACAAGGTGGTCAGCTTCGAGGGCCGCTCGCGCGTCGACGTGTATGACGTGACGACCGACAGGATTGCCGCGATTCCCGACGCGGTGTTTCGCGCACAGGCCCCATCGCCCTATGGCTGGCTGGAGCATCTCGCATGGGCTCCCGATGGCCAGGCGCTGGCGTTCAACGTCATCTTCGACGGCTATCCCGCGGAAATCATCGTCGCGCACTGGGACAAGAGTGCCACGGCCGCGGTCCGCAAGCTGCCCCGCCCGACGGGGGTGCATATCCGAGGCTATGGCTCGCTGCTACAGTGGCGTGCGATCGGCCACGACCTCTGCTTTCTCGGTGAAGAAAAGGCGCGCGTTCGCCTCTATTGTGTGCGCGGCGTCATGGAGGCTGCCGGCCCGCAGTACGAAATCCTTACGAAAGGCGACGTGGTCGTGGAAGCGTTCAGTCTGTGGACGGACCGGAGCGATCCTTACCCGAACGTCGTTGTGCTCGCAACTCCGACCAAGCTCCCCGACATTTACTTGAACCGCGCCAATGGACTTCAGCCGTGGACCACCGTGAATCCGCAGGCGAGTGCGTGGAAGCTGCCGCAGCTCTCGGTCGTGTCGTGGAAGGGAGCCCACGGCGACCCGGTCGAGGGCGTTCTGGAATTGCCGCCCGACTACCAGCCCGGCGACAAGGTGCCGCTGGTGGTCGAGATTCATGGCGGGCCGACGACGGCCACCTACTACAAGCTGCAGTACTGGATTTATGGCCGCACGCTGCTGCCGGCGAAGGGCTACGCGGTGCTCTGCCCCAACTATCGCGGCTCGACCGGCTACGGCGACACGTTCGTCACCGAGCTGCTCGGCAAGGAGAACGACGTCAACGTCGAGGACATTCTCCGCGGCGTCGACGCGCTGATCGAGCGCGGCATCGCCGACCCGGACCGGCTGGCGGTGAGCGGCTGGAGCAACGGCGGCTACCTGACCAACTGCATCATCACGAAGGCGAACCGCTTCAAGGCCGCTATCTCCGGCGCCGGCATTGTGGATGCGGTCATGGAGTGGGGCGCCAACGACGAGCCGGCGTATTCGATGGTGTTCAAGCGCGGTTTCCCCTGGAATGCGGCGGCGAACTACCACCGCGCGTCCTCGACGTATCAGCTCGACAAGGTCCGCACGCCGACGCTGATTCACGTCGGCGGCAACGATGAGCGCTGTCCGCCGGGCCAGAGCCGCATGCTGTATCGCGCACTCAAGGAGTACGTGCACGTGCCGACGGAGTTGATCGTCTATCCGGGCGAGCCGCACGGCCTGACGAAATACCAGCACCGGCGAGCGAAGATGGAATGGGACCTGGCGTGGCTCGACCGGTACGTGCTTGGCAAGGACAGCGGTGGGAAGCGGTGACGGACCAGTGTAAAATCACACGATCATCAGCTCGCGCTGAAACGACGACAGCAGCTCGGCCCCGTTCGGTGGCTCCATCCGTGCCATCCCGGTATGATACTCGCGAACGCGCGCGCGGCTCGGCCACACTTGCGTGATCGAACTTCACTGGAATACCATCCATGAGCCTGGCGATCGAAACGCATCGGCTGACCCGGTACTTCGGCGACTTCTGTGCCGTCGCCGGCATCGATCTGCGCGTCGAGCGCGGCACCTTTTACGGCTTTCTCGGGCCCAACGGCGCCGGCAAGTCCACGACGATCAAGATGCTGACCGGTCTGCTCGCGCCGTCGGACGGCGAGATGCTGGTGCTCGGCAACGACATGCTCGACCAGCGCGAAGCCCTCGAGGCGAAACAGCACGTCGGCGTCATCCCCGAAGACCTCGCGCTGTTCGACAACCTCACCGCCCGCGAGTATCTCACGTTCGTCGGCCGCATGTACCTCTTGCCGCGCGACACGATTCGCACACGTATCGACGAATTGCTCCCGTTGCTCGGCCTGGAGGACGACGAGACGAAGCTAACCCTGGAGTATTCGCACGGCATGAAAAAGAAGCTGGCCCTCGCCGCGGCGGTGCTGCCGAATCCGGACCTGTTGTTCCTCGACGAGCCGTTCGAGGGGGTCGACGCAGTGACCTCGCGCGTCATCCGCGACCTGCTCGCGGGCTACGTCGGGCGCGGGTCGACGGTGTTCCTGACGTCGCATGTCCTCGAGATCGTCGAAAAACTCTGCACCCACGTCGGCATCATCGTGAAGGGGACGCTGGTCGAGCAGGCGTCGCTTGACGCAATTCGGCAGGGCGGCTCGCTCGAAGACCGGTTCCTCAAGGTCGCGGGCGCGGAGTCGGGCGCCGCATCGAAGCTTACCTGGCTCGAGGAGACCACCTCGTGAACTGGAGCCATCTGTCGGCATTTCTCTGGCTGCGCTGGCGGTTGCGCTACAACCAGATCCGGCGGGCCGGCATCGTGAACGCGGTCATCACGGTGATTTTCGTCATCTCGATGGTGCCCGGCGCCGTGATCCTGTTCGTCGGGCGCCTTCTGCGCGGCGCCTTCGCGTTTCAATGGGTCGATCCGGAGCTGCTGCCGAGAATTCTGATGTTCACGTGGGACGGGCTCGTGGTCGTCTTCCTGGCGAGTTGGTCCATCGGCATCCTCGCCGAGCTGCAGCGGTCGGAGGCGCTGTCGATGGACAAGTTTCTGCACCTGCCGGTGTCGCTGTCCGGCGTGTTCCTCATCAACTACATCAGCGCGCTGTTCAGCCTGACGCTGCTGATGTTCGTGCCGATCCTGGTCGGCTTCGCTCTCGGCCTGAGCGTGGGCGTTAGCCCGCGGATGCTGGCACTTGTGCCGCTCGTGCTGGCCCTCCTGTTCGCAGTGACGGCGCTCTCGTACCAGTTTCAGGGCTGGCTCGCGACCCTCATGACGAACCCGCGCCGGCGCCGCACCATCGTCGTCATGCTGACAATGTCGATGATCCTGTTATGCCAGCTCCCCAACCTGATCAACATGATGCGGCCGTGGAGCAGCCAGGCGCTCGTTGATCACATGGAAAAGCGGAGGGTCGAGACTGAGAGGCTCGCGAAAGCGCTCAAGGACGGCGAGATCCAGGTGCCGGAGTTCCAGCGACGCGTGGCGGAACTTGATCGCGAAAAGAAAGCGGAGGGACTTTTCGACCCGCAGACGTTTGCGCAGGCCGAGGCGGCGCTCCGGATCGCCAATTACGTCCTGCCGCCCTTGTGGCTGGCACTGGGCGCCGAGGCCGTGGTGGCCGAGGATAATGTTGCGCGGCGCTCCTCGGCACACTGGGGCTGGCGCTGATCGGCACGGCGAGCCTGTGGCGCGCGTATCGCACCACGCTACGCCTCTACACCGGCCAGTACACCGCAAGCGCCGCCAGTGCCGCCAAGACCTCGGTTCCGGCCGCGAAGGAGGCGCAGGACCCGAAGGCTCCACGGCCGCCGGTCAGGATCGCGCTGCTCGAGCGCCAGGTGCCGTGGCTGTCGGAGCGGGCGGCGGCGATCGCCCTTGCCAGCTTCCGCGGGCTGTTACGGGCCCCGGAAGCCAAGATGATCTTGCTGTCGCCGCTCATCCTCGTGCTCGTCTTCGGCTCGATGTTCCTGTCCAACAGCGTGGTCCCGCCGGTCATGGTCCGGCCCTTCATCGCCTTCGGCGCGATGGCGATGATTCTTCTGGGGATGACCCAGCTGATCGGCAACCAGTTCGGCTTCGACCGCAACGGTTTTCGCGTCTTTGTGCTCTGCCCGGCGCCGCGGCGGGACATTCTCCTGGGCAAGAACATGGCCATGGCACCGGTCGCGCTCGGGCTGGGTGCGGTGCTGATCCTGATCGTGGAGGCGATCGTCCCGATGCGGTTCGACCACTTCCTGGTGGTGCTGATCCAGGCGGTCGCGATGTACCTGCTGTATTGCCTGCTTGCGAATACGCTGTCGATCATCGCGCCGATGCCGGTGGCGGCAACCTCGCTCAAGCCGGTCAAGCCGAAAGCGCTGCAGGTGCTTCTGCACGTGGCATTCGCGATGCTGCTGCCAGTCGTGATGGCGCCGCTCATGTTGCCGCTGGTGGTGGATCTGGCGCTGGCGGAGCTTGGGTGGATTGAGGGCGTCCCGGTCGGGCTGGCGCTGATGGTGCTCGAATGCGCCGCGGTCGTTTACCTATACCGCCTCGCCCTGGGCTGGCAGGGCAAGCTGCTCCAGGCCCGCGAGCAGAGGATTCTGGAAACGGTGACGAGCAAGGCGGAGTGAGGTAATGTCTAGTCCGCCAACGCCCGCATAATCGCCGGCTCTTCAAGGTGCTTGGCCCAAAAACGCGGCATCGTCCAGGACTGGTCGTCCGGGAGCTCGATGGCGGCGCTGTGGGCGAGGAGAAACTGCACCATGTGCAGACGGCGATGTACGACGGCCCACGTCAGCGGCGTGAAGCGGAAGAAACTGCCGAGCAAGGGACCATGATTCGGATTTCGTAAGCACATCGGTATAATAGTCGGAAGGAGGCAGTGTCATGCCGCTTGTCGATCACTTTCACCCGCCGATCTCGACTCTGCACCGATGGGAATCCTTTCACAATCGCTGGGCGAATACTCTTGCGGACCATCTGAACGACCAGTTGCCGGCGCCACGATTTCTGGTCGAGGTTCAGATGACGCTCGGCACTCGAATCGAGGCCGATGTCGCCGAACACGACCTCGGAGCGGGCTCATCCGCGCCGACGAACGGGGCGCAGAGCGAGCCGGTCCAGACATGGACGGCACCCGTTGCGGTTCGATCGTTGGCGTTCAGCTGTCCGGACGACCTCGAAGTCCAGGTTTTCGATAGCCAGGAAGGCAAGACGCTTGTCGGAGTCATCGGGTTGGTCAGCCCCGCCAACAAGGACCGACCCGATCATCGTCGCGCCTTCGCGGGGAGATGCCTTTCCTACCTGCAGCGTGGCATTGGCGTCTTGGTGGCGGACATCGTGAGCGAGCGCCGCTCCAACCTTCATCATGCATTGTTGACGCTGCTTGGAGAAACCAGCCCGGCGGATTTGCCGAAAGGTTCGTTCCTCTATGCCGTCGCCTATCGCCCGTCACGTCGCGAGGAATCCAACCTGCTTGACCTTTGGACGGAACCCCTGGTGCTCGGACAGGGCTTGCCGGTCCTGCCTCTGGCGCTGAAAGGGCTGTTTTGCGTGCCGGTCGATCTGGAAGAAACCTACACCGGCGCTCGCGAGCGCTGCCGTATCTGATCGCCCTTCGCAGGGACGCGTCCTTGTGGCAGCGAGGGGCTGCCTCAGAGCGAGCCAGCCTACCTGGTAGACGCCGGGAACCAATGTCGACGCCGCCGGTTTGGAATGCGTTCGGGCCGGGTCCGGACTCCCGACCGGTTGCTTTTCTGGCGTTCGCGCCGACAATCTCGCAAGAACCGGCCGCATCCGTGTGCCGGAAACCATCGTGGTAGCCACGCCATGACCCGAGTTACCATCCCGGCATGGGCCGCGACAGGGCTCATACCGCCGATCGACGCCGCGAATCCCGCATCGCCGGAGCGCTCCCCGTACGTCGTCGGCCCTGGGAGGAACGCCATGACCATCAAGGAATACAGGCAGCTGCAGGCCGAGCGCACGGCCCTGCAACGCATGCTCGCGGACATCCCGGCCGAGGACGTACTCGACCGTTCGGGCCTGGAAGGCAGGCTGGAAGAGATCAACGAGCAGCTGGCCGCGGCCGGCACGCCGCGCCGCGGACCCATCCCAGCCCGTCTGACGTTCCGAGGGCGGCCCGTCATCGATCAGCACGGGATCTTTGCCGAGTTTGGTGCCAACGCGACCAGGCTGTTTGCCGACGCGGTCGCCAAAGTGGCCGCGGGCCTCACCGGCCCGCTTTCGGCGACCGGCCCCGTCCCCAATCGCGGCGACAGCCAGTTGTTGATCACCAACACCGCGCTTGGGTCCTTCGGATTCGAGTTGGAGGAGCATCGAGCGGATTTGCTCGACTTTGGCGAAGCGACCCCGGTCGGCAAGGCGCTGGAAGTGACGCGCGGTCTTCTCGAAAGCACCCTGGGAACCGACGACGACCTGGCGGATTCGGCCGCCAACGCGGACCCGCGTGCCGTCGCGGCCGTTCGCGAGTTCCTCAACCTGCTGGCGTCGAATGAGGCCGTCTGCGCGCTGGAGTACGACGAACGCGTCGTGGCCTTCCGTGACGTGGGCGATGTCCGCCGCGCCGTGGCTCGGCTGAGTCAGGAAAACCTCCGTGAAGACCAGGCAACGCTTTTCGGGGAGTTCCAGGGCATCCTTCCGGAAGGCCGGCGATTCGAGTTCCGCCTGGCGCCCGGCGGCGAGGTAATTCGTGGCAAGATCGGCCCGGCGGTCGGCAACCCCGACGCCATGAACCGGCATTTGCACCAACCGGTGCATATCACGGTGTTGACGACGCAGGTCGGCAATGGCCGGCCGCGCTACGTGCTGCTCGCGCCGCCGACATGGCCGGTTGACGCATGAGCAAGATCCAATGGGCCTTGACCCGCCATTTCGGCGGCGGCCGTCGCCGGCGAGCGGGAAATCTACGCGACGGAAAACCCGGGCACCCCAGTCTTCCTGCCCAGCGGCGGTTATGGCAGCCGGAATGCTGCTGTGGAGGAATTGTGGCAGGAGATGGGCCCAGAGCAGCGTACAATATGGGCATGAGCCTCAAGAACCGCACGGCGTCGCCGCAACGACCGATGTCCATCTACTGGGGGGCCAACGTCCCGATGCGGGCGATCCGTCGGTTCGCGCGGCAGGTCGCCGAGCGCTTTGAGCCGGACCAGATCATCCTTTTCGGCTCGCACGCCTACGGCACGCCGCACGCGGACAGCGATGTGGATATCCTGGTCATCATGCCGGCAAGGAACCAGCATGACCAGGCGGCCCGGATTCGCGGCGCAGTGGAGGCCCCATTCCCGATGGATCTGATCGTGCGCACGCCCAAAAGCCTGGCCTGGCGGCTCGCCGAGCGCGAATCCTTCCACACCGAGATCATGACCAAGGGTAAGGTCCTGTATGAAAAGAGCGACTCGGGCGTGGGTTCGTGCCAAAGACCCACGATCTCGTGACGCTGCGGAAGCTTCTGCTGCCGCAGCATCCCACCCTCCGCGGATTGCGGCGCGGCTTGGAGTTTTTGACCGATTTCGCAGTCGACACGCGCTACCCTGGCGACAACGCCACCAAGCGTCAGGCGAAAGCCGCGGAGCGGTGGGCAGGGAACGTGCGCGAGGTGTGCCGCAACATCCTCGGCATTCGCGGCCCGGATGGCCGGCGAACACCCTGAGCACCGCCCGGCGCCTCAAGGGGCAAGGGGGCATTCTCCAGCATGGCGCGGCTCTGGCAACCTGGAATCAAGAGCCACGGGCAAGAGCCAGAGCACAATCCCGAATCGAGCTACGTCCCCTTTTTCCTGTCCTTCACCGCGGTGTTCCATCCCGACGGCATGCGCATCGCCTCGGCGGGCCGTGACCGTGCTGTCTGGCTGTGGGACCCGGCGAGCGACCAGGAGGTGGCGCCTGCCCGGACATACGAGCTACATCTGGTCGCTTGCCTTCAGCCCCGACGGCGCGACGCTCCTTTCCGGTTCCGGTGACTCGACCGTCCGTCTCTGGGACACGGCGCCGCTGAAGGCGCGTTACCAGGCTCGCCGCGAAGCCGATTCGCTGCGGCCCGAGGCGGAGCGATTGGTGGAGAAACTGTTCCAAGTGAACAAGGACGCGGCGGAAGTCGTGGCAGTTATTCGGGCGGACCGCGCTGGGCGGGCCCCGGGGGCACGCTGCTCTAAGCGCCGTGCTTCGGGAGGTTATGCGCAAGGCAACCAGAAAGGCAGTAGATGACTGCCTCGGAAACTCATGGACCGGCTGCATCCGCCCCCGAGATGAACGCACCCGTGGAGACCGAGCGATGACCGATCACACGCAGAAGCCCGCAGCCCACGGCTGCCAGGCCGGTTCCGACCACGACCGGGAGGTGCCCGAGATCGACCTCCTCAGCCCGCTCACGATCCGCGGGATCACGCGGACGGCGGGTGGGACGTCGAGCAGTCGGTGGTGCTCGCGGGCCGGCTGAAGGAGTTGGGCATCGACCTGATCGACGTTTCCTCCGGCGGGCTCGTCCCGAAGGCCCGCATCCCCGTGGGCCAGGGGTACCAGCTGCCGTTCGCCCGGAAGATCCGAGACGAGGCGGGGGTGATGACCGGTGCGGTCGGATTGATCACCGAGGCCAGGCACGCCAACGAGATCGTGACCGGCGGCGACGCCGACCTGGTGCTCCTGGCGCGGGAATTGCTCCGCGAGCCGTACTGGGCGCTCGAGGCGCAGCAGGAACTCGGCGCCTAGGCGTGCTGGCCCATTTCGTACGGCTATGCGGTCAAGCGGCGGACGAAGTAGGAAATCGGTTCGACGGAAGGACATTCACAGAATACGCACCTCCGTTTCGCGCTCGCCTTTGCTGGTATTGACTTGCAAGCCATGTCGGGCAAAGGTTATAGATAGCCCGTAGAGCCGTCAGGGTAAGGGACGGACCCTGCTATTTACCGAAGGTGAGTGATGACGCTGAATTTGGAACGAGCGTGGCCGGTGGGGACGTGGCTGGGCGTGGCCTGCCTGGGGCTGCTGCCTGTGTCGCTCCTTTCGGCACAAGAAGTCAAGCTGCGGGACACCCTGCAGGGGCATACCGATGCAGTCGTGTCCTTGGCGTTCAGCCCAGATGGCAAGACCCTGGCCTCGGCCAGCTACGACGGAACGCTGAAATTGTGGGACGTGACCAGCGGCAAGGAGCGGGCTGCCCTGGGCAAGTACACTGGCTGTGTCGGCTGTGTTGCGTTCAGCCCCGACGGGAAGACCCTGGCATCGGGGACAATCGGATCGCCTGTCTACTTCCCCGACCTCAACAACGTCAAGTTGTGGGACGTGGCCACCGGCAAGGTACGGACCACCCTCAAGGGGCATACTGGCCTTGTCCACTCCGTTGCATTCAGCCCGGATGGCAAGACCCTGGCCTCGGTGAGCGGCGACGTCAAGCTCTGGGACGTGGCCACCAACAAGGAGCGAGCCACGCTCCAGGGGCATACTCAAGCTGACATCGAGTCGACCCACAGCTACCCTGTCATGTCCGTGATATTCAGCCCGGACGGCAAGACACTGGCCTCTGCCAGCACCGACAAGACCGTCAAGCTGTGGGACGTGGCTACCGGCAAGCGGGCTACCTTTCAGGGGCATACCGAAGCGGTCTATGCCGTGGCGTTTAGCCCGAACAGTAAGACCCTGGCCTCTGCAAGCGGCGACAAGACCGTCAAGCTCTGGGACGTGGCCAGCGGCAAGGAGCAAGCCACCCTCCAGGGGCATACTCAAGAGGTGATGTCCGTGGCGTTCAGCCCGGATGGCAACACACTGGCTTCTGCCAGCAACGACAAGACTGTCAAACTCTGGGACGTGGCCAGCGGCAATGAGCGAGCCACCCTCCAGGGGCATACTCAAGCGGTAAGGTCCGTGGCGTTCAGCCCGGATGGCAAGACACTGGCCTCTGCCAGCAACGACAAAACCGTGAAGATCTGGGACGTGGCGACGGCCAAGTAAACGTGCGGCGAAAGCGTACCATCATCCGAAGATTCCGACCAGAGTGCAGGCATGTGTAGGACATCCGCTCAAGACGGTGGCCCTTCCACTTCCTCTCGTGGTCTGTTTCGGCAAGGCAAACCCGGCCGGAAAATTATTTGGACGATTTGTCGAATTCCGGCTCGGCCGTTCGACTAGATAGTGAAGACTGGGAACTCGGCCCGCCCGAGGACCGTTACTAAAGACGGCATCCTGAGCTACCCTGCGGGAAACCTATGCGGAGGTGTGCGGGAATGGGAAAGCTCGTATTCGGAATGATGCAATCGCTCGACGGCTACGTCGCTGGCGCATCGGGCGGCCCTGGTTCGGATGGCTACGTCGCTGGCCTCGCGAGCGGGCTGGAATTGCCGCCGCCCGGTGTTTCGCTCACTCGTCATTTCAACGATCACGTCCGCGGCCTGGCCGGCAGTTTGTGCGGTCGTCGTATGTACGAAGTGATGCGTTACTGGGACGAGGATCAGCCGGACTGGGACGTGGCCGACCACGACTTCGCGGCGGTGTGGCGGGCACTGCCGAAATGGGTCGTGTCACGCTCGCTCAAGTCGGTTGGCGCGAACGCCACGCTCGTCGCTGGCGACGTCGAAGCATTCGTGCGCCGGCTGAAGGCGGAAGTCGAGGGCGAAATCGACGTCGCCGGGCCCGAACTCGCCGGGTGCCTCACCGACCTCGGTCTAATCGACGAGTATCGTCTCTACTTCCGCCCGTTTGTGCTTGGCCGCGGCAAGCCGTACTTCGCCGGTGCCAGGCCGCCCCTCCGACTTATCGCCGCCGATCCCGTCGGCGAGGATGCTGTTAGGCTGACGTACGTCCCTACTTGATCACGCTCTCCCGCCGGCCCAGTGCAGTCGGCCTCGCCTCAAATTGGGACAAATTGGGGACAGTTTACGTTACCGGCTGCGGGCAATGATCTTGTATCGAGAATCGACCTGGGCTGGTGTAGAATGGTCGGCAAGGTGCAGCTACGTGGCGGTGAGGTTCTCATTGAAGGAACAGAGCATGAGCCAGACGCTGCCACAGCCAGCCGGGGAGCCGGACAGTAGGCCAGGGAAGATCCGCACATGGTGGCACCCGTTGCTGGCCAACATGCGGCGCTCGTAGTTGGGTCGCCATTACGAGGTGCGCGAGGAAGTGCCGGTCGGCAAGAAACCGCTGCAAATCGACCTGCTGCTGTTGCACCGGGAGCAGGGCGAACTGCCGGCGACCGTCCGGCGAATCCTCGCGGGGCTGGTGGAGTACCTGGGCGAGTTTACCCTGGTCGAGTTCAAGAGCCCGCCCTACACCTTGCGTGCCGGCGACTTCCAGACCTTCCTGTCCTACGCCTTGCTCTACCGCGCCCAGAACGACGCGCTGCTGGCGCCGGATAGGCTGCACCTGCTCGTCCTGGCTCCCCGGCTGACCAAACCGTACCGCGAAGAGCTGCGGGTGCTGGGTGTGATCGCCCAGCAGCAAGGCACCGGAGTTTGGTATCTGCAAGGCGGGCTGGTCATCCACCCGACCTGCGTGCTGGAGACGGAGGAGCTGGCCGGGCTGAGCCATCCGCTGCTGACTCTGTTCAGCCCCAGGTTCCTCGAGGACGCGGCAGGCACCTACGACGCTTTGCAGCAGGGCGGTTATACTGAAATGGTCACGTACCTCGCCCAGCCGCCGTTTTTTGCGACGGGTGCTGTTGCGTAATCCGAATTCGCCTGCCCGGTGAAAGCGACGGTGCCGAAATCAGATGAGGGACACCTGCTGCCGCTCTATCAGGATCACGCCTTCTGCAGGGCGTCCTGCAACTCACGACGAATCACGCGAAAATAGTCGTCGGATTCCTGAATCGGAGCCGCGTACACCTCGAAGGCAATGTTGTCGTTCTCCTCCAAGGTGCGCGCGTCAGCGGGGTCGCGTGAACCGATCCCGATCGCAGGAGCGGGAGGCTGATGCAGAAGGGTTACACCACCGAAGTGGCGGATCAGCGTCTTGCGGATCACCTGGATGTCGTCATTGGTCGCGATTTCGACGTGATGAATTCCGCCGGAAGAATCGCGTATGACCTGGGCAAGGGGAACGAGGACCCGATACCGGTAAACGAGCAAGGCGGAGGCGGCACCCACTTCAGCTTGAATCATGGGGATGAACGATTCTCGCGGCAGCGCGACCGTTTTCCTCCGTGTCTGGGGAAGAACCAGCCCGTCACGCAGCTTCACTCTGGCCGCGTGCTCCTCTAGCGCATGGAGGTTGACCGTGCGACGGTTCCGTGGCATTTCAGCGCCTTCCGTGAGCCATTCAAAGGGAACGCCCAGTTCCTTGAGCTTGCGGACGATGGCGGTGCGCACGACCCATTCGTCGAGCCGGTGCGAGGAAAGGTTGAGCATGCCGCGCTCGCGTAAGACGCCGATCGCCTGGCGCTCCGCTTCATCCGACCGGAAGCGAATGATTTCGAGCCGATCCCGATCCGCAAGGACAGGCGGTTGTTGAGCAGGGGCGCCATTCGTGCGGTGCATTGGCTTCTCCAATTCCATCGGCGCTCACGTACCAAATCCGCGCTCAATCTACCTCGATCCATCGTTCTGTCAAGCCGTGGTGCCGCTCGCCGCCCGCCGACCCGAAATGGGCGAGGCTGGCAGCGCCAGGTAGAACGTGGTGTAGGGCGAACGGGCGGTGGCGTTGATATGACTGCCGGCGCCGGCCTTCAAGGTCACTGAAGTTCGGCAGCTAACGCCTGTCAACGAGCTGCGCGAAGACCAGATCATCCCGATCCCCGAGTCCGACCCGAACCCCGCAGAGTTCAAAGAATCCCTGAATGGCACCGTTTCGCTCACCGTTCTTCGAGTAGGAGCCGTGCTGGCCGGTAGGCGGGATTCGTTATGCCCCCGTTGTCTGACCCGGTGATCATGGCACAGTTCCGGAAAGTGTAGCCATGAACTCATCCAAAGAAAAGTCGAATATGTTGCCGCCTCGGCACGAGACGCCGGCGGCGATATAGCGGATCGCGCCGGCGCGGCTGCCGGCATGATCTCGCGCAGCAAGCCTTTCATTTCCTCGACCACCTTGGCGTGCTCCGGATCGGCCGCCAGGTTGCGCTGCTCCTTCGGGTCGGCGTCGTGGTCGTAGAGTTCGCTTCCCTTGGCGCCGCCGTCCCATTCGGTGTAGCGCCAGCGCTCGGTGCGGACGCTGTAGCCCATGATCGTCGCGCCCTTCTTGGCGCCGCCGCGCGTGACCTGCGTGTAGGCCGCTTTCTTGCCGGGCTTCGTCGGGTCGTCGAGCAATGGCCGTAGGCTCATGCCGTCGAGGCCGGCCGGCGCCTTGAGCCCGCACACGTCGGCCAGCGTGGGGTACAGGTCGAGCAGCTCGGCCGGCCGGCCGCATTTCTGGCCCACCGCTTTGCTGCCGGGAGCGGCGATGATGAGCGGCACGCGCGCCGATTCCTCGAACAGGCACATCTTCTGCCACAGGCCATGCTCGCCGAGCAGCCAGCCGTGGTCGCCGAACAGCACGATCACCGTGTCGTCGGCCAGGCCGAGCCGCTGCAGCGCTTCGAGCACCAGGCCGACCTGCGCATCCATGAAGCTGACCGCGGCATGATAGGCGCGGATCATCTTCTTCTGATCTTCGGCGCTCAGACCGTAATTCGGCAGGTCCACCGTGAACGCGATCGGCGGATAGCCTGCGCGTCCCTTGGCTGGCTGCTTGGGAAGCTCGATCTTGTCGAGCGCGTACATGTCGAAATACTTCTGCGGCGCGACGCATGGCACATGCGGCTGAAAGAAGCCGACCGCCAGGAAGAACGGCTTGTTCTTGTTCTGCTCCAGCTGCTTGATCGCCTCGGCGGCAATCTTGCCGTCCGTCTGCTGCTCGTCGGAGCCATTGGAAACGTGCCACGTCAGCGCCCCGCCGATGTTCGTGATCTTGGGCGTCAAGTTGACGATCAGCTTGTCCTCGTCGCGGTCCACGCCCTTGGGATTGATGACCTTGTCCCAGGAGGCAGGATCGTCCAGGCCGCTGGTGCCGATCTGCAATGGCACGCCGTAATGAAAGATCTTGCCGATGCGGCCGACGAAGTAGCCGGCCTGGCGGAAGAACTGGGCCAGCGTGATCGCGTCGGGCAGGTTCTTGCGGAAGTCGGTCGAGTTCTCGTGGACCTTGGTCGCGTCGGGCCGTTTGCCGGTCATGAACGACGCCCGGCTCGGATTGCACAGCGGGAACTGGCAGTAAGCTCGCGTAAAGAGCATGCCGCGCTTGGCCAGCTTGTCGATATTCGGCGTCTTGACGAGGGGGTTGCCGTAGCAGGCGAGCGCCGTGTTGAGGTCGTCGACGGCGATGAACAGGACGTTCTTCTTTTTCTCGGCCTTCTTTTCCTGGGCCAATGCCGAGCCCGCCAGGATACCGAGGACGACCACAGTGAGCGCGAATCGGTACATGAGCGATGCCCCCTGCAACGAAGAAACCCGCGGCGCAATGATCACCGTGGGTCAGTGTAACGCTCCGGACAGCGAATGCACACGAAAATTACGGCTCGAGTTCGGCGAGCCGTGTTTTCAAGCGTTCGACTTCCGCTGCCAGGCGGTCGGCGCGTTCGGCACGCGTTAGGATCGGCTCGCCCGTCTGCGGATCGATGAGCTGGAGCACGACGCCGTCGGGCTTCAGGATCAACCCCAGCTCCTTGCTGAGCAGGCTTCCGTCCGGCCTTGGCGGAATTGGTACCGATCGACCCTTGACGCTGCGGAAGCCTTGAAGCGGCGGCTTGAGGTAACACTGTTCGGGGTCGAAGAGGAAGTACTCACGAATGTTGATTCGCGCATAGAGCTCGCGCTTGTTGCCAAGATCGCGGCGATAGGTCCGGCGGGATGCGATCTCGAACAGGACGCGCGGGAAAACACGCTCTTCCCACACGCGGAAGGACCGTCGCATATGCTTGCCGCGCACGCCCATCGCAACCAGAATGTCCGGATCGCGCCGCTTCCTGGCGTCACCCCGCTGGTAATACATGACCAGCTGGGATGCAACGTAGACGTCGCCGTGCGCCGCGTAGTAATCTTCCAGCGCTTCGCGGATCTGAATGGTCGCCACGGTATGGAAGTCGGTTTCGCCCATGAAGCGTCCGTTCGAGTCGGCATAACGGGGATCGATTACCGTTCCGGGCAAAGCGTCGTTGTGATATTCCGTTTCGCCCATGAATCGCCCGTCCGACTCGGGGTAGCGCGGGTCGATCTCCGTACCCGCTAGCGCTGTGGTGATACGGCTCATAAGTCTTCTCCCATCGTCAGCTCAACAAAGCCTGCACGACGTTGCCATGCACGTCCGTCAGCCGATAATCGCGGCCCTGGAAGCGGTATGTCAGCCGTGTGTGGTCGATACCGAGGCAGTGCAGGATCGTGGCGTTGAAGTCGTGGATGTGGACCGGGTCCTCAGTAATGTTGTAGCAGTAGTCGTCGGTCGCGCCGTGGCTGATGCCGGGCTTGACGCCGCCGCCGCATAGCCACGCCGAGAAGCAGCGCCCATGATGATCGCGGCCGTGCGTCGTGGCGGTTAGCGGGCCCTGGCTGTAGACGGTTCGGCCGAATTCGCCGCCCCAGATCACCAGCGTGTCCTCGAGCAGGCCGCGCTGCTTGAGGTCTTGCACCAGCGCCGCGGAGGCCCGGTCCACGTCGAGCGCCTGCAAGCGAATCTGCTGCGGCAGGGCGCCGTGCTGATCCCAGCCGCGATGGAAGAGCTGGATGAAGCGCACGCCGCGTTCGGCCATGCGCCGCGCCAGCAGGCAGTTGCGGGCAAACCCGCCGTCGTCGCGCGGCTGATCGAGGCCATAGGCTCGCAGCACGTGGGCCGGCTCGTTGGAGAAATCGGTGAGTTCCGGCACGCTCGTCTGCATGCGGAACGCCATCTCGTATTGCTCGATGCGCGTGTTGATTTCCGGATCGCCGAACGACTGGGCGGCCATTTCGTTGAGGGCGCGCGTCGCGTCGAGCATTTCGCGGCGGCGCCGGCGTCGACGCCGGGCGGGTTGGATAGGTACAGCACCGGATCGTTGCCGGTGCGGAAGCGAACGCCCTGGTGCTCGCTGGGCACGAACCCGGCTCCCCACAGGCGCGAGAACAGCGGCTGATCGGTACGATTGCCGCTGCCCTGCGACACCATGACGACAAACGCCGGCAGGTTGCGATTCTCGGTGCCCAGGCCGTAGCTCAGCCACGCTCCCATGCTCGGCCGGCCCGGCTGCTGGCTGCCGGTCTGGATGAACGTGATCGCCGGGTCATGGTTGATCGCCTCGGTGTGCAGCGACTTGACCACGCAAATATCGTCGGCGATCGTGCCGGTGTGCGGCAGCAGTTCGCTCAGCCACCGGCCGCACCGCCCATGCCGCGCGAAGCGGAACATCGGCGCGACGCAGGGAAACGCTCGCTGCCCCGACGTCATGCCGGTGATGCGCTGACCCATGCGAATCGACGCGGGCAGCTCGGTGCCGTGGAGCTGGCGCAGCCGCGGCTTGTAGTCGAACAGATCGATGTGCGACGGCCCGCCGGACATGAAAAGGTAAATGACGCGCTTGGCCCGCGGCGCGTGGTGCAGGGTTTGCATTGTGCCGGGGCGCGGTGCCGGTGGATCGGCATGGCCCCGGCTTTCGTTGAGCAGTGCCGCGAGGGCGGCGATGCCAACGCCGCTGGCGGCGCGGCCGAAGAACTGGCGGCGAGTTTGTAGAAGTTCGTATTCACGCAACATGTGCATCGCGGTCTCTTGGTCTAGCGGCGGTTCGTAGAACCGCCTGAGCCCCGGGCGGTTCTACGAACCGCCGCTAAACGAATCAATTCTTGGTAACGGTTTCATCCAAATTCAAGATCACGCTCGCCACAATCGTGTATGCCGCCAACTCGGTCGGCGGAAGCGCCGAGTCGGCCGGCGCTTCGCCCACCGCGAGCAGCTTCCGCGCCGCCTTCTCGTCCTGCCGATAGCGCTCGATCTGTTTCTGCAGCGTCTGCGTTAACACGCCAATCTCCTTCTCGCTCGGCTGCCGGGCCGTGGCGAGGCGGAACGCGAATGCGATGCGGTCCTGCGGATTCTTGGCGTGATGCATCATGCGCTCTCCGAGCTTGCGTGCCGCCTCGACGTACGTCGGATCGTTCATGAGCACCAGCGCCTGCAGGGGAGTATTGGTGCGCGATCGCCGCACGGTGCACACTTCGCGATCCGGCGCGTCGAACGTCACCAGCTGCGGCGGCGGCGAGGTGCGCTTCCAGAACGTGTACATCGTCCGCCGGTACAGCTCCTTGCCGTGGCTCTGCACGAAGAACTGGGCGCTCCAGTTCTTGCTGTCGCCGCGCGACGCCAGCTCCTGCCACAGGCCCTGGGGCTGATATGGGCTGACGCTGGCGCCGCCGATCTCGCGGTTGAGCAGGCCGCTCACCGCCAGCGCCTGGTCGCGGATGAACTCGGCCTGCAGACGCAAGCGCGGACCGCGCGCAGCAGCCGATTCTCCGGGTCGCGGCTCAAGATCTCCTGCTTCACCGCGGACGATTGCCGATACGCGGCCGAGGTGACGATCAGGCGGACCAGGTGCTTGACGTCCCAGCGCTCTTTGCCGCCCGAACCGAGTGGGGCCGGGGTCGGGTCCACGAACTCCGCCGCGAGCCAGTCGAGCAATTCGGGATGGCTCGGCGACTCGCCCTGCGCGCCGAAGTCCTCGACCGTCTTGACCAGGCCGGTGCCGAAGAACAGCTGCCAGTAGCGGTTGACGATCACGCGGCTTGTGAGCGGCTGCTGGGCGCGACCAGCCAGCGGGCCAGGCCGAGCCGGTTCATCGGCTCGCCCTTCGGCAACGGCGGCAGCGCCGCGGGCAGGGCGGCGTGGACCTTTTCGCCCTTCTTGCTGTACTCGCCGCGCACCAGCACGAACGTGTCGCGCGGCTGCGGCATGTCCTGCATCACCATCGTGCTCGGCACCTGCGACTCCAGCGCGGTGCGGGCCTTGCGGAGCTTGGCCAGCTCGTCCTTCAACGTCGGCGCCGTCTTGAGCCGGGCCTCGACATCGGCAATTTCCCTATCGAGCTTGTCGAGGGCCTCTTGCTGCACCTTGCTCGGCAGCTTGAGCAGCGGCGCCGCGTTGCCCTTCGAGCCGTCGAGGCCGCTCTCCGGCACGTTATGGAAGAATGCGTAGAGCTGGTAAAACTCCTTCTGCGTAAACGGGTCATACTTGTGATCGTGGCACTGGCAGCAGTTGAGCGTCAGGCCGAGCCAGACCGTCGCGGTGGTGTTGACGCGATCGACGATGTAGGCGGTGTGATACTCCTCGGGAATGGCCCCGCCCTCGAAGTTGATCATGTGGTTGCGATTGAATCCCGACGCGATCTTCTGCGCCGCCGTCGCATTCGGCAAGAGGTCGCCCGCAAGCTGCTCGATCGTGAAGCGATCGAAAGGCAGGTTGCGATTGAAGCTGTCGATCACCCATTCGCGCCAGCGCGTCATGTCCCGGCCGGCGTCGATGTGGTAACCGTGCGTGTCGGCAAAACGAGCGGCGTCCAGCCAGTCGACGGCCATGCGCTCACCGTAGTGCGGTGAGGCAAGGAGCCGATCCACCACCTTCTCGTAGGCGTCGATGGCCGGGTCGATCAGAAACGCGTCCACCTCCGCCGGAGTGGGCGGCAGGCCGGTGAGATCGAGAGTCACGCGGCGGATGAGGGTCGTGCGGTTGGCTTGCGGGGACAGCCGAAGGCCCTCCTTTTCGAGCCGCGCCAGAATGAACCGGTCGATGCCGTTGCGCACGCCGCCATCCGATTTCAGCGTCGGCAGCGCGGACCGCTGCGGGGGCATGAACGCCCAGTGCTGTGCATATGGGGCGCCCTGCTCGATCCATTGCCGGAGCAATTCGATCTGCTGCGGCGTGAGGCGTTTCTTCGTCGTGACGGGCGGCATGCGCTCCGCGTCGTCGGCGCTGAGCACGCGCGCGAGCAGCTCGCTGTCGCCAGGTTTGCCGGGGACGACCGCATGGCCTTCGCGGCGCAGCCTGGCGACGGCACCGTCGCGCGTGTCGAGCCGGAGCTTGGCCTTGCGCTGCTGCTCGTCGAACCCGTGGCAGGTGAAGCAATTCTCCGAGAGGATCGGCCGAATCTGCCGATTGAAGTCGATCCGTCCCTCCGTCGGCGGCGAGGCGTCCTGCGCGGGTACCGCGGTCCGGGCAAGTAGCGCGCCGCCGCAAGCCAGCGCGACGGCAACCAGGCGGCGGCGCGATCGAGAGAATACCATTCCCATCATGGCCAGCCTCATCAAGGTGCATCGGGTTCGCTCACCGTCATTTTCCCAGCTGCCGCCTGAGGTTTCAACTCGGCAAAACAAAAAGCCCACGGGAACACCCGTGGGCTCGCGGTTTCGTCGCGCGTGCTCAATCCTGTTCCATGTCGTGAATCCGCTCGTCGTGCTCGTAGGCCGCAAACCAGCGCGACAGGTCGCGGGTGACGTGCCGGAGGAACAGGGCCCGGAACTGCATCACGCTGCCGTTCGCGTCGATCGGGTTGTCTTTCGGATAGGAGCGCTGGTAGATCTCGTCGAAGACGACCTGCTCGTTCTCCGGCTTGCTGAGATCGTAGCATCGGACGCCGATCTCGGTGGTGCCGCGAAACAGCGTGTTGAAGCTGCTGCGCTCGTGCAGCGACAGGGCATTGATCTCCATCGCAATGACGTAGTCCGCCTTGAGCTTCTTACCCAGGACGGCCGGCGACCAGGCCTTGCTCGTGACCTTGTTCTGGTAGACGCGCACCTGCGCATTCGGCACAATCTTGACCTTCTCCTTGTTCGCCGTGAAGCGGTCGCGCAGGGTCGAGGCCAGCTTTTCGCTCAACTCGCTGTCGAACGGCATCAGCTCGGAATACAGCTGCAGGTCCGAATTGCCGAACCAGGTGACGATCGCAACCGTGGTGTCCTTGTTCGGCGACGACAGCTTGCACTTGGCCGGCTCCTTGTCGTCCAGGAACGGCATCATCAGGTAAGCCATGCTCGCTGGATTGCACCCCGACGCCAGGGCAAACGCCATGACCGTGCACAGCAAGCCCGCTGCACGCACCGCCCAGTTGCCCAGGACCGTCGCCCACGCGCAATCGCTCGATGCAGCTCTCATCGTCTCCCCTCCGTGAGAACACGTAATTCTAACCCCCCGACGGCGTGAAGTAGGCAATCGCCAGCGCGATCGCCCAGCGCCCGAACAGGAGGACCATGAACACGATCGACAGCCGAAACAGCGTCATCTCCAGCGAGCGGATGAACAGGAATCGCCCGCGCCACGCACTGGCGAGGCTCCACGGAATGTAGAACATCCCCAGCGTCGCCAGAGCAGTCCCCGCAAAATTCGCTCGCAGCGAATTCCACACGTCGCCGTGCACCAACAGCGAAAAGCTGGTCGTCATGCCGCACGACGGACACGGCAATCCCGTAAGCTCCTTGAACGTGCACTGCGGCAGATTCAAGGGCCATTGCCGATGGGTTTCCGAGGTCCGCGGCGTGCCGTCCGCCTCGTAGGGATTTAGCAGCACGCCGATGACGAACACCGTCAGCCACATCCCGGCGAGCAGCAGGAGGAGCAGCCGCGCCCAGATCGGCAGCCTGCGCCGCCGCGGGGGCAGCTCCACCAGCTCAGCCTCGAATATTTCTGAGGCGGGGACAATAGCTTCGTCGTTCGTGGGTTGCAAGGCCAAAACCTGTAATGCGGGCGGTGGGGAAACGGGTCAGCTCACCTGCTTTCCAGGATACCCAATGGCGCCCCCTTCCGCCAGCTTTTCAGCCTGCGTGGTCAACGCATTAAGCGTCTCCTCGGCCTGCCGACGACACTCTTCCATCTGCGCGGGTCGCGTCGGCCGGCACGACCAGCGGCTCGCCGGTCAGGATCACCGCCCGGCTCCAGGGCCGCGGCACCGCAAAGCGATCCCACGTCGGCATTCGCCACGGCCGATCGTAGCCGATGCCGGCGAGCACAAGCGGCAAGCCGGTGCGCGCCGCGAGGAAGATGAGCCCCAGCTCGATATGCCGCCGCGGCCCGCGCGGTCCGTCGGGCAGCACGGCGAAGTGGTGCTTCTCCGCAAGGCGAATCATCATGCGCAGCGCCTTGACCGCCCCGCGCGTGGTCGAGCCGCGCACGACGCCGAAGCCGACGTGATGGCAGACCTGCGCGATCATCTCGCCGTCGGCGTGCTCGCTGATCAGGCAGAGAATCTTGCGCCGTCCGAATGCGTAGCACGGCAGCAGCACCGTCTCGTGCCAGAAGGCGTAGATATAGCGCCCCTCGAGATCGCGCCGCCGCGGATTGATGTCCGGGCCCATCGGCCGATAGCGAAAGCAGATGGTGCCCATGTACAGGCGAATCAGCCAGGCGCCGGCGAGGGTGACGCACTTGATGAGCAAGGGATGGCGAATTTTCATGGCTATCCGTCCGGCCATTCGCCGCTGAACACCTCGACGGCCGGCCCGGTCATGTAGACGTGGTTGTCGCTTTCCGACCAGTGCAGTTGCAAATCGCCGCCGAGCAGGTGGGCTGTGATCCGCCGCTGCGTCCGGCCGGTTAGCACGCCGGCGACGCAGACGGCGCACGCCCCGGTGCCGCAGGCCAGCGTCTCGCCGGAGCCGCGCTCCCACACACGAAACGTGACATCGTCGGGCCGATTGACGTGGACGAATTCGACATTCGTCTTGCGCGGAAACGCCGGGCCCTTCTCGATCTTCGGCCCGACGCCGAGCACGAGATGGTCCGTAATCGTGTCCACATATGTGATGCAGTGCGGATTGCCCATCGAGACGCACGTCACGCGCAGATCGTGTCCCGGCAGCGGCACGTCGATCGGCGGATCGCCCGGCAGCTTCGTGGGGATGCGCTCGGCCTGGAGGATCGGCTCGCCCATGTCGACGCGAACCTGGCGGACCTTGTCGCCGGCAGGCTCGACCTCCAGCGTGAGCACGCCACGGCCCGTCTCGATCTTGAGCACCGGCTTTTTCGCGATGCCGTGGTCATAGACGTATTTCGCCACGCAGCGCACCCCGTTGCCGCACATCTCGGCTTCACTGCCGTCGGCGTTGAACATGCGCATCTGCGCGTCGGCCTTCTCCGAAGGGCAGATGAGGATCAGCCCATCGCCGCCGACGCCGAAGTGCCGATCAGCGATGGCGCGGCTCAGCGCGGCCGCGTCTTTCGGCGGGGGCTCGCGGAAGCAGTTGACGTAGATATAGTCATTGCCGCAGCCCTGCATTTTCACGAAGCGCATGACGTCAACTCTCAGTCGCGATCTCGGTGACAGCCGGCTGGTCAGGTGATACGATCGTACGCGCCATGCCAAGATTTTCGGTAACGAACTTGTGCAGCCACTGCATCTGGCTCACCTTGGTGCGCGCGAAGAAGTGGATGTCTTCGGACGCGAGTTCCACGCTACGCCCCCAGCGACTGCGCCCGGAATCCAGGTTCTTCCCACACCTCGCCGACGCCGAGCTTGGTCGCGGCCTCCCGCTGGATTTTGCAGTTCGTGTAGAAACGAAGCTTCTCGGGCTCTGAGATTTCAATCCCGACCCAAAACTTGCCGTCGACCTTGAGACCGATGTAATCCCATCCTGTAGATCTCGTCGCGGTGACTTTGCATGCCGCCACGGCTTCCATGAGCATGTTGAGCAGACTTGCAAGAGCCCGAACTCCATCCGGCATGTAAGGGCCCACCTGAGTAAGCGTCATATTGCGTGCCTCCAGAATCCCGAGGAATTGCCGATCACCGCCTCGTAGGTGCGGCCATCTCCCATCACGCCGACGCTCTGCACCGGCGGCAGCGCCGCGAACGCTGAGGCGGTCTTGCGATGCAATCCGGCCCGCTTGCAACCGACGGGGGCCCGGGGGCCGACATCTCTTGTATTGTACCGACGAGCCGCATCGGTGTCGGGCAAGCCGGAACTGCGATTGTCCCGGCAATCGGTGCCCGGTAGACTGGTGGCATGACGCAAGCCACGCAAACCCCTTCGTTGATCGCGCTGCCACCCGCAGTATTTGCCGTCGCGGCCGAGCAGGGTGCGACCGCGTATCTCCGGCCTGTTCTGGATTTGACGCACAGTGTTTTTCCAGACAGGCCCGTTGCCGTGTTCGTCGATGAGGATCCGGAGATCGCCAATGATCGCCATATCATCCTCAACGTCGATGTGACCGGACTGGACGCGGAGCAGATGTTCGCGTGCCAACAGCGCTGGCTCCGCGAGCTTTTCGACCACTGCCCTGCGACCCACGTTTGCGTGTTTCGGCTTGCCATGATTGACCGTCCATGAACAGCCGCGATTTTCTGACGCTGGCGCAGACCCTGCTCGCCGAAGGTTTCGAAGCCGCGTGGCGGTCAGCGGTCAGCCGTGCGTATTATGCGGCATTTCATGTCGCTCGGGAACTCTTGGACAGTCTTGGTTTTGCCGTGCCACGCGGCGAGCGGGCGCATGCGCATCTTTGGCTCCGTTTGAGCAACTGTGGCGATCCAAAGTTGGCCACCACTGGGGCCGCCCTGAACTCGTTGCGGCAAGACCGCAATTTCGCGGACTACGATCTGCATCGTCCGCTCACGCATGCGAATGCGGCCCGGTCCGTGCGCATGGCCGAGCAAACCATTCGCCTCCTGGAAACTGCTGCAAATGAACCGCTGCGGACGTTGATTAGAGACACGATGAAGGTCTACGAGAGGGACGTATTGAAGGACGTTACCTGGCGGCCTTGATACAGCCTGCGCACCGTCGGGCGTCATGGTTCGCAGCGCCTACTCCCACTCAATCGTCGCCGGCGGCTTGCTGCTGATATCGTACACGACGCGGTTGACGCCTGACACCTGGTTGATGATCCGCGTCGAAATCCGTGCCAGCAGCTCGTACGGCAGGTGCGACCAGTCGGCGGTCATGAAATCGTCCGTCTCGACCGCGCGAATCGCCACCACCGATTCGTACGTCCGGCCGTCGCCCATTACGCCGACCGTCTGCACCGGCAGCAGCACCGCGAACGCCTGCGCCGTCTTGCGATACCAGCCCGATTGCTGCAGCTCATCCTGCAGGATCGCGTCCGCCTGCCGCAACACCTCGAGCCGGGCGGCGTTGACTTCGCCCAGGCAGCGGACGGCGAGACCGGGCCCCGGAAACGGATGGCGCCAGACCAGCGCCTCCGGCAGACCCAGCTCCAGGCCGAGCCGGCGCACCTCGTCCTTGAACAGGTCCTTGAGCGGCTCGATCAGCTCGAAGCCCAGCTCCTTCGGCAGCCCGCCGACGTTGTGGTGCGTCTTGATGGTGGCGGCCGGACCGTCCGCCGCGGCGCCGCTCTCGATCACGTCGGGATAGAGCGTGCCCTGCGCGAGGAAGCGGGCGTTCTCGATGTGCCGGGCCTCGTCCTTGAACACGTCGATGAACACGTGGCCGATAATCCGGCGTTTCTCCTGCGGGTCGGTGACGCCGGCCAGGGCGTCGAGGAAACGGTCGCGGGCATTGACCTGGTGCAGGTCGGCGTGGAAGTGGTCGCGGAACGTCCGGCGCACCGCGTCGGCTTCCCCCTGGCGCAGGAGGCCGTTGTCCACGAAGATGCACGCCACCTGCGAGCCGACCGCGCAGGAGCAGCGCCGCCGCCACCGACGAATCCACGCCGCCGGACAGGCCGCAGATGACGCGTGCCGGGCCGATGCGTTGCCGGAGGTCGGCGACCGTATGGTCGATGAACGACTGCAGCTTCCAGGTCCCCGTGCAGCCGCAGATCTGATACAGGAAATTGTGCAGGATGAGGCTGCCGTGCGGCGTATGGCTGACCTCGGGATGAAACTGTAGGCCGTAGACCGGACGCGCGACGTGCTTGACCGCCGCCACCGGGCAGGTTTCCGTCGAGGCGAGCGGCACGAACGGGCTATTGCCGTCGACCGCGACCTGATCGCCGTGGCTCATCCACACGACCGCGTCCTCGGGCATGCCGGCGAACAGGCCGTCGGCCTCACGCACATGACAATGCGCCCGGCCGAACTCCCGGGTCCTGGACGCCACCACCTTGCCGCCGAGCAAATGGCACGCGAGCTGCATGCCGTAACAAATCCCCAGGAACGGCACGCCGAGGTCGAAGATCGCCGGGTCGCAGCTCGGCGCCCCGTTTTCGTACACGCTGGCCGGTCCGCCGGAGAAGATGATGCCCCTCGGTTGCAGGGCGCGCACGCGTTCGGCGGACAGACCGTGGCGCACGATCTGGCAAAAGACGTTCTGCTCGCGCACCCGGCGCGCGATGAGCTGGCCGTATTGCGAGCCGAAATCAAAGACGAGGACGGTTTCCATGCGAATCAAAGACCAGCCACAAATCATCGCCCACGCCCACGGCCGAAAGGCCGTGGGGTAACCGGCTGCAACCCCACAGCCTGACGGCTGTGGGCGTTCCCCGCCTCACGCTTTCCCCAGCTCAGCCGACCGACGGGTCGCTGCCTCGACGGCGTCCATCAGCGCCGCGCGGAGGCCGCCGCGCTCCAGCGCGTGCAGGCCGGCGATGGTGGTGCCGGCGGGGCTGGCGACCATGTCCTTGAGCGTGCCCGGGTGCAGGCCGGTTTCGAGCAGCAGTTTCGCGGAACCCAGGACGGTCTGCGCCGCCAGCTGCGTGGCAAGGTCGCGCGGCAGACCCATGCGCACGCCCCCGTCGCTGAGCGCTTCGATGATGACGAAGACGAATGCCGGGCCGCTGCCGGACAGGCCGGTGACCGCGTCGAGCAATTTCTCGGGGACCGCGAACGCGCGACCGACCGCGTTGAAGAGCCGATCGACCCGTTGCCCATCGTCCGCCGAGGCGCCGGGGCTCACCGCGTAGGCGGAAGCGCTGGCGCCAACCAGGCATGGCGTGTTGGGCATGACGCGGATCAGCCGGCAGCCGGGCAGCCCCAGGCGATCGACAATCGTCTGCATGCTTACGCCGGCCATGATCGAAACGATGAGGGGCAAGCTCGCCTTGACGGCCGGGCCGATCTCGTCGAGCACGTCGGCCGCCTGCTGCGGCTTGACGGCGAGGACCACCAGATCGCTCTCGGCAACCACGTGACGATTGCTGGGCAGCACCTGGCCGCCGGTGGCGCGGGCGAACGCCTCGCGCCTCGAGAAACGGATCGCTGGCGCGGAGGCGGTCGGCATCGATCAGGCCCGCCGTCAGCCAGCCCTGAGCGAGCGCGGTCGCCATCTTGCCGGCGCCGAGAAAGCCGATCCGCAGGTCGTCGCGCATGCCGGGGTTCCTCTCGAATCCCCCATTATACGCGGACCCTATCGCGCGAACAGACGCATGGACGCTGCCCGCGGCGGCGACCCCGTATAGAATGGCAACCCGAGGAGAACCCCGGATGACGACTCCCGATTGGCTCACGCAGCGCGGCGGCGACCTCAAGCTCGGCAGCGACGGCCGAACCTGGTACTTCCTGCTCGGCGGTCAGCCGCAGTACAGCCTGGTCGCGGTCCCGGTCGACGGCAAGTTCGGCTGCGCCATTCGCCAGACCATCAACGGCACGCGCATCGCCAGCGCCGGCGTCTATGCGACGGCGGAGGAGGCAATCCGCGGCGGCCTCGAAGACCTGCGCAAGGCTCTTGGCTGGGTCTAGTGCCGCGTCAAGTCTCGAAAGAGGGGTTGCTTGGTAGCCGCATTCGTGAGAATGCGGGCGATGTCACCCGCATTCTCACGAATGCGGCTACCCCAAAATCAAGGCTTGACGATGCACTAGCCGGGTTTCCTATCTCTTCTTCTCCTCGACGACCGCGGCGGGCGGAGCGGGGCGTGCTTCCACCTTCCGGATGTCCGCGGCCACGCCATGCATCATTTCCGCGGTGATGAGGCGAAAACGATCGCCCTTGACGCCGGTCAGCTCCCCTTCGATGATGGCCACCGGCAGCTTTTCGATCGCGATGTTTTCGTCGTCGAAGGAATAGAAAAAGAACGCTGGCGGCATGGTGGTGGGCGGCTGCAGCAGGCGGCGCAGCTCGGCCAATTCCGGGGCTTTCAAGTCGCGGGTGAACTCGAAGACCATCTTGAAGCCGCGATTGAGTTGGCCCGGGGGGCCGCCGGACTTGAACTTGATTCCGAAGGTCTTGTCCAGGAACCCCATCTCCCATTTGACGGGCTCGTCTCGCTTCTGGCCCATCCCGGGAGTCGCGGCACAGAACACGACCAGCAACGAGACGAGGGTGGCACGCATCGACCAAATCCTCCAACAAGCGAACGCTGGGGACCGCCAATGAAAGAGTGCGCGCCCGCCCGTAAAATGCAAGCGGAATCCGCAGCGCGACTTCCCCGATGTCCCCCGGATGCGTCATGTCGCTCGACCTTTGCCGTGTGGTGTTGATCGAAACGCACTACGCCGGTAACCTCGGCGCCGCGGCCCGGGTCATGCGCAACATGGGCCTCGCCGAGCTGGTCCTCGTCAATCCCATCGCCGATCCGCGCAATCCGCAGGCGCTGCAAATGTCCACCCATGGCGAATCGATCCTGCGATCGGCCCGGACCGCCGGCAGCTTTGACGACGCGGTCGGCGATTGCGTGATCGTCGCCGGCACGTCGGCGCGGGCGGGCGGGCTGTTCCGCCGGCAATCGGTCGGCCCTGCCGACGCCGTCATGCCGGCGGTGGTCGCGGCCCTGCGGCAAGACCGGCCGGCGGCGCTCGTGTTCGGGCCGGAGCCGACCGGCCTGGCCAACGACGCGGTGACGCGCTGCCATCATCTCATCCGCATCCCCGCCGCCGACGACTACCCGGCGTTAAACCTTGCCCAGGCTGTCGCCATCTGCCTCTACGAGCTGCGCCGCGCGTGGGATGCGCCCGCACTTCCGGCCGAACCGGGACCGCCGCCCGCGACGTTTGCGGAACAGGAGCAGATGTTTCGCCAATTGCAGACGGCGCTGGAGGAAATCCATTTCCTGTACGGCGCCAAGGCCGAGCCGCTGATGCACGCGGTCCGGCATCTGCTCGGCCGGGCCCGGCTCAGCGTGATGGAGGTCAAGGTGCTGCTTGGGCTCGCCCGGCAAATTCGCTGGCACGTCGCCCAGCATCCGGCGACAATGACTGAGGCAAACGAACCTCCCACCGACCCAGACGGACCGACCCCATGAAGCGATTGATGTGCCTGTCCCTGATCCTCCTCGGCTCGCAGGCCGGTCGCGCCGGCGCCCAGGGCGAACCATCGCTCGAGCAAATCATCGCGGAGTTGCCCAAGCTGGCAGGCGACGTGCTTGCGAAAGATGCGCCGGAGCGCAAGTATCGCGTGACCGCGCTGCAACAAGAGCGCGAGGCGGTGAATCGTAGGGATCGCGAGGAATGGGAGAAGATTACCACCAGGGAAGCCTGGGAAAAGTACCGCGATGCGAAGGTTGCCCTGCTGCGGCAGTCGCTGGGTCGGTTCCCCGAAGTGCCGAAGCAGGTGAAGGTGCTCACTACGAAGACGATCGACGGCGACGGCTTCCGCATCGAGAACATCGTTTACGAAAGCCGGCCGGGCCTGGTCGTGACCGCGAACCTGTATGTTCCGGACAAGGCGACGGGGCCGATGCCCGGCATGGTCATCATCCATAGCCACCACAATCCGAAGACGCAGGGCGAATTGCAGGACATGGGCATGACCTGGGCCCGCGCCGGCTGCCTGGTGCTCGTGCCGGACATGCTCGGCCACGGCGAGCGCCGCCAACATCCCTTCGCCAATGAGACGAGCTATCCCGCCCCGTTCAAGGTCGGCCGGCAGGATTACTACTTCCGCTACAACCTCGGCGTGCAGCTTCAGCTTGTCGGCGAGAGCCTGATCGGCTGGATGGTGTGGGACCTGATGCGCGGCATCGACCTCTTGCTCGCCCGGCCCGGCATCGATCGCGACAAGATCATCGTCCTCGGCTCGGTGGCCGGCGGCGGCGATCCGGCGGCGGTGCTGGCCGCGCTCGATCCGCGGGTCAAGGCGGTGGTGCCGTTCAACTTCGGCGGCGCGCAGCCGGAGACGAAATTCCCGCTGCCGCCCGACGCGGAGCGCACCTTCAACTACATGGGCGGCGGCAGTTGGGAATCGACCCGCAACCTCCGCCTCGCCGCCCGCGACGGCTTTCTGCCGTGGCTCATCGTCGCGGCCGCGGCGCCACGGCCGTTGATCTATGCCCATGAATTTGCGTGGGACCGCGAGCACGATCCGGTGTGGAAGCGCTTGCAGAAGATCTACGGCTTCTATGACGCGACCGACAAGCTGGCGGCGATGAACGGCCGCGGCTCAGTGTCGGGCAAGCCGCCGGAGGCGACGCACTGCAACAACATCGGCGCGGAGCATCGCAAGGGCATCCATCCCGCGTTCGAGAAGTGGTTCGGCATCAAGGCGCAGGAGTACTCCAAGCGCCTGCCGGCGGACGTGCTGCAGTGCCTGACGGCAGAGGCGGAGGAGCAATTCAAGCCCCAGTCGGTCTGGGTGCTCGCCGACTACAGCGAGGCGCGCGAATGGCGGGAGCGAACGCGCGTGCGGGGCAAGAAAGCCGCCGTTGTGCCAATGGCGGAACTGCAGCTCTGGACGCCGTTGCTCGGCCTCGACGTCCGGCGTGGGGGTAACATCGAGACTGTGGACGAAGGTGAATGGCTGACGCCACTTCGCCAAAAGACTCAGGTGGTCCGTCACCCGCAGGAGCCGCGCCCAGCCGTGCCGCTGCGCTGGCTGCTGCCGGCCGGAGCCAAACAAGGCACGCCGGTCGTCGTTGCCATCGCGCAGGAGGGTAAGGCGGGCTTCCTGCAGCACCGCACGGCGGCAATCGCCCGACTGTTACAGGCGGGCGTCAGCGTGTGCCTGCCCGACCTGCGTGGTGCCGGCGAGATGCGCTCGCCGGGCGCGCGCGCGGACGAACCAGCAGCGACACCAGCATCTCCGCAACCGAGTGGATGCACGGCAAGACCGTGCTGGGCCGGCAGGTGCAGGAACTCCTGCTCGTGCTGGATGCGCTGCATAAGCAAGGAGCCGGACCGGTCGTGCTATGGGGCGACTCGTTCGCCCCGGCCAACGCTGCCGCCGCGAGGATGTCGGTGCCTTACGAAGCAGACGGGCAGCCGCTCCTGGGCGAGCCGATGGGCGGATTGGTGACGCTGGTAGCCGCGCTGCTAGCGCCGTCGGAAACAACCGTGCGGGGAATCCACATCCACGGCGGATTGGCAAGCTATCGCTCGGCACTGGCGAGCCCATTCATTTGCTTGCCACACGATGCATTCGTCCCCGGCGTGCTGACCGCTGGCGACATCGACGACCTCGCCGCCGCCTGCGCGCCGCGGCCGCTCAGCATCGAGGCGGCGATCGACGCCCAGAACCGGCCGGTGAAGGGGAAGGAACTGGCCGCCGCCTTCGCGCTGACCCGAGCGGCGTACCAGAAGACGCTGACCCTGCGCGATACGGCGGCCACGCCGGAGGAACTGGCGGCCTGGTTTGTGCGCGTCCTGACGGAGTAAGCCTCTTGTCGGCCACGCCGTGCGGCGTATCTCCATAGCATGCCGAAATCGAAGAAGCCGCCGGCGGAAATTCCCCTGATCGGCGAGGTCGACGACTGGGAAGACGATGTCGTCAAGGCACTCCTCGACGTGCCTCGGGGCGGCGAGTGCGTTCTCTACTTCGACTCGCTGGGCGGCAGCGTCTACGGGGCGCTCGCGGTCACCACCCTGATTCGTCAGCGGCAGCTCCAGTGTACGGGCGTCGTCCTCGGCGAATGCTCTTCGGCCACGCTGCTCATCCTGGCGGCGTGCCGCAAACGCATCGTCACGCGCTTCAGCACGCTCCTGTTCCACCGCATGCGCTGGCAGAGCGAAAAACGCGTCGGCGCCGACGAGGCGCACCGCTGGGTCCGCCATTTCGAGGACATGGAAAAGGAGATCGACGCCCTGCAGGCCCGCCTCTTCGGCGTTGACGAGCTCGTGCTGCGCGAATGGACGGCCGGCAGTCATTATGTCAGCGGCGCCCAGCTCGTCGCCGCGGGGTTGGCGGAGATGCTAGAAATCTAGATCACCCTCGCTGTGGGGCACGTTTTTTACGTGCCCGAGTACCCGAGAAAAAACGGGCACGTAAGAAACGTGCCCCACAGAAGCCGCGCGCCGAGTGTGCCGGTTGCGCAAGCTTTTTCGGGAACCGGATCGATTCCCGCGACGCCCAAAGAGAAAAACCTTGACAGCGGGGGCGGTAGCCCCGCATTATAAATGGAAATGCGAGCAAACTCGCCGCACCCGGCTGCCCAGTCCGACGTGGTGACCTCTGCCCAGGTTCGGTTCGGTTGGTTTCGAGCGTTCTCCTGTCCCCGGCCACGTGGGCCTGTTCCTTAGATTCAGGATTTGCACCATGCGATTCTTTGCTGGCAAATGCCGCGTCGGCCTGTTGAGCTGCATGCTGGGCGTCGTTGCCCTGTCCACGGTGGTTGTGACCGTAATCCTGACGATGCCCGCTACCGCGCGGGCCCAGGACGAGGCCAAGGAGCCGCCCGCCGAAGAGCCCAAGAAGGGCCCCGTCAACCCGATCATGCACTTCTTCGTGTCGATCGGCATCATGTTCGGCCTGTTGTTCGCGGCCATCTCGGTCGGCATGGTCGCGTTGATTATCCTGCTGCTGCTCGACCTGCGCCTTGGCAAGGCAGTGCCGACCGCGTTCGTCGATGAATTCACGAGCATGGTGAACAAGCGGCAGTTCAAGCAGGCCTACGATCTGTGCAAGGGCGACAGCTCGTTCCTCGCGCGGGTGCTGACGGCGGGCATGGGCCGGCTGCAGTACGGCATCGAGGACGCCCGCGAGGCGATGCTCGGCATGGTCGACACGGTCCGCTCCAGCAAGGCGGCGTGGATCAGCTACCTCGCGACGATCGGCACGCTCGGCCCGATGCTCGGGCTGGTCGGCACGGTCTCGGGCATGGTCGGCGCGTTCCGCAAGCTCGGCGAGGCCGCCGGCGCTCCCGATGCCACGTCGCTGGCCGGCGAAATCTCCCACGCCCTCGTCGTCACCCTCGTCGGCGTCGGCGTGTCGGTGCCCGCCATCTTCTTCTACACGTTTTTTTCGAACCGCCTGACCGGCATCACAACCAACACGACGAACCTGGCCGACGACCTGTTGACGCAGATGTATCACAACTCGAAGAAGGCCACCGCCGGCGCCGCGACCATGCCGGCGGACAAGGGCGCGACCGGCGTGCAGAGCCGCGGTTGATCCGCAGCTCGCTTGCGGTTTCGCGGACTCCTGCGAGGAGGAATATTTCATGTCTGCCAGCGTCGGCAGTGAAGGGACCGATCCGAACCTGACGCCGCTTCTGGACCTGGTCCTGCAGCTCATCATGTTCTTCATGATCACCGTCAACTTCGTCCGCGTGGACCAGTTCGACGATTCGATCCATCTGCCGGTTTCCACCGCCGCGGTCGCGCTGGAGCCGGGCGCCGATGACTGGGTCTTCCTCAACCTCGGCGCCGACGGCCTGCTCAAGGGCGTCTTGGGCAACATGGTGCTCGACACGCCGGAGAAGATCAAGGCCCACCTGATCGGGGAGAAGCAGATCCTGGAGCGTTCGGCGAAGGCCCGCGGCAAGGTCGGCGAGATCAAGATCATCGTCATCTTGCGGGCGGACAAGAACTGCAAGTACGGCGACGTGTGGAAGGTGCTCGACGCGTGCCAGCGCGCCGGCTTCCGCTACTGGCAGCTGCGCCATGACGCGCGCCGCGGCGCTGCGTTTGCCGGAGCGCCCATGGCTGGCGTTCTTCGAACCCCGCGGAGTTGGACGAGGTGACCCATGCGCATGCCACGCGAACGCGCTGCGACCGGCGTGAACCTCGGGTTGATCGTCACCCCGATGCTCGACATGTCGTTCCAGATCCTGGCGTTCTTCATCATGACCTACCACCCCTCGGCGCTGGAGGGTCAGGTCACGGGCAGCCTCGCCGCGCACAAGGTGTTCGGCGGCAATCCGATCGGCGCCACCGATCCCGTCGCGGTCGACGAGCAGATGCGCGACATCCTGACGGTGATCGTCAGCGCCGGCGAGGCGGGCCGGCCGGATAAAGTCTCCCTCAAGAGCGCGGCCGAGGCGGTCCCGATTCAGGTCGCCGACGCGAACATGAAATGGGGCGATGCCAAGCGCGAACTGGCGCGAGCTCAAGCGCCGCCGCAAGGACGACAGCGCCGAGAAAGCCGAGATCAAGATTGCCGGCGCCGCGGAGCTGCGTCAGGAATTTGTCCTGGAAGTCTACGACGTTTGCAAGGACGCCGGCTTTACGAAAGTCCACTTTGTGCCGCCGGCGTTGAGGTGACACCCAAACTTCCGAAGTCTCCAAGACTTCGGAAGTTTCCGCGAGAGCAGCCATCATGAGCAACAAGCGCAGGCACAAGGCCAAGGAACCAGGCGGCGTCAACCTCGGGCTCATCGTCACCCCGATGCTGGACATGTCGTTTCAGATCCTGTCGTTTTTCATCATGACCTATCATCCCTCCGCGCTCGAGGGGCACATCGCCGGCAGCCTGGCGCCGCCGGAGATCACGGCGACGAAGTCGAAAGAGAACCAGCAGCTGGACATCATTCCGCCGTCGGTGCCTGAAGAAATGCTGATACCGGAAGTTCAGGACGCGCTGACGGTGATCGTCAAGACCGGCGGCGCCGCGGACATCGGCCACCCGGACAAGGTGCTGCTGAAGCGCAAGATCGAGCCGGCACCGGTCCAGGTCGCGGACGTCACCAAAAACTGGGAAACGGCCAAGCAGGACCTGAGCCGGGAGCTCAAACGCGTCAAGAAGGAAGGCGGCATGGAGCACGGCAACATCAAGATCGAGGCGGACGCGGATCTGCGGCAGGAGTACGTCATGGAGGTTTACAACGTCTGCAAGCAAGCGGGCTTCCCCAAGATTCACTTCGTGCCGCCGCCGCTGATGCGGCCGGCCAAGGATTAGGGTTCGGGTTTACGTTTAGCGCTCGCCCGCTGCGCAGCCGGCGAGCGGCAGCTCATATTGTACCCACCAAGCCCGCAGGCGAGTCTTCGAGCCTGCGGGGTTACCGCGCAGGCTCGAAGACTCGCCTGCGGGCTTGGGTAGATTTGTTCGTGCCGCTCGCCTAAACGTAAACAGAGCATTCGACCGGGAACTTTTCGCCGGCCCAGGCGTCCAATTCTTTTGAGGATACGTGTCATGCGGAATGCAAGGCGCCTGGCGGTGGCCGGTTTGGCGCTGACGGCGCTGCTGGCGAGTGGTGTTGCCGGTTTCGCCCAGGACAAGGGCGCACTGCCGAAGGCGGATGCGAACCAGCCCGGCAAGCCGGCGGTGCCGCCCGACGACCACCCTTTGAATGTCCTCGCGTTCCGGCCGGGTATCCTGTTCGCCGCGTCGATGAACGTGTTCGCGGTCGCCAATCCGCTGTCGATCGTGGGGACGCGCGTCGCCGCCGTGTCGAACGGGACGACGGAGTCGCTGTTATTTCCCGAGTGGACGCTGGACCTCGACGCGCCGCTGCCGTTGCCAAGGGATTTGCTGCATAAGATCAGGGACGGCACGACGATACCGGACCTCCGCAAGCCGATTCCGTGGCACGAACGGAGCGAAGACGACCGAGCGTTCATTCGCCTGCAATATGAGGCGCTGATCGATGCGAAAGTCGTTCCAGCCGAGCTGTTCAAGAAGGCGGGCAAGGAAAACAAATACGTGACGTATGCTCACCTGTCGCCGGACTACCGCGGCAAGGTCGTGCCGGTGAAGGGCAAGATGATTCGTTTGCGTCAGTTGCCCATCCGCAAGCCGGAAGCCAACGCGAAGGGCATCGAATTTGTTTACGAGGGTTGGGTGGTCGGACCGACGCGGGGAACGAAGCCATATTGCATCCTGTTCGTGACATTGCCGGAGGGGCTCGAGCCGCAGGAGACGATGGATCAGCCGATCACCTTCTACGGCTATTACATCAAGAAGTTTAGCTATGAGGCCGTGGCGGGAAAGACCGATGAGACGCACCTGCTGATCGGCCCGACCGTTTACCTGGGCAAGGCGACGCCGGCGCCGCCGCCCACGCCGCCGTTCTCGCGGGACGTGCTGTACATGGCGATCGGCGGCCTTTTTTGCATTGGGGTATCGATTGTCGGCCTGCACCTGTGGTTCAGGCGCGGCGACAAGGCGGTCCACTCGCAGCTATCGGTGCTGCGCGATCGGCCCCTGGGATTGGACGGCGACGAATCGCCGAGCCCGAATGGGGCGCCCGGCATCGCCGCGCCGCACGAACCCGCCAGCGGCAGCGATCCCTCGGATGCGAGTAAGTAGGACGGCCTTCCCAGGCCGTCCAGGGCGAGCGGGACGGCCTAGGAAGGCCGTCCTACAACGTGCGATTAGCTCAACCTGGGGAGGCGACGACAATGGCCAAAATAAGCCGGACTCCCGTGGTTCATGCGGTACCCGCAGCGCCGCGGCCGGTGAAGGCTCTGCGCCTCGGAGTGGCGTTGTGCGTCAGCTTTGGCACCCATGCCGTGCTCCTCGCGATGTTCATGCTCATTGCCCCGGCCGCCATCGTGCTATCGCAGCAGGATCACGAGGACGCGAACGATCCCCAGGTGCTGGCCGACCCCCAGGAATCGCTCCCGGTGGAAATGTTCGACGTGATTGATCCGGACATCTCCGGCCTGAACACCGGCGGCGAGGCGAGCAACGACAGCCAGCGCAGGTCCGAAGCCACGGTCCCCGGTCTGGACGATCCGCGCAAAAAATCGGCGTCCGCGACGGCAATGACGCGAATCCGCCCATCAACACGCCGACGCCGCCGGGCTTCGGTGCGGGCCCCGGCGGCGCGACCGACATGGGACCCGGCACCGCGAGCGGCTTCTTGCCTCCCGGCGGCGCGCTTGGCCAATATTCGTACGACTACCGCAACAAGCTGCGCCAGGGAGGCAGCGCCGGCTTGATCGAGACGCTCAGGAAGCTGGGCGCCACTGGCCCGTCCGAGGCGGCAGTCGCGCGCGGCCTGCTCTGGATCGTCCGCCAGCAGGCTCCCGACGGCCACTGGGCACTCGACGGCGCCTTCAAGGACAAGGGCACGCCCAACAACGTCGCCGGCACCGCCTTCGGCCTGTTGCCGTTGCTCGCGGCCGGCAAGACCCACAAGCCGTCGAAGGATAACCTTCACGACAAGACCGTCGCCCGCGGCCTGCGCTATCTCATCACCCACCAGGATCCCAAACGCGGCGACCTCGGCGGCACCATGTACAGTCACGGCATCGGCACCATCGCCCTGTGCGAGGCGTATGGCCTCACCCAGGACCCGCTGCTTCGTCTGCCGGCCCAGCGCGCCGTCAATTACATCGTCTACGCCCAGCATGCGAAGGGCGGCTGGCGGTACACGCCCGGTCAGGACGGCGATCTCTCCGTCACCGGCTGGCAGGTGATGGCGCTCGAAGAGCGCCCAGATGGCCGGGCTCGACGTGCCGGCGGTCACGCTCAAGCGGGTCGAGCGCTTTATCGACAGCGTCGCGGCGGCGAACGAGGGTTACGGCTATGTCGACACCGACGCCACGCCGACGATGAGCGCGGTCGGCCTACTCTGCCGCCAGTTCATGCACGGCTGGGGGCCGCAGAACCTGCGGCTCATCAAGGGCATCAGCGCCAACCTGAAGCCGGTGCCGCCGGGCAGCAGAAAAGACGCCTATTACCACTATTACGCCACGCAAGTGATGTATCATTTCGGTGGCGACGCATGGAAGGACTGGAACCAGCAGATGCGCGACCTCCT
Organism: uncultured Gemmataceae bacterium; assembly: GCA_963834865.1. GTDB lineage: Bacteria > Planctomycetota > Planctomycetia > Gemmatales > Gemmataceae > CAWIDK01. The sequence goes on from CAWIDK010000002.1 coordinate 2,536,238, forward strand.
GGTGAAGTCGCAGGAGGCCGACAAGAACAGCCCGATCTTCGGCAGCTGGTCGTCGATCGGCGATACGCACGGCACCGCCGGCGGGCGGCTCATGGTCACGTCGCTGAACCTGCTGACGCTGGAAGTGTACTACCGTTACCTGCCGCTGTATTATCGGGATGCGGGGCCGAAGGTGTGAATTCTGGTTTACGTTTAGCGCTCGGTGCGCGAGCGCTAAGGCGATCAGCAGGTGAAAGCGTACCTCGCTTGCGCGTCGGGCTTGTGTCAGTCACAAGAAAGCGTACCTCGCTTGCACGTCGGGCTTGTGTCAGTCACAAGCCCGACGCGCAAGCGAGGGTACGTTAACTCCTGCCGCTCGCCTAAATGTAAACAAGAAAAATCGCATGCGACAGAACCGGTTCGATCGGGTAGAATAATTGCATCGGACTTTTCCTCGGTAACGCAAAGGGAATCGGCCATGGCTGACGCGAATAACTCCAAGCCGAAGGGTGGACCCGCGGTCATCGTGCTGAATGACAGCGGCCCCAGCGATTTGGGGAAGTTGATCATCCGGCTCGTGCCGGCGGCGTTCATTAGCGTGTTCGTTCACGGGTTCCTGCTCGGCATCTTCGCCCTGTTCAGCCCATCGGCCCCCGTCTCCGCCAAGGAGGCGGTCGACGAACAGAACCTCCAGGCCGAGCAGGTGGTCGAGGAGAAGAAGGATCCCTTCCTCTCCATCAACGTCGATCCGGCCATGCAGGAGGTCGACACCGACATCCAGTACATGGCCGAGCGCAAGGCCGACGTGAGCGTGCCCGGCTCGGTCAACCCCGACCAGGCGGTCGGCATCATGGACGGCGACAAGAGCACCCGCCGACCAATCTGCCTGCCCCCGGCGGCTTCGGCGGCAAGGGCCAGGGCGGCGCGATCAATCTCGACAGCGGCATCGGCAACAGCATGGCCGTCGGCGAAATCGGTGGCTACGGGCCCAAGGGCCTGCCCCTGGCCGGCACCTTCTATGGCCGCAGCGGCGCCACCCGCGAATATGCCCTGCGGGAAGGCGGCGGCACCGGCGAATCCGAGGCGGCGGTCGCCCGCGGCCTGCAGTGGATCGCCCGCCAGCAATCCACCGACGGCCACTGGGCCCTCGACGGTGCCTTCAAGGACAAGGGCACCCCCAATGACGTGGCCGGCACCGCCTTCGGTCTGTTGCCGCTCCTCGCCGGCGGCAAGGCGCACAAGCTGCTCAAGAACCAGAAGGCCAGCGAGAATCCCTACGACAAAACCGTCGCGCGCGGCCTCGAATATCTCAAACGCCACCAGGACGCCAAGAAGGGCGATTTCGGCGGCGGCATGTACGCTCACGGCCTCGCCGCCATCGCCATGTGCGAGGCGTACGGCCTGACCCAGGATCCGAACCTGCGGCCGTACGCGCAGAAGGCGGTCAACTTCATTGTCTTCGCGCAGCACCCGTCCAACGGCGGCTGGCGTTACGCTCCGGGCCAGGAGGGCGACACCTCGGTGACCGGGTGGCAGGTCATGGCCCTCAAGAGCGCCCAGATGGCCGGCCTCGACGTGCCGAGCCAGACGATGCAGAAGGCGATCTATTACATGAACTCCTGCATGAGCCCGACCGACAGGGGCTACGGCTACACCGGCCAGGGCTCGACGCCGACGATGAGCGCCGTGGGTCTTTTGTGCCGGCAGTATCTGCAAGCCTGGGGCCCGCAGAAGCTCGAGATGATCGAGGGCGTCAAGAACCAGATACGCAAGCCCGAGCTGCTGCCGAACGGCAAGAACCTGCAGAAGAACATCTATTTCTACTACTACGCCACCCAGGTGATGCACCATTACGGCGGGGAGGCGTGGAAGGAATGGAACAAGGGCATGCGCGACGGCCTGGTCAAGTCGCAGGAGACCACCAAGGATAGCCCGAACTTCGGCAGCTGGAGTTCGATGGGCGATCCCCACGGCGGCGCCGGCGGCCGGCTGATGATTACTTCCTTGAACCTGCTGACGCTGGAAGTCTATTACCGTTACCTGCCGTTGTACTATCGCGACGCCGGCGTGAAAAAGGACGACGTCGTCAACAAGTAACCCTGATTCACGGGACCCGCAGCAACGGCCGGTGTGAGCGACTCACACCGGCCGTTTCGCTGTTTTGCGAGCGGCGCGGCTTGTCCCCGCCGTCTGGCACACCGCCGGGACAAGCCCGGCGGCTCGCAGCGTGCGGGTAGGAGCTATCGATGACCGGCACCTGGACGCACGAGACCATCGGCGGCAAATCGGCGGACGTGTATCAGCCGCCCAGCGCGGAGCGCCGCGCTTCGGCGTGCTGTTCCTGCACCCGATCGGCAACGAAACGCTGCGCGATCGGCCGGCGTTCACGCGCCTGCTCGACGAGCTGAGCCTGCCGTGCGTCTGTCCGCTGGCGCCGTACACCTGGTGGACGGACCGCGTCTGGTCGGAGTTCGACCCCACCCTGACGGCGGAGCGGCACATTCTCGACAACGTGCTGGCGTTCTTCGCGCGGCGCTGGGGCCTGAGGCCGCGCTCGATCGGCCTCTTCGGCATCAGCATGGGCGGCCAGGGCGCGTTGCGGCTGGCGTTCAAGCATCCACGGCTGTTCCCGGTCGCGGCGGGCATTGCATCGGCGATCGACTACCACGAGTATTACGGCCAGGGTTTCTCGCTCGACGCGATGTACGACAGCAAGGAGCAGTGCCGGCAGGACACGGCGACGATGCACGTCCCGCCGCACGACTTTCCCCCGCAGCTGTTTTTCTGCATCGATCCGGAAGACGGCGACTGGATTCGCGGCAACGATCGGCTACACGAGAAGCTCAGCGCCCTCGGCGTGCCGCATACGATGGACCTGACCACCTCGTGCGGCGGGCACAACTGGGAATATTTCAATCGCATGGCCGAGCCGGCGCTGCGTTTTGTCGCCGCGGGCCTGGAGCAGGAAAGCCGGCGGTTGTTGTAGGAAGGCTCTCTCTCCCGGAGAACGCGAATGGTGAGCGGGCCGGAGGGCCACGGCTGGCTCGAGTCCGGCTGGGGGCCTTGGCGTACATGGCCTGGGGCGCGACGAAAAGGCGCCAAAGGGGGTTCGATTCCCTCCTCCGGGATTTAAAGCCATTGCGGAGCACTCATTGAACGTCGCGCTGATGATTACCTGCCTGGGCGACGCGCTCTTTCCCGACGTCGGCGTGGCCACGGTGCAGCTGCTGCGCCGGCTCGGCGTACACGTCGATTTCCCCGCGGCGCAGACCTGCTGCGGCCAGCCCCACTTCAACAGCGGCTTTCACGACGACGCTCGCACCCTCGCCCGCCACACCATCAACGCATTCGCGAATAGCCCGCTTGTCGTGACTCCGTCCGGCTCGTGCGCGGCGATGGTGAAGCACGAATATCCCGAGCTATTCCACGCCGATCCCGCGTGGCACGCGCGGGCCGTCGAACTGGCCGGCCGCACCCACGAGCTATCGGACTTCCTGGTGAACGTCCTCAAGATCGAGGACGTCGGCGCCCGTTTCGACGGCAGCGTCACCTATCACATGGCGTGCCATCTGCGCGGCCTGGGCGTCACGGACGAGCCGTTGCGGCTCATTCGCAAGGTGAAGGGACTGACCTTCGTGCCCCTGGAGCGATACGATGAATGCTGCGGGTTCGGCGGCTCGTTCGCGGTGCGCTATCCCGGCATCTCGGGCGCGATGGTGCAGGACAAGGCGGCCTTCATCGAGCGCACCGGCGTGGACGCCGTGATCGCGACCGACGCGGGTTGCCTGATGAACATCGGCGGCTGCCTGCGCCGCCGCGGCAGCCGGGCGCGGTTCATGCACCTGGCAGAATTGCTGGCGGGAGTTTAGGTGCCAAGCCCGCAGGCGAGTCTTCGAGCCTGCGGGGTCATCCTGTGGCTACCCCGCAGGCTCGAAGACTCGCCTGCGGGCTTGGGGAGTAGGAATAACAACCAATCATGAGCGCTCCAAGCGTTGCGAATCCTGATTACGCCCGCCACGAGCACCACGATTTCCTCGGTGCCGCGCCAGGCCCTCGCCGATCCCGGTCTGCAAACCGCCCTCGTCCGGCTGACCGAAACGCTGCTGGCCGGCAACCGTCGCGGCTATGCGGCCCTCGCCGACAGCTCCGCCCTGCGCGATCACGCCAAGCGCATCAAGGAACACGCCCTCGCCCATCTCGATCGCTATCTCGAACAGCTCGAAGCCTCGGTGCTCAAGCTCGGCGGGCAGGTTCACTGGGCCGCCGACGCCGAAGAGGCGCGGCGCATCATCGTCGGCATCGCCAAGGACGCGGGCTGTCGCCGGGCGGTCAAGTCGAAGTCGATGACCACCGAGGAAGTTCACCTCAATCCCGCCCTCGAGGCGGCCGGCGTCGAGGTCACCGAGACCGACTTCGGCGAATTCATCATCCAGCTGGCCGGCGAACGGCCCTCGCACCTCGTCGCGCCGGCCGTCCACCATAGCCGTGAAAGCGTGGCCCGCATCTTGTCGCGCCATGTCGGTAGCGAGCTGCCCGACGATCCAACGTTCCTGGCGCGCACCGGCCGACGGCTGCTGCGCGAAAAATTCAAGCAGGCGGACCTCGGCATCACCGGCGCCAACTTCGCGGTTGCGGAAACCGGGACGATCGTCCTGGTCACCAACGAGGGCAACGGCCGGCTCACCACGACCTGCCCGCGCGTGCACGTCGCGCTCGTGGGCATGGAAAAGGTCATTCCGCGGCTGGCCGATCTGCCGGTGTTTCTCAAGCTGCTGGCCCGCGGCGCGACCGGCCAGACGCTCTCGGTCTACACAACCATCCTGACGGGAAAACGCCGGCCCGGCGAGCTGGACGGGCCCGAGGAATTTCACCTGGTGCTGCTCGACAACGGCCGAGCGCGCGTGCTGGCGACGCCGTTCCGCGAGAGCCTGCAGTGCATTCGCTGCGGGGCGTGTTTGAACGCGTGCCCGGTGTATCGGCGGATCGGCGGCCATGCCTATGGCGGCGTCTATTCCGGGCCCATCGGCAGCATCCTGACGCCGCTTTATGACAGCGTCGACGCGAACCCGCATCTGCCGCATGCGTCTTCCCTGTGCGGGGCGTGCCAGGCCGCGTGCCCGGTGAAGATCAATATCCCGCACATGCTGATCGGCCTGCGCGAACTGCAGCACAACCAGAAGCCCAGGCGCTGGGAAGACCTGGCGTATCGGCTCTGGGCCGCGGTGCTCGCCAGGCCGCGTCTCTATCGCCTCGCCCTCGCGGCGGCGCGGCTAGTGCTGCGGCCCATGGCCCGGCACGGCTGGCTGACCCGGTTGCCTGGGCCCGGCGCCGCCTGGACGCAGGACCGCGATTTCCCGGCGCCCGCGTCCCGATCGTTCCGCGATCGCTGGAAGGAGTTGCAATAACCATGACTCCGCGAGACGCTTTCTTGCGCCGCGTCCGCCAGGCGGTCGATGAAGGCAACCGCGCCGGCGCCGCCGCCCCGCTGCCGGAGCGCCGCGGCGTCGGCTATCAGGGTGCCGGCCCCGACGCGATCCGCCGTTTCTGCGACGAGCTGACCGCGGCCGGCGGCCAACCGCACCTCGCCGCCGACCGCGACACCACCTGCCGTATCGCCCTCGATCTGGTGCGCAGCCGCAGCGCAGCAAGGTCGTGCTAAGCCGTTGCGAGCTGCTGGACCAGCTCGACCTCGCCCGCCGATTGCGCGAAATGGGCGTCGAGGTCACGTCAGTGGACAATCTCCCCGCCGCGTCCTCGCGTGAGGCGTTCTTCGGCGCCGACATCGGCATCTCCGGCGTCTATCGCCTGGTCGCGGAGACCGGCACCGTGGTGATGTCGACGAATGCCCCCCAGCCGCGATCGGTCAGCCTGTTGCCCCCCGTCCATATCGCCCTGGCCGAACCGCAGCAGCTCTTGCCCGACCTGTTCGATCTCTTCGATCTCTTCTCGCCGTTCCCGTCCCTCGACCAATCGCTACCGCCCTCGTGTCTCACGCTAATCACCGGCCCGAGCAAAACCGGCGATATCGAGCTGCGCCTGGTGACCGGCGTCCACGGTCCCGGGGAGATTCACGTGGTGCTGTGCACTGGATGATGGTGATGAGGCGGCTGACATTTATAGCAAATCCATGTGCATGCAGAATGGGAGCATGAGCGGTGCGCCATTTGCTCGATAACCCTGAAACGGTCTGTCCGAAGTGCGGCAACGAGCGGGTCGCATGGGCAAAAACCGCATCAGTGGCGAGGGCCCAGTTGGCGTGCAACCGACTGCTGTCGGGTCTCGTACAAAGGCTCGTGCCAGTCAGGCTATGCTGTTCAAACTGCCACGAGTTGTTTTCCCACCTGCACAGCCTTCCTAGGACGGTAGTAGGATACCACGGATGCGAGGGTCTTTTTTCCCATCGCCTTGTGACCGGGCGAGTGAATCACTTGGATTGGAAGGCTAGTCAAAATAACTATGACTGGCTCGGACAGGGAATTTACTTTTGGGAAGACGCCCCCGGTCGGGCGTGGCAGTGGGCACGTCAGCAGTACAGGGGAAAGGCGGCGGTGGTTGCGGCCGAGATTCGGCTCGGGAGATGCCTTGACCTCGCCGATACGGCCTTTGCCGAGTTGCTACGCGAGTCTTTCGAGGGTACAGTTAATTGGTATCGACAAAACGGGTGGGACTTGCCGAAGAATGAGGGAAAGGAATTCAAGCTGCGAAGGTTGGACCGGGTCGTTATTGACCGCTTGACCCGAGCGACGGACAAGCCGAATGGCGCCCACTACCAGACGGTCCGGTGCCCCTTCGAGGAAGGCGACCCGGTGTACCCGGGCGCGATGATTAGGTCGCAGTCGCATATTCAGATAGCCGTACGTGATAATTCGTGCATCGTGTCACGCGTCTTTCCGGTCGAGGCGATGGAAGTGTAACATGAGCAAGACTGAACAGATCAAGCGCAGTCTCAAGGCGATTCGCGAATTCAATGCGTTGCCTCCCGACGAGCAGACAAAGGAAATGGTCGCGTTTGGGACGATCAACCTGCAGGGCGAAGTTCTATTGGGCCGAGAACAGTCGCCGGAAGACCAGGGTGAGCGCCAGGAAAAGGACACGGAGGAACAGCCGGTACAGCTCTAGTTGCAGTGTATAGCAAATCTACCGCCTGGCGACGGCTATGCCAGACGCACATCTGAAGCGCCTCGTCGGGGATCACGACGCCCGAAGCTCGCGAGCTACTGGAGGCGGCGATTCTCGCCGCACTTCAAATCGCCCTTGCACGAGGCCTGTTTCTTGTGGACGCGGCACCGGTCCATCGGTTACGCTCGGTAGAGCGTTTCCCGTTCGCGCCTGCTCTCCCTTTTCCCCCCGCCGGCGCGAGCTGCTCGAGGCGCTTGCGAAGGGCGCGCCGACTGCCGTGCTGACTCGCGAGGCGCACGCCGCGCTGGGGCGGATGAAGCGGTAGTCGGCGTACGTCGCTTCCGAAGCACCCGAATTCCGTAGTTGTCGAGACATGGTGGGTAGGTGGGCGCCTGGCTCGTGCCACTGCCGCAAGGCCCCTGCCTGACGCTGCTTGCGGGGACACCCAGGCGCCCAAGTTAGTTGGGCGCCTGGGTCGCGCGCCACGAAGCTTCACCCATAGCGCTCCACGATTGCATGATCGGCGAACAAGTGGATGGCCCTGGCGGCGAGCTGGAAATACTCGGGGTTGCTCTCGATGCCGATGCTTTGCAGGCCGCAGGCCGTGGCGGCCGCGATGGTTGAACCGGAGCCCATGATTGACCGGTTGCGCAGCCTGGTAAATTGAGCAGCATGTTGAAAGGCATACCCGTCTCGCCGGGGGTGGCCGTTGCCCGGGCCTATTGCGTGGATGAAGTGCTCGCCCCCCGCGACGCACAACACCTCGACGCCGCCGGCCTGCCCGCGGAGGTGCGCCGTTTCGAGGAAGCATGCCAGGCCGCTGCCACCGAGCTCGACGCCATCGTCGAACGCGTCAGCGCCCAGCTCGGCGAATCCGCCGCCGCCATCTTCCGGGCCCATCGCCTCTTGCTGCGCGACCCTGCCCTCATCGGCAAGGTCCGCGCCGCCATTCTCGATCGGCGCGTCGATGCGCGGACCGCGCTGCACGAGGTGCTCGACGAGTATTCCGCCCTGTTCAACCAGATCCAGGACGAGTTCTTCAAGGAACGCCTCGCCGACGTCCGCGACGTGGTCGGCCGTGTCATGGCCCAGCTCGCGCTCAGCGACAGTCTGGGCCAGTGCCTGCCGTGCGTGGAGGGACCCGTCATCCTGGTCGCGCCGGAAATCCTGCCCTCGCAGGCGGTGTTGCTGACGAAGTTCAGCGTCGTCGGGATCATCACCGAGGCTGGCGGCAGCACCGGGCACGCGGCCATCCTGGCGCGGTCGATGGGGATTCCGTCGGCGTCGGGCCTGCGCGGCATTCTGCGGCAGATCAAGACCGGCGACCTCCTGATTCTCGACGGCCGCGACGGCACCGTGCTGGTCAAGCCCGATGCGGAGACCGAGACGGCGTATCGCAAGGTGCAGCGCGAGTACGTCAACCTGCGCGACAAGCTAGTCGCGAACCGCGATCAGGAAGCGGTGACGCTCGACGGCACCGAGGTCGAATTGCTCGCCAACGTCAACAGCCTGACCGACGCGGAGATGGCGGTCAAGACCGGCGCGTGCGGGGTGGGTCTTTATCGTACGGAATATCTCTTCCTGACCCATGCGACCGTGCCCGACGAGGCCGAGCAGCTGGCCGCCTACCGCGCGGTTATCGAGGCGGCCCCCTGTCGCAGAGTGACCATCCGCACGCTGGATCTCGGCGGCGACAAGCTGGTGCCGTACTTCGGGCTTGGCCGGGAGGCCAACCCGTTCATGGGCTGGCGCAGCATCCGCATCAGTGCGGCGTATCCGGAGTTTTTCCAGACGCAGCTGCGGGCCATCCTGCGGGCCGCCGCCACACCGCAATCGGACGTGAGCCTGTTGTTCCCGATGATCAGCACGCTGGAGGAAGTGTACCACATCAGGAAGATGCTGCGGCGGACCGAGGCGCAGCTGGAGCGCGACGGCGTCGCGTTCCGCAGGAACATCCCGGTGGGGGCCATGCTCGAGGTGCCGGCCGCGGCGCTGTGCATCGACGCGATCCTGGCCGTGGTCGATTTCGTCAGCATCGGGTCGAACGACCTGACTCAGTACGTGATGGCCGCCGACCGCGACAATCCGAAGGTGGCGCACCTGTGCGAGCCGTTCAGCCCGGCGGTGCTCAAGCTGTTGCATCACGTGATCCGGGCGTGCAATCGGCGGAACAAGCCGGTCACGCTGTGCGGCGAGATGGCGGGCCGGCCACGCTGTTTTCTGCCGCTGTTCGGCATGGGGCTGCGACGGCTGAGCATGAGCCCGGCGTTCGTGCCGACGCTGAAGGAGCTGGTGCGCTCGACGCAGCTGGAGGTGGCCGAAAAGGCCGCCCGGCGGGTGCTGCGGCTGCAAACTTTCCGCGAGGTAAGGAAATACCTTACCAGGATAACCCGCAAGGTCTGCCCAAACGTCGCGATGCTGGACACGCTCAAGTGAAACAACGCCGATTTGGCCGATTGGACGCGAGAAAAGGGCTGACAGACGCGGGAAAAAGTGCTAGGATGGGACGAAAATCAGGGCAGCCTGGCGCGGGCGACAAATCGGTTTTGGTCCTTGCCCTGGTTGACAGGACCGATATACTAGAGAGACGCTTTCCTGCGGTGGAAAGCGTGCATGTCAAACTGGTCAAGGGGTTAGTGTTATGAAGAGTGGCGTACTGGACCATCTCGACCTGATCGAAGAGCTTCGGTTGCGTCGATGGGCACGCGAAAACTACGTGCCCCCGGAAAAGCGTTCCCGATCCTGGCATCCCATTGTGCACGAGGAAATGAAGAAGAAGGATCATGAGAAGGGCGCCCGTACCCGACCAAGAGCCTGATGCTGTAGCCACCGGCCAACCACCCCGTCCGACCAAGACCCGAAGCCACGGTCCGGGTCTTTCGCGTTTCTTGAGCGAACTCGGCTTGCCCGCGTGACCTTGGCCGCGCGGGCGCCGGAAAGCCCGCACTTCTCCACAGAATTAGTACAGTCGTTATTCCCTGCCAACCGAAAATAATCGTGACAACCCGCAAAATTGGCACCGGCAGCCCTGCGCCGCCGGGTGCCGGGACCGGGGACCGGACGGTTTCTGACCAGGAGCCTTGCATGAGGATCCGATTTTTCAGCGCGTGCGTCCTGAGCGCTGTTCTGGCAGCACAAGCAACGGCGCAGACCCCGCCGACCGCGCTGCCGCCGTATGCCCCCGTGTCTCCGTTCCCGATCGCCGACGCGCCGCCCCGCTTCGATAACGGCGTCACACCTCCCGTTTTCCTCCCGGTCCCCGCCGAGGCGCCGCATTCAGTGCGTCCGGCCGTCGTCATCGAGGCCCAGGAGACCGCGCCGACCACGCCGGCAGGCGCCGGCACGCAACCGCCGGCCACAAAACCGCCGCCGCCGTCGACGCCGGCCACGCCGACGCCAGCCACGTCGACGCCGGCCACGTCAACGCCGGCCACGCCGGCTGCGACCGCGCTGGCGACGCCGACAGCGGGCCCGCTGGTCAAGACCGGCCTGGTGGCACCGTGGGAGGCACCGCGGGTGAAGTTCAATTCGGATGGGCCGGTCGGACCGGCGCGATTCTGGGTCGATAACGAAGCGCTCTATGGTGGATACAGGGGAATCGGCTGCCGGCGCTCGTGACCACGAGCCCGCCGGGCGCCCCGACTTTCGCCGCCGGCAACCTGGCGAATTTCGCCACCTCGATCTACGGGCCGGGCTCGCAGGACAACAACATGCGCCTTGGCTATCGCCTGACCATCGGCGGCTTCCTCGACGACGATCGCCGTTTCGCCCTCGAAGCCAATTTCATGATGACCGCGAACGGCGGCAACCAGTTCAACGCGTTCTCCGACGGCAACCCCATCCTCGCCCGCCCGGTGGTCGACGGCGCCGGCGGCACGATCCTCGCCGAGCCGATTGCCGTCCCCGGCGTCGCCAACGGCAGCATCCACATCTCGACCACCACGACGGGCATCCTCGGCACCGGTATCTGGCTGCGCGAATGCTTCACCCGCAGCGACGACCCGTGCGACACCTGCCATCTCTGTAACGGGAGCAGCTGCGCCACCGGCAACTGCAATGGCGGCGATGCGGGCAAATGGTACTGCCGTTTCGACTCGCTATTTGGCTATCGCTACTTGCGGCTGTCCGACAACCTCGAAGTCGATGACACCATCAACGCGGTCGCGCCGCTCAACGGCGTGCCCGCCGGCTCGTCGCTGACGCAGACCGACCAGTTCCACGCGTCGAATACCTTCCACGGCATCGACCTGGGCATGACCGGCGAGATGAGCCGCGGCCCCTGGACGATCGCGACGACCGCGAAAGTCGCGGTCGGCTTCAACGATTCGTCGGTGGACATCTTCGGCGCCCACAACCTCGACGGCGTGATCGCCCCGGGCGGCGTGCTGGCGCAACCCACCAACATGGGCCATTACTCGCACACGCTGTCGTCGGCGATCCCCGAGCTGGACCTCAAGCTGGGCTATTCGTTCAGCCCGACGGTGAAGTTGTATGTCGGTTACAGCTTCCTGTACTGGTACCACGTCTTGCGCACCGCCGACCAGGTAAACCCGTTTGTCGACTCCGCGTTCCTCACCAGCGGCGTGCCGACGGCGACGCCGGCGACGCAGCCGTTGCCGCTGATGCAGGATCGCAGCATCTGGATGCAGGGGGTGACGCTGGGGTTCGAATGGAAGTATTGAGCCCACGCCGCGGGGCGAGTCTTCGAGCCCCGCAGGTTACGCGTGACCCGTGGAATTCACAGCTCCAGCGTCGGCAGCTCTTCCTGCGGCCCAGCCTTGCCGATCTGCTCCGACACGGTGCTGGCCAGCGTCAGATACGCCTTGGCGACGGCGCTGTCGGGGTGCTTGTGCACGATCGGATCGCCGGTGTCGCCGCACTCAGCCACGCGCGGGTCGATGGGGATGTCGCCCAGGAACGGCACGCCGGCCTCGTCGGCCAGCTTCTTGCCGCCGCCGTGGCGGAAAATCTCGTAGCGCTTGCCGTCGCCGGCGATGAAGTAGCTCATGTTCTCGACGATGCCGAGGACCGGCACGCGGACCTGGCGGAACATCTCCAGTCCCTTGCGCGCGTCGATGAGGCTCACGTCCTGCGGCGTGGTGACGATGACGGCGCCGGACAGCGGCGCGGTCTGCGTCAGCGTCAGCTGGGCGTCGCCGGTGCCGGGCGGCAGGTCGATGACCAAATAATCGAGCTGGCCCCAGTCGATTTGCGTCAGGAACGCCGTGAGGTACTTGTGGACCATCGGGCCGCGCCAGATCATCGCCGTCTCGGGCTTGACGAGGAAGCCCATCGACATGAGCTTGATGCCATAGCGGTCGAGCGGAAAGGCCGTGCTGTTGGGATCGAAGACGCCGGGCACGCCCATCATGATCGGGATGCTGGGGCCATAGATGTCGGCATCGAGCAGACCGACGCGCCGGCCGAGCTGGCCCAGGGCCAGCGCGAGGTTGGTGGCGACGGTCGATTTGCCGACGCCGCCCTTGCCCGAGGCGACGGCGACGACGTGCTTGACGCCGGGGAGGCTGATTGTTTGCTGGGCCGGCCCTTGCGGTTGCATTATCTCTTCTCCATTCAAGCCGCGGGATGAGCTGAGCGTAAATGTTGGCGTCCCGGCTTTAGCCGGTCTTCTCCGGCTAAAGCCGGGACTCCAACTCCCACCGTGCGCTCATCCCGCCGCTTGGATTTTTTCCTTGCACTCGGAGCACTCGCACAGCGAGCGCAGATTCTCCAGGGTGAACAGCCCCGAGTCGTGCCCGTCGCTCCAGGTAATCTTGTACGCATAATAGCCGACCGGCGTGAACCCGACCGGCCGCAGCGGCACCAGCTCGGCGGGCTTGAGCACGCGCAGCGGATCGGCCGGCTGCAGCCGCTCCTCGCGGCAGCCGGCGCAGGGACACGCGTCGCGCAGGTGCTGCCACGTGTACTCGGCACGATGGCCGTCACTCCAGACGATCACCAGGCGATCGTCGCCCTGCTTGCTCAGCGAAACCGGCTTGATCGGCGGTGCGGAAATCGTCATGGCGCAGTCCCCCGGGGAGTTCCCGGTGATTATATGCGCCGCCGCCTCAGGTGTGCTGCTCGCGCAGCCCCGCCTCGGTCCAGGCACGCGCCTGCTCAGCCGTCAGACCCGCGGGCGGATCGAGGCGGGCATCCTCGTAGCCCTCCTGCTCGAGGTCGGTCACGTACTGGACGCGCGACAGCAGCGTGCCCCGGCAAACACGGCGGCCTGGCGGGGCGCCTGCAGCTCCTGCTCCAGCCGGCCGATCAGATCCTGCATCACCCAGCCCGGCACCGCCTCACGCTCCGACGGATAGACGAAGTTGAAAAGCAAGAGATGGCTCAACAGCACCGGCCAGTACGGCCCGAACCGGTTGAGCAGGCGCTGCCAATCAAGGACGTGGCCGCAGGAGCGGACCAGGTGGTTGATGTCGGCACCGTCGAAGCGCTCGCGCTCGACGACGAAGGCCTTGGACCAGATCATCTCCTCCGGCGGAACGAGCAGCACGTCTTCGCCGAGGAAGCGTGCCCGGGCCGCCTGCGCAAACCAAACGTCGTCCACCTGTGCGACGCCGTTGCCCGAGCTGAAGATCACATCCACGAAATCCTGGCCGAAAAACACCTTGCCGAGCCAGTGCGGGTACGTCAACTCGGTGCGATAGCCGGCGGCAGCAAATGTATCGAGAGCGCGTAGGGCGTCGGCCCGGCGCAGGAAAATGTCGAAGTCCTTGGTGTGGCGGACAATGCCCGTATACTGCGCCAGGGCATAGGCGCCGCCGACCAGAAACGGAATCCGGGCGCCGTGCAAGATCTGGATCGCCCAGCGATAAAAGGTCTGCGTCTCGAGCTGCAAATCGTCCATGCGGACGGTGGCGGCGGCGATCATGGTTTACCCCCTTCGCGGGACCGCCGCAAGACGGTCACCACGTTCCGGCGTCCCCCAGGCATGCCCCGCTGGAGGTCCATTCAAGGATCGCAAACGCGATGCCGCGGGTATGAGATTTGCTGTTAAGGTGACGCCATGGCCGAGAATCCCTACGCGTGGCCGCCGTGTCGGATTTGCATTGCACCCGTACTTCGCACGGCGTCTTCCAGCCGCTCCTCGCCCAGATGCAGGCGGCGGCCGACATCCTGGTGCTGGCCGGCGATCTGACGGATCACGGCCTGCCCGAGGAGGCGCACGTGCTGGCCAAGGAGCTGGCCGCCGTCCACATTCCGATGGTCGCCGTGCTGGGCAATCACGATTACCATCACAGCCAACCCGACGAGATTGAGCGCATTCTGGCGACGGCCGGCGTCCAAATCCTTGACGGCGACGATTGCGAGGTGCTGGGGATTGGCTTCGCCGGGGTCAAGGGGTTCGGCGGTGGTTTCGGCCGGCTCGCGCTGGAGGCGTGGGGGGAAGACGGGATCAAGAAGTTTGTCTACGAAGCGGTCGAGGAGGCGCTCAAGCTGGAGAAGGCGCTGCGCGGCTGCGCACCGCCCAGCGCATCGCGGTCCTGCATTACGCGCCGATTCAGGCGACCGTCGAGGGCGAACCGCCGCCGTTGTGGCCGTTCCTGGGTTCGAGCCGGCTGGAGGAGCCGCTCAATCGCTATGCCGTCACGGCCGTCGTGCATGGCCACGCCCACCACGGCAGCCCGGAGGGCAAGACGATGAGCGGGGCGCCGGTGTACAACGTGGCGTTGCCGGTACTACGCCGCGCCGCGCCGGAGCAGCCGCCGTTTCGCGTAATGGAAGTGCCCACCGTCGCGGCGCTTGCCGTGTAGGTCCCGCCTGCCGGGCGGGACCTGGAGGCTCGCCAGGTCCCGCCCGGCAGGCGGGACCTACTGCAGTGCCCGCCAGCGCTCGGCGGTCAGCCGATAAAACACGTGCGGCAAATCGGCGTAGGTCCCGTCACGCTCGTAGACGAAGCCCGCCTTTTCCATCACCCGCTGCGAGGCGCGATTGGTCGGCAGCGTAAAAGAGATCAGGTCCGGCCGGCCCAGCACATCGAAAGCGACACGAACGCTCTCCCGCGCCAGCTCCGTCGCCAGGCCGCGACCCCAGTACGCCGCCAGCATGCCGTAGCCCACCTCCATCTCTTCCCGGCCCTCGTGTGTGAGCAGCCGCAGCCCGCCGCGGCCGATGAACGCGCCCGTGTCCGGATCGCGCATGATCCACAGGCCGAAGCGATGCTGCTCCCAATGCGTCAGCAAGCGATCGAAGAGCACGCGGGTTTCGTCGCGCGTCCGCACCCCGTTGAGCGTGGCCATCACCACCGGGTCGGCGTACATGCGGACGTAGTGATCGAAGTCTTCTTCGCGGGGCCGCGCAGCAACAGCCGCGGCGTGCGCCACTCATCGAGTGCGTGCATGCGCATCCTCCGTTTGAAAAAACCGCCGAAGTCTGCCGGACTTCGGCAGTTTGGCGCGGCTCGGCGTACAATAGGGAGAGACTTCGCTCGCTGCCGCGCCCACCGCCTGTCCGGGAGTTTCTATGGATCTGAACGACTTCGGAACGCAAGCCACGTCCGGCCCTCGCGCCAACAACAATAATCAGAACTACTACCATCCCCCCGGCTACTTCCCCGGCGCCGAGGTCGGCAATCGCCCCGTGCAGTGGAAGGTCGTGCAGGCCGGCGTGTTCGAAGTGTGCGGCGTCACCGCCGAGCGTCTCCCGGCCGGCGCCTACGGCTGCACGCTGAACCAGTACGGCGAGGTCCAGCTCATCACGCGCAATCTGCAGGTCGACGACCTCATCGATTTCGCCGACAGCCTGCCGTCGAAGATCCTGCGCGAGATCGAGTCGTTCTGGGACCTGGGCGAAAAGTTTCAGAAGCACGGCTACCTGCATCGCCGCGGCTACCTGCTGTATGGTCCGCAGGGCTCGGGCAAGAGTTCGGTCGTGCACCAGGTGGTGCATCGGATCATCAAGGGCGGCCACGTCGCGGTCTTTTGCGATCACCCGGGCTTTCTGACGCGCGCGATGGAGGTCTTCCGCAAGATCGAGCCGGATCGGCCGGTCGTGTGCCTGTTCGAGGACATCGACGCGGTCATCGAGACGCACGGCGACAGCGAGCTGTTGCAGTGGCTCGACGGCTCGCACCAGATCAACAAGGTCATCAACATCGCGACCACCAACTATCCCGAGCGACTCGATCGGCGGATCGTGTCGCGGCCGCGGCGGTTCGACCGGATCATCAAGATCGAGGCGCCGACCGCAACGATTCGCGAGACGTACCTGAGCCGGAAGCTGCCGGACCTGGCGAGCGACGGCCAGATGCCTCACTGGGTGCAGATGACCGAGGGGCTGTCGTTCGCGGCGCTGGCGGAGCTGGTGATCAGCGTGGCGTGCCTGGGCAATAGCCTGGAAGAGACGGTGAACTTGCTGAGGCAGCTCGACGATCAGCATCCGTCGAGCAAGGAGTTCGACCAGCCCGGCACCATGGGTTTCGCGCTGCGGTCGACGAACTGACCAGATATACTGTATGGTCGGCCAGGATTGGCCCCGGAGGATATTGCAATGCCAACCGATGAGCAACTGCGGGCCTACGCTGACTCGGTGCCGCCCATTTACATGGAAATCCTTAGCGCGTTTCCGCGCATCGAACCGAGCCGGCGCCAGGGCTACGGCCTGGCATTCCAAACCATTGCGGCCGATTTTGAGAACCGCGCCATGACCTTCGGCCTGGGCGAGATCATCCAGGCCTGTCAAGAATTGGAACGCAACGGCCTGGTCGCGATCAAGAACAGAATCTTTGTGCATCCCACAGCCCTTGGGGAGCGCCTGATCGCTCTGATGACCGGCCCAGAGGCGCCGGCTGTCACGGTGGACCCATTGCCCGCACTTCCGAAGTAGGCGACGGGCCATGCTGTGGCAACTGCAGTTCTTTCCGGTATGCACCCATCATGTGTTCCTATCCCACTGCCGCGAGGACCGGGAGCACTTGGTTTTTCCATTGTATGCGGCGCTACAACAGCGACAGGTCGTGCCCTGGCTTGATCAGCACGATTATCCTTACGGGCGAACTTCCTTTGCCGCCTTGCGGGACGAGGTGCTGAAATGCCGCCATGCGGTGTTCCTCATCACCGAGGGGATGCTGGCCCAGTCGCGCGGCTGGGGCATAGTCGAACTCGCCTGGGCGGACGTGTTGCAGGAGAATCTGCGCGAGGCGGGCGGCATGCTCCAGAACATTATTCTGCCGTTGTTTTTCCTGCCGCAAGACCACCAACTGCTGCCGCGGACGGTCTGGCAGTCGGTCCGCGACCGGGGCGTGTTCTATTGGCAGGAGGACGCCGATGAGGTAAACTGGGCCCTGTACCAGATTATCGGCTTTCTCGGCCGTGAGGCGTCACGCGGGTTGGATAACGCGGCCTGGCTCCACCAGGATTCGCAGGCCCGCGCCCGGTTGAATTTGCGGGCGGGTCTGGTGCAGCGCATTAAAGCACTGCATCCGACCCCGGGACCATCCCAAGATTGAACCTGCGCGGTTGGCCGTCCACACGAGGACGACAGCTTAACCGATTTTTTACAATTAATACACACGACCTTCACCCCGCTCGAATAGGTTTCCCAGGCACAAGCGACCCTGCGTCTTCAGTTTCCCCGGAATATTGTCCTGGCGCCCTTGCGGCGTTTGCACCGACAGCAGGCGGCGAACCGCTCAATATAAGCGGCCTTTCTTGAGTGGGCGCACGGCAACAGGTTCAACGCGGAGAAAACGGATGAGCGGTACTTCTGTGAAACGAGTCGTGGCCATTGTTCTGCTTGGCGGCATCCTGTGCGTTGGCGTTTTTTATGCGCCTACCTTGGTAAGCCAGGACGCGAAGCCGGCCGCGGTCACACGCCTGCCGACGGTTGGCACTTCCTCGGCGGCCCTGATCATCGAGAACGGCTGGCGGGCCGCCTATCGGATCCAGACGGGAATTCAAGTCGATTACGAATCGACCGGTTCCACCAAGGGCATCGACCAGATGATCGACGGGACGTATGCTGTCGCCTTCACTCACTCACCAATCACGGAAGCGCAGAGAAAAAAGGCCAAGGACAAGAAGGGCGAGCTGGTGCAAATGCCCGTAGTCCTGTGCTCGGTGGTGCCGATTTACAACATCAGGGAACTGAAAAACAAACCGCCGCTCAACTTCACCGGTGAGGTGCTGGCGAAGATCTTCCTGGGCACCATCGACAAATGGAACCATCCGGACCTGAAAAAAATCAATGAAGGCGTCGAGCTGCCGAGCACCAAGATAACCGTGGTCCACCGCGGGAAGGACTCCAGCGGAACCACTTTCCTCTTCTCGGATTACCTTGCCGGTGTGAGTCCGGAGTGGCAAGAAAAGATCGGCAAGGCCAGTTCGGTGATTGAGTGGCCGGTCGGCACCGGCAAGCCCCGCACCTTCGATCTGGTCGATTACGTCAGGCAGACGGATGGCGCCATTGGTTACGCCGACCTGGTTTACGCCTATTTCGGAGCGATCGAGTACGGTGCCGTCCAGAACAAGGACAAGACGGCCTTTATCCACGCCCAGGCGGAGAACATGACGGCGGCCGCCAGGACGCAGCTCTCCGCAATTCCCGATGACCTGGGATTTGAGCTAACGAACAAGTCGGGCAAGGACTCCTATCCCATTTGCGGAGCGATCTGGGCGGTTTGCTACCAGACCCAGCCGGCCGCACTCCGCGACGAAATCGTGAACTTCTTGAAGTGGGCCACCCACGACGGGCAAAAATACACCTCGACGGTTTGGGCTTCGCTGCCGGAGGAAGTCGTTAGCCGCGTGGACGCGATGCTGCAATCGATCAGGACCGGCTCGTGAGTTCACAGCCATTTTCAGGAGCACACCCCATGAACGTGATGCAACGAGTCGGCCGTTTCACGCTGGTAGCGCTGACGCTGAGTGTCGCCGGCGTCTGGCTGAGCGGCAGCAGTGCCCCGGCCCAGGACGAGGCCAAGAAAAACACCAAGTACCCCCAGCAGATTCTCATCATCCGCCATGCCGAGAAGACCGGCGACAAGGCTGACCTCCACCTCTCCAAGGCGGGCCAGGAACGCGCGGAAGTGTTATACAAGTTATTTGTGGCTTCCACGGATCGACCGGACCCGTTCCCCGCGCCCGACTTCATTTTCGCCGCAAGCAACGCCAAGGATAGCCATCGTCCCATTGAAACGGTGACGCCGCTGGCCATGAAGCTCAAGTTGTCCATCATCGACACATACACCAGCAAGCTGCCCGCTGACGGCAAGGAAAAAGCTGCGAAGGCGCCCGGGATGGTGGAGCTGCGTGACAAGCTCTTCGGCGATCCGAAGTACTTCGGCAAGACGATCCTGGTGGCGTGGCGCCATAAGACGATCACCAATTTAGCGCAAACGCTCAAGGCGACCAAGGCCCCGACCAAGTGGCACGACGAGGTCTTTGACCGCGTGTGGCAAATCACTTACAACGATCAAGGCGACGCAACCTTCGTCGATCGTCCGCAGCGACTGCTCCCGGGGGATGCGGAGAAATAATAACGAGACGCTCAAGGGCAAACCAGCGAGCAGTTGCCGTGGTGACGCTTTCCCCGGATCTGTCACGTTCGTGACCAGAACGGCACAGCAATTGCATAGATCATGAGCCGATCCGAGGAGGGCGACCGGTTTTCATGATGCGCATATCGACGGAGCAACCCCCGGCAACACCCCGGACCGCGCCACCGAGTGTGTCCCCTGGGTGGAGTCCGGAGAGCGGCGAGCCGATCCGTGCGGAGTTGTACGGCCTGGAATCGCTTGAGGCGCAGGCGCGCGAACTGGCGGCAGCGGGACGAACGCCGACCCGCAGCCAGACCGGCAGTCCCCTCTTGCGGCGGCTCAAAGCGAACCAATCGCTCCTGACCGACGTGTATCAGCGCATCGGCGCTGCGGCGCAACGGCGAGCCGCTGACGCCGGATGCCGAATGGCTGCTCGACAATTACTACATCATTGAGGAAGTCCTGCGTGAGGTTCGCCACGACCTGCCGCGCGGCTACTATCGCGAGCTGCCCAAGCTCGCGGACGGGCCGCGGGCGGGCTATCCACGGGTTTATGCCCTGGCATTGACCCTCATCGCGCACACGGACAGCAGTCTCGACGAGGACCACATCACGCGGTCGGTCCAGGCGTACCAGTCGGTGGCGCCGCTGACCATCGGCGAATTGTGGGCGGTGCCGACCATGCTGCGCCTGGGACTCTTGGAGAATCTCCGGCGGCTGGCCGCGCAGATGATCTGGGGCTGGGGCGAGCCGCCAGGGCCGAGAGCTGGATCGAACCCCTACGTGCCGGTGCGACCGAGGACGGCGCGATCGTGCCACCGTTGCCGCCTCTGCGCCACATGTCCAACGCGCTGATAGTCCGGGCCCTGCAAGTGGTGCGCAACGCGGGGCCGCCCGCAGCATTCGAGCGGCTCAAGCGTGAGCTGGCCGCGCGGGATCAACGTTGCCGAGGTCGTGCGCCGCGAGAACCAGCGCCAGGCCGTCAACCAGGTATCGGTCGGGAACTGCGTCACCAGTCTGCGGCTTCTCGGCGCGCTGGACTGGGCCGCGTTCTTCGAGCGCACGAACCTGGTCGACCCCGTGCTGCGCCAGGATCCGGCCGGCGCGTATGCGAAGCAGGATTTTGCCACGCGCGACCGCTATCGCCAGGCCGTGGAAAAGCTCGCCAAGCATTCGCGGTCCAGCGAGGTCGAGATTGCGCGGCGGGCGGTCGATCTGGCCCGCCGGGCGCAGACCAAACCCGCCACGCACGTCGGCTACCACCTGGTCGGTGACGGCGCCGCGGAGCTGCGGGGCCTGGTCGATTATTGCGCCCCTTGCGCGAAGGGATGCTCGACGGAGTGGTGCGTCACCCCAGGACCGCCTTCTTCGGCGCCATCACTTTGCTCGGCGCATCGCTAGTGGGGCTGATCTTCTGGCTCGGGACGAACGCGACCGGCGTTGCCGTGACGGTCTGGGTGGGTGCGATCGTGTTAGCGGCGGCACTGGTGCCTGTGAGCGAGATCGCGGTCGGCGTCGTCAACTTTCTGGTGACGTTATTGGTGCCGCCGCGGGTATTGCCCAAGCTGGATTTCCGCGACGGCATCCCGACCGACTGCGCCACCTTCGTGGTCATGCCGAGCATGCTGGTGCGCCCCAGAGCGCCGCGGTGCTCGCCGAAAAGCTTGAGGTCCACTACCTTGCCAACCCGGATCCCGCGCTGCGCTTTGCCCTGTTGACCGACTTCGCCGACGCCGACGCCGCGCATCAGCCGGAGGACGATGCGTATGTACGGGCAGCGCTCGACGCCATCGCCGCGCTGAACCTGCGCTATGCCGCCAATGGACCGCCGCGGTTTTTCCTTTTCCATCGGCGACGGAAGTGGAATCCCGTGCAAGGTCGCTGGATGGGCTGGGAACGGAAGCGCGGCAAGCTCGATGAGTTCAATCGCCTGTTGCGCGGCGATCACGGCACCAGCTACGAGATTTGCAGCGGCGATCCGAATACGCTGCCGCACATCCGCTATGTGATCACGCTCGACGTCGACACGGTGTTGCCGCGCGACGCGGCGCATCGGCTGGTCGGAACCATCGCCCATCCGCTCAACGCGGCGCAGTTCGACGCGCAGCAGGGGCGCGTCGTGGCGGGCTACGGAGTGCTCCAGCCGCGGATTAGCTTTCATATTCCCGCCGCCAACCGCTCGCTGTTCACGCGCATCTGGGCGGCATCCGCGGGGATCGATCCTTATTCGGCGGCGGTGTCGGACGTGTACCAGGACCTGTTCGGTACCGGGAGCTTTACCGGGAAAGGCATCTATGACGTCGATGCCTTCATCGCGGCGGTCGGCGACGCCTTTCCCGACAACCGTATCCTCAGTCACGATCTGATCGAAGGCAACTTTGCACGCTGCGGCCTGGTCACGGACATCGAGCTGTTCGACGATTTTCCCGCCCGCTATCACGCCTATTCCCGGCGCGAGCACCGCTGGGTCCGCGGCGATTGGCAGCTCTTGCCCTGGCTGGGCCGCCGCGTGCCATCGCCGTCGGGAACGCGACCCAATCCGTTGCCCATGCTGGAGCGCTGGAAATTGCTGGACAATCTGCGGCGCAGCCTGGTGCCGCCCGCGCTGGTGCTGTGGCTCGCGCTGGGCTGGACGCTGTTGCCGGCGCCGTGGTGGCTCACGACCGGCCTGGCCGGGCTCGTTCTGCTGCTGCCGCTGATGCTGCACACATTCGGCACCGCGGTTCAGGTCGTCCGTGGTCTGTCCATCGGCCCCCTGCGCGAGTTTCGTCGCAGCGGACCGGTCACCGCCGGGCAGGTTGTCCTCAGCGGCGTCTTGCTTCTGAATCAGGCACTCCTCAGCCTCGACGCAATAGTGCGGTCGCTGGGTCGAATGTATCTCACGCGCCGCAACTTGCTGGAATGGGAAACGGCCGCCGCCGCGGAACGCCGTTTGGGGAGCGGGCTCAAACACTTCTGGCAGTCCATGGCGCCGACGGCGTTGGGAGCCGCCTTTCTGGCGGTGCTCGTGGGACCGCTCAACGCGTCGGCCCTGCTCCCGGCGTGCCTGTTCCTGGTGCCGTGGCTGATGTCGCCCGTCGTCGCTTTCTGGGTCAGCCGGCCGCGCGCCGCGCCGCAATCGCCGCTGAGCGACGCCGAGCGCCGTGAGCTGCGCCGCCTGGCTCGCAAGACCTGGGGCTTCTTCGAGAGCTTCGTCGGCGCGGACGACCATTGGCTGCCGCCGGATAATTTCCAGGAGGAGCCGCGTCCCCAGCTGGCGCACCGCACGTCGCCAACCAACCAGGGTTTATTCCTGCTGTCCACCCTGGCCGCCCACGACTTCGGCTATCTCAGCCTGGCGGCGCTGCTCGAGCGGCTGGAGAAAACCTGCGCGACGCTGGACCGCCTCGAGCGCTTTCACGGTCACTTCTACAACTGGTACGCGACGCGCACGCTCGAGCCGTTGCAGCCCGCCTATGTCTCGACCGTGGACAGCGGCAATCTGCTCGGCTGCCTGCTCACGCTGAAGCATGGCCTGGACGAAAAAGCCCTGGAGCCGGTCGTCGGTACGGCCCTCCACGCGGGCGTCGCCGACACGCTGGCCCTGGCGGCAGAAGCGATCCTTGCGGGCCGCGACCGGCAGGCTGACGAAGCGCTGCACGCATACCAACGATTACTTGCGGAAGAGCTGCCGTGCGACCTGCCGGCCTGGTCGGTGTGGCTGCGGCGGGCCTGCGAGCACGCGGATCGTCTGCACGCTTCGATCCATACGCGCCTCGTGGCGACGGACGATCCGCGCGCGGTGTGGACCGGCCGGCTTGCCGCGATGCTGCACGAACGTGCGGCGGAGTTGGCGGCGCTGGCGCCGTGGCTATCGTTGCTCGACGAACCGCCGGCCCAGCGCTGCGCCGCGATCCTTGCCTCGGCCGGCGATGGTGCGACCCGCTGGACCGAGCTGCACCGCCAACTGCGTGAAGTCATCACCGTAGCCGGCTGGAACGCTGCCGCCGAGAGGCTCCACGCGGAGGTCGACGCGCTCGCGCACCATCCGGCGCTGGGCGACGCGGAACGGCGCTGGCTGCACCGCCTGGGTGCGGCGCTACAATCCTCGACTGCGGTCACGCTGCTTGCTCGGTGTCGCCGTCTTGCGGAGCGCGCCGACGCGCTGGCCCGAAGCATGGACTTCCGCTTCCTGTACAAGCCCGACCGCGATTTGTTCGCCATCGGCTACCACGTTCCCGCAGCCCGTCTCGACACATCTTGCTATGACTTGCTGGCGTCGGAAGCGCGGCTATCGAGCTTTCTGGCCATCGCCCGCGGCGACGCGCCACGCAAGCATTGGTTTCACCTGGGCCGGCTGCTGGTCTCGGTGGAGCATCGGCTCTGCCTGGTCTCCTGGGGCGGAACCATGTTCGAATACCTGATGCCGGACCTGTTGCTGCGTCGATATCCGGACACGCTGCTTACCGAAAGCGGGCAGGCCGCGGTCGCGCGTCAGATCGAGTACGGCCGGGAACGCGGCGTGCCGTGGGGCATCTCGGAATCCGCGTTCTCCAGCCAGTACATCAACCTCGATTACCAGTATCAGGCGTTCGGCGTACCCGGCTTGGGCCTCAAGCGCGGGCTGGCGCAGGACCTGGTCGTCGCGCCTTATGCGACCGCACTGGCCGCGATGGTGCGACCGCACGCGGCGCTGCAGAATTTCCGCCGCCTGGCCGCCGAGGGGGCGGAGGGCCCTTACGGCATGTACGAAGCGATCGACTACACGCGCCGCCGTCTGCCGGAAGGCAAGCGCGCGCTGGTCGTGCGTTGTTACATGGCGCATCACCAGGGCATGACGCTGCTGAGCCTGGCCAATTGCCTGCTCGGCGATCCGCTGCCGCGCCGCTTCCACGCGGAGCCTGCCGTCTGCGCCACCGAGACTGCTGTTGCAGGAGCGCGTCCCGGTCGCGGTCAATCCCGTCCAACCGCCGGAACCGGAAGGCGTGCCGAGTGCGGCCACTGGGGAAACGTCGAGCGCGTTGAGTCGGCGCCTGACCACGCCGCTGACCGCCGAGCCGCGCACACACATGCTCTCCAACGGCCGTTATAGCGTGATGGTCACCAATGCCGGCGCCGGCTACAGCCGGTGCGGCGCTGGCGGTGACGCGCTGGCGCGAAGACGCGACCGCCGACGACACCGGCATGTTCTGCTACGTGCGCGACCTGACGAGCGGCATGCTCTGGTCGGCCGGCCACCAGCCGGTGCGACGGCCCACCGACCAGTACGAGGTCGTCTACTCCGCGGACAAGGCCGAGTTCCGCCGGGTGGACGGGGCGGTCGCGACCCACCTCGAGATTACCGTCTGCCCGGAGAACTGCGCTGAGCTGCGCCGCGTGACTCTGACGAATCACGACAGTCGGCCGCACGAGCTGGAGCTGACAACCTATGGCGAGCTGGTGCTTGGACCGCACGCCGCCGATCTGGCGCACCCGGCATTCGGCAAGCTGTTCCTCGAAACCGAATGGTCGAACGAACACGCCGCACTGCTATGCCGGCGGCGCCCCCGTGCCCCGGAGCAGGCGGCCGAGTGGGCCGTGCACCTGGCGAGTAGCGACGAGCGCGATGATCCGCCGCAATACGAGACCGATCGGGCGCGATTCCTGGGCCGCGGGCGGACGCCGGCCAACCCCGCCGCGTTGCTGCCCGGTGCGACGCTGTCCAACACGACGGGGGCCGTTCTCGATCCGATCTTCAGCCTGCGCCGCCGCGTGACCGTGGCTTCCGGGGCGTCGGCGACCGTCACGTTCTGCATGGCGGCGGCCGCCAGCCGCGACCAAGCCCTGGCACTTGCCGATCACTACCGCGACACCCAGGCAACGCTGCGCGTCTTTGATCTTGCCTGGGCGCATAGCCAGATCGAGTTGCGCCATCTGCGCATTTCGGCGGAGGACGCCCATCTCTATCAACGCTTGGCGGCGTATCTGCTGTACGCCGGGCCGGCGTTGCGGGCGGCCCGCGATGTGCTCACCGCCAACAGCCAGGGCCTGCCGGGGCTCTGGCGCTATGGCATCTCGGGGGACCGTCCGATCCTGCTCGTGCAGTGCGGCGAGGCAGAGGAAGTGCCCCTGGTGCGGCAACTCCTCGTGGCGCACGCCTATTGGCGGATGAAGGGACTCGAAGGTCGAGACTGGTGATTCTCTGCGAAGAGGCGACCGGGTATCACGAGGAGCTATGCCACGAGTTGCAGCAAGCGATTCGTGCCAGCGAATCGCACATGCTGGCCGATCGGCCCGGCGGCATCTTCCTGCGCAAGGCCGATCAACTCGCCGGCGCGGATCGCACGCTGCTCCAGGCCGCAGCACGCGTGGTCCTCGACGGCAGCCGCGGCTCGCTCAACGCCCAGCTCAGCCGTCCCGAGCAGACGCCGCGTTGGCCGGCCGAAATGCTGCGCGTTCGTAGCGCGCGGAAGTCGACCGGCACCGCGGCGGTGCGCTTGCCCGCCGATTTGCTCTTCAACAACGGCCTGGGCGGATTCACTCCCGATGGCCGCGAATACTGCATTTTGCCGTACGGGCCTTCGGGTCTTGCATTGCCGCCGGGGCCGTGGGTGAACGTGATCGCGAACCCGGCGTGCGGTTTTCTCGTCTCGGAAAGCGGCCTCGGCTGCACCTGGGCCGGCAATAGCCAGCTCAATCGCCTGACGCCGTGGAGCAACGACCCCGTGAGCGATCCGCCGGCGGAGGCCGTTTACTTGCGCGACGAGGAAACCGGCGAGTTCTGGACGCCGACGCCGCGGCCGCTTGGCAGCAGCGCGCCGACCCTGGTGCGCCACGGCCAGGGTTACACGCTCTTCGAGCAACAGAGTCACGGGCTCGCGCAGCAACTCGTCGTGTTGGTTGCGCCTCAGGACCCGGTCAAGGTGCTCGTCCTGCGGGTGCGCAATCAGGGCAGGCAATCCCGGCGCCTCTCAGCAACCTACTATGCCGCATGGGTACTCGGCACGGCGCGCGACCTGGCCGCAACCGGCGCGTATAGCGAGATCGACAGCGAGCAGGGGCGCTGTTCGCGCAATCCCTTCAACGCCGACTTTGGCCATCAGGTCGCCTTTGCCGACGTGAATCTTCGGCCACGCTCGTTGACTGCGGACCGCACCGAGTTCCTTGGCCGCACCGGCAGTCTCGACGCTCCCGCGGCACTTGGCCGCGTGGCGCTGTCCGGCCGCGTCGGCCCGGGACTCGACCCGTGCGCGGCACTGCAAGTTGCGTTCGACCTTGCACCCGACGCCGAGGCGGAAGTTGTGTTTCTGCTCGGCAGCGCCGGACGCGGACGCCGCTCGGGTGCTGCTGAGCCGCTACAAGGAACCGGGCCGTGCCGCGACGACACTGGCCGCGGTGCGTGCGCTGTGGGACCGGGTGCTCGGCGCCGTGCAGGTGCGCACGCCCGATCCGGCCCTGGATCTTCTGCTCAATCGCTGGCTGCTCTACCAGGTCTTGTCGTGCCGGCTCTGGGGCCGTACCGCGTTCTACCAGTCCGGCGGTGCATACGGGTTCCGCGATCAACTGCAAGATGTGATGGCCCTTGTACATGCTGCTCCTGCCGAGGCGCGGGCCCATCTGCTGCGAGCCGCCGCACGTCAATTCGTCGAGGGCGACGTGCAGCACTGGTGGCACCCGCCGAGCGGCCGCGGCGTCCGCACGCGCTGTTCCGATGACTTCCTCTGGCTGCCGTTGGCAGTCCACCACTACGTGACCACGACCGGCGATTCGGCCGTGCTGGACGAAACGGCGCCGTGGCTGCGTGGTCCACGACTGCGTCCGGATCAGGAAGACGAGTACGGCCTGCCGGAGACGGCCGAGTCACCGGCCACGCTCTATGAGCACTGCGTCCGCGCCGTGGAGAACGGCCTGCACTTCGGCGAGCACGGGCTGCCGTTGATGGGCACCGGCGATTGGAACGACGGCATGAACCGCGTGGGCGCGGGCGGGAAAGGTGAGACCGTCTGGGGCGCGTGGTTCTTGCTGACCTGCTTGCGCCGCTTAGCCGAGCTGGCCGAAGCCCGCGGCGATCACGCCCATGCGACCGGGTGGTGTGCCCAGGCGGAACGTCTCCAGCGCGCCACCGAAGAGACCGCATGGGACGGCGCCTGGTATCGCCGGGCCTATTTCGACGATGGCACGCCGCTGGGTTCAGGCGCAGAATGACGAGTGTCAAATCGACTCCATCGCGCAGTCCTGGGGCGTGATTTCCGGCGCCGCGGACCGGCAGCGCGCTCGGCAAGCGATGGCCGCCGTGTATGAACGATTGCTGCGACTCGACGACCGGCTGATCCTGCTGCTGACGCCGCCGTTCGATCACGGCAAACTGGAGCCGGGCTATATCAAGGGGTACGTCCCGGGCATCCGCGAGAACGGGGGCCAGTACACGCATGCCGCCGCCTGGGTTGTCCAGGCCGCGGCTCTGCTCGGCGACGGTACCCGCGCGCTCGAATTGTTCGACCTGATTAACCCCATTCGTCACGGTGACCACCCCGACTCGGTGCAGCGCTACCAGATCGAGCCGTATGTGGTTGCCGGCGATGTCTACGGAGCGCCGCCGCACGTCGGCCGCGGCGGCTGGTCCTGGTACACCGGTGCAGCCGGGTGGCTCTATCGCGTCGCGCTGGAATCCATGCTTGGCTTGCGTATGCAGGGCGACCGCATGTCGATCGATCCGTGCATCCCGGCAAACTGGAGGTCGTTCACGCTCAGCGTCCATTACGGTTCGACGACCTATCACTTTTCCGTCGATAACTCGACCGCGGCCGAGCATGGCGTGCGCCAGGTCCTGCTCGACGGGAAACCGTGCGCCGCGACCGCCATCCCGCGGATCGACGACGGCGCCGTCCATGCGGTGAACGTCATTTTGTGATGCGGGTGCGCCCTGGCCGCTTGGCGCTGTGAGGCAGAGGCAGGCTACATCTTGCGCACTGTTGTTCCTAGGTCCGGCCGCGCCCGTCGGTAGCGTGACAATAATCCTGACTTTCATTTATTTTCCGGACCGCGCATTCGCAACAGCGATCCAGAGCAGGCATGCATCGGCGTACGCCGAATGAGGTCACGGGTGGCGGTCTGGTGCAAGGGCGTGATTGGGTAGTTGCGGCAACTCTTTCGACTTTTCGTCAAATCTCCTGCAGTGCCGGCACGAGCTTTGCTAATCTTAATCCATTCGCCCATTGCAGCTATCTTTTGCGGGGCAACCACGCATGAACTCTGAGCGCATTGATAATCGGTTTTCGGCGTCCCTGCCTGAACCCGCCGCCAACTATCCTGAAGAATCGCTGGTGAACGACGCCCGTGCCGGGCTGACGCCGGCGCAGATGGTCGACCGCAAGCTGGTGTCGCTGCTTCCCGGCGCGCCCCACCGGTCAGTCAAATGCAAGGATCAAACCTGCGCCGTCCGCTCTCTTGACCGAGGGACGTCGGCCATGGGCACGCAAGACGTGCACCCGGCTTTCGCCTGCATTCGCAACCCCACCTCTCCCACCTCTTCCGCCGTGTACGACCGTTGATTCGATTACTGGACCGTTCGTCGGGGCTGGTGGGCCATGAGTCAGCAAGTCTCGACGGCCGCGTTCCGCGTGGAATTACGGCTGATCCTGCGGCGTTTCATCCAGGTGTGGCACCTCGTGTTGCGCGTCCACAAAAAGGCGCTCGGCGGCGCAGCGCTGGTCATGGCCTTGACCAGCGCCACCGGCACCGCCGTCGCGCTGCTGCTCGGCGGCCTCGTGGACGCCGTTGCCGGCCAACCCGACGAGCAGGCGGACCGCGCCGCGCTGTACCGGCATGCCGCACTGTTTCTCGGCCTGATCGCGGGCGCCTATGTGCTGCGCGAAGCCCTGAACGTCGTACGCCGGTACCTGGTTGAAAATACTTGCAGCCGCATTAATCGTGACATGAGCGTGCGCCTCGTTTCGCACCTGCTGCGTGCCGATATGGCGGTCCTGGCGCAGGACCGGCTCGGTACGCTGCACGGCCGCATTTTTCGCAGTGTGGACGGCTTCGTGCGCTTTTTGCGTGTCGCGTTTCTCGAGTTCTTGCCGGCCATCCTCACGGGCGTTTTCGCGCTGGTCGCGGCGCTCACCAAGCAACCGTTGTTGGGCCTGATCATGGTGGGCGTCATTCCGCTGGCGGTCTGGCTCACGGTGCGCCAGCTCATTTCACAAAAGGGCGTTCGCCTGACTCTCCTGCGCGACTGCGAGGAGATCGACGGCGCGGTGGTCGAGCAGCTCTCAGGTATCGAGTACATCCGCGCCGCCAACACCGTCACGGAGGAAATGCGGCGCCTCGCCGAGGCCACGGAGAAACGTCGCCGGCGCGAGATCCGGCATCATTTCGAGATGTCGCTGTTCGGCGGTGCCAAGGCCCTCAACGAAGGGTTCTTCCACATTGTCGTGCTCGCCCTGGCCATTTACCTCGCGATCCAGGGACGGATCACTGTCGGCGACGTGTTGACCTTCTCGGTGCTGTTCCTTAACGTGATGGCGCCGCTGGCGGAAATCCACCGGGTGATCGACGAGGGACACGAAGCCAGCCTGCGGGTCGGGGACCTGCTGGAGATGCTGGCCGTGCCGCTCGATTCGTCCTTCGAAACGCACGAGCGTCAGGAGCCGTTCCTGGCGCGCGGCGAACCGGTCATCGACCTTAGCGACCTGGTGGTCGAGTACACGTGCCCCGAAGGGAAACGCCACCGCGCCCTCGACGGCGTCGCGCTCACCATCCGCCACGGCGAAACCATCGGTATTGCCGGCCGTTCCGGGGGCGGCAAGTCGACCTGGATCAAGGTGCTGCTGCGGCTGACGCATCCGCTGTGCGGTCAGGTACGCCTCGGCGGCGCGCCGATGCGCGAGGTTTCGCGCGAGGCGATTGGCCGGCTCGTCGGTTACGTCGGCCAGAACCCGTTCGTGTTTGCCGGCACCATTGCGGAGAACATCGCCTATGGCAATCCGCATCCAAACCGCGAGGCGATTGAGCATGCCGCGCGGCTCGCCGCCCTTCACGACGAGATCATGGCCATGCCCGGCGGCTACGACGCGCGAGTCAGTGAGCGCGGTCAGAGTCTCTCGGGCGGGCAGCGCCAGCGCCTGGCGATTGCGCGCGTGCTGCTCAAGGAGCCGCCGATCCTGATTCTCGATGAGGCGACCAGCGCGCTCGACAACATCAGCGAGCGTCTGGTGCAACGCGCGCTCGGCATCCGTGATCCGAACTGCACCACCATTCTGGTCGCGCACCGGCTGTCGACGCTGCGCGACACCGACCGCATTTTCGTGTTCGAT
Source organism: uncultured Gemmataceae bacterium (assembly GCA_963834865.1). Taxonomy (GTDB): domain Bacteria; phylum Planctomycetota; class Planctomycetia; order Gemmatales; family Gemmataceae; genus CAWIDK01. The sequence goes on from CAWIDK010000002.1 coordinate 2,567,099, forward strand.
GAAGGCCGCATTTGCGAGGTCGGCACCTACGACGACTTATTGTGCCGCGGCGGCATTTTTGCGCAGCTCGTGGCCTCGGCGGAACAAGGCGTCGCCGCGGCCGAATTCGCCGAGTTCGCCGGCGTGGATGGTCATCGAGGATAGGCACCCGCAACGTGGGCACTTCCATCCTACTCGACACGCCGCCGCGCCAATGGCTTCGCTCTTCGAGAATGGCCTGGGATCGCTTATTCATTTCTCCTCGTCGAGCAAGCGCGCGACTTCGCGGCGCAGTACGCGCAGCTCCAGGCGCGGCAGCCAGTCGAGTTGTCCCGCGTGTTGCTCCAGCCAACGCGTGGCGGTCTGCAACAGCGCGCGGGCTTCCTTCTTCTGCTGCAAGTGATATTGCGTCCGCGCCAGCAGCAGCGCCGCAAACGTGGCCTGCGTATCCCTGGCATCTCGGGCCGCAGCTTCGAGCTGTTGCCGGGCTTCTTCGTAGTCGCCGGCGCGATCCAGTGCCGCGCCGAGCGTCAGCATCCCACCCACATCCCGCCGGCCATTCTTGATCCCGGCGCGGGCCAGATCCACGAGGCGAGCCGGTGGGATTCTGGAATTCGCGTCGAGCGTTGCGGTCCAGGCAATCGCCACCTGATCGTCTGCCTTCTTGCTGTTGCTGAGCCGTTGGTACAGGGTCGCGCAGGTCCGGCGATAGTCCGCCGGCCGCTCGTCTGCGAGCTGGGCAAGTGCCAGGGCCTGGTAGGCTTCGACGTCATCGGGTTCCCTGTCGACGACGTGGGCGAAATCCGCGATCGCATTGGGAAGATCGTCGAGATGCACGCGCGCCACCGCACGATTCCAGAATACCGCCCAGCCTTGACTGCCCAGCTTTTCGGCCTGCGTAATATCATCGATCGCCTGCTGCCACTGACTGAGCCGCAAGCGCGCCGTGCCGCGGAGAAACCAACCCTTGGCGCGTTGCGGTTCACGCTCGATCGCCGTGCTCACCGCCGCGACCGCCTGCAGCCAAACCGCGTTGTGCGTGGCGCCGAGCTTGACCGCCTGTTCCAGGTCGACCGCCGCCTTGGTTCCCTCGCCGACGGCGAAGAGGGCCGCGCCGCGCGCCGCCAGTGCTTGCCGGCGGCTGTACCACGGCGAGAAATCGAGTTGGGGCGGATTCTCCGCGAGCAGGAAATCCAGGAACACCACGACCGCTTTCCAGGCGCCGATCGCCTCCAGATCCTGCACCATATCTCCGACCGACTCGATAAGCACGTTCTCCGCCACCGTGCGGCTGCCCGCAAGCAGGTCTGCACGGGCCCTGGCAGCGCCGTCCAGCTCGGCAAGGGCGGCGGCACGGCCAAGCGCACCTCCGAGTTATCGATTTTCGACTCGAGCAAGCGCGTCCAATCGGCATTGGCGGCTTGCCATTGGCGGAGGCGCAACAAGACCCAGGCCCGGCCGAAGCGACTGGCGCTATCCGCCGGTTCGACCGCGAGCACCGCGGTATAATCCTCGACCGCTTGCTGCCACAGCTTCAATTCCTTGGCGGCCTGGGCCCGTTCCTGGCGCAGCAACAGGTCTTTGGGCTCTTGCGCAATCGCGTGATCGAGATGCCAGCACGCCGCGTGCCAGCTCCGCTCGGCCAGGCCGCGTGCGGCCGCGCGGCGGTGCCAGTCGATCACGTCCGCGCTGGGGCGGTGCCAGGGCGAGCCGCGCTTGATCCAGGCGTGCCAGGCGTCTTGCAGACTCACCGCGACGCGCCCGCCCGCCGCGTCCAGGCGCTTGCCGGTGTGCATTTGCGCTTGTTGGCTGAGCACGTCGATGTCGCGCCGCTCGCTGGTCAGCGGCACGCGCCAACACCAGACCTGCGTATCGCTGTATCTCCCGAACAGGGACAGCGCCATCCCCGTCGCTCAAACGCATCGTCTCGATCTCGACGGGCAGCACCCAGGGCGGCCCCAGCGGCTCACCGTTACTGCAGTCCCAAAGCTGCACGCGCGTCTCAAACCGGCCATCGACCTGCAGGGTGGCGGCCGTGGCCAGCCAGCGGTCCGCGGTATCGAAGAGAACCCGCCTGACCTCCCCCGCCGTCCGGATGGCGGGCCCCAGCGGCTTGCGCTGGCTTACGTCCCAGATGCGTATCTCGCTGGCCGTTGGCCCGTTGGATTGCCCGGGCATGACGGCGGCCAGCCGCTGGGCCGAGGGACTGTAGAAGAGCACCCCGACCGCCTCGGGCATGGCCGGGCGAATGCTCCCGCTCTCCAGGTCGACCAGCTGATTGCCGAGCAATAATGTTCGCTCATCGCTGAGCACGGTCGGTTGTCCAGATCGCGGCATGGCTGCCGTGATCGCCGTTCCGGCGTCGGCGTCCCACACCTGCGCGAACGAATGGATAACGCCGACGCCGTGTTCGCTGGCAGTTACCAGGCGGTGGCCGTTGCAGGCGAACCGGAGCCATTTCACCGCGCCGCGCTGGCCCAGGATCGGCGTTTGCGGCTGACCGGTGGCCAGATTCCACACCCGCGCCTCGCCCTTGTCGTGGAGGTCGATACCGCTGCCGGTCGCCAATTGCCGTTCGTCGGCGCTAGAAGCGATTGCGGTCACCGGAAGGGTGTGCAGCAATGGCGGCACGACGGGTTTGCCCGTGGCGCAATCCCATACGTGGACCGCCTTGCCGGCAACGGTAATCAGCCGGCTGCCGTCGCGATTCACCAGAACGGAACCTACGGGACTGTCGTGACGCAGCGCTGCAGTGACGGCCGCGCTCTGGTGCAGGTCCCAGACCTGAGCGGTACCGTCCTCGCTGCCGGAGGCAAGGCGCCGGCCGTCGGCACTGAAGCCCAGGGCACGTACTGCGCCGGACTGGGACCACGACTTGCCGACGCGCACGCCGTGACGCAAATCCCACAGACTGACCTCGCTCTGTTCCTGATCGCTCCCGCGCCACACGCTGGCGGCCGCGACCATGCTGCCGTCGGGAGACAGCACCGCCTGGGCAAGGCGAACCGGCCCGCTGGCCGTGATTGCCAGCGGCATCGCGAGCGGCAACTCCCACAGCCAGGCGGCCGAGCCGTCGCTGGCAAGCAGCCGATGGCCGTCCGGATGGAAACGGACCTGGCTGCCGTGCGGCAGCGGCGCGAGGGTACGGCGTCCGGTGTGGCTGTCCCAGCAGCGCACGCCCTGGCCCGCGGTTGCCAGCCAGCGGCCATCGGGTGAAAAGGCGGCGTTTTGCGCTCCTGGGTGCATGAGATGCGGTGTTAGCGGTTTGCCTGAGCCGGCGTCCCACACCCGCGCGCTGTGCTCGCTCCCCGTGCTGTTCGTCGCGCCAACCGTAACCACACGCTCGCCATTGGGGCTAAACTCGATCCAGCGAAGCGTTCCGCCGTGGTCGAGTGCGGGCGCGAGCGGATTGCCGGTCGCGCCATCCCAAATCTGCGCGGTGCCGCTGAGGTCCGCGGTCGCCAGGCGTCGGCCATCGGGGCTGTACTGCAGTCGGACCACGCTGAGCTTGTGCGCCATATCCTTGCCGACCTTCTGCCGCGCGGCCACGTCCCACAGCCGCGCTCGGCCATCTTCGCAGCCGGTTGCCAGCAGCCGGCCATCCGGATGAAAGCACACCTGTGTCACGGAATCAGGGTGCCGCAAGGGTTGGCCGTTCGCCTTGCCCGTCGCTGCGTCCCACAGGCGAACCGTGCCTTCATCGCTGGCGGTCGCCACAAGATTGCCGTCCGGGCTGAACACCGCCTGCGTGATGATGCCGACGTGCCGAATCACATAGTCGGCGTTGGCCGGCGGATCGCGCGGCGCGGCTCCGGGATGTTGCAGCAAAAGCCCTACCGCGCGACCGCTCGGCAGCTCCCACACCTGAGCGCTGCCGCGGCCTTGCCTGCCGCTCGAATCACCGCTGGCCGTGACCACCGCCTTGCCGTCCCGCCGAAAGGCCCCTTGCACGATTGGCGAATGTTGGGTCAACCAGGGAGTCACCGGCTGCCCCGTCTCGACATCCCAGACGCGCGCCGAACCAGACCAGCGCAATGAATCGGTGGTCGCTCGTGTTGTGCCGCACGTCAGCAGCCAACGGCCCGCCGCATCGAACTCGATATCGGAAATCGAGCCGTTGTGGAAGAACGCCTGGACCAGCCGTGGGCTGGCCTCCTCGAAGAGTGCAAGGCGCAAGCGCTGCGCTTCCAGGGACGCGGCCGCATCGGGCAATTCGGCAGCCAGCGCATCCGTCCACGGTAGCAAAGCGCCCAGGTAATCGCCCTCGTCATGAGCGCGGCGGCCCTCGCGCACGAAACCCTGTACCAGCATGGTCCGGGCCTTGCGCTCCTCAGCCTGGGATTGCTTGCGCATCCTTTTCTTTCGTCTCTGATTCCTCCGCCTTGCCGCGTGCGTCCCTTTCGTTTCCCGCCATTGTCTCGTAGACCTTCACAGCAACCAGCGCCGCAATGGTCGTTAGGCTCGCCAGCGCGCCCAGCATCAACAACGCCGTCGCAAATCCCGGACTGCGGCGATACCATAGCGTAAAACGCCGGACCCATGACGGCGGCCGGCGTTCGATCGGCTCGCTGCGCACGACGTGCCGCAGGTCGCGCTCCAGATCGGCGGCGGTCGCGTAGCGCTGGGCCGGTTCCGGATCGAGTCCCACCAGCAAGATCGTGTCAATTTCCGACGGCAGTCCGCGGGCACGACGAACGGGTCGATCCGGCAGCTCACCGGCGAGCTTGCGGGTTTCCACGTCATGGGCCGTTTCCGTGTCGTGAGCGAAGAGGCGCGTGCCGGTGTACAACTCGTAGAAACTGGCGCACAGCGAATAGATGTCGCTGCGCGGCCCGACCTCGGTTTCCTGGCTGCCGGCACGCAATTGTTCGGGCGACATGTAGGCCGGCGTGCCGAGCACGCGCCCCGGCGTCGTCTTCAACGTGCGGTCTTCCTGCTGCAACCGCGTCACGCCGAAGTCCATCAGCTTGAGCACGCCGGTGCTGGTAACCATCAGGTTGCTGGGCTTAACGTCGCGGTGCACCAGCCCGGTCGCATGAACCGTCGTCAGGGCGTTTGCCGCCTGCCCGAACCATACGGTCAGCTCGGCCGTCTTGAGCGGGCGGTCCTGCCGTTGCTGGTACAGTTCTTCGAGCGTGGGCCCGTCGATCCATTCCAGCGCGATGTACGATCGGATGGGCCCGCCCCGCGACCATTCCTGATACCACGCCTCGTCGCTCAGATCGATCAGCCGCGGCGGCGTCCACGCATCTTCGCCGAAGCCCAGCACCTGCACGATATGCGGATGATTGAAGCGCGACAGAAACGCGGCCTCCTGCTGGAAGCGTACGCGCGTGTCGGCGGACATTCCCTCGTGCAAGATCTTGAGCACCACCTTGCGCCCCGTGCTGAGCTGGGTTGCCAGGTGGACGGTCGCATAGCCGCCCTGCTGCAAGGGCCGGCCCACGAGATAATCGCCGAGCAGCACGCCGCGCAGCTCCTCGGGCGCGAGCCGCGTCAGCAGCTTCTTGAGATTCTCCTCCTGAACGTCCTGTTTGCCGAACAGCCGTTTGAAAGCGTGCAAGAGCGCCGGCACCGCGCCGGTGTCATGCCGTGGCGCCGCGCCGCTGGCACAGGCATAGACGGCCTCGTCGCCGCGCAGCCCGGCGAAGGCCCACCTTTCGTCCGACTCACCGAACGTCAGGAACCAGGGGGGCAGAAAGGTCGCGTTGGGTGGCGTCAGTTGCCGATCAGCGTGATAAACGAGCAGTGGACGCAGCGCGGCTGCCGCCCGTTCCCACCAGTGCGGGTCGGCCGGCGCCGTGTGGGCCACGAGATTGCGTAGCGCAATGGGTTGCCCGAAGACGTGGCCGAGAGTCGGCTTCCGTGGCCAGCGCGTATTTGCCACCTCGGCAAGCGGATTGAGCTCCTCTTGCAGAGCGGCAGGCATCGGCTCCTCAAGCAGGTCGAGGATCGCGGTAAGTACACTTGCTTGCTCGACCTTTTCGCGCTGGACCGCCGTGGCTCGGTGCAGCGCCGCTTTGCGGGCCGAGCGCAGCGCGGTCAGCACGCCATTCCACGAGCCCCATGACGGCCGCTGCAACCCGGCGACCGCGGTGAACAACTCCGGCTGCACCAGTTCGACGCGCTCCCAATCCGCCAGGGCCAGCAGCGCGAGTTCGCGCAATTGCGCTTCGAGCAACGCCAGCCCGCGGCGGAGGAATGGTTCGGGAGCAAGCGCATCGTCCAGGAGATTACGGAAAGATGCGCCGGACATGACCTGTCCCCCCAAACCGGGTTCCCAGCCAGCGAAGCTCGCTGAGTTGCGTAGAAGTGGTTCCATGATACCGGGAGTGGCGGCGATTGCAACCAACAGCAGACCAGCACCTGGATGCGAGTCTTGCGTGGTGGTGGGGCGACCCACCCTGCGAAGCGTAGACAGCCAGCGTCAAGGCCGGGCGATTGAGCTTCGAAAGATTCTTATCGTCGGAGCCCTCGTGGTTCCCTTAGCGGGGCCGTGCTGCCGCACCGTCATGGTAATGGGGGCGTGCAGTCCTGCCGGAGCCGAAGTAATCGAACCGCTCGACGACCAAGTCACGCTTCGGCTGTTTCGCCACGACTGCCGCTCCACGGCGGATTCGTCTTGTTGACAAATATCTCCGACCATCCTAGTGCATCGCCAAGCCTTAATTCTGGGGTAGCCGCATTCGTGAGAATGCGGGTGACCTCGCCCGCATTCTCACGAATGCGGCTACCACGCAACCCCTCTTTCGAGACTTGACACGGCACTAGTCTAAACAGGCGTATCTTCTAATCTTTGCGGACTACGCGAGACCTGTCAAACGCCTCGGACGCCTATCTTTAGAGCGCGGAAGGACCGATCGAATGCTTCGCCGCGCGGAACTCAACGCCACCGGCACGCGGGCGTTTCCCCACAAGCTGGTGGCGCTGCCGGAAATGGAAGCGCTGGCCGCGGGGTATCGGCAGCAGGGCAAGACGCTGGTGTTGACCAACGGCTGCTTCGACATGCTGCACGTCGGCCATGTCAACTACCTGAGCGAAGCCGCCGCGGAGGGCGATGTCCTGGTGGTGGCCGTCAATTCCGATACGAGCGTGCGCGGCTCAAGGGGCCGGAGCGCCCCGTCATCAAGGAGGCCGACCGCGCCGCGATGCTGGCGGCGCTGGCGTGTGTGAGCCACGTGCTGATCTTCGAGGAAGATACGCCGCTGGAATTGCTGCACCGCCTGCGGCCCGAGGTGCTGGTCAAGGGCGGAACCTACCGCGTCGATGAAGTCGTGGGCGCGGAGGTGGTGAAGCCGTACGGCGGCCGCGTGTGCGTGGGGAGAATTGGTGACAGTTTACGTAGCCACTTGCTGTCAAACGGGATACAACGAAAATGATATTTGTCGGTTCGATGACCATGCCCGCAAGCAGTCAGGAGGCGCCCGATGACGCGTGTTGCCCGCCGCCAGCAATGGACCGAGGCCGCTTGCTACCACGTGATGAACCGCGGCCATAATCGCGAAACCATCTTTAGCGATGACGAGGATCGCCGGCAGTTTCTTGGTTTGCTCGCACGCTACCAGGAGCGCTTTGATTGGCGACTTTACCATTACTGCCTGATGAGCAATCACTTTCATCTCTTGCTGCAACTCGCCGATCCGGCGCAGCTCTCCAGCGTGGTGGCTGGACTGCTGCGCTCGTACGTGCATTACTACAATCGTCGTCACGGCTTCGTCGGCCATCACTGGCAGGGACGGTTCAAAAGCCCGGCGATCGAGGCTGAACGCTATCTGCTGAGTTGCGGTCGGTACATCGAACGAAACCCGCTGGAGGCGGGGATGGTGCAAGCCCCGTGGGAGTATCCTTGGTCGAGTTGCCGAGCCTACGCGTGGGGAGAGCCAAACGCGTTGCTGGCGCGGAATAGCTGGTACGATGACTTGGGCCAGGAGCCGCAGATTCGCCAGTGTCGCTGGCGCGAGTTTCTTGAGGGCGAGGACCCATCCGAGCCGGTGATACGGCGAGCCGATTGGGTTGTGGGGGCGGCCGCGTTCCGGGGCGACAGCCAAGACCAACGGAGCCGCGCCATGCCGCGAGGCAAGGGCAGGCCATCGCGGACGGCAGAGCAATCATGATTTATCATGATTTTCGTTATAACCCTATGCGCCAGCGATATATACGTAAACTGTCACCAGTTTCTCCCACCAGTTTCTCCCAGTTTCTCCTGCCAGTTTCTCCCCAGTTTCTCCCAGTTTCTCCAGTTTCTCTCCAGTTTCTCTCCCGTCTGATGTCAACCGACCATCGTTCGATTGCTTCGGCCGGCCTGACGCCAATTCCATTGAACTCTGGTTTGAGCGGTTTTTTCCTTAGGGCCCGACGCAATGTTCTCTTTGGCCGTCATCGACGCGGCTAGACCTGGATTCTTAATAACGACCGGATTAACGAAATCTGATCACTCGCTTCTGGAGCCAAAATGCTTTACGATACTAGGAGCACGTGCTGGGCGACGGGGTCCTTTCTCTCCTATGTGGCGTTCCTCGTCTGTGGTTTCCCCGTGATTGCAGGAAATCCCGGGACGCTCCAGGAGACTGAGGAGGACGTCGAGGTTATTATAGGAACGCGAGGCGGTTTCGTGCATAAGAAGGAATCAAAGAAAGGCGGCCCAATCACAGGTGTTTTTTTTGTTTCCCAACGAATCGGGGAGGATGGCTTGAGAATTGTGGCCGAACTGTCGGAGCTCGAGAGCTTGTGTCTGATGGGTTCGACCTTATCCAATGGATCCCTGTGGCCAATCAAGATGCTTCCGCTACTTCGGGATCTTAATCTCCTCCCGTTCCCGACGACGGCACCTGCGATGGACGGGCGTGATGCCATGAGCGAGCTGGTCTTCCGAGAAGGCTTTTGGGTTCGCGCCGACAACGTGGAGCAAGACCTCGTTGTCGTCCGCGACATCGTTCGGGACGACGCCTACCGCACCGCACCGCGCTCCTGAGCGGCCCCGCGTTTAACATCGTCGTCGACATCGGGGCCCACATCGGCACGTTCGCCGTCCTTTGGCACGTCAAGAATCCCAGCGCCCGGATTGTCTGCGTCGAGGCGTGCCCGGGGAACATTCCCGCCTTGCAAAAAAACGTCGGCTCCTTCGCGACCGTCATCCACGCCGCCTGCACCTACCAGAAGCAGCCGCTCGGATTGCTCAACGCGGTCCGGCCGCAGTGCGAATCGACCGGCGGCAGCATGGTGGTCCCGCTTGACCAGCTCGACACGGCGCGCGGCCAGCCCGGCTATCGGTACTGGCGCGACGCCCGGCCGTTGCCGGTGGTGACGCTCGAAGAGATCATGGCGACGCTGGGCGTCGATCATATCGACTTGCTGAAGCTGGATTGCGAAGGGTCGGAGATTGACATTCTCGGCAACACGCCATCGCGCGAGCGCATCCGCTTTGTGGTCGGCGAATACCACGACCGCGCCGCCTGGGAAGCGCTGCGGAAGCGGGTGCTGCGGCACTGGGACTACGGCGAGATGCACGCGTATCCCGGCACGGGTCGCGGGCTTTTCCACCTGGCCACACCGGTGTGGCCGCCGGTGCCCGAGTGGCGCAACCTGATGCGCGTTGGCGGTGCCGGCCGGCATCGGCGACGCCGTGTGGTGCCTGGTGAAGCTGGCAGCGCTGTTGCGGCAGGAGGGGGCCGACGCCGCCGTGGTGGATGCGGAGGAAACGCCGTTGCCGCGAACGAAGGACTTCCTGGAGCACTTCGATTTCGTGGCCCGCGCCGGTTACACGCGCTGGCACATCACCGAGGCCGATCCGCACGTGCGCCCCGACGGGACGTACAACTACGCGCCATCGCAGCCGAGCTGGCACGGCGAGTTTGACTGGATGTTGCAGGCCAATGGCCACCTGGAGGCCGGCGGCCGGCTGGCCGATTGGCTGCCGCACTTGGAGCCGGAGTGGGATTTGGCCAAACGCTTCCGCTTCCGGCCGGAGGAGACGGCAGCCGCCGAGGCGTTCGAGCGCGAGGTGGGAGGCCGCTACCTGGTGATGTTCGCGGCGTCGGAAGCGGCCAACACGCGCGAGGGACACAATCGCGGCCCGTTGTGGACGCCGACGCAGTGGGCGGCGCTATGTGCGTTGTTGCTGGCCGACGGCGTTCAGCCGGTGTTCGTCGGCGCGGAGTGGGACCGTTCATACTTCGAGCGGCATCTGCGGCCGGTGCTGCCGGCCGGGGTGCTGGATCGGATCGGCTGCTGGCCCATCGGCACAACGTTCGCGGTGATCCAGCGCTCCGCGGGCGTGGTGGCGTTTCAGTCGGGGCTGGGCATCTTCGCCGTGTACCTTGGCGTGCCGTGCGCGATGTGGTGGCGTCCCGACGGCGACTCGATCCATCCGGCGCGCTACATTTCATTCCGCGAGGCGATGGCGAGCAGTTGGGCGCCGCCCGGCGCGGTCGAGTCAGGCCGATACCTGCCGCTGATCTACACGCGCTGCTCGCCCGAGTCGATTCACGCGCACGCGACGCATCACTGGTATTGAGCTGGGGTTCTGGCAGGTCGTGCCGGTCATTCCTGTGGTTGCAAGTCGTGCCGGTGTAGCGTCGCGGGCATCGGCAAGAAACACGTGCGCCTCGGCACGGGCTGGACCCAAATCTAACCATCAAGTCGTCCAGCGTGACCACGGCCGCAGGAGCAAGCAAGCCGAACAGCAGCAGACGGCACGGCATGGCTCGGTGCCCCTGCTCAGGGCGTCCCTTCATGTCCTTCGCGTTGCTCCGACTGCTGGCCACGCATCTGGAAACGATGGGGCGGCAACCCTGTCACCCTTTGGCAAACCTGCTATCCTACCCTGGCCGGACCGTTCACGCACGTCCGCGGGCGGCCGTCCTCGCCGAGAACATCTCTCATGGAACTTAATCCCTACTCGCCGTGCCCCTGCGGCAGCGGCAAGCAGTTCAAGTGGTGCTGCCAGCCCATCCATCGGCAGATCGCGCAGGTCTTCGAGCTCGACGCCGATGGCCAGCACGCCGCCGCCCTGCAGCTCATGGACGACGTCGTCCGCCAGAACCCCGGCAACCCTGAGGTGCATGGCCGCAAGGCGCTGTTGCAGTTTCAGAACGAACAGGCCGAGGAAGCCGAGCAGACCCTGGACAAGGCGTTCCAGATCAATCCGAACTACGCGTTCGGCTTTTTTCTCAAGGCGCGTTTCCGCGCTTATGAAGGCGAGATCGCCGGCGCCCTGATCCTGCTGCGCAAGGCCGCCGAGCTGTACTCGCCGGAGGCGCACGACATCCTGGCGATGGTGCTGGTCGAGATTTTCGACTGCGAGATGAAGCTCAACCATCCGCTGGCCGCTCATGCCGCGGCGGAATTGGCGCTGAAGCACAACCCCACCGACGAGAGCCTGCGCAAGGGCATCGTGCAGATCTTCGGCCCCGACAACCCGAACTTGCCGAAGATCGCCACACACCAGTACGAGTACAAGGCACTGCCCGCCGGCGCGTCCGCGGAGCGCAAGGCAGCATGGAAGGAGGCGCTGGCTTCCGCCGGCACCGGCAAGCTCGGGCACGCCGAGCAGGCGTTCGCGCAGCTGGTCGCCCAGGACGAACAGGACGCGGCCGCCTGGTACAACCTCGGTCTGACGCGCGCGTGGCTCGGCCGTAACGCCGACGCGCTGGAGGCGCTCGACCGCTACGTCGCGCTGGAGCCGAGCGAGGCGGAGGCGGGTCAGGCCTGGGCGATGGGCGAGGTGCTGCGCGTGGGGCAAGGAATGGAGGATCACGCGGATTTCGTCGAGCATTCGCAGAATGCGCCGCTGCGCGATCCGCAGAGTTTCATGAATGCGCTGAACGCGCTGGGCCGCGACCAGCTCTTGACGGGCGTGCAGGTTAGCGAGGAGCAGGGTATCCTTACGGGCCTGCTGCTCGAAATGCCGCCGTCGGCGCTGACGCCGGAGCTGGAAGCGCAGCAGAGCCCGCACGTCGGCGCCTACTTGATGTTGATCCAGAACCTGGTTCGGCTCTGGAATACCAACAAGGAATCGCTCGACCGCATGTTCGCAACCTTGCAGAAGCACGCCGCGGGCGCCCTGGGCCAATCCGCGCCGATGCGCGGTCCGGCCAAGTTCCACGACCTCCTGTCCGAGGCGCTCGTCTTCCCGCGCAACGCGCTGACGCAGGAGGACGCAAACCGCCGTCTGGAGGCCGGCGTGCAGGACTTCTTCGAAGGGGTGTGGCTGCACCGCTCGCTCAAGTCGCTCGGCGGCATCCCGCCCATCGACGTGGCGGGCCATCCGCCCCTGCGCAAGAAGCTCGTGGGCGTCGTCGCGTTCCTGGAGAGCTGCGCGGCGCTGTCGAAATATCCCTACGCCTTCGACCGGCTGCGCCGCAAGCTTGGCCTGCTCGTAAGCCCACCCGCCGCCGTCGCGCAGACCGGTGGGCCGGACGTCAGCGCGATGGGAACGGCCGAGTTGGCGGCACTGGCACCGGAGTCGCTGGACGACGCGCAGCTTGCGGATGCGTTCCGCACGGCGCTGGCGCTGGATGCACGCGATCTCGCCGGGCAGTTTGCGCGGGCGGCCGTCGGCGGGGCCCCGCGTTCGGAGCCGGCGGACCGTTATCCGCTGTTCAATCACCTGGTGCAGCTCGCGCTGGCGAAGGGCGACACGACCGCCGCCCTGGACGAGGTGAACGCGGGCGAGGCGGACGACTGCAAGCACAACGAGGGCCGCCGCCGCAACGACTACGAGCTGCGCCGCGGCCAGCTCCATGCGAAACGTGGCGAGCACGAGCAGGCGCAGGACGTGTTCGATCGCCTCATCGACCGCGTGCCGTCGGAGCTGAAGTACCGCGCGACTGCCGCCGAGGCGATGCTGTCGGCGCGCCAGGGCGGGCGGGCGCTGCACTATGCGGAGGCAGGTCTGGCGGAGGCGCGCAAGCAACAGAACCGCGATTCGGAGGGACATCTCATGGAGCTGGCGGAAGCCGCAAAGCGCCAGGGGGGATGAGCGCGAGGCCGCGCGTAGCGGAATTCGCCAGAATTCCGTAGAGCCTAATGCGGAATTCTGGCGAATTCCGCTACGGGCGTTCATTGAAAGGAGTCATTTATGTCTGCTGACCCACGAAAGCGGCAGAAGAAGCTGGAGCGGCGCAGCGCCAAGCGCAAGACCAAACATCACGAGATCGCGCGGGAGAAGTCGGCCGGGCTGCCCGAACGCCTGGCGGCCGCGGCGAGCTTTCCCATCGTCGACAGCTTCGTCACCATGGATCTCTGGGATCGGGGAATGGGCTACATCGTCCTGAGCCGCGCACTGCCCAACGGCTCAGTTGCGGTCGCGGGCTTTCTCGTGGACCGTTACTGCCTTGGCGTCAAGGACGCCTTCGCCCGAATTACTAGCCGCTACGACTACGATAACGAGACGATCGCCAAGATCCGTTCGCAATCCCGCTGCCAGGACGTGTCCCCGGCAACGGCGCGCCGGTTTGTCGAGAGCGCTGTCGAGTACGCGCGCGGCCTCGGCTTCGCGCCGCATCCCGACTATCAACGGGCCAAGCTCATCTTCGGGGACATCGATCCCGCCGCCGGGACCGAATCGCTCGAGTTCGGGAAGGACGGCAAGCCGCTGTACATCGCCGGCCCGTTCGACGACCAGAACCGGCAGCAGCAGATCCTGACGACCCTGGAGCGGACACAGGGCCCGGGTGGTTATGATGTGGTTCTGGCGCTTCGCGGCGCGCGCGGCTTCTCGCCCGCCCAGGGCATGCTCACCGACGAGGTGTGGATCGAGGACGAGTGTGACGACTAGCGTCTTGCACCACGTTCACGGCGACGCGACTGGGCCCGGGGTTGATGTGCGCGCGAGGAATTCGCGTAGCGCAGGAAAAAAGTCCGCCAACAGCCCGCCGCCATGACGGCCGCCCGCGACGGTAATGAACCGCTTCGGCTCATGGGCGGCCGCGAACAACGCCTGGCCATAACCCGGATAATCGAAGATGAGCACCGAGACGCCGATTTCCCGGTGCCAGCCGGAGAGCTCGCGCGCACCGCATGCGACACTGACGTTACCCGTTTGGCTGTGGCAGATCAGCACGGCGCCGGTCGCCGCCGGGCAGGGAAACCATCGCCCATGGATGAGCATGCCGTCCGCCGTGCGCAACTCAACGTCGTGACAGACAAAATCGGCGGGCGGCTCATTCCAGCGCCTTGTCGCCGGGACCGGATGGAAGACAATCCGATCTTCGTAGGCCAGGAGAATGCCGACCACGAGCGCGTATACCGCCAACAGCAGGGCGGCGATCCGAAGCAGCGATCGCCACGAAAGCAACCGGCGCGAACGCGATAGGGTCGGCATCATGCGCACCTTGGTGATCGCACTGATTCTTGCTGAAATGAGGCACCGCGGTCAAGAGAGAAGAAACACCAGAGGAAGGGGGGCTGGCGGGGCTGGCCGCACTCCTTGACTTATCGCAATTTGCGATTATCATGTATTCGGCAACGTTGTAGCCGATGGGTGAACCGTGCAGATCATCTCCAGGCGGCGATTGCGCGAGTTCTGGCAGGCCCGAAAACACGATACGGCGCTCGCCGAACGGGACTTGTCCGCCTGGTACAAAACTGCCAGGAATGCCCTCTGGGGCAATTTCGCGGCGCTTCGGCGAACCTTTGGTTCGGCCGATCAGGTCGGCAATTGTGTCGTATTCGACGTGGGCAACAACCGATTTCGGCTGATCGGTCGCGTCCATTATGGAAAGGGCATCGTCTATGTCCTCCGGGTGATGGACCCCGCGGAATATGACAAGCAGCATTGGATCAAGACTTGCGGTTGCCACAAGCCGCCGCCGACCAGGCCGTTACCGAATCGGAAGAAACCCACGGCGGCCCCGCCGAGTCGCCAGCGACGAAATCGAGGTTGATATCATGGCGAGCAAAACTGCCACTCGAAGGCTGCCGGACACCTATTTCGAACTCGTGAAGCAATTCCCGCTCACTCACATCGAGGACGACGACCACGCCGAGGCCGCCCAGACCCTCATCGACGCTTTGCTGCAAAGGAACCTGGATGTCGGGGAGCGGGCCTATCTGGACGTGCTGACCGACCTGGTGGAAGCGTATGAGACCGAGCACGTCCCCATGCCGGACGCGTCGGAGGCCGATGTGTTGGGCGGCTTGATGACAGCGAACGGGCTCAGCCAGCCGGTATTGGCGCGCAAGGTCGGCATTGCTCAGTCCACCATCTCCGCGGTGCTCAACGGCTCGCGCTCCCTAACCAAGAGCCAGGTGGTCGCCCTTGCGAGGTTCTTCCAGGTGTCGCCGGGCGCGTTTCTACCGTCTTCGAGGTGCCGTCGTGTCCACGCCTCCGATACCCGCGCTTGACGAAAGCGTCCAATTCCTCAAGGGGGTCGGCTCCGCCCGCGCCGAGCTGCTCGCGAAGCTCGGCGTGCGCACCGTCGGCGATCTCGTGCTGCACTTCCCGCGCTCCTACGACGACCTCAGCGATGTGCGCCGCGTCGATCAGCTCGAGGCCGGCATCCTGCAGACCGTGCAGGGCGAGGTCGTCGAGATCAACGGCAAGGAGCTGGCCGACGGCCGAACCGTGCTCAGCATCGTCATCGCCGACGAGCGCGGGCGGTGCGTCGAGGGGAGCTGGTTCAACCAGGTCTGGATGGCCCGCCAGTTCCGCTATGGCCAACGGGTCGCCTTCAGCGGCAAGCCGCGCTGGTTCAAGGATCACTGGCAAATGAACAGCCCGCGCTTCAAGGCGCTCGACGGCGAAGGCGGCGCGTCCAGGCCGGAGATCGTTCCCGTCTATCCGCTGACCGAAGGCTTGCGTGCCGACCAGCTGCGGCCGATCATCCGCCTGGCCCTCGCCCGCGCCGCCGACCAGGTGCTCGATCTCGTGCCCGCCGTGCTGCGCGTCAAGCGCGGCTTCTCGCCGGCGTCGCAGGCGCTGTGGGAGGTACACTTCCCCGAAGTGCTGCCGCAGGGGCTGGCCGCGCGCCGCCGTTTCATCTACGAGGAATTTCTTGTCCTGCAGGTTGCGCTCGCCCTGCGCCGCCGCGAGGTGCGCGACCGGCAGAAGGCGCCGCAGCTGGTCACCACGGCGGCGATCGACGCGCACATCCGCCGGCTGTTCCCGTTCAAGCTGACCGGTGACCAGGACCGGGCCGTCGCCGCGGTCCGCCGGGACCTGGCGAGCGATCGGCCGATGCAGCGGCTGCTCCAGGCCGACGTCGGCGCCGGCAAGACCGCGGTGGCGGTCTACGCCCTGCTGGTCGCGGTCGCCAACAAGCACCAGGCGGCCCTGATGGCGCCGACCGAAGTGCTCGCCCGCCAGCATTGGCACACCATCGAACGCTACCTCGCCGCCAGCCGGGTCCGGCGCGCCCTGCTCACCGGCAGCCTGCCCGTGAAGGCACGCCGCCGGCTCCTGGAGGATCTGAAAGCCGGCAACCTCGACCTGGTGATCGGCACGCAGGCGCTGGTGCAGGAAGGCGTCGAATTCGCGAAGCTCGGTTTGGTGGTGATCGACGAGCAGCACAAGTTCGGCGTCAACCAACGCGCCCGCGTCCGCAAGCTCGGCACCGATCCGCACTATCTCGTCATGACCGCGACGCCGATCCCGCGCACGATCGCGCTGTCGGTCTTCGGCGACCTCGACACCTCGACCATCCGCCAGCTGCCGCCGGGCCGGCAGCCGGTGAAGACGCGCTGGCACACCGAATCGCAGCGTGCGCGGATCTACGAGCGTTTCCGCGAATTGCTCAAACAGGGCCGGCAGGCTTATGTCGTCTGCCCGCTGGTTGGCGAGTCGGAAGCGCTCGATGTCACCGCCGCCGAGCAGCGTTTCGTCGAGCTGCGCGACGGCCCGTTCAATGATTTCCGCGTCGGCCTCTTGCACGGCCGGCAAAGCGACGAGGAGAAGGATCGTGTGATGCAGGCGTTTCGCGATCATCAGCTCGACCTGCTGGTGACGACCCTGGTGATCGAGGTCGGCGTGGACGTGGCCAACGCGACCTTGATGCTGATCGAGCACGCCGAGCGCTTCGGCCTGGCGCAGTTGCACCAGTTGCGGGGGCGCATCAGCCGCGGCCCGGTTGCCGGCGAGTGCTACCTGTTCGCCGACGCCGGCACCGACGAGGCCCAGCAACGGCTGCGCGATTTCACGTACGACCGACGGCTTCGCGCTGGCCGAGGAGGACGCCCGCCTGCGCGGCCTGGGCGATTTCTTCGGCACGCGCCAGCATGGCGTCGCGGACCTGCGCTTCGGCGATTTGCTTACCGACCTGGAGCTTCTGCAGCAGGCGCGCGAGGACGCAATCGAGCTGGTGGGCGCCGACGCCGGACTGCGGGCCGCCGAGCACCAGGCGCTGCGGCAAGCGGTGCTGGAGCGCTACGGCAAAACGCTGGAGTTGGCGGAGGTGGGGTGAACGTTGCGGGTGGTCGGCGGATCCGGTATGATTTCCGAAGATGCGCATTCTGCCAGAGGGATTACCCAATGAACATTTCTCTTGCCCCGGAGTTTCAGGACTTTGTGGCACAAAAGGTTGCCAGCGGCCGCTACGGTTCGGAAAGCGATGTCGTCCACGAAGGCTTGCGGCTGCTGCGCCAGCGCGACACCGAGCAGGCGCAACTGGAGGATCTGCGCCGCGAAATCGCCCTTGGCATGGAAGAGGCCGACTGCGGGAAAACTGCGCCACTGAACGCTCAAGAAACGCTGGCTCGCGTACGGACCAATCGAGAAACCCAAACACGAGAGCGGCCGTGATGCTCGCCGTCCTCCGAACCGAGGCGCCGAACGCGATCTGGCCGACACAATCCACCGGCGGCAGAACGACTCGCCGTCGCCGTTGACCAGCGTTGTACCCAACTCGGCCAACTGCCGCGAATCGGGCGTGCGCGGGAAGAAATAGCTCCGGGTCTACGGAGCATCGTCATCGACCGCTACCTTCTCTTCTATCGCGTCACGCCGAGCGCTGTCGAAGTTCTGCGCATTTTGCACAGTGCGCGCGATCTTGAGCGGATCATGAAAGAGGACAACGGCGAATGAAGCACACTTTCACGCTGCTTCATGTCAATCGCGGTTGTCTGAATGGGAATTATGCATGTCCCGCATGTCCCCGATTTGATCGAGAAACAGACGTTCCGCCACAGAGGGCATGCAGTTGGAATGGCAAGGCGTTATCACTGGTGAAGGCGACCAGCCGCTCGGCACGCTGGAGTCGGTCGCGGCCGAGTTGACCGCGCTGTTCCCCGGCCTTTCCTTCGATTGGTCCCGGACAGGAATGGACGAGCTCGCGCCGGTGGACGTTAAGGCAGTTCGACGGCGGCTAGGGAAGTCGCAGTCGGAATTTGCGTGCATGATCGGAGTGAGCGTCTCGACTTTGCAGAACTGGGAGCAAGGGCGGCGCCGGCCGGAAGGGCCGGCCCGCGCCCTGCTGCGCGTCGCGGCAGCCAATCCCGAGGCCGTGGCGGCTGCGCTAGCTCAGTAACCACGTACTGTCAGGGCGAGAGCGAAGAGGCAAGTCATTAATCCCGAGGCCGTGGCGGCTGCGCTAGCTCAGTAACGCTCCATGACCGATTTTCGTCAGTATGCCGGTCTGCGAACCTCACCTGCATACTGTGGTTCGCAGGAGGATGCGCACGGCGCGGCCTGGGCGATCTCTCTTCGGCACGCGCCAGCACGGCGTCGCGGACCTCATCTGCTTACCCACACGAGACGCAATTGACCCGCTCGAAGGGCCAAGGGCGTCAGTGCCGAGTCGGTCACGGTAAAACGAAGAAGAGACCCCGAGAAAAGTGAGCGCGTGACGGGGCGGCAGGATGCAAAATGCGCGCGGGCAATCGGTTGGTACGGCGAGCCAGGTGCTCAACGGGTGCGCACCTGGCTCGGTTGCTGCGAGACTGGTCATTCGCCCAGGCTCGCGGCGAGCCGATCCTTGCGCGCTTGCAGCGGTGCCGGCAGCGGCGCGTTGCCGAGGCGCTGCAAATGAAACCGGGCGGCCGATCGGTTCTGGTGGTCGCGGCAGTCCTCGGCCTCCTCGAGATGCCAGAACATCGCCCGGGCGGCGGCCGCCTGGCGGCGCGCGGCCTGGTGGCGGGCGATGGCCGGCTCGTCGCCGCCCGCGATGCTGGCGTCCCACATGCTGATCGACTCGTCCCAGTTGGTGCCGACCAGCCGCTTGCCGTCCGGGCTGAACAGCACGCGCGGATTGAACGCCGGGTCCCAGTGGCGCTGCGGGGCGCCCGCAGCGTCATGACCTCGTGCCGCGTGCCGACGTCCCAGAACTTCACCAGGTCGCGGCTGATGCCGGCCAGACGTGTGCCGTCGGGGCTGAACGCCAGGTCGCACAAAAAGGGCGGCGCCGCGATTGTGTACACCGCGGGCGGCCTGCCGCCGCGCGCCGGGTCGAAGCCGTCGAGCACCCACAGCTTGAGCTGGCGATCCTCCACGCCGACCGAGGCAAGCCACTTGCCGTCGCCGCTGAACGCAACCGCGGCCACGTGGCCCTTGTGGCCGACGAGCCGGGCCACCTGGCCTGAGCCGGCCCAGTCAGCCAGCAGCACGGCGCCGTCCTGGCCTGCCAGGCCGACCCACCGGCCGTCGGGGCTGAACGCGGCGCTCAGAAGCAGGCCGTGGCCCGGCAGGCTGGCCAGGCACTGCGCCGGTCGTGGCGTCCCAAACCTTGATCTCGTGCGGCCGCGGGGGGCGTTCGTATTCACACGCCGCCGTGACGAGATGCCGGCCATCGGCGCTGTAACGAATGGCGAGCACCGGCATCGTGTGACCGCGGAACGTGACCAACTCGGCGCCGTCGGCCACGTCCCACGCCTTCACCAGGCAACGGTCGTCGCGGGCCCGGCCGGCGAGGCGAGTCCCGCCGGGGGCGAACGCGGCGAGCACGGCCGGCGTGACCAGCTCGTCGCTCAGCGCCAGCGCGCGCTGCTGCTTGAGCACGCCGCTGACCGCGTCCCAGACTTGCAGCTTGCCGCCGACCGCGACGGAGATCAGGTGCTTGCCGTCGGCATGGAACGCCAAGGCTTCGAGATCGGGACCGGTGCGGGCCAGGGCGGCGGCGTCGACGCGCTCGGTGAGATCGCGAACCTTGATCTGCTCGTCGGCCCGCCCGCGCACGCGTGCAAAAGTTGCGTGCTCGGGATGGCGGGTCAGGTCCCACACCTTGACGGCCGCCTCCTGCGGACTCGACGACACCAGGCGCTGGCCGTCGGGGCTGATGTGGACGCTCTCGACCGGGGCAGTGTGCCCGCGAAATATGAGTCGCTGCACGCCGGATTCGACGTCCCAGACGCGCACGGTCGCGTCGCCGCCGCAGTAGGCGAGATAGCGGCCGTCGGGGCTGAAGCAGTTGCCGAGCACCGCGCCGGAATTCGATGTCAGGCTCTGGATGTTGCGGCCGCTCTCGAGGTCCCAGATGCGGAGGTTGCCGTTGCTGCTGCCGCTCGCCAGGAGACTGCCGTCGGGACTGAACGCGACGCCGTAGACGGCGCTCTTGTGGCCGAGCAGGTGCCATTTCTCGTTGCCGGTCTCGACCTCCCAGAACTTGACGACGGCGGCGCCGTCGCCGGACGCGATGTGCTTGCCGTCGGGATGAAACGCGACGCTCTGCACGCGCGCCCGGTGGCCGCGGAAGGTGTACACGACGGCGCCGGTCGCTGCGTCGCACACTTTCACCGTCTCGTCCCAGCCGGCCAGAGCGAGCCGCTGGCCGTCGGGACTATACGCGATCGCCTGGACGAGCTGCCCACTGGGCGGGGTGCGCAACAGCTCGTCGCCGGTCGCGGCGTCCCAGATCAGGACGGCGCCGTCGATGGTCGCCAGGGCGATGCGCGCCGTCGGGGCGGAAGACGATGCGGTGGACGGTGCCCGGCGCGTGGTGCCGGCGCAGCAGGGCACCGGTCGACGCGTTCCAGACCCGCACCTCGCCGGCATGGGCCGCGTCATCCTTGGGATGGCCGCCGAGCACGGAGACAATGGTCTTGCCGGCGGGGTCGAAGACGGCGCTGCCGCCGCCGGCCGGCTGGTCGTGGTACAGGGTCATGAGGTCGGAGTGGAACAGGCCGAACAGGTAGTACCACTCCCACCCGCGCCGGTCCTCCTGCTCGGCCGCCGGCACGCACTTGGCGAGGCTCTGGACCGCTCCCGGCAGGTTATTGACGCGGAACTGGAGCTGGCTTTGCGCGATGCGGCTGTAGTACAGCGCGACCTGGGTGCGCTTGCGTTCCTCGATCGCCTCGGCGCGGGCGGCCTCGGCCTGAACGCGCTGCTGTTCCTTGTCGCGCTCCTCGGCCTGGGCGATATCGCGGGCCCGGGTCGCTTCCTGCCATTGCCAGGTGACGCCAGCGAAGCCGAGCACGCCGCTCAGGATGATGCCCGCAAATAGCGATGCGATCAGCGGCCGGCGCCGCGCCCATTTCCACGCGCGCACCGGCGTGCTCACCGGCCGGGCCAGGATTGGCTTGCCGATGCGGAAGCGGCGCAGGTCGTCGGCCAGCGCCTCGGCACTGGCGTAGCGCCGCCCCGTTTCCTTGCTCAGGCACTTCAGGCAGATGGTTTCCAGATCGAGCGGCAAGCTCGGCCGCAGACTCGACGGGCGGACCGGCTCCTCGTGCAGCACCTGGACGACGGTGTCGACGGGGGTCGCGCCCTTGAACGGCGGCCGGCCGGTCAACATTTCGTACAGAACCGTCCCGAGGGCATAAATGTCGGTCGCCGGCCCGATGCGGTGCGTCTTGCCGGCGGCCTGCTCGGGAGCCATGTAGCTGGGCGTGCCGACGATCTCGCCGCTCAGCGTGCCGCCGCCGTGCTCGTCAAGGCGTTTGGCGAGGCCGAAGTCGGTGATCTTGGGTTCGAAATCCGAAATCCGCAGCGCCGGCTCCGAAGCCAGGTCGAAATCCGCCATGCCCGAGCTCGATCGGGAGAATTCGGACTTCGCATGGGTTTCGGATTTCGGAGTGCGGATGTCGGCGCGGCGCTGCAGGAGGATATTCGCCGGCTTGAGGTCGCGATGGACGATGCCGTGCTGGTGGGCGAAATGGATGGTGCGGGCGAGCGTTTCGATCAACTTGACCGAAGGTTCGAGCGCCTGCGGGTCGCCGTGCAGCCGTTGACCGAGACTGCCGTCCTCGACGTATTCGAGGGCGCAATAGGGGATGCCCTCCGCCTCGCCGATGTCGTAGATCTGGACGATATTCGGATGGTGCAAGCTGGCGATCGCCTCGGCTTCCTGGCGAAAGCGGGTGAGGTTCTTGGCGCCGGCATGGGCGCCGGCGAGGATCATTTTGAGCGCGACCATCCGGTTGAGGGCGAGCTGCCGCGCCTGATAGACGACGCCCATGCCGCCGCGGCCCAGCTCGCGGACGATCTCGTAACCGGGCACGGCCGGCGCGGTGCTGCCGGCCGGCACGGCTCGCGTCGGTTGCAGCAGCGCCGGCGTCGCGTCGGCGAGTACCGCGGTGTCTTTCATGCGCGCGAGGAACGGCGTCAACGTTGCCGTGGCGGTGTGCTGAGCGAGCGTCAGCGAGACGCCGCTCACCTCGGTGGCGGCGGTCAGTTGCTCCAGGGCGGCCTGGCAGGCGGCGCAGCCACTGACGTGCGCGGTAACGGCACGTTGCGCCGTGTCGTCGAGCTGCTCGTCGAGGAGCCGCTCGAGCATTTGCGGAGATGGGCACTTGGACATAACAGTATCTCGGAAGCAAGTTCTTCGCTTCGATGTTTACGTTTAGCGTTCGCAGGCCGCCTGCGAACGCTAAACGTAAACACCGAAAGTTTCCTTATTTATCGATGTCGGCCTGTTCCAGCCGGGCGACCTCTTGCTGCAGCATTTTCTGTACGCGCCGCTTGGCAACAAACACCTGCGCCACCTGCATGGGGATGCGCTGGGACGCGTCGGCGCCGCTGAGCCCTTCCAGCGCGGTGAGGACGAACGCTTGCCAGGTTTGCGGGGCGACGCGCAGCCGGACGCGCGCCATCGCCTCCTCGAGCAGCTCGCGATCGAATTCGGCCTTGAGCTGCTCGACCAGGTCGTCGCGGGCCGCGATGCTGCCGAGCACGCCTTGCACGCGACTGTCGCCGCTGCCCAGGCCCGGTCGCTGCCGGCTCTCGACGAAATCGCTCAGGGCGTGGTGCGTCAGCGTCTTGAGCCATGCACGGAAGCTACGCGATGGATCGTAAGCGAATTCTCGCATCTTCTGGGCCAGCTTGAGCAGGACGATCTGCGTCACGTCCTGCGCGTCCGCCTCCTGCAGGTCCCACTTGCGGCACCAGCCGTAGATCTTGCCGCCGTAATGCTCGACGAACTCGCCCCAGGCCGCCTGGTTCGTCGGATCGCGCCGCAGCCGGCCGAGCAGGGTAATCCGGGTGCCCGAGTCGTACTTGTTGTCCATCAATGACTACCCTTGCCGCCGTGCCGTCCTGGAAGTCATTCTCCGGCAACGGGCAGGGTTTTCAAGCGCGCGGGCCTTGCCGCCGGTCCCTGGGCGACATCGGCAGCGTCGTCCACGACCGGCGGCGGCTGTTTCGGCGCCGCCCGGCTGGCCATCACCCATGCGGTTGGCGCCAGAACCAGGGCGATGCCGGCCAGCGTGATCGGTTGCAAATGCGACCCTTCGAAGAGCATGTCGAGCCCGAGGGCAAATACGATTTGCATCAGCCCGACGACGGAGACGTGCGCCGGCTGCCCCGACGTGAACGCCTTGGTCACGCACACCTGGCCGAGCGTCGCCGCCACCCCGGTCGCCGCGAGGAGCAGCAGCGTCTTCGTGTTCGCAAGCGGCGCCAGGTCCGGCAGACCGCCGACGACCCATGCGGCCAGCACGAACAGCGTGGCGACGCCGGAGTAGTGCGTCACGATCGCCCAGGGATGCAGCCCCTTGAGCCGATGCAGCCCGAGCATCGCGAGGGCAGACGTGAACGCGGCGGTCAGTGACAGTGCGACGGCCGTGGTGCCGCGACCGTCGACTTCGAAGTGCGGCGACTGAATCATGGCCACGCCGCAGACGCCGCAGCCGGCCGCAACCCACACCGCCGCGGACGGCGCGATTCGCAGCATCGGCCAGGATAGAAACGCGACCCAGATCGGGAACGTATTGGTCAGCGTCATGACTTCCGAGGTCGGCAGATGGGCCAGCGCGAAGAAGGTGCAAAGCAGGCTCACGCTGCTGGCACAGCCGCGCAGCCACAGCGCCGCCGGCCGCCAGAGCACGAGCTGCGCCCGGACAGCCGTGTCAGTCCGAGCGCGAACACGAAGGCCAAACCGCTACGTGCCAGGGCGATGACGCGCCAGTCGCAGTCATCCTTGAGCAGATGGGCAAGCTGGCCCATCCACGCCGTCGCGAAGCACCCGCACAGCATCCAGATGTACGGGGCGAAGGAGCGTTGATTGCCGATGTTCCACCTCCCGGACCGGACCGATTGTCCGGCCCCCTATCTTCTAATACGGCAGAGGATGTCAAGATCTGGCAGGGTCAATTTCATCGTCCAGCGCCTGAGCCTGCGCGGAAACGGTGCCTAGCTTAATAGCAGACCGGCCCCGGAGAGCGATCCTTGGACATCGAACGCTTTCGCAGTTATCTGCTGCTGCTGGCGCGGATGAAGCTCGATCGCAAGCTGCGCGGCAAGCTCGATGCGTCCGACGTCGTCCAGCAGACAATGCTGGAGGCCCACCAGGCGCTGGCATCGTTTCGCGGCGACGACTCGGCGGCACAGGCGGCGTGGCTGAGGCAAATCCTCGCACGCAACCTTGCCAACGCGGTCCGCGATCTGACCCGCGCGAAACGCGATGTCCGCAAGGAACGCGCCTTGCAGATCGACCTGGATGCCTCCGCGTCGCAACTGGACGGCTGGCTCGCGACGGAGCAATCGTCGCCGAGCCAGAAGCTGGAGCGTCACGAACGGGCGCTGCAGGTGGCCGAGGCGCTGGCGCAGCTTCCGGATACTCAGCGCGAGGCCGTCGTGCTGCGGCATTTCCAGGGGCTGTCGCTTGTGGACATTGCCGAGCAGCTCGACTGCACGACGGCCGCGGTCACCGGCCTATTGCATCGCGGCTTGAAAAACCTCCGAAAGTCCTTGGCGGAATGGAACGAAACATGAATGAGCTTTCACGCGAACAACAGTTGGAGTCGATCCTGCACGCCTACCTCGAGGCCGCCGATGCGGGACAGCCGCCCGATCGTGACGAGTTGCTTCGGCGGCATCCTGAGCTGGCGGGCGAGCTCCGCGCGTTTTTTGCCGACCACGAGCAAATGGAGCGTTTCGCCAGGTCGATGCACAAGGTCCAGGTCGGTGTGCCCACGATCGGAGCCGACGGCTCCACGGACGCCGCCGATGCGCGGGCTCGCATCCGCTACTTCGGCGACTACGAGCTGCTGGAGGAAATCGCCCGCGGCGGCATGGGCGTGGTGTACAAGGCGCGGCAAGTCAGCCTCAATCGCATCGTCGCGCTCAAGATGATTCTTGCCGGCCAGCTCGCGTCGCCGGCTGAGGTGCAGCGCTTTCACGCCGAGGCGGAAGCGGCGGCCAACCTCGATCATCCCAACATTGTGCCGATTTATGAAATCGGCGAGCACGAGGGCCAATCCTACTTCAGCATGAAGCTCGTCGAAGGCGGCAATCTCTCCGCATTGGTCCCAACCGCCGGCGGTCATCCAAGGAGAGCGATCGTCGTGTTGGTTGCGGTGGCCCGCGCCGTGCATTTCGCTCATCAGCGCGGCATTTTGCATCGCGATCTGAAGCCGGCCAATATTCTCCTGGACGCCAGGGATGTGCCGATGGTGTCCGACTTCGGTCTGGCCAAGCGCGTGGCCGGCGGCAGCGATGTGACGCGCTCGGGCGCGATCCTCGGCACGCCCAGCTACATGGCCCCGGAGCAAGCCCGCGCCGAGAAGGGATTGAGCACCGCGGCCGACGTGTACAGCCTGGGCGCGATGCTTTTTGAGCTGTTGACCGGCCGGCCGCCGTTCAAGGCCGAGACGCCGCTGGAGACGCTGGTCCAGGTCGTGGAGCACCAACCGCCGCGACCCAGAGCGCTCAAGCCGGGAATCGACCGCGACCTGGAAACCATGTGCCTGAAATGCCTGGAAAAGGAGCCCGCCAAACGTTACCGCTCGGCCGAAGCCCTGGCCGACGACCTGGATCGCTGGCTCCACGGTGAGCCAATCGAGGCGCGGCCCGTCAGTCAAGCCGAGCGCGCCTGGCGCTGGTGCCGGCGGAACCCGGCGGTGGCGAGTCTGGCTGCCGCGGTTTTCCTGGCGACGCTCGTGGGTGCGATTACCTCGACATGGTTTGCCGTGGACGCATTTGGCCAGGCCGACCGCGCCGAGAAAAACGCGGCCCAAGCGGCAATCGAGGCCGGCAAGGCGCGAGCCAAGGAGGCAGATGCTTTGCGCGAGAAGGAACGCGCCGACCAGGAATTGGAGCGGGCTGCAGACATCCTGGCACGCAGCCTGTTCGAGCAGGCGCAGGTGCTGCGGCGTTCCATTCAGCCCGGCCGGCGCGGCATCGCCTTGCATCTGTTGCACGAAGCGGAACTGTTGCGTGGCCGCGAGCGGAAAGTGAAGCCTCCCGAAAACGAACTTGCCGGACCAATCGGGTTGTCCGCCAAGTTCCCGACGAAACTGGAATTGCGTAACGAAGCCGTGGCCTTGTTGCTGTCCCAGGATGCCCGGCTGGTCCGCGAGCTGGATCTGGAGGAGAACCTGAGATTTGACGTGAACAATTTGCCGGTATTGAACCCCGACCGGCGCCTCGTCGCTGCGCCCTGGGCAGACGAGATGGACCGAGGTGGAGTGCAGATCACGGACCTGTCGCCCCAGGGGAAATCGGCGCGCTGGGAAATCACCGGCGGGTTCACCAGGGCGTTCCAGATACATGACAGTCCCGACAACCAATGGATTATTTACCCCGCGTTCGATCCAGCGACTGGCTCCATCAAGGTCGAGTTACGGGACCTTTGGAAAGGAAACGTGCTCAAGAGCATCGATTGGCCCAAGGACAAGGACTCGCGAGCGGCGCACTGGCAGAAAAGCCTTACCGCCAGTCCCGATGGCCAATACCTGGCCGGCGTGCTGCAAAACAGCATCTCGAAGGAATTCGAGTTGGCCGTCTTGAACCTCAAGACCGGCAACTCGGGCATCGTGCACCGGGAAAAAGAGTGGGCCGGTAACTGGATGGCATTCGGCGCCCATGGTGAGCTACTGGCTTATTATTCGGGAGCGGAGACGGTCGCGCTGTGGGACCTTGCCAAAGACGCGCGGCGCTTGGAGATCAAACTGCCTCTGCCGAGGGCCGGACGGCCGAGCTTTGGGCAGGGCGATCGGCTCCTGGCGATCCCGTGTCAGAACCAGGATCCGAAGCTGACGACCATCGTGATCTGGGACATCGCCGCGAATATCGAAAAGAACCGGTTCGTGATCAAGAATAGCGACGGTCGCCAACAGTCGAGCATGCGGGCCCTGGCATTTCGGCCGGGAACAAGCGAGTTGGCAGTGGCCGACGCCTCGAACATCGCCGTGGTCGACGCGGTGCAGGGCAAGGAAATCATTCGCTTCGATTCGGGTTCGCGGATCGACCTGGGCTTGCTCGCCTGGCAGCCCGATGGCCGGCATCTGGTCTCCGCCGCTCAGGGCGGCCTGGTCAGGGTCTGGGAGCTGTCCGAACCGCCGCCGGTCTATTCCATCCGGCCGCACGTAGAGAATCTGGCGGCGTTTTCCTTAAGTCCCGATGGGAAATTGGTCGTTCCCGCCGCCAAATCGGCGTACCTCATCAACCGGCAGACCGGCAAGGTCGAGCGCGAGTTCGTCCCGCAATCGAAAAAACCGGATCCAGGGCCGGCCAGCTCGTTCTTGTTCCGGCCGGACGGCAAGCAAGTGGCGGCCGTCGGCCCATCAGGCGTCCGCGTGTACGACTTCGAGACGGGCCAGGAGATTGCCAGTCTGGATCAGGCATTTGGCTCCCTGGCGTTTGGACCAGAGGGGCGTCTTCGCGCGGTCGTGAATCACCAGGGCAAACTCGCGGTGTGGGACGTCCACGCGAATAAGCCTATCGGCCAGCAGTTGGCCTTCGACCCCAATGCCCGTTATGTCTTGTCCGATTATGACAAGACTATTTCCAACTCGCCCTGGCAGGCTTCCTTCGACCCGAGCGCCCGTTATGTTTTGAGCCCCGATGGCCGCTTCCTGCTTAGCGTGCCACCAAGGAACTTTCGCGCAACCAAGAACCAGGTAACCGTGTGGGAACTCGTCGAAGGCCGAAAACGGTGGGCGACCGCCTTCGCCGGCGGGCTGTTTTTCGAAATGGCTTTCAGTCCGAACGGAGGCTTTTTGCTGATGAGTTTCGTCCCCCTCGACCTGGCCCGAGGGAAGATCGACGAGCTCGTCCTGGGAGTGTGGAGCATGCCCGGTGGCAAGCAGGTCGTGGAGCGACGCAAACAGGCCCTCATCGGCGCCGCCTTCAGTCCCGACAGCCGGTTGCTGGCCGGCCTGGCGCCAGACGGGTCGCTAACGTTTCTGGATATCGCCGCGGGCACCGAATCCTCGGGCACCGAAGTTTTTTCCTTGCCGTTCTCGGCACCCTGGTCGCTGCAGCTTACACCCGACGGCATGCCTTTCCGGAAGCTGGTATTTGCTCCGGACGGATCGAGTCTGGCGACGATTATTCCCGCGCCCCAGGAGGGTTCGACCGCGATCCAATTCCTCGATCTGGCCGCGCTGCGCCACCGCCTCGCCGAGATGGGACTGGACTGGTAACACGCGACGGGCCGTTCCGACAGCGACACGACGGCTTACTCCGAGTGGTGGCGGCCCAGTGAGGAAGCCGGTCCTCAAGCGCCGCCGGCCCACGGCGCCGGCTGCTTGGCGAAGAACGCACGCAGTCCCTGACGGCATTCCTCGGTGAGCCGCGGGGCGGCGCTGCCCTGGGCGGCCTGTTCGATCGACAGCGCCTGCTTCGAGAATTGCGTGAGGAATTCCTTGGTGCGCGCCAGCGCCTGCGGGCCGCCCTCGGCACAGGCGCGGCGAGTGCCAGCGCCCGATCCATGAGCTGACTCGCCGGCAAGACTTCGTTGACGAGCCCGGCCCGGACTGACGCCTCCGCATCAATCATTTCGCCGCTCAGCAACAGATAGCGGGCCATGCGCTCGCCGACATGGCGCAACAGGTGCGGCATCACCATCGCCGCGACCAGGCCGCGCCGTACCTCGGGATAGCCGAACTTCGCCTCCGGCACCGCCACGGCCAGATCGCACACGGTCACCAGCCCCGCCCCGCCCGCCACCGCCGCCCCCTGCACGGCCGCGATCGTCGGCTTCGGCAGCGTGTAGATAAGGTCATAGAGCTGCGCAAGGTGCAACGCATCGTCCCAGACCGGCGAGCTGTTGGCGGGCACATCGATCGATCCCTGCAATTCGGCCAGATCCATGCCAGCGCAAAACACCGGCCCGGCCCCGGTCAGGATGACACAGCGAACCGTCGCATCATCGCGGGCGCGCGAACGCCGCGGTCAATGCGGCGATCAGACCGCGGCTGAGCGCGTTGCGCCGCTCGGGGCGGTTCAGCGTCACGACGACGCATGGCGGTCGGGCATCGTACCGGACGAGGGAATCGCTCATAGCGTCACACTGGGTCAGCCGCGTTCGCTGGGACTATTGACTCAACCTCGGCATACTGCGCGATCAGCGTCTTTGCGGCGACAAGTGCTTCCTCATCCTCCAGATCCCATACGCCACCAGAATCCAACCGTCCTGCAGTCATCGCCAAGTTTGCCATTGTTTGGCCTAATCGCCATTCCGGTCGTTGCTGGCTGAGTTGCGAAAGAGCAACCAGCAGATCGTGTCGAGTCTGCTCCGCTGAACTCATAGTTTTTCTCCTACCGCGAGGTTTCATGTTGCAATGTTACCAAAGCTGGCAGCGGTCTGCGAGTGCAGCCGGCGGCACATCGCCTCGACATTTTCCGGCCGCGGAATCGGCATTCGCAGCAGCGTTAGCGCCAGCGTTTTGCCCTGCGAATCGATGCGCAGCGATTGGCTCGCCCCGCCGGCGAGGATGTCGTACAGGACGAAATTCAGCCCCCAGACATTTGCCGCCTCGTAGCGCTCCACGCGCGACGGGCTCATCGGGGCAAAGTACGCGGCGACGGCGTCCGCGGTCAGGTGCTGCCGCAGCCAGTCATAGCCGGCCGTGGTGTAGGCAATGATCGCGACGTTCACATGGTTGCCCTTGTCGCCGCTACGGCCGTGGGCGATGTCGGAGAGCGGGATCGTGTCGCTCATGCAAGCACCTCGACGCAAGGCGTAACCG
Source organism: uncultured Gemmataceae bacterium (assembly GCA_963834865.1). Lineage (GTDB taxonomy): Bacteria > Planctomycetota > Planctomycetia > Gemmatales > Gemmataceae > CAWIDK01. The sequence continues at coordinate 2,597,357 of CAWIDK010000002.1, forward strand.
CGGCTTTGGCGATGAGCGCCGGCCAGTACGCAAACACCTCGCGCACCGCCGGCCGGCCCGTCGTGTAGCCGGTCACGCCGGGCGGTCCCGACGTGACGAGCGGAGCGAATTCCTTGGTGAAACGCTCGATCATATCCTGGCGCGGATCGTGGACCGTCACGCGCAGGACGACCTCGGCCGGCTCGCCCGCCAGGATGCCCGGGCGCACGCGCCGGCGCCGATCAGCTCGATGTTGCTCCGCGCGAAGGCGTATTCGAGTCGCCCCAGCAGCGCTTGGCCCGCGACCTGGGCCTTGGCGGCGGCTTCGGGCCCGGCGATCACCAGCGTGCCGCTCGCGGTGTAGCCCGCACGGTACGCGATCGACACCTTGTACGAGTCGGTCGCCGGCAGCCCGCGCGCACCGTGGACGCGCATCGAGCGCCGGCCGGTGTCTGCCGCCGCAATGCTCGTGAAGTCGGCGACCACGTCCGGGGTGAGATAGCGGGCGGGGTCGCCGACCTCGTAAAGGAGCTGTTCGCTCAGCGTTTCGCGGTTGACGCCGCACGCCGCCGGGTTGGACGACGCGATCTCGAACGAACCGTCGTCGGCCAGATCGACGTAGGGATAGCCGATATCGGTAAAATTCACTTCCCGCCAGTTGCACCACAAGCCGCCGGTGACCTGGGCGCCGCACTCGATCAGATGGCCCGCGACTGTGGCGGCGGCGAGCCGATCCCAATCCTGCCACGACCACCCCAGCTCGTACACCGCGGGCCCCACCGTCAGCGACGCATCCGCGACCCGGCCGGTCACGACGATCTCCGCCCCTTGCCGCAGCGCCTCCACGATCGGCCCGGCCCCGAGGTATGCGTTAGCGCTGACGACCTGGGCGCGCACGTTTGCCAGCGGCTCCCCGATATCGAGATGGGCGAGCGCGTGGCCGCTGGCGAGCAGTTCGTCGAGCCGCGGCAACAGGTCGTCGCCGCTGACGACGCCGAAGCGGCGCGACACGCCGGCCTCGCGCAGGGCCGCGCGCCTTGTCGACACAGCCGCGCGGATTCATGCCGCCGGCGTTCGTGACAATGCGCGGGAATCGGCCCATGCCGCCGGGGATTTGCGCGAGGTGGGTCGCGAGACGATAGAGCACCGGCGGAAAATCGCTCGCGTAGCCGGCCGAGCTGTTGCGCTGCTTCTGCAGCGCGAGGATCGACATGGTCAGCTCGGCGAGGTACTCCAGCGTCAGGTAATCGAGCTCAACGGCGGCGGCCAGCTTGACGGGCGCGTCGACGTTGTCGCCCCAGAAACCACAGCCATTGCCGATACGAATGGTGGTCATGGTATTCTTGCTTGCGTTTAGCGCCCGCAGCGCGCCTGCGAGCGCTAAACGCAAGCACTGTTACTCCTGCGTTGCCAGCGCCAGCGCCAACCGGCAGCCATCGAGAAACTCGCCGAGGGCGACGTACTCCTCGACGGTGTGCACGTTATTCTGGCCGGCGCCGAAGGTAATGGTGGGGATGCCGTGCCGTACCGTCCAGTTGGCGTCAAGGCCGCCGTTGCTCACGCGCAGCGTCGGCTGCCAGCCAAGCCGGGCCGCGGCCGCCTGCGCAAGCTGCACCACCGGCGCGTCCTCCTTGAGGCGAAACGAATGGTAGTCGATATGGCTTACGAACTTCACCTTCGCCGTTTTGCCGTCGACGTCGCGCACCTGGCCGGCGGCATTCTTGAACGCGGCGCGATAGGCGGCGGTGATGGCGCGGACGAAACGCGGATCATGGCTGCGCGATTCGCCATACACGCGCACGTAATCGGTGACGACGTTGGTCGCCTGTCCGGCACAGCGGCCGTCCTGGTCGCCGACGGGGCCGACGTTGGACGTGCCCTCCTTGCCGTCCTTCTGGACCTTGCCGAACCAGCCAGCCTTGTAAACCTCGGCCAGCGCCAGCGCGATGACCATCGTGGCGGAAATGCCGCGCTCGGGGCGAACGCCGGCGTGCGACGCCTTGCCGAATACCTCGACGTGCCAGCGATCGGCGCCGACCGCGCCGATGGTGATCTCGCACGCCTTGCCGCCGTCGACGTTGAAGCCGGCCGTCGGATTGTCGAGATCGGCGCGATCGACGAAGCGCGCGCCCCACAGCCCGCTCTCCTCGCGCACGGTGAACAGCACGGTGAGCGGCGGGTGTGGCAACTTCGCGCTGAGCAACGTCGCCAGCATCGTCGCCAGGCAAGCACAGCCGGTGCGGTTATCGCCGCCTAGCGCGGTGCGGCCGGCGGCGACGATGCGCTGGCCCTTGCGCACCGGGACGGCGCCGGCGCAGAGCGGCACCGTGTCGAGGTGCGTCATGAAGAGCCGGCGCGGCCCGGGCCGAGTGCCGGGCAGCGTGACGATGAGGTTGCCGGTCTGCGTCGGCACGGGAATCTGGTCGTGCGCCTTGTCGAACCGGATCCGGGCGCGCGGCACGCCGGACGCGGTCAGGTCGCGCACCACTTCCTTGCCGATTGCCTCTTCCTGTCCGGTAATCCCCTCAACCGCGAGGAAACGCATAAGCCGTTCGGTGGCGGCGTCGGTGTCGAGCACATCGTCAAACATCACGGCGTTGTTCCTCGGGATTGCTAGTGGCACGCTAGTGTAGCCGTCACGCTCCGCGTGACGGGGATCCTCACGCGGAGCGTGAGGACTACACTGGCTATCATCAAACCACGAGCCGGGCCTCGTCGCAAGAGCCGCGCCGCCGGAAAGCCCGAATTGGTCTTGCGGAATTCGGTGCACAATGGCATAACCCGCGGCCGATTGCCGGGACTGCGGAAGGAGCACGGACATGGTCTGGACGCGACGCGGCCTCGCCTTTGCCGCGCTGTTGGCCACGCTGGCCGGCTGCGAGACGCTGGGGCCGATGATGCGCGAGCCGCCGGCCATCATCCCGGCCGGCTCGGTGGTCGCGGAAGACTCCAATCCCGTCTTCATTCCGCCGCTGTCCTACGGTCACGTCTTCGAGACGCTGCTGCACGTCCTGCACGACTATGACTTCGAGATCGCGGAAAGCAATCGCTACGATGGCCGCATTGAGACGATCCCGCGCGTGTCGCCGGGCGTGTTTGAGCTGTTTCGGCCCGGCAGTCCGGACCTGTACGATCGCCTGCTGGCGACGACCCAGAGCTATCGCCACCGGATCTCGGTCGTGATCCGGCCGGCCAACAATCGCGGCTACTTCGTCGAGGTGATCGCACGCAAGGAGCTGGAGGACGTGCCCCGACCGATTCGTTCGTCCATCGGCGGCGCCGTGTTCCGCAGCCTGAACAACGTCGATCGCCAGTATGAGGTGGTCGATCCGATGTTCTTCGATTCCGCGTGGATCTTCAAGGGCCGCGACGTGCCGCTGGAGCAGGAGCTGATCTGCCGGATCAAGAACCGGCTGTGACAAAAAACGAAGAAATGTCGAATGTAGAACAAGCGAATGCAGAATGTCGAGGGAGAAGACAAGCGATCCCTGGACGTTCAACATTCGCTTGTTCTACATTCGACATTTGTTGCTCCCCATTCGTTTTGCTTCCCCTGGGCAATGCCCTAGGCCTCCGATATCCTTACCGTAGCGTATTCCAACTGCCATGCACGCTTCCGCCCTCGTCCCGGCGGGAGCTGCCGTGAGGTAAGCAATGACCAGGGAAAAGGAGTTCCCGTTGCCGGCCGGTCCGAGTGCCATGCCGGATCGGCCGCGTCGTCTGCAGCTCGGCTGCGGCGGCCGTTTCCATCCGGGGTGGGTCAATCTCGACCTGCACCCGCAGCATCGGTCGGTGCTGCCCTACGACATCACCGAGCCGTTGCCATTCCCCGCTCAGCATTTCCAGGCCGTTTATCACGCGCACCTGCTGGAGCATCTGCCGCGACCGAACGCGTTGCCGTTTCTGCGCGAATGCTTTCGCGTGCTGGCGCGGGGCGGCGTGCTGCGCGTCGTGGTGCCTGATCTTGAGCAGATCGCCCGCCTCTACCTCGAAGCGGTGCCCGGCGCCTGGCTGGGCGACGCCGAGGCGCAGCGGCGACACGCGTGGGCGGTCCTGGAGATGTACGACCAGGTCGTGCGCGAACAGCCCGGCGGCGAAATGCTCGCATACCTCCAGGGCGCCGAAACGGCGGACATGGCGTGGTATCGCCTCGGTGCCGATGGAACGGTGATCCGCCAACATCTCGAACACGCCGCCCCGGCCACACCGCCGGGTCAAGCCCGGCGGCTCGCGAGGGCTCTGTTCAGCGGCTGGCGCGAACGGCTCATCCGCTGGTTGCTCGGCCGTGAGTACGCGCTCTTGCAGATCGGCCGCTTCCGTCGCGGCGGCGAGGTGCATCAGTGGATGTACGATCGCTATTCGTTGCGCGAGCTGCTGACCGCGGCGGGCTTCGTCCAGTTCCGGCGCGTGACGGCCGGCGACAGCACCATCGCCGGCTGGGCGGAGGATCATCTTGACACGCAGCCCGATGGCTCCCCCGCCAAGCCCGACTCGCTCTATGTCGAGGCAATTCGGCCGTGAAGATCGTCATGCTGTCCGATCACGAAACGCTCGGCGGCGCCGCGCAGTCGGCCAGCCGGCTCGCCGCGGCGCTGTGCGCCGAGCATGAAGTGACGCGGCTCGTCCTCTTCCCCGACGGCCGGCCGCATCCGTGGCGAACGCATGTGCTCGGCACGGAGACAGCGAGCCGCCGCTGGCTGCGCCGCCTGCCGCGCAAACTCTGGCCAGGCCGATTCCCGTATCCAGGAACGCCGGCCTTCGCCGCGGCTGAGTTCGCCAGGCTGCTGCGGCGGCTGCGCCCCGATGCGATCAACGTCCACAATCTGCACAGCGGCGCCGACTGGGGTTGGGGCCCGCACCTGGTCGCGGTCTGCGCCGAAGCGGCCCCGGTCGTGTGGACCTTGCACGACATGTGGAGCTTCACCGGCCGCTGCGCGTACCGCTACGATTGCGAGAAATTCCGCACCGGCTGCGATGCGACCTGCCCGACGCCGCACGAGCCGCCGCGGCTCGCCCCGGAGCACATCGCCGTGGCCTGGGACGAGCGGCGCCGGCTGCTGGCGGCGCATCCCGACATGATTGCCGTGACGCCGTCGCGCTGGCTGGCGGCCGAGGCGCAGCGCGGGCTATGGGCGGGACATCGCGTCGAGGTGATTCCCTACGGTGTTCCGACGAACGTATTCGTCCCGATGCCGCGCGACGACGCGCGCCGGCAACTCGGCGTACCCGCCGGCGCCCCCGTGCTGTTGCTGGCCGCCTACGATTTGACCGAGCGCCGCAAGGGAGCCGAGTTGCTGCCGCACCTTTGGCAAGCCGTGCACCGCCGGCCGTTGACCGTGCTGACGATGGGACACGGCCGTCTCGCGCTGGACGATCCGCAAATCCGCGTCCACGCGCTGGGCTGGATCGACGATGATCGGGCCAAGGCGCTCGCTTACAGCGCCGCCGACGCGCTCCTGCATCCGGCGCCGATCGACAACTTCCCCAACGTGGTGCTGGAAGCGCTGGCATGCGGCACGCCGGCGATCGGCCTGCCGGTCGGCGGCGTGCCGGAGCTCATCCGGCCCGGCGTGTCGGGCTGGCTCGCGGCGGACGTGTCGGCGGCGGCACTGGGTCAGGCGATCGATGCGGCCCTGGACAGCGGCGTGGACTTGCGTGCTGCGTGCCGGCAATTGGCCGAGACGGCGTTTCCCCTGGCGCTACAGGCCGTGCGGTATGGGCAGCTATTCTCCCAGCTATGTGCCTGACGGAACTCTGCGCAACACGGAAGCCGACGCCAATACCCCGATGCGACGCCATGCAGCGTCACGGTTGGCTCCGTCTCCGGGCGGATGCACGCTGAAGAAATTGGCCTGGTTCCGGAGACGGCGGACTGTGCAGACGCGGAAGTCGCGACAAAGAACCGCCGCGATACTGGACCGACCGCGCGTACTGCAATAAAGCAACCGGTGACCTGATCAACCGACCGGCGCACCGCGATCGCGCGAAAAGCCGGCCACCGTGATTACGCGACCAGCGCCGATTGATCCACTCAGCCACTTGGCTGCTAGGTTATCTGAATGCTCGACGTAGCCGACGATTCTGGTTTTCTCGCGGTTGTCGTTCCTGCAACGTACTCGACCTTCGTCGATAGCAATTGGAAATTCGACCAGCTCTTCGATCACTTTCGCCAGGAAATGATGAAGCAGTCGTTGCTCATCTGGGGCACAGGATTGGAGGGCTTTTGGAAGGTCGATGTTCGCGTTCAAAAAACGGCGGTCCGTGGCTTTCGCGAAGTGTCTGGGCCGCTTCGGGTCGTAGCTGGTGCAGTGCTCGTGACGAATTATGAGAGCCTGACGATGGCCGCACAGTTTGAGGATGTTCGATTGCCTGAGCGACATCAGGCCGATAACCTTGTGAATCTAGCCGATGGCGAATACTGTTGCCGCATTGTCCAAATGTTCGATCCGGAGCGCCACGAATCCGCCGAAGGCGGTGGCGCCGACTTCGTTGTCGAGTTCAGGCGCCCGGCGGCCTTACCGACCGTGGTCGAAAGTGCCGTGGTTTGGTGCCGATGGCACTTCGCCTGCGTGATGGCGACCGCGGCTGGTCCCCGCGCCGTTACATCTCTATTCGCCGAAGGAGAAAGCCATGAGTCGTCTGTTCAATCTGGGCGTGCTGAGCCTGCTGGTAGTCAGCCAGGCGCAGGCCGGCGAGGAACTCGCTGGGACCTGGCGGCAAGAAACGGAGGGCGTCGGCGTGTCGTACTGGGAACTTACCCCCAAGGGCGAACACACCTACGAGGCCCAGGAGTATGGCCTGGCCAGCGTCAAGGGGACAGCGCGCCTGAAGGACGGCGTCCTGGTGATCCACTTCAAGAATGGAGACGACCGGGGTACCTACGAGTGGCGCCTCAACGGACCGCAGGGCAAAGGCAAACTCGTCATCAGACAGGAGGGCGAGGTCGCCAAGGAATTCGACAAGTCCTCGGTCCGCTTCATCGGGAAATAGGGCCGGCTGGCGCAAGGGAGGATCGCACGATGTCATATCGTTGCACCGTCTGCGGTGAGCAGCATGACGACCTGCCGGATATCGGTGCGGATAGGCCTGATCTGTACTGGGACATCCCGGAGGAAGAACGCGCTCGCAGGATCGCGCTGACGTCGGATACATGCATTCTCGACAACGAGCACTATTTCATTCGCGGTGTTCTGGCGATTCCCGTCCATGAGTTGCCGCGCAGCTTCGGGTTCGGTGTCTGGGTATCCCAGAAACGGGAGAATTTCTTCACGTACCGGAAACATCCCGACTCGAGCGACATTGGTCCGTTTTTCGGTTGGCTATGTACTCGGATCGCCTATTACCCCGTGAGCACGCAGTCGCTGAAGACGCGAGCGCATTTCCGCAGCGCCGGGCTGCGTCCTCTGATCGAGCTGGAACCGACCGATCACCCGCTGGCTGTGGACCAGCGCAATGGCATTAGCCTGGCCAAGGCCTGGGAGATCGTGCACCATTACCAACCAGCCAAAGGTGATTAGCCGATCGTGTAGCCGCTGTCGGCCCGCCTGCCGGTTTCCCCAATGGCGCTCACGATCATTTACTCATGCCCACAAAGCTGCCGTCATGCTCGCGCAACAGCGCCCACAGGAACGCGCCCACGTCGGGGCTCTCGAAGAAGAAGCCGATCGAGTTGATGCGCACTCGCTTCTGGCCGGCGATCGGGCGATTCCACTCGGTCTTGAGCTTGCTGCGCAGGTGTTTGCTGAGTATCGTCGTCCGCTGCGCCTCGGTCAAGTTCGCGGGCAGGCCGTCGCCGGCGTTCGGCAGGCCGTCGGACAGGAGATACAGCGTGTCGAGGCCGGCCTCGCGGTAGCGGAACGCCTCGGCAAACACCGCGTGCATGTTCGTCTCGTTGTCGGGCTCGATCGCCTTCAGCGCCGCCAGTGCTTTCTTTGGCGACTGCTGCGGATCGTATTCGAGCCATTTCCCCGAGTTGCCCAGCGGATAGCGCACGCGGTCGGAGAACACCAGCACCTGGAAAAACTTGAGGCTCCGGATGCTGCGCATGAGCTGGGCGACCGTTTCGCACACCAGCGGCCATTTGTCCGGATCGGCCGTCTTTTCGTCCGCCATCGCCATGCTTCCCGACATGTCGACCAGGAACAGCACGTTCTCGCCGGTAAGGGCGATGCCGGCAAAGCGCTGGTCGGCCTCCGCCAGCAGCGCCTTTTGCGCGCCACGAGGACCAGCCTGTCCTTCTGCAAGGCCGCGATGATTGCGGCCGCGTCTCCAGTGCGCGCCGCCAATTCCTTCTTGCCGCGATCGAGGTCCTGCTCGAGGACCTTGACGCGCAGCTCTTGCAGGCTCAGCTTTGCCTGGCTATCCGTGTCCGCCGCGCAGGTCGGCCGCCTGCTTCTCGAGCTTGCGGTTGCGCAGCTCGACCGCCTGTAGTAGAGCGAGCTGTTCCGCGAGCCGCCGCGCCGCCTCGTCCGCGTCGAGCTTCCGGGCGGCGGACTGCTTGGCGAGCGTCTGCGCTCTTTGCTCCGTCGCCGTGATCTGCAAGAGCAGCTCGGCGTTCGCCTTGACCTTCTCGGCCAGATCGAGCGCCGCGAGCTTCTGGTCCTTCTGGAGCTTGTCGAGGTCGATGCGGACGTCCTTGAGCAGCGCCTCGGAGAGCAGGTACGCCTGCCGCAGAGTATCGTACTCGGTCTTACGTAGGGCAACGAGCCGATTCGCCTCGTCACGCTGCCTGGCGACGCGTGCAATCTCGACGCTCAGACCTTCCGCGAGCCGGTTGGCCTCGTTGCGCTGCTGTTCGAGGCGGACGCTCTCGGCGCGCGCCAGCTGGTGCAGGTTACGGCTCTCGGCCAGGGCCGCGCAGGGCGTCGATTTCCGAGTTAACGGTTCGGACCTCGGTGCTCGCGCTGAGCCAGCGCTCCTGCGCGAGCTGGGCGGCCTGCTCCGCGTGGCGCCGCCTCGGTTTGTTCCTCAGCCTCGCTGTGCTTGAGCTGCCACAGGAGGATGACGCACCCCAGCGCGCAGCAGATCACGTCGAGCATGTAGATGCTGAACACGGTCGGAACGCGATGGCGGTTGATCATTGGGGTTGTCCTGTCGGCTCACGGGCTGGCGTTTAGCGCTCGCGTCGCGAGCGCTAAACGCCAGCCCGTGAGCCGGACGCACTCATGCCGTCGTGTAATACAGGCTCGTCTGTGCCGGCGCGTGCCCCAGGAAGCGCAACAGCGGCCCCTGGGTCCCCAGCCGGATGCGGTCGCCGGCGCAGCACCACCGAGGTCGCGACCGGCACGTCGTTGACCAGCGTCCCCTGGCGGCTGCGATTGAACAGCAGGTGCGTGCGGCGATCGAAGACGATGTCGCAATGGCGGTCGGCCACGCCCGGATGCTGCTGCACGTCGAGCAGGAGCTGACAGCCGGCCTGCGAGCCCAGCGCGAATGTTGCGCCCTGGAGCAGGTAATCGCGCCCCTGGAAGTGCAGCCGGGCCGGGCCCGCCTCGACCGGCTCGGCCAACGGCAGCGGCGCCAGCGAGCTGAGATGACCGCGGCCCCGCTCACCGAGCCGCAACGGCTCGGCCAGTGCATGGGCCGCGCGGGCAATCGCCTCGGGGGCGAGCACATTGACCGCGGCACTGTCGACTCGCTCGGTTGGCGTATCGCACAGCAAATCCTCGCCGAAATCGTCCGTCGCCGCCCGCGGCCGGAGCGGCAGGCCCTCGGCAGCTTCCGCCCACGCCTGCGCCAGGGCCGTCAGCATTCCGCGCAGGCCGGGCAGCTGGCTCGCCGCGTGCGTCAGTAACATGGCCGGCGCCGGCTCGTCGCTCGGCGGCACGCTGCCAAATGCCTCGACTTCGCGCACCGCCTGGCTGGCCAAGGGCGAACAGAACGCCAGCGTTTGGCCGGGCTGCACTAGCAAATGGTGATACCACTGGCTGGCCTGCAGCGCGAGCTGAATCGGTTGGCGCCGCTGGCAAGCATCGATCAGCGTGTCGAGCTGGTCGAACAGCCCCTGCTCGGCCGGCGGCGCTTTGCGCGGATCGCGGCGGGTTTGCCAGACGCACAGGTCGGCCAGCGCGTTGATGAGCCGTTCGCGCCACGCCCGCAGTCCGAGCGCCGGGAACGAGCGCGTCTCGATCAGGTGGGCGCAATCCTCGGCGGCCAGCACCAGCGCGATCGAGAGGGCGTGGTCGTCCACGTCGACGACGATGACCGCACGCGACCAGAACTGCTGCGTGTGCCCGGCCAGCGCCGCGGCCAGCACGCCGGGCACCGAACCGAGCAGGGCGAGCTTGTGCTTCTCGCCGAGCGATCGCAACAGGTCGGCCTGCGTCGGTTGCAAATAGCCAGGCACCGCGAGCACGACGCCCTTGGTGGAACGACAAAGGCCATGCAGCCGTTGCCAGACGTGGGCGGCGGCGCCGGCGGCATCGAGCGGACGCCGGCCGAGCTGCCACGCCGGCGCAGTCTTGGCCGGCGCGCCGACGAATGGCAGAAAGCCCTGGCACACCTGGTGCGGGCTGAGGCGGCACCGCCGGCGCCCGCTGCCGCCGACCAGCGGCTCGCGGCCCGTCAGATCGAGCAGCATCGGCAATTCGATCGACGGCGGCTCCAGCGGCACCGGCAGCGGATAATCGCCCGCCGATCCCAGCACCGCCAGCACGCGCGTCGCGTTCCAGTCCAGGCCGACCACGCTCATCGCGACCCTCTCTGGCTAAGGCTGCCGGCGATGGCGCCCGGCGGTGTCATCAGCATGCCCGGTCCCGCCATGGGCGACACGCCGGTGCCGTCGCTGGCGATCTCCGGCTCATAGAGGCGGTTGACCAGATGCTCCAGGCAATACTGCTGGCAATCATAGACGAGCGACTCTTCTTCGCGCTGCAGCGTGTGAATCAGGAACATCACGACCAGGCTTAGCGCGAGCGCCACCAGTGTGCAGTCGAAGGCGACCGTCAGGTGCTGTGTGGCGATGCGCAGCTGTTCGCCCCCCTGCCCCGCCAGCGTCATGCTGCCGGCCAACCCGCGCACCGTGCCGAAGAAACCGACCGCCGGCACGGCCCACGCGAGATAGTTCATCATGGCCATGCTCGCGGCGAGCCGGCCGTGGTCCACCTCGGCCTGCGTCTTCAGGCTTTCACGCACCTCGTCACCGGACCGGCTCAGCGCGAACTTGCCGAGCGCGGAGCGAACCATGTTCGCGAGGATGAACGGCCCGTGCTGGGCGGCCAGCTGGTCGGCCTTGCGCTGCAGCGACCGGGCGTCTTCTTGCAGGATGCGCGCCTTCCTCGGTCGGCAACAGACCCAGGTCGAAAGCCCGGCGCTGACGACGGTTCTCGACGTAACGGCAGGCAAAAATGAACAGCGCCCAAAGGAAACAGCAGTAGCAGACGAACTGCTCAGGGCCGAGCAGCAGCTGTGCCCAGCGCTCCGGGGCCCAGCTGAACATGCTGGGCGCATCCGCGTTGCCGAACGACTGCCACAACGGCACACAGACGAGGGCGACGATGGCGATGGTCAGGACGAGCAGCGGCCACTCGCGGATCGGCTTCTGAGAGGGGGTCAGCGGCATGGCACTTCCGTGAAAGGGGCGCAACGCATTGTCCGCGGCAGTTTCGCCGTTTTGATTATTGCTCTAGTGTCAAGGGGCCGGGCGGTCTTGTCAAGCCTAGTACCCTGACCACCCAGAATCAACCGGTTGGCGCCAGATTGCTCTTGACTCCAACCGGCCATCTGTGCGTACGTACACGGCGGCTCAACCGCCCATGTCGTAAACGCGGACCATGTTGTCGAAGAATGGAATCGCCAAACGCCGGCCGTCGGGGTGCAGGTGCAGGTCGCGCGCGTTGTTCGGCAGCGCCAAGGTGTGGAATGACGCCGGCTGATCGGGACGCCAGAACCAGAGCGCACCGCCGTTGCCGGCGCCGGCGCCGGCCAGGAAGCCGCTCGGGTGGAAGCCGACGCCCCACGCGGTGCCTTGGAATTGCGCCTGCGGCCGCAGCACCTGCTGGCGCTGGCCGCTCTGCCAGTTGAACAGCACCACCGCGGGACGGCCGACGCCGGCGAAGGCGTTGGTCACGTCGGTAATGCCGGCGCACGCGAGCAGCGAACCGTCGCTGTTGAACGCCATGCTGCGGATGCCGCCGTGGTCGGCGCGGAAGACCGGGTCGTAGCGGAACAGCAGCGTTGCATCGAGCGCGCGGACTTCACGGCCGTCGGCGAGGTTCCAGTCCTTGACGTTGCCGTGCAGGTCGGCCGAGGCGAGGTGCGTGCCGGACGGATGATACGCGACGTTGTAGACGTGCCAGTTGTGGCCGGACAACTCGCGGACCAATGTGCCGGACGCGAACGACCACAGCTTGACGAGGTTGTCGTTGCCGCAGGTGGCGAATTGCTGGCCGTCCGGACTGACCGCGATCGCGCGCACCCAGCCGCGGTGCGCCTCGATGGTGCGCTCGGGCGTCGGGGCGGCGGCGTCGAGCGGCCAGATCAGCACTCGGCCCGCATAGTCACCGCTGATGACCTTGCGGGTCGGCGCATGGAACGCCAGGGCCCGCACCCAGCTGCGATGGCCTTCGAGCGCGACCCGTGCGCCCCCGGCGAGCTCCCAGCGCTGGATCGTGTTGTCCTGGGCGCCGGCGAACACGAAACGCCCGGCCGGATCGAAACGGCAGCCGAGCAACGGGCTGTTGTGCCGCAGCTCCTGCACCATCCGCGTGCGCGTCGGGTCGACGCCGCCGGCTGCGACGGCCAGGTCGCCGAGGGTGAAGAAGCTCACGCCAGCACCTCCGTGATCGCGTCGGCCTGCGGGTCCGCCATCGGAATCGGCCGGCCGTCGTGGTAGTGATTGCGCCGCGGGTCGAGGCCCAGGGCCCGGAAGTACGTGTGGAACAGATGGCCGCCGTGCACCTGGCGATCGACGACCGCGGTGCCGTTGTCGTTGGTGCGGCCGACGACCGTGCCGCCGCGCACGCCGCAGCCGGCCATCGCCACCGACCAGGCGCGCGACCAGTGGTCGCGGCCGAAGTTGCGATTGATGGTCGGCGTCCGTCCGAACTCCGACATGACGATCACCAGCGTCCGATCCAATAGGCCGCGCTGGTGCAAATCATCGAGGAGCGTGGCGAAGGTGCGGTCAAACTCGCCGAGCTGCTCGATGTGGAAATCGAAGTTTTCGTGGTGCGTGTCGTAATTGGAGTGGCTCACCTTGACGAAGGTGATGCCGTGCTCGAGCAGCCGCCGAGCCAGCAAACAGTGCCGGCCGAACTCGTGATTGCCGTAGCGATCGCGAACCGTCATGGGCTCGCGGCTGATGTCGAAGATCTGCTGGCGCTGCATGATCTCCGTGGCCTGGGCGTACGAATTCGTGTAGGCCTCGGTGTCGGCGCTGCGGCGGGTCTGCTGGAAGCGCTGGTCGAGCTGGGCGCGCAAAGCGTTACGCTCGGCGTCGGCCAGCTCGGTGAGCGTCGCGGGGCGGAACAGGTTGGCGGGCGGGGTGCCGTCGGCGAGCGTGACCGAAGCGTAGCGTGGGCCGAGGAAGGCCGCGTCGCCGCGATTGAAGCCGCCGCCGTCGCCGCGCGGGCTGATGTGGATGTAGCCGGGCAGGGGGCTGTCCTCGTTGCCGAGCAGCTTGGCCGCCACGGCGCCGAGATGCGGGAATCGCTCGCCGGGCGTCTGTCGCCGGCCGGTGTGCATGATGTACGCCCCGCGGCTGTGCTCATCCTCGGCCGTGTTGATGCCGCGGACCACGGCGAGGCGGTGCATTTGCGTCGCGGAGTACGGCAGCAATTCGCAGAAGCGGACACCGGGGACAGACGTCGGGATCGACTGGAAGGGGCCGCCGGTGTTGGTGCCGGGCTTGGGGTCCCAGCTTTCGAGCTGGCTAAGCCCGCCGGCGAGGAAAATGACGAGGACACGCTTGTCGCGCCGCCGCAGCTCCTGGGCATTGGCGGGGCTGAGCATGGCCTGGAAACCAAGCAGCCCGGCAGCACCCGCCGCGGAGCCGGCCAGGAACTGGCGGCGCGACACCGCGTGCTCGGGCGAATTGCAGGCGTAGTGGGCTTTCATGTACATCCCCCCGTGAAGGTCGTTTTTCTCCCCTCTCCCCCTGTAGGGGGAGAGGGGTTGGGGGTGAGGGGGACGTCCTTGCGACGGCCGCCCCTCACCCCCAACCCCTCTCCCCCAAGGGGCGAGGGGAGAATTTATGCTAATGATTGAACCGAAACTCCGCGGACGACAATAGCGCCCACGCCAATTCCGGCAGGGCCGTGGCCCGGTCCGCCGCATGGCGGGCCAGATAATCCGCGACCACCTTCTGCTCGTCCGTCGTCGGCCGTCGACCCAGCGTCGCAAAATACAACTCGTCCGCGATCGGCCTCGCATCCATCAGCTTCAGCAGCCGGCCGGTGAGGTTATCGCCGCTGGGCGTAAGCCAGGTGCGGACGACGCCGCCATTACGCAGAAACAGCGTCTGGTCGAGCGTTGCCTCGAAATCGGCGCTGGCCGGTTCGCCGGGCTGGCTGCCGAACAGATTGGCGAACGTCGCGATCTGCGGCGCGAGCTTTGCCTGCAGCGCCGTTTCCGTGCCCTTCGGACCCTGCGCCTTTCGCTCGAGACCGAGCTGCCCGGTTGCTTCAAGAAGGCTCCACGCGAACTGCTCCGGCGACAGCGCCCGCACCGCGCCGACCGCGAAAGCCGCCGGCTCCGGCGCCGCGGCTCCCGCCGGCAGTGCGCTGGAGGCGCTGGTAGGTGTCGCTCAGCAGGATCGCGCACGTCAGCCAGCGCAGGTCGTGCTGGTGCGCGATGAACTCCTCGGTCAACAGCTTGAGCAATTCAGGATGCGACGGCGGATTGCCGGCGTGATCGAATTCGATCGGATGTACTAGGCCGCGTCCGAGGTACAGCGCCCAGATGCGATTGACCGCCGAGCGCGCGAATCGGCTGTTCTCCGGGCTCGTCAGCGTCGCCGCGAGCTCGGCGCGCCGGCTGAACTTCGGAATGCTGCGTTCGCCGACCTTGATGGGCTTGACATATTCCTGGCCCTTGTCGAGCTTCGGCTCCGGAATTTCCGCGCCCTCGGGCAGACGCGGCCCGGTCTTCTTCGTCACTTTGGCGACGAATACCGAGCTGAAGCTGACGTCGCCGTCCCCCTTCTCCGCGAAGACGCTGAGCTTCGCCGCCTTGTCGGTGTAGACATAGCTGCGGTTCAGGAACGCGTAGATGCCGTAATAGTGATCCTGCTTGTACGCATTCACCAGCGGATGGTCGTGGCACTGGGCACACTGCAGGTTCATGCCCAAAAACAGCCGGCTGATGTCCCTGGTGAGGATGTGCGGCTCGCCGTCGCGGTCAAGGAAGAACCGCGCCGCCGGTCGCGTCTTTGGATCGCTGCCGTCGGCCGAGAGGATTTCGCGCACGAGCTGATCGTACGGCTTGTTTGCCTTGAATGACTCGCGCAAGAAGCCAAGCCACTCCGGCCGCTTGACGTGCTTATCGCCGCGGCGATCCATCAGCAGCACATCGAACGTGGTCGCCAGGTGGAACGCGTGCTTCGCGCTCGCCAGCAGCCGATCGATGAGCTTGACACGTCGATCCGCTGCCGTATCGGCAAGGAACGCGCGGGCCTCATCGGTCGAGGGAACGATGCCGGTGACGTCGAGATAGACGCGTCGCAGAAACTCCGCATCGCCGGCGAGCGGCGCGCCAATCCGGGCGAAATCCTTGTGCCCGGCCGCGATGAGCTGGTCGATGCGCCGGTGCAGCGGCGCCTGAGCGAGCGCGGGCCCGGCGAAAAGGACGGCAGCGACCAGAGCGATCAAGAATCGTCCAGGGAGGCGGGAGGGAGACATCCCCGTACTCCTTGACACGGCGGCGGGTTGGGAACGAGGCGCTGAGGCAGGCAGGCACCTTTCACCTTATCCACGTAACGTGGCGTGTCAAGCAGGAATCCCTTTTTTACGGCCCTGAATTCCGTTTGACTTCGGTCGCGACCCTGGTATTATCGTTCTTAGAAAGATCGGAAGACTAGATGATGGGTAGCCCGGTCAAGGCGGGAAACCCGGCAGCGAGTAAGCCGACATGCTCGAACGCCATTGGCGTTCCAGCACGTCGGCTTTTCTCGTTTTGCCAAAGGCTGCTGCCGCGCGAAGACGACCGTCCAGGGCATCGGGACAAGCAAGGTGCTCATGTGAAGGATTTCCTGAATCAATTACAGCATATGTCGACAATCGACCCAACGCCGAGCTTGCTGCGGCACGCGCATCGACGTTGTCGCCTGCTTGTCGATTTAGATGATTTCCGTCAATCCGTGCTCCTGCGCAATTGAACAGGGCGCTACGTTCCGCGGTGACACGACCGCCGAGTTGCTCCGCTGGCTGCGCACGATTGCACGGCATATCGCGGCCCAGCTGCGGCGCGGGCCGTCCCCCGTTCTCCGCCAGCCATTCCCCATTGAGGTTGTCGACCGTGACCGAACTTCGGAAGCTGAACAAACTGTGCGCGAAGCCGCGGAAGTCACCGCTACCCAATGGCTCACCCGTGCGCTTGCAGCCCTGGACCCCGATGACCGCGCCCTATTTCAGCGGCATTACTGGGGCCACGAATCGCTGGTTGCGATAGCCAAGGACCTGGGCCAGTCGCCCAATTCAGTAACCCAGCGTCATGGGCGACTCCTTCGCCGGTTGCGCAAGGTTCCCCGGCCCGATTGCGGGGGGGGGGGGGGTAAAAGAAACCGAAGAATTCCTGTCATGTTTTGGCGGCGGCGCATCAGCCAATATAGGTGATGGGCGTGTTGGCGGGACATCCGGTGAACGTGCACCCAGCACCGCCGAGTGACGGCCTGTCGACCTACAACCCCGACGACGGCAGCTTCCGCTCGTGCTGCGGCGTCGATACGTTTGCTCCGTGCCATGGTTGGAGGAGATCATGATCTTCTGGTTGCTCTGCACCGCCACCCTCTTGTCCGCCCAGGCGGAAGAGAAACCCGTGCCCGAAATGAAGCAATGGGAGCAGGACGTCCGCCAACGCATCGGAAAGGACGACAATCTGAAGGCGCTGGCGGCGAGGTACCCGCTGGTGCTTCTTCACTCGCGGCGCTTGTATGCAAACGGCGATTACAAGCGATCAGCATTTAGCTTTAATAACGAAAGCTCGGACGAGAACAAGCACTGGAACGAAGTTCAGCTCCTGTTTCACAATGGACTTGAGAATGAATTTGACCTCAATATGGCGGTCGGTCAGCAAAATCTGGTCGTTGACCTCGCCAGGGCAGATTTCGAGAAGGACCCAAATCCAGGTCGCATTAGCATCGACGACAGCCGCGTAATGTCGTATGGAGCGCACGCGTGGCCGAACCATGTTTATCTCGAGCGCATACGCGATCGTCGCGGCAATGATTTTTTTGTCCTGTTTCTTATGGTCGAGGTTGATCCGACCAGCCGGTATATAGCCTTTCTGTGGCGGAGACTTCCCGGCGGAAAGGTCGTTCCTCACGCGCAGAGGAAATGAGGTTTTGCCCCTCCATGTTTTGCCCGCAAGTTTCTTGTTCTTGGGAGGCCAGCCGTGATTCCTTTTTCTCTCGTGATCGCGACGCTATTTGGCGCACAAGCCCAGGGAGAGCCTGTGGCTGAGCTCAAGGATTGGCAACAGGCAATGCGACAACGCGTCAGCACCGACAAGAATTTGCGGCGCCTAGCGGATAAGTATCCATTGGTCGTGCTCCACTCAGCGAAGTATTACCCGAATGCTCGCGGTCGGCATGCGCGGTCGGCATTTAGCTTCAATCATGAGACCTCGGACCCAGAGCAACATGGTCACGACGTGCAACTCGCTTTCGGCCGCGGTGCGCCGCGCGCGTTCGACATAAACATGCAGCTTGGCCAGCAAAACCTCGTGGCGACTCTCGGCAAGGTGAGTTTTGAGAAAGATCCCGATCCGACGCGCATATACATCGACAACCTCGATGTGCTCACAACGGAAATACTGGCCGTTGAAGGTCACGTCTATCTAGAGCGCATGCGCGACGTGCGCGGCAACGATTTTTACGTTGTGTTCCAAGTGGTCGCCGTCGATCCGGACAGCCGGTACATTGCTTTTCTTTGGCGAAAGATCCCAGGTGGCAAAGCGTCCAAGAAACCCCTGTTCGATTAACTGGATTACTGTCAACGGACGAGCTGTGGGGCGGTAAGCCGGTCAAGTTGGACGGTGACGCTGTCGTGGCCGCGCTATACGATCTATTTGAGGCCGTGTTACTCGCGAAATGCTGCGCGCTCCATCCTGTAGCGCTAAGCAAACGGGACCCATCGGCGGCCCCATCATTGAAGAACTGGCCCGAAAGGGCCTGGTGCCTGCGTCCGTTTCTCTATTCTCAGAAAGGTGCTCCCATGTATCACTCCCTGTGGCGCCGCGCCTTGAAAGCGTGGACACAAAACAAAGCGAAGCAAGAGGCGCTTCCAAAGGCGCGCATCGCGCTGGAGGCATTGGAGGATCGCGTCAACCCGGCGCCGGTGACGCCAGCGGGTGTGCTTGGCGCATTAGCCCCAACAACGAGCGTTGCATTTAACACCACCAATGGCGATTATGAGGTCGATGGCGGCTCATGGATTAGCGGCGGCACGCTCAGCAGCGACCCCGATGAGTGCACGATGCTTTTCGACTTTACGACAATTACGCTTGGCTCCGGCGTGTCAGTTACGGCGTCGGGGGATAATGCCCTCGGCCTGATTGCAACAGGCGACATCTCCATTACCGCCGCGCTCGATTTCTCGGGGTCCAACGGTGCAAACGGCAGCGACGGATACGGTGACATCGGTGGAGGCGGGGGCGGGGGCGGGGGTGGCGGCGGCGCAGTCTTGATCGACACCAGCGGCGGCACGATCACCTTGTCGGGGACAATCAACGTACGCGGAGGGTCCGCGGGGAGCGCTGGGGAAGATAATCTGTCCGGAAGTGATTCAGGCGGCGACGGCGGCGCCGGCGGGACCGCCGGAGTCGGGGGCGGCGGCAACGGAGGCGCGGGTGGCGCTTCCAGCGCCGGTGGAAGCGGCGGCAAGGGGGGCGATGCTGCTGCGAGCGCACGCCAAGGTGGTGGTGGTGGCGGGGGCGGGGGCATTGAACTTGGCGCCGGCGCTAGTGGGGGCGCGGGCGGTGGGGGCACTTCCCTCACCGGCGGCACAGGCGGCGACGCATTGGTAAACGCGGGTACCGGCGGGGCCGCGGGTACTCGCGGGAACCTCAGCGCTGGGCCGGGTGGCCACGGTGCGAACCTATTTGGCCAAACGGGTTTCAATGCGGGTGGAGGCGTTCAGGGTGCCGGTGGCGGTGGCGGTGGCGGTGGGGGAGACAGTGGCTTGGCACCTGGCAACGGCGGTCGGGGTGGCGGTGGCGGCTCGGGCGGTGAGGACGGCAACGGGGGCAACGGGGCCCCAAATCCTGGCGACGGTGGTGGCGGCGCCGTGATCTTGGTTGCCTCGGTTGGCGTGAGTTTCTCTGGGACCGGCGAGTTTGGTTCTGGGACTGCGGCGGTCTACGGTAGCCTTACCAACTCCGGGTCATTCCCCGACGGCGATCCGGCTACTAACGCCTACTCGGACTGGACGAGCATGAGTTCCAGCGATTACTCGCTGTACGGAGGAGGCGGAGGAGGCGGTGGCGCCGGTGCTGGACAAATCCTTACCGTTGGCGAAATCGATAATATCAGCCAGACAACCGGCGCTTCCGGCGGCGGCTACACGATCACCCTAACCGGCGGTGGTTTCACGAACGTAACCAGCGTGCATTTCGGGAGCACCGTGGCGATGTCCTACACCATTAACTCCGATACGTCGATCACCGTAACGGTCCCAGGGCAGGTCCAAGGGACCGTCAGTGATATCACGGTCACAACTGGGTATGGAACGTCATCGACCTCATCGGCGGACCAGTTCACCTATGTCAACGGCGGGCCCACCGGGGCCAATAACACGGTCTCGATGTTCGAGAACTTCTCGTACACCTTCGGCACCAGCGCCTTCGGGTTCAGCGAGGCGAACAACGACGTTCCCAACAGCTTCCTCGCGGTCGAGATCACGACGTTGCCGAGTGCCGGCACCCTCACCGACAACGGCGTCGCCGTCACCGCCGGCCAGTTCGTCAGTGTTGCCGACATCAACGCGGGCTACCTCGTGTTCACGCCCGCCGCCAACTCCTACGGGACTGCCTACGCCGCCTTCACATTCCAGGTGCAGGACAACGGCGGCACCGCCGACGGCGGCATCGACACCGACCCGATCGCCAGGACCATGACCCTCAACGTGAACCAGTTTTAAGCCGGGAGGGCTTTCCCGATGCAGCGGCTCGCAGCGGAATTCGCCGGATGTAAGCCCTTTGGGGGATCGGAAAGCTGGCGAATTCCGCTACTGGTCGAGATGCACGAGGGCAGCGTGACCGCGCTGCGGTTGCTTTCATTCCGCTCCTAGGGAGGCGTGCTTTCGCCGGAGTCGCGCCCCAGCGCTTCGAGCAAGGGGCCCAGGTGCGCCTCATAGTGTTTCCAGCGGCCGACCGAGCTGCGGTAGAGCGGCTGGCGCACCTGCAGCGCGCTGCACGTCCGCACCGTTCGCTCCGTCTCGTGGAAGCGCAGGCAGCGCTCGTCCCACTCCAATCCGCAAAACGACACGAACCGCCGGCTCACCGCTTCCTGGTCGGCCGTCAATTCTTCGTAACGCAGCTCGAACAGCGGCAGCGGCAGCACCTGCGCATAATGCGCCATCAGCCGTTCGTAGTCGCGATAGTAGCGGCCCAGCTGGCCGAGGTCGCGGCCGCACGGCAAGGACTGCGCGAAATCCTGGAAGTAGACCGATAGACAGGTGTCGATGGGGTCGCGACGGCAGTGAACGATCCGGGCGCGCGGGAACAACGCCGCGATGAGGCCGAGGTGGACGAAGTTGAACGGCAGCTTGTCGATCACGCGCGCCGCGGTGCCGCCGTACTGCCGCAACCGGCCCAGGTACACGTCGGCCGCGGCCCGCGCAGTTGCCGGGTCGAGCCGTTCCAGGCACTCGGGGTAGGGTTGCGTGCCGCCCAGGCGCTCCGGCAAGCGCGTTGCCAGGCCGTCGATATCGTTCAGCTCGCCGGCGCCGCGCGCGTGGGGATGGCTGGCGAGGATTTGCTCCGCCAGCGTGGTGCCCGAGCGCGGCATGCCGACGACGAAGACCGGCACCTCGCTGTCCGACCCGAACGACCGCACGCGCTCGAAGAACGCCGGGGTGCAGACGGCGATGAGCCGATCGACCAGCCGCCGTTGCTCTGCCGGGTCGGCGGCGCCGTCGGCACCCTGCGACTCCTGCAAGAGTTCGTTGGCCCGGCGGTAGTGCGCGAAGGCGTGGTCATAAGCGCCGGCGCGCTCGCGGACCCGGGCCAGCACGAAATGGAGCCGGCTGCGTTCGTCGCCGGGCCGGCCGCTGTCACCCGCCATCGCGTCGATGCGTCCCAGCTCCTCGGCGCTAAACGAATAGTGGCCGGCGGCAGCGAGCCGGCCCAGCCCGCTGCATCCTAACACGTTGGTCGGGTCGAGCCGCAGGGCCTCATGGAACGCCAGGCGGGCTTCGTCGATCCGGCCCTGCGACTCGCGGACACACGCCAGGTTGAGGTCGAGCGCGGACGTAGCGCGGCTTGAGCCGCAACGATTCCTGGAAGCACGCCGCCGCCTCGTCGGTGCGGTTCTGGTCGCGCAGCGCCAGGCCGAGGTTGCTGTAGGTTTCGGCAACATCGGGACAGAGCCGCACGGCCTCGCGGAGATGCACTTCCGCCGCCGCCGGCTCCTGCAGGTCGAGCAGCGCCGCCCCCAGGCCGTTATGGGCTCGGGCGTGGGTCGGCGCCAGCCGGACCGCTTCGGACAGGACGACCACGGCCTCGCGGAGCCGTCCCTGCCGGCGCAGCACCGACCCGAGATGACAGCGAACATCCACGCCGTGGGGCCGTAGTTGCAGCGCCGCGCAGAGCGCGGTTTCGGCGTCGTCGAGCCGGCCCTTCCCCAGCAGGGCCAGCCCAAGATAATTGTGCGCGTCGGCGTGGCCCGGCTGCAGTCCGAGCGCCTCCTGGCTATGCGCTTCAGTCTCGTCCAGCCGCCCCGCACCAAGGTAGGCGGCGGCAAGGGCACTGTGGATGGTGGCACTTGGGCCCTGCGCGGCCAGCGCCTGCCCGAGCACGTTGATGGCCTCGGCGTGCCGGCCCGCACGCTGGTATCGCAAGGCCAGTGCGACGCGCTCAGCGATCGGCAGGGATGTCGCGGCAGGGTTTTCCGACACGAGATTCGTCGTCCGAGTGGGTTGCATGCGGGCGGCCCTCGCCACCCGCAAGCCATTATAATGCCCGCGCGGCAAAAAAAGCTGTACCGCGCTGGGCGCGTGCCGCATAATGATCGAGCGGCGCTGCGAGAAGCGCTGACGAAGAACCCGCATCTGCGCGTGTTGCAGGCGAGCGGCCGCTTCGATCTGGCGACGCCGTATCTGGCGACCGATTACACCTTCAGCCATCTCGGCGGCAGCAAGGAGCTGACGAGCCGCATCACAACGGCGTACTACGAGGCCGGCCACATGATGTATACGCACCTGCCGTCGCTGAAGAAGCTGCGTGCCGATGTGGTGAAGTTCATGCGGTAGCCGGTTACCGCATATGATGTTGAACCGCCGAAATCCCGTAGGTGGAGATGACCCATGACCAAGCGCAATGTCCATCGCAAGGCATCACGCTCGCCGGAAGAGACAGCCCGGTTGCGCGCCGTACGCGAGCGTTACCAGCGCGAACGGCCGACCCCGGAGCAACTGCTGGCCGAGGGCGGTCACGCGGATTTCGTGCCGCTAGGGGAGTTGCTGGAGCTACACCAAGCGATGGCGTGGCTTAAACAGGAGCGTGAACGACAGCAGTTGACCCTGGCCGACATAGAAGAGCGGACGGGAATTGACCAGGCCGCCCTGTCCCGCCTGGAGACGGGCCGCAATAGCAATCCGACTTATGACACCGTGTACCGCGTCGCCGCCGCTCTGGGCAAGGTCCTCTCGTGGACGTTCCACGACGCGCCATCCGGACCCCAGTCGCCGGCCCATGCTTGATGGAGCGACGCGCCGGCCCGCGGCGACCAATCGCTACCTGAACGTGGCGCCGGCGCTGCGAGAAGCGCTGACGAAGAACCCGCATCACCTCAGCGTGCGCGACGGGCCATGCGATGGCTGGTGGCGGCGGCGTCGCGGCTGAGCCATGCGTCTGGATGACCCTTCGCCAGGCCGGCAATCACCTGTCGTGCTTCGGCCGTGTCGATCCGTTCGAGCACCTCCAGAGCGCGAATCGATCGCAGCTTTTCCGGTCCCGGTGTCGCCGCTTCGCGCAGCAGCTGTTCCAGCAAGGCCTCCATCCGCCGCTGGGCTTCCAGCGACGGCGGATGCTCGAGGCCTCTACGAAGCCACGGCTCGACAGCTTCGCCAATGCGCGCCAGCTCGCCGGCAGCGGTCTGACGCACTCGAATGCCTCGTCGTCCAACTCGGCAACCCAGCGCGCAATGCGCGGGGCCTCCGTCAGAGTGGCAGGTTTCAGGCGCTTACGGAAGAATTCGATCGTCGCGCTGCCGCCCGCCGCCCAGGCGCCGAGGATCGCGGGCAGCGCTCGGGCTTCCGCGTGCGCCATTCGGTCCCACAGGATGTTCATCCGCTCGGACATTGGGTCGGTCGCGGATTGGTCCGGGCCGTGCAGGTCCCATACGAGGGCCGCTTCCTCAGTGCCCGCCGTCACCAGGAAGCGCCCGTCTGCGGAAAAGTCCAGGCCAACCACGCCGCTGGCATGACCACGGTATTCGCGGCGCAGCTTGCCCGTCGCCGTTTCGTAGATGTGGATCGGCAGACCCAGGTCGCGATAGGCGATCGCTTCGGCCATCGAAACCGGCACGTTGACACACACGAGGATTCGGCCGTCCGGCGCGAAGCGTGGCTCATAAGAGGGCGACGCTCCCCAAAAGGTCGGCGCCGGGTCCAGCCGGCACAGCGCCTGGCCGCTTCTGAGATCGCGCAAGCCGAGCGTGAATTCATGCTTCCCCGGCACCGCTTCGATGACGGCCACGCTGCGACCGTCCGGGCACACGTCCAGCAAGCTCGGCGGCGCGGCGGTCCAGGCGGGAGGCTTCGGTTGCAGGTCCAGGCGCAGCGCTCGCATGCGGAACGCGACGTTCTTCGTAATCTTGTCCTCGAGCCGGCCCGTGGCGTAGTCCCACACGTACAGGGTGTCATTGCCGCGCGCGTAACCGAGAAGCTTTTTGCCGTCGGCGCTGTTGGCGAGCATGTGCAGGTGCTGGTTGCCGCTGCCGGCGAACGTGCGGATCGCCTTGCCGTCGTGCAGCCCCGTCCAGGTCGGCGCCACGCCGTCGCGGCCCGCGCAGACGATGCCTGTGCCGTCCGCCGTGAACAGCAAGCTGTGCGCCCAGCTGTCAATGTCGAAACGGTGCAGCCGCTTGCCGGTCGCTGCTTCCCAGACCTGGACAGTCCGGTCGTACGCCGACGTGGCGACGTGCCGGCCGTCCGGCGCAATGGCCACCGCGCCCATCGCGGCGACGTGCCCGATCGCCGGATGAACCTCGGCCCCGTTCACCGCGTTCCAGAGCTGCACGACGCAATGCTTTGAGCCGGCTGCCAGGGTCTGGTTGTCGGCGGCGAAGGCCAGGGCGGTAACGTCAGTCTGCGTCAATGCGCGGCGCACTTGCCCGAGGGAAGGTCATACACCGTAAGTCTGAATGGATATGTGTAGACGGCCAGGCGGCTCCGGTCGTTGCTGCAGGCCACGGCGCCCGCGTTCGTGACGGATTGGTCGTCGACGCCGATCTTGACCAGTTCCTTGCCCTCGGCCACGTCCCAGAGATGGACACTGCGGTACGCCGAGCCGCAGACCAGGGTGCGGCCGTCGGCAGCAAACGTGATGTATGCCACCTGCGCCGTGTGCCGCAGCGGCGGACCGATCGGCTTACCGGTCTCCACCGCCCTGAGTTCGATCGTCTGGTCCCTGAGTGCAGCGTAGATGAGCCGGCCATCGGGCGGAGCGAAGCCGATTGCCATCACGCCGTCTGCGCCACGGCTGACTGCCTGGTGAGCTTGCCGCTGGCAACGTCCCATAGCACGACCTTGTAGGGTGAGTCGCCGACGCTCGCGTTCGGAGGCATGAGCGCGGCCAGCGCCTTGCCGTCGGCGGTGAAAGCGATTGAGAGGACCGGAGCCGCTTCGACCGGGGCCAGATCGCGAAGCTTGCGCACCGTCCTGGTGTCCCATAGCGAGATAACGCCGTGTTTGCACGCAGCGGCGAGCACCGAGCCGTCGGCATTGATTGTCACCGCCGTGACCGGTTGCTCCTGGCGGAAGTGATTCGACCCCATCCGCGCGACCGCGCCGTCGGGCAATGGAAAGCCGTTGCCATCGAAACGCCGCTTGATCGACGACGGGTCTCCGCCGTCAACGCGGGGGATGAGCAGGAGCAGCAGGACATAGGACAGATAGCGGAGCATTCTACTCTCCTGGCCTCCGACAGCGCTCGAGGGCGGCCTGAGCTTGTCGCGTCGACAGAACACCTGGCACCCCTTCGCAAGCGATTCAAGCAAGTGCCGGGCGTCCGGCGTGGCGGCCATTTCCAGCACTTCCACCGCGCGCACCAATCGGACTTCTTCCGGCGTCATCGCGCCGACGGTCAGCTTGGCCAGGAGCCCGCCGGCACGGCGGCGCACCTCCAGCGAAATCGGGCTGGTCATGAATTTCTGCAGCGCCAGCAGGGCCTGCTCGCCGAGACCGGCCAGCTCGTGACTGGCCGTTTCACGCTCGGTGAAATCGTCGCTGTCAAGGGCGGCCACCAGCTTCGCCAGCATGGGCGGATCGGCCGCCACGCTGGGCTTGATTTCCCGGCGCAACCAGAACACGGTGGTCTGTGGCTGAGCGGCGAGGCGGCGAATGGCCTGGAACGCCTTGCCGGCGTCTTCGCCCGCGAGGTCCGCCCACCGCTCGCCGATTTCCTTGTCCTGCACGGGGGTTGATGGCAGCGGCTCGCGCCTCAGACTGGCCGCGTCCCAGAGGAGGATGGTGGTGGCATCGCTGCTGCTCGTGGCCAGCCGCTTGCCATCGGGACTGAACGCGATGACGGAAGCGCCGGCATCGTGGCCGTGGAGTTGCCCGGTCGGCTTACCCGCGACCGCATCCCAGGGAAGATCGCGCCAAACCTTGAGCAGCTTGGTGGCGCCGACATCCCACACGCGAATGAGGCGATCCGCACCCGCGCACGCAAGCAGAGCGCCGTCGGGTGAGAAGCACAGCGCGCTGCTGATCGACCCATTCGCGGCCACGCCGGCGCCCAGCGCCGGCTCAGCGGGTGCCGCCGCCTTCGGCTCGCCGAACTGCACGCGCACCTGGCCGCTCGCGACCTCCCAGAGTGAGATCGTGCCATCGGCATTGCCGGTCGCCACCGTGCGACCATCCGGTGCGATCGCCATGACGGCAGTGCCACGCCCGGACGGCAACGCAAGCCTGCGCGTTTCTCTGGCGGTAGGCACATCCCAGAGACGCAGCGTAGTCCCCACATTGCCGTTGTTGCCGCCGATGCCGCTACGCGGCACGCCGGTAAACTGCCCCACGAGGATACGGTTGTCCGCAGTGAATGCCAACCGCAGCTCTGCGTAGAAACGCGCGGAACACGCCGACCGTCGCGCTGTTCTCGGGCCGCATGACGATTTGCCGTGCCGCGCTGTTGCCGGCGAGGTCGTGTAGATAAATGGTGTTGTCGTCGGTGCCGGTCGAGGCCAGCAGCTTGCCGTCGGGCGAGAAAAAGAGCGCGTCGATGCCGTCAGCGTTTCCCTGCAGCTCTTGTAGCAGCTTGCCGCCGACTTCGTGCCGCTCGATCACGGCCACCACGTGATAATTGGCGGCGCACGCGACCGTCCGGCCGTCGGGTGCGAGCGCGGCGACCTCTGCCCACCTTGGCAGACGAAGCCGGCTGCGTTGGTCGCCGGTGGCCAGGTCCCAGCATTGAATCACGCGATCGCTACCGCGCGACAGCAGCGTCTTGCCATCGGCCGAGATGGTGAGCGCGGCGATACGCCGACCGCCGGCCACCGCGTCCCCGAGACGAGCCAGCGCGCCGGTGGGAAGCGGGGCGCCGTCGCGATCGGCCTTTGCTTTTTCCTGGGCCAACAACGGCGCACTGCTGCTCGCGGCCAACGTCGCGACCAGCAGCAGGACAGCAACACCGTCGCCATTCCACCGGCGAACCACGGGTCCAGTGTTCGGCTGCAACATGTCGCTCGTCACAAGGAACCTCATCTGCCGAGCTGCCATATGCGTATGGTGCGATCGTTACTGGTCGTCGCCAGGATGCGGCCGTCCGGCGAAAACGCGAGGCGTTGCACGGCCTCCGTGTGGCCCTTCAGCACCGCCTTCTCCTTGCCGGTGGCCGTGTCCCACAGGCGCACCGTGGCATCGTAGCTGGCGGAGGCCAGGGTCCGGCCGCTCGGGGTGTACGCCACCCAGATCACGCGATCGGCGTGGCCCTTGAGCACCGTCAACGCCTTGCCGCTGCCGGCTTCCCACAGGCTCACGGTGCCGTCGATGCAGGCCCCGGCCAGCGTCTTGCCGTCCGGCGAATAGGCGGCGCACCAGATGCCGCCGAACTCGCCCACGGCCGACCAGCGCTGCTTGCCGGTCGCGAGGTCCCAGGCGATCACCTCGCCGTTCTTGTCGGTGCTGACCCAGTCGCCGCCGCTGCTGACCAGCGTCCTGCCGTCCGGCGAATACGCCAGGCCAATCGCCGACTGCTTGTGCCCTTCGAGCTTGCGCAGCACCTTGCCGGTCGGCTCGCGCACCATCACGATCGTATCGTCGGAGGCGGTCGCCAGCGTTTTGCCGTCGGGCGAGAACAGGGCGGCGCTGACCGCCCCGGCGTGCTCGTCGAGCGTCGCCCGTTTTTCGCCCTTGACAACGTCCCAGAGGATCACGGTCTTGTCGCGACTACTCGTCGCCAGGGTCTTGCCGTCGGGCGAAAAGGCCGCGTGGAGGACGCCGGCCGTGTGACCTTCGAGGGTCTTGAGTTGCTGTCCTGTTCGCCAGTTCCACAGGACGACGGTACCGTCCTCGCCGGCGGAAGCGAGCGTGTCGCCGTCCGGGGAGATCGCCGCCATGTTCACGAAGCCAATGTGACCTTCGAGGCGGCGCAGCTCGGTCGCGTTGTCTTCGGCGGCGAGGCGACGGCGAAACGCCACCTGATCATTGACGAGCGGGCCGACATAGTGCCAGCCCTCCGCCGCCAGACGGTTGAGCAGCGCGGTGCTTTCCTTCGCATCCTTGCCCACGGCGACCGCCTTGTATTCCCAGTCGGTGGCGGGCGATGGCTCGTCCGCGTGGACCGCCGCGTAGAGCAGCCCCAGGATGCCCAGCCCGAACCCGAGCACAGTAACCGTCCGTTTCATGGCACCATTCCCTCCACGGGTGAACGAACTCGAATCATGAGCCAGCGGTTACCGCCCCGATCGTGGCAGCCGCCGGGCGGCGGTTTCGCCCTCGCGCAGCTCGTAGTAACTGCCCGGCTGCATGCCCTCCCAGACCTGGGTCGCGCCCCAGGACCAGCGCACCGTCACGCGCTCCACCGCCGTCGCCGTGCCGAGTCCGAACAGCAGGCGCCGATCGCCGGACGACAGAAAGCTGCCGCCGCCCTTGGCAAAGCGCGTCAGCTTGCGGCCCTGGCTTTCGACGATCGCCGTCGAGCCGACCACGTCGCGATGATCGCGGCCGATCAGTTTCAGACCCAGCCACTGTGCCGGCGCCGCTACAGCCTCGTTACGCAAGATCACCGCCGGAGAATTGCTGGGGTTCATCACCAGGTCGGGCCAGCCGTCGTTGTCCAGATCACCCACCGCCAGGCCGCGGCCGAGTGCCGGCGTCTGAAAAAACGGCCCACCCTCGACGCTGACGTCCTCGAAGAAGCGCCGGCCCTGGTATTCCACATTCCGCAGCAGTACGGGCCGTTGCTTCACCGTGCTGCCCAGCGTCGGATGGTACACGACATGACCGTTGACGATCGCGAGATCTTCCCAGCCATCGTTGTCAACGTCGACAAACGCGGTGCCGAAGCCGACCCAGTGCTGGCCGATGGCCGCGATCCCCGCGGCCCGCGACTGGTACTGAAACACCTCGCGGCCCAGGTTGCGGTAAAGATTGTGCAGGTCGCCCTGAAAATTGGTCACCCACAGCGACGGCCGGCCGCTGCCGTCGTAGTCGCCGGCATCGACGCCCATGCTGCCGTTGTAGAGCCCCGTATCGTCGACCGCCACGCCGGCGCGCTCGCCGCACTCCTCGAGCTTGCCGGCGCGATTGAGAAACAACAGCTTGTTGGTCGCGTCGTTGGCGACGTAAATGTCGGGCCGGCCATCGTCGTTGAGATCGGCGAGGACGACGCCCAGGCCGCAGCCGACGGCCCGGAAGCCCTGTTCCGCCGACACGTCGCGGAAAAACTTGCCCTTGTCGTTGTGGAACAGCGCGTGCCGCAGCGGCTTGAAGCGCTGCGGCGGACAGACGTCCCACTCGGCGCCGGGGACCTTGGCCAGACAGATCGGGTGGTTGGCGAACGACCAGTCGACGTAATGGCAGACGTACAGGTCCGGCCAACCGTCGCCGTCGAGGTCGGCCCAACCGGCGCTGGTTGCCCAGGCTAAATCGACGAGCCCCAGCTTCGCGGTAACATCCACGAAGTGCCGGCCGCCCTTGCCGTCGGGTTCGTTGTGCAGCAACCGTACGTGCCCGTAGCCGGTCACGAGCAGGTCGGGCCAGCCATCGCGGTCATAATCGGCCACCGCGCAGCCGTGCGTGTAGAACCACGGCACGTCGAGCCCGGCTTCCCGGGTCACGTCCTGGAACTTCCAGTTACCGAGGTTGCGGTACAGCTTGCACGGAAGCCCGCAAAGCGCCGGCGGCGATTGCCGCAGCGCCTCGGCATAGGCCGCCGGCTCATCGGGGTAGTCGCTGCGCGGCCGGTCGATTGAGCCGCCGCCGGTCACGAAGATGTCGAGCAGGCCGTCGCCGTCGAAGTCGAGCAGCGCGACGCCGCCGCCAACCGATTCAAGAATCGTCAGGTGGCCCGCGTCGGCGCCGTTTCGGTACGTGAACTGTACCCCCGCGTCGGCCGTCACGTCGCGAAACCAGGGCGGCCCCTTCGGCTGGTCTGCTGCGGGGTTCGTGCGTGCAGTCTGGCGTTTGTCTGGCGCGGGTGCCGAAACGCCCCACCAGGCGGCGATGGCCGCAGCCAGAGCCGCCAGAGCGAGCGCAAGCCCTAACCAGGCGTGCCGGCGGCGATGCCGTGGCGCGGCCGTCCCAGAATTTTGCAGCGGAGCCATGCAACATCCGATCTCAGCCGGCGGGCGTGACCTTGCGTGCGAACTCGTCCGGGCGGTGCTGCTGTTGCCGTTCGGCCTGCAAGAACCGTTCGCGATACTGCTTCGCCTCGTCCGGCCGGCCGGTCAGCAGCAAGAGCCGGCTCAACGCGAGCAGGACCTCCGGATGGTTCGGCGCTGACGCCTCGGCGCGGCGTAGCCAGCGTTCGGCCGTAGCGGGCTCAGGGCCATCCAGGGCCGCCTTGCCGCGCTCGAGCACCGCGAGCAGGTTGTCGGGCTCAGCCTCGAGAATCTCATCCAGCATGCGTTCGGCCTCGGCCAGCTGCCCGAGGCCGCGGCGGGTGATGGCAAGCACCAGACGGACCTGCCTGGACTCGGGGCGACTTCGCTGCAGGATTTCGAAATGGGTGACGGCCTCTTCCGGAGCTTCCTGGGCGACGGTCATTGCCAGGTGCCATCGCGCGTCGAAGTGCGCCGGGTCGAGCGCGACCGCCTGGCGCAGGTCGGCGACCGCCTGGGTATGGTCGTTGGCAAGGCTGTGCAGCCGCCCGCGCCAGACCAGTCCCTGGACCTGGTCCGCACTGCCGGTCTGGCATCGCAGCCACTGGTCCGCGACCCGCAGTGCTCGTTCGACCTCCGGCGGCACCGATCCGCCGGCCGCGCAGCGCGCCGTTTTCGCCCTGAAGGTGCCCTCGATACATGCCTCGGCGATGAGGGGCCACTCCGGCGCATCGGGGTTGCAAGAGGCCAGCAACGAATCCGCCTCGTGCAGATCGCCCGCGAGCATGGGCCACAGCTGATATTCCAGCTCCAACTCCTTGGCAGGGCCGCGACGCCGCTCGTAGACTTTAAGGTGCCTGATCGCCTCGTCGTAATCACCCCGTCGCCGCGCGGTTTGCGCCGCCAGCAGGCGAACCGCATCGTCGCGGGGCCAGGCCGCCAGCGCCTGATTCAGATGGACGCCCGCCTCACGAAAGTCGCGACGCGCGAGCGCCGTCTCTGCACTGCGGTAGTGGTAGAAGCCCCAGCAGTATACGCCCAGTTCATAGGCCCCGTAGCCGACCAGCAGCAACACGCCGAGCAGGAAAGGCCAAGCCTTGCGGCCGACGACGCGCATGGAAGGGAAACCCGCGGGTCGATGAGTGTGAAACGTGAAACGAGACTCAACATGCTAATATATCGGATGCCGTCACGTTGTCCAAGCGACGCGCCCTCGCTTGACTTACGTCAAGTGAAAGGATAGAATTTTCGGGGCGAGTGACAACAAGGACCAACTTGCATGGCTCGCCTCACCGATCCTGAAATCCTGGCCAGGTACAAACAAGCCCTGGACGAGTGGAAGCTCGCGGGAGCAATTGAACTCATCGGCCGCGCTCACGAAGGGCTTCGGAGAACGCTCGACGGTGTAACAGAGGATGGCTTTAAGGAAGCGCTTTATCGTTTCGTCTTCCACCAGAACGGCGAAATTGACCAGGTCAAGGAAGAACGCGAGCCGTGGCGCAACAACTGGGAGTGGCACTGCGACCTGCGTCCGACGATCGATGGCGTGAAACTTTACGTGGAAACAAGGCTCTTTCCGGAATCGTTCAGCAGTCGCCACGAGCCGATGATCTACGTTGTCCAGGTCAAGCCTGTCTGACCTTGGAGGCCTGTGATGGCTAATAATTCGCGCGAGCCAAGAGATCGACCTTTTCCCTGGCCGTGTCCCAACTGCCTCACGGCTACTGTCGTGCCGACCATCATGGACTACGCAGCTAAGGTCAAACATGACGGCATCCTTCACGAACTAAACCTCCCCGCCCTGGAGGTTCCGCGCTGCCAGACCTGCGGCGAGACGGTCGTCACCTCAGCCGTCGATGCCAGTATCAACGACGCCCTGCGCTCGCGCCTCCGCTTGCTCACGCCCGCCCAAATCCGCAAGGGAATCGAAGAGCTTGGCCTCCAACAGCAGGAGTTGGCGCAACGGCTTGGCGTTGCGGCCGAGACGATTTCTCGGTGGGTTAACGGCGCCCTAATCCAGTCGAGGGCGATGGACAATTTGCTGCGGTTATTCTTCGCTCTGCCGCAGGTGCGCGACGTGCTTCGGGGTGCGAGCCAGGACCCGCAGCTCGGGACCGAGGTCCGGCCGCAGTCGGGAGTCTGATCATCCTCGGCGCTTCTCGTTCTGGCTCTGCTCGAACAGATGCCGTGCCGCCCGGCCGCTGATCTCGCCGAGGCGCAGCAACTCGGCGGCGATCGTTTCCACCGCGTGCCAGTTCTCGTCGCGGCTGAGCAGATGCTCCGCCTTCGCTAGCGTCCGCCGCAACAGGCGCTGCGCCTTCCGCGCGTCGCCGGCGCGTTCGGCGGCCAGCTCCTCGGCATAGGCGCGATCGCGGTCGGCGGCGCCCCAGGCGTATTCGCCGGTGTGCTGCGCCTCGGCGGCGGCGCCGGCCAAAGCGATCAGCATCTCACGCTCCAGCCAATCCTCCGACGGCCGAAATACCGCCTTGCCGAACTCGCATACGCCCAGGAAGCGATGGTCCGGGCGGATCGAGACACACGCCACCGGCCGGCCCAGCGCCAGCGCCATCACCGCGTGGCCCGCCTCGTGGAACGCGGTGGCCGCATCGTGCTCGGCGGGCAAGGGGTCCATGTGCATGTCTCGTTTCACGTGGGACGCGACCGCAGGTACTCATCGAGCGCCTCGCGCCAGGAACGCCGAATCACGAGGCCAAGCCGGTCGTAGCTGCCGCAGTCGAGCACACTATACCCCGGCCGGCGTGCGGCCGAATGATACTCGGCGCTCGCAATGGGGATTACGCTGACTCGCGAATCGTCGGCGGCCACGATCGCCTGCGCAAATTCGAACCAGGTGCAGGCGCCGGCGTTCGTCACGTGAAAAAGCCCATAGCGATCGGTTTGCAGCAACGCCGTGACAGCACCAGCGAGGTCCGCGACCGACGTTGGCGTGCAGTGCTGATCGTCGACGACGCGGAGGGGAGCGCCCGCCGCCGCCTTATGCAGGATCGCCTCGACGAAGTTCATGCCCTTGCCGCCGGTGCCGCGCCGGCCGTACAGCCCGCACGTGCGGATGACCAGGTGCTTCGGACAGAGCGAGCGCACAAAGCATTCACCGGCGAGCTTGCTGGCTCCGTAGACGTTCACCGGCCCGGGACCGTCGCTCTCGGCATACGGCGTCGTGCGCCGCTCGTCCAGGCCGAAGACATGGTCGGTGCTGAAGTGCACCAGCAGGCAATGCAGCTCACGGCAGCATCGGGCCAACTCGCGAACGCCGAGCGCGTTGACGGCGAATGCATCGGCCGGCTCCGTTTCGGCCTGGTCGACGCGGTTATAGGCGGCGCAATTGATGACGCAGCTGGGACCCAGCGCGTGCAGCGCCGGGCCGATCGTTTCCACGCGTGTCAGATCGATGTCCGCACGGGTTAGCGGTGTGACCTTGCCCGGTAACGCCGCCAGCAACTCCTGGCCCAGTTGCCCCGCCGCACCAAGGAGTGCCATGTGCATGTCGGCGTCCCTCTGCGCGGCTGCCCGCTCCGCGCGTCTGCGCTCTGCGCGCATCCTGCCAAGGTTTAGTTGCTTCTTTGAGCGATTCCGGATAGGATAGTGCCAACCTGGGTTTCGTGAACGGTTGCATCGCACACCTTTCTCCGGCCCCACGTTTCTAGTTTGCGGTCGCGTGGTCCCTCCGTGCGGAGTGACGGCGCATCGCGTTCGTTTTTCTGGAGGCCCTCGATGGGCAAGAAGTTGTACGTCGGCAACCTGACCTATGACGTCACCGACAGCATGCTCGAACAGATGTTCGGTGCGCATGGCACGGTGCAGTCCGCTCAGGTCATCATGGACCGCGACACCGGTCGCTCCAAGGGGTTCGGTTTCGTGGAGATGGGTACGGATCAGGAGGCGCAAACAGCCATTCGCGAAATGAACGGCAAGCAGGTCGAAGGCCGCGCCCTGACCGTCAATGAGGCCCGGCCCCGCGAAGATCGCGGCGGCGGCGGCGGCGGTCGTGGCGGCGGGAGCCGTGGCGGTGGTGGTGGCGGCGGCCGGCGCTACTGAAGACGTAGAGTGGGCGCTAGACCCAGGTGCTCAAGTTATTTGGGCGCCTGGCTCCGGCCCCCAGGTTGTTCCTCGCTGGCTCGATTGCCACGGGGGTTGGCAACGTAGTCGGTCGCCGCAACCGGGTGTTCGGGCCTCGCTTGTGACGCATCACCGAGTTGGTTTGCCACGGTTCCGGGGGATGTCGGGCACGCAGCGTAACCCGCGACGACGATGCGCCGATGCGTGCCACGCGCTTGCGGGCCAAGGTCGTTCCTCGCTGGCTGGACACACCCTGTTTTCGGCATGCGCGGCCCGTCCCGCACGACTTGCCACGACAGGAATCACCGGCACGACCTGCCAAGACATGCCAGACATGCCGCCGAGCGTTGGCAGACACCACTTTACGCTGCCGACGGCCGGTCCTTGAGAAGGACTGCCAGGTTCTGCCGCCCCTCGGCGTTACTTGGGTCCAGCGCCAGCACGTCGCGCAGCGCCTGCTCAGCCGCAGCAGGGTCACTCCCGTCCTGCAGCAGCACGCGGCTGTAGAGAAGGCGCGGCCATATCTCGTGCGGATGCTGCGCGATGGCGCGCCGAAGCCACTCGCGCGCGGCTGGGTATTCCTTGAGCGCCAGATGCTTGCGGCCACGCAGCACCGCGGCCGGCAGACTGTCCGGCCATCGCGCGTCCAGCTCGCCTATCAGCCGGTCGAGCGCCGGCCAGGACGATTGCTCCACGTACAGGTTGCCCAGCCCCATCAGCGCCGGCATGTACCGCGGGTTCTCCGCCAGCGCCCGGCGCCATTGTGCTTCCGCCTCCTCCAGCCGGCCCACCCCCATGTACCGCAGCGCCAGCTGATGCCGCGTCAGGTAGCCGCGCATGCCGCCCGACACGCTGGCGAAGTGCTCGGCGTCGTTTCCCACCAGCAGCCGCTCCAGGCAATGAATCGCCCCGATCCGGTCGTCCAGTGCGTCCAGCGTCAGGCTCTCTTGCTCCAGCAGCTCCGCATCCTCCGGATAGTGTACCCGTCCCTCGCGACACGTCGTCAGTGCCTCGGTCGCCCGGCCCAACTCGCGCTCGCAGTACGTGATTGCCGCATACAGCTTGCGCACAATCGAGTCAGTCACCAGCGATGCACGTAGGCTCCGGCGGAAGAAGTCGAGTGCCTCGGTGAGCTTGCCCATTTCGCGGTACGTCAAACCCAGGTTGAACAGCGTAAACGGATGGTAGGGCTGTTCCTGGTATTCGAGGTGCAATAGCCGCAGGTTGCGCTCCAGCTTCAGCGGCTGCGCCTTGGAGTCCTGATAGCCGATATGGCGTACGACCACGTCCGCCCAGCGTGTGCTCGCGCCCCGCCGCCGCAGCGCCGGCAGGATTTGCTCGTGCATCCGGTGTTCCCATGACAGCCCCGGCAAGTTGCGGAATAGTCGGACATGGTCCACGACCGTCCCCGGGTCATCCGGGTTCGTCGATGGGCACAGCACCTTGAAGACATACGCCACGTTGCCGCCCGGCAGCTCGGCGAACAGCCGCCGCAGCCGGGCGCGATTCTCCGCGTCGAGGCGGTCGTCGGCATCCATCCAGAAAACCCATTCGCCGGTGGCATGTCGCAGGCTTTCGTTGCGGGCGGCAGCGAAGTGATCGATCCACGGAAAGTGAAACACCTTCGCGCCCATCCGCTTCGCGATCGCAACGGTGTCGTCGGTCGAGCCGGTATCGGTGACGATGATCTCGTCCACCAGGTCCGCGAACGACTCGATGCACGCGCCGATGTTGTGCGCTTCATTCTTGACAATCATCGTCACCGAAACCTTCGGCCGGCCGTTGACGCACCCATTGAGATGGTAGCGCGGCTCGTCGCACCTGGTAGGTCCGGCTTGCCGAGCCGGACCTGGCAGCGCCGCAATCTCGGCGCAGGTTGCTTTGGCGTCTTCAATTGGAAGCGTTAAGGTCCGGCTCGGCAAGCCGGACCTACTCAGCGCCGCCAGCCGCGTCTCCGCAATCGCCGCCGCATGGGCCCACGTCAGCCGCCCGCGCACGTGTTCGCGTGCACTGGCCCCACGCTCGCGCCTGCGTCCGGATGCTCATAGACATAACGCAACAGCAGCCGCAGCATGTCCTGATTCGGACTGGCCCAGAACGGCGTGTCCACCGTCTCCACTTCGCCCACGCGCTTGCTGTCGAACGGCACCACGGTGGAGGTCAGCAGGTACGCCGTCTCGTCGGTGGCGTAATCGAGCACCGGACCGCGGCCCGTCACGATGAGCGGCTTGCCGCTCGCCATCGCCTCCGCCGCCGGCAAGCAGAAACCCTCGCCGCGGTACGGCTGCACCACCACGTCGCACGCCCGGTACAGCCCCGCCATCTGCTCGTCGCTCAGCTCGTCGGCGATGTATTCGATCGCCGGCGCGTGCGGCAGCCAGCCCACCTGCGCGATGTCCGCCTGCCCGGTCTGCCCCTGGTAGAACGTGCCGACGCCCATGTCCTTGACGACCAGGCACACGTCATCGTTATCGCAGAACACCAGGCGATACGCCTTGAGCAGCAGGTCGAATCCCTTGCGCTGGAGCGTGCCGCCGACGAAGAGCACCTTGCACCGATTGCGCGTCTTGAGCGGATACGGGTCAACATCGTCGCGAAAGAAAACGTCGCCGACGCCGAGGGGCACGACATGGACCTTGCCCGCCGGCACGCCGTCCTTGACAAAGCAATCGCGCACGAAGGCGCTCGGCGGCGTCCTGTTGAAAAACGGCGAAGGCGACGGCGAATTCTTCAGCGGCAGCATGGGCGGCGAATTCACCAGTCCGCCGGGCGAGTTCGGCACGCTCACGGAGAACATGGACGATAGCTTTACCTACGTCGCGAAGGGCGGCCTCTATACCGAGTATTTCAACAGCAGCGGCTTTGAGACCAGCAAGGTCACCGCCGACGGCCTCATCACGACGTTTGCCTACAGCGGCACCGAGCTGACCAGCATCGAGACCCCCGACAGCCGGTTCGTGACCTACACCTACCTCTGTAAATGGCAACCTCAAAGTGTCGAGGATTTCCATTTTTCTCGGCGGCCCGCGGATTCCTCATCCGCGTTACCTTCATCACCGTTGGCTCTTGCTGCCTCGATCGCGAGCACAAACCATGTTAGCAGTAGGCGTGCTGTTGCCAGCGTGGCGGCCGGCACGGTATGCTGCAAACGCCTGGCGAAACGGCGTCCGGCTCTGCGGGGACGCAACCGGATTAGGGATAGCCAGGCCGATGGTGTACCGATGGCAGCCAGCCCTTGTCGCCGCGGCAAGGGCCGCTGCCTCTGCATCGGTCACCGGAGCTATGCCTCCGAAAATCCCACCGCAGGATGCGGTGCTCTGCGGCAAGGATGCCCGCCGGCCTCGCTAGGCCGACGAGCCCGCGCCTGGCTCGGCGGCGGCACGTGGGCGTTTGGCACGCAGCTGCGGCTGATTCAGCGATTCCACGTACGCGGCCGTCGCCGTAGCGCTGATGGTGCGGGCTTCCCCCGGCGGCCCGGCGCTGGGCGTCGGCAGGCCTTCCGCGGCGCAGACCTGGGCGAGCGGCTTGACCGTGCCGCGCGGATTCCCGACGCGAGCTTGGGCCCGGCGGGCGTTCCCTGGCGTGGGCCGGTCTTGCGTTTGGCGCCGGTGGCCCGGACCCGCAGACGTTGCAGCTTGGTTTCGGTCGATAAGGATTGGGCGTAACGGTACGGTTCGTTCTTGGTGAGCAGGTGCCAGGCGATGGTCACCAGCTTGCGTGCGACCGCCACCACCGCCACGTTGCGGTTCTTGCGTTTGGCCAGGCGGCGGAAGAACACGCCGAGCGGGCCGGGATGCTTGCCGACGTGCTGGGCGGCCTGCACCAGCAGCCAACGGGCGTGGCCATTGCCGTGCTTGGTGATCGGCCCGTGGTAGCAGCGGTCGGCCGATTGCTTGGTCGACGGCACCAGGCCCAGGTAGGCGGCCGCATGATCGCCATCGGGAAAGCGGCCGATGTCGCCCAGGGCCGCGATCACGGTCTGCGCCACCGTGTAATCGACGCCGGGCAAAGTCATCAGCAGTTTGACGCGTGGATCGGTATAGGCCTTGGGAATCAGCATCTTTTCGATATGCGTAATCTCCGTTTCCACGGATGCCAGGAGGCGCAGATCGCTGTCGAGCAGTTGCCGGCCTTCGGGGTCGATAGCGAGAGCGTGCAGCCAGGCAAGTCCCGCCTTGGCAAACAGGTCGGGGCCGGCATAGG
This sequence comes from uncultured Gemmataceae bacterium, assembly GCA_963834865.1. Taxonomy (GTDB): domain Bacteria; phylum Planctomycetota; class Planctomycetia; order Gemmatales; family Gemmataceae; genus CAWIDK01. Next base: position 2,635,971 of record CAWIDK010000002.1, read on the forward strand.
TTAGCAGGCGTTGGGCGAGCACCGAGTGCAGGCGGTTTTTGACGGTGGTGCGGTCGCTGACGAGGCTGGCCCGGCGTGAGGTGAGGCGACGGATTTCCTGCGTGGCCTGGTCGGGTTCCCAGACGCGCGGCAGCAAATCGCAGCGGAGCAGTTGCGCCAGCACGCGGGCATCGACCTTATCGGTCTTGATCTTGGCGCTGGCGATGGCTTTGGTGGCGAGCGGATTGGACACCACCACCGCGGCGACGTGCGGCTTGAGCAGCGCCACGACCGCCCAGGTGTTGGTGGTGGCCTCGACGGCGACGCGGTCGTCGGCCGTGAGCTGTTGTTGAGCAAACTCGAGCAAGGAATGGCGCGTGAGGTTGAATCGGTGTTGGGCGACGCACTGGCCGGCCTGGTCGAGGACACAGGCCTGCACGACGCGTTTGTGGATGTCGAGACCGACGAAACGAATCATGGTAGTCCTCCTGGCAAGACTGGGGGCTGACACGCGCCGGCAGGCGCGTGGCTCGGCGGTTGGTCCCCAAGACCAAACCGCCCGCAGCAGGGTGGGCCGAACGGCACCTACCTCTTCGAGCCTCGCAGCTCAACCGGGTGGGCCGTTGGGTGCTCAGATACGACAGGGAGTTCGCGACTCATAAGTGTAGACGAGCAGCCCCAAGGTGAACGGCCCCTGGTCTTGCCTTTCTAAAACGATGGTTGTGACAGTACAGTGTCAAACATTACCTTGTCCCAAGCCCGGTATCGTCCAGCGAACCATACCGGCCGAGTTCGCGCCAAGGCAATTGCGCGCTTGCCGGGGCGTTGGCCGTTGCCAAAGCGACGGCATTTATTAGTCGCACCGAAGGTGCCAAGCCGTACAACCGGCCCGAAAGCCCCACGCACAAAAAGCCCGCTATATTCTCATACCAGGTACGATGCTGCGGGCAACGAAACCATGAAGGTGGCGATCGAGGGCGGCGAGGCGTGGACGTACAGCTATGATAACAAGAACGAGTTGGTCAAGGCCCAGCTCTGGGAGTCTGACCCTGCGGAATACGGCACCGGCGACACGCTCCTGGAGGAGGTCGATTACAAGTACGATGCCTGGGGCAACCTGGTCGAGCGCGATCTTTACCCAACCGGCAGCGGCACGCCGACCGTGACCCGCTACGCCGTGGACGGCTGGAACCCGGCCCTTGCCGGCGCGACCGGCAACGCGAACTTCAACGTGTGGGCCGACCTAGACGGCAGCAACGACCTCCTGACGCGCTATCTGCACGGCAACCAGGTGGACCAGCTGTTCGCCCGGCAGGATGCAAGCGTCCAGTACTGGTATCTGACCGATTACCAGGGCTCGGTGCGGGACGTGCTCGACAACAGCGGCAACGTCAAGGACGCGATCGTCTACGACGGCTTCGGCAACATCATCAGCGAAACAAACTCTGCGTACCGTGGGCAATATGCGTGGACCGGGCGGATGTTCAACGTCGAGACGGACTTGCAATACAACCGGGCGCGCTGGTATGACCCGTCCACGGGACGGTGGCAGAGCCAGGATCCGCTGGGGTTTGATGCGGGCGATAGCAATCTCTATCGGTACGTTAACAACGCCCCCGCTAATGATGCGGACCCTTCGGGCGACATCGGGATCTTCTTTGACGGCGCGGGACAGAATGAAAAAACCAATTCTGGTATCAAGCAGCTATATGACAAATATGATGGGGAAAAGGTTTATATCCCTATAGGCGTTACTTTCGACGCAACAAAGGGACTTGATCATTTTAACCAGAACATCGATAAGGGCATCAAAGCGATTCTCGACGCTTATTTGAAGGCGGTTAAAGATAAGACAACCGAGCCTATCGATGTATTCGGTTGGTCGCGAGGCGCTATCGAGGCGGTTGGTCTGACTCAATTCCTGACCGCGCTTGAGGCGGAACTCGAAAAGCAACTTCCGGGAATAACAAAAAAATATCCGTTGAGAATTCGATTTATTGGCTTGATAGATCCCGTCGCGACGGGCGTCATCAATGCACCGTCTGAGATCAAGAAGAACACGGGTTGTGTGTGGATTGGCACGCGTGATGGCAATCAGGATTTGTTAGACCGAACCATTTTCAAGCAGGTTGAGGTCAAGGTTGAGGATGGCAAGCTTACCGTCGTGTCAATTAAGAAATACACGACATCGCATGCTGGGAGCGGTTACAATAAGGCTATTATTAAGGATCTGTACGAGGCGGCAAAGGAAAAAGGAGTTAAGTTCACCGGTCCGCCATGACCACGGCGACCGCTCATGGACGGAGATTGGAGGTTCACGGTGAAAACAGGGCTGACCGTATTTGTAGGAGTTTGCTTGATTGTCGCATGTGTTTTTTTGGCGTCGAGCACGGGACGGTCGCTCATATCCGAGGCATTTCTTCGGACGAGAGCATGTTTGTGGGAATGCGAGTGGCGCCCTGACGAGCTGAAAAAACGAGCCCAGACGATCATTTCAGAAGACGAATCCTTTAAACAGATGCGGCGCCAATGGAACGCGCAGGACAAATAGAGTGACGAAGAAAGGGGATGCAGCCGGGACGCAGCTCGTTTCGGGCGATGCGAAATTGGTACCCTGCGGCGGAGGTGCTTGCGGCCGGCGACATTGCGGCTGCCATAACCGCCGCTGGGATCTCGATTCAAGTCACTAGCAATGACCGTGACCGTGCCGGCAGTTTGCGGATTGGCCACAACCACCATGCGAGGGCTTCCATGAGCAGCGATCCGAGCAACGATTCCTACCGCGAGCCCCTGGGATGTCGCGCCGGACAACCAAAGACGGAGAAGCACGAATAAGACGAATAACACGAACCATGAGGATTGGCCACAACCACCATGCGAGGGCTTCCATGAGCAGCGATCCGAGCAACAATTCCATCCGCGATCCACTGGGAACCGTAACCACCTATACGTACGACGCGGAGAGCGGCATGACCTGTGTCGGCCGCGAAACGTCCACCTTTTATTACGACGCGACCGGGGCACCCGTAGAGGGCCCGCGGGCCGTTCACGCCGAGCCGCCGCCCGCGCGGACGCCGGCCGAGCCGCGGTTGACGCGCACGTTCGAGTTTCGGGTCACGGGCACGGAGACGCAGGAGCAATGCATGGCGCTCGCAGCCGCGCTGGGCCCGGCCGCGTGTTTCCTCGCCACGACGGCCGTCCGCGCATACCTGACGCGCACCGCGGACCCGGCGGCCGCCAGCAGCGCGATCGGCGGGGTGGAAGTCGCCGCGGAGCTGGGCGCCGGCGGCATCGTTTGCCGCGCCAGCCTAAGCGATTTCGGCGCCGGCGATCTCGTCGTCGTCCAGGTCGACGTGGCGCTGTACGAGCGTGCGACCCCTGCCGGCTTGTCCGGCAGGTGAAGAAGTTTGACGGCTAAAGTGAGGCGAACGAACCACGCGCCTGACCCCTGCCGGCTTGTCCGGCAGGTGAAGAAGTTTGACGGCTAGAGCGAGCGTGCAACTGCTTCACCTGCCGGACGAGCCGGCAGGGGTCGTTGGGGTCGGCGGGCCGGGGCTGGCTAGCCGGCCAAACTGCTTCATCTGCCGGACAAGCCGGCAGGGGTCGTTGGGTTGGCGGGCCGGGGCGGGTTAGCCGCCCAAACTGCTTCACCTGCCGGACGAGCCGGCAGGGGTCGTTGCGGTTGGCGGGCCGGGGCGGGTTAGCCGCCCAAACTGCTTCACCTGCCGGACGAGCCGGCAGGGGTCGTTGCGGTCGGCGGGCCGGGGCTGGCTAGCCGCCCAAACTGCTTCACCTGCCGGACAAGCCGGCAGGGGCCGGGGGGCAACAAACGAAAGGGATCACCAACATGGCCACCAAGCGGGACACACGTGATGACGGCATGCACACCGGGTCGCCGGCGGAGCAGGTGCTGGCGCACGCCCAGGCGGGACGCGAAATTGTGCAAGATTTCGTGCCGCTCGCAAATAGCCTCGAATGGGATCTGGGACAGACCTATTTACGCGAACGCGGGAACAAGGCGTTTCTGTCGGATACGTCGCCGGTGCCTTTCGTTGTCAATAATGACGGTTCCCTATCACGCAACGCGGCCGATGTCTTCTTCGCGAGCCTCGTCGCCGCCGACAAGGACGGGCAGCTGGAAGACGAAATCTTCGTGCTGGAGCTGGGCATCGGCGTCGGGCTGTTCGCACGCTACTTCCTCGACACGCTGCGCGACCTGTGCCGCCAGCACAAGAAGGACTACTACAGCCGGGTCACGTACATCGCCGCCGACAAGTCGGAACGCATGCTCCACGACCTGCTGCGCCACGGGGTGCTGGCCGAGCATCCCGGCCGCTATCGCGTGCGCCAGGTCGATGCGCTGCATCCGGAGACGCTGCTCGCCGACGTGGGGTTTGGGGTGAACGGTGCCGCGGATGTGGGGCACGTTTTTTACGTGCCGGGGAAAGACGGGCACGTAAGAAACGTGCCCCACAACGGGAGGCTGCGGGCGGTGTTTCTCAACTACCTTCTTGACTGCCTGCCGGCCGCGGTGCTGGAGCTGGACGGTGCGCAGGTCCGCCAACTGTGCGTCCGCACCTGCGTGGCGCAGTGTCCGGCTCGCCGACTACACCGACCTCACGGCGGAGCAGCTGCGCGAGCGGCGCAGTCAAACAATCCGCGCGCAAGGACGAGCTGCTGGAGGTCTACGGCCTGTTCGCCTCGGAGTACGATTATCGGCCCGTCGACGCGCAGACGCTGCCGCACGGCACGTTTGCCGTGGAGCTTGGCCGCAAGATCACGAAAAAGCTGCTGCACAGCTACGGTGCGATCCAGTGCCTGGAGAAACTGCTCGGGATGCTTGCCGAGGGCGGGTTCATCCTGGTGAATGACTATGGCCAGACGCAGATCACCCGCGATGACGAGTTCGAGCACCAGCGGTTCAGCCTGGCCACGTTCGTCGGCGTCAACTTCTCACTATTGCGGACGTTCTTCGGCGACGCCAAACGCTGCCAGTACATCGAGCCGGGCGACGAGGAAGGGCGCGGCATCCATGCGCGGCTGCTGGCACCGGCGGTGGCGGAGGAAGTGTTCGTGCGCTTCCACGAGCGGTTCGGCGAAGCGGCCCATAAGCGGTTGCAGGAACCGATCCAGAAGGCGCGGGCCTGCGCCAAGGCGGGCCGATTCGAGCTGGCGCGCGGCTTCTACGGCGAAGCGGTCCATTTGCAGCAACGTAACTGGGTGCTGCTGTGCGAAGTCAGCCAGTTCCTCACCTTCTCCTTCCGCGACCCGAAGCGCGGGGCGGACATGGCCAAGGTGGCGCTGGCGCTCAATCCGAGCTGCTCGGCGGAATTGTGGAACGCGCTGGGCGATGCGCTGTTCGAATGGGGCCGCACCGGCGAAGCGCGATCGGCGTACGAGAAGGCCTTGGCGGTGAACGCGGCCGACGTGCGGGCGCGGTACAACCTGGCGTGGGTGCATGCGCGGGAGCGGGAGTATCCGCAGGCGCTGGTGCGGATCGCGGAGGCGCTGGCGCTGGACAAGACCGGCGAGTATCGCGACCGGCTCTTGCACAAGCAGCAGGAAGTGGTGGCCCTGCAGGCACGCCGGCACCAGCAGGAGTATTTGTTGCTGATCAATCTGGTGAGCAAATACGCGAAACCGGATTCCGAGCCAAAGACACAAAACCACGAATAAGACGAATAACACGAATAGGAAAACAAGAAATGAACCACGGATCACACGGATGGCACGGATAAGATCAGAATACCCCGTATCCGTGCCATCCGTGTGATCCGTGGTTTGAACTCTTGAGGAATTGCCATGGCCAACAACACGCTTTCAATCACGTCGCCGCCGGGGTTGACTTCGATCGTGATTCCGTGCTGCGGGATGCTGGAATACACGCGAATATGCGTGCCGAGCGTCCTTCGCCACAGCCGAGAACCCTTCGAGCTGATCTTCCTCGACATCGGCTCCCTCGACGGCACCGCGGAATACCTGGCGGGGCTGCGCGATGGGCTGGCGAGCCGGCTGCGCGTCGAGATTTGCCGGGCGGCGACCGACCTGGACATTTCGGCGACGTGCAAGGACGCGCTGGCGAAGGCGCGCGGCGAGTTCGTGTGCCTGCTCAATAACGACACGGTGGTGACGCCCAAGTGGCTCGACGCGCTGACGGCGCTGGCGAAGATGTCGGACGGAATCGGGCTGGTGGGGCCAATGTCGAACTACGCGGCGCCGCCGCAGCTCGTGGAGACGGTGCCGTACCGGCTCGGTCCGAAGAAGGGAGCCCGGCCGGGCGAGGCGCTCGTGGACGTGGACGCGGTGCAAAGCTTCGCGCGATTTTGCCGGCACGAACCGCGGGAAATGGGTCGAGAGTGAACGGCTCGGCGGCTTCTGCCTGTCGATTCGGCGAGCGGTGCTGGACCGCGTCAGCCCCGGCCTCAATGAATGGACCGACCTGAGCCTGTTCGACAGCGATATTCTGAGCGCCAAGGCCCGGCAAGCCGGCTTCAAGCTGACATGCTGCCGCGACCTGTTCATCCACCACTTCGGCACGCGCACCTTCGCGCACGGCGCCCGCAGCCCGTCGAGGCAACCCGCAACGGCGGCCTCGGGCATTGAGGGGAACAGTGTCAGCGGGGGAGTGGCGGGATGCCTTGTTCATCGCGCCGCGTTCACTTCCTCCAACCTCTTCAGCATTTCCTTCAGCCCGAGCCTGCGCATCGTCGCGATGTTCCGCCGCGGAATCTCGAGCAACTCATCTGGGTCGCCCGCAACCTCCGATATGCTCGCTTCGCGGAGCAGGTGCAGCATCGGGTACGGCGAGCGATTCGTGTAATTCTCCACCGCGTCGGCGGCCATCCCCGCGAAACGATAATCGGGATGAAAGCTTGCAATCTGCAGCGTGCCCTCCAGACCGAGGTCCGCGACCAGGCGCTCGCCGATGCTCAGGAAGTCATTGTAGTCGAGGAAGTCCCGTAGAACGAGCGGGTGGATCAGCAGAGTGGTTTCGACCGTCGCGATCGGCGCCGCCGCCAGGGCCTTGAGCTCGGCGGTCAGGTCGTTCAGCAACGCCGCTTGATCCGCGGCATCGGTGACGATGTAGCGGATCCTGTCGGCCGCGAACACGCGCTGCGCGAACGGGCAGAGATTGAGCCCGATCACCACCGAGGCGATCCACCGCCGCGTCCGGTCAATGACCGTCTGCGTTTCCATGGCGCGATCACGGCTCGCAGGTCTCGATCCGCTCCGGACACAGCTGCGGCGCGCCTTGAGCGCCCTTGCGGGCGCAGGCTTGCGGGACAGGATTCGGCCGGGGACGTGGACGTTCCTTGCCAGCGCGATCCAGCTCATCATGCGGATCAGGTAGTAGGTAACGTCGACTTCCCACCAGCGCAGTCCGTGGCGGGCCGAGCGGGGATGGGCGTGGTGATTGTTGTGCCAACCCTCGCCGAAGGTCAACAGGGCCACCCACCACAGGTTGGTGGAGTGATCGCGGGTCCGATGGGTTCGGTATCCCCAGCGATGCGTGGCGCTGTTCACCAGCCAGGTGGTGTGGTACACGAAGGCCGTGCGAACAAATATTCCCCACACCACCCAGGAGAATCCGACACCGTCCCAGGCCTCGCCCAGCACGTACAGGAGCGCCGCCAGCGCCAGCGGCAGGATCACCTGGCCGTGATTCAGCAGGCGGTGGATCGGATCGCGGGCCAGGTCCGGAACGTACTTGACGTAGTGGCGGGGGTCGTCCAGGATGGGATCGAGGGGCATCCACCAGAACATGTGGGCCCACCAGAAGCCGTCGCGCGGCGTGTGCGGATCGCCGTCCTCGTCGCTATGGCGGTGGTGGGCACGGTGGGCGGCCACCCATTGCATGGGGCTGCCCTGATTCGCCAGCGAACCGAGGAAAGCCAGCCAGTATTCGATCGCCAGGTTCGTTTGAAAACTTCGGTGCGTAAGCAGGCGGTGGAAGCCCATGGTGATCCCAAGGCCGGTGAGGGCGTACAGGATCAGCGCGACGACGAGGCCCGACCAGCTAAAGGCAAACGGCGCGAGGACCACGCCGACCTGCAGCATGCTCACCCAGAAGATCGTGCCCCATTTAAGGCGAATCGGGGGGCGAGCGGCGAGCGCCATCTTGTTTATCGACATTTTTTCAGCTCGGGAAGAAAGGCGGAACCGCCACCAGGCGTTCCGCTACAATGGTGTCGTGTCGGAAACCGTGTTGCACGGAGGGTCCAGTAATGAATGTATATCCGCCGGAGGACGAAAGCCTCGACGACGAAGACGACGACGACGATGATCTCGACGACCTGGACGATGACGACGAGGAAGACGACGACGATTTCGACGATCTGGATGACGAGGAGGACGAAGACGACGAGGAAGATGAGGACGAGGCTTGATTGTATCGGGGGCCGCAGCACGTCAGCTGCGGCCCTCGCTTCGTGCGCTGCGGGGACGCCACAGGATCCGCCATGCAATGACTCACTTCGCCTTGACTCACTTGCCTAGGCTCACTTGACCTTGGCTCATCTGGCCCGGGCTCACTTGGCCTTGGCCTTGGCCTTGCGGACCGGCTTGCGTGCCGGTTGCGGCGGCGGCTTCAATGCCACGGCGATACCGTGCCGGTCGTGCATCGCGCGCAGCCGATTCACCATGTTTTCGGCCAGCCCCGGCGCGTCGGGACAGGCGTCCTTGTTCGCCAGCGTGCGGACCATGCCCTCGACCAGGCCGACAATGCGATCGGAGAATCGGCTTTCGTAGGTTCGGCCCAAATCTTGATAGACCTTGGGCAGCTGGTCGAAGGTGGTGAGCACGGTCTGCTGCACCTTCGCCGGCAGCTCGGCCTTGCTGACCATGTCACGGATTGCCTGCAGATCGGTTTCCACGCGGTCACCCTTTGGCTGGAAAGTTCGTGCACTATTATCTTATCGGTTTTGCCGCCGTTGTGATAGGCCAGCTTTTGGCGGATTCGGCGGATTCGGCAAGGAATGCGCCTTTTCGTACATTGCCTGCTAACCGGGACAGGACGGGCGAGCCCGGTGGGGGATGATGAGACCTGCAAATGCATGACATCGAAATCCTGCGCACCGACTTCCCGCGCGGCCGGTTCCGCTCGGCCCTGTTCGATTTCGACGGCACCCTCTCGCTGATCCGCGAAGGCTGGCCGCAGGTGATGATTCCCATGATGGTCGACGTCCTGCGTCAGGCCGGCGCGACCGAAAGCGACGCCGAGTTGGCCGCCGTGGTCGAAGATTTCGTCATGCAACTGAACGGCCGGCAGACGATCTACCAGATGATGCAGCTGGCCGACGAGGTGCGCAGCGCGGCGGCATCCCGCTCGATCCGCTCGCGTACAAGCATCGCTACCACGATTTGCTGATGGCGCGTGTCCGCGGCCGACTCGACGCGCTGGCCACCGGCGCGGCCGCCTGGACCGACTGGACGGTTCCCGGCAGCCATGAGCTATTGGCGGCACTGCAGGAGCGCGGCGTCACGCTGTACCTGGCGAGCGGCACCGATCTGGCGTTCGTCCGCCGCGAGGTCGAGCTGCTCGGTCTGGCGCCGTACTTCGGCGCGGCACATTTACGGAGCGCTCGACGACTACCAGAAGTTTTCCAAGAAGATGATCATCGACCGCATGTTCAGCGAGCACAACCTGCACGGCGAGGAGCTGGTTGGCTTCGGCGACGGGTTCGTCGAGATCGAGGAGGTCAAGCGCGCCGGCGGCGTCGCGGTCGCGGTCGCCAGCGATGAGGTGAAGCGGCAGGGCATTCACGCCTGGAAGCGCAACCGCCTGGTCCGGGCGGGTGCGGACGTGGTGATCGGCGATTATCGCTGTCGCGACGAGCTGCTGGCGCTCCTGTTCAGCAGGTAATCGCGTTCGGCGTTTGCTTATCGGCCGATCTGCGTGTCCCACACCTTGACCGTCATGTCCGAACCCGCGCTGGCGAGGCGCTTGCCGTCGGGGCTCCAGGCGACGCTGGTGACCCAACCGTCATGCGCCCGCAGCGAGAGCATTTTATGGCCGGTGGTTGGGTCCCACAGCTTCAGGGTGCCGTCGTGGCCGGCGCTGGCGAGGCGCTTGCCGTTGGGACTCCACGATACGCAGTAAACCGGACCATTGTGTTCAGTCAGCGTGTGTGTCGCCTGGCCCGTCGTCAAATCCCATACCTTCACCTTGCCGTCCCAGCCGGCGCTGGCGAGACCCGTGCCGTCGGGACTCCAGCACACGGCGGGGACCCCGCCGTCATGTCCAACGAGGGTCTGGACTTCGCGGGCCGCGCCAACGTCCCAGACCTTGAGCTTGGCATCGATACCGCTGCTGGCGAGGCGCGTGCCGTCGCGGCTCCAGGCGACGCAGGTAACCCAGCCGGCGTGTGCCCCAACGGTTATGGGCTCGCGGTTGCCGCCGACGTCCCACACCATCACCTTGCTGTCCGCGCTGCCGCCCGCGAGGCGCTTGCTGTCGCGATGCCAGGCCACGCTCGTGACCAGGCCGCGTGGTCCCTTGAGGGAGAACTCTGCCCGTCCCGTGGCCGCGTCGTACACCTTCACCGTGTGCACGGTGTTCGCGTCGGCGTCCGCGTTAACGCAACCGCAGGCGAGATATTTGCCGTCGGGGCTCCACGCCACGCTGGACCGAGCGGTCGGGCCGGGTGTAATGACCGCGCTGGGATTGCCGGCGATGGTAAACCGCTGACCGTACGTCCGCGTGTCCCAGGCGACCACGGCGGTGTCGAGGCCGGCGCTGGCGAGCCGGCTGTCGTCGAAGCTGCTCCAGGCCACGCTGGTGATCGGAAAGCCCGGTCCTTTGAGCGCGGGCGGTTCCTGCTTGATCCCCGGGTCCCACAGCTTGACCGTGCCGTCCCAGCTCGCGCTGGCAAGGACAAGGCCGTTGGGACTCCAGGCGACGCTTTCGACGGCGTGCGCATGGCCCCGGAATGTAATCGGATCCATATCCGCGTCCGCATTCCACACCTTGACCGTCTGATCGTCGCTGGCGCTCGCCAGATGCTCGCCATTCGGACTGAACGCCACGCCGCCGACCCTCCGGTTGTGCCCCATCAACGTGCGGATGGGCTGCCCCGTCTCGACATCCCACACCTTGACTCGGTGGTCCGCGCTGGCAGTCGCCAGGCGCTTGCTGTCGTGACGCCAGGACAGGCTGAATACCGGGGCGGCATGGCCCTTCAGCTCGCGGACCTCCCGACCCGTGGCCGCGTCCCACACCTTGACGGCCAACTTGGCGTCGGCGCTGGCGATCCATCGGCCCTCCGGTTCGGGACTCCATGCCACGCACGTGATGAAACCGGTGTGTCCCTTGAGAGGCGGGCCCTTCTCCAGCCCCGTGTCCGCATCCCACAGCTTGACCGTGCCGTCCACGTTTGCGCTGGCAAGACGTTTGCCGTCGGGGCTCCAACAGACGCCGGTGACGGGCCCCGCGTGGCCCCTGAGAGTGTGGATCGCCTTGCGTGCGGCCACATCCCACACCTTGACGGTTGTATCGTTACTGGCGCTGGCGAGACGCTTGCCGTCCGGACTCCAGCACACGCAGGCAACCCAGATGTCGTGGCCTTCGAGCTTGGCAACCTGCCGGCCCGCCTCGGCGTCCCAGACGATAATGGTGTTGTCGCGGCTGCCGCTGGCGAAGTGCCGGCCGTCGGAACTCCACGCCACGCTGACGACCTCGCGGCTGTGGCCGGGACAGGTCCGCTGGTTCTTGCTCACCAGCGCGACCAGGTAATCGTGCTCCCAGCCGCGCAGGTTTGGATCGCACAGGTCGAGCAAGCGGCGGGCATTGCCGGCCTCATTGACCTCCCACTCGCGCAGCGCCAGGCCAATCTGCCCCGCATAAACCAGTGACGCGTTGCGGTCGCGCTGCTTGAGGATCTCGGCCGCGCCGGCACGAACCGCCTGTGTCGCATTCACCGCAACCAGACGGGCGGTTTCCGCGGCTTTGCGCTGCTCGTCGGCCTCCCGCTTTTCGCGCAGGGCCTCCTGGGCCTGCCCGTAAGCCAGGGCCGCGAATAACGTCGCCACCGCCATGCCCAGCAGCAGCGCCGCCGCCACCGCCGCCATCAGTCCCGCGACCACCGGGTTGCGCCGGCACCAGCGCCAGCTCCGCTCCTGCTGGCCCACCGGCCGGGCCGCGATCGGCTCGCCGTTCGCAAATCGCTCGAGGTCCTTCGCCAGCGCGGCCGCGCTCCGGTAGCGCCGGGCGGGCTCCTTGTGCAGGCATTTGAGGCAGATCGTTTCCAGGTCCTTCGGCGTTTGCGGCGCGAGCTGCCGGGGCGGCACCGGCTCGTTGCTCAGCACCTGCATGATCGTGTCCATCGCGCTGGCGGCCCTGAACGGCGGCCGGCCCGTCAGCAGCTCGTACAGGATCGCGCCCAGCGCATAGACGTCGGCCGCGGGACCCATCGCCTTGCCCTTGACGCCTGCCTGCTCCGGCGCCATGTACGACGGCGTGCCCATGAGCGCGCCGGATTGGGTCTGCGATGCCTCGTCGAGCTTTTTCGCCAGCCCGAAATCGGTGATCTTCGGCGTGCCGTCGCGCGTCAGCAGAATGTTGGCCGGCTTGAGATCGCGATGAATGATGTCGCTCTTGTGCGCCGCCTGCATCGCCTGGGCCAACGTTTGCAGTAGCGCTGCCGCGGCCCGGGCCGGCATAGGGGTGCCGTTGAGCTTGCGTTCGAGGCTGCCGCCGCTGCAAAACTCCAGCGAGAAAAACGGCTTGCCGGCATGTTCGCCGACCTCGTACACCTGCACAATATTGGGATGCTGCAGCCGGGCGATCGCCTCGGCCTCGGTTTGGAAGCGTTGCAACTCGGCCTTCCCGGCGTGGCCGCCGGCGAGAATCATCTTGAGCGCGACGAGGCGGTTGAGCTTGATTTGCCGTGCCTTGTAGACCACGCCCATGCCGCCGCGCCCCAGCTCGCCGAGGATCTCGTAACCCGGCACGCCGTCCACGTTGGTCGGACCGCGCGGCGCTGGCGCGACGGTCCTCGCTGCAGCCGTCACGTCCGCTGGCGGCGCGGCGGGCGGACGCGGGTCCGGTGCGCGGGTCGCCTGGCTCGACGATGCGTCCTGCGGGGACGGCGGCACTGTGCGCTCCTCGCCGCTCGCGAGGCTGGCCGACGGGTCGGACCGCCGAACGCTGCGCACCGTATCGGGGCCGCCGGCGCGGTCGCGGCGCGTCCTTGCCGCACTGGGGACACCGAACACTCGCGCTCGCGGCGGTTGCAGGGACCGGCAGCGACCGGCCGCAATGGGCACAGAGCATGGCCGTCATACGAGGAGCCTCATGGGGCGCTGGTCAGCTACAAGGAGGAGATGTGCCCAACCCGTACGTTTGCCAGGCGGTTCGTAGTTCCGCCTTTAGGCGGTTCCCCTAACCGCCTAAAGGCGGAACTACGAACCGATCACGCTGCGTCGAACGCGACCACCACGCAGGTGACGTTGTCGCGCGAGCCGCGCTGCAGCGCCAGCTCGACGAGATAGTCCGCCCAATCCTGCGGGTCGGCAAAGCGCCGCGCCCCTCGCGCAGGTCCTGCTCATTGACGTGATTGGTCAGGCCGTCGCTCGCCAGCATCAGCCGGTCGCCTCGCTCCGGCGTGACCGGCTTGACCTCAGCGCGCTCGGACAGCGCCATGCAGCCGAGAAACTTGTGCAGCACGTGCTGGTAGGGACTCGTCCGTGCCTCCTCCGGCGTCAGCGCTCCACAGGCCACCAGCGCCTGGGCCACCGAATGGTCCACCGTGAGCTGCTCGACGCGATCGCCGCGCACCAGATACGCCCGGCTGTCGCCGAGGTTGGCCACGTACACCTTGCCGCCGGTGTGCAGCGCAAGCACCGCCGTCGTGCCCATGCGCCGGCCCTCGGGCTGTCCCTTGCCGGCATCGCAAATAGCGAGGTTCGCCTCGTGCAGCGCCCGGTCGAGCACGGCTTCCGCGGGTTCGTTGGCGGCGAGACAGTCGTGCACCACGCGCGGGATGATCTCCGCCGCCATGCCGCTGGCGACCTCGCCGCGCTCCTGACCGCCCATGCCGTCGGCGACGAGAAACAGCCGTTCGCCCAGGCCGACGACATACGCGTCCTCGTTATTGGGCCGAATGCCCCTGGCGGTTCGGCTGCCGACTCGCACGATAATGTCCGCCATCTGGGCTGCTCCCGTCTCGAAGCTCGACCCCACGGATCGCATACGGTAGTCACTCAGGATGTTGTGCCATTCTACTCGCCCCGCCACCGCTTCGCCAAGACGAAACCGCCGCTTCCGGCGTTGCATCCGCGGTGCCGCAAGCCGTACCTAACCACCTATACTAACTCCGCCGGCCTGTGGCGCTCGTAGCGAGCCGCTTGAGCGGGTCAAGGCGAGCCGTTTGACCCGCTCAAGCGGGTCACTACGAACAAAAAGGCCGCACGAGGATTTGCCGCCATGAACTCCCTCAACCGTGCCGACGCCCTGGCCCTTCTGCACGAGTACGTCAAGGACGCCGCCCTGGTCCGCCACATGCTGGCCGTTGAAGCCGCGATGCGTGCCTATGCCCGCAAGCTCGGCCAGGACGAGGAGACGTGGGGCATCGTCGGCCTCTTGCACGACTTCGACTACGAGCGCTGGCCCAATGCTCCGGACCATCCGCTCCAGGGCTCCGCGATCCTGCGCCGGCACGGCTATCCCGACGACGTGATCCACGCCATCCTGTCGCACGCCGACTATCTCGCCGACCGGCACCCGCGCACCAGTCCGCTCGACAAGGCGCTTTACGCCTGCGACGAATTGGCCGGTTTCGTGTCGGCCTGCTCGATGGTGCGTCCCGGCGGCATCACCGACCTGACCGCCGCCAGCGTCAAGAAGAAGCTGAAGGCGAAGGGGTTCGCGCAACGTCAACCGCGACGACATCACGCGCGGCGCCGCCGATTTCGGCGTCGAGCTTACCGAGCACATCCAGTTCGTCATCGACGCGATGAAGCCGCACGCCGCCGACCTGGGCCTGCTGCGCGGCAGCGGCGATGCGGAGTGATGCCGCACCCGTTTACGTTTAGCGCTCGTCCACAGTGGGCGGCGCCGGCTTGCGGCGCCAACGCCGCCAGCCCATCCGCAGCGCGATCAACACCACCCCCAGCGCGACCGGGATGCCGACGATCAGCGACCAGTCCCGGCCGAGCGGCACGTCGTAACACAACAGCGCCGGCTCGTCGTCGCCTACCTGGTACATGAACAGCGATCGGCCGTCCGCGGCAAGATCGCGCACCTGGGCCCAGTCCAGATCGAGGCAGCACAATTCGGCACCCGTTGGGATGTCGATGACCCGCGTCGTCGTCGACGCCACGCCGCGGCGCAGCTTCGGAAGCAGTGTCGCCACGACATGCTCCTCCAGCAACTCCCAGAAACGGCCGCGTTGGGTGTCCCGATGATGGCCCTCCAGCGCGATGTGCTTGCCGAGGATATTCCAGCAAAGCGAGTCCCGCGGATTCAGTGCGACGTCCAGGCGTGTTTCGCCGTTTTTGACGTTGAGAAGCTCCAGCCGCGACGGGGATTCATTGCCCTCCCCGGTGAACGCGACCAGAAACCTGGGACTGCGGGCAATCTGGACCACCTTGTCGTCGGGCCACGCTGCGCTCCCAGAGCTTGGCGAATGGCCGAGCGCGGTAGACGGCAACCGAGCCCGGCAAATGTCGCGATACGGCGACCGCGTTCAGGTCCGGCAAGGGGAGCAGTTCCGCGCCGTCGAGACGAACTTCGCCGAGCTGCTCATCGGCTTTCATGTCCCAAATGCTCAGCAGACCGCCAGGCCGAGGATTGCCGTGGATGAGGAGCAACGTCCGGCTATCGGGGAGAACGGCGAGATTTTCCGCGGCGCGCGGATGAAAAGCCGTTACGGGAATCGTGCCGCGCCGCTGGCCGGTTGCGATATCCCACAGGAGAATCGAGTCGATGGCGGCGCGGTCCGGCCGGGCCTGCTGCGGCGGTTCGGTGAGCAGCGTCTTGCCGTCCGGCGTGATGGCCAGCCAGTCGCCGGCACCCTGGAAGCCCGTCACGGTTTCGCCGGTCCGCGCGATGCGCCGCAGCGACGCGTCGCCTTCGTGGGTGCTCGAATAGAGGACCAGGGCGTGGCCATCCGGCGACCACTGCCAGAGCGGCCAGCGATACGCCGTTTGCACCTGGGCCAGCAGCCGCAGCGACGCGGTGTCGTAGAGGAACAAGCGTGCGTTTTGCTTGAGCAGCACGCTGCGATCGTCCAGCAGCAGCAAGTCGCCTGCGGGCGAAAACTCCAGCTGCCAATAGTCGGTGCGGTGCGCGACCTGCGTATGACACTCGTGGCCCGTGGCGAGATCAACGCAACGAATTTCCTCCTCTGTCGCGTCGGCTGATCGGCGCCGACCGCGGCCAGGCGCGTGCGGTCCTCGGCAAACTTGATGCGCCACGCGGCCCCGTCTCGCCGAGGACGCTGTTCACCTCCTGCCCGGTCTCGACGTCCCAGAAGCGTACCGGACCACCCTTCGGCAACGCCGACGGGAAGCTGGGCGACCGGTTGCTGTTCGGCCGGTCTTCCACGGCCACGGTTTGCGTGATGAACAGCTTGCCGTCCAGCGTGAGGCCCTCCGGAATAAACGAGCCGTACAGCACCCACCGCGGCACCGGCGGCAGCCGCGCATGCAGTGCCCAGCCAACGCCGGCCAGGGCCAACATGAAAAGGCCCCACCGGAGTAGCGGCCCGCGGTTTCCTCGCAGCCAGCTCAGGGACATGGCAGTGCTCCTTGCGGGACCGGAGCGGCACGGCGGCGCAATCGGCGCCAGCCGGCGCTGAGCGACAGCAGCAGGATGGCCAAAGCCAGCGGCACGCCGATGATCCACCGTAGCGGCTTGTGCGCCGGTATGTCCCAGCATTCGATGATGGTACCGGTCGGCGCGTCCACCCCGCCACGGTGTTGCTGGTGCAATAACATGAAGGAACGGCGATCCTGCATGATCCAATGATCCGACGCGTATTCGGTGTACAGACGCGACAACAGCGTTTGCCCGCTTTCAAGGTCGTAAATGCTCACGACGCGCGGATCGCGTCCCTGTCTCCCGAGCACGCGGTCCAGGAGTTCGAGCCACGAGGAGGCCGACCCGGCCCAGCGCTGCTCTTCGACCATCAGCGTTCGGCCGTGGTGCATGAGCCAGGACGTTGCCGCAACTTGCTCGGGCGCCGTAATCGTGTATCGGGTCGCGCCGGTCTGGGCCTCGAGAACCTCAACGCGATGCAACGTGGAGAGATCGACGACCAGCGTGCCGCGTCAGCGGTGCAATGGACGATGCACTGGTCGTCATCCCAATCGCGCTCCCAGAGTTGCTGGTTGGCGTCGATGTCGTACATCGCAAGCCGCAGCCGATTGGGCGCTAGCCGTGACCAGCGGATGAAATGGCGCGAATCCGGAGCGAAGCGGTGCCGTCCCCCGCCAGGAAAGGGGAGTTGCCAACGCAGCTCACCGGAACGAGCGTCGAAGATGCGCACGGGAACATCGGCCTGCTCCCTTTCCAATCCCGAGCAGACAATGAGCTTGCTGTTGGGGGAAAAGGTCGCTTCCTTGAACGGCCCGCCCGCCAGCGGGCAGCGCCAGCTCATGCTGGGCAGGTCCCAAACCCAGAATCCATCGATGCCCCGGTCGGCGATCAGCGACCGCGCAGTCCGGGGCGACCTCGATCAGGTCAGCGCCTTCCAGCGTCGTCATCTCGCCCGTGCGCGGACTGATCAAACGCGTGTGCGCGTGCCGTCCGTGGTACATGGCCACAATGTAGCTGTGGTCCCGACCGGCGTCGCCACGCGCGAACGACGGGAACCATCCCACGCCGTTCGGGAGCGTCGGGATGGTGACCCGATTGACAACGCGGCCTGTCGCAGTGTCGACGACGGCGAGCGAGTCATCGCCCGCCCCGAGCTGTTGCTGGAGCATGAAAAGGAAGTCCCCTTCGGGAGAGAACGACGCGTGCTGCGCCTGCGGCAAATCGATCCGGGTTTCGACGCGCCATTCGCGTCGCTCGTGCAGGTCCAGCCAGCACAGATGATCGACGCCGGCTTGCGCACCGGCAAACTGCGCGACGAAATATCGGCCGTCCTGGCTGGTGCCGTATCCGCGGAACACGTCGCCGCCGGTCAGGAAGCGAGCGACCTCACCGCCGGTCGCCGGGTCCCAGAGCTGCACCGGGCCGCCGAACACGTCGCCGCGCCGACAGCAGCTCCCAAGCACGGCGTCGTCGAGAAGAAAGAATTCTCTTGGGTCGCCCACGATTCGCCATCGCGGCTCGGGAGGCACCACGATGTAGAGGCCGCCGCCGAGCGCGGCCAGCGCGAACGCGAACACCGTCCAGCGAGTGAGGGGCCCGCGGTTTCGCCGAATCCAACTCAGGGACATGGCGGCGCTCCTTGCGGCACGGGCGCGGGCCGGCGCCGCACGCGGCGCCAGCCAACGCGCAGGGATAACACCACCGCACCGACCGCCAGCGGGACACCAGCGATCCACTGCCACGGCTGGTGCGGCGGAATGGCATGGCATGTCATCAGGCGGCGGTCGCCGTATCGGTGGGTCGCTAACAGCGAGCTGCCGTCAGGCGCGAGCAGAGCGAACTCGCCGCGGGCATAGCCGAAGCCGCCGCTGTAGCTCGGCTCCCAGCGGCAAAACACGACCTGTCCGTTGCGCGTGTCGACGACCGCCACGGCACGACCAGGATCGTCCGGGTCCGAGTTGGCGTCGCGCCAGGGCAGCATGGCGCAGGCGCTGCAACCATCCTGGGCCGGCAGGCGCGGCAGCCACACCAACAGGGTTCGTTGGCGTCCCGCACAGCAACATGTATGGGCCGTGCAATACGGGACCCGCGCCCCATTCACTCCACCCGTGCGGCGCCGGCGGGAACGGATTGGGACAGGCTCGCAGTGCGCCAGTGCGTGCCTCAATGATCTCGAATCGCTGCGCGGGAATATCGGCGATTGCGACCAATGACGCGTCCGCGCTGATGAGCGCGGTGGGCGAATCCACACGCGGCAATGGGCGGTCCCAGAGTAATTGGGCGGTATCCAAATCGACCGCCACGAGATGAGGCGTGCCCTCCGCGTCCTTGGTGTGCAGCAGGAAATACCTTGAATCTGGAGCGTAGATAGGCCTTCCGCACTGCGCGAAGGAAAGCTCGGCGCCGGAGCGCCGTGTTCACTTCCCAGATTTCCAGCGGATCTCGCCCGGAGTAGGGCGCGACAACGAGCAGGCGCCCGTCCGGCGAGAAGGACGGTATGCAGTAGGGCCGCTCCGCGCCAAGGGCTTGCTGCGTCCCCGCGCCCACGTCCCAAAGCCAAAGCATCGCGCGATCGCCCGGCAACCCTTCCGCAACGCTCGCCACATATCGGCCATTCGGGCTGGGGCTACGGATCCGGCCGACCGGTTTGAGCGGCGGCGCCGGCTTCTGCGCTTCGATGTCCCAGGCCCGTAATTCGATTTCGTCGCCTGCGAGCCAGTCGTGAAGGTAGTAGCGACTGTCGGCGGTGAACGCCGGCCTCAGGCTGCGGTCGAGCAATCGGCCTTGCGGCACTCCCGTCGCGACATCAAAGAGCAAGCTGTGCCCGCGCAGCGGACCTTCCATGGGACGACTTGGCGACCAGGATTGAAAGGCGAGAACCGACCCGTTCGGCGAAAATTTCAGGCCACTGAAATTGACCTCACCCTCATCCAGGACGACGCCAATCTCGCGCCGGGCGCCGGTGGTCAGGTCGACGATGTGGAGTTGCGGGGCCTGGCTTTTGTTTTCCTCGCTCTCCCCGACCACCCCCGCCCACCACCGAAAGTCGGGCGACACCGCGTCGGTCCACACGTGACCGGTCCAGTTTCCGTAACTCGCCACGACAGCGCCGGACCTGACATCCCAGAGTTCGAGCCGCGCCTCGGGTGAATCCTGGTTCCGCGTGACCAGCACCGTCGTCCCGTCCGGCGAGTACCGTGCCTCGTCGAAGCTCCAGGGATTGACCCAACGCGGCTCCGGCGGCAGCCAGACGTACAGTCCCCACCCGATGCCCGCAACCAGCAGCGCGAACATAGGCCAACCGAGCACACGGCGCAGCTTCGAGAGAAGTGACAGGATTCGCATTGGCGATCCCCTGAATATCCAGCGCTCGCCGCCAACCCCCTGCACGTACCCAGCATACCGCAGCGCCGCCCGCAATTCCTCCTTCATTAGCGGAGAAATGCGCTTGCTGCCGGCGGCGGATTGGGTAACTTAGCAGGGTAGGCCCTCCCGCGACTTTCGCTCCCGCAACCCCGCCTGGACGCGATGAACCGATCGATCCTTCTCCTCCTGGGCGCCCTGGCATCGGCTTCCGCGCTGCGGGCCGACGAACCGGTCGACTATCTCCGCGACGTCAAGCCGATTCTTGCCCGCCACTGCGTCGTCTGCCACGGACCGGTCAAGCAGCGCGCCGACCTGCGCCTCGACACGGCCGCTCATGCCATGCAGGGCGGCAATTCCGGCGCCGTCATCGTTCCCGGCAAGAGCAGTGCCAGCCGGCTCATCCAGGCCGTCACCGGCGCCAAGGACGTCAAAGCAATGCCGCCGGACGATCGGCCACGGCTGAGCGCGGCCGAGATCGCCGTGCTGCGGGCGTGGATCGACCAGGGCGCGAAAGCGCCGGCCAAGGAGGATGCCGTCGCGGGAGCAAAGGGGAGCGAGCACTGGGCGTTCAAGCCGCCGGCGCGGATGACGCCGCCGGCCGTCACAGATGACGCATGGGTGCACAACCCGATCGATCGCTTCGTCCTCGCCCGGCTGGAGAAAGAGAAGATTGCCCCGGCACCGGCCGCGGACCGCGCGACGCTGATCCGCCGGGTATCACTCGATCTGCTCGGACTGCCGCCGAGCCCCGCGGAAGTGACGGCATTCGTCAACGATCCGGCACCGGACGCTTACGAAAAGCTGGTCGATCGGCTGCTGTCCAGCCCGCATTACGGCGAACGCTGGGCCCGCCACTGGCTCGACCTGGCACGCTATGCCGACTCCAACGGCTTCAACATCGATGCGCCGCGCACGATCTGGCCGTATCGCGACTGGGTGATCGGCGCGCTCAACCGCGACCTGCCATTCGACCAGTTCGTGATCGAGCAGCTTGCCGGCGATCTGGTGCCGGGGGCGACGGTCGCGCAGAAGGTCGCGACCGGCTTTCATCGCAACACGCTGCTCAACCAGGAAGGCGGCATCGACCTGGAGCAGTTCCGAGTCGAATCGATCGTGGACCGCGTCAATACCACGGGCGCCGTTTTCCTCGGCCTGACGGTAGGCTGCTGCCAGTGTCACGATCACAAGTACGACCCGGTTTCGCAGAAGGAGTACTATCAGCTCTTCGCGTTCTTCAACAACTGCGACGAGCCGAGCCTTGCCTTGCCGACGCCGGAACAGACCCAGCAGCTCGCGCAGAATCGTGCGAAGGCTGCAACCTTGAAGAAGCTCGTGCAGGGACTCGACAACGCGACGCCGGCCCGGCAAAAAGCATGGGAGCAGGGCTTGACGCAGGCAACGCGGGCGCTGTTGCCGGCCGAACTCAAGGACATCGTCGATAAGCCGGAATACCAGCGCAACAACGTCGAGAAGCAGCAGCTCAGCGCGTATTTCCGCCATCTCGACCAGCTGCCGCAGGCGAGCGCGGGCATCGGCGATCCGCTCCTGGGCGGCTTCGTCGGCCTGTGTACGTTGGCGGGGCACGGCCATCTCGCGTCCTTCCGCATCACCGTCGAAAGGAAGCTCGCCGAGCTGAAGAAAGCGGAGCCGGCGATCACCAAAACGATGGTGCTCCAAGAGCGGGCCACGCCGCGCGATACGCACATCCAGCTCGGCGGCGATTTCCTGCGCAAGGGCAAGCGCGTCTTCCCCGGCGTGCCGTCGGTGCTCCATGCGTTGCCCCCCGTCAAACAGCCCAACCGGCTTGACCTGGCGCGCTGGCTGGTCGATCTGCGCAATCCGCTGACGGCACGGGTGGTGGTGAATCGCTACTGGCAGCATTATTTCGGCCTGGGGCTCGTCGAGACGGAGAACGACTTCGGCCTGCAAGGGACGCCGCCGAGCCATCCCGAATTGCTCGACTGGCTGGCAGGCGAGTTCATCGCGCGTGGCTGGAGCATGAAAGCGCTGCACCGGCTCATCGTCACGAGCGCGGCATATCGGCAGTCGAGCAAGGCGCGACCCGAGCTGGCCATCGCCGACCCGCGCAATCGGCTGCTGGCGCGCCAAAGCCGCCTTCGCCTGGAGGCCGAGGGCGTTCGCGACATGGCGCTGGCGGTCAGCGGCCTGCTGGAGCCGAAGGTCGGCGGCCCGAGCGTGTTCCCGCCGCAGCCCGACGGCGTCTTCGCCTTCACGCAGGTGCAGCGCGACTGGAAGCCGAGCGCGGGTGCCGATCGCTATCGCCGCGGCCTGTACACATACTTCTGGCGTTCCGCACCGCATCCGGCGCTGATGGTATTCGACGCGCCCGACTCGACGTCGACCTGCACGCGCCGCAATCGCTCCAACACGCCGCTGCAGGCCCTGACGCTGCTCAACGACCGCGCATTCTACGAATTCGCCCAGGCGCTCGCGGTGCGGGTCCTGCGCGAATGTCCCGGTGACGACGCGGAGCGCGTGGCGTATGCCTTCCGCCTCTGCCTGGCGCGCACGCCGAGCACGAAGGAACAGCAGCGGCTGGTCGCGCTGTTGTCGCGCTTGCAGGAATCGCTGGCCAGCGACCCCGCCGAGGCCAAGCGCCTCGCTCCGGCTGCGCTGCCGGCGGGCATCGCGCCGAGCCAGGCCGCCGCCTGGACGCTGGTGGGACGCGTGCTGTTGAATTTGGATGAATTCATTACACGGGAATGAACGTGGACGCTATCGAACCCACCCTGTTACAAACCCGCCGGCATTTTTTTCACGATTGCGGCGTCGGCGTCGGTGCCATGGCGCTGGCCTCGCTCCTCGGCCGCGATGCGCCGGCGCAGGCGCCGGTCGCCAATCCGTTGGCGGCGCGGCCGACGCACTTTCCGGCGCGGGCCAAAAGCGTCATTTACCTGTTCATGGCGGGCGGGCCGAGCCAGCTTGAGCTATTCGACTACAAGCCGCAGCTCCAGCGGCTCAGCGGCCAACCGATCCCGCAGTCGTTTCTCGAGGGCCGACGCTTCGCGTTCATGGATTCGTTTACGCGCGAGGTGCCGCGCCTGCTCGGCACGCGGCGGCGGTTCGCGCGCTGTGGCCGGCAGGGCGTGTGGATGTCCGAATGCCTGCCGCACCTGGCGCGGGTCGCCGACGACATCGCGGTGGTCCGGACCGTGGCGACCAACGTGTTCAACCACGCGCCGGCCAAGATCTTCATCAACACCGGCTCGCCGCAGTTCGGCCGGCCAAGCATGGGCTCATGGGTGACCTACGGCATCGGCAGCGAATCGCAATCGCTCCCCGGCTTCGTCGTCCTGCAGTCGGGACCGCGCGGGCCGCGCGGCGGGGCGCTCAACTGGGGCAGCGGTTTTGTGCCGACCGCGTACCAGGGCGTACCGTTCCGCGGCGTCGGCGAGCCGATCCTCAATCTCTCCAGCCCGGCCGGCGTGTCGGCCCAGCGGCAGGGGCAAGTGCTCGACGCCATCCGCGACCTCAATGCCGAGCACCACGGCGCGACCGGCGATCCCGAGATTGCCACGCGCATCGCCGCCTACGAGATGGCGTACCGCATGCAAACCAGCGCCACGGAGCTGATCGACATCGCCCACGAGCCGCGGACTATCCTCGACATGTATGGCGCCGCGCCGGGACAGCCGTCGTTCGCGAACAACTGCCTCTTGGCGCGTCGGCTCGTCGAACGCGGCGTGCGCTTCGTGCAGCTTTATCACACCGACTGGGACCAGCACGGCGACGGCCCCATGAACCTGGGGGCTGGCCTCGACGCCCGCTGTCGCGAAGTGGACCGTCCCTGTGCCGCCCTCGTCCGCGACCTCAAGCAGCGCGGCTTGCTCGAGAACACGCTGGTCGTCTGGGGCGGCGAGTTCGGCCGCACGCCGATGGGCGAGCTGCGCGACTCGATCGGCCGTAACCACCACATCGACGCGTTCAGCATGTGGTTCGCGGGCGGCGGCATCAAACCGGGCATCAGCATCGGCGAGACCGACGAGTTCGGCTTCGGCCCGGTCGAGGATCGCGTCCACGTTCACGACGTGCAGGCGACGATCCTCCACTGCCTCGGGCTTGACCATCGTCGGCTGACGTACCGATTCCAGGGCCGCGATTTCCGCCTCACCGACGTGCACGGCAACGTGGTCGAGAAACTCCTTGCGTAATTCCCCTCACGCCGCGGGGTTGAGGTCAGGTCCATCGCATGAACGCCCTTCTTTGTCTGCTCCTCGTCGGTCTGGGCGATCCTCCTCCAGCACCGAGCCGGCCGCTGGCGGTGCAGCTCGCGTTCAGCAAGCAGGCCGCCGCCGAGCCGTTCACCGGCCGCGTCTTCCTGTTGGCGTCGCGCGAGCCGATCAAGGGCACGCCGCCGCGGCAGTCATGGTTCAAGCCGTTCCCGTTCTTCGCTCAGGACGTGCGCAATTGGCGGCCGGATGAGCCCTTGACCTTTCAGCCGCAGTACGCCTTCCCGCACGCCTTCGACAAGCTGCCGGCCGAAAAGTTCTACTTCCAGGCAGTCCTGGACCTCGACCGTGGCGGGCAGAACTGTCTCACCGCTCCCGGCAATGTCTATAGCAAGGCGATGGTCGTGGATGCGAAATCGCCGGCCGTCGGACCGCTGTCCCTGGTCCTCGACCAGGTCGTGCCTCAGAATCGCTTCCAGGAAACGGAGCGCGTCAAGCTCGTCGACATCGACAGCAAGCTCCTGAGCCAATTTCACGGCAAGCCGGTGCGGCTGCGCGGGCGTGGTGCTGCCCAAGTCGTTCGCCGCCGAGCCGACGCGACGCTATCCCGTCATCTATGAGGTTCCCGGTTTCGGCGGCGATCACCACGGGGCGTTCGGCGCGGCGACGCGCAAGGCGACCGACGTGGACGGCGTCGAGATGATCCACGTGACCCTCGATCCGTCGTGCCGGCTCGGACATCACGTGTTCGCCGACTCGGACAACAACGGCCCCTGCGGCCGAGCGCTGATCGAGGAGCTGATCCCGCACATCGAGGCGAAGTTCCGCGGGCTGGGCGTGCCGGCGGGCCGCTTCGTCACCGGCCATTCCTCCGGCGGCTGGAGCAGCTTGTGGCTGCAGGTGACGTATCCGGACTTCTTTGGCGGCGTCTGGTCGACGGCTCCCGACCCCGTCGATTTCCGCGACTTCCAGCGGATCGACCTGTACGCGCCGAAGGTCAACGTCTTCACGGACGACAAGGGCGAAAAACGCCCGCTGGCGCGATCGGCCGGCAAGCCGTCGATCTACTACAAGGCGTTTTCGGACATGGAAGTGGTGATGGGCCGCGGCGGCCAGCTCGGCTCGTTCGAGGCGGTCTTCAGTCCCCGCGGCCTCGATGGTCGGCCGCGCAAGCTGTGGGACCGCCAGAGCGGCGCGGTCGATCCGGCAGTCGCCGAGAGCTGGCAGCGTTACGATATTCGGCTGATCCTCGAGCGCAACTGGCCCCGGCTCGCGCCGCGCCTCGCCGGCAAGCTGCACATCTACATGGGCGCGGACGACACGTTCTACCTGGAGGGCGCGACCCGGCTGCTCGGCGATTCGCTCAAGAAGCTCGGCAGCGACGCGGTGGTCGAGCTTGCGCCCGGCCGCGATCACGGCAACCTGCTGAATACGGCGATGCGCCAGCGCATCGCGCGAAATGGCAGCGGCATTCCGCAGGGCGCCGTGACGTTGGCGCGGTCAACATCGACCATTGCTGGCCGCCGGCTCCCAGGTGTACGAGCTTTCCTCGTGGACGTCGCGGAGGCGCTCGGCAAGCTGCTCCAGCTCCGGCGTCGGCCTCATGCCGCGCACCTGTGCCGCCAGCAGGCTGCCCAGCTCCGCATGGACCGTCTCCAGCCCCGCCGCGTCGCGCATCCGATCGCGCTTGATCTGGAGGATTGCGATTCTATCGAATAGCTCGCCCGGTGCGGTTTCCGTCAGCATCGGCGGGCGCAGCGCGAGATTGCTCTGCCGCAGCGCGTCGGCCATCCGTTCGAAAACGGCGGCCCAATTTCCCCACTGCGATTGGCGGAATAACCGCACGCTCGGATACCATGCGCTCTCGTCGCCGCGCTCCAGCCAGCGCCAATCCGACGCCGTGCACAGCGCCACCCACACCGGCACGTTCAACGCCCCGGCCAAATGCGCCACCGCCGTGTCCACGCACACCACCAGGTCCAGGTGCTTCATCACCGCGGCCGTATCCGTGAAATCGTTGAGCCGGCCGCCGAGATCGATCACGTTCCAGTCGCTCACATCGCGGAGCTGCGCGGTCCCGTATCCCTTCTGCAAGCTGATCAGTTGCACGCCGGGGATGCCGGCCAGCGGCGCGAGTGCCGCCAGCGGCGCCGACCGGTGGCCGTCGCCCGCGTAACGCTGGCTCCCCTGCCATGCGATCCCAATCCTGATCTGTGGGGGCTCGTTTCCAACGTGCCCATTCACCCCCGGCACGTTGGAAACGTGCCCCACGGCGGCCAATTCCCGGCGCCAGTACTCGATTAACCGCGGGTCGGCCGACAGATACGGCACGCGCGCCGGCACCGTTTCCAGCGTCGTGCACAGCACGCGCGGCAGGCTCATGAACGGCAGCTGGTACGCGAAAACGGGCAGGGTCTCGCCCTGCCGAATCACGCGGTCCACTCCCGGGCAGCGCCGGAATAATTGCTGCAGCTCGCCCGGACATTCGACGAGCACGGTGGCGCCGCGCTCCTTGACCATCCGGGCGTAGCGTACGAACTGGATCGTGTCGCCGAGGCCTTGCTCCGCGAACAGCAAGACCGGCTCGCCGTCCAGCAGCCGGCCGTCCCAGCGCGGCTGCGAAAACTTGCGGCTCTGCGCCGCCGGCGATTTCCAGCGCCACTCATATTCGGCCCAGCCGCGCGGGTAATCGCCGCGCAGCAGCCACGCCAGGGCCAGGTTCTTGTGCGTGTCCGGCGAATCGGGCCGGAGCCGCAGACATTCCTGGTAGCAGGCAATGGCGTCGTCGATGCGCCGCAGCCGTTCGTAGAGGACGCCCAGGTTATTGAGCGCGTCGGGATTGTCGGGCTTGAGCCGCAGGCTGCGCTGAAAGCATGCTTCCGCCTCGGGATGCTTGGCCTGGTTCAACAGCGCGATCCCCAGGTGGTTCGACACCTCGGCCGAGTTCGGCATGAGCTTCAGCACGTTGCGGTACTCGGCTTCCGCGTCGCCGTGCCGGCCCAGGTGCCGCAGCACGTTGGCCAGGTTATGCCGGGCGTCGCCATACTTGGCGTCGAGCCGCACGGCCTCCGAGAATGCCGGCAGCGCCTCGGCCTTCTTGCCCTGCCGATCGAACGCGCACGCCAGGTTATTATGAAAGACGGCGTTCTTGGGCTCCAGCGCCACCGCTTGCTGCAAGAGCGTGACCGCCTCCGCCGCCTTATCCTCGTGCAACAGCGCCAGCCCGCGCTGGCCGTAGCGCACCGCGCTTTCCAGCGGCGGCTGCGATTCCAGCTGGCGCGCCATCCGCGCGAAGACCTCGGGCCAGTCGCCCTGCTTTTTCTGGCGGAACAGCCGCACGCTCGGGTACCACGGGCTGTCCTCGCGGTTCTGCAGCCATCGCCAATCGGACGCCGTCGGCAAAGCAATCCACACAGGCACCCCCAGCGCCCCGGCGAGGTGCGCGACGGCGGTGTCCACGGTGACGACAAGGTCCAGGTGCTTCATCACCGCCGCGGTGTCGAGAAAATCGTTCAGCCGATTGCCCAGGTCCAGCACCTTCCAGCCGGGTACCGCGCAGCTGCTCCGATCCGTACCCCTTTTGCAAGCTGATCAGCCGAACGCCAGGCAGGCGCGCCAGCGGTTCGAACCGCTGCACGGGGATCGAGCGGGTATGGTCGTCCTGGAATCCCTTGCTGCCCTGCCACGCGATGCCGATCTTGTATCCGGTGAGCCCCTTGAGCTCTTCGCCCCATTGACGGATGCGCTCGGGATCGCTCGACAGATACGGTATGCCAGCGGGAATGCTCGCCAGGTCGGTGCCCACGATCGCGGGGACGCTCATGAGCACCGCGTGCGTGTCGAACGCCGGCAGCGCCTCGCCCTGTGGCACGATGCGCTCGATCCCCGCGCAGCGCCGAACAGGCCGACCAGCGCCTTCTGACACTCGACCAGCACCTTGCCGCCGCGCTCGGCGACCAGCGCCGCGTAGCGAATGAATTGAATCGTGTCGCCGAGCCCCTGCTCGCCGTAGAGCAGGATGGTCTTGCCGTCGAGCGGGCCGCCGTCCCAGCGCCGCTGCGCGAATTGGCGGGCCGGCAATTCCTTGGTGCCCCAGCGAAATTCGTACTCCGGCCAGCCGGCGGCGAAGTCGCCTTTGCTCAATAGCGCCAGGCCGAGGTTCTTGTGCGCATCGGGATAGTCGGGCTTGAGCGCTAGCGCCTTGTGGTAGTTGGCGATCGCCTCGTCGACGCGCTCCATCTTCATAAGGATGATGGCCAGGTTGTTGTGCGCTTCCGCGTATTCGGGCTTGAGGCGGAGCGCTGTACGCAGGCAGGCTTCCGCTTCGTCCAGCTTGCACTCGTAGCGCAGCGAGTTTCCCAGGTTGTTGTGGGCTTCGGCATAGTTCGGCCGCAGCTCCAGGGCCCGGCGATAGCAGCCGATCGCTTCGCCGCGCTTGCCTTGCAGCGCGAGCACGACGCCGAGGTTGTTGTGCGTGTCGGCCAGGTCCGGCTTGCGCTTAAGCGCCTGCCGATACATGGCGATCGCCTCGTCGGGCCTGCCGTTGTCGGCCAAGGTGACGCCAAGGTTGGTGCGGGCACTGGCATGATCGGGCTGGATGCGCAGCGCCTGGCGGAACGCCGCCATCGCCTCATCGAGCGCGCCGGCGCGCCGCAATGCCTGCCCGAGGTTGTCGTGGGCGTCGGCCCAGCCCGGCTTGAGCCGCACCGCCTCACGGAAATGCTCGACCGCATCCGGCACCCGGCCTGTGCGCCGCAAGCTCAGGCCCAGGTCGTAATGGGCCTCGGCGTAATCCGCCCGCAGCCGCAGCGCCGCCTCAAGGGAGGCGACCGCCACCGCGTTTTGCCCGCAATGCATCAGCGCTACGCCGAGTAGATGGTGCGCCTCGGCCCAGTCGCCGCGGATTGCGACAGCGGCGCGGAAGGCGCTTTCGGCGTCGGCGGGCTTGCCTTGCTTGAGACAGCGGATGCCGTGTTGGAACCGATCGTCGGCAGTGGTCGGTGATTCCATGTGCGAACTGCGGTGCTAAGCCGTGGTGTGATTGATGGCTGTGTAACCAATCCAACGAGTGGCGGCGCGATGGTGTCTTAACACGCAATCGCGTACCCGCCACCAGCCCGGCAGCGGGGTGGGGCCGAGACTCCGCGTGCTGGAACACAAAGGTCACTGGTCGAGCTCATTATGCGGGCCGCAACTTCCTGCTCAGTTTGTGCTCAACCGCACGTCCGCAGAACTGATATGTTCGAGAGACCACAATTCACCGTTGAGTCGGAACTCACCGGGCAGATTCGAGCGTACGCACACTAATCTTGTGCGCTTGAATCACCGTAATGCTTGCTTTGAGTTCCCCGATCATCACTGACCATTTGCCCTCAACCGTAAAGGCAAGGTTCAATTCGACGGTCTGTCTTGCAGCTCGATCATACAATAAGGACCCCGTCGACTCCTTAAGCTTTACGTCGCCCGTGACGACCCTGAATTGGCCCGCGTCTTGCGCCTTGGGCAACACGTACCTCAGTTCGGGTCGAATTCTCATCTTGGCGTGTCTCGCATCAACCTCGTCAACCTGATATTCTGCGGTTGACATCATTGATCCAAAGGGAGTAGCAACTCCTTTGGCTTTGATGTTATTGCGCAATCGATCCCCCTTCATGATTGTCTGCGGTATTGATGGGGTTGCGTAATTGGCCAAATACTCGATGTGGTTTTCAGAAATAAGGTAACGCAAGAGGGAATCCATCCCGACCCCCAAGCCGATTGCCTTTGGAAGTGGCAACCTGTATTGCGTAATCTTGTTCGAGCCGTCTTTTTGTTGAGATGCCGCGATTTTGGCACCTTTCAAGCTCTCGCGAACGCGCTCGGTTTCATTGGATTCCGCGTCATTTGGCTTATCACAAGGGTACTTGAACGCTCTTGTGTTCTCCCCATCGAAACGCAATTCCAGACCATGCACCTCTATTTCCCAAAGCGTGTTTTCCTCACTGTCTTTCCTCCTAGGTGCAAGCAGAAGCTTGACATGTTGCGTTTCCTTTTCTCTAAGACTATCGTCTCCAGTTAACGTTGTCTCTATAGTAGTATCGCAATCGAATATCACCACCACTTTTCTTGCATTAGGCGGTGTGTTCCCAAGCCGCGCTTCCGATTGGTACACAGAGACTGTTGGTAATAAAATGCCAATAAGCCCCATCGTCCATTTTAGGCTAAGTATTGGATACACGCCAATTACCTCGTGGGAGAAAGGACGAAATCAATACCGACATTGACGCAAGGTCGGGATCAACCATAGCGCCGTTTCGTCGCACTGGGGCACGATGCGCGCTACGGTATTCTTGGACCCGCTCCTACGTCAACGTACCGACGGTGTTATCGGTACCCCTTGTAAGAGCCTCAGTTCAAACTGCAGGCCCTGAAGTTCCCGTTGAAGATCTTGAACCTGAAAAAGTAAAGGCATGACGGTGAGGCGGTAAATAAGGTGCAATCTCTCTTGGTATTCTTCGTTAGTCTCCCCTGGTCGTGCCAGGTTGGTACCGAGAAGAATCATGTTTGCGGCTATTCTCGCGTATAATCGCAGTATTTGCCTTTGAACCACCCGGATTTCGAGTTGTAAGGTTAGTTGTGCGGTTGGCCTATTTGGTATGTTCACAAATAGCTGTTGCTCCCCCGTTTCGCTAGCGCGGGGCTCGGTGTTGACAACCGGCGCCCCGATCGGAGAATAATCCACGTTCCCAGCGGCGTTGCCGCTGGTATTCGCGACGTTGACATAGCTTTCGAGCAGGCTATAGCGGTCGCTGCCCGTCTCGCTCTGGCTCACCTGGCCACTGCCCCCGTCGGACTGCTCCGTCAGCGTGTAGCTCACCGACGGGGTGGTGGTGGTACCGCCAAGGACCGCTGTATCGGTGCCGGTGCCGGTCGTCGTCCGCTCGAAGGTCTGGTTCACGGCATTGCCGATTTCCGCGATGGTTGCCGACTCGCTGCCGCTCACCGTCTGACTGAAGCTGCTGCCGCTGTTCGTCCCGGTTTCCACCATGCTGTAGTTGTCGGTGGCGCCCTCGGTGCTGGTGTACTCGCCGGTCAGCGTGCTGCCGGTCTCGCTCGTGACGGTGGTCATGCTTCCCGTTTCGGTCAAGGTGAAGCTGAGACCGGACCCGCCACCGCCGAGACCGCCGAGACCGCCCAGGCCGCTGCCGACCGTCTCGGTCATGCCGTACGTTTCCGTCGCCGTGCCGGTCAGGCTGTAATCCCCCGTCAGCGCGTTGCCCGTCTCCTCGTCGGTGGACGTCTGCGTGCTGCTCTCGCCCACCGTGACCGTGCCGTACAGGTCCAGGTCCGTGGTCGTGGTGGTGCCGGTGGTGTTGGTCGTGTAGTCGCCGCTGATCGTATTGCCCGTCTCCACCGCGGTCGATACGTCGGCCACCGTTTCGGTGAAGGTTGAGCCGGTCGTTTCGGTCAGCACGCTCACATCGGTGGCGGCGGTCGTGGCCGTGAACGAGCCGCTCAAGGCGTTGCCGGTGGTCGTCACAGTGGCGGAGTCGTCGACCGTCTGGCTCTGCCACGCGCTGGTCATGCCCAGCGTGCTGCTTTCCGTCATGGTCGACGCGCTGGACGCCGTCGCCGTGACGGTGTAGGCGCCCGTGAGCGCGTCGCTCTGGGTGTTGCTCGTGTCCGTCGCCGTGGCCGATTCCGCCAGGAAGTAGCTTTCCGATTGGTAGGTGCCCGACTCGTTGAGCGCGGAGGAGTCGGTGGCGGTCGTGGTCGCCGAGTCGGTGCCGGCCAGCGCATTGCCGGTGTCCTGCACGGTCGCGGTCGACGACTCCACCAGCGAGTTGCTGTAGCTGGTGCCGGCGCCGCTGTCGCCGCCCGTTGCCGTCACCGTGGACACGGCAATGGTCGTGGCCGTCGAACTATCGCTGCCGGTGATGTCGTTGCCTTGATCGGTGGCCGTGGCCGTCTCGGTGCCGGTGGTCGCCGAGCTGAACGTGCCGCGGTCGTCGGTGCCCTGGTCGTGCGCCGTCATGGTGCTCGAGGCGCTGGCGGTGCTGGAATAGGCAGCTGTGACCAGGTTGTCGACTTCGGAGCTATTGGTCCAGTCGCTCGCCGTCACCGAATAGCTGTCGGTCGCGCCGCCGGCCGCCGACACGCCGACGAGCGTGCTGCTGTCGGTTGCGCTCACGGTCGTGGTGACCGTGCCGGTCAGCTCGTTCCCGCCCGTCGTGCTCCACAGCGACTGACTTGCCACCAGCGTGCTGATGTCGCTGGCACCGGCGTCGGTCGCGTCGTCGTCGACCGTGCTGCCGCCGGTGGCGGTTACGCTGCTCCACACGCTGCCGGTCAGCCAGTTTTCGCTGGCGGTGGTCGTGGCAAGGTCGCTCGCCACGATGGTCGAAACGTCGGTCGCCCCCTGGTCGGTGGCGACATCGGTCGTGGTGCTGCTGTCCGATTCGGTGGTGGTGGCGGTGGCGCTGCCGCCCCCCAGGTTGGTGCTGACGGTCGTCAGGCTGAAGCCGGCGACGGTCGTGCTGCTGTCGCTGGCGTCCTGATCCGTCGCGTTGTCGGTCGTGGTGCCGGTGCCGGTCGCGACCAGCGTCGCGGTCAGCGACCCGGACACGATGTTGGCGACGCTCGTGAGCGTCGAGGTTTGCGCGGCGACAGTCGTGCTGATGTCGGTCGAGTACCCGTCGGTGGCCGTGTCGGTGCCCGTGCTCAAATCGGTGGCGGTCGCGCTGGCGGTGCTGTCGCCGGTCAGCCAGTTGCCGTAAGTGCTGAGCGTGGCGCTGTCCGTCGCGGTGGCGCCGCTGGTGTCGGTCGAACTCTGGTCGATGGCCAGGTCATTCGTCGTCCCGCCGTCGGACTCGACGGTCGTGGCGCTGAAGGAGCCGGTGGTGAGGTTGCCGGTCAGCGTCGTCGAGACCGTATCCGAACCGGTCGTGGTGCTCGCGTCGGTCAGGTTCTGGTTCGTGCTGTTACTGACGATGGTGCCGGTGTCCGATTCCGTCGTGACCGTGGTAAACGTGCCGGTCGCGAGGTTGGCGGTGGTCACGGTCGTGAGCGTGTCGCTCGCCGTCGTGGTGCTGCTGCCGGTGGCGGTCTGGTTGGTGGCGACATCGGTGGTGGTCGCGCTATCGGACTCGGTCGCGGTCGCCGTCAAGGACCCGGTGAGCATGTTGCCCGTCAGGGTCGTCGTGACCTGGCCGGTGCCGGTGGTGGTGTTGCTGTCGGTCGCCGTCTGGTCGGTGTCGGTGTCGGTCACCGTGGTGGGCGCCGAGGCCGTGACCGTGGCCGCGATGGCCCCGGTGCTGTAGTTATCCGTCAGCGTCACGGTCGAGCTGTCGCTGCCGGTCGTGACCGCCGTCTCGGTGTCGCCGCTGGCGTTGCGCGTATCGGTGGCGCTGGACGTGTCGTTCGCGGTCACCGTCACCGACAGCGTGCCGCCGTAGTTGCCCGTCTCCTGCACGGTGGCCGTGGCGGAATCGGTCGCCGCAACGCTGAGCGAGCTGACCTGGTCGGCGCCGAGGCCCGTCAGCGTTGACGCATCGGTCACGCTGCCGGTGGCCGTGACGGCCCCGGTGCCGACGTTGCCGTTGACGCTCCACGACGATTGCTCGGTGGCCGTGCCGCTCGCCGACGTGTAGCCGGCGAGGTCGTCCTGGAACTCCGTGAGCGTGACGGTCATGTTGCCGCCGATGGTGACCGAGTAGCTGCCACCGGCGAAGTTGCCGTAGCTGTCGGTCCCGGCTTCGGTCATGGTGAAGGTATCGGTTTCGTTGGCGATGCTGGAGAGCGTGCCGTCCGGCTCGAATAGCAGCTTGGCGAGGCTGGCGGTGAGCGTGCCGGTCTCCTGGAGGCTATAGGAACCGCCCGCGTCGCTGCCGGTCTGACTCGTGGTCGGGCTGTAGGTTACGCTGGAGGAACCGACCGAAACCACCGCGGTGGGGTCGCTGACGTTCTCGACGAGTCCCAGGGCGACGCCGACGCCCGTCGAATCGTCGAGCAGGTTGGTGATCTGGAAGCCAACCGGATAGGCGCCGGCCGCGTTGAACTCGTGGGAGCCGGAGACGTTGAACGACATGTCGATGGTGCCGCTGGATTGCTGGCCGTCGCCCCAGAGGATGGTGGCCTGGTAATCGGACGGCGACGTGCCGAACGCCGGGGTGAACGTGCCGACGACGCCGTTGAAGGTCTGCCCGGTGAGGGCGACGAACGCGGAGCCGGTCGCCGACAGGCTCGGCATCAGCCGGTTTTCGAGGGCCTCGACCTGCAAGTGTGCCTTCGGCGGCTGCCGCTTTTTCGCGAAAAAGGCACAACACTGCCGATGCGCGAAATCGAGCGGATTCATGGTGCCCACCTTGGTGCAAAGGGCGACGTTCCGCACTTCATGACACGGTGTTCTCATCCCAAGCGTGCAACCGGTCGCCCGCCCCGCCATACTGACATCAAAACCGTGTGCTACCTGGGCACAGCGTACCGGTAAGGTTTCCCGTTCTGAAAAAGCTCTAGCCGTTCGCTGAACTGGCTCTGATCCCTGTTCGAGCCAGCCGTTTCATTTGCCTTTCGCGTTAGCCGCACTGCATCGCAATAATTACCACATTCGGCGTGCGCGTCGGCTAAGAGCAGATACGTGCGAAATTGGAATTCACGACCAAAACCCTGGCGCTTCTCTTCATCCTGCACCCTTGACGCGAGTTTCACGGCCTCCGTACCGTCACGGAATCGGGCCTCAGGGCATGCCGCCCGCAGCGTCGCTTTCCCACGCAACGCCAGCAAGCAGCCCTCCTGCAGTATTACGCGCAATATCAAAATAACTTTCGGCACCGCTGAAGTCACCTACAGCAAAATGAACGGTCGCGCGATACGCCGCCGTATCGGCGTCAATCACGGCTGGTTTATTGCGTAGCGCCTCTTCGATGTATTTAATAGCCTCGGCCTTGTTGCAGGCCTTCGCGTACATGTAGGCACATCTCATATTATCCTTGTATCGATCACCCGATAGCTTCCTAATGTTCTCGCTCGCGTTGGCTGCCATATGCCATTTCCCGAGATCCGCATAAGCGTCGCAAATACCTTGGCAAGCTGTGCGCGAAGCTAGGTTAAGCTTGCGGGCCATTAGGAAGTTATTAAGCGCCTCGCGTGGGCGGCCGAGGCGCAATCGCGCCTTGCCTCGCAGCTCGTAGGGCCCTTCGGGCACAAAACAGCTTGGTAATGGGCTAATTTCAAGGCATCGGTTCAAGTTGACCAAACATCTTTCATAATCACCTCGCCGGTACGCCACAAAGGCGCATACACCGTACGCAGGTGCGAATTGCTTATCAATCTCTAGAGCGGTATTACAATGCCTCAATGCCTGGTCCAGGTCGCCGTTAGCTAAGAGAATACCACCCATGATGACGCATATGGAGGGGAGTCTTGGTTCCAATTCAATTGCCGCGTGCGCGGCGTCAAGCGCTTTTCTTAGGTCCCCCCGCTGCGCCAGAACCTGGCGCGCATACCATGGGCGCGAGCATCCCTCGGTGTTAACTCACAAAGTGAGTCGTAATCCATTAGCGCGGCTTCGGTATCACCAATAAGGAGGTACGCTTCACCGCGGCGACTTAGCGCACCGGCGACATTCTCCGCCAGTTTCTCTTCCTTGCCCTTCAGATATTTCGAACATTCCGCTATGATCAACTGCGGCGCGATGCTTGCGGTATCTTCTGGAGCTAATTCGAGGATCATTTTGAACACCGGCCTGTTGCCTGCCGACCCGACATTGGGAAGCAATAGGAGA
Organism: uncultured Gemmataceae bacterium; assembly: GCA_963834865.1. Taxonomy (GTDB): domain Bacteria; phylum Planctomycetota; class Planctomycetia; order Gemmatales; family Gemmataceae; genus CAWIDK01. Next base: position 2,672,023 of record CAWIDK010000002.1, read on the forward strand.
AGGACAACAACGTTGCCGGTTCTCCAAAGTTTTCGCGTCATGCTCATTAACTAACCCTCCGAACCGCTTCCGGCGCGATCGCTACCACTGAATTCGCCACCCCCAAGTACCGCTGCCAGGATCATAAATCCAGGATCAGCTGGCAGGCCTCCTCTAGGGAAACGGACCGATGGTGGCGCCCATTCGAACTCGGGTGGCACGGGAGCCTGGCTGTTTGGGGCGGCTGGCACCTGGGAGTAGTCTGGGGGCGTAAACGGCGGCCGTCGGCCCAATGGCTCAGTAATGTCAATGGGAGCCGGTATGAAGCGACCGGTCTGGGCATTTGGCTCAACTAGAATCCACTCATCTTGGGTCCGGCCCACGGCCGGGTTTCGCCTTCTATAAATTACAAGTGTGCCGTCGTCGTAGGTGTAAATCATGCCACTGCCATCTTGACTCTCCTGGATGCGGGGCATCCAGTTTGGCCGCTGCGGTTGCTGTGGTTGCTGCGCCCCGCCGCTTGCCTGTTCCGAATCTTCGGCCTCTTCCGGATCTTCAGTGTCCGTCGAAACAGTTACGTTTCCCGAGCCAACAATTGGCGCCCCAACTGGGGAGGAATCCACGTTGCCCGCGGCGTTGCCGCTGGTGTTGGCGACGTCGACATAGTCTGCCAGCAGGCTATAGCGGTCGCTGCCCGTCTGACTCTGGCTGACCTGTCCGCTCCCGCCGTCGGATTGCTCCGTCACCGTGTAGCTCAAGCTTGGCGTCGTCGTGGTACTAGCAAGCACGGCCGTATCCGTACCGGTACCCGTCGTGGTCCGGACAAAGGTCTGGTTCACGGCATTGCCGGTTTCCGCGATGGTCGCCGACTCGCTGCCGCTCACGGTCTGACTGAAGCTGCTGCCGCTGTTGGTGCCGGTTTCCACCATGCTGTAGTTGTCGGTGACGCTCCCGGTGCTGGTGTACTCGCCGGTCAGCGTGCTGCCGGTCTCGCTCGTGACGGTTGTCATGCTTCCCGTTTCGGTCAAGGTGAAGCTGAGACCGGACCCGCCACCGCCGAGACCGCCCAGGCCGCCCAGGCCGCTGCCGACCGTCTCGGTCATGCCGTACGTTTCCGTCGCCGTCCCGGTGAGGCTGTAATCCCCCGTCAGCGCGTTGCCGGTCTCCTCGTCGGTGGACGTTTGCGTGCTGCTCTCGCCCACCGTGACCGTGCCGTACAGGTCCAGGTCGGTGGTCGTGGTGGTGCCGGTGGTGTTGGTCGTGTAGTCGCCGCTGATCGTATTGCCCGTCTCCACCGCGGTCGATACGTCGGCCACCGTTTCGGTGAAGGTTGAGCCGGTCGTGTCGGTCAGCACGCTCACATCGGTGGCGGCGGTCGTGGCCGTGAAGGACCCGCTCAAGGAGTTGCCGGCGGTCGTCACAGTGGCGGAGTCGTCGACCGTCTGGCTCTGCCACGCGCTGGTCATGCCCAGCGTGCTGCTTTCCGTCATGGTCGACGCGCTGGACGCCGTGGCGGTGACGGTGTAGGCGCCGGTCAGCGCGTCGCTCTGGGTGTTGCTCGTGTCCGTCGCCGTGGCCGACTCCGCCAGGAAGTAGCTTTCCGATTGGTAGGTGCCCGACTCGTTGAGCGCGGAGGAGTCCGTGGCGGTCGTGGTCGCGGAATCGGTGCCGGCCAGCGCATTGCCGGTGTCCTGCACGGTCGCGGTCGACGACTCCACCAGCGAGTCGCTGTAGCTGGTGCCGGCGCCGCTGTCGCCCCCCGTCGCCGTCACCGTGGACACGGCAATGGTCGTGGCCGTCGAACTATCGCTGCCGGTGATGTCGTTGCCTTGATCGGTGGCCGTGGCCGTCTCGGTGCCGGTGGTCGCCGAGCTGAACGTGCCGCGGTCGTCGGTGCCCTGGTCGTGCGCCGTCATCGTGCTCGAGGCGCTGGCCGTGCTGGAATAGGCGCCCGTGACCAGGTTGTCGACTTCGGAGCTATTGCTCCAGTCGGTGGCCGTCGTCGAATAGCTGTCGGTCGCACCGCCGGCCGCCGACACGCCGACGAGCGTGCTGCTGTCAGTTGCGCTCACGGTCGTGGTGACCGTGCCGGTCAGCTCGTTCCCGCCCGTCGTGCTCCACAGCGACTCGCTTGCCACCAGCGTGCTGATATCGCTGGCGCCCGCGTCGGTCGCGTCGTCGTAGACCGTGCTGCCGCCGGTGGCGGTTACGCTGCTCCACACGCTGCCGGTGAGCCAGTTTTCGCTGGCGGTGGTCGTGGCGAGGTCGCTCGCCACGATGGTCGAGACGTCGGTCGCACCCTGGTCGGTGGCGACATCGGTCGTGGTGCTGCTGTCCGATTCGGTGGTGGTGGCGCTGGCGCTGCCGCCCCCCAGGTTGGTGCTGACGGTCGTCAGGCTGAAGGCGGCGACGGTCGTGCTGCTGTCGCTCGCGTCCTGATCCGTCGCGTTGTCGGTGGTGGTGCCGGTGCCGGTCGCGACCAGCGTCGAGGTAAGGGAGCCGGACACGATGTTGGCGACGCTCGTGAGCGTCGAGGTTTGCGCGGCGACAGCGGTGCTGACGTCGGTGGAGTAGCCGTCGGTCGCCGTGTCGGTGCCCGTGCTCGAATCGGTGGCCGTCGCGCTGGCGGTGCTGTCGCCGGTCAGCCAGTTGCCGTAACTGCTCAGCGTGGCAGTGTCCGTCGCGGTGGCGCCGCTGGTGTCGGTCGAACTCTGGTCGATGGCCAGGTCGTTCGTCGTCCCGCCGTCGGACTCGACGGTCGTGGCGCTGAAGGAGCCGGTGGTCAGGTTGCCGGTCAGCGTGGTCGAGAGCGTATCCGAACCCGTCGTGGTGCTCGCGTCGGTCAGGTTCTGATTGGTGCCGGTGCTGACGACGGTGCCCGAGTCCGATTCCGTGGTGACCGCGGTGAACGTGCCGGTCGCCAGGTTGGCGGTGGTCACGGTCGTGAGCGTGTCGCTCCCCGTCGTGGTGATGCTGGCGGTGGCGGTCTGGTTGGTGGCGACATCGGTGGTGGTCGCGCTATCCGACTCGGTCGCGGTCGCCGTCAAGGACCCGGTGAGCATGTTGCCGGTCAGGGTCGTGGTGACCTGGCCGGTGCCGGTGGTGGTGTTGCTGTCGGTTGCCGTCTGGTCGGTGTCGGTGTCGGTCACCGTGGACGCCGCCGAGGCCGTGACCGTGGCCGCGATGGCCCCGGTGCTGTAGTTGTCCGTCAGCGTCACGGTCGAGCTATCGCTGCCGGTCGTGACCGCCGTCTCGGTGTCGCCGCTGGCGTTGCGCGTATCGGTGGCGCTGGACGTGTCGTTTGCGGTCACGGTCACGGACAGCGTGCCGCCGTAATTCCCCGTCTCCTGCACCGTGGCCGTGGCCGAATCGGTCGCCGACACGCTGAGCGAGCTGACCTGGTCGGCGCCCAAGCCGGTGAGCGTTGAAACATCGGTCACGCTGCCGGTGCGCGTGACGGCCCCGGTGCCGACGTTGCCGTTGACGCTCCACGACGATTGCTCGGTGGCGGTGCCGCTGCTCGACGTGTAGCCGGCAAGGTCGTCCTGGAACTCCGTGAGCGTGACGGTCATGTTGCCGCCGATGGTGACCGAATAGCTGCCGGCGGCGAAGTTGCCGTAGCTGTCGGTCCCGGCTTCGGTCATGGTGAAGGTATCGGTTTCGTTGGCGATGCTGGAGAGCGTGCCCTGCGCCGCGAACAGCAGCTTGGCCAACGTCCCGGTGAGCGTGCCGGTTTCCTGAAGGCTGAAGGAGCCGCCGGCGTCGCTGCCGGTCTGGGTGGTGGTGGCGCCGTGCGTGAGGCTCGCGGAGCCGACCGAAGCCAGGGCGGTGGGATCGCTGGCGCTCTCGACCAACCCCAGCGCGACGCCGACGCCGGTCGAATCGTCGAGGAGGTTGGTGACCTGGAAGCCGACCGGGTAGGCGCCCGCCGCGTTGAACTCATGGGAGCCTGAGACGTTGAACGACATGTCGATCGTCCCGGCGGATTGTGCGCCATCTCCCCAGAGTATGGTGGCCTGATAATCGGAGGGCGACGTGCCAAACGCCGCGGTGAAGGAGCCGACGATGCCGCTGTAGGTTTGTCCGGTGAGGGCGATGAACGCCGACCCGGTCGGCGACATGCTCGGCACGAGCCTGGATTCGAGCGGCTCGACCTGCAAATGCGCCTTCGGCGGCTGCCGCTTTTTTTCGAAAAAGGCACAACACTGCCGGTGCGCGAAATCGAGCGGATTCATGGTGACACTCCAGGTGCGGCGCGAACGATCCCTGATTGGAAGTGAACAGGACCAGCAACGGTCCTCATCCCGAAAAAATGCACGTGACGGCCAGGCAAACGGGCATCACCGGGTGCGGGGCTGGCACACCCTCCCGTCGTCCGATCTGCGACAATAACGAAACCCTCTATAATAGTCTATGGCGAAATTCGGCTGGAACCGGACACGGAATTCCAAAAAGTTTTTCGTCCCCCGGTGAGCCCAAGAAAATTCCCATTAATAATTGGCCAGCGCACTTGCCGTTTAGGTGGGGGGTAATCTACAATGAAAAATGGACATTTCGGATTTCTTAAGTGGGGAGTCATCCTATGGCACGCGTCGACCACGCGGATCCAGGGTCCCAAGGCGTGCCCTCCCTCACTTTAGCCGAGGTGCTCGCCGGCCTTCGCCAAGGTAGCGACACCGCCGCCACCGAATTCAGCATGGCCTTGCTTGCGGAGTTGCTGCGCTATGCCGGACGGCGGTTGTCCATGACCACGCCACCTCACCAGATAGAAGCGCAAGACCTGGTCCAGGCAGTCTTGCTTGAGCTTTGCAAAGAGACCTTTTGCTCGCCAATGATATTCCCCGATCTGAACCACTTAAGGGCATATCTGCACCGCGTGCTTGACGGTGGCATCCGCGAGCACCGCCGGGCCAGCCGCACCGCGAAGCGTTGCCACGTCGAGGAATCACTCGAACTGGCGCGGCACGATCAGGCGAGCGCCGAGCCCGACCAGGCCGCGGTCGCCGAGGTGGAGGACGAGCTGCTGGTGACGCTGCACGGGTTGCCGCCGCCGTACGGCTGGCTGATTGCCGAGCGCCGCGGCGGCGCAACGATTGAGCAAGCGGCGAAGAACCTAGGGATCAGCCAGCGCACCGCGCAGCGCTGGCTGAATGCGGTGGCGCAGTTGCTGGCGGCGCGGCACTGAGTCAGTTCGCTCTATTAACGGTCCTAAATTTGGCCATTGGGAGGCGCACGGTGACTACCTCACGTCAGGCGGCAGTCTGTGTTTTCGCGGCCGGCGACGCTGCCGCCGGCTTCCGGGAGTGCCTCGGAAACGTCTTGGAGCACACGCCGCTGGCGCAAATCGAGTTGCGTCTGGCGTTCAGCAAGGCGGCTCGGAGTCTTCACCACGCCCTTGGCGTTCTCTGCCCGGACGGGACTTTCCCGCGACATGACGAGCTGCCGGGACAAGCCGAGCGATTTGAGTGGGCCGGGCGTGACGGGCTGCCGGTATCGGCGTGGTCGTCCGCGGCAAGCGTTTCGCGCAACGCGCTAGCGCGGCTGGTATTTCACGACGTGCCGCTCACGGCCGAATACGCGATTTGCCTGGACCAGAACGTCTTCGTGGAAGCCGGTTGGTGGGAGGCGATCGTGCCATTGCTTGACAAGGGCGTCGACTATATCGGCCAGCCGAGCTGGCAGGATTACCGACCGGGCGAGGCGGAGCGTTTCGAGGCGTCCCGCTGGTACCTGGGCGTGCCGCATGCGCGACGCGAAGGCCGGCCGGGCGTGTCGTTCATGCGCGACGGGCTCGTGGCGGTGCGGTCCGAACGCTTGCGGGAAGCGGATTTCCCGCAACCGGGGCATATGCGCGACAGCAACGTCCTTCTCGGGGCAATTGCGCATCAGCTCGGATGGAGCCAGGCGGAATATAGTGAGCACATCGAATTGAAGCCGCGATAAGGCGAGGAAATCCATGCCCTTCGCCGCCCTTGAGTCCCTCCTGGCGAAATGGTCCGGCAAGCGCGTCCTGATTGTCGGCGACGTGATGCTGGACGAATACCTCTGGGGCGACGCGGCGCGGCTGTCGGCGGAAGCGCCGGTGCCGGTGGTGGAGATTCGCCGCCGGACCTGCGCCGGGCGGTGCCGCCAATGTCGCCGCCAACGTCGTCGGCCTCGGCGGCACGGCACACCTGGGCGGGTGCGTCGGCGTGGATGCGCAAGGAGACAGCCTCAAGGAAGCGCTCCGGCAGCATCGGGTCGATTGCGATGGGCTGGTCGCGACGCCCCAGCGCCCGACGACCGCCAAGACGCGGCTCGTCGCCCAGGGCCAGCAGGTGGTGCGCATGGACGCGGAGTGCCGGCTCACGGTGCCGGCGGCGGTCGAGGAGCAGCTGTGTCAGTGGATCGAGCGGCGCTTGCCCGAGGCCGACGCGTGCATTCTCTCCGGCTACGGCAAGGGCGTCGTCTCAGAGCGCGTCGCGACCACGCTCATCGGCACGGCGCGGCGGCTGGGCCGGCCGGCCGTCGTCGATCCCAAGGGGACGCATTACGGCAAATATCGCGGCGCCACCGTCATTAAGCCGAACCACCACGAAGTCGAGCGCTTGCTGCGGGAAGACATCGCCGACGAGCGCCAGCTGATCGATGCGGGCGGCCGGCTGGTTGCGATGCTTGACGGTTGCGCGGTGCTGATCACGCGCGGTGAAGCCGGCATGTCGCTGCTGCGGGCCGACGCGGCGCCGCTGCACGTGCCGGCGGTGGCACGGAACGTCTTCGACGTCACCGGGGCGGGCGACACGGTGGTGGCGGTGCTGGCGCTCGCGCTGGCGACCGGCGCGGCGCTGGACGCAGCGGTGATCGCGGCCAACCTGGCAGCGAGCATCGCGGTCGGCAAGCGCGGCACGGCGGCGGTGACGGCGGCCGAGCTGCACCAGGCCGGGCGGCAATACCGCCGAGCATCCGCGGACGAGGTTGGCGACGGCCAGGGGGCATGAGGCACTCGCCCAGGGTCTGGCTGGTCGTGCCGGTCTGGCTGGTCGTGCCGGTCTGGCTGGTCGTGCCGGTCTGGCTGGTCGTGCCGGTCTGGCTGGTCGTGCCGGTCTGGCTGGTCGTGCCGGTCTGGCTGGTCGTGCCGGTCTGGCTGGTCGTGCCGGTCTGGCTGGTCGTGCCGGTCTGGCTGGTCGTGCCGGTCTGGCTGGTCGTGCCGGTCTGGCTGGTTGTGCCGGTCGTTGCAGGTCGGGCGGCGAATGCCGAAAACAGGGTGTGTCCGGCCAACGAGGAACGACCTTTACTGGTATTTCCTGAACTTCCGAACTTACCGGATCAACCGGATCAGCCTTGACGCCGTTTCCGGCCGCATGGTAAGACTCACGACAGCCGACGAACAACCGGCCCGAGCAGGAGGCGCATCATGACCGTGGAGACGGTGCTGGTCACGGGGGCCGGCGGGTTCATCGGCAGCCATCTCGTCGAGACGCTGCTCGCGCAGGGCCAGCGCGTCCGCGCCCTCGTTCGCTACACCTCGACCGGCGGCGCCGGCTTTCTCGACGCGGCGGCGCCACGACCGGCTCGAAATCTTCCACGGCGACATCCGCGACGCCCGCGCCGTCAAGCAGGCCGCGACTGGTTGCCGGCGCATCTACCACCTCGCCGCCCTTATCGGCATTCCGTACTCGTATGTCGCGCCGGATTCTTATGTAGCGGTCAACGTCCAGGGCACGCTGCACGTCCTGGAGGCGGCGCCGATCTCGGCGTCGAGCGCATCGTCGTCACCTCGACCAGCGAGGTCTACGGCACCGCCCAGTACACGCCGATCGACGAGCAGCATCCGCTCAACGCGCAGTCGCCCTATGCCGCCACCAAGGTCGGCGCCGATCAGCTCGCGCTAAGCTATCACCGCAGCTATGGCCTGCCGGTCACCGTCGTGCGCCCGTTCAACACGTACGGCCCACGCCAGAGCGCCCGGGCCGTCATCCCGACCATTGTCACGCAAGCGCTGGCCGCCGACGCGATTCGCCTGGGCAGCCTCGATCCGGTGCGCGATCTCGTGTTCGTACACGACACCGCCCGCGGCTTCGTCGCGCTCGCCGACGCTCCGGGCGCGATCGGCAAGGTCACTAACCTCGCGACCGGCATCGGCGTGTCGGTCGGCGAGTTGGTCGAGCGCATCCTGCGCATCGTCGGCCGCCGCGTGCCGGTGGTGCAGACCGAGGACCGGCGCCGTCCCGCGGCGAGCGAGGTCTTTCGGCTGCTCGGCTCGGCGAAGCAGGCGCGGGAACTGGCCGGCTGGCAGGCGCAGACAGCGCTCGACGACGGGCTGCGGCAAACGGTGGAGTGGCTGCGGGCCAACCTGCGAAGCTATCGCGTCGGGGAGTATCGGATATGAGAGCAGTTATTCTCGCGGGCGGCCGGGGCAGCCGGCTGGCGCCGTTCACGTCGGTCGTGCCCAAACCGCTGTTGCCGGTCGGCGACACGCCGATTTTGGAAGTCATCATCCGCCAGCTTGCGCACGCCGGCTTCGATCACATCACGCTGACGCTCGGCTACATGAGCACCTACTTCCACGCCTTCGTCGCCCAGCATCGGTCGCTGAGCCGGCTGGCCCGCATCGACTTCGTGGAGGAGGAAAAGCCGACCGGCACCGCCGGCTCGCTGGCGTCGGTGCCGGGGCTGCGCGGCACGTTTCTGGTCATGAACGGCGACATCCTGACGGCTCTCGACTATCGCGCCCTGCTCGCCCAGCACCATGCGCAAAAGGGCCTGTTGACGATCGGCCTGCATCCCAAGGACGTCAAGATCGACCTCGGCGTGATCCACACCGACGCAACCGGGCAGGTCACCGGCTACATCGAAAAGCCGACGCTGTCCTACGGCGTGAGCATGGGGATTTACGTCTACAGCGAGGAAGTACTAGCGTTCATCGAGCCGGGCGCGTACCTCGATTTCCCGTCGCTGGTGCTGCGCCTGCTGGCGGCCGGTAAGAAGGTTGCGACCTATCCCACGACCGCGACCTGGCTCGACCTGGGGCGCTTCGAGGATTTGCAGCGCGCGTCGGAGATCTTCGCGCAATCGCGGGCGGAGTTCCTGCCCGAGAGCGGGCTGCGGGCGGCGTCATGACGCGTACAATGGCCGCATGGCCGCAAACCGCCAAACGGCGAGCGCTGCCCGAGCGGTGTCATGAAAGGTCCGTTTGCCAAGGTCGAAGAAGAATGGCGTACAGCGATTTCACGTTGCGCGAGTCCCTTGATCGATTCGCGCTGACACTTCGCGATGTCGCCGACTTGTTCGGCGACGTTCCCGAGGTTGAGCCGGGACCGCTGCTACGCGCAGTTCCTGCCGGAGTTCCTCCCCCTGGCCCTGGCGATCAACACCGAGAAAGCCCGGTCGGAGTTGGTGATCGCGCCGTTACTGGCCGGCCTGCGGGCGCAGTTGCAGCACAGTTTCAGCATTTTCTCGGGCATCGACTTTACGGTCGATGCGGCCCAGGGGCTCGCGGGCTTCTGTGACTTTATCCTCTCACGCAATCCGGAGCAGCAATTCTTGCGCAGCCCCGTCGCCGCGATTGTGGAGGCCAAGAATGAGAACTTGAAGACAGGGCTGGGCCAGTGCTTGGCGGCGATGGTGGGGCGCGCCTGTATAACGAGCGCGAGGGGCGGCCGGTGGCAGCCGTGTTCGGCGCGGTAACGTCTGGATCGCTGTGGCGATTCTTGGAACTGCGAGGCAATCAGGCGAGTCTGGATGAGCAAGAGTATCACATTCACCAACTCCCCAAGCTCATCGGCATCTTGGTTCACATTGTCAGTGGCGGGTCGAGCGACACATCCTGAGCGGCCCGCTCGATCTTGGCAATCCGCGGCTGGCTGGTGTTGAGCCGGCTCGCCAATTGGGCCTGGGAAAGCTTCAAGGCCTTCCGTTGCTGCCGCACAGCGTGCGCCGTTGCCACGCGGGCATCGAGCAGCTGCCGCTCCTCGTCGTTCATCCCGAGGAAATCGGCAGCATCCCCGAACCGCCACCCTGCGGCTTCCAGTGCCTTCTGCTTCTCAGGTTCCATCACGATGACCTACTGCGCGATCCACGGCCGTGCGCGGATGCGGACAAGCTCGACGCTTTCGTCGGCCTGGTTACGATAGCTGTCGGGCAGCACGCCCATCGCTTCCCTGGTCGCGTGGGCCATCAGCGGGGCGATCGTCGATTCTTCGGTCGCCGGCAGCGACGGCAGCACCAGGCAGATCGGCGCCAGGATGAGACTCATCTTGAGCGCACCGAGAACCGCACCGGCGATGCGATCGAGCATTTCGAGCTTGCTGGCCCGAATCACCCGGTACAGCAGCCGGCTCAGCGCGAACAGCGTGATGTAGACGGTCAGGAACACCGCGACATAGGCAACGCCGTGCAGCAAGTTGACATTCGCCGCGGGCGCGATGCGCTCGTGCAACAGGCGAGTGACGGGTTCATTCAAGACGAACGTGGTGTAGAGCGACAGGCCGAACGAAACGAGGCGAGCCAGCTGCATGATGAGCCCGCTCCAGAAGCCGAGCCCGGCGCCAGCGCCAATAGACCAAGCAACACCAGGTCAAGCCAGTGCATCGTGTTTAGTCCCTGCCCGTCTTTATCGCGGCCGCATCGATTCCCTGCCGTCCATCATTGTAACCCGGCTGCCACGGATGGGGGCAACAGAAAAAGCTCCGTGGTGTGCCACAAACTTGCCGGCGAGCTACGCTCTTGCAAGTGATTCGTTCGCGAGCCGGGTTGATTTTGCGTCAGGGGTCGAACCGTTCGTAGTTCCGCCTTTAGGCGGTCACGAAAGCCGCCTAAAGGCGGAACTACGAGTGAAATCCGCGATAAGTTGAAAATGGTGCTCGATTCTCGCGGCGTCTTCGGTTAGGATGTCGATCGGGGAAACGGAATTATTGCGCAAGCGGATGGCAATTCAGCGTTTGATAAGCGAGAAGAAGCCGCCGAACTAGCCGTAATGGACAGGACCCACAAGCCATGAGCCGAGCTGCAAGTGCTTTTGGAGTAGCAAGTTGCTTTGCTATCGTAGCTTGCCTCGGTCTGTGCGCTGGGCACATCCCTACCGCCCGAGCGCAGGGCGCCGGCGTGGCGATCAGCTTTCGCAATGACCTCAACATCGCCCTGGTCGTCCAGGGCCACTCGATGGTCAACGGCATGAAAAAAGCCGGCATGGTGCTCGTCATCCAGCCCGGCAAGACAGCTGCCGAGAATAATATCCCCATGGGAACGACGCGGGTTTACATGATAGCGGACGCGAACGCACCGGGGCGCCCGTTCATCCAAAACCTCCCGGTCCAGGTCGGCGCTCAGGACCTCAACCTGGCCATTCGCGGGATGCCGCCCGGCAAGGTGTTTCTCCAGCAGGTCCCCTGACGCTGCCAACCGCCGCATCCGCACAGGCGTCCCGTCAAATGGCGGGACGCCTTTTTTCTTGCCGGCGATTGATTGCCCAACGCGCACCGCCGCGGTACATTGGGCAAAGTGCAGACCCGCCTCTCCCACCAGGACCGACCGCGCCGATGAACATCCCCCTCCAGCGACCCACCCGCGTGCGCTACGGCGTGCTCGGTTTTGCGTGCGCCCTGTCGATGATTACCTACCTCGATCGCGTCTGCATGGGCACGGTGATGGGGAACATGCAGCGGGAATTCGACTTTGATGACGGGCAGCGAGGCGTCATCTTCAGCGCGTTCGCGCTGGCCTACGCCGCGTTCGAGGTTCCGAGCGGCTGGCTTGGGGATCGGTTCGGACCCAAGCGGACGTTGATTCGCATCGTCCTCTGGTGGTCGGTATTCACCGCTCTCACCGGACTGATTTACCCGACGCCGTTCTGGCCGATGCTGGCGTTTTTCCTGATGGTCGCGGTCCGCTTCCTGTTCGGCATGGGCGAGGCCGGCGCCTATCCCAATATCGCGCGGGCATTTCACAACTGGTTCCCGTTCCAGGAACGCGGCCGGGCCAAGGGCACCGTCTGGATGGCCGGCCGACTCGCGGGCGGGATCACGCCGCTCATTGTGATGGCGCTGCTCTTCGAGCATCCGGTGGGCGACACGGTACACGTGTCCTGGCGGCACACGTTCTGGACCTTCGGCGGCCTGGGGGTGGCGTGGTGCCTCCTGTTCGCCTGGTGGTTCCGCGACCGGCCCGACCAGAAACCCGGCGTCAACGCGGCCGAGATCGCGCTGATACACGCCGGCGAGGCACGGCACCACGGCGAACCGTTGCGCGTGCCGTGGCGGCGGCTGCTCCTGAGCGGCAACCTCTGGGCACTGTGTTTGATGTATTTCTGCGGCGCCTACGGTTGGTATTTGAACATCACTTATCTGCCTGACTTCTTGCACGATCAGTTCGGGTTGCTGCGCGGCGGCAAGTGGACCGCCGAGTGGTGGACGTTCACGCTGCTGGCCGGCCTGCCGCTGCTGTTCGGCTCCGTCGCGTGCCTGGTCGGCGGCTGGCTCACCGATCTCTTCATCAAGCGCACGGGCAACCGCAAATGGGGACGGCGTCTCTTCGGCGTCGTGGGCCACGGGCTGTGCGCATGCTGCTATTTCGCTGCGGTAGCCGTCCTGGGGTTTCATAGCGCCTGGCTCTTCGTGCTGGCGATTGCCCTGGCCGCATTCTGGAACGACATCACCATGGGGGCGGCCTGGGCAAGCTGTCTCGATATCGGCGGGCGCTATTCCGGCATCGTGTCCGGGTGCATGAACACCGTCGGCAACCTCGGTGGTGCTCTGGCCGGGTATGCCACGGGCAAGATCCTGGTGCTGTACACCGCGGGCATCGACAAGGGCAGCGCGCCGGAGGCGTACCTCCACGCCAGTCAGCCGGCCTGGACGATCAACCTGCTCAGCTATGGTGCTGTCTACGTCATTGCGGTGTTCCTGTGGCTCTATTTCGATCCGACGATACGCCTCGATCGGCAAGCGGCGGCGGTGGAGGTCCTGGACGTGCCGGAGGGCGCGCCGATAACGGCGCGACCCCCTGACGGCCAGGACCGGGGTCGAACTTTCTTTCGCTGCCGGGGCCGCTACAATTGCAATGGGAGCTGCAGCCCGAGATAAGGTTTCCTTCTCAACTGTGAGGTTTGCATATGGCCAAAGGTGCCGGCAAGGCCCGTAAGAAGATCCCCAAGGCACTCGCCGTCGTCTACGCCGACAACTGCACCGGCTGCGAGGCGTGCGTCGAGGTTTGCCCGGTGGACTGCATCTACAAGGTGCCCGGCGAGGATCTGCCGTCGTTGCAGAGCTTCGTCGACATCGACCTGGAGCGGTGCATCGGCTGCGACCTGTGCGAGCGCTGGTGCCCGTGGGACGCGATCGAGATGATTGTACCGACCGAGATCGCGGAAGCGGTCGCCAACAAGGGCGGCCCCGCCGAGTACGTCGAGAAGCACCAGGAAAAACTCGTAGCCGTCGCCCGGGCGATCCAGGACGACGCCATCGCCCAGAAGGCCGAGAAAGCCGAGAAGGCCGCGGCGAAGAAGTAGCTCGCCATGCGCATTCATCACCTCCTGCTTCTCGCGATGGTCATGCTGGCATCCTGCGAGCAGGCCCGGCGCTATCCGGCGGCCCCTGCGTCCAGCGCGGCCGCGCCCACAGTCACGCCGCCCCGCGAAAAAGAGCCGCTGCCGGCGATCTGGACGTGGTTGCGGCCCACCGACGCGATTTACGACGCGCCGATCGAATTCGTGCCGCCCACCGCTCCGCATTGGGCCGCGCTGCCGGCGTTCTGGAACCCCGACCCGCTACCGGGGGCCGGAGCACACACGATTTACCTTGGCCTGCCGCCGCTCGAGGCGGTCGCGGCGTTCGGCGCCGCGGAGCAGCTACAGCGCTTCCGCATCAAGGTCCCGCGCGGCCTGCCCGACCCCACGCCGCTGATCCCCGCCGCCAATCCCCCTACCTATGCAAAATGGCGGCTGGGACGCGACCTCTTTTTCGCCCCCATGCTCCGCTCCGGCGGCGATAGCTACGCTTGCGCGACGTGCCATGATCCCGAGCACGGGTTCACCGAAGCGCGTGCGAGGACGCGGCGCGGCGGCGTAAACACCCCTAGCCTCATTAACGCCGTTTACAATCGCCACCAGTTCTGGGACGGTCGGGCCGTGTACCTGGAGGAAGTCGTGGTGCGCTCGCTGGAGGACGAACGGCCCGCCGACGCCGATCGTCCGCCGCCGGAGACCACGCATGTCTGGGGCGGCCTGGTGCAGGAGCTCGACGCGAACAAGGCTTTCCGCGCCGGCTTCGAGGCGGTGTTCGGCATCCCCAAGCCGACGCAGGACGCGATCGCCAAGGCGCTCGCCACGTACATGCGCACCTTGCTTTCGGGCGATTCGCTGTACGACCGCGCCGAGGCACAGCGGCAACAGGCGAAGGCCGCAGCGCTCGGCAGCGAGCATTTCCTCGCGGCGCTCGATGCGGCGACGCTCAAGACGCTGGGCAACGGCAAGCTAAGCGACAAGGACGCGGCCGGACAGCTTGTGCGAGGTTACCAGCTTTTCCACGGCAAGGCAAACTGCGCCGTCTGCCACCGCGGGCCGCTGTTCACCGATCACGACTTCCACAACATCGGCGTGGATGCGAAAGACAATCTGCCGCCGCCCGACGCGCCCACCGGCCGTTTTGCGAGCGTGCCGATCGGCCTGAAGGAGATGCGACTCATCGGCGCGTATCGCACGCCGAGCTTGCGGGCGCTGCCGCGCACCGGGCCCTACTTCCACGGCGGCCAGCGCTACAGCTTGCGCAGAGGTGGTGCAGTTCTACGATCGCGAGATTCGTCCGAGCGCGTACCTGGCGGTGCCGTTGCGCAGCGGCGATCAGGAACAGAACCTGCAGCTGACCGATGCGGAGATGGACGCGCTCGTGCTGTTCCTGCAAGCGCTGGACGGCACGCCGCTCGACCCCGTGGTCGCGGCGCTGCCTTAGGTCCCGAACCGTTCGTGGGGCAGGCGTCCCGCCTGCCACGAGCGGCAGGCGGGACGCCTGCCCCACGACCCAACCCGCCGGAGGCGAATGCATGGACCGCCGAACGATCCGCGTGGGACTGGTCGAGCTGGTCGGCGTGTTCGGCCTGGTGCTGATCTCGTCCGGCGTCGTCTGCGTCAACCAGATGACGTCGCAGCCGGCCGGCACGGCGCCGCTCACCTTGCACCAGCCCGGCGTGTTCGGCATCGCCGTCGCCCAGGGCCTCAGCCTGGCGGCGCTCCTGGCGCTGACGGTGCCGGTTTCGGCGGGCTACCTCAACCCAGCGATCACGCTGACGCAATGGGCGTTTGGGCGAATGGAGTCCGGCCGCGCGGCGTACCTGGTCGCGGCGCAGGTGCTTGGCTCGGTGCTGGCGGGCGGTTGCTTGCGGCTCCTGTTCACTGCGGACATTCTGCAAACGGCCCGCTACGGCGCGCCCCACGTCAACCCACTCGCTTACCCAGCCCTGAGCCAGCTTACGGTGTTCGCCGGCAGCGGCGTCGAACTCGTCTTGACGTTTTTCCTCGGGTTCGCCATCTTCGCCCTGACGGGGCCGGCCGATCCCGTGCGGAGCGGCGTGGTGCCCGGAATGGTGCAGACCGCCGCTGCACTGGTGGCGTTTCCGCTGACCGGCGCCGCGCTGAACCCGGCGCGCTGGTTTGGACCGGTGCTGGCCGATGCGATCAGCGGCGCCAGCAGCAATCCCTGGGCAGACTTCCTGGTCTTCCTCTCCGGCCCGATTCTGGGAGCGCTGCTGGCGGGATTATTTTGCAGCCGCGTCTATCGCCCCCTTGAGCTGACCCCTGTGTCCAGCCACGGCAAGAAGTAACGTGGCCCAGTGTGCGAATCCCGTCACGCGGAGCGTGACGGCTACATTCGACCAGTGTAGTCCTCACGCTCCGCGTGAGGACCCGTCACGCGGAGCGTGACGGCTACATTCGACCACGGACGGTGCGAATCCCGTCACGCGGAGCGTGACGGCTACACTCGACCAGGGACGGTCCATGGTGCCCTTGACGGTCGATGATCTGCTGCCGCTCGACGAGTACGCGAGCCGGCGTAAGGAGTTTTTCGACTCCCATCGCCGCTACGTCGAGCGCTTCCGCCGCGTCCGCATCGGGCCGCGGCTGACGCTCATCTTCGAGAATCGCCAGACCCTCTGGTATCGTGTGCATGAAGTGCTGCGCGTGGCCCGCCTGGCGGACCGCGGCGAAGTGCAGCAGGAGCTGAACCTCTACAACCGCCTGCTGCCCGGCCGCGACCGGTTGCAGGCCGCCCTGCTGATCGAGATCGGCGACCCGACCGACCTGATCCGCGAGCTGGCGCCGTGGCAGGACCTGCGCGGCGACCAGCTGCACTTGCACGTCGAGCCGCACCGCTTTGCCGCACACCTGGTGACGTGCCGGACCGAGGACCGCAGCGTCGGCACCGCGCACTGGGTGCAGTTCGCGATCCCCGTCGACAGTCGCGGTCGGCTGGCACACTTCGAGACAACCGCGTACTTCCGCTTCGACAACGGGCGCTATCAGCACGAGAGCGCCCCGTTGAGCGACGAGCTGCGGCAGAGCTTGATCGACGACCTGGAGTTGGCGGAAGAAAGGCCGTTGGCGGGCTAAGCGTCGATTGACCGGTTGGAGTCCCGGCTTTAGCCGGCAAGCACCGGCTAAAGCCGGGACTCCAACCCGTCGTCAGTCCATCTCGCCGGTTGGAGTCCCGGCTTTAGCCGGCAAGCACCGGCTAAAGCCGGGACTCCAACCCGTCGTCAGTCCATCTCGTAGGTACGGCCATGCCCGTTGGTGCCGTCGCGATTGCGCACCGCCAACTGATAAAGGCGCTCGCCGGTCGGCGTCGGATACTTGCCGGTAACGCACGCGCGGCAAAGCCGATCCTCCGGCAGGCCGATGCAGCGCGCAACCGCTTCCAGCGGCAGATAGAAAAGGCTATCCGCCCCCAGCTCGCGCGGCCATCGCCTGCTGCTCCTCGACCGTGATGACCCTGCCCTGCATGAAGCGCGGCGCGAACAACTCGCGCACGGTGGACATGTCGATGCCGTAAAAACACGGCGCCACGATCGGCGGGCAGGCGACGCGGACGTGGACCTCGCGGGCCCCGCCCCGCTCGCGCATCATGGTGCAGCAGCGACTTCAGCGTGGTGCTGCGCACGATCGTGTCCTCGATCAGCAGCACGCGCTTGCCCTCCAGCACCTCGCGCAGCGGCGTGTATTTCATGCGCACTCGGTCGGCCCGATTCTGGCCCTCGATGAACGTGCGGCCGATGTAGCGGTTGCGCATCAAGCCTTCGACCGACGGCAGGCCCAGCTCGAAGGCCATGGCGTCGGCGGCCGCCTTGCCGGTGTCGGGGACCGGCACGACGATGGTGTCATCGTCGAGCGGCACGCGGTCGAGGCAGCCGTTCCTGCACGGGCCAGCTCCTTGCCCAGCGCGCGAGCGCGACAGGTAGACGCTGCTTGCCGTCGAGCGTGCTGGCGACGTTGGCGAAATAGATCCACTCGAAGAAGCAGTGCGCCGTGCGCCTCGCGTGGGGCGAAGCGCTCCACGCCGGAACTCGTTGTCCTGGATGACGATCATCTCGCCCGGCTCGAGCGAGTGGATGCTCTTGGAAGCCGAGGTTGAGCAGCGCGCACGCTTTCGCTGGCGGCGGCGAACAGCGGGCCGTCCTGGGCGTAGCAGAGCGGCCGAAATCCCTTGGGATCGCGCAGCACGACCATGTCGCCCATGGCGTTGAGGAAGACGAGGTTATAGGCGCCGTCGAACTTGTGCTCAGGTTGCGGAAGACCTGCACGAGGTCGGGCCGATCGTCCGCAGCGCAGCTCGTGGCTGAGGTAGTGCATGATGATTTCGGTGTCGAGTGTCGCGCGTCAGGTGGTAGTCGGTCTTGGCGAGCAGTTCCTCGCGCAGCTCGGTGAAGTTGGCCAGCTGGCCGTTGAAGGCGAAGCTGAACCATTTCCACTTGCAGCCGTGGATGCCGCTCGAACGGCTGGGCGTAGCTGCTGTCGTTGGCGCCGCAGGTGGCGTAGCGGACGTGGCCGATGGCGGCCCGGCCGGCGTACTCGCGCATGATGCTTTCGTACTTCGCCTGATGGTTGAGGCGAAAGGCCTCGATGACGGTGCCGATCTGCTTGTAGGTGTCGAGGAGCTTGTCGCGGCGGGGGTTGTAGGTGGTGAAGCCGGCGGCCAGCTGGCCGCGGTTCTGCAGGTCGAGCAGCATCCGCGGCATGAGCCGCGACACCTGGTCGGCCCCCTGGGCGGCGCAAGCGGCGACGGCTCGCGGCTGTCGAAGTGATAGATGGCCGCGACCCCGCACTCGTCTTGCAGCTCGTGCATGGAGGACTCGCCCGAAGAGGTTGGGAGCCGTGAAGCCGTTCAGCTTGAAGCCGTTCAGGGATCCGGGTGTCGGGACATTTTCATTATAGGAAGTAACGGCACGCGTGACTGCGGCTTGTTTCTTTTTCCCCGCGGTGCTATACCCCGCTCCCGCGCACCTTCGCCCTCCCTCCAAGGCGAGCCGCCTGGTTTTCGGGAAAAATCCGCTTATCCGGCGCAAATCCGCTGGACGATGATATCTTCAGTTATGGGAAGCGCGATTTGACCGGTTTCAGTCAAGGGCGCTAGAATGGAGCAAGGGGCTCGGTCAGGGAGGACGCAGATGCTTGCCTGAGGAGGTTGATAATGTGGTACTATGATGCCGATCATCCTCTCCGCCGTTATTTCTCGGGGTTGGCTGAACACACGTTTGTGACCGACCTGGGCGTTGCCGACCCGCCGCTCGTCGATTACCTCTCCCTGTTGCTGTCGCGGTTCATCCACGCCGATGTGATCCACCGCCTCAAGGTCGGCACCGGCAAGAATCTGGCCGAGGTGGCCGACATGCTGCTCGCGGCGCAGGCGCTGCCGCAGGGCGGCCGCACCAGCCGCGAGGTGCATCGGCACATCGGCGACTACACGCTGTTCTGGACCGGCCTCTATCCCGAGGCGCTCAAGCAGCTGCGCTCGGTCCTGCGCAAGGACCACTTCATCGACTACTGCGAGCAGGGCAAGCGTTCCTACTACATTGCCAGCACCTACGAGGAGGAACCGTATCGCGAGGGCGCCGGTGCTGCGCCGGCTGAGCGAGCGCTTCGAGGTGCTGCGCGTTCGGCCTGAGCCAACTCCGCAAGGAGTGGGAGCGCAAACCGCCGCCCGCGTGACCGACGCGGTTGCTTCGCCGGCAATCATGGCCTATCCTTGGGACGACGTACCGGATCGTGGTGCCGAGGAACGTTATCCCCAACCTCTGATCGCCCTCGCCATGACTTACCCGACGCTGTCCAAGGATCGGCTTCACTCGCGCGATGACCTGCCGCTGGCCCCGTCGGCCACGGCGAGCCTGCCGCTGTTTCCCGGATACTTCAATCGCGTCGGCGCCGGCCTGCTGACCGTTGGCGGCCTCCTGGCGGTGGCGCTCACGGCTCTGGTCGACTACGCGACCGGGCCCGAACTGTCACTGAGCATTTTCTACCTGATCCCGGTCGCCGCCTGCGCCTGGTGGGGTGGTTTCGCGCACGGCATCCTGCTCGCGCTGGCCGGGGCGGTCGCCTGGCATGTCGTCGATTCGCTCGAGAATCCGCTGTTGCCCGTAAGCATCGGCCTATGGAACAGCGTCGTGCGCTTCGGCACGTTGGTGTTCATCTCGAGCCTGGTCGCCCGGCTGCACATCGGCATCCGGCGCGAACGCTTCCTGGCCCGCACCGATCCGCTCACCGGCGCCGCCAACGGACGCACTTTCTACGAAGCCGTCGCGCTCGAGGCCAAGCGCGCCGCGCGGACCGGCCGGCCGTTGACGTTGGCGTATTTCGACCTGGATAACTTCAAGCAGCTCAACGACCAGCTCGGCCATGCGGCGGGCGACGCGGCCCTGATCGACCTGGTGCGCGTGATTGGTGCCGCGCTCCGGACGGTGGACGTGCTGGCCCGGCTCGGCGGGGACGAGTTTGCGGTGCTATTTCCCGAAACCGACGGCCTGGGGGCGCTGGCACTCTTGACGCGCGTCCAGGGCGTGCTCGCCTACGAGATGGCACGCAGCGGCCGGCCGATCACCGTCAGCATCGGCGCCGTCACGTTCCTCAAGCCGCTGTGGGACGTCGACCTGATGGTCCAGCAGGTGGACTGGCTCATGTACGCGGCGAAGCGCCGCGGCAAGAATCGCGTCGAGCACACCACGGTCCACAACGTCCACGACCTGCAGGCCGGCCAGCCGCCGCGCGTCGAACGCCGCGTGACCGCCCGGGCGCTGTGCAATCATGCAGCCCGGGTCCGCCGGGAGGGTGACGCCGCCGAGGAACTGTTCGCCTCGATTCACGACCTGTCGCCCGACGGCGTCAGCCTGCGTCTGAGCCGGCGCTTCGCCGAGGATACCGTGCTGATCGTCGAACCGCTGGCGTATCAGGCGACGACCCTGCTGGCGCACGTGGTCCGCGTCAAGGAGGAGGAGGAGGAGGGGAGCTGGCTGCACGGCTGCGCCATTTCCACGCAGTTGAGCCCGGAAGAACTCGATCGCTGGGTGGCGGGGAACGTGCTACAGGGGCAAGGCTGACGCTCCAAGCCCGCAGGCGAGTCTTCGAGCCTGCGGGGTTACCCGGGTTACCCCGCAGGCTCGAAGACTCGCCTGCGGGCTTGGGTAGATCGCTACGCACCCGCAGGCCGCACAAGGTCCGCCATCCATAGCTGCGAATCGCCCGCGCGCGTCAACGTCCACATCACCTTCGTGCCGTCCGGGCTGAATACCGGTAACACATCCGCACCGGGGAAATACGTGAGGCGCACCGCTTTCGCGTTCGGACTGTCGACCGGCAGCCAGTAGAGATCGTAGTTCGGACGGACGAGTGGGTTCGAATGGTCGGCGGCAGTGTAGATGATGTGTTTGCCGTCCTTGTGCCAGAACGGCGCCCAGAAGACCCAGTTCTCGTCGTCGGTCAACGCGCGTTCGCCGGTGCCGTCGGCGTTGATGACGTAGAGCTGCAGGTGGTCCTTTTTCTTGCGGTCGCTGCGGAAGACGACGCGCTTGCCGTCGGGCGAGAAGAACGGGCCGCCGTTGTAGCAACCCGGCGCCCGCGTAAGCTGGCGGACGTTTTTGCCGTCCGCGTCCATGATGTACAGCTCCAGGTTTTTCTCGCCCGAGCGGTTGGAACAAAAGACGATCGACTTGCCGTCGGGCGAATACGAGCCCTCGGCGTCGTAGCCCGTCGATGACGTGAGCCGTTTCAGATTGCCGCCGTCGAGATCGGATTCGAAGATCTCCATGTGCGGATCGAAGTCCCAAACGTAACGGCGGCGTTTCGTGCTTTTCTTTTCGTCCTCACGGAGCATGCGCTCGGCTTCGTAGTGCTTCTTCGCGTCGGGGTCGAGATGGCTGCTGGCCCAGATGATTTTCTTGCCCGACGGATGGAAGAAGCCGCAGGTGGTTTTGCCGACACCCGGGCTGACGCGGCGCTGCGTTCCGGTGGCGAGGTCCATGACGAACATCTGGTAAAACGGGTTATCGCCCTTCTCCTCGGCCTGGAAGATGATCTTCGTCCCATCGGGCGAAAGTAGCCCTCGCCCGCGCGGACGAAGCCCTGCGTGACCTGGCGGATATTCTTGAGATAGGTAGATTCTTGCTGTTGCCAGTCGGATGCGGCCGGCTGAGCGACGGCGAGAACGGCGGCGAGACACCACATGATCGGCTCCTCTGAAAAAGACTTCCGAAGTCTCGGAGACTTCGGAAGTCTGGATTTCCTGCTTGCCGGGGGCGGCCTGTTGGCATTATAAGGAACGTGTCGGCGTCGCATCGGATGTGCTCTTCTCCGTCAAGGAATCCCATCATGGGCGAACAAGGTCCGTTCCAGGAGTTCTTGCAGTGGGTGCAGGATCATCTCCCCGCGCAGGTGGCGGCGCTGCCCGGCTGGATGCAGATGGCGATCGTCCTGGGTGGCGCGCTTATCGGCGCGATCTTCCTGCTCCTCATCCTGTTCATCGTCGTTCGCATCCTGTTCGGCCGCAAGGCCAAGCCGAAGGCGCCGAGCCTCGAAGAGGATCTGAGCACCTACCCGCCGCTCAAGAGCGGCGGCGGCGATCGGCGGCTGCTCGTCGAGGGCGTGCCGGTCCGGCTGC
The DNA here is from genome assembly GCA_963834865.1 of uncultured Gemmataceae bacterium. Lineage (GTDB taxonomy): Bacteria > Planctomycetota > Planctomycetia > Gemmatales > Gemmataceae > CAWIDK01. The sequence continues at coordinate 2,694,111 of CAWIDK010000002.1, forward strand.
GGTTGGTGGTGCTGGCGCCGGCCGGCAAGCAATCGGAAATCGACCAGGAGCAGGTCGAGGCGACGCTGGAGAAGATGCTGCCGGGTTTGGGCCAGATTTGCAAGTACGACAAGCCGCGCGTGCGCATCTGGCCGATGCAGCTTAGCTACCAGGGCTTCACCAAGCATTTCCACCGCAACACGCTGGTGCCGGAGGCCGAGGGCGAACTGTCGCCCTGGGTGGTCGTCGCCGGCCGGGCCAAGCTCGGCACCAACCAGGTCATGGTCGGCTTCGCCCTGCAGGCGCTCAAGCCCACCACCGTCGGCCGGCTGACCATCGAGGCGCACGAGTGGGAATCGAAGCTGCGCGTGCGCGTCCGGGATTGATTTCGCATGCCGAAAGACGCGGCCTTCATCCCCTGTGCCCTGTGCGGCCGCAGGTTCACGGCCGACCGGCTCACGAAGCACCATTGCCTGCCGCGCACGAAGGGCGGCACCACGGGGCACGTCGAGCTGATTTGCTCGCAGTGCCACGGCATGGTCCACGCCACGTACACGAACGCCACACTGGCGCAGCTTTATCCGACGATCGACCAGCTTCGGGCCGCGCCGGAGTTGACCGGATTCCTGAAATGGGTACGCAAGCAGCCGGCGACGCGCAAGAAACGCAACATTTCACGGCGGCGAAAGATTTGAGGGGTGCAAACGACAGCTGCGCGTCCCTGCCCCAACCTAAACCAGGGTCTGCCGGTTTCCGCGCCACCCCAACATTCATGCTACAGTCGCAATTTTCAGATGCTGGCAGAATCGCGAGAAAAAAACGCGCTCGAAATAATGCTTTTTTTGCATCTTGGCCTTGCGGGCGGGATTTCCGTGTTTATCATTGCTCTAGGTTTTCGCCCACTTCGCCCTTTCGCCTCCCCGCCGTCTCCACCGGAACGCAGAAAAGGACAGGAACCGTGACGGGGCCATCCCGCCCCGTACCCTCTCCAGCCGCGCAGCCGCCGCGTTCCCGTGGGAGTTGCGCCATGAGGAAAAGGAACCGCCATTCCGCCCGCAAAGAAACGTCCGACTCGCCGTGGAGCAACTCGACCGGCGGGAATCGCCCACCGGGCTCGCCATCGGCACCGGCGCGATCGCCGGCGCCGCGGCGATCAGCGTGCTCGCCGCAACGGCAAACACTTCCGGTGGCCATAGCGGCACATGGCCCCAGGTGCATGTCCTGACGCCCCAATCGCTGGAGCCGCGGTATGCTGCGGCATCGGCTAATGCGCCAACATACTCCACCGCCGCGTCGGGCGCGATTGGGGCCGAGTCGACCGTCAACGCCACGACGATATCGACGGCGGACCCGTCGCCGGCGAAGCCCGTTATCGCCAAGGTTATCGACGATCCGCTGGAACCGCCGCCCGAGGCGCCGGTGTCGATCGGCCATGGTCCTCATGCGCCGCTCGAAGCCGAAGGTGGTGGTGGCGGTGGTGGGGGGGGCGGTGGCGGCGGCGGTGGGTCGCCCGCGGCATCACCGGACATTCCCGGCGGCAACGCCCCAACTCCAGCGCCGACCAGTCCGCATGCGGCGCAACCGGGCCTGAGCTTCGCCCCCAGCGGGAACGCGGCGGTCGCTGGCAGCAGCGGCAGCGCCAGCCCCGCGGCCCAGGGCGGCGGCACGCCGCAAACCACGCCCGACTCCCCGGCGGCGCCGCACACCGGCACCCGGTCACCTTCGAGCTCAACGAGGGCCAGGCCGGTCCGGCTTACAGCCAGTATGCCTTCGACTCGCGCGGCAGCGGCTACAACCTGTTCGTAAGCGGCACCCAGAGCCAGATTGTGCTCCCCGGCAGCAATGGGCAGTCGCCCGCGCAGATCACCCATTCTTTCGCCGGCGCCAATCGGGCCGCTGCCACCGTGCCCCAGCAGCAAGAAACCTGGAACAGTAATTATTTCCTTGGTAATCAATCCTACACGGATATTCCGAATTACGCCGAAGTCGACGTGCCGAGCGTCTACCCCGGCATCGATCTGCAATACGTCGGCACCACGACCGGCCAGCTGGAATATAATGTTGTGGTCAATCCCGGCGCCCAGCTGTCGACCGTCCGCATGCAGTATGCGGGCGTGACCAGCGTGGCCATCGACGCGGCCGGCGAGCTGGTTTTGACGACGCCCGGCGGCAGCACGCTGGTGCAGCACGCCCCGTCGCTTTACCAGGTCGCGGCCGACGGCTCACACACGCCGGTCACCGGGAATTTTGTGCTGAATGACGACGGCACCGTGGGCTTTGCCGCGGGGAATTACGACACCACGAGGCCGCTCATCGTGGACCCGACCCTGGATTACAGCAGCTACTGGGGCAGCAGCGGCACCGATACCGGCAATGGCGTCGCCGTCGATGGCAACGGCAACGCCTTCATCACCGGCCAGACGCCCGCCCTGTCGGGGTTCGCCACCGATGTGTATGTCGCCAAGTTCAACGCCAGCGGCAGTAGCCTGCTCTATATCACCTATCTCGGCTCGGCGGGCGGCTCGGGCAATTCCCAGGCCAACGCCATCGGCGTCGACCCGGCGGGCAATGCGGTCGTCGTCGGTGCCACCGCCGCCACCGATTACCCGACCACCACCGGCGCCCTGCAAACGTCCGCCTCCGGCTTCAACGTCGGCTTCGTCACCCGGCTCAATGCCACCGGCGACGCCCTGCTTTATTCCACCTATTTCAAGGACACCATCCCGAACGCGGTCGCCGTCAATGCCGTGGGCGTGGCCTATGTCGCCGGCGAAGGCTACAGCGGCATGACCACCACCGGCGGCGCCTACGAAACCAGCACCTCGGCGTTCACCTCCGCGTTCATCAGCGCCTTCAGTGCCGACGGCACCACCCTCGTCTATAGCACCTACCTCGGCGGCACCACCTTCTCGGACGGCGCCGAGGCCTACGGCATCGCCCTCGACACCGCCGGGGACGCGTACGTCACCGGCAGCGCCACGGGCTCGATGGGCAGCAACTTCCCCACCACCGCCGGCGCCTACCAGACCAGCTACGGCGGCGGCATGTCCGACGCCTTTGTCACCAAGCTCAACCCCGCCGGCTCCGCGCTGAGCTACTCCACCTTCCTGGGCGGCTCCGACAGCGACCAGGGCAACGCCATCGCCGTCGACCGGGCCGGCAACGCGTACGTCACGGGCAAAACCGCGTCGTCCGACTTCCCGACCAGCGCCGGCGCCTATCAGACGAGCCTGGCCGGCAGCTACGACGCCTTCGTCAGCAAGCTCAACAGCACCGGCACGGCCCTGGTCTATTCGACCTACCTGGGCGGCTCGAGCAACGACCAGGGCAACGGCATCGCGGTCGCCCCCGATAGCACCGTCCTGGTCGCCGGCATGACAGCCTCGAGCAATTTCCCGAATGTCGACGCGCTGGCGGGCACCAGCACCGACGGCAGCAACCAGGCGTTCCTCACCAAGCTCGATTCCACCGGCACCGGCCTGAGCTATTCGACCTACCTGACGACTTCCCTCAGCAGCGCCACCAGCGCCGACGCGGTGGTGATGGACGAGAACGGCAACGCGTTCGTGACCGGCGCCGCCGGCGCCGACTTCCTGGTCACGAGCGGCGCCTACCAGACCACCTATGGCGGCGGCTCTAGCGACGCGTTCGTGCTCAAGGTGAACGCCAACCTCGAGGCGCCGGTCATCACCGCCATCTCCCCCGACAACGGCTATTCCTCCAGCGACTTCATCACCGACACCTGGAGCATCGACGTCGAAGGCACCGCGCCGCCGAGCATCACCGTACGCGTTTACCTCGACAGCGTACCGCTCGGCACCACCACCAGCAACGCGTACGGCTCGTGGTCGTACAGCTATACCGCCAGCGCCGACGGCACCTATGCGTTCACCGCCCGCAGCGAATCGGGCAGCATCGTCAGCCCGTTGTCGGCGACGCAGCTCGTCACCCTCGACACCACCGACCCGACTGTCACCGTCAGCATCCCGGCCACGAGCACGACCCTCGCCCCCATTGTCGATGTGCAGGCTTCCGACCTCTACGGCATCCCCGCCAGCGCCACCGTCACGCTCAACGTCGACCTCCTCGACGACGACAGCTTCACCGACCCGGGCGATGCGGATTATGCCAGCGGCACGCTCGTCAACGGCTTCGCCGCGATCCCGCTGCCGATGAGCGCGACCGGCACCTATCGCGTGCAGGCGCACGTCACCGACACCGCCGGCAACGAGGGCACCAGCAGCGCGGCGACGTTCACGATCACCACCGCCGGCAGTCCGTGGACGCTCACCGACGCCGTCATCCGCACCAGCGAGCTGGTCGACGGCAACCCCGACCTGCAGCTCGGCGACCTGCAAATCAGCGAGCCGCTCGACCTCGATCGATCGCCCGGCACGAGCCAATCGCTCGATCCGGCGCTGATATACAACTCGTCGATGGTCAACGTCGAACCGATCGTGCAGGCGACACTCATCACAGACAGCAGCAGCTCGTTACCCGCCACCATCACGGCAACGCTAACGTGGAATGGCACGGCCCAAAGCCCCGTTACTTTCTCGACGACGGGTTTCCATCCCGGCGACGCGCTGACCTTGGCCGTCCAGGACACCAGCACCGTGACCGGCGTGACGCGCGACGACTGGAGCCTGTCGGTGGCGATTCCCGGCCACAGTACGGCGACGGCGAGCGGTACCGCGTATGTGGTGGCCGAGGACTCGAGCCCGTTCGGCGCCGGCTGGAGTTTCTCGAACCTCAACCAGCTGGTGGCGTTCTCGGCCAGCGGCGGCGACCCGGCCGGTCAACTGTGGGTCTACGGTGACGGCAGTACGCGTTTCTTCGTGGGCACGAGCGGCACGCTGACCGGCCCGCCTGAGGACAACGGCGTGCTGGTCGTCAATGGTGGCGGCAGCTTTACCTACACCGCCGCCGACGGCAGCAAGCTCGACTTCAACTCCTCCGGCCAGCAGACCGACTACATCAGCCCCGACGGCCTGACGTCGATGACGTACAGTTACACCAGCGGCCTGCTCACGGGCCTGACGGCCCTCGACGGCGGCGTCGCGACCTTTGCCTATTCGTCGGGCCTGCTGTCGAGCATCGCGGCGCCCGGATCGCGGTCCTGGTCGATGACCATGTCGTCGGGCAACCTGACGGCGCTGGCGGAGCCCGACGCGCTCAGCGTGGATTTCACCTACAGCGGTCACCGCATGACGGACCTGGCGCAGGGGACGCTGGCCAATCACTGGGCGTACAACAGTGCCGGCCTGTTGACTACTTTGCGCTGGGGCAACAGCATGAGCCCGAGCACGTCGACGCTCGTCAGCGCCAACAGCGCGGGCCTGGGCGGCCTGGTCGCCGGTAGCCCGGTCGCCGTCGAAACCGACCCGCTGGGCAACGCCACCAGGTACGGCCTGGACGACAAGGGCCGCATGCTCTCCGAGCGCGACCCGAACGGGGCATTGACGCTCTGGACACGCAACAGCGCCGGCCAGGTGACGGGTACTACCGATCCGCTCGGCAATACAATCACCTATACGCTGGACAGCCTCGGCTACGTCACGGAAGTAACGTTCCCCGACAGCAGCACCATCCAGAACACCTACCAGACCGCGTTCCACGCTTTGCTAACCACCACCGACGAGAACGGCAAGACGACCACCTATACTTACGATGCCCTAGGCCATCTGCTGACCATCACGGACCCCCTCGGCAACGTCACCACCAACACCTACAGCGGCGTCACCGGCCTGTTGACCTCGACCGAAGACCCGATGAGCCGATATACGACTTATACCTACGACGCCGACCGCCGCGTCACCACGGTGGCCACGGTGCTGGGCACGAGCACGTTGACATATGACACCACGACCGGAGAGATCGCGACGATCACCGACGCGCTCAGCCACACCACGAGCCTGTCATACGACCAGAACGGCGACCTAATGGGCGAATCGACTCCCGACGGCCACAGCCAGGCGTGGACCTACAACAGCGCCGGCTTACTCGCGACCTACACCGATAAGAACGGCGAAATCGAGACCACGGCCTACGATCCGTTCGGCCGCGGCCTGGTGGCCACCACGACCGAGGCGACCTATACCACGGTGGCCGCCGTGACCGCGAATACTTATGACAACGCCGGGCAACTCATCGCCGTCACGGACCCGATCGGCAACGTCACGCAGTACACGCTCGACTCGATGGGCCAAACCGTGGCCATGACCGACCCCCTCGGCAACACCTCGCGCGATGTCTACGACCTGGACGGCGACGTGACCGACACCTTCGACCCCACGGGTGCGCACACGCATTATGTCTATAATAGCCGGGGCTCGGTCACGTCCACAACCGACCCGATGGGAAACACGTCGTATGCCACTTATGACTCCGTGGGCAACGTTACATCGACGGAAGACGGGTTGAGCCACGTCACGAGCTACGCCTACAACGGAAACAATCAGGTGGTTACCGTCACCGATCCGCTGTCGCAAACTACCAGCATCGCGTACTGGGCCGACGGCAAGGTCAAGAGCGTCACCGACCCGACGGGTTCGGTCACGAGCACCACCTACGACTACGCCAGTAAGGAGATCATCACAACCGCGGCGGCCGGCACCGGCGTCGCCGAGACGACGACCGAGACACTGGACGCCGTCGGCAACGTCATCGCCGATGAAGATGCCCGCGGCAACACGACCAGCTACACCTTCAACGCGGTCAACGAGCTGACAGCGACCACCAACCCACTCGGCCAGACCGCGACGCTGACGCTCGACCCGATGGGCAACACCACCGCGGTCACCGATCCGAATGGCCACACGACGAGTTACACGCTGAACGTGCTGGGCCAGACCACCGCGGCCACCGACGCGACCGGCCTCACAACGCGTTACGTCGTCAACGCCGACGGCGCGACCATCGCGACCATCGACCCGGCGGGCAACATCAGCTGGCAATATTTCGACGTGACCGACGCCGAGATGATCAACATCGACGCCGACGGCAACCAGACCACCCAGCAGTACGACGCTGCCGCCCGCGTGGTCAGTTTGACCGACGCCGACAACAACACCACGATGTTTGAGTACGACCGCAACGGCAACCAGATCGAGGAAATCCAGCCGGGCGGCGCGACGGTCACGTGGGCCTACAACGCGGATAACCAGGTAACCGCCACAACCGACCAGCTAGGCCGCAGCGAAACCTACAGCTACGATGCCGACGGCCAACTCACGACCGAGCTGTGGAAAAACTCCGGCGGCACCACCGTCAACACGATTGCTTACACCTACAACGCGGACGGCCAGGTGCTAACGGCGGGCGACAATAGCGGCACCTACACGTATACCTATGACGCGCTCGGCCGTATGACGAGCCAGACCGACATCTGGGGGTTAACGATAAGTTTCGGCTATGACGCCGCCAATAATCTGACGACGGAAACCGACAGCCTCGGCGGCACGGTTACCAATACGTACAACACCGCCAACGAGATCACCGAGAAGCAGTTCACCGACACGAACAGCGACGCGCTGAGCGTCGCCTACAGCTACAACGCGGCCGGCGACTTGACGGAGCAAGCGCGTTACAGCGACGCCAGCGAGACGACGCTGATCGGCACGACCAGCTACGGCTACGACAACGCCGGCCGCACCACGTCGATCACCGACAAGAACGCGGGCGGCACCACGATCGACTCCTACGATTACACCTATAACAGCGCGGGTCTGGTCGCGACGGAGACGAGCACGCTGGCACCGAGTGCCACCTACACCTACCTCTGTAAATGGCAACCTCAAAGTGTCGAGGATTTCCATTTTTCTCGGCGGCCCGCGGATTCCTCATCCGCGTTACCTTCATCACCGTTGGCTCTTGCTGCCTCGATCGCGAGCACAAACCATGTTAGCAGTAGGCGTGCTGTTGCCAGCGTGGCGGCCGGCACGGTATGCTGCAAACGCCTGGCGAAACGGCGTCCGGCTCTGCGGGGACGCAACCGGATTAGGGATAGCCAGGCCGATGGTGTACCGATGGCAGCCAGCCCTTGTCGCCGCGGCAAGGGCCGCTGCCTCTGCATCGGTCACCGGAGCTATGCCTCCGAAAATCCCACCGCAGGATGCGGTGCTCTGCGGCAAGGATGCCCGCCGGCCTCGCTAGGCCGACGAGCCCGCGCCTGGCTCGGCGGCGGCACGTGGGCGTTTGGCACGCAGTCTGCGGCTGATTCAGCGATTCCACGTACGCGGCCGTCGCCGTAGCGCTGATGGTGCGGGCTTCCCCCGGCGGCCCGGCGCTGGGCGTCGGCAGGCCTTCCGCGGCGCAGACCTGGGCCAGCGGCTTGACCGTGCGCGCGCGGATTCCCGACGCGAGCTTGGGCCCGGCGGGCGTTCCCTGGCGTGGGCCGGTCTTGCGTTTGGCGCCGGTGGCCCGGACCCGCAGACGTTGCAGCTTGGTTTCGGTCGATAAGGATTGGGCGTAACGGTACGGTTCGTTCTTGGTGAGCAGGTGCCAGGCGATGGTCACCAGCTTGCGTGCGACCGCCACCACCGCCACGTTGCGGTTCTTGCGTTTGGCCAGGCGGCGGAAGAACACGCCGAGCGGGCCGGGATGCTTGCCGACGTGCTGGGCGGCCTGCACCAGCAGCCAACGGGCGTGGCCATTGCCGTGCTTGGTGATCGGCCCGTGGTAGCAGCGGTCGGCCGATTGCTTGGTCGACGGCACCAGGCCCAGGTAGGCGGCCGCATGATCGCCATCGGGAAAGCGGCCGATGTCGCCCAGGGCCGCGATCACGGTCTGCGCCACCGTGTAATCGACGCCGGGCAAAGTCATCAGCAGTTTGACGCGTGGATCGGTATAGGCCTTGGGAATCAGCATCTTTTCGATATGCGTAATCTCCGTTTCCACGGATGCCAGGAGGCGCAGATCGCTGTCGAGCAGTTGCCGGCCTTCGGGGTCGATAGCGAGAGCGTGCAGCCAGGCAAGTCCCGCCTTGGCAAACAGGTCGGGGCCGGCATAGGTTAGCAGGCGTTGGGCGAGCACCGAGTGCAGGCGGTTTTTGACGGTGGTGCGGTCGCTGACGAGGCTGGCCCGGCGTGAGGTGAGGCGACGGATTTCCTGCGTGGCCTGGTCGGGTTCCCAGACGCGCGGCAGCAAATCGCAGCGGAGCAGTTGCGCCAGCACGCGGGCATCGACCTTATCGGTCTTGATCTTGGCGCTGGCGATGGCTTTGGTGGCGAGCGGATTGGACACCACCACCGCGGCGACGTGCGGCTTGAGCAGCGCCACGACCGCCCAGGTGTTGGTGGTGGCCTCGACGGCGACGCGGTCGTCGGCCGTGAGCTGTTGTTGAGCAAACTCGAGCAAGGAATGGCGCGTGAGGTTGAATCGGTGTTGGGCGACGCACTGGCCGGCCTGGTCGAGGACACAGGCCTGCACGACGCGTTTGTGGATGTCGAGACCGACGAAACGAATCATGGTAGTCCTCCTGGCAAGACTGGGGGCTGACACGCGCTGGCAGGCGCGTGGCTCGGCGGTTGGTCCCCAAGACCAAACCGCCCGCAGCAGGGTGGGCCGAACGGCACCTACCTCTTCGAGCTCGCAGCTCAACCGGGTGGGCCGTTGGGTGCTCAGATACGACAGGGAGTTCGCGACTCATAAGTGTAGACGAGCAGCCCCAAGGTGAACGGCCCCTAGTCTTGCCTTTCTAAAACGATGGTTGTGACAGTACAGTGTCAATCATTACCTTGTCCCAAGCCCGGTATCGTCCAGCGAACCATACCGGCCGAGTTCGCGACAGGGCAATTGCGCTTGCCGGGGCGTTGGCCGTTGCCAAAGCGACGGCATTTATTAGTCGCACCGAAGGTGCCAAGCCGTACAACCGGCCCGAAAGCCCCACGCACAAAAAGCCCGCTATATTCTCATACCAGGTATGACGCGGCCGGCAACGAAACCTACAAGGTGGCGGTCTCCGGCGGCGAGACCTGGGCGTACGGCTACGACAACAAGAACGAGCTGGTCAGCGCGCAGCTCTGGCAGTCCGACCCGCGAGTCTACGGCACCGGCGACACGCTTTTGGAAGAGGTCGATTACAAGTACGACGTTTGGGGCAATTTGGTGGAGACCGACAGCTACCCGACCGGCAGCGGCTCGCCGGTTGTGACGCGTTACGCCGTGGACGGCTGGAACCCGGCGCTCGCGGCGCCACCGGCAACGCGAACTTCAACGTGTGGGCCGACCTGGACGGCAGCAACAACCTGCTGACGCGCTACTTCCACGGCGACCAGGTCGACCAGCTGCTCGGGCGGCAGGATTCGGGGACGCAGTACTGGTACGTGACGGATTACCAGGGCTCGGTGCGCGACGTGCTCGACAACAGCGGCGCCGTCAAGGACGCCATCAGCTACGACGGCTGGGGCAATATCATCAGCGAGACGAACTCGGCGTACCGCGGGAACTATGCCTGGACGGGGCGGATGCTGGATGTCGAGACAGGGTTGCAGTACAACCGGGCGCGGTGGTACGATCCGAGCACCGGCCGCTGGCAGACGCAGGATCCAATGGGGTTTGAGGCGGGGGATAGCAATCTTTACCGATACGTAATGAATCAATCGGTTAACGCGGTTGATCCAAGTGGATTAGACTCATTTAATATTGATGGCGGCACCTTGACCGTAGACTTGGCGGGCAGTTACAAGACTGGCATCGGGTTGGGCGTTGAATACACCAAGCCGAATGTCAAAAAAGGCTTCCTACAGGTATGGCAGCGCATGCAATTCGAGGTTACAGGCATATACACATGCGAGAAACTGAACCCCCAAACCGGGCTGCCGTGTACTTTCGAAGTCTTCGGTGCCGCGCTTCCGCCGGGTATTGATCTCGATCCGGGGAACGAACACGGCCACAAGCACATCACCGGTAACAAATTCGACTCCGGGAACCTCCAACCAGATCCGCCTCCGACCGGAATTACAACCGCTTCCCTAAGCGGCGACACGCTTGCATACAAAGACATACCTAGTGCCGGCTTGGGTTTGTTCAAGCAAGCGTCGAATGCGTATGTCAAGAAATTTGGAAATAAGAACCAGGCAGGGTGCGAACTTACAGGAATCCAAGTCGTCCAAAGGTTTGTCACGGTAATCTACCTTGGCGGCTCCCCGGTAGTGGCGGTGCACTGGACAAACACCTGGAAAGGCCCGGTGGGTGGTCCTGCTGATTTTCCTGGTCAAACCCAGATAATAGGGACATATCCGGCTTACAAGCAGAATTGGAAAGATAACCAAAGCTGGAAAGATGTGATGACTGGAAATGCAGAAGGGTTTGATACTCAAAGCGAATTCAAATGAGCGGCGACGCGAGGGAGATACGGGTATGCGAATTCATTCGTGCGGTCGCACTTCAATCATCCTGTTGTTGCTGCCTTTTCTTGCACACTGCCGTGAAGAATGCAAGGGGGGTGGTATTGGGATTGGCTCGTCAATTGATCCCAGAATTCGTTCCGCTTATGCCTCAATTGGCGCGAAGTGCTCGCAATTTAGGGTCTATGACGGTGGTGGTTTCCAGTTCGTGCCCTGGCCTCCTGACGCTAAACATATGCGCGGCACCTTCGGTGATTTCGAGATGGTTGAGAGCACTGCTCTGCCCGAAGGTATTCTTCCGGTGCTAGTATTTGGGCGAGAAAACGCCAAGTTGCATCACCTTCCGGACGTGCCTGTACCGTTCGGACTGGACTTGACTCTTCCAGACGTTCGTGACGACGAAATGCGAGGAGTTAGGAAGCTTGAGAATTTATCTTACCTAAATCTTTTCCACACGCGAGTCACCGGTACTGGGCTAAGGGAGCTTATAGGTTTGAAGCATCTCGCCGTACTCGATGTGAGCTATACTGCCGTTTCAGATAACGACGTGCAGCATCTCGCTCAGCTGAGAGGCCTTGTCGCACTGGATCTCCGCGCCACACGTGTGACAGACAAAGCTCTGGCGCACTTGGGCGCTTATCTAAGCTTCGGTATCTTAATTTGAGTAATACTGCCGTGACTGCGGTGGGAGTCAAGAGACTTCTGGCACTTGAGAATCTTTGCGTACTCAAGCTTAGTCATGACCAAGCGACAAGATCAGCACTTGCGCAGCTGGCCAAGCTGCCAAAGTTAAGCCAGCTTCACATTGTAAATTGGCGCGCTACGGATGGGGATCTGCAAACGGTGTCAACATTTCCTAGTCTTACACACCTTTCCTTGCAGCACACGGACGTTACCGATGCAGGCCTAAGAGCACTGGGCGAGCTTGAGAATCTGGTCTCACTTGATCTTGGGGATACCAAGGTTGGGGACCTGGGAATAAAGGAACTGAACCGACTCAAGCGCCTTGCTCGACTCAATCTTGAAGGAACCGCCGTGAGCGATGTAAGTTTGCAGACTATTGCCGGATTTCCAAGGCTGTCCTATTTGAACCTCACCCGTACTGCGGTGACGGATGATGGACTAAAGGGTCTCGCCAGCCTTAGGAACCTAAAGGAGATCCGTCTGAGCGGCAACGGGATAACGGACGCTTGTGTTGAAGTGCTGGCAGCACAGATTGGATTGCGGGCGTTATCTCTTTGCGATACGCGCTTAAGCGATAGGGGTCTAAAGAAGCTTGGGATGATTGGAAGCCTGAGGGAGCTACATATAGCTGGCGCAGAGATTACGGACGTGGGCATCAAGGAGTTATTCTCATTGCCCAGGCTCGATCGGCTGGAACTTTGCAGAACCGAATTGACGGATAGAGGCATGAAAGACGTTGGGCGACTGGATAGACTGGTCTCGCTGGGGCTTCTCGGTAATGCGGGGGTCAGTGATAGGGGTCTCAGCGAATTAAGGCGAATGGTACACCTCAAGGACTTGCAATTGTCGGAAGCTGGGGTGTCGGATGCGGGCATGTGGGAGGTTGCGTCGCTCAAGAGCTTGGCAAGGCTCGACCTGACCTGGACACCAGTGACGGATATAGGATTTAAGCGCCTAGCGGGGCTGCATGAACTTGATTGGGTTGCGCTGGGCAAAACGCAGGTGACAGGGAAAGCTATACGAGACTTTCAGAGCGCGCTTCCGCATTGCCGAGTGTTTGGCCATTGGCAAGAATAGCGATGATATGTTGGGGAGAAGAAAAAGGCGATTGTGGCAAAAACGAATAAAGGGGATTGCGCCACGAAAGCTTGGGAGAGGAGGATGAGATCACTCTAAAACCTTTTGATGAAACCATGCGGGTAAGCAAGCCCGCCCAGGAGAGCTTGACCAGCACCTGGAAGCGAGTCTTGCGCGGTGGTGGGGCGATCCACCCTGCGAAGCGTAGACAGCCAGCTTTGAGGCCGGGCGATTGAGCTTCGAAAGATTCTGGTCGCAGGAGCCCTCGTGGTTCCCTTAGCGGGGGCCGTGCTGCCGCACCGTCATGGTAATGGGGGCGTGCAGCTGCTTGCCTCCCTGCGGAATGATCCGGCGGTGGGGACCGGAATGCTGCACCCCAGGCCCGCGGTTGGGATCGCTCGGCGAAGGCAACCGAGTCGGGCGAGAGAGGCACAGGAAGTCGCACAGCGCCATAGGGGAGAAACCGGGGACAGTTTACGCAGGTGATTGAGCCGCCCAAGGTTATGGAATAATTCGCGCCTTCATTCACCCGTCGCCACATAACGAAAGGGTTCATGCGTATGGCCAATACCAACCCTCGTCCGCACCCACGCGATAGCACCGTCCACACCGGCTCGCCCGGCGAGCAGGTGCTGGCGCACGCGCAGGCGGGACGCGAAATCGTGCAAGATTTCGTGCCGCTTGCAGATAGCCTCGAATGGCAGCTTGGGCAAGAATACCTACGGCAGAGGGGCAACAAGGCGTTCCTCTCCGACGCGGCGCCGGTGCCGTTTGTGATCAACAACGAGGGCACCCTCTCCCGGAATGCGGCCGACGTTTTCTTCGCCGGCTTGCTCGCGGCCGAGGCGGACGGGACGCTCGAGACGACATCGTCGTGCTGGAGCTGGGCATCGGCGTGGGGCTGTTCGCGCGTTATTTCCTGGACCACGTGCGGGCGCTGAGCCGGCAGCACAAGAAGGATTACTACGAACGGCTGACATACATCGCGGCCGACCGCTCGCCGCGGATGCTGCAGGACGTGCTGCGGCACGGCGTGCTGGCGGAGCATCCGGGCCGCTACCGCGTGCGCCAGGTCGATGCGCTGCAGCCGGAGATTTTGCTGCGCGATGTAGGGTTCGGTGTAGGTCCGGCTTGCCGAGCCGGACCTGAGGCGAGCGTGTCCGGGGGCGGCGCTGCGCGCGATGGAACGCGACGAGATTCGCGGCAGCGACGCGACCGAGGTCCGGCTCGGCAAGCCGGACCTACCGTTACCGCGGCTGGCGCGGTGTTTCTGAATTACCTGCTCGATTGTTTGCCGGCGGCGGTGTTGGAGCTGGACGCCGATGCGGTGCGGCAGCTGTGCGTGCGCACCTGCGTTGCCCGCAACGTGCGGCTTGCGGATTATACCGACCTGACGGCGGAGCAGTTGCGCGAGCGCGCAAGTCGAGCGAGCCGCGCGCTCGCGACGAGCTGCTGGAGGTGTATGGGCTTTTCGCGTCGGAGTATGACTATCAGCCGGTCGCGACGGCGGCGTTGCCGTACGGCGAGTTCGCGGTGGCGTATGGCCGGCGGCTGACGAAGCGGCTTCTGCACAGCTACGGGGCGATCCAGTGCCTGGAAAAGCTGCTCGGCATGCTCGTCGACGACGGGTTTATCCTGGTCAACGACTACGGGCAAACCCGGATCACCCGCGACGACGAGTTCGAGCACCAACGCTTCAGCCTCGCGACGTTCGTCGGCGTCAACTTCCCGCTGTTGCGCGAGTATTTCGGCGAGGGCAAGCGCTGCCGGTATGTCGAGCCGGCGGGCGAGGAGGGCCGCGGCATCCATGCGCGGCTCCTGGCCCCGAAGCTCGCGCACGAGGTGTTTGAGCGATTCTACGAGCGCTTCGGCGAGGCGGCGCATAAGCGGCTGCAGGAGCCGATCCAGCAGGCGCGGGCGTGCGCCAAGGCGGGGCGGTTCGAATTGGCGGCGGGGCTGTATGGTGAGGCGCTGCATTTGCAGCCGCGGAACTGGGTGCTGCTGTGTGAGGTGAGCCAGTTCTTGACCTTCTCGCTGCGCGACCCGACGCGCGGGGCGGACATGGCCAAGGTGGCGCTGGCGCTCAATCCGAGCTGCTCAGCCGAATTGTGGAACGCGCTGGGCGACGCGCTATTCGAATGGGGCCGCACCGGCGAGGCGCGGTCGGCGTACGAGAAGGCGCTGGCGGTAAACGCAACCGACGTGCGCGCACGCTACAACCTGGCGTGGGTCCACGCGCGCGAACGGGAGTATCCGCAGGCGCTAGCGCGGATCGCGGAGGCGCTGGCGCTGGACAAGACCGGCGAGTATCGCGACCGGCTGTTGCAGAAGCAGCAGGAAGTGGTGGCGCTGCAGGCACGGCGGCACCAGCAGGAGTATTTGTTGCTGATAAATCTGGTGAGCAAGTACACGAAGCCGGATTCCGAGTCAAAGACGCAGAACCACGAATAACACGAATAACACGAATTGGAACCACGGATCACACGGATCACACGGATAGAAACAGAGATAGAGATTGCTCTTATCCGTGCGATCCGTTCTACTAAGGTTCAAAATCTTTGCAGCCTGCGCAACTTCTCGGCCGAAACGCAGATTGCTCCAGAAGGCACACCGATGATCAAACCAAGATTCGTCTGTGATTCTTCCCTCAGGGAAGGACGATCGCAGAATCTTGCTTTGGTCACGGAATTTACTACACATCATAGCATGGCCGACACCTGCTGCGTATGCAGCGATACCAGAAAACAGCCTAGTAATTTTTTCGGTCATTACTTTTGGCGATACCCGCAGGCAGGGCCAGAAAGCGCCGGTATCAAACGCCAATAAACCAGTCTACCCTCCTGCCGGGCACAGGGAGGCTGCGCGCCGTCCTCCCACATTCCTCTCTTATTGTCTTTTGCGTTGCGGCTCGGCCGCGCTGGGTAATCCGTGGTTCATGGTTGTGGCCGGTCTTATTCGTGGGATTCGTGGTTTGAACTCTTTAGGATTTACCATGACTATCGCCAACACCCTTTCGATCACGTCGCCGCCGGGGTTAGTGTCAGTGGTGATTCCCTGCTGCGGGATGCTGGAATATACGCGGCTCTGCGTGCCGAGCGTGCTGCGTTTTAGCCGGGAGCCGTTCGAGCTGATCTTCCTCGACGTCGGCTCGCTCGACGGCACGGCGGAGTATCTCGCCGGGCTGCGCGATGGGCTGGCGAGCCGGCTGCGCGTGGAGGTGTGCCGGGCGGCGACCGACCTGGATATCTCGACGGCGTGCCAGGAAGCGATCGCGAAGGCGCGCGGCGAATTCATCTGCTTGCTCAACAACGATACGGTGGTAACCGGCGGCTGGCTCGACGCGCTGACGGCACTGGCGAAGGTGTCGGACGCGTTCGGCATGGTGGGGCCGATGTCGAACTACGCGGCGCCGCCGCAGCTCGTCGAGACGGTGCCGTATCGGCTCGGTCCGAAGAAGGGGGCCCGGCCGGGCGAGGCGCTCGTGGACGTGGACGCGGTGCAGCGGTTCGCGCGCGAGTTCGCGGGCCAGCACAAGGGAAAATGGCTCGAGACGGAACGGCTGGGCGGATTCTGCTTGCTGCTGCGCCGGGCGGTGCTGGAGCGCGTCCGCCCGGGATTGAACGAATGGACGGACCTGAGCCTGTTCGACACGGACATCCTGAGCGCGAAGGCGCGCCAGGAGGGCTTCACGCTGGTGTGCTGCCGCGACCTGTTCATCCACCATTTCGGCACCCGGACCTTCGCGCACGGGCGCCGCAGCCGGCGGACGTGAACCGCAATGCCGGTATGAGCCGTTGAGCGCGCTTCATCGAGGCGGCAAAAAAACAGCGCCCGACGTTGTGTAGAAGCCTGGCAATCGAACTCGGAGCAGCGTCACAAGAAATTGCAACGCAAGGGCTTGCGATTACAAGCGTGCGTGCCAACCCCCTTGGCAATCGAACTCCGCAAACACCGATTCCGACGCGAGGAGCGGCAGGCGATGGATGACGAACCCCGCTACCGACTGGATCGGCCCGACGGCGGTGCGGCGCGTACCCCTCACCCCCAGCCCCTCTCCCCCAAGGGGAGAGGGGAGCAGAGCGAACCCCTCACCCCCAACAAGGGGAGAGGGGAGCTTGCGGAGCCGCTCCTCTCGCTTGTGCATGATCGTCAAGAACGAGGAGCACAACCTCGGCGCGTGCCTTGCCTCGGCGGCGGGGCTGGCGGGTGACATCGTCGTCGCCGACACGGTCGCGGCGCAGCACCACCGTCGACCATGTCCGGCTGTTTCGGCGGCATCCGGCGCTGGCGCTATCGCGTCCACGAACAGATCCTGCCGAGCTTGCGCGAGCTGGGCGGCGACGTGCGCTGGTCGGAACGTCGTCATTCATCACACCGGCTACCAGGACCCGGCGCTGCGGCAGCGGAAGCTCAGGGGCGAGCGGGTGGCGGGTGGTCACGTCTCGCGCAGCCACCATTTCAAGCTCACCAGCACGCCGAGCAGCACGCCGAGGTTGTCGAACGCCACGTCGCGCAGGTCGCCGTTGCGCACCGACCAGTGCAGCTCATTCATCGTGAGCTGGCCGAGCTCGGTCGCCGTGCCGTGCGCCATCAGCAGGAACATGAGCAGCCAGCGATAGCGCATCGGCGCATTCAGCCAGGCCGTTAAGATCGTCAGGACCGCGTAGGCGCTCACGTGGACCGTCTTGGCGACGAGAATGTGATGGGGGGCAATAAGCTTGTCGAGGCCCTCCATCCCGGTTTGCGGCACACTCGGGAAGAGCAGGGCGACCGTCCAGGCGACCACGTACATGCTCCAGAGGAGCCAGCGCCAGCGCGTCACGGGGAACCTCTTTCTCCCCCGAAGGGGCGAGGGGAGCCAGGTGAGATTGTACGGATCGTCCCGATTCCGAGAGCGCCGCAGGCACCGCCGCGGCTGAAACGCCGCCGCGCGATTTGCCCAGGCCGGCCGGTACAGGGATGCGGAAGAGTTCAGCCCTGAGGCAAAGTCATATGGCACCGGGAGCCGTTCGCGCATTTTCCCGGTTTTCCCCTGCGGATCATTTTACGTACCGTCGCGCATCGGGCAGAGTTACCCGACGGCGCGACCGGTCAGTCTCGCGCCGGCCGTTGCTTGCCTTGACGGTCACCTTAAGAGGAGGCGTGAGAACATGAAGGTCCGGATATGGATGCCGTTGCTCGCCGCCGTGGCAGTGTGGGCCACCGCAGAGACACCGGCCCGGGCACAACACTGCGGGGCTTGCACCTACCCCGACAGCTGCTGCAGCCCGGAACAACACTGCATGCCCAGGGTGCGCTACCGCGTCTGTTATCAAACCGTCTACGAAGAGCAGACCTGCGTCCGTTATCGGCGCGTTTACCAGACGGTCATGAAGGAATGCCATTACACGACCTATCAAACGGTCAAGGAACAATGCGTCAAGGAACAAAGGACGATCGTCTGCAAGCCCGTCTGGGAATGCTATAACATCGTCCAGAAATACACCACCTGCAAGCCGGTGTATGAGCAGTGCGTGCGCGAGCAGCGCTACATCGTTTGCAAGCCGGTCTACCACGAGTATGAGGAGCCGGTGCGCTGGACCACCTATCGGCCGGTCTACACGCAGCACGTCCAGTATTGCAACTATACGGTGTGCAAGACCTGCTACCAGGATTACCAGGTGCCGGTGACCTGGACGACCTATCGGCCGGTCTACACGCAGCACGTGAAGTATTGCAACTATACCGTGCCGAAGACCTGCTACCAGGATTACCAGGTGCCGGTGTACTGGACGACGTGCCACCCGATCTATGAGCAGCACGTGAAGTACTGCAACTACACGGTGTACCACCCGCAATACCAGGAATACCAGGTACCGATCCACTGGACGACCTACAAGCCGTGCTATCAGCAGCACGTTAAGACCTGCAACTATGTCACTTGCAAGCCGGTCTATAGCGAGTACTGCGTGCCGATCCACTGGACGACCTACAAGCCGTGCTATGAGCAGCACGTGCGCGAGTGCCGGTACTGCGTGTATCACCAGAAGGTGGAGAACTACGAGGTGCCGATCCGCTGGACGACGTGCAAGCCGGTGTATGAGAACCACCAGGTGATGGTGCCGTGCGTCACGCACAAGCAGGTGCTGGAGCCGTGCGAGAAGATCGTCAAGACCTGCACGATGGAGAAGGTGTTCTATGACGTGCCGGTGACGATCAAGACCGGCTGCTGGCACACCGAGTGTTACTACCGGCCGGGCCCGATCGTGACGAAGACGATTCAGCAGCCGGGATGCTGGGAGTTCGACGAATGCTCGTGCAAGTGCCGGTATCGGCCGGGCCCGACTATTTGCTGCCAGGAGCAGTTGCCCGGCAGGTGCTGCACCAAGAAGATCTGGTGCCCGTCTGAGGAGACGCACATCGAGAAGCGCTGCAAGCTGGTGCCGCATGAGGAGTGCCACGTCGTCAAGTACAACGTGTGCAAGACGGTGTGCGAGACGGTGATGAAGCCGCACTGCTACACGACGTGCCAGATGATTCCGGAGCATCACTGCAAGACGGTGATCTGCCAGCGGTCCTATTGCATCCCGGAGGTCAAGGTCCAGTGCATTCCGTACACGACCTGCCAAATGGTGCCGGAGCAGCATTGCCGGATGGAGAAGCGCGTCCGCTGCACGATGGTGCCGGAAGTGCACACGCAGTGCATTCCGTATACGACGTGCCACATGGTGCCGGAGCAGCACTGCCGGATGGAGATTCGCCGGAAGTGCTACATGGTGCCGGAAGTCAAGACGCAGTGCATTCCGTACACGACGTGCCGGACGGTGACGCAGCAGCATTGCAAGATGGTGCCACAGCGGCGGTGCTACACGGTCCCGGAGGTGCGGACGCAGTGCATTCCGTACACGACGTGCCAGATGGTGCCGGAGCAGCACTGCAAGATGGTGACGCAGCGGCGGTGCTACACGGTGCCGGAGGTGCGGACGCGGTGCATCCCGTACACGACCTGCCAGATGGTGCCGGAGCAGCACTGCAAGATGATCAAGCGGTGCTCGTGCACGATGGTGCCCGAGGAACGGGTATGCAAGGTGCCGTACACGACTTGCCGTATGGTGCCGGAGGAGCACCAGTGCGTGATCCCGTGCAAGAAGTGCAAGATGGTGCAGGAAGAGCACGTGTGCCAGGTGCCGTACACGGTGTGCAAGCTGGTGCCGTGCGAGCAGGTGAAGCTGGTGCCGGAGACGACCTGCCACCTGGAGCCGTACTGCGTGACGACGAAGGTGTGCCGCAAGGTGCCGATCCACGTGCCGGTGTGCGATCCGTGCGATCCGTGTGCACCGTGCGAGCCGTCGTGCGAGACGCCGCCGCCGGCCACTCCGAGCATGATGACGCCGGTGCCGAGCTTCGCGCCGCCGGCACCGGGCGCTCTGAAGCCCGCTCCGAGTTTCACGCCGCCGGCCCCGGCTCCGCTGCCGGCTCCGGCGATCGAGAAGAAGTAACCTCGGTCCTCCTCTGACCGACGCGGGCCTCGCTCCTCGGAGCGGGGCCTGTGTTTTTTGTGGCCCTGCGACCGTCGCTGACAACCGTCAATCGACGCGGACGGCTTCGGCGGTACTCGCCCACCGGCGCATGGCGGCACGCGCATTACGGAACCGGTCGGGATCCTCGGCGCAAGCATCGATTTGGCGAATCGCATGTTGACCGTGCTTGACGTGCTTCTTGACCGTGCCGGCATGCTCCGCAGCGGCGGCGAGCATGGCTTAGGCGGTGGTGAAGACAATTCTCTCGGCGGCCCTGGTGGAAATCGCTTCTGTCCATTGTCCCAGACAACGAAAATACTTCTCCGTCTCCTCGTCACCCGTCTCCTGAACGTAAGCGTTGACGCGGACGCGCTCGTCGCCATCAGGGTCGCGGAACACCGAAAGCTCGATCCGTAGGGCGTTGGGATAAACCTGATGAACGGCGGCAAGGACAGTCTGAACCTCGTCATGGACGCCGAGACGGCGAACATGGAGCACAAGGCTTTCGGGAATGTGAGTCCCCTGAATGGCCTCCGGTCCCGCTACTAATCCCTGTCGCAGCGCGGGAGCGGTTGCAGTGCCGGCATGCCTACCCTCGAACGTCCCCTGCCACCACGGCCCGAGTGGAAAGGGCAGGGCCCTGGAGGTGCTCGTGCTTTCCATCATCTTGAAAAAGTCGGCGACGACGGACAACTCGGAAGATTCGAGCCGGCGAACGCGGAATTCGGAATCGCTTACAAGGGAAACCTCGAATAACCCCGAAGCGGGCTCGTAGAACAAGAACCGCTTCTCGTCTTGCGTTGCAACCGCCATCCGCAATCTCCTTCGCCGCTGCGAATCACGTACCTACCGTGCCGCTGTGCCATGCCAGGTGGTTCTCGCCGCAATGCTTGTATTCTATCGGTGTGTGTGCCTGAACGCCAGCAACCGCGAATCCAGCAACCGCCTACGGCTCTGCTAATGCCAATGGCCGCAACGGCGAGCCGGTGGCGCCCTGGAACTTGAGCGGGATGCCGATGAAAGCGAAGCGATAACGGCGGTCGCGCGCAACTCCTCGAGGTTCAGGTTCTCGATGATGTAAACGCCTTTCTGTGCCAGCAGGTAGACGTGGGCGAACAGCGTGGCGCCGGTGTCGGGGTCGCGCTCGCCGGGCACGTCCCAGGCCATGTTGTCGGCGCCGACCGCGATCACGCCGTGCTCGGCGGCGCACAGGCTGCCCACTTGCCAACCCCGGCCGCCTGCAGATACGCGGCCGCGTCGTGCCACAAGGTCGCGAATCCGGTCCCGCACCAGCAGCACATCGCCGGGACGCAGAGCGCAGCCTTGCGCGGCGGCACAGGCGGCCAATTCATCGTCCGTGATGCTGTCGATGTTGACTTCGTTACCAGAGGCATCTATACAAGCGCCAACGGCCGTAGCGGCGACCCTGTGGCGCCTTGAAACTTGAGGGGTGCGCCGATAAAGAGGAACTCCCAACGGCGGTCGCGTGCCAACTCATCGAGGTTGACGTTCTCGATGATGTACACGCCCTTCTGGGGCAACAGGTACAGGTGCGCGAAGAGCGTTGCGCCCGTCTCCGGGTCTCGGTCATCCGGCGCGTCCCAGGCCATGTTGTCGGCACCCACCGCAACCACGCCGCGCTCCGCGGCCCACAGCGTGCCTGACTTCCCCACACCGGCCGCGCGTAGGTATGCAGCTTCGTCGTTCCACAACGAGGCGTAGCCGGTGCGCACCAGCAATACGTCCCCCGCGCGCAACTCGACACCCTGCGCGGCGGCACAGCCGGCGAGATCCTCGGCGCTGATCGAATACGCTGGCGGCAGTGGGACCTGTCCTTTCCAGCCGGCCACGTCGAGCAACACGCCGCGGGCCACAAGCGGGGGCACGGTCTCGACGCCGAGCCGATTAAATCCGGTCGGTGTTTCAGCAGCGTCGGTCGGAATGCCGCCGAACAGCGTCAGGCAGTTTGCCTGATGGCAAAGAGCGTCAAGATGAGTCCCTGAATGTTCCATCATGGTGAGCACGCCAGAGGCGCCGCTGCGGGGACCGTGTTCCGCAGGGCGGTAGGTATCGCGGTGGCGCCTGTGCAAGGCGTAGAAGTAGCCGGGCAGGTGCGTTGGGTGGATGGGCATGCCGCGGAACCGCGGTTGCTCCAGGTCGTACACGCGCGCAGCCAACACCGAGTCAAGCCATGAGGGGGGCATTGCAGAGTCTCCGGGATAAGGTCGACGGTAGCCTCCGTATCCTATGAACCTGACTGCGCAGCCGCCGCAGCCAGCATCCAGTGCCGATGTGCCGATCCCCATCACCGCATCCAGCACCCAGCACCCGCGGACGTGCGGGCGAGCATGCGTGTCATGGTTTGCGCCTCATTTGCGTGCGAATCCATTGGCAAAGAAACGGCTGCTCATTTCCCGAGAATGAACTCCTTGCTGTTCAACACGGCCCAAAAAATGTCCGCACGTCTCGATGCGTCGTTTTGCCAATTTTTCAGATGTGTGATGGCCGTGCCCATCTCGTTGGTCTTCGGAAAACGTGACAGCGCCAGCAGGAAGGCAAGGTCGACAAACTGCTCATCCGTCTTGACGACTTTACCCAGCGACGTGGCAAGGTCGTCGGTAAACTTCTGATATTCTGGGCCGCGAAGCCGCTGCA
Source organism: uncultured Gemmataceae bacterium (assembly GCA_963834865.1). Taxonomy (GTDB): domain Bacteria; phylum Planctomycetota; class Planctomycetia; order Gemmatales; family Gemmataceae; genus CAWIDK01. Next base: position 2,717,353 of record CAWIDK010000002.1, read on the forward strand.
GCATGCGTGCCAATCCCGCTTCGGTAGCGAGGTCCCTTTCAAGCTTGAACAGGCGGCCGTTTGCTCCCGCGACTGCCGCGCTGAATTCTTTGCTTTGCGCCAGCGACCGAGCAAGTGGAAGGATAGCTCCCATCCGCCAGATGCTACCGGCCAGCTGCTTCTGTGCCCGTTTCGATTCGTCGTCGGTCGGGGAGCGCCCACGGTCAGGAGATACACGGCTGCGACCACTTGCTGGTCGCTCAGCGTCGGCGTTTTGGCCAGGATTCTCATGAGGCGGTCCTTGATGTCACGACGTGACGCACCCAGATCCGCCCAATGCTTCTCCTCGTCTTTGAGCAGCGCATTCTCGATCCCGCTCATTGCGACTTCGATGCGCCGCTTGACTTCAAGATCGATTTTCGCGGTCACCGCTTTGCGCAAGGCGGGGAGCACCTTGACGCCGAGTTTCTCCAGTTCATTGCTCGCTTCCTGCCGCACCTGAAATTCGTCGGCGCCGAGCTGGGCGATGAGCTTTTCCACGATCTTGGGTGATGGCTCGTCAGTCGGATCGGTTTGAGCCACCGCCGCTGGTACGCCCAGCGTGGCCACGATTCCGAGAGAAATCACAACGCTGGCGTATTTGCTGACGAGCATGGGCTCCTCCTTGGGGCAAATTCGGCCGATTTTCATGATTTCATATCCAGCGGCACGCGGCAAGGCTACCATTTTCGCGGATCCGTATGCGCACCTCGGCACGTCTCGGCGATGGCCGTCCCAGCGTCGATGCGGTCGTCCTGGGTCACCCTCGCTTGACTCGGGCTGGGACGGATCGGCGCTCACGTGCTATAAAAAAGAGGACGATAAGATGATCGCGTCCATCGGAATTGACCGAATCGAGGCCACGGCATGTTGACGTTCTGGGGCGGCAAACAGCGGCAGCGCGACGATCTGAGCCGTCGCGATTTCCTCCGTGTCGGGGCGCTGGGTTTGGGTGGCCTGACGCTGCCCGAAATGCTCCGTCGGCGCGCATCGGCCGACCCGGCAGCCTCGCCGCGCTCGCCGCGGGCCGTCATCATGGTTTGCCTCGCCGGCGGCCCCAGCCACCTGGACATGTACGACCTCAAGCCCGACGCCCCGGTTGAATACCGCGGCGAGTTCAGGCCGATCCGGACCCGCGTGCCCGGTTTCGATATCTGCGAGCACATGCCGCTGCAGGCGACGATCGCCGACAAGCTGGCCCTGGTCCGCACGGTGCAGTTCGTCGAACCGATGCAGCACGAGCTCGAGGAGGTCTATACCGGCTTTCCGAACCTCCGTAGCACGCTCCCGCTCCTCGACCGCTCGATTCACACCCTGGTCACCGACCTGCACGAACGCGGCCTCGACCAGGAGGTGCTGGTGCTGGTCTGGGGCGAGTTCGGCCGCACGCCGCGCATCGCGCAGGCAGGCCGCGACCATTGGCCGGACGCGAGCTTCGCCCTGTTCGCCGGCGCGGTCCGCACCGGACAGGTGGTGGGCGAAACCGACAGCCGCGGCGAGCGCCCGCGGACGCGCGCCGTGGGCGCTCAGAACGTAATCGGCACCGTCTACCACGCCCTCGGCATCGACCACCGCCAAAGCCTCAACGACTTCACCGGCCGCCCCCGCCAGCTCCTCGATGACGGCAACCCGATCGCCGAGCTGGTGCGGTGAGGAAAATCGGAACGGGCTGAACGGCCAGGGAAATGTTCACTGCTGTCTCCCGTTCGACGCAACCAGCCTCACTTATTGGGAAGCTCGCATCCGAGCCAGCGCGGCCTGCCCGAGCTGAGTTACGTAACACCCCGGTGCGCCGCCGGCCAGCGTCACAAGCACCTTCTCGGCGTCGGCGCCGCCAATCCATTCCAATACCAGCACAGCCCGCATGATCCGCAATCGTTCAGCCGTGAAGGTATCCAGCTTCGCCACCAGCCGTTCGACACGCCGGCGCGATTCTAGCGGCAAGTTACCGGCCAACACACTTTGGAGCTGAGGCTCAGCTAATGAACCCAGCCCTTCCAGTGCCGCACTCGCTTCCTGCCGCTCCTCGAAAACGGCGCTATCGAGAGCATTGATCAACCTGGTGATCCGCTCGATATCGCTTTTTTGACGGGGATACCGGCTTAAGTTTTTCGCCGCCTATCCACTGCACAGTTTCCTGCGGATGAGCAACAAGCTTGGCGACCGCTGCCTGGCCAGCCGGCATTTTGCTTCGGGCGCATTCCAAAAACGTGCTTATGCCGCTGCGCCATAGCTTCCTTTGGTACCTTGGAGTTGTGGCTCCGGCGGTTTAACGGGGACGTCCGAGTTCAGTGCGTCAAGCATGTCTGGCGACTGCCATGCCCAATCCAATCGGCGGTTGCTGGCCATGCTCTCACACACCCGCGCAAACGTTTCCTCCCAGCGATTGCAGAGCACGTTGGCACGAATCACCAGTAGCGCCTCCGCGTTATCCTCCAGCCAGTAGATGCCGTTTCCCTTCAGCCGCAGGTTGATGACCCGACGGATCGCGCTCTCAATCGCCCCGCTTCCCGACGGCAGACCGCGACGACGGTAACGCGCGTAGTCCAAATGGCCCCCTTCGCCGTGGCGCTCCACATACAGGATCGGTGTCCACACCGCATGGTCCAGCGGCAACTCCTGCGCCCACGCCATCCCCGTCAACTCGTTGGCCACCCGTTGCCAGCTGCCCTGACGCAGCCACTTGCGTAGTTTCTTGAACACCCGCTTGCGTTCCGCGCTGTCGGCGATCAGGTGCGCCAATGCCAAACTGATCTGGTGCACGCCGTGGCACCAATCCAACGTCTTCACCACACGCTCGGCAGGCAGGCCGACCCGCTGCACCACCCAATCGAGCCGATCCCAAAACCACGGCGCTCCTTCCGCCCCCAGCGAAATCACGGTTGCCTTCGCCGCGCCCAAGCGATGCAAGTGCATCGCCAATAATTCCATCAACTCATCCGGACCGCCAAACGTGCCGTCGACGATCGGCCGCGTTCCCGGCACCATCCGCCCTTGGTCATCCACCTCGTAGATGATCAGCAGCTTGGGTTCACGCCAGTCTGCCTTGTAGCGGCGTTTTTGCTTTTTGTGCTGGCCGCGGCCGCGCTGCTTGCGCGTCACCCGCCGCAACCGCGTGCGGCCGCCATCCACAAACGCCGCCAACCGTTTGCCCGTAAACTCGGTCCCCGCCGGCAGCGCACCGTCACGATACCTCTGCAATTCCCGCGTGCGCCACGCCAGCGTCGCCGCCCCCACCTGGCCCGCGATGCCATGGACCACCTTAATGTCCAGGGGCACACCACGCTGGGCCAATTCCTGCTGGGTCATGGCGTACGATGGCAGCAGCGCCGTCGCCCGTGCCACCAGGCTGCACAACGCCGGGCTGTCCCCTTCCTGAAATCTCAGGACCGCCAACTCCGGGTACAGACCAGCACCTTCGCGACCCCGGCCCTTGCCACCACGGGCCGCCGGTCCGCAGTAAATCGTGCTCACCCACAGCACCAAGCCGCCCAAAAGTCGCAGCGTCAACGGCCGAACTTCTCCCGAGCGAAGTTTCGTCGGCGACGCTGCGACTACGCTTTTTTTGATTCGCGGGCCCACTCGGCGGGCTTGGTCGCTTCGGCCAGCAGGCCGGCAACCACCTGGTCGGCCAGCTGTTGAAAGGCGCCATGAACCTTGCGCTCCAGCTCGGCAAACGTCTCGGGACGGTCACGGAGTTGCTCAAGCCACTCGGCCTGCTGCGTCGGCAGCTGCCGCTGCATCCGGGCGACAACTTCCGCGACCCCCGTGACCGGCGATCCTGCCTTCGCCATGCGAATCTCCATTGGCTGCCTCGCTTCCTTGCTGGAAAAGTCCGTCCATTGCTGTACGATAGGTTAGCCGAAACGCAGGAAAAACCCACCACTTTTTGGGAATGGACCCTTTTGCTTCCCAGTTCGTCCCACCAGGTTTGCAAATGCTTTGCCGTCACTCGCTCTGCGCCGGCTTTGGAAGCGGTGGGGCGGGCGTCTTTCCAGATGAGAATCGTATGGTCGGCGCTTCCCGAAGCCACCAGGTTAGCGTTGGCAGAGAATGCGACGCACGTCACTTCGTTGGCGTGTCCCTTCCACTCGCGCACTTTGTCGCCGCTCGCCATATCCCAGATGGTGACTCGGCTGTCAGTGCTGTGATTATGAAAGGTCAAAGTGTTGCCGTGCCCAGCAACCAGAAAGCGGCCGTCGGGCGAAAACGACAGAGCGTGAAGCTTGACAGGGGGCAATTTGAGCCATTCCTGGCCCGTTCCCGCTTCAAACACGCGCACCGTGTCGTCGGCATACATCTGACCGCGCAAAGTCATGGATGCTCGGCTATGGCTGGCAGCGAATAACTGGCCACCGGCCGAAATGGCTGCGGTCCAGCAGACGACATGGTCGTGGTTTCTTTGGCCATCGCGCAGATCGACGGCCAGCAAATGGGTGCCTGCGGGCAATTTCCAAAGACGGAGTTTTTCCAGCGGGACGTCGTTGCGGTCTTCGCCATTAGCGGACAGAGCCAGCTTGCCATCGCGGCTAATTGCGAAAACCGTGCCGTCGTGGCCCGTAGTAGCCGATGAAATTTGCTTGAGGCTTACCAGATCCCAAACGTCTAGCGTGTGCGCCTTGCCACCAACAATCAATTTCCTGTTATCGGGAGCAAAACTTAGACAGGCGGCGCCAGGCTCGGCGCCATCTAGTCTGGCAAGCTCGCGCCTGCTGGCAGTTTCCCACAGTCGGATGCGGCCGTCGGCGCTGGAGGATGCGAGCGTCTTGCCGTCACCGGCAAAGGCAAGGGCGGTGATAGCGGTGGCGTGGCCCGCCAGTTTGGCCAACTGTTTTCCGGTAAGCGAGTTCCAGAGGCGAACCGTGCAGTCCGCGCTTCCGGAGGCAACGAGTGTGCCGTCGGGAGAGAACGCGACGGCGGTTACTGCGTCAGAATGGCCGCCATCATGATGGATGGCTTTCCCGTCGGCGACGTTCCACAGCAGCACCGAACCGTCGACGTTCCAACCCCCAGACATGGCCGCAAGGAACCGGCCGTCGGGCGAGAAGCCAACCAGTCGATGGCTTCCGGAATGTGAAGCCTGATTCTCGAAACGCTGGAGTAGCTTTCCCGTCACCGCGTCCCACATGCAGGGCACGTCGCCGCGAGAGTAATTTACGGTAACGAGTCGCTTGCTGTCGGAAGTGAATTCGATACTGGAACGCGACGCGTCCACGTCCAAGGTGCAAATAGTCTTTCCCGTGGGGATGTTTACGATGCGGGTCACGCCTGTGTCCGGTTGGAGCGCGACTGTTTGCCCGTCAGCCGCAAAGGCCAGGTTGTACTCGTCGTTCGCAATTTCATGCAGCTTCTTTCCCGTAGTGGCATCCCAAACGCAGATGGCGCCCTTGATTCTTTCATCCTTCCCATTGCCGTAGCTGATCCCCATATGGCCGCTTGCGGACATGATGCGCTTCCCGTCCGCACTCCATTGGCATCTGACAAATGTACCACGCTGGCCTTTCAGCGCCTTTTGCTCCTTACCGGTTGCGATTTCCCAAATGTGGACGATGGGGCTGTAGAGTTTTTCGAGCGACTCAGAGTTGGTGACGAGCCACTTGCCGTCTGGCGAAACGGCAAAGTTAACGAACCGGTGGATGTTTCGTGGGACGGCAATCGACTGCATGAGTTTGCCCGTTTGGCAGTCGTATTGTTCAACGCAGGTATTGACGCCCAGGAATACGGACTTGCCGTCAGGCGCAAAGGTCATGCCCGTAAGATCAGTGCCTTTGACGGTGATCCGGTTCACTTCGGTGCCCGTGCTCGTTTCCCAGAAACGAAGTGATAGCCCTCCCTTCTTGTCGAATCCGGCCGCAAGCACGGTCTTTGCGTCCGGAGAAAATGCGGCGGCAATCACTCCACACTCATGGTGAAACCGAACCGATCCGAGCCGGGCGACGGCTCCTTTGGGTAGAGCATCGCCGAACACGTCCGTGCGGTCCGGTCCTGCAACGGGTTGCTGCGCCCTTAGCAGGGAGATCAGCGAGCAAGGCGGCGCAGGCGACCAGCAAGAACGTGAGGCAGAATCTCATAGCTGTGTACCCCTCGCTGAGTTCTTGGCACTGGAAACGCATGGATTGCCTCCGGAAATCGCCTTGAAAGCGCAAGGCCCAGTCAACCTTCGCGAGCTATTGGAACCGGCGGACACGGGCGCGCCGAGTCGGCAGCTTGTGCCCCCTATGGAATCCTGGCCACCTTTTTCGGCTGAAATAAGCTTCGCGAAAATCCACTCCTCCACCGAGAAGACAACACCCGGAAGTGCCCGCGGGCACGACCGGTGAACACGTCCAAGTCTGCCTCAGCGGGAACGGCCCCCGGCATGGCGGGTGCGGCGATAGACAACGATTGCCTCGTGCCTGTCTCACTATGGCGCCGGTTTGTTGGCGGCAATCAGAAATCCAGAAATTCCAGTACGCGGCCTCGATCCGGAAGCGTGGCATCGGAACGCCTGTACACATCCGCCGGTTTCTCGCCGGGAGGCAGTTGGTGCTCTGGTCCAGCACACGCCCTTGCGCGCTCCGGCCCGACACACCGACGCACTTTCGTTGCAAATCGCACGGCGCAAGAACAAGACCGCGGCGGACGATCCGCCGCGGCCGTCCCCAGCAGTCGCGCGCCGGTAGGCCTACCTCAAGCTCTTCTGCGCCGCGGGCGGCTTGCTGTCGGGCCTCTGCGCGGCCAGCAGCAACTCCTGGAAGCGCGGGGCCGGAATCACGCGCGGCCCGCTGAAGGCGAATCGCTGCAGGAATGCCCGATCGCCGATCCGTTGCTTCTTTAGGTGAGCCGGCTACTGAGAGGTGGCGTTCAGCGCGTGGCGCGGGAACGCCTCGTGAGGCGGCTCACCGCGTCCCTGGCTTCCCGGGTCAGCCGGGTGTCCGCGCCCCCGGCGAGCTGGTCGAGCAATTCCTTGGCCGGAGCGGTGCCGATATGTTCCAGAAGTTGGACAGCGCCAGTCGCGCGCGAACGGTTGCGCTAGCCCCTCAAGAACCCGTTCGAGGCGTCGCCGCACCTCGAGCGATGGCTTGGCTGCGAGGGCTGCCCGCAACAGCGGCTCCGGGCCCGGGCCGAGCTTCTCCAGAGCGCGGTCTGCCGACTCGCGCTCCGAGAACAAATCGCTGTCCAGCTGGGCGAGGAGCCGGCGCACCACCTCTGCCGTGTCCGCATCTGGCATCGCAGCCGGACGGAGATGGCGGCGCAGGAACGTGACGGCCGTCGCGGGTGCGGCGCGCAGGGTGCGGAGGGCCTGGTGGGCCACCGGTGCGCCCTTGGCCAACTCCGACCACGAGCGTTCCAGGTCCGCGGCGCTGAGGGCGCTTCCTGGCGGTGCGCGTTGTCCTCGGTGAAGGGGAGGTCCCAGACGATGAATCGATCCGCTGTCCCCAGGGCCACGGACCGGCCGTCGGGGGATACGGCCAGAGACCGTCCTTCGGCGGCGCCGGCCAGGGCCCACAGCACGCGCCCGGTGCGCAAATCCCAGACCAGGGCCTCGCCTTGCCGCCGGCTGGCGGATACGAGCCGGTTGCCATCCGGCAGGTAGGCCAGCCCGTTGACCAGTTCCATCGGGGCTTCGAGTCGGCACCGCTCTTGGCCGGTCGCCAGGTCATACAGAGTAATGCGATTGCGACCGCCCGCCGCCAGAACCGTGCCGTCTTTGGAGTACGCGAGGCTGGCGGGGACCCAATCCGCGGGCTTCTGTTCGACCCGGGGGTCGCGTTTGCCCGTCGCCACGTCCCAGACCTGCAGCGACGGTTTCGACGTGCCAAAGGCCACGCTCCGGTTGTCCGGCGAAAACGCCAGGCTAAAGATGCTGTTGTGCTCGCCGCCGAGTTCCTGGAGAATCTCACCGGTGAGCGAATCAACCATGAGTACCGTGTCACAGGTGACAGCAACGGCCAACCGCTTCCCGTCCGGCGAAAAGCGCAGGAGGATCGGCCCCACGGGGCCCGGCGCAGGAAGTGACACGGTGCGCACGGTTTTGCCGCTGGCGGGGTCGCAGTAGAGCAGCCTGGTACCCTGTAAATCGACGATCGCCACGACCTTCCCGTCCGGTGAAAAGGCGAACGGCCGGCTGTTGATGCCCTGTCCCGATACCTGCACCTGACCGAGGCGCTCGCCTGTGATGGCACTGTAGAGACACAGGAGCTGTCTGGGAAATCGATCGCCACAGGTGTAGGCGGCCAGTACCGTGCCGTCGGACGAGAACTCGACGGCAACGGCATCCCCCTCCTGGCGAAAGCGCTCCACGGGCCCGGGCTGCTCGGCCGCCTCAGGCTTCGCCGCGGCCGGCGGTTGCCCCTCAGCAGGCTTACGGGTGGCCTGCGCGCCCTGATCTTCCTCGACTCCAGCCTGGCCGATACTCATGATCCCCGTTGCGAGGAGTAGCAGGCAAGACACGATCAGGGCCGTACTCGCTTTTTTGACTTTGGTTAGCAGCATGGTTTTGAGTACTCCTTCGGTTAGGGCGGCGACTCTGGGCGGGATCGCTCCCGCCGCCGCTTGCCCGGCCGCGAGCCGGCTCGCGGCCTTTACCGTCCAGACAACCAGCGTGGGCGGCACCGCCGCCCCCGCCGCCCGCGCCAGCGAACTGGCGAACAAGACCGACGACAGCCCCAAGCCGCGGCGGATCAGCCGGGCGCGAAGCCGATCGCGCCCCCGCTCCAGCCGGCCCCGCAGCGCTCCCACGCTACAGCCCAGGGCCTGCGCCGCTTCGTCCCGCGTCTTCCCTTCCAGGTAACAGAGGATCAACACGCAGCGGTAGCGCTCCGGCAGATGGGCCAACTCCTCGTCGATCGCCGCCCGCACGTCCCGCCACGTTGCCTCCTCGGGGTCGTCCCTGGCGACCTCCAAAAGGGGCGCTTCGCGGCCGGACCGGCGGCGAGGTCCCGGCGCAAGGTGGTGGCGACGTGGTGGGCGACGCCGTGCAGCCAGCTGGCCAGCGCGCCCCGATTCTGGACGGAGGCCGCCTTGCGGACGAGGACGAGGAAGGTGGCCTGGTAGGCGTCGTCCGCGTCGTGGGTGTGCCGGAGGACACGGCGGCAGAGGCCCAGGACCATCGGCCCGTGGCGCTCGACCAGCGCGGTGAACGCGGCCCCGTCCCGGTACCGGACAAAGCGGTCCAGCAGTTCCCGGTCGGGCGCCGTCTCCGCGGCGCGCATCCCCGCGAGGTTGCGGATGTGTTGCAGTGCCGCTCTGAGCGGTTGGTCGGCCACGTGCCCGCCTCACGGTAAAGGGTCGCCAGCGCCACCTATCCTATAGTCGCCCCAGGCAGGCTGTGCGACGCGCTTTTTCCGGTGTCGAAAACCTTGTCGATGCCGATTACCAAACTTGATCCTGGGGTGCAGAATGTGAGTAACCAACGTAAACGGCAATCACTGCCTCACCGTCACCACCTTGCCGGCTCGCGCTCCATTCATCGCGTCCACGCCGGCATTGAACCAGAGCCAGTCCAGGCCGTTTCCGCCGTTGAGTTGATCAGTGCGGGATCATCGACCACCGACGCGTTATTCAGCAGCGTCGTGCCATTCGGGGCGCGGGGGTTTCGCCGAAGAGATTCTGCATGCGAATCGCGTAGGACTCGCTGCTCGCCCATTCCGCGAGGAGGGTGGCCAGGGCCGCCAGGTTGGCGTCGTCGCTGGTAGTGCCGCCGATGAGGATGTCGCCGCCGGAGCCCGCGTTCAGCGTGTCGGCGCCGCCGCCGCCGATAAGGAGGGCGCGCCCCGTGCCGCCGGTGAGCACGTCCTTGCCCGCACCGCCGATGAGAATGTCGCTCACGCTGCTGCCCGCGGCCGACAGGATGTTCGATCCTGTGCCGCCGAGCGCGAGCGCGGGGATGGCGACCGTCGCGATGTTGCCGTCGATGTTTGCGGCCTGTTCCTGGATGACGACCTTGCCCGTTTGACCGCAGACGATGATGTGGCCGTTCACCGAGGGTGTGTAGGTGCCGGTGGAGAGCGTCTTGCTGCCGGCCGCGACGGACACGGTCAGCGATGTTCCGGCCTGGTTCGCGGGCGTGATCACGACCGTGCCACCGCCGGCCGGCGTCACCACCACCAGCGCCTGGGCACCGTTCGTGATCGGGTCAGGGGCGAGGCCGACGGGATTGGCCACCACCTCGATGTTCGCTGGCGGCCCGCTGGGAATGCTGGCGTTGGTGTTGTCGATCGGCGTCAGCGACTGGATGCCCGTCGTGCTCATCGCCGCCTTGAAGACGTAGGCGCCGTGGTCGCCGGCAACGAACCTGTGTGTCAGCCGGGCAAACTGCACCATGTCGCTGAAACCGTTCACCACTCGATTATTGGACATGGGCAACTCCTGCGAGGGGGAGAAGTGGCGTGGGTCAGCGATCCAGCATGGCCATCGCCTGGCTCGGGTAGCGGTCGCCCGCCGCGACGGCTGGCACGTCGTGCATCAGCTCAGCAAGCTCTTCTGCTGTAAGCCGCACACTTACGGCAGCCAAATTGTCGCGCAGGTAGGTGCGCCGCTTGGTCCCAGGGATGGGCACGATGTCGTCCCCTTGGTGGAGGAGCCAGGCCAGCGCGACCTGCGCGGTCGTGCAGCCCTTGCGGGCCGCCAGGCCCTGGACCGCTGCCACGATCTGCAGGTTACGGTCGAAATTGTCGGCCTGGAACCGCGGATGGTTACGCCGGACGTCGTCGGGGCCGTACTCCTCGGCCCGCTTCACCTGCCCGGTCAGGAAGCCGCGACCCAGCGGGCTGTACGGCACGAAGCCGATGCCCAGCTCCCGGCCAGTCGGCAGCACCGCGGCTTCCACGCCCCGTTCCCACAGCGAATACTCGGTCTGCAGCACGCTGATCGGATGGACGCCGTGGGCCCGGCGGAGTGTCCTCGGACTCGCCTCCGACAGACCCAGGTAGCGGACCTTGCCGGCCTGTACCGCCTCGGCCATGGCCCCGACCGTATCCTCGATGGACACGTTCGGATCGACTCGGTGCTGGTACAGCAGGTCGATGTGGTCGGTCCCGAGACGCCGGAGCGAGGCGTCGACCACCTCCCGAATGTGTTCGGGACGGCTGTCGGGGCCGGCGGTCTTGCCGTCCGGCCCGATCTTGAAGCCGAACTTGGTGGCGATCAGCACGCGGCCGCGCCGGCCTGCGAGGGCCCGGCCGAGGAGTTGCTCATTCTCGTAGGGGCCGTAGACCTCGGCGGTGTCGAACAAAGTGACGCCCCGCTCCACGGCCTCGTGAATGGTGGCGATCGATTCCGCGTCGTCGCGCGGACCATAGGCCCAGCTCATCCCCATGCAACCCAGACCCAGGGCCGAAGTCGCTAGCCCCTGCCCACCCAGACGCCGCTGTTCCATGACAAGCTCCCGTCGAAAACGAAGTCACTTCATCCTGGATTATTCTCCAACCTGGCAGGACAAACGGCTCCCCTCGGGGCCTGCTCGAACCCCACGACCGGGTTTCGGTGCAGCACGGCATGCAGCTCGGGCAACTCTTCCGTCGACGACCGTGCCAGCCGGAGAGGTTTCGCGAGAGCGACCTCTGCCAGGTGCTTTGAGGCCGTCTGGCCTTAGATTTGATGTTTCCCAGCAGGCATGCGCCAACATAAAACAGGGCATGTCGGAACCTGCGCCGGGCTGTGTCTTGGAGTACGCCACCCATGAAGTTCGACTCCAGTTCAGCAATCTTGCCATCAACCGCAGCAACCTCGCCGACGAGCAGCACGATTTCGTTCTCCCCCTCGGCGTGGCCGACGATCTCCCCCTAGGCGGTCGCCGTGACCGCCTTCAGGCGGAACTACGAACGGGGGCCAATTGGTTGCTCGCAGCGATCCTAAGCGAAATGGCCGTCACCGTCCAGGCATCGGCAAAAAAGGCGCTACCCCCTGGAGTTTTGCCGGGCCGGACGGTATCGTCTACGGCGAGCCGCACGATGTCCTGCAACTCCCAACGTCTGGAGCCAGCCATGCCCGACGATCCGTTGTCACCGAGATCCACCGACCCCTGGGTGACGTCGTCCTCCCCCGCGCACGATCGGCCGCTCGAGGCGGGGCCGGAGCCGGTGCTGGATCAGCGGCTCGTCGCACCGCCGCCGCGATCGGCCCACTGGGGCCTGGCTGCCCTGCTGGTAGGCGGACCGTTGATGGTTGGGGCGCCGATTCAGTTGCAATTGAACCGAAGCCTCTGGACGCTCGGCCCCCAGGGCATGAAGCTCCCCATCGCCTTTGCCGGCACGCTCGGCTGCTTTGTCCTGATCATGGCCCTGGGTGGGACCGGAATCTTATGCGGGGTGCGCGGCTGGATGCTCGCCCCGTCCGAACGACAGCCAATCGCCCTCAGTCTTGCCGGCACGATTCTTAGTGGCGTCGCGTTGGTGATCTGGCTGGGGATCTTCGTCGATCTGATGGCGTTCTTCTTCGAGCACATGCACTGATGTTCTGTACAGAGTGACTCTTCGCGGCGCCAATTTGAGAAGTTGCCTGCGCAGCGTACACGGACAACGCTGGCGCATGCTTGCCCCTTCAGACGTCGCAGCTGCACTGGGCGTGACGTTTCCTGGCCGCCAATGCCGGCCTCCGCATCGCCTCCGGGCATCGATGCTATGCCCGGCACAACGTTTGCACCCCGTAACCGCCGCCCGTGGCTGAGGCCCAATCGGGCGGCGCGGGTAATTATGCGCTCCAATCCGGGTCCCTTTGCTCCCGTCCAATTACTGCGGCGACCGGCAACCAAACCTCGCGACGAGGCTGAGCATGAAGGGGCATCGTCATCCCGGACCGCTGATCGTCATTGGCGGGGCCGAGGACAAGAAAGGCGCCTGCACCATCCTGGGCGAATTCGTCCGCATCAGCGGCGGCGCCAAGGCTCGGCTCGTCGTTCTCACCGTCGCCTCCGAACATCCCCGCGAGGTCGGGGCGGAATACCTAGAGGTTTTTCAGCGCCTCAGTGCCAAGCAGGTCCACGTCCTCGATATCCGTGAGCGCGAGCAGGCGCATGCGGCCGAGTTGGTCGACGCGCTCGCGAACGCCACCGGAGTTTTCTTTACGGGCGGCGACCAGCTCCGAGTGACCAGCCTGCTTGGCGGCACGCCAGCGGACCAGATGCTGCACCGCCGCCATGAGGAAGGGCTGGTCCTCGCCGGCACCAGCGCCGGCGCAGCCATGATGGCGAGCACGATGATCGTGCAGGGCCATTCCGAGGCGACGCCACGGCTTGGCATCGTCCGTATCGGACCGGGCATGGAGTTCATGCACGGCACCATTATCGATCAGCATTTCGCCCAGCGCGGCCGCGGCGGCCGGCTGCTGACCGCGCTCGCTCAGTACCCCCACCAACTCGGCCTCGGCATCGACGAGGACACCGCCCTGATCCTGGTGGGCGAGGAATTCGAGGTGATCGGCAGCGGCGCTGTCGTGATCTTCGACGCCGGCGCCACCACCTATAACGACGCACCGGAGCGCCAGGCGCGGAGCGCCTCGCCATCTGTGACGTCAAGCTCCACGTTCTGACCGCGGGCTTCCGATTCAATCTTCACCAGCGGCGGCCCATCCCGCCGGCAAACCATTCGCGGCTCAAGGCGACCGAGGACAAGAACCATGAGGTTTGAAAGCATCCGTGCCCTGCCCGGCCCCAACGTGTACGTCCACCGGCCCGTGCTGTGGGCTGTCATCGAGTTGGCAGCGCTGACGGAGCGGGAGACCCACCAGTTCCCCGGCTTCGTCGCGCCTGCTCGCGCGACTGCCCGGCCTGCGCGATCACCATTGCGCCTGGGCGCACCGGGCGGTTTCGTCGAGCGCCTCGAAGGCGGCACCTACTTCGGGCACACCGTCGAGCACGTGGCGATCGAGCTGCAAAACCTCGTGGGCGTCTCGGTCAATCTGGGCAAGACGCTGTATGCGGCGCGCCGGGCCGTTACGACATGATCGTCGAGTACCGCAACGAGCCGGTCGGCCGCTTCCTTCTGCCGGTGGCGCTGGAGCTGGTGCAGGCGCTGCTCGACGAGGTGCCGTACCCGCTGGAGGCCAAGCTCGACGAGGCCCGCCGCATTCTGGCGGAAACCGAGCTGGGACCGAGCACGCGGGCCATCGTCGACGCAGCCGAGCGGCGCGGCATTCCGTGGCTGCGGCTCAACGACGCCAACCTCGTCCAGCTCGGCTACGGCGTGCATCGCCGGCTCATCGCCGCGACCCAGTCGGACCGCACCAGCTGCGTCGCGTCGGAGATCGCCTGCGACAAGGCATTGACCAAGCGCTTGTTGGCTCAGGCCGCCATCCCGGTACCGCGCGGCATCGTCGCGCAAACCCGTGAGGAAGCGATCGCCGCGCTCGAGGAGCTGACGCCGCCGCTCGCGGTCAAGCCGCTCGACGGCAACAAGGGCCGCGGCATTTCGCTCCGGCTGAGCACCGCCGAGGCGATCGCACAGGCGTTCGACCTCGCCGTCGAGATCTCGCACTCCGTCATCGTCGAGGAGTTTTTCCACGGCCGCGATTACCGCGTCACCGTCGTGGACGGCAAGCTCGTTGCCGCGAGCGAACGGCTGCCGGCCCACGTGATCGGCGACGGCGAACATACCATCGCCCAGCTCGTCCAGCGCGAGAACCAGCAGCCGCTGCGCGGCGACGGGCACAGCAAGGCGCTGACCAGGATCACGATCGACGCGCTGGCGGAGAGCTTCCTGGCGCGGGCGGGCCGGCGGCTTGGCGACATCCCCGCGCGCGGCGAGCGCGTCTTCCTGCGCGAGACGGCCAATCTCTCTACCGGCGGCACGGCGCCGACGTGACCGACCAGGTCCACCCCACCGTGGCCCGTATGTGCGAACGCGCGGCCCGCCTGGTCGGCCTGGACATCTGCGGCGTGGATCTGATCCTGCCGGACATTCGCCGGCCCGTCCCGGCCACCGGCGCCGGCATCGTCGAAGTCAACGCCGCTCCCGGAATCCGCATGCATCACCACCCCGCCGCCGGCCAGCCGCGCGACGTGGGCGGCGCCATCGTCTCGATGCTCGTCCCCACCGGCGACGGCCGCATCCCCATCACGTCGGTCACCGGAACCAACGGCAAGACCACGGTGACGCGGATGATCGGCCACGTCCTCGCGGCGGCGGGCAAGACCGTCGGCATGACGACGACCGACGGCATCTGGATCGGCGGCCATTGTGTCGCGCAGGGCGACCTGACCGGCTTTCACTCTGCGCGGACTGTCCTGTCCGATCCCACGGTCGAGGCGGCGGTGCTGGAGACCGCGCGGCGGCATCGTCCGCCGCAGCCTCGGCTATGACTGGTCCGACGTCGGCGTCCTGACCAACATCCAGGCCGACCACCTTGGCCAGGACGGCATCGACACCATCAACGACCTGCTATGGGTCAAGGCGCTGGTCGCCGAACGCGTCCGCGCCGGCGGCACGCTGGTGCTCAACGCCGACGACGAACGCCTGGCCGATCTGCCCGAGGAGCCGCGCGTCCGCCGCCTGCCGCGCCGCGTCGTCTTCTTTTCGACCCGCGACGACAATCCGGTCATCGGCCGTCACCGCGACGCGGGCGGCACCGCGTTTATCGTCGAGCACGGCTGGCTCGTCGAGGTGGCTGGCGAGCGGTCCCAGCGCATCATTCGCGCCGCGGACCTGCCCGTGACGCTCGGCGGCCTGGCGCTTTCAGACCGCCAACGCCCTCGCCGCGCTGGCGGCCTGCCGGGCCCAGGGCATCGCGCCGCAACAAGCTGCCGCAGCCCTTGCCGGCTTCCACGGCGACCGCAACATCGGCCGCATGCAACTCTTCCAGGTGGGCGCCGGCCATGTCATCGTTGACTACGCGCACAATGCCGGCGCGTTCGAGGCCCTGCTGGAGCTGACGGCCCAGTGGACCGATCGCCGCGTCACCGGCGTTTTCACCGTGCCCGGCGATCGCCCCGACCAGCTCATCGTCGAGGCCGGCCGTCTGGCGGCTCGTTGCTTCGACCGCATTATCATCCGTGCGGACGCGGACCTGCGTGGCCGCAAGCCCGGCGAGGTGACGCACATGCTCTTCGAGGTGGTGCGTGAGGAAGCTCCGGAAAAAGACTGCCGGATCATTCCCGACGAAGGCGGCGCGCTGATGACGGCGCTGGAGGAGATGGACGACGGCGAGGTGATCCTGTTCTTCTACGAAAAGTACAGCGAGCCGCACCTGAGCCTGCTGCGCCGCCACGGCAGCGAGCCGGTCGCGACGATCGAGCGCCGTGAAGTAATGCAGACGCGATGAGGCGTGGCCAGATCCCGCCGAAAGGTTGTAAAATGGCGGTGGTGCGACAAGACCGAAAGGGTCCGGCTAGGGACTGACGGTGAATTCGAGCACGAAAGTTGGACTAGACCTGGTCGAACTGGCGCAGCGCCTTGCCGAGGGGGACCGGTTGTGCGCCACAACGGCAGATGAAGCCATGCGCCGCGCCTACCAGGACTACACCATGCAGCTAGAGCGGGCCATCGAGTTGTTCAAAACCAAGCTAGGCAGCATTCTCGCCTCCACCGCTATCCTCACTCCTGAACTCCGGGACTGGGCTCTCCAGCAGGCCACCGACGAGGAGATCGTCGCCGGATTCAAGGAGGTGCGCGAAGGGCGGAAGCGAGCTAGGCGAGGTGATCCAAAAACTCAAGCAAAAGCGGCAGGATCGTGAGCGAACCAAACCCGGTTCTTAGGCTGTACCGGATCGAAACGGCCGGGGCGGTCGAACGGGAACTGGACGCCCTCGAAAACAGGGCGGCCGCCGCCGGCGCCCAGCAGCCATTCCACGACGCCCTGGACAAGATTTACGAGATTCTGCGCACTTACCCCCAATACGGCGAGATCCTGCGGGAACTGACGCAAGCGGGCGAAACCGTCTTTACGTCCCGCGCCTTCGTGGTTCCGCCGCTTTTCGTCGAGTACATCCTGGACGAACCCAACCGTCGCGTGATCATTGCCACACCCCTCAGAGCCATGGCTCATTCTGGTTCGAATGACCCTCTGGAGTGACAGGTTGAGTGCTGCCCCGGAACTGTGGCCACCTCGTTGCCCGCATCGCGAAACATCTTCGCCCCGCGGTCGCCCAGGTTTTCATCCAGCTTCAGCTTCATGTCGCGCTCCCGACGGGTATGTCCACGTAGCGTTCGCGCGACATTTCCGCTCCGTAGCCGATGCAAGCGCGAATGTCGTCCTCCGTGATGCCCGGGTAATTGTCCAAGACTTGCTCATAACTTGTGTGCCAGCAGACAATTGGGACAACCTGAATTATTATTTGTTCACGAATCCACGATGTCACGCCCAAACAAGCGGAGTGCAGTACGGGCCGCGCAATCGTCATCCCACGTCGCGTGGAAACCGCAGCACAGCCGCGGCGTGCGCCGGGTCAAGTCGTGTTGCCGCGCGCATGAATCGCAACGCAACCTCCGGGCAGCCGAGGCGGTCCCAGCAGTCGGCCTGGAAGAAGGCGACGTGATCCGCAGGCACGTCGTCCGGAGGGCGACGGAGCAACGCCAGCGCCTGGTCCCATTCACCGCCGTCGAACGCGACCTTGAACTGTTGCCCCCAGCTTCGACGCTCTTCGGCGGACATCTTCGTCGCCCGCGGGTTGTTGTCGGCGAGCGCGTACAAATCTTCGGAAAGCCATTGGGCCCGTTCCTTCTCAGTCCGGTTCAGAGCCCTCAACGGCGCGTCCAAAGCGTCACGGATAGACTCGGCCTCGGGCGAGTCGTCCTTCCCGTCGTTGATCAGCCGGTGGAGCTCAACAAGTCCTGTTGCCGCCAGCTTGAAGCTCGGGGTACCAAACGTGGAATTTGCAACCATGGTCACGTCTCGTCAATCTGCCAGGAGCCGCGAGTGTTCGCCAGGTCGCTCTGGTACTGGGCCAGTGGGACGACCTGGACGGGTGCGATAACGCCGTGGGTAACCGGGGCTTGCCCCCGGTCGGGAATCAATTCCAGCCCGTTCGCAACCACACCGTTTCGGAATGGTCCA
Source organism: uncultured Gemmataceae bacterium (assembly GCA_963834865.1). Classification (GTDB taxonomy): domain Bacteria; phylum Planctomycetota; class Planctomycetia; order Gemmatales; family Gemmataceae; genus CAWIDK01. The sequence goes on from CAWIDK010000002.1 coordinate 2,735,338, forward strand.
ACCCCCATTGTAAAGCAGGCCGTGCTAGGCCGTGCTGTTTGCGGCGGCAATGAGGCGGGAGATGTGCTCGCTGGTTTCTTTCTGTTTGCTCCGCTCGATGGCGACGGCTACAATCGGTGGTCATAAGCGAAGTTACGCCCTTCGGAAAATCGGTGAATTTCTTCCGCGGCGTGATGTGCGCCGCCCTCCGTTTTCGCACTATCTATGGAGGGGCTTGCCGAGGAATCGTCCGCGATGCAATCGCGCATTCCGGAGAAGATCGATCATGTTCTCTTTCGCCTGCTTCCGGTGGTTTGCACCCATGTCCAACAAAGCACCCATGCGCAAGTTGTCGTGCACGAGGCGGCGCTATCGGCCGGTGCTGGAAGCCCTCGAGGACCGCCTTGCGCCGGCCGTGCTCACGGTCAACAGCGCCGCCGACAACACGACCAACGTCACGGTCTTGACCCTGCGCGACGCTCTGGCTCTCGTAAACAACGGTGGCAATCCGTCGTCGCTGGGGCAATCGAGCATGCCCTCGGGCTGGGCGAGTCAGATCGCCGGCACCTTCGGCAGCAACGACACCATCGACTTCGCCGTCGCCCGCAGCGGCACCCAGACGATTGTCCTGACCTCCGCTTTGCCGGCGATCACGTCGCCGGTCACGATCGACGGCACAACCGAGCCGGGCTATGCCGGCCAACCGCTGATCGTGATCAACGCGAGCAACAGCGTCGCCAGCGGCCTGGAGATCGACGCCGCCGGCAGCAGTAGCCAAGTCGCAGGCCTGGAAATCGAAGGCGCCACCAGCGCCGGCATTCTCTTGTCCGGCGGCGGCGGGAACCTCGTTACCGGCTGCTGGCTGATCGGCAACCTGGACGGCCTGACGGCCGCTGCCTCGGACAACAACACCATTGGCGGCACGGCCACGGCGGACCGCAACCTCATCTCCGGCAACCAGGGCTACGGCATCGGTCTGGTGTTGGATGGCAGCTATCCCCCCGATCAGAACTTCGGCAATGGCGGCACGGGCAACATCGTCGAGGGCAATTGGATCGGCACCGACGCCAGCGGCACGGGCGCGAACGGCAACCAGGGCGACGGCGTGAACATCACCGGCAGCGACAACACCATCGGCGGCGAGGAGTATGGAGCGGCCAACATCATCGCCTTCAACGGCGATGCCGGTGTCGAAAATATCGCCACGATGGGCGCCCCCGCTGGCGGCACTCGCAACCTGATCAGTGCCAACTCGATTTACCAAAACTTCAACGGGGGCATCGTTCCAATCAGCCTGCCGATAATCACCGCCAGCAGCGCCAGCGTCAGCGCCGGGCAAGTGCAAATGCAGGCTACGCTGACCGCGGCGGCTAACACGCATTACACCGTCGAGTTCTTCGGCAATCCCCCAGGCACCAACGCCGGCCAGGGCCAGGATTTCCTCGGTGCGACCACCGCGACGACCGGCGCCAACGGGCAGGCTTCGATCAGCTTCAGCGCTGCGATGCCCGCTGCGGACCACATCGTCACCGCGACGGCGACCGATCCGAACAACAACACCTCGCCATTCTCCGTCATGCAAGCCGGCACCGCTGTTCTCACGGTCAACAGCGCCGCCGATAACACGAGCGACACCACCGTCTTGACCCTGCGCGACGCGATCACCCTCATGAACAACAGCGGCAATCCGTCGTCGCTGGGGCAATCGAGCATGCCCCCCGGCTGGGCCAGCCAGATCTCCGGCATCTTCGGCAACAACAACGTCATCGACTTCAAAATCGCCGGCAGCGGGACGCAGACCATCGTCCTGACGTTCCGACCTGCCCGCGGTCGGGTCGAAGGTCACGATCGACGGCACCAGCGAACCCGGCTACGCCGGCCAGCCGCTCATCGTGATTAACGCCAACCATGTCGCGCACAACGGCCTGCAGATTCTTGGAGCGACGCAAGGCAATCCTGGGTGCAGTGGGAGCACGGTCGAGGGCCTGGAAATTGAAGGCGCGACCAACGCCGGCATCCTCCTGGGACAGCCGATCGTTCTCGCCAGCGGACCCGGCGGAGGGAACACCGTCATCGGCAATTGGCTCATGGGCAACGCGAATGGCCTGCTGGTCGAGGGTACCAACAACAACACTATTGGCGGCACCGGTGCCGGGTGCGGCAACGTTATCTCCGGCAACCCAAGCACCGGCATCACCATTGAGCCGGACAACGACGACACTGGCGGCACCGGCAACCTCGTTGAGGGCAATTTCATCGGCACCGACGCCAGCGGTACCAGCGCGAACGGCAACGGCATGGGCGTGGTCGATTTCGTGGACGTGGTTGGGGACTCCGGCAACACGATTGGCGGGACCACGCCGCCATCGGCATCGGGGGGCGCGGGCAATCTCATTTCCGGTAACCACTCCGATGGAATCTACCTCGTCGCCGACACCCTCCAGGTCGAGGGGAACTACATCGGCACGCAGCTCGACGGCCAACATGTCCTGCCCAACGGCAATGGCATCGCCCTGGGGGGCGCCCTCGCGGGGGACGTCATCGGTGGCACGGCCCGTGGTGCGGGCAATCTCATCTCCGGCAACCTGGGCAGCGGGATTTCCGTTGGTACGTCGGGTGCCATTATCGAGGGTAACTTGATCGGCACGGACAAGACCGGTACGAACATCCATACTCCAACCGGTGCGCCGATCGGCAATCAGGGGGACGGCGTGTACCTTGGATACGGCGGGAACACCCTTGGCGGCACGGCCAGCGGAGCCGGCAACGTCATTGCCGGCAACGGCACGGACGGCATCTTCCAGGCTAGCAGTGGCGGCGGGGGCAACCTGGTCGCGGGCAATTGCATCGGCACCGATCCGGGCGGAGACAACCTGGGCAATACGGTCAACGGCGTGGACCTGGTCGGTAGCGGCGACAGCGTCGGCGGCCAGGCGACCAACGTCATCGCCTTCAACGGCAATGACGGCGTCCTGGTCCGCAACGCCGGCAACCCAGCCACCCAGGACCTGATCAGCGCCAACTCCATTCACAGCAACGCCAACCTGGGCATCGAGCTGAGAAACGGCGGCAACAACAACCAGCCTGCGCCGGCAATCACGCTCGCCGCCGCAAACGGCGGCCAGGTGCAAATCCAGGGCACGCTGACCGCGGCGGCGAGCACCCCATACGTCATCGAGTTCTTCGGCAATCCCGCGGCCGACCCGTCCGGCGCCGGCGAGGGCCAGGATTTCCTCGGCTCCACCACCGCCACCACGGACACCAACGGCAATGCCTCCTTCACCTTCGCCGCGCCGCTGCCCAGCGCCGACCACGTCGTCACGGCGACGGCGACGGATCCGCAAAACAATACGTCCGAGTTTTCCGTCGCAGCGACTGTCGATGTGCCGGTCAGCATCGTCACGACGCCAACCAGTCAGGCCGTCGCCGCCGGCGCCACGGCAACGTTCGACGCCGCGGCCAGTGGCGTTCCCGCGCCGACCGTGCAATGGCAGATCAGCACCGACGGCGGCAACACGTTTCACAGTTTCACCGGCGCGGGCGCCAACTCGGTCCCACTCAGCTTCGCCGCCGCAGCTTCTCAGGACGGCGATCAGTTTCAGGCCGTCTTCAGCAATGTTTTGGGCAGCGTGACCACGGCGCCCGTCACCCTTACCGTCAATTCACCGCTGATCCTTCACATTGGAACGCAGCCCAAGAACCTCACCGTCGATGTCGGCAATACCGCCACGTTCCTGGCCGCGGCCACCGGCAGTCCGGCGCCGCGAGTGCAATGGCAGAAGAGCACCGATAGCGGCAACACCTGGAGCAACATCACCGGCGCGACCGGCACGACGTTGACGTTGACCAAGGCGACCCTGGCAGAGGATGGCAGTGAATACCGGGCCGTCTTCGCCGCCACGGCTAGCGGTAGCACGGCACACGCTTCCACCAACCCCGCCACACTAACCGTCAATCAGGCGCCGATCATCACCACGCCGGCGGCCATTCAGCCGGCCGGACCGGTCACGGTCGGCACCCCGGTAGCGATCAGCGCCGCGGCCAGCGGCAAACCGGCGCCGGCGGTGCAGTGGCAAGTCAAGGTGCCGGGCGCCGCCAATTTCATCGATATTGCCGGCGCCACAGCAACGACCCTGAACTTCAACGCCGGTGCCTACCAGAACGGCGGGCAATTCCATGCGGTGTTCACCAACATCGCCGGCACCGCTACCACGAAACCCGTTACCCTGACGGTGGACTTTGCCCCGGTCATCAAGACCCAGCCGGTCAGCAAAACCGTGGCCCCCGCAGCGACGGTCACGTTCACGGCGGCCGCCATCGCGAACCCGGCCATCACCAGGCTCCAGTGGCAAGTCAACAGCGGCGGCGGCTGGCAGACCTTGACCGGGCAGACCGCGGCCACGCTGACGCTGACGGCGACCGCGGCGCTGAGCGGCAACCAGTACTGGATCGTCTTCACCAACAGCATCGGCAGCACCACCAGCAACGCGGCGACCTTGATCGTGAATGCGGCGCCGGTCGTGACCGTCAATCCGCGGACGCAGGCGGCGCTGGTGGGCCAGATGGTGACGTTCACGGCGGCCGCGACCGTGCCAAGCGGCACGCCGGCAGCGACGGTGCAGTGGCAGGTGAGCAGCGACGGCGGCCTGATCTGGACCGACCTGAGCGGTCAATCCCACACTGCGCTGACCCTCAGCGCGGCAGCCGGCCTCGACGCGAACGAGTATCGGGCAATCTTCACCAGCAGCGGCGGCAGTAGCGTAACGGAGGATGCAACGCTGTTCGTCTTCTAAGGTGGGTGCGCTGCAACCGACAAGTATCGACCTCTGTACGCACGGCGTGTTCAAACTGACCCTGGGCACGATCACCTGGGATCGCCGTCAGTGAACCGGCGCCGTCGGCCCCGCCAGCGGCAACGGCCGACCCAGGTCCACCGCATCGGTGAGCGGCGCTGGCGACCAGCGCAGCGGCGTCTCCTGCACGCCGCCCGACGGCAGGATGAACGAATGAGGCCCTGGCTGCACCGGTGCGGGCATCGGCAAGACCGGCAATGGCGGTGCCGGCGGCGCTGCCGGTGGTGCCGCCGGCGCCAGCGGCAGTAAGCGCACCTTGACGTCCTTGTCGGCCTCGAACACCCGTCCGTCGGCGAGCTTGAACTGTGCCACCACCCGCACGTTTTCGCAGCGGGGAAATACCGTCCATGGCAGGATCACCGAGTAGCCGGTGCTGAGCAGCCCCTGCTTCCAAAGCGGCCGAAGCTGTTCCGGCGTCAGCTCCCACCAGCAGAGGGGATTCTTCAGGCCCTGGCCATTGATCTCGACGGCGGTGAGGTGCAGGCTGCCGGGGACCTTGACGATGTGGTCGTCGCAGTCGCGCGGCTCGACGACGACGAGCAGCGCCTCGTCGCCGGGTAAATTGTCGCTGTCGTAACCGCCGGTGCCGCGTCCGAGGGCGATGCGTTTGAGCCCGAAGATCGGGGCGGCGATCTCGGGCGGCAGCATCGCGCCGGGCACGGTGCGCACGGCGCCGAGCTCGCGCTGCAGGGCCTCGTTCTGGGCCTCGATGCGCTTCAAATCCCCCAGCGCTTCGCGATACAGCGCTTCCTTCGCCCGCAGCTCGTTCTCGAGCAACTGGTTGTTGTGGCGGCAGCCGCAAACGAGGACGCACGGCAGCAGCAAGCAGAGCAGCGGCGTTCGGCGTCCTGCCGTCATGGTTTGCGATCCTTCCACCGCATATGCCGCAGCCGTTGGGTAGGTCCCGCCTGCCGGGCGGGACCTGGAAGCGCCCAGGTTCCGCCCGGCAGGCGGGACCTACCCAACGGGCGAGGGCAAGACCGGCTCACGGCATGCTGGCACCGGGCAGCCGCTGCAGAACGTTATCGACCAGGCTGTAGTCGCGCTTCCTCCGCGGACATGAATTTATCGCGGTCGGTGTCCGCCTCGATCATGTCGATCGTCTTGCCCGTGTGCCGGACCAGGATCTCGTTGAGCACCTTCTTGAGCCGCTGGTTCTCCTTGAGCCGGATCAGGATCTCCGTGGTGGTGCCGCGCATCCCGCCGAGCGGTTGGTGAATCATGATCCGCGCGTGCGGCAAGGCGTTGCGCTTGTTCTTGGCGCCGGCGGCCAGCAGCACCGCGCCCATGCTCGCCGCCTGGCCGATGCAGTAAGTCGCCACGTCGCAGGTGACGTACTGCATCACGTCGTAAATGCTCAACCCAGCCGTCACCGAGCCGCCGGGCGAGTTGACGTACAGGTGAATGTCGGACTTCGGCTGATCGAACTGCAGAAAGAGCATTTGCGCGACGACGGCGCTGGCGGAATCGTCGTTGACCTCCCCTTGCAGGAAGATAATCCGGTCCTTGAGCAGCCGGCTGTAAATGTCGTAGAGCCGTTCTTCGCGGCCGGCGCCTTCGATAACATAGGGAATCGGGGGCATGTGCGTGAAACTCCGGCGTGTCCCCGGTCCCATAAGCGACTATCGGCACGCGGGGACGTTGCGGTTGAAGGAATGTTTTGACGATCGGTCCGCCTATAGACGGTGTAAACTTCCGAAGTCTCCGAGACTTCGGAAGTTTGGCCTTTATTTCTTCTGCACCACCTCGTCCACCAGGCCGAACTCCTTGGCCTCGCCGGCGTGGAAGTACTTGTCGCGGTCGGTTTCCTTGGCGATCCGCGCGAGCGGTTGGCCGGTGTGCTTGGCCAGGATTTCGTTGAGCCGCAGGCGATCCTTCTCGAATTCGTTGGCCTGGATTTCCATGTCGGTGATCTGGCCGCCGACCATGCCCCACGGCTGGTGGATCATCACCTTCGAGTTGGGCAGGGCGAAGCGCTTGCCCTTGGTGCCGGCCGCCAGGATGAGCGCGGCGCCCGAGGCGGCGATGCCCATGCAGTAGGTGGCGATCGGGCATTCGAGGAACTGCATGGTGTCGTAGATGGCGAGCGTCGAGGTGACCGACCCGCCGGGGCTGTTGATGTACAGGTGGATTTCCTGGTTGCGGTTCTCGTATTGCAGGAACAGGAGCCGCTGGATGATGGCGTTGGCGAGGAAGTCGTCGATCTCGCCGGTGGCGGAGTAGAAGCCGAGGTCGGGCGAGCTGCCCAGGAAGATGATGCGATTCTCCATGAGCAGGTCGGTCAGCGTCATTTGCCGCTGGCGCGAGTAGCTGCCGAAGCGCTGGCGCGCGGATCGAGGCGGAAAGGCTGCTGCATTTCGGACATGCGGGACCGTCCTTTCAGGGGCGCCGTCGCCCCGTGCGTAATGCGTATGGCGCCGGCCGGTGAAGCCGAGTTCCTGCCACCATTGTAGAGGGGGAGACAAGCCGGCCGGACAAGCCTGTTATCGGGACGGCCGGTGACAATGGCAACCCTGGCATGATGGCCGCAGGTCGCCTCACTCAACCTGGGACAGCTCACCTGCCGCTCTGGCCGTCCGGCATTTCTTCACGTACGAGTCGCCTCCTGCCCATCGGTTTGTCCTTGGTGACGCCACGGTTACAACGGTCGATTCGAGCCATCTCACAGCTTACTTTGGGACACGGGCTCGGCTCTCACAAGGGCTTGCTTACGTGGCGGATCGATTCGCATTGGCGTTCGGTGGCCACGTGTGCAGCTTCTTGCCGCTGGCGCGCCTCGGCCGCCAAAATCAGTTCCTGGATTTCCTTGGGCAGCTGGCCGAATTCTTCAACGCAACGCAGCAGCCGGGCCAGCTTGTGACCGAGCCGCAGGTCGCCGCCGCGCTCGCGAAGGATGACGTTGAATTCCTGACGGACCGCTTCGAAGCGGCGATTGAGAGAACGGATCTTCTCCATGTCCTGCGGTGGACCGAAACGGTTCACCAAGTCGCTGTCAGCGCCTGCTCGCAGTTCAAACAAAATGCCATGGTCGCCCGCCACGGGCAAGCGGTGATCGCCCCAATAAACATCCTCAGGAATGCCGTCCGGAAAAGCGGTACAGGTCTTGTCTGGGCGCTCGTGCGCACAAAACCAGCATAGCGACAGGTGCACGGACATGTTTTGGCTCCTACGCCTGAGTCCAAGCCACTTTTCCCTGCGGCCTGTGCAGCCGACTGTGGCGCCGGTTCATGGTGCCGCCCGCAACAACACCCGGCGCAAATCCATCACCGCCGGCCCGGGTTTCGTTCGTACGCGTACCGCCACTGTGTATCGGCCCGCTTCGGCCAACCGCACCGTGCCGATGGTGCGCGGCACGAAACGCTGGAAATGGCCGGTCTCCTCCACCTTCATCGCCAGCGTCTGGTCCGCAATCGTCACTTCCACCTCGGCGCCGCCGCTGCCCTTGCCACAGGCCTGCAATAGCTCGACCTCGAACGTGCCGGCATGCGGCGCGTCGAATGCCCACTCGACCCAATCGTCCTTCTGCACCCAGAAGCCGAGCGTGTCCTTGTTCGGGGCGTCTTCGTAGCGAAGCTTGCTGCCGTGAATCTTCGCATCTCGGGCATGCAGCACGACCGCGCCGGCGCCGGACTCGGCCTTCGGCGCCAGCACCGCGGTCATCAGTGTCCGCCAATCCGAAAGCTTTGGCGCCATCGCCGCGGCTGTCGCTTCGGCCGGCAGTTGCGAAACGTCGATGTCGCGATACAGCCGCCGCCACGGCTTGGCGTTGAACGCCGGGTTCGCCTTGTTCTCCTGGGCGCCGACGGCCCGCCGCCACTTCTCCAGCTTGCCGCGCAATTCGGCGACGCGGCCTGGTTCCTTCACGCCAACGTCGGTCGTTTCGCCGGGGTCCTGGTCGAGATGGAACAACTCACAGCGGCCGTCCTCGTAGTGCTCCACCAGCTTCCACGGGCCGTCGCGCACCGCGCCGGCGGGTCGGCCGCCCTGGTTGGTGTAGTGCGGGAAATGCCAGTAAAGCGCTCGCGGCGGCGGCAAGTCGTCCCGCGCCAGCAGCCGACCAGGCTGATGCCGTCGAACTTCGCCGTCGCCTTCACCCCGGCGACCTCGAGCAGCGTCGGCGTCCAGTCGGTGCTGATGACCGGCGTGTCAATGGTCGTGCCGGCCTTGGTCTTGCCGGGCCAGCGGACGATCAGCGGGATGCGCAGGCCGCCCTCGTAGCAGAAGCCCTTGCCCGCGCGATACGGCCGATTGTACGTCGCCGGCGTGAGCGAGCCCTCCAGGATGTGCAGGCCGCCGTTGTCCGACGTGAAGACGACCAGCGTATTTTCCGCCAGGCCGAGCGCCTCGAGCTTCGCCAGGATGCGGCCGACGCAATCGTCGAGCGTCTCCATCATCGCCGCGTAGGTCGGGTTGAACGCGTCCTTGTGCTTCTCGATCAGCGCCGGCTTGGCTACGAGCGGGACATGCGGGTTGTTGTGCGCCAGGTAGAGGAAGAACGGCCGATCCTTGTTGGCGTCGATGAATTTCTCGGCTTCGATCGTCAGCTCGTATTCGCCCTTGCCGCCTTCGGTCGCCGACGGTTTCGTTTGCGCATGGCCGGCGAAAGCGAGGTCGAAGCCGCGGTCGTTCGGCAGCGACCCCTTGCCGCCGAGGTGCCATTTGCCGATGCACGCGGTGGCATAGCCGGCCAACTTGAGCCAGTCAGCGAGCGTCTGCTCGGTTGCGGGCAGCTGTTGCTCGATCTGCGGGTGTACCAGTGGCTGCGACGGGGCGTCGGACCGGCCGGGCAGGAACGTGGTCAGGTGCAGCCGGGCCGGCGATTTGCCGGTGAGGATCGCGGCGCGCGTCGGCGAGCAGACCGGCTGGGCGGCGTACGCGTTGGTGAAGCGCACGCCCTGTTTCGCGAGCCGGTCGAGGTGCGGCGTCGGCTGGTCCGTGCGGCCATAGCATGAAAGGTCGGTGATACCGAGGTCGTCGGCGAGGATGAAAACGATGTTCGTCCGTCGCGGCGGCTTGTCATCGGCGGCAGCGGCGCACGGCCAGGCCGCCAGCGCCGCGACGCCAAAAAGCCCTGCCGCCGCCATTCGCAAGGATGCCATGATTGCCCTCCGCTGGGCGGGCGGCGAAGAAAATCGGAAACTTCGCCGGATTTCTCTCGCACCGCGGCCCGGCGGCGCGCAATATGATAGGGGAGCAGGAAGCCCCGCTGATCTTTTTCCGGCCACTTCTGCCTTGCTCGCTCCACGATGGAGTTGCCTGTCGTGCCGGACGCTGAGTGTCGCGGTCGAATCCGATTGACACCGCTTGTGCAAAGTGTAATGATGAAAGCCCGCTTATCCAGCAGAATGTTTCAAGGATGAGGCATGGCTGACCCTGAGCCCCCGATGGACATTCGCGTCCTGCGCGCGCCGACCGTCTACGTGGTGGGCCGGCAAACGATTACGCGCCGGAGCTGGACCGGTTCCTCGCCGACCACGGCGTGACATGGCAGACCGACACCGAAGTGGCGGCCGAGCACCTGGTCGAGACGGCGGGGCGCGTCTGTTACATGAGTTTCCTTAGACCGCGGCCGGGTGGGAACAAGGCCTACATCGGCCATATCCTCGAGGTCGGGCACGGCTCGGTCCTGGAGCATGCGGTCTGGAATTTGCTGATTACAGGCGTGTCGCGCTCATTGACCCATGAGCTCGTTCGACATCGGGCGGGGTTTGGCTACAGTCAGCTTAGTCAACGTTACGTAGATGAATCCGTCGCCGAATATGTCGAACCCGACGACATTGCCCAGGATCCCGAGCTGCACCAGCTCTGGCTCGACGCGGTCGGTCACGCGCACCAGGCCTATGTGCGCCTCACCGACAAGCTGCAGGAAAAGTTCAAGGACGAGCCCGACCGGACGTTGCGGCGCAAGCTGGCCCGGCAGGCGGCACGGAGCGTCCTGCCCAACGCGACCGAAACGAAGATCTTTGTGACGGCCAACGCCCGTGCGCTGCGGCACTTCATCGAGCTGCGCGGCAGTCGCCACGCCGAGACGGAAATCCGCAAGCTGGCCATCGCGGTCTTGCGGTTGATGCAGCAAGAGGCGCCGCATCTCTTCGGCGATTACGAACTCGTGCCGCTGCCTGACGGGACCCTGGAAGCGGTCACCCCTCACCGCAAGGTTTGAGTAACCCAGTCAAGAGTAACGACTGATGAATCCGAAGCGAAAGAAGCGGGGCCCTCGACCGGCCGGCTCTCCCCATCATGGTTCGCGCCCCGGTTCGGCACGGCCCGCCACACAGCGGCCGCGCCCGCCGGTCGTGGCGAAGGAGCCGCCGGCCTACGTGGACCGGGATCGCGACCGGGATCGCGCACCGCCCGGACCGCCCGGGCCGGTAACGATCCTCGAAGGCGTCCTCGAAATGCACCCCAGGGGCTACGGCTTTCTCCGCGCCGGCCCGCAACTATCTCGCCCAGCCGACCGACCCTTACGTCCCCGCGCCGCTCATCCACAAGCTCGCGCTGCGCGAAGGCATGCGGCTCACCGGACCGGTCGAGGCGGCCCGCGGCAGCACCGGGCCGCGGATGGTCCAGGTCGACGCCATCGAGGAGATGGACCCGCGCAAGTACCCGCGGCGCAAATTCGACGAGCTGACGCCGGTCGATCCGACCGAGCAGATCCGCCTGGAAACGGGCGCCGAACCGCTCACGACGCGGGTCATGGACCTGCTCACGCCGCTCGGCAAGGGCCAGCGCGGCCTGATCGTCGCGCCGCCGCGCACCGGTAAAACGGTCCTGCTGGAGCACATCGCCCGGGCGGTGGCGCAGAATCACCCCGAGATGCACCTCGTCATGTTGCTGGTGGACGAACGGCCCGAGGAAGTGACGGAGATGCGCCGCATCGTCAAGGGCGAGGTCATCGCCAGCAGCAACGATCGCGAGGCCACCGCCCACATCCGCATGGCCGAGCTGGTCATGGAGCGCGCCCGCCGGCTGGTCGAACAGGGCAGGGACGTTTTCGTGCTGCTCGACAGCCTGACCCGGCTGGCCCGCGCCTACAACAAGAACGTCAATAGCGGCGGCCGCACTCTCTCCGGCGGCGTCGATATTCGGGCGCTCGACTTGCCCAAGCGGCTGTTCGGCACCGCCCGCAAGTTCGAGGAGGGCGGCTCGCTGACGGTGATCGGCACCGCCCTGATCGAGACCGGCAGCCGCATGGACGACGTGATCTTTCAGGAATTCAAGGGCACCGGCAACATGGAGCTGGTGCTCAACCGCAACCTCGCCGACCGCCGCATCTATCCCGCGATCGATCTGCCGCAGTCGGGCACGCGCAAGGAAGAGCGCATCCTGCCGGCGGAGGTGTACAAGCAGGTGACGTTGCTGCGGCGCAGCCTGGCGCCGCTCAAGCCGGTCGAGGCGATGGAGGCGCTGGTTAGGCAGCTGGGCACGTACAAGTCGAACGCGGCGTTCCTGGAGCGCGTCAGCACATTCATGCGATGACTGATGCACACGCGCACGCGACGCCGCGTCACCGGCAGCAGCGACTGCCCGTTATTCAGGATGCAGGATCGGCGCCGGCGGCCTGTTCCGCAAGGGGACGAGCCAACGGGGCTTGACGCGCCAGATTTGGCATCATATGATGGGTACATGAGCGAATGTTTCCAGTCACTGGGTGCAAGCAGACGACACGTCCGAATGAGCGAGACCGCTACACCAGATTAGCAACGAAGGACGGCGTTATTTTGAATCCGCCTGGAACACGCACATGCCCACTGGAAACGATCCTTGTGAGGCGAATCGGGCGACATTCATTCAGCTACTCCAGGGCGATGAGGACGAGGATTGGCGCATCACCAAAAGCGCGCTTAGCGACGGGCGGCGATTGCTTCCGAGTTACAAGGGGCACTTTGGGGCTTACGCAATCAATCTGTTCATCCTCGATTTGCTCAGCGCAGATTTCCCAATGCACGCGGTCGTGCTGGGATCGGGGAGGACTGGCTGTGTGACGAATACGCACTGGGCGGATGGGCGATCGCTTTACATCAAATTGACAATCGAGGATGAGATCGCTGTGATCCTCAGTTTCCATGAAAGCGTTCACGCGGCGGTCGCACCATGATGATTGGGTCCAAGAAAAAGCTGGAACGGTGCGCCAACTGCGGTCATACCCCGTTGCGCGATGAGACCGTCACGGATCGGTTTGAATACCGCGTCGATGACAACGAAGTGATCACGGTCGAGGCCCAAGACGTTCCCGTCGAGGCGTGCCCGCAGTGCGGGGAGCAGTTTTTCGGACCGGCAGCGGTGCGGGCTCAACACGCCGCGGTGTGCCAGGCTCTGGGCCTGCTGAGCCCGCAGGAAATACAGGCGATTCGCGAACGATTCGGCCCGACCCAGACCGAATTTGGGCGGCTGACTGGAATCGGCGAAGCCACCATCTCGCGTTGGGAGCGTGGCCGCTTGCTTCCCAGCCGAGCACTCGATCGCTACCTTCGATTGCTCTCCGGAAACCCGGCCAACGTAGTATCGCTCAAGGGCATGGCGAATGGAATCCGCTGCAATCCGCCGACACGGGTTGCACCGGCGCAGGCAGAACTACAATTGCCAAGGAATGACAGCATCAACTGGATTTTGTGTGTGGACTGGGGCAAGGAACTCCGAAAGCGCCGAGCGTGGGTCGCGGACGTCGCGAACCGTATGGTGCGGAAGCTCGAAGGGGAGAGGTGGACTCTTGCAAACGTCCTCGCCGCCGCCCGTCGTTTCGAGGGCCACGTCGTCGTTTCGATCGACGCCGCGCTCGGGATTCCGATGGGATACCTTGAACATCTTCGGGCGTCGGCGCCGGCGTGGCGCGACGCGGATGGTTTCCTTTCGTGGCTCCGCCGCGCCGCTGAAACGCCGGGGTTCTTTACAGAGTCGCACGACGCTACGCACTGGCAATACGACCGGCCGTTCATTGCGGTACCGGGTGGGAAGGGCTCCCTCGACGCGTTCTGGGCTCGCGCCTCCGGTCCACTCCTGCGCGGCGTGGAGCGGGCAACGGGCGCGAAGTCTGCGTTTATCGTTTCCGGGATTCCGGGGACGGTCGGTTCCGGCACACGCGCGCTCTGGAAGGAACTCGCGCCGCTTTTTCGGCCGATGCGCGACTTTGGCGTTTGGCCATTCGAGGGTTCGCTCGCAACACTCTTCGAGCGGCATCGAATCGTGCTCGGGGAAATCTACCCGTGCGTTTGCTATGCGTTGGCCCTCGACGACAAACTCCCCGCGCCACTGCACATTATTGCGAAGACAAAAGCTGGTCCGCGCGCACACGCGACGCGCTGTCTGCTCCGACTCCGTGGCTAGCGACGAGCGGCGCGACTGTCCTCGGCGCCGACCCAGTCCGGATCGACGAGGACGATTTCGACGCCATGGTTTCGGCCGCAGGCCTGCTGCGCTGCGTTCTCGAGGGACATCCGCTCGAACGACCCGGCACAGATGCTGTCGAGGGCGACATCCTTGGATTCGCGTCACTCGACCTGTCCCGCCGCTTGGCGCACGGATGTCGAGACCACGCGCCAAGCGTGCCTCGCAAGCCGACGGGGGTAACGCGCGGCGGGACCCACGACCACCCCTGCCCGATTGCGGGTTGCCCACACGTCTTCCACGGTTCGCGCGGCGGGTGGGATTCCCATGTCGCGAAGTTCACCAATCATCCTGATTGGCATCCCGAGATCTGCGACGGCCCAGGGCGGAAGGAGGCGTTCCAAATGGAGTTCCCGCACTGGTTCCACTAAACTGTGCAATTCTTTGTAGAATGCCTCCATGCAGCGCACGCTCATCCTCCTGAAACCCGACTGCGTCCAGCGCCGGCTCGTCGGCACCATCATCCAGCGCTTCGAGCAGAAGGGCCTGCGCCTGGCCGCGCTCAAGCTGGTGCAGCCGAGCCGCGAGCTGGCCGAGAAGCACTACGCCGTCCACAAGGGCAAGTCGTTTTACGATTCGCTGCTCACCTTCCTCACCAGCGGGCCGACGGTCGCAATGGTGTGGGAAGGCCGTGAGGCCGTGGCCGTGGCGCGAACGCTCATGGGTGTCACCGACGGCACCAAGGCGCCGCCGGCGACGATACGCGGCGACTTTGCTCTGAGCGTCCAGAACAATCTCGTACACGGCAGCGACAGCGCCGAGAACGCCGCGCTCGAGATCGCCCTGTGGTTTTCGCCGCAGGAACTGGTCCAATACACGTCGACCGACGCGCCGTGGGTGGGATGACGGTCCCCAATTCAACCAGCAAGGCAAGCCCGAGGGCGAGTCTGCGAGCCCTCGGGGTCATGACCCCGAGGGCTCGCAGACTCGCCCTCGGGCTTGCCTGCTGATTAAATCTCGTTGACGCCCGCCCCGCGCTGCCTTACGCTGGCCAACATCCGAATCGAGGCGATGTGCCGGAGGACAAGATCATGCGCGCGGGACTGGCTCTGGGGTTGCTGTTGGGCGTGTCGGCGGTTGGCGGGATTGCCGGCGGCGGCGACAATGCTGCAAAGAAGGACGCACGGCTCGGGCCGCCGCGGCACTACGACCTCAAGTATTTCCCCTGGACGCCGCCCGCGACCAGGGAAGCCTGGGAGGCCGAGAAGAAGCTCGTCCGCGAACGCATCCTCGTGGCCAACGGCCTCTGGCCGCTGCCCGAGAAGACGCCGCTCAACGCCGTCGTCCACGGCAAGATCGATCGCGACGGCTACACCGTCGAGAAGGTGTTTTTCGCCAGCTACCCCGGCCATTACGTCACCGGCAACCTCTATCGACCCAAGCCGCGGGATGAGTCTTCGAATCCCGCGGGTCAGAAGCGCTTCCCCGCGATCCTCAGCCCACACGGCCACTGGACCAACGGCCGTTTCTACGAAGCGACCGCAAAGCAAATCGCGAGCGACCTCGAGAGCGGCGCCGAACAAACGAAGGAAAGCGCGAAGTACCCGTTGCAGGCGCGCTGCGCCAGCTCGCCCGGCTCGGCTGCGTCGTGTTCCATTACGACATGGTCGGCAGGGCGGACAGTCAGCAAATCGCTCATACCGCGGGCTTCCTCAACGTCGAAGCCGAGCTGCGGCTGCAGAACTTCATGGGACTGCAGACGTGGAACAGCATCCGGGCGCTCGACTTCCTCACGAGCTTGCCCGACGTGGACCCCGCCCGCATCGGCGTGACCGGCGCATCCGGCGGCGGCACACAAACGTTCATCCTGTGCGCCATCGACGATCGGCCCGCGGCGGCGTTCCCGGCGGTCATGGTCGGCACCGCGATGCAGGGCGGCTGCATCTGCGAAAACTGCTCGTACCTGCGCATCGAGGGCAACAACGTGCAGGTCGCTGCGATGTTCGCGCCGAAGCCGCTCGGCCTGTCCGCCGCGAACGATTGGACCAAGGACATTCTCACGAAGGGCCTGCCGGAGTTGAAGGCCATCTACCGCCTGTACGGAGCGGAGAACAACGTGACGGCCGACGCGTTCCTGCAGTTCGGCCACAACTACAACCAGGTCAGCCGTGAGGTGATGTACAACTTCTTCAACAGGCATCTGAAGCTGGGCCACAAGGAGCCGATTCACGAGCAGCCGTTCGTGCCGGTGCCGCCGAAGGAGTTGTCGGTTTTTGACGCCGAGCATCCGCGACCCAAGGATGCGCTGAACGCCGAGGGGCTGCGGCGATATCTGACAGAGGCAAGCGACAAACAGATGGCGGCGCTGTTGCCGAAGGATAAGGCGAGCCTTGCGGCGTTCCGCAAGGTGATGGAGCCGGCGCTGCGGACGATGATTACCGATCGCCTGCCGGCGGCATCGGACGTGGCGGTTGTATCTGAGGGAAATGCTTTCCAGGGCGACGGCATCGTCCTCGCCAGGGTGACCCTATCGCGTCAGGGCGCCGACGAGCGTGTACAACTCCATCACTACGTGCACTTGCGAAAAGAGGCCAATAATGGGCACATCGTCGTGTGGGTCCATCCGGATGGGCACAAGAGCGTTCAGAGCGCGGCGTTCAAGCAACTGCTGCAAAAGAATGTCAGCGTCTGTGTTGTCGATGTGTTCCGCACCGGTGCCGGCGCAGGCGAGAAAATCGTCCCCATTAATAAGAGTTTCGCGGGCTACACGTTTGGCTACAACCGCCCCCTCGTTGCGGATCGCGTTCACGACATTTTAACCGCGGTGGCCTGGCTGAAAGGTCAGAAAGGTGGTGTCACGTCGATTGATCTTGTCGGCGTGGGTCAGGCCGGTCCCTGGGTGGCGCTGGCCCGCGGGCTGTGCGGCGATGCCGTGCGGCGGACCGCGGTGGACGCCAACGGCTTCCGCTTCGAGTCGGTCAAGGAAAAAAACGACGAGATGATGCTGCCGGGCGGGCTCAAGTATAGCGGCCTCTTGACGCTGGCAGCGCTCGCGGCGCCGCACGAAATGCTGCTGTACAACACCAAGGGCTGCGGGCCGGGAACGTTTCTGACTGCGGCATACGAGGCCGCGGGGCACGCCGACCGGCTGCAGCGGCGCGAGGAAGCGATGGAGCCGACCGCGGTCGTCGATTGGCTGATGCGTTAAGAATCCATCGGAGCATCGCATTTGAGCCCGAAGCGCCAGCGAGGGCGCGGCTCGCCCTCGCTTGCGCTTCGGGCTCAAAGCACTTTGCCCACGAGCATCTCAACGTGAGGCACTATGAGCACCGCGCAATGGCTGCGGGCCGTTGACTGTCCCTTGCTGCAACCGGCCGGGACGGAAGCGGACATTGCTGCGCTGCGGCTGGTGCAGAACCTGCTTGAACTCGCCCTGCTGCGTCACGGCAGCGACGAGCTGGCGCCCGCCCTCCTCCAGGAAGTCGCGTCGGCCCTGCGCGGCGACCATGCGGGCATCTGGGAAGCGACGCCGACGTGGGAGCTGCGCTGGCAGCACGCGCGGCCCGGCACACGCACCAACCTCGAAGCCCTGTCGCGGCCGTTGTTCAACGAGGTGCTCGATCGCCAGGCGACGGTCATGCAGCCGCCTAGCGGAGCGCAGCCGGCCGTGCTCGTCGCGTGCCTCAGCTTCGTCGAACGGCCCAATCGCGTCCTCGTCGTCACTCGTGCCCGCGACGCCTTCGCGCGGACCGAGCTTGAGTATGCCGCGGCGGCGGGGCATTACCTCGGCGTCGCCCTGGAAAAAGCGCGGGCGTGGGATCAGGCGGCGGTGCAGACGCAGCGGCTGCAAGCGCTGATGGAAATCGGCCGGCAACTCGCTCAGGAGCGCGAGACGGTGCCGCTCCTGGAGCACATCGCGGCCCAGGCGGCGAAGCTGCTCGGCTGCGAGCGGGCCAGTATTTTCCTGTGGGATCGCGCCGCGCCGAGCTGGTCGGCCGCCCGGCGCTCGGCCTGCCCAACAACGAGCTGCGCATCAAGGACGACACCGGCGTCGCCGGCCGAACCGTCCGCAGCGGCGCTGTGCAGCTGGTGCAGGACGTGCGCGCGGAGCCGACGTGGAGCCCCGCCATCGACGAGGCGACCGGCTTCAAGACCCGCAATATCCTCTGCGTGCCGATGAAGGATTCGGCCGGCGCTGCCGTCGGCGCGATCGAGGTGATGAACAAGACCGGCCCGTTCACGCCCGATGACGTGACCACGCTGGAACTCCTCGGCGAACAGGTCGTTGAGTCGCTGGAGAACGTCCGCGAGCTGGAGGCGCTGATCCGCACGACCCAGGAGCTGGACGGCCAGGCCCGCCTCGCAGCGAGGATTGTCGGCGAGAGCACCGCCATCAAGGCGCTGCGGAGCACGGTCGATCGCGTCGCCCACACCGATCTGCCGGTGCTGATCCTGGGCGAAAGCGGCACGGGCAAGGACGTCGTCGCCCGCGCCACCCATTATTCGAGCGCTCGCCAGCACCATCCGTATATCCCCGTCAACTGCGCCGCCATCGCCGAGACGCTGCTGGAAGGCGAATTGTTCGGCCACGAGCAGGGCGCATTCACCGACGCGCGCGAGATGCGGCCGGGGAAGTTCGAGGCGGCGTCGGGCGGCACGCTGTTCCTCGACGAGATCGGCGATCTCAGCGCGGGCGGTCAGGCCAAGCTGCTGCGCGTCCTGGAGGAAAAAGTTGTCTACCGTGTCGGCGGGACGCAGCCGATCCCGGTCGATACGCGGATCGTCGCGGCCACCAATCGCAACCTGGCCGACCAGGTGAGGGCGCGGAAATTCCGCGAGGATCTGTATTATCGCCTCACCGTGGTGACGATCGAGCTGCCGCCGTTGCGCGAGCGGCGCGAGGACGTGCTGGTGCTGGCCGAGCATTTCCTGCACCAGTTCTGCCGGGAGGCGGGCCGCAAGCCGCTACGGCTGACCGCGGCGGCACGCGAACGGTTGGCGCAGCACGACTGGCCCGGCAACGTCCGCGAGCTGCGCAACCTGCTTGAACGGCTCGCATACCTGTGCCCGCAGGAAAAGGTCGAGGTCGCCGATCTGGCGTTCATCCTGCGTCCCAGCGCCGATGACGCCAACCCTTACGGCGATCTACCGTTGGCGGACGCGACCGACGCGTTCCAGCGCGATCACATTCAGCGTGCGATCGAGCGCGCCCGCGGCAACATGAGCGAGGCCGCCAAGCTGCTCGGGCTGCACCGGCCGAACCTGTACCGCAAGATGAAGCTGCTGCAGATGAACCCGCAGGAATAGTGTAGCCGTCACGCTCCGCGTGACGGGATCCTCACGCGGAGCGTGAGGACTACACTCGGCGGTTTCGCGAAACCGCAAGCGACTGTTGTTTCTCTCTTGCTACGCGGCCCGCCCGCGCTCATAATTGATTTCATCGACTACAACGCGTAATCGGAGGGGGAAGCGACGTGAGTATTGTCCGCATCGGTTTGGCCGAGACCCAGGGATTCGCCGACGGCTACGACGCCATCTTCGGCGGCAAGAAGAAGCCGGCCGCCGGCGAGGAGCTAACCGCCAAGCAGAAGCCCATCGCCAAGAAGAAGTCGGCCATGAAGAAGGCGAAGAAGAAATAGTCCGTCTATTCGTGAGAACTCGTACCGCAGCGCCGGCGTACCAAACGAAGAGCGACCCGTGGCCCAACGTCCACCCCTGGCTGAATGCTCCGATGAGGAGCTGCTCGCCCTGTTTCGGCAGGGGCGGCGCGACGCGTTCGCCGTACTGGTCCGCCGTTACGAAGGCGAGCTGTACGGCTACCTGCGGCGCTACCTCGGCGACGGGGACCTGGCCGAGGATGTGTTCCAGAATACTTTCGTACAGGTCTTCACCAAGCTCGACCAGTATGAGGCGGGCCGGCCGGTTCGGCCGTGGTTGTACACCATCGCGACCCACCAGGCGATTGACGCGCTGCGCCGGCAGAACCGGCACCAGGCCGTCAGCCTCGACCAGGATCGCGAGGAATTGGCCGGCTCGGATGTGCCGCAGCTGCTCGGTCTGCTCGAAAGCCGCGCCCCGGGCCCGCTGGAGCAGCTGCAGAGTGAGGAGCGACGGCAGCTGGTGCGGGCCTCGGTCGATCGTCTGCCCGATTTTCTGCGGCAGGTGGTCGTGCTGGCCTACTACCAGGGCCTGAAATACAAGGACGTCGCGGACATCCTGGGGATTCCCGTGGGCACGGTCAAGTCGCGGCTGCACGCGGCCCTGTGCCGTCTCCACGAGGCCTGGGCCACGGTCAACGCGCTCAACGAATAGTGCCGAGACGCCTATGGACGAGAACCTGGTCGGCTATCTGTTCGGCTGCCTCGACGAGGCCGGCACGCGCCAGGTCGAGGCGTATCTGCACGCCAGCCCCGAGGCCCGGCAAAAGCTGGCCCGCCTCAAGCAAGCGCTCAGCCCGCTCGCCGCCGACCGCGACGAGGTCGCGCCGCCGCCGGGCCTGGTCGGGCGTACCCTCGCCAGCGTCGCCGAATATGCCCGCGACGATCTGCCGCGCGCTCCGCGCGAGCCGTCCGCGCCGACCTTGCGCATCTGGTGGCGCCGCGCGGACGTGGTCATCGCGGCCACGCTGCTGGTGTTCGCCCTGGGGATTGCCTCGCCGGTGGTCTATCGCTGGCAGCGCGCCCAGGCGAAGGTGGCGTGCCAGAGCAACCTGCAGGAATTCTTCGTCGGTCTTACCGCCTACCGCGACCAGCACGGCGCCTATCCCAACCTCACCCCCGAGGCGCCGCGCGACGTTGCCGGCCTGATCGTGCCGGTGCTGGCCGACGCGGGCGTGCTTCCCGGCACGTTCACGGTCCGCTGCCCCGGCGTCGGTACGCATCTCGGCTGTTCACTGTCCGTCGCCGGTTTGCGCCAGCTGCCCGAAGACGAGTTCCAGGCCCAGGCGCCGACCCTGGCGCTGTGCTACGCGTTCACCCTGGGGTACCGCGATGGCGCCGGCGTCTATCACACGCCCTGGCAGCTGCCCGACGGCAGCCAGCCGATCCTCGCCGACAGCCCGCCGGCCGACGGCGCGCTCAGCAACAGCGTCAACCACGGCGGCGCCGGCCAGAATGTGCTCTTCCTTGACGGTCACTTCCGCTTCGTCGTGCAGCGCACGATCGGCGATCCCGACGACGATATTTACCTCAACAGCGCCAATCGCGTCGCCGCGGGGCTCGGCCCGCAGGATATCGTTCTGGGCTACAGCGCCGCGCGCCCGTAAGCATGCGTTTTGATCAAGCCCGAGGGCGAGTCTTCGAGCCCTCGGGGTCCGCGCATGACCCCGAGGGCTCGAAGACTCGCCCTCGGGCTTGTGTTGGGTTGATTGAGCCGCGCTCACGCCACCTCCACACGCATCAGGTCCCGACGGCCTTTCCACCACGCCTGAGCCTGTTCGGCATCCCACTGCTCCGCCGCCTCGCACCGCGCCACGCACGGTCCAGGCCGGCAATGTCGCCATAGCGCTCGGCCGGGTCCTTGCGCAAGCAGGTCAGAATCACCTCTTCCAGGTCGTGCGGCAGTTCGGGCCGGACCTGACGCGGCGGCACGACTTGCTCGTGGAGATGCGCGACCAGCAATTCCATCACCGTCTCGCGCACGAACGGCAATTGCCCGGTGACCAGGTAATACGCCAGGCCGCCCAGGCTATAAATGTCGGACCGCCCATCCACAGGGCCCCGGCCGCGCGCTTGCTCCGGCGAAATGTACGGCGGCGAGCCGAGCACCGCGCCATGCAGCGTCAGCTTGTCGGAATCGCCGTCCAGGCCGTGATCGTGGACCAGGCCGAAATCGAGCAGCTTGGCGACGTCGTGCACGGTTCCGCGCTTGCACGCGATCACGTTGCTCGGCTTGATGTCGCGGTGGATCAGGCCGATGGCGTGCGCTTCCGCGAGGGCCGCACACAGCTGGCGCAGGAAGTGGATCGCCCGGCTCGGCGGCAGCGGCCCGTACTCCTCGACCAGCTCCTGCAGGCTCAGGCCGGGCAGGTACTCCATGACGTAGTAGAACGTCCCGTCCTCGGTGCTACCGTAGTCGTAGATCTCGACGGTGTTCCAGTGGGTGAGCGTCGCCATCGCCTGCACTTCGCGGATGAAGCGCGACAGCGTGATTGGATCACCGGCCTGTTCGGGGCGAATGAGCTTGATGGCGCACGCACGCTTGAGCAGCATATGTTCGCCCAGGTAAACCTCGCCCATGCCGCCGGCGCCGAGCTGGCGATGCAGCTGGTACTGGCCGAGCTTGCGCGCCTGGTACGCTTGCTGCTGCAACGTGCTGATCTTGTACGACCCAAAGATGGCGATCGCCGACGCCAGCGACAGGATCACGGTCGTATCGAACAGCGTGGTGCCGGTATAAGGCCCCATGGTGCCGCAATCGTGGCAGGTCAAGAACATCAGCGCCAGCGGCGTCAGCGCCATCGCCCCGACGATGGCGGCGCTTCGCCGCCAGGTATTGGGGATGAATGCGCCGTAAAGGACGATCAGGACGAACCAGCGCAGGGTATTGCTGGTCGTCGCCAGGGTCAGCACGTCGTCGCGGTGCTCGGCCGTCGTCCACTCGAAAAAGGTGCCCCTGTGGAAGACCTGCACTTGCACGTACGAGAAAAACAGCGCCATGGCGCCGAACATCGTCAGCTCGATACCGCGCAGCACGCGCATCGACAGCGGCAAGCTGGTCCACAAGACGACACAGAGCGCCACCAGCAGCGCGACCAGGATTCCGTGCAGCGCCACCGTCGAACCGCCGGCTTCCTGGAGTTGTCCGCGCGGAAACAGCTCGGCCTTGAGGAAAAAGAGGCCGAAGCCGGCCAGGCCGATCAGGCCGGCGATGCGCAGCCGGCGGCGCAGCAGGCACTGGACTTCCTCGGCGAAGTGGGGTCCCGTGCTGGTCACCAGGGCCATGCACGGCCGCGATGCAGGACGCGCCCGGCGCTGGCGTCGAACGCCGTGATGGTTTGCGATGGCAATGGCTTCCCTGCCGGACGAGTCGTCGATTCATTCATGACCGGATCCCACGAAGGCGACAAGGGCGAGTCGCAATGCGAATCTATTATATTACGCATGGGAAGGGGGAGCGGTGCGGTCGTACCCACCAAGCCCGCAGGCGAGTCTTGGAGCCTGCGAGGTAACCCCCAGGCTCGAAGACTCGCCTGCGGGCTTGGGTCTACGAACCCTGCGAGGCCGCGGCCCGGCGCAGCCGATCATGGACCGCGAGCCATTCGTCCGTGGCCGGCGGCAGCTCGAGCACGATCCGGTCCAGACCCTGCGCATCCAGCGCGTGCAGTGTCGCATACAGCTGCGCCGCGTAGCCGGCCGGATTATCGGGCAGGACGACGGCCGGCGCCGCGCAGCTGGGCCAGCGCGACCCAGCCGACGCGCAGCCCCACTTGTGTAAGGGATTGCACGCGCTCACATCCGCTGCCGGCAACGAGCTCCAGAGGCGTGCGCGGCGCGTAGTGCCTGGCGGTGAGGCCGGGAGAGCGCGCCGGTGAGCCCTCATCCACCGTCGGACCAGCGCGAGCGATGGGGCCGACAACTTCCTCCAGCTCGGCCGGCGTGACCAGACCGGGGCGGAGCAGCCGCGGCGGGCGTGTGGTAACGTCCAGAACGGTCGATTCAAGGCCACCGGAACAGGGGCCGGCGTCGAGGAGCATGTCGATATGGTCCCCCAGGCCGTGCAGGACGTGGCCGGCACACGTGGGTGACAGCTGCGTCGAGCGATTGGCGCTGGGGGCGGCCAGCGGGAACGCGCACGCGTAGAGCAGCGCACGCGCCACCGGATGGGCCGGCACCCGCAGCGCCACCGTTGAGCCACCGGCCGTCACCGCGTCCGGAACGACGGGCAGGCACGGCACCACCAACGTCAGCGGGCCCGGCCAGAAGCGCTCGGCGAGCAGCGCCGCCGCGTCCGGCCACTCCAGCGCGAGCATGCGGGCGGCGCGCGTGTCCGGGACGTGGACGATCAGCGGATTGGTCGCGGGCCGGCCCTTGGCAGCGAAGATCTTCGCGACCGCCGCCGCGTCCAGGGCGTGGGCGCCGAGGCCATAGACAGTTTCCGTAGGGAAAGCGACGAGCCCGCCGGCGCAGCACCGCCGCCGCCCGCAGCAGCTTCGCCGCGTCGGGCAACCGGGCGTTCACGGGCAGGACGACGCACGGCATGCGTTAGGAAGTTTTCTTCAACGGGTCCGACTTGTACACGCGCAGCGTGTTCAGCGACTTCAGCACGTCGTGGAACGTTTGCGGCCGATCGTCGGGCTTCTTGTTGAGCATGCGCAGGATCAGGTCCGCGCATTCATCGGTCACGTCCGGGTTGAACAGCTGCGGCGACGGCGCCTTCTCGATGATGTGCTTCTGCAGCAATTCCTGGCTCGTCGCCCCGCGAAACGGCGGGCGGTACGTGCAAATCTCGAAGCACGTGGCCCCGAAGCTGTATATGTCGGCCCGCCCGTCCAGCGGTTGGCCGCGAATCTGCTCGGGAGATATGTAGCTCTTGGTGCCCTGCACCGACTGCCGGCCACGCATCGCGCGCATTATGCGCGTGAACATGCCAGCCGTCTGGATCCGCTGGGCCAGCGCGAAGTCGATGATGCGCACCTCGCCGGCGCTGTTGACGAGCAGGTTGTCCGGCTTGACGTCGCGATGGACCCAGCCGCTGGCGTTCATGTACGCCATGCCGATGGCCGCCTGCTTAAAGATGCTGTGGGCCCGTTCCTTGATGAAGTCGTATTGCTTGAGCTTGAGGCGGGTATTGAGGCTGCCCGATGGGAAGTATTCCATGACGTAGTAGCAGTACTCCGCTTCGTCGCCGATGGCCTGGATGCGGATCACGTTCGGGTGCGACAATTCCCTGCCGACGGCGGCCTCGTGCATCAGCAGCCGGCGGTGCTCGCGCGTCTTGGCCTTCTCCGGCAACAGCAGCTTCATGGCAAAGTGGCGATGGCTCGTCACCTCCACCACCTCCCAGACCTGGCTGCTCTGGCCGGTCATCATGCACTTGACCAGCTTGTACCCGCCGATGACATCTTCGGCCATTACCAGTATTCCTCGAAATGAATCGTCCCTTTCAATTTTACGCTCGGTTGGTCGATCTGGAATTGACGCTTCGTCAAAATCTCGACGACGCCGGGCGGCTGGGGATAACGCGCCTGCCCGGTCGCGCGATCGGTCTCGGGCACGCCGATCATCCTGGGATTGCCACACAGATAGACGTGCGTGCAGGTCGGGTCGAGCGGCGCGCCGAGCCGTTCCTCGAGCTGGCCGCTCGTGATAAGGTCCTGGATGTAGACCTTTTGCCCGGTGTTGCCGGCCTCGCGCGTCGTCAGGCTGAGATAGCTGTAACCCGGATAGCGGCGCATCAGCTCCTCGTGCAGCGGCAGGTACGCCAGGTCGCGGCGATAGCGCACGCAACACGCGGCCAGCAGGCGCCCTTCGTGGCGGCGGCGGAGCAGCTCCCACAGCATGTAGTTGTGCGGTGCTTCGCCGGTGCCGGTCGAGAGGAAGACGACGGTGTCGCCGGCCTTGACCGGATCGAGCGTGAAATGCCCGGTGATCTTTTCGCCCAGGAACAGCCGATCGCCTTCCTGGAGCATGAACAGCCGCGGCGTCAGCGCCGGCGGTTTTTCCTTGTCGGACTCGCGGACCAGAACGATGTAAAACTCGATCCAGTCGATCCGGTCGCGGTCGAGGAGTTGGCCGCCCTCATCCAGGATGGGGCAGCTGATCGAATAGGCCCGACGGATCAGCTTCCGTTCCTCATCGGGCTTAAGCGTCTCCGGCTGGCAGCCCTCGGCCCGCGGCTCCCAGGCGCCCATGCCGATTGTGGAATACTGTCCCGCCTTGTGGCTCGGCACCGGCAGATCCGGACGAATGCGCACGGTCATCAGGTCCTCGTCGGCGCGCTTGATCGCGACCACGGTGGCGTTGTAATGCTTCGTTCGCAGCGCGGCGCATTCGTCGGGTGTCATGCGTTGCTCCTACGCCAACTTTCGCACACAATCGCGGAACACGTCGAGGCACGCGCGTAGGTCGGCCATCGGGTTGTCCGGGTTCGCCTCGTACTCGATGCTGATGTAGCCCTGGAACTTTACCTCGCGCAGGGCGCAGCACCCCCAAAACGTCGAGGCTGCCCTTGCCGAACACCACGTCGCGGTGGTTCTCGTTGTCGTGGTCCTTGAGGTGGATGCCGAAGTTGCGGGCGCCGATCGCGCGGATCTGCGCCGCCGGGTCGAGCTTTTCGTTGAACGGCGGCTGCGCGCTGCGGATGAGATGGCCGGTGTCGAGGCACGTGCCGATGCGGCGGTCGTGATCGCGCACCGCCTCGAGGATGCGCTGGGCCGAGAACCAGCGGTGCAGCGTCGTGGCATTGACCGGTCCGTGCGGGTGGATGGCGATCGGGATCTCGAACTCGGCGACGAGCTTGTCGAGACTACCGAAGCTCTCCGGATCGGGATCGGCGCTCAAATAGCGAATGCCGAGGCTGCGCGAACTGGAAGATGCGGCGATTGGCGTCATGGTCCTTGGTGAAGCTTTCGACGCCGAACGCAATCGGCGTGACGTTGTATTCGCGGCACAGTTTGCGGATCGCCTTGATCTGCGCGTCGGTCGAGTTGAGCGGAATATGGCCGCGATAGAACTCGGCGTGGCGCAGGCCGAGGTCGCGGATGCGCTGCAGCACCTGGTCGAGCTGCTTGAAGTTGCGCAGCGTATAGGTTTGCAAGCCGACCGTGAAGCCGCCGAACGGATCGGGTTGCTTCTGCTCGCCGGCTTCCGCGAGGGCGGGCAGGGCCGCCGCCGCCGTGGCCGCCGCGGCTCCTTGCAGTAATGCGCGTCGGGAGAGTGACATGTTGGATACTCCGGAAAGGGTGGTTCGCCGTCCTTGCTCACATTCTCCGCATCCGCGGGCAACACCGCAAGCGGCACGTACAAAAAAGTGCCGGCGGTAGGTCCCGCCTGCCGGGCGGGACCTGGAAGCACCAAGGTCCCGCCCGGCAGGCGGGACCTACCAGCGCCGACGCCGGGCGCATATCACATTCGGAGGATCGCGCCACGTGAAGGATTGACCATGCAACACCTGTTGTCGGCCCTGGTCCAGGATCAGCCCGGCGTGCTCGCGCACATCTCCGGCATGCTCGCCTCGCGCGGCTTCAACATCGAAAGCCTTGCCGTCGCCAAGTGCGAACGGCCACGCATGTCGCGCATGATCTTCGTGGTCAACGGCGACGACAACGTGCTTGACCAGGTCCGCAAGCAGCTCGAAAAGATCATCCCGGTCGTCGAAGTCCACGACATCAGCAAGAACGACTTCGTCGAGCGCGAGCTGATGCTGATCAAGATCGGCATCGGCCCCGAGAAGCGCACTGAGGTCGCGCTGCTCGTCGAGATGTTCCGCGGCCGGGTGGTCGACATCAGCCCGACGGACCTGATCGTGGAGATCGCCGGCACTGCTCGCAAGCTCGACGCGTTCGTCGAATTGCTCGCGCCGTACGGCCTGTGCGAGGAGGTCCGCACCGGCCGGATCGCCCTGGTCCGCAGCCGGCCGAAGTCGGAAGAGGAGCTGTAAATGAGCGATAAGCCGTTGACCTATGCGAGCCGGCCGTTGCGTCCCGAGATGTGCCGGCTGCTCGAAAGCCTGCGCCCGGCCAGCGTCTCCGGATCACGCAGACGGTGCGCGTCGGCATCCAGAGCTGGCCGGCGGTGGTTACGGGAACATTCCGCCATGTCGATGCGCTGGCGACCGGCCTGGCGACGGACCGCGTGCCGGAAGACGACATCGTGGTGCCGATCGTTCACTTCACGAAGGACAACGGCGAGCTGAGCAGCATCGCGGTGGATGAGAACACCATCGTCGAACCGCTCTGAACGTGGGGCACGTTTCGTACCTCTTGTTTACGTTTAGCGCTCGCGCACCGAGCGCTAAACGTAAACAAGAGGTAATCGCCCCACTCACTTGCGCCGCCACACCTGGCGCTCGCTGAGTCCGAGCCCCTCCAGCGCCGCCCGAATCTCCGCGAAAAAGCGTGCCGCGTCGAGCGGATAGCCCGCGGTCGGCTTTAGCCCCGGCACGTGCCGTTGCCAGAACGCGTTGAACTCGCGCATCAGCGCCTCGCGCAGGTACTTGCTCACCATCGACGCCAGTGCCACCGGGAAGCTGGCCTGGTCGGCCCGCGGCATGAACGTGATGCGCACCGGGCGATCGATGCGCTCGACGTTCGTACACGCTTCGTTCCATCGCCTCTTCGCGGGCGCGGACTCTTGCCCTGGGAAATGTCGCACGCAGCATCGTGCCGTACTGGTTGCGGCCACCGTGCTTGTCGACGACGAACGCGGTCGGCTCGGCGGCCGTGTGGGCGATGCACGCGCCGACGAGGTGGGTTAGTCCATGGCTCAGCGCCGCCGCCTTGCTGTCGCACGTATCGGTCAGCTCGTTGAAGCGCGGCGCACAGACGACCACGCTACGGCAAAAGCCGGTGGCGACGCCGGCCTGCCGGCAGGCGCTGCGTAGCTGCTCACATGCGGCATTCAGGGCCAGCGCCGCGCATTCGATCGGCAATGTCGTGGTCCCGGTGTACCATCCTTCGCCCCCGAGGTCGGGCATCGCTTCGGGACAGAGCAGCGTCAACAGCGATCCGAGGTCGAGGAACAGCGGCGCATAGCAAGGAAAAAGCGGGCTCGTTTGCAGTGCCGCGAGCACGGTCTTTTCGAGCTGGACCAGACCACGCGCCGTCGAGTAAACGAGCTTGGAGTCGGCGACCACGAGCCGGCCGTCGTCGCGCTCGCCGTGCCGCCGTACCCCGGCGCCCAGCAATGCCCATAGATCGGCGGCGGCGTCCGGCACCCGGCAGGCGACGGCCGTCATCACCAGGGGCCCGAGGTTCGGCCCATAACCTGCTTCATCGATGCCGACGAGCCACGCCATGCGCTTGTGCCCGGGTGCGGATGCGTCACTATACTTGTCAGGGACATCCTAGTGGAGGACGCCATGCTCAAGGACAATCTCTTCCAGAAGATTATCGACAAACAGATCGCGGCGGCCATCGTTTACGAGGACGACCGCTGCCTGGCGTTCAAGGACATCAACCCGCAAGCGCCGACGCACGTGCTCATCATCCCGCGCAAGGTCATCGCGACGCATGACGAGCTCACCGACGCGGATCGCGAACTGGTCGGCCATCTCCACCTGGTCGCGGTGAAGCTCGCGAAACAATTCGGGCTGACGGACGGTTATCGGCTGGTGCTTAATTGTCGGGAGCGCGCGGGCCAGACGGTGCCGCACCTGCACCTGCACTTGCTGGGCGGGCGCGATTTCAGCTGGCCGCCGGGGTAATGACGGGCTATCCGACCACACTTTCTTGGGGAGGCGTGCCCGGATTTGTGGGCCGCTTCATGACAAGCACAACCGCGCCGTACTCGGTCCCCTCAACGTCGCGCAGTGCATGCTCGATGTCTTCGAGACGCCCTAATTTGCTGGTCCAGCGACCGGTGGGAAGCTGCCTCGCTGCGTGCCGTGGCTCGCTCTTATCGCGCGAAAACGGCGATCTTCTCGAAGCCCGTTTCGAGATCCTCCCCTTGGCACACCACGTATCCAAGCATGGCAAAGGCCTGCTGAAACGCCTCGATCGTTTCCTCGCGCACGACGGTTGCAGGCCAGTATTCGTCTTTCTCGGTGTTGAGGCCAGGCCACCACCAGTTGTCCGCATCGCCTGCGGCCCATGCGATGCAGTTGTAGCGTTTGGTTTTTGGGCTGGTGATGGTGTAGCGGCCTTGGGCAAGCCTCGGGAACGTTACTTCCAGTAGGTTTACCATTGGTAGCCGTTGTCCCGTGCCCACTGTAGCCAGCCCGCGACCATCCGGGGCACATTGCCTGCTGCGGAGGCGGGGACTGGATTAGCCCCGGTTAGCGTCCGGAGCGCTTTGAACCAATGAGTCTCATTTTCTTCGAGGTCGCGAAGCAAATAGGGGATTACCTCCGGGCCGAGGTTCATGATTTCCTGGTATGCCGGATGATCGCTTGCCGCGGTCATCGAGGAAAGATGACCGGTCGCCTGTTCCCAGGCGGCTGCTAGACGACGGAAGCGTGCCTCGACCGTTTCGGTAGGCTCGGCCGCAGGCGCTGGCTTGACTGGGATGGTCGACATCAGTCCGCCCCCTGAAGATGCGTCGGTTCATTCTTGGAGCATGGCATACAGGTGTTGGTGCTCCACGATGCCTCACGCGATTATTGTATCATGCCGTCACCATCGGCCCAATCAGCTCGCCGTTCGTCAGGAAACGTGTTTGTGCTCACGCCGCCGCGCGATGCACGCGGTCCTTGGTCGCGTCGACCTCGCGCATCTGCGCCTTCTTGCAGTGCGCCTTGTGCTTGAAGAAATTGTCGCGGTAGTGCCCCGGCAGCTCGGAATGGCCCTTGATCACCAGCAGGTTCTCGGCGTTCTCGTGCTCGGCCTGGTTGGTGAAATTGAAGCTGCCGGTGATGACGGTCCGCTTGTCGATGATCATGATCTTGTTGTGGGCGATCGGATGGTCCGCGTCGATGTGCGGGTCGAGACCGTGCTGCAGAAACGCGCAGCTCGGTGTAGCGCTCCTTCTCGTTGCTGTGGTCGAGCAGGATGTCGACGGTCAGGCCGCGCTTCTTCGCCTCGATCAGCGCGTTGGTGATCGCGTCGTTGGTAAAGGAATACGCCATCACGAGGATTTCATGACGGGCCTTGCCGATCTCGCGTACGACGGCGTCCTGGCAGCCGCCCTTGGGCGAGTAGAAGGCCTGGATGTCGAGAATCATCCCGAGCTTGCGCAGCAGCCAGCGCCAGGCGTACATTAGCGTCAGCGCCCCGGTGAAGCCGGTCGCCACCTGGATCCACATCAGCGTCATCGGGTCGAAAACCGAAGGCATGCGCGCACTCCTCGTGCCAGACTTGCATCCGCGGCACACCATAACAATCACGGCGGGAAGCGCGAAGAGATGATTGGCGATGCCACCGATCGTAGGCGACGCTGCCAGCGCCGCCCGGCAAGCGAAGCGGCACTGGCAGCGTCGCCTACGACACGCGGTCCAGCTTTCGTTCCCACTCATCGCAGATCGCCCGGGTTCGCTGCGCCGCGGCGCCGAGGTACTTCGCCGGATCGTCCAGGATCGCAAGCTGCGCCGGCGTCATCTGCTTCAGATACTTCGCGATCTCCTGGCTCTCGCGCACCAGTCGCGCCAGCGCCCGACCCTGCTGCCGTGCCTCGCGCCAGCACTCGCGCGGCTTCGTGCGCATCGGGATGGCCGTGCAGCGCCAGCAGCACGTAGAGCGGCTCGGCGGTGACCGGATCCTTGCCGGCTTCGAGCACCTCACGCGTCCGCTCGGCGTCCGGCTCCACGGCGTCGAGCGAGCCGGTGAGGCGATGGATACCGTAGGCGAACGCGGCGACGAACTCGGTGACGAAACGCATCGACGCCGAGTTGGTCAGGTCGCGCTGGTGCTCGGAAACCTGGTCCATCAGCACCGTCAACAGCCGTGGCATGTAGGCCTTCCACAGGCTCTTGACGTTCTCGAAGTCCTTTGGGTTGACCTTGTGCGGCATCGTCGAGGAGCCGACGACGGGTGTGTTGGGGTCGGCGGCCTTGCGGTCGCGCAGCTCGCGCAGCTCGCTGCGCTGCAGGTGGCGGAAATCGTCGGCCAGGTTCGCGAACACGCCCCAGCACGCGGTCAGCGCATAGACGTAATCCGCGACATACTCCGGCTGCGTCACCTGGGTCGAACGTCTCCGGCGGCTCCAGGCCGAGCTTGCGCATCAGCGCCGCCTCGACGGCAACGGGATCGTCGGTGAGCAGAGCCAGCGCGTTGTAAGCGCCGACCGCCCCGGCGAACTTGCCGCGCAGGTTCCGTGCCGCCCGCGCGATCACCTCGATGCGCTGGCCAACGCGCGAGACGTACTGGGCCACCGCGAAACCAAACGTCAGCGGCACGGCGTGCTGGCCATGCGTGCGGCCCATTTGCGGCGTATCGGCATGTGCGCGGGCCAGGCGGATCAGCCGTCGCATCAACCCGGCCAGGTCGGGCAACAGCACGTCGCGCGTCACCTCCATCAGGCACAGCGCCCTCGCCGTGTCCATGATGTCGGCCGACGTCGCGAACAGGTGGACATACGGTTGGGCCGATTCGCCGACCTTGTTGCGGATGCAGTTGACCAGGGCGCGGATGTTGTGCTGGATGCGGCGCTCTTCCTCGTAGACCTCCTCCGGCGTGATCAGGGCGGCGGCGCCCGCGATCTCCTCGGCTGCCGCGAGCGGGCAGATGCCGTGGTCGGCGAGCGTTTGCGCCAGTGCCGCCTCGACGCGGGCCAGGTAGCGGACCTGCGCCAGTTCCGAGACGTAGGGATGTAAGCGGGCGAAGAATCCCGGATCGGCGAAGTAGTAGCGGGCGTCGAACGGCGAGGCGGCGTCGAAGGGGTTCATAGCGTTGGTGTATGCCGCGGCGCGCCTGATGCAACGGTAAAGGTTGGAGTCCCGGCTTTAGCCGGAACGGACCGGCTAAAGCCGGGACTCCAACCCTCCGCGTTCTGATGGACTTTGCCGAACCGCGGGGTACAACGTAGGTAACGAAGGCGCAAAGGCTGGGCACCTGGGGACGATGCCGTGCGGCGTGCAATCCTCGCATTCAACGGCGATCTCGAATCGCGGCTGGCGCTGCACTGGCTGGTGCACGAGCGCGGCTTCGAGGTGATCACGCTGTCGATCAACCTCGGCCAGGAAGTCTATTTGGAGCCGCTCGGCGAAATTGCCCTCGAACTGGGCGCGACCGCGGCGCAGGTGCTCGACCGGCGGGAGAAGTTCCTTTACGAGTTCGCGCTGCCGGTGCTGCAGGCCGACGCCGTCTACCAGGCCAGCTGCTTTCTCGGCTCGGCGCTCGCACGGTATGTGATTGCGCAGGAATTGGTGCGGGCTGCTCGTGACGAGGGCTGTGACACCGTCGCTCATGCCGCCGCGAGCAAGGGCAACGACCAGGTGCGGATGGAAACGGCCATCGCGGCGCAGGATCCGCGCCTGGGCGTGCTTGCCCCGGTGCGCGAGTGGAACCTCAAGAACCTCGCCGACAAGCTGCGCTATGCCAACAACCGCGGCATTCCGGTCGAGGAGCCCGTCGATGCGCGCACCTCGGTCGATCGCAACCTCTGGGGTGTCAGCCTGTACATGGCGGGGCTGACGGATTCCTGGCAAGAAGCGCCGACCGACGCCTGGGTGCTGACGGTGCCGCCCGAACGCGCCCCCGACACTCCCGCCGTTGTGACCATTGGTTTCGAAGCCGGCACACCGTGCAGCCTCGACGGCAAGGCGCTCGCATTGCTGCCGCTGGTGCGCGAGTTGAACCGCATCGGTGGCGCGCACGGCATCGGCCGTAGCGACGTGGTCGAAGACCGCATGTTCGGCATCAAGAGCCGCGAGTTCTACGAGGCGCCGACGCCGACGCTGCTGCTGGCAGCGCACCGGGAACTGCAGAGCCTCGTCCATAGCCGCGAGATGATCAATGCGCGGGAAGTCCTCAGTCGCAGGTATGCTGAGCTGGTGTACATGGGGCTGTGGTTTCATGACCTGCGGCGCACTGCAGGGCTTTTTCCACGAGACGCAACGGCTGGTCACCGGCGAAGTTCGGCTGAAGCTATACAAGGGTTCCTGTGCGGTGATGGGTCGGCAGAGTCCGCACACGCTGTACGATAGCCGGCTGGCCAACATGTCGAACCTGGAGTTCTTCGACAACGAGTGGGCACAGGGTTTTACCTCGCTTTGGACGCTGGCGACGCGGCTGGCGGCCCGTCAGCAAACGGCGGAAACGGTGGACCCGCCCGCGCCGCCGTCATGATCGCGGTCGTCGTGGTTCGGATTCCGATCGTGACGGCGAAACGCTCGGCGGGCTTGGAAAACCGGACGCACGGCCAAATCTGACCTTTACAAGCCTAGGCGGTCGCGACAAGATAAAATGGTTTGTTGAGCCATTCACCCGGCGGGTTGTCCCGCCGTTGCCGTTTCCGACCGGTTGAAGGGCTCGCGGCTGCCGCAGTCACCGGCCCGAACGAACGGGCCCCTGGCGACTGCGGTTTTGTATTGTGCTCAAGGATTCTGCTCAAGGAGTGGAAGCGCCATGTCCGACGACCGCATTCCCATGTCCCGCGACGGCTACGAGAAGAAGAAGGCGGAGCTGGACCGCATGATGAGCACGGACATGATCGAGATTGCCACGCGCATCGCGGCGGCGCGCGACCTGGGCGATCTCAGCGAAAATGCGGAATACCACGCTGCGCGCGAGGAGCAGGGCCATATTCAGGCGCGCATCGACCGGCTCAAGGACCAGCTGGGCCGGGCCTACATCATCGACAAGAGCACGCTGCCGACCGACGCGGTGGTTTTCGGCTCGCGCGTGAAGGTGAAGGACCTCGATCTCGGCGACGAGGAGGAGTTCGTCCTCGTCGGTCCGGGCGAAGAGGACTACAACTCCAATCGCATCCTCACCAGCAGCCCGATCGGCCAGGGCCTGCTCGGCAAGAAGATCGGCGACGTGGCCGAGATCACGGTGCCAATGGGCAAGCTGCGTTTCGAGGTGCGGGCCATCTCCTTCGATGGGTAACACGTCGTAGGTCAGCCTTTCTAGGCTGACCATCTTGCTTTAGGTCAGGCCGGAAAGCTTGACCTACCAATCCTCGTTTCGCCGCTTGCAGCGTCGCCGCCTACAATGGTGAGCACTCGCACCGCGAGTCGATTCCATGCACTCGAAAGGGGGCGCGCAGATGAAACTAACGCGGATGGCGCTGGCCTTGCTGGCACTGACGCTGGTCGCTGGCGTGGCCTATGTGGCGCAGCAGACCGAGGCGTCGGGCCCCGACATGGCTGGGGCGGCGCAGCAGCTGCTCGCCGGGCTCAACGACGAGCAAAAGGCCAAGGCCGTCGTCGCCTTCGACAGCAAGGAGCGCTTCAACTGGAACTTCGTGCCGCTGCAGGACAAGGAAAAACGCTCAACGCGCAAGGGCCTGCCGCTGGAGGACATGACCGCCGACCAGAAGAAGGCCGCCCTCGCCCTGGTCCGCGCCGGCACCAGCAAGCAGGGCGACCTCGCCGCTGTCACCATCATGAGCCTCGAAGCGATCCTGCGCGACCAGGAAAAATCGGGTGCGATGGTCCGCAACCCCGAATGGTATTTCTTCACGATCTTCGGCACGCCGTCGAAGACCGGCAACTGGGGCTGGCGCGTCGAGGGTCATCACCTGTCGCTCAACTTTACTCTCGAAGGGACGCAGATCGTCTCGGCCACCCCCAACTTCTTCGGCGCCAACCCAGCTGAAATCAAGTCCGGCCCCAGGAAAGGCGTGCGCCCGCTGGAGCCGACCGAGCAGCTTGCCTTCGAGCTATTCAAGAGTCTCGATGGGGAACAGGCGAAGATCGCTCACCAGGAGAAGCCGTTCGGCGAGCCGGGTCAGAACACGATCAAGCCGAACGTCGGCGAACCGGTCGGCCTGCCCGCGGCCAAGATGACCGCCGCGCAGAAGGCGACGCTGACCAGGCTGCTCAAGAGCTACACCGAGCGCATGCCGCCCGAGGTAGGGGCGGTGGAGTTGAAGGGCGCCCTGGCTGAGCTCCCGCGCGTCCATTTCGCGTTTACCGGGGCCGCCGAAAACGGCAAGGGTCACACCTACCGGGTACAGGGTCCCGCGTTCGTGATCGAATTCCTCAACATGCAGGCCGACTCCGCCGGCAACCCGGCCAACCACATCCACAGCGTATGGCGGCACATCGCAGGCGATTTCGGTATGGGCAAATTGTAGACGTGAAATTGCACGCTGCGGATTGAGTTTGAGCCCGAAGCGCCAGCGAGGGCGGGCCCGCCCTCGCTGGCGCTTCGGGCTCAAACTCAATCCGCAGCGTGCAATTTACTCCATTGCCGCGAGCATCGCATCGGTGACGTTGAGATTCGAATAGACGTGCTGCACGTCGTCGTGATCGTCGAGCGCATCCATCAGCCGCAGCACCTTCAGTCCGGTTTCGGTGTCGGCGTCCACGGGCACCTTCGCGATCTGGTTGATCTCGGCCCCCACGGGCGTCAGCTTGTTCTTTTCCAGGGCGGCCTTGACCTGGGTGAACAGGGCGGGATCGCAGGTGACCTCGAAGGTGTCGCCCTGGCGCTTGATGTCGTCGGCGCCCGCGTCGAGGGCGATGCCCATCAGCGTATCCTCGTCGGTGGCCGACGCCGCGATGACGAGGACGCCCTTGCGCTCGAACAGGTAGGCGACCGAGCCGGCCGACGCCATCTTGCCGCCGCCCTTCTCGAAGGTCTTACGCAATTCCCCGGCGGTGCGATTACGATTGTCGGTCATGATCTCGACGAGCATGGCGATGCCGCCGGGACCGTAGCCTTCGTAGTTGATTTCCTCGAAGGACTGGCCCTCGATCTCGCCGGTGCCGCGCTTGATGGCCCGGTCGACGTTGTCGCGGGGCATCGACACTTCGCGGGCCTTCTCGATGGCGTAGCGGAGCTTGAGGTTCATTGCCGGATCGCCGCCGCCGCTCTTGGCCGCGACGATGATCTCGCGGCTCACCTTGCTCCAAAGCTTGCCGCGCTTGGCGTCGAGGGCGCCCTTGGCACGCTTGATCTTCGCCCAGTGTGAATGGCCGGACATGCTGCCTCCCTTGGCGAGTCCCGGCTCGCCCTTGTACTTTGTACCTCTAGTCCTCCATTCTACGCGCTGGCCGCTTCCCAAGAAAGTGCAGAGTGCAGCGTAGCTGTAGGTCCCGCTGGGCGGGCACAAGAAATGGGAGGCAGTCCGCGGATTGCCTCCCAGCAAATCGCTGCCCATTGGGCAGCGTGGTCATTGGTGTTACGCGCGCGTGGTCTTGGCCAGCAGGAAGCCGATGCCGATGCCGACCAGCACGGCGGTGATCGGATAACGGCGGATCAGGCCGGTCATCTCGCCGGCGCCGGTCTTGAGGTAGTCCCCGGCGTGCTGGGCGGCATCGCTGGTCCAATCGACGACGGCGTCCTTCGCATGGGTGACCTGGTCGGCGGCCTGGTGCGCCACTTGCCGGACCGAGTCCTTGGCCTGGCCGGCGTAGTCGGCGACCGCTGCCGCGGCGTCGTGTGCCTTGCCGCTGACCGCGGTGGCCAGGCCCGCGGCCTGATCGGTGGCCTGGTGCACGCGACTGGCCGCCTGGTCCGTCGCCTGATGCACGCCGGCGCAACGCTGTCGGTCGCGTAGTGGGCCTTGGCCGCAGACTGCTCGATCGTGCCCTTCGGTTGCTCCCGAGTGGTATCCATGACTTTCTCCTAAATACGTGGGGCCTCAATGTGCTAGATCGCTAACTCCTTGCGGAAAAAGGTGCAACTGCCGTGCCGTGGGCTCAGCAAACGAATGCACGCCGCCGACCTCTCCTTCGCTTGGTCGAGGGCAGATTGAAACATTGCCCGGGCCGCAACGCGATTACAGCTTCACCGAGAAGCGCGGCAGCGGCAGGTTGCGCGCCTTGCGGCTCTGCACCCACAACTCCAGCCCGGACGCCACCACGGCGATAAAGTGCAGGCGAAACCCGACCTTTTCGCCGAAGACGATGGGACTGCCGACGGCCGTCGCGAACATGCTCTGCTGGTAGTCGTAGGCAAACAGCACAAAAGTCACGAAGAGCAGCAACAACGTGATTGCGGATTTCCACGGCATCAACGGCGCGAGGGACGGCTGTGGCGGTACCAGGCGGAATTCGAAGGCAACACACGCGATGGAGACCGGGAGTGCCAGGAAGGTAAATATCGTATAGGGAAGAAAGATGCTCATGCTACGTTCGCCGAAGGTGAGCCCCCACAACGATAATGGCGAGCCGTTGACAACGGCGACGTCTACGCCGTGCCACGGGAAGAACGAGAACACCAGGGTGATCAGGAACAGGCAGACCGGCGGGATGCAGACGAGCACATCAGGTCGCAGGCAAAAGCCATAGCGGCGTGTGTAGTCGGCCGGCGGCAGGGCCGGCTTCGGCGGCGGCTTGGGCGGGGCCGCCTGCTGTGGCATCGGCGGCGGCGCCGAACTCACCGGCAGCATCGGAATCTCCGATGGTTCCTGCGGCGGCGGCGCGATCACCGGTGGCGGCGCGGTCATCGGCGGCGGCGCCGACATCCGCGTCGGGACCGGCGCCAGCGACGGGGCGGCGAACACACCCTGGCACAGAGGGCAGTTCAGCACCTGCCCCGCCTTGTCGTCGGAGACGGTCACCTTCTTCAGACAGTGCGGGCAGAGCAGTTCCATGTCCGTTCACATCTCCTCACTGATGAGATTCCGACTGGAATTGACATATCGCGCGGGGCAGGAACTCGAGCAAATCGGTCGCAATCAGGCTCACCTCGCCGCGTTCGTCGCGCGCCAGGTCGCCCGCCTTGCCGTGCAGGAACACGCCGAGCTGGGCCGCCGCGAATGGCTCCAGCCCCTGGCCGACGAGGGCGGCGACGAGGCCCGTCAGCACGTCGCCGGTGCCGCCGGTGGCCATGCCGGGGTTGCCGGTGGTGTTGCGATAGAGCCGCCGGCCATCGGTCACGATCGTGCCGTGCCCCTTCAGTACGACGATCGCGCGACGGTCGCGCAAAGCGCGTGGCCAGCTCGTCGCGGCGCGCCTGGACCGTGCGCGTGTCGGTGCCGGTGAGGCGCGCGAATTCACCGGGATGCGGCGTGATAATCAGCGGCGCGCCCGCCGTGTGCAACTTGCCCGCCTGGCCGGCGAAGGCGTTCAGCCCATCGGCGTCGAGCACCAGCGGTTTCGTTGTCTTGCCGACCAGCTCGGGCAAGAAGCGCGACAGCTCGGTGCCGCGGCCCAGCCCGGGACCGACCGCGAGCACGGTCTGCGTTTGCTCCTGGGCAAAGATTTCGGCCAGCGCGGCGAAGTCGAGCTGGCCCGCGGCGTCCTGGATCAGCGGCACCGTCATGTAACAGGGATCGCCGGCCGCCACGATCGGCGCGATTTCGTGCGGCACCGCGACCTTGACCAGGCCCGCCCCGCCGCGCAGCGCCGCCCGCCCGCACAGGATCGCCGCCCCGGTCATGCCGCGGCTGCCGGCGACGATCAGCACGCGGCCGAAATCACCCTTGTTGCTGTCCGCGGCGCACGGCGCCAACAGCGGAAGCTGCGTCACGATGTCCGGCGCTGGATTCATGCGGCCATCCTCCCAATACGCAAGCCGGGCGCACGGCGCGCGCTGTTCGCCCTTCATGGGGCGCTGCCGAGTCAGTATAGTTACAAACTGTAGCGCCTGTGATGCTCTCCCCCTGGATTACCGGCCATGGCGTTCCAGCCCGCGGGCACTCTCAATAATCGGACCTTCCTTGGCCTGATCGGTGCGCAGTTCCTGGCGGGCTTCAACGACCAGGCGATCCACGCGATGGCGATGTTCTACGCCATCCACACCAGCATCCTGACCGAGGCGGACGCGATCACGCTGATGCCGATTCTGTTCTTCGCCCCCTGGGCGATTTTCTGCACGCTCGCCGGGTATCTCGCCGACCGCTTCAGCAAAACCTACACGTTGCGGGCGTGGAAGATAGCCGAGGTCGTCATCGCGCTGGTGCTGATCCTCGGCTTCTACATCGGCACCGGCAAGGGCAACCCGGCGGGCGCGTGGATCGTCATGTCCACCGTGTTCCTGATGGGCACGCACGCCGCTTTCTTCGCGCCGGCCAAGTACGGCGCCAT
Organism: uncultured Gemmataceae bacterium; assembly: GCA_963834865.1. Lineage (GTDB taxonomy): Bacteria > Planctomycetota > Planctomycetia > Gemmatales > Gemmataceae > CAWIDK01. Next base: position 2,775,228 of record CAWIDK010000002.1, read on the forward strand.
GCCGGAGATCCTGCAGCCGCACATCATGTCGCGCGGCAACGGCATCCTCGAATCGACCACGTTTCTGGCGTCGATTCTCGGCACGGTGTTCGGCGGCGTGCTCTCGCATTATCTCCGCGACAACGAAATCTGGATTGGCGTGACGCTGCTGGTACTATCGCTGATCGGCGCCGCCGCCAGCTTTCTGATCGCCTACCTGCCCCCTTCCAATCCTGGGCGCCTGTTTCCCAAGAACCCGTTCAAGCCGCTCATCGATAACCTCCAGGTGCTGTTCCGCTCACGGCCGCTGGCGCTGGCGGTGATCGGTATCGCGTTCTTCGTGTTCATGGTGGCCTACATGCGCGCGACCATGTACATGCACGGCCAATCGCGCAACCCGCGCTGGGACGAGCTCACCACCAGCTTCGTCGTCGCCGCGGTGGCGCTGGGCGTCGGCGCCGGCAGCCCGCTGGCCGGTTACTTCTCGGGCGGCAAGATCGAGCTGGGCCTGGTGCCGCTCGGCTGCGTGGGCATGATCATCGCCACGTTGGCGGCCGGTCTGGCGATCGAACACATCGCCATCCTGGTAATCGCCCTGATCGTCATCGGCTTTTTCAGCGGCTTCTACATGGTGCCGCTCTACACGTTGCTGCAGCACCGCGCGCCTAAGGCCAGCAAGGGCGACCTCGTCGCCACGAGCAATTTCGTCAACGTCACCGGGGCCATTGCGGCCTCGCTGCTATTCAACCTGCTCGTGCAGGTCAGCCAACTCACGGGGATTTCGCCCGCTGTCAACGTCGTCCAGGTTGCCGCCGGCAAACTGGAGGAATTCAAGAAGGACAAGCACGGCCGGGTCGTGATGGCGGAAGTGGTCAGCGCCAACGGGAAGCATTGTACGTTCCACTCCAAGGCGCAGCCGGCGCCCAAGCTTGAATTGCCGCCGGACGACGACGGCAACGGTGCTTTCGACATGGCGATGCTGTACGAGGATGTTGATTTTGACGAAGACCTCTTCGAGGTCATCACGGGCGGGTTGAAGAAGGGCGATGAGGTCGTGGTCAGTCAGTACGATCTGCGCGGCGTGCGCCACTTCCGCATTCGCGCCGCCGCCAAGAGCGCGAAGGCAGTGTACGATTACGAGCTGTTGCCGCGCTATCTGTTCATCGGCGCCGCGCTGATGACGCTGGGCATTCTCGTGCTGCTCAAGCGCAAGCTGCCCGATTTCTTCGTGCGTACCTTCTTCTGGCTCTGGAGCGTGCGCCGATTCCAGATTCGCGAAGTCGGCCTGAAAAACCTGCCGACCAGCGGCCCGGTCGTGCTGGCGACCAACTGCCAGAGCCTGCGCAGCGGTCTGCAGCTCGTCTCGGTTACCGATCGCACGACCAAGGTGCTCTTGCCGGCCGGCTACGATCGATCGATCGGCGTCGGCATTTTGCGCAGGCTGGCGCCGCGGACGACCGTGATTGAGATGCCGGCCGCCACGGCGCCGCACGAGGCCTGGGAGCGAGTGCGGCGCGAGGCCGAGGCGGCGCTGGCCGGCGGCCATCTACTGGCGGTCAACGTCGACGGCGCCGGCGTCAACGGCGACCTGCAAGCGTTTCTCGCGCAGGTGCGGCAGGACACGGCGGCGCCGATCGTGCCGGTGTTCTGCGGCCCGCTCGACCCGGCTGAGGCGACGCCGCGCATCCGGGTGGTTTTCGGCGCACGGCCAAGCCCGACGCGGCCCTGGCCGACCTCCGCGCGGAGATCCACAAGCTCGGCGACTGGGTGCGCCACAACGATGACGCGGCGGCTGCGGATGAACATTAACATGCAATCAAGCCGCGGGATGAGCGCAGCGAATCCCGCGGGTCGCTAGGCTTCCACCCGCGGGATTCGCTGCGCTCATCCCGCGGCTTGGGCGCTGGATTTTTTGCAAATCTCCTCTTGACACGCGCCGCCAAATCTGTTATCTGCCCGCTTCCCAGGAATCAATCACCACCGGGTCCGGTCGGCCGCACTGTGCGCGAGCCGGCCGTGCCGGTCGCTGCGGGGGAGCAGCGGCCAGGGATCTGCTCGGCGGGAGAGGGGGCATGACGCTCATGGCTCACCGGAAACTTCGGACGGTCGGCAGCGCGGGTCTGCTGACGCTGCTGGCGGCCCTGGCGCACACGGCGGTGCCGGCGCACGCCCAAAGCCCGGCGGGGCCCCCGGCCCTGCCCGAGAAAATCTATACCAAGAGCTCTTCGTTCGATCTGCCGATCCTGATGAAGGACCACACCCAGCAGACGCTGCGCGAGGTGCTCCTGTTCGTCAAGGCCCCCGGCACAACTGGGTCCGCCACGACACGGCGAACCCGCAGGCCACCAAGTTCAGCTACCGGGCGAAAGAGGACGGCGAATACTGGTTCAACCTGGTGACCGTCGATCTGCAGGGCCGGGCGACGCCGGCCGACGTGACCACCGCCCCACCGGGCCTGCGCGTGGTGGTCGACACCAAGGCGCCGGTGCTCGACATCCAGTCCGCCGCCGCCAGCGACGGCGACTGCCTGTTGCGCTGCACGGTCCACGACGCCAACCCCAACTCGGGATCGCTGCGGGTCGTCGCCCGCCTGGCAAGCGGCGATGTCGCGGTGGACGCGCTGCCCGGACAGGTGGGCGTTTATCGCGTGAAGCAGGACTGGATGAACAGCTCGGTGCGCATCACCGCCAGCGACCTGGCGGGCAACATCGCCACGCGGGACGTCCACGTCAAGGAACTCTACGCCGCGATCCTGCCGCCGGCGGCCGCCCCCGCCACCACGGTCAGCAACACCCCGGCGCCGCGGCCGCTGGCGACCGAATTGACGGCGCCGACAACGCTGACGCCGGTCACCGCGATTGAGAAGCCGATCGCGCAGGCCCCGATCGCGCAGGCCCCGGTCGCGCAGGCCCCGGTCGCGCAGGCCCCGGTCGCGCAGGCCCCGGTCGCGCAGGCCCCGGTCGCGCAGGCCCCGGTCGCGCAGGCCCCGGTCGCGCAGGCCCCGGTCGCGCAGGCCCCAGTCGCGCAGGCCGCGCCCGCCGCGCCGGCTGTTACGCCGCCGATCCTCGACGCGCCCGCCAAGATGCCTACCCTCCCGATGGAGGCGGCGGGCGCCGCGGGCAAGGGCCCGGCCAATCGCCGGATCATCAACACCACCCGCGCCGCGATCGACTATCGCATCGACCAGGTCGGCCCCAGCGGCGTCGGCAAGGTCGAGGTTTACCTTACACACGACGACGGCAATACCTGGCGCCGCGTCGCCGAGGACATCGACCGCACCACGCCCGCCGAGGTCGACCTCCCGGGTGAGGGCCTGTTCGGCGTTCGGCTGGCGATCACCAACGGCAACGGCTTCGGCGGCACGCCGCCGGCGCACGGCGAAGCGCCGCAGGTCTGGGTCGAGGTCGACACCACGCCGCCCTTCGTCCAGCTTCGCCCCGGCGAGATGCTCCCGCACGGCGGCGCCCTCGACATCCGCTGGAGCGCCAGCGATCCGAACCTCGGCGCCGAGCCGGTTTCGTTGTTCTTCCGCACCCGGTCTGACGGCCCCTGGCAGCCGATCGCCCACGGCGTGAAGAATGACGGCACCTATCGCTGGACCTTCCCGCGCGATGCGGGCTCGCAGTTCTTCCTCAAGGTCGAGGTCGTCGACCTGGCCGGCAACGTCGCCCACGTCGAGTCGCCGACGCCCATCGTCCTCGACATGACCGAGCCGCACGCCAGCGTCATCAGCATCAGCGGCAAGGGCAACTAAACCGGTTTGATTGCACGCCGCGGGGTGAGTCTTCGAACCCCGCGGGTCCCGTGACGGACCCGCGGGGTTCGAAGACTCACCCTGCGGCGTGTTTTTTGGCGCAATGCGCCTTGCCCTCGCGCCCAGGACGGCTACGATGCAGCGATGAGCCATCAACCGAGGAGCCCACGCATGTACCGTCTTGCCGTTCCATTTCTTGCCGCGCTGTTGTTGGCCGGATCGCCGGCCACGCGGCCGGAAACGCCGAAAAGGCCGGTCACTGAGGATTACCACGGCGTCAAGGTGACCGACGAATATCGCTGGCTGGAAAAGCCCGACGATCCCGCGGTGCGCAAGTGGATCGAGGCGCAGAACCGCCACGCCCGCGCAGCGCTCGACCGCAGTCCCGCCCTCAAGCCGGTGCGCGAACGGTTGGCGCAGCTCTATGCCGACCCCGCGCCGGCCTATTTCGTCCTGCAGCCGCGCCGGCCGGCTGTTCGCCCTGAAACGGCAGCCCGGCAAGGAGCAGCCGTTTCTCGTCGTCCTCGACTCGCCCGACGATCCGGCATCGGCCCGCGTCGTGGTCGATCCGAATGTCATCGACGCCAAGGGCAAGACGACCATCGAGTTCTACACCCCGTCGCCCGACGGCAAGCTGGTCGCCGTGTCGCTGTCCGAGGGCGGCACCGAGGAGGGCACACTCCACCTCTATGACGTCGCCACCGGTAAGCCTCGCCCCGATCGCCTGCCGCGCATCAGCTTGCCCACCGGCGGCGGCTGCATCGCCTGGGACGCCGACGGCGCCGGCTTCTGCTACACCCGCTATCCTCGCGGCGTGGAACGATCGAATGAGGATCTCAACTTCTACCAGCAGATCTATCATCATCGGCTCGGCGATCCGATCGAGCGCGACGAGTACGTCCTGGGCAAGGATTTCCCTCGAATTGCTGAGGTATTCCTCGACCGCTCCGAGGACGGCCGATCCATGCTGGTCACAATGCAAAAGGGCGACGGCCGGCAGTTCGAGCATTACCTGCTCGGCCTCGACGGCCAGCTCATGCAACTGACGCGCTACGCCGACGATATCGACGCCATCGCGTTTGGCCGGGGTCAGGACACGAGCCTTTACGTGCTGTCGCTGCGTGGGGCGCCGCGGGCAAGATCATGCGCCTGCCCGCGGGAACGACCGACCTGGCCAGGGCCGAGCTGATCGTGCCGGAGGGCAAGGCGGCGCTCGTGGGCCTCGACTGGCAGGAGATGCGGATGATTCCGCGGTTCGTGCCGACGCCGGCCGGGCTATTCGTGCTGGCGGTGGACGGCGGCCCCTCGCGGGTGCGCTTCGTGCCGCGGGACGGCGGCAAGCCGATCGCCGTGCCGTTGCCGGACGTGTGCGCGGTCACGGAAATGGTTGCCCTGGACGGTGACAAGGTGCTGCTGCACGTCGCGACCTACACCGCCCCGGCCGCGTGGTATGCCTACAAGCCCGGCGACGCGAAGCTGCGGCGCTGCGGTCTGTCGCCCGCCGACCAGAAGGGCTGGAATGACGTCGAGGTGGTCCGCAAGTTCGCCACGTCGCGCGACGGCACCAAGGTGCCGATGACGCTCCTTTATCGCAAGGGCCTCAAAGAGGACGCGAAAAACCCCACGCTCCTTTACGCGTACGGCGGCTACAGCATGAGCCTGGCGCCGAGCTTCGACGTGGTACGGCGCCTCTGGCTCGACCACGGTGGCGTGCTGGCGATCGCCAATCTCCGCGGCGGCGGCGAGTACGGCGAGGAATGGCACCGGGCCGCCATGCTCACCAAACGGCAAAACGCGTACGATGATTTCTTCGCCTGCGCCCGTCTCCTGATCGACGAGCGCTATACGAATCCGCAGCGGCTCGCGATTGAAGGCGGCAGCAACGGCGGCCTGCTCATGGGCGTCGCGCTGACGCAGCACCCCGAGCTGTTCCGCGCCGTGGTCGCGCACGTCGGCCTGTATGACATGCTCCGCTTCGAGCTGCACCCCAACGGCGCGTTCAACACCTCCGAGTACGGCTCGGTCAAGGACCCTGGCCAGTTCAAGGCGCTCTACGCCTATTCGCCGCTGCACCACGTCAAGGACGGCACCGCGTATCCGGCGGTGCTGCTGCTGACCGGCGTCAACGACGGCCGCGTCGATCCGTCGAACTCGTACAAGATGGCCGCCCGGCTGCAGGCGGCGACCTCGTCGAAGCACCCGATCCTGCTGCGCGTGAGCTTCGAGTCGGGCCACGGCCTGGGCGACAGTCTCAGCACCGCCGCCGACCGCCGCGCGGACGTGTATGCGTTCCTGTTCGAGCAGCTGGGGATGGAGTGGTGAGTGGTGAGTGGTGAGTGGTGAGTGGTAAGTGGTGAGTGACGCACGCCGCGGGCCGAAAGGCCCGCGAGTTACGGCCCAAGGCCGCGTAGGGCTACCCTTATGCCCCTCTGGTTATGGCTCCCGCTGTTGCTGCTCGTGGCCTTGGCGCTGGTGGCGCTGCTTTTGATCTGGCTCCGTCCGCGCGGCATCCCGCTGGCTTTCGCCCGCTCCCAGTTTGAACGCCACCGCGCTGAACTCGAGACTCAGTTCTTCGAGGCGGCGTCGCGCTCCGGCAAGCCACGCGGCCTGCGCTGGACCGGCTGCGAATGGACCCAGCCCATCGAGCTCGCACGCGATCGCAAAACGGGCCAGCTCATGGCCCTCGTCGGCGTGACCGTCTCCTTCGAAGCGATCGAGGGCGGCGACATGGAAGGCGTGGCGGCGGTCGGCAACCTGCGCAACGCATCGGCGGTGTTCTTCTTCGACGCCGGCCGCTGGTCGACCGCCGGGCGCGCCGTGTTCAATCTCAACCCCGACGAGGCGATCCGGCACTTCGGCAGCCAGTACGAGCATGTGGAGGCATGAATGTGAGCCCGAAGCGCTAGCGAGGACGTCGCTCGCCCTCGCTAGCGCTTCGGGCTCACATTCGGACGCCATCGCGGATCATCTCTTCGCGGCGTTTGCGTTGTTCCGCTTCGCCCTGCCGTAGAATCTCGTCCTTCTCCTCGACCTGCTCGCCTTCCAGCACGGCGTTGTCGATGTACACCTCCGCCGCCCGGTGGTGGTAGCTCGGCCCGAGCACGTCGAGCACCGTCGGCTTGGTCGGCGGCTTCTCGTAGGGAAAAAAGTAGCCCTCGACCTCGACCGCCTGGGCGCGGTACTCCGCAATGGAGCAGGAACTCGTGCAGCTCGCGCAGCCGATAGTGCGGCACGCTGGCGAAGATGTGGTGCGGCAGATGATAATCCTGGCCCATCGGGAAGACAGCGTACGAGATCAGTCGATTGACGAAGAAGATGCGCGTGTTGGTCAGCCAGCCGCGATCGCCGTTGCCGTGCTGCACGAGCTGGCGCAGAATCATGAAAAACGAGAACGACGTGAAGATCGGCAGCGCCCACAGCAGCAGGTAGAACGCCGCCGCCCACGGCGTCACGCACAGGCTCAGCCAGGCGATGCCCCAGAACAGCAGCGTCACGTAGGTGATGCGCATCAGCGTCATGGCTCGCATCGAGATGACCGGATGCACCCGGCTCTGGTGATACATCGTGTCCGGAATCACGGCGTAGAAGATCATGATCAACGTCCACAGCGCCGCCGGCACGATCGCGAGCAGCAGCGGTTCTTCCAGGAAGACGAGCGCTGTCAGGGTGGCGACAAGGCCGGCCATGTACGCGATGCCGACGCGGACCGCCGTCTTCTTCGGCTTCCAGCCCTTCTTGAGATAGGGATTCTTCTCGGTAGGGATGGCATTGTAGGCGGCACGGATGCGGATGAAGCGGAACAGGTTCGGCAGCCAAAGCTGGGCCAGGAGCGTGCGGACGAACTCGCCGTGGCTGACTGGGAACGACAGCCAATGGCCGCTGGTCTTCAGTTGCGAGACGTCGGGATCGCGGTCGGGATCGTTGACGAACTGGTGGTGCGCTATGTGCTGCAGGCGATAGTGCTGCGTCGAGCCGAACAGCGGGAACATGCACAGCCAGTCCGACGTCAGGTCGTTGAGGACGCGGTGCCTGAACAGGATGTGGTGCGACGCCTCATGCGCGAGGCCGGTGAGCTGATGCTGTCCCGCGCCGATCAGTACGACCGCGACCAGCGTCACCGGCACGTTCCACCACCAGCCCCACGCGTTGGCGTCGCAGTTGTGATAGAACGCAATCGTGCCGCCGATGACCAGCGCGAGGAAGAGGTAGGTGCGCAGAAGGTAAAGGAGGTTGGTGACGTTGTCGGTCTGCCGCAGCTCCTGGAGTTTTTCCTTGACGCGCGGATCGTTGAGCGACGCGATGGGGGCGGGCGATTGGACGGCGGTGGCCATTTGGGCGTACTCCGGTGTGAGCGTCCCTGCCATCGCACTCAATCAGGCTTCCTCAAGCTTGCTTCCATAATCCTGCGACGCGTGGAACACGCGAACTATCGCGACGCACTCATCGTCGGCTCGGTAGAAAATCAAATAGTTCTCAAAGCGTGGGACTGGCCAAACGCACAGTCCGGCAAGACGCGGGTTGTCGGACTCGTGGGGCGATCCCAGTCCCGGCATACGGCGAAGCCGTGTAATGGCCGCGGCCAGAGCCTTCTGGAATCGGCGCGCGACCGCGGGGCTCGCGTTCAGCGCAAGGTACTTCGCGTGCTTGAGAGCGTCACGCGCCGCCTGCGGTCCGATCACTAAACTCCGCATCAGCCTGCCGCCTATCAAGACTCGCGCGTACTCGTCAAGCTGGCGCCGTTGCTCCTCCCAAAACTCGGGGGTCACCTCGATCGGGTCGCCGCTGTCGAGGCCCTCCAACAATGCCGCATCGATCGTCTTTTGTAACCGCGCCTTCGCTGTTTGCACAACGCTCTCGACAAATGCGTCGGACGTTGCGAAACCACGGAACGCTGTTTGTTGCTCAATCCACGCTTTGAGCGAATCCGAGAGTTCAATCTTCACCGCATTCCTCCTTCTGCCAACGCGCACATACCACCATTCTACCCAACCATATCCACCGCGGAAGGCGCGTCATCCTCATGCCAAACGCGAATACCCGCGGCCGGCAAATCCGCGAGGGTCGCGTCGATGAACAGGTGATGCCACAGTTGCGTCGACAGCACGCCGGCCAGGCCCATCTCGATCGACAGCCGCGTCGTCGAACCGGGCCGAAGCTGGCGGAACGCGTGCCGCCAATGCTCTACCGCCTCGACGTCGAAGTAGCCGGTGCGCCGTAATGACTCGCGGCTGAAGAGCTGGTCGACGAACGCCGGCGCGTGCTCGACGTGGAAGCTGTCCAGCGGGGCGCGGAACATCGCCTTCTTCCGCCACGCGATCGACTCGGGCAGATAGCGCGCCGCCAGCAGCCGCAGCAGGTGCTTGTCGCCGAACAGCCCGCGCAGCTTCCAGCGCGGCTCGATGCCGGCCAGCAGCGTGAAGACGTTCTCGTCGAGAAACGGATAACGCCCCTCGACGGAATTGTGCATCGCGATCCGGTCGCCCTTGGCGTTGAGCAAAAGGCCCGGCAAGTGGATGCGCGCCCCGAGGTATAGGCCGCGGTTGAGCGGGTGCCATTTGCGCATGCGCTCGACGTTTAGGCCGAGGTCGGCATAGGGCAAATCCTCGGCCATCGTCTGCCGCAGCGCCGGGCTGAAGAACCGTAGCTTGGCGATGCTGACCAGGCCGTAGATGTCGAGCCAGGGATTCGGCCCGGCGACCGTTTGCAAGGTGCGCTGGACCATGTCGCGCGGAAACAGCGGTGCGCCGCTGAGCTTCAGGAACAGCCGGTGCGCCGACATGCTGAGCGGCAGGCCGGGGATGACGTTGAGGCAGCCGAGCAGCTTGTGGACCTTGTACCAGGGATAGCCGGCAAGCCATTCATCCGAGCCCTCGCCCGTCAGCGCGACCTTGTAACCGCTGGCATGGACCTGCTGGGCCAGCAGCAACAGCGCGGCACACGACGTGTCGATCACCGGCCCCTCGGCGGCGGTCACCAGCCGCGGATAGGTAGCGAGCGTCTCGGCGGCGCCGACGTTGACCACGGTCGGCCGGCAGCCGAGATGGCGCGAGACGATGCCGGCCTCGCTGGTCTCGTCAAGCTGCGGGTCGTCGATGCGGATGGTGAACGTCGGGATCGGCTCGCCGCGCACCTTGCACGCCATCGCCACCACGATGCTCGAATCGACGCCGCCCGACAGATACGACACGACCGGCACGTCCGCCCGCAGCCGTTTCTCGACGGCGGCATAAAGGGCCTGGTCGAAGCGGTCCACCAGTGTCCGGGCGTCCGCGGCTCTTCCTGGCCGCGGTCGGGGAAGTCGATTTCCCAGTACGTGCGATCACGTACGGCGCGCGAACCGTCGTCGGCGGTGCACAAGTCGAGGAAATGGCCGGGCAGCAGCGCCGACACGCCCTCGAAGCACGTGACTGGCCCGGGCAGCGCGAAGAAGGTGAACGCGTGGTTAATCCCGCGCAGATCGGCCCGCGCCGGCACCAGGCCCGAGGCGAGCAGCGCCTTGATCTCGCTGCCGAACAGCAGCCAGTCGCCCTTCCGCGCCCAGTAGAGCGGGCAGATGCCGAAGCGATCGCGCGCCAGGATCACGCGCCGCTGCCGGGCGTCGTACAGCGCGATCGCGAACTGGCCGTGCAGCCGTTCGAACATCGCCTCACCGTACTCCTCCCAGAGGTGCGGCACGAGCTCCGTGTCGCAATGGGTGCGGAAGACGTGCCCCTTCGCTTCCAGCTCGGCCCGGCGCTCGCGGTAGTCGAACAGCTCGCCGTTGAAGACGACCAAGACGGTGCCGTTCTCGTTGCCGATCGGCTGCCGGCCGTCGAACAGGCCGACGATGCTGAGCCGGCGGTTGGCAAACGACACACCGTCCTGACGGAAGTAGCCATCCTCATCCGGCCCGCGATGCACGATGGCGTCGGCCATCGCGCGGAGCGCGTCTTCGGGCAAGAGCCGCGGCCCACTCAGGTCGATCGCGCCGGCGATCCCGCACATGCCTTTTTCTCCGGCCTCGCCACGAACTCATCCCGACCCGTTCACTTTACCCAGTTGCCCGCGGCGTGTAAGACAAGGTGAAACCAGGCGGTCCAGGAAAACCTTGCGCCCGCCGTTGCGTTCGTCACCGCCATTACAATCGTTATGCCGCGCGATCGTCAGAAGGCCGGGGCCTGCCCGCAGTGCGGCGCGGACGCCCTCGCCTGCACTTATAACGGCTTCGACAACGGCCCAGAGCGCATCGACTCCTGGGAACATCGTTGTTTGAGCTGCAATTTCCGCGAAACCAGAGCGATGCGCACGACCGAAGGGCAGCCTGCTGAGGGCGATTCGACGACCTGTCCATTCTGCGGGCGCTATTGCAAGAAATGAGCAAACGACGTAGGGTGGGGCAAGCTTTCTCGTCACATCGGCAAATTCCGACCACGCGCAGCGGAAAGAGGACAGGATGTCCAGAGAATCCGGAAGAAACTTGTCGCTGTCGCCGTTCCGGCAGCTGGTCGTGGACCTCGTGCATTATTGTCAGAAGGTTCCCGGGGCAACGGTGGACCGGACCATGAACCTGGGGAGCCTGGTGGCGGCACGGCAAGCGTGCACGCCCCGGCCGAGCTGGTGTGCCATTTTTCTCAAGGCCATGGGTCTGGTGGCGGCCCGGCAACCGGAGCTGCGCCGCGCCTACATGCCGTTCCCGTGGCCGCACCTGTACGAACATCCCACCAACGTCGCCAACTTCACCATTGAGCGCCATTTCCGGGGCGAGGATGTTGTCTTTTTCGTGCAGGTGCGGCGCCCGGAGTGCAAGTCGCTGGCAACGCTCGATCAGGTCATCCGCATCTGCAAGGACGAGCCGGTCGAATCGGTGAAGTTCTTCCGCCGGGCCATCCGCCTGAGCCGCGTTCCCTGGCCGCTGCGGCGCTGGGTGTGGTGGGCGGGCCTGAACCTGTTCGGTAAGATGCGCTGCCACAACTTCGGCACCTTCAGCGTCACCACCATCGGCTCCGAGGGCGCGGGGATCCTGTGCCTGACGCCCCTGTTGACGTTGACGCTGCACTTCGGCCTGTTCGACGACCAGGGCAACCTGCCGATCCGCGTCACCATCGACCATCGCGCGATCGACGGCGCCACCATCGCCCGTGCGCTGGTGGCGATGGAACAGGTGCTGCTGACCGAAATCCTCGATGAGCTGCTCGGTTGGCAGTCGGTTTCCAGGGCGGCGTGACACTTGCCGCGCGCCCTCCGGACGGCTATCCTGGGATGACCTCCGGAGGTTCTTCAGGTGAACGACAACCTCTTCTCAGTCCAGGATCAGGTCGTGCTCGTTTCCGGCGGCAGCCGCGGGATTGGGCGAGCCATCGCGGCGGGGTTCGTCCAGCGCGGTGCGCGTGTCATCGTCACCGGTCGCGATCGTGCCACGCTGGAGCCTGCCGCCGCCGCCATCGCCGCTCGGCCGATGGTCTGTGACGTGGCCGATTCCGCCGCGATCGGACGGCTCGTCGCCGACGTGCTCGCGGAGTTCGGCCAGGTCGACACGCTGATCAACGTGGCCGGCGTCAATCGCCGGATGCTGGCCGAGCGCCTCACCGAGGCCGACTACGACTACATCATGGACATCAACCTGAAGGGGCCGTTCCTGCTGTCCGTGGCGGTCGGCAAGGAGATGTTGCGGCGCGGCCGCGGCAGCCAGATCAACATCTCCTCGCTCAACGACGATCGGCCGCTCAAGGGCGTGGCGCCGTACGCGATGAGCAAGGTGGCGATGGGCCACATGACAAGGTCGCTGGCGATGGAATGGGGCCCGCGCGGCGTGCGCGTCAACGCCATCGCGCCGGGCTTCGTGCTTACCGACCTGACGCAAAAGCTCTGGTCGCAGCCGGCGATGCAGGAATGGGGCCGCACCAATACGCCGCTGGTGCGCCTCGGCCAGCCCGAGGACATGGTCGGCGCCGCGATCTTCCTTGCGTCGGCGGCGTCGGCGTGGATGACCGGCCAAACGCTGTTCGTCGACGGCGGCTTTTCCGCGGGACTCGTTTGGCCGATCGACTTCGAGAATCAGTAAACCAGGATGCCGGTTGAACCAGGCCCGTCCGCGTAAGCTCTCTGCACACGCCAGCCGTTGTCCGCGAGGCCCCCATGCGCCGAATCTCCATTGCCATCGCCATGCTCCTGTCCTCGCTTCCGTCGATGGTCCACGGCCAGACGCTGGAGCCCGTCGATACCGACAAGCTTCGCGCCAGGTCGATCACCACTGCGGGCGGACCGGTCGGCGAGCTCCTGAAGCAGTGGTACAAGGAGGGCACCGCCGCCGGCAATGTCGGCGACTACTACGACAACCGCGACGGCGATCACTCGCCGCTCAATCTTGGCCTGTTCCCGCAGCTGCTCGCCGTCAAGTACAGCGCCGATGACATCAAGCTCCGCAAGCACTGGGCGGCCCAAAGTGTGATCCACCGTGCGGTGGTCTTCGGCAACTCCTCGACCTCCGCGCCGCCCACCGCCGGCGGCAGCAACCCGCGGTCGTACTACTGCCATCCCCGGGGCCTGCCGTTCCTCGCCGAGGAGTATGCGAAAAACAACCTGTACATCTACCCCGAACACCGCGACCACGACCCAGGCCACAACGGCAAGGGCGACGGCTTCGGCGACCTTTATCCGACCAATACGCCGTACCTGCTGATCTCGCAGGGTTCCTCCGGCTCCGATCAGCCGTTCATGCGTGCGGTGCCGCTAACTCTGGCTGCCTTCCGCCCCGAGGTGAAGAAGAAGCTGACCGACGATGGCGCACTCATGCCGACGCTACAGATGATTCTGCGCAGCACCAACAAGCACCTCAAGGGCCCCGACGATTATCTCACCGGCAAGGCCCATCCCAGCGTCTTCGAGGGAAGCTGGGTCGATGAGCTGGCGATGATCAAGCTCGCTCATTCGCTGGAGCCCAGCAGCCTGCCGCCGCTCGTGCAGCTCAAGGTGGTTGAGGAGGATCCGGCGACGCCTGACCAGGATTATTTCGAGCTGGGCGTGACGGAGAAGATGGCGGATACGTCCGCGGCCATCGCCCGTATCCATCGCAGCAAGGAGCGCACGCGCCGGCTGGTCGTCAGCGCTGAGGGAAGCCGCGACCTGAAAAGGGCGCCGCTCACGTTCAAGTGGGTCATCCTGCGCGGCGACCCGGAGCGCATCCAGATCAAGCCGCGCAACAAGGAAGGCTCCGTGGCCGAGGTCACGGTGGCGTATCACCAACGCCGGCCGGTGGCCGCGGGCGCGCCGCTGGAATCGAACCGCGTGGACATCGGCGTCTTTGTCCACAACGGCATCTACCATTCCGCGCCGGCGTTCGTCACGTTCTACACGCTCGACTGCGAGTCGCGCACCTACGACGCCACGGGCCGGCTGGTGGAGATCGGTTACAACATGGGCGAGACCGAGCTGCTCGTGACGGACTGGACGCGGGTGCTGGCGGTGCTGGCGAAGGACGGCGACGCCGCCAAGCTCTTCGGCGTGGACGACGCGCGCCGCAACACGATCGCGGGGATCGCCCAGCGTTATGACGAAGCAAGCCGCCTGCAGCGTGAGGCACAGGAGAAGGTCAAGGCCGCGGAAGGCGCGAGAAGACGGCCGACGACAACAAGCTGGCCCGCAAGGAGACCGAAACCGCCCGCAAGGAGCTAACGCAGCTTCAGCAGAAAGTGACGGCCCTGCTCGACGAGACGCAGCCGGCTCTGGGCGGTTCGGTGCGCCGCTTCTTCGAGGACGCCGCGTATCGGCTGGCGAGGGAGCCGGACTTCCTGAAGCATCACAAGGAAGTGCAGGACGGCGTCACCGCGAGCCCATTGCTCAAGGAGCTGCACAACCTCGGCGTGGACCGCCCCAGGCGCCGCGGAGCGCCTATGACCGGGCCCGGCTCCAGTACGCCAACCTGGCGCTGCTTGTGCAGCACGCCATCCCCGGCGCGGCCCAGGTGTCGTACCAACCAAACTTCGTGGATCAACGCCTGACCGCGCCAAAGCTCTGGCGCGACGTGTACCAGTACGACGCGAAGGACCGCTGCACCGGCTGGACGCGCTACCACCCCGACCGCGCTGCGGAGGAATTCAACTACGAGGGCTTGCTGGTGGTGGAGAAGGACGATCTCGGCCGCTGCAAGAAAGCCCGCGCAGTGCGCTGCACGCGCGATCCGGCCAAGGGCGCGCTCAACGCGAATCCGCTGCGGATGGAACTCGGTAATGTGTACGTGACGTACACATTCGCCGGCCCCGACGACTGCCGCGGCCAACGGGCGGCGAGCGAGGCCGTGAAGTGAATGGCCGCGAGCCCTATACAATGCCTGCGGTCAAGCTAGGGGAAGCAAGGTGCGGGCGTGTCGCTGCGCGAGCCGCTGCTGGCAAGCCACATTCCGGGTCGATCGTGCCGGCGCGGCAAGGTGCGCGACGTGTATGACGTCGGCGCCGCGCTGGTCATCGTCGCCACCGACCGCATCAGCGCCTTCGACTGGGTGCTGCCGACCGGCATCCCCGACAAGGGACGCGTGCTGACGGCAATGACCTTGTTCTGGCTCGATTTCCTCGGCGTGCCCAATCATCTCCTCAGCACCGACGTGACGGCGCTGGAGCCCGAGTTCGCGGCCCAGGCGGATGTGCTCGCGGGCCGAACCATGCTGGTGCGCAAGGCGCAGCGTGGCTCCGTTCGAGTGCGTGGTGCGCGGCTACCTCGCCGGCTCGGGGTGGAAGGAATATCGCCGCGACGGACGCGTCTGTGGACTGCCGCTGCCGCCGAACCTGCGCGAATGCGAACGGCTGCCGGAGCCGATCTTCACGCCGGCGACCAAGGCCGAGTCGGGGCACGACGTGAATGTCTCGTTCGAGACCATGTCCAGCGCCATCGGGCCGGAGCTGGCCGAGGCGCTGCGGTGGTGCAGCCTCAACATCTATCGCCGGGCGGCGGCCCATGCCGAGAAGTGCGGCATCATTCTCGCGGACACGAAATTCGAATGGGGGCAATCGGCCGACGGCACCGTCATCCTCATCGACGAGGTGTTGACGCCCGATAGCTCGCGGTTCTGGCCGGCCGACTCGTATTGTCCCGGCGCGAACCCGCCATCGTTCGACAAGCAGTTCGTGCGCGACTGGCTCGAGACGACTCGGGCTGGGACAAGAACAGCCCCCCGCCGGCGCTGCCCGAGGACGTGGTGCACCGCACCCAGGAGAAGTACCTTGAGGCGCACACGCGGTTGACGGGCAGGAGAGAAGTATGAGCGATCGACCGCTGCGCCTGCTCATCCTCGGCGCCCACCCCGATGATGCGGATTACGCGGCCGGCGGTCTCGCCGCACTTTATCGCGCCGCGGGGCACGACGTGCTTATGGTCAGCCTGACCAACGGCGACGCCGGCCATCACGAGCGGCCCGGGCCGGCGCTGGCCCAGCGCCGGGCCGGCAAGGCGAACGCCGCGGCCGCCCTCATCGGGGCGCGCTATCTCATTCTCGGCAATCACGACGGCGAATTGCTGCCCACCCTGGAAAATCGTAGGCAAATCATCGGCCTGATGCGTACCTACGATCCCGACCTGGTGCTGACCCATCGGCCCAACGACTATCATCCCGACCACCGCTACACGAGCCAACTCGTGCAGGACGCGGCCTACATGGTCACCGTCCCCGCGGTGCTGCCCGGCACGCGCCACCTGAGCCGCAATCCCGTTATCATGTACCTGCCCGACGAGTTCGAGAAGCCGTATCCGTTTCGCCCCGCCGTCGCCGTCGATGTGGGCCCGGTCATCGACCGCATCGTCGGCATGCTGCATTGCCACGCGTCGCAGTTTTACGAATGGCTGCCGTACAACACCGGCGTGCTCGACCAGGTGCCGGCCGCGGATGACGCGCGGCGCGCCTGGCTCGCAGCCCAGGTGCAGGCACGGCTGCGGCGGCAGGCCGAGCGGTTTCGCGATCTGCTCGGCGCGACCCACGGCCGGCACGTCGAATATGCCGAGGCGTTCGAGCCGTGCGAATATGGTGCGCCGCTGGACGCCGCCGCGCACCGCCGGCTTTTTCCCTTCCTGCCGGCGTGACGCCATGAAATCGCGCGGCAAGCTCTGGGCCTGGCAATATCACTGGCCGCGCCGGCTCGTCCTGCTGGTCGTCATTCCGTTCCTCCTGGTGCTGACCGGCACGCTCGGTTATTACTTCATCGAAAACCACTACGCGGTCGACGAACCCTGGACGCTCCTCGATGCCCTGTACATGACCGTCATCACGTTGTCGACGATCGGCTACGGCAAGGTGCACCCGCTGAGCGACGCCGGCAAGCTGTTCACGATCCTCTTGATCCTGGGGGGCGTCTTCACGTTCGTGTATACTGCGACCGAGATCATTCGCGCGGTCGTCAGCGGCAAGGTGGCGGAAATGCTCGGCAAACAGCAGCGGGAACGAGCCCTAACGGAAATCAGCCAGCACATCATCGTGTGCGGTTATGGCCGCATGGGCAAGCTGGTGTGCGGGGAATTTTCGCGCGACAAGGTGCCGTTCGTGCTAGTGGACAAGGATGAAGCGGCGCTGCGGGACTTCGACGTGCCGCACGGCCTGGTGCTGGTCGGCGACGCGACCGCCGACGAGGTGCTGAAGCGCGCCGGCATCGAGCGGGCACGGGCGCTGGTCACAGTGATGGCGTCGGACGCGGACAACCTGTTCACGACGTTGAGCGCCCGGCTGCTGCGAAGCGACCTGTTCATCGTCGCGCGGGTGGAGGCGGCCGGCTCCGAGGCCAAGCTGTTGCGCACGGCGCCAACCGCGTGGTCTCGCCCTACCAGATCGGCGGCACGCGAGTCGCACAGGCGGTGCTGCGGCCGACCGTGGTGGACTTCATCGAGCTGGCGACGCGCACCGAGCACATCGACTTGCAGCTCGAGGAGGCGCGGCTGTCCGCGAGCAGTCCGCTGGCGGGCACCACGCTCAGGGACAGCCGGCTGCGGTCGGACCTCAAGGTCATCATCGTCGCGATCAAGAAGGCGAGCGGCCACATGCAGTACAATCCCGCCCCCGAGACGATCCTGGAGCCCGGCGACACGCTGGTCGCGATCGGCCATCGCGAGCAGCTCGTGCAGCTCGAATCGCTCGCCAATCCCTCATGACTCGACGCGCTGGCTAAGGTTGATTCGGCCGAGCCGCGCGATACGTTCCGCGCAGCGCAGCGCCTCCGGCGAAACGCTGGCAATATCCCACAGGTCGAGCAGCACCCGGCCGGCCTGCAGCGACAGGCCGTACACCAGGGCCTGCTCCAGCGAATCCAGTGACGGCGGCGCAAACAGACCGCGGCGCTCCAGCTCCTCCATTGCGCCGTTGCCGCCGCGGGTCGGAATGAGGCTGCAGCACGCGACTCCCAGACCAAAGGCATAGTCGAGCGATCGCCGTGCCCATTCGAGGCCCTCCGCGTCGGTCAGGAAGGGCGGGCGCACCAGGATGAAAGCGCGCACGTGCGATCCCTCGGCCCGCAGGATGCCGACGGCCCGGGCGAAATCGTCGAGCGTCATGTCCTTGTTCAGGCGCGGCAGCACGTCCGGATGCACGGTTTCCAGGCCGAGCGCGACCTCCAGCTCGACGCCGAGCCGGCGACGAAAGGCTCGGAATCGCTCGCCCACCAGGTTCGGATGGCACTCGACGATCAGCCGCTCGAACGGCTGTGCGAGTTGTGCAATCTCGTCATAGTCGTCCGGCGGAATGGCCCGCGGGTCGAAGAAGCTGCCTGCGTTGTAGAGCTTGAGCTGCTGGGCCGGCTGAAGCTGCGCAAGGGCCCAGCGGATCTGCTCCGGAATCTGTCCGCGCGTGACCAACGTCTCCATCGTGTTCTTCCACAGATCGCACATCAGGCAGCGGTACGGGCACTCGCGGTTCGTGAGGAAGATGGTCGCGACATCGACGACGCGACCATCGCCGGCCGCCTCGGGCTCCACCAGCCATGCGTACGGTCGTTCCGCCGACAGGGCATTGCGCGACGGCCGATGGGCCAGAATCCAGGCATCGTCCAATTGCGGCAGCGTCATGCGCGTCTCCACGTAACCAAGCCGCGTCGGCCAGCAGTGCTTGAGGATACCGCCTGCGCGCCCCGGCCGCAAGCTCGCGGCAGCTGGCAGCAAGGTCGTTCCTGGCTGGCCGGGCACACCCGTTTTTCGGCACGCGCAGCCAGCCCCGCACGACTTGCCACGACAGGAACGACCCGCACGACTTGCTACGACAGGAACGACCCGCACGACTTGCCACGACAGGAACGACCGGCCAGACCGGCCTCCCCCGCCGCCGTGCCGAGCAGGTAGTGTCATGGTCAGGACGGCGAAACAACGCCGTCATCCTGTCACCACCCGGAGGCTGCACTCATGCACAACGAAACCTGGGGCGATAGCGAGGACCAACCCGAATCGACGACCGACTGGATCTGGCCCGGAATGCTCGCACCCGGCCAGGTCACGCTGATCACCGCACTGTGGAAGACCGGCAAGACGACGCTGCTGGCCCACCTCCTGGCCCACCGGCACGCGGCGACCGCGCTGCTCGACCGCCCAGTGCGTCCCGGACTCACCGCGGTGGTCACCGAGGAGACCGCTCCCATTTGGCGCGTGCGATGCCGCAAGCTCGGCTTCGGCGCCAACGTCTGCTTCTTCCATCGGCCCTTCGCGTCGCGCCCGACGCCGGCCGAGTTTGCAGCGCTGATCGCGCAACTCCTCGACCTGAAGGTCCGCCGCAGTATCGACCTGGTCGTATTCGACCCGCTGGCCAAGTTCCTGCCGGTGCGCTCCGAGAACTCGGCCGAGGCGATGCAAGAGGCCCTGGAACCGCTGCACCGCCTGACCGATGCGGGCCTGGCGGTGCTGCTGCAGCACCATCCGAGCAAGGGCCAGCCCACGGTCGGCCAGGCGGCGCGTGGCTCGGCGCGCTGCCGGCCTTCGCCGACATCCTGCTGGAGATGCACCCGTTCGTGACCGGCGCGCCGGCCGATCGCCGCCGGCTGCTGTACGGTTTCAGCCGCTGGGAGGAAATGCCGCCCGCGCTGTTGATCGAGCTGAACCCGGAGGGCACCGCCTATCGCATCCTGCCCGACGAACCCTGCACCGACTTTCCGGATTACTGGCCGATGCTGCAGATTGTGCTCGAGGATGCGCCGGTCCGCTGACGCGCGCCCAGATCCGCGAATGCTGGGGGGAGGGTTCGCCACGGCCGGCGATGCGAACGCTGTGGACCTGGCTCAACACCGCCTGCGCCAGAACCTGGTGACGCGCACCGGCACCGGCCGCGCCAACGACCCGTTCAAGTTCTGGCTCCCCAGCCGCATGCCCGTCTGGCTCGCCGACCCGCTCTGGTGCCTGCTGCATGGCATGCCGCAGCCGGACCCAGGTGGCGAAACGCCGCCACCCGCCGTGCCTGGCGATACTGATGCCACCGCGGCCGATTGGGAGCGGCACGCGCGGAAGGAGAGTAGCGCCGCGCCCGCTGAACCAGTGCCTGCCGATCCACCGGTTCCGAGTCCTGAAGAAGGGCCGCGGCCCACTGGGAGGATCGAGGAAACCCCCGCGCCGGCGCCGCCGTCCCACGAGGAGAGCGTTCGCCGGTGGCTTGCGAGCCTACAGCAAAAGGGCTAGTGCATCCGAGTGGATCGGCATCGATTGACCGCTGGCGCCGTTGGTCCGCCGGTCAGCTGATGTCGCCCCCAGCTGGAAGTCCTACCAATGGAACAGAAGAGGGTTCCACCCTGACATGGATGAATACGGCCGCGGCCAATTCCAGTTGCGTGGCAATCTGCGTCTCGGGGATGACCGTTTCCAGGACGATCGGCACGTGAGGGGGAATCAGATCGGCGACCTTGCGAAAGGCCTGCATCGCCGTGTAGGAGATGGCGTCGTGCTTGCTGCGGGAATTGACTTCGCTCATGTGAACCTGTTTCAGCCGATCTCCAAAATGATCAAGCAGCCAGGCGGCTTCGATCATCGTCGGATCGACCTGCCTGGCGTGGCCGATATCAAAACAGAAGGAAGCATCGGGGTACGCTTCAAACAGCGGCTCCAGTTCCTCCACCGTCCGACCGATCGGCTTGCGCTTGTCCATATTCTCGATGCACAACCACTCCCCGAATCCTTGCCAAAGCGAGCGGTTCCGCATCGCGTCGGGGTGCACAATGATCGGCCAGCGACGCGGCAATAGCTCACGTAGCAGGGCAGTGGCCTGTTCCTCCGACAGCGTTTCGAGGGTACTGGGAGCGTGGAAGGACACGTAATCGAAGGTTGAAAGGTCGAGGGAGCCCAGGCCAGAAAGCAATGGCTGTAACTCGCCCTCTCGAAGCGCAGACAGCTCGACTACCCGGATGTGGTTGGCTTGAATCAGCTGCACGCCATGCCGATAATCGCTGAAAGCCAGGGCGCCTGTCGAGAAACAATGGGTCGCATCATTAGAAAACTCCGTATTCCCGCGTCAGCCGGGCAAGACGCGGATTGTCGTCTCCGTGGTCCGCGAGGTGGCAAGCCTGACCGGTTTTCAGGCCAAGGGATGGCGTTGCAGGCGCTTTTCGTCACGGTGCTACGCGGAAGCCTTCACCACCCGCAGCTCAGCGGCGACAAATTCCGACCCATCGTAGGTCGCGAGACAGTTCTTGCCGTTCGCCTTGGCGAAGTTCTTCGCGTGTACGGCTCGATCGCGCAGCTCGCGGTCGGTCAAGGGGCAATCGGGTTCGACGACGCACATGCCGATTGACACGGTGGTCCTTTCAACGATTTCCGGGTAATTCAAGGCGGCCAGCTTTTGCCGCAATTCGTCGAGGAAGGCAACGGCCAGCGGCTTCGACAGGCTGGGAATCAGCAGCAGATACTCGTCGCCGCCTTGACGGTACGCGTAGCCATGGTGGAAAACCTGCGCCTCCATCGCTTGCATGAAACGCGGGAGCACATTGCGATCGACCTTGGTATCGCTGTAGGTCGTATTGAACCCCTTGAAGCCGTCGATGTCCAGGAAGGCGATAGCGAGCGCTGTTTCCCGATCCTCGCACCGGTCCCGGAAATGGGCGAGGTCCGGCAGGAAGAGACTCGGCGCCTGGAGGATGTGGAACTTCTCGTCGTACTGCCGCGGCAGCAGCGGGGCCTGGCTCGTCGTAGTGGCTTCGATAAACTGGACGGGCAAGTAGTCCTTGAGCCGCGGCAATCGGAGCGGGGCAATCTGCTTGAATGACTCGTCGTTCACGAGTGCGTCCAGCACTTTGACATCTTCTTCAAGGCTATCCGCCAGCGCCGGCTGAACGGTTTTCTCCGTCAACTCCTCGGTCCAGGCGGCGCGAGCCCGCCGAAAGAGCAAGATCGCCTGTTTGAACACTCGCGGATGGTTTTCAGCGCTTGTTGCGAGCATACTTGCCATCTGCGCCACGGGGATCGACTCACCCGGCGCGGCTCCGATCGCCTGCAAGGCTCCGTCGGCCTCGCGAAGGATCGCTTGAACCTCGCGTGGCACCGGATAGCCGGGGAACTGGCTCTCGATTTGCCGCTGACGCATCAGCGTAATCGGGTCCAGCATAACCTGTGGCACTGGGTGATTAGGGAAATGACTTTGGATCGGACTGACGACCTTGCGGTGAAATTCGACTTGAAACCAGCGCAGCGCGCCTTCGAGCAGCGTCTTGTTTAGTGCAGCCTCGGCCATGCTCATCTAGCTTGCCTTTGTTTCGACACCTTCCAGCATCAGGTCGGTGAGGACCTTCATCCAGACCGCGATTGGCGCGCCGCCAACGCCGGCAATGATCGCCTTCGCCTGATTCCACCGATGCTGGTCGCGCGCGAGGTCAAGGAAATCGTGTCCCTTCGCCGTCAAGCCGGTTGCAATCACGTCAAGCCCGCCATTCGTCGCTGCGGTGCCGTCATACCCCTCGATCAAACCGTCCTGCTTCATGATGTGCGCGTGGTAGGGAACCCACTCGGGCGGAAAACCTTCGATGCCGAAGTTCCGCGGGGCCCGCCCGCCAGGGTAGGCCTCAAGCCGCATGAGGATGGTTCGCACGAGGTCCATGTTCCGATGCATCGATTGCTCCTTGGTGCCACGCCGTATAGCTATCGTATCCGGTCATTCCTGGCGATTCAACACGGGCGCTGTGACCCTGGCAAAAGGACGATGAGCATTGCCGCCGCAAAACCGCCCGCCGATCCTTGACGCCTGCCCGACGCAACGTTACCATCGTTCGTTAGCGGAATCCCGTACCTTCCACTCACTTGCGCTACCCGAAGGGATGGCTGCTCCCTTGCTCACTGGCGTCATCAGGTCGCAGGTCGACCGCGTCTGGGATGCTTT
This sequence comes from uncultured Gemmataceae bacterium, assembly GCA_963834865.1. Lineage (GTDB taxonomy): Bacteria > Planctomycetota > Planctomycetia > Gemmatales > Gemmataceae > CAWIDK01. Next base: position 2,798,246 of record CAWIDK010000002.1, read on the forward strand.
CTGGTCCGGCGGCATCTCCAATCCGCTGTCCGTTATCGAGCAGTTCACCTACCTGTTGTTCGCTCGCCGGCTCGACGAATTGCACACCGCCCGCGAAGCCAAGGCCAACCTGCTCAAGGAACCCATCGCCGAGCCGATCTTCTCAGCCAAACAGCAGGATCTGCGATGGTCGCGCTTCAAGGATTTCGAGCCGATGAAGATGTTCGAGACCTTTCGCGACAAGGTGTTCCTGTTCATCAAGACGCTCAACACGAATAGCGAGAGTGCGTACGCCCGGTTCATGAAGGATGCCGTGTTCATCATCCCCACGCCGGCGCTGCTGGAGCGGGTGGTGACGATGATCAGCGGCATTCCGATGGAGGCGCGCGACACCAAGGGCGACCTGTACGAGTACCTGCTGTCGAAGATCGCCCAGGCCGGCGTCAACGGTCAGTTCCGCACGCCGCGGCACATCATCAGAATGATGGTCGAGCTGGTCGAGCCGCGGCCCGAGGACGTGATCTGCGACCCGGCCTGCGGCACCTGCGGCTTCCTGGTCGCGGCCGGCGAGTACCTGCGCGAGAAGCACCCGGCGATGTTCCACAACAAGAAGCAGCGGGAACACTTCCAGGCCGGCATGTTTCACGGTGCCGACTTCGACGCCTCCATGCTGCGGATCGGCGCCATGAATATGATGCTGCACGGCAGCTGTCCATCGCAACATCCAGGCTATCGTTTGATTGACCCAGTGCTGTGAGACCTGCCCATGCCAATTTCCTGGAATGAAATCCGCCACAACGCCGTTGCCTTTGCCAAGGAATGGGCTGGTGTATCCCGCGAAGACGCTGAGGCGAAAACGTTCTGGGACGAGTTTTTCAAAGTGTTCGGCATCAAGCGCCGCACCGTGGCCAGCTTTGAGGAGCCGGTCAAGAAGGTGTCCGGGGAGTGGGGCTACATCGATTTATTCTGGAAGAGTGTACTGCTGGTCGAGCACAAGAGCCGGGGCAAGCGACTGGATAAGGCCGAGGCCCAGGCGATGGACTACATTCAGGCATTGAAGAGCGAAGGACGCGAGGATGAAATACCGCGCTACTTGATCGTCAGCGATTTCGCCCGCATTGCGCTGCACGACCTGGAAGAAGACGCCACAGTCGAGTTCACGCTCGATGAATTCCATCGGTGCGTGGATAACTTCGCCTTCATCCCCGGCTACACGCAGCACAAGCTCGATGTCGAAGACCCGATCAACATCCGGGCAGTCGAACTGCTCGGGGAACTGCACGACGCCATGGAGGACGGCGGATACTCCGGCCACGATTTGGAGCGATTCCTGGTCCGCGTGCTCTTTTGCCTGTTCGCCCAAAACACGGGCCTGTTTGAGCGCACTGCATTCACACTCTTCATCGAAAACCACACGCGCCCTGACGGCTCGGATTTGGGTGCGCAACTGGCTCGACTCTTCCAGGTGCTCAACTCGCAGCAGGGCCGCCGGCAGAAAAACCTGCTCGAAGAACTCGCGGAATTGCCTTACGTCAACGGCGATCTCTTTGCCGAAACGCTGGGGTTCGCCGACTTCAACCGCGACATGCGCAATCGCCTCCTAGCGTGCTGCCGCTTCGACTGGAGCCGCATTTCGCCCGCCATCTTCGGCTCCCTCTTCCAGAGCGTCATGGAGCCACGCGAGCGCCGGCAGGTCGGCGCCCATTACACTTCCGAGCGTGACATTCTCAAACTGGCCCGTTCGTTATTCCTTGATGACCTCCGGGCCGAGTTCGAATCGGTCAAGAAAAACAAGAAAAAGCTGGGGGAGTTACACAAAAAACTTGGCAACCTCACCTTCTTCGATCCGGCATGCGGGTGCGGTAACTTCCTGGTCGTCACCTATCGCGAGCTGCGCTTGCTCGAAATCGACGTGCTCAAAATCCTCCACGGCGATCAGCAGGTGCTAGACATCCACGGCCTCTCCCGGGTAGATGTGGACGCGATGTACGGCATTGAGATCAACGAGTTCCCTGCCCGGATTGCTGAGGTTGCCCTGTGGCTGGTTGATCACCAGATGAACCAGCGTCTCTCCGAGGCGTTCGGTCAATATTTTGTGCGATTGCCGTTGATAAAGAGCGCCACGATCAAGAATGCCAACGCCCTGCGCACCGACTGGCGCGACGTGCTACCGCCGCAGAGGTGCTCGTACCTTATGGGGAATCCGCCGTTTGTGGGAGCGAAATACCAAACGACTGCGCAACGGGCTGACCTGGAAGCAGTTGCCAGCGGTGTAAAGAATGCGGGGCTGTTGGATTATGTGAGCGGCTGGTATCTCAAGGCATCGGACTACCTCAAGGGAACATCCGTGCCCGCTGCGTTTGTCTCGACGAACAGCATCACGCAGGGAGAACAGGTCGGCGTTCTCTGGAGCGAATTGTTTCGACGCGGCATTCACATTCGCTTCGCACACAGAACATTCGCCTGGCAAAGCGAGGCACGGGGTAAGGCGCATGTCCATGTAGTCATTATCGGGTTCAGCTTGGTCGACTCCGCCGGAAAACCGATACTTGATTACGAAACGGACCAAGACAATCCGACCGTCGTGACTGCCCATAACATTAGTCCGTACCTGGTCGAAGGGGCGGATATGGTCATTCTGAACCGCAGCAAACCAATCTGCGCAGTTCCGGAGGTCGGGATCGGTAACAAGCCCATCGATGATGGGAATTACCTCTTCACCACCGAAGAGCGGGACGCCTTCATTCGCAGAGAGCCAAGGTCAAGAAAGTGGTTCCGACGCTGGCTTGGTTCAGCCGAGTTCCTGAACGGCTGGGAGCGCTGGTGCCTGTGGCTCGGAGACTGTTCGCCGAACGAGCTTCGGCAAATGCCCGAAGTTATGAAGCGTGTTGAAGCAGTTCGCAGATTCCGATTGGCGAGCAAAAGCGCTCCCACACGGAAGCTTGCGGCGACACCGACCAGGTTTCACGTCGAGAACATGCCAACAAGGAGTTTTGTCGTTATTCCCAAAGTGTCATCCGAACGCCGACGCTACATTCCCATCGGCTTCATGGAGCCCAAGACCTTGATTAGTGATCTTTGTTTCATCAACACGGATATTACGCCGTTCCATTTTGGCGTGTTGTCTTCAACGATGCACATGGCTTGGGTTCGGCAGACTTGCGGTCGTCTGAAATCAGACTTCCGCTACTCCGCTAAGCTCGTCTACAACAACTACCCCTGGCCCGCAGCGCCGACATCGAAACAGAAGGCAGAGGTAGAGGTAAAGGCGCAAGCGGTGCTCGACGCACGCACGGCCCATCCGGATTCGTGCCTTGCCGACCTATACGACCCATTAAGCATGCCGGCGAACTTGACGAAAGCCCACGCGGAACTCGACCGGGCCGTAGACGGCTGTTATCGCGCCAAACCGTTCGACTCCGACCGCGAGCGCGTCGAGTTTCTATTCGCTCTTTATGAGAAACTGACCGCCCCACTGACGGCGGGCATCAAGAACCCGAGGCGAAGGCGCGGCGGCAATCAGACGTGAACGCGATCACCACACCCTTCAGGCTGCACGCCGGCATCGACGTGCCGGAGTGCGTGAACCTCGTGTTCTTCAACGTGGTGCGCTCGAAGGTGAAGTTCGGGCAGATGGTCGGGCGCGGCACGCGGCAGACCGACGAATACGTGCAGGACATCACGCTGCCCATGCTGGAGAACGTTCGCAAGAAGCTGCGCGACCTGGTCAAGTTCCTGGACCGCGAAGGCGGCCGGGGGCCCGTGTACATCGACTTCACCGACCAGATGGGGGAGCCAGTCGCAATGGCCGGGCTGGTGAGGCCGGATGCGAGCTTGAAGAACTACCGGCTGAAGGTGGAGCGGTTTTTCCGCGCCACGAGAACCATATCACGATCCAGCGGCTCAAGACCAACCGTCCGGTCAGCGCGGCCGACCTCGACGCGCTGGAGGCGATGCTGTTTGCCGCCGACGGGCCGGGCAGCCGGGAAGACTTCGTTGCGACGTTCGGGACGTTGCAGCCGCTGGGGAAGCTCGTTCGGCAGATCGTCGGTCTGGACCGCAATGCGGCCAAGGAAGCGTTTGGCGACTTCCTGGCGTCGGCGACGCTGAAGGCAGACCAAATCCGGTTCATCGATCAGATCATCGACCACCTGACGCAAAACGGAATCATGGAGCCGCAGGCGCTATTCGAATCGCCGTTCACCGATTTGAGCGAACAAGGGGTGGTCGGCGTGTTGCCGGCGCAGGCGGAGAAGATCGTGCAGGTGATCCAGCGGATCAATGCGAATGCACTGGTGGCGTGAGGTAACATCAGCCGCGCGGTTCGTGGAGACCATGAAAGCTGACGGGCACCACCTGGCCGCGCAGCCGGCCGATCTGCACAAAGTGGGCGTCGCGGATCGCCACCTCGTCGAGGACGATCAGGTTGACGTGGAGCCGGCCCCACTCGGTGACGTAATGGCCGAGCACCTTGCCCAGGTTTTCCCGCACCAAGAGCACCAGAGGATGCTGGCCGGGGAAAGCGTGCCAGCGCAATGCTGCTGCGAGCCGGCCGCCAAGCGTGCGCACCGTCGTGCCGTCCGCCGATGCCAACGCCACGACCAGACAGCCGCCGCGCGGGCTGCGCAGCACGCGGGTGAGTATGTCGTTGAGATCGGCGTCGGTCGACGTCGGCGCGATGGAACCCAACACCGGCAGGTCCGTTAACGGCAGCACCTCGGGTCGCGGCAGGAAGAGCGTGCTGCCGGAGATTTCGGTGCTGTGCCGGAGCAGGCCGTACGCCGTTGCGCGGCCGCCGCCGGCCGGGAAATGGCTGCGCAGGTCCCGCGCCAGCCGCGGCGACTGCAGCAGGCGCCGAGCGAGATCGATGCCGAGGTCGCCATAGTGTGTCGTCGCCGGCCACGGTCGGCCGCGGAGATGGTCGTACACAAGCTCACCGACGCCGCCCGAGAACGTCACAATCGGCTCCGGTGCGTCCGTCGGCGGGTGGAACGGCACCTGCACGTGCAGCCGTGCTACCGAGTCGCGCAGCGCCGTCTGATCGCCCACGGCGGCCGCTTCCACGAGTCGCACGTAATAGTCGAGCACCGCTGCCACGTCCGCGGCGGTCAGCACGTCGCCGACGGACCTGTCGATGCCCAGGTGCGGAAGCAGTGCCTGGGCGTAGCGCGAAAGCCGGGTGACGCGATAGCTCCCGGCGGCGACCTGGATGTGTCGGGCGCCGACGAAGAGGCAGCCGGTGCGCCGGACCTGGCCGTCCTGCCCGAGCGCGAGGTTGGTGGTGCCGCCGCCGATGTCGAGATTGAGGACAGGACGATCGGGATGGGCGTGCGACAGCCCGGCACAGCTGCCGAGGAACGCGAGCCACGATTCGAGGCATGGATCGTCGGCGGTCGCGATCAGGGCATCGCCGAGGCGGCGGCGGATTACCTCGACGAGCCGGGCGGCGTTGTCGTGCTGGGCGGTGAGCCCGGTGAGCAGGGCGCCGCCGCCGAAGATCTCGTCGGGCTGTACCGCGCCGGCCGTGAGCCACGCGTCGAGCTGCGTCTCGGCCCGCGCCACGTCGAGGCGGTCGCCGTCAAGGGGCGTGAAGACCATCTCCGAGCGAAAGCGTTCGCGGACCTCGTTCAGCTCGGTGCGGCCGGTAACGACGTTGCGCAGCAGCGACGCCGTGGCGACGACGGCGCTACTTGTCGTCGTGCCGAAGTCGAGCCCGACCAGTGTCACGCGTTCGCTCATATCACGGCCGCGAGTCAGCGAATCAACCGTGTGATAGCCCACTGCGCCGCCTCACGCACCAGCGGCTCCGGATCCGCCAGGGCCTTCGTCAATGCCGGCAGCGCGCGTGAGTCGCCGAGGTTGCCCAGCGCGATCGCGGCGTTGCGCAACAGACCGCGGCGCCGGGTGCGCCACAGGGCGGTGCCGCGGAAACGCCGGCGAAACTCGTCCTCCGACAATCCGAGCAATTCGATGAGATCCAGCGTCCGTCCCACCGCCCCCGGCGCCAGCGCCGGCTCCGCGCCCGGCGGCGCCTTGCGGTTCCACGGACACACCTCCTGGCAAACGTCGCAGCCGAACACCCAGTCGCCGATGCCGGGGCGCAGCTCGGCGCAATGGCGCCGCGCAGCTCGATGGTCAGGTAGCTGATGCAGCGCCGCGCGTCGAGCTGGAAAGGGCCGGTGAACGCGTCGGTGGGGCAGGCGTCGAGACAGCGGGTGCAGGTGCCGCAGTGGCTCGTCTCGAACGGCGCATCGGCAGTGAGGGCGCGGTCGAGCAGCAGCGCCCCGAGCAGGGTGTAGCTGCCGAGCCGCTTGTGAATAAGCATGGTGTTTTTGCCGAACCAGCCGAGGCCGGCCCGCCGGGCGAAGTCGCGCTCCAGCAGCGGTGCGGTGTCGACGACGCCGCGTCCCTGCGTGCCGGGCACTTCGGTTTGGACCCACGCGAGCAGTTCGTTGAGCTTGCCGCGCAGCACGTCGTGATAGTCGGCGCCGCCGGCATAGCGGGCCACTCGGCCGTGCAGGCCTGCCGGCTCCGCACTCGGTGGCGAGCCGTAATTCATGGCGACCATCACGACGCTGCGAACGGTCGGCAGCACCGCGGCCGGGTGCCGGCGTGCCGCGCCATGGCGCTCCATGTACGTCATTTCGCCGGCAAATCCGCGTGCCAGCCAGTCGGCAAGGTGCGCGAAGCCGTCGGCCGGCGTGGCGGGCGCGATGCCGGCCAGCGCGAAGCCGAGTTCCAGTGCGCGCTGCTTGATGCGCGCCTCGAGCGGAGCGACGGTCATGCCAGATATCCACGCGCGGGCCAGCGGCCTCGCCGAAAATATTTTGCTCGCGAAACAACCAGCTTGTTGACAACGGGTTGCCCGGCGAGTAATTATAGGCTTCCGACGCGGGCCTACCACGGAGAGGCCGGCCGCACGAGGGAACCCCTCCCGACGGCAAGCACAGCGGGTGTTTTCCGGACAAGCGTAGGGAGGGAACCAGGTCTGCCGTGGCCCGGGGGGCGCGGCGCATTAGCCAGGGTGAGACGATGATGAAGGCGTTGTTCGCAGGGGTGTGTGCCACATTCGGACTGCTGCTCGTCATGGGCACCAGCGAAGGCGTTGGCGACAAGGACAAGGAGAAGAAGGACGAGCCGGAGTACAAGATTACCGAGGTCATGCAGAAGGCCCACAAGGGCGGCCTGATGAAGAAGGTCGCGATGGGCATGGCCAGCAGCGACGAGAAGGCGCAACTGGTGAAGTACTACACAGCCTTGGCGGCGAGCACCCCACCGGCGGGCCTCAAGGAAAACTGGGATAAGAAAGCCATGGCGATGCTCGACGCTGCCAAGAAGGCGGCCAAGGGGGACGACGACGCTGCCAAGTCGCTGCTGAAACTTGTCAACTGCGGCGCCTGCCACAAGGAATTCAAGAAGTAATCGGTCGCATGCCGGCCAACCGAACCCGCCAGCCGCCCGGTTGGCGGGTTTTTTTCACGACGGTTCGTAGTTCCGCCGTTAGGCGGTCGCGGAGCCGCCTAACGGCGGAACTACGAACCGTGAATTCCGCTACGAGGGCGGAGGTTCTCATGCTCGACGGCCCTTCCGTTGTTCGCGCCCTGAAAGAGTGCGGCGTCACGCACGTCGTCTGGCTGCCCGACAGCGAGCTGGGCACCTGGGAGACGGCGCTGACCGCGCCCGATGGCCTGCCGTTGGTCCGCGTCTGCCGCGAGGGCGAGGCGTTCGCCGTCGCCGCCGGCCTCTTGCTCGGCGGCAAGCATCCCGTCGTCGTCCTCCAATGCACCGGCCTGTTCGAGGCCGGCGACGCGCTGCGGAACGTCATCCACGACCTGAAGCTGCCGCTCTTCCTCATCGTCGGCGTGCGCAGCTATCACGCTCATCGCCAGGGCCAAAGCAAGGATAGCTGTCCGGTCTTCACCGAACCGATCCTGCAGGCCTGGCAGGTCCCGTACACGCTGCTCGACACCCAGCACACGGCCGGCGACCTTGGCGCGCCTACCGCGATGCCCGGGCGCAGCAGCGAGCGGCGGCCGTGCTGATCGCGGAGTGACGTTATGCCGATGACCGCACGCGAGGTCCTGGAAGTGCTCGCCCGCCACCGCGGCGACAAGCTGGTCATCACGACGATGGCCGCGATCGGCGTTTGGCCGAGTCTCTCCGACACGCCGCTCGACTTCGCGTACATGCCGTCGGCGATGGGCCACGGTCCCGGCCTGGGGCTCGGCCTCGCCCTGGCCTGCCCCGGCCGCGGCGTCATCGTCGTCAACGGCGACGGCTCGATGTTGATGAGCCTCGGCAGTCTCGTGACCCTCGCGGCTCATCCCGCCGACGTGTACCTGGTCGTGCTGGACAACGCGCTTTTACGAGGTGACGGGCGGCCAGACGACCGCCGGCGCCGGCCATGCCGACTTCGCCGCGCTCGCCCGCGCCGCCGGCATCGGCCGCGTCTACCCTTTCGCCGGGCTGGCCGACTGGCAGCGCGGCGCCGCCGAGGCACTGGCCGGCCCCGGTCCCGTCGTCATCCATCTGCGAGTGGAAGGCCGGCTCGGCCAAAGAACGCCCCCCCCGCCGCGGCCGATGGCCGAACAGATCCAGCGACTCAAGGGCGCGCTGGGCGTTAACTAAGTGACCGTGCGCGATTCGGCAGCGTTTGTGGGGCACGTTGTTTACGTGCCCGAGGAAAACCCGGCACGTAAGAAACGTGCCCCACAGAAGACGTGCTGCCGAATCGCGCACCGTGATCAAGCCCGCATCGATCACGACTGCACACTCAGGCCCGGCCGCTTACCCTTGATCTCGAGCAGCCGATACATGCGCTCGTGGATGCGGTCCACGCGGGCCGCACTGCGAAGAAGGTGAACGTTCTCGGCCGGCTTGAGCAGACCCAGCCCCCCGACGGTGCGCGCCCACGCCTTGTCCAGGTCGGCGAAGTCCGCCTGCCGCTGCTGCAGATCGCCTTTGTTTTGCAGGCTCTTCTCGAAGCGCTCGGCCGCGATCGCGAGCTTGGCGGCGTCGTCGATCAGCACCGCCCGATCAGCGACGCCGCTGCCCAGGGCATACTTCGCGGTGCGCTCCAGATCGCGCGTCGCCTCGGTGAATGCGTGTGCTTGCCGCTGGAGGAGCTCGCCCGTGAGCTGGCCGTCGGCGCTCGCCAGGGCGTAGTAGAGGTCCTCATTCGCACGATTGACGTGATCGGCAGTCCGCTGCAAGCTTCGGGAGTCCGGCGCCGCCTTGCGGACCGCGGCGACGAGCTGGCGAACCTTGGCGTCCAGCTCGCTGAATTGCTTGAGCAAGGCGTCCTGGCTCGGTGCGGACTTCACCGTGTGCCCAAAGCGAGCAATCGCGGCAATGGCGTCTTCCGTGAGCCTGTATAGCTCTCGGTCCTTCTGCGTGGCGGGATCGACAACGACTTCTTCCTGCAGCCGTTCGACCTCCGCCAGCAAGTTGAGACGCTCGGTGTGCACGCCCTCGATGAACGGCTTCGAGAGCGGCTTGCCGGGTTGGGCCGCCGGCTGCGCCGTCAACAGGGCGAGCAGCGGCAGGGCGAGCAAGGACGGTAGGGGGAACATGTTCGGATCCTCCAGGCCGGCCGCCGCTACATCACGGCGGCCGGTCCACTTGGTCACGGCGCGAGCGGGGCGGTGGCCTGCTCCTGCCGCCGCACGTCGTGGGCGCCGTGGCTTTCCAGGATCGCCAGCGCCTCGGAATAGCGGTCGCCGGCGTTGACGACGACCAGGCAACGGCCAGCCTGCAGCTCGCGGTGATAGAAGTGCTTCTCCTCGTCGGAGAGCTGCATCGTGCTGATCAGCCCGGCAAAGCCGCCCGCAATGCCGCCGCCGGCCGCCATGATCAGGATGCCGGTGAGCACCAGCGGCCCAAATCCGGGAATCAAGACCGACGACACGGCGCCGAGCGCGCCACCGAGGATCGCGCCGGTAAGGGCCCCGGTCGACGTGCGCGCCAGTGCCGCCTCCCGGTAAGCGTCGGCCTTCTCGTCCTCGGCGAGGCGGGCATGGTCGTCGCGCATGGCGAAGCCGATTTCCCTGGCGGAAAAGCCGGCAGCGATCAAGTCGGTGACGGCCTCGTCCGCCTGATAATGATTGTCGAACACGCCCACGACATAAGGGCGCTGGTCCGCGGAATCGCTCATGGTGAATCTCCTTGGGCGGCATGACCTTGCCTTGCGCTGGGCAAGCACCTGCGCGGCAAGGAACAACCATCCGCAATAAAGAGCAAATCCAGTGCCGCTGCCGCTTCCGTAGAATGATCCCGGATACCTCACACGGAGGGACGCGTCATGGCCCGATCGTCACGCAAGCAGGCTGAGCCCGTCGAGGAGGTCGAGCTGCAGGGGCACATCATCGACTCCTTGCTCCTGCCCAAGGTGCTCGACGAGATCCTCACCCGCGGCGGCAGCTACGTCATCAAGGACATCCGCCTCGGCCAGCGCCAGGTCGATCCCAGCCAGGCGCGCATTGAGGTCCGCGCCGGTTCGCCGGCCCAGCTCGACGAGATCCTCGCCGCCATCCACGACCACGGCGCCATGCCGACCACGGCCCGCGATTGCGCCGTCGAACGCGCCGACATGGACGGCGCTTTCCCCGAGCACTTCTACAGCACGACCAACTACCACACGCAGGTCCGCCTCGCCGGCCATTGGGTCGAGGTCGAGGACCAGGAGATGGACTGCGGCATCGTCCTCGATCCGGAGCACAAGAAGGCTCGCTGCATCGCGATGGTCCACGTCAAGAAAGGCGATCCGATCGTCGTTGGCCGGCAAGGTCTGCGCGTCCGGCCCGCGGAGCAGGCGGCCCGCCAGCACCTGTTCGAGTTCATGTCCAGCTCCGTCTCCAGCGAAAAGCCCAAGGGCGTCACCGTGCGCGAGATCGCCGCCGCCATCAAGCGCAGCAAGGACGCGGGTGAAAAGATCGTCGCCGTCCTCGGCCCGGCGGTGGTCCACACCGGCTCGGTCGAGCACATCTGCGCCATGATCCGCCTGGGCTTCCTCGACGTGCTCTTCGCCGGCAACGCGCTCGCGACCCACGACATCGAATCGGCGCTATACGGCACCAGCCTCGGCGTCTGGCTCGACCGCGGTCTGCCGGCCGAGGAAGGCCACGAGCACCACCTGCGGGCCATCAACACGATTCGCCGGCTCGGCGGCATCCAGGCGGCCGTGGACAAAGGCGTGCTCAAGAGCGGCATCATGTACGAGTGCATCCGCCACAAGATCCCATTCGTCCTGGCCGGAAGCATCCGCGACGATGGGCCGTTGCCGGAGGTCATTACCGACGTGCTGGTCGCGCAGGATCGGATGCGCGAGGAAGTCAAGGGGGCCGGCTTCTGCCTGATGATCGCGACGATGCTGCACTCGATTGCGACCGGCAACCTCTTGCCCGCGTGGGTGCGCGTCGCCTGCGTCGACATCAACCCCGCGACCGTGACGAAGCTCGCGGACCGCGGCAGCCATCAAACCGTCGGCGTCGTCACCGACGCCGAGCCATTCCTGCGGCGCTGGTGCATGAACTTGGCGTCTAGAAAAAAATCGGCGCTTCGGATTGGTGCTTGACGACGGGTCGGCGCGGCTGTCCAATCCGAGTGCCGTCCGGACACAACAGCCGCGATAAAGAACCGGCCCCCGCTAGCCCGACCGGGCCAACTGCAATAAAGCAATCGGCGACCTGATCAACGGACCGGCGCACTGTGATGATGAGACCGGCGCACGTGATCACGAGACCGGCACAGGTGTTCATGAGACCGGCGCCGATTGATCTACTCATGTTCGGCGGTAGGGTGGGATACAATGAAGTTAATTTTGATTATCGTTGGATCATTGGCCGGCCTTTACGCGCTCGTGGCAATAGGCCAACTTATCCGCAACCTGTTGACTAGCGATCCGGGGACGGCCTACGGGACTGCGAACATCGCGGCGAGCGTCGTTCCTGTGTGCCTCGGACTGATCGTTTGCTTGGCATGCTTCATGAGCGTGTTTCGCAAACGAAAACCCTGATCCGTCGGTGCCGAACCAAAACGCTCGACCGGACCGGGGCCGCGCGACGGTTTGCGCGGTAGTCTGGTGTTGCAGGCGGCCCCCCACTTTGAGGCCGGCGATGACACCTTGGCGGCCGCGGCCCGGTTAAGGTGCTCGTTTCCGCAGGCAGGCCGCTACACCGTGCAGGTCTGGTTATATCAAAAGCAGGGGAGTGATGTCCTCAAAGCACAACTGCCTTTTTCGGTGATTAACGAAGGTGAAGGTGACTAACCCATGAACAAGAATTCTTCCAAGAAGATGCTTGGGCCGACCTTGCAGGAATTTGATTTGGTCCCCGTGACCGATCCTGTGGAGCTGGCGGCACTTGACCGTCGGTGTCGGGCGGCCGAGAAGGCAATGGCTGCGGCCGAGAAGACCGGCAAGAGCAAATCAACGGAACGGAAGTGAGCGGCAAAGATGCCGAACCGGGCGCTACATCTGACGTGGGCCGCATCACGTCGTTGCCGAGGTTGACGTCGCGAAGGGACCAGCATGGAAACGGTATACCTGGAAACGACGTTCATCAGCTATCTGGTTGCTCGTCCCAGCCGTGACCTGATTGTCGCCGGCCACCAGCAGATCACCCAGGAATGGTGGGCGAATCGGCATAACGAGTTTGAGTGCAGGGTTTCCCAAGTGGTTGTCGACGAGGCTTCGGTCGGCGACCCCGCAGAGGTACAAAAGCGACTCGCAATCGTCGGCGGCCTGCCGGCGCTTGATGTCACGGCGAACGCCACGACCCTGGCCAAGGCTATTATGGCTGCCGCCATCCTTCCGCCGCATCTCGTTCGCGATGCCGCGCATGTCGCGGTGGCGGCTGTTCATGCAGTTGACTATCTGTTAACCTGGAATTGCAAGCACCTGGCGAACGCACAGATCGCGCGCCGAATCGCCCGCGTCTGCGAAAACCTGGGCCACAGGATGCCGATCATCTGTACGCCGGAAGAACTCATGGGAGGTTAGCAGTATGTGGGAAGACCCGATTGTCGCGGAAGTCGATCGTGCCCGGGAGATGCTCGCGGCGAAATTCAACTTCGACGTTGAGGCGATCTTCGCGGACATCCGCAAGCGTCAGGCCGCGTTAGGCGAAAGGCTTGTGCCGCAAAGGACACGGCCCGAACCAAAGGCTGAAGCTGACCGTGGCCGCCGTTCTGGCTCTGCGGAGTCGACGTCCTCTGATGCGGCCCCGGCAGCCTAGCCCGAGCGTCGGCGGCGGAGGTACGATGAGCCACGGCGATGTTGTCGATGAGTGCCGGCGAGCGTTCGCGGACGACGCTCCGGCGTGGCCTGCCGGTCTGATTCGGATCCTCGATCGGCCACCGGACCTGCAACGTGTTTTCGCGTGGGTCGTTCGCTGTACCCGCCGGTTGCTTGTGATGGTGGGGGAGGCGACGCCGAGTTTGGACGAGCAGCTGGGCCTGTTGGAGTCCTACGTCAGCGAATCGGTTGGTGTCGTTGTCATCCGGGAATCCCTGGAGCGGCTTTGGGTTCAGCGGTCACCCTATGAAACGGCCAGGACGGCGGTTGTGCAGTTGTTTGGCGCGCTAATACGTTACCGAGAAGGCGACCCCTGCCGCCACCTGTGCTGCACTGTGTCGATCACGATGCTGGTGGGCGTGGCGGAGAATCGGCAGCAGGCGCTCGAAGCAGTGCTTCAGGACTTCAGCGATTTCGTCAGCGAGGAGGGCCGCCGTGCGCGCTCGGGTCAGCAGCACCATGATGGTCGTTCGACCGATGGCGGTGCGGCCGGCAAGATGGACGCCGCGCCATACGAAGTGCCGGGACCACTTATGGCGGCGCGGATAGGCGCGCGCCTTGGCTTGCAGGATGCCAACGAACGTGCTGGTCGAGACGTACGCTTCGTACTGGGCGCGCTCTTCGGCGGTCAGTTGGCCTTCGTTGCACTTGTCGGCGAGTTCCTGCACGCGCTGCTGGGTCGCCGCGTCGGCACGTAGCTGGAGTATCCGGCGAGCGACGGCTGGGGTGAGGCAGCGACCAAGCGGATCCAGCAGGCCCGTGACGAGTGTTGCCCGGTCGCCAAGGTTATTCGTCTTCATGCCCAACATTGTACACGGGCGACTCCAATACGTAAACTATCACCACCGTCCTCCGTCAAACCGGCGGCCCCAGGAGGCCAACCTGTGCAGCGTTGCTTCGCGAGCGTCAAGGGCCTGTTGCCGGCGAGCCTTGCAATTCTCGCCCTGGTCGCGTTCATAGAAATCCGGCGCGCCGCCTGCGCCGGACGAGCTGCACGCACTCCCTGCCGACGGCCAGGAGCCCAAAGACGCCGCGAAGAGTCCGGTGCCGCGCGTCGCGCCGTGACGCCGGCCGAGGCGCGCGACGCCGTCGAGGTTTCGGTTGCGATCAATCCCACCAGGACGGATCACCTGATCGCCGTGTCGATCGCCCGCATGAAGGAGCACCCCGGCATTACCGATTTCGCCTACGTCTCGAACGACGCCGGCCGATCGTGGAAAACGGTGCCGCGCGCAACCCGCACCAGGTGCAGCAGGGTGACGACGTGGTGACCTTCACCCACGACGGCCTCGCGATCCACGCGTTCATCTCCTTCGCGGGTATTCTCAAGGCACGTCCCAAGCGAGCGCATAGCGGCATCGTCACCAGCACCTCACGCGACGGCGTCGCCTGGAACGCGCAGGTCCCCGTGGTCGAGTTGTTCAACAGCGTCGAGCCGCATGAGGACAAACCGTGGATCAGGGCCGATCGCTCGGCCGATTCGCCGAGTCGCGGCAACCTGTACCTGGCCTGGACCAAGTTCGATGTTTACGGCAGCGCCAGGCCCGAGCACAAAAGCCATATCTACTTCTCGCGCTCGGTCGACGCCGGCAAGTCGTTCGCCGTGCCGTACCGCATTTCGGACCAGCCGGGCGATGCGCCGACAAGAGCGACACGGTGATGGGCGCGTGTCCGGCGGTCGGCCCCAAAGGCGAAGTCTATGTCGTCTGGGCGGGCCCCAGGAGCCTTTTCTGCGCCAAATCGACGGACGCGGGCGTGAAATTCGGCAAGAACACGACCATCGCCGACGATGCCGGCTGGGACTTCCCGGTCAAGGGCCTGGGCCGGGCGTCCGGCCTGCCGTCGGCGGACGTGGACATCAGCAAGGGCCCCGACCGCGGTTCAGTCTATGTTTGCTGGGCCGACGCACGGCACGGCGACCCCGACATCTTCCTGGCGGTATCACGCGACGGCGGCACGAGCTGGAGTCAGCCGCTGCGCGTCAACAACGACGCCAAGGGCAACGGCCGCGAACAGTGGTTTCCGTGGATGGCCGTCGATCCGGTGGACGGTTCGGTGAACATCGCCTATTACGACCGCGGCGCATTGGACGAAACGCGCACCGACGTGACCCTCGCCCGCAGCGTCGACGGCGGCCGGACGTTCGCTTACTTCAAGGTCAACCCGGAAACCTACGATCTGAACAAGCTCGGCTTCTTCGGCGATTACCTTGGCATCGACAGCTACGCCGGCCGCATCGCGGTCCTGTGGATGCACCCACTGGATCGCTCGAAGCAGCTCGGCATCTCCTCGGCGGTGCTGGATTTCGCGCCGGGACGCAGACGGCACGTGTCGAGAAGCCGGCGCCGTGAACACGGAGATGCGAACAAGCGTCTACGTTTAGCGTTCGGAGGCTGCCTGCGAACGCTAAACGTAAACACCTATTGGTGACTTGGCGTTAATCACTTCTCTGCAGTTTCGCCGCGCTTCAAGCTGCCGTAGCTGGTCGGCCAGCGCGGCGTCGGCCGGCCGCAACTTGACGGCCTGCTGCTGCGTCTGCACCGCTTCCGCAAGGCGGCCGGCTTGTGCCTGGGCCGCGGCGAGCCAGTGCAGCACCGTCGCGTCCTTGCGCTCGCTGAGTTCGGCGGCCCGCGTTAGATCGTCCAGCGCCGTGCCGTCGCCGCGCTCGAGGCGAACGCGACCACGTACGAGATAGGCGCGAGCGTCGGCGCCCGGCAGCGCGATGGCGTGTTCCGCGTCGGCGAGCGCTTTGCTGAGCTGTCCCTTTTCCAATGCCAGCCAGCCGCGCAGTGCGAGGGCGGGCGCCGTCTCCATCTCCTTGAGCGACTCCTGCACCAGCTTTTCGATGTGCTCGCGCGGCCAGCCATTTTGCAATCCGTACTCGCCGCAGACTGCGCGGCTAATGGCCCTGGCCGCGCGGTCGCGATTTATCTGCGAAGGCGCGATCGCACTCTGCAGAATGAGCTGCCGAGCCATAAGATGGCCGAGGCGAGCAGGTATGCCGGTTCCATCATTTCCCGAGGCTTTGCGCGTGGAGAACGCCCCCCAGGCAGCGTGCACATCGCCAAGCGCAAGATACGCGTCAACCAGGCCCACGAGAACCTCGGTGTCGTCACCGGCACGGTCGAGATGGGCGACGGTCCTGGCGTATTCCTTGCGTGCAAGATGCGCCAGTCCGAGCACGCGGTGCGCCGCCTCGGGGAGGCTGTCCTTCGGGATGCGCCGGCCAACTCCAGCGCGTCATCGGACCGGCCCAGCAGCAGGTGCAACTCCGCCGCCCTGATCAGCCCGGCGCGCTCGTTGCCGACGGCGACGGTGTAGCGGCGCAGATGATCCAGCGCGTCCGCCTTCTGTCCCGCTTGCCACTCCAGCTTCACCAGCGGGTAAAGCAGCTCGTGCGCCTTCTCGTCGATATCCAGGGCGAGCCGGTAGGTCGCGATCGCCTCCTTGACCTCGCCGAGCCTCGCGTGAACGCGCGCCTTGAAGTCCACCACCTTGACGTCCGTCAGCAGCGCCACATCGGAATCGACCGCCGTCGTCAGGTGCGTGAGCGCGTCCTTGAGCTGGCCCTGCCGATCGTCGATGCGTGCCAGCTGGTAGTGGGCCGCCCCGCGCACGGACGGGCTGGTGTTCTCGGCCAGCGGCAGCAGCACCTTCTTGGCATCGGCGAGCTCGCCCCGCTGCACGAGGTTGGACCCCAGCGCCACGACGTACTGGCCTTCGCTCGGAAACTGCGCGATCATCGCCCGATAGAGTTTTTCCTTGTCCGCCGGCTCGACTGCTGCCTGCAGCCGCATCTCCCAGAGCGTCTGCTCGTCCGGGTGATGCTTGACCGCCGAGGCCAGGATGCGGCTCGCGTCTCCACGGCGGTCATTGTCGAGGTAGAGCCGGGCCAGCACCTTCGTGGAATACAGCTCCCGCGCCGGCGCCTTCGCCACCAGCGTCTCCAGGGCGGCGGCATCGGCAACGTCGTGTGTCGGCCGCAGCGTCAGCCAGAAGCGATAGGCCTTGGCGACGTCGTCGTGGAAGCGCTGGTACGCGGCGAAGTCGTCCTTCTCGACGCGCGTCTTGCTCAGCCGCGTGTGCATGCGAATCTCGAGGCGATGGGCATCGGCGGGATTCTGCTGAACCGTGAGCTCAAGAAAGCCCCACGGGCTGTGGATCTTTTTCTCTTCGGGCAGCTGGCTGGCGCAGGGCGGGCGGCAACTGCACCACGAAGCGATGCACCGACTCGAACGGCGCCGGCAGCTCGAACGGCAACTCCCGGCCTGGGTCGAGCGTGTACGCCAGCAGCCGGCTCCAAACGATGCTGTCGCCCAGGGTGCCCTCGCGCGGCTCGCCGGTGAAGTGCTCGGGGACCTCGAACTCCACCTCCGCTCGCACTGGCCCGTCGTAATGGCGCAGGCTTTTCTCGTCCACCTTCAGGCCCAGCAGCCGCGCTCGGCTGTTCGCGTCCTGCAATTCCGCCGTCACCAGCCGGCGCCGCTCGCCCACCGGCGTGTCGATCCACGCGTCGCGCTTGGACCACGCGCCGGTGCCATGATAACTGACCTCGCGCTGATTGTGCGACGTGCCGTCGGGGGCGACGGCGATATGCGTCGTCTGTTCGACGCGGTAGTTCTGATAGCCGATCGCCGGCGTGCGCGCGAGCTTGATCTGGCGGTCGCGCGTCAGGTAGACGCGCCGTCCGCAGTCGCCGCGCGGCAGGTAATCCCACGCCGCCTGCGCAACCGTCGTGTCGATCCAGTATTCCTTGCCGTCCAGCTCGACCATCAGGATGGCATGCGTGCCCCACGGCGAAGGCACGTCGTCGAGCACCTGGCCGTCGTCGCGCGTGCCGAGAGTGACGAGCCAGACCGGCAGGCCGACTTCACGCAGCATGACCGCCAACAGCTGGGCCTGGTCCTTGCAGTCGCCGAAGCGGTTGCCGAGCACCTTGTCGGGCGGGTGCGGCGTGAAGCCCATTCCCTCCGGCCCGCGCGAGAGATAGCGGACGTTCTGGCGAACCCAGTAGGTCAGCGCCGCGCCTTCGCCACCGGCGTCGTCTCGGCCCCCGCCACCTCCGCAACGACCTTCTTGATCGCGTCGGTGCATTCCCAGCATTCCTTGCGCACGTTCTGCTTCCAGCGGCCGACCGCGTCCCAGGTGGGAAACGTCGAGATCGCCACCTGCCAGCGCAGCTCCTCCTTGCTCGGCCCATCGTCGTCGCGCGGCGGCGGCAGCTTGTTCTTCACCTGCCAGTGATAATGCGTGAAGCCGCGCCGCTCGGTCTTCGTCAGCTCGACGGGACCGTTGACGGCGGCGTACTTGAAGGGCCGGCCCGGCGGCACGCGCACATACATCTCGTCGCGGACCACGGGATAATCGTCGTCGCCGAAGCTGTAGCGGGTGAAGAACTCGCCGCCGAACTCGGGGTTCTTGCCGTGCACGGTCCACTTGACCTCGTAGGCGTCGCCGACCTGCAGGTTGGGCCAGGAGATGACGACCTGCTTGCTTTCGTCGTAGACCTGGAAATCGGTCGCCGTATCGCGGAGCTGCAGATGCCGCGGCTCGATCGGCACGCGGGTGCCGTCGGCCTTGAGCACGCGCGCCTCGTTCAAGGTCAGCTTTTCATGGCGCGGATTGTAGTAGATGCTGCGATATTCGCCGAGCTTCTCGACGCCCTTGCGGCCGTTGAAGCGCGTGATCTCATGGACGATGGTCGTGACGGAGCCGTCGGCCTCGATGAGGTGGGTGGTGCGGGTGAAGAGGATGCAGGCCGCCGTGTCTTCGAGGAAGGCTTTCGGCACATCCTTGAGGTATTTGGCGTCCAGCTCGAAGGGCTGCGGATCGTGCGCCGGGCCGCGCGGCACCGGCCAATCATCGCCGCGGGCCGCCGGCGCCGCGACGAACAGGATGGCGACGAGGAGATAGGCAGCGCGGCGCATGGGAAGGGTCCCTCACTGGACGGAAAACGGGCTGTGTGCATTGTTCCCGTCTTCGGTCGGTGGGGCAAGACCGATTTCGCGGCGGGCGGACGCTGGCCGCCCATGTTCCGCGTTGACACGCAGAACGCCCCGTCGTATACGGTGCTTGCTGGACCGGAACGCGGAGGGAAGATGAAACGTCTCTGCTGCCTTTTCTTGCTGCTCCTGCCTCTGACGGGATGCGCTTTCTTCGATGATTGCGTCGCCTTCACCGAAACCGAATGGCACAGGTTCGCCGACCCGAACCCGCCGAGCCAGCCGGCGCCGGTCCGCGCGTGCGGCGATGGCGCAATCATGCAAACCGGCGCGACCCTGCCGGCCCAGACACAGGAGCCGCCGCGCTAAACCGCCCAAAAGATTGAAGTAGGTCAGGCTTTCCAGCCTGACCAGTCAGGCTGGAAAGCCTGACCTACTTAAGCATACTCTCCCCTCACCTGCAGTGCCGTCGCGAAGCTGGTACAATCGGACGGTCCCCCTCACGCATCGCTGCAGGTATATGCAGGGGATCCACGCATGGACCACGATACCGATCTCGGCGGGCCGGCCGTCGGTTTCCCGCCAACCCAATGCTCCCTCGTCCGCGCGGCGAGCAGTGACGACGCCGCCGAGCGCCAGCGTGCCGCGCAAACGCTGATCACCGCGTACTGGAAACCGATCTACAAGTACATCCGCTACAAATGGCGCCTGTCCAATGAGGACGCCAAGGACGCGACGCAGGGGTTCTTTGCCCGGGCGGTCGAACGCGGCTTCTTCGAGCGTTTCGATCCGGCCAAGGCGCGGTTCCGCACGTTCGTGCGCGTCTGCGTCGACGGCTTCGTGGCGAACGAACACCGCGCCGCCGTCCGCCGTCACGCGGGTCATGCCCATCTGTCGCTCGATTTCGACGTCGCCGAGGGTGAGTTGCGCGAACACCCGGCGGCGGCCGGCGTCGACGCGGACGACTACTTTCGCCAGGAATGGCTGCGCGGCCTGTTCGCGCTTGCAGTCGAGGCGCTGCGGCAGGAATGTGCCGCGGCGGGCAAGGGCACGCACTTTACGCTCTTCGAGCGCTACGACCTGGACGGCCCGGATAGGCCGGACAGGCTCACGTACGCACAGCTCGCTGAGGAATTTGCCTTGCCGGCCACCCAGGTTACCAACTTTCTCGCCTGGACGCGG
Source organism: uncultured Gemmataceae bacterium (assembly GCA_963834865.1). Classification (GTDB taxonomy): domain Bacteria; phylum Planctomycetota; class Planctomycetia; order Gemmatales; family Gemmataceae; genus CAWIDK01. Next base: position 2,818,640 of record CAWIDK010000002.1, read on the forward strand.
CGCCGGTTTCGCGTGCTGGTGCTCAATGCCCTGCGCCAGCACCGGCAGCGACGACGACTATCGGCAGGAGGTGCGCCGGCTGTTCGGGGAGGACGTGGCGTCCTCTTGCTGCTATTCGCCAACCCGTAGCGTGTGGCAATGGCGCCAAAAAAAATCCTGCGCCGTTAAACGAATCGCGCTGCGCGGGTAATAGAAAGAGGATCACGCAAACTTCGTCGGGAGTCGGCAATGCACAAATGGCTGCTGCTCGGCGGTTTCCTTGGGATCTTCGATGGTTTGACCGCGCCGCTGTCGGCGCCGGAAACGCGCGACGAGCTGGTCGAGATCGTCATCGGTTCCCTGATCAAGGGGTTGATTGCCGGCGCGGCCATCGGGTTTTTCGCGCAAAAAGTGAAGTCCTTGACGCTCGGGATCATCTTCGGCCTGGCACTCGGGGCGCTGCTCGCATTCGGCGTGGCCCTCATGCAATATCTCAGTCTCGGCCGTATCTACTTCTGGCAGATCATGCTGCCGGGGGCGGCTGTGGGACTGATCGTCGGCTATGTGACGCAGCGTCATGGCCGGACTTGATTGCGCTGGCGGCGCGGTTCCATTCACTGCAAACAAAGGGGAGCTTGCAATGCGACATGCGGCGTTGACGATGCTGGCGTTGTTGGCGGGCGCGTCCTCCGTAACCGCGGGGGACAAAACCGAGACGAAATCCGCGGACAACAAGCTGGCGGTCCTGGAGCGATTCGCCGGCGAGTGGGTCGTGGACGGCAAGTGGTCGAACGGCGACACCTTGCACGCGCGCAACACGTACGCATGGGGCCTGGGCAAGAAGATCATGACCTCGCGCACCTTTGTCAAGAACGGCGACAAGGAATATCAGCGCTACGAGGGCATCTTCGCCTGGCATCCCGAGAAGAAATCGCTGTTCCATATCAGCTTCACGTTCGACGGCAGCATCAGCGAAGTGCTGGTCGAAGCCAAGGACAAGGACATGCTGGAAATCGGCCTTAGGCCCTTCGCCGAGGGCAAGGAGTCGAAGGTGCGCCAGACAATTCGCTTTCTCGACAACGACCGCTACCAGTGGGTCGTGTTCCTCAAGAACGGCGACAGCTGGCAACAGATCATCGACGCGACGTGGAAACGCAAGGCAAAGTAGCACAGCGCCACTAAGGATTCGTCAACCTTCCCAGCGAATCGGCGGCCGCCTGCGTGAAGCGCGTGCCGGCAACGCCCGTCGCCAGATGGCGCAACAACCTGCGGGCATCCGGCGTCGCGATGCGTTCCAGGATTTCGATCCCGCGATCGGACCGCAAGGGATCACCCGTTAGCGCCGGTGCGGCGCCTTCGAGAATGAGTTTTTCGAGGCGACGAGCCTGTTCCAGCGGCAGCGATCCGGTCAAGGCTTGCCGCATCGCGGGCACCGCCGGCTCGCCGATACGCGCGAGCCGCGCCTGCGCGTCCTGACGCCTGGCAAAGTCGTCGGAGCCGAGCTCGGCGATCAGGTCGGCCACCTCCTTCGGGTTCGGCCCGCTCACTGGCTTCAACCGGCCTTCCAGAAAGGCGACCGTACCGGCCGGGTCGGCAGCCAATTCCCACACGGCGTTGTGTGCCACGGCGGCGTCCGTCGCGGCCAATTGCTCCCATAGCGCTAGCTGCTGTTTTGGCTCGTGCTTGACCGTTCGCCAGACGCCATCGCGCGCGCGGCCAGTCAGGTCCCACTGCAGCACCTGCGAGTCGTCGCCGCCGCTAAAAAGAAAGCGATGGTCCGGCGTGAACAACAGCGATCGGACGGCCCCCGCCAAATGGCCGGTCAAAGCCAGTCGCTCGCGCCCGGTGCCGAGGTCCCATAATTGGATCGTCCCTTGCGGCGCTGTGGTCGCCAGCAACCGATTGTCCGGCGAAAAGGCGCCGAGCAGCGCTCGATCGGGCGGCTGGACGTGACTGAGCGGCAGGCCGGTGCGCGTATCCCAGATGCGGATGTCCTTGCCGGCGTTGCGGTCGATGACGCCGGGACGTTGTGCCGAGACGCGCACCGCGACATGGCGCGTGCCGGGGGATTCCAGCACGTCCAGGACGGTCCCCTCGAAGTTTGTGAACGCGGGACTGCCGCGCGCGTCCTTGAGGCCGAGCTTTTGCAGTCTGGCCACGGTGGGGCCCATTTCCTCCCAGTGGCCATGGAGCCGATTGGGGTTGCCGCGCAGCAATTGGCCGTCGGCGGCCAAACGAACGTCCCAGAGCGCGGCCGGCTGGTTGGGCTTGCCTGCCTGCTCATCCTCTGGAAAACGCCGTAAGAGTTTGCCGCTCGCCTTATCCCAGACCAGCACGCGGAACTGGTCAAACGTGGCCAGGTATCGGCCGTCCGGCGATAATTCCAGGCCGAAGATGCGGCTAGTGTTAGCGTCCAGCGGTAGCGCGTCCTTGCCGGTAACGGTGTCGCGCAGCTCCAGAGCCCTGGCGTCGGTATTGACTGCCAATGTGGCGCCATCAGGGGAAAAGGCTAGTTGGCTCGGCAGGTTGTTGATCGGCAGCCCGAGACGGCGCGGCTGGGCCTGGCCGATCTCGACCACCCAGGGGTAGGGAATGCTTCGATCATCGTAACCGGTCCACGCAAGGCGCTTGCCGTCGGTGCTGTAGTTGACGGCGCCGTCCACGAGCCGGTCCCACGCGAACTCTTGCTGGCCGTTCGCCACCGCCCAGAGGCGCAGGTCCCGCAGCTGCCAGGCGGCCAGATACTTGCCATCGGGGCCGAATGCCAGCTCGCGCATCTTCACGGGCCAGCGCCGTTTTTCCGCTTTCTTGTCCAGGTCGTACAGGACCACCGCCTCGCCCAGGCAATACGCCGCCGTCTTGCCGTCGGGAGAAGCGCACGTTGCCCGCGCCTCGGCGGGCATGGTCCATTGGCCGGTCTGCTTGCCCGTGGCGACCTCCCACCTGCCGAGCACCGGGCCGCCAAGATCATTGCTGTGGTAAACGCCGAACAGGTATTGACCGTCGCTGGTGAAGGTCCCGCGTTCGCCCATGAACTTGAACAACTCCCTGCCGCTCGCCACGTCCCACACCGGATTGGTAAAGACCGTTCCGAGCATGGCGGCGAGGCGCTTGCCGTCCGGCGACAACTGCAGACGCAGGATGCTAAAATCGGCGCGCAGGCGGCGGGTCTCCTTGCCGGTTTTGCGGTCCCAGAAAACGACATCGGACCCGGCCGCGCCGCCGGCGGTAACGATGTGCTTGCCGTCCGGGGAAAACACCACGGGCCCGCATTGCCGCAGCCGCAACGTGCCGAAGCGCCGCACGACTCCGGCCGGCAACGGGTCGCCATATTGGTCGGTGGCGCCGGCACCCTGATCGAGCTGGTCGTCCAGCCTGGGCATTGTTTTCGCGACCGGCTCGTCTGCGGGCTTCGCGGCCTCCGGTCGCTCGGACATGGACGTGCCATACACAATGCCACCGATTCCCAGGCCGATGAGGACCGCGGCCACGCAGAGGGTCATGGCCAGCTTCACCATGGACATGGACATGCTGCCGAGGACTTCTTCGGCGAGCGCGACCACGTGGCCTGGGAGGGTTGTTGGGGCGCGACCCGACGCGAATGCCGAGGCGGCGCGGCTTATCGCCGTGAGCCCCGGTCCCGCCGCCGCGCTTTCCTGCGCGGCCAGGCTACACGCGGACAGGGCGGCGGTCAGCGTCACGCCGCGCCGTGCCAGCCGTTGCTGCAATCGCGCGCGCGCCTGCGCCAGCCGGCTGGACAGCGTGCCTTCTTTCCAGCCGAGCTGCTGCGCGGCTTCCGCCCGGCTCCTGCCTTCCCAGCAGCACAACACGAACGGCGCCCGCAAGCGTTCCGGCAATCGGTCCACTTCCTCATCGAGCAGCGTTTGCAATTCCCGCAAGGCCGCCTCGGAAACCGGCGACTCCGGCGCGCGTTGCTCGGCCTTCTCTTCGTATTTGCGACGGCGCAGGGCGTTTTTCCGGCGCTCCAGGCGGTGCGCAAGGCGACCCCGTGCAGCCAGCTACTGAGCGATTGCCGTTTGTGAATGGAGCCGGCCTTGCGCGAGGATCAAGAAGGTGGCCTGCGCGGCGTCTTCCGCGTCCTGGTGCTGCCGCAACACGCGCCGGCATACCGCATACACCAGGGCGCTATGCCGTTGGACGAGCGTGGCGAATGCGGCCTCATCGCCATGCGCCACAAACCGCTGCAGCAATTGGCCGCCGGCAGCATCTTCGGCCGCCGGCGCGCGACGAGGTTGCGGAGCTGCTGGACCGCCAATCGCAATGTGATTCTGACCATGGACACGCCCCTGCACACGGCTCACCTGATCATAGTGGCCGCCCAGGGCCGGAGCAGTCCGCTTTTTTTGCACCTCTCCAGGGCTAGTGCCGCGTCAAGTCTCGAAAGAGGGGTTGCTTGGTAGCCGCATTCGTGAGAATGCGGGCGACGAGACCCGCATTCTCACGAATGCGGCTACCCCAAAATCAAGGCTTGACGGTGCACTAGGACAACCGCAGCACCTGGCCGTCGGTGATCGGGAATGAGCGGCCGGTCTGATCGATCAGGGTCGCGTCGGTTGGAATGCCGAGGGCGTGGAACAGCGTGGCGTGCAGATCGTGGGGGCCGCACGGCTGGTCGGACGGCAGGGCGCCGAGACGATCCGAGGCGCCATAGACCTGGCCGCCGCGAATGCCGCCGCCCGCGAGCACCACGGAATAGCAGTGCGGATAATGGTCGCGGCCGGCGCCGCCGTTGATGTGCGGCGTGCGGCCGAACTCGGTCAGCAACACCACGAGCGTCTGCTCGAGCCGGCCACGGTCGGCGAGATCGGTCAGGAGCGCGCTCAGGGCGCGATCGAGGGGCGGCAGCAGGTCGCGGCGCAGGCGGACGAAGTTGTTGCTGTGCGTGTCCCAGTGATCGCCGCCGCCGCCGTTGAGGTCGCCCGCCGAGCAGAGGACGGTCGCGATCGGCACGCCGGCTTCCAGCAGTCGCCGCGCCAGCAACACGCTTTGGCCGCAGATGTGCTCGCCGTAGCGCTGGCGCAGCGCGAGCGGTTCATGATCGAGATTGAACGCGGACAGGACGCGCGGGCTGGTCAGCATGTCGTTGGCCATGTGGCAACACTGCTCGAACGATCGGCTGATCGGAGCGGCATAGCCGTGGTCGAGCATGCCGGCCAATCCCTGCCGGGCCGCCAATCGCACGGTATCGACCTCGTCGGCCGGGCGCAGCACGAGAGCGCCGAGATCGCGCGAGACGCCGGCGTAGGCCCGGCCGCGGTCGGGGCGCACGATGATCGGATCAAAGGCCTGGCCGAGCCAGCCCGCATTTTCCCCCGCCTGGCGGGTGTTATTGTCGACCATCGGATACGGCAGCTGTACCGCGCTGGGCAGTCCCGGCGGCGCCGGCCGAAACCGCGCGACCATCGCGCCGAGGCTCGGCCAATCCTGGCGCGACGGCGGCATGTTGACGGCGACCTCAGGCTGCGGCGGCGCGTGCCCGGTCCAGTTCCAGTACATCCCCTTGCCGTGCGCCGACGAGCGGTGGTGTATCGAGCGGACGATGGCGAGCTTGTCGGTGTGCCCGGCCAGGAGGGGCAGATGTTCGCCGATGCGGATGCCCGGGACGGCGGTCGCAATCGGCCGAAATTCGCCGCGATACTCGGCCGGCGCATGCGGCTTGGGATCCCACGTTTCGAGGTGGCTCATACCGCCCCAGCAATACAGCACGATGCACGAGCGCGCACGGCCCAACGAGGTGCCGGCTTGCGCGACGGATTGCCGGCTGAGATAATCGGCCAGAGACAGCCCCAGCGCACTACAGCCGACGCGGCGCAGGAATTGACGTCGAGACGGCACTGGAGCGGCGAACATGGCGGGTTCCGGTGCGAGGCGGGCGAGCAAGGCGGGTGCTGAGATTATCGCACATTTGCCGCTGCGGTCAAGCGCCGGTCAACTCGGCAACTCGGCGTCGGCCGTTGGCGTCCCGGCTTTAGCCGGCTTCTCCGGCTAAAGCCGGGACGCCAACGCGTCAGGCTGGCCGGGACACTATTTCGGTGCCTCCGCCCCGTGGAGTTCGCGCCACGCATATTCCAGCGTGCTCGCCGCCCCCGCGCGCACCTCGACGGCGGCCGTCTGCTCCAGTGCCCGCGCAAAGTGGAGGTGGCCGATCAGCCCGGACTCGGGATCGCGCTCCTTGCGCCGCACCACCCAGCTCGGCATCCAGCAAATGACCTCATACCGGCCCGCGGGCACCTGCTCCAGGCGAAAGCGGCCGGCCGCGTCGGTGCGGGCATAGTAGGGATGCTCGACTACGAACAGATCGGCACGCATCCAGAAGTAACTGGCCGCGCTGCTCAGCTCGACGATGCCGGTCTGATCGAGCTGCTTGCGGCTGATGCTGCCGGCGTCGACGAAAGGCAGCGTGAAAAACGCCGCGCCGCGCGCCGCAGCGCGTGATACTCGGCATCCTCATTTACCGCCTCGATCGCGTCGCCGCGCCGCACGATGCCGACACGGCTCGCAACGGCGCCTTGCATCACGTGGAGCTTGCGGTCCGACTGCACGATGCGCACCGGGGCGTGCGGCCAGGCGCAGGCCAATCGCGGGTCGACGGGCGCAGGAAGACCACGACGTCGCGCACGCCGTGGGTCTCATCATCGACCTGGGGGGCATGCGGATTCGCCACATGAAAAAGCCGCTTGCCGTCGGGCGGCGGGTTCTCCATATCGGCCAGCACCATGAACGGCGGCAGCGCCGGCGCGGAGCCCTGCCAGTGTACCCGGCCTACGATCGATCCGGTGGTCGCCACGTTGAAAGCGGCGCCGGGCACGGCCTGCGCAGTCTTTGCGGGCGCGTCGGGCGGCGGCACTTCCTCCGCACAGCCGACAAGCCCAAACAGCATGGCGCCGAGGAAGAAGCCGCGTCCGTGCATGAAGTATCCTGTCTTTCTCAGCCGGGCGCGGCATGGTATTCTGGGAGTGCTGCGTCGCGGTGCCGGCGAGGTGGGGAGGACGGGCGATGTCGGTGAGCATCTCCAGGGGCTATCTGGTCCGCCGCGTAAGCGAGGCGCCGACGGTTCCCTGTCCCTGCGGGCAGAGCACGCGGCTGCTGACCGCGGCCGATACGCCGGCTTGCAATTTTCACGTCACGTTCATCCAGGACTCGGTGCGGCACTACCACAAGGAGTGCACCGAGGTGTACTACATTCTGGAGGGCGAGGGCAAGATGGAATTGCACGGCGACGTGATCGACGTCGCGCCCGGCGACATGATCTACATCGAGCCGTTCACGCCGCATCGGCTCCGGAGCGACGCCGGGGTGCGGACCATCGTGTTCGGCGTGCCGGCGCTCAAGCCGGACGATGAATATTTCGACGCGTAGCCATGCGGGAGGTGGGCGATGCGCTTTTGGTTTCGTGAGCTCGCGGGTTGGTTGCTGGTCGCAATGGGCGTTTACCTGTTCCTTGTCGTCACGAGCGTTCTGCTGGACCCAACCTGGGAACGCTTGATCGAGTCGAGTTATTACACCGTAATTGGCTTCGTTCTGTTCCGCGGCGGCATCCACCTGCTGAAGGTCGCCGTCGCGGCCCGTGTGTGCATGCAGGCGCACAGCGAGTTGAGCCGCCCGGCAAAGGAACCGGCCCGCCGACCAGTGCGCCCGGCGCCGTGGGAGGAGTGACGCGTCATTTCACCATCATCACGACGCGGAAGCCGAAGGTATAACTCGCGCTCTCCGGGGCGTGTTTGTTGCGGGCGGCACACCGGCACGCCTTGCCGGAGTTGACCCACGCCCCGCCGCGCAGCACGCGCTCGGTTCCCTCGGCTGGGCCCTGCGGGTCGCTTTTGGGACTTTTCGTGTAGTAATCGGCGGCGTACCAGTCGGCACACCACTCCTGCACGTTGCCGTGCATGTCATAGAGGCCAAACGCGTTGGGCTTGTATTCACCGCCATGCGTGGTGCGGCGGTAGAACGAGCCGACCTCGGCGGTGTTGTACGGCGACAGGCCGTTGAAGTTCGCCTGCGTCGAGTCGATGCTCTTGCCGTAGTGCGTCGCGGTCTTGCTGCCGGCCCGGCAGGCGTATTCCCACTCGGCCTCGGTCGGCAGCCGATAGGTGCGGCTCTTCTCCGCGGGCTGCTCGCCGAGCTTCTTGCAGAACGCCACCGCGTCGATCCAGCGGACGTTCTCGACGGGGTGCCCGGCGGTATCGATCTTCTCGACGCGCTGCTTGCCGGTGCCGTTCTTCGAGAAGAAGCTCGGGTTGGCGCCCATGATCTTCTGATATGCGCCCTGCGACACCTCCATGACACCGAGATAGAACGGTAGCGTGATCGTCACCTCGTGCTGCGTCTCGTCGGCCCCGCGGTCCATCTCGTCGGCCGGCGAGCCCATCGTGAAGGTGCCGGCTGGAATAAGCACGAACGACATGCCGAGCGAGTTCGTCACTTCCCTGCCCGGCGGCTGGGCCAGGCCGGCCAGCAAAACGGCTGTCACAGTTAGCGGCGCGAGGAGCGAGATGGTCGCAAGTCGTCGTCCAGTCATGGCGAAATCCTCTGCAGATTCGTGATGCCCAATGTATTACGCCGGGATGAACGCAAAGCACATAGGACCGCGTGTAGGTTCCGCCTGCCGGGCGGGACCTGGAAGCGCCAAGGTCCCGCCCGGCAGGCGGGACCTACCGGCAGGCGGGACCTACCGGCAGCCGGGTTCGATTGAAAATCGCCGGGAATCCTTTATAATTCATGATTCGCCGCCCAGTGCGGGGCCCCTCACCCCAACCCCTCTCCCCCGAGGGGGAGAGGGGCAGGGGTGAGGGGGGCCCAACCACACGGCAGGATTTCACCATGTTCGATGCCATCCAGCGCGGCCTGAAAGATGCCATCAAGAAGTTGCGTGGCCGTGGGCGCATCACCGAGGAGAACGTCGTCGAGGGGCTGCAGCTGGTCCGCACCGCCCTGCTCGAAGCCAACGTCAATTACACCGTCGCCAGCGAGTTCATCGATCGCGTCCGGGTCAAGGCGGTCGGCCAGGAAGTCCTGCGCACGCTCGACCCGAGCGAGCAGATCGTCCAGATCATCTATCAGGAGCTGGTCGCGCTGATGCGCGGCGAGTCCGAGAAGCCGGAGCCGCTGTTCCACTTCGCCAAGGACCGGCCGAGCGTCCTCATGCTGTGCGGCCTGCAAGGCTCCGGCAAGACGACCACCGCCGGCAAATTAGCGCTGCTGCTGCGCCAGGATTTCGGCAAGAACCCGCTGCTGGTCGCCGCCGACTTGCAGCGTCCCGCCGCCATCGATCAGTTGCAGACGCTCGGCCAGCAACTTGGCATCACCGTTTACAGCGAAGGGGCGGCCCGGCCCGAAGGCGGCGGACCGAACCCGGTGGACGTTTGCCGTAACGCGCTCGCCAGCGCATGCAAGACCGGGCACGACATCGTCATCCTCGACACGGCCGGGCGATTGCACATCGCCGAGATGCCGATGGACGAGCTGAAGCAGATCGACAAGCTCGTCAAGCCCGACGACGTGTTCCTGGTCTGCGACGCAATGACCGGCCAGGATGCCGTCAACAGCTCGAAGGCGTTCAACGACGCCCTCAGCCTCAACGGCGTGATCCTGACCAAGCTCGACGGCGACGCCCGCGGCGGGGCGGCCCTGTCGATCCGCCACGTCACCGGCGTGCCGATCAAGCTGATGGGCGTCGGCGAGAAGATGGCGGCCCTGGAGGAGTTCGCGCCCGACCGCATCGCCCAGCGCATCCTCGGCCAGGGCGACGTGATGGGCATCATCCGCAAGGTCCAGCAGGCCCAGGCGGACCTGACCCAGGAGCAGATCAAGAAGGAGCAAGAGAAGCTCGCCAAGGGCGATTTCACGCTGGAAGATTTCCGCGACAAGTTCCAGATGATGGCCAAGATGGGCGGCATGCGCGAACTGATCGGCCAAATGCCCGGCATGAGCGACATGATCCCGGAGGACGAGGACCCCAACGTCGCGGTCAAACGCATCCAGGGAATGATCGACTCGATGACGAAGACGGAGAAGCGCAACCCCGACATCATCGACCTGAGCCGCCGTCGCCGGATCGCGCTGGGCAGCGGCACCGAGCCGCACGAGGTGAAGCAATTCCTGGGCCAGTTCGGTCAGATGCGGACGATCATGCGGCAGATTGCTAACATGAGCATGTTCGATCGCATGAAGATGCTCATGGGGATGGGCAAGCAAGGCTTGTTCCAGCCGGGAGCGAAACTGGTCGACAAGAAGATCGGCACCGATCGCAAGACCCCCAAGGAGCGCGCCGAGGAACGGAAGAAGAAGAATAAGCGAAATAAGAAAAGGAGATAGTGGCGGATGCTGGTTGACGTTTAGCGCTCGCTCGCGGTGACAAGGGGCCGGCCCCTCGTCACCGCGAGCGAGCGCTAAACGTAAACAATACCGCCACTGCAACCCGAAGGGTGATTCGTGGCTGTTCGCATTCGCATGAAGAGACTGGGCGCAAGCATCGCCCGTATTATCGCATCGTGGCCATTGACGGCCGGCAGCCGCGTGACGGCCGGGTGCTGGAAGAGCTGGGCACCTACGATCCGATGGTGACCAACAAGGACAACCGCGTGACGCTGATACCGGCGCGGATCAAGTACTGGCTCAGCGTCGGTGCGCAGCCGTCGGAGAAGTGCCAGATCTTCTTCAAGAAGTTCATGAAGCGCTTCGAGGACGCCGCCCTCCAGGCCGCGGTCGCGCCGGCGCCGGCGGCTGCGGACAATCCGCCGGCCTGACGCGCTGAGAAAATAAGACGCCTGCACGCCCGCGGCCGAAAGGCCGCGGGGTTATGCGCATAACCCCGCGGCCTTTCGGCCGCGGGCGTGGAGGGGCGTGCGATGCGATTTGACGTGCTGACGCTGTTTCCGGATATCTTCCAGGGATACTTCACGCAAAGTATCCTCAAGCTCGCCATTGACCGCGGGCTGGTGGCGATCCACCTCTGGAACATCCGGGACTGGGCCAGGAGCAAGCACAAGAGCGTCGACGATCGGCCTTTCGGCGGCGGGCCCGGGATGGTTATCATGCCCGAGCCGGTGTATGACTGTGTCACGGCCGTGCAGAGTCAGGCGGCCGAGCCGGGCCTGCTGGTGATGTTAACGCCGGGCGGCCAACGGCTCACGCAGGACGTGGTCCGCGAATTGGCGACCCACCAGCGGCTCGTGCTGCTGTGCGGGCGCTACGAGGGGTTCGACGAGCGGATTCGTCTCGGCCTCGCGCCGCGGGAGATTTCGATCGGCGACTTCATCTGCAACGGCGGCGAGGTGCCGGCGATGGTGCTGATCGACACGGTGGTCCGCTACGTGCCGGGCGTCCTGGGCGATGAGACGAGCGTGGATGAGGAATCGCACAGCGTGCCGGGCCGGCTGGAATATCCGCAGTACACCCGGCCGCGCGTGTTTCGCGGGATGGCGGTCCCGGAGATCCTGCTCAGCGGCAATCACCCCGCCATCGCGCAGTGGCGGCAGGAACAATCCGCGGCCCGCAGCCGGGCCCGGCACGAGACTGTGCAAGCGAAACAAGACGAGCCAATCAATAAGGGAGACGATCATGAAGAACCGACTGATGAAGCTGGTGGAGGATGCCGGCCTTAAACCGACGATCACGCCGTTCACGATCGGCGACCAGGTGGAAGTCCACCTGTCGATCCTCGAGGGCGACAAGGCGCGGACGCAGATCTTCGCCGGCGTGGTGATCTCGATGCGCGGCGAGGGCATGAACGAGATGTTCACGGTCCGCCGCATCGTCCAGAGCGAAGGCGTCGAGCGGACGTTCCCGATGCATTCGCCGAAGATCGCCAAGATCGAGGTGAAGCGCACCGGCGTCGTCCGCCGGGCCAAGCTGTACTATTTGCGCGACCGGGTCGGCAAGGCGACGCGCCTGCGCGAACGCAAGGTCAAGGTCAAGCCGGCGGCGCCGCCCGAGCAGGCCGGGACGCCGACGACGCCGAGTTAAACCGTTCGTGGGGCAGGCGTCCCGCCTGCCAATGCAATGGCAGGCGGGACGCCTGCCCCACGACCGGGGTATGCCAATGTTCTCGCTCACCACGCTGCCCTGGCTGCGCCGCTGGTTCGGGACGCGCTCCGAGCGCGCCGCCGCACGCTTCCTGCGCAAGCTCGGCTATCGCATCCTGGTGCGCAACTTCCGTTGCGACTTCGGCGAGATCGACCTGATCGCGCTCGACGGCGCATGCATCGTCTTCGTCGAGGTGCGCTCCACCGAGCACGCCGACGTGACGCGCCCCGCCGCCTCGGTCGATCCGGCCAAGCAGCGCCGCCTCACGAAGCTCGCGCTCTATTTCCTCAAGCAGAAGCCCTGCTGGATCGGCCGGCACGCTTCGATGTGCTGGCGGTCGGTTGGCCTGCCGGGCACGGCGAACCTACAATGGCGCACTACGCGAATGCCTTCGAGGCGACCGATCGGTTCCAGTTCTACAGCTAACATCGAGATCGCTCGTGAAACCCGTCGAGGAACAACTGGCCCTGATTCGCCGCGGCGTCGAGCAGATCGTCCCCGAAGATGAGCTGCGCAAAAAGCTCGACCGCAGCGTCAAAACCGGCAAGCCGCTGCGCGTCAAGTACGGCATCGACCCCACCGGGATTGACGTCCACCTCGGACACACGGTCCCCCTGCGCAAGCTGCGCCTCTTCCAGGAGCTGGGCCATCAGGCGGTGCTGATCATCGGCAGCTACACGGCCCTGGTCGGCGACCCGAGCGGCCGGGATAAGACCCGCGAGCGCCTGTCGCCGGAGCAGGTCAAGAAGAACGCCGGCGATTACCTCAAGCAGATCAGCCGGATCATCGACATCAGCCGCGCCGAGGTGACGGACAACGGCGACTGGTTCAGCAAGTATCGCTTCCTCGACGTGATGGCGCTGACGAGCAAGATGACCGTGCAGCGCATGCTGGAGCGCGACGACTTCACCAAGCGCTTCCGGGCCGAGCCGTCGGTGCCGATTTACCTGCACGAGTGCCTCTATCCGCTGATGCAGGGCCAGGACTCGGTCGAGATTCGCGCCGACATCGAGCTCGGCGGCAGCGAACAGCTCTTCAACCTCATGGTCGGCCGCAAGCTGCAGGAAGACGCCGGCCAGGAGCCGCAGATCTGCCTGACGCTGCCGATCCTGCGCGGCCTCGACGGCGTGCGCCGCATGGGCAAGAGCCTCGGCAACTACGTCGGCGTCGGCGAATCGGCGTACGAACAATTCGCCAAGACCATGAGTGTACCCGACGCGCTGCTGCGCGAGTGGTTCGAGCTGCTGACGGATCGGTCGGCGGAGGACATTGCGGCGCTCGTCAAGGAGCCGATGGCGGCGAAGAAGCAGCTCGGCAAGGATATCGCGGGGTCGTACCACGGAGCCGCCGCGGCCACCGAGGCGGAAGCGGAGTGGATCAAACGCTTTTCCGACGGCGGCGATCCGACCGACATTCCGTTCGTGCAGATCCCGGCGACGGCCGTGGTGGACGGCAAGATCGGCATTGGCAAGCTCCTCATCCTGCTCGGGCTCGTCAAATCGGGAAACGAGGCCCAGCGCGCCGTCGAGGGCGGCGGCGTGACCATCGGCCCCGATCGCGCGAAGGTTACCGATCGCAAGGCGACTGTCGGCGTCCACGACGGCTTGATCGTACGCTTCGGCAGCCGACGGGTGGTCAAGGTCAAGCTCTGATACATAGTGGTCCGCATTTTGAGGTAGCCGCATTCGTGAGAATGCGGGTGACGTTGCCCGCATTCTCACGAATGCGGCTACCAAGCAGCCCCTCTTTCGAGACTTCACCCGGCACGGGGAGACTCGCTCGGCCAGCAACACTTTTGCGGCCGCGAACCTCCGCACGGGACCCGTGTCCCTTTCATCATGCGATGCATGCGGGCGATCTCGCAGCGCATCGTCGACGGGGGGTAGCCGGATACGGCTGGCCGGGCCGCTCTGGAAAGGCGGTTCTCCGCCAGGAGATGAGGGTTCGAATCCCTTGCCTTCCGCTCGCGCTCACACCCCGATGGTGAAAGGGACATCACACCTCGCTTCGAACGAGACGTTCCGGGTTCAAGTCCTGGTCGGGGTACTGCCATCATGACGCTGGAGCCAGACGGCCAGGCGGCGAGCTGCAACCTCGTCCGAAGTGGGTTCGACTCCCACCGGCGTCTCTTCCGAGGTCCCGCCCGGCAGGCGGGACCTACCTGGATCAATTGACGATGCACGCCGCGCCCACAGTCGCTATCATCAGCCCGTCGCGCCACATGGCGCGTCTCAGGAGAAAGGAAGCTCCATGCAGGCCGTCACGATCGAACAGGTGCGCTCGTTCTGGGACCAGAATCCTCTCTGCGCTGCGTCGATTCCCCATCCGCTCGGCAGCCGCGAGTATTTCGCGCACTTCGACCGCTTGCGCGAAGCGATCGACAGCCCCGCCGAAGCTGCCGAGATTCACGAGTTTGCCGCGTTCGCCGGCAAGCGCGTGCTTGACGTCGGCTGCGGCAACGGCTACGTCCTCTCCCATTACGCGCGGCACGGCGCCGACGTCGAGGGCATCGACATCACGCCGACGGGCGTGCAGCTTTGCCGGCAGCGATTCGCCTATCTCGGATTGCACGGAAGCTTTCGCGAGGCTGACGCTCAGGAGTTGCCATTCCCGGACGATCACTTCGATTGTGTCTGCTCGATGGGAGTGCTGCACCACGTTCCGGAGCCGGCGCGCGGTGGCCGAGATTCATCGCGTGCTGAGGCCCGGCGGCCGGCTGATCGTGATGTTCTATCACAAGCATTCGGCCCTGTACGCGGTCAACTTCCGTCTGCGCCGGTTGGTCACGGGCAAGTCGATTCGGCGGTTGGTCAACGAATACGACGGCGCCGGCAATCCCAAGGGCGAAGTCTACTCGCGCGCCGATCTGGCGCGTTTGCTCGCCCAGTTCACCGATCTGCAAATGCGGGCGCGGTTTCTCGAAGGGTTCATGGTGGTGCCGAAGCTCGGCCGGTTGCTGCCGCGGGTGCTGCTGAAACCGTTCGAGCGCTACTGGGGATTCAACCTATACGCGAAAGCACGCAAGCCCTACCACGACACGTAAGCGAACGGGTTTATTTGAGCGCGATGGTATGGCGGCTCAGGCGCTCGAAACCGCCGGCGGTGACCAGGTAATTGTGCTCGATGCGCAGGCCGCCGACGCCGGCAATGTACAGGCCCGGCTCGAGCGTCACCACATCGCCGGCGAGCAGCGTTTGGGTTGCGTGCCGCACCAGATACGGGTCCTCCGGGTGCGTCAGTCCAAGGCCGTGCCCGGCATGGTGGGGGAACGCGTCGCCGACGCCAGCTTGTTCAAAGACGCCGCGCACGGCGTCATAGACGGTCAGGCATGCGGCACCGGCCCGCAACTCGCGTTCCCCGGCGGCCATCGCTTGCAGGCTCAGGTCGCAGAGCCGCTGCTGGTCGGGTCGCGGCTCTGCGCCGACGACGAGCGTGTTGGTGAAATCGCTGCGATAGCCCTGAATGACAACCGAATAGTCGAGGATGAACAGGTCGCCGGGCTCGAGGACGCGCTCGGTGGGGCCGCCGCCGCGCCGCTCCGGTCCCGGGCTGACCGCAAAGTCGCCGTACACGATCACCGGATGGCCGGCCGCCTTCACGCAGGCGGCATGCACGCCGTTAAAGACGTCGAGCTCGGTCATGCCCGGGCGGATGGCGGCGCGGGCCCAGGCATGGCCCGCCTCGGTGGCGCGCATGCAACGCCGCAGCGCGTCGATCTCGTCGGGATCCTTGCGGCGCCGCATCTGGGCGATGGTTGTGGTGATCTGGGCCGCCAGCGGGTCGCCGGGCCGATCGTGGACGCGCAGGCCGTCGCGTGCCGGGTTGACCTGTTCGAGCACCGCGAGCTGGCGCGGGCCCTGCGCGGGCGATTGGCCGTCGTACCAGGTGATGGCGCGCTTCTCGTCGGCGTGGGCCAGCTCTGCCGACTTCGGGGCGCGGTGGGCGTAGAGCAGCTTGCCGTGGCCGTCCTTGCGCACAAGCAAATACGCATGGAAGTCCGCGCCCAGGCTGATCGGATCGGCCCAGTAGTTCGCCAGGTAGGTCAGGTGCACCGGGTCGCCCAGGAGCAGGTAGTCCGTGGCGGGCAACGGGTCGAGCTGCTGCCAGAGGCGCTGCCGCCGTGCGCGGCAGCTGTCGGCGGTGAGCATGTGCGATCTCCGCGCGGATGGGCAGGCTTGGGTTTCTTCACATACGATCTAAACATCGCTCTTGCGCAAAACCGCGAACGCTCGCCACAGGTATTGCACGCCGCTCAGCGCCGTCGCGGCGAGCATTGCGTAGATCAGCGCATCGCGCACCCACTCGAAGAATGCGATTTCCGTCCACTGCAGCGCCACGAAAATCGCGACCAGCGCGGCGCATTGCAGCCCCATCTTGAGCTTGCCCAGCCAGTCGGCGCCGAAGGTCGCGCCCATGTTCTCCATGAAGCCGCGCAGGCCGGTGATGATCAGCTCGCGGGCCACGACGACCGTGACCATCCACGGATCGATGTGGGCGTCTTCCTTGATCAGGAACGTGTACGCGCCGCAAATGAGGATCTTGTCCACCAGCGGATCGAGGTTGCGGCCCAGCGTGCTGGTGATGCCCTGCCGCCGCGCGATGTAGCCGTCGAGCCAGTCGGTGAACGCGGCGACGGCGAAGACCGCCAGGCAGGCGATCCACTGCTGCAGCGCGATGAGCAGGAACAGCACCAGGCCGAGCACGAAGCGCGCGGCGGTGAGCTGGTTGGGCACGTTGAAGACCGGCGGTCGCGGCGGGCTGGCGATGGCCATGACTCTCCTCATCCGTACCGACCCGTAGGTCCCGCCTGCCGGGCGGGACCTGGAAGCTTCCAGGTCCCGCGCGCCGAGTGGGACCTGAAACTTGCCAGGTCCCGCCCGGCAGGCGGGACCTACTTCAACGCACCGGGCCGACCGCCCGGCCCACCAGATCGTAATCGTCGGCGGCGGTCACCTTGACCGACACCAGGTCGCCCGGCCGCAGCCCCTTGCCCTTGACGCGCACCACGCAATCGATGTCCGGCGCGTCGGCGTGGCCGCGGGCGAGCACATGGCCGGGCACCTCGTGGTCCGGTCCATCGACGATCGCCTCGATCGTCTTGCCGACCTGGGCCGCGCTCCAGGCGAGGGCAATTTCCTGCTGCAGCGCCATCAGGCGATCGCGCCGCTCGGCCTTGACCTCTTCGGGCAGATGGCCGTCGAGCTTCGTCGCCGGGGTGCCCGGCTCAAACGAATACGGAAAGACGCCGAGCCGCTCGAAACGCGTCGCGCCGGATGAAGTCGGCCAGCTCGTCGAACTCCGCGTCGGTCTCGCCGGGGAAGCCGGCGATGAAGGTGGTGCGCAGCGTCAGGCGTGGGATGGCGGCGCGGAGCTTGCCGAGCAGATCCTCGATCTCCTGCCGCCGCACGCGCCGCTGCATGCGCTTGAGCACGCGGTCGTTGATGTGCTGCAACGGCATGTCGAGATAGGGAATGATCTTCTGCGAGCCCGCCAGCGTTTCGATCAGCTCGTCGGTGAAGTAGATCGGATAGGCATAGAGGATGCGAATCCACTCAAGGCCCTCGACCTGCTCCAATTCACGAAGCAGTTCCGCCAGCCGAACTTTGCCGTACAGGTCAAGTCCGTAGTAGGTCGTGTCCTGAGCGACGACGATCAGCTCGCGGACCCCGTCGGCGGCCAGCTCGCGGGCCTCGCGCAGCACTTCCTCGATCGGCTTGGTCACGTGCTTGCCGCGCATCGACGGGATGGCGCAGAAGGTACACAGTGCGGTCGCAGCCTTCGGAGATTTTGAGGTAGGCATAGTGCCGCGGCGTGATGCGCAGCCGTGCGGTGTCCTGCTGGGCACGCACCGGCGCGGGGCGAAACAGCGATGCGCTGCTCTGCCCGCTGCGCCAACGCGCGATCGACGACCTGGGCGATTTCCTCCCGGCCGAAGACGCCGACGATGTGATCGACGCCGGGGACTTCCAGTAGCAGGTCGTCCTTCTTGCGTTCGGCGAGGCAGCCGGCGACGACGACGGAGCCGACGCGCCCTTGCTCCTTGAGCGCGAGCATTTCGCGGATGACGCCGAGCGATTCCTGCCGGGCCGGCTCGATGAAGCCGCAGGTATTGATGACGACCACGTCGGCACCGTCCGCGTCGGGGACGAGCGTATAGCCGTCCTGGCAGAGCTTGCCGAGCATGCGTTCGGAATCGACCAGGTTCTTCGGACAGCCGAGACTGACGAAGGCGAAGGTTCTTGCGTGGCCAGACGGAGACGGTGTCAGCGGCTCGGTGGTCTCGACGGTTGGCAATGGCGGTTGTTTCGTCTCCATCTAGTTAGCTTACCAAGGCGCCGGATGGCGGGAAAGGTGTTGAGGCGTGCGGCTAGCAGCCATCCGCCGCCATCCGCATGCAACTAAAGGCGATGTACTCCGCCGACCAGGTCGGTCCGTCGGCAGTAGGTCCGGCCAGCCACTCATCGAAGAGCGGGTCGTGCTCCTGAACGACACGACGGAGTTCGTCCAGGTCAGCCGCTGGGGTCTTCTCCAGGAAGTCCGCTCGGATCAGGTCGTCCGAGATGCCGAACCGTTCAGCCAGCGGGATAAGATGCCGGAGCCGCTCAGGCACACTGGCCGCGTCGAGTTTGATTACGGGGCGGTTTTCGGCAGTCAGGCCGTACTTTTTCCCATCTCCTCGGCGGGTAGCACCTCCCATTTGCGTTCATCGGCCATCACGAAGCTCCTCCGCTGGTGGAGTTAAGCGGCGAAGCGGCGCCGCGGCCCCGATACGGCATTGCCCGGGCGATCGCGCTCATGATAGCATACGCGGTGCATCCGCCCCCACCCGCTTGCCGGGGTGGAGCGAAGGTTCTTGCCGCGTCCCCAACGAACCCGCTCCACCGCGGCAAGTGGGGTGGGGGCGAATCGTGACGCACACCGGCGTTCTGGTTACGAACCGTGGTTCCACCCCGGCAAGCGGGGTGGGGCCAAGACTCACGACGACCCGTCCACGGAGGGAGTATGCGGGTTGCGCTGCTCTCGTACAACGCCCGCGCTCACGACGCGATCGGCAACCATGTCGCCGAGACGGCGGGGTTCTTCGTCGACCGGGGCGCGGCGGTGCGCGTCTTCGTGCAGTCGACGGAACGCCTCCACCCTGAGCTGCGCGCCTGCACCGAGCGAGTCGATGCGGTCGAGGCGTGCGGGCCAGTGTGGGAGTTTCTCGCCGGCGCGGACCTCGTGATCGTGCAATACGCGCAGGCGTGCGACATCTTGCAGTTTCTGCCGTTGCTGGCGGGCGGCAAGCCGCGGCTGCTGCTGGATTACCACAGCATCACGCCGCCGGAGCTGTGGTCGGGGCCGCGTCGCGACGCTCTGGTCGAAGGGCTGTGCCAGCGCGGCCTGATCTGGTGCGTCGATGCGGCGATCGCGCACAGCGAGTTCACCCGCCAGGAGCTGGTCGCCGCGACCGGCTTCCCGGCCGAGCGCATCCACCGGTTGCCGCTGGTTGTCGATCACGCGCGCTTCCGTCCCGGCGCAGATCGCTTCCTACACCAGCGACTCGGGCTCGATGACGTCGCGATTTTGCTTTACGTCGGCCGGCTCGCGGCGAACAAGCGTGTGCCGCTGCTGGTCGAGGCGCTGGCGCAGCTGCCGGCGAACGTCCATGTGGTGGTAATCGGCGACACCGGCGACGTGTATGCCCAGGAAGCACAGCGCTGCCGCGACCGGGCCGAGGAATTGCACGTTGCGGATCGGCTGCACTTGCTCGGCCAGGTCGGCGACGCACAACTGGCCGCGGCATATCGCAGCGCTGATGTGCTGGTGATGCCATCGCGGCACGAGGGGTTTTGCGTGCCGGTCGTGGAAGCGATGGCGTCCGGATTGCCGGTGGTCGCGTCGCGCTCGGCGGCACTGCCGGAAACGGTGGGCGACGCGGGCCTCACATTCACGCCGGACGATGCGGCGGATTTGGCGCGGCAGGTTCGCCGCGTGCTTCAAGTTGGAGTCCAGGCTTCAGCCGGCGCGCGTTCGCGGCGAGTTGCGGTCGTCTGCTTCCGTTTTGGCACCGAGATCGTCGGCGGGGCGGAAACGTCGCTGGGCACCATGGCCCGCACGTTGCAAGATGCGGGTCATCATGTCGAGGTGTTCACCACCTGCACCCGATCGGAGAGCAACTGGCGCAACGAGGAGCCGGCCGGCACCGCGACGTGCGATCGGCTGCTCGTTCATCGCTTCCCCATCGATGCGCACGATCGTGAGGCCCACCTGGATGCGGTGCGCACGATCATCGAAGCGCAGGGTCGAGTCACCCCGGAGGCGGCGCAACGCTATCTGCGGTACAGCATCCACTCGACGGCATTGCTGCAGGCGCTCAGCGAACGGGCGGAAGAGTTCGATGCGATCATTGTCGGGCCGTACCTGTTCGGGCTGACCTGTGACGTGGCCCAGGCGTTTCCTGAGCGAACGCTGCTCGTGCCGTGCTTTCACGATGAGCCGATCGCGCGGCTCGCGGTATGGCCAGGCGTGTACGGGAATGTCGGCGGCATGCTGGTGCACAGCCCGGAGGAACGCGAGCTGGCACTCGGGCGATTGGGCATCAACGGGCCCAACGTGATGGAGGTGGGAACCTGGATCGAGCCGGTGCCGGCGCCTGCAGGCGTGCCGCCTGCACCACGGCCGTATGTGGTCTATTGCGGCCGCTATTCCGCGCAGAAGAACGTGCCGCTGCTGCTCGAGTGGATGCGGCGCTACCAGCAGCGACGGCCGGGGCGATACGATCTTGTCTGCATGGGCCAGGGCGACGTGTCGCTGCCGCGCGAATCCTGGCTGCACGATCTGGGCCGCGTGGACGAAGCGCGCAGCGCGCGGTGCTCGAAGGTGCCGCGGCGCTGGTGCAGCTATCGCAGCAGGAATCGCTGTCGCTCGTCGCCCTCGAAGCGTGGGCGCAGGCGACGCCGGTGATCATACACGCCGAATGTGCGGTGCTCGCGGGCCACGTTCGCCGGTCACAGGGAGGCCTCGCCGTCGCGGATCATGATGCGTTTGCGTGCGCGCTCGACGAGCTGGCCGAGCATCCGGACGCTGCGGCGGAGCGGGGCCGGCGCGGCCGCGCATACGTCGAAGCACATTACGCCGTGCGCGATGCATACCGTGCGCGGTTGGAAAGAGCGATCGCGAATCTCGGCGTGCCGCTGTGCGAACAGATGCGGCTGCGCGGCTTGGAGCGCGCTGCCCGCTGCGAGCGCGCCGCCTGGCGCGACGCGGTCGGGCGAATCGTCGAAGAGCTGCTCGATACGGCGCCGCGGCCATATCGTCGTGCCGTCGCAGTTACGTCGCTCAACGACGCTGTGCACGCGCGTCTCGGCACGCGCACCACGCTGGTCGCGGTGCGCGTTCACAACCACGGCACGCACGCCGTCGTCGCGGCTGGGCCGGCGCGCACCGTCCTCAACGCCGAGGTGCGCGACCCGCACACCGATTCCGTCGTCGGCACGGCGAATACCGAGCTGGCGGGCTTGCTCATGCCCGGCGCGACGCAGACGGCAATGTTGCTGGTGCCGGTCCCGCCCGAGCCTGGTGCCTATGATCTGCACGTCGGCGCCGCGGGTTCGGAGCCTCTGTGCGTCCCGCTGCACGTCGGGAACGAGCCGGCGAGCGGCGCCGGACTGGCGCCGTTGCTGGATGGCATGCGCGAGCTTCTCGTGCAGGCCCGGCAGGCACAGCGGCTGCCCGACGATTACATTGACGTGACTGAAGGTTGGTTCGCCCGCGCGAAACGATGGGTGAAGAAGAAACTGCTGTACAATTTCAAGCGTGCCTACGTGGACGTGCTGTCCCGGCAGCAATCGCAGGTGAACGAGCAGCTCGTCGCCGCCGTACAGCAGCTCGCCGAGTGCTGCGCGACGCTCGATCACGCGGTGCACGGCTTGCAACGGCGGCTGGATCAATCGCTCCCCTCTCCCCCTCACCCCTACCCCTCTCCCCCGCAGGGGAGAGGGGTAGGGGTGAGGGGGAGAGGGGTTGGGGGTGAGGGGGCCGGTCTTTGCGCGGGCTCGCCCCCTCACCCCCAACCCCTCTCCCCCGCTGGGGAGAGGGGAGAAACGCACGCGGAGGGAGACGACGACACATGAAATGCCTGGTCACCGGGGCCGCGGGGTTCATCGGCTCCCACCTCTGCGAGCGCCTCCTGCGCGATGGCCACGATGTCGTCGGTCTCGATGCGTTTATTCCCTACTACCCGCGGCCGATCAAGGAAGCGAACCTGACCGCGCTGCGCAGCCACCATGGCTTCAGCTTCCACGCGCTCGACCTGCGCACCGATGCGTTGGCCCCGGCGCTCGACGGCGTCGAGGTCGTGTTCCATCTCGCGGCGATGGCGGGGCTCGTGCGGAGTTGGACCGACTTCGACCTGTACCAGAGCTGCAATCTCACCGCGACGCAGCGGCTGCTCGAAGCAGTGCGCCCCGTCGCAACGCTGCGCCGGTTTATCTATGTCTCAACGTCGTCGGTCTACGGCCGGTTCAGCTCCGGCGACGAGACGTTGCCGACGCGGCCGATCTCGCCGTACGGCGTGACCAAGCTGGCCGGCGAGCACCAGTGCCGCGCGTACCACGAGGAGCATGGCTTGCCGCTGGTCGTGCTGCGTTACTTCTCAGTTTACGGTCCCCGGCAACGGCCCGACATGGGCTATTATCGCTTCATCGCGGCCCTGCTCGAAGATCGGCCGATCAGCGTTTACGGCGACGGCCTGCAAATCCGCGGCAACACCTACGTGAGTGATTGCGTCGCGGCGACGGTGGCCGCGCTGCAGGCGCCGCTGGGCGAGACGTACAACGTCGGCGGCGGCGAGTCAGCGTCGGTGTGGGACATCCTGAACAAGCTGCAGGAGATCATCGGCCGGCGTGCCAACGTCCACCGCGAGCCGCCGCGTCCCGGCGATCAGCGCTATACGTTCGCGGATACCGGCAAGCTGCAGCGCCACCTCGGCTGGCAGCCGCGCGTCACCCTCGACGAAGGGCTCCGCGAGCAGATTGCGTGGCAGCGTCACACTACTTCCCAGTCGGACTCGCGCTGATCCTCGGCTGTCAGCCACCAGCCGCGAACCTGCGGCGTGCCGTCGCGCAATCCGACGATGAAATGCATCACGTCCCCGACGAGCGGCTGGACCTCGGCATAGCGCTCGCGATCGGTTCGGCTTGGCACTGGCTCGCTGGCCGGATGCGAATGGTAAATGGCCAGCATTTCCAGGTCGAGGGGCGCATGTCGCGGACGGCGGCGAACAGTCCCTTCGGCTCCCAGAGATACGCGACGGGGCTGGCGAGGGCGTTGACCAGGGGATAACGGCGTTCGATGCGGGCGATGCCGTCCGTGCCGACTTTGCCGGCGAGGAAGCCGCAGCACTCGTTGGGAAGTTCCGCCTGTGCGTGCGCGACCATGTCCGCGAGAAGCTGGCGCGGTAGGAGAAGATGAAATGACGTTGACAACTGTGCCGGGGCTCCCGAAGATATCTGCTTGCGAGCAAGCGCGAAACGGCAAGCCCGCACGGTGTTTTTCTAGCAGGAAACACGGAACATGGCCCGCGATCGCGTGATTTTGGCGTACAGCGGCGGACTCGACACGTCCGTCATGGTGCCGTGGATCGCCGAAAAGTACAACCTCGACGTCGTCACCTTCACCTGCGATTTGGGCCAGGGTGAGGACATCGAGAAGATCCGCGCAAGGCGCTCAAGACTGGGGCTGTCGACGCGGTGGCGCTCGACGCGCGCAACCTGTTCGTGGACCTGTTCGTCTGGCCGGCGCTGATGGCCGGGGCGCTGTACGAGGGCAAGTATCCGCTCGCCACCGCCCTGGGCCGGCCGCTCATCGCCAAGCTCATGACCGATGTCGCCAAGGACAAGGGTGCCAAAGCTGTCGCGCACGGCTGCACCGGCAAGGGGAACGACCAGGTCCGTTTCGACGTGACTTTCCAGACGCTGGCACCGCATTTGCAAATCATCGCCCCGGTGCGGGAGTGGAAGTGGACCCGCGACGAGGAGATCAAGTACGCCGCGAAGCACGGCATCCCCGTCGAGGCGAAAGCGGAAAGCCCGTACAGCGTGGACCAGAATATCTTTGGCCGCAGCATTGAGGCGGGCGTGCTGGAGGATCCGTGGGTCGAGCCGCGCGAGGATGCGTACCAGTGGACCACCGACCCGGCGAAGGCGCCCAACGAGCCCGTCTATGTCGAGATCGAGTTCTTCGAGGGCCGGCCGGTCGCTCTGAATGGGCAGAAAACCGACGGCGTCCCCCTCCTGGAACGGCTCAACGAGATCGGCGGCCGGCACGGCGTCGGCCGCATCGATCACGTCGAGAACCGGCTCGTCGGCATCAAGTCGCGCGAGATCTACGAGGCGCCGGCCGCGGTGATCCTGCACGAGGCGCACCGCGAGTTGGAGTCGCTCTGCCTCTCGAAACAGGCCCAGCGCTTCAAGACGTTGGTCGCGCAGGAGTACGCGGACCTCGTTTACAACGGGTTGTGGTTCAACGCGTTTCACGAGGACCTGTTCGCGTTCGTGCGGAGCAGCCAGCGCTTCGTCACCGGGATCGTGAGGGTCAAGTTGTTCAAGGGCCGCGTGAACGTCGCGGGCCGCAAGAGCGACTTCAGCCTTTACAGCAAGAAGCTGGCGACATATGAGACCGGCGATCAGTTCGATCACGATGCGGCCAAGGGATTCATCTGGTTGCACGGCTTGGGCCAGCAGACGCAGGCGCAGCTACAGCTCTTGAAGGATGGGCGCGGCTTCGAGCTGCCGGGGTTGTTACGGCACGAGAAAGAGTAGGTTGGTGAGTGGTGAGTGGTGAGTCGTGAGTGGTGGAAGAAAAATGCACCACTCACCACCACTCCGAAGGAGGGCGAACGCCATGGAGAACGAAGTCATGGACCTCGATCAGTTGGCGTCTTACCTGCAGCGCGACGTGCGCGAGCTGAGTAAGATGGCCAACCGCGGCTATCTGCCGGGTCAGAAGGTCGGCGGGCAGTGGCGCTTCGCATCCGCGGAGATCAATCACTGGCTCGAGACGCAGATGCACTATTACACCGAGCAGGAGCTGACCGCGCTGGAGGCGGGCACCGGCCAGGGCAAGCCCGATCGGCAGCCGCTGGTCATGACGCTCCTTTCCGAATCGGTGATGGCGGTGCCGCTGCGGGCCGGCACCCGCGACTCGGTGCTGCGCGAGCTGGTCAAGTTGGCCGAGAATTCCTGGCAGGTGTACGACCCCGACGCCCTCTTGCACGCGATTCGGCAGCGCGAGGAGCTGGGCAGCACCGCGCTCGCTTCCGGCGTCGCGATCCCACATCCGCGCCGGCCGCTCCCCGATACCGCCCAGGGCGAGGCGTTCATCGCATTCGGCCGCACGCCGGGCGGCATGCCGTTCAACGCGGCGGACGGCAGCCTGACCGACCTGTTCTTCCTCGTGTGCTGCCGCGATGCGTCCACGCATCTGCGCGTGCTGGCGCGGCTGTCGCGCATGCTGCTGCGGCCCGGCTTCACCGAGGAGTTGCGCCGCCGACACCGTGCCCGCGGCGCTGCAGGTCATCGACTCGACCGAACGCGATCTGATCGATTGATGCAGCACTTTCCAGTCGAGGGCACGCCCCTCTACGTTTCTTCGCAGGGTCACGTCGTCCCCGATCATCGCTGGGACCCGCGGCGGCCCACCGCGCTCGTGCCCGGCGCCTTCAACCCGATGCACGCTGGACACCGTACGCTGGCCGAGGTCGCGGCCGAGATGCTCGACCGGCCGATCGCGTTCGAGCTGAGCATCGCCAACGTCGACAAGCCGCCGCTCGACCCTGCCGAAGTCCAGCGCCGCGTCGCGCAGTTCACCGGCCAGGCCGCGCTTTGGCTGACGCATGCCCCGCGCTTCGTGCACAAGGCGGAGCTGTTTCCCGGAGCGATCTTCGTCGTCGGGGCGGACACGGCGGTGCGCATCGTCGATCCGCGCTACTACAACGGCGACGCGGAACAGATGCACGCGGCGCTCGCCCAGTTAGACAGGTGCCGCTGCCGTTTCCTCGTCGCATGCCGTCTCGATCCGGCCGACCGGTGCGTTGGGCTCGACGATGTGCCAGTGCCGCCGGCCTTTCGGTCACTGTTCACCGCGATCCCCGCCGAACGTTTTCGTCTCGATCTCTCCTCGACGGCAATCCGCAGCGGCGCGGTCCAGGGCCGCGGCGCCGTATAAGATGATCGGCGGTGGCGTCAAAGCTCGCTTGCGGTTTCGCGATCACGCCGTGTTCCGACCATGGACCAACCCTCGAAGCTGCCTCCGAAGCAGGTCAACGCGCTGGCTGAGCGTCTGCAAACGTCCTTGCAGCGCCGCCGGCCGCGTACCTGGTTCATCGTCGCCTCGGTGCTTGCGCTGGCGCTGGTCGGATTGAGCCTGCTCGCATGGTGGCTCTACGACCTGCCGGCGCCGCCGCGGCTGGAGGTCGTCGCTTTCGACGCTCTGTTCGCGCCGACCGATACGCCGGAAGTGTCTGCCCAGTTCGCATTCCCGGATCAGGGCGAACACTCGCCGATTTATTTGCGCAACCGCGAGGTGCTGTTCTTCAACTCGCGGGCGCTCGCTCAGCCGGGCCAGCAAGAGCCGCAGGCCTTCACCGTCACCGATGACAATGGCCGGGCCGTCATCCTCTGGACGCCGCCGGACCCGGCCCGGGGTGACGCCGTCCTGGCGCGCTATATCGATGCGCGGAACAAGCAGGGGAGCGCCGATCAGGCGAGACTCGTCCGCTGGGAACATGGCAGCAAGATCCTGCTCGTCGACGTTGAGGAAACGCTGGCCCAGATCGAGCCCGCCGAGTGGCTGACCAGGCATGTCGCCGATATCCCCGTGCGCCCGCACGCCGCCCAGGCGTTGCAGGCGGCGCAGCGCAAGCAATACCACATCGCCTACCTCGCCGTGACCGCGACCGACCCGCTGGCGTATCGCAAGCTGCGCGGCTGGGTCCATGCTGCGCCGCGGCCGGAAAAGGATCGCTTCCCGCCCGGCCCGGTGCTCGGCCGGCGCGGCTTCCCCTCGTCGATCGACACAGACGAGGCCCGGCGCGAGCGCGTCGATGAGCTGAAGCGGGGCTTCGGCGACAACATTACGCTGGTGACGCGCACGGCCCGCGCCGCCGGCGCGAGCACGGCCGGCGGCGTGCGCGTGATCGTCCTCGATCCGGAGGTCGATTTGCCGGGCGCGATCCGTGTGCCGGGCTGGGCCGAGGTTCTTCCACTACTCGACATTCCTGCCAAGAATAACCCCTAAGGAGTCTCGCATGCCGCGCGTCATTCATTTCGAGATTCATGCCGACGACCCTGACCGGGCCATTCTCTTTTACAGCACGGTGCTGGGCTGGCACTTCACCAAGTGGTCCGGACCGATGGATTACTGGCTCATCAAGACCGGCCCACATGAGCAGCCCGGCATCGACGGCGGCATGATGCGCCGGCATGGTCCGCCGCCCGCGAACATGCAGCCCGTCAACGCCTACCCCTGCACCGTCGACGTCCCGAACATCGACGAGTACGTCGCGAAAGCCACCGCGCACGGCGGCACCATCGCCCTTGCCAAGATGCCGATCCCCGGCGTCGGCTGGCTCGCGTACATCAAGGACACCGAGGGCAACATCCTCGGCCTGATGCAGCCCGACCAGGCCGCGGGATGAGCGAATCCCGAGACCAACCCGCGGGGTTCGAAGACTCACCCCGCGGCGTGGGGGATCGTTTCATGGGCGACACGCCACCGAACCTCGGGCGCGGCCGGCTGTACATCGCGCTGGCGGCGGTGCTGTGGAGCCTTAGCGGCGCCTTCACCAAGGTGCTCACGCGCGACACGTTCCTCCATGTCAACGAGCCGCCGATCGAGACCCTCACGCTCGGCGGCCTCCACGTGCCGGTGCAGATCGCGTGTTATCGCGTGCTGATCGCGGGCCTGGCGCTGTCCGTGACCGTGCGCCGCCGCGACCTCGCGTTTCGGCCGGCGATGCTGACGATGCTGCTGACGTTCACCGTGATGAACGCCCTGTTCATCTCCGCGATGGCGCTCGGCACCGCGGCCAACGCGATCCTCTTGCAGTATTCCGCGCCGCTGTGGCTCTACCTCGCCTCCGTATTCCTGCTGGGCGAACGATCGACGCTCCGCGGCACGTTGAGCACATTCATCGGCGTCTTCGGCATCGCGATCATCGTTTCCGGCGGGTGGCACGACGACAACCTTGCCGTCATCGCGATCGGCCTGGGCAGCGGCGTCACCTACGCCGGTGTGCTGCTCTATTTGCGCGTCCTGCGCACGCTGCCGGCCAACTGGCTGACCGTGTGGAACCACCTGTTTGCCGGCCTGCTCATGGTGCCGCTGCTGCTGCCGCTACGACCGCCGACGGGGCCACAGTTCGCGGTGCTGCTCGGTTTCGCGGTGGTGCAGATGGGCGTGCCGTACTGGCTCATGGCCAAGGGCCTGCAATCGGTCGGCCCACAGGAGGCGGGCGTGATCACGCTGCTGGAGCCGATCCTCAACCCACTCTGGGCGTACCTCGTCGCGCCGGACACGGAGGTGCCCGACCCCTTGACGTTCGTCGGCGGAGCCGTCATCCTGGGGGCACTGGCGCTGCGTTATTGGCCCGTGCGCCAAGAGCGCACGTAGTGACCCGCTTTAGCGGGTCCGGGACCCGCCAAAGCGGGTCACTACGTGCGCTCACTGCGCGGCGAATTTGTAAGTCGTAACGCAAATACCGAGGGTTGCTGCCATGTTCACGAGACTGACCTGCACGCTGACGGCTGCGGTCCTGCTGGTCGTCGGCGCCGCGGCACAGGACAAGGGCAAGAAGGACGAACGCAAGCCCGGCGACGAGATGATCGAGAAATATCTCGCCGCCGAGACCGACAAGCTCAGCAAGAAGTTCATGGACGGCGCCAAAACCCTCGACGAATGGCAGAAGAAACGGCCGCGGCTGTATCAGGAATACATGGACATGCTCGGCCTGTGGCCCCTGCCCGAAAAGACTCCCCTGCACGCCACCGTCACCGGCCAGGTCGAGGCGCACGGCGTGGTGGTCGAGAAGATTCATTTTCAATCGAAGCCGGGACTGTACGTGACGGCGAATTACTATCGGCCGCGAACGCTCAACGGGAAGCAGCGGTTGCCGGCGATCGTTTACGTCTGCGGTCATTCGGGCCGGGGCCGCGACGGCAACAAGAGCGCGTTCCAGGACCACGGCTTCTGGTTCGCCAACAACGGCTACACCTGCTTGGTCCTGGACACGCTGCAGCTCGGCGAGATCGCGGGCATCCACCACGGCACCTACGGCATTCGCGGCAAGGAACCGGTCGAGACGCGTTTCTGGTGGCATTCGGCCGGCTACACCCCCGCAGGCGTCGAGTGCTGGAACGGCGTCCGCGCCATCGACTATTTGCTGACGCGGCCCGAGGTCGATCCGGACAAAATCGGCGTGACCGGCATCTCCGGCGGCGGTGCGGCTACGTTCTGGATCGCCGCCGCCGACGAGCGCGTCAAGGTCGCCGTGCCGGTCAGCGGCATGAGCGATCTGGAGAGCTACGTCAAGAACAAGGTGATCGACGGCCACTGCGACTGCATGTTCCTTTACAACACGTACCAGTGGGATTGGACCACCATCGCAGCGATGATCGCGCCGCGGCCGCTGTTGTTCGCCAACAGCGACAACGACAGGATTTTCCCGATGGACGGCAACCGCCGCATCATCGCGAAGCTGCGCGACTGCTACCGCATGTTCCCCAAGCCGCGGGGTGAGTCTTCGAACCCCGCGGGTACCGCCGTGAGCGTCCTGGACGAGTACGTCAGCGTCGGCGATCACAATTACCGCCCGGACCTGCGCATGGCGGTGTTCAAGTTCCTCAACAAGCACCTCAAGGGCGACACGACTTCGCCGGTGGAGGACTCCGCGAAGTACACGGAGCTGGCGGGCAAGGAATTGCGCGTGTTCCCGACGGATGCCGATGTGCCGAAGGATGCGCTCAATGCGAAGATCGACGAGACGTTTGTGGCGCGAGCGAAGGTGATGCTGCCGGAGAAGTGGAAATTTGCGGAGTGGAAGAAGGCAAGAATCCAGGAGTTGCGCCAGTGTTTGCGAGCGATACCCGAAAAGGTACCTGAACTCAATTACAAAGTGGGCGCTCAACTCGTGGGCGTCTTCGAAACAGAGCCAGGCATTACTACCTATGCGGGGAGTGACGGCTTTCTGGGCGTGAAAGTTACCACATGGGTTGTCATGAATGAAGACGATGATATTTCGGCGAAGTGGTTTGACGACTGGGTTGGATTAGGCCATCAGGCTATCCGCCCTCGCTCCGGCTGGTCCAAAAAATCTCCGCCAAATTACGTGGAACGATCGCATGCTCTTCTGGGTCGCACTGTCGACGAGGGCCGTTTGCTGGATGTCTTATCGCACCTGTATTACGAACGTCAATTTAAGCGCGACGACAAGCGAAAAATCGTCGGTAAAGGCCCCGCCGGCATCCTTGCCGCGTACGCCGCGCATTTCGAACCGGCCGTTAAGGAAGTAATCATCATCAATCCGCCGAAGTCGCACAAGGAGGGGCCGCACTTCCTCGGCGTGTTGCGGGTGCTGGACATTCCCGAGGCGCTGGGCCTGTTGGCGCCGACGCCGTTGACGATCGTCGGCGGCAACGATCCGGCGTTCGATCGCACCGAGGAGATCTATCGCCTCGCCGGGGCGGCGGACAAGCTGAAGCGGAAATGACCTCGTGAAGGCACTGAAGTCGAAGTGGACCGGCGCCCGGACACAGCCGAAGGAGGCGATGCGCTGGAGCACTGGTTTGCGGAGTTGCAAGCCATCGCCGGCGAGCGCGATCCGGCAGACGATCGCCGGCTTGACGAGGCACTCCAAGGAGAACGGCAGAAGAGATGTGCTGCGGCGAGCGTCGAGGCGTAAGCCCGACGTGTGTCGCTGCGTTCACGTCGGGCTTACGCCGCGACGCTCGCCGCAGTAGATGCTACTTCTCGTCGCTGTTCTTGCGGCTGCCGCCGCCCTTGAGACGCATGATCGTGGTCTGCGTGGTGTTCTGGCTGATCGTCATGCCGGCGATCTCCAGCTCCGCCATCATCGTCGTCTCGTTGGTCGATTCGATGATGCGGCCGGCGCTGTTGTCGAAGAGCGTGTAGCCCTTGCCCTTGTTCTCCTTGACCTTGATCTGAATCTTCGCATTGGGGTCGGACTCGATCTTCACATCGGGCTTGGCGGCGATCTTTGCGAGTTGCTTGCCGTCCTTGTCGACCATCCCCTCGTAAGTGTATTTGGTCTCGCCAATCACCTTGCCGAACGGCAGCTTGGAATTGGCCTTCTGGGTCCAGGTGTCGCCCTTCTTGACCGGGTCCTTCGGCAGGACCATGTTGCCCGAAACCATCGACTTCATGCTGTCGGGGCTGAACAGGTCGCCGATCTGATCCAGGCCGGGCAGGCCCTTGAGCTTCTTGATGGTCCCCTCGGAAACCTTCACGTCCGTCAGGTCGCCGGTGGCATCGGCGGTGCACGTCATCTCCATGCCGCCGAGGCTCTTGACGAGCTGGCCGAGGATCTTGCCGACCGGATCGTCGGGTTCGTCGGTGTCCTTGGAATCGACCTCGACCTTGCCCATCGGCCCGTCCATGACCATCTTGACGCGGCCGACGCGGACCTTGATCTTGGCATTGCCGCTCTGATCGACGCCGAGGGTGTTCCAGGTCATGTCGATGACCATGGCGATCTTGACGTTGAAGTCCATGCCGTTGAGGGACATGGTCATTTTCTGGTCCTGGTCGATGACGTAGTCGAGCTGGTCGCCTTGCTTGTACTTGTAGCGCAGCGTGGTCTGCGCCTGCGCGGCGCCGGCGAGAGTGAGGACGGCCAGCAGGGCGGCCAGCAGCTTCCAACCATGTCTCATGGGGCACTACCTTTCTAGTGAGGGCTTCGGAGGGCGCGGTCAACGAGGGCGGTCCGCGGGGACCGTTTCCCAACAGCTATTCGTAGTGGAATTCGGTTGCTTTGCCAGGATGGGGCCATCCACACCCCAAGCCCGCAGGCGAGTCTTCGAGCCTGCGGGGTCAGCACCCCGCAGGCTCGAAGACTCGCCTGCGGGCTTGGTCACTCTTGCTAGCGGGCGCCCGCGCCGATGGCGGGGGGGCGCGGCGGCAGCCAGAAGTTGCCGACGTTGCCGGGGCTGTTATGCATGACGGCGCTCCACTTTTGCAGGAACGGCACCTTGGCCCAGTTCACGTCGTTTTCCAGGTCGTGGCACTTCTGGCAGAAGTCGTCCAGCCGGTCCATGCGCCGCGTGAACAGGTTCTTGGCCTGCTGCGCTGCCTGTTGCCGCCCCGCCGGATTCGGATCGTTCTGCATCTGCTGGACGAACTTCCGCTCGGCATCGCTGGCGCGCAATGGATTGATCAACGGGTAGAGGCGGGCGTCATTGGCGTTGCCGTTGGCATGAGCGCTGCCGGGGCCGTGGCAGCTTTCGCAGCCGACGTGCTCGAACTTCGGATTGCGCGCGGCGATCGCCGCCTGAATGGCCGCGCCGCCGGCCCGCTTCTGGATAAGGTCCTGCATCTCGCCGCGCGGCAGGTCGTTGTAACCTTCGGGATGCTTGAAGCCGACCGTGTGGCAAACGACACATTCGGGATCATACTGCCGCAGCGACGGGTTCTTCGCCTTTTGAACGAGCGTCTCGAACGCCCCGGCATGGTGCGTTGCCTGCCAGGTTTTGTGCTCGCCGCGGTGGCACTTCCCACACCGCTCGGAGCCGACGTAGGAACTGCCGCCGTACGTCTGCTGGACATAGGGATCCACCTGCGTCGGATGGGCAGCGCGAATGAACTGCGTCAGCAGGTTTTCACTCTTGACGTTCCTGGCGTATTCCTCCAGCACCTCGAGCACCCGGTTTGTCTGGCCTTCCCGGGGCTGATAGATGGGCTCCATGCGGACCAGCTCGTACTTGAGCTTCAGGTCGCCGCCCGGCTGCTTGAAGATGCCGACCACGCCGACGTACTTGCCCTTGTGGCCGATCTCGAGCATGAAGGTCGGCGTTTGCCCCAGCTTTTGCAAGACGGCCGGCGGCTCGGGCTCTTCGGTCAGGACCATAAGCAACTGCAAGGGAGGAATGTTCGGATTCCTGTTCCGCTCGGCCTGCCAGGCCTCGGCGCACACCACGGCCATGTCGCCGCGCCAGGTCCATCTGCAGCGGTAAGCGGTTGCTGGGATACTCGTGGTGCAAGAGCATCGCCATCTCGACCTTCTCGCCGGCGAATGCATTGAACACTTTCGGCAGCACGACCTGCTTGTTGTTCAGGAACTTCATGCTCTTGTCGTTCTTGAAGCTGTCTTCCAGGTCCGGGCCGATCAGCGACAGCACGCCGACGCGCGGCGAGCCGGGAAGAATCTCATAAGGGCGAACATTGAGCGCGTGATAGAGCTGGCCCTTCATCCCCGTCCCGTCGAGCGTCGAACAGATGGGGCGCGGGCTGGCATGGTCGATCGAAAAGAGCGACAGCGCGTCGATCAGCGGCATGGCCATCTCCGTCTTGCCCAGGCCGACGGCCTTGTAGCCCATCAGGTCGAGGGCCTTCATCGTGTACTGCAGCTTGAGCTGGCGCTGGCGGAGGATGCCGCTGCTGGCCGGCAATTCGCCGAGGTCGACGCCGACCACGTCCCAGCCCTTGGCTTTCAGCTCGTCGATGAATGCCTGGCGGCGCACGAGTCCGCCGTACTGCGGGACCGAGCAGCCGCAGGGAAGCATGAAGCCGTGCATTTGGCCGGAGATCACGAGGACGAGATCGGGCTGTCCCCAACCGACGAAGAGCCTGGGAAGGTGGGGCGGGTCGTTGTGCGATGAGGGGCCGTCGTCGCCTGGGCGTTCCTGGGCGCAGCCGTCGGTGGCGAGGGCGCGGAGAACGACGTAACCGCCGGCGAGGCCGGCCGTCGCAAGCAGCACCACGCCGGCCAGGACCAGCAGGCGGCGGGCCAGCGCGGCGCGGGGCGGTTGCGCGTCTTCCGTGCGGTTCGGCTCGTTCTGCATCGCGCACATTCCTCGCTCAGGACGATCCAGCGCACCACCGGCCGGCCGTGACCGCGGGCAAAGCCCATACATCCACTTTTTGCACGATTTTGTCAACGTGGATGGCGCCTGGTGCCGCTTGGTAGCCGCATTCGTGAGAATGCGGATGCCGGCGCCCGCATTCTCACGAATGCGGCTACCCCAAAATCAAGGTTTGACGATGCACTAGCGCGTCCCGGTGCCCACCACCGGGATACGCACCTTGCGCGGCGTGCCCGCGATGCGCAAGACAACGCGACTATTTTCGGGCAACGGGCCGGTCGGCGCCGGCCGGGATGGTGACCTTGAGGTCCCACTGCGCCCGGCCGGCGCTCGATTCCTTGTCGTTGCGCTTCAACTCGGCCTGCAGCCATTCCGGCTCGCGATGGTCGAACTCGAGGCCAATCTGGGGCTCGGCGTAAATTGGGACGACCACGGTCTTGGGGTCGGCGACGGAAAACACGCGAAGCTGCACCTTGCCCTGGTCCACCGCGCCGCCGACGGCCACCACGCCCTTAACGTCGCCGCTCACCTCGGGCGTGGGAAACTCGTCGAGCCGCAGCTGGTCCAGGAAGATGGGTATCTGGCGCTTGAACGGTCCCTGGTCCATCTGCAGGTCGTCCTTTTGTTCGTGCAAGGTCGCCGTCAGCAGGTAGGCCGAGCGCACGCGAAACACCGGCTGCCCCTTCGCCTTGGCGCGCAGCTTCTGCTGCAGCTCCTTGCACTCCGCCGCCGTCAGCGGTTTGGCGGCGATCTCGAACAGCGGGTCCTTCTTGTCCCCGCCGAACGTGACGTCGAGCGGGTCGCGCGTGGCCGACCAGATATGGAACGTTGCCGAGCCGGATTGGCCCGCGCCCAGCGCGCCACCGACTGCTTGGCCGGGTCGAACATCACCGGCCGCACCATGCGCACGGGCACCTGGATCAACGTCAACAGGCGGTCGCGGCCGTGGCCTTCGGGTTGCGCCCAGAAGCGCAGGTTGAGGTTGAGCATCATCCCCGGATCCTTGCGGCCTTGCCAGGTCACGCGCAGCACGCCGTGGCCGTCGGCAGGCACCTTGAAGCCGTGGACGTCGTCCTTGGCCAACAGGTGCCAATCGGGTTCTTTGGCAAAGGCCGGCTGGGCCCAGGGCTTTTCCTGAAAGGCCGCCGTGATCTTTTGCCACGGTTCGTCGGGCACCAGGCAGACCTCGGCGTGGGTGCAATCGCAGTCGACGCCCTCAATCCCCATCTCGGCCGGCGCACCGAGCACGTTGCGGAAGGGGAAACAGTAATGGCCGACCACGTTGCGCTCGGTCTCGAAGATGTAGCCGGTGTCGTTGTTGCCCTCGTCCAACTCCCAGACCGCGGCAGGGGGCCGACCTGTCCCGGCGGCCGCGGGAACTCCAGGACTTCTTGCGGCTTGGCCCCGTTGACGATGATCGGCGCGGGGGGCACGGGTTCGCGCCAGTTGGCATGGAACTGGATCATCCACGTGATGCCGCCGATGATCAGCAGGAAAAGCACGATAGGCAGGAGGTAGCGCATCGGAAAAGCAGTCCCCATCAAGCCGCGGGATGAGCGCAGCGAATCCCGCGGGTCGGCGCGACCCACCCGCGAGATTCGCTGCGCTCATCCCGCGGCTTGTTAGCGCTTGCGCCGCTTCAGCTGGTCGCGCAACTGGGCGGCGCGCTCGTAATCCTCGGCGGCGACGGCCTGCTCGAGCTGCTCGTGCAGCGTCGCGCCGATCTCGTACTGCTCGCGCAAGGTCGTTTCGATCTTGCGCAGGTGCTGGACCATCGGGTCCTCGTCCATCTGCTCTTCCAGGCCGAAGTCGACGAAGAACACCTTGAGCTTCTCCAGGCCGGAGCGGATCTCGTCGATCGCCAGCTCGGGGTTGTCCTTCTCGACCGCGAGCGCCGAGGCGGCCTGCGTGCGATGAAACAGCACGAACCCGCGATACTGCTCGTGCGCCTGCGTGTACTCGTCGCCGGGCGAATGCTTCTTCACCAGGTCCATGAACGTCAGCGTGTGGTCGGCGTCGCGGATCGCCCGGCCGTATTGCCGCAGCGCCAGCCAGCACACCCGGCGATGGTAGAACTGCAGGAATTCCTGGTCGGCTTCCTGCGACTGTTCCTCGTCGAGCACGAACGGTTTGCCCGCCTTCTGGGCGATGCGGACCTGCTCCTGCAAATACTCGTAATAGGTCGCATGGCCGTGCGGGCGGGTGCCGTCGGGCCGGCCGTCGGCTTCCAGCTGCAGGACGCCAAGATCGACGCGCATCTGGATGACCTGCCGGGCGTCATGCGCCTCGACGAGGCGTGCCTGCACCACGCCGGCCTTGAACTCCCATTCGCGCAGAACGAAGTCGATGTCCTGATTCACTACGCTGCCCTCGCCGTCAAGGATCGTGGCCTTTCCCTTTCATATTAGCTTCTGGGAAAAGCTTCACGCAACCGGGCTTCGCGCAATTGCGCGATTGCCTTGTTTCCATTATTCGTTTGCCTTGCCGGCGCGGAAATGGTATCCCAAAAGAATAAATCTCAGCGGTTGCCCCTGGCACCGCAGGGTCCCCCGTTGCTACAATACGCGTGCCGGCCTCAAAACGCGATCGAACGAGAAAGGATTCGTTGATGAGTGTGAAGATGAAGGTGGTGCAAGGAAAGCCGAACGGATCTTTTCTGGAGTTCCCCGAAGGGGACTTTGTCGTCGGCCGTGGCCCCGAGTGCCACGTCCGGCCCAATAGCGAGCTGATCAGCCGCCAGCATTGCCTGCTGCGCGTCCATGGCGCAGCGTTGCTGGTGCGCGACCTCGGCAGCACGAACGGCACGCTCGTCAACGGCAAGCGCCTCGTCGAGGAGTGCGCGCTGGGCGACGGCGACACGCTGCAGCTCGGCCCCCTGGTCCTGCAGGTTGTGCTGACGCCGGACGAAGTCTCGGCCGAAACCACCGCGTTCGACACGATGGAAGAAACCAACAACTTGCCCGTCCTCGATCCGAAGCAATGATTTTCTTGTTTACGTTGAGCGCTCGGAGGCGGCGCGGACGGGCCGGCCCCTCCGCGCCGCCTCCGAACGCTCAACGTAAACAAGAACAGTCACCCTACGGCAGCACACTGCACTGCCAGCTCACCGGCCGGCCGTCGCGGTAGGGCATGACGCCGTGGAACTGGCCGATCGCGTCATCGAACACCAGCGGCAGGAAGTAGTGGTCGCCCTCCCAGAGCGGCAGCGCCGGCAACTCCGCCAGCGCCACCCACGTCAGCGTCCCTTCGGCATTGCCGGCCAACGGCTCGCCCTGCCAGCGGTCGATGCGAAAGATGAAGCCGAACCAGTCCTCGCCGTGCTTGCCGAATCCGGGCCAGCTCACCGTGCCGCGCAGCCGCAGCGCCAGGCAGTCCAGGCCGGCCTCCTCGCGGATTTCGCGGCGCATCCCCGCGACCACGTCCTCGCCGGCCTCGAGCTTGCCGCCCAGGCCGTTGTACTTGCCGAAGTGCTGATCGTCGGCACGCCGGTCGCGGCGCAGCATCAGCACCTGCGCTCCATCGTGCGACAGCACGTAACCGAGCGTGGCCAGGATCGGCGTGTACGGCATGATCGTTTACTATGCGTGACCGCAGCACAAATCTACCCAAGCCCGCGGGCGCGTCTTCGAGCCCGCGGGGTAACCCCGCAGGCTCGAAGACGCGCCTGCGGGCTTGGTACTGCGCGACGCCGCGTCATTGCGGCCGTGTGGCGGAGTTGACGTGGTTCGGCGTGGCGCCGGGCCGTGGCACGAAGTGGAAGATCTCAAGGTAATCGACGCTGACAATGCGGCCCGTGTTCTTCAGGCGCACCAGCGGATACTTCTCATGAGTCTCCAGAATGTACGTCTCCTGCATCTGCTCGAGCCACGCGTCGAGCGCCGCTTCGTCGAACTTGAACAGTGCCGCGCGGTACAGCACACAGCGCAAGGGATGCGTTGCCGAGATCAGCTCCCAGTGAATCGGCTGGCCGGCCGCGTGCCGCGGCGAATAGATATGCTCGTTGCACAGGTACTCGGCCGAAAACGACAGATCGTGGTAGGTATCAGGCGAGAACACGCGGCCGAAATCATTCTTGATGCACGCGACCTCGCTGTCGTGCTCGGCGTTGTACCAGAACCACTCGGCGAAGGCTCGGCCGCGCTGGTCGCTGATGTTCTTGTACGGCTTGGCCAGGTCGCGGATCACGGTGGCGGCGCCGACCACCGCCAGCA
The DNA here is from genome assembly GCA_963834865.1 of uncultured Gemmataceae bacterium. Taxonomy (GTDB): domain Bacteria; phylum Planctomycetota; class Planctomycetia; order Gemmatales; family Gemmataceae; genus CAWIDK01. The sequence goes on from CAWIDK010000002.1 coordinate 2,856,951, forward strand.
CCGCCACCGCCGTGCGCAGCCAGGGATCGGGCCGCCAGCCGCGCCGGACGGCGAGCGCCACCAGCGTCGTCATGCCGTAGCCGATTAGCATGCACATCCAGGGCGCCATGTACAGGTTGAGGCGAATATGGCCGCCGTAGGGAAACCGCTGCATGGCGGCGGCCAGGAACGTGACCGCCAGCGGCGCCAGGCCCAGGATCAGCATCGTCCCCTGCTTGCGATAGGCCAGGGCGGCCACGGCGGCGAACCAGAACAGCGCCGACACCGAGCTCTGGTGCGGCGAGCCGCCGGCCGGGTAGGCGAGCAGGTCGCCGGTGTGCGTGTGCAACATCCAGTAGGCGAAATCGCCCAGGGACGAAAACGGCGGGAAATGTTCGTGCCACATCTCGCGCAGCGATTCGAGATCGTGCCCCTCCTGGCCGTGGATGCACAGGAAATAAAACGTCACGAAGCTGCCGACGAGAGCCGCGCTATACACGGCCCATGGCGTCAAGCTTTCCCAGCGCCGCTGCCGCCAGATCACCCACGCGACCGTGATCGACAGCCCGCCGCCGAGCATCACGGCGCCATACGACAGCCCCAGGGCCACCGGGATGACCGCCGCCAGCACCCAGAGCCAGGTGGTTCGGCCCGGCTGCTGCAGCCAGCTCACCGTGAAATGGAGGAGCACCAGGGCGACGAATAGGTCGATGCCGTACGGCTTGGCCTCGGCGGAATAGCGGATGGTGGCGTAGGTGACGGAGAACACCGCCATCGCCAGCAGCCGCGGCACGCCGGTGAGACAACGCTGGACCAGTCGCCAGTACAGCACGATGCTGCCCAGACCGGCGAGGAACGGCAAGAAGCGCAGTGACAGCTCATGGAAGCCGAGCAGCTTGGTGACGGTGAGCTGCAGCCAGAGGAACAGGACCGGGGCCGCCTGGTGGAAGTTCAGGGGTTCCAGGAGACCGGCATAATCGCGGTCGATGAGGTTGGCGCACAGGAAGCATTCGTCTTCCCACAGCGGGAAGCGCAGGAAGTAGCGAACGCAGCGCGCGACCAGGCCGAGGATGACAAACGCCAGCACGCAGCGATCAAGCTGGCGCGGCGTGAGCCAGGGCGTGCCGCCCTCGGGAGACGCCAGGGGGAAAAGCGGCGGATGCTCGGCACCCTGCGCAGACGGGGCGGTGGTTTCCATACGGAGCCCTCGATTCCTTCCGATGTCGGGCGCAACCGCGGAAGCGCGGCGGCGGAAGCGCGCGCTGCCACTCATACTTCGCCGGGCGGGAGCAAGGCAAGGGCAACCGCCCAAAATCGGCTGGCGGTCACGCGTCCGACCGGCAATAATCAGGCACGGGCAGCGAACAAAGCCGTGGGGCGTCACTAAATCAGCGTGCGTGGGAGGGCAAGGCCATGATGCTCGGTGTTGACATCCTGTTTCCCATCATTCTTGGGATCGTGGTGCTGATCGTTCTTGCGTTCATCGTGATCTTCCCGATTGCGGCACTCCTGACGATGCGCGAGGCGGCACGGCGGAAGGACCAGGAACATGCGCTGAAGCGGGAGATGCTCGCCAAGGGCTTGTCCGCCGACGAGATTGAGCGGGTGATTCAGGCGTCCGCCGAGAACAAGGCCAGGCCGTCGGCAGTCGACGCGAGCCCGGCGAAGGGGGCAGGGTTTGACAAAACCCGCCTGGTCCAATCGCTGATCGAGCAGGGGATGGACGCGGCCGGCATCGAGCAGCTGCTGCGGGCGCTGAGCGAGTACGCCGACGACGAGCTGCCCGCCAAGGTCGTGGCGATCGAGAGCATGGTCGAGCAGGGCATGGAAGCGGGCGACATCGAGCGCGTGATTCGCGCCTTCCAGCGCACGCCGCGGCCGGCCGATGGCTTGCCCAGGGACGCGACCACCGCGTTTCGGGAGTAAGGCGAGCGACAGAACAAGTTCCGCCGTAGGACGGCCTTCCTAGGCCGTCCCTTTGAGCAGGGACGGCCTAGGAAGGCCGTCCTACGGGGAACGAAGTCGTGCCGCTCGCGTAGGCGGATCGCTGCGCGGCCACGGCGTGGATACAATTCCTCCCAATCAACGATCGCGGTCGGTCTTTCTCCAGGTGCCAGGCATGGCTACTGTCCTCGTCACCACGCTGGTGGACGCGCTGCGTCAGTACCATCTCCTGGAACCGTCGCAACTGGACGAGGTCATCCGCACCCTCAAGGATCGCTGCCCCGAGCCGAAGTCCCTGGCCCGGGAGTTGCTCCAGCGCGGCTGGCTGACCGCGTACCAGGCCAACCAGCTGCTTCAGGGACACGGCCACGAATTGCTGCTGGGCTCCTATGTGATGATCGAGCGGATCGGCGAGGGAGGCATGGGCCAGGTCTTCAAGGCCCGCAATTGGAAGCTGGGCCGCATCGTCGCCCTCAAGCTCATCCGCAAGGAGCGCCTGGCCAACCCCGACGCGGTGCGACGCTTCCAGCGCGAGGTCCGCGCCGCCGCGGCGCTGCAACATCCCAACATTGTCCGCGCCCTCGATGCCGACGAGATCGGCGGCACGCACCTGCTGGTCATGGAGTACGTCGAGGGCGCCGTCGACCTGGCGGCCCTGGTCCACAAGCAGGGGCCGCTGCCGGTGGCGCAGGCGTGCGAGTACATTCGGCAGGCCGCGCTGGGCCTGCAGCACGCCGCTGAGCGCGGCCTGGTTCATCGCGACATCAAGCCGCACAACTTGCTGCTGGCGGCCGGCGGCCAGGTGGTGAAGATACTGGACATGGGCCTGGCGCGGTTGGAGCGTCCTGCCGACGGCGACGACAGGAGCAGCACCATGACCCGGGAAGGCATGGTGATGGGCACGGTGGACTACCTGGCGCCGGAGCAGGCGAACAATTCACACTCGGTCGACATCCGTGCCGACCTGTACTCGCTGGGCTGCACGTTTTACTTCCTGCTCGTGGGCCGGCCGCCGTTCCAGGGCGGCGAGATGGTCCAGAAGCTGCTCCAGCACCAGCTGCACGAGCCGCCGCGCGTGGAGAAGCTGCGCGCCGATGTGCCGGCCGCGGTCGGTTCCATCGTGCGCAAGCTGATGGCGAAACGGCCACCGGACCGCTATCAGACACCGGCCGAGGCGGCGGCGGCACTGGCCGCGTTTGCCGGCGGCGGCAACGATGCTTGTGCAACGGCGCCTGCAACGGACCGTACGCCGGCAGACGAGAGCCGCACGGCAGAGGTGATGACCGAAGACACGATGGGCTCAGCGCTGGCGTACATGGCCAAGGGCGGCGATGCGCGTCCCGCCGTCGTGGCACCGCCGCCATCACGTGTCAACGGGCGGCTGCTGCGCCAGCTGCTATTCGCCATCGCGGCGGGCGTCTTGCTGCTGCTTGGCTGCATCGCCCTGACCGTGTGGGTCTGGAACAGGACTGCCGCGACCAAATTGCCGGAGTCGCAAGAAAGGTGGGTCATCCCAGCGCCAAAGAAACCGCCGGTGCCGGCGTCCATCGATCTGCTGAAGCTCATTGACCCCGCGAAAAATGCCGTCGACAGCCCGTGGCATTTCGATGGTGCCGCACTGGTGTCGCCGACGACCGGCAACGCCCGTTTGCAAATTCCGTACAGCCCCGGTCCGGAATACGATCTGACAGTTCGGCTGCAACGTGAGTCGGGCACACAGGATTTTTGCCTAGGCCTGATGTTTGGCGGCAAGCAAGCCCTGGTTCATTTCGACTGGCCGATGTCCGGGTGGATCGCCGGCCTTTCGCGCATCGATGGTGCTGAACAGAACCAGACGACGCTGACCTCGGCACAGCTATTATTGATACCCCGAAAGCCCATGGAGATCATCTGCCAGGTTCGCCGCAACGGCATTGCTGCCACGCTGGACGGGAAGTCGATCATTTCCTGGAAGGGAGACGCCGACCGCCTATCTCTCGCTGAACGCTGGCGCGTGCCCGACCAGAAGGCTTTATTCCTGTTGAGCGACTCGGTTTTTCGCATCAGTGTGCTGGAACTCACCCCGGTCGGCGCAGGGCAAGTGAGGCAAGTGACTAACCTCTTGCTTGTGCGCTCTAGCCATGTGATAATCGGAGACGGCAGTCGTCTCGCTGCCGCCGCGTTCCACCGGAGTATCCGTCATGCGCAACCTTTTCCTGCGACGCTTCACGCTCCTGATCGCTTGTTTTGGCTTGTCGGTCATGCTGATGCCCTGGTCCGGACTGGCCCAGGTCGGCGGCAAAGGCGACGACGATGGCGGCGGCGGCAAGGGCGGCAAGGGCGGCTTCGGCGGCGGCAAAGCCAAGGCCAAAAAGGGCGGCGGCTTCAACAACATGGGGCAGGTGGAGGCGGAGATCATCCTGCCGGAGGGGCTGCGGCAGGTGCCGATCGACGCGGCCGGCTTCTTGCACATCCGCATTGCCGATTCCCTCAACGGTCCGCCTAGCCAGGCCCTCATCAAGCAGCTTCGCCGCGACGGGGAACACGGCAAATTCGTCGAGCAGATCGAAAAGCGCCTCGGCGTGCGCCTGGCCGACCTGGAAAGCATTACGCTGTTTGTGCTGGACGCGCCCGGCTCCGCGCTGTCGTCGGCCACACTCAACGGAGGTTTCGCGGCCAAGGGTAATTTCGGCACCAAGAAGACGGCGGCGCCACCCAGCCCGACGGAGAAGGCCGAGCCTAGTGTCGAGGCGGATGCAGTGCCGGCGTGCCTCGTCGCCTTATCCTATGGCAAGCCGGTCGATCGCAAGGCCGTGCTCAGGGCGCTGGCCGATACCAGCACTCCAGCCGTGTGGCCGACCCTCTCCGGGATGTTCCTGAGCGACCGCTGCGTGCTGTTCGGCAGCGCGGCTGAGCTGCTGAACTACACAACGCGCTTGCGCGGGCCGTCGGGACTATTCGCCGACGGCGACGGAGGCTTTTACCCCAGCGGCATCCGGACCCGCGGATCGCTGCACGAGCAGGTGGCCGCCGGCGCCGAGCCGCACCTCATCGTCGCCGGCGCAGGTGCCGGCGGTGGTGCGAACGCGGCTGAAGCAAGCGTTGCGAGGGGCGAATGTCGGCGCGCTGGGGGCGCTGCTGCCGCTCTTGCAAACGAGCGCCGGCGTGACGCTCGACATGCGCGACGCGGCCGACATCACGATTCGCTTCACCGGCGGCGATCGCTTGACATTGGAGGCGGTCGAAGCGATGCGAACCCTGGCGGAGCTGGCGCTGGACGCCAACGATGCGAAGGGGAAGTCCGAAATCGCGCTGAGTCACGCGATGCATAAGGCGGTCCGCAAAGGGCTCGCCAACGCGACGATCGAGCTGGCCGGTCCTCGTCCTCCGTCCTGGGTTGAGATGCGTGTGCGCCTGGAGGTGGGCCCCGACGAACTGGCGCACTTCCTGGCCCAGACGGTGGCACAGATGCGGTGAGATTCGTCACGCCACCCGATCATCCCGGAAGGTCCCAAGCTCCGGGTCCTGGCTCGCCCCACAGAGCGCGGCTTGCACCTGGGGAAAAGCGAAATAAACCCGCAACAAGTTGTCCATCGCCCGCGACTGGATCAGGGCGCCGTTGAGCCAACGCGAGATCGTTTCCGGGGCGACGCCAAGCCGCTCGGCCAGCTGCTGCTGGTTGAGCTTGGGGTTAAGTTGGTCAAATGCCCTTCCGGATCTGTGCCGGCGTGAGGAAGCGAAGACGTGCACCGAGCGCGTCGCTGACTCGCTCATCGACGGCGTTGGTTGAGTAGGTCTCGCCGCAGGTTTGGCAACGGGGAATCTCCAGCGCCGGGAGATGCAGCTCATAGACAATGCCGTCGTGCTTGACCTTTGCAGTGTAATCAATGACAGCTGGCACTACCGTTAACGTGCAGCAGTTGGAACACGGCCACGGGAACGGACGGCCTTTCGACTCTTTCGAGCTTCTTGAGGACATCGCTCGCCTCCAAGTCAGGCAGGCTTGATCTGGACAACATGGCTCCCAACCACATGGCCGTCCTCAACTCGCGACTCCGGATTCGAGGTAGAAGATCATGTTCCAGAGGCGGTCAATCTCGCCGCGCTCGATTACCTCCAGCGGCTTGAGGCCGTCGAACGCGTCATTCGGCGTGTCGAGCCATTCGGGAATCGCGTCGGGCCGCACCAGTTCCGCAAGCCTTGCCTGAAAGCGCTCGGTCTCCCGGACCCGCCGCAGACCAGGTTCGTCGGGCTTGGCGCCGCTTTCCCAATTCGCAATGGCCCGCTCCGAATACCCGGTCAAGCGCGAAAATGCCTTACGGCTTAGCCCGAGCTTACGCCGGACCTCGGCGACCAATCCGGCACCGGGCGTTGTCTGGCGAATCGCGGCTTTCTTTTTCATCGTATTCTCCTCCCGGTTCATTATGGCTGACGCCAGCAAGGCATACAAGCCCTTTGGCATGCAAAAGTGCATACGACAAGATTGGCTACCAACGACGGGGCAGTTCGGACCTGTTGACGATCTTCAGCCAGCTCTCCGGAGCATCGAGGTTTGCCGGGAACACGATGAGGTTGAGCCCACCCCGGCGCACTGCGGACGGCACCAGGAGCCCTTCCCAGTCGGCATCGAAGGCGAGCCGGCCGATGGCGTGCCTCGACGGCAACGACGACCCTCGGCATGGCTGTCGCGACCGAGAGCTTGTAATGCACGAAATGCGCCAGCGCTTCGTCGATCGCCGTGTGCGCGTCAAGGCTCGCATACCCGGTCCGAAAGCTGTTCGGCGGATTCCAGCGTGCGCCGGCAGTCTTGCTCCCGGCGCCGGTCAGGAGGTCATCTTTGTTGGCATAGCGCGGCGAGGAGGATCGGTACAACGCGCCCGACCACGCAGTGGCATAGGCAACGCATTTCAGAAGGGCGCGGGCCACGCGCTCGGAATCCGGGTGAGGGCGCATCGGTTATCCTGATCGAACACACCAGCAACTCCGCCTGCACCTCGCGGGAGCCGGCGATTGGCATCGGGCGGTCCAACCCATCGCTGATCGTCGTATCGGTGCGGCTCCCCGGTCGGACTGCTTCGACGATGAAGCGATATTACCGCATGCGTTGGCAAGCGAATTCCGTAACTGGAAGTTATCGCAACAAATCGGCGACGACGATCCAGCAGGTGCATAGCAACAACAAACTCCCGGCGAGGAGGTACGCCAGCCGTCGCGTGGAGCGTGTCAATGGCTGGCCCTTCAGCTTTTCGATCGCCAACAACAAGACATCGCCGCCGTCCAATAGGGGGATCGGCCACAGGTTGTTGAAGCTGAAAGCCATGCTGATATAGCCCAGAAAGCGAATGAACCCGAACGGATCGTAGCCGGCAGTTTGGTAACCTGTGCGACTCACGGCGACCGGTCCACCGAGATTGTCGGCGCCCACGCGTCCCGAAACCATGTTTGCTATCCGGCGCACGGTTAGGGCGACAGTGCTGCCCACCTCACGCCAACCCTGGACGAGAGCGTCCGCCAGGCTGCCAGCTTGCACCAGGCGCGTGTCCGGCGCCAGGATCAGGCCCCGGTCCTCCCGCGGCCAGGTGGTATCCTTCGCCAACGTCAGCCTCAACGTTTGGCGCTGGCCGTTGCGGACGACTTCCACGGCAACGTCTTGCGCCAATCCCGCTTGCAGGCGGGCAAAAACGCCCGCCCATTCGTGCATCTGCACCGTCACCGGCCGGCCCGTTCCCGCAGGCTGCACCGTCACGATGACGTCGCCGGGTTGCAACGCCTCCGGTTGGCCTGCTGCGACGGCATCGATCCCCGCGACCTGGGATGTCACATAGTATGCAATGCCGAGCTCAGGGATCGAAAGCGGCGAATCATTGGTCGCCGTTATGTCGTGCTGGTCCTCCCACGCGGGATCCCAGGTCAGTTGCATCGTAACCTCAACCACGGCGTTTCCCGGCTGCAGGCGTTCGACCGTCAGCGTCACCGTACGTTGGTCGCCCATGCCGGCCTTGGCCATGCGCCACGACCATTCACGCAGCTGATACGGCAAACGCAACGGGTCGAGTTTTTCCTCGCGGTAAACCGTGGTCGCGCCGTCGGGTTCGGGGACGCCAACTGCCAGGATGCGGTCGCCATCCATGATGGGCTCGGACGGGCTGGAAGGCTTGACCCCCGCTTTGGCGCCGGCGGATCCCTCGCGCACCGCGGCGATCGGGCCCATGTGCATGCGCATGGGCAAAGTGACGTGGTATGCCGCCGGCAGGCGAATGTTCTGCAGGTTACCATCCGCCCGGCGGACCTGCACGGTTATGTCCTTCCCGGCAAGGCGTCGCAGCCGGCGCAGCCAATCGAAGTAATCGCCACGACCGCTCTCCGGATTGCGCGGATCCCTCGGCAGCGGCCAGACCTGATCGAGGTCATCCGGGTCGGTGGTGCCGACAATGACGTCGTCAAACGCGAAGGGCGGTTCGGCGCGATCGGCCGCGCTGTGGGCGACGACGGGCTTGACCTGCTGCGCGGCACCTCGTTTGGACACCAGTCGCGGAATGAACGCAGGAACGACGCCGATCCTGGGCTGCAGCTGGTTTGCATCCAGGCGAGGCACCAGGTCGACGCTTACCGGCTTGTCGGCGCCGGCGGCCGTGTACACCACTCGGAGGTGCTCGTTATCGGTCGTGGTCGCGACGCGCGCGACGATATCCTCGAACAACGGATGCCGCACGTCGTCGATCTGCTCGATGACGGCGCCGCTGGGTATGCCCTTCTGCCAGGCCGGCGCGCCGGCGTCAACGTCGCCAACGACCGCGGCCCACCGCTCGGTCCCGTGGCTCATCGCAACGCTGAAGCAGACGCACGCCAACAGCACATTCGCCGCGACACCGCCGCCGGCCACGAGCAAGCGCTTCCAGATCGCCGGGACCGCGTCACCGGGAGTTTCCGGCAGACGCACCGTGATGTAGCCGCCGAGCGGGAACCACGCGAGAACATAGGTGTCGCACCCCCGCGATCCGGCAACGCGGCCAGGCGGGACCGAAACTCAGGTGGATCACGAGCGGCACTCGAAGGAGCTTGGCCACCAGGAAATGACCCAGCAAATGGCTCAGCACCACGACCTCCAGCCCGAGAACAATCGTGGCAACGGTCCACACGGTGTCCATTGGCAGCGCCCAATCAGGATTGCGGAAATTAGCGACCCCATTGGATCACGCGCCGTCGCACTTCGCAAGTGGGCTGGTGATTTGCCGGTGGACGTGTCGCGACGACGGCTGAGCGTTATAATGCTGGCATGGCGAAGCGCCCGAAGTTCCGGCACGGCATCAAGCGCGGCCAGATTTGCGATTGGCCCGGCGGCGTTGGCACACCCGAGGAAGTGGCGGCGCACGTGACCTACCGGGGAAGCCCGATCCACAAGGCCTATCCGTCGCCGGCCGGACCACCGGCGTTGCGGGCGGACGAGGCCAAGTGCGGCGTCTACGAAACCGCCGATTGGCCGCTACTGCTGGATGCGCTCCAGCAAGCGATCCGTGCAGGCTGTGTTGGGAAGTTCCGCGGCGATTTCCCGAGCCGTGCGTGGGTCTGGATCAATGATATCTTGCACGAAGCGCGCTTGACGCACGCCGGCGAGTATCACGGCTTCCCGATCAACGATCCGCGGCAATACCCACAACCCGACGATCGATTGGAGAACGCACCGCGTGTCACGATTCCTGTCGCTCGAGTGTGATCCGGTGGACCAGCCGGCGGCGACCGACCCGGTCGAGCGCCGCACCTGGTGCGCGCTCCGCATCCGCGTCGGGGGACGCACCGTCACGCGCATTTGGGACAAGGCGCTGCAAGAAGAACGCGCGTTTATCTACTTGTCCGCCTTTCCGATCGCCGAATGGATCGTCGACAACTGGTGGATGCTGCTGAACGAGCCGTCGCCGACGCCGGAGGTTCCGCGCCATTCGGGGTTCCATCTCCCGTGGATCAAGCGCCATTGTGTGCGCTGTGCCGAATCGGGCCTGCTCCTGCCGGCACTCTATCTCTACAACGACGGCCGGGGAATCGGCGTGGAATGGCAGGCCGATCCGCGCGACCTTGCCGAACATGCCGGGCGAGTTCGTCGACGGCGGCTCCGACCACCTGGACAGCGCTCCGACGGAGAATGCGCTCGCCGAACTCGTGAGCGAGAATCCTTGGACGTGTCCACGATCTGCCCGACGAGCGTGTCCAGGCCGTGGAGGCGAATTGGCGGGCGATCCGGGCGCCGATCCAGATGAAGCGAAATTCTGCGTTGCCGCGGGCCGCATGGGTGTCGATCCCTACGATCCATCGCAAATGAATGACGACCTTGCCGGGTTCATCGAATCCGCCCTGGACGATCCCGATCAGCCGCTCGCGCACGACCTCACCGAAGCCGCGGAGGCCGATGCGATTGCGGGACAATGGTCGTGGGTGCAGCGGACGACCGAGGCGCTGCATCTTGGACCCATGCCCAGGCCGCCCGCCATCCCAGCACCGCCCGTTGGTCTGTCGCCGTCGCGGCATGGCTATCGCCTCGCGGCGGTAGTGCGCGAGCTTGCCGGATTGGGCCCCGCGCAGCCGGTGCAGTCCATTGATGCCGTCGCGCAGCGACTCGCAGGCGCTTCGTTCCAGGTGCAGGAGCAAAATCACCTACCCGGCCGCAACGTCCGTGCGGTCGTTGGCTGGACCGGCGACCACGAGATGCTGCTTGTCGGGCCGCGCCCGCTACGGCCCGACGCCCAACGATTTCTGGCGGCGCGGGGCCTCTATCATGCCCTCTTCACCTGCGACCGCAGCCATCGTCTGGTGACCCGCGCGTACACCTGGGACCAGCAGGCTTCGCGCAGCGTTCGCCGCCGAATTCCTCGCACCGCGCACGGCGCTCACCCAGCGGGCACACGACAGGGCCGATCGCGCGACCGTCGACCAATTGGCGCAAGAGTTCGCCACGAGCCCGAAGGTGATCGAGAACCAGCTTGAGAACGCTTGCGTGGCGCTCGTGGATGACTAATGGGACCGCGTCACCGAACGTCCCGGAAGCTGCCGCAGGATCGGGCCCTCCAAATCATGCCGCCGAAAGCGGTGACTCTGGTCCAGTTTTTCAACTTGAATTCGCAAGGCAGATCTGTACTATCGTATATTGAACTCGCGACCAACGCACTCGGGGAGGTCAATCTGTGATCGCAGCCCCTCCAAACCCTGAAGCTGCCAAGGATTATGGCGCATTTTATACCCCCGTAGACGTAGCGGAATTCCTTGTAAAATGGGCAGTTCGGTCGGGGAGCGACCTCGTCTTGGACCCCAGTTCCGGTGGCGGCGTCTTCCTCCGCGCCGCAGTTGACCGTTTGCGTTCCCTGGGGGGCGATCCCGCCCGATCCGTATTCGGGATAGAACTGGATCCCACAGCTCAGGCGGTGTCCTCGGAAGCGCTCGCGACCGTCGGATTGCCGACGCGCAACGTGCTTCATTCCGATTTTTTCTCTGCGAGTACCGAAAGAATCGGACAATTTGACGTCGTGATCGGGAACCCGCCGTTCATTCGCTACCAGCAATTCAGCGGTCAGACACGAGAGCGCGCTTCCGCCCTGATGGAGCGGCAGCGGGTCCGCGTAAGCGAGCTGGCCAGTTCTTGGGCTCCGTTTGTTGTCGGCGGCGCTGCCGTGCTCCGAGAAGGTGGCCGACTTGCGATGGTTGTCCCGATGGAGCTTTGCCATGCGGCATACGCCACGCCGGTGCTTGAGTTCCTTGAGCGTTCGTTTCAGACCGTCCATTTCTTGTCGTTTTCCGAGCGACTCTTCCCCCAATTGAGTCAGGAAACCCTCTTGCTCTTGGGTGAAAACAAGGGCACTCGGCGAGCAGAGTTCCGCTGGCGGCATTTTCGCGATTCGGCCGAGTTGGCAAAGCTTGGCCCAAGCCTGCGCATTGGGGAGCGCGAGCGGCTCGAGGCGGAGGCAATTGCGACCGGTCGCCAGCGCTTGATCCAGGAATTTATGCCGGCAAGGGCTCGCCAGCTTTACGCGAAGCTCCGCAGACACGAAGATGTGCGTCCGCTTGGCGCGGTTGCAGAAGTTGGCATCGGTTATGTCACCGGTGGCAACGACTTCTTTCACCTTTCCAAGGCGGATGCGCAGCGATGGGAGGTTCCTGCCGATTTCCTTCGGCCCGCTGTTTGCCGCGGCCGGGCGCTGACAGGCCTGCGGTTCTCACGAGCGGATTGGTGCGCGGCGGAGGCGAAGGCCCACGCCGCCTACCTGCTCGCGCTGCCGCGTCGAGGCGTTCTTCCAGCGTCGGTGCAGCGGTACTTACGGCACGGCGAGTCGTCGGGCACCGACAAGGCCTATAAATGCCGCGTGCGCAAGCCGTGGTACCACGTGCCGCATGTCTGTTGTCCCGACGCCTTTCTCACCTACATGAGCGGAATCTCGCCGCGACTGGTTGTGAATGGTGCAAAGGCGGTGGCGCCGAATACCTTGCACGTCGTGCGGACACTGCCGTTGGCGGGAGCCGACGCCGCCTCTCTGGCCGTATCCTGGCACTCGTCCCTGACCGAGCTTAGCGCCGAAATCGAGGGCCATGCACTGGGCGGTGGCATGCTGAAATTAGAGCCCACCGAGGCGGGGCGGGTGTTGCTGGCGCTGCCGCCGAACGCAAAATGGAACGATCGATTCGAGATGATCGAGCCTTTGGCAAGATACGGTGCACCGCACACCGTGCGCCGCCGTTGACCAATTTCTTCTACGCGAGAGCCTGGGATTGACCGAGACGGATTGCCGTTGCTTGCGCGAGGCCGCATCTCTGCTTCGGTCGCGCCGCCTGGGCAGGAATCGCTAGCCATGCCGCTCCTCACTGCAGTGACGCTCGCAGGTCAATACCCTGGCGCGGATGCCATCCAGGCGCAGAGGAAGCGCTACTCCGAGGTACTCTCCGCCGCTCTGGCGGTAGAGGTTGCCGAAGGCCTGCGCGGCGTAGGCTTGCCCAATGTGCGCCCCGCTCGCGGCGGCCCGGGTAAGCGCGCATTTCAAGGTGGCCTCGGTCCGAAAAAGGTTGATGTCAGCTACGCGGATGAACGCCACGGCCTGCTCCTGGCCGTGTCCATCAAGACAATCACGGCGCCGCCTTTTGGCAAGAATCTCAAGAATCGCTTCTCGGACCTGTGCACCGAGGCAATTACCCTTCACATGCGCTTTCCCTATTCGGTCATCGCAGCTTTGTTCGCATTGCCGATCATGGCGGACCAGGACTTGACCAAGAACCGCCGCATGACCACGTTCCGCCGTGCCATGAGATTGCTGGCTTCGATCAGCGGCCGCGAGAATTACACCGACCCTGGCGAGAAGTTCGAGAGCATCAGCCTTGCGCTGTTTCAGCCGTTGACAGCAGCCGCCCCGGAGCCGAGTCTGACGCTGTTCGATGCGCTGACGGAGAACGAAGTAGCGGAACCAGCCTATTTCCAAGCGCTGAAGGACCTTTTCAACCGTCGTAATCCCCACGTGGCGCTCGAAGAGGAAATTGACCTATCGGGGCAGGAGTAAGAAGGCAAAGGCGGTCATCCTTGCCGGGCCGCAATATCCGCGCACCTTCGCCGCCGAATTCCTGGCACCGCGCCGCCCTTGGCCGTCGGGCCCCCCAGAGCGCAGATCGCGCGACCGTTGACCAGTTGGCGCACGAGTTCGCCACGAGCACGCGAGTTATCGAGAACCAGCTTGAGAACGCCGGCGTCGCGCTCGTGGATGACTGATCGGAGCGCGCCACCAGGCGTCCCAAGACTCTGCCGCAGAATCTGGAGGCACAACGAAAGCCCCCGAACCCATGAAAGCCGCGTGAATGTCAATGTCCCGTGAATGTCCAAAATGTCAAGTAGCCAGTTGACGTAGCCTCAAACCTCGGTTACACTCCAGGCCTGTCGGCACGGTAAAGAATTCTTGGTCAGCAATCGCCTCTGTTCTTTAGGTAGGCGGCTATCCGAGGTAGCTCCCCGGAAGCCGGAAATTGCAAAGGCCAGGCCTGCCGTCCCTGCGCTCATGCGCGACGGTGGCGCTTTCGCTGGGCAAAAGCCGCGCCCGACGAACCTCTAACCCAACCTGTCCGTTGCGACCGCCACGGAAATGGTCGGCATGGCCGCGACACCAGCAAGGGATCGCCCATGGCAGCCGCCACGCACAACGAATGGGATGCCCAAAAGGCAATCCGGGAAATCGTGGGCGCCGCTCAGCGTCGTCCGATCGTACCGTTTCTGGGCACCGGGATCTCCATCGCCGCCGGCTTCCCCACAATCCGTTTCGTCGTGCAATACCTTGCCAAGGTGGATTTCGCGATCCGTCTGGGCGTCTATAAGCACCGCTTTCCGCAACTCGCGCAGCCCCAGGAGGCGGAGGAAATGCACCGCCAACATCCAAGCCGGTTCCTAGAGGACTTCGGCTGGCCGGATCTCGCGCAGCTGGACGCCGATCTCTGGATGTGGCTCGCACGCGGGCAGGACGATCCGAAAGTCCAGCCACACGGTGGTGAAGGCAGGTTCCGCATCTGGAAAGATTCCAAGCGGCTTTCGGAGAGCAGCCAAAACCAGTCCACGGTGTCGGCGGGGACACCTTTGGTGGATTTGCTGGCCAACAACGTCACACCGGAAACCATCAAACCCACCCGTGGCCATGCGTCTTCCATGCTCGATTTGCGCGACCACCTGACGGCAATCGTCCAGTGGACGCTGCGCCAGGATCTCGCGGGTCGCGAGTCCGGTTCCGCAAAGGCGACTCTTCACGAATGGTTAGATTGGAAGGACTGGTACATGGGACTGCCGGGCATCGCCAAACCGGAGCTGTTGTATGGCGATTGGGAAGCCCTCCTCGACCGCCTCTGCGAGGGCAACTTCGACCTGACCGACGCGCTGTTCACGTCGTTTGAAAGGCGGCGCAACCCCACGGTTTCGCATCGCTATCTTGCTTTCCTGCGGCACAAGCTCGGGGTGCCGCTGATCCTCACTACCAACTTCGATTCGCTCCTGGAGCGTGCCTTGCACGAGGAGGGGTCGTTTCCCAAGGTGTTTGACATCCACCGCGACGCCGAACTGCCCGACGCGGCCCTGGTGAAGCATCAGTTCTCCGTGCTGAAGCTGCACGGGTCGGCGTACGGCCTGCGACTCGGCGAACGATTGAAATACCCTCTGGACGCCGACGCCCGGCGTGACGCCCTACAGTACATTCCGCATGACGCTCTTGTGGTCGTCATCGGCTTCTCCGGCTCCGAGCGCCGGATCATGCAGTTGCTTCAAGCCGTCGTGCGGGAGGACGCCCTTGGGCGGAGCACGCCTCGCCTATTATGGATCCAGGGGCCGAGCTCCCGCGGCCCATTACTAAGCGAGTTGGTACAAGAAAACGACGCGTCCAAGCGGGTCGGCTATTGCGAGGTCACGCATAGCGATTTCTTCCTTCAGGAGCTTTTTTTCCAGTTTGCGGGGACATATCAGGCCTCAACCTCCGGCTACCCCACCCTACCTGGTCGGCCGCAAGCTAAAGGTTTACGGGAACCCAAGGGCTTACAGCCCTACGTTCCAAAGCGCGAAGTCGAGGTGGGGGATGGCTCCGGCCGGCCGGCCAGCCAGACCTACGGCAATGCCCCGTTCACGGTCAGCGCCACCGCCAGTTCCGGCCTGGCGGTCAGCTTCAGCATCGTAGCAGGCGGCCAATATGCCAGCATCTCCGGCAACACGATCACCCTCCTCGGCGCCGCTCCGACCGGGACCGTAGCCACCATCGCGGCCGACCAGGCGGGCAACGCTAACTACAGTGCGGCCCCGACCGTCGATCAGTCGTTCACCATCGCCCAGTCCAGCCAGACCATCAGCTTCGGCAACCTGTCAAGCCAGGCCATACGCGCGTCATCAGCATCTGCAACGTCAGGAATCCACGAACCGCGGAAAACGGCGCGGCGCCCGGTACAGCTATTCTTGGCGAAGGGAGTCAAGGCAGCTTTGGACAAGGCCGGGCCGGTAACGTCACCCTCCACCAGCGTGGCTTCCATGGCGGCCGCCGCCTTCGCGACGAATTTGGATTACGGGTACAGCATTATTTGGATTGACCTGGAGAACCATCACACGGTTGAGGGCGTTCTCGCCGAGTTCTTTGACAAGGTACGCGTGTTGGACCCTCACGCCCCGACTTGCACGCTCACGGCCCTTCCGCATGCCGAGGGCGACAAGCAGGCGGCTGCCGCGAAGAAACCAGCTATGGCCCTTCCGAATGCCGAAGGCGCGACGCAGGCCACGACCGCGAAGAAACCAGCTATCCACAAGGCAGTTGACCGCGTCCGGGAAGTTTTCCAGCGCGGCCGCTATGTCCTCGTTTTGGACTCGGTCGAGTCCTTCGGCCGCTCGCAAATGATGCACCACGGCATGCCGACTTATAGCCTTTACGACCTCGGCGATGCCAGGCACGGCACGGGCGATTTTAAGGCGCGGAAGGGACAGCTAGAGCGCGATTTCAGCATTCGGGTCGCGGACATGGCCTATTTCATGAAGACGC
Organism: uncultured Gemmataceae bacterium; assembly: GCA_963834865.1. Classification (GTDB taxonomy): domain Bacteria; phylum Planctomycetota; class Planctomycetia; order Gemmatales; family Gemmataceae; genus CAWIDK01. The sequence goes on from CAWIDK010000002.1 coordinate 2,873,366, forward strand.
TCTTGGACGTCTCCCCGCCCCATTCTGATTGCGAAAAAGGCTTTTGCGATTCTTACGTTCTTGTTTCCGTGGACGTTCCGCGCCTCCGCTATCCCAAACCCGATTCCGCTAAGACGTACCAAGTAGCGGTCGATGAACTCGTGGCGCCTCTGATCGTCGACCAGCTTGATCAGTATCAACACGTCGCTTGCAATTGGCAAGAAGAGGGGTACGACAATTTGTACAAGGAGAGAGATACCGCTCCGCTGGACCCCGACCCGGCCGCCGGGTTGCCGCCATGCTGGCGCCGCTTCGACCCGCAACCAAGCCTCCCGGGCCGCTCACAGGATCGCATCTTCGGGGCCTTGCGGCTGCTGAGCCGCTTGCGCGGGGAGGAGAATCGCGGCGTGGCCGCCACACCGGAGGGGGCGGCACCGAGTGATGGGTCGCTGGAGGACCGGAACGCGGCACGTGAAGCCGCTGCCTTCGGCGCTGCGGCCACCGCCGCATTCGTCGGTCTCCTTGCTATCTTTCGGCGCCCGCGCACGCTTCCCGTCCTGCGCTCCGTCGTCGAGCGCCGGGCGCTGCGCTTGATCGACAACGAAATCCTGCACGTCAATACCCTCGAAGTCCGTAAAGCAGTGGACAGGTTGATCGCCCACCAGTTGACTCGCCGGAGCAAGTACGGGCACACGAGCACGGTTGGCGTCGTCGGCCAAAGCCACGAGGGCGGAGTCCTCTGGTTGTTCCGCGAGGTCCACGAGACGACCTACGACGCGCTGACCGAGCAACTCCACATTACCGACTGGATCGCGGTGTGGAAGGAACGGGGCCTGGGTGCCGAGCCGGCCGGCAAGCGGCGGCCGGAGGCCTTGCTCGACGGTCTGCTGAGCATCACCTGGCACCTTGCGGCCGCCCGCACCTATTATGCCGATGTCTTCCTCCCCACCCGCGACATTCACGCGTTCTACGAGTACCTCTACCACCGGGTCACCGCGACGCGGACGATCACCCTCCTGCTGGCCATCCTTCACACGGGGGACGACAACTTGTGGGTGGACGCCGCCGCGCTAGTTGCCCCGGAGTCGCCCCGCGCGGCAGGGGTACATGCCATGAAATGGCTGATTCAGCGACTCGGTGTGTTTTCACCATTGCCACCATTGCCGCCGGATCAAGCCGCCGGGACTCGGGAGAAACTCATCAATCAGCTGTGCAAGCTGCGCGAACATGCGTTGGAAACCCTTCTCATGGCTCTGAGGCGCGACGAGCTGACCCTCCGGTCCGTCGCAACCCCGGATACGGTGCTGGCCTGGTCTCAACAGTTCGTGGAGCGCGTACTCGATGATATCCGTGGCGACGTCCTCAAGCTCTGTCGGAGCGCTGCCAACGACTGGCGGGAGGTGAATAGGCTTGTCGAGCTGGTCGCCCCCGAAGATTCTGCCGGCACTGCGGTGAGAGAGTTGGAGGCATTTTTCGACGAGCTTCAATTCCGGGCGTGCATGTCCAAGTTGGATTTTGAGGGGGCGCTGGCCAGGTGCCACGCATTAAGCTTTCTCTAGTTTCGTAGCCCCAGTGAGGATTTCGGCAAGATAACCAGGGTCTACAGCGGCTCCCTTGCGTTTACGGGCCATACTTGTTTTACGTGGATTTTGCTTGAGCAAGCTTAACGCGAGCTTGCGGAATAACGACAGGTTCTCCGCCCCGTGGCGGTTCTCCACCCGGCTCGCATCCTCATGAAAGCTCACATCCAATTGCCAATGCAAGTTGTTCTCGATTCCCCAGTGGTTGCGCAGCGCCGCCGCATAACGCCGCGCGGCCATGCGCCGACTGCCAATGAAGTAAACGACCTCCGTCGTCTGCTGCCCGTTGACCGTCCGTTCGCGGCGACACATCCCCACTGTCCGCAGGTGCGGCCACGCCGCGCAATCCCGAATACCGCTGACGTCTTCGACGATCACGCAACCGCGTTCCTCGACGCGCCCGTGTCCACGTTCCGTCGTCGTACATTGCCGCACCCGGCCCGCCGGCAACGCGCCGTCGAGCGCTTTCATCACGGTTTCTTGGATGTCACTCATCAACCGTTCTTGGTTGGCTTTCACCACCAAGACGTAATCGCCACCGCGGTCCAGGATCTTCTTGGCGATGTTCTTCTGACATCCGATGGCGTCGATGGTCACCAGCGCGCCATCAAGGTCCAGCAACTGCAAGAGCTTCGGAATGGCTGTGATTTCATTGCCTTTACCCTCGACGGCGACCTGGCCCAGCGAAACCTGGGCCTGGGTGGCCCAGGCACTGACCACATGCAGGGCGCCCAGCTTCGAATTGCCCGAGCCGCGCAAAGTCTTGCCGTCAATGGCGATGTGCTCGACGCCGGATAAGCCGGCGACGTCTCGCAACCAGGCCAGGCAGCAGGCTTCCAGGACCCGTGGATTGAGGATCGCGAAGACGCGTTCAAAAGTGTCGTGCGACGGGATGCCGCCAGGCAAACGTAAGAAGCGTCGAAACCAGGTTTCGCGTTGCTGCGCAAATTGAACGATGTCGGGCCAGTCGTCGCAGTTGGCGATGACGCCGCAGAGGGCCATGACAAGCAGGTCGATGAGCAAGTGCTTGGTACGGCCGGCGACACGGGGGTCATAGATGCGCCGGAAGTGTTTCTTAATCGACGCCACGGAAGGGGTAGCAGCCATGCGTTCCTCCGGAAAGCGGGCGAATATCCAGAGAATCCTATGTCTGTACACTTGTCAACGTCAATTCCGCTGCAACAATTCGGGTGGAGTTTGACGCGTGGCCCCTGGGGCGCTGGCCTTCGGGATCGCGCGGCCGAGGCGCAGCCCGCCGGGCGGCGGGGAACCGTACTCGCCGAAATTGTTGAAAAAGGTCGCGACAACCTTGATCACCGAAATCCAGCATCGCAAGGCGGAACCCGGCGGGAAGGAGTGGAAAGCCGAATGTGTACGCCTGCTGCGCGTGGCACGCTTCGCCCTTCATCTGGGGCACACTGCCACAGTTTCTGATTGCGTGAGCAGTTTATTGCACGCATGTGTGATGGATGATACAGGAACGGACCCGGACCAGGATCTCCGCCTCTGGACCAAAAAGAAGCGACGCGCCGCGCTGGAGGTTAAGTGCAAATCGACCTTTGCCCAGTGGCTGATGTGGCAGCCGCTCGTTGATCGGCAGCCCACGAGGGAACGGGAGCGGAGCCCCGCTTTGCTCGACGCGTACCAGCGATCCGTGGACTACGAGGACATTCTCCGTGAGACATCGGAAACCAGCGAGGACGACGCGCGCGACCGATCTTGCGCGCTCACGCTGCGCGCGCGTTCCCTATACCTCCAGGGCCAATTCCGGCAGGCGCACCACTTCCTGGACCTGGCGCCGGCCGGACTGCGCCCCGGACGCGTCGATCACCGGACATCGCTCGCCGTCGTGCATTTGTTCCGCGCCGAACTTTTGACCCTGAGCGCTGACCATCACTATAACGATGTCGTCGCGTGCCGCCGCCGGGCGGCGCAGTCTGACTCGCAGCCACAGGTGCCGGAGAACACCCAGGCCTTGCTAGACGCCATTGCGAGTGCCCGCAAAAAGATCGACCGCGCCGAGGCCGAACTCGACCAGGCCGAGACCGCGCTGCGCGGGATGACCCATCAGAACCTTTGGCGGGTTCGTCTGGATTTTGGGTGGGGCCAGGTGTGCCTCGAGCGCATGCTCTTTGAAGTCGAAGAGCTATTCTGGAACCGTGGACCCCTGCCGGCGCCAGAATATCTCCGGCGTAGCGGGAGGCACGAGAAAACCATCTTGGAGGGGTTGCGGCGGTTGCGCTCGGTGCTGGACGTGTTGCCGTTTCGCGCCAGCTGCTGGAAACGGGAAAAGAAGGCGCAGGGCGCACAGCTGGCCCCAATTATCGTCGTTGAGCGGATGATGTATCGGGTCTGGCGCCAGTTGTTTGTGGTAGGTGCCTATAATGCTGCGATCCTGAGCCACCGGCATTTCTTGGACACCGGCCCCGGTGAAGAGACACCAAGTCAGATTCAGCGTCGGTTTGCGTCCCTCACCGGCATCGCAACAGGCGGGGCTGATGCTGCGGCGTATCGCGAGCGGTGGAAACTGTGGTGCAACGCGATGCGGTTCGACCAGTTCGCGGCAGAACAGATTCAATTCCCCGAGACGCCGCCGGCCGAAGGCGGTGCACAGGTGCCTGCAATTTCGATTAGGGAAATGGTCGTCGAGGTAATGCTTCAGGCCAGTACGGAAGAAAGCATCAACCGCATGTGGGATTTGCGACGAGGGCCTAGCGACGGCAAGCACCGGGCGACGGGATAGGCACATCACCAAGAACGGTCTTTCGTTTTCGATTTTGATTCTGGTCGACACTGGTTCACTACGTAGTGCCAGTTCGTGGTCGCCGGTTTTCTGCGAGGTCGCAGCCGAACTTCGCCTGCCGATACTGCCCTTGCCGGACTCCGGCAAACGTGCCATAACGCGAACTCGGCGAGCGCGTACCACCCTAAGGGATGGCCAGAGTTGGCGCCATCTTCGGACGATGCGCGACGATTCGCGGCAATCCGGGCCAGACCGCGTCATTCGAGGCCGTCGGTGAAATGACGACGGCATTCCGACGTAACGGACTTTTAAACAATGGGTTGCGCCGTCGTCAGGCATGCCGCCGCCGAGGTCGTTTCAATTGGAGGGGTGCCCCGTGAATACGTGAAATCGTGAAATCACGATTCCCCGACCGCAGGGATGGCACCTCGGCCTGGTTCAACACACGAAAGCGCAGAATGCCCTTCACACCCAATGGCCCGGTCGCAGGACGGTCGCACGAGACACCGTGGGTAGGTGGGCGCCTGGCTCGTGACACTGCCGCACGCCATGTATCCGACAAAAACTTGCCGCGAAACCCACCCGCCCAAGTTAGTTGGGCGCGTGGCTCTCGCGCCCACGAACGTTCAGCCACGCTCCGCTGCCATTAGCGGGCGATGTCCACACGCAGAACCGGAGACGGAGCATGGATGCGATGATTCCGGCGACCTTTCGGGAACGACTCGGTCGGCAAGTGCCGCTGCTGCTGGTGCTGGCGATGTCGGTCGGCGTGGCCGGCTACGCGTACTCGCAGTTCTGGCCGGAGGCGCGCTACCTGTGGTGGACGCCGACGCATGATCGCAATGCCCATTACTGGATGGCGCAGTGCGTCGGGCTCGACCTGCGCAACGGCGATGTCGCGCACCTGGCGCGCAACGTTCGAACGGATGCGCGTCTGGGGGCCGCTGTTTCCGCTGGTCACCGGCGTTGTGCTCGCGATCGGCGGGCCGGATTATCGGCTGGCGGTGCTGACGTTGATGGCGGCGTGGGTCGGCGCCGCGCTGCTCGCGTTTCTGGTGGCCAGGCGCGTCGCGCCGCGCGGCGGGAACTTCGCCGGCGCGATTGCGGCGGCGCTCGTCATGGCGAGCCCGGCCTTTCATGCGTTCGCGACCGACATCATGCTCGAAGGGCCGGGGGCGTGCATGTCGCTCGCGGTCGTGTACGCTTATTTGCGGGCCAGGCAACACCCGTCGCCGGGGACCTATCGCTGGTTTGCCGTGGCGATGACCGCGTTGTTTTTGCTTAAGTGCAATTACTGGCTGCTCGCGCTGTTCGCGATCGCGGCCACCGACCTCTGCCGGCGGGTCGGGCCGCTGGTGCAGCTCGGGCTGGCGGCGGATCGCGCGACGCTGTGGTCGTGGTGCGTCGCGCAGCTTCGGCATCCGCTAACGTACCTGTTCGTCTTGCCGCTCATCCTGCTGGTGACTTACCGTCTGCGCGGGCCGTTCGACCTGCCGATGGGGCTACACGTGCGGACGGCGGAGACGCTGGGCGACGTGGCGTACTGGATCGCGTTCGTACGGGTATTCACCGGGTGGGTGCGCGTCGGCCGGCCCTGGGTGCGCGAGCGCTCGGCGTGGGCCCTCACGATCGCGGACTGGCATCTTTGGCCGACGGCGGCCTGGTTCCTGCTGCCCAAGCGCGTCGCGCTGTTCGTGTGGTATCTGACCGGCAACCACGGCGCCGGCGAAGGCGAAGGTTGGCTCGGCCGATTCACGGCGTACACCGACGCGCTCGCGGTCGACTATTTGCCGGGCATGACCAGCCTCGTCCTGGTCGCGGCGTTCACGGTTGTGGCCTTTCTGCTCGCGCGACGGCTGCGGCCGGGGGCGGCGTTTCTGCTATGGTTCGTCGCGGTGTCGACCAGCCTGACGATGCTGCAGCCGACCTGCCGCAGCCGATTCCTGCACAGCTGGATCGCGGCGACGTGGGTGACGGCCGGCGTCGGGCTGGCGCTGTGTATCTACGGCTGGCGGCCGGGCGTCTGCGGACGGCTGCGGCACGTCGCGGCGGGGCTGACGGTCGGCGGGCTGATGCTGCTTGCGGGGCCGCGGGCGCTGGGGCCGGGACATGCGTTCGAAGGCGGCCCCGATGCGCAGCATCGCTGTGTGCTGCCGGTGGCGGAGGAGCTGTTGCCGCAGCTCGACGGGGCGCGGCGGGTGGCGATCCTGTCGAGCAATTCACTGCGTTTCTTCATGTCGTGGACGTACCAGGAGCGCTGCCAACGGACCGAGCGCATCGTCGGCGAGGTGTACCATTTGCCGGCTGACTCGGCCGCGTTCGAGCCGTGGGCGGAGCGGAACGAGTGCGACGCGGTGGTGTGGATCGATGCGGTGCCGGGCTCGCTGCTCTATTTCCCGTGCATGGATCCGCACGACCTGCGCTTGCCGGAGCTGATGGCGAGCCAGCGGACCTTTACTCTGGCGAGCCGCTGCGCGTGGCCGGAGCTGGGCTGCACGGCGGTGATCTGGCAGCGCACGGGGTCGCCGACGAGCCGAGCCCCGTAATGTAGCCGTCACGCTCCGCGTGACGGGGGCCTCACGCGGAGCGTGAGGACTACACTATAATGGGAAAAGCCCAACTACCCTTGTGCGGGGAGTGGGTTTTGCTATATCCGGGGCCGGCTTGACGGGGGCGCCCGCGACGGCTATCGTAGATTCTCCCGCTCCCCCGGCCTGCGCGGATTAACCGTCGCCACCCTGATGCGAACGGATCTGTCATGAATGCCTCCGCGGTACGCTCGCACGCCTGGCTGTTCTGGGTCCTGGCTCTCATCGGTCTCGTCGCGGACCAGGGCAGCAAGTACGGCATCTTCACCTGGCTCTACAGCGACGGCGCCGTGCGCGGACGAGACGGTGCTCGGCGTGCCACTGCTCACCAAGGTGTATCACGGCGAATTGCCGCCGCGCGAACCGCGGTCGCGCGCGAGTTCAAGCTGGCGCCGGGTACGTTCGACATTGTCGCCTCGTATAGCGGCGAACGCGAAGAGGACACGGGGCTGGTCCCGTGGCTGCGCACGATCAGCGGGACGCAATTGCCGTACGTCAATCGCGGGGCGCTATTCGGCTGGGGCGGCGGCCGCGGCGACGGCGGCGGCGATGGCCAGGACCTCAATACGCTGTTCGCGTTCGTCAGCTTCCTGGCGGCGCTCGGTATCACTTACTGGAGCACCCGCCCCGGCACGCGCAGCGATCGGCTACTGTGTGCGGCCCTGGGGCTGATCCTCGCCGGCACGCTGGGCAACCTGTACGATCGCCTGCTCTTTTCGGGCGTGCGCGACTTCCTGCACTGGTACCGCTTCTACGATTGGCCGGTCTTCAACATCGCCGATTCCTGCCTGGTGTGCGGCGCCGGGTTGCTGCTGGCGCACGCGTTCTTTACCGTCGAACAGGAGGCGGAGCAAGACAGCGCTGTTGCCGTCGTTGAGCAGCCGGCCGAATCGGCAGCGGCACAGACGACGACGCCGGCGCGCTGAACATCCTACGACGCATGCATCCATGAATGGCCTCCTCAAGACCGCCCTCGCCGGCATCCTGGTTGTTTTTGTCGTGCTGTTCGTGACCACCACATTCGTGCCGCCGCCGGCCGCGGAATACGAACAGGCCAAGCAATACTTCACCGTCGACGAGATCGCCACCGGTCTGCAGTTCGCGTTTGAGCGCCGGCTGTTCTTCTGGAGCAGCACCGCTCTCGAACTGGGCCTGTTGCTCGCCCTGACCGCAACCGGGCGCGGGCTGGCCGACTTCTTTGGTCGCTGGACCGGTTATCGTGCCGGCACGCCACACGGTTGCCGGCGGCAGTCGGTGGGAGCGGTTGCTGGCCTGGACCAGCGATCTTTTGCGCTGGCTCGCGGTCGTGGTGCTGATGGGTGCGACGTACGCGCTTCTGTACGAGCTGCTGCAATTCCCGGTCAGCCTGGGCCGCTACTATCAGAACCGGGCCTGGGGCATGACGGACCAGCCGATCGACGACTGGCTCCGCCAGCACCTGCTGGCGGTCGGCGTCGGCCTGACCGCGGAGGCGATCGGGGGGGTCGGGCTGTACCTGCTGCTGCGCTGGTTTGCGCGGACGTGGTACGCGCTTGGCACGGTCGGCGCCGTCGGGCTGGCATTCGCGGTCGCATTCCTGATGCCGGTCGTGATCGCGCCGTTGTTCAACACGTTCACGCCGTTGTCGGAAACGGAGTGGGCCGCGCTGGAGCCGCGCCTGCGGCACCTGGCGGAACAGGCCGGCATTCCGGTCGAGGGCATCTACGTCGCCGATGCGTCGCGGCAGGGCAAGCACACCAACGCCTACTTCACCGGCCTGGGTGCGACGCAAAGCATCGTGCTCTACGACACGTTGCTCAAGCAGCATCCCCCGGCGGAGGTGGAGTCGATCCTCGCGCACGAAATCGGCCATTGGAAGCATCACCATATCATCCAGGGCATCTTGCTGGGGGGCCTGGCGGCGCTGGTCGGTCTGATCGTGCTCGACCGCGCGCTGCACTGGTTCATGGGCCGGCCGCCGTTGTACCTGCGCGGGCTGGCCGACCCGGCCGGCCTGCCGTTGATCCTGCTGCTCGGCTACCTCGGCGGCTGGGCGGCGATGCCGCTGGAGAACGCAGTGAGCCGGCACTTCGAACGGCAGGCGGACGCGATGTCGCTCGAGCTGGCGGGGATGCCCGAGGTGTTCATCAAGGCGGAAACGCGGCTCGCCGTTGACAACAAGAGCAACGTGGTGCCGGCGCCGTGGAATGTTTGGCTCTTCTCCACCCACCCGACGGCGCTCCAGCGCATCGAAAGCGCCAGGCAGTGGGAGCAGTCCCACGCCAAGCGCGACTGATCTCGCGAAACCGCAAGCGAGCTTCGACGCCTTCGCCGGAGTCTCATACGATCGCCGGCTGGCATGCCATTTGCGAAAATCAAGCGGGCCCAATCGGTCCGGCCACTCCGTCCCTCCCACGCGAGGCCGCACAATCGCGCACTTCGCAACATCCGGAGGGGCCGACCCTAACGCAATTCGCTGCGGCGTAAGCCCGCCGGCGGGGCGCCCGACGCCATGGTTTATAATGGAAGCGCATCGCTTTCGTGGCTCGCTCATGGAGGGTCGTCATGAAGCGCGTCCTGCTCATCTCGCTCGTCGTGCTCGCGCTGCTGGCGGCCGGTGCCGCGCTCTACATCCGGCATTACCTGCGCTCGCCGCACGTCGCCACCGAAGTTGCGACCCGGCTGGAGGCGCTTTACGGCGGTCCCGTCCGCGTCGAGAGCGTCAACGTCGGCATCAGCGGCAGCTCGGTGAGCGGCTTCGAGCTGTTCGAGCCGGGCGACGAGACCGGCCAGCGCACGCCGTGGCTCAAGATCGGCTCGCTGAGCACGGACATCTCGCTGTGGGCGCTGCTCCGCGGCGCTGCGATGCCGACGCACGTTACCGTGACCGGCGCCCGCGTCTGGCTGCGCTTCGACGCGGAGGGCCGGCTGAGCACGCAGTTCCCGCCGAGGGCGGCCGGCGAAACCGATCTCTCCAAGCTGGCGAAGTTTCCCGAGGTGGTGGTCGAACAGGGCGAACTCGTCCTGCAGAAGGCCGGCCAGCCTGACCTGATCGCACGCAACGTCAACGCTCGGCTGCGCCGCGGGGAGGACGGCAAGCTAATCCTGTCCGGCGCCGGCGACAGCGCCGAGCTCGGCAAGCTCGCGTTGAGCGGATCGCTGGACCCGCAGACGCACGAGGCCGCCGCCACGCTCAAGGCCAACGGCAAGGTTCACGTGACGCAGGCGCTGCTCGATCGCCTGCCGTTCATTCCGGCGGCGACATGGCAGGAACTGCAAATCCTCGACGGCAATACCCCGGCAGCGCTGACGCTGCAAATGAACCTTGCCGGCGGGCCGCTCGCCTTCCGGATTGCTCTGGCTCCCGAGCGCGCGACCGTGCGGGTCCCGCTGCTCGACCTTGCAGCCCACGATGTCAGCGGCGACCTCGTGATCGAGGACTTTGTCGTTCATCTCCGCCACGCCCAGGGCAAGGCATACGGCGGCGAGGTGCGGCTCGATGCCGACCTCGATTTCAGCGGCGACAAAAGCAAGCTCAGCTTTCCGAAAATCGCGCTGACGGGCCTCAACGTCGCCGAGGTGCCGGACTCGTGGAACAAGAGCGAGCTGGACGCGATTCGCCGCCTGGCTCCCAGGGCCAAGCTCACGGGCACCGCGTCGGTCGAGATCACCATCGGGCCCGGCAGACCGGAGCCGGCCGCGGTCCATGCCCTGCTCGGCTTCGCCGGCTGCGCCGCCGGCTTCGAGCGCTGGCTGCCGGCGGTCGCCCTTCTTGGTGCATTTCCCGAACGCGATATCGAAACCCGCAGCGAAGGCACAGCCGCGATCACGGATGTTGCCGGCGGTACGGCCGAGATCACGCTCAAGCTCGGCCCGCGGACTCCGCCGCCCGGACCGCCGAAGGCCCGCAATGCACCGCTTCCCGCGGGACAGGTGCGCTTCGTGGCCATGCCGGTCAGCCGGGTGCTGCAGCCCGGAGAAGGAGCCTACCCCGAGATCAACGTCAAGCTCGCCCGGGCCGCGGGTGAATTGCTCAGCGGCGTACACACCTTGCTCGGCGACATCGTCGGCTTCGGCGGGCGCTTGGTTGCGCAGCTTCCGAAGCAGGTTGAGCCGGCACCGCGACGCCCGACTCGGCGGCCTACCTCGACTTGAACCTCAAGCTCAAGGACGTTGACCTGGGCAAGCTGGTCAAGAGCCTTGCCGTCAAGCTCGACCTTCCCATTGCCGGCAAGGCGTCGCTCCAGGTCAAGATGTCGATTCCCACCAATCGCGCGGCCGATCTCAAGACGTACAAGGTCGTGGGAACAGCTCAGGTCAGCGATCTCGTGGTCGCCGGCGTGAAGATGCCCGCCCTGGACGGCAACGTCCACTACAGCAACGGCGTGCTCGAGCTGACCGCACTCAACGGGCGCTTCGTTGCCGCCGAGCCAGGGAACGATCCCGCGGCCGGCCGCGTGCACGGCAGCAGCAAACTGCAAGTGGTGCCGCTGGGCGATCTGACCGCGGATCTGACATTCGATCGCATTCCCGTGAGCACGCTCGCCGGACCAGCGGTGCCGAACGCGTCGCTGGGCGGATCGATCTCGGGCCGGCTCGCCGTGCGTGCGCCGGCAGGCAAGCTCAAGAACCTCGACACCGTCGAGGGTAAGGGCAAGTTCACTACTGATCGGCTGTCGGCTTACGGTCTGACGCTCCAGGACGCGTCGTTCTCCGTGCAACTCAAGGACGGCGTGGTCCGCGTGCCCGATCTTGCCGGCAAGCTTGAAGGAACGCCGGTGACCGTGTCGGCGGAGCTGCGCTGCGCGACGCCCATCCGTTCAAGGCCCACCTCGATCTTGAGAACTGGAACCTTGCTGCGCTCGAAAAACTGGCTACGCACGGCAAGGAGCCGCCGGTAGCGCTCGCCGGCGCGTTTACGACGACTGTGGACGTGGACGGAACGCTAACTCCGTTCAAGGTCGCCGCTGCCGGCGATGCCCGTACCGCCGACCTCAAGATCAACGCATTCCAGATTGACGACGTGCGCTTCCACTGGAGCACCGACGGCCGTGAGCTCGACCTGACCAAACTGGACCTGCAGCTTTACGGTGGCCAGGCCGAGGGTTCGGCGGTGTTGCCGTTGCAGCCGGCGGTGGCGGGCCGCGTCGAACTGAAGTGGAGCAAGCTCGACGCCCGCCGGCTCGGCAAGGACGTGGCCCTGCCGCTCGCGATCGACGGCGCCATCGACGGCCGGCTCAAGGGCACGTTACCGCCGGTAGCGGCAGGCCAGGCACGCACGGCGACCATGGAGCTCGAACGTCATGGCACCGAAGCTGCGCGTGCAGAACATTCCGACCGCGAAACTCCACGGCACGCTCGAATACAAGAGCGGCGTGGTCGACTACAAGCTGGAAGGAACGACGCTTGGCGGCACGTTTGAGCTGGAGGGACAAATCCCGAGCGCCGCCCCCGTCAAGCAGGAACCGAAGCCCGGCAAGCTACGTCTGGAGAATCTGTCGCTGCGCCGGCTGATGGACGCGTGGGATATCCGGGAGACGGTCCCGCTCGTCGGCCGGCTGCGCATCGAGCTGGATTTCACGCACGCGACGCTGGACCACATGCCCAAGGGCAAGGGCCGCGTGCGCGTGGACAACCTGCGCTGGAACGGAGCGACGATCGCGACCGGTCTTGACGGCGAGCTGCTACTCGCGGATGGCGTGCTGCGCCTGCGCGAGCTGTCGGCCGACGTTGGCCAGGGCACGGCGCGCGTGCAGCTCACCTATGACGTACACCACCCGCAGCGCAGCCGATTCAGCCTGACTCTCGAGGACGTCGAGGCCGCCCAGGTCCTCGCGCCCTGGCTCGGCGACAAGGTCAAGGGCGTGCTGCAGGGTCGCATCCATGGCGCGCTGGGTACGTCGTGGCGCGGCACCGCCGACCTGGAGCTGACCCGCGGCGAAGTGTTCGGCATGGAAGTCAGCCAGTGGCGGCTGCCGGCCGACTGGCACTATTCCCCCGCGACACAGCGCGCCCACGTCGACATTTACGATACCACCGCCCAGGTCGCGCGCGGCCGAGTGATGGGCAAGATGAGCGCGACCTGGGATTATACCCTCCGGGTCGAGGGCGAGCTGCGGTTCTTCGGCGTCGACCTGCAGACGCTGATCCGCCCGTTCTATGGCCCGACCACGCTCGCGGCCGGCCAGGTGACCGGGCGTCTGGAATTCGCCGGCGCGGAAGTCCGCACGGTCAACGACCTGACCGGCAGCGTGGTCGCCACGTTCCAGCAGGCGCAGGCGTTGCAGATGCCGGTGCTGCGGCAGCTCACGCCGTTTATCGGCATGGGACCCACCACAACGTTTCAGCGCGGCGTGCTGCGCGCCGCCTCGACCGCGGCGTGGTGCGCATCCAGCAACTCGCGCTCGAAGGCGGCAACCTGCAATTTCACGTCGACGGCACCGCCACGCTCGCAGGCCGGCTCAACCTCAACGCGGTCGCCAGAAGCGGCAACGTCGGCCTGCCGACGCTGCGGCTCGGCGTGATCGGCCTGCGCATCCCGATTGCCGGGCCGGTTCCGCTTGTCGTGCTGCAGGAGGCAAGCACCCTCCTCGCCAATCGCGTGATCTACCTGGAGGTGACCGGAACAGTGCACAACCCGGTTGTGCGTTTGCGGCCGCTGGCCATGCTGAGCGAAGAGGCGGTGCGATTTTTCCTCAATCGGGCCAATCCGGCCTTTCCGGTGGCTCCGTGAATTATCCTTCCGGATTATCGAGCAGCTCCTGCAGGCGAGCGGCGAGGTCCGGCGGGAGCCGCTGGGGCCAGGAAGCATCCAGCAGCCCAACGCCGATCAGGTCGAGCACATGCACCTGATCTTTGCGGCGGAACGATGTCAGCTTCATGCGCACCAGCGCTTCCAGCGTTAGTACGCGGAACTCCTTGTCCTGCTCGGTTTCCAAAACATCCGGTGCGGCACAGGTGTACTGCGGCCGGACCTTTTCGCCGGCGAACACCACGTGGACCGCGTCGCGTGCGTTCGCCTGCGGGCCATCCAGGAACAGATCGATTCCCGCCACGTGCCGATGCACGAAGCCCGCGGCGGCCAGCGCGCCCTTCGCTTGATCCAGATCCGCTCGACGCAAGAGCAGGTCCACGTCTTGCGTGTTACGGACCGCCGCCTCATCGACCCGTGACACCCATGCGGCAACCGCGTTGCCGCCGACGACCGCATAGGATACGCCGGCAGCTTCCAGTGCGTGCGTCGCACGGCGCAGACGATCGCGTACTTTTTCCACGGCTCGTATCATCCTTTCCCAGGAGATCGGTCCCAGCACGATGTCGGCCATATGCCACTCCAGCATTTCTACTCGTTCACTTCCGTCTGCACGGCCTGCAGGATCTCGCGCGTCTTGTCATCCTGAACGAAGGCGATGACGCGCAGCCCGTGGAAATCCATCGGCCGATCCACGCGCAGGAAGGGGCGCTCGTTGGCGGCATAGGTATCGAGATAATCGGTCAGCCCTTTGCGCAGTGTGGACAGGTCGACCTCGGCGGTCGCGCTGAACCTCTTCTTGGTCACCGCGACGCCATCGACGCCGCCGGGGAACGCGCGCACCACCTGGTGATGGAAGCGCAGCCTATTGCCGCCCACAAAGTGGATTTCCTCCTCGACCAGGACGAGACGCAGCTTCTTTTCGGGGTTCGCCATGCCCCTCACATCAGTCTCGATCAGGATCTTGTCGCCCTCGCGCGCGCCGTCGCGGTCAGCTTGCACGGCGCCGGCGTCTCCAGCAGCGGCTCGATGATCTCGCGGTATTCGCCGTACCGGTCCTCGGAGTCGGCCATGGCGCCCCCGTCCACGTCGCTTGGGGTGCCATTGATTAGCGGCGACGGCGTACTGTACACGTCGTAATACTTCGCCCGCGCTACGGTGTCGGCGTTCGTCAACGGATCGGGGCGGGGGATGTGCAGATGATACTGGAGCAACACCAGCTCGCCACGCTTGTACGTTTTCTGCAGCGCGTCGAACGCGACGTCCGCGGCGACGCACGGCGGGCACTCCGCCCCCGTGAACAGCTCCATCACGACGACGCGATCGCTCGCGCTCTTGCGCCCCGCAAAGGTGCCGGCCTTGAACGGCGGCACCGTGGCGAGATACTCCTTATCGAGCCCCGCCTCCAACATGAGCAACCGCGCCGCGACCGGGTCCAGCTCCGCGGTCTTGCCGGTTTCCTTCAGCGCGCGCCAACGGCTCCAGGACCGCGACCTGCGCTCGGCGATGCTCGGTCATCGAGCAAGGCTTCGGCACGCCTGGCCGCATCCAGCGCGAGCGCGGCGTCCTTGCGTGCCAGCAGCGCCATCGCCGCCTGCACTGCCGTCTCGGTTTGCAGGGTCCGGCCGAACTCGCCGGCCGACTTGAAGGCCAGATCAAGCCATAGCCGCAGTTCGGCGTCGTTGGCCTCCACCTTGGCGTGCTGCAACAGCTTGAGGGCGGCGCGGCCGGCGGCATACGTACCCGGGTGCTTCGCCAGCACCGCGCGATGAAGCTTCGGAATCTCAACCGCGGCCAGCTTCGCGGCCTCGGCCGCCTGGTCGAGCAGCGCGGCTTTTGCCTCGGGGTCTTTCTTCTTGCGGGCCTTGTCGCGCAGCCCAGGCGCCTTGTTGGCAAGCGCTATGGCGCGATCCATCTCCTTGATGCCGAGACTGTGGGTGACGTCCTTGGTCTTCAGGGTTTGCAGCTCGGTTGGCGCAAGGTATGCCGCCGAAATCGCGCCGTCCGGGCCATAAACGCCGGCGATGCGCTTGCCGTCCTTGCCGTCGATGGTGCCTTCGAAGGTAACTTCACGGCGCTGGCGCTTGAAGACTGCGCGGACGTTCTTGCCGTCGACGGCGAAGCTCACGAGCTCGGGCGCCTGAATTGCGGGTGCGCCGCGACCAGGGTAGCCGTCGTCTTGGCGTCGCTGGTTTCCAGGTTCAGAATCCAGAGGTTCTCCTCGACGTTGCCGTTCGCGGACAGCACTGTCACCTTCCAGTGGCCCGTCGTGAGATCACCGGTCTGAGCCGGGACCGGTAACATCAGCACCAAGCCCACGACGGCCAACGCGCACACACGTCTCATGAAAGCGCTCCCACAACACTGGAATGAACGACGCGCCGCTCGCGGAGGCCGCAACCGGTATGAGAGAGTATCGCTGGCTCGCAGGGGTCGCGTCAAGGGCCACTCATTTCCCATCTTCGGCAATTGAGGAATCGGTCATGCCTTCCCCCAGCGAACCGCCGCGCGACCTGCCCGACCGCATTGTCCGCGAGGCGCTCCGGCATCCCGCCAATCTCCGCGCGTTTCTGCATCAGGCGGTGCCCGCACTGGCGGACGGCTTCGACTGCGACCGCTGCCGGCTGCTCGATCGTGAATTCCCGCTCGACGACTGGCGCCGCCGTGAAGCGGACCTGCCGTTTGAGATACCGTATCGCGTCGGCGCGGAGGAGTTGTGGCGCTGGTCTACGTCCTCGTCGAGCATCAGAGCGCCGAAGACCCGGCCATGCCGCTGCGACTGCTGTACTTCCTGGTGATATACTGGGAGCGGCAATGGCGGGCCTGGGAACGACACGCCGCGCCCAGGCCGGTGCTGCGCCTCAGCCCGGTGCTGCCGCTGGTGCTGTACACGGGCGTCGGTCCGTGGCAGAATAACCGTAGCCTGCACGACCTGCTCGATGAGCCGGCCGAGTTTCATGGCTTCGTGCCACAGTGGGCGCCACTGTTCTGGGAGCTCAGCAGCCACAACGCCGACGAATTGCTCAACAGCGGCGACGCCTGGCAGGAAACGCTGGCCGTGCTGCGGCCGCAAGGCGAGGAGACGGCGGACTTCGAGCGCGTTGTCGTCGAGGCCATGCGCCGGCTGGAGGCGTTGGCTAACCAGGACCACGTGCGCTGGTATGAGCTGATGCGGATCATCCTCTCCTGGGCGTCTGGCGCCGGCCGTCGGCGGAACGAGAAAGGCTGCTCGCGGCGGCCCAGGCGGCGCAAGCGGATGTGAGCCGAAAAAAGGAGGTGGGACTTATGGGCCAAACGATCGCCGAATCGATCTGGGAAGATGGACGGCTCAAGGGGCTTGTCGAAGGGGAGTCCAAAGGGGAGCTCCGGGCGTCCCGGCAGCTGTTGCGAGAAGTGCTCGCGGACCGTTTCGGCGAGCTGCCCGAAACCGTGATGCAGCGCATCGAGCGTGCCGACGACTTCGACCGCCTCAGTGCCGCAGTTGTTGCAGCCCCAAGGTTCGCCACGCTGGATGACCTGCAACTCTAGATCGGGAGTTTCACCCATGTCCGCGGATCGCAATACGTTGACGTCCTTGCTGCCCGCCGAACACCGCAACCGTCCGGCGGTCGCGATCCCCGACGGCGGCCCGCATGTCACCTATGCCGAGCTTGGCGACCAAATCGCCGCCGTCACCGCGACGCTCCGGCGCGGCGGCATCCAGCCGGGCGATCCGGTGGCGATCGTCCTGGGCAATGGGCTGGAGTTCCTCGTCGCGTTTCTCGGAACCACCGGAGCCCGGGCAATCGCCGCGCCACTCAACCCGGCTTACAAGGTCGAGGAGTACAAGTTCTACATGGAAGACGCCGGCGCACGCGCCGTCATCGTGCCGCCGGGCGAGCACCCCGCTCGGACCGCCGCCGCCGAGCTGAACATCCCCCGCTGGGAGGCGAGCCTCGATGCCCACGGCCGGGTGTGCCTGGGATGCCCACCGAGCACGGCTGGTTCGGCCGATGTCGCCGATCCGCAGCCCGGCAACGTCGCCCTCTTCCTGCACACCAGCGGCACCACGAGCCGGCCCAAGGGCGTGCCGCTGACGCACGGCAACCTGATGACCTCGATACGCAACATCGCACAGACGTATCGGCTCACGGCAGAGGACGCGAGTCTGATCGTCATGCCGCTGTTTCACGTGCACGGCCTGCTCGGTGCGACGCTGTCCACGCTCTACTGCGGCGGCAAGGCGGTCATCCCGGCGCGTTTCTCGGCGGGCACCTGTTGGCCGCTCGTGGCAGCCCACGGGGTCACGTGGTACTCCGCCGTGCCGACGATTCATCAGGTGCTGCTGGCGCGAGCCGACGCGGACCAGGCGCCGCGCTCCGGCCTGCGCTTCATCCGTTCGTGCAGCTCGGCCCTCGCGCCCGCGGTGTTCGCCCAGCTCGAAGAGCGCTTCGGCGCTCCGGTGCTGGAAGCGTACGGCATGACCGAGGCGTCGCACCAGATGTGCTCCAACCCGCTGCCGCCGGCTCCGCGCCGGCCCGGCAGCGTCGGACCGGGGACCGGCGTCGAGGTGGTCATCCTCGACGAGCAGGGCCGCGTGCAGCCGGCCGGTACGTCGGGCGAGGTGTCGATTCGCGGCGCCAACGTGACGCACGGCTACCACAACAACCCGGGCGCCAACGCCGCCGCATTCACCAACGGCTATTTCCGCACCGGCGATCAGGGCCACATCGACGCGGACGGATACCTGACGCTCACGGGCCGGCTCAAGGAGCTGATCAATCGTGGCGGCGAGAAGATTTCGCCGCTGGAGATCGATGCCACGCTGCTGGAGCATCCCGCCGTCGCGGAGGCGGTCTGTTTCGGCGTGCCGCACGCCAAGTACGGCGAGGAGGTCCACGCGGCCGTGGTGCTCAAGGCGGACGCGACGGCTGAGGATTTGCAGGCGTTTTGCCGTGACCGCCTCGCCGATTTCAAGGTGCCCAAGCAGATCCATATCACCCAGCAGGTGCCGCGCACCGCGACCGGCAAGGTCCAACGGCGCCATGTGGCGGCCCATTTCAGCGCTCACGCCGCGCAATGAGCGCAGCGAATCCCGCGGGTCACGGCAGCGACGCCAGCGCTACGATAAACGGAAATGCGGGCCCGAGGTTTCGGATAAGCTTGTCGTCCGCCGTTATTCGTCACGCAGCTCGCGAATCGCAGGCACGCCAATGTCCAACTCCCCATACTGCTGCCTGAGCCGTGCGGTGATCTTCGCACCTTCCTCACGGACCCTGCGAGCCACGTCGGGCGGCACAGGCTTTCCTGCGGCAACGCATTCGGCGACCAGCTGGGCGTCGGCCATCACGTCGGCGGGGATCAATGTGTCTTGTGTGGTCTTCATACCGAGATTCTCATACAGTCTGATGGATTTGTCAACAAGCATCGAGCGCGGCGAGATCACCAGGCCGCAGCGACGCACGCTGCAGGCCATTGCAAGCTGCCTGGGCGTTGCCGGTTCGGAGATTGAGACGTTCTGACGCGGCGCCGAAACCGGAAGTTGGTTTCCGCGCCTGGACGGCACCGATTTTGCCTCATTGTTCTCGACGCGGAATCGTGGTCGTTCCGCGACGGCATCTCGTGGAGGCAACCCATGCGCGTGCTCATGGTTATCGGCATCCTGTTGATTCTGTTCGGCATCTTCGCTCTGGCGTTTCAGGGCGTCACGTTCTTTACCCAGGAACGCGTCGTCAACGTCGGCCCGCTCAAGATCGACGTGCAACGCCCCCACACGATCGTCCTGCACCCCATCGTCGGCGTTGCGGCGCTCGCCGGCGGCATCGTGCTCGCCATTGTCGGCAGCCGCAGCCGTGTCACCTAATAATCGACCCGCATGCCAATCGACAGCAGCAGGTTGGCAAACCGCTGCTGGTCGGCGGTCTGAATGGTTAGGACGTGATCGGGCGTCTCGACGGCGCGGTAGAAATCCCATTTGTTGAGCGGCAGCAGGTCGAGGTCCATGCCGGCACCGCGAATCAACTGGCGATAATCCTCCCACACCGGCGGCTCGGTGACTAGCGCATTGGGCTCGGAGACTTCGTAGTTCATCGTGTTGATGGTGTCGATCGGCACGGCGCTCAACAGGGCGGCCAGCACTTGCGTGCAGTTCACCACGCCGGGCATCAGATTGAGGCAGACCAGCTCCGCGTTGGGGCCCTTCTTGGTGGACGCGGGATAGTTGCCGTCCGCGATCACGATCGTCGCGTGATGGCCGGCCCGCGCGAGAATCTCATTGATCCGGGGATGGACGAGCTTGGTGCTTGAGCATGGCGCATCATCGTCGGTATTTATTAGGAATTCGCCGCTCTTCTACGGTCTACGGCTTTATGGTAGTTCCTACGATTTTCCACCATGAATTCCAGGTGGCGCAAGAGCTTCGCGCACATCTCCTCGCCGTAGCCGGCGTATTCGTGAAGAATGGCCTGGATTTCCGGAGTGCGCTTGATCTCCTCCACGTCGGTGTGCAGCATGCAACCGCGGTTTGCATCGTCATCGACCCAGCTTTCGATGGCACTGCGCGCCTTGCGGAAGGTGTCGAAGAGCGAGGCGTTACTAACCGGCTTTCCGATCGACGCGGATTGAACCTGCTGCTGTTTCCATTTCTGAAACTTCCCCGGATCGAGGATTTGCCCCGTTTCCGGATCAAAGCCGCTCGCCTGGAGGAGCATTGCCGCCACAGGGTTGGCGGGCTGCTCTGCCACGGGCGGGGTCGTTTCTCCTGGTGATGGAGTTCCTGTAGCCGGCGGTGTCGGTAGAGGAACACCAACCGGAATATACGCGTTGGCCGGAGCCGGGCCAGTGATCGGCGTCGCTACCAGGACCTTTGGTGCAAGAGGCGGAGTCCCGACGACCGGGGCTGCGCCGGCGACAGAAGACGGCAATGAAGGCTGGCCTGCCTGCGAAACGGGAGCCGGCTGTTCGCAGGCCGGTGGAAAAACGGGGACCGCGAGCGGAATGGCAGGCGCGGCCGGCACCGGAGGCGCCTGATGCTGCTGAGAAGGTTTTTGCTTCTCCGCAGTCGTCCAGCCTTCCAGCCAATCGGGGATTTTACCGGCCCGGGCCGACTCAGAAACTGGTGTATCGGCGGCTCGCTCGGCCGGTGTGTACACGCCCAGGCCGACCCACAGACGCAAATCCTCCAACCATTCAGGTATTTCCTTGCTTGGCAACAGTCCGGGCAACGGCCCCTGGTTTTCCCCCGCGGCGATGTCCGCCAACCAACCCGGAATGGCAGGACCTATCGCGGGCAACTGCGAAAAATCAAGCGCCGCCGCGGCCGGTAGCGCGTCTTCGCCCGCTGCCTTCTTGCCAAATCAAATCGCTTTCCAGCAGTGCCTTCTGCGCCGCGAGGTCCCTGATTTCCGCCTCGGAAAACGGGCCGTGCTCCATCCCGTTATGCGAATAATACCATCGATCGTTCATAAAGGGTTTCTCCCGAGTCCCGGTAGGGACGGCAGATAGTAGCCCAGGACGTAAGTCCTGGGATTGGCTGTGGCAAACTGGATTGAGTCCCGGAAGGGACGACAGAGCGAGCGCCTGGCGTGCGTTTCTGCCGTCCCTCCGGGACTCCCATCGGTGCTCCTGCGCGTGACCCCAGGACTTACGTCCTGGGCTACTATCTGCTGCCCCTGCCGGGGCTTAAGCCGATGCATTGCGCACACAGCAGTCATTAGGTATTCCCCAATCCAAGATTTCGGATTCTTCCGCGCCAGCGTTGATCCTGGTAATTCGCGCCGCCGAGGAAAACCGGCATTGGCCGGTCAACCGAGGGCAAGATCTTGCTGCGTTCCTTGCGAATAAGCCGATTATTTATGGACAGTTCAACTTCGCGCGACGCAGCGTGATAACAAAACCTCAGCTTGTTCCACTGCCCCGTTTCGGCATCCGTCAGGTCCGCTTGCATCCCGTGGCCGGTGTTGTCGTGACAATTCTCAAGAACCGCTTCCACCTTGTCATTCCTTTGCAGAACATAGATGGCATCCCTCCCCGGCCGATCATCGCCCCAGAGAAGCATTTGACCAGACTGCGCGAGATCGGTCGGAAAAAAATCAAAATACAACACCCAGCTCTTCGTAATATCAAACCCATTGCCGACGTTGAGTCGATAAGCCATTGCCGCGCAATTGGCTTCACCCGGAAAGAATAGACCATTGGGCTGTTTCGGCAGAGGCGCAGGCTCTTCCTTCCTGGGTTCTTCTTTCTTGAGTGGGAGCTTGGTTTTCTCATTCGCAGGCGGGCCTTTTTGGGCAAGGACCGGAGCCATTATTTTTTCTGCGTGTTGACTCTTCAGGATGACAGCAGCGCCGATGCCCACCGCGGCAAGAACGACCAGCAACACCGCCGCCACAACAGCCGCGGCGATGCCGATCCTAAGGAGATCCCCGTTCGCCTTCGGTTCGCTTTTCGGCGTTGATTTCTCGCGTGCCAACGACTCCCAGGCGGAGGGCGGTCGAGCGGCCCGCGACCGGGAGTTCGCGGAAACCGGAGTGGCAGAGGTCTTGATCGGCACGGCGGAAAACGCGGTCGCAACGGCCGATGGACGATTCAAGATGGCACCGCGGCCGAGAAGTTCGCCGACCTTCATGTCCTCTTCGGGGGGGAGTTCGCGACTTACGTCTCCGTTCATCAGCTCCTGGAAAAGGGGCACCTGGGCCATCGCGCCGGTCAAGCCGATAACGAGATGGCCGGTCAGGTCGTGCACAGCCGCGTCGTTGATGTTCCACAGTTCCTTAAGCAGAGGCGAAGCAGCAGGATCGCGCAGGTCCGCTTCGCGGAAGAGCAGGTTGTCGCCATTGTCGTAACGATCCCAGAGCGGCTTGCCGGCGACTACCAGGGCACGCAAGGCGCAGGCGATGGCCAGGAGGGGAAACCGGTCCACCTCGGCGCTGTAAGTTCCCTCGCGCAATCGCTGAGGATGCTGATAGGCCGGATGTCCCAGTTCGCCCGACTTGTTATTTGCGAGCGCCGGCACCCACATGCCGTCGTAATCAATCAGCTTGACGGCCAGCGAACCGGGCTTTCTGCCAGGAACCAGGAGCACGTTGCCGTGCTGCAGGTCCGCATGGGCCATGTTCGCATCGCGCAGACACCGGGCCATGCGCAGCCAGATTTGCCCGAGGGCTTCCAGCTGAGCCGGCTTGTCCAGGTTGTTGCGCACGAACTCGTTCAGCAAGAAGCCTTCCACCCACTGCATCTTCAGCACGGGGTACCAGTCGCCGCCAATGCGTATGCCTCGTGTCAGGAAGTCGAAATCGACAGTGAACGGTAGCTTCGCCTGGGTCAAATGCTTGCTGATCTCGCTGTAGCGCTCGCGCAGGCCTGGCACAGCGCGGGTGAAGCATTTGATCGCCCATTTGGCGCCGCTGGCGCCGACGAACTCGTACACATCGGCAAAGTTGCCGGAGCGCGGCATCGGCATGCCTAGCGCACCCGTGACCGGCTCGCCGCCCTGCAACTCGGGATCGCCCAGCGAACTCGCTGGGCTCTGGATAGCTTCGTTGTAATCCTGGGACAGGGGCCAGGGCATGGGAGGCTCCCGCTGGGGACGTCAGAATTTTTCGGACTGAATCAACGCCACGGTCACGTCGTCGTTGCGCAGTTCCGTCGCTTCACGCAGCTGCGTTGTGAACTCGCGGAACTGCTCATCGGTCAGGATGGCTTGCAAATCATTCCAGGGTCGTCGCCCTTGCTCGACCTGTTTCAAGAACCACTCACCCAACGCGTCGGTCATCAGGAGAACGACATCTTGCGGGCCCATGTCGCCTTTCATACGGATGCGGCGAGCGCGGGGCTGCGCGGATTGGCGGCTTCGCGATCCCAGCAGCGACGGACGATTGCCGAAGTCGGCCGAATGCCGGATCGGGAACGTCCGCAGCAAGCGACCTGCGCGAATCTGGAAGAGGCAGCAATCGCCGACGGCTCGCGCAAGCCATCGGCCATTGTTGAACGCGATACCCAGCACGGCGGCATAGGCGCCGAACTCAAACTTGGCTTCCGCGTACCACGACAGCTCGCGCTGCTGGACCTGGGAGCACCATCGCTCGCGAGCGGAGTCCAACCAGCCCGACCACGGACCCGGCGTCTGCACGAATGCGCTGACCACGATCTGCGCCCACGCGTCGGCGAAAGCGCTTTCCGATGCGCCGTCGGCGATGGCGAAACGGCCTTGCTGCGGGTCGGCCGCGAAGGCGTCCTCGTATTCGTCGGCCGTGTAGCCTGCCTTGGGCGTATGAAACGTTCGCCAGGCCAATCGGAAAAGGTCGGTCATGTTCAGCGAACCGTTTGGACGGCGCGGGTGCCGATGTCCAGGAAGCGAATCACGGACACCAGGTCGGCGTTGAAGACGAAACCGCGGGTGTTATCGTTGACCCGGAAGCCTTCCGCCCCGGCAGCATCGCGCAGCCTGGGAGGCAGCACGCTGGACATCTTGAACAGCACCAGGGCTTCCGGATCGGGCAGCCAGCTTTCCTGCGAGGGGAACTCGATCGGCCGCGCCGGCTTCGACGAGAGATGGGCGTTGAAGATCAACACGTTGCCGTCGGTCGTGGTCAGGTTGCGCAGCTTCGATGCGGGCAGCTCCGGATGGCCGTCGGTGGGCTTGCCGTCGCTGATGTTGATGACCAGCGGCGGGAAGGCGCCGGGAAATCGGCCGATGAACTGCTCAAGCGCCGCCGTAGCTTCCAGAAGGGCCTGGCACATGGGCGTGCGGCCGGCGGCGAGCGGCTCGAACCAGAGGGGGAACTTGAATTTTTGCTCGACGAGGCCGCCGGCGCCGTCATCGACCTTGCGGGTCCGCTGCTCGACCCTGAGCGGATTGTTGGCGATCACGCTGATCGGCACCAGCTTTTGCCCCGCCAATGTGCCGCCGAGCGCCCAGGCGACACGGCCGCCGTAGCCGATGACACCGACGTGGAAGTAATCGCGGATGCCGTCGCCCTTGGCACACTTCAGCACCAGATTCTGCAAGAGGCGATTGATGCTATCGGCAACGCCTTCGGCCTTGGGCTTTTCCGGCTGGGCACCGAACGGCTCGGCCATGGAGCTGGACTGGTCGATGAGGAAGATCAATGCGGTCGGATTGGTCCGACTCAGTTCCGCGGTGTAGGTCATGACCTGTCTCCGCAACCGGAAGCTGCCGCCTGGGCGCACCTGCGCGCTGGATTTCTTTCATCCGAGTATCGTCGCTGGCGATGCGATCGGCAAGCAAAAATTGGACGCAACTGTTATTTCCGCCCAGGTTGCCGCCCAGACTTGCGTAGGGGAGGGAATAAGCGTCTCAGGACACCTTGGGCTTCTTGAGTGCCTGGCGCGCCTGCGAGTGCACGAGCGCGAGCAAGTGGCCGGCTTTGACGTAACACATCAGCTCCTCGTGAACCTCAGGAAGCACCACGTCGCCACGCGCCAAAGGGGCCGGCGTCACAGAGGCTCCCCGTCTTGCAGGGAGTAGATATTTTCACCATCTTCGTGCCAAAAGTCAAACGCGCCACCCTGGTCCGCCAGGCGCATCAGCGCGACCGTGGGGACATCGTCTTCGCGCACCTGTAACTCGACCGCGGCAATCTGTCGTGCCAGCTCCAGCAATCGTTCGAGTTCGCTGCGCGGCAGCAAGACCTGGTTGCCGATTAGCTGCGCGTGAATCGTGGTCATGGCCGTTTACCTATCAAGACTCGCATCCGTCATTCGGTTCGACGCGATCACAAGCTCAACTCGTGCGCCGCCATCTTGCTGGTGCTGCCCTTCCCTTTTTACCGCAGACAGCGGTGGCGGCCAAGTCCACGTTGCTCGCGCCTTCGCTGGTCGCAGCTTTTGCCGGATGCGGCCGGCTTGCGGCGTCGCTACACTATCGCCAGGGGCAAACCGACCTCGTGCGGAGGACGCATCATGAGACGATGGCTGCTGCCGGCCCTGATGCTGCTGGCATGCTCCGCGCCCGCGTGGACGCAGGACAAGAAACCGAGCGAAGAACCGCCGGCGCCGACGGCCGGCAAGGTCGCGTATGGCGAGCACGAACGGCAGGTGCTGGATTTCTGGCAGGCGAAATCCGAAGCGCCGACGCCGCTGGTGTTCATGATCCACGGCGGCGGTTGGCAGAAGGGCGACAAGTCCGGCTACGCCAAGGCGGTCAAGCAATACCTGGACGCCGGCATTTCCGCGGCGGCGATCAACTATCGTTACGTCACGAACAGCGTCGAGCCGCCGGTCAAGGCGCCGCTCGAAGACGCCGCCCGGGCGCTGCAGTTCATCCGCTCGCAATCGACGGAGTGGAACCTCGACAAGACGCGCGTCGGCGCCACCGGCGGCTCGGCCGGCGCTTGCTCGTCCCTGTGGCTGGCATTCCACGACGATATGGCCGATCCCAAGAGCACTGACCCGGTCGCGCGCGAATCGACGCGGCTCTACTGTGCGGCCGTGAGCGGGGCCCAGGTATCGCTCGACCCGAAGGAGCTGCGCGAGTGGATGCCCAACTATCGCTACGGCGCCCATGCGTTCGGACTGCCGAACTTCGACGCGCTGTATGACAACCGCGAGAAGGTGCTGAAGTGGATCAAGGAATACTCGCCGATCGAGCACGTGACCAAGGACGATCCGCCGATCTTCATGGATTACATGGGCCAAAAAGACCCGCCGGTGGTCGGCGAGAAGCAGGCCGACCCCACGCACTCCGCGGTCATGGGCCTCAAGCTGGAGGAGAAGCTCAAGTCGGTCGGCGTGGAATGCGTACTGAATTATCCAGGCCACATCGACTCGCGGTACAAGACCGCGGCGCAGTTCTTGATCGAGCGGCTCAGGAAGTAACCACAATGCGCGCCCACGGCCGACAGGCCGTGGGGTTGCGTCGCAGAACCCCACGGCCAGTCGGCCGTGGGCGTGCGATGTCTCTACTAACCCTTCGTCTCGAGGTTCGCGGCGTGGACTGCAATTGCCTTTACCCGGGAGATTGTGTTGAAGGGCTTGCCAAACTGGATGCGGAGTCGGTGGACCTCGCCTTCGCCGATCCACCCTTCAACATCGGCTATGACTATGACCAATACGCTGACGACCATGACGCGGAGAAATACCTCGCCTGGTCCAAGCGTTGGGGCGCCGCGGTCCAGCGCGTGCTGAAGCCGACCGGCACGTTCTGGCTCGCGATCGGCGACGACTTCGCGGCTGAGCTAAAGCTCATTTTTCAGAAGCAATTGGGCTTCCATTGCCGAAGCTGGGTGGTGTGGTATTACACGTTCGGCGTCAACTGCACCAAGAAGTTCAGCCGCAGTCACACGCATCTTTTCCATTTCGTCAAGGATCCGAAGCACTTCACGTTCAACAGCCTCGATATTCGTGTGCCGTCCGCGCGGCAGCTGGTTTATGCGGATGCCCGGGCCGATTCCCGCGGCCGGCTCCCGGACGATACCTGGATCCTACGGCCGCAGGATGTGCCGGAGGCGTTCCAGCCCGATGAGGATACGTGGTATTTCAGCCGGGTGTGCGGCACCTTCAAGGAACGGGCAGGGTGGCACGGCTGCCAGATGCCGGAGCAGCTGCTGGGCGCATCATCCGCGCGTGCTCCAGCGCCGGCGACCTGGTGCTCGATCCGTTCGGCGGCAGCGGCACCACGCTGGCGGTGGCCAAGAAGCTTGGCCGGCGCTGGATCGGCTTTGAGCTGTCGGCCAACTATGCCCAGCGTATCAGGGCTCGCCTCGAGAAGGTGGTTGAGGGACAGCCGCTCGAGGGGGCGGAAGAACCGAAGGTCAGCGCGCCGCCCACTCCACGTCGACGAAAAAGACCCCGCGCCCAACCGCGTATACCGCCCGAGATACAACGCGGAATCGTCGATGAATGAGCGACAAGGAGCGAATAAGGCGGTCACAACAAGGCTTGCGCGCCGCCCTTTTACCCCGAAGGGGTTCGATCTCAAAGCCCAGGGCAAGCGCAGCCCTGGGGACGCGATAACAAGGAGTGTATTTACCCCGAAGGGGTTTCATCACGGCTGCGGGCCCTTCGATGAAACCCCTTCGGGGAGCCCCTGAGGCGGCCCGGGACCCAGGGTGCGCTGCGCGACCCTGGGCTTTGAGATCGAACCCCTTCGGGGTAAATCACTGCGCTGCCGGCGTGCGCCAGATCTTGAGCATGCCGTCGTGGCCGACCGTGAGGAGCGACTTGCCGTCGGCGGTAAACGTGACGTCGTGCTGCGCCGTCTTCGTGCGCATCCAGCGACGCGATCTCCTTGCCGGTCGCCGCCTCCCAGACGCGGCAGGTGCCGTCGTCGCTGGCGGAGGCGAGCAGCGTGCCGTCCGGTGAGAACGCCACCGCGTTCGCGTCGTCCTCGTGTCCCTTGAGCGTTCGCACCTCCTTGACGCCGGCAACGTCCCAAACCTTGACGGTATTGTCGGAGCTGGCCGAGGCGAGCCATTTGCCGTCGCGCGAAAAGGCGACGCTGTTGACCGTGCCCTCGTGGCCCTTGAGCGGCCTGGAGACGCCCGGCTTCGAGAGGTCCCAGATCCGGACCGTATCGTCGGAGCTGGCCGAGGCAAGCAAGTTGCCGTCCGGCGCGAACGCGACCCCGTTCACCGCGTCGCTGTGGCCCTTGAGATCGGCGATCTCGCGCTGCTTCTCGACGCTCCAGATCTTGATGGACTCGTCGTCGCTGGCCGAGGCGAGCCGTTTGCCGTCCGGGCTGAAGGCGACGCTGTTGACCGAGTCGGTGTGGCCCTTGAGCGTCTTGATCGCCTTGCCGGTCTCGACGTCCCAAAGGCGAACCGTCTTGTCGGTGCCGGCGGTCGCCAACAGTTTGCCGTCCGGCGCGAAGCTGATGCCGAGGACCGGCCCGGTGTGTCCCTTGAGCGTGGCCTTGGCCTTGCGGGTCTGCGCGTCCCAGACGATCGCCGTCCCATCGTCGCCGGCCGTGGCGTACAGCGGGCCCTGCCGCGTGTAGGCGACCGCGTTGATCGGCCCGTTGTGCGCGGCAATTGCGATCGGGTCCGTATCATCCTGGCTCGCGCTCGAATCGGCCGTCGGCAGCATGAGCGCCGCGATGATCAGCGAAGCACGCAGCATCGAAATCTCCCGTGCAATGGCCAGCCACAGCGTTGGAGTCCCGGCTTTAGCCGGTTTCCTCCGGCTAAAGCCGGGACTCCAACGCTGTGACTATCCTTTCGCGAGCTTCTTGGGATGGTGAACGGTCACAACGTCGGCATGATGATTGTGGGTCGCCACGGTGACGTGCGCGCCGGCGTGCAGCGCCGCCATCCCGGCTCGCCCCGCTGCTGTGGTGTGAACATGCGTATGCTTATCGATCATGAACGTGTGATGCGTATTGGCCGCGACGGCCGGCTGACCCTTCTTCTGCTTGTGGTGCGTGACGCGAATGGTCATGTGCCCCTGGGCGCCCTTCTTTCCATGGTGTACCGAGACGACCACACCGCGGACGTGCTGTTCGCCGGTCTTCTTGACGCCCTTGGCAGCCGGTGCGGGCGACGCAAACGCCCCCAGGACCAAGGCCACGCCCAGGACCGTTGCAGCCTTCAGTAGGCGAACCATGTTAACCTCCCAACGTCGTAAGGAAAGGGATGCCGCATTGGCGACCACATTCCTTTTGAGGATGCGCCCAGCCGGTTAGTTCCGTGCAACCGGTAGTCTGACCAAAGAGTAATGAAACGACGGCGGCGGGCAAGGGTTCGTAGTTCCGCCTTTAGGCGGCGGGGGGAACCGCCTAAAAGCGGAACTACGAACCGCTCAGCCGTCCGTCGGCGCGGCGGCGTCGGCCGTCGCGATGCCCGGATGCACATTCGTCGTGGCCGAATGTAGCCAGCGACTGAGCATTCCCGATTTGCCCAGGCTGATCAGCACGGCGACGCCGAACGCGCCCAGGCCGAGAGACATCTGGTCGAGGCCGCTCACGATCTGGCGCAGCGCCAGATACCCACGCGAGCCGATCGCCGTCATCCAGACCGCCAGCCCCAATCCGGCGAGCCCATACGCCGCGCGGGCCGACGAGCCGGCCGTAGCCGGCCAGCAGCAAGGCCACGCTCGGCGGGTAGAGGATGACCCACCACGGCAATTGACTGATTGGCAGGCTCACCCCGCCAAGGGCGACCGTCACGCAGGCGAGCCCGAGGATGCCCGTACCGGCGGCCCGGAGCAGTTCACCGGCGTCATCCCTGAATGCTGCGCCGACGACCAGCACCGCAAGTACCACCAGGTGCAACGCCATCGCCCCGCGCCACGGCACGACGACCGGACCGCCCGGCAGCGCCACCGTCACGACGACCGCCAGCCCGACGGCGCCGAGCAGGCTGTGCCAGGCGTGGCGGCGCACGATCCCGAGCGTGAGCTGCAATGCGGCGGCAGCGAGCAGCGGCGGAAGTTGCGGTGCCGTCAAATCGCCGAATGCTACGGTGCTCGGACCAACGAATGCGAGCGCCGCCAGGCTCGCCGTGAGGTGCCCGAACGCGCCGGGAGCGCGCCGCAGCGCCGCATAACCATAAAAGCCCGCCGCGGCCAGCAGCGTCAAATACACGGGAGTTGCGCCAAGCCGCTGCGTGAACGCCGTCAGGAATTCCTGGTACACCGGATCGTCGCGATGGCCGAGCATGGCCAGCACCGCGAGACCGAGCGGCGCGCCGATGGCGACGCCCAGCATGGGACGGCTGCGCAACACCAGGCCGAGCTCCAGCAGCACGATGGTTGCACAGAGACCGAACGGCACCACGAAATAAGGCCCGAAGATCAGCCGGCCATGATCGGGACCATCGAGCAGGTGCATCGAGTAGCACAGGAGGAAGGATCGCGCCGGCACCGCCAGGCCGAGCAGCCCAAATAGCGTCCAGGGATAGAGCGGCCAGGGCCAGGGACTGCCGTTGCCCCGCACATAAGCGGGACCGCGCCGGATTGCCGGCAGCAGCGTGAGGAAGGCGAGCCCGGCGATGGGTGAGAATCCGAACAGGGCCCACTGCAAGCTGTCATCGAGCGCCGCGCGCGGCGGCGCCGCAACGCCGACCGGGGGCTCCAGCATTGCCAGGCCGATCGGATAGAGAAAGAAGAGCGTAAGGATCAGATAGTACGGCAGGCGAAACCAGGCCGGCAGCCGCAGCCGAATGCCGCGCAGCAGCCCCTCGCTGACCAGGATCGCGAACAAGAGGCCGGCGAGAAAGTAGACGATACCTCGGGAAAAGTCGAGGACCAGGATCTCGTCGAAGGTCACCGAGGTCGCCAGGAACATGAGCACGACCAGCAACAGGACGGTGCGCAGGTCGTCCCAGGCATTGGCGAAGCGCACCAGCAGCAGCGCCGTGACGGCGAGCAGTAGCGCGTAGCTGGCGAGCCCGGACAGCAGCGCCCAGGTTTCGACGTCGCCGCCGTTCCTCGCAAACGAGGCATACAGGCCGGCGAGGAACAGCCCGGCACTGATGAGATAGAACGGATTGCTGGTGCAGACGTGCAGCACCAGCCGGTGTGCGGCCCCCGCCCAAGGCGGCGACGGACTGCGGACCGAAGCGAGCGCCATGACAAAGCCCTCCATCAGATGGGAGATGTGCGGGGCCAGACAAAGAGAAATGAGCAGACGAGCGTGGCCCCTGGGCCCGTTCCTGCATCGTAACCTCGCCCGCCGGCCGCCGCAAGGCCTCAGAGCGCGATGAGCGCGATGCGGCGATGCGGCGAATTGCCCACCGCTTTGGCACTCAACTTGCTCCCAATAAGTCGTTACCTGCGGGGGGGCGGACAGAAGGGAAGGGTACGGCGATGCAGCAGCGACAGCTGGGCACGAATGGCCCGAGGGTTTCGGCACTCGGGCTTGGGTGCATGGGAATGAGCGAATTCTACGGCGCGGTCGACGAGGTCGAAGCGATTGCGACGATCCACCGCGCCCTCGAGCTGGGCGTTAACCTCCTGGACACAGCCGATGTGTACGGACCGCACACCAACGAACGCCTTGTCGGCCGCGCCATCCAGGGCCAGCGCCACCGCCTAATCGTCGCCACCAAGTTCGGCAATGTCCGGGGGCCGGGGGGAACCTGGCTCGGCGTCAACGGCCGGCCGGAATATGTGCGTCAGGCCTGCGACGCCTCGCTGCGCCGGCTGGAGGTGGACCACATCGATCTTTATTACCAGCACCGGGTCGATCCGAATGTGCCGATCGAAGAAACGGTCGGCGCGATGGCCGAGCTGGTGCGGGCGGGCAAGGTACGCTACCTGGGCCTGTCCGAAGCAGCGCCCCAGACCATTCGGCGGGCGCACGCGGTCCACCCGATCGCGGCTCTCCAGACCGAATACTCGCTCTGGACCCGCGATCCCGAGGACGAAGTGCTGCCGACGGTCCGTGCGCTCGGCATCGGCTTTGTCGCCTACAGCCCGCTGGGACGCGGCTTCCTGACCGGCCGCTTTCACAACCCCGACGAGCTGCGGACCGACGATTGGCGGCGCAAGTCGCCGTGCTTCCAGGGCGACAACTTCCGGCGCAACCTCGACCTGGCCGACCGCATCCGCTGGCTGGCCTGTGAAAAGGGCGTGAGCCCGGCCCAGCTCGCGCTGGCATGGCTGCTCGCGCAGGGCGGCGACGTCGTGCCGATCCCCGGCACCAAGCAGCGGCGCTATCTGGAAGAGAACCTTGCCGCCGCCGACATCGCCCTGTCGCGCGAGGACCTGATGCGGATCAGCGAGGTGGCGCCGCGGCGCCGCGGCCGGCCAACGCTATGCCGACATGAGTACCGTAAATCGCTGAGCCGTGGGCGGCATTGCAAGGTGCAACGCCGGTCACGGCTCGAGGA
Source organism: uncultured Gemmataceae bacterium (assembly GCA_963834865.1). GTDB lineage: Bacteria > Planctomycetota > Planctomycetia > Gemmatales > Gemmataceae > CAWIDK01. Next base: position 2,905,753 of record CAWIDK010000002.1, read on the forward strand.
GGACGACCGATGACTCTGCAGCTCACCAGCACTGCGTTCGAGGAAGGACAGCCGATCCCGCTCGATTTCACCGGCGAAGGCCGCAACGCCTCGCCGCAGCTCAAGTGGACCGAGCCGCCCGAGGAGACCAAAAGCCTCGCGCTGATCTGCGAGGACCCCGACGCGCCGCGCGGGACATTCACGCACTGGGTGATCTTCAACATTCCGGCCCAGTCGCGCGAGCTGCCCGAGGGCATTCCCCACCGTGAAGGCCTGGCCAACGGCACCCGGCAAGGCCGCAACGATTCCGGCAAGCTCGGCTACAACGGCCCGAAGCCGCCCGAAGGCAAGCCGCACCGCTACATCTTCAAGCTGTACGCGCTGGACCGCGCGCTCGACGTCACCGGCGGCGACACCAGGGACCACGTGCTCAAGGCGCTGCACGGCCACGTCCTGGCGGAGGCTCAGCTCATGGGTACGTTCAAGCACGGCGGCAGCCGCGACATCCCCGACGACCTGATCGAGAAGAAGCACTTACAGGATCCGGCGCAATCCGCACGGCGCCGCTATCGTGATTTCCTGGGTACAAAACGAATTCGGGCCCTTGCCGCCGAGGTTGCGGTGCGCCGACCGGTTGACAGATTCTCTGTCCGAATCGAGAATGCGCCTGTAAGACCAGAGCAACTATCATGCACGATGCCTCGGTGGCCGGCAATCCGGGAGGAAATGCCTTGCGGTTCATGGCACTTGAGATACGATCACGGCAGCGTCGCGCAAGATGAGGGCCGCTTTCATGACTGTCAAGCAAGTCGAAGAGAAAATGACCGAGTTGATCCACCGCGAGCCGTTTGTGCCGTTTGCAGTGGAAATGTGCAATGGGCAGGTGCTGGACATCTTTCATCCCAAAGTGGCCTTCGATGATACCGGCGCTGTCTTCATCGGCGCGGACGGCGGCTTGGTGGAATTCGAATTCAATGCCGTTCGCGCCATCCGCCCGACAAATACTGAGGCCGTCGCATGACACCGGCCCAATTCGACGTGGCACTCCGCGCATTTTGTCGCCGCCGTCCGTTTAGCAAATTTGTCATTGAATTCACCAGTGGCACTCAGGTCTCGGTTCGCCATCCCGAAGCGGTGAGGCGCCTGAGCGATCTGTATACGATGCGCTTACCCGAAGGCGGCAGCATGTTGTTCGTCGCCGAATGTGTGGCGCGATTGCTTGACGTTGCGGCGTCAGCGCCGGCGAATTGATACTCCTCGTAGTTTCCACGCATCCCATGGCTGGAATTGGTAGGATGGACAAAAACGCGTCGCAAAGGATCCGCGCATGCCGCCGCTTCATCGCTATGCTTGCCTCGCTGTGGTGCTCCTGCTGGCCGACGGCGCCCTCGTGAGGGGACAGCCCGCCGTAGCGGACACTCCCGATTTCACGCGCGAGGTTCGGCCGCTGCTGGCGCGGTACTGCTTCAAGTGCCACGGCCCCGACGAAAAGACTGCGCAAGGCGAAGCTGCGGCTCGACGTGCCGGGCAAGCTGCCGGCAACCGAGGCGATCGCCCGCATCACGTCGAGCGATCCCGAGATGGTGATGCCGCCGCCGTCCACGAAGACGGCCCTGACCGCGCCGCAGAAGGAGGTGCTCAAGCGCTGGATCGCGTCCGGTGCGAAGTACGAGCAGCACTGGGCGTTCGTGCCGCCAGGGGCGAGCGCGCCGCCGAAGGTCGCCGATGCGCGCTGGCCGCAAAATCCCATCGACCAGTTCGTGCTCGCCCGGCTGGAGAAGGATCGACTCAAGCCGTCGCCGCCGGCCGATCGCTATACGCTGATCCGCCGGTTGTCGCTCGACCTGATCGGCCTGCCGCCGGCGCCGGCCGAGGTCGACGCGTTCGTCAACGATACCGCGGACAACGCCTACGAAAAGGTCGTGGATCGGCTGCTGAACTCGCCGCAATACGGCGAGCGTTGGGCGCGGCGCTGGCTCGACCTGGCCCGCTACGCCGACACCAACGGCTACGAGAAAGATCGGCCACGCGTCATCTGGCCGTATCGCGATTGGGTGATCAACGCGATCAACGCCGACATGCCGTTCGACCGGTTCACGATCGAGCAGCTGGCGGGCGATCTGTTGCCGAACGCGACGCCGGCGCAGATCATCGCGACGGGCTTTCACCGCAACACGATGATGAACGAGGAGGGCGGCATCGATCCGCTCGAGTTCCGCTATTATGCCGTGGTCGATCGCGCCAACACTACCGCGACGACCTGGCTCGGCCTGACGCTCGGCTGCGCCCAGTGCCATTCGCACAAGTACGACCCAATCACGCACCGCGAGTATTACCAGATCCTGGCGTTCCTCAACAACGCCGACGAGCCCGACTACGCAATCCGCGAACCGGGCATCGCCAAACGCCGGGCGGAGATCGAGGCGAAAATCGCCGGACTGACCGCAGCGCTGCCGGGCCGTTTTCCGGGCGGCGCCGCGGCGCTGGAGAAGAACTTCGCCGCGTGGGAGCAGCGCGAGTCGAGCCGGGCGGTCGCGTGGACGGTCGTGCGGCCGTCGGCGATGACGACCAACATGCCGCACCTGCGCCTGCTCGACGACGGTTCGGTGCTGGCGAGCGGCGACCAGACCAAGAGCGACACCTACACTCTCACATTCGACGCGAAGGTCGACGGCGTCACCGCGCTGCGGCTTCGAGGTGCTGTCGCACGAGAGTCTGCCCGACCGCGGACCTGGACGGACCTACTACGAAGGCCGTAAGGGGGATTTCTTCCTGAACGAGCTAACGCTGAGCGTAAACGGCAAGCCGGTGCGGTTCAGCGGCGCCTCGCAGGATCAGCCCAAGGGTAGCGCTGCCCTGTGCATCGACGGCAATCTCGCGACGGGCTGGTCCACGCCGGCCGGCCCACACGCGGCGGTGTTCAACTTCGCCCAGCCAGTGCGTTTCGATGGCGCCGTCAAGCTCGGCATGTTGTTTGAGCGCTATTACGCCAGCGGCCTGGGCCGATTCCGCGTTTCAGTCACCACGGACAAACGCCGTGCCGAGGCGACCGCGCACGGCAGCGCGGTTGAGGCGATCCTGGCTCGGCCCGTTGGCCAGCGCTCGCCCGAGGAACGCGAACAGCTTCGGCAGCGCTTCCTGGCGGCCGCGCCGGAATTGGCGGCGGCACACAAGGAGATCGAGGCGCTGCGCGCCTCGCTACCCGCGTTCACGACGACACTCGTCATGAAGGAACGACCGAGCGACAACCCCCGGCCGACGCACATTCACCATCGCGGCGAGTTCCTGCAGCCAAGGGAGCGCGTCGAGCCCGGCGTCCTGTCGGTGCTGCATCCACTGCCGGCGGACGCCCCGCGCAACCGACTTGGCCTGGCCCGCTGGCTGGTGTCGCCGGACAATCCGCTGACCGCCCGCGTCACGATGAACCGCCAATGGCAAGCGTTCTTCGGCCGCGGCCTGGCGCACGACAGAGGATCTCGGCATTCAGGGCGAGGCGCCCACGCATCCGGAGCTGCTCGACTGGCTGGCCCGTGAGTTCGTGCGCCAGGGCTGGTCGCTCAAGAAGATGCACAAGCTCATCGCCATGAGCGCGACCTATCGGCAATCGTCGCGGGTGACGGCGGAGCGGCTGGCCCGCGACCCGGAGAATCGGCTGCTCGCGCGGCCCGCGGGTACGGCTCGAAGCGGAGCAGATTCGCGACAGCCTGTTGCGCGTCAGCGGCCTGTTGTCGCCGAAGCTGGGCGGCCCGAGCGTGTTTCCGCCGCAGCCGCCGTCGGTGAGCACGGAAGGCGTCTATGGTCCGCTGCAGTGGAAGCCGAGCACCGGCGAGGACCGTTATCGCCGCGGCATGTACACGTTCCTGAAGCGGTCGATTCCCTACGCGATGTTCGCGACGTTTGACGGCGTCACCGGCGAGACCTGCCTGGCCCGCCGCGAAACCTCCAACACGCCACTGCAGGCGCTGACGATGCTCAACGACCTGGTCGTGATCGAGGCGGCGCAGAAGCTGGGCAATACGGTTGCCGCCGCTCCGGGCACAATGGAGGCGCGCACGACCGATCTGTTCCGCCGCTGCCTGACACGGCCGCCGACCGCCGATGAACGCGCGGCCCTGGTCGAATTCGTCACGCGGCAGCGCGATCGGCTGCAGAAGGGCACGCTCGACGCCAAGGCAATCGCCGGCGACGGCAGCGGCGACGTGGTACAGCGAGCGGCATGGACCCTGGCAGCGCGGGCGGTGCTGAATTTGGATGAGATGATCACCAAGGAGTAGGTCAGATTGGATGGCCGGGCGTTTGAGAATCAGGCACGGCAGCCCATTGGCGGGGATTGCTTTTTATCGCTTGCTGCGCGACAATCGACTTGTTGCCTGCTCTGTTGAAAACCAGACGGGACAAGCCTGGGTGGCCGGGGCTGAGTCTTCGAAGCCCCGGTTTCCGCGTACCGCCGGGGCTTCGAAGACTCAGCCCCGGCCACCCAGGGCTCGGTTTTCTACAGAGCACCTTGTTGCCCCTTATTCTTCAGACCGAACGCGCGCCGCAACGGTTTTCTATGGGTTTTCTTCCAAATAACGGTCGCCGTGCGGCGGCGCAACGGGTGCTCGTCATCGGTGCCGGCGTAAGCGGCCTCACCAGTGCCCTGTGCTTGCGGCGGCACGGCTTCGACGTCACCGTGATCGCGGACCGGTTCGCGCCGCGAGTCACATCGGTTGTCGCCGGGGCCTTGTGGGAATGGCCGCCGGCCGTGTGCGGCCACCATCACGACCAGATATCCCTCGCACGCGCCAAGGCCTGGTGCATGACCTCCTACGAAGTTTTTGCCGAGCTGGCGCGATCCCGCGACCGGCGTCTTTCTGCGGCCGGTGACGTTCTACTTCAAGCAGCCGATCGACCAGGACCGCCGGCAGCTGGACAAGATGGCCGAACTCCAGGGCAAGGTGCGGCAGTTCCGGCGCGACCCCATCCTGATTGCGGAAAACAACGTAAATCCCCGCGTTGGCGTTCGGGATGCGTACTCTCACCTGGCGCCGATGATCGACACGGACGTGTACATGCGTTGGCTGCACGGAGAAACCGAGCGAGCCGGTTGCCGAATGCTCGAGCGAAAGATCGGTGGCCCGCTGCGCGAGGAGGCCGAGATGCTGGCGCGCGAATTCGGAGCAGACGCCATTATCCATTGCACCGGTCTGGCGCGCGGGAGCTTGCGGACGATGCGGTATATCCGGTGCGGGGTGCGCTCATCCGCGTCCGCAACGACGGCCGGGCCATGCCGCGGATCACGCAGGCACATTGCATTTCGCACCATGGCTCAGGCGACGAGCGCGGATTCGTCTTCATTGTGCCGCGTGGGGACGACATGCTAATCCTGGGCGGATTTGCCGAGCCGGACGAATGGCAGCTGGATATCGGCCTGGACAACCACGAACCGGTGCGCACGATCTACCGCCAATGCGTCGAGTTCATGCCGGTCCTGAAGGGGGCCGAGATCGACGCGGCGGAACCGGTCCGTGTCGGGCTCAGGCCGTTTCGCCATGCGGGGGTTCGCGTCGAGGCGGAGCCGGGCACGCGCATCGTCCATAACTATGGCCACGGCGGATCGGGCGTCACCTTCTCGTGGGGCTGCGCGGGAAGTGGTGACGCGCGTCGAGGAATTGCTTGCGGCGGGGCACCGGCACGGCACGGACGTGGTCCCTGTAGCCCAAGGGGAAGTCCGATGAAGCTCACCGCAGTAGAATCGCGGTTCTTGATGTTGCAGTAAGACGGAGCAATTATGAGCAAGCTCAACTACACGGACGCCTTTGCCAAATACGGTGCCAAGCTTGTGAACCCGAGATGGGCCTATTCGGCGATTGCCGACGACGGCTCGATGGTTCGAAGTTGTCCTCGTAACGAAGAACACGGCCGCGGACCGGCTTGAGGAACTCATGAACGCTCCCGGCAAGAACCTGCTCCGCAAGCACCGGAATCAGGCCGTCGAGGGCAAACTACCGGTGCGATTGATCATTGCCCGACCCAAGAACGCGGCGCCTATCCTGGCAGGAAGAGACGCCAGCAAAGTGCCGAAGACCTTTGACGTGCGCGAAGACCTTGTAGGGGAAGTCGTCAAGTTGACGGAGGACAGGTTCGTGATCGATTTTCGCCAGCTGTCGGAAGTGGACGAACAGGCCGACGAGCGGTGCTGGGAGGAAGCTTTCGCACGTACTAAGGAGCCATTAGCGCAGCTCGCTGCCAAGGTGCGCGAGGACATCAAGGCAGGACACGTTCAGCGTGTCGGATGGGACGAATTGTGAATTCTCAGATCACTGGCAAGACAATCCGTCGCACCCGAGTCTGCATTCAAGCAGATTCACGGCCACGAAGGACTCTACTCCGTGCGCGTTGCACGGGGTTGGCGCGCTTTGGGGCTATTGGAAGACGACACGATTACCTGGTTTTGGATCGGCTCGCACGCAGTCTATGACCGACTCATTGGCTAAACATTGACTACGTCAACGGCACGGGCCGCACGCAGCGCTTTACTGATCGAGGAGTAACCCGATGCTTCCCCTTACCCGCCGCCATTTTTTCCACGAATGCGGCTACGGCGTCGGCAAGATTGCCGTCGCGTCGCTGCTTACCGGCGCGTTCGCTCGCGCCGAGGATCCGGCGCCGCGCAACCCGCTCGCGGCCCGGCCGTCGCACTTTCCGGCCCGCGCCAGGGCGGTCATCCACCTGTTCATGGCCGGCGCTCCCAGCCAACTTGAACTATTCGACCGCAAGCCCGAGCTGACCCGGCTCGAGGGCCGGCCGATCCCGCCGGAGGTCATCGGCGGCCAGCGCTACGCGTTCATCCGGCCCGACGCGATGGCGCTCGGTCCGCGCTTTCGCTTCGCGCGCGATGGGCGCTCCGGCGCGGAGCTATCCGAGATGCTGCCGCACCTGGCCGGCGTCGTCGATGACATCTGCATCATCAAGTCGATGCGGACCGACCAGTTCAATCATGGCCCGGCGCAGATCTTCCTCAACACCGGCTTCGCCCAGCCGGGACGGCCGAGCATGGGCGCGTGGGTCGTCTATGGCCTCGGCGCCGTTACCGAGGAGCTGCCGGCGTTCGTTGTCATGTCCACCGGTAGCGGCATCAGCGGCGGGGCGGCGAACTGGGCCAGCGGCTTTATGCCCACCATCTACGCCGGCGTCCGCCTGCGCAACGGCGGCGAGCCGATCCTCAATGTCAACAGCCCCGCCGGCTTCGCCTCCGACGTGCAGCGCGACACGCTCGATCTCGTCGCCCGCCTCAATCGCCAGCACCTCGGCGCCGTCGGCGATCCCGAAATTGCCACGCGCATCAGCGCCTACGAGATGGCCGGCCGCTTGCAGACCTCGGCTCCGGAGCTGACCGACCTGCGCCGCGAAAGCCGGGCGACGCTGCAGATGTACGGCTGCGAACCGGATCGGCCGTCCTTCGCCCGCGCGTGCCTGCTGGCGCGGCGGATGGTCGAGCGCGGCGTGCGCTTCGTCAATATCTATCACGAGGGTTGGGACGCCCACACCGACGTGACCGGTAACGTCCGCACCAACACGCAGGCAACCGACCGCGCCTCGGCCGCCCTCGTCCGCGATCTCAAGCAGCGCGGCTTGCTCGACGAGACGCTGGTGATCTGGGGCGGCGAGTTCGGCCGCACGCCGATGGTCGAGAGCAATGCCGCGCTGGGCGCAGCCTCGGCCGCGACCATCACCCGCAGGCGTTCACGATCTGGCTGGCCGGCGGCGGGGTCAAGGCGGGCCTCACGTATGGCGCCACCGACGAGCTGGGCTTCCACGTCACCGAAAACCCGGTGCACGTCCACGACCTGCAAGCGACCATCCTGCACCTGGTCGGCCTCGACCACGAACGGCTCACGTTCCACCATGCGGCGCGACTATCGGCTCACCGACGTTTATGGGTCGGTGGTGCATGATCTGTTGGCGTGATCTCGCGGAATTCCGTTTCCGTGTTTACGTTTAGCGCTCGCAGGCTGTGCGTGACCGCTAAACGAAACCAGAAAGGCCCCATGCGCATCTCCCTCATTTTGTCGCTGTTGTTCGTCGCCGCCGCGCTCCCGCAGGCGCCGGACGCGCCGTACGACCTGGTCATCCGCAACGGCAAGATCGTTGACGGCGCCGGCAATCCGTGGCGGCACGGCGACCTCGCGATCAAGGGCAGCAAGATCGCCGCGCTGGGCAAGATTGCGGCCGGCGCCGGCAAGCGCGAGATCGACGCGCGCGGCCTCGTGGTCGCGCCGGGGTTCATCGACATCCACTCGCACTCCGACTTCACGCTGCTCGAAGACGGCAACGCCCAGAGCAAGATCCGCCAGGGCGTTACCACCGAAGTGCTCGGCGAAAGCAGCTCGCCCGGCCCCTACCTCGGCAAGCTGGCGCCGCCGAAAATCGCGGTCGGCGGCAAGGACGAACGCTGGACCACCCTGGGCGGCTACTTCGATCTCGCGGAGAAAGCGCGGATCGCGCCCAACGTCGCGTCCTTCGTCGGACTCGGCAACGTCTGGAAGTGCGTCATGGGCAACTCGCATCAACGGCCCACGCCGGCCCAGCTCGACGAGATGAAGGCACTTATCGAACAGGCGATGAACGAAGGCGCGATGGGCCTGTCGTGCATGCTCGCGGTGCCGCCCGATGGGTTGGCGACCACCGACGAGCTGGTGGAGCTGTGCAAGGTGGTCGCCCGCCGCGGCGGCCTGTTCGTCGTGCACATCCGCAACGAGGGGACCGGCGTTTTCGATGCCATTCGCGAGGTCATCGAGATCGGCCGGCGCTCCGGCGTCGCGGTCGAGATCCTGCACATCAAGATCGCCGACCAGGTGAACTGGGGCCGCATGAACGAGGTGGTCCGGCTCATCGACGATGCCCGCAAAACCGGCGTCGACGTGCAGGCTAACGTCTATCCCTACACGCGCGGCAACAACAACCTCGCCACCATCATTCCGCCGTGGGCCCACGAGGGCGGCACCGCGCAGATGCTCGCCCGCCTCAAGGACCCCGCGCTGCGCCCAGGCTGAAAAAAGACATTCGCGACGGCATTCCCGGCTGGTACAACCATTACACCGCGGTCGGCGGCGACTGGAGCCGCATGCTCATCGCCGCCAACAACCGCTACCAGGGCCTGACGATGGACCGCGTCCTAGCCCAGCGCGCAGGGCAAGGCACCCGCGCCCGACGCGCTCGACGAGCTGTTCGACATCCTGATCGAGGAAGGCGGCTCGGTGTCGACGGTTTACGATCACCACACCGAGAAGGACATGAACCTGGCGATGGTGCAACCCTGGTGCGCGATCGGTTCCGATGGCCAGGCGCTTACGACCGAGGGCCCGCTGCGCCGCGGCCATCCGCACCCGCGCAGCTTCGGCACCTTCCCGCGCGTGCTCGGCGTTTACGTCCGCCGGCTCGGCCTGCTCAAGCTCGAGGACGCGGTCCGCAAGATGACGTCGCAGAACGCCACCAAGCTCGGCCTGACCGACCGCGGCCTGCTTCGGCCCGGCAACTTCGCGGACATCACGCTGTTCGATCCGGAGCGCGTGATCGACCGTGCGACCTACGCTGAGCCGTTTCAGTACAGCGAGGGCATCGAGTACGTCCTTGTCAATGGCGAGCTGGTCCTGGAGCGCGGCAAACACACCGGCGCTCGGCCCGGTCGAGCGCTGCGGCGCTAACTTCCTTGGATCTCGGCGCCGCGTCCGGGCACCAGTATGCGAAGAACGCCTCGGGCATCCACTCCAAGGGCAATTGATCCGCGAAGGCAGGTGCCTCAGACCAGTCCCCGGTTTCGATCAGCCGCTGGACCTCCTGGATTTCCGCAGGGAATCCAGGATTTCCCCACTGGTTCCTTCCACTGGTTCCTTAACGGCAGCGGGCGCAATTGACGCGCCAGAAGGCAAGCGTCGCCAACCGCATCCAGAAGGTGTTGGAGGATGCCAACATTAAGCTGGCGTCGGTGGCCACCGACATCTTGGGAACGTCGGGCGGTTTGATAACCTGGTTTTCGGCTTGGGAACGTCGGGCGGTTTGATAACCTGGTTTTCGGCGGCGCGCTTGACTTCTCGGTCCCCGCCGTGTCCAATCAAGTGCCTGACCTGGCGTTAGCGCCATGGACCGGACTTCGGCAATAAATTAACCGGGATACTGGCCGGGAGTACAATATGCAGAAGGAGAGTGCCCATGAAATGCCATTTCTTGCTCGCCTTGCTGGTCTTGGTTGCGCTGTGCACCCGGGCGTCGCGCAGGCCGACGCCAAGGAAGCAAAGGCGCCGCCAAAAGGGTTGCCGGCTGAAGCTGCCATCGCCTGCGTTGTTGTCCCACTGTCAACGGTCGTCCTGGTCGTGATCGTAGGGTTCTGGGCAAAGGGTCGCGAGGAGCGTCGCCGCGCCGGATTCCGGCGGGAGATGCTCGCGCGGGCTTTCCGTGGATGAGATTGAGCGGTTGACTGCGTCCGACAACGTGCGGCAGGAGCAGATCAAGGCCGACGCTCAAGTGCGCGAGGCGCAAATCGCTGCCGACCTCAAGCGGGACCTGGTTGCACGTGGGCTGTCGGTCGCGGACGTCGAACGGCTGTCTTCAGAACCACGGTCGCAATCCAACCAGGTAATCGAATCCCTTGCTACTGCCGTCGTCGAGATGGTCAACAGCGATGAAGGCACATTAGACACGGAGGCGGTTGCGGGGCTCCTTGCTCCGTTCCTTCAGACGGGCGAGGCCAGCGTCCTGGCCGCCGCATTCGCGCAGATGATCCATGCGGGCGACCTGGATCAAAACGTGGTTGAGAAGCTTCTCACGACATTCATGGAGAAGGGCACGCCACGGCCCGATTTGTTGCGACAAGCAGAACCCACAACGCGACTACCCCCCGGGACGCCCAACGACGGCCCAGCCGGCCAAGGGCAAGCGCATCTTGACAAAGTTCCGGGCCGGTCAATCCCTACGGCAGAGTGGTCACGCGAATCTGCCACGAAGAGTCACAACATAAAACCGGCGTGATCACCGCTCGGGACAACAGAGTGCTGCGACGACTTACCGGCCAAGCGCCGTGGCCGGTAACCCGCGTTCGCGTGGCCGGTAACTTCGAAGACCTTGCCGCCGCGCAGGTCGATGTGGATCACGCTGCCGTGGACGAGGCGTGAGCCGTCCCAACCGACGTGCATGACTTCATAGTGGTCGTGCTCCGGATTGCAAATGGCTTTGGCCTGGACCTCGCCATGCGAGACCTTGTAGCCGGCGTATTCGTTGATCAGCAGGCGAACGATGTCACGGTTGCGGTCTACTTTATCCATTGCACGATCCTCTGCGGCCACGTGCGCGCCCTACCATGGCGTGCCGTCGGGCACTTTCCATTCTAACGGCGGCAGGTGTGCCAGCAATGGCCATCGCCATGCCAGAGCCTGTCGAGTTGCAAGGGCCATCCTGTAGCCCCGTGCTTGAGGAGAATCTCTTCGATATCAGCAAGTCCGAGTTTGCGTGCCCAGGCCAAGGGAGTCGCCCACGGTTCGTCATCGGGCAGGTTGGTCGCGGCACCGCGCTTGAGCAGGAATTCGACCATCCGTCGCCGGCGCTGCGCCAGCTTGGGCTCTTGGCTGCCGAGCCCGGAGCGAACGGCGGTGGCCCGGGGCGTCTCGTTGAATTCGATGCCGCGGGCGTTGATGTCGGCGCCGGCTTCCAAAAAGACGGCCGCGATGGACTGGTCTCCCCTCGCGGCGCAGGCGTGCAGAAACGTCTTACCGAGCCAGTCCGGCCGGTTGGGGTCGAGTCCCCGAGCCTACTTGATCGTTTCGACAACACATCTAAATCAATCTGATTACACGAATCGCGTCGCGCGGCCGCGCTCTGCGCCGATTTGCGACTAGCTCATAGATCGCAACCGCAATCAAATTATGCACTTCTGATTCCAGATCTTTGCCGGTGTCTCGTTCGCGGTACGGCGATTGCGTTTTACCGCACTCGTTCTCAACCAACCTCGCCGAACACCAGGAGTTTCCGATGAAAAAGCACATCAGCACCGGCATAGCGCAGTGGAAAACGCGGCTCAACGTCGAGGCGCTCGAAGAACGCTCGCTCATGTCCGCGAGCCCGCTCAACTGGGCTGCCCCAGCCGGCAGCAGCACCAACGCCATCTATCTCGGCGTCGTCAGCAATCAGATCGAGGTCTTCGACAACGGCACGCTGGTCCACAGCCAGGCCGTGGCGGGCACCTCATCGATCACGCTCACCACCGCCACGAGCGCCAAGAACACCGTCACCATCGCCAGCACGCCGTCGGGCGTGCCGACGACCATCAATCTCAAGGGCGTCGGCGATTCGGTGTTTGTCGGCGACAGCGGCACGATTCTGAGCCGGGGACCCGCCCCGACCGATCCGGCCGCCACGATGCAGAACATCAACGGCGCCGTGACCATCAATGGCATTCTCGCCAGTCACGACAGCGTGGCCCTGGGCGATTCGACCGACACCGGATCGCATAAGGCCATCGTCAATGGCACCAGTGTCACCGGCCTGGCGCCGGCGGCCATCAACTTTACCGGTATCAGTGGCTTGAGCGTCGACGGCAGCACCGGCGGTTCCACCTACGCGATCAGCGCGGGCACCAAGCAGACCGTTGTGACCCTCGAAAGCGCGGCCGACACGGTGTCCGTGACGTCCACGACTGGGTCGGTCAGCGTCAACAGTAAGAACCTCGCCTCCGCCTCCGCCACAGTTGCCGGTGCTGCCACCGGCGTCAATACGCTGACAGCGGGCCCGGGCTTTGCCACCCTCAGCGGCGCCGGCTATTCCAATCAGGTGCTCGGCTTCATCAGCATTACGGTCGACAGCAAGTCGGCGAGCGACGTGGCCACCCTCGAAGGCGCGGGGGGCATCGGCGGCAATACGCTGACGGCCAGCCCGACCGACGCCGTGCTCACGGCCGGTGGCGACCGCGTCGAAGCGGTCAACTTCAACCATGTCACCGCGTACGGCACCGACGGAGCGAACGACGTTGCCACGTTGACCGGCGCGGCGACCGGCACGAACACCCTGGTCGCCCGGTCCGACTATGTCTCCTTCTCGGGCAGCGGCTATTCCCTGTGCGCATCGGGGTTCACCAGCACTACCGCGCATAGCGAGAGCGCCAGCGATACGGCCAGCCTCTACGGATCGCCCGCGGGCGACAACACCCTGGTTGCCACGCCCACAATGGCGGCCATCGGGAACGCCAGTTTTCGCAACGAAGTCGATGGTTTCTCGGCCGTGACCGCCTACAGCGGCTACGCCGGCAACGTCGCGTACCTCATCGGCGCCAACAGCGGCGCCAACAGCCTGGTCGCGACGCCGGGCTCCACGACCTTCAGCGGCGCCGGCTACAGCGACACCGCCACTTCCTTCCCGAGCGTCTACGCGTACAGCGAATCGGCCGGCAACGTCGCCTATCTGAGCGGCGCCGGGAGCTTCCTGTACGCGACGCCGACGACGACCCAACTCTCGGGCGTGACCGCCGAAGGCAGCGGCTACTTCGTGGAGACCTCCTACTTCCCGAGCACCTATGAGTACCTGACCGCGAATACTTTCGAGCTGACCAGCAGCGGCAGCCTGGTGGAGCAAATCGCCACACTGAACAGGACCGCCGCCGCGGTGGCGAGGCAGCCTGTCAGCGGTGCCGGCCTCAACCTCGGCTCGCGCTGGATCACGGTCGACAGCGCCTTCGATACGGTGGCCATCGGCAACCTCGTCAACGCCAATTATGTTTGGGCCTGCGATAGCACCGGCGTTCACGTTTTCGGCCCGTCGCCATCCGGCGCGGCCGTCAACATCGCGCTGACGCTGGACGATCTGAGCAATGCGAGCATTCAGTCCACGCTATTCCGCGATATGGTCCGCGACGGAGCGCTGACCTACAACGGCATGCTCGACACCTTCAGTGCGGCGGAGGCGGGCGCAACCGTAAGTGCGGCGACGCTGCAAGACCTGCAGCTCATCGTGCGGTGCGCGTCGACCTTGGAGATGCCCGCCGACGTTGCGGATCTGACCAACAGCGTGGTCAACGGTCAAGCGGCCAACGGCACGTTCCGCTCCCTCAACTACGCCGGCAACGTGACCACCAGCCCCATGGGCAATCTGCACGCGGGCGCGTCGACCGCCCAGCTCACCGAGCTGGTCGAAACGTGGTTCCTCGGCGTCGACGAGCCGGACGCGGCCACGAACAAGCCTTATAGCGCGGTTACGGGCACCCTCTTCGGCAGCGGCGGGCCGGTGTACACCGATGTGGAACAGGGCACGGTCGGCGACTGCTGGCTGCTGGCCAGCGCCGCGGAAGTTGCCGCCCGCGACCCCGGCTACATCACCAACATGTTCACCTACGATGGAACCAACACGGTCAACGGCGCGACCGTCGGCGTCTACACGGTCCGCTTCTATGCCCCCGTCGGCGACGGCGTGCCCCACTACGTCACCGTGGACACCGAGCTACCGGCCGGCGGCGGCATGTACGACCACCCCGTCAACGGCGTCCTGTGGGCGGCACTCCTGGAAAAGGCCTACTGCGAGGCCAGCGCCGCCGGCTGGGTGGAGACGGGCAACGGCAACAGCAACTCTTACAATGTGCTGAACGGCGGCTGGCCGTCGTACGCGCTGCCGGCCATTACCAACCTCTCCACCGCGCAACACAGCATCAATGCGAGCGCGGACGCCGCCAACTTCGAGGCGGGCGACCTGGTTTGCCTGTGCACGGACAGCCCCAGCAGCAATGAAATCGTGCCCGACCATGTCTATGCCCTGGTGGGCTACACCCCGTCATCCAGCGCACCGTTCAAGATCTACAACCCGTGGGGGACCGACGCCAACGGCAACGCGGGTTACTACAACGGACATCTCGTTTACGGGTTGTTCAACGCGACCGCGGCGTTTGTCAACAGCAACTTCAGCCAGGAAGGGGTTGCCTCGGCGGCGCCGGGCACCGTCGGCGCCGACGATCTGGCGGTGCTGCTGGCGTCTTCGCCAACGGGAGCTTCCACACGAGCGATTGGCATGGAGGCACTGTTGCTGGCGCTGGCCGAGACGAGCCAGATGGGCCACCGCCACGACGGCTTGCTGGCCGTGTAATCTTGGCGCAAGGATGGCTCATCCGCGCAAGTCGCAATGCCGCAAATTGGTGAGCGGACCCAGTGGACTCTGGGTCCGCTCACATTCGCATTGGCTACGACAGCCAGCGGAGCAGCTGCGTGCAACAATCCAGCGTGCGGAGATTGATCAGGCGAGCTGCGGTGCACCAGGCAACCGCCGCCGCTGCCGATTCGAGCGCCCGGGGTGCCGGCGCCGCCGGTGCATTGGCAAACACTCGAATTTCGCCTGACCGCTCAGCGACTTCGGTGCCGGCGACCTCGTCGTCGTGTAGGTCGAGGTGGCGCTGTACCAGCGCGGCGGGTAGAGCGGAAAAAATAGAATCTCGCGCAAAGGCGCCAAGGAAGAATGTTGCCGCGACCTGTGCATCCACCATTTCTTGCCAGCAAGGAACGACCCGAGATTAGGCCGACCGCTCGTCGTTGCCGTGCATCCGGGATCGTGCGCCAGGCTGCGCCTTTGGTTTCCCGAGAGGGCGTGGCCGGCTGGCATTTCATGGCACGGCAATTCGGTCGGAGGCTCCTGAGAGTGAGAGGGGGGGGTACGACCCGACCGCATCCGCTCAGCCGGATCGATCCACAGCCCGTGATCGACCGCGCGACCTACGCCGAGCCGTTTCAGTACAGCGACGGCATCGAGTACGTCTTCGTGAATGGCGACCTCGTCCTGGAGCGCGGCAAACACACCGGTGCGCGCCCCGGCCGAGCACTGCGGCGCTCACTTCCTGGGTAGCGCCGGGTCGAGACCAGTGCGGCTCTGCAATCCTACGGCGGCTGGAGCGAGCAGGCGGCGCTTGAAGAGAATTGTCTGCCTCATGTAGCAAATGAGCACGGCGGCTCACCCTCTGAGCACCCGTGCCCAGGCATATTCCGCTCACCCCCGCCGCCATTCCTCCCACCGTGTCGCTTCGCGCGTGCGGATTCGCTGCACCTTGCGCTCGCTCAAATGGAGCCCATCGGCAGCCTGGTTAACGGAGTCGCCCGCGGATAGCCGCACGAGAACGGCCCGATTCACCGGCCAGGCGCTCGCCAAGAAAAGTTGCCACTGTTCCGCCCAATCCGCCCGTTCTTCCGGGCCAGGCTCGTTGGCCGGCAGATCGCAATGGCTCCAATTGAGCGGCTCCTCCCGACCAAGAGAGCGTTTTTGGGTACCGACCCGCGCGGATTTCCATGCGGTAGGCGTTCCGAGTGACTGTCCCGAGGAACTGGATGAACTTGTCTTCGCTGGGAAAACGCTTGTCGCCGTGCTGAATTCCCGCAAACGCCGATCGCCACGTGATCTGGCCGAAATCGCTGGAGTCCAAATCGTGAGGCAGCGCGCGCCCGACGCCCGGATACACCGGCGGATCACCGACAGGACAACGTGGTTGTAGCGTTCATACAGGATTTGCCACGCGTCGTTAGAACCGTCGCCGACCTGAAGGATCAGCGCGGCGAACCGAGCGGCCTGTTCGGCCGGGCCGTCGAGGCATTGTACCGTGGCAATCGTCGGCTGACATCGCATGAGCCCTTCCGGAGAGTGTCGTGGAAAAGGTCCACGGTATGGTAAATATAGACATTCCCGATCGAAAATGCAAGAAAATTCCGTCCAGGCAACGGACCCAGATTGCGCGGCTGGCCCCGGTGTCGATCGGGCACGGCCCGCGCGCCGCTCGAAGCGGCCGGCGGCGGCGGCGGTGGGGGAGGCGGCGGTGGCGGCGGCGGTGGGGGAGGCGGCGGCGGTGGTGGTGGCGCGGGTTCGCCCGCGGCGGCACCGGACATGCCGGGCGACAACGCCCCGCCTCCGGCGCCCACCAGTCCACATGCGGCCCAACCGGCGCTCAGCTTCGCCCCTAGCGCCAACGCGGCCAGCGCAGGTAGCGCAGGCGGCGCCGCGAGCCCCACGGCCCAGGGCGGCGGCACGCCGCAGTCCACGCCGGACTCGTTCCAGGCGCCGGCGCAGTCGCTCACCGGCGCCGGTGACCTTCGAACTCAACGAGGGTCAGGCCGGCCCGGCTTACAGCCAGTATTCCTTCGACTCGCGCGGCCCCGGCTACAACCTTTTCGTCAGCGGCACCCAGAGCCAGATTGTGCTCCCCGGGAGCAACGACCAGGGGCCCACGCCGATCACGCTTGCTTTCGCCGGCGCCAATCCGGCCGCTGCCGTCGTGCCGCAGCAGCAAGTGCTGTGGAATAGCGACTATTTCCTAGGCAATCAATCCTACACTGATCTACCGAATTACGCCGAGGTCGACGTGCCGAGCGTCTACCCTGGCATCAACCTGCAATATTTCGGGTCGCCGAGCGGCGAGTTGGAATACAATGTCGTCGTCAATCCCGGCGCCGACCTTGCCACCGTGCGCATGCAGTACACCGGGGTGACCAGCGTCGCCATCGACGCGGCCGGCGAGTTGGTATTGACGACGCCCGCCGGCAGTGCGCTCGTGCAGCACGCCCCGGCGCTCTATCAGGTGGCGGCCGACGGCTCGCGCACGCCGGTTACCGGCAACTTTGTGCTGAACGACGACGGCACCGTCGGCTTTGCCGCCGGCAACTACGATACCACGAGGCCGCTCATCGTGGACCCAACGATGGATTACGCGACCTATTGGGGCACCAGCGGCACCGATACCGGTACCGGCGTCGCCGTGGATGCCAACGGCAATTCCTTCATCACCGGCCAAATCCCGGCCCTCTCGGGGTTCGCCACGGACGTCTACGTTGCCAAGTTCAACGCTACCGGCACTAGCCTGCTTTACGTGGATTACCTCGGATCGGCCGGCGGCTCGGGCAATTCGCAGGCCAACGCCATCGGCGTCGACCCGGCCGGCAACGCCGTCCTCGTCGGCACCACGATGGCCAGCGACTACCCCACCACCTCGGCGCGCTGCAGACCACGGCGTCGTTCGGCGGCGGTTTCGTCACCCGCCTCAACGCCACGGGCGATGCGCTGCTCTATTCCACGTACTTCGCGGGCACGACCCCCAACGCCGTCGCCGTCAATCCCCTGGGCCAGGCTTTCGTCGCCGGCTACACCCAGGGCGGCATGACCACGACCAGCGGCGCCTATGAGACCAGCCTGCCGGGATTCGGCTCGGCGTTTGTCAGCGAGTTCAGCGCCGACGGCACCACGCTAGTGTATAGCACCTATCTCGGCGGCACCGGCATGATGGACAGCGCCTGGGCCTACGGCATCGCCCTCGACACGGCCGGCGACGCTTTCGTGGACGGCTCGGTAGAGAACGGCTTCCCCACAACCGCCGGCGCCTATCAGACCAGCTACGGCGGCGGCACAGATGACGCGTTCGTCACCAAGGTCAATCCCACCGGCACCAGCCTGGTCTACTCGACGCTGCTGGGCGGCTCCGCCCTGGACCAGGCGAACGCCATTGCCGTCGACCGCGCCGGCGACGCGTACGTTACGGGTGAAACGTTCTCCTCGGGATTCCCCACCACGGTCGGGGCTTATCAGACGAGCCTGGGCGGCGGCGGCGACGCCTTCGTGACCAAATTGAACGCCACCGGCACCGGCCTGGTCTACTCCACGTTCCTGGGCGGGTCCAGCAACGACCAGGGCAACGGCATCGCGGTCGCCCCCGACGGCACCGTCCTCGTGGCCGGCGTGACCGGCTCGTCCAATTTCCCGCTCGATAACCCCCTGTCGGGCACCGGCACCGATTCCTCCGCCAGCCAGGCCTTCCTCACCAAGCTCAACGCCGCCGGCACGGGCCTAAGCTATTCCAGCTATCTCGAAACGACCTACCTCGGAGCCACCAGCGACGCCACCGCCGTCGCCATGGATTTGTACGGCAACGCGTTCGTCACCGGCGACACCAACGGCAATTTCCCCGTCACCAGCGGCAGCTATCAGACAACCTACGGCGGCGGCAGCTCCGACGCGTTCGCCCTCAAGGTCGACGCCAACCTCGAAGCGCCGGTCATCACCGCCATCTCGCCCGACACCGGCTATTCGTCCACCGACTTCATCACCGACACGTGGAGCATCGCCGTCGAGGGGACCGCCGCCCCGAGCATCACCGTCCGCGTTTACCTCGATAGCGTGCCGATCGGCACCACCACCAGTAACATCTACGGCTCGTGGTCGTACAGCTACACCGCCACCGCCGACGGCACGTACGCGTTTACCGCCCGCTGTGAATCGGGCAGCATCATCAGCCCGCTGTCGGCGACCCGGCTCGTCACGCTCGACACCACCGACCCGACTGTCACCCTCAGCGTGCCGGCCACCAACACGACCCTCGCCCCCATCGTCGATGTGCAGGCGTCCGACCTCTACGGCATCCCCGCCAGCGCCACCGTCACCCTCGACGTCGACCTCCTCGACGACGGCAGCTTCACTGATCTGGGCGACACCGGCTACGCCACCGGCACGCTCGTCAATGGCTTCGCCGCGATCTCCCTGCCGATGAGCGCGACGGGGACGTATCGCGTCCGGGCCCGCGTCACCGACACCGCCGGCAACCAGGGCACCAGCAGCGCGGCCACCTTCACCATCACCACCGCCGGCAGCCCGTGGACGCTGACGGACGCCGTCATCCGCACCAGCGAGCTGGTCGACGGCAACCCCGACCTGCAGCTCGGCGACCTGCAAATCAGCGAGCCGCTCGACCTGGATCGATCGCCGGGCACCAGCCAGTCGCTCGATCCCGCGTTGATCTACAACTCGTCGATGGTCAACGTCGAGCCGATCGTGCAGGCCACGCTGCTGACCGACAGCAGCGCCTCGTTGCCCGCCACGATCACCGCGACGCTGACGTGGAACGGCACGGCCCAAAGCCCCGTAACTTTCTCGACGCCGGGTTTCCATCCCGGCGACGCGCTGACGCTCGCGGTGCAGGATACGAGCACCGTCACCGGCGTGACGCGCGACGACTGGAGCCTGTCCGTCGCAATTCCCGGCCATTCGACCGCGACGGCGAGCGGCACCGCGTATGTGGTGGCCGAGGACTCAAGCCCGTTCGGCGCCGGCTGGAGTTTTTCCAATCTCAACAAGCTGGTCGCGTTCTCCGCCAGCGGCAGCGACCCGGCCGGCCAACTGTGGGTCTACGGTGACGGCAGTACGCGTTTCTTCGTGGGCACCAGCGGCACCCTGACCGGCCCGCCCGAGGACAACGGCACGCTGGTCGTCAACGGCGGCGGTAGCTTTACCGACACCGCCGCCGACGGCAGCAAGATCGACTTTAATTCGTCGGGCCAGCAGACCGATTACATCAGCGCCGACGGCCTGACGTCGATGACGTACAGCTATGGTAGCGGCCTGCTCACCGGCCTGACGGCTCTCGACGGTGCGGTCGCGACCTTCACCTACTTATCGGGCCTGCTGTCGAGCATCGCGGCGCCCGGATCGCGGAACTGGTCGACGACGATTTCGTCCGGCAACCTGACCGCGCTGACGGAGCCCGACGCGCTGAGCGTCGATTTCACCTACAGCAGCCACCGCATGACCGACCTGACGCAGGGCACCCTGGCCAATCACTGGGCGTACAACAGCGCCGGCCTGTTGACGACGCTACGCTGGGGCAACAGCAGTAGTCCGAGCACCTCCACACTGGTGAGCGCAAACAGCCAGGGCCTGGCCGCCCTGGTCGCCGGCAGCCCGGTAGCCGTCGAAACCGACCCGCTGGGCAACGCCACCAGGTACGGCATGGACGACAAGGGGCGATTGCTCTCCGAGCGCGATCCCAACGGCGCCTTGACGCAATTGACGCGCAACAGCGCCGGCCAGGTGACGTCGACTACCGATCCCCTCGGCAATACTACCACGTATACGCTGGACAGCCTCGGCTACGTCACCGAGGTGACGTTCCCCGACAGCAGCACCATCCAGAACACCTATCAGACCGCCTTCCACGCCCAGCTCACGACCACCGACGAGAATGGCAACACGACCACGTATACATACGATGCCTTAGGCCATCTGCTGACGATGACGGACCCCCTCGGCAACGTCACCACCAACACCTACAGCGGCGTCACCGGCCTGTTGACGTCGAGCGAAAACCCGATGGGCCGATACACGACGTATACCTACAACGTCGACCGCCGTGTCACCACGGTGGCCACGGTGCTGGGCACGAGCACATTGACCTATGACACCACGACCGGCGAGATCGCGACGATCACCAACGCGCTGAGTCACACGACGAGCCTGTCATACGACCAGAACGGCGACCTGACCGGCGAATCGACTCCCGATGGCCACAGCCAGGCGTGGACCTACAACAGCGCCGGCTTACTCGCGACCTACACCGATAAGAACGGCGCAATCGAGACCACGGCCTACGATCCGTTCGGCCGGGGCCTGGTGGCCACGACGACCGAGGCGACCTATACCGCGGTGGCGGCCGTAACTGCGAATACCTATGACAACGCGGGGCAACTGATCGCTGTCGCCGACCCGATCGGCAACGTCACGCAGTACACGCTGGACTCGATGGGTCAAACGATCGCCACGACGGACGCCCTTGGCAATACGTCGCGCAATACCTACGACCTGGACGGCGACGTGACCGACACGTTCGACCCCACCGGCGCACACACGCACTACGTCTACAATAGCCGCGGCTGGGTCACGTCCACAACCGACCCGATGGGCAACACGTCGTATGCCACCTATGACTCGGTGGGCAACGTGACATCGACCGAGAACGCGCTTAGCCACGTCACGAGCTACGCGTACAACGGGAACAATCAGGTCGTGGGTGTCACCGATCCGCTATCGCAAACAACCAGCATCGCGTACTGGGCTGACAGCGAGGTCAAGAGCGTCACCGACCCGACGGGTTCGGTCACGAGCACCACCTACGACTACGCCAGTAAGGAAATCATCACGACCGCCGCGGCCGGCACCGGCGTCGCCGAGACGACGACCGAAACGCTGGACGCCGTGGGCAACGTCGTCGCCGAGGAGAACGCCCTCGGCGCCACGACCACCTACACGCTCAACGCGGTCAATGCGGTGACGGCGATCACCAACCCCCTAAGCGAGACAACGACGCTGACGCTCGACCCGATGGGCAATACCACCGCGGTGACCGACCCCGGCAGTCACACCACGAGCTACACGCTGAACGCGCTGGCTCAGACCACCGCTGTCACCGACGCGACCAGCCTGACCACGCACTACGTTATCAACGCCGACGGCGCGACGGTCGCGACCATCGACTCAGCCGGCAACATTAGCTGGCAATACTTCAACCCGGTCGGCGCCGACATGGTCAGCATCGACGCGGACGGCAACCGCGTCAGCCAGCAGTACGACGCTGCCGGCCGCGTGGTCAGTTTGACCGACGCCGATAACAACACCACGATGTTTGAGTACGACCGCAACGGCAACCAGATCGAGGAAATCCAGCCGGGCGGCGCGACGGTCACGTGGGCCTACAACGCGGATAACCAGGTAACCGCCACGACCGACCAGCTAGGCCGCAGCGAAACCTACAGTTACGATGCCGACGGCCAACTCACGACCGAGCTTTGGAAAAATTCCGGCGGCACCACCGTTAACACCATTGCTTACACCTACAACGCTGACGGCCAGGTGCTAACGGCGAGCGACGACAGCGGTACCTATACCTACACCTATGACGCGCTGGGCCGCATGACGAGCCAGACCGACAACTGGGGCCTGACGCTAACGTTCGGCTATGACGCCGCCAACAATCTTACCACGGAAACGGATAGTCTCGGGGGCACGGTTACCAACACCTACAACACCGCCAACGAAATCACCGAGAAGCAATTCACCGACACCAGCGGCGATGCGCTGAGCGTCGGCTACGGCTACAACGCGGCCGGGGAATTGACCTCGCAATCGCGCTACAGCGATGCCAGCGAGACGACGCTGATCGGCACGACGAGCTACGGCTACGATAATGCGGGCCGCACCACGTCCATCACCGACAAGAACGCGGGCGGCACCACGATCGACTCGTTCAATTACACGTACAACACGGTGGGCCTGGTCGCGACAGTGACGAGCACGCTCGGTCCGAGTGCCACGTACACGTACGACCCGGACGGGCAGCTGTTGAGCGACGGCACCAACAACTATAGCTACGACGCCGAGGGCAACCGCACCAACAGCGGCTATGCGACGACCACTGGCAACGAGCTGACGACCAACGGCACGTGGAATTACAGCTACCTCTGTAAATGGCAACCTCAAAGTGTCGAGGATTTCCATTTTTCTCGGCGGCCCGCGGATTCCTCATCCGCGTTACCTTCATCACCGTTGGCTCTTGCTGCCTCGATCGCGAGCACAAACCATGTTAGCAGTAGGCGTGCTGTTGCCAGCGTGGCGGCCGGCACGGTATGCTGCAAACGCCTGGCGAAACGGCGTCCGGCTCTGCGGGGACGCAACCGGATTAGGGATAGCCAGGCCGATGGTGTACCGATGGCAGCCAGCCCTTGTCGCCGCGGCAAGGGCTGCTGCCTCTGCATCGGTCACCGGAGCTATGCCTCCGAAAATCCCACCGCAGGATGCGGTGCTCTGCGGCAAGGATGCCCGCCGGCCTCGCTAGGCCGACGAGCCCGCGCCTGGCTCGGCGGCGGCACGTGGGCGTTTGGCACGCAGCTGCGGCTGATTCAGCGATTCCACGTACGCGGCCGTCGCCGTAGCGCTGATGGTGCGAGCTTCCCCCGGCGGCCCGGCGCTGGGCGTCGGCAGGCCTTCCGCGGCGCAGACCTGGGCGAGCGGCTTGACCGTGCGCGCACGGATTCCCGACGCGAGCTTGGGCCCGGCGGGCGTTCCCTGGCGTGGGCCGGTCTTGCGTTTGGCGCCGGTGGCCCGGACCCGCAGACGTTGCAGCTTGGTTTCGGTCGATAAGGATTGGGCGTAACGGTACGGTTCGTTCTTGGTGAGCAGGTGCCAGGCGATGGTCACCAGCTTGCGTGCGACCGCCACCACCGCCACGTTGCGGTTCTTGCGTTTGGCCAGGCGGCGGAAGAACACGCCGAGCGGGCCGGGATGCTTGCCGACGTGCTGGGCGGCCTGCACCAGCAGCCAACGGGCGTGGCCATTGCCGTGCTTGGTGATCGGCCCGTGGTAGCAGCGGTCGGCCGATTGCTTGGTCGACGGCACCAGGCCCAGGTAGGCGGCCGCATGATCGCCATCGGGAAAGCGGCCGATGTCGCCCAGGGCCGCGATCACGGTCTGCGCCACCGTGTAATCGACGCCGGGCAAAGTCATCAGCAGTTTGACGCGTGGATCGGTATAGGCCTTGGGAATCAGCATCTTTTCGATATGCGTAATCTCCGTTTCCACGGATGCCAGGAGGCGCAGATCGCTGTCGAGCAGTTGCCGGCCTTCGGGGTCGATAGCGAGAGCGTGCAGCCAGGCAAGTCCCGCCTTGGCAAACAGGTCGGGGCCGGCATAGGTTAGCAGGCGTTGGGCGAGCACCGAGTGCAGGCGGTTTTTGACGGTGGTGCGGTCGCTGACGAGGCTGGCCCGGCGTGAGGTGAGGCGACGGATTTCCTGCGTGGCCTGGTCGGGTTCCCAGACGCGCGGCAGCAAATCGCAGCGGAGCAGTTGCGCCAGCACGCGGGCATCGACCTTATCGGTCTTGATCTTGGCGCTGGCGATGGCTTTGGTGGCGAGCGGATTGGACACCACCACCGCGGCGACGTGCGGCTTGAGCAGCGCCACGACCGCCCAGGTGTTGGTGGTGGCCTCGACGGCGACGCGGTCGTCGGCCGTGAGCTGTTGTTGAGCAAACTCGAGCAAGGAATGGCGCGTGAGGTTGAATCGGTGTTGGGCGACGCACTGGCCGGCCTGGTCGAGGACACAGGCCTGCACGACGCGTTTGTGGATGTCGAGACCGACGAAACGAATCATGGTAGTCCTCCTGGCAAGACTGGGGGCTGACACGCGCCGGCAGGCGCGTGGCTCGGCGGTTGGTCCCCAAGACCAAACCGCCCGCAGCAGGGTGGGCCGAACGGCACCTACCTCTTCGAGCCTCGCAGCTCAACCGGGTGGGCCGTTGGGTGCTCAGATACGACAGGGAGTTCGCGACTCATAAGTGTAGACGAGCAGCCCCAAGGTGAACGGCCCCTGGTCTTGCCTTTCTAAAACGATGGTTGTGACAGTACAGTGTCAAACATTACCTTGTCCCAAGCCCGGTATCGTCCAGCGAACCATACCGGCCGAGTTCGCGCCAAGGCAATTGCGCGCTTGCTTGGGAGTTGGCGCCTGCCAAAGCAACGGCATTTATTAGTCGCACCGAAGGTGCCAAGCCGTACAACCGGCCCGAAAGCCCCACGCACAAAAAGCCCGCTATATTCTCATACCAGGTATGATGCGGCCGGCAACGAGACGTACAAGGTGGCGGTCTCCGGCGGCGAGACGTGGGAATACGGCTACGACAACAAGAACGAGCTGGTCAGGCGCAGCTCTGGCAGTCCGACCCGCGAGTCTACGGCACCGGCGACACGCTTTTGGAAGAGGTCGATTACAAGTACGACGTCTGGGGCAATTTGGTGGAGACCGACAGCTACCCGACCGGCAGCGGCTCGCCGGTTGTGACGCGTTACGCCGTGGACGGCTGGAACCCGGCGCTCGCGGGCGCCACCGGCAACGCGAACTTCAACGTGTGGGCCGACCTGGACGGCAGCAACAACCTGCTGACGCGCTACTTCCACGGCGACCAGGTGGACCAACTTTTTGCGCGGCAGGACGTGGGCGTCCAGTACTGGTACCTCACCGACTACCAGGGCTCGGTGCGGGACGTGCTCGACAACAGCGGCAACGTCAAGGACGCGATCGTCTACGACGGCTTCGGCAACATCATCAGCGAGACAAACTCGGCGTACCGCGGGAACTATGGCTGGACGGGGCGGATGTTCGATGTGGAGACAGACTTGCAGTACAACCGGGCGCGGTGGTATGACCCCACGACGGGCCGGTGGCAGAGCCAGGATCCGCTGGGGTTCGATGCCGGGGATAGCAACCTGTACAGATATGCATTTAACGGCCCCACAGTGTTATCGGACCCAAGCGGCGCGGAGGTTCCGCCTCTGGAGGCCGCACAGGCCGGCATCAAAATTACGGACGAGCTGGTTGAAACACTCAGTGGTGTCGGCACCGGGCTCCAGAACAAGACTATGGAGTTAGACCCTGACTTCCTGCTAAGGAGTAATAAACTGGCAGGCAAGACGTCACAGAATGAAGGATTCGCCTTCACCGTCGGCGGTGCGTACAAGGGCTCGTATCTGAAAAACATACCTAACCCGAAAAACCCGGATACTATTATCGGCGCCTACGTTAACCTGAAGTTCCAGGTAGACTCAAAGCGGTTTCAAAAAATCAAGTTTATTCAGCTTGTGCGTGAAGTGAGGAAAACGCAAGAAGGGGCCCTCCTCCCGATTGACCCGCTCGACCCAAATAGACGGGCGCTGGCCGACTGGGGAAATGCCACATGCTATCCCGGTTGGCGCGTCGATTTTATCCCGGGCAACAAAGGCCCGTGGACACAGGGCTACGTTAATGAAGGAAAGGCCGGCGTTGAATTCTGGGATGCTCCCGGGTTTTACAAGCCTGGGCAGAATCCAAAAAACAGTCTGCCGGCCAGTGACGTCGGAAGGGAGTTTATTACGATTGCGGTGGGCTGGAATGACGGCCAAGCTCCTGAGTATCTTGGCAGCGTCCGCTGGGGGTATTACGTCGACGAGAAACAGAAAGTAACACTTGTGGGACCAACGTTAGATTCTCAGCCGCCGATGGAGTTGGGATTCGCATTGCAAAGGTTTAACGAGAGCACGTATAACGGCCTCATAGCCCTCCCGGGTAAGCCGCAAGGCATTCAAAAGTTCAACCAGGGGATAGCGGGTGGATGGTTGGTACCCTACGTAAAAGGCGTCGACATGTTGCCGTATTACCCTGGGAATGGGTACCCAGGCGCCAATCCCTAAAGAGCTGCGTTGGAAATCTCGGTTTTTTCGGAGGAGTAATATGTTTTTGCGCCACGCGGTCCTTGGTCTTGGGTTATTGCTTTTGCTGCACCAGGGAACAAGCATACCGGATTCGCGGGCTGCATTGCCGTTCCAAGCTGACACGCAATGCTATACGGCGCGCTACGACGGCGACCAAGGCGACAAAAAGGACTTACAAGGAAAGAAAGGCGACGACGCCCTCGTCCGAGCATTGAGGGATGCTGTGAAGATGAAAATCGCGTTTGAACATGTGGAGAAATATATAGGAACACCAGCTTCGTTCGCTACACGGAAGCCGGCCGACTACTTGGCGTTCCGGGCGCTACGTCTGTATGAAGACCCCGAGCACAAGTCTGAATTCATCCCGTTGCGTTCGACAATCAAGAGCGTTCTGTTTTATCCGCGCCTGGATGGCGGACAGGGGCCACGGCTGGTCGGGATAATCTATGACAAGGAGGGGGGAGTGCGTGTGTTTTTCGCGGTGGTTGGCGACGGGTGAGAGCGAACGGGAACAGTTTACGCAATCTAAAAGTTCACGCAACCTACGGTTAGGCAATTGATTTGAAATGGGTGCAGCTGAAACGCCAACACGGTTTTCTCACGCTGCCACCGTCAGCTTCATCGGTTGATTGGTCAATACCTTGCGGCGTTGTCCCTTCTTCAGGCGAGCGCGATTTTGCCGTTCAAACCAGTTCACAAACTTTTGCCAGTCGCCGTTCAGTTCGATGCAGCGCAGGTGGAGTAACGCCTCTGCCTTGGCGCGGGTCCACCGCATACCGGCACAGTCGAAACGCTCGCCGACCAGGTAACGCACCGCACCTTCCACCTGGCCGGTGGCGATCACCAAGTCTTGCGCCATCCACACGCCGTATTGCAGCATCGATAGGCGTGGCTCTAGGTAACCAATCTCGCTCCGCAAGGCTTCGCGGCGACTCTTCGTTCCAGGTCCACGGTTCGCTGTGTCGCGCAACAGCTCCTGCAAACGCTGCACCAAGGTCCGCGCCCGCCCTGCGTACAGCAGCGCCTTCAGCTTTTCCACCCAGGCCTTCAGGGCGTCGGTGCCTTCCTTGTGATAGTGACGCCCCAGCCGCCATAGCCTCTCCACGACGTGACAGACATCCAGCGTGAAGATGGCCTGGGGGAATAACGCCTCGAAGTGCTTCTTCAGGCTCTTCGCCCCGTCGAGGACGATCTGCACCCGCTTGGTCGTCTCCGGTCCGAAGCCACGCTTGGTCGCTTCCGCACGCGCCCACAATGCCGCCGCCTTGCGACCCGCAAAGGTGGCATACAGTTTCTTGTTCAGCGGCCCGTGCAGCAAGCCGTCCGCGCCACGCTTCAGCGTGTACATCACTACCACGCTGACTTCCTTGCCATTCTTGCTCTTGTCGCCTTTTTTCCGTCGTTTCTTGCTGCCACGCGCTGCCCGTTTGGCTCGGCCCCGGTGACGTTGGCAGCCGCAAGTGCAACCCGACCCATGGCGCGGCTTCCGCTTGCCGCGACGCTTCGCCAACTCCGTTTCGGTGGCGATGGGCGGACACTTGCCATCGACTTCGATCACCAGAACCTCGCCATCGTCGGACGGCGCGGGCAATTGCTTCATGAACGGCGCCGCCTCGCGTCCCATGCCGAGCACCACTTGCTCGATGGTCTCGGGGGCCGGCACCCAGTTCAGCACCGCCTTGCACACCATTTGCGTCGCTTTGAAACTCATGCGCGTCGCCAGGCGTGCGACCCATTGCCTCACCCACGGCGACAACCGATCGCGGGTCAGTCCCAGGACCACGTCGAGCGGAAACAAGCCGCCGCCGGCCCGCGACATCAGATACTGCCGGCCATAGGTGACTTCGCCGTAGAAGGTCTTCAACGTCCGCTCGGCATAGGCGTTGCCGGGCCGGTACTTGTCGTTGGCCAGGAACGGCTGCACATCCAAGCGTTGATGCCGTGCGGTGAGGAACACGCGCAGCAGACAGCAGCCCAGGACGGCGATGCGGACGAGCAGTTCTTTCTCGAAGGCCGCGAAAGGAAATCGGGGACAGTTCACGCAGGTGATTGAGCCGCCCAAGGTTGTGGAATAATTCGCGCATTTGTCCACCCGTCGCCACATAACGAAAGGGTTCATTCGTATGGCCAATACCAACCCTCGTCCGGACCCACGCGACAGCACCGTCCACACCGGCTCGCCCGGTGAGCAGGTGCTGGCGCACGCGCAGGCGGGACGTGAAATTGAGGAAATGCGGGGACATTCTGAATTTCGCGTCGGGGTTAGGTAATAAGGTGGTGCGCGTTTACGTAGACGACTGAGCGGACCCGACTTGCGCGGAAAATTTAGTAAAACGGATAATTGGGTAGGGCGTCGCCCGTGCGGAGTATTTCGGGGTACCTGGCGTGACAGACTCGCTGCTGAGGATGATGAGCTACGCCTACGGGGCAGACGGCAAGGTCAAGAGGGTGACCGACCCGACGGGTTCGGTCACGAGCACCACCTACGACTACGCCAGTAAGGAAATCATCACGACCGCCGCGGCCGGCACCGGCATCGCGGAGACGACGACCCAGACCCTGGACGCCGTGGGCAACGTCGTCGCCGAGGAGAACGCCCTCGGCGCCACGACCACCTACACGTTCAACACGGTCAACGAGCTGACGGCGATCACCAACCCCCTGAGCGAGACGACGACGCTAACGCTCGACCCGATGGGCAACACCACCGCGGTGACCGATCCCGGCAGTCACACGACGAGCTACACGCTGAACGCGCTGGCTCAGACCACCGCTGTCACCGACGCGACCAGCCTGACCACGCACTACGTTATCAACGCCGACGGTGCGACGGTCGCGACCATCGACTCAGCCGGCAACATTAGCTGGCAATACTTCAACCCGGTCGGCGCCGACATGGTCAGCATCGACGCCGACGGCAACCGCGTCACTCAGCAGTACGACGCTGCCGGCCGCGTGGTCAGTTTGACCGACGCCGACAACAACACCACGATGTTTGAGTACGACCGCAACGGCAACGAGATTGAAGAAATCCAGCCGGGCGGCGCGACGGTCACGTGGGCCTACAACGCGGATAACCAGGTAACCGCGACCACCGACCAACTTGGGCGCGGCGAAAGTTACAGCTACAACAACGATGGTGAACTGACCACCGAGCTGTGGAAGAATTCCGGCGGGACCACCGTCAACACCATTGCTTACACCTACAACGCTGACGGCCAGGTGCTAACGGCGAGTGACGACAGCGGTACCTATACCTACACCTATGACGCGCTGGGCCGCATGACGAGCCAGACCAACGTCTGGGGCCTAACGCTGACGTTCGGCTACGACCTGGCGAACAACCTGACCACGGAAACGGACAGCCTCGGCGGCACGGTCACCAACACCTACAACACCGCCAACGAAATCACCGAGAAGCAGTTCACCGATACAAGCAGCGACGCGCTCAGCGTCGGCTACGGCTACAACGCGGCCGGGGAATTGACCGCGCAATCGCGCTACAGCGATGCCAGCGAGACGACGCTGATCGGCACGACGAGCTACGGCTACGATAATGCGGGCCGCACCACGTCCATCACCGACAAGAACGCGGGCGGCACCACGATCGACTCGTTCAATTACACGTACAACACGGTGGGCCTGGTCGCGACAGTGACGAGCACGCTCGGTCCGAGCGCCACGTACACGTACGACCCGGACGGGCAGCTGTTGAGCGACGGCACCAACAACTATAGCTACGACGCCGAGGGCAACCGCACCAACAGCGGCTATGCGACGACCACTGGCAACGAGCTGACGACCAACGGCACGTGGAACTACATCTATGACGCCGCTGGCAACATGACCGAGAAGGTTAACATCAGCACCGGCGTGGTCTGGCTGTACTCTTACAACAACGCGAACGAGCTGGTGGAAGTGCAGGAAAAGCCGAGCAGCGGCGGCGCGGTCGACTACCAGGAGAATTACACCTATGACGTGTGGGGCAACCTGATCGTGGATACGGTATACCCGACAGGATCGGGATCATCGACGGTGACGTGGCACGCCTACGACCCGCTCGGCAACTGCTGGGCCGATCTGACGAGCGGCGGCACGCTGATCACGCGGCGTCTGTACAACGACGCTATCGATGCGCTCCTGGCACGGATCGACGGCAGCGGCGTGGCATGGTACCTGACCGACAACCTGGGCAGCGTGCGCGACATCACGAATAGCAGTGGCAGCATCATCGACCACCGTGACTACGACGCCTGGGGCAACATGACGTACGAGTCCGATCCGACCTACGGCGACCGCTACGGCTGGACGGGGCGTGAGTTCGACACGGAGACGGGTCTGCAGTACAACCGGTCTCGATGGTACGATCTGAGCACGGGGCGGTTGATCAGCCAGGATCCGCTCGGGTTTGACGCGGGAGACAGCAATCTCTATCGGTATGCGCAGAATCAATACAGCACGATGACCGATCCAGCCGGTATGGATCCGCCCGGCACAACCGGGCCTTTGATTGACCGTCAAGGCATGATTGACGCAGGCGCAGCCGGGGGAGGGCCGTGATGTTCGATTGCGATGCTCTTTTAGTTCGTTTGCGGGCGTATCCATCCCATTTCCACCGCATTCTGCCACCGTGCCCTGGTGAGCGGATTGAAGCGGTGGAAAAGGAACTTGGGAAACTGCCAACAACACTCAACGAGATGTTGAGGCGTTTCAACGGAGCCGAGTTGTTTATTAGCGGTGGCCCTTTTGTGAGTTTTTTCCGCATTTCAGCCATTCCGCCGCTTCCACCGCTGGAGTGGGCACCGGAATGGTGTGTTGATACATTCACTCGAAAATGGCGAGCAGCAGGTGCTAACCGCCAGGGTGATTGGGCCGTTGCCATGACAAACTATGGCGGGCTGGTGCTGTTGGGTGCGGACGAAACCATCAAGGAATGGGATACAGGGCAAAGCGTCTGGCTCTCAAAAAACCTGCCGCTTGGCGAGTGGATTGAGACGGTTTTCAGTGAAGGGGAAACCATCATGGCAGAATCGTGATTCGCTCACCGCACCTTCAACCGCCTTTCAGCGCCCCCAAGCCGTGGCTTCGGTGTCCGTTCAGTCGGCTTCGATGGGACGATGGGATCGGTTGTGCCAAGCCAATGCGAAAAGTGGGAGTTTGGGAATGGCACTGGAGCGAATCCGGGACATTCTGAATATCGCGTCGGGGTTAGGTAAAAGGGGTGGTGCGGATTTGCGTAGCCGGCTAAGCGGACCCGACTTGCGCGGAAAATCTAGTAAAACGGGGGGAATTTGGTGACAGTTTTCGTATGTCGAACGGGGACAACGGTTTACAAGTAAATTGAGCGTTACGGCGAGCGCGGCTTCGCCGCAATAGAGGCACGCACTGAGGAAAGCACCCCATGAGCACCGAACCCGAACGGCCCTCCAACTCGGATCCCACCGATCCGCGATCAAGCTTCGTTTATGACGCCGCGGGAACCACCGCCCGCTGGACCGCCGACCCGGATGGCGTCCATACTTTTCAATACGACGCGGACGGCGCCGCGGCCGGCACCAGGGAACCGCCGCCGCTGCCGAGTCGAGCGCCAGGGGTGCGCGCAGCCGGTGCATTTGCAAACATTCGAGTTTCGCCTGACGGCGTCCGAGGCGCAGGAGCAATGCGTGGCAGTGGGCAACCCGCGCTCGGGCCATTACATCGCCTCCACGCGCTGCGTGCGGGCCTACCTGACGCGCACCGGCGATCCCAGCGCCGCCAGCAGCCAGATCGGCGGGGTCGAGGTCCACGCCGAGCTGCGTGACGGCAACCTCGTCTGTGCCGCGGCGCTCAGCGACTTCGGCCCCGGCGACCTCGTCGTCGTGCAGGTCAAGGCGGCGCTGTACGAGCGCGGCGTGTGGAGCAAAAAAAGACTCTCGCGCAAAGGCGCCGAGGGCGCCAAGGAAGTTGTGCCGGTCTGGCCGGTCGTGGCAGATCGTGCCGTCTGGCCGGTCGTGGCAGATCGTGCCGGTCTGGTCGGTCGTGGCAGATCGTGCGCGGCGGGCGGCGCGTGCCGGAAATAGGGTGTCTCCAGCCAGCAAGGAACGACCTGCGGTTCAGCCGACCGCTCGCCGGTGCCGTGCCATCCGGGAACGTGCGGCCAGGGCCCCTGTGGTTATCCGAGGGCGTGGCCGGCTGGCCAGGCGGGCAGCTAGATCACGGTGCGCGATTCGGCCGCACGTCTTCTGTGGGGCACGTTTCTTACGTGCCCGGTTTTCCTCGGGCACGTAAGAAACGTGCCCCACAAACGCTGCCGAATCGCGCACGGTCATTTTAGGTGGGGCTTCCCAGCATCTGATGGACCAAGGCCTTACGGCAGAGAGCACTTGGCCACGGGCCGTGGCCATCCAGCTCCGGCGCGGTGGCCATCGAGCCTTTGAGCGTCGATCTTGAAAGGGGGCCGACGATGGATGACGAACCACGCTACCGACTGGATCGACCCGAGGTGCGAGGGGAGCAAGGCGGGCCGGAGCCGCTCCTGTCGCTGTGCATGATCGTCAAGAACGAGGAGCACAACCTCGGTGCGTGCCTGGCCTCGGCAGCGGGGCTGGCGGGCGATATCGTCGTCGCCGACACCGGCTCGACCGATCGCACCGTGGAGATCGCGCGCGAGTACGGGGCGCGGGTGTTTTCCTTTCCCTGGGTGGATAGCTTCGCGGCGGCGCGCAATGAGAGCTTGCGGCACGCGATCGGCAAGTGGGTCCTGTGGCTCGACGCCGACGATCGGCTCGATGCGGCGAACCATGCGCGGATGCGGAAACTCCTGCAGACGCTGCGGGACGCGAACCTGGGGTTCGTGATGAAGTGCCTGTGCTTGCCGGACCCGGTGTCGCGGCGCAGCACCACCGTCGACCATGTCCGGCTGTTTCGGCGGCATCCGGCGCTGCGCTGGCGCTACCGCGTTCACGAACAGATTCTGCCGAGCCTGCGCGAGCTGGGCGGCGACGTGCGCTGGTCGGATGTCGTCATTCACCACACCGGCTACCAGGACCCGGCGCTGCGGCAGCGCAAGCTGGAGCGAGACTTTCGCCTGCTGGGTCTGGAGCACGCGGAGAATCCCGGCGATGCGTTCGTCTTGTTCAATCTCGGCATGATCCTGCACGACTGGCACTGCTACGACGAGGCGCTACCGTACCTGCGCGAGAGCCTGGCGCGATCGCATCCGACGGACTCGATCGTGCGCAAGCTGTACGCGCTGATCTCGCAGTGCCAGCGGCAGCGCGGCTGCCTGGAGGAATCGCTGGCGACCTGCCGGGACGGACGGCGACATTATCCGCAGGACGTGGAGCTGCGCTTTCACGAGAGCCTGTTGCTCAAGGCGCTCGCCGACGCGACCGGCGCGGAGGGCGGGCTGCTGGATTTGCTGTACGCCCAGGAGGGGCGCATTTCGCGAGCGTCAATCCGGCATTGCGCGCGATGGCGCGGCACAACCTGGCGGTGTTGTGCCGGGAGCAGCGGCGCGACGGCGAGGCGGAATCGCACTGGCGCGGGGCGCTGGCGGAGTATCCTGAATATCGCCCATGCTGGATCGGCCTGGGGGAATTGTGCCTGGACCAGGGACGCTGGGCGGAGCTCGAGAACATCCTCGCCGAGCTGGGGCCGGCGACCGACTCGGCGATCCTGCGCGGCCGCGCCTTGTTGGCGCAGCGCGAATTCACGGCGGCGCGAGCGGTGCTGGAAGGCGTGATCGCACAGGAGCCAGCGGGGTTGTTGCCGCGGGTGCTGCTGAGCCACGTGCTGCTGCAAGAGGGGCGCGACCTGGCGGCAGCGGAGCAGGCGCTGGTGGATGTGCTGGCGCTATCTCCGGAGCACGCGGAGGCGCGGCGCAACCTCGCGATCCTGCGGCGGCAGCTGGATCGCGCCGGCGGCACTTGAGACAGCATACCTAGGAAAAAAAGCGCGTTGAAAAAATCGGCTGCCTCACGTAGCAATTGAGCACGGCCTGCGCGCTGGCAGCGCCTGCCGGGAAAACCTTCGGACGATATGCTCGATATCCGCCTAGACGCCTTATGCAAGACCTACGCCGGCGGCATCCCAGCGCTGGAAGGCGTCAGCCTGAGCGTCGCCGCGGGGCAGTGTCTGGCCCTCGTCGGGCCGTCCGGCTGCGGCAAGACGACGCTGCTGCGCGTGGTCGCGGGCCTGGAAGAGGCGACGAGCGGATCAGTTCGCCTCGGCGAGCGCGTCGTCAATCGCGTCCCGCCGCATCGGCGCGACGTGGCGATGGTTTTTCAACGGCCCGCGCTCATTCCGGGGCGGTCGGTACGTGAAAACCTGGCGTGGTCGTGGACGCTTCAGCAGCGCGGTGTCGGGCAGCTGTTGCGAACTCTTGTCGGCCGACCCCGGCGCACGGCCACTCAGGAGCGCGATCTCGACGAGGTGGCCGGTCTGCTCGGCATCGGGGATTTGCTCGGCCGGCCGGCGGGCCAGCTCTCCGGCGGACAGCAGCAACGCGTCGCGCTCGGCCGCGCTCTGTTGCGGCGAGCGCCGGTTTGCTTGCTGGACGAGCCGCTGGGGCACCTCGAGGCGGCGCTGCGCACCCAGCTGCGGCGCGACCTGCGCTTGCTTTCGCGGCGATTTCCAGCGACAATGGTCCACGTCACGCACGATCCCGCCGAGGCGCTCGCGGTCGGGGACCAGGTGGCGGTGCTGCACCAGGGGCGGCTCCAGCAGGCCGGTTCGCCCGTGAACGTGCTCCGTCGGCCGGCCAATCGGTGGGTGGCGGCGTTTTGCCATCCCCAGGCGCCGCTTAGCTTTGTGGACGGCTCGTTGCAGGGAGCCGGCTCCGACCTTGCGTTCGTCGTGGGCACTTGGCTCCGGCTGGCTGTCCCCGATGCGGTGCGTAAGGTACTGCACGGGCTTTCAGAAGTGACACTGGGGATTGACGCCCGGGACGTAAAAATTCTGCCAGGCGATGCGGTACAGGCCCCCGGGGCTCATATAATGCCCGTGGATGTTATGCTGACCGAGTTTGCGCCGCAGGGACAATGGGTCACTTGCCGGCGCGATGCGGTGCAGCTGACCGGCTTGCACACGGCAAGCAGTGCGGCTGCGATTGGTCCGAGAGTCATGCTCACGATCTCGCTGGACAACGCGTTCTGGTTCGAGACGGCAACCGGTCGGACGCTGTGGGCGCCAACCGGCTGAATCGGCGAGGGTGCGCTCGCGCGCGGCGCGCGCAGGCATCAAAAAGTGGGCCTGGCCCCACTTTTTTTGTTTTTTGGGTGAGGAACGACATGAAAGGCTCCGACCTGGTGCGGCTCGTGGATCAGATGCAGCACGAGAAGAACATCGATCGCGAGATCATCTTCTCCGGTATCGAGGCCGCGGTGCAGCTGGCGATGCAGAAGAAGTACGGCGAGGAAACCCCCGTGGTGGTGACCATCGACCGTGACTCCGGGGAGATGCACGCCAAAAAGGGCGAAGAGGAGATCAACCCGACGGAGCTGGGCCGGATCGCCGCGCAGAGCGCCAAGCAGGTGATGATCCAGAAGATTCGGGAGGCTGAATGCAACGCGGTCTTCGACGAATATAGCGCGAAGAAGGGCGACCTGGTCTCCGGCTCGGTGACGCGGCACGAGGGTGGGTCGGCGATCGTCGCGCTGGGCAAAACCGAAGCGCTGTTGCCGCGCAGCGAGCAGATCCCGGGCGAGACGCACCATGTGGGCGCCCGCGTGCATGCGGTGATCCTCGACGTTCGCAAGCAGGGGCACCGGGTCAAGATCATCCTGTCGCGGAACCATCCGGAGTTCGTGCGCCGGCTGTTCGAGGGGGAGATTCCCGAGATCGAGGACCGCACGATCGAGATCAAGGCGATTGCCCGCGAGGCCGGCTACCGCACGAAGATCGCGGTGAGCAGCATCGACCTGAAGGTGGATTGCGTCGGCGCCTGCGTGGGCGTGCGCGGCTCGCGCATCAAGAACGTGGTCGAGGAGCTCAACGGCGAGCGGATCGACATCGTGCGGTGGAATGATTCGCTGCAGGTCATGATCCCC
This sequence comes from uncultured Gemmataceae bacterium, assembly GCA_963834865.1. GTDB lineage: Bacteria > Planctomycetota > Planctomycetia > Gemmatales > Gemmataceae > CAWIDK01. The sequence goes on from CAWIDK010000002.1 coordinate 2,942,801, forward strand.
AACGCGCTGCAGCCGGCGCAGATCGAGGAGGTGTTCCTCTATCCGCGGCTCGGGCGCGCAATCGTGCTGGTCAAGGAGGATCAGCTCTCGTTGGCGATCGGGCGGCGCGGCCAAAACGTGCGGCTGGCGAGCAAGCTGGTCGGCTGGGACATCGAGATCATGACGCTCGACGAGCTGAACGAAGGGATCGAGCGCGCGGAGCTTTGGTTCCGGGCGATCCCCGGGATCACGGACGAGCTGCTGGAGGCGTTCATCACGGAGGGCTTCCTGTCGTTCGACGACTTGACGTTCCTGGAGCCGGCCGAGCTGTCGGAGCTGGGCGGGGTGGACGAGGACCTGGCCGCGGACATTATCGCATACGCGGAGGAGGCGGCGGAGCGCGTGGAGAAGGAGGTCAAGCGGGCACCGCCGGCGGCAGCCGCGGAAGAAACCGCGGGTCGCGCCATGGCGGCCCAGTTGGCGGCTGCACCGGCCGACGAGACGCCTGCGGAGACGCCGCCCAGCGATGCGCCGCACGTGGATGGCGACGGTCAGCCCGCGGTGGACGGCGAATCCGTGACGGAAACGCCGGCGGCGGAAGAGGTTAGCGAAACGCCTGCCGCGGAGCCGGTCGCGGAGGCGCCGCCGGCACCCCCACCGGCGCCGGTCGAGGAGCCGCAGGCGTAGCGAGCGGGGACGGTTGGAGTCGGGGCGGATGGTTGGAGTCCCGGCTTTAGCCGGTGTTTCCGGCCTATTCGCTCTTTTCAAGGCTGCGCAACCGGTTAGAATAAAGGAAGCCAATAGAAAATTCCGGCTCTGCCAGGTGAGTGTCGGCGGTCCGGGGCATGGGCCGTAGAGGGAGTATCGCTTGCAAAAAGAGAAAGTACGTGTTTATCAACTGGCGCGGGAGTTGAACGTCGATACCAAGATCCTGCTCGACATGTGCAAGCAGGCCGGTTTCGACGTGAAGAACCAGCTCAGCAACCTCGAGCACGAGCAGCGCAATGCGCTCGAGCAGCTGGTGAAGCGCGGAACGGCCACGTCCGCCAAGCCCGCCGCGCCGCCGAAGCCGGTGACGCCGGTTGTCTCGCCGGATCAGCGGGCGGTACCGAACCTGGGCCGGGCACGCCGCGAGCCCGAGCCGGTCCGTCCCTCGGTTGCCTCTGCGCCGCCGAAGACACCTGAAGCTCCTGCCGTAGCGCTGCCCGTGGAGACCAACGCGACACCGGCCGCGGTCGAGCCGCTTGCGGCCTCCATGCCGGCCCCCTCCACACCGCCTGCGCCGCCGATTGCCGTCAACAGGGATCGCGTGCCCGCACTGCCGGCCGCGCCGCGCGGCGGCGTGCCGACGCTATCGACCAGCGCGCCGCGCACGCCGGCGCCGGTGAATGCTCCCGGCGCACCCAAGCCGCCGGCCCCCGAGCAGCCTGTCGTCCAACACACCCCCGCCAAGCCGCCGACACCGGCTGTGGCGCCGCCCAGCAAGGTTCCGCCGACGGCACCGCCCGCAACCGCCGCGAAGGCACCGCCGGCGCTCGGCTCTGGCCGGCCCGGTGGCCGTGACGGCGGCCCGCGTCCCGGCGGCGAACAGCGCCGCGCACGCTTGCCCGGCCTGCCGAACATGCCACGGCCGATCGCCCAGCCGCCGCTCAAGCCGCTGAAGCCGCTCAAGCCGCCGGCGCCCAAGGGCGAGCAGGTGATGCAGCCCAAGATCGTGCTCACCCAGCAGCACCTCGATCAGCACAAGAACCGCCCGCTCCGGCCCGACGATTTGGTCAAGCCGCCGGTGCCGGTCGGCGAGGCGCCCGAGGAGACGGACGAGGACAAGGAGAAGAACAAAAAGCTCAAGGAGATCCCCGGCCGCGACGCTCGTACCAAGCTGCGCAACGAGCGCGCTGAGAAACGCAAGGCGACGCGCGCCGAGTCGGTGGAGATTCGTGGCCGCATCGTCATCGAACGGGACGACATCGAGGGCCGCAGCCTCAGCAAGCTGCGCAAAGCCCAGAAGCAGAAGCAGGTCATCCACAAGCCCAAGGGAAGGGTCGAATTGGATACACCGATCACCGTCCGCTCGTTGTCCGAGGCGCTCGGCATCCGTGCCGCGGAGCTGCTCATGAAGCTGGTCGGCCACGGTGCGCCCAGGACCATGAACATCAACTCGCCCGTCGAGCTGGCCATGGCCGAGCTGGTCGCGATCGACTATGGCCGCGAGGTAGTGCTGCGCAAGGTCGCGGACGCCGAGATCGACACCCTGGCGATCCTCAACGTTCCGGATGAGCCCGAGGCGCTGCAGCCGCGGGCGCCGATCGTCACGATCATGGGCCACGTCGACCACGGCAAGACGAGCCTGCTCGACAAGATTCGCGAGAGCAATGTCGTCGCCACCGAAGCGGGCGGCATCACGCAGGTCATTCGCGCCTGGCGCGTCGAGCACAACGGCAAGCCGATCACGTTCCTCGACACGCCTGGCCACGAGGCATTCACCAAGATGCGTGCCCGCGGCGCCCAGGTTACCGACATCGCGGTGATCGTGGTGGCCGCCGACGACGGGCCCATGCCGCAGACCAAGGAAGCGATCCAGCACGCCAAGGCGGCCGGCGTCTCGCTGGTGGTGGCGATCAACAAGGTCGATCTGCCCAGCGCCAACGTCGAGCGGACCAAGCGGCTCCTTTACGACCTGGACGTGCTGCCGGATAACATGGGCGGCGACACCCCCTTCGTCGAAACCAGCGCCGCGACCGGCAAGGGCATCGACGATCTGCTCGAGGCGATCTCGCTGGTCGCTGAGCTGAAGGAACTCAAGGCCAATCCGAACAAGCCCGCCCAGGGAACGTGCCTGGAAGCATCGCTCTCCGAGGGCGAAGGGGTGCGGGCGACGCTGCTGGTCCGCGAAGGCACGCTGCGCCGCGGCGACATCGTGCTGTGCGGCGCCACCTATGGCCGCGCCGCCAGCTCTACAACGACCTGGGCAAGCCGATCGACGAGGCCGGCCCGAGCGTGCCGGTACGGCTGGTCGGCCTGGACGAGGTGCCCAACGCCGACGACCCGTTCGCCGTGGTGCCCGAGCTGACGCTGGCGCGCGAAATCGCCGAGAAGCGCTCGGGCAAGCTGCTCAAGGCGGCGCAGCCCGCGCGGCGCCGATCACGCTCGAAACGCTCGGCGAAGCGCAGATCACCGAGCTGAAGGTGATCCTCAAGGCCGATTTCAAGGGCTCCATCGAGGCGATCCGCAAGGAGTTGGAGAACCTCACGAACCTCAACGACGAGGTGCGCGTTCGCGTGCTGGAAGCCGGCATCGGGCACATTACCGAAACGGATGTGTGGCTGGCGTTGGCCTCGCCCGAGGACACGATGATCGTCGGCTTCAACGCCGTGCCCGACGAGGGGGCGCGGCGCTGGCCGAGGAGAAGGGCATCCAGATTCACGAGTACAACATTATCTATAACCTGAAGGATGACATTCGCGCCGCCCTGGAAGGCAAGCTCAAGCCGCGCGAGGACATCATCCACCTGGGCCGGGCGGTGATCCGCGAGACGTTCAAGGTCAGCCGGGTCGGCACCATCGCGGGCTGCTACGTGACGCAGGGCGTGATTCGCCGCAACGCCAAGGTCCGCGTCATTCGCGAGGGCGTGGTCGTCTATCCCCCGGCCGACCGCAGCGCGAGCCTGGAATCGCTCAAGCGCTACAAGGAGGACGCCTCCGAGGTCCGCGAGGGCTTCGAGTGCGGCATGAAGGTCGCGGGCTACGACGACATCAAGGTCGGCGACGTAATCGAGGCGTATCGCGTCGAGCAGGTGAAGCGCACCCTGGAAATGGCCGCGGCGGGGGCGAAGTAGTGTAGCCGTCACGCGCCGCGTGACGGGGCCCTCACGCGGAGCGTGAGGACTACACTGACGCGGCGGAGCGACCCATGATCGTCGGCACCCTGCGCGTGCGGCTGCTGATTCGCGAAGCGCGGACGCTCAAGGACAAGCGGCAGGTGATCAAAAGCATCAAGGACCGCCTGCACAACGGGTTCAACGTGTCCGTGGCCGAGGTGGCCGCGCTGGACAACCGCCAGCTCGCCGAGCTGGGCCTGGCGATGGTGAGCAACGAGGCGCATGCGGTCAAGGTCGCGCTGGGCCAGATCGTCGAGGCGTTGCGCAGTCATCCGATCGCGGAGCTGCTGGATTACGAGATTGACGTGTAACGCGGCGGCGAGCGGCGGGGCTTGTCCCCGCCGTCTACACACCGCCGGGACAAGCCCGGCGGCTCGCAGAATCGATGAGACGCCATGAAAACGCACCGACTGGCCCGCGTGGCGGAGGTCATTCGCGAGGTCGCCAGCGAGACGATCCTGTTCGAGCTACAGGATCCCCGCGTCAAGAATGTCACCGTGACCCGCGCCGAGGTGTCGGCCGACCTGCAGCACGCCAAGGTGTTCGTTTCCATCATGGGTGCGGCGAAGGAACAGGAACTGTGCATGCACGGCCTGCGCCATGCGGCCGGTTTCGTGCAATCCAAGCTCGGCAACCGGCTCAAGACACGATTCACCCCGGCGATCAAGTTCATTCTCGATGAGGGCGTCAAGAACAGCATTGAAATTACGCGGCTGATCAATGAAGCGCTGTCCCAGCCGGGGCCGGCGGGGCAGGAGCAGGCCGGCGAAACCGGCAGCGAAGCAGACGAGGAACCGGAGGAAGCATGAGCCACGCCGTCCGGCGGCGCTAACCGCTGGATCAGGGGGACGGACCCCCGGCGCGTGCCACTGGACTGGAACGCATCTTCCCACGAGGGCGCAGGACTGTGATGGCAACCACCAACAACAAGCAGAAGCTCGTCAACCAGCTGTTCAACCTGGGCAAGCCCGGTCGGGCGTCGGACGCGCTGCCGGATCGGCCCGTGCTCGAGCAGTTCATCTACGCGGTCTGTCGCGAGGACGCCACGCGGGCGGCGGCCGATCAAGCCTACCGCGCCCTGCAGGACAACTTTTACGACTGGAACGAGGTCCGCGTCAGCTCCGAAGAGGAGATTGCCGAGGTTCTGGGCGGCCTATCGAATCCGCAGGATCGCGGGCGCCGCATCCGTGAATTTCTGCAAGAAGTATTCGAGACGACGTTCTCGTTCGACCTCGAACCGCTGCAGAAGAAGGGCTTCAAGCAAGCCGCCAAGCAACTCGCGCACTTCCAGGCCGCCAACGACTACGCCGTCGCCTGGGTCGTGCAGCAGAGCCTGGGCGGCCATGCGATCCCGCTGGACGGCCGGTCGACGCGCGTGCTGAAGCGGCTGAGCCTGCTCGACGAGCACGGCGGCAACGCCGAGGCGATGCGCGCGTCGCTGGAGCACCAGATCCCCAAGGCCAAGGGCACGCAGTTCGTCGATCTGGTCAGCGACCTGGCCGAGGCGACCTGCTGGGAGGTCGACCCCGCGTGTCCGGGTTGTCCCTTGCACCAGGCCTGCCCGACCGGCTCCCTCGCCCGCGCCGGCGCGATGCCGTCGGTAAACAAGAAGCCCCGTTAGCTAAGGCGAGCGTCGAGGCGTAAGCCCGAGTGTATTGTTCCGCTCACGTCGGGCTTACGCCTCGACGCTCGCCGGGGCAGGTTATTTGTTAGCGCGCTTGCGTGCCAGCGCGAGCGCGCCATGTACGACCATTTCCTCGCCGAGCGCCGCCGGCACGATCTCGTAGCATCCTGCAAACGGCTTGAAGACGCGCTCCGCGACACGCTGCCGTAGCGGCGCGAACAGTACCTCCTCGCCCAGAAGCGATACGCCGCCACCGATGACGATGCGGCGCGGGCTCAAGAGCGCGATCACCTGGCAGATCGCCTCGGCGAGGTAGTGAATCGCAACGTCGAGGAGCGAGCGCGCGGCTGCGTCCCCGGAGCGGATCGCGTCGCCGAGCTGGCGTACCGAGACTTCCTTGCCGAGACGCGCGCGCGCGGCGCTCGATTGCCCAGCCGGACGCGGCGTGTTCCAGGATGTCGTAGCGCGGCGGCTCCAGGCCGTCACGCGACATGAGCAGACGCAAATGGCCGATCTCCGCGGCGCCGCGGCCGCTGCCGCGATAGATTTCGCCGTTGATGACGAGGCCGCCGCCGATGCCCGAGCCGAGCGTGATGTAGAAGACCGGCGAGAGGCCGCGGCCGGCGCCGAACAGCGCCTCGGCCAGGCCGCCAACGTCGGCGTCATTGCCGAGCGCCGCGGGCAGGCCGACGACCTCGCCGATCCAGTCGGCCAGCGGGAAGTTGTCCCAACCCTCGATCTGATGCGACTTGATGACGGTTCGGGTCGTGTCGTCGACGGGCCCGCCGAAGCCGATGCCGACGCCTTGAAGAACGGTGCGGTCCAGCGCGGCGCTGGCGAGCAACTCGGGGACCGCTTGCACGATTTGCCGGCGGATGCCGTCGGCGCCTTCGGAGGGCGTGACCGTACCGCGCCAGAGCGCCGCCAGGGTGCCGTCGCCGGCGCCCAGGCCCAGCTGCAGTTTGGTGCCGCCGATTTCGATGCCGAGGTACATGGCGTCATCGTAGGAAAAGCGGCACATCTTTTGCACCCTATATGCATAGAAGAGGGGCACCAGTGTGATTCCCCAGGGGTTGAACAATGTAGAGGAGGGATAGGGTTATGAGACGCCGATTTGCATTCTTCGCCCTGGCAGCGCTTGCCCTCGCATGCTTTGTGAGCTCGCCCGCAACAACCTTTGCCCAGCACGGTGGTCACGGCGGCGGCCACTTCGGCGGCGCCCACTTCGGCGGCGGCGGCTTCGGTGGTCACTACGGCGGTTTCGGCGGTCACTATGGCGGTTACCGCGGGTTCGGTGGGTACGGCGGATACGGCGGCTGGGGTTACGGCGGCTGGGGTGGCTATCCCGGCTGGGGTTACGGCGGCTACTATGGGGGCTACTCGCCGTACTACTATTCGACGCCGTACTACGGCTACACGGCGCCGTACTACGACTACTACTCGCCGATCTACTACGGCTACGCGGACGCGGCGCCTGTAACCGGTAATGTGGTCGCGTCCCAGTCACTCTATCCGCCGAGCGGGGTGACTCCGGCATCGACCGAGGCACCGACGGATCAGGAGCACGCCTACATTCACGTGCGCGTGCCGGTCAACGCGAAGGTGGAATTCAATAACACGCCGACGCGCCAACAGGGCACCGATCGCACGTTCGTGACGCCGGATCTGAATCCGAACCAGGCATACACGTACGACGTGTCGGCCCAATGGATGGACAATGGCCAGGAGCGGCGGGCAAGCCGCACGGTGCGCGTCGTGCCCGGCCACAACTACAACGTGGACTTCGTGAACGCCCCGCGCGATGAGTCGCAGCGCCGCTAGCACCAACTTGGCGAGCCGGGAGCGTAAGCGACCGGAGTGAGTCGGCCCCACATTCCGGTCGCTTACGCTCCCGGCTCGCCTCCGTTGCAGCACTTCGTCCAGGACGCCTCTAGCTTCCGCGCCAGCACATCCCAGTCATGCGTCTCGAGCACGATTTGGCGGCCATGGGCGGCCATTGCCTGCATCGCGGCGGGTTCGCGAATCGCGCGCACCAGCGCGTCGGCCATCTCCATCTCTTCAGCCTGCACGTAGTCGGTGCCCGCGGCAAGACATAGCCCTTCGGCGCCGACCCGCGTCGAGATGACCGGCAAGCCGCACGCAAGCGCCTCGAGGATTTTCAGCCGTGAGCCGCCGCCGATGCGCAGCGGCACCGCCAGCACGCCGCTCGCCGCCAGATACGGCCGTACGTCTGCGACATTGGCATGGAGCTCGACGCCCGGCAGGTCGCGCACACGCTCGGCGAGACCGGACGGCGGATTGCGGCCCACCACCACCAGGCAGGCGGCGGGATGCTGTGCGCGGACGCGCGGCAAGATCGTGTGCAGCAGTAGATCGACTGCGTCGAGGTTCGGCCGCCAATCGAGGCGCCGAGAAAGAGAATGCGGCGCGGGTTGCGCTCGGTCGGCGCCGTCTGCTCGAAATAGGCCCGATCGATGCCGTTGTCGACGACGTCCACGGCCGGCTGGCCGAATTGTTCGCGAAGGAGACGGGCGTCCTCGGCGCTGACGGCGACCACGCGTTTGGCCAGTCCAAATCGCCGGCGCTCGTACCGCTCGAATCGCCGCCATTGTTGTTTGAGAAACGCGCGCTTCAGCACGCCGCGCGCGGTTTCGTAGTAACGCTGCCAGATGAGCGTGTCGACGTTGTGCGCCATGACCAGGATTGGCCCGGGGGTGCCCGGTTTCAGAAGATCGGCGTAGGGCAACCACTCGAACTGCCAGAGGTCGGGTGTGTGCCTGGCGGCATAGTCGCTTAGCACCTGCCGCATCGGTTCGCTGTGGTGGGACGCAACCGAGTAGGGCTCGGGCGAGAACAGGGCGTTCGCGGCAAGGCGCGCGTAAAACGCCGGGCCGGATTTCCGCGGCACGGGATCGTGCACCAGGATCGGCTCGATGCCGTGCTGCCGCAGGAACGCGGGGGCCGTGCGTGCCTCGTCGCTGTCGGCGGCACAGCGGCCGACGTAGGTGATCTGGTGCCGTTGGGCGGCCCGCAACATGAGGTGGAGCGTGCGCAGGCGCTTCCCCGAGGTCGCGGGATAGGACACGTCGCCGTCGATGATGACAACCTTCATGTGCATTCCGTCGCATCGAAGCGCGCTTGCGATTTCGCGTATGCGGCGCGAACGCGCGCGCGCTCCTTCGTACAACGCCTCGTACTGGGCGATCATGTGGTGCACGTCGAAATGCGCCTCGACCCGGCGGCGACCGGCGCGACCGAAGAGCTCCGCCTCGTCGGGATTGCCCGCGACGCGCAGGATGCCGCGCGCAGCGCCGCCGAATCGCACGGCGACACCAGCACGCCGGTTCGGCCATGCTCCACGACCTCGGGGCTGCCGCCGACGTTCGTCGTGACCACGGGTAAGCCCCGCGCCATCGCTTCCAGCAGCGTCAGCGAGATGCCCTCGGTCAACGACGGCAGGACGAACAGGCTCGCTCGACCCAGCAGCGCCGGCACGTCGCGGACCTCGCCCAGGAAGCGGACGCGCTCGTCCAGCCGCAGCTCGCGCCAGCCGCACCAGCTCCTCGCGGCACGGGCCGTCGCCGGCAATGTCGAGCCGGAATGCCGGCAGCACGTCAACAACCTGGCGCACCGCGTGCAGCAAGTTCTGCACGTCTTTTTCCCGGCACAGCCGGGCGACGAGGACGGCCGGTCCCCCTGGCTGCGGCCCATGGAAGGCAAAGCGCTCCAGGTCGATGCCGTTCCAGAACACGCGCAGCCGTGCCGCGGCGATCCCCTGCGCGGCGGCATAGCGCACGCCGTCGTGCGAGACGCAGACGAACGGATTGACGTGCCGTGCCGCCCAGCGCATTAGCAGACGCTGCCGCCACGTGATCTGCGGGAGGTCGCCGTGATGCTGCGTGTGGATGCGGCACGGTACCCGCGCCAGCCAGGCCGCCGGCGCCGCGTACAGGAGCGGCTTGTCGTCATGCGTGTGTACCACGTCGAAGCGCTCGCGGCGAAACAGCCGTCGCAGCCGCCAGACCATGCCCGGCCGCACGCCCGGCCGCTCGTCCAGCGCGATCACGCGTCCGCCGAGCGCTTCGAGCGAATCCGCCAGCCGGCCGCGTCCAGTGAGCGAGACGAACGTCAGCGCGTGGCGTGCGTGATCGGCGTGCCGGGCGAACTCGACCAGCAGCTTCTCCTGGCCGCCCACGTCGAGGCTTCGCGTCACATGAGCGATCTGCAGGCGTTCATCAACGATGGACATGCGTTACCTTCCCCGCAATTCCAGCCACAATCCGCGCAGGTCGGCCAGCACCGTGCGCCGCGCCGTCAGCAGCATCCAGCCGGTGTAGGCCGCCGCTCCCGTGGCGATCGCCGCGGTCAGCCGAGCCGCGGTCCGTGGATCGTCGCGCAGGAGCCATTGGACCGTCAGCACGCAGCACGCCATGAAGGCGACCCCCGCGACCACCGGCAGCTGGGCCGCCAGCACGTCGCGCACGCCGATGCCGGTCACGCCGTGGGTATGGTAAATCAGCAGGGCCACCAGCAGCGGCGTCAGCAGCAACCATACCACGCAGACGCCGGTCGGGCCGCACAGCCACGCGGCGGTGAAGAAGCTGGCCGGATAGAGCGCGGCACAAACGACGTTGTATTTCAGCGTCACGTCGGGCCGGCCCAGCGCCGCGAAGGTCTGGTGCAGAGCCGAGCTGATGACCAGGATCACGCCGACCGGACAAAGCAATTGAAACGCCGGCACCGCCGCGGCCCAGCGCTCGCCCAGCACCAATGGAATGCCGTCGCCGGCGACCAGGGCCAGGCCGGCCAGGAGCGGCATGATGAGGAATGTCAGCAGCACCGTCAGCCGCAGGAACCAGTTGCGGACGCGGGCGCGATCGTCCTGCAGCTTGCAGAAGACGGCGAACATGATGTGGTTGACGTGCGCGGACAGCTTGTGCATCGGCAGCGTCATGAGCTGAAACGCCACCGCGTAGACGCCGAGCACCTCGATGCCGCCGAAGGTGTTGACAGCGACAAAATCGGAGTTGTTGTAGACGAACCACAGGAGGCTCGCGCCGCTGACGTGCAGGCCATACCGAAGCAGGCCCCACGCGTTCCGGGCCGGCCAGGCCAGGGCAGGCCGCCATCCCGATGCGTACCAGACGCATCCCGCCTCAATGAAGCGGCCCGCGAGCGTGCCGGCGGCGAGCGCCCAGTAACCCATGCCGGCGAGCGCCAGCGACAGCACCAGCGCCGCCTGCGCCACCGCGCCGGCGAGCTGCACGGTCGACTGCCGGCCCATTTGCAGATTGCGTTCGAGCAGCGCGCCGGCCACGGAGCGGAGCGGCACCAGGAACAAGAGCAGCCCAAGGACGCGCAGAAAGCGGGCAAAGTCCGGCTGATCTTCGTAGTGAGCCGCGATGGGCCCCGCTGCGAGATACAACAGGAAATACAAACCGGCAGACAGGAGCAGTCCGAGCGTGAAACCCTGAGCGAGGTCGGCGCGGGTCAACTCTTTCTTGTGGACCAGCGCCTTACCGACGCCGGCTTCGGCGAGCATGTCCGCCAGGCCGACGAACACGACGCCGGCGGTCATCATGCCGTAGTCGCCCGCCTCGAGCAGCCGGGTCACGAACAGCGTCACGGACCACTGGAAGAGCTGCGTCCCCAGCCGCGCCGCCAGCAGCAGCGCGCCGCCGCGGACCGCCTGCCGGCGCAGGCGATCCGTCGCTGCCGGCATCGGTGCCGCTGGGGTATCCACCGCCATCGCATCGCTCCTTGTTCCGCAACCTCCGTGTCTCCCGCGGATGGTACCAATTTCGCGTCGGGGAAGTACAGGGATGTTTACGTCTAGCGCTCGGTGGCGGCACAAATGGGCGGGCCCCTGCTGCACCGCCGGTGAGCGCGTAAACGTAAACGCAGGTTACCCCCAGTTCACGAACAACCGCACGAACACGTACATCGCGGTGAGGAAGCAAATTCCCGCCAGCACGAAGCGCCCCAATAGATTGGTATCCAGGCGGATCGGCGGCAGCGGCGGCTCGGAGCGGTACACGCGCGGATAGCTCGCGGCCAGACCCAGCACGATGTACGTCGGCGCCACGATCCACAGCGACAGCGTCAGCATGCCCACGCAATACGCCGCCGTAGCGCCGAGCACGAACGGTTGCATGACCCGCGCGTCGGGGTCATACGGCACCGTGCGCGTCCGACCGATGCGCCAGATCGACCACAGCGCCACGCCGAAGGCGCCCAGGAACAGGCAGCCGCCGAAAAACCCCACGTCGGCGAAAGCTTGCAGGTAGGAGTTGTGGGCGGCGTGGCCCATGACGTTGACCACGGCGTGCCCGTCTTTCGCCAGCGCCGGGTCGACGTTGCGCACGTCCACGCCGGCGCCGAGCAGCGGGTTCGCGCGGAACGTGTGCAGCCAATCGCTCCAGATCTGCACGCGCGTCTGGCCGGTCCCTGTCGTTGCGTCCAGGCTGGTCTGTCGGCCCGCGAATAACACCAGCAGGAGCGGCAAGCCCACCGCCGCCACCAGCCCCGCCCGTCGCCAGCTATAGCGTGCCCCGACCAGCACGCCCAGGCCGGTGACCATCGCCAGGAAACCGCCGCGCGACCGTGTCAGATAAATGCCGTAGCCAAAAAGTAGCAGCACGCCGAGCCCCAGGGCCCGGCGAAAAACGTCGCGGTCCTGCAGCAGGTTGTACAGCGCCAGCGGCACCAGCGCCGCCAGCCAGACGCACAGGTCGTTGGGATCCTTGAACAAGCCGCTGAACTGTAGGCGTTCGAAGGTGGCCACGTCGCCCCATTTGTTCACTTCGGTGTCGGTCACCGTCTTGAGGGTGGGCAACGCGATGAGGTGGTGATAGTCCAGCACCGCCACGCCGACCACCACGGCCGCGATCACCAGCAGACAGCACACGAACGTCCGCAGCCGGCCCGGCGTATTGACGATGCTGACGAACAGCAGGAAATAGACGACATTCTTGAAATACAGAAAGCCCGTCTTCCATGCCTCGTCGAGCTCCAGCGCGAGCAGGTGCGGCAAGGCAACGATAACGCACAGCGCCAAAACGCACAGGGTAATCGGCTGCGTGTCGGGCCGCGTGCCGATCATGTACTTCAGCACATCGCCCGCCGCCAGCAGTGAACACGCGACGATGACGTAGAAGTACAACTCGATCCCCTGGAGCTCGGGCACGATCTCCGCCGGCCGAATCAGCAGCACCGCATTGACGAGGATGAACAGGACGAACGCCAGCAGCGGCCCCGCGCAGGGCGGCCGGGACGCGGCGGGGTCGCGCTGCCACGGCGGACACGAGCGGTCGTGGCGGCACCAGAACGGCGTGAGTGAGCAGCGGCACGGGTACGTCCTCCAATCGACTCTCCCGGCCGAGGATAATTCCGCGTGGCGGGGACGCCGACTGCTCAATCATAACTTATGATTGAGCGACAGCGCCAAAACGTCCCATGCAACGACCACAGCCATGGCCGCCGTCGGCAACGTCGAACTTCAGGTCCATCCGAAGCTGCGCCTGCTGCGGCCGCCGCCGTTGCCGCGCGTACTGTACACGCTGCTGCTCAACCCCGGCCACAAGTTCGGCTCGATCGAGGAACAGATCGTCACGCTGGCGGCGCGCTTCCAGACCGAGGACAGCCTGTTTCTGCCGCTATTCATCAGCAGCGCTGCCGACGCGAACGTGGAATTCTATCGCCAGCGCGGCATCGAGGCCGAGTGCCTCGATTTGACGCGTGTCCGCCCCGCCATGCTGCGCCGCCTGCTCGGGCTACTCAGTACGCACCGCATCGACGTGGTGCACTGGAACTTCACGTCGCCGCTCGGCAACGCGTATCTTTGGTTGCTGACACTGCTGCGGCCGGGCCTGCGGCATTTCTTCACCGATCACATTTCGCGCGTGCTGCCGCTGCCGGCGCCGCCGCAGGGGCCGAAGCGTTGGCTCAAACGGCTGATGCTGCGGCGCTATGCCGAGGTTCTCTGCGTAAGCGAGTTTGTTCGGGACTGTTTGCACCACCAGGATGTATTCGTGGCTGAGCGGCTGTCCACGTGCCTGCACTTCGTCAACACCGACCGCTTCCGCCCCGACGCCGGCACGCGCGAACGGCTGCGGCGGGTGCTGGAGGCCAGCGAGCGATTCGTCGTCCTGGCCGTGGGCCAGCTGATCGAGGTCAAAGGCATTGACGTGCTGATCCGCGCTGGCCGATGTGCCGGCCGAGGCGGCGCTCTGGGTCATTGGCGACGGCGCCGACCGGGCCCATCTGGAAGCGCTGGTCGCGGAGCGTGGTCTCGGCGGCCGGGTACGCTTTCTCGGCCACCAGTTCGACGTCTGTCCGTACATGCAGGCCGCCGACTGTTTCGTCTGTCCGTCGCTGTGGGCGGAGGCCGCCGGCCTGGTGAATATCGAGGCCGCTGCCTGCGGTGTGCCGGTGCTCGGTAGCCGCATCGGCGGTATTCCTGAGTACCTCATCGACGGAAAGACGGGTTTTCTCTTCGAGCCCGGCGATGTCGCCGCGCTCGCGGGCCGGTTGACGCAGCTGGTGCGCGACCGCGCCTGTGCCGCCGATTGGGCGTGCACGCGCGGGCAACGGCAGTGACGCGCTTCGCCATCGACGCGCGGCTTCCGGATCTGCTCGAGTTGTATCGGCGCTAACGCAAGCCCGAGGGCGAGTCTTCAAGCCCTCGGGGTTCTCGACCCCGAGGGCTCGAAGACTCGCCCTCGGGCTTGGATCGGATTCTCGAACATGACGACCCTAATGAGCCCCCAGGCGACGCCCGAGGCGTTCGCCCGCACCCTTATCGAACGACTCGAAACCGACGGCCTCGTTGGCTTGCCGCGCCTCGTGACGACCGATACGCTGCAGGAAATGCAATCGGCCTTCGCGGGCCGGCTGCGGCACATGCGCTGGAACAACGCCGACGGTTACGAACGGACCGAACGCTGGCGTTTCATGATCCAGGACGTGCTGACGCTGGCCCAGGGCTTCGTCGATGTTGCCGTGCACCCCGTCGTCGAGGCGGTGCTGCGCGAGTACATCGGTCCCGGCTACACGCTGTGTGAGGCCAAGGGCTGGCGCTCGCAGCCGACGCCGCACGATTTTCATGGCTGGCACGGCGACATCTGGTACGACCAGGCGCTGGTCACGAGCCACGTGCCGTGCGAGGTGAAGCTGGCGGTATACCTGACCGATGTCGATTCCGGCGCGTTCCAGTACATCCCCGGCACGCACGGCCGGCCGCCGCGCCACCTGTCCCGTGCCGAGGCCGCTGCGCTGCCGTTGGATCGCCTGCAGGAGGTGCGCGGGCCGGCGGGCACCGCGTTCCTGTTCGACAGCTCCTGCATTCACCGCCAGGGCATCCCAATCCTCGAGCCGCGCCAGGCGATCTTCTACAACTACCACGACCCGGCGATCCCGCTGCAGCGCGAGGACCTCGCCTACTACCGCTATCATCCGCTGCTGCTCAACGCGGCCTTCCTCGGCGGCCTGAGCGCGGAGGACCAGCGCGTGCTCGGCTTCGGCGACAAGACCAACTACCAGCCCGATTTCGCTCGCCGTGCCGCGCAACCCGTCTTCCCCGGCGTGGTGCAGTCCACGCACGCCCTGGGGCTCATTCTCAGCGACTGGTCACGCCGTGCGCTGGCCAAGGCAATGCGCCTGCTCTGCAGAAGCTCGAAATCCAAAACCTGAAATCCGAAACAAGCTTCAAGCCCGCGATCCGAAACGCAAAACCGCACATGACCGTGCCGGTTAGCTTGATTTTCGGATATGCGAACCCCAAAATAATGGAGCGCCGACCGATGTGACGCTGCGGATTTCGTGTTTGTTTCGGATTTCGGATTTCGCTATTCGGATTTTTCTCCGGAGGAGCCATGGATCCGATGTATCTACGCGACATCGAAAACCATCCAGCCGGCGGCATGTTCGGCCAGAAGATTGCCGCGGTGCGCGCCCAGGGGGGACCGATCCCGCAGATCTGGCATCTCTTCGCGTTCAAGCCGGCGATGACGGAATTCCTGGCCGCGTTCACGCAGGAGGCGATGCGCGGGCCGTCGCCGCTGTCGCCGGGGATGCGCGAGCTGATCGCGGCGTACACGTCGCGGCGTAACGATTGCCTTTTCTGAACGGGTTCGCACGCCGCAGGTGCTGCGGAATTGCTGGGCGATCGCGAGCTGGTGCGCCCGTGATGTACGACTTGCCGACGTCGCCGCTCCCCGATGCCGACAAGGCGCTGCTGGCCTACGTGGACAAGGTCAACCTCAACCCCAGCCACGTTTGCCAGGACGACGTGGACGACCTGAAGCGCGTAGGCTGGTCGGACGAGGCAATCTACGACGCCGTCACCGTCTGCGCCTGTTCAATTTCTACAACCGCTGGATTGACGGCACCGGCGTACACGACATGCCCGCCGCTGCGTACGAGCTGTCGGGTCAACGGCTGAAGGAATTCGGCTACTACCGCAAGTCATGATGCGGTATGAGCGGCTGCAACGTTTTTTGACGCAAGCCCGAGGGCGAGTCTTCGAGCCCTCGTGGGTGCGCGACCCCGAGGGCTCGAAGACTCGCCCTCGGGCTTGCACGCAAGGAGGAACGACATGCTCGCCCGCCTGCTCACCTTTGGCCTG
Organism: uncultured Gemmataceae bacterium; assembly: GCA_963834865.1. Lineage (GTDB taxonomy): Bacteria > Planctomycetota > Planctomycetia > Gemmatales > Gemmataceae > CAWIDK01. Next base: position 2,958,905 of record CAWIDK010000002.1, read on the forward strand.
CTCCTCGGCGCCGCCGCTCAGCCACCCGCCGGCGCGGACGATTCGCTGGAAACGCTCGCCGCCGGGCTCAAGCCGCTGCTCAGTGATGCGCTGCCCGCGGTGCTGTATGAGAAAGCCACGAACTGGGGCCATCAGGCGCCGGCCCCCGACGGGCTGCGCTGGCATGGGCTGCGCGCCGAGGTGGTCAAGACGCCGAAGAACGACGGCAAATGGCGGAAGATTCGCGTCACCACCCACGACTTGCCGCGCACGCTGGTCCTCAACGTCACCGACTTCCAGCCGGTCGACGACGACCGGCAAACGTTCAAGGTGTATCTAGCCTTCGAGGCGGGCGTCGAATACGAGCACCAGAACTGGGACCTTGGCGTCCGCGTCTGGAGCGGCAGCGTGCGCGCCCGCCTGCAGCTCAAGCTGGCCCTCGAGTGCGAAAACACCCTGCGCGTCGAGAAGAAAAAAAACGCATTGCTGCCCGATCTCGTCTTTCGGCTACGCGTGACCAAGGCGGACATTAGCTACGAAAATCTCGTCGTCGAGCATATCAACGGCGTCGGCGGCAGCGCGGCCCGCATCATCGGCGAGGCGCTGCGTACTTCGCTGCGGCGCTGGCAGCCGTCGCTGGAGCGCGACCTCTTGGCGCGGGCGGACGCGGCCATCGTCAAGGCGGCCGACACGCGCGAGGTGCCGCTGGGACTCGGCGCGCTGGTGAAGAAGAAGTAACGTACAATAGATCAACACCCGACCGGAGGGATTGCGCACGTCATGCCGTTTGTGTTCCTGCTTGTCTTCGCCCTGATCAGCTTTCAGGCCCGCTGGCCCGAGCCGCCTCAATGGTTCGGCTCGTGCGACGGTTTTTGGGTCGGCTTCCTGGCACCGTGGACGATGGTCGCGGTCTTCGGCCTCCTCGCCGGCTGGCGGTCGCACCAGTTCTGCAGCCAGCTCGGCCGCTATTCCCTGGATCATGCCACGCTCTGGCGGCGCTTTCTACGCAGCCGTCGCCGGCAGACGCTGCTCCTGACCGCGTGTTACCTCGGCATCCTCTTCGGTCTTGGCTGGGGCTATGTCTGCGTGGAGTGGGTCAAGGAGATGCGGCTCACGGCGCTGACTGAGCTGGCCCAGTTCGCTCCGTATGTTCTCGCCCTGATCGTCGGCTGGTGGCAATCGTACCGTGCCGAGCGCGCCAGCCACGAGCTCGCGCAGATTCCGGAGCCATTCGTCGGCCCGTGGACGTATCTCAATTTTCAGATCCGCCACAACCTGCTGCTGGTCGTGCCGCCGATCGTGCTGACGCTGGTGCTGCGCGGCTTCTTCGTGTTCTTCCCCGGACTGGAGAATGAGACGGTCCTGGCGGGGGCCGGTCTGGTCATGATGGCCGGCGCCATCATCAGCGTGCCGTTGATTCTGCGCCTCTTTCTCGGGCTACGGCCGCTGCCCGCGGGACCCTTGCGCGATCGGCTCGAAGGGGCGGCCCGCCGGCTGGGGTTCGGCTTCAACGACATCCTGATCTGGAATACGCGCCGCTCCATCGCCAACGCCATGGTCTCGGGCGCCGTGCCGCGCATGCGCTACATCGTTCTAACCGATCTGCTCATCGAGAAGCTGACGCCGGACGAGGTCGAGGCCGTGTTCGGGCACGAGGTCGGTCACATCAAGCACCACCACATGCTCCTGTACATCGTGTTCTTCATCGGCAGCCTGGCGCTGATGACGGGCCTGTGGAAGTGTTGCGAAGGGATGCTGCCGCCGGCGCTCGCCGCGATCGTGCCCGCTCCGGTCGTCGCCGCGTCCGCCGGCTGGGCGGTGCCGGCCGAGGTGGCGGCGGGGCCGGTGCTGCTCGTACTGGTTTCCGTCTATGTGCTCGTGGTCTTCGGCTACCTGTCACGGCGCTGCGAACGGCAGGCCGACCTGTTCGGCTGCCGGGCGGTGTCGCCGCAGGCGTTCATCGGCGCGCTGGAGAAGGTGGCCGATCTCAACGGCATCCCGCGCCACCGTGGCGGCTGGCTCGCATCGTGGCAGCACCCGAGCATTGCCGAGCGCGTCGCGTTCATCGAACAGCTGCGCGACAATCCAGCCCTGGAGCCGCACTTCCAGCGTTCGCTGCTCCAGCTCAAGCTCGGCCTAATGACGTGCCTGACCGTGGGTCTGGTGGCGGTGATCGCACTGGTGGCGTGGCAGATGGGACCGCACCATGTCTGGGACCTTCTGCGCGTGCGCTGAATTGCGCAACGAATCTGAGCCCGAAGCGCAAGCGAGGGCCGTCCTCGCTTGCGCTTCGGGCTCAATTCTTCTCATACCGCCGCAAGAGGACGTGCTCGATCAGCCACAGCAGCGTTGCCAGGCTGCGGTCCTGCACGTCGCGCCGGATCGAACTCGGATACCGCGAGCCCCACCACGCGCTCGGACCATGCGGCGGCGAGGAACCGCAAGAAAAGCGCGGGACTAATCCCTGGCGGCTGCGGATGAGCCGAGCCGGGAAAATACGCGGGATCGAATACGTCGCAGTCCAGATCGACGAACACCCGCGCCGCCGCGGCGCTCAAGGCGGCCACCTCCGCCACCGCCGGCGCCGGATCGATCGCCAGCTCGGCGGCCGCGAATGTACGGTGGAAGTACGTATGCACGTGTTCGGGCCGCAACAGGAGGTCGCGATGGCCGATGTTGACGACGCGCGGCAGCGGACCGGCGCAGTGCATCAGGAAGTTGCCATGGGACAATTCCTGCGTACAGTCGCTGAGGTTGTAGACGTCCAGGTGTGCGTCGAACTGCACAACCAGCGTGTCCGCCGCGGCGCGGGACAGCTCGTCATAGACAGGCAGGACGCCGAGGTGGTTGCCGCTCGCCCACAGCAGGAAGTCGCCGCGATCCAGGGGGATGCGCGGCCCGGCGCGCGATCGCGCGCCAGCGGTCGTAGTCGGCGAGGCGATCGAAGGTGAACTCGCTGACGCGGACCTTGCCGGCGTAGGCCTGGGCGCGGGTGGGCACCTTCTCCCGGCGGTTGTCGGCCAGCAGCTCGCGGACGGCGTCGGCAAGCAGCAGCACCCCGGCGCGCGTGCCGGCGCTGCCGAACAGGTCGAAGGGGAAGAAGATGGCGCTGGTCTTCACATCAGGAATCTCCGGCATTCGCCTACGGGCCGCGTGCCGACCGCGCCAGCGCAAGCCGTCGCGTCAGCAGCACCTCCACACACAAGAGCGCGACGACGCCGAGTAGCACAAGCCACCACAGCTCGTGGCGCCGCGGCGGCTCGGCTGAATTCGACTCAGCGACGGCGGGCAGGGGCAGCGACCGCAGCACATCGGCCCATTCCGCGTCGGAGCAGCGGTGATCTGCCGATGCGCAGGTCGGGCGGCACCACGAAAAACTGCCGGCTGCCGTCTTCGCGCTCGACCCGATACAGACCGATCGCACCGCTCGCGGCCGTCCAAGGCCACGCGCGCACCTGCACGGTTTGGCTCGGCACTTCCGGCGTCTCGACGATGAGCCGGCCCGGGGCCGCGCCCGTCGGACCTGGCCCAACGCGCAGCGGTTGGCCATCGTCGAGTAACCAGTCCTGCGTGCCGCGCCGGCGAGATAGTAGACCAGCTCGTGCACCAGCACGGGAAACTCCCAGGTGCCCGGCCAGGACGAGTCCCATGACCGGTCGGCTGGGACGCTGCAGAGCATGACACGCCCTTGTCCGTAGGGCTTCTCGACCAACAGCGGATCGCCGTTACTGAGCCGTGCGACGACGGAACCAGCGCCCTTGTCGTCCGTGTGCAGCCTGAACCAGTGCGGGAAGGCTACGTCGCCCATTCCCTTGCGGAACAGCTCCAGGGCCGGGTGCTGAAAGCTCGGCGGATCCGGCCGTGGCGCGGTTTCGCCGAGCGCAGCGCCACGGCGCCCAGCCGCGCCGGTAGCCAACCCTGGCCATCGCGGTAGAAACCCTCGTTGTAAAGCGCCGTGCCACGCTCGGCCCGTGGTCCCAGGATGACCAGAACGCTGCCGCCGTCCTTGAGGTAGGTCGCCAGCGCCGCCTGCGCGTCGGCCGGCAGCGCGGGCACATCAGCAAGCACGACGACCCGCTGCCGCGCTGCCGCCGTGGCCCCGAGAATCTGGGCGGCCGTCAGCTCCGTGGACGCGACGATGCGCGGCACGACCACCGAGTGCTTGCCCGAACCGGCCAGCGCCTTGTCGAGAAAAAAGGTGGTGCTCTCCGGCGCGGCGTGCCGATCGCCATCCACGAGCAAGACCGGCAATTCCGCCACCGCCTCGACGACCGCGTGCTGGACCTGGTCCGCGGCCGGCGGATCGAGCGGCTCCGCTGGTTCCAGCGTCACCGCGACAACGTGCAGTCCTGGCTTGTCAAAGCGCTGCGTGAAGCTCAGCGGCACCTGGGCCGCGGCCTCATCGATATTCGCGGGCATTGGGACGTGCTGGGCGGCCACGCCGTCCACCGCGACGCGAATTCCACGAGGCGGCCGTGGCGATCCGGTTCGGTGCAGCGTGGTCGTGAACTTCACTCCTTGTGCCACGGGCACGAGCGCACGGGACAGCGCGAGGGGACCGAGGGCGAGATTCGGTCCCGGGGTCGTGCGGTCGCGCGCCACGTCCACGATGCGGAGCCGGGGAGTCGGTGCGCCGGCTGCCTCAAGCCGGTCGGATTCCGCACGAAGCTGTCGGCCAATCGCGTCCCACTGCCGGCGCGTGGCCTCGTCGGCCCAGCCGAAGTGCTGCCGATCCGTGAGGATCACGATTTCCTGCTCGGCCGCTCCTTCAGGCCAACCCCTCTCTCCCGAAGGGGAGAGCGGCTTTTGCAAGAGCCGCCACGCCTCGGCGAGCGTCTGCGGCAGGCCCGCATTGCCGCGCGGTGCCGGCAGCTCCGCAATACGCGTTTGCAGCAAGTCGCGATCGGCGGTGAGCTCGGCCTGCGCGATCAACGGCGGATCGCGCCACGACGAGAGCAACGCGCTCGCCGCGATCGAGCTGCGCGACCCGCTCGGCCGCCCAGCGGCACGCCTCCAGCCACGGCGTCCGCCCCTCCTCATCGCGCCGGTCCATGCTGTAGGACCCGTCGAGGACAATGACGACATCGCGCAGGGCGCTCCGACAACGGAGCGAAGACGGCGCTGTCCGAGTACAGCCCCGCCAGCGCGAGCACGATTAGCGCGACGATGCCCATGCGCAGGGCCATCAAGGGCAACTCCTCCCAGAACCGCCGCCGTCGGGTGGCGACGCCGGTGGGCAGAAACTGCATCGCTCCCCACGCGACGATCTCGTGCCGGCGCCGGCGCAGGAGATGGATCAGCACCGGAATCGCCAGGGCCGCGAGCCCAAATAGCATGCCCAGATTGATGACGCCCCAACCCATCGGCGGATCGCACTCCGTCAGTGACCACAAGTAGGTCCCGCCTGCCGGGCGGGACCTGAACGCTTCCAGGTCCCGCCCGGCAGGCGGGACCTACTACGGACGTCGCTGCCGTTTGCTCAGGTAGAAGCCGAGCGCTCGGTCCACGGGCGTGTCGGTGCGCAGCAGGTGGTAGTCGATCTGCATCCCCGCCGCCTGCGTGCGCAGCTCACGGCAAAAGGTTTCGAAATTCCGCAGATACTCGCCGCGGGCCGCCCGCGCGTCGAGCACCGGCTGTTCAGCGTCGCGCTCCAGACTGCGGAACTGCGTGAGCCGGTCGAACGGGAACTCGATTTCTTCGGCGCCAGCACCTGCAGCAGCAGCACTTCCTGGCCGGAGTGCCGCAGATGCCGCAGCGCGTGCAAGAGCGGCGGCAACGACTCGAAGCAATCCGAGAGGATGACGACCATGCCGCGGCGCTGGAGTTGGCCGGCGAGGCGATTCCACAGCGGCGCCAGGGCCGTCTCGCCGCCGGGGCGTGTTTGCTCGAGGACCTGCAGCAGGTGCGGCAATTGCTTGGAGTCGACCGTGCCGGAACCACCGCGCCACAGCATGGTCGTGGACGGCGAGGCCGACCGAGTCGCGCTGATGGAGCATCAGGTAAGCGAGCGTGGCCGCAACGTACTGGGCGTAGACGAGCTTGCTAACGCCCTGACCGCGGTAACCCATGCTGCCGCTGGCGTCCACCAGCAGATGGGCGTGCAGATTGGTCTCTTCCTCATGCTCCTTGATGTAGTAGCGATCGGTCTTGCCGTATGCACGCCAATCGATGTGCCGGATCTCGTCGCCGGGATAGTACTGCCGATGCTCGGCGAACTCGACGCTGAAGCCCTTGAAGGGACTCTTGTGCACGCCGCTGAGGAAGCCCTCGACAACCAGGCGAGCGATCAGGCTGAGGTTGCCGTAGCGTGCGAGTGCCGACGGGTCGAAGCGCTGATCGGGGGTGGACATGAAGCACGAAATCCGAATCAAGCTCAAAATACGCAATCCGTAGGGCTCTTCCCAGAATTGTACAATGAAAGCCAAACCCTGCCGAGAGGCCCCCGATTTGAGGGATGAACATGGATAAGAAAACGATCGTGCACAACGGTGTCGAGATGGCTGAAGGCTGGCCGCAACAAATCGAAGATGCCCAGAAGGATAGCACCTACCAAATCGGCGGCGTCCAGTTTGTCCGAGTCCGCTACGGCAAGGAAAAAGAGGATTGGGGTGCGGAACGCCAGCTGTGTGCTGACTGTGCGGTGGCGAAGGGTCAATTCCATGTCCCCGGCTGCGACGTTGAGCGCTGCCCGCGCTGCGGCGGACAGGTGATTACGTGTCACTGCCCGTATGACGATGAGGTAGCGTCATCGATCGCTGATGCGAGCGTCAACGGCAGCCAGACAAAGCCTCGCGGCACCGATAATTGACAGCGAAAAGGCGAGCCGGTCGCTGACGCTTCCGGCTCCCCATTTAATCAACTCGCCTGCCGCAGGTCCGCCAGCTCTTCCTTCACCGGCGCGTAATGGCTCGGCTCCATCGTGAACGACGCCGTGCCGCTGGTGAAGTTGCGCAGCTCGCTGGTGTAGCCGAATAGCTCCGCCAGCGGGACGTAGGCGTGCAGCGTGCAGCGGCCCTTGTCCAGGCTCGATGTTCAGGATCTCGCCGCGCCGCCGGCTGACGTCGCGCGTCAGATCGCCCAGGTAAGTGCCCGGGGCGTGCACCACCACGTTCATGATCGGCTCCAGCAGATGATCAGGCCGGCCTTCGCCTGCGCGTCGCGGAAGCCCTCCATCGCCGCCAGCTTGAACGTGTCGGCCGAGCTGTCCACATCGTGGTACTTGCCGTCCATCAGTGTCGCCTTGCACGTCGACGCACGGGAAGCCGTACTTGGCGCCCTTCTCGCACGCCTTGCGGAAGCCGTGCTCGACCGACGGGATGTACTCCGTCGGCACGCGCCGCCGAAGATCTCGCTCTACGAAGTAGATGTTGTTCGGGTCGGGCTTCTCGCCTTCCTCCTCCAACGCAGCGCGGATCTCCTCGATGCTGCTCCTTGCGTCAGCGGCTCGTACTTCACGTAGATGACGGCGTACTTGCCGCGGCCGCCGGACTGCTTGATGTAGCGCGTCTCCAGCTCCAGCGGCTTGGCCAGCGTCTGGCGGTAGGCGACCATGCGGCCGGCCCGGCTCGACCTTGACGCCGTGGTCGCGCTCGAGCTTGTGGATCGATACCTCCAGGTGCAGTTCGCCCATGCCGGAGAGGATGAGCTGGTTCGTCTCCGGGTCGGTGCGGCACTTGCAGCGTCGGATCGTCGCGCACCATCTTGCCCAGCGCGTCGGCCAACTTCGTCTCATCGACGTTCTTGGCCGGCGTGATCGATTGCGAGATCACCGGCTCGGGGAAGCGAATCTCCTCGAGCAGGATCGGCTGGTCCTGGCGCACAGGGTGTGGCCGGTGTGCGTCTGCTTCAGACCGACCACCGCCACGATCTCGCCCGGCCCGGCCACTTCCAGCCGATCGCGGCGATCGCCGAACAGCGGATAGATGTGGCTGATCCGCTCCGCACGTCTGTTGACCGGTGTTCATGCACGTGTCGCCGGGCTGCAGCTGGCCCGAGTAGATGCGCAGGAACACCAGGTCGCCGTGCTTCTCGCTGACGGTCTTGAACGCCAGCGCCGAGAACGGCTCCTTCGGGTCGGGCTTGCGCTCGACGGCCTCCTTCGTCTTGGGGTCGATGCCCTGGACCGCCGGCCGATCGAGCGGCGAGGGCAAATAATCGCGCACCGCGTCGAGCAGCAGGCGCACGCCGTGGAATTCCTTGGACGAGCCGCAGTGCACCGGCGTCAGCTTGCCCGAGAGGGTGCCGAGGCGCAGGGCCTTGCGGATCATCTCCTCGCTGATCGGCTTGACCTTCGAGGGCCGCCTCGAGCAGCTCATCGCAGGCGTGGGAGGCGGCGTCGACCAGCTGTTCACGGCCCTTGTCCGCGTCGGCGCGATACTGCGCCGGGATATCGACCCAGCTGTATTTCATGTGCGTCGGCATCGTCCTTGTCCTGCTGCCAGAACTTCATCCGGACCAGATCGATCACGCCCTTGAACTCGCTCGATTGGCCGGCCGGGATCGTGCAAATGGCCGGAACGATCTGTAGCTTCTCCTTCATCTGGCTCGATGCAGTCGAAGAAGTCGGCGCCCATGCGGTCGAGCTTGTTGATGAACGCCAGGCGCGGCACGTTGTGGCGGTTGGCCTGGAACCAGACCGTTTCCGACTGCACCTCGACGCCGCCGACGGCACAGAACACACCGATCGCGCCGTCGAGGACGCGCAGCGAACGCTCGACCTCGGCCGTGAAATCGACGTGGCCGGGCGTGTCGATCAGCGTGATCTGCGTGTCGCCCCATTCGAGCGAGACGGCGGCGCTGTTGATGGTGATGCCCTTGGCCTTTTCGAGCGGGTCGAAGTCGGTGGTGGTGTTGCCGTCGTCGACGTCGCCGACCTTGTGCTTGGAGCCGCCGAAGTAGAGGATGCGCTCGGTGGTGGTGGTCTTGCCCGCGTCGACGTGGGCGATGATGCCGATGTTGCGAAGTTTCTCGAGCATGGTTGGCGGCGCATCAGGCGAAACACCTGATAGCCGTCTCCTTGAGAAAAACAAACTTGCCAGGGCGGGCCGGAAACCGCTTGCCGGCCGCCGCGCCGCGGCGGATATTCTAGTTGGACTGCTGGGATTTACGCCGGGTTCGACGCCGTCAGCAGGTTACCCGGCCTGGGAGAGCACCGCGGGGTGCGTCGGCGAAACAGTCCACGTCTCACCATGGCGCATCCCTGCTGCCAGAACAGCAAACTAGCATTGTAAGATTATATGTGAAATAGTGCGCGCGAATCGTGAAAAAAGCGCAAAGCGATCGAATTTCTTCACGGAGGACTGCATGGCCGTTCATTTCCAGGTGCTCGCCAGCGGCAGCTCCGGCAACTGCAGCCTGCTCGATGTCGACGGCTTCGGCGTCCTGATCGACCTGGGTCTCGGTCCGAGGCAGCTTGCAGGCCGACTGCGCGATGGGCCGCCGGTGTGGGAGCGCATGCGCGCCGCCCTCCTGACGCATGTCCACGGCGACCACTGGAACGAGAACACGTTGAATCACCTCGTAAACCGGCGCGTGCCGCTCTACTGCCATCCCGAGCACGCCTACGATCTGCAGCAGGCCAGTCCCGCGTTCGGCGCCTCGCCGAGGCGGGCCTGGTCCAGGCGTACACCGTCGACGAGCCGCTCGTGCTCGGGCCGGGCTGCCGCTGCGAGCCGCTGGCGCTCAAGCACGACGGCGGCATCACCTGCGGCTTCCGCATCGAAGGTCCGGCCGACGTGTTCGGCCGCTGCTGGGCGCTGGCTTATGCGGCCGATCTGGGCAGCTGGGATTGCGGATTGGCACGGCGGCTAGCCGACGTGGACGTGCTGGCGCTGGAATTCAACCACGACGTTGCGCTGCAATACGCCAGCGGCCGGTCGCCGCGTCTGATCCGGCGGGTGCTGGGCGATCACGGCCATCTCTCGAACACGCAGGCGGCGGCGCTGTTCGCGGAGGTGCTGCGCCAGTCCGACGCGGGCCGCTTGCAACACCTCGTGCAGCTCCATCTGAGCCGGCAGTGCAATCGATCCGAGCTGGCTCAACGCGCGGCCGAGACCGTGATTCGCGCGACCGGCTTGTCCGTCACGGTGTACACGACCAGCCAGGATATCGCGGGGCCGCCCGTGGCGTTTGGCGACACGCTGGCGCCCGTTCGGCGACGGCGCACCGCCAGCAGCCACGTGCCGCGGCAGGCGCCGTCGCTGTTCCCGGACTGGGAGTGAACATACGGCCGGATTCACAACCAGCGAGCCCGCGGCGCGAGCCAAGGGCGAGACGTCTCGCCCTTGGCTCGCGCCGCGGGCTCGCTGGTTGTAAATCCGCCTCTTGGCGGAAAGCGGTTGAACTTCGTGGTGCGGCGGCTATAGTCATCCCGGAACGATCAACCTCCCCTTTTGTTCACGGAGAACCTGCCATGTCCATGTACATCGGTGAATCGCTGAAGGGTGACGGCAACAAGGTGGCGCATATCGACCTGCTCATCGGCACCAAGGATGGACCGGTCGGCACCGCGTTCGCCAACGCGCTGGCCAACCAGTCCAAGGGGCACACGAGCCTGCTGGCGGTCATCGCGCCCAACCTGATCTGCAAGCCGGCCACCGTGCTCATTACCAAGGTGACCATTGAGGGCATGAAACAGGTGGGGCAGATGTTCGGCCCCGCCCAGGCCGCCGTCGGTCGTGCCGTCGCCGACAGCGTGGTCGCCGGCGTCATTCCCGCCAACCAGGCCGACAACCTCGTCATCGTCTGCGGCGTGTTCATCCACCCCGCGGCGACCGACAACAACAAGATCTTCGAGTACAACTATGCGGCCGTCAAGGAGGCCATCGCCCGCGCAATGAAGGGCGAGCCCAAGGTCGAGGAAATCACGGCCACGAAGGACAAGGTCAAGCATCCCTTCTCGCCGAAGTAAGCATCCTCAGGGGAGCCCGACGCGCAAGCGAGGACCTCCTCGCTTGCGCGTCGGGCTCCCCCTCGCCATGAGGTTCCCCGGTGGACAAGCGCAAGATCCTGATCCAGATCGACGGCGATGCGCAGGCGAGCGTGTTCGATCGGGTCGTCGCCATCGATGCGGGGGCCGACGAGCTGTTCAGCTATGCCGGCGTCAAGGTGGAGCAGGTGCAGAACCTCGTTCACGGCGCGATCTTCACGCGAGGGCCGCGGGACCTGAGCCACACCGCGATCTTCGTGGGCGGCAGCGACGTGGCGCAAGGCGAAAAGCTCCTGAAAGAAGTGTTGCGGCACATGCTGCCGGACTTCGGCCTGCGCGTCTCGGTGATGTTCGACGCCAACGGTGCCAACACCACGGCCGCCGCCGCCGTCCGCGCCGCCGGCCGGCATCTCCTGTTGCAAGGCGTCAAGGCCCTCGTCCTGGGCGGCACGGGACCGGTCGGCCAGCGGGTCGCACGCCTGCTGGCCGGTGAGGGCGCCCAGGTGCGCGTTGGCTCGCGCCAGGCTTCGCGGGCCGCCACGGTGTGCGACGAGATTCGTGCCAAGCTGCCGCGTGCCCAGCTAGAGCCGGTCGGCACCGGCGCGGCGCAGACCTGGCGACGGCGCTGCAGGATCGACAGCTCGTCATTGCTGCCGGGGCCGCCGGCGCCGTGCTGCTGCCGCACGCAGCCCGGACGGCCTGTCCGACCATGCAGGTGGCGATCGACCTGAATGCCGTGCCGCCGCTCGGCGTCGAAGGCGTCGCAGTCGGCGATCGCGGCACCGAGCGCGACGGCGTCACCTCGTACGGTGCGATCGGCGTCGGCGAAACCAAGATGAAGGTCCACAAGGCCGCCGTCGCCCAGCTCTTCGAGCGCAACGACTTCGTCCTCGATGCCGAGGAAATCTACCAACTCGCCCACGCGTTCTAACCATGGTTCGCGTCGCAGGGACCGATCCCGGTACCAGCAGCCTCGACGTGCTGATCCTCGAGGACGGCCAGGTCGTGGACCAGGCGCGCTTCACGCCCGATCAGCTCCAGGCCGACGCCGATGCGCCAACGCGCTGGCTGCTCGACCGCCGTCCGCTCGACTTGATCGCGGGCCCGTCCGGTTACGGCCTGCCCGTCAAACGCGCCGCCGATTGCCGGGCGTGCGACTTCGCCCTCATGGCCCTGGTACGCCCCGACGAGCGCGGCCGGGAGCAGGGCGTGGCGAAGTTCCTGGCCGTGGTCCGCTCGCTCGCCGCGTCGGGTTTGGCGGTCGTGTTCCTTCCTGGCGTGATCCATCTGCCGAGCGTGCCGGCCCACCGCAAGATCAATCGCATCGACCTGGGAACCGCCGACAAGCTCGCCGTGGCCGCGCTGGCGCTGGCGCAGCACGCCGCACCGGCCGAGGCGACGTTCTGCCTGGTCGAGCTGGGCAGCGCCTTCACCGCTTGCATCGTCGTCGCGGGCGGCCAGATCGTGGACGGTCTCGGCGGCACCAGCGGTCCGCTGGGTTGGCGCAGTGCCGGCGCCTGGGACGGCGAGGCGGCATATCTGCTCGCGCCGATCGGGAAGCGCGATCTGTTTGCGGGTGGCGTCGTGTCGATTGCCGACCGCGCCGTCGCGATTGCCGGCTGGCGTGAATCGTTGTGTCGCGGCGTCGCCGGCTTGCGCCGTCACGTCGTTTGATGCGGTCATCCTGTCGGGCCGGCTGCTTGCCGACGAACCGGAGCTGGCCAACCTGATAAGGGCCGATCTGTCCGTCCTGGGCCGTGTGAATGTGCTGCCGTCGCTGCCGGGCGCGTGGGTCAAGCATGCCGCCCAGGGGGCCGCGGTGCTGGCTGACGGCCTGGCCGCTGGGCGCTTTGCCTCACTCGTCGAGCAGCTCGCGATCCGCCACGCCACGGGCACCGTGCTGGATTGGCTGCACCATCCCGCAGCGGCTGCCTGCCGTGCGTGGTTCGCGGATACTCCGTGAGTTTACGTTTAGCGCTCGGAGGCGGCCTTCAAACGCCGCCTGCGAGCGCTAAACGTAAACCAGACCTACGGCTCCTTGCGCGGCTCGCTCTCGCGCAATAATGCAACGAGATGGTCCTGCCACACCGCGGCGAGCGTGTGCGTGCCGTGGCCGCGCGTCTTCTCGCTCATCGGCACGAGAATCGCCTTGCCCTGCGGCACCTTCTTGATCTCGCGCTCGAGGATGCCGAGCTCCGGCGGATTGATGAGATCGTCCGCGAAGTTGATCGCGAGCAGCGGCGCCTGAATCTTGCCCAGGCTGGGAGCGGGGTCATAGTCGTGCGATGCCTCGATCGCGTACAGGATGTCGTTGGCGTCGCGCGTCTTCATGGCGTCGGCGACCGCCTTGGCCAGCATCTTGTCGGCGGCCTTGAGCGTTGGGGCTTCCTTCTGCCGCTGCACGGGATTGCTGCCCATCAGAAACATCATCTCAATCGCGGTGCGCAGGCTGTGCGGCTGCTTCTCGTACTCGCCGTTCTGCCACTCCGGGTCGGTGCGGATCGCGTCGCTGATCGTCTTGCGCCACATGCGATTTCGCCCGGAAATCTCCACGGGCAAGCTCGCCAGCGGCAACAGCGCGTCCATGAACTCGGGATACTTCTCTCCCCAGAGCCACGTATGCATGCCGCCCATCGACGTGCCCATCACCAGCCGCAGGTGCTCGATCTTCAGCCCCTCGGTCAGCAGCCGATGCTGGGCGGCGATCATATCGTGGTAGCCGTACTTCGGGAAGCGCCGCGCAGGCCGTCGCTCGGCTTCGTCGATTTGCCGTGGCCGAGGTTGTCGGGCAGGATGATGAAATAGCGCTCCGCGTCGAGCGGCTGGCCCTTGCCGAACAATTCGCCAGCGAACACCGCGTTGATGAAGTTGCCGCCCTGACCGGTGGTGCCGTGCAGCACGAGGACCGCGTTGCGGACGACTCCCTTCGCGTCGGTCTGCGGCTTGCCCAGTGTGCGGTAATGGATGCGCAGCTCCGGCAGCGTCTCACCCGACGCGAGGCGAAAGTCCTTGACGACAACATCCGCGGGGACCGGTTTGGGATACTCGGCGCTCGGTGCGCTTGTGGCCAGGATGAGCACGCAGACGGTGGTTGCCGGGAAACGTTGCACGGGATGGCTCCAGTCGATAGGACGGCCGGTTTGGTTTGGCACGCACGCTTTGACCGAATTGAGCCCGAAGCGCCAGCGAGGGCCGCCCTCGCTGGCGCTTCGGGCTCAAAGCGAAACAATCGCGCCGAGCCGAGCTAATAGCATACTCGTTCCACGGGCGGGTTGCGAGACCCGGCTGTCAGCCGACCGGCACATCGGATAAAGTGATGACGGGGAAGCTGCAACTGGGACGGGGCCGATGAGTGACACTGCGGAAACCATCCTGATTGTCGACGACGTTGCTTCCGTGCGCGACACCTTTCGCGAATGGCTCGAGGGCGCCGGGCTCGCGTGCCGCATCCTGACCGCCGCCGATGCGGAGTCGGCGCTGGCGCTGGCGAACCAGCATGTCATCGATCTGGCCATCCTCGACTGGAACCTCGAAACGGGCGATAACGGCCTGGAGCTGCTGCAGGATTTGTACGCGTTCAACCCCGACGTGGTGGCGATCCTGGTCACCGGCTATGCCGCCGAGGCCACGCCGCTCGACGCGATGCGCATGGGCGTGCGCGATTACCTCGACAAGAACCACGACCTCAATCGCGGCACTTTCCTGCAAGCGGTCCGCCGGCAGCTCGACCGCATCCGCCCGGCCAAGCGCGCCCGCCAGCTTCATGAGAGCCTGGTCGCCTTCCGCGAAGCCGTCGAAAAAATCCTGCCGCTGGTGCAGTCGGCGGCCGCGCTCAACGATCCGGTGCCGCTGCCGGACGCGATCGGCGCCCTGGTGCGGTTCCTGATCCGCACGACGCAGGCCGCCGACGGACTGCTCCTGGTGCGCCGCTACGACGCCGCCCCGCAGCCGGTGGAGACGTTTCGCGTTTACGACTCGCGTGGCGAAATCCTGCCGGCCCAGCTTGTGCCGTTCGCGCGATCGATCGCCGGCACCGCGGTCAGCATGCAGGAGCCGTGCACCATGCAGGATCCGAGTGCCATGAACGAGCTGACCGCCGGCAGCACCGCCACGGTCGAGCTGCAGCCGTTCGAGCGTGGCCGGCGCAGCCTGTTGGCGGTACCGCTGATCGTCGGGCCGGGGGTGCAGGCGGTGATCGAGTTGTTCGATCAGCAGGCGGGCAAGTTTCGGCCCGAGGACGTGCAGCTCGCGCGGGCCGCGGCGGAGATCGGCACGGAGCTGCTGCGGCATGCTCTGGGCCATCGCCAGACGCAGAAGCTCCTGCTGGATGCCGTCGAAGCGGCCCTGTGGGCGAGCGATGAGATGGATCAATCGCTGCACGAGGGCGAGGGCGAACGGCTGCAGCGTCCGCCGCCCGAGCAGGTCCTCGATCAGCTCCGCGCCGGCCTTGCCGCCAAGGGTGGCGACGACCGCATCGCCGACGTCAGCCTGCGCCTGGCCGAAGTGATTCGCGTGCTCGGCCTGCGGCACGGTGAACGAGCCCTGGAGCACTGCGTCACGCTGGTCGAAAGTCTGCGCGGCCTCCTCGACCGGGCGACCGGCGGAAATTAGTGTAGCCGTCACGCTCCGCGTGACGGCTCCTCACGCGGAGCGTGAGGACTACACTGGGCGGCCTACCATCGATGAGCTCTCCGAGACGATGAGCGACGTGTTTGAGGAACTCCTCGCCCTGCTGACCCCCGAGCGCCTGCTGCGCGATCCGTGCGCCACGGGCGAAGGCGTCGCCGTTTGCGTCATCGACAGCGGCGTGGAACGGTCCGTCCTCGAAGCAAAGTTTCAGCAGCTTGGCCACCCCATCCGTCCGATCGTCGGCGGCGTCTTTGGCTCGCGCCGCCGCGAGCCGTCGCCCTACGACGGCCACCAGAGCACCCCGCACGGCACGACGGTCGCCGACATCATCCTGACACTCGCCCCGCGCGTGCAGCTTTACTCCGCCGACGTGCTCGGGCCGGCCGGCACCTGCGAGGTCGAGGTGCTGACCGCCGCGATCGACTGGGCCGTGGATATGTGGAAGTGCAAGGTCGTCAACCTGTCGATGGGCGTCACGGAGCAGCGGCTGATGCGCGAGCCGCACAAGCGACAGGAGCTGTTGCGCGATCGAGGCGGCTTATTACAAGGACGTGGTGGTCTTCGCCGCCGCCCACAACGACCATCCGCTGACGCGCAGTTATCCCGCGTCGTTCGCCCCGCCGCTGATCTCGGTCGACAAGGGGCTGTTCCTGGACCCGCTGCAATTCACCTATCAGCTGCGGCACCAGATCGAGTTCCAGGCACACGGCCGCGGCTACCTGGGCCCCTTTGCGCAGGAGCCGGCGACGAGCTGGGCCGCGCCGCACCTGGCGGGCATCGCCGCACGCATTTTGTCGCTGCGGCCGGACCTCAAGCCATTCGAAATGAAGACGGTGCTGTACTGGCTGTTCAGGTCGTCGCAGCGGAATAACGGCCGGACCGTGCCACCCGCGCCATGACCGAGGCTCGTAGCGGAATTCGCCAGAATTGCGCTTTGCCCCGAGCGGAATTCTGGCGAATTCCGCTACGGGGGCTGCAGCTGGACCACCACTCAGCGCTTCAACGCCGCCGGCAACCCCGGCACATCGTCCGCGCCGGCCGGCACGGTGATGGTCGAGTCCTCGAAGGCGGTGCCGATCGGCTCATAGCGGCCGCCGAGGTGCTGGGCGAGGAACGCTTCGGTCACCGCGTTGAAGGCGAGGCGGTTCGGCGGACGGGCGAAACCGTGGCCCTCGTCCGGGAAGAGCACGTACGTTACCGGAATCTTGTGCTCCTGCATTGCCTTGACGATTTGGTCCGACTCCGCCTGCTTGACGCGCTGATCGTTCGCCCCCTGGCCGATCAGGAGCGGCCGGCGAATCTTGCCGACGTGCGTCAGCGGCGAGCGCTCCTCGAGGAAGCGCTTGCCCTCGGCGGTAGTGTGATCGCCCACCCGGTCCTTGAAGAGCTGCATCGCGGGGGCCCAGTAGGCGGGAATCGTGTTGAGCAGCGTCACGAGATTCGACGGGCCGACGATGTCGACGCCGCACGCGAACTTCTCCGGCGTGAACGTCAACCCGACCAGTGTCGCGTAGCCGCCGTAGCTGCCGCCCATGATCGCGACCTTGTCGGGCTGGGCGATCTTCTCCTTGATGGCCCAATCGACCGCGTCGATCAGGTCATCGTGCATCTTGGCGGCCCACTCGCGATTGCCGGCGTTGAGGAACTTCTTGCCGAAGCCGGTCGAGCCGCGGAAGTTGACGGACAGCACGGCGTAGCCGCGGTTCGCCAGCAATTGGTGCATCGGGTCGAAACCCCAGCGGTCGCGGCCCCACGGGCCGCCGTGCACGTCGAGCACCATCGGCACCGCGTGCTTCGGCCGGCCTGTGCCGTCCGCGTCGCTGCCCGGCGGCAGCGTGAGGTAACACACCAGCTCGAGCCCGTCGC
This sequence comes from uncultured Gemmataceae bacterium, assembly GCA_963834865.1. Classification (GTDB taxonomy): domain Bacteria; phylum Planctomycetota; class Planctomycetia; order Gemmatales; family Gemmataceae; genus CAWIDK01. The sequence continues at coordinate 2,976,306 of CAWIDK010000002.1, forward strand.
GCGTCTTGACCAGCTGCGGGTGCATCTTTTGCAGCGGCTGACCTTCCAGCTCCTTGCGATCGGTGAACAGGAACCGCGCCTTGCCGGCGCCGCGGTCGTACAGGTAGAATCGCGTAGGTCCGTTGTCCATCAGGAACGCTACCACCCAGGTCTTGTCGTCGAGCGTTCGGCTGCTCACGGTGATGTCGCCGTCAGCCACCTTGGCGAGCTTGTTGAAGTCGGCCGCTACCGCGAGGTCCTTGAACGTCCAATGGGTGCGCTCGTAGGTGAACGAGACGCCCTGGATCGTCCGCTCCGTGGGATGCAGCAGCGCCCCGCCCGCGTCGGCGCGGATCGGCGGCGATCACCGTCTCCTTGCCGGTCTTGAGATCCATCGCGGTAAACGCCCCGGTGTCGCGGCCGCGGCTGTCGATCAGATATGCGACGCCGCCGGTCTTGTCGAAGCCGACGACGTTGGTGGTCAGGCTGTCCGCCATCGGGATCTTGACGAAGTCCTTCCAGCCGCCCTGGCCGTCGGGCTCCTGGATGAGGTTGCCGCCGTCGGCGGTGTATTTGCTGGCGAAACGGACGCGATAATCGTCGTCGGTGATGAAGCCGATGAAGGCGTCGTTCTTCTGCACGAGCTCGCGGTTGCCGGTGACGAGGTTCAGGCAGTAGACGTCGTGATGGGCCGGGTCACGATCGTTGAGGCCGATCAGGATTTCGCCGGGGAACTTGTAGCTGACGTCCTGGATCTCGGCCCGCACCTTCTTGAGCGGCGTGAGGTCCTGCTCTTCCTTGCCGTCGAGACCGGCGCGATAGATGTGGAAGTCCTCGTCGCCGTTGGCGTCCTGGACATAGAGGACGTGCCGATTGTCGTAGGCCCAGAAGTAGCTGCGGATGCCGCGCTTCTTGTCGTGCGTCACTGGCTTAGCCGCGGCGAGATCATCGACCGGGGCGACCCAGACGTTGAGCACGCCGTTGACCGGGGCGAGGTAGCTGAGGTGCTTGCCGTCGGGGCTGATCTTGGCGCCGGCCTTGTCGGGATTGCCGAACAGCACCTTGCGCGGGATGAGCGGCGTTTTGGCGACGGTCTTGCCCGCGGCGCCGTCGCCGCCGGGCTGGGCCGAGGCGGACTCAGCGACGGTCATGGCCAGCACGACGGCGAGGGCGATCCCTATGGTCAAGTGCGAACTGGCGGTCAGCATGTGGGTCTCCTGAGGTGGGGCGATACCGGTGCGATCATTTAACGCCGCGACGCCATCGCGGGCAAGCAGCCGGTGGCTCATTCTATTTGCCGGCCGGCGTGCCGAGAGCGTAAGATAGCCGGCGCGAGACCAAATCGGAGGTGCCGAATGCGATGTGCGACATGCCTCTGTTGTGCGCTCCTGGCCGCCGGCCTCGGTCCAGGCGCCGTCCTGTGGGCCCAGCCGGTTGCAACGCCGCCCACGGGCATTATCGGCTACACCGAGCTGCGCACCGACCTGCCCGGCGGACGCCACATCAACGTCGCCACGATGCGCGCCGTGGTCGTCAAGGCCGACGGCACTGGACGGCGCCTGCTTGCGGAGGAGCTGACGCGCGAGGCGAATGCCTGGACCCAGTTCGCCGGCTGGTCGCCCGACGGCCACAGCGCGATCATCGGCCGCGGCTGGGAAAGTCCCGAAAACGGCCGCTGGGAGGAGGAACACAAGACGTTCCGCTTCACCAAGGAAGGCTGCCTATGCGACTCGTATCTCCTCGACCTCGCGAGCGGCCGGGCGGTCAACCTCACTGCCGAGCCACGCGTCAGCTTCTACAATAGCGGCCTATTCTTCTGGCCGGGCGATCCGACCAAGCTCGGCTTTCAGGCGCTGATCGACGGCAACTCGCACCCCTTCCGCATGGACCGGGACGGCAAGAACAAACGCGATCTAACCAGCGACTCGAAGGAGTTCGCCTACGGCTTCATGGCGTCGCCGGACGGCAAGCGCATCGCGTATCACAAGAGCTACCAGGTGCACATTGCCAATGCGGACGGCTCGGACGCCCGCCACGTCAAGACGGGCCAGCCGTTCAACTTTGTACCGCAGTGGTCGCCGGACGGAACCGAGGTGCTGTTCCTCGCCGGCGAGCATTACAACTGTCACCCGCACGTGGTTGGGGCCGACGGGTCCGGCCTGCGGAAGTGGGCCGACCGCGGCGGCTACAAGGGCGTCATCGACTTCCTTGACGTGCCCGATTTCCACGGCGGCAGCAGCGACGTCCCGGTCTGGTCGGCGGACGGCCGCGCCATCTTCTACACCGGCCGGGTCGGCGGCAATGTGGAATTGTTCCGCGTAGCACGGGACGGCAAGAGCGAGCGGCTGACCGACACGCCGGCCGGCGCGCTGCACTACCATCCGCGGCCCTCCCCAGACGGCAAGTGGCTGGTCTATGGCTCCAGGCGCGACGGCGTCCGCCAACTCTACGTGCTGCGGCTCGACGACCGGCAAGAGCGGCGGCTCACGGACCTGACCAAGGGGCGGGCGGCGATGTGGCCGCACTGGCAGCCGGCGGAGAACCGGCCTTGACCCTGGGTATGGCGCACGCCACAACTACCGAGCCAGCCGTTGCTTTTCCTCTCTCTTTTTGGTGCCAGCGCGACGTCAGCCGGGTCATATGGTGGCCCATTGGGACAACTTCGCCAACCCTGTCCATAGCGTTGGCGAAGTGCCCGAAGAACGTCCGCAATAGTGAGAAGTTGACGCCGACGAATGTGGCCAGGCTGAACCGCTGATGCTCGAACTCGTCATCGCGGGTGATCTGCGTCTGGCCATAGTCATTCACCAGGATGAACCCGCCCTCGGCAAGCATCCCGAGCAGTTTCTCCAGGCACTGGATCGCACCGTAGCTGTGCAACAGCCTTTTCGTCATCTTGCGGCCAAACTCCACGGCAAAGGTGCCGTGCGGCAGCGTCTGCGCGTCGACGGGCCGATAATCGTACTCCGAGGCGAACAGGCCGTAGACCTCCAGCAGCTCGTCCTTGCGCGCGGATTGTTTGACTGCGCCCGCTCGCGCAACTGCTCCGGGGTCAGATCGGTGTAGTCAGCGAGCCGGACGTTGCGGGCCACGCAGGTGCGGACGCACAGTTGGCGGACCTGCGCGTCGTCCAACTCCAGCACCGCGGCCGGCAGGCAGTCAAGAAGGTAATTCAGAAACACCGCCCGCAGCCTCCCGTTGTGGGGCACGTTTTTTACGTGCCCGTCTTTCCCCGGCACGTTGAAAACGTGCCCCACATCCGCGGCACCGTTCACCCCAAACCCCACGTCGGCGAGCAGCGTCTCCGGATGCAACGCATCCACCTGGCGGACTCGGTAGCGGCCGGCATGCTCGGCCAGCACCCCGTGGCGCAGCAGGTCGTGAAGCATGCGTTCCGACTTGTCGGCGGCGATGTACGTGAGCCGGCTGTAGTAGTCCTTCTTGTGCTGGCGGCACAGGTCGCGCAGCGTGTCGAGGAAGTAGCGTGCGAACAGGCCGACGCCGATGCCCAGCTCCAGCACGAAGATTTCGTCTTCCAGCTGCCCGTCCTTGTCGGCGGCGACGAGGCTCGCGAAGAAGACATCAGCCGCGTTGCGTGATAGGGAGCCGTCATTATTGACAACGAAAGGAACCGGCGACGTATCCGCCAGGAACGCCTTGTTGCCGCGTTGGCGTAAATAGGTCTGTCCAAGATCCCATTCGAGGCTATTTGCGAGCGGCACGAAATCTTGCACAATTTCGCGTCCCGCCTGGGCATGCGCCAGCACCTGCTCAGCCGGCGACCCGGTGTGCATGCCGTCATCGCGTGTTTCCCGACCCCGGTTGGTTGCCATGTTGGTGATCCCTTTCGTTTGTTGCCCCGGCCCCTGCCGGCTTGTCCGGCAGGTGAAGTAGTTTGGCCGGCTAGCCACTCCGGCCCGCCGACCGCAACGACCCCTGCCGGCTCGTCCGGCAGGTGAAGCAGTTGCACGCTCGCTTTAGCTGTTAGCTGTCAAACTCCTTCACCTGCCGGACAAGCCGGCAGGGGTCGGACGCGTGGTTCTTGGCGCTCGCTTTAGCTGTCAAACTTCTTCACCTGCCGGACAAGCCGGCAGGGGTCGCACGGTCGAACAGCGCCACGTCGACCTGGACGACGACGAGGTCGCCGGGGCCGAAATCGCTTAGCCCGGCGCGGCAAACGATGCCGCCGGCGCCTAGCTCCGCGACGACTTCCACGCCCCCGATCGCGCTGCTGGCCGCCGCCGGGTCCGCGGTGCGCGTCAGGTACGCGCGGACGGCCGTCGTGGCGAGGAAACACGCGGCTGGCCCCAGCGCGGCCGCCAGCGGCACGCATTGCTCCTGCGTCTCGGCGCCCGTCAGCCGAAGCTCGAAGGTGTGCGTCAACAGCGGTTGGGCCGGCGCCGCTGCGCACGGCGGCACCGCGCGAACGGGCCGCGGGTCTTCCACGAATGCCGGGCCGTCGTCGTAATAAAAGGTCGTCGTCTCGCGGCCGCCACTGGTCATGCCGGTGTGCGCGTCATACGTAAACGTCATTACGCTTCCCAGCGGACGCTGGTTGGCATCGTTGCTCGGTGCGCTGCTCATGGGTGGTCCTCGCATGGTTGTTGGTGCCGACTGCCTCGACCCGTCCGTCGCGTCCTCCGACTGCACTCTTTACCAGCCCAGCTACCGGTATCTTCGGGCCATCGCTGAGTCCCCAGCATGGGGTGGCTCAGGAAACACGGTATCTAGCAACTCGATACAAGGGGCCGCCAACGAGGGGTTCCGCGTGGTGATCCCGAATCGAGCTGCCTCCCCGGCCCGAACTCTCCCGAAATTCCCTGAATGTCCCTCTCCCCGTATGTCCCCGGTTCCTAGTCGTCCCCAGTTCCTAGTCGTCGCCTGTCGGGAACTCCCACAGGCGGATGGTCTTATCCAAGCTGACCGAGGCAAGCGTTCTCCCGTCAGGGCTGTAGTTCACGGAAAGCACTGGTCCGGTGTGCCCCTTTAGGGTAGCCCGTTCGTTGCCCGTCGTGACGTCCCATAGCTTGATGGTTTTGTCCCTGCTCCCTGAGGCGAGGCACTTTCCGTCGGGACTATATGCAACAGAGTACACCGATTCAATGTGCCCCTCTAGCGTTGCACGCTGCTTGGCTGCAACCATGTCCCACAGCTTGACGGTTTTGTCCCAGCTACCAGAGCTAAGCGTCCTGCCATCCGGGCTGTATGCTATAGATTGCACAATGTCCCTGTGTCCCATGAGATTGGCTTGTTGGTTGCCCGTTGCTACGTCCCACAACCTGATGGTCTTGTCGAAGCTCACTGATGCAAGAGTCCCGCCGTCGGGGCTACACAGGACGGACGTTACGCCGTTTGGGTGCCCCTTGAGGGTGGCCCGCTCCTTGCCCGTCGCTGGATCCCAAAGCTTGATCGTCTTGTCGTTGCTTCCTGAGGCCAGAGCCCTGCCGTTCGGAGAGAATACCACCGACAATATGCTGTCCGTGTGCCCCCTGAGGGTAGCGACCTCCCGGGCCGTCGGTACGTCCCAAAGCTTGATCGTCTGGTCAAGCCCCGCCGAGGCCAACCTCATGCCGTCTGGACTAAATACTACTGAAAATACTTGTTCCGTGTGGCCCCTGAGAGTGGCGATCTCCTGCCCCGTTTGGGCGTCCCAAAGCTTGACCGTCTTGTCAAGGCCTGCAGAGGCTAGGGTCTTGCTATCGGGACCGTACGCGACCGAAGACACCCAGCTCTTGTGCCCCTTGAGAGCAGCGAGTTCCTTGCCGGTCGCCACATCCCATAATCTGATGGTCTGATCCCGGCATGTGGAAGCCAAGGTCTTGCCGTCTGGACTAAAAACCCCGGAGTATACATCGTCGGTGTGTTCTAGAACAGGCGCAGCTTAGCTTCCTGTGCCAACAACGAAACAGGATAGGATACGCTCTGGTAAATCAGAATCACGCTAATGACCATTTGGACGCGGCGCTTGGTGTGCTTCATGTACATAACCCGTCGAAAAAAAAAGCTTGGGATACGGCCTCCACATCGTTCTCGCAAATTCAGACTCGATCGCGACAACTCCAGCTACGCTTCACCAGCGATCGTGTGAAGTAACTTAAAGGCAACCTCATGACGGGGGGAACATGGTCTTATAGTAATTTGGGTCGTATTTGGATTTCCACTGGTATCCGAGAATATGCGGGAGCGGGAACGTGTACGTGCGCTTCTGCATCCACGTATTCAACGCCGTTGCATTGGCAGCCGAATACGGTGCCGATGGGAGTTCCACCGCTTCAGCCACTGCGCCAACCTTAAAAAAGCCTTTCGGCAATGTATCGGTCGCGTTCAGCTTCTCCACAAATGTCACGGTACCAACTCTCTTAATACCTCTTATAGAGTTATCGGTCGCTGGCGGCGATGCGAAGAAATCGTCGCATTGCAGCAGGGGACTCGGGTCGGCTATGTACGCATTGAGTTGCGTGAGCAAAGGGGATGTTTCTCCCTTTGGCCAATTGTTTCGTAGTTTCACCAGTATACCAAGAACCCAGCCCTTTACTACTTCCTTTATGTTTGGATTGGCCTTCAGCTGAGCTTGCCAGTCAGTGTAGACGCTTCCAGCCGGCACATCCCAGACTTCCCAGTAGTGGTTTTGTTCCTGCCAATCCCCCAAACCTGCATCCGGGTATGGCGTAGTTGTGGTATACTTACTTACCTCCTGAATAATCCAGCCGCCAATGTGATTTCCATTACTCAATTGCCAGGTCACGCCCCAAAGGTGGCCACCGCCAGTATAACTTACAACTGGGTAAGCGATCGGCCGCTTGACATCAACGTTGATGTCAAAAGTAATCGAAAGTCCACTTGGATCGCCTCCGGTGGTTGGTCGACAATTTGCATACCTATATAGATTACTGTCCCCCGCATCGAACCCGTCCGGATCCGGACTCTGCCACCGTCCGGTCGCCGGGTCGTACCACCGCGCCCGGTTGTACTGCAGGTCCGTCTCAACATCGAACATCCGTCCTGTCCACGCATAGCTCCCGCGGTACGCCGAGTTCGTCTCACTGATGACGTTACCGAAGCCGTCGTAGACGATGGCGTCCTTGACGTTGCCGCTGTTGTCGAGCACGTCGCGCACCGAGCCCTGGTAATCGGTCAGATACCAGTACTGAACGCCGGCATCCTGCCGCGCGAACAGCTGGTCCAGCTGGTCGCCGTGCAGATAGCGCGTCAGCAGGCTGTTGCTGCTGCTCAGGTCGGCCCACACGTTGTATTTCGAGTCGCCGGTCGAGCCCGCCAGGGCCGGGTTCCAGCCGTCCACGGCGTAGCGGGTGACCGTCGCCGAGCCGCTACCGGTAGGGTAGTCGTCGCGCTCGGCCAGATTGCCCCAAACGTCGTACTTGTAATCCACTTCCTTCAGGAGCGGGTCGCCGGTGCCGTAGGTTAGCGGGTCGGACGCCCATAGCTGGGCCTTGACCAGCTCGTTCTTGTTGTCGTAGCCGTACGTCCAGGTCTCGCCGCCCGAGATCGCAACCTTCATGGTTTCATTGCCGGCGGCGTCGTACGTGTAGTTCCACGTCCCATCTGATTCTAGCTCGTTGCCCGTCCCGGTGGAATAGCCGGTGTTCGTGCGGTTGCCTTCGGCGTCGTAGGTCGGTGACGAGGTGCCGTCGCCGGTCAATTCGCCGTCGGCGTCATACGTGTAGCTCGTCGGGGTGCCGCCGTTGATCTGCTCGCTGGTGATCTCCCCGTCCGCGTCATAAACGTTCGTGTAGTTGGCGATCGTGGTAGCGCCGCTCTTGTCGGTTTGGCCGGTGCGGTCGCCGACGGCGTCGTAAACGTAACTGCTGGTCGCCACGATCGTCGTGCCCGCCAGGTCGCTGTAGCGCGTGGTGCCGGTCAGCTCGTTGTCGGCGTCGTACGACTGATTGATGCGCATCGGCGTCAGACCGGTGCCGCCGAAGAGCTGCTGCGTCAAGTTTCCATTGGCGTCATACGTGTTCGTGGTGACGCCGCCGAAGCTATCCTGGATCTTCGTGCGGTTGCCGGCGCTGTCATAGGTAAAGGTCAGCGCGACGCCCCACGGCCCCTGCACGGTGCTGGTTTCGCCCGTGGCATCGTAGGTCATCGTGTAGGTGCCGACGCTGTTGGCGGCGGTGAGCTGGTTGCCGTTGGCGTCGTAGGTAAACGTCACGTAGCTGGTGGAACTGTCGGCGTTGTGCCAGGTCTGGCCGATGTTGTTGCCGTCGGCGTCGAAGCTGTAGGTGATCTGCCGGCCCAGGGCGTCGGTTTCGGCGGTGAGCCGGCCGTCGGCGTCGTAGGCCATCGTGGTCGAGCCGCCGGTGGGCGTGATCTCTTGCACGACGCGGTTCAGGGCGTCATAGACGAAGGTGGTCACGTTGCCGTCGGCGTCGATCTCGTTGACTTGCCGGCCGAACGAATCCAGCACCATCGTCGTGCGATTGCCAAGCGGGTCGATGGTGGCCACTTGCCTGCCGTAGACGTCAAATACGGTCGTCGTGTAATGCCCCAGGCTGTCCTCGCTGGCGAGGGCGCGGCCATAGGCGTCGTAAATCGTGGTCGCGAAATGGCCCAGGGAACCCAGCGCGTCGACCGTGGCCTGCGGTCGCCCGTAAGCGTCGTACAAGGTCGTGACGGCATTGCCGAGGACGTTGACGTTAGCGCTGACGCGGCCGTAGGCGTCGTACACCGTTGTCGTGAAATGTCCGTAGGTGTCTTCCGTAGCTACCTGCCGGCCGTAAGCGTCGTAAATGAAGCTCGTCGTGTTGCCAAGGTCGTCCACCTGGGCGATCGTGTTCCCGGCGACGTCATACACCGTGGTGGTGAAATGACCATACTGGTCTTCGGTCGAAACCTGCGCGCCCGTACTGTCGTAGGTGTACGATGTGCGATTGCCATACTGGTCTACCGAGGCAATGAGTTGTCCACCGGCGTTGTATACATTGGTCGTCCGGTTGCCGTAGGTATCGAGTGTGCCGATTTCGCGGCCGTTGGCGTCATAGGTAAAACTCGTTCGGGAGCCGTACTCATCCACGGTGGCGATGACTTCGCCGGCGGCGTCGTATACGGTCGTCGTCCAGTGTCCCAGGTAATCTTCGGTGCCGGTCAACCGGTTATTACTGTCATACACGTACGAGGTGCGGTTGCCGAACTCGTCGACGGTCGCGCCGACGTTGCCGAATACGTTGTACACCGTGGTGGTGCGATTACCTAATGGATCGATCACGGTCGTTTGCCGGCCGACCGCATCGTAAAGGTATGTGGTCACGTTTCCATAGACATCGCTCGTGGTCACCACCTGGCCGGCGCCGTCGTAGGTCGTGGTCGTGCGCGTTCCATCCGGGTTAATCGTGCCGGTGGGCCGGCCCATCGCATCGTACAAAGTGGTGGTAATTGTGCCATCGGGCTGTTCCACCGACGTTCTGATCGCCGGCCGCATCGTAGCCGTAGGTGGTCCGCAGGCCGGTCGGCGCGATGGTTGCGATCAGGTCGTTGTGGCTGTCGTAAACGTACGAGGTGATGTGCCCTAGCGGATCGGTGACGGAGATCAGCAGCCCGCCCGAGTAGGTATAGGTCCACGGGTCGGCATAGGTTTGCAGGTCGCCGGTCCCCGTGTACGTGTAGGTCTGCAGGTTGCCGAGCGGGTCCTCGATCGACGTCACTTCATGGAACGTCGGATCGTACTGCATGGTGGTCGTCGCGGCATCCGGCGTGGTGATGGTGGTCTTGTCGCCGTAGGCGTCGTAGCCGGTTTGCGTGAAGCGGCCCAGCGCGTCGAGCGCGCCGGTTTCGTTGTAGTTACCGTCATAGACGAACTGCTGCAGGGCGCCGTCGGCGGTTTCGATCTGCGTCGGCTGGCCCGCGGGGCTCAGCGTGATCGTCGTGGCGTTGCCGAGCGCGTCGGTGACGACGGCGACCGCCTGGCTCAGGTTGATCGCGGAGCTGCCGAAGCCCTGGGACAGGACCGGCTGGATCGACGGCGTGTCGCCCAGGCCGGCGTTGAGCGACTGCAGCATGCCCTGGCTGTCGTAGGTAAAAGTTGTACTGGAGTCGGCATTCTGCTTGACCGTCATCCGGCTATTGCCGTCATAGACGAAGCTGAGCAGGCCCGCATCGGGAAGCTCGATGCCGGTCAGATTGCCGCGGCCGTCGTGGGTGAGCGTGGCCGTGCCGCTCGGCATCTGGGCGGTCTGCAGGTTGCCGCTGCCGTCGTAGCCGAAGGTGACGATGCGGGCGTCGGGGGTCGCGATGCCGGTCAGCTCGCTGCCGCTGTAGGTAAAGGTCGTGATCTGGCCGTCGGCGGTGACGGCGCTTGTTTCGTAGCCGCTGCTGTTGAAGTAAATGGTGGAGAGGCCGCCGCTGGCGACGTAGGTGTAAATGCCGGTGAACGAATTCTGGGTGAGCGTGCCGTAGTCGCCGGCCGGGCTGGTGAAGCTGCCGGACCAGCCGGAGGCGAAAAAGCTGCCCAGGCCCGCGCCGTCTTTCCACTCGACGCCGCCGGTGATGGCGATGAGGCGGTTGACACCCGCAATGGTCCAGCCGTTGCCGGCGGTGACGCCCTCGCTGCTGCTGCTGACGTCGAAGTAGGCGGTACCGCTGAGGGTCGTGCCGAACCCGCCGGCCGGGGTCAGGGCCACGGACCACGCATACGCACCGGAGGCGGTGACCTCGGTGGTCGACTGCACGTCCATCACCAGCACGTCGCCGGCGGAATCTCCCGTGGTGTTAAACGACACGGCACTCTGGGCCGAACCGGCCCACGTGAGTTGAGCCGTGATGCTCGTCGGCAAGGACATTCCGGCGGGCGTGCCGTAGCTCGCCTGGATCGTGGGATAGACACCGACGCTATCGCCATTGTAGTTGAGCGTGACGCTGCCGCTGCCGTTGAGCGCGACGCTCGTTTGGACGCCGCCGGTGGTGAGCGAGGCGCTGACGCCGGAGACGATGGTCGCGTAGAGCTCTTGCGGCGAGTTGCCGCCGGCGAGCGTGGCCAGGTTCGATCCGGTGACGACGGTGACGTTGCCGGTGCCGCTGCCGTATTCGCTGTCGCCGGTTGCGGTCACGGTGACGGTGTAGGTGCCGGCCTGCGGATAGGTATGGATGCCGCCGACATACAGCGTGGTCGTGCCGAGCGAGCTGGCGAAGACGGTGCCTGGCTGGGTGGCGCTGCCGTCGCCCCAGTTGATGGTCGCGGTGAACGCGGAGGCGGCCAGACCGCCGCTGCTATCGAAGAGGTACGCGACCTCCTGGGAAGAGGATTCAGCGACCCACGCCTGGCCGGCCACCAGGCTGGGCGTACTCACCCAGACGCCGAGCGTCGGCACCAGCCTGCTTTCGAGGGTCTGCAGCTGCGGTCGGAAGCTGGGTTTGCTGGGCCTGGACAAAGCCTGGGCGGAGCGCGCGGCACGGACCCAGAACGCGAAGAGCTTCTTCATGGCGCACCATCAAGCCGAGACCGGGGACGGAACCGGAACACGCATGATGACAACGGGAGCGGGAACAGTCTCACCGCAAAACGCCAGATGAAGGGCAAGCGAGGGCAAAGAAAGGTGGCTGCAGGGAGAAGGGCCAAAGTCCTTCGGCACGCAGATCCGTCTCGGTCCAGGGATGGCATCCATCAGGTGCAGTTCGATCGGGTATTCGCCCGCGGCCTGCTCCTGCGGGAGATTAAACCGAGTGTGAGGCCGGTTGTCAACTGCATTGATCCAGAAACGAATGGTATTATTGCAGACCCGCAGGAATTCCAGCGAATTCCGGGAAAAATAACACGATAAAGGCGCCCGCTTCGGGAGCCACGAGCCCGGTTGGCACTGCAGCTGACGCCAGCTGCGCGTGAATTCTTCTCTTAGCTCAACCCCGGCGGCCGCCAGCAACGCGATTGGCCCGGCCAGCGCCCCTCCTCGGCGAGCATGAGCATTTCCTCGCGGCAAAGAATCGTTGCATCCGCGTGATGGACAGGCTAGCGTAGGGCCCAGCGGAAGACAACGCAATTTTCAGGAGGGGGGAATGCCATGACAACGCTGTTCATCGTCGCGCTGGGATTGAGCTGGGGGGCCCTGGCCGGAGTGCAAGACGGCGGGAAGGAGCTGCGCGAGGCGGTAACGCTGTACGCCTCGTTCGATGCGATGGTTGCCGCCGACCGCGGCGGCGGCGAGCTGATGCTTGCCACGCGCTCCAACGACCCGGCGACGAAGGGGGCGTTCCTTTTCAAGCCGGGCTTCGACGACAAGGTGTTTCGCATCGCCCGGGGCAAGGGTATTCACGGCGGCGCGCTCGAGGTCGTGGACGTTTTGCCGAACAACGGTCGAATCTTCTTTCCCGCGAAGGGCAACCTGGCGTATCGCAAGACCGGCTGGGGCGGCGCCGTTTCCGTCTGGATCAACACCGATCCGAACACGCTGCTGAAGACGCCGTTTTGCGACCCGGTTCAGATTACCCAGAAGGGAGCGAACAACGGCGGCATCTGGTTCGACTTCAACGCCGCCAGGCCGCGCCGCGACCTGCGCATGGGCGCCTTCCCGGCCGTCGCCGAAGGACAGAAGGGAGTCAGCGAAGACGATGCGAACGCGCCGATGGTGCGCGTGCTCGGCGTCGACTTCAAGGCGGGGCAGTGGCACCACGTCGTGGTGAGCTGGCGCAACTTCGACACGGGCAAGGACGACGCACAGGCGACCCTGTACATCGATGGCGCGCATCGGCGACGTCAAAAATCGCCCGATCGCGATGAATTGGGACGTGGACAAGGCGGGGATGTACGTCGCGGTGAACTTCATCGGCCTGCTCGACGAGTTCGCGGTCTTCGGCCGGCCGCTCACGCCGGACGAGGTCGGGATTCTGCATCGGCAGCCGGGCGTACTCGGCGTGGCGAAGGACAAATAGCGAAGGGTTCGTAGTTCCGCCTTTAGGCGGGCGGAACCCCGCCAAAAGGCGGAACTACGAACCGTGCCCGCACGGACGCTGTTTGTGGCCTATTCTTGTGCAGGCAGAACCATTCGCCGATCTTCGCTCCAGGACAATGTGGACGCCTGCCATGGCTGCGGCACCTTCCAACTCGCCGGCCGTCGTCGCGCCTCCCGATGTGCTCTTGCACACGATCGGCCAGGCCCTGGTCGACACGCTCAACGTCAGCGTGCTCAGCAACGTCGTCATCGAGGCGACGCCGGAGTTCGCCGGGTCGATCTGGAAAGCCTGGGACGCGCGGGCGGATGACAAGCAGAAGCGGCGCGAGCTGGCCGCGCTGGCACGCACACCCGAGCACGAGCTGGAGGACGTGGTCGACGGCGTTGTGCGCAGCCTGGGGCTCGGGCCGCGCGGCGAACAGACCGAGAGCGTGTTCGCCTACCTGAGCCTGGTGCCCGCCATGCTTCGACGCCAGTTCCGCCGGCCGTCCAGCCCGCTGGGAACCACGTTGCCCGCGCGGCTGCCGCTTTACGGCAGCTGGGACCTCTTGCCGTTGCTCCCCGCACGGATGCCGAAGTTCCAGCCGGGGGATCGGCCGTGGAACATCGGTGACTGGGAGCTGCGCGAGCTGATCGAGCTGAGGGGCTGGGGCGAAGTCTGGAAGGCGGTCAACCCGCGTGGTCCCGACCGTCCGCCGGTCGCGCTGCACTTCTTCACCAACGCGAGCGCGACACGGCATATCCGGGAAACGGTGGCGCCCATGCTCGACCGGGTGCTGATACAGGGCCGGCTGCCCGGCGTGATTCCGCTACAGGAGATTTACCTGTTCGCCGATCCGCCGTGCGTGCAGATGCCGTACCTGCAGGCCGCCGATCTGGCGTCGCTGGTCCTGGAGGCGCGGGAAACGCAGGTCGCGCTGGCGCCGGCGGCGGTGGCCGACCTGGTCCTGCAGATCGCCGAGACGTTGGGCCCATTGCACGCGATTCGGCCGGCCATCGTGCATCGCGATCTGCGGGGCCCGAATATTCTCCTGATGACGGATGCGACGGGCCGCCGCCGCAGCTTGCTCGCCAATCTTGGATTGGGCGCATTGCTCGGTGCCGCGGCGCACGGCGAAGAGGATGTGCCGCTCATGAATGCGTGCGCATCACCGGAGCAGCTGCGCGGCGATCCGGCCCGTCCTCACGACGATATCTATGCCCTCGGCGTGCTTTGGTACCAGCTGCTCGAGGGCGACCTCGGCGCAGTCGGCCTGGCGGATCGTCGTGGCGGCGCCGGCTCGCGGCGCCGGCATGCCGGCCGGATTGGTCGAGGTGCTGGAATCCTGTTTCGACGACGACCCGAGCGCCCGGCCCGCGGATGGCGGTTCGTTGGCGCTGGGGATTCGCAAGACGATGGCGAGCGGCGCGGCGTAAGCCCGCCGGTTCGTAGTTCCGCCTTTAGGCGGTTGGGGAACCGCGGCGTACGCCGCTCGCCGGACTCGGACGGAAAAAAATCGCCCATCCCGCAAATCCCCGTTGAATCCGGACGCGCCGTCCCTTACAATCGTCCCAGACAACTTGGTTCGGTATCTTATCGAGAGTGGCTGAGGGTTGGGCCCGTTGAAGCCACAGCAACCGGTTGCTCCACGCAACGCAGGTGCTAACTCCCACCCGGTTCGGCCGGGAGAGATAAGATTGTGTGCCTGCCACACCTCCTTTTCTCTACGACGGTCTCAGGTTCTTTGGAACCGCGGCCGTTTCGCTGCCAGGATACCCGCCGTGTTGTTGCGGCCAGGCTCGTCGGATCGGACCGCGAGCACCGTGAACATCACCACCGTCGAAGGGCAGTCCACCGATGAGCGATTTCGTGCGCGGCCTCAAGTGCCGGCTGTGCGGCAAGGCGTTTCCTCAGCAAGCGATCAACTGTTGCGACGATGACTATGGCCCGCTGGAGGTTGATTACGACTACGACGCGATCCGCGAGGCCGTCACCCGCGACAAGATCGAGCTGCGTCCGTTCAACATGTGGCGCTACCGCGAGCTCCTCCCCATCGACGGCGAGCCGACCGTCGGACCGCTGGTGGGCGGCACGCCGCTGGTCCGCGCCCACCGCTTGGCCGAGGTGCTCGGCGTCGACAACCTGTGGATCAAGAACGATGCGGTGAATTTCCCGACGCTGTCGTTCAAGGATCGCGTCGTGTCGGTGGCGCTGTCCAAGGCCCGCGAATTGGGCTTCACGACCGTCGGCTGCGCGTCGACCGGCAACCTCGCTAACAGCGTCGCCGCCCAGGCCGCCCAGGCCGGCCTCGATAGCTATATCTTCGTCCCGCACGACCTGGAGCCCGCCAAGATCCTCGCCACCACGGTATACGGCGCCAGGGTCATCGGCATCCGCGGCACCTACGACGAGGTGAATCGGCTTTGCAGCCAGATCGCCGAACGTTACCACTGGGGCCTCGTCAACGTCAACCTGCGGCCCTATTACGCCGAGGGCTCGAAGACCTTTGGCTACGAAATCGCCGAGCAGCTCGGCTGGCGCACGCCGCGCCACATCGTCGCGCCGATGGCCGGCGGCAGTCTCATCGGCAAGATCAACAAGGCGTTCGGCGAGCTGCACAAGCTCGGCCTGATCGACAAGCCGCATTGCAAAATTTACGGCGCCCAGGCGACCGGCTGCAACCCGATCACCGGCGCCGTCAAGAACGGTCACGACACGCACCGACCGGTTCGGCGGCCCGCGACGATCGCCAAGTCGCTGGCGATCGGCGACCCGGCCGATGGTTACTTCGCGATCAAGGTGATGCGTGAAACCGGCGGCTGGGGCGAAGACGTCAGCGATCCGGAAATCGCCGAGGCGATGCTGCTGTTGGCCCGGACCGAGGGCATCTTCGCCGAAACTGCGGGGGGCGTCACGCTGGCGGCCGCCCGCAAGCTCATCGAGCAGGGCCGCATCCCGCGCGACGAGGAGATCGTCATCTGCGTCACCGGCAACGGCCTGAAGACGCAGGACGCGGTCGCCGACCTGCTGGACAAGCCGGTGGTCATCCGCCCGTCGATCGAGGAGTTTGAGGCGATCATGGAAGGGGTCCGCGAAGTGGCGTTGGGTGAGCCGATAGGTTCCGTGGCCAACGGTTGATGTAACCGAACGCTCATGCCGATGAATCCCTATGTGATCGTGTATGCCGAGAAAGCCGTCACGGACTTGGACTCGCTGCGCACCTTCGATCAAAAGAAAGTGATCGACGGGATCGACAGCCACCTGGGGCACGAACCAACCAAGGTTAGTCGGTCGCGAATCAAGCGAATGAACCAGCCATTCTGGAGCCAATAGCGCCTTCGGGTGGACGACTTCAGGGTGTATCATGATGTGGACGAGTGCGCCAATCCGTAACAATCCTCCGCGTTCTCGAAAAGGGTCGGGAGTCGACTCCCGCCGAGGAGGCACCGTGAAACAAGTGGAACTGACGTCGGACCTGAAACTGGACACGCTCGTGCAGCAAATGAATGGCGAAGAGGTCGTGCTCACCCGGCAAGGACATGCCGTCGCCTTACTGAGCGAATTCGACGATGACGAGCTGTATTGGTACCAGCGCGAACACGATCCGGAGTTCATCGCATCGATCGCCGCAGCCCGCGAGGAAGTCGCTCAGGGCAAGACGATTAGTCACGACGAATTGAAGAAACAGCTGGGAATTGAATAAGGGAGCGAACGATGTCTGTCAAAGTCCACATCCCCACAGCGATGCGCCAGCATGCCGAGGGGCAAGCGATCGTTGAGGTCAGCGCCGCCACCGTGAAGGAAGCGCTCGACAGCCTCGGTGCGAAATATCCCAACATCACCGGCCGGCTGTTCGAGAACGGCCAGGTGCGGCGGTTCGTCAACATTTACCTCAACGACGAGGACATCCGCTACCTCGACAGCTTGCAGACGGCGATCAAGGAAGGCGACGAGCTGAGCATCATCCCCGCCGTCGCAGGAGGCTGATATGTCCGACGGTGACTCCGCGACGCCCGAGGTGCCGGAAGGCGCGGCCGTGTTCCCGCTCATTCCCGAGGAGCTGGGGATTCATCCGCTGCTGCTGGTGACGCTGCACGCGATCGTCTTCTTCGATGGCTCCGACGCGGCGGTCGTCAACGATGCCGCCGCCGACGAGGCGCTGCAGTACTTCGCCACCTACCTGCAGCGCCTGGCGGGCGCGGATCTGCGACGCACTCGCGAAGACATCGAAACGCTGCTCGACTTTGCCCGCCAGGAGAAATGGCCGACAGAGGAAGTGCAGTTCCTCCGAACCTTCCTGGCAGATTACGGCGTGGGAGGTCAATCCTCATGACCCAAACTCTTGCCCGAAAACGGAAATCCAGCCCGGTATTCAACGGCGTCCCAACCGTGCACCGCTTCACCGTGAACGACTACCACCGAATGATCAACGCCGGCATCCTGAGTACCAACGATAGGGTTGAACTCCTGGACGGATGGATTGTCGACAAAATGCCACAAAACCCTCCCCATAGCACCGCGGTGATGCGCTTCGATCATTGGCTAGTTCGCGTGCTTCCTGAGGAGGAATGGAGTGTTCGCGCAATTGCCGATCACCCTCGTGACAAGCGAACCCGAACCGGATATCGCCGTCGCGCGCGGACCCTATGCACGCTACGCAGCAAGGCACCCAGGACCGCTCGACATTGCTCTGCTCATTGAGATCGCCGATCCCTCATTGATCCAGGACCGCGAAGGAAAGGGCGCCGTCTACGCGGCCGCGAAAATCCCCATATACTGGCTCGTCAACCTGGTCGAGGGCTGCGTGGAGTGCTTCACGAAACCGCAAGCCGGCCGCCATCCCGCGTATCGAAACATCCGTAAGATTGGCAAGGACGACGTGCTCGCGCTGGTGCTCGACGGCAAGAAACTTGACGAGCTGAAACTCAAGCAATTGATTGGTTGAACCGCATGCCAGATCCTTCCTTGGAGCGCTATAGCCGGCAGATGCGCTTCGCCGGCATCGGCGAGAAGGGCCAGCGCAAGCTGCTCGACGGTTGCGTCACGTTGTGCGGCTGCGGCGCGCTGGGCACGGTGCTGGCCAACGCCCTGGTCCGCGCGGGCGTCGGCCATGTGCGTATCGTCGACCGCGACTTCATCGAGACGCACAACCTGCAGCGGCAAATCCTGTTCGACGAAAACAACGTCGCGGCGAACCTGCCCAAGGCCGAGGCCGCCGCCCGCAAGCTCCGCATGGTTAACTCGTCGGTCACGATCGAGCCCGTGGTCACCGACATCGACCGCACCAACATCGAGGAGCTGTGCAAGGACGCCGACGTGATCCTCGACGGCACCGACAATTTCGAGGTGCGCTATCTCATTAACGACGTGGCCGTCAAGCACGCCAAGCCGTGGGTCTACGGCGGCTCGATCGGCAGCCACGGCCAGACGATGACGATCCTGCCCGGCCAGACGCCGTGTCTGCGCTGCGTCTTCGAGGCGGCGCCGGCACCGGGCGAGGCGGGTACTTGCGAGACGGCCGGCGTGCTCGGGCCGATCGTGAGCATCGTCGCGAGCTTCCAGGCGGCCGAGGCGTTCAAGCTGCTGACCGGCCAAATCGACCGCGTCAACCGCGATTTGATTTACGTCGACGTTTGGGAAAACATCACGCGGCGGATCAAGGTCGCGCCGCTGCTCGGCAAGGTGGACTGTCCGTGCTGTCGCCGTCGCCGCTTCGAATGGCTCGACGGCGAGCAGGGTTCGCAGACGACCAGCCTGTGTGGCCGCAATGCCGTGCAGGTGGCCCATCGGCTGCCGGCGAAGCTCAACTTCGAGGAGATGGCCCGCCATCTCAACGAAATGGGCGGCGCGGTCAGCTTCAACCGCTTCATGCTCAAGTTCAGCGCGGAGACGTACGAGTTCACCGTCTTCCCGGACGGGCGCGCGATCATCAAGGGGACGAGCGATCTCGATAAGGCGCGCACGCTGTACGCGAAATACGTAGGGCACTAGCCGAGGGCGCGTCTGGCCGAGCCGAGCGGCCGTTGAGCAGGGGGGGCATACTCGCTAGAATCTACGGATGGAAGGAGAATCCGATGTCCACGATCGTGCAAAAGAAGCTGCTGACCGCCGAGGAATTCTTTCTGCTCCCCGCTCCCACGGATGGTTCACAGCAGGAATTGGTGCGCGGGGAGGTCGTTACCATGCCGCCGCTTGGGGGTTTGCACGGGGCTACGTGTTCCAAGACCGACCGAAAACTTGGCGCCTTCATCGATGGTGGTTTCGGCGGAACATTGGTTTGCAACGACACAGGCTTCATCACCGAACGCGCTCCCGACAGCGTGCGTGGTCCCGATCTTTCGTACTGGACCAAGGAACGCTTGAAAGAAATCCCCGTAGGTTACATTGAGATTGCACCGGACATGCTCGTCGAGGTGCTGTCACCGAGCAATACCTCGAAGCAGATTCGCGCCAAGCTGCAGGAGTTTTTCGCGAGGGGCGTGCGCCTGGTGTGGGTGATCGCGCCGGAAGACCGCACGCTGACTATCTACCGCACTCCGGACGAGGGCCGCGTGCTCCACGAAAATGCGACCGTGACAGGGGAAGACGTGCTGGAAGGTTTCACGTGTCGCGTGAGTGATTTGCTGCCGTGAGTGAGGAACCCCATGAGCACGCTGATATCCGTCGCCAATCCGCTGGAGCGCATCGTGAACGATCCATACTGGCTGCGGCAGTTTTCCGTCGCGGAATATCACAAGATGGTCGAGACAGGTATTCTCACGACCAATGATCGGGTTGAGCTGCTGGAGGGATGGATAGTTAACAAGATGTCGCAGAACCCGCCGCACATGAGTTCCGTCAGCCGCACCAATCGTTGGCTGGGCCGCATCCTGCCGACTTCCTGGAGCTTGCGGTGCCAGGGCCCGATCACGTTGAGCCACAGTGAACCGGAGCCAGACATTACGATCGCGCGCGGTGCGGAAGGCACCTACGATTCTCGCCACCCCGAGCCCGCCGACATCGGCGTGCTGATCGAAGTCGGCGATTCGAGTTTGCTGGCAGATCGGCGGTACAAGGGCGAGTTATATGCAAAGGAAAAGGTCCGGGAATTCTGGTTGCTCAACCTCGTCGAACGAAAGCTCGAAGCCTACACCAGGCCGCGCGGCGGCAAGTATCAGAGAAAAGTTGAGTATTCGGAGAACGAAACTGTGCCGTTGGTTCTCGACGGCGTAAAGGTTGCCGATATTCCGGTTCGCGAGCTGATTCCCAAATCATGATCTACCTCGATAACGCCGCGACAAGCTTTCCCAAGCCTGAGTCCGTCTATCAGGCCCTCGATCGCTTTGCCCGCACCGACCTCGCCAATCCCGGCCGGGCCGGGCACAAGATGGCGCTGGCGGCCGAGCGCGTCCTCGACGATGCGCGCCACCTCCTTAACCAACTCTTGCACGGCGAGGGGCCCGAGCGTTTCATCTTTACACTCAATTGCACCGACGCGCTCAACATGGCGTTCAAGGGCGTGCTGGCCGAGGGCGATCACGTCATCACCACCGACCTGGAGCACAACAGCGTCAGCCGGCCGCTGCGGGCGATGGAATTGGCCGGCAAGATCACGCTCACGCGCCTCCAGGCCGACGGCGGCGGCACCGTCGATCCCGACGCGGTACGCCAGGCGCTCACGCCGCGGACGCGTCTCATCGCGCTGACGCACGCCAGCAACGTGCTCGGCACCGTGCAGCCGATCGCGGAGGTCGGCCGGCTTGCCCGCGAGCATGAAGTGTTGTTTCTCGTCGACGCCGCTCAGACCACGGGCGTTATTCCGATCGACATCCAGGCCGCGAACATCGACCTGCTCGCGTTCCCCGGCCACAAGTCGCTGTTCGGCCCGACCGGCACCGGCGCACTCTATGTCGGCCCCGGCGCGATCGTCGGCGCCTGGCGCGAAGGCGGCACCGGCGGCGATTCATCCAGCGAAACGCAGCCACGCGATTATCCCTATTTCCTGGAAGGCGGCACGCCGAACGTCCTCGGCATCGCCGGACTCGCCGCGGGCATTCGCTACGTCACAGCCGAGGGGTTGGCCAAGATCCACCGCCACGAAGTCGAGCTATGCGAACGGCTCTGGCGCCGGCTCGACGAAATCGGCGGCTACCAGGTTTTCGGCCACCGCGACCCCACCCGCCGCGTCGGTACGCTCAGCTTCTCCTCCGAGAGTCTCCGTGACCCAAAAGACCTCGCCAACATTCTCGACTCCAGCTTTGACATTGCTGTTCGGCCCGGTCTGCACTGCGCGCCGTATATACACCGCGCGATTGGCACATTTCAGTACGACGGGGCAGTCCGCGTCAGTCCCGGCGCGTTCAACACGCCCGCGGAAGTCGATCGTCTCGCCGACGCATTGGCGGAAATCAAGCTGTGAAGTACATTGGGCTACGAGATTAAGGCGGTGCGTCCGACGATCCCGCATTGGTCGCGAGGCCACGGATCCATTGCCGAAAGGCTCGGATGACGCTCAGCAAATCCGTCGTCTGGGCAAGATTCACGAACCTGACCAATTCGTCCAGCGGAATGCCAGGGAAAATCTGGCTTCCAGCCTGCTGCTGATAGCTCCCGTCCGCTTGCAAGCGGTGAACCTTGAGCGATTGACCGTCGAAGCGCCAGACCTCGGGGACCCGCAGCGCCGCATAAATGCCCATGCGATTCAATACGCTGCGCGAGACTTCGATCTCGAGGCCCAGGTCCGGCGGCGGATCAGCATTTGCGTCCCAGGTCAACTTGCCACGCATCGCCGCTTCGTGCTCGAACCAAAAACAGTCATCCGCTTCCAGGCCCCTCGCCAGTGTCTCTTTCTGGAAGGTCATATTGCCGGCCGTATCGAAAGGTCGGTTGAGTTCCTCGGCCATGATCTCGATAAAGCGGGCGAGATGCTTCTTGTAAAGCTCGTGTCTGCGCGACGTGGTCATCGAGCTCCAGGCTCCCCCGATCATAGGTCAAGCGCAGCCCCGGCCGGTCGGCGAGCGCCGCGCCGATGGCCACATAGCTCTCCCACGCTACTTCGCGAAGGAGGAAGTGATGTTCACCGTCCGGGCACGCCGCATCCTGCTCAGAAGCGCGGGCCGGTTCGCGTGCCAGCATCGTCATGTCCGCTCCCATGCTTACAGCCCTCCCCGCGGTTCATTCTACGACCCGAACCGGTCATTGCCCGGCGGAACGCACGCCGATCGAAATGTGCATCGATCCCACGACTGTGCGGCCGCGCCGAAATTCAACAGGCCCCTCGTAGACATTCGGCCGCTCCGCGGACCAGAACACGGGCTCCGGAATCAGGACGCGATAGATTCGCGGCGCGAAGGGGTGCAAATGATACGCCACCTCGATCGTGCTCACACCGGGACAGAGCGGCCCCATGAGCCGGCCGCGCACTTCCACGTCGGCGGGCAGATCGGTGAATACGATGTGCAGTTCGGCCAAGGTCGGGTCGAGCCGGTGCACGTGGACGTTGTAGGACGGCAGGGGATCGAGCTCGGGCATGGCGTCTCCTTCACGGCAACATCAGCATCGCATCGCCGTAGCTGTAAAAGCGGTAGCCCTCGGCGATGGCCGCGCGGTACGCCTCGCGCACCAACTCGGTTCCAGCGAACGCGGCGACCATGAGCAGCAGCGTCGTGCGCGGCAAATGGAAGTTCGTGATCAGGGCGTCGACCGCGCGAAACTCGTAGGGCGGATAGATAAACAGCTCCGTCTCGCCGGCCCAGCTTCGCAGCGGGCCGAGCCTGGCGGCCGTCTCCAGCACGCGCACCGCGGTGGTGCCGACCGCGACGACGCGGCCGCCGCGCTGACGGCATGCGTGGATTGCCTGCACGGTGGCATCGGGCAATTGGCCCCACTCGCGGTGCATGGGGTGGCGCGTGTAATCGTCGACCTCGATGGGACGGAACGTGCCGAGGCCGACGTGCAGCGTCACGAACGACCAGTGGATGCCGCGTGCCTCCAGGCCCTCGAAGACGGCGGGCGTGAAGTGCAGGCCGGCGGTCGGGGCGGCGACCGCGCCGGGCGCACGCGAATACACCGTCTGGTAGCGGCTGCGGTCCGCGGCGTTCGCGACACCCTTGCGGATGTACGGCGGCAGCGGCATTCGGCCGTGGCGCTCGAGCAGGTCGACCGAGCTGCCTGCCGCGAGCGGCCGAACCTGCCAACGGCCTTCGGGCAGCTTTGCCATCAGCTCCAGCTCCAGCGGGCCGGGCTCGACGCGGATGCGATCGCCCGGCTGGAGACGGCCGCGGGTCTGGCAGAGCATTTCCCAGGTCGCGTCGGGAAGCTGCCGCAGGAACAGCCCCTCCCACTTGCCGCCGGTCGTGGCCCGTTTGCCGAGCAGCCGGGCCGGGAGCACCCGCGTATCGTTCAGGACGAGCAGGTCGCCGGGCGCGAGCAGCTCGGGCAGATCGTAGAAACGGCGATGCCCGAGCGATCCGCCCTGGCGATGCACCACCAGCAAACGGGCATGGTCGCGCGGCTCGGCCGGCGTCTGGGCGATCCGCTCGGCGGGCAGGTCATAGTCGATGGGGAACGCACAAGGGCGTGTCATTTGAAACCCTTGAGCCATTCATCGAAGCCTTTCTTGTTCGCCTCGACGGTGCGGGCCGGGCCGGTGACGCGTATGTAATACGGGCCGCCCTTGCTGTCGAAAATGACGCCGATGAAGCGGAAGTTGTCCTTGGGCGTCACCTTCGCGTTCGCCGCGAACGGCGGAAACTTGTAGAGGTAGGTCCCGCCGATCTCGACATAGGTGACCGGCACCTCGCCGACCTTGAACTCGGAAACCTTGGTGACGTCGTCGATCTCCTTGCCCGGCGGCGCCGCGAACCCGTCTTTCCAGCGTTTGATGTTGGCGCTGTTGTTGCCGCCGCCGCCGCCGAGGTGGAGGATCAGCAACTCCGCGTCCTCCTTGTCGCCGTCCGCCTTCGGTAGCGCGAACTGGAACTTGCGGAAGTTGCCGACGACCTTCGGGTCGAGCTCTTGCCGCTTCCAGGTCGCCGGGGTCGTCGATTTCAAGCCGTCGAGATCGATGGTCGTCCCTTTGTCCCCAGCGGGCGCCGGACTCGCGACGATGGCCAGGGCGAGGGCGGTCAGCGTGCATGCAAAACTTCGCATCGGTCCTCCTCCGGTAGAAAAACTGCTTTGGCGGGTCGGCCCGCCGGTCAATCATCTTTGATAAGCGGCTTGCCCTGGATGGTCTTGATGCCGTCGCGATCGACGACGCCCAGCGCGTAGCCAAAGCCGGGACCGCCGACGAGCGTGGCCTGCGACTTGACGGTGAGGTTGCCGTCGGCGTCGACGCGTGGCGTGAGCTTGACCTCATTGGGGCCGCCCACGGTGCTGACGAGCACCAGCTTCTTGCTGAAGTCGATTTGGGGAACTTTCTCCTCGGTGCGCCACGCCTTCCAAAGTGCGGCAAACGTCTGGGGCCCGCTGATGTACAGCTTGGCCGGCGCTGGTGCGCAGCACTTCTTTTTCCTTTTCGAGCAATCGGCCCGTCCATGACTGCTCGATCTTGACGTTTTGGCCGTCGCCCTGGCCGGCTGCCACCGCGACCAGCCCGGCCAGGATTGCGCTGCACAACAGCAGCTTGAGCTTGCCCATGACGTGCCTCCCTCGAATTGGCGGGCGCTGGAATTGCCGCCAGGGTCATTGTGGGAGATTTCGGCCAGGACGGTAGGGGCTCGTGAATCACGAACCTCGATTGACGCGTTGGAGTCCCGGCTTTAGCCGGTCTTCTCCGGCTAAAGCCGGGACTCCAACGCGTCAATCGAAGTTTGATGGGATACTAGACCGCCGGGGCCAGCCCGGCGGCGCGCTGCGTCGGCGACCAGGCCGGCAGATCGGCCAGGCTGGCGTCGATGAACGTGTGGTGCCAAAGCTGAGTGGACACCACGCCGACCAGGCCCAGCTCGACCCACGCACGCTGCCGCCAGCCCACTCGCCGCTGGCGCACCTGCTCGCGCCAGAACTGCACCGCGGCAATATCGAAGTAGCCCGTTCGCCGCAGCGATGGTTCGCTGAGCAGCTGATCGACGAACGGCGGCACGGCATGGTCAAAGAAGCTGTCGCGCGGCGCACGGAACATCCCCTTGGGCCGCCACGCGACTTCGCGCGGCAGATAGCGCTCGCCGAGCAAGCGCAGCAGATATTTATCGCGCAGGCCGCGAAGCTTCCAGCGCGGCGGGACGCGCGCGAGGAAGTCGAAGACGTCTTCGTCGAGAAACGGGTAGCGCGTCTCCACCGACGAGTGCATCGCCACGCGGTCGCCCTTCGCGTTGAGCAGATGACCGGCGAGGTGAATTCGGCCCGCCCAGAAGAACGCGCGGTTCAACGGGTGCCAGCGCCATGCGGTCCAGATCGGGCTCCAGATCCTCATACGCAAGCCGCCCGCCCAGCGCTGCCAACGTCTCCTTGCGGTAGAAGCGAAAACGCGTCAGCGCCATCAGGCCGTAGATGTACTGAAAAGGGCCCTGTTCGCCGAGGACCCGCTCGATGTGCCGCAGATACTCGGCCGCACCCGGTGGGGCGCCCACCACGCGCATCAGGCCGCGCCCGATCCAGCGGCTCAGGCGGACACCCGGCACGAAGTCGAGCGCGGACAGCAGGCGATGGACCTTGTACCACGGATAGCCGGCCAGCCATTCGTCGGAGCCCTCGCCGGTCAGCGCCACCTTGTAGCCGTGGCGATGCACGGCGCGTGCCAGCAGCAACAGGGCCGTACACGACGTATCGACGACGGGCGATTCGGCCGCACGGATCAGCTCGGGATAGCAATCGAGGATCTCGGAATCGCCGACGGAGACGACCACCGGCGTCGACCCGATGTGCCGCGACACAACGGCCGCCTGGCTGGTTTCGTCGAGGTGCGGGCGCGAATCTGGATGGTGAAGGTTGGAATCGGCTCGCCACGCACCTTCGCTGCCATCGCGACGACGACGCTCGAATCGATGCCACCCGAGAGATACGAGACGACCGGCACGTCGGCACGCAGCCGGCGCTCGACCGCCGCGAGCATCACGTGCTCGAACTCGTCGACCAGCCGCTGTAGCCGGCGGGAATAATCCTCCTGTCCGCGGTCGGGGAAGTCGATCCGCCAGAATGTCCGGCGCACGACCTGGGCCGGCCGGCCGGCGCCGCCGAGCTCGATGCGGAGAAAATGGCCCGGCTGCAAGCACTCGACGCCTTTGAAGCAGGTGGCGGGGCCGGGGACGGAGAAGAAATTGAAGACCTGGTCGATGCCGCGCAGGTCCGGACGCGGCTCGACCATGCCGGAAGCGAGCAGCGCCTTGATCTCCGAGCCGAACAGGAGCCATTCGCCATGTTCGTCGCGGTGGCGCGTGTAATACAATGGGCAGATGCCGAAGCGGTCGCGCGCCAGGATCACGCAGCGCTGCCGGCTGTCCCATAGCGCGAACGCGAACTGGCCGCGCAGCTTCGCGAGCATGTCCTCGCCATGCTCCTCCCAAAGGTGCGGCAACAGCTCGGTGTCGCAGTGGGTACGGAAGACATGGCCGCGCGCCGCCAGCTCGGCCTTGCGCTCGCGATAGTCGAAGAGCTCGCCGTTGAAGACGACCGCGACGGAACGGTCCTCGTTGTAGATCGGCTGCCGGCCGTCGAAGAGCCCGACGATGCTCAACCGCCGGCTCGCGCAACCGAGGCCCGGGGCTTCGAGGTAACCGTCCTCATCGGGCCCGCGATGCCAGATCGCATCGGCCATGCGCCGCACCGCGTCGGGAGGCGCCCGGCGGCTGTCGGTCAGATCGATCATCCCTGCGATGCCGCACATGCGGGGTATTATGCGGTCCCGCCTTGAAAAAAACGAGGGGAATGCGTAGACTGTGCGAACCGTGAGCCGATTACTCATGACCACGATGCCTTCGACCGGCGCCCGCGACGTGAGCGATCCGGAGATTCTCCGGCAAGTCAACTTGTTGCGCCGGACCGATAATTTCACCAACTGGCTCTACCTGGCCCGCGAATATCTGTTCCTGGCCGCCGTCATCGGCCTGACCGTCGCGTTCTACTATCTGCTGCTCGCGTTCGACCTGTCCCTCTTGTGGGCGGTGCCGGTGACGCTCGTCACCATCCTGTGCGTCGGGGCCGGGCAGCATCGGCTCGGCGCGGTGACGCATGAGGCGTCCCACTACCTGCTTTTCCGCAATCGCCTCCTCAACGAGCTGGCGTCCGAGTGGTTCTGCATGTTCCCGATGCTGGGCACCACGCACAGCTATCGCGTGCAGCACATGGGGCACCACCAGTTCCCGAACGACCCCGACCGCGATCCGGATTGGGCGCAGCTCCGCCTGAGCGGCCATCGCTTCCGCTTCCCGATGAGCCGGCTCGCGTTCCTGTGGCACGGCATCGGCAAGCAATTGCTGCTCCCGCACCTGCTGCTGCGCTATGCGATGGCGCGGGCCCGTTTCGTGGTCGACCAGGGCGAAGGCACGCCGTACCGCATGAAGCGCTACCAGGCCCCGGTACTCAGGGCGGCGGGCCTCGCTTATCATCTCACGCTGATCGGCGTCCTGGCGGCAGCCGTCTGGTGGGCCGAACCCGCCCTCCTGGCCTGGCTGCCGCTGCTGCTCGGCATCGGGGTAGCGCTTTATGCGATGGTACCCGAGCGCTGGTTTGCGGAATACGCGATTCGGCCGGACATTTCGGTACGATGGACTTCGTGCTTGCGGCTGACGTTCAACACGCTGCTATGGTCCGCGATCGCCGGGTTGACGCCGGCGACCGGCATGCCGTGGTGGCTGTTCTACGCCATCCTGTGGCTGGTGCCGCTGGGCACGTCGTTCGCGTTCTTCATGATTCTGCGGCAGCTGGTGCAGCACGGCAACGCGGATCGCGAGCGCTTTACCAACACGCGCGTTTTTGTGGTCCACCCGCTGATTCGCCTCGCCGTTTTTCCGCTGGGGCAGGACTATCACCTCCCGCACCACCTGTTCCCGCTGGTGCCGCATTACAACCTCCGCCAGCTGCACGAGCTGTTGTCCCAGGTGGACAGCTATCGCGAGCAGGTCGTCGTGGTAAAAGGGTACTTCATCTCGCCGGAGCACCCGCCCCAGCATCCCACGGTGCTGGATCTGGTGGAACGATAATGTAGGTCCCGCCTGCCGGGCGGGACCTCGAAGCCCCCAGGTCCCGCCCGGCAGGCGGGACCTACCACGTGGCGGTCCGAAGAAAGATTGCGATTGTTCGAGCGGCTTATTGCTTTGCGCACGTCGTGCCAGTACGATAGGTACGATTCAATCAACGTGTCCAGCCTTGGGAAAGGGCTGTAACCGTGGTGGACCACGGGGCTGGATGAATCCCCAATGACGCGGAGGAGGCTGAAACGATGTTCTCACCCATTGAAGTGGTGGCGCAGGCGACCCGCACGCTGCAGAGCACCCACCCCGCGCTGCGGCACCTGTCCGTCGAAGGCTCCAGCGAGGCCCTGATCATCTCGGGCACCGTGAGCTGCTATTATCACAAGCAGCTCGCCCAAGAGGCCCTGAGGTCCGTGAGCGGCGAGCTGCAGCTCGTCAACCAAATCAAGGTGAACCGCAACTAATCGAGTAAGCGAGCGGCGGGGCTTGTCCCCGCCGTGTGCAGAACACACCGCCATGGCAAGCCTCCTGCTTCTGCACGCGCGGTCGCAGCTTGCCGATCCTATCTCAGGTGGTCCAGTCCACGACGGCAAGCAGTTAGTGCCCGCCGGACGCATGTCGCGTAGAATCATAGATGACTGCATGCGACAGGTTGATTTTCCCGCAACCTCTCGTCATTCTCAGGGTTCAACCCATCAGCAGCTTGGGGGGCCGTCATGACGCGTGTTCTTGGATTGATGCTTCTCGCCGGAATTGGCGGCACCGCGGCGCTGGGCGCCGACGACCCGGCACCGCCGCGTTCACCGCCGCGTTCGCCGCGCGTGGCGCTGCAGGCGTTCGGCGACCTGATCGGCGCATGGCGCGGTACCGGCACCGCGAGCGCCGCGGCCGGCAAGAAGGACGACTTCTGGTCCGAGACGATCCGCTGGGAATGGCAGTTCAAGGGGGACGACGCCTGGCTCAAGGTCGCATTCGAGAAGAGCAAGCACTTCACCGGCGGCGAGCTCCGCTATTTGCCCGAGAAAGACGAGTATTCCCTCACTGTGCGCACGCCGGCCAAGGAAACCCAGACTTTCACGGGCCCCCTCAAGGAACGCGTGCTGACGTTGCAGCGCGAGCAGGACGGCGAGGTTCAGCGGCTCGTGTTCACCCTGCTGCACGCGGGCGAACGCTATCTCTATCGCTACGAGGTTCGGCCGATGGGCAAGGCGCTGTTCGCCACGAAGTTCAAGGTCGGCGCCACCAAGGAGGGAATCGTGTTCGCGGCCGGCGACGGCAAGCCCGAATGCGTCGTCAGCGGCGGCCTCGGCACCATGCCCGTGAGCTACATGGGCAAGACCTTCTACGTCTGCTGCTCCGGCTGTCGCGATGAGTTCAACGAAAACCCTGCCAAGTACGTCGCCGAATACGAGGCGAAGAAAGCCAAGAAAAAGCAATAACCCGATTCAAGGTTAAAAGGTTACGTCACCGCCCTTCGAAGAACAGGCTGTAGGCCAGGACGGCCAGCACGAACAGCGTGAGCCCGACATAGGTAAGATCGCGCTGCCGGGCAAAGCCGAGGACGGAGAAGGCGACGCGCGCGACCGGCGTCGCGATCAGCAGCAGCACGCCGAGCTGGATGATGCCGCGGCCCCGGAATGCGCGTGCGCTGCCAATGATGCCGCGGGGACTGCGCAGGTCGGATCGGGCATCAGGTCCGGATAGCGGGCTGGATTCGTCGTGGAATTTGCCGTAATCGGGCGCTTCGTCCCAATGCCGGATGAGGTAGACCGTGCCGCCGAACAGCACCACGGCGGCGGCGATGAAGACGCCGATTTGCAGCAAGGTGCCGAGGAAATGCTCGAAGCGATCGTCGGGATTCACTGGTGCGGGCGTCGGCATCTCAGAGGTTCCCTGTCAGGCCGCTGTAAATCATCTGGATGGCGAGCGCCACGACGACCAGGCCAAAGATCAGACGCAGCGCCGGCACGCGCGCGACGGTCAAGACGCGGGCGCCGAGCATCGAGCCGAGCAGGACGCCGAGCATGACCGGCAGCGCCAGGCCAGGCTGGATCCAGCCGCGGCGCAGATAGATGCCGGCGCTGGCGGCCGCGGTAACGCCGATCATGAAATTGCTCGTGGTCGTGGAAACCTTGAACGGCAAGCGCATCGCCTGATCCATCGCGAGCACCTTGAAAGCGCCCGAGCCGATGCCGAGCAGCCCGGAAATGACGCCGGCGACGACCATCAGCACGAAGCCGAGCGGCACGCGGCGAACGTGATAGGCACGGTGGCCGTCGGGGCTCGGATAGCTGCCGTCCAGCCGCAGCTTCGTTGCCAGCGGATCGGGCGGACCGTCGGCCGTCGGCTCCGCATGCGGCCGGCCGGACAGGTAGGCGGAGATAAGCAGCACAACCCCGAAGATCACGGCGAGGATGTGCGGCTCGATCAGGCCCGCGAGCCAGGCGCCGGCCAGGGCGCCGAGCGTGGTGGCGATCTCGAGGAACATGCCGACACGGATATTCGAGTAGCCCTCGCGGAGATAGGCAGCGGCGGCGCCCGACGACGTGGCGATGACCGAGACCAGCGAGGCCCCGACGGCGTAGCGAAGATCCACCTTGAAGACCAGCGCCAGGAGCGGCACGATCACCACGCCGCCGCCCAGGCCGGTCAGCGCGCCGAGGAAGCCCGCGGCCACGGCGCCGAGCCATACCAGGATGGTGAATTCAAGGATGTTGTAATTCATCACGAACCTCACGCCCCGGGAGGAGCGCAGCGAATCCCGCAGCGAACGCTATTCTACAGACTCAACCCGGCGCGCCGTTTGCAGCCGCTCACGGTGCAGGATCGTCGTCGATCCCGCATGGTGAGTCACGCGCCCGGAAGAAATCCGATGAAAAGCTCAACCGCCCTCTTGCTGCAGCGATCGTTTTTTGCGGTGGGACTGTTGCTCGGCGTCGTCGTCATTCTTCAGGGCGCGCGCGTTTGGCTCGTGCCGTTAGCGTTGGCGGTGCTGCTCGCGTTCATCCTCACGCCGGTCGTCGAATGGCTGGAACGGCAACGGCTGCCGCGCACGCCGGCAGTGGCGCTGGCGGCGCTCGCGACGTTGGTGCTGATCGTGGCGGCGGGCTACATCGTGACGCTGCAGCTTGGCGGTCTCGCGGCACAGCTCCAGGAGCAGGGCAAGACCTACCGCGCCAACATCACCGCCAAGCTCGCTCCCGTGCTCGACCTGCTGCAGTCGGCGCAGGGCATCGAGGATGTAAGCAAGAAAGGACCCGACCAGACCCCGGCACCGCCGGCGCCGCCCACGTCGCTGTTCGTGGAGGCGCATGGCATGGCGATGCTTTCGTGGCTGCCCACGGTGGTTTGGCCGGTGCTGGACGTCGGCACCGAGGCGCTGCTGGTGGTCGTGCTGGCGATCTTCATTCTCCTGGACCGCGAGAACCTGCGCGACCGAGTCCTCGGCCTTTTGGGCCAGCGCAACCTGGCCGGCGTGACCCGCGCTGAACGACACCGCCAATCGCGTCAGCCGGTTCCTGCTGCTGCTCTTGTGCATGAACACCGCGGTCGGCATTGGCGTGGCCGCGGGGTTGTATTTCGTCGGCATGCCCTACGCCGTCCTGTGGGGCGTGCTCGCCGGGGCGCTGCGATTCATCCCCTATGTCGGAGTTTGGGTCGCGGCGGTGCTGCCGTTCGCGTTGAGCCTGGCCCTGTTTCCCGGCTGGACCGGGCCGGTGCTGGTGATCGGGTTGTTCCTGGCGCTGGAGCTGGTGATGTTCAATCTGGTCGAGCCGTTCCTGATCGGCCACGGCACCGGCGTGGCGCCGCTGCCGCTCTTGGTCGCCGCCGTGTTCTGGTCGTGGCTGTGGGGCCCGGCCGGCCTGTTTCTGTCCACGCCGTTGACGGTCTGCCTGGTCGTCCTGGGCCGCCACGTGCCGGCCCTGCGTTTCCTGGACGTGCTGCTGGGCGCCGCCCGCCGCTCGATGCGTTGGCGCGCTACTATCAACGGCTACTCGCGGGTGACCTGGACGCAGCCGCGGCGCTGGTGCAGGAGCAGCTGCAGCAGCGGCCGCTGGATGCGGTGTGCGACGAGGTGCTGCTGCCCGCGCTGGCCCGGGCCCGGATCGAGCGCGAAGAGAGCGAGCTCGCCGCGGAGGAGGAGCGCGCGGTCCTGCGCGGCACGCGCATCCTGCTGCGCTCGGCGCTGCCGCCCGCCGTCACCGCCCCGGCAGCGCCGCGCGTGCTCGGCTGTCCCGTGCAAGGGGCGGCCGATGCGCTGGCGCTGCAGATGCTGGGCCGGCTTTTGCGGATGGCCGGCTGCGAGCTGAAGATCGTGTCGGTGCGCCGCCTCGCCGACGAGGCCGCGGCGCTTGGACGGGAGAGCCGGCCGATCGTCGTCGCCATCGGCACGCTGCCGCCCGGCGGTATCGCGCAGGCGGCTCATATTTGCCGTCTGGTGCGCGGCCGGGCGCCCGGCGCGAAGATCGTGGTGGGGCGCTGGGCCCGCGCCGAAGACGCGGCCCAGGCCGATGAGCGGCTGCGATCGGCCGGCGCCGAGGCGATCGGCGCGACGCTGCACGAGACGCTGGAGCATGTCCTCGCGGCGCTCGGTGAAGTTCAGGCGGAAGCCAAACCCGTCGAAACCAGCGAGCACGACACGCATGCAGCGGCGCCGCGCCGCGCGTAGCGGAATTCGCCAGAATTCCGCTGTTGGCGGCAGAGCGCACTTCGTGAGAATCAATTTGCTCGGCGACTCTCGCCTGCGGAATTCTGGCGAATTCCGCTACTGGCCGTTCACGGCGTCTTGCGATAGCCCGCGACGTGCTGCCGGCTGCCGCCTGGCGGGATCGTCAGCCAGCGGCGATCGGGACTGAGCATCCGCGCCACGTACAGGATTTGCCCAATGTGGTACGCCGCGTGGTTGGTGCCGCGCACCAGCGCCTGCTGGACGGTGTGCGGCTCTCCACGGATGGTGACCGTGCGCCCAAGATCGTCTTCGCGGAGCGCGCTCAGTGTGGCGAAGAGTGCCAGCCAGCCGCGCTCCCAGGCGTCGACGAGGGCGGCGCGCGTGTCCTGCTCGCTGAGGACAAACTCGTTGTCGCGGTCGCGCGCCGGCTTGTCGCCGTCGGTCGTGAGGAAGTCGGTCCAGCGCGACATGAAATTGCCCGCGAGGTGCTTGACGATCAGCGCAATCGGATTGACCGCGGGGCCGGGACGCTGGAAGAACACGGCGTCGGCGAGCGCGGCCATCGCGTCATCGGCGAGTTTCTTGTGGCGGCGGAATTCGTGCTCCAGGTCGGTGATAAGCGTCGTCATGTGCGATCCTCTTCCAGGCGCTTGCCCATGCTGACCACGTCGTCGAGCTGGAAACCGAGGCTGCGATAGAACTCGACCACCTCGAGGTTGGTCGAGCGGACCTGCAGATTGATCTTGGGACAGCCCTCGGCACGCAGCAGCCGTTCCGCTTCCATCATGATGGCGCGGCCGACACCCTGGCGGCGCAGCGCCGGCGACACGCCGAGATAGTAGATCCACCCACGATGACCATCGTAGCCAAGCATGGCCGAGGCGACGATGGCGCCGTCGAGCTCGCCGACCAGGAACCATTCGGGCCGGACGCGCAGCTTGCGGCGGATGTCCTTGGCGGGATCGTTCCACGGGCGCGTCAGCCCGCACGCCTGCCAGAGCGCGATGACGCCGGCCTCGTCGGCGGGGGCAAAAGGACGAATGTGCATTGCGCGGCCTCCTCCGCCTATTTTAATAGGCACGAATCCGCAGGCGAGATAGGCCCGGATTGTCCGTTACTTCCTCCCTCCGCGGCAAGCACAAGCTATAGTTGCGCTGTCCCCGTGACACGCCCGCGTCACCTAACCCCACCTGCGCCGGAGCGCCGTGAATGTCCAGCAATCCACTGATCGAAGTCCACCAAGATGTCCGCCACCTCGGCCGCGTCGAATGGGACGGCCCCGCCGCCCACAGCGACCGCGTCCTGTTGCGTGCGCCCTATGCAAACAGCAGCCGCGTGCTCCGCAACCAGTATGTCCGCATCATCGACGCCGAGGGCCCTCGCTCCGGCTTCCTCGCGCGGGTCGTCGCCGGGCCCTTCTTCCAGGGCAGCGCCGGCACCGACAGCGAGCCCGGCGCGAATTCTCATGTCCTGGCGGAACTCGAGCTGCAGGGTGAGTTGATCAATGGCCGGGCCCGTGACACCAACGCGCGGCCGCGGCCCGGCTCCGGCGTCTGCGCCCTCGCCCCCGCCGAGGTCGCCGAGATGCACGGCTTTGAGGGCGAGATGCTCCTCGGCAACCTCACCGGCCAGGACGACCTGTGGGTCGAGCTGCGCAGCAAGGACAAGGGCGTCTTGCCGCGCAACGTCGGCATCTTCGGCACCGTCGGCTCCGGCAAGTCGAACTCCACGCAGGTCGTCATCGAGGAGGCCGCCCGCAACGGCTGGGCCGTCATCGTCCTCGATGTCGAGGGCGAATACATCGAGATGGACCAGCCGGCTGACGACGGCGCCCTCCTGGAACGGCTGGCGTGGTTCGGCCTGCGCCGCTCGGCCTGCGCGATTTCCACGTCTATCACCCCGCGGGGTGTGCCAGCGACCGCGACGGCAGCGAGCCGTTCACGCTCCGGCTCGCCGACTTCGACACCAGCGTCATCGGCGAGATTCTGCAAGTATCGATGCCGGAACGCAACGCGCTGCTCGACTGCGTGGAGTACCTGCAGCAAAAGGCCCGCACCAAGGTGTCGACCACCGACGGCGACGGGCTGCGCCTTTTGCTCGACGCCTCGCCGAATGCGAAGCTGCCGTTCAACCTGCGGACGCTGCGCGAACGGGCCATCGACCGCTCCTCGCGCAGCACCGAGTTCTTCGATTACGCCGGCGTGGCGGCCAAGCTGTCCTGGCTCGTGCACTCAGAAGCGTTCGACCTGGTCAATCACAGCTCGCTCGACCCGGTCCGCATGATGGAGGCGGGCCGCGTCAGCGTGATCGACGTGAGCGTCGCCAACGACGTGGTGAAGAACATGGTCACGGCGGACCTGTTACGCAAGGCGTTCGCGCTGAAGGTCACGCGCCCCGAGTCGCCGCCGACGCTGATCGTCATCGAGGAGGCCCACTCGTTCATCAGCCGCGAACGGGCCCAGAACATGCAGGCGACGATGCACATGCTGCGCAACATCACCCGCCGCGGCCGCAAGCGCTGGCTGGCGATGGCGTTCGTGAGTCAGCAACCGGGACACCTGCCGCCGGAGATATTCGAGCTGTGCAACACGCGGATCGTGCACACGCTGCGCAGCACGCACAACCTCGACGCGCTGATCGCGACGACCGGCGACGTTGGCCAGGACCTGTGGGCGCGCTGTCCGCTGCTCGGCCCCGGTCAGGCGGTGCTAAGCTCGCCGCAGCTGGGCCGATCGGTAATCGTGTCGATGCGTCCCGCGATGTGCCGGCGGAAGTTTGTGCGCTGACCGGACGCCGCGGGGTGAGTCTTCGAACCCCGCGGGTTGATGCACTCGACCCGCTCCAGGGTCGTTCCTCGCTGGCAAGACACACTCGTTTTTTGGCATACCCCGCACGACCTGCCATGACAGGAACGACCTGCCACGACAGGAACGACCGACACGACAGGAACGACCTGCACGACAGGAACGACCTGCCACGACAGGAACGACAGGAACGACAGGAACGACAGGAACGACAGGAACGACAGGAACGACCGGCACGACCGGCACGACCGGCACGACCGGCACGACCGGCACGACCCGCCCAACTGAAATGACTCTGCTCCGCCCGTCAGGCGCCTGCACGCAGATCGGTCGAGCGGAGGCCAATTGCCAGCCCGCCAGGGTCGGTGGTTACTTGACGCTCAGACGCTGCAACGCAAGTTGAGCCTGTTGTGTTACAAATGCCTCCGCATCGCCCTGCGCTAGCCACTGGAGTGCCGGATTTCCCGCTTCAGCACGGCTACCGAAACATCTCCCGCCGCAGCGAGCTTCCACACGGCTTGATAGGCGGCCGAACTATCCCTTGAGTCAGCAATTGGCACCATGTATCGAGGTCTTTGGCGTCGGCCTTGGCGGCTTTTGGTCGCGGACGGTCCATTACGTCATCCATGCGCCAAATCAACGCGGTCGCTCCGTCGATGGCGGCGACGCGCCGACCGTCTCGCGAAAAGACGCCGGGGCCGCCGCCCCGAAAAAGCAGTGCCCCGTCCTCCGTGGACCAATCGAAGCAATTCACCACACCCGTTCCCCAGGCGACAACAACGGTCCTTCCGTCCGGAGCTATGGTCGCAACACCCGCCGTGGAAGTTGGGGTGACGGGTTGCGGATGCGACCAGACTTCCGCGCCGGTGAGAATCTCGATGAGTCGCACGCCGACACGGTCAACGACCGCCACCAGCCAGCCATCCGGAGATAAGGCCAGTCGGAAGACAGATTGGTTGAGGGCTCGTTCACGACCGGTTTCCCAATCCCAAAAATGAATCTTGCGACTGTCGCCCAATGCGAGCGTCCGGCCGCCCGGCAAGAAGGCGACGCAGTGAGTGCTTTCTCCAAGAGTGGGATGCTTCGCCAGAACTCTGCCGGTTTGCAGGTCCCAGATGATGACATCATCAGGCCTTGTTCCTCCGCCCACCGTTGCGAGCTTCTTGCCGTCATCCGAGATCGCGAGCAACTGGGCGCCGTGCATATGGCCCTTGACGGTGCGCACGCTCTTCAGACTCCGCGCATCCCAAACACCCGCATCTTTGGTCTTGTCCCAGAATCCGCTGGCGACAATCTGCTTGCCATCGGGGGTGAACGCGACGCAACTCGCCCCATCGGCAAATGCTTCCAGCTTTCGCGGAGGCTTGCCCGTCGCGGTGTCCCAAACGTACACGAACGGATCACCGCGTATAAAGGTGCAGGTCGCGGCTTCCTTGCCGTCCGGCGAAACGGCCACGCTAATAACCGGCGAATGATGTCCGGGAAACAAATCGGCACGCTCGCCCGTGCGCGTGTGCCAAAAAAGCGGTGCGTGCGGCGAGTTGATGCCGCCCGTCGCGAGTAGATCCCCTTGCGGCGCGAAGGCGCCGATGCCGGCCCGACCCCCCGAAAGCAGCGCCACGGATTTGGCGTCCGCAATGCTCCACAGCATGCCCTGGGTGGCGCTGTGCTCCGCCAAGAGCAACAATTTACCGTCGTCGCGCACAGCGCGGGGTTCAAACTTCTCTGGAATGTGCGAGCGCTGAAACGCGGGTTTGCCTGTGGCGAGATCGAACACCGTCAATTCTTGATCCTTCGTGAAGAATGCCAGCCGACGTGCGTCGAGTGTGAATTCCGCCCATGCGACTTGCTGGTCCCCGAGCTCGATGCGGTGCAGCTCTTTTCTCTGATCGAGATTCCTCACGTGGATCCTCTTATTGTCCGTCTCCGCGAGCAAGAGATCGCCCGCCCCGTCGAATGCCAACGCCTTGATCGCATGTTGTGCTTCGCGGAAACTAGCCGTGCTTGCCGGAGAAACCTCCCGTACTGCAATCTTCGTGGATTGCACTGGCCACGCGATGAGGCGCTTTTTTCTCGAGAATACGGGGAGAGATTTCGCGCTCTCTTGCAAGACGGTCTCACCCGTCCCGACATCCACAATCGTCAACTCCGTCTTTTGCCACACGGCGAGGAATTGGCTGTCTGGAGAGAACCGCAACTCGCCGCCGGGAACTTTGTGGAGCAGTTTTCCCGTCGGCCATTCCCACAGCATGCCTTGCTGATCGCAGCTCGCCGAAGCGAACTTGCGGCCATCCGGCGAAAAGGCGGTTGCGACGATGAAGTCGGCGTGGAGCAGTCTGTTCGAGCCAAGCCGGCATACGGCTCGCGCAGGCAGCATAGCGCCGTCGCCGTCCGTTGCCGGTTTCACCTGCGACCAGCCGCGCGGAACCGCGAGGAAAAACACCATTACGCAGAATGCACGGCGCATTGCAAGTTCCTCCGCCCACGCCATCACTCTTTGCCGTATCAGCGCTCGGCTACCGGCAAAAGGTAAACACCAACACACGCTGGATAGCAGCAACTGAAGAAGATTGTATGACGCAGACCGAGCAGCGATCCAAAGGAGCCAACCATGGCCAGAAAGGCCCAGATTCGCATTCATGCGTTCGGACTGAATCGTGCCGAGGTGATGTTTCGAGCCGGCCAGTATGTTTCGCGCCGCAGTTGCCCGACCGCCCCGGTTGTGAAGCCGCGGGCACCGTTGCGGCCATCGGCGTCGGGGTCGCGGGATTCAAGATCGGCGATCCGGTCGGGCCGGGAGTTCCGCGGCCCCGCCGCGATCCAGGAATGGAGCGATCGTGAGATCTTCGATGCGCAGGTGACGCTCGAATTCATCGACGTGGGGCCGACCGCGCTGGCGTGACCGTTATCACGACCATCACATTACCGCGGACGGCGGCAAGATTATCGGATTGACTTGCCGGCTGCCAGGCGAGTAGTGCGAGCCATTCAAATTAGCGCATGCCGCCCATGGAAGAGGATCCAGGTCCGCCGAAGCTCGCCGGCTGCATGCTGGTCCCCTGCATGCCGCGTTGCGGCGGCAGGCCGCCCACGGTCACTGTGGGGTCGGTGCTCGTGGCAAACGCCTGCTTGGGATACGATGTGAGGTTGGCCGTGTCCGACGGCGTATTGAAGACTTCGGGCTGCTTCGGCGGCTTCAGATCGGGCTGCGTCGTTTTGCAGCCGACCACGAGCAGCATCAGCAGCATTCCCAATGACGTGATCCAGCTCGGGCGCGCGTTCATGGGCTCCCTCCCCTGAACTTCCTTGCAGTACGGCCTTTCCCCCAACGGCGCACTGTGGCGGGGACTATAGCGACACGCCACGTGAATACAAGTCCAGATCCGCCTAGTGCCGCGTCAAGTCTCGAAAGAGGGGTTGCTTGGTAGCCGCATTCGTGAGAATGCGGGCGACGTCACCCGCATTCTCACGAATGCGGCTACCCCAAGATCAGGGCTTGACCATGCACTAACGGCGGGTCGCAG
The DNA here is from genome assembly GCA_963834865.1 of uncultured Gemmataceae bacterium. Lineage (GTDB taxonomy): Bacteria > Planctomycetota > Planctomycetia > Gemmatales > Gemmataceae > CAWIDK01. The sequence goes on from CAWIDK010000002.1 coordinate 3,015,271, forward strand.
AACCGCGGTTCTACGAACCGCCGCTAAAACGGCCCAATCGCTAAATCTTCCCCGCCTTCGCTTCGGCGTAGCGCTTGGCGACGTTCGCCCAGTTGACCACGTTCCACCATGCATCGATGTAGTCGGGCCGCTTGTTCTGGTATTTCAGGTAATACGCGTGCTCCCAAACGTCCACGCCGAGGATGGGGACCTGGCTCTGCATGTACGGGCTGTCCTGGTTGAGCGTGTTGAGCACCTTGAGCTTGCCGTCGGCCAGCACCAGCCACGCCCAGCCGCTGCCGAAACGACCCACGCCCGCCTGCTTGAGCTGCCCCTTGAAATTATCGAACGACTCGAACGTCGACTTGAGGTCGTCGGCGAGCGGACCCGACGGTTGGCCGCCGGCCTTGGGCCCCATGATCTCCCAGAACAGGCTGTGATTGGCATGGCCGCCGCCGTTGTTGATGACGGCCTGGCGAATGTTGTCCGGCACCTGGGCGATTTCCCGCAGCAGCTTCTCGATCGGCTTGCTCGCGAGGGCGGCCTGCCCCTCGAGCGCCTTGTTCACATTGTCCACGTAGGCCTTGTGGTGCCGGCCGTGGTGGATCTCCATTGTCATTGCGTCGATGTACGGCTCCAGGGCGTTGGTCGGATACGGCAGAGGCGGCAGAGCAAAAGCCATGATGACCCTCCTTCAAGTGGTGCCGATGCCAGGTGCCGCCCGGGCCCAAGCGGCGAACAGTCCGCCGCCGGACACCGGGCGTGATCTTGCTAATCTATCCTTGCGGGCAGGCAAGGCAACGCCGGTCATGACAGCAAGAGCTCCAGATCCTCGCGCTTGAGATCGCGGATCAGGCTGTTGTCCGCCCCGATGATCGCGTCGGCCAACGCCCGCTTCGTCTGCTGCAATTCCAGCACCTTCTCTTCCACCGTGTCACGCGCGATCAGCCGATACGCGAACACCGGGCGCGTCCTGGCCGATGCGATGGGTGCGGTCGATCGCCTGCGCCTCCACCGCGGGGTTCCACCACGGATCGAGCAGGAACACGTATTCCGCCGCCGTCAGGTTCAGGCCGACGCCGCCAGCCTTGAGGCTCACCAGGAACAGCTTGCAGTCCGGATCGTTCTGGAAACGCTCGACCCTGGCGGCCCGGTCGCGGGTGCGGCCATCGAGATACTCGTAGGTTATGCCCTCCGCGTCGAGCTGGTGCGCGCACCAGGGCCAGCAGACTGGTGAACTGCGAAAAGACCAGCGCCTTGTGTCCCTCGCCGGCCACGTCGCGCAGCTGCGGCAAAAGCATCTCCAGCTTGGCGCTCGCCTCGCCGGAGCGGCTCTTGTCGATCAGTCCCGGATGGCACGCCGCCTGGCGCAGCCGTAGCAGCGCTTCGAGCACCTGGATCTTCGCGCGGTGCAGGCCGTCGCCGTCGAGCTTAGTCAGCAGCGATTGCCGATAGTGATCGCGCAGCTCGTTGTAGAGCTTGCGCTGGGCGGGCTCCAGGTCGCAGAACAGCGTCTGCTCCGTCTTGGCCGGCAGCTCCGGCGCGACTTGCTCCTTGGTCCGCCGCAGGATGAACGGCCGCAGCGCACGTGCCAGCAGCGTCCGGCTCTCGGGATCGGGATTGCGCTGGCCGACGCCGAGCTGGAAGGCGGACGCCTGGCCCAGCATGCCGGGATTGAGGAACTCGAAGAGGCTCCACAGCTCGCCGAGGTGGTTCTCGACGGGGGTGCCGCTCAGGGCCAGACGGTGGTGTCCATGGAGCAGCCGCACCGCCTTGGCGGACTCGCTGTCGGCGTTCTTGACCGCCTGCGATTCGTCGAGGATGCAATAATCGAAGGTCACGTCCTTGAACCACAGCACGTCGCGGCGGAGCGTGCCGTAGGTCGTCAGGATCAGGTCGTAGTCGTTGAACGCCGCCGCCGACTTGGCCCGGCCCAGCCCGGTGTGATCGAGGATTCGCAGTTTAGGCGCGAAACGCGCCGCCTCCTGTTTCCAGTTGAAAATCAGCGAACGCGGCACGACCACCAGCGACGGCGGCGGCCGATCCGGGCCGTTTTGCGTGCGCCGGCCCGCGAGGAACGCCAGCACCTGCACGGTCTTGCCGAGCCCCATGTCGTCGGCCAGGCAGCCGCCGAAACCGAAGCGCTGCAGGAATTGCAACCAACCCAGGCCGTCGCACTGGTAATGGCGGAGCTGGCCGACGAACGCTGCCGGCGGATCGACCGGCTCGATGCGGTCGAACCGGCGCAGCTCGTCGCGCGCCTTGATGAACGCCTTGTCAAGCGAGACGGCCGGCTGATCGGCGAGCAGCGCGTCGAGCAAGCCCACCTGCGTGCGCCGGAAGCGAATCCGGTCTTCCTCGACCGTGCCCATCTTGGCGAGAAAGCCGTACTTCTTGAGCCATTCCTCCGGCAGCATGCCGAGCGTGCCGTCGTCGAGCCGCACCGTATTCTCGCCGCGCCGCAACGCCGCGAGCAGGCTCGGCAGCGACACGGTTTGGCCGTCGAAATCGACCGCGGCCTTCACGTCGAACCAGTCGATACTGCTTTCGAGGCTGAGCTTGAACTCGCCTGGCTTGCGATAAAGGCTGCCCTCGGCCTCGACCAGCCAGCCGGCCTCAACCAGGCTGCGGACGATCTTGGACAGGTGGCGCGGGTGCAGCTCGAAGCGGTCGTCGTGGTTGGTGTAGGCATAGTTCGGCGGCCGCCGCAGGCCCGACGCGACCAGTTGGTCCTCTGCCGCCTGTTCGGCGCAGGTCGCGCAGAACCAGCCGGCGCGGCGGCGTCGTACGCCCCTCGCTGGCGCGGCGACGCCGGCACGGATTGTTCGCCATAAAGAAACGTGAGCTGCGCGTCGAGCCGATCGCGGCGCCAACCCGCCGTGGACGGCTTGATCACCAGGCGCGGCCGTGGCGGCAGCGCGACTTCCTCGTAGCGCATCTCCTCGGGCAATTCGAGCCGGGGCAGCGCCGGCAAGCTAACCAGCTCCGTGACGAGCTTGTCCTTGTCGCGCAGCGGCACCAGCATCGGCCCCTGGCGCCGCATGATCCGCACCCATGCAAACGCCCCCTGATCGTCGAACCGGGCGATTCGATCCGGCCACACCACCGCGCCGGGAACGAGCAGCAGCTGCCGCTCCAGCGACTCGCGCTGGTCGCCGCGCCGCAGCGAGCCGGTCAACACGTACTGCTTGCCCGAGTCGCCGCGCACCACTTCCAGCGTAAACACCCACGGTGACTGGCCGTCCCAGGTCAGCGGGCGCAAGTCGTTGCGATCGGTGGTCGGTCGGACATGCAGCCGGCCGGTCTCGGCAATTTGCGGCAGCAGATCGTCCAGCAGCGGTCCGGTCAACTTGAACTGGACGCCGCCATAGCCGTAGTAGCCGTACTGGCCGGCCTGATTTGCCCCATGCAGCGCGGTCACAATGCGCCGATCTTGCGGATCGGCAAGGGTCGCGGCCCGGTCGGGGTCGATCCCCTCGACCTTGGGCTTGCTCCATTCGCCGTTTTTCTTGCGGTCGCGGAACATCAGGCCCAACGCCAGCCCGCCGCGCGACAGGCTGGCGGGCACGTCGACGACATAGAGAATTTCACGGCCCAACGGCCATGCCGGCGTCGATCCGTTCTCGGGGATCGCTTGCCGCACCTGCCGGACCTGGTCCTTCCAGGACAGGCGCGGGGTTTCGCGGGACGGCCAGGCCGGTAAGCTTGCCGCTGTGGCCGCCAACCGTCGTTGTCGTAATCGTCGAATTCGTCGTAATCGTCGTCGTCGACATAATCGTCGTCGTCGAGCTCGACCGCGATCCGCAGCCGTCGCAACTCTTCGACCTCCGGCAGCATGTGCTCAGCATCGAGCTTCAACACCGTCGCCCAGATGTGCTTGCACGGCTCCCCATGTTCCTCAACATAAGGACACGTGCACATGGCATGCAGCAGCGACTCGTCAAGGTCCAGATCGACCTCGTAGGGTTCGGTGCCGCGCACCCGGGCGTGGGCAGAGCCGGCGCCGTGCTCGGTGACGCGCACCGCGCCGGAATAGAAATAGGCACGGCCCTTTTCCTGAATGTGTTTGGGGAACTGTTTGGCGAGAAGTTGTGCCAGTGGCATCCTTTGAGCCTCGCGGGAGAGAAGCCTCGATCCTTCCTGCTCATTATACCGACGCCGGGAAGTGTGCCGTAGGTGCGTTGTGGCAAGCCCGAGGGCGAGTCCGCGAGCCCGCGCGGGTTAAGAACCCCGAGGGCTCGCCGACTCGCCCGCGGGCTTGGTAATCAAAGCCCCTGGTTGGCGCGAATGGTGTCGATGAACGGCTGCACAAGCTGCGGATCGAAATGGCTCCCGGCTTCCCGGGCAAGCAGGTCGAGCGCGGCGTCCCTGGGCAGCGCGGTACGGTAGGCGCGTTCACTGGTCATTGCATCAAAACAGTCGGCGACCGCGATGACCCGGGCCAACAGCGGCGTTTGCCTGCCGATCAGGCCGTCGGGGTAGCCCATGCCGTCGAAGCGCTCGTGGTGGCCGCGGATGGCGGCAAGCACGACCGGATCGCGAATGATCGGGCTGAGGATCCGCTCGCCAACGACCGGGTGCTCACGCACCTCGGCAAGTTCGGACTCGGTCAGTCCCGCGGGCTTGTTGAGAATTGCCTCGGGCAGGCCAACCTTGCCGATGTCGTGCAGCTTGGCAGCCAGGCTCAGGCGCTTGCGGGTCCGGCCATCCAGACCCAGCGTGCGTCCAAGCTGCAGCGCCAGCGAGCGCACGCGCATCGAGTGGCCGGACGTATACGCATCCCGTGCCTCAAGGGTCCGCACCAAACTGTCGATGGCGGACAGAAACGTTTGCTTGAGCTTTTGCGTCTGGCGGCTGACGGTTCGCTCCAGCAGCTGCTGATAACGCTGGCGTTCCTGTAGTAGGGACTGGGCATGCCAGCTCGATTGCAGCGCATGCTGAAATTCATCGAGGCGGACCGGCTTGAGCAGGTAGTGCTGCACGCCGGAGCTCAGGCAGCCGTTGAGCGGCGCGTCGTCCATGCCGGCGGTCACCACAATGACCGCGACCTCGGGCCAGCGCTTCTGCACTTCCTGCACCAGCCACAGCCCGCCGCGGCCCGGCATGCGCAGATCGGTGACCACGAGCGGCGTCAGCTGCTTTTGCAAAAGGTCGAGCGCCTGCTCGGCCGACGCGGCGGCCTGGCACTCGAAGTGAAAGGCGCGCGCTGCCCGGACCAAAACGTCCAGCGCGGCCGGCTCGTCGTCGACCAGCGTGACCGCCCTCTGGCTGAAGCAGCGATCCGTGTTCACGATCATCCTCATCTCTGCTGGGTTCGTTCCGGGCGAAACCCTGCCGACGGGGTCATGCGGACATGCGCGGGACCTTCTTCCTGACTTGCAACGGCTAAAGTTTACCTGACCGGCCCACGCCGCCGCAAGCAAAAAAAAAGAATTTGTGACAGTCTCGTGACAACCGCTAGAAACCAGGTCCCAAGCCGGCAGATGAGCGCAGCGAATCCCGGTCGGCGACCGCTATCTCTTCGCTGCACCACCTACGCTGTGCTCCCGCGCCAGCGCCGCGTACGGTTTGCGATACAGCCACCACAGGAGTCCCACCGCCGCCCCCAGACAGGCACCGGCGAGCCACGGCCACGCCGTGGTCGGCGACCAGGAATACCTGCCCGCGAACAGCAACAGCGCATTGTGCAGGAAATGGAACAGCACGGCCGGCACCAGGCTGCGGCTGCGGAGCGTCAACAGGCCAAGCACCACTCCCAGGCCAAAGGCCGGCAGAAACAGAAATACATTCAGGTAGTACAGCGCAAACAGCAGCGCGCTCGCCAGGATCGCATTGCGCGGCCGAAAGTGCCGGTGCAGCCCCATCAGGATGAAGCCGCGAAAGGCGATTTCCTCACACACTGCCGGCAGCAGCGCATAGGCCAGTAATCCCACGCCGATGTCCGCGGGAACCGCGGCCGACGAATCCAGCAGCGAGCGGCGCATCTGGGCCACGGGGTGCGGATCGGCGAGCTGCTGGGGGAACCAGCCGTACGCGGCCTGCGCCAGCGCGGCGAGCGGCGGCAACAACAGCAGCGCCAGTGCTACCGCGAGCCCAAGCTCCCGCCACGCCGGCCAGCGCAGAAACAGCGCCACCCGCGGCAACGTGGTGAGCATAAGCGCCATGAACGATGGCGGGGCGGCCACGAACGCCAGCGACACGATGAGCGCGTGTACCTCCGGCGGCCATTGTCTGCCGAGCCCCAGCGACAGCCAGCGCAGCGCCAGGATCAGCCCAAAACAGAACAGTGCCTGGGCCGTGTTCGGCAGCGGTTCCTTCTCCTGGAACAGCCGGCGCAGCCACAGGCCCCAGTCCCAGCGCTCGGCCTCGCGGAACAGCACTTCCTCGCGCTGAAATTGCTCGATCGCCCAGCGCAGCGCCAGCCAGCTATAGAGCGCGATTGGCCCGAGCACCGGCACGAAATAGAGCCACGGCACCTGCTCCAGCGACGTTGCCACCATCAGCCGCTGCATCAACAGCGCCAGGCCCGTCACCGGCACCAGGCTATAGAACGCGTTGAGCTCCACTCCGGCGCCAGCGTCAGGAAAATAAGCGGCATCGTCAACAGGAACATGGGCATGAGATAATATTGCCCTTCCTTGGAGCTGCGCGCGTACGCCCCGATCGCCAGGCTGACCGCGCTGAACAGCGCCGCCTGCGGCAGCGACAGCAGCACGCACCAGAACAGGGCATCGACCGGAATGCCTCCCTGTGGCAGCCGCGCCGCGAAAAAGGACGTCGTCAGCCCCATGCTCAGCAAGTTGACGACGGCGGTGCCGGCGCTGAAGAGCCAGATCGTCAGAAACTTGCCCAGGACGATTTCCTCGCGCCCCGCCGGCGTGATCAGCAGCGTCTCCATGGTGCCGCGTTCCTTTTCACCGGCACACAGGTCCACGGCGGGATAAAGCGCTCCGGCAAGCGACCACAGCGCGAGCATGAACGGAAACAGCCGGGCCATCAGGTCGAAGAGGCCGCGCAACGTCGCGGTTGACGCACCGGCGCCGGGCTCGTCGATCCGGAGCGGTTCATCGAAAACGTCCGGCAATCCGCGCCGCGCGAGCCGGACGCGCTTGAGATCGCGATTCCAGGTCGTGAGCAAGTCCTCAAGCCGCTGGCGTGCTTGCCGCGAGTATTCGTCGCCGGGCCGGCTGTGGATGGCGATCGCGGCCTGAATTTTCTGCACCGGATTCTCGCCCTCTTCAAGACGCGCGTAAAAGTCGCGGCGCCGACAGGATCAGGGCGCCCTTGCGTTCGTCAAGCCAGGCCTGGTCGAATCGATCGAGAAAGCGGATCTCCAGCCGGGCCTGCGTCGCCCATTCCTTCGCTTGCTGCGGCGGCACACGCGCGTCAAACGCCGTGAAGCGGCCCGCTTCGATCAGCGCGGGATAATCGAGCTGCAATCGTCCGGCCTCGGCGAGCGCGCAGGCACCGGCGGCCTGCACCGGCACGCCGCCCGCCAACGGCGTCGCGCTCAGCCAGGCGACCACCGGCACGGCGCTACGGCCGGCCTCCGGCGGATCGCGCGGCGGGAAATCGTCGGCCAGGCCTGCGGGACGCACGACGCCGATGACGTTGGGCCGTTCGCTGAAGCCGAGCGCGAACGTGAGCACAGCCACGCCCAGCACCGGGTACAGCAACAACGGCAGCCCGGCAATCATGAACAGGGTGCGCCGATCGCGGAGCTGATCGCGCAGGTCGCGCAGCCAGATCAGGCGGATGATCGACCAGCGCATCATGGGGAAAATCCGCAACTCGAGTATCGAAATCCGAAACAAATTTCAAATCCCAAATTCGAAGGCTCCAAACCCGATCGCTTCCGTTTCATGGTCTCTCGGCATTCGGATTTGTTTCGGATTGCGCTATTCGGATTTGTTTCGGATTTCGATATTCGGATTTCGGATTTCCCCGAAGGGGTCATGGGGAAAATCCGCAACTCGAGTATCGAAATCCGAAACAAATTTCAAATCGCAAATTCGAAGGCTCCAAACCCGATTGCTTCCGTGTCATGCTCGTTCGGCATTCGGATTTGTTTCGGATTTCGCTATTCGGATTTCGGATTTCCCCGCAGGGTCATTTCCACATCTCGTCTTCAGCGAAGGGATGGATCGGGCCGGACGGCTTCGGCTTGGGCATCGCCTTGAGGACCGCCCCGGCCAGCATCAGGTCGGCACGCGTGGTGATCTTCAGGTTGGTCACCTCGCCTTCCACCACCTGCACCGGGTGCCCGAGCGCCTCGACGAGCTGGGCGTCGTCGGTGATGCCCGGCCCGAGCTTGGCGCGGCGGGCGTACGCATCGGCCAGCCAATCGCGGCGGAAAACCTGCGGCGTTTGCGCCAGCCATAACCCTTGCCGCGGCACCGTCGCCTTGACGCGCTTCTGGCCATCGACCTGCTTGACCGTCTCGGCAACCGCGACGGCAGGAATCGCCGCCCCGGTCGTCTGGGCCGCCGCGAAGACCGCCTGGATCAGCGCCTCGGTAACGCACGGACGGACCGCGTCGTGAACGGCGATGTACTCCACCTCGGGGCGGACCTCGGCGAGCGCGTTGGCGACCGATTCGAAGCGCTCGGCCCCGCCCTTGACGATCTGGATGTTCATGAATGCGAGGTTGGCGCCGTAGCGACGGCGGAACATCTCCTCGTCCTCGGGACTGATGACGATCAGGCACTGCAGCACGTCGGACCGCGCGACGAACTGCTCGACCGACCGCAGCCAGACCGCCCGGCCATCGAGGTTGGTAAACGGCTTTTTTTCCTTGTCGCGGAAGCGCGACGACCGGCCGGCCGCCGGGAAGATCACTGCGAAGCCCGTCATGGCAGGTCTCCGGAGAGGGGCAGCTTGGTTCGCGTCATTATCCTATGGCGCGGGCCGCCCACGCTGCCAGCCTTTCGCGTAACGATTCCGCCTCGGCCAGCCGCCAGCGCAGAAATTCCTCGCCGGCCGCCAGCACCTGATCCGCCTCGGCGGTCCGCGCCTGGATCTGCGCGGCACGCGCCGCCAGCGCCTGCACGCCAGCGGCCAGCTCGCCGCGCCGCAAGGCCGCAACCGGCTGTTCCGCGGTCGCCGGCAGCCCCGCTGCCCGCGCGTCGGCAGCGGCGACGGCGGTTTCGAGCTGCGCACGGATCGTGTCGAGAATCGTCTCCCAGCCCTCGGGCAACGTCATCGCTTCGGACATGGTTCGCCTCCGCCCCCTCGTAGCGGAATTCGCCAGAATTCCGCCATGCCCAATGCGGAATTCTGGCGAATTCCGCTACGAGCCACCGGCCGGCGTATTACTCTGCTCAGGGCGTAAATGCCATCCCAAGGGGCAGCGGGAAAAAAATGATCTTGACGCCATTCGCGGTCTCGCTATAGTCCGCGGCCCTGAAACATTTTTTCGAGCGTCAGGACGGTTGCTAGCGCGACGGCACGGGGGAAGGCCGCCGCGACGGACCGTCTGTGGACGGGTGTCATCCCGGGCCCTGGTTGTTGCCGCATCGGTTCGTGCCGCGGCGAAACCCGGTTGTGCGCGGGAGCGCCATTTCTCGAAGCTCACGGGAGGCTGCCGTGTACGTTGCCTGTTCAACGCTTTGCTTTGCGCTGCCCGCTGGACCGCGCGCTGCGGATGATCGGCGAGCTGGAATTCAGCAAGGTCAACGTCGCCATCCACGCGCATGGGCCGCACCTGCGCCCGATCAACGTCGCCAACGACATCGCGCTGGCCGCCCAGCGCATTCGTATCGGCCCCAGCCTGTCGCCGGCGGCCTTCAGCATCGAGATCGATGCGCCCCATTCCGAGGAATATTTCCGGCAGCTGCGCCATTTGCCGCCTGGCCCGCCTGTCGGCGGTTTCGATCCTGACCATCCCGGCGGCGCCGACCGGCGCCGGCCTCGACGCGGAGGTCAAGCGGCTGCGCGGGCTCATGCGGCTCATCGAGGCCGAGGGACTGGTGCTCACGCTGGTGACGCGCACCGGCACACTGACCGAGACGCCCGCGGGCGCCGTCGAGCTGTGCCAGCGCGTGCCCGGCCTGGGCCTGACGCTCGATCCGAGCCACTACATCAACGGCCCGCACCAGGGCGCGGCGTATGACGAGGTCTTCCCGTTCGTCCGCCATGTCCACCTGCGCGACACCGGCCGGGCCCCGGGCAAGTTCCAGGTCCGCGTCGGCCAGGGCGAGATCGAGTACGGCCGAATCATCTCGCAGCTCCAGCGGCGCCACTACGATCGTCTGCTGACGGTGGCGATCCACGACGTCGCCGACTCCCCGTTCGCGATGGATACCGAGGTGCGCAAGCTGAAGTTCTTGCTGGAGAGCCTGGTGTAGCCGCAGCGGCAAATCCGAAATCCGAATTTCGAAATCCGAAACAAATCCCAAATCCGAATATCAAATCAAGGACCGATGCATTTCGGTCCTTCGGATTTCGGGCTTGTTTCGGATTTCGAGATTCGGATTTTGGATTTGTTCAATGGACTCCCGCCACCTCACCGCCAACGGCATCCGTCTGCACATCGTGGAGGCGGGCGCCGGACCGCTGGTGATCCTGCTGCACGGCTTTCCAGAGTTCTCGTATTCGTGGCGCCGCCAACTGCCGGCGCTGGCTACGGCGGGCCTGCATGCCGTCGCGCCGGACCTCCGCGGGTACAACGAATCCGAACGGCCGCCGCACGTGCGCGACTACCGAATGCGGCATCTCGTCGACGACGTGGCTGGTTTGGCCGCCAAACTCGGCGCACCGCGAGCGGCGATCGTCGGCCATGACTGGGGCGGCGCCATCGCCTGGAAGCTCGCGATGCTGCGGCCGGACCTGGTCGAGCGGCTCGCGATCCTCAACGCGCCGCATCCGGCCGCCTTCGCGCGGGAGATGCGCCGGCCGTCGCAGTGGCTGCGCTCGTCGTACATGCTGTTGTTCCAGCTGCCGTGGCTGCCCGAGCGTCTGCTATCCGCCGGCGACTTCCGAATCTTCGCAAGCACCCTGCGGCGCGAGCCCGTCTCACGAGACGCATTCAGCGCGGACGACGTGGCGCAATACAAACGCGCCTTCGCGCAGCCCGGTGCCCTGACCGCAGCGCTCAATTACTACCGCGCTGGGCCGCTATCCGGCGGACATGCGGCATGGCAATCGGCCGATCGCGGCGCCGACGCTGCTGATCTGGGGCGAGCGCGATCGCTACCTCGGCGTCGGCATGATCGAGGGCCTGTCGCGGTGGGTGCCGCATTTACAGGTGGTGCGCATTCCCAACGCGAGCCACTGGGTGCAGAACGACGCACCGGAGCGCGTCAATCGGCTGCTCGTGGATTTTCTTCGTCCGCAATGAGATACGCGCCTTCCGCAATGAGTGCACGGCGGACCGCTACGTAGGCCGGCGCATTGATGTTGAGAATGCGGACCGTGACTCCATATCGTCATCTCGCGGCACATCCCTTACGCAGCGACTGCCGTGCCTTGGATTGCATGATCGCCAGCAGGTGCCCGACCGAATGAAGTCTTCCAGCTCCGCATCTTCGCGGCGCGTGAGGTTGCCGCGGCGCGCCTTTTCCGCCAGGTCGTTCATGCGCACGATCTTTGGGCTTGAAGTCCAGACGCAAGATCGACCGTGCAGCCTCGCGTGACAAGTTGGGCTTGTCAGGCTCGAAAATGCGACTGAAGATTTCGGCTTCGGTGCTCGTGGCCATCGTGCTACCCACATCAAACCGGTGGAACCTACCGCGAGTCTACCAGGTCCGCCGGTCGCCGACAACGGACCCCACGAGCGGCAACCGGCAATTACCTTGCCGCCGGCACGTCATACAAGTGGAGCGCCACCGGATCGTCGCCATAGCCTGTCCCATATCCGCCGCCGTAGCGCTGGTACAAATCGTGCCCGCGGAAATCGTCGGTGAAGAAGCCATCGCCGGCCGTCAGCTCGCGATCCTCGAACAGCACGCGCACCTTGCTGCCCTTCGCCAGGCCCGGTACGCGAATCGTGACCTTCGCCAGTTCCTCCGCGGGGCGCTGCACTCCGTCGCCCCATACCAGCGTTTCCTTGCCGTCCGGCGACACGAGCGACGTGCGGCCCCACGACGCTGAGCCGCCCTCGTGCAGAAACGCGACGCCGTCCAGCAGCTTGTCGGCCGCCCCGACCTTCTCAAGCGGAAGCTCCAGCTTCACCCAGGCTCCGCTGGCCGGCAGCGGGCCCAGGTTCGCCGCCTGGTCGGGGATGTACTCCAACGATTTCGGCAACAGGTCCATGCCCCAGCCGAGAAAGCCCTTGGCGTGCCGGTAGAAGCTATTGAGGAACCAGTACGCGGTCGCCGGGTCCTTGCGCAGCCGCGCCAGATCGGTCGGGCCCCAGGCGGCGGCGTGCGTCCAGCGGCCGTCCGCCTTGGCAAGGACGACGAGGTTCTTCGGTGCTGGGCTGCCGAGCTTGACCCACTGAACGAGCCGCGTCCCCGTTTTCCAGGCACGGGCGTCGGGCAGATACTGGATGCCGTGGATCGCGGGCCCCGCCTCGGGCGGTTGGCCGATGCCGTAGGCGTTCGATTCGTCGCGCAGCTCGTGCCGGTCCTGGGTCAGCCGGCTGCGCTTGCTGCCCGGCGGCGCGTCGTCCTGCCACTGCCAACGGCCCAGCGGGATGCCGTGCGTCGTCGCCGCGATGACGTAGACCTTGCCCTGGTGCCGCCGCGACCAGTGCTCGATCGCCGGCTCGACCTCGACCTTGGGCCCCGCGTCCGGCGACGCGACGATCGGCTTGAAGAACTCCAGCTCGCCGTGCAGGCCGCGGAACAGCGACGCGTCACCGGGACCGTGCGCGATCTGCCAGCCGCGGCAGCCGCGCATCAGCTCGACGAACGTGTGGAACCGCCAGCGCTCATACGGGACCGATTCGTACATCTGCGGCCGTAGCCAGATCACCTTATCCTGGCCGCGGACGATCGGGGCGAGGTCGGTGTGCAGGTTGGCGGGATAGAGCGGCTCGGTCTCCGGGTCGAAGATGTCGAAGAAGGGCACCTTCTCGAATTCGAGCCGATTCCAGTAGCCGCCGTGCCCGACCATCACCGGCCGGCCGCTCTGCTTGCGGACGAGATCGACGACCTCGGCCAGCCCCTTGAGCTGCGCCGGCGTCGCGCCCTGGAACAGGCCGAACGCTTCCTCGATGCCCGGCGCAATCGAGACGATTGCCGGGGACGATTTGCACGCCGCGAGATACGCGAGCAGCTTATCCTTGCCGCCGGCCTGTTTGTACAGCTCGTCTAGCGAAAATGCCGGCGTCGGTATGGCGAACGCCGAGGAGCAGTAGAGGTTGTCGTCCAGCCAGCGCTTCGCGATTGCCTTGGGGTCGGTGATCGAGCCGGCGACGTAGCGCATGCAGTTGAAGTCGAATTGCTTGCGATTGCTGGAGTCGTTGTTGTGCCGATCGTACATCGACCAGCCGGGCAGGTTGTGCAGGTCGCGATACCTGCCGCGTCCGGGATCGGCCGGCCCGGCGTAGACCGGCGTGTGGCCATAGCAGACGCCGAATGGCAGCCAGGGTTGGCCATTAACGTGAACGAGATCGCCCTTGATCGCGACGGATTGAATCGGCGGCTGCGGCGGCTCATGTGCGAGACGACAGAACGGTTGCGAATCGACGTGGCACACTTCCTTGCCGGTACTGTCCACCGCGGTGGCACGGATCAGCCAGTTGCGCTCTGGATCGGCAAACGGCTGGACCGGCAGGAACGACACGTCGAGATCGGTGAGCCACAGGTTCGCGAAATCGCCACGCAGCCCGGCAGGGATTCTCGCGTGTGGGTCTTCGCGAACATCGCGCGTCAGAGCAACGCTCCACGATTTCAGCCGCTCCCGCGAGCCGCGCCGCAGCAGGTCCAGGCGAATCTCCTTCACCGTTGCCCACGTTCCTGGGGCGAAAGCGAGGTTCATACGCACGAATTGCTGTTGCGCCGGTTGCAGGTACAGCGACCCCAACCGCAGATCGATGGGCGATGGCCAGGTGGTGAACCACAGTTCGGTCGCCCCCAGCGATTGGCGTTGGCCGTCGAGCAGCGTCAAGATGACGCGGTATTCGGTATAAGGCCGCTCACAGGATTCCGTTATCGTGTGTGAGGGGTAAAACTCTATCGGCCCGACGCCGGGCGGACCCAGGACGGGCGTTTCCAAGGGTGCAATCTCAGCCGTATCCGTCTTGCCGCTTGGCGACGTAACCGACCAGCGCAGGCCAAGCTGGCGTGCCGGCCCCGGCTCGACCGACACCTTGACATAGTTCTTACCGAACGCCGGTTCGAGATACATCAACTCCACGATGCGCGGTCCAGTCACCTTCGCCGGTGCCGCAACCGGCTTCACACCGCGTGCCGCCAGCTCCGCTGCGTCCGTCTCCGGCTCCATCAGCCGCACGTCGTCCCACCAGATGTGCCCGACAACATTGCTCTGCGGTTGCTGGCCCGTGCCGTCAAGCGTGTAGCCGTTGACGCCGCGGGCACAAACGGCCAGGCGCAGCGACTGCACCGGCGTGCGCGGGCGGAAGACCTGGCGAAGCTGCCGCCAGCCGTTGGTGCCGATCGAGACCGGCGCCTTGTGGATGAAGTTGAAGCAATCGAGCCGCGTCCCCTTTTCGTCGGTCGCGTCAATCTGCAGCATGCACAGCTTGTCCGTCATCACCCACGCGCTGACCTCGATCAGGCGCGGCTCCTTCTGCTTCAGCGCGACCGGGTCGGAGAGCACCATCATCTCGTCGCCGGATGGGACGATCATCCGCAGGCTGTGCTTGCCGAAACGCGGCAACAGCGAGTCGGCGGCCGCGAAGCCGCGGTTGGCGAAGTTCGCGTTGTGCCAGGTGTTGAAGATGTAGTAGTGTCGCGGCGGGAAATAGCGGTACTTGAGCGCTTTCGACCAGCCGACCGGGTAGCCGGATTTGTCCACATCCTCGAAACCGCCGTTCGCGAGCAGGTTGGGCGCGGCCGAGTCGCTTGCCGTGAGCCGTGCCGACCGGATCCAGAAATCGCCGGCCTTGCCCTTGTAGCGGATCGTGACCATCACGGTCGCCGGCAGCGCGAGACCCGACTTTGCAACCTCGGCGGCCTCCTTCGGGTCCTTGGCCGCGGCTGCGCGCCGCCTGAAGCCAGTCGGCGGCCGACAGCTTCACCGTCATGATGCGTGACAACGAGTTGCCTTCGGTGATCGTCACCGAACTGGCGATGGTCGGCGGCATGCGTGTGCCCATCGGGTCGGATGTCTCGATGCCGCCGGGCGGGCAGAGGCCGAGCTCGATGGTGCCGGCGCCCGCGAGGACAGCGTTGCCCTTGAGATGGACCTCGAGCGTGAGATCGCGCATCAGCCGTTCGGGCTGGTGGCTGCGCGGCTTTCATGCTGGGAAAGCCGCCGGCATCGGGGAAGCCCGCAATCTCGCGATCGTCGTGAATGGCGATCCAGTTGACGCGCTGCACCACTTCCGCGTCCGGCCCCTGAAGGATCAGCTTGCGCTCGCCGCGCGGCCCGTCGGCGTTCTGCCAATCCCAGCTTCCCTTGCAGTACCAGCAATCGGGGTTGTAGTCGCGGCGATTGTAGAACTCCGAGGAAAAGCACCAGTGGTGATTCTTCGTCTGCGGCAAGAGCGTGATCCAATCGTCCTGAAAATCGCCGTTGCGCAGCAGATTGCCGGGCTGGGCCAGGGCCGGTGACGCGAGAAGCAGCAGAGCAAGCAGTGAGGCGATTCCGCGCATGGGCGTTTCTCCGGGTTTCCACGCCGCGGGGTGAGTCTTCGAACCCCGCGGGTTCCGCGGAACCCGCGGGGTTCGAAGACTCACCCCGCGGCGTGGGAGGGAATGTCCCTATCACTGCTCCAACCGCTGCCGATAGCTCGCCGGAATCGTTATCGCCTCAAGGGCATGCTCCGGACCGACGCGGCAGCACACCGACGTTACGCTGCCGCGCGCGAGCAGCTCGCCGGCGCCGCGAACTCGAAGCCGTAGGTCACCGACTTGCCGCCGAGGCGCTCGACGGTGACGGTGATGTCGAGCACCTCCTCAAAGCGGGCCGGCTTGAGATAATCGCAGGTCGCCGAGACGCGCGGGAAGCCGATCAGCTCGCCCTCCCAGCTCAGCGCGACCGAGAGGCCGCGGGTGCGCAGAAACTCGACCTCGGCGCACTCCATGAAGCGGAAGAAGTTCGAGAAATGGACGATGCCGGCCATGTCCGTCTCATGGAACTCGACGCGGTGCGTGGTGCGAAACGGCGTCATGCGCGATATTTCCCGAAGACTGCCAGGGTGGCCTCGGCCATCGCCCGGGCGTGGAACCGCTCGAAAACCGCCTGCTTGCCGCGCTGGCCGAGCTTCTCGCGCTCGAGCGTATCGTCCTGCAATCGCCCCAGCACCGCGCCAGCTCGTCGGCATCGTCCGGCTCGACCAGCACGCCGCCGCCGGTCGCCTCGACCAGCTCGGGAAACGAGCCGTGCCGCGGCTGCACGACCGGCACCCCGTTGGCCAATGCCTCCAATATGTATAGGCCCTTCGGCTCGCAATAGGTGGTCGGCACCGATAGCACGTCGATCGATTGCAGGAAGCGCACCTTGCTTGCGAGGTCCGGCGACTCGATGTGGGTGAAATCGCCCAGGAGGCCGGCGCCGGTCAGCCGCGCCTTCTGCTCGTCGAAGAACGCGCGATTGTTCTCGCCGAGCGAGCCGGAGACGTGCAGCCGTGCCGGCCGGGCGCCGGGACCCTGTCGCAGCCGGCAGAAGGCGTCGACCAGCTTGTGCAGCCCCTTCTCGGGGCAGATGCGCGCGAAGTAGCCGATCGTGTACGGCTCGCCGGTGCGCTCCGGTCGCGGCTGGCCGTGTCCTTGCAGGTTCAGGCCCGGATAGACCACGTCGATGCGCTCGCGCGGATCGACAGGTACTCGGCCATGAAGTCCGCGTAATAACGGCTTGTCGAGATGAAGCCGTCGATTTCACGGCAATGGGCGCGCACGAGCTGCAGCGCCGTTGCTCGCGAGTCCGCCGGCAGCGCTTCGAGGAACACGTCGTCGCCCTGCAGCGTGGCCAGCACTGGGCCGCGCCAGCGTTCGCGCAGCGGATGGACGATGCCGGACAGCAGCACATTCGAGAACAGCACGACATCGGGTTTGATGTCGTCGGCGAGCCAATCCACCAGCCGGGCCACTTCCTTGCGCTGCCGGCCATGCTCGCCGCGCAGCACGGAAATCGCCAGGTCCGCAAGCTCCTGCGCCTGCGTGCGCACCGCAAAGCGCGCGGCCCAGCGCAACAGCGACCGGGCGTCGAGCAGCCGATCGAGGAAGCGCGGCGTGTGGCGGAAAAACGCGAGCTTTTGCTGGAGATACGCGTTGATGCCGCCGAGGAAGACGTGGCGATAGCTCACGTCCGGCTCATCGGTGTGCAACGGCGTGTAACAGGGAATCAGCAGCGCCTCGTGGCCCAGCGCCGTCAGCGCGGCGGCAAGGGTGTTGTCGTGCAGGCAGCTGCCGCAGAACATCCCCCCGGCACCGGCGCTGATGTACGCGATTCGCATGGCGGCTCAATCCACCGTCTCTGCTGCCGGCTCGCTGAGTGCTTCGTCGCGGCCGAAGACCTTGGCCTGCTTTTCCACTTCCGCGTGTGGCGCCGGCAAGAGGAATGACGCGCTCAGGGCGATCAGGTAGACCGTACCGCCGATCGCGCCGGCGGCGGCGGCCACCTGCAGTGGTGGGCTGTCGGCGGGCATGTACCTTGACAGCACCTCGGTGTTCAGCGTGGCGGCCATCGTGCCGATCATGCGGCCGCCGAGGTTCGTGGCAAAGCTGCCGCCGGTGCCGCGCAGGTGCAACGGAAAGACGCGCGGCAAGAACTCGCTCAGAAAGCTGAACTGGGCCACGGTCAACAGGCCGCAGAAGAATATGGCCGTGGCAAATATCCTGTAATCGGCGTGGACCAGGCCGAAATACGTCACCGGAAACAGGATGACGCCGGGAATGAGGAACAGCCGCAGCAAAGCCCGGCTCGGCACGAACAGCAGCAGCACCGCGAGCAAGATTCGGCCCAACAATCCGCCTAGCTCCTGCCAGCGCTGGATGTCGCCGCGCCGGGCCTTCATCGGCTGCACGGCGTTTTTCTTGGCCTGCCTGGCTTCGGTCAGCTTGCTGAGCGCGGCGGCGTATTCGGGGGTGCCTTCGGGCGTCTTGCTCAGCTTGGCCGAAACCGCTTCCACCGCCTTCGCAGCTTTAATCACTTCCGCCTGCTTCGGCGCCATGTCGGGCAGACCCGCCGCGATCTGTAATGGCGTCATCTGGATGGCGCCGAACGCGGCGGCATAACCGCAGGCGGACAGGATGGTCGTGACGATGGTTGTTTGGCGCAGGGCGGGCGAAAACAGCTCGCCGAAGCTGGGGCGCTGCAGCGTGCCCTCCTGCTTCTTGCGCTTCCACACGGTGGACTCCGGCACGAACGGCATCAAGAACAGGATGGCCGCCCCCGGGATCAGGCCGGTCAGCAGCGTGATCCGCCAGGCGACGTTGTCGGGCATGTGCGCCGCCGGAAAGGGCAACGCCGGCAAATGACCGCCGCTCTGCGCCGCGACGATGAGGTTGTACGCTTCGGTGACGAGGATGCCGCCCAATGACGCCGTCGCCAAGGTCCAGCCGATCACCAGCTCGCGCGTGCGCTTATCCTCAAACAACTCCGCCAGCCACGTCACGGCGGCGACCAGCTCGACACAGACGCCGATGAAGGTCGTACAGCGGAATAGTACCAATTGCCAAAGTTCCGTGCTGTAAGCCGCCGCGACGGGTGAGACGGAATACACCAGGATGCTGGCGATCATGATGGATTTGCGGCCGAGGCGGTCGATCAGCCAGCCGCCGACCAGGCCGCACGCACCGCCGGTCAGGGCGGCGATCCACAGCATGCGGCCGCCCCATTCGCGGACCACCCGCTCCTCGGCGAGCGTCAAGTCGGCCGAGTCCTTGTGGTACTCCAACTCGGCAATCGCATCCGAGCCGATCACCGGGAACATCAGCAGCTCGTAGGTGTCGAAGAGGAACCCGATCGCGGCGATCGTGAGCACCAGCACGCGCGTGGTCGCACCCAGGCTGGTCGCGGAGGCAGGTACGGAAGACGACACGCGGCATGCTCCGGTAAAGCAGGGCGGAGGGCAGGTCATGTAATTGTACGATTTCGCGGCGTGCGTGCGTTCACGAAGTGTAGCCGTCACGCTCCGCGTGACGGGGTCCTCACGCGGAGCGTGAGGACTACACTTCCGGCGCGACGATCTCCAGCAGCTCGATCGCCGGCTTACCGTCGCAGTGAATCAGCGCGAGCCGGCCATAGGTAATCTCCGGGCTGGCGAGACACCACCACGTCATCATTTCCGGACCCGGCGTGATGCGGAGAAACCCCGTCGGCTCGATGCGGCGCAGCACATTGTGCTCGATCAGGATCCGGCCCAGCGGCGTCTGCTGCGCCAGGATTTGGGCCCGCACCGCTGGGCTGCAGTATTCGAGGTGAATCCGCACCAGTCCGAACTGCACCACGCGCTCGGTTTTTTGCAGGGATAGGAGAATCTTGCGGGCGTAAGCGTCCCCATCGAGACGGCGGTCCAGGACACGGACGTTGACCAGGTCGCCGTGATGCGCCTCGACGGTCACCGTCATGTGATGCTCGTGGACCAGGAGCCCACGATACGGCTCCGGCACCTGATCGGCGGCGACGGGCTCGGCGGCGCGGATGTAGTCGGCCGGCGGAAATAACGCGAGCAGCGTGTCGAGATCGGGACCATCGGCGGGTTGCATGAAGGAGTCTCAAGAAATGTCGAATGTAGAACAAGCAAATGTCGAATGTAGAGGGATGGTTTACTACCTCCGCCCCTCGACATTCGCTTGTTCTACATTCGACATTCGCATTCCTCGGCGTGCATCGGTCCAGCCGGTTAGGCGTGCACCAACGGCAATGTCAGAAGGGCGACGGCGGGCGGTGGGAGTGGGGCTTGCGGGCGTTCCAGCACGGTGTCCACGAGATAGTACATCAGCTCGCGCAGCTCGGTCGGCTCGGCGGCGTCGGCCAGCGCCTCGGCCCGAGCGCGGTATTTTTCGACAAGCTTGTCCGCCTTGTCGAAAACCTGCGCCTTCTCGAACAGCCGGCGGACACTCGTCACAGTGTCGGCGGACGGCTCGCGGTGCAGCCGGGCGAGCAATTCTTCGCGATCGGCGCCGGCCAGGCCCTCCAGCGCCAGTGCCAGCAGCAGCGTCGGCCGTCCGGCCAGCACGTCCTGGCCGGCGACCAGCTTGTTGTCCGCGTCCTCTTGCCAGTCCTTCAGATCGTTGAGCACCTGGAACGCGACACCGACGTGCCGGCTGAAATCCGTAACGAGCTTCTCGTACTGCGTCGCCGGCCCTGCCAGCCGCAGGCCCGCATACAGGGCGGCATCGAACGCCGGCGCTGTCTTCAGGGCATAGATCTTCAGGGCGTCGAGGGCGGTGAGCGTCTTGTTCGCCGCGTCGCGCCACAGCAGCTCGGCCCCCTGGCCTTCCGCGAGTTTCAGGTGCGCGTCGGAGAGCCGATCGAGGATGTCCGCCACGACATCGCCGCCCAGCGCCTGCTTCTCCCGGCTCACCAGGCGATAGCCCAGGCCGATCAGGTAATCGCCGACGTTGATCGCCGTGCCGACGCCGTGCCGACGATGGAGCGTCTCGCGCCCGTAGCGGAAGGTATCGTCGTCCTCGATGTCGTCGTGTACCAGCGACGCCTTGTGGAACGCCTCGATCGCCAGCGCCGTCCGCCGCACGCCGTCCGGCAAGTCCAGCTGCTCGGCCGAATACGTGGCGGGCGCGCCTT
The DNA here is from genome assembly GCA_963834865.1 of uncultured Gemmataceae bacterium. Taxonomy (GTDB): domain Bacteria; phylum Planctomycetota; class Planctomycetia; order Gemmatales; family Gemmataceae; genus CAWIDK01. The sequence continues at coordinate 3,036,070 of CAWIDK010000002.1, forward strand.
TCAGCGCGTCGTAGGCGGCCAGCGTGATCAACGGCCGGGACCGCTTGCCGCCCTGGGCCAACCAGTCGTAGGCGATCGCTTCATGGCGGGCGAGCGGGTCGGCACTGCCGGACTTGCCGCGGCTGCGCGGGGCGAGCCGGCTCAGCTCGGGCTTCTCGCATAGGCCGTGGGCGGCACGCATCAGGTGAACGTACGTCCGCGTCCGCGCCTCCGGCGGCGCCGTCTTGAGGTCGATCAGCTCGGCGACCCAGTCGTCATCGACCGACGTGCTACGGCAATTGCTCGACAACAACGGCACCGCCACGCTCGGGATACCCGCGAGCAGCACCTTGTCGAGCGCCTTCTCAAGCACGTTCAGGCAAGCCACGCCGACGATCGCGTCGATATGGCCGCTGACGATGATTTTCAACACGATGGGCGTGCCTTCCGAGACCAGCACTTTGTAGCCGAGGTCCTCCGCTTTCGTCTTGAAATCGGCAACCGAGCAGGCCCCGCACTTGCGGCAATCGAGGCCGAACTCGTCGTAGTCGGCCGGGCAGCCCTCGGCGTGCTTGAGGCAGTGCGGCAACAGCAACAGCCGGCGCTTGAAGTCGATGGCGCTGACCTGCTCGCGCCAGAATTCGTTGCTGAGGCAAACCATCGCGAAGCCAAGGTGCTCGTCGGCGAGGCTCATGCCGTGCAACAGCGTTTCGCCGTGCTGTTGCAGGTTCTGTTTGGTGAGCGGCCGCGAGCGGTCGAACGATCGGGCGAGCCGGGCCGCTTCGGCACGGACCTGGTCGCGCAAGCCGCGGGATTGCGGCACCACCTTGAAGTGGGCCGCGTTCAGACGCTTGGGTTCGCTGACGGGTTGAACGGCGGTCGCCACAGGTGTGCTACCTCGGAGTGGTTGCTGGCGGGCATTATCGGTCCGGGGAGAGGGAGGGAGGGCCGGTGTGCGCCGCCTCGGCGGCGCTCTCCCCGGGTGTGCGAGGAAGATTATCGGGCAAACCGGGAAAAAAGCCAGCGTCGCGTTGGAGAATTTCGTTCGGAACCGCCGCGGACCGCTCTACAAAGGGACGAACCGCCGTATGCGGTTATTCGATCTGGTCGCCGTTGTGTACGATACAGGAAAGGAGAACGCCATGATCGAACTGACCAAAGAGCAGGTGCAGGCACTGGATGCTGCCGAGCAACCCGCGGTGGCCGTGGATCCGCGGACGGGACACGAGTATCTCCTGATCCGCCGCGAGGTCTACAACAAGGTCCGGTTGATGCTGAAGCCCTTCGGACGTGCCTGGGATAATCCGGAAGACGACGACCTCATTCGGAAGGACGTATGAGGCGCGGCGAAGTCGTCGAAGTGGACTGGCAATACACCGACATGCGCGGGAGCAAGCTGCGCCCGGCCGTCCTGGTCCAGGCCGATTTCCTCAATGGGCTCATCGACGATACCATCCTGGTCCAGATTACCAGCACCCGCCACGGTATTCCCGGTACGGAAGTCATTCTCGACCCGGCGGTCGAGACCAACTCGGGGCTAAGCAGGGTCTGCGTGGCCTCCTGCATCAACGTCACGACCTTCGATCAAGCCCTTGTGCTGCGGACGATCGGCATTCTGTCCGATGCCGCCATGCAGGAGATCGAGGCATGTTTGAAGGTCGTAATGGAGATTCCGTGAAAAGAACACCTCACGCCGTCGTGAACTCGGCGAGATAGCGCAGGCGATGCTGCCGGGACGCGAACACGATGAACTCGTTATTCTGAACGCCGGAATGGCCCGCCTTGCCGAAAATGCTGTGGTGCCCGCCCGGGGGCGCCGTGTAGCCATGCGCCTGCGGCGCGACGAAGGGCTGGCCGAGCACGACGTCCGCGGCGAACATGAACGCGCCACGGCCCGCGATGGCGCCGGAGCCGCCGCTCCAGTAGGAATTCGTCAGGCTCGTGTAGCCCGCCGACTTCTTCCAATCGTCGGCGAAATACAGCCCCGGACCGAACATCGCGCCCGTGATTACCACGCCGACCAACTGCTTCGGCAAGCGCAGCGCTTTGCGCAGGATGCCGCGGACATTGACCGAACGGGTGCCGTGAAACAGCAGCGCCGTGTTGGACGCACGGAATCGCTTCGCCTCGGCCCCCTTTGTATCGACGCGCTTTTCGGGCTGGAAGAGCGGGCGTTCCTCGACCTTGGGCTTGCCGGCGAGGACTTCCTCCTGGGTCGCGGGGAGCAGGCCTTCGTCGGCGTTGCGCGCGACCTGCCACAGGTTGCGAATGGTCATCTTACCCAGATGGGCGTGCCGGTTGGCCGTCGCCTGGGGCCACCATGCGTACAGGAACTTGCCGATGTTCGAATCCGGGGCGATCCATTCCATCTTCAACTCGAGCTCGGCCAGCGGATCGACCTCGGCGCCGTGGTCGATGTCGGTCGCATACAACGCACTCTCGAACGCGTCGAGGTCGTTTTGCCAGGCGAGGATGTTGTCCTTGTTCAGGATCCAGACCGAGGCCGCGGCACGGAGGGCCTTTTTCTTCGGGATGCGGCCGTACATCAGCGTGGTCAGGTGCAACAGATCGCGATCCTTGACCTGCTTGTCCACGTCGTCGCCCACGGTGGCCAGCCGCTTCTGCGCTTCGCCGAGCAGCGTCCGCGCCTCGTCGATGGCGGCCTGGGTTGGCAAGCTGGCGTCGGCCATGCTGCCGCGCGTGTAGGCGACCGTGGCGACCGCCAGATCGCGCAAGAGCGCGGCGGTCGCATCGTCGACCTTGGGGCCGGCCTTCTTTTTCTTGGCGGACTTGCCGTTGCCCTTGGCGGCGTCGGCGGCCGGGGCGTCCTTCGGCGGCGGCACGCGGGCCCCCTCGTTGGTCTTGATGCTCCGCGCGTCGGGCAGACCGGTGCTGCGCGTGGCCATCGGCCGGACCAGGTAGCAATCCTGACCGGCGCGGGCGCGCAGCGTGCGGATACCGGCGACGGTGGTCCATTCGCCGCGGCGGTCGTTCTTCGAGTGGAGCTGCGCGGCCATTTCGCGCTGAGCGTCGGCCTCCGAATCGCAGGCGACGAACTGGAAGCTCGGCCTGGCCGCGCCGGTCCGGCCCCACTCGAAATAGGCGTACCATTTCTTCGAGGTGCGGTGCTGCACGACGGCTCCGTGATAGTACTTGTTGCTATCCTTGCCGTCCTGCGTGAAGCAGCCCATGTCGCAGATCTTGACGGCATCGAACTCGCCGTCGCGCGTTGCCGGCGGCCCGAAACACTGGAAGTCGCCGGGCCCGGCATTTTCCGGATAGGTGTCCTTGGTAAGCTTGGTTCCCATGATTCATCCTCGTTAACAGGGGCGTGGTGGGCTTCGAAGACTGCGCCCACCCTACGGCCGCGGTTCGCTTTCCCCTTGCAACAGCGCCGCCAATGCGCTCTTGAGCCGCGCCCCTACTTCGGGGCGGGCCATGTGGATGTAGGCAATCTTGCCGCGCACCCAGGCGCGGAAGTGCGGCCGGCCTTCGCGGTTCTGGGCGTCGAGTCCCTCCGTCCGAGCGCGGTGCAGGATCGCGCGCACCCGGCGCACCTCGGCGCGCGGCACGCCGGGACGGTCATTGACGACGAGTCCTGTGACAGCCTGCGCGGCGTTGCGGCGCAGCACCCGGCTTTTCTTCTCGTTGACGGCGAATCCCTCGGCCTCCGCGAGCTGGCGGACGCGCGCCATCAAATAGCCGACGCGCTCGTTGAACGCCGCGTCGCCGGAGAAGGTCAGATCGTCGGCGTAACGCGTGTAGGCGAGGCCGAGCTTGGCCGCGAGCCCGCCGAGACGCCGGTCGAGCCGACTCGCCACCTGGTTCGAGAGTGCCGGGCTCGTACACGCGCCCTGCGGCAAGCCGCGCGGACCGGTGGCGACGTGGTACGGCTTGCCGTCATATTCGACCTGTCGGCGCGGGCACTCGGTACACAGGAGCGCGAGAATTGTGGCGATGGCGGGCGAATAGCCGAGCCGCTGAAACACGCTGCGGACGCGCGGGAATGTGATGGTCGGAAAGAACCCTTCCAGGTCCAGGTTCACGACAACGGTCCGGCCGGCGTGCTGGCGCGCGTTCGTGAGGATGCTGCGGCCGGCGATGAAGCCCTGCGCCGCCGCCGTCACCGGCAGCCGATCGAGGATTTGCCGCAGGATCCATTGCTGCGCCGTCGCGAGCTTGCGGTGCGGGGCGCTCAGGGTCCGCACGCCGCCGCTGCGCTTCGGGACGGTAAAGCTGATGTAGTGGACGCGCGCCGCGACCTCCGTGTGGAACGCCAGCCAGCGCAGGTGCGGAATCGACAGCCCCAGCGCCGTCGCCAGTTCGGCCGGCGTGGCGAGCACAGGCAGGCCGGCGGCGCGCAGCCTGGCCGCATCGCAGGTCCGATCGCCAAGCCGCGCGGACACGCCGCGGCCGAGAAAGGTGATGTCGGTGGCGCGCCGGTGCGCCACCGCTTCGGCGTGGCGGCGCCGCCGCTCGGCCGCTTCCGCTTTCTTCTGCGCCTTGACCTGAGCCTTGCGCTCGCGCTCCGCCGCGACCGCGTCCGCGCCGGCGCTCGACCCGCTGGCGCAGAGCGCAACGTCGGGCCGCAGCCGGTCCATCTCCGCGCCGACCTTGTGAATTTCCGTGAGCTGCTCGGGGGTCAACAGGCCGTGCGTGATCAGGGCGCGGTCGATGAGCTTGGTTCGCTCATCGTCCGCCGGAGGAATGACGTCGCGGCGCCCGAACCAGGGACTGCCCCACAGGCGAATGCCCTTGGCGGCGTTCGTCAGCTCGTCGCGGCTGATCGGCAAGTAATTGCTCGCATCCAGGTCTAGCGGCATGTGGTGCTGGCCGGGATGCGCTCCCGCCGATTGACCCCCGGGCGGCGGCGGGGCCGACGAAGCGGGCCGCACCGGCGCCGGCGGCCGAGCCGGTGACGGCGGCGTGACACTGCCGGCGGGTGGCGGTTGCCCGCCGAACAGCTTGCCGAGGATGCGGCCGACGAGCCCGGACGCAGAGGGCATCGGTGGCACGGGACTCGCGGGGGCGGGCGCCGCGGGTGCGCGATAGGTGGTGGCGTCGTCCGAGTAGCGATGGTAAAGGTATGGCTTGGTCGGCGCCCCCACATCGACGAGCGAGCGCGTGTAGGCCGCGCCCATTCGGCCCTTTTCGTACAGATCGTGTACGAGGTCGCGGACTTCCTGGTGTCGGACGCTGCCACCGATTTTGCGCACGGCGAGGGTGACGTCGAAGGCGGTGAACATCTCGCCGACCTTGACCTTGTCCTCGACGATTTGCGCCACCATTTGTCGCGTCGCCGCATCGGCCATGGGATCCTCAGTTTCGCGGGCGACCGCAAGCTCTTGTCGTACCCACCAAGCCCGCAGGCGAGTCTTCGAGCCTGCGGGGTTACCCCGCGGGCTCGAAGACTCGCCTGCGGGCTTGGGTTGATTTGTGGTTGCCGTTCGCCTCAGTTCCACAATTGCTCGTACCATCGCGCCAGCGTCGATGGCGGCTGCTCGCCGAGCGCCACACGCCGCAGCGCCTGCAGATGGCGGCACGGGCCCTTGCGCAAACCGCCCTTGAAATGGTGCGAGCACGTGCATTGGCCGCGCACCATACGGCCGTCCGCGTCCAGCAACAGCTCGACGGGCCGATCGGTAACCTTACCGACAAGCATCCGCAGCCCCGCGGGCGTCGGCTCGTCACGGCGGAGACGGACCTGACGCGTCGCCACCAGCTCGCGGCCCGCGGCGGTTTCGGGGCTCTCGGTGCCGATCTGGCTCGCCGACAGCGCGACCGGCATGATCTGCCGCCAGCGATAAAGCCGCCCCGCCAGGTCGTGGATCACCTGGCCGAGCAGCGCGAACCGATTGAGCCCGGCAGCCAGGACCGGGTCGGCGAGCCCCGTCGCGGCGCGGAGTCGGTCAAACGACTGCGCCGGCCCGGCGTGGAAAGCGGCGGCTATTCTGCCGAGGTCCGCGTTGTCGACGGACACCGGCGGCGCGAGCTGATCGAGCGCGGTGGCGCCCGTCCAGTCGTTGCTGGTCCAACCCGAGAGACCGAGAATCAGCCGCATCTCGCCCATCCGCACCACCCAGTAGCTCGGCAGGCCGCTGCCCAGCAGGTACACATCCGCGCCCTCAAATAGCGGCAGCAGGCGGGCCAGCACGCGCAGCCGATCACGGCCCCAGGTGCGGATCGTTTCGGCGCGCTTCCCCTCGTACGGCGCGCCATGCATGATAATGCGCTGCTCCCACGGCTCCAGCACGAGGACGACCGGCTGCCCCGGCTGCAGCTCGAAGCGCAGCGCCCGCGGGCTTTTCGCCGCCCGGTGCCGCCGCAGCCAGGCGATGGCGCTGTACAGCCCTTCGCGGCTGATCGGGACGCGCCGCATGGGCAGGCTCATCGCCGACTGCAATTGCATGAAGCCGCGCAGCCAGCTCGACGGCAGATCGATTTTTTCCTCGCGATATTCCGCGGCGGCCTGCGTCTGCACCTCGAACCCGGCCGGGTCCACGAGGAAGCGCGTCTCGCGGTAGCTGCGCAGCTTCTGGAAATGCTCGTACAGCGCCCACGAGTAATCGACATTCGTAGTGCCCAGGGCGATGTCGCGCTCGCCATCGAACGCCTCGCGCGAAACCGTCAGGCAGCCATAGCTGCTCTCGTCGCCGCTGAAGCACTCGAAGAATAGCACATCGGGAGCGACGGTAATGACCGGGTCGCACGGCATCAACAGCCGCCACAGCTCTGGGTCGTGGCGCATGAGGTAATTGGAGTATTGCTGCCGGGCGCCCAGTAATCTTTGCGCAGCCGCCGGTAGTCGTTCTCGAGCGTGGCCGACACCGGTTCGCCGCGCTGGGCCAGGAGCTCGGCTTTCGCATCGCGCATGGCGCTGACTCGGAGGGCGGCCTCGCGCTGCTGTTGCTCGGCCAGGTACTGCCGGTAAGCGGTTTTGTCGCGTGGCTTGTAGCGGAGGTCGCTCACGACAATGTCGTGCAGGGCGCTGACGGCTTCACGAAAGCGCAGCGGCTGGCGCAAGAGGCCCGCGAAGCTGACCCGATCGCGCCGCAGGTTCGGCGCCAGCGAGATGGCCAACCCGCCGGCCGCCGGGCGGATAGCGCTGTGGCCGCGGTAGGCGACGGTCATTTCCATGAGTCACCCTGTGTAAGGTCCCGCCCGGCAGGCGGGACCTACTGGAAAAATTGGGAGGCGCCGGCCGATTTCCGACTTCGAAGGTCCGACCAGGGGCGTTCACCGAGCCCGGAGACGTGCATCGGCACCGGGAACGTGTTGCCTTAGCCTGGAGCCGATGCACGTCTCCGGGCTAAAGAATAACGGCCCTGGGGAAGCAATCGCGGGCCAAAGTCAACCGCGGCGGAACACCGCAGCATGATGGTCTCGGAATATCGTCCGGACACCTCCCAAAGCTTGTTGCCGCGAGCCGGGCGCTCGTAGTTCCGCCTTTAGGCGGTTTTTCGCGAAAACCGCCTAAAGGCGGAACTACAAGCGCTCGCCCGACTCGCCATAATGCACCGCTACCAATGTCAATTCCGGAAACACCGCCTGCACGGCTGGGGCCACGTCGGGGCAGCGCTCCACCAGTTGCACGACGCCCGCCAACCCGGCACGCCACTCGGGGCCGCGCACCGATCGCAGCGCGACGGCGAGGATCGGCAGCAGACGCGCCGCTTCCTCGGGATGGCGCTGGAGCCGGCGCACCATCTGGCGCACGACGTATGGCTTCGATCGGCTGCCGCGATGAACGTTCAGCAGCGCCGACGCCCACAGAAAGCGGATCAGCTCCGGATCGAAGCGCGCCTGATCGACGGGCAGCACTTGACCGCGCCGCACCACGTCCTCGAGCACCGCAATCAGCCTTATCCGCAGATCGTCGTACGGCGACTCCAGCACCTTTTGCCAGAGCCCCACATCCTCGCGAGCGCGCGGCTCTTCCTGAAACCACGCCCAGCCCTCGGCGCGAACGTCGGCGTGCCGGCTGTCCAAAAACTCCAGCACCCACGCGGTCTGAAAATCGAGCGCTCGCACTCAGCACCGATCGCGCCCAGCGCGCGAGCTCCGGACGCACCGGCGCCGCCTCCGCCTCGCCGAGCGCCAGCACCGCTCGGCATTCGTCGAGGGTGGTTGGCTGCTTCGTCCGCAGCCACGCAAGACCGAGCCGCGCGATCGGCACCGGCCGGCTGGCGGCGGGGCGTATTGCCTGGGCCAGCGTGATCGCGCTCGGATCGAGGCGTTCGACCATCAGCTCGCAGAGCACGTCGAGCGTCTGCGGATTCGCCGAGTCGAGCAGACCAAGCCATTGCTCCACGGGCATGCCGGACAAAGCCGGCGATTTGCGCAGCGCCTCGATTGCGAGCGCCGCCAGTGCCGGATCCTCGTGCCCGAGCAGGGCCAGCAGCCGCGGCAAGGGGAGCTGCACCAGGGCGTCGGGATGATGCTTGTTGAGCATCTGGATCGTCCATTGCCGCACCGGCCGGCAACGCGCCCGCAACAGCAGATCGACCAACGGGTCGCCGGATGCTTGCCACAGCGCGGCGTATGCCGGTGCCGGCGCCAGCTCAGCGAGGGCGTGTCCCCCGGCGAGCGTCCAACCGTTGGCTTTTGCGACCAGGGCCGGGCAATCGTGAAAGAGGATGTGCACCATACCCCAGTTGTCGAGCAGCGCGAGCCCATCGGCAACATCGTCGTCGGTGTACTGCACCAGGGCTTCGATCGCGCCCGCCTGATAGCGTGCCGGCTGCTGCACGCCGAGCTGGCGGAAATAGCGCCAGCAGCGCCGCCGCAGGTAATAGCGCGTGTGGACCGTGAAGAGCCGCAGCGGCGCGCGGCCTGCCTCCGAGCCATGGAGATGGGGATACCGCAGCCTTTTGTCCGCCCGCGGCATGGTCGTCGTGCGCGGCACGCCGATCGTTTCGGCGACCCAGCGTTCGCGCGTGGAGCGGTCGTAATACCTGCGCCGCTTGCGAACGCGGCGCACGGAGCGGTCGAGCGCCACGAGGAAGCGGGCCATGACCACGTCGTCGCCGGCCTTCTCGGCGGCCTTGAACAGCCGTTTGACCAGCGCCTCGTGACCATAGGCGTTGAGGGGCAGATCGAGGTAGGCCAGCAGCAGCCGCCGGGCTTCGGGCCGGGTATCTGCGAGCCATCGTGGCGCCAGGCCGCCGAGGAGATTGGGCTCGTGGATATGGCGCAGCTCGTCCACGAAGGCGGGGTCGCCGCGATCGAGCATTTGCTCGGCGGTGACCCAGGAGCCTGCGCGATCGGGGTTGTCCCGCCTGGCCATCGTCGCCTCGGGTCGAGAACGCGTGCCGTTATAGCCCTCAACAACGTAATGTGCGGCCGCCCTGCCGTCAAGCATCGTAGTGAGAATCAATCCAGCAACATGAACGGCCTCACGCCCGCGCGGATGGTGATGTCCTGCTCCTGATCGCCACGGCGGATGCGGAGCGTGACGTCGCTGCCGGGCCGCACCTGCCGGACCAGATCGATGAGTTCCATGAAGGTGGTAATGGCGGTGGTGCCGACCTTGAGGATGACGTCGTTTTGCTTCACGCCCGCCTTTTGTGCCGGGCTCTTCTCATTCACCGCTAGGACCACCACGCCGTTGCCGTTGTTGCCGATCTGCACGCCGATGAAGCCGTACCCCACGGCAGCGTCGCTCGTACCCGGCTTCTCGCGCTGGAGGACCAGCAAGCGGCGATTCTCTTTGCCTGCCACCGTAAAGTCCAGGGGCCGTTCCTTGACACCGTCGGCGGCGGTGTTGATGCAGATGGTGAGCCGATCGCCGACCAGCGTATAGATCGCCTCATGCACCTGCTTTTTCTCGATGAAATCGAGATCGATCAGCTTCGGCGTCGCTGCCGGGTCCACGGTGAGCTTGGCCAGCGCTTCGCCGCCGTACAAGATGGTGTCGCCCTTGATCACCCAGCGCGGCTCGTTCGCAGCCAGCTCCCGAGTTTCCTCGCTGGTTGCGATGGCCACGAACTTCCAGATCCCCTGCAGTTCCGCCACGCCTTTCTTGCCGTCCTTGGCGTCCTTGGCGTCTTTGGCCCCTTTGGCCTCCTGGGCCACGGCCGGCGAAGCGAATGCGATAACCAGGCTCGTCAGCAATGCAACGCGAAGGATGCGCATGGGAGGCCCTCCTGTAGACGATGGTAATTGGCCGCTTCTCAATCATCCCGATTAGGGTATATGCCGCGGGGGCGTTGGTGCCCAGCGTGATTCGGCCCAGGTCATTGCAGCCGCGCCGATCCCGATGTACGATGCATTCGCCGGCTTCGTTAAGAAAGGCGAGTTGCTATGGGCCTGATTCACGTGACCGTCTCGTTGCGCCGGCCAGAAAAGCCGGAAGAAATATGAAGCGCGATTCCTCGTCGATACCGGAGCGACCGATTGCATGGCGCCGGCGTCCAGGCTCCAGGCGCCGGCATCCGCCGCCGCGGACGTAAGACGTACGAGCTCGCCGACGGCACGACCGTGGAATACGATTTTGGCCTGGCCGAGATCGAATTCATGGGGGAACTCACCTCCGGCCGCATCATCTTTGGTCCCGAGAATTGCGAACCAATCCTGGGCGTCACCGCACTTGAGTCGGCCGGGATGGTCGTCGAACCGGCTTACCAGCGACTTCGACGATTACCGGCGATCCCTTTGAAAGCGGTCTCTTTGAAATAACGGCGCTTGTTGCACCGGCGGGATCACGTCCCCATCTAACGCGTTTTCTTAAGTCGCTCCGGCACCAGCTCCGCCAGGTACTTCACCGGCAACGTCCCGTGATCGAGCACCGCCTCATGGAAGCGGCCCAGCTCGAAGCTGTCACCCAGCTCGCGCCGCAGTCGCGCCGACAAGCGGTGGAACGCCATACGGCCGACGAAGTACGTGGAAAGCTGGCAGGAGCTTTGTTTGGCACGGATGATCTTGAGGATCGCCTCCGCCTCGGATTGATAGCCGCGCAGGACGAGAAACGCGAGCGCCTCCTCGTCGGTCATGTTCGTGCAATGCATCTTGTAATCGAGGATGGCGTTGCACACCGACCGCAGGTACCACTTGAGCTGCATCAGCCGTAAGGGCAGGTTGCCCGCGCCGTAGCCCTGGTCGAGCATCATCTTTTCCGTGTACACTGCCCAGCCTTCCGCGAAAACGCCCGACGACAGCACCCGCCGGATCAGCGACGGATGGCGATTCGAATACGCGAGCTGCACGTAATGGCCCGGGTACGCCTCGTGGATCGTGAGGATCTGCAGCATGTGGCGGTTGTATTCGTGCATGTAACTCGCCACGCGCCTGGCGTCCCACGATGCTGGTGGGGGGCTGATCGCGTAATAGCTCGACGCCTTTGGGTCGAGCGGCGGCGCCGGGTCGAGATACGCAATCGAGTTGCCGCGCTTGAATTCGGGCATCTCGATGATCTTGCACAGGTCTGGCTCGGGCAGCCGCAGGATGTCCTTCGCCTTGATGAACGCCTTGATCCTGACGGCGGTCTCGTTGGCGTCCTTGACGAGATCCTCCACCTTGCCGTGCTCATTGCTGTAATGGGCGAGCACGCGCCGGATGGTCGTCGCTCGGCCTTCCGCGTCGTCGGCCGGCAACGGCTGCTTGGGAAACGCCTCGCTCCAGAGCTGGCGGGCGATCACGTACATCTCGTTCTCGACGCGCTCCATCTCCGCCTCGGCTTCCTTGAGCACCTCGGCCGCGCCTATTCCGGCGTCCAGCTCCAGAACGAGCTTCGCCGCGAATTTCTCCTTGCCGAGCCGCCATTCGCCCTTCGCGCGCGGCCGCAGGTCGTCCTCGAGAAACTTCTGATACTCGCTGCAGCACGGGCACCACCTTCTTGCACGCATCCCGCAGCTCGCTGAGCTGCGGCGTCTCACCGGTGAGCAAGTAGATACCCGACTCGTAAAACGCGATGGCCCCGCGGTTCTGCTTGATCGCGGTTTCTGTGAAAACCCGCGGCGGGTTGGTCAGACTCTCCTTCGCCGCCGCCACGATGTGCGGGATCGCCGCCATGCGCAACGCGGCGTTGCGACAGATTGACCGGCAACGGCTGCGTGGACTGGGCGAACAGCAGGTAGACGCTCTCGGTGATGTAGTCGTTGTAAACGCGCGGGTCGGTGGCGAACGGATCGGTGTTCTCGGCGAGCCACAGCTGCTTGTTCAGCTCGTGCTGCCAGATTTCGTAGTCGATCTGCCCCGTTCGCGACAGCTTCTTGTAGTCGATCAGCTTCGGCAGCTCTGCGACCATCTTGCGGCGCGCTCGTTGTTCGCCGCCCGCGCCTTGAGCGACACGTCGTCGAGCCGGTCGTCGAATCGATGATCGCCGAGCCGCGTCGCGTCCAGTGGGCGGTGCTTGAACTCAACGTCGAGGTACTCCTTGAACAGGCGCTCAAACGCGCATCCTGGGATGGCGTAACGTCGCCGGATTCCGCCAACGGTTGCGCGATCAGGACGAGCAGCAATGCCAGCAGCAGGCGCTTCATGAAGCAATCCCCATGCAAAATCTCACCCAACATACATTCGCGTCGAAGCTCGCTTGCGGTTTCGCGAACGACGTTGCGACCTGAACGCGGCGCGGCGATCGGAATACTGTTATAGCAGATCAGTTGCGAGGGTCGCCATGAATCCTCTCCTTATCACCGCGGACCGCCTCTGGGACGGCGTCGGCACCGCGCCGTCTCTCAATCCGATGCTGCGCGTTACCGGCGAGCACATCGAACGCATCGGTCTCGCCGTCGACGCCGCGCCGCAACATTTTCCCGGCTGCACGATCCTGCCGGGCCTGATCGACACGCACGTGCACCTGGTCATGTCCGCCCTGGCAACCAACGAAGCGATCATCGCCCAGGTGCAGGGCGAATCTGATGTGCAGCTTCTCGACCGCGCCCTTGCCAACGCGCGTGCCGCCTTGCACGCCGGCCTTACCACCGTGCGCGACTGCGGCGGCCGGCGCACGGTGATCCAGCACGCGCGCGACCGCATCCGCCGCGGCCAGGCGGAGGGCGCCGACGTGCTCGCGTGTGGCGCGCCAATCACGACCAAGACAGGCCACTGTCACTGGCTGGAGCTAATCGCGAACACCCGGGAAGAGGTCCGCGCTGCCGCTCACCGCATGCTTGACGAAGGGGCGGACTTCCTCAAAGTGATGGCGACCGGCGGCAACATGACGGCCAGCTCCGACCCGATGCGCGCCCAGTACGATGCCGACGCGCTTGCCGACATCGCCGCGATTGGCCGCGGCGCCGGCAAACATGCCGCCGCCCATGTGCTCAGCCGCTCCGCCCTGCCCGCGGTGGTCGCGGCCAACTATCGCACGATCGAGCACTGCGACTGGCGCGTCGAGGAGTTCCGCTATGAATTCGACCCGGCGCTCGCACGGCGGATGATCGAGCAGGGACAGTTCGCGGGCCTGACCCTGTCCGGTCTTGCTCGCCGCGCGTTCCTGCCCGAGGTCAACCAGCTCAACATCGGCCCGGTGCGCCGGCTCGACGGGCGGTTCGCATGCGAACGGCAGATGATCGACTTCGGCGTGCGCTACACGCTCCACTCCGACGCCGGCGTGCGCCTCACGCCAATCGACCGCTTCGACCTCGGCCTGCGCCGCCCAGATCGAGCTGCGGCTCACGCCCGCGGAGATCCTGCGCGCCGTCACGTCCACCGCGGCCGAGGCGATCGGCCTGAGCGATCGCGGGGTGCTGGCTCCGGGCCGGCGGGCCGATCTGATCGTGGTCGAGGGCGACCCGCTCAGCGACATCGCCTGCATCGGCCAGGTCCGCGCCGTCATGAAGGCCGGCCGCTGGTATCGGCTGCCGGCGACGCGTATAACTACCCCCGCGAACACGAACTTATCACCCCCCTGAGGAGACAATGCGATGAAACGCTCCTGGCTGCTCGGCGGCCTGCTTGGCGTCGGCGCGATCTTGTGCGCCTGCTACCCGCCGGCCCGCGCCGGCGACAAACCCGCAGTCGGTACGTGGATCAGCCTCTTCAACGGCAAGGACCTCACCGGCTGGAAGACGCACCCCGACGATAAGGCCAAATGGGAGGTGATCGACGGCGCGATCGTCGGCACCGGTCCCGCAGGCCATCTGTTCAGCGAGCGCGGCGACTACGAAAACTTCCTCTTCCGCATCGAGGGGAAAATCAGCGACCAGGGCAACAGCGGCCAGTATTTCCGCGCCGACTTCGCCAAAGCGTTCCCGCCCGGCTACGAGGCGCAGATCAACTCGACGCACGGCGACAAAATTCGCTCCGGCAGCCTCTACCCGGACTACCGCGACAAGTACACGGCGGACGAGAAGAAGCAAATGCTGATTTTCGACCAGCTCGTCAAGCCCGACGAGTGGTTCACCCAGGAAGTCATCGCGATCGGCAATCGCATCGTCATCCAGGTCAACGGCAAGAAGACCGTCGATTTCGTGGACGAGAAGAATCGCCACACCAAGGGCCACTTCGCGTTCCAGCAGCACAACGACGGCAGCGTCATTACGATCCGCGTCGCCGAGATCATCGAGCTGCCGCCCACCAACCGGTAAATCCGAAATCCGAATATCGAAATCCGAAACAAGCGCGCGGCAGCCGCATTGGTGCTTTTGGTTTTGGATTTGTTTCGGATTTCGATCTTCGCATTTCGGATTTTGACCAAACATGCCTGCCGACTGGCAATTCCCCCCGGGCGTGACGCGGGCGCTGTGGGATTACCTGCACGACCCAAGCATCGCGCGCGACTACGACGCCCGCCTCGCCGGCACGCCGCTCTTGACCCTCGACCAGGCGTTCGTGCTGGAACACTGCCGGCCGCCGGGCCGATTCCTGGACCTGGGCTGCGGTACCGGGCGCCTCGCGCTCACGCTCGCCGCGCACGGCTACCAGCCAGTTGCCGTCGATTTGTCGCCGGAGATGCTCAAGGTCCTCGGCGAGAAAGCGACCGCCGCCGGTGTAGCAATACCGCGCCTGTGCGCCAATCTCGTGGCGCTCGGCTGCCTCGACGACGCAACCTTCGACCACGCCGCGTGCCTGTTCGGAACGCTTGGCATGATCGCCGGCGCCGACGCACGCCGCACGGCCGTTCAGCACGTTGCGCACGTATTGCGACCCGGCGGCACGTTCGTCCTGCACGTCCATAACCGCTGGTTCAACTTCTGGACGCACCCGGCCGGCGGTTGTTATTCGCGGACATGTTCAGCTCTTGGCTCGGCCGACGCCCGCCGGGCGACTACGAAATGCCGCCGCACCAGGGCCTGGGCAGCCTGACCATGCACCTGTTCACACGCCGCGAGATCGTGCGCCTGCTATGCGCTAGCGGATTCGAGATTGTCGCGGTCCGGCCGGTGAGCCTGCGTGCCGACGGGGCGGTTCGCTGGCCGCGGTGGTTCGGTTGGCTGCGGAGTTATGGGTATCTCATCGCGGCACGCCGTTAGTAACCTTCACCTTTGGGGTCAATAATTGCATCGACCTTTGTGAAGAACAAGATTGACCGGTGCGGTCAAGAAACATAGGATGACGTAATGGGGATCCTCATTGGCTATGCGGATCACACGCTGGAGAAGCTGTGCCTCGTCGCCAAGACGGCCCGCAACAAGCTGCCCAGCGTGGCCCCAGGCCTGGTGCAGCAACGGTTAGCCGAGCTGGCTGCGTTCGCGTCGCTGGCGGACATTCCCGCCGGCGCGCCACTGCACTTCCACGCGCTGCGCGAGAATTGGACGGGACACTTCGCCATCAACATCGACAAGAAATACCGAATCATCTTCCGCCCAGCCGGCGAGTTCGACGTATCGGCGGAGGGCATGCCAAACCTGGATACCGTGAAGGCAATCACCGTCGCAAGTGTGGAGGACTATCATGGCTGAAATCGCACCCCGCCCGTATGAGCCCGACCTGGCCGTTTGCCCCGGGGCGACAATACGGGACGTGCTCGGCGCGAAGGGCATGACCCAGCAGGAATTAGCTGACCGAATGAACCGACCGCCCAACAAGGTCAATGAAATCGTGCGCGGCAAGAAGGCCATCACGGTGGACACGGCTCTGGAGCTGGAATTGGTCCTCGGCTGGCCCGCGAGCTTCTGGTTGGAACTTGAGAAAAACTACCAGCTCACCAAGGCTCGTCTGGCCGCCGTGGCGGCCCTGGCAGGGCAAACGGACATGCTCAGGAAGTTCCCGGTGCCAGCAATGGTCAAGCTCGGCTGGATCAGGAAGATGCCCACGCGGGTGGCGCAGGCCCGTGAGCTGCTCGCTTTCTTCGGCGTCACCGCGTTCGACCTTCTCGAGAAGCCCGGTACGCTCGCCCCCGCCTTTCGCAAGGCGCGGACCAAGAAGGCGTGCCCATACGCCCAAGCCGCCTGGTTGCGCCGCGGGACCCTGGAAGCGAACCGCATCGACACCGCTGCGTTCTCAACTCCCGGCCTCCGCGGCATCCTCCGCGAGCTGCGCACGTTGACGACGACGCAGCCGGAATTGTCCCTGAACCGGCTTGTGGAGTCTGCACTGCGCATGGCGTTGCCGTGGTGTTCGTGCCCCACCTGCCCAAGATTTTCGCGTGCGGGGCGGCCTACTGGCTCGGCGACAAGGCCGTAGTCCAATTGAGCCTGCGCTTGGCCGCGGACAGCCAATTCTGGTTCTTCTTCTTCCACCTGCTCGGCCATGTGCTGCTTCACGGCAAGCGTGAGGTCTTCCTCGACGACTTCAAGGAACTCGACAGGCGCAAGAGCGGGAGGCCGACGACTTTGCCTTAAAACTCGTGCCACGCTTCCATCAGGAGTCGCGCGCTGGCGGTGGCCATACGTTCTATGAAACGGACAACCCGCAGCGGAAAGCGAGGCAATCGAGATGAAGTATTTCACGCCGGAACTTCTTGAGCGACTCGCGTCGCCCAATGACGAGGTTGCGGACGCCGCTGACAAGGAGTGGGAGCGCGCCGTAGGTGCTCAGCGCCGGCCCGTCCGCTCGAAAAGAACCGACGCCATCTTCCACACAATGGCGGCCGCAAGCAGCAGCGTCATGGCGCTAAAGATGAAAGCACGCACCTCGGGGAGGTTGAAGAGGAACACCACAGGTCCGTTGTCGTGCAACCACCACCAGGGCTGGTCCCACCAGCTGAACGTGAACGAGTTGAAGCCGAGCAGCAGCCCAGGTCCCGTCCAGGCGAGAAACGCGGCCACTGCACTCAACGTAACGGCCATCACCACGTTCGCCTGCACGCGCAGTGCGCGCGATCACCGAGAACAACACGCCGAGGCTACACAGGCAGAGAATCAACGGCCAGGGCGAAAGAAGCAGATAGCAAAAGCTGAACGGGTGGTACGCGCCGATCACGAGGCCGATCAGCAGATCGACCGCCAGCAGCGCGAGCCACGGCCAACCCTTGAACAGCGCCGGCCCACTTGGCGAACAAGATTTCGCGGCGTTCGGCGGGAATCGTCAGTAGCATGTCCAGCGTTTGCGTCTGCCGTTCGCGGACCACGCACGCCGCCGCCCGAAAGGCCACGCCGATGACATAGCAGCATAGGAACAGCCCATACGTGCCGCGCAGCAACTCGCCCCAGGCACCCGCGAGTACCTTCAGAAACTCGCCTCTTGCGGCCAGATGCGCCTGGGTCGCCTGGTTGATCGTGATCAGTACCACGAGTGGCAGCACGCAACACAGTATGGTGCCGCCCATCAATAGCACCTCGGGAACGTGCAGCAGCGAGCGTCCGCCCGTGTAACATTCCTTCCAGAGGAGCGCTGCATCCCGCACCGGCGGCAGCACCGGACGCCGCAGCTCAACCTCGTTGAGCGCGCTTGCGGCAGACAACAGCAACATCGGTGGCAGCGCTGCCGCGGGTGCATTCATCGCCGGCGCTGCACCTTTTGGTGTGCGCTCCGGCGGCGGCAACATGAGGACGGGCGGCCAATCCGGCGGCCGCAGCGCCTGAATCGAGATCAGCACGCAGCCCGGTATGAGCAGGCCATAGGTGATTGCAAACAGTATCAGGAGCTGCGGCTCGGCCAGGCCGGCGCCGTTCAGAAACGCATTCTGCAGCGCCTCTTGCCAGCCGGACATGCAGCAGAACCCGCCGGGAAGTACGAGGGCGTAGGATACGATCACGCAGGTCGTCGCCCGCAGCGGCGTCGTCGAGAACATCAGGCACATGCTGCTCGCGGCGAGCAGCAACAAGACGCTGTTGATCCAGTTGGCCAGTAGGAACGGCACGTCGAGCCCGCCCCAGACGAGCATCAGGCTGAACG
This sequence comes from uncultured Gemmataceae bacterium, assembly GCA_963834865.1. Classification (GTDB taxonomy): domain Bacteria; phylum Planctomycetota; class Planctomycetia; order Gemmatales; family Gemmataceae; genus CAWIDK01. Next base: position 3,054,271 of record CAWIDK010000002.1, read on the forward strand.
CCGGCAGACCGGCGAGCAGGAACGCCCCGAGGTGCAACATCCGCGCCGCCAGCTTGCCGAGCACAATTTCGCGATTGTAGAGGGCCGAGGTGAACAGCAGCTCCAGCGTCCCACGCTCGCGCTCCTCGGCGATCGCGCCGCCGACATACGCGGGCGTGAGCAGCAGGATCGCGAGGTTTTGCAGCATGAACCAGGTGTGCGCACACTCCATGTTGAAGCGAGCGAGCTCGTTGCGCAAGTCAGCACGGAATCCAACGGGATCAACGAAAACAGCGCCGTCTGCGTGGTGCATGAGCGCCCGCGGCCAGGCCGATGTTTCTCGTACGTAAACCAGATTCCGGCAAGCAGCGCCAGCAGAAACAGCACGCGGAGGAGGACGGTGCGGCCTTTGCGGGCCATGCGGATCAGATCGTAGTAGACGTGCGGTCCAATCAGCCGCCAGCCGCCGCGGCGCATCACGAACCCGTGTGTTGCGAGCGCCGCCAGTAACGCGAGGCCGCCAATCACCGCGGCGGGCGCGCCGGCAACCGCCGCCACGATGGGCAGCAGCGTCAGCCCTGCAAGCCGCAGGATGTCCCAGCCAAGCCAGCGGCGCGGCCGGTCCGGCGGCACGACGGCGGTCAGGGGTTCTTGAGCAACGGCCATGTTCGCTCCGGGGCGTCAATCGGCGGTCCCCTTCGATGATACCGGATTGTCCGCGCCGAGTCCGAACGTTCGGTCCGTGAAAGTTTTCCGATTTCTTGATTGACGCGGGGCCGCTGCCGACGTTATAAACATAATGAAGCATTGTGTGTGACACCCCGCTTCGATTTGCCTGCCTGCGACGCGTTGCGTCGAATCCTACCTGACACCCGATCGCCACGACCTCGGAGAAACCGGCCATGCTTGTGATTCCCGGCTCGCAAGGGAAAGCCACCTGTGACGGCATGACCCGCCGCGAACTGCTGCGCGTCGGCGGCTCGGCCATCCTCGGCCTCAGCCTCGCCGACCTGTTGCAGTTCCAGCAGCGGGCCGCGGCCGACCCCGCCCAGCCTGTCCATCGCGGCCCCGGTTTCGGCCGGGCACGCAGCATCATCCTGCTCTATCTGCAGGGCGGCCCGAGCCATCTCGACCTGTGGGACCCCAAGGACAACGTCCCCGAACGCGTCCGCAGCCCCTTCAGCGCGATCAACACCTGCCTGCCGGGCGTGCGCTTCACCGAGCTGTTGCCGCGGCTGTCGCAGGTCCTCGACAAGACCACGCTGATCCGCTCGATGAGCTACACGCCGGTCGGCCTGTTCAACCACACCGCGGCCATCTACCAGATGATGACCGGCTACCAGGCCGACGCGGTCAGCCCGTCCGGCCAGCTGGAGCCGCCGACCCCGCGCGACTATCCCAACTTCGGCTGCCAGATCAGCCGGCTGCGGCCGCCCACCCAGGCCACGCTGCCGTTCGTGATGATGCCGCGGCCGTTGCAAGAGAGCAACGTCGTCAACAAGGGCGGCACCGCGGGCTTCCTCGGCCGGGCGTACGATCCGTATTACCTGTTCCCGGCCGGCGACGACATGGACCTGAACAAGATGGACCGCGTGTCGGTGGACGACCTGCAGCTGCGGCCCGAGGTCCCGGCGGCCCGTCTGCAGCGCCGCGGCCATCTCCGCGAAGTCATCAGCCAGGGCATGCCGGAGCTGGAGCAGGCGGTGTCGCGCTATGACCTGCCGAGCTACTACAGCCAGGCGCTCAACCTGGTGCTGTCGGGCCGGGCGCGGGACGCCTTCGACCTGAGCCGCGAAAACCCAATGATGCGCGAGCGCTATGGCCGCAACACGTTCGGCCAGTGCTGTCTGCTCGCGCGCCGGCTGGTCGAATCCGGCACCCGCGTCGTCGAGGTGAACTGGCCCAAGGTCGCCAACAGCGACAACCACTCATGGGACGTACACACCGGCCTGCCCGACCGCATGCGCCGCCAGACGCCCCGATGCTCGACCAGGGCCTCGCGACGCTCATCAGCGACCTGGAGGAGCGCGGCCTGCTTTCGGAAACGCTAGTTGTCGCCGTCGGCGAATTCGGCCGCAGCCCGCTCCGCGGCGTCAGCACCTCCGGCAACAGCAACGACGCCAACGGCCGCGATCACTGGCCGTACTGCTATACGAGCCTGGTCGCCGGCGCCGGCATCCGCCGCGGCCTGGTCTACGGCCGCTCCGACGCGACCGCCAGCGCCCCGCTGGAGAACCCGGTGCATCCGCTGAACCTGCTGGCGACGATGTACCACTCGATCGGCCTCGACCCGCACACGATTGTGTACAACCACCTCAACCAACCGCGCGAGATGGTGCAGGGAGATGTCGTTACGGGGATATTGTCGTAGGCAAGATTATTGCTCTCAACGCTCCTCGCCAACACGGCGTGCGGCCAAGAAATGATTTGGACAGGCGGTGCGCCAAAAACAGGCAATATGGGTAACTCAATCTACATAAGCGTCAATGTGAATACAGCGGTGGTCAACTGTACTACTGTCGACCTTTATTTCTGGCCCAATGGGAGTATTTTCCCAAAAAATATGCCGACTTATGCGGCGATTAAGCTTGACGGCAAGGGAAACGTTGCTGGCAACTATGCTGCTGCTAAAGGTGGCACCCTGTACGCGATTGAGGTCGTCGCGACAGACAAGACCAGCGGCAACATATACAAGCTTACAAGCGCACCAGTCAAGAGTAGTAATTAGATGATCGCGCTCACAGTCTCCCGCGAGTCTTTCGCGGCGCTCGCCTAGATGCACGCCGCTATGACAAAGGGCCGAGAATTGCCGGGGAACGTGTCAAACCGTCATCTAGTAGCTTCCGCTCATTGCGAACGTGCCATTAGTTTCGTATGACTCGCCCTTATTTCGATCCTCGTGAATCCCGGTGGCCAGGAGAACCCAATGCGAATCCTCGATGCGCGACGAGGCATTACTTTGATAGAGACACTTGTAATTATCACTATCCTGGGCCTCCTCTTGGCAATGTCAGCAGTCGCGCTTACGAAGGTGCGCGAAGCCGCTTGTATTGCGCAGAGCAAGAATAATCTGGCGCATTCCAAAAACGTGCTTATGCCGCTGCGCCATAGCTTCCTTTGGTACCTTGGAGTTGTGGCTCCGGCGGTTTAACGGGGACGTCCGAGTTCAGTGCGTCAAGCATGTCTGGCGACTGCCATGCCCAATCCAATCGGCGGTTGCTCGCCATGCTCTCACACACCCGCGCAAACGTTTCCTCCCAGCGATTGCAGAGCACGTTGGCACGAATCACCAGTAGCGCCTCCGCGTTATCCTCCAGCCAGTAGATGCCGTTTCCCTTCAGCCGCAGGTTGATGACCCGACGGATCGCGCTCTCAATCGCCCCGCTTCCCGACGGCAGACCGCGACGACGGTAACGCGCGTAGTCCAAATGGCCCCCTTCGCCGTGGCGCTCCACATACAGGATCGGTGTCCACACCGCATGGTCCAGCGGCAACTCCTGCGCCCACGCCATCCCCGTCAACTCGTTGGCCACCCGTTGCCAGCTGCCCTGACGCAGCCACTTGCGTAGTTTCTTGAACACCCGCTTGCGTTCCGCGCTGTCGGCGATCAGGTGCGCCAATGCCAAACTGATCTGGTGCACGCCGTGGCACCAATCCAACGTCTTCACCACACGCTCGGCAGGCAGGCCGACCCGCTGCACCACCCAATCGAGCCGATCCCAAAACCACGGCGCTCCGTCCGCCCCCAGCGAAATCACGGTTGCCTTCGCCGCGCCCAAGCGATGCAAGTGCATCGCCAATAATTCCATCAACTCATCCGGACCGCCAAACGTGCCGTCGACGATCGGCCGCGTTCCCGGCACCATCCGCCCTTGGTCATCCACCTCGTAGATGATCAGCAGCTTGGGTTCACGCCAGTCTGCCTTGTAGCGGCGTTTTTGCTTTTTGTGCTGGCCGCGGCCGCGCTGCTTGCGCGTCACCCGCCGCAACCGCGTGCGGCCGCCATCCACAAACGCCGCCAACCGTTTGCCCGTAAACTCGGTCCCCGCCGGCAGCGCACCGTCACGATACCTCTGCAATTCCCGCGTGCGCCACGCCAGCGTCGCCGCCCCCACCTGGCCCGCGATGCCATGGACCACCTTAATGTCCAGGGGCACACCACGCTGGGCCAATTCCTGCTGGGTCATGGCGTACGATGGCAGCAGCGCCGTCGCCCGTGCCACCAGGCTGCACAACGCCGGGCTGTCCCCTTCCTGAAATCTCAGGACCGCCAACTCCGGGTACAGACCAGCGCCTTCGCGACCCCGGCCCTTGCCACCACGGGCCGCCGGTCCGCAGTAAATCGTGCTCACCCACAGCACCAAGCCGCCCAAAAGTCGCAGCGTCAACGGCCGAACTTCTCCCGAGCGAAGTTTCGTCGGCGACGCTGCGACTACGCTTTTTTTGATTCGCGGGCCCACTCGGCGGGCTTGGTCGCATCGGCCAGCAGGCCGGCAACCACCTGGTCGGCCAGCTGTTGAAAGGCGCCATGAACCTTGCGCTCCAGCTCGGCAAACGTCTCGGGACGGTCACGGAGTTGCTCAAGCCACTCGGCCTGCTGCGTCGGCAGCTGCCGCTGCATCCGGGCGACAACTTCCGCGACCCCCGTGACCGGCGATCCTGCCTTCGCCATGCGAATCTCCATTGGCTGCCTCGCTTCCTTGCTGGAAAAGTCCGTCCATTGCTGTACGATAGGTTAGCCGAAACGCAGGAAAAACCCACCACTTTTTGGGAATGGACCCGAATAATCTGCGGCAGATCGTGTTTGCGGTACACAACTTCAGCGACGCGCATGCCGGAGGCCTCCCGCCGGTTGGTGATGGCGAAGCAATACAGACTCACCCCAACCTGTTCACCCCCGCGGTCCACGTTCCCGCGCTTTTCGTTCAAATCCTCCCTTACATAGAAGCCAGAAACCAGGCTTCGGGGAAGAAGAAGAGATTCCATCTTGTACCCCTGTATATTAGCCCAGGCGACCCTACAGGCGCGCTGGCTATTGTCGATGATGCTCCAGTATCGAGCTACGCTGCCAATGCGCAGGCATTCAAGGGAACTCCCCGAGTGTCGACAACCTTCCATGATGGCATGTCAAATACGATTGCGTTTGCCGAGCACTACGCGTACAAGTGTAATGGGGGCTCTTTTTATTACTCGCATAGCTGGCCCGGAAGCAACGGGCGAGCGAGCTTTGCAGACATCGGAGATATAATACCAGTGACGCAAGGAAATCCGCCGGTCACCATGCCCTCTACGATGCCGAAAGCGTCTGTAACGACATTTCAAGCCGCGCCGCGGATCACGGAGTGTTCTGGTTATGTGGCGCAAACTCCCCATTCTTCGGGAATGCTTGTAGCCCTGGCCGATGGGAGTGTTCGGCAGCTAGCGCCAAATATTTCGCCAGCCACGTATTGGGCCGCGGTGACACCGGCCGGAAGTGAGGTCTTCGGATCCGACTGGGACTAGATTGCGGGCTAGGGTAGAGGAATGGCCCTCGGTGCGGGCCAACTTCATCTCCGCATTGTCCAGCTGACGACTGGAGCCCGCGGCGCGACGTGACCGCTTCCGGTAGTAGCGATGACGCCAACGGCCGCGACAACTGGCCCTACTGTTATACGAGTTTGTCGCCGGCGCCGGCATCCGCCGCGGCCTCGTCTACGGGCGTTCGGACGCGACCCCCAGCGCTCCCCCTGGAGAACCCGGTGCAGCCGCTGAACCTGCTGGCGACGATCTACCACTCGATCGGCCTCGACCCGCACACGATGGTATACAACCACTTCAACCAGCCGCACGAGATGGTGCAGGGAGACGTCGTTACGCGGATTTTGTCGTAGCCGCAAGCCGTGGCGCGATTCCGAAACGGCGGCCAGTCATAGCCGCCGTTATCGTTCTATGCCCGCCCAAGAAAAGGAGAAACCAATGACGGCGCCGGTGATCGTGCACGACACGCTCCGCCCTGATGGCACCTTGGAACTGAACCAGGCGGTTAACTTGCCGCCGGGTCCGGTTATGGTGTCGGTTCAGTCCGTCTTGCAGGTAGTGGACAGCGTACGAGGATTGGCGAACGTGATTGATGAAATCCGGCATGGGCAGCAAGCACGGGCCTTCCAGGAACGCAGCGCCGAGGAAATCGAGGCGGCGCAACGAAGGCGAAGCCGAATACGAGCAGCGAATGCGGGCCTTGCGACTGCCAGACGCTTCAAACTCGCCGACAGGGAATAGCTGATGCTGTATCCACCAGAAACTGAGGCGGTCGCGCCAGGAGACGGCGGTCCAGAGCAGGACCGGCTTGTCCGGTGAAAATGTCGCGAGCCTGGCAGCAAGATCGTCAGCACTGAGAATGTCTTGCGCGAGCGACTTCAACAAGGAAGCATGCAGTCGCCGATTGCGCCTGGCAATTCCCTCGAAATATCCGCGCAGATAAGCTTCGCGTTTGTGCTGGTGGCGGGTCGGGTTGGTATCACACGGCCCTGGGCAAAGCGGATCGCGAAGGATAATCAGGTCAGGCCCCCAAACGTGCAGATGCTTGAACAGGTCCTTCAGGAGAACCGCGCCTTGTGCTGGGGTAACCCGCCCTTGTCGCTCGGCTCGAGTGAGAGCATGGGTTGCTTCGATTGGGAGAATATCGGGGGCGATGAGCTCTATGACGGCGCTGGCGAAGTCATCGAGCAGCTTGAGAGCCTTCGGTGTGTCGACCTCAGGCACAAGCCATTTGAAATGCGACAGACGAATCAACCACGTAAATCACGAGTCACGAAGCTCTCGGATCGCGGGCACGCCAATGTCAAGAATGCCATGCGTTGTGCGGATCTCTTCCCGGATTCGGTCCATTTCCTCACGGGCTTTCCGGCGATCCTCGGGATCGTGTACGCCCCTCGCCGCCTTATCGGCAGCTTCCTGAAGATCAGCCATCAGTTCGGCAGGGATCAGTGCTTTTTCGGAAATGTTCATGCGAATCTCCTTCGGTAAATTTCACTCCATGATGATAGCACGGAAATAAACCCCTGGGAATAGCGGTGTTGACGCTGGCCTATTGGCCTCTGCGTACAAACGTCGACCGCGTCGGCCAGCGCTTGTGCCTACTTCACCGCAAGCGTATACTTCCACGTCCCGCGCCGATCCCGTTTCCGCGTGAGCTGAAACGCGCGCCAAACACGCGCGAACGCACCCAACCATCGTGATGACGCACGGCGACATAGCCGGACTTGCGCCATGTGAGCACCTGGAAGCTGATCTCGTCGCCGCGGGCGTCGATGATCCAGTATTCGCGAACGCGCGCTTCGTGATAAGCCTGGCGCAGCTGCTGGTTATCCTTGATTACGGAGCTATCGCTGACAATCTCGAGCATCCAGTCGGGCGAGCCGACGATCTCCACGCCCCGATGGCCGCGCGTGACGTAGTGACAGAGCCCCTTGTCCAGGGACTCCCAGAAGACGGCTACCATGTCGGGATTGTTGGATACATTGGCGGCCTTGTTCGTCACCAGCACGCCGTTGATGAACAAGTTACCAAAATCGGTCTCGACGTTGAGATTGCCGAGCACGCGTGCCACCTCGGTCTTCGGCATGGCATGGTAGAAGATTTCTTCTTTACGCATGTCCACGTACACCGCGCCCTGCAGAAAGGTGACCCGCAGCTTCTCGGGAAACTCTGCAGACAGGACCCAGCGGCGAAACCCGGCCAGCGTATGCGCTTCCCTGGGAATGCGGAATAGCCCAGGCTCGTCGTGCTCGGCAAGGCCGTTGGCGAGCGGCGCGTCAAGAGTGGTAGTGTTCATGGGCTCGATCATAGCAGGACCGCCGCAGAAACGCAAAACCGGCAGCGGGCGGAGTGCAAACCTCCTCGGTTTACGTGGTTTCAATTGCCCTTGCGCACCTCCACGAACCAGACACCGCGACTCGTGTCGCCATCGGCAACCCACGCCTCCAGCCGCGCCGGCCCCTGCGACAGGATGATTCCCTCGAATAGCACCGGTCCGCCATCCTTGACCTCGCGCGACGCCATCGCCTTACCGAGCCGGAATCGCACCTCGCCCATCTTCACCTGCGGCGGCAGCGTGATCGTCACGTCATACTTGCCCGCGTTCTCGACGTGGACTTCCCAGTAACCAAGACCCTTCGGCCCCCAGCTCGCTTGCGGGCCGCGCCAGTCCTGACGCGTCAGCACGGTGGGATTCTCATACGCCGAACCCAGGACGATGCGCGGCGGGTCGAAGCCGCGCGTGCTCGACACGTCCTTGAACCAATCCTCGTAGCCCTTCTTCATCGATGCGACGATGTCGGGCTGCTGCTCGGCAATATCATGCATCTCGTAGGGATCGTTTTGCATGTCGAAGAGCTGGAAGCGGACCTTTTTCAGATCGAGCACGTACTTCTCGTCCACGCCGTCGGGCTGCACGAGCCGATAGCGCGGCCCGCGGGCGGTGAACGCGCGGTAGAGCTGCGGCACATCGCCGCGGTGCCATTGCGTGTAGAGCGTGCGCTCCGGCCAATCGACCTTCGCGCCTTTCCAGAGCGGCAACAGGCTCCGGCCGTCCATCTTGAGATTCGCCGGTTTGTCAACGGCACATGCGTCGAGGAGCGACGGCGTCAGGTCGATGTGGGCGGCGATCGGCTCCACGTCGCGGTCGGCGGGCAGCGAGCCCGGCCAGCGGACGAAGCACGGCACATGCACGCCGCCCTCGTACACCGTGCCCTTGCGGCCGCGCAGGCCGGTGTTCCAGCGCACCTGCTGCGGACCGTTGTCGGTCAGGAAGATCACGATCGTGTCCTCGGCGACGCCCAGCTTCTCGAGTGCGGCGAACAGCCGGCCGAGGTTGTCGTCGATGTTCGTGACCATGCCGTAGACGCGGGCGATCATGTCCTGATCCGCCTTGCCGGGGAGCGGGTTGCCGATCTTCGGGAACTGGTCGAAGGCTAGGTTCATGGGCGCATATCTGCAGGTAGCGGTCCGGCACCTCGAGCGGCGTGTGTGGGCAGTTGAACGCCAGATAGCAGAAGAACGGCCGATCGCGGTAGCGCGTGACGAAGTCGATCGCGGCGTCGGTGAAGACGTCGCTGCAGTAGCCCTTTTTCCGCACCTGCTTGCCGTTGTGCTGGAGCACCGGATCGAAGTAGCTGCTGCCGCCGGGCGCGTCGGAAGGTTGGCCGATGCCGCCGCCGCGCAGGACCAGCGCCTCCTGAAACCCTTGGTCGCTCGCCCGCAGGGGATAGCAGTCGCCGAGGTGCCATTTGCCGAAGATGCCGGTGCGATAGCCGGCCGCGACCAGCAATTCGGCGAGGGTCACCTCGTCGGGATACATCATCGAACGGCCGACGAAGGTGTCGACGACGCCGGTGCGGTAGTTGTAACGCCCGGTCAGCAAGCTGGCCCGCGTCGGCGAACAAACCGGCGCGACATAGAAGTGCTTCATGCGCACGCTTTGCCGGGCGAGCTTGTCGAGGTTCGGCGTCCTGATCTTCGGGTTGCCGTGAAAGCCAAGGTCGCCGTAGCCCTGATCGTCGGTGACGATGAGCAGCACGTTGGGCCGTTTTGCCTTGGCCTGGGCGAGCGCGCGATCCGCCACGCCGAGCAGCAGCACGCCGATGAAAAAGATTCGCAGCATTTCCCCGGTTCCTTTCGCGCGGCAGGTCTGGCACAATACCGTAGGACAGGCTGCCAGCCTGTCGTTCACGCACAGGACAGACTATGCAAACCGCTTGCCGCCGTTTCTGCTTCAACCCGCTCGTGAGCCGTCGCGAGTTCCTTCAGGCCGGAGCGCTGAGCCTGTTCGGCCTGGGCCTGCCGCGGTTGCTGGAAGGGCGCACCTGCGCGGACGCTCCGCCGCGGCGAGCCAAGGCGTGTATTGTGCTCTTCATGTGGGGCGGCCCCGCACAGCAAGATACCTGGGACATGAAGCCCGAGGCCCCGGCCGAGTTCCGCGGCGAGTTTCGGCCGATCGCGACCACCGTGCCGGGTCTGCGGATCTGCGAGCATTTGCCTCGCCTCGCCCAGCGCTGTCATCGGCTGGCATTGATCCGCTCCATGACCCATGACGATGTCGATCACACGACGGCGACGCATTTCCTGCTCACCGGCCGGCCCAGCCCGCGCGGCCCGCTGACGGACGATTGGCCCAGCCACGGGGCCATTCAGGCGATGTTGCGGCGCGGCCAGGGTACATTGCCGCCGTTCGTCTCGATGATGCCGGTCGTGCCGAACGGCGCTCCGCGATTCGTCGAACAGAGCCACGGCCAGGGGGCTGGCTGGCTGGGGCCGCTCTATAACCCAATGCGGATCGACGCGGACGGCTCGTTGCCCGACTACCACGTCGGCGAGCTGGCGCTGCACGCCGATCTTACCGCCCTGCGTACGGGTGGCCGGCAGCAGCTCCTTGCCAGCCTCGAGCAGCAGCAGCGCGGCTTCGAGCAGCACCCGGACGTTGTGGCGATGCAATCGCACTACGCACGCGCTTTTGGCTTGCTCGCCGCTCCCGACGTGGTGCGTGCCTTCGATCTGGCGCAGGAGCCGCACGCCGTTCGCCAGCGTTACGGGATGAACGTCCATGGCCAATCGGTGCTGCAGGCGCGGCGGCTGGTCGAGGCCGGCGTGCCGCTCGTGACGGTGTTCTGGCCCAACGACGGCATCACCAATGTCAGCGTGTACTGGGACACGCACAACCGCAACTTCATCGACCTGCGCGAGCGACTCTGTCCCGTCACTGACCGCGCCTTTTCGGCCCTGCTCGACGATCTGGACGAACGCGGCATGCTCGACGAGACGTTGGTAGTCTGGACCGGCGAGATGGGCCGCACGCCGCGCGTGGGCCAATCCGTCGTCGGCGGCGGGGGCAGGACGGGATGGCCGCGATCACTGGGGGCGGGTGTTCACGAGCGTGCTGGCCGGCGGCGGCATTCGCGGCGGCGTGGTCCATGGCTCCAGCGACCGCTTCGCCGCCGAGCCCGCGACCAATCCGACGCCGCCCGCCGACCTGGCCGCGACCATCTACCACTGTCTCGGCGTCAACCCGCGTCTGGAGATTCACGACCGCCTCGGCCGTCCCGTCACCCTATGCGACGGGCAGCCAATCCAGGCGATCCTGTAGGCCTAGAACGAATCCGCTACTTGAGGACATCACATGACTCGCATGTGGGCGTTGTTTGGATTCACCGTGGCGCTTTTGTTCTGCACAGCTCAGGCGCATGCGCAACCGGCCGATCTCGATGAATCGATCCGGAAGCGTGAGGCGGCGTCGTGGGAACTGGCGACGAAGATCTGGGAGTGGGCTGAGCCCGGCTACAAGGAGCAGAAGTCGGCGACGCTGCTCGCCGACACGCTTGAGCATGCCGGGTTCAAGGTGCAGCGCGGCGTTGCGGGCATTCCGACGGCGTTCGTCGCGACCGTCGGCACGGGCACGCCGGTCATCGGCATCATGGGCGAATACGATGCCCTCCCGGGTCTATCGCAGGACGCCGTCCCCTTTCGCAAGCCGCGGCCCCAGACGACGAGCGGGCACGGTTGCGGACATCACCTCTTCGGTGTCGCGTCGCTCTCGGCCTGCGTCGCGCTCGGCGAACAGATCCGCGCTGGCACCATCAAGGGGACGCTGCGCTTCTACGGCTGCCCCGCCGAGGAGGGCGGCAGCGCTCGCGTATTCATGGTGCGCGAGGGGGTGTTCAAGGGCTGCGACGTCGTCCTGCACTGGCACCCGTCGAGCCGCAATGTCGCCGGCTACCGATCCAACCTCGCGCGGATCGCGGTCAAGTTCCGGTTTCACGGCAAGAGCGCCCATGCAGCCGCCGCGCCCGACAAGGGCCGCAGTGCACTCGACGCGGTCGCGCTTACCAACCACGCCGCCGAATTGCTGCGCGAGCACGTTCCCGATGGGACGCGCATCCATCACGTCATCACGGACGGCGGCGGTGGCGCCCCCAACGTCGTGCCGGAGTTCGCCGAGGTCTTCTACTACGTCCGCCACGGCGACGCCGACATCACGAAGCAGATCTACGACCGGCTGCTCAGGTGCGCCCAGGCCGGCGCTCGCGACCGATACCAGGCTCGAAGTGGTGTACCTCGGCGGCACGGTGCAGATCATCCCCAACGACACGCTGGCCCAGCTCGCGCTCAAGCATCTGAAACGGCTGAACGATCTTGGCTATGACGACGCGGAAAAGCAGTTCGCTCTGCGGCTGCAAGAAACACTATCCGAGCGGCCGGCCCTCGAAAGCGTTCGCGACGTGAGCGACGGCACCGGCGCCGACAACAAGGGCTCGACTGACGTGAGCGACGTGTCGTGGGTGGTGCCGACCGGCGGCTTCACGACCGCGTGCTGGGCCCCCGGCACGCCCGCACACTCCTGGCAAGCGGTCGCCTGCGGCGGCACCTCCATCGGCAAGAAGGGAATGCAGCTTGCCGCCCGCACGCTCGCGGCAATGGCATGGGACCTGTTCCAGGACAGCCAGCTACGCGCAGGCGCGCAGGGCGAATTCCGCAGGCGGACCGGTGATCGCGCGTACCGGCCGCTGATCCTGCCGGGACAGCCGCCGCCGCTCGATTATCGCGATCCGGCGCGGAAGGTCACGGCAAACACTGAGTGACATCTCTGGCACACGGGTCCCAGAAAAAACCTATTCGCCATTCATACTGCTGGCAGCGCAGGAACTCCGGAATTACAATGCGTGCACAAGACGAAGAGGTGAACGCCATGATTCCCCGCGACGCCGAGACCAAGCCGATGGCCCGCTTTTATGTGAGCTTTGAGGTGACGAATTATGAGGATCTGATCGCTGCCAAGCGAGGTATCTTGGAACCGGACCAGGTCCGGCGCCTCACGCTGCGCGGCCTGGTGGACCCCGGGGCTTCGCGCCTGGTGCTTCCCAAGAGCGTCGTCAAGGAGCTTGGCCTGCCTATCACGGAGTACATCAAAGTGAAGTACGCCGACCGCCGGGTCGCCAAGCGCCCGGTCGTTGAGGGCGTCCATGTCGAGCTGCAGGGCCGCCATAGTGTCTTCAAGGCCACGGTCGAGCCCAAGCGCGATACGGCATTGATCGGCGCGCTGGTCCTCGAAGACCTGGATTTCCTGGTCGACGGCGCTGGGGAGCGGCTGGTGCCGCGCGATCCGAAGTTTATCATCAGCGAAGAGGAATGAGTCCTCGTAGCCGTTGCCGCCCACGGGGAGGACCAAAACATGAATTGCTTCATTCGCGCAGTGTGTCCGACGCTGGCTGCGTTGCTCACTGCCGTCTGGCTCGCTCCCGGATACGCCGGGGCGCCGAAAAAAACGCCGGCACGGCAGGAATTGGTGGAGCGCTTCGACCGGCTGGCCCCGGTGGCCCGCTTGCAGTTGGTCGAGGCTCATGTGAAGGCCGAGAAGGAATTCCAGCCGGTGACGCGCGATCAGGTCGTCGCGACCGTGCTGGCGCGGGTCATTGGAGCCGGCCAAGGCCAGCGATGTATTCTGCTCTGTCCGACCTGCTGGTAGGATCGGCATCGCGAGCAGCGTCATTCAGTGGATCATTGACGACGGCACGCAGGTCAAGAAAGGCGACCTGGTGGTGCGGCTCGATGATTCAAGCTGGGTCGAGCAACTCAAGGACCAGAAGCTCAAGGTGGACACCGCGCACGCCGACTGGGCGCGATCACGGGACGATCTCGACCGCCGCCAGAAGGACGACGAAGCAGCAACGCTCCTGTCGTGTGACATCGCCATCCGCAGCGCCGAGCTGAAGCTGAAGAAATACAAGGGCAAGGACGTGGATGAAAAAGAGCTGTTGCAGCTCAAGGTCAAGGAGGCGCAGCTCGGCCTGGTGCGGGCCAAGGCCATCTTGCGGAACACCGCCGCTATCGCCGAATTCGCGGTACAGGCGAAGAAGACCATTGTCGACGTGGAGCAGGATCGCATTCGCGAGATCGAGCAGCAAATTCAGGCGTGCCGGCTCGTGGCACCGCAGGACGGCCTGGTCGTGTATTACGTTCCTGAGTCCGCGCGCCTCGGGACCGGCATTCCCTCGGTGGTGGCCCAGGGCGAGCCGGTCCGCGAGGGTCAGAAGCTCTTGCAAGTCTGCGATTTGACGCGCATGAATCTGGCAGTTCGCGTCCCCGAGGCGTTCATCGCCGGGGTTCAGCGCGACCAGAAAGCGATCGTCCGCGTCGATGCCTTTCCCCAGAAGACGTGGACGGGTCGTGTGCAGGACATTGCCGCCGTCGCCGCCCAGTCCGATTTTTTCAACAGCGACGTGAAGGTCTATCCCGTGAAGGTTGCATTGCTCACCGACGTGGCCGGGCTCAGGCCGGGCATGTCGGCCGACGTGTCGATCGAAACGGGTCGGGCCGCCGACGTGCTCCAGGTTCCGGCTCAGGCCATTGTGCGCTCGGGCGCGAAACATTACTGCTATGTCAAGAGCGGGCAGGAAATCCGCAAGGCGGAGGTGATGCCGGGCGTGCGGAACGATCTGCGCGTCGAGGTCAAGTCGGGATTGAAACAGGCCGACGAAGTGCTACGCGATCCGCTGGGCCTGCTGCGGCGGTTGAGCCCGTTCCTGGGCCCACAGGCCGGAGCGGACGCCAAGCCCGGCGCCGCCGCGCCGCGGCCCTTGCAGCTGCACAGTGTGCAGCCCGATACGGACAACACCGCCAGCCCCCGATCGTGGATCCAGTCCTATGGGCTGACCGTCCGGGATCTGCGTACCATTGCCGGCCTGGCCGCGGTCGCCCAGGCCGTGCCGGTGCGGCGTTTTCCGCATGAGGCACGGCATCTGGATCGCCACCACGAGAGCTTGGTGATCGGGACCACGCCGGCATTAGCCGACATGCTGCCCCTGCCGTTGGCGGAGGGCCGATTTCTGGTGCCGGACGACGTGGAGCAGCGGCGCAACGTGGTGGTGCTGGGCGCCGCCGTTGCCGACGCGCTGTTTACGGGTGAAGCCGCGGTGGGCCAAACGATCGTGGTCAATCGCGAGAGTTTTCTCGTGGTTGGCGTGCTCGACGACAGCGACCTCGGCGACGGGCCGGTCGTGCTGGATCGCCACGGCGCCGTCTTCATGCCGCTGTCGACGTGCCAGTCGCGCTTCGGCGCGGGTCATCATCCGCAGCGCCGGCCGGCGCCGCGGGGAGGCTGTGGAAATCAGCGATATCCTCGTCATGCTGGAGAACCCGCAAGACCTGCGTGGCACCGTCGAGTCCATTCGCGGCATCTTATGGGCGTATCACGAGCAGCAAGACTGGATGATCCAGGCCGATCGCTAGGCTAGGGGAAGCCGATGTGCGGGAACACGCGTAGCCAATGGATCGAGGTGTAGTCATGGCCGCGCGGACCAGAGACCGGGACGAAGACGGCGACGACCTCGACGATCCGCCCATCCAAAAAAAGGGCAACCGGCTGCTGCTGACCGGATTGGCCGTGGGCGGCGCGGTCGTGTTGTTGCTCAGCTGTACGTGCGTCGTTGGCGTCATTGGCGTGGTCACCTTCTCACGCGCGCATCCCGCCGAGTTTGTCGGCTCCTGGAAAGGCCGCTTCGTCCTGGGCGGAGAACCGCAGGATATTGTTTACACGTTCGACAAATGGGGCGGCCTGCGCGAAGATGCCTTCGACCTGCAGGGACGGCACGTGCATACAACCGGCGGTCGCTGGGAGTTCCGCGACGGCCAAATCGAGATTGAATTTGACGGGGGCAGCTTTGAAGTCGCCGACGCCGTTTTCGTGGACCCCAACACGATCAACTACCGCATCGTGAACCATAGCGAGCCGGCCCAGATTGGCCTGGGCACCACGTTCCGGCGCCAGTAACGATCGCAACCAAGGCAGCAAATGAGGTCCGGGACACGCTCAACATACGACCGATTCAATCTGGAATGGCTGACCGGGAGCAATTGACAGGCATCGCATGTTCAGGGAAAATGCGAACATGAAGACTAAAGAAGAGCCCCTGATCTGCGATGAAGCAGCCGACGCCAAGGCCGTCATCGAGCATGCGATGACCGGCAAGCCGCTTGATGCCGAAATCGCGCGCCGCGTCCGCGCGCGTTCCGAGCGTGCCACCGAGGAGTTGCGGCGAAAGTACGGGACGCGCGATCTCGCGGTCGATCTGATTCGGGAAGTCCGCGAAGGTGAATGAAGTACGTCTTTGATTCGACTGGCGCGCTGAGGTAACGGTTGGAGTCCCGGCTTCAGCCGGAAAAGACCGGCTAAAGCCGGGACTCCAACCGCGTCAATCACACCGTCGCCGCCGCGGGGCCTCCGGGCCCACGGGCCGGCAGTTTCGCCCACTGCTGCAGCGGCAACAGCCCGATCCCGGCGATCGCCAGCATCACGCAATCCCAGAGAATCAAACAGCTCATCGCGCCCTCCATGAAGCCGTAGGAGTGCAGGCCGACGCCCAGGAAGTTGGTGCCGAACCACGACCACGACGTGACGATGTTGCCGAGCACCGCGAGGATCGCCAAGCCGCGCGTCTTGACCATGCCGCCCCAGCGGGCGTGCAGGATCAGGGCGCACCAAATGACGATCAGCAGCGCGCCGTTCTCCTTGGGGTCCCAGCCCCAGAAGCGGCCCCAGGAGTAATCGGCCCAAAGGCCGCCCAGCACGGTGCCGGTGAAGCTCAGGAACATGCCGAAACAGACGATGCCGTAGATCATCTTGCCCATCACCGCCGCGGCGTCGGTGTCGAAGAAACGCGTGAAGAAGCCGCGGGCGCCCACACGCGATTCGGGGCTTTCGAGGAAGCGGCGCAGGTCGTCGTTGCCGCCGCCGGCAATCCGCCCAAGGATCGCGCTGGTCGCCATCGCCGCCACATAGGTGATCCCCATGAACCCGGCGACAAAGGTGGCCATGTAGCCCATCGTGACGCAGGTGACGTGGGTCGCCAGCCAGAAGTTGGTGTCGAGCACGGCCCGCATCATCTCCATGGTGTCGGACGAGTCGAGGCTCAGGAAGTGGGCGATCACCAGCGACAATCCTCCGGTGGCCGAGCCGACCGCCAGCGCGATCGAGTTGCGGAAGAAATATTCGAAAACCAGGCAGGTCACCGCGCAGCCCCAGCCGATGAAGACCGCCGAGGAGTAAAGGTTGATTACCGGCGGCCGTTGGAGGATGTAGATGCGCACGATCAGTGCCGCGGAATGCAGCAGCGCGACCAGTACGATGCTCCAGAAGGCGCCGCGGTTGAGCGTCTGGAACCAGCCGAGCCAGGAAACCACCGCCAGCAGGAAGATGAACGCGTATGCCCACGCGCACAGCAGGAACGGGGCCAGCTCGTTGAAGTACACCTCCAGCCGGACGGTGTCCATGACCTTCGGCATCTTGGCGTCGAACGCGTCGCGGTATAGCTTGAGGGCCGCGTTGAACTGCTCGACGTCGCCGTCACCGCCCGCGCGGTAGCTGCCCAGCACATCATCGACGATCAGGGCCGCCAAGGGATTGACCTTGTCGCGATCGAGTTCGCCATTCACCATCGCCACCTGCAAGGCTTCGCCGACTGAGAACCAATCGTCGCTCTGGGTCGGGATGACGCCGGGACTGTGCCACGAGGCAATCGCCATGAACAGGCCGAGGTGGCCATCCAGCTCGATGATCTTGGTCTCGTAAAGGCTGCGCGCCTTGGATGGAACCTTCCGTGCCCGCTTGGCCTCGTCCTTGATCTTCTGCAGATCGTCGACGCTGCGGGCAAACTCCTTGATGGAATAGCGCCAGCTGCCCGGGCGCTGCTCGAGGTGCAAGAGGCTTAGCACTTCCATGTTTTCGATACGGAACATCTTGTAGCTCAGCGCCGGCCCGGTCATCTTGAAGACGTTGGTCGACATCACGTCGAGGAACCACTTGGTGGCCGGGTAGGTCTTGCCGTCCTCGCCCACGAAGTCGGCGTGGCCATTGAGCAGAATGAGCTGGCCGCGCACGAAGGTGTCGAGCGGCTTGATGCGGCCGCCCTCGACGACCGGCACGCTGCCGAGCGCGAAAATGGAACTCCTTGGCCGGATCGCCGTCCGCCGCGCGGATGAGGTTGAAGCCGATCAACAGGCCGAAACAGGCCACGATGACCCATTGCACGGGGTGTGCGGTCTTGAGCATTACGCGGCCCTCCGTTCGATGAAGCGGACCAGGTTCAGACCAAAGTGGAAGAGCATGCCGCACGCGACCAGGAGGCACGACAGGTACGGCAGCATCCACCCCGGATTGCGCACGACTTGGAGTGTCGTCGTGCGCCAGCGTTCCCTTTCATCCTGGTGCACGCCGGCTTGATAAAAGGTTTCTCCAGCGTGGGTCAACGGGTGGTTCATCCAGATGCGGACGTCGCGGTCTTCCTTCTGCTCCGGATCGGTCAGCCGAATGAAGCTGGAGTAGTCCTTGGGGACATCTGTGTTCGGGTAGAACTTGACATTGAGCTTCTGGAGATGGAACGTGTAGGGCCGATAGGACCGTTTAAATCGGAGACTCACCGCGTAGGACTTGCCGTCCACTTTCACGTGCTCGGGCTCGATCAGCTCGACCGACAACATGTAGGTCCCGAGCGACTCGCCGGTGCGCTTGTGTTTCAGCGTGACGTACATTGCCGCGATATCGATCTTCTGGTCGGGATCGACGCCCACGCCTTCAGGCCGTTCCAGCGCGATGAGTTTCAGACCTAGGCCGCGATTGGCGTCATTGGCGTTACCGGGTGTGGCGTTGTTCACCTGCGAGTTCACCATGTAGCGCAGGACCTCCACGTCGAACGGCAGCTGGTCGTTGCTGATGAGGCCGCCGCGCTGCAGGCGGGCGGTCGGGATCACCGTGACGTGATCCTTCTTGACGTCCGAGGAATCGATGACGGCGATCTCGGGGGCGCTGGCATATTCGACGTAGTTGGTCGACTCGTCCACCGAGATGCGCATGTGCCCTTCGACGGCATACAGCCCGGTGATCAGCTCGCTCATCATCATCAGCACGATACCGGAGTGGATGAGCCAGATGCCGATGCGCCGCCAGGTCAGCTTGAAGCTCACAATGTGGGCTGCCACCAGGTTGACCAGGAGCAGACTGCCGAGGAGCCACCCGCCGGGGTAGGGGATCGCGCCGCGGACGTCGACCGCGCGGAAGAGGACCGTCTTGAGCGGGATCCAGACGATGGCGCTGCGGAAATACTCGGTGACCACGGTCCAAACGCCCTTGTCCATCTGCGCCAGCGTGCCGTAGAAGACGAGGAACAGCGACAGGGCGAACAGCGTTACCGTGATGCGCAGGTCGGCGAGCGGCCCCAGAATTTGCATGACGATCGGCTTGGGCGCCGCGCGGGCCGGGTCGCGGCCGCCGGCTTCGACGCGGCTGCCTGCATCGCAGTGCTTTGGCCGTTGGCGGTCGGCGGATGGCCCGCCTGAATGGCCGTTTTGTCCATGGGGAGGGTTCCTACTCCAGCTTGAATGACTCGACGAATGCTTCGAAGTTGGTTTTTTGCCGGCCGACCAGCTCGTCCGGGCCGGACATCTTGATGAAGCAGTTGGTCCCCTGCGTGGGGACGATCACGCCGAGGATGCGGTTGTCGGGAACCGTGGCCCGCGAGTTGGCCAGGTCGACGTAATGCGCTTCCATGCCCGCAACTCGCAGACGGCGAATGTCCTTCTCGATCTCCGCGTCTTTGGCATGCGGTAGCCTGATCATGTCACGCCAGCGTGCCACGTTTGGCAGGACGTCGCCCTGCACCATGCTGATGGTGATTTTCGCCCGCTGCTTCCCGTCGATGACCTCATACGCCTCGGAGCTGAATTGAGGCAAGGGCCGCAACGGCTTCCATGCGTCGGGGGCGACAAAGACGAACGGCAAGTTGCCCTTGCCGAGCTTGGGTCCACCCAGGTTGGGCACGCCAGGGAAAGCTGGCATACCGGCGTGCGGGTTATTCGGCGCCGCCAGGACCTTGGCCGGCTCATGGTACACGCCGGCGCCGCTCATGTCGGCGACGATCACGTTGCGGCCGTCTACCTTGCGGCGCTCGACGAGTTGATCGAGCTCGGCCGGCTCAGCCAGCGGTAAGTTCAGCTGGCCGCGCCACCGGTTGACGTTGTCCAGGAGCGTGTTCTGGGCGTCGCCGAGCGGCGGCAGCCTGGTCACGGCGACCTCGATCGGCCGCGGCGCCGCGATGCGGAAGCTGGCAATGCGGAACTCGCCACCACCCTCCTCTTCCTTCCAGCCGGCCGGCGTTTTCCAGGTGGGCTTTTGCTGGTCGTCGAGGCGAATCGAGTCGACGAATTGAGTGAACGCCTGTTGCTGGTCCGCGACTTCCGCGTCGGGGCCGGCGAGCTTGACGACATATGCGACCTTGTCGGCCGGCACGATCGCGGTCAGCATGCGCATCTTCTCGCGATTGGGCTGCGGAACGTCGTAGCTCTCGATCTTCGGCTCTTCCCGCATGCAGCCGGCGGCGGCGAGCGGCAAGGCGACCAACAGAAACAGGAGCGGACGGCGCATTGGCACAAGGAGGCCCTCAAGGCTGGCAGGATCGACCTGCCTGTATGGTTACATGACCGCGCCGGCACGTCAAGGCGACCGCCGAAGCACACAGGTTCCCGCGGGCGGAGGATGGTAAGAGATTCGGGCCAGGCCCGACAACGGTGGGGGGTATCGTCGTGCAACCTCGAATAAACCTCAATCATTATATCACCGCAAGGGGGCCGGCGATGCAAGGAAAATGTGCAGATTTTTTCTTCTTGTTTACGGTTAGCGCTCGCCCCCTGTGGGGCGGACATGCCTCTCTGCCCGACAGGGAGCGAGCGCTAACCGTAAACAAGATTCCGTAGGCACGAATTCCGCGCTCAAAATTCGGTGGAGAAACTGCGCCTGCCGCCGATACCATAGGGCCATGGGTGCAATGCCTTCCATCCCGGAAATGGAGCGAGCCTGGCGCCGCCGTGACGCGGGCTACGACGGCGTGTTCTTCCTGGCGGTCAAGACGACGGGCATTTTTTGCCGGCCGTCGTGCCCGGCGCGACGGCCGCTGGCACGCAATGTGGAGTACTTCGCTACGGTGAAGGAGGCGGTGTTCGCCGGGTTTCGGCCGTGCAAGCGCTGCCGGCCTTTGGACACGAACGGCCGGCCGCCGGCGTGGGTGCAGCAGCTGCTGACCGCGGTGGAAGGCGATCCGGCGGCGCGGCTCGGCGCCAAGGAACTCCGCAAGATGGCGATCGATCCGGCGCGGGCCCGGCGGTATTTCCTCAAGCACTATGGCATGACCTTTCAAGCTTTTTGTCGAGGACGACGCATGAGTGAAGCCTTGCAGCAGATTCGCAACGGCGCCCCGCTGGACGACGTGGGCCTGGGCCACGGCTATGAATCGCCCAGCGGCTTTCGCGACGCGTTTCAGCAAACCTTCGGCGCACCGCCAGGTCGTGCCCGGACGGCCGACTGCATCATGACCGACTGGATCGAGAGCCCCGTCGGTCCGCTGGTCGTCGGCTGCACGCCGGACGGCATCTGCCTCTTGGAATTCAGCGACCGCCGCATGCTGGAAGCGCAGTTTGCCACGCTGCGCAGGCGCTTCGGCTGCGCCGTGGTGCCGGGCAAGCACGCGCATCTCGACCGGATGAAGCAAGAGCTGGCGGAGTATTTCGCCGGCACGCGCACGGAGTTCACGGTGCCGCTGCTCTATCCCGGCACGGATTTCCAGCGGCGCGTTTGGACGGGGCTCTTGCAGATTCCCTACGGCACGACCTGCTCCTACGAGGACCTGGCGAAAGCCGTGGGAGCGCCGAACGCGCAGCGCACCGTCGGCACCGCCAACGGCATGAATCGCATCGCGATCGTGATTCCCTGCCACCGCGTCGTCAACAAAGGCGGCAAGCTCGGCGGCTACGGCGGCGGGCTGTGGCGGAAACAATTCTTGCTCGATCTGGAGCAGCGGGTCAGCCCACAACCTTGACGGCTGCGCGGTGTTTACCCTTCTAGCAACCACTCCGAGTTCATCCATCTGTGAGGTTCTCCCATGTCGTCCCGCATGAGCCGAATTCGGCTGCTGGCGTTCGCGGCAATCCTGGCGCTGGCGCCGCTGGTCTGGTCGCAGCCCGAAACCGACCTGAGCGAGTTCAAGACCGTCGAGACCGCCGTCACCACCAGGGTCGTGAAGGGCAAGCAGGAGGCGCCGCAGCCGGCGTATCTCGGCGTCCAGGTCGAGATGCAGGGCGAGGGCGGGCTTGTCGTCGCCGCGGTGGCCGCCGAGTCGCCCGCGGCCCAGGGCGGCCTCAAGAAGGGCGATGTTCTCCTCAAGCTCCACGATCATCCGCTCACCCGGAGCGAGACGCTGCGTGAGATCCTGCAGACCTGCCATCCCGGCGACACCGTCACCTTCCACGTCCGGCGGCAAGCCGGCGAGGACGACGTGAAGGTCATTCTCGGCGCCACCAGCCGGCCGCTCACGTTGAGCGCCCAGCGGGCCACCCTCGGCGTCAAGGTCGATACTACCGGCGGTGATGGCGTCAAGGTCACCGAGATCACCCCCGATTCGCCGGCCGACAAGCTCGCGCTGAAGCTCGGCGACGTTCTGCTCAAGGTCGACAGCGTCACGCTCAATTCGCCGGGCCGGCTCACCGATTTCCTCGCCGAGAAGAAGCCCGGCGACAAGGTCCGCCTCACCTACCAGCGCGATAAGCAGGAACCGGTGCAGAAGGAGGTCGCCCTCAGCACGGATCGGCCGGGCGGCAAGGGCGGCAAGGGGGGCGGGCTCGGCCTGGGCTGGGACGCCCGCAACATGAACATCTGGAAACGCAGCGTCTATCGGCTCGCCGTCATCATCATCGACTACCCCGACGTCACCCACAACGAGACGATCACGCCCAAGGATTGGGAAGATTCCCTGTTCAGCAAGGGCACCTACAAGGGCATCAAGAGCGTTACCGGGCAGCCGGTCTACGGCAGCCTCAACGACTTCTACCAGGAGCTGTCGTACGGCAAGTTCCACGTCGAGGGCCGGTGCTTCGACCCAGTGCTGGTGAGCAAGAAGCGCGCGGAGTACGCCCAGACCGCGAAGAAGGACGTGCTGCTCACCGAGGCGATCGACCGCTTGCAGGAGCGCGATGGAGCCGACGCCCTGAGCAGCTTCGACGGCATCTTTTTCATGTACGCCGGCGCCCGCTATCAAACGCAGCGCACCGGGCTGTACTGGCCGCACCGCTCCTCCACGTTCCACAAGGGCCAGCGCTGGCCGTACTTCATCTGTCCCGAGGGGAGCGACAAGATGGAGTCGATCAGCGTGACCTGCCATGAATTCGGCCACATGCTCGGCCTGCCCGACCTGTACGCGGCGCCGGACAGCCCCAGCTCGGAGGGCCTGGGCGTCTGGTGCACCATGTCGCAGCAGCTGGGCAATGGCCGGCCGCAGCATTTCTCCGCATGGTGCAAGGAACAGCTCGGCTGGCTGGAGCCGGCGGTGCTCGACCCGACGGTCAAGCAAAAGCTGATCCTACGGCCGGTGCAGCATTCGCCGAAGGAGTGTTACAAGGTGCTGCTGCGGCCCGACGGCAGCGAGTATTATTTGTTGGAGAACCGGCTCAGGCAGGGCTTCGACCACGACCTGCCGGCCGAGGGGCTGCTGATCTGGCGGGTGGCGAACGGCAAGCCGGTGCTGGAGGAATCGCACGGCGTTCCCGGCCCGCCGGGCCCGCGGGTGTTCCTGGGCTCGGTGCCATTTCCGAGCAAGTCGAACAACGCGTTCACGCCGTACACGACGCCGTCGAGCCGATCGCTGCAAGGCGGCGGGCTGCCGGTGCACATCAGCAACATCCAGCGGTTGCCGGACGGGCGGATCACGTTTTACATTGGGTATGAGTATTATTGATTCGCCTTGCAACTTCACGCCGCGTCGCCTAGAATCCGCCGCTCTCCGTTTCCTGAGCATGGAGGCAGCGGAAAACGATGCGCGCCGAACACGAGCCCGAGCCCGCCTTGATGCCCCGCTTGCTGGCGGGCCTGGCCGGCGTTGGCTTTCGCTATCCCTGGACCGTGCTGCTGGTTACCGTGGCCACCTGCGCCCTGGCCCTGTGGTACGTGTGCGTCCATCTCACCTACGAAGTCCACCGCAACGACCTCATCGGCAAGAACCGCGAATACTACAAGCGCTGGGAACAGTACGTCCGCGAATTCGGCGATGATGACGACATGGTCGTCGTCGTGCGCGGCACCGCGGGCGCCGAAGGCGCCCATCGCCCGCAGATTGTCGCCGCCCTGGAAGAATTGGCCCATGAAATCGAGAAGCAGCCGCAGCTGTTCGATCGGCTGTTCTACAAGGCGGATCTGCGCAACCTGCGCAATCGTGCCCTGTTGTTCCTGCCGAGCGAGCTGATTCGCCAGATCCAGGACCAGCTCCAGGGCATGTCGCTGTTGCTGGAGCCGCCGGTCCTGGGCGGGCTCGATCCGCTGTTCGGCTGGAAATCGCTGACGTTGCTACAGCTGCTCGACGAGGGCCGGCGAAGGCGCAGGTGTGGCGGACCGGCCAGGACAACAGCGACGCCGAGGCGTTCTTCCGCCAGCTCGCCGCCGTCTGCCGGGCCGGCGGCAACCATCTCGCCAATCCCGAGCGCTATGAGAACCCCTGGCACAGCGTCATGCCCGCGCAGCCCGGCGCCCAAACCGACCTGCTCGCCGAGCCGCAGTACTTCTTCTCCGGCGACGGCCAGCTCGCCTCGCTGCTGGTTCGGCCCGTCAAGGAACAGGACAGCTTCACCTTCTCGCAAAAGAGCATCGATGCGCTCCGCGCGCTGGTCGAGCAGATGCGGACAAAGTTCCCCACCCTGGAGTTCGGCCTGACCGGGCTGCCCGTCCTCGAGAACGACGAGATGATCGCCTCCCAGCGCGACAGCAGCCGCGCCTCCTGGCTGGCCGTGGGCGGCGTGCTGGTGATGTTCCTGATCGCGTACCGCGGGCTGCGCTATCCGCTGATGACCGTGAGCATCCTGCTGGTCGGCAATGTCTGGGCGCTCGGCTGGCTCACCCTGACCGTCGGTCACCTCGATATCCTGTCATCGGCGTTCGCGGTCATGCTCATCGGCATCGGCGATTATGGCGTGCTGTGGGTGATGCGCTTCAGCCAGGAACGCCGGACCGGATTGGCGTCGGCCGACGCCATGCGCCGCACGGGGATGTTCGTCGGCCCGAGCATCCTGACGGCGGCCACGACCACGGCCCTGGCGTTCTTCGCCGCCATGCTCGCGGACCTCAAGGCCGTCGCCGAGCTGGGCTGGATTGCCGGCAGCGGCGTGCTCCTCTGCGCTGGCGTGCTTCGTGGTGATGCCCGCGCTGCTGTCGCTGTTCGACTTCCGCGCGAAGAAGACGTCAATGGGCGAAGCCGCGATGTTGCTGTCGCTTGCGGAGCACCGCGATGCCCAGCGCCAATGGCTGCCGTTGCTGATGCGCCGGCCTTACGGAGTCGTTGCCGTGAGCGGTCTGGCGACGCTGGTGCTGGCATATTGCGCCTGCACACTTCCTACGATCACAACCTGCTGCACTTGCAATCGCCTCAGATGGCGTCGGTGCAGTGGGAGCAGACGCTGATCGATCACACCGCCGGCATGAGTTGGCACGCAGTGAGCTATACGACGACGCCGGAGGAGGCGCTGGCGCTCAAGGCCCGCTTCGAGCAGTTGCCGGCCGTGAGTCGGGTGGTGGAGTTGGCCTCGCTGGTGCCGCGCGAGCAAGGCCGCAAGCGCGAAATGCTCGCGGACATTCAGCGGCGGCTCAAGCGTCTGCCGCCGCGCGGCATACTCATTGAGCACCCGCAGCCGGCCCCCGCGCGGATCGAGTCCGCGGCTGCGGCGCTGCTCGATGCGCTGGCAGTGCTCGGCACGGATTCGCCGTCCGCGGCGGGCGAGCTGGCGCAGTCGATCCGCTATCTGCTCGGGCAGCTCCGGCAAGCGTCGGCCGGCCTGGCGCGCGCGAGGCGATGCTGCAGTTCAAGGCGTTCGAGGAGTACATGACCCGCGACCTCGCCGAGGATCTGCACAAGTTGCGCAACGTCTCCGCGCCGGTGCCGATCAGCCTGGACGATCTGCCGGTCTGTCTGCGCAAGCGCTACATCGGCCAGAGCGGCAAATGGCTGTTGCGCATCTTCAGCAAGGATTGCCTGTGGGACTACGAGCCGCTCGCGAGCTTCGTTAGCCAGGTCCGCATGGTCGATTCCGATGCGACCGGCAAGCCGTTCACCTGTCTCGAAGGACTGCGGGCGATGCGCAACGGCTTTCTGTGGGCCGGCCTGTACGCCTTCCTCGCGATGGTGCTGGTGCTGGTCTTCGACTTCGGCAGCCTCCGGCACATGCTGGTCGCGCTGTTGCCGTTGGCGATGGGCGTGATCGCGACCCTGGGCATCATGCACCTGTGCGGCGCGCCGCTGAACGCGGCGAACATGATTGCATTCCCGTTGATCCTCGGCGTCGGCGCCGACAACGGCGTCCACGTCTTGCACGATTTCCGCGCACGATCGCAGCCGGCGCTACATGTTAAGCCATGCGACCGGTCGCGGCATCATGGTCAAGGCGTTGACGACGATCCTCGGGTTCGGCACGTTGATGCTCGCGCAGCATCGTGGCATGGCTGGCCTGGGTCTCGCGCTGACGATCGGCGTGACGTGCTGCATGCTGACGGCGCTGGTGTTCTTGCCGGCGCTCCTGGGCGTCATCAGCGAGCAACGGCGGCACGCGGCGGAGCTGCCCGAGTCAAAGAGGGACGCGGCTTGAAGTGTGCAGCTTTGCGCAACGTTTCCCACGGACATCAACGCGCGTTACGTGCAGGTTCGCACCACAATCCCCGAGTTGGGTGGGCTGGGACAATATCGATCTCCAGGTCCGCTAGCGCACCGATGATCACCTAATGTGCGTGATGTGCGAATCGGACCGGCACGGCGACTGTTTCTTGGTAAAATAAGAGTCGCCGTTTCCTGGAGGCGTGCATGGGCGTCAAGATCACCGTCGAACTTCCCGAAGACCTGCTCAGACGGGCCCAGAACTTCGCCGCGCGGAGTGGCCGTCCCTTTGAGGCCGCCGTTGTCGAGCTGATCGACCGGGGCGTGACCGAGCCTGAGGTGGAGCGCCTGGCCGACAATGAGATTCTGGCGCTTTGCGATAGCGAAATGGATGCTGCGCAACAGGAGCAGTTGCGCGAACTCCTGGATCTCAACCGCGAAGGACCGCTGCCCGCCGCCAAGCACACTCGGCTCGATGAGTTGATGCGCGCCTACCGGCGCGGACTGGTACGCAAGGCGCAAGCCTGGAACACGGCCGTCGCGCACGGCCTGAGAGCATCGCTACACTAGCATGTCCGGCGTGTACATCCCCGTCGAACTCGACCGGCGCATCCGCGAGGCGGCCCGGAATCGCTGTGGCTACTGCTTGAGTCCGCAGCACCTGGTGATGGCACGCCTGGAGATCGAGCACATTATCCCGCGTTGCAGGGGCGGTTCCAGCGAGGAATCGAATCTCTGGCTCTGCTGTCCGATCTGCAATCGATACAAAGCGGACCGTACGGAATTTCCTGATCCCGAATCGGGTGACCTGGTTCCCCTGTACAACCCACGGTTGCAGACCTGGGCGGAGCATTTTGCCTGGACCGAGAATGGCCTCGCCATTCTCGGCAAGACGCCCGTCGGACGAGCGACCGTGGCCGCACTGCACCTCGACGACGATCCCGATGCCGTGGAGGTCCGAAGCTACTGGGTTCTGGCGGGCTGGCAGCCTCCCATCGATTGATCGCACCCAGCGCATTCGCCAGATGGCTGCCTGCACCTGTGCGGCGCAGCTGAACGCGGCGAACATGATTGCGTTCCCCCTGATCCTCGGCGCCGACAACGGCGTCCACGTCTTGCACGATTTCCGCGCGCACGATCGCAGCCGGCGCTACATGTTAAGCCATGCGACCGGTCGCGGCATCATGGTCAAGGCGCTGACGACGATCCTCGGCTTCGGCACGTTGATGCTCGCGCAGCATCGCGGCATGGCCGGCCTGGGTCTCGCGCTGACGATCGGCGTGACCTGCTGCATGCTGACGGCGCTGGTGTTCTTGCCGGCGCTCCTGGGCATCATCAGCGAGCAGCGGCGGCACGCGGCGGAGCTGCCCGAGTCAAAGCAGGACGCGGCTTGAAGTGTGCAGCTTTGCGAAACGTTCCCCACCGCCGTCGTTCAAGCCGCGCTCGTGCAGGCCCTGGAAACGTGGTGTCGGCGCGGCGTGCCGGAAGACCCGGCCGGGTGGCTCTACAGCACCGCCCGCAGCTTGGCGTAGGGCGCGCTGCGGCGGGGCTTGTCATGCTCCCGCGGCACGGCGTATCTCCGGGACGCACGATTCGGTCGGGTCGGACTCCAAGGGCATTGCATCACGTTCGCAAGGAAAAACCGTCATTTCAAGCTCGCAGCGAGCACTTTTAGGAGGTACTCATCATTCCAGCCTGCACATTTGCGCTTGCAGGATACGCCCGCTCTGCATGTTGGTTCATTCAGTAAAAGCGACGCGGACAACCTGCGAATCAGTGCCATGTTTTCCTGGCCGTGCCCTTTGTGCAGACGACTTTCGTCCTCGCGGAAACTCATATCCAAGACCCAATGGAGCGAGGTTTCGATTCCCCAATGATTGCGCACGGCGCCGGCAAACTTCTTCACCCGCGGCGGCAGACTCGTGATGAAAACGCGTGTCTCGACGCTGGGTTCCTTGTTGCCTTCTTGCCGCTCGCTGTACACCATGCCAATACTACGCAGCTCTTGCCAATCGGGGTGACGCTCTGCCAACTCTTCGGGCACGCGGATAATATCATAGATCCGCGTCTCGACGCGGCCATGCCCCTCTTCCTTCGTGCAATGCCGGTGATGTTCCAGGCCTGCGAAGTTGTTGTCGAAGCCGGTCAGGAACACAGCCCGGATGTCATCGTGCAAGATTGGCTGGTTGTCCTTCACGGCCAACACATAGTCGGCGTCCGCCGCGCGGATGGCGGCAACGATGTCTTTCTGGCAGCCCATGGCGTCGCTGGTCACGATCGCCCCGGAAATCTCGAGGTTCTTGATCAGTTCGGGCATCGCGGTGATTTCATTCGACTTGCTGTCGCAGGCCTGTTGCCCCAGGAGTAGACGATTTTCAGTGGCCCAGGCACTGACCATATGCAGCGGTCCTTTGCCCGCTGCTTTGTCGAAAGATCGTCGGGCCGTCTTGCCGTCAATGGCGACGACACGGCCGAGCGTGGACTCGGCAACTGCCTGCACCCACTTGACAAATCCGTCCTGTAAAGCGCGCGGATTGAGCAGCGCGAAAACACGACCAAAAGTGTCGTGGGAGGGTATGCCATTGGCCAGTTCGAGAAAGGTCCGCAGAAACTCGAACTTGTTGACGCCGTATTTGGCAACCTCGACCCAGGAATCGGCCCCGGAGATGACCGCCAAGATGGTGACGGCGATGATCTCCCAGAGGTTGTGTAACCGCAAATGTTCCCGGCGTGGGTCCGCAACGTCGGCAAAGCACTCGCGCATGGAAACGGTTGTGGCCTTGGACATGATTCTTCTCCTCCGTGAACGGGTTCCGTCCGAGAAGAATCATTCGCATGTACACTTGTCCAAGTCAAGGGCTCAGATTAGAATTCCACGGTGATGAAGGTAGTGCGATTGCCTTGGGTCGGACTCCCCCCGAGCTGAGCAGCCTCCGACCGAATCCTCCCATGGCCCGGCGCACGCCATGCCGAACGATTTTACACCGCCATTCATCTGGAATGACGAAGTTGAGCGCCAAAATCACGATGCCAGTACGGTTCAGCGGCGTTCCCCACATCCTGGCGCAAGGACATGCAGGGTTTCCCCGGGAAACCCTGCATGTCCCCGGATTTCCCCACGGCGAGCGCCGGCGACGCAGACTCCCCCTCGTTATCGCTCGGATCGCTCACGGCCGCCATCGCCAACATGCCGCTGATGTCCCACGTGAGCGGCTGGCTGGTCAGATTCACAGCATTGGAGGCTGCGACTGTGACAGCGTCGGGACTCAGCGCCGCGCCGCTGGCGGCGGCCGTGCCGGTAATCTCGCCGGTGCCGGGGTAGGTGGACAGGCCACCCGGCAGACCCGTGAAGCTGAAAGTCAACGGCCCGCTTCCGGCGGGGGCGCTGAGGGTGCGCGCAACCGTGAACGGTGCGGACGCGGCGCCGCGTGCATTGAACTGTCGCCGCAGATGGCGCAAAAGACGAACGGAACTACTGGGGGGAGCGAAGAGCAAGGTGTCCTTCCGGTTGGGAAAAGGCGCGCACAATCGGTTGATCGAGGCATGCATGGAAAGCCGGTACAAAGCCGGGGACAGAGAGCCGGACGAATACAGCGTTTGCGGCTAAGTAAGAGCCCTGTATGTTCCCTCGCTGTCCCCTCGAAACCCTGTATGTCCATAGGTCTTTCCTTATGTCCCTACGTCTTTCCAATCCCGGGACAAACAGGGTATGTCCCCGGATTCGGTTTCACTCGGGATTCCCATCTACCATCTATTTCACGCTCCAGACAACCAGCGTCGTGTCGGCGCCGCCGGAAACAAGCTGGGTACCGTCCGGCGAGAAGGCCAGCGCAGAAACCGGGCCGTCATGAGCTTTTTCGGAGCACAGCATCTTGCCGCTGGCGCAGCTCCAAAGCTCGACCGAGCCGTCTTTATAGCCGAGCGTGAAATGCTTACCGTTCGGATCAAAGGCGACGCTTTCAATGGGATTGCGTACTTGCTTGAGCAAATTGTCAGGAGTAATCTTATCCTCACGCACGGGCTTGCGCGTGTTCGTATCCCAAAAAGTGATACCGTAGCGGGCATTGTTGGTCACGAAGGTCTTGCCGTCGGGGGCAAAGGCCAGGATGGGCGTTCCAGGCGACTTCTCCAAAAAGTCCGCAACCGCCTCGCCCGTCGCCACTTTCCACAAACTGATCGAGTCAAAATCGCGCAATAGCAGGAGCGACTCGTCCGGCGAAAAACAAACTTTCGAAACTTGGCTCGACGGGTGCCGGATAGTCGCGGCGAGAGCGCCGGTTTTCACCTCATAAACGCGTGCCATTCCGGTCAGCGGCACCTGAAGGTTGGGACGCGGTTCGCTGAACCAACCCGCGACCGCAAGGAATTTCCCCGTGCGCGAGAGCGCCGCAGCGCGAATGCCCATGTCGTCGATTTTCCAAGCGCCCACCTTGTTTCCGCTGTCTGCATCCAGCACCTCAATGTGACCAACGGTGCTGGCCCGCGCCAACCGTGA
Organism: uncultured Gemmataceae bacterium; assembly: GCA_963834865.1. Lineage (GTDB taxonomy): Bacteria > Planctomycetota > Planctomycetia > Gemmatales > Gemmataceae > CAWIDK01. Next base: position 3,085,441 of record CAWIDK010000002.1, read on the forward strand.
CTGCGACGCGCAAAGGATCTCCAAAGCCGCCACCGGCTCGTTTAAGCGAGCAATCCGCTCGTCTCCGGATTCGCGCCGGCGGCGGGCGGGACGACGCCCCGCGCGCCGTCCCACCATATCAAGTCCCTGGCACCGGACGCCGAGAGGATCGTCTTCTTGTCGGCACGCCAAGATACGAGGCCGATCGTGCCGTCGTGCCCCTCGCGCGCGTTAAGGCGTTCGCCCGTCTTCACGTCAAGTAAACGAACGGCCTCGCCGGCGCAAACGACTGCAAGGGTGTTCCCGTCGGGGGAAAACATTAGGTGCTCCACCGGCCCCACTCCGAGCTTCCATTCGCGGATGGTCTTATCCGAGGGAACGTCCACGACTTGAACGACACCGTCGTACGTTCCCCAGGCGAATCGCTTACCGTCCGCCGAAACCGCCGTGGTGTACGCGCCTCTCGCGGGCATGTTGCCGATGAGGGGAAGCTGGCTAAACGACAACGTCTCCCAATGCTCCGCTTGGGTAGTCGATTGAAAAAGCCCCATCAGCGTCTTCCCGTTATTGAGAAAAAAGAGTTGATCGGCAAAAAACTGCGGTCCCTCCATTGCGGCGGTTTTCTTGCCGTTCCTCGCATCGAAAACCGCAAGGCCGCTGTGAAGTCCGGCAACGACGGTCGCGCCGTCCGGAGCAGGTGCGATGCAGCGCACCGCCGAACCTGTCCTTATTGGCTTGAGCACGGCGCTCAGGTCCGCTACCGCGAATTGGCTCAAGTCGCCATCTTGGTCACCGACCCATAATGTCTTGTTGTCTGGCGCCATGGCGGCCGACTCGAGGTAGCGGCTGCCTTTGGTGCTGCGCAGAGCTTTTTTTTGCTCAACGTCGAAAACTGTCACGCCCAGGTGGTAAACCGCTGCCAGTCGCTTGTCCGAGTCAAAAAAGAACAATGCGACCACGCCTTGCCGCTGCCGCTTCTGGTTCGGGTCTTGCAGGACGCCCAGGGCTTTGCCGGCGCTGACGTCCCAAAGCCGTATCAGGCCATCACCTACGCCGCCCCCTGTCGCCAAGAGGCGCCGTTCATGCGCGAATGCCATGCAACGAATGCCGCCGGGATGGGAATATCGACGCGTCCCGAGGACTTCGAGTTGCTTCAAGCGTGCGCTGGACTCGGTTGGTTGGTCGCCATAAACGGCGAACGGAAGAGTAATAGCGGTCAATAGTGCCCAACACATAGTAAGTCGCCCTCAAGTCGATTTGAGAATAATCCGTCTCGTCTCCGAGCGCGAGCGGAGATGCCGGCTCATTCGCCATTTAACCACTGCGCTTGGGCCTGCTGCTGGGTGTTGATATTTTGGGCGGCCGCGCTGAGGTTCCGCTGCCACAGCTGAACCCCGTCAGATACCCAATTGGGGACCGGGCCGTTTTGCATCGCGGTCTGATTAATTCCCGTCCAGAATGCCTGCCCTGCCGACACCCAACTTCGCATAAACCCGTCCGCCGACTTCATGTCCCAGAACTCGACTACGGCGGCAAACGTCAGTTCTTGGACGTAGTAGTCTGCGTCCTCTGACGGGAGCCCGAGGTCGACGAGGGCCTCGATGCACACGAGCGCGCCCTCAAGCTGCGCCTCGATATTGCTAATGGCCTGCCAGATGTCCAATTGCCGGTCTTGGAACGTCGAATAGACCGTTTGGTATTGTTGCAGCCCTGTCTGGAAAGTGGCCTGGTTATTGATCCCGTTCCTCAGGTTGGTTTTAGCGGTTTGCAGCTGGCCGCCAAGATTGAGGATTGCGACTTCTGCAGTTATGATTTGAGTATAGTAGCTGGCACAGTTCGTCGCGGCCTGGGAAATCATAGCATCGGCGATGTCTTCCAGTTCTTCAAGAGTGAGGCCCGTGCTTGTTGCGAGAGTAAGGCTCACGTAGGTAATGCTTGGGTTTTCATTAACAGTCCAGGTGAACGTAGTGCTAGCACCTACGCTCGTGTTCACCGAATCTCTGGCGGACAACGTCACCAGATAAGGGCTGCTAAGATGCGCGCCTGCGTCCACGGTGCCGGAAATCACGCCGGTTGCAGGATTAATGATCAATCCGGGCGGCAGATTGCCGGCGCTATAGGTCAATGTGTTGGATGCCGAGTCCACTGCCGATATGGTAAGCGGGCTCACGGTGTCGCCGTCTTCGTTGGTCTGCGAGCCCGGATTCGTCAAACTGACGGTGACCGTGCCAGACGCCGCGACCGTCCATTGGAAGGTGCGGCTTGCGCTCACGCTGTCGTTGACGCTATCAGTTGCCGTCACTGTCACGGAGTATGGACTGCCGGTTTGTGCTCCGGACGCCATCGTGCCCAAGATCACGCCGGTCGTAGCATTGATAGTCAGCCCGGCGGGCAGGCCGCTAGCGCTGTACGTCAACGAGTTGCCAACGGAGTCTATGCCCCATTGGGGCAGCATGACGGTATCGCCCACCGCGTTCGCTTGGTCGCCTGGATTGACCAGCGTTACAGCAACGCCGTAGCTGACCGGCCACGCGAACGTTTGGCTGGCGCCGACGCTGCTGTTGACGCTGTCCAGGGCCACGACCGTCACGGTGTAGGGGCTTGCCAGATCCGCGGCGGCGCTCACCGTACCCGAAATAACTCCCGTTGAGGAGTTGATGGACAATCCGGGCGGCAAGCCGGTGGCGCTGTATACCATCGCGTTGGAAGCGGAATCGGTCGCCGAAACCGCCAGGTCGACGGTGTCGTTATCGGTATTCGTTTGCGCGCGGGACTCGTCACCGAGACCGTGACCGAACCACTCGCGTCGATGGTCCAGGTGTAACTCTCGGCCGCGCTCGCGGCGCTGTCGACGCGGTCGGTGGCTGTCACGGTGACGGCGTACGGGCTGCCAGCGTGGGCTGAGCCGGACACGGTCCCGGAGATGAGGCCGGTCAGCGGGTCAATGCTCAGGCCCGGCGGGAGATTGACGGCGCCGTAGTTTACGCCGTTGCCGGCCGAATCGGTCGCCGCCAGGGCCACGTACACCGTGTCCCCCTGGGCGTTGGTCGTTGCGCCGCGATCGGTCAGCGTCACGTCAGGATGGACGGCCCATTGGAATGTTGCGCTCGCCCCGACGGCGCTGTTAACGCTGTCCGCGGCCGATACCGTCACCGTGTAGGGAGCAACGGCACTGGCGCCGCTGTCGATGGTGCCTGAAATGGCGCCAGTGCTTGAGTCAATGCTTAGGCCGGGGGGCAGGTTCGTGGCGCTGTAGACCATCGAATGGCTTGCGGAATCGATTGCGGACAAGCTCCAGGTGCCACGCATTAAGCTTTCTCTAGTTTCGTAGCCCCAGTGAGGATTTCGGCAAGATAACCAGGGTCTACAGCGGCTCCCTTGCGTTTACGGGCCATACTTGTTTTACGTGGATTTTGCTTGAGCAAGCTTAACGCGAGCTTGCGGAATAACGACAGGTTCTCCGCCCCGTGGCGGTTCTCCACCCGGCTCGCATCCTCATGAAAGCTCACATCCAATTGCCAATGCAAGTTGTTCTCGATTCCCCAGTGGTTGCGCAGCGCCGCCGCATAACGCCGCGCGGCCATGCGCCGACTGCCAATGAAGTAAACGACCTCCGTCGTCTGCTGCCCGTTGACCGTCCGTTCGCGGCGACACATCCCCACTGTCCGCAGGTGCGGCCACGCCGCGCGATCCCGAATACCGCTGACGTCTTCGACGATCACGCAACCGCGTTCCTCGACGCGCCCGTGTCCACGTTCCGTCGTCGTACATTGCCGCACCCGGCCCGCCGGCAACGCGCCGTCGAGCGCTTTCATCACGGTTTCTTGGATGTCACTCATCAACCGTTCTTGGTTGGCTTTCACCACCAAGACGTAATCGCCACCGCGGTCCAGGATCTTCTTGGCGATGTTCTTCTGACATCCGATGGCGTCGATGGTCACCAGCGCGCCATCAAGGTCCAGCAACTGCAAGAGCTTCGGAATGGCTGTGATTTCATTGCCTTTACCCTCGACGGCGACCTGGCCCAGCGAAACCTGGGCCTGGGTGGCCCAGGCACTGACCACATGCAGGGCGCCCAGCTTCGAATTGCCCGAGCCGCGCAAAGTCTTGCCGTCAATGGCGATGTGCTCGACGCCGGATAAGCCGGCAACGTCTCGCAACCAGGCCAGGCAGCAGGCTTCCAGGACCCGTGGATTGAGGATCGCGAAGACGCGTTCAAAAGTGTCGTGCGACGGGATGCCGCCAGGCAAACGTAAGAAGCGTCGAAACCAGGTTTCGCGTTGCTGCGCAAATTGAACGATGTCGGGCCAGTCGTCGCAGTTGGCGATGACGCCGCAGAGGGCCATGACAAGCAGGTCGATGAGCAAGTGCTTGGTACGGCCGGCGACACGGGGGTCATAGATGCGCCGGAAGTGTTTCTTAATCGACGCCACGGAAGGGGTAGCAGCCATGCGTTCCTCCGGAAAGCGGGCGAATATCCAGAGAATCCTATGTCTGTACACTTGTCAACGTCAATTCCGCTGCAACAATTCGGGTGGAGTTTGACGCGTGGCCCCTGGGACAAGCTCCAACTGACCGCGTCGCCCTCGTCGTTTGTTTGGTTCTCAGGGCTAGTCAATACCACAGTGACGGTGCCGCTGAGCGAAATAGTCCAGGTTAGACTGTGGCTGGCGCTGGCGCTGCCGTCCACCGCATCCGTTGCCGTCACGGTGGCGCTGTAGGGGCTGTCGAGGGCGGCCCCAGAGGAAATCGTGCCTGAAATGGTACCGCTCGTGGAATTGACGCTCAGGCCAGCCGGCAAGTTGGTGGCGGAATACGTCACCGCGTCGCCGGCCGAATCGGTCGCCGTGAGCGGCTGGTACACGGTGTCGCCGGTAGCATTGGTTTGCGAGCCAGGATTGGTGAGCGTCACGCATGGGTTGACGGTCCACTGCACGGTCTCGCTGCCGCCCACGCTGGTGTTGACGCCGTCGCTGGCCGTCAGCGTCACGGAATAGGGGCTGAGGAAGCTATCCTGGGCACCGACCGTACCGGAGATCGCACCCGTGGTCGGGTCAATGGTCAGGCCCGCCGGCAGATTCGTGGCGGCATAAATTAGCGCGTGACTTGCCGAGTCGGTGGCCGACAGGCTCAAGCTCACGGTGCTACCTTCGCTGCTGGTCTGGTTGCCAGGGCTTGTCCAGCTTACCGTAACCGTACCGCTGGAGCCGGCGGTCCAGCTCAGAGTTTGACTGGCGCTGACGCTCGTGACCACCGCGTCCGTGGCCGTGACGGTCACCGAGTACGGGCTCAAGAAACTCGCCAGGCTCGACACGGTGCCGGAGATCACGCCGGTTGTGGAATTGATGCTCAGACCGCTCGGTAAACCCGACGCAGTGAAACTAAGGGGATTGTCCGCCGAATCGCTCGCGGCCAGCGGCAGATAGACCGTGTCGCTGTCCGCAGTTGATTGCGAACCCGGATTGCCGAGGCTCAAACTCGGATCGACGGCCCACTGGAAGGTGTCGCTGACGCCGACGCTGGCGTTGACGCTGTCGCTGGCGCTGAGCGTCACGGTGTAGGGACTGATGTAGCTGTCGCCAACCAGGAGCGTGCCGGAGATGACACCGGTAGTCGGGTCGATCGTCATCCCAGAAGGCAAATTGGCGGCGGCATACACCAGCGCGTGGCTGGCCGAGTCGGTCGCCGTTACGTCGATAGTCGCCGTTGCGCCCTCCGTGCTGGTGTGGGTGCCAGGATTCGTCAAGCTGACGGTGACCGTGCCGCTCGACGCCACGGTCCACGAGAAGGTTGCGCTCGCGCTGGCGCCGCTGTCGACCGAGTCGGTCGCGGTTACCGTCGCGCTATAGGGACTGTCGAGGTCGGCACTGGCGGAGAGCGTGCCGGAGACGACTCCCGTGCTGGAGTCGATGCTAAGCCCTGCCGGCAAGCCGCTGGCTGTGTAGTTGAGCGTGTTGCCGGCCGAATCGCCCGCAGCCACCGGCAAATAAACAGTATCGCTGTCTGCATTGGCCTGGGTGCCGGGATCGGTGACGGCCAAGCTGGGGTGGATCGTCCACGAGAAGTTCTGGCTGGCGCTGATGCTGCTGCTGGTGCTGTCGGTCGCCGTAACCGTAACGGAATACTCGCTGCCGGTGCTGTCATAGGCACTGACCACGCCTGAGATGATGCCGGTCGTCGGGGAGATGGTCAACCCTGGCGGCAGACCCGTGGCGCTGTAATCTACGCGTTCCCGGCCACGTTGCTTGCGGACACGGCCCAGTTGACCGTGTCGCGCTCGTTGTTCGCCTTGCTGCCGGGGTTCGTCAGCGTCACGACGTTGTTGACGGTGATCGTGACCGTCGCGCTGGCTGTGCCCCCGGCGCTGTTGGTGATGGTGTAGCCGAAGCTATCCGTACCGACGTAGCCGGTGGTCGGCGTGTAGGTAATCGTGGTCCCGGAGTTGATCGACGTGGTGCCATGCGCCGGCGTGGTGTCGCTGGTCACGCTGAACGAGTAGCCGTTGGGATCGCTGTCATTGCTCAGGACGCTGACCGTCACTGCCGTGTTGGCCGGCGTGCTGGCCGAATCGTTGACTGCGACCGGGGCCGGCGGAAGTACGGTGAGCGTGACGGTGGCGGTGGCACTGTTGAAGTCCGTGCTGTCGGTAGCCTGGTAGGTGAACGAATCGGTGCCGATGTAGCCGATATTGGCTGAGTACGAATAGGCGCCGTCGGTGTACATCATGGCCGAACCGTGCGCGGGGCCTGTCACAATGGCTGCGGTGAGCGGGCCGGGCCCCGTGTCGGTATCGTTGGCGAGGACGCTGGAGGCGTTCAGGATGTGCCCATAAAGCACGGTGCCGGTGTCAGGCGCAGGTCACCGTCGGCAGTTCGCGATCTTCGAGCCGCAGCCGCACCGACATCTTCCGAAACGGCTTGCGCTTGGTACCGGTTAAGCGCCTAAAAAACGCGCGCCAGGATGCGAGAAACATGGGAGACGCCTTTCTCAAAGAAAAAGATGGAACCAGTCTTCAAGACGTACCCTGCCGAGCCCAACCACGGGTTTTGGCTGTTCAGCGTCGCAACCAGGCGCAAAAAAAAAACCGACGCAGTGAAACACGCGGTGGTGTTCGACTGCGTCGGCTTACTCGTCAACCAGCCGCCTGACCTGCCAGACTGCTGTTCGCCTAATCATCCGACGACTTCTCGATCATTGAGCATGTTATACCGCAGAATTGGAAAGACAAGGGGTGGCCGGCGCGAAAACGAAAATAATGGAAACTCTCTGCGTTGCCGGCCAGGATGTTCATTCGCCGTTGTCCGCTGCTCGCCGACGACCCACTGCGGAGCGAGGTCGCGACGATCGGGCTATCGGGCTGCGTGCACACGATTGGCAGGTATTCTGTTGGCGCCGCGGCGCGGAAATGGTTCAATTGAAACAATTCCTCGCGTTGCGGGTTATTACGATTGAACCGTCCGCGGGTGCGTACTACGAAAAACCCTGACCCATCCGGAGAGTCGTCCATGAGCGCTCGTCTCACGTGGGGGTTGATACTGGCCGTGCCGTTGCTGGCGTGGGGGCGGGCGGCGGCTGATCCGCCGGAGGTCTCCAGGAAAATCGATCAGCTCCTGGCGAATGGCTGGGCGGAGGCCGGGGTGAAGCCGGCGCCGCTTGCGGATGACGCCGAGTTCATGCGGCGTGTCTATCTCGACCTGGCGGGCCGCATTCCGTCCGTCAGCGAGGCGCGATCGTTCCTCAAGGACGGCCGGCCTGACCGGCGCGAGCGGCTGGTGGAACAGTTGCTGGCAAGTCCGCGCTATGCCGCCCACTTCACCAACATCTGGCGCGCGATCCTCATTCCCGAGGCGAGCAATAACTTCCTGGTCCGGGCCCAGCAAGGCGGCTTCGAGGGCTGGCTCAAGAAGCAATTCACCGCGAACGTCCCTTACGACCAGATGACGCGCAACCTGCTGACCGCGTCGATGGGCGGGCAGGGCGTCGGCGCGCTCGTCAGCCTGGGCACGGGCGAGCCGAGTCCGTCGGCGTTCTTCTTCGCCAAGGAGTTCAAGCCCGAAAGCCTGGCGGCGAGCACGGCCCGCATCTTCCTCGGCGTCAGCGTCGAGTGCGCCCAGTGCCATAACCACCCGTTCACCGACTGGAAACGCGAGCAGTTCTGGAGCTTTGCCGCGTTCTTCTCGGGCATCCAATCGCAGCAATTCCAGGACTTCCTGCTGCCGAGCAAGGAAATCCCCGACAAGCGGGAGCTGCATATCCCGGGGACCGAGACGCTGGTGCAGGCGAAGTATCTCGACAACTCCGCCCCCGCCTGGAAGGACAAGGCCAGCAGCCGGGCCACGCTCGCCGACTGGGTGACGGCGCGCGACAACCGCTACTTCGGCCGGGCGGCTGTGAACCGCGTCTGGGCCTATTTCCTCGGCACCGGGCTGGTCGAGCCGGTGGATGACATGGTCGGCCAGACGTCGCTGGCCACCCACGGCGCGGTGCTCGAGCTGGTGACGCGCGAGTTTGCGGAGCACCAGTTCGACATGAAATTCCTGGTCCGCGCCATCACGTCGACGCAGGCGTACCAGCGAACCAGCGCCGGGGCCGCACAGGCACCGAAAACCGAGACGGGCAGCGATCCCGCCCTGTTCGCGCACATGCCGCTGCGCGGTCTGACCGGCGAACAGCTTTTCGACAGCCTCGTGATGGCGACCGGTTACCGCGACGGCGGCAACACCGGCGACGATCTGCTCACGGCGGTCATCGGCGGCAACAAGTCGGCGCGCGGCACGTTCCTGACCAAGTTCGCCAATCAGACGCAGCGTCCCACGCAGGCGCAGCGGTCGATCCTGCAGGCACTGGCACTCATGAACGGCAAGGTGATCGCCGACGCCACGTCGCTCGAGCACAGCGAAACGCTCACCGCGATCCTGGTGGGACCGTTCCCTAATAACGCCAGCCGCATCGAGACGCTGTACCTGGCGACGCTGTCACGCCACCCCAGCGCGAAGGAACTTGACCGCGCGGCGCAGTTCGTGCAGGACGCGGTACACCAGCCCAACGCCGGCGGCAATGCGGGCAGCGTTTACAACCGCGCCCTCGCCGACGTTTTCTGGGCGCTGCTCAACAGCTCGGAATTCAGCGTGAATCATTGATCCAATTTGAGCCCGAAGCGCAAGCGAGGACGGCCCTCGCTTGCGCTTCGGGCTCAAAGCCCCGAGTGCGGCAATCAAGGAGCATCCTCATGTCAGCGACACTCACGCGACGCGAATGGCTCACCCTGTCGGCGGCCGGCGTGGTCAGCTATTCGATGTCCGGCTGGCTCGGCCGATTGGCCGCCGGCGCGGCGGGCAACCCCCAGCGGCAGCGCTCGTGCATCCTGTTGTGGATGAACGGCGGGCCAAGCCAGCTCGACACCTTCGACCCGAAGCCGGGCCATGCCAACGGCGGCCCCTTCCGCGCCATCCCGACCTCGATTCCCGGCATCCGGATCAGCGAGCATTTGCCGCGTATCGCCCGTTCGGCCGAGCACCTTGCCATCATTCGCTCGATGAGCAGCCGCGAGGCGGACCACGGCCGGGCGACCTACCAGATGCGCACCGGCTATGCCCCCGGCGGTCCGGTGCAATATCCGACGCTCGGCTCGTTGTTTTCGCGCGAGCTGGAGCAGCCGAGCGCCGAATTGCCGAACTTCGTGAGCATCGCGCCGTATCCATTCTTCAGCCCGGCGGCGTACAGCCCCGGCTTCCTCGGGCCACAGCATGCGCCGCTGGTGCTGGCCGGCGATCGGCAAGCGCTGCTCCCCGTTCAGGTCCAGGGGCAGCAGCCAGACAATTACGAGGATTCGCTGCGGGTGCCCGATCTCGATGTGCCGGCCGAGGTCATGCGCCAGCGCGCGGCCGCGCGCGTGCAGTTGCTCGACTCGATGGACCGCGATTTCGTCGAGTCGCGGCCGGCGCTGCCCGCGCAGAGCCACCGCGGCGCTGATCAGCGCGCCGTGACGCTGATGCGATCGGCGGCAACCCGCGCCTTCGACCTCGATGAGGAGCCGGCGTCGTTGCGCGATCGCTATGGCCGCAACCTGTTCGGCCAGGGCTGCCTGCTGGCGCGCCGGCTCGTGGAGCGCGGCGTGCCGTTCGTTGAAGTATCGCTCGCCACGGTCGGCAACCTGGCACTCGGCTGGGACACGCACATCAACAACTTCGACGGCGTGCGTCAACTGAGCGCCGTGCTCGATCCGGCGTGGGCGACGCTGATGGCGGACCTGCGCGAGCGCGGCCTGCTCGAGAGCACGCTCATCGTCTGGATGGGCGAGTTCGGCCGCACGCCGCGGATCAACGGCAACCAGGGGCGCGACCACTGGGCCAACGCCTGGTCGACGGTGCTCGCCGGCGGCGGCATTCGCGGCGGCCAGGTCCACGGTCGCACCAGCGCCGACGGCACCACGGTCGAGGAGGGCCGGCCAACGACGCACGCGGACCTCATCGCCACCATCGCCCGGCGCTCGGCATCGACGGCACCAAGCAGAACCTGTCCAACGTCGGCCGGCCCATTCGCGTCGTCGACCCGGTCGGCCGTCCCATCGAGGAGGTGCTCGCATGATCGCGCTCCGACGTCGCTTCATCCTCGGTCGATGCCTGGCGGTCGCGGGGCTGACGTTGGCCGTGTGCCTCGCGGTGGCGGCCGATCCGCCGACCGGCAACGCACCGCCGGCCCTCGACGATCGGCACGACCTCGTCTTCCTGGCCGAGGCCCGGCCGGTCCTGATCCGCATGCACGTCCAGCTCGACGGCAAGCCGGTACAGGCGGTGCTCGACGATTTCATGCAGCACCTGTTCACGTACCTCGACCTGGACGGCGACCACGTGCTGAGCACGGAAGAAGCCGAACGCGCGCCGCCCGTCGATCAGATTCTGACGGGCGGCCTCGGTCGCGCCTTCGGCGGCCTTGGCGGCATCGGCGGCAAGACGCCGGCGGCGCCGACGATGGCCGATCTCGACACGGACAAGGACGGTCGCGTGACGCTGGCGGAGTTGTCGGCCTATTATCGTAAGCACGGCCTGGCACCGCTACAGCTCCAGCCTGATTCCGGAAACGCGAATCCCCTCGCCGGCGCAGGCTTCCTGGGCGGCGCCGGCCCGAACCCACCGTGGACGCGGTCGCCGAAGCGATCTTCGTACTGCTCGACACCAACAAGGACGGCAAGCTGAGCCGCGAGGAGCTGGCGGCCGCGCCCGCGGTGCTGCTGCGCAACGACGAGGACGACGATGACATGCTGACGCCGGCCGAGGTGGCGCCGAACGGCCGGCCGGCCTCGAACATGCTTGCCGGCATGATGGCGATGGGCATGGGTGGATCGACAGCCGCCAAGGGTCCCAAAACGCTGCTATTGCTGCCGGCTCAGGGCGAGCCGCCGCCCGAGCTTGTGCGCCGCATGCAGGAGATCTACGGTGCCGCGTCGGACAGCAGCACGGAGGAGAGGACGCTCAGCCGCAAGGAAATGGGGCTGGACGAGGCGACGTTCACCGCGCTCGACGCCAACGGCGACGGCGTGCTGGACCGTACCGAGCTGGCCGGTTTCGTCAAGCGAGCGCCCGACGTTGAGCTGCTGATGCGCCTGGGCCGAACCGATAGCGGCGCTCGGCGTGTTGAGCTGGTTGCCGCGAAAACGCCGCTGGCCAGTCGGACGCACATGGTCGGCGGCCTGGCGCGGCTCGACCTTGGCCGGACGCGCGCCGACCTCCGCAGTAACAACGACTACCGCAATGACGGGCTCGTGGGCATCTTGCGGCAGCAGTTCCTCGCCCAGTTCAAGCAGGCCGACAAGGCCAACAACGGCTACCTCGACGAAAAACAGGCCCGCGCCAATCGCACGTTCGGCAGCCTGTTCAAGGCGATGGATCGCGACGGCGACGGCAAGCTTTACGAGTCCGAAGTGATCGCGTATCTTGCCGAGCTCGCCGACCTGCAGCAGCGGCGCGGGCTGCCTGCGTGACGCTGGTGTTGACGAACCAGAGCCGCGGCCTGTTCGACCTGCTCGACACGGACCGTGACGGCCGGCTGTCGGTGCGCGAGCTGCGCGGTGCGGCCAAGTTGCTCGATCGTTTGGATCCGGACCGCAAGGGTTATCTCGTGCGGGCCGATATTCCGCGGAGCTATCAGCTCACGCTGCGCCGCGGCCCAGCGAGCGCCGGCGGTGGCGCGGGCATCCTCGACCTGTATAGCCGGCCCGAGCGCACCGATACGGTGGCCGAGCGCACGGACGGCCCGATGTGGTTCCGTAAGATGGACCGCAATCGCGACGGCGACGTGTCCCGCAAGGAGTTCCTTGGGACCGACGAGCAATTCCGCTCGATCGACACCGACGGCGACGGACTGATCAGCGTGGAGGAAGCCGAGCGCTACGATGCGCTGACCCGCAAAAAACGGGAATGACGATTCGCCCGCACAGGGAATGCGACGGCCGGCTTGCCGTTTCGCGCTAACGAGCGCGAAACGGCAAGCCGGCCGGCTGCTTTTTTACCTTCCCGCGACTGCGACGGGGTCGGTCGAGACCTTCTCGTTCAAGACGCGCTCGAACAGCACCTGGTAGACGTGCTCGAGCCGCGGCATGGCGCCGGCGGCCATGAGCACATGCACCTTGCCCGCGTTGTTCAGGCCCTGGAACAACGGCTGTTGCAGCACTTGATCCAGCACGCGCGCGTCAACCAATTCCGGCTGCACCATCCAATTCTCCGGCAGCAGCATCCGGTGTTCCCGCTGCAAGCGCTCGACGTGCGCTTTGCGGAAGAACGCCTGCAGCTGCGGCAGGTTCGGCCGCTGCATCTGGGCGAGCTGGAACGTCTCGTTCGCCCAGCGCGCCTCGCGCAGGAAGGTGCCGCCGTCCACGGGTCCCGCGACCGCGTGGAGGACCTGCCCGTCCGGCGTGCAGAAATAGCTGGCGACGTTGCCGCCCTGCTTCTGGCCGCCGTTGATCTCGAACGTGGCCACCTTCTGGAACGCCGCGATGTAATGGCGGTTCAGATACTGGCCGACGGCGTCCTGGCTCAGAGCGCTCACACGGAGCGCTTCGGCGTTGTTTCAGGTGAACCGCGCTTCTTCGAAGTTGCCGGACACGTGCAGGATGAAGGTGAGCTTGCGCTCCTCATCCGCGATCCGTGCCGCTTCGGTGGGATTGCGGACGAATCCGATGGTGGTGCCAAACGTTTCCCGATCGATGGGCTGCGCCGGGCCGGCAGTCCTTGCACTCGGCCGCCCCGTTTCCCTTGGGCGCAATTCGCTGCTGGACCAGCACGGCTTGCGCCTTGTCGGCCGGCGGTTCCGATTGTGTCAGGTGTGCCGTAATCAGCGCGGCCATGCACAGGATGATCACACAGGCACCCGCGGCGATTGGGCCCCAGAGGCTCAGCGGGTGGCGCTGCCGCCGGGACGGCGCCTTCACGGCGTGGCCGCGTGGCCGTGGTGCTCGAATCAGCGGTGCCGCAATCGGCGTCGAGGGCATCTCGGCGGCGGCAACGGTGACGACGCGGACCGGGCGCGGCGGTGCCGGAGCTGGGGCGGGCGGCGCCTCCTCGGCAACGACGGTGACCCGATAGCCGACCGGCGACGATGGCAGGGGCGGCGTTTGCGGCGATTGTTCCGCATCCGCGACCGGCACGGGCACCGGAACATACTCGTTTGCGACCTCGACGACCTGGTAGCCCATGGGCGACCACGGACGGTTGAGCGGCACGGGACACGGAATTTCCATGATGGACCTCCAGCACTATACCGGACACCCGAAGAGATGGGTTGGCGACCCCGCGATCCTATCCCCCATTGTGCACAGCGCAACAGCCGGCGCCAAGATAAAAGATGCGCAAAGTGACGATTCCCCATCATACGACGATTGAGACTGGCTCATGGCCGGCCGGTTCGCGATAATCGCCCTGGATCAACCGCCCCTGGAGTTGCCTCACATGCTTATTGGCCACGTCAGCGACGAGTATTACGCGGCCCTGGCGGACGTCGCCGTCGAGCTGCGCGGTCCCGGCGGGCACTGCCTCGTCCGCTCCTGGCCGTCCGGCGCGCTCCTTGCCGACGTGCCGCCGGGCGATTACGAGGTATGCCTCGCCCGGCCCGGTTTCGGCGCCAAGCGCGTACACGTGCACCTCGGGCCGGAACGGCCAGTGTCGTTTCGCCTCCTCTCCGACCGGCTGCTCGGTTACGCCTGGCCGAAATGGTGCCGCGGCGGCGAGCCGGTCGAATTCCGCGTCCACGCGGTCGAGCCGTACAAGCTCGGCCTGTTCCGCCATGGACTGCACAAGGAGTTCATCCGCAACGTCGGCTGGTACGACAATCACGGCCCGCGCGCTGCATGCAGATTTTGCCCGACGGGAATTTCGAGGAGACGGGCGTGAAGTGGGACAACGGCCACGGCGTGCATCGCCAGGTTGTCATCGCCCCGGAGCGCACCGGGCTGTACTACTTCCACGCCCGAGCGGAGTCGGGCGAGTTCTTTTCGTTTCCGCTGGTGGTGGCTCCGCGAACGCCTGCCGCCAAGGTCGCGGTGCTGGCGTCGACAAATACCTGGAACGCCTATAACGCCTTCGGTGGCCGCAGCAACTACATCATGGCGGCCTGCATGATCGACACCCCCATCGTCAACGCGAAGGCCGACCTGCCGCGCTACAAGCTCAGCGACTACGGCGAATGGAAGAGCGCCGAGGTGTTCGCCCCGCTCTCGTTCGATCGGCCCGAGCCCTACAACCATATTCCCGAGCACGTCGAATGTACCGATCCCATCGAGGGCCGTCAGGCGTGTCATCTCGCGCCGGCGGAATGGCGGTTGCTCGGCTGGCTGGAACGTGAAGGCGTCGGCCACGACCTGTACGCCGATGCGCAGCTCCACGACGGCACGCTCGATCTCGACAGGTACCGCGTCCTGATCCTCAACACGCACCCGGAATACTGGTCGGCGGCGGCTTACCAGCGCGTCAAGCGCTGGGTCTTCGAGCAGGGCGGCCGGCTGATGTACCTGGGCGGCAACGGCATTAACTGCGCCGCGGAGTTTCTCGACGACGGCACGGCGATGCGCTGTCTCAATCCCTGGCCGACGGGCTATGAGAGTCGTTTTCACGCGCACGTCGAGTCCGAGGCGAACCTGCTCGGCGTGGTCTTCACCGATCCCGGCGCCATGACGGTGGCGCCGTACGCGGTGGTCGATCCCGGTCACTGGATCTTCGCCGGCACCGGCCTGCGCAAAGGCGACCTGTTCGGTACGAAGATGCTGCACGCGCGCTACGGCGACGGCGCCTCGGGGCACGAGACGGACAAGATCAGCCCGAGCTCGCCGAAAAATGTGCACTTGCTGGCGAAGGGATTGAACCCGGACGACGGCGGGGCGCATCTCGTTTACTTCGAGACGCCCGGCGGCGGCGCGGTCTTCTCGGCGGGGTCGATCACGTTCCCGACGGCGCTCTTGTGCGACGAGCCGTGCGCGCATCACGGCGAACGTGCTGCGACGATTTCTGGGGTAGACATTGAGCCCGACGCGCCAGCGAGGACTGTCACTCGCCCTCGCTTGCGCGTCGGGCTCAACTCTTACGGTTTTTCCCGCGGCGGTGGCGGGGGGCCCTTGCCGTCAGGGCCCTTGCCGTCGGGGCCCTTGCCGCCGGGGCCCTTGCCCTTGAACTCGCGGAGCTGTTGCCTTTGGTCGTCGGTGAGGATCTTCTCCAGCCGGCTGTCCACGTCCTTTTGCAGCTGGTCGATCTGCCGCTTCTGGTCGGCGGTTAGCTGCAGCATGTCCTGAATGAAGCCCGGCAGGACCTGACCCGGTCGCGGCGGGCCGGCCTTGCCCTTGGGGCCCTTGCCGAAGTCATCAGGACCGCCCGGGGGGCCTTTGCCCTTGGGGCCCTTGTCATCCCCGCCGGGGCCTTTGCCGAATTCGCCGGGGCCCTTGCCCTTGGGGCCTTTGCCCTTGCCGTCGCCGGCGGGGCCGACTTCCGCCTCCAGCTTGGCGGCGAGCGCCATTAACTCTTCGCGCGTCACGACGCCGTCCTTGTTGGTGTCCGCCATATCGAAGAGCCGGTGCAACCGCGGGTCGGTGAGCTCTTCCTTGGTGAGCTTGCCGTCCTTGGCCTTGTTGAACGCCATCATCTTTGTGACGATGGACGAATTGCTGTAGTCTTTCGCCTTGGGATCGTCCGGGCCCTTGCCCGCAGGCGGCTGAGCGGCCGCCCACGACAGCAGGGTCGCGGCGGCGGCAAACGCCACCAGGATCGGCACAAATCTGCGCATCGGCTGAGTGCTCCAAATCGGGATGGTAGGTCGGGCTTTCGAGCCCGACTGTCAGGCTGGAAAGCCTGACCTACGGCATTTCTCTAGGCGGTTAGTTCTTTTTCTTCTTGCGCTCTTCAGGCTCGTCGGTGGGCGTTCGGCCAAGCACGATGTCGAATCGGGCGGACAGTTCGCCGATGCGCGACTGGGCGACCGGCGTAAAATCGACCATGACGAGCTGCCGCTCGAACGGGTCGCGAATTTCGCCGAGCACCATGTCACGGCGGTTCTGCGCATGGCCATTGACGAAGAGCTGGGTCGTGAGCAGCTGCCGGTCGCCGCGCTTGACCTTGACGTGAATGTGCGGCGTGCGGCCAGGATACGGCACCGGCTTGATGGTCCGGAAGCGATATTCGCCCTGCGCGTTGGTGGTCGCCCGGCCGAAGCCCTGGAAGTTGGTGTCGCGCTGGCGGCGGCCGCTGTCGGCCGAGTGCAGGTAGACGCCGCGGCCGTCCACCTGCCAGATCTCGACGGTCAGGTCGCGGATCGGATCGCCGCTGGTGTCGAGCACGCGCCCGGTGAGATGAGTAATGTCGCCGATCGCCGGCGTGACCGAGTTGTTGACGATCACCAGGTCGCTGTCGGTCTCGAGCGGCAGTCGATCCGGATAGAAGGGCCCTTCGGTCAGGCGCGGGGTACGGGTGAGTTCCTCGGCGAACACGCCCGGCTTGAAGAGAGCCGCGGCGCCGAGCGCCAGGCCGCCGCACAGCAAATGGCGGCGCGTGAACAATGATTCGAACGGATGCATCGGTCGGTCTCCTTGTGTGTAGGTCAGGCTTTCCAGCCTGACTCTCGGGTCAGCCTGGAAAGGCTGACCTACGGCGAACGGTTCAGCCTATTCATCCGGTTGCGTTAATCGGCCTAATACCGCCGCGCTAGTCTTTTTTCCTCGGCGGCCCGAAATCCGGCGGCGGTTTGCCGCCCTCGTCCTTGAGCCAGGGCGGCGGCCGATCTTTTTTCCCGAACGGTCGCGGCGGCGGGCCCTTCTTGGCCTCGAAATCCGGCGGCGGCCAACCGCGGTCATCGTCGAAATCCGGCGGCGGCGGCGGCGGTCCCAGGAACGGCAGCCACGGCGGCGGCGGCAGCCATCCCAGCGCTAGCGCGCCCCTACCGACCCGAGCCCGCACAGCAAGGTAACAACGACCACCGCAGCGGCCACGCCTACGATCCCATACCAACGCCGCCCGCCCGGCTTCCGCGGTAACCGAGCCGGAGGCGGATGGCGCTCCGGATCCTCCAGGTGCGCCAGGTGCTGCCGCAGCAGGTCCGCGACCTCGTCGGCGGATTGCGGCCGATCGTCCGGCTTCTTGGCGTGCAGGTGCGCGATCAGCGTGTCCAGCCACGCCGGCAGCTCGGGATTCAGCGTGCGGATTGAGCGCGGCGTGTCGGTGATGACGCGGTACAGGACGCCGTGGACGCTCTCGGCCCGGAACGGTTCGCGGCCGGTGACCATCGTGTAGAGCACGCTGCCCAGGCTGAACAGGTCGGCGCGGTGATCGATCCGCGCGTCGCCGCGTGCCTGCTCGGGCGCCATGAATTTCGGCGTGCCCGCGATCACGCCGCTCTGCGACACGCTTGCGTCGCCGGCAGCGCGGGCCAGGCCGAAGTCGGTGAGCTTGACCTGCGGGATGCCGTTTTCCAACAGGATGTTGCCGGGCTTGATGTCGCGGTGTATGAGGCCTTCCTTGTGGGCCGCCGCGAGTCCCACGGCCACCTGCACGCCGATCCGCAGCGCCTCGGGCAATTCGAGCGGTCCGTCCTGATCGAGCCGGGCCTGCAGGCTTAGGCCGTTGACGAACTGCATGACGAGGTACGGCATGCCGCGGTGCTCGTCGACCGCGTGGATGGTGACCACGTTGGGATGCGTCACCGCGGCCGCCGCCCGGGCTTCGCGCAGGAAGCGTTGCCGGGCCACCTCGCTGACGGCGAGCGCCGGCGCCAGCGCCTTGAGCGCGACCATACGGTGGAGCTGTTCGTCGAACGCCTTGAACACCGTCCCGAAGCCGCCACGGCCGATTCGCGCCAGGATCCGATAATGCTTGACCCGGCCGATCTCGTCGGGCCGCGCGGCGGATCGAGGAAGGCCAGGTCGGTCGAATCGCCTTCGTTCGGCGCGCTCCACGCGGCCGGACCGGCGGTGTACGCCTTGAGCTGCGCGATGGCGCCGCGGAGGGCCATCGTCGCGGCTTCGTCATCGACATGCAGCGATTCGGCCGCTTCGTCCCACGATCGCCCACTGGCAGCCAGCTCCTGCAAGGCGCCTGGCAGGTCGAGCAGCCGTCGAGATGGGGGCTCAACTCCGCCAGCCGGTCTTCGGGCAGCGCTTCCTTGAGCAGCGCCTCCAGTGTTTCATGGCTTGGGCAAGCGACGACCTGATACTTCATGACGACGGCCCCTGGGTGGGTTCCTCTTGCAGCAGCGCCACTTCGTGCTTGATGCGGGCCATGACCCGGCTGCGGGCCAGGTAGACGGCCGCGACGCTCAGCCCCAGCTCGGTCGCCGCCTCCGCCGCCGGCCGGCCCTCGACCGCGGTCAGCTCGAAGGCACGCCAGGTCGGTGCCGTCACATCGCGGCGAACCGTGCGGGCGGCCGCCGCGAATAACTGGAGCCGGTACTCGTGCTCCCACTGGGCGTCGGCCGCCCCGTCGGGCCCGGGGATGTCGTCCAACCCCGGGCCCCCAGCGGCAGCGCCGGCGTGGGCGATCCGCCGGCGCTGCTGGATATGAAAATCGCGGATACGATTGCGCACCATCGTGAACAGCCAGCCGCGAAAGCTGCCGCGTTGCGGGTCGTATTCGAACTGGCCCGCGGCGCGAAACACCTGCGTCAGCGCCGCCTGCGTCAGGTCGGCCGCATCGGCGTCCTGCAGCCCCTGCTTGCGGCAGAAGCGGTGAATGAGCGGCGCGTACAGATCGACGAATTCCGCCCATGCCGCGGCATCCCGCGCGTCGCGCAGCCGCATCAGCAAGCTCGCTCGCGTCGCCAGCGATTCCGCCATGCCAGACGTCTCCTATCAACAGGTACGATGCCCATTCGGATTTCTATCACAAATCGGAGGCACTCTGACGATTTCACAACTTCGCCGGCATAATCGTGATACAATGTCCGAGGACTCCCAGGGTCCCCAAATACCCTTCTCCCGGAGGTGCTTGACATGGCCCGACGAACTCTTCTCGCCCTTGGAACGCTCACGTTGTTGGGCGTCCTCAGTCTGCCGACGCCCATTCTGGCCCATGGCGGCGGCCACGGTGGCGGCGGTGGGCACGGCGGCGGCTTCGGCGGCGGCGGCTTCGGGCGCGGCGGCTTCGGCGGCGGCTTCGGGCGCGGCGGCTTCGGCGGCGGCTTCGGGCGCGGCGGCTTCGGCTACGGCGGCTTCGGCTACGGTGGCTTCGGCTACGGCGGCTTCGGCTACGGCGGCTTCGGCTACGGTGGCTTCGGCTACGGTGGCTTCGGCTACCCCGGCTGGTACGGATATCCTGGGTATGACTACGGCTACTGGCCGTATGGAAGTCCGTACTACGGATATTCACCCTACGGGGTGTACGGCTCCTACGCCGTGCCGAGCTACTATGGCTACGCCAACGCCGCACCGCGGTATCTGAACTATTACGCCGCGACCGCTCCGTACGCATCGTCGAGCATCATCGCCGCAACTGCAGCGTCGCCGTACAAGGATTACTATGCGGCTACGGCTCCGAGCGCACCGACGACGGGCACCGTCGCTACCGCCCCAGGGAAGTACCGGGACTATTACGCGGCGACGGCCTCCACGCCGACGGCGCCGGCCGTGACGCAGGCTGTCGGTACAGCGCCCGCACAGACGCAATCCGTGCAACCGGTGCCCGCGCTTACCGTCGCGACGCAACCGAGGTAGCCTCCAGGCACGGCGAGGCCTGCGATGCAACAGTGGTACTACTCCCGCGGCGGGCAGACGTTTGGCCCGTTTGCCCTGGCTGAGCTGCGCAAAAAGGTCAGCGACGGCAGCCTACATCCCGACGACCTCGTCGCGCAGGCAGGGATGGCCGCGTGGGTGCGGGCGCGGACCGTCCCCGGGTTGTTCTCCACGCCGTCCGCGGTGACGGCCGTCCCGACTGCCAGGCCCACTCTGCGTGCCGCGGCGCCCGCCAAGCCCGCAGTACGTGCGGCGGAACCTGTGCCCGTTCCGTCGAGCGAACCGGCCGGCGCCGGACTGATCGCCTCGCTCTTCCTGATGCTGCCCAAGCCCCTGCTCTTCGGGCTGTTCGGCGGCATCGGCGGGCTGGTCGGCGCGGTTTTCATCGGCGAGCTTGCCTGGTTCGTGCTCAGCCCGCCGCGCCTGCGCGAGCCGGAGCCGAGCGTGCGCATCGCCATTCCTGACTCGATGCGGCTCTACGCCGGCGATAAGAATTACTTCGTGGCGCAGGTGGCCCGCGATCACTTCGAGGGGCCGATCACCATCGTCGCGGTCAATCCCCCGGAGGGTTTGACGGTCGCGCCGGTCCAGGTGCAGCCCGGCATCGACCAGGCCTCCGTCGAGGTTGCAGCGAACGCAACCTTGGCGCCGGGCAAGCACACCCTTCGCTTTCGCGGCAGCGGGCCCGAGGGCAGCAAGGCGCTCGCCGATTTTGCCACGCTCGAAGTCAACGTCGAAACGCCGCCGGCCAGCCTGCGCATCGCCGCGCCGCCGAAGCTGACCCTCTATGCCGCGGGCAAGGGCCGTTTCACTGTGCGCGTCGGCCGCACCAACTTCAATCAGCCGATCACGCTCACCTTGGGCAAGTTGCCCGCCGGTGCCACGGCGCCGCCGGTCGAGGTTAACGCCGACGAAGCGACGATCGAGGTTTCGGCCGTCGCGGGCCTCGCGCCCGGCACGTCGCCGATCCAGGTCGCCGCCCAGTCCAACCTGCCGAGCGGCCCGCTGACGGCCACGGTCGACATGCAGCTCGAGGTGCTGGCGATGCCCGTGCCCAAAGCGGACATTATCTTCGTCCTTGACCTGACGAGCAGCATGCAGTTCGCCATCAATGGCGTCAAGGACGGCATCCAGAATTTCGCGCGGCAGCTGGAGCGACGCAATCTCGACGCGCGCATCGGCATGGTCTGTTTCCGCGACATCGAGGACGATCGCGAACGCCCCTTTGTGTTGACGATCAACGGCGAGGCGCTGACCCGCGATTTTGCGACCTTCCGTACCGAGGTCGGCAAGCAAAAAGCCCGCGGCGGCGGCGACGACCCGGAGAGCAGCTTGCAAGGCCTCGCGCTCGCCGCCGAGCAACCGTTTCGCCCCGACGCCGCCAAGGTGCTCCTGCTCATCACCGACGCGCTGCCGAAGCTGCACCCCAACGAAAAAGTCCGCACGATCGACGACGCCATCGCCGAGCTGAAGCGGAACCACATCGACCAGCTCCACTTGGTCGTCCACCAGGGCGATTTCCGCGAGGCCTACGGCCAAATCCACAAGGTATTCAAGGGCACGTTCTTCGACCTGAACCGGGCGAAGGACAGCGCCGCCTTCGTCAAGATCCTGCCTGAACTAAGCGAGGAAATTTCGCGGATCACCACGGCCGTGCCGCCGTCGGCGCCGGAGGCGCGCAAGCCGTTGCCGCTGCCGTCGGTCAGCGCCGAGCCGCTGGCCCCGGCCGTCGCGGTGGCGGCGCTCAAGGGCGTGCAGTCCACCGAGACGTATTCCGCCGCTGACACTCTGCGCCTCCTGTTCGCGATCGCCTTCTGGACGATGATCATCGCGACCGCCATCAGCCTGCTGATCCTGGCGGGCCAGGCGCTCTACGCCCGGCAGGGGCTGATGACGCTGTCGGAGGCGGCGCGCGGCCTTGCCGGCGGCGTGATCGCCGGCCTGGTCGGCGGCATCGTCGGCCAGCTCTTTTTCCAGGTCACCGCCGGCGGCGTGGTCTTCGAAATCCTGAGCCGGCTGGTCGGCTGGACGCTCCTCGGCGGCCTGATCGGCCTCGGCATGGCGTTCTTCATCCCGAACCTGAAATGGTATCGCGGCATCGCCGGCGGCGTGCTCGGCGGCTTCCTCGGCGCCCTCGCCTTCGTGGCGGTAAGCCGTACGGGCTCGGCCGTGGCGCCGCAGTTCGGCGCGATTCTCGGCCGCTGCATCGGCGCCGCGATCCTCGGTTTCTGCATCGGCCTGATGATCGCGTTGGCTGAGCTGGTCTTTCGCCGCTGGTGGCTGGAGATCTCGTTCAGCCCGCGCGAGGTGCGCACCGTCACGCTCGGCTCCGCCGCCGTCACCGTTGGCGGCAACGAGCGCCAGGTATCCGTCTTCGTTCCCGGGGCGCCGGCCGTCGCGCTGCGCTTCCGCGTGGACGACGATCGCGTGGTCTGCGAGGACGCCGTCGCCGGCCGGTCCGCCGAGATGCACCCCGGCGATCAGCGCATGCTCGGCAAGGTCCGCGTCACGCTCTGCAGCGCCGCCCATGCGAAAAAGATCGGCTATCGGCTGCACCTGTCCAGCGGCAGGTCCGTCGCGCTGACCGAGGGCCTGCCGCTGACGGCGGAGGACCTGCCCGGCCTGGAGGCCGCCGGCAAGGACGGCATCGTCGCACTGATCGCGACCCGGCCCAACGACCCCGGCACGCTGCTCCTGCGCAACCGCTCGGCACAAACCTGGTCCGCCGAATCGCGCGACGGCATCTTCGAGATGGTGGAGCCGACGCGCAGCATCGCCGTGGCGGACGGAATGAGGATTTCATTCGGCAGCATCAAGGGCTCGCTTCGGCGCAACGAAGGCGCAGGGTGACGATTCCATAAACTCGCTGGCATGACTTGACGTATACGTCAAGACCGGCTATGCTGCTTGTGTGGTGGTGTGGGTCCCGGGGCGCCGCAAATGGACGCGATAGTCATCTGGGATGACGAACCCGGCGGCAACGTCGAGCACATTGGGGAAAACGGCTTGACGCCCGATGAGGTAGGCGAAGTCCTCCTTGACGACACGATGACCGCGTACAGTGCCAGCACCGGCCGTCCATGCAAGTTCGGATACACCTCGACAGGCAAGCACATTATCGTCATCTGGGACGAGGTGAACGATGATCCACTCATGATTTATCCGAGAACCGCCTATGAAGTCCCGGAGCCAAAATGAAATGGTTTGCGGGCGCTGGGGGAATAAATGGCTACCAAGAAAAAAGCCCAACATCCTGCGGCAGACGTGATCGCTGCTGCCCGGCTGCGAGCTGAGCAGACCCGACGCCAATTTGAGAACAAGCCGGGACTATCTGAATTGCTGACGCCCCAAGAACTCGCGGACGCAGCACCTTTTTATTTCGTGCTGCGCGACTATATCCGACAATTGAAAGAGGCAAGGGAGGGCGCCGGGGTCACGCTCGCAGAACTTGCTACCCGGAGCGGCCTGGCGATCGAAACGTTGTCGCGCCTTGAAACCGGCGCTCTGACAAACCCGACGTGGAAGACGCTCGGAGTGTATGCCGCAGCACTCCGTCTTCGGCCGTGTCTCACCACAGAGGCTATTGCGTCGAATCGCAAGAAGAAGGTTGACGCCAAAAAGCCACCTACGCAGATCAGCCGACTCGTCCGTACCACCGGGACAAGAAAAGGGAACTGTGACACAAACGACGGCGGACACGCTGGAAAACTCATTCTTAAAGCAGAACCGAAAGACACGGAATCGGCGTTGCCAAGAACAGCGAAGCAAGCAAAAGGAAAACGTCGAAAAGACGCGCGGCAATAAATACCTGGCAAAGCTAAATAGCTATTGACACGGTAAGTCGGTGCGGTCTTGGGGCGACTTGAATTAGAACGGTAATCATGGCAGCCAACTACGGAAGTATTCAAGATACGTCTCGAAGTGGTGTAGGTCTGCATGGTTCACTCGATTGTTTGCATCTAGCCGAACCCGGATCATTAGCCGATCTGAACACCATATCCGCCAACGAGGGTGCGGAGGGACGCCGTCTGGCGATCCAGGTTCATCTAGAAGCGTCTCGACTTCTTCCAGCGTCATGCCGGGCCGAATCTTCGCGAAATTCTGTTCCGTAATCGCCGTTCGCGGCCAACACCACCAAACTCCAGCCGCCAGAGCCAGCACGACGGCGACCACGACCAGCAAGAGACGGCGGTGGCTGAGCAACTTCATGGCGCGGTCCTCGCGGGCGCGGTGTCCGGGGCGATTGTCGCTTTCGTCGGCGTCGAAGTCTCAATCGGCGTGCGTATTCGGCACCACGCACCTGTGTGTGCGCACGCGCAATTATTTGCTGCCGAATCACGCACGCCGATTTGGCTCGCCTCCGTCGCCAAGCGCGGAGCGCAGCGCGTCGAGGTTGGGGCCGAGTTGCTGGCGGAATGTCGTGATGTCGGCGCAATGCATGATCAGGTTGCCGCCCGCGCGCACCCACGCGATCTCTTGCTCGATCCCCGGCCAGAGGTGCACGCCCGCGCCCACCCGGCGGGCCCGCGCCTTATGAAAGACCGTTTGTATCGCCTCGGCAAAGCGCGGGTGGTCGTAGTCGTGCGGGATGCCCAGGCTGCAGGATAGATCGTACGGACCAATCAGGACCGCATCGACGCCGGGCACGGCGAGCAGCTCATCCAGCCTTTCAATCGCGGGCACGCTTTCGATGGTGAGGATAAGCAGCGTGTCGCCATTGCGCTCCTCGAGATGGCTACGCAGCTTGGGCTCCACCGTGCTGGGATCGCAGGATTTCTTCGAGCCGTTGCCCCTTGATCGGCGAATAGCGGGCGGCGCCGACCAGGGCACGGACCTGCTCCACAGTTTCGATGTAGGGGCCGATGATGCCGCCGCCCCCGCCGCCGTCGAGGATCTTCGCCGCTTCATGCGCGTCGGGGCTGGGAATGCGCACGACCGGCGGGATGCCCATCGCCTTGTAGACCTGGCACATCCACGCCACCGTTTCGCGGCCGAGCGGCGTGTGTTCGGTGTCGATGAACACGAAGTCCGCCTGCGCGTCCTTGACCACGTCCGGAAAGTGCGGCCCCGGCGCGATCACCGCGGTGGCGTAGACCGGCCGGCCCTGGTGCAGGTTGTCGCGGATGGCTCGTCCATTCATCGTCGCGTGCTCCCCGCGTGGTAGGTCCCGCCTGCCGGGCGGGACCTGGCCGAGGTCCCGCCCGGCAGGCGGGACCTACTTTAGGGACCTGGCCGAGGTCCCGCCCCGGCCGGCGGGACCTACTTTAGGGACCTGGCCGAGGTCCCGCCCGGCAGGCGGGACCTACTTTAGGGACCTGGCCGAGGTCCCGCCCGGCAGGCGGGACCTACTTGAGTAGGTGCCGTGCCTGGGCCTGCAACCCCTGGAATCGCGGCTGCCAGGTGCCCTGGGCGATCCGCAACACCAGCTGGTGCGCGTCCTGGTGCTTGCCGAGCTGCTTGAGGTTCTGCGCTCGGTCCCAGAGAATCTGCGGATCGGTCGGTTCCGCCTCGGCCGCGGCGCGATAGGCGCGGTCGGCCAGCTCCAGCTCGCTCTGCTTGCCGAGCGTGGCGGCCAGACTCGACCACGGGCCCGATTCGTTGGGGTGCAGGCCGACCGGCGTGGTCAAATAGTCCCACGCCAGCTCGCGGTCGCCGAGCCGCGCAGCACCTTCGCCGCCGCGTCGCATGCGGCGGCCGGGTCGTTATCCACCGCGCGCCACCGGTCGGCCGCACGGATCACGCGCGAGAGGAAGTCCGGCGGCGGCGCCAGTTTCAGCGCCACCATCGCGTCGGCCAGTCCCTGGTAATGTTCGAGCAGCGCCCCATAGTCGGTGCGCGTCGCCTCGAGGTCGATGACTTCCGGCGGCGCCTCCGCCTCGAGCGCCAGCGCTCGTTCAAGGCAATCCACGGCGCGGGCCGGCATGTCGCGCTGCCTGGCCAGGGCGTGCCCCAGCCGCCAGAGCAGGCTCTGGCGGCCGAGCTTCGCGTCGGTGAGCAACCCTTGCAAGATCCGGTCGGCCTCGGGAAGCTGGCCGGTCTCGCGCAGGAAAGCGAACGCCGCCACCGCCAGCGCCGAGCGCTCGGCCGGGTCGGCGATACCGTCGAGCGCCGTCGACACGAGTTCGCCGGCCAACGGCTGATCGTCGAGGTCCCAGCACTGGCGAGCCAGCGCCAGCACCGCGACGCGCCGTTTCTGCTCGACCAGCTGCCGGGCGGTCCGGCGGATCACCGTGCCCCAGACATCGTCAGCTAACAGAGCTGTGCGCAGGTCCCCGTCGATCGCCGGCAGCGCCCGTCCTTGACCGCTGCCTCGTACAGCGCGCGGCATCGCTGGCGCACCTCGTCCTGCTTGCCGGCCTTCCACAGACTGCGCGCCTGTTCATAGCGTGCCGCGTAGCGCAGGGCCGGACTGTCCTCGAACAGCGGCCACAGCTCGGCGAGTTGGCCGTGCAGGGCGGCATCCTTCTCGGCACGGTCCTGGATACGGCAGAGCAGCGCCCAACCGAACAGCGAATCGCTATTCTTGCGTACGTAATCGAGAGCACGGCGTTTCTCCGACTCGGCGCGTGCCCGATCGCCCTTGAGGACCTTCTCGTTCTCCCAGCGCTGCAGGAGCGCGTGCGTGACGGCGAGGTGCTGCAACACATCGTCCTGCCACGACCCACTGCCTACGGCCCACTGACTGGCGTGCTTGCGCAGCACCGGGCTGGTGTGCAGGGCGAGATACTGGGCCAAGGGCGCCTCGATGTGCTCAGCGAGCACGTTGCCGTGGTCGGAATCGAGGTTGACGCCACACGCCGCGAGCAGTACGTAGAAACCAAGCTGCCGCTGCTCGCGGGCGTGGAACACCTGGCGGAAAAGCTGATCGGCCGCGCCGCCGTTGCCCTCGGCGATGTACGCGAGGAACACGGGCAGCGCTTCCTTGAGCGTGAGCTCGTTGTCCGACTTCTTCTGCAGCTTCAGAGTCTTGCGAACGTGGTCGGCGGTGCGGTAGGGCAGCGGCAGTACAAGCAGATCCTTGGTGTCCGCGGTCAACGCCGGCGGCTGGCTCGCGGCGAGCTTGCCCTTCTGAACGTAATGCTCCTTACCCTTGCCGTCGAATAGCGTCGCAATACCGTCGGCCGACAGCACCAGCCGCTGGACCGCTTCGCCGCCGGGCATCCGGACGACGCGCCGCTCGGCGAGCCGGCCGTCCTCGGCAAAGACGAGCTGCACGACGTGGTAAGGCGCGTCCTTCTTCATTGCGGACGCGCCGTGCGGCACGATGGCAACGGTGCGCTCGCCGGCGACCTTCAGGTCGGCGCCGCGCGCCAGCTCCTCGGCCGGCGGCAAGAACCACGGCACCAGCGCCGCGAGGTCGGCACGATGGAACCGGCTGGCGTCGCGCCGGGCGGCGAGGGCCAGTTGCGGATAGAGATGCGTCAGCGATGGACCATCGCAGACGACGCGCTCGCGCAGGCCGAACGGCAGGACGCTCTCATAGACGAAGCGGCCGGCGTCGTCGAACTGGACGGTGTACGCGGGCCGGCCTGCCTCCGCGGGCAGCGTCAGCGCGTGCCAGCCGCGCAGCCGCGCCTTGTCGAGCAGCGTACGCGCGGCGGAGTCGATCTTGCCGGGTTTGTTCCATGCGCCGGGAACGGCTTCCACGTCGAGCACGGCCAGGACGTCGGCGGTCGTGGTGTTCAGGCCCGGAGCGTAGGCGACGAGGTCGTGGAAGACGTCGGCGTCCGGCTGGTAGTTGGGCCGTTCGTAAATCGGCCCGCGACTCGGCATCCGTTGCACGCGTCGCAACATCCGCGGAAACGGATCGGCATCGGGCGGCATGGGCGGAGGCGAGAGTATCGGTGGGATTTCGTACGACGCCAGCCGCACCATGTTCGGCTCCGCTGGTCGCGGCAGGGCGGGCACCCATCGTGACACTGCGATCGAATCGCTGCCGTCCATGATGAGCAGCTTGGTCGCTTGTGTTGAGGCCGGCCAATAGCCCTCCTGCGAACCCTTTCGCAGGCGCGCATAACCGACCCCGCCCCCGCCCACCGGTGCCGGCACCAGTGCCTGGATGTCCTCCAGGAGTGGCGCGTTTGAACCCGATAATATTGTGTTCACACTCACGACGGGCAGATCCGGATCCGGCCTGGCAGGCCGGCCGAACATAGGCAACGCAGGGCCCGCGACGCCGGAGAATTTCGCTTCGCTGGGCTCGTCGCCAAACCAGTCCGTCTGCTTCCGGTACCCGATGGTCCCCAGGTCGACACCGAGGCCGAGTCTGACGTGAGGCACCCTCCCGCCGCCGTTCTTGTGGTGTTTCTCATCTTTGTCGGACGTCATCCCACGGGCGGCGATCGTTTGGAGCACTGTCTTCGCCGGCAGCTTGCCCTTGGCTTGCGCCGCGGGATCGTCGGGGTCGGGCTCGACGATCACCGGGATCCGCTCCGCGAGCGGATAGAGCGCCCAGTGATCCTTGCGGCCGCGGTCGACGTTGTACTGCACGTACTGGTCCTCGTTCTCCAGCACCAGCAGCGACGTGTACGGCGTAATCACGTACATGCTCTTGCTCAGCGCGATGATCGCGTCCTTGTGCTTCACCGGGTCCTCGGCCAGCAGGCGGTCGATCTCCAGCTTCGCCCAGGTCCGCGGCAAATAACCCGCCTTCAGCGTGGCCTTCTTCACCGGCAGCACGCGCTCGAAAGACTTGCCGTCCAGCGTGCCCTTGACGATGACGGTCGTCGGCAACGTTGGAGTCCCGGCTTTAGCCGGTTCTCCGCCGGCTAAAGCCGGGACTCCACCGCGCGTGACGGCGGCGATTTCCTCGCCCTGCGCGATCGCCTGGTTGAACGCCAGGAACGGCGCCTTGCCGGCCTGGTCGCGAATCTCGACGTCCATCAACCGCGGCGTGTTGATCGTCGCCAGCAGCTCGAAGGCGCGCCACGCGATCGGCTCGTCGGGATTGATTTGCGTGAAGTGCCCGCCGGTGCGCTCGGCCGCCGCCTTCATCAGGCCGCGATTCCAGCGTCGGCCGACGCCGACGCCGATGTAGGTCGATCCCGGCGGCAGCAGTTTGGCGAGCACATCATCGCGCCGCTCTCCCATCGCTGCGATGCCGCTGCCCAGGTGCACCAGGTGCGGCGCGGCGACTTTCTTCAAGCAGGTCGCGGCCTCCGTCAACGCCTGGCCCAGGTCGAGCGCGCCGATCAGGTGCGCCGATTCGAGGAACGCGATCGCGCCGCTGACGTTCTCCGCCGTGAGCGGCAGCGGCTCCTTGCTGAAGACCTTGACGCGCGTGCCAGCGGTCAGCACCGTAAACGTGTCGTCCGGCTCGGCATGACCCAGCAGATGCCGCAGCACCTCGATCTGCACGCGGGCCAACAGCGGATCGCGATCGCCGCTCGTCTCGACGAGGAACGTCCAGTCGCGCCGCCGGCTGGTAACCTTGCCGCCGAGCCGTGGACGATAGCGCGCGATCAGATAGCGCGCCCCCTCGTGTTCGGCCGTGGCGAACTGCGCGACCTCGTCGGCGGGGTCGGAATGCCGCGGATCGGCGATGTTGAGGACGATGTCGCGGTTCGTCGCCGCGTCCTTGGCGGAACCCCAAAGCATCAGGCCCTTCTGATCTTCACGCGCCTGCAGCGTGTGCGAGGGGCAGTCCCACACCCAGCCGGCGCCGTCCTTGATCCGCGCGTGCAGCGACCAGTCGCGCACTTTTTGCAGGCTGTGGCCGGCCGGGAATCGGTAGGTCAGCTTGCCGTACAGGCTGGGCAGGCGCTGGCTGTAGCTGAGGATGATGCGTTTTTCCTGGCGCGGCTCCAGCGGGAAGACGCGCATCTTGAAGGTGCTGCCGTCGACCCATTCGAGCAGCGCCGGGTCGCGGCGGGCGAAGCGGATCGTCTCGTAGACGTTGCGGGCGTGCTGGCGTTCGGCCATGCCGCCTTCCATGAGCTGGCCGTTCACGTACATCGCCAGGCGCGACAGCGACGCGTCGGGCGGCAGCGGGAAGTAGAACGTGCCTTCGAGCTGCTCGCCGTGATGGTTGAAGTACGTCTGATCAATGGTGGTCCGCGCGAAGCCGTCCTCGATGTGCACGTCGACGTGGAAGATGCGCAGCGTCAGCTTGGCTTCCTGGCCATGCGGATCGATGGCGACGAGCGCGCCGCCAGCGTGATCGTTGGCGGGCAAGAGCGGCGCTTCCGCGGCACACATCAGGTCGTGCAGCCAGGCAAGGGTATGCGAGGCGCGCGGCGTGGCGGCCGGCCCGGCAGCGCCGGCGTCAAGCTGTTGGCCCGCCTGGAGCGGCTCGTCGCGGCCCTTGATCGCCACCTGGCCGCGCGTCACGCCGATCGCGGGACCCTGCTTGCCGACGCGCACGGCGAAGCTGGCGTTGCGGCCGATCACGGCAGTGCCGCCGGCCTCGACGACAAACGGCTTCTGGTTGTCGGTGGCCGCGGCGACTTCGAGATAGACTTCGCCGGCATTGAGCACCAGAGTGGCGGGGCCTTGCAGCGTGGCGGCGGTGTTTTCATTGACGTAAAGGACCGAGCCATCGCCGAGCGCGACCCGGCGGCGCTCGCCGGCCCCGGTGCGCACTTCGCCGCCGGGCGGCAGCGGCTTCGACGCCAGCGTCGCGGGTCGCGGCCGGCTCGTAAGCGCGCCTGGCGGCGGCACTGCATCGCTCCCGCCGCCGTCGAGCGAGACGAACGCGGTTATGCAGATGGCGAGGAGCGGCAGAGCAAGGACGCGACGCGGCAGACGGTTCGACGACATGGAGAGCCCTCCGTGGGGGAAATGCGGCACCATCTATTCGGACGCTCATCGTACCGCGCGGCGCGCGGAGTCGAAAAGAAATCTCGCTTGCGGTTTCGCGCGTGATGCGCGAAACCGCAAGCGAGCTTCTCTGCGTTGGACGGGGGCGTCACTTGGCCGCGGGCGCCGGCTTCACCTCGACGGGCACGGCGGTGACTTTGAGTTGGCTGGGGTCACTGACAACGAGATCGTCGGCACCGATTCCCGACAGGATCTCGGTTTCGGCGTGGTTCGATAGCCCGATTTGCACTCGAACCAGGTGGGCCTTGCCGCCGCGAATGACATAGACCGCGGGTTCCAAGCCACGCGCCATGGCGGCGCCCGGCCCGGCTCCGCCCGGTGCGCCCGGCCCGTTGGACCCGCCGGGTCGCAGGCCGCCGGGGCCGCCGCCGGGCATGAGCCCGGGAGCTACCGCTCCGTCGGCGGATTGCCAGACCACGGCCTGGGTCGGAACGCGCAGCGCGTTGTCGGGGCCTTTACGCAGGTGCACGGTGGCGGTTCCAGACATGCCGGGCCGAAGCTGCTGCTGTGGATTGGCGACGTCGATCTCGACGCGCATCGTCGCGGTCTTGGGGTCCACGGCAAAACCGGTCCGCGCGATCCTTTGGCCCTTGAACGGCACGTCCGGCAGGAAGGGGAAACTCAGCTCCACTTCCGCGCCGATCTCGGTATTGGGAATCTCATCCTCCGGCATTTTGACAATGACACGCACCGGATCGATTCGCTGCACGGTCAGGATCGGCAGCTGGCCCCCAGATTCCGCGGTGCGCACCACATTGCCGGGGTTGCGATTGTGCGTCGTCACGACGCCGTCGATCGGCGACGTGATTTTCGTGAGGCTCAGCGTGAGACGGGCCTTTTCCAGGCCGATCTGGGCGGCGTCGACTTTGCCGCGTGCCGTGCGCAGCACCGCTTCCGCCTGCGCAACCTTGCCCTCCTTGACGAGAACCTCGGTCCTTGCGATGGCGATCTCAGCGTCCTTCGCCTGAGCATCCGCGCGGAACTTCGTTGCCGCCGCCTCGGAGGCTGACAATTCCGGCGCACTGATGCCTTTGGTTAGGAAGAGGCTCTTGTCCCGGGCGTACCGCGATACAGCTTCGTCCGCGGCGGCCTTGGCGCTGGCCGCATCGAACTGGCGCTGCACGATGACATTCTTGGCGACGTCGATTTCGGCGCGTGCGGCCCGAATGCCTGCTTCGGCTTCAGCCACGAGATTCTGCGCCTGCTGCACGGCGCTTTGGGCCAGGTCGACGTTCGAGCGCCAAGAACGGGGCGTCGATCTCGGCGAGCAGCTGCCCCTTCTTGACGTGCGCGCCCAGTTCGACGGTGACGCTCTTCAGCACGCCATTGACCGCGGCGTGAATATCGGCTTGATCGGACGGAACGACGCCGCAGTGCTGGGAGCTTACGCGTGGCAGCGGTCCGCGCTGGGGCTTGACGACCGAGACCACGACCGGGCCGGCGGTTACCGGCTTGCCGCCCTTGGCGCGCCGGCCTGCGCCGGTGGGTCTTGCGGATCCGCTTCAGGCTGCTGAGCCAGTAGCGCCTGGCGTGCGAACAGGCCGCCCGCAAGCAGCATTCCCAGCACCGCAAGTAGGCATGCCGACTTCTTCAGCTTGGTTATGAACATGGCGCGTAGCACTCCATTAACATGAGAAACGGTCTGGGCCGACAACACGCCGCCGACTGTCTTGCCGGCGGCGAATTGCATGGCCGCCCCGACGGTGGCCGTGAGCAGCGTCGGAGGCAGCGCCGCGGCGAGCGCATCGGACGCCGCGCCGAGAGCCACGCCGCAAGCGGGCGCCGTGATTCCTCGGCGGCGCAGCCGGCTCCGCAGGCGCTCCCGTGCGCGGGTCAGCCGCGACGACACGGTACCGGGGCGGCAGCCGAGCAGCTTGGCCGCTTCCTCGCCGGTCTTGCCTTCGAGGCAGCAGAGGACGAAGGCGACGCGTTGCCGCGCCGGCAGACGGTTGATTTCGTCGTCGAGCACGGAATCGAGTGCGGGCTCGCCGGTATCCTTGGCCGCGAGCCGTTCGACTCCGGGCCGTTCGCGGGCGGCACGTTTGGCGCGGGCGGCGCCGAGCCGCAGGGCCGCGCGATAGGCGACCTGGTAGAGCCAGCCGCCGAGCGCCGCCCCCTGGCTCACCGACGCGGCCTTGCGCACCAGCACCAGGAACGTCGTCTGAAACGCGTCCTCGACGTCATGCGTATCGGCCAACAGGCGTTTGCACACCGCCAGCACCATCGGTCCGTGCCGCCAGACCAGCAGCTCGAAGGCCGCCTCGTCGCGGGTGCGGACAAAGCGTTCCAGGAGCTGCGCATCGCTGATGGTGGCGCCGGCCGCTTCGCCGAGCTTGCCGATCGACCGCAGGAGCTGCCGCAGGGGATCGTGGGCCATGAGTCCGTGCCTCGCGGGATTCCTCTCATCCTCATTAGAGCCGAAGCGACGCGGGAGTTCTCCATTTTATTGGACGCGGGGCACCATTGACGCGCCGCCGCCGCACCTACAGAATGACGAATTCAGGCCCGCGCGGCAATCTGCCCGGCGGGCCGATGCTGACCCTTCTGCTGCGGAGTCGGACATGGGCCGCTTGTGCCTTCTCTTCGGTGCCGTCATCCTCATCGCCCAGCCCGGCACCGCCCGCGCCCAGGATGCGGCCGATGCGGAATACCAGCGCCTGGCCGTCCGAGCCAAGGCGGACCGGAGCGAGGCGCTGCGCCAGGACGTGCTCGCTTTTCTGCGCAAGCATCCCGGCACGCCGGCAGCGGTCAAGGCGAGCGGCCTGTTGCACGATTTGCCCGCGCCGCTCGACAAGCTCGACGCGAAAGCGATCCCCGAGCTGGAGCGTTTCGACTGGCATCCCAAGGAAACCGTCGCCGTGCTCGGCGAGCATCGCGGCCGGCAGGCGGGGCCGCTCACCTGCACGCTCTTCAGCCGGCACGGCAAGTGGCTCGCCACCAGCAGCAGCCACGGCCTGGTGCGCCTCTGGGACCCCGCCACCATGCGCCTCAAGCACACCCTCGGACACGGCTACGGCGTTTATTGCCTCTTCGTCAGCAAGGACAGCGGCCTGTTGGCAGCCTCCGGCGGCTATGGGCACGTCCAGATCTGGGATACCAGCGGCGACGTGCCCAAGGACAAGGGCTTGCACAAGGTCTCGTCGACGCCCCTCCTGAGCGTGGCGCTGGCGCCCGACCTCAAAACCTTTGCCTGCGGCGGCAGCGACGCGCACGTCTACCTCTGGGACCTCACCGCCGACCCGCCCAAGGAAGCCAACGGCGGCAGCGGCCATGCCGGGAATATCCACGCGGTGGTATATGCCCCGGGCGGCCGGCTGATCGCGTCGGGCGGCGCCGACAAGACCATCCGCCTCTGGTCGCTCACCGACCAGAACAAGATGAAGGACAAAAGCAGCACTGAAACGCCGGCCGGCGTGCTCTGCCTCGCCTTCCATCCCAAGGAGGACAAGACCCTCGTCTCCGGCGGCAGTGACGGCGTCATTCGCGTCTGGGAGGCCGGCGCCAAGCTCATCCAGAAGAACGAGCTCAAGACGAAGCACGGCGCGGTCAACGCGATCACGTTCTCCGCGAGCGGCAATACCATCGGCGCCGCCTTCGCCGACGGCACGGCGCAAACGTTCGGCTTCGGCCCCAAGCTCGCGGAGAAGGCGACGCTCGAAGGCCACAAGGCCGCCGCCACCGCGATCGCGTTCAGTCCCGACGGCAAGCTGATCGCCACCGGCGGCGCCGACTGGACCGTCCGCCTCTGGCCCGGCGCCTCGGGCGTCAAGCCGCGCGACAAGACCATCGTCAAAGGCCACCTGAGCCATCCCTACGCGGTCGCATTCAACCCCGATGGCGCCGGTCTCGCGTCGGGCAGCTACGACGCCACGGTTCGGCTCTGGGACCTGGCCGCCGCCGAGCCGAAAGAGCATGTCTCGAAGCTCAAGGAAGAGGGCGCCATCTACACGCTGGCCTTCGCGCCCGACGGCAAGACGCTGGCAGTCGGCGGCGTGACGGCGATTTTCCGCACCTGTGAGCCGGAATCGGGCCGCTTCCTGTACGGGTTCATCGGCCACGCCGGCCAGATATCGCGCCTGGCCTGGTCGCCCGACGGCAAGCGCATCGCCTCGTGCAGCACCGATAAGACAGTGCGCCTTTGGGACGGACCGGCCGGCAAAGGGCTGAACGCGATCACCGCCTTCGAGACGCCGGTACATACGGTCGCCTTTTCCCCCGACGGCAAGCAGCTTGCCTGCACCAGCGGCACTTACCTCTATGACAAACTCGGCCAGATTGTCGTGAAGGACGGCGATTATATCTACAACGACAGCACAGTCCGCATCTACGACGGCGGCAACCTTGAGGAGCGGGCCCGGCTCAAGTACGACAAGACGATGATGACCGCGCTCGCCTACCCGCCGGATGGCCGCACGGTGCTGATCGGCGGTGTCGCCGCGCTCTTGCGGAAGTGGGACGTGGTCAAGCTGCCGAAGGAAGCTGAGGTGTTCTACAAGTGGACCACCGGCGGCATCGGCGTCCTGGCCTGTTCGCCCGATGGCCGCTGGGTCGCGACCTACGGCCCTGACTATCACGTGCAGCTCATCGACCTGGCGACCGGCAAGAAGTCCCGCGACTGGACCCTGGGCGAACAATTCGCAAGTCTCGCCTTCGCTCCGGACAGCCGGCATCTCGCGATTGGTGTGACGACCGGCGTCGTGCTTATCCTGCGGCTGGAGGGGCCCAAAACGGGCGACTGATACCCCAAGGGCAGGTGTGCCATGACGCAGCCACTCGACGATTTGCCGCCAACCACGGATCACACGAATAACACGGATAAGAGCAATTCGGTGCTTATCCGTGTTATTCGTGTGATCCGTGGTTCATTGTCTTGCACGTCCTTAATCCCCGACTCGGGACCGCAACCCCCAGACCGTAACCTGCCGATTGGCGGAGCGCATCTGGGTGCCGCCGGCCGTAAGCAAGCGGGATCCGTCCGGCGTGAATCGAACCTGGATGACCCACACACGTTCACGGAACAACACCGGCCCGGTAGAATCAGGACATGGCAACAACCCGACAATGCGAATTCCCGTTCCCGCCGAAGCGCTACTACACCGGGGCCAACGTCCCGATGCGGGTCATCCGCCGGTACGCGCGCGCCGTCGCCGAGCGCTTTCAGCCGGACAAGATTATCCTGTTCGGGTCGTATGCCTACGGCATCCCGCACGAAGACAGCGACGTGGACCTGCTGGTCATCAAGCCGACGTGGAGCCAGCACAGTCAGGCCGTTCAGATCCGGTGGGCTCTTGCGGCACCTTTCCCGATGGACCTGATTGTCCGCACGCCGAAAAACATGAAGTGGCGGCTGGAAGAAGGCGACTCGTTCCTCGCAGAGATCGTATCGAAGGGCAAGCTCCTCTATGAAAAAGACCACCGCCGAGTGGGTGCGGAAGGCAGAAGCCGACCGCGTCGTCGCCTGGCGAAGTAATCCCTTACCGCTTTAGTCGACCCACTCGTGCGAGGTATTCCGATGCGAAGATTAACCTACTTGGTTTTCTGCCTAGGATCGGTGCTGCTGGCGCCGATGCCGCGCATGGCGGCGGGCGAGTTCAAGCTCGAACCGGGCTTCATGCTCCTGTTCAACGGCAAGAACCTCGACGGCTGGAAGGAGGCCAGCGGCAAGAAGGAATCGCTCGAGGGCCAGACCGAGGCCTACAAGGGCCGCTTCAAGGTCGTCGACGGCAAGCTGGTTTACGATCCCGCCGTCAAGGGCGACCTGTACATCGAGACCGTCAAGCAGTTCGGCGGCGACGTGGACATCCGGTTCGACTTCAAGCCGGGGCCCAAG
The DNA here is from genome assembly GCA_963834865.1 of uncultured Gemmataceae bacterium. Lineage (GTDB taxonomy): Bacteria > Planctomycetota > Planctomycetia > Gemmatales > Gemmataceae > CAWIDK01. The sequence continues at coordinate 3,122,262 of CAWIDK010000002.1, forward strand.
TGCAATAACGACCTGTTCCTGCGCGGCACCAAGTTCGACATCATTCCGGGCAACAAGGAAAACAAGAACGTCAAGGAAGGCGAATGGTACGCCTTCGAGATCATCGTGACCGGCGACAAGATCGAGCACAAGATCAACGGCGAGACGGTGCGCACGTCCAAGGCCGGCGCCAAGGCGACGCCGTTCAAGCTGCGCGCCGAGTTCGGCGCCATCGAGATCAAGAACATCCGCGTCAAGGAATGACCGGCAAAAAACAATGAACCACGGATCGCACCGATGGCACGGATAAGAGCCGAACTACTCTTATCCGTGCCATCGGTGTGATCCGTGGTTCAATGTTTTTAGGGTGCTCCTACTTCGGCTGGGCGAACTCGGTGTCGTCGATCCGCTCCAGGATCTGCACCTCGGTCACTTCCGCTTCGGCGAGCTGCTTGCCGTCGCGCAGCACCTCAACCTTCTTGGCGACCTTGCGGCCGGCCGCCTCCTGGTATTCGGTGACGAACCGTTCCTCGGTGACTTCCTGGCCCGACATCAGATCGCGCTTGCGCATCTCGAGCTTGCTCAGCAGGCCAGTCGTCTTGTCGAAGAAGAGATTGATGTCTTTCTTGCCTTCCCGGGAAACCGTGACGCCCATCGCGGGTTTGCCCTTGACCTGGACCTCGCCCACCACCGACAACTTCACCGCTTTGTCCTTGAGGAAGAGGCCCTGGATGAGACGCATGCTGTAGGCCGCGTCCTTGAGCTCGTCGAGGATTTCGTCGGTGACCGGCACGTCCTTGTCGCCGGCCCGGATCCAGCCTTCCTTGCCGTTGAAGACGGTCGTGACGGTGACGTTCATGTTCATGACGGTGAGCTCCATGACTTCCTTGAACTTGTTCGGCATCTGCACCGCGACTTCCTGGGTGTACGGCAGATCCATGCCCAGGATGTGCAGCGTGCCCTTGCTCTTGGTGCGCACGCCGAGGTTCTTGGCATCGGCGCCCTTGGGGAAATGGGCCTTGATGGCCTTGTCGATGATCGCGGCCGCCTCGCCCTCGCCGGCCTGGCTCACCAGGGCAAGCGCGAACAGGAGAGTGACGGTAGTCAGGATTTGAGCCGTTCGACGCATAACGCACCTCTTGGGAATCATTGGGACGGCGAGGGAGCGCACGCGTCCCTCGGTGGTGGGCTTAGCATAACGCCTCGCCGCTGGTATGGCGAGGCTGCTGGGACGAACGGCGTGTTTCCGGGGACGAATGGCGGCAAGGTTGGTGTAGGGTGGGCGGAGTCTTCGAAGCCCACCACGCGTTTGCACGGGCGTGGTGGGCTTCGAAGACTCCGCCCACCCTACAGCTACAGCGCGTGTCCCAGTGATTGCTCCAGCTTGTCGCGGCAGCTGCGGCTCAGGGCCAGCTCGGTGCCGTCGTGCAGAATGATGACGTAGTCGCCGTGGAACGCCGGCTGCAATTCGCGGATGCGCTCGAGGTTCACGATCGTCGAGCGGTGAATGCGCACAAACCGGCCCGGATCGAGCTTGCCCTCCAGCGCCGTCAGCGATTCGCGCAGCAGATGGTCGTCCTTGCCGGCGTGCAGGCGAACATAATTCCCCGCCGCCTCGATCCAGTCGATGTCGGCGATCCGCACGAAGTAGATCCGCCCCGCGGACTTGACGACCAGCCGCTCGAGGCCGGGGCGATGGCCCTGCACGCTCTCTAGCAATTCCTGAACGCGCGCGCCGAGGGCCTGAGCGCTGCCCTGGCGAACCTGCGTCTTGGCACGCTCCAGGGCCGCGGCAAAGCGACTCTTGTCGAACGGCTTGAGCAGGTAATCCAGGGCGTGTACTTCAAACGCCTTCAGCGCGTAACGATCATGAGCGGTGACGAAGATCACCACCGGCAGGACCGTGCCGGCCAGGGCCGCCAACACGCCAAAGCCGTCCAGGACGGGCATCTGCACGTCCAGGAAGACCAGGTCGGGGCGGAGGGTGCGCAGGTCGGTCACGGCTTGCTGGCCGTCGCCGCATTCGCCGAGGATGGCGATGTCCGGATCCGCGTCGAGCAGCTTGCGCAGCCGCTGCCGGGCGAGCGGTTCGTCATCCACGATGAGTGTGCGGATTTTCACAACGCCTCCGCGGCGGCCGGGGACGATTCCTGATAAGGAATAGTGATGCCGATCGCGAACCCGCCGTCGCGGCCATTGGTCAGCTCGAGGCGATGGTTGGCGCCGTAGAGCTTTTCCAGGCGGGCGCGGGTGTTGGCCAGGCCGATGCCTTTCAGGGCAGCCGGCGCCGCTTGCAGACCGGGGCCGGTGTCGGTGACGGCCAGGTGCAGCGCGCCATTTTCACGGTGGGCATGGATCTGAATCGTGCCGGGACCGGGACGGACGGCGATGCCGTGGCGGATCGCGTTCTCCACGAGCGGCTGCAGGATCAGGTTCGGCACCTTCGCGTCCATGACGGCCGGATCGACTTGCAGGTCCACGGTGAGTCGCGCGCCCAGGCGTGCCTTCTCGATTTCCAGGTACGGGTGGATGAAGTCGAGCTCCTGGCTCAACGGGACGTGTTGCTGGTTGGCATTGTCGAGCGTGGTGCGCAGCAGGTCGCCGAGCCGGGCAATCATGCGGTCGGCCAGCTCGACGTCCTGATGAATCAGGGCGGAAATGGCGTTGAGAGTGTTGAACAGGAAATGCGGGTGGAGCTGCATCTTCAGGATTTGCAGCTGCGTCTGCGCCAGCTTCGATTCGAGCTGCGAGGCCAGCAGCTCGCGCTCGCGAAACTGGCGGTAGTAGTCCAGGACGTGACCGAGGGCGAGAATGGCCCAGTAGTAGAAAACGCTGTTGTTGAACTTGGCCAGGAAGTACAGCATCAGCACGTTGCGCGTGATCCAGGGATTGGGCAGCTCGCGCCGGACGAGATCCGCCGCCAGCGCCGACAGGTACGCAGCGATGAGGCCGCACGCAATACAGGCCGCAATGTGGACCGCGAGGCTGCGCAGCCAGCGCCCGTGGCCGAAGGGGAACCGCCGGGCCAGCCAAAAAATGCCGAGGGTAAGGAACGCCCAGATCAGACACTCGGCCACGTTGCTGAGGAAGAGCTCGACCAGATTTGCGATCGGACGAATGCCCTCAAGATCCGATTGCGCCTGCACGGCCGAATACACGAAGACATAGGCCTGGCCGGTCAAGGCAACGGCAAGACCCGCCCAGATCGCCAGGACGATCCCCAGTCGCGCCCAGAAGCTCGTTCGGCTCGTAGAAGCCATGGAGATTACGATAGCCGAGCGGCGCGAAAAAGGGAACGGCCGCCCGGGGCCGCGAGCCCATGAATCATGGCGGCGCCAGCGCTTTCAGCCGAAAGATCGGTGGCGGCCAGCGGTTGTCGGGCTGGCGCATCGTGCCGCTATCGACCGCCGCGCTGTCCTCGGGCGCGTACACGACAACGCCGCCGTCGGCCAACGGTTTGATGCGCAATGTCTGCCCGTCGCGCGGGTCGATCGGCAGGCTGGGCAGGAACTCGGGGACGAGTTGCTCGAGCCGCTCCGGAAACTTACCGTACTTGCGATGAAAGGCCGCCGTTGCCAGACCAGTCCGGCTCGTCCGGCGCAGGGTTGCCAGCGACGCGGCATCGCCAACGATCGCCTGGTGCTTCGGCCGGATAAAGACTGCGCCGAAGATGCCGGTCGGTTCGGTCGCGACGAACTTCCGCAAATCCTCCCAATTCCTCGGGCTTTCATCCTGCGCCGATCGCGGCGCCTGCCGGTAATGCTCGAATAACTCGTGCATTGCGGCGACTTCATCCGGGATGATAAAAACCCGCGCGATGGGGATAGCGGCCGCTTCCGTCGCCACGGCGGCCAGCGGGCCCAGGTTCTCGCGCACGTCCTTGACGACGAGGGCGGGCTGCGACGCCGCCGCAGGCCCGATCATGCCCAGGACTGCCAACTCCTCACATGCCTTGCGCACGAGCGGCGGCAACTCGGGGATCGCCAGCGGCGGCAGCGGCTCCTTGCCCGACGGCGCGAGCCACAGCACCTCCTCAAGCGTTCGCCAGGCCGTCCGTTCGGCGGCGAAGAACAACACGACGCCCGTCTGGCGCGTGATGCCGAGGATGGCGGCGACGTCCTCGAAGGCGCGAGACATGTTGCCCGCGCTCGCCTTGACGCGGGCGTCGATCGCGAGCAGCGCGACCGCCTCGCGGAGCCGTGCACCTTCCGGATGGTCGACCAGATGCCGCGGGTCGAGCGAGCGCTGCTCATCGAAGTGACACGCCGGCAGCGTCGCGGCCTGGCGCAGGACGCCAGGGTTTCTTCATGTTTGCTCAACAACTCGACGACGTACGGGTCCTTCCAGTTTGCACGCTCCCGGGCATCGATGCCACGCCGGGCGGCGTCGCGCCATGGATTGCGGATCTCGCCCAGGTCGCGGGTGGCCTGAGTATACAGGCGGGCGGCATTCAACGGCGCCGCGACCGGCGGCGGCTCCATCGCCAATAGCACGGCGCCGGCTGCCTGCCGGGCGATCGCCAGGTCGGCGCGGGCCGCCAGATCCATGTTCCAGAACGTGAAGCCGAAGGCGAGCATGGCGGCGCCCAGGCCGAGTGCGAGCGAGCCGCGCGGCCAGGCCGCCGCGAGCCGGCCGAGCCCCGCCTCGGGCCGGCGTAGTCCCCGAACGAGCATGAACGCGCCCGACGTTGTGAATGCCGCGAGCCAGGTCAGCGTGTAATAGAACCAGGGCGTCGGGACCTGGGGGTAGATCCAGTAGATTCGGAAGGTCCCGGCGACAGCCAGCGCGCCGAGGGCGAAGAACCCGAGAAACACAATCGCCGCGGCCAGCGCCCGCATCCGGCGTTCCCGACCCGCATGCGCGGCCCAGGCCAGCGCCAGCGCCGTTGCGAGCAGCGCTACCGCAAGGCCCTCGGCCCAGATCAAGACATAGCCCACGGCGTTTCTCCACAACGGCTGCGCATCGCTTATTGCGAAAAAAAGTGCCCACGCACCGCGCCCACGTCGGGCGCGGGAGTCAAGTTCATCACGGCAACCGCGGCGAATCCGGGAAGCTGCTCCTCCCATACGTCCGCGCCTGCCGGCGGCGCTGGCCGGTCCCGCGCCGCCAATGCCAGGGTACTCAGGCGCTGGAATCGAATCCCGTTGCCGACGGCCATCGCAAGATTCAGCGCCAGCAGCACCGCCGCCGCAGCATGCCAGAGCCGCCGCCAGCGCACGACGGGCTGCGCACGGATGCCGCACAGCGCACCGAGAATCCGCGCGCGGAAGTCGGCTGCGGGTTCCGGACCGAGGCGGCGCGCGAGCGCTTCTTCCAGCTCACCCAAGCCGCGGGGAAGAGGTTCGTGGTTCATGGCGTTCGGCGTCCAGGATTGCTCGGAGTTTTTCGAGTGCGTAACGGTACCGACTGGCCGCGGTATTGGGGCGAATCGCGAGGACAGCCGCCACCTCGGCGAACGTCAGCCCGCCGTCGATCTTGAGACTCAGCACCGCGCCTGCTCCAGGGGAAGCAACGCCAGGCCTCGTTCCAGCCGCTCCGATAGCGCGGCATCGACCGTGCCGGCGGCGCTCGGATCGCGCGGGCGGATCGGCATCGGGTAACGGTTCGGTCTTGCGCCGGGCGGCCAGGCGCGCGGCTGCGTGGCGCAGGGCGGCGAACAGGTACGCACGCAGGTTCACCACCCTGCCGAGCGTGGCCCGCGCGGACCAAACCCAGAAACACCTCCTGAACGGCATCCTCCGCATCGGCGCAAGAGCGCAGCAGCGTCCAGGCGACGCGGTGCAGCGAGCGGGCGTAACGGTCGTACAGCGCCGCGAAGGCATCGGCGCGCCCTGCGACCAGTCCCGCCAGGAGCAGATCGTCCGCCGGATCGTGCATGCCATCTCCGGTTCTATCAACGAAGAGCGCCGTGGCCTCTGATTTTGTCTATGCGGGGCTGCACGAACACAACGACACGAGCGAGCCAGCCCCTTCTCGCAAATCACGACAGGCGATAAGATGCAGCAGACGAGCAATCATTTGCACGGAGCAAACCATGCCAGAGCGCATTGTCATCGATCCTACCGTCTGCCACGGCAAACCAGTGATCCGCGGCACACGCACACCGGTCACGGTCGTGCTGGACGCTCTTGCGGGCGGCGACACATTTGACATGAGTTCGATAACGCAGGAGTGGAGTGATGCTTAGCCGCCTGCTTCTCAAGAACCTAACCGTCTTTGCGGAAACGGAATTCCAGTTCGCGGCGGGATTAAACGTCGTCGTCGGCGAAAATGGGGCGGGAAAGTCGCATGTGCTAGAAGCGGCGTATACGGTCGCGGCGGTGAGCGCTCGGGGCGAGAAGGACTCCGGCTCACCCGTGCCGACCAAGGGCTACCTCGAAACGGCGATTGCCAAGAAGCTACGGGGCGTATTCCGGCCTGATGAGTTGGGGCGGCTGGCCCGCCGACAGGCGGGTCGCAACCGGTGTGAAGTCGAGGCGCGCTTCAAGACAAAGTCACTGCGGATGGGCTTTTCGTTCAACACGGCCAGCAAGACCGAGGTGACGATCGATCACCTCCCGATGAAGTGGGAAGGGGAGCCGCCCGCATTCTTGCCGACGCGGGAACTCCTGACGATCTACCCTGGGTTCGTGTCCCTGTACGAGACGACCGAATTGCCGTTCGAAGAGACGTGGCGGGACACATGCATCCTTTTGGGTGCCCCGTTGGCGAAGGGCAAGCGGCTTGGTGAGATCGACGAACTGTTGCGGCCGCTGGAACAGGAGTTGGGCGGCAAGGTGATCCTCGAAGACGGGCGGTTCTACGTCAAGATGGACATCGGCAAGCTTGAAGCCCACCTTGTGGCGGAGGGGCTTCGCAAGCTGGCGATGATCGCACGGTTGATTGCGACCGGATCACTGATCGGCACCGGCTCGCTGTTCTGGGACGAGCCCGACGCCAACGTGAACGCGAAGGTGATCAAACACGTTGCCCGGACTATCTTGCAGTTGTGCCGATCGGGCATACAGGTGTTCGTAGCGACACACAGTCTGTTCTTGATGCGGGAACTCGACATCTTGTTGAAGACCGACGACTTCAAAGACGTGAAGGCGCGCTTCTTCGGCCTTCACCCCGGTGACAACGGTGTCGTGGTGCAGCAGGGCGATACCGTGGACGACATCGGCCTGATCGATGCCTTGCAGGAGGAGTTGATCCAGTCCGATCGGTACCTGGCCGCGGAGGCCGAGTAATGCCGACGGTCACCGAAGGCAACCTGACGTTTACCTTCCCCGACGACTGGAATGTCTCGCAGTATGACGACTGGAGTCATTACCGGAATCAGTTTATCAATGTGTGTAGAGGCGTGAGGGCGGTCGATGTATTGGCCCTGGAGCTGGGGGAGTGCTGCTGGTTGCTGGAGATCAAGGACTACCGGGAACACGTACGGACCAAGACCATCGACCTGGCGGACGAGATGGCGGAGAAGGTGCGCGACACTCTGGTGGGTCTGGTGGGGGCACAATTCTGTGCCAACGACGCCGGGGAGAAGAACGCGGCCCGCCAGGCGTTACGGGCGAGGCACTTGAAAGTGGTCCTTCACCTGGAACAGCCCGCGAAACACTCGACGCTGCACCCGCGGGCGATCAATCCGGCAGCCATATCGCAGCGGCTGAAACAACTGATCAAGGGTATCGACCCGCACCCGCGAGTCGTGGAGAAAGCGTCGATGGTGGGAATTCCGTGGAACGTCACCTGACCTCGCACGTATCACGGCCAAATCGGCACGCGCGTCACCAGGTCGAAGCGGCCGCCGTCCCATTCGGCATCCGCGTCATCCAACTTCCCGCCGTGCAGGTGGCCGCCATTATCGCGGCGATCGGGTCCGGTGCTCCAGAGGACTCCCTGGCCGGCGCGCACGTCGCCGAGCAGCTCGATGTTCTCGCCCGGTGAAATGCGATAGTGGAACGACTCGCCGCTGTACGGGTCCACCGGCAATTTCGCGAGATACTTCGGCACGAGGTCGCCCAGCTTCTGCGCCGCGCGCCGGCCTCCAGTTCGTATAGCGCCAGCGCCACGGCCAGGCGGGTGGAGTCGACGCGCCACTGGGACCGAGTGGCGGCGGCGCGCAGCGGCACGACGGGGGCAAACAGCCGATCGTCGTTCAGCCACGATTCGCGCAGCAGGCGGGCAACGTCCGCGGCGGGGGGCCCCGCCGCCGCCGGCAGCCAGGCGCGCAGGATTCCCTCGGTCAGGTCGGCGCCGGGAACGCTTTCCGGCAGCTGCCAGTGCGGCGTCTCGATGGCGCGGAACAGGCCGGCCCAGACCACCTGCCATAAACGCGCCTTGCGTTCGGATTCCCACGGCAATTCCAGGGAAACCGCGATGCCGCGCGCCAGCCAGGCTTCCGGGACCCGGCCGGCCCCCGGGGCGGCGAACGTCCAGACGCTGGGATTGGCCAGGAGGCCGCCCGCGCGGAAACTCTCGGCGCGCAGGCAGTCCACCGCCGGCGGGGTCTCGGCTGCGTGGCGGTCCAGCTCGTCCAGCACACGGCGCAGCGGCGCGGCGCCGGCTTGACACGCGCCAACCACACGTCCAGGCCTTCGAAGGCGCTCTCCTCGGTTTGCACGCCGGCCAGGTACGATCCAATCAGGGTTTGGTTGCGCATGTTACGCGAGAGGGCCAGGATCTCGGCCAGATGGTCAAACGCAGGACCGGGCTTTCCAGCGGTGCGCTCTGCGCGGGCCATGGCGCGCAGCCGCTCGGTGATTTTGCGACAGCCCGGCAGGTGGTTCAAGAGCGGCGGCTGGCCGTCCATGCGCGGCGTTTCAATCGTGCCGACCGGCAAGCGCGCCGCCTCGGCCATCCGCACCTGCCATAGGTTTTTCCCGGCGGCATTCTCGACGTCGATGAGCGCTTCCTGAATCTTCAGGCCCGCCAGGTTGGCGTCGGCGAGCCGCGCGCGCGGAATGCGATCCGGTCAACCGGTTCACCCACGTCGGGAATCGCCCAGGCGCGGTGCCCCAGATTGACGCCGAGCCAGACCAGCGCCGCGGCGCCAAAGCCGGCCAGGGCGATCACGGGCTTGCGTTCCTTGATGCGGCCGCCCGCCCAGGCGCGGACCAGCACGTGACCCGCCGCCAGCAAAATCAGCGGCGGCAGCAACAGCTGCCAACCGCTCATGCCGCCACAGAGCAGCGATGGCAGCCACAGCCCCAGCGCACCGGCGCTGACCAGGCCCGACAGCAAAACCGCGAGCACGCTTTTGCGGCAGAGCCAGACAATTAGTTGGCCGGTCGCGAAGCCATAGAGGAGCCAGACGCTGAAGAACAGGACCGGGCCCATCAGGTCGCGCAGGGTGCCGAACTGGAACGCGATCATCTGTGCGTTCGCCCGCACGCCGAGTGTGCGCACGAAGGCGACCACGAGCGCACCGAAGCCGATGAGCAGGGTCGCCAATAGCGCGGCGGTGAACCAGAACATGATCTTGAAGCGCCAGATGCTGCGCAAGGGCATGTGCAGCGCCGCCAGGAACTGATAGGAGAGGTCGCGCTGTTCGGGAGCGAACGCCGCCGTGCCGCACGCCACGCCGAGCAGCAGCGTGGCGATCGGCCAAAGGATCTGGCCGTGATTGGGAACAAACAGTCCGATGAAGAGGCAGGCGCCGGCCAGCATGCCGAAAAAGCCCCAGGCCTGCTGCAGCGTCAGCCACATCAGGGCATCGGTGGGCGATTCGGCCGGCGCCGCCGCCCGCTGCCGCCGAGTCCGCGCGCCATTCCGCCCGTTCTCGCCGTGGGCGGCAGCCTCCGCTCTTTCGCCAGGCGAGCTCGATCGGCGCGGCTGCGTCGACGATCGGGGGTGAGCGGAACGTCCGACCGGCTGGAGCACGGGAATGTCCGCAGCCGCGTCGCCCCACAACGGATCGGCCGTCGCGTTGTCGCGCTGCAGTTCCTCCCACAGCTCGTCGAGGCGGCGCCGCGGCTCGTCGGATTGTTCTTCCGGCCTGGGCGGCGGCCCGGCAGACGCCTCGCGTGATTGCGTCACGAACCAGCCGCCCGAAATGATCAGCACGATCGCCGCCGTCACCATGCGCACGCCGAGAAAGACCGGCGGCGGCGCGTTGACGAAAATCAGCCAGACCGGCGTCGCCGCCAGCGCCGCCACCGCCGCTCCGGTCAACACGCGCCGCGTCAACGCCGAACCGAACAGGCCCCAGATATAGGCTTCCAGCGTCACCACCGGCAGCACCAGGAACCAGATCTCCAGGCCCCAGAGGGGGCCGCGCTCGCGGTTCAAGAGCAGCGGCGTGGATTGGCCGATCAGCACCGGCGCCCACGACGGCGGCGCTTGCTTCAAGAAGTACAGCAGCCCGGCCACGGCCAGCGCTTCGGTCACCACGAGCAGCACGCCGATCGCCCCCTTGCCGAGCCACAACAGGCCGCGCCGCCCCAGGAAAATGTCGAGAAACACCAGCGTGCCGCCCTCGTGCTCGCCCGCATACATCATCGAGCCGCACACCACGCCGTAGGCACCGGCCATGCACAGGATCGCAAGCGTCACGGCGACCAGCGCGTTGGCCGGGTCGCCGGCGCCGATGATCTCGGACAGGCCCAGCGCAAGGGCGCAGGTCATGACGACCATGGTGAGCCAGATCGCGCGGTGCTCGCGGAATTCCTTCCAGGCCAGCGTGAGCATCACGGCACACCGTCCTTCCTGGCAAAGAGAGCACAGTACATTTCTTCGAGGCCGAGCGGCGCTTCTTCGTAGTCGTGGATGCCCGGGCGCGGCGCAGCTGCTCCAGGGCCGAGCGGTCCGGCTCACGCAGGATCACCTGCCAACGGCCGCCCACGTGCTGTTCCTGCAACACCGTGCCCAGCAGCGACGCGCGCGGCCGGGCGCCGTCACAGCGCAGCCGCACGCGGACCATGACGTCACGTAGCTTCTCAATCGGCGCCGTCAGCAGCACCTTGCCCGCGTGCAGAAAGGCCACGTGGCTGGCGATCCGCTCGATCTCCGCCACCTGATGGCTGCAGATCAGGATAGTCCGGCCTTCCCCGGCCAGCCGCACCATGCTCGCGAGGAACTCGCGCCGCACCAGCAGATCGAGCCCCGACGTCGGCTCGTCGAGAATCAGCACTTCCGGATCGATCGCCAGCGCCAGGGCCAGGCCGACCTTGGCATATTGCCCCTTCGACAGCGTGCTGAGCCGGGCGCGCGGCTCCAGCAGGAACTGCTCGGTCAGGTCGAGGTAGCGGTCGAGATAGCCGTCGGCCTGAAAGCCGGAGGTAAACCAGCCGATGTCGGTGACGGTCATCCAGTCGTAGAACTTGGGCCTTTCCGGCACGTAGCCGATGCGCTTGCGGAGCAGGGCGGCGTCGGCCCAGGAGTCATGGCCGAGCACGCGCCAGGCCGTAGTCCGCCGGCGTCAGCCCGTTGAGGATGCGAATCGTCGTCGACTTGCCGGCGCCGTTGTCGCCGAGCAAGGCGAAGATCGACCCGGCCGGCACCGAAAGGCTAAGGTGATCCAGGGCGATTTTGCCGGGATAGGTCTTGCACACCTTGTGAAGTTCGATGGCGGCTGTCATGCGTCGCCTGCTTGATGCTGGTCGTGAGCTTGTCCGGGGTCAACGGCGGCACGCGTGCGGCGGCCAGCGCTTGCTCGACAGTCGTGACGATCTCGGCGTCCGGCAATCCGGCGGTGCGGCCCTGCGCGACGGCCTGGCGCAGCTGCTGGCGGGCGAGATCCTGCAGCCGGACGCGGCACAGGACGGCCGCCCCCGGCGTTACCTCCATGCCGCCGCCGCGTTCCTTCGCAAGTACGCCTTCCCATTCCAGATCATCATAAGCACGGGCGACGACCTGGGGATTGGTCAGCAGCTCCTGGGCGAGCCGCGATATTCCGCGAGCCGGGCGCCGGCCTTGAGCGCGCCCGACGCGATGTGCGCCCGGATCTGGCCGGTGAGCTGCTCATGGATCGGCACCGGAGAATCGTGTTGCACGTCGAACATGATCTGTTGATCGTACCGTGTCGCGGCGGGCAAATCAACAGGCTGGATCGTGCTCCGGCCCCGTCAGCCCGCTTTCGCGCGTCGAGGTTTGGGCTTGCCGTTGGCCGGCTCCAGTTTGAGCTGGAGAATTCTCGCCAACCGATCAATGACGTCGGAGGTCAGTGTTTTGTCGGCGGTCAGGAACGCATCGAGCGTATCCAGATCAGTGCCAGCGCGGTGGGCCAAATCATCGAGAAGAAGCTTGCTGGCATGGACTGCCCGGCGTAAGGCACCGCTATGAGTGTGTTCCTTCGCAGCCTCGCAAAGGCGTTCATGTTTGGCAGCCAGGGCCGGCAATTCCTTGGCGATCAATCCGCGATCTTTGCGTAGTTGCCTCAACTGCGAAGCCGTAAGCTCAGTCTTCGATCGTCTTGATTGAGTTGGCTTCATGACTCACTTTTTCCTCTTCCTTTTCTTCTGACGCTCCTCGGGGACCTCATAGGCCGTCACCGGCAAAATCGTCATGTCCTCGAGTCTTTGATAGACGGCAATCAGGTGGCGCCCATCTTCAGTGTAGCCCCACACGCACGGTCGGTCAGAGGAATCGCTCTTGCCTTTCTTGGTGGGATTCTCAAGAACATTTTCAAAATCCTCGGGAGATACGTCGTGCTCGGCCAGATGCGCGATGATTTCGTCGGTCCAAAGGTAGAAATTCATCGCTTCAATGACTCGGATCAGCACCAGCGGCCCACCGTACCGCCCGCGAAAGCTAGGATGATCGTAACCGCGGGATGCCTGCTGTCAACAAGTAATTGCAACAAATGCCGAGCGCCTCGACCTCGCGGTTAGCGCTGCGTATATCAACACCGGTGTTTCCGCTTCCCTGGGTCATGTCGTTTTGCGCCGTGGGCTTGCTCATGCGTGGAGATTTACCGGTGATCGACAGCTTTTGGCAACGTCGCGTGGTCGTATCTCTGGTAGTTGGCGGCGGGGTGTTTCTCGCTGTTTTCGCGGCCACCGCCGGTGACGCTCGCAAGGTCAATGCGGGGAACCCGCCGTACAGCGCCGACCTCGTCAAGGACGTGCTCGCGGAAGCAAAGGCGCGTGGCGACGCGCGGCGCGGCGCCGCGGTGTTTCGCTCGCCCACGTTGGCTTGCATGTCGTGTCACGCGGTCGGCGGCCAGGGCGGCACGGTGGGGCCGGACCTCTCGAATGTCGGCAAATGCTTGCCGCCCGATCAGGTCGTCGAAGCGGTGCTCTGGCCCAAACGGCAGGTCAAGGCAGAGTACGTCGCCATCGCGGTCGTGACGACTGCGGGCAAGCTGCTGCAAGGTTACAAGGCAAGCGAGACCGACACCGAGCTGGTGCTGCGCGAACCCGGCACCACGACGACCCATCGCATCGCCAAGAATGCAATCGAGGAACGCCGTGAGATCGGCACGCTGATGCCCGATGGGCTGGCGGCCATGATGTCGCCCGAGCAACGGCGCGACCTCATTCGTTTCCTGCTGGAGCTGGGCCATACCGAAGGGCTCGCGGCCGCGGCCCATGCGCACGAGCCGGCGAAATTCGCGCCCGACCGCGCGCCGCTGTACCCGGAACATTGGCCGAGCTGGCAGCAGCCCGTCAACCGCGATCGGGTGTACGATTTCTATGTGCGGGAAGCCGCCCACTTCTTGAAGCAGCGGCCCGTGCCGCCGTTATTGCCCGAATTCCCCGGCCTCGACGGCGGCAAGTACGGCCATTGGGGCAATCAGAACGAAGCGGCGTGGACCGACGATCGCTGGAATCGCACCGACCTCGGTTCGCTGCTGTGCGGCGTCTTCCACGGCGCCGGCCGGATAGTGCCGCGCGCGGTCTGTGTGCGGCTCGGCGCCGCGGGTGAGCTCTCCGCGTGCTTCAATCCGGATACGCTCGGTTACGAAGCGGTGTGGCAAGGCGGTTTCGTCAAGTTCTCGAAGGTGCGCCATGGATTCATGCACGGCCTCCTCATGGACGGCAAGCCCCTCGATCGGCCCGCCGGCACGCGCCCCAATCAGCCGTTTGTCTACCACGGCTTCTACCGGCATGGCCAGCGCGTGATTTTCTCCTATCGCATCGGCGACGTGGAGTACCTCGACGCGCCGTGGGTCGAAGACGGCAAATTCACTCGCCAGGTCGCGCGGGCCGACCAGCATCCCCTGGCCGACCTCACGCGCGGCGGGCCCGCCCAGTGGCCGCAGCTGCTCGTCACACGCGGCCGGCGCGGACAGGGCCGGCCTTATGCCGTGGACACGATCGAGCCGCCGTTCAAGAATCCGTGGAAGGCCCTGCTGTTCTTCGGCGGCCACGACTTCCTTCCGGACGGCACCGCGTTTCTCTGCACCATGCAGGGCGACGTGTGGCGCGTGGACGGACTGGACGACAACCTGGAGCGCGTCCGCTGGCGACGCATTGCCTCGGGGCTGCACCATGCGCTCGGCCTCGTCGTCGCCGACCGGTCCGTCTATGTGCTGGGTCGCGATCAGATCACGCGACTCGTCGATCTCAACGGCGACGGCGAGACCGACTCTTACGAATGCGTCTCCAATGCGTACGTCACATCCGCGGCGGGCCACGATTTCATTTGCGGGCTGGAGCGCGACGCGCATGGGAATTTCTACACCGCGTCGGGCAACCAGGGCCTCCTGCGGATCGCCGCCGACGGCAAGAAGATCGACGTGCTCGCCACCGGCTTGCGCAACCCCGACGGCCTCGGCCTGGGGCCCAATGGGACGATTACGGTGCCGAACTCAGAGGGCGAATGGACACCGGCGTCGATGGTTTGCGAGGTAAGGCTCCAGGAAAAAGCAACCGTCCCGTACTTCGGCTACGGCGGGCCGCGCGACGGCCGGCCGCCGGCGTTGCCGTTGGTTTATCTGCCGCGTGGGCTGGACAACTCCAGCGGCGGCCAGGTCACCGTGCCGGACAATCGCTGGGGGCCGCTCAAGGGACAGATGATTCACTTATCCTTCGGCGCCGGTGCGCACTTCCTGTTGCTGCGCGACGAAGTTGCCGGCCAGGCCCAGGGAGCCGTGGTCCCGCTGCCGGGCGAGTTCCGGTCCGGCGCCCACCGCGGGCGTTTCAATCCGCGGGACGGACAGCTCTACGTGTCGGGCATGGCCGGCTGGGGCACGTACACGGTCGCCGACGGTTCGTTCCAGCGGGTTCGCTATACGGGCGCTCCGGTACAGCTGCCGTCCGCCTTTCACGTCTACCAGAACGGCGTCCTGGTGAAGTTTACGCAGCCGGTCGATGCCGCCGTGGCCCGGCAGCCCAGCAACCATTTCGCGCAGTGCTGGAACTACCGCTACAGCGCCGCGTATGGCTCGCCGGAGTTCTCGCCGAGCCACTCCGGCGTGGTGGGCCATGACACGTTGGCGATCGCCACCGCCTATGTTCTACCCGATGGCCGCAGCGTCTTTCTGGAGCTGCCCGATCTCCAGCCGGTCAACCAGCTCCACTTGCACCTGCGGGTGAATGAAGCGGACCCCGCCCAGGACCTGTTTCTGACGGTCCACCGGCTCGACGTGCCGTTCGCCGCCTTCCCGGGCTATCGGCCCACGGCAAAGGTAATCGCCGCCCACCCGATTCTCGCCGACCTCGCGCTGGCGACGATGAAAAAGGCGCCGAACCCGTGGCGGCAGCCGCTGCCGGACGCGCGCGCGATTGCGATGGTCGCCGGCAAGAACCTCACCTTCGCGACGCCGTCGTTTACCGTGAAGGCGGGCGAGCCGCTTCGCCTCACCTTCGCCAATCCGGACGTGGTGCCGCACAACTGGGTGCTGATCAAACCGGGCACGCTGGAGCGCGTCGGCGATCTGACGAACAAGCTCGTCGCCGACCCCGAGGCCGTCGTCCGTCACTATGTGCCCGCGAGCGCCGACGTGCTGGCCAACACCGACATTGTGCCGCCGCGGGAGCGTTTCACCATCTGGTTTCGGCGCCCGCCATGAAAGGCCGCTATCCGTTTCTCTGCACCTTTCCGGGTCACTGGATGGTGATGAACGGCCAGATGGTTGTCGAATAACCCTGGGCAAGCGACGTGGGTGCTGGGCCCACGCGCCCAAGTAACCTTGCGCGTGGCCCTTGCCGCAAGCCTTGTCCGATTGGAGGCGTGGCGCGTCGAAATGAGCCAGGCGGCCACGCTATGACCCGGCGCGCGTGGACTCACTTGCCAAATCTTGCTCTCCGTTCACCTCCCACGCAGCTTCCGGATCAAGCACCGGCGAAACCGCGGCGCGAGCCCGTCCGTGCGCCAGCAACAGCCGTTGGAGCACGTCGAGGTGCAGGCTGCCGTGGATGGCCACGTCCCGGTTGCGCAGGAGCAGCGTTGCGCCCTCGTCCAGGTTGTAGCCGTGCACCGCCAACGGGCAGGGGGGCGGGCCGTTGTTCAGGTCGGCGAGTATTTCCCGCCGCAGCTCGGCAGGCCAGAAGTCCCAGTCGCACAGAACCGCGTCGTATTCCCGACCCGGCACCCCGTCCTTGGGGGCCAATGGGAACAGCTCGATGCCGCAGGCTGCGGCCCATGCCAGGGCCAGAGCCTTATTGACTTCGTCCGTGGTGAGGTAGGCACAGCGCATTACAGTTCTCCTCGCTCAGTGGTTTGGTCCATGCGGTCCTCATCTATCAGGGAACTGCTCAAAGGGCCGCGCAACCCGACAGCCAAGCGGAAAAATTCTTTGCCAAGCCGCGGCGGCTTGGTTAACATCAACATTGACCATCTTCGTTGGCTCCTTCGAGGACGCCGATCATGCCCAATTCCGGATCGGTCACCATCTGGATCGCCCAGTTGAAGGCGGGCGACGCCGTTGCCGCCGGGCGGCTTTGGGAGGGCTACTACCGCCGCCTGGTCGGCCTGGCCCGCAAGCGCCTCCAGGGAAAACCGCGGGGCGCGGCCGACGAGGAAGACGTGGCCCTCAGCGCCTTCGACAGCTTCTGCCGCGGCGCCGAACGCAATCAGTTTCCCCGCCTGGATGACCGCGACGACCTGTGGCAGTTGCTGGTGCTGCTGACGGCACGCAAGGCCAGTCGCCTCCTTCGCCACGAGCGCGCCCTCAAACGTGGCGGCGGCGCCGTGCAACACTTCTCGGAACTGGACAGGGATGGCGCCGACGCACTGGCCGAAGTGATCGGGCGCGAGCCGACGCCCGAGTTCGCCGCCCAGGTAGCCGAGGAGTCTCGACTGTTGCTGGACGGCCTGGAGGCGAGCCTGCGCGGTGGCGGTGGCCAAGATGGAGGGCCACACCAACGCCGAGATCGCCGCCCGCCTCGACGTGTCGGAACGGACCGTGGAGCGGAGTCTGGCCGTCATCCGCAAGCTCTGGGAAGCGAAGGACCAACCATGAGTGAGCCGAAGTTGCCGTCGCTCGGCGACCTGGCGGCGGCCGATGCGCTGCTCGTGCATCAACGGTGCAGCCGTTTCGAGTCCGCCTGGAAGGACTGGCACGGCGGGGCCCGGCCACTCCTGGAACACTGGTTGGTCGACGATCCGGCGGCGGTGGCGCGGTGCTGCTGCGCGAACTCCTGCGCTTGGAACTGGAATACCGCCGCAAGGCCGAGGAACGACCGGTGCTGGCGGACTACCTGGGCCGCTTCGGCGCGGATGAAGGGCTGCTGCGACGCGTGGTGCCGGAGCCCGGGGGCAGCGACGGCCGTCCACCCCCGGACGCGACCAGGGCGCCGCTCACGGCACACGGGGGGATCGATGAGACGGACGAACGCGCCGCTCCGGTGGCCACCGCGTTACCGCAGCGCATCGGTCGGTACCGTGTCGAGAGAATCCTGGGGCAAGGCGGCTTCGGCATCGTCTATCTCGCCCACGACGACCAACTGACCCGCCAGGTGGCGATCAAGGTGCCGCATCGCAGGCTCGTCTCCCGGCCCGAGGATGCCGCAGCGTATCTGGCCGAAGCCCGCACCGTTGCCAATCTCGATCACCCGAACATCGTGCCGGTCCATGATGTCGGCAGCACCGACGAGTTTCCGTGCTACGTCGTCTCGAAATACATCGACGGCACGGACCTGGCAACCAGACTCAAGACGGCCCGGCCTTCGATCCGCGAGACGGTTGAACTGGTGGCGACGGTGGCCGAGGCGTTGCGCCATGCCCACAAGCAAGGGCTGGTGCATCGGGACATCAAGCCGGGGAACATTCTCCTCGACAAGAGCGGCAAGCCGTTCGTGGCCGACTTCGGGCTGGCGCTGCGTGACCGGGAAGTGGGCACGGGGCCACGCTATGCCGGGACACCCCCCTATATGTCACCGGAACAAGCGCGTGGCGAAGGGCCCTGGGTCGATGGCCGTAGCGATATCTTCAGCCTGGGCGTGGTCTTCTACGAGCTGCTGGTGGGACGGCGACCGTTTCATGCTGAATCACGGGAGGAACTGCTGGAACAGATCAGCACGCATGAGGCTCGTCCACCCCGGCAATGGGACGACACCATACCGAATGAGCTGGAGCGCATCTGTTTGAAGGCTCTCGCGAAACAGGCGTCGGACCGGTACACGACGGCCAAGGACGTGGCCGACGACCTGCGGTTTTTCTCGGGGTCAGCGTCGGCTGAGCAAAAGGCCACAGTCAGTTGCAAACCAATAGGCGATGGTGGGGCCGCTGCGCCGGTTCCGAGTGCGACGCCCGCCTCCGACCAGCGGGCCGAGAATATCGTGCCGAAGGGGTCCACGGTGATCCCTGCGACGCAGCCGAAGTGGACGCAGCGGAAGCTCGCCATCGGGCTAGCTGCGTGCGTCGCCCTGGCTGGCCTGGGGCTCGTTGTGGCCGCGACTCGGCGTCACGATGCGCCTGACCTAAGTGGGGATAACAAGGAGCTGGCGCCACGCTCGCTCGACTCGCTGAAACGGGACTCCCCTTTTCAACTGCTCGACCGCAAGCCGTTGTCCGTCGGCTGGGACTTTGACAATCTCCAATGGCAGTTGTGGAGTCCGGAAGAAAAACTCTTACAAGTGATAGGTGGGCCGAGCCGGCTGTTCGTTGTGGGCACCACCGCCCTTCCGAGTTACGATATTGAAGTTGACATCAAGCAGGCGCCCTGGACGGGCGAAATGGGCATCTTCTGGGGCTTTCATGAAGACCGGACACTGAAGGAGCAGAGAATTCAGAAGCAGGTGTTTGCCGGGTTCCACTTTCTGCGCATTGAACACCGGACCAGCCCCAAGGGTGTGCCCGTCCGGCACGTTCATCGCGGCAAAGGGAGCCTGAGCTACAACAGTCATCAAGAGGTTGCCGTTGACACAACGAGTCTCTTTTCCCAGAAGATCCCGTTCCTTTCAGGCCAAGTTCGTGTCAAGATCGAGGTACGACATAACCGCCTGGTGAAAGTGGAAATCGCTCGCGAATCCCTGACCGAGCTTTGTTCCAAAGAGGCGAACAACTTGTTCCAGACCGTTCCTTATCAGGGAGGCATTGGCTTATTAACCCTCTCTCACACCGTGACGTTCAGCGAAGTCCGTTTTGTGTCGCGATCCAACCCTTGAGCTAAAAGGTGATTCATGGCTAAACGGCGCCGCCCAGTCCGCGTTGGCGATTCGGTGAACTTTTCGATTGAGAGTCCCGGGCCTGGTGAGCTAGTGACAGCCGACGGCAATGGCAATATTCCGGTCATAATCGATGACCAGGGATCAGCGGCAAGGCAATCGCACTACCTTCATCACCGTGGAATTCTAATCTGAGCCCTTGACTTGGACAAGTGTACATGCGAATGATTCTTCTCGGACGGAACCCGTTCACGGAGGAGAAGAATCATGTCCAAGGCCACAACCGTTTCCATGCGCGAGTGCTTTGCCGACGTTGCGGACCCACGCCGGGAACATTTGCGGTTACACAACCTCTGGGAGATCATCGCCGTCACCATCTTGGCGGTCATCTCCGGGGCCGATTCCTGGGTCGAGGTTGCCAAATACGGCGTCAACAAGTTCGAGTTTCTGCGGACCTTTCTCGAACTGGCCAATGGCATACCCTCCCACGACACTTTTGGTCGTGTTTTCGCGCTGCTCAATCCGCGCGCTTTACAGGACGGATTTGTCAAGTGGGTGCAGGCAGTTGCCGAGTCCACGCTCGGCCGTGTCGTCGCCATTGACGGCAAGACGGCCCGACGATCTTTCGACAAAGCAGCGGGCAAAGGACCGCTGCATATGGTCAGTGCCTGGGCCACTGAAAATCGTCTACTCCTGGGGCAACAGGCCTGCGACAGCAAGTCGAATGAAATCACCGCGATGCCCGAACTGATCAAGAACCTCGAGATTTCCGGGGCGATCGTGACCAGCGACGCCATGGGCTGCCAGAAAGACATCGTTGCCGCCATCCGCGCGGCGGACGCCGACTATGTGTTGGCCGTGAAGGACAACCAGCCAATCTTGCACGATGACATCCGGGCTGTGTTCCTGACCGGCTTCGACAACAACTTCGCAGGCCTGGAACATCACCGGCATTGCACGAAGGAAGAGGGGCATGGCCGCGTCGAGACGCGGATCTATGATATTATCCGCGTGCCCGAAGAGTTGGCAGAGCGTCACCCCGATTGGCAAGACCTGCGTAGTATTGGCATGGTGTACAGCGAGCGGCAAGAAGGCAACAAGGAACCCAGCGTCGAGACACGCGTTTTCATCACGAGTCTGCCGCCGCGGGTGAAGAAGTTTGCCGGCGCCGTGCGCAATCATTGGGGAATCGAAACCTCGCTCCATTGGGTCTTGGATATGAGTTTCCGCGAGGACGAAAGTCGTCTGCACAAAGGGCACGGCCAGGAAAACATGGCACTGATTCGCAGGTTGTCCGCGTCGCTTTTACTGAATGAACCAACATGCAGAGCGGGCGTATCCTGCAAGCGCAAATGTGCAGGCTGGAATGATGAGTACCTCCTAAAAGTGCTCGCTGCGAGCTTGAAATGACGGTTTTTCCTTGCGAACGTGATGCAATGCCCTTGGGATCAGCGGACGATTTTGCCGTGAATATCTATTTGTTTGCCGCGGGCAGCGGCCTGGGCGCGTGCAGAGCGGCCCGACGGCCTTCCCCGCCCACGACATGTCCAACCTGCGCAGCGTTTCCGTCTCGGTCGGGCCCATTGTCACGCCGGTGACTGGGAACAACCGAATTGTCCAGGTCGAGGACCAAGACTTGGGCAGCGTCATCGGGCACCCATTCATCGTGCAGCCGTCCGGTTCCGGCTCGAGCGGCAGCGGCCCGACGCCGTTCCCGCTCAGGAAGTTCTGCCGCCAGCCGGTCCCCGTCGCCCTCAGCTTGAAGCTTGATGCGAGTGTGACCAGGGGGACGTGCCCCAAGTGCAACGAGCTGAATCGGCCCATGCTTCTGTTGTACGCGGAAAATGCCCCGCTCCCCGGCTCCTGGTTCAGCCGGCCGATCGCCTTTTGCGGCAAAGGCGCGCCGGTGGGGTTCTGGGTGCTGGAAAGAAAGAGCACCACCATGTGGACGCTCGTGCTGAAACAAGGCGACAACCTTCTCGTCACGTTCACAGCAAGAACGAAGCCGAAAGACTGCTCGCTGCCGATCAACCTCCAGCGCAAGGGCGCCGGCAGCAAGGTGTGCAAGGATTGGCCAAAGTCAGTCACGATTTCGCCGGCGTCATGAGTCGAGCCATGCTTTCGCTGCCTGTTTGCCGCTGGCGCGACGATACCGCCACGGATCACTACCTGTGCCGGTCGCCGAAGTTCTTGCAGGCGCCGAATGTGGTGACCGCAAAGACGTGCCGGGAGTGCGGCTGCGCGGACCACGAACCGCCCACGCCGCTGCCCCGCGCGTTGCCGTGCGTTCATTTGGGTCAATGGACGGGCAAGAGCATCAGGCCGCGCGGCAGCGGCGTCGCGCGCAACGTCTTCGCCTGCGTGCTGCACGGCCGTTGCGCTGCGGACGGGACCGACAAGGAGCTTCCCGGCAAGGTGCGTGCCTGCACCCACTGCGACGACTACTTGCCCCGCGATCCGTTCGGCCCCAACTCGGCGGAGATGCACCGCCGGTCGGAGGCGTTCCTCGCCGCGATCCCGGCCTATCCGGTGCAGCGCTACCGTGGCCGAGGCGTCGTCATTGCCGGCGGAGGCGACAAGTACTTCGCGTCGCTGTACGTGACGATCCGGGCCCTTCGGCACGTCGGCTGCAAGCTGCCGATCCAGGTCTGGTATCTGGGTCGCAAGAAGGAGATGCCGCGCGACAAGCAAGCGCTGCTGGCGCCGTGGCAGGTCGAGTGCGTCGATGCCGACAAGGTTCGCCGCCGGCATCCGGCGCGCCGGCTCGACGGTTGGGAGCTGAAGGTGTTCGCGACCTTGCACAGTCCCTTTGAGGAGCTGCTTTTTCTCGATGCCGACTGCTATCCCTGCCGCAGTCCGGAGTTTCTTTTCGATCTGGAGCAATACCGCGCCGCCGGCGCCGTCTTTTGGCCTGAATCCGAGACGTTTGATGAGCGACTCAAATGGCCGGCCTTCAGCGTGCCCAATCCGAGGCGTCCGGGTTCGGTGGAGAGTGGCCAGTTTGTGGTGCACAAGCGCATGTGCTGGCGAGCGTTGAACCTCACCTGGTTCTACAACGATCATTCCGACTACTACTATCGCTATTGTTATGGCGACAAGCACACCTTTGAGGTCGCCTGGACTCGCGTCGGCCAGCCCTTCCTGATGTTTACGCCTCAGGCGCGCGTGGTGGAGCCCGGGTACTTGCACATCGGACCGGACCGCCAGACGCTGTTCGTGCACCGGTGTTCGGACAAATTCCGCCTCGATGCGCAAGAGTTTCCGACGGCGCAAAAAAGCATGATGCCTGAGTACCACGCAACGCTTCCGATGGAAAAGGAGTGCTGGAGTTGGCTAGGGGAACTGGCGCAAACGGTAGGCATGCCGGTTCGCTCGCCAGATGGAGCGGTGCTGCAGCCAATCAGCACGCCGGCTTCGCGCATCACGCTGGCCACGCTCTACACGCCGGAAATTGCCGTGTACGGCGAACTGACAACGCGAGTCCTTTGCCAATACGCGGCACGGCACGGTTACTGCACGCTCACGCATTCGACGACTCTCAATCCGAAGCGCCCGGCTGCCTGGAGCAAGATTTCGCTTATCATGCGGGCGTTCGCCGCCGATTCGCCTTGCGAGTGGCTGATGTGGGTTGACGCCGATGCGCTGATCCTCCGCCACGATATCCCGTTGACTGAGTTTTTGGATGACGATGCCGACTTTATCGGCGGCGATGACTCGCCCAATGAGCTTCTGAACATGGGCGTGTTTTTCGTCCGAAACTGTCCCGGCGTGGCGGAGCTGTTTCGACGTGCTTACGCCAAGACCGAATACACCCATCACCCGTGGTGGGAAACGCTCGCGGTAATGGAAACCATCCGCGAGGGCGTGCCAGGGTTGCGTGTCAAGGTCGTGCCACGGCGACTATTCAACTGCTATCCCCATGAATTCTGCGAAGGGGATTTCGCGATCCACTTCGCCGGACGGTCTCACGCCGAACGCACCCGTGAACTGCGCCGCTACGCCGCTCCCTTATTGTCTATTCGGAGTCTCAAGGCGCGGACCGGCGGCGCCCTTCGTGCCAATCAAGGTCCGACGGTCCCCCATGATAACATCCCCGTCCTTGCCCCGTTGTTGTCCGAATTGATCGTTTGGGAGTCGTCACGATTGCGAACGCTCCGACTTGGCTCCCGGCATGACGGCGGTTATATCGTACCGGACTTGCGTCTTGAGGCGGTCGATTTCCTTTACGCCGTCGGTGTGGGCAATAACCTTGATTTCGAGCACGAGTTTCGCGCCTTCGGGCGAGCCAGCATCAAACTTTTTGACCCAACGATCGCTCCGCCCAGCAATCTTCCCGACGAGGCCGAGTTTTTCCCGGTCGGCCTGGGCGTCCATGCACAATCCGTGACGACGCTGTTCCAGTACGGCCAACGGCCCGACTTGCGGCGACACCGTCTTTGGCTCAAGATGGACATTGAAGGCTGGGAATGGGAAACGTTGGCCTTGACGGAGCCGGAATGTTTGGAGCTCTTCGAGGTTCTCATCATCGAATTTCATGGGCTCACGGATCGGAGCGAAAACTCCCTCAAGCGGAAGACGGCTTGCCTCAAGAAAATCAATCACCGATTCCGATTGGTCCACGCCCATGGAAACAACTATGCGTCACAACTGCCGGTCGCAGACATGCTGCTGCCCGATTGCCTTGAAGCGACATATCTTCGCGCCGATTTGGTGCCGGGCAAGTGGCGCCACAACCGGAATCCGTTGCCGGGGCCGCTGGACGCCCCGTGCAATCCCAATCAGGCCGACCTGGACCTCAATTCATGGCCGTTCCGGGATCTCGGGCGACTTCGCAACAGGCCCAATCGACGGCGAGACGGCTCGTGCTGAGAAGTCGGGCCGCGATTGTCACCCGGCGCGCTCTGCGGGTCAAGCACCGAATCGATCTCTTTTGGCGACAATGAACCACGGATCTTACGGATGGCACGGATAAGGAACGCAATCCGATCTTATCCGTGCCATCCGTGTGATCCGTGGTTCCATTGGTAATTGGTTGGTCCTTCCTGGCACTGGGACAATCCCATGAATTCCGCCGCCCTCGAGTCCCTCCTGGCGAAATGCTCTGGCAAGCGCGTCCTGATTGTCGGCGACGTGATGCTGGACGAATACCTCTGGGGGGACGCCGCGCGACTGTCGGCGGAAGCGCCGGTGCCGGTGGTAGAGATTCGCCGCCGTAGCTGCGCCGGGCGGTGCCGCCAATGTCGCCGCCAACGTCGTCGGCCTCGGCGGCACGGCGCTCCTGGGCGGGTGCGTCGGCGTCGATCCGGCGGGCGACAGCCTCAAGGACGCGCTCCGGCAGCATCGGGTAGATTGCGACGGCCTGACCGCGACGCCCGAGCGGCCGACGACCGCCAAGACGCGGCTCGTCGCCCAGGGCCAGCAGGTGGTGCGCATGGACGCGGAGTGCCGGCTCGCGGTGCCGGCGGCGGTCGAGGAGCAGCTGTGTCACTGGATCGAGCGCCGCTTGCCCGAGGCCGACGCGTGCATTCTCTCCGACTATGGCAAGGGCGTTGTCTCGGAGCGTGTGGCGACCGCGCTCATCGGCACGGCCCGGCGGCTGGGCCGGCCGGCCGTCGTCGATCCCAAGGGGACGCATTACGGCAAATATCGCGGCGCCACGGTCATCAAGCCGAACCACCACGAAGTCGAGCGGTTGCTGCGGGAAGACATCGCCGACGAGCGCCATTTGATCGACGCCGGCGGCCAGCTGGTCGCGATGCTTGACGGTTGCGCGGTGCTGATCACGCGCGGTGGAGCCGGCATGTCGCTGTTCCGGGCCGGCGCCGCGCCGCTGCACGTGCCGGCGGTGGCACGGAACGTCTTCGACGTAACCGGCGCGGGTGACACGGTGGTGGCGGTGCTGGCGCTCGCGCTGGCGGCCGGCGCGGCGCTGGACGAAGCGGTGATCGCGGCGAACCTGGCAGCGAGCATCGCCGTCGGCAAGCGCGGCACGGCGGCGGTGACGGCGGCCGAGCTGCACCAGGCCGGACCGTAGTACGGCCGATCCGCCGCGGACGGGGACGCTTGTTCTTGCGGAGCGTGGGAACGAGGAGACGCTGCGCAAATCCGGGCCCTTGAGCGGCGAATAAGGCGTAGCGAATCCATTCCCCTCCCGGAGGTACCGTCGATGCGTCTCTTCGCGTTGCAACTGGTGGCGGCAGGACTGTTCGTCGGGCTGGCCGGGGCCCAGCCGGCCCAGGACGAAGCACGAGCGATTCTCGACAAGGCCATCAAGGCCCACGGCGGCGAGGAACACCTCAACAAGTACAAGGCCGGCACGATCAAGACCAAGGGCCACCTCGAAATCCTCGGCGGTTTCGACTTCACGCAGGAGCTCAGCTACGAGATGCCCGACAAGTTCCGCGACGAGCTGGAATTCGAGGTCATGGGCCAGAAAATTCGCCAGCTCATGGTTTACAACGCCGGCAAGGCGGGCCTCGAGGTCAACGGCAAGAAGATCGACATGGGTAAGAAGTTCGACGAGTACCTCAAGGACGCGACCCAGATAATCGAAGCCAGCAAGCTGGTCGGCCTGAAGCGCAAAGGCTTTGAGCTGTCGATCATCGGCGACGCCAACGTCGCTGGCAAGCCGGCGGTCGGCATCCGCGTCGTCAAAGAGGGCCAGCGCGACATCAGCCTCTACTTCGACAAGAAAAGCTCGCTGGTGGTGAAGGTCGAACGCCGCACGATCGAGCCGATGTCCGAACAGGAGGTGACCGAGGAGCGGATCCTCATGGACTACCAGAAGATCGACGGCGTGCCGCAACCCAAAAAGCTGCTCATGAACCGCGACGGCAAGAAGTTCCTGGAGGCCGAGATCGTGGAAATGAAGCTGTTCGAGAAGCTCGGCAACGCGCAGTTCACGGTGCCGTAAGGGCGCGGTTTTCTTGTTTACGTTTAGGCGAGCGGCAGGAGTCAACTTACTTACCCTCGCTTGCACGTCGGGCTTGTGACTGACACAAGCCCGACGCGCAAGCGAGGGTACGCTTTCACCTGCCGATCGCCTTAGCGGACGCAGGCGGGATGCAGGGGCGGGCCCTTGCATCCCGCCTGCGTGCGCTAAACGTAAACGAAGCAGTCCCTCTAAACGGCGCACGTCGGCTGTGCCGGCGGCCGAATTAACCTGCCTCCAGCGCCGAAAATTCTGCGGCAGCCCGGCATGCGATTCGGCATGGTAAAACAGCGGAAAAGCGGCGCCTCGGGCAAAGAAGATTGAAAAAAAATGCCAAAATCGGCAGGAGTGATCTTGTATTTTGGGCACTTGGGGGTACTATCCTTTGTTTAATGGGAGTGCAGCTGGACAGGTTGCCACAACCGCACGAGTCCACAGCACTGGGATATCCGAGTCTAGTTGGAGGTAGCCGATCATTATGAACGAATCCGAAGAGCGGACCGGGGCTGACCCGCTCACCACCTCGTACAACTTCGACGACGAGGAGCCTCCCGGTAAGCCGAGGCGCCACCCGCTCTGGCGCAACGTCCCAGATAAACGCTGGGACGACTGGCGTTGGCAATCGCAAAATGCCATCCGCTCCGTGCGTCAGCTCCGCACGCTGCTCCCCTTCTCTCCCGAAGAGCTGGAGGCCATCGGTGCCCTC
Organism: uncultured Gemmataceae bacterium; assembly: GCA_963834865.1. Classification (GTDB taxonomy): domain Bacteria; phylum Planctomycetota; class Planctomycetia; order Gemmatales; family Gemmataceae; genus CAWIDK01. The sequence continues at coordinate 3,149,353 of CAWIDK010000002.1, forward strand.
GAGGCCGAGTACAAGCTCGCCATCCCACCGTACTACTTCTCGCTGATCAACGTCGACGACCCCCACGACCCCATCCGCCTGCAGTCGGTGACCAGCCCCCTGGAGGCCAAGTCGTCCTTCGAGCTCGAAGACCCGCTCGAGGAGGACAAGGATTCCCCGGTGCCGGGCATCACCCACCGCTACCCCGATCGGGCCCTGATGGTCACCACCCACGTCTGCACCATGTACTGCCGCTTCTGCACCCGCAAGCGCACCATGGTCCGCGGCGGCTGGGACGCGATCAGCCACGACGACGAGCGGATGATCGCCTACATCAAGACGCATCCCGAAATCCGCAACGTCATCGTCTCCGGCGGCGATCCCCTGACCCTCCCTTACCCCAAGCTGAAATTCTTCCTGCACGCCCTGCGCGACATTCCGCACGTCAACGTCGTCCGCATCGGGACGCGCGTGCCGACCACGTTGCCGCAGAAGCTGTTCGACCCGGAGCTGGTGGACATCCTCACGTCGGCGGAGAAGGTGTGGATCCAGACGCACTTCAACCATCCGCGCGAGATCACGCCCGCGGTCGCCCGCGTTTGCAAGACCTTGCTCGCGGCCGGCATGCCGCTCAACAACCATGCCGTGCTGCTCAAGGGGATCAACGACGACCTGGACACGATGCGGCGGCTGATGCGTGCGCTGTTGCGCGTCAAGATTCGCCCGTATTACCTGTTCCACTGTGACCCGGTGACCGGGGCGGGCCATTTTCGCACCTCGGTCTGGAAGGGGCTGGAGATCATGGAAGGGCTGCGCGGCCACCTGTCGGGCCTGGCGATCCCCACCTACGTGGTGGATAGCCCGCACGGCGGCGGCAAGATCCCGCTCATGCCCAACTATCTGGTCTCGGCCTCCGACGACTGCGTCATCCTGCGCAATTACGAAGGCATGCTCGTGCGCTACCAGGCCGAGGACAAGGTCGCGACGGTGCGTCCCGCCACGGTCAACCGCGGCGTCAGCCAGCTGGTCGAGGGGACCAAAACGGTGCTGATGCCGGAGCACAACGAACGTATGGCCCGCCGCAAGGCCGCGCAAGAAACCGCGCGCCAAGGTCGAGAAGACCACGGACGGCTGCTGCACCACGGACCGCCCCGCCGGCTATGTCGAGCCGGTGGGCAAGTACGTGACGTCGCTGCCGGTCGTGAGCGAAAGCTGACCGGCCTTCTTGTTTACGTTTAGCGCTCGTTGGCGCTGTGCAGGGGCCGGCTTTTGCACAATGCCGGCGAGCGCTAAACGAACGGCCAAGCACAACTCTACCCACGCCCGCAGGCGAGTCTTCGAGCCTGCGGGGCAACCCCGCAGGCTCGAAGACTCGCCTGCGGGCTTGGCGCGTACGATGAAAATCGGCATCACCTACGACCTGAAAGCCGCGGCGAAGACCGGCGTATCCGCCCACGGCGCGCCCGACGACGCTGACGAGGAATTCGACAGCCCGCACACCATCGACGCCATCGCCCAGGTGCTGCGCGGCCGCGGTCATGAGGTCGTCCGTCTCGGCGACGGCCGCGAATTTCTCGACAAAGTTCTGGCCGAGCGGCCGGACTTCGTGTTCAACTTCGCGGAGGGGCTCGGCATCAGCCAGTCGCGCAAGGCGCGGGTGCCGGCGGCGCTGGAGTTGCTCGGCATCCCTTACACCGGCTCCGACCCGTTCACGATGGCGGTCACGCTCGATAAGCAATGCGCAAGAAGCTGGTTTCGCTGGCCGGCATCGCCATCCCGCGCGGCTTCGCCCTGCCGGCCGAGGCGCCGGCGGCGACCATCCCGGTCGAGCAGCTGCCGTTTCCGCTCGTGGTCAAGCCGGCCTGGGAAGGTTCCAGCAAGGGCATCCGCAACCGATGCCTTGTGCACGACTCGGCGGAGTTGCCCAACGTGGTCGACGCCCTGCGCCGCGACCATCCGCAGACCATCCTGCTGGAGGAGTACATCGCCGGCCTGGAGGTCACCGTCGGCATGCTCGGCAACGACCCGCCGCAGGTGCTTGGGCTGATGAGCGTCGAGCCAAACGAGAAGGCGGCGCACTTCATTTACAGCCTGGAGATCAAGCGCGAATATCGCAAGCTGGTGACGTATCGCTGTCCGGCCCCGCTGCCGCCGGAGGAGCTGCGGGCGGTGGAGACGTCGGCGCGGACGGTCTTTCACGAGCTGGGCTGCCGCGATGTCGCCCGCATCGACTTCCGGGTCCGCGACGGCATCCCGTATTTCCTCGAAGTGAACCCGCTGCCGGGGCTCAACCCCGACGACAGCGACCTGGTCATCATGGCGCGCCTGCTGAACTGGCCGTACGAACGCCTGGTCGGGGCAATCGTGGACGCGGCCCTGGCACGGTGGCGCAAGGCGGGCTTGAAAATATAGAAAGAGATTGCACCGCAAGGACGCGGCGGCGCCGAGAAGGACAACCATCGAGTCTCGAGACTGGAGTCGCGCATGACCTCGCCGTCCGTTCTCATCCTCTACAACCATCCTCTCCTGCCCGCCGATCACCCGGAATTCGACGCCGAGAACACCATCGTCGGCATCGCCGAGTCGATGACCGACTGCCTCCAGGACGCCGGCTTTCGCATTCGCCGGCTCGGCCTCGAACAGGACCCGACCGTGCTGTGGACCGAGCTGAAGCGGCATCGGCCGGACGTCGTCTTCAACCTGTTCGAGGGCAATCTCGACGACACCGAGACCGAATCGTACGTCGCCGGCCTGTTGCAATGGTCGGGCATCCCGTACACCGGCTCACCGATGCCGACGTTGGCACTGGCCCGCGACAAGTACCTCACCAAGTACCTGCTGCGTGGCGCGGGGCTGCCGACCGCCCCCTTCTTCGCCGTCGATCGGCTGCCGGTGCCGCCCTGCACGCTGGAATGGCCGGTGATCGCCAAGCCGGCCAAGCAGGACGCCAGCGTCGGCCTGGCCCAGGAAAGCGTGTGCACCGACCAGGACCAGCTCGAACGCCGTGTGCGCTATCTGCTGGCGACCTACGGCCCGGTGCTGGTCGAGGAGTTCGTCCGCGGCCGGGAGTTCAACGTGGCGGTGCTGGAATTGCCCGATCTGGAGCACCTGCCGCCGGCCGAGATCATCTTCCCCGCGGAACGGCCGGGCTTTTGGCCGATCCTGACCTACGACGGCAAGTGGAAGCCGGGGACGCCGGAGTATGACACGACGCCGCCGAAGTTCCCGGCGGACGTTAGCCCGGCGACGGCGCAAGCTCGGCAGCGTGGCGATGAAGGCATATCAGCTGCTCGGCTGCCGCGACTACGCCCGCGTGGACATGCGCATGAAGGCGAACGGCCGGCCGTACATTCTCGAGGTGAACCCGAACCCGGAGATCAGTCCGACGGCAGGCTTCGCCGGCTGCCTGGGCGCGGCGACGATCCCACACCAGGAGTTCATCGTCCGGCTGATCGAGCACGCGCTGGCGCAAGGACGCGCCGCGGCCCAGCTTCGCCCCGGCGAGCCGCGTCCCGTAAGCATCACCCGCCGTGGTCGTCCTTGTCGAAGGTCTTGCGCACGTCACTGTCGGGCGGCGGCGGCTCGCAGTTAAAGTCCCGGCACAGCTGCTGCACAATGGCGGCATGGAAGTCCGTCGCGAGCATCTGCTGGGCGCGCGTTACGAAGCGATCGACGAAACGGAACTGGTTGATCGCCGCGAACTGCAGCACGTCGCCCTCGAACTCCTTGAGGTTCGCCGTCGGCGGGCTGCTGATGACGGCCACATAGTACATGCTCTGCGGCTCGTTGGTCAGGATCTGGACGAACTTGCCCTGCGGCGCCTTGGGGTTCTCCTTCTTGACCGCGTCGAACAGGCTCTTGTTCAAGTCGTTGAGCTCTTTCACAAAGCTCGGCTCACCGGTGGTCAGGCCGGTCTTGGTCTTGACCTCGATCGGCGCCTTGAGGTCGTACAGGTCGAGCAACTCCTTGACCATGTCGTCACGCGGCATCACGATCGTGTCCTTGGGCAGCGTGTAGGGGAAATAATCCCGTTGGCCGCCCATCGCGCGCTCGCCGACCGTCCGCGGGACCAGCGGTGCGATCTTCGACAGGACGAGCGGCCGATGCTGCGCCGGCACGGCCAGCGCGCTGATGAACTGGGGCGGCGGCGGGAATTCGCCGTTTTTCTGGAGCGCGCTCGCGATATCCATCGCCTTGGGCAACGCCTTCTCACGGGCCAGCTCGGTCTCCCACGCCTCGATGACCCGCGGGCGGACGGCGGCCAGGTTCTGCGGGAACTCCGGCGGCTTTTCGTCGTACCGCCAGAACAGGATCGGCTTCTGCGCCCGGTCCAGCAGCCGGAAACCCTCGCCCGGGTTGGCGCGTTGCCGTGCGAATTTTTCCACCTCGGCCAGCATCGCCGGCGCGACATCGGGGCGGTCCGGCGCACCCGGCCCCGCCAACAGCTCCATCTGGCTCGGATACACGTCCGGCGGCCACGGCTGAACCTTGTATTTGCTCGTCGAGGTGAAGCGGTCGTTGCCGAAGAACAGCTTGTAGAAATCGCCCTCCTTGAGCATGCGCTCCGGCGTGAGGCTGCGTCCCTCAAACGCGTTGATCTGCGGATAGTACTGGTCGTACGACTCGCGCAGCGGCTGCAGCGACGGGGCCTTGTCGATGTTGTACTGGTTGTAGAAGTTTTTGGTTTTTTCGACATGCGTGAGGTTGTACCTGGGCACGTTCTCGTTGACGATGCGCTTGATCGCCTCGGGCTTCATGTTCCGGTCCAGCAGGCGCTTGATCGTCATCAGGTTGCGCGAGCTCCACTGCTCGGCCGTGCGCTCTTCCATGACCCGGTCCAGATCGGGCTCGATGATCGCCAGCGGCAGCACCAGGCGGCCCATCATCGTGCGGGTCGCGTCGCGGAACTGGACGCCGAAGTTGCTCGGCAACTCGTATTGCTTGAGCGCCCCGAACGCGGCGATGGCGACGTCGAGCGGCTGGCCGGTGGCGCCGGAGACCGCGACCAGGGCCGACGGAAGCGTGCGCCGCTTCGATTCGGCCGTGATGCCGGCCTGAATCAGGTCGGGCTGGCGCAGCGTCGGCTCGGCCAGGAACGCGCCCCACGCCGCCAGGCCGTTGAGCGCGGGACCGCCCAGCACCTGCGCGGGATCGCAGCGGCCGGCCGCCATGTTACCCACCAGGCTGGCGATGGCCTGCGGGTCGCGCTCGGCAAGGTGGGCGGCGAGCGGCCAAATGAATTCCGTCGCGCTCAGGTCGGCCGCGCCGTACAGGTCGAATTTCTTCTGGGTCAGGCCGTCGAGAATGTCCTGCGCTGTCTGCTGCTTGCCCGCGGCGAAGGCGCCATAGCGGGCGGCGGTAACCAGCGGCGATTGCATTGGGTTGCCGACGAGCGGCAGGGTCTGGTCGAGCAGCAGCTTGGCGCGGGCCGCGGCGACGTAGATCGGCAAGGTCGGGTCGGCCATGATGAACTCGACCTTGACCTCGGCCGGCGTCTCGAAGCTCGGCAGCGGCAAGGTCGGGTCGAATTTCGTCTTGCCGTATTTCTCGAACAGCTTCTGCAGCGCTTCCTCGGGCGGCGGACCTTTTTCCCGGGCGACGATGCGTTTGAAATCCTCGACCGCGATCGGGATCAGCGTCACGTCGAATTCGGCGCGCTTCTCCTTGAAGACGTCGGCGAGTCGGGCCAGCGAGACCTGCAGCCGCTGGTCGGTGGGGAGGCCCGGATCGGGTATGGGCATGCGCGGATCCTTCGCGAAGAAGTACCCGGGCCGCATCTCGAGCATGGCCAGCCGGGCCATGCGCACGCGGAATTCGTTGGTAATCGCCCGGCGCATCTCGGCGTCGTCGAAGACGTCGCGGCGGCGCGCCTCCCACCAGGCCTGGGTCATCTGTTGGTCGCTGAGGTATTCAAACCGCGGCGAGAAGAACTCCATGCGCGTCATGAAGTCCACGTCCTCGTCGAGCAACCGGATGTTGAGCTTGTCGGCCTGGGCCAGCCAGAGCTTGAACTCGAGCAAGTCGTCGAACTTGACGCCACCCTCGAAATAGCGTGGCTGACGGATGCGTTCGAGGAGGACGAACTTGATGGCCGACAGTTCCGTCATCAGCGCCTGCTGTTCTTGCTTCTTCTTGTCTTCGGCGGGCAGAGGCGCTTCCTGGATCTTTTGCAGCCCCCGATTAATGTTCTCCACCGCGTCATTGCACAGGCGGCGCATGAATTCGTTGACTGCGTTGCGCTGGTCGCGCAGCTTGGTGAGGTCATAACTGCTGACACTGCGGCCATCGACGCGAAAAACCGCGGGGCCGCTGGATCGGAACCTATTGAGCAACTTATCCTGAATGTCGCCGCCGGTGCCGGTGCAGAAGACGAAAGTGATCATGGTGACGAGCAGGATCGCCGCCATCCAGAATTTCTGGTTCTTCTGAAACGTCACGAAGGGATTGAACGCCATGTGCGACCTCAGGTTAGGACATCCTGCCCGCACGGCTCGCCAGGCGATGGCCTTGACATTGCGCGAAACCGTGTAGTATGGGTGATTGGTGACCCCGGCCCAAAATACCGATTGTAGCGGATTTGCGGGTCGGGGCAACGCCAACTGGACGCGCTACACGCGACCTTGTAACCTTGTCCTGTTCGATGCCGGCGGATTTTTCCCGGCATCCTTTCGCCGGGGGCGCCATCTAACAGGTTGGTTCACATCCCGTATCTCGCAGATGAAGGAGCTATGGTCGTGGCACCACGGAAGAAGAAACACCTGGTCATCGTCGAATCGCCGGCCAAGGCCAGGACGATCAACAAGTACCTCGGGCCCGATTTCGAAGTCGTGGCCAGCAAGGGCCACGTTCGCGACCTGCCCAAGAGCCGTTTCGGCATCGACATCGAGGGCGGCTGGGTGCCAACGTACCGTGCCGCTGCAGGACCGCAAGGATGTGCTCGACGCCCTCAAGAAGCAGGCCGCCCGCGCCGACCTCGTCTACCTGGCGCCCGACCCCGACCGCGAGGGCGAGGCGATCGCCTGGCACCTCAAGGAAGCGCTGGGCCTGCCGACGACAAGATTCGCCGGGTCACCTTCAACGAGATCACCAAGAGCGCCGTGCAAAAGGCGTTCGCCGACGCCGGCAACATCGACATGGACCTCGTCGCCGCCCAGGAAGCCCGCCGCTTCCTCGACCGCGTCGTCGGCTACAAGCTCAGCCCGCTGCTCTCGCCGCAAATATGCCGAGAAGCTCAGTGCCGGCCGGGTGCAGTCGGTGGCCGTGCGGCTCATCGTCGAGCGCGAACGCGAGATCCAGGCGTTCAAGCCGGAAGAGTACTGGAAGATCACGGCGACGCTGCGGCCCGAAGCGCTGCGCGAGGGCGGCGTCGCACTGACGGCCGCGGCGATCAAGGTCGTCAAGGCGAAGGCGAAAAAGAAGACAAGAGCGCCGACGAGGAGGCATCGACCGAGCAAGCGCCGCTGCCCGCGGGGGCGTTCCTCGCCGAGCTGGCCGAGTGGGACGGCGCGAAGTTCAAGAGCGTCAACGAGGAGCAGACGCTCGCGGTCGTGAACGGGCTGAACGGGGCCAACTACGTCGTCACCAAGGTCGAGCAGAAGGACCGCCAGGAAAGGCGCCGCCGCCGTTCACCACCAGCACGCTGCAGCAGCAGGCGAGCATGCGCCTGCGCTTCACCGCCAAGCGCACCATGCGGACGGCCCAGCAGCTCTACGAAGGCGTGGAGCTGGGCGGCGAAGGCTCGGTGGCCCTCATCACCTACATGCGTACCGACAGCACGCGCATCTCGGACGAGGCGCTGACCGCATGCCGCGAGCACATCCAGCACCACGGCTACGGCGAGCGCGTACCTGCCGGAGAAGCCGAACGCGTTACGCCTCCGGCAAGGACGCCCAGGAGGCCCACGAGGCGATTCGGCCGACCGACCTGGCATACACGCCGGAGCGCGTCGCGCCGTTCCTGCCGCCGGAGCAGCTGCGGCTGTACACGCTGATCTACAACCGCTTCGTCGCCTGCCAGATGACGCCGGCGATCTTCGCGATCACCAACGTGGAGATCACGGCGGCGCAGGGCATGTTCAAGGCCCAGGGCAAGATCCTGAAGTTCGACGGCTACCGCAAGGTGCTGGCTCGCCGGCCGGCAAGAGGACGACGCCTGCTGCCGCTGTTGAACGAACATCGACCCGCTGGACCTGCTGACCTGAGCCCGACGCAGCACTTCACCGAGCCGCCGCCGCGCTACAACGAGGCGTCGCTGGTCAAGACGCTGGAAAAGGAAGGCATCGGCCGGCCCAGCACCTATGCCAGCATCATGAGCACCATCCAGAAGCGCGACTACGTCGAGCAGAAGGAGCGCCGCTTCTTCGCCACCGAAGTCGGCATGAAGGTCACCGACCTGCTGGTCAAGCACTTTCCCAAGGTGATGGACCTGAAGTTCACCAGCCACATGGAGGAAGAGCTGGACCAGATCGAGACGCGCAAGTACGCAGCGCAACCAGGTGCTGAACGAGTTCTACGGGCCGTTCGCCAGCGCCCTGAAGGTGGCCGAGACAGGCGATGCTCGGCCGACGCGGAGAAGTGCCCGGTGTGCGGCAAGCCGCTGGTGGAGCGCTACAGCCGGTTCGGCAAGTTCTTCGGCTGCTCGCGGCTATCCGGAGTGCAAGTACATCAAGCGCAGCACGACGGGCGAGGACGGAGCCGCGAAAGAACCGCCGCGTCCAAGCCGACCGGCATGAACTGCCCCAACTGCGGCAAGCCGATGGTGCAGCGCATGGGCCAGCGCGGCCCGTTCCTCGGCTGCAGCGGCTACCCCGAGTGCAAGACGACGATGAACCTCGACGCCGAGGGCAAGCCGGTGCTGGCGAGCCGGCCGACCGAGCACGTCTGCGACAAGTGCGGCAAGCCGATGGTGCTGCGCGAGGGCCCGCGCGGCCCGTTCCTGGCCTGCACCGGCTATCCCAAGTGCCAGAACGCCAAGGACGTGGACGCCGAGGGCAACCCGGTCCAGCCGATCGACACGGGCATCAATTGCGAGAAGTGCGGCGCCGATGGTGGTCGAAGCGCGGCCCGCGCGGCCCGTTCCTGGGTTGCAGCGCCTATCCCAAGTGCCGCAGCACCAAGCCGATGCCGCCGGAGCTGGAGGAGAAGCTCAAGGATGCGCTGCCGCCGGCCGCCCCGAAGAAGGAGACGCCGCAGGTGGAGATCACCGAAACCTGTCCGGACTGCGGTGGGGCGATGAAGCTGCGTCCCGGCCGCGGCGGCAAGTACTTCCTGGGCTGTGCGAAGTATCCCAAGTGCCGCGGCACGCGCGAGGCGTCGCCGGAGCTGCTGGAAAAGGTGCAGGCCGTCTCGCAGGTGTGAGCGCGCAGCCATACTCGACCCCTGCCGGCTTGTCCGGCAGGTGAAGCGGTTTGCCATGCTAATGGCAGACGCACAGCATGAATCCGACCCCTGCCGGCTTGTCCGGCAGGTGAAGCAGTTTGGCGGGCTAATGGCAGACGCACAGCATGAATCCGACCCCTGCCGGCTTGTCCGGCAGGTGAAGCAGTTTGGCGGGCTAATGGCAGACGCACAGCATGAATCCGACCCCTGCCGGCTTGTCCGGCAGGTGAAGCAGTTTGGCGGGCTGGCGTAGCATGCCAAACTGCTTCACCTGCCGGGCAAGCCGGCAGGGGTCGGAGGCCGTGGTGTTCTCCTGGTAGCATGCCAAACTGCTTCACCTGCCGGGCAAGCCGGCAGGGGTCGGAGGCCGTGGTGTTCTCCTGGTAGCCGGCCAAACTGCTTCACCTGCCGGACAAGCCGGCAGGGGTCGGGGCCCATGTCGCATTGGCTGCGCAGCACGCAAATAATCCGGCTTTTTTATTCCTCTTTTTTTATTGCAATCGGCTGGTGCGAGGGTATAGTACCGGGTGATCGGCTCATCTCTTCCGTTCATGCCGTACTATTCGGAGGATTGGTCATGTGCTCTCCACCACGTGGCTCTCGGGCTGGCTTCACGCTCATCGAGTTGCTGGTCGTCATCGCGATCATCGCCATTCTGATCGCCCTGCTGGTGCCGGCGGTGCAAAAAGTGCGCGAGGCAGCCGCCCGCACACAGTGCCAGAACAATATGAAGCAATTCACCCTGGCCACGCACATGTGCAATGACACGTTCAAACGGTTGCCGCCGCAGGCCGGCACCTATGGCGGGGCTTTTTACGGGCCGCTGTTCTTCCATCTCTTGCCGTTCATCGAACAGAAGTCGCTGTGGAACGACGCGACGTACCTCGACTACGGCGCGCAGGTCGGGCAGACCAATCCGAATCAGGGAACCACCATCAACGTGGGCTTCATCTGGCCCACGTGGGATTCGGTCGTCGTCCCCGCCTACACCTGGCTGCGGTGTGCGCAAATCAACATCTATCGCTGCCCGTCCGATCCGAGCCTGGGCAATTGCCTCGACTGGTGCAATGGCGACTCCAGCTATGCCGGCAACTTCCAGGTGTTCGGCGGCACCCAAAATGCCAACACCGTGCCCACGACCGCCAATGGGGCAACGCTTTGGGACGGCGGCGCCCAGATTCCCAGGACGTTTCAGGACGGCACCTCCAACACCATGCTGTACGCCGAGAAATATGCCCGCTGCGACGGCGCCGGCGCTCCCGGCGGCACCTGGTGGATGCGCGGCATCTTGCACGGTGCGCAGTCCCTGTCGGCGAATGACGACAGCTTCCCCGGGGACCGGCTGTCGGCGGTGTTCGCTGGCGGCATCGGCATTGACGGCACCGTCTGGGCCCAGGGCCCCGGTTCAGTCTTCCTCCTCCAGCCGGCGAATTTCCTGACCGTGGGCGGCCCGTGCAGCAACCGCTACGCCTCCTCGCCGCACACCGCCGGCATGAACTGCGCCATGGGCGACGGCAGCGTCCGCTTCGTGGTGCAAAGTGTCTCGGGCGCCAGCTGGTGGGCCGCCTGTGTTCCCAACGATGGCCAGGTCCCGGGATCGGATTTCTAACATCTAGTTCAACTCGATGTTGTGGGTCTGCACGCCAGCCTCCACGATCATCTTCAGCTCCGACGTTTCAATGCGGTAATACTTCTCCGGGATCGCCACGTACGTGCCGGGCAGCTTCTGGGCGGCACTCGGTGACGGTTTCGTTTCTCCCTTGGGGGCGGCGGGGATCTTGGCACCCGGGGGCGGCGCAATCGTTGGCGGCTTGCTGTCCCCTTGCAGCTGCCGGTTGTCCACACAGATCCGCACCTCGCCGGTCGCGAGCTTGACCTCAAAGCGGCCTTCGTCATCGAGCGGGACCGGCATGGCGTTGCGCCCCGGTTGGCTTGGCACAAAAGTCAGCAAGCCGCCCGGCAGTGGCTTACCCTTGTACAACACCTGACCCGACACGGTACCGATGTTGGTGCGGCAACCGCCCACCAGCGGCAGCGCCAACAGCAGCGCCAACAGGCTGACGCAATGCCATCGATCGCGAAATAGGAGTGTCATCGCAGATTCTCCCTCGCTCCCAGAAGCGTGTTACCGTTTCGGCGCCATCAGGCCGGCCGCCTCGAGCGCGGCCCGCATCTGCGGCACCTTGTCCGGCGGCAGCGGTGCCACGGGCGCCCGGCTCGGTCCAATCGGCAGGCCCAGCACCTCGAGCGCCGCCTTGACGCCGCCTGGCGGCGTGCCGAGCCCCAAAGCGATCCGCAAAGGCGTGAGCCGCCGCTGTGCCGCCAGCGACGCGGCCAGGTCGCCGCGCGCGAACGTTTCGTAAATCTCCACCAGCAGCCGCGGCGCGATGTTGCCGGTCGCGGGCACCGCCCCCCGCGCACCGGACATCAGCGCGTGGAAGATGAGCGTGTCGCGCCCATCAGCACGCTGAAGCGCGGCGGCACCACGCGGATGTATTCGCAGGTGTTCTGTAAATCGCCGCTGGAATCCTTGACGCCGAGGATGTTCGGCACCTCCGCGAGCCGCGCCACCGTCTCAACGTCGATCTTCAGGCCGCCGCACGTAGATGGATTGTTATAGAGCAGCACCGGCAAAGCCGTGCTTTCCGCGACGCGGCGATAGTGGTCGAAGATCTCCTGCTGCGATGGCGCGATGAAGTACGGCGTGATCACCGAGACGCCCTGCACGCCCTCGCGCTCGGCCATCCGCGTGAGCCGCACCGCCTCGCGCGTCGATTCCGCCCCAGTGCCGGCGAACACCGGCACCCGGCCGCGAACGTGCTGGACCGCGGTGGCGATGACTTGCTGTTTTTCAGGTTCGTCCAGCGCGTAGAACTCGCTATTGGTGCCCAGCACAAAGACGCCATGCACACCGTTCTGGATGAGATGATCGAGAAACCAGCGCAGCCGCGGCAGGTCGAGGTCCTCATTGGCCTGCATCGGTGTGGCGACCGGGGGAATGATACCGCGAAGTTGCATGCGTGCCTCGGGAAGCGAAAGTCGGGAGTTGCCGGCAAGTATATGCGTCCCAGGGCGAACGGCACCGGTATCGTGTTTCGCCCTTGCAGGGCTACAATACAAACCGACGTTGGACGCTGGAGGAATCGCAAGGAGCATTGACAATGCCGCGACTCGAAATTGACTGCCCAGACGAACTGCTGACACCTGCGGGTCAGACCCGCGCCGTGTTGGCGCAGGTGGCGCAAGAGGCGTTCCTTGTGCGTCTTTACCAGCTGGGCGAGATTTCCTCGGGTCGGGCGGCGGAGATTCTTCACGTATCGCGCCGTGCGTTTCTCGACGTGCTGGGCCGCTACGGCGTGGGCGTTTTTGACGAACAAGTCGACCTCGAAGTCGAGGCCGATCGTGGCCGCTAGCCCAGGACCGGTGGTCTCCAATACCACCCCGTTGATCAATCTGGTGGGTGTCGGCCTTCTCGACCTGCTGCCGGGTTTGTACGGCACGGTCTGGATTCCGGACGCGGTGAGTGCCGAATACGGCGCCGGCAAAGGCGCTGGCGATCCCGACCTTGGGCTGTTACCCTGGCTGAAGGTCGTGGCGACCGTCCCGCTCGACGCGACTTTGCCGGCGAAGCTCGGGGCCGGAGAGGCCGCTGCCCTGTCGCTGGCCCTGGCGCAAAATGCCAGCGCGGTGCTCCTGGACGAAGCGTATGGCCGGCGCATCGCACGGCAGCGGGGACTACCCGTAGTCGGGACATTGAGTGTGCTGTTGGCGGCGAAGCGAGCCGGCCTGCTGCCCGCACTTGGCCCGGTCGTGGACGAGATGATCCGTCAAGGTCGGCGCATAGCGCACGGCTGCACGCCCAGGTGCTGCGAGCGGCGGGTGAATAGGCGCAAATAGCGAAGAGGATCGCATCATGAACGCGCAGGAAACTCGCATGCCCCTAGCCGACGCACCCGCAGTCGCGCCGCGCGGCTGGCGGCAGCGCTGGCTGATCGCGGTCGGCGGCTGCGCGATCTTTCTGGCCATTCCAGTGGGCGGCTACCTTTACCAGTTGTGGTCGACCGAAAGCGCGCTGGCGGCCGCCATTGCCGAGGCCGACCAGCTCGACCCGCGCTGGCGGTTGGCGGACCTGGTCGCCGACCGGCCGACGACCCCCGACGAGCAGAATCCGGCGCTCGTGGTCATGAAGGTGACGGCACTCCTCGGACCGGCCGGGTTCACGTTGGGCGCAAAGAACGAAGAGCTGTTCGAGGAGACGCGGTCGGTCCAGCGGCTCAACGAAGCGCAAATCATGGCGCTGCGTGCCGCACTTTCCCAGCAGGCCGCGGCGCTGGAGTTGGCCCGAACGCTGAAGGATCTGCGCGGCGAGGGCCGTTTCCCGATCAAGTATACGGCGGACTTTCTCTCTACCAATTTGACGCCGCTGCACGATTGCCGCTCGGTGATGTACATGCTGGAGTGCGACGCCAAGCTGCGTGCCGAGGACGAGGACCTGGCCGGGGCGATGGAGTCGTGCCGGGCGATCCTGAGCGCCGCCCGCGCGATCGGTCGGGAGCCGATGCTGATCTCGGCGCTGGTCCGTTTTGCGGGCGACGCCGTCACCGTGAACACGTTGGAGCGCGTGCTGGCCCAGGGCGAAGCGCCGGCGGAGCTGCTGGCGCTGCAGCAGCTCCTGGCCCAGGAGACCGAGGCGCCGGTGCTGCTCGAGGCGCTGCGCGGCGATCGCGCCGGCTTCGATCAACTGCTCGGCCGCCTGCAAGAGCACAAGGTTAGCCTGTCGGCACTCATCGGCACCCACATCGACCCATTGAATGTGCAGATGCTCGAGTGGCTGCCCGCCACGGTTAGCGCGGGCCGGGCCGAGCAGCTGCGGCTGATGACCAGGGCTGTCGAGGCCGTCAAGCTCCCGGTCGAGCAGCAAGGTCCGGCGTTCGCCGCAGGCGAGGAGGCGCGGCTTCGGAGCAGTGCCACGGTAGTGCGGCTGCTGATGCCGGCGGTCATACGCGTGGCGGATGCCAACCGCCGGATCCAGGCCAACCTGCGCCGCCCAGGTCGGGCTTGCGGTCGAGCGCTACCGGCTCGAGCACACGCGCTGGCCCGATTCGCTGGATACGCTGGTCCGGGCCGGTTTTCTCGAGCGCGTGCCGCTCGATCCCTGCGACGGCAAGCCATTGCGCTACAAAGTCTTTCCCGACGGCGTTGCCGTCTATTCGGTGGGCATGGACGGTACCGACGACGGCGGCCTGATTGACCGCGACCACCCACGGCAGCCGGGTACCGACCTCGGCTTTCGTCTATGGAACCCAGCGGCGCGGCGGCAGCCCCGACAAGGAGATGACGCACCATGAACTCCAATGACACGCCGATCGAGCCGGCTGATGCTGTCGTCGCCGGCATGCCTGCCGGCGCCCCGGCCGATTGCCGTATCCAGCCCCACGCCCCGGCCGCCGGCGCCGCCCATGCGCAAGCCCGGCCCGCGCCGCCGCTGGCGCAGACGCATCGCGCTTACGCTCCTCGGGCTTCTGCTGCTGCTTGGGGCGGTTTCGGGGACTGGCTACGTCTACCTAACCTGGATGCATGATCGCGACCTGCAAGCGGCGGTGGCGGAGATTGAAGCCGTCGACCCGCGCTGGCGCTTCCAGGAGCTGCTGGACGACCGACCGCCGATTGCCGACGACCAGAATCCGGCGCTTGTGGTCGCCAAGGTCGACTTGCTGCTGCGGCCGGGTTTCGACATCGGCGAGAAGAACTGGCGCCTGTTTGACGACCAGTCGTCGGTCCATCAGCTCAACGGGGCTCAGATCGTGGCGCTGCGGACGGCGCTGGACAAGCACGCCGAAGCCCTGAAGCTGGCGCGCACGTTGAAGGACTTCCCGGGCGAGGGCCGCTTTGCCATCAAGCGCAGCAAGGACTTTATCAGCACCACCCTGGAGCCGCTGCAGCGCTGCCGGGGTGTGATGGCGATGCTCCAGTATGACGCGATGCTGCGGGCCGAGGATGAGGACATTGCCGGAGCGATGGAATCGTGCCGCGGCGCTGGTGGTCGCGCGTTCCATCGGCGATGAACCCTATCTGATTGCCGCCCTGATCCGCTATGCGGGGCGGGCGATCGCCATTATCGCCCTGGAGCGCGTGTTGGCCCAGGGAGAGCCGCCCGCGGCCGACCTGCAGAAGATGCAGGAATTGCTCGCCAGGGAAATCGACGCCCCCATTTTCCTGCAGGCCCTGCGTGGTGAGCGCGGCGGCGGCAACGAGCTGCTCACGGAGCTGGAAAAGGGCAATGTCAAGCTTTCGGGCCTCATGGGCGGGCCCAAGGGGTCGACTACCTGGGAGGCCTGGTTCCTGGACCACCTCCCGTTCATTATTGCGTATGGCCGGGCGGAGCACCTGCGGCTGATGACCGAGACGGTCGAGGCGGCCAAGCTTCCGTCCGACCAGCAAAAGGCAGCCTTTGCCGCCGTGGAAAACAAGACCCGGACCAGCTCGGCGCTGACGGTGCGACTGTTGATGCCGGCAGTGACGAAAGTGTCGGAAGCCGACCGCCGCACCCAGGCGAACCTGCGCCTGCGCTGGTCGGCGTCGCGGCGGAACGCTATCGGATTCGCCACGAGCACTGGCCCAAGGCGATCGACGACCTGGTCGCGGACGGCCTGCTCAAGGAAGTGCCGCGCGATCCGTATGACGGCCAGCCGCTGCGTTACCGGATTGTGCCGGGCGGCGTCGTGATCTACGCGGTGGGTCCCGACCTCGTGGACAACGGCGGCGCCATCGATCGGAATCAACCGCCCAACAATCCCGGGACCGACCAGGGCTTCCAGCTGTGGGACGTGCGCGCTCGCCGGCAAGCGCCCATGCCCCCGCGTCCCGACGATGCAGGAGGGCCGCCATGACTACCGCTCCGCCGGTCGAAGTTCCCGTGCAGGCCGTTGCACCGCGGCGCCGCCGGCGCTGGCGCATTGCGCTTGCCTGCGTGCTGGGTCTTCTGGCCATTCCGGTGATTGGCTACCGCTATCTGCGCTGGAGCCAGGAGCGCGACCTGCAAGCGGCCATCGCGGAGATTGAGGCGGTCGATCCGCGCTGGCGATTCGAACAGTTGCTGGCCGACCGACCGCCCATCGCGGACGCCGACAATCCCGCAATTGTCGTCGCCAAAGTTGGGTTGCTGCTGCGCCCCGGTTACGACATCGGTCAGAACAACGTGCAGTTGTTCAATGACATGAGTCCGGTCCACCAACTTAGCGCGGCACAGATCGCGGCGCTGCGGCCGGCCCTGGCCAAGCGCACAGCAGCCTTGAAGCTGGCACGGACTCTCAAGGACTTTCGGGGCGAAGGCCGATGCCCCATCACGCGTACCCGCGACTTGACAAGTACCTCGCTGGGGCCGTTGCAAGATGCTCGCTTGGTGATGCAGCTGTTGCACCACGACGCGATGCTGCGGTCCGAAGACGGCGATATCGCCGGCGCGATGGAATCGTGCCGCGCCTTGCTGGTCGTCGCCCGATCAGTTGGCGACGAGCTGGAGCTGATTGCCGCGCTGATGCGCTATGCCGCGCAGACCATCGCCATCACGACTCTGGAACGCGTATTGGCACAACAGGAAGCACCGGCGGCTGAATTGCAAGCCATCCAGCACCTCCTCGCTCGTGAGATCGAGGCCCCCATCCTCCTTCAGGCCCTGCGCGGCGAGCGCGGCTTCTTTGACATGCTGTTCGCGGACCTCGCCAAGGGCCAGGTCCAGGCGTCGATCCTTCTTGGGGGCCCTGGCTCCGGCCCCTTCTATGGCTGGGATGATTGGTATTTCGACCGTTTCCCATCCCTTATCGGGGACTACCGGGTGGAACAGCTGCGGCTCATGACCGAGGCGGTCGAGGCAGCCAAGCTCCCGTGCGAAAAACAACAGGCGGCGTTTGCCGAAGTACACAACAAGACTCTATCCAGTAACAGGATTGTGAGCTTCATCACGCCGGGTTTCGCGTTTGCGTCCGAGGCGTATCGTCGCGCTCAGGCGAACCTGCGCTGCGCGATCGTCGGCGTGGCGGCCGAGCGGTACCGCATCCGCCACGGGCAGTGGCCCCTAACCGTCGCCGAGTTGGTCGCGGACGGCTTGCTTGAATCGGTGCCGCGCGACCCCTATGACGGCCAACCGCTACGGTACCGCCTGGCGCCGGACGGGGTCGTGATCTACGCCGTCGGTCTCGATGGTGTGGACGACGGGGGCAGACTCGATCGCAAGCAGCCCAACAATCCAGGTGCCGACCAGGGCTACCAGCTCGCGTCCGTTTCTCTGCTGTGCAGAATGACCCGGCGCACCGACAATCCAGGTACCGACCGGGGCTTCCAACTCTGGCATGCGGCGGCACGACGCCAAGCGCCGATACCGCCGCGTCCCGACGATGCAGGAGCGCCGCCATGACCACCGCTCCGCCGGTCGCAGTTCCCGTGCAGAACGTGGCACCACGCCGCCGCCGGCGCTGGCGCCGTGCGCTCGCCTGTCTGCTGGTTCTCCTGGCGATTCCGGTGATTGGCTACTTCTACCTCCGCTGGAGCGAAGAGCGCGACCTGCAAGCGGCCATCGCGGAGATTGACGCGGTCGATCCGCGCTGGCGATTCGAGGACCTGCTTGCCGACCGCCCGCCGATCGCCGATGCCCAGAATCCGGCGCTCGTGGTCGCCAAGGTCGCCCTGCTGTTGCGGCCGACCGGTTTCGACATCGGCGCGAAGAACCCGCGACTGTTCGACGACATGTCGCCGGTCCATCGGCTCAATGAGCGCCAGATCGAAGCGCTGCGCACCGCCCTGGACAAGCACGCGGATGCCCTGAAGTTGGCCCGGACGCTGAAAGACTTTCCGGGTGAGGGCCGCTTCGCGATCAATTACCATGCCGGTTACATGTACACCAACATCGAGCCACTGCAGGATTCGCGCTTCGCGACGCACCTGCTGTATCACGATGCGATGCTGCGAGCGGAGGACGAGGACATGGTCGGGGCGATGGAATCGTGTCGTGCCGTGCTGGTCGTCGCGCGGTCCATCGGCGATGAGCCCATACTGCATGCCGCCCAGATCCGCTATGCGTGGCGAGCGATGGCCGTTGACACCCTGGAGCGCGTGCTGGCCCAGGGCGAGCCGGCGGCGGTCGAGTTGCAAAAGATGCAGGAACTGCTGGCCAAGGAGATCGAGGCCCGCATCCTCCTGCAGGCCCTGCGCGGCGAGTGCGGCGGCTACGACGCGCTGCTCGCGGAAATGGAAAAGGGCAATGTCAACCTCAAGATGGCGGACTTCATGGGCGGGCCCAATAGGCCGAGCACCTGGGACTGGGAGGCCTGGTGGCTGGACCTCACCCCCATCGGGAGTGTACGTGGCCGGGCGGAGCGCCTGCGGTTGATGACCGAGACAGTCGAGGCAGCCAAGCTTCCTTCCGAACAGCAACAGGCGGCGTTTGCGGCAGCTGAAAACAAGGCCAAGGCACGCGCCAGCTCGGCACTGGCGGTACGCCTGCTGATGCCGGGGCTGGGCAAGGTGCCGGAGGCCGACCGCCGCACCCTGGCGAACCTGCGCTGTGCGCTGGTCGGCGTCGCGGCGGAGCGCTATCGGCTTCGCCACGAGCATTGGCCCAACGCGATCGCCGACCTGGTCGCGGACGGCCTGCTCAAGGCGGTGCCGCGCGATCCGTATGACGGCCAGCCGCTGCGTTACAAGATGGTGCCCGACGGCGTCGTGATCTACGCGGTGGGTCCCGACGGCGTGGACAACGGCGGCGCCATCAATCGCAATCGGCCCGACCATCCCGGGACCGACCAGGGCTTCCAGCTGTGGGATGTGCGCGCACGCCGGCAAGCGCCGTTGCCGGCGCCTCCCAAGGATGCAGGAGGGGCGCCATGACGACTGCCACGTCGGGCAAACCGCCGGTCCAGGACGCGGCACCGCGGCGCCGATGGCGCCGATGGCGCCGCGCCTTGGGGCTGGCTGCATTGCTGATCATGGCGATCGCAGCGCCGCTGCTCGCGTGGAGCTATTACGCGCGAACGGATGACGAAGCCGTCGCGGTCGCGGTTGCCGAGACTGACGAGCTCGATCCGCGGTGGCGCTGGGCCGATGTGCAGACCGCCCGTGTGAACGTCGCCGATGCCGACAATAGCGCCCTGCAAGTGGCGCGCGTGCTGACGGCGCAAGGCCAGCCTGCGTTCGCGGCATTTCCCTGGGCCGAGTATGAGGAAATCGACAAGGCCGTGCCCACCGACCCGTTGACTCCCGCGCAGGCGCGGCGCTGCGGCGATACCTCGCCCAATGTCATCCCGAGGCGCTGGCGGCGGCGCGCAAGCTGCGCGAGCTGCCGATGGGCCGGATGCAAATCACGTACGCCCCCGACTTCCTCAGCACGATGCTCAGCCCGGTGCAAAACGCTCGCGACGTTTGCTCGCTGCTGGCCGCCGACGCGCTCGTGCGCCCGACGAGGGCGACAGCGACGGCGCGCTGCACTCGTGCCGGGCAATGCTCAACTGCGGCCGATCGATCGGCGACGAGCCGTTCGTCGTTGCGCAGATGATCCGTCACTCGTGCGTCCACATGACGATCGACTTGCTGGAGCGGGTCCTCGCACAGGGCGAACCCAGCGAGGCGGCACTGGCCGAATTGCAGGCGGCCCTGGAGCAGGAGTTAGCCGAGCCGGCGCTGCTCAACGCGTTGCGCGGCGAGCGGGCCGGCCACTTCGAGATGCTCCAGCTCGTGTGCAATGGCAAGCTGCGGGCATCCGACGTTGCGGCGGTCACGCGCAATCAGCAGACCCCCATGGCCCGGGTCCTGAATGAGACCCTGCCGGGGCGTGCGCGGATCGACCGGGCCGGCTTTCTGCGCCGGATGAACGAGTTCGTGGAAGCCGCCAAACTGCCGTTGGAGCAGCAGCCGGCGGCGTTCGACCGCCTCCTCGATAATTCGGAGACCATGCCGGAGTTGGCGTTTGTGCCGCACCCCTGGCTGGAGAACACGATCCTGGCGCATCATCGTGCACACACCAACCTGCGCTGCGCGGTCGCCGCACTCGCCGCCGAGCGGTACCGCCGGCAGCACAACGCCTGGCCGCGGTCGCTCGACGTGTTGGTCAAGGCCGGCTTATTGGCCGGCGTGCCGGGCGATCCCTATAATGGTCAGCCGTTGCAATCGAAGCTACCGCGGGGAGGCATGATCATCTACTCGGTCGGCCCCGATCGCGTCGACGACGGCGGCATGGTGCAGCGCCGGATCGACCACGTCGCCGGGCAGCGCAATCACCCGCCGCGTGGCACCGACCAGGGCTTCCGGTTGTGGGACGTGCCGGCCCGCGGCAAGTAGGCCCGACCGTTGAGGAACGCCATGCGCTTCGTGCTCGCTGTGCTGACGATCCCGGCATTCGCCGCCGCGGGGCTTGCCCAGCCGGGGCTCACCCAGCCGGGGCTCGCCCAGCCGGTCGGCGCGGGGAAGCCGATCCTGGTCGTCGAAACCGGCGGGCATTCGGCACAAATCGAGCAGCTCCTGTTCACGCCGCAAAGCAAGGAGCTGATCACGGTGTCGCTCGACAAGACGGTGCGCGTCTGGGACGTCGGCACCGGCGCGTGCACGCGCACCATCCGCACGCCCATCGAGCAAGGCGTTTTCGGCGAATTGTGGGCGGCGGCGCTGTCGGCCGACGGCAAAATCCTGGCGGTCGGCGGACACGGCTTTCCCAAGCCCAAAATCAAGCTGTTTCCCATCTTCCTGATCGATCTCGCTTCCGGACAGATCATCCGCGCGATCGACTTCCCCTACCATCGCGTGCGGACGCTGGCCTTCTCGGGCAAAACCCTTGCGGCCGCGGGCGATCAGGGCAAGATCGTCCTGTACAACGCGGAAACGGGCGAGAAGACCAGGGAGCTGGACGGCCACAAGGGCAGCACCCACCAGGTGGTGTTTTCGCCTGACGGCACGCAGCTCGCCAGCCTCGGCCAGGACAAGATCGGCCGCATCTGGTCGTTGGACACCGGGAAGAATACCGCCGAGCTCAAGCTCGAGAAGATGTCGGTCTGGCGCACCATCGCGTGGAGCCCCGACGGCAAATCGATCGCCACCGGCGTTTCCGATGACGGCGATCCGCTCAGCCAGTTCTTCGCGGTGTGGACGCCCGACGGCCAACTCGCCCGGCGCATCTATCACTCGGGCAAGCGGCGCATGTACGTCGGCTCGCTGGCGTTCACGCCGGATTCCACGGGGATCGTCGAGGCCGGCGAGGACGGTTTGATCGCGTACACCGCCCTGTGGGATGCCGTCACCGGCGAGAAACGGCAAACCTTTTTCAGGAAGAATAACCGCAACCTCGAGGCCGCCCGTTATCCGGCGGTGGTGGCGCCGAACGGCAAGATCGTCGCCGTCGCCGGGGACCGCAATCACCGTACTTACCTGTATGCTGTCGGCGGCAAGCTGCTGCGCACCCTCGGAGGCCGCGGCACGCAGATCAGTGAGGTCGCGTGGGTCAAGAACGAGCAGCAGCCGTTGCAAATCGTGTGGCGTACGCAGCTGCTCAACGACAAGGTTCGCGACCTGCAGCCCAGCGACCTCGGCAAGGAGTTCTTCCAGTACGCGTTCAACCTCGACGAGATGCAGCTGGCGCCGGTACCGCCGCCGCCCTATCGCCTGCGCCAGTACGCCAGCAAGGAAGTCATGCTGATTTGGGACGGGCCGCGGCTCCAGGTGCAGCGCGACGGCGCCAAAACGCTCAACCTACGGCCACCGGGCAACAACGAGGACCCGATCCACGCCCGGGCGGTGACGCTGGTTTCGCCCGACCACGTGGCAATTGCCAAGCGCGACGTGTTCTATCTCTTCGACACCAAAACGGGCAAGCAGGAACAGGTATTTCAAGGCCCCGACGGAGTCACGCAGTCGGCGGCGCCCTCGCCCGACGACAGGTACGTGCTGGCCGGCGGCGACGACCAGGTGCTGCGGATCTGGAAGCTGAGCGGCGGCTTGCCAATGTTATCGGTATTCGTCGCCGGTCGGGACTGGGTCGCCTGGACGCGGCACGGCTACTACGCCGGCACCCCGGGCGGCGAACGGCTCGTCGGCTGGCACGTGAATAACGGCTACCACGCGACGGCCAGCTTCTACCCGGCCGATCGTTTTCGTAAGCAATTCTACCGGCCAGACATTATCGCGCTGGTCCTGGAGAAAGGGAGCGTCGTGGAGGCGGTCAAGGCCGCCAATGCCGCGCTCGCCGCCCAGGGCAAGAAGACGCGCGCCGCCGACATCGATGCGCTGCTGCCGCCCCGGGCGGCGCTCGTGGTGACAGCGACGAAGTTGCCCCAGGTTACGGTCAAGGCGTCGGCGAGCGCCGTCAGCAAGGAACAGCCCGTCACCAGCGTGCGGCTCTTCCTGGACGGCCGGCCCATTCCGGGGCAGCAGACCACCGCCACCTATGCCGCCGGCAAGGACAAGGTCGAAGTCGAATGGACCATCACGCTGCCCGAGGGCACGCACCAGCTTTCGCTCATGGCGCGCAGCCCGGACGTGTCGGCATTCTCCGAAAGTGTGACGGTCAGCAACAAGACGGCAACGCAGGGTCCCACGTTGCACGTGCTGGCCGTGGGCATCAGCCGGTACAACGATAAGTCGCTGCGGCTGGACTTCGCGGACAAGGATGCCGCAGCGCTGGCCGCGGGTTTCGACAAGCACTGCAAGGGCCTCTTCAGCAAGGTGGCGCCCAGGACGTTGATCGACAAGCAGGCGAGCCGGCAAGCCGTCCTGAATCAGATCGAGGCCGTACGCAAGCAGGCCAAGGAGAATGACCTGTTCGTCCTCACGTTCGCCGGCCACGGCGTCAAGGCCAAGGACCAGTTCTTTTTGCTCACGGTGGAGGCGGACGTCGCCCGGCTGGCCACGACCGCGCTGTCCGGCGACGACGTGCGCAAGGCGCTGGCGGAGTTCCCGTGCCAGGTGCTGCTGATGCTCGATGCGTGTCACTCGGCGGGCTTCGGCGAGGGTCACAGGCTGGCGAAGGCCGGCTTGCGGCCCGCGACCGACGACGCGACGCGTGCCCTGACCGACGACGACATCGGCGTCGCCGTTCTGTGCGCCGCGATGGGGCACGAGAAGGCGATCGAAGCCAAGGGCAACGGCCTGTTCACCAAGGCGGTGCTCGAAGCCCTGGAGCGTGGCCCGAATGTGCCGCGCAATCCGTTCAACCAGCAGGTCTATGTCCATCACCTGCACGCGTACGTGTTCGATCAGGTCAGCCATCAGTCGGAAGATCGGCAGCACCCGTTCCTGAGCATGCCGTGGGTCGTGGAGTCCTTCCCGCTGCGCTGACGGGAGAGGCACCGAGGTCCAATGGCACTAGAATAGCGCTTCGACCTGTCAGCACCGAGCCGAGGGCGAAGCCAATGACTCCCGTAGATGACGTTGAAAAGGTCGCTCGATTCGAGGCCGCCTTGAATCAGTTGATCGAGCGAGTCGCGGAGGATCGTTACATCCTCGCCATCGTGTTGGTGGGGAGCTTAAGGGCGGAAACCATCTGGCATCGAGAGTCGCTCGGACTGTGGATCATCGAGGCGGACGGCGTCAGCCGGCGCCTGCCGAGCGACGGCAATGACGAACGCGTTTTCCGCATCCTGGTCGAAAACGGCATCAACATGCACGCCGAAATTATCGCGCGCAGCCGCTTCAAGAAAATGGTCGAAGGGGCGTCGCGGACGGCGTTTTCCTGCAGTTTCTTCGCTCAACGCCAGATGGTCTACAGCAAGGATCCGTCGATTGCCAGCTGGTTCAAGAAGGCCAACAGCATGGCGACCAAGGACCAGGAGCGGGAACTGCTGACGTTCTCGACGTGGACCATCCACGCGCATCGGCATGCACGTAAGCGACTGGACCTCAAGGGTGACCTGGAGCTGGCGGCGCAGGAAACCTTGGGGGCCGCGCACAGCGTGGCGCACACCGAGATCATCCGGCGGGGCGAGGTGTGGGAACAAGATGTCATTTACCGGGCGATTGAAGGCGCCCCGGCTCTGTTTCAGACGATCTATCTCGACGTGCTTGCCAAACGCAAGAATCGGCGCGTGTTGTCGAGCGCGCTCGACGCGATTGACGGGTATCTTGACAAGCATTACCAGGCCCATCTGAAGCCGCTGCTCGGCTATCTCAAGAAGCAGAACCGAGTGGTTCCTTTGTCGGAGATGAGCGATCACTTCGCCTTCTCGCAGTTGCACCCATGGCATTTGGAATCGGCGTGCGAGTGGCTGGAGCGCAAAGGGTTGCTGCAAAAACTCTCCGCTCCGTTCAAGCTGACCAAGCGCAGCCAGCAACGGGTCGAAGAACCGGCGTATTTCCTCGACGTGTAAGCCAAGATGCGAACGACGATCCAGATTCACGGTGCGCGGGAGAACAACCTGCAAAACGTCGACGTGGAGATTCCGCGCGACCAGCTGATCGTCGTCACCGGCATGAGCGGGTCCGGCAAGTCGTCGCTCGCCTTTGACACGATCTATGCCGAAGGGCAGCGGCGCTTGCTGGCGTCGATGTCGACGTTCGCGAAAAGGTTCGTCGGCCAACTGAAAAAGCCGGACGTCGATTTCGTCAACGGTTTGTCTCCGGTCGTGTCCATCGATCAAAAAACAGTCGGCGCCAATCCCCGCTCCACGGTCGGCACCATGACCGATATCTCGGATTATCTGCGGATGCTGTTCGCCACGATGGGGACGCCGCAGTGCCCGTTGTGCGGCGAGGCGATCGCGATTCGCACCCCGCATCAGATGATGGAACATCTGCTGTCCCTGCCGCGAGGCACCGAGGTCGAGGTGCGGGCGCCCGTCTACAAAATTTACGGCGAGGACTACGAATACCTGTTCGAGCAAATTCGCGTCAACGGCTACCGGCGGGCGCGGATCGACGGCAAGCCGCGCGACCTGGGGGACCATGTCGAACTCGATGAAGAACAGGCTCATACGATCGAAGCGGTGATCGACTCGTTCGTCGTCGGCCCCGGCATCGATCAACAAGTCGTTACTTCGCTGGAGCACGGCCTGAAACTCGGCGACGGGTTGCTCGGCTTTCACATCGTGAAGCCGAAGCAGCTTGGCGGCGAGCACAAGAGGTTCTACGACGGCTTTGGCTGCACGCGGCATCGGCTGGTCGCCGGCGAGATGCATCAGGCGCAGTTCACTTTCAATGACCCGGCGGGCGCCTGCCCGACGTGCGCGGGCATCGGCACGGCAATGCGGGTGCATCCGACGCTGCTCGTGCCCGATCCGAAGCGATCCTTGAGCGAGGGTGCGTTTGTCACGGCCGCGCTCAGCAACAGCCGCGACAGTTGGGGGGGCCGGCTTCTGTGGAGTCTCGCTGCCCATTTTGGATTCAGCCTCGATATGCCATTCAAGGATCTGGCCGAGGAGCACGTGCAGGTGCTGCTTTACGGCACCAAAGGGGAGCAGTTCGAAGTCCTCCTGCCGCCGGGGGCCAAACAAGGGCAGCAGCACGCCGGCAAAAAGATGAAGTTCAATGGCGTCGTGAATCAACTGGAGCATCACTATCGGCAGTACCGCAAACAGGGCACATCGAACGCCGGGATGGACGAGTACCTGAAGAAGGTCATGGTCGAATACGACTGCCCGGAATGTGGCGGCGCTCGTCTGAAACGCGCCCGCCGTCTCGTCACGATCGCGGGCCGCAATCTCTTCGAGATCGGCGAAATGCACCTGGTCGATCTGGTCGAATTCCTGAGATCGATCCGACCGACGGCACGGCAGCGAGCGATCGCCGAAACGATCGTGCGCGAAGTGAGCACGCGGCTGGAGCTGATGATCGCGATCGGGCTGGATTATCTCAGCTTGAATCGCCGATCCGCGACCCTATCGGGCGGCGAGTCGCAGCGCATCCGGCTATCGTCGCAGATTGGGTCGGGCCTCATGGGAATGCTGTACGTACTCGACGAACCGAGCATCGGGCTGCATCCCAAGGACAACGTTAAGATGATTGAGACGTTGAAACGGCTACGTGATCTGGGCAATACCGTGATCGTGGTCGAGCACGACGCCGAAACCATTCGGGCGGCGGATCACATCCTCGAAATCGGTCCCGGCCCGGGCGTTCATGGCGGCAAGATTGTCGCCCAGGGGCCCTTAAGGAAGATCCTGAAAGACGACCACTCGCTCACCGGCCAATATCTGAGCGGCAAGAAGTCCATCGGCATCCCCAGCCAGCGCCGGCCGGCCAGCGGCAAATCGATTGTCGTGCGCGGCGCCCGCCAAAACAATCTCAAGGACATTCGCGTCGAGATTCCGCTGGAACAGTTCGTTTGCGTCACCGGCGCGTCCGGGTCCGGGAAAAGTTCGCTGATTCACGAGATTGTCCACAAGCGTCTCTATTCGCTGCTCCATGACAGCCGTGTCTTCGCCGGCGAGCACGACGAACTCACCGGCAGCGAGCACATTAGCGACGTGATTGACATCGATCAATCGCCGATCGGCCGCTCCTCGCGTTCCAATCCGGCGACCTACATCGGCTTCTATGATGCGATTCGCACGCTGTTCGCCGAAACCGACCAGGCCCAACAACGCGGCTTCACCGCCTCGACCTTCAGCTTCAACGTCAAAGGCGGCCGCTGTGAAGAATGTACCGGCGAAGGGACGATCACGACACAGCTTTCGTTCATGCCCGACGTGGAGGTCCTCTGCCCGACCTGCAAGGGGGCGCGCTACAACCAGGACACGCTTGAGGTCAAATACCAGGGCAAGAACATCGCCGAAGTTCTCGAATTGTCCGTCGAGGCTGGCGTCCAATTCTTCGCGGATCAACCGCCGATCGCCCGCAAGATCGGCGTCTTGAACGAACTTGGGCTCGGCTACCTCAAGCTGGGCCATCCGTCGACCATCCTCTCCGGCGGCGAAGCCCAGCGCGTTAAGCTCGCCGGAGAACTCGGCAAGCTCAAACGCGGCAAACACAACCTGTACATTCTCGACGAGCCGACGACGGGTCTGCACTTCGCCGACATCGATCGGCTGCTTCAAAGCCTGAATCGACTGGTCGATAACGGGCATTCGGTCGTGGTGATCGAGCACAATCTGGACGTGATCAAGACGGCCGATCATGTCATCGACCTCGGCCCGGAGGGCGGGCACAAAGGCGGCCAACTGATCGCCTGTGGCACTCCCGAGGAAATCGCGACGTGCAAGGCTTCCTACACCGGGACGTTTCTGGCGGAGTTGTTGCGTAAGTGACCATCAATTGTAGCGCTCGCCTTAGCGGTCGGCCTGCGGCACATACTTCGGCAGCTTGGCCGCCGCGAAGATCGGCTTGAAACGCGCCAGCCGAACCCGGCCGCCGACCAGCGGGATGCTCGGCCAATCATTGCCGAGCAGCGGCTGCGCATAACGCACGAAATCGTCGGTCACGTCCATGCCGTCGGTGCTGATCCAGCCAGCCGGGAACGAGCGCTCGCTGTTCGCAACCGTCTCCAGCGGCACCCGATCGTAGCGCACGTTGTAGATCGGCCCCGGCTCGCGCAGCAGTGTCGCCATGAACCCGCCGGCGCCGGTCGCGGCCAATTCCGCCGCCTTTTGACCGACGCGATACGCCTCGTCGAGGTCGATCGTCGAGGCGAAGATCATGTTGTGCCGCTGATCGGTGCCGGGCACGTTGGCGCGGGCCGAGCCCTTGACCGGCAGGCCGCGCCGGTTAAGCGTGTTGATCACCAGCTGCGCGACCGTCGTTTCGCTGGAGCTGAACTGCGTGTGGCCGAACGAATCCTTGCGCTCGCCGAGGTTGCCGAGCTGCAGGCCCTCGCTCACGACGACAATGAGCCGGCCGTGGCGTTTCAGACCGTCATTGACCTGGTCGCCGAGCTGTTCGATGGTGATCGGCCGTTCGGCGAGGTAGATTTGCAGCGGCATTTCACGGCCGGGATCGGCGAGGCGAGCGGCGGCGGGGATGTAGCCGATGCGCCGGCCCATCGCCTGCAGCACCAGCACCGGATCGGCGGGGCTACTGCCGGCGTTCTCCTCGTTGGCGAACTGCACGACATGGGCCCAGTAGCGGGCGGTCGAGGCGTAGCCCGGCGTGTGGTCGATGAGCTTGAAGTCGCTGTCGCCGACGTCGTTGTCGATGGTCTTGGGCACGCCGACGCCGACGAGATCGAGGCCGCGCTCCTGGGCGAGCCGGGCGACCTTGTGGGCGGTGTCCATCGAGTCGTTGCCGCCGATGTAGCAGAAATAGCCGACATCGTGGGCCCTGAAAACGTCGATGATGCGGTCGAAATCCTCGGTCTGCTTCGGGCGCAGTTTGTAACGGCAGGTGCCGATCGACCCGGCCGCCGGCGTGGTGCGCAACAGCCCGATCTCTTCGCGCGGTTGGGCGGTCAGGTCGAGCAGCTCCTCCTTGAGGACGCCTTCGATGCCGTGCCAGCCGGCGTAGACGGTGCCAATGGCGTCGAGATCGAGGGCGGTTTCGACGAGGCCGCGCAGGCTGTTGTTGATGACGGGCGACGGCCCGCCGGACTGGGCGACGATCAAGTTGCGCGGCCTGGCCACGGACACTCCTTCTTGTGGTTACACCCCTTGTTTACGTTTAGCGTAGGGCCACAGCAAGCCACAGCAGGCGAGCGCTAAGGCGAGCGGCAGGAGTTAGCTTCCCCGTACTCCCGTAGGACGGCCTTCCTAGGCCGTCCTTAAGCACGGACGGCCTAGGAAGGCCGTCCTACGGGAGTACGTTTTCGTCTGCCGCTCGCCCAAAGGTAAACAAGAAAGGCTTCCGTTATCTCAACTCAGCGGTAGCGCAGCGCGGCGGCTCGCTTTGGGTCAGGATCCGCGTCGCATGCTGGTGCTCGTAGACCAGGTCCAGCAGCGGCGAGCTGTAGGTGCCGAAGCAGGCATTGCCCGCGACGTAAACCGGCGTGTCCGTCTCGATGCCGGCAATGCGCTTCGCCAGCGGGGCGAGAAACTGATACCGGCGATAATGCGGCAGGCAACAGATCGGCACCGGCGCGGACAGCGGCACACCGGCCGCGGCGAAGGCACGCTCGACCAGCTCGCTGCAGTAGAAGCTGTCATCGCCCGGGGACAGGGCGCGATCGAACGGCACCCGGGCGAGATAGGCCTGCTCGCAGAAGGCCAGCACCTGCGGGATATGGTCGTGATAGGCCGGCTTGAGACGTTTGACCGCCAGGCTGTGCGCGCGCGCGTCAAGCATCCACACATCAAACGGCATCTTGCGCACACCCTCCTCGGCGGCCATGTCGTACACCCAGGGCCGGCCTTGCTCCAGGCAAACGATGCCTTCATGCGAGAAGGGACTGGCGCACAGCTGCGTGATGAGGAAGGCGGTGACGCGGTGCTCGAGGGGACCGCACTGGCCGCGGCGAAAGACGATATCGCCGTCCTGAAGATAATGCCGGCCGAATTCGGCCCAGGCGGCGCGGGCGGTCGGACAGTGGTTGTCGGGGAGCTCGCCGGCCGCACGCGCCGCATTGGCCTCAGGCCCCCACGGTTGCTGCGCGCCAGTCGCGCGGCACGACCGCCATCGACGGCACGGTGCTGCCGGGGGCCGCGCAGCCCGGCGCGGCACAGCCGACGAGCCCCACCAGCAGGGCCGTTACTGCCAGGCGGCAGCGCTCGGGTGCCGTGCTCCAGCGACGTCGTCCCGCCCTCATGTCGCGTTCCTTGCCGACAGCGCGTCCGCCGATGCATCCTTGTCTCTTTCGGCAATTTGCCGGCGCGTTCCACAACTATTTCCAAGCTGGTTACCAGGACCCCAATGTGCGGCAGCAGAAGCGCGTTCCGACACGTGCCGGAAAATCGCTTGACAACGTCGCGATGCGCGGATATGCCTACAAACACAAACTGAAGGGCGATGGTGTCCGCCTAAAACCGCTCCGTTGCAGACGCACACGGAAGCTGATGACCCCTACTCGCGAGGTTTCCCCTTGCAAGTAGGGGTCTTTTTTTTTGCCGAGGAGATTCCCTCCATGCAGGTGATCCGCTTCGCGATGCAGCGGCCGGTGACGGTGATGGTGTTGATGGTCGCCATCGCGCTGGGCAGCGTCTTCGCGATCTTGCGGATGCGGACCGACGTGTTCCCCGATCTGAACATGCCGATCATCTACGTGGCGCAAGCCTACGGCGGCATGGATTCGGCGCAAATGGAAGGCCTCATCACCAATTACTACGAATACGCCTTCCTGTACATGAACGGCATCGACCACGTCGAAACCAAGAACATCCAGAACATCGCGCTGGTGAAGCTGTACTTCCACCCCGGCACCGACATGGCCCAGGCGATGGGCGAGGCCGCCATCTATGCCAATCGCGCCAGCGCGTATTTTCCGCCGGGCACCGTCACGCCATTCATTTTACGCCTCGATGCGAGCAGCGTGCCGGTTGCATACCTGGTGCTCTCCAGCGAGACGCGCAGCATCAGCCAATTGTCCGACGATATGCTCTTTAAGGTCCGGCCAGTCCTGGCCAGCCTCGAAGGCGCGTCGGCCCCGCAACCCTTTGGCGGCAGCCTGCGCAGCATCGTCGTGAATCTCAATCCCGAGCGGCTGCGTACCTATCGGCTTTCGCCGCAGGAGGTCGCCGAGGCGCTCGCCAAGGGCAATCTGATCACGCCCTCGGGGGACGCCCGGCTGCGCGACAAAATGCCGATCGTTTCGGTGAATTCGCTGGTCGTCAATCCGAAGGACCTGGGCAACATCCCGATCAAGCCGGGGCAGAGCATCTATCTGCGCGATCTCGGCACCGTAGAGGACAGCTCCGACATTCCATTCGGTTGGGCCCTGGTGAACGGCCGACGGTCGATTTACATGCCGATCAACAAGACGGCGGAGGCGTCGACGCTGGCGGTAGTCGGTGAGCTGCGGGCCAACCTGGAGCGGATGCGCTCGGTGTTGCCCGAGGACGTCAAGTTGACGCTGGAGTTCGACCAGTCTCCCTATGTCACCGGGGCCATCGGCGGCGTCGTCGAGGAGTCGGCGCTGGGGGCGTTCTTGACCGGGGTGATGGTCCTGCTATTTCTCCGCGATGTGCGGAGCGCCGTGGTCGTGGTGCTGACGATTCCCCTGGCCCTGATGGGGGCGGTGTTCGGCTTGTGGCTCGCCGGGCAAACCATCAACCTCATGACGCTGGGCGGCCTGTCGCTGGCCGTCGGCATCCTGGTCGACCTGGCAACCGTGGTGATCGAAAACATCCACACGCAGATGGGCAAAACGCACTCGATCGCCCGCGCCGCCAAGGTCGGCACGGCGGAAACGACGGTGCCGAACATGCTCGCCATGTTGTGCATCCTCGCGGTCTTCCTCCCCTCGTTCATGATGGAGGGTGCGGCACGTGGGTTGTTTGTGCCCCTGGCCATTTCCGTCGGCTTCGCCATGGTCACGGCGTTCGTGCTGTCGGTCACCTTTGTCCCGGTGCTTTCGACCTGGCTGCTGCGTCACGCCCATGCCGATCGCGCGGGGCGAGTGATCACGGTGCGGCCCATTCATTGGCTCATTCAACCCTTCGTGGTCGCCTACCGCGTCCCGGCAAAGCTTGCAAGCGAAGTGCGATTCCAATGGCGGATGTCTTATCGGTGGGTGGCGCTGAAGTTCGTGCTCTTGCAGCGACGCCACCGAATTCTGCAGTGGCTGCTCCCGATTCGCTCGCTCCTGTTCACCTTCGAGCGTTTCCAGACACGGTATGTGCAGGCCTTGCAAGGGCTGCTTTCGGTTCGCTGGCTGGTGGTTCCGGTTTACCTGGGCATTGCCGTGCTGGTCCTGGGGCTGGTGGGTAGCCAGGTGGGCCGCGAAATCGCGCCGCAGGTCGATTCCGGCCAATTCCAGATGCGTATCCGCGCGCCGTCGGGCACGCGGCTGGAACTCAGCGAGGACATTACGCGCCAGGCGTTGGAAGAGATCAAAGACATTATCGGCGCCGACAACATCCGGATTTCCGTGGCCTACGTCGGCGTCACGGCCCCCACGTACACCGTCAACGCCATTTACCTGTGGACCGGCGGCACCGACCAGGCGGTCATGCGCATCGCATTGCGGCGCGGCAGCGGCAAGCGTGTGGCAGCGCTCAAGGATCAGCTGCGCGAGGAGCTGCCGAAGCGGCTCCAGCCGTGGTTGGCCGAGCAGCTCGTGGCCAAGTACGGCTATTCGTCGCCGCAGGCAGCGGCACGGGCCCGGCAGCTACGGTTTTCGTTCGAGCCGGCGGACGTCGTCAACCAGGTTATGAGCTTCGGCTCGCCGACGCCGGTCGAGATCGTCGTCAGCGGACCGAGCCTTGCCGTCAACCAGGATTTCGCCCGGAAGATCGACGCCGGGATGAAGCGCATCAAGTCGCTCCGCGATCTGCAATATGGGCAGGTCATGGACTACCCGCGGGTGCGGGTCGAGGTCGATCGCGAGCGCGCCGGCCTGGCGGGCATCACCGTCGCGGAGGCCTCCTCCGCGATGATCGCGGCCACTTCGTCCAGCCGTTACATGGTCCCGGTGTTCTGGGCGGACCCCAAGAGCGGCATCGGCTACCAGGTCCAGCTCCAGGTGCCGCCGCAGCGCATCAACTCGGAAGCCGAGGTCGGCATGATTCCGATCAAGGAGCTGGGCCAAGGCGCCCAACTGCTGCTGCGCAACGTCGCCAAGATCCTGCCGGGGACCATGCCCGAGGAATACGACCGTCTCAACCAGATGCGTTACGTCAGTCTGACCGCCAACATCGAGGGGGAGGACCTGGGACGCGTCAGCGCATCTGCACAAGGCGCTGGCCGACGCGGGCGAGCTGCCGCGCGGTGTCCGCGTCGAGATTCGCGGGCAGGTCCCCCCGATGCTGCAAATGTTCCGCGGCCTGGGCATCGGCCTCGGATTGGCCGTGGTGGTCGTGTTCCTGATGCTGGCGGCCTATTTTCAGTCGCTGCGGCTGGCCCTGGTCGTGACCAGCACCGCGCCGGCGGTCGTGTCCGGCGTCGCGGTGGCCCTTTATGCGACCGGCACCACACTCAATATCGAATCGTTCATGGGCGCGATCATGTGCATCGGCGTCGCCGTCGCCAATGCCATTTTGCTGGTCACGTTTGCCGAGCGCAATCGCCAGAGTGGCCAGACGTCGCTCCAGGCCGCCCTCTCGGGAGCGCGCGAACGGTTGCGGCCGATCCTGATGACAAGCTGTGCCATGATCGCCGGCATGGTTCCCATGGCGCTGGGGATGGGCGAGGGCGGGGAGCAAACGGCGCCGTTGGGCCGGGCGGTGATCGGCGGACTGGCCGCCGCCACGGTGGCGACGCTGTTAATTCTGCCCAGCTTCTTCGCGATCGCGCTCGGCCAGAGCCGGGCCGGCTCAGCGTCGATCGACCCGGACGACCCGGAGAGCGGCTATTTCGATTCGCCCACGGCAGCGCGAGCTCATGAACAACACTACTGAAAAGGACCCGTCATGACGGTGCATCACGTTGACCCCAGGCCAGCATCGCGCTTGCCGCGCCGGCGACAGGCGATGCTGGCGCCGTTCCTCTTGACCTTGCTGTCGCTGACATGGTCGGGTTGCGAGCAACGCGAAGAGGTGCTGCCTGCCGAGGTTCCTGTCGTCTCGGCGGTAACGCCGATGCGGCAGACGTTGGTGCGCACGATCCTTCAACCGGGCTTTGTCCTCCCTTACGAACAAACGCCGATCTATGCCCGGGTGCCCGGCTACGTGGAGGCCGTCTACGTCGACATCGGCGATCATGTGAAAAAGGGAGCGCCGTTGACCAAGCTCTGGGTCCCGGAGTTGGTCCAGGATTTGAATTCGAAGACGGCCAGGGTCGACCAGGCCGAGGCGCAGGTCAAGCAGACTCGCGCAAACCTGAAGGCGGCCGAGGCGAACGTGGAAACCGCCAAAGCCCAGCTGGCCGAGGCGGACGCCGGCGTCCCGCGCCGAGGCCGAGTATAACCGCTGGGTCGTCGAGGTCGAGCGCAGCAAGAAGTTTCTTGCCAGTGCGGTCTATGACCAGCAGAACCTGGATGTGGTGTCGTATCAAAAGCAAGCCGCCGACGCGGTGCGCACGCAAGCCAGGGCCAAACAGCTGTCGGCCAAGGCGGCCCTCCTCGAAAGCGACGCCAAGCGGATCAAGGCGGCGGCCGACGTTGAGGCAGCCGCGGCCAGCCTCGGCGTCATGAAGGCCGACCGCGACCAGGCGAAAGTCTGGCTGAACTACCGCAACATCGAAGCGCCCTATGACGGCGTGGTGACCCTGCGCGATACACACAGGGGCGTTCGTCCAGGCGTCCTCCTCGGGTAGCACCAATAAGTCCGCGGAGCCCCTCTTTACCATGATGCGCATGGACATCATGCGCGTGGTTGTGCAGGTGCCCGAATACGATGCGCCGCTGGTCCATGACGGGTCGGACGCGGCCGTCCGCTTCCAGGCGCTCAACGACAAGGAAATCCGCGGCAAAGTGACGCGCTTTTCCTGGGCATTGGATACGCAGGCGCGCACCTTGCGAGTGGAAATCCATCTGCCCAACCCCGGCGAGCGCTTGCTCCCCGCCATGTACGTCAACGCGGCGATCCGCGCGGAGATACCGAACGCGCTGACCCTCCCCGTCGACGCGATTTATACGGATGGCGAAAAGACCTATTGCTTCGTTGTCGAACGCGGCAAGGCGATGCGCACTGCCATCAAAGTCGGCGTCAGCAATGACCGACTCGTGGAAATCTTGAAGAAACAAGCGCGATCCGGCCACGCTCCTACTCCGGACCAATGGGTCGATTTCACCGGCGATGAAACGATCGTGTCGAGCAACCCGGAGTCGCTGCTCGACGGTCAAGCGGTAACGGTCAAGCAGTAGCGGCGGCGGCAGGTTGAGATTTCCCAAGCCCGCAGGCGAGTCTTCGAGCCTGCGGGGTACGCCGCAGGTAACCCCGCAGGCGCGAAGACTCGCCTGCGGGCTTGGGGTAGCAAATAAGGTAAGGTCCAAGTAAGGAAGATTGCATGGAAGCGATCTGCCACCGTCGTCAGGTCTTGCTCTGGGCCCTTGGTGGTCCACTGTTGTTGCTTTGCCTCACGCCGCCGCCCAGCGCCGCCCAGTCTGCCAACCCACCGCCGCGGGCATCGTTCGGTCAGCCGATCGCCTCGACGGCGCCGGATGCCGGCAACGCCACCGTGCCGAACTGGTCGGCGCCGCAGCTGAAACCCGGAGAAGAAGTCCTGCCAATCAGCTTGCCGGCAGCACTGAAGCTGGCCAACGTCCGGGCGTGGGACATTGCGATCGCGGAGGAGCAACTGCGCATCGCGGCGGCCCAGCTTCAGGGTGCCAAGGTGCTGTGGATCCCCAGCTTCATCGCCGGC
The DNA here is from genome assembly GCA_963834865.1 of uncultured Gemmataceae bacterium. Taxonomy (GTDB): domain Bacteria; phylum Planctomycetota; class Planctomycetia; order Gemmatales; family Gemmataceae; genus CAWIDK01. The sequence continues at coordinate 3,185,001 of CAWIDK010000002.1, forward strand.
GCCTATTACGCCCACCACGACGGTCCGATTCAGGCGAACGACGGCACCGTCACCGACAGCACGCGCAGCTCCCTGACCGCCGGCATTGCCCCGCTGCTGAACGTCTATCTCACGGACGCCATCTTCACGCCGCTGGCCGCGCCAGGTGGCTCGCGCCCAGGACGCGAATGTGCAGACCGCGACCAACGATACCCTCACCGCGGTCGCGGTGGCCTATTTCGATGCTCAGGAGGCCCAGGCCGATTTGGCCAGCATTGAAGAAGTGCTGCGGCTGGTGGACGCGACCGTCAAGAAAACCGAAAAGCTGGTCCCCGGCCTGGTGCCCGCGGTCGAGCTGGCTCGCGTCCGAGCCTTGCACGCCAACGTCAAGCAAGCCCAGCAATCGGTCTGGACGCGCTGGCGCCTGGCCAGCGCCGAGCTGGCGCGCGTGCTGCGGTTGAACCCGGCCGTCGTCGTCCAACCGCTCGAGCCGCCGCACCTGCGTGTGACGCTGATCCCGCCGGCGCGCCCGCTGGACGAGATGATCGTGCTGGCGCGCCGATTGCGACCGGAGCTGACGTCGTTCGAGGCTCAGGTGGCGGCAGCGCAGGCGCCTGCGCCAGGAAAAATATCGCCCGTTCCTCCCGATCCTGCTCGTGCGCGGCGGCACGACGCCCACGCCCTTCCCGGAAGGTTTCGGCGGCTTCATGGGGGGCCCCAACGGCAGCATCGGCACCATGAGCTTTCGCGGCGATCTCGATCTGGAGGCGGTCTGGGAATTCAAGAACCTGGGCTTCGGCAACATGGCGCTGGTCCGCGAGCGCCAGGCGAACCTACGGCTCGCCGAGGCACAGGAATTTCGCTTTCGCGATTTCGTGGCCAAGGAGGTGACTGCGGCGTGGGTGGAGCTGCAGGCCGCGGACCAACGCACCACCGACAGCGAACAGGAGCTGAAACAGGCCTGGCTTTCGGCGACCAAGAACCTGGAAGCGCTGGGAGAAACCAAGCAGCCGGCCGGCAACATTGTCCTGCTCGTGATCCGTCCGCAGGAAGTCACCGCGGCGATGCAGGCGCTGGTGCAAGCGTATTACAACTATTACGGGGCGGTCGCCGATTACAATCGCGCCCAGTTCCGCCTCTATCGGGCGCTGGGCAATCCGGCGCAGCAACTCCACGCCGCTGACGAGGCCAGCAGAAAGGCCCATTGACGGCGGGAGTCTCGTGAACGTCGCCATCGCTACAGCCGATACAAGTGTTACGGCCCCGTCGGTTTTGCCGCTATGCGCGCGTGCGGAACCAGCCTGCGTGGGTGAAGTCGTTTGCGCTGACTGGGCGAAGGATGGTCATGGGCGCGGTACGGAAACTGTACGTCGTCCTGCTGATCGCCCTGGTCACCGTCGCGGGGTGCAGCACAGCGGACCGGTTCGGCGGATCGGCGGCCGCGCTGCCGACGCCGCCCGCCGCGGTTCTTGCCCCGTTGGCCTCTCCTGTCTTGCCGGACGGCGCCATACTTCCAGCCACGCTGCGATCTCTGCCGGACGACCGGCCGCTGCCAATCAATTTGCCCGCGGCGCTGCAACTGGCCAACGTCCGCGCCGTGGATGTCGCCGCGGCGGCCGCACGGATCAAGGTATCCGCCGCCGCCCTGGAGCAGGCGCAGGTGCTGTGGCTGCCCACGGTCACCTTCGGCAGCGACTACTTCCGCCACGACGGCATCGTGCAGGATGCCACCTCCGGCGACATTCTGCACGATAGCCATCAAGGCGTCGTGCTCGGCGCCGGCCCCAGCGTCAACCTCGACATCGGTCAGGCCGTCTTCGCCCCGCTGGTCGCCCGCCAGCAACTGGCGGCGCGCCAGGCCGACCTCCAGGCGGCCTCCAATGACACGCTGGTGGCCGTCAGCGATGCCTACTTCAACGTGCAGCAGGCTCGCGGGGAACTGGCTGGCGCGATGGCAGCCACAAAACGGACGGAGGAACTGATCCGCCGCACGAAGAAGCTGGCCCCCGCCATCGTGCCCGAGTTGGAAACCGACCGGGCCGAGGCAGAACTGGCGCGCCGCCAGGAAACCGAGCTCTTCGCCCGCGAGCGCTGGAAAGTGGCCAGCGCCGAACTCCTGCGGCTGCTGCGTTTGGAGCCTTCGGCCCAGGTCGAACCGGTCGAGCCGCCCCAACTCCGGGTTGAGCTCATCGATCTCAAGAAACCGATCGACGAGCTGATCCCGATCGGCCTGACCTACCGGCCCGAGCTGGCGTCGAAGCAGGCTCAGGTCCAGGCGACCCTGGCGCTGCTGAAGCAGGAGAAGTTGCGGCCGCTGATTCCGAGCCTGCTGGTGCGCGGCTTCTCGACCCCCGTGGCGGGCAGCCTCGGCGCCGGCTATGCTTTCTATGGCAACAACGGCAACCTTAGCAGCAGCCAGTTTCGCGGCGACATCGACGTCCAGGTACTGTGGCAGCTGGAGAACCTCGGCTTCGGGAACCTCGCCAAGGTTCACCAGCGGCAGGCCGAGAACCGTGCGGCGGTCATCGACCTCTTGCGCATCGAGGACCGCGTGGCGGCGGAAGTAGCCCAGGCCCATGCGCAGGCTCAGCTGGCCGCGCGCCGGGTGGAGGTGGCGGCGCGAGGGCTCCGGTCCGCGGTGCAATCCACGGATAAGAACCTGGCCGCCCTTGAGCAGACCAAGGGGGTCGGGGCCACGATGGTGCTGCTCGTTCGGCCGCAGGAGGTGGTTTCGGCCATCCAGGCGCTGTCCCAGGCCTATATCGACTACTATGGGGCCGTGGCCGACGCCAACCGCGCCCAATTCCGGCTCTACCGGGCCCTGGGACAACCCGCCCAGTATCTGGTTCAGGACCAGCGAACGCCGACCTTGTGCGCTGCTGCTCCACCCACGCCCGCGCCGCCGACACGTTCGCCGCACGGAAGCCTCCCCGCCCCCCGTTTCCTTCCGCCGGCAGCGGTCGAGGACGGTAACAGTACGCCGCCCGCTGAAGGAGAGCATTGATGAACCCGATCGTCTTCGCGTTACGGCACCCCTATACGGTGATGGTTGGGGTGCTTGCCCTTTTCCTGGGCGGCGGCCTGGCGTTGTCCCGGATGAAGATCGACATCTTCCCCAACCTCAACCTCCCCGTTATCTACGTGGCCCAGCCTTACGGCGGTCTCGACCCGGCCCAGATGGAGGGCCTGATCACCAACTACTACGAGTACCACTTCCTCTACATCAGCGGCATCCACCACGTCGAGTCGAAGAACGTCCAGGGCGTCGCACTCATGAAGCTCTTCTTCCACCCCGACACCAACATGGCCCAGGCGATGGCCGAGACGGTCCAGTACGTCAACCGGTCGCGGGCCTTCATGCCGCCCGGCACCGTGGGGCCGTTTGTCATGCGCTTCGACACCGGCAGCGTGCCGGTCGGCTACCTGGTGATGTCCAGCAAGACCAAGAGCATCGGCGACATTCAGAACGACGCCCTGTTCAAGGTTCGCCCGCTGTTCGCCAGCCTGCCGGGCGTCTCGGCGCCGCCGCCGTTCGGCGGCAACCAGAAGACCGTCGTCGTCAACGTCGATCCCAAACGCTTGCAGGCGTATAACCTGTCGGCCGAGGACGTGGTGAAGGCGCTGGATACCGGTAACCTCATCAGTCCGTCGGGGAACGCCCGTATCGGGGACCAGATGCCCATCGTACCCGTCAACGCGATGGTCAAGGACCCAATGGAGCTGGGGGCCATTCCGGTCCGGCCGGGGGAAGACGTGTATCTGCGCGACCTGGCCACCATCGAGGTCAGCACCGATATCCCCAGCGGCTACGCCCTGGTCGACGGCAAGCGGGCGGTCTACATCCTGGTCACCAAGCGGGCCGACGCCTCGACCCTGGCGGTGGTCAACGAAGTACGGGCCAACCTCCAGCGGATGCGCGAGGCGGTGCCGGCGGACATCGACGTCGATTTCGTCTTCGATCAGTCCCCCTCCGTCACCGGCGCCATGTGGGGCATCGCCACCGAAGGGCTGATCTGCGCCGCCCTGACCGGCCTGATGGTCCTCCTGTTCTTGCACGATTGGCGCAGCGTCCTCGTCGTCGTGCTCAACATCCCCCTGTCCCTCGTGGGCTCGGTGGTGGCCTTGTGGCTGGGCGACCAGACCCTCAACCTCATGACCCTCAGCGGGCTGGCCCTGTCCATCGGCATCCTCGTCGATGAGGCGACCGTCGAGGTCGAGAACATCCACACCCAGTATGAGCACACGCCCAACATCGCCCGCGCCGTTCGCCTCGGCAATGCCCAGACCGCCGTCCCTCGCCTCCTGGCCATGCTCTGCGTCCTCGCCGTCTTCCTCCCCACCTTCTTCATGCAGGGGGCCGCCCGCGAAATGTTCGTGCCGCTGTCGCTCGCCGTCGGCTTCTCCATGGTGACCTCCTATTTCCTGTCGAGCACGTTCGTGCCGGTCCTGTCCGTCTGGCTGCTGCGCCATCACCACCCGCCGGCGGAAGAACAGGCCCCGGGGTGGTTCTCACTGGCCCGGCTGCGGATCATCTACGCCGCCGCCATGCATCGCGTCATGCCGCTCCGCTGGGTGCTGGTCCCCAGCTACCTCGTCCTGGTCGGGCTGGTGATCTGGCTGGTGGGCAGCCAGGTGGGCAGGGAAATTTTTCCCACCGTCGACACCGGCCAGTTCCAACTCCGCCTCCGCGCCGCCGACGGCACCCGCATCGAACGCACCGAGCAGATCGCCATCGAGGCGCTGGACCTCATCAAGCAAGAAGTCGGGCCGGACAACGTCGAGCTCTCGATCGGTTACATTGGCCTTATCGGTTCGAGCTACCCAATCAACACCATCTTTCTGTGGATGCGCGGGCCGGAGGAGGCGGTGCTGCGCGTGGCCCTGAAGCCCGGCAGCGGCGTTCGCGTCGAGGAACTGAAGCACCGCCTGCGCGAGAAACTGCCTCAGCGCCTGGGCGCGTGGCTGGACGAGCAGTTGCGGGCCGAAGGCTTGCCGTCCGAACTGGTCAGCCAGCGCGTGCAGGGCCTGAGGTTCTCCTTCGAGCCGGCCGACGTCGTCAACGAGGTGATGAGCTTCGGTTCGCCGACGCCGATCGAGGTCGCCGTCAGCGGCCCGGACTTCGCCGATACCCGCGCCTACGCCGAGAAGGTCAAGGAGCAGTTGGCGCGGATTCCTTCGCTCCGCGACTTGCAGTTCGCGCAATCGCTCGACTATCCCACCGTGGAGGTCCGCGTGGACCGGGAGCTGGCCGGGAAAAGCCACCTGACGGTAGCGGACGTGAGCAAATCGTTGGTGGAAGCGACGTCATCGAGCCGCTTCGTGGTGCCGATGTTTTGGGCCGATCCCGCAACGGGCATAGGCTACTTCGTCCAGGTGCAAGTGCCGCCTTATAAGATGAATTCGGCAGCCGCGGTCGGCATGGTGTCGATCAAGGGGCGGGCCGACCAGCAGCTGCTGGTGCGTGACGTGGCCCAAATCCGCGAGGGCAAGCAACCCGGGGAATACGACCGCTATAACATGCGGCGGCTGGTGAGCATGACCGCCAACATCGAGGGCGAGAACCTGGGCCGGGTGATCGGCCGCCTCCATCGCGCCCTGGCGGCCGCCGGCACGCCGCCCCGTGGGGCCGAGGTCGATGTTCGCGGTCAGGCGGTGCCGATGGAGCAGCTGTTCGGCGCGCTCGGCGGCGGCCGGCTGCTGGAGGGCTTGACCATCGGACTGGCCATGTCGGTTGTCGTCATTTTCCTGCTCTTGACCGCCTACTTTCAGTCGGTCCGGCTGGCGCTGGCTTCGCTCGCGTCGGTGCCGGCAGTAATCGCCGGCGCGGCGGTGCTGCTTTGGGCCACGGGCACGACGCTCAACATCCAGTCATTCGTCGGCCTGATCATGGCGATCGGGGTGGCCACCGCCAATGCGATCCTGCTGACCCATTTTGCCGAAACCTTCCGCCGTGAGGGCCACGCCGCCGGCGTGGCGGCAGTGGAGGCGGCCCAGCGGCGCCTGCGGCCGCTGATCATGACCAGCTTTGCCATGATTGCCGGCATGATGCCCATGGCCCTGGGCATAGGCGAAGGCGGCGAGCAAACCGCGCCGCTGGGTCGCGCCGTCGTCGGCGGCTTGATCGCGTCCATGACTGCCAAGCTCTTCGTGCTGCCGTCCGTGTTCGCGGTGGTCATGGGCCGCAGCAGTGTTGCTTCCGCATCCCTCGACCCGGATGACCCGGCGAGCACGTATCACGACGATGCTAACCCGATTTGAGGTGAGGCATGCGTTCCAAACCACAACGCGCACCCTTGGCGCGCAGTTCCTGGCGACTTTGCTCCTGGGCGGCAGGCACCCTTGCGGCCTTGCTGGCGGGGGTGGGCGGCTGTCGGCAATCTGCAGGCGACTCGTCGCCGGCGATCAAGGAACAACCGGCGCCCAGCGTCACGATTGTAAAGCCGGAGCGAAAAACCATCCGCCGTGACGTGGCGCAGCCCGGCCTCATCGAGGCATTCGAACGCACGCCGATCGTGGCCAGGATTCCCGGCTACGTCCTGAAGTGGAACCTTGACATCGGCGACCCTATCAAGAAAGGCGACATCCTGGCAGAACTGTGGGTTCCTGAAATGGTGTCGGAACTCAAGCTCAAAGAGGAGCTGGTTCAACAGGCGCAGAAGGCCCTGGCGATGATCAAGGCGCAGGTGGTCACGGCCAGATCCCAGGTCCAGGAAGCCGAGGCAGCCTACAGCCGGGCGGAATACACCCACGACTACTGGAAGGGCCAGAGCGCGCGCTTTTCCGGATTGGTCACCGACCGGGTACTCGACAAGCAAACCCAGGAGGAGACGCTGAACCAGTTCCGGTCCGCTGCCTCGGCTTTGGCGGAGGCCAAGGCAAAGATTGCGTCGGCCAAAGCCGTGCAACAAGAAAAGGAGGTCGGCCGCGAAAAGGCGGAGGTGGACATTCGTGCGGCCGACGCCGACCGGCGTAAGCAGGCGGACCTCGTGGCCTACGCCACGTTGACGGCCCCTTACGATGGGGTCGTCACCCAGAAGAACGTCAACACCCAACAGTTCGTCCAGCCGGCCGTAGGCGCCCAGGGAGACGTGCTCTACGTCGTCGAGCGAACGGACATCGTCCGCATTTTCGTGCCGGTGCCGGAGACCGACGCCGATTGGATACGCATCGGCACGCCCGCGACGGTGCGGGTGCGTGCCCTCCAGGGCCAGGAATTCAAGGGCACGGTGACCCGCACCGCCTGGTCGCTGAATCAGGTCAGCCGCACCCTGCTCACGGAGATCGATCTTCAGAATCCCGAGGGTGTCGATCCGCAGCATCCCGAATTGCCGAAGCGGCGCCGGTTGCGGCCGGGCATGTACGCCTATGCCACGATCGACACGGAATGGCGGGACCTGCTGACGCTCCCTGCCGCCGCCGTCGTGACCGACGGCGACGTCAATGTGGGATATAAGACTTTCTGCTATATTGTCGAGCACGGCCGGGTCAAACGCACGCAGATCGAGATCGGGGCCCGGAACGACCGGCTGGTCGAGGTTTTGAAAAAACGGGCGGCGTCGGCCAATGACGGCGACCAGCCGCGATGGGCGGATTTCACCGGGAATGACGCGGTTGCCGCACGCGCGGCCGGACTGACCGACGGGCAGGCTATTGAGTCGGGCGACGGCCCCCGGTAGGAGGCCGCTTCCGCAGCCTCACCGTAGCAAACGGCGGCACACGACAGGAGATACCCCATGAAGAAGACGCTGATCTGGCGTACCATCGCCTTGGCCGTCCTGCTGGCTGTGGCGTTCGCTTGGAGCGGCCCGGTCGCCGGCCCCGGACAGGCCGGCGGCAAGCCGACGGGGGCCGATCCCAAGACTCAGGCGGACGAGTTACGGGCCGAGGTCAAGCGCCTTTAACACGACCCCGCCGAGCAGCCCCCACCATGTCGGGCGATCATCCCGCAGCCACTTCCAAATCAACCATCCACCGCCGAAGACCAGGGCGAATGTTCCAAATACCTCGGCAGCGAGCCGCCTCATCGATCTGTTCCTCTTTCGCATCTGGTACCGAGGCGGCCTCTTTGTCGATCTGATTCGACATCATAGCGAAGCCGACGCCTCGCGGAGGATTGAACGATGAGCACGATGTGCCCGCGGGCCTCCTCGGAAACCATTTTCACCCATGCCATGCTGATCTCCTTCTCAGTACATCCTCGAACTGGCAGGTCCGCGACCTTCCGTCGTCACGGTAGGCAAATGTCAGCGAAGGTGTTACGGCGCTTCGGTGATAGTCAAAAATCGGTGCATTAACAGGCCTTATGGAGTCTCGGCGGCCTTGTCGCAGTCTCCATCGGCCTTCACTTGCCGCCGAGGGTTTCGCCGGGTGACCGGCGTGCCTTAACCGGCGTAAGTCGACCTTGGCGGTGCGGGAGCAGTTGCCGTACGATAATCGCGGGATGGAACGAGGGAAACGGAGCAAGCTCGCCATGAACGCACTGCGCCTGACCGTTGTCTTCACAGGAATGGTACTGCTGGTTTCCTTGCCCGTCGCCGCGCAGGACAAACCGGGCAACCAGGTCACGCTCAGGACCGTCAAGTACGTGGGCCTGGCCGAGACGATCACGCAGAACCGCGGCAAGGTCGTTGTTGTGGACCTGTGGGGCTACTTCTGACTGCCGTGCAAACGGGACTTTCCGCATCTGGTCGAGATGCATCGGAAATATGCCGCCAAGGGGCTTGTCGTGGTTTCCGTCAGCCTTGACCCCGCCGAGGATCGGGCGGAGGTTGAGAAATTTCTGGCAAAGAACAAGGCCACGTTTACCAATCTTTGGCTCGACGAGTCGGTGAGCTTCTGGAGCGACAAGTTCAAGATCGCGGCCCCGCCCTGTTTGTTTGTCCACGACCGCAGGGGCAAATCGGTGCAGTTCACGGCCGACGCGAAGGAAATTGACCATGCGGAGGTCGAAAAGCTGGTGGTGAAGCTGCTAGCCGAGTGAGCGACGTTGGGATTCTCATGTGCCAGGCCGCGCAGCAGCACCGGTATCGCCTTGGGACCAATCAATCCCAAAGCGAAGCTGGCCTCACCGCGGACGACCGCATTGTCGTCTTCCAGCAGCTTGATCAGCTCGGGCATGGCCTTTTCGGACTTGGGGCCAAGCTCCGTGATCGCTTTCTGCGCATCCTCGAGCGCGCGACGTCTTCCTTCGTTTCCTGGATCCACTCCACGAGGGTCTTGCCCTTGTAGCGCGGCGGGTCTTCGCCTGCAGCCACGATCTGCGCCGTGCCTAACGCCACCAGGAGCAACGCCACAGAACGATAAGCTGGCAGCATGCGCAATCCCTCTCAAGGCGAGCTTTCCCGATTTTACGCCAGGGCGGGGCGAATTCAACAGCCTGGCGCTCAACAGAATCGCGTTATTAGGGAGCTTTATCGTCCGAATCCGGTCTGTCAGTTACTCGGTCAGATCCGCTATACTGACACCGGCCCACGTCCCGAGTGCCCTCCCCTAACTCTGGAGCCGCTGCATGGATCATGAGCCGTCGCCGCCGCCGATCCCGTCGCATCCGTGGCGCTGGTTGCCCGAATTCTGGGAACTGGGCCAGCGGCGCGTCCGTACGCAGGCTCGCCTTATGGGTCTAGCACTCGTCGTTGGGATTTGCGCCGGCGTCGGTGCTATCCTGTTCTATCTCGCGTGCCAGGTGGTCGTCCACTACTCGCTCGACGCAATGGCCGGCTATCATGCGCTCGCGCCCGGCGGCGAGCCATCTGTCTTCGCCGAAACCGACCAAGCGTTCCGACCCTGGCTCCTCTTGCTGATCGCGCCTGTTGGCGGCCTTCTGAGCGGCCTGCTCGTGTTCTCGCTCGCCCCGGAGGCCGAGGGCCACGGCACCGACTCCGCAATCGGTGCCTATCATTACAAGCGCGGCTTCATCCGGCCGCGCGTGCCGCTTGTCAAGATCATCGCCAGCGCCCTGACGATAGGCACCGGGGGCTCCGGCGGGCGCGAGGGCCCGATCGCGCAGATCGGCGCCGGCTTCGGATCCTTCCTCGGCGGCCTGCTCAAGTTGCGGCCCGCGGAGCGGCGCGTGCTGATGGCCGCCGGCATGGGCGCGGGCGTCGCCGCCATTTTTCGCGCCCCGCTCGCCGGCGCGCTGTTCGCCGCCGAGGTGCTCTACCGCTCGCCCGACTTCGAATCAGAAGTCATCATCCCCGCCGGACTGGCGAGCGTGATGGCGTACTGCACGTTCGGGCTGGCCTTTGGCTGGGCGCCGCTGTTCACGGTGCCGCGCGACGTGCTCGACAACCTGACCTTCGATAACCCCATCCAGCTCCTCTCCTATCTCGCACTCGCCCTGTTCATGATCGTGCTGGCCATGCTCTACACTCGCAGCTTCTATGGCCTGACGCACCTGTTCCACCGCCTGCCGATGCGGCCGCACTTCAAGCCCGCCATCGGCGCCTTCCTGAGCGTGCTGGTCGGCCTGGCCCTGTACTACGCATGCGGCCAGCAGCTCGCGGTGCTGTCGGTGCTGTCGTTCGGCTACGGCGTGCTGCAAGATGCGATGACAGTCGCGCCGGCTGGCGAGACCAGCTTGTCCTTCGCGGTGGTGCTGCTGGCGGTGGCGATCGGCAAGATTCTGACGACCGGCCTGACCATCGGGTCGGGCGGGTCCGGCGGCGTCTTCGGGCCGTCGATGGTGATCGGCGGCTGCGGCGGCGGCGCGCTCGGCACCTTGCTGCACTGGGCCTGGCCCGCGCTGGTGCCGCACCCGGCCGCGTTCGTGATCGTCGGCATGGCCGGCTTCTTCGCCGCCGCTGCCAAGACGCCGTTCTCGACTCTGGTGATCGTCAGCGAGATGACGGGCAACTACAACCTGCTATTGCCAACGCTCTGGGTCTGCGCGATCGCGTTCCTGTTGTCCGACGAGCAATCGATCTACAGCTCGCAGGTCGAGAGCCGTTCGCGCTCGCCGGCCCACCAGGGCGATTACGTGCGCGAGGTACTGGCCGGCCTGACGGTGCGACAATTCCTCACCCCGGCGCCGGAAGTGCCCTCGCTGCACGCGGGCGACCGCCTGTGCGCGGTCGTCGAGCGACTCGGCGGCACGCCCTATCACGCCCTGCCGGTGATCGACGACGAGCGCCGACTGCTGGGGGTGGTGACGCTCGATGAAGTGTTGCTCGCAATGCAATCGCCGCACCTCGGCGAGTTGGTGGTCGCGGCCGACCTCATGCGCGCTGGCGTGATCCCCTTGCGGCCCGATGATCCGCTTGATCGAGCGCTGGAGCTGTTTGTCGAGAGCGACCTGCTGGCGCTGCCGGTGGTCGAGAGTGATGGCCAGGGCCGCGTCATCGGCATCGTCAAGCGTGCGGACCTATCGAGCACATACCTGCGTTATGTGCAGGGGGTGACGGAATCGACGGACGGCGCCGCCCGCCCTGATCGTCCCTGATCGTGAACACGAGCCGATGGTAGCGCGGATTCTCCTGGCAATCTGCTGGCAATAGCGGTACGCTTTGAACACACGGGGACCGATTCACCACCCAATGAGTGCTATCGCTCAATAACTCATGTTCCCGTTTCTCCTCCGAGGATGTGCCATGCGTCCATTTCAAGGTTGCTTGCTTTGCACCCTACTGACTGTCGCACTCAGCGCCGCCGACGCCGGCCAGAGCCAGCCCCGTGCCCAAGACGGCCACGGCGATCCGCTGCCGCCGGGCGCGGTCGCCCGCTTCGGCACGGCGCGCTGCCGCCACGACGGCACGATTCTCTTCGCCGCCTTCCTACCCGACGGCAACAGCGTCTGCTCCGTCAGTAGCGACGGCGTCATCTGCCGCTGGGAGTTTCCCTCCGGCAAGGAAATCTGCCGCTTCAACGTCAATGCCGGGAAGCAACGGCTCAGCAGCTCGGCCGTCAAGATCACCAGCCTGACCCAGTCGCCCGACGGCAAGTACCTGACTGCTTTCTGCAGCGACGACTACGTGCGCATCTTCGACTGGGCCAGCGCCCGGCAAACCGGTAAGGTGGTCAATGCGGTCGGCGCCTTCGCCGCGGCAGAGCCGCCCGAGACCGTGACGCCGTTTGGCGCCTTGAGCAAGACGGCCAAGGCGAAGGCACGCGCCAGCGCGATCGTCAGCGGTCCTGTCTACTCACCCGACGGCAAAACCATCATGATAGTCGGCACCTCCGGCGTGCTCCAGTTCGTCGATCTTCCGACCGGCAAGGAGGTCGGTCCCAGCCTGGGCCACACTGCGGCGCTGACGGCCCTCTGGTTCACGCCTGACGGAAACCGGCTGTTCACGAAGGACAGCAAATCCACCCACAGCTGGGATGCGGCGGCGGGTATGGCACTGGGAAGCAGTAATCTGAAGCTGCCGCCGAATCCGGGCACCCCAATCATCATCAGCCCTGATGGCCGCTTCGGCGTGAGCGTCGCCCGATTCGCCACCGCCGCCAAGGCCCGCGCCGCCGAGTCGCGCGAGGCGGTCCTGTTTGACACTGCCACCGGGAACGAAATGGCCGAGATCGCCTTGGATGTCGACGTGACCCCGGTGCATCGCCGGCCCATCGTCTTCTCGCCCGATAGTAGTCTGCTGGTCGTCAGCCAGGAAAGCGACAACGGCAAGGAACAGATCGCCTGTTACGAAGTGCCCAGCGGCAAACTGCTGCGCACGCTCCAGGTCACTCCGGGCGATCCCAACCCCGCGGCCCCGGCCGGCAAAGGCAAGGGCAAAGCAGTCAAAGGAGGAGGATTCGGCGGCGGGCTGGGAGGCTTTGGACCGGGAGGCATCGGCGGCCTCGACGCCAACTTGAACCGAATGCTATTCTCACCCGACGGGAAGGTGCTCGCTTTCCAGGCCAATCCAGCCACGGCGATTGTCCTGCTCGACAGCGTGACCGGTAAGAAAATCGGCTCGCTCCGCCCCGAAGGCGGGCTGGCAATGCAAGGGACGTTCGCGCGGGATGGGCGTTGCCTTGCGCTGCGCCAGCGCGACGGCACGGTCACGCTTTATGAGCTGGCGACCGGGCAGCCGCGCCGCACCTACGGCAGCAAGATGCCCATGACCCCCGAGGATGAGACGCGAGACAACCTGGCGGTCCTCCTGGGTGTCGAACCCCCGCCCTCGACAAAGGTGGGCGGCGGTTTCACGTTCTCGCCGGACGGAAAGTTGCTGGCGTTCGCTCACCCCGACGGCACGGTTCCCGTCGTGGACGTGCTGACCGGGAAGAGCCTGGCCGTCTTCCAGGGACACACCGGCGCCGTGAACGCCGTCGCGTTCTCCCCCGACGGCAACCGGCTGGCCTCGGCGAGCACCGATACGACCGCGCTGCTCTGGAACCTCAGCAAGATCCAGCATCCCGCCACCACCGCGAAGGCGCCGAGGCCGGCCGACCTGGAGGCGTGGTGGCAGGTACTCGCCGACAGCGACGCCGCCAAGGCGTTCGCGACGATGGGCGACTTCCTGGCCTCACCCAGCGCGACCGGCGCTTTCCTCAAGGCTCAGCTCAAGCCGGCCGCGCCGCTCGACCGCAATCGCATCGCGGACCTGATCGCGCAACTCGACGACAACCAGTACGAGGTGCGGGACCGAGCACATGGCGAGCTGCTCAATATCGGCGCGCACCTTGTGCCCGATCTCGACACGGCGCTGGCCGGCAACCTGCCGGCGGAACCCAGGCGGCGGCTCGAAGATTTGCGCACCAAGTTAACCGATGGCATCCTGCGCGGCGACCATTTGCGCCTGCATCGGGCGGTGGAGCTCCTCGAACGGCTCGGAACGCCGGAAGCTCGCCAGGTGCTGCATTCGCTCGCGGCCGGTGCCGCGGGGGCGCCGGTGACGATCAGCGCCCAGGCGGCACTGAAACGCCACTGATCGACAACCGTCTGGCCCCGCTGCTCTCTGGTCTCAGTCGCCGGAAAGACTCAATCGCCTCGCTCCCGCAGGCGCGGCAACATCACCGGAGCGTTGCCCCGGCGTGTGCTGCTCAAGGCGAGCAGCAGACGAGCTGAAAGCCAAGTAGGAATGGGCGCTTGGAACTCCCGCAGATCGACGTTCACCAATCCTTGGCTCGACGAGCCGGTGACCTTCTGGAGCGAGAAGTTCAAGATCGCCGCCCCGCCCTGTCTGTTTGTCCACGACCGCAAGGGCAAATCGGTGCAGTTTACTGCCGACGCGAAGGAAATCGACCAAGCGGAGGTCGAAACGCTGGTCGTGAAGCTGCTGGCCGAGTGAGCGACGTCATGGACAAGGACCAACTCCCGCACCTCGAGACGTTTGCGCGGGCGGCCGAGCTGAGCAGCTTCACGGCGGCGGCGCGCGAGCTGCGGCTGACCCAGGCGGCGGTCAGCCAGCGCATCCAGGCTCTGGAGTCGTCTCTCGGCATGTCGCTGTTCGTTCGGCAAGGGGGCCATGTGCTCCTGACCGACGCGGGCCGGCGGCTCTACGACTATGCGCGGCGTATCCTCGATTTGCAGCGCGAGGCGGTCCACGCGATCACCGGCCGACCCGCGCCGCGGACCGGAGAGCTGACGCTGGCGGCCAGCTCGGTGCCGGGCGAGCACCTCTTGCCCGACCTGCTCGCCACCTTTCGTGAACGGCAGCCGCACATCCAGGTGCGCGTGTCGGTGTCGGATACCCGCGACGTTGCCGATCAGGTCGAACACGGGCGTGCGCAGCTTGGCCTGGTGGGCGGCAAGACCAACAGCGCGCACCTGGAGTTTCGCAGCTTTGCCGTCGATACGCTGGTCGTGGTGGTGCCGCCTACGCATGCCTGGGCACGACGGAAGCGGGTGCCGCTAGCTCAGTTCACCCGGGAGCCGTTGATCTTGCGGGAGACCGGCTCGGCCTCGCGTGGGTGTCTGGAGCAAGCACTCACGGCAGCCGACACGCCTATGAGCGCACTGCGGGTGTCGCTGGAGTTGGGCAGCAATGAGGCAATCAAGGAAGCGGTGCGGCGCGGCCTGGGTTTGGCGGTGCTGTCGACGCACGTTGTGCGCAGGGAGGTCGAGGCGGGGCAACTGCATGCGGTCGACGTGTCGGGACTCCCGTTGACGCGGGACATGTTCGTCGTCTGGGACCGCCGGCGGGCGATGCCGATTCCCGCTCGCCTGTTCGTGGAACTGCTCGGTTTGGGCCCGGGAGAAATGCAGCCATAAGCAAGCGCTATGAGGTTGTCGGCATGTATTAGCAATTCCATGTACCCTCGTCGGCCCAGCGCAGATAAAACTCGAAATGGTTCAAATCGAGTTCTTGTGTTCGAGGGATCGCAATGAGACATCGTTTCACCCTGGGAGCCCTCGCCGTGACGGCGCTCGTCCTGTCGAGCGCGGTTGCCGGCGACGCTCCCAAGTCCGGCCTGGCGCCGGGCGGGAAATGCACACCGTTTCACCCGCTCAACGTGACGGGCCCCTACGAAGGCATGAAGCAATGCCTGGTGTGAGCGTACGGTGAGAACCCGGTCGCTGTGGTCTTCGCCCGGAAGCCCAGTGACACCTTGACCAGTCTGGTCAAGCAATTGGACGCCGCCGTCGGCGCGAAAAAGATCAAGAGCTTCGTCTGCTTCCTCAACGACGACGAGAAGCTTGCCGATCAGCTCAAGGAACTGGCCAACAAAGAGAAGATCAAGAACACGCCCTTCACGATCGACAACCCGGCGGGGCCTAGTGCCTACAAGATCGCCAAGGATGCCGACGTGACAGTGCTGCTCTACAAGGCACACACGGTCGAGGCGAACCACTCCTTCCGCAAGGGCGAGCTGACGCCGGCGGCCGTCGAACTGGTCGTGAAGGACCTGAGCAAAATTGCCAAGTAGCGCCGTCGATGGCGTTTCTTCAACGACCCGCTTGAAGGCAAATGAGAGCGAGCGGCGGGGCTTGTCCGGCTTGTCCCCGCCGTCTACACACCGCCGGGACACGCCCGGCGGCTAGCTCTTTTAGCCCATAAGCGGGTCGTTGTTTTTTCGTACGTCCTGGGGAATCATCCAAGTTGGTGCGGGAGGCGGCAGACCAGGACCGGGAGCGAGCTGCCGCGCACGACCTTGTCGGCGACGCTGCCGATCAGCAGCCGCGAGACGCCACGGCCATGTGTCTCCAGGGCAATCAGGTCGGCACCGGCGACAGCGGCTTCCTGTAAGATCGCAGTCGCGGGTTGCTCGGCCACGGGCACGCGCGTCTGCACCGTGGCCCCGCCGTGCGCAGACGGTCGGCCACGGTGCGCAGGTAGTCCTCAGCCTTGTGACGATTCTGCTCGTCGATCTTCCCCAGCTCGCTCTGCCCGGACGCCGGAATCAGGTGCGCGAAGGCTGGCCGAACGACGCGCACCAGCGTGTAATCAGCGCCGACGGCCTTGCCAATGGCCAACGCCGGCTCGACGATCCGTTCCGCGTCGGCATGGCCGTCCAGCGCCAGCAGCAGGTGCTTCAGCCTGGCCGGGTGCTGGAGGTCCGCGGTCGGCGGATGCTCCGGCGGCCTGGCCAGGAGCACCGGCACCGGCGCGGTGCGCACGAGCGTATCGGCAATGCTGCCCAGCCAGAAGCGTGCCGCGGCGCCGCGCCCGTGACTGCTGACGACGATCAGGTCCACACCGGTTCTGGCCACCTCCGCGCAGATGGACTCGCTGATTCCCTCTTCCTCGTCCATCACGTCGCAGACCACGGGGCCGGCGTCCTTCAGACGTTGCACCACGCTGTCCAGGTACGCCTGGGCGTCGGTCCGATGCAACCGGCGCAGTTCGCCGTCGAGCGGGTCGGTCGGCAGCGGCGGCAAGAAAAAATAATCCGCCAGCGGCGGCACCACGCGGAGCAGCCGTAACGTCGCGCCGCAGTGTCCGGCCAGCGCGATCGCCAACGGGAGGGCATGTTCCGCAAAAACGGAACCGTCCAGGGGGACGAGAATTGTTCGTATCATCTTGCGCTTTCCTTTCCGGGACCAGGTCGGTGTGGTGGAAAGCGACGTCCGTGCCCGGAGGATCGCACCGAATCGACTCCATTATCAAGTATACCCGCCTTTCGCGGACTCGTGACAACTCGTCGCGCTCACGTCTCTCCGTCGGTGGGCCTTGTGAAGAATTTCTTCATCTTCCTCTTGACAACGCTCGTAAGTGAATATACACTTACTTCATCCAAAGGCAGAAGGAACGCATGAGCACCGGCACCAAATTGTCTTCCGAGGAGCGGCGCGAGGTAATTATCGCCGCGGCTCGGCGAGTGTTTGCGGACAAGGGGTTTCACGGCACCACCACCCGGGATCTGGCGAACGCCGCCGGCGTTTCCGAAGCCCTTCTGTATAAGCATTTTCCCAACAAAGAAGCCTTGTTTGAGACCATGCAGGTCTCCTGCTACGCGCACAGTACCACGGACGACTCGAAGAATTGATGGAACTGGAGCCGTCGTCCGCAACGCTGGTGCGCATGGTGCATTACCTGATCGCCCATGTCGTGCGCGGCAGCGTCGCGCACGATGACGAGATGGCGATTTACAGCCGGCTGATGCTGCGCAGCTTCGCGGAAGACGGCGATTTCGCCCGGTTGATGCTGCGCAGGCCGATGTCGAACTGGATCCCCAAATGCGAAGGGTGCCTCAAGGCTGCCGTCGCGGCCGGTGAGGCGGTGGACGCGCCGGCCTGGCCCCGGCTGTTCGGCTGGTTCGCGTATCAACTGGCGACGATGATCCGCACGTACCTTCAGCCGGAAACACCGGTTGTTGACTACAAGGTGACGGACCACACCCTCATTGTGCAAGCGGTCTGCTTCATCCTCCGCGGCATGGGTCTCAAAGAAGCAACGATCAATCGCTATTACAACGCGCAGGCGCAGGCGGAACACGCCAGTAACTCGTTAATTTAAAGGTAGTTACAGCAATTGGCGTTTTGCGGGGCGATCAAGTAAGTGGAGATTCACTGAGCGTGGAGAAAATTGCATGAGTGCCCCTTGTGCTCCGGTTGCCGGCTTGGACTTCCAACTGGAACCATTCGCGGCCGAATTGACGGACGCGGCGTATCCGATCGCGCTGCGCCACGGCGTGCAGCAGCAGTGGCTCGAGCTGGAGTTGCATCTCTGGCACGCACTGGGGGCCACGGTCGAGAAGTGGGACCGCCGGCTGCCGCAGGTGCCCCCCCTGCAACGGCTCGGCGCAACCTGGGAGGACTTCCTCGCCGAGTTGACCGATGCCGCCTACCGGACGATGCTACGATTTGGCGTGCGCGGATCGTTTCTCGACGTCGAACTGAGCGTACACCAGGCGTTCCGCACGATGCTCGAGTCGAAAGCTGATTCGGCCAAGAAATAACACTCTTCATTCTTTGCGATGCGAGGCGCGTGATCGATGAATGCTCTTGGTTTTGCCTTGCGCCATCCGATCTGACATCGTGGTTGCCGTGGTGGCCATCGCCCTGGGAAGCGTGTTCAGCGTCAATCGGATGCGAACGGACGTCTTCCCCGATCTCAATCAGCCGGTCATCTACGTCGCCCAGCCCTACGGCGGCATGGACCCCGCCCAGATGGAAGGGCTCATCACCAACTACTACGAATACGCCTTCCTGTTCATGAACGGCATCGACCACGTCGAATCGCAAGAACGTGCAGAACATCGCGCTGGTGAAGCTCTACTTCCATCCCGGCACCAACATGGCCCAGGCGGTGGCCGAGGCCGCCATCTACGCCAACCGGGCCAAGGCCTTCTTCCCGCCCGGGAACCGTCACGCCCTTCATCATGTCGCTCGACGCCAGCATGGTGCCGGTCGCTTACGTGACCCTGTCCAGCGATACGCGCAGCGTCGATGAGCTGGCCGACCTGATGCTCTTCCGCATTCGGCCCAAGCTGGCCAGCCTTCCCGGCACGACGGCCCCCCAGCCGTTCGGCGGCAGCTTGCGTTCCATCGTCGTCAACCTCGATCCGGAACGGCTGCGGGCCTACAACCTGTCGCCCGACAAGGTCGCCGCAGGCCCTGAACGACGGCAACATCATCACGCCGTCCGGCAATGCCCGCATCCAGGACCAGATGCCGATCGTCTCCGTCAACTCGATCGTGGTCAATCCCAAGGACCTCGGCAACATCCCGATCAAGCCCGAGGAGAACGTCTACTTGCGCGACCTGGGCACGGTCGAGGACACCACCGACATCCCGACCGGCTGGGCCCTGGTCAACGGCCGGCGGGCGGTCTACATGCCGATCCTGAAGACGGCCGACGCCTCGACGCTGACGGTCGCCACGCAGTTGCAAGAACAACATGGACGACATGCGGAGCGTCCTGCCCAAGGACTGCAAGCTGGAACTGGAGTTCGATCAGTCGCCCTACGTCACCGGCGCGGTCGGCGGCGTGGTGCAGGAGTCGGCCATCGGGGCCCTCTTGACCGGCCTGATGGTGCTGCTTGTTCCTGCGGCGACTGGCGCAGCGTGGTCGTGGTCGTGCTCACCATTCCGCTGTCGCTGATGGGCGCGCTCATCGGCCTGTTCATCACCGGCCAGAGCATCAACCTGATGACCCTGGGCGGCATGTCGCTGGCGGTCGGCATCCTCGTCGACATGGGCACCGTGGTCATCGAAAACATCCACACCCAGATGGCGAAGCAGCCCTCGCTGGCGCGGGCCGTGTTCGTCGGCACGGCGGAAACGACCGTGCCCATCTTGCTGGCCATGCTCTGCATCCTGGCCGTGTTCCTGCCGTCGTTCCTGATGGAAGGAGCGGCCGGCAGTCTGTTCGTGCCGCTGGCCATCTCGGTCGGCTTCGCCATGATCACGGCGTTTATCGCTGTCGATCACGTTCGTGCCGGTGCTGTCGATCTGGATGTTGAAGGCGCACGCCCACGGGCACGGCGCGGCGACGCCTCCTCCGCGGGCGGTTCTCGTTCGCCCGCTTCCGGCGCGGCTACGTCAAGGTCGTACGCGGCGTACTGGCCGCACGCTGGCTGGTGCTGGGCGGCTACGTGGTCGTCGCGGCGCTGGTGCTCGGGCGTGTGCGGCCTGCAGGTGGGCCAGGAGATTTCCCCGCAGGTGGACGCCGGCCAGTTCCAGATGCGGCTCAAGGCCCCCGTGGGCACCCGGCTGGAGGTCACCGAGGACCTGACCCGGCAGGCCCTGGAGGAGATCAAGAACATTCTCGGCCCGGACAGCGTCAAGATCTCGGTGGCCCACATCGGCCAGACGGCGCCGACCTTCACCGCCAACGCCGTCTTCCTGTGGACCAGCGGCCCGGACCAGGCGGTCATCCGCATCGCCCTCAATGAGGAGAAGGAGCTCCGCACCGAGGAGGTCAAGGAACGGCTGCGCAAGGAGTTGCCGGAGCGGCTGCAGCCCTGGCTGGCCGAACGCTTGCAGGCCTACGGCGTCAGCGCCGGGCGATCGCCGCAAGTCGCGCCGAGCAAGTCGCCGTCTCGTTCGAGCCGGCCGACGTGATCAACCAGGTCATGAGCTTCGGCTCGCCGACGCCCGTCGAGGTGGTCATCAGCGGGCCCAACCAGGACGACAACCGCGCCTACGCCGAGAAGGTCGCCGCCGAGATGCGCAAGATCCCGACCTTGCGCGACCTGCAGTTCGGCCAGGCGTTCGACTATCCGCGCGTCAAGGTGGACATCGACCGCGAACGGGCGGGCCTGGCCGGCTTGACCGTGGCCGAGGCCGCCAACGCCATGATCGCCGCCACCTCGTCGAGCCGCTACATCATGCCGGTTTACTGGGCCGACCCCACGAGCGGCATCGGCTATCAGGTGCAGCTGCAGGTGCCGCCCGCCCAGATGAACTCCAATGCCGAGGTGGGCATGATCCCGGTCAAGCACAACGAGACGGACCCCGCCACGCTGCTTCGCGACGTGGCCAAGGTCACCGACAGCACCATGCCGCAAGAATACGACCGCATCAACCAGCGGCGCATCGTGTCGATCACGGCCAACGTGGTCGGCGAAGACCTGGGCCGGGCCGTGCGACGCATCGAGGAGGCCATCACGGCGGCCGGCGACCCGCCGCGCGGCGTGAAAGTGGGCGACGACCACGGCCATATTCGCGGCCAGGTGCCGGCCATGCGGCAGATGTTCAGCGGCCTGGCCAGCGGCCTGGGGTTGGCGGTCGTGGTCGTGTTCCTGATGCTCACCGCCTATTTCCAGTCGCTCAGGCTGGCCTTCGTCTCGGTGGCGACGACGCCCGCGGTGGTGGCGGGCGTGGCGTTCGCGCTGTACATCACCCACACGACGCTGAACATCCAGTCGTTCATGGGCGCGATCATGGCGGTCGGCGTGGCGGTGGCCAACGCCATTCTGCTGGTCACCTTCGCCGAGAACGCCCGGCAGACCGGCATCGGCGCGTCGGCCGGCGCCCGCACCGGCGCCGAGGAGCGGTCTGCGGCCGATCCTGATGACCAGTTGTGCCATGATCGCCGGCATGGTTCCGATGGCGCTGGGTCTGGGTGAAGGCGGCGAGCAGAGCGCCCCGCTGGGCCGGGCCGTCATCGGCGGTCTGGCCGTCGCCACCGGCGCCACGCTGCTGATTCTGCCCGCGGTCTTCACCGTGGTCATGGGTTCGACCAAGATCGGCACCGCGTCGCTCCATCCCGATGACGCGGATAGCCCCTATTACACGCCGGAATCCGCGGCAGGCGCGAGCCTGGCTCATGGGCACGGACATGCGCCCGCCCCTGAGGAAGGGATTCATGAAATCGGCCGACCGGACGGCCACGACCTGCCGCCGCACAATCTGCCGCCGCACGCCGGACCGAGCGCTGAAAACCCGCCCCCGATTGATCCGCAATCACCGCAGTCATAATCGAGGAGAAGTGACCGTGAGCAGAAACGCAGTGCTGACATGGAAATCCTGGCCCCTCCGGACCGCGGGTCTGGTGCTGGCCTTGACCGGTCTGGCTCTTTTGCCCCTGGTTATGAGCGGATGCCACAAGGCCGCGGCCGAGGATTCCGAAGAGAAAACGCACGTGGTTGAGGTCGCCACGATGCACCCGCAGCGCAAGGATCTCACGCGCTCGGTGGAACAGCCGGGCTGGCTGAAGCCGTATGAGCACACGCCGATCTACACCAAAATCGCGGGCTTCGCCGAGGAACCGCTGTACGACATCGGCGATCGCGTGAGGAAGGGATCGTTGATGGTGGGGCTTTATGTTCCCGAGGTGGTGCAGGACCTGAAGGTCAAGGCGGCCCGAGTCGATCAGGCCAAGGCCGACCTGGCGCAGGCCAAGGAAGCCGCCGACGCGGCCAAGGCCAGCCGGGAAGCCGCGCGCGCCGACGTCGATGCGAAGGATGCGGCCATCAAGAGTGCCGACGCCCAGGTGAAGCGCTGGTTCGCCGAGGAGGAGCGCGCCCGCAGGCTGGTCCGCCAGGGCGTCTATGACCAGGCAACGGCGGACGAGCAGCTCAATCAGTACCGCTCCAGCGTGGCTCTGCTGGATGAGGCCAAGGCCAAGTTCCACACGGCCGAGGCCAATTTGCAGAAGGCTTCGGCGTACTACAAGAAATCCCTGGCCGACATCGACGTCGCCGACGCCGGCCTTTCCGTGGCCAAGGCCGCGTACGACCAGTGGAAGGACTGGCTGTCCTATGCGCAGATCACCGCGCCGTACGACGGCGTGGTGACGCTCCGCAACGTCCACACCGGCCACTTCTTGCAGCCCTCGAATTCCGGCTCGACGAGCAAGGCGGCGGAACCGCTCTTCATTATGATGCGCACGGACATCATGCGTTGCACCGTGGACGTGCCGGAACTCGATGCGGTCCTGGTCAAGGACGGCGACGAAGCCAAGATTCAATTTGACGCCATGCCCGGCGTCGAAACCGTCGGCACGGTGACGCGCAATGCCGCGTCCCTCGACGAGCGCACGCACACCCTGCGCCTCGAGGTGTGGTTGGAGCCCAAGGGCGCCACCCTCAATTACACGACGTCCGCCGACGGCGTCATTACCTACGTCGACCCGGTTCCACCCAAGGGGGGCGGCGGGTATCCGCGGAACGCGACCATCCCGCTTCTGGTCGGCGGTGGAACGGGCGGCAGCGTCAAAGCCACGACGAATGCGGCCGGCGTCATTACCAAGGTTGACCCGATTCCACCCGAGGGCGGGTCCGGGTATCCGCGCAACGCGGTCATTCCGTTGCTGGTTGCCCGTGGCAAGGGCGGCATTGTCAACGCCACGACGAATGGTGCCGGCACCATTACCCACATCGACCCGATTCCATCCAAGGGGGGGACTGGGTATCCGCGGGACACGACCCTTCGGTTGCCGGTCGCCGGCGGAACGGGCGGCGTCGTGAACGCCACGACGAATGCTGCCGGCGAGGTCGTCGGCTATTCGTTGAACAGCGGTGGGCGCCTCTATCCCCCGGCGCCAGCGTGACCGTACGCACCATTTGCGACGTGCTGCGGCCCTTTATGTATGCCCACGTCACGATCCTGGGCACGGTGCGCAATGCCTGGACGCTGCCGCCGGACGCCGTCGTCAGCAACATTCTGAACCACAACAACCGCAGCTACTGCTTCACCGTGGAAGATGGCAAGGCTCGCAAGATGTTCCTGCAGATTGGGGCTCGCTGCGAAGAAGGAGTGCAGGTGTTGCGCAAGCAGCGTGCCGGTCACATGGAGTGGGAGGACATCACCGGCAAGGAAGTCGTCGTGACCAGCAATACCCGAGCGCTGCAGGACGGCCAGGAGATCCAGGCCAAAGCGCCCGCAGCGCATTGAACGCGCCGTCGGCACTCTTGCAAGCAGGCGAGCCGGGAGCGTAAGCGACCGGAGTGACTCACCCGAACCACTCCGGTCGCTTACGCTCCCGGCTCGTTTTTCTTGCGCCTGGACGGTCGTACCGCTTCTATCGATAAAAGCGAATGTCCGGCCGATTTCGGTTCAAGCAGTCAGCACGGTTGTTCCGATAAAGCCGTGATAGCAGATCGTATGCTTATCGCAGGCCGACGTTCTGCGCCGAAGCGAACATTCGAGGTGGCGCATGAAATCCAAGGTTCCGTCAATTGGACTCATCAATCACTTCGTCGTCGGCGGCGCATGTGCGGCCCTGCTGATCGGGACGATCGCCGTCGCCCAAAATCCGGTACCCACGCCACCGCCGCCGATGCTGGAAGACCAACCCCCGCAAAGGATGATCAGGTTCGCGCAGCCGCAGGCGATCGATGAACCCATGCCTGCGAAGGCGCCGCTTCCTGGGAAGGCGCCGCTTCCTGGAAAGCAGCCGAATTCTGGGAACGGCAAGGAGCCGCCTCCTGGGAAGGAGCCGAACGCTGGGAAGGCGTCGAATCCTGGGAAAACGCCGAATGCTGGGAAGCAACCGATTCTTGAAGAATTGCAGATGCCTCGGAAGGGGTCGGCGCCCGAGATCGAGACCGATGCCATCGCGCGCGCGCTACCAGCGCCGACGCTCGAGCCGGGGAAGAGGGGCTGGTGATCAGCCTGCCCGCGGCGCTGCGGCTGGCCAATGCCACGGCCTGGGACATCACGATCGCCGTGCAACAACTGCAAATTGCCGTCGCGCAGCTGCAAGGAGCGCGGGCCCTCTGGCTGCCGACGCTCATCGGCGGCGTCGATTATCAGTACCACAGCGGTCCCATCCAGGCGGTTGACGGCACGATGACCAACACCAGCCACAGTAACCTTTATGCGGGGGGCGCACCGCTGGCGATCTTTGCCCTCACCGATGCCATCTTCACGCCGCTGTCGCAACGTCAGGTAGTCCGGGCCCAGGACGCCAACACGCAGACGGCGCAGAACGACACGCTAACCGATCTGGCCACGGCTTATTTCAACCTTTTGGAGGCGGAAGCGGACCTGGCCAGCATCCTGGACGTGGACCGGCGGACGGCGGACCTGGTGAGAAAGTGCGAGGCGCTGGCCCCCGACTATATCCCCACCGTCGAAGTGGCCCGCGCCAAAACCACCAAGTCCAACATCGAGCAGATCATCGAGACCGCGCGGCAGCGGTGGCGCACCGCCAGCGCCGAGGTGGCGCGCATCGCCCGCCTCAAGCCGACCGTCGTGTTGCAGCCGCTGGAGCCGCCGCACATGCGCGTAACGCTGGTGCCGGAAACGCTGACGCCCGAGGAGCTGGTCCCCATCGCCGTGGCCCGCCGGCCGGAACTGACGTTCTTCGAGGCGCAGTCGGAGGCGGCGCGCAAGCGCGCCCGCCAGGAAAAGTGGCGGCCGCTGCTGCCGACGTTCATCGGGCGTGGCGGCGGCACCACGCCCCCCTACCCGATGGCGTTTGGCGCCTATGGCGGCGGCGTCGGGACCGATTTAAGCAATTTCGCCCAGCGCAGCGATTGGGATGTATCGGCCGTCTGGACGTTGCAGAACATGGGCATCGGCAACCTGGCGCTGATCCGCGAGCGCAACCGCGAATACGACCTGGCTCGTGCCCAGCAATACCGCTTTCGCGATGTCGTCGCCCGCGAGGTGACGGTCGCCTGGGCCGATGTGCGCTCCGCGAGTCGGCGGATCGCGCAGGCGGAGCGGGAATTGCGTGAGGCCGAAATCTCGGCCCGCCAAAACCTGGTTGGCCTCAGTGAGATCAAGCGCTACGCCGGCAACATCAACATTCTGGTGATTCGACCCCAGGAAGTCGTGTCGTCGCTGCAGCAGTTGAATGCCGCCTATTTCGACTACTACGCCGTCATCGCCGATTACAACCGCGCCCAGTTCCGCCTGTATCGGGCCCTGGGGAACCCGGCCCAATTGCTCGAAGGACACGACGGCCTGCTAGGCCCGCTGCTGGCCAAGGACGCCAAAAAATAAAAATATGCATTTTCTTGTTGCATTCCGCGCGCAGTTCGTTAAACTTCATTCACGCCAGTCCCGTCACCCTATCGGCCGGCTGACAACCATGAGCCGTGCAGCGCGTCAATACCGACCTCGCCAGTGGATCGCGGGAATCGCTGCGCTCGTCGTTCTGACCGTCTGGGTGCCCGGGCGGGTGTCCGCATCGTGCGGCGATCATGTCACGATGCCGAAGCATGGCGAGGCCGCCCCTGACCGAATGCCGCAAGCACCGCATGCCGCGGTTGACACCCTGCCGGTGGCTGGCGATCTGCCGCAATTGCTCGGATCGCAGTTCGGGCACGAGGCGCCCAGGCCGCTTCCATGTCAACGCTGTCCGAATTCACCGCGCAACGCCCCGTGCCAGGGGCCGTGGTGCTCCGGCGGCCATGCCCCGATGCCGGTGCCGAGCCCCACGGTTGAGAATTCGCAGGAATCATGGGCTTGGTGGTGGTCCGCCACGCAATCCGCCGACCACCAACAGCAATACCGGTGTGCCCTGGCTGAGTCCAGGGACCGCATTCACCACGTCTTTCCCACCTTTCATCCTCCCAAAGCCGTTTGACCACGCCGGGTAGGTAGTCCGCTAATGTCGGCTGATGTTGCGCCGGACTGCTTTCCGGTCCGGCGGTCGCGATGGACCGTCGCACAATGCGCTGCGGTTCCTTGCGCGCTCCCCGACAACAACACTCGATTGCAGGTTGCACGGCGATCGCCGGGTCGCGATCTGCTTGCCCAGTTGCTGGCTTTACGCATCGCTTGCACGGTTTTCCAGGCTCTGTGATTCTTGGTTCGTATTCGTGACTATTCCTTTTTCCGGAGAATTCCCATGCGTCGCCGTTCCGCGTTCACCCTCATCGAGCTGCTGGTGGTCATCGCCATCATTGCCATCTTGATCGCGCTGCTCGTACCGGCCGTCCAGAAAGTGCGGGCAGCCGCCGCCCGCGCAGTGCTCGAACAACCTGAAGCAAATTGGCCTCGGCTTGCACAATTTCCATGGCGCCTACAAGCGGTTCCCCCGGGCGCGACAACTTTAGCCTGTCGACGCAGGCGTACATCCTGCCGTTCATCGAGCAGACGGCCACCTACAATCTGGTCAATTTCTCGGCCACGTGGAACGCTGCGAGCAATGTGGCGGCTTGCGCCGTATACATTCCCATTTTCGTTTGCCCGGCCGACCCGTGCGCGAACGTGCCGCCCAATTGGGCGCCGAACAGCTACCGGGCCAATCAGGGCACCAGCATCCTGTGGGGAAACACGGTGACCACCGCAGGGACAACGAACTTCGGCGTGCCCGGTCCGAATGGGCCGTTCTACCTCAACAGCATAGTCCGCATTCAAGATATCACGGACGGCACGAGCAACACCGCCTGCTTCAGCGAGCATCTCACCGGCGACTTCAATAACGCCGTCGCGACGGCCAACTCGGACACGTTCGAGCCGGGCACGCACCCCCAGACGGTCGCACAAGCCTGGTCGGATTGCCAAAGTATGAACATCAACAATCCCCCCACGGACCAGGGCTACTCCGACGTCGGCGCACCGTGGCTCTTCGGCTACCACTCGACCACGATCTATTTCCACTCCTTTCCGCCGAATACGCTCTCGTGCATGTACCCGCCCGGCATCATCGCCACGACCGCCAACAGCAAACACGACGGCGGCGTCAATCTGCTGTTGTGCGACGGCTCGGTCCGCTTCACGACCTATGCAGTCAGCCTGGCGACCTGGCAGGGCCTCGGCACCATCGCCGGCAGCGAGGTGCTCGGCGATGATTACTAAGGAGGCGACCATGAAAACCTTTGTACCGGCAATGGCCTGCCTGGCCTGCCTCACGTTGCTGGTGTCGAGTGGGTGCACGCGCAAAGTGTCGGTGGCTCCGCCCGATGCCGAGCAGGCCCGGCAAGTGCTGACCAAGGCGCTCGATGCGTGGCAGCGCGGCGAAAAGCCCGCCGATCTGCAGGCGCGCGAGGCCATCGGCGTCTCGGACCGGAACTGGCGCGAGGGTTGGAAGCTGCAAAGCTACAAGCTCCTCGCCGGCCAGGAAGAGCGCGGCAGCAGTTTGCGGATCAAGGCGCGGTTGAAAGTCAGCGATTCCAAGGGGAAGGCCGCCGACTTGAATGTTAGCTATTTCGTCGGCCTGGCGCCGGCGATCAGCATTGTTCGCGATTTTGACTGACAACGTCGGCGCCGGCCCCCGGCGCCGCATTCATTCCAAGGTACTCGACCATGCGTGTGATTACCACAACCCTGCGATACGTTCCGACCGTGGCGACGGGCCTCGCCATCGCTTTCATCCTGGCCCTGGCGTTCGCGATTGGGCTGGTATTGCCGAATTGGGCCCGCGGCGACGACCCGCCGACCCAACCGCGGCCGCTGCCCGCGACCCGACCGGAAATGAAGCAGCTCCTGGAAGACATGAAAACGCGCAAGCCGCGCATTCCCCTGCCCGAGCTCACCGACGCCGAGAAGGAGAAGCTCGGCGAGCGCGGCGGCGGTTACGAGGGCCGCGTTCGTTTTCACTACATGCCCGCCGGCGACGGGCGCGGCGGCTTCGGCGGCGGCGGCGGCTTCGGCGGCCGGGGGGCCGATCCCAACAGCTCGCTCAGCTACGAGTTCAAGACGCGCCTGTTCTGGATCGTGTCACGCGCCAACAACTGTCAATTCTGACTGGGCCACCAGGAATGGAAGCTCGCGGTCGCGGGCATGTCCGAAGAGGCGATTGCCGCTCTGGATTGCGATTGGGCCATCTACACGCCGGCCGAACAAGCCGCTTACGCCTTGGCGCGGAAGCTGACGTACGAACCCCATCGCATCGTCGATGCCGACATCGACGGGCTGCGCAAGCATTACAAGGACCTGCAAATCCTCGAAATGATCATGTCGGTCTCGGCCAACAACTCCACCAACCGCTGGAAGGAAGGCGTGGGCTCGCCGCAGTCGCAGGATGGCCGTGGCTTCGGCAAGAAATCCAGGGATGCGGCGGACAAGGGGCCCAAGGATCCTCCGCCGGTGCTCAAGTCGTTCCTGAACCCGCCGACGCCGGAGAAATACAAGAACGCCATTTCGCAGGTTGCCCCGGTGCAAATCGACGCGAAAACCGGCGTGCCGAGCCGGGCGACCGTTTACACGCGGGTGGGGCTGGAATCGCGCGCGGAGGCGGAAAAGGCGCTCGAAGCTTGCCGTCATCGCAAGCCGCGCTTGCCGCTCGTGGACGATGCGCAGGCGCGCGCCATCGTGCCGAAGGATTGGCCGGACGGACCGCTGCCGCAGTGGGTGCGCCTGCTGGCGAATTTCGCCGCGGATGGCAAAAGCCGCATCGCCTCCTTCCGGTCGGCGGAGGTCAAGGGCGATCTCAAGCCGCTGCTCAAGGCACAGGTGAGCTGGATCATCGCGCGGCAGGATCGCGCCTGGTACGCTCTGGGCAAGGCGCAACAACGCCTCCGCGCGCTCGGCCTGTTCGACGATCAGATCTACGGGCTCGACGGCACCTGGAAGGAATACTCAGCGGGCGAGCGCACCTTGTTTACGGTGGCACGCAATCTGGCGGCATCGCCCCTCGTATTGACCGATGACGACGTGGCCCAGGCGCTGAAGCTGACCGGACCGCGCAACGTCGTGCAGGTGATCAGTTACACCACCAACTGCGCCGCATTCAATCGCATCACGGAGGCGGCAGGATTGCAGCTGGAAAAATGAGCAAGCACTGCCTACGCCGCGGCGGCGTTAGTTGTGCGAGCCTCCCGCGTAAGCGGGGGGAGGATTCGGCCTGTTTTTCGGCGCTTCTCCCCCCGCTTACGCGGAAGGCTCGCTTGGACTACTTAACCTTGAAGGAGTATCTACCGTGAACCGCGTCCTTACAACCCTCGTGATCGGTTGTCTATTGCCGGCCGGCTTCGTCCATGCCGACGAGCCCGGCAATCAACCGCGGCCGGTGCCGGCCACCCGGCCCGACATGAAGCAACTCCTGGAGGACATGAAAACGCGCAAGCCGCGCATTCCCCTGCCCGAGCTGACCGAGGCCGAAAAGGAGAAGCTCGGCGAGCGCGGCGGCGGCTATGAGAACCGGCTGCGCTTCCACTACATGCCGGGCGGCAACGGCCGCGGCGGCTTCGGCGGCTTCGGCTTCGGCAAAGAGGCCGACCCCAAGGCGTCGCTGACCTACGAATTCAAGACGCGCCTGTTTTGGATCGTGTCGCGGACCAACAATTGCCAATTCTGCCTGGGCCACCAGGAATGGAAGCTCGCCGTCGTCGGCATGAAAGAGGAAGAAATCGCGGCCCTCGATTGCGATTGGGCGGCCTTCCCGCCGGCCCAGCAGGCCGCGTTCGCGTTTGCTCGTAAAATTACCTACGAGCCGCATCGCATTGCCGACGCCAACGTCGATGCCCTGCGCAAGCATTACACCGACGTGCAAATCCTGGAGATGATCCTGTCGGTCGCCGGCAACAATTCGATCAATCGCTGGAAGGAAGGCGTGGGCTCGCCGCAGTCCAAGGAGGGCGGCGGATTCAACAAGAAAGGCACCGAGGCGCAGAGCAAAGATCCCCCGCCGGTGCTCAAGTCGTTCCTGAACCCGCCGACGCCGGAGAAGTACAAGGACACGATCACGAAGGTCGCGCCGCTGCAGCTCGACGCGAAGACCGGCGCGCCCAGCCGCGCGACGGTCTGCGTTCGGCCAACGCTGGAAACCCGCGCGGAAGTGGAAAAGGCGCTGGCGGCCTGCCGCAAGCGCACGCCGCGGCTGCCGCTGGTGGACGAGGCGCAGGCCCGCGCCCTGTTGCCGGAGGACGCCGCGCCGGCACCCGTGCCGCAGTGGGTGCGCCTGCTGGCCAACTTCCCGAGCGACGGCAAGGGCCGGATCGCCGGCATTCGGTCGGCCGAGAGCAAGGGCGACCTCAAGCCGTTGCTCAAGGCGCAGCTGAGCTGGATCATTGCGCGTCAGGATCGCGCCTGGTATGCGGTCGGCCAGGCCAAACAGCGCCTCAAGGATCTGGGCCTTACGGATGATCAGATCTACCAACTCGACGGTTCCTGCAAGGATTACGCCCCCGCCGATCGCGCCTTGTTTACGGTGGCGCGCAACCTGGCGGCATCACCCGTCGTGCTGACCGACGATGAGGTGAGCGAGGCTGTGAAGCTGGCCGGGCCGCGCAACGTCGTGCAGGCGATCAGCTACACGACCCACTGTGCGTCCTTCGACCGCATCACCGAAGCGGCGGGCCTGCAATTGGAGCGATGACACGAGGGGCAGCAACCGTTCGCTGACTCGCTTAGGGTGCCATGCATGGCAGCCACGCAATCTCAGATCAGCCAATCCGCCGTACTTGTGAATCGGGGTAATAGCGTGTGCACACGTTTTCTTCAGCCAATCCTGTTGCTCATTGGCGCCGTGATCGCGAGCGCCGCGGCGCTGGCTGAAGACCCCCCGATGGCGCCGCCCAAGAAGTCGCCGGCCTACGTGCCGCTCTTGGAAAACGAGACAGCCTGGAAACGTCTGCCCCCGACTGAGAAAGGCGCACTGCCGGCCTGGGCGCGCGCGACCGCCGCGACGATGCCGCGCACCACCGCGGCGATGCTCGAGCTGGATTATCTGCATCGCGACGGCAGCCCGTTGCCGCCGCGGCTGCGCGGCCTGTTGCGCTGGCGGGCAGCCCAGGCCAACCGCTGCGCTTATACGCAAGCCCAGGCGCTGGCCGACCTGCGCCGCGCCGGCATCGAGCAGGCCGCCCTCGATGAATGGACGGCGGACTTGCAGCGCTTGCCGCCCGACGAGCAGGCGGCGCTGCGGTTCGCGCACAAGCTGACGCGGGCGGCCTACACCGTCACCGATGCGGAAGTGGCCGAGCTCATCAAGACGTTTGGCGAGAAGCAGGTCGTCGCGATGGTGCAGCTCCTCGCGTTTGCGAACTTCCAGGACCGGCTCATCCTCGCGCTCGGCGTGGCCGGGGAAAAGCCCCTGCCGCCGCCGGATGTGCGCTTCGTCAAGAAAAAGGCCGACGAGGAATCGACCGCGCCGCCGCGGAAAATGCCCGACGCGCCGCCGGGGCCGGAGCCCGCGTCCCACATCACCGACCCGGAATGGCTGGCATTCAAGTTCGACGCGCTCCAAGAAAAAATGGCCGGCCAGCGCGCCCGCGAGCCGCGTATCCGCGTGCCGGCCTGGGAGGATTTCCTCAAGCAAAACCCCAAGGCGCCGCCGCGGCCGGTGCGCATCAAGTGGAGCCTCGTCTGCTCCGGTTATCAGCCGGCGCTGGCGCAGGGCTGGAGCGCCTGCACGCGCGCCTTTGGCGAGGAAGCCCGCCAGAGCCGCGCGTTCGAGGAATTGCTCTTCTGGGTCGTAACGCGCAGCCTGAACTGCTTCTACTGAATGGGCCACTGTGAAATGTTGCTCGCGGTCGCGGGCCTGGAGGACAAGGAGATCGCCGAACGCACCAGCCGACTGGCATCCGGCGATTGGTCGTCGTTCACCGCCCCGGAGCGCGCCGCGTTCCATTTTGCACGCAAGCAGGCGCAGGAACCCTGGTCGATCACGGCCGACGACGTCAACGAGCTGGCGAAATACTTCGGGCCGGAGCGGACAATCGACGTGATCTGGTGGTCGTGCCGCTGCCATTACATGACGCGCGTGGCCGACGCATTCCAGCTGCCGCTCGAGCGCGAAAACGTCTTTGCGCCCGCCGGACAAGGCGCCGAAAGGCAAGCCCAAGGCGTCCAGGTAATCACGGGCGGCTACGGCTGCTTCATGCCGTTCTTTCGTCCGGAGTCGGTTGATGGCACGACCTCGGCGCGAAGCCATCCTGTAAATTCGCGGATGAGGGAAACTTCGTCGGCGCTCCCCAGTTTTTTGACGAACCGGGCAAAACCGTCGAGCCGCAGCGACGGAAAAGCAAGGCTCTTCGATCGCGCTCGATACTTGCCGTTGGCGCCCAACACGAAGACTTTCAGCGTCTGTCCGTCGTAGCGCCAGATTTCCGGAACGCGCAGGGCCGCGTAGATGCCCTGGCGATCGAGCGAGCTGCGCGTGATGTCGATCTCGACACACCGAGATCCGGAGGCGGATCGGTCACGGCGTTCCAGGTGGTCTTGTCGCGCATGGCCTTCTCGTGCTTGATCCAGAAACATTCGTCGGGCTCCAGGCCTTTCCTGCGCAGCGCCTGCTTCAAGGTCGTGGAGCCGCCGCTGCATACCGGCACGTTCAGCTCCAGGGCGAGAAAAAAGATCAAGCGGCCAATCCACGTTCCCGCGTGCTCGTGACCAAACGAGAGTGTCATGATCTTGATAATCTCCGTCGTCGTAGGTCAGCCGATAATGGCTCTCGCCGATCTCAGCGAGAAGTGTCTCGTAGGTCTGCCAGCTAATGTTGGAGAGGAGCACATGCTCCAACGGCTTCTCAACGGCGACGATCATGATGTTTCCCCGACACAGCACCGGCCCGCGGCACAAGGTTCCGCCGGATCACCGCGCTCGTGCGCTGACCGCGGCTCCCCTCGTGGATGTTAGGGGCTGTTTCGTCACTGTCCAGCTTCCCGGGCGCCGAGTCGTGGCCATTGATTCCAGCGATCGAGGGCGGCTCGAATCTGTTGCGTGAATCGCGCATGCGGGCTGCCGCGCGACAGCGTCTCCAGGAGCT
This sequence comes from uncultured Gemmataceae bacterium, assembly GCA_963834865.1. Lineage (GTDB taxonomy): Bacteria > Planctomycetota > Planctomycetia > Gemmatales > Gemmataceae > CAWIDK01. The sequence continues at coordinate 3,218,345 of CAWIDK010000002.1, forward strand.
GTCGAGCGTCCTCGTTGCCGATCTGCTCCAGGATTGTTACCGACCGCCAGGAACGCAACACGTCCGGCTGCGTCAGCGGTTGTTCCAGCTTCTTGAGCAACGAGTCGACGCGCCGCCGCTGTTCGAGTGACGGTGCGCCCTTCAGCGCCTGCCGCAACGCCGGTTCCGCTGCGAATTCCCGCCGTTCCAGCGCGTGCAGCGCGGTTTCGCGCTCCTCGTAGTCGTCCGAATCGAGGTCGGCGACCCAGCGGTCCATGCCGTCCGCCACCATCGGCCGCAGCATCTTGCGTAAGAGCGGCAGCGTTTGCGCCGAGGCTTCGACGAGGCGTTCCTGCGCTGCGGCCGCGGCGCCTTCCTTCGTGCCGCCGAGATCCTCCCAGCATTGCTGCAGCTTATCGGCCGACAGGGTGACCTGGCGGCTCAGGTGCTGCGCGATTTGCCGCTGCACGTCCCAGATCAGGACGGTGCTGTCATCGCTGGCCGTGGCCAGATGCTTGCCGTCGGAGGAAAACGCCGCGGCCTGAATGTTGCCGCGATGTCCGGTCAGCGATCCGAGACTCCTGCCGGCCGGTAAGCGGCGGAGCTGCACCGAAAAATCGTCGGCCGCGCTCGTGGTGCCCGCCACAATCGGTCCGCTGGGGCAGATGGCCAGAAAGGATTGGATGCGCATCGAGTCGGCGGAGTGGTGTGTCCGAAAGCCGAAGGAATGGAACGGCTTGCCCGCGGCGATTTTCCAAATCTCAACGTTTGAACCGTTACCGAACCATTGAAACGAGCCTGCGATTTGGTACTTGTCTTTTGCCCCCAGGTCCCAGATGTGCAAAAAAACGGTACCTGTAGAAACAGCGAGGAACCCGCCATCCTGCGAAAAGGCCAGCGACTGAACGTTGCCAGGATGCTCGCCCAGGTCCGCGACTTCCTTGCCGGAGGGCACTTCGACCAGACGCACATTTGCGACGTTCTGCCGATGGGTGCCGACGCCCATGTAATGTGTGGCAATCGCCAGCGTCTGTCCCTCGGGAGCGAAGCGAAGGTGGTCGTTCCACGACGAAATACTCTTGATCGCGCCAATTTTCTTGCCCGTGGCGACGTCCCAGAGCGTCGTCGGCCGGCCTACAAGTGCCAGCATCCGGCCATCGGGCGAAAGGTCGGCCGAGCCTTCTGTGAGGCAGTGATCATCAACGTCGAACCGGCGTTGCGGCTTGCCCGTGGCCGCTTCCCAAAGGTGACATTGTCCGTGACTAACGGAGAGGACCGTCTTGTTGCCGGGAAGAAAGCGCACCAGGCGCACGGAGTCATAGTGCTGCGCGTCCGGAAAGAGCTCTCGACCGCTGGCGGTTGCCCAGAGGCGAATGCGCGGTCCCTCGTCGGCTGCGGCCAGCAGCTTGCCGTCCGGTGAGCAGGCGAGGCAAGTAATCGACCGGCCGGAATCTGCAAATCGTTGACACGGCTGGCCGGTGTCGGGCACAACAGGGCAATTGCTTCCGCTGACGCCACAAACAACATCGCTCGGTCGCGAGCCACTGCGCAAACGTGCGCGTCGGCGTTTGGACCGAGCCAGAAAACCTCCTTGCCATCCTTAATATTCCAGAATTGCAGAATCTGCTTGTTATCCTTCCAGCCGCGCGTGACAACTTGATCCGAACCAAGGTCGTGTACTTCAGAGACGGACGCAAGTGTTTCCTCAGTTCGTTGAATGGTCGTGCGCATCGCAAGATCCCACAGCCTCAGCGTGCCGTCCTTGCTGCCCGACACCAGGCGCTTGCCGTCTGCAAGGAACCGGAGGGCAGCCACGCTTTGCGTGTGTCCCGCCAGTGCGCCCAAACTTTTTCCCGTCGCAACGTCCCACAAGGCAATGGTTGTGTCCTCCGCCTCGGCGCCGGTTCCAATCATGAGGTCGGGATTCTCCGATGTGGTGCGATGCCTGTCGCAACCGGAGGCGAGCGTGCGGCCATCGGGCGATACGGCGAGGGCAGCGATGCCACCTGTTTGCGCGGCAAGCCGGCGCAGCTCTTTTCCCGATACCATGTCCCAGAAGTGAATCGTCCGGTCCCGATGTCCAGAAACGAGCATGGTGCTTCCCGGCGCCACGGTAGCCGTCTGGATGGCGGATGTGGATAGCAGCTCGCGATGCAGTTTTCCCGTACCGACATCCCAAACGAGGATGCGCATGTCGGCGCTGCCGATCGATGCCAGGAGCTTGCCGTCCGAGGAGAAGAACACCTGGCGGGCGCCGGTCCCGTGCCGCAGGCGCAGCGTGCCGTAACGAGCCACGGCGCCAGGCGGCAACGGGTCGCCATGCAGATCGGTACCCTGCATCTCGCCAGCGTGCGCGCCTGGGCACGGGAGGATGGATAGCAGCACAAGCAGGATTTGCGCTCGCAGCGTGGACAGTCGCATAAGAGGACTCCTTCCCGGATAGGTTGCTGCCGCTAGTTCAGGCTTTGGTCCGTGCCTGCCCACGCAGTCGCCGCGCAGTGGAGTGCAGAGTCACGCGTGCGATTTCAGCCAGGCACGCCGCCAAATCCTGTTCGACTTGCGCCGTGTGTGCGCAAGCAGGGGCCCGGCAAGCGCGCCGCGATACAGATTGACGGCCGCAGTCACATCCCCGGCACGGCGATAACAACCCGCGGCACTGATGCGATGAACCGCCGCTTCAAGCTCATGGCCAAGCGCCTCCAACACGGGAGCCAGGCGCTCCTCCTGCCCGGCGGCCGACGCCCAAAGGGTGCGCGCCATGTCGCCCATACCAAGCTCAGCCATGGCCTGAGCCTTCGAAAGCACAGCCGACTTCTCCGCGATCAGGAGTTCGACGGCAGGTGGATAAAGACTTGCGCTACGTTTGGGCATAGGGGGAGTCCTTCCAGCGATGACCCGATAGGTAAACGTGATGGCCTTCAGCTTCGACGACGAACCGGGCCGGCGACACCGAATATTGACCCGTCACAGCGACACACGCGACCGCGTATGGCTCGACGTAGAGGTACGGATGCCACGCCGGCAGTTCCTCGACGGCGCAACGTAGCACGCGTGTTTTCACTCGGCCCCCCGGCGCTTCGCCGACGGATCGGGGACTGCGATCCTTCGCGGATTACCCCCACACCACCAGCCCCGGCTCGAAGGGGTTGCCCAGATCGGGATGCCGCGGCAGTACCCGCACCGCGTAGCCGTACTGGCCGCTCGAGCGGCACGGGATCGTGCCCTTGAATAGCCAGGTCGCTGCCCTGCGTGCTGGCTGTTGTGGCGTCATCGGCGTCGTGCGCGGGGTGTGGAATCTCGCCCAGTGTTGTCGACGATGCCGTGGAACAGCTGCACCTCCACGTCGTCCGGCGCCAGACTGCCGAGGTTGACGCGCGCCTGCACCTGCAATTCGGCGCCGACGTGCATCGTGTCGGCGCCTTGCGTGTCGACCACCTCAACCTTCACCTGCGACCAGTCGCGCATCAGTCGGCGCCGCCACTGCGCCAGCTCGGCCGCTCGCCGCAGGTTGTCGCCGGTGAGCCGGCCGAAACGCGGTCGCCGACGGGATATAGCAGCGTCTCGGTGTATTCCTGCACCATGCGGTTGGTGTTGAACACCGGGCAGCACGTCGCGATCGAGCGCTTCATCGCCTTAAGCCAGCCGCGCGGCAAGCCGTCGCGAGGCGCGCGTGTAGAACAGCGGCACGATCTCCTGCTCGAGCAGATCGTAAATGGCCCGGCTCTCGACGTCGTCCTGGTAGGTCAGGTCGGTGTATTCCTCGCCGGCGCCGATGGCCCAGCCGTTGTCGCCGGCGTAGCCCTCGCACCCACCAGCCGTCGAGGATGCGACAGGTTCAGGCCGCCGTTGACGCACACCTTCATGCCGCTGGTGCCCGACGCCTCCAGCGGCCGGCGCGGGTTGTTCAGCCAGACGTCGACGCCCTGCACCAGATAGCGGGCGACGTTGATGTCGTAGTCCTCGATGAAGACCATGCGCCGGCGAAACTCGGCCGGCGGGCACACGTGGATGATCTCGGCGATCAGCTCCTTGCCGCCGTGGTCGCGCGGGTGGGCCTTGCCGGCGAAGATGATCTGCACCGGCCGATCCTTGTTGTTGAGGATGGCCGCCAGCCGTTCGAGGTTGCGGAAGATCAGCGTGCCGCGCTTGTAGGTGGCGAAGCGGCGGGCGAAGCCGATGGTCAGCGCCTCCGGGATCGAGCACTTCGTCGGCGCGGGCGATCTCCGGCGGGCGGCGCGCCGCGGCGCTCGAGCTGGTGCTTGAGCCGGTTGCGCGCGAACGCCACCAGCCGTTCGCGGCGGCGTTCGTGCGTGCGCCACAGCTCGGCGTCGGGGATGTTGTCGACGCGCTTCCAGATCGCAGTGATCGGTCGGCCGTTCCTCCCACTGCACGCCGAGGTAGCGGTCGTAGAGCTGCGACATCTCCGGCGACAGCCAGCTGCGGCGTGTGGACGCCGTTGGTGATCGAGCGTGATCGGGATCTCCGCGTCGGGCAGTTCGGGCCAGATGCTCTTGCCACATCTTGCGCGAGACGCTGCCGTGCAGCTTGCTGACGCCGTTGGCGATGTTGGCCAGGCGAATGGCCAGCACGGTCATGCCGAACGGCTCGTTCTGGTCGCGCGGGTTCTGCCGGCCCAGGCCGAGGAACTCGTCGCGGTCGATCTTGAGCTGCGGCAGATACGGAGCAAAGTAATGCTCGACGAGCTGCGGGGCGAAGACGTCGTTGCCGGCCGGCACCGGCGTGTGCGTGGTGAAGCAGGTGCCGGCGGCGACCGCCTCGCGGGCCGCGGCGAAGTCGAGGCTGGTGCTCCTCCATCAGCACGCGGATGCGCTCCAGGCCGCAGAACGCGGAGTGGCCCTCGTTCATGTGGCAGACGGTCGGCGTCTTGCCCAGCGCCCGCAGGGCGCGGATGCCGCCGATGCCCAGGACCATCTCCTGGCGGATGCGCATGTCGTGATCGCCGCCGTAGAGGCGGGCGGTGATGCTGCCGGTCGTCGGGCGTGTTCTGCGGGATGTTGGTGTCGAGCAGGTACAGCGGCACCCGGCCGACCTGGATGCGCCAGATGCGCAGCGCAGACCTCGCGGCCCGGCAACGGCACGCCGACCAGGAGCGGCTGGCCGTCGCGGCTGCAGTCTCGGGGATCGAGCGGCAGGTTGAAGAAGTCGTTCTCGGGATAGCGTTCCTGCTGCCAGCCGTCGACGTTGAGGTACTGGCGGAAGTAGCCTTCGCGATACATCAGGCCGACGCCGACCAGCGGCAGGCCGAGGTCGCTGGCGCTCTTGAGGTGGTCGCCGGCGAGCACGCCGAGGCCGCCGGAGTAGATCGGCACGCTTTCGTGCATGCCGAACTCGGCCGAGAAGTAGGCGATGCGATAGCGCTGGGCGAGCGGCGGCGGGATCGGGCGGGGCTGTCGCCGTTGGTCGCGCGGGGCGTAGGTCTCCTGAAACCAGGTGTCGGCGGCGAGGTACGAATCGAGGCCGTCCTCGACGCGGTCCAGGTGGGCGAGGAAGCCGTCGTCGTGTGCGAGCTGTTCGAGCCGATCCTGGTCGACTGGCGCCGAGCAGCTTGACGGGGCTGTGCTCGACCTGGATCGAACAGGTCGCTCGTCGATGCGGCGGAAGAGCGCAGATCGGCGTCGTGGTTCCAGCACCACCACAGGTTGTAGGCGAGCTTGTGCAAGCCCTGCAACCGCTCCGGCAGGTGCGGCAAGACGGTGAACGTGCGCAACGGTCGTGACGGCATCAGCTGCCTCCCATGCCGCCGCTTGCGGGTTAGCGGTTCGCGGGCGGCGTCGGTTCCCCCTTCTCGCGAAAAGTCTTCCCAGGTAGGATATTTTGACAGGCCCGATCGGCAATTGCGGTGCGGAGGCGCAGCCTACCTACACCACGGCTTGGGGAGCGGTCCATGCAAAAGCGATGGCGATTGTGCGTGTTGTCGCTGCTCGCGATTCTGCTGGCGACCTGCATCGCCTGGATAGTGGTGCGCTCGGGACCGCGGATTTCGCCCGCCGCCTATGCGCAGATCAAGGTGGGCATGACGAAGGCCGAGGTTGAGGCGCTCATCGCGGCGCCTCCAGGCGACTACAGTGCCGGTGGCATTCGTTTCATGATGACGGATATCGAACCACCGGATCCAACCTGGGAGGCAATCAAAGCGGGTGCGCAATGTGTGCTGATACGCACCTGCGAACCGCTTTGGCTCGAACCGCATTCTGCAGTGTGGACCGGTTGCTCATACGAGATTGCTGTTGACTACGATAACAACGATCGCGTCACTCGCAAGGGCCTGTGCGAATACATGGATGGTCCACGCTGGTGGACACGATTGCTCCATTTGGTCGGAATCCAGTAGGATTGCACAAACTCGCGCAAGCGGCCGCGCCTGGCGCGAAACCGCAAGCGGCGTGGGAAAGGATCAACGAAATGCGCACTCTCATCACCGGCGGCGCCGGTTTCGTCGGCTCGCACCTGTGCGAGCGCTTCCTCGCCGAGGGACACGACGTCCTGTGCGTCGATAACTTCATCACCGGCAACCCCGCCAACATCGAGCACCTGCGCGACAACCCGCGCTTCACGTTCCTGCGCCACAATATCTCGCAGCCGCTGGAGATCGACGGCCCCGTCGACAACATCCTGCACTTCGCGTCGCCGGCCAGCCCCGTCGATTACCTCGCCCACCCGATCCCGACGCTCAAGGTCGGCTCGCTCGGCACGCACAACACGCTCGGTCTGGCCAAGCTCAAGGGCAGCCGCTATCTGCTCGCGTCGACCAGCGAGGTCTACGGCGACCCCGAGATGCATCCGCAGCGCGAGGAGTACTGGGGCCACGTCAACCCGATCGGCATCCGCGGCGTCTATGACGAGGCCAAGCGCTTTGCCGAGGCGATGACCATGGCGTACCATCGCTCGCACGGCATCAACACGCACATCGTCCGCATCTTCAACACCTACGGTCCGCGCATGCGCCTCGACGATGGCCGGGTCGTGCCGAACCTGATGGGCCAGGCCCTGCGCGGCGAGCCGCTCACCGTTTACGGCGACGGCGCCGCAGACGCGCAGCTTCTGCTTCGTCACGGACCTCGTCGAGGGCATCTATCGCCTGTTGCAGGCCGACTTTCACGAGCCGGTCAACCTCGGCAATCCCGACGAGGTGAGCATCCTCGATTTCGCGAAGGAGATTCTGGAATTGTCCGGCAGCCAGAGCGCGATCGTCCACAAGCCGTTGCCGCAGGACGATCCGCGGGTGCGCCGGCCCGACATCACGCGGGCGCGCGAGCTGCTCGGCTGGGAGCCGGCGATCGCCCGCCATGACGGCCTGCGCCGCACCCTGGAGTTTTTCCGCGCGGCTGCAGAAGGCGAGATAGAATGACTGCACGCCGCGGGGGCGAGTCTTCGAGCCCCGCGGGTTCCCCCGGAGCATGCGAATGGACCCCAAGCCGCGACCCAATCATCGCATCGACCTGGAGACGCTCAGGCGGATGACCCCCTGGGAAAAGCTCGACAAGGTTTTTGAGCTAAATGCATTCGAACGCGCATTGCTGGTCGAGCAATTGCACGATCGCCACCCAGGCGTCAGCGAGGCGTCATTCACGCAGATCCTGCTTGCGGAACTGGGACGCCGAAACGCACAGAAAACGAAAGAAGAGTTGGCCATCGCCGCCGGCCTGCGATGCAAAGCCAAGCATCGGTGAGCCCGCAATCCATCGATCGCCAGGCATATGCTCACTTCCGCGCCGCGCTCGGCTTGCGGTTTCCGTTTGCGGTGGCGGCGTTGCATCGCCTATAATGCATGCACCTGTACGGTCCGAGGCCGACCCCTAGCCTGGAGACTTCCCCATGCGCCACCGCCTGCTTACGGTCGGGTCCGGACTGTTTCTTCTCCTGTCGCTGGCGCTCGTCCATGCCGGCGAACCCCCGGCCGCCGACAGCGAACGCATCGGCAAGCTCGTCATCCAGCTCGGTAGCGATAGCTTCCACGAACGCGACCAGGCACGCAAGGATCTGGAAACCATCGGCACGCCGGCCCTCGTCGCGCTGCGCAAGGCCCTCAAGACCGGCGATCTCGAAACCGTGCGCCGGGCGGCCGATCTCATCCGCGTCATCGAGCAGCAGGCGCTCACCAACGTGCTGCTGACCCCCAGGAAGGTCCATCTCAAGCTCAAGGACGTGCCGGTGCTGCAGGCCGTCGAGAAGCTCGCCCGGCTCTCCGGCTACACCGTGCGCGTCGACGGCGACCGCACGATTCTCCTCGACAGGACGGTGACGCTCGATACCGGCAAGGTCAGTTTCTGGGAGGCGATCGATCTGCTCGGCGCGAAGGCCGGTATCGTCGAAAAGCTGACCGTGGCGTCCGTGCCCGGCGATCCGAACCAGGTGGAGGTTGTGACCGCGTATGGCCTTCCCGGACGGCCCGCGATGAAAAAGGTGGTGCGCCGGCCGCCGATTCCGCCGCTCCAGGTGATGAAGCTGCCGAAGATCCAGCCAAAGGAAGAAAAACCTCCGGCCGAGGAAAAGAAGGACGCCGGCAAACCGGACCCGCAGCCGAAGGAAGCGCTGGAGCCGGAGAAAAAGGCGCCGGCCAAGGAAGAGGAGGAACCAACTCCCAGGGCGCCGGTGGCGTACCCCTCCAGCATTCCGGCGCCGAATGCGCCCGCGCCGCAGCTAATCCACGGCCGCGTCATTCTGATGCCGGGGGCGACGACCTACCAGCGGGTGAGCTACGCCGGCGCGGCGCGGGTCCTGCTGAAGCATGCCAGGCTGCCCGCGGGGGCCAAGGCGCAGGCCGCTGCAGGCAAGTATTACGACCTCGTCCTGGAGGCCAGCGCTGAGCCGCGCTTGCTGGGCTTCACGCTCGTCGGGGTGCCGACGGTGGCGCGAGCGGTCGACGAGCATAATCAGGTGCTGTCGTTCGTCATCGACCCGGTGCCGGCCGCTCCGCCGCGCAACCCTGGGGTGCCGGATGAGGTGCTCGCCGAGTTGCTCGCGGCCGGCATGGTGCCGCCGACCGTCCCCGAGGTGCGCGGCATGACCGTGCGGCTCCAGCAGGCTGCGAAGCCGGCCAGGCGCCTCAAGGAACTTGCCGGCTCGCTGACCGCGCAGGTGCTCGTGCCGAACTCGACGCTGCTCGTACTCGATGATGTGCTGAAGGCCAAGGGCCGAACCGCCGAGATCAAGGGCGGCGGCCGCCTGCAGGTCGACACGATTGAGAAGATCAAGCCGGACACCCAACCGGGCACTCCCGCTGGAGTTTACTACCAGGTCGTTTACAAGCTCGACAATTTGCCGGCTGGGCCGAACGGCCAGTCCAATTTGGTGGTGATTCGTAATGGCCGGGCGGTATATCTCAACAATGGCCCGCTCGGCGGCGACGGCACCATCGAGCTGCACGACGCGAAGGGACGGCGGCTGGCGCTGTATCAGGGCCCGCAGTACAATCAGGAGAACGCCCCCGACGGCCAGGTCATCCGCACGATTGGGACCGCGCAGTTCCGTCGCGAGCCCGGCCAGGGCGAACCAACTCGGCTGGTGCTGACCGGCACGTATATGCCGGCCATTGTCGTGCCGTTCCGCTTCGTGGACGTGCCGCTGCCATGAACAGTGCGAAGTTCGTCTTTTCCTGCCTGCTCGTGATGCTTCTCCTTGACTCAGCGCCTGCGTCGGCGGGCGAGCTACGTACCGCCCCCGCCGCTGAACTGGTTCGCCAGCTTGGCAGCACCAGCTTTGAGGATCGCACGCTGGCCCACGCCGAGCTCAAACGACGTGGGCCGGCGGTTGCCGACGCATTGCGGAAGGGAATGCATGACAGCGACCTCGAGCTCCGCCGGCGCTGTCTCGACCTGTTGCGGCAAATCGAGGACACCGAGCTGCGTGCGGCCCTGCTCGCGCCGCATCCGGTTCGGTTGCGCTACGACAAAGTACGACTCGCCGACGCTTTGGCGGATATCGGCGCGCGCACGGGATTGGAGTTCCCAATGCCGCCGGGAGATCTGCGGCAGCAACCGGTGACCATCGACACCGGCGAAGTCCCGTTCTGGCGCGCCTGGGAACAATTCTGCAAATCCGCCGCCATCTGTGAGCTGACCGCGCAGCGGCCCGTTGGCTCTGGAGCCGGTCATGCACCTGGGCCCCGGAACGAAAGCAGCGCCGTTGGGTGTGTGTCCGCCGTTACGGATACGCGCGTTATCCTACATGCCGGATCGACTGCCGGTCCACGTGGACGATCTGAGCGTCACCGTGCTCGAGATTCGTGCGGATCCGCATCTCAACCTCTGGAGCATCGACGAGGTCCGGATTTCCCGGGTTCGCGATGAGCAAGATCAAGCCGTGAAGCTGACCGAAGCGATCTTGCAAGCGGTGCCGGCGCCGGCCGAGGAGCTCTTGATCGATGAGGCGGGGCGGGCCGTTCCCAGGCGGTATGCCTGGCACGTCCCGGTATTGCTGCCGGGTCTGCCGCCGCTCATGGAGCCGCGCGAACTGAGCGGCGTCGTTACCGCGCGTTTTGTCTTGCACCAGGCGTGTGTGACTATCCCGACGCCGCTCGCCGCGACCGGGCGCACGGTGATGGGCATGCGCGGCGTTACGCTCACTGTGCAAAAGGTCGAGCGTTCCGATGACGGCACCGCAACGTTTGTTCTGCGGCTGGAGGATTACGCACGCCTGCTGAACGACGGCCCCGACGCCTACGTCCGGCGCATCCGCGCCGGCTTTGTCGCCAAGCGGACGCCGCTCGCCGCGCTGCTCGACGGTTTCGAGCTGCACGATTCCAGGGGTCGGCTGTTGCCGCGCTCAACCTGCGAGCGCGTCGACGGCCCGGGTCCCGGCGTGCACTGCCGCGTCGTGTTCAACGAGGTGCCGGCCGACGCGCTGGGGCTGCAGCTCGTGCTTGCGGCCCGCGTGATCGTTCGGACCGAGGTGGAGTTTGCCGTTCGTTAGTGTAGTCCTCACGCTCCGCGTGAGGACCCCGTCACGCGGAGCGTGACGGCTACACTGTTTCCTTTTCGCATCGCCGGCTCGATAATGGAGAAGGCTTGAAGGCTTCTCCGCGCTGGCGCCCATGAACGCGACGACATTGGTCCACAACTGGCTGCAGGGACGAGCCCGCGTCACGGCGAACGGCTTGCAGCTTGCGCCGCGACCTGCGACCGCGCTCGCGGACAAGCTCCGGCGCGCCTACCACTGGCTCGCCGAGAACGCGATCCACTGCCCCTATCATGACATCGACTTCGGGCCGCCGCGGCTCATCGGCCAGGGCGAGCAGCGCGTCGAGTTGCCGCGCGAGCAGAGCTACGCCTCGTTCTTGCTCTTGCCGCTCCTGAACCTCGTCACCGGCCGGCGCATCGTGTTTGTGGGGGCGCCGGGACGCGGCAAGACCACCGTGGCGACGCTGATGGCCCTGCTCGCCGGCTACCGGCTCGACGAGGTGCGTCATGCCATCCAGCACGGCCATCCGCAGCTCACCATCGCGGACCTGCTCGGCAGCCCGTTGCCGAGCGAGCTGATCCAGGCCCGCGACGCTCGGCAAATCCACGTGTCCTGGCGGCGGTGGATCGGCATGCGCGTCAAGATCATCGACGAGTACAACCGCATCCCGACCAAGACGCAGTCCGCCCTGCTGTCGTTGATGGCGGAGGGCTACGCGGAGATGTTCGAGCAGGTGGCGCACGCGGGACGGTCGGCGTGGTTTCTGACCGCGAACGACGACGTTGGCGGCGGCACGTTCCCGGTCATCGAGGCGCTCAAGGATCGCATCGACCTGGTGGTGCGCTGCGTCCCGTTCCATGCCCGCTACCTCGACGCGCTGGTGGAGCGGATCGCGAACGCCCGATCGCCGGAGGAAAGCATCCCCGCCGACCTGGTATTCACGCCCGACGAGCTGGATCGGGCCGACCAGGACATTCGCCGGGTGGACGTGCCGGCCGACGTGCAGGATGTGCTGGGGTTCTTGCTCGGCCAGCTCGATTTTTGCCGGTGCGTCGGACCGGCTGGAGTATCGCAACAAGGACACGCTGCACCTGGCCGGCCGGCGCGTCGGCCATGTCTGCACCGAGGACTGCCCGCTCGACAAGCAGGAGAACCTGTGCACGCAGACAGAGAACGGCGTCTCGGCCCGCGCCTACCAGACGCTGATCCATTTCGCCAAGGCATTGGCGTATTTCCGCGGCGAGTCGGCGGTCGGCACCGACGACGTGCGGCAGCTGTTGCCCTGGGTGCTGCATGACAAGCTGCAGGCGAATCCGCAGAGCGCGTTCTTTCACAAGGCGGACAACCAGGTCTACCTGACGGATCGCGTGTCGTGGATTCGCCAGCTGTTCGACAAGGCGATCGCCCAGCACGCGGCGTATCTGCCGTTCCGCCAGCCGATCATCGAGCTGCGCCGGCAGGCGGAGGGCTCGCTGCACCAGCTCACGATTGCGGAGCTCCAGCAGCGGTTGACCCAGGTGCAGCAGCGCCTGGCGGACATGGTGCAGAAGAGCGAGCTGAACGGCGCGGTGTACGAGGATTTGATTCTGCTCAAGGAAGTGTTCGCGCGCTACCAGAACCACCTGCTGGGGCGGCAGCGCACGACCTAAAGGAATGGCGAGCCTCCCGTGTAAGCGGGGGGAGTTCTCCGCGAGTCCTCCCCCCGCTTACGCGGGAGGCTCGCTCTACCGTGAGATCGTTTGATTGATTCGCCTTATGGATCCATTACTCCACACCCTGTTCGCTCCACTCGCTCAGGACGGTCCGCAGCGCTGGGCGGGCTGGGACGTAGCGCTGTTCGAGCGGGTGTGTCGCGAGTCGGCGGTCGCCCTCGCGCCGAAGTTGGACGGCCAGGCCGAGCCGGTGCTCGCGGCGTATCTGCAGCTTCTGCACGAGGCGAACGGTCTGGGCTATCTGCAGGCGGCGAACTTCCTGAGCCATTGCCTCGTACGATTGGTGCCGGAGCAGCTCGCGCAGGTGCCGGCGGCGCAGCGGCTGGAGGTGCTCGCCAACATCTGGAACATCGGCGAGGGATTGCTGCGCGAGCCGGTCTGGGTCGATCGCTACGTCGTCGCCTGCGCCGGCCAGCTGCGGCGGCTCGCGGATCTGGAGACATTCCTCGTGCAGGTGCTGGAGCCGGCGCTCGCGCCGGCCACGACGGCGCGCTGGCAGGGCCCGTTCCAGGTCGAAGTGCTTGATGGCCGGCGGCTGCTCGACGATTTCTTGCCGGGGGCGATGCACCTCGCGGCGCCGGCGGTGCTGTGCGTCCATGATCGGCGGCTGGCGGGCGTGCAGGTCGGCGTGTTCCTGCGGCCCGGCAAGAAGAGCGCGTTCATGGGCCTGACGCCGTGCCTGGGGAAGTACGAGGAGCAGGCGCCGGCCGGTAGCATGGAAGCCGGACGGCTCAAGGTCGGCGCCGTCGTTGTGGAGCTGCCGCTCCTGGGCCCTGACCATTGCCACGTGCTGACGCGCTCCGGTTTCGCGGCGGCCAGCGCGGTGGATTCCCAGCGGTTGTGGATTGTCGAGAGTCCCTGATGGCTGATGACCTTCCGCCCGAAATGCTCCGGGAGCTGACCGGCGCCCACCCCGGAGGATGCCGCCGAGCTGGCCCGGCTCGTCGCTGAGCACTGGCCGGCCGCGCAGCGGCACTGGACGCACTTCCTGCTCCTGAGCGACCCCGTGGACGATTCGCGCCAGCCGAGCGTGGCCCAGATCGACCTGCAGACCCGGCAGGTGGCGCTGCACTTCGCCCGCATCATCGAACGCAAGCTGCACGGCTCGATCGAGGCGATGCTGGCGCACGAGATCGGCCATCACGTGCGCTATCCCGGCAGCCTCGCGGTGCAGGCCCGGCTCCACGTCCTCGAGCAGTCGCTGATCCCGCTGGAAAACTACTCACTCATCAACCTGTTCACCGACTTCCTCATCAACGCGCACCTGGCGCCGAAGCTTAAGGATCAGCTCGTACGCATCTATCAGGCGTTCGATCCGCACCAGGGCTGGAAGAACGACCCCGCCTTTCTGTTCTACCTCGCGGCGTACGAGGAGCTGTGGCGGCTCGCGCCGGGGACGCTGATGAACGACGTGGTGGACCAGTTCGACAGCCATTTCCCCAATTACCGGGCCGAGGCGCAGCTCCTGGGCCAGAACCTGTTCCACATCGGTCCGAACCTGTACACGCAGTTCGTTTATTTCCTGTCGGTCCTGAGCCGCTACGTCAAGCCGATCCACGACGGCAACCCTGAGAGCATCGACCCGTACCGCTGCGGGGCCGGCACACCGTCGCCGGAAGACTGGGCCGATGCGCTGGTGCCGACGGCGCGCGAGCTCGAAGCGATCCGCCGGGCGTCGAGGAAGGCTGGCTGACAGCGGACCAGGAACGCCGGCTCCGGGACGGCCAGTACGTCGAACGGCGAATCCTCGGACTGCCGGGCCAGGCCACCGGCAACGCCGAGCGCATGCCGGAGGTGATGGCGGCGTACTATCGGCAGCAGGCGGAACGCTACCTGTTGCGGCCGCCGTCGCAGCGCACGCTCGGCGAGGCCGTGGTGCCGACGTCGATGGAAGAGTGGGAGGCGGGCGACGCGGTGCGCGACATCGACTGGCTCGGCACGCTGCTGGAGCGCGGTGAATCGCTTGGGGCGGCCCAGCCGCTCAAGCGGACGCGCATCGCCGAGTACGAGGGGCATGACGTGCCGCTGTGGCAGCCGCGGATCGAAATCTACCTTGACGTGAGCGGCTCGATGCCCGACCCGCGCACGACCCGCAATGCGATGACGCTGGCCGCTTTGATCCTGGCGATGGGCGCGATGCGTGTCGGCGGCTGGGCGCGGGCGCTGCTATACTCGCACGCGCACGTCTCGTACTGGCAGTGGTGTCGCTCCGAGGTCGAGCTGGCCCGTTTCCTGATGCACTACGTTGGCGGCGGCACGCAATTCCCATTCGAGGTGCTGCGCGACTCGCTCAAGGAGTGCGGCGTGTTGCAGCCGACGCGCGTCGTGATTTCCGACCGCGACTTCGACGCGAACTACGGGGCTGCGCCGCTGCACGCGGCCATTTTCGGCGAGGCGGCGCGCCACTCGACGCCGCTGGTGTTGCTGCAGCACCTGGCGGTGCCGGAGCGCGTCAAGGTTTACGAGGCGGCGGGCGCGAAGGTGATTCCGATTCCCGAGATGAGCGATTATCCGCGCATGGCGGGGGAGCTGGCGCGGGTGCTGTTCGATGAAGAGCGCAAGCGCGTGGACGGGGAGTGAGGTGAGGCGGATGGCGATCAAGGACTGGCTGCGGCGGCCCGGCAAGGGCGGGCCGAAGGCGGTGCTGGAGCTGCCGGCACTGCAGACGCTGTTCGCCGAGCAGGCGCCGCACCTGGAGCGGGGGCAGATCGAGGCGGACCTGATCCGCGCGGCTGGCCGATGGGTATCGCGACCTTGGGCTCGCGCCGATGTCGCCCGTGGAGTTCAACGTCGCCACGGCCGGGCTTGATGAGGAAGCCTGGCGGCGGCTGGCGCTGACGGTAACGGCTTTCGAGCGCTACGACGTGCGTGCGGGGCTGCCGCTCTTGCTGGAGGGCCGGAGCGTGGCGGAGCAGGTGCGGGCCGGCTTCATCGGCGTGGCGAGCGACCTGCCGTTGCTCACGATGGAGCTGCTGCGCCAGAGCGACCTGCGCGTCGAGGAGTTCACCCGCCAGTTCATCGCCCGGCTCGGCGCCGGCGTACTCGGTGAGCCGCCGGAGCAATCGCGCATCCGGCAGCATGCGCTCGATTATGCCCGGCTGCTGGAGGAGGCGGAGAAGGCGAAGGTGTCGGCGGAGGAACGCATGGAATACATCCGCCGTTTGCAGGAAATGCAGGATCGCCGCAGCCGTCGCGGCAAGTGGTGATACCATGCGTGAGACTCCGCGCACGACCGACCCGCACTATCCCGCGGACGACCTGCGCCACTACAGCTATCACACCGGCGCGCCGCTACGGCCGCTCGGGCCCGACGAGACGTGTCCGGTGCTGTTCCGCGATGTTGGGCCGGCGGCGATGGCTCGCTTTCTGCGCGGCGAGCTGCGGCGGCTGGCCGGGCCGCTGTCGCCGATCATCTACATGCGCACCGAGCACTACGTCGAGCCGTACGCCGATCCGGAGCAGATTGGCCGGTTAGTGTTTCTGCGGCCGTTGCTCCTGCATCCGTGGCATTCGGGCGTGCCGCACATCTATGTCGCGCGGGCCACGCGCAGCGCGGACGATCGGGTGGTGGGCTTTGTCCCGGGCGAAGTCGCGCTCGCCGATGCGGCCCGGTTGCTAGCCGGCGTGCGCGACACGGCGGAGCTGCGCGAGGCGCTGCAAGGGCGCTGCTACGACGACGCGCGGGCCGAGACGCTCGGCCGGCTCGAGCGGCTTACCGCCGAGCTGGCGGAAAGCGAGCGCGGCGCCGAACCGCTGCGACGCCGCTTGCAATCGGGCGATGCCCGACAACAGGAAGAGGCACGCGAACAGATGGCGCGGCTCGGCATCACGGAACATGACCTATGTGCGGCGTGGCACCATTTGCCGCGCGAGCGGCGGGCTTTTCTGCGCGGCGCTGGCGGGTCTACCCCGCAGGCTCGAAGACTCGCCTGCGGGCTTGGGGGATGCATGAGCGATCCGGGCTGGGATGCGTGTCGGTTCCTGACGTGCAGCGTGTTGCCGGTGCGCATGGCGTGCAACCTGCGCTGTCCGTTTTGCTTCTCGAAGTCGTCCGTCAGCAGCCTGCGCCACGAGCCCAGCGATTGGCGGCGGCTCGACGTGGCCGGTTACTATCGCTTCGCCAAGGATCGCGGCGCAACGCGCCTGGTCATCACCGGCGGCGGCGAGCCGCTCTTGCGGCCGATCGACGTGGCGTATCTCGTCGAGCTGGGGGCGCGGTTCTTTACCGAGATCGCGTGCTTCACGAACGGCACGTATCTCACGCCCACACTGGCACGGCGGCTGCACGAGGCGGGGCTGTCGTATCTCTGCTATTCGCGGCATCACGAGGACGACGACGTCAACCGCGAGCTGATGGGCCCCGGCGCCGCGCCTCGAGGAGTTCTTCGCCGCGGCCGGCACGCTCAAGGTGCGGGCAACGTGCGTCATGGCGCGCGGCTTCGTCGATTCGCCGGCGCGTGTGGCAGTACATCGAAGCGCTGCGGCCATTCGGGGTGCGCGAGTTCACGTTCAAGCATACGTATGTTGCGTACGAGAATTCGCTGTTCCTCGGCTCGGCGGAGGACGGCTGGGCACGGGCGCACCAGGTGGAGTTCGATCCGTTTGCCGTTAGCCCGACGCGCACGCAAGGACATCCCTCGCTTGCGCGTCGGGCTAACGAGGAGGACATCGTCGGCCGGCTGCCGTGGGGGCCGGTCATCCGTCACATCGGAGGAGTGCAGGCATGCTATTATCACGAACCGACGCCCGCGTGGGAGCGGGCGCATCGACTGGGCCGGTCGACCAACCTCCTCTCGGACGGCAGCGTTTATGCGTCGCTGGAGGATCGGTCGAGCCTGTTGTATCGGCTGACCTGCTCCTGAACGCGCTGGCCGGCACCGGCGCCGAGCCGCTGCGAGCGCTGTTGCCCGTCGGCTATGCGGCCGGCGTGGCGGCGTATCGCGAGGCCGTGGCCGGCCTCACCGCGACGGACCTGGCGGAGCACTATACCGCCGGCCTGCGATCGTTTCACGAGGAGTTCGTGCCGGGCCTGCGCCGCCGGCTGACCGAGCTCAGCGGCGGCGCCTGGGACCTCGACGATTTCGTCGGCTATGCGGCCGGCAGCGACGTGGACCTGATGACGCATCTGATCGAAGCCGTGGCCGCGCGGGAAGAGGTGTGCCTGTACCCCGGCGACTGGTTCGGCTTTCGCGTCGGTTGCACGCACCCGGAGCGCATCCGCTGGACCACCGATACCCGCGGCCGGCTGGCGTGTCTATGCGTGCCGTCCGTGCGGAATGGGCACCTCACCGCCGAGATGGTCGACTTTCTGACCGACGCCGAATACGTGCTGCTGAATCTCAATCTGTATCCGACGCTGGCGCCGGCCGAACGCGCGATGGTGGCGGCCGCGCTGGCGCCGCTGCTGGGCAAGGCGGTGCTGTCGATCAGCTTCAGCCGCGGTTTCGGGCTGACGGCGTCGCAGCTCGGCGTGTTCCTGGTGCATCGCGATCATCCATTGCGGGCGCGGTTCGAGACGCAGTGGCAGTGGTTCACCTATTTCCACAACGCGCTGGCCGCCCGCGCGTTCTCCTCATGGATGAGCCGCAGCGGCAGGCCGTCGATGCGGCGCGCCGCGGCTGGGTGCGCACGTGGCTCCAGGGCCACGGTCTGCCCGTCATCGATACCGGCAGCTATTACGTGAAGGCATTCCGGCTCGATGAGCCGGTTCCCGACGCGCTGCGGCCGCTGAAGCGCGACGGCGTGGTGCGACTCTGCTTCAAACCGCCGATCGTTTAGCGGCGGTCCGATTCGCCTTGTCCATCGCCGCTCCATCGTTTACGGTCGGCGCGCCGAAGGCTGCAATCGAGCAGGCAAAATGGAGATTTGCGGAGGCCGACGGATGGACGCGGCGGCAGAAACGGGGCAGGATCGGCAATTCTCGGTTTGGCCGCGATCGCTCGTCGGCGGCACGGCGCTCTGCCTGATCGTCGGCCTCACCTGGCGGATAGCGCGCTACCTGCTGCAGTTCCCAATCTGGGGCGACGAAGCGTTCATCCTGATCGACGTTCACGATCGCGACTACTTCGGCTTGACCCAGACGCTAACGTTCTGGCAGGTCGCGCCGCTCTTGTTCCTGTGGGGCCAGAAGCTTGTCCTGAGCGTGTTCGGCACGTCGGAGCTGGCGATGCATCTGCTGCCGTTCCTGGCCAGCGCCCTTGGCCTGGTCCTGTTTGCGGTGCTCGCACGCCGCTCACTGGCGCCGGCACACGCGGCGCTGGCGGTCGCGCTACTGGCGGTGTCGTATTACCCGGTCCGGCATGGCTGCGAAGCGAAGCCGTACTCGTTCGACCTGCTGATGTCGGTGACGCTCCTGCTCGGAGCGGTCGGCTGGCTGCGCCGTCCGGACCGCACCGGCTGGCTCATTTTCCTGACCGCCTGCACGCCGGTGGCGCTGTGTGCCTCCTATCCGGCCGCCTTCGTTGCCGGCGGCGTCAGCCTGGCGATGCTGCCGAAGATGCGGTCGACGCCGTGGCCGGTCCGCGCGTGGTATGTCCTGTTCAACGTGGTCGTGGCGGTTGCGTTCCTCGGGCACTTCCTCACCGTCGGCCGAAACCAGGTCGCGGTGCCGCAGGCGGAGTCGGCGAACGAATGCCTGCACCGCTACTGGCAGGACTCGTTTCCCCCCAGCGCCGGCGAAAGTGCCGCTCTGGTTGCTCAAGACGCACACCGGCGGCCTGCTGGCATATCCGGTCGGCGGGTCCGCGGCGATCGGCGCGGGGTCGCTCGCGCTATTTCTGCTGGGCGGCTGGTACCTCTGGTCGGGGGGGCGGCATCCTTGCTGCTGATTTGCGTGTTGCCGTTCGCGCTGACGCTGTTCGCCGCCTGCATCGGCAAGTATCCCTACGGCGGCAGCGCCCGCATTGCGCAACACCTGGCGCCGCCAGCGTGCCTGCTGATCGCGGCCGGCGGCACATGGCTGGTGGAGCGCGTCCGCTCGCCGATCGCGCAGGGCCGCCTGACGTGCGCAATCTGCCTGATGCTGGCGGTGCTCGGCGTGGTGGGCACGGTGCGCGACCTGCGCAAGCCGTACAAGACGGAATTCGATCGCACGACGCGTGAGTTCGTTGGCGGCTTCTGGGAGCAGGTTCAGCCCGGCGAACAGGTCGTGATCTGCAACCGGGTCCATGACGTTAATGTCAACTACCACTGGTACCTGTGCCGTGACCGCGCCGAGATCGCCTGGCTTGGGACCGAACGCATCGGGCCCGAGACGACGGGCGTGTGGCTCCTGCATTTCGGCATCGAGGCGGCGGCACCGGCGGCCTTGCAGGCGCGACTTGCGGCCGGCGGCCGCGCCTGGTCGGTGGCCGCGTACGAACATGACACGCTGCCCAAGGAAGCGCCGGGCGACGCGACGATTGTGTGGACGAAGGTTCGGCTGCGGCCGGCGGCCATCCAATAACCGCATCAGGGCGTATCGAAGTTGTCCACGCCCGAGGCGGCGCTTTTCGGACCCCTGGGCCGTGGTTGGGCGGCACGCTCTGCGCCGTCACCTCGACCGTGCCAGTGCCGTTGATGGTGAGCGCCGGGCCGGTGAGGTCACCCAGGAAGTCGATCGCACTGGTTGCCGCCAATGTCATCACACTCGCGCCCGATACCGTGACCGCCTCTGCGAACGTCAGGGTGGCGCTGGCCGCGACACCGGCGGTGCTGAGGTCGTTCGCCAGGGTGACGGGCAGCTTGCCGAAGTGCTGCAGCGTGCCGCCGTCGAGCACCAGGGTCCCCGTGCCCAGCGTGCCGTTCAACGTCACGGTGGTGGCTCCCTGGACCGTGACGAATGAGCTGATGGTTCCTTCCATGTCCACGGATGTCATTCTCATCGCAAATTCATCAGTTCCTCATCGCCCGGTTATTAGGCTCACTTGAGGGCATCGTTCAATTCTTGCGGACGGTGGCCGCTCTTCGCCCGAGGAACTCTCCCCATGAAGCCTCGTCGGCACATTTGCTTTGGTTCGCTGTTTGCGGGCCTGGGCTTGCTCGGCGCGAACCTGTTGACCGGCAACGACGGCGCGCTTGATGGCGCCCCCCATCGCCGCGCTGCCGCCCACCCTGATCTCGGCGCCGCGGCTGGTTTCGACCTATTGCAGCGGCTGTCATGAGAGCGGCCGGGCCAGGATCGATCTCGACGGCCCCGTCGATCGCCGAGCGCTGCGCCGCGATCGGCCCGTGTGGGAAAAGGTGTTGCACGTGCTGCGCGAGCAGAAGATGCCGCCGCGCCAATCGCCACAGCCCTTGCCCGCGGAACGGCAGGCGCTGGTCCGCTGGCTCGAGGATCAGTTCGCGAGCCTGGAGAGCGACCGCCTCTGCCGGCTGTTGGTGCGCCGGGTCGGGCGCGGCGAGTATGTCAACACGATCCGCGACCTGTTCAGCCTCGACTGGCAGCCGGCGGCTGATTTTCCGCGCGACGACAACGCCTGGGACCTTGCGCAGGCGGTGCCGGCCGTGTCCGCTCCGTTGCGCGAGCAGTACCGGGAAGCTGCCGACAGCGTGCTCGCTGCCGCCGACCTGAGCCCACACTTCGCGCCGGGCGTGGACGCCCCCATTGAGCAGGCGCGAGCGCTGCTCGCCTCGCTGGCGCACCGTGCGTATCGCCGGCCACTCGCGGCCGCCGAGACGAGCGGCCTCAACGCGCGGCTCGACCGGGCGGCGCGCTCGGGCAATGGTGCGCCGGCGGCGCTGCGGTTGCGCGCTGCGCGATGTCCTGACCTCGCCGCACTTCCTCTATCGCATCGAGACGCGCACCGATCTCGAGCACCCGCAGGCCGACAGCCCGAGCACGGAGAGCGAGCTGGCGGCACGGCTTGCATCCTTCCTGTGGAACAGCGCCCCTGACGACGAGTTGCTCCAGCTCGCCGAGGCGGGCCGGTTGCGGCAGGAGCTGGCAGCGCAGACGCGGCGCCTGCTGCGCGACCCGCGTTCCCGGGCGCTGGTCGACGATTTCGCCGGCGCCTGGCTCGGCCTGCGCCAGCTCGACTACATGAACCACGTCCCGGAGGCCCTACGCCGCGCCATGCGGCAGGAGACGGAGCAGTTCGTCGCCTGCATCATGCACGAAGACCGCAGCGTGCTGGAGTTCCTCGACGCCGACTACACCTTCCTCAACGAGCCGCTCGCCCGCCATTACGGCATTGCCGGCGTCACGGGGGAGCCGCTGCGGCGCGTGTCGCTGGCCGGCACGATGCGCGGCGGCCTGCTGACGCAGGCGAGCATCCTGACCTTGACCTCGCCGGGGGACGCCATCTCGCCGGTGCAGCGCGGCAAGTGGATCCTGGACAACGTGCTGGGCACGCCGCCGCCGGCGCCCCGGCCGGCCTGCTCGACGCGATCAATCAGCTTGCGCACAACTCCGACGGCGGCACGGTGCGGCGGCGCCTCGCCCAGCATCGCGAGCAGTCGAGCTGCGCGTACTGCCATACGAGGATCGACGGCCTCGGTTTTGCCCTGGCCGATTTCGACGCGCACGGCGCCTGGCGGCCGGTGGACGACCCGCAACCACCCGAGCCGATTGTCCTGCCCAGCGGCGAAATCCTGCACGGTTTGCCGGAGCTGAAGCGCTACCTGCTGGAGCATCGCGAGCTTTTCATCCGCGCCCTCGCCGGCAAGCTCTTGAGCTATGCGACTGGCCGCAAGCTGCAAGAGAGCGACCGGCCGGCGCTCGACCGCATCGCCGCGCAGGCGCTGCCGGACCCGCAGTTCGGCAACGTGGTACTGGAAGTGCTGCGCAGCACGCCGCTGCAGCTGCGGGGGCTGGAGCCGTGAGACTATTAATAGAGCCGGTTCCATCGTTTAGCGAAATGGAACGCACAGCAGCAAAGTGCCGTAGTCCTGCTGCGTCGTCAAGATGATCGGTTGCCGTTGACAAGTGCTGCCGATCGCCCACGCCATTTCAATAGGGTGCAACTGGTGATTCTACAAGCGTTTCCCCTAGGTTTTTCGGCCGAATGGCCCCGTTTTTCGCGAATATTCAGGTAAGGCGCAGCTGAAAAAGGACATGGAGCATATCCTTACCGTTACTGAACAAGGCGGTACGGAGTCTGCTCCATGAAGAGACAATCTAAGCCATGCACTCCCGTGCGTCCAGTGACCGTCGAGACTTTGCGGCTGCAGGCCCAGGCGATCCTCGACGAACTGTTGCAGTTCTGCCAAACCAGCGAGCTGCCATTCGCGGCCTTCGAGAAAGAACTGCTCGTCCGCATCGCGGTCCTGGGCTGCTGTCTGCTGCGCCTGTTCCTCACCGCACGGCATCAACGCTTGGATGCGCAGCCGTTCCTGGCCAACGACAAGTACCGGCCCGGCAACGCCTATGCCGAGCGGACGTTGAAGACCTTCTACGGCGAAGTCACCTATGGCCGGCAGTATCTGATGTCGCGGGCCGGCGGCAGCGGCTTGTTTCCGCTCGACGTGGTCCTGGGACTGACCCGCGATCGGTTGTCGCCGTGGGTGAGGCAATGGGTCGCACGCCTGGCGACGCGCATGAGTTTCAAAGCGACCCAAATGGTGTGCAAGGCGGTGCTGAACTGGGCGCCGGCCCCCGAGACGATCGAGCAAGTGGTGCTCGGCATGGGACGCGAGGCGGCGCCGTTCATGAAGCAACTGCCAGCGCCGTCCAGCGATGGCGAGGTTCTGGTGATCGAAGTCGATGGCAAGTGTCCGCCCATCGCCACCGAAGCGGAGTTGGCGAAGCGTCGCGGCAAGCGGAAGCCGCGCCATGGGTCGGGTTGCACTTGCGGCTGCCAACGTCACCGGGGCCGAGCCAAACGGGTAGCGCGTGGCAGCAAGAAACGACGGAAAAAAGGCGACAAGAGCAAGAATGGCAAGGAAGTCAGCGTGGTAGTGATGTACACGCTGAAGCGTGGCGCGGACGGCTTGCTGCACGGGCCGCTGAACAAGAAATTGTATGCCACCTTTGCGGGTCGCAAGGCGGCGGCGTTGTGGGCGCGTGCGGAAGCGACCAAGCGTGGCTTCGGACCGGAGACGACCAAGCGGGTGCAGATCGTCCTCGACGGGGCGAAGAGCCTGAAGAAGCACTTCGAGGCGTTATTCCCCCAGGCCATCTTCACGCTGGATGTCTGTCACGTCGTGGAGAGGCTATGGCGGCTGGGGCGTCACTATCACAAGGAAGGCACCGACGCCCTGAAGGCCTGGGTGGAAAAGCTGAAGGCGCTGCTCTACGCAGGGCGGGCGCGGACCTTGGTGCAGCATCTGCAGGAGTTGTTACGCGACACAGCGAACCGTGGACCTGGAACGAAGAGTCGCCGCGAAGCCTTGCGGAGCGAGATTGGTTACCTAGAGCCACGCCTATCGATGCTGCAATACGGCGTGTGGATGGCGCAAGACTTGGTGATCGCCACAGGCCAGGTGGAAGGTGCCGTGCGTTACCTGGTCGGCGAGCGTTTCGACTGTGCCGGTATGCGGTGGACCCGCGCCAAGGCAGAGGCGTTGCTCCACCTGCGCTGCATCGAACTGAACGGCGACTGGCAAAAGTTTGTGAACTGGTTTGAACGGCAGAATCGCGCCCGCCTGAAGAAGGGACAACGCCGCAAGGTATTGACCAATCAGCCGATGAATCTGAAGGTGGCAGCGTGAGAAAACCATGTTGCCGTTTCAGCTGCACCCATTTCAATACCGCATCAGAATCTCTTCCGCCGGAATCTCCGATAGCTCGCCGAAGCCGCCGGCGATCACCAGGTCCGCCAGGCGATCCACGTCGCGGAAGTACGCGTCGGATGGCCGTTCACCCGTCAGCTTGCGGCGCAGATCCTGGCACAGCACGTCGGCGGCCGCCGTGAAGAGGTCTTTCTGCTGGCCGTGCGCCCACAGCGCCGTCACCAGAATGACAATCGTTTCCTGCACGCGCTGCGATAGCTCGGCCATGCGGCACTGGCGGTCCGCCAGCTTGAGCTGGTACTTGCTCATTGCGTCGCTCACCTCCTTCGCGTGCCGCTGGCACAGATCCTGGGCGAACGCGACGTGACGGGCCAGCCGTGGCTCCATGCCGGGCACCTGCTGGCGGTCGCGGCCGAGCATACGCCGGCCCAGCGACCAGCGGGCATAGGCGCCGAGCTCGTGGCGCAGCTTCCAGAGGTGGGCGGGATTCTTCGGATTGAATCGCTGGATGTGGTGCTGCTGCAGCGCCTTGCCGATCGGCTCGAAGAAGTGCTTGCCGTGCTCCTTGACCAGCGACTTGAAGAACGCCATGCCGAGCATCTCGCCCTCGCCCTCGTAGATACAAGGGGCGAGAAACTCGTGGACGTCGTCGCCAAACAGGTGGCCGCGCAAAAACGAACGGCCGCCGTGCGTTTTCATGAACAGCTCGATGGCCGCTTCCTTCTGCGCCTCGCTGCCGAAGATCTTGGCGATGATGCACTCCAGCTCGCCGCGATAACCCTGGTCGATGAGCCACGACCCCCACGCGACCAGCGCGTCGCAGCCGGCGATCAGCGCCGTCAGCCGGCCGATGCGCCGCTTCACCAACTCGCGCGTCTGGATCGGCTGGCCGTACGTCTTGCGAAATGCCGTCCACGGCAGCAGGTTGGCCAGGAATACGCGTAGCATGCCCGAGGCCGCTGCGCACAGCGCCAGCCGGCCGAGGTTCAGGCCGTGGTAGGCGATCGTCAGCCCGTCGCCGGTGGGCGGCACGAGCAGGTTCTCTTTCGGCACGCGGAAGCCGCTAAACACCAGGCCGTGGTTGTAGGCGTGCTTGAGTGCATAGAGCCCGTAGCGGACGATGCGAAAGTGTTCGTTCTCTTCGGGCAATTCGGCGATCAGCACCGCGGGCTTGCCGCCAAGCAGCACGACCAGGCCGATGAGCCGGCCCGGCACCGCGTTGGTGATGAAAAGCTTTTCGCCGTTGACCTCGAAATGGTCGCCGCGATCGACCGCGGTCGTGCGCAGGGCGGTGAGGTCGGAACCCGCGCCCGGCTCGGTGAGCGCGAACGCGGAGATCTTTTCACCGCGAGCCAGGCTGGGCAAGAGACGCGCCTTCTGCTCGGGATTGCCGAAAGTCCGCAAGGGATCGACCGCACCGATGCAGCCGTGGACGGACGCCATCGCCGCGGTGGTTGCGTCGATCATGCCGAGGCGGGTGAGGAACGGCGCGAAGCGGGCGAACGGGGCGCCGGTGCCGCCGTACTTCGGGTCGATGAGCAATCCCCAGTAGCCGGCGCCGGCCAGTTCGGCGATGGTCGCGTCGGCGAGCTTGCCGTCGGCGTTGAACAGCGCGTGCTCGGCCCGGCGGCGGCGCGTGATCGCGAGCGCTTGCCGCATCACTGCATCGCTCGGATGGCCGGCCGAGAGCGCCGGCGGCGCGAACAGCTCGAGCGGGACCTTGCCGTCCCAGATCGCGCGGTGGACGGGGCTGCTGGCGGTCTGGTACTGCGGCGCGAACAGCGTCTCGACCTGCTCGTCGGCCTTGTCGACGGCGCCGAGCCGGCGGGCCTCCTCATCGGACTTGCCGCCCATCCGCAGGGCCGTTTCCGCGAAGCTCTGTTTTTCCTTATCGGTATCGACGGCGGGATTCATCGCGACCTCCGTGGCAGGGTGAAATGTTCGCGCCTCTCGTGTATTGTACAGCAATGGTCCGCGGCGGCGGACGGCGCCGGAGGTGCAAAACAATGGTTGCATGCGAGCAGGGCTATCTGTGCGACGTGTGCGGCAGCGACGTCGAGGCGATCACCGAGTCGGACCTGTACCTGCGTTACGTGCTCGGCGAGGT
This sequence comes from uncultured Gemmataceae bacterium, assembly GCA_963834865.1. Lineage (GTDB taxonomy): Bacteria > Planctomycetota > Planctomycetia > Gemmatales > Gemmataceae > CAWIDK01. Next base: position 3,244,712 of record CAWIDK010000002.1, read on the forward strand.
GTCGCCGCTGGCGCTGCCGACGCAGCGCGAACGGCACATCCGCTGCAATCCCGCGCTGGCGCAGTACATCGTCGATCCCGCGTTCGCGCCGATGCGCTGCGAGGGATTTTTCGCCAAGGCAACGCTCGATTCGGCGTTCGTGCGCGAGCAGGAAGAGCGCGTGACCCGCGGCTGGCGCCGGCTGCAGGAGATTCCGCGCCTCGGCATCGCGATTCCGGAGTATCCGCTGCCGGAGGTGGTGGAGAAGTGGCGGCGCGCCGCCCCGAGGGGGCAAAACATGACAGCAATTCGGCAGCACGCCTTCTGTGGGGCACGTTTCTTACGTGCCCGGTTGTCCTCGGGCACGTAAGAAACGTGCCCCACAAACGCTGCCGACTACGCGCATTTCGCATTGACGGCTCGGAGCGACATAGCGGACAATCGATATCCGCGTTTGCACCTTGAGGTAGGAAGCCATGCCAACCCGTCGCTGGATCGCGGCCTTTTTTAGCATCGCCATCGTACTGGGCCTGACGCCGTGCGCCGACGGACAGCCACGCACCGACCGCTACGGCGATCCGCTGCCGGCCGGCGCGATCGGCCGACTCGGCACGACGCGACTGCGCCATGAGGGACTTGTCTGGATGGTTGCCTTTCTTCCCGATGGCAAGACGCTGGCGTCCTGTGGCGTCGACGGTGGCAGCACGGTGCGGCTCTGGGATGCGGTCACGGGCAAACAGCAGAGCCATTTCCGCATCGGACGCGGCGAAGGCACCAACGTGGCATTCTCGGCTGATCGCCGGCTGATCGCCGCGGCCGAACGTACGGAACTGGCGGTGTACGAGCTGGCCACCGGCAAGGCGCTCTTTCGCCGTGAGCTGCTCGCGGCCGGCTTGATCGACGGTGCTCCCAGCCTCTGTTTTACCAACGGCGGCCGGCTCGTTGCGACGGCGCACTTCGATCGCGGCCTGGAGTTCTGGGACGCGCGCACCGGCGACAGGCTCCGCACGGTCGACCTCGCGCCGGCGCTCAATCGCGGCGATTATTTCACGCTGATCCCTGCGCCTGACGGAAAGCTCCTGGCCACCCACAATGTAACCACTGGCAATGTCGCCGTCTGGGAGACGGCATCGGGCGATCTCCTGCACTTTTTCGAGGCGAGGTCGTACCCGCTGATGACCTTCGCGCCGGACGGCAAGAGCATTGTGAGCGCGCCCGCGCTGGAGGGGGCGTGGTGCTGCGTGACGCTGTTACCGGTAGGCTACTCGACGGCCTCCCTTTGAAAAGCGATGTCTTGGCATTGGCTTTTTCTCCGGCCGGCAACACTCTGGCCGTGGCGGGCGACGGGGGTAAGGTCCGCTTCTGGGACGTACGCGAGCGCAAGGTAATCGCCGAATTCGAGGGGCCGGATGGTCTCCTCCACGGCCTCTTGTGGTCCCGCGACGGTCAAAGCCTGCTGTCGGCGAACCGCCGCGGGCATCTCTGGTACGAGACTCGGACACAGGTGTATTCCGCGCCTGCCGGCAAGCCGAGGGAGGCGTTGATCGCGTGGAGTTGTCCCCCGATGGCAAGACGCTCGCCGCCATCGTCGGCCACCGCATTGGTCTTTGGGAAATCGCCACGGGCAAGGAACATCCGACGCCGGCCGGCGCTTCCGGCGCAGTGAGCCACCTGACTGTTGCCTCCGATGGGCGCACAGTCGCGACGGCCGGTGCCGATGGGTTGATCCGCCTTTGGGACGCCACCACGCAGGAGGAGCGTAAGCAACTGGTGAAGTCCGAGGAGCAATCACAACGGGCAGTCCGATGTGTGCTCAAGAGTGCCTGGTTCAAGGGGCTTGAGTTCTCGGCCGACGGCAAGGCGATTCTGGCGTACGACAATTCGGGAATGGCGCCCGCCCTTTGGGAAGTGGCGTCTGGCCGGCTGCTGCGCCAGGAGAAGGAACCAGAGGATTGCGACTCGGCAATCGCGCCGGATGGAAGGACCGTTGCCCGGCAGTTTCGCGACGGCACCGTGTCACTGCGCGACATGGCCACCGGGAAACAACAGGGCCGACTCCACCAACCCGGCTTTGACGAGGGGTATGCGTACGGCGCGACAGCCTTCGCGCCGGATTGCCGGCGCTTTGTAATGGTTGCCTGCCGCCCCCGACGAGATTTGTTTACTTCTGAGGAATTTACCGTCTGGCAATGGGACCTGTTGACCAGCAGAGCCCTGCCGGCATTTGCCGCCGTGCACGAGCGCTTGCACGCCGTTGCGTTTTCACCGGACGGCCGTATCATGGCGGGTCTTAGCGCCAAAGAAACGCCCGCTGGTCGCGGAGCGGAGGGGCCCATCTACCTGTGGGAGACGACCACCGGCAAGCTTTGCCGCACGCTCACGCAACCGGTGAATCCCTTGTGTTTCCTGGCGTTTTGCCCAGATGGGCGCCGCCTCGTCACGGGAAGCGAGGATGGGTTCATCCGCGTCGTCGATCTTGCCACGGAGACGCTGGTCGGCCAGCTCGAAGGCCACCGCGGCTCCGTCACAGCGCTCCGGTTCTCACCCGACGGCAAGACGCTATTTAGTGCCAGCGCCGACTCAACTGTGCTGCTTTGGGACATGACGCAACTGCTCTCGAAAGAAGCGGCACCCGAGTGGTCGCCAGCCGAGCTCAATGATTGCTGGACGGATCTCGCCGACACCGATCCGGGCAAGGCGTATAGCGCGTTGCGGAAGCTGGTGAGCGCGCCAAAGCAAGGCGTGCCGCTGCTCGGCGGCAAGCTCAAGCCAATTGCCTCGCCGCAAGCGCAGCAGGTGCGCGATTGGATTGCCGATCTGGGCAGCGACGACTACGAGACGCGCGAAATTGCAACCAGGGAGTTGGCTCGGCTAGGCGAAACGGCGGAACCCGCGCTGAGCAACGCGGTCATAGGCAATGTCCCGCTGGAGACGCACCGCCGCCTCGAGGCGCTGCTCAAGCCGCTGCAGCGCATCCCGCCGCCGGAGGCCCTCCGGCTGATGCGCGCCGTTCAGGTGCTGGAGTTGATCGGCAACGAAGAGGCGCGGGCGGTGCTTCAATCATTGGCGAAGGGCGCCGCCGGCGCCCGGCAGACATGCGACGCGCAGGAGTCACTGGTGCGACTGCAGAAACGGGAACCGAAGTAACCCCGTGAGCCCGAAGCGCCCAGCGAGGAATGCGCAGCGCTTCCATCTTGACACTTTGGAGCGGCATGGCGACGGGGGACGCCGGTCTGGTCGGTATGGCAGGTCGTGCGGGGCGTTCCTGTCGGGTCGTGCGCGTCGGGCGGCGCGTGCCGAAAAATGGGTGTGTCTTGCCAGCCAGGAACGACCTTGCTGCCGCTGGTTTCGGCGACAGCGATCCATCCGATATGCTGTAACCATACAATCGACGATGATCGACCGTTGCCGATTCATCCGTTGGAGAGAACGAACATGGCGAACACTGCAGCGTCCCCGGTATCCGTCGGCGAAAGCCGGTTCCGCTATCGCGTGGAGCCGAGCTGGGCCATCGCGTGCGATCGCGGCTACGGCGAGATTCCCGGCGTCGCTTGCGATTCGCGCGACCGCGTGTACCTGTTCGCGCGGCACCAGGGCCGTGCACGTCTTCGACCGTGACGGCTCGCCCCTCGGCTCGTGGGGCGAGGGACTCTTCGCCCGGCCGCACGGCATCTTCATCGGGCCCGATGACACCGTCTATTGCACCGACGACTTCGATCACACCGTCCGCGCCTTCACCGGTGACGGAAAGCTGCGGCTCACACTGGGCACGAGCGGTAAGCCGTCGGACACGGGCGTGGACGGCATGGACTATCGCACGATCAAGCGCGTCGCCGGTCCGTTCAGCTTTCCGACCAACCTCGCGATTGGTCCGTCGGGCGACCTGTACGTCACCGATGGCTACGGCAACGCGCGCGTCCATCGCTTCTCGCCGACGGGCCAGCTGCTCCATTCGTGGGGCGAACCCGGCAGCGGGCCCGGCCAGTTCCATGTGCCGCACGGCATCGCCATCGCCGCGGACGGAACCGTGTACGTGGCCGACCGCGAGAACAGCCGTATCCAACGCTTCACGCCGGCCGGCGCCTTCCTGGATGAATGGCGCGACGTGGCCCGGCCGTGCCAGATGTACATTGATCGGGCCGGCTGGATTTACGTGGCGGAGCTGGGCTTCCTTGCCGCTCGCTGGCCCGGAAGCGGAACGCCCGAGCCCGGCGCATCCGGCGGGCGCGTGAGCATCTTCGACCGCAACGGCGTGCTGCACGCGCGCTGGGGCGGCGGCGCCAATCCCACCGCGCCCGGCGACTTCCTGGCGCCGCATGATATCTGGGTCGATTCGCACGGAGCGATCTACGTCGGCGAGGTGACGCTGTCCGGCGGCGGCCGCGCGGGCGTCGTGCCGCTGTCGTGTCACACGGTGCAGAAGTTTGTCCGCGACGCGTAAGACAACGCACCACGGATCACACGGATGGCACGGATAAGAACAGAATTCTTCGTATCCGTGTGATCCGTGTAATCCGTGGTTCAATGTTTGTCGCTATAAGAGAATGCCATGAGACTCCCCGCCGAGCGCATGCGCGAGCTGACCGCCGCCATCTTCCAGGCCGCCGGCTGCACGCCGGCCGAGGCTGGGCGCATCGCGGCGCACCTGGTCGAAGCGAACCTGGTGGGCCATGACTCGCACGGCGTCATCCGGGTGCCTTCGTACGTGCAATGGCTGCGCACCGGCAAGGTGCTCGCGAATCGCACGATCCAGGTCGCGTTCGAGAACGACGTCATCGCGGTCGTCGACGGCCAGCTCGGCTTCGGCCAGACCATCGGCGAGCAGGCGGTGCAGCTCGGCATCGACAAATGCGCCCGCCATGGCGTCAGCGTCGTCGCCCTGCGCAACTCGGGCCATCTCGGCCGCATCGGCGATTGGCCGCTCATGGCCGCCGGCGCCGGCAAGCTGTCGCTCCACTTCGTCAATACCAGTGGCGCCGGCATCCTGGTCGCGCCGTTCGGCGGCATCAATCGACGGCTGTCGGCCAACCCGATCGCCGCGGGCGTTCCCATCACCGGCGGCGCGCCGATGATCCTCGACATTTCCGCGTGTACGCTCGCCGAGGGCAAGATTCGCGTCGCGCTCAACAAGGGCGTGGCGGTGCCGGAGAACTGCATCGTCGATTCGCGCGGCCGGCCGACCACCGATCCGCGCGTGTTCTACGCCAACCCGCCCGGCGCGATATTGCCGATCGCCGGCCACAAGGGCTACGGTCTCGCCGTCCTGTGCGAGGTGCTGGCGGGCGCGCTCACGGGCGGCGGCTGCAGCAATCCCGCGAACGCCGACCGCGTAGTCAACGGCATGCTTTCGATTTATCTCGATCCGGCCCGCTTCCAGGACGACGCGACATTCGCCGGCGAGGTTCAGCGCTTCGTCGCGTGGGTGAAGAGTGCCGAGAAGGTCGCGCCGGACGGCGATATCCTGATGCCGGGCGAGATCGAGGAGCGTACCAAGGCACAGCGCCTGCGCGACGGGCTCGAAATTGACGAAACCACCTGGAAGCAGATCACGGACACCGCCGCGGCCGTGGGTATTGGTGAAGCCCAGGTCCAAGGCATGACCCAAAGAATCTGAACCACAGAGACACAGAGACACAGAGCACACACAAACCGGGGTGGTCACGGCGGGTAATCGGCGACACGGTCGGGCCATCCAGTCGTCTACTCTGCGTCTCTGCGTCTCTGTGGTTCAAAATGTCGCTTCCTCACCGGAGCCAGTCATGGCCAGCTACGGCAAATCACTATGGCGGCTTGTTTCCCTAAGCGTGTTTGCGGTGGCGGCGCTGGCACTGACTGCCCGTGCCGACGATTGGCCGCAGTGGCAGGGTCCCCAGCGCGACGGCGTCTGGCGCGAAACCGGCATCCTCGCGAAATTCCCCGCGGCCGGGCCGAAGGTGCGCTGGCGGGCCGAAATCGGCGGCGGCTTTTCCGGGCCCGCGGTCGCCGGCGGACGCGTCTTCGTCATGGATCGCCAGGGCGAAATGCTCGCCAAGGGCAAGGAAGCGCCGCCGAAGGCCGGTCTCAAGGGCAAGGAGCGCATCGTTTGCCTCGATGCCGATTCGGGCGCGGCACGCTGGACGCACGAATACGATTGCGATTACCGCATCCTCTACACCAGCGGGCCGCGCACCACGCCCGTCGTGCAGCAGGGCAAGGTCTACGCGGTCGGTGCGATGGGCGATGTCCTGTGCCTCGACGCGGCCAAGGGCACTGTTCACTGGCACAAACGGCTGACCGAGTTGTGTCAGACGAAGCCGCCGCTGTGGGGCTATGCCGCCCATCCGCTGGTGGACGGCGACCGCCTCATCTGCCTCGCCGGCGGCGAGGGCAGCGCCGTCGTCGCGCTGGACAAGGACACCGGCAAGGAGCTGTGGCGAGCCCTCACCGTGAAGGAAGTCGGCTATGCGCCGCCGATGATTTTCGAGGCCGGCGGCAAACGGCAGCTCATCGTCTGGCACACCGAGGCGATCAGCGGGCTCGACCCCGCCACCGGCGACGTTTACTGGTCAGTGAAGTTCCCCGACGGCGAGCCGCAGCGGCCTGGAATCACGGTCGCGACGCCGCGCAAGGAGGGCGACCTCCTGTTCGTCAGCTCGCCGCATCACGGCTCACTCACCCTCAAGCTCGCCGCGGACCGGCCCGCTGCCGAGGTCCTCTACAAGGGCAAGAGCAGCGACCTGAGCCGGCCCGACGGCCTGCATGCGCTGATGCCCTCGCCGATGTTGCAGGACGGCCATATCTACGGCGTCTGCGCCTTCGGCGAGCTGCGCTGCCTCAAGGCGGATACCGGCCAGCGACTCTGGGAGCATCTCACGCTCGACGCAAGACCCTGTTCGCCACGACGTTTATCGTGCCGCAGGGCGATCGGCATTTCCTGTTCAGCGACCAGGGCGACCTGATCATCGCCCGGCTCACGCCCAAGGGCTATACGGAAATCGACCGCGCCCACGTCATCGAGCCGACGCTGTTTTCGCGCGGCCGCGACGTTGTGTGGTCGCATCCGGCATTCGCGGGCGGCTGCACGTACGTTCGCAACGATCGCCAGATAATCTGCGTTTCGCTCAAAGCGTAAGGCGAGCCGCCGGGCTTGTCCCGGCGGTCGAAACGGATGGTTAGTGGAGACGATGGGAGTCGAACCCATCGCAGGGTGCGTGCGAGGCACCCTCGCCCCCGCGGTACATGCGTCCCCCGAGAAGAGCAGTAGCCAGGGAGGGACTTGAACCCTCACGCCCGGTGGGCACGGCCCTCTCGAGGCCGCGTGTCTGCCATTCCACCACCTGGCTGTTGCGTGTGTTGCACCGGTATCGCACCGGCCGACACGTCGAGCGCGAGCGCGGCCCCCGTGCTCGCAAGGGTATCCGGGCGGACTCGAACCGCCTAGTTTCCAGGGTCACGGCCTGGCCCCTCGACCACTTCGGGATCGGACACCGTCCAACAACATAGACGTGCGACCGAGCGTCCGGGTTCACGGAAATTACCGGCCGAGTCGCCTATCGCTGGCTTGCCAATGGTCGGGCGTGCTACTTTTTGTCGCGCTTCCAGACACTCAAGGGTTTGGCAACTCTGGGACCACCTCGTAGCCGGGCAGGTGGAATGGTCCCAACCCGTTTTGCGCTGGCTGCCAACCGCGTGCCAATGCCGCAAGGATCAACTGCCGGATCACCCGAGGGGTGACCGCGTATGGAAGGACCGTGCCAACGCGATGCCCCGGTCCAACGTCAGCCCACTGCAGTGGCTTGCGAAGCCACTCAGGAGTCGCTGGCCAGGTGGCTCGACCTGTTGAATGCAAACATGCAGTCCCAGCCCGTCGAAGTGCTCCTCCGCAACGTGGTAGCGGAAGCGCACGCCATCGACGGTGATCAGCCGTGACCAACGCTTCCGTGTACCCATCGAGCACCTCCCGCCTCAAGCTCAGAAGCCGGCGCCTCGTTGGACAGGATGCCGCGAGAGGCCGTGATGGCGGCCGCCTTGACTTCAGAAGGCCAATTACCGGTTCGGCCTGCTGGTGTTCATTGAAATTGCTCGTCGCTAATGCCGTCATAGAAGTAGACGTTATATTGGTCGCCATTGTGGCAGACAAATAGCAAGAAGGCGAACTCGTCCTGGTATGCATGCTCAATGTGCTAATCGAACTCCTTGCCTGGGCGCCAACCCGGCGATGATTCGGCCGCGGCGCACGCCTTGTCCACCAATCCATCCAGGTCTGTCGCACCAAAGCAAGAGCTACCGTGCTGCGACAGCAGCGTCGTCTTGCCGGATTTCCACTGGCTGGTGAGCAGTGTGGCGGACCCCTTGCGATGAATCCGTGCAGCAGCCAATCGGGGCCGGCGCGGGGGTGGCTGGAAAGTCACTATCCCAAATGGGTTCCGGAATCGCGATCGGATTCATGGTGCAGCTCCTGGATGTTGGACATTCGTCTCATGGGGTGAGTGTGGGAGTGTGGGGGGTGAGATGAGACGCATGCGGAGATTCCACCAGAGTGGCGCGGCGACGGGGGAGCCCAAAGGCGCGCGGCGACGCTGGCCCGGACAGCGATCTGGACGTGCTCCTGATCATAAGCGACGAGGCCGAACCCTTGAAGCGGCCCATGCGGCGGGTTGGGTACTTGCCGGCCGCAGCTACCGATGTTGTGCCGTCGATCATGGCCTACACCCGCGCCGAGTGGGATCAGCGCAAACAAAGCGGTTCACCGTTCCGGCGGAATGTGGAGCGCGATGGGGTGCGCGTCTGATGAAGCAGCAACTCGTGCTTGCCGAATGGCGGCGGGCAGCAGGCACTGGGGTCGGCCGAGGTGTTAACCCGCGAAGGTTATCACGCCGATGCGGTGGGGCGCACTTACTACGCCCTGTTCCACGCGGCCAAGGCGGCGCTGCACGTGCAAGACGTGGAGGCGGAAACTCATTCGGCGGTCCGGCGGATGTTCGGACTGCAGCGTGAAGGTCGAACGGCAGGATCTTCTCGTCCGAAAGCAAGTCGCGATGACCCCCGGGGCTGAACGCCGAATTGCGCAGCGATTTTGCTTGCAAGATTCGCGGCAGGTGTCATGATAAACTCTCGGGCGTCGGCACTCACCTGACCGGCGGCGCCATCGCAAACGGGGGCATCCATGAAGCTCGGCAACTCATTCCGCCGTCTGAATCGCCGCGATTTCCTGCGCATCGGCGGCAGCAGCCTCTGCGGCGTCAGCCTGCTCGACCTGCTGCGCCGCCGTGCCGCCGCGAGCGGGCAGCCGGCGCCGCGGGCCCGGCAGATGATCTGCGTGTGGATGGCCGGTGGGCCGCCGCACACGGATATGTTCGACATGAAGCCTGACTCGCCCGTCGATTACCGTGGCGAGTTTCGGCCCATTCGCTCCAGCGTTCCTGGGCTCGACATCTGCGAATTGATGCCGCGGCTCGCGCGGCTGGCCGACAAGTACACGATCATCCGCTCGGTCACCACCCTGAATCGGCCCGGCGATCACTCGCGGGCGCCGATGTACTGGCTCACCGGCAATCCGCGGCTGCCGAGCGGGACGCCGCAGTATCCCATGTACGGCAGCGTGGTCACGCGGCTGCGGCCCGGACCGGCGGACTTGCCGACCTTCGCCGTGCTCGGCAAGATCGATCACCATATCAACAACGCCATCGCCCCCAGCTTCCTCGGGCCGGCGTACAGTCCGCTCATCTTCGATCCGGTGCAGGCGCGCGACGACATCGCTCGCATGCTCACGCCGCAGATCGAGCTGCCGGCCCTCGAGCGCGATGTGGACCTCCTGCGGGCGATGGACCGGGGCTTGCGACGGCAGGACGCGCTCGATCCGCTCATCGCCGGGCTAGACCGGCACCAGCAAACGGCCTTCGACCTGCTGCGCTCGCCACGCCTGCGCGAGGCCGTCGACCTCACGCGCGTCGATGCCCGCACGCGCGATCGGTACGCGGCCGGCGATCGGCTCCGGACACGCTACCCGTCCGGCGACACCCGGCACTTCCTGCTCGGCGCCGGCTGATCGAGGCGGGCGTGCCGGTGGTGCACTTCAGTTTCGGCTACTGGGACTGGCACGGCGAAAACTTCGTCGCCGGCCGGCAGCAGATCCCGATGTTCGACGCGGCCCTGTCCGCCTTGCTCGAAGACCTGGATCAGCGCGGCCTGCTTGACACGACGATCGTGCTCGCCCTGGGCGAGATGGGCCGCAAGCCGCAGTGCGGCACCAATGCCAACGCCGGCCGCGACCACTGGGACTACGCCCAGTTCGTGCTGGCGGCCGGCGGCGGCTTCCGGCGCGGCACCGTGGTCGGCGCCACCGACCGCCGCGGCGAACAGGTGACCGACGCCTTCTACAAGGTCGAGAGCTTCGGCCGCACGCTGTACCATCTGCTCGGCATCGACCCGGACACGACGGTCAACACGATGAACAATCGCCCGATCCGGCTCATCGCCGAAGAGGCGCCGTTGATTCGCGAGGCGATTCTTTAGCGCCTGACTCCGCCACGTGAGCCCGAAGCGCAAGCGAGGACGTGCCGCGCTTGCGCTTCGGGCTCCGATCCTTCGCGTCAGGGACCGGGTAAGTCCATGTCATTACGCGTCGTTGCCGTGGTCGGCCTGCTCCTGGCGTGCCGGCCCGCGGTCGCCGGGGAGCCGTCGCAGCGCCTCATCCTCAAGACCGGCGATCGCATCGTCCTACTCGGCGGCGGCGTTATCGAGCAGGAACGCACCCACGGTTACCTCGAGACGCTGCTGGTCAGCCGTCATCCCGACGCCGACATCGTCGTACGCAACCTCGGCTGGGGCGGCGACACCGTCCGCGGAATCGCACGCACCGGCGGTTACCAGAATCCCGAGGGTCTGGCGCTTGCTCAAGGAAGTTCAGGATTTGAAGCCGAGCGTCCTCTTCCTTGGCTACGGCATGAACGAGTCGTTCGACGGGTCCGCGGGATTGGCCGGCTTCATCGCTGACTACGAGCAACTGCTTATGCAACTTGCCCCGCTGAAGGCGCGCATCGTCCTCCTATCGCCGACCTCTCACGAAGACCTGGGCCGGCCACTGCCCGATCCCGCCGACCACAACCGCAACCTCGCGGAATACACGGCGGCGCTGAAAAAGCTCGCGGACCGGCGCGGCCTCGCGTTTGTGGATCTTTTTGACGCCTTGCGTGCCGCCAAGCAGGAAGATCCCGCCCGGCGGCTCACGACCAACGGCATTCAGCTCACCGCTGCCGGCTACGCCGTGGCTGCGCGTGCGATGGCGCGGCAGCTTCACCTTCCGGCACATCCCTGGCAGCTTGAGCTAGACCACACGGGCAAGGTGCTCGTCGCCCAGGGGACGAAGATCGACAAGGTTGCTGTTGCCGCCCGATCGCTGCGGTTCCAGACACTTGACTCCGCGCTGCCCGATGATGGGCAACGCCTGCGCATCGTCGGGCTGCCGGCGGGCGCATATGTGCTGACGATCGACGCGGAAGAAGTCGTGACCGCGGCGGGGGCAGAGTGGCAAACGGGGATCACGCTGAAGACCGGCCCGGCGTTTCACGAGCTGGAGAAGCTGCGTGCCGCCATCGTTCGCAAGAACGAGCTGTTCTATCGCCGCTGGCGGCCGTTCAACGATCACTCCCGTCACTGGGGCTTCATGCAGGGCGACTTCGCGCTCTATGACAAGGAGATCGCCGCGCAGGAACGAGTCATCGCCGAGGCGCGCCAGCCGCGGCCTCACGTCTACGCCATCTCCGCCAAGGGAGCAATGAAGTGACGCACATTGCATCGTGGCTTCGGCCCGCGCTGGCGCTGACTGCCATCCTCGCGCTGGGCGCGCCGCTGTTTGCCCAAGGCAAGACGCCAAGCGACGACCCCGAGGCGGAGCGGCAGCTCATGCAGCTTGCCGACGGCTTCGAGATGCAGCTCGTCGCGTCCGAGCCGGCGATCGTCAACCCGCTGTCGATGAACTTCGACACGCAGGGCCGGCTCTGGGTGCTTTGTGCTCCGCGCTATCCACAGCTTTTGCCGGGCCAGGAGCCGAAGGATTACGTCGCCGTGCTGGAGGACTTCGCGCCGAACGGGCGGGCGCGCAAGTCGAGCGTCTTCGTGGACGGGCTGACCGTGCCGACCGGCCTCATGCCCGGCGACGGCGGCGTCTACGTCGGCCAGGGCGAAACGCTGCTCCACTTCCGCGACACCAGGGGCAACGGCAAGGCCGACGAGCGGCGCGTCGTCTTTACCGGATTCGGCACCGCGGACACGCACCACACATTGAACACTTTCCGCTGGGGACCCGACGGCGCCCTCTATATCAACCAGGGCGTCTACATCCAGAGCACGGTCGAAACGCCGTATGGGCCACGCAAGCTGTTCGGCGGCTGCGTCTGGCACCTGCGCACGGATCGGCTGCGGCTCGAGGTGTACGATCGCTCGATCCTGCCGAACAACACCTGGGGGCACGCCTTCGACGCGTGGGGCCAGTCGTTCCTTGCCAGCGCGTGGCCCGGTGCCATCAACCTCTGCTTGCCGGACTCGCCGCTGCACAAGGCGACCAACCCCGACCTGGTGCCGAACCTGAAGATCACCCAGGTCGGCGGCGAACGCCACTGCGGGCTGGAGATCGTGACCGGCCGGACCTTGCCCGAGGATTGGCAGGGCAATCTGCTGACGGGAGATTTCCTATCGCATCGCATTTATCGCTACGCCTTGGCCGACGATGGGCATCGCTTCGTGGCCCGGCCGTTGCCGCCGCTGGTGGTTTCGAAACATCCCAAGTTTCGACCGATCGACATCAAGATGGGCCCCGACGGAGCGATCTACATCGCGGATCTTTACCAGCAGATCATCCAGCACAACCAGGTCGACTTCCGCGACCCACGTCGCGATCACACCCGCGGCCGCATCTGGCGCGTAGTGCGCAAGGATCGCCCCTTGCTCGCGGTGCCGAAGCTGACCGGCGTGCCGATCGCGGAGCTGCTCGATCGCCTCAAGGACTCGGAGCTCTGGACGCGGCAAGCGGCCAAGCGCGCCCTCGCCGAGCGCGACCACAAAGCGGCGGCGGCCGGGTTGGCGGCCTGGGTCCGCGGGCTGAGCGCGACCGACGCCGACTTGCCGCGGCATCTGCTCGAAGCGCTGTGGGCGTACCAGACCATCGACGTTGTGGAACCGGACCTGCTGCGCCGGCTGCTCAGTGCGGACGACCCGCGCGTGCGGGCGGCGGCAACGCGCGTCCTCGGCGACTGGGCGGATCGCCTCAGCGGTGCCGAGAAGCTGCTGGCGGTGCAGGCGCGCGACGGCCATCCGCGCGTGCGCCTCGAAGCGGTGCTCGCCGCCGGATGCGTGCCGTCGGCTGCCGCTGCGGAAGCGGCCCTCGCCGCGCTGGATCGGCCGACCGATCCGCTGCTCGACTTCGCGCTGCGCCGCACGACGATCTTGTTAAGGCCCGACTGGTATCCGGCGTTTCAGGCAGGCAAGACCGTCTTCGGCGGCAACAGCAAACACCTGTCGTTCGCCTTGCAAGCGATCCGCGCCCCCGATGCGGTGCCGGCGCTGGCGGCGATGTTCCAGGCCGGCAAGGTGCCGCCGGAAAACCAGGCCGGCGTGCTGCAAATCCTGGCGAGCCTCGGCGACACGGCCACGCAGACGCTCGCCTGGGACGCCGTCCAGGACCCGAAGCGCGCGACGGCCGCCGACCGGGCGAGCATCCTCGGCGCCTGGCGCAGGCGGCACGCAGTCGCAAGGTGCAGCCCGCCGCGGACCTGACCCGTATGCGTGCGCTCTTCACCGACCCCAGCGCCGATGTCAGCGCGGCGGCGCTGCGGCTTGCCGGCGCGGAAGCAGGAGGCCTTGCGTCCCGAATTGACCCGCTGGGCCATGGCCGAGGTCAGCGACCCGCAGCGCCGGCAAGCGGCCGTCGCGGCGATCGTCGAGCTGGCCGGACCGGCAAGCGTCGAGGCGCTCGTGAACATCGCCGAGGAGAAGCGCCCAATGACCGTGCGCCGCGAAGCCGTCATCGGCCTGGCCGCACTCGACGCGCGCAAGGCCGCCGAGTCGGCGGTCGACTTGCTGCGCGTGCCGCCGCCGCCCGGCGAGGATCTGGGGCCGCTATTCACAGCGTTCCTGCGCCAGAAGGGCGGCGATCGCGCCCTGGCCGACGCGCTCAAAGCTCATCCGCCCGCAAAGGACGCAGCCCGCGTCGGACTGCGCGTGCTCGCCGGCCTCGGCGTTCAGGCGCCGGAACTGGCGGCGACGCTGCAAGCCGCGACGGGGCAGGTCGGCCTGCGCCGCAAGCTCGACGCTGTGGAATTGCAGCGCCTCATCAAGCTCGTGCAAGCGCAAGGCGCCCCGGTGCGCGGCGAGGCGGTCTTTCGCCGGCCGGAGCTGGGCTGCCAGCAGTGCCACGCCCTCGGCGGCGCCGGCGGCAAGGTCGGCCCCGATCTCTCGGGTATCGGCACCAGCGCCCAGCTCGACTATCTCATCGAGTCGGTCGTTTTGCCCAGCAAGGTGGTTCGCGAGGGCTACACGACGGCCGTCGTCGTCACCAACGACGGCAAGGCATACACCGGCGTGGTGCGGCGCGAGTCGCCGACTGAACTGGTGCTGCGCGATCCGCTCCGCGACGAGATCGTCATTCCCGTCAAGGACATCGACGAGAAAAAAGTCGGCGGTTCGCTGATGCCGGAGGGTCTGGACCACTCGCTGACCGACGCCGAGCTTGCGGACCTGGTGCGCTTCCTATCGGAGCTGGGCCGGCCGGGACCATTCGCCGTCACGCATGTCCGCGTCGGCGCACCTGGCAGCGCCTCGCAACTCCGCCCGATCGCCTGCTCGCGTCAGACGACGCCGCGCTGGGCAAGACGCTCGCCGAGGACCGCAGCCTCGCCTGGACGCCGCTGTATGCAACGGTATCCGGAGACTTGCCGCTTCACGAGGCTACGGCGACGAGCGAAAGCCCCACGGCATTCTTGCGCTGTACGCTGGAGGTTACCACGGCTGGTAAGCTTGGTCTGAACCTGCAGGATGCGCGCGGGCTCACGCTCTGGGTCGACGGCAGACTCGCCACGACCCAAGGCCACGTGCCGCTCGATCTGCCGCAGGGAATGCACGTGTTGACGTTACGCGTCGATCTCAAGGTACGGCAACAGGACCGGCTGCGTTGCGAGTTGATCGACGTTAATGGCTCGCCGGCGCAGGCGCGTTTCGCGGGCGGACGGTGATGGCACACTCGCTGGAATGGTTCTGCAGCCGCAGCTCGATCGCGGTATCATGACTCCCGATTGCTCCTCAGCCGAGAACCAGATGGATCACGTCATGAATCATGTCAATCTCGAAAGCCAAGACGAGGCTGTTCGCCGCTTCGTGCTTTCGCTGAAGCTGGAAACCAGGACGTAGTGGCGAATCCCACCAAGTTCCGCGACCACGAAGCCCGCCGTGGTGCCGCCGTCCTCCCCCCTCAGCGCCGATTTCGCGATGTTGCCTCTTGCTTCCGCTGCATCCTTGTGCAAACTGAGATGGAACCGGTTTCCTGGGTCTGGGACGCATCGCCATGAAACGTTTTGCCATTCTGCTGTTCCTGGTCGTGCCTGCCGTCGCGTGGGGACAGCCCGCGCCGGCCGATGAGCGTCGACGATCTGTTCCGCTTCAAGCGATTGGCCGACCCGCAAATCAGCCCCGACGGCCAATGGGTCGTCTACGCCACCGGCACCGTCGACATGGACGCCAATCGCGTCGTCTACAACCTTTGGCTCGCGTCCACCGAAAAGCCGGGCCTCCGCCAGCAGCTCACCGCGGCGAAGAAGAGCGACCGCCATCCGCGCTGGAGCCCCGACGGCAAGTCGATCCTGTTCGAGTCGACGCGCTCCGGCACCAGCCAGCTCTGGCTCATCGACGTCAGCGGCGGCGAGGCGCGCCAGCTCACGAAGATCAGCACCGGCGCCAGCACCGCCCTCTGGTCGCGCGACGGCAAGCAGATCGCCTTCGTCTCCGCGGTCTGGCCCGAGTTCTCCACCAAACCGTTCACCGAGAGCGACGCGCTCAACCAGAAACGCATCGACGAACGCGCCAAGGACCCGGTCAAGGCGCGCGTCTTCACCCGCCTCTTCTTCCGCCACTGGGACGACTGGGTCGAGGACAAGCGACAACACCTGTTCGTCATGAGCTACACTGACGGCAAGAGCGGCGAGCCAAAGGACGTCACGCCCGGCGACCGCGACGCCTATCCGACCTCGTCCACTTTCTCGGTCGGCGACGACTTCACGTTCAGCCCCGACGGCAAGCAGCTCTACTTCACCGCGGTACCCGCGAAGCACGAAGCGTGGAGCACTGACCACGACGTTTGCCGGGTTCCCGTCACCGGCGGCACGACGCAATGGGAGAGCGTGACCGCGAAGAATCAGGCTGCCGACGGGGCGCCGCAGTTTTCGCCCGACGGCAAGTGGCTTGCATATCGCGCCGAGAAGCGGGCCGGCTTCGAGGCGGACCGCTGGGACCTGTACCTCTTGCCCGCGGACGGCACGGGCCCGCCACGCATTCTGACCGAAGAATTCGACGGCTCAGTCGATCAGTTCGTCTGGCTGCCCGATTCCGAGACGATCTATTTCGCCACCGAGGACCGGGCCAAAACGTGGTACTACTCGGGTTCGCGCAAGGGTGTCAAGCCCGTCATCACGTTCATCAGCGAGCACGACAACAACTCGCTCTCGGTCAGCGCCGACGGCAAGCACATGGCCTGGACGCGCTCGGCCCTGACCTTTCCGCCGGAGGTTTTCGTCAGCACCGACCTGGGTCCGCGCTACGACGTCAAGAACGTCAGCGAGGCAAACAAAAAGCTCCTCGGCGAGCTGGACCTGCTCGAGCCGGAGTCCGTGAACGTCATCGGCGCCGGCGGCACGCCAATGCAGATGTGGATCCTCAAGCCGCCCGGCTTCGACCCCAAGAAACGCTGGCCGCTGGCGTTCCTCGTGCATGGCGGCCCACAGGGGGCGTGGGAGGACGGCTGGAGCTTCCGCTGGAACGCCGAGGCATGGGCGGCCCGCGGCTACGTGGTTGCCCTGCCCAACCCGCGCGGCTCGACCGGCTTCGGCCAGCAGTACACCGACGAAATCTCCGGCGACTGGGGCGGCCGCTGCTATGAGGACCTGATGGCCGGCCTGGCACATCTCGAAAAGCAGCCGTGGATCGACCCCGAGCGCATGGCGTCGGCTGGCGCGAGCTTCGGCGGCTACATGATGAACTGGTTCCAGGGCAACACGACCAAGTTCAAGACGCTCATCTGCCACTGCGGCGTCTACAACTTCGACAGCATGTACGCCTCGACGGAGGAGCTGTGGTTCGACGAATGGGAGCACGGCGGTCCGCCCTGGGGCAAGAACCGCGCGTCCTATGAGAAGCATTCGCCGCACCGGCTGGCCAAGACCTTCAAGACGCCGATGCTGGTGATCCACAACGATCTCGACTTTCGCGTGCCGGTGAGCGAGGGCATCCAGCTTTTCACGACGCTGCAGCGCCTCGGCATCCCATCGCGGTTCATCAACTTTCCTGACGAGGGCCACTGGGTGCTCAAGCCACGCAACAGCCGCTACTGGCACAATGAAGTGTTCGCGTGGCTGGAGAAGCACGTCCCACCCGGCGGGCGGTGAGCGAAGCGTGTCCGCGCTGCGCGGGTCGAACAGATCGCACGCCCCAGCACGCGGCCTCCGGCTTAACGCGGCTACGAAGCCGGCGGCGAATTGAAACGGTAGGGACCTGGGAAGCCGGCGCGAGCGCGCCTCATTCCATCGTCCACAGGGTCACCGAATCCTTTCCCTTAACGAACACCCGGTTGCCGGCAATGATTGGGTACGGCAACCCCGACGTTGCAGAGACCTTGTACCGGGCCAGTTCCCTGTACGCCTTGGTGCTCGGCTCGAACGCGACCAGCTCCGCGTCGCCGGTCAGCGCCAGCATCACCGAGCCGGCATTGAGAACGGCGCCGGCTTCGCCACGCTTGGTTGTGTCGGTCCAGAGCACGTCGCCGGTCTTCGCGTCCATGCAGAAAAAGGTCTTGGCCGCGGACAGACCGAAAACCAGTCCATCGCGCAGCACCGGCGTGTTGTACTGGTAGGGCGCCTGGCTTTTTTTCCAGAGCTGCGTGGCCGTGAACTTGTCCCCCTGCTTCGCGATCTTGAACGCGACCGTGCTGCCGCCGGCTTTTTTGCCGCCCGGCGCGGAATAGATCACCGTTTGGCCATCGATGATCGGGGTCATGTACGCGCCCTGATACGCGGTGCCGCCAAACTCATAGCTCCAGAGCGGCTTGCCGTCGGCCAGGCCGACGCCGACGATCGTGCCAAAAGCGCTGGTCACGATCTGGGGGGTGCCGTCGACCGTCATGAGCACCGGCGAGCCGTAGGGAGTCTTGCCGCCTTTCCATTCCCACAAGGTGTCGCCGGTCGCCAGGTCGAAGGCGGTCAGCGCGCCGACGAATACGATGCACTTGCCATCCACCATGAGCGGTGACGTCGACGTGTAGAATTTGGGCGTGGGCTCCTTGTCTTCTTTCCGTGACGTGTCCTTGCGCCACACGACCTTGCCGTTCGCCGCGTCGAGGCACGAGACGACGCCCGCCACCCCCAGGGTGCACACCTTGCCGTCGGCGACCGCGGGTGTGCTGCGCGTGCCCGGGAACTTGCTTGCGGCACCTTTCACCGCCTGCGCCGCGTACTTGTCTTGCCAGACGACGTTGCCGTTGGCTGCGTCCAGACACGAGGTGACCTCGTCGGCGTCCATGCGGCCAAACACATAAAGCTTGTCGCCCACCAGGACGGGCGACGACTCGCCGATGCCGACGGTGGTCGTCCACTTCTGCGTGAGTTCCTTGGGCCAGGTCGTCGGCACGGTGAAACCCACAACCTTGCTGTCACGATTGGGCCCGCGCCATTGCGGCCAATCCTGCGCCGCCAGACCATTGACGCCGATCAGCAGGGCGACGGCCAGCATCACGCCGATGATTCGAGATGCGGTTCTCATGGTGGATCCTTTTTCGATTCACGCCCACACGGTTGGTCCTCGTACCTTGACGAAATGGTAACGCGACCGTCGGGGCTACCGCAATCGAATTCACGCGATTTTAATGATTGTAAGGAGAATGGCTACGAGGCGGGACGGTCGTCAATTGTGCCGGCAGGTGGGGGAATTGCCCAGGGCGACATAGAGCTGAAGCTGGGCCTGGCTGTACGCGGCCATGGTCCGCACCAGGTCGAGGCGGGCGTTCGTCAACAGCTCCAGACTGCGCAACACTTCGATCGGCCGGCCCTCGAGGTTGCGGCTGCGGCGCAAATCCTCGTCGAACGCCTTTTGCGACGTCTCGATCCGCTGGCGGGCAATCTCGAATTGCTGGCGGCGGGCCCCGATCAGCGCGTGGGCCTCGGCGACCTCGTCGCGGATGCGGTTGGCGACGCGGATGCGTTCCGCCTCTGCCTGTCCGGCTTCCGCCGTGGCGCGGTTCTTCAAGACCGCGATTGCCCACGCCGAGGTTCTGTAGCGACCAGACCGCCGCCACGTCGAAATCCAGCCGCGCGCCGGAACTCCACCCGGGAACGCCCGACTGATTGCCGGCGCCGCCGAAATTGCCGGCGCTCAAGCCAGCCGCGATGAGCGGCAGCCATGGGCGAAGGCGTTCCTGGCGGACACGGATCTGGGCAGTGGCGACATCGGCGCTGCGGGCGCCCAGCTCGGGGTGATCGGCCGTGGCGATCTGCAAGAGCTCTGGCAACGGTCGCGCGGGATCGACCAGCTCGATCAGCGGCGGCACGAGATCGGCCGGCACGAGCCGCGCTGACGGGTCGAGATCGAGCAGTCGCGCCAGTTCGGCGGCCGCGACGGCGATTTGTTCCTGCGCCGCTTGTGCCTGGGCATCGAGGAGCAGCCAGCGCGCGCGGGCACGCTGGGCGTCGGAGTCCTGGCCCTGGCCGGCCTTCGCGAAGTTCGCCGTCAACTGCACGATCGTGCCGACGTCCTCTTCGGAGCGGCGCAGGGCAAGGAATTCACCCTGGGCAGCGGCCAGCGCGAGGTAGCCGGCGCCGACCGCCATCAACGTGCGATTGCGGACGGCCAGCGCGTCGAATCGGCGGGCGATCACCTGCTGTTCGGCGGCCTGCGGGGCGTAACAGGCGTCGGCGAGCTGGCTGAAAATACTGATGCCGGGCACGGTCACGGTTCCGGCGGCGATCGCGCTGGCGCCCGCGCCGTAATAAAGGGATTGCACATTGACGTCGCGGACGAGGCCCGCGCTGCTGAGCAGCGTGCCCTGGTGAACATGCACGTTCGTGCCGGCATTGAGCGTCGGCAGCAGCAGGGCGCGCGCCTGCATCCGGATCGCCTCGCTGGCGCGGATCGCCTCCTGGGCCAGGGCAATCGTCGGATTCTCGATGCCGCCACGCTCCAGGGCCGTACACAGATCGATGACCTGCTCGTCGATGGCGGGCGGGATCACCGCAGCGCCGCGAGGCACTTCGGTCGTTTCGTCTGCCGGTTGCGCCGGCCTGGTGTCTGACTTGCACGATGCCGCCGAGCGGGGCGCCGAACCGAGCCCGGGCCGCAAGGGGCAGCGGCGGGGAGCTGGCGTCGTCACTGCGACCGATCGGCAGGGCGATGGAATGACAGCCGCCGAGGGCGAGCGCGCAGGCCAGCACCACCGAGAGCACCGCGGCCCGGCTCGTACATCGGTGCTGTGCGGGAGCAGCCATGGAGGGGCCTCAAGCACCTACTGTAGATTTTTTCGTAGGCGGCGGCGCGATCGGCGGCGTCGGCGCCGGCTCCGGGGCGGGCGGGACCACCTCCGGCACCAGCGTGCTTGGCACGGGTCGGGCCAGCGTGCAGGCCGGCGGCTGACCAAGCGCGACGTACAGCTCGAATTGCGCCTCGTTGTAGTCGATGATCGCGTTGAGATAGAGGAGCCGGCTGCTGCCCATCAAGCGCAGGCTGTCGAGCAGCTCGATCGGCAACCCCTGGCCGTTGCGGGTACGGAACAAGTCCTCCTGGAATGCCTTGCGGGCGGCGCGCGGCTTGCTCGCCGGTGCCGATCTGCGCATAGCGGGCGTGGGTGCGCGCCTGGGCTGAGGCGACCTGGGCGCGGATCTGATTGAGCACAATGAGCCGGCGCAGCTCCTCTTGCCGGAGATTGCTTTTCGCCAGGCGGATCATCGCGAGGTTGCCGACGCCGAGGTTTTGCAGCGACCAGTACACCACGGCGTCGAAGTCCTGGCGATCGTCGAAGCTGCCGAAGCGCGGTTGGCCGGCGGTGAGGGTTTCAATGTTGCTGCCACCACCGAAGCTGCCGTTGCTGTATCCGACGATGACCGTGGGCGAAAACGGCAGGACCTTCGCGCCTTGCAGGTAGAGCAGCGCGGCGCGGATGGCCGCCTGTTGGCGCGTAGCTCCGGCCGTTGGGTCAGGGCGATCGCCAGCAGCTCGGGAAGTGGGATCGGGTCGGGGACGATCGGCGCCGGCACCGCCCACCCATCCGACGGGTGCAGCCGGACCGAGGGATCGAGATTCAAGAGCTGCGCGAGCCGCGCGGAGGCGATCTGGATGTCCCCGTCCGCCTGCACCAGCTGATCGTTGTTGAGCTGCAGCTCGGCGGCGGCGCGGTCGGCATCAGACTGCTTGCCCTGGCCCGTTTTGGACCAGTTCGCCGTGACGCGTGCCATTTCCGCGGCGTCGGAGCGCGTCTGGGCGGTGACGGCCCGCCTGCCGGTCTGCGCAGCAATTCCAGGTACGCCGTCACAACGCGCAGCAGCACGTCGTTGCGCACGGCATCGCTTTCGAACCGGCGCCGCGTGACCACCTGCCGGGCCACCAGCGCTGTATAGATTGCGTCCGAAACATTGGCGTTCCACACAATGCCCGGCATGTTGACGGTGCCGGCCGCGACCGCATTGGCCCCGAGGCCGAGGTAGAGCGAATCGCGATTGACCTCAATGATCTTGCCGTTCGATTGCTGCAAAGTGCCCTGGTGCGCATCGTAGTTGCCGCCGTGGTTGAGGTTGGGCAGGATCTGCGCCGCGGCGTAAAGCCGTGCCGCGTCGGCCGCGGTGATGCGCTCGCGGGCCAGCAGGATTTCCGGGTTCTCGACGCCGGCCAGCTTGAGGGCGCTGCACAGGTCGATCGGCTTGACGTCGGAATTGAGCAAGGACGCCGGCGCGGGATCGATGGTAATTCCCGCGAAAGGCCTCGGCTGCGGCAGCTTTTCCGCGTTCTCCCCGCCCTCGGCCTGCTTGCCCGATTGCGCGGCGCCTGGGGGTTTGGGCAGCCGAAGGCGACGAGCAAGACCGCGGCGACTATCCCGCAGGAAATTGAACCTCGGAATGACATGGATTTCCTCGTACCCGCTTCTTGCCACACGGAAAACCGCCCAGCGGGCCTGCCGCCGCCAAATCGGCGTAATCCTCAATCTTCATCGGCGCCGCAGAACCGTTGCGTTAGGAAAACCATCAGGTCCTCGACGCGCTGGGAAGCTACCAAAGGCGATTTGAACCTGGGCGGTGCATGGATCGCCGCAGGAGCGCAAAATACGCCATCGGCCCACCGTGGTTGCTCGCGAGGATCCGATTTGGATTGGGTGCCGTGCCCCTCACGCATATTCCACGGCAATGACTTGTGCCGAAACGGCCACCCGGCGCCGGCGGGCACGCCGATTGCTCTTGGAAGGATTCCAACAGCACCGCCCTGGCCACGCTTGGTCCCGCAATGTCCTCCACCACCCTGGGGTCAATCCGTGTCGAGGCAAGCGAGCGCCCGATAGCGCGGCACGCCAACCTTTTCACGGCCTGTCCGTCGTGGAGCCACGGCGGGGAGGGCATGTGCGGAGCAGCAAGCGCGCTCCTTCTACGCTGGGGCATTCCGGGGATGAGCCTGCCGGGCTAAGTTGTCTGAGGGACTCGGGGCGCAAGCACGAGGGAGCCAATGCAGATCGAGGACATGGCGAGGCTGCTCACGTCTTTGGACGTGGCGGCCGACGTGGTCGACGCCATCGACGACCCGGATATCCAGGTTTGCCGGGGCTGGGACCTGGCGGACTGGAGCTACGATTGCATTCCCTGGGGCATCCGTTTTCTGCGCCACGACCGCCGGACCGGAACAACGGCTGCCGTCGTGGTGGTAGCACTGCCGGCGGCGCAACGCGCGGCACTACCACTCGCCTGCATCCATACGCCCTGGCCAACCAAACTCTTGCTGCTGGGGTAGCATTATTGCGGCCACCATCCTGACGGCGATGTTCGCGGTGCAACGACCGGCGCCGTGACCAAGTCACGCGTCTACTGTTTCGGTCTGCCAGAGACGATGGCAGCATTGCCGGACATGCCTGGGAAGATCTGTCCGGTTGGATTCGGAAGGTCGATCTCAATCGACATGCAGCGAGTCTTCGGCTCCAACGCTGCGGACATGCGCGAAACCTTGCCCGACCATTTCTTTCCGGGGAACGAATCGATCTCCAACTCGGCGGCATCGCCAACGTCCACGAATGGGACATCGCGATCGGCAATGGACACGATCGCCCGCAGCAGGTCCGTCCGCTGGACAATGAACAGTGGGGGGTCGTTCCCTCTTTTGTCGGCGGTCCGGACGTAATCGCCGGGGAAGTAGCCGCGTTGAACGATCACGCCGTCGAATGGTGCCCTGATGGTCGCATACTCAAGTTGCATCTGCGATCTCCCGAGAACCGCTTGTGCCGCCATAACGCCAGCCTCCGACGCGGCCAAATGGGCGTTACGCTCGTCGATCTTGGTCATGGCGACCACGACCTTGGCCCTGGCAGTCGCGACGGCCGCCTTGGCGGCATGCTCGGCTTCGACGGCGCTCTCATAACGGTCCTTGCCTTCATCCAGCAACTGATCCTCGATGCTTTTCGCGTCGAATAAGTCTTTCAGGCGTTTCCATTGTTTTTCACGGTACTGCGCAAATGCTTTCGCACTTTGCGCCGTCGCTTCGGCCTGTTGCACTGCGAGCTTGGCGGTATCCAGTTCACCCCTGGCGCCGTCGAGTTGGGCTTTCGCCTGCACAACTCGTGCACGCGCCTCATTCACAACCGCACCATCGTGTTTGAGCTGTGTCTTCAGGTCGGCTGCCTCCAGGGTCGCCAACACCTGGCCCCGTTTGACGCGATCGCCGATATCGACGGTCTCGTTGTTGAGAAAGCCAGAAAGTCGCGAGAACAGGCGGACGGATTCATACGCCTGGATCGTCGCTGGCTGCGTGACAACTTTTTGCTGGTCCGCTTTCTTTGGCTGACCAACCTTGACTTGGGCGGGCAGTTCGCCATTCGCCGCACCGCCTTTTTTCGGCACGTCCGTCCCGGCTTTTGCTCGCTCCCTGGCGATTTCGATTCGCAATCGTTCCGCCTTGGCCATGAGGATTGCACTCTCGCGCGCCTGGCCGGCCTTGGCGAAAGCCGCGGCGATTCTCTCGTTGTCTTTGGCGGCAGCCAGGATTTTCTCCAGAACGGCAACGCGCTCCTTGTTCGATTCGCAAACGTCAAGCTCTGCTTCGGCCAGTATGCGGGTTGATTCGAGGACTTCATCGAGGAGCCCCTGGTTATTCTTGAATCTGGCCGTCTGTTGCCTCGCCAACTCGCGCACCGTCACCAGACGCTCCGTTTGCAACTCCTTGATCTTGGTGTCCGTATCCGGATGCTGAACGCCGACGAAATACTGGTTGCCGCCTTTGGGATCGATCCAGCAGGACCCCTTATTGAACACAATGCTGGAGTTGGTGGCCGCGCCTTCGGGCCTGACCGGGTCCTGCGCCGCCATGCGCAAGAACGAGATCGACGGGTAGACGGCAACCAATGTAAAAAGCACGATCGCTGTCAGCGAGGCAACTCGGACCTTGGATCGCAACATCGAAAAGTCTCCTTGCATCATATTGTAGACCAAAAGGCGTGGCGTCCGGTGACCGCGTTCCGGCGTCTAGCCTCCGTCGGCAGGCACGACGCAGCGGAAGGCGGCCGGCTTGACCGCCAGCACCGAGCAGGGCACCTCGGGCAACAATCGTTCGGCGGTGTTCCCCAGCACGATTCCCGACAGTCCATGCCGTGCCGCCGTGCCCAGCACTAACAGGTCGATTTGCTGATCGTGAATGAATTGCACAATGGCGTGGTCCGGGATGCCGTCGCCGTCGGCAACGTGGACCGTGACCAAGGGGTCCGTTACATGGCAGCCGCTTTTCTCCACCTGCGCGTGCAGCGCCTGGTCGGCTTCGGCGCGCACTCGGCTATGGTATTGCCGGGTTAGCGGGTCCGTCGGATACGGGATCCACACGCGGTCGAGTGGATACTCGACGACATCCAGGAGGTGCGTATGCGCCTCGGCCAGGTGTCCAATCCCCAGGCCCACGCGAACCGCGGTTTCGCTCAGCGGCGACAGGTCGCTGGCAACCAGGATGTTGCGCGGGCGCCTTCCGGTCCGGGTTTGCTGACCCACACTGGGCACGGGCATTCGTGGAGCAGCTTGCGCCGTGCTGCCGAGCACCAGGCGCCGCAACCCGTGCGGATCGTGAGTGCCGACGATCAGCAAATCGTGCTGCCCGCGCAATACCTGGCGGATGATCTCGATCCAACTCTGTCCCACTGCCGTGAGGGCCTCGGCTTCAATGCCCTGTTTCTGCGCCTCGCCGACCAGCTGGCCCAGAATACGGCTGGCGGCCTCTGCCGCCGTCCCCGGCTGCGGCAAAACAGAAAAGAAGGTTAGCGAGGCACGGCTCGCCCGGGCAACCCACTGGGCGTGGCGGATGGAACTTGCCGCGACCGGCTCGAGAGCCGCGCTTTCAGAAACGTTGGTCTTGGTGAGATCGACCCCAACCAGAAGATTGTGAAAGCAGGACATGACTCGCACTCCAGAAGCAGTCGCATATGCGTCACTGGCGCAGGCCCGCGACGTGTCCCCCCAGCTTACTGTCAGCAAAAGGCGTACCGGTTTCCGAGCGTACACCGCGGCAGATGGGGCGCGGCGCCTCCGCCGCCCGCTGCAAAAGGGTTGCCATCGTTACCATTTCGATCCACTGCCCAAAGGCAAATCATTTCAGGATGTACAGCTTGCGTGACGAATTGGCAGTGTTGACGATTGCCTACGGTTTTTTCTCTCCGCGTGTTTCGATTTCATTGGCCATTGATCTCGACGGCGCTCGTAGCGGGTCGAAACAAACCAGCGGCATTGGTGCTTCCCAATACAGACTGGAGCCGGGACGCGGCGAAAAAAACCGTACGAGAGGCGAAATCCTCCAGCCTGTCGAGAAGCCAGCGCACGGCGCCTTGGTCATTCGGGTACGGAACAAGGCTGATGAAATATTGGTTGCCGCTCTTGGGATCCATCCAGAATGCCCCTTGGTGCAGTTTCACAGAGGCTCCGTCGTCCAGCGGCCGCTCAGCGATCGGCAACGCCCCAGAACCAACAACCTCAGCCTGTTTCGCCGCGCCCGGTTCCTCGGCCGCGCCCGTTCGAAGCGCGAGCCAGCCCGCACCCATGGCGACGGCCCCAATTATCAGCAGCAGGACGGCCGCCGCCTTCCGCACTTTATCAACGAACCTGGTTTGCATAACGCCCTCGACCAGTGTGTTGCTCACCGGCGCGAGCGCGGCCGCCCCGGACGTACCTCCTCGAGCCACGCCCTCACGGCAGCGACCAATGCCGCCGCCGATTCGCGTCGTCGAATGCACAGGCCAGCCCGACCACCGACAACGTCACCCTGCGGCAGGCAAGTTGTGCCCGCAGCCGGTCGGGGCGGCGCGCCAGGTGAGACAGGATTGTTCCCACGGGCCAACCCAGTTCCCGGGCTGCCTCCTCGTGGGTCTGGCTGTCCCGGCGGCGCCCTTTCCAATCCATTCACGCATGGTGCTCTTCGTCCAATCTCGGTTCTGCCTTCTTCTCCCGCACCAGCACGGCATAGAGGGCGGGCAGAACAAATAAAGTGGCCGGTTCGCCGGCGATGAGCCCACCGAGGATTGCGCGAGCCAGCGGCGCATTCGCTTCGCTGCCCTTTTCCAGGGCAAGTGCCGTAGGAATCATTGCAAAAAACGCTGCCAGGGCCGTCATCGTCACGGGCCGCACACGCAGGGAGGCCGCCTTGCGAATCGCCGCCAGCGGACTCAACCCCTCATGCCGCCGAAGTTCCTGGGCACAGTCGGTCATCAGCACCGTGTTGGCCACCTTGATGCCCACAATGAAAATAAACCCAAGCAACGACTGCACGTTGATGGCGCTGCCCGTAATGAACAGCATCGGCAAGATGCCGATCAGGCACAGCGGCACGATCAGCATCACCGCCAGTGGAACGATGAATGACCTGTCCAGCGCGACCATGAGAAAGTAAATCAATAAGGACGCCAGAATCAGGCCTGTTCCCAGGTTGCTGAAGGTATCCTGCATCCGGGTGTACTCCCCGGTCAGTCGGATCTTGGAACCTTCAAGCGTCGTGGTCTTGTCCGGGGCCTTCGGATCGTAGGGCAGCCAGGTTCCGTTGCCGACGTCCTTGCCGAACTGAGCCAGCACCTCAGCGACATCATCACTCACGTGTCCGAGGTCTCGTCCCTCCACGTTCATTGTCAGATCGATCGCCGGCTGCAAGTTCACATGGTGAACTTCCGTGGGAATCTCGGTGTCGACAAACGTGGCCACATTGCCCAGCGGGATCGGCACAGTCTGGTTCGGGCCTGTGATCGGAATGTTCAAGATGTCTTGCTTCGTCGAAAACTTCGTTTCAGGATATTGAACGCCAACGAAGTATTGCATCCCATTCTTGGGATCGATCCAGAAATTCTTCTTGTTGTAGGTGATGCTCGAATTGGTCGCCGCGATGACGCTCTTCATGATGTCGTCCTGGGTCAAACCCAGCTTGGCCGACTTGCGCGATCCACAACGATCGTCAATTCCGGTGCATTCGGTCTTTGAATGACCCGGGCGTCGACAACGCCGTCGACGGCCTGGACCGCCTTCTTGACCTTGTCGGCAATGGCAAAGAGAACGTCCTGTTTCTTGCCTCGGAGCTGGATGTTGATCGGCGAGGAGACGCCCTCGTTCAAGGCGCCGCGCACCAGTCCGCCGGAATCAAAGGAAAACTCGAGTGAATTGAAACGCGGATCCTTCGCCAGCCCCTCCCGCAAAATGCGAATGTAATCCTGCGAGGATCGACCACGTTCTTCCGTGAGCTGGACTTTCAAGACGGCATCCATCGTGCCCGCGTTAACCGTGTAGGCCGCTGACCAATCGGCCGTCAGCCCCAACTCGGAAACGACCAGTTCCAGGTCCTCGTTCGGGATCGTCTCCTTGATGAAGTTTTCGACGCCCTCAATCATCTTTTCGGTCACTTCGATCCGCGTACCGGCGGGTGCGCGCCGCAATCTCAAACGCCCCCGAATCCACTTCGGGAAAGAAATCCCGTCGCATTACCGGGACCAGCACGACCAGCGTGACCGCCAGCAAGGTGAAGCTACCGGCGATCGTGATCGTTTTGTGTCTCAAGGTTACGTCCAGGCCTCTGACGTAATACTCGATCCCGCGATCAATCAGCTTCTGCCAACCGGCAAAGGTCCGCGCAATGATGCCTTGGCGCGCATGATCCTGGTGACCATGGTGGGACAGCAAAAAGGCGCTGGCACACGGCACGAAGGTGCGCGACAGCAGATACGCCGACGTCATCGCAAACATCACCGCCAGGGTCATGGGCAGAAACAGAAACCGTCCCATGCCTGGCATGAGCGCGAGCGGCGACAGCACCAGGAAGGTGCACAGCGTGGACACCAGTTCCGGCATGGCGACTTCACTGGCTCCATCCAGGGCCGCGTTGTCCGGCGTGGCGCCCAACGTCAGATGGCGGTGCGTGTTTTCGAGGCAAATGATCGCACTGTCGATCATGGGACCGATGGCCAGGGTCAGCCCAGCCAGGGTCATGACATTGATTGTCTGTCCGGCGTAAAGCAAACAGACAATTCCCACAAACACCGAAAGCGGCAAGGTCAGAATCGCAATGATGGTCATTCGCCATTGACCCAAAAACAACAATATGACCAGCGAGCACAGGACTGCTCCGATGCCTCCTTCCTGCACCAGGGCTGCCACCGAGGCCCGGACATAGACCGACTGGTCCATGACGACCTTAAGGTCGATGCCCGGATAGCTCAGCCGGCCCTTCATGTCGGGCAGCGATTCCTTGAGCCGATCCACGACCGAGAGCGTGCTGGCGCCGAGCTGCCGATACACGGGGATATAGACCTGCCGCCTGCCATCGACGCGCACCACGTTCGTTTGAATAAAGGATGCATCTTGCGCATCGGCGAGATCATACATGAATCCGAACTTGCCCTCAGCCGAGCCGATAGGTATTTCACCCATACGCCGAGGTATGTCGATCATGGAGTTCGAGGAAATGGCATAATCCAAATTACCGATGCGAACGTCGCCGGACGCGAAGAACAGGTTGTATTTCTCAACCGCGTCCATGACTTCCGAAGGAGACAACTTGCGGGCCTGCATCTTGGTGGCATCCAGGTAGAGCAGGACCGTCCGTATCTTGCCGCCGATGACCACCGGCGCCACCGCCCCCGGCTGCTGCATGATAAAGTTGCGCACTTCGTAACGGGCGACGTCATACAGAATCGACTCATCCTGCGATTTGCTATCGAGTGTTACCAGGGCCACAGGCGTCGTGCTGGTCGGATCGAACGGCAGAACGACGGGCGGCAGCGTCCCCGGCGGCAGGTTCGGGATAACGCCCAGGGCCAGCGAGTTGACCTGTGTCAGGGCGCCGCTGGGATCTTCATCGTCCTGAAAGTAGTTGCGGACAATACTCGCACCGAGGATGGAACGCGATTCTTGCCGTTTCAGGCCGTTGGCCTGGCCGGTCCAGCGTTCCATGCGGTTGGTGATGTCCTTTTCCATCCCATCCGCGGGCATGCCCCCGTAAAAGGTAAGCACCTGTACCGCCGGGCTCTTGAATACCGGCAAGATATCAATGGGAACGCGCAGCAGCGACAGGACCCCCAGGACAATAATTGCCAGTGCCATGACGATAATCCCATGGGGGTTGGCCATGGACGCTCGAATCAGTCCCTTCATGGATTCCCTCGATCAATGATGTGACGTATTGCGTGAGTAAGCGTCGCCCGGGTTCGGCCCTTCGGTCCTGGATTTCTTCTCGCGCACCAGTACCGCATAGAGAGCGGGAAGCACGAACAACGTGGCGGGTTCGCCGGCAAGGAGCCCTCCGAGGATGGCACGCGCCAGCGGCGCATTGGCTTCGCTCCCATTTTCCAGCGCGAGTGCGGTCGGAATCATGGCGAAGAAGGCCGCCAGGGCCGTCATGGTAACGGGCCTGAACGCGCAGGGAGGCAGCCTTACGGATTGCCTCAAGCGGAGTCAGCCCCTCATGCCGGCGCAGCTCCTGGGCGCAATCGGTCATCAGCACGGTGTTGGCGACCTTGATGCCGATAATAAAAATGAACCCCAGAAGCGATTGCACGTTGATGGCGCTGCCGCTGAAGAAAAGCACCGGTAGAATGCCGATCAGGCACAGGGGTACGATCAGCATGACCGCCAGGGGCACGATGAAAGACTTGTCGAGCGCGACCATCAAAAAGTAAATGAGCATCGATGCCAGAATGAGCCCGGCCCCGAGGTTCCGAAAGGTATCTTGCATGCGCGTGTATTCACCCGTCAAGACAATCCTGGCGCCTTCGACGCTTTTGTTTTCGCTCGAGCTGGGATCGTAGAGGTCCCAAATGCCGCCTCCCTTGGACTGGCCAAATTGCTCTAGGACCTCGGCGACGCGCTCACTGACGTGTCCGAGATCGCGCCCCTCGACGTTCATCGTCACGTCGATGGCCGTTTGCAGGTTTACATGATGAACTTCCGTAGGAACCTCCGTGTCGATGATTGCGGCGACGTTCCGAAGCGGAATGGGCACGCCTTGCGTGCGGCTTGTAATCGGGATGTTCAGGATGTCCTGCTTGGTTTTGAATTTGTCTTCGGGATATTGAACGCCGACAAAGTATTGCATTCCATTCTTCTGATCAATCCAGAAATTCTTTTTGTTATAGCTGATGCTCGAATTGGTGGCCGCGATGACGCTCTTCATGATATCGTCCTGCGTCAAACCCTGAAACGCCGACTTGGCCCGGTCGACGACAAGCGTCAGCTCGGGAGCATTAGGTCTTTCAATGACGCGAGCATCGACGACACCTTCAACCGCGCTAACCGCTTTCCTGACCTTGTCCGCGACCGCGAAAAGAATGTCCTGATCCTTGCCGACGATTTGAACATTGATCGGCGAGGAATTCCCCTCGTTCAAGGCCCCCCGCACTAGCCCGCCGGCATCGAACGAAAACTCCAGCGCCTTGAAGCGTGGGTCCTTGGCCAACCCGGCCCGAAGAATGCGAACATATTCTTGCGACGAGGTCTTACGTTCCTTGGAAAGCTGCACCTTAAGGACCGCGTCCATCGTGCCAGCATTGACCGTGTAAGCCGAGGACCAATCCGCCGTGAGCCCCAGCTCCGACACGATCAGTTCCAGGTCGTCTTTGTCAATCGTTCCCTTGAGGAATTCTTCGACCTGGGCCACCAACCCCTCCGTCACTTCGAGGCGCGTGCCACTCGGCGCACGGGCGGCAATCTCGAACGCCCCGGAGTCGACTTCGGGAAAGAAATCGCGGCGCATGACCGGCAGCAGCAATGCCAGCGTGATGGCCAGCAAGACGAAACTGGAAACGATGGTCGCCGTCTTGTTTGCCAGGACCACGTCAAGGGCACGTACATAGAGGTGGATGCCCCGGTCGATCAGCTTTTCCCAGTGCCCGAATAACCTGCCGATCGCGCCACGCTGGTTCTGAACTTCGTGCTGATGACCCTGGAGAAGAAACGCACTGGCACACGGCACGAAGGTTCGCGACAACAAATAGGCGGACGTCATGGCGAACATCACCGCCAAGGTCATGGGCAGGAAGAGGAAACGTCCCATACCTGGCATGAGCGCGAGCGGCGACAGCACCAGGAAAGTACACAAGGTGGACACCAACTCCGGCATTGCCACTTCGCTGGCGCCGCTCAATGCGGCATCCCTGGGAGCCGCGCCCAAGCTGAGATGGCGGTGCGTATTCTCCAAACATATGATTGCGCTGTCGATCATGGGGCCGATGGCCAAGGTTAACCCGGCAAGCGTCATGACATTGATCGTTTGCCCGGTGTAAAGCAGACAGATGATGCCCACGAGAACCGACAGAGGCAACGTGATGATGGCGATGATGGTCATGCGCCACTGGCCCAGGAACAACAAAATGACAAGGGAGCACAGAATCGCCCCAATTGTTCCTTCCTGCACGAGCGACTTGATAGAGGAGCGTACGTAGACGGACTGGTCCATGACCAATTTGAGATCAATGTCCGGTTGACTGATCCGTTCTTTCATGTCCGGCAGCGACTCTTGAAGATTCGCCACGACGGAAAGCGTGCTGGCGCCGAGTTGGCGATAAATGGGAATGTATACCTGGCGACGGCCATTGACGCGGACCACGTTGGTTTGAATTAGGGCGGCGTCCTCCGGTTTGCCGAGATCCTCGAGAAAGCCAAAGCTGTGCAGCCGGGCGCTGATCGGAATTTTTCCCATGCGCGCGACCAGGTCGAACATGGAGTTCGAGGACAGGGCCAGGTCCAGATCGCCGACCCGGACATCGCCGCTCGGAAAAAACAGGTTGTACTTGTCCACCGATTGCATGACCTGAGCGGGCGAAAGGTTGCGCGACTGCATTTTCGTTTCGTCGAGATAGATCATCACCGAACGCAGCGTGCCGCCGATGACCACGGGCGCGACCGCGCCCGGTTGCTGCATGATCATGTTGCGCACTTCATAGCGCGCGACATCATAGAGTATGGATTCGGGATGCGTCTTGCTGTCCAGGGCAACCAGGGCGACCGGCGTGGTGCTGGTAGGATCAAAGGGCAAGACCACCGGCGGCAGCGTACCCGGCGGCAGGTTGGGGATGACGGCCAGGGCCAGGGAATTGATCTGCGTCAATGCGCCGCTGGGGTCCTGGTCGTCGTGGAAATAGTTGCGAACAATGCTGGCGCCGAGGATGGAGCGGGACTCTTGCCGCTTAATGCCGTTAGCCTGGCCGGTGAACAGCTCCATGTTGATGGTGATGTCTTTTTCCATGCCCCGCGCCGGCATTCCTCCATAGAAGGTTAGCACTTGAACGGCCGGGCTCTTGAAAACCGGCAAGATGTCGATCGGAATGCGGAATAGGGCCAACATGCCCAGGATGCCGATTGCCAGGGACAGGACAATGATCGCTTGAGGATTACTCAGTGACGCTTGAATCAAGCCCTTCATAACGCTCCCCATCAAGACCAACGGTATGCGACCCTCCCGGATACGACTGTTCGGCCGATCGTCCGCCGCCGATTTCTAATATCCCTTGCTAGTCATGGTCGCAGCGTCATTTCCCGGAGTGGCAATCACGTCGTGTTGCTCAGACAGTTCGCTGCTGGGATTGAGAATTACCTGATCGTCCGCGGACAGGCCTTTCCGCACGGCGACGCGCAGGCCGGTATCCATGGCCAACTCAATGGGAATTTTCTCAGCCCGGCCGGCACGGACCACGTATACAGTCGCTTTGCCGTCTTCGGCTTTGGTTGCGAGGCAGGAGGACGGAATGGACAACAGGTCCGCCTGCTTCTCGAGAACGATGGTGACCTGCCCATACATGCCGTGGTAGATTTTTGCCGTCGGATTGGGGAGGTCGAGCTCGACGCGCATCAGGCGCGTTTGCGTATCGAGAGAGGTGGCGATCCGGGAAACGGTGGCCGAGAACTTCCTGCCTGGTAGGGAGTCAAGCTCCATGGTGGCGGTGTCGCCGGTGTTGATGAATTCGACATCGCGATCTGGGACCAGAACCACCACGCGAAACAGGTCGGTGCGGTGGATGGCTAAGAGGGGAGTGTTATTGGCACCGCCGTCAGCGGCCCGGACGAAATCGCCGGGGTTCATGCTGCGATAGGTGATGACGCCGTCGAATGGGGCGGTGATGGTGGCGAACGCCAGACTGACGCGCGACTTCTTGAGCTCGGCCTTGGCCACCTTAATTTCTGCCTCAGCGGCAACGATATCGGCCTTGGCTTGCTCAATCTTGGCCTTGCTGGCAACAACATTCGCTTTGGTCGTGGCAATCGCCGCCTGTGCGGAGATCTCGGATTCGACCGAGGCGTCAAGGCGATCCTTGTATTCGTCGTAAAGGCGCTCTTCGATACTGCTGGTCTTTACCAGGTTGTCCATCCGGCCGAGTTGGATGGTGCGGTACTTGACCCAGGCGGCCGCGCTCTTTTCGGTCGCGTCCGCCTGGGTGACCGCGGCCTGGGCCGCATCCAGGTTGGCCTTGGCGACGTTGACATGAGCCGTCATTTGCAGCAGTTGCGACTGGGCTTTCTCGACCGCTGCGCCGTTGCGTTCCACCTGCGCCTCAATATCCGGGACGTCCACGATGGCCAGCAAGGCATCCTTCTTGACGTGATCGCCGATATCGACCTTCTGGAACTTAAGAAACCCCGGCACGCGGGCGAACAATTGGATTGACTCAAAGCTATGCACGGAACCTGGCTGGACGCAGAGTCGTTCCAGGACGCCCTTTCTGGGGCCAATGACTTTCACCTGAGTAGCGGCGACGTTGGCCGGTGCGTCGCTGCCAGACGGTCTGGCGCGATTCCTGGTGCCAAGGATCCGTGACGTGACGGCGACACCGGCGACGACCACGATGAGCCCGACAATCAGGAGTATTTGGGTTCTTTTCATCTTCTTGCTCACAAACGTGGACGGGGCGTTGTCGAAACATTGTGCGAATGCCTAAACGCGACGACAGTGCGCCGCAGAAGCTTCAGGCAAGAGATCCAGCGAAGGGCTTGCGGAAAGCCGCTAGGATTGTGGAGCCGGTTGGCCATTGTTGAGCCGGGCGGTGCGTGGAAGCATGCAGTTTCAGGATGGCCGTCAGCACAAAGCCACGGTGATCGCGACGCTAAGAGCAATTCCCATGCCAAGCCAGCGCCAAGGCGCAACTCATTGACATAGGGCCAATTACAAGCTGGCGGAGCGACTGGTACTGGGCGAGCTCGTTGCCGTATTGGCGTAATTTGCGCGCGCACGGCGAAAATTCCGCGCCGGCAATCAGCGAACTGCAATGAGTATGGGAACCGTATTCGCTAGGAAATGTACGATACGAAATCATCCACGCACACCGGCGCCGCCTCCGGCTCAGCGATGCCGTGCAGCGTGCGGCACTCCTTCGCGAACAGGCTGATGTGCTTTTGCATCAGGGCCGTCGTCTGGTTGCGCAGGCGCAGGGTGTCACCCTGGCGCTTCGAGCGCCGCGCGTCCGGCAGCAGCGTTTCGACTTCCTGCTCGAAATGCGCCTGCAGCCGGCCCAGGCCCTCGGCCAGGCGGTCCTCGCTAAGCCCGGCCAGGTGTTGCGTCTGCTGCCAGACATCGGTGCCGTCGGGCCCGGCTCCTTGAAACGCTTCGGGCAATTCGCCGTCGAGCCAGATCGGGAAGTAGACGGCGGCGCGCGGCAGACCGACAGCGCACCAGACGACGGGAGGTTCCTCGGGACCGGCAAGCGCCGTGGTGCAGCTGGCCGCCAGGGGCGCCGGCGGCCGATGCGTCGGGGCGGCGTCACTGTGGTCGTGGTGATCGAGCA
This sequence comes from uncultured Gemmataceae bacterium, assembly GCA_963834865.1. Lineage (GTDB taxonomy): Bacteria > Planctomycetota > Planctomycetia > Gemmatales > Gemmataceae > CAWIDK01. Next base: position 3,280,383 of record CAWIDK010000002.1, read on the forward strand.
GCATCCGCCGCAGGAACGGGCCGTCGATCGCACCGTTCTGCTGCTCCAGCGCCATCGTGGCCTGGCCCCAGCGCCGGCGTGCCCCGGCATGCGCCGGCGCCTCGGCGTCCAGGCAGCCGGCGAAGTCGAGCTTGCTGCCGTCGCCGTTCCACCAGCCATTCTCAATCGCCAACGACGAGAGGCCCGGCGCAAGCCGCTGCCAATCCTGCCGCACCAGCGCAACGTCCGTGACGGCCCGCACCTGGCGGCATTCCTGGATCGCCCAGTACCGCCCCGCCGCTTCGACGACGAACGCCTCCTGCCGATCCGCGACCAGGAACAGGTTGTCGGCCGGCATGCGCGTGCCAGCCTCGGGGCACTGGCCATGCCGGGTTATGAGATCGGTCAGGACGTCGAGGGCATGCAGCGCGGTGTGGCTGCGCTCCAGGGCGAGGCGCGTCAGGTCGGTGCCGGTCACCCCGCCGCCGACCGCGGGCAGCCGGCTGTGCCAGCCGGTGACGCCGATCGCCACCTGGTTTTCGTTGACACCGTGCACAAAGCCCCAGCGCCCGGCGGGTTGATGGCCCAGCACCGTGTAAGTCTGGCGCTTGCGGCAAGCGCAGGTAGGCGACGCGGAGATACTCGTCGGCGGGGTGCGGCCCCCCGGGGACCAGGCGCAGCTGCTGGCGCTGGTCGGCGCGGGTGTAATGATTTGCGCCGAAAATGGTGACGGCGTTGACAGTGGCCTGTCCCAGGGCCACCACCAGATCGCTGGCCATGACTTGCTCCTGTGTACAATCCTTTGATGTTGCGGAGCGGCGTGGCCTCGCCGAGTCGTGACGAGGACCAACCGGTCAACTCCCTCCAGTCCGTTCCGGCCCGCCTTGCGAAGTGCTCGTGGAGCGGCGGGGGCCGAGCATGGCATCCGGGGGCAACATCGGACACACTCCATCCCATGTCACTCTACCCGTCATTGGATCACGGCGCAAATGCGAAAGCAAGAGCCCAGGCGGAACATTTTTTACTTTCTCCACACAGCGCGGCAAACTCTGCCGCCTGGACAAATGAATCGTAATCCACGGCAAAATAATTGTGCATGCGGCATGCAGGCCATTGACACAGCCGGCAAAGTCGCATAAGCTCGTGGTGTTGAGCACTTTGGCGTGGCCGCCCCTGTTGCCAGCCATTAACCTGCCTAAACGCCCACCGGCTTTCGCGACAGGCACGCGCGGTCAAGATTTCCTACCTGTAGGGGGGTAACATGCTTCAGCTTTGGTCTAATCGCCGGCAGACCGACTGCAACGGCACGACGCGCCGCGACTTCCTCAAGGTCGGCGCGCTCGGCATGGGCGGCTTGATGCTGCCCGACCTGCTCCGCGCTCGCGCCAGGCTTCGGCCGCGGGCCAACCGACCCGCAACACCTCCGTCGTCTGGCTGTGGCTGGGCGGTGGACCGACCCACGTCGAAACCTTCGATCCCAAGATGGAGGCGCCGGCCGAGTTCCGTAGCACCATCGGCGACGTCGCCACCAACCTGCCCGGCGTCCAGCCTCGGCAGCGTCTTCCCACGCATGGCCCGCATGGCCGACAAGTTCGCCTTCGTCCGCTCGTTCGCGCATAACAACAGTGGCCACGGCGGCGGCACGCACTGGGTCATGACCGGCTACGACTTCCCGCCGGCCGACAACGGCATGGGCCAGAATCGAGCCCGGCATCGGCGCCATCATCGCGCGCTATCGCGGCGCCAACAATCCCGCGACCGGTCTGCCGAACTACGTCCGCCTCGGCGGTATCCTCGGCGACGGCCCGTCGTGGCTCGGCTCGGCGTACGGTCCGTTCGACACGGCCGGCAACGCCCGCAACAACATGAATTTGCAAGTGACGCTCGACCGGCTCGCCGAGCGGCGCAACCTGCTCCACTCGTTCGACACGCTCAATCGCGACGTCGATCGCTCGGGTCTGATGCAGGGTCTGGACAGCTTCGAGACGCAGGCGTTCGACCTGCTGCTAAGCCGGGCGCGTGAGGCGTTCGACGTGTCCCGCGAGGAGCCGCGCACCCGCGATCTGTACGGCAACAACGGCCTGGCCCAGCAGCATGCTGCAAGCCCGGCGGTTGTGCGAGGCCGGCGTCGGCTTCGTCACCATCGACTTCGGCGGCTGGGACATGCACGGCCAGATCGCGCAGGGCATGCGCAACCTCGGCCCGCAGGTCGACCACGCAGTCAGCGCGTTCGTGCAGGACCTGCACCAGCGCGGCCTGGAAGACGACATCCTGCTGGTGATCAGCGGCGAGTTCGGCCGCACGCCGCGCGTCAATGGCGGGGCCGGTCGCGATCACTGGGCGCCGTTGTCCACGCTGGCGCTGGCCGGCGGCGGCCTGCGGATGGGCCAGGTGGTCGGCGAGTCGAACGCGCAGCGTCGAGGTGCCGCGCACGACGCCGATCACGCCGCAGCACCTGATGGCCACGGTGTTCCACGTGCTCGGCATGCCGCTGGACCTGCACTACAACGACCCGACCGGCCGGCCCACGCCGATGATTACGGGCGGCCGTCCGATTCAGGAACTAGTATAATCGGATAATCGGCATCGCGGTTGTGCCGCGTATGCCCGATTGGGTAAGATAAAGGGGCGTTTGGACTGAAGCGGGTCCGACCGCCCTTTTTCCATTGTCAGACCGGAGCACGTATATGAGGCTCAAAGCGCTGATCCATCCCGCCGAAGAGGGCGGCTACTGGGCGGAGATTCCCGCCCTGCCCGGCTGTGTATCTGAAGGCGACACGATGGAGGAAACGCTCGCCAACATCCGCGAAGCTGCGGAAGGCTGGCTCGAGGTGGCGGCCGAGCGTGGCGAACGCGACTCGCAGACGCAGGTCATGGAACTCAAGCTGTGAAAGCCGTCTCAGGAAAGCGCCTGTGCAAAGTTCTCGAACGGCATGGCTGGTGCTCCAGCGCATTCGCGGCAGTCACCACATCTATGCAAAGCCGGGAGATCCCACGATCGTGACAGTTCCGGTCCACGGCAATCGGGATTTAAGAAAACGCACGCTTGGCCAAATCCTCAAAGAGACCGGCCTGAATGAGGACGAGCTGTGAAACCAGCGGCAAGGTTCAAGGCGACGTACGTATGGTCCTCCTCGCCGGCGGCGCGATGCTATTCCTGGCCGGGCTCTTCACGGGAGTGTCCGCGATTGTCATGCGCCGGCGACTCGGTGTCGCGCGTCAGCCACGGTGAGCCGGACATGATTGTCGAGAGTCTGGCGCACGTCTCGGCGCCGGATGGCGTGTTTGCGGTCCTGGGCAATCACGACTGGTGGTCGGATGGGCCTTTGGCCGCCGAGTCGCTGCGTCGCGCCGGAGTGACGGTACTACAGAACCGCCACACCGCCTGGGAGCGCGGCGGACACAAGTTGTACGTCGCTGGTGTCGATGACGTTTGTGTGCACCGTGACGACCTCGCCGACGCCGTTGCCGACTTGCCGGACTCCGCCAAGATCGTGCTGCTGGCACATGAGCCCGATTTCGCCGACCTTGCCGCCAATGACGCGCGGATCATCTTGCAGCTTTCCGGCCATTCACACGGCGGGCAGGTGTGCGTTCCCGGTTACGGCGGTCTGTTCTTTCCGCGGTTGGCCCGCAAGTACCCGCGCGGGCTCTACACGGTTGGCGGGCTGACTGTTTACACAAATCGCGGCCTCGGCATGATTGGGCTGCCCCTGCGTTTTTGCTGCCGGCCCGAGATTACGCGGTTCACGCTGTGGCCTGCCGGCTGACGGTCCTGCGTCGTATACTAACGGTTGTACCCGCGATATCCCGGAGCAGGCTTCATGACTGCGATGACCTTGACCGAGAAAATCCTCGCCCATCACGCCGGCCGTGATCACGTCGAGCCCGGCGACAATGTCTGGGTGGACGCCGACATCCTGATGACCCACGACGTTTGCGGGCCCGGCACCATCGGCATTTTCAAGCAGCACTTCGGGCCCGACGCCAAGGTCTGGGACCGGAACAAGGTCATCATCATCCCCGACCATTACATCTTCACCCGCGACGAGAAAGCCAACCGCAACGTCGACACCCTGCGCAAGTTCGTCGCCGAACAGAATCTTCCCTACTACTACAACGTCGGCACGCCACGCTACAAGGGTGTCTGCCACATCGCCCTGCCCGAGGAAGGCCATACCCGGCCCGGCGAGGTGCTGTTCGGCACTGATAGCCACACGTGCACCGCGGGGGCGTTCGGCGAGTTCGCGACCGGCATCGGCAACACCGACGCCGGCTTCATCCTCGGCACCGGCAAGCTGTGGGTCAAGGTGCCGCCGACCATGCGCTTCGTCTTCCACGGACAGCTGCCGCCGTACCTGATGGCCAAGGACCTGATCCTCGCGGTGATCGGCGACATCGGCTGCGACGGCGCCACCTATCGCGCGATGGAGTTCGACGGCGAGGCGGTTTACGCCCTCAACATCGAGGAGCGGATGACGCTGTGCAACATGGTCATCGAGGCCGGCGGTAAAAACGGCGTCATCGCCCCCGATCAGCTCACGCTCGATTATGTCGACGCCCGCAACGCCGGCAAGAAGCCATACACCGTCGAGCGCACGGATCCAGGCGCGAAGTTCATTTTCGAGAAGGTCTACGACATCTCGAAGCTGGAGCCGGTCGTCGCCAAGCCGCACAGCCCGGACAACAAGGCGTCGGTCTCGGAACTGAAGGGGACGCAGCTCGATCGCGCGTACATCGGCTCGTGCACCGGCGGCAAGATGACGGATTTCCGGGCCGCCGCCGGCATCCTCAAGGGCCACACCGTCAAGATCGACACGTTCGTGGTGCCGGCGACCAGCGAGGTGGCGCAGGGCCTCAAGACCGAGAAGCTCAACGGCCAAACGCTCGAGGCGGTGTTCCTCGCTGCCGGCGCCAAGATCGGCGAGCCGTCGTGCGCAGCGTGTCTGGGTGGACCGAGTGACACGTTCGGCCGGCTCAACGGCCCGCTGCGCTGCATCAGCACGACCAACCGCAACTTCCCAGGCCGTATGGGCCACAAGGAGGCGCAGGTGTTCCTGGCAAGCCCGCTGACCGTCGCGGCGAGCGCGCTGACGGGGACGATCACTGATCCGCGCGATTGCTTACAATGAAGTGTGGCCCGTCGCATTATGGGAGAGAGGCCATGAACGAGAAAGCGGCCGAACTGGCGGAACAGCTTCAGAAACAGTGGTCCGGACCGATGAATGAAGCGGAAGTTGCCCTGCTCAAGGATGTGCAGGCGTTCATCGAATTCGCGCTTCGTAACGGGCTAACTTTCCCCATGGTCATGAGCACGCTAGCGCACGACGTCAACGAAGTAGCGCGCGACGGGTTTGATTATGGAAAAACACGCCGCACGCGGCTTTACGCTGAAGGTCGCAGGTTATAGCAAGTTGTCGAGTGACGACTTTGGAATGAACGAGGAAGACCAGACGCTCAACTAGCGAATTGCTTCTCCGGATCGCCATCATGCCTATTCTCCGTAGCGAGGTTTACTTCGTTGAATTGGGCCCGACCCGGGGGAAAGAACTCGACGTGAAACGGCGTCCCGTCGTTGTCGTCTCGGTGAACGAGATCAACCACAAGCCGCTGGTCATTATCGTGGTACCGGGAACGACGTATCGGGCCGGCAAGAAGGTTTTTCGCACGCAGGTCCAGGTTAATCCGTCCACCGACAACGGGCTGTCCACCGCAACGCTATTCGAGTGTGTTCAGATCAAGGCTCTCGACCACAGCAGGTTTGACCGTGGCCCTGCTGGCGCTCTGTCCTCGGAAGACATCGCGAAAATCGAGGAAATAATCAAGCTCTGCCTCGGTCTACCCTAGCATCCCCCCGCGCACCATGCACAAGACCATCACCGGCAAGGCCTACGTCCTGGGCGACAACGTCGATACCGACCAGATCATCCCGGCGCACTACCTCACCTTCGACCCCGCCAAGCCGGACGAATACCGCATGTTCGGCAAGTTCGCGCTGAGCGGCGTGCCGGCGGCGCAGGGCGGGTTGCCCAAGGGACACGTGCCGTTCCACGCACCCGGCGACGAGTTCATCGCGCCCTACAAGATCATCGTCGGCGGCAAGAATTTCGGCTGCGGCTCCTCACGCGAGCACGCCCCAATCGCCCTCGACGCCGCCGGCATCGAGGCCGTCGTCGCCGAATTCTATGCACGCATCTTCTATCGCAACGCGGTCAACGGCGGCTATCTCGTGCCGTTCGAGACCGAGCACCGGCTGTGCGAGAAGATCTGCACCGGCGACGATTTGACGATCGACGTGGCGGCCGGCACGCTGACGAATCACACTACCGGCGAGACGTGGCCGCTCAAGCCGCTCGGCGAAATCGCCCCCATCCTCGAGGCGGGCGGCATTTTTCCGTACGCCGAGCGCGTCGGGATGTTGAAGCGGTAGCGGGCTACTGTTTCCGCTCCCAGCTCACGGCGGTGACGCCTGGCTCGATGTTCAGCCGGCTGAGCAGGTCTTCCATCGCGCGATCGTTGCGCTCATGTGAAAAAACGTCGGCCGCAATGGCGACGCGATTGGCCTGGTCGCATTCGACCAGCGAGATGCCCTGGACGATCATTCCCTTGTGGGCGTTGAGGTGCCGCAGCACGATGGTGCGCACCAGCGCCTGGTCCTTCTCCTCGCACACGACCCGGACGCGGTAGGCTGTTTCGATATCAGGCGACGTTTTGCGCTGGGTGTCGATCCAGTGCGCCGCGGGTCTAAGGCCGAGGTGGATGGCGAGGACCGCCAGCGCGCCGACCAGTGCGTGCGGCACGAAGCCCGCGCCGCACAGGGTGCCGACCGCGCCGGTGCACCAGAGCGTCGCGGCGGTGTTCATGCCGCGGACGTTGAAGCCTTCGCGCAAGATGACGCCGCCGCCGAGGAAGCCAATGCCGCTCACGACGTAGGATGCGATCCGCGTCGTGTCGACGCCGGGCCCTTCCAACAGGCGGGAGAGCGATACGTACAGGGCCGCACCGACGCACACCAGGGCGTTGGTGCGCAGCCCCGCCGGATGGCCGCGGTATTGCCGCTCCAGGCCGAGCACCGACCCCATCAGCAGAGCGGCGCCCGTGTGCAGCGCGAAGTACAGGTACTCGGTCATGTCACCGCCGTCGCCGCAGTCGGCGGACCAGGGGCGGCAGCACCAGCACTGCCGCCAACGCATACGCCGTGGCGTCCATCGGCCACCGAGACGAGACGTAGCGAATGATCGGCTCGCGCTCGACGGTGGCCTGGGTGGCGTCAGGCGCGAAGTAAACGTCGGCCGGCGCCGCCTGGTACGGCCAGCGGTCCTCGAACTCGGTGAGCCACCACGTCGCCGGGCCGGTTGTGTCGGGCAGCTTAAGCTCGGCAAGCGTGTGCTTACGCTGCTCGTCGCTGAGCTTGTTGGCCCAGGCGACGGTGCCGGTCCATGCGGCATCCTTGGTCAGCTCGCCCTTGTGACGCGCGTCGCCCAGGAAGTAGATGCGCAGCAGCCGTGAGGTCGCCCCCAGCGCCTCGGCTGGGCTCTTCGTATCGGGCTCGCGATAGGGGAAGAGGGGGCGGTCCGTCTTGAAGCTCATCCGCAGCGAGGCCGCCCGGAGGTCCTTGTTGGCCTTGGCTTCCGCCGGCGCGTCCTTGGCCCGGGCGACCTTCAGGGCGGTGATCTTCCAGCCCGCCTCGACGTACGGTTTCGCCCAGGCCTGGACCTCCGGGGAAAAGGCATAGCCGTTTTCCTTCAGCCAGCCGGCCAGCGCCTCGGTGGATTTCGCCTCCAGCACGCGGGCATGGAAGCCGGCGACCATCTTGTCCTGCAGCACCTTGACCTCCGGCTCGGCCAGCCTCTTTGTGGCGACGTCACCTGGCGGCGCCTTGCTTTGGGGGCAGCCGCAGCCGCCACCACCCGTGGGCCGCGGCCGCGTGATGACTTTCGGCTTAGTGATGTCGTACAGGTACGGGAACGCGTCGTTGCCGGACTCGTCCAGCTCGGGTTCGCTGGGGCTCGGCACCAGGAAGCCGAAGTCGTCGGCCTCGCTCCTGAACGACGCCTGGCGGATGAAGTGCTGCATCTTGGCGGCGGCATCCCAGATGATGATGACCGTCTGGTCCGCGTTGAGCACCGGCTTGCCCGACGGCGGCGCCGGACAGCACGCCGGCGCCGGCAGTGCACCAAGGAACGGAAGAAACACAAGGCCCGCAGACAGCAGCGTGAACAGGGTGCGGCCGATCATGGGCGTGTCTCCGAAAAGGATAAGGGGAAGTCGCCTCACTAGAAGAGAGCCGCGGGCGGGCGAATTATTCCGGGAGCCGTCGAGCGCCGTCCTTGTCTTGCTTGTCGGGATCGATCTGCACGCCTTGCCGGCCCCCCGCCCATCGTGTGTAATGGGCGTAGCATCCGAATCGCACTCACCCGCGGAGATTTGCGTCGATGAAACGTCTGTTGCTCGCGAGCGCCGTGGCGCTGGGGCTCGCCGGCCTGGCCGGCGTCGGCGTCAATCGCGCCGGCCAAAAGGTCGTGCTGCCCAATCCCAAAGACATCCACGATCCGGTCAACGCCGTCGCCAACCTCGAGGTCCATCCGGAGCTGCAGGCGACGCTCTTCGCCTCCGAGCCCAAAATCACCAACCCCACCAACCTCGACATCGACCATCGCGGCCGGGTGTGGATTTGCGACGTCAAGAACTACCGCGGCAACAACGGCAAACGGCCCGAAGGCGATCGCATCCTCATCCTCGAGGACACCGACGGCGACGGCGTGGCCGACACCGTCAAGACGTTCTACCAGGGCCGCGACGTCGATTCCGCGATGGGCATCTGCGTGCTCGGCAACAAGGTCATCGTCTCCTGCTCGCCCAACGTCCTCGTCTTCACCTTCGACGAGAACGACCAGGTGCTCAAGAAGGAAGTCCTGTTCACCAAGACCGGCGTCTCCCAGCACGATCACACCGCCCACTCGTTCCTGTTCGGGCCGGACGGCCGGCTCTACTGGAACTTCGGCAACGAAGGGCACGCGGTCCACGACAAGAACGGCAAGCCCGTCGTCGATCTCGCCGGCAACGTGGTCAACGACCGCGGCAAACCGTATCGGCAGGGCATGGTCTTCCGTTGCGACGTCGACGGCTCCAACTTCGAGGTGCTCGGCCACAACTTCCGCAACAATTACGAGGTGGCCGTCGACTCGTTCGGCACGCTCTGGCAGTCCGACAACGACGACGATGGCAACCGCGGCGTCCGCATCAACTACGTGATGGAGTACGGCAACTTCGGCTACGTCGACGAGATGACCGGCGCCGGCTGGCAGACCAAGCGCACCAACATGGAGAGCGAGATTCCGCTGCGCCACTGGCACCTCAACGACCCGGGCGTGGTGCCCAACCTGCTGCAGACCTGCGCCGGATCGCCAACGGGCATTTGCGTATACGAAGGAACGCTGCTGCCGAAGGTGTTCCACAACCAGATGATCCACTGCGACGCCGGCCCGAGCGTCGTGCGCAGCTATCCGGTGGTGCCGGACGGCGCCGGCTACAAGGTGACGCAGATCGTCAATATTCTCGACGGCAACAAACGCAACAACTGGTTCCGCCCGGCCGACGTGTGCGTCGCGCCGGACGGCTCGATCTTCGTCACCGACTGGTACGACCCAGGCGTCGGCGGCCACGGCCAGCGCGACCTCGACCGCGGCCGCATCTTCCGTGTCGCCCCGCCGAAGGTCGGGTACACGATTCCAAAGGTCGATTTCAGCACGCTGGAAGGTTGCGTGGAGGCGATGAAGAGCCCGAACCTGGCGACACGCTACGTGGCGTGGACGAAGCTTCACGACGCCCAGGCAAAGGCCGAGCCGGCGCTGCTCAAGCTGTGGCAGTCGGACAATCCGCGCGAACGGGCGCGGGCGCTGTGGCTGCTCGGCAAGATCGAGGGGAAGGGCCAGCATTATGTGGACGCTGCGATTGCCGACAAGTACGCGGACGTTCGAGTCACGGGCATTCGGCTGGCGCGGGAACTGAAGCTGGATATCATCCCGATCGTCCGCAAGCTCGCCAACGGTGAATCCGCTGCAGTGCGGCGCGATTGTGCGATTGGGCTACGGCACAGCAAATCCCCCAAAGCGCCGACGCTGTGGGCGGAGCTTGCCGGCCAGCACGACGGCAAGGATCGCTGGTATCTGGAAGCGCTCGGCATCGGCGCTGACGGCAACTGGGATGGATGCCTGTGGTTCGTTTCGACTCTGCGGAAGTACACCACCAGGGTCTCCTCGCCGTTGACGGACAAAGCGTTCCGCGACGTCGTCTGGCGCTCGCGCGACAAACAGACGCCGGGCTGGCTTGCCACGATCGTTTCGTCGTCCGAGGTCAAGGCCGACGAATACCCGCGGTTCATGCGAGCCTTCGACTTCCAGCCGCCGAGCGAGGCGAAGCAGAAGGCGCTATTGGAACTGGCATTTTCCGACTTGCCTGCTGATCGTCAGGCGTTCGTCTCGACCGAGGCGATTACCCGGCTCAAGGGCGTCGATCTCAAATCGCAACCGCAACTCGCCGGACCGATCAACAAGGCGCTCGACCGCATGCAGGGTACCACTACATTCATCGAACTGGTCGGCAAGTTTGGCGTCACCGATCGCTATCCGGAACTGCTGACACTGGCCCAGAAGCACCCCGCCGAGCAGATCGGCGTCGATGCGATGCGGATGCTGCTGGAAAAGGACCAGAGCAAGCTAATCGGCAAAGGCCTCGCCGCCGACACGGAGGTCGCCGTCGCCACTGCGCAGGCCCTCGCCAGCGCGGCCCACGAAAAGGCCAACGCGCTGCTGCTGCCCATCGTAACGGACGACAAGCAGGACCTGGAGCTGCGCCGGCAGGCGACGCGCGCCCTCGCCAAGAACAAGACCGGCGCTCGAGCAGCTCGTCAAGCTTGCGCAGGCCAAGAAGCTCGACGCTGGCCTCAAGGAGGCGGCCGGCTCGGCGCTGAGCACCGCCCCCTGGAAAGATGTCGTGCAGCAGGCGGTCAAGCTGTTCCCGGCGCCCGCCGGCAAGGACAATCGGCCGCTGCCGGCCATTCCCGAGCTGGTCAAGCTCCGAGGCAACGCCGGCAACGGGCAGATGGTCTTCGCCAAGGCCGGCACGTGCGCCAAGTGCCACGTCGTCAACGGCGAGGGCAAGGAGGTCGGACCGAACCTGTCGGAGATCGGCAAGAAACTCGGCCGCGAGGCGTTGTACGAGTCGATCCTCTATCCCAGCGCCAGCATCAGCCACAACTATGAAACCTATCTCGTGGAGACGAAGAGCGGCAATGTCGTGAGTGGCCTGCTCGTGAGCAAAACGCCCGCGGAAATCGCCGTCAAGGACAACGAGGCGCTGGTGCGGACCTTCAAGACAGCGGACATCGAGTCGGTGACGCGCTCGCCGATTTCGCTGATGCCCGCCGACCTGCACAAGGCACTGACAGTGCAGGAATTGGCCGATTTGGTCGAGTACCTGCAGACGCTGCGCGAAGCGAAGAAAATCGGCCGGTAATTCCCGTTTACGTTTAGCGCTCGCGCACTGTGCGCGAGCGCTAAACGTAAACGGGAATGGTCGAGAGGTTACCCATGGCGTCGTTGCCGATCACGCGCGTCGTCCTGTACAAGCATGGCGTCGGCCATTTCGAGCGCGAAGGCGCCGTCGACGGCGATGCGGCCCTCGCGCTGACGTTCCGGCAGGCCGACGTGAGCGACGTTCTCAAGTCGCTGACCGTGCTCGATCTCGACGGCGGTCACGTCGCCTCGGTGTCGTATGACTCGACCAAGCCGCTGGAGCAGCTCCTCGCCGAGGTCGCGTTGTCGATTCCCGACCAGGGCAGTCTCGTGAGCCTGTTGCCGCAGGTGAAGGGCGCCCGCGTGGCGTTGCACTCCGGCGTCGCCGAGCCGGTGCAGGGGTGCATCCTCGGCATCGACACCACCGAACGCCAGACCGGCGACGGGCTGGTGCGGATCGTGCTCTTGTCGCTGCTCACCGACCAGGGCGACGTGCGTTCGTTCGATCTGCACGCGCTGGCGGCGGTGCAGATCCTCGACCCGGGTCTGCGTCGCGATCTTGACTTTTACCTCAAGACGCAGCTCTCCGCGAAAAAGAAGGACGCCCGCACCTTCACGTTTTTCACCCAGGGCCAGGGACAACGCACCATCCGCGTCAGCTACACGCTGGAGGCGCCGGTGTGGAAGGCGACGTATCGCATCCTGCTGGGCGAGGAGGGCCGGCCGCCGACGATCCAGGGCTGGGCGGTGGTCGACAACATGCAGGACGAGGATTGGGACAACGTGCAGCTTTCGCTGGTCGCGGGGCTGCCGGTGTCGTTCGTCCACGACCTGTACACGCCGCGCTACATCCGCCGGCCGGAGGTCAAGGTGCAGGAGACGACGGGCGTGTTGCCGTCGGTAATGGAGCAAGGAATACCGGGGGCGAGCGCCGAGGTGTACAGCTTGCAGGAGGTCGAGGCCAATTTCGGCGCGGCGACAAGGTTAGGGGCCCCGCCGCCGGCACAAGCCCGCAGCGTGGCGAGGCGTTCGGCGGTCAGCTCGATGCCGGCCCAGGTCCGCGAGCGCCAGCTCGGCGATCTGTTCGAATACGCGATCGAACATCCCATCTCGATCAAGCGCAACCAGTCCGCCCTCGTGCCGATCGTGCAGCGCGGCTTCGAGGGCCGGCCGGTGCTGCTGTGCAACAAGCAGGCGCGGGCGGAAAACCCCATGCGCTGCGTCGAGTTCAAGAACACGACCGGCCTGACGCTGGAGGGTGGTCCCGTCACGGTGCTCGAAGCCGGTAGCTACGTGGGCGAAGCGATGCTGGAAACGACCAAGCCCGACGACGAGCGGCTCGTGCCCTATGCGGTCGAGCTAGCCGTCAGCGTTCTAAGCAACTACGAGTCCCACAGCGAGCGGGCGCATCGCATCGTGGTTCGCAACGGGCAGCTTAAGGCGCAATATACTCGTGTACAGAAGATGACGTACCATCTGAAGAACAAGGTGGACTCCGCGCCGACGGTGTACCTGGAACACCCGCGCGGCGCGGAGTGGAAGCTGTTCGATACGCCGGACCCGCACGAGGTGACCGAGAACTACTGGCGTTTTCGCTTCACCATCGAGCCAAAGAAAACGACCAAATTCGTCGTCTGCCAGCGACTGGTCCTGCAAAGCGAGTATGGGCTCACCGACCTGACCGACCGCCAGCTAACGCTGTGGATGGAAGAAAAATACCTTGACCAAAACACCGCGACCGCACTCCAGAAGGTTCTCGAAGCGCAGTCAAGAGGCCGGTCGCTTCGACGCGGCGCTGGCGGCGCTGGAGAAAGAGCGAAGCGGCATCCACAACGAGCAGAAGCGCATCCGCGAGAACCTGCAAGCACTCGGCGATCGGCCCGGCGAGAAGGAGCTGCGTGACCGGTTCGTGCGGACGCTGAACAGCCAGGAAGATCGCCTGACGCAGATCGCCGGCGAGGCGCAGGAACATGAGCGCAACCGCGACCAGTGCCGGACGCGGATCGGCGAGCTGCTGGCGAAGCTGGAATACGAAGCGGAGGTGTGATTCGTCCCTTAGTTCATGAGTTCCACGAAAAAAGTGCGGCGGGTGCCATGCTTTCGCGGCCAGCCAGACGCGCACTCATCAGACAAGGACAGGCCCTGGCCGCGAACGCATGGGGGCGGGAGTCCATGCTTTCGCGGCCCTGCAAGCCGACGGCAACAGGGTGAGCGAGCGACGTGCCGCGAAAGCATGGCACCAACCGCACCTTGAGCAGGTTTTGTGTTCCAAGCCCGTAATCATACAAGTGGCGGCACTAGCCGAACACCTCGCCAACGGGCCGCCCATCGGTTAGGGCGATTTTCTGGCCCAGCGGTCCGATGAGCTGCGTCCGCGAGTCGATGCCGAAGGCGCGGTAAATCGTCGCCGCCACATCCGCGGCGCGAACGGGCCGGCGCAGGTTCGCTGCCGTGCTTGTCGGAAGCGCCAATCACCTGTCCGCCGCGCACGCCGCCGCCCGCCAGCAGCACCGACCAGACGCCCGGCCAGTGATCGCGCCCGCCCGCCGAGTTCAACCGCGGCGTGCGGCCGAATTCGCCGGCCGCCACGACGAGGGTGCGGTCGAGCAAGCCGCGCTGATGCAGGTCGTCGATCAACGTCGCGCACGCGCGGTCGAATGTGGGACACAGCGTGCGACCGTAGTCGTCCAGCGTGCTGCGCAGACATCGACCATCCGTGTGACAATCCCAGGTCACCTGGTCATAGAGCGTCGCGAACATGTTGACGACCACGCAGCGCACACCGGCTTCGACCAACCGGCGCGCCAGATCCATCGGATTGGCGACACGGACCTTCAGGAACGCGGCATGGCGATGCGCCGCGGCCAGCAAGCGGTCATCACACGTGCAGAATACCTCGGCACCGCCGATTTCGGCGCCGCCGAGGTGCAACGCGTCGAAATTGTTGAAACCGAGGTCGAGCAGTTCGGCGGTACGCGCCTGCAACGCAGCATCCGGCAGGTCCAGCAGCGGCAAACTCGGCAGCCAATGGCCGACCTTTTCCGCACGCTGCGCTAGGGGATTCTGCGCGTTTTCCAGGTCCAGCGCGGCACCACGGAGGAACTCCACTTTTTCCGTAGGAGCACTCAACAAAGCTAGTACCGCTTCACTTTCCAGGTGGATTCGCGGCTGGGCCTGATCGTCGAACGGACGCTTCAGACAGCACATGTCCAGGTAAATGCGCATAGTAATATGATACAGCATGGAGACGTTCCGCCCGCGCTGGCACTTATAGTAGTATGGACCATGCCATGGCCAGCGATCCCGATGACATCACCGACCTGCTTCGCCGCGCCGCCGCCGGCGACCCGGACGCCCTGCGCGATCTGTTCGGCCGTTATCGGGATCGGCTCAAGCGCATGGTGCATCTGCGGCTGAGCCGGCGGCTGCACGGCCGCGTCGATGACTCCGATGTGCTGCAGGAAGCGCTGCTCGACGTCAGTCGGCGGCTGGGGGAGTACACCGCCGACCCGAGATTGCCGTTTTTTCTCTGGCTTCGCCACCTGACCGGGTTAAAACTGATCGAGATGCACCGCCGGCACCTTGGGACGCAACTCCGCGACGCCGACCGCGAGGTGACATTGCACCGCGGCGGCTTGCCGGAGGCGGATTCGATCTCGCTGGCGGCCCAGCTCCTCGGCACGGTGACGTCGCCGTCGCAGGCTGCCATCAAGGCGGAAACGCGTTTGCTCGTGCAGGAGGCGCTTAACAGCATGGACCCGATCGACCGCGAGGTGCTGGCGCTGAAGCATTTCGAGCAGCTCAGCACCAGTGAGATCGGCGCGGTCCTGGGATTGTCCAAGGCGGGCGCGGGCAGCCGTTACCTGCGGGCGATCAAGCGGCTCCGCGAGATTCTCGCCCAGATTCCGGGATTCGAGGCATTCTGATGTTTAGCGGCGGTTCGCAGAACCGCGCTCCGACGACAACGAGGGCATCCCATGAGCGATTCCGAATCCCGCTCCGGCATCGTCCTGGAGCTGGCCGAGGAGTTCCTGGAGCGCTATCGCCAGGGCGAACGGCCGCCGCTCAAGGAATACATCGACCGGCACCCGGAACTGGCCGGCGAAATTCGCGAAGTGTTCCCGGCCATGGCGATGATGGAGAACATCGCGCTGGCCGACGACTCGATGCACGCCGCGCAGCGGAGGCGCCGCCGGCCGAGGCGCCGCGGCAGCTCGGCGATTTCCGCATCATCCGCGAGGTCGGCCGCGGCGGCATGGGCATCGTCTACGAGGCGGAGCAGGTCTCGCTCGGCCGGCACGTCGCGCTCAAGGTGCTGGGGCAGAAAAAGCTGATCGATCCGCGCCAGCGCCGCCGCTTCGAGCGCGAGGCCCGGTCGGCCGCCAAGCTGCACCACACCAATATCGTCCCCGTCTTCGGCGTCGGCGAGAACGACGGCTTGCCCTATTACGTCATGCAGTTCATCCAGGGTCTCGGCCTCGATAGCGTCCTCGAAGAGCTGAAGCGCCTGCAGAAAACGGCTTCGGCGTCTCATCCCGCGGCTCGGCCGGATGGCCCGGCGCCGAACCGGGACCTATCGGCGGCCAACGTCGCGCGCTCGCTGCTCACCGGCGGTTTCGCGGTCACGGCGGACGAAGAGCCGGCCGCCGACGTTCCGTCGGCGAACGACGCCAACGCAGCGACCGAGAGCCCACATGCGCCGCTGGAACAACCGACGCCTTGCAGTGGGAGCCTGTCGCTATCGGGATCCTCGGTGACGCTGCCGGGGCAAGGCGCTCCAGGTGCCACGCCGCCGCGGCACAAGCCCACCTACTGGCAAAGCGTGGCACAGATCGGCGTGCAGGTGGCGGACGCGCTCGACTACGCCCACAAGCAGGGCATCCTCCATCGCGACATCAAACCGTCGAACCTCCTGCTCGACCTGCGCGGCACCGTCTGGGTCACCGATCTCGGCCTGGCCAAGGCAAGCGATCAGGAGGACCTCACCCACACCGGCGACATCGTCGGCACGCTGCGGTTCATGCCGCCGGAAGCCTTCGAGGGCAAGAGCGAGGCGCGCAGCGACGTGTATTCGCTCGGCCTGACGCTGTACGAGCTATTGGCGCTGCGGCCGGCGTTCGATGAGAAGGAACGTAACCAGCTCGTCAAGCAGGTGACGACGGCGGAGCCGCCGCGGCTGGATCGGCTGAGCCGGTCCATCCCGCGCGACCTGGTGACGATCGTCCACAAGGCGATCGAGCGCGACGTGGGGCAGCGTTACGCGTCGGCAGGCGAATTGGCGGGCGACCTGCGGCGTTTCCTCGACGACGAACCGATCCATGCCCGCCGCATGGGCAGCCTGGAGCGGACGAGGCGCTGGTGCCGGCGCAATCCCGCGGTGGCGGCCTTGACGGCAGCGGTCGTCGCGGTGACGCTGCTCGGCTTTACGCTGGTGACCTGGAAGTGGCAGGAAGCGGTGGCCAACGAAGCGCTGGCCAATGCCAGTGCGGCCGACGCGCTCGCGCGGCAGCGCGAGGCCGATGCCGCACGGGCCGACGCCCTGCAGAAAGCCGCGGAGCTGCAAAAGCTGCACGAGAAGCTGCGCGTGGTCGGCTATGGCACGCAGGCAGGGCTGGCGCAACTGTCGTGGGATGCGAAAAACGTGCGCCGGGTCCGCGAGCTCGTGGACCAGATGCGACCGGCGCCCGACGACACGGACCTGCGCGACTTCGAGTGGCGTTACCTCTACCGCGTCTGCAATGCGGAAGTCGCCGCAGTGACCCCGCAAGGCCGCAACGCGTCGATGGAGACGCCGGTTCGGGCCGCGGACGGAAAGCACTGGCTAGTGATTTCGCCGGAGCCGCTATTGCCCACCGTGACGGCGTTCCGCGTCGACATCCGAACCGGCGCGAAAGGGAGGACGCTGACACAGCAGGCACGCAGGATGATCTGGCACCGCGACGGCAAGCGCGTGCTGGTGCTCGCGCCGCGTCAACAACCGGCCGCGGGCATCAAGTTCCCCGTTCCGATGCAGGTCGGCGTGTGGGACGTCGACACCGGCATGCTGGCGGCTCAGCATCCGGTTGGCGACACCACCAACGATATTGCGATCAGCGCCGCCGGCGACCGCTTTGCCACGATCGGCCCCATCGAAGCAACCATCTGGAATGTGCCCGGCGGCAAGGTGCAATTCAAGTTGACGTGGGCCGCGGACCTGGAGTTGCAGCGGATGGCCTTCAGCCCCGGCGGCCGTTTTCTGATCGGCGAGTTCCAACAGGTCGATCAGAAAAAAGGCCCCGCGGACACGCCGGCAGCACCAGTGATTGCGTGCCGGGTGTGGGACGCCGGCACCGGGAAGCTGGTGGATAGCCTCTCCCGCAGCATATCCGAAACGCGCTTCGGTCCGTTCTTCAACGACGACAGCGCGCGGGTGCTGCTGGATACGAAGAAAGGCGGATTGCAGGTGGTCGATACCGTGTCGGGCAAAACGGTGTTTACCACGCCGGTTTTCACTCTGGCACACCAGATCAGCCCCGACGGCACGTGCGTGGCGGCCGTGGTTGCCGGCCAGCTCGGCGAGCCGGCCCTCTTGAAAGTGTGGAACGTGGACGACGGCAATGAGCTGATGGCGGTGGGCTTCGCGTCCGGACTCGGCGATACCACCTGGACCGGCGAACGCTTCTTTGGCCTGGAATCGCCCCTGGCATTCAGCGACGACGGCAATCGTCTGGCGTGCATCGCCCGGGAAATGGAGAACCTCGGCGTGGTGCAGGTCTGGGACGTGGAGCGCGGCGAGCAGCTCGCGACCTTTGCTGGCTACGAGAACTTCACGTTCAGCGCCCAGTTTGGGCCCGATGCCGACCAGGTCGTCACCCTGGGCAGCGACCAGGACGGAGTCGCTCGGTTCAAGCTGTGGCGCGTCGCCGACCAGCGCACCGTGCCGTTGCCGACGCAGTCGGGATATCCGCCGGCCCTGGCCGTCTCGCCCGACGGCAAGCGACTCTTGACGGCGCCGCGCAATCTCAATCTGCGCAGCGTTCAGCCCAAGGGTGCGGCCGCGGCGCCGCCGACGTTAGCCGACGTGGCCACCGGCCAGACGCTGGCCACGTTGCCGGCGCTGCCCTGGTTCTCCGCAACCGCGGCGGCGTGCAGTCCCGACGGCGCGTGCTGGGCCGTCGGCGGGGGCGGTAGCGACGACGCCCCGGGCCAACTCCGTATCCTCAACGCCACCGGCGCGCCCGTCACGACCCTGTCGCTGCCGCCGGGCCTCTTTCTGAACGCACGCTTCAGCCCGGACGGCAAGTGGCTCGCGGCCGCGGTCGCGCCGATCGGCACCGGCCTGTTCGCGATCGGCAAAACACGCTCCTCCCCGCGCGTTAGCGTGCGCCTTTGGCAGGTCGCGAGCTGGCGCGAGGGACTCACGCTGGAAGACGCCGGCGGCCTGCTGGCATTCAGCCCCGATGGCCAATCGCTGGCGGTCGCCGGCTTCCTGTCGAACGTCGAGCTGCCCAACGTCGAATCGTGGTTGACCCGTGCCGGCATCGATGCACCCGGGCTCAAGATCTTCGATCTGCAAACCGGCCAGGCGCGCACGCTCAAGCTGCCGGCCGGGCCCGTCGCGGCGCTGGCGTTCAGCCCCAATGGCCAACGGCTGTTCGTGGCCGCCGACCGCACCGTCAAGGCCCTGGACGCGCGCACCGGCCAGGAGCTCGTAACCTTCAAGGGCCACGCCAAGCCCGTGCAAACGCTGGCCGTCCATCCCGGCGGCAAACGCCTCGCCACCGGCAGCGCCGACGGCTCCATCAAGCTGTGGGACCTGACCACCGGCCACGAGCTGCTGACGCTCAAGGCGCATGCCACGCCGGTGTTCTATCTCGACTTTTGCGTCGGTGGCCAGCGCCTGGTGTCGGCCGGCCAAAGCGAGCGCGTCCGCTTCTGGGACGCGCCACCGCCGACGCCGCTGCAGGAATCGCAGTTCATAATCCGCGACTTGGAGCAAACGCAGGTGCTGCAAGAAGACCTCATCGCCGCGATCGAGCAGCGCGCCGATTTGACCCCACCCATTCGCGCGGCGGCGCTGCAGTTGGCCCGCGACTGGCAGCCCTCAGGCGACACGCTCAACAACCTGTGCTGGGCGGTCGTGATGAAAGCCAGCCGTTCGCCGGAGGACGTGCAACTGGCCCTGAAGCGCGCCGCCGTGCTAGCGCGGATCGAGCCCGGCAACACCAACGATCTCAACACCGTGGCGGCCGTCGAGTACCGCGCGGGCCAATACGAGAAATCGATTGCCACGATGCTGCGCGTGCTGGAGATGCACAAGAGCCGGCACAGCAAAGTGCTCTATGAGGACATCGTGTTCCTGGCGATGGCGCATTACCAGCTGGGCCAGCGGCAACAGGCCGAGGCCTATTACGCGCAGTTGCCGAAACTGCTAGGCGCCAACCCGGTGGACGTGGAGCTGCTGTCGGCCGAGGTGCAGGCGATGTTTGCGCCCAAATGACCTTTGCGTACACCGAGTTTCTCGTGCCCAGGGCCCCCAAGATTTTTTTGCCATGGGTCTTCAGCCCGCAAATTCGTGGAAGACAGCGACCCCGGTCGTCGGGTACCATATTCCATACCCATACCGTCCGCGATGGACGCCGATTCGCGGTAGCGCATGCGGAGAATCGCCATGAACGAAGAACCACGTCCGGAAGATGCAACCCTCGACAGCCTCCCGCCGGAAGCGGTGGCCAACGTCCAGACGACGCCGGGCACGCGGAGCACCATCCGCGCGGCCACGCCGCCGACCGCACCGGCTGACGACCCGGCGATGACAGCGGCGTTTCTGCCGCTGCCGGCGGGCCCGCTGACCGACCATACGGTCAATCGCCTGACCGCGACCGAGCCATCCGAAACCAACGGTGTCGGCGCCAAGCTGCCGGACGTGGCCGGCTACGAGATCCTCGGCGTCCTTGGCCATGGCGCGATGGGCGTGGTCTACCGCGCCCGCCAGCGCGCCTGAAGCGGCTGGTGGCGCTCAAGATGATCCTCACCGGCGAACATGCCTCGCCGCGCGACCTGGCGCGCTTCCGCACCGAGGCCGAATCGGTCGCGCATCTGCACCACCCGCACATCGTGCAGATCTACGAGGTCGGCGAACAGGACGGCCGGCCTTTCTTTTCGCTGGAATACGTCGACGGCCAAAGCCTGGCCCGCAAGGTCTCCGGCAACCCTCTGCCGCCGCGCGAGGCGGCCGCGATCATGCGCACCCTCGCACTGGCCATGCAGTACGCCGCACGAGCGCGGCATCATCCACCGCGATCTCAAGCCGTCGAACGTGCTCGTCGGCCAGGACGGGCAGCCCAAGCTGTCCGACTTCGGCCTGGCCAAGCGCATCGGCGATGAGAGCAGCCAGACGCACGCCGGCAGCGTGGTCGGCACGCCCAGCTACATGTCGCCCGAGCAGGCGGAGGGCCAGGGCGGCGCCGTCGGACCGCTTTCGGACGTCTATTCGCTCGGGGCGATCCTGTATGAGCTGCTGACCGGCCGGGCCCCGTTCAAGGCGGCGCGAATGCTCGACACGCTCGACCTGGTACGGCGGCAGGAGCCGCTGGCGCCGTCGCAGCTGCAGCCTGGCACCCCGACCGACCTGGAGACGATTTGCCTGAAGTGCTTGCAAAAGGACCCGCGGCAGCGCTACGGCAGCGCCGCTGAGCTGGCCGCCGACCTCGGACGCTATCTGGCGGGCGAGCCGGTCCGCGCCCGGCCGGTGCCAGTGTGGGAACGCGGCTGGCGTTGGTGCCGGCGCAACCCGGTCGTCGCCGGGTTGTCGACCCTGGTGGTGGTGCTATTCATCATCGCCTTCGCCGGTTCGCTGGTCTTTGGCGGCATCGTTTATCACGAGAAGAATGCCACCGAGCGGGCCCGGCACGAGGCCGAAGCAAACCTGGTCAAGGCCACCGAGAACGCCGCTGTCGCCCAGCATAACATGGCCAAGGCGGTCCAGAACGCCCAACTGGTCGCGAGAACGAGCAGCTCGCCCAGCGGAACATGATCCAGGCGAAAACGAACGAAGACAAGGCCAACAAGAATGCCCAGGCGGCGCTCGACCGCCATCGCCGGGCCGTCAGCCATCTGCTCGGCCTGTGCCAGGAGCTGCACCAGAAGCTGCGCAGCAGGGCCGCCGAGGGCGCCAACGCGGTGGCGCTGCGCGGTGCGCGACGACCTGTTCCAGGCGATGCGCAAGCACCTCGTGGAGCTGGCCAAGGAAATGGAAAACACCGAGCTGACGTCGTTCGGCCTGGCATCGGCGCATCAGCAGATGGGCGACGTGTTCCGCAATCTCGGGATGGCCACCGAGGCGCTGGCGCAGTTTCAGCAGGCCCATGACCTCGTGAAAAAGGGCGCCGACGCCAAGCCCGACGACGACCGGGGCCGGGCGAACACGGCCGTGATGCGGTTGCGGCTCGGCGACATGGAGATTGCCCTGCGCGGCGACGTGCCGCGCACGATCGGCCATTACCAGAACGCGCTCAAGCTGCAAAAAGATGTCGAGGACCATCCGCGCAACCACTTCTACAAGCCGAACGACCACCGGCGTCTGCAGGGGGGCTATCTCTTCAAGCTCGGCGAGACCAGCAAACTGATGGGCGACCCGGCGGCGGCACGCAAGTATTTCACCGAATGTTCCGCCCTGCACCGCGCATGGCTGCAAGACGACGGCCAGAGCCTGCCGGCCCAGAGCTACCTGGCCGAGGCGTCCCTGTGGCTCGGCGACGCCTGCTGGCGGCTCGACGACCGCGCCGCCATGCACGCGGCGTTCAAGGAAGGCATCGCGCTGGTCGAAACGACGCTCGAACGCTCGCCGCACTACGATTTCAAGGCCGACCTGGCCGAAGCGCTGCTGCTCTATGCCGACGCCTGCACGCGGCTGGGCGAGCAGGAGCAGGCCGCCAAGCTCTGCGCGAAGTGTCCGCCGCTGGTACGCGCCGCCCTCGATGCGGAGCCGCAGAACCTGCGCTACCTCGGCCTCATGGCCCGCACCTCTTACACGCAGGGAGTGCTCGCGCGTCGGCCGCAGGACGCCGCGGCGCCGTTCGCCGACGCGCTGCAATGGCGTGAGAAACTGGCCGCGCTCGATCCCGAGAGCGTCCCGCAGCAGGCGGCGCTGGTGGCGTGCCTGGCCCGCAACGGCAATCCCGCGGCCGCCGCCGCCAAAGCCGAGGCGCTGCGGCCGCGCGTGGCCAAGAATCCGGACCTGCTCGTGCAGCTCGCGGGCGGTTATGCCCTGTGCGCCATCGCGTCGGCAGACCGCGACAGGCAGCGGTACACCGACCAGGCCCTGGGCGTGCTGCGCGCGGTGCGCGACGCGGGCTACAAGGACAGCGTGAATCTCCGCACGCACCCGGACCTAGGTGCGATCGCCGACGCGCCGGCATTCAAGGAACTCCTCGCGCAGGTGGGCCCGAAGCGTAACTAGCGGCCGCGCCGACCATGGCGGCACATCGTCGGACCTGGGCAGGCGGAGCAGTTCGAGCGGGCTCTGCAGTTCCATCAGTTTCTTTTGGCTCACGTGCAGGTACACCATAGTGGTGTTGAGGTTCTTGTGCCCCAGGAGCAATTGAATGGTGCGCAGGTCCACACCGCCCGCGAGCAGGTGGGTCGCAAAGCAGTGGCGTAGCGTGTGAATCCCGTGACCGCGATCAAGTCCAGCACGATTCTTCGCGTTGTAAAAGACCTTCTGGGCCGTGCCACGCAGGATGGGGCCGCTGCGTTTTTGGTTCGGAAAGAGCCACTCGCCCGGCCGATACTCCTTCCAGTAGTTCCGTAGCTGGCCGAGCAGTTGCGGTGATAACAAGGTGTAGCGGTCCTGTTGTCCCTTGCCCTGCTCGACACGGATGAGCATGCGTTCGGATGTGCACGGGCCTGAGATGCCTAACCTCGCTCAGCCGCAGCCCCGCCGCGTAGGTGGTCATGAGGAAGACGCGCTGTTGCAGGTTGCCCGCGGCCTCAAACAGACGAACGAGTTCCTCCTGGCTGTAGACTTCCGGCAGCTTGCCGGCAGGCTTGCGGCGCGTGCGCAGATCGAAACCGGTCTGGCCGAGGACCTGCCGATACAGGAAGGCAATGGCCGCAGCCCGCAGGTTACAGGTGCCCGGCGCCAGCTTGCGCTCGACCAGCAGGTGGTGCAAATACGACCGCACTTCTTCCAGGTTGAGCTGATCGGGCGAGCGCTGATAGTGGCGGGCCAGGCCCACGACGCTGGCGACGTAGCACTCGATGGTGCGCTGCGAGAACTGCCGGAGTTCCATCTCGCGAATCATCCGTTGGCGTAGCGGGGTCATGGCGGACTCCTTGAGCACGACAGAATGGGACGCGGGCGTGCTCCCATCGAGCACGCCGCCACACCATTCTGGCGCAACCCCGTACATCGGGCCATCCGTCACCGGGCCTCGGTCGCGACTCGTGCCCGGCCTTGCGGCTTGATCCGCGTACCTATCGCCTAACGCCGTCATGGCGAATTGCGCCTTTTCAGCTCCCTGATGACTGCCGCATCATGCCGGTGCTCAACGCCTAACGGCGTCATGGCGATTCGCGGCTGACCGGCATGGCGCTCGCGGCCAAGCGGTTCGCGTGCTCAACGCCTAACGGCGTCATGGCGATTCGCGGGTACCTGTTGCGCAACTCCAGCAGACGCTCGCGCAAGTGCTCAACGCCTAACGGCGTCATGGCGATTCGCGGATGCCATCGACGAACGCGGCTAGTGCTAGTTGGGCGTCGGTGTGGGGCGACAGCGGCGTTGAATCGGTGCATCGTCAAGCCTTGACTTGGGGTAGCCGCATTCGTGAGAATGCGGGTGGTCGCCCGCATTCTGACGAATGCGGCTACCGCGCACGCCCTCTTTCGAGACCTGGCGGGCACTAGGCGGCGCCAGGAGTTTCATATATATTGAAATCGGCCGGAGGGCGCTGCATGGACTTCCGCTGGAACGAATGGAACATTGACCACATCGGCCAGCATGGTATGGCGCCCACGGAAGCGGAGCAGGTGGTCCGCAATGGACTGCCCTTGTACCGTGGCGACGGCAAATATCTGGTTCAGGGCCGGGGCGACGGCGGCCGCTGGGTGCAAGTGATTTACGTTGTCGATGAGGACGGCACGCTGTACGTGATTCACGCCCGGCCGATGACCGATCGCGAGAAGCGTCGCCGCAGGAGGAAACCGTGAGCAAACGTGCCAAGAAATACTGGGAAATGACCACCGATGAACTGGCCGAGGCGACGGCGGAGTTCGACCAGGAAGGGGTCGCCGACACGTTTCGACCGATGACGCCCACGGAGCAGGCGGCCTGGGAAGAGGCCACGCAAAAACGGCCGCGCGGCCGGCCGCGGGTCGGCAAGGGCGTCAAAGTAATCTCGCTGGGCATCGAAGCCGATCTGCTGCGGCGTGCGGATGCGCTGGCGAAGAAGCGGCGCATCAGCCGGGCAAGACTGGTGGCCGAGGGGCTGGAGGCGCTGCTGGCCAAGCGTGCGAAACGGTGATGGGGCGGAGCCCTCCCTTCTTGTCCAAGCCCAGGCGCGCCGGTTGATCTGCGGACACATCCATGCTCTACGAGATCCACCACATCGGCGGCCCGGCGGACGGCCAGATGGCTGTCGCGTTTCGGCCGTACTTCCGGATGAAGCATCCCGACAACGCCGTCTACCAGGCCGAGATGGACGGCGATCAGCCGGCGATGGAGTGGGTGGACGACGAGACGCGGGCGATCACGCTGCGCTTCGTCGGCTACTGGACGGAAGCGTCGTATTCGTGAGCTGACAGGCGTCACGACGTGCCTCCAATGCGGATCCAGTCGGCCGCCAAGCCCTCCGTGAGTGTGATGGGATCCGACAGCCGAAATCGCCCAAGGACGGTGTTCTTCCGGCTACCGTGATCGATCCAGATCGGCATCGAATAGAACCCGTGCTCATCAGATAAGAGAAAGATCAATCGCTCCGGCGGCGTCGAATCAATGCAGATTCTGTCCACGAGGTAGCTGCTTTCTCCGAGCGACAGGCCGCCGTGGCGGTTGATGGTTGCGGGGTCGGCAAGGGCGGCTGGCACTCGCGCCGACATGGGCGGATCGGCCAGGTCGGCTCCGCGCCGCAGCCACACCCATAAGATAAGATCCATCAACAAATCTTGGTAATCTGGTCGTGATCCCTTGCGCGTCCCCGGCAGGTCTTCACCGCGGCGGAGTTTGCGGAACACTTTTGACCGCCCCGGCAACGCGGCAACGGCCAACGCCATCTCCACTCCGCGGTGCTTCTCCTTTGCCCTGTGCCTCAACGCAGCATCAGCTGAGGGGGAAGGAGGTTCCCCGATCAAAGAGAGAAGCATACCGAACACGGTCGCTGGCGTCGGTACGGGGAAAGTGTCCTGATACTCGCGCGAAGCATAGGGACGGAAAGCGCATACCGGCACCTCCACACGGATCGGCATTGGTGGGTTCATGCGGTCAAGCTCTCACTTCTGAGTAACTGCCCGATGCGGCTCGTCAAACCACTCAGCCGCTCCCGCGATGCATTGAGCCTGTCGATAGCGCTCTGCACGCGAACAAGGTCATGCTGAATCTCGCTATTGAGGCTTTCGAGGTCAGCGCGAATTCGGACTGCTACGGCGGGCCTTTCACCCTGCGCGAGTTGCGCCAGGCCTTGGACCTGTTCGTCAAGCTGAGTCAGAAACGCGGCGAAGAGATCGAAAACGTGGTCTTCAATGCGTGAGAGGATGTCGGCGAACGCTTTCTTGACACCGGCGTGCACTGCGATTCCGAGTGCCTTGAGTCCTTCGAGCCCAGCGACTGGCTCTGCCGTGCCGATCGCCAACTCGCTCGCGTCGATGTCCCCACCCTGGACGCGGGCGACCAACTTCGCGAGCGACAGCCTGCCGTCCTCTTTTTGTTCGAAGCAGAACATCATCCGGGGCGCCGGGTCAGCGGTCCACCGAAGCACGATGGCATCCGGGGCGAAGTCGAACAAAAACCGAGCGTGGTTCCCCGCGGGCCGTCGAAGGTTCTGGATCGCGAGCAGAGTCTTCTCCGTGCGCGACATCTTGTGTTTCAGCAGCGCGTGCGGAGTCAGGGCGAATGTGTGCTGGTAACGCGTATCGTGGACCTCCGCGGCATACGGGATAGGTTCGTACTCGTGAGTCCTAGCATTCGGCCCAACGCTGGGATTGGAGCCAGGTGAGGCGAAGTGCGATGACACGGTTCCCGGCCAGGGGGTCGTACTCACCGCGCGGCTGATCTCGAGGACTCCCCGACGACTCCTCTGAGCATTCGCGTTCATGTAGCCAAGAACGTCGTCGTCGATGTACTTTCCCTGCTCGTACCCATTGTTGTGGTCAAAGGTCTTGTCGATCCAGGTCGAGTCCGACCCATCGGTGTTCAGCCTCGCTTGACCGACTTTCCGGTTCAATTCGAGTTCCGTGTCTTCTAGCCAGCCTTCGCGGAGCGCGTAGCGGATGGCCTCACTGCTGACCGTGGAATAAAGGTCGCCATTGCGGATCACCTTCTGGAGAGTAGATACGGTACCACCCTCCGTCTCGCCGCGGTTGTTGTGTGCGACGGCTTGTGGCGTCAACGCGGTGCCGAACAGATGCATGGTCATCATTCAAGCTCCCTTGTCAGTGGTAGTGGCGTACTCGCGGTCGTCCTTACTCCGATGGCTGGCCAGGGCAAGGAGCGCCAGGTCTCGACCCTTCCGCCAGTACTCCCGGTGATCGATCAGCCGCCACACGGCGGCAGGGTGGGCGCGAATGGCTTGCTGACGACCAGCTTTTGCAAACCATTGTGCAAGGGCCTCACGCAGCAGAACATGCGTCTTCGCCCTCGTGAGAGTTCGGTACAGGTCGCCTTCCAGGCGCTCCCACCGTTTTTCCACGGAAGCGGAACCGCCGCGTTTAGCCGCATTCGCTTCCTGAGCGTAGAGCGAGTCCAATGTTTCCCAAAATGCGTTCACAAAGACTTTTTCGGCCTCCGTATCCCACATGTCATCTTCGGCAATTAATCTCATTAATTTGCTCCGTTGATAACAAACCACGCGGAACCACGCATGATGCAGCGACGTTTTCAACTTTTTCCGCTCCCCCTCCGCTTCGGCGATATTCCAGATGAGGGGAACGAATAGGTCGGCGTACCATGGCCGACCGGACACCAGATTCTCGGCAATTCGGCCTCGCGGAGTGGGCAGTTTGATATACCCAGCTGGCTTTGCTGTGTCGTCGGAGGGCTTTGCCGGTTTTATTGGCTTTTTCTTTCGCCCCTTGCCCTTGGGAGCGTCCGTCACCTCCGTAACCTCCGTCACCTGTACCGCGGCGTCGATCTTGTGCCTTTCGTACGCATTTGGCAATTCGCGATGAAGGATTCGGTACCGCTTGACCGAGAGCAAGTCAGGCGGGATATCGAGTACGGCCTTGCGGATACTTTGCCCTTTGTAGTATCCGGCCATGCCCATGGTCACCACACGACACCCTGCGCAGAGGGCTCGGCGGGGATTACGTGTGGAATACTCAGCCATGAAGTGGAGACCGGCATCAGCCAGGCTGGCAACGTCCGTAAACGTTGGATCGAGGTTCATCCGCCGGCGAGCGCAATCAAATTCTTCCAAATCGCGCACATCGGGAACCACTGCAATCCAGTTGTACCCTTCTCCTTGTAAGCGGTCGTACAGGCACACAGTTGGAGCCAGCATGATCAGAAGGGCCCGGCTCGGCATGCCCTCCCAGGATTTCTCATCGCCATAGCGCGTTGCACTGCCAGGGTAGCACCAGTTGGATAAGCAAACATCCGCATCGATCAACGCGTCACGGTTAAAAAGCGCTTCAACGTCCATGAGCGGAGCGAGGAGCTTTTTCCGTCGAAGAAGGGGCTGATGGAACGACACGCGAATCTCGCGATCCTCGTCCAGTCGTATTATGCGGATAGTCGGTTCCTTCGGCTTCTCCTTCGGCTGGATGACGCGGTGCTGCAAGAACGTTCCCATGATGCCTTCATGCATCGGTACCCTGAGCCACCACTGGATACGATCCCTTTCGTCATGCACAGCAGGGAGGTACACTACACCATCCTGCACCTTCCAGGACCATTCGTACAACCGTAGGAAAGCCGGCTTGGCTGGGCCGGTCCAGCGAACCGTTACGGAGGCTGGCTTCAGGTCGTCTTTCCGCCAGGATAATGGTGACAGATCGATGGCTGCTTCGTTGGCTGCCCGCAAAGCCATGTACAGCCCCGCAAGTCCAGCCCGCTCAATTAAGTCCATGCCCTCGTCTGACAGACGCCAGGTCATTTCATTTTCGTCTGCCATGAGGCGCCCTCCTTTTCACAATAAGCGACAGCCCCGGCCGCGGCGACAGGATAGCCGCCGGCTCGCCCCTTCATCTCGAATTGACGGTAGAGCATCGGAATCGTCCACGGCACGAGCGACCGCGCAGTCCACTTTGATGGCCTGGCGTATTCGGGGCCGAGTTCTTGTTGAATCGACTTCAAATCTTCTTCCCGGATTAGCGTGACGCTACGGTCCCCGTCGCGGAGCTGGCCAGGTTCGCTGAGCCAACCGTCGTCGATCCATGCGGAGTAGGTCTCAAACCGTTCCGGATCGATCATCCCGTCGAGACGATTCTTGAGGTCCTCCTGGGTGCATGGCTTCCCCGCGAAATCCTCGGCAGTCTTGCGCCGCAGCCATCGCGACTCGGAAGTCACCGCGTGTTTGTATCCACTCGGGCTTCTCGTTGTAGGGATCACCCTCGAAAGCGTAAATGAGACACGGCCACGGGTCGTCACCAACAGCGTATCGGTTCAGTCTGCCCAACCGCTGCACGAGGGAGGGTAGCGGACACACGGCCGTCACCAGTAGGTCGGCGCTGATGTCGAGAGACATTTCGCAGACCTGCGTGGCGATCACCAGACCCGCGCCTGGTTTGACTCGCTGGCCCTTTTTCTGGCCCTCCGTGAAGTACTCGAACTCCGGAATCACGTCTTCCTGCTGCCGCTTGACCCGGTCCCTGTATCGGAACCGGCTATGGTATACGATGATCTTCTCCGGCGCGAGTCCTGACCACTGCTGAGCATCGTGAGCTTCCTGCACCGCGGCGGCCACGGTGTTGCACACCCAAAGCACCTTTTTCCCGACCGCCAATGCCTCCAGAACCTCTTTGCGGCAAGCCTCGAGGGTGTCCCGGGGTTCGAGCCGGTAGCGCTCATGTCCCTGCATAACAGAATCACCGGGAATCTCCGGGCCCACACGCGAGCCAAGCACCTCGCGGAGGGCCTCCAGTCGTTTCGGTGGAATGGACGCGCTCATGAGCAGAACCGGCATTCCGGGGAACGTCCGCAGAAACCGGAGCAGGGAACCGAACAGCCGAGCGTCGTAGCTGTGAATCTCGTCGAAGACGATGGCCCCCGTCGCAATCGCGGGGAACGAGAACAATGGGCGGCGCTGGTTCTGCAGCAGGCCGAGAACCGTATCCACTGTGCAAACGACGGCCTGCTTGCCCCATGCCCGGAGCGATTCCAAACGCAAGGGCTCCTCTCCCTGGTCATCCTCCGCGGTGTCTCGCATCGCTTTAAGGTCTACCTCGTCCCGCCCGTGCATCAGCGTTGCAAGCAGGTCGGGGTGATCGTACAAGTAGCCCCGATAGCCAGCCGACGCCGTGCCGGTTGTCGGATACGTGAACCACAACTTGCGCCCGGCCGCACGGCGCTGTGCCCACAAGTACGCGGCCGTGGTCTTGCCGTTTCCGCACCCGGCAATCACAATCGTCGCGAGATTGTCGGATGCACCAACTTTCTTTTGGAAGTCGAGAGGCTCTTTTCCCTTGGTCCCTTGCGCGATGATGGGCTGCAGGACTTCCGGGGTGATGCGGGCTGAAAGTGCGTGCGCAATCCATTGTTCGGGACGTTCATCATCCCCTGTGAGGGCAGACCCAGCAACGTCAGCGGCAATGAGAAACGCTTTCAACAACGCCGTGCGTTGCACGACCTCGGCATTCCGCCGGAGGCGATTCCACGCGCGGCACGAAGTTTCGGCAAACCGCGAGATGCGCTGTTCCAGGCCATCCTCGTCATCATCGGCGGTGTCGAATTGCTCGTCCCTGAGCGGAGGGAGCCCATCGGCTGCTTTAAGCGTCTCGGCGGCATCGCGAAGAAGCTCTTGGACGTTTGCCAACTTCAGAGGAATGGTAACCCTAGCGATTTCACTGCCCGTGTTGAAAAGGGTTGCTCCGCGGGCGGGATCCCCCATTTTCAGATGGTGCCCGGCCACGGCCCAGATCACTGGCCACACCTCCTCTTCGGGCCGCAGGCCAGCGGACCAGGGGCCGAAGAATTCCGGGTCGGTGAGGAGCCAAGCGGCGAGGATTTCGTGCCGAACCGGCTGCGCGCGGTGTCCCCTGGTCTAGCCCGCAACATCGCCTGAAACGCCGAATTGACCTTCGCGAGGTCATGCAGAAGAGCGGACGCTCGCAGCAATGGGCGAAGCCGCCAGAGTGCCGCGGGATCCACACCAAGCGCTGCAGCCAATTCCCGGCCTACCGCGTCAACCAATGCATTCGCCGCATCGTACACGTCGCGGCAGTGTTCGGCCACCGTCGGGGTCGGAAAGCCTTTGCGAGCCTTTTTCGCCCAAAACTCTGCGTTCATACTTCCCCTCCCGCACGTTCCCGGGTTGGCAAGAAAAACCCGCACCCCATCTTGCTTCTGCCTCCGAGGCCGCTTTCCTGTAGCCGGATCGACTCGTCGGCAGTCAGGCCGGTCACAAGCAGCGGGAAGCCAACAATCCGGCGCTCCTTGACGCGGAGCACTCGCCGCCGCGGCCTGCCCGCGTGAGGGCCGGATTCAACGAGCGGAATGCCGGCCTCGCCGCCGATGCCGAGCCCGTCTAGCTGCCGCCGAACCGCGCCGAGAAATTCGCTGGGCTCCGGTGGGGCCCGCTCTTGCTTGGCCACGCTGATCGTAACGAGCCGCGCGGCCAGCGCCGGCGCTGGCACCAACGCCCAAACCTGCGGCACGCCCAGGCGCAAGCGATGACCACCGACCTCCAGCGGCTTGCCGGCCAGCGGCAATAGCTGCGGGATGCCATCCAGCGACATGCGCAGCCGGAGCCGCGAGTAGCGCCGATCAAGGTGGAGCAGGCGCTCACCAGAATACATCCCGCGCACCGGGGAAATGCGACAGGAAATTGATCCGTCATGCAACCCCGGCAGCACCCTCGATAGTGCAGCGTACAGCTCGTAGCCGTGGTCGCACGGAAGCGCTGAGCCGAGCAGCGGGAAGGAAAGATCGATCATCATGACTCGCCGGTCCCGCAAATGGCGAAACCCTCATGGCGGAAAGAGGCCGATCCATTGGCGGCTATAATCATGAGCGCTTGGGGGGAACGCGTGTCCAGTAAATTCTCAGAAACTCGGCTCCCGGCCCGGGAAGGTTGGCTTTTTCCTGGGCGCCGCTACACTGACGGTAACGCAGGTAGGTGTGATGTGCGTCGCACGGGAGGACACGAGACATGGCAAGAACCATCCACGCAGTATTCGCCAATGGGGTGTTTCGGCCGACCGAGCCGGTCGATTTGCCCGACCCGTGTGAAGTCGAATTCGAGGTCCGCTCGGTGAAAGCGACAACGCAACGCCCGAGTTTGGACGACGTATATGCCCTCCTCGGTAAGCGCTTCGACTCGGGCGAGCGCAACGTTGCGGCTCGGCATGACGAGCACCAGCCGTGAACGCAGTCTTCCTCGATACGGTCGGCCTCCTGGCGATCTGGGACGTTTCCGACCAGTGGCACAACGCAGCCGAGGCGGCGTACCTGCAAATCACGGCCAAGCGGCTGCCCTTCGTGACTACCCGGTTTGTCCTGCTCGAGTGCGGCAACGCGGCGGCGCGACGCTCCTGGCGCAAGGAAGCCGCACAACTCCGCCAGACGCTGGAGCGCCGCGGCGAGTTGATCGTGCCAACCGACGAAGACTGGGTGACTGCCTGGGCGGCGTATGAGCGCGGCGACGCGGGACTGGCGGGGATCGTCGATCATGTTTCATTCTCCGTCATGCGGCGTCTTGGTATGACGCAGGCCTTCACCAACGACCGCCATTTCGAGGCCGCCGGATTCCACACGATGTTCTGACGGGACGGACACTAGCGCTCCGGACTCTGCGTGGCGTACCGCTCAGCGACGCGGGTAACCGCCTGCAAGATTTCCTCCCGCAATTCGGCAGGCTCCAGCACCTCGCAGTCGGCGCCGAACGACAGCGCCAGCGCTTGACCTCCAGCAGGTGGTTGATTCGCAGCGTCACGAGCAGGCTGCCGTCGGCCTCGGGCTCCAGCTGCTGGGTCGCGTGCCATTTCCGTTCGCGGACGTAGCGGGCCGCGGCGGGGCGGAAGCGCAGCCGGACGACGCGCGGCGGGCCGGTGCCGCGGACGGCGCGGAAGCCGGCGTCGAGATAGTCGGCGATGCGGAAGTCGGCCGGGCGATCGAAACGCTTGCCGGTCTCGCTTAGCTCCTGGATGCGCGCCGGCACGAACATTAGCACGTCGTCGCGCCGATGGCAGTGCGCAGATCAAGTACCAGTCGCCGTCCACCGAAGCGAGGCCGTAGGGATCCACCACGCGGCGCGTCGTCTCGTTTCGCGATGCGGTCCAGTACAGCAGCTCAAGCTGCCGGCCGTCACGGATGGCGCGGTCGAGCTGGGCGAAGCGGCCGGCGTCGCCGCCGTCCACCGCCTGATGGCGGAAGGAGTACGCGCGGTCCAGGTGGGCCAGGTCGATGCTCACCGTGTCCGGCAGGCCGGCGGTGATTTTCTTGAAAGCGCGGGCCAGTGCGGCGGCGTAGGGCGTGTGGCGATACTCCTGCAGCAGCCGCTCGGCCAGGAACAGCGCTATCAGCTCGCCCTCGGTAAGCTGATGCAGCGGCAGGCAATAGGAGCGGTCGGTGTAGACGTAGCCGTTGTGGGCGCGGTCGAACTTGAGCGGGGCGAGGAAACGGTCGCGCAGGAAGACGAGGTCGCGCTGGACGGTGCGCGGGTGTACCTCCAGCTCGGCGGCGAGCGTCATGGCGTTGGGCCAGCGGCCGGCGCGGATCGCCGCATCGATCTGAGCGAAGCGGACCAGGGGCGGACGGGCGACGGAGTGCATCGGCAGCAAGACCGGCTGTCGGAATAGGAGAACTGCCCACCCCGGGATGATAACCGAGCGCGACCGACATTTACAGTCGTTGCTCGCGATTCTTTTTCGGATGGTTCGTAGTTCCGCCTTTAGGCGGGCGGGAGAACCGCCTAAAGGCGGAACTACGAACGGTTCGTGGCTTATCGCCGTTCAATCGCGGTCCTCAAGATCGAGCTCGCGATCGTCGTCAAGCTCGTCTTCCTCCAGCGGCGTGGTTGGCGGGTACAGCCTTTCCATTTCGGCGAGACGGCGGTTGACTTCGTCGATGCCGGGGTCGCCGGTGGTGATTTGCTGACCGGGCAGCAGCCAGTAGCAGTGCGTCTTGCCGGCGACGCAGAGACGGCGGCAGCGGATGTCGAGCGACTTCCTGGCGCACTGCAATGTGCGCGCGGAGAGGCCGGCCTTGCGGGCGGCCGCCCAGAGTTCCGGCGCTGCGCGGGCCGGCGGCCAGGAACTGCTCGAGAAACGCGGCGGCCTGTTCGCGCGGGCCGTACGCCGTTCGCGCGGCGCCGGCCAACAGCTGGTTGGCTGCAAGGGGGCTCGGGCCCAGCCATTCGAGCGCCGGCATTTCGCCGTCGGCGGCGGTGATCTGGTAACTCAGGCTCGGCTGCAGCCGGGCGTGGCTGTTGCGGACCTGCGCCAGCACACAGCGGCCGGGCGCCAGCGGATCGCGCGCCACCAGCAGCGCGCTGCGGCACGCGGCCACGAACGCGATCGAGCCAAGACCACGATAGGCAGCCTGACTGCCGCCTTGCTTGTTCAGGTGGCGGTGCATGAGGACGGCACAGCGGTGCTTGTCGGCCAGCTGCATCAGCGGCGATAGTGCTCGCCGTACGCTCTGATCGCTGGCACACAGGACGCTGTCGTCGAGGAACGCCATGATCGGATCGATGACGGCGAAGCGGGCGTCGGTCTGGGCCAGGGCGTCGTCGAGCCGGCCGAGGTCGGCGGGGAAACGCCAGGGCCAGGCTTCGTCGTTGCGTTCGCGCTGCCAGACTGCCACGCGGGTCAGATCGGCGCCGAGTCGTTGCAGGCGCGGCACAATCGTTTCGGCGGCCTGATCCTCGGCGCTGAGGACCAGCGAGTTGGCCGGGCCGCGACCAGGTCGGCCGTCGGGGAACGGCCGGCCCGTGCTCAGGCGGGCGCACAGGTCGAGCGCGAGCAGCGATTTGCCGAGGTCCGGGTCGCCGTCGAGAATCGCGATGTTGCCGAGCGAGAGAGTGTCCGGCCACAGCCAGGAAACCGGCTGGGCGACGACCAGATTGGCGAGCTTGACGGGCATGGCGGTGCGTGGTGCAAAAGGTGGTGCGGAGGAAGTCGCCTCCACGCCATCATGCCATGGCGGCGCGGCTCCGGGGGAGATCAGTTTCGGGGAGGATGCGCGTTATTTTTCCGGGAACGGACCGCGCATTACGAGCGGTTCTGGGACGATCGCCTCCAGCGTCTTCAGAAGCAGCTATCCAAAGGAGCAAAGAATGACTAAAACGATTCAAACAGAGATAGGGGCAACGATGAATCCTGTTGGAACCATCGGCTGGATCGACCTGACCGTGGCGGATGCGACCGCGCTGCGTGGCTTCTACGCGGCCGTGGCCGGTTGGACGCCGGCCGATGTGCCGATGGGAGATTATGCCGACTATTGCATGCATCCGCCCGGCGCCGCGCAACCGGTCGCGGGCATCTGCCATGCCCGCGGACCGAATGCGGACTTGCCGCCGCAATGGCTGATCTACATCACCGTGGCCGATCTCGACCAAAGCGTCCAGCGCTGCCGGGACCAGGGAGGCAAGGTTCTCAGGGAACCCAGGAGCATGGGCTCGTATGGCCGGCTCGCGGTGATTCAAGATCCGGCGGGAGCGGTCGCGGCTCTCCTGGAGCCGCCCAAGAATTGACGAGCTTCGCCATGCCCGGGCCGGCATTACGGCTTTTCGTGACACCGCGTCCCTGCAGCCGGGCCGGCAAGTGAACGCAGTCGTTAAGCTCACTTTGTAGAGTATCAATCAATGAACAGAATGAATCCCAAGGTGGATTTCTTCTTCAGCAAAGCCAAAAAGTGGCAGGTAGAATTTGAGAAACTGAGAACGATCATTCTTGACCGTGAGTTGACCGAAGAATTGAAGTGGGGTCAACCTTGCTACACGTTTCAGAAAAGAAACATAGTTCTAATACATGGATTCAAAGAATACTGTGCGCTGCTGTTTTTCAAAGGTGCCTTGTTAAGAGATGCCGAGGGTATACTCATCCAACAAACGAAGAATGTGCAGGCGGCGCGCCAGATTCGGTTCACGAATGTTCGAGAAATTGTTCAGATGAAACCCATCTTGAAAACCTACATTGATGAAGCCATTGAAGTAGAAAAAGCCGGCTTGCAAGTGAAACTCAAGAAGACATCAGACTTCCCAATTCCTGAAGAGTTCCAAGAAAAACTAGATGCACTGCCTGCGTTGAAAACTGCTTTTGATGCATTGACGCCGGGACGGCAAAGAGCATACATTTTTTATTTTTCGGCACCCAAACAATCCAAAACGCGGGCGTCAAGGGTTGAAAAATGTACGCAGCAAATCCTTAATGGAAAGGGATTAAATGATCAGTAATGCCACCAAACGTTCGATTCTTCGCTGGATCCGACCGGTGGTGCGGAGGAAGTACGCCTCTCACGCCACCATGCCATGGCGGAGCGGCTCCGGGGGCGATCGGTTTCGGTCATGGTGCGCGTTTTTTTCTGGCGGCACCGTGGCGAAGTGGCGAAGTGGCTCGTCGGCGCATCGCAAGTGATGATACGGAAAGGACCTGAAACCGGGGGGCCACTTCGCCAACTGCGCGGCGGAGCTTGGCGAAGTTGCCCCTGGATGAACTGTCCGAAAAGCTCCCCGACCAGGACTCGAACCTGGAACAAACCGGTTACACTTGCCCTCGCGTTTCCGCAAGGAGTGGACTATCTCATCACCCGCGCCCCAAGGAGGGCGGGAGGGTGTGGGGCGCTCGCGGGTGGCTTATTGGATCGGCTCCGCACCACCTAGTCTCTGCACCTTCTCGACTACTGCGATGCCGTTCGTCGAGCTTGGCTCAGGGTTGCCGCCACCGCAACGTGCTGCGGGTTCCCTGAATTCACCCCATTTTCCATCGGCCCTTTCAGGCCGACGCTGCGCTTGGTGGGATTCGGCGTGCCATCACGCCCAAGTTCCCGTCACAGCCGGTTGCTCTACCATTGAGCTATCGGGGAATCCTCGCGATGTATCGTACCCAGCCCGTACATCGGTCACAAGTCCCATTTTACCGAATCGCCGGCCGCCGGACAAGGCGCCGTTCCGATCGCGCCAGCGCTTGCCAACCGTGCGGCCGGCGATAATCTGACGAAAGCGCGGTCCGGTGCCGTCACCCTGCAAACATCGAGGAACCATGCGATTTGCCACCATTCACACCTGGGCTGGGCCGCGTGCGGCGCTCCGCCGGGATAGCGTTTACGTGGACCTGCACGCGACCGACCCGAATGTGCCGCCCAACCTGCGGCTGATCCTGGAGGGCGGCGGCCGGGCGCTCGCGGCGGCCCGGCAGGCGGCGGAGCGGGCCGATGCGGTCACGGTGCCGGCCGACCAGGCACGCTTCTACGCGCCCGTCGTCGATCCGCGCAAGATCGTGTGCCTGGGCCTGAATTATCGCGATCACGCCGCCGAGAGCGGGGCGGCCATCCCGAAAGATCCCATCCTGTTCAGCAAGTATCCGACCGCGCTGGTCGGGCACGGCGACGCGATCGTGCTGCCGCGCGTCAGCAGCGAGGTCGACTTCGAGGCGGAGCTGGTCATCGTCATCGGCAAGAAAGGACGGCACCTCGCGGCGGCTAATGCGCTCGAACATGTCGCCGGCTATGCGGTGGGGCACAACGTCTCGGCACGCGACTGGCAGCTCAAGAAGGACGGCAAGCAATGGATGGTCGGCAAAACTTTCGACACGTTCGCCCCGGTCGGCCCGGAGCTGGTCATGGCCGACGAGGTGCCGGACCCGCACGCCTTGCCGATTCGGCTACGGCTCAACGGCGCCACCATGCAGGACAGCAATACCAACCAGATGATCTTCGGCGTCGGCGCGACGCTGGCGTATCTGTCGCAGGTGTTCACGCTCGAGCCGGGCGATCTGATCTTCACCGGCACGCCGCCCGGTGTCGGCTTCGCGCAAGCCGCCGGTGTTTCTCAAGGGCGGCGACGTGGTCGAGGTCGAGATCGACGGGCTTGGGCTACTCCGAAACCCGATCGTTGCGGAGTAGCGGATCGACGGGTGGCGGCGGCGCGGGAATCGGTCCCGTGTCGCCGATTGGCGGCGCCGCTGTACCGGCAAACCAACCCGGCAGCACGCGCTGCAGCACCATAGTAAGCCAGACGGTGCGCAGGCCAATGGCGATGGCCAGCAAGGCGACTGCGACAGGGCTCAGGCCATCCAGGGAAATGCCGAGCGCTGCGAGCCCCAGGAGCATCTCCGGCCAGAGCGCTTGCAGCAGCGCCACGCCGCGCCGCAGAAATGAGAGCAGCAGCAGCACGACGACGACCAGCAATAACAGCTCGGTGATGGAGCGCGCGATCGCTTGCTCGTCTTCCAGCACGGACACCAGCGCCAGCGAGCCCGTCGGCAAGAACAGCGGCACGCCATTTTCTCCCCGCGGAAGCGTGGCGTGCGAACCCAGAGCAACGCGCGGTTGGCCTTCGTCTGCATATCCGCCCTTCTTGGCCAGCGCCGCGTTCTGATTGAGCAACTGTCGCGCACGAGCTGTCAACTCGGCCGTGCCGGCAGCAGTCCCGGTGCGGTGCAAGATCGCGATCAAGGCGTTCGCGTGATCGATGCAGCCGTGAAAGGCGCGTTGCTCCCGGCGCAGGTCTTCGACCGGCGGCGCCGCCTCCGCCCAGAGCTGGCACAGGCGCATCCGCGCCGTCGCCTGGCGCAGCGCCGCCTCGACCGCGCTCACGCCGAGGCCGGCAGGTTGCCGCGCAAGCTCGTAAGCCGCCGGCAACGAAAAGCGGCTGTGGATGTCGCCGGCGGCCACGCCGGTAACCCGAGGCTGGTCGAGGCGCGGCCCGTCGGCTTCTTCGTCGCGGTAGCTCCAGTACACCTGCACGACGCGCGGGCCCGGCGGACCGGGCAGGGGGATCAGCAGTTCGCCGTCGGCCGGCACCGCCGCGTGATCGCCCACGACCACGGCGCGGCCACGCGCTCCCTCCGGCAGGCGGACGAGCAGCTCGCCCTGGCCGTGAGCAATCGCCAACAGGCGTAGCTCATGCAGCCAACCGGCGCCGGCCCAGAAGCAGTCCTGGTCTGCCGCAAGGACATGCGTCGCGTCGGCGGCTGTCGCCGGGGGCGGTCGCAGCGCCAGGCCGCCCTCCACCGCCTTGAGCTTGCCGATGCGCGCGTCCGCACCCATCGCGCGCGGGGGACGGGGATAATCGGGAACGTCGGCGGCCGCTGGTGCGGCACGAAGCTGCACGCTGTCCCGCGCCGCCGGCTCGACGCCGCTCAGGCCGATCCAGTGATCTTGCAGCGTATAGGGACTTACTTTCACGACCGGCAACGTCCAGCCGTTGGCCGCGTGCTCGGCGGCGAGCCGGCCCCGCAGCGTTAGCGTGATCGTTTGCGGCAGACCCGCGGGGAGCTGCAAGGTCCAGATGTGTTGGTCCCCCTGGTGCTGTTGGCTCTTGCGCACGATCGGCGCCGGCGTGTCGAGGCGCAGGTCCTCGCCGGTCCAGCCCGACACCGCAATATGGACGTCGCCTGACTGCGGCTCCAGGTGCAGAGCCGTCGTCATTTCCACGAATTCGCGACGCCACTGGACCAACGTGAACGCCCGGCCCGATGGCGGGATGGCAACCGCACGCAGCGCCAGGGACGCCTCGTAATTGCCGGCGTCGCTGACAAACCGCAAGCCATCCGGCTTGGCGGCCGGGGTCAAGCGTACCAGGCGCTCGGGCACGAGCGACAGGCCCGCCTCTGGATCGATGGCGATGGTGGTGGCAAGGGAACGCACATTCCGAACGGCCAGCGGCGCCAGCTCGAAGCGTGCGGCCGATCCCGGCTTGGCGTACTCGACCCAGCCGCGAACGTCAAGCTGGACCTGCTTGCGTGGCTGCTGGAGCCAGACTTGCACGACGTTGTCTTGCCGGCTCCAGTGATGGATATCCGCGCCGTTCGCCTCCGCGATCTTGACGAGCTTGAGTCGCGGCGGCAATTCCAGCTCGACGAGCACGAGGTCGTCGGCCGAACTGGTCAAGCTGACCCGCGCCGAGAGATCGGCGCCGCGCGGCGTGACATGCCATCGCAGGTCCGCGTGCGCTGTCGGCCGGGTGGCCTTGACAGTCAGGCTGAGCGCGGCCGCCGGCGAGATGCGGCGGAAGTTGACCACCTTGGTCGGCGCCGCCGGCTCGCGCAGGACGAGCGCCCAGCTTTCGGCGAGCAATTCAGGCGTGATGACGGTGCCGACGGAGAGGTTTTGCGGGCTCGACACGGCGTCCATGCCTTCCAGGCGGTACGCCAACAGGCCGGCGGTGCTGGTCCCCTGCAGCGGCGCCGGCAGGCGCAGCAGCCACTGGCCGGGTGTCAGGCTCAGGCGCGGGACCATCTCGATCAGCAGCGTGACCGAGCCGGCGACCGGCTGGGCAAAACCGATGACGAGCTGGCGTGTGCCGTCCTTACCGATCACGTCCCATTGGCGCAGCGCCGGGGCGGACACCGCCGGCGCACTCGACCGAGGCGCCAGCTCGACCTGGCGCACTTCGAGTCCCTCGGGCAATGCGAACCGAAACTGCGACAGGCTTCCCTTGGCAATGTTGAACTGCACGCCGGCGGACAGACCCAGTGTCAGCGGCCGCAGGTCCCAGAAATATGCCTCACGGACCTCGATTGCGGCTGGGACTGGCGGACCGGCCGTGGCCGACCAGCGTGCCTGGACTAGCCCTTCGTGGCCGAGTTGAGCCTTGAGGGTGGCATGGCCCTTGTTGTCGAATTGGACGCGCGCTTCGCCGAGACCGCCCACGAGGTGCAGTCCGCCTGTCGGTGTGGCCCAGCTCAGCTCAAGCTGGCACTGCCCTGCCCTGGGCACGCCGAACCGCAGCTCGTGAAACTCGTTGACGACCACCGTGCGGGCT
Organism: uncultured Gemmataceae bacterium; assembly: GCA_963834865.1. Classification (GTDB taxonomy): domain Bacteria; phylum Planctomycetota; class Planctomycetia; order Gemmatales; family Gemmataceae; genus CAWIDK01. The sequence continues at coordinate 3,321,151 of CAWIDK010000002.1, forward strand.
TGAAACGTCAGCGTGAGCTGATGCAGCCCTTTGCCGCGCAGCGGCAGGGCGTAGCCGCCCTTGTGGGCCACCGGAAAGACCGGCACGCCGTCCAGGAAAATACCTGGCTGCAGTTGCACGCCCGTCATGGGGAGCACAAAGGTGCATTGGTCGCCGAAGTGGTGCACATCGAAGCGCGCCACGATCTCGGCGGTGCCGTCCTTCACCTGGCCCTGGTACTGGGCCGTGACAACCACCGCGCCGGCCGGCAGCGCCGTGGGCCGACTCGCCAGCTCGTCGAGCTTGCGTAACAATTCCGGGCTGACCAGCGCGGCTTCCTTGCCGGGCTCGCTGCCCGCAATGAGGTAAACAGGCTGCGGCTCCGGGGCCGGCGGCGGCTGTGCCGTGAGCGGCACAGCGGCCACGGCGGCGCCAAGGAGAATGACGGCGGCGGCGGGACGCACCATGGTCGACTTGCTCGGCCGCGACGCCGGTCCTCTTGGCCACGCATGGACCGTGAACGTCACCGCACAAGCGACGAGTTCGGCGACGACGAGGGGAGCGGCGAGCGCCGCGCGCCGGCGCGGGCAGCCACAGGACGGCCAGGATCACCACGGTTGCGGCGACAAGGTGGACGCGGAAGCACGCGGCCGGCGCGAGGCGCCAGCCCGCCCACGCGGCCATGATGAGCCACAGTCCCGCGAGACCGTAGCCGAGCCCGCGCGCGGTGGGCGCAAAGAACAGCCACACCGTCGCATCGGCGGGCAGCCCGGGGACGGGTTCCCACTCCGTCCACGAGCCGTCAGGGATTTCGGCGAAAAGCGACGAGCCGTGGATCAATTCGCGGCTCGACCCAACCGGCGCTGGAGGTCGGGCCGCGCAGCCAATGGTCGAGCGAAGCGAAACAGCCGGCGTGGTCGAGTCCATGCACCGCCGCCTCCGCGACGCCAACGTCGAGCAGCGCGCCCAGTGAAGGCGCATCGCCGGCTTGTTCCTGCCACTGGCGCAGGCGCTCGGGCGTGGTAAATAGCACGCCGCTCGGACACGGCACATAGATCAGGTCGAGCGCTTCCCAGAACGGGCGCTCGACTGGCGCCGGCGGCACGATGGTACCTGCCTGCTTGCCCGTGGCCCGCATCGCTTCCACGTCGATCACCAGCGGCATGGCGTCCTTAGCGTACTGGGCAAGCCTATCGAAGGCCGCGCCGAGGGTCGTCCCCTTGGCAACTTCGGATCGCAGGCGGGCTGCGGCCTTGTCCAGGTCCGCGCGCTGGGCGTCGCTCCAGGCGCTGCTCACCGGGTCCCACGACGGCAGGAGCGTCGCGCCCGTGTGCCAGAGCCGGCCCGGCAGTGCGTTTAGCGCCTGGTGCATGCGCATCCCCTCCGGCTGGCCGCGCGGCTGCCACCGGCCGGCAGCCCATGGCGTCCAGCCCGCGGGCAGCCGCCAGTAGTGCCGCTGCACGAGCGGTTCCTGCGCTAGCCGGGGCTGCGCAGCGTGCACGAGGCCGAGGAGACCCCAGGCACTCGCCGCTCCATCCGCCGCATAATGCAATTCGACCTGCTGCAGTGTTGCCGCCGTGTTCACCGGCATGCGGAACCGGGTGCCCGCCGCGTCGGCGTCCACGTCCAGCCGATCGAGCCAGACGCCGTCGATTCGCGCCGCCAGCGCTCGCGCCGTGTCGGGGATGGTCACCTCGAACCGCGGCTGTCGCCAGTTGCGCAGCCGCACCCGCAGAAGATGCGACAAGCTGCCGTCGGCTTCGAGGCACGAGATCAGCTCGCTCATCTCGCACACCGCGTTCTGGTCCGGCGCCGCCGTGCCGGGCCTGCTCTGCAATTCCAGCCGCGCGAACGTCGATGCCGGGCTGAGCTGGAAGGAAACCGATCCGCCCGACCCGCCGCTCCGCGCGCTTCCCGTCATGCCGTATTGCCGGACGCGCTCGATTCGCTGATTGCCGGAGCGCACGATCAAGGTGCCCTCTTGTTGTTCGATGACGGGCAGGCCCAGGACCGGAACCTCCCACGTCGTGGCCGAATCGGCAGGCCCGGCCAGTGGCGTCGATGGACGGAACGACCCGCGAAAATGCAGTGTCGTTTTCTGCGTCAACGGCCTGGCGAAGTGCACGCGCCAGTGTTCACCGCGCGGCAGCGCCGTACGTAGAGCGGCTTGTTCCCACGGCGATCCGGCGCCAAGCGGCAAGAGCTGCACGAGCGCCTCGTGTACCGTCCGGCGCGACGTTTGTTGCACGAGCCCCGGTTCGCCCTCCGCGGTGACTTGCAAGGGCCGGTGCAGCGGCGCCGACAGGTATACATCCAGAAACGCCGGCCGGCCGAGCAGCGGCTCGACGTCGAGCTTGGCCTGCCATTGAGCCACGTCGGCGCCCAGCACGACCTTCTGCTGGGCGTGGACGTGAATCCGCGGCCGTTGCGTAAACAACCGCAGCTTGCCGGCCAGGACGTGATCGTGATACGCGAAAGCAAAGGCAGGCCGGTCCTGGCCCGCCGCGGTCGCGTGTGCCGGCGGCACCGAGGACTGCAGCAGTTGGGCCTGGAACAGCGGGTCAAGCGTGATTTCGAACTTCCCCGCGCACGGTCGCGCCCTCGGGGGCAACGTCGGGCAGATCGAGGACGCGCGGCTGAGCGGTGGGCTTCAACCGCGAGCGGAGTTGCACAATGACCCGGGCCTCGGTTCGCGGCGTGAGGCCGTGCTGCAGCTCGACGAGCAATAGCGGGCCGGCCGGCGCCCAGCTCCGCAGCAATCCTTTCGGCTCCACCGCAACCGAGTCGACATGAAACGGGCCGCCCGCCGCCGGCAGCTTGACCGCGAGCTGGTGGAGCTGGCCGCGCGACACGACATAGGTGATCGCGCTGCGAAGCGAAGTGGCGTCGGGTTCGAGGTGCCAGCGCGTTTGCTGGACCGTGGTGAATTCCGCGCCGGCGGTCACGAGCTGGCAGCGCGGCCGGACCGCAGGCGCGGCTACCGCGGCGCGGGCATTGACGAGCGTCCATGTGAGCCCCCCGTCGGTGTCCGTCGCGCTGCCAAACGGGTGGAAGTCGCCGGCCGTCCAGCGCCCGATTTGCACGTCGGGGTGCACTGTTAGTTTCAACGTTTCGGAGCGACACACCGCCTGGCGCAGCCGCAACGCCGGGCTGATCCACTCGGCCGGCGCGACCGGCCGCGGCGCCAGGCAGCGCACGCGCAGTCCGGCAATCAGCCCCTGTTGCGGTTCGCGGAAATCGACCACGAGCGTGCCGGGCGACGCCGCCGGCTTGCCGGCCGGGGCGTCCCAGCGCCAGTCGAACGTCGGCGGATCGTGCCGTCACCTCAAACGGTTCGAGCGTGCCGTCGCCCTCGAAGACCAGCTCGCGGACGGCCCCACGCGGCACTTCGACCTGAAACTCGTAGTCCGCTGCCACCCGGTCGGGCGTGACGATCTGGCGTGCCTGGGTTTGCACGAAGAGTGCGGTTGGGCCGGCGGGCACCTTGCGGATGGTCAGCGGCACCTGGGTTTTGCCCGCGAGCTGCAGCTTCCAGAGCCGCTTGCCCGCGGCGCCGGCGTCGTCCGGTCCGGTCAGCAATCCGGCCCTGGCGGGAATCGCCGGCCAGCTATCTGCGGGCAGTGTTAGTTCCAGCGTCGTCTGCGGGGAGGGCGGCAGGCGCAGGTCGAACGCCAAACCCTGCGGCGTCACCGTGCCCCGGCAGCTCCAGTCGAAGAACAGCGACGCCAGACCCACTGCCGGCGCCAGCGCCCCCAACCCCTTGCCGTCCAGATCGCCAACGACGGCCCTGGTGCCGTCTTCCCAGGCACAGTTGCTCAGGGCGAGACTGAGCGGTGTCAGCGGCAGCGGCGCCGGACCGGGCTCGGGGTTTTCGACTGACCATTCGCCCGTGCCCTGGACTAGGTCTTGCTCGGATAGCTCCGCAACGTAATGCGCCCGCACGACGCGCGCGACCACCTTGGCCGCCGCCCTGGCCGCCGCGGCCTTGCGCACGCGCAGCTCGAACTCCTCGCGCGGCAGCTTGACAAGGGCGCCCTGCTTGAACCGGGTGAGTTCCTGCGTGAGCTGCTCGGGTGACAGGGTAATGCGCAGCAGCGGCAGCGGATCCTCATCCCGCGGCGCCTGTCCGTCCGCACCCGCCACGATAGCCGCCAGCGCCGCCAACACGCCAAGCACGCACACGGCGAGCGGCGGGGCTGGCTCGCGGAGCGTCGCGTTGCATTTGCACGGGTCGGCCGGGTGCATGCGTTACTTCTTTGCGCTCGATGAGGGTCCGGAGCCGGTGACGCCCGCGGGGGTCGGCGCGTCGATCGTGGAGGTTTCACGCGGCCGCTTGCTCGACTTGCCATTGCGCACCAGCGACGAACCCGCCTTGAGACGCGTGAAACCCGAGATGAATACCAGCTGCCGGCGATAGCGGTCCTGCCGAAACCAGAACACGCCGAGCATCAGCACAATCACCGCGAGGCCCGGCTGAGCGCCGAAAAGCAGCGGCGGCAGTAGTGCGGGCAGCGTCAGTGCGACGGCCAGCAGGCCCAGCGCCAACAGCCCCACCACCACCATGATGCCGGCGCGCAAGCCGTAGGAAATAGAGGAAAAGGAAGAACAACACCGATAGCCCGGAGACCAGGATGAGCCATGCCAGCCGCGTTTGATAGAAGACCCGCTGGGCGTCCGTGGGGTGGGCCGGCCAAAACGAGAGGCCCGCCGGTCGCGCATCACCCGCGACGCCGGTGCCGAGCAGCCACGCCTCCAGGTCCGCGTTCGACGTGGCCGGCTCCGGCGCGAGCACGCACCGGAACCGCCCCCAGCGAAAGTCAGGCCGTGCCCCCGGCGTGATCGGCACCGCCAGCACGTCGGCCGCCGGCAGGTTGAGCTGCCAGCGCAGCCGCGCAATGCGCACCGGATCGCGAAAGACCGGCGGTGCGAGCGTGGCAACCCCGAACACCGAGCCCTCCTGGGTTGAGCGCGGCAGCCGATAGGCGATCTCGAGCACGAGCGGCCGAGTCCCGGCGGGGGCGTGCAGCGGGACGCGGATCGCCTTGTCGTTGCCGTCCACCGGCTTCCACGCGATGCCGTGCTCGCCGAGATGAACCTTGGGCTCGCACAGGCCCAGGCGGACCGGAAACTCGACGTCGACGGCGTCGGCATTCACCTTGCCGATGAGATACCGCGCCCGGCACGACAGGCCATCGTCCTCGCCCGCCACCTCGATCAGGGCACGCTCGCAAACCAGCGCCGCGATGCCGCCGCCCGCGGTCTCGTCGAGCACGAGCCGCAGCGGCAATTCCGGACCGTCGCCCTCCAGCACGAGTGCCGGCAGCAAATCGCGATCCTTCACGGGCTCGACGCCGCGGTCGCGCCACAGCTCGCCGGCCGCCGGCCCCACCTGCACGCGCGACCCCGGCTCGCACCAGACCCGCACCTTGGCTTGCAGGTGCGTCGCGCACTGTGGCCAGACCGCCTGCAGATCGAGCGTGCGCGGCCCGTCTTTTTCGTTGGCCGCCGGTCGCTCGCTCAACCGCAGGTCGTACTCCAGGATCACTTCGCGCTGCTCGTCGCCGCGGGGCGTCACCGAGACGATGCCGCGCTCCGGCCGTAGCTCGGTGCGACCCGTGCCCTGGATCATGGCCAGACCCTTGACGCTCGCGGGCACCTGCAGCTCGATCTGCCCGAGCCGCGACGGCTGCGACGGGCCGGGCCGCAGCGGCGGTCCCACCATGAGCCGCTGGCGAACCTGCGCTGTGCGGCCGTGAATCACCACGTCGATCAGCGCATTGGCAGGAAAGTCAGGCCGATACGGACGCCACGCCACGTCGACGAAGCCGGGTGTTTCATCGACCGCAAAGTGATAACGGTGCTTCTCCTGAACCGGCTGCTCCTGCCCGGGCGCCCCGTCGAGCAGCTCGAGCGACTCGTCCGCTTGCACCGTCACCTTGCTGCCCTGCTCGGCGATGCCCAGCACCCGCGGCAAGCCGACGCGCACTCGCTGGCTCTCAGCAGCGACCACATATTTCCCCGTAAGCGTCAACGTGTAGCCCTTGCCCACCGTCTGCGGCAACGGCACCCGGCACCGGCCCCGCGCATCGGGCGGCGGCACTTCAATCATGCCGGCGCCCCCTTCGTCGCCGATCTGGAACTCCAGCGGCATCGCCCACGCCACCTGGCGGCGCCCCCGCAGCAGCTCCAGCGCCGGCCACGGCAGCGCTGCAGGAAAGCCAGCCGCCGGATACACCGCGAACGTCGCCGCACCGATCGGCCGAGGCCGCGGCAGCAGCACGTCGATGAAATCCCCGCTGCCGTACGGCGCTTTCACCAGCAACCGCGCGGTCAGGTCGATCTCCCAGCCGTCGCCGCTCGGACGCAGCTTGAGCACCTGCTCGACCGCCCCTTCGAGCGGCCCGCGCTCACTGCGAATCTCCAGCTCCAACGGCACCCGCGCGACGCCCGCCTTGAACTTCGACGCGTTCGGCACCCAGTACTCGAAAACCGCCTCGATACGTGGGTCCTTGGGCGGGTCGCGCTGGAACACGTCGCCATGCCGGTGATAGATGACCCGCTGCGTACGCGCAGCGTCCGAGGGCGCCTTGATGGTGATCGTGCCGCGCTGCTTTTCCGCGCCCGCGACCAGGAACGGTCCGACCGGCAATCGGCCGCCCGGCATCGGCAATGGCAACTTCACAAGCGCCGTCACCTTCCACTGCTCGGCATTGGGCTCCAGAAAGCGCAGCAGGTGATAGGGATTCTTCGGACTGGGCCCGATCAGCTCATACGGCCAGCCCGCGGGCGGCTCCACCTTCACGTCCGCCTGCGGCGGCAGCAGGAGCTGACATTCCTTGGTCTGGCCGCGCGGGTCTTCCAGGAACAGGTCCGCGCTCACCTCGGCGTCGGCGGCCCCAAGGCTGACCGTGACCTTGCCCTCGACGCTCAGATGCGGACCGGCGCCCGGCTGGGCGATCGGCTCGCGCCACACCAGCGTCAGCGATTGCTTTCGGCCCAGGGCGAAGAACCACTTCCCCTGGACGCGATTCTTTTCGAGCTCGTCGTTGCAGCGCACGTCCTTAACCGCCGCCGGCAGCTCCAGCATCAGGGTTGTGATCACCGTCTGCGGCAACTCCAGCACCAACGTACGCTCCGCACGCGGCAGTCCCGCCGGGCGTTTCGATTTGACCGGGACCCGCATCTGCAAGACGAGCCGATGGTTGCCCGGCTCGTCGACGCGCACGGAGAAGCCGTCGTCCTCGGTGTAGCTGCCCAGGAGCGGCGGTTGGCCGTCAAGGTCGCCCTTCTCGGTCAACTGCGTCCCTGCAGGCCGAGGTACACGGTCGTGCGCGGCTCCTGTGTCGCGAAGGTGAATTCGCCACGTAGCGACACATAATCGCCCTCGAGCCGGCCGGTCAGCTCGCACGAGTGGGCCAGCGTCTTGTCGGCCTTCGCCGGCCGCTTGTCTGCCGCATCCTTGAGCTTGAAATAATCTTCCAGCGGCATGAACACGAACGCCGGCCAGATCGGCAAGCCATTCTCGAAAGCCTTCGGCACGATGATCAGCGCGCCCGGCGGCAGCTTCGTCTTGTCCGGCAGTGCCTTGCCAGTGTCCTTGGGCTTGCCCGGCTCCACGGCCTTCGAATCCGTCTTTTTGGTGCCGACGGGCTCCTGCGCCGCGCCGGCCAGCGTCAGGCCGCCCAGCAGCGTCGCCAGCAGCAGGCGTTGGAGCGGCCGATTCATCAATGTCGATCCTCCGGTGCGGTCGCAGTCGCGGGAGATTGCGGCGTGAAAGCCGGGAAAGGGCGCTTCCCGCCAACCGCACGTCATTATAAACGATCCAATCGGAAAGCCACGCCCAGAATGCCGGTTTTGCCGGCGACGGCGCGACGATTATGCCGAGAATGCGTGACGTGCGGATGCTGCCGACAAGGTGTCGCATCAGCAGCCTGGTTCAGATTGGGCGGGCAGGGCCGCGAACAACTCCGCCAGCTCGCGCTCGTACTTTTTCCAGCGCGCCACCGATTGTTGGTAAACCGGCTGCCGCACCTGCGTGACGCTGGCGGTGCGGATCGGCCGTTGCGTGCGGTGGAACTCCAGGCACGCTGGTTCCCAGCCAAGGCCGCATGCCGCCACGAGCTGGCGGGCCACGCCTTCCAGATCGGTCACGGTTTGTTCGTAATCGACCTCGCACAGTCGGCCCGGTAAGACCGTTCGCCAGTGCTGCATCAGGCGGTGATACTGCTGAAACCGTGACGCAATGTGCGCGGGATCGTTGGCCCAGCGGATGCTGCGGAAGTCGGTCAGCCAGCACGACACCGCCACGTCGCGCAGGTCGCGCCGGCAGTGGATCAACGTCGCCTGCGGGAACAACCCGGCCAGCAAGCCTACGTACAGGTAGTTGTCCGGCATCTTGTCTACGACCCGCTCGGCCCTCCCCCCAGCGCCGCAAGCTGCGCGTCATGCTGCTCGGCCAGGCGCTGCAGTGCCGCCGGCTCCAGCAGCGGCACGCAATCCATGGGCGGCACGGTCTGGCCCAGCACGGCGGGAAGCGCCTCGAACGTCTGGCGCACCAACCGCAGCTCGCCGGCGCCGTGGACGCGCGAATGGCTCGCCATCACTTGCTCGACGAGCGTCGTGCCCGAACGCGGCAGGCCGAACACGAAAACCGGCCGGTGCGTCGGCAGGCCCGCGCCGGCCCGCGCTGCGAACCACGCCGAGGTGAACGCCTGCAGCAGCCGATCCACGAAGCGTTCGTGCTCCGCCGGGGCGTAATCGCGCTTCAGCCGGCGAGCGATTTCGAGGCTGAGCGCGTTGGCCTGGCGCAGGCACTCGGCGGCACGCGCGCAGTCGCCGCGTGCATCCAGCACGTGCGCCAGGCCGAACAGCAGCCGGGCCCGCGGGCCCTCGCCGAGATTGGCGTCGGCCAGCCGTTGCTCCAGGGCGGCCAGGTCGGCCTCGGGCAGCTTGCCGCGCAGCAGTGTCGCCAGGCGCGCGTGCGGCAGCGCAAACGCCGGCTGCAAGCGCAGCGCCGCGCGGAATGCCGCCTCTGCCGCGGCCAGATCGCCCAGTTCCTCTTGAAGCCCGCCCAGACTCAGCTCCGCGCCCGCGAAGTCCGGCTGCAGCCGCAGCGCCGCGCGATAGTGCTCCTCCGCCGCGCTCAGGCGCTGTTGTTCCTGCAGCGCCCAGCCCAGGCTGTTGTGCGCCGTCGCTCGATCCGGCGCCAGCGCAAGCACGCGCTCCCAGCATGGAATGGCCTCGGCGAACTCCTCGCGGTCGCCGTGCAGTTCCGCCAGATAGCCCCAGAAGTCGGCATTCGCTGGCTCCAGCTCCGTCGCCTGCTTGAGCCAGGGCACGGCGTCGCCAAGCTCGCCTTCCTGCTGCAGCACGAGTCCGAGGTGGGCATGAGAGCAAGCGAGATTCGGATCGAGGCGGATGGCTTCGAGATACGCCGCGCGGGCCTCGCCGAAACGCGCCAGGGCCCGCAGCGCATTGCCAAGGTTGTGGTGCAGCGCCGCCAGGTCGGGCGCGAGCCGCACCGCTTCCTGGCAGTGCGGCAGCGCTTCCTCGGCCTCGCCCCGATCGACCAGCATCTGCCCGAGGTTGGTGCGGGCCGGGGCATTGTTCGGGTCCAGCGCCACGGCCCGGCGGAAATGCTCCAGAGCCTCATCGAGCTGGCCCAGCTCGCGCAGCGCGTTGCCGAGATTGCTATGCGCCGCGGCGAACTCCGGCCGCAGCTCCACGGCCCGGCGGAATTGCTCCACCGCCTCGGTATGTTTACCCGGTCCTTGCAGCGCCAGGCCGAGATTGCACAGCGCTTCGGGAAAGTCGGGCCAAAGGCGCAGCGCGGTCCGGCAACAGCCCACGGCGCGATCGAACTGGCCCAGCGCGCGATACGCCTCGGCGAGGTTCGCGTGCAGGGCGGCGGCGTTGGGACGCAGCGCGACGGCCCGGCCGATTAGCTCGACGGCGCGCGTGTGATCGCCCTGCTGGTGCTTCAGGACGCCGAACAGGTGCAGCGCATCGACGTGCTGCGGATCGCGCGTGAGCATCTGCTGATAGAGCTGCGCCGCCGCCTGCAGCTGGCCGCTCTGGTGCTTTTGCAGGGCCAAGGTCAATAGATCGTCCATCGCCAACACTTCCCGGGTCTTGCCACCGTCGTGGCACGGTCGCAGTGCCGCCGCCATTGATAATATGGCAAAGAACTGGCGAAAACATCGCTAACGAGGCCACCTGGTCGCCCACGCCTTGAGCAGCACGCTCTCGTGAAAGCGCAGCTCCACGCCCTGCGGATAATGCCGCCGGCCCTCTCGGGGGACCGGGGCTCGCTCTGCTCCCCTCTCTCCTAGGGGGAGCGGGCTTGGGGGTGAGGGGTGTTCGACGCGGTCCCGTCGGGCCGATCCAGTCGGTAGCGTGGTTCGTCATCCATCCTCGGCCGCCTTCCAGGATCGACGCTCAAAAGCTCGATGGCCACGCGCCGGAGCTGGATGGCCACGGCCCGTGGCCAAGGGCTGGAGACACCCTATTTTCGGCACGCGCCGCCCGCCGCGCACGACCTGCCACGACCTTCGTGTTCGTTCGTGTCCTTCGTGGATTAATCTCTTTTCTCTGTGTCTTCCGGCTTCGCGTATTTGCTCACCAGATTTATCAGCAGCAAATACTCCTGCTAGTGCCGTCGCGCCTGCAGCGCCACCACTTCCTGCTGCTTCTGCAACAGGTTGCCCCTCTGCCGTAGGTATTGTTGCCCAAGCTGCCATTCGAGGCTTGCTGCGAGCGGAACGAAATCTTGGACGATTTCGCGTCCCGCCTGCGCGTGCGCCAGCACCTGCTCGCCGGGCGAGCCGGTGTGGACGGTGCTTTCGCGTGTGTCTGGACGACGGTTGGTAGTGGCCATTCGCGTGAACACTTTCCTTATGTGGCGACGGGTGGATAAACGCGCGAATTATTTCACAACCTTGGGCGGCTCAATCACCTGCGTGAACTGTACCCGATTCGTAACGACCGGATTCCTAACGAAAATGACACGCCTACTTTGCGACAGCGGCCGGCGGCGGTCCCCCGTTTAGGCCCTTGGCAACAGCTGGTGGCTGAAGCGCGTTGTAGTTCGGCTCCCCGGCGACAATATAGAACCACTGCTCAGTACACTGCGCTGGCCGGGTCGCCGCCGCTGGCCGAGAACGCCACCGGCTGGTTGAGGTTCGAGAAACTCCAGCCGGCGCCGAAGGGGCTCGAAGTCCTCGGCCACCACGTAGCCGGTGCCGCTTGCCGTCGCGGTCGAATGGCCGGGAATCGCGACCGACAGGCTCCAGTCGTCGCGCGTGATGCCGGTTACGGTGCTGGTGTCTTGCACCGCCAGGGTCAAATCGTCGCCCGGATGGAAGCCCGCCGTCGAGAACGTTACGGGGCTTTGCGGCGTGCCGTTCCACGTCAGCGTCGCGGTGATGGTGGCGGGAAGTGATGAGGAACTATCGGTAATCAACGTCGCCTGCACGATCGGTTCCACGTCGACCATCGACGAGTTGTAGATGAGCGCGGGATCGAGCGATTGGCTGGTGCCGGGCGATTGATCGAGGTCGAGCGGCTCGCTGATTTGCAGGTCGCCGAGCTGCAGGTCGGGAATGCCATCGCCCTCGGCGCTGGTGCGGATGACGGCGTCGGTGAGCGTCCACGGGCTGCCGGCGGTGGTGATGGTGAACGTCGCCGCGCTGCTGGTGCCCTCGTTGCCGGCGGTGTCGGTGACGTGCGCCTGCACGCGATAAGTCCCGGTCGCGCTCATCGGCAGCGGGATCGCGGCGAAGCCGTTGACGAGCGTGCCGCTGGCATAATCCGCGTCGCCGGGATCGGTGAAGCTGTCGTCGTCGAGGAGGTCGACGTCGAGCGTGACGGTGGCGCTCGCCGGGATGCCGTAGAGGTCGGAGGCCTGCACATCCACGATGGGGGCGAGGGTCGTGCTCGTGGCCGGTATGCTGACGGTGACGGTCGGGTCGGTGGTGTCGAGGGTGACGAGCTGCGTCGCCGACAGCGGGCTCACGACGCTGCCGGATTCGCTGCGGGCGGTGAAGGCGTAGGTGCCGTCGGCGCTGGCGGTGTAGCGGTACGACCAGGAGCCGTAGATGTTGCTGGTGGTGGTGCCGATCGGCACGCTATCCAGGTAAACGCGTACGGTGATGCTTGGGGGCGCGGTGCCCTCAACGTCGATGCTCCGGGAAGTCGGCGCCGGCGTCGCCGGTCACGAACGCGTTGCCGTTCTCGTCCATCACCACCGCGTTGGCGCTGGTGCCGCTGCTGATGGAGGTGGTCAGGTAGGTCGAATAGCTCAGGCCGGTGCCGGTGGCATTGAGCTTGCTGAGGTTGCGCCGCATGCGGACTGGTCGGCGCAGGAGTTGGGGCGTTGCCGCCGGGAATGTCCGGTGACGCCGCGGGCGACCCACCGCCATCGACGGCGGGGAGGCGAATGGGCGAAGTAGGGCGAAAAGCTAGAGCAATGATAATCACGGAAATCCCGCCCGCAACGCGAAAATGCAAAAAAAGCATTATTTCAAGCGGTTTTTTTCTACGGATTCTGCTGGGAGCCGAAAATTGCGATTGCCGCATGAATGTTGGGGGTGGCCGGGCCGACCTCCGTACCTGGTCTAGGCCAGATTAGGGCAGCGCAGCTGTCGTTTACTCCCGGTTTGTCCGAGGCCGGTTCGCGGGACACCGTGGGTAGGTCGACGCGTGGATTTGTCGCAGCGGTGGCCGTCTTATCGCAGCATCGGAGTCTGGCGCTGACGTCCAGCACCGTCGGCGTCCAGCCGGCGCCGACGTGGGTGACGCCGGGGTAGCGATAACTCAGGCCGGCGTCAGCGTGCCATGCGCTGAGACGCGGGTAGAAAAGGCCTTGTCCCTGGTCGCTGGCGGATGAGCCGGAGTTGCCGCCGCGAGGCTGCCCAAACTTCCGAAGTCTCGGAGACTTCGGAAGTTTCACGCGTGTCGCCATCATGCGGACTGCCGGCCACGTGTCTGCCGTGCGGTTAGCGCTGGATGCGCCGGTCGCAAGGCCGCCCTGGCGGAGTTTTTCTGACAGCGGTCGGGATTTCGCCGCAGTCGCGCGCGTAGGATGGATCGGGCACGGCACTGAATCGTGTCGCCGGCCCACGGGAGGTTGGACGATGCGCTATATACTGATCGCAGGCGTTCTGCTGCTTGGAGCGGGGTGCGGGAATATCGTCGGACCCTTCAAGGCCGACACGAAGCGCGTGGACGACCCGCACTTCTCGATCGGTGAGCAGCAATACTGGGCGCGTGACAAGCTCGCGCTGCCGGAAGAGTCGCCGTGGGTCGTCCCGCCGGGCCAATCGCGGCCCGGTGCCTGGGGCGTTCAACCGCACTGACCGCTCGGCGAAGACCAACCTCGAGCCGTGAGTAAACACCATGACCCGCTTTCCCTTGACGGCCGCCCTCGTGATGCTGCTGCCCGCGCCGCTCATCGCGCAGACGGAGGCGCCCAAGAAAAACCTGTACGAGTATCGCCAGAAGGCGGATGACGACAGCACCGGCAAGTTCTACAAGGGCCGCGAGATCGCCCCGGTGATGACCTACCACGGGGCGGGCTGGCTCGAACGGCCTGAGCGCGAAAAGGAAGAGCACACGTCCAAGCTGTTGCCGCCCCTCAAGATCAAGGCCGGCGACGCGGTCGTCGACATGGGCGCCGGCAGCGGCTACTACACCGTGCGGCTCGCGGACCTCGTCGGCGCCAAGGGCAAGGTTTTCGCCGTCGATATCCAGCCGGAGATGCTCGCCATCCTCGGCAAGCGCCTCAAGGCGCAGAAGATCGGCAACGTCGAGCTGGTCAAGGGCACCGAGACTGACCCGAAGCTGCCGGCCGGCGGCGTTGACCTGATCCTGATGGTCAACGTCTACCACGAATTCACCAATCCCTACGAAATGACCGCGGCGATGGTCAAGTCGCTCAAGCCCGGCGGCCGGCTCGTGTTCGTCGAGTACCGCCTGGAGGACCCGAACGTGCCGATCAAGGTGCTGCACCGCATGGCCGAACGGCAGGTGCTCAAGGAGATGGAGCCGTTTCCGCTGCGGCACGTCGAGACGCAGAAGCATCTGCCGTGGCAACACGTGATCATCTTCGAAAAGAAGGACACGCCGAAGGCGGAGACGAAGGACAAAACGCCGAGGTGAGGCTGTGCCCCCTGTCAGCCTGGCATTCTTGACCGAACGACTCGAGCTTGCCGATCAATTGCGGCACGCGAGGGAGGCGATGCTGACACCTCAGGATTTGCCGGGTCGTTACGGCCGCGTGGTGACGGCGGTCGATCACCTGCTGGCGGTCCTGCAGTGCCCGTCGGTGCTGGCCGGCGGCTGGGCGGTTTGGCGGCATGGATTTGTCGGTCGCGTAACGCAAAACGTCGATATCGTTCTGCCCGCCGATCGGATCGTGGAATTTGTCCGGCTCGCAGGCGTTTCGGGCTTCGAGGTGCTTGTGCAGCCGGAAGGCCGCTGGCCCAAGGCCCGCCACCAGGACACCGATATCGAGGTAGACATATTGCCGGAACATGCCCGGCCGGGATCGGCCGGCAAGCTGGCACCCACCACGATTCGCCATCCTCTGGCGATGGGCGCTCAAGGTTCCGCATTGGTATATGTAAGCTTGCCGGCGCGGATCGAGTTAAAAATCGCCGCCGGTCGCATCGGTGACGAACACAACGTCGTCGAGCTGATCCGTACGAATCCTGACCAGGTGGACCTTATCCGCTTGCACCTTGCGACCATTCATGCGGATTATGTCCGGGTTTTCGATGATTTGGTACAACGCGCCAATGCACAGGAAGAGCGATGAGCGGGGACCACCGCCACCAACCAGCAAAATGGCTGAACCGCCTCATTCCTTATCGCGCGGCCGGGCGAAGACCTGGGTGTAGTAAATCTGCCCATCCTCGGCGCGAGCCAGGCCCACGCCGGTTTCGGTGAACTCCGCTCCGAGAATGTTCTCACGGTGGCCCTTCGACTCCATCCACTCACGCACCACGTCGCGCTGCGTCACATTCCCTTCGCCGCGCGCGATGTTCTCGCCGGCCAGCTTGAACAGGTAGCCGGCGGCGCGCATGCGGTCGAACGGTGTCTTGTCGTCGAGCTTGTGGTCCATCTTCTCCTGCTTGGCCATGTTCGCCGAATGGGCGCGCAGACCTTGAACAAGAGCGGATTGGGCCGCAGCGGCGCCAGCTCCTTTTTCTTGCGCTCCCCGTTGACGAGCTCCAGCAGCTTGGCCTCGTCCGCGCTCATCTGGAACGGCGGCGCCTCGCCGGCACGGACCAGGACGAGGACGATCAGGCACCCGCACATGGCCGACAGGCCCATTGAAAATTGTCTCATGGCTTGTACATCTCGGCAAACGTGATCGGCACCGCGAGCGGCAGGCAATGTAACGCCGCGGCACTCGTGAATACCCTCTTTTTGCCATTTTTCCTCGTTGTCCACAATAGCATTTTGCAAGCACGTTGACAGCCCGCGGCGTCTCTGGCAACCTGACGCACGGAGTGGGCTCGCCTGAACGGTTCGTTAGCCCGACGCGCAAGCGAGGGCGTCCCTTGCTCGCCCGAACGGTTCGTTAGCCCGACGCGCAAGCGAGGGTGTCCCTTGCTTGCGCGTCGGGCTAACGGCGAATGGATCCAGGTGAGCCCGCCCGCATCCCGTTTTTTTTCCAGGAGCAGCGCATGCATGGATTGCTAGGGCGCGGAACCGTGCGCCGGCCGGCGGGGCTGATACCGCTGCCGGTGCGCGTCATGGATTGGCTGCCTTTTCTGTGGACGCGCGTGCTGTTTGCGGGCACGGCGGACAGGCCGAGCCCCTGGCGCTGGCGCCCATTCCTGCTGGTCCTGCTCGTCCCGGCGGCACTGCTCTACCCCTGCCTGTCGTTCGCGCTCTTCGAGCCGGATGAGGGCCGCTACGCTCAGATCCCGCGCGAGATGCTCGAAGCCGGCGAGTGGATCGTGCCGACCTTGCAGAGCGAGCCGTACCTCGACAAGCCGCCGCTCTTCTACTGGCTGGTCATGCTCGCCTACACCTGCCTCGGCTGCCACGAATGGGCCGCACGCCTGGTGCCGGCGCTGGCGCTGCACGGCACGGTGGTGTTGACGTATCTGTTCGGCCGGCGGCTGATCGGCGAACGGGCGGCATTCTGGGGCGCACTGCTCCTCGCGGTGTCGCCGGGGTTTCTCGGCATGGGCCGGCTGCTGTTGCTCGACGGCCTGTTGACCTTCTGGGTGACGCTCGCGCTGTTCGCGCTGTACCGCGCCAGGCCGGGCCCGCACTGCACCGCGGCTGGTGGCTGCTCGCGGCGCTGGCCGCCGGGCTCGGGGTGCTGACCAAGGGACCCGTCGCGCTCGTGCTGCCGGTGCTGCCGCTCGTGGCGCATCGCTGGCTCGCTCGGCCGGTCGCTCGGATCGCGCGAACCGACGTGCTCGCCTTTGCCGCGGTGGTGCTGGCGGTGGCGCTGCCGTGGTACTTCCTGGTCTGCTATCGGCTGCCGGAGTTCGCGCGGCACTTCCTGTGGGAGCACAACGTCCTGCGGTTCGCGCAGCCGTTCGATCACATTCGCCCGGTGTGGTTCTATCTGCCGATCCTGCTCGGCGGCCTGTTGCCGGTCGCGCTGCTCGGACCGGGGCTGGCGCGCTTCCTGCTGTCGGGCCAGGCCGCAGACGTGCGCCGCCGATCGCCGGAGTTGGGCTTCTTGCTGTTGGCCGGCGGCGGCTGCGTGCTGTTCTTCTCGATGTCGGGATGCAAGCTGCCGACGTATGTGCTGCCGGCGTTCGCGCCGTTCTGCCTCGCGGCAGGTTGCGGCCTCGCGGCACGGCGCTGGCACCGTCGCCGTGGACTGCCGATCATGCTCACGGGCTGCGGCCTGTTGCTGGCGGCCGGGCATTATGTGGTAGTGCCGTGGTACGCATGGCAGCACGCGCCGCTCAACGGGTCGGAGGCGTTGCTCGAGCAGTGCCGCGACCCGCAGACGCCAGTGGTGTGTTTCTCGCGCAGCGTCGATTCGGTGGCGTTCCACGTCGGCCGCCACGACTTCCACAGCTTCCGCAGCAAGCAGCGCCGCGAAATGCTCGCATTCCTCGATCAACATCCGCGCATCGTGCTGCTGTTCAGCCACCGCCACTCAATCGGCACGCTGCGCGAACTCTTGCCACCGCACCTCCGGATGTCGGAGACGGCGCCGTTGGGGCCGTGCGAGATGGCGATTATCGAGCGGGTTGCCGACGATTGACTCTCATGGCGCGCGCCGGCCCGGCCACTGGTCGCATGCCGTCGTGTTGCCTAGGATGGTCGTGTGCGTCGCTCGCCAGCCGGCATCGCGTCCCACGTGCGAATGTTTTGGCCACCGGGGCCTCCCATTTCCGAGGCCCATTCCCGGATCTCTCTGCACTATTCTTCACCAATCGTGGGTTGAACAACGATTGGTGGTTTGGTCCTCTATCGGCTTGATTGGGAGCGGGCGTCCTCATTCTTGGCTCGTTGTTTGACTGATCCCGATGACGACGTTCGCCGGTAAATAGGCGTCTCGCATGGAGGCGCGGTCGGTCGCCATGGTGGCAAATGCGTTAACCAGGATTTGCCTTGCATGAGCCGGTTTCCGGCCAAGGCCAGGGTGGGCAGCTGATCTTTGACAATTCCAGTCGATTGTCGCCGGTGACCTTGGCGTAACGGCAGCGTCTTCGGGTAACAACTCCCGTAACAGGGTCACCGGCGGCAGCGGCATTCCCCTCGAAGCCATGTGGCTCAGCGGCACGTTTATCGGCGTGTCGATCACCACCATCCAAAACAACTCCCACACGGTCAGGGCGCCAACTACCCCACGTTCACGGGCACCGGCGGCGGGTCGCTGACCGCCGCGGACGCGCAGAGCTCCGACGCCAGCCTGGTGCAGGAGGGGACCTTCGCCAGCGGCAGCTTCAATCTCGGTACCGTGCAATACGCCGGCGCGGCGACCGACAGCTACTCGGGCGCAGCGCCAACGAGTCGGTGTGGAGCGGCGGCTACGCGGGCAGCGCGTCGGCGGCCAGCGCGGACTCGGGGTCGGACGCCGAAACCATGAGCGCCAGCGGCAGCTTCGTCGGGGGCAGCTACAGCCTGTCGAGCTATATGCTGGCCGGTTCGGCGCAAGTGGCCACCTCGGACAGCAGCAGCCAGCAGGCCGGGGTGGAGTCGTTCGGCCTGATGATGGGGGGCACCAGCTTCGCGAACAGCGATGCGAGCGCCGGCTCGAGCAGCCTGTACCAAGCGGGCACCCAGGCGGCCGGCACCTACGCCAATAGCAGCTACAGCTACGAAGACAGCTCGGCCGCGACCATGACCGCCGGCGCAAGGACCGGGCATGACGGCGGGGCAATGCTGGACCGAGCAGAGTGCCAGCACCGTATTGCTGGGGGGCATGCAACAGGCCAGTTCGGCGGCGAACTACAACTATCAAAATCCCGGCGGCGGGGGTACGGACACCAACAGCAGCGTCGGGTCGACGCCGCAGCCGGAGTCGGCGCCAGTGGTGCAATTCGCGGCGCCGGACAGCACGATGGTGGCGCAGCCGCAGGTTGGCCAGATGGAAGGTAGCCCCGCTGTCGGCCAGATGGCAGGCAGCCCCGCGGTCGGGCAAATGGCGGGCGGCGCCGGCGTCGGCCAAATGGCGGGGAGTCCGGCTAGCTCGGCGCAGACGGCGATTGGACAGGCGAGCACGGGCAGCATGACGCCGGGGGCGACGGCGCCGGTGCCGGTGACCGTCAATCTGCAGGTGCTGGGGACGACGGCCGGCTGGATGAGCTCGACGCTGCAAGCGTCCCAGGAGGTGACGCTCAACGTCATCTACCAAGCGACGATCACGCCGAGTTTGGCTGGGGGGTTGGGGGCGGCGAACGCGATGAGCGCTGGGCAGGAGGCGCTGCAGCTGGTGATCGACCGAGCCAAGGCGAACAACTTCGGGCTGCAGGCCTGGAACGTGGTGGCGCCGGCTATGAATCTGGCGACGTGGATTGGGGCGGGGAACCTGGGGCCCGCGCTGGTCAACCTGTTGTCGCTGGACGATCCCACCGGCACCGTGGCGGCGACCTTTTACCGCCAGGGGATGGTGTCGACGAGCAGCGACCCGTTAGTGTAGTGGGTCGACAGCGCGTTGTACAACAACGGCCAGCCGCTGACGGCCGGCAGCGCGCCGTTGTATGGGACGTACTGGAACCCGCAGGCCACGGGCGCGGTGCAGGTGTTCCTGGGGGTGACGGCGCTGCTGAATCCGCTGACGTATCTATCGCCGAGCGCGATCGGATCCGCGCTGGACAACATCGGTGCCGGGTTGGCGACTGCGAATGGATCGTCCTCGATGGCGGGAGTCAGTGCGCAGCAGGCGCTATCGACATCGGCGCCGTTTATCACAGCGGGTCTCTCCCTGTGGCAAACGGTCGTGAACGCGGCGGCAGCGGGGCTCCAGCCGCTGCGGGGCGGGATTCCGGGCTTGGGGCGCGCCGGCGTGGGTGCCGGTTGGGAGGGGGCGCTCGGGAAAGCCGAGCAGAATCTGGCCGATTTGCGTCAAGGGGCCTTATCGTCCGGCGGCACCGCCATGAGCGAAAGCGCCGTCGGTTTGATCGCTGCAGAGCAAGGGTGTCTGAGTCAGGCATGCTTCAGCGGACGAATGCTGATCGACGTGGCAGGCGGTAAGAAGCGCGCCGACGCCATTCGGGTCGGCGACTTGGTGGCGTCCCGCAGCGAGTTTGACCCCAACGGTCCGGTGGAATACAAGGAAGTGCAGGAGGTCTTTGTTCGGCTCGGCGCGCTGGTCAATCTGCACGTTGCGGGCCAGATTATCGAGACGACCGCGGAGCACCCATTTTACGCGTTCGGCCGAGGCTGGGTGGAGGCGTGGGCGCTACAAATCGGCGATTTGCTGATCGCACGCGACGGGGAGTTGATCCCTGTGCGGGGCGTGGCGCCCAGCGGGGCGCTTGAGAGCGTGTACAATTGGCGGGTAGCAGACTATCACACGTACTTCGTCGGGGGCGACGATTGGGGCTTTTCGGTCTGGCGCATAATGCTTGCGTCTCATACGAATGGGCGAGAAGGCGCTGGGACAAAGACAGCGCCAGAACAGTTCAGATAAAGGCGAGAATGCGCCAACTCGGTTATTCCGAGCAAGACATAGGTAGATGGGGACAGGAGGCGACGAATAGAGCAAATAACCGCCTCTGGGGCCGCAGACTGTCGAGGGATCTTCCGCCTTGGCCGGCCCCCTGGGATCTCGCTTACGAGTAAAGAAGTCCTATTGGCAATTCCTGAATCTCTCCAAGCGACCTACCCAAAAATGGATGCGTTTTTCATATACAAGAACGATATTCACCAATTGGCGGCTGAGTTAAAGCCGGCGGCCCTAATGTCATTTTCCCTCGATTGGATAGGAAATACCAAGAAAAGGATATGGGTTGACCTTACACGAGTCGATGACCTTGGTACACATAGGTGGAAGCCGGTGCGGCTTCTGGTCGGAGATAAGATCTCATTCATTACAACGGACGCAAACAACTACGATGAACCCATTGAGTCACTTACGGCTGAAGCCTTGGATCATCTACAGAGGAGCAAACCAAAGATGAAACCGGCGAAAAGAGCAAGACCACGTGCGAGGAACATTGGTGAATTGTATTGCCAGATAAACAATAAGGATGTATTCTCCTTCCATCTAAGCACCGGCAATTTACTTTCGATTGCGTTTGTATGGATCGGCGACAGGAACGGCACTTCCATGATCCATATAGGTTTGGATGGATCTTCACCTCGAAGTAAAGATTCCAAAGATAAAATTCGGGGACGAGGTGACCTTTGGCAGTAGGGTGCATGGTTAGAAAGGTGGAGGATGGTGACAGTTTACGCATCTGGGTGTGGGCAAAGCGGATGCAATGATATTCAGCCATGCGGTACGCAGAGTTCATTGGTGTATCCGCTGAGAGTAGTGGGTAAATATACGTTCGCATGGACGCGCAGTGGGTCGCCATGGTGGCAAACGCGTTAACCAGGATTTGCCTCGCATGAGCCGGTTTCCGGCCAGGGCCAGGGTGGGCAGCCGATCTTTGACAACTTCCAGCCGATTGTCGCCGGTGACCTTGGCGTACCGGCAGCGTATTCGGGTAACGACTCCCGTATCAGGGTCACCGGCGGCAGCGGCATTCCCCTCGAAGGCCAGGCGAACAACTTCGGGCTGCAGGCCTGGAACGTGGTGGCGCCGACTTTGAATCTGGCGACGTGGATTGGGGCGGGGAACCTGGGGCCCGCGCTGGTCAACATGTTGTCGCTGGACGACTCCAGCGGCGCCGTGGCGGCGAGCTTTTACCGCCAGGGGATGGTGTCAACGAGCAGCGATCCGTTAGTGCAGTGGGTCGATAGCGCGTTGTACAACAACGGCCAGCCGCTGACTGCGGGCAGCGCGCCGTTGTATGGGACGTACTGGAACCCGCAGGCCACGGGCGCGGTGCAGGTGTTCCTGGGGGTGACGGCGTTACTGAATCCGCTGACGTACCTATCGCCGAGCGCGATCGGATCCGCGCTGGACAACATCGGTGCCGGGTTGGCGACTGCGAATGGATCGTCCTCGATGGCGGGGGTCAGTGCGCAGCAGGCGCTATCGACATCGGCGCCGTTTATCACAGCGGGTCTCTCCCTGTGGCAAACGGTCGTGAACGCGGCGGCAGCGGGGCTCCAGCCGCTGAGCGGCGGCGTTCCGGGCTTGGGGCGCGCCGGCGTGGGTGCCGGTTGGGAGGGGGCGCTCGGGAAAGCCGAGCAGAATCTGGCCGATTTGCGTCAAGGGGCCTTATCGTCCGGCGGCACCGCCATGAGCGAAAGCGCCGTCGGTTTGCTGGCGGCGGAGCAAGGGTGCTTGGCCGCGGCCTGCTTCAGCGGACGGATGCTGATCGACGTGGCCGGCGGTAAGAAGCGTGCCGACGCCATTCGGGTCGGCGACCTGGTGGCGTCCCGCAGCGAGTTTGACCCCGACGGGCCGGTAGAGTACAAGGAAGTGCAGGAGATCTTTGTTCGGCTGGGCAGCGTCGTCAATCTGCATGTAGCCGGCCAGATCATCGAGACGACCGCGGAGCACCCGTTCTATGTGCCCGGTACCGGGTGGGTGCCGGCCGGCGCTCTGCGCATCGGCAATTGTCTCAGCGCACGCGACGGGCAACTGCTCCTCGTCGACGGCGTGGGTCGAGTGGAGCGGTTGAGACGCTTTACAATTGGCGGGTGGCGGATTACCACACTTATTTCGTGGGCGGTGACAGTGGGGGCTTCTCGGTCTGGGCACACAACACGTATAATGGCAATGGCTCCGCACAACCGTCCGCAACGCTCGACTGGTCCCTCGTAAGCAAGGTTGGCGAGACTCGTCAAGCTCATGTTGGGCTTCATGGGGCCAATAACCTTCAAAAACGCAATCACGGGGTTTTTTACGGCGATCCGGTCGACGTGACGAATGAGGCCTGGGGAATTGCACAGCAACAGGGTATTAAGCCAGTAACTGCGGGTGGGGTTGACATTTATGTAATTCCCAGGCCAAATTCAGGTTGGGCAGGTGGCTTCGGGGGCCAGCTACAGAACCTGAATCAGGTGACGATTATCACGAAAACCGGAACGAATCAATTAATCACTGCGTTCCCAGGTAACGGGTTACCGCTCTTTGTGCCATGACCAACGACTCCCACGATTCTGAATTTGCTGAAGTTGGCTACTGTCCCATTTGCGGGCAAGGGCGACAGTTTGTCGCCCGCGAGGATGCCGCCGGCAGGCTGTTTGTTTATTGTGAGGAGTGCGAGTCCGAATGGGATTCACCGTCCGACGCTCGTAGAATCGAACTGGCAACACATGGCAAGTACGTATCTTGTTCTCTGGTACGTGTGGAGGAACTGCGTGAGCATAAATGGTTTGCGAGTGTTATCAACAAATAAGGCATGTCGGCGGAATCGGGGACAGTTTACACAAGCCACTGCGTCAGCGATGGGTATGAGCAAATACACTCCGCCTGACGTTGGCCTGAAGATGTGCAGGATGGGGACAGACGGGCAGGATGGGGACAGTTTACGCATCTGCGTGTAGGCAAAGCGGATGCAATGATATTCAGCGATGCGGTACGCAGAGTTCATTGGTGTATCCGCTTTGAGTAGTGGGTAAATAGCGGTTTCGCATGGAGGCGCGGTCGGTCGCCATGGTGGCAAATGCGTTAACCAGGATTTGCCTTGCATGAGCCGACTCGGGCTCGGACGCCGAAACCATGAGCGCCAGCGGCAGCTTCGTCGGGGGCAGCTACAGCCTGTCGAGCTATATGCTGGCCGGTTCGGCGCAAGTGGCCACCTCGGACAGCAGCAGCCAGCAGGCCGGGGTGGAGTCGTTCGGCCTGATGATGGGGGGCACCAGCTTCGCGAACAGCGATGCGAGCGTCGGCTTCGAGCAGCCTGTACCAAGCGGGCACGCAAGCGGCCGGCACCTACGCCAATAGCAGCTACAGCTACGAAGACAGCTCGGCCGCGACCATGACCGCCGGCGCAAGGACCGGGCATGACGGCGGGGCAATGCTGGACCGAGCAAAGTGCCAGCACGGTGCTGCTGGGGGGCATGCAACAGGCCAGCTCGGCGGCGAACTACAACTATCAAAACCCCGACGGCGAGGGTACGGACTCCAACAGCAGCGTCGGATCGACGCCGCAGCCGGAGTCGGCGCCGGTGGTGCAATTCGCGGCGCCGGACAGCACGATGGTGGCGCAGCCCCAGGTCGGCCAGATGGAAGGTAGCCCCGCGGTCGGCCAAATGGCGGGCAGCCCCGGCGTCGGCCAAATGGCGGGGGGCGCGGCTAGTTCGGCGCAGTCGGCGATTGGACAGGCGAGCACGGGCAGCATGACGCCGGGGGCGACGGCGCCGGTGCCGGTGACCGTCAATCTGCAGGTGCTGGGGACCACGGCCGGCTGGATGAGCTCGACGCTGCAAGCGTCCCAGGAGGTGACGCTCAACGTCATCTACCAAGCGACGATCACGCCGAGTTTGGCTGGGGGGTTGGGGGCGGCGAACGCGATGAGCGCTGGGCAGGAGGCGCTGCAGCTGGTGATCGACCGCGCCAAGGCGAACAACTTCGGGCTACAGGCCTGGAACGTGGTGGCGCCAGCTATGAATCTGGCGACGTGGATTGGGGCGGGGAACCTGGGGCCCGCGCTGGTCAACATGTTGTCGCTGGACGACTCCAGCGGCGCCGTGGCGGCGAGCTTTTACCGCCAGGGGATGGTGTCAACGAGCAGCGATCCGTTAGTGCAGTGGGTCGATAGCGCGTTGTACAACAACGGCCAGCCGCTGACGGCCGGCAGCGCGCCGTTGTATGGGACGTACTGGGACGGCCAGGGGCACTCGGCGCAGCAGGCGCTGTCCCTGTCGGCGCCGTTTATCAGCGCGGGTGTGGGCATCGTGGCGGGCATGTGGATCGTCGGCCCGACGGCGCTGCTCGGCCTCGCGGGTCCGGCGGTCGGCGCCATCACGACCGCCGGCCAGGATGCAGCGGTAACTGCCATGAGCGGCGGGAACGCGGGCGCGATCGCGTCGAGTTTCGGCCAAGGTTTTTACGTGGGGGCGCTTATCGGCGGCGCGCAGATTGTCGGCGCGGGGATGTTCAACCCAAGGACGCTGCAGTCCAACGCGAGTTGGCAAGGCGCGTTGGGTCGTGGCGAGCAGCGGCTGGCCGACTTGCGTCAAGGGGCCTTCGCGTCCGGCGGCACCGCCATGAGCGAAAGCGCCGTCGGTTTGCTGGCGGCGGAGCAAGGGTGTCTGGCTGCGGCCTGCTTCAGCGGACGAATGCTGATCGACGTGGCCGGCGGCAAAAAGCGCGCCGACGCGATTCGGGTCGGCGACCTGGTGGCGTCCCGGAGCGAGTTTGACCCGGACGGGCCCGTGGAGTACAAGGAAGTGCAGGAAGTCTTTGCACGGGTCGGCGCGCTGGTCAATCTGCACGTAGCGGACTATATCATCGAAACAACCGCGGAGCATCCGTTCTACGTACGCGGGACAGGGTGGGTGCCGGCAGGGGCTCTCGAGATGGGCGATTTTCTCAGCGCACGCGACGGGCAACTGCTCCTGGTGCAGGGCGTGGCGCCCAATGGGGCGGTTGAGATGCTCTACAATTGGCGCGTTGCGCACCACCACACTTATTTTGTGGGATCGACAGATCGGGGCCCTTCGGTCTGGCGCACAACAACTGCGTCGGGCAGCCTCCTCAAGGTGCGAATATTCTTCAAACTGATCCCAATGGCATGTGGGTGATTTTTGAAGACGCCGGTGTAAAGAAAATCCAGTTCGACGTTAGTCAGGCGAACAATTTGGTGAGCGGGCCTCTCGGTCCTGGGACAGGGACGCTGCGCACAGGGGCGTTTGTTGGCCCAGATGGGACGGTCATTGTCGTGGAGGGGATGCACAGGCTTGAGGCGGCCAAGAGCGGAGTGCCGATTCCTGTAGGGAAGGGCGGCATTGCTGGTCTGCCTGGTTGGCTTGAATACAATTTGTGGCCGCCGTCATAAGGCGTGGCAATTCCAGGCGGAGGTATGTATGAACGAGTCGGCCGATCGCCTTCAATGGTTTAGGAACGCGTATCGGAAATACGCAGAGGATATCAAAGATGTGGCCGACTGGGAATTTCTGGAACACGCGGCGATCTACCGCAAGCATACTGGCGACCTGGACGGGGCGATTGACGCGATGGTGAAAGCAATTGGGTTGACAAGGGCAATACCCAATCTCGCGGAAGAAACGGCCACAATGCTGAATTACCTTGCAGGGGACTTGTACTTACCCAAAGGTGCAGCTGACTTCGCGGAAGAAGCAATCCGAGAAGCGATCGAGATTTCACGCCCCCGCTTTCCTGGCCTTCTTGCGGCTAATCTGTGGATTCTGGCAGGGATACAAACACGGAAAGGTGAAAACCACGAGGCCCTAGCTTCAGCAGAAGAAGCCCGTCTCCTGTACCAACAACAGGGCCATTCTCACGGAGTCGCACAGGCGGAGCAACTGATCGCGACGATTAAATCCGACTTGGAATAGGTGGAAGTGATGGGCCGCGGACGATGGGGACGATGGTGACGGACGATGGTGACGGACGATGGTGACGGTTTACGTAACCGCCTGTTGACAAAGCAGATGCAACGATATTCATGCATTTGGCGTGCAGAGTATTGGTGTGCCGGTTGGAACAAGTAGTGGCGCCTTGGAGAATACGCGCAAGCGCGAACGAACAGTAATTGGATGCATGGACGCGGGCGGTCGCCATGGTGGCAAACGCGCTAACCAGGATTTGCCTCGCATGAGCCGGTTTCCGGCGAGGGCCAGGGTGGGCAGCTGATCTTTGACAACTTCCAGCCGATTGTCGCCGGTGACCTTGGCGTAACGGCAGCGTATTCGGGTAACAACGCCCGTATCAGGGTCACCGGCGGCAGCGGCATTCCCTCGAAGCCCATGTGGCTCAGCGGCACGTTATCGGCGTGTCGATCACCACCATCCAAAACAACTCCCAGACCAGCTACACCCTCGGCGAGCAGGGAAACTACGGCAATGCCAGCTTGGCGCTATCGAGCTTTGCCTACGGCTACGCGGTTGGGCAAACGGCAGGCGCCCCGACCTGGGCCAAATGGCGGGGAGTCCGGCTAGCTCGGCGCAGACGCCGATTGGACAGGCGAGCACGGGCAGCATGACGCCGGGGGCGACGGCGCCGGTGCTGGTGACCGTCAATCTGACGGTGCTGGGGACGACGGCCGGCTGGATGAGCTCGACGCTGCAAGCGTCCCAGGAGGTGACGCTCAATGTCATCTACCAAGCGACGATCACGCCGAGTTTGGCTGGGGGGTTGGGGGCGGCGAACGCGATGAGCGCTGGGCAGGAGGCGCTGCAGCTGGTGATCGACCGAGCCAAGGCGAACAACTTCGGGCTACAGGCCTGGAACGTGGTGGCGCCAGCTATGAATCTGGCGACGTGGATTGGGGCGGGGAACCTGGGGCCGTCGCTGGTCAACCTGTTGTCGCTGGACGACCCCAGCGGCGCCGTGGCGGCGACCTTTTACCGCCAGGGGATGGTGTCGACGAGCAGCGACCCGCTGGTGCAGTGGGTCGACAGCGCGTTGTACAACAACGGCCAGCCGCTGACGGCCGGCAGCGCGCCGTTGTATGGGACGTACTGGAACCCGCAGGCCACGGGCGCCGTGCAGGTGTTCCTGGGGGTGACGGCGTTAATGAATCCGCTGACGTATCTATCGCCGAGCTCGGTCGGAGCCGCGCTGGACAACATCGGTGCCGGGTTGGCGACAGCGAATGGATCTTCCTCGATGGCGGGGGTCAGTGCGCAGCAGGCGCTATCGACATCGGCGCCGTTTATCACAGCGGGTATCTCCCTGTGGCAAACGGTGGTCAACGCGGCGGCAGCGGGGCTCCAGCCGCTGCGGGGCGGAGTTCCGGGCCTGGGGCGCGCCGGCCTGGGCGGTGCGAGTTGGGAGGGCGCGCTCGGGCTTGGAGAGCAACGGCTCGCCGATTTGCGTCAGGGAGCATTCGCGTCCGGCGGCATGGCGATGAGCGAAAGCGCCGTCGGTTTGGTGGCGGCGGAGCAAGGGTGTCTGGCTGCGGCCTGCTTCAGCGGACGGATGCTGATCGACGTGGCAGGCGGCAAGAAGCGTGCCAACGTTATTCGGGTCGGCGACCTGGTAGCGTCCCGCAGCGAGTTTAACCCAGACGGGCCCGTGCAATACAAGGAGGTGCAGGAGGTCTTCGTTTACGCCGCTGAGATCGTGAACCTGCACGTCGGCGGCGAGATTATCGAGACCACGGCGCGGCACCCATTTTACGCCGTCGGCCGCGGGTGGGTGGAGGCCGGCGCGCTAGAAATCGACGACTTGCTGATCACACGCGACGGGCAGTTACTCGTCGTGCAAGGCGTGGCGCCCAGTGGCACGGTGGCGGCCGTCTACAATTGGCGAGTTCAAGATTATCACACCTACTTTGTCGGGTCTGAGGAGTCGCGGTTCTCGGTCTGGGCCCATAACGCCTGTTCCAGTACACGCGGCAATAATGCGGCGTCGGCGGTCGGGAGGGCAAAGCACAAGGAGTTCTCAGACAAAATGGTCGCCGCGGGCAATTTGGGTGAAACTACGCTGTCGAATGGCAAGAGAGCTGATGGCCTAAAGTTTAACAAGAACGGTCTTGGCGGCATCGTTTACGAACTCAAACCCAAGAATGCACGAGCAATTGCGCGCGGCCTAAAACAAGTCGGCGGCTATGTTGCCCAGCTGACAAGTCAATTTGGCGGCATCTGGCGAGGCATAGTTATCACATACTAGACTCGCTGCTGCGCTTGGTTCGGCCACCCACCACAATGGTCCGGTAGGGTACTCGATGAATCAGAAAAAACTCAAGGCCGTGTTCGCCGATGTGCTCCTGCCCCTCGGCTACACGAACGTAAAGAACACGTTTTTCCGTCGACTTGACGACGTGTTTACCATTGTAGATCTCCAGAAATCCAATTTCGGCGGGAGATATTACGTCAATGTCGGCCTTTTTATTGACGATGGAGCCAAACTTACGCAACCCCCACCCTTTCACGAGACCCATTTGATACAGCGTTTGGAAGCGATTGTACCTCAATCTGTGCGTGACACTCTGGCCCCAGCGCTCGATCTAGAGGTAGCGATGGGCGCTACTGAACGGTCGGCGGTGATCTCCAATGCGCTCGAACAGTACGGCGTACCCTTCCTCAATTCCCTAAGCACCACCGAAGGGATCGCGAACTACCTTCGCCCGGAGAACCGGAATTTTGCCGGGGTCACGCTAGCGTTACGCGAGATCATAAGCCGGCGCACAGGCGCGAGCAATCGGCGCAAGCGGGGAATGATGGTGACAGGGAGTGGTCGAAAAAAGAGGCGTCGAAAAAAGAGGACGCGGCTCGATAATACGGATTGGCAGACTCGTATTATCGAGCCGCGTCCCCTTTTTCCCTTCGGAATTAGGGAGGGTCTTCCATGTCCCGATGGGCCGGTTTCTCATACGAGAGCGACGAAGTGATGGATCGTGTGGGTGACATCTGGAGGCAGGTATTTGACCATCTGCCTGCGGAGTTCATCGCGCAAACGCTCGAGGATTTCTTCAAGCGGCAGTCCAATGACCAAGCTTTCGCCCTTTGGAAAATGTGTACCATAGAGCTTCCGAACGACAAGATTAGAAGGCTTGGGTTCCTGCTCGCTGGCGACCCTCACGTGGGCAAGGATTTCATTGAAAGAATCGACCATCGCGCCTTCGACAGAGCCCTTCTTGAATGCACATCCTCGGTAAGAGACAAGGTTATTGCGGCTGGTGTTGTTTCCTACTTTGCCCGTGAACTTGCCTACGCCGTTCCGTCTGACCTTAGACAGGAGGCAATCGAGCAGTTCAATATGCAAATGTCCCTTACCAACGACCCCCAAGAGAGAAGCTGTTTGACAACGGAGCTTCTGTCTTTGCAACCGAGCCACAAAGAATGACTATGTGGGGTGCAAAAAAGGCTGGCGGGCGGCGGGAGTGGCGCGATGCCTTACGCGTCGCGGAGGTCTAATATCGGTTTAGCATGGCGGAATCGGTGGCGGAATCGGGGACAGTTCGCACAAGCCACTTCGTCGGCGATGGTTATGAACAAATACACTCCGCCTGACGTCGGCCTGATGATGAGCGGCACCAGCTTCGCGAACAGCGATGCGAGCGCCGGCTCGAGCAGCCTGTACCAGGCGGGCACCCAGGCGGCCGGCACCTACGCCAATAGCAGCTACAGTTACGAAGACATCTCGGCCGCGACCATGACCGCCGGCGCAGGGACCGGGCATGACGGCGGGCCAATGCTGGACCGAGCAGAGTGCCAGCACGGTGCTGCTGGGGGGGCATGCAGCCACTGGTCGTCTGCCGTCGTGTTGCCTAGGATGGTTGTGTGCGTCGGCCGCCAGCCGGCATCGCGTCCCACTTCTCTCCTCTTCCAGTTGGGTCCGCGTGGCACCTGCGTCTGTGGTCCAAGTGCCAGCGCGGGCAATGGCGGTCGGCGATGCACGGCTGCGCGGGTTTGGAGCCCGGCCGCCGCGATTTCACCCCAATCGATGGAGTCTCACGATGCGGACAATGATCGGCGCGACGCTGCTCGGCGTAACCCTGCTCTCCGGCACGGCTCTGGCCGGCGGCACCTTTATGCTCGACGGCAAGAACACCAAGATCGAATTCACCGGCACCAAGCCCGGCGGCAAGCACGACGGCGGCTTTCAGAGCCTGACCGGGACCGCCAGCACCATCGGCAACGACGCCACCACGCTCAAGCTCGAAGTCGAGATCGACACGACCTCCCTGTACACCGATACGCCCAAGCTCACCACCCACCTCAAGTCGCCCGACTTCTTCTCCGTCAAGACGTTTCCCAAGGCCAAGTTCGTCGCCACCAAGGTCGCCAAGGCGGACGAGGGTTACACCATTACCGGCGAGTTCACGCTGCTCGGCAAGACCAAGACCATCTCGTTCCCGGCCACGATCGCCGCCGGGGCTGACGGCCTGACCGTGAGCAGCCAGTTCACGATCAACCGCCAGGACTACGGCATGAGCTTCGGCACGGGCAAGGTCAACGACGAGGTGAAGATCAAGGTCGCCGTCAAGGCCACGAAATAAGCCGCGCACGATTCGTTTTCGAGCCGACCGGCGTGAGCCAGCGGGGTAACTTCTACCCGCTGGCTTTACGCCGGGCGGCTCGCCGTGTCATTTCCTGGGTGAGGTTTTCGCGTGCCGTCCTTCGAACATCTCCAGGATGCGTTTGTTCACGTCTTGTTGTGGCCGCTGCTGTTGGCGGCTGCGCTGATGACATTGCTAGTGGTCGCCGGGTGGCTAGCGAAGTGCCGCGATGCCATGGCCCAACTGGGATCGGCAATCGCTCTCGCGGCCGGGTTGGCGCTCGGCTTATGGCTGCGTGCGGCCTTGCCGCTGACGCAGTTCCCCGGCCCCGCGGCGTGGGATTGGCTTCCCTGGGTGACGGCCGCTGCCCTGGCTGTCGGCGCGATCGCGCATCTTCCCGGCGTGCCGGCAGGCGTCGGCTGGGGACTGCGTGGGACGGTTGCGGCACACGCCGGCTGGCTGCTCACGCCCGGCGATCTACGTAACGAATTCCTCTGGGCGCCGCTCGTGCTCGGCGCTGTCGTTCTGGCCGAATGGGCCGTGCACGAACAACTCGACTGGAACGGCCTGACGCCATTGGCCGTCGCGCTCCCCGCCGCCACGGCATCGGTCGTCCTGATCTACGCCGGTTCCGCGCACTTCCACGAGATTGCGCTGATCCTCACGGGGGCCCTGTTCGGCGTCGGATTGGCGGCGGTGGTGCTGCGTGCCCAAGCCGGCGCCGCATCGGCCGGCGTTGTCGTCATTCTGCCGGCGCTGCTGCTCGCGGGCTCGTACACTACGGACACCGAAGTGCCCAAAGCGAGCTTCGCCCTGGTCGCGCTGGCTCCGCTGACTCTGGCCGCATCGCTCCTGCCGGCGTGGCAGCGTCGGCAGAAGAAGGGCCTATGGGCGGTCCAGTTCCTCCTGCTCGTGCTGCCGTTGGCCGCGGCGGTTCTCCTGGCGGCGCAATACGAATCGCTGGAGTACGACTGAAACCAGGTGCTTCAGTGGGCCGACCGATAGAATGGAATTGGCTGTTTGAGACTTGCGAATCGGGAGGGCAGGGTTATGGCAGAGCTGACGTTGGAGATCTTGGCAATGCGGTTGGCCGATCTGGAACGCAAGGTTGCTGCATTAGCCACCCCACCACCCGCCAAGGACTGGCGGCGAACGGTCGGGATGTTCGAGGGGAGCGAGTTCATGGCCCAGGTTGACGCGGAGGTTTTAGCGCTACGGGAAGCCGAGCGCCTGGCGGCACGCGCGGGGAATGGCGAATGATCCTTCTGGACACGGATCACCTGACCGTGTTGCGGTTTCGTTCCGGGGATCGCTGCACGCGGCTGGTCGGACGCATGGAAGCTGCCGCCGGAGAAGTGTTCGGCACCACGATCGTTAACGTCGCCGAGCAGATGAAGGGATGGCTCGCCGTCATCAACAAGGAACGAGAGGCCCAGCGCCAGGTGACCGGATACCGGGAATTGGCGCGTTTGTTCGACTTCTATTCGGCTTACCAAATCGTCCCATTCGATGCGGCCGCAGCCAGCCGATTTGATGAGTTCCGACGCGCCAAGATACGCGTCGGCGCCGCAGATCTCAAAATTGCGGCCGTCGCCCTGCTCAACGACGCCCTCCTGCTCACAGCCAATAGGCAAGACTTCGAACAAGTTCCAGGCCTTCGATTCGCGAACTGGCTCGACTGATTCCACTAGTAGGGCACAGATACTGCCGCAAACTGACCGTAGGCCCGCACAAGCCGCCGGCGCAGGATGGCGACATGGTGCCGGACATGGCCGGCCATGATGTACGCGAGGGCGCGGACGCTAACGACGTTGCCGTTAGCTTCGCCGGATCGAGTCCAGGCCGCTTCCGGCAGATGCCGTAAGAGCCAGAGATGCGAGCGTCGCACCGCTTCGAACTCCGCCACCAGATCGGCAAGCCGGCATCGGTCCGAGTCGGCTGTCCGCGCGTAATCGTTCTCGTCGAAGCCCGGCAACGGCGTGGTATCGCCGCGGGCGAATCGTAGTGCTCGGCAGCCGAAGATCCGTTCGCTGTCCGTGAGATGGCCGACGACCTCCTTGACGCTCCAGGTGTACGGCGGATGGCGAACGTTGCCCTGCTCCTCCGGGACGGGCCGCAGCAAGGCAAGCACTTCAGCAAGCTGCTCCTCCAAAGTCTTGACGATGTCATCCTCGGGAACGAGGGCGACATACTCAGCGTTACCTGCGGCGTACTCGGACGAAGATGGTCGGTGCATGAAAGGGCCCTCGGCTGGGGAAAAGAGGCAGGGGCCACGCGTCAAACTCCACCCGAATTGTTGCAGCGGAATTGACGTTGACAAGTGTACAGACATAGGATTCTCTGGATATTCGCCCGCTTTCCGGAGGAACGCATGGCTGCTACCCCTTCCGTGGCGTCGATTAAGAAACACTTCCGGCGCATCTATGACCCCCGTGTCGCCGGCCGTACCAAGCACTTGCTCATCGACCTGCTTGTCATGGCCCTCTGCGGCGTCATCGCCAACTGCGACGACTGGCCCGACATCGTTCAATTTGCGCAGCAACGCGAAACCTGGTTTCGACGCTTCTTACGTTTGCCTGGCGGCATCCCGTCGCACGACACTTTTGAACGCGTCTTCGCGATCCTCAATCCACGGGTCCTGGAAGCCTGCTGCCTGGCCTGGTTGCGAACGTCGCCGGCTTATCCGGCGTCGAGCACATCGCCATTGACGGCAAGACTTTGCGCGGCTCGGGCAATTCGAAGCTCGGCGCCCTGCATGTGGTCAGTGCCTGGGCCACCCAGGCCCAGGTTTCGCTGGGCCAGGTCGCCGTCGAGGGTAAAGGCAATGAAATCACAGCCATTCCGAAGCTCTTGCAGTTGCTGGACCTTGATGGCGCGCTGGTGACCATCGACGCCATCGGATGTCAGAAGAACATCGCCAAGAAGATCCTGGACCGCGGTGGCGATTACGTCTTGGTGGTGAAAGCCAACCAAGAACGGTTGATGAGTGACATCCAAGAAACCGTGATGAAAGCGCTCGACGGCGCGTTGCCGGCGGGCCGGGTGCGGCAATGTACGACGACGGAACGTGGACACGGGCGCGTCGAGGAACGCGGTTGCGTGATCGTCGAAGACGTCAGCGGTATTCGGGATCGCGCGGCGTGGCCGCACCTGCGGACAGTGGGGATGTGTCGCCGCGAACGGACGGTCAACGGGCAGCAGACGACGGAGGTCGTTTACTTCATTGGCAGTCGGCGCATGGCCGCGCGGCGTTATGCGGCGGCGCTGCGCAACCACTGGGGAATCGAGAACAACTTGCATTGGCAATTGGATGTGAGCTTTCATGAGGATGCGAGCCGGGTGGAGAACCGCCACGGGGCGGAGAACCTGTCGTTATTCCGCAAGCTCGCGTTAAGCTTGCTCAAGCAAAATCCACGTAAAACAAGTATGGCCCGTAAACGCAAGGGAGCCGCTGTAGACCCTGGTTATCTTGCCGAAATCCTCACTGGGGCTACGAAACTAGAGAAAGCTTAATGCGTGGCACCTGGGAAAAGAGGCCGGATTGAAACTGGCCTCATTCAACTCGTGCTGTGGCGCCCGTCGATGGCTGATGTTTTCGCAGAGCCAATTCTACATGCACAGCACTGAAAACGCTAGGCGCAGGGTTGGAAAGTTGGAAACCCGCGGGATTCGCTGCGCTCATCCCGCGGCTTGGGGGCGATTTAGGATTCCAAGCCGCAAAGACGGCATGCGGGGCGCAATCGGAACCGGCACGCCGCAAGCACCTCGCGCTCAAGGAATACGCCGCCGCGCGCGAGTGGCTTGCACGCGCCATCGCGCAACATCCGCACGAGATATGGCCGCGCATTCTCTACAGCCGCGTGTTGCTGCAGGACCGTGGCAAAGGAGGCATGGTTCAATAAGGCCCGTTTTTGGGTGGCACGCCCTGAGTCTGCGAAGGGCGTGGGGGCGCCCGGGAGCGCCCCCACGCCCTTCGCAGACTCAGGGCGTGCCACCCAGGTTTGAACCATGGCGCAAAGGAACTTGGATGTGCGTCACAAGAGAGTGCCGAACACCCGGTTGCGGCCCCAGACTACGTTGCCAACCCCCGTGGCATCGAACTCGGCGGCGCAGCTTCCAAGCGGCAATCAATCCAGGGCAATTGATGTCGCGCCCGTGGCTGGCGCACGGAGCCGTCGTGTCCCGTCGCGCCGCCGCCGCGCCAGCCGCGCCGCCAATTCCCCAAGCCCAGCGGCCGCACAACTGCGGACCGGCTCTGGCGAGGGGCTTGCCGGCGTTTTACAATATCCCCATGCGCCGGCACGCCCGGGGCCGTTTGAGCTAGGAGCAGATCGCCTCATGCCGTCGTCCCCCGACACTGTCCTCCTGGGCACACTCGCGAAACTGCAGACCAATCTCAAGAAGGTCCTGCTCGGCAAGACCAAGGTGATTCGCCTCGCGTTGACCGCGCTCTTGGCCGAGGGCCACCTCCTGATCGAGGATGTGCCGGGCGTCGGCAAGACGCTGCTCGCCAAGGCGCTGGCCCGCAGTCTCGGCTGCACCTTTCACCGCATTCAGTTCACGCCCGACCTCTTGCCGAGCGATCTCATCGGCACCAGTGTCTATCACCAGCCGACGGGCGAGTTTCGCTTCCATCCCGGTCCGCTGTTTGCCCAGGTCGTGCTCGCGGATGAGATCAATCGCGCTTCGCCGCGTACCCAGAGCGCGCTGCTCGAAGCCATGAGCGAACGGCAAATCTCGCTCGACGGCAAGACCCGGCCGCTCGGCCCGCCGTTCGTGGTGCTCGCGACCCAGAATCCTTACGAGTTCGAGGGCACCTATCCGTTGCCCGAAAGCCAGCTCGACCGCTTCCTGGTCCGGCTGCGGATCGGCTATCCGGCACGCGCTGCGGAGAAGCGCGTGCTGGCCGAGCACCGCGGCGGCGAGCCGGTCGACGCGCTGGAATCGGTCGTGACACCCGAGGAGGTGCAAGCGCTTCAGAGCGCCGTGCGCGCGGTGCGCTTTGACGATCAATTGCAGGATTACCTCCTCAACATCCTTGACGCGACGCGGGCCTCGGCGCTGGTGCAGATCGGCGCGAGCACGCGCCGGCCTGGGACTCTACCGATCGGCACAGGCCCGCGCGCTCCTCGACGGGCGGAACTACGTGATTCCCGACGACATCAAGCAATTGGCGGGGCCGGTGCTTGGGCATCGCCTGTTAATGAAAGCGCTGCGTGCCGGCGATGGCGGCGACCCGGCGGAGCAGTTCCTGGCCGACGAACTGCGCCGCGTGCCGGTGCCGAGTTAGTCGAGTGCAAAAAAGCTCGTAGTGCCGTGTCAAGTCTCGAAAGAGGGGTTGCGTGGTAGCCGCATTCGTGAGAATGCGGGCGAGGTCACCCGCATTCTCACGAATGCGGCTACCCCAGAATTAAGGCTTGGCGGTGCAGTAGTTCCGCCTTGAGGCGGTTCCCCCGCCTCAAGGCGGAACTACGAACGCCGCTATTGAGGGCTGCACGTGCAACAGCCACAGCGAGCCGCCGGGCTTGTCCCGGCGGACCGGACGGCGGGGACAAGCCCCGCCGCTCGCCAATGGACCGGCTGGCTGCCGCGCCTGCGTGCCTGGTTGGCCAGGTTGCCGCTGACGCCCGAAGGATTGTTATGGTTTGTCATCGCGTCGGGACTGTTGCTGATCGGGCTGCTCAAGGGCATCAACCTGATCACGCTGCTGGCATCGCTGCTGATCGTGCTCGTGCTGTGGAACGGGTGGATCGCCCGCCGGCAGGTCAAGCAGGTTTACGCCCAGCATTGCGAGGACGAGCCGGCTTTTGCCGAGACGCCGTTCGCGGCGGCGGTGCGGCTGGACAATCGCGGCCGCCGGCCGGTCGCGGGTCTTGAGGTCCGCGCCGGCGGCGTCACCGCCCAGCGCTGGTTGGTCGCCGAGCTGGCGGCCGGGGCCGCGGTCGTGCTGCGCGCCGCGGTCGTCTATCCGCGGCGCGGCTACGCCGAGGTCGAGGCCCTGACGCTGTGGTCCGGCTATCCGCTGGGCCTGGTGCGCGTCCAGGGACCGCACGCGCGGGCGTTGGCGCGGGTGGTGCTGCCGCGTCTGGGCCGGCTGCATCGCGCGATGTTACGGCGGTTGCTCAGCCGGCGCAGCCCGGCCTTGGGGCAGACGCGCGGCGTGCCGTGCCAGACGCCGACTGCTCAGGCCGAGTTTCACGGGCTGCGTCCCTATCGGCCCGGCGACAGTCCCCGCAATGTGCACTGGCGCACCTCGGCCCGCCACGGCGAGCTCATGGTGCGCGAATACGAAGAATGGCCCAACGACGACCTGACCGTGGTCGTCGAGGCCCGCAAAGACGTCGGCCCGAGCGACGACCCGCGTCTCGAGCTGGCAATTCGCGTGGCCGCGACGATCTGCTGGGAATGGTGCCGCCAGAGCGGCGATCGGCTCGTGCTCGCGGTCGCGGGCCAAACGGTCACCGTCCAGAACGGCATCACCGGTCACGCCTTCGCGCGCACGCTGCTCGAGCGGCTGGCCCTGGAGCCCGGCACCGCCGTTGTCGACGGCAATCGGCTCGTGGCCGAGTTGCGGCAACGCCGGTTACCGGCGGGGCCGATCCTGGTCGTCAGCCCGACGCCGAGCGACCTGGGGCCGCGGCTGCAACAGGCGTTGCGCCGCCAGGTCGCGCCGGTGGCGGCCGGTTCCGAAGATGCCGCCGCGTTTTTCGAGGGATGAACTTCGCCCCGCCATTTTTTCTTCCCCAGGCGCTGCGGATTGTGTAGGCTATAGAGTCGTGCCACCCTTATTGTCCCCTCGCCCCTTCGGGGGAGGCAATGTGCCATGTCTGGGTGGAGTGCGGCGCACCGGAACCGATGGCCATGCCGACCGAGAACGACACGGACCGGGCCGACCGCCTGCTGGGAAAAATGCACCGCGTGCTGAGCCACGATCTGCCCAACCAGATCGTGGCCCTGCAGAGTCTCTTGCAGCTCATGGAGATGGACGACGCGCATCGGCTCGGCCAGGAAGGGCGCGCCTACGTCGGCCGGCTGCATCGCGTGGCCCGGCGCGCCGCCGGCATGGTCCGCTTCCTCAAGGAAATGGAGCGGCTCAACGAGTATGAGCGCCGGGTCGAGGAAATGCCGGTCGCAAGCCTGTTGCGCGAAATCAAGGCGGAGCTGCACCAGCAGCTCGACGGGGCGGTGGGCGAATACCGGTTTGGCAGCGAGGTCAAGGCCGTCCGGGCCGATCCGCGCCGCCTGGTCCTGGCGGTGGTCGAGGTTGTGCGTTACCTGCTGGATCGCTTCCCAGGTAACGCCCCCGTGCTCCAGCTCCACGGCCAGGCCGTGCCGGACGGGATGGTGTTGTGCGGCGAGCTGAGCTGGGGCGCGGGTCCGCCGCGGTCGACATCGGCGCTGCCAAGATCGGACCGCGCCGACCGGAGGAGAGCCTGGAAGTCATCCTGGCCGCGGAAATGTTGGCCGTGTGGGGCGCTCAGTTAACGGAAGTGCGCGAGGACGCTGACCGCAGCCGGTTCACCGTGCTCGTGCCGACAGCATCCGTCCATGGCTAAACCACTTGAACTGTTCCTCGTCGAGAACGACAACGTCTGGTCCGACATGATCCGCGACTGCCTGGTGCGCGCGGGCCATCACGTCACCGTCTGCCGCAGCGGGGCCGATGCGCTGATCGTGCTCGGTCATCGTCATCAGGAATTCGACCTTGTCCTGCTCGACTACTACCTCGACTCGGAGATGAACGGCCTGGACCTGTTGCGGGCCCTGCACCGCGAAGGCATCGGCACGCCCGCCCTGATGGTCACGCAGTACGGCGATGAACGACTGGCGACCACCATCCTCCGCGCCGGCGCCGTGGACTACGTGCCGAAAAAGGAAGACTGGCTCAACGAGCTGCCCAAGCGCGTGATGGAGTCGGTCACCCGGCATCGCTTGCAGCAAAGCAACCACCTGCTGATCGCCGCCCTGGAGTCGGCCCGCGACGGTATCTTCATCACCGACCTGCAAGGACAGGTGCTGCACGTCAACGGCGCGCTCGAACGGATGTTCGGCTTTGACCGCACCGAGCTGATCGGCCGCAACGCCGCCATGCTCAGGGGCGAGCAGGCGCCGAAGACGTTGTCCGACGAGATGTGGCGGGTCCTCCTGCAAGGGCGCACTAGCTGGCAGGGCGAAGTGACCACGCGGCGCAAGGACGGCACGCCGCTGGACACGTCGCTCACGCTCTCGCCAATCTTCGACGCGCACGGCCAGATGACGCATTACGTCGGCATCTACCGCGACCTCGGCGAACGCCGGCAGATGGAGCGCCAGCTATTCCAGGCCCAGAAAATGCAGAGCGTCGGCACGCTTGCGGGCGGGGTGGCGCATGAGTTCAACAATCTGCTGGCCGGCATCCAGGGATATGCGGCGCTCGGCCTGCGTGAGGATCGCCTGCCGGCGCCGGTCCGCGAGTTCCTCGAATACATCGTGCAGCTCTCCGACCGCGCCGCCAACCTGACACGGCAACTCCTGGCATTCGCGCAAGCCGGCCCTGAGCCGCCAACCCGCCGCCATCGCGCGGCTGTTGACGAGCACGGCCGATCTGGTGCGCCGTAGCCTCAACATCGAGGTCGCCCTCGACCTGCAGGAGCCGCGCAAGCCCGCCGCGCCGTGGATGGCCCTGGCGGACAGCAATCAGCTGCAGCAGGTGCTGATCAACCTGTGTGTCAATGCTCGCGACGCCCTGGCGAAGCGGCCGCCCGCACCGATCAGCATCCGGCTGCGGCACCGCGTGATGTCCCATGAGCTGGCCGCCTTTCCTCAGAACGTGCGTCCCGGCGACTACGTGATCATCGAGGTGGAGGACCGGGGCGTCGGCATGTCGCAGGAGGTGCTCGGCCAATCGCTCGACCCGTTTTTCACGACCAAGGACGTGGGCCAGGGCACGGGCCTGGGGTTGCCGGTCGCGTTCGGCATCATGACCGGCCACCAGGGCTTTCTGACGATCGACAGCCGAATCGAGGAGGGCACCTGTGTGCGGCTCTATCTGCCGCGGCTCACCGAGCAGCTCGCGGCCCCGGCGCTGCTCGACACGGTGCCAATCCTCGAGCCCGAGAATGCGCCGCGGCGGCATATCCTGGTTGTCGACGACGAGGAGTCGGTGACCGACGTGATCCGCCGCTTCCTCGCCATCGCGGGCCACGCGGTGACGTGCGTGACCAGCGGCGAGCGGGCGCTGGCCTATCTCGACAAACAGCCGCCGGTGGACCTGGTGATCCTCGATTTGATGATCCCGCGCAAGGATGGCGCGTCGAATTACCGCCGGCTGCGCCAACACCGTCCGGACCTACCGATCCTGCTTTGCACCGGGCTTGTGCAGGGCACTGAGGTGAGTGTGTTGCAAGAAGAGGCGCCGCGTTGCTGCTGCGCAAGCCGTTCCGAATGAACGAGCTGTGGCATGCGGTGAATAGTTGTTTGCAACAGAGTGCTCACCGGGACGGGAGTTAGAGCGGCCCGTCCGCGCCGACGGCGATGGTCCGCTGGATCTCGTCCGTCTTGAACCCCAGCGCCATCGGCCGGCTCACCAGCGGCAGCACGGCCACGTCGTAGAGTTCGCGCACCATGCCCTCGACCCGCAACCAATGGGCGACGTCGCCGGTGCGCACGTCGATGATCAGGAGGCCGCAGCGCGCCTCGGCGCCGCGTTTCGCCAGTTCCTCGTCGAGCGCCAGGCCGCCAAACGTCGTGTCGTGCCGCGGTTGCGACAGACCGACGATCGCGTGATCGCCGGCGAAGGCGAGGCCGCGCAGGTAGCCGGGGCAGAACGTTAGCGGCGCGAAGGGACCGCCCGCGGGATCGATGCTGCCGAACTGACCGGTGCCGGAGTTGTGCAGCCAGAGCCGGCCTCGGTACAACCGCGGCGAGTGCGGCATCGACAGGCCCGACGCGAGCACCTGGCCGCTCGGCACCTCCAGCACCACGCCGCCGCCGCGCCGCCGATCACGCCAGCCGTCGACCACGTCGCTGGCGCTGACCAGCGTGACATAGCGCGGCTGGCCGTCCGCCAGGGCCAGGCCGTTGAGGTGGCAGCGATCCTCCGCCGCGAGCTTGCTCAGAAACGGCGGACGCCAGAGCGGCGTGAAGCTGGCGCGCTCCGCCAGCGTGGCGAGACAGCCGAACCCCGTCGCGACGAACACGACGCGGCCGGCACCATCGACGGCGACATCGTGGACGTCGAGGTCGCCGGTGGTGTAGCCGATCTTGGGGACGTAGAGGCGATCGTGTCCCTGGTAGAGTTCGCCGGGCTGCAGCAGGTTTTCGAAGCGCCAGAGCTGATAGAGCGTGCTGAGCCAAAGGGTCTGTCCATCGGCCCACAGGCCCATGGCGCGGTTGAAGCGGCGTTCGAAGACGGCGAGCCGGCCCTCGGGATGGCGGCCTAACAGGAATAGCTTGC
Organism: uncultured Gemmataceae bacterium; assembly: GCA_963834865.1. Lineage (GTDB taxonomy): Bacteria > Planctomycetota > Planctomycetia > Gemmatales > Gemmataceae > CAWIDK01. Next base: position 3,362,242 of record CAWIDK010000002.1, read on the forward strand.
CCGTCTGGTAGGTGGTGAACCCCAGGCTGACCCGCTGCTCGGCCAGCCACGACGCCAGCCGCGGCGAGCCGGTCACGACCGCCCAAGGCTCGTTCCTGGCACCGATTGCAGATGCGGGCGTGTCGCTCATCGGCGGGACTCCGTCGTGGGCGATTCGGCCTGCTCGTTCGATTGCCCAGTCGCCGGGATATTACATGTATGAGCAGCAAGTCGGCGTGCGTCAAGGGGTCGGATCGTACCTGATCTTCTATTTTAAGCACGGCGATCCCACCGCGCACCGTGATCCCGACGTGCTCGTGGCCAAGGGTGTCGGCAAACACGAGCGCCGCTCCTACCGGCTGTGGGAAGAGAAGCAAGTCCCCTGCACCCTCTTCGAAATCGCCTCGAAAAATACCTGGCGCATCGATAAGGAGGAGAAGCCCTTGCTGTATGCGCAGCTGGGGGTGAAGGAATACTTCCTGTTCGATCCGGAGGGGTGTTATCTGGACCCGGTGTTGCAGGTTTTTCGCACCGTCCATGGCAAGCCCGTGCCCATGAAGCCGGCGACGGACGGCAGCTTGACGAGCCGGCAGCTTGAGCTGCGGCTGGTTCCCGATGAGGGTACCTCCCAGGCAACTCGCGGCAAACCAGTGGTGTGCCGGTTACCCGCTGTTCAGACCACGAGACATGGTCGCGCCCCGCTTAGCGGACTATTTCAAAAAGCTTGGCTACCGGCAACGCGGTGAGGACTGGAGCTAGGATAGCGAGGATTTCCGTCAGCCAGCTCTTGGAAGGAGCTGCAGACGACGGATCGGCTTCTGCAGATTCTCGGCGGTGCAAGAGGTACCCGGCCGGCAGAAACACAAAACCCGAAGCCGTGGTGAATACGGCGCCCACCAACAACCCTGCTCCCGCCGCCATTTGCGCAATGCTCTGAATACTTGTCTCGTCATCGAAAAACAATGCCGCCCAACGGCTCTGGTACGTGACTTGGATTACGCCGACAACCAGTAGCAATGCCGTAGAGTACATTAATGCCTTAAACCGCTCACGCCGCCTCTTCGTGGACATGGGCGAGCCCAGCAAGAGCACCCCAACCGCAACAGGAACCAAGAGGGCCACCAGGGCAGTAAAGACATTGCCGATCTTGGTCAAGAAACTCACGTATCCCCGCATGCCTGCCTCCTTCTCCACTAAGTTCTGCAGATGGCTCAATAGGCCTTTGTCCAGGGTTAGCGGAACAATACCCGTTGTGTTGACAACAAAAAGCAAGCCGACAATCGCGAATAGAACCCCTATGGGACGCCACACGACTTCCTTCCAGCACAGTTCCGGCGTGAACCAGATAATGATCCTTGCGGCTAGCACTAACACGACGACTGTGAGAGCGCCTTGTATCAGGTTGGCCACGCCCCATATCGACAGAAATGCTTGTTGCTTCGCTCTCACGTCGAGATGTTTGCTTCTTCCCTTGAAACCGTCTACGATTTTCCCCAAAGGCCCAATTTCCTTGACGCGTTGCTCGGCTCCCTTTTCTCCCACCTTCTTCTCGTCGTCTTGTTTGTTCGGCATGACGCGCACCGCCAGATCCCGCACCGCCCCAGCTTCAAGATCGGAGTTTGAGAAAAGACACACGGCGACCAGCAGAAGAAGGGCCGCTGTTACCGCAACACCCGTAGTTGGTATCCAGGCGCATCGCAGGTGTCGCGCTGGGAGGCACACGTGCCACGTCCTTCGCACCACCAGCCAGACGTGCCGCAACTTATCCATGTGATACGCCTCGTTCCCGCCGGATCATGACCACCTTGTGAAGCCGCGGCGCCAATTTGCTCGACGATCGCTGTCACGCAGCCGGTGCACGACCTGTCACGCCCTCCCGCTCATTTCTTGGCCGTTGGCGAGATATCACACTTGACCTCGCCGGCCAAATCAAAGCCAACGATGAGGCGGCTATCGGTCGCTTCAATTCCTGTGACTTTGAGTTTGGTCAAGGTCGATCGAAAGCGAACGCCGGGATTTATTTGGACCGCCGCGAATCGGTCGTTCACGTCCTTCTTCAGTTTTTCTGTTTGTGCGCCCACGTCTAGGACGAGCAAGGTCTCAATTTTTTTGCAAATAAAGTCGTTCAGGAGCCAGGCGGCCATGTTCTGCAGTGTGCTCTTCGTCTTCGCCTCGAAGCCCACATCCGTGACCGTCAATCGCTGGCGCACGTCATCATACTGCGGCCGCCCTTGCATAAAGATTTCCCCGTCGACAATGACGTGAAGCAGTTTGTTCTCGCCGTGAATCGACATCCTCGCATACAGTAGCCCCCGCTTTGCATACAAAGACAAATCGCGGATCTCAACACTCGAGTCGTCGTCGAGCTTTAGGGCAATCGGGTTCTGATGTGATTGGATCTCCTTATTCACCTCGGCCAGATTCAGGGCAACTGGAACTACCACGTGAAACTCAGGGCTGATCGCGGCTTCCTGAAGAAGCGGCGGCAGCGGGGTCGGCTGTGGCGCGTTTGGTGGCTTCTCGGTGATTTCGGTTACGCATTTACCGTCGAGGGCCACGCGGACAGTCAGGATACCGGGATCGTCAAATGCCACGTTCTGAAGGCGAATGCGCTCGGGCTTCAGAAGCGCATAGGTGGAAGGTTGGTCGGCGATCTTCTGTGGTTTGTGCAGTTCGCTCCAGACCTTTTCCACTTCAGCGCGCACAGGCAATTGCGCGGCAAGCGATTCCAGAGCGCTCTTGATCATGCCGGGAGCTGCCTTATTCACGCTGTCTTGGATTCTTCCCCTTGCATCTACTGGGATCACCCCCCATAATTTGGCCGGCGCTCGATCAATGTGAACGTCGAAATGCTCTTGATGCGTCAGCATCCAATTCTGGTTCAGTCCAGGGGAGATCCAGCCATCGATGTGTGCAGCGAGGTCGACATCCGCGGATATGGTCGGGCTCTTAGTCTTGAGAGTGCCAACCAGAACATTGACGATGATCCATGTGTATGCGCTTCCATGCACTCGGCCGTGCAATGCAGTGCCGAATTGGACCTTGGGAGGCATTGATCCTACAATTGGGTTTAGCGTCACAGGGTCTCTTGTTACGGCCGGTTGCAGAACGATGCCGTGAAAGGGACCGGTATCGGGAAGGTGGATCGGATCGGTGATCTTCGTGGGGATTGACTTTTGGACCAAATCCCTGATTCCTGCGAAAGGAACATGAGCGGTAATCACGAGCTGCGACGTGACGGACGGAAAGGGAGTTGTGCCGTTGTCGCCATCTGGGTCAATTGTTGGAATCTCAATGTGTTTCCACTTGGGCGCCAGCCAGAAGAGCAAGCCCGCCACGGCGACTAGCGTCGCTGTGAGCGTAACAACCGCCACTGACGTTCTTTTTCATGGGTGTAACTCCGTCTGTCGGACCTCGGCTTGTCGGACTACTTCGAACCAACCATTGGATTGGTCTAGTTTATCAGAGCGTCTATCAGAGCGCGAAGCGAATGCGGATCAGCGGCGCACAAGAGCGCGCCAGGGTTTTGGCGCGCGCATTTGCGCGGCTGTAGCGTTCCGGCTTCCGCATAGATGTGTATTCCTCCCCGTTTCTACCAATTGAAATCCCAGAGCTGAGATTGATGTGCGCCTCGGAATCGGTCGTTCCAATTGTGATCATATCGCAATAGGCGGCCCTTATTCGTCTTGCCGTAGAGCTCCCCGCGGAAGTTCCATCCTTGATTATAGTAGCGCGAAATGCACGCCGTCACTGACTGGGCTTGTCCGCCAGGTTCTTGACATGCGGCACGCCGATCCCCGTGAGCATGTCGTACCCCGGCCCCGTCTTGTACGCCCCGTTCGAGGTACCCCCGACAATGTCGCGGAAGCAGCTGGTCCCTTGCAGCGGGTAGATCATCGGATTGAGGAACGGCAGCGCGGGCTTGCCCGCGTTTGTGCGCACCTCATTGATCAGCGCCGAAACCGGCCCAGATCGGGGCGCTCTGGCTGGTGCCGCCGTATTGGGCGTCGTGGCCGTTCAGGCTGCTGGGCCGAGGTCAGGCTTGCCGCCAGCACGGCGGCAAGCCCCAGACACGCGAGCAGGATACCCCAGTTCTTCGGCGACATGGCTGTTCCCTCCTGTGAAATGGGTCCCGATACAAAACTTGGACCTGTCCCCAGACCCGTTGAGTCTCGCATGAATTCCCCTGGCGTCAATGACCTAAACAGGCCACGGGGCCGGGCATTCGCGGCGCCTGAGAGCCGGCGCGAACCCGAGGTCACGCATCGCGAAATCGCTGAGCACACCCGCGTTTCTCGCCGGTTCTGAACTACCGGAACAGCTCCGCACATTTTTCTTTTGCGTCAATGGCCCAAACAGGTTAGCATCAGCGGGCGGCGTTCGAACCCCTCGTGCTTCGGCCATAACGGTGCATTCGTGTCCGGAACTTTTTTCCTGCGCTGTTCCTCCGCCCCGTTCGTCCATTTCGTGGTCGGGGCACGGCTTTGCGTCCTGGGCCGATCGAGTCGTTGCGACTTCGTCCTCGACCATCCGTCGATCTCACGGCGGCATGCCCGCTGCTGCGCCGGAGAAAGCGGCCTCGTCGTTGCCGACCTTGGCAGCCGCAACGGCACGTTTGTCGATAATCAGCGCATTCAAGAACGCCACATCGCGCGCGGCCAGGTCGTGCGCTTCGGGCAGGTGTCGTTTGTCGTCGGCATAGAGAATACGCATGAGCCGGTGTCGAGCGCCGATGAGGAGACGGATTCGGGCAGGGATGGCGCCGCGGCGCCGGTGGCGTCCGATCCAGTGACCGCCGAACTACTTTCCGAGGCGCAGCGCCGCGTCTTTGATCTGCTTTTGAGCGGCACCAAGGAGAAAAGCATCGCGCGCCGCCTGGAACTGAGCCCGCACACAGTCCATAATCACGTGTGCGCGATCTTTCGCGTCTTTGAGGTGCATTCGCGGACTGAGTTGCTGGCTCGCCTTCTGAAACGCGGCGTGGAGTAGCCGGTCACGACGGCCCAGGGCTCGTTCCCGGTAGCGGTTGGCGCAGCCGATTGCTCGCTCATCGGCGGGGCTCCGTCGTGGGTGACGCTGCCAGCGTCGCCGCCCGCGGTCCAACCGCGACGCTGGCAGCGTCGCCCACGACGGAGCCCGCCCACAGCATGGCGGCAAGCACGACGGCCAATGCTTCGGACTCGGGGCTTGGCCCATCCTCCTGTGGATCAGGTAGCCGGGCCTCGGGACTGCCGTCGTCCTCCTGCGGAGCGCCGATCGGCGGGCGGCTGCGCGGGCGGAGATGAAAGAGGTCCTCGCGCCACGGATCGGCAAGGGAAGTCTCGGCGCCTTCCGAGCCGCGATATTGCCGCAATGCTTCCTCCTGGCCGATCACCAGGCGCGTCAAGGGCGAGGTGTTGCCGATGGGGTAGCTGGTCGAGAGCCACGGCATGGGCGCACGGTTGCCGAGGTCGTCGTCACGCTGCGAGCCGAAGTCGAGGACCGCCACCGTGGAGTAGCTGTTGCCCTGGATGGGGACCAGGATGGCGGCACTGCCGGCCGCGCGCGACCCGGCGTCGGCCGACGAGAAGTCGCTGAGCGATAGCCCGGTTGTCGAACCGACGGCCGCCGTCACCGCAGCCGAGCCAACCGTGCCGGACACCCCAGCGATGGCCGCAAGGGTGATGGTGCTCACGGCGCTGGTGCCGATCGGCACGGTGAAGACCTGGATCGGCGTGGCCGCAAGCGCGGTTCCCGCCAACGACCCGACCACGCCGGCGCTGGCCGAGGCGCCGGACGCGGCGAAGACGAAGATGTTGTCGGAGCCCTGGCTGCTCACCAGCACCTCGAAATGGCCGCTTTCGGTCTGCAGCACCTCCAGCGAGCTGGGCAGCGCCGGTACCCCGCCCTGCGCCTGCAGCTCGGCGATGACGCCGAGACTTTCGCCGTTGCCCTCAGGGCCCAGGACCTTGACGGCGCCGCCGGCAACGGCCACCACGACCTCGCCGCCCGACAACGCCCGCGCCGCCAGGACGTCCGCGCCGGCGAAGGCCACGCTGGCGCCGCGGGCCACGTCGCTGAGGTCCACGCGCAGCAGCTCGCCGCCCACGGTTACGGCGTAGCCGACGCCGCTGTCGGCGGTGAACGTTGGGGCCTGGATCAAGGCGTCGCCCAGGTTGAACAGCGTTTGCGGATGCTGGTCGTCGAAGAAGCCCTGGCCGACGCCCGGCAGCAGGGTGATGGTGCCGCTGCCGCCGTTGGTCACCACCAGATCGGGGATGCCGTCGCTGCTCAGGTCGCGCACGGCCACCGCCAGCGGGCCGTCGCCGCCGGATTTCAGCCGCGGTCCGGGAATGCCGACCCAATCGCCGTCGGCGTCGTAGGAGCCGAAGATCACGGAGATGTCGTTGCTGCCCTGGTTGGCCACCAGCAGGTCAGGGATACTGTCGCCGGTGACGTCGGCCACAGTGACGCTGACCGGGTCGGTGCCGACGAACAAAGTCTGCGGCGTCGGTGCGAAGGAGACCGCGCCGTTGCTGACACCCGTGGTGCGGTAGACTTCCACGGCGTTGCTGCCACTGCTGACGACCACCGCGTCGGGCAAGGTCGCGCCCTTGTCAAGCACGGCCCAGCTGACATCCCCCGGGGCGAGTTGGGCGCCGCCGGCGGAGCCGAGCTTCTGTACCGTCGTGAACTGGGTGCCGCCGGCGGTCGCGGCCTGCACGGTCACGCTGTTGTCCTGCTGATTACCGACCAGCACGCCGGCCTGGCCGGCGCCGAGCAGGTTGGGCACGACCGACAGCGAGACGCGATTGCCGCTGATCTGGAAGGTGCCGTCGCCTTTCCCTTGCAGGTGCAGCACATCGCCGAAGCCGTTGCCGACCAGCAAGTCGAGCAGGCCCGGGCCGCTGCCGGGGACCACGGACAGCCCGGTGGCCTCGTCTCCGACGGGGATCGTGAAGGTGTGGGTGAAGGTGCCATTGCCGTTATTGGTGTAAATCCACACCTGGCCGGTGTCCTGCATGAGCACGGCCAGGTCGAGGCGGCCATTGCGGTTGAAGTCACCGGCCACCACGGCGCCGGGTTGGTTGTTGACGGCGAGGCCGCCGCTGGTCGAGGTGGTCAGGGCCAAGGCCGGGTCACCGAAGCCGTTGCCGTCGTTGGGCAGCACGGAAAAACTGTGGGCGCCGGCGTTGACCACGACCAGGTCGTCGCGGCCGTCGCCGGTGAAGTCCCCGGCGACCACGCTGACCGACTGGGCCAGGGATTGCACGGCGCTGCCACCGGGGGACCCTGCCGCGGGGCCGGCCACGCTGGCCCCCGGGTCGGCGCGGAAACGCAGGGACTGGCTGAACGAGTGGGCGGCATCGTTAAGCAGCACGGTAACGTCGCCGGAAGCCTGGTCGCTCACGACGATATCCGGCAGACCGTCGCCGTTGACATCGGCGATAGTGATGTCCGACGGCGTGATACCGACGGGGAGCGTGAGCGGGGCCGCGAACTTGCCGGGGGCCGTCTGCAGGGCGATGGTGACGCTGTCGTCCAGCGAATTCGCCGCGATCAGATCGTCGAGCCCGTTGCCCGTCAGGTCGGCCGAGGCGAGGCGTACCGGCAGTGCCGTGGTCGAAAAGGCAATAGTGCGACTGACGGCGCCGTTGGGGCCAACAGTGTACAGCGCGACGTCGTAGACGAATTGATTCGCGGACAGAGCGTCGTCGTAAGAGGCGTCGGCGGCGGCGATGGCGAATCCCGACCCGGTGTTGACGACCGCGATGTCGCGCGGGCCGGCCGGGGTTGAGCACGACGGGCGGGGCGAAAGCGTCGTCGGCGCCGGGCAATCCCTGGCGGTAGAGGATGTCGCCCGAACGGTCCAGGATGACGCTGTCGGGGATGCCGTCGCCGTTGAGGTCCACCAGGAACGGCGTATCGCGCAGCCCGACGCTGCTGGCGGCGGTGACCGGCTCGAAGGTGCCGTTGCCGTTGCCCACCAGGACCCCGACGGCGCTGTCGTGGTTGCTGACGGTGATCAGGCCAGGCCGGCCGTCGCCGTTAACGTCGGCCACCACGGTCTGGACCGGCTGCTGGTCGATTGCGAAGGATTGCGGCTTTGCGAACGAGCCGTTGCCGTTGCCCAGCAGGACGCTCACGGTGCTGTCGCCGTAGTTGGTGGTGATGATGTCGTCGGGCTTGTCGTCGCCGTTGACATCTGCCACGGCCACCGAGTAGGGCCGGTCGCCGACGGGGAAGGACTGCTGGGGCCCGAAGGTGCCGTTGCCGTTGCCCGGCAGCACGCTCACGGTGTTGTCGGCCGCATTGGCCGTGATGATGTCGGGTTTGCCGTCATCCGCGAGATCGGCCACCGCGACGCTGAATGGCTGCCTGCCGACGGCGAAGGTTTCCTGGGGCTGGAAGGTGCCGTTGCCGTTGCCCATCAGCACGCTGACCGTGTCGCTGCCGGCGTTGGCGACGATGATGTCGGGGATGCCGTCGCCGGTGAGGTCGGCCACCGCCAGGCCATAGGGCTTGTCCCCGACCGCGTAGACTTGCTGCGGCAGGAAGGTGCCATCGCCCTTGCCGAGCAGGACGCTGACCGTGTCGTCGTTGTAGTTGGTGACGACAAGGTCCTCGATGCCGTCGCCCGTGAGGTCGGCAATCGCGACCTGGCGGGGACTGCGGCCGACGGCGAAGGTCTGCGGCTTCTGGAAGGTGCCGTCGCCGTTGCCCAGCAGCACGCTCACATCGTTGCCGTCGGAGTTGGTCGTCACCAGGTCGGGCCGGCCATCGCCGTTGAGGTCCGCGACCGCGACCGACGTGGGCGCGGGACCGACGGCAAACGATTGCGGCGCCTCGAAGGTGCCGTCGCCGTTGCCGAGCTGCACGGACACCGTGTCCTGGCGCAGGTTCGTCGTGATGACGTCTACTTTGCCGTCGCCGGTCAGGTCGGCCGTCGCCACCGAATACTTGTTCTTACCAACCCCATAGGGCATGGGGGCCCGGAAGGTGCCGTCGCCATTGCCCAGCAGCACGCTAACGGTGCTGGCATTGCGGTTGCCGACGATCAGGTCCTGTTTGCCGTCGCCAAAGAGGTCCGCCACCGTCACCGAGGCGGGGCCGGTCCCAGCGGGGAAGGCGCAGGGCTGGCTGAAAGGTGCCGTTGCCGTTGCCCAGCAGCACGCTCACGGAGTTGTCGCCGTAGTTGGCGGTGACCAGGTCGGGGATGCCGTCGCCGTTGAAGTCGCCCACCTGCACCTCGTTGGGCGCCAGTCCCACGGGGTAGAGCTGCGGGGGCCCGAAATTGCCTTTGCCGTCGCCCAGCAGCACGCTGATGTTGGCACTGCGATAATTGGCCGTGATGATGTCGGGAATGCCGTCGCCGGTGAGGTCGGCGACGGCGAGTCCGTAGGGTCGGGAGCCAACGTCAAATTCGCGCCGGCTGGAAGGTGCCGTCGCCGTTGCCCATCAGCACGTCCACCACGGTGGCGCTGAAGTGGCTGACCACGAGGTCGAGGATGCCGTTGCCGGTGAGATCGTCGGCCACCACTTCATAGGGACCGGAGGCGACGGGGTACGATTTCATGGGCTGGAAGGTGCCGTCGCCGTTGCCCAGCAGCACGCCCACGGTGTTGTCGTTCTTGTCGGTGACGATGATGTCGGGTTTGCCGTCGCCGGCGAGGTCGGCCACGATGACGTCGTAGTCGGCGCTGCCGGCCGGGTAATTGACGGGGGGCTGGAAGGTGCCGTCGCCGTTGCCCAACAGCACGCTGACGCTGTCGCCGGCGTAGTTGGCGGTGACGATGTCGGGGATGCCGTCGCCGGTGAGGTCGGCGACCGCGACGCTAAACGGCTGCTGGCCGGTGGGGAAGGTTTCCTTCGTCTGGAAGGAGCCGTCGGGATTGCTCAGCAGCACGCTGACGCTGTTGTCGGAGCGATTGGCGGTCACGATGTCGAGCCGGCCGTTGCCCGTAAGATCGGCCACCGCCACCTGAAAGGGCCGCAAGTCGGGGGCGGGCGCCGCCTGGCTGCCGGAGGAGAACGTGCCGTCGCCGTTGCCCAGCAGCACGCTGGCTGTGTTGTCGCCCACGTTGGCGGTGACGAGGTCGAGCCGGCCATCACCGTTGAAGTCCCCGACCGCGACCCTGCGGGGCGTATTGCCGGTTTGGAAGACCTCTTGCGGCTGGAAGGTGCCGTCGCCGTTGCCCAGCAGCACGCTGACGGTGTTGTCGTTGCGGTTGGAGGTGACGATGTCGGGAATGCCGTCGCCGTTGAGGTCCGCCACGACCATCGAATAGGGATTGGCACCAACGGGGTAGACTTTCTCGGGCTGGAACGTGCCGTCGCCGTTGCCCATGAGCACGCTGACACTGTTGTCGACGGCGTTGACGACGACGAGGTCGGGGATGCCGTCGCCGGTGAGGTCCACCACATCCACCGCATAGGCGCCCGCCCTGGCGGGGTACATGTGCGGCGGCCCGAAGGTGCCGTTGCCCAGACCCAGGCGCACCACCACGTCATCGCCGTTGTAGGTTGTGTAGATCAGGTCGGGGATGCCGTCGCCGTTGACGTCGGCCACCGTCGGCTCGAGGACGCCCTGAAATTGTCCGTTGTTATCGGTGGGGTAGATGGCCGGCGGCCCGAAGGTGCCGTCGCCGTTGCCCAGTTCCACCCAGATCGTGTCGGCGGCGTAGTTATCCATGAGCAGGTCGGGGATGCCGTCGCCGTTGACGTCCGCCGTGATCGCCCCGACGACGCGCGTGCCGGCGGGGATGACGATCCGGGGCTGAAAGGTGCCGTCGCCGTTACCCAGCAACACGCTGATCGTGTTGTCGCCATGATCGCCGACGAGGAGGGCGGGCTTGCCGTCGTTGACGACGTCGCCGACCGCGATGCGCGACGCCCGCGGGCCGATGGCGAAGGTTTTCGGCAATTGGAAGGTGCCGTCGCCGTTGCTCAGAAAGACGCTCGCCGTGTCGTCGATGCGGTTGGCGGTGATGACATCAGGGTAGCCGTCGCCGTTGACGTCCACCACCGCCACCGAGGCGGTGCCCGCCCCGGCGGCGAGCGGGGCGAATGGCAGGCTGGTCTGGACGAACGCCGTAGTGAGCCGGTAGGCGCCCGCCCCCGACTGGGCCGAGACGGTAACCAGGTACGATCCCGGTTCGAGGGACTCGACGATGCGTCCGCTGTCCGACTGGATCAACACCTGGCCCGTCGCCCCGAGCAAGCTCAGCCGCGGCGCCAGCGTGCCGGCGGCGACGACTTCCGCCGTCAGCTCACCGGTGCCCAGCGCACTGCCGACCGTGAGCGAATAGGTCCCCACCTGGTTCGGGCCCGCCGACCCTGTGCTTTCGGTGCGCAGGTTGGCATCGACCTGTGACAGGTCGGTTGTGCCGGCGGGACTCTCGGTGACGACCGTCAGCGGTTCCCAGTCCACGCCGCGATGCACGCCGCTCTTGTCGTACAGACCGGCCTCGGGCACCGTCGGATCGGCCACGATTCGCAGGCCGATGAAGTCTGCCCCCGACGCCTGGCCCGCCGGTACCGTAACGCTGAATCCAGCGGGCGACGAGAAGTCGTGCCCATTCGGACCGGCCACCAGTTGCGAGCGCGTCAGTGTCGCCAGCACCTGGGCGGAGCTGTCGAAGACATTGCTGTCGGCCAGTAACACCTGCACGCTGAAGTTCCCGGGGTCGGCGCCGCCGCGGTTCTGCACGGTGAACTGGACCGGCACGGTGTCGCCGGGTGCGGCCATGTCGCCGCCGGTGCGGAAGGAGCTACCCGTCAGGTCGGGCTGCAGCGGCTCGGTGGTCAGCCGGCGGACGCCCAGGGTGTACAGCCCCGTGGTGCCGCCGGGTGTGCCGCTGCCGGCAACGTTGGGATCATAGTTGTCGTTGGGTCCGCTGCTGACGCCGATGTAATAAGTGCCTGCGCTGGCCGCCTGAAAACTCAGGCTGGCATCGCCGCCCTGCTGGTCGTCCAGGGCCAGTGGCTTGCCGTTGGCGTCGAAGACGCGCAACAGGCTCGACAGAGCGCTAACTCCCTGGTCGGCGGAACCCGGGAACGTGAACATGAAGCTGGCGCCGGCCTGGTTGCCGGCGTCCTGGGCACTGATGCCGGCCTGGAGCGTATCACCGGCATTGAGCGAAACACTGTAGAGATCGAACTCGGCAGGCTGAGACAGGAAATGTTCCACATCGGCCACGTTGAGGGCGTTGAAGTGCAACGGCACCGCATTAGCCAAAGGCGAAACGCTGAACAGCGTGCGATCTTCGAGCCACTCCAGCGTCAGCCGGCACCGCGGCCGCATGCCGGCTGGGACCGTCCGCCGGCGCGTGCGCCGGCAGCGGCGGCGGTCGGAGCGAGTCTGGAAGCAAGATGGCATGAATTACTTTCGCATCATGTCTGCATCCATCTGCAGGAATTGTGGTTGCCGATCAGGTCCAGCGCACGCAGATGGGCTTGCAGGCTCATCGGACCGCTCAACCGCGCGTGCCGGCGGGAGCACGATCGGCTTCTGGAAGGGCTCAGCATTTCAATCACCGAGTCTACAGGCACACCGAACGGTTGTCCAATGAAAACGTCGAGCTGGTGGTGATCGACACGCTCGCCACGCTGCTGCCCGGCTACGCGGAAACCAGCGCCCCGAAGCTCATCGACTGCCTGCTGCCGCTGCAGGCGCTGGCGAACCTTGGCCCCGCGGTCTGGCTGATGCACCACCCCGCCAAGGGCAAGCGCGCCGACGGCCAGGCCACGCGCGGCACCAGCGCGCTGCCCGGATTCGTCGACATCCTTTCGCTTTTTTCGTTGCTTCCAGCGGTGCGCGTGCGGATAATGATTCGCGAACAGCTGAGGCGAAACCGCCGTCCGATGCCCGGGGTCTGGTTCATGCCCAAGCGCACCAGCAAGACGGGAAGCGAACTCTTTATCGTTGACAACAGCGATGCCGATTGGAAGGTGGTGCGCTACCTCCACGACTGGTGCCAGATCTCGCGGGCTATCGACATCGCCACCGGGTACTTCGAGATCGGCGCCCTGCTCGCCCTCAAGAACGAATGGCAGAAAGTCGACGAGATCCGCATTCTCATGGGCGATGAGGTTGCCCTCAGAACTCGGGATGCGTTTGCCAGGGGTTTTGCCCGGGCCCGTAAGCGCCTCGACGACAGCCTCGAAGAGGAGAAGCGCTCCAATGACTTCCTGACCGGCGTCCCCGCCATCGTCGAGGCAATCCGCGCCGGCAAGATCGTTTGCCGCGTCTACCGCAAGGAAAAGTTTCACGCCAAGGCCTACATCACCCACGCCCGGCTCGAAGTGGTCGGCTCGTCCGCCCTGGTCGGCTCGTCGAACTTCACTTATCCCGGCCTGACCGAAAACATCGAGCTGAACGTCCAGATCACCGGCGCCCCGGTCACCGTCTTGCAGGAGTGGTACGAAGAACACTGGGACGCCGCCGAGGACGTCACCGCGGAAATCCTGCGCGTCATCGAGCGGCATACCCGCGCGTACACGCCCTTCGAGGTCTACGCCAAGGCCTTGCACGAGCTGCACCGCCGGCAAGAGATGAGCGACCAGGATTGGCTGAACCACCAATCACGAGTCTACCCCGTCCTCGACCAGTACCAGAAGGACGGCTTTCATCGCCTCGTTCAAATCGCGAACACGCGCGGCGGCGCCTTCCTTTGCGACGGCGTCGGTCTTGGCAAAACCTTCGTGGGGCTGATGCTGCTGGAATACCTCATCGAGAAAAAGCGCAAACGCGTCGTGCTCTTCGTCCCCAAATCCGGCCGCGAACCTGTCTGGGAGCCGGCCATCCACCGCTATCTGCCTCACCTGGCCGGCGGCGATTTCAGTAACCTTGCGGTCTTCAACCACACCGACCTCCAGCGCAGCGGCGACTTACAGGATCGCCTTCGCCGCATCAAGGACATGGCCGACGTGGTGCTAATCGACGAGGCGCATCACTTCCGCAACCGCGGTTTTTCAGCGACCGGCAAGGGTATCCAGGCCACCCGCGATCGCCCGCCCTCGCGCTACTTCCGGATGTTCGAGCTCATCGGCCCGCCTGTAGGTCAGGCTTTCGAGCCTGACTCCGCGTCCCGTCAGCCTGGAAAGGCTGACCTACCTGGCGCCGGCAACAAACAAGTCTTCATGCTCACCGCCACGCCCATTAACAACCGGCTCATCGACCTCCAGCACATGATCGAGCTGTTCACCCGTGAGCAGCCGGATTACTTCAAGTCGATCGGCATCCACTCCCTGCCAGGCCATTTCCGCAAGATGGAGAAGGAGCTGGAGGCGCAGCAATCCGGCAATGGCCAGGCCCAGCCCGAGCTGTTCGACACGAATCTCGCCGAGGCGGAGCGCCTGCTGGTGGGCGACACATTGTTCCGCGAGCTGGTCGTCCAGCGTAGCCGGGCCTACGTCAAGGAAAGCCAGCTCCGCCAGGGTGGCGCCCCGGCCGTGTTCCCCGTTCGCGAAGATCCCAAGGTCGCCAATTACTCCGTCAAGAAGACCTACGGCCGCCTGCTCGACCTGGTCGAACAGGCCTTCAACAAACAAAAGCCGCTGTTTTCCCTCGCGATCTATTATCCCCTGGCCTACTATACGGGCCCGGACACCACGATCGACCGCATCGCCGAAAACCGCCAAAAGCAGGTTGTCGGCCTGATCCGCACCGGCTTTCTCAAGCGCTTCGAGAGTTCCGCCCACGCCTTCGAGTTTTCGTGCGACCGCCTCTTCGTCAAACTGCTGACATTCTTCATCAAGCACAGCGAGACACCCGAGGAAAAGCACACGCTTGATCTCTGGCGCATTCGGCACAAGGACCTTACAGGTCATGTCAAGGAACGATATGAGACGAACCTCTACGGCGAGCCCGAGGACGAGGCGGACGAGGACCTGATCACGGCGGAGATGCTGGAAGACGTCAGGGATTTGTCGCGCGACGAGTACGATGTGCCGGCGATGCTGCGCGAAACCCGCGAGGATCTCGAGCAGATCGTTCTTTTCCTCAACGAGCTGGAACGATTCGAGCCGAAGCATGATGACAAGTTGAAGGCCCTCCTGAAGCTGCTCAAGGGCGATTCGGTACTCAAGAAACACAAGGTGCTCATTTTTAGCGAGTTCTCCGACACGGCCCGCTATCTGAAGGAACAGCTCGTGGCCGGCGGCATTGAGGGCGTCGAGCAGGTGGACAGCAGCACCAAGAACCGCGCCCACGCAATTCGCTGCTTCGCCCCGTATTACAACGGCTCTTCCAGCCCCGAACTCGCAGCCGCCGGCAAGACCGAGACGCGCGTCCTGATCGCGACTGACGTGCTGTCCGAAGGCCTCAACCTCCAGGATGCCACCCGCCTCATCAATTACGATCTGCACTGGAACCCGGTGCGCCTCATGCAGCGCATCGGCCGTGTCGACCGCCGACTGAACCCCGAGGTCGAAGGCCGCTTGCTTGGCGACCATCCCGAGCAGGCGTCGCTGCGCGGCAAGGTCGCGTACTGGAACTTCCTGCCGCCCGACGAATTGAACGCTCTCTTGACTCTCTGGGCCCGAGTCACGCACAAGACGCTGCGCATCTCGCGTACCTTTGGCATCGAGGGCAAGAAACTGCTGCGCCCCGACGACGACTTCGACGCGCTGCGGAACTTCAACCACCAGTACGAAGGCGAAACGACGCAGGCGGAGGAAATGCAGCTGGAGTATCAGCAGCTACTGCGGGAGCACCCGGGCCTGGCCGACCAGTTGAACGCTCTGCCCGGCCGCGTCTTCAGCGGCAAGCGTCATCCCACTCTGGGGACGCGGGCTGTCTTCTTTTGTTTCGCACTGCCGGCCGCTGACCACAGTGGCGCACCGGTTGAGAACGGAGACTTCCCCTGGACCGAGGTAGCGGGCCGGGCCGCGTGGTATCTGTATGATCTGGCGGGTAGCGAAGTTTTGGACGACCCGTCGCGCATCATCGAGGTAATCCGTTGCCAGCCCGACACGCCGCGGCACTGCACGATCGCCCACGAAACGCTATCCGAGATTCGCGGCAAGGTGGAACGCCACATTAAAAACACTTATCTGAAGAGTGTGCAGGCGCCGGTCGGCGTAACTCCGGTATTGAAGGCTTGGATGGAGTTGAACTAACATGGAGGAAACCTGTGCACACTAGCCTGACGCGCTAGCGAATGACGCGCCCGCCTGCGCTGCGCCTCAGGCTTGTGTGCGGCCTACGTTGGTCACAGACACAAGCCTGAGGCGCCAGCGCAGAGGGGCATCGCACCGGCGCATTTGACTTCTGTGAAAGGGCTTGGCCATGACCAATGATCCGGGGCAGGTTCCCATGGGGGAACCTTTGGCGTACTTCCTTACATGGACCACCTACGGTTCATGGTTGCCCGGAGACGAGCGCGGATGGGTGGCGAAACCCGGCCAGCTCCAAGTCCCTGACGCGACACGCCAAGAAGCCGCCCAACGACGCATGACAGAATCAGCTCTCACCTTGGATCCCGAGCAACGCCGCATCGTGGAAGACACCATTGCCAAGCATTGCCGGATACGCGGCTGGTACCTGCATGCCGTGAACTGCCGCACGCAGCACGTCCATGTCGTGGTGACGGCGCCTAAGCGGCATCCCAAGGTCGTTATGGATCAGTTCAAGGCGTGGTGTACTCGGCACTTGAAAGATCTCGAACGAGCGCGTAATGTGGCTGCCGAATCGATTCGCCAGAATTGGTGGACGCAAGGCGGAAGCAAGCGGTGGCTGAACAATGAAAAGAGTCTTCGGGAGGCGATCCAGTACGTCATCGAGGGACAAGGCAACCTGACTCCACGTCCCTCGAACCCAGATGCGAAGCACACACAAGCCTGAGGCGCCAGCGAAGGGCAGCTCCGCCCTTCGCTGGCGCCTCAGGCTTGTTGTGTGCGAGCGGTACCGGCCTTCTTCGCTGGCGCCTCGGGCTTGTTTGAGGAACCGGTGCCGGCCTCCTTCGCTGGCGCCTCAGGCTTATGTGCCTGCTTTTGTTGCCGCTGTATACGTGCAAATGTTACTCATCACACACTCGTGATGCACAAGCCTGAGGCGCCAGTGAAGGACACGCGGCCTCCTTCGCTGGCGCCTCAGGCTTGTGTGGAAGACGGATGCCGGCCTAGGGGCGTTAAGGACGTGAAAGGACTCGACCCATGACCACGCCACACGACCTGGAAATCGCGTTG
This sequence comes from uncultured Gemmataceae bacterium, assembly GCA_963834865.1. GTDB lineage: Bacteria > Planctomycetota > Planctomycetia > Gemmatales > Gemmataceae > CAWIDK01. Next base: position 3,379,390 of record CAWIDK010000002.1, read on the forward strand.
CAATTGACCCGCGACCGAAGCGCCTTCCTGAAGAATCTGCTGATCGACGCCCTCGAATGGCCCATCCCCGACCACGTCGCGAGCCCGGAAGAGATTGCCTACACCTGGTCGGCCGCAGACCTGCGCACGCAAGGTCTCGAAAAGCAGCTTGTCGCCGGCGAAGTGTGGCAGATTCAGTCGCTACAGACCAATCAACCTTGGGGAATCTTCCTCCTGGAGTTCAAGAATCCGGACGCGTTCATTTCCGGAAGAGGTTTGACCGGCCCGCTTCGCAAGGTACTACGCGGGTTGGTCCCATCGCGGCGGCAGCACTCGAATCTGGCGACGTGGAAGCGTGAAAACCTCCTGTTCATCTGCACGCACGAGTACCAGCATTTCCGCTTTGCCTACTTCAAGGCCCCGCCGGATAACACGCGCGCCGCCCCGCTCGCGGCGTTCGGCTGGGGACCGGATATGCCGGCGCGGACTTCTTGCGAGTTCAATCTCCCCGCGCTCGTCTGGCCCGATCCCGCCACCAGCGAAGCCAACTGGACCGGCGGCTGGGCCGCGGCCTTCAACGTCGAGAAGGTCACCAGGAAGTTCTACGAAGAGTACAAGTTGCTCTTCGATGCCCTCGAAAAAGCCGTCGCAATCGAAAACAGCCTCGAAGACGGCGACGACCTGCGCATGTTCACGCAGACGCTCGTGAACCGGCTCATGTTCCTGCGCTTCCTGGAGCGCAAGGGCTGGCTCACGTTCAAAGGGCGCAAGGATTACCTGCGCGCTCTTCATGACGCTGGACCACACGCGAAAAAATCCTTCTACCGCGGCCGGCTTCTGCCGCTCTTTTTCGAAGGGTTAGCCACCGAAAAGCACGGTCCCAGTGACGCCTTCGGCGAAGTCCCCTTCCTCAATGGCGGCCTGTTCGAGGCCAACAAGCTCGATAAACGTATCAAGGACGTCCCCTACGCCGCGCTCGGCCTATTGATCGGCAACCAAGGCCTGTTCTATCGCTTCAACTTCACCGTCGAGGAATCGACGCCGCTCGACATCGAGGTCGCCGTCGATCCGGAAATGCTCGGCAAGGTGTTCGAGGAGCTCGTCACCGGTCGGCATGAGAGCGGGTCGTATTACACGCCGCGGCCGGTCGTCTCGTTCATGTGCCGCGAGGCGCTCAAGGGCTACCTGGCCGGCAAGACCAAAGCGAAGCCCGAGGCCGTCGCCGCCCTCGTCGATCGTGCCGACGTGACTGGCTTGACCGAGTTGCATGGCCGACAAATCCTCACCGCCCTTGATTCCCTCAAGGCGGTCGATCCCGCCTGCGGCTCCGGCGCCTACCTGCTCGGGCTCCTGCACGAATTGGTCGCGGTCTATCGCCTGCTTATGAGCGAAAAGCTGGTGAAGGACCGCCGCAGTCTTTATGACCTCAAGCTGCGCATCATCAGCAACAACCTCTACGGCGTCGACGTCGACGAGTTCGCGACCAACATCGCGATGCTGCGCTTGTGGTTGTCGCTGGAAGTGGAGGCGGAGGAGCCGCTGCCGCTGCCGAACCTCGATTTCAAGATCGAAACCGGCGATTCGCTGCTTGGCCCGGACCCCAGCGAGATGCGCCCGGCGCAAGCCCAGGATACGATCACCGCGATGCCCGACCTTTTCGGCGGACACCTGCGCACGCTTGCTGACTCACTCTTGAAGTTCAAGGAGAAGTACCTGACCGCCCACGGCGAGGAGCGCGAGCGTTATCGCAAGGCGGTCGCGCAACTTGAAAGTGATATTGAAAAAGACCTCAACGCCGCACACGGCGAAGGCATCATCGATTGGCGAGTGCATTTCGCCGAGGTGTTTGTCGAGAACAAGGGCTTCGATATTGCCCTGGAGAACCCGCCCTATGTCCGCATGGAGCTGTTCAAGGCGGCCAAGCCGACGCTGCGGACCAACTTTCCCGCGGTCTATGACGGTGCGGCCGACCTGTACGTTTACTTCTTTGCCCGCACCTATCAGATGCTGTGCCCGGGCGGGACCGCCTGTATCATCACGTCGAACAAGTGGCTGAAAGCCGGCTACGGCGAGCCGCTGCGCCGCTTCTTCGCCAAATCCGCGTGGGTGGCATCGGTCGTGGACTTCGGCCACGCCAAGCAAATCTTCCAGGAGGCGGATGTCTTCCCGTCAATCCTGGTGATCCGCAAGCCATCGGGCGAAGCGCCGCCGCCGGCCGCCCGCATCTGCGCCATTCCGCGCGAGCAGTTGCGGCTCGACGATCTGACGCGGCAGGTCGAGGCCGAAGGCTTCGACGTGCCGCGCGACCGGCTGGGCGCCGACGCCTGGACGCTGGAGCCACCGGCCGTGATGGCGCTGCTGGACAAGATCCGCAAGGCAGGCGTGCCGTTGAAGGATTTCGCGGGAACCATCCCCTATCGTGGGATCCTGACCGGATTCAACGATGCGTTCCTACTGGGCACGGCGACGAAGCAGCGACTGGTCGCGGCCGATCCGAAGTCGGCGGAGTTGTTCAAGCCATACTTGCGCGGGCAGGACGTCAACCGTTGGCAAGCGGAATGGGCGGGGCTCTGGATGCTGGCGCTGAAATCGAGCGGCAACCATCCGTGGCCGTGGGCGCAGGCCGGCAAGAAGGCGGAAGCTGTCTTTGCGGCGACCTACCCTGCGATTCACGCGCACTTGAACCAGTATCGCGACGCCCTCATCAAACGCCAGGACCAGGGCGAACACTGGTGGGAACTGCGAGCCTGCGCCTACTGGGAAAAGTTTGATCAGCCGAAGGTGATGTATCAGGATATTACGTGGGGGCCGTGCTTTTGCCTCGACAATAGGGCCACGCTTGCGAACAACACCATTTACTTCCTCTCGACGGCTCACCGTTGGGTGTTGGCCGCGCTTAACTCTTCCACGGCGTGGTATCTGGCGTGGCGCGGCGCCCAGCATTGCAAGGACGAGGGGTTGCGGTTTTTTACGACGTTCATGGAAGGGTTCCCCATCGCGCAGCCTACCGACAAGCAGGATAAGGCAACACAGGACGCTGTCCAACGGCTCATCGACATTGCCGCGCAGCAACACGAGGGCCGGCGGACCGTGCTGGACTGGTTGCGTGGGGAGTTCGGCATCGAGAAGCCGAGCCAGAAGTTGCAGGACGTGGCAAACCTGGACGCTTGCAACCTGGCGGCGGAAGTGACCAAGGCCTGCGGGAAGCGGAGACCGTTAAGCGTCGCGCAGTCGAAAACGCTCGAGGACGAGCACTGCCGCAACATCCGGCCCCTGAACCTGCTCGCGGCGGAGGCCCGGCAACTGGAACGCCGCGTCGCCGACCTGGTCAACGCCGCCTACGGTCTGACGCCGGACGAGGTCGCGCTGATGTGGCGAACCGCGCCGCCGCGAATGCCTGGCGGGAACCCCGGAACTGACGAGGCCACGGAAACGCTCTGAGAGGGACTAACCATGCCTGACGACGAAATGGATGAAACCGAGTCCCTGTTCCCACTCATCGGCAACATGGAACGCCCGTTGATCGAGGAAATCGTGAAGGCGCTGCGAGATTTGTTTCGCCGCAATGACATCACGGCAATGCAGATGCATCATCTGGCGGTCCTGCTCTTTGGACTTGAGCATCTGCCGGTCGCCACGCCGGGGATTGACGTGACGCTGATTCTTGCCTACCGAACCGGAGACAACATGAATTACCAGTCGGTTGATCTCGACGACAACACCTTCTCGTTATCCTCCGGTGGCTCGGTTTACGATCCGAGCACCGGAAGCGATTCCTACAGCGACGAGGTGCTCATGGTCGAGGCAACCGGTTATCGGGATGCCAACGAGATGGCGATGGTCGAATGGCTGATGGGATTCAAGGAACGAATCGCCGATGCGGACATCCGGATTGACCTGGATGAAGCGTGTGAGGTTGATTGGACCACCGAGGCCGACGAGTCGGCGTGGGCGCGGGCAGCGACGCGGTACGCCGAGGAAGAATCGGACGATGATTAGCCACCTCCGTAAAATCGCCGGGACGGGTCGCCTTGACTCGCACTGGTTCAAGGCTAGTCCAATCATTGCATTTGCCCCGGGAGCCGCGATGCTCTAGGGGCGCGGCGGACCTGAGTGACGGGGCGTCGAGCAACTTGGGAGAAGTGAAAAATGTGGCTTGAATCCCTGGACCTCGAAAATGTGCGCTGCTTCGAATCAACCTCCCTTCGCTTCTTGAAGAAGGCAGAAGAGCCTTACCAGTGGGTTACTTTTCTGGGAGAAAACGGCTGCGGCAAGAGCACCGCGCTGCAGGCACTGGGGCTATTGCTCGCAGGCCCGGAAGCGACCCAATCGCTGCTGCCGCGCCCGATGGGCTGGCTGCGCGACGAATCGAAGCAGGGCAAGATATCCGCACGCATTCACCAGGACGACAATGACCCGGGAAGGTTTGGCAACGAGAGAATCCGTCGGGCGTATGGCTTCTCGTATTCGCTCACCGGAACCAGGCCCCTGACGCTGAACAATCGTCTCTACACGGAGCCCAGCATAGTTCCGGCGGGTCAGAAAACCATGACCTGGTTGCGCGAGAACGCATTTCCTTCCGAAAAATCAGGGTGGTTCGCGGCGGGCTATGGCGCCTTTCGCAGGTTGACGCGGTCCAGCCAGGTCATCGTTCCCTCCTTGCAGATGCCGGCACGGTTCACCAACTTCTTGACCCAGTTCGACGAGGCGGAGCCACTCTCCGTATTCGAGCGCTGGATGGTGTATGTCGACTATCGAATCGCCAAGGAAAATGACGCGACCGCCAGAAAGCAGCAGGAAATCGGCATTGCCGCCATCAACAAGGTTCTTCCCAAGGGATCGTCGTTTCACAAAGTAACCTCCGACGGGAAAATCTGGTTCAAGATCGGCAATCAGGAGGTTGCCACCATTGGTTTAAGCGACGGTTATCGCAGTGTGCTGGCGCTGGCGGGCGATTTGATCTGGCGCTTGATCCAGGCATTTCCCGGCAGTGACGATCCGCTGAATGAAAGCGGCGTGGTTCTGATTGATGAGCTCGACATCCACTTACATCCTATTTGGCAATGGCAAATTGCCGAAGTCCTGCAGACAACGTTTCCGCGGTTGCAATTCATCGTCGCGACCCATAGCCCCCTCATTGCCGCGGGTGCCGGCGAGCGCGCCCTGAACTACAAGTTTGATTTCCGCGATGGTCTGGCGAGTGCGCGACCGCTGAAGAGAATTGACGCCTGGAATGTCGATCGCATTCTGCAGAGCGATGCATTTGGTTTGATCTCTACGTTCTCGCCTGAAACCAAGCAAAAACTGGATCGCTTTGACGAATTGAACCGCAAGCGCCAAAGGACGAAAGGTGAACAGCAGGAATATGTGTCCCTGTACGACTTTGTTGAGGAAGCCAAACCTATTGGCGCCCTGGCTGAGCCGAATTCCTTGCCGGCGCGCGTCGACGCCTTTCTGGAAAGCCAATTGAAATGATCAAGATCGAAAGAACACCGGCACCGAAGATCCTGGTGAGAAAGGCGGCGGCGTGGTTGCTCGCCGTGCAGCTGGCCAACTCGTGCGCGGACCGGCAGCGGGCGCAGAACAAGTACCGGCAATCCCAGGTAAAAGAGGCTCTGGTACGGCTCTTCCATGGAAAATGCGCGTACTGCGAAAGCCATATCACCCACGTGGATTACGGACACATTGAACATTATCGGCCTAAATCGGGGCCCCAGGGCGCCCCGATCTCTGTTTTGAGTGGACGAACTTGTTCCTCGCCTGCGGGATTTGCAATGGTGCCCAGTTCAAGTCGGACCACTTTCCTGGACCTACGGAAGGCGGCCCCATTATCAACCCCTGTGACGACGATCCGGCCTTGCATTTCGAGTTCCGCTTTGATGTAAAGCTAGGACTGGCAAGCGTGTACGGTATCACAGCGCGCGGCGAAATCACCGAGGCGCTGCTCGGATTGAACCGCCAAGAGTTACGCGCGTACCGATCGCAGCAGGTCAAGAAGCTGGCCGTCCTGACGCTGTTTGCTGAATCCAATCAACAAGCAAAATCCCTATTGGAAGAAGCAGTAGAGTCGACAAGCGAGTATGCTGCATTTGCGCGGGCTATTGCGGGAAAATGGTGACGCTCTACATAGGCTCATGATTCGCAATGGTTTGCGATGATATTTGCACCGGCGCCGGCTCGCGTTTGCTCGGCTGGCCACTGCGACCGGCGCTGGGAGGGGCCGAAAACGTGCCACCGTCGCCGACCCGTCGCACGATCTTCAAATTGGCTCCGTGCGACCGCGCAGCCTGGCGGCTTTGCGCCTCACGAAATCGGTCAGGGACACCGGATGGCTGACCAGGAGATATTGATCGCCCACAGTCGCTGCAAAGTCGTTCAGGAAACCGGATCGGCCGACGACGAGGCGGGCCTGCGCCCCTTCGGCGAAGGCGCAGACCCAACGGTGTATCTTGCCGGAAAGGGACGAACGCACCTGGACGAAATCGTAATAGCAACGGACGCGACCGCCAAGGGAGACTGCCAAGCATCCCGGGGAACTCTTCCCGATACGGGATGCCCTCGTGGCGGGCAACGTAGAGCGGGATCACCATGAGGTCCGCACCCGTGTCGTAGAAAAAGCGTAGGGTCGTGTCTCCGAAACTCGTGATGATCCTGATTGGGACCTCGGCGAGATTGGAACGAAGACCGGCTTCGCTCGCGAGCAGCCGTTTGAGGCTGCCGGCGCGGTTGAACCACGTTCTCAAAGAGTAACGTCGCGAAAGGCGAAGGCGCAGCATAAGAAAAGATCGTTCCAGTGGAGCATCGCCCTGGTCGCGCATGGCGTAGGGCGCTTCCGCACGGGCGGTTAAGATACCGGGTTTAACGTCAACACCTGGTCCCCCGGGCTATCCAGCGGGATAGGGTAGAGGCTGAAAATGTTGCGGAAGCCCTGGGCTGCCAAGCGCTGCTTGCACTCGCGGATCTGGTTCGCGTCGTCGAGGTCGATGGCGTGGATTTCAAGCCCGCGTGGACCGGCCGTGGCGACGACGTGGTGGCCCGCGTAGTGATGACGTAACTTGACGTTGTCCGCGATATCGGCACGTTCGCTCGGCGTGAAGCGATGCGAGCGCAGGTGCCCTTCCAAGTCCCCTGCGACCGCCGCGGGCAGTGGCAGATTCGCCACGAGGATCGGTTCCGATAATGCAGGAACGGTTGCCATATTCCCCACCTGGTATTGATGAATACTTCATCGGCTGACCCACAGATTCCTTTTACCATCTTTGCTGGGATGAGTCACTTCCACATCATTTCTGCTTCCATCTGCAGGTACTGGGGATGCCGGCGAATCGCTGCCAGGGCCGCATCCGTTCGGATGGAGGTGGACCAGAACGCGGACCGCCGCTCAACGGGCAGCAACACCAGGGCTTGCCGGATCAGGTCCACAGCACGCAGCTGGTTGGCCGCGCCCGGGCACTGGGCGTGGATGCGCGGCGTTGAACATCAGCCGTGTCGACGGCGGCCCGAGCCGGAGCGCTTCCTGGGCGTCCTGCAGGGCTTCGGCATGTCGGCCCAGTCCCGCGCGCACGAAGCCCCGGCCGTTGTGAGCGTCGCCGTTCTTGGGATCGAGCTGAATCGCCAGCTCGAAGTCGCGCAGCGCCAGCTTCGGCGCATCGCACACCAGATGCGCCCAACCACGGTAGGTCTGCACCGCCGAGGTCGGGTGCAACTCCAGCGCCCGGCTGAAATCCTCGATGGCACCGGGATATTTGCCCAGCTCCGCCCGCGCCAGCCCGCGGCCGCGATACACCGACTCCAGCGGCTTGCCGGTCTCCAGGTAGCGGTCGAACGCCTCGACGACCTCCTGATAACGGCCGAGGTGGAACAGCGCCTCGGCCCGCAGGCGCTGCGCCGGCAAGTGATCCTTGCGCCTGCCAATGCCGTCTCGAACGCCGCCAGCGCTTCGGGGTACTTGCGGTCGCGCAGCAGCAGCCGGCCGCGCTCGACCTGGTCGTCGGCGTAGAGCGGGCTGCTCGGGTTCTCGCGCCGAATGGCCTGGTCGAAGTCGCTGAGCGCCAGGGCCGGCTCCTGGCGCTCGAGGTGCAGCCGAGCGCGCAGGCGATACACGTGAGCCAACTCCGGTTCGAGCTGCACGGTGCGCTGCAATTGTTCCACCGCCAGGTCGAGCTGCTTCCGCTGCCGGTACGCGTCGGCCAGGTTGACGTACGCCTGGTATTCCTTCGGTTTCAGCGTGATCGCCGTTTGCAGGTCGGCGACCGCGTCATCGAACCGCTGCTGCCGGACACGGAGCACGCCGCGATTCACAAACAGCACATAGCGGGCATAGTCGTCGAGCGGCATTTGCCGGGCCTTCTGGAAGTCGGCATCCGCTGCCGCAAATGCCTGCAGCTCGCTCTGCGCGAAGCCCCGGAGCAGGTAGAGCCAGACGAAATCGGCGCGCTGGGTGATGGCGGCGCTGAGCTGGGCTCGTGCCTCGGCCGGCCTGTGCTGGCGCAACAAACACAGAGCGCTCAGATACTGCGCCGAAAAATGGGTGGGATGCCGTTCGAGCACCTCGTTGAATTCCTTGATGGCGTCGTCGAAGCTTTCGCGGCGATAGAACTCGTCCGCCACCAGGAAGTGATCGAGCACATTGTCGACGGTAGCGCCCTGGGCCGCCTTTTCCGCCTGCATCGCCGCGGGCCCATCGCCGACGAGCCTGAGATAGCGCGCCCGCCGGAGGTGATAGGCACGCGAGGGGGCGCCGAAGCGCAGTGACTGTTCGAGGAGGCGCAGTGCTTCCCGCACCGGCTGCGCCTGGGCTGCATCTTTCGGGTCGGCCGCGGACTGCGCCTTGGTTTCGGCCAGGATCAACAGCAACTGATAACAGTCGCCAAGGATCTCGGCCTTTTGCGCGTCGTTGAGGTACGCGTCCAGGGCCGGCCGAGCGTCGTTGTCCACCGCGACGCCGTAAACCGCGAGCGCTTGCTGGACCGCGGCGCGGGTGGCATTGAGGTTGGCGGCCAGGTCCATGCCGGTGTACAGCGTGCCCAGGAACTGCGCTTCGTCGCGCAGCTTCACAAACTGCCGGAGCCGGTCGTGAGAAGCCTGCCGGTCAGCCTCGACGCGCAACTCCTGTTCCACCTGTTGCAACAGGACCTGAGCCGGCTCCTTCAACGCTTCGAGCTGCGCCTCGCCGCCGATGGTGGCGAGCGCCTTGGTCAGATGTAGGCGCGCGGTCGGCCAATCGCGTGCCGCCGCCGCGAGCCGGGCGTTGTCGAACAGCTTCTGCCCTTCGTTCTGGAGCCGCGCGAGCCGTTGATCCGCCAGCGCCTGCTGCTCGCGCTCCCGGGCCAGCCGTTCCTCCGCCAGGGCCTGGTCGAGTTGGCCGCGCAGGGAAACGTTGTGCCACACGATGAACAGCGCGATGCCGACGACCGCCAGGCGCAAACGCCCAGGAGCGCCACCAGCGTGGGCCGGCGTTTGCCCCATTTCCAGGCACGCTCCCACGCCGGGGTCGGCCGGGCCAGGATCGGCTCATCGTCCAGGAAGCGGCGCAGATCGTTCGCCAGCTCGCCGCCATTGGCATACCGACGCGCCGGGTCCTTTTGCAGGCATTTCAGGCAGACCGTTTCCAGGTCATGGGGCACGCGCGGCTCCAGCTGGCGCGGCGGCACCGGTTCCTGCTCGATGACCTGGCGGATGGTGTCGATCGGGCTGCCGGCGCGGAAGGGCGGCCTGCCGACCAGCAGCTCGTACAGGATTGCCCCCAGGGCATAAACGTCGGCGGCTGGACCAATCTCGCGATTCTTGCCTTCGGCCTGTTCGGGGGCCATGTAACAGGGAGTGCCAAGAATGGCACCGCTCTGCGTCTGGGAAACGTCCTCATTCACGCGCTTGGCCAGGCCGAAATCCGCGATCTTGGGCGTGGTGGTCCGCGACCAGTGGTCCAGGGCCGTCGCCATCCTTACCTGCTCTTTCCCAAGCACGAGCGATTGGCCGCCAATCCCCGCGAGGAGAATGTTCGCGGGCTTGAGGTCGCGATGGACGATGCCACGCTGGTGGGCGACGTCCATTGTGCGTGCCAGCGTTTCCACCAGCTCGGCAGCCGCCCGCGGCGGCGTCGCACTCTCCTGCATGCGCTGCTCGAGGCTGCCGCCTTCGACGAACTCGAGCGAGAAATAGGGCCGGCCTTCGTGCTCACCGGTTTCGTAGATCTGGACAATGTTGGGGTGCTGCAGCTGGGCGACCGCTTCCGCCTCGGCACGAAACCGGGCGAGCCCTACCGAGCCGGCATGCGCCCCCGCGAGGATCATTTTCAGCGCAACCAGGCGCTGCAGCCGCACGTGCCGGGCCTTGTAGACCACGCCCATGCCGCCACGGCCGAGTTCCTCCAGAATCTCATATCCCGGCACCACCACGCCCTCAAGCACGGGCGTGCTGGGGCCGCTTGGCTCCCTGCGCGCTGCCCAGCACGTCCCTCGCCGCTCTCGTGGTAGCGGGTTTCATTGGAATTCGCCGCGGACGACGGGTCCGTGACCGGGGCCGGCCTCAGCACTTCGGCCGGAGTGTAGTTGCACGTGGCCCCCGAGTCGCCCGCGGCCAGCGCCAGCGGCGGCTGCATCGGATCGGCTGCGAGCGTGCGGTCCTGGTCGTATCGTGCGCCGCCGACGGCCGGCATGGGCACGCGCGCTGAAGAATCGCTTACGAGGATCGTCGCCGAGGAGTCGCCCGGCGGATTCACGGGGCGATCGGCATCGCGCACCCCCTCGTGCACGGGTTCGTCGGCGGTGGCGTCATCGGCGAGCGTCTTGCGAGTGTCCTCCCCGGCGTCGAGCCCGGTCAGGACGGCGCAACAAGCGTCACATTGTCGCAGATGCGCCTGCATGGAATCCGCTTCAGTTCTGGAAGCCTGACCGAGCATGAAGCGCTGCAGGCGCATGTGCTCAGGGCAGGAGATTTGCGGACGCATCGAAATGGCTCAACAAAGCACGGCAAAGAGCGCCTGGCCCGCGCGCGTGACACAACGCACACTGCGGCTTCAACAGGCGCGTCGAGAATGGCTAACCTTCCGATCTTAACGCCTGGCAGACTCGTTGTCCAACAAAACCTCTGCCGGCCTGCTGGCTCGCTGGCGTTTCTTCGGGCAAGAACACTGGCATATCGATCGACGCAAAATTAGACTGTCTGCATCCTGTTTCGCTGATGCGCGGTGCGCCCAGCGCATGATTGACGTTGGCATCGACACCGGTCCCCAACTGATGGCCAGGAGAAGAGCAGTTGCGCAAAGACCGACCGGACAGCACCAGTACCGGGCGGCTGCCGCGGCGCCTGCGGCCGCTGTTCTGGGACTACGACTTCGCTCGCTTGAGTTGGCAGGCGGACGCCGAGCTCATTATCGGACGGATCCTCGCGGCCGGGGATTGGGATACGGTGCGCTGGCTCCTTGCACGGCTGCCGGCGCCCGCGTTGCGGGCGTGGCTTGAGCGCCGGCGCGGTGCAGGGTTGTGGCGCGGCAACTGCGATTCTGGGAGGTCATACTCGAGATGCCGCGGCGCCCGGGTTGATTCCTGGCTCGCCGACCCCGCGCCAGGTTTGGGAGGGCCGGCGCCACGCATGACCTGGCATCGCGAGATCCTCGGCGCCGGCAGCAGCGTGTGCTGGCCCAAGATTTTGCAGGGTAACGAGTTATGTGATTTCGCCATGTATCGGTGCGGCGAAGGCCGGCGGGCCGGAAAAAAAATTCGCTCCCCCCGCAAAATCTCCCCAATCGACCAGCGAACAATAGAGTGTACGATCGGACGGCCAAACCCTGGGAGCAGGCAGTCCCTGATCGTGGACAACCTTTTTGAGGACGTACTATGAGGTGTACTGCGATGAAAAAGACCATCGCCCTGCTCGCGGCGGGAACGCTCGCCCTGGTCGTGCTCGCCAAGACTACCAATGTCTCCAGCTACGTGGGGACCGCGTGGTGCAAGGCGAAGAACGCCGTCAAGCAGCAGGTGCCCACCGAGTTCGAGATCGACCGCATCAGCCACGACATTGCCAGCCTCGACACGGCCCTGGAGCGCATGATTCGGCCGATCGCGGAGCACAAGGTCGCCGTCGACCGGCTGCGCAAGGAAGTCAGCGACAACGAGGCCAAGCTCAACGAGCAGAAGAAGGTCCTGCTCGACGCCACCAACGCCGTCAAGGGCGCGAAGAAGGGCGAGCAGCTCGTCTTTGGCGACAAGCCGTACAGCGTCGAGCTGGTCAAGCGCAAGATCGCGCGCGACTTCGAATCGTACAAGCGGTTCGAGGCCACCGTGACCGCGCAGAAGAGCCTGCTCGAATCGAAGGAATCCACGCTGCGGGCCGCCCAGGACCAGCTGAATTCGTTCATGGCCAAGAAGCGGGACTTCGAGCTGCAGCTCGCCCAGCTCCGCGCTGAGCACGAGGTCAACAAGGTCGCCGCGGTCGGCACCGACATCGAGATCGACAACACGCCGCTCACCAACATCGCCCAGGCGCTGGCCGACCTCAAGGACGCCGTCGAGCGCGACCGGATCATCCTGGAAACGCGCAAGGGCATCGTCGACATCAACGGCATCCAGCTCAACCAACCGCACAACACGGCGGTCGACCTCGACGCCATCCAGGCGCACCTGGAGAACGGGGCGCCCACGGCGAAGACCAACACGGCGGTCAGCACCAAGTGATCGCCTCCGAAAACTTCCGAAGTCTGGAAGACTTCGGAAGTTTGACTGCGACACGCGTATAATTGAATCGGGATCGACAAGGGCGAAGCTCCGGCTTCGCCCTTATGGTAACGGGATGTCGGCATGCGGTGATCCTTTCCAAGGTGTTTGCCGTGAGCCTCGAACCGACCATCCATGAACTGCCCAGGACCCTTGAGCCGGCCTCGCAGTTTCTGCTGTGGATCGACGGCGTCGGCGGCTTCCTGATCTGCCTGAGCCATCGCGTCACGCTTGGCCAGGCGAATCCGGAATCGATTGTGGACATTCCGCTGCTCGCCGACGTGTCCCGCCATCACGCGACCCTGCAGCGCGATGCGGAGGGTTACTTCCTGGAAGCGATCCGCAAGGTCCAGGTCAACGGCCAGCCCACGGACAAAGTCCTTTTGCGTTCGGCCGACCGCGTGACGCTGGGAAGCTCGTGCCAGATGCAGTTCTGGCAGCCCGTGCCGGTCAGCGCGTCGGCCCGGCTCGACCTGGTGAGCGGCCATCGCTTCCTGCACCCCGTCGATGCGGTCCTGTTGATGGCGGACACGCTGCTGATCGGTCCCGGTCCGCAGGCCCATGTGGTGATGCCCGATCTGACGCAGCCGCTGGTGCTGTACCGTCACAAGACCAGCCTGGCGGTCCGCTGGTCGGGCAGCCTGGTGATCGACGGCCAGATCCACCAGGGCAGGGGCGATCTGGCGCCCGGCGCGACGCTGCAGACGGAGCAATTGACGCTGGCACTGGAGCGCGCGGATCGGCCGCGCTGAGGCGTGGTAGTGTAGCCGTCACGCTCCGCGTGACGGTTCCTCACGCGGAGCGTGAGGACCACACTGGAATACTTACCGCTCGTCTAAATGGACGCGGTCGGGAATAGAATGAGACGGTAGCGGCTTGCGGAGCGAGCCGAAAAGCCGCTCGCGGAGCGAGCGGCCCACCCTGGTGGTCGATGCGTGATCCGCGTCGATGCACTCGCGGAGCGAGTGCTCTACATTACGGAGCATCTCCATGAAGTTTACCTACCGATGCGGGCAGCAGCCCTTGCCCGGCTACACGATCAAACGCGGGATTGGTTGGGGCGGCTTTGGCGAGGTTTACTTTGCCGTCAGCGACGCCGGCAAGGAGGTCGCGCTCAAATGGATCCGCAGCAACCTCGACGTTGAGCTGCGCGGCGTCCAGCAGTGCCTCAACCTCAAGCATCCGCACCTTGTCCATCTTTACGACCTGCGCACCGACGCGCTGGGTCATCACTGGCTCGTCATGGAATACGTCTCGGGCGAGCCGCTCGGCGCCATCCTGTCGCGCCACCCCAACGGCCTGGCGCCCGAGCTGGCCTGCGAGTGGTTCCAGGGCCTCGCCTCGGCGGTGCACTACCTCCACGAGCACGGCATCGTCCATCGCGACCTCAAGCCGGGCAATATCTTCCTCGAAAACGGCGTGATCAAGGTCGGCGATTATGGCCTGTGCAAGCTCATCGGCGAGAGCCAGCACGCCGGCATGACCCAGAACGTCGGCACTGTCCATTACATGGCCCCCGAGGTCACGACCGGCAACTACAATCGGCAGATCGACATCTACGCGGCCGGCGTCATCCTGTTCGAGCTGTTGACCGGGCACGTGCCGTTCGACGGGCACACCGCGGGCGAGGTGCAGATGAAGCACCTGACGTCGACGCCGAACTTCACCGGCTTGCCGGCGGAGCTGAAGCCAATCATCGAGCGGTCGATGCAGAAGAACCCGGCCAATCGATATGCGAGCATCGCCGACATGAGCCGCAAGGTCCAGGCGGCGCTTCGGCCCGAGCCGGCGGCATCGCCCAGGAGCGCGCCGCCGCCCCGCCCGACCGAACGAAGGCCGCCGATTCCGGTGGTCAAGCTGGTGCCAGTGCCGCCGGTTGAGGAGACGCCGCCGCCCCCGCCGCCGCCCGTGCCGGTCGCGCGCCGTTTCGCCGACCTGTGCGGAATGCTTGTGTGGTCGGTCGCGCTGTCGGCGCTCTTCGCCGCGGGGTGGGCGCTGTTCGTGCGCAAGGCCGACTGGGCCGCGTTGACCGACACGTTTTTCCTGACCACGGCTGCATCCTGGGCGGTCATCGTGCCAAGCCGGTTGTGGGGCGGGCTCAAGACGCTGGAAGACTCGTGGTCGCGGCGGCTGGTGCTGATGTGCTGCGGCTTCGGGGTCGGCCTGTTCGCGCTGTGGCTGGACGGTTATGCCCTGCCGCTGCCGTGGACGCCGGCCAATCAGGTCGATGCGCTGCAGCCGTGGGCGGGGGCGGACGGCGAGTCGGCCAGGGCGCCCTGGATCTTCACGCGCTATCCGGAAAACCGCTCGATGCCGATGCTGGCCTGTTACCTGGGCTACTTCGGCCTGATGTTCCTGGTCCTGCGCTGGTGGAAGAACACGGAGCCGACCCGCAGCAAGCGCTTCTCGCTCAAGCCGGTGATCGCCACGCTTTTCTGGGGCTACATCCTGCTGTTCATGCTGCCTGGGCCGGCCCAACGCCACACCGGGCTAGTGGCGCTCGCGCTAACCGCGGCGGTGGTGCAATCCGTGAGCCCGTGGCGGGAGCGCGTGGCGACGCTGAAGAAAAAATGCCGTTTGCCCGTGGCGGCGCGGGCAGGGAGGGTGGCGCTATGATGCGTGTACTACTGGCTTTTGCGGCGGGCGCCCTCGTGTGGTTCATCGCGACCGATACGGGCGCGCAACACAACCTTCCCAACGCGCCCGAGGCGCGTCCACCCGCGGGCTGGCCGCGCGTGGTCAAAGGCTACGGCCACACCGTCGAAGATGCGAAAAGGAACGCCGTCAAAACCGCCGCCGAACGAGTGACCGCGTTGCTCCGCAGCCAGAATCCTCCGCTGGAGGCGTGGCAGCCGGACGAAGAGTATGTCAGCACCCACTTGCGCAACGGCGATGGACAGCAGGGCGACGATGTCAAGCTCGACGTAGGCGTCGTCAAGGAGTGGATCCAGCCGTTGAACGACGCGCCGAAGAACTGGAACGAGATGGTTCAGCTCAACCAGCTCGCCCAGCGTCGCGTGCTTTCCGTGGAGCGCCAGACGGCCGCGGCATATGGGCTGGCGATTCTGACCGCCCTGCTGGCGACCGGTTGGGGCTACCTGCGGCTGGATGAATGGACCAGCGGCCGCTTCAGCAAATGGCTCGGCATCGGTGCCGCCGCGTTGCTCGCCGTGTCGGGCCTGGCGTGGTGGCTGAGCATCTAAGGCAAATCCGAACGTCAGGAACCATCCGCCGCGGTCGCCCGCCGCTTGCCCGCTGTGCGCAACAAGTCATCGGCCCAGACCGTGTCGTCCGTATCCAGCGGCGGCACCGGCGCTCGGGAGTTCCAGCACAATGCGCTCCTGGACCCTGGCCCGCAAGTCTCGAGGAAGTTGTTCGTTGAGAAACCCCTGGGCAAAGGTAATCAGGTTGTGATGCACGTCCCCCCAGTGCTGTTCCAGGTACGGATCCATGCCGGGAAATGGGCTTTGCATGCGCGAACCTCGTTCTGGGAGGTATTGTACCGCGTTGACCGAAAACGATGTGGCGGTTTTGCGATCGAAGCCCGAAGCGCCAGCGCGGACGACACTCCTCTTCGCTAGCGCTTCGAGCCCCATGCACGCCAGGATGCTCGTCACCGCGCGTTGCGGCGTGAACTTGAGCCCGCCGTCCGGGCCAGGGCTGTCGTCCTTGGCAATGGCGGTGCCGTTGCTGCCGAGAATGTAAAGTCACGTCGGTCTTCTTGTCGCTCTTGACCGTGACGGTGGCCTTTGTACCGTTCGGAACATCAGGGTGATGGCCGCCTTGCCTTGGCGTCGATTCACGCTATGGCCGAGAGCACCAGCGTATTCGTGCCACGTCCGCTGAGCTGGCCGTCCAGGCTCGTGTCATAGTCCAACTCATCCTGCGTGGAGATGGCGACGTTGAACGCCTGCCCGGCGACTTGCAATTGCACGGTACCTGGCAGCACCGTGATCGTCTGCACCTGCGCCGTCGCCAGAGTGTCCGCACCATCCACGGACAACGTCGACGCCTGCTGGCTCACGGCCGTCGCATCAATGTGGACCGTCACGCCCTGGACGACCAGGCTGCTCGTGCCGTTGCCGGTGAGAATGCTCTGCAATGCGGGGTCATAGCTGACCGTGCCGTCGGGATTCAGAGTGAAGTCCATCAGGGCATTGATCGCGTACATGTCCTGAAGGACGTAGTTGCCGGGCAAGTCGGTGAAGGTGAACGGTGCCGAGTTCGAAACCGTCAGCTCGCTGCTCAGCCGCAAAAGGGGCGCAGACAACGTCGTGGCATCAACCGTTATCGTGGCACCATGGACTGCCAGCGTTGTGGTGCCGGCGCCGGTCAGGATGCCTTCGAGCGCGGGTTCATAGCCGACCGTGCCGTTGGCATTGAGAGTGAAGGCAACCACGGCATTGCTCGCGGCGGTATCCTGCAGCACGTAGCCGCCTGGCAAGTCGGTGAAGACGAGTGGGACCGTGTTGGAAACCTGCAGCTCGCTGCTCAACAGCAGATTCGTGCTCGACAGCGCCGTGGCGTCGATGGTCACCGCCACGCCATGCACCGCCAGCGTCGTGGTGCCGCCGCCGGTCAGGATGCCTTCGAGCGCGGGTTCATAGCCGACCGTGCCGTTGGCATTGAGAGTGAAGGCAACCACGGCATTGCTCGCGGCGGTATCCTGCAGCACGTAGCCGCCCGGCAAGTCGGTGAAGACGAGTGGGACCGTGTTGGAAACCTGCAGCTCGCTGCTCAACAGCAGATTCGTGCTCGACAGCGCCGTGGCGTCGATGGTCACCGCCACGCCATGCACCGCCAGCGTCGTGGTGCCGCCGCCGGTCAGGACGCCTTCGAGCGCGGGTTCATAGCCGACCGTGCCATTGGCATTGAGAGTGAAGGCAACCACGGCATTGCTCGCGGCGGTATCCTGCAGCACGTAGCCGCCCGGCAAGTCGGTGAAGACGAGTGGGACCGTGTTGGAGACCTGCAGCTCGCTGCTCAACAGCAGATTCGTGCTCGACAGCGCCGTGGCGTCGATGGTCACCGCCACACCATGCACCGCCAGCGTCGTGGTGCCGCCGCCGGTCAGGATGCCTTCGAGCGCGGCGGCGTAGCCGACGGTGCCGTCGGCGGCCACGGTGAACTGCACCGAGGCGTCGCTCACAGGATCGGACAGGGTGTGCGTGCCCGGCGTCAGGGTCATCAAGGGGCTGACGCCGGCGGTGAGTGATTGATTGCCGTCGAGCCACAGGCTCGGGATGCTAAGGCTGCCAAGATTGAAGCGCGTATGGCCGAACGTCTGATCGTTGACGAAGATTTCGCCCACCTGCGGATTCCAGTCGCTCTTGTCCAGCGTCTGGAATCCGTAGAACAGGTCGAGGCCGGGGCCGCCGGTGAGCGTGTTGTGGCCGCCGTTGGTGTTGAAGGTGGTGGGATTGAGGACGGTCAAGCCGTTGTTGCCGCCGCCGTACAGCAGGTGCTGGACCTGCGCGGCATAGGACAGATCGGTGCGCGTCCATTCGGCCATGATCGCGGCGAGCGCGCTGGGATTGCTGTCGTAGGCGGTGGTGCCGCCGACGAGGATATCCTCATCGTTGCTGCCGGTCAGTATGGCGGGCGTGGGACCGGCGATGAGCAGGTTGCGGCCGGTACCGCCCTTGAGGCTGAGCGTCCCGGTGGTGCCGACAAGGACATCGCTGCCCTGGCTGCCGACGACATTCTGGATATCGCGGACGCCGCCGAGGTCGGTCGCCGTGCCCAACGGCAGATCCACCGTGACATTGCCGGTGACGGCCGAATAGTCGAGGATGTTCGCGCCGGCGCCACCGTCGAGGGTGCCACTGAGCGTGCCGCCGGTATGCGTCGTGACGTGGTTCCTGGTTACGACGCCGCCGATCAGGAAAGTGTCGCCCGCGGTGCCGCCTAGCAAGCTGCCGAAACCCTGGAATGCGACCGAGCTGTCGAGAACGCCGGCGTTGGGGTCGGTGATGCTCCAGGTGTTGGCCCCTGCCGTGCCGGCGAGCATGTTCTGCCCGCTCCCGCCGTCGATGGCGACGGCGACCCCGGCCGGAATGGCCTGGACCATCGCGGTATCGTTCCCCTGGCTGGTATGCAGAGTGAGCTGGCTAACGCCGGCGAACGACAGCGCCGGGCCGCCCGCGAGCTGCAGTTGGCCGGCTGCGAGTGTGTAGGTCTGAGGGCTAGTTGCGCCCTGGTCGTCAAGATAAAGATTGGTCGACACTCCTTGCGCGCCCGTAACATCGAGCGGAGCCTGGATGAAGTCCAGCGTATCGAGCTGGGCACCCACCGTGACCGTGTCGTGGCCGTGGTCCACCACAGTCAGGGCGCTGTTGGCGGCCACGACGTTGACGGTGTTCTGCCCCTTGGCGGTCTTGATCAAGGTGGTGCCGCCCGTTGGCGCAATGCCCTGGACGTTGAAGGTGTCGTTGCCGCTGCCCCCGTCGATTTCCAGGCTCACCGCACCGGGGGCGGGGCCAGGCTCCAGCGCAATGGGGGCGGCATAGGCGGACCAACTCAGGATATTCTCCGTCGGTCCAATACCGAATCCGACGCCCAGCGAGGCCGTGCGGGCCGCCTGGTCCGCGCTGTCGTCCAGCACCACCCGCATGTTCGCAAAGGTATTGGCGATCGTGACAGCGCCCTTGATCCCGGCCAACGACCCGTCGCCGGCAGGGGCCTGGCTGCCGACATTCACCCCATCATCATTGTCCCCCGCCGCGCCCGATGGCCCGCCCGCCGGGCCGTTCGTCCCGAAAACCGGGACGACGGCGATGTTCAGCGGGGCGTTGGTGGTGCGCACATCGACGGTGTCGCCGGCGGAGCCCATGTCGACCGTGGTGGGAATGGAAGTTTGTAGCACGGTGAAAGTGTCGGCGCCGCTGCCCCCGAGCATCGCCAAGCTCGAAATCCCTTTGCTGAAGCTGAGCGGCTCTGGAATGCCGACATTGGGATATGCGGCAAGGCCGTCGACGACGTTTGCAAAGAAAACGATGCTTTCGGCGCTGCTGTCGGCGGTGTCGTCAATAATGAGCTGGGAGGCGGCCTCCAGGGAAAGTTTGGTTACCCAACTGTTCTCCCGGATGTTTTGCCCAAGCACCAGCCGCGCCTGGCTTGCTCCGTCGATGGTGAGCTTCTGAGTCGCGCTGTAAACCAGGACGTCGTCTTTTGGGGCCTGAACATCCGTGGAACCGCCCGTATCCTGAATCATGAAGGTCGTGCCGCTGCCGACGGCGTTGAGAGATATCTTGAACGTCCGAATCGAAAAAAATCCCGGCGGAGTCTAGCCCTTGAATCTCATAATCGCCATCGCCGTCGGTAGGATCCCCTCGCAGGCCGGTAAGCGTAACCGTGGCGGACGCGGGGTTCAGCGACGTGTCGGCCCGGGCGTCAATTTCGGCATTGCCGGCGACCGTCACGGCCGTCTGGACCTGGCTGTAATCGGCAAAGCTAAGGTTGGTCGTCGATTGCTGGTTACTGCCGATGATACCCAGTGCATTTCCGGCGATGAGTCCGCCGACCGTAAAGGTTCCACCGTCCATGAGCACCGTGGTGGAAACAACCATTGCCCTGGGGTAATAATCATAACTAATGGAGACCGGTGGATTCCCGCCGCTGCCGACGGTCAACACCTCGCGGGCCCGCCGCTGACGGTATCGTGTACCAAGCTCATGGTCGCGCCGGCGACCCTGGAGTCGTCGACCCTCAAAGTCATGTTGGCGGTGGTGGGCTCGATGTCGATGGGTCCATGAATGCCGCTCAACGATCCGGCTGCACCGCCCACGATGATCTCCGTCTCCGCTCCCGTTCCCAGGATCGTCGTGCTGCCGGTCCCGGTTTGATCCACATGAAGCGTGCCGTAACCGATGACGATCGTGCTGTTGACGCCCGTCGACGAATAGGTGATCGCCCCGGCGCTGAGCCCTTTCAGACTGGGGTCCACGCGCGGAATAAGACCACCGACAAACTGGCCCTGGAGAAACCCGTTGGGACTGGGAACGGACGATTCGTTGGAGTCATCGACGGCAAGGTTGACCTGACCCCCCGCGGCGTTGACGAAGATGCCGCCGGCAATGCCCTGCAGGTTATAGTTGGCGCCGCTGACGTTGACCTGGGCAGTACCGCCTTCACCGTTGACGGTCATGCCGCCGGCCTCGCCGTAGACGTCGATCGTACCCCCGTTTTCGGCCTCGACGGTCATCGGTACAGTGGCCGGGGTCTTGTCCACGGTCACTGTCGTCGACAGCTGGCCGATGACAACACCCACGCCCTTGACGGTGCCCGCACTATACGTGTACGCAGCGCCGTCGAGCGTGATGGTCACGGCGCCGTTGTTGATGGATTCGTCCATCTTCATGGACACAACAAAACTCAATGGGGTTTGGGTACCGTTGATGTTGACGACGGCGGTGCTGTTGCCGCCTGTCTGAACTTCAAATGCGCCGATGTCGAGAAAGCCAATGGTGTTGTCAACGAGCTCCAATCCTGCCCGGGATAGCGTATCGAGGCGGGGTTGCCCGGCCTCGTCAGAGAGGTCCGAGCCTCCCGGCACGCTCTGGTCGCCCTTTCCAAAGGCCGGGCTGGCTGTATCAATCGCCATCGTTTTCGTGACGTCAGCGCCAGAGTCACGTTATTTTGACTGAGCGTGGCTAACCCAGGATCCTGGGTAGTCACGATGAATTGCCCCGGACCGGGGTTGACGAACGCGGTCATGGGCCCGATCTGGTCCCCGTTTGTGAACGGAGCCCCGTAGTTGATCGCAAGCCCCTGCGTACCAGCTTCAATCAGGTTGCCAAATCCGCTCACAGTGGCGAATGACTTTGGGGTGAAGAACGCTGCATTCACCAGACTCATGCCGTCGTTGCCCAACAAGCCTTGAACCAGGCTATTGGACAAGATTGTGTTGTTGAGAAAGAGACTCGCCTTTCCAGGAACATTGTTAGCGATGCCGCCGAACGCCAAGTTGAAAGGGTGGAATCGCGCCAGCCCCTGGAGAATCCGGGGTTTCTCGCGTTTCCGCAGGACGCGAGGCTGCGAACTTGGCCGGTTGACATTGCAAAAGAGGGGCCTTTCCTGCCCAATGTTGGTGCGAACCGCCACTACAGGAAAGGATTCCCCCATGAAGCAGTCTACCCTGGCGGCCATGCTGCCGGCAATCCCGGATCTGCGCGATGTGCTTGAAGTGCTGATTCGTGCGCTGCCTCAGTTTCTGAAGCTCATTGCTCTGATTCGACGCTTTCGCCAAGAACCGGTCACGCCGGTGCGCGCCTGTGCGTTTGAAAACGAGTTGGCGGCGATTGCACGTGAAGCGAATCGAATCATCGTCGAGCACGAATTCAATGGCATCGAGCCACAACGCCGCGACGAGTGCCCGTTGCGGCTGCGGTTTGCCGGCGAGGTCTACCGTCGTCGGCCCAAAAGCCGCAAGTGGGTCGGCAGCTTGTTCGGTGAGATCGAGCTGCATCGCTATTTGTACCAGCCCGTTGAGCCCGGCGAGCCAGCACTGGTTCCGCTGGAGAAACAGTTGGGTATCGAAGCTGGGCTGGCGACCGCGGCCCTGGCGGAACGCGTCGGTGTGTTGTCGGTGGACCACGAGCAGGACCAAGTCCGCACCCTCCGGCAGCGCCAGCACAACGTCTGCTGGTCGGTGCACAGTTTGCGTAAGGTGACCGCGACGCTGCGGGATGGCTTGGCCCCGTTTCGCGAAGAAGCGCAAGCAAACAAGTTGCTGGAATTGCTGGACAAAGCCTTGGCGTCGAAAGGCAAGCATCCGCCGACGCTGGCAGCGGGTCGAGATGGCATTCACGTGCCGATTCGCAAGCAGGGCTATCACGAGGGCAGCACGGCGACGGTATCCGTCTGCGACCGGCGTGGCAAACGTCTAGGCACCGTCTACCTCGGACGGATGCCCGAATCAGGCCAGGCAACGCTGTCGGCACAACTGACCGCGTTGCTGACCAAGGTGCTGACGCGATGGCACGCCGCAGGGCGGCGCGCGCCCCGTTTGGCCTACATCACGGATGGTGGCAGTCACCCAAAGGAATACTACCAGAAAGTGCTGCGTCGCATGGACGATCCATGGCATCCAGGGCGGAAGCTAGCCTGGCAGTGGGTCCTGGACTTCTGGCATGCCTGCGGCCACGTCAATAAAATCGCCCAAGCGTTGTTTGGAGCCGGAGCCAAGGCTTCGCACTGGTTTGCGAAATGGCGGCACTGGCTGCGTGACCGCCGTCAGGGCGTGACCCAAGTATTAAGGTCGATGATGTGGCACTACAACAACGGTCGCAAGCTCGGCAAGGCCAAGACCGAGGACTACTGGACAGCCTACCGCTACATCCGCAAGCACGCAGTGTGGATGAAATACTGGCAGTATCGGGGACAGGGGATGCCCATTGGCAGCGGTGTAACCGAGGCGGCCTGCAAGACGGTGTTCAGCGAGCGCCTGAAACGCTCGGGCATGACTTGGGGCTGCGAGGGTGGCCAAGTGATTCTCGACTTGCGCGTGTTAGTGTTGAGCAAGATCTGGCGTGAGGTGCACGAAAACTACCTACGCTCGAAACCACAGCCTACGGTGGTACAATCGGCAAGTCAACGGGTCTCCCAGGGCCATATCCTCAAAAAAGCTGCATAACAGCGGGGCATGGCGCGACGCCACCCAGTTGAAAACCTCTCCTTCGGCATAACCGCTTGCTCCTTCGGAATAACCGCCTTCCTCGGCGATCTGGGTTAGGTCGGTCGCGCTGGCGGTTTGCGGGAAAGTCTTGTTTGTTTCTGACCCGACGGTGTTCTTGGCAATCGTATCGCTGTCGAGCTCGACCATGCCGTCCAAGTTGAAAAGCGCGCTGCCAAGGCCGTCCCCCCCTCCCGCGGGTCGCCCAACATTGGTTTTCGAGGGGGCATTTCCCCCGATCGCGGAGTTGTTCGTCAAGGTGGATTCGCTGATGGTGACTTTGCCGAACATGTTGAACACGGCGCCGCCCATGCCGGCGCCACCGCCGCCGACACCGCCCGTCGGAGCACCAGTAGCATCATTGAACACGCCGCCGAAACCACCGCCGAATTGGGAGATGGCCTCGCCGCTGTCGAAGCCACTGGGAACGTTACCGGCAAAGGCGGACGCCCCGCCGCCGCCACCGAACCCGCCGGCACCGCCGCTCTGCGAGCCAGCGCCGCCGCCACCGCCAAAGCCACCGCCGCCGCCGCCCGCGCCGGTGCCGAGGCCGGCGCCGCCGCCGCCGCCAATGCCGCCGCCGCCCCCGCCGCCATAATCGATCCCGTGTCCCCCGCCAAAGCCAAAATTCCCCCCCCAGCCGCCGGCACCACCAAACCCGACACTGGTCCCCCCCGCACCGCCGCCACCGCCGTCGCGACCGAGGCCACCGTTTTGGAAACGGTTGGTATAGCCCCCTCCTCCATAGCCGCCGAATTCGCCGCCGAGTGCGGGTCCGGTGAAACCTCCCGCATCCCCGCCCACGTTGTCGTGACCGCCGAAGCCGGCAAAGCCGTCGAAACCGGCACCGCCACCGCCGCCCGCGGTGTTGCCTTCATTGTTAGTCCCACCTGTGGTGGTTCCGAACCCTGGCAAAGTATCGAAAGAAATCGGCTGGGGATTGAGAGCTGAGTCTGGGGCGGTTCCCTCGGGCGCGAAGCCGCCTCCATCCCCGTTGGCCTCTGCACCGGCGCCCATGCCGCCGCCACCGTCGCTGCCATTGGGAAGCTGGGTTGGGCCGGTGTTGCCGCCCACGGCTTGGTTGTTGTCCAGCAGCACGCGGGTCAGTGTTAGCGTTCCCTGATTGAGAATCGCTCCGCCGGCGCCGAGTCCCCCGCCGCCGAAGTCGCTGTCGCCCCCCTGCGCGGTGCCACCGGTCAGCTCCAGGTCCTCCAATGTCAGGTTGCCTGGGATCGATGCGTCAGCCGAGTTGGGGCTCGGGTTCTGCTCACCGGCGTTGCCTGCGAAGTCCGCACCGTGCCCGACGAAAAAAAAACGCATGGGTGGTGTTGGTGCCGGGGGAATCGTGAAGATCACACCGTTACCCAAAATGACCAGATTGCAGGTGATTGGAGGTAAGGCGTTGGCGCCGTAATAAAAATTGTTGGGTCTTGTAAATTCATACATGAACGGGCTCGCCAGAGTTCGCTGGCAAGTTATTGTAAACGTATCATTTTCGTAGGCAGAATTGCCGGCGACCAACGCGTCGTCGGCGTCAATTTGATTGATCAGGTTCATAGCGCCAATGAACTCGTCGCCTGTGACAGTCTGCGGTATATCAGTGGGCGTAACGGGCGTAATGCGATCCTCCAGCTGCTCCAGGAGCAGCGTCGTGGTCCGTTTCCGTTGGCGGGGTTTCCCGCGCCGGGCCCGCGGTTGCATGGAAACGCGAGGCATGAACCAATTCAGGAAGTGGAACATAGATCAACTCCCGGCTGAAGGTAGAAGCGCGAGCGAGGGGCGGCCCGCTGGCCCTGACTCGCGCTTGGGGCAAGGAGTGCGAAAAGGTCAGCGGCTCTAGAAGAGTAATCGCGTGGCGCGTGACAGGACGAAAAAGAAAAATGGCTGGGGCGGCTACGGCAGCAATTCACCGACTTCTTGCTTGAGCCGGCGCAGCACGCGGGAGCGGGCCTGGCGGACGTTCGCCGTCGTCATGCCTAGTTCGGCTGCCACCGTGGCGGTGTCGCGATCGTCGATGACGGTGCGCCAGAACGCCTGCCACGTGCGTTCTTCGAACTCACGCCGCACCAACTCCACGAGCCGGCGGTGCAGCGTGCTCAACTCCTGGGTTTCGTCGGGGTCGACAGCCTCGGGAGCAGGTACTTCCTGGAGTTGCAGCCACGCCGCCGAGCCGCCGTCGGCCGCAGGATCGCCGCCACGCCGGCGCAGGTAGGTCAGGGTTTGATAGCGCGTGATGCCGTGCAGCCAGCCGCGGAAGGTGTCGCCGGGCCGGTCGTGCCGAAAGCGCTCCAAAGCCTGGGCGCTGGCGGCGAACACTTCCTGGGCCACGTCCTCGACGTCGGCCGGCAGCACGCCGCCGCGCCGACACCAGAACAGGACGAGTGGCCGGTAGAGTTGCACCAGCCGATGCCAGGCCTCGGCATCGCGGCTGCGCGCCCGTTCCAGCAGGCTCAGCGAGGTGCGGTTCTCTTCGAGCGGCGGTTGCTCGGCCATGGCCGGTCGCTCCGGGCGGCGGGCACAACACGTGTCACGGTGCCGCTATTATTCTATCAGGGGGAGTTGCCGCAAACCGGCGAGCCACCCGCGTCAGCGACGGGAGTGTGGACGATGTCAAGCAATGGCTGCGTGCGCGAGGAAGATCTGAGGGCCCTGGCGCTGGGTGAATTGCCCGAGCCACTCGCCGACGCGATCACCCGTCACCTCGACGGCTGTCCCACGTGCGAGGCGGCGGCGCGCCAGCTCGAAAGTCTCACCGATCCATTCATCCAGTCGCTGCGCCGTGAGTTGGGCTCGGCGGCCGATGGCGACACGCTCGACAATGCCACGCGGCCGGTCGACGCCCCCGCGGCCGGCTTCCGCCTTGGCGGTTACGAGGTGCTGGAGGAAATCGGCCGCGGCGGTATGAGCGTAGTGTACAAGGCCCGCCAGCTCAACTTGCAGCGGCTGGTCGCGCTGAAAATGGTGCTGGCGGAGCGGCACGCCGACCCGGAGCAGCGGGCGCGGTTTCTGCTCGAGGCCGAAGCGATCGCCCGGTTGCGCCATCCCAACGTCGTGCAGATCCTCGAAGTGGGCATGCACGACGGCCTGCCGTTTCTGGCGCTGGAGTATGTCGCAGGCGGCAACCTGGCGCAGCGGGCGGCCGGCTGCCCCCAGCCGCCGCGCACGGCCGCCGCCCTGATCGAGACGCTCGCGCACGCCGTCAATTACGCGCATCAGCAAGGAATCGTGCATCGCGATCTCAAGCCGGCGAACATTCTGCTGGATCGCAGGACCGACAGCCCTGCCTGTCCTTCGGAGGGAACGGACCGGCAAGGCTGCCTGTCCTACGATTGTGTGCCCAAGATCGCTGACTTCGGCCTGGCCAAGCGCGACGGACAAGAGCTGACGACGACGGGCGCGATCCTGGGTACGCCGGCCTACATGGCACCCGAACAGGCCAGCGGCGCCAATGCGCAGGTCGGCTGCGCGACCGACGTCCATGCTCTCGGCGCGATCCTTTACGAGTTGCTGACCGGTAAGCCGCCGTTTCGCGGGGCCACGCCGCTGGATACGCTGGAACAGGTGCGCTCGCACGACGCCGTGCCGCCGAGCCAGGTGTGCAGCCAGACGCCGCGCGACCTGAGCATCATTTGCTTGAAGTGCCTGCACAAGGAACCGAAGCGGCGCTACGCCACCGCCCAGGACCTGGCCGACGACCTGCGCCGGTTCCTGGATGGCAAGCCGGTCGTGGCGCGGCCCGTCGGGCGCTGGAGCGGTCGTGGCGCTGGGGCAAACGCAATCCCGGCTGGGCGTTCATGCTGGGCATGACCACCGCCTTGATCCTGTTCATCGCCGTGGGCGCGTCGCTCATGTCGCTCTCGCTCGCCAGGGCCCTCGACCGGACCAACAGCGAAAAGGAACGGGCTGAATCCGCGGAACGCGCCGGGAAGGATGCTCTATGGGAAGCCTATCTGAAGCAAGCCCAGGCGCGTGCGTTGAGCGGTACGCGCGGCCAGCGCTTCGAGGGCCTGGCTGCCATTCGCGCGGCCCAGCGGCTGCCGGTGCCTGTGACCCACTCGGTCGCGGAGTTGCGCAATGCAGCGATCGCCTGCCTGGTGCTGCCCGACGTGGAGACCGCGGCGTGTGGACCGCCTTTCCTACAGGCCCTGCAGGCCTGGCGTTCGACGCCCCCTTCGAGCGCTATGTGCGCGGCGACAACGGCGGCAACCTCAGCCTTTGCCGGGTCGGAGACCAGGCGCCCATTGCCCCCCTTCTTCCGGGTGACGGTCAGTCCACGGCCTTCTCCAGCCCGTCGTTCAGCCCCGATGGGCATTTCCTTGAGCAACGCTCCCGCAGCGGCCGGCTCAAACTGTGGAGGCTGGACGGTAACCGGCCCGTGCTGGTCCGTGAAGCCACGATTCCCGGCCGCTACTATGAATCGACCGCCTCGTTCAGCGCCGACAGCCGTCAGCTGGCCGTCGGCCAAGCGGACGGCTACGTGACCGTCTACGAAACTGCGACTGGCGCCAGCGTTAAGCAGCTCAAGCTGGGCTTTCTCCCCGGGCGCTGGCGTTCCGCCCCGGCCATCCCCACCTGGCAGTGGCCGGCGAAAACAAGGTCCAGCTTGTCGACGTGTCAACCGGCCAGGCGCTCGCGCCGCCGCTGCCGCATCCCGCCGATATCCGCCAAATTGCCTGGAGCCCCGATGGTCGCGTGCTGGCAACTACCTGCGACGACCTGAAAATTCGACTCTACTCAATGCCCAGCGGCGAGCTCGTGCTGCCCCCGCTCGAAGGACACCATCGCAACGGCATGACGGTGGTGTTCAACCATGCCGGGGATGTCCTGATGAGCAACGACTGGAACAAGTCGTTGCGGTTGTGGGACGTCGCCACCGGCCGGCAACTGCTGGCCACACCCAGCGGCGTCCAGCCGTTTGGCCCCGAGTCCTTTAGCGCCGACGATCGCCTCCTCGCGGCGGAAGTCGACCACGCGCAAGTTCGGCTGCTGCGCGTCGCGGTCGGCCGGGAGCTGCGTATCCTGCGCGGCTCAAGGGCTCCCGCGGCGCGGGGTGAGTATGGCGGCGCGCGGCAGTCCTGACGGCCGATTCCTGTTGGCCTACGCCGCGCAAGGTTGGGTCTTCGTGGACTGGGCGACCGGCAGGGAGGTGGCGTCCATCCCCTTGCCCAGGACCGGCGTCGCGGGGTTCGATCACGGTGCCCTCTTGACCAGTGGACCGGACGGACTGCTGCGCTGGCCGATGCGCGACGAGCCCGCCACCGGCCGTCTCCACGTTGGCCCACCCCAGCGTTTGATCCACCAGCGGCTCTCGGAAGCCACCGTCAGCAGCGCCGACGGGCGCGTGCTGGTTATCCCGAACTTCGACGAAGGGGCGTTGGTGCTACGCCGCCCGGACCGCTGGCGAACGCTCGGGCCGCGCAATGACGTTCGCTACAGCGCGATCAGTCCCGATGGCACCTGGGCCGCCACAGGGAGTCACCACAATCGGCAAGCCAGCGGCGCCACCATCTGGGACGCCCGGACCGGCGAGCCGAAGAAGGACCTCCCGGTGGCCGGGATTTGCGCGGTGGGTTTCAGCCCGGATGGCAACTGGCTCATGACCACGGGAGGGGGCTATCGCCTTTGGAAGAAGGTTGGTGAGTCCTGGGACGAGAGCCATGCGTTCGCCGTGCCCGGCATCTTCAATTGGTTCGCCTTTGCACCCGACAGCCAGGTGCTTGCCCTGACGGGTGACGTCATCGGCCAGGTCCGGCTGGTTAATCTCCCCAGCGGCGCCGAAATTGCCCGGTTGTCGGTGCCCGAGCAGACTCCCGTGAACCCCGAATGCTTTTCTGCCGACGGGGCCCAATTGGCCGCCACCGGGCGCGACAACGGGCACCTGTACATCTGGGATTTGCGTGCGATCCGCGCCGAACTCAAGGACATGAGGCTTGACTGGGACATGCCGACTTACCCGGCTGTGCCCGTTCGCGCCAGGCCGCTACAGGTGGAGGTGGACCTGCGTGCGATGAAAAATGAATCTTTATCCAGACCGGACGGCAGGGGGGCCGTACCGTGAGTTGCCCGCGTGGCAGGATGCAAGTCGTCCGAGCGTCAGGAACCATCCGCCGCAGGTGCCCGACGCTTACCGGCTGTCCGCAACAACTCGTCGGCCCAGACCGCGTCGTCCGCGTCCAGCGGCGGCGCCGGCGGCACTGTGTAGTCGATGTCGTCGTAGCGGCCGTGGCGGTAAACCTGTGCGATCAGGGCTTGCAAGTTCAACAGCACATCCGCCTCGGTTTCGCGCAGCGGCACGCGAATAGCCGGTAGCCGTTCGCGCAAGGGAACGCGGTAGATTTCGGCCTTCGCCTTCCAGCCCCGATGGACACAAACCTTGTAGGGAGTGCGGTAGGTAGGCGGATACTGCCCCAGCGGGATTTGCAGCACATGCGGGCCGGCTCGGAGCAGATCGATCTCGACCAGGCTGATGCAAGCCGCCGCCAGGTCGTGCTGCTTCTGGCGATACTGTTCGCGGCCCGGTCCGGCGTACTTGTTCGACGGGCTGACGATTTCCACGACGGTGATCACCCGGCGCTCGGGGCGAGTCTCGACGATTTCGAGAAAGCCCTGGGTCTCCGGCTCCAGAAAGGGAACTTCCAGCGGCTCCGCCACCGTCACGTCGGATGCAAGGGCCGCGGCTCCGCCTTGCGCCGGGCGCTCGTGTTCCACGACCCGGACATCCGGACAGTAAGCGCGATCCTCGCTCGGGAGTTCCAGCACAATGCGCTCTTGCACGCGGGCCCGCAAGTCTCCGGGAAGTTGTTCGTTGAGAAACCCCTGGGCAAACGTAATGAGGTTATGATAAACATCCCCCCAGTGCTGTTCCAGATACGGATCCATGCCGGGAAATGGGCTTTGCATGCGCGAACCTCCTTCTGTGCAGTATTGAATCGCGGCGGTCTGGCGACGGGAGCCGCAGCGAGGGCGAGCAACGTCCTCGCTGGCGTTTTGGGGCTCCCAGCGCAATCCAGGATTCTACTTCTCGTTGCCGAAGCTCGCTTTCAGGGTCGACTTGGTGGCTCCCGGTCCAAGGTTGCGCACCTCCAGGGTCAGCGTCACCGCGCTCTTCGGCGTGAACTTCAACTCGCAATCCGGCCCGGGGCTTTCGTCCTTGGCGATGGCGGTGCCGTTGCTGCCGAGAACATAGAGATTCACGTCGGTCTTTTCGTCGCTCTTGACCGTGACCGTGTCCTCTTCGCCGCCCAGGAAGGTCAGGGTAATGGCCGCTTTGCCTTTTTCCGCCAGGTCGAATGTCTTGCCTTTGAACTCCGCCGCCTTGCCGTCGTCCGTCGGCTTGGCGTCCCCTGCCCGCGTGCCGGCGAGCGCCAGCAGGCGCAGAGAACCGCCAGCAGATACACACCGTTTATCACCGCGCCTCCTTTGGGGACATGGAATGGTGCCAGCGTTCAGGGTATGCACGAGCGCGGCCCGGGGAAAGGAGCAATGCGCTTGCGTGGCGGCGCACGACCCAGGTGCTCGGGCCAGTCGCGGAGGCGAAATGACGATTGCAGGCTGCCTCTTGCATCGGCAGGCAGGGGATCCCGTGACTTGGTGCGATCACGACGCGGTATCGTCCGAGCTGCCGGAGATAGTCAACTCGTTCACCACCAGCGAGGCATCCAGCACGGCATTGCCGCTCATGGTGACCACGCACTGCACGTTGGCGGCGTAGAGCAGGCCGCCGTTGAGATTCAAGATCGCATTGCCGCTGACCGTGACGGCGCTCGCATCGTTCGGGGCCTGGAAGATTGACAGGCCTGCATACACGCCGGTACTGGAGGCCGTGAGGTTCACGCTGGCATTGCCGCTGACGGTCAAAGCGCCCGCGTTGTAGATCAAGACCCCCTGACCGCCCGCAGCGGTCGTGTTGATGACGGTGGCATTGCCGGAGATCGTGATGCCCCCGGAACCCACGCTGTAGATGCCGGGATTGAGGATCAGCTGGGCGTTGCCCGAAACGGTGATCGAGGAGTAGACGCCCGGATTGATGGTGAGCGTGCCATTGCTCAAGTTGACCGCGGTCTGGGTGGTGCCGCCGGTCGGGGCGGTCAGGGCGGCCAGCGGGTTTGCGACATCCGCCGCATCCGTCACGGGCGTGTTATTGAAGTGGGCGCTGCCCGAGACCTGGTAGCCACCCACAATCTGGGTGCTGGCGGCATCGACGTCCGCACCGCCGCTCAAGTTGACCGCGCTGGCCGAATTGGAGTCCACTTGCAAGACGCCGGCCACGTCGAGCGTGGCATTGCCCGAGATGGTCAACGCTCCACTGGCCGTCTGGTTCAAGACATACACGTCGCCCTCGATCGTCACGCCGACCGCGATGATGGTGAAGTTGCTCAGCGCCGAGTGTACGGAGTAGTCGCTACTGCCGGCGAAGGCAGCCAGCACCGTGTAGTTGCCCGGCGTACTCGGAGCCGCCGTGCTCCCCGTCAAGCCCGTTAGCTGGCTCACGCTGGTATAGGTGCCGGTGTAGTAGGTCACGGTCAAACCTGTTCCTTCCAGACTGCTTCCGGGCGTGCCGCTGACGCCCGTGACCGTGGCCGTCGCCGCGAAGGCCGCGCCGTGGTAGGTACCGCCAGCATCGCTGACGTTGACGGTCGGCGTGAACTTGCTGACGGCAAGCGTGCCGGTCGCGGAACTGGCCAGGTAGCCTCCCTGGGCGGCATAGGTCGCACTCAGGCTGTGATTGCCCGCGGGCAGGCCGGCCAAGGTAAACGTGCTGGCGCCATTCACGAGCGGCTGCGTGATGGGCGACCCGCCGTCCACCGTCAACGACACGTTCCCGGTCGGCGTTGCCGTGCTCGAAGCGACCGTGACGGTGACCAGCGCGTTGCTCCCGTAGGTGATCGCCGGGGCGCTGAGCGTGGTCGTCGTCGGGCTATAGGGAACAGCGGTCGTGGTCAGGATCACGTCGTTGCCGGAGCCGCCCTGGTAGTTGATTTGGAACTGGTCGCCGCCTACGGTGATAATCGCTCCCTGCGGTAAGCCGGCGAACGTGCCGGAAATGGGACTGGTTCCGTGAATGATGGTGAACGATTCCTCCAGCGACGGGATGAAGCCCGGCGCGACGCCAAGATGGAATTGTCCGGCCAAGGCAATGGGACCGCTGACGTTGATCTGGTCATAGCCAAATCCCGGGGTCGGGCCGCCGAGCGTCAGGCTCAGGATGCTCCCAGCATCCTGGCTGTAAACACCGGAATCATTAAGGAGGAGGTTCCCGTTCGCCTGGAGTGTGCCGGAGCCAATGAGGGCGATGCTCGCCGCTGTCGCCGTAATCGGGGTCGCGGCGGCGAAAGCGGCGGTGCCTCCCACCGTCAGCGCCCCGAAACTGTCCCCCGTGCCAGTGAACGTGACCGGGTCCCCCACGTTGGTGCTATCGCTGACCAGGGTGCCGGCCACCAGCGCGGAGCCCAAAAACGTGGCGTCGTTCTGGGCGAAGGTCACAACGGACGCCTGGATGCTCGACGCGGCCGTGAAGGTGAAGTCGCCGGCGAAGTCGACGGTGCTGCCCGCGTCGCCGACCAAGGTGGTGGTGCCGGCGGTGCCGTCGATGGTGCCGCCGCTCAGCAGGACAAATTCGCCGCCGTTCTCCAGGTGAACAGTACCGGTGGAGTTGTTGGTGACGGCCGTGGACCAGACGACCTCGCCGCCGGTCTCTACCAGCGTCCCGGCGTTCGCGAAGGTGCCGCCGTTGACGTTGGCGGCGTAGTAGCCGTTCATGGCCACGAAGGTCGCGCCGGCCGCATTGGTGATGGAGCCGCCGACGCCCTCGCTCACGCCGTTCACCCCGTTGACGCCCACCAAATTGACCTGGCCATTGTTGACCAGCGGCTGGTCGAGCATGCCGCCGCCGCCGACACCAGCGTTGAGGGTGGCGCCGGGGTCGATGTAGACCGTGCCGTTGCCCATGAGAGTGCCGCCGCCCCAGGTGAACAGCTGCGTCACATGCACGTCGCCCTTGCTCACCAGCGTATCGTTGACCGAGAGGTCCGTGAAGGTCAGCGGTGTGAGCAGGGTGGCGCCGCTGAAGTCCGTCATGTCGCTGACTGTGAGGCTGCTACCGGCAACGTCCACGGGGCCGGTGAACGTAACCGGGCCGTCCACCACGTTGGTGCTGCCGCTGACCCGGTAGGTGCCGGCCACCTGCGCGGCGCCGTAGAAGTCCACAATGGACGCCTGGATGCTCGACGCGGCCGTGAAGGTGAACACGCCGGCCAACTCGAATTCGGCGCCCGCGTCGCCGAGGAAGGTGGTGGTGCCGGCGGTGCCGTCGATGGTGCCGCCGCCCAGCAGCTCAAACTCGCCGCCGTTCTCCACTTGGGCGGTGCCGGTGGAGTCGTTGGTGAAGGCCGTGGTCCAGTTGATGGTGCCGCCGGCCTGCACCAGCGCCGGCGTTCTCGAAGGTGCCGCCGTGGACGGAGCCACCGTAGGAGTTGCCGCCGTTCAGCGCCACGAAGGTCGCGCCGGCCGCGTTGGTTATGGCGCCGCCGACGCCCTCGGTCAAGGTGCCGATCAAGTTAATCTCGCCGTTGTTGACCAGCGGTTGGTCGAGGGTGACGCTTCCGCTATTGCCGACGTTCGCGTTCAGGATGGCGCCGGCGTCGATGTCGGTCGTGCCGTTGAGCGTGCCGGACGCCAGGGTGAGAGAGCCGTTTTCCCAGTCGATATTGGCCTGGCTGAATAGGCTGTTAATGGATTCGGCGGTGGCCGAGGTGTGCGTCACCGTGATGCCACCCGTTGCGATGACGGCGTCGTCGCCTGGTCCCGGCACGTGGTTGGTGTTCGTCGTGGTATCCAGCCAGTTGCTGGCCGTGTCCCAGTCGCCGCCGGCCGGGTTGATCCAGTCGACCGTGGAGGGCAGGTTGCGATCTTCCAGTGCTTCCAGCAGCGGCCTGAACCCGGTGCGGCGCGAACCGCGGGAGGGACGTCCGCTGGTGGTGGCCCTGGCATCGGTGCGCAGCGCTCGTTGGCGAAACAACATGGCGGTGATACTCCTGAAGGTAACCGTCTGCGGATGAAAATCAATTTGTGGTGCTATCCCGGAGCTAATGGGAAAGCGCCACCCCGAGCCGACACCGCGCCGGCGTTTTTTGGGAAATCACCGTAAATTCCTTGACCGGCCGGGCATGGGGCCGTAAACTCGATTCGATCTGGAACGAATACGGAGTCTACCATGCTTACCGACCTGTCGCCGGACGCCACGGCATCCCCTGGGACCGGCGGCCATCCCCGCGAGACACTGGTCGATCGGTACACGCAGCGTCTGCAGGCCCTCGCCCGCGCAGCTGGACCCGCGGCTGCGCTCCAAACTCGACGCCACCGACGTGGTGCAGTCGGTCTTTCGCACCTTTTTCCGTCGCGCGGCCCGCGGCGACTTCATCCTTCTCGATGACGATTCGCTGTGGGCGCTGCTCGCCCGCATCACGGTCCGCAAATGCTATCAGCAGGCCGACCGGTTCCTTGCCCGCCGCCGCGATGTGCGCCGGGAGGTGACGGCGGGCGCATCCGCGGCGCAGGACGGCGGCGAGCCCCTCAGCGCCGAGCCGACGCCGGAGGAGTTCGCCGTCTTGCGCGAAACCATCGAATGGCTGTGCCAGCGGCTCGGCTCGCCGCGCAAGCAGCAAATCCTCGACCTCTCGCTGGCCGGCCACAGCATCGCGGAGATCAGTACGCAGCTTGGCTATTACGAGCGCGGCGTGGAACGCGTCCGAGCCGAGATCAAGGAGTTGTTGCTCCAGATCGGCTGATGCCGGAGGCCGCGATGAACGACACGACCGTTGTCGACGAGTGCCTGGAACGTTTGCACGAGGCGCTGCACCGCGGCGAGCGCCCTGATCTAGCCGGGCTCGTCCCCGCGGGCGGCCCCGCCCTGCCGGCCCTGCTCGAGTTGGCCCACGCCGAGATCGACTTCCGCCTCAAGCAGTGCGAGCCGTGCCGCGTGGAGGAATACCTCGCTCGCTTCCCGGCTCTTGGCGCGGACCCTGACGGCGTCGTCGGCCTCATCCTCGCCGAGGCGAAGTTCCGCCGCCGCCGTGAGCCGACCCTCAGCCGCCAGGAATACCTCGACCGCTTCCCGGAGCACCGCGCCGCCCTGGAAACACGGTTCGCGGCCGAGCTCGGCAGCGCGGGACAATTCCCCCAGGTGCCGGGTTACGAGATCGTGGCCGAGCTGGGGCGCGGCGGCATGGCCGTCGTTTACAAGGCGCGGCAGCTTGCGCTGGACCGGCTCGTGGCCCTGAAAATGGTGCTGGACGGTGGGGCGCTGGGCGGCGAGGAGGTCAGCCGCGTCCGCATCGAGGCCGAGGCGATCGCCCGGTTGCAGCATCCCAACATCGTCCGGCTCTACGAGGTCGGCACCCACGCCGGCTGCTCGTACCTGGCCCTGGAGTACGTCGAGGGCGTCGATCTGGAGGCGTACTGCGGCGGTCGACCCGTGCCGCCGCGCCTCGCCGCCGAGCTGGTCGCGACCCTGGCCCGCGCCGTCGAGCACGCCCATCGCCAGGGCATCCTCCACCGCGATCTGAAACCCTCCAATGTGCTGGTGCCTGGGCCTCCGCGGGCGCCGACGCCGGTCGCCCGGCCCCGGCGGAGCCCGGCTCGATCCGCATCACCGACTTCGGCCTGGCCCGGCGCTTGACGGGCGGCGCCGGTCTGACGCACACCGGGCAGCTGCTCGGCACGCCCGGGTACATGGCGCCCGAACAGGTCGCCGGCGCCGCCGCCGCGCTTGGACCAGCCGTGGACGTCTATGCCCTGGGGGCCATTCTGTATGCGCTGGTGGCCGGGGCGCCGCCCTTCCACGGCCGCACTCCGCAGGAAATTCTACGGCAACAGGCGTCCGACGAGCCGGTGGCGCTCCGCCGGCTGCAGCCGCGCACGCCGCGCGATCTGGAAGTAATCTGCCGGAAGTGCCTGGCCCGCGATCCGCGCCACCGCTACGCCTCGGCCCAGGATCTGGCCGACGAGCTGTGCCGATTCCTGGCGGGCGAGCCGATCGCCGCCCGGCCGGCGGGCGCGCTGGAGCGCACATGGAAGTGGGCGCGGCGGCGGCCATGGGTCGCCGCGGCCTCTGCGGTCGCTTTGCTGGCCTTGGCCGCGGGCGTCGGCGGCCTGTTCTGGCACGACGCCCAGCTGCAGGAGGCGGTGGGCCGCGCCGAGGAACAACTTGCTGGGCGGCAGCAGCAGCTGGACGAGGTCCGCGAGGCCGCGGCGCGCAGCGGCCGAGCAGGCCGGCTGGAATGCCTACATCGCCGACATGCGCGTTGGGGCGCGGCTGCTGCAAAGCGGCGACGTCCACATGCTGCGCGCCCTGCTGCGCCGCCACGAGCCCTCGCCCGCCGACCCGGTGGACCGGCGCGGCTTCGAGTGGTGGTACCTGACGCGCTCCGCCCGACAAGCGCGGCCGGCGTGGCGGGCCCACAGCGGCTCGGTGGGTCGGTTGGCGTATGCCGAGGACGGGCACTCGCTGGTGACGGCGTCTTACTCGGCGCCGCCGGCGCCCTTCCAGGAGGTTAAGGTGTGGGAGTTGGCGACGGGCAAGGCGCTGGTGCATCTAAAAGGCCCGAGCCCCCCATGGCCGAACTGGTGCGTCGCTGCCGTGT
This sequence comes from uncultured Gemmataceae bacterium, assembly GCA_963834865.1. Taxonomy (GTDB): domain Bacteria; phylum Planctomycetota; class Planctomycetia; order Gemmatales; family Gemmataceae; genus CAWIDK01. Next base: position 3,416,394 of record CAWIDK010000002.1, read on the forward strand.
CCCCGGACGGCCGAGCCATCGCCTTTGCCTCCGACGAGCATCAGGTCCGAGTCGTGGACCTGGCCGGCCAGCCGATCACGCGCTGCGAGGGCGACCGATTCATCTACGGGGTCGCCTTCATCGGGGCCAGCCGACGCCTGGCGATCCACTCGGACCGAGGCATCCAGGTCTGGGGTTGGGGGGAGCTGCCGTTGCCGCTGCAGCTGCATGGAAAAATCGCCTGCGGGGCCGAGCGCCTGCCGCCGGCTCCCATCGCCGGCGCGCGGGTGATTGCCGTCGGCAAGCGCCCAGTCTCGGTGGAGGCCTGGGACTACGGCACCGGCCAGCTGGCGTGGCGCCGTCCGTGTGCGCAGCTGCCTACGGCGCTGGCGCCCTTCCCCCACCGGCCGTGGCTGGCAATTGCTCAGGGGACTGCGCCGATCCTGGTCTGTAACGGCCGCGGCAGTGTCGTTGCCCGGCTGCCGGGGCAGGGCGGTGTGGTGCTGGCCCTGGCCGTGTCCGCGGACGAGCGCTCCTCGCGGCGGCGGGCGACGACGGGTCGGTGCGCCTCTGGGACACCGCCGCGTGGAAGCCCCTGGCCGTGCGGCGGTGGCAGCCAATCCCCATCCCCATCCACGCGCTGGCCTTCGCGCCGGACGGGCGCGAGTTGGCCTGCGGGACGGCCGACGGTGTTGTGTACCGCCTCGAGGTCGGCGCACCGCTGACGCCGGAGGCGCTTACCGTACCAGACCGCCTAGTCGGGCCGGTCGTGTTTTCCCCCGATGGCAAGACGGTCGCGGTCGCCGCAACCGGCGGTCATGTGGTGCTCATGAACGCGGCCGACGGGCAGCCCCGCCGGACATTGCCCGGCGACGGCGAGGCCGTGCGGGCGCTGGCGTTCGCTCCCGGCGGTGATCTTCTGGCCGTGGTCAGCAGCGACGCAGGGGCGGTCCACCTTTGGGACACGCGGGCGGGCCGCTGCCTGCACACGTTGTGGGAGCCGCTGGGCAGCGGGTTCCGCTGTGCGGCCTTCGCGCCGCACGGGCCGCTGCTGGCGACCGCCGGCGCCGGTCCCCAGGTGGTGGCCTGGAACGTGACGACTGGCCGGCGCATGGGCGCCTGGAAAGGCGGCGACACGACGCTCAATGCCCTGGCCTTCTCGCCGTTGGGCCATGTCCTGGCCGGCGGCTCGGCCAAGGGCGAGTTGCGGTTGTGGGATGTGTGCGCTCTGGTAGGCGGGCCAGAGGAGCCGGGCCAGGACAGCCCGGTGCAGCTTGCTAGCCGGGACCTGGGTAGTGAAATTCACGCGCTGGCCTGGTCCCCCGATGGGCAGACTCTGGCCACCGGAACCAGCACGGGCATCATCCGCTGCGACGTGTCCGATCCCGTGACGCCGCGGCAGCTGCCCGGGGTTTGGGAGCAGGGCACGGGACGGCCTGTCGTCCAATACAGCGCCGACGGCCGAATCCTGCTGGCCGCCAACAGCGAGGTGGCGACGCTGCTGGATGTCCCGAAAGGCCGGTGCTTCGCGTATTCGCAGGCCGGCAACGTCGGGTCGGCTCTTTCTCCCTCCGGCACTCGGTTGGCCCTTATTCCACCGCACGGCCCGTTGTGCCTTGGCGACCTGCCGAGCAATCGCATGCACTTCGGCGGTGGCCCGCCCGAGGGCGCGGTGCGTTCGCTCGCCCTGACGCCCGATGCGAGCGTGCTGGCGGTGGGCTGCCACCCACCCCTTCTCGGGATTTCGCGCCGCCAATGGATCGACCTGGTGGCGATCCGGGGCGAGTTGCTCCACCACGGGCATTTCGTGGCCGCTGGCGGCGATCGGTTGCACCTCTGGGATCCCGCGCGGCGCCTTGTTGCCGTCGCTGCCCGCCGGGGAAACGCTGACGCCGCCCGAGCGAGTGGCGATCACGGGGGACGGCTGTTACCTGGCCGCCGGCAGCGACGACGGGTCGGTGTGGATCTGGGACCTGAAGGCGCGCCGGCTGCTGCAGCGCCAATTCGTCAGCGCCGCGGCGGCGAGCTACGCCGCGGTCTTCGTGCTGGCAAGGCGCGTGATGCCGGGCTCGCCGGACTACCCCGAGGGGGTAGCGGACCTGACCTTCGCGCCGGACGGGTCGCTGCTGGCGGTCCTCACCACGCGGGGTCAGGTGCTGCTGTGGGAGACGGCGACGTGGCAGGAACGCCGCCGCTTCGGCGTGAACGGCCTGGAGCAGGGATGGGTCCGCTTCACCCCCGACGGCAAGACGCTCGCCGTCGGCGGCGGCCCTGTCTTGACGTTGTGGGACGCCGATACCGGCGAGCCGTGCGGGACGTTGGGCGCGCCGGACGACCCGGTGAGCGTGTGCGGCGACTTCGCTCCCGACGGCCGCACTTTCGTCACCGGCGGCGTTGATCGGCAGCTGCGCGTCTGGGACATGGCCACGCGGCGGGAACTGCGGAAGCTGGCCGGACACCTCGACCGCGTGGGCGGCGTCGCGTTCGCCCCGGACGGCCGCACCGTGGCGTCGTGCGGCTGGGATCGGACGGTGCGGCTGTGGAACGTTGCTACCTGGCAGGAGGTGGCCACCCTGGAAGGGCACAGGGCCCGGGTCAACGCGGTCGTCTTCGCGCGACGGGCGGCTGCTTGTCAGCGGCGGCGAGACGGAGGTGCTCCTGTGGCGCGCTGCGGCACTGCCTCACTGAGCGCGCAAAAAAAAAACCGGTGATCGTGGGTCGTGCCGGCGCCGAACGCTCGGCACCGGCGTGGTTCGCCTCGGGCATGGTTCAAATCGGGGCGGTTTCGGGTGACACTCAGGGCGAGCCGAAGACGCCGTGCGTCGGTGGACAAACTTTGCGCACGCGAAAGACCGAAAAACGTGGCGCCTGACTCCCTGCGCGTCGCAAACCATTGCCGTGCAGACGATTGCTTGCCGAGTTAGGCGCCAAGGCGCATGGCGCCTGACTGTGAAGCGCTTGCCCCGCGTGCTCCTGCTGCGCCGTGTTACCTGCGGTAGAATGGGCAGAGGAACCTGGCGTTTCTGGCACCCGGGGTGTTATGCGGCTCAGCATTCGTTACCAGTCTGCTGCTCCCTCTGCTCGCGCTGATGCTCGGCGTCGTCGGCATGAGCACCTGGACCGCGTGGTCGTCGGCTCAGCGCGCACGCCGGCAGATCGAAGCGCAGATGGAAGCGATCGCGGCGACGGTCAACAAGGTCCCCCTCCCGCTCAATCCGCAGACACTCCCCCTCATGAAAGGCCTGTGCGGCGCGGATCTGCTCCTCTGTGACGAATCGCGCCAGCCGCTGATGGACGACCACGGCCGGCCCATGACGACACTGCCTGACGTGCCGAGCGAGCTGCCGGCGCCTGCGGAGCATGCGGCCGGCGATCTCGGAGCACCGGTCCGTGTTGCCGGCATCGCGTATTTTGCGCCGGCGTCCCGCTGCAGCACGGCGTGCGGCCAGGGTTGTCCCTGTACGTGTTCTACCCCGAGGCGCTCTGGCGCGACGCGCTGTGGCAGGCGGTGCGGCCGGCGCTCTTCCTCGGCGTGCTCGGCAGCCTCGCCGCCGCCGTGCTGACCATCGCCGTCACCCAGCGCGTCACGCGCCGCATCGAGCAGCTCGAGCGCCGCACCCGGCTGATCGCGGCCGGCGACTTCAGCCCGATGCCGCTGCCGCGGCGCGACGACGAGCTGCGCGACCTGGGCCGGTCGGTCAACGAAATGGCCCAGCAGCTCGCGCACTACCAGCAGGCCGCAAGCCGGACCGAACGGCTGCGGCTGCTAGGCCAGGTCAGCGGCGGCCTGGCCCACCAGCTGCGCAACGGCGTCGCCGGCGCCCGCCTGGCCGTGCAATTGCATGGCCGGACCTGTGCCGCCGATACCGAGACGCTGGCGGTGGCGCTGCGGCAACTGACGTTGGTGGAGATGCACCTCAAGCGCTTCCTCGACCTCGGCAAGGCGCTGGAGCTGCGCCGCGAGCGCCTGCGCCTGGCAGCGCTGGTGGACGAAGCGATCGCCCTGCTCGGGCCGCAATGCCGTCATGCCCACATCAATCTTTGCTGTGAGCGCAACGGCGGCGCCGATCCGCTGACCCTGTTCGGCGACCCGGCACAGCTTGGGCATCTCTTGCTCAACGTGTTGACCAACGCGATCGAGGCGGCCGGCCCCGACGGCCAGGTCGAGGTCCGGCTCGGACGGGCCGCGGCAGCGCGGGCGTTTGTCGAGGTGCTCGACTCGGGCCCGGGACCGCCGGCCGAGGTCGCCGCCAAGCTGTTTGAGCCGTTTGTGACCGGCAAGCAGGAGGGGGTCGGCCTTGGTCTCGCGGTGGCGCGCCAGGTCGCCGAGGCGCATGGCGGCAGCATCGGCTGGCAGCGCCACGACGGCCGGACCTGTTTTCGCATCGAGTTGCCGTTGCCGCAAACACCGCTGGCGGTTTAGTTCTGAAAGCCCCTCTCCCCGGCGGGGGAGAGGGGTTGGGGTGAGGGGGCGGCTCTTGCAAAAATTGCCCCCTCACCCCCAACCCCTCTCCCCTGCTGGGGAGAGGGGAGAAAGAGCGGGAGGTCTCGTGAGCCACATCCTGGTCGTCGACGACGAGGAAGCCGTCTGCTGGGCGCTCGAGCGCGCCCTGCGCGGCGAGGGACATCGCGTCGACGTGGCGGCCTCCGCGGAAGCGGCGTTCAAGCTCGCCGCGGCACGCCGGCCCGATGCCATCATCCTCGATGTGCGCTTGCCCGGCATCGACGGCCTGGCTGCGCTCGATCGGCTGCGGCAGCTCGCCGACGACGCGCCGGTGATCGTCATCACCGCATTCGGCAACCTCAACACCGCGGTACGGGCCGTCGAGGGCGGCGCGTTCGACTACCTCGCCAAGCCATTCGATCTCGACCAAGCCCTGAGCACGGTTGCTCGCGCCTGCAGCGCCGCGCTTTGCAAGCGGCGGCGCCGCCAGCGGACGCAACCACGCCGGTCGCGCCGCCGGAGGAAATCGTCGGCACCAGCCCCGCCATGCAGGGTGTATTCAAACGCATCGCTCTGGTGGCGCCGCGCGACGCCTGCGTGCTGATCACCGGCGAGAGCGGCACCGGCAAGGAGCTCGTCGCTCGCGCTCTGCACCGCTACAGCACTCGCCGCGATCGGCCGTTCCTGCCGATTCACGTGGCCGCCCTCAACCCCGGGCTGGTCGAGAGCGAGCTGTTCGGCCACGTCAAAGGGGCGTTCACCGGCGCGGCGCAGGCCCGGCCGGGGCTGTTGACGCTGGCGGACGGCGGGACGGTGTTCCTCGACGAATTGGCTGATATCCCGCTGCCGGTTCAGGTGAAGCTCTTACGCGTCCTGGAGCATGGCAAGGTGTTCCCGGTCGGCGCAAACCAAGCGCAAGGCCTCAACGTCCGTGTGCTGGCGGCGACGCATCAGGACCTGGAACGCAAGGTCGCCGCGGGTGAGTTTCGCCACGACCTGTTCTTCCGACTGAACGTGTTCCGCATCCACCTGCCGCCGCTGCGCGAACGGCGCGAGGACATCGCGGCGTTGGCCGAACACTTCCTGCGCCGGCTCGAACCGAGTGCGCTGCCGTTGCCGGCGGCCACCGTGAAGCATCTGGCGGCACAGCCGTGGCTCGGCAACGCCCGCGAGCTGCGCAACGCGCTGGAGCATGCCGTCATCGTCGCACGGGGCGGCCCGCTGTTGCCCGAGCACTTGCCGTCCTCGATCGCGCTGACGCCGCCGCCCGCCGATGCCGGCCAGCAGCTCGCCGCGGCGGTCCGGCGTTGGCTCGACGAACGCGTCCAGACGGCGGCACCGAGCGCGCCGGCCGACCTGTACGCGGAATTGCTGCGTCAGGTGGAGCCGCCGCTCTTGGCGGAAGTGATGCGCCGCCTGCAGGGCAATCGCTGGGTCGCGGCGCAATGGCTCGGGTTGAACCGGGCGACGGTGCGCAAGAAGTTGGGGCTTTACGGGCTCGCGGACATTGGCGGCGAGATGGATGACGCGGACAATGACGACTAACAACGATCCCCCCATATTGCAGGAGACCTGCCATGTTCCGAACGCGGATCCTTCTGGTTCTCTTGGCGTGCTCCGTCCCCGCCGCGGCGGCGTGGGCACAGCCGGACGACGAGCTACCGGCCATTTTCCAGACGCGTCGTTTCGTGGTGGCGGAAAAGGACGATCCGGTCGCCCGCTGCCTCAAGCAGCGCTTCAACGCCGCCTACGACGCATTCGACCACCGATACAAGAAGGTGATGGCCGGGGCAGCGTTTGCCTACCCGGTTACGTATGAAATGCTAGGCGGAATGGTCGATTGCGCCCTGGAGCTCAAGGATTTCCCCGAGCGCGACGTCTTTCTGGGCCGCGCGCTGGCCGTGCTGCCGACCGTCGGCGCCTTCGGTGAAGCGCAATTCGAATCCGGCAAGATCGGTCCCGAGGACATTGCACTCGACCGCTTCGAGCGGCTGACCGTGGAGCTGCGTCTGGTGAAGGCCATGCAGCGCAAGCCCGCCGCGAAGTGAGACGCTTGTGCCGCCCCGCTGGCCATTCGTGCCCGCTGACGCGGATTCGCCTGATCGACCCTGGTGGAGCGCATTGCGCACGTTGTCGGCATCGCGGATCGCGAACTAACGCCAGTGGTTCAAGACGACGAACTCGTCTTCGATCGGCACACCAGCAGCTTCCAGCTTGCGAATTGCGCTCACGATGCCTTTGGGCGTCAAGTCACGCGATGGATCGTTGTCCTGCCGAACCACGAAGATGCCCGGATGATGACCCCGCGCTTGCTTGATCAAGTTGTGCAATATCCAGAAATCATCGTGGTTCTTCGTGACGCAGACACGATCATCCGCAATGGTGCGCGTCAAGTGGACCGGGTCCGGTGCTGCGGTCATGCCGACATCGCTGGGAACCTGGACGCTATGCGCTGCTTTGCGCAGCAGATTCGCGAGCAGCGTCGAGGCGGTATCATCGTCGAGATAAAGCTTCATGACTTGAGGATGCGGGCGACTTCTGCGGGCGGCACGACCTTGAACTTGCCTCCGTGCTTGTAGTCCGGATCCTTCATGCCGCTCGCCTCCATGAGCCGCTCTTCGCGCTCGAGATCCTGGGCGATTTCCGGCGGATTGCTTTGACAATAGCTGATGGCCTCCTTGACCGCTTCTAGCGGCAGATTGAAGTCCGCCGCAATCTCCTCCGGCGTCATCGGTTCTTCGGCGCTCCTGAACATGCCGTAAAGGACGCGGGCCCGAATGCGCGTGCCCTTCACGAAGAGTTGCTTGTAGCAAGACCTCGCGTTCGGCGCCAGGTAGTGCCAGCTGAGGGGTGTGGATACGTTCATGTTAGCATTCTACCAAAATCCTGCTGGTTGCAAACAGTCTTCACCGCCGTAGCCGGTACGGCACCTTTAACCCATGCGCTTCCATCACGGCGGCATCCGCAAGCACCGTCGCGGCGGGGCCGTCGGCGACGAGACGGCCGGCGTCGATGACCAGGACGCGGCGGCAGGAGTCGAGGATCAGGTCCAGATCGTGGGCGGCGATGATGCGCGTGGCGCCCAGGCCGTTCAACAGGCCGATCAGCTCGCGCCGGCCGCGTGGGTCGAGGAAGATCGACGGCTCGTCCAGGAGCAGCACCTCGGGCCGCATCGCCAGCACGCCGGCCAGCGCGGCGCGGCGCTTCTCGCCGCCGGAGAGGTGCAGCGGCACGCGCGGCTCAAAACCGGCCAGGCCGACGCGCTCCAGCGCCTCGGTCACGCGGCGGCGCACTTCGTCGGCGGGCAGGCCGAGGTTGAGCGGGCCGAACGCCACGTCGTCGCCGACGGTCGCGCTGAAGAGCTGGTCGTCGCTGTTCTGAAAGACGATGCCGACGCGCGGCGGAAGCTGCCGGCGCTGGTGCGGGTCGCCGGGGTCGAGGCCCGCCAGCCGTATTCGGCCGGGCGGCACGCGCAGCACGCCGGCCAGGCAGAGAAACAGTGTCGTCTTGCCGGCGCCATTGGGGCCGACCAGGCCGAGCGTCTCGCCGAGTTCGACCCGAAACGCGACATCGGCGAGCGCGACCTTGCCGTCGGGATAGGCAAAGCCCAGGCCGTCCACCACGATGGCCGCTTCCGCGCTCACGTCGGGGCCCTTTGCCAAACTTCCGAAGTCTCGGAGACTTCGGAAGTTTACCACCGCTGTGCCAGGTCCCACGCCAACACGCCCGCGGCACCGGCAATGACCGCGGCGAAGAACAGCACGTCGACGCCGCGCGTGCGGAAGTCGTGCAGCGAGCGGAATCGGCCGTCGAAGCCGCGGCAGCGCATCGCCTGCGCAATGCGCTCGGACCGCTCATGACCGCGCACCAGCAGCGTGCCGGCGACCTGGCCGATCGTGCGATAGCTGTGCAGGCCGGCTCGGTTGCGATAGCCGCGCACGCGCAGGGCAGTTCGCAGCCGCACGAATTCCTCCGCCAACAGGAACACGTAGCGATACGACAGCAGGGCGAGCTGGACCAGCCAGCCGGGCACGCGCAGGCGCTGCGCCGCCTTGAAGGTGTCGTGCAGCGGCGCTGTCACCAGGACGACGAGGATGAGCGAAACCACCGACGCCGCCTTGGCCAGAAGCGTGAGCGCTCGCAGCAGGCCTTTTTGAGAAACGGCAAGCCCGCTCACGTCCCATAGAACATCGTCCGGCTGCGGCACGAACGGTAGCCACAGGACGAAGAACGCCGGCAACAGCAGCGCCGCGCCGAGCCGTAGGCCGTACCAGCGCCAGGGGAGTCGCGCCAGCAGGACCAACGCGAGCGCCGGCCAACGCCGCGGTCGCCGGCAGGGGCGCGTGGAGGCAGGCGACGGCGAGCGCCGCCGGCAAGAGCGCGGCAAGCTTCCAACGCGGGTCGAGATGATGCAGCGGTGAGGACGGTGCGTCCGGAATGTCCAGCAGCAGGGTCATGCGCGGGATTGCGGGTCGAGTACTCGCGGGATTCGCTGCGCTCATCCCGCGGCTTGGGGGAAAAAAAACCCCTGCAAACGTCAGCAGGGGCACGGAGAGGAGGGTTACGCGAAAGCGCTTAAAGCCTATCCGGCTAGCTCTCAAACTTCCGAAGTCTCCGAGACTTCGGAAGTTTTTCGGATAGGCGCTTAACGGCGCTGCGCGGACTTCTGCGGCATGCTCGCCGGCATCGGTTGCGCGGCGGCCGGCTGCTGCATCGGCTGGCCGGTCTGCGGGCCGCGGCTGCCGCCCTGGCCCGTCATCTCGCTCCGCAATTCCTGTTCGGCCTCGTACCAGTCCTGCTGGTGCGTTCCGTGTGGGCAGCCGCGTTTGCACCACCTTTCGTAAGCCCGCTTGGCGATCCGATCGTGCGGGACCGCCGTTTGGCTGGCCTGACTGCCGCTCGTCATCGGCGACCGGCTCGTCTGGCTGGTGGGGGTGGTGGGTGACGGCTTGGCCTGACTGGACATAAAAGTCCCTCCCTGAGTAAAACGTGTGTGGGTATGCCATTCCCCGTGTGCCCCCGCATTGGATCACATTAGCGCAGGGCAGGCAAGCATTTTCTAGAAAAAGAGTTGCGGCGCGGCAACGCCATCGTGGGGCAGAAATTTCTAGATTGATCCGGTAGACACGAATGTCTGCTTCACTTTAGAGGGGATTCGGACATGCCGACCGTCAAGCTGGTGGATGAAAACACGAACGATCCGCGCGTGCGGGCCGTCTTCGACGACATCAGGTCAACCAAGAAAATCGATCGCGTGCCGCACTTCTGGCGTGCCTTGGCGGCCCATCCCGAGCATCTTGAGCTGTGCTGGACGCGCGCCAAGGCGATCATGCGGCCGGGCAAGCTCGACATGAAAACCAAGGAGATCATCGCGCTGGCGGTGTCGATCACCAACAGCTGCCGGTACTGCATCAACGCCCACACCACGGCGTTGCAGAAGCTCGGCCTGGACGCGGAATCCTACGGCGAGCTGCTCGCGGTGGTGGGCCTGTACAACCAGTTCAACAAGCTCGTCGACGGTTTGCAGGTCGATCCGGACCTGATGCCCGATCCGACCTGGCCGGAGGCGCGGTGAGCGATCAAGACGGAGGCGGGCGGCTCGAGGGCACTCGGAAATCCGGCTGCCCCACAGTCGGCAGGCCATCGCGGCAACCCGTAACGCTTTGCGGTTTTATTGAGGGGTTCATCGGAATGTCTCTTGGGGATGTCGAGCGGGCAGCGACGTTGTTCGCTATCCAGGAGACGGCGTTTCGCCGCCGAGTTGCGCGCCGAAATCCCGGAGATGTTATCTGCCGGCAACGTTCCACGGTTGCCGTGGTAGGCCCCGCCTGCCGGGCGGGGCCTTGGCGCTGGGAGTCTCGCCCGGATGGCGGGACCTTGGCGCTTCCAGGTCCCGCCCGGCAGGCGGGACCTACAGGTTTGATAGCATCCGGACGCCCGCCGCTGTAGAATGGCGATCGATGGATCGCGCATGGTTCCGAGGACCCAATCGTGGCACAACCGATTCGCATCGGCGCAGTGAACTACCTGAACACCAAGCCGCTCATCTACGAGCTGGAGAGCCTGGCCGGCGACGCGGAGCTGATCCTCGATTATCCGAGCCGGCTCGCCGACGACCTGCAACGGGGCCGGCTCGACGTTGCGCTCATTCCGATCATCGAGTATTTCCGCGCGGGCACCTACAGCCTGGTGCCGGACATCGCCATCGCCAGCGACGGGCCGGTGCTGAGCGTCACGCTGTTCAGCCGGGTGCCGTGGACGGCCATTCGCCGCGTGGCCCTCGACGAGGGATCGCGCACCAGTGCTGCACTGACGCAGGTGCTGCTGCAGAAGCGCTACAACGTTCGGCCGGAAGTGTGCCCGTTGCCGCTGGAGCAGGCGGCCGAGGAGGTGGACGCCGACGCGGTGCTGCTGATCGGCGACCGGGCGATGCACGCGTGTCTGCCGGGCTTCCGCTTCGCCTATGACCTGGGTCAGGAATGGCACGAGTGGACCGGGCTGCCGTTCGTGTATGCCGCCTGGGCCGTCCGCAGCGGCGTGGACCTTGGCCCGGTGGCCGAGGCACTGGCCCTTGCCAAGGAGCGCGGCTGTGCAAACATCGGCCCGATCGCGGCCCGCGAAGCGCCGCGGCTGGGGCTGGACGCCGGCTTTTGCCGGCGCTACCTTGCGAACATTATCCGCTTCGACCTGGGGCCGCGGGCCCTGGCCGGGCTGCACCATTACTACATGCTTGCCAGCGAGCTCGGCCTGGCACGCCGCGGCGTCAATGTTCGGCTCTACCGGGCCGGCGAATCGGTTTACGTTTAGCGCCAAGCCCGCAGGCGAGTCTTCGAGCCTGCGGGGTACACGCAACGTAAACCGCAGGAGTAGCACCATGAAAATCCCCGCTGTGCACGGCGTCATCGATCGCCGCGTCCTGGTCAACTATCGCGTGAACCCCGACGTGCTGCAGGCGATGCTGCCCGCGCCGTTTCACCCCAAGCTGGTGCGCGGCGTCGGCATCGCCGGCATTTGCCTGATCCGCCTGCGCGGTCTACGGCCCTCGTTCGTGCCGAGCTGGCTGGGCATCTCCTCCGAGAACGCCGCCCACCGCATCGCCGTCGAGTGGCGCGACGAGACCGGCCGGCTGCGCGACGGCGTGTATATTCCGCGGCGCGACACCGATTCGCGATTCAACACCCTCGTCGGCGGACGGCTCTTCCCGGGCATGCACCACCACGCCCGCTTCAACGTTCACGAAACGGCCGACCATTTCGACATCGCCTTGCGCAGCGACGACGGCGGCACCAAGCTGACGTTGCGCGCGACGCTGGCGCCGGAGTTGCCGAAGACGTTGGTGTTCCAATCGCTGGCCGGGGCGTCCGCGTTTTTCGAGAGCGGTGCGCTCGGCTACTCCGCGACGCTCGATCCGCGGCGATTCCAGGGGCTGGAGCTGCGCTGCCTTCAATGGCAGGTCGAGCCGCTTGCCGTCGAGGAAGTGCATTCAAGTTTCTTCGAGGACGCCGCCGTGTTCCCGCCGGGCTCGGTCGAGTTCGATTGCGCCCTGCTGATGCGCGGCATTCGGCATGCCTGGCACGCGCGCGAAGATTTGTGTTGCCCAGTCGAAGTCGTCGCGCCGGTGTTGCGGCCGGAGATCGCCGGAGCCCAGAGCGCCGCGCTGGCGCATGATGTGCGAGCCATCCCATGAACACGCAGGCCATCCTTGACAAGGCCGTCGCCGGCGCGCGTCTCTCCTTCGATGAGGGCGCGGCGCTGGCCGAGTGCCGCGACCTCAACGCGCTGGGCCGAGCCGCCCACGCGGTGACGCGCCGGCTGCATCCGGAGCCGTACCGCACGTACAACATCGACCGGAACATCAACTACACCAACGTCTGCGCCGCGGTGTGCGACTTCTGCGCGTTCTATCGCAAGACCGGCGATGCCGACGGGTACGTGCTGTCGCGCGAGGAGCTGTACAAGAAGATCGAGGAGACGATCGCACTGGGCGGCGACCAGGCCCTGCTTCAGGGCGGCAATCATCCGTCGCTGAAGCTGGAGTGGTACGAGGAGCTGCTGCGCGACCTGAAGACACGCTATCCGCAATTCAACCTGCACGCCTTCAGCGCCGCGGAAATCTGGCACTTCCACAAGCTCAACAAGCTCCCGCTGCGCGACGTGCTGCGGCGTCTCAAGGACGCCGGCATGGGCAGCTTGCCGGGCGGCGGCGGCGAGATCCTCGTCGATCGCGTCCGCAAGGCGATCACCGTCAACAAGTGCCTCACCGACGAATGGCTCGCGGTCCACCGCACGTGGCACGAGCTGGGCGGCCGGTCCACCTGCACGATGATGTTCGGCCATGTCGAGACCTTCGCCGAGCGCATCGAGACGCTGGACCGGCTGCGGCAGCTGCAGGACGAGACCGGCGGCTTCACCGCGTTCATCTGCTGGACGATGCAGCCGCAGCACACCCAGCTCAGCCACATCGCGCCGGCCGGCTCGTTCGAGTATCTGCGCACGCAGGCGATCGCCCGGCTCTATCTCGACAACGTGCCGAACATCCAGTCGTCATGGGTGACGCAGGGACTGAAGGTCGGCCAGCTCGCGCTCTTGTTCGGCGCCAACGACATGGGCAGCCTGATGATCGAGGAGAACGTCGTCGCCTCGGCCGGCACCGTCCACTACCTGACGCTGGAGCAGATCAAGAGCGCCATCCGCGAGGCCGGCTACGTGCCGCGGCAGCGGAACGTGTTTTACGAGTATGTCGATGGCCAGCCGTCTGCTTGTGCCGCGAGCGCATAGATTATGCCCACCGGTGCAAGTGCAGACAACAGATGCGGCGGTTGGCCATTCTTGGCGGCCTGGCGGTCGTTGCATGCGGCATCGCCCTGATCATCGCCGGTGCCGGTGTTGCGGAATTCTGGCGCGACTTCGTCGGATTCTTTTCCCTCTTCGTCACTATCCTCGGACTGGGATACACTGTTTATCAGGTGACGCTGATCGAAACAGCAGCCCTCGCGGCACAGAAAGCCGCGCAGGATCGCGCGAGGAAAGTCGGCGGCGATTGTTTCAGTTCACCGCGGCTAGCGTCCACAGGTTGATTAGCACGGTCACGAGCGATCTGGAGCGTCGGGCTTGGGGCCAGGCTGAGGTTCGATTGGATGAACTTGCCGATCTGGCCGCTCAGATGGGCGATCAAAACACCGAATGGCGGCAACTGGTCCAGGAGTTGCGCGACGCCGCTAGCGGATGTCGGGCCCTTGATAGCGGGAGACGGAAAAAGCCAAGCCATGAAAAATGGGGCAAGATTCTTACCGATTTACGGAAGCAACTGGATGCCCATTTCGGACCGCTTCAAAGCAACTAATCGAGGATAACATGATTCCACCACGTATGTTGAAACGACTGGCGGAAGGGCTGACCAAGCGAACGCAAGCCGACCAAAGTCGATGGACTCGCGAGCGCCACGACCTTCAGCGCTACACTTCGCAACTCTCCTCGGGCGGAAGAATTGTGCTGCACTACAGCCCGTCCCGGGGCGCGTCGGACACCATCGAACTCGCGGTCACTGATCCGACGGGCGAAGTGATCGGTTCGCTTGTCGCTGAAGAAAACGAGCCGCCATACGAAGTTCTGGCGGACCTCCTGTTCGAAATTCAGCGAAAAATTGAGCCAGGAATGCACCGGGCCGTGACCGACGAGATTCTGGGGCTATTGAAAACGTAATGGCGCAACCTCGTCTCGGCAGCCGGCTCGGACGCATGATCCACGTCGAAAACCTGACGAAATCCTTCCGCGACCTGCGCCGCGGCCAGGTGCTTGCCGTCGATGGCGTCAGCTTCGATGTCCAGCCCGGCGAGGTGTTCGGCCTGCTCGGCCCCAACGGCGCCGGCAAGACGACGACGATGCGCATCCTCTGCACGGTCCTCAAGCCGTCCGGCGGGTTCGCCACGCTGGCGGGCTACGATGTCGCCACCCAGCCGGCCGAGGTCCGCCAGCACATCGGCTTCCTCTCGGCCAACACCGCTATCTACGACCGCATGAGTGCCTGGGAAATGGTGGAGTTCTTCGCCAGGCTCTACGGTCTTGAGGGCGAGCCGCTGCGCCAGCGCATGGAAACGGTGTTCACGTCGCTGCAGATGCACGATTTCCGCGACGTGCTTGGCGCCCGCATGAGCACCGGCATGCGCCAGAAGGTTTCGATCGCCCGTGCCATTATCCATGACCCGCCGGTGATGATCTTCGACGAGCCGACGCTCGGCCTCGACGTGCTGGTGGCCCGCGCCGTCCTGCAGAACATCGAACGGCTGCGCGCGGAAGGTAAGTGTATTCTCTACTCGACGCACATCATGCGCGAGGTCGAAAAGCTATGCGATCGGGTCGCCGTCGTCAGCAAGGGCCGAGTCCAGGCGATCGGCACACTCGACGAGCTGCGCAGCGCCACGGCGAAAGCGACATGGAGGAGCTGTTCTTTCGGCTGGTATCGTAATCCGCGCATTTTCCTTTGCCCCGCCCCGCCTCTCGCTTTAAGATGATCGCACGATCGCCCGCCGTGCCGCTTGCCCACCCGCTGCCTGCCTGCTCGGCCTGCACACCTTGATTGGGGTTTCTCATGATGCCTCGCATGTGCCTGTTTACCGTCCTTGTGCTGCTCGGCCTCGCCGCCACGCCCGGCTGGTCGCAAAAGCCGCCGCCGGGCTCGCAAGCTCCCACGCTCAATGCGTTCTTGCCCGTCGGCGTGCAGCGCGGCCAACCTGTGGAATTGCTGCTCACCGGGACCAATCTCGCCGGACCGACCGGCCTGACGCTGGGGACCCCGGCGGAGGTCACGATCCCCACCACGGACAAGAACGGCACCGATAACGCCAAGCTCAAGGTGCAGGTGAAACTCCCCGCGGACACGCCGCTGGGACTGTACGCAATTCGGCTCGGCACCAAGCGCGGGCTGTCCAATCCGCAGCTCATCGCCGTCGACGACCTGCCGCAACTTGTCGAGGACGGCAAGAACAACGCCCGCGAGACAGCTCAGACAATCCCTATCCCCTGTGCCGTGAGCGCGCCACCGAGCCGGAAAAGGCCGACTTTTACAAGATCACCGTCGCCGCCGGCCAGCGGCTGAGCTTCGACGTGCTGGGCCGGCGGCTCGGCGGCCCGATCGACCCGCAGCTCGCGATCCTCCACGGCAAGACGCTCCGCGAGCTGGCGTTCGACAACGACTCGCCCGGCTGCCAGGGCGATCCGCGCCTGAGCTACACCTTCAAGGAAGCGGGCGATTACCTGATTGAAGTCAAGGACGTGCTCAATCGCGGCGGCCCCGATTATGTCTATCGCCTGCGCGTCGGCGATTTCCCGCTGGCGACCGCCTCGTTGCCGATGGCCGCCCGCCGCGGCACCCGGGCCAAGATCAGCTTTGCCGGCCCCTACGTCGACGGCGTGGCGCCGGTCGAGGTGGCCGTCCCAACCGACCCCGCCGCCTCCGTCGTGTGGGTCGCTCCCAGGGGCGCTTCCGGCCTGTCCGGCTGGCCGGTCGCGCTTGCCGTCAGCGACCACGATGAGCTGGTCGAAACCGAGCCGAACAACGAGCCCGCCAAAGCCAACCGCCTGCCCGTCCCCGGCGGCATCACCGGGCGATTCCAGCCGAGCGACGACACGGATTGCTATGTCTTCACCGCGAAGAAGGGGCAAAAACTCGTTATCGAAGCGCAAACGCTGGAGCTGTACACGCCGACGCTCGTCTACATGATCCTCAAGAACGCGAAGACCGGCGCGGAGGTTGCCAGGAGCAATCCGCAAACGCCGGCGCCGGGCGATCAGCGCTTTGAATACACATCGCCGGACGACGGCGACTACATCCTGGAAGTGCAGCACCTGACGTTCGCGGGCGGCCCGAGTGAGGTCTACCGCGTCACCGTCACGCCGAGCACGCCAGGCTTCGACCTCGTGCTGCCCGGCGATCGGTTCGAGTTATCGCCCGGCTCCTTCGCGCCGATCCCCGTCACCGTCACCCGTCGCGGTTATGCGGGTCCCATCGAGCTGTCGGTCGTTGGCGCGCCGGGCCTCGCCGGCACCGCCATGGTCAAGCCCGGCCAGACGGCGGCCGCCGTCGTCGTACACGCGACGGGCGATCAGCCGCTGGGCCCGTCCGTCGTGACCGTGCTCGGCAAGGCGATGATCGACGGCAAGGCGGTGACGCAGCCGGCGAGCACCGCGGCATCCTGAGCCTGACGCTCAACGGCCTGCCGTATCCGCCGCTGAACCTCAACACGCAGGTGGGGCTCGGCGTGAAAGACAAGGCTCCGTTTGCATTGGCGGTCAAGATCAACCCACCCGACGCGGTGCCCGGTCTGCCGGGGACGATCACGCTCACCGCGGCGCACGACAAGGGTTTTGTCGAAGAGATCACGATCAATCCGCCGGCCAATCTTCCGCCCAACGTGGCGCCGCCGAAGACCCCGAACATCGCCAAGGGCAAGAACGACGTGTCATTCCCGCTCGACCTGAACGGCAAGGTGCCGATGGGTGATTATGCACTGGTGTTTTCGGCCAAGGCCAAGCTCAAGGAGGGCGAGGTGGCGACCGCCGCCATGCCGCTGGACCTGGTGGTCGGGCCGCCGTTCGAGCTGAAGGTGGAGCCGGCGACCCTGGCGCTCAAGCCCGGCGACAAGGGCAAGCTCAAGATCACGGCGACGCGCCGCGGCGGCTACAAGGGGCCGATCGCCATCGAGGCCCGCAAGCTGCCCGCCAACGTCACCGGCGCCAAGGCGACGATCGCCGCGGACCAGGCGACGACCGAGCTGGAAATCGCCAGCGCTCCCGCCGCTGCCCCGATCGACAAGAAGGACGTCAACGTCATCGGCACCGCGACGGCGCTCAACAACCTGCAGAACGCGTCGCCGGTATTTACGGTCCAGGTGCAAAAGAAGTAACCCATGAATCTCCACGATAAATTCCCCCAGGGCCTGCCCTACGCCGATTTCCTCACCCGGTACGGCACCGACGCGCACCGGACGCGCTGGCAAAACGTGCACGGCCTGGTGACGCTGACCGCAGCGCAGCGGCAGCTCCTCGCGGCCTTCACCCGCAAGATGCCGGTGTTGTGCCTGGCCGGCGCCTGGTGCGGCGATTGCGTCAACCAGTGCCCGATCTTCGATCACTTCGCCCAGGCCGCCGCGGTGATCGAGCTGCGTTTCCTCGATCGCGACGATCACCGCGACGCCCAGCAGGCGCTGCGCATCAACGGCGGCGACCGCGTTCCGGTCGTGGTGTTCTTCAGCGAGGACGGTCAGGAGATCGCACGCTACGGCGAACGCACGCTGAGCAAGTACCGCCAGATGATGGCCGACATGGCGGGGCCAAGCTGCCCGACCGGCATCGTCGCCGGCACCGACCCGCTGCTCGCCCAGGTGACACAAGATTGGCTTAACGAATTTGAACGCGCGCAATGGCTGCTGCGGCTGTCGCCACGATTGCGGCAACTGCACCATGATTAGGTAATAGTATCCCACGCCCACGGCCGAAAGGCCGTGGGGTTACACAAGCGCGAGCGTAACCCCACGGCCTTTCGGCCGTGGGCGTGAGGGCTGTACGAACACGGGAGATTCACAATGCGCCGTTGGTTTGTCTTCATCGCAATTGCCTGCCTCGGCCACCCGGTCGCCGCCCAGCCAACGCCGGACTACCCGGCGCCGGACAAGGTAAAGGCGGCGTTCCTCAAGCTGCTCGACCGCCCCCGGGTGCCGCTCGACGTGAAGGCCGGCCCGACGACCAACGTCGACGACTTCGTTCTGGAGCACCTGTCGTTCGCGACGGAGAAGAAGGCCAACGGCGCCATCGAACGCGTGCCGACGATTGTGCTGCGACCCGCCCAGATCAAGGGCAAGCTGCCCGCGGTGATTGTCCTGCACGGCACCGGCGGCTCTAAGGACAAGATGGTCGACACCATGAAGGAGCTGGCCAGGCGCGGCATCATCGGCGTCGCGATCGACGCGCGCTACCACGGCGCCCGCGCCACTGCCGCGTCCGCCACCGGTGGCAAGGACAAGATCAACGCTTATAACCAGGCGATCCTGCGTGCCTGGCAGACGAAGCCCGGCGAGCCGATGGAGCACCCGTTCTACTACGACACCTGCTGGGACATCTGGCGTACGGTGGATTACCTGGAGACGCGCCCCGACGTGAACGCGCAGAAGCTCGGCATCATCGGCTTCAGCATGGGCGGCATCGAAACCTGGCTCGCGGCGGCTGTTGACGATCGGCTGCTGGTGTCGGTGCCGGCGATCGGGGTGCAGAGCTTCCGCTGGAGCCTGGACAACGACCAGTGGCAGGGCCGGGCCAACACGATCAAGGCCGCCCACACCCAGGCCGCCAGCGACCTCGGCGAAAAGGCCGTCAACCAGCGCGTGTGCCGCGAGCTGTGGAGCAAGGTCATCCCCGGCATCCTCGACGAGTTCGACTGCCCAAGCATGCTGCGGCTCTTCGCGGGCCGGCCACTGCTGATCCTCAGCGGCACCAAGGACGGCAACTGTCCCTACGGCGGCGCCAAGCTCGCGATCGAGTCCGCCGAGCGCGCTTACAAGGAGGCAGGGGCGCAGGACCGGCTGCGCGTCATGGTCGAGGAGGTGGGACACACGGTCACACCGACGCAGCGCGCTGCGGCGATGGAGTGGTTCGAACGGTGGCTGGTGAAGTAAGTTGAATGCTTGCCAATGGAAATCCGATGCTACTTCGCGGGCAACTCCGCGATGCGAATGTTGCGGAAGCTCAGGTTCGTCGTCGGGTCGTGCCCCTGGATGCTGATGTGGCCCGCTTCGAGCCGGCAGCCGGTGCGTGGATTGTCGCTCGGCGGCCGGTTGTCGTACCAGTCGACCTGCTGAATCCCGTTGACCCACGTCGCGATGTGGTTGCCGTGCGCCACCACGGTCATCGTGAACCACTCGCCGTCCTTCGCCATATCCTTGCGCCGGCACCCGGCGATAGATGGCGCCGGTGCCGTAATCGACCGCGGCGGACTTCACCTTCTTCTTTTCCAGCAGCTTGTGCGTCTCGGGGTCGTATTCCTCGACGGTGTAGTCCTTCGGTGGATCGGCCGTGAAGTTATTGTGGATCTGCGCCTCGTAGCCGTTCTGGTACTCGTTCGACTTGCAGCGGAAGAAGATGCCGCTGTTGAGATGCTTGCCGTTCGACTTGCATTCGAGCTGCAAGACGAAGTCGGCGTACTTGCCCTCAGTCTGCAAATCGCCGGGCCCGTTCTTGCAGACGATCGCGCCGTCCTCGACGGTAAATTCGGATTTCTTGCCGGGGAAGCGGTTCCAGCCGGTGAGGTCTTTGCCATTGAAGAGGGGCTTGGTTTCAAGGGGACGCAGCTTGATGTTACGAATAAACAGCTTGCTTTTCGCATTTTCGCCGGTAAGCTCGAATTCGATCGGCCCGAATTCGCGTTCGAACCCGCGTAGCGGCGCCTCCTTATCGGGCGCCTGCACAGCGGCTATATTCCACCGCTCTGAGTTACCCATCTCAACAAGAGCACCATGTTTGGGCAGGACTATATAGAGCTTCGCAGAACTAGAACCGGCTGCCATCCGATATTCAGCGTTGAGATTAAACGCTATAAACCTGGCACTCGGGACCGCGCCAATCGCTTCCGACAATCGCCAGGGCGCCATCTTGTGCCACAAGGTTTGGCTTCACTTCCGCCTTGCTGGTCTCCGTACGCCAGCCAAACGTCGTCTCGCCATCGAATAGCATAACCCAGCCGTCGGCGATCTCTCGCGGCGTGAGCGTGTTCGGCTTGGTCTTATCCTGCGCGGCGGCGGAGGACGCAAGGGCGAGGATCGTGAGCGCGGCGAGGAACGCGGTGCGCATCGCAGGGGCCTCCGGGAGGTTCAAACCGGCCGCGGCTCATTGTATGAACCAGCTACCGGCCTAAATGTCAACCGTCCAGGCTCTCCAAATAGGCGATCACCTTGGCCGTCGTATACGTCGGCTCGTCGGATTTCGATCGTAACTCCAGTTCCTCATCGCTGATCTCGGGGCCGACTAGCTCGTATTCACTCATATCGCAACCCGAGATTCGGCGATAAAATTGACCGATTGGTAGACCCGACGGATCGCAAAGCTCAGCCATGTAGTCAACGCACTCGAACAACTTGGTGGTCGCGGTGTCGAGCACGACCGTGCCGACATCTCCGTCGTCGGTCAACGGGAAAAACCGCCCGTGGACTTTGCCGGACGGGTCAGTGATATGCACCGAATGCGGCATCGCTTTCAGCTGATCGGCCGTATCCACGTCGAGAATAATCCGCTTCATGATTCTTGCTCCTTCTTCCCATTCACGGACGGCTCCTCATCGAGCAACCGAATGTGTACATCCGGCACGCGAATGTGCCGTACCAGGTGCCGCGGCAGGTAGCAGTGCAGCGTGACGCGATTGTTGTCGTGAAACTCCTGCCGATATATCTCCGCATGGGCGGCCAGGTACGACAGCACCTTGCCGTTGCCTGCGGCCACGTCGACCTCGGCGTCGGCGAAATCGGCACTGAGCATCTCGATGACGGCATCGCGCAACTCGTCGAGCCCCTGGCCCGTCGCGGCGCTGACGGCGACCGCGCGCGGATGGTGCGCCTGCAGCACCTGCAGGAACGACGGATCGGGCACGCGGTCCGTCTTGTTCAGCACCAGCAGCGTCGGCTTGTCGCCGCAGCCCAGCTCCTTGAGCACGGCGTTGACGGCCTTGATCTGCTCCTCGGCGTGCGGGTTGCTCGCGTCGACGACGTGCAGCAGCAGCCGGGCTTGCCGAGCTTCCTCGAGCGTCGCCTTGAACGACGCGACCAGATGGTGCGGCAGATCGCGGATGAAGCCGACCGTGTCGCTCAGCAGCACGCGGCCCCAGTCGGACAGCCGCCATTGCCGGGTGCGCGTGTCGAGCGTCGAGAAGAGCTTGTCCTCGACGTAGACGCCGGCGCCGGTCAGGGCGATTCATCAGCGTGCTCTTGCCGGCGTTGGTGTAGCCGACCAGCGAAACGGTGTGCTCCTCGAAGCGGCTGTGCACCTCGCGCTGCTTGCGGGCCTGCACCGTCGGACAGCCGGCCCTTGAGGTCGCGAATGCGCACGGTCGACGAGCCGGCGGTCTTCTTCGAGCTGGGTTTCGCCGGGGCCGCGCAGTGCCGATGCCGCCCTTGTAGCGCGACGAGGTGCGTCCACATCTTGCGCAGCCGCGGCAGGGCGTATTCGAGCTGGGCCAGCTCGACCTGCAGGCGCGCCTCGACGGTGCGCGCCCGCGTGGCGAAGATGTCGAGGATCAGCTCGCTGCGGTCGAGGACCTTGACCTTGGTGGCCTTTTCGAGGTTGCGGACCTGGGCCGGCGACAGGTCGTTGTCGAAGATGACGACGTCGGCGTCGGTGGCCTGCACCTGGTCGTGCAGCTCTTCGAGCTTGCCCTTGCCGATGTAGGTGCCGGGAATAATGTGATCGCGGCTGCTGGAGAAGCTCGCCGACGACGACGGCGCCGGCCGTGGTCGGCCAGGCCGCGCAATTCGTCGAGGGGATCGTCGCCGATCCAGGGCCGGGTCGGGCAGAGCCACGCTGACCAGGACGGCCCGCTCCAGACGAACCGTCAACTCTTCGCGCGCGTTGTTGAGAGTCACGTTGGTTGTGGGTACCTCCTTCGGGACGGGAAGATGTCATTCTAGACCGTGGCGCACGGGTGGGTAAAGGGGAAATGTGCCGCCAAGCTGGAGCGTTTTTTCCTCGTGTGCGGATTTTGCGCACTGCGCGAAGTCGCGAGCTATAGTCTTGATGGCGGTCGTTTCGCAGCCCGTTACCGCCACACCGGAACCTGCAAAAAGGGATGAATCGTGAAGCGACGTATTCGCCTGCGCGGCATCACCGGCGAGGTCGAAGGCAAGATCTGGGAATCCGACACCGTCCTCCGTGCCGGCCGGCTGTCCACGCTGGAGCTGGTGCTGGACGACGCGTCGGTCAGCCGGCGCCACGCCGAGCTGCGCGCAACGGCGGCAGCTGGCGGGTGCGCGACCTCGGCAGCACCAACGGCACGTATCTCAACGGCGCCCGCCTCGGACCGGGCGAATTGTCGCTCAAGGTCCACGACCTGGTCCGCTTCGGCAATCTCACGGTCGTCGTCGAGGCCATCCGGGAGATCAAGGAAGACGAAGCGGCGCCGGCCGGCCTCGAGAACATGCTGGTCGAGGCGACCGAGGTCAACAGCTGGGACGAGGCGATCAAGGGCCTGGCGTTCGATCGCGACCGCAGTCCTCGGCCCGGTGAACAATTGCTCGCGCTTTTGCGTGCCGGCCATCACCTGGTCCACCTCGAAAGCGAAGAAGAGCTGCTGCACACCATCCTCGCCGACACGATCAGCACGCTCGACGCCCAGCGCGGCGCCATCGTGCTGGCCGAGGCGCCCAATGGCCCATTGCGGCTGCGCGCCCTGGCGACCGGTAACAGCCAGGTCCCGGGCCGGCCCGGCTTCAGCCAGAGCCTGGCGCAGCGCCTCCTTTGCCCGCGGCGAATCGATTCTGTGCACGCAGGCGGACGAGGATCCCGAGCTGGTCGGCGCCCGCAGCATCGCCGACGGCGCGATGGCCTCGGTGCTGTGCGTCCTGTTGCGCACGCCACGCAAACGGCTCGGCGTGCTGCACCTCGACCGCGGTCCCTTGCAACAGCCGTTCAGCAAGGAAGAGCTGCACCTTGCCGACGCCCTCGCGGCCCACGTTTCGGCCGGCATCGAAAGCGCTCAGCTGCTGCGCAAGCAGCGCGAGCTGTTCTATGCGACCATCGCGATGCTTGCCGACGCCGTCGAATTGCGCGACGCCTACACCGGCAACCACACGCAGCGGGTGACGAACTACTCGTTTCTGCTGGCACAGCAAATGGATCTGACGCAGGAGCAGCTGAACTGGATTCGCATCGGCACGCCCCTGCACGACATCGGCAAGATCGGCATCGACGACGCGATCCTGCGCAAGCCCGACAAGCTGACGCCGGTCGAATTCGAGATCATGAAGACGCACACGACGCTCGGGGCCAAGATGATCGAGCAGGTCGCCGACCTGGCGCCGGCGATGCCGATCGTCCGCTCGCATCACGAGCGGTGGGACGGCCGCGGCTATCCCGACGGGCTGGTGGGCGAGAACATTCCGCTCCTGGCCCGCATCGTCGGCGTTGCGGACGCCTACGACGCCATGACGACGGATCGCCCCTATCGCAAGGCGATGTCGGCTGACGCCGCGTTCGCCGAGATCGAGAAGATGAAGGGCAAGCAATTCGACCCCGTCGCCGCCGCCGCGTTCATCGGCATTCGCCAGCAGATCGTGCAAGCGATGCAGGCCGAGACCAAGAAGCTCAATCTCTTCGAGCCTGGCATGCGGCTGGCGATTTGAGGTC
The DNA here is from genome assembly GCA_963834865.1 of uncultured Gemmataceae bacterium. GTDB lineage: Bacteria > Planctomycetota > Planctomycetia > Gemmatales > Gemmataceae > CAWIDK01. Next base: position 3,440,194 of record CAWIDK010000002.1, read on the forward strand.
ACCGCAGCCGCTTAGCCGCTTACGTTGAGCGCTCGCCCGCTACGAGCGAGCGCTCAACGTAAACGGCCGGTGCCGCGCTCCCGTTGCAATCTCGCGCACCTGGCTTTACACTGGCAGAGGAAGCATCTCGACCTTCGCGCGAGGATCGCATGCGGTCGCGTTCTCTGCTCGCTCTCGGCCTGTTGTTCGTCGGCGTGTTGCCGGTCTCGGCGCAGCTGCGCCAAATCAAACTTCGCTTGCCCGAGGAAAAAGAGAGCCGCTACGTTCCCTTCGCTTTCAACAACAATCCCGAAGCTCTGGTCAAGGGCCAGCTCGATACCCTCAAGAAAATGGAGCCGTACAAGGAGTTTGTCGAGAAGCTCCTGCGCGATCCGGGCAAGTTCAAGGTTGATCCCGAGCTCGTCAAGCAGCTCAAGCTGAGCGATCCCAACGTGCAGGACAAGCTCAAGAAATGGGTGGGCGACGGTGCAAAAGGCAAACCGCCGGTGTCGCCGGAGCAGCTGAAAAGGCTGCAGGACGAATTGCAGAAGATCGTCAAGGATCAGCCCGACGTCGGTTCGATGCCGCCGATTCCGCCGCCGATTGAAGCGCCGCCGGATGTGCCGCCGCCGGACCTCGATGGCGACGCCCGCGGCTCGCTGAAGGAAATCATGGAGAAGATGGAAGAGTCGAAGTTCGGCGAATGGCTGCGCGATTCGCCCGCGTGGCACCGCGCCATCGAGGACCTGTATCGGTCGGTGCGCTTCCCGCGCGTTCAGCCAAACGCGGGCGGCTTCGAACGGCTGACCCGCGGGATGTTCAGGCTCGACAAGCTGCCGCTGCCGAACGCGGCCGCGCTGGAGCGTCTCGGCAAGCTCAAGCCGCCGAGCCTGCCGCGCTGGATGCCGTCGCTGCCGTCGCTGCCGTCGATAGGTCGGCCGTCGCTGCCGTCGGTGGCGCCGCCGCCGATGCCGACCGCGGCCAGCCTCGGCACGCTGGCGGCCTGGCTGCTCTGCCTGGCCCTGGTGGCGCTGTTCGCCTGGCAGGCGTCGAAATGGATCAAATGGACCGACCGGCGCCGCCGCGGCGCCGCCGTCGATCTCGGTCCCTGGCCGGTGGATCCGCAGCAGGTGGCGACGCGCGCGGAACTGGTGCGGGCGTTCGACCATCTGGCACTGCTCAGGCTCGGCACGCAGGCACGCACCTGGAACCACAATGCCGTGGCGCGCGGGCTGGCCGAGCACGCCGCGGCCCAGGCCGAATCGGCCGCACTGCTGGCCGCCTGTTACGAGCGCGCGCTACACCGACGGGACCGATGCGCTGTCCGCCGACGAGCGCGACCAGGTCCGCCGTGCCTTGACCCAGCTTGCGGGGGTGGCGCCGCATGACGCCCCGTCGATCGTTGCCCTGGCTGCTCGTGCTGATGCTCGGCGCTCCGCCCGGCGGCGTACGCGCCCAGGAGCCGGAAACGGTGCCGGTCATTCCCACGGACGGTACCGAGGTATTCTGCTGGGTGCTGAAGAGCCATCATTTCAACGCGGCCGAGACCATCGCTGAGCTGCGGTCACTGCGCCAGAAGAAACGCTCATCGTGCTATTCGGGCGGACCGGGATACTCGAAACGCTTCGGCCGCTGATCGGCGATCTCCGCAAATATCAGGAACAGGGCGGCGCGGTGCTGTTTGCGAGCGATTATGCCGGCGCTGCCGGAGTGGCATCTGCGCATTGCCGGCGATACGGTGCAGCAGCACGAGGCTTTCGCGTACAAGGAGACGGCCGACTGTCCGCTGCTGCGCGCTGGAGGCCGGCGCGCCGGCGGGCTTGCATGAGCTGCCGCTCGGAATCGCCACGAATCGGCCGAGCTTTTTTCTGTTGAGTCCCAATCGGGCTGAGCGCGGACCGCTACGCTTATTGGCAACCTTTGGGGCCGACTGCCGGGTGCGTTCCGCGGTGCACCACCCGGCGATGTTCGCCACGAGCAAGCGGCGATTCCCTATGCGTTATTCGCCGGCGCCGGCGCGGCGCGGGTGGTCGATCGCTGCTGATTGCCGGGCACGGGCTGTTCACGAACGCGATGCTGCTGCAGACGGACAATGACAATTTCCGCTTTGCGGACGATTGCGTGCGCTGGCTGCGCGAAGGGCCCCAGCGCCGGCCGCGCCGGCATGCCCTGTTGCTCGTGGACGGCGACGTTGTCAAGAGCTTCGACACATCGCTCAAGCCGCCAAACCTGCCGACGCCGCCGATCCCGACGCCGACCATTCAGATCGTCAACCATCTGCTGGCGGGGATAGAGCGCGAGGGGACGCTCTTCCGCGTGTTGCGCGACACCATGGACGTGGGCAACGCGGTCCGCTTCAGCCTGGTTCTGCTCACGGTGGCGCTGCTGTGCTACGGTGCCAAGAAGGTCGTCGAGCAACGGCACCATGCGGAGGCCGGTGCGCTGCTGCTCACCGGCCCCCATGCGGCGTCGCCGGATCGCTCGCCGCTGGCACGGCAGCGCTTCCAGTCCCAGGTCGCGCGCAATGCGCTCTGGGAAGAGGCGCGGGCCCTGGTCCGGGCCTGGTTCCACCAGATGGGCGGCATTCCCCCGGCCGACTGGGACCGCCCGGCACTGGAGCCATGCGCGATCGAGGCTGGTGGCGGCTGGTGGCAGCGGCGCCGGCTGCGGCGGCAGGTCGAGCAGCTCGCCCAGTTCGCCGGACACCGCATCCCCACAGCGTATTCCTGGGTCGAGCTGGTGCGGCTGACGAAGACGCTCGAGGCGCTGACCGCCGCGGTCCGCGCGGGCCAGCTTCGATTGAGCGGGATCCCTGATGTCCGTCGTCGATAATAACCGCGTTGCCAGCCAGCATCCCGGCCTCGATGAATGGGCCCGGCGCGTCACCGCGCTGCGCGAGCGCACGGTGCTGGAGGTCGGCCGCGTCGTGGTCGGCATGGACCGGGTCACGCAGCGCTTCCTGATCGCGCTCTTGGCCGGCGGCCACGTCCTGCTCGAAGGCGTGCCCGGCGTCGCGAAGACCACGCTGTCCAAGACGTTCGCGCAGATCCTCGGCATCCATTACCAGCGCATCCAGTTCACGCCGGACCTTTTGCCGTCCGACGTCACCGGCACCTACATCCTCGATCGCAAGACGAGCGAGTTCATGCTGCGCAAGGGCCCGTTATTTTGCCAGCTCCTGCTTGCCGACGAGGTCAATCGCGCCCCGGCCAAGACGCAGTCCGCGCTTTTGGAGGCGATGCAGGAAAACCAGGTGACGATCGAGGGAACGACGCTGCCATTGCCGCCGCCGTTCATGGTGCTGGCGACGCAGAACCCGGTGGAGCAGGAAGGCGTGTATCGCCTGCCGGAGGCGCAGCTCGACCGCTTCCTGTTGCGGATCGAGATGGGCTATCCCGGTCCCGAGAGCGAGCGAGCGATGCTGAAGCTGCACAGCCAGCCGCTGGCGCCGGTGGCGCAGCTCTACACTCCCGACCTGATCCTGGAGATGCAGGGGCAGGTCAACCACGTCTTTGGCAAGGACGAGCTGCTGACGTACATCGTGGATTTGGCCGAGGCGAGCCGCCAGCACCCCGACATCGCCCTGGGCGCGAGCCCGCGCGTCGCTGTGCCTCTTGCGCTGCGCCGTGCGCGGGCACTGCTGGAAGGCCGCACCTACTTCACGCACGAGGACGTGCAGTCGGTGGCGCTGAGCGTCCTGGGCCATCGGCTCATCGTGCGCCCCGAGGCCGAGGTCGAGGGCAAGACGGTTCGCGATATCGTGCGCGAGATCATCAGCGCCGTGCCGGTGCTGGGGGTAGAGGGCGCGAAGCGCTGAACACACATTGGCGGTGTCAGGCATCGGTTTGTTTTGCCCGCAACACGCCGAGCACGTTCGCTTCGATGGCTGCCGAAATCTCATCGAGTGGCAAGTGACTAAGATTGCTTGTCGAGAATGGGTTTTCCAGCTCAATCCCGATCTGGTCGAGAGACAAAAGAGGGTAGGCCACCAGCATGGTAATGAGCGGAACAAGCCAATCGCCATCGGTACGATGCAGGAGCGCCAGCGGCAAGGTCAGAAGGAACAAGAGAATGAAACGGCGAATCTTGATGGAATATGCCCGCGACAGTGGAGTTTTCAGAATTCGCTCGCAGGCCCCAATATGGTCGATCAACAAGGCGCGCTCGCGGTCTACCTGAATAAAGGCAAATCGGTCCATCGCGAATCGTTCACAGGCTTCACGAAGCAGATCGCTCAGTTTCAAGGCGACGAAACTCGGCATGTGCTCCGCAGATGCTATTTGCTTCGCGTTTTCTGGACCGACCAGGTTGGCAACCTCAGACGATGGCTGCTCGCCCCGCAGGCTGTGACGTGCCACATGCGGGAACGCCGCAGCCCACCGAACGACCTGTTCCCGCCATTCGGGGTTCGTCGGCCCATAGGACATCGCGCCGATGACGAGATTGCGTGATTGGTTGACAATGCCTCCCCAAAGTTTGCGAGCCTCCCACCATCGGTCATATCCCGCATTCGTCCGCAGGACCAGGAGAAGACCCAGCACCGCTCCAGCAAATTCATAGGGGGTAATTTCAAGACCGAACGGCAACTGGAACAGCCAATCGACAAGCCAGGCAACTCCGCAAATGCCGATGGCGATGAGGCCGAAAACCAACACGATGGGCATCACGTGAGGCGTGATCGACCCATGGACAGCCAGCGCCTCCCGCCAGAATCCTTCCCGGGTTTGATAACTCATGACCGGTCGCTCCCAATGCCCTCAGCAGGCCCGCTCACACGCTGCGCGTGGTCCGTCGCCGCACGCCGGTTTCGATGGGTCGTGGGTACTCGGCAAGTTTCACGAATTGCGCTTTGCCCACGTCGTAGGCGAACACCTCGCCAGTCTCGATTTTGTAGACCCAGCCATGCACGTGCAGGTCGCCGCGCACCAGGCGGGACCCGACTGCCGGATGGGTGCGTAGATTCTCAAGCTGCACCAGCACATTTTCCTCGATGGCGGCTGTCAACAGGCAATCGCCGTCAAGGTGGCCGTAGCTGTCACGGATGATGCGGCGCGTCGTCTCGGCGTGCGCTAACCAGGCGGCGACGGCAGGCAGTGCGGCGACCTGTTCAGGTTGCAGCAGGCCCTTCATGGCCCCGCAGTGGGAATGACCGCAGATGATGATGTCCTTGACGCCGAGCGCGGCCACGGCGAACTCGACGGTCGCTGCTTCGCCGCCGTTGCCCGCACCGTGTGGCGGGATGATGTTGCCGGCGTTACGCAGGATGAAGAGATCGCCCGGCTGGGCCCTGGTTAGCAGCGTCGGGTCAATGCGGGAGTCCGAACAGGTGATGAAGAGGGTTTCGGGGTTCTGGCCCTTCGCCAACTGCTCAAACAGCCCTTGCAACGGGAGGAAACTCTCGCTTTGGAATTGATGGATGCCTTCAATGAGTTTCTGCACGACCGACCTCCATTGAACGCGAAACGGACCGCACCGACCTGGCGTGGCGTTCTGGCTATTCTAGGAGCGCCCATCCAGGAGGATCGGTGCGCCACCCCGTTCGACCCCCTTGCTGGGACCGCTGACCAACAACGGCTTCTCGACCATCGGCGCCCCGGGCACCACGCTGGTCCTGCAAACCGAGGCCTTGGAGGCAGGCACCCCGAGGTGCCGGCCCAGCGCATCCCGCGCATCAGCGCCGAATTCCTCGAAGCGGAACGGCGAGCGCTGGGCGAGTCGTGGTTTCGCCAGGAATATTGCTGCTCGTTCGAGGCGCTCGAAGGCCTGGTCTTCCCCGACTTCGCCCGCTGCGTGGTTCCCTCGCTCCCCTTGCACCTTGCGGGAGACGGGTCGGGGGCAGCCGGCGCCCGCCTGGTCGGCGGCATCGACTTCGGCTTCCGCAACCCGTTCGCCGCGGTCCGGGCGCAGTCGATCGCGACGGCATCCTCTGGCACCACGGCGAACACTACAGCCGCAACAAGTCGCTGTCGTACCACGCGACCAGGCTGCACCGCCGCGCGATGTGGTACGCCGACCCGTCCGGCGCGACGGAGCGAACCGAGCTGTGCCTTCGATATTCGGATTTCGGATTTTTCTCCAAAGGAGAGTCGATGATTCGCAACGGCATCTAGGCCCACCGCCGCGTCCGCGCCGGCGATCTGGTCCCGCACGAGTTCAACTTCCGCGACCATCCCGAGCGGCAGCGTGCCGCCCTGCAGTCGCTCTACCGCGAGGTCGGCTTCGCGCGGAGCCTCCTGGCCTACGAGCTGCCTGACGGCCGGCTCAAGCTCATCGACGGTCACCTGCGCCGCGATCTCGACCCAAACATGGAAGTGGAGGTCGAGGTGCTCAACGTCACCGCGGACGAGGCCCGCACGCTGCTGTTGTCGATCGACCCGCTTGCTGCGCTGCGCAGACGCAGGAGCAGCTGCGCGACCGCTTGCTGGAACTGGTCCGTCCCGTCCCGGACGAGCTACGTGCTGCGTGGGAAGAAACGGCACGCGCCGCGCTGGAGCGCCCGGCCAAGGCACTGCCGGCGGTGATTCCGGAGCAGTATCTTATCCTGGTGATGCGCCGTGACGAGAAGCAGCAGGTGGTGCTTCGGCAGTTTCAGGGCGAGGGCCTCGAGTGCAAGGCGCTGTTGTCGTGACAGTGCCGTTCGCCGTCTGAACTGGTAAACTCCGGGGAATGGCGATGTGCTGCAATTTTCCTCGCTCGACACGCGCTCCCGCGGTATGATTCGGCCATGAAGAATCGCGCAAGCGGTCTGCGACTGATCTGGCCTGTATTCGAGGGCTTCCGATGGCAGAAGCGGGGACAAGTGCTCCGGCAGGTATGACCCCGCAAGATGTGCTTGTGGCGTTCTTTACCGAAATGTGTGAGTGGGAGCGGGCCCTCGTACAAGCGGATAAAGCAGCGCAGCGTAGCCACCAGGATATCGACTGTGATCTTTGGCGCCAACGGAGGCACGCCATCGTTAGCCGATACTGCACGGCCAAGAAGCGGGTCTATTCGGAACCGTTGGCTTACGGTGAACCACCGCAGTACGATCCCGCTGTGGAGGACATCACGGAAATGGTGCAGGAGACGCCCCGGCGCGTCGTCGTCTACACGCAGCAACGGGCCGGATGGAAATACAAACGACGTTTCGCCATCGTCAGGAAGGGCGACCGATGGCTTGTTGATAGCTGGCAATCGTCGTTCGACGGTGTGAAGTGGCGCCGCGGCATCATGTAGTAGTTCCTCCCGCGCCAGCGCACGAGGTAGGGAGTCGCGGACACGGCGCTCATTCAGCTGACATAGCCAAAAAGCAAGTGCCCGGCCACGTCAACCCGTGAGTGCCCACCCCTCAACGAGGATGCGGCCCGAAAAATCCTCAAGGCCCAGGCTCGTATTCTCCTGGCGCAAGGGCCGATCAGCATGAAACGGCCGGTGCGGACGCTGGTTCCTCTGCGGGCCGGCCAGCGCTGCCACGGCGCAGCGAGCATCGACTTGAAGAAGATGTTACTGCAAGGTAATATCAGCATCATGAAAACTGCATCCCTCACGCCAAGAACGGAAGCCGACGTTCGGCTGCACATCCTCCACCCGGATCGGGAGCTGCCTCCACGAGTCGCCCGCGCCATTCTCGGCCTTTCCTTCCCGAAACACGAGATGTCCCGGATGCACGAACTCTCGGCCAAGGCTCGCACCGGCACGCTTACGCCCGAGGAAGACGCGGAAATGGATGTCTTTGAACGCGTCGGCTCTATGCTCTCCACGCTCAAGTCCAGGGCACGGCAGGTGCTGAAGCGTTCGAGCCGCAGCGCCTGATCCGCCATGAACACCGCTCTTGCCGAATTGGTCTGGGATCGCGCCGGCGGCTGTTGCGAATACTGCCGGATGCCGCAACTCTACGATGACCTGCCTTTTGAGATCGACCACGTCATCGCCGAACAGCACGGCGGCAAGACCGTCCCGGGCAATCTCGCGCTGGCTTGCTTCGGTGACAACCACCACAAAGGCCCGAATCTCGCCGGCATCGATCCGAAGACCCGCAAGCGCACGTGGCTTTTCAATCCGCGTCGCCAAAAATGGGACCGCCACTTCCGGTGGGACGGGCCCGTCCTGGTCGGCCGTACCGCGGTCGGTCGCGCGACCATCACCGTGCTCGGCATCAACCATCGGGTTCGGCATCGCACACAGTTGATCGCCGAAGGCGTGTTCCCGCTCGAGGAGGTTGAGGAAGCGAGTTGAATTCAGAGCAGGGCATTATTTAATCCAGGCAGAGAACCACCCGGCATCCGATTGCGTAAGCCAGAAACCCCGGTGCCTCGCCGTCACGGTAAGCCGAACGGCAACCCGCGGCATCGTTATACCAGGAGCCGCCACGCAGCACGCGATTTTCGCCCGCGCCGTCTCCTTGCGGGTCCATAACATCAAATTCCGGATAGCGGCCGAACCAATCCTGGCACCATTCCCATACGTTGCCATGCATGTCGCACAGGCCCCAGGTGTTCGCCGGAAAACTGCCCACGGCCGTTGTCGTCGCACGGTTCTTGCCCTTGGGGGCGTTGTTATAGGGGTCGCCATCGTAGTTAACCTGGTCTGTCGTAACGTTGGCGCCGAAGTAAAACGGTGTCGATGTGCCGGCCCGGCAGGCGTATTCCCACTCGGCCTCCGTCGGTAGCCGATGGCGCTTCCCGTGCTGCTCGCCGAGCTTTTTGCAAAATTCCTGGCAATGCTCCCACGAGACCTGCTCGACGGGCCGATCATCTCCCTTGAAATGGCTTGGACTATTGCCCATCACCGCATGCCACTGGGCCTGCGTCACCGGATGGATACCCAAGTAGAAGCCCTTGGACACAGTGACGCGATGCTGCGTTTCGTCGGCGCCGTCATAGCCTTCGCGTTGGGGCTCGCTTTGCGGACTCCCCATCAGGAACGTCCCGGGTGGGCACCACGCAAATTTTATCCCAAGCGAATTCTGGATGACGTTGCCCGCCTGTGGCGCCGTCTTTCCCGATTTCGCCTCGTGCCCGGCAGAATTCTCGCGCAAGGCCGCCAGGAACGCAGCCGCGTCGGCCGGCCGTTCTGCCGGGTCGTTATCCAGGCTACGGCTCAACAGCATGCGAACTGCCTCCGGCACGAGCGCGGCCTTGAAGCAGTGCGGCTCGCGCCGTGCCCGATCGTTGTAAAGCAAGGAATAGTACAGCGTGGCGGCCAGGGAGAAAACGTCGGCGCGGGCGTCCGCCTGACCGCTGCGCAGCTGCTCCGGGGCAGCGAACAACGGCGTGTAGCCGGCCTTGCCGGTGTTGCCCGAGGAATCGACCAGGCCCGCCAGGCCGAAATCGACCAGGACGCCGCTGCCGTCGGGACGCAACAGCAGGTTGGCGGGCTTGATGTCGCGATGGATGATACCGCGGGTGTGCGCCAGCGCCAGCGCTTCCGCGAAGCCGGTGAAGAGCGGCCGGGCCTGCTCCCAGTTCAAGGCGCCGTGCCGGCCGAGGTGGTTCTCCACCGCGACGCCCTCGACGTACTGCATCACGAAATACCATGACCCCCGATCGTAGCCGAACGTGTCGATCTCCACGAGGCTGGCGTGATGGTCGAGCCGCATCAGCGCCTTGATCTCGCGCTTGAAGCGCTCGACGAACGACGGATCGCGCCCCAGCTCGGGGTGCATGGTCTTCAGCGCGGCGACCTGGCCGGCGCGGCTCGCCTTCCAGACCTGGCCCCAGCCGCCGCGGCCCAGGAGCTGTTCCAGCTTCCAGCCGTCGAGTACGTCGCTCGGCTGCAACGGCACCGGCCCGGCGGCCAGCGTCTCCGGCGGCGTGTTGCCGCGACGCGACAGGATCGTGACCCGGCGGTGCAGCTCGACCAGTTCGGCATCGCCCGGCCGCAGACGCACGGCTCGGGCCAGCGTGCCCTCGGCGCGAAGGAACTGGTGTTCCGCGGTCTGCGTCGCCGCCAGCGCCACCGCCACCGCCGCCGATTGCGGCTGCTCGACGGCGGCATCGGTCAAGAGCCGCTCAGCCTCGCCGTACTGCCGACCGGCGAAGGCCGCATACGCGTGGTTGAAGCGCGTCAGAAACAGCCCGAATTGCTCGGCCGTGCAGCCGGTCGCGCGCAGCTCGTCCATGTAATCGCAGACGCCGACCATGCGGCGCAGGATCGGCCGCATCTCCTCCTGGCCCGCGAGCATTTGTTCCTGCTGCCGGCCCAGGCGATCGAAAGCGCCGACACACTGCTCTAGCGTGCGCGGAGCGCCGGCAAACGTCGTCGGTCGCCAGGGCCAGATCGAGCCGTTCGCGCGAGGTCCGGCAGCTGCTCAAGGGGTGCCAGCTTGGCCATCAGCGGCTGCAATTCGCCCATGAGCACGTCGAGCGTCTGCTCCACGCGCTCGAGGTCGCCGGGGCTCGCGTCGAGGTTGTCCTTGGTCGTCTCATGAGCGCAGTCGAGGGCCTTCTCGATCAGCTCGACGACCTCGGAGCTGCCGGGGACCACGGTGCCGAGGACCAGCTTGGCGGCAAACTTGGCAGGAGCGCCGTAGCGCTTGTAGAGCTCTTTGGCTTTCAGTTTCCAGGCCATGGCGCTTGCTCACGCAGGTTGGAGATGCTGGGACTCCAAAGAGGATTTCGTTTTATCGTAATCGGGATTTGCGACGGGCGTATCAAGAAAATGGAATCACCGGCCATCCAGCATCAAGCGCTTTCGGCCTTCGGCAAGCAAGCTGGCGGCGGCACAGGCGTTGTCCGAAAGGAAACTTGACCCTGCTGGTCTATGTGGAGCGAATACACTCTGCGCGGAGACGCATGTGGTTGGCGCAGGCACAATCCGAATTGTTCGACACTCGCGCTCGCTTCGTCGAGGTAGCTCAGCATCTGGTTTTCGACGACTTCATCGTACCAATCCAGAGCTCGCTTGACCTCTGGCGGAAACTGCTGCGAGAGCACCGTGCCGGTGAACCAACCGTCTTCTTCCGACGTGAGCAGGAGGTTTGCGATGACATTGCCGGCGGCGTCTGCCAGCGTCACGCGTTCGGCGTTCATGGTCAAAGTCCTCGCTGGTCGGCGAACGCTTGCGACAAGCGCTCGAGGTTTTCATCCGAAAAACCGGCGGCACCGTTCGCCGGATGGACCAGGCGGCCGTGGTTGGGAAAATTGCTTGTTGGATCCTCAATCACATCGAAGCCGGCGCCTCGAATCTTATCAAGCGCTGCCGTGCCAACGACCGCTGCCTTCTTGCCCGGGATCGATCGCGGGCCGAAGACGCGACGGAAATCGGCCGCGGCTTGCTTCGCGGTTCCGCCCATGAGGAGAGAAATCCCGGGCGGCTCCAACCTTGCCTCGGCAGCTTTGGGTTTCAGGTTGCCGGAACCGCCGCCGCCGATTCGATGGCACGGCGTATTCTGGGCCACTCGTGGATCCTCATGCCGCGTTTCCTTCAAGCATTGTACAGGACCTTCCCCTTGGACACGATCTCGGTGTGGAACAAGTCGCCTTCGGCCAACCGCCAGCGCAGGTTCTCCGGCGTGCGGACGATCAGGTCCATCGGGAATGGGGCCGGCACTTCCCGGCGAATCCGTCCCGCCTTGCTCCCCTGATGGTACGCCGGCATGATGACGAGGATGTCCACGTCGCTATCCGCGTTCGGCGTGCCGTAGGCGTAGGAGCCGAACAGGATGATCTTGTCGGGCTGGAAGCGCTCGGCCACCTGCCGCGCAAAGCGGCGGATCACACGCATCGGCACGTCAGCGCCCCAGTAGCACTCCGGGGGAGCGGCCGGGGACGACTTGATGGGTTTCTTCGCCATGTCGCCATTCTACCCGACGCGGGTTCCGCGCCGCCAGCCGGCGAAGGTTAGGCGCCGCGCAGCAGCGACCGCAGCGGCGCGCCCTCGCTTAGACGTAGAGTCCGGCCGATCGGCGATTGCATCACCTTTGCCGGATCGATGCCGACGGCGGTCAGCACGGTGGCGTGAATGTCGGCGACCTGCACGGGGTCGATGGGGTCGGCCCGGCCTTGTGGATCGGTGGCGCCGAGGACCACGCCTCCGCGCAGGCCGCCGCCGGCAAGGACGACGCTGAAGCCGGTGGGCCAGTGATCGCGGCCGCCGAGACGATTGATGGCCGGGGTGCGGCCGAACTCGCCGGCGCAGATGACGACGGTCCGGTCGAACCGGTGGTGCTCCTTCAGGTCGCAGATCAGCGTGCTCAAGGCGGCCTATGGGCGCAGGCTGGAGATCGCGGCTCCTATGGGGTCGCGCCCTTGAACGGGTTGACGACCGTCACGCCGTCGTAGTTCTGGCCGTCGTTCAGGTCTTCGCTGTACACCGTCTGGCAGCCCATTTTTCTGGCGGCGGTGACGATGGCCGCGTCCCAGTACGAGATGCCAAACCGCTGCTTCGTGTCGATTGCGTCAAGCACCAACTCCCGGGAGATGGGCCAGACGGGGAATGCCGCCAGCGATTGAAGCACGGCCACGGCTTCGTCGTGGGTCATCTGCAAACGGCGTTTGGCCATTGCGGCAGCGTAAAACTCCTGCAGCACCTGCGCGGAAAAGCCGATGTCCGGCCGGGTGAGCAGCACGCGGGCCAAATGCCGCTTGGCCTGGTCCGCCGCCGCGTTCGACGCGGCGTACAGCAGGATGTTGGTGTCAATGAAGGATGTCGCGGTCATAAAGTTCGGCGCGCCGCAGTGGACCGACGGTTTCACAGTTCCGTGCTCTGTCAAGGGCGGCGAGGAGCCGCGCCACCCGGTCCGGCTCTGCCGCATTGGGCAACTCGGTGCCCTTCTGGATCGGCGTAATCGTCACCTCCACGCGGGTCCCAGGCTCGAATGGCACGCCGGCAACGCGAACCTGGCCCTGATCTTCCACGGTCGCGGATGTCTCGTAGGTTTTCATGGCATTCCCCGCTGCTCGGCGTATTCTGGGTCACTGGCGAAACCTACGCCGCGTTTCCTTCAAGCATTGTACAGGAAACCACTGCGATTTGCGGGGGGCTCAGCACGGCAAGGCGAGCGAAGGGGGGGGACGACTTGATGGGTTTCTTCGCCATGTCCCCATTGTACCGTACGCAGATTCCGCGCCGCCAGCCGGCGACGGCTGAGCGCCGCGCAGCAGCGACCGCAGCGGCGCGCCCTCGCTTAGACGTAGAGTCCGGCCGATCGGCGATTGCATGACCTTGGCCGGATCGATGCCGACGGCGGTCAGCACGGTGGCGTGGATGTCGGCGACCTGCACGGGGTCGGTGGGGTCGGCCCGGCCTTGCGGATCGGTGGCGCCGAGAACCACGCCGCCGCGCAGGCCGCCGCCGGCAAGGACGACGCTGAAGCCGGTGGGCCAGTGATCGCGGCCGCCGAGACGATTGATGGCCGGGGTGCGGCCGAACTCGCCGGCACAGATGACGACGGTCCGGTCGAACAGGTGGTGCTCCTTCAGGTCGCGGATCAGCGTGCTCAAGGCGGGGTCGAGAATGGCGGCCTGATCGCGGTGCCCCTGGTGGTTGTTGACGTGGGTGTCCCAGCCGGACAGCGTCACCTCGACGCAGCGGACGCCCACCTCGATCAGCCGGCGTGCGGCGAGGCAGCCGCGACCAAACGCAGTGTGGCCGTAGGCGGCGCGGAGCTGGGCGGACTCGCGACTGACCTCGAAGGCCCGCAATTGCTCGGAGGACATCATCGTTCGGGCGGCGTTCACCAGCGTGCGATGCAGCGTCGCCTCGGTGCGGTTGCCGCGGCGCTGGCCGAAGGCTTGCTCGACCACGTCGAGATCGCGCAGCCGTTGCCCCTCGCGCTCGGGCGACACGGAGGAGGTGACATCGGGGACGCGCTGCAGCGGGTCGGTGGTTCGGAAGGCGTCGAAGCGGTCGCCGAGGAAGCCGCCGCGGCTGGGCCATTGGCCGGGGAGGATCGAGATGTGCCGCGGGATTTCGGTGGCGCCCGAGCGGCAACTCGTGAGCGCAGATCGCGCCGATCGACGGGTGGACGATGGTCGGGTCGGGGCGATAACCCGTCTTGAGGTTGTAGGTGCCACGCTCGTGATCGCCCTCACGGCTGACGACCGAGCGGATCACGGCCAGCGATGGCATCTGCTCGGCGAGCAGGGGGTATCCCTCAGCGAACTGCACGCCCGGAACCGGTGTGTTGACGGCCCGGGTATCGCCGGCGATCGCGGTGTTGAGGTGCGGATCGAACGTTTCGAGCTGGCTCGGCCCGCCGGCCAACCAAAGCAGGATGATCGACTGGGCGGCATCGCGGCGCGGGGCGTCCTGGGCCAGGCTGGTCAGCAGTTGGCCGACGGGCGTCAGCCAGCAGGCGCCGGCCAGGCTGGTCCCGCGGAGAAAAGCCCGCCGGCTGAAGCGATCGACCCCCAGGGCTCGAAGACTCGCCCTGGGGCGTGCGGGGGTTAATGGTTCCATGAGAACTCCGTCGAGTTAATCAATGCCCAGTAGAGGTCTTCCATGCGGCGGCTCCGTTCGTCGCCCGAGGTGCCGGCGAGGCGCTGCTCGAAATGGGCGGATTCCGCCGGCGTGGGATCGCGCGTGAGCACCGCGAGGTAGGCAGTGCGGACGGCGGCGCGATCGTCGCGAGCCTGCCAGCCGATCCGGCTCGCCGCGGTGAACAGGCCCTGCTTCGTCCGGTCGTGAACCAGCTCGCCGTTCATCATCAGCAGACGCTGGGGGATGGTGCCGCCGCAGTTGTCGAACTCGTCCTCGCCGGTGTCGCCGTAGCGCTGCAGAAACCCACTGCGCGCACCGAGTGCCAGCAGCCGCACGACGATGTGGGTGTCGGCGTCGAGCGTGGTGAGCGAGGTGGCTTGCTGGACGCTGCCGGCGACCTGCTCGGGCCGCAGCCGGCTCAGAGGAAAGGCCGCCCAGAGTTTTTCGTGCGTTTCAGTGATTTCGTGGTCGGCCGCACTGTCGCGATGGAACGCCTCAGTAGCTGCGATCACCCGGAACAGCCGGCGCAGGTCGTAGCCGTGCGCAACAAAATCGTCGGCGAGGACCGGCAGCGCCGGCGGGATGTCCTCGGTCGAGGATACATCGTCCACCTTTTCCAGCAGAGGCCGGCCGAACATCAGGGCCCACGCTCGATTGACGGTGACCCGAGCAAAGTAAGGGTTGCGCGGGTGAGTCACCCAGTGGGCGAGACGCTCGCGCCGGCTGCCCTCGGCGGGCAGCAGCTCGGCGAGGAACGGGACGCGCGGCGCAATCGTTTCCATGTCTCCAGTCTTGCGGTTCTCGTGCTGATATTCGCCGTCGCCGTCGTAGGTGCCGGTGAAGCCTTCCTTGACCTGGCCGAAGAACGCGGCGAGGCCCTGGAAATCGGCCTGCTTCCATTTCTCGAAGAAGTGATTGTGGCACTGGGCGCAGTCGAGCCGGATGCCGAGGAACGCCCGGGAGACGCGGCCCGCCAGGCGCTGGGGATCGGGTTGGCCGCTCTTGCCCTGTTCGACGGTGACGGTGACGAAGTTGGTCGCCGGCTTGTCGGTCCAGAGGCCCTCGCCGGCGATGATCTCCCGCGTGAGCTGATCGTAGGGCCGGTTCTTCAGAAACTCGTCGCTGAGCCATGACACGAATCGGCGACGGCGATAGATGATGAACGGCCCATCCTCCGTGCCGACGAAGACGCGGGCGAAGCGCTCGGCCAGATAATCCGCTGACCGCCGATCTTGCAGGATGCCCTCCAGCCACCATTGCAGCCGGTGCGCGCCGTTGTAGGCCTCGAACTGGCGGATTTCCTGAAGCGACGGGATGCTCCCCGTCAAGGCGAGCGACAGACGCCGGGCCACCGTCAAGGCATCGGCGGGCGGGGCCGGCTCAAGCCCCTCGCGGGTAAAGCGCTCTTGGACGGCGGTATCGAGCTGCGCCACGACGGAGGCGAATTCATCGGCATCGAAGGGGCTGGCGTCAAAATGCGGAGCGTGCGGCGGCACTGGCGGCGGAAACAAAGCCGCCCGCACGCCGGTGATGCCGGCAAGGACGACGCCAATGAAGAAGAGATTGCGTTTCCACATGATGCAGTCGCTCACATCCGTTAACCACTACCTCCGGGATGCCGCAAAGTTTCGGGTATCATGATTGTACCTGGCGAAACCTGTCGCTGCGGCAATGAGTAGACCCTTCATGCGCGAATCCTTTTCCACCGCCGACGGCATCCCCACGGTGTTCCCGGTCTTTGCGGTAGCCCGGCCGCTCGAAGACGTGGTTGTGCTAGCCCATGTTTAACAAGTGTCGCCGTAAGTCCTTGCTGCGTAAGGGCTGATTTTTGGATTAGTCACTACATTGTCGTTTCATCGCCCGCGGGCGGCGCCGGCGGCCGATGGTCGGCCAGACCGATGGCGTTGAGTACCTGGCGGGCGCGGGACGAACCCGGTGTCGTGCCGCTACGGAGCTCTTCCGCAACGCGGAATTGCACGTAGCGAATCGTCTGCAATGCTTCCAAGGCCGACTGCGCCGAGAGCGACAGGCCAGCATCTTTCAAGGCGCGCTCCAGCATCCGCTCGATCAAGAACGCCAACGCCGCCACAAAAATGTGTGCCTTCACCCGCCGCGCCGTGTGATGCCAGATCGGCCGCATGCCCAGCGGATCCTTGAGCGAACGAAAGCCCCGTTCCACCTCGCTTAAGTCCTTGTAGTGCGCCACCGCCTCCGCGGGCGTCATCGCCGTCTGATCGGTCTGGATGAAGGTAGCGCCCTTCATACTTCTTTTCCCGAGGTAAATTCACTGGGTGCTCCGCGATCTCCAATTGTCCCTCTTTGAACTCCCACATGTAGTAACGATAGCCGTGGTTCTTTTGCAACGCCCGCTCGGCCGCCGCGCCGATCTTGGCCGGCTGCTTCAACTGGCCCTTGGCCACGCGCGCCTGCACCTTCGCCAAGGCCGCACGCACCCGCTCCATCGCTTTGCTACGTTGCCGCTCTTCATAGGCCCGACGCTCGTCGCTATCGACCACAAACACTCGCACGCCGGCACGGTCGCAGGCGACCTCTTGCACTCGTGTCCGGGGTGGATTTGGTTTCGCCCGCGCGGTGATCCCATTGGGGCAGTCGACCCACTTCGTTTCGTCCACGCGATCAATCAACGCCTCCGCCTCCGGATTGCGGCGACGCGTCATGCCCACCAAGTAGCCATGTTCCGCCGCCGCCTGCAGCATGGCCAGATTGCTCTCGGTCACCATGCCGCGATCACCGACAAAGACGATACGCCGAAGGCGAAAACGCCGGGCCAGGTCTTGGATGACTTCCTTGACCGTCGTGCTGTCACGCGTGTTGCCCGCCCACACGTGATGTGCGATCGGCCAACCCGCCACCATCACCACGCCCACCACCACCTGCACGTTCCGCGGCTTGCCGTCGCGAC
Organism: uncultured Gemmataceae bacterium; assembly: GCA_963834865.1. Taxonomy (GTDB): domain Bacteria; phylum Planctomycetota; class Planctomycetia; order Gemmatales; family Gemmataceae; genus CAWIDK01. Next base: position 3,457,496 of record CAWIDK010000002.1, read on the forward strand.
TGTAACCGTGCTTGGCCAGCGTCGGCGGACCATGGCCTTCAAAATACGTACTGGTCAGGTCGTACATCACCAGGTCCGCGTCGAACTCGAACAACGTCCGCAGCCGCTCAGAGAGCGCCACTTCCACGGCGTCCTTGTTCAACCCCAGATGATCCAGCGTGCGATACCAACGCTGCAGTTGCCCCAAGTCGACCTGGACGCGGCCTTGCTGCTTCCAACAGGGTACGTACCGGCGACCATGCCGGTCGCACACGTAATCGGTCTCCAGCCACGCGGCCAAACCGTGCTCGCTGGCCGGCCGCACCAGGCGGTTGGTGATCAGCACCAGGACGCGGCTGACCCAGTCGTCGGCGGGGTCTTCGCTCGGCCGCAACTTGGGCCAACGCCGACCAGCATCGAGCCATTGCCAGAGGCCCAGTTGGTCGAAGAAGTGGCGCGCGACGAGCATCGGTCCCCAGGTACTGGCGTCGAGGATTTCGATGGGTCCCTCGGCGCCGAGTTGCTGGGCCAGGGCCTGCGGCCCTTCCTCGCCGGTGAGAAAGCGATTGAGCAGCGGCAGGACGGCTTCGAGGGTGTCGCGTCGCCCGAGGTTGGCGATGACCTTTTGCTTGACCTTGCCGTTCTCGCGCACCGAGCCGACGATGCGGACATACTCGTGGACGGTGCCGTTGGAGGACGGAACTTTGACGGAGCGGATGAACATGATGTTATCATCAACAAATCCACCGGTCCGTCAACCGGATATTCGATGAAATGCGGACAAAACAGCTAAAATGTTTGTAATGATTGTCACTACGGTTTTCTGAAAACTGGACCTCCGCGCGTTGAAAATTAAGGACTTACGTCAAAAACTACCCCGACACTTGTTAAACATGGGCTAGGTGAGAGCGACATCCTCCTGCCGCGGCCAGAACGGCGGGGCTTCTGGGGTGCTCTCCGGCGCGTCGCACGGGGCATCGCGTCGGCCTGCGAATGGTGCTTCGGCGTGGCGGCGCTCTTGCTCTTTCTCGCCGTGTTGGCCGCCCTGCCTATCCTGCAATTCCTGAGTCTCGGCTATCTGCTGGAGGCCAGCGCTCGGGTGGCTCGGACGGGCCGGCTGCGCGGGCTTCGTCGGCGTGCGTCTCGCCGCCCGCGCCGGCGGCCTGATTCTGGGCACCTGGCTGATGCTGCTGCCGTTGCGATTCGTTTCCTCCATGTGGTACTCGGCCCAGCTCATCGACGCCGATGGAACGACCGCCCGCATCTGGGAAGTCAGCCTGACGGTGCTGACCTGGCTCATGCTCCTGCACATTGGTCTGGCCCTGGCGTGCGGCGGCAAGCTGCGCCACTTCTTCATTCCGTTTCTCAGTCTGATCGGCGTGGGCCTGCACCTGTGGCGCGGCGGCCTATGGCGCGACTCCCGCGATGCCGTCTGGAACTTCGTGAAGGCGCTGCGCCTGCCCTACTACTTCTGGCTCGGCTGGCGTGGCTTCTGGGGCGCGTTCCTCTGGCTCGCTGTTCCGATCACCCTGCTGGCCGTGGGTAGGAAAATCCCCCTCCTCGGCTTCGTCGGCGCGTTCGCGCTGATCGGCGTGCTCCTGTACGTGCCGTTTCTGCAACTGCACTTCGCGGTGCAGAACCGATTCCGCGCGTTTCTGGAGGTTCGCGCGGTCCGCCAGCATTTCCGGCGAGCCCCGCTGGCATTTGCGTTCGCCTTTTTCATCACGCTGCTGTCGGCAGTGCCGCTCTACCTGCTCAAGATCGAGATGGTGCCGCGCGAGGCCGCCTGGCTGCCGAGCCTGGTGTTCATCGTCTTCATGTTCCCGGCCCGCCTGCTGACCGGCTGGGCGTTCGGTCGCTCGCTGCGCCGCCCGACGCCGCGTCACTGGTTCTTCCGCTGGACCGCTCGCCCCGCCATGCTCGCCGTCACGCTGCTCTATGTGGTGATTGTGTATTTTTCCCAGTACGCGGCGTGGGAAGGCATCTGGAGCCTTTACCAGCAGCACGCCTTCCTGCTGCCGGTGCCGTTCCTGGGGATGTGAGCGTCGAGTCTCTTGACCGATGCACCCGACGCGGCTACAACAACAAACCAACCGCCCTGTTTGCGAAAGCGCCGATGAAAGACGTAAAACAACCGCGAGCGCTGGAAACTCGAGAGAAGATTCTCCAGGCGGCGGCCGGCCTGTTTGCCTTCAAGGGATATCATGACGCGAAGCTGGAAGAGGTTCTGGTCACCGCACAGGTGACCAAGGGCGCGTTCTTCCACCACTTCCGTGACCGGGAGGACCTGGGCTTCGCGGTGCTGGACTGGCACATGGACCAGCGCCGGCAACTGCTCGACGCGATCGAGCAAGCATTGCCCCGTGTCGAGCAGGCCGATCCGCTTCAGCGCGTCTTTCGGCGGCTGGACGCCATCGAGGAAATGGTCCGCCGCCGGGCGGGCCGCAAGGGGGGCTGCATCATCGGCAACATGAGTACGGCCCTCAGCGATTGCCACGACGGTTTTCGGCAACGTCTGGCCGAGTGTTTCGACGAGATGGCCCAGGAGTTCCTCCCCCACTTGGAGGCAGCGGCACGGCAGGGGCGCGTGACGCGGCGGACGAATGCCGGCGAGCTGGCCCGGTACATCGTCACGGTCATCGAAGGGGCCATCATGCAGGGCCGAACGCTCGGCGACGCGAAGCTGCTCCCCTGTCAAATAGCCTATTTGAAAGATCATCTAAAGAAATGCCTGGTACCGTGAAACCCGAAGGTCTTTTTCGGGTAATAACAGACAGACCGGTTGGTTTCTTTGCTACCAAGGAGAAAGGAAAGAACGCCATGCAGAGAGTGACTGTTGGTGCCGGCGTGTTGGTGTTGGTCGGCCTCGGGTGCGCACCGGCTGCCGCCCAGGACGTCCCCGAGCAGGCGCAAAGGCATTGCGCTGCAACCTGCAGGGATCGTTTGTGGTGTTCCGCGAAAAGGTGCAGGACGACCTGAAGCTGACCAGCGAGCAGAAAGACAAGCTGGAGGAGCACCTCAAGGAACTCCTTGCCGACATCATGCAGTTGTTCCAGAAGATCGATGGTCTGAAGGGGGAGGAGCGCGAGAAAGAACTCAAAGCGTATCGCCCGCAAGCGCAGGAGAAACTGGCCGCGTTCCTTAAGGAGGCCCTGAAGGACGACCAGCGCAAACGCCTGCGCCAGCTGGAGCTGCAACAGGAGGGGGCGTTGGTCCTGCTGCACGGAGACGCTCAGATCGGGAAAGACCTCAAAATAACAAACGAGCAACGGAAGCAATTCATGGCTGTGGTCCAGGATCTGCAAAAGAAAGTCGCACCGCTCACTAAAGAGGCCCAGTCGGGCGGCAATGCCGAGGAGATTTGGCCGAAGATCATGAAGATCCGCAGGGAACACGAAGGTCGGATCGTGGACCTGCTCACGGATTCCCAGAAAAAGCAGTGGCAGGAAAAGGTAGGCAAGTCGTTGAACCTGGACGAGTGACCAAATCCCCGCCGCAACCCAAAACGAATCACGAAAGCACGAAAATGCGAAAACACGAAAGGAATGTCCCAGGTTTTGGCGATTCGCGTTTTCGTTCTTTCCTTTTTTTGACTCGATGGAGAAACCGATGCACCGTGACCAACCCCGATGGCAAGACCGCTCTCTGACCCGCCGGGACTTACTCTGCCGCGGCGGCATGGGCATGGGTGCGCTTGCGCTGGCAGGCGTAATGCGGGATGCGCTCGGACCCGCAACATGCTCGGCAAGCAGCCTCGACTTGCCGCTGGCGCCGAGGCAGCCACACTTTGCCGCCAAGGCCAAACGCGTGATTCACCTGTTCTTGAACGGCGGTCCGTCCCACGTCGATACCTTCGACCACAAACCGGCCCTCGACAGATACCACGGCCAGGAACTCCCCAGGAGCATGCACCTGGTAACCGAACGCCGAACCGGTACCGTTATGAGGTCGCCATTCAAGTTCCGCCGCTACGGTCAGAGCGGGATCGAAGTCAGCGAGATTTTTTCCCACGTCGGGGAGTGCATCGACGACATCGCGGTGATTCGTTCCATGCAAGCAGACGTGCCCAACCATATACCGTCGATCCTGTTGATGAACTGCGGAGACGCGCGGTTGATCCGGCCCAGTCTCGGATCCTGGGTGACCTATGGTCTGGGCAGTGAGAACCAAAACCTCCCCGGGTTTGTCGCCATGCGGCCCGGCGGATACCCCGGCAACGGCGGCGCTCAAAACTGGCGGGCAGGGTTTCTGCCGGGTGCTTACCAGGGAACCTATATCGACACCCGGTATACGGACATCGAAAGACTGATTGAGAATACCACCAACCAGCGTGTTTCCAACGTGGACCAGCGCCGGCAACTCGAACTGTTGCGCGAACTCAATGAAGCTCACCGCCAGGACCGCGACAGGAACGCGCAGATCGAGGCCCGCATCCAGTCCTTTGAGCTGGGCTCGCGCATGCAACTGGAAGCAGCAGAGGCGTTCGACATCAGTCGGGAACCCGAGTCGATCCGCCGAATGTACGGGCCAGCCACCGAGGCCCGGACGATCCTGATCGCGCGCCGACTGGTGGAGCGGGGAGTCCGCTTCGTGCAGGCCTGGATCGGCAGCGATTGGGACCACCACCAGAACCTGGAACAAGGCCACCGCAATTTGGCCAGGCAGTGCGATCAGGCGATCGGCGCCTTACTCAAGGACCTCAAACAGCGCGGCATGCTTGACGACACGCTGGTCATTTGGGGCGGGGAGTTCGGCCGCACCCCGACCGTGGAAATGCTGATGGGCCTTCCCAACAACACGCTGGGCAACGGCCGCGACCACAACCATCACGGTTTCACCACGTGGCTGGCAGGCGGCGGCGTCAAGGGCGGGTATGTGCATGGCGCCACGGACGAATTCGGCTTTCGGGCGGTCGAGCAGAAGGTCCACGTCCACGACCTGCACGCCACGATTCTGCACCTGCTCGGTTTTGATCACACCAGGCTGACCTACCGCCACGCCAGCCGGGATTTTCGCCTCACCGACGTGTACGGTGAAGTGGTGCACGAACTGATTGCCTGACATCCCGACGACGGCGGCGAGCGACCGCCTGGACATTCCGAGTTAAGGAGGAATCCTGTGCGAAGATCATACCTGAGCAAAGCGAGTTGGCTGTGGCTGGCGCTGTCGTTGGTTGCCGGTACGTCTCCCATGCTCCGCGCCGCTCCTCCCGACGGTAGCGATGCCAGGGGCGTTGAGTTCTTCGAAAGGAAGATTCGCCCGATACTGGCAAACAAGTGTTATCAGTGCCACAGTCGGCAAAGCAAGAAGATCAAGGGAGGACTGCTGCTCGACAGCCAGGAGGGGCTGCTCAAAGGAGGCGATTCCGGCCCCATTTTTGTGGCCGGCGACCCCGATAAGAGTCTTCTGATCAAGGCCGTGCGCTACAAGGATGAAGACCTGCGAATGCCGCCGGACGGCAAAAAGCTGACCGGGGCCCAGGTCGCCGATCTCGAAGCCTGGGTGAAGATGGGAGCGCCTCTGCCGGGGGCGGGCGTCCAGGAAGACAAGATCAAGGCGAGTGCGCGCACACATTGGGCCTTTCAACCGGTGAAGCGCCCCGCAATTCCGACGGTCAAGAACCAACGCTGGGTGCAATCGCCGGTTGATGCGTTTATCCTGGCCAAACTTGAGCCCGCTGGAATGCAGCCGGCGCAGCCGGCCGACAAACGAACCCTGATCCGGCGGGCTACTTATGACTTGATCGGTTTGCCGCCGACGCCGGAGGAAGTAGCGGCCTTCGTCGCGGACAAGTCCCCGGAGGCGTTCGCAAAAGTCGTGGATCGTTTGCTCGCCTCGCCGCATTACGGCGAACGCTGGGGCCGTCACTGGCTGGATGTGGCCCGATACGCCAGTACCGACAGTCCCTATGCCTTCACTTATCGCGATTACGTGATTCGTGCGTTCAATGACGATCTGCCTTACGATGAATTCCTTCGTCCAACAACTTGCCGCGGATCAACTGGACCTTGGCAAGAACAAACAAGCGTTGGCCGGCCTTGGGTTCCTGACCGTTGGCCGGCAGTTCGAGAACAACATCCACGACACGCTTGACGACCGCATTGATGCGGTTTCGCGGGGGATGATGGCGCTGACCGTAAGCTGCGCTCGCTGCCACGACCACAAGTACGATCCGATTCCCACGCGCGATTATTACGCCCTCCACGGTGTCTTCGCCAGCTCCGTCGCGCCGGACGAAATGCCCCTGCTCGGCATTGCCCCCGATCCGAAAGCGTACGCGGAGTATTTGTCGAAACGCAAGCCACTGCAGGCGAGGTGGGATAACTTCGTCCGCAAGCAAGAGGCGGGCGTACTCAAGCAGCACCGCCAGCAGACGGCCCAGTACCTGCTCCTGAGCCGGGAACCGGCCAAACTGGCCGAACTCGACAAGGAGGATTTCGGGTTGAGTGACCGGAAAATACTGCGGACCGGCGCTCGTGCGTTGGCTGAAGGCACTGGAAAAACTGGACCCGGAATCCGATCCGATTTTCGCTCCCTGGTTCGCGTTTGCGGCGCTGCCGACTTCGGAATTCGCCGACCGGGCCAAGATATTGTCGGCCAAGATCGCCGCCAATGCTCTCGCCCGTCCCCTGAACTCTCTGGTGGTCCGGGCTTTTGCAGGCGAACCGCCGACCTCCTTGAAGGATGTGGCGGAGCGCTACGGCAAACTGTTCGAGGACGTGGACAAACGATGGCAAGAGAAGGCTGCAAAGCGATGCCGAAAGCCAGACACTGCCCGACAGCCGAGCAGGAAGCGCTACGCCAGGTGTTCCACGGCAAGGACAGCCCCGGTAACTTGCCGGCCGAGTTGATCCGGAGTCTATACAACGTGCCGGCGCTCATGCAGATTGGACCGCTCCGCGCAGGAATTAACGCGCCTTGACGCCAGTCATCCGGGCGCTCCCCAGCGAGCCATGGCGCTCGTGGACAGTCCGCAGCCGAAGAACAGCCGCGTCTTCATCCGTGGGAACCCGAATCGATTGGGTGAGGAGGCTCCCCGCCAGTTTCTTGCGATCCTGGCGGGGGACAAACGGCAAGCCGTTCACCCACGGCAGCGGCCGACTTGAGCTGGCCAGAGCCATCGCCAGCCGGGAGAATCCCCTCACAGCCCGGGTGATGGTGAACCGCCTCTGGCTCCATCATTTTGGCACCGGTCTGGTGACGACTCCCGACGATTTTGGGTTGCGCTCCGATCCACCGAGCCATCCCGAATTGCTGGACTACCTCGCCTGGCGGTTCATGCAAGACGGTTGGTCGCTCAAGAAACTGCACCGTTTGTTGATGCTTTCCAGCGTTTACCAACAACAGAGCGATGACAACCTTCGCCATGAGAAGTTGGATCCGGACAACCGGCTGCTGGCGAAAACGAACCGCCGGCGACTCGACTTCGAATCGATGCGGGATACGCTCCTGTTTGTTGCGGGCAATCTTGACCATTCGTTCGGGGGTCGTCCGGTAGATCTGCTCAGGCGGGACAGCAACAGCAACTTACTCCAATCGCCGCACGGTATATGGATTGATTGATCGCAACGACTTGCTGGCTTTGTTCCGGATCTTCGATTTTGCCAACCCGGATATTACCACGGCCCAGCGTGACGCCACCACCGTGCCGCAACAGGCGCTCTTTTTTCTGAACAGCCCCTTCGTCATGGAACAAGCGTGCAGAATGGTCAACCGGCCCGCCTTCCAACGACTCGATGATGAAACGAAGCGAATTCGCTACCTCTATCAACTGGTGTATCAACGCGATCCCTCGGCGAACGAAATCCAACTGGGACTTCGCTTCCTCCAGGCCAAGTCGGCTGCGACAGACCTTAAGGAGCCGCTACTGACTCCCTGGGAACGCTATGGCCAGGTAATGCTGATGTCGAATGAACTGATGTTCGTGGATTGAACATGCGTCAGGTGCGGCAATCGGTCGTCCCGGCAACGCAGGAAATGGAACGATGGTCGTTGATCTCCAAGAACTGGCTCAGCGGATGCTGGCGGACTACGAAGCCAGGACGCCGGGCCAGCACTGTGCCGAACCCCTCGTCCTGACGACCGTCCAGGCCTACGCTCTTCAGGCGGAGATCGCCCGGCTGCGCGAACAGCGCGGAGAAAAGGTCATCGGCTACAAGGTGGGCTGCACGAGCAGACTCATCCAGGAGCAGTTGGGCGTCAAGGAGCCGATCTTCGGCAGACTCTGGGGCACGGAATGTCATCCTTCCGGCGTGCATCTTTCTTCAGCGCGCTATGCCAACCTGGCGGTAGAGGGCGAGATGGCAGTGCGGCTAGCCAAGGATTTGCCCAGTGAGCCCCTTTCGGCGGAAGAGTATCGAGAGGCCATCGCCGAGGTGTTTCCGGTGATCGAGTTGCACCACTATGTCCTTCCCGAGGCCTGGCCTCCTGGTCAGTGGTTGATCGCGAGCAACGGCTTGCACGCGGGATTCGTGAGTGCCCCGTTAGCCCGCCGCGCAAGCAAGGGCCAACCAAGCACCGAACCTTGCTTGCGCGGCGGGCTAACGGCGAATGTCGCGCACAACCTCAGTGTGCGCATCAACGAAGTCGTGGTCGGGGCCGTTGCGGATGCCGCCGTCGCTCAACTTGCCCATCGAATCGCTGCGCTGGTTAGCCAGCCGACTTGCGCAGTTGGGACTACAACTATGCAAGGGCCAGGTGATCCTCACCGGTTCGCCCCTGAGGTTGTATCCAGTCGCCCCCAGCAGCCGCATCGTCGTCGAAGCGCCGCCCTTGGGAGCGAGTTGTGTCGAGATTGATCCCTAAAAAACAATGGAGCGAGCCGCCAAGGCCCTCGGCGCTGTCAGTAAGCCGTCCAGGCGCCGCCATTGAGCGACCATGAACCAGACGCTCATCACCCGGGACATCAACGATCCGGCCTTTGTTGCCCTTCGCGAAGCCCTCATAGCTGCGCACGTCTTTCCGCCCCGCTAAGGGCCTGGCTGGCCGCGCACGTCGCCGATGGTCACGATGTTCCACGCGGAACCTTGCCGGACCCGACGCATCCACAACTAACTTTTGACAAGCTGCCGGCCGCAATCTAGCTTTCAAAGGGATTGGGTTCGCCCCGCCGAGCCCGTATCCTTTCTCTGCGAGGTAGCCGGCCCATGACAACGACCTCCGAACTGATGGCGACCGTCTCTTGCCGGTACCGCGGCGGCGATCTGCCGGGAGCGGAACAGGCCTGTTTGCAGGTCTTGCAGGCGGAGCCACGGCATCCTCAGGCGCTGCACATCCTCGGAGTCATCTGCCACCAGCTTGGCCGCCAGCAAGAGGCCATCGCCTACCTCAGGCGCGCCGCCGCGATCGATTCAGCCAATCCTGATATTTACGCCAACCTGGGAGCGGCCTGTGCGGCTGCGGGCCGGTTGGACGAGGCCATGGCCTATTGCCGGGAGGCGCTGCGCCGTAGGCCGGACCATCCCGGCGCCCACAGTAATCTGGGGGCCGCCCTCGCGGTCCGGGGCCGCTTTGCGGAGGCGATCGGCCATTACCAGCACGTGCTGCAGTTGAACCCCGGCTGCGCTGCGACCCACAATAATCTGGGGATGGCACTGGTCGAGGAGGGCCGGCTCCAGGAGGCGGAAGAACAGTACGGCGAGGCGGTACGGCTCAAACCCGACTATGCCGTGGCGCACAGCAATCGGGCCGGCGTGCTGATCGAATGGGTACGGCTTCCGGAGGCGATCACCTGCTGCCATGACTCGCTGCGCTGCGACCCGGATTGCGTGCCGGCCTATGTCCACCTGGCTGAACTGGCCGCTCAGGGATTTTATCAGTTCACCGACGAGCAGATTCGCCACCTGGAGAGCCTCGCGCACGGGCATGATTCGGGACCGGGGCCCGACGGCGGTCGGCGCGTTGCGACTGACGAGGCGAGCCAACTCCATTTCATTCTGGCGGCCCTTTGCGACCGCCAAGGCGATTACGATCGCGCGTTTGCCCATTATCGGCGGGGCAACGAGCTGAAGGCACAGGTTTTTCGCCAGAAGAACCTGGCCTTTGACCGCGAACGCCACCGCCGATTCATCGACGACATCATCGCTGTCTTTGACCGCCGGTTCTGCGAGCGCGTGCGTTCCTTCGGGCTGGCCACGGAAGTGCCGGTTTTTGTCGTGGGCATGCCGCGCACGGGTAGCTCGCTCGTGGCCCAGATGCTCGCGAGCCATCCGCAGGTCGTCGCTGCCGGCGAGCGGCGGGAATTGGGCGAAATCCTGACGAGCCGTGCGCCGTATCCGGCGCACATGTCCCGCCTGGACCAGTCGGCGGCGCACGCCCTGGCCGAGGAGTATCTCCGCCGGCTGGCGCGCGTGAGCCCCGAAGCGGCGCGGATCGTCGACAAGATGCCGCACAACTACCTCCACCTCGGCAGCCTGGGCGCCTTGTTCCAAAATCCGCGCATCATTCACTGCCGCCGCGATGTGATGGATGTCTGCCTGTCCTGCTACTTCCAGGATTTCGCCTGGGTCAATTATGCCACCAGCCTGGAAGACCTGGGCTTCTACTACCGGCAGTACGAGCGGCTCATGCGCCACTGGCGCGAGGTCCTGCCCGTGCCCGTTTATGAACTCGAGTACGAGGCACTGGTTCGCGACCCGGAGGGCGTCGGCCGCGGGCTCCTCGCCTTTTGCGGACTGGACTGGAGCGATCGCTGCCTCGCCTTTCATGAGAATCGCCGGCCGGTGCGCACCGCGAGCAAGCTGCAAGTGCGGCGGCCGCTTTATGCGAGCTCCATCGCCCGCTGGAAGCGCTATGAGAGCCAGCTGTTGCCCCTGCAGCAGGCGCTCGCGTCGGCCTCGTCGGGCGCCGCCGCAAGCACCGCCGCGGTCATCGGGGCACACGGCCGGCGGCCGATCATGCTGTTTTGAGCGGTTATCGGGGTGCGCTCGCGTCTGCGGGCTGCGCCGATTTCTCCGAAAAAAAAGGAAAGCTTTTTTGACAGCGTGTAGATGCGACCTATAGTTCGTGTAACTTCCCTCTTGGCTTCCTGAAGGACTCACAGACGCCCAGTAAGACCTTCCCCCAGGCCCTCCCCTCAAAGTACGCGTAGTCGTTCCCCAGCGGCTACCAATCGCCCGCGCCGGCATTGCCGGGCAGCCCATGGCGTAAACGCGCGCCTCGGGGCCGCCCGCGTGGTCGCCGTGTGCATGGCCTTGACCGCGCATGCTACATCCCACCGAGAAGAGGCAATCATGACCAAGTGCTTTATCCGTCTACGGGCAATTGGCGGTAAATCGAACCAGGACACGAACTGGGAAGCGGAACAGATCCTGCGCATCGGTCGCCTGGAAGGTCTGGAGGTCGTGCTGAACGACGGCTCGATCAGCCGGCGCCACGCGGAGATCACCCTCACGGAGCGGGGCTGGATCGCCCGCGATCTGGGGAGCACCAACGGCACGTTTGTCAACGGCCTCCGCCTTGGCCGCACCGGCCAGCCGCTCCGCGCCAACGATTTGCTGCAGGTCGGCAACATCGTCCTGGCCGTCGTCGCGTTGACCGACAAGGGGCTCGACTTCACCGAAACGCCGTGCGGCCGGATGCAGGTCCAGGCGGTGGCACGGCAGTCGCTCGCCGAAGCCGCCGAGCATCTGGCCATGGAGGTTACGCAAAGCACGCGGCCCGGGGAGCAACTCCTCAACCTGCTGCACGCCGGACAGATGTTTCATTGGGGCGATTCGCTCGACGCGCTGGTGTCCCGCGCCTTGCAGGATACGGTCGTGGCGCTGGGAGCGCGGCGCGGCGCGGTGGTGCTGATCGACTCCAAGACCGGCAAGATGCACCTGCGCACCGTGTTTCCCCAGCCGCCCGAGTCGGCGCCGGATCGGGAGCGCGTCTTCAGCCGCACGTTGGCGGCCCGCTGTCTCCGCACGGGGCAATCGCTGTTGTGCGCCGACATCGTCCAGGACGTGGAGCTGCTGGAGGCCGACAGCGTTAAGAGCACGGCGATGAGCTCGATTATCTGCGCGCTGCTCCGCACACCGCGCCGTTACCTGGGCATTCTGCACCTCGATCGCAGTGCCAACGACGAGCCGTTCACCCGCAACGACCTGCACCGCGCCGACGCCCTGGCTGCCAACATGTCCATCGCCTTCGAAAGCGCCCAGGAGCTGCAAGAGCGCCAGCAGGCCATGTTCATCCAGACGGTGATCGCATTTTCGCAGGTGATCGAATTGCGTGACCCGTACACGGCCGGGCACGCCCAGCGCGTCACCGACTACGCGCTCATGCTCGCCGAGGCGATGAAGCTCAGCCAAACCGACCTCCAGCACCTCCGCATCGGCGCGCCCTTGCACGACATCGGCAAGATCGGCATCGACGACGCGATCCTGCGCAAGACCGACCGGCTCACGGCCGCCGAGTACGAGCAGATGAAGGCGCATACCGTCAAGGGAGCCGCGATTATCGAGACACTGCCCGGCCTGGACGTGGTCCTGCCCATCGTTCGCAACCACCATGAGCGCTGGGACGGCGCCGGTTACCCCGATCAACTCGCGGGCACCCAGATCCCGCAGCTGGCACGCCTCATGACCGTGGCCGATACCTTCGACGCCATGACCACCAATCGGCCCTATCGCGACGGCCTGCCGCTCGATCACGCCTGGACCCAAATCGAGCGGTGCGCGGGCACGCAGTTCGACCCGGAATGTGCCGCCGCGTTCCTGCGATTGCGGCCGGTCATTGAAGACCAACTTAGCGAAAAAGAGTCGATGGGGCGAACGCACAGCGCCTTTGAGATCGTGAAGGAACTCAGCCTGGGAGGCGCCGCTTGCCCGCCGGCCGTCCTTGCCGAATGCGTCTAGCGGCTATCCGAATAATGGCCAACGTCTTGGAGTCTTCCGAAGTGCTGCTTGTAAACCGCTGAATCGGCCACCGATTGATTCAGGAGACCACGAATGACGCAGAGTACGAAAAACCATTCGCCGGCAGAATCACCGGAAGACGCCTCGAGCGGCCTCTGGCCAGCCGGTAGCGACGGCGCCGATATGGAAGTGCATACCTCCGTGGCCCCCGTGCGGCTGCGGACGGCCGCGGAAATGGGCGTGGATTCGTGGCAAAGCTCTCTGCAAGCCTCGTCGACGGGCTCCTCGGAACAGATGCGCCGGTTCGTCGATCTGCACCGGTCGGATCCGGAGGCCTGTCACCGCATGGCGGAGGCGGTGACCGCCCTTCCCGAGGTCGGTACGGAATTGCTCGGGTTCCGCCTGCTGACCGAGCTCGGTCACGGCGCGTTCGGCCGTGTCTTCCTTGCCAAGCAGGGCGACCTGGCCGGCCGTTCGGTGGTCCTGAAGGTGTCGCCCAACATCGGCGATGAGCCGCGGACATTGGCGCAGCTCCAGCACACGAACATCGTGCCGGTCTACTCGGTACACCGTGCCGGCCCGCTGCAGGCGGTCTGCATGCCCTTCTTCGGCGCGACCACGCTGGCCGACATCGTGCGGAACCTTGAAGGCCGTAAGTCGCTGCCGGAATCCGGCAAGGAGCTGGTCAGCACGATCGTGGCGCGCACGGACACCGTTCGCGAGGGCGCCATTGCGTCGGCACCGACGCCGGCCATGGCCGCCGCCACCGCGGTGGTCCCGGCCGAAGCGCCGCCCAACCTGGAGTTCTTGCAAAGATTCAGCTATGTCGAAGCGGTGCTGTGGATCGCCAGCGGTCTGGCCGATGGCCTGGCCCACGCGCACGAGCGCGGCATCGTTCACCGCGACCTGAAGCCGGCGAACATCCTCTTGACCGACGACGGCCAGCCGATGTTGCTCGACTTCAACCTGGCCCAGGACACCAAGCTGGGCAACGGCGCGGCCACCGCCCAGGCCGGCGGCACGTTACCGTTCATGGCGCCGGAGCAGATCGAGGCGTTCCGCGCCGACTCCGCCCTGGTCGACGTGCGCAGCGACCTGTATTCGCTCGGCGTGATCCTGTTCCAGTTGCTCACCGGTCGCCGGCCGTTCCCGGGCCACGTCGGGCCGGTGAAATCGGTGCTCGAGGCGATGATTCGCGACCGATCGGTACCGCCGCCGTCGGTTCGCCGCTGGAACCGAGCGGTGTCGCCGGCGGTCGAGTCGATCATCCGGCACTGCCTGGAGCCGGACCGCAGCCGGCGTTATCAGAGCGCCCGGCAACTGAAGGAAGACGTTGAGCGGCAGATGGCGCATCAACCGCTACGGCATGCTCCGGAACCGTCGCTGCGGGAACGCGCCGGCAAATGGCGGCGCCGCCATCCGCGCCTCGCTTCGGTCACCAGCGTGGCGACGCTTGCCGTCGTCGTGATTGCCGCGCTGCTGAGCCTCGTCGTGATCCGCGGCCAGCGGCTGGCCGAGCTCGACGCCCGCCAATCGCTGAGCGCCTTCCTCGACGGCAAGAAAGCGGTCCAGTACCTGTTGACGGCGCGGACCGACGACCCGGCGCAGATCGACCAGGGAATTCAACTCGGTCGCGAGCTGCTCGGCTCCTACGGCGCGCTTGAGTCGCAAGCCTGGCCCGAACCGGCGGCGCTACGGCATCTCGCCGATACGGATCAGGCCCGGTTGCGCAAAAACGCCTCGGAGTTGCTGCTCTTGCTGCGCGCGGTGTCGCACTCAAGGCCGTGAACACCAGCGCGTCGGCGCAGCGGCAAGAACTGGTTGCCGAGGCGCTGCGCTTCAACGAGCTGGCCGAGGCGTGCAACAGCGCCGGACCGCAAGCGCAAACCCTGTGGCGCAGCGGGCGGAATTGACCAGCTTGCTCGGCCGGGACGAGGACGCCAAGCAGCTGCGAGCAGTCGCCCGGGCCACGCCGCTGCAGACCGCGGCGGACCGTTACCTGGCTGCCGTCGAGCACGCCGCCAAGGGCCGTTATCGCGAGGCCATGCCGCTGTTAGCGGAAGTCACCGCGGAGGACCCGCAAGATTACTGGGCGTGCTTCCTGCGCGGCGTGTGCCATGACCACCTGTCTCAGGGGACCGACGCGATCGCCAGTTACAGCACGTGCATCGCGCTGGCGCCGCAATCGCCCTGGGCCTACCTGAATCGCGCTCTGAGCCACCTGCGCCAGCAGAACTACCAGCAGGCCGCCGCCGACCTGGACCAGGTCATTGTTTTTCGCCCGAAGCTCGTCGAGGCTTACAAGCATCGTGCCCTGGCCCGGCAGGGATTGCGGAAGTATGCCGAGGCGATCGAGGATCTCAGCCGTGCCCTGGAGCTGGGCGCGACGGCGACGCACGTGTACTTCCTCCGCGCCGCGGTCCGCGAACGGGCCGGCGACGCGGACGGGGCCAAACAGGATCGAGCCGCCGGCCTGCGCCGACCCGCGACCGACGAGATGGGCTGGCTCACGCGTGGCTATGCGCGCATGAACAGCGATCCCCGGGCGGCCCTCGACGATTTTGACCAGGCGCTGAAGCTCAACGCCCGCTCGCTGGCGGCGTTGCAGAACAAGGCCCACATCCTCAGCAAGCTGGGCAAAAACGAAGCGGCGGCCCGGACCCTGGACCAGGCCGTCGATGGCTATCCCGATTTCGTTCCCGCTCGTGCCGGCCGGGGCGTGCTGCTGGCCCGACTCGGACAGCGCGAGGCCGCTCACAAGGACGCGGTCGAGTGCCTTGCCCGCGATAACAAGCCCCTGACCATCTACCAGTTGGCGGGCATTTACGCCCTGACTTCGCCGAAGAACCCCGAAGATCGAACGCAAGCGTTCCGGCTGCTGTCGATCGCGCTGCACAAGGGAGTCGGCTTCGATCTGCTCGAGACGGATCGGGACCTGGATCCGATCCGCGATCGTCCGGAATTCCAAAGACTCGTCGACGCCGCCCGGGCGCGTGCGCCACGCTAACGGTCACGAACAACAAGAACTGAGGTATTGCCCGTGAGCCCCCATAGACCCATCAATCGTTTGTACCCCTCGGGGGTACCGACGCCAGGCCCGTTCCCGACCGAGGAGGACGCCTGGGAAATCGTCGAACGCTTCGCGCGGGATGTCCCCCGCTGCGACAAGAGCGGTCGCAATCGGTTCGCCCTCGAAGCCGTGCGCGACAGCATTCAGGCGGAGGCGGTTTACTGGTATCCCGGCGGCAGCGGCGAGGCCGTCGAGATCGTCGGCAGGAGTGAGCTCGCGGCCGGCTGGTGCTCCAGCTTTGCCAAAAAGCTCATCGACGGCACGCCGGGCCTGGACGGCCGGCTGCTGCGCTCCGTGCTGCCGCCCAGTCCGCCCACGGCCCCGTTTCAGCCGACCAGCGCCGCCCTGGTGCGCGTCAGCCGATCGCAGGGAAGCTGGATGGTCGCTCTGAATTTCACCAGGCATCGGTGTTTTCAGGCGGCCGACGTGCGCATCATGGCCGTGATCCGGCGCATTCTCGTGAACCAGCGCCGCTATAGCGATCTGACCGGCCGCATGACCGATACGCTGGCGTCGCTGGTGCAGTGCCTGACCACTTCGATCGACGCCCACCTGCCGCACGCGCGGGGCCACAGCGACCGGGTCGCCAAGCTCGCGGTGGCGATCGGCAAGCACATGCGTCTGCCGACGTCCGTACTGAATGACCTTTATTTCGCCGGCCTGGTCCACGACATCGGCATCCTGGGCGTGCCGCAGAGCTTGCTGCTCAAGCCCACCAAGCTGACCGACGCGGAATTTGCCGTGGTCAAGACCTTTCCGGTCATCGGCGACGGCATCCTCGCCGGCATCAAGCAGCTCGCCCACCTGCGGCCGGCGGTGCGGCATCACCACGAGCGCTATGACGGGGCGGGATATCCGGACGGTCTGTCGGGCGACGCCATTCCGCTGATGGCCCGGATTCTGGGCGTGGCGGATTCCTGCGATGCCATGTGCTCGCCGCGTCCCTACCGGCCGGCCCTGCCGAGCGCGCAGGTGGACGACATTCTCGGTCACGGTGCCGGCAAGCAGTGGGACCCGTGCGTCGTTGAGCATTGCCTGCTCGGTCGCCCGCACTTCGAGGCCCGTGGCGAGGCCGGTGGGACCTCGGGGACGGGGTCGTCGATCCATTATGCGGTGCCCCAGTGGAGTGCCGACTCCTCCGAACTGCTCGACCTTGGCGGCGGCATCGCTCAGCCAAGACCGCCGGGCCATTCCCAGGAGGCGGACTACCCCTGACCGTGAACAACCAGGGGCAGCCGCAACTGCCCGAGCTTCCAGCCAAGCACCACCAGTAGCGCAACCTAAGAACCGCCACCAGCCGCAAAAACTACTGCAACCGACCAACGAAAGCAGCCAATTCATCATAGGGAAATCGCCATGAAGAAGAAGAAAACGACGAAATTGACCCTCGAACTCCTGGAAGACCGTACCGTGCCCAGCACGGCGGGCTCGCCCTGGGGTATCGCCTGGCCCAACAGCAACGTGACCTTGAGCTTCGTCCCGGACGGGACGCTGGTGGATGGGGTGCCGAGTACGCTCTTCAAGACCCTCGGCGCCCAGGCCACGACCCAGGCCTGGGAGACGCAGATCCTGGAGGCGGCACAGACCTGGGCGGATGCGGGCAACGTCAACGTCGGCCTGGTCGCCGACGGCGGCGAGCCGATCGGCTGCCCCGGGCTCATCCAGGGCGACCCGCGCTTCGGCGACATTCGGATCGCGGCCGAACCGCTGGGCCTGAACGCGCCCGTGGCGATCGGCACGCCGTATAGCCCGCTCGCCGGCACGCTCTCGGGCGACGTGATCTTCAATAGCTCGTACGCGTTCGGCATCGGCGCCTCGAGCAGCGCTTACGACATCTACACGGTGGCGCTGCACGAGCTGGGCCATTCGTTCGGCCTGCCCGACAACACCGACCCGACCAGCGTCATGTACAACACCTATCAAGGCGTGTATACCGGTCTGGGCGCGAGCGATGTTGCCGCGTTCCAGTCCCTTTACGGTGCGCCCAGCGCCGGACCTGGGAATAACACGTTGGCCACGGCCGCGGTGATGAGCCTTCCGGAAATTGCGGCGGACGTCAGTGCGATCAACCAGACCGATTACTACGCGTACACCGTTCCCTGGTATGCGAACCAGACGATCACGGTGACGGTGCAGAACGGCGGCCTGAGCCTGCTGGTGCCGCAGCTGAGCGTCTACACCGCATCGGGACAGCTGGTCGCGACCTCGACCGCCGCCAGCCCGTTCAGCAATACGACCTCGGTCACCCTGAGCAACATCAGGCCCGGCATGACCCTGTACTTCGAGGTTGACAGCGCCCGCAGCGATGTCTTCGGCATGGGCAGCTATCGACTGAGCGTCAACAGCGGCCTGGTCTCCGCGCTGCAAATCGCCGCCATCAGTGCCTCCTTGAACGCCGACACCATTGCGTACGCCAATTTCAACCACGGCACGTCGACCATTGCGACGGCCATCACGCTGGATCAACCGGTCTACCAGATCGATCCCAACTTCAACTTCGCCGTCGACGGCCAGCTCAATGACGCCGCCGACGTGGATTACTTCAGCATCACGACGCCCGCGACTCCGCCTCAGGCGATCGTCTTCACGGCTGCGGCCGGCCAGTGCAGCCGATTCAGTCCGCAGCTCACGGTCTACGACGCCAACGGCAACCCGGTGGCGGCCCAGGTCCTCAGCAACGATTCGTCCGGCTACGTGGTGCAGATCGTCAACCCGGTCGCCGGTGCCAAGTACTATGTCGCGGTCACGGCCAGTCCGTTTGCCGCGGCGATCAACGACCGGGGGACGTATCGGCTCGGGGTCAACTACCTGGCCATGCCGATTGTCCTGGAAACGCTCGCGGACAACACCCTGTCCGCCGCGGATTCGGTGAACCTCGTGTGCATGCAGTCAACCGAGGTTCAGATTTACGCCTTCGTGCTGTCGGTGGATACCGGCACCAGCTCGGGCGGCTCGGTCGTGATGCAGCTCTTCGATGCCAACGGCAACCTCGTGGCGTCGCTGGTCTGCCAGGACGGCAACACGGTCAGTATGGACGTGCTCCTGGACCAGGGTGCCTACACCGTACGCCTCATCGCCGTGGACAGCAACGGCGCGCCGCTGCCGACCTCGGCCTACACGCTGTTGGGCAGCACCCTGACGAACCCGATGGACCCGATTACGGTCAATCCGACCGATCCGACCCTGAACCCGCCGACCACGTCGACGACCACGCCGCCGCCGACGACCGTCGTCACTAACCCCACGTCGACGACCACGCCACCCCCGACCGTCGTCGTCACCGACCCCACGGTGCCGCCGGTGCTGCCGCCCGTGAATCCCACGACGCTCCTGACGACCCTTACGAGTTTGCTGTAACAGCGCCGGCAACGGCTTGCCGCATGTCTTCACACTTAACCCTGGCGGGCCGAATCATCGTCCTGCCAGGGTTTGTCTTTGGCGGACGCGTTACCAGATGACCAGCTCCACGGCGCCGGTCATGACCGAGCCCACCGGGTTGGTGAAGACGGCCCGATAGTGCAAGCCCTGTTGGCCGGCCTGCGGCGTGAAGGTCAGCGTGGTCGCGGTCGCGCCCGGGATATTCGTGAACGTCGTGCCGTCGCTGCTGACCTGCCATTGGACACTCGGCGCCGGCGTGCCGCTTGCCGCCGCCGTGAACGTCACGCTTTGGCCGGGCTGGACGGCCGTGTCGAACGGCGACGTGGTGATCGTGGGTGGCACGTCCACCGTCAAGGTCGCGGCCTGGGTGGTGACCGTTCCCTGGCTGCTCGAGAAAACCGCGCGATACTGGGTGCCGCTCTCCGATTGCGTGGTGCTGGGTACGGTTAGCGCCGGCGAGGTGGCCGTGGCCCCGGATACGTCGGTGAAGCTGGTCGCGCCGACGGCCTCCTGCTCCCACTGGACCGTCGCTGTGGGGTTGGCGTTGACCGCCGCCGTGAAAGTCGCATCGCTGCCGGCGGCCACCGTCTGATTGGCCGGCTGCGTCGTGATCAACAGGGCAAAATTCACGGTCAGCGTCACGGCGGTGGTGGTTATCTGGCCGATCGGATTGGTGAAGACCGCCTGGTAGACGTTGCCGTTGTCGGCCGGCTTGGCGGCAAAGCTCAGCGTCGTGGAGGTGGCGGCGGCGATGTTGGTGAAGCTCGTGCCGCCATTGGTGCTCACCTGCCATTGCACGGTCGGACTGGGCGTGCCGTTGGCGGCGGCCTGGAACGACACCAGCTGGCCCGCGGTTGCCGGCTCCGCCGCCGGTTGAGTCGCAATCGTCGGCGCGGTGCCGACGAAGAGAGTGGCGGCCTGGGTGGTGACGCTCCCGAGCGAGTTTTTGAAGACGGCGCGATACTGATTGCCGCTTTCTGCCTGCGTCGCGCTGGTGATGGTAAGCGTCGGTGAAGTTTGGTTGGGAATGTCCGTGAAGGTCGCGGTGCCGACGGCCTTGACTTGCCACTGGACTGTGGGCGTCGGATTGCCGCTGGCGACCGCGGTGAAGAATGCATTGGCGTCGGCGACAACGCCCTGGTTTGTCGGCTGCATCGTGATCGCGGGGGCAAAGTCCACGGTCAGCGTGATGGGAGTCGTGGTAATTTGCCCGATCGCGTTGGTGAAGACGGCCTGGTAGAGGTTGCCGTTGTCGGCCGGCTCGGCGGTGAAGCGCAGCGTGGTCGACGACTTGGCACCGCCGATGTTGGTGAACGTCGTGCCCTGGTTAGTGCTGACCTGCCAGTGGACCGTGGGCGCCGGCGTGCCGCTCGCGGTCGCTTCCAGCACGACGGGCTGGCCGGCGTCGATCGGCGGGATCGACGGCTGCAGGGTAATGCTTGGCAGGCTGCCGACGGTCAGCGTCGCGGCCTGGGTGGTCGTCGAGCCGAGCGCATTCTTGAAGATCGCGCGGTATTGTGTGCCGTTGTTCGCCGACGACACGCTTGGGACCGTCAGCGTCGGCGAGGTCGCGTTGCCCATGTCGGTGAAGCTCGTCGCGCCGGCGGCCTCCATCTGCCACTGCACCGTTGCCGTCGGCTTGGCGTTGGCCGCGGCCGTGAAGGTTGCATCGGTGCCGGCGACGGCGCCTGCGCTGGCGGGCTGCATGGTGATCTGCGGGGCGAAGTCCACCGTGAGCGTTCCCTCAGAAGTGGGCGCGGTGCCGAAACTGTTGGTGAAGATGGTCTGGAACTGCTCGCCGTTGCGCGCTGCCGTGGCCGGGAAGCTCAGGGTGGTCGCGGTGGCGCCCTGGATATTCGTGAAGGTGCCGCCGTCGACGCTCACCTGCCATTGCACCGTCGGCGCCGGCACGCCGCGGGCGGCCGCCGTCAGCGTCACCGTCTGGCCGGCGTTGACGGTCGGGGATGCCGGCGACGTGGTGACGACCGGCGGGCCGCTGATGCTCAGGGTCACCGTCTGCGTGACGCTGCCGGCGGAGTTCTTGGCGGTAAAGTGCAGCGTGTAGGTGCCGCTCGTGCCGGTGGCGGGGATGCCGGTGAGCTGTCCGGTTGCCGGCGTGAACATCAAGTTGTTCGGCAGCACGTCGCTTACCTGCTCCGAAAGCGTTGGCGCCGGACTGCCGCTCGCCGTTACGGTGAACGTGCCCTGCGTGCCGACGGTGAAGCTGGCCTGGGTAGGACTGGTGAAGGTTGGGGCTGCCTTTTCGCGTGTGGCGGAAATTCGCCGGAATTCCGATGCGCCCGAGCGGAATTCTGGCGAATTCCGCTAACCTCAATCACCGCCGCCGAGGTCATGCGGCAGGAAGGCCGGCTCCTCGCCGAAGGTCACGCGCTGATAGCTGACCCGGCCCTCCTCGTCGATGACCGCCTCGGCGCGGCCGGCGATGCGCTCGAGCTGGGCCGCGCCGCCGACTCCCTGCCGGGCCGACGCATTGAAGCGCAGCGGGATACGGCATTCGCGTTCCGTCAACACTGGCGCGTGGAGCTGGAAGTCGTCGATAACGCAGCTGTGCAGCGTATTGCCGCCGAGCGGCAAACACCGCTCGAGGCACGCCACCAGCTCTTGCAAACCGTCCGTCAGCTCCTGCTTGACCGTTCCTTCGAGCGCCGGCGGCGGCAACTCCCTCAGAAACTCGATGTGATTTTCCTGGCCGGTCATTGGCGTCTCCTCCCAGGTTCGATGCCGTCTCCCGGGCCTTGCGCGACCTGCGGTAGACTTGAGGATTACAGTGGTGCAAACCTTATGCCACAGCCATCCGCGGAAAACGTCGTGTTTTTTCAGTCCACGCAGGGACAGACGCCGCCTACAATGGACGCAATGGGCGTATTTTATGTCACTGAAGTCCACAAAGGTACTAGCGGCTTTTCGGTACAGGCGTTCGAGCTAAAGGGAGAATCGGCCCGGCGGCTGGAGCCGCTCCTCGTGAACGCGCAGGCCGCCGGCACGCTTCCTGGGGCATTATCACAGCTGGCTCGGCGACGCGACCGGCGAGATGGTGTTTCACGAGCGATGAGCGTTGGCCCATTGGTTGCAGCGACACGCCCGTCGGAGGAACCACGATGTTGACCGCGATAATGCTCGCATCCGTGCTGAGTTTTCCCACGCAGGTACCCGATGACACGCCGCCTGGCGCCGATGAGAAATCGGCGCTCGAGGCGCTCAAGAAGGTCGGCTTCCAGGTTTTTGGGCAGCCGAACGCGGGCCGCCCGCCGGGGACGATCATCATTTACCGGCCGGATCCGAAATCCGAGCCGCCGAGCGAATTGACCGCCAAGATCCTGGAGCCGTTTCGCCGCCTTCCGCGCACGCGGCACCTGGAGGCTCGACGGCGCCCCGATCGGGGACGAGGTGCTCGCGCTCTTCCAGGGTATGTCTGAATTGCGCGAGCTGCGCCTGTCCGGCGCACGGATAACGGATGACGGAGTGAAAAAGCTCTTTGGGCTCAAGAAGCTGGAATTGCTGATTCTGGATCGCACCGCCGTCACCGATGCCGGCCTCACTGGAATCACTGAGCTTACGGAGTTGCAGGGTCTCTTTGTGCGATGGACCAAGGCGACGGATGCTTGTTTCAAGCCGCTCGCGTCATTGGCGTCATTGAAAGGCCTGTCGCTTCGGGGGTGCCCTGGCGTTACCGGAACCGGTGCTGTTGCATTCGAGAGCCATAAGAACCTGGTGGTCCTCGACCTTGGCGAAACCCAGGTGAGCGATGGCGCCGTGGCAGAGTTTCGCAAGCTGTCGAAACTGGTCCAATTAGGGCTAGATGGGACGCGTCTGACCGACAAGGGCCTCATCGAGCTGGCGAGGCCCGGGAGTTTACCGAGGCTCAAGTTTGTGAATGTCATCGAGACCGCGGTGAGCGACGAAGGGCTCAAATCCCTTCACGACGCGGCGGCTTTGCCAAGCTTGAGGCTGGTTCACGTCGAGCGGACACGCGTTACCGCCGACGGAGCGGCGGCGATCAAGAACGCCCGCCCGGGGCTTCTTGCCTCGCGCTAGTAGGGCACCGGCCTCGAGTAACTCCGGTCACGGCGTGTGCTAGCCCGCCGAGAGCGGCTGGGGCCGCCGTGGTGTTGAAACGGGACTCTCTTGTTCGCGTGGATGGATCGAGCGAAAAGACCAGAGTTTCTTGAGCGCAAGCTTAGCTTCGACGGGTAGAGCGATCCCCAAGGCCAGGCGGCGTCATCCAGCACCGAGACTGTTATCGCTCGTCCGCGTTTGGGGTTCTCGCGCCTATTTTGCCTTCGTGCGCTCAAGGCGAATTTCCGCGTCGAGGCGGTAGTAGGTGGCCACCGCGCCGTCCTCTTCCCTGATTTTAGCGGCTTCGACCCGGGCGCTGGAGATGGCCTCCACTTTCTTCATGCGCTTCAGATGCGTTTCACCCACCCCGATGCGCTCGGCCCGAGTCCGGCATAGGTCCAGCTCGGATTCGTGTAGCCTCAGCGCCGCGGCGAAAAAGGCTTCATCAGCCGGCTCCGCGCCCTCCTCCACCCCCGTCATACGGGCATCAAAAGTCAGCTCGGCGCTGTCGCGGCGCTTTTGCAGCAGCTCGGCCATTCGCTTCGCGACGGCCGCTTCGTCGCCGGCCGCCGGCGCCGGTGGGCGATCTTGCGGATGCGCGTTGGTGCCGGGCTGGGTCGCGAGGAACCCCGCTCCGGCGCCGACGAAGCTGAGGACCGTCAACACGATGACTGTGGTGCGAATGCGCGTCAGCAGCATGGTTCGTAACACTCCTTTCGCGAGGGTGATTCCAGACATCGGGATGGCTCCGGGCAGTGCCGCGCCCGCGGCAATCGACAGCGCGATTCCGAGCGCTCCATCGGCCAGCGCGGCGGGTACGGCCGCAGCGAGCGTGTCCGCGGCCAGCGCCGATGCGAGTAGGCCGGCCGGCGGCGTGACGCCTCGGCGCACCAGGCGGACGCGCAGCCGATCGCGGGCCGTGGCGAGACGCGATGCGATCGTGCCCGTGGGACAGCCGAGGCGCCGGCCCGCTTCGTCGTTGGTCCGGCCTTCGAGATAACAGAGCACGACCGGCACGCGATACTTCTCAGGCAGCCGATCGATACCGCCGTGCGGCCTAAAACGAACCGTGTACCGCACCCGCCGACGGTTAGCGAATGCCCAATTTACGTTTAACTTCGGCAAGCGGAACCGCCTTCTTCTTGCCTTCCGACCGTTTGGCCTTGCGCAGTTCGAGGAGATCCTCGGCGTCGCCAAGTCGCTCCTGCAATGCCAGGAACTCCTCGTAGGGCAGCACGACGAACTCCTTCTTGCCGTTTTTCACCAGAATCTCGGGATGAAGCTTCAGCATGTTCTCTCCTGCGCACTTCGTTCGTTAGTAAGCATCTTTTCGGTTGATCACGCGGTAGACAACCACCGTGCCGTCTTCGACTTCGAATAGCACACGATAATCGCCGATGCGTAGCCAAGGGCATTGCATCACGTTCGCAAGGAAAAACCGTCATTTCAAGCTCGCAGCGAGCACTTTTAGGAGGTACTCATCATTCCAGCCTGCACATTTGCGCTTGCAGGATACGCCCGCTCTGCATGTTGGTTCATTCAGTAAAAGCGACGCGGACAACCTGCGAATCAGTGCCATGTTTTCCTGGCCGTGCCCTTTGTGCAGACGACTTTCGTCCTCGCGGAAACTCATATCCAAGACCCAATGGAGCGAGGTTTCGATTCCCCAATGATTGCGCACGGCGCCGGCAAACTTCTTCACCCGCGGCGGCAGACTCGTGATGAAAACGCGTGTCTCGACGCTGGGTTCCTTGTTGCCTTCTTGCCGCTCGCTGTACACCATGCCAATACTACGCAGCTCTTGCCAATCGGGGTGACGCTCTGCCAACTCTTCGGGCACGCGGATAATATCATAGATCCGCGTCTCGACGCGGCCATGCCCCTCTTCCTTCGTGCAATGCCGGTGATGTTCCAGGCCTGCGAAGTTGTTGTCGAAGCCGGTCAGGAACACAGCCCGGATGTCATCGTGCAAGATTGGCTGGTTGTCCTTCACGGCCAACACATAGTCGGCGTCCGCCGCGCGGATGGCGGCAACGATGTCTTTCTGGCAGCCCATGGCGTCGCTGGTCACGATCGCCCCGGAAATCTCGAGGTTCTTGATCAGCTCGGGCATCGCGGTGATTTCATTCGACTTGCTGTCGCAGGCCTGTTGCCCCAGGAGTAGACGATTTTCAGTGGCCCAGGCACTGACCATATGCAGAGGTCCTTTGCCCGCTGCTTTGTCGAAAGATCGTCGGGCCGTCTTGCCGTCAATGGCGACGACACGGCCGAGCGTGGACTCGGCAACTGCCTGCACCCACTTGACAAATCCGTCCTGTAAAGCGCGCGGATTGAGCAGCGCGAAAACACGACCAAAAGTGTCGTGGGAGGGTATGCCATTGGCCAGTTCGAGAAAGGTCCGCAGAAACTCGAACTTGTTGACGCCGTATTTGGCAACCTCGACCCAGGAATCGGCCCCGGAGATGACCGCCAAGATGGTGACGGCGATGATCTCCCAGAGGTTGTGTAACCGCAAATGTTCCCGGCGTGGGTCCGCAACGTCGGCAAAGCACTCGCGCATGGAAACGGTTGTGGCCTTGGACATGATTCTTCTCCTCCGTGAACGGGTTCCGTCCGAGAAGAATCATTCGCATGTACACTTGTCCAAGTCAAGGGCTCAGATTAGAATTCCACGGTGATGAAGGTAGTGCGATTGCCTTGGATGCGTAGCCGGTACTCCGGGGTGAAGTTGGTGAGCTTCTTTACGTCGCCGGCAAGATCGTCCCTCAAGGCTGCAATCCTGGCGGTGACGCGCCGCTGTACCGCCTTGGGCAAGGCTTGCAGATCCTTGACGGCGCGCGGCTTAAGGGCGATTTCGTACGTCATTCGTCCCCCGCATCCTGCCCCATGCGGTACTTGATGTCGTAGTTGATGATGAAGTCCAGTTCCTCATCGGTGAAGCCGTAGTGCTTCGCAAGAGCGAGGTCGTTGCCATGCCATTACATACGATGGGCTGGGGGCCGGCAAGGCGTGCAGATCGCTCAGCCATTCAGCACCGGCGCCGTGTTGACCAGGCTCGCCGTGAGCGTTGTGCTGCTGTACTCGCTGCCGCCGTCCCACACCGGCGCCGTGAACGTGACGGTGCCGACGAATCCCGCCTTCGGCACAAAGCGCAGCCAATCGCCGGCCGTGAGCCGCAACGGCTTACCGGACGAAACCGCCGGCATGGCCGTCCAGTGCGTGCCGTAGGTCGCATACTGCCAGGTGCCGTAACTGCTGCCGGTGAGGCTGGTGATGGCGATGCCGACGCCTGGGGCCGCGAGCAAGGAGCCGAAGACGCTCTGCACCATGTCGCCCGGCGGCACCGTGCCCGGCAACACCGGTGTCAGCGCTGCCGTTCCACGCCGGCGGCGCATGCTCGCCGTGGCGGTCCGCGACTCCGTCGCAAGAGTGCTGCTAGTGTTGCTAGTAACCGAGCAACTTCCTGATTCGCTCAAAGAGCGAGTCTTGGGTTCTTTTCGGGAGACTTCGAATGGTCTCGAAATCGCTTACGCGACCCTCGTCGTCAAACCAAACGAGAACAAGGCACTCATCGCTCTTCCATTGACGCATATGTGATCCCTCGATCTCTCTTCCGATGGTCACATTCTTGGAGAAGGCGGAGAGGCCTGTCGAGTAGTCCCCTGGCGGCACAGAGAGCAATCGCTCAACATCGCTTATCTCCATACCTAGATCAACCTGTGATGCATTTTCCATTGTGTCGTCCGCGAACGTCTGGCGATTCCGCATTGCGCTTGCCGGGAGGTGTAGACCGCCGGGACCAGCCCGGCGGCTCGCCGATGGCACATCACTTCCAGCGTATCACCACGCTCAGGTACTCCTCCTTCTTCTTCAGCAGCCCTTCGTACGCCGTGCCGATTTGTTCGGCCGTGATGCGGTGCGTGATGAGCCGGTCGAGGTTGAGGCGATTGTTCGCCAGGGCCGCGAGCAGCCACTGCTGCGCCTTGTCGATGTCCCACGCGCCGGCCAGGCGGGTGTGGGCCGGCTCGAACAGCATGTTGCCGTGCGCCCGGTCACTTCGAGGTAGCGGCGATGCAGGTCGTCGTAGAAGTTGACGTCCTTCGCCTTGCCGCGCGGGCTGCCGACCACCACGACCTGGCCGCCGTCGCATGCCAGCGACATCGCCATCGGCACCGCATCCGGCACGCCGGTGGCGTCGGCGACCAGCTCGACGCCGCGCGTGCCAAGGAAATCGTTGAGCTGGGCGCGGAGATTCGGATCGGCCGCGTCCAGCGCCAGGTCCGCGCCGGCGGCGAGCGCTGACTCGCGCCGCATCTTTACCGAGTCGATGGCGACGACGGGGTAGGCGCCCGCGGCGAGCAGACAGCGCAGCGCGCCCTGGCCGATGAGCCCCAGGCCGAGCACCGCGGCGGAGCGTCCCAGCGTGATGCCGGCCCGGATCGACGCGCCGAAGCCGTAGCGGAGGATGACGGCGAGCGCGGCGCGCTCGGCGTCGAGCTTCGCGGGCAGCTTCCAGAGCCGGCCACGCTCGTGGCCGAGCGTCAGCAATTCGGCGGACGCGTGATTACCGGGATAGCTGACGCGGTCGCCGGGCTTCCAGCCGGCGACCTTGGCGCCGACGGCGAGCACCGTGCCCGCCGCGCTGTAGCCGGGACGGAACGGGAATTTCCAATCCGGCAGGTTCGGATCGAGCAGCCATTGGTGCGTGCCGGTGTAGACCGCCAACTCGGTCCCGGGGCTGATGGCGCTGATCTCGGTGGCGACGAGGATCTGATTGTCCGCGGGATCGGGCACGTCAACCTCGCGGACGGCGACCTCGAACGGCTTGATGACGACAGCCTGGCGTGCTTTCATGATTGGCTCCATTACAGGTACAGGGAATACCTCAAGCCGCGGGATGAGCGCAGCGAATCCCGCGGGTCAGTCCACCGCCGCCTTCACCGCCGCGTGCATCGCGTCGGCAATGCGCTCGAGCGATTGCCGCGACGTGCAGAACGGCGGCATCGCGTAGAGCACCGAGCCGAGCGGACGCAGCATCACACCTAATTCAATTGCCTTAGCGTGCATTCTTCGGCCCACATCCGCCAGATATCCACCCTGCACATCCACTTCGACGGCGGCGATGGAGCCGCGCACGCGCACATCCTTAACGTGCGGCTCGTCACGCAGCGATGCTAGCGCCTCGGTCCAGAATTTCTCCATCGCGCGCGGCTTGCGCAACGTCTCAGGCAGCTCCAGCAATCGTATATTCATGCAGGCGACAGCGCATGCCAGCGGGTTCGCCGTGAACGAATGGCCGTGGAAAAGCGTACGCGCGCGGTCCGATGTGTCAAAGGCAGCCACAACACGGCGCGAGACGATGGTGGCCGCCAGCGGCAACACGCCGCCGGCCAGCGTCTTGGCGGCACACACCAGGTCGGGGCATATGCCTGCTTGCTCGTGCGCCCACAGCGTCCCGGTGCGTCCCCCGCCGGTCATCACCTCGTCGGCGATCAGAAGAACATCGTGTCGCCGCGTAACCTCGGCCAGGGCGCCCAGAGTCTTGGGCGTGTGCATGCGCATGCCCCCGGCCCCCTGCACCAGCGGCTCCACGATGACGGCGGCAATCGTGTCGTGGTGCTTTGCCAAGTGCTCGTCGAGGCGCGTCGCGTCGAGCGGCAGAATATCGGCCTTGAACAATAGCGGCTCAAAGCGGCCGAAGAACACCGGGTCGCGGCTCACGGCCATGGCGCCGAAGGTGTCGCCGTGATAGCCATGCTCGAAGCCGACGAAGCGCGTGCGGTGCGGCTCGCCCTGGTGGCACCAGAACTGGTAGGCCATCTTGAGCGCAACTTCGACCGCGGTGCTGCCGTTGTCGGAAAAGAACACGCGGCCGCCGCGCCACTCGCGATACCCCGGCTGCCGCAATACCAACCATTGGGCGAGTTCGCCAGCCCACCGATGCGTGACGCCAGCGAATTGAACGTGATCGATGCGATCGGCCGTCTCACGGAGGGCGTGCATGAGATCGGGATCGCGGTGGCCATGCAGAATCGTCCACCAGGACGAGATCGCGTCAATCACATGCCGGCCGTCCTCCAGCAATAGGAATTCATTCACCGCCTCCGCACAGGGCAACGGCGGCGTTGGATCGCGCAGCGAGCTGTAGGGGTGCCAGACCCAATGGTCGTCGTCGAGCGCGGCACCCGCATGGGCAGGTCTGTCTGGGGGATGCAGCCGCGGACTTAGTGCGTAGTCCAGCGCTTGCGCAATCATTTCGAGCGTGTCGCGTTGCTCGTCGGCACAGCGCTTGATCGCCACGGCGTCGTACGTTGGCGGCGGAAGGAGGGAAAATACCTCCGCGGTGCGATTGGTGAAAATGGTCTTCATCGCATAGTCGTCGCACAGCCCAATCAGCACAATAAGGTCCGGTGGTAGGTCCTCGCATGCAAGGGCCCTGGCGCATTGCAGCGTACGGCCAATCGCGCCGAGCGTCGACGATGCTACCAGCACCCGCGCCAGCAAGCCAATCGATCAACGCGAGCTGCAGCGTATCCTCTCTGAGCGGCGAAAAAGGGCTGCCGAACGTTTCGATCAGCAAGCGGCGGGTTGGCTCAGATGGTGTGGGACGGGCCCGTGCGATCTCGGCTGCACTTTGGACGCGTGCACCTTGCATCGCTGCAGCCTGCGGCGGGGCGACGGCCGCGTCGAAGCGCTGCCGCGGCGGATGGACGGTCGCCGTAGGCACGAGTTGCGCGATCAGTTCCGAGTCGGACGGCCCTGTCTCGACCGGCTTCCAGTACTCGTACGCGTCGGCAAAAGCGCTCATCCACAGCAGGGCGAATGTCGTCTTGCCGGCGTCGGTGTCGGTGCCGAGGATGAGCAGGTCCTTCATGCAACCCCTTCCGGTTGGCAAACGCGTGCGATGCAGTCCGCGGCGCGGGCCAAGGTCTCGGCGTCGTGGTCCGCGTGGATTGATATACGCAAGCGCGCGGTCCCGGGCGGCACCGTCGGCGGGCGAATGGCGCGAATGTCGAAGCCGGCCTCCTGCAGCCGCGCGGCCGACGCGACCGCGCCGGCATCGTCGCCGAGTACCAACGAAACGATGTAATCCGTACCGCGTGCCTCGATGCCGCGTTCATGCAAGGCGAGGCGGAAGCTCTGTGCCAGGCGATGCAGCCGGCTACGCGCCGCTTCATCCCTGACGACACGCTCCAGCGCTTGCAGCCACCAGCGGCCGACGACGGACGGCAGGGCGGTGGTGAAGATCAAATGCCGGCAGCGATTGACAAGCAGCTCCTTGAGCGCCGTCGAGCCGACGACGTATGCTCCCAGCACGCCGAGCGCCTTGCCGCCGGTGTGGACGCTCGCCAGCACCTGCCGGCGCAGGCCTTGCATGTCGATGAGGCCGCCGCCGGTAACGCCGAAACAGCCGGTGGCATGCGCCTCGTCCACAACGACGTATGCGCCGTAGCGCGATGCCAGCTCCGCCAGCGCGGCGAGCGGGGCACGGTCGCCCTCCATGCCGAACAGCGATTCCGTGACGATGAAGCGCTCGCCGGTCGCGCCGGCCTGGCGAAGGCCGCGTTCGAGGTCGTCCAGATCGTTGTGCCGGTAGACGAACCGCTCCGCCTTGCTGAGCCGCAGCCCGTCGATGATCGACGCGTGATTAAGCTGGTCGGACGCCACCCAGTCGCCGGGTTCAACGATGGTCGCGAGCAGCCCTTCGTTGGCGGCATACCCGCTCGGGAACACGAGCGCCGCTTCCGCGCCGTGCCAGTGCGCCAGCACGGCCTCCACCTCGTCCCAGATCGGGTGATGTCCACGCAGCAAGCGCGACGCGGTGCCGCTGCGCTCGCCCACGGCGCTGGGCCAGACGCGCTTGCCATAGCCGAGGTAATCGTTAGACGAAAAGTCGACGCCGGCCGGCGGGGTGAGCTGCCGATAGCGCTGTTCGCGGCGCAATCGCTCCAGGTCGCTTTGCCAGCGCGATTCCAGGCTCATGACGCCCCCGGCACCGGCAGGCCCATCGCACGCAGCAATTCGGCGTCGCCCTCTGCCGACGGGTTGGGCGCGGTCAGCAGCTTGTCGCCGAAGAAGATCGAGTTCGCCCCCGCCAGGAAGCACAGCACCTGCAGCTCCCGGCTCATGCGATCGCGGCCGGCGCTGAGCCGCACCCGCGACTTCGGGAAAGCGATGCGGGCCGTCGCGATCAGCCGAACGAGCTGCAGCGCATCGACCGGCGGCGCGTCGGCCAACGGCGTGCCCGCGATCGGCACCAGGCAGTTGATCGGCACGCTTTCGGGCGGCCGTTCGAGGTTCGCGAGCTCAACCAGCAGCATCAGGCGATCGTCTTCGGTTTCGCCCATGCCGAGGATGCCGCCGCAGCAGACCGCGATGCCGGCCCGCTGCACCGCCTGCAGGGTGCGCAGCCGATCGTCATAGGTCCGCGTCGAGACGATCTGCGGGTAATGCCGGCGCGACGTGTCGAGGTTATGGTTGTACGCGGTCAGCCCCGCCTCCGCGAGCCGCCGGGCCTGGTCGTCGGTCAGCATGCCGAGCGTGACGCACGCTTCCATGCCGTGCGCGCGGACGGTGCGCACCATATCCAGGATGCGGTCGAACGCGGGCCCATCCTTCGGCTCGCGCCAGGCGGTGCCCATGCAGAAGCGCGTTGCGCCCAGATCCTTTGCTTGCCGCACCCGGTCGCGCACGGCGTCGACGGTCATCAGCGGCGTCGCGGGCACGCCGGTCTTGAAGTGAGCGCTCTGGGAGCAATAGCCGCAATCTTCCGCGCAGCCGCCGGTCTTGATGCTCAGGAGGACGCAACGCTGGATATCGGTAACGTCGTGGTGCCGGCGATGCGTGTCCGCCGCGCAGAAGATCAGCTCGGGTAGCGGCAAGCGATACACCGACTGAAACTCGGCCAGGGTCTTCATGCACGGATCCTGCGGACGCTGCGTTTTCCGGGCTCCGTTGCCATCTTATGAATTACCGGAGGCCGCGCGGCCCTCGTTCGCGCACGCTCGGCCGATTCAGAGCGTGCGGTCGTTCCCTTGATGGTACGGCCTCAATGAGCTATTCTGAAACTGCTAGGTGCAGGAGCCCGCGCATGCGGCAGTTCAAGTGGATCGAGTGGAATCTACAAAAAATCGATGCGCACAGCCTCTCCGCCGAGGAGATTGAGTCCGCGTTCGACCGCGTCTTCAGCCTGAAGGAACGCAAGGACGGCTCCTTTGAGATGTTCGCGGCGACTCCGTCAGGTCGCCGAATCTGGGTAATCTGGCGGTACGACCGAGAGGACGATGAAATCCCCGATGTCTTCGGCGAGTCGGGGGATGTGCCCATTTTCGTCATCACCGCCTACTGAAAGCGACCTGCAATGACCACCCCTGAAAATGACCAGCGGAGCCCTGGACGGCGAGCGCGTGACGAGCAGATCGCTGCGGAACCGCCGATGAGCCCGCCCGAGTTGCCGCCCGAGGCGACACCATCGCCCGTGGAGTCCCACTTGGCCCGTTTCCGCAGGCGCCCCGTGGCCGTGGCCGGGATCGTGGAAAATGGCCTGGTGCGTCCCCTTGATCCCGCAGTGAAGCTTGCAGAACACTCGCGAGTAATCATTGTGGCGGCAGAGGCGTCGTGACCAGCAGAGAACGAGGTGCTTCTTGCGAGCCGCTCAGCTCCTGACGCTTGTCCAGCACGGGGGCCGGCACATTCACGCTAACCTTCGTCCAGGCGCCGTCGCCGTGAACCGCGATAGTCAACGGGGAGGTGTCCATGAATTTCCGAGTCACAGCACTATTGTTCTCGCTGGCCTGCTATGCGCTCGTGCCTGCGGCGCGTGCCGGCGAAGGGGATGCAAAGGCGGTCCAGAAGACCGTCAGGGCCGAGGATGGGGTGAGCATCGTCTGCGAGGTACGCGGCAAAGGCGACATCGCCCTCGTCTTCCTGCATGGCTGGTGCGGCGACCGCGCCTACTGGAAGCATCAGGCGGACGTGTTCGCGGCCGAGTACCGCGTCGTCACTCTCGATCAGGCCGGTCACGGCGAATCGGGCAAGGACCGCAAGGTCTGGACCGTCAGCGGCCTGGCCGGCAACGTCGTATCCGTGGTCAAAGCGCTCGGCCTCAAGCGAGTGATCCTCGTGGGCCACTCGATGGGCGGGCCGGTCGGATTGCTGGCGGCCAAACGGATGCCGGGCACAGTCGTTGCGGTGGTCGGCGTCGATACCCTGCAAAACGTCGAATTCAAGCTGCCCGAAGAGGTGTCGAAGAAGTTTTCCGACGCTATCGCGGCGGATTTCAAGGGAACGATGCGTGCGGGGCTATCCGGATTGCTCGCCGAAAAAACGGATCCCGAACTCAAGAATTGGCTTGTGACCAGGGCCGAGGCTCAGGACCAAAAGATGGCGCTCAGCCTCATGCGCGACCTATCCGGCCTCGATTTGAAGGTATTGTTGAAGGAAGCC
This sequence comes from uncultured Gemmataceae bacterium, assembly GCA_963834865.1. Lineage (GTDB taxonomy): Bacteria > Planctomycetota > Planctomycetia > Gemmatales > Gemmataceae > CAWIDK01. Next base: position 3,491,285 of record CAWIDK010000002.1, read on the forward strand.
AGGACTCCCGTCCGCTGCATCAACTCCGGCGGCGGCTTCAAGTTCTTCACGCCGACCGCGGCCGCCGTCAACAAGAAATACGCCGACTATGATGCGGTCATGATCGAAGCCGTCGGCCACTACCCGATGCTGGAGCGACCCGCGGAGTTTAACGAAAAACTCCGTAATGTACTGAAGGAATTCGCGGCCAAGAGATGAGTGCCTACGACGCCGTGCTGCGGTTGCTATTGCGGTAGAATGTCTGCATGAGGCGCAAGGCCGAACCCCGTCGAACGCTGGGCCCCCCTGCTGGTATCGCGGGGCCGATGTCCCCATGCGCGTAATCCGCCGGTTTGCGCCGGGTCGCCGAGCGCTTCCAGCCCGAGAAGATCGTCCTGTTCGGCTCTTACGCCTTCGGCACGCCGCACGCGGATAGTGACGTGGACATCCTGGTCATCATGCCGGCGCGGAACGTTCAAGATTCGTTGTGTGGTGCCCTATCCGTTTTCGGACTACTACCCCTACCCCTACTCTTCCAGTGTTGACGGGTCGAGCTCGGCGTACGACTCGGGGACCCATGGATCATACGGGGACGCGACGTCGTCCGATCCGCGCGCCCGCGTCACCGTCAGCGTGCCCGCGGATGCTGAGATCTGGTTCATGGGCACCAAGATGACCTCGACGGGTGCTGTCCGCGAGTACGAGTCACGACCGCTCACGCCGGGCAATCTGTACTCCTACGAGATCCGGGCACAATGGAAGGACAACGGGCATGAGGTGGCCCAGACGCAACAGGTCGAGGTCACCGCGGGGGAACACGTCAACGTCCATTTCCCGGTGCAGTCGACGACCGCCCCCACTGAACCAAGGCATTAATTAACGGACGTTATTGATTCCTGCGCATCCGATGCAGCTGGCCCGGCAAGGGTGGCCGGGGCTGAGTCTTCGAAGCCCCGGCATCCCTCGGCAGGGCGCGCCGGGGCTTCGAAGACTCAGCCCCGGCCACCCAGGCTGATAACCGCAGGTTGCATTGGTTGCGCAGGCCTCAATAGGCAGACAGGAATGTCTGCCCCACAGAATCACCCGCGAATCACCCAGCGCACCAAATCGCCGAAGCGTGCGCCCTTGCCTTGCATCAAAATGCCGACGCGGAAGATGCGCCCGGCGGCGTACACGCACAGCAGCGTCGTCGCCAGCATCATCAGGATGCCGGCGACGGGTTGCCACGACGGGATCCCCGGCGGGATTGCCTGGCGGGCGAGCATCAAGGTCGGCGTCGCAGTCGGGATCAGCGACGCGATCGTGCTGAACGCGCTGGTCGGCTCCTTCACCACATTCACCCAGATGAACAACGGCACCATCGCCACCAGGGTGATCGGCATCAGCATCGCCTGCGCCTCCTTCATGTCCGTGCATGCCGCGCCGACGGCAGCGTAGAGCGAGCCGAACATGAAGATCGCCAGCACCTGGTAGACGAAGAACCACGCGATGATGTCGAGCGGCAGGAAGTCTGCGTAGCCGTAATGCCACAGCGCCCAGTACGCGCCGGCGATGTAGACCGAGCCCATCGTCAGCGACACGCCGACCATGCCGATGATCTTGCCCATCATCAGCGCGAACGGCCGCACCGACCCGAGCAGCACTTCGGCGATCCGCTGCATCTTTTCCTCGATCACGCCCTGGAGCAGCGGCGCCGCCCCCAGCAGGATCAGCATGAACATCAGCACGATGAGCCCCAGCGGCAACAGAAACGCCACGATCGGATTCTGGTCCTCGCCCTCGCGGAGCGCGCCGGTCTGCCGGTCGCGCGTCGTCAGTCCCTTGTTGACCAACGGCACCGGTTGCACCACCGTCATCAGATCGGGCATGGCGATCCCGCGCTTCTCCGCGCGTTTCGCCATTACTACCGGAGTCACGGCAGCCTCCGCCCACTTGGCGAAATCCTGATACGAGGGCCGATTCGTTTGGTAGCGCAGCGCGTGCGGCTCGATTTCGGGCGGCAAGGTTCCCTTCGCAAACTTGGCCTCCGCGTCGTTCACCAGGGCCAACGTTAGCGCTGCGCCGGGCAGCGGCTGCAGCACCTCCGGCCCAATTTCGAGAATGCCGACCAGCTCGCCGTTGCGGACGCGTTCAGACAGCTCGTAGCGAAGCTGCGGCAGCTCCGGCTCGGGCGTCCCCGCCGTGGGCTCCAGGATGAACGCCGGGCCCTTGGGTGCGTCGCCGTCCGCGCCCGCCAGCATCCGGTTGCGCACGCCGGCTGCCATTGCCAGCCCGGAGTACACCTGCTGGCCCGGCGTCCGGTCGATGATCGCGAAATGCTTGTCCTGCAGATCGACCTGGTCCTTGAGCAGCGCCTGCGCGATGAAGCCGCCGCCCATCAGCACCGGCATCAAGACCAGGCCGATGACGAACGATTTCGACTTCACCGCGGCCAAATACTCGCGCAGCGCGATGACCAGCACCTTACGCATGACCGTGCTCCTCCCCCTCCGGCCGGGCGATGCGAACGAAGATGTCGTGCAACGACGGGCGGACCAGCTCGAAGTGCCGCATCTTGCCGCGCCGCATCAGCACGGCGAGGAGTTCCTGCGCGTCGGCCCCGCGCCAGCCGCAGCTCCTGCCAGCGGCCGAGGTCGCGCACCGATTCGACGCCGGGCAACCCGTCCCAGCCGGCGCCGTTTTCTTCCAGCCGGACGCGGACGGTGTCGGTGGCATACTTCTCCTGGATCGTCTCGAGCGTGCCGTCGAGGACCTTCTTGCCGCGGTAAATCATGAACAGGAAATCGCACATCTTCTCGGCGACCGCCATGTCGTGCGTCGAGAAGATGACGGTGGTGCCGTCGCGTTTGAGATCCAGCACCGCCTCGCGCAACACCTCGGCATTGACCGGGTCGAGGCCGCTGAACGGCTCGTCGAGCAGCACCAGTTCGGGCCGGGCCACCACGGCGGCGATGAACTGCACCTTTTGCGACATGCCCTTGGACAGGGCCTGCACCTTCTTGTTCGCCCACGCGGCGAGGCCGAGCCGTTCCAGCCAGGCGTCGATGGCCGGCCCACTGCGGCGGCACCCTTTCAGCTCGGCGTAGAAGCGCAGCTGCTCGCGGACTTTCATCTGCTTGTAGAGGCCGCGTTCCTCAGGGAGATAGCCGACGCGATCGCTGGCGGCAGCGAGCCGTTTCTCGCCGAGCACGGTGATGTCGCCGCGATCGGGATGAAGGATGTGCATGATCATCCGTAGGGTGGTCGTCTTGCCCGAACCGTTGGGCCCAATGAACCCGTAGATGGTGCCGCCGGCACCTCCAGGCTCAGATCGTCGACCGCGACGAAAGTGCCGAACGACTTGGTGACGTTCTCGATGCGGACGGCGGTCATGGCGCATTCCCAGCGGGTTGGAGCCGCATCACGGCAAGAGATCGGCGACGGGCACGGTTACAACGGTTTGGCCGTCGAGATCAGCGCGATGTGATCGCCCGGCCGGTCACGGGAGTAAATCAGTCACGGGGACCATCGCCACCGTTTGGCCGTCAAGAATCAGCGGCACCTGATCGCGCAGCTGGCAGTCGGTGCGCGTGCGGTAGGACGGCGTCGCTGCGGCACTGTCCGGGTCGGTGTAGACCTCGACCCAGCCGTCCGCGAGGTTGATAATCCAGTAGTACGGGACGCCGGCGCGGGCATAGAGTCGCCCCTTCTGGTTGCGGTCCTGGCTCAAGGTCGAGTCGGAAACCTCGATCAGCACGCCGATGTCTGGGGGCTCCGGTTTCCGGTAGAGGTATGCCGTTTCATTGCCTCGCACCACGGCGAGGTCCGGCTCAGGCTCGCTGTCCGTCGTCGTGATTGCCGATTGGCCGCGAATGTCCCACCCGACGGGGAGGCGCCGACCAACGCGTTTGTTAGCCTTTTGGATTATTCCGTCGTGGAGAGCGGTGCGTGGCATTTTCGGTGCGATCCATCCTTCCAGTAGTTCGACGGGGTCATCCTCAGTCAGAATGCCGGCGTCGATCATGCGATGGTATTCCGCGACCGAAAACCGCCGGATCGGGAACGGCGGCATGGCGAACAACGGCAGTGTGCTAATAGCAGACATCACTTGCTCCGGTACAATCCGTGGGTGCATTGGCTAGGCCGGCCGCATCGCATTGAAAACCGTTTGGCCGTGGCGTCTGCAGATAGTCTACCGCAGCCGGGCAGTGTTGCAATCCCACCGGTAGCATTGCCAACGGCGGAACCACTGCGATAATGAGGGCGGGGCCGATCAATGGGGACATTCCATGAGCATCCCTCATCACCAAGAATCTTACCCACATCGGCCGGGACGCGACGCAGCTTCTGATCGACCTTGGCACCGCCGACGGTAAGGCCAGTGGGCTCAACTCGAACTCGGCCGTGAAGTGCGGCAAGCTCTATTCGGTGCATGACGCCGCAGTCGTAACGAGAATATGAACGACGTGACCCAGCTCCTGGATGCCGTGGCCCGCGGGGAGCCGCAGGCGGCGGACCGGCTGCTGCCCCTGGTCTACGACGAGCTGCGCCGCCTCGCGGCCGGCTACCTCGACCGGGAGCAGCCCGGCCAGACGCTGCAACCTACCGCGCTGGTCCACGAAGCCTACCTGCGACTCGTCGACAAGGACGACGCGGCACGTTGGCAGGGCCGGACGCATTTCCTCGCGACGGCGGCGCTGGCGATGCGCCGTATCCTCGTCGACAATGCCCGCCGTAAACGCCGGGAGAAACGCGGCGGCGACCGCCAGCGCGTCGAGCTGACCGATCAGCCCGATCCGCGACAAGGGGAGGCCGATCGCCTACTCGCCCTCGACGACGCCCTGACGCGGCTGGCGGCCGCCGATCCGTTGGCGGCCGAAATCGTGCAGCTGCACACCTTCGGCGGCCTGGCGATCGAGGAAGCCGGCAAACAGCTTGGCCTGTCGCGCGCCAGTGCCTACCGCGAATGGGCCTTTGCCCGCGCCTGGCTGCGCTGCGAGCTCGGCGACACGCGCGGGTAAATCGCGATTCCGAATTTGGAGTGCGGCGCTTTGACGCCGCTTTTGTTTTTCTTGTCGAGCGCGGCCTGCGGCGGATAGGAAAAACAACAGCGGCGTTAAAGCGCCGCACTCCAAGAAAAAACCTGAGACATTCTCGTTGAAACGGCGCTTACCTGGATGAGAACTCAGCTCGTGGAGTACCGCCATGCCGATCGACCCCGGTCAGGCCAAAGCGATTTTTCTCGCCGCCATCGAAAAGGACGGGCCCGAGCGCGCCACCTATCTGGAGTCGGCGTGCGCAGCCGATTCGGCCCTGCGCCAACGCGTCGAGGCGATGCTGCACGCCCATGAGGCTTCGGGCGAATTGCTGCAGCGCCCGCCGGCCGACATGCTCACCGACGACGGCGTCGAGCCCAGTGCGACCGCCGCGTTTGCCGCCGATCCCGCGGCGCCGCCGACCGAGGGCGCCGAGGTAAACCCGGACGATGCGTTGGCTTTCCTGGCGCCGCCGGCCCGGGCCGGCTCGATCGGCCGGCTCGGCCATTACCACGTGCAGGAAGTCGTCGGCAAAGGCGGCTTCGGCATCGTCCTGAAGGCGTTCGACGAAAAGCTGCACCGCATCGTCGCCATCAAGGTGATGGCCCCCGAATTGGCGGCGAACGCGGCGGCCCGCAAGCGCTTCATCCGCGAGGCCCGCGCCGCCGCCGCCGTCACCCACGAGCACATCGTCGCCATCCACGCCATCGAGGAAGAGCATCGGCCTCCGTACATCGTAATGCAGTATATCGACGGCGTGTCGCTCCAGGACAAGCTGAACAAATCCGGCCCGCTGGAGCTGCGCGAGATCCTGCGCATCGGCCTGCAAATCGCCTCGGGCTTGGCGGCCGCCCAGAAGCAGGGTCTGGTTCACCGCGACATCAAGCCGGCGAACATCCTTCTGGAAAACGGCATCGAGCGGGTGAAGATCACCGACTTCGGCCTGGCTCGCACGGCCGACGACGCCAGCGTCTCGCAGTCGGGCACGGTGGCCGGTACGCCGATGTACATGTCGCCGGAGCAGGCCAACGGCGAGCACGTCGATCATCGCTCGGACCTGTTCAGCCTGGGCACGGTGCTGTACGCGATGTGCACCGGCCGGCCGCCGTTCCGCGCCAGCTCGTCGATGGCGGTGCTGAAGCGGGTGTGCGAGGACACGCCGACGCCGGTGCAGCAGGTGAACCCGGAGATTCCCACCTGGCTGGCCGACATTATCGCGAAGCTGCACGCCAAGAAGCCGGAGGCGCGATTTCAGACGGCGGGGGAAGTCGCGGAGCTGCTGGGCGAGCATCTGGCGCATCTTCAGCAGCCGTCGCGCGTACCGGCGCGCGCCAGCACGACGGTCCCAGCCGTCCCGACGGCCCGTCGTCGCACGCGGTCCCGCCGGGAAATCGTGCTCCCCATTGCGGCCGGTGTGCTGATGGTCGCTATCGTCCTGACGGTGCGTTTCTGGCCGCGCGGCGAGAAGGAGGTCGCGCCCGTAACACCCCAGCCTCCAGTCGCGGCCGTCGCCGTCGCCGACAAGGATGGCTGGGTGCAGCTCTTCAACGGCAAGGACCTTGGCGGCTGGGGCGCACCGGCGGACGCACGTGCGTTCCGGGTCGAAGACGGCCTGCTGGTCGCGCGCGGCAACGCCCGATTGAGCAGCGACCGCGCCGACTATGCCGATTTCCATTTCCGCGTCGAGGCGAAGGTGGAAGCGGGGGCCCGAGGCTTTCAGGCGATCCGCGCCGACCGGGACTCCCAGATCGGCTACCGCGCGGGCTTGTGGCCCAAAAACCCCGACGAAAAATGGCAATGCGGTAGCTTGTGGGCCGACCAGGATCCGAGGACCGGCCCGTGGTGGACTCTGCACCACGTCACCGAGAAAGTCGTCGAGCCGGACACCTGGTTCACCCAGGAGGTGATCGCTAAAGGCTCGCACATCGAGGTCAAGATCAACGGCAAAACCGTGGTCGACAAGGTCGATGCCGCCGTCATTCCGGGACACGTCGCCGTCGCCCGGGGACACGTCTGCGTGGACGCCACCAACACGCCCCCCGACTACACCCACGCGATTCGTTTCAAGAAGATCGAAATCAAGGAGCTGCCGCCGGCCGGTCCGCGCCTTGTCGAAGTTCGCCGATTTCCGGGGCACGTGGGCAACACCGTGGTGGCCTGCTCGCCGGATGGCGCGGTCCTTTACAGCGCGAGCGCTAACCACACTGCGGTCGGAACCATCCGGGTCCACGATCTCAAAAGCGACAAGCCGCCTCAGGAATGGAAAGGACACACCAAGGGCGTTATCTGCTTGGCGGTATCCGTGGACGGCGAGCAGCTGGCCAGTTGCGGCATCGACGAGCGCATGCGCATCTGGGATACCCGCACCGGTGAGCATAAGGTGCTCGCCGACGGTCGGGGAGAAGGGGTGTGGAGCGTCTGTTTTTCGCCCGACGGGAAAACGCTGGCCGTGGGCACCGCCGGCCAGCAGGACCAGCGACCGCGGGTCAAGCTCTACGACCTCGCCGCCCGGAAGGTCCGGGAATGGACGGCGCCGGGCGTTCGCAGCCTGGCCATTTGCCCGAACAACAAACTGCTCGGAGTTGCCTATGGCTGGGAAAAGCAAGACAACGCGGAATTGATCGACCTCGATTCGGGCAAGCGCAGGCGGCTTGCCGGTCATGAGGGCGGCACCATATCGTTGACGTTCTCCCCCGATGGCAGGCGCTTCATCACGGGAGGTTTCGACAACCAGATAGCCATTTGGGACACCGCGACCGGCGACCGCATCGATCTTCTCAAGGGGCACACCATGACAGTGGAAACGGTCGCGTGCAGCGCCGACGGAACGCTTCTGCTAACCACCGCCGACCGATTTAACGTGCCCACGGGCGCATTCCAAAAACGTGCTTATGCCGCTGCGCCATAGCTTCCTTTGGTACCTTGGAGTTGTGGCTCCGGCGGTTTAACGGGGACGTCCGAGTTCAGTGCGTCAAGCATGTCTGGCGACTGCCATGCCCAATCCAATCGGCGGTTGCTCGCCATGCTCTCACACACCCGCGCAAACGTTTCCTCCCAGCGATTGCAGAGCACGTTGGCACGAATCACCAGTAGCGCCTCCGCGTTATCCTCCAGCCAGTAGATGCCGTTTCCCTTCAGCCGCAGGTTGATGACCCGACGGATCGCGCTCTCAATCGCCCCGCTTCCCGACGGCAGACCGCGACGACGGTAACGCGCGTAGTCCAAATGGCCCCCTTCGCCGTGGCGCTCCACATACAGGATCGGTGTCCACACCGCATGGTCCAGCGGCAACTCCTGCGCCCACGCCATCCCCGTCAACTCGTTGGCCACCCGTTGCCAGCTGCCCTGACGCAGCCACTTGCGTAGTTTCTTGAACACCCGCTTGCGTTCCGCGCTGTCGGCGATCAGGTGCGCCAATGCCAAACTGATCTGGTGCACGCCGTGGCACCAATCCAACGTCTTCACCACACGCTCGGCAGGCAGGCCGACCCGCTGCACCACCCAATCGAGCCGATCCCAAAACCACGGCGCTCCGTCCGCCCCCAGCGAAATCACGGTTGCCTTCGCCGCGCCCAAGCGATGCAAGTGCATCGCCAATAATTCCATCAACTCATCCGGACCGCCAAACGTGCCGTCGACGATCGGCCGCGTTCCCGGCACCATCCGCCCTTGGTCATCCACCTCGTAGATGATCAGCAGCTTGGGTTCACGCCAGTCTGCCTTGTAGCGGCGTTTTTGCTTTTTGTGCTGGCCGCGGCCGCGCTGCTTGCGCGTCACCCGCCGCAACCGCGTGCGGCCGCCATCCACAAACGCCGCCAACCGTTTGCCCGTAAACTCGGTCCCCGCCGGCAGCGCACCGTCACGATACCTCTGCAATTCCCGCGTGCGCCACGCCAGCGTCGCCGCCCCCACCTGGCCCGCGATGCCATGGACCACCTTAATGTCCAGGGGCACACCACGCTGGGCCAATTCCTGCTGGGTCATGGCGTACGATGGCAGCAGCGCCGTCGCCCGTGCCACCAGGCTGCACAACGCCGGGCTGTCCCCTTCCTGAAATCTCAGGACCGCCAACTCCGGGTACAGACCAGCACCTTCGCGACCCCGGCCCTTGCCACCACGGGCCGCCGGTCCGCAGTAAATCGTGCTCACCCACAGCACCAAGCCGCCCAAAAGTCGCAGCGTCAACGGCCGAACTTCTCCCGAGCGAAGTTTCGTCGGCGACGCTGCGACTACGCTTTTTTTGATTCGCGGGCCCACTCGGCGGGCTTGGTCGCTTCGGCCAGCAGGCCGGCAACCACCTGGTCGGCCAGCTGTTGAAAGGCGCCATGAACCTTGCGCTCCAGCTCGGCAAACGTCTCGGGACGGTCACGGAGTTGCTCAAGCCACTCGGCCTGCTGCGTCGGCAGCTGCCGCTGCATCCGGGCGACAACTTCCGCGACCCCCGTGACCGGCGATCCTGCCTTCGCCATGCGAATCTCCATTGGCTGCCTCGCTTCCTTGCTGGAAAAGTCCGTCCATTGCTGTACGATAGGTTAGCCGAAACGCAGGAAAAACCCACCACTTTTTGGGAATGGACCCCGTGCCCACCGGGACGGCCGAGTTCTTCTTCTGGGATCGGGCAACGCGCAAGCCGATCCTGCGCCAGCCAGCCCAACGGTTGTTTCAATGCCGTCTTTGTCGGCAAGACACGATCGGTGGCGGCGGGAAACCGCGTTGGCGAGGCGGTGCTTTGGCGGCGGACGCAACCCGAGATCGAGCCTGACTGGGTCCAGCTCTTCAACGGCAAGGACCTGACCGGCTGGAAGACGCACCCGCTTGGTCCAGGAGATTGGCGGGTGAAAGAAGGGGCCATCGTCGGCCGGGGGAACACGTCGTTCCTGTTCAGCGACAAGGGGGATTATGCCAACTTCCACTTGCGGGCCGAAGCGAGGATCAACGCGGCTGGGGACTCCGGCATTTTCTTCCGAACGCCGTTTAACGTCCAGGTAAAGGATACGCCAACGAAGTTTAGCCTCGCCGCGGGGTACGAAGCCCAGATCGCGGTGCGGTCGAATTACCCGGTCCACACCGGCTCGTTGATGGACCCAACGGCGCCGATCCTTCAACAGGGCCCGTTGATGCCGCACCGGCCCGACGAGTGGTTCGTGCTGGAAGTGATCGCCAACGGGAACCATCTCCAGACGCTGGTCAACGGCAAGAAAACGGCCGACTATTACGACGAAAAAACACAGTTTGCCCGAGGACATCTCGCGCTCCAGACCTGGGGCCTGGGCATCACTTACGTTCACTTCCGCAAGATCGAGATCAAGGAGCTGCGGGCCCAGGTTATCGCTGGGTGGGGCGAGGTCGTGGACCCCGTCGGCGATTGCAAGATCGCCGCGGACAAGGGCCGACTTACGATCACGGTGCCGGCGACGCTTCACGATCTCAGGGCGGACAAGAACTTTGCCGCCCCGCGCCTGCTGCAGGAAATCGAAGGGGACTTCATCGCCCAGGTCAAAGTCAGCGGCTTTCCCGTGCCGGCCGCGCACACCTCCACCGCGGTTGCCAGCTATGCCGGCGCCGGACTGGTCGTTTGGAATAAGAACAGGTGTCTCGCACGTCTCATGCGCGCCGGCGAGGGGGAGGCCGCCGACCCAAGAGCGTACGTGCACAGCGAGGTCTTGCAATTGAAGAATCCGGGCGCCCATCTGGGCTTCCTCACCGAGGCGCCAGCCTATTTGCAAATCGAGCGGCGCGGCAACACGCTGCTGCTGCGCCACAGCACCGATGGCAGAACGTGGAGCGATCCGCAGACGGCGGATAACCTCGATCTGGCAAGCAAGCTCCAGGTCGGCGTGGCCGCCATCAATGCGGTCAAAAAGGAATACACGTTCACGTTCGACGAGTTCAAGCTCGAACGCCCCGAATCTGGGTGGGTCCAGCTCTTCAACGGCAAGGACCTGGCCGGCTGGAAATTGATGGGCCTCGCGGGTTGGAAGGTGCACGATGGCGTCCTTGTCGGCGAAAGCAACGGACCCCAGGGTTGGCTCATGTCGGACAAGGACTACGCCGACTTGGAGCTGAGTCTCGAATACAAGATGGCGGCCGGCGGCAACAGCGGCGTCTACCTGCGCGCCTGGCCGCAAGGGGCGATGAACGGCGGGCAATTCATGGAAATCCAGCTCATCGATGACGCCAAGCCCGCCGATCCCAAGGACAGGACCGGTGCGATCTTCTCCGTCGTCGCCCCGAACCCGGCGCCGACGCACCTGTGGACCAATGGCATCGCCTCGACATTCGCGTCCGGGGGCGGCAGGTCGAGGTCACGTTCGACGACCAGAAAATCCTCGCCGCCAACCTCGACGATCACAAGGACCGCTTCGACCGCTTCCCCGGGCTGACCAAGACGACCGGCCGCATCGGCTTGCAGCTCTATCCGGGGCACGTCGAGTTCAAAAACATCCGCGTCCGCCAACTGGATTAAAGCGGTTGGATGTCCTCGAGCAGTCTCGCCAGTGCCACCGCCCGAACCTTCTTGGCCAGTGGGAACGTTTCACTGCCGGCATGGATTACATCGAGACGCTGCAGGTCGAGGTCCGCCAGCGCAATGCGCATCGAGGGCGTCAGCGACGGTGAGCTGGTACGCTTAACTTCGAAGCCGAGCCGGCGCCGGCCGCGAACGATCAGCAGATCGAGCTCCGCGCCGCTGTGCGTCGCCCAGAAAAAACACTCCTGCGGTTGCGCCCCTAGGCGAATCATGAGCTGCTCGAGCACGAACCCCTCCCACGAGGCGCCGACCTTGGGATGGCCCGCAAGGTCGTCGAGGCTCCGCAGATTGAGCAAGCCGTGTACAAGGCCGCTGTCGCGGATATACACCTTGGGAGCCTTGACATGCCGCTTGCCGACGTTCGCAAACCACGGCGGCAGCTGCCGGACCACGAGGGCGGAAGTCAGGATGTCGAGGTAATGGCGGATGGTGGTGTCGGCCACGCCGAACGAGCGCGCGAATTCCGATGCGTTCCAGGTTTGCCCATGATAATGGGCGAGCATCGTCCAGAAGCGGCGCAGCGTGGCGGCATTCACGCTGACGCCGAATTGGGGAAGGTCCCTTTCCAGGAAGGTGCGGATGAATTGCTCCCGCCATTCGTGGCTCAGGGCGTTGGACGCGGCCAGATAGGAGCGCGGGAAGCCGCCGCGCAGCCACAAGCGGGCGCGATTCTTGATGCCGACTTCATCGAACGCCAATCCGCGCAGCTCGTGATAGGCGATGCGTCCTGCCAGGCTCTCGGCGCTTTGGCGCAGCAGCTCGGCGCGGCGCTGCCGAGCACGACGAATCGCGCCGGCCGGCGCGGCCGATCCGCCAGGACGCGCAGCACCGGCAACAGCTCGGGCTGGCGCTGAATCTCGTCCAGGAAAACCAGGCCGCGCAGGTCTTTCAGGGCGAGCATCGGGTCGGCCAATCGCGCCAGATGCTCCGGGTTTTCCAGAGCGAAATAGGTCGATGGCTCCCGCCGCTGCGCCTTCAGGGCCCGCGCCAGCGTCGTCTTGCCGACCTGGCGGGCGCCGATGATGCCGACTACGGTGAAGCGCTGCAGCAGTCGGTTCAGGATCGCCAGCTCGCGAGTACGGTGAAGCATCCTCTGATGCTACCTTGAAATTTCGGTGGCGACCACCGAATTATCAAGGTCAGCTCAGCCGCGCTGGCTGACGCTAATGCCGCCGCAGCAGGTGTAGCGCACCGCCACCTCGTAGCCGCACGACCAGGTGAACACGGTTCGGCCGTGACCCAGCAGCGTGTGCTCGAAGCGCACGCACGGCGCGCCCTGGCAACAGCACGGAATGCACACCGGCACCTCGATCTTGCAGCACGTCTTGGGATGGCACACTTCCAGCACCACCTTCTGCGTCGGCCCGCAGTCGCGATGATGGCCGAGCGCCGCCGCCTCACCGGGCGACAGGGTCAAGACAGCGCCCAGCACGAGAATCGAAAGACCGGTTGAGATAGCTCGCATGACATCCTCCCCTTGGATTGCCGTCGCGCCCGGCTGGGGCGGCCAAGCGACATGCTGCTGTCAAGATAGGTCAGAAAGAGAAGACGGGCAACTGCTGGCGGCATTTGGAGTGCGGCGTTTTGACGCCGCTTTTGTTTTTTTTGCCCGGTCACCTCAGTGCTGTGGCGTGCGGCGCGCTGCTTCGCTCTTTCGCGGTTGTCAGACGCAAAGCGGCGGGCCACGCCGGAGAAAACAAAAGCGGCGTTAGAGCGTCGCACGCCAAAACCTGCATGAAACAATAGCGGCGCTGAAGCGCCGCACTCCAAAAGTCACACGACCGGCTCGTAGTCGTCGTCCACCTTGACGCGATCGGTCTTGAAGCGATAGATCGTTTTCACCTGGGCGGGCGTTGCCGCGCGCTCGAACCAGGCTGCGGAGCACCAGCGGTAGTCGTGCGCTTCCCGAACCAGGCCGTGCTTCACGGCGTTGCAATGAACGTAATTCAGCCGGGCCAGATACGATTTCTCGAATGTCAACTGCGTGTCCCAGTAGTTGAACCAAACAGCACGGCCCGGATTTCGGTCGAGGCGATTGACGGCGGTCGCCGTGTCCGAATGGACCGACGCGATTAGGCTCGCAAGCTGGTTCTTCGATCCGGTGGTATGGCCGACAAAGTGGTAATGGTTCGAGAACACCGCCCAGGCTTCGAGGGTGACCTCATGCTGCTTCGCGAGCCGGAGCAGACTGGTTTTGACGCCGCTTTTGTTTTTCCGGCTTTTCGCCTACCGCAACGCGGCCTTTTTTGGAGTACGGCATTTTGACACCGCTTTTGTTCTTGCCGCCCTTCCGGTGGCAACACGGCGCTCAACAGGGAAAAACCAAAGCGGCGTCAAAACGCCGCACTCCAAAATAGCCGAAGGGCCGAGCCGCGTCAAAACGCCGCACTCCAACAATCCTCCAGGCTCCGCCTCCGTCGTCACATGTCGTAATACATGTAAAACTCATACGGATGCGGCCGCAGCCGGATCGCCTCGACCTCCTTCTCGCGCTTGTACCAGATCCAGGTGCTGATCACGTCGCGTCGTGAACACATCGCCTTGCAGCAGGAACTCGTGGTCCTTCTCCAGCATTGCCAGCGCTTCCTCCAGCGAGCCCGGCGTCTTGGGCACCTTGGCCAGTTCCTCCGGCTCCAGGTCGTAAATGTCCTTGTCGAGCGGCTCGCCGGGCTTGATCTTGTTCTTGATGCCGTCGAGCATCGCCATCAGCATCGCCGCGAACGCGAGGTAGGGATTGCTCGAGCCGTCCGGGCAGCGGAACTCGATGCGCTTGGCCTTGGGGCTCGGCGAATACACCGGGATGCGGATCGACGCCGAGCGGTTGCGCCGGCTGTAGGCAAGGTTGACCGGCGCCTCGTAGCCCGGCACCAGCCGTTTGTAGCTGTTGGTCGTCGGGTTGGTGATGCGCGCACAGGGCCGGGGCGTGCCGCAAGCAGGCCGCCGATGGCGTACATGGCCATGTCCGACAGGCCGGCGTAGCCCGAGCCGGCAAACAGGTTGACGCCGTTCTTCCAGAGCGACGTGTGTACGTGCATGCCGGAGCCGTTGTCCATGAACAGCGGCTTGGGCATGAACGTCGCCGTCTTGCCGTACTTCTTGGCGACGTTCTTGACGACGTACTTGTACTTGAGTACGTTGTCGGCCATCTCCACCAGCGGGGCGAAGCGCATGTCGATCTCGCCCTGTCCGCCGGTGGCGACCTCGTGGTGCTGCGCCTCGATCTTGAGGCCGCACTGCGATCATCGTCAGCATCATCTCGGTGCGCAGGTCGTGCAACGCGTCGGACGGCGGCACGGGGAAATAGCCTTCCTTGTAGCGGAGCTTGTAGCCGAGGTTGGGCTTCTCCTCACGGCCGGTGTTCCAGGCCCCCTCGACGCTGTCGATGAAGTAGTAGCCCGCGTTCTGTGTCTGATCGTAGCGCACGCTGTCGAAGACGAAGAACTCCAGCTCCGGGCCGAAGTAGGCGATGTCGGCGATGCCGGTCGACTTCATGTAGTTGACGGCCTTGCGGGCGACGTTGCGCGGGTCGCGGCTGTAGTCCTCCTTGGTCAGCGGGTCCTGGATGTTGCAGATCAGCGTCAGCGTGGCTTCCTTGAAGAACGGGTCGATGAACGCCGTCTCCGGCTGCGGCAAGACGAGCATGTCGGATTCGTTGATGGCGTGCCAGCCGCGGATGCTGGAGCCGTCGAAGCCGAGGCCCTCCTCGAAGGTGCTTTCGGCCAGCGCCTCGGCCGGGATGGTGAAGTGCTGCCACAGACCGGGAAAGTCCATGAAGCGCAGATCGACGGCCTTGACTTCCTTTTCGCGGATGAGGGCGAGAACTTCTTTCGGGGTCACGGAAGCCTCCAGTTCGCCGCCGGGCTGGACCGCGCGGGCGGTGCCGCGGGAGAGGAACGGTTCACGTCTTACATATATGCCCCACGCCCGCGGCCGACAGGCCGCGGGGTTACACGCTGGCGAACTTAGCGCCCGACATCCCCTGGAAGTGGTTGCTCATTACTCGGATGTGGGCGCCTGGCTGTTCCGCGCGGAACATTGGGTACGCGGGCAATCGAGCGTCACGCTTGCGTGCCGATAACGTTCTGGTCGAAGTCAATGATCGAGCCCGTCATCAGGCCCGACTTCTCCGACAGCACACAGGCGACGAATTCCGCCACCTCCGCCGGCTTGATGAGTCGGCCGAAGGGCTGCGCTTGCTCGGCCTTTTGCAGCCAGTCGTCTGCGGCAGCGTGGAACTTCTTCTGCACCGCGTGTTCGGCGGGGCTATCCATCCATCCCAGGTTGAGGCCGTTGACGCGAATGCGGTGCTCGACCACGGAGCGGGCCACGTTTCGGGTCAGGGTTGCCAGGGCGCCCTTGGAAGTGGAATACGGCGACAGGAACGGCTGGCCCCCGTGGCTGGACATGCTGATGATGTTGAGGATCGACCCGGCGATGCCGCGGTCGATCATGGTCTGAATCGCCGCCTGCATCAGGAAGAACGGCGCCCGCACGTTGATGGCCATGATGCGGTCGAAAAGCTCCGGCGTCGTGTCCAGGATCGTGCCGCGCTCGGAGGTCGCGGCACTGTTGACCAGGAAGTCGATGCGGTCGAAAGCTCGGCGCGCCGCGTCGGTTACGCGGCGACAGTCCTCGACCACCGCCAGGTCGGCCCGCACAAACTCCGTGCGGCAGCCGCGCGCGCTCAACTCATGGGCCAGCCGTTCGCCGCTGCCGGCGTTACGTCCGCAAATCACCAGCCCCTGAATCAGCCGATCGTCCACGAGCCGCCGGGCGATGGCCTCGCCGAGGCCCTGCGTGCTGCCGGTCACGATCGCGACTTTCCCGACACCGTCTGCCATTGTTCGCGTGCTCCGCTTACCAGCAAAGTTTGCCCGGAAGATACTTTTCGATCAATGCGGTGTAGTAGGGGCGCAGCTTGTCCCAATCCGGCCGCTCCGGACTCTTGGAGTACAGGTCATACGGGTTGAATTTCCGCACCCAGGGCAGCATCCCGCGGTCGTGGTCGTCCAGCAGATGTTCGTACTCCCCCTCCCGGTGCCAGGCGTAAAAGGAGTGGTAGCGGATCATGTACTGCGCCGGCTCCGGCATGCGATCCTTCACAACCTGGTAGAGGTACTCGTCGTGTCCCCAGGACAGGTGGACGTTGCGCAGCCCGCAACCATGCCCATAAACGCCGCACGGCGATTGCAGCCGGGGATCGCGGCGGTCCGGGTTGTCGGCGAAGAACTCGGGATAGACGATCCGCTCGCTAAACGCGCATCCCACCGGGAAGGTGTCGCCCACCACCGCCCACTGCGGTTCGCCGAACAGGCACAGGACTTTACCGAGGTCGTGGATCAACCCGGTCAGGACGAACCAGTCCTCGTGTCCGTCGGCGCGGATGGCCTCGGCCGTCTGCAACAGATGCTCGCTCTGGGAAAGCGAGATGTCGGGATCGGAATCGTCGACCAAGGTATCGAGGAAGTCGAGCGCCTCCAGCACGGTCAGTCTGCCGGCGGTCGAACCGAAGAAACTCCCGCTTCTTTTGCTGCACGAAGTCGTAGGTCTGGTAGCGGTGGTTGAGGCGATAGAAATCGCGAACCGTGTCGTGCGCGGGCTTGTCGTAGTTGCGGTAGTCTTCGCGGGCCGTCTGCGCCGGCGCGGGTACCGCGCTTCGACAAACTCGTCCCAGTCGTCCAGACGGCGGAGAGGGCTCTCGGATTCGCTGCGATTGTTCATCGAGTCCTGCCTTTCATGCAACAATCTCGCTAATAATCGTGTGCGGTGATTTGCGGGCGTTGACCTCAGGGAAGCGAGGAAAGTGGCACGATGAACGGGAACGACAGTTGGAGATTCTTCACGAGCTTGTCGTCGGCCGTGACCAGTTTGCATACCTCCCGTTCGGCAAGGGCGACGTAAACGCAGTCATAGACGGAATGCGTTGCGGCAAGGCAGATTTCCAGCGCCCGATTGAGAACCGCGATGGTGGGATGGAGTACCGGGGCGTTATTGATGATGTCGGTCAAGAATGCAGCAGCTTCACCTGCCTGAATTCTCCCGGACTTCTCCGCCGACGCCAGGGCATTGGCAATCTCCGTGACAAGAAGGTCGGGGGCCAAAAGCTCGTGGACCGCGTTCTGGTAATCGGTGAGCATACGCAGGGCTTTGTCCGAGTCGATCTCCGTGACCGCCCACTTGAACGACACGGATGAATCGATGACGTACTTCATCGGCTGTCGCGCATTTCGCGGATGATGGCCACGCCGATATCCTGCACGCCAAATCGTTGTCGATTCGCTTCGCGGAGCCTATCCATCCGCGCGCGATTGCCGGGCTGCCGCGGGATCACGGAGTCCTTTTGCAAGCCGGTCCAGCGCTTCTTGCAATCCGACTCGAACGTCGGGCGTAATCGGCGGCGTTTCCCTGGTCTTCATACGGCCATTGTGTCATGTTGCACCGGATTGTCAATTCGGCCTTATGCGAGGATCTCATGCAACGGCCGGCCGCCGTGCGCAATCGGGATCGGCCGGCGGCCGTGGTCGTATACCGACATTTCCGGGTCGATGCCCAGACAGTGGTAGATGGTCGCACAGATGTCCCGGATGTGGGCTGGATTGTTCTTCACATACGCGGCATGGGCGTCGGATTCCCCGTAGATTGAGCCGCCGCGAATACCGGCGCCGGCCAGCAGCACCGAGTAGCAAAACGTCCAGTGATCCCGGCCGCCGTTGGCGTTGATCCGCGGGGTCCGGCCCATCTCGCCCATCATCACGATCAGCGTTTCGTCGAGCAGGCCGCGCTGGTCGAGATCCTCCATCAGCGCCGAAAAGGTTTCGTCCAGATGGGGCAGATGGTTCTCTTTCAGGATCGGGAAATTGCGCTCGTGGGTGTCCCAGACCTGATTGCTGGCCGGCGGCGAAAACCGCTGCCGCATGTTGTCCCAGCTCACGTTGACGAAACGCACGCCGCGTTCCACCAGACGCCGGCCGAGCAGCAGGGCGTCGCCGAACAAGCTTCGCCCATAGCGGTCGCGCACACGAGCCGGCTCCCGGTTCAGATCAAAGGCCTCCCGAACCGGACGCGAGGTAATCAGGTCATAGGCGAGCTGTTGCCTCCGGGCGTGACCTTGCAGCGCCGGCTGGCTTTCCAGACTGCGGAGCCGATCGTCGACCTGTTCGAGCAAGCCGCGGCGCGAATCGAAGCGATCAACCGTCATGCCGGCGGGCAGCTCGCTCCCGCGGAACAGAATCTCCCCGCGCACGCGCTGCATGTCGTCCGCCTGGCCGCTTGCCTGGGGCCGATCCACGTAGGCCGTGCATTCCGTACACAGCGGGTCGTAGCGTTGCCCAAGGAAGCCAGCCCACGGTCCTCCCTTGACCCGCACCTCGCCCCAGCCGAGCGGGCAGGGTAAGTAGACATAATTCGGCAACAGGCCCGGCTGCTTCTTGAGAACCTCCTGTTCGTAGTAGGCGCACACCGAGCCCATGCTGGGCGGATCGGTGCCGCGGCGTTCCTCATCGCGCGCCAGGTCGGAACCGGTATACATCGGCATGTTGCTGTGGCAGATTCCCTCGTGATAGGTGGAACGCACAAGGGCGGCCCGGTGCATCCACTGAGCCATCCTCGGCAGATGCTCGCAGATTTGCACTCCGGGGGCACTGGTGGCAATCGGCTTGAATTCCGAGCGAATGCCGCTGGGCGCATGCGGCTTCAGATCGAACATGTCCTGCGTGGCGGGCCCGCCCTGAAGATAAATCAGCAGCACGCTCCTGGCCTTGCCCGGCCGGACATGAGCGCTGCCGCTGTTCTCCATCGCCAGGAGGCTCGGCAGGTTGAAGAAGCCGCCCAGAAGCGACAGGGCCCCCGCCTTCAACGTTTCCCGACGCGTCAGTCCATCGCAGCAGAGTCGCGGGCTTCCCAGCAAGGTGATCATGGTTTCCTCACCGCTAGCGTTCGTGCAGACGCCTTCCAGGATAACCGATGCTGTGCCCGCGCCCAAGCGAAAAAGGCAGCGCCGCCACGCGGATTCTCGGCGATGCAAGCGGGCTATCGCCTCGGCCTCGGTGCGGAAGCGTTCCAACGCCGCCAACCCGGCTGATGCGCTAAATCACGGTGCGCGATTGTGCAGCAAGGGGCGTAGCCGCGTTCGTGAGAACGCGGGCGGCGCTATCCGAAACCCGCGTTCTCACGAACGCGGCTACTGCCAAATCGCGCACGCGGTGATTTAAATACTGGCGCCGTTACAGCATATCCTGCGGATCGATATCGATTGTCAGCTCCACGTCCTTCGTCACCCGTACCGTCGGCACCACCGCGCAGCACCTGATGGAGGAATGCCGAGCTGGACGATTGCAACTGGAAGTGGAAGCGATAGTACCCCTTGAGCCGGAATACCGGACACTCCGCCGGGCCGAGCAGGCGCAGGTCGGTCGGGGCGGCGGCGTCGCGCTGCAGCTTTTCCAGCGCCGGCCGGAACGCGGCGGCGAGGCGCTCGGCGTAGTCGCTCGCCGCCTTCTCGTCCCGGCTGCGCACGATCAGGCGCACCAGACGCTGCATCGGCGGATAGTTGTGCGCCCTGCGATGACGCATCTCGGCTTCCGCGAACTTGCGATAATCGTGCACCGCCGCCAGCGCAATGCTCGGATGCTCCGGGCTCATCGTTTGCACGTAAACATGGCCGCCGCGCGCGCCGCGGCCAGTGCGGCCGGCCACCTGGGCCAAAAGCTGAAACGTGCGCTCGGCGGCACGGAAGTCGGCATGGTGCAGGCCGACGTCCGCGTTCACCACGCCGACCAGCGTCACGTTCGGAAAGTCCAGGCCCTTCGCGATCATCTGCGTGCCCATCAGGATGTGGATCTCGCCACGCTTGAACGCGCCCAGCACCTTGCCGTGGCTGCCGGGCCGTTTCATCGTGTCGGAGTCCATGCGGCCGACGATCTTGTCCGGAAACTTGGTTTCGATTTCGGTCTGCAGCTTCTCGGTGCCCATGCCCTGATAGCGGAGCAGCCCGGTGGCGCACGCGGGACATTTCTCGGGCGGCACCTGCTCGTAGCCGCAGTAGTGGCACAGGATGATGTCCCGCTCACGGTGGAACGTCATCGCCAGGTCGCAGAAGCGGCAGTGCTGGACGTGGCCGCAGCCCGGGCAGTGCAGGTACGTCGAGAAGCCGCGGCGATTCAGCAGGAGAATCACCTGGCCGCCCATGCCCAGCGCGGTGCGCATCGCCCGCTCCAGGCTCGGGCTCAACCCGTCGAGCCGTCGGCTCGGGTCGCGGTCGTGCCGCAGGTCGATGAGATGCACGTGCGGCAACGGCCGATCGTGCACGCGCCGCGGCAGCGTCAGCAGCGTGTACTGGCCGCGCTGGGCGTTGTGCCAGCTTTCCAGCGCCGGCGTGGCCGAGCCGAGCACGATCGGGATGTTCTCGAGCCGGGCCCGCATCACGGCAACGTCGCGTGCGTGATAGCGCGGCGTCGCTTCCTGCTTGAAGCTGTTCTCGTGCTCCTCGTCGATGACGATCAGGCCGAGGTTGCGCGTCGGCGCGAACACGGCACTGCGGGCGCCGACGACGACCTGCACCTCGCCGCGCGCGATGCGCCGCCAATGATTGCTGCGCTCCGCACTGTGCAGGTGGCTGTGCAGCACCGCGACCTGGCCGCAGCGCCCCTGGAACGACCGAATCGTTTGCGGCGTCAGGCTGATCTCCGGCACCAGCACCAGCGCCTCCTTGCCCTGGCGCATCACCTCCTCGATGGCGCGCATGTAGACCTCGGTCTTGCCGCTGCCGGTGACGCCGTGCAGGAGGAACGGCTTGAACCCGCCGCCGCGCACCGCCTGCTCCAGGGTGGCCCAGACGCCGAGCTGATCCGGCGTCAGCGCCTCGGGCCGCGCGACCGCCTCCTCCGCGGGCACGTCGTCCGCCGCCGGATCGCTGGTCTTGACCTGCGTGTTCTCCGCCCGGCCCGCGCGGCGCCGCACCAGGCCCTTGTCCAGCAGCCCGCGCACGGGCCCCGTGCCGCATTTCGCCTCGCGCAGCAGCAGCCGCAGCTCGATCGGCCCCGGCTTCGGCTTCAGGAATTCGAGTACGGATTTCTGCTTGGCGCTCAGGGTCGGCGGCGGACTGGGCCAGAGGTTCTCGGGGATCAACTCGATCAGCGTGACGGCGCGTGTTCCGGCCTGCTGCCTGACGCCCGACGGCAGGACCGCGTTGAGCACCTGGCCCCAGCCGCACAGGTAGTAGTCCGCCATCCAGCGCGTCAGCTTCAAGAGGTGCGGCGTGAGCAGCGATTCGTCGTCGAGCACTTCGAGCAGGTTCTTGACCTTGCGGCCCGGCGCCTCCGCAGTCAGTCCAACGCAGTAGCCGACGGTATGTCGATCGCCCTTGCCGAACGGCGCCAGCACGCGCTTACCGACGGCGAGCGCCGCGCAGCTCCTGCGGCACGGCGTAGCTATAGGCATGGTCAAGCGGCCGATCGAACACGACCTCGGCGTAGTCCCCCGACAGCGGCAAGTGGCCGGCTTCGGCGTCGCCGAACAGGTTGGGCTGAATCGTGTCGCTCACGGGGCCGGTCCCTAAAATGACGTGTTCATTCATACATGATATTGTATCCATCCCTCTTGGGCCGCATCGAGGTTCGTTGGTTCCGAATCCACGCCGAGCCGCTATAATCACCGCAATCGGCAACGTGCCGTAATCGCCGCATCGGCCTGAAGGGCGGTCGCCATGACGCAGACAAAAACACTCGCCGAATGGATGACGGAGCGTGGCATGTCGCTCGCGCAACTGGTCGAGGCGTCGAGCCTGGACCGCCGCGTGGTCGACGCGATTGCGCATGGCCGATACACGCCGAGTCCGGAACAGCGGCAGCGTCTTGCGGCAGCCTTGGGGATCAGCCCAGAGCAGGTTGTATGGGGCCACACGACGCAGGTCGATCACATGTACGGTCATGGGCCGCAATTCGGCCGCAGTCCGTGAACGCTTGCGGTTTAGCGGAGAGCGCGCGATGACGAACACCACCACGAAAAACGTCGATCAGCTCTGCGCCCAGCGCGGCATCGACGCCCGGCAGCTCGCGGAGCAGGCGGGCCTCGACGAGCAGCGCGTCGTGGCCATCGTGCTGGGCCGCTGGACGCCGAGTCCCGACGAGCGCGACAAGATCGCCGCGGTGTTCGGCCTGACGCGCGACCAGATCGCGTGGGGCCATAAGACGCCGATCCAGCACCTCTACGGCGCGGGCCCGGCTTGAATGGCCGCAGGAACAGCTTCAGCCCGGTCGACGCGCCCAGCCCGCCGCGGATGACCCGCGCCATCGGTTGTTACAATGGAGATACGCTTCCACATCGACCGAGAGACAGGCCAGCCGCACATTTTCGAACATGGAGTGACGGAGGAGGAAGTCCGCCAAGCGTTGGTGCGAGCCGGGGACGATTTCCAGAGCGATCGAGGATCGCGCATCCGATTCGGCCAGACCTCGACCGGGCGTTACTTGAAGGTGGTCTACGTGCCTGATGAGGAGGGCGACGGTGTCTTTGTTCTCACGGCTTACGACCTCAGGGGCAAGGAGTTGAAGGCCTTTCGGCGCCGGCAACGGAGGAAACAAAGATGAAGAAGCGACTAGCAGCCCCCAAAACGGTTAGGCGCAAGAAGCAGGTATTTCCTCGTGGGTGGAACGAAAAACGAGCGCAGGAGGTTATTGCCTACTACGATACGCAGACGGACGACGAGGGAGTGGCTGAATACGAAGCGGCGATGGAAGTCGAAGGCTTGTCGGTAATGCTTGTACCGACCGAACTCATTCCCGAAATCCGCCGATTGATCGCTCGTCGGCGTGGCGTGTAAGCCGTGCCGTCGGCCGCCCTTGCTACGACGCCGTCGACCTGCGATATACCACTGGCAGCAAGAACAAATTCAGCACCGTCGACGTGCCGAGTCCGCCGAGGATGACCCACGCCATCGAGCCCTCGATTTCACGGCCTGCCTCGCCGCTGCCCCAGGCGATCGGCAATAGGCCGAGCCCCGTAACCAGGGCCGTCATCAGCACCGGGGCCAACCGTTCGCGGGCGCCGCGGAAGATCAGCTCGGGTCCCCACGGCACCGCCTCCTCGTCGTGCAGGTGCTGCCAGTGCGAAACCATCATCATGCTGTTGCGCGTCGTGATGCCGAAGAGCGTCACGAAGCCGATCAGCGAGCCCACGTCGAGCACGCCGCGGGTGAGCGCGACCGCCAGCACGCCGCCGACCAACGCGAACGGCAGATTGACCAGGATGAGCGCCACCCGGCCCAGCGTGCCGTAGGCAAGCCACAGCAACAGCACGATCGCGACCGCGACCAGGGCGGACCAGAACAGCAGCTCGCGCAGCGCCGCGGCACGGGCCTCGTGCTCGCCGGACAGCGTCCAGAACACGCCCTCGGGCAAGTCCAGCTCGCGCAGCCGGCGCTCCAGCTCGGCGACGAAGCCGGTCACGTCGCGGCCGGCGACGTTGCACGTCACCTGCTGCCGCCGCTGGCCGCCCTCATGCGCGACCAGGAATCGGCCGTCGGACAAATAGACGTCGGCGACCTGCTTGAGCGGGATGCGGCCCGGGTTCTTCGGATCATCGGACACGGCGGCGAGCCAGAGATTGGCGACCGCGGCGGGGTCTTCGCGGAAGCGCTCGTCGAGCAGCACGCGCACGTCAATGGTGCGCGGGCCGACGTGGACCTGGCCGACCTCGGCGCCCTGAAAGGCGGTCTGCACCGCGTCGATGATCTGCACCCGCCGTAGTCCGAATTGCGCCGCGTCGGCGGGCCGGATGCGCACCACCATCTCCGGCACCCCAGTCTGCGTCTCGGCGTAGACGTTGGCGTGCCCGTCGATGCCGTTCATCACCCGGGCGATCTGGCCGGCAGCGCGCTCGATGTCGTCGAACGACTCGCCGTGGACCCGCACGGCGACCGCGGCGGGTGTGCCGGACAGCAGCTCGCGGATGCGTTCGGTGAGGAAGGTGAAAACGTCGCCGCGAAAGCCCGGCACCTGTCCGGCGACCTGCTTAAGATACGCCTGCGCCTCGCGGAGCTCGGACGCCGCTGCGGGCTTGAGCGGCACCTCGATCTCGCTGTACTCGACGCCCCAGGTGTCC
Source organism: uncultured Gemmataceae bacterium (assembly GCA_963834865.1). Lineage (GTDB taxonomy): Bacteria > Planctomycetota > Planctomycetia > Gemmatales > Gemmataceae > CAWIDK01. The sequence goes on from CAWIDK010000002.1 coordinate 3,515,906, forward strand.
TCGCCCAGCTCGGCGCGACCGATATTCTGCGCCACCGCCGCCACCGCCGGATGCTCCTTGAGCCGGGCCGTCACCTGCCGCCCCATCGCCCGCGAAGCGGGCAGCGACGTGCCCGGCAAGCCGCGGAGGTGCAGGACGAAGTGACTCTCGCGCAGCTCCGGCAAGAATGCGCCGCCGAACCGGCCCAGCGTGACCGCGGCCGTGGCGATCAGCAAGAGCATCGTCACCAGCGCAGCGGGCCACACGGCGTCCAGGCCGCGCAGTAGCCGCTCGTAGCCGGCTTGCAGCCAGCGCAGCAGGGCCGGCTCGTTTGCTTGCCGGGCCCCGGACAACAGCAGCAGCGCCAGCGCCGGCGTGACGACCAGCGCCACCGCGAGCGACGCCAGCACGGCGAGGACGTAGGCGTAGCCCAGCGGCGCGAACAATCGGCCTTGCAGGCCACTGAGGAAAAACACCGGCACCAACACAAGCACGACAACGAATGTTGCGTACACCACCGCGCCACGCACTTCCAGAGACGCGGCCAGCACCACCTCGAACGCCGGCCGGGGGGCCGTGCTGCGCTGGTTCTCCAGCAGCCGGCGGAAGATGTTCTCGACATCGATAATGGCGTCATCGACGACTTCGCCGACCGCGATCGCCAGGCCGCCCAATGTCAGCGTGTTCAGCCCGACTCCGAGCGCCCACAGCACCGTTACCGCGGCCATCAGCGATAGCGGAATCGCCGTGAGCGATATGAACGCCGTGCGCAGGTTGAACAGGAACAGGAACAGGACCGCCGCGACCAGGAGCGCCCCGAGCCCGAGCGATTCGGCGACGTTGCCCAGCGCGTGCTCGATGAAGTCGGCCTGGCGGAACAGGTCCGGGTGATAGGTGATTCCCTGGCGCTGAAGGAACGGCCGCAGCTTTGCCAGCTCCGCCTCCAGCCGGCGCGTGACCTCGATGGTGTCGGCCTCGAGCTGGCGGTACGCAATCAGCACGACGCCGGGCCGGCCGTCGATGAGGGCGTCGCCGAACTTCGGCTCGGGGCCCTCGAGCATGCGGGCAACGTCCTTGAGCTTGACCGGCGTGGCCGACCCCGTGGTGACGACCGTCTCGCCGAGCTCGGCGGCGCTTTTGACCTGGCCCTCGCTGCGGACCAGGACCCGCTGGCGGTCGTTCTCCAGGAAACCGGCGCCGCGGATGCCGCTGGCCTGCCGGGCCGCGTCGAGCACCTCGGTCACGGTGAGCTGCCGGGCCGCGAGCGCGTCCGGATCGACCTGGACCTGGAACTGGCGGACATCGCCGCCGAAGATGGTCACCTGTGCGACGCCGGGCAAAAGCAGCCGCGGCCGGACCTGCCATTGCACCCGGTCGCGCAGATCGAGCAGCGACAGCGTCTCCGAGGTGAAGCCGACGGCGAGCAGCCGGCCCGTCGAGGACGTCAGCGGGGCGAGCCGCGGCGCCTTCACTTCCGCGGGGAGCTGACCGTTCAGCTCGGCAAGCCGTTCGGTCACTTGCTGGCGGGCGCGATAGATGTCGGCGCCGTCCTGGAACGTCGCGGTGACGACGGACAGTCCCTGGATCGACTGCGACCGCAACAGCGCCAGCCGCGGCACGCTGTTGATCGCCGTCTCGATCGGCAGCGTCACCAGCTGCTCGACATCGGTGGGCGACAGGCCAGGCGCCTCGGTCTGCACGACCACCAGCGGCGGCGCGAACTCCGGAAAAACGTCGAGCCGGGAATGCCCCGCCGCGTAAACGCCGACGACGAGGAAGAGCGCCGCGAATACGACGACGATGAACCGATAGCGCAGCGACCAGGCGACGAGAGCTTGCAGCATCGCGTTCGGGGCCTTTCAGTCATCGCCGTCGGTGCCGCCTTGACTCTGGGCTGGTATCGTACAGATAAGGATTCTCCCAGGGATCGTACAGACCATGTGTGGTTAGCTGCACCCGTATTGTCAGCGGGGCCTGTCAGCACGGGCCCGTCACGCCCGCGCGGCACCGCGTCCCCCAGGGCGCAGGATTCGATCGGGTCGGACTCCCCTCGACCAGCCACCGACCGAATCTTGGAGCCAGGAGCACGCGATGCCGAACGATCTTACGCCGCAATTCCCCAGAGCATGCTGGCCACTCTGCTTCCGCTACGCGCTCTCACCCGCGACCGCATGGGCCCTTTTGCTCATGCACCATTCCGGCAAAGCCGAGACCCGCGTCGGCCTGGCCGCACGCGACTCCGCGGCCCTGCTTGGCCACGTCGACATTTCGATCGACATGCAGGCGGTGATGGTGATAACGGCGACGCCGACCCTGAGCCGGCGTAAGCGTGTGACGGTCCGGGCAGATCAGCACGATTGCGGTGGAAAAGAGAGCGTGCCGAAGCAACAACGGCCCTTTCCTGGCTGACAAGTGCGAGCGCATCGCGTAACATGGAACGCACGGCGCAGCGCAAATCCATGCGGTTGCTCTGGTATTCACAGGGAGAAACCGATGGCGGATTACCTCGAGAATTCGCGTTCGAATGCCGGCCTGCACAAACCTGCAACCAGGCCGGCGCCGTGGCCGGCGAAACCGCCGTCGATCAGGCTTCGCATAGCCCTGTTCGTTTGCATTGCCGTCCTGCTTGGCTTGATTGGCGTGATCGCGCAGACAATCTCGACCGGGGCCAGCTTTCCCTCTTTCAGGATGGCGGAATCCGTTAGGGAAACGAGTATCTTCGGTATTCCGTCCGCCCGCAGCTCAGGCGCACTCGCGCAGCCTTGCCCACACCCGGTATGCCAGAAGACGACGCCGATATTCAGTACAGCGCTCCAATCGTGGAGCGCATGGAAAAGGATGTCGCCAAGGACTGGAATCGCCGCGACAGGAAACCATCATCGGATAAGGATGCCTACGACACGCCGGCCAAGGACATGGCGCCGGCGCGGGCCAAGAGCCCCCTTGTGCCGAAACACCCTCCGAAAGACGGGCCCGGAGGCGGGAGAGCCCCGGGCGCCGGGCCAGGCGGGCCGGGGGCCGGTGGATCCAGCGGCAGCCCGGAGCTGCCAAGGAAGGACGGTTACTTCACACCGACGAAAGAAGATCGCCATGAGCCGCAGCCGGCGCAGAAAGAAACGGTGAACCAGCAAGAGAAGAGCACGCCACTCGACGATCCCAAGTCGAAGGAATTCCTGGCTGCAGCCCAGGAAGCCGTCGAGATGAACCGCAAGATCATCCGCACCGGCGAGATGGATTTCGAGATCGATTCCTACGAGGTCGCCGTCGTCAACATCACTCGGCTTATCGTCCAGATCAAGGGCGCTTTCATCTCCGATTCCAAGAGCGGGCAGCTCAAGAACGGCAAGCTTCAGGGCTATGTCATCGTGCGCATGCCGCCGCAGTTTCTCGACCAGTTCATCCTCGACCTGCGCCGCGACCTGGGCAAGATCGGCGAGCTGAAGACGCAGCGCATCAACAGCCAGGACGTCACCAAGCAATACACCGACATTGAGAGCGCTCTCAAGGCCGCACGCACCATGGAGGAACGCCTTCTCAACATCATCAAAACCGGCAAGGGGGAGATCAAGGATCTGATCACGGCCGAGAACGCTCTCGGGGAATGGCGCACCAAGATCGAGAAGATGGAAGGGGAAATGCGCTATTACAGCAACCAGGTCTCGCTCAGCACGTTGACGATCTCCCTTGCCGAGCGCGAGCCGCCAACGCCGTTTGCGCTCGTCGCCACCGAGAGCGTGAGCATGCGCATCGAGGCGGAGGACGTGAAGAAGGGCGCACCGGACCGCCGAGAAGGCTGCCATCGAGGCAAAGGGACGCGTGCTGCGCTCGGAAGTGAAGCAGCATGCGGCCGGCCAGCTCGAAGCCATCCTGCACGTGGAGCTGCCCCCCGCGGCCAGGGATGCCTTCGGGGCGCTGCTTGAAACGCTCGGCATCGTCGCGCAGCAGGAGTCACACCGCCAGGAGGAAGCCAGGGGGTGGCACCGGCAAGGCGACCGAAACGATCAAGCCGAAGGAGCAGGACACGCATTTCGAGGTGACATTCAACAACCTGGTCAACATCGAGCCGCGCAACAGCACCACGGTGCAGATCGCCACGGAGGATGTTGCCGCCGGCTATGCGAAGCTGCACGCGGCCATTGCCCAGGTCAAGGGGCAGGTGCGCAACACCAATCTTAACGAGACGGACCGGAAGAACGTCAACGCCTCGATCGAGTTCACCGTGCCGACCGCCCAGAAGCAGGCGATCGACAAGGCCATCGCCAACGTCGGCTCGCTCCTGACCCGCAACAACCTCCAGGCCGCAATCACCCAGCTGGCGAGCGAGCGGAAATTCGGGTACAACATCACGCTCGTCAATGTCGCCAACATTCCGCCGTGCGAGAAAACTCAGCTCAAGTTCGCGGTCAAGGACGTGGACCAAAGCACCGCCAAGGTCAAAGAGCTGGTGGCCGCCGCCAAGGGCCGCATCACCGACGGCCGCACCCAGCGCAGGCCGAACGGCGACGTGGGGGCCATCCTGATGTTCGACGTGCCCCTCGCGGCCAAGGATTCCCTGGTGCGCCAATTCCGGGAGGTGGGGAAGCTCATCGGCCAGGAAGAGGAGCGCATTCCGCAGGCCCCAGAGAACGACCTGGCCGTCGCCCGCATCCACGTGATCCTGGCCGGTGAGAGCCCCATCGTGCCGAGCGACGAAACCTTTTGGGCCTACCTGCGCACCGGTTTATACACCAGCTTCAAGATCTTCGCGTGGTGCGCCATGATGATCATCATCGGCGTCAGCGCCGTGTTGCCGTGGAGCTTGCTGATCTGGGGTGGATACAAGCTGTACAGCCGAATGAGCCGTCCCGCCGCCGCACAGGCCGAGCCGCCGATTGCGCTCGCCGTTGAACCATCCCCGCAGGCCAGCGTACCTGCCCCAGAGGACGAGAGGGCGCCGACGGAGTGAGCTTGGGCGGTGGGCCTCGACACGAGTGCCGCTGATTGGCCGTCATTGCTCGTATCGAGAACGAGCCGGAGCAGATGGTGAATATCGTGGCGATCGGCATCAAGGATCGCCACCGGGTCCGGATCGGTGACGAGGAGGTTGAGCTATGAAGATCGTTGAAAAGGCGAAGGCAACTGCCACTCTCGCGGCATATACGGATGATGGCACGCTCCCACCACTTTCGGCTGCGGGTCCATTCAACAAGCAGCTTTTTTGTTGGCGCGCGCTATCCGGTCGAGTAGCATCGGCAGGACGTGCGTCGGTAGCGTGCCGATGCCGCGCCTTCGACGGAGACACCCACTGTGCTGATTAAGCTCGTCCGACACGGTGAGTCCTTGGCCAACGTCGGGATTCTCAACGACGCTGAAGTCCCCACACACACCATCGGACTGACCTCGCTCGGGAAGGATCAGGCCCGCCAAGCGGGGCAGCGCATCGGACTGGATTTCCTCGATGGGGCCTTGGTGTATTGCTCTCCTTTTCGCAGGGCTCGGGAGACCTTGGAAGGGCTTCTGGAAGGGGTAGGCGTCCCACGCGGGACGGTGCGGGTTTACGAAGACCCCCGTTTGCGCGAGGTCGATCGCGGCTATGTGGACCACAAGGCCCAAGAACCTCGCCGGCAAAAGTTCGGTTGGTTTTACTACCGCTTTGAGGGTGGCGAGAGTCCGGCCGACTGCTACGACCGAACTTCAGGGTTTCTTGAGAGCCTCATGCGGCAAGCGGGCCGAGCGCGTGCTCGTCATCACACACGGTCTGACAATCCGATGCTTCGTAATGCGCTTTTTGCACCTGAAGGTCGAGGACTTCGACATGATGCTCAACCCAGCGAACTGCGACATCATAACGCTAGGCCCGAAGCAATTGGTCGAGCAGCAATTGTCTTGCTCGGGGAAATGGGGGGTAAGTGGCCTGCGGACCCGCAAGGCGGAGGGGGGAGACATCGGGTAGTTATTAGGCGGTAGCTAACACGCGGCACTCAGGACGCGCAGACTCGTGCTCGACGTGAACCGGAGCGGTTCATGCGGTAGATAGCCGGATGTACGGGCCTGTCGCGGCATCGAACGAAACCTTGATCTGGTTGTGCGTGGCCGAATCGATCATGCTTGCGTCCCTCCTGCGGCTGCTGTCACCCTGTCATTGTAGCTGAGCCCGCGGCCGGGACAGGACGGTTTCCAGGCGGTGAGCCAGCTAGCCGACGTGATGCGAAACGACCTTTTAGTCGTCGTCGTCGGTGTCGCGGCGGAACTCCTCGGATAGCAGTACCTGCGCCTGCTGGGACACCACGAGTTCGCCGGGGCGGACGCCGCCGGCGAGGACCCAGGTGCCGCCGCCCTTGCCCAGCAGCTCGACTTCGCGCCGCTCGAAGCGGCCGGGGTTGAGCTGGACGTAGACCAGCGTGCGGCCCTGGTGGTACAGGATCGCCGCGGCGGGGACGGCGACGGCGGGGCGCGGCGCGACGGTCGGGTTCGGGAAGGACGCCTTCACGAACAGGCCGGGCCGCCAGGTGTCGCCGGCCGGGGAATCGAAGCCATAGAGGCGGGCCACGCGCTGCGAGGCGGCCTCGATTTGCGGGGCCAGGCCGGTGTAGCGGGCCGGCAGGGATGACTCGAGCGCGTTGGCAAGCGGCAGGGAGACCATCACCTCGGGCGGAGCCGTTTCCTGCGCGGCCGTGACCGGAAAGTCCAGCCGGACGAGGACGCGGCGGAAATCGGCGACCTTGAACAGGATCGCGCCGGACTCGACGGCCAGGCCCGGCTGTGCTGCCAGCTCGGCGATTTCGCCGGCCAGCGGCGCGGTGAGTGGTAGCGTAATTTCCTTGCCGTCGGGGGCGGCCAGCGCTTGCTGGTAGACCTGCCATTGACCGTGGGCGATGTTACGCTGGGTGCGTGCTTCCAGGAGCAGCAGCTGGGCCCCCTCCAGCTCGCGCGGCGCCAGGGAGCCGGAGCCGCTCAGCTTCTCGAGCCGCTTCATCCGCTCCTCGTGAATCTTGACCGACTCCTCGGCCCCCTTGAACTTCGCCAGCGTCTCGGCGCTCTTGGCCCGCAGGTCTATTCGCTCCGGCGGCGTCAAACGCGTCTCCAGCACGCCAAGCGTCTGCTGCCCTGCAACGCGGTCGCCGAGCCTGGGCCAGGCTTGCCCACGGGCGGTTTTGACGACGCCGGCGAATGGGGCACGGACCTCGACGGCGGCGTGTGGATTCGGCACGATCCGGCCGTAGACGACCGCCGACTCCTGCCAGCGGACCTCGGCGGCCGGCGCGGTGCGGATGCCGTAGGACTCGGCCAGGGCCGCGCCGAGCTTCAACGTGGCGCCGACGCGCTGCGCCGCGGTGCCTTTGGGGGCACCGTCCGCCGTCGGCCGATCGCGATGTTCAAGGAGGTAGTAACCGCCGACGGCGGCGCCGGCGAGCAGCGGCACGAGCGACGCCAGCAGAGTACGAAGGGGCCAGGGCATGGTCAGGGCTCCGGTGTTACCTGGGCATCTCAACAATGACCTTCCATTGGCCCTTCTCCCGCTCCAGCATCATCGAGACGTGGTCGCCGTCCTGTTCTTGCCGCGGATCTCGTATACTCCGTTCTCCTTCTTGCGGGCGTGGTCGAACGTGACGTCCGGCAGCGTGTCGCGGGCAACCTTCAGGAGCGGCGCCGGCACCTGCGCGATGGGCACGACCACGTCCCTGGAGCTATTCTCCGTGCAGCCGGCGAGCAGGACCACTAGCAACATCAGCAAGCAAATGTGACGCATCAAAAATCCCCCCCAATCGGCTCGCCCCCCGCACGGGTGGACAGGGCCATGTAGACGCGGTGGTCCATCAACGTCAGCGCGAACTGCACGTGGCCGTCGGCGAACAGGAAGTAGGCCCCGCCCGTGTGCGCGCTGTCAAAGCCGTTGACCTCGGTGCCGGGGCACCCCGGGCCGCCCGCACCTTCGAAGGTGTGCCCGAAGATTGTCCCGGCGCTGTTCCAAACACCGGGCGGCGCCGGCGAGCCCAACGACGGGACCAGCAACGCGCCGGTGACGGCCCCCACCCAGGTCGCGGGCGCCCAGCGGAAAGACCGCTCGCCGACCATCATCGTCGTGCTGGTCCCGTCGGTGATGTCCTTGATGGCGACGTTGCTGCCGCGAAAGAAGATGCCTTCGCCGTCCACCCCCGGCTCGCTGATGCCGAAGACGCCGACATAGTTGGCCGAGGCCACGTCGCAGATCGGGCCGACGGGGTTGCCCGCCGAGTCGTACCGCGTTGCCGTCCAGGTCGGCGGCGCGCTGTCCGCGGGGCAGAGATAGATCGGCACGGACATCACACGGGCGGCCGCATTGGCGGGGGCCTCGATATTCTGGTCGAAGCGAATGGCGCTCCAGAGGGCCTGCTGCTCGATCTGCGCCAGGATGAAGGCGGCCCATCCCCAGCCGGGTCCGGTATCATTGCCTGCGCGTCATAGCCCGAGACGTAGCCGGGCGGGAAACTCTTGCAGTTGCCGTGGTAGCCGTGCAGGGCCAGGCCGACCTGTTTGAGGTTGTTCTGGCACTGGGTCCTGGCGGCCGCCGCGCGAACCTGCTGCACGGCCGGCACCAGCAGCGCGATCAGAACGGCGATGATGGCAATGACTACCAACAGCTCGATCAACGTGAATGCCGGGCGGGGACTGCGTTCGTGCGGATCCTGCATGGCTAACCTCCCTGGGAAGCGTATCCGATTCATCCAGCATACGCGACTGGGATGACAGCTCCATGACGCCGAGATGACAATTTCGTCATCGGGCGGTAGCCGGGACCGTGGTGGCGGGGAAGCACAGGACGGACCAGCCGTCGCGCCCGGGGAGCATCACGTCGAGGACGATCAGGTCGTAGCTGACGGTGCGGGCGGAGGCGGAAGTCACATCGACGCTGGCAGGGACTTCGCGTTGCGCTTGCGCAAGACGCTATGGCGAATGCCGAAGGTGAAATAGATACACAGCCCGATCGCCAGCCAGATCACCAGCCGCAGCCACGTATCCGGCGCCAGGAAGAACATGAGCACGACGTTAACGAAGATACCCGCAGGCGCCACGACGAAGACCAGCGGCGTCCTGAAGGGCCGGTGTGCCTCCGGGCGTTTGATTCGCAAAATCAACACCGCCGAACAGACGACGACGAACGCGAATAACGTGCCGATGTTGACCATCTCCTCGAGCTTGTCGATGGGTGTAAGCGCGGCGACGATCATCATCAGGCCACCGGTGAGCATCGTGGCGATGTGCGGCGTCTTGAATTTCTCGTGAACGGCACCGAAAACACTTTGCGGCATCAGGCCATCGCGGGCCATCGCCAGGAAGATGCGGGCCTGGCTCAGAAACGTGATGAGCAGCACGCTGGTCATGCCCGCGAGCGCCCCGCTGCGATCAGGCCGCCGGCCGCGTTGAGAAAGGCGCTGCCGCCCTCCATCTTGGCACGATCGGTGAACGCGGACGCCACTGCCGCATTCACGTCGATTTCCGGATAGGGCACCATGCCGGTGATGACGCCGGCCACCGCGACGTAAAGCAAGGTGCACAGGCCCAGCGACGCAATGATGCCGATGGGCACATCGCGCTGCGGTTTGATCGCCTCTTCGGAGTGCGTCGAAATCGAATCGAAGCCGATAAATGCAAAGAACACGAGCGCCGCGCCGACCATCACGCCGGACAGGCCGTAGGGCATGAAGTTGCTGCGCCGGAGTTATCGACCGCTTCCAATTGCTTGTTGATGCCGAACTGGGCGACCATGCCCCATTTGCTGTTGATCAGCTCCGGCGCCTTGTCGCGGGCCTTGGCGAGAACGGCCTTGGCCGCAGCGATGTCGCTTGCCGTTGTGGGCAGGTCGTCCTCATGTTTTGCCTTGAGTTCTGCGATGTAGGGTGAGCCTGGGTGTTTGGCCGCAACGTCGGCGTACAACAGCGCCAGACTCTGGTTCTTGAGCGTTTCGACGCTGGTGGTCATTTTGTTTGCTGCGGCAATATCCTCGGCCGCGTCGGATAGAGCGATCTGTTCCGGCGTCTTGCGCGCCTCCAGGGGAATGTCAAACCAGTTGGCCGTGCTGATGTACCCGATCCCGAAAATGATGACGAAGATCACCACGCTCACCTTGAGAATCACGAGCGCCGTATTGGACGCGGCACTTTCGCGAATGCCGATCACGAGGATCGTGGTCACCAGCAACAGGATCAATACCGCGGGGAGGTTAAGCCACGCGCCCTCCGTTGAAAACGGATCGTTCGACAGCCGTGCGGGCACCTCCGGTAGGCTGAGGACGTGGAGCAGCTTGTTGAAGTACTTCGTCCACGATGCCGCCACCACCGCGGCGCTCATGGCGTATTCAAGGATCAGGTCCCAGCCGATGATCCACGCGAGAATCTCGCCGAGGGTGGCATACGCATAGGTGTAAGCGCTCCCGGCAACCGGCGCCATCGACGCGAACTCGGCATAGCAGAACGCCGCCAGGGCACAGGCGAGTCCCGCGACCGCGTACGAAATGAGCACGCCCGGCCCGGCGTCGTTGGAGGCGACACGCCCGGTGATGACGAAGATACCCGCGCCGATGATCGCGCCGACGCCGAGCGAGGTCAAGCCGACCGGCCCCAGCACGCGGCGCAGGCGGTTCTCGCCTTTCATTTCGTCGTGCAGCATCTCGAGCGACTTCGTAGCGAACAGATCTTTCAGGGCCATGGGAATCCTCAATGACGGGTTTTACCTAAATCGACGGGCGGTTGCAGCCAGCGCCAGAGAAAGAAGACGGGCACTCCGGTCAGCACGATCAGGAAGCCGGGCCAGGTGTAGAGCGGCTTGACCACCAGCAGCGACAGCGCGATCACCACGCATAGGCCAATGTACAGCGCCGGCACGACCGGATAGCCGAACGCCCGGTAAGGCCGCTCCAGGTCCGGCCGGCGGCGACGCAGCACGAAGACGGCCAGCACGGTCAGGATGTAAAAGAGCAGCGCGGCGAAGATGATGTAATCGAGCAGGTTGTTATAGCTCCCCGAGAAGATGAGCACGATCGACCATAACCCCTGCAGCACCAGACCCGCCGCGGGAACGCCCGCCCAGTTCAGTCGGCCGACCGACCGGAAGAAGAGGCCGTCGTGGGCCATCGCATAATACAGCCGCGGCCCCGTAAGGATCAGACCGTTGTCGCAGCCGAACGTGGACACCATGATCGCGAGCGCCATTAGCGACACGCCGAATTGGGGCGAGACCTGTTCCAGCACCGCCGTCGCGACGCGGTCCTTCTCGGCATGGTCGATGCCGCGCAGGAAAGCCGTGCTGGCATCCTCGGTCCCGTGCAGCGGCAGCACCGCGAGATAGGCGAAATTCGCAAGCAAATACAGCACCACGACCAGGCCGGTGCCGAGGAACAGGCCCCACGGCAACGTGCGCCGCGGGTTTTTCACCTCGCCGGCAACGTAGGTCACATTATTCCACGCGTCGGAAGAGAACAGCGCTCCCACCATCGCGCCGGACAGCACCAGCACCACCGCCAGGCCCGTGAACGGCACATGCCGTGTCACATCCGTGAAGCTCTTCGTTTGGGTGATCCCCGCCCACAGGTCGTCCTGGTTCGCGCGGATCGCTTCCGGGCTGGCCGCGACGGTCAATCCCACGACGATCAGCAGAGCCAGCGCGAGCACCTTCGACACGGTGAACAGGTTCTGCACCCAGCGGCCCAGCTCCACGCCCAGGGTGTTCACCGCGGTCAGGACCACCACCAACGCCACCGCGACGAGCTGGCCCGAGGTGATCGGCGCGCCTTGCCACAGCGGTGCATCGGTCTCCAGTGCCGGCACGAGCACGCCCAGGTAGCGGGCAAAGATCACGGCCACCGCGGCGATGAATCCGGTCTGGATCACCAGGAAGACGGTCCAGCCGTAGAGGAACGCCCACAACGGCCCGTAGGCCTCGCGCAGAAAGACGTACTGGCCGCCGGCGTGCGGAAACATGCCGGCCAGCTCGGCGAAGCTGAGGGCGCCGATGATCGTCATGACCCCGCTGATGACCCAGACGACGATCAACCAGCCGGAGGCGCCAACCTCCCTGGCGATGATCGCCGAGACGACGAAGATGCCCGAGCCGACCATCGAGCCGGCGACGAGCATGGTCGCGTCGAACAGGCCCAGCTTCTGCTGGAAGGCGCCGGCGGCGGGCGCCGCGGTTGGTGTGGAGACGGCCGGCTTGCTCATGCAAGATCCTTCGGGACACTGGCGCAACACGGAGAGGTTCGTCAAAGATTACCCGATTGTGCCGCCGGCCGCAAAGCTTATTTGCTGTCGTTGGTAGGTCCCGCCTGCCGGGCGGGACCTGGAAGCGCCACGGTCCCGCCCGGCAGATGGGCCCTTGCTTCAGGTCCCGCCCGGCAGGCGGGCCCTTTCTTCAGGTCCCGCCCGGCAGGCGGGACCTACTTGCTGTCGATGATTAACGTCACCGGGCCGTCGTTGACCAATTCGACCTGCATGTCGGCCCCGAACCGGCCCGTCGCCACCGGCACGCCCAGCAGCTTGACGCTGTCGATAAAGGCCTCGTACAGCGGTATCGCGATCGGCGGCGGGGCGGCGTCGACGAAGCTCGGCCGGCGTCCCTTACGGCAATCGCCGTAGAGTGTGAACTGGCTGACGATCAGCACGCCGCCGCCGGCCTCGGTGACGTCGCGGTTCATTTTGCCCTCGTCGTCGCCGAAGATGCGCAGGCCGGCGATCTTCTGCGCGAGCCAGCGCGCCTGCTCGGGAGTGTCGGTGGGCGCGACGCCGAGCAGCACGAGCAGGCCGACGCCGATCTCGCCCGCCGTTGCGCCGTCGATCACGACGCGCGCCCGGCGGACCCGCTGCACCACCGCACGCATGCGAATTCTCCCATCGCGGACTTGCCGTGCCCGGCTGTCCTGGCCGACAATGGCTCGTAGGCGTGCCAGCGTCGCCCGGCCCAAAGGCGACGCTGGCAGCGTCGCCCACGAGGTACCATCATGAGCGAGAAGAAACCGAGCCGCGACTACACCGGCTATCAGAAAAAGATCATCAAGCGCTATTACGACAATCTCGACGGTATCGCCGGCCAGCGCCTCGCCGACCTGGTGGGGGAATTGTACCTGGCGGAAGGCAAGAAGAAAGAAAAGGCATGGAAGGACGCCGCCGCCGCGATGGAGAAGCTTGGCGTCCCCGCGGCGCGGATCGCGCACCTGCTGGCGAAGCGCGACCCGGCGCTCGTCGCGGAGCTGGTGAAGGAATTGCAGACGTAGTCGTTGTCATACCCCGCACGCCCGCAGGCGAAAGCCTGCGGGGTTACCCCGCAGGCTTTCGCCTGCGGGCGTGGAGAAACGGATTATCGGCGCAGCCGCTCCCGAATCACCGCCCCCACCTCCTTGACGGCGATGCGTTCCTGCTTGAGCGTATCGCGATCGCGGATCGTGACGGTCTGGTCCTGCAGCGTCTGCCCATCCACGGTGATGCAGTACGGCGTGCCAGCCTCGTCCTGCCGCCGATAGCGCCGGCCGACCGCACCCTTGTCGTCGTAGAAGACGTTGAAGTCCGCCTTCAGCTCGCGGTAAAGCTGCTGGGCAATCTCCGGCATGCCTTCCTTGTTTACCAGCGGGAAGATCGCCGCCTTGATCGGCGCGAGCCGGGGATGGAAGCGCATGACCGTCCGCGTCTCGCCCTTGACCTCTTCCTCGGCGTAGGCTTCGCAGAGCACCGCGAGCGTGAACCGATCCGCCCCGGCCGACGGCTCGATGACGTGGGGCAGGAAGCGGAGTGCCGCCTTGGCCTCATTGCTCCTTGGTCTTGTCGCCGCCGAAGGCCGACTTGTCCATGGCGTTCCAGGCATCCTCGTCGAAATAGCTCATGTCCTTGCCGCTGTGCTGGGCGTGCTGGCGCAGGTCGTAATCGCCGCGATGGGCCACGCCTTCGAGTTCCTGCGGCTCGTCGGAGAATGGGAACAGGTACTCGATGTCGGTGGTGCCGATCGAATAATGGGCCAGCTCGTCCTTGCCCTGTTCGCGGGGCCGGAGCTGCCCGGAGCGGATCCCGAGCCGCGAGTACCACTGGATGCGCACGTCGCGCCAGTACTGGTACCATTTCATCGATTCGTGCGGATGGCAGAAGAACTCGATCTCCATCTGCTCGAATTCCCGGCTGCGGAAGGTGTAGTTGCGCGGGTTGATCTCGTTGCGAAACGCCTTGCCGACCTGGGCGATGCCGAACGGCAGCTTCAGCCGCGTGCTGTCGAGCACGTTCTTGAAATTGACGAAGATGCCCTGGGCGGTTTCGGGGCGGAGATAGACCTTGTTTTCCTCGGACTGGATCGCACCGGCGTGACTCTCGAACATCAGGTTGAAAGCCCGTGGGTCCGTGAGCGAGTTCGCAACATAGCACTCCGGACACGGGCGCGGCCCTGACGCGAATTTCGCCCCGAGGAGTGGTTCAATCACGCATTCAAATTCGTGCTGTTCGTCACCCGTGACTAGTTGGTCTGCGCTGTTGTCCTTCCGTCCTTCAAAGTAGACGCGACTCTTAGCGAATAGTCGTTCAGTCCCGTGTTCGACGAATCTTTTCAGGGCGGCTTGATTGTTCTTCCGACCGAAGGCTTGGATGGCGCGAGCCGCTAGCGTCGTAACGCCAGCGGCTCCAGACTCAAAATGAAATGCCACGGTTGTGTACCGACTGTTGTCGGCTACGATCGGTTCAGCGCTTCCTGCCTCCACGTCGCTCCTATTGCTGATCGAGCCTCGAGGCCAAACGGTCACCAACCACACCTTGTCCGCACGAAATAGCTTCTTACAACCTTCGGTTTTGCAGCCCACCATCGGATCCTGGAATCCGCCGACATGGCCGCTCGCCTCCCACACCTTTGGGTTCATGATGATTGCGCAATCCACGCCGACCATTGCGATTTCCTGACCGTCGGGTCCCGACGGCGGATTGCGCACCATGTCGTGCCACCACGCGTCCTTGACGTTGCGTTTCAACTCGACGCCGAGCGGGCCGTAGTCCCAGAACCCATTGAGGCCGCCGTAGATCTCGCTCGACTGGAAGATGAAGCCGCGGCGCTTGCACAGCGATACCAGTTTTTCCATATCGACGGGCATAGGTGGAACCTCGTGGGCCTTTCGTGGAACCCCGCACGCTCGAAGACTCGCGTGCGGGCTTGGGGATCATGCGATTGTTTTACTTTTGCCAGCGGCTCTTGACGATGCCCACGGCGCCGACCTCGAGCCGCAGCGGGTCGCGGCGCAGCTCCGGCACCAGCGCGAAACGATCCACCTCGGCCGCCGCCGCGATGTCGGCGGCATAGCCGAGCTCGCGCAGATGCGTGCCGCCCTTGCTGATCTCCAGCGCCCCCGCCATGATGCGGCCATGATTCTCGAAACAGTCCCACGCCAGCCGCGCGCTGTCGTTGAGCCGCACGTGTGTCTCCTCGCACAGGAAATCGACGAGGGCGCCTGCCAGGAGCGTGTCTTCCAGGCACGGCTCGCCTTCGCTGCCGGCACAGACGATATGGAGGGGACGCGGATCGAGCCGGACTTGTTCGCACACGGCGCTGAAGTTGACGAACGCCGCGATCAGCACCCGCTCGGCCTCGGCGGCTCGGAGCACGGCGCCGGTGCCGTTGCTCGTCGTCAGCACCAGCGTGGTCCCCTTGCACCGGCGCGGCGTGTACTCGGCGGGGGAATTGCCCACGTCGAAGCCCGGCAGCGGCTGGCCGCCGCGTTCGCCGCCGAGCAGCACCTTGCCGGCCGGCAGATGGTCGGCGATCCGGCGCGCCTCATCCACCTCGGCGCAGGGCCGAACCGCCGTGCAGCCGGCGGCGAGGGCGTGAACGATGGTCGTGGTGGCCCGCAGCACGTCGATGACCACGGCCAGCACCCGCGAGCCGGCCCGGCGCGGCAAGCTGCGGCACCAGATAAACGCAGAGTTCCCGGTCGCCGGGCATCGCCGGGTTCCTCGTCCCTACTCGATGGAGAGCACTTCCATCAGCCGGCTGATGAAAATGACATTGCCGACCAGTGCAGCGGCGAGACTGGCGAGCAGCACAGCGCCGGCAGCAACGTCGAGCGCGGGCCAGCTCCGCTCCTTGGTCGCCTCGTCCAGGCCGCGGAAGAGCGTCTCGATGGCGCTGTTGAACAGCTCCGCCGTCAGCACCAGGCCGATGCACAACAGCAGGATGCACCACTGGGCGACGCTGCACCGCAACACCGCTGCGGCGGCGACCACAAGGGCGGCGAAAAAGAAATGCACGAAGAAGCTGCTGTGGCCGCGGACGCCGAGCTTGAGGCCGCGGAAGGCGTCGCGGAACTTGGCGCCCCAGGGTCGGCGCGGGCGTGGCTTGGACGCGATGTCATCTTCGTCGGTCAAGAGCGGCGAACTGGAATGCATGACTCCTCCCGCACGCGGACGGCGAAGCAGGTACCGACAACCTACCATGCCGTTGACTGCGCGTCGAGAGAAGCTAGTGCAGGGGTTGCCTGGTAGCCGCATTCGTGAGAATGCGGGCGACGTCGCCCGCATTCTCACGAATGCGGCTACCCCAAAATCAAGCTTGACGATGCACAGCCCGGTTACGGTTGCTCTTCCATCGCCGGCGCGTCGTCGATGAGCCGCGGATGGACCTCGAGGCCCGCAGAGAGGCCGGCGCTGGCCTGGCGCACCACCTGGTCGTTGGGTTGCAGGCCGCTCAGCACCGCGATGCGCTGGCCGATGTCCGTGCCCAGACGCACATCCCGCAGCGCGAGCCGGCCGTTCGCAACCACGTATACCGTCGCCCGGCCGTCCTGGCCGTGGATCACGCTGCTGGTCGGAATCGACAGCAGGTTGGGGAAGCGATCGACGCGAATCCTGACCTGGCCGTACATGCCGGTGCCGATCTCGCCGGTGGGGTTATCCAGGTCGACCTCGACGTGCATGAGCCGGGTGCTGGAGTCCTCCTCACCGGTCTTGCGTGAGACGTGGGCGAGGAACTTCTTGCCCGGCAGCGAATCGATCCGCACCACCGCCGGGTCGCCATTGTGGAGATACGGCACCGCGCTGTCCGGGACCTGAACGATCACGCGCAGCTTGTCGGTGCGCTGGACGGTCAACAACGGCTGCGTTACGCCCTCGCCGGCCGAGCGGATGAAGTCGCCGGGGAAGAAGTAGCGGTGGCAAATCTCGCCGTCGAACGGGGCCTTGATGACCGCGTAATCGAGCAGCACCTGGGTCTTCTCCAGATCGGCCTGGGCGACCTTGACCTCGGACTCGGCGCCTTTGACGTCCGCCTGGGCCTGCTTGACCTTGGCGGTGGCAGCGGCGAGATTGGCCGTGCTGGTGGCGATGGCCGCCCGGGCCGCGCACTCCGTTTCCAGGCTGGCCTCGTATTGCTCTTTTTTCTCCTCGACCAGCTTTTCCTCGATGCTGCTGGACGCGAACAGCAGCTTGTAGCGTTCATAGACCTGCTGGCGGAAACGCACCCACGCCTCGGCACTCCTGTGGGCGGCGTCGGCCTGCACGATGCCCGCCTCCGCAGCCTTGCGATCCGCCTCGGCGCTCACGACGCGCACCGCCATCTGGTTGACGTGGGCGTTGGCTTGCTCCACCGACGCCCGGTTGCGCTGCAGCTGCTTATCCAGCTCCGGCACCGCAATCACCGCCAGCACATCGCCCTTCTTGACGCGATCGCCGATGTCGACGTTCTGCGTTTGCAAGAAGCCGGCGACCTTGGCCTGCAGCTGGACGCTCTCGTAAGGCCTGACCGAGCCGGGCTGCTCGACCTCGTAGTCCAACCCATTATGCGGGCGCACCACGTCCACGCTCGTCACCGATGACGCCGGCGATTCGGCATGGCGAGTGGTTTCGCGCACGTTGGCCCGCTGCAGACCGGGCACGCTCTGGGTTAGATAGAGCACGAGTGCCGTGGTGAGGCCGATCGCAACCACGACGGCCCCGATCCAGTATTTCCAGTTATGCAGAAGTTTTCGCATGTTCATCGTTTTCAATCCGCCCGCCGTGGCGTCTCGAAAGGACGCGCCGGGCGAGCATTATAGAGATGGCGTCCGTTTGTTCCTAGATATTCTACGCAAGCCGGATGCCGCAATGGGCCTGTTGTGGTAAGTCAAAGCGATGGCAGAGTTTGTGGAAACGCGGCAACGAGCTGCTCGGCCAGGATCTGGAGCAAATCGGCGCACCGGCGGGGAATTGTCGAGAATCCATGAGCGAGCGGCGGGGCTTGTCCGCCTTGTCCCCGCCGTGTGGACCGCCGGGACAAGCGGGACAAGCCCGGCGGCTCGCCCATGTAATGCGCCAGTACACTTCGCACTTCCCATCTCTTCGGCCAAAAAATCTGCCGTGACGCCGCTTTTCGGGCCGCACCGCGCACATTTACCCTTGGAATTCCGCTTCGCATCCATCACAATTCATGGAAGGGTTGACAACGGAGCGCTTCACTTCGCCGCCGCGTCCTTTCGTATTCAGGCAAGTGCGGTCGGCCGGCGCGGATCGATCAACACCAGGGCGGGACACTCATGCGCGCAAGAAACGGGACAAAGAAGAAGAACGCGAAGTCGACGACGCCGAACCCGCAGAGGAAGCGGCGCCCAATGACGATACCGACGAGGACGAGGCCCTCGACGACGAGCCGGCCGACGATGAGGCCGACCTCGAAGAGGAACCGGCCGGCGACGAGGAACCGGATAAGGTGCCCGTCCCAGCGGATGACGAGAAGCAAGAGGACGACATCGACGCGCCGCCGCGGGCGCACGCCGATGCTCACGATTGTCCTGCTCTTGCTGAACTTGCTCATCGCGCCGCTCTTCGTGTTGCTGCTGTTCATGGACTACGGCGCGCGCCAGCAGTGGTCGTACGCCACTTTCATGAACCGGTTGGCCGCCATTGGTCTGCCGCTGAAGGAAGAAGAAGACGCCGCGTCCCTCTGGTACCAGACCCGGCCGCGGCTCCGCATCGACAGCGATCGGCTCAAGGAGGCCTACAGCAAACGGCCAAAGGTGCCGGGAACGCCGGGCGTCACCGAGGCGTTCCAGCCGGTCGACACGATTGACGAGCCGCTCTCGTATCGCATTCGGCCGAGCCAGATCGACGACCAGGTCAAGAGCGACCTGTTCGGCAAGAACGATCCGGTCGCCACGCTCGACGACAAGGTGGCCCGCCTCAAGGGCACGGTGCCCAAGGCCATCCAGGACGCGGCCGCCGAGTATGCCAAAGACCAGAAAACCGCTCAGGAAAAGGTGGCGGCCCTCGAGAAGATCCTCTTGCCCCTCGCGTGGAGCACGGCGTGGGTCTGGGACAGCACGAAAGAAACGGCGAAGTCCGAGGTCGAAAAGCTGCAGGACCGGATCGACAAGGCGAAGGGCAACGAGAAGGATCTCAACGACCTGCTGCAGGACGCCGTCGAGCGGCGCTTCCTGATCGACCTGCTCGCGCCGGTGAACATCTATCGGCCCGGCAACGTCGAGAAGTATCAGGTCGAGAAGGCCGCCGACCTGGACACTTACAAGATTGAGGAGCTGCGCGACCTGCTCGTGAAGCGCTTCGACGACGCCATCGCGCGGCAGCACATCGGCAAGGTTTACATCGGCACGCAATACGACGGCAAGCCGAACGACAGCATTCAGAAGCGGCACGCGATCGCTTTCCTTATGGTGGCGCTGTCCCAGCTCAGGAAGCCCGGGACGCAGGAGCCGCTCATTGACAAGAGCTTCGAGCGGGCCCAGGTGGTCAACGGCCTGTACGAGTTCACGGTGGCGGCGGCCAACTACCCGCGGACGCTCACGGTGCTCGAAAACCGTGTGCTGGCTGCCCTCATCGCCGAACGCGACGGCTACGTGGTCAAGGAAAAGGACACCGGCAAGGTCATTTCGCGCACCGAGAGCGGCTTCGCCGATCAGCTCGGCTCCGAGATCGAGCGGCTGAAAAAGCTCAAGGCGGACATCGTCTTCACGCAGAAACGTTACCAGCACCTGGTTGAGCAGCGTGATCGCTACGCCACGCAGTACAGCGAGCGCCTGGAGCTGCTCACCGAGATCACGAAGAAACTCGTCGACGCCAGGGCTGAAACGAAAAAGCTCCGCGAGGAGGTGAACAACCTGAACGCGGAGCAGTTCGCGGCGCAGAAATACCTCGGCACGGCTGCCGACGAGAACGCGCGGCTGGCGGTAAAGATCGTCGAGGCCGAACGCGAGCTGCTGCCGAAGGGAGGAAAGAAGCGATGATGAACTTCATTGGCAAGGGCCTGGTGCTCCTCTATACGGTCATGTGCCTCGCGGCTCTCTGCCTGGCGCTGGTGATCTACTACGAATTGGTCGACTGGGGCCGTTCGGAGCCGCGCGTGGTCCGCGGCGAGGTGGCCAAGACCGGCAGCGCCAACGACCAGCGCGTCGCGTCGGAGTTTGACCGGAGCGTCGTCCTTTACCAGGAAGCCCTGGCCGGCCGCGACCTGGCCATCCGGTCGTGGCCTGCGGGGTTGGCGCCGGCGGTGGCAACGCTGCATGAGGCCGAGGCCCGGCTCGTGCAAAATCACCTCTTCTACGCGGCGAAGCTGAAGGAGCTACGCAGCGGCGCGGGCGACATCGTGGTGAATGCGCTGCCGGCCGACGTGCCCACGACCGACACGCCCGGCAAGGCGATCGGCAAGCCGGTTCCGAATGTCAAGGTGGACGGGCTGGACAGGTCGATGGCAAGCTACCGCGAGATGCTGGCGGCGGAGCAGAAAAAGCTCGACCCGGTCGAGGAGGAAGTTCGGGCACTGGCCAAGAAGAACTCGGACGTCAGCTTCGTGCTTACGGGCAAGGACGAAACCGGGAAGAAGAGCCAGCACGGTCTGTTCGACCTGATCGACGACGAGTTCAAGACGCAGCAGGGGCTGCTCGCGCAACGCGATTATGTGCAGCCGTTGTGGGCCAACGCCAACGAGGAAGCGCGCCGCTTCGACGTGCGCCGGACAAGCCTGGAAGGCACGCTCGACGGGCTCAACGCGGCGCTCAAGGCAAAGAAGGCAAGGGAGAAGTAGGGTGGTTGCGGTTCAAGGTGCGCTTGACATTTCAACCCGCGACAGGTACATCCCCGTCCGCTGACGTTGCGGCGCGGGGGGGACCGCACCGCTTGACGTCGCCGGCACTGAAGCAGGGCATGGAGGACACGACCGCAACGTGGACGGGACGGCCAACGACTTCCCACTGGATTCGGGAGGCACCAGCGCACATAATGAAGTCAGGGGACCGCGCCGGTCCCCCGGGCAAGTCGCCCTTGACAGTGGTCCGACCTATCGGCATAGTCCGCGCCTTACTTCAGAGGAATCGGGAACACGGCCGTCGCGTTCCAGGCCGCCTTCGGGGAGGAGGCCGGCCGATGCCGGGCAGCGCGGGATGGGGGTTCACGCATGAATACCGTCGGCAAGATTCTGGTGATCATGAACTTCCTGTTCGCGGTCGTCGTCGGCGCCTTTCTCGTCGTCGATTTCGTCGCCCGCGCGAATTGGAAAACCGCCTACGAAGACCTCAAGAAGGATGCCGTCGTTATCCGTGCCGACCG
This sequence comes from uncultured Gemmataceae bacterium, assembly GCA_963834865.1. Taxonomy (GTDB): domain Bacteria; phylum Planctomycetota; class Planctomycetia; order Gemmatales; family Gemmataceae; genus CAWIDK01. The sequence goes on from CAWIDK010000002.1 coordinate 3,537,385, forward strand.
CGAGCAGCATTCCGAGGACTCCACCAAGCTGCGGAACGAGGTCGCTGACCGGGACCAACAGCTTAAGCAGCTTAAGCTCGACATGCTGGATCAGCAGACGCTCGCCGACGCCAAGGTCAAGGATCTCCAGAACGATCTGGAAACTGTCAAGAACAAGGCCAAGGACGCCGACCTGACCCTGACGAAGGCCCTCACCGATATCGAGCGGCTCAAGGTTTCCGAGACGGAGCTCAACAAGATCATCAAGGAACGTGAGACGACCATCATCGCCCTGCAGGACGACGTCAAGAAGTTCCGCACGGAAGCGATCGCCAGCGACAATCTCGCCAAGCAGGTTCAAGACCGCAACACCGAATTGCTAGAGCAAAACGCCAAGCTCAACGTGGCACTGGCGCGGAAGGACGCAGGCGTGGGCGGCGACGCGGGCGCCAGCATCCGCCTGGCCAACCAGCCCAATCCGCCGAGCACCATGGTCAAGGGCAAGGTCGAGCGCGTCAATTCCTCCGATGCCGGCACGCTCGTCAAGATCTCCGTCGGCACCGACCACGGCGTCAACAAGGGCAACACCATGGAGGTCTTCCGCACCGCGCCGGCGCCCAAGTACCTCGGCATGGTCCGCATTCTCGACGCCGAGCCGCGCAGCTCGACCGGCCGGCTGGAAGTGCCGACCGGCGCGAGCCGGCCGCAACTCCTCGAGGGCGATCAGGTGTGGAGCCAGCTGAAGTAACGCAAGCGCAGGAGACCACACGCGATGGCGACCCCGAAGAACGATGAAGTCAAGGACACCGGCCTTCCGGCCAACGACGCCTATACCGGCATGCTGGTGGTGTCGCTGCTGGCGCTGATCGTCGGCTGCGTCTTGCTCTACCTCGACTACAGCCAGTATCCGCCCGGCCCGGCACCCAAGGGCCTGCCCCCGCCCGCCGCGCCGCCGCCCGGCCTGGTCAAGCCGCCCGAAGGGAAGAAGGAGGAGGGGCCGCCGCTGATTCCCGAAAAGAAAGACATGCCCGAGAAGAAGGACATGCCCGAAAAGAAGGACATGTAGCGAACCGGCCGTCGAATTTACGTCTCTTTCCTGCAAGCCCTCACCGCGAGGGCTTGCGGCGTTTTTCTATACTATGTAGGTCCCGCCTGCCGGGCGGGACCTGAGTGCTTCCAGGTCCCGCCCGGCAGGCGGGACCTACAGGATCACCCCATGCCCGCGCACGTCGTCCTGGCCATGAGCGGCGGCGTCGATAGCTCCGTCGCGGCGCTCCTGCTGCAGCAGCAGGGCTACGATGTCGTCGGCCTGTTCATGCGCACCGGCGTGGACGCCCCCAGCGACGGCGGCCCCGCTCACAAGAAGGGCTGCTGCTCCGCGGTCGACGCCGGCGATGCCCGACGCGTGGCCGATCGCCTCGATATCCCGTTTTACGCTCTCGACTTCGCCGCCGACTTCGGCCGCATCATGGACTACTTCGCCGACGAGTACGTGCAAGGTCGTACGCCGAATCCCTGTGTCGTGTGCAACACCTGGCTGAAGTTCGGCAAGCTGTGGTCCTACGGCAAGCAGCTCGGCGCCGACTTCATTGCCACGGGCCACTACGTCCGCAATACCGTCAGCGACGGGGAGCATCGGCTGCTGCGTGCCGTCGACCCGGCCAAGGACCAGTCGTACGTGCTGTTCGGCCTGCGGCGGACGCTGTTGCCGCACCTGTTGTTCCCGCTCGGCGGCTATACCAAGAACGAGGCGCGTTCGCTGGCGCGGTCGGCAGGCCTGGGCGTGGCCGACAAGCCGGACAGCGTCGAAATCTGTTTCGTGCCGGACAACGACCACGCGGCCTTCATCCGTCAGCGCCGCCCGGACGTCGACACCGCCGGCAGCATCGTGGACACGGCCGGCAAGGTGCTGGCAGCGCACGGCGGCATCGAGCAGTTCACGATCGGCCAGCGCAAGGGCCTGGGCTTCGGCTCCGCGTCGCGCCGTTACGTGCTCGAGATCATTCCCGAGACGCGCACCGTGGTCATCGGCGATCGCGAGGCATTGCTGGCCGCGTCGCTGCGCGCCTCGCGCGTCAATTGGCTGATCGAACCGCCGGCCCATCCGCTGGCGTGCCAGGCGAAGATCCGCTATCGCCACGAGCCGGCCGCCGCTACCGTGGTCGCATTGGCGGACGGCGCCGCGCGGGTCGAGTTCGTCGAGCCGCAGAGCGCGATCACGCCGGGGCAGGCGGTGGTCCTCTACGACGGCGACCGCCTGCTCGGCGGCGGCTGGATCGACGGCACAACAGTAGGCTAGCTGGCTAGCTGTTGCGGCGCAGCAAAACCGCGTCCGCACGTGCTATGATGTGAGCGAGTGGCCAAGCAAGCAGACGCAAACGAGCAAGCAAAGAAACGGGGGCCGTGAATTGAGCATCCTAACTCCACAAGAGAAATCGTTCCTGGACGTATTTCTTCACGAGGCCACAACTTCCCCTTTTACCGGACCAGCTACCAAAGCCCTCCATGCAATCGGCGTCGAGTACAGCGACATCTCGTTCATCAATTGGGCCTATGGTCGAGAGGTTCCCCGGTCTGAGTTCGGTTGGGGACATGCGGCTGATGTGGCACCGCCGCTCCCTTGGACAGACCGAGAGTCCGTTCTGCGACGGGACCTGGAAATCCGACGCATTTGGGAACAGCACCAAACGCCGGCGGGTGCGCCGAATTCTTCCTCGACGACGCCAGCGCCAAACCGATCGTAGTTATTGCGCAGCAGTGATCAGTCACTTCGCCTGCGGCAGGCGTAGCGGCGGCAGCTCGATTTCGTCCTGCACCGGCGGCGCCAGCACCGCCGGCGCGACAGGCACGGGCAACGGCGGCGGGACCGTGACGGCAGGTAGGCCCGGCAAGGCCGGCGCCGGCGGCGCCGGCAAGAAGGCCGGCGGCGGCAACCCCGCGGCCCGCGCCGGCAGGTTCACGCCGCTCACGCACAGCTCGTTACGCACCTCGCGCAACTCGAACACGCCGCGCACGCAGAGTTCCGCCTTGAAGCTCAGCTCGGCGGTCGGCACCGGGCCCCATAGCGTCGCGACGCGATTGCGAATGCGCACGCCGAGGTTCAGCGGCCCCAGCTCCGGATCGCGCAGCAGCGCCCGCCGCGCCTGGATCGTCAACACCAGGTCGCGCTCGGCCGCGGCCGAGTTCGGCGATGCCGGCGCGACCGCGATCACGCCGGCATCGCCCTGCACGCCGGCCAGCGCGAACAGCAGGCTGGCTCCCACGGCCCGCACAACCCCGCTGCGCAACATGATGACGACTCGCACCGAATTGACCGCGCCCGTCCTGAAAAGGCGTACGTCGCAGAAGCCGGACGTGCGTCGTGGCTTCCTGCTCCATTCTGACGAGATGCGCCTCCGGAGAAAAGTTATTCCGGCGACGGCTGCGCTTTTCCATGCGAAGGCGGGTCGACCCGTGCGCTCTGTAACGGTTATCGGATGGGGTGAGCCCGAAGCGCTAGAGGGCGAGCAACGTCACGACTGCAGCGCCATGGACCACGCCGCCCGCGCCGCCTCGCCGACCGCCTCGGACAGCGTCGGATGACCGTGGCAGGTCCGCGCGATGTCCTCCGCGGTGGCGTGAAACTCCAGGGCGAGCACCGCCTCGGCAATCAAATCCGATGCGCGCGGCCCCAGAATGTGGACGCCCCGGACGCGATCGGTCGCCGTCTCCGTGAGGACCTTGACCACGCCCTCGGTGTCGTCCAGACACTTGGCCCGCCCGTTCGCCTGGAAGGGACACTTGCCGACCCGGTACGCCTGGCCGCTCTCCTTGAGCTGCTCCTCGGTCAGGCCGACCGCCGCCAGCTCGGGATGCGTGTAGATGACGCTCGGAATGGCGGCGTAATTGACGTGGCCGCCCTTGCCGGCGAGCTGCTCCGCGACCGCGATCCCTTCCTCGCTCGCCTTGTGCGCCAGCATCGGCCCGGCAATCAGATCGCCGATCGCGTAGACGCCCGCCGCCGTCGTCTCGTACTTCTCCGACACGATGACCCGGCCGCTGCGCTCCTCGCACCGCACGCCGGCCGTCTCCAGGCCGAGGTTCGCCGAGCACGGTCGCCGGCCGACGGCGACGAGCACCTTGTCGCCCTGGAACGACACCGTCTTGCCGTCCGCCTCGGCCTCAATCGTGACCATACCCGCTTGCCGTTTCGCGCCGGTGACCTTGGTGGATGTGTGGATATCGAGCCCCTGCCGGCTCAGGTGGCGGTGTAGCAGTGTCGCCAGCTCGCTGTCATTGAGCGGCAGCAGCTTCGGCAGGAACTCCAACACCGTCACCTTCGCCCCGAGCCGGCTCCAGACCGAGCCGAGCTCCAGGCCGATGTAGCCGCCGCCGATCACGATGAGATGCTGCGGGACCTGGGCGAACGCCAGCGCCTCGGTCGAGCTAACCACCTGCTTGCCGTCGAACGGCAGAAACGGCAGGGCCGCCGGTTCGCTACCGGTCGCCAGCAGGATCGCGCCGGCCTCCAATTCGGTCGCCTTCTCGCCCTCGACGTGGACCTTGCCTTTGCCGAGCAGCCGGCCGGCACCATGCACAAACGTGACCGTGTTCTTGCGGAAGAGGAACGCGACGCCGTCATTGAGGCTCTTGACGATCTCGGCCTTGCGCGAGCATCTTCGGCAAGTCCAGCTCAAGGCTGCCGACCTGGATGCCGTGGCGCTGGAAGCGATTCTTCGCCAGATAGTACAGCTCGCTGGAGTCAAGTAGGGCTTTGCTGGGAATGCAGCCGACGTTCAAGCAAGTGCCGCCGAGGGCGCGGTTCCTATCGACGCAGGCGACCTTCATGCCGAGCTGCGCAGCGCGCAGGGCGGCGACGTAGCCGCCGGGACCGGCGCCGAGAATCACAAGGTCGTAGCGATCGGCCATGAGGCCCTCGTTTGGCGGGAAATCCGAAATCCGAATATCGAAATCCGAAACAAACCCGAAATACAAATTTCCAATTTCAAAACGAAGACGGCCATTGCTGAGTTTCGGTCATTGGAGATTCGAGATTCGGATTTGTTTCGGATTTCGATATTCGGATTTCGGATTTCCCGCCGCGGGTTTCGGATTTCGAATTTGACAGCCGGTAGCGGTTAAACATTCAGCAGCAACCGCTCCGGATTCTCGACGCATTCCTTGATGCGCACCAGGAACAGCACCGCCTCGCGGCCGTCGATGACGCGATGGTCGTAGGTCAGCGCCAGATACATCATCGGGCGGATGACGATCTGATCGTCGCGGACCACCGGCCGTTTCTGGATGGCGTGCATGCCGAGGATGGCGGACTGCGGCGGGTTGAGGATCGGCGTGGACATCATCGAGCCGAAGGTACCGCCGTTGGTGATCGTGAATGTCCCGCCTTGCAGATCGGTGACGCCGATCTTGCCGTCGCGGGCCTTGATCGCCACCGCGGCGATCGCCTTCTCGATGTCCGCGAAGCTCAGGCGGTCCGCGTCGCGCAGCACCGGCACCATCAGGCCCTTGTCGGTGCTGACGGCGACGCCGATGTTGTAGAAGTGCTGATAGACGATGTCGCCGCCGTCAATGCGGGCGTTGACGAGCGGATACGCCTGCAGCGCCTCGACCGCCGCCTTGACGAAGAACGACATGAAGCCCAGGCCGACGTCGTGCCGTTCCTTGAAGCGATCCTTGTAGCGACCGCGGATGTCGAGAATCGCGGACAGGTCGGCCTCATTGAAGGTGGTGAGGCTCGCGGTGCCCTTCTGCGCCGCGAGCAAGCGATCGGCGATGCGCAGACGGATGGCGCTCATCGGCTGGCGCGATTCACGCTGCGGCGCCCCGCTCGCTTGCGGTTTCGCGGCTTCCTCGGGCTTGGGCACATCCTCCTTCAACACCACGCCGTGCCGCCCCGTCCCTTGCAACGTCGCCGCATCCACGCCCTGCTCCGCCACCGCCGCGCGCACCGCCGGCGACAGCGCCGCCGACTGCGGTTTCGAATCGTTCCGGACGGGCGCTACCTTGTCCTTCGGTTTCGCAGCCGGTTTCGCCGCAGGCTTCGCGGCGCCCGCCTCGATGGTGCCGACGACACTGCCGATCGCGACAGTCTTCCCCGCCGGCACCTGGATGTGCAGCACACCCGCCGCGGGCGCGGGAACCTCCTGCGTCGCCTTCTCCGTCTCCAGCTCAAAGAGCGGCTCGTCTTGCTGGACCTGATCGCCGTCGTTCTTGATCCAGCGCGCGATGCTACCCTCGCTGATTGATTCGCCGACGGCAGGCACCTTGATCTCGACCGGCATGAGCGCGCTCCTGCAAACAACTCTCAAGCCGCGGGGTGAGTCTTCGAACCCCGCGGGTCGAAGAACCCGCGGGGTTCGAAGACTCACCCCGCGGCGTGGGAAACGTCACTTCTCCTCCGCTGGCTGTCCCATCTCCGCGCCAGCCACTTCCTCCGTCCGCGGCAGCGTGCTGAAGAAATCGCGCGGATGGTACGAGCTGACGCAGTGCGATCCCGTCGCGTGCAACGCCGCTTTCACCAACTCCTTCTGCTCGCGCAAATGAATCTGCCGTGAACCGGTCGCCGGACTCGCACTGGCGTCCCGGCCAACGTAGCGCACGGCATACGCCAGCTCGCGCAGCCGCGGCTCGACGAACGACCAGCCGCCCATGTTCTGCGATTCCTCCTGCACCCAGACGATGTCCTCCTTGCCGCGCGGATACTTGTTGATCAGCCGTTGCACGAGGTCGCTCGGGAACGGGTAGAACTGCTCCATCCGCAGGATCACCGCCGGCGCCTGCTCGCGATTGCGCTGCTCGAGCAGGTCGTAGTAGACCTTGCCGCTGCACAGCAAAATCCGGCGGACCCGGTCGCGGCTCATCTCGGCGTCGTCCATCATTTCCTGGAACGCGCCGCGCGTGAAGTCGTCGAGATTGGACACCGCCAGCTTGTGCCGCAACAGGCTCTTGGGCGTCATGATCACCAGCGGCCGGCGATAGCCCGCATGCATCTGCCGGCGCAACAGGTGGAAATACTGAGCCGGCGTTGAGGCGTTGCAGACCTGGATATTGTCCTCGGCGCAAAGCTGCAAGTAGCGCTCGAGCCGCCCGCTGGAATGCTCCGGCCCCTGGCCCTCGTAGCCGTGCGGCAGCAGCATGACCAGGCCGCTGTCGCGCTGCCATTTCGAACGGCTGCAGACGATGAACTGGTCGATGATGACCTGGGCGCCGTTGGCGAAGTCGCCGAACTGCGCTTCCCACGCCACCAGCACCTTCGGCGAGTCGAGCGAGTAGCCGAACTCGAAGCCGAGCACCCCCGCCTCCGACAGCAAGCTGTCGAACACATGAAAGCTCGGCTGGCCGGCGCTCAGGTGCTGCAGCGGCACGTACGGGCGTTCGTCGCGCCGATCGTACAGGACCGCGTGGCGCTGACTGAACGTGCCGCGCCGGCTGTCCTGGCCGCTGAGCCGGATCGGATAGCCATCCAGCAGCAGTGAGCCGAACGCCAGCAATTCGGCCAGCCCCCAGTTGATCGGCCGGCGCTCCAGCACATCACGGCGCCGGCCTTCGAGGATGGGCCGAACCTTGTCGGGCAATTCGAAGTCGGCCGGCGTCTCCGACAGCGTCTTCGCAATCAGCTCCAGCGTCTCGATCTTGACGCCGGTCTCGACGGGCTTGTGCGAATACTCCGGTTGGATCGACTTCCAGCGTCCCTCATAGGGCTTTTCACTGCCGACGTAATGGGCCGACTTCTTCAGCTCGGTCTGGGCGCTGTTGAGTTTGGCCTGGAACTCCTGCTTGATCGCCTGGTCTTCCTCGGCCGACAGCACGTCGTGCAGGACGAGGTATTCGGAATAGATCGTGCTGAGCGGCTCCTTTTTCTCGATCTTGGCGGCCATCACCGGGTTCGTGTACGCAGGCTCGTCCCCCTCGTTGTGACCGTGCTTGCGGTAGCAGTACATATCGATGACGACGTCCTTGTGGAAAGCCTGGCGGAACTCGAAGGCCAGGCCCACGACGTACAGCACCGCCTCGGGATCCTCGGAATTGACGTGGAAAATCGGCACGTCGATCATCTTGGCCACGTCGGTGCAGTAGCGCGACGAGCGGGCGTCGGAGGGCCGGGTCGTGAAGCCGATCTGGTTGTTGATGACGACGTGGATGGTGCCGCCGGTGCGGTAGCCGGCGAGCTGCGACAGGTTGAGCGTCTCCGCGATCAGTCCCTGGCCCGCGAACGCCGCGTCGCCGTGCAGCAAGAGCGGCAGCACCTGCGAACGTTCCTCGTCGCCGCGCAGATGCTGCTTGCAGCGTGCCCGGCCCTCCACGACGGGGTCGACCGCTTCGAGATGGCTGGCATTCGGGGTGAGCGACAAATGGACCGGGTTGCCCTTGCCGCTGGTGCGGTCGCAGGAGAAGCCGACGTGATACTTCACGTCGCCGTCGCCGGCGGCCGAGTTCGGCAGATAATTCTCCTCGAACTCACTAAAGATTTCCTGGTAAGGCTTTTGCAGGACATTGGCGAGCACGTTAAGCCGGCCGCGGTGGGCCATGCCCAGCACGATCTCGCGGACCCTGCCGTCGGCGGCGCACTCGACGAGATGATCGAGCAAGGGGATCAGCGTCTCGGCCCCTTCGAGCGAGAACCGCTTCTGGCCCAGGTAGCGCGTATGCAGGAATTTCTCGAACAGCTCCGCGTTGTGCAGCAACATCAGCGTCCGCAGCCGCATCCGGCGCGGCAAGTCGGGATGATTGCGCCGCGGCTCCATTCGCTGCTGCAGCCAGCTTCGGATCGGCCGATCCTGGATGTGCATGTATTCAACGCCGATGGTCCGGCAGTACGTCTCGCGCAGGGCGGCGATCAGCTGCCGCAATGTCGCGCGCGGCAGCCCGTAGAAATGGCTGGTGTCATAGGTGCGGTCGAGATCGTTTTCCTGCAGGCTAAAATTGGAGAGCTCGAGCAGCGGATGGCTGGCCGGCGGATCGCTGAGCGGATCGAGCTGCGCCAGGGCATGCCCGAGCCGGCGATACGCGTCGATGATGCGCACGACGCCGATCTGCTGCCGGGCTGCCTGAGCCGACGGCTCGGCCGGTTTCGCCAGGCCAAGGTCGAAGCCTTCGAAGAACAGCCGCCAGGAGTCGTCGACCGACGCCGGATCGCGCTGCCAGCGCTGATAGGCGGCCTCGATCACATCCAGGTTGTAGGCACCGGCCAGGCTCACTCGTGACATACGACATCCCGCGTAAAGCATGTTCCCGGCGCGGACGCTCGCCGCCCGCACACCGGCGCCGCTCGGCGCGGGAGAGAAACACGCAGAGTGGGGTGTATCATTGTATCCCGCGCCGGCGGCGGGGAGTCAAACTCCGGCCCCGTGCGCGATGGCGGTTGGCCACGGGCCGGAACGGTCAACCCGGGCGGCACAATCCATTCTACCCGTACGCGCTGCAGGAACGTCGAATGTAGAACAAGCGAATTTCGAACACGCCGATTTCGCCGCCCGCAGCGAACCGGCGCGCGGTCACGAACCAGCCGCCGGCTGAGGCTGGGTTTGTTTTCTTGGATTGTGGCCTGGCCTACGCGAAAACCATGAGCCCCTTCCCGTGTCGCGCTGCGTCGTAGGATTTGACGGACTTCGGGTCGGCATTGGACCGAAGATGCGTCAGCAGCTCAGGCGCCGACCAGTTGGAATTCTGATCCCAAAGCGCTGCGGCGATGGCCGACCCATACGCCGTGGCGAATGAGGTCCCCCACAGGTCAGTGCCGTCTGATGCTTTCCCAACAACTTCAACGGGACTCTTCATGCCGCCGGGAAGCACAAAAACGTTCTCGTGAAGGTTGCCTTCCTCGTCCTTGTTGGAGTAATTCGAGAAATCCGACAGGTCGCCGCTCTGGTTGATTGCCTCAATGGCGACAACGTTACCAAACCGAGCCGGAAACGAAAGGTCCGGATCGCCTTTGTTGCCCGCTGCCGCCACGAGGGCGACCTTATCATCTTTCTGCAACGCGCGAATGAGCACTTCAAATACAGCCGACCGCGAGGACATCGAAGCTCGGCCGCACTTGGTGCACTCCCGATCTTTAAGCCCGAAGGCAAGGCTGATATTCACGACACGGGCGCCGGAGTCCGAGCCCATCGCTGCAACCAGAATCCCACTCCGACGCCTTCCCGTCGTCGTCGGCCACCTTGTAAATCACGACAGGCAACTTGGGGCACAGGTCTTCGATGATGGACACAACGGCCGTGCCATGGTTGTGCTTATCCGTAACGTCATCAGGATTGGACGAGTCTACGAAGTTCTTCTTGGCGACCACATTAAATGCGCTTTCGGAGTAGACGCCAGTGTCCAGGATCAAGACTTTCGTGCTGAGGCCCGTGCTGGTCGTCCAGCGAATCATGTTCTTGTAATTGCTATGCTGGCCGGATCGCAGATCAACTTTGCCCACCGCCGACTTCGTCGCGCAAATTGTCAGGTATGAATTGACGCCTACCTGGAAATGGTTCGTGGAAGAGCCAAACAGCTGCGGATGACTGGCCTGGCTGATCTTGTGCTGCAGGATCGCGTTAACCAGCCGCTCTTTATACAGGAATTGCAAGATGTTGATCTTGAACACTTCCTCATTGGGCGGCACTTCCAAGCGGACGAAGTCAAATTGGAGTCCTTGGCGGGCCGTCAACTTCAGCGGCGCCAAGCGATCTGACAGGGTGTCCAGGACGCCGATCGGTGCATGGCGCCCAGCGCGAATGTCCTCAATTAACTGTAACCCGATCGGATCGTCTCGGCGATAACAGGCCAGCAGCTGGCCGGGAATGTAATCGCACATGCCGTCAACCTCCGTCCGCCCCATTCTTCTTCCACGTTGTGGATACCTTCAATGTCGCCTCGGCGCTTGCTTTTGTAAGCATGGGGATACCGGTCTCACCGGTCAGTACAATGCCAAACTCGAGTGTCAGCTCGTCCGGCGCCGCCGCTTGCAGCGCGCCAATGACCTTTTTCTGGATGCTGCGGCAAACGTCGGCAACCGCGTCACCGATGTCCTCAAGCTTCTGCATGGCCTTGTCCGCGGCGCCTCCGGCCGCGACCGCACCGCCCTCGTATTCCTCCTGAGGCGCTACGACCTTCGGCGCATCCGTGAGCTCAATCATGATCGTACGATTCCCGGCCGTGACTTCGATGGCTCGCCGGGATCTGGCTGAACCTTGCTTGCGCTTTGCCATATGTGTCGCGCTCGTTTCTGGAAGTAACGCCAAAGAGCTCGCCCGTCGTGCGCGCCGCTGGATTGGCGCCGCTGCTGCCACGCCATGCTCGCCAAACCCGCCAAGGCTGTCAAGCAAAATCCGCCCGGATTGCTCGCCGCCGGGACCGCGATATCCTTTTACTTGCGCTCCTCGTATGTTACGCTTGGTACGACCCAACTACTGCGGCGCCCCATCCACCCGAGAAACCGCATGTCCGCCTTGACCCCGTTTGCCGCGATCGCCGTGCCTGCCCCGCGCCCCGATGAAGCGTATTCCGGGCGCTACCTGGAGCGGACGCTGACCTTTCACGGGTTGAAGGAGTTGCTGGGCGCCGCCGACTTCAGTAAGGCGGGAGACCGTCACGCCGGCCTCGCCGCGCGCAGCGAGCCGGCGCGAGGTCGCGCGCGCCATCCTCTCCGACCTGACTCTGCAGCATCTGTACGATCGGCCGTTGACCGACGACCAGGGCCAGGTCGATGCGGTCATGCGCGTCAACTACGCCATCGACCATGACGCTTTCGCCGGCATCGCCGCGCTGACGCTGGGCCAGCTCAAGGATCACCTGCTGCGCTCGCCGGGGGAAGCCGTGGCGCATTGGTCGCGGACTGACCGGCGTGATGGCCGCCGCCCTGGCCAAGCTCTGCGACGTGCACGAGTTGATCGCCATCGCCCGCAAGATCACCAAGACGACGCGTGCGCGCACGGTGCTCGGCGCCCCGGGAACGCTGTCGTCGCGCCTGCAGCCCAACCATCCCGCCGACGATCCGCGCGGCATCGCGATGCTCTTCTACTGGGGCCTGTCGCTCGGTGCGGGCGATGCGCTCATCGGCCTGAATCCCGCCATCGATACCGTCGAGAACATCTCGTCCATCCTGCACCACCTCGACCGCCTGCGCCGCCAGACCGGCGCGCCGACGCAAATCTGCGTGCTCGCCCACGTCAAGACGCAGCTCGCCTGCCTCGAACGCGGCGCACCGGTCGAGGTCATGTTCCAGAGCCTCGCCGGCACCGAGCGCACGAATCTGGCCGAGTTCGACATCTCGATCGACCTGCTCGACCACGCCTATCGCACCATGGCCGAGCGCGGCCCGCTTCGCGAGACGGCCGAGCAGTTCATGTACTTCGAAACGGGCCAGGGCAGTGAGTTCACCTATGGCAAGCACAACGGCATCGACATGACGACGACCGAGGCCCTGTGCTATGGCCTGGCACGCCGTTACGATCCGTTCATGGTCAACAACGTCACCGGCTTCATCGGCCCCGAGACGCACCTCGATAGCTATGAGATGATCCTGGCCAACCTCCAGGACCACTTCATGGGCAAGCTCCTGGGCCTGCCGATGGGCATGGCGCCGTGCTTACACGCTCCACTCGAACATCACGCTCGAAGGCCAGCAGATGGCGACCCAGCTGCTGACCGCCGCCGGAGCGAATTATTACATGGACGTCGGCCTCAACACGGATCGCATGCTCGCCTACTTCGACACCAGCGGCCATGACGACCAGACGCTGCGCGAGATTCACGGCCGGCTGCCCGCGGCGGAGTATCTCGATTGGGCCGTGCAGCAGGGCATCTTCACCCGTGACGGCCAGGGCACGTGACGCGCGGACCGCGCTGGGGCGATCCACGGCTGTTCTGCGCATCGGAGGCCGAGTTCCGCGAGCTGCTGGCGGCGACGCCGGCCGTCCCAGGGCTCGATAGCGCCGGCGCCCGTCCGGCCAACGCCGTCTCCCGCCGCATGCGGCTCAACCAGGCGATCGGCCGCGACGCGATCCAGGCCGAGCTGCGGCTGGACGAGCTTTGCCGGCTCGCCCCGTTCCGCCTGATCGAGACGGAAGCCGCGAGCAAGGAGGCCCACCTGAACTCGCCCGACCTCGGCAGCCGGCCTGCGCCGCAAGCCTGGCCCGGCTGACGGCGGAGGATTGCCAGGTTCAGATCCTGGTGTCCGACGGCCTCAGCGCCGAGGCGGTGCATCACAACGTACACGACCTGTTGCCGGTGCTGCTCGCCGGCCTCGCGGGACACGGCGTGCGCGTCGGGCAGCCGATCCTGGCCCGCTACGGCCGCGTGAAGCTGGCCGAGCCGCTGGCGGAGCGTTTGCAAGCAGACGTGATGGTGTATCTGATTGGCGAGCGACCCGGCGGCGACGCGCTGGCGTCGCGCAGCCTGTCAGCGTACCTGATGTATCGCCTGGCCGACCCCGCGGTGCAGCGCGCGGCGGCCCAGTTCAGCAGCAACCCCTCGGCCCGCTTCGAATACACCGTGATCTCGAACATCTACGCCGGCGGTTTACCGCCGCTGGAGGCCGGCAGCGTGATTGTGGAAAAGGTCTGCCAGATCCTGCAGCACCGCGCCGCCGGCAACCGCCTGGAGGCGATCCTGAAGAGCGCGCCCGCGGTTGCGTGAAGAGAAATGTTTGCGGGCGCGGTTCAACGCAATTGCAAGGACACCTTCAGGCAGACGTCCACCTGCCCGATGAGAGCAACGGGCAGCTTACCGACGACACGCGTCACGAGGCTGCGATGGAGTGTGACTAGGTGCTCGCACTTCACGACCGAGGTGTGCAAGAGGCCGGACGCAGCGCCGTCGGGCGTTGTCAGGTCAATCAGCAGCTGCGTCTGTTCGGTCGTGGCGCGATGGACGGTCCGCGTGATCATGGCCAGAATCACATCGTCGAGGCGCTGGTTATTCTGATCGCACTGCACGACCAAAGCCGGCCGAATCTTGGCGCCGGTCTGGTCGGTGAAGGGCAATCTCGCCAGGACAATATCGCCGCGACTGAGGTCATGATTTGCGGTGGGCGTCGTAGTTGTTGTAGTCGTCCATGGCTGGATCGTTCCAGCCTGCCTGCATTGCAGAGTCAACCTGGGATCGGTAAGTATCGGCCAGCGAGTAGTCGTCCTCGGCAAGCATCGCCTTGATACGGTCAAACACGTCCGTGCTGACGAGGACATAGGTCTTCTGCGTACGGGGATCGGTCACCCGCGCGAGCATGCTGCCGGCCTGTTCGAGGGCCTTCGATTGCGCGTCGTTCAGTTCGATGCTCATGGGCCAATTCCGGGAAAAGTGGGTTAGTTCGACTTCGTCCTCCGCTTCACACCGCGTCAACTCCGGCTGCCGTTGGCCTCGGGTTCGGCCAGCTCCAGCTGGTCCTCGCGCACCTCGATGTAGCCGGGCCTTGGCTTGTTGCGGTAACGAAGACGGTAGATGCGCGTACCCCCCGGGCCCAGCGGGCCGCGGTACTCGACAATCGTCGCGGGCCCGAAGCCGGTGTCGCGTATCTTGACAACGGTGCCGATCTTGAGGGGTTCGTCAGCGTTCGTGGAAGTCATCGTCGTGTTCCTCTGCTTTGTGCGTCACCAAGGGGCAACCCCCAGAATCCGCAGCAACTCATTGTACATGATAGCGTCAAGCGAGGTCGCGAGTCCATCGCACGACTTCCGCCAATTCTGCAGATCGGCGAGCGTCAAGATGGCGGGCACGCCCGGTGGAGCGGGAGTGGTTCTGTGATGGGCTGCCGTATTCCTCCAGTGGTTCATCTGCCCGAGGTGGGTGACCCGTAATGGGTTCGCGGGGTCGGCGGCCGCAAGATCAAGCGTGAAACCGAATCGCTCAAAGTCATCTCGGATTGTCCGGACCGTCGGGTTGTTCTTGTTCAGGCTCAGTTTCGCAGCGAATTGGGTCTGTATGGTCGCCCCGAGCACGCCTGGCACTGCCGCGCTGAGCAGCTGGGAGCACTCCGTGTAGAGAGCGCGGCAAAATCCCTGAAAGTGGGCGCTGAGGAGCATGACGTAGCCCCGTAAGCTCTCGTCAACGAGGATCGCGTTCGGCGGTGCCAGGATCAGCACGGCGGCACAATGCGTATCCACCTGCCCCAGGCGGGGCATGCGATCGTTCGTCCACTCGGTCAGGGCGACGGAAGGCATGGCGCGGCTTCATCAGGCCAGGGGGGATTGTTCGAAGGCTATTTTGGAGCGCGCAGAGCGTGACGGCCACCGACTGACGCCGTTAGCTGAGCTCACTTCGCCGTGAACACCATCGCTGCCTTCTTCACATCATAATCCCCCACCACCGTCTGCCCATCCTTCACCTTGCCCTCCAGAATCAGCCGCGCCAGCGGATTCTCCACCTCGCGCTGGATCGCACGCTTCAGCGGCCGGGCCCCATAGCTCGGATCGTAGCCGACGCGCACCAGGTGCGTCTTGGCAGCGTCGGTCAGCTCCAGCTTGATGTTGCGCTCCGCCAATCGTTGGTGCAATCGGCCGAGCTGGATCGTTACGATCTGCTTGAGATGGTCCTCGTCCAGCGCGTGGAAGACAATGGTTTCGTCCACGCGATTGAGGAACTCCGGCCGGAAGTGGCGGCGCATCTCGTCCAGCACCGCTTCCTTCATGTGCTCGTAGCCCTCGCCCTCGAACGCCCCCTGGTACGTCAGGATGCGCTGGCTGCCGATGTTGCGACGTCATGATGATGATCGTGTTCTTGAAGTCCACCGTGCGGCCCTGGCCGTCGGTCAGTCGGCCGTCGTCGAGGATCTGCAACAGCACATTGAACACGTCCAGGTGCGCCTTCTCGATCTCGTCGAACAGCATCACGCAGTACGGGCGACGGCGCACCGCTTCGGTGAGCTGGCCGCCCTCCTCGAAGCCGATGTAGCCCGGCGGGGCGCCGACCAGGCGCGACACCGTGTGCTTCTCCTGGTACTCCGACATGTCGATGCGGATCATCGCCCGCTCGTCGTCGAACAGGTACTCCGCCAGCGCCCGCGCCAGCTCGGTCTTGCCGACGCCGGTCGGGCCCAGGAAGATGAACGAGCCGATCGGCCGATGCGGGTCCTTCAGGCCGCTGCGAGCCCGCAACACCGCGTCGGCCACCGCTTGCACCGCCTCGTCCTGGCCGATCACGCGCTTGTGCAATTCCTCGCCCAGGTGCAACAGCTTCTGCATCTCGCCTTCGAGCAGCTTCGACACCGGAATGCCGGTCCAGCGGCTGATGACCTCGGCGATGTCCTCCTCGTCGACTTCTTCCTTGACCATGCGTGTTGCGCATGGTCGCGCTGGGCCAGCTCCTCTTCCTTGGCCTTGAGCTGTTTCTCCAATTCGGCAATGCTTGCCGTACTTCAGCTCGGCGGCCTTGCTGTAGGTTGAACTCGCGCTCGGCCTGTTCGATCTCGACCTTGGTCTGCTCGATCTGCTCCCGCACGGCGTTGAGCTGTGCGACCGCGTTCTTTTCGTTCTCCCACTGGGCGCGCAGGGCGTCGGCCTGGGCCTTGAGCGTCGGCCAGCTCTTTCTCGATCCGCTGCAGCCGATGCACCGACGCCGAATCCTTTTCCTTGCGCAGCGCCTCACGCTCGATCTCGAGCTGCATCACCCGGCGATTGACCTCGTCCAGCTCGGTCGGCATCGAGTCGATCTCGGTGCGCAGCTTGGCGGCCGCCTCGTCGATCAGGTCGATCGCCTTGTCGGGCAGGAAGCGGTCGGAGATGTAGCGATTGGACAGCACCGCCGCGGCCACCAGGGCCGAATCCTTGATGCGTACGCCGTGGTGCACCTCGTAGCGCTCCTTGAGGCCGCGCAGGATCGAGATGGTGTCCTCGACCGATGGGCTGATCGACGAGCACCGGCTGGAAGCGCCGCTCCAGGGCCGCGTCCTTCTCGATGTGCTTGCGATACTCGTCGAGCGTGGTGGCGCCGATGCAGTGCAATTCGCCGCGGGCCAGCATCGGCTTGAGCAGGTTGCCGGCGTCCATCGCCCCTTCGGCCTTGCCGGCGCCGACGACGGTGTGCAATTCGTCGATGAACAGGATAATCGTGCCCTGCGACTCCTGCACTTCCTTGAGCACGGCCTTGAGCCGTTCCTCGAACTCGCCGCGATACTTGGCGCCGGCGATCAGCGCGCCCATGTCGAGGGCGACGATCTTCTTGTTCTTGAGCCCCTCCGGCACGTCGCCGCGGACGATGCGCTGGGCCAAGCCCTCGACGATGGCCGTCTTGCCGACGCCCGGCTCGCCGATCAGCACCGGATTGTTCTTGGTGCGCCGCGACTAGCACCTGGATGACACGGCGAATCTCCTCATCGCGGCCGATGACCGGATCGAGCTTTCCCTGGGCGGCGTACTGCGTCAGGTCGCGGCCATAGCGCTCCAGCGCCTCGTAGGTCGCCTCGGGATTGGGCGTGGTGACGCGCTGATTGCCGCGCACCTGCTTGAGGGCGCTGCGTGAGCGCGTCGCGGGTGACGCCGAACTCCTTGAGAATCTTGCCGGCCGGCCCACTATCGTCGAGGATGGCGAGCAGGAGGTGCTCGACGGAGACGTAATCGTCCTTCATTTTCTTGGCCTCGTCCTCGGCGGCGCCGATGATGCGGTTGAGGCGCGCGGTCATGCCGATGCCGCCCGCGGACTGGCCGGTGACGCGCGGCAGCTTTTCGAGCTCACGCTGCAGCTTGATCTTGAGCGCGTCGACGGGGACCTCCGCCTTGGTGAGGATGGACCCGGCGAGCCCGCGTTCCTGGTCGAGCAGAGCGAGCAGCAGGTGCTCGACGTCCATCTGCTGATGATGGAACTTGGCGGCGAGCTTCTGAGCGGCGCCGAGGGCTTCGAGAGATTTTTCGGTGTACTGATCCTGGTTCATGGGTGCAACCTCATTCGCAGGAGGGGACGTGGCGGTCAATCCGGAGCAGGGGCATTCTGCAAGTTAGATGCCGCCGCGGCTCAGAGGATTCGTCGATCTTTTCTACTCACGACTTCTTGGCTGATTGCACTTCCTTGAGCAACTTCGCGAAATCCGGGCGACTGCGTTCCTGGCGAAGTAAGCCACCGCTGCCGACTCGGCGGCCGGGTGGCGAACATCGATCCTACGGAAGCGTCTTAACACTCTGGTCATTCGCGAAGGTCGTGCCGGTCGCGTTGACGGCGCCGACCGTGAAGAAGTAGGAAGTTTCGTCCTTCAAGCCGGTGACCGCGAAGCTGCCGCTGTTCCCAAGGTCGGCAATTTGCTTCCAGGCGCCCGCCTCCCATTCATCGACCACGTAACCCGTGGCGCCGGGCACCGCGGCCCAGGAAAGATCGATCTGCGTCGCGGAGGCCGCCTTGGCTGTGAAAACCGGGGCCGCCGGGAGCGCGGTGAACGAAGCGGTGGGTCGCGGCGCCAATCCGGCGGAAAAATTTCAACGGCGAAAAAAATCTAGCTGGCCAGCCCTGCGGACCACCAGACGAGTCGCGACAGCAGCACGCCGTCGCTCTGGATCACCCAGCGGTATCCGTGGCCATCGACAGAAACGCTCGCGCCGGCCACCGGATGCCAGCTATTCCTTGTCCAGCGGGCGATGGCCAGGTCCGCGTCCACGGACCAGATCGAGCCGTCGGCCCCGATGGCGATGTCCGCGGCGGTTTCCTGAACCTGCTGCCAGAAGCCGGACACGGAATTGCCCTGCGACACGGTAGCAGCGGATGAAGCGGGATGCTCTGCCACTGTCGCCGCGGTCGGCAACTCCCGGGAGTCGAGGCGGGACTCGCGTCGTGGCGGAAGTCGGCGGACCAGACGGACTTGGGTGAAGTGCCCCAGCAGGCTCGACAGAAAACGGGTCATCGGAAACTCCTTGCTGCCGGGCAGCCGGTGTCAGGTATGGTTCGTGGGTTGTGCCGGTGAGTGGAGGGAGCGTCGTCCATCCGTATGAGGCTACGGTGGCACTTGCGCGAACCTGTTAGAAAAATGGCGACAGGACGAAAAAAGGTGAAGCGGGTTTTTTGATAGCGTGGCTTGAACGAGCACCGTAAAGTAAAGGAAGTTATCTATCCCGATCCGCTTGCAACCGGGAGGAGCCATGACGCGATTGCTCGCTTGCCCCGACGCGCACACTCTCCGGCGCCTTGCCGCCGGTGAGCTGCCCGAGGCGGAGTTGGAACCGATCACGCAGCATGTGCTGGCCTGTTTGGCCTGTGCTGAGCAGCTTGACTCGCTGCATACGAGCGATCCGTTCGTCAACGAGGTTCAGGCCGCCTGTGCCCACCCTGCCGCCGCTGACCGGCGGGCCGATGCATTGATCGAGCGGCTCGTGGGCACCGGGACCGAGCCCGAACCGGTCGCGCGGTTGCTGCCGATGCCGCCGACGCGCGCCGCCGAAATTGCGCCCACCGTTTCCGGCTGGAACACTCCGGCCACGCCAGCCGCCAGCGCGCTCGTACCCCAGCACCTGGACGGCTATGAAATCCTTGGCGAACTGGGTCGCGGCGGCATGGGCGTCGTCTATAAAGCCCGACACATCGGCCTCAATCGCCTGGTCGCCGTCAAAATGCTGCTGGGCGCGGCCCAGGCCGACCTGGAGGGAGTGGTCCGCTTCCTGAACGAAGCGGAAGCGGTGGCCCGGCTGCGCCACGCCAACATCGTCCAGGTCCACGACGTCAACCGCCAGCAGCAGCAGCCATACTTCACCATGGAGTTCGTCGATGGCGGCAGCCTGGCCGAGAAGCTCGCCGGCACGCCCCAACCGGCCTCGCAAGTCGCGGCCCTCGTGGAATTGTTAGCCCGCGCGGTCCACGCGGCCCATGACAGCGGCATCATCCACCGCGATCTCAAGCCCGCCAACGTGCTGCTCACGGCGGACGGCACACCCAAGATCACCGACTTTGGCCTGGCCAAGCGATTGCATGGTAGTGCCGGTTTAACCCAGAGCGGCGTCGTCATGGGGACGCCGAGCTACATGGCTCCGGAACAGGCACACGGCAAGACCCGCGAGGTCGGGCCGGCCGCCGACGTCTACGGCCTGGGCGCGATCCTCTACGAGATGCTGACCGGCCGGCCGCCGTTCCGGGCCGAGTCGTCGGTGGAAACGCTGCTGCTCGTGGTCGGCGCCGAGCCGGTGCCGCCCGCGCATTTGAACCCGAAGGTGCCGCGCAACCTGGAGACGATTTGCCTCAAGTGTTTGCACAAGGACAGGCGGCAACGCTATGCCACGGCTGGGGCGCTGGCCGAGGATTTGCGGCGTTTCAGCAGCGGCGAGCCGATTCACGCACGGCCGGCCGGGCCCTGGGAACGGTTGGAAAAATGGGCCCGGCGCAAACCCGCCTTCGCGGCCCTCATTGGCGTCTCGGTGCTGGCGGTGTTGGCCGTGGTGGCGTCCGCCGTCCTCTACGCCCGCTACGAGGCACAACAGGTCGCCATCACGCGGCAGGAATTGGATCACGTGCGGCAACAGGAAGAAGCGCGCGAGCGCAACAGCAAGCGATTGCTGCAAGCCCAGCGCTTTGAGCTGGAGGCGAACCCCAGCGCGGCCCTCGCCGAGCTGGAAAAAGCTCAGGAGGATCTCGACGCCCGGCCGGAGCTGCGCGGACGAGTTGCGCGGCGAGGTGCAGCAGCGGCTGATCGTGGTCAGGCAAAAACTACAGCAGCAAGCGCAACGGCTGCAATCGCAGACGCGACTCCAGGATTTTCAGGCGCATTACAACGATGCCCTGTTCTTCCAGGCGCCGCTCACGGGTTGGGATGCAGTCCAAAATCGGGCCAAGACCCAAACTGCCACGCGCGCTGCTCTGGCCGTCTTTGGTTTCAATGACCCAGCCGGTTCCGGCAGCGTAGCAACCCTGATCCAGCGCGACCGGCCCCATCACAGCCCCGCCGACCACACCTGGTTAGCGGCTGCCTGTTATGAGCTGCTGCTCATCGGGGCCCAGGTCGAGGCCGAGACGATGCCGCCCGGTCAAGCCGCGCCTGAAGGCCTCAGCCGGCAACAGGCTGAGAAGGCGCTGGTCCTGCTGGCCCAGGCCGGCCGCCTGGGAGAGATCTATCACCTGGATACGCGGACCTATCATCGATTCAAGGCCCGATTCCAGGCCCAAAGCAAAGGGGAAAAGCTGGATTTTGCGGCGGCCGGTAACGCGGCGCCGCGGCAGGCGGTCGGCCGATTGGACTGGTTCCTGACAGCGCTGGAGCTATACCGCAGCAATCAGTTTGTCGAGTCGATTGCGGCCTGCGAGCACGTCTTGCAAGAGCACCACAACGATTTCTGGCGCATTTTTTCAAGGCCCAGTGTCAGTTACGCCTGGGGCAATGGACCAACGCCAAGGCGCAGCTGACGGTGTGCTTGAATTTGAAAGAGGATTTCGCCTGGCTGCGATTGCTGCGGGGCTTCGCAGCCAGCGAAGCGGGATTCGTCAACCCCGATCAACAGCTGGCCGCCGCCGAGTTCAGCGCGGCCGAAACCGACTTCGACGCGGCCCTCAAGCAGCGTGACGATCTGGTGCAATATGTGGGACTGACCAACCGCGGCGTGCTCAACATCCGGCGGCAGCGCTGGCAAGAAGCGGCCACGGACTTGCAGCAGGCGGTGAAGGTTTATCCCATGCGTTACGAGGCTTATCTTAACCTGGCCCAGGCTTATCAAGGAATGAACCAGTCGCAGGACGCCGCCCATGCACTGGATCAGGCCGTGGAGCGGGCGCCGCAGCTACCGGTGGTCTATGAGAGCCGGGCCAAGCTACACTTGCTTCGCAAGCAGTGGGTCGCGGCGCGGGCCGATTTCGAGCAAGCCGTCGCCCTGGAAAAGGACAACACATCGGGCCGGTTGCTTGACGACCTCGTGGAGTTGGGCAAACTGCTACACCGCGAAGGCAACCACGAGGCCGCCCTCGCCAGCTATGGCAAGGCGCTGGAGCTCAAGCCGCGTTGGGCCCTGGCGCAGCGTTTCCGCGCCGAGACGCTGCTGGCAATGAAGCAGTACAGTGAAGCGGCCAAGGCCCTGGACGACTACCTGGCCGCGACCCGGTCGGCGCCGGCCGCCGTGTACCATGCCCGCGCTCTCATATACGCCCAACTGGGTCAGTTGCCCGGCGCCGTCGAAATGTACACCTTGGCCTTGCGGCAAACGCCGGCCGACCAGGCGCTGCGCTGCCAGCGCGGCTGGCTTTATCTGTTGACCGATGCCGTGCGTTTGGGGCTCGACGATTTCCAGACGTGCCTGAGCCAGGACGAACACAACCTGGACGCCTTGATCGGACGGGGCAACGCCCGCATCCGCCTGAAAGATCTCGACGGGGCAGTCGCGGACGCCGAGGCAGCAGAGAGGCTGGCGGCGAAGGATCTGGCCCAATCGACCCATCGGCTGCTGTACAACCATGCGCGGCTCCACGCCCAGATCGCGGGCTATTTGCAGGCGCAACCCCGCACCGGCAAGTCCGGCACCGACCAGGCGACGGGCCAGCGATTGGCCACGTCCCGGCAATCGTCTCTCGATTACCTGGCCCAGGCCCTGGAAAAAATACCCCCCGAGCAGCGGTTGGGGTTCTGGGCCGAGCAGATCCAATCCGACCCCGCACTGGCGGCCGTTCGAAGTGGTAATTTGTACATGAGATTGGCGGCACGCTACGGCGTTAGGCCGTGACAGTACGCAACGACCAATCAAACAACATTTCCAACCCTCTTTCGTCGCTTGCATTTTTTCCAACAGATCCGCACCCGTGCCGCCGTAGTCTTCTTCGGGCCAAGGCCTGCTAAGCAATGCGTCTAGGTATTCGGCGCTTTTTGCCATTTTTTCCTGGCACAGCCCGCGCGGACCAGGTATCGTATACGCATTGCATTTGCATGAGGATTGCGCCGATGAAAGCGGCACTGCGGTGCCTGTGGTACTTTTTCCGGCCTGCGCCGGCATATTGCCCCATGCGCTTTCCCCGTCCGCGTCTGGAACGGCTGGAGAACCGGCTGGCGCCCGCCGCCGTCGATACACGAACCACGGCTATTTCCCTGACGTTTACGAGCAACCAGGCTCAGGCGCGCGGCGACCTGCTCTCCGCAAATCAGGTTGATCTGTATGCCGTTTCGCTGCAGGTGGGTGACGAGGTCGCTGTGGACGTGAGCGCCCAGGGCTTGCACCGATGAAGACGGCGCGATGCATTTGGTACTTTTGTCGGCCGGCGCCCGGCCGCCTCCCTACGCGTTTTCGTCGTCCCCGACTGGAACGGCTGGAGGATCGTCTGGCGCCGGCGGCCCATGATACGCTGAAAACAGCGATTCTCATACCGGCCGTCGCCAACCAGCCGACCCAGGTGGCGATCGGCGACCTTACCTCTACCAACGAGGTAGTGCTCTATAAAGTAACTCTGCAGGCAGACACCGCGCTCAACGTCACGGTAGCCGACAAGGGCCTGATCGGCCCGTACAGCGGTCTGCGCCTTTTCGATAGCAGCGGCGCCGACGTTACCCCCCAGGGTATTGAGGGTCTATCCACGCTGAGTTACGGAGCGTTTGGCTCCGGAACCTATTACGTGGGCGTTTCCAGCGCCGGCAACGACAGTTACAACCCCAACACGCCGAACAGCGGCAGCGGCGGATTTGCGAAGGGGTCCTACGAGCTCTCCTTGACCCTGACGACCTTCCAGCCTGACGATACGCTGGCCACGGCCAATCTCGTCTCATTTATTCCCAACACGCAAGTGCGGGCGATGGGCGACGTTGCCTTTTTCAATCAGGCGGATCTTTATCAGGTGCAGTTGCAGGCGGACAACGCGCTTTACGTCTCCGTACAGGGCGCGAACGGCGCGTCCATGGGTCTGCGCCTCTTCGATAACAGCGGCGCGGACGTTACCCCCCTGGGGATTGAGGGTGAGTCCACGCTGAGTTTCGGAGCGTTCAACAGCTTCAGCGCCGGCACTTACTACGTCGGAGTCTCGAGCGGCGGCAATGACAGCTACAACCCCAACACGGCGGACAGCGGCAGCGGCGGCTCGACGACGGCCTCGTACACGCTCACCCTGACGCTAACCGCTGCCGATGACACGCTGGCCACTGCGAACCCGGTGGCGCTGAATGATGCCCAGCCGGTGCAAGTGTCCAACGCCCTTGCCTACGCTAACCAGGTGGACCTCTACAAGATTCCGTTGCAGTCCGGAGACGTGGTTGTTGCCGACGTTAGCAACTCGAGTGTGAACAATGCACTGTGCTGTCTGCGAATCTTCGACAGCGACGGACAGCAATTGGAAGTCCAGCCGAACATCCCTGGTACGCTTGACACGCAAGAGACCTTCGACGCGCCAAGCACCGGCGTTTACTACGTGGGCGTTTCCAGCAACGGCAATCTCAGCTACGACCCTAACACGGCCGGCAGCGGCGCCAACGGCTCGGCGACGGGTTATTATACGTTGTCGCTGACCGTGGTCACCTCGACGCCCTCCGCGATTTCCGAGAACACCTTCGGCGGCGTACCGACGAACCTCTCATTCAACTCCGCCCAGACCGTTACCGACAGTACGGTGCTGCAGGGAACTTACGTGCAAGGCACGACTGAGTATTACCGCTTCACGGCGCCCATCACCGGCTGGCTGAATGCTTCGGCAACTCCGGAAGACGCGTCAGTGTTCCTGCCGCGGTTGGCTCTCTATAGCGGCACGGATCAGTTGCTCATTCAGGCGGACGGCGTGGCATCTGGCGCTGCCGCGGCTGCGCTGAGTCAACATCTGCAGCCAGGAAACTACTATCTATGCGTCTCCGCGGTCGCCGACAGCTTTTCAGGGAATCCGAGTTATGTGCTGGATACAACGTTTTCGCTAGCCGTGCCGCCGTTTCAGACGCTGTCCGCGATTCCTACCGCCGTCGCTGTGGGGCTCATCAACGGCCATGCCAGCATCGTCACGGCGAACCTGATTGGTAATACGGTTTCGGTGTATCTCGGCAACGGCGACGGCTCTTTCCAACCGGCCAGGACTTACTCAGTGCAGGACAGCTCCGGCCAGGGCGTCAGCCCCGCTGCCGTGGCCGTGGCGGATTTCAACGGCATTCCTTACATCGTCACGGCAAATTCCGGCGACAACACGATCTCCGTCTTGCAGGGCGACGGCAGCGGCGCGTTTCTGCCCTGCCAGGTCTATGGCACGATGGGGAGCTCGCCCAGTGCCATTGCGATGGCGGAGCTGAACGATCAACTCTACATCGTTGCCGCCAACTACAACAGCACCGGAGTCAACAGCTACGGTGTCGGCACGGTCGCCGTCTTTCAAACCGACAACGGCGTCTTTCAACCAACACCTGCGATCTATTCCGTGCAAGACGCCGCCGGCGCGGGGCTCGGCCCGGCGGCAGTAGCGCTGAGTGAGTACAACGGCCAGCTCGTCATTGCCACCGCGAACCAGGGGGACACCACGCTTTCCGTGTTGCAAAGCGACAACAACGGCATCTTTCAGCAGCCCGCCTCCGTCTACTCCCTGGGGACGTTCGGCGTGAGTACGGACTCTGTGGCAATGGCTGCTTTCCAGGGCAGCCTCTACCTGGTGACGGCCGACGATAATGGCACCGTGTCGGTGTTCCGGAAACAAGGCGATGCCGCTTTCCAATCCGCCGGCAGCTATGTTACGGATGGCGATTCCGTGGCCGTGGGGGAGTTCAACGACAATCTCAATATTGTCTCCGCCGGTCCGGATGGGACGATATCGGTGTTGCAGGGCAATGGCGGCGGAGGCTTTCAGTCCGCCACCACCTACTCCGTTGGTTATGATCCCGTTGCCGTGGCGCTGGGAGATTTCAACGGCGACGGCAACATGGACATCGTCACCGCCGGCGCCAATGGCCCGGTGTCGATATTGCTGGGGCGCGCGAACGGCACGTTTGTGTCCACGCTGCTGGCGAGCCCCTCGGCGATGGCGACTGGAGATTTCAACCGCGACGGCAATCTCGACCTGGTCGTGGCCAACTCGGCTGGTCGCATTGATCTCGCCACAGGATTGTTTGTTGGAACCGTCTCGGTGTTGTTGGGAAACGGCGACGGCACTTTCCAATCCGCCGCTTCCTACTATGTGGGCGGAGACCAGCTGCCGACGGACACCTCCGTTGATGGCGTTGACACCGTATCCGTGGCCGTGGGCGACTTCAATAACGATGGCAACCTCGACCTGGTTGTAGCCATTGCATCGGACAACTCGGTTTCGGTACTGCTGGGCCGCGGCGACGGAACGTTTCTGCCCGCCGTGATCTATCCGGTCGGCGACTCGCCGCAGTCCGTCGCCGTGGGCGATTTCACGGGGAACGGCAATCTCGACATCGTCACGGTCAACGGCGACGGCACCGTGTCGGTATTGCTGGGCAAGGGCGACGGAACCTTCCAACTCGCCGAGACTGAGGGCGGGTTCGGCGTGGGTCTTAACTCGACTACCACAGCTATTGCCAATGCGGTGGCTGTGGGCGATTTCACGGGCAACGGCAATCTCGACATTGTCACCGCCGACGAGGGGAGTCCTCTGGGAACTGCCGAGGGAAATGTGGTATCGGTGCTGCTGGGCAATGGTAAAGGCAACTTTCAGGCCGCGAGCACGTATGACGTGTCCTCGCAGTTCGGTCCCTACGCCGCGGTGGCGGTGGGCGATCTCACTGGCAACGGGAACCTCGACATCGTCACTGCTAACGGCGACGGCACGGTTTCAGTGCTCCTGGGCAGCGGCGACGGCACTTTCCAGATCGCCGGCTCTTACTACGCGGGAAATAACATCACTTCGCTGGCGGTCGGGGATTTCACCCACAACGGCCGCCTCGACATCGTCACCGCCAACTCGACCGATAATACCGTCTCGGTGCTGTTAGGAAATGGTGACGGCACTTTCCAATCCGCCGTCACCTATGCCGTGGGCACCCTCCCCGAGGCCGTGGCCGTGGGTGATTTCAACAACGACGGCAATCTTGGCATCGCCGCTGCCAACGGCGGCGACAATTCGCTATCGCTGTTGCTGGGCGAAGGCAATGGCCAATTTACCGACGTTCCACCCCAGAACGGCGTCGCCATTCGCAATATCCCGTTTCTCCAGGACTTAACCGGCGACGGCATCCCCGATGAGCTGATCCTCAACAGCTCCGGCGAGCTGCTTTTCCGGCAAGGGCTCGCGAATGGTTCCGAGTCGTTCACTCCGCCCGTGATCATCAACCCGGACAACCCCGCGCGATGTCACGGTCTTCCAGACGGGCCCGAATTCCTGGGCGGTCGCTGCGGTCGATGACGTAGGCTACGTGGTGTCCATCTACACCTGGAACCCATCGCTGAACCAGGGCCAGGGGGCCTTCCGGCGTGCCGTCGGCTTCGCCACGGGCAATTACCCGGTGCGCATCGCAGCCGACGACCTCACCGGCAACGGACTCGACGAATTCGCGGGTAACGGACTTGACGATCTGGTCGTGGGCAACGACTTCGACAACACCATCACCATCGCCTTCCAGACCGCGCCCGGCCAATTCAACAGGGTGCTCACGCGGCCGATTGGGGTCGGCCCTTCGAACATCACCTTCGTGAACCAGCCTGGCCAGAATGGGCCGGACATCGTGGTCAGCGACCAGGTGTCCGGCAACGTCAGTGTGCTGCTCAATGATGGTACCGCCACGTCCCTGCCGACCTTCAACCAGGAGTATCGTTATCGCGCCGGCACCGGCCTGTTCGACATTAGCGTCGATCCCAACACCGGCGCCCAGACGATGGTGAGCCAGTTGCAAACCGTCGGCGTCGCGGCGGGCGATTTCACCGGCGCCGGCAGCGACGGCCTCATCGCACTCAACAGCGGCGCCCAGAGCTTTTCGCTGCTGCTGCCCGACGTGGGCCAGGGCAGCTTCGGCGATCCGAGCAATTCCGTTTCACTCAGCGACCCGGCCAGCCAGATCGTCAGTTTGACGCTGCCCGGCGACCAACTGCCCAGCGTCGCCATCCTGATGGCGGGCCAGATCTGGATTTATCGCAACAACATGGACGGCAACAACGGCAACAACGGCGACGGCATCTTCGCACCGCCCATCGTGGTCGATGCCGGCAACGACCCCAGCGGCTTTTCGGTGGCCCAGGTCAACGGCGCGCCGGCCCTGCTGGCCGGCAACGTCTATGGCGACATCCTTACCTTGTTATGGGACCCAGCGACACAAACGTTTGCCCCCGATCGGGCCAATCTGCACAACGCGCCCCTGGCCGTGGGCACGATCGCCGGCACCGGCCGACAATTCGTTGTCGTCGCCGATGAGGGCGCCGACCAGGTGGCGCTCTACTACCGCGTTCCCGGAACCAATTCCTTCGGCCGGCCCATCACCCTCAGCGGCACGAGCGGGTCGCCTCTGCTGGCGCCCGGCGCGGTCCAAACATTTTCGGTCCCCGGTGATGCGAACCCGTACCTCGCGGTGGCGAATAGCCTGAGCAACAACGTCCTGCTCTATCACTATGACCCGACCGCGGGGCAGTTCGCCTTTGTGCGTAGCCTTCAGGTCGGTGACGATCCGGTGTCGATCACTGTCGCGCACGTCACCGGTAGCAATGTCCCCGACCTGCTGGTCGCCAACGAGGGATCCAATAACGTCTCGGTCCTGATCGGGGCCATCGACGCGACAACGGGATTGTGGACGGAGACCGCGTACCAACGGCTCAACTCCGGCGGCAGCGGTCCGATCGCGGTGGCGGTGCAAGACAGCGATGGCGCCGGCGGCCCCAACCTGCTGGTGACCAATAGTGACGGGCGCGTGGTGTTGCTGCCCGGCATCGGCGCCGGCGGCACCGGCAGCGGTTTCTTCAAGGACATCAAGCCGCAGACATTTAACCTCGGCCAGACGATTGTGCAGTCGCTGATCGGACCCGGCGGACAGCTCTTTGTGGTGGGCGGCGACGGCAGCGTCAGCGTGCTCAGCGGCGACAGCTTTGTCACCATCGTCGATCAAGGCGTGACCACCCTGGGCGCGTTTGGCGCCGACCTGGTGGCGGGCATGACCGATGGCGGTGTCGCCTTGTTTGCCGACAATGGGACGTTGCTGGAAAGCGCGAACACCGGCATCCTGGACGCCCTCGCGGTTTTGCAAGCCGGCAATAACAGCCTGGATGTGTTTGCCACGCAGCGCGGCAACGACGTGCCGATTATTGTGACGTTCGCCATCCCCCTGGTAACGGAGCTGCCGCCGTCCGCCGCTGTGGCCCATGCCGGCCAACTGCCCGGAACCGAGTTACTGCTGGTCGCGACGTTGCTGTCGGGCGGCCTGGTAGAAACTCCTGCAAGCAACGTCACGACCACCGTTACCGCTCCTGAGGTCTTTGGCGCGCTGCTGCCGCTGCAACTGGCTCAGGCCGACCCGTTGAGTGTTGACGACATCCAACCCTTCGCCTATGGCACACGGCTTTCAGACGAGGCGCAGCCGGCATCATGGCGCTGGCAGATCTTTCCTGCCGGCGTGTCCGAGGCCCTGCAACAGCGCTTGCAAATGCCGCCGGTGGACAACGACGTTGATCAACACCACAAACCACCGATGCAACCCCAGGCACCGGAAAACCCCCAGCCACCGGCCACGCGCCAGCACGCGCCGGAAGACGCCGCCGTGTGCAAGGAACTGCCGGATGCGCCGGTCAGGGCGGTGCCGGATGATGCAAGGAAAACCGAGCCCCCACGGCCGCTGGACCTGCTGGCCGGCATTGCGGCGTACCTGGCCGGCACTTCCTGGTCGTGAGGGAAGTGGCGGGGTGGTCGCATTCGCCTAATCCAGCAATCCCGCGAGATCCTCGCGGAGCCGGCCCAGGACGCGTGCCTTGGCGAGATAAACGGCATTGACGGTGATGCCCAGCTCGGCGGCCACCGCCGCCGCAGGCCGGCCGCACACGACCGTCTCCCAGCACGCCTGCCAGCTCGCCGGTTCGAAGTCGTCCATCATCAAGCGCAGGGCCCGGCCGATGATATACAGGCGATACTCACGCTCTTCCAGCGCGTCGTCGTCCGGGGGCGCCTGCGGTTGCACGTCGCTGTCGAGGGGGGAATTGGGAGGTCGGTGCGGGCGATCCCGCCACTTGTTCATGAACACCGTGCGCATCCAACCGCGGAAACTGCGGCCGGGCACGTACTGAAACTCCGGCAGTTTGCGCACCAGTACGACGAGCACGTCCTGCACGTGATCGGCGGCATCGTTGTCTTGTAAACCGAGCCGGCGCGC
Organism: uncultured Gemmataceae bacterium; assembly: GCA_963834865.1. Lineage (GTDB taxonomy): Bacteria > Planctomycetota > Planctomycetia > Gemmatales > Gemmataceae > CAWIDK01. The sequence goes on from CAWIDK010000002.1 coordinate 3,567,485, forward strand.
CCAGTAGAACAGCAGCGGCGTGTACAGACGGACAAAGCGATCCCAGGGCTCCGCGTTCGCCACGTCCCGAAGGCGATGCAGCAGGCTGGTGGATGTCGTATGCATGGCCAATCCCGTAACCAGGTTCTTGCGTAGGATTGATCCTACCGCGGCACGGCCGCGTTCGCAAGCACCTCGCACTGCGAAACCCTGGCGGCCGAGGTTATTCCCGGCATCGCGTGCCAGCCGGACGTGATCTCGATTTAATTATTTTTCCGTTGCGGGAACCGTCGCACGGTGGTAGCGTGGGGATTGTCCTTTCTCGGGCCACGGTCGGCAATCGGTCGAACAGGTTCCGCCCAGGCGCCTCGCGGTGAAGAAGCTCATCCTGCGTTCGTTCCAGAGTCCCGGCGATGTGCTCATGCTCACCGCCGCGGTCCGCGATCTGCATCGCGCTCATCCCGGCCAGTTCCAGACCGACGTGCGCACCAGCGCCGATGCCCTCTAGGAGAATAACCCAAATCTCACGCGCCTGCGCGAGGGCGAGCGCGGCGTCGACCTGCTCGACATGCACTACCCGCTCGTCCACCAATCGAGCCAGCGGCCCTACCACTTCATTCACGGCTACGTCCAGTATCTCGAACAACAACTCCGTCTCTCGATTCCGGTCACGCGCTTTCAGGGCGACCTGTACCTGGCGGAACACGAGAAGCTGCTGCCCGCCGCGCTGGCGGACTTCGGCATTCGCGACGGATTCTGGATTATCGTCGCCGGCGGCAAGTACGATTTTACCTGTAAGTGGTGGAACCCCGCCAGCTATCAGAAGGTCGTCGATCACTTCCGCGGCGTCATCCAGTTCGTCCAGTGTGGCGAGGCCGGCCACTGGCATCCGCCGCTCGACGGCGTGATCAACCTCGTCGGCAAGACCAGCACACGCGAGTTCATCCGGCTCATGTACCACGCCGACGGCGTCCTTTGCCCGGTGACGTTCGCCATGCACCTTGCCGCCGCGGTGCCGACGCCGCCATCCGCGATCGGCGCCCGCGCCTGCGTCGTCATCGCGGGCGGCCGGGAGTCGCCGCACTGGGAGGCGTATCCGCAGCACCAGTTCCTGCACACCGTTGGGGCGCTGCGCTGCTGCGCCCAGGGCGGCTGCTGGAAATCGCGCTGCCAGCTGGTCGGCGACGGCGACGGCAAGGACCGCCAAAACGTGTGCGAGCAGCCGGTGCAAATCACGCCTGAGCTGCGCATCCCACGCTGCATGGAGATGATCACGCCCGACAACGTCATCCGCCGTATTGCCCTGTATCTCGACGGCGGGGCGATTCCGCCGGCACCGCACGTCAACGGCTCGGCCCGGAGGCTCCCCGTGGAAACGCCCGCAACCAAAGCCCAGGCGACCGCGGCGGCCGACGCTGCCAGCACCGGCACGGAACGCCCGCTGACGCAAGCTGCGCCGGCCACGAACGCGGAATACTGGGCGGACCTGCGGCCGATCGAGACGGTGACGCTGGAGCAGCTGGCCGAGAAATACGGCCTGGATCGGATCGACTTTCTGAAGCTCGATTGCGAGGGGAGCGAGTTCTCGATCCTGCAAAACACGACAATGCTGGACCGCATCGGCGTCATCGTAGGCGAGTACCACGACCGGGCGCGATTCCTGAAGCTGGTGACGGAGCGCTTCGCCGATTGGGCGCTGCGCATCCTCAAGGACGGCGAGCTGGGCGTGTTCTGGCTGACGAATCCGCGGGCCGTAGGTCAGGCTTTCCAGTCTGACGCGCGGGTGACGGTTAGTCAGGCTGGCAAGCCTGACCTACGAGCGGAGGCGACCCCGTGAACGACCTGAATTCCGCCGCCGCCCCGCCGAAGGTTGTGAGCGTCGACGAAATGGCAGCGCTCGCCGCCGAGTATCGCGGCCGCGGCAAGACGCTGGTGTTCACCAACGGCTGCTTCGACCTGCTCCACGTCGGTCACGCCGAGTACCTGCGCGAGGCCGCCGCGCTCGGCGACGTGCTGATCGTGGCGGTGAACTCCGACGCCAGCGTGCGCCGCTTGAAAGGCGCGGGCCGCCCCGTGATTGGCGAGGCCGACCGCGCAGCAATGCTGGGAGCGCTGGCGTGCGTCGGCCACGTGGTGATTTTCGACGAGGACACGCCCGAGGAGCTGTTGCGCCGGCTGCGGCCCGACGTGCTCGTCAAGGGCGGCACCTATACCGCCGACGAAGTAGTTGGCAAGGAAATCGTCGAGGCGTACGGCGGCCGCGTCTGCGTGACGAGCCAGCGCCCCGGAGTGTCGACCAGCGCGATCCTCGCGGCGGTGCGCCGCGGCTGAGACCGACGATGAAGGATGGAAGCTCACCTAAGGTAACCTTATTATGGCACAGACTTCACTACCCAGCGGCGACGTCAACACCGGGAGCTGGACGCCGACGCCGCTGTGGCCCAGGCTCGCCGCCGGCCAGGCGGTCGTCAGCAATCCGTATGTCGTTGGCGACACCTTCACGGTCCAGCTCAAGCCGGTCGCCTGGCCCGCTCCGGGCACCTTCACGGTCACCGTGTGCCTTGCCCAGCTTGGGGGCGGTCCCGGCCAGGCCCTGCTCGTGCTTTTGCAATCAGGTACGCTGATCGCCTATAAGATTGTCAACCTAACCGGCACCGTCACCAGCTACGTCATCACCCCGACCCCCGCGCAGGTTGCCCTGATCACCGACTACACCGCGCTACAGGTGACCGTGACGCTGATTGGCACGGTCCTGGTCCCCGACTGCTGTTCCAACCCGATCCCCAGCGTTCTCGAAGCCGCTTTCAGCGGCGGCACCGGGGCCGGGACCTGTCTCAACGGCCTGGTCGTACCCCTGACCACCTTTACGATTTATGGGTTCAACGCCTGCGGCCAAACCAACAACATGAGCATCGCCTGCGTCCCCGACAGCGGCGGCGTCTGGGCGCTCGGCTCGGACACGCTGGCCATCCTTGCAAACTGCGACCCTGGCCCGAGCTGCTCGCCGTTCAACCTCACGTTTACCGGGGTCGCGATGAGCCTGCCCGGCGGCCGAACCGGCACGATCAACGTCACCGTCACCGGCTGACCGGTTTTTCCTGGAGTTCCGCGATGTCGTCCAGCTCCTCCAACTCCTCCAGCTCCGGATCGTCCGGTCCGCTCCAGGTGCAAGCTAGCTGCCTGATACTCACGGTGGCCAATCATTGTCCCGGCTGCCCGACCAACCCCAGCGCCCCGTTGGGCGGCGGAGGTTGTGGCTGCGGGTGCGGCTGCGCCCAGTGCGGCGCTCCGCCGCCGGCGCCGCTGGCGCCCAACGTCGCCGCCTTCCCCATCCGCTACGGCACCGGCGAGCTCGTGCTGTCGGCGACCGACGTACACACGGCCGGCAGCGGTTTTCCCTGGGGCCACACCCGCCGCTTCGCCAGCCGGCTCAGCCAGCCGACCAACCCCGGCAACGGCATGAACTGGCAAATCCAGGAATGGCCCTACCTGGTGTTGCAGGACTCGGGCACCGTCGTCGTGATGGGCAACGCCGACGCCGTCCTCTGGTTCGACCCGGCCGACGGCCCGTTCGTCCCGCGCTACGGCGTGCGGCAAACCCTGACCTTCGACCCGGCGTGCAACCTATATTGCCTGCTCGACCTCGACGGCAGCGCCACGCAGTTCGACGGCGGCACCGGCGCGTTCGTCCAGCACATCGACCCGGCCGGCAACACGATCGCGCCGGTCAGCTACACCAACAACCTATTCAACTTCACCGAGGTGCAGCGCACGACCGTCGTCAACGGCGTCACCACGGTCGAATCGCTGCTGTACCAGTACATCGACCCGAGCGCCGGCTACCCGCTGTTGTCGAGCGTGACGCTCCGCCGCAGCGTCAACGGCGGCGCGTGGACCAACGTGACCCAGGCACTCTACACCTATTACAACCCGGGCGACCAATTCGGCGGCTATCACGACCTGCAAACCGTCCAGACGCAGACCTGGGAAAACGACGCCTGGGCCACGACGGGCACCACACTGTACCGTTACTGGCTCGCCGGGGATAGCTCAAGCAGTAGCTCGTCGAGCTCGTCGTCCTCCGGCGCGGGTACCTATAGCCTGCACCAGCTCAAGTACGTCGTATTGCCGTCGTCCTATGACCGCCTCGTCGCATCCGGTGCCGACCCGCTGACCGCCCTCGATTCGGTCGTCGCGGAGTACGCTGACCACTACTTCGAATACGACAGTAGCAGCCGCGTCACCAAGGAATCCGTGGACGACATTTGCCTATGACGCGCTGAACCGGCAGGTCGGCGAGACCAGTCCGACGGACGGCGTCTCGACGTTCCTGTATAATAGCGTCGGCCTGATGACGCAGTCGATCAACGCGCTGGGCCGCAAGATCGACGACCAGTACGACGCGGACAACCGGGTGACGACCGAGATCTGGCTCGATGCGGGCGGCACGCCGACGCAGACGCTGACCTACAGCTACCTCTGTAAATGGCAACCTCAAAGTGTCGAGGATTTCCATTTTTCTCGGCGGCCCGCGGATTCCTCATCCGCGTTACCTTCATCACCGTTGGCTCTTGCTGCCTCGATCGCGAGCACAAACCATGTTAGCAGTAGGCGTGCTGTTGCCAGCGTGGCGGCCGGCACGGTATGCTGCAAACGCCTGGCGAAACGGCGTCCGGCTCTGCGGGGACGCAACCGGATTAGGGATAGCCAGGCCGATGGTGTACCGATGGCAGCCAGCCCTTGTCGCCGCGGCAAGGGCTGCTGCCTCTGCATCGGTCACCGGAGCTATGCCTCCGAAAATCCCACCGCAGGATGCGGTGCTCTGCGGCAAGGATGCCCGCCGGCCTCGCTAGGCCGACGAGCCCGCGCCTGGCTCGGCGGCGACACGTGGGCGTTTGGCACGCAGCTGCGGCTGATTCAGCGATTCCACGTACGCGGCCGTCGCCGTAGCGCTGATGGTGCGGGCTTCCCCCGGCGGCCCGGCGCTGGGCGTCGGCAGGCCTTCCGCGGCGCAGACCTGGGCGAGCGGCTTGACCGTGCCGCGCGGATTCCCGACGCGAGCTTGGGCCCGGCGGGCGTTCCCTGGCGTGGGCCGGTCTTGCGTTTGGCGCCGGTGGCCCGGACCCGCAGACGTTGCAGCTTGGTTTCGGTCGATAAGGATTGGGCGTAACGGTACGGTTCGTTCTTGGTGAGCAGGTGCCAGGCGATGGTCACCAGCTTGCGTGCGACCGCCACCACCGCCACGTTGCGGTTCTTGCGTTTGGCCAGGCGGCGGAAGAACACGCCGAGCGGGCCGGGATGCTTGCCGACGTGCTGGGCGGCCTGCACCAGCAGCCAACGGGCGTGGCCATTGCCGTGCTTGGTGATCGGCCCGTGGTAGCAGCGGTCGGCCGATTGCTTGGTCGACGGCACCAGGCCCAGGTAGGCGGCCGCATGATCGCCATCGGGAAAGCGGCCGATGTCGCCCAGGGCCGCGATCACGGTCTGCGCCACCGTGTAATCGACGCCGGGCAAAGTCATCAGCAGTTTGACGCGTGGATCGGTATAGGCCTTGGGAATCAGCATCTTTTCGATATGCGTAATCTCCGTTTCCACGGATGCCAGGAGGCGCAGATCGCTGTCGAGCAGTTGCCGGCCTTCGGGGTCGATAGCGAGAGCGTGCAGCCAGGCAAGTCCCGCCTTGGCAAACAGGTCGGGGCCGGCATAGGTTAGCAGGCGTTGGGCGAGCACCGAGTGCAGGCGGTTTTTGACGGTGGTGCGGTCGCTGACGAGGCTGGCCCGGCGTGAGGTGAGGCGACGGATTTCCTGCGTGGCCTGGTCGGGTTCCCAGACGCGCGGCAGCAAATCGCAGCGGAGCAGTTGCGCCAGCACGCGGGCATCGACCTTATCGGTCTTGATCTTGGCGCTGGCGATGGCTTTGGTGGCGAGCGGATTGGACACCACCACCGCGGCGACGTGCGGCTTGAGCAGCGCCACGACCGCCCAGGTGTTGGTGGTGGCCTCGACGGCGACGCGGTCGTCGGCCGTGAGCTGTTGTTGAGCAAACTCGAGCAAGGAATGGCGCGTGAGGTTGAATCGGTGTTGGGCGACGCACTGGCCGGCCTGGTCGAGGACACAGGCCTGCACGACGCGTTTGTGGATGTCGAGACCGACGAAACGAATCATGGTAGTCCTCCTGGCAAGACTGGGGGCTGACACGCGCTGGCAGGCGCGTGGCTCGGCGGTTGGTCCCCAAGACCAAACCGCCCGCAGCAGGGTGGGCCGAACGGCACCTACCTCTTCGAGCTCGCAGCTCAACCGGGTGGGCCGTTGGGTGCTCAGATATGACAGGGAGCTCGTGGCTCATAACTGTAAACGAGCAGCCCCAAGGTGAACGGCCCCTAGTCTTGCCTTTCTAAAACGATGGTTGTGACAGTACAGTGTCAAACATTACCTTGTCCCAAGCCCGGTATCGTCCAGCGAACCATACCGGCCGAGTTCGCGACAGGGCAATTGCGCCTTGCCGGGGCGTTGGCCGTTGCCAAAGCGACGGCATTTATTAGTCGCACCGAAGGTGCCAAGCCGTACAACCGGCCCGAAAGCCCCACGCACAAAAAGCCCGCTATATTCTCATACCAGGTACGACGCGGCCGGCAACGAAACGTACAAGGTGGCGGTCTCCGGCGGCGAGACGTGGGAATACGGCTACGACAACAAGAACGAGCTGGTCTCGGCGCAGCTCTGGCAGTCCGACCCGCGCGTGTACGGGACCGGCGACACGCTGCTGGAAGAGGTCGACTACAAGTATGACGTCTGGGGCAATCTGGTCGAGACCGACAGCTACCCGACCGGCAGCGGCTCGCCGGTTGTGACGCGTTACGCCGTGGACGGCTGGAACCCGGCACTCAAAGGCGCGACCGGCAATGGGAATTTCAACGTGTGGGCCGACCTGGACGGCAGCAACAACCTCTTGACGCGCTACTTCCACGGCGACCAGGTGAACCAGCTGCTCGGGCGGCAGGATTCCGGGACGCAGTACTGGTACGTGACGGATTACCAGCAGTCGGTGCGCGACGTGCTGGACAACAGCGGCGCCGTCAAGGACGCGATCACCTACGACGGCTGGGGCAACATCATCAGCGAGACGAACTCGGCGTATCGCGGGAATTACGCGTGGACAGGGCGGATGCTGGATGTCGAGACCGGCTTGCAGTACAATCGGGCGCGCTGGTACGATCCGACAACTGGGCGCTGGCTGACTCAGGATCCGCTGGGGTTTGGGGCGGGGGATAGTAATCTGTATAGATATGTAACTAACAATCCTATAATGAATACGGATCCCAGCGGGCTCCAGCAACCAGGGGTGTCACCATTTGCGCCAGGAACAAACCCATATTTGCCGGGACCAAATTACAACCCATATTGGCCGAGCCCATATTTGGGGGTGACAGATCCAACGGCGAACCCAGGCGGCGGCCAAACGAGCCCCGTCTTTGGTCCTAACTCGCCATATAGTCAAGGTCTATTCGATCCAAATTGGAACGCATATAAATATAATCCGGGGCCACCGTCCCCACCGCCGCTGTCACCATATTTTCCAAATCCAGGAACAGACGCGACGACAACCAACCCATATTTGCCGGGGGGACCACCGACACCGGCACCGCCTTATTTCTTAGACTACAGCAGCGTTGGGCCAACTCGCGGAACTAATGGGGAGTTTTCTTGGACAGTGCATTGGTCCCTCAACAAGGACACCAAAATAGGTGGGTTCATAATCCAGGACATTCGGTTTTCGTGGCAGATTACTGGATCTAAGGCACTAAACAAATATGCCAACCCGCTCAATTATTGGGAAGCTTGGCAAGTCGGTGGTGTCGCCTCATCGTTGCACGCCTGGAAGGGTCAGCCACTCGGCGAGCGTCCACACATGATCGGTCAAACCGGCCGCCATCGCCGGAGTGCGATCCTGCCACTTCCCGACGGCATCTTTCTGCCGTAGCGTGCGTACCGGCCAGCAGAAGTTGTAACTGTACAGCGTAAAGTAACTCACCGCTGCATGCACTTGCCAATCCTTGGAGAAACAATAAGTCTTGCGGCCCTTGCGCACGTTGCGGTGGCGGTCCGTCCCGTTGTGCCGCTCCAGGTAGGCCGTGTTCACCGTCGCGCTGACCGGCGAGTCGGCCAAGGCTTGTTCCAGTCCCGCCTCGGTGCCATAGACCAAGCGTCGGTCGACTTCGACGACCTGATTGCCCTGCCGCGTCTTGTGCACCGTCGCATAATTCAGCCCCGTGGGCACGGCCTGGTACGGCGCGGCCGGTCGGCCCGGCTGACCCGTGCGCGGCGGCGTGACGACTTCACCGTAGACGGCGAGGATGACCCCCGGGTAGCCCGCGTACTCGTCACTGGTCATCAACCCCATGATGCGGCCCTCGGTACGCTCATGGAAATCTTCCACCAACAACTGGCTATGCTCACCCGTGCGTCGCCCGAGTACCACGCTGACCACCAGGCGGCTCACCGGGTCAAAGGCCACATGGTCCCAGCAGTCGCCCTTGTCGTCGTCGGCCGGGTTGGACCGATCGCAATGCTTTTCCTTCTTGCCGACAAACGACCACTTCTCATCGAACTGCACTTCGGTCGTTAGGGGGGGAAAGCCCCACGAGTTCGTCGTGGAGTTGCTCGGCATGCTTGCCCGCTTTAACGCTGTAGCGGACGACGGTGTCCTTATCGACGCCGACCAGACGGCTGGTCTTGCGGACGCCAACGCCCTCGACGATATGTTCCAAGACGGCGACGACCTTGTCGTGCGGCAGCCGCGCATCGAACAAGGGCGTGCCTTTGCGTTCTGAGAAACGCTGTTTACAGGTGCGGCAACGCAGCAGCCGGCGTTGGTCGGGACCATAGCGCATCGGCACCGTTAGATTGCCCGCATCGCGCTTGCCGTAATCGGCGCAGGCAGCGTTCAGGCAGCAGAAGCGACCCAGATCGTCGTCGGGCCGTCCGTGGCTCATGGTTCATCCTCACCGCGAGTGCTCTTGCTCCATCATCCCCCCGATGGTACAAAAGGCCGGGTGAACTGGCAATAGTAAGCGGACACCACCGGCAAGTCGCACCAGGTACAAATGGTTCGGGTTTGGATGATATCTGGTCCAACAAGGGCCAACAAGACACTGCGGGGTACATTACCATCAGCGCATTCGCGTGGTTTTTTGAGGGGTACACGCTGCCCGCAACTTTCGTGCCAGGCAATCCCGCGACGATTGCCATCCTCCTTCCCTCAACTACGATTAATCCTAATTTGCCGGGGGCAAGTTCGAATTGTGTCGCGCAATCTTTCCGCTGAATGGGATAGCATAGGAACCGACTCGCTAACTAAGGTCCAGACATGGGGGCCGCTCTAAGCGCGGGGGGCGTCATGCAAGTAATCCAGGACCGCTTCACGCTGACGGGTACGCTCTTGGACGACGGTGAAGAGCGCCACACAAAGCGGCAACAGGTGGTGCTGACGCAGCTCCACAAATCGCTTGGGAAGCCTCCAAGAAGGATTTGGCGCCAGCGCTGCACCGCCGCAACCAGCCGCAACCAGCAAGCCGCACACCCCGGCAAACTGACTCCGGCAATCCGCGCAACGAAGGCCGCCCCTCGCCGCCCCATTGTCTACCGGCGACCGTAAGCTTGTTTGTTCGTGCAAGGTCGAGGTCGGGGGAGGCCGGAAGGCTTGCCAGAGAGGCGCACAAGTGCAACCGAGGCCATTACACAACGTCCCACTCTATCCGAGGTGATTTGTGAAGCTCAGCTTGTTCGCAATCGTGTTGGCACTCTCATTCGTTTTGCACGGCAATACGCAGGAGGCGAAGCAGGCACCAAAACTCTTGGAGCCACCAAGTTTTTGGACAGCCATCGCGAATGACGAAAACCTGCACCCCAACCAAAGAGCCTTGGCAATTCATTCCTTGTTTGAAAGGCATGTCAAGCAAGATAGCAGCCTTGGCAGATTAGCTGAAGTGCTCAGCAAACAAACTTGGATTAGTGACAAAGATGTTGAAGAGGTGATAATAGTTGGCGGTTACATTCCATTGGAGATGACATCCGGCGACTCCATGATCTTAATGGCGGTCTTTCGTAACGCAAACCTGGAAAAGCAGAGAAAAGAATTTATTGCGATATTCATGAACGTTTCAGGACAAATCGATGCCGACGCTTTCCTCGACACAATCAAGGGAAAGAAGACCAAGTACGAGAACACCAAACTCAAAGCGTGGGCAATCTCTCCGACGTGGAACGAATGCGTCAAACGGATTTCACGGTGACGGAGACAACGGCAGCAACACCCTACTAACGACGGAACAACGGGGACGCAGCTCGTTTCACAGTTACGTAGGGCACGGAATTGAGCCTACCGGATATACTGGATTCGTTTTGCCGGCCGGGGATAGATTAGGCAGGTCTCTGGCAGCGGGGGCTTGAGTGCAATGTGCTACGTGGCTCATAGAGAGCGTAGGGACCGTCTGGGCGGCGCGCTCGCCCAATTCCGTGGCCGTGGTATCACTTCCAGGGGCGAGCGCGCGCTGAAGCGAGCCATCGAGCGTCGGTTCGCGTCGGCGGTGGGCAATCTCACTGAGTACCTGTTCGACCCCGACAATAGCGTCGGCCTCATGACGCAGTCGATCGACGCGCTGGGCCGCAAAATCGACGACCAGTACGACGCGGACAACCGGGTAACGACCGAGATCTGGCTCGATGCGGGCGGTTCGCCGACGCAGACGCTGACCTACGGCTACGACGGCGCCGGCAACGAGCTGACCGCGGGCAACTCGGTCGGGACGTACACGATGGCCTACGACGCGCTCAACCAGGTGACCGGGGTGCAGGAGCTGTGGTCACAGACGCTGACCTTCAGCTACGATGCTGTGGGCAATCGCACGAAGGTGCAGGATGGCCAGGGCGGAGTGACCACGTCGGCGTACGACGCGGCCAACAACCTGGTGACGCAGCTCTTCGGCGGCAGCGGCCAGACGCCGATGCGCGTCGACCTGACCTACAATCCCGACAACCAGATCGCGACCGAAACCGATTACAGCAATCTCAGCGGCACGACGACGGTGGCGTACGCGGCGTACAGCTATGACGCCGACGAACGGCTGACCAACCAGCAGACCAAGAAGGGCTCCGACAACAGCAACATCGCGAACTTCACCTACACTTATGACGCCGCAAGCCGGGTGACGACCGAGGTGGCCAACGGCACGACGACGAGCTACACCTATGACAATGACGGCCAGCTGACGGGCGACGGCGCCAACACAGTGACCTACGACGACAACGGCAATCGCAACAACGGCAGCAACGTCGTCGGCAGCGACAACCAGGTAGCGAGCGACGCCAACTGGACGTACAGCTACGACGCGGCCGGCAATGAGACGTACAAGGTGGCGGTCTCCGGCGGCGAGACCTGGGCGTACGGCTACGACAACAAGAACGAGCTGGTCTCGGCGCAGCTCTGGCAGTCCGACCCGCGAGTCTACGGCACAGGCGACACGCTGCTGGAAGAGGTCGACTACAAGTATAACGTCTGGGGCAATCTGGTGGAGACCGACAGCTACCCGACCGGCAGCGGCTCGCCGAACGTGACGCGTTACGCCGTGGACGGCTGGAACCCGGCGCTACGCGGCGCGACGGGCAATGCGAACTTCAACGTGTGGGCCGACCTGGACGGCAGCAACAACCTGCTGACGCGCTACTTCCACGGCGACCAGGTCGACCAGCTGCTCGGCCGGCAGGATTCGGGGACGCAGTACTGGTACGTGACCGATTACCAGGGCTCGGTGCGCGACGTGCTGGACAACAGCGGCAACGTCAAGGACGCGATCACCTACGACGGCTGGGGCAACATCATCAGCGAGACGAACAGCGCGTACCGCGGGAACTATGCGTGGACGGGGCGGATGCTGGATGTCGAGACGGGCTTGCAGTACAACCGGGCAAGATGGTACGATCCGAGCACCGGGCGCTGGCAGACGCAGGATCCGCTGGGGTTTGATGCGGGGGATAGTAACCTGTATCGCTACGTTCATAATGTTCCGACAAGTCATGTCGACCCGGCTGGACGGGAGGAAGAGCCAGCGGCCGGTCCACAACAAAAGCAGCCGCCCCAGGTAATTGAATCGATCGGTCCGGGAACACAGGGACAGCCGGGGCAGGCCGGTCCGCAACAAAAGCAGCCGCCCCAGGTAATCGAATCGATCGGTCCGGGAACACAGGGACAGCCGGGGCAGAATATTGTGCCGCCCAATAAGATAATTGGCCCAACCCCAGCCGTTTACCTCCCGGACCAGCCTTTTACATACGGAACGCAAGCTGGCGTGGGAATCTGGCGGTGGCAACCTGCAAATCCACCAAATTGGAATCTGCTTCAAATTCAATACGCCGCCAACAAGCAATGGTACTATGTCACGCCACCAGGAACGAACCTGGGCTGGAATGTGCCCCCGAACTATGTTCCGAAAACCCCTCCTGGCCAACTTGGTTCCGGGTTTACCTGGGGATTTCTCAACGGCTACGGATGGGTGGTACAGCCACCGGCCAATTTCCCAATGCCGAAGGGTCCAACCGCCCCTCCGCCTCCTCCTCCGCCGGGCCAGCTGGTGCCACCGTGGCAGCCTCCGAATATTATCTTGAAACCTCTGCCCCCGTATATACCGCCGCCGAACATTCCACCGCCTAACCCAGGCGGGATCGACCCTGTGCCTGGACCCAATCCGTTCAAACCGCCCAGGTGACAAAGGTTTATCATGAACATGTGTCACATGCGTTGCTGAAGCGATTTGGTCCAGCCGCACCTGTGCATTGTGTTTGCCGCGCAACGCTCCGCTTGAGCGTGTATGCTCGCCCATTGGGGCAACCGCATCGGAATCGGCGGCAAGTCATAGACGAATGGCTTGGCCTCGGGAGACCTTACAATGATCAGAGTCCATAGGCGCTGTACCCTTATTGCCACCGCTGCGCTATTACTTGGCGCGACAGACCTTGTAACGGCGGGCGAGACGCCCTCGCTAAAGACGATTTTGGAATTGCCATTTGAGGATACAACAAGCATTCCTCTGGCGACGGTCATCACGGAGTGCTCGAAATTGCTACGAGACAGAGCGACCGAGTCACCGGAGCGTCTCTATAAAGCACTATTTCGTCGCGGCAGTGCGTATTACCATTCGCGAAATGCAGTAGCCGCGTTGGCCGATTTCGAAGATCTATGTAGAATTAAACCAAACGAGGCAAGCGCGGTTGGTCTCCGTGCATTAGCGCTAGCGGATCTCGGCGCATGGATGAGGCTATAGGGGATGCGAAGGAAGCCGTCCGGCTAGACCCGAGACTTCCTAGTGCGCACGTTCTGCTTGGAACTCTAGAGGGTATGCGAAACAATCGATCCGAGGCTCTTGCGTCAGCCCGAGCGGCGCTAGCACTTGACGCAAATAACAGCCCGGCGCATTACTTATACGGCTCGGTCGCATACAGGGACGGGGACTTGAAGGGATGCTTAGCTCATCTTAATAGATATCTTGAGCTGACTCCATTGCCAGCGACGCGGGACCCAGCAGACCCATATTGTATTCGAGGCAATGCCCTAATGTATCTAAACCGGCCGCGTGAGGCACTGGGTAGTTTTCTTATGGCTCGTAAGCTGAACTCCGCATCCGCCTCAGCAGCACATGGCGTCTACGATGCGTACGCGGACTTGGGGAAATGGCATTTGGTGGCGAAGACAGCCGTGGATCTTAGGAAGGGTTTTTCGACAGATTCAAGATGCGCCCTGCTTCTTGCCTATGCACAAGCAAAGATTGGACAAAAGACTGCGGCACTAACTATGATTGACCAATCATCAGCTGCGTTGGAGGGCATTCCCGACGCCAATTGGTATGGATATGTCGGAACAATTTATTTTCTCGTTGAAGAGAACGAGAAGGCATTGCAATGCTTTGACATTGCTCTCAAAAAGGATGACTCGTCCTTGTACGCGCTACGAGGTAAGGCGCTGATGCTTGCATCATGTGCAAAGGGCACGTACCGAGATGGCAGGATGGCGCTCAAACTTGCCTCTAAAGTCCGGGAGGAAGAAAAGTCGCGCAGCTTAGTTGAGATGTTTCAGATACGGACAAATCTGCTGCTCGCCGACGCTAGTGCAGAATGCGGCAATTTTGTCGATGCTGTTCGTCTGACACGAGCTGCGCTTTTCTTAGCCGGTCCGGAACGCGAGCAGGGTGAATTCGAGGAACGAGTCAGGCTTTTTGAAGCTAAGAGACCATACCGGTACATTGCGCCGGGGGATAATCCGTAGAATGAATAAGGGATACGGTGGAGGAAAAAAAGTCCCACCTATTTCACAATTAGGTAGGCCGATTTGACCTAATTTAATGAATCAGGCGGCAGGGTGGCTGCCGGTGGCTGCCCGAAAGACCAAACTCGGTGGACCAACATCTTGGAGTGTCGTAGCCATGTCACGAAACGGCAATTCCAAGAACCGCGACGAAAAGCTCCACACCGGCTCGCCGGCCGAGCAGGTGCTGGCGCATGCCCAGGCCGGCCGCGAGGTCGTCCAAGAGTTCGTGCCGCTCGCTTCCTCGTTGGAATGGATTCTTGGGCAGGAGTACTTACGTCAACGCGGCAACAAGGCATTTCTCTCCGACGCCGCTCCCGTCCCATTTTTGGTCAACAACGAGGGCACGCTCTCGAAGAATGCCGCCGACGTGTTCTTCGCGAGCTTGCGCGATGCGGAAGAACGCGGGGTCCTGGAGGACGAGATCGTTGTATTGGAGCTGGGCATCGGCGTGGGGCTGTTTGCGCGGTATTTCCTCGATCATCTGCGGACGCTCTGCCGGCAGCACAAGAAGGACTACTACGAGCGGCTGACGTACATTGCGGCGGACCGCTCGCCGCGGATGCTGCACGATGTACTGCGGCACGGAGTGCTGGCGGAGCATCCGGGGCGCTACCGCGTACGGCAGATCGATGCGATGGAGCCGGAGGCGGTGCTGCGGGATGTGGGCTTTCTCTCCTCAGCCGGGGCGGCGGTGCGCGACGTGCTGGACAACAGCGGCAACGTCAAGGACGCCATCACCTACGACGGCTGGGGCAACATCCTCAGCGGCGAGACCAACCCGGCCTACCGCGGGAACTACGCGTGGACCGGGCGGATGCTCGATGTCGAGACGGGGTTGCAGTACAACCGGGCCCGATGGTATGATCCGACGACGGGGAGGTGGCAGACGCAGGACCCGCTGGGGTTCGGGGCGGGGGATAGCAACCTGTATCGGTATGTGAATAACAAGCCTACAATAACGGCAGATCCAAGTGGCCTGTCGCAAGTTGCTCTCGGGTATCCACAAGTGGTGATCCCCGGTGGTGACGGCCGTGCGGACCTAATTCTGCCCGCGAATCCACCACCGACACCTGTGCCTGTTGCACCACCGCTATTCCCTCCAGGTCCTCACTTGAAGCCGATATTCCCTTGGAGTGGATTGGCTCTTTCCCAGGTCAATGACCCTCTCGACCCATTTGGTGAAAGTTGGATTTCGATCGCCGCGGTGACAACAGAACGGCTTAAGAACAACCAGAACGCAGTTGTCACAACCGTCTCGGGCAACTTTTTTGTGTGTCCGCCCGACGGCTACCTTTACGTGAAGGGTTCAATCACCAATACCGCTGGCCCACCGCCAAACCAGTTAATGGGCGGCGGCGCAAACATCACTGGACCGGCCGTAGGAGGAAATGGTTCAGGTACTTACATATTAACGTTCACTGGTCCCGGTGTGAAGGGAACATTCAATATAGTGGTCGACCTCGTGGTAGCGGAGAAGAACTTTTCCCGCACTTACGCCGCGCGCTTGAACAAGTTCCCCCTTGCTCCCCCGCCGCCCTAATGACGAAGACCAGGCGACGGCCGCACCCAGAACCTGCAAGTTGAGGCTAACATGCACCTCACGTTCACCAGCAAGTCGAGTCACGGTCGTCGGGGACAATACGCGGAGAGCCCGCGCGGTACTATCCTTGAATGGACGCAAAAGGGAGTTCAATCTACGGTCCGCCTCGCCTTTTGGTGTATGCGTCTAAGGAGGCTCCTGATGCCACTTCTTTTCGCCTTCGTAGCCGCATCTTACTCGGCAATCGAACAGGCATCTCTTGCAACGGTGCCTACTTGCGGCAGCAACACGCGTCCTACCGAGGCAGGCGTCACCGCACGAGATGATCCGCTTCCGAATGGCGCCTTACTTAGATTTGGCAGCACTCGCTTTCGCAGTCCCAACCCAATTGTTTCTCTTACGTACACTCCAGACGGGCAGTTCTTGGTCGGTGGGTGCAACGGGCCGGCGGTCGTTTGGGAGGCCGGAACGGGCAAGCCGATTCGCCACCTCGGCGGTGATCTACCACAGCCGCTTGGGCGGGCCCATCTTTCACCGTCCGGGAAGTATGTCGCTGTCGGCGGCTTTACGCCGGAGACCGTCGCCGGTGGCGCCGTTTATGAAATTGGGACGGGTCGGCAGCTCTACAGATTCGGCAGGCGGGGTGGATCGTATTGCGCGCGCTTTTCGCCCGACGAAAAGTTGTTGGCTGCGTACTCGACATATTGCGACCGGATGGACCTCTTGGAAGCTGACTCAGGAAAGCTAATCCGCACCTTGGGTGACGGCAAAGTTTCGAAGGTTGGTTTGCCACCGGTTCTTTTTAGCGAAGACAGCAAGATGTTGATTTCTGCTGACACGGACGGGATCATTCACTTTTGGGAAGCCGCGACCGGACTTGAGAAGCAAACGCTAAGGGCCGGTGCCAATGGCATCGGGTGGATGGCACTGGGTGCAAGGGGAAGAATCCTCGCGACTATCGACTTGGTCAGGCTCGGCCAGTGGATTGGTGCCGACACGCGCATGCAACTTTGGGATGTCGCGAGTGGCAAGGCGATTCGAGAAGTTCAAGTGCCGGGGCAAGTGGACGCCGCGGGGTTGGATTGGGGGCCAGGTCTGTTGGTCGATTTCGAAGGTGGTGAGATTCTCACTGGAGGGTCGGATGGGCGATTGCACGTTTGGGAACCGTTCACAGGCCAACGTCAGCGTACTCTAAACCTTCCCAAACTGTATCCGACCACGCTTGCGCGTGCTCCGGGATCTGGAGCAATTGCATTTGCCGACTGCTCGCGATCGTGTCGTTTTTTTGACCTCGATGATGGACGCGAGCGGCATACGGAGCCAGGCCACCGAGATTCCGTCTTGTCAATTGCAGTGAGCGCAACTGGCAAGTATGTCATGAGTGGAGGCGAAGATGGGCTTGTACTATTATGGGATATGGCGACTGCTAAGGAGGCAGGGCGATTCGAAGCACATGGCCGTTGTGTGCAGTCGTTAGCATTCGCCCGTAACGGCAGTATTGCCGTATCTGCCGATGGCGATCAAAACGTGAGGGTGTGGGATATCGCGACGCGGCGGATGCTAAGAGAGTTGCAAGTCAAGGGCAATATGTTGGGATGCTGTGCGATCTCGAACGATGGAAAGCTCGTGGCCTGGGTTGAAGTCGGCGAAGCAGTTGTTGTAGCGAACGCTAGACTCGGTAACGTTATTATGCGACAGGAATTCAAGAAAGATGGAATTGATCAGCTTGTTTTTGAGGTTTCCGACAGCGTCATCAGTGCCATATCGAGAGATGGATCCCTGTATTCTTGGAATCTCGCGTCGGGGAAGCGCGATGATAAGTCAATCCAACGTCTGCATGGGACCGCTAGTTGGACGGCGTTATCGGCAAATGGAACATATGCCGCATTTGCTACCGAACATGACATTATCCAAGTTGTGAACCTAATGACCGACGAAGAGAGTGCCGGCATTCGGACGGCCGAATATCGACCTCGCGGTTCCGGTGCTGGCGATTCTCGCTGGATGGTCTTTTCGCAGGATGAGCGTATGCTTGCGTGGAGTACACCTGATGATGACGTAGTAAGGATAATCGAATTGTCGACTGGGGAAGAACGACGGCGTTTGCCGGCTCACGGTAGAATAACAGCGATGGCGTTTTCGGCCGATGGCAAGGCAATGATAACCGCATCAGGATGCAGTTTATTGGCGTGGGATACGGCCAAGGCAATCGCACTACCTTCATCACCGTGGAATTCTAATCTGAGCCCTTGACTTGGACAAGTGTACATGCGAATGATTCTTCTCGGACGGAACCCGTTCACGGAGGAGAAGAATCATGTCCAAGGCCACAACCGTTTCCATGCGCGAGTGCTTTGCCGACGTTGCGGACCCACGCCGGGAACATTTGCGGTTACACAACCTCTGGGAGATCATCGCCGTCACCATCTTGGCGGTCATCTCCGGGGCCGATTCCTGGGTCGAGGTTGCCAAATACGGCGTCAACAAGTTCGAGTTTCTGCGGACCTTTCTCGAACTGGCCAATGGCATACCCTCCCACGACACTTTTGGTCGTGTTTTCGCGCTGCTCAATCCGCGCGCTTTACAGGACGGATTTGTCAAGTGGGTGCAGGCAGTTGCCGAGTCCACGCTCGGCCGTGTCGTCGCCATTGACGGCAAGACGGCCCGACGATCTTTCGACAAAGCAGCGGGCAAAGGACCTCTGCATATGGTCAGTGCCTGGGCCACTGAAAATCGTCTACTCCTGGGGCAACAGGCCTGCGACAGCAAGTCGAATGAAATCACCGCGATGCCCGAGCTGATCAAGAACCTCGAGATTTCCGGGGCGATCGTGACCAGCGACGCCATGGGCTGCCAGAAAGACATCGTTGCCGCCATCCGCGCGGCGGACGCCGACTATGTGTTGGCCGTGAAGGACAACCAGCCAATCTTGCACGATGACATCCGGGCTGTGTTCCTGACCGGCTTCGACAACAACTTCGCAGGCCTGGAACATCACCGGCATTGCACGAAGGAAGAGGGGCATGGCCGCGTCGAGACGCGGATCTATGATATTATCCGCGTGCCCGAAGAGTTGGCAGAGCGTCACCCCGATTGGCAAGAGCTGCGTAGTATTGGCATGGTGTACAGCGAGCGGCAAGAAGGCAACAAGGAACCCAGCGTCGAGACACGCGTTTTCATCACGAGTCTGCCGCCGCGGGTGAAGAAGTTTGCCGGCGCCGTGCGCAATCATTGGGGAATCGAAACCTCGCTCCATTGGGTCTTGGATATGAGTTTCCGCGAGGACGAAAGTCGTCTGCACAAAGGGCACGGCCAGGAAAACATGGCACTGATTCGCAGGTTGTCCGCGTCGCTTTTACTGAATGAACCAACATGCAGAGCGGGCGTATCCTGCAAGCGCAAATGTGCAGGCTGGAATGATGAGTACCTCCTAAAAGTGCTCGCTGCGAGCTTGAAATGACGGTTTTTCCTTGCGAACGTGATGCAATGCCCTTGGGGATACGGCCGAGTCCGATTACGTTACTGCGGGGACGAGTGCTCTTGACGGCGACTTGGTGTCGCAATGCTGGGCAGATCTTAGGAGCCGAGATGCGAGGATTGGCTATCGATCCGTGCGGCGTCTCGCATTCGATCCGGAGCGATCTGTTCCGTACTTGCGAAAGCGTCTTCGACCTGTTCCGGCTGTGCCTAAGGATCGAATGGAGATCCTTCTGAGTGAGTTGGACAATGAAGAATATGCGCCGTGCAGTAGCGACCGTTGACTTGGCAGCATTCGGTGAAGCGGCGGTCCCTGCACTGCGTCTGGCGCTGAAGCGTGAGTTGTCGGCCGAAGTAAGACAGCGTGTTAAACAACTGATAGCTAAGATCAATAGCTTGGGACCGGCTGACTTACAGCAGATGCGCTCCATCGAGGTTCTAGAATTGGTAGGGAGCAAGCAGGCGCGGGACATGCTTGAGGATCTTTCCCATGGGGCTCGCGATGTGCGTTCGACATTGGAAGCAAAGCGTGCTTTACAGCGGTTACGGACACGATTGGGAGAGCATAAGGATTGAGGTTGGCAAAGGCCACCAGCTGTGGGAGCGGGCAGGGCGCTGGCCAACACCAGCAACCAATACTACGAGGCGGTCGGAACGTCACGGGGAGAGGCCGCGCCGATCACGTTGAACGGCGTGGCGTGTCGGTCCTGCTGGGGTCAAGGAACAGGGCATAAGCACATCCGGGTTCGGCAGGAGCTTGGGACGCCCGGGCGTTGCCATCTCTTTGGATTACTGGCCTCGTGGGGACATGCCAGATTCGAAACCCCCGGCCCCAGGTCGGCGTCGGACCAGGCAGGAGCGGGTAGGACGCGAGGGATGAATCAAGAGGACGCAGCGGATGCAGCTCGTTTCATAATTATGTAGAAGTGCCGGTTTGACCTAATTAAACGACTCGCGCTGCATCGCCACAACGGGGCTGCCTGAAAGTTGCAATGACCAATCTTGCTGGACCAACATCATGGAGTGTCGTTGCCATGTCACGAAACGGCAATTCTAAGAACCGCGACGAAAAGCTCCACACCGGCTCGCCGGCCGAGCAGGTGCTGGCGCATGCCCAGGCCGGCCGCGAGGTCGTCCAAGAGTTCGTGCCGCTCGCTTCCTCGTTGGAATGGATTCTTGGGCAGGAGTACTTACGTCAACGCGGCAACAAGGCATTTCTCTCCGACGCCGCTCCCGTCCCATTTTTGGTCAACAACGAGGGCACGCTCTCGAAGAATGCCGCCGACGTGTTCTTCGCGAGCTTGCGCGATGCGGAAGAACGCGGGGTCCTGGAGGACGAGATCGTTGTATTGGAGCTGGGCATCGGCGTTGGGCTGTTCCGCGGTATTTCCTCGATCATCTGCGAACGCTGTGCCGGCAGCACAAGACGGACTACTACGAGCGGCTAACGTCATCGCGGCGGACCGCTCGCCGCGGATGCTGCACGATGTGCTGCGGCACGGCGTGCTGGCGGAGCATCCGGGGCGCTATCGCGTGCGGCAGATCGATGCGATGGAGCCGGAGGCGGTGCTGGGGGATGTAGGGTGTCTCTCCTTAGCCCCGGGGTGGCGATGAGGCGGCATCGGCACGGACGCCGATCTTGGGCATTTGATTCCGCTGACATAACGTAGCCAGCGGCTGCCGGCAGCCGCGCTACATGAGAAATCATCGGCGGGATCGGGGTTTCTTTGGCGGCTTGCGTTTTTTTGCCGGCGGCGGGACGGCCTTCAATTCCGCTTCCAAGTCAGCCACGGTTGGCAAGCTGCTTTGCAACTCCTTGGGCAACATCTCGACCAGGCGGGTGACGTAGCTGGAAATTCCCACCGGCTTGGCGATGTCGCGCAAGGCGTACTCGGCGACTGTCTGGCTGCCCGCCTTGCACAGTACGATGCCGATGGTGGGCTTATCGTCCGCGTGGCGGAGCAGGTCATCGACGGCCGACAGGTAGAAGTTCATCTTGCCGGCGTGCTCGGGCTGAAACGGCGTCGTCTTCAAGTCGATGACGACAAACGCCCGCAGCTTGAGGTGGTAGAAGAGCAGGTCGATATAGAAATCCTGACTGCCGATTTCGAGGTGGACCTGGCTGCCGACAAAGGCGAAGCCGACGCCGAGTTCCAGGAGGAATTGGCGAATATGCTCCAGCAATCCCTGATGCAGGTGGCGCTCGTGGGCGTCGCCGCTGAGCATGAGGAAGTCGAAGTTGTAGGGGTCTTTGAGGGTCTGCTGGGCCAAGTCGGATTGCGGCGGCGGCAGCGTGCGCTGGAAGTTGGTGAGCGCCTTGCCCTGGCGGCGGTACAAGTCCGTGTCAATCTGGTGATCGAGGACGGCACGGCTCCAGCCATGTTCGATGGTCTTGCGTATATACCATCGGCGGGCTACCGGGTCCTTGACCGTGTCCAGCAGCAGGCAGTTGTGAAACCAGGGTATTTGTGCAGCAAGCTGCTGCACAATTGCCGGGTCGGACCATGCCTGTGCAAACGCCCGCATATACTTAAGATTGCGTGGGGAGAATCCCTGCACTGCGGGATATGCAGTGTGCAGGTCCGTCGCCAGACGGTCGATAACCTTGGCCCCCCAGCCTTCCTGGTGCTGGCTTTCGAGAATGGCGCGGCCGATCTGCCAGTAAAGCTCGACAAGTTCCCGATTGACCGCGAGCGCCGCTTTGAGCTGGGCAGAACGGATGCGGTCTTTGATGTCCCGTAACAGGGCAGCATAGCCTGCCGGCAATGCCTTTGCGGGGACGATAGCGCCGGTTTTCCTCGGGTGGCCGGGTTTCTTGGCCATCAACGGTAGCACCTCCTCAAGCGGTTGCGTCCATTCTACTTTGCCCCTGAGGAATTCGGGGACAGTTCATGTAACGTTTTCTGCCGGTGCGAGTTGTAACGAAATTCGTCCCCGGTGCTGCCCGCTTCTTGCATTCCCCAGCACGACGGCTACGAAGGACGGGCGTAATGCCATGACCGAGCTAGTTTTTCGAGTAGGCTTCTGGGTCCGCGCCGACAACGTGGAGCAGGATCTCGTCGTTGTCCGCGACATCGTTCAGGGCGACGCCTATCGCACCGCACTCCTGAGTGGCCCCGCGTTCAACATCGTCGTCGACATCGGGGCGCACATCGGCACGTTCGCCGTCCTTTGGCACGCCAAGAATCCCAGAACCCGGATCGTCTGCGTCGAAGCGTGCGCGGAGAACATTGCGGCGTTGCAAAAAAACGTCGGCTCGTTCGCGACCGTCATCCACGCTGCCTGCACCTACCAGAAGCAGCCGCTCGGATTGCTCAACGCGGTCCGGCCGCAGTGCGAATCGACCGGCGGCAGCATGGTCGTCCCGCTCGACCAGCTCGACACGTCCCGCGGCCAGCCCGGCTATCGGTACTGGCGCAACGCGCGGCCGCTGCCGGTGGTGACGCTCGAAGAGATCATGGCGACGCTGGGCGTCGATCATATCGACTTGCTGAAGCTGGATTGCGAAGGGTCCGAGATCGACATTCTCGGCAACACGCCGTCGCGCGCGCATCCGCTTTGTGGTCGGCGAATACCACGACCGCGCCGCCTGGGACGAGCTGCGGTCGCGGGTGCTGCGGCATTGGGACTACGGCGAGATGCACGCGTATCCCGGCACGGGTCGCGGGCTTTTCCACCTGGCCGCGCCGGTGTGGCCGCCGGTGCCCGAGGGGCGCAAGCTGATCCGCGTGGCGGTGCCGGCCGGCATCGGTGACGCCGTCTGGTGCCTGGTGAAGCTGGCAGCGCTATTGCGGCAGGAGGGCGCCGACGCGGCCGTTGTGGATGCGGAGGAAACGCCGCTGCCGCGGACCAAGGACTTCCTGGTGCATTTCGATTTCGTGGCCCGGTCCGGTTACACGCGCTGGCACATCACCGAGGCCGATCCGCACGTGCGCCCCGACGGCACGTACAACTACGCCCCATCGCAGCGCGACTGGCACCACGAGTTTGACTGGCTGTTGCAGGCCAATGGCCACCTCGAGGCCGGCGGCCGATTGGCCGATTGGCTGCCGCACCTGGAGCCGGAGTGGGACGTCGCCAAACGCTTCCGCTTTCGGCCGGAGGAGACCGCCGCCGCCGAGGCATTCGAGCGCGAAGTCGGCGGCCGCTACCTGGTGAAGTTCGCGGCGTCGGAAGCGGCGAACACACGCGAGGGCCACAACCGCGGCCCGTTGTGGACGCCGTCGCAATGGGCGGCGTTGTGTACGTTGTTCCTGGCCGACGGAGTGCGACCCGTCTTCGTTGGAGCGGAGTGGGATCGTTCGTACTTCGAGCGGCATCTGCGGCCGGTGCTGCCGGCCGGGGTGCTGGATCGGATCGGGTGCTGGCCCATCGGCACGACGTTCGCGGTGATCCAGCGATCGACGGGCGTGGTGGCGTTTCAGTCGGGGTTAGGCATCTTCGCCGTGTACCTTGGCGTGTCGTGCGCGATGTGGTGGCGTCCCGACGGCGACTCGATCCATCCGGAGCGGTACATATCATTCCGTGAGGCGATGGCGAGCGGTTGGGCGCCGCCCGGCGCGGTCGAGTCTGGCCGATACCTGCCGCTGATCTACACGCGCTGCTCGCCCGAGTCGATTCACGCGCACGCGACGCATCACTGGTATTGAGCTGGGGTTCTGGCAGGTCGTGCCGGTGATTCCTGTCGTTGCAAGTCGTGCCGGTGATTCCTGTCTTGGCAAGTCGTGCCGGTCGGGCCGAAATCAGGGTGTGCCCGGCCAGCGAGGAACGACCTTGGCCACAGCGTACCGGGGCTCAGAGTCCCCGCACTGTTGCCCACCATCAGCTCCACGACGAGGCACCCCCTTCCCTCCACAGGGTCCCCGCGGCCCGGGTTCCCGTGCTTCGACGGTACTATGAAGTGCTCCGATTCCCTGGCCCGGTCTCGCCGAACTTCCTTTCGGTTCGCTTGGCGATACCACGGCCATCTTTGGGAGATACGGTTCAAGAGCCCGGCGATCGAGGCGATGCGTTACTTGCTCAGTTGCGGTCGGTACATTGAACGGAAACCCTGTGGAGGCGGGGATAGTGCAATCGCCGTGGGAGTACCCGTGGTCGAGTTGCCGAGCCTACGCATGGGGGGAAGCAAACGCGTTGCTGGCACGGAATAGCTGGTACGATGACTTGGGCCAGGAGACGCCTGTCAATCCTTCTTATCCTTGGTGCCGGACTTCCCGGCAGCGACCGGCACGAGTCGCTGGATGCGGTAGGTGTTGGCGTGCGCTTTGACCCACTGCTTGGCTGCGGCGTAGAGGACGGCGTACCCTCCTCCATCGGGCGCAGTCCAGCCGTCCTTGAAGGTGACGTCAAGTTGGGAGAACAGCCACCCCGGCGTCAACTCCAGGTGGAACGAACTGCCCGGCGCCACCTGCGTTGACCAGTCAGCGTCGGCCAGGATATTGAGGATGAGCTTGCTCTCGTCGGCGGGGATCGGCTCGGTCTCGGGACCATACAGGCCGGGCCGATACATGCGGTAGCGGCTGATCAGCAATCCGGCGGTGAGAAGGCGATCTCCGGCGTCCTTGCCTTTGAGGCCGGCCTGAGGATCTACCAGGAGCTTGACGCAGCGCCGGGTCAGCACCAGGGCCCTGGCGTAGCTGTCGTTCCGCTTGTCGATGGGGACGTAGTCAAACGGAGCCATGTAGAACGGCTGGTGGTGGTGCTTGTTAAGGAAGAACAGGTACTCCTGCCCGGTGCGGTAGGCCACGGCCCCCTCGGGTCCAGCGTGCTGCGGCACGAAACCGAAGCGGATCATGTCTCCTTTCGTGGCACCACGGAGGCCCTCGCCGACCTGCAGTTCCAGCACCTGGAAGTCAACCTTGGCCTTGGCTCCAGCGATGGGTGTTGCGGAGACGTTCTTCTCCTCAACCTTGCCGAGCTTGCCGACGACGACGGCGTCGGCATGAACCACCCGCAGCGGGATAGGCGCTGGCGGCACGGCGCCGCCATTCTGGGCCGGGGCCGTCGCGGTGGTGGCCAGCAGCGCCAGGCCAACGGTCAATGGCATCGCGGTTCGCCGCATGGTGGCCTCTCAAGTGAAATCGGTTAGAGTAATCCCTGGTGGATAGACGATGTTCCCCCGTCGACAGATTTGCAGTTTTTCTGCCGTCAGCGACCCAGCTTCCGGACCGGCGATTACGGGTTTGCAAGCACATAGGAGAATGCCCCGAGCAGGTCGCCCCGCTCGCATTCGTGGCAGGTTGTGCACTGTTTGGTCGCGCGGATGGCTCCGAGCAGGCGTAGTCGTCGTGATTGCAAGCGAAGAAACAGCGTCCCGGCGTCCTGCAGCGCTGCCAGTCCCTGCGTTTCGAACGCATCAAGTTCCCGAATGGGTGACTGGCGAAGCACGTCCATGCGCGGCAGCAAATCCGACACATAGGCCACGGGCTTTTCGTGAACAACGAGACCGACCAACTCGACGGACGCGAGCTTCCACCAGCCGGCACACTTGGGAGTCGCGGAATTGGTGCGGTCGGAAGCCCGCCACGTGCCGGCGGTCCTTGAAATAGCCGAAGCCTTCGGGATAAACGAAATCGAGAAAACTTTCCTGATGCAACTCCGCGAAACGAGGTTGATCCGCGCTGTCGAATGGTGTGCCGGCGTCGCCGTGCGATAACACGTCCGAGTCCCTTGGGACCGGTTGCGGATGCCGCCCTTCTTCGCCGACGTGGCGTTGCAGCGTTTCCGCTGACACCCTGCCGTTCGACATGCGCCCGACGCCGAATCCCTGGCTGCTGATGAACGCCCCCACGGCATCCTCATGCAGCCTTTCCAATTGCGCCTCCGGCCACCGTTCCATCCGCGGCTAACGTACGGCAAACGCTCATCCAGTTTTTCTTCCACGGAATCCAGGCCCTGTCCAACCGATGCTTTCCCGGCCAGCGGCCCCCTTGGACGCACTGGCGGCAAGCGTGCTTCCATGGATTCGTAGGGAAATTGCTGCTGTAGTAAGTAGAGCGCATATGCCTGCTGCAAGCCGAAGCCGAAGTAGACGAGCACGGTCCCGACACATGCGGCCGTGAAGTACGTGCGTGGTTTGAATTGTCCGAACGCGTCAGCAATCGCCAACGCCAGCAGCACCACCGCCTGCAGCAAGAGACATGGAAACAGACACCCCAACATGATCGGGCCAATCGTAAGGAAACCGGCAAGTAAGCACGCGCCGAACCCGGGTTTCTTCTTCTGGGCCAACATGATGCCGAAGACGGCGAGGAGGATGCTCGATAACACGGCAGAAACGATGAGCAGCATTGCCGTCCCTCCCGCGCACAGAATGGCGATTGGAAAGAGATCAACTCCATGATAACCCGGCAAGCACCAGACCGCCAGCGCATTCAAGCGCGATTGGGACTAACTCCTACGGCGGCGCTCGCGGATACCCAACAGAGTCCGCACCATCGCACGCGTACGGCCAGCCCAGCGAAGGGCAGCGACAGATTGACACTTGCTCGCGCTCATGCCTGGATAGCGCGTGTCCACGGCAAATACAGAGAGAAACAGGAATCCGCGCCGCAAAAAGCGCAACGTCGGGTCGTGTGGCGACAACGCGACTAGACTAGACTAGCGAGCCCGCGGCGCGAGCCAATGGCGAGTCGCAGCGCCTTCGCGCTGCGACTCGCCATTGGCTCGCGCCGCGGGCTCGCTGGCTAACCGAATGCAACCTACCCCAGCACGAGGGTCCCAACGTCATCGGAATCAGATACCGCTTGCGCCTGACCGTCACCGTCGTCACCTTGGTCGTCGTTTTGCCGATAGAGTTCGTGAAAATGGCCTGGTAGCGCCAGCCGCTGTCCGCCGCCGTGAGGGTCGCGGTCGTGTAGCTGGCGGAGTTCGCGCCCTGGATGTTCGTGAAACTGTTGCCGGTGTTGAGCTGCCACGGCACCGACCAGTGACTGCGCGATTGACTGATCTCTACGGCGCGGTGAACTGTTGCTTGGTGCTCCAGACTGTATCCTTGCCGTTGGTGCTGACGGCTGCCACCAGCCAGGTGTAGCGGTGTCCCGTCTTGAGCGACTGCGATTGCTTGGCGGTCAGCGTGTACGACGTGCCGGCCACCGGTTGCACACTCAGCACGACCTGGCCCGTCGCGGTGTCCTCGATCATCAGCTCGTAGTGGTTCGCGTCCGTCACCGATTGCCAGGTGAAGGTCGGCGGAATGGTCCCGCTAACGGAGACCGGCACCGGCGCCGTCAGCGCCGCCACCGAGAAGCTTCCGACGAGGCTCGCCACCGTGGACCGGCCGTTGGTGCTGATTGCGGTCACCGACCACGTGAAGCGATGCCCCGGTGTCAGCGCCTGGGCCGTTGTGAGCGTGTAGTTGGTGCCCGTAACGTTCGGAATGGTCAGCACCTGGCCGCTGTTCTTGTCGGTCACCGTGATCGTGTAGCGGTTGGGCGCCGTATAGTCCGCGTTCGCCAGCGGCGTCCAGGCGAAAGTCGGCATGTCCGTGTTCACGCTGCCGGTAGGGCTGTTCAGCGCCACCGCCGCCATCGGCTCGACCGTGAACGCCACGCTGCTGCTCGACACCGTCGCCTTGCTGTTACTGCTGGTGCCAGTGACGGTCCACGTGTAACTGTGCCCCGGCGTCAGCGCCTGGGGCGTCGTCAGCGCATAGGAGGTGCCGCTCAGATTCGGCACCGTCAGGACCGTGTGGGTCGCGGTATCGGTGATCTTGATGGTGAAATCCGCGGCGGCCAAATGCGTGGCGTCTGTCAGCGTATTCCAGGTGAAGGTCGGCAAATCGGTGGCCGTCGGCCCGCTCGGGCTCGTCGGCGCCGGCACGCCCAGCGGCGCAACCGTGAAGGGCACATTGCTGTCGGCGACAATGGCCTGGCCGTTGGCACCGATGCCTTCGGCGGTCCACGTGTAATTGTGTCCCGGCGTGAGCGCCTGGCTCGCGGTCAAGGTGTCGAAGGCCACGGTGAGCCGCGCGAGGCTGAGAACTTGCGCCCGGTGGTTTTGTCAGTGACCTTGAGCACGTAGGAAGCGGCACCGGCGACCGTGGGCCACGCAAAGGTCGGCGTCACATTTGCGATCGTGCCGGTGGGAGCGACGGGAACTGCAATGATCGGCGCCTGCGACGTGAGCGCTTGGCCATTGATGGTCGCCACGAACGTGTCGGAGCCGGCCGCCGTGGGCGAGAAAGTGACCGAATAGGTGCCGTCGCCGGGATTGGGAACAATCGAGCCAAAGGTGCCGCCGGCGCTGCCGGTGCCGAGAGCAAAGCCCGCGGTCAACGGAATCGTCTCCGTGTTGCCGTAGCCGTCCACCGCCGTCAGCGTCACGATGACCGAGCCGCCGGCCGTGATCGTCGGCCCGGAAACGCCGGCGGTCGACTGCGCCAGGCTCGCCGCGGCCGGCGTCACCGACACCGACGCCGCCTTCGCGGTAACGGACTGGCCGTTAACGGTCGCGCTGATCGTGTTGCTGCCGGCCGTGGTGCCCTGGAATTGCGCCGTGTAGGTGCCGTTACCGAGATAGGTCACCGGCCCGAACCCGCCGCCGGCCGTGCCGCTGCCGAGGCTGAATTGCACCGGCAGGCCCGCCGGTTCGGGATTGCCATATTCGTCGGCGAGGCTGAGCGTGACCGTGGTGGTGCCGCCCGCCGCCACGCTCGCGGGGAAGACGCCGATGCTGGACTGCGCGGGGCTGGGCGGCCCGGCGGTCACCTGCACGCTCGCGGGGCTCGAGGTGAGATTCGCGCCGTTGACCTCGCCGGTAATCGTGTCGGTGCCCGGCGTCGTGCCGGCGGTGAAGACCGCGGTGTACGTGCCGTCGCCGTGGTCCACCGTTTGGCTGAAGCTGCCGCCGCCGCCCGAGACGAGGAACGCCACGGTCGCTCCACCCTCGCTCTCCTGGTTGCCATCGGCGTCCCGCGCCACAAGCGTGACGATAATGGTTTGACCGGCCCCAACCGTCGACGCCGCCGATACGGTTGACTGGCCCAGGTCCACCGGCGCCGGCGTGACGAGCACACTGCCGCCGCCGCTGATCTGGCTGCCGCCCGTGCCCGACGAGGCCAGCAGCCTGTCGCCGCCGGCAGCGCCGAACTTCACGTTATAGGTGAAAATTCCCGGCTCGCTGCTGGACGGATTGCCCATCTGGGTTAGCTTGCCGTTGGAGCTGCTTAGATTGACCGTGCCATTAAAGCCCGTTGCGACGTTGCCGTAAGCATCGTAAGCAGTCACCGTGACTGTCGTCGGCATCCCCGCCGGCACGGGCGGCGGATCGACGCTGAACGTCGCCGCCGGTGCCGCATTAACCGTCACGTTCGCCGTTCCGTTCGCCATCGGTGCCGGCAACGTCACATTGACATTGGATACATAGGAGCCAAGATACGCCGACGGATCACGGTAATCCGCCACGATGCTCACAGCGGTGAGCGTCGCTAGCGCCGCGGCAGATACCGTATAAGGCTGAGTCATCTGCCAGCCGCTGCCGAAATTGAAAATGCCATACACCTCGTCGTCGGCGAAATCCGCGACCACGCCGAGTTGCACCCATTGATCAAAACCGCCGGTTAATTCCTGTAGCGCTTGCGGGTTGCCCGTAAAAACGCGCACATCGAACTCCCAAAACGGCTGACCAGTGGTATTGGTAACCGGCACCCAACCCAATTCGTAGCCGCCGCCAAGGGCAACGCCGTCGTTGTTCGAGCGCACATGACTTGTCGTCGTGCTGGAAAAGGCGAGCGTGTCGAACGTTAGCACGATCTGCGCGGTGCCGGCGGGTACCGTAAAGTTTTCGCTGGATCCCTGAAAAGCTTCAATCGGGTTGCCGTTGCTGTCAACGGGTACTACCTGTTCGTTGACAATCCCCTGTTGTACGGGGACATCGTCACCGTACCAGCCGTCTTGGCCCGAAAGGTTGCCGGATGCCAGCGACTGGAAGTCACCGTCCTCAGGAAACACCGGGGCGGTTGCCGTTCCGGCCTCATTGGACGTGTCGGTGACGGTCACGGATTGCGACCCCGAGGTGACCAACGTGACATCGAAAGTGTGCGCGCCATCGTCGGCCGGCGTGAACGTGTAATCGGCAGGCAGAATGGCGTCGGCGTCGCTGCTCGCGAAGTGGATCGTCGCGAGATAACCGGACACGGTCTCGCCCAGCGCGTCGGTGGCCGTGACCGTGACTAGGACGCTCTGTCCCGCCGTGGCGTTCGGAACCGTGGTGACGCTCAGGTGCGGTCCCGCCAGGTAGGTCCACGTGGATCCGTCATACTGCCAGTAAGCGCCGCCGTTCTCCATGACATCAATGCCCGAGGTCAACGGCGGAACCGAGTTCACTGACACGTTGACGTTCGATATATAGGAGCCGAGATACAGAGCGGGTTCACGGTAATCCGCCGTGATGCTTACGCTGCTGAGTGTCGCCAGCGCCGCGGCAGATACGGTATAAGGTTGAGTCATCTGCCAGCCACTGCCGAAATTGAAAATGCCATATACCGCGTCGTCGGTGAAATCCGCGACCACGCCGAGCTGCACCCATTGATCAAAACCGCCGGTATATTCCTGCAGGGCCTGCGAATTGCCCGTAAAGCCTCGCGCATCAAACTGCCAAACCGCTGGTCCATTGGTAGAGGGCACCCAACCCAATTCGTAGGAGCCGTCAAAGCTAACGCCGTCGTTATTCGAGCGCATATCGACTCGAGGTCGTGCTGGAAAACGCGAACGCGCCGTAGGTAAGCACGAGCTGCGCGGTGTCGGCGGGAACCGTAAAGTTTTGGCTTGATGCCTGAAACGCTTGAATCGGATTGCCGTTGCCGTCAACGGGGATGACCTGTTCATTGACAATGCCCTGTTGCACGGGGACATCGTTACCGAACCAGCCGTCTTGGCCCGAAAGGTTACCGGACGAGTACGTTTGGAAGTTATCATTAAGCAGCACGGGGCCCGGCGCAGCTTCCGGCAGGTCCGAAATGGACCGCACGTTGTCGTCGATCAATGCCCAGCCGGAACCAGATGCCAATTCGTACAAGAAGCCGTCGGTATCGAGCTGATAGAGATTTCCGCTGGCGTCCCGGACCAGGTTCTGGACATTGCTTGCATAGAAAGCTGGCGAAGTAGCATCCGGGGCAACCACATACAAGCTGCCGCCGCTCTGCAGGACGTAAAGGTTGTTGTCCGGCCCAAGGAACATCGACTGGACATTGGTAAACACCGGAGTCGCCGTGGCGCCGGTGGACGCGTAGAGATCGCCGCCGCTTTGTGCCGGCGCAGGATTGTGCAGTGAGAAAATGGTGGAATTGGAACCCGCGTTCCGCACCAAATACGATTCCACGCCGTTATCCCCAGAATCGATGACTGTGGGCGTCGAGCCTGTGTAGTTGTCGAGGATCCCGTTGTTCAGAGCCAGACCGCCCATGAACGTCGTGCCGACCGTAGTCGCAGTGCCCAAACTATCGACAATGGCCACATTGACCGGATACGTACCAACCGCTGCGTAGAAATGGCTGGCGCTGTAGTTGAAGTTGCCGCCGCCCAAGGAGCCAACCGTGCCGGGCGAACTTGATCCATCGCCCCAGTTGATCGTGACGGATTCGGTGCTGACTTCCGCGTTGGGATTTGCGTCGGTGAAGCCAGCGTGGTTGCCGAGCACAACATTGGTTATGGGGATGTCATCAACGGGAATGAGCGTCTGTGGGGACCAGCTGGTGTTGACGGCAAACGCAAGGTTATCGATTCCAAAATCGATACCTCCCCCATTCTCCAAGAATTCACCTGCCTCGAACCCGAATGTGATCGGTGCCCCTGAACTGCTGAAATCCGGGTGAACAGACGTATTGGCGCCATTGTTCCCGCTTGTGCCTCCCTGATTGGCTTCGTAGAATTGACTGCTGGTGTAATCTTCGAAAGAAAAATGGGTCCAATTGTCGGTCAGACCAGTGGCGCCGTTGTCTGCCTGATAATAAACACCCGCCTGCTCAATGAGCGGCCAGATTGCATACGAAAGAGAAGTGCCACTGCTGTTGTAGAGAATGGCGTCATAATCCACACTAATGCTGCTCACGGTGGGGGCCCCCGGCAAGCTCGGGTTATATGTGTAGGGCAAATAAAGGGTGCCGGAGTAGATATCACCCACGGAGGAGTTGACAGTTTCCTGCTGTTCCAGGCTCGGGCCGGGATCTCCCGAGCCGATCTGGTAGTTGGCAAAGCTAGCCGAGTACGCGCTGTTTGAATGCGAATAGCTTTCAGCCAGCACAAGACTGCTGTAGTTGCTGAGGTTAAACGTGCCGTCTTCCTGCTCGACCGGCTCGACAATCGTCGGATTGTCGGGAACCTGATAGTATTCGATGTTTGTCAAGGAGCCGATCGGATAGAACCTTTCAGTGGCGCTGTCGTAGAATCTCAACGACTTGGCAAAAAAATAGACGGTGTCTCCTTCATCTGGATCTTGGAAGACCAGCATGTTGTCCGTGCCGCCACCGCCACTGTAGGTACCATTGGGACCGCTATAGTATAAAGTGTTATTTCCAGCACCGCCGATCAGCGTGTCATTGCTGCCGCCGCCATTCATGTTCAAGGTGACGCCCAGGGTCATTCCGGAAGCGTTAATGGCGTCGTCGCTACCGGTGCCGGTGTTTATGAAGAGGCTGGTCATGTTGGTTGCTGCAAGACTAACCGAGGAGCCATTTACGGTTCCAGTCATCGTGATAGTCGAATTGCTTTGCGAGAGCGAAAGGGAGTCGCCATTGGCTGTATCATTGGAATTGAAGGTGAGCACGTTGTTGCCCCCGCTACCCCCTACCACGGTGTAGTTGCCTTGCCCGTTCAAGACGAAGGTGTTCGGCCCGGTGCCGCCGATCAATTCCGCCGTGCCGGGGCCGGCACTCAAGGTATTCGTGCCGCTGCCGCCCTCCAGGACGACATTGGAGATTGCGCCGTTTGTTGTGAAGGAATCGGGCCCAGAAGTGCCGACAACTACCAGTTTCTGAAACGTCTGGAATCCCTGCATGCTTTCGCTATAAGCGCCGACCTGGAGAGTCGGAGCGGCGGACGTGCCCCCAACAGTGACCGAACCGCCGGCGGGGTCCTCGATGTCAAGTTCATTGTTGCCCGTGCCGCCCTGGAATAGGCTGCCGGTCGCGATGTTGGCGCCGATTTTGATCACGTCGTTGCCGGAGCCGCCCGAAAGTGTTTCCTTGTCGGGGAACAAAGACGCGTCCACTGTGTCGTTGGCGGTGCCGCACTGGACCTCGAGATTGGGGGCGGCGGATTGGAAGTTACCGGCCGTGACCGTGTCGTTGCCGGAGCCCAAGTGCACGCCAACGGTATTGATGCCCAGGTTGTCGCTAACAACCCAGCCGAAATTGAGTGCAACGCCCGTCGCGTCGCTCGTAGCGTTATTGGTGAGGGTAATTGATCCGTCTGAGTTGATGGAATAGATCAACGTGCCGTCGGGGATCAACCCGGCAGGGCCTGTGACGAACTCTCCGGGCTCCAATCCGGCGGTGTCGGCGCCGGTAATGGTGTTCCCAGAAAGGTTGGCGGTCTGGGATTGTGTTACCACGTCCACGGCCGCCTGCTGGCCGCCGTTGATCGTAATGGGTTGCAGATTGAAGTTGCCATCACCCTGGAAAACGATGGCGTTCTCGCTGCCGGTCCCGCCGAGGACCGTGTCGTTACCGTTATAGTCGTAGAAGGAATCGTTGCCGCTGCCGCCGCCCATGTAAGTGGCCTGAGTCGGATTGCCGTAGAACTGTTCGTTCCCGGCGCCGCCGATGAGGCTGTCGACAAACAAGTTCGCGCCCGTGAGGGGCCCGACGACGGCGCCGATTGCCGCGATGTTGTCTTCCAGCTGATTACCCAGGTTTTTCAGTTCCTGTTGCTGGGCGGGCGATAGCGGTCCCTGGCTGGCCAGGTCGCTGATCTCGCTGCTCAAGGTCTCAAAGGTGGCGCTAAGCGAGTTGAATTCCGTCAGAAGCGCAGAATCCAAGTCGGATTGTTGCGTGGCGGTTAGGGGGCCGTTTTGTTGTGCCATCAAGAGATTGTCGATCGTGTCGGATGAGGTGCCTGGATCGTCACTCTGGAAAAAGCTTGGCGGCGGCACGAGATGCACGCCGTCGGCGGTCGCGGTCTGTTCCGCCTGAGTCCACGCAGCGGCGTTGTAGGAGGCGTAGAGCGCGTAAGTGGAGTCGGCCCCGGAGCCCCCGATAATGGTGTTGAGACCAAGGCCGCCCACAAGCGTCGCGTTGCCGGCGCCGCCGATAAGGTTGTTGTCGAGGTTGCCGCCGATCAGGGTGTCGTTGCCGGGGCCGCCCTGAAGGATATTGGAGCCGTCGTTGTCCGCTACCAGAACATCGTTGCCCGCGCCCGCCTTCATGAATGCCCCTGGGCTGCCGGGGCCGGCAATCAGCAGGTCCGGCTCGGCAGGATTGGTGCCGCCCACGAGGACGTCACGGCCAGCGCCGTCGATCAGCTGATACTGGCCGTTCTGGAGAGTCGCGAGCCCAAGCGTGCCGTTGGCGCCAACCTGCCGGGCGACGCTGCCGCCGATCAGCACGTCGCCGCCGGTGCCGGCGTACAATTCATCATCACCGGGGCCCGCGATCAGCGTGTCGTGTCCTTCGGTCGTGGTAATCGGGGTCGCGGTGCCGTACTTGCTCAGGTCGGGCGGGGCATCTTGCGTTGGCCCGTCGCCGCCATAAAGGATGTCGTCACCGGCGCCGCCGTAGAGCACGGCGGTGCCCGGTCCGGCCACCAGCGTATCGCTGCCCGAGGCGCCCCCGGTCGTGTCATTGCCCGAGCCGGCCATGAGCGTATTGTGCCCCGGGCCGCCGTAGAGGTACAAGTTGCGCGTGACCGACGGGTCGACCTGAATCCAGTTGTTGCCGGGGCCGCCTGCCAGATCGATGTTGGCGATGTCGGGCGGCAGATTGACGGTGAGTTGGCCGATGGCGGCGCCGGTGTCGAGGTTGGAGAGTGTTGCCTGGTACTGGTTCCTACTGCCGGGGACGGTCGTAAAGTTGATTTCGTAGTCGCCCGGTGTGGGCTGCTCGGGATTGCCGTTGACGATCGGGTCTGAAGTGCCCGGCGAGCCGCTTGCGGGCGGGCGCAACAGCAGAGTGTTGATGCCGGCGCCGCCGACAAGGGTGTCCTGCGGCTGCGGCTGGCCGATGGGGGTAAACGGCAGCTGGAAGGTGACGCCGCCGCCGCCGCCGTACATCGCATCGGTGCCCGGGCCGGCTTCGAGGAAATCCGCGCCGGTGCCGGCGAAGAGGGTGTCGTTGCCGGGGCCCGCTTGCAGTGTGTTGTTGCCGGTGCTGTCCCCGTACATCACGTCGTTGCCGCTGCCGCCGATGAGCAGGTTGCTGCCGCTGGAGGGATTATTCGGATCGCCCGCGGGATCGGACAGCCCGTTGCTAAGCGGGTTGAACACGAGGTTCTGGCCGTCGCCGCCGTAGAGGGTCTCGTTGCCATTGCCTCCGTAAATCGTGTTGTTGCCGCTCATCCCGTAAAGGGCATCGCCGCCGCCGCCGCCGAAGATCAGGTTGTTGCCTTTCGCGCCGCCAGAGATGACGTTGTTCGTGACCGCTCCGGGGAAGGTGCCGGCGCTGCCGTAGATGGTGTCGTTGCCGCCGGCGCCGCCGTTGATGGTGTCGCCTGGGCCGCCGCCGTAGATGAGGTTGTAGCCGCCCGAACTGCCGGTGATGACGTTGTGGCCGCCGGCGCCGCCATAGATGGAGTCGTTGGCGCCGGTGCCGGCGTTGATGGTGTC
Organism: uncultured Gemmataceae bacterium; assembly: GCA_963834865.1. Taxonomy (GTDB): domain Bacteria; phylum Planctomycetota; class Planctomycetia; order Gemmatales; family Gemmataceae; genus CAWIDK01. The sequence goes on from CAWIDK010000002.1 coordinate 3,603,592, forward strand.
GCTGCCGCTGCCGCCGTCGATGAGGTAGGTGCCCGAAGTGCCCTGGATGAGGTCGTCGCCGGAGCCGGCGTAAATGGAGTCCTTGCCGATGCCGCCGTCGAGGGTGCTGTTGCCGCTGCCGCCGAACACGGAGTCGGTGCCGCGGCCGCAGACGATGGTGTCGTTGCCGACGCCGCCGATGAGCAGATCGGTGCCGGAGCCGCCGAGGATGCAGTCGTTGCCGGTGCCGGCAACCAGCGTGTCATTGCCGGTGCCGCCGATGAGCGTATCGTTGCCGGCCCCACCCTGCAGGTAGTCGTTGCCGCTGCTGGTGGCCTGGATCGGGATCGCGAAGTTCGGGGCGGTGGTCAGGCGGTCGTTGCCGCCGTCGCCATTGAAGACAAATTCGTTGACGCCGGTGTAGGTCTGCGAACCGACGCCGGCCCAGTTGATGGTGACGGAGCCGTCCGTGCCGCCGGTGAGGCTGAGGATGTCGCTGCCGGGGGTGCCGGTGAACGTCAACACGCCTCCATTCTCGCTGACGTGCTGTGCCCAGGGGCCGCCGGGGCCCGCGGCGCCGGCCGCGGCCGGCCAATTCGGAGCGCGCTCGTAGTTGAACACCGGGATGCTGATACCCCAGCTCCAGCTCAGGCTGAACAGGAACAGATTGATCGAGGCGTAGACTTCGCCGGTGAATGCGCCCTGGATGCCGACGCTCAGGTCATCCGCGATGTCGCTCAGCGGGTTGGATCCGAACACCGCCAGGTCGCTCAAATACACCTTGGGGTTATTCGGGTCGGCGACATCGGCCGGGTCGTAGGGGTCCGCGGTCAGGGTGACGTAGGGGGTCACGGAAAAGCCGATGTTGCCGCCCGCCTCGGCGAGGGGGATGCCGAACACCTCGACTTGCCCCTGCACGCCGGCCGTGACAGCGAAAGACATTCCCAGGGTGGGGTCGGACGGAGTGCCGGCGCGCATCCAGAAACCGTGGCCGTCCAGGCCGAAACCGATGTCGTAGGTCAGCGAGGCGTGCAGCCCGAAGGTGGCGTCCAGCTCGACACTGGCGATGTCCGGCACGCCTAGGCTGAAAATCGGGATGGTGAGGTCCTCGTTTATCAGACTTTCGTCACCCGACGCTTGCCACGAGACGAGGTTGACGGTCTGGCCGTGCAGGAACTGGTCGATGGTCGCCGGCGTCACGTTGAGGGTTAGTGTTCCGCCCGCGACAGGATACGAGCCAGCCAGGAGGTTGCTAAAGCCGGAGGGCAACGAAGGGAGCGTGGGCAACTTGCTGTTCAGCCCGGTGAGCTGACTGATCGACTCGTTGATCAACGGCAGCGGCTGGTTGAGCGTGCTCGACAGCGGGCCCAAAATTGGGATGCCATCGCCGAGCGAGAACAGCGAGGCGCCCAGGCTGCTCAAGAGCGAGGAAACGCTCGGCTCCTGCAGGCTCACCGTGGGACTTTGCAGCACGCTGTTCTGGATGGCGTCGCCGAACGTGCCGGTCCACTGGATGTCGGGCAAGGAAGGCAATTGGGCGTCGAAATTCGCATTGAGCTGCACCGAGCCGTTGACGCCGCCGGTGACTGCCTGACCCAGGCTTTTGGTCAGGTCGGCGAGGCGAATCTTGCCGTCAGTGTCGGTAGCCGACGGCTTCAGGCCCAACGTACCCGTGATGTTAACGCTGCCGGTGGCGGTGGCGTTGACGCTGGCCAGGTCGCCGATTGCCAGGCTTCCCGTCAGACCATCGGAAGCGGTCGAGCCGGTCAGCGTCGCCTGGATGACGCTGTTGCTCGGCGCGATAAAGAAGCCGATCTGTTTCTGCGCATTGATATCGACGCCGAACGTGAGGCTGACGGCGACCTGTCCTGAGCCATTGAGGGCGCCGAAGATGCCGCCGCCGGCGCCGTCGAGATAGCTGAAGCCAGTGTTGCCACTGACCAGGAGCGGCACGCTGGGCAGGTTAAGAGTTTGGCTCCACGTGACCTCGAACAGGTTGCCGTGGGCATCGGGAGTGCCGGTGAACGCCAGCGGGATCGAAAAGCCGGCGTTTTGCAACTCGGCGGCGACGCTCTGCCAATCGGGCCCGCTCAGGTTGAGCGAATTCTGGAATGGGGCCAGCAGGTCCTGCGACAGGTCCAGCGCCCCATCGAGTGTGACGTCCACCACCGGCAACGTGTTGCCGTTCATGCCCAGCGCCTGGCTAATAATCGAGCCGACGCCGTCCTGGTCGATGGTGCCGACGGCGTTATCGAAGGCGCTGAGCGCTTGCTGCAACGGGACGGTAATCGAGGGCGGGCTGATCGTAAATGTGGCCTGGTCGCTGGCGCTCGTGTAATCCGTGCTGCCGGGGAAGGATGCCACGACGGTATAGGTGCCCGCGGCCGTCGGTGCGGTGGTGGTGCCGGTGCCGCTGACGGTGGTGCCGGTGTAGTAGGTCAACTGCAGGCCCACGCCTTCCAGCGTTGAGCCGGTGTTACCGTTGGCGTCGGTGATGGTGGCCGTAGCCGCATCCGGCGAGCCGTTGTAGACGGCGTTGTTTGCGGCCAAGTTCACCTCCGGCGTCTGCTGGGGGAAAGTGATCTGTCCGTCGGCAGAATCGGCGGTCACGTCATTGGGCTCGAGCGACGACGCGCTGGCGGTGAAGACGGTGTCGGCAGTTGGTTGTCCGCTCGCTGAATCACCGTCGGTGGCCAACGTGTAGTCGCCCGATCCGGTCGATGCAATCGTGTAGTTTTCGGTCCCCGGCTGCGAGACATAGACAAGTTGGACCGAGGTGGTGTCTGCAGAGCCCTCCACAGGTCCTTCGTCGAAATAATAGGAATTGGGAATCTGGTCCGCCGGCGAAGATCCCGGAGCGGCCACGCCGGTGGATTGCCCCTGGGCATTGGTCACGGACAGATCGACCGCATCGTCCGCCGATCCCGAGGCAATGTAGAGCTCGCTATCGTCAGGCGGGTCTTTGACGTAGCCCAGGACCGAGACGAATTGGTTATTGTAGGCCGGATCGGCAAGTGTTTTGCGGCCCGCGTACCCGGGGTCGTTGATGTAGAAGGTGTTCCCAGGAGCAAGGCCGGTCACCAGAACGAAATGCGTTGAGCCGTATGTAATGGGCGCAAACAGGTCAGTTGCCGTCGCGTTGGCGGAGATTTCGATCGAGTTGTAGAAACTGTTTATTGAGACAACGAACGCGCCGCCGTTTGGCAAGTCGGGGCCCGTAATCAGGTCGCCGACTTGCAGATTCGGCAGGCTTCCCACCACATCGATGGTCGCGCTGCCCTTGGTGGTGACGGCGGTAAAGGTGTTGCTGGTGTAGGTCCCCGAAAACCCCGGATTGTTCACCTTGACGATAATCGGCTCGCCGGTGCTGGTAAGCAGGTCGCGCAACTGCTGGGTTGTAGTAACCGGAGATGTCGGTGTGAAAAACCCCAGGTTGGGAAGGCCGGCCGCATCGCCGGCAATCTTCGTGGCGGGTCCCGGGTTCACATTGCCGGACATCGGGAAGTAGCCCGGCGTGTCGGGGCCGACAGCGCTGCTCAGCAGTTCATTATTGAGAGCAAGTGGATCCGTCGCCACGCCTGCATAATTGAGGGCCATGTCCAGGCTGACAAGCAAGCATCCGCCCGCGCTAATCGTGGTCTGGTGAGGCGAAAATCCCAGCGTGACGCCCGGGATCGCAGCAGATTGGCCCGGGACCGCAGGGGTGGGGCCACCCCAGGGCTGGGGCGTCATATTGAGTAGTGCGTACGATGCGTTGCTTTGGTACACGGGAGGAATGGCATTATTGGCGGCCAGATTGAGCGACATGGCTTGCACGTCGACCGCCGGGTCGAACCCGGAGCTATAAGGCGAGCCGAGGACGACGAGGAGATCTTGCGTGTTGTCCGGACTGCCGGTGAACAGGTTGCCGATGCTGGGCACATTTTGCGTGTAGGGGGTTGTTTGCGCTGCCGTCCCGGCCGGGATCGTGGCCCAGCTGTCATTGGCACCCGGACTCAAGGCGACCGCCTGGCTGGAGAAGCTGGCGCCGCTGGCCCAGTACAGCGTGACCGGCACCGCCTGGGGCAATGGCGCGCCGCTCACCGTGTAAGTAAAATTCACGCCGCTGACGCTCGCGTTCGCCCCGCCTTGCGGCGCGTAGGCAATGCTCGTGACGACGAGCGTCGAGACGTCAAAATCGTCCGATAGCGTCGAGGGGAGATTGTCGCCGCTGACCTGCAAGGTGTAACTCGTGGGCGAGGCCGAAAGAATCGATTGACCCTGTTGCACGATCAGGTTCGGGAATTCCGCCACCCCCGTGCCATTGTCGATGATGAAGGTGGTGGTGCCGCCGAGACTGGCGCCGGGATCGCCGGTACCGGCGGCGATGGCCACCGAAATGGTGCCGGTGTAGGTGGTGTCGACAGTGCCGGCGGCAGTATCGACCTGCACGGCGATGGAGAAGGGGCTGCCGGTCAGCACCGTGCTGGGCGGCTGGGCGGTGATGAGGAGGGTATCGCCGGACAGCAGCGTCCGATCCTCGAGCTCCTCAAGGCGCAGCCGGCTCCGGATCCGGGCGAACGGCCGACGCTTCGGCTGCCGCAACATGGTCGCAAAGGAATAGGGACGCCGAAACAGATGGGCCAGATCGCGGAGCATGAGCCGACTCCCATTGCGCGGTCACTGAGGAGGCCGAGATACGAACATGCAGTGACTCGCAGGTGGTGCCTGCGGTCGGTTGTTACGAAAGGTGATCAGTAACGGGGACTATTGTCGGTTCCTGGTTTTCCCGTGTCAACCAAAAAAACGCCGACCGATGCGCTTGAGCAAGCGCTCGGTCTGGCCCGCACCTGGATCGCCGAGCCGGCGGCGCGTCTCCAGGGTCTCGCGTAGAATCAAGCGCGCACTGCCGGTGTCGCCGCGCCGCGAGCGCCTGTCCCAGAACGTGCCCCGCCGCCGCAGCGCCCCACGCGAACTGGCAGTCCGGCGCCACGGCCTGCTCGAGATCGCGGCGCGCCGCCGTCTCGGCCGCCGTCGCATCGCCGCCGGCCAGAAATAGCTCCGCCTGCTCGCACAACAGCTCGACGTGACATAGCCGCAGGCCGCAGCGGTGGGACAGGTGCAAACCCGCATCGAGGGCGCGCCGAGCAGCCGAATCATCGGCCGCGTCGCGAGCGGTCCGCGCTTCGAGCAGGTGCAGGATGCCAAGATGCTCCACCGAGCCGGAGTGCAGGATCCAGCGGGCCGCCGCGTCCAGGTGCCCCCGACAGGCGTCGGCGTCGGCGTGCCGGCGCGCCACCTCGGCCTGGATCAGCCGATGACGGGCCCGATCGCCCTCCCGGCCGATTCCCTCGTAAAGCGCCGCCACCGCCGCGGTGTGCCGGACCACGCCGAGGCGGCCGAGGTAGAGCAGCAGCAGGTCGCGCGGGATCGTGCAGCCCAAGAGGTCGGGCGCCAGGTCGCGGCTGTGGCCCATCAGGAACACCGCGGTCGTCGAGCGCGCCGGGTCGCCTTCCCGAGCGACCTCCGGCAAACGGCCTTGCAATAGGCGAATGTCCGCACGGAAATGGGGCATCGGGTGGATTGCGTACGCCTCGTCGAGCTCGCCCAGGGCGCAGGAACCAGGCCAGCGCGTCGCGATCGGGGCAGACCTCGAAGCCGCGCAGGATGCGCAGGCCGCGGGCCGTTTCGCCGAGCTTCCACGCCAGGTGCCGCATGCCGCCGAGCACTTCGCGAAGCGGATGATGTTGCACGACGGCGCGTAATGCGGAAAAGCGATCCGCAGTTATCTTATTCATCGCTCCGCTGTGTTGACCGTAAGCAAGTCAGCCGGCCCCAGCAGGCGACCGTCCTGCGATCGCAGTTCCAGAGGCTTGACCGGCTGGCCGGTTTGCCGGTCTACCAACTGCAGATTCAACTCCCCCTCCTCGAAGAGGCAGCGTTCGCCCCCTTGCCGCAGCGCGACGAGGACGATGTACAGGCTGCGGCCCTTGTCCGTGAGCGTGTACTCCTGGTAGGCGCTGCCGTCCGAGGCCGGGCGCGTTTCGAGAACGCCGTGCGACACCAGCTTCCGCAGTCGGGTGCACAGGATGTTCTTCGCCAGCCCCATGCTCGCCTGAAACTCGCCGAACCGGCGCTTGCCGAGGAAGGCGTCGCGCACGATCAGCAGCGACCACCAGTCGCCGATCACGTCGAGGGTCCGCGCGATCGGACATTTTGGGCCAAAAGCGGACGGCGGTCCAGTACGTTCTCGGCAACCCGCTCTTCGCCATCGAGATGACCCGCCACGCCATCGGCGCCAGCCTCTACGCCCCGCTGCGCCGCTGATCTACGAGGCCGACGACGGGAAGACGTGCATCGAGTACGACCGCCCCTCGTCCCTTTTCGGCCAGTTCGGAGACGAGCGGGTCAGCCGAATGGCCGCCGCGCTCGACCAGAAACTGGCCGATCTGGCAGCCACGGCGACGCGCTGACCTTGAACAACGGAGAGACCATGAGTAATTCAGCAATCACAACTTCACTCAACACACAACCTAGGGAGACTCATGACATGCAATCCGTACTCGTCACCGACCTGCTCGACGTCCTTGACAAGCTGGCTGGGGGACTTCACCCCGGATTTCGGCCGGTTCACGCCAAGGGTGAGATGTATTCCGGCACGTTCATTCCCTCCCCCGACGCAGCGAAATTGACGCGGGCGCCGCACACCACCCGGCCGTCCACCCCGGTCACGGTGCGGTTCTCGTTGTCGGCGGGGATTCCAAGCGTCGCTGACAACGACCCGATGGGTTCCAGCCCACAGGCGCTGGCGGTCCGGTTCCACCTGGCCGGCCACGTCCACACGGATATCATCGGCCACTCGCACAACGGGTTCCCGGCCCGGACCGGGGAGGAGTTCCTGGAATTCCTCCGAGCGGCTGCCGCGAGTGGGCCGGGCGGCCCCACCCCGCCGCCCATCGTGGCGTTCCTCGCCGCCCACCCGGCGGCGAAGGCCTTCGTCGAGGCCCCCAAGCCGATCCCGACGAGTTTCGCCCGCCAAGCGTACTTCGCCATCACCGCGTTCAAGTTCACGAACGCGGCGGGCCAGAGCCGGTTTGGCCGGTTTCACTTCGATCCCGAAGCCGGGACCGAGTTTCTGTCTGCCGAGCACGCGGCGAAGAAGACGGCCGACTTTCTCTATGCCGAGATGTCGGACCGGCTGGCCCGGCGGCCGGCAGTGTTCCGCGTGCTGGTGCAACTGTCCGAGGCGGGGGATAACGTCAACGACTCCACCGCGCTGTGGCCGGAGACCCGGCCGCAGGTGGAGTTCGGCACCCTCGCCATCACGGAGCGCGTGGACGAACTGGCCCCGGAGCGGCGGAAGATCATCTTCGACCCGGTCCCTCGGGTGGACGGGATCGACTCGGCGGGCGACCCGCTGACCGCGGTGCGTTCGGAGATTTACCTGCAGAGCGGCCGGCGGCGACGGGCTGCCGCGGCGCCGGCGCAGTGAGGACATCCCGTGGAGGAATTGGTGACGTTCCTACGCTAATCCAGAAAGGACGCGGCGATGGGTCAAGACGGCCATGCTTGTAAGGCCAGCGCCGAAACCAGCCGCAACTCCTTCGGGGTCGCCCCGCTGGCCGACTGAACCGCCAGGCCGTTCAGCACCGTGGCGATGTAGCGCGCGAGCGTCGCGCAATCGGTCCCCGCCGGCAGGTCGCCGTCCTGTACGGCCCGCTCGAACCGCTCGCGGAACATCGTTACGACCGCTTGCCTCAATTGGGCCAACTCGCGGCGCACCATCTCCGCCTCCGCGCCGCAGGCGAGTGCCCCAGACACGACCAGGCAACCGCGTGCTTTGTCGCGGTCGCGCTGCATCCTGACGAACCCGGAGAAAATGGCCTCGACCACAGCGCGGGCGGTCGGCTTGCGCAGGGCCTCGGTCACGAACGACATGGGCCCCGTTTGGTAACGGTCGAGCGCCTTGCGGAACAACTGCTCCTTGTTCCCGAAGGCGGCGTAGAGGCTTGGCCGGTTGATCCCCATGGCCCTGGTCAGCTCGGGGAGCGTGGCACCCTCGTACCCGCGTGCCCAGAACACCTCCAGAGCCCGGTCCAGTGCCTCATCCACGTCGAACTGTCGCGTGCGCCCCGAGGGCATGGCGATCCCCTTGTACCGTTCGGTAAAAAATGGTGTCGGCCCTTGACCGGCGCTTCGCGGGCCCCTACACTTTCATTGTACCGAACGGTACAAGAAACTCAAGTGAGGAGACCACCATGGCACGCAACATGCAGGAAAGTCCACTGGCGGGCAAGGTCGCGCTCGTCACCGGCGGTTGCGCGGCATCGGCGCCGCGATCGCCAAGCGCCTGGCCGCGGACGGCGCCAGCGTCGCCGTCACCTACTCCAAAGGTGCGGACGCAGCGGCGTCCGTCGTCAAAGAGATTGAACGCGGCGGTGGCAAGGCGCTCGCGATCCAGGCGGACGCCGCCGACGCCGAGGCCGTCCGGAACGCCGTCGACAGGACGGTCAGGACACTTGGCCGGCTCGACGTGCTGGTGAACAACGCCGGCACGATCATTCCGAAGACAGTCGAAGAGACGACCCTCGCCGACTTCGATCGCGTCTTTGCGATCAACGTCCGCGGCGTCTTCGTCGCGACGCAGGCGGCGCTCAAGCACCTGAAGACCGGCGGGCGAATCATCATGATCGGCTCGTGCCTGGGCGAGCGCGTGTTCATGCCCGGCATGGCACCCTACTCGGCAACCAAAGGGGCCGTCAAGATGTTCACGCAAGGGCTGGCGCGTGAGCTCGGCGCGCGCGGCATTACGGTCAACAATGTTCAGCCGGGGCCCATTGACACCGATCTGAACCCGGCCGCAGGCGAGTGGGCCGCAGCCCAGAAGGCGGCCGTTCCGCTTGGTCGGTATGGACGCGCCGACGAGGTCGCGGCGCTGGTAGCGTTCGTCGCCAGTCCGGAGTCGTCCTTCATCAACGGTGCGAACCTGACGGTCGATGGCGGCGTCAACGCCTGACCGACCGGCGGAGCCATGAACTTGTTCAAGGAGTACGGTATGAGGCAGACAACACCAAACACGATGCGGGCCGCCGCCATCGATCGCTTCGGAGGCATTGAGACGATCTCGATGCAAACACTCCCCGTGCCCGAGGTCGGGCCGGAGGAGGTCCTGATCCGCGTCGAGTCGGCCGGCGTGGGCGCGTGGGATCCCTTCGAGCGCGAAGGCGGGTTCGCCAGGCGGTTCGGAACCGGAGAGAAGTTCCCCTACGTGCTCGGCACCGACGGCGCGGGCACGGTCGTGCAGGTCGGTGAACAGGTCAATGGGTTCAAGGAAGGCGACCGCGTGTGCGCCGCCGTCCTCGCGAACCCGAAGGGCGGGTTCTACGCCGAGTTCGCCGCCGTGAAGGCCGACAACATCTCGCACGTCCCCGATAAGCTGACGACCGAGCAGGCGGGCGTCATGCTGAGCGATGCGCTGACCGCTCTCCAGGGCCTGGACGACATGCTGCGTCTGAAGCCTGGCGAAACGCTGCTGATCTTCGGCGCCGGCGGCGGCATCGGACACCTGGCCGTGCAGCTCGCCAAGCGCATGGGCGCCCGCGTGCTGGCGCTGGCGTCGGGCGAAGACGGCGTGGCGTTGGCTCGGCGGCTTGGTGCCAACGTCGTGGTCAACGGTCGCAAGGACGACGTGGCGGCCGCTGCCCGCGCGTTTGCGCCCGCCGGCCTCGATGCCGCCTTGGTCACCGCCGGCGGCGAGACGACCGATCGGGCGCTGGCGGCGCTGCGCGGGCGGGCGCGTCGCCTACCCCCACGGCGTGGCGCCCGAGCCGAAGGTCCGCCCCGGCGTGCATATCAGCAACTACGACGTGAGCATCGATCGAGGGGCGATCGCCAAGCTCAACCGCCTGATCGAGCCTGGCCCGTTCGAGGTGCATGTCGCGCACACCTTCCCGCTCGACCAAGCCGCCGCGGCGCACCGGGCGCTCACTGAACACTACCTCGGCAAGCTCGCCCTGCGGCCGCGTTGATTATGAGCTATTGAGCGTGCGTGATGCCACAGGGCCAACAAAGGCAGTTCGCCTCCTCAGGCTTCACTCCAACACAAGAAAGAGAGATCGACCATGAACGAATTTCAGGGAAAAGTCGCCATCGTGACCGGCGGAACCTCAGGAATCGGCCGCGCCGCCGCCATCGCCTACGCCAGGGAAGGGGCCAAGGTGGTTGTTGCCGGCCGTCGAGCTGCGGAAGGCGAGGAGACCGTTCGGCTTGTCCGCGCAGGGCCGCGAAGCCATGTTTGTGCCGACCGATGTGGCCCAGGAAGCGCAGGTAAAAAACCTCGTCGGGCGCACGCTGGAAAAGTTCGGCCGGCTCGACTTCGCCTTCAACAACGCGGGTATCGAGCAAGAGCCGACGCCGTTCCTCGAGCAAACGGTCCAGACCTATGACCAGATCATGGACATCAACGTGAAGGGCGTGTGGCTGAGCATGCGATATGAGATTCCGGCGATGCTCAAGTCGGGCGGTGGGGCCATTGTGAATACGTCCTCGGTGGCAGGTGTGGTCGCGTTTCCGGGCATCGAGGTCTACGCGGCCAGCAAACACGCGGTCATCGGTCTGACGAAGTCGGCTGCCGTCGAATTTGGCAAGCAAGGCATCCGCATCAACGCGGTGCTGCCCGCGGCGATCGAGACCGACATGTACCGCCGTTTTGTCGGGGAGAAGGCCGAAAACCACGCGACGATGACGGCCATGCACCCCATCGGGCGCATCGGCAAGTCGGAGGAGATCGCCGATGCGGTTATCTGGCTCTCGTCCAGCAAGGCGTCGTTCGTGACCGGCCACAGTCTGCTGGTCGACGGCGGCTTCACCGCACAATGATGCGACAACTTCCCGGCTGCCGTCGGCAACCCTTCGGATGGAAGTCGGCGAATCAGGCTGGCCCCTGCTGCAAGGAGGGTGACGGAAATGATGCGCATAGCCATCCTGGACGATTACCAAAACGTGGCGCTGGAGATGGCCGACTGGTCGCCGCTCGCCGGGCGCACCGTGATCACCGTCTTCAATGACCATTTGTCCGAATCCGATAAAGTTGTCGAGCGCCTCCGGCCGTTCGATGTGGTCTGCGTCATGCACGAGCGCACACCGCTGACGCGGTCGATCATCGTGCGCTTGCCGCGACTGAAACTCATCGCATCGACCGGTTCGCGCAACGCGGCCATTGATGTCGAAGCCGCGGCCGAGCGAGGTATCGTCGTGGCGCCTACGGGATACAACGCACGCTCCACCATCGAGATGACCTGGGCTCTCATCCTTGCGAGCGCGCGTCAGGTCGCATTGGAAAACGCACATGTGCGCGCCGGCGGCTGGCAGCTCACAATGGGCGACGGTCTCCACGGCAAGACGCTCGGCGTTCTCGGCCTCGGCAACATTGGCTCTGAGGTTGCGCGAATCGGCCTCGCGTTCGGCATGGAAGTGATCGCCTGGAGCCAGAATCTCACGGCGGACAAGGCGCAAACATGCGGAGCGCGGCTGGTCTCCAAAGAGGAACTCTTCCGCAGCGCTGACATCCTGACGATCCACCTCGTCCTGAGCCAAAGGACGAAGGGGTTGGTCGGAGCGGCCGAGTTGCAGGCGATGAAGCCATCGGCCAGGCTCATTAATACTTCGCGTGGACCGATCGTTGACGAGCCGGCGCTCATCGAGGCTTTGCGTGAACGCCGCATCGCTGGCGCGGCGCTCGACGTGTTCGACATCGAACCCTTGCCGGCGGATCATCCGTTCCGGTCGCTGGATAACGTCCTATCCACGCCGCATATCGGTTACGTGGCCCGAGACCTCTACAGGACTTTCTATGGCGACACGGTCACGAATATTATGCGATGGTTGGCCCAACGAATCTGAACGATGCGTAACACGCTTGCGCCGCAGTCGCTAAACGACGAGGAGGTCGTTATGAGTCAGACGACACAGGAGAAGAATCTACGTGGCCAGCAAGCACGCGGTGGAAGGTCTGACCAAAGCGGCAGCGCTGGAAGTCGCGGAGTCCGGCGTCCGCGTCAACGTGGTCGCCCCGGGCCCGATCGAGACCGGGATGCTGAACCGCTTCACCGGCACCGCCGAGAAAAAAGCCGCCTTGGTCGCTGGCGTGCCGATCAAGAGATCGCCGACGCGGCCATCTGGCCTTCGTCCAGCAAGTCGTCGTTCGTGACCGGCCAAAGCCTGCTGGTCGATGGCGGCTTTACCGCGCAATGATGCGCAGTACAATGGCGTCGCAAAGGGCGACGGCACCGACCGCCTGCCCGCCACGATGCGCCAGATCCTGTCGACGGTCTGGAGTGGGCGCCGGAAGCGTTCAGCGCCGACTTGGCTGGACCGCGCGTCGAAAACTGGCTGACCTTTTGAAACCACGCCCGCGGCCGAACGTCGAGGAATCTCATGAAGAATGCCATCATTGTCCTGACAGCGATCGTCGTTTTTGCATGGGGCGCTGCCACTACGGCATGCGGTGGCGGCACTGAATACATGGCCTTTGCTGGCGAAAAGTCCGCCTGGCATGATGGCTTCGCGCGCTACGACTTCGTGATGGACGAACAGACCCTGGCAATCACGCCGTTCATGGCGCCGGCAGGCGAAAACTTCGGCGTCAAGGATCCGGCCAAGGGGCAGCGACGGTGCCTTGTGATCGTTCCGAAGGAACCGGCTCCCGGCAATCCCTGGAGCTGGCGAGGCTGCTACTGGGACCACCAGCCGCAGACGGAAGTCGAATTGCTCAAGCGAGGATTCCACGTCGCCTATATCTCGGCCAATGCCGGGTTGAGGCCCAGCAAACATTGGGACGCCTGGTATGCGTTCCTCACCGAGAAGCACGGCCTTTCCAAGAAACCAGCCTTCATTGGCATGAGCCGGGGCGGCGAATTCGCCTACACGTGGGCCTGTGCCAATCCCGACAAGGTCTCCTGCATCTACGCCGACAATCCGGGCGGCAACCGCGACCTGCTTACGAAAATCGGCGCGTTGGCCACCCATGATGTCCCCCTGCTTCACGTCTGCGGCAGCATCGATCCCCTGCTGGGAAAGTATTCGACGGCCATCGAAGGCATCTATCATCAGCTCGGCGGCCGAATCTCCGTGATGATCAAGGACGGCGCCGGCCATCATCCGCACAGCCTGCGCGATCCTGGGCCGATCGCGGACTTCATTGTGCAGAGCGCCGCACCGTCGGGCCCTGCGGGACGGATTGCGAAGCGGTCCTACCTGGACGGGGTCACGCGGACCAATTACTACAGCATTGAAAACTCGTACCGCGATTTCCCGAAAGAAGGCATGCACATCACCTGTCGCGGACCGTTGTTCACGGAATGTTACGACCGTTACGAATTCCCGATTGCCGGAGTCGAAGGATTCATTACGGTCATGGCGCCAAAGACCGCGGCCGCGGGGAACCCCTGGGTATTCCGCGCCGGCTTCGCCGATCGCGATGCCCTGGTGGATCTGGCGCTGTTGGCCAGGGGATTTCACATTGTTGTCGGTCCCGTCCCCTACAATTCCGATGGCCCGGTGCTTGCCCATTGGAACACCGTTTACAAGCATCTCGTCCGGTACGGCTTTGCAAGGAAAGCTGTGATGGAAGGAGCAGGACGCGCGGCCGGAGAGGTTTACGCCTGGGCCATCGAGAACCCGGACAACGTTGCCTGCGTCTACGGTGAGAATCCCGTGCTGCGCAGCCACATGTCGAAAACGGTGCTGGTCGAAAGCCTGGCGCCACTGGCCAAAGCGGGCGTGCCGCTCCTGCACGTTTGCGGCAGTCTCGATCCGGCGTTAAAGGATCATACGCTCATTGTTGAAAAACGCTACAAGGATCTCGGCGGACAGATCACAGTCATCATCAAGGAAGGCGAAGGACATTATCCGCTCGCGCCGAGCAATCGGCAGCCGGTGGTGGATTTCATCACCAAGCATGCGAATTGACCGACACTCGATCCATCCTTGAGCTGCTGAGGGGAAACGACATGGAAAGCATCCGGGAGCCGTTCATCGGCCGTGATCAGGTGGAAGTAGGACTCACGGGACGGGGCATCGCGCCGGGTTTGGGCATGGGCCCGGCGTGGGTGGTCGGAGATGTGCTCAAATGCAACCGGCCGCCTGAAGCGATCGGCCCGGAACTTGTTGAACACGAGCTGGCACGTTTGAAACGCTCATTCGGGGAGACGCTTGCGGAGCTCGAACGATCGGCGGCGCGCATTGAGTTCGAGTTCGATGCGGGGTTAGCGGGCATTTTCCGCGCATGGCACGATGCTGCGGGACCTGTTTGCTTCGGGTGAGTTCGAGCGCGAGCTCAGAACGTCCTTGTTGACCGCCGAAACGGCTGTTCGCCGCGTGTTCCACCGCTGGCATCAAAAGTTCGAGGCGATGGAGAATCCAACGTTTCGCCAGCGGGCCGATGACCTGCTTGACCTGGGGCGGAATGTCATTCGGCGGCTTAGGGGGGTCAAGGAAGCAGGCGTGGAATCGGTTCCAGAGCATAGTGTGTTGGTCGTCGAGCGGCTCTTGCCGTCGGATGTTGTGCGTTTGCCGAAGGCCACGGTGACGGCCGTCGTCGTCGAGTCCCTGGGACAAGGATCGCACGCGGCACTGCTGGCCCGCGAGAAGGGCATTCCCACGATCACGGATATCCCAGGAATACTAGCGCGCGTCACGAACGGCATGGAACTCCTGGTCGATGGCCATCGTGGCAAGCTCATCATCGCGCCCCAGGCCGTGACCCGCGCGGAATTCCAGGAACGCATGGAAAAGTGGCAGGCGACGCTCGTGCGTTGCAAGGGCGCCTGCCGGCAGCCGGCGCGCTCGCTCGATGGCCAATTGATTCGCGTCGAAGCCAATATCGGCATTCAGGATGATGTCGACCTCGCACTCGACAATGGCGCCGACGGTGTCGGACTGTTGCGGATTGAGCAGCTGTATTTTGCACGGAACACGCCGCCGAGCGAAGCCGAGCTGTTCACGGAACTGAAGCAGCTGGTTACACCGTTGCGCGACAGGCCCGTAACCATTCGTCTTCTAGATATCGGCGGTGATAAGCCGCTGCCGTATTTGCGCCTGCCCGCCGCGTCCAATCCGGTGTTGGGACGGCGTGGCGTGCGCGTCCTCTTGGAGTACTCACAACTTGTGCGCACGCAAATGGGCGCGATTCTGAGTCTTTCTCAGGAACACCCTGTACGAGTGCTCATTCCGATGGTGACGCTCGAAGAGGACGTTCAGAAAATGCGTGAGGCATTCGACGCCATGAGCGTCGAGCGCAAGATCTCGCGTCCTCCCGAGTTCGGCGCGATGGTCGAAACACCGGCGGCGGCGCTCGCGATCCCCGCGCTCAGGAAGCACGTGGATTTTCTGTGCGTCGGCACCAACGACCTCACGCAGTACACGTTGGCGGCCGCGCGCGATGACGCCGCAGTCAACGAGTACTACCTGGACAGTCACGAGTCGATTATGCGACTGTTGAGGATCATTCTGGCTGAGGCGGAGCAGCGACCGGTGACACTCTGTGGCGAGCTGGCCGGCCGAGAATCCTGCGTGCCGTGTCTATTGCAAATGGGCTTTCGCAGGCTGAGTGTGGCGCCAACGGTCATTCCGACTACGAAGGCGGCGATTCGCGCCCTGGACATTAGCGCGCTGGGCGCCACCGCAAGTGACACATGACTCCGTTACCGATCCGGGGTGGTGCGGCGTCGGATAAACTCAAGCATACCGCGGCCGACCGGATCGCCGTCCTCGATGGCCATGAACATGACCGAATGGTGATTGCGGCCATCGACGCGAATGAGCCGGCAATCGCAACCGCAGGCGCAGCGCCTGGTCGAATTCCTCGGCCATCAGGGTGAGCGTGGGCAGGTCGCGCTCGGCGTTGAAGATCAGGAACGGAGGAAGGCCGGGGCGCACGTGCGTGATGGGGGAAGCGTCGGCACGCGTCTCCGGATCGTCGCCGAACGCGGCGCCGAACACGTTCAGCCGAAAGGGAACGCCGCTGCGGGCGACCAGCGGAGTGGAGTGGTCCCCGCGGAACGGCGCGATCTCGTCGAAGCGAAACCCGTGCGGATCGCTGCCGCCGAGGTTCAGGTCAAGCTTGCCGGGCGGAATGCGATAGACGCCGCTGACGGCGATCACGCCCTTGATCGCCGCCGACGACAAACCCTCGGTCTTCAGGTAGCGCTCGTCGGTGGCGAGCAGCGCGACGAGATGGCCGCCCGCCGAATGGCCCGCGAGGAAGAGCTGATCGACGCGACCGCCGTAGTCGCCGATGTGGCGCGGGTCCAGGCGAAGGCGCGGGCGACGTCCTTGATGTGCTCGGGATGCTTCACATTGGGCGAGAGGCGATAATTCGGCAGCACGGCAGCGATGCCGTGGCCGGCGAGAAATTCGCCGATCGAGGAATATAGGCCGCAGCAGCGATTGTCGCCGATCATCCACGCACCGCCATGCACGAGGACGACGACGGGGAATTCCTTGACGCCCCTGGGCAGGAAGATGTCGAGCTGGTGCCGAAACGCCTCGCCCGGAACGTCGGGGCCATAGTCGACATCGCAGATCTTCTGGACCTCGTAGACGGCGTCCGCGGCCCGGCCCGGTCCCCAGATTGGCACATTCGTCACGCGGCACGCCGACACCGCGAGCAGTGCGAGAACCATCAGCAGCAACCGTAACCACGTGCCGCGGCAGGATGGCCAAATGGGAGAAGAACGCGCCATGCAAACGCTTCCCGAATTCTTGCAAGGGATGAAGCCGGACGCGTTCTACCATGACCGGCGCAACTGGAAAGCCCAACCGCGCCGCGGAGGGCTCTGCCTTGACGCGCAGGCGACGGCGGCGGTAGCATCGCGCCCGGCCGGTAGGCGGGACCTACACATCGGACACAAGGAGCGACCCAATGCGAAAATCCTGGATGATCCTGGGCACGAGCCTGTTGTTGCTGATCCTGTCGGCGGACGCGGTTCGCGCCGACGAACTGAAAACGGTGGAGACCGCCAGCGAAACGCTGCGTGCGCTGGCCGACATTCCAGCGCGGTGTATTCCCTATGCGCTGATGCGCGAGGCCCGCGGCGTCGCGATCATCCCGGGAGTCGTCAAGGCCGGCTTCGTGATCGATGGCCGTTTCGGCCGCGGCGTCGTCGTCGCGCGCCAGCCCGACGGCTGCTGGAGCAGCCCGGTGTTCATCACGATGACCGGCGGCGGCGTGGGCTTGCAGGCGGGCGTTGAATCGACCGACGTGGTCCTGGTGTTCCGCACGACGCACAGCATGGACCGGTTCCAGCGCGGCAAGGGGCAGCTCAATCTCGGCGGCGACCTGTCAATTGCGGCCGGGCCCATCGGCCGCGAAGCCGAGGCGGGCACCGACGCCCGGCTGCGCGCGGAGATCATCTCCTATTCGCGCAGCCGCGGCCTGTTTGCCGGCGCGTCGCTGCAAGGGGCGGCCCTGCTGGTCGATCACCGGGCGAACGACAGCTTCTACGGCTTTCATCCCGCCGACGTGGCCGCCCACGAAACTGCCGCGATCGAGCACCTCAAGGCGGAGCTGGCGCGGCTGAGCACGCCGCCGAGCCCGGCACCGGTCTACAGCATGCCGCCGGCCGGCGCACCGCAGGTGTACGTGGCCCCGCCCGGGCCCGCGTGGGCGCCGCCGCCGGCACCAGCGCCGTGGAGTGGGCCGCCGCCGTCGCCGCGGTAATAGCGGGTACTGAACGACGGCGACTGAACAGGGACTTCCAAATGGGATGTCGAGTGAAGCATTCGCGCCGTCGCAATCGCCTCGGCCCGGATGGACGAGGAACGCACCCTGCGGCGAATTGTGATAAACTGCAGCAAGGAGGTGGCTCATGGCGGTCGTCACGATCGAAGTCCCCGACGACGTGTCGGCGAAGCTGAACCGCACTGGCAGCGACACCAGCGCAGTCTTGCGCTTGGCAGCGGCTTTTTCGCTCTGCAGCCGGGGCGAACTTGCCACGAGCCAGGCCGCGCGTCTTGCTGGTATGACGTACGCCGATTTTCTCGAAGCGGCCGCCCGCTCCAGGGTCGAATTGTTCCCCGTACGCATCGAAGAACTCACGGAGGAGATCAACCGTGGCTTCACTCTGGGTGGTCAACGCCTCGCCGATCATCCTTCTGGCCAAGGTGGGCCTCGTTGACCTGTTGCAGCAACTGGGGCCGCCCGTGGTGATCCCGGAAGCGGCGATTCAAGAGATTCAGCGCGGCGGATCTGCTGATCCCGGCGTTCAAGCGCTTGCTGGGGCTCGCTGGCTGCTGCCGGTGCCGCGACGACCGATTCCACCGGCAGTGGCGGCATTCAACCTCGGTGATGGTGAAAACGCAGTGCTGGCTCATGCGCTGGCCGATCCCGGAAGCGGCGTAATCATCGATGACCAGGCCGCACGCAATGCGGCCGCGGCTCTTAGCATTCCCTATCAGGGCACCCTGGGCCTTATCGTCTTCGCCAAAGCGCACGGATTTCTACCAGCCGCACGTCCGGTTGTCGAGCAGCTGCGGCAGCAGGGAATGTACCTGTCCGATCAGTTGATGAATCAGGCGTTGGCCCAGGTTGGTGAGTAGCACTACGAGAAAACGCAGCGCGAAACAGCGTTTCGCGCCGCGTCTGGATTCCGCCTGAAGCGGATCTTACACCACGTTGACGACGCGCTCGGCCAGTCCCTTGTCGCCGAGCACGACGCTGAGCTTGGCCGTCAACGCGACCTTCTCCAGCGACCTCCAGCTCGCGCAGGCGCATGAGCGTCGGGTTGTCAGCCAGCAGCTTGGCCGTGTTGGCCTGGCTGCGCATGGCCGCCGTCTCCTCGCGACGCGCGATCAGGTTGGCCTCGGCGGCCTTCTTGGCCTCCGTGACCTTGTTGAACAGGTCCTTCATCTCGCCCGGCAAGATGATGTCGCGGATGCCCGCCGTCACCACTTCCAGGCCGATCGCCGCGACGCGCCGCTGTAGGCCCTGCGTCACTTCCTCGACCACGCCGTCCTTGTCGGCCAGGAACTGGTCCAACTCGCGAGCGCCGACCAGCGCCCGCAGGACGAGCTGCGTCTCGCGGTACAGCGCCTGCCGGGCGTCGTCGACCACGCTCAGCGAACGCCGAACGTCGGCGACGCGGTAGGTCACCAGCGCGTTGAGCCGCAGCGTGACCTTGTCGGCCGTCATGATCTCCTGGCCGGCGACGTCCAGCAGCAACTCGCGCGTGTCAATCGGCACGAGCTTGACCTCGGCGATGTTCTTCCAGAACGCGTGCCGGCCCGCCGGCAGCGTCTCGACGAAGCTGCCGTCCTTGAACCAGGCACCGACGTGGCCGGCCGGCACCGTGAACGTGTCCAGCACCTTGTCGACCAGCGCCGCCTTGACGATGATCGGCCAGTCGGCGTGCACGAAGCGCACCGGCCGGGCGTCGACCACCTCGATCTTCACGTCGCGCATCGTCGTCCAGTACGCGTACAGGCCCGGCGCCAGCACGTGGCTGAACCGGCCGTCGATCCACACCAGGGCGCGCTCGTAGTCCTTGAGGTCCACGACCACGGTCCGGCCGTCGAGCACGCCGGCCTTCACGATGACGTCGAGCTTGGCGTGTACGAGCCACGGCGCGCGCTGCGAGACAATCTCGACGCGCAGCCGGCCGAGCGGGTCGAAGAACCAGTGCCGGCCCGGGTTGAGGAGGCCGCGGAACTCGCCGTCGTGGAAGTGCAGGCCGACCTCGTCGTCGTGAATCTTGATCAGCTTGAGGACCATGTTGCACCTCCAATCAAGGCGAACCCAAGCCCGCAGGCGAGTCTTCGAGCCTGCGGGGTAGGTGCACTACCCCGCAGGCTCGAAGACTTGCCTGCGGGCTTGGGGCGATTTACGTCTGAAAAACGCCCACGGGCGGCGGGACATCTCGTCGATCCCACGCACCTTGGCGGAGTGCGCTTGAGCGGGCGCGGCGATCGGCAGGCGTTGCAGCCAGGCTCGCAGGCCCGTGCGGTGGGCCTGGCCGCACATGATCCGCAAGCTGCGTCTGCCGGCCTGACGGCGCTGCCCCCGCGGTATCCACGCACTGCAGGGCCGCGGTCCGTGTTGCCTCGGCAGGACGAATCCGGCGTCGGCAGATCGACCGAGGGCCCGCCCCCCGCGGACGGGTCAGGAACGCTCGCGCGTTCAGGTGAACGAGTGTGCAACTCGCTCGGAGTGGTACAGGATTCGAACCTGTTACATCCAGGGTATGGGCCTGGCGCTCTGTCCAATTGAGCTAACCACGCGAGAGACGGCCATCGTCACAACCCGTTTACGGAACGCCCGCCGCCAACCGCAAGAGCAGGGCGACGTGCGCCGCCGGCCAGGTCCGTCTCTGAAGGGATAGAGCTTGTTTGCTGCGGGGAGGTTCACCGGGTAATGCGCAACTTGTTGGCCGGTTGCAGTTTCTTCGACTGCGATTTGCGCGTTCCAATGGTCAACTGCCGTAATGGTAACGGCATGCAATGACGATCAAGTCGTCGGCTTTTACTGTATAAACCAGACGATGTTCGTCGTTGATGCGTCGTGACCAGTAGCCTGATAGGTCTCCCTTAAGAGGTTCGGGCTTGCCGATACCCTCAAACGGTGTCCGCAGAATCTGCTGGATCAGTTGGTTGATTCGCTTGAGCAGCTTACGGTCGTGTTGCACAAACCACTGGTAATCATCCCAAGCCGCTGATGTGAAGGTCAGATTCATTCTGCGACCAGCTCTCGTTTCTCCGCCTGGCCTGACGCCGCTTGCGCAATCGAACTCCGCAGATGCACCGCATTCGCCGGACTGGACAGCAGGTACAGCGTTTCCTTCCACGAATTGAATTCGTCGAGGGGCATGACCACGACCTGTTCGCCCTTGTCGGTGACCACGATTTGGGGTTCGGCGTCGGCCAGAACCTGGTCGACGAGACGCGCCAGGTTCCGCTTGGCGTTTTTCAATGTGACGGCTTGCATGGTAAGACTCCGTGATCTCTGTGCCAACCACTTTGCGCGGAACGGTAATCGTCAGTAGCATGGTCCATTTCCGCCTGCGTTGGGTCGGCACTGGATTAAGTTTACCCTCCAAGCGCTAATCTGTCGATTCCCGGACGTTCATGCCGTCAGGAATCCGAAGTCGGTGATGGCGTGACCAAGGTGTGGCGGACCTGGAATAATGTCGCATTCGCGCGGATTCGCTGAAAGATCGGCGCTTCGACCGTCGGTTAGTCTTGGAGAGGCGCTACCGGCATGCGCACTCGCGGCCATTGGTGGATCGACCACGAACGCCACGTCGGCGTGCAAGGGATTTCAAACGACTTTGGCCCCCGCGTTCGGTTACAATCGGGAAATGAACGGCTTTCAACCACCATTGCTGCGTGGCGGAGTCCGGCGATGAGCAATTCCGAAACCGCCCCCAGTCCCGACTCGCTTGCCGAGTTGGCCGCCCTGAGCGACCTGCTGGAGACGCATCGGCCACGGCTGTTGGCCATGCTGCAGTGGCGGATCGACCCGGCACTGGTCCGGCGCGTCAGCGCGGAGGATGTACTGGCGCAGACGTTCTTGCTGGCCCGCCAGCGCTGGGCAGCATTTCGCGCCAGACGGCGATGGCCCCGCTGCCGTGGCTGTACCGGTTGGCGCTCGACTCGCTGTGGGAGGCGTGGCGGCGCGAGACGCGGGATTGCCGTGACCTGCAGCGCGAGGTGCCGTGGCCGGACCGCTCGTCGGTGCAGCTTGGCCTGAGCCTAATCGCCCCGGGGACGTCGCCAAGCCAAGCACTGGAGCGCAAGGAGCTGCAGGAGCAAGTGCGGCAGGCGATGGCGGCCCTGAAGCCGGCCGATCGCGAAATCCTGGCGATGCGGCACTTCGAGCAGCTCTCCTTTAAGGAAATCGCCCAGGTGCTCGGCATCAAAGGGGGGGCAGCGAACCTCCGCTATGTGCGCGCCCTGGCTCGGCTCAAGACGCTCTGTCAGCACCTCGATCTCAACGGGGGATCGCCATGAACGAGCCGAGCGATGCCCCCAGTCCGGAGGAAGCCGTCCTCGCCGCGTTCGTGGCCGACCTGGAGACGGCGGCCGACGCGCCCCAGGTGTTGGCCGACTATTGCGCCCGCCATCCGGCGCTGTCGCAGCGGCTCCGCGAGCAGGCCGACTTCATGCGCACGCTGGATCAGCTCGCGCCGGCGGGCGCGGCCTGTCCCGCTCAGCTCGGGGACTTTCGCATCGTGCGGCGGCTGCGCGTGGGCGGAATGGGCGAGATTTACGAGGCTGTGCAGGAGCCGTTGGGCCGGCGCGTCGCCGTCAAGGTGATCCGCCGGGACCGGTTCTCGCCGGAGCTGCGGGCGCGCTTTGTGCGCGAACAGCAGGTGCTCGCCTCGTTGCACCAGACGCACATTGTGCCGATCCACGCGGCCGGGGCGGCCGGGCCGCTGCAGTTCTTCGCCATGCCGTTCATCCAGGGCACGTCGCTGTTCCATATCATCGAGTTCCTGCGGCCTCGGCTCGCGGGCGCCGCTGTTTCGACGCCGTCGTTGGCGGAGCTCGCCGGCCTCCTGTCCACGCAGACCGCGGACCCACAGACGACGGACCCGCGGAGCGAAGCGGACACGCCGAGGCCGGGCTCCGCGCCGCGCGGCGCGGCCAGCACCGCCGGCGATGCCGCAGCGAAGATTCTCGTACGCATATTTTCGGTCGGTGGCGCTATTCATGATCGACACCGCGGCGGCGCTGCAGCATGCGCACGACCTGGGTGTTCTGCACCGCAACGTCAAGCCGTCGAATCTGATGGTCGACGAGGCTGGTCATTGCTGGATCATCGACTTTGGCCTGGCGACGTATCTCAACGGGACCAAGCCGAACGGTGCCGGCGCCGCGGTTTCCGCAAGCGCGGCCGAGCCATTGACGCGTCAGGGACTGGCGGGCACGCCGGAGTACATGGCCCCCGAGCAGTGGCGCGGCGAGCGCGTCGATCCACGCACGGATGTCTGGGGCCTGGGTGCCACGCTTTACGAGCTGCTGACGCTCCGGCGGGCGTTTGCCGGTGCGGCCGTGGATGAAGTGCGCGAGCGGGTGCTCAACGCGGAACCGGAGTCGCCGGAAATGCAGGTGCGCGGCTTACCCGCGGACCTGGCAGCCATCGTGCGCAAGGCGCTGGCCAAGGACCCGGCACGCCGTTATGCGAGCGCGCGCGCTTTTGCCGCCGACTTGCGGCGCTGGCTGGACGGCGAGCCGACTGAGGCCCGGCCAGCCTGGGTGCTGCGCCGCGTCATCCTATGGGCGCGGCGCAGTAAGGGCTGGGCCGTGCTGCTGGGCGGGCTCGTGCTCGCCTGCGCCGGTCTGGCTGTGGCGGGCTGGGCACTGGAGAATTCGGGCCGCGCCGTGGCCGAGGCCGAACAGCGCGAGCAACAGCGCCAGAAAATGCTCGTCGAGCTGCAGCTCCTCCGCCTGCGCAAGCGCGAGGTCGGCTGGTCGGACAAGGCCTGGAAACTCGCCGCGGAGGTCGCGGCGATGCGTGCCGATGCCAGCCTGCGCAACCAGGCCGCCGCCGTATTGATCGGCATCGACGCGGTGCCGGTAAAGACCTTCCACCGCGATGGCACCGCGATGGCGTTCGATGCCGCCGGCCAGCGGCTGCTGATCGGTGGGGCAGACCCGGGCCAGGGCCGGCCTAGCGCCGCTGCCGCCAGTCTGTGGGAGCCGGGCCCGCAGGTGCTGACGTCGTCGCTGCACGCGGGACCCGGGCCGGTGGCGTTTGGCGCCGGCGGCGCCCCACTGCACCTGGCCGTTTCCAGCAAGGACCCGCACGTGCTCGAATTGTGGGACGTGGCACGGCAACAGCGCGTTCGCGAATTCCGCGTGCCGGGCGGCAACGGGCCGCTGTCGAAACTGGAGCTGGCGCTGACGCCCGACGCCGGCTTGCTCGCCGCGTCGGCACAGATGCCCGACGGCAAGAGCGTGCTCACCGTCTGGGACGCGGCGACCGGCAAGCTGCTGCGCCACGACCTCGACATCGACGAGGAGATTACCGGCCTGGGCGTGCACCCGACTGCGGGGTTCGTCGCCACCGGCAGCGCGCAAGGGCGGATCGCGCTCTATCCGCTCCAGGGCGACAAGCCGGTGCCGCTGCCCGCCGCCGCCCACGCCCCGATCACATGCTTTGACTTTTGCCAGGCCGCCGGGCCGCGCAAAGGCGCGAACGCCGAGGGGCCGTGGCTCTTGGCGGCGGGCGAGAAGGGTGGCCGGCTGACGATCTGGGACCTGCGCCGCCGCCTGCCCATGACCTTCTGCCACGGCTCCGACCTGGAGCTGTTTACCGTTCGCTTCAGCCCGGACGGCACCATCCTGGCCTCGGGCGGTCGCTACGCGGTCAAGCTCTGGGACGTGGCCACGGGACGCTTCCTCCTGGACCTCCATGACGATTTTCCCAAGGGTATTGCGTTCACGCCCGACGGCAACCAGCTCGCGACGAGTTCCGTCTCCGTCTTCGGCCCGGTCGGACGCGCCATGGTCTTGCAACTCGAGTACGCGCGGGGCATTCGGACCTATCGCGGCCTGGTCGGGCCGGTGAATCACGCCCTGCTCTCGCCGAAGGGCAAGTACCTGGCCGCCCTCTCCGACGATTGGCAGGTGGCCGTGTGGGAGCAGGCAAGCGGCCGGCTGGTGCACCTGTGGAACGGGCCGCGCGGCTTGACGAGCGACAATGCCGCCCTGGCCTTCAGCCGCGACGAATCCCGTCTGGCCGTGGCCACGACCTGGGCCGCCCGCGCCTGGGATTTGGCGACCGGCCAGGTCTCGAAGGACCGGCCCTTGCCGCCTGGCCTGCAGGATGCCTTGGCCTGGAGCGAGGACGGTCAGCATCTGTTCTCGTGCCGCCTGGAGACAGCCGACGGCGTGGCGCCGTTCGGCATCCGGGACCGCCAGGCCCATCCCCTGGTTTGCCGGTTCCGCGACCTCTTGGCGGTGGATCCCACGAAGATGGTGCTGGCGTCGCTGTCGGAATTCAATCGCCGCGTCCATGACATCCATGTAGGCAGTGCCGGCGGTCCATTTGGGATCATCGGCGACATCGAGGAGGCCGGACGCATCGAGAGACGCATCACGTTCCTCGACCGCACCAGCGGACGCAAGCTGGACTCCTGGCCGACCGAGGGAATCGGCCGGGTCGTCACGGATCCGGCCGGTGAGTTCCTCGTGACGGGCGCCGGCCGTTTGGCGGCGATCCCGACGGGCAAACCGGTCGCCGCCTGGAATGCTCCCGGCACGCAAGTCCTTGGCCCCGGTGCTCGGATTGGCACGGGCCGCACCGACAGTGCGGGCATGACGCTGAGCCGTCGCGGCGACGCCGCGCCCTTCGCGATCCTGGGCCTGGACAACGAGTACGGCAGCGGCGCTTTCCCGGAATTCAGCGAGGACGGTCGATACCTGGTGTGGGGCAACACCGACGGCACGGTGCTGGTGGCCGACCTGCCCGAAGTGCAGCGCCGGCTGGCGCGGATTGGGCTGGGCTGGTAGGTCCCCTGTAAGACCTGCCGACAAGGCACCAGTTATTCCTCGGGGAGACGGACGCGGCAGGCAAGCCGCATGCGTCATCCGAGGGAGTCTTGGCAACAGCTAGAAGACCGCTGCATGCCGGCGCCCATCACCATCACGGTGATGAGCCTGGCCTCTGTCAGCGACCCTGTCCCGGGCCGCCGCTGCGTGCGACGAGCGGGGCGGTCATCGGCGTTTTCTTGGGAGAATCTGGTGCCCTTTCTACCAATCCCGGGCAGCCAGGCCATCGATGCCGGCAACAACAGCGTCCTGCCCCAGACCGACCAGCGCGGTGTACCGCGCACCACATGCACCTACGCCCGCAGCGTCTCGTCATGCCGCATGCCGCTAGGCGGCAGGTCGCCGCGGCGCACATGGGCCAGCGCACTCCTGGCCCCGGCGTGCTGCTCGGCGTCGTTGTCTTCCCACTCGATGCTGACCGCCCCGTCGAAGCCGACGCGGTTCAGCTCGATCATGATCTCCTCGACCGAGTTCGCGTCGCGGGCGCTGCCGGCCGTCACGAAGTTCCAGCCGTTGAGCGGATGGCCCATCGGCCGATGCCCGCCGAGCAGGCCGGCGCGGGTGTGCTCGCGGATGACCTGCACGCCCTTGATGTGCGCGCAGTGGATGTACTGGCCCAGCTCGCGGATGAACTGCACCACCGAGACGCCTTGCCATTCCATGTGCGAGCCGTCGAGGTTGAAGCCGACCGTCCCCTCGTAGCCGGCCTTGTTCATGAACTGGATGTAGTCCGACGCCGACTCGATGTCGCCCATCGCCCGCTCGCTCGGATGGCACTCCAGGTCGAACGTCACGCCGTACTTCTTGCACGCGTCCCACACCGGACCGAAGCGCTCGGCCAGCAGCTCGAGGCTGACCTGACGGACGTCGGGAATATTATGGCCGCCGATGTTCGTGGGCAGCGGTGGGAACAGGAAGAAATGGCTCCAGCAGTGGGCCGGCGAGCCGACGAATCCGGACATCGCGATGCGGCGGTTCTGCAGCTTGCCGAGGTAGTGGGAGAGCCGTGCGCAGCGGATGATGCTTTGGGCCGCCTGTTTGTGGATGAGCTTGCCGACCTCGTCGGGGACGTAATAGGGATCGGTGCGTGGCGGCTGCTTTCCGCTGTCGCGCCATTCCTTGTACGCCTTGACCGCGTCGCCGCCGACGAATTGCAGCGTCTTGGCGCTCGGCTCGTCGCCGAGGGCCTGGCCTTGCAGATGGGTGGCGACGGTGAAGATTTCCAGGCCATGCTTCTTCGCGAGGTCGACGCGTTCTTTGGCGTAGGCTTCGGCGCCGGCGTCGGAGTCGCAGCGCGCGAGGTCGAGCTCCCAGCTCGCCTCTTCCCAGCCGTCGAAGCCGGTGTCCTGGAGGAACTTGACCCATTTGTCCATCGGCACGCCGCCGAACTGGCCGCGAACCAGGCCGATCTGGTGATACGAGCCCTTGCCGTAACGATGCGTCTCGGTCTGCTTGTGGCCCATAACGACCTTTCTGTATCCTGAGCGTTGCGGGGAGAGTTTGTGACTACTGGCAGACTATACAGGGGATTGATTGCCGTGCAAGCCCCCGGCACCGGAAGCGCACCCGGTCACACGCCAGCCGTTTTTTTTGGTCATGTCTGCGCCGTTGACACGCTTCGTCTATTCGGTTGGTCGCAACGAACGCCGCGCTACGGCCGCGCGGATTCAGGTTGCGTTTGCGACTGGCACCAAACGCCTCCGGCAGCACCGTTCCGGGCGCCGGAAAAACGGCCTGGATCTCGTCCACCCGGACGTCGCGAAAGTGCAGCACCAGTTCCCAGCCGTTGCTCAGCAGCAGCGACTCTCGCCAGGTTGGCGGATTGCCGGGAACCTTCTCGATCTCGTTGTACCGCCATTCGACGATGGACCCGGTATCGCACCCCTTTTGGGGGAGCACATCCTTCACGATGACCGGCTCGTCCACCAGGTCATACGTGAAGGTGAGGATCGATTGCGGCGGCGTGTCGAGCTGAAGGATCATCACGAGGAACGGGCCGCGCCGACCCAGCCCGTGGATGATTGCGTCGTGGAGGTAGTAACTCTCGTCGATCTGCCGCAGTCCTGGCGGGAAATGTGGACGGACTGCGTCGAGGTAAGCCACGTATCGCGCACCCGCCTCTTCCCACCGGCGTTCATGTTCGTTGAGGATCAGGTCGTCTGTCGACTGCCCCATGGCGATCAGCTCGCGTGTAAAGAATTTCACGTCCTTTTCCTCGTCACCCTGCAACACGCGTCCGGTTGGGCCCGATTCCAGCTCCGCATCATGGATCGTCGGCGTTGCCGGCTTTGGCTTCGCAGACTCGGCGGTCGCTGGCGGATTGGCAGCGGTGGACATTGCCGTATTCTACTCGTTTGCGGTCAAATCTGGAATTCGCAGCGCTCGCACGCAACGCCTGCGGTGCGCTCCGGGCATGGTCATTTCGCGTTATCACGTTTTTATGGGACACCCCTGCAACTGCAACGCGCGGTCCCGGTTTCGCCGCAACGCCTGAATCGCGGAGCGCATGCGTCCACGTTTCAACGTCGGGAGCCCCAACGGGAGCGGCAGATAGTGGCCCAGCGCGAAGTGGTGGGTCCCCATCACGATGTTCCGCGTGGAACATCGTGCGGATCGGCGACAGGGGACGCCAATCCACGACCGGACGTGTCAATCCGGGAATCGCTGTCTGATTGAGTCGCCGGGCGAGAACCTCGATGGCCACGGCCAAGGGGCACGATGGCCACGGCCCGTGGCCATCGTGGCCATCGAGCGCGAAGCGCAAGGCAGGTTTGACGGCAACCTTGCGCCATCCGGGTAGTCTCGTGGCCACCGGCCACGCTATCTCGGGAAACGCGTGACGCGCGGGAGAGCACGCCATTCGGCTCAAGGGTCGAGAGCTGCGGACATCTTCGGCCACTCTTGGTGGCCAAGGTCGTTGTGCCACGTTTCGGATTTCGGCTTCGTAATTCGGACCTGGTGACACCGTGTGTAGCGAACCCCGGATGCTTTTGTCTCAGGGCTGCACGCAAACTGTCATGAGGACTACATCAGCACCTCGCCTGGTGGTGCCACGATCATGCGGGCTCACATCTCGGAATGGGCGTGATCAGGTCGGGAGTGATACTGTTGCTTACCATGTCCCCGTTGCTGAGCGGCTCGAATCCACTCGGGGACAGCCACGGCGCGTCGGCGGCGAAGCCGTCCAGGCCCAATGCTGCGATGTTGGCAGTGTTCGCGTGGGCGCTGTCGAAGGTGACTGAGAAGCTTGAGCTGCCGCCGGCCGGCTCGCCGAAGCCTGGGGCGTTCGAGTTCGTAATGCCCGAGGTGGTGTCGGTGCCGCCGCCGGCCACGTTGATCGGGGCCATGTTCAACGCGGTGATACCGGAGAACGCCGAGAGGGGGCCGCTGGTCGAGCCGATCTGCGCCCACGCTCCGGAAAAGTTCACGGTGCCGAAATTCGGCAGCGGCGCGGCGCCGCCGCCGGGAGACTCGACAATCCACTCCGCCGAGGACCGCGGTGGATCGACGCCGGGTGTCCCCAGCTCCTCGCTCCAGTTCTGGACGTGACCGGTTGGTGCGATGACGTGGAATTGGAACAGGAACGTGCTGGTGCTGCTCGTGCTGGAGACGAGGGACACTTCGGCGGAAACCGTGTCGCCGGGCTGGATGGTGAGCGTGGTGACCCAAATCGGTGCAGCCGGGTAGAGTTCAATCCAGGCCTGATAACCGGTGCCGGCCTTCCATGACGTTCCCAGTTGTTCCACCATGTTGTTGTTCTTGCCGAAGCCGTCAATTCCGACCCAGAAGCCTGCGAAGGAGCCGGTGCCCGTGCTCGACGTGGCCGGCTGCACCCAGGTGCCGCCAACGGCATTCACCTGCGAGCTGCCGGTTTGGACGACGTAACCCGACCAGGTGCCATTGGTCTGGACGGGATTGAGCGGGTAGTTGGTGGGCAGGGTCGCGGCGCTCTGGAAGCCGGCCCACGTGGTGCCGTCCACGTTGGCGGCACCGACTTGGAAGTAATAGGTGGTGCCGGCATTGAGGCCGGTGACAGCATAACGGGTGCTGGCGCTGCCCAGGCTCGCGATCGGCTGCCAGGTAAGGCTGGTCCACGACCACTCGTTGATCACGTAGCTGCTGGCCTCGGTCACCGCGGTCCACGCCAGGTCGATCTCCGACGAGGAAACCACGCCGAGCACGAACGACGGAGCGGCGGGAGCAGCCGACGGGATGGCGGCGCTCTGGTCGCTAGCCCACGTGGTGCCGAACGCGTTGGAGGCGCCGACGGCGAAGTAGTAGATGCCGCCAGGGCTCAGGCCCGAGACCGCATAGCTGGTCCCGGTGCTGCCCACGTAGGCGATCACCTGGCCGGCACCCGAGTAGCTGCCGTTCCATTCCTTGATGAAGTAGCCGGTGGCGCCGCCGACGGGATTCCACGACAGCTCGATTTGCGACGAGGACGCCACGCGGAGCGTAAACGACGGAGCGGCGGGAGGTGTCCGTAGCGTGGTGGCGCTTTGGCTGGCAGCCCAGTTGTAGCCATTCGCGCTGAAGACGCCGACTTCGAAGGTGTAGGTAGTCCCGGGGCTGAGGCTGGTGACGGCATAGCTGGTGCTGGCGCTGCCGAGGACGGCGATCGGCGACCAGGCGCCGTTGGTCCACTCATTGATCATGTAATTGCTGGCCCCGGCGACGGCATTCCACGACACGTTGATCTGCGACGCGGACACCACGCCGAGCCTGAACGTGGGAGGAGCGGGGGCGGTGGTGACGCTCGCGGGGCTGGACCAGGTGGTGCCGGCCGAGGTGTACGCGCCCACTTCAAAGGAGTAGGTCGTGTTGGCGCTGAGGCCGCTGGCCACATATCCCGGAATGGGGCCGCTGGCCAGGTTGGCGATCTGTTGCCAGGCGCTGCCGATCCACTCCTCGACGCGGTAACTGGTGGCCCCGGGCACGGCGTTCCACCATAAGTTGACTTGCGACGACGACAGGGCGTTGATCGTGACCACGGGAGCGGCGGGCGCGGTGCTGGGCACAAGCCGATCCTCGAGCGCCTCCAGGGCGGGGTGGAAACCCACGGGCTGCACGCGCCGCACGCGCTGCATGCGCCGGCCGGACATGGCGTTTGCCAACCGAGTCTCTGCCCACAGTTTCCGAGCCAAACAGGTCAAGTTTTTCGCCGTATTTCTCAATGTTGACAGGAAGCACAGCATGATTGTTCCCCTTGCGTGTCGTTTGGAGTTTGGAGCGAGGCCGCCCGTGCCACCAACAGGAGAAGCGACAAAACGAAGGGAACCCGGACACGAATGCTGGAAAAAATGGCGTCAGCGCATCCACAGCTTCCTTGATTTCGCCACGATATTCCGCGCGGAACATGGTGTCATGCCGCGAGGTTCCGCGCTGTGCACGCCGTCGTGAAAACGAGCGGCCGCGCGCCATTGGCACAAGCAGCGTCGGGCCCCATGGAGCGATGAAATATGAACTCAGATTCGCCGGCCGGCGTGGGTTGGGTGTGCCGTGAAATCGTGATATTTGTGAGGTAAACCGCGGACATTCAGAGAATCTCGGCGCCAAGGCGACAACGGGAACGCGGCGGTCACCTATCGCGGAAGATGGCATCGGGTTGCCGGAGTCGATACGGGAAAACGATTCTGTTTCGTGACACCACATGTGCCTCGGCCGAAGCGTCAACGCGCAGCGCCGAGGTTGGCCGGCCCCGGACCGTGGTACGCGCCGGGCTGGTTCAGCGGCAGGATCATCGGCTCTTCGAACGGCCGATACGGCACCAGGGCCGCAATCGCGTCCAGCCGGGCCAGCACGTCCGGCGGCAACGGCCCCTTGGCGACGGCAGCGACCGATTGCTCGAGCTGCGCCGCGGTCTTGGGCCCGATCAGCACCGTACTCATATCGGCATGCGTGATCGCGAAGCGCAGGCACAGCTCCACAATCGGCATGCCGAGCTCGTCGAGCAAGGCGTACAGCGCCAGGAATTGCTGCTGGCGAGCGCGACAGCCACATCGGCCGGGCGCGGACCACATCGTCGAAACGCCGTCCCAGGGCGCCCTGCTGCAACACGGACCCGAGCACAATTCCCATCGCGTGCGTTTTCGCCGCGGGCAGGACCTCGGCGGCCGCCTCACGGAACAGGGCGCTGTAATTGAACGCGGTCAGCACCACGTCAAACCGGCCGGAGCGCACCAGGTGGCTCATCTCCGTGACCGTGGTCCCGCCGAGCCCGGTGAAGCGAATGACGCCGCGCCGCTTGAGATCGGCGAGCACGTCGAGCACGGGACCGGCGACGCCGTGCGGGTCCGTCCACCAGTTGTACTGCAGCGGCCGATCCGGCTCGTGGATGATTAACACGTCGATCACTTCGCGGTGCAACAGCCGCAGGCTCTCCTCGACGGAGCGGACCAATTG
This sequence comes from uncultured Gemmataceae bacterium, assembly GCA_963834865.1. Classification (GTDB taxonomy): domain Bacteria; phylum Planctomycetota; class Planctomycetia; order Gemmatales; family Gemmataceae; genus CAWIDK01. Next base: position 3,635,500 of record CAWIDK010000002.1, read on the forward strand.
CCGTGCATCGCGGGGATTGAACGGCTGCGGCCGGCCGCCGAGCTTGGTGCTGACGACCAGCGGGGCGTCGATCTCGGCGAGGATCTTGCCGAGCACTTCCTCGCTGTTGGCGTAGGCGGGCGCTGTGTCGAAGTAGTTGATCCCCAGCTCGACGGCGCGCCGCACGGCGGCGCGGCTCTCGGCGAATCCCGGCCCCAGTGCCGAGGTGAACAAGCTGCCGAAGCCCAGCTCGCTGACGGCGATGCCCGTCTTACCGAGAATTCGCTGTTGCATCGTGCGCCTTTCTTTTCAGTAAGTGCGTGCGCCACGTTGTGTCGGCAGCCCCGGCAGGGGCGGCAGATAGTAGCCCAGGACGTAAGTCCTGGGTGGAGCAGGTGCGGACCAGGTCAAAGTCCCGGAGGGACGGCAGAGGCGAGCGCCGCGCTCTGTCGTCCCTGCCGGGACTGAACCTACCGTTCGCTTCCGCCGGGCCCAGGACTCACGTCCTGCGCTATTATCTACCGTCCCTGCCGGGACTGGACAACCATTCGCCGCCGGTCCGCGCGCTGGCGACGCACCTGTCGACGAAGTTCATGCCGTCCACGCCGTCGTATACGTTGGGATACAAGGTATCTCGCGTCGCGAACGGTTCGTTTGCCGCCCGCCTGACCATATCGTCGAAGGCGGCGGTGTAGATGTTCGCGAATGCCTCGATGAACCCTTCCGGATGGCCCGCCGGCAAACGCGTCGAACGGCCGGCGAGCGCACCAAGGTACGGACCGCCGCCACGGGTGTAGACGCGGTGTGGCTGGCCGTTGACGCGGTACAGCAAGCGGTTCGGCTCTTCCTGGTGCCATTCCAGCGCGCCGCGCGTGCCGTCCACCTCGATCCAGAGATCGTTCTCCTGGCCGTGCGAAATCCGCGATGCGGTGATCGTCGCCAGCGCGCCGCCGTCAAGGTCGAGCAGGGCGGTGCCGTAATCGTCGAGGCGGCCGCCGGGCTCGAAGACGCACAGGTGGGCCGCGATGCGCACCGGCCGCAACCCGGTCACGAAGCGCACGAGGTTGTACGCGTGGATGCCGATGTCGCCGAAACAGCCGGACGCGCCGGCTTGCGCGGGGTCGGTCTTCCAGGCGAAGCGCCGCTGCTGCTCCGGCGTGCGTTGCTTGCGGAGCGAGCCCTGGATGTAGCAGGCGCGGACCGCGTCGATCGCGCCAAGGTCGCCGGCCAGCACCATTTCGCGCGCCTGCCGCACCAGCGGATAGCCGGTGTAGTTGTGCGTCAGCGCGAAGACCACGCCCGCCTGCCGCACCACGGTCGCCAGCGCCTCCGCCTCGGCCAGATTGAATGTCAGCGGCTTGTCGCAGAGAACGTTGAATCCCGCCGCCGTGAACGCGCCGGCGATGGCGAAATGCGTGTGATTCGGCGTGGCGATGCTGGCGAAGTCGATCCGCTCATCGGCGGGCAACCGCAACTCGGCTGCGATCATCTCCTGGTACGAGCCATAAGCGCGCTCGGGCGAAATGTCGTAGTCGGCCGCGGTAAGTCTCGCCTTCGCGGGGTCCGCAGAGAGCGCTCCGGCGACGAGGGCGGCACGGTTGTCCAGCACCGCGGCGATGGCGTGGACGCGGGCGATGAAGCCGCCGCCGACCAGGCCCATGCGCAGCTTTCGATTGAGCGGGTCGTTCATTGGCGGCTAACCCCAGGCGCCGGCACCGGCGGCCACCGGAATGTTGTATCGGTGCCGATTGTGCGCACTAGACACGATGCCTGACAAGGAAAAAAAGACGAATTGCAAACGATGCTCGACCTGCGACTGCGGCGGTGTCGAATAAGAAGCGCGCCCGGCAAATTGTGATCGGCCCTGGCAACACACGAAGGAGTGAACATGAAGAGCGCATGGTTCATGGTGGCAGCAGTCGTCGGCGGTTGTCTCCTGTCGGGCGGACCGGTTGCCGCGCAAGGCGACGTGGCGACCTACAGTAAAGAGGCCATGGATGACCTGGTCGGGTTGTTGCGGAAAGCCGCGAAGGATGGTTTCGCGATGGAGCCGCGTACGACGACCATGTTTGGCGGGTGGCTGCCACGCGGGCGCGGCGAGGGCAACGAACCGTGGATTCCCATGCTCACCCTGAGGAACCTGGATCCAAACAAACAATATCGCGTCATCGCCGCCGGCGACAATGACACCATGGACCTCGATTTGCGCGTACTCGATCCCACCGGCAAGGTGGTTGCCCAGGACACCACCGTCCTGCGCAATGCCGAAGTGACGTTTCGGCCCACGCGACAACAAGACTATGTGATCGAGCTGCGACTGTACAATTCCAATGACAATTGCGTCACCCTCGGCGCGATTCTGAGGAAGTGAGCTCAGCGTTTCTCAAGCAGCTTGGCCACATCCAGGAGCGTAATGTTGCGGTCGATGCCGCCGGTCGCCAGCACCTTGCCGTCGGGAGCGAACGCCAGCACCTGGAACGACAGCGTGCCTTCTTGCAAGGTTGCTCGCATCTTGCCGGCCGGCAGGTCCCACAGGTTCAGCGTCCCGTCGCGGCTCGCGGACGCCAGCAGCTTGCCGTCGCCGGTGACCGCCAGCGCGCGGACGAGGTTCTTGTTGTGCCCGTCCAGGGCGAAGCGCAGCGATTTCCGCTCGAGGTCCCAGACGCGGATGATGCCGTCCTTGCCGCTGGAGATCAGCGTCTTGGCGTCCGGTGTGAACACGATGTCGCGGACCATTTCCGTGTGCCCTTCGATGACCAGCTGCGTCTCGCCCGTGCCGGCGTCCCAGAGGCGCACTGTCTTGTCCCAGGCACCGGACGCGAGCAGACGGCCATCCGGCGCGTAGACGACGCAGTTGATTTCCGCGGTGTGACCGTTGCACGTGGTGCGCACCTGCCAGGTCGCGACGTCCCAGAGCTTGATGGTGCGATCCATAGCGCCCGAGGCAAACGTGCGGCCGTCCGGCGCGAACGCCAGGCCGCGCACGTCCTTCTCGTGACCCTGAAGTGTCCGCACCAGCTTGCCGGTGGCCGGGTCCCACAGCTTGATCGCGGTGTCGTGGCTGCACGCCGCCAGCAGCCGGCCGTCGGGCGAAAACGCTACCGTCATCACCATGTCGCGATGGCCGTCGCAGACGGCCAGCGGCTTGCCGGTAGCGGGATCCCACAGCCGGACCGTGCCATCCTTGCTGCCCGAGGCGAGCAGCTTGCCGTCGTGCGAATAGGCGACGCACGTGATCGTGTGTTTGTGGCCCTTGAGCGTGTCCTTGACCTGGGCCTGGCCAGGACCGCCGGCCAGGAACAGCAGGCTTAGCACGGCGAGCAGAACGATTGAGCAACGGACGCGGCCGCGCATGGTGACTCCTCCGGAACGCAAAAGCAACCTTGCCGTTCTATGCAGTCGACGCGCATTTACCGCGGTAGATGCGTTGGAGCCGTTCGCGATTGAGACTGAGTGCCTTGTCGAAGCGGCTCAGTTTCATGCCTTCGAGGCTCGGTTCATAACTGGAAAGGCCCTCCAGAATAGCGACGTCTCGGCCGATTTCCAGGTTGACTTTCCGCCGCGCCAATCCCAATCCGCGGAAGTAGAACAACCCACCGGCGGGCCAAACAAACCAGCGTGACCTGGCGTAAATGAAGGCGGTGAGGCGCGTCGTTCCGGCATCGACCGGAGTGAAAAATATGATATTCCGCCATTTGACGAGCGCTTCTGCCCCGGTATCCGGATCGGTCCAAAAGTGGTCGAACACCGCGTAAACGGGGGAAAAGTAGGTCGTCCAGGTATCGTTGAAATAATAATTCTTGCCGACGCCGACCATGTGGTTCATTGGGAAACCGATCGGCTTATGCGGGCCGCGGTTGATCACGGTCACGGTGTCGTCGGTGGTCTCGAAGCGGACGGTTACCTCGCTCATGCGCTCCAGTTCATAGCCGAACAGGTCGTGGACCATCGAACTATGCTCGATCTCGCAAAAGCTGTCGAGCGTCAGTTCGAGCGGGGCCGGTGCGAGAAAGTCCATCTGGCACATCGGATACCAGCCCTTGATGTCGAGCTGGGGGAAGACGGGGTTCGAAGTCGTGGATTTCACCCAGATATAGCCATATTCCTCACGGACATCCCAGGTGGCGACGCAGGCGTGCAACTTGGGTGTTCCCGGGCTCGCGCCGTTGCCCGCACGATCAAACGCCCAACCGTGATAACAACAGCGCAGTTTTTCGCCGACGACCAGGCCTCGACTCAGGCGCATGCGGCGGTGCGGACATTGATCGTCGAAAGCTCCGACGGCGCCGGAATGCGTTCGATACAAGGCAATGTCTCGTCCAGCCAGGCGCACCCCGACCGGTTTGCGAGCCAGGTGCGTCCCGGGTAGCATCGGCTGCCAATGGTCAAGCATCCCCATCAACGCCCCTCGAACTGGGCCGCGCCGAAGGCGGCTGCGCCGAAGGTGGCTGCGCCGACGGCAGGAATCTCTCGGCCGTGGCGCTGGCGAAAGCGCTCGACGGCGTCCTGAGGGACAAAGTATTTATCGCACTGCGGACGAGCGGGGCCAATATCGAGCGCCGCCAGATCGCGGTAGTGGCTGATCAAATCTTGCAGCGCCGCCAGACCGAGCGTGGGTGGAAAGCTGCCGTCCGACCGACCGGTAAGCAAACTCGACAGGATGCAGGCGGTCAATTCGTACGGATCGCGCAGCAATTCCTCACGGAAAGCGGCCACGCCGAAGCTTGTCAACAGCGCTTCCGCCGCAGCGGGCACGACCATCGTTTCACGGATCGGGGCCGGCAGACGGAGCATGCCGGCGTTGCTGAAAAAGATGTCCGCGTCGGTCCGCAGACGGCGCATGGCCGGCTCCACCGGAAAGGCTGGGGGGTAGGAGTCGTCAACGATCACCGTGCCGGGGCGCAGCCGTTCGACGTCCAGAACGTCGGCGCGCTGACCGCGGTCAGGATGGTGGTCGCCTCATACACCTCCGGTGGCACCGCGATTCTGGAGACCGCCAGCCGGACCGGACCCTGGTAGCCATGTTCCGCGCAGCGAGGCGGCGAAGGCTTGCCAGGATTGCTCCCTGGCAAACACATCGCAAAGAATGATCTCACGCGGGTGGGGACAGACTTCGAGCAGCAGCCGCAGGCAAGATTGGCCAATCGAGCCCAACCCCAGGACCACCAGGGATTCTTGCTCCAGCAGCCGGCCGGACATCGCCAACATCTGCTCGAGATTGCGAACGACAGCTGCCGTGGTCGTGGCGTGGCCGGTGGTCAACCCCGGGCAATTCGGCCGGCCCTGCAGCCAGGCGGCAATGTCGTGGCCGTGGTCGGTCAGCGAAGGGATCAAACCGGTGAGCGAGACAAAGCGGGCGCCGCTGCGTCCGGCCATCTCGACGGCGCGAACGATCGGTTCGCGAACCTCTTCCTGCCGGAGCAGCGCCTGGCTGCGAAAGGGCAGCATGAGGACGGCGATGCGGCCCAGCGCCGTCTCGTAATAGTGGCTGACAAACGGCTCGCTGCCAAAGAGGGCCTGAAGCTGGTGGTCCGTCAGGCCGCCGACGGTGGAAAACTTGTCGGGCAAATAGGCCAAGGCGGCGCCGTCGAAGCGCATGCCGGCGACGACCTGCTCGGCCGCCGCGGCCGAAAGGACCTGGAAGTATTGGTCGTCGCCGGTCGGCGCTGGGGCCGAGGCCGGCGTCAAGGGGACGGCCGGCTGGGCCGCGGCGGTCGTTCCGGTCTCTAGCAACAGGTGCAGGAGCGTTTGGGCCACGACCTTGATGCTCGCGTCGCCGAGCAAACTCTTCATGGGAATGCTGGTGGCCACCTCGCGCTGCAGACGGTTGACCAGCTCGAGGGCCATCAGGGAATCGAGGCCAAGCTTGGTGAGCGGGGAATCGCGATCGACTTTCTCCACCGTGATGCCGAAAACGCCGGCGACGTGGGCCGCGACGAAATCCTCGACCAGCTCCGCATGGGCGTCAGCGCCGGCTCGCTGCAGGCGTGCGCGCAACGAGCCGCCCCGTTCGGTTTCGGCCAGCTTCCGGGCCACGGCGGCGTAGGTGTTGGCCACGCCGAGGTGGGGTAACGTCTTGACGGCAACGGTCCAGTCGAGATGGCTTGCCATGATCTGCATCGGATCCAGCAGCATCAGCCGGCCGAAAATCGCCAGCGCCTCGTCCAGGGCAAACGCCCGCGCCGATCTTGGGCAGAAACTCCGCGGTCTTGCGATTGCGCTCGACGAATCCCGTTCCCAGCAGGGCTCCCCAGTTGATCGTCAAGGCGGGCAAGCCCCGCGCGTGCCGGTAAGCGCTCAAGGCGTCGAGGAAAAAATTGCCGGCATTGTAATTCGCCTGTTTGGGCCAGCCCACCACATTCGACACCGACGACAGACAGACAAAATGGTCAAGCGGCAACGCCGAGGTCGCCGTGTGCAGGTTCCAGGCGCCCGCCATTTTGGGGTTGAGCGCCGCGTTGAAACGAGCTGCGTCCAGGCTGGGCAAGAATTCATCGTCCAGCACCATCGCGGCATGAATCACGCCCTTCAGCGGCGGCAGTTCCACGCGGATGCGGTTCACGATCTTCGTCACGTCGTCCAACTGGGTCACGTCGCCGCGCACATCCACGACCTCGATGCCGTCGTGGCGCAACTGCTCGATGTCCCGCTGGGCGGCGTCGTCGCGCGGGCCGCTACGGCTGAGCAGGACGAGATGCCTGGCCCCATGGCGGCCCAGCCATTTGGCCAATTCCAGCCCAAATCCGCCCGCGCCGCCGGTGATCAAGTAGGTGGCGTCGGGCCGGAAGCGTTGGGCATCGTCGGTGCAGGGGCCGATCGGGATGTGCGGGACGTCGAATGACAGCACGATCTTACCCACGTGCTTGCCCTGAGCCATGTAGCGAAACGCCTCCACAGCCTGAGCAATGGGGAAGATCGTACAGGGGAGCGGTTGGTAGTCGCCGGCCGCAATGCGTTCGCTTACTTCCCGAAGCAAGGTTGCCGCGAGCGCGGGCTTGTGTTCGAGGTGCTGGGCCAGGTCGATCACGAAATAGGAGATATTGTTCTTGAACGGTTCCAGACCGACCGCCGTGTTCTTGTAGATATCGATCTTGCCGATCTCCAGGAACCGCCCGAACGGCGCCAGCACGGAGAAGCTCTTGGGTATGAAATCGCCGGCGAGCGAGTTGAGCACGGCATCGACGCCTCGGCCCGCGGTGATCTGCATGACCTGGTCGGCGAATTCCAGGGTCCGCGAACTCATCACGTGGGGGACGCCCATGTCCAGGAGCAGCTGGCGTTTTTCGGGTGTACCGGCCGTGGCGAAGATCTCCAGGCCGAGATGTTTGGCGATCTGAATCGCCGCTTGCCCCACGCCGCCGGCGCCGGCGTGAATTAGAACCTTCTCGCCGGCGTGCATGCGGGCCAGGTGGTTGAGCGCATAGTGGGCCGTCAAGAACACCGTGGGCAGGGTCGCGGCTTGCTCGAAGGACATGAGCGGCGGCTTCTTGAAGACCATCCGCGCGTCCGCGGTGACGTAGGCGCGGAAACCATAGGGGACCATTCCGGCCACTTCATCGCCCGGCTTGAGGTGGCGAACGCCGCGCCCGACGCGCTCCACGGTGCCGGCAACATCGTCGCCGAACCACAAAAGATCGGGCGGATTGCCGGGATAGGTTCCCAACGCCTTCATCAGGTCGCGGAAGTTGACGCCTCCGGCCCGCACGCGGATTTCGATTTCGTCGGCGTTCGGCGTGCGCCGTTGCGTTTCATTCAGCGACAGGTTGGTTAGAATGCCAGCCTTTTTCGTTTGCAGGCGGAACGGCACCACCGTGTCGGCGCCGGTGGAAGACGCATCCGCGGCAAGCGGCTGCACTGCGTCGCGGGTGCGGACGGCGAGTTGCTCAAGCTGAACCCGGTCGAGGCGGATGGCGTGACGGCGATTGGCGCGGTAGGCGATTTCCAGCTCGCCGTCGCCGCCAGTGATTTCATGATACAGGCTCGCGATCTCTTCGTCGTTCGGTGCGCCGTCCAGATCGATCAACACGAACTTGTTTGGGAAAAATTCGTTGTTGGCAACGCGCAGCAGGCCCACCAGGGGAGCGGAGGCGATCCCCTCCAGGCGATCCGCGTCCCCAACGCGGCCAACGCCGCGCGTAACAAACCACAGCCGCTGCGGCAGCCCGGACGAGACGGCATGAATCAACTCGAGCGCACTGAGAACGCCGGTTTGCTGGGCGGCCGACAACTGCTCCACGGACAGGTCCCGCGCGGGCGGATGGTCGAGGCTCCAGCAATGCACAATGCCGGCCAGCTTGTCGGTAGGACAGTCAACATGAGCCATGACGCGGCGCAGATCGGTTGCGGAATTCGCGGCGACCACGAACAGGGCCTGGCTTTCCTGGCGGAATTCATGTCCGGCCCGCACTTGCACGACGCGGTAGCCGTGCTCGCGCAGTCGGGTGCTGACCGCATTGCCCACGCCGCCGCCATCAGTCAGGACCATATAGGTCCCAGTCGCCGCGGGTGCCCGCGCGGCCTCCGCATCCTGTTCAGCGGCGGGAGCGAACGCAAACAGAAAGGCCTGTTCGGATTCGCGCTCGTCGGTGGCACTGCCGAATGAGCCGGCATCGTGAAAACCGCATTCGCCGAGCAAGGCAAGCCAGGTCGCGCGCTCGAGCAGCGGCGAATGTTGCCGTAGTGCTGTATCGGTGAAACGCCACCACCCCTTCAGCAAGCCGAAGATATTGTCCCACGCGTGCCGGCGCGGGAAAAGCTCCTGGAACAGCAGCATGCCGCCTTCGGCCAGGCAACCACGCAGGTTGCGCAGGGCTTGCTTCAAGTCGGCCGTGGCGTGCAGCACGAGGGTGCCAACGATCAGATCGAAACCGCCTGCCTCCAGACCCTGAGCGCTAGCGTCTTTCTGAACGTCAAAGATGCGGTAGTCCGTGAACGGATAGTCGGCGAATTGCTTCCGCGCCGCGGCCAGGAAAGCCGGACCGATGTCGGTAAACAGATACTCGGTCCGGTCGGCCGGCAACAGCGGCAACAGCACGCGTGTCAGCGAACCCGTGCCGGCGCCGACCTCCAGCACGCGCAACAGGCGCCCGCTCGGCAAGGCCTCGAGCAGCCGGGCGAACGCGGCGCCGATCAGGTGCGCCGCCGCGGGAAAGTCCACGCCCTCGACGTAGAACCGTTCCAGGTGTTCCGACGATCCCCCGGGGAACAAGACCTCCATCGGGTCCTTGGCGCCCGCCAGGACCGCGGCCAGGTGAGGCGAAACGAGCTGGTGCAGCACGACCTCAGTCGCGAAATTCGGGTAGTCGGCGGCCAGCGCCTCCCAGCCGGCGCTGGTATCCGCCTCGTGAAAAACGCGCACGACCTCCCAGGCGTCTTCCCCGCCGGCCCGAAGCCAACCGTGCTTGCTCAGATGGTGCAGCTGGGCGTTGGCCAGACGCCAATGCTGGACGGCGACGCCCAGACGGTCGAACAGCTCTTCCGCAGTGAACCGTTCGCCGACGCGGGGTTGCCAGCCAAGCTGCAGCCACGCGTTATGAACCGACTGGTGCGCCAGCGCATCCACGCGCGGGCAAAGCGCCGAAGGTAATCCTCGCCGCCGTATTGCCGATAGATCTCCGGGACGGCGGCACGCGCCGCCGCGACGAGGGCGGACGCCGCTGGGAAATGGCACGAGCCTTCGGCGGCGCAGGCGCGCAGCCGGCGTGGCTCCCAGTGAAACTGATAATAGTAATCGTCGTCGAGGTCGGCGGACTGCCGCTTGTCGACGCGCTCGCCGCGCAGGCCCAGGATTTGGGCGACCGGTTGGCTCTGGTCGTCGTAGACGAAAATGTCCGCGGTCAACGATTGGCCGTCGTCCGCGCAGCCGGCCATGCGCCCACAACGGTCCCGACGGACAGTCACGCTCAAGGTTCATGCGGCGGATCGACGTGGGCAGATAGAAGTCGTTCTTCGTGAGGTCAACCTTAAGGCGAAAAAAGAGTTGAAAGCAGGCATCCAGCACCGCAGGATGAATATGATACCCATCGACTGGCGCTTCGAAGGCCGCCGGCACGTCGATTTCCGCGAGCGCTTCGCCCTGCACGCGCCAAACATTCCGCAACAGCTTGAATTGAGGGCCAAACTGGTAGCCGGTATCGGCCAGGCCCTGGAAGTGCTGCTCCTGGTCGAAATGATCGGTGAGCCGTTGCCTTGCCTGCGCTGGATCGAAGCGCTCGCGACCGCCGGCAGGCATCGGCGTCAGCCAACCTTGCGCGTGCAGGTCCCAGGTCTCCTTGGTGCCGGCGCTGCTGTGGACGCCGAAGGTCCGGGTTGCCGGATCGAAGATCACCTGAACGGTGGGCGGCTGTTCGTCGCCGAGGAACAGCGCCTTCTTGATGTCGAGGTTCTCGACGACGTAAGCTTCGCCGGGGAACAGCAAGCGCGCCACGGCGATGCCCACTTCGGCGTAGCCGGCGGCGGGAAAAACGCTGCTGTCCCAGAAGCGATGATCGGTCAGGTACGTAAAACGACGCAGGTCCAGCTCGACCTGCCACGTCGGTTTCGCGGCGGCGATCCGTATGCCGAGCAGGGGATGCTGCACCGGCGCCAACCGTGCCTGCCGCGATTGCGGCGATTCCAGCCAGAACGATTCGCGACGCCACGGGTAGTGCGGCAACCGGACATGTCGCGAGCCCTGATTGACGGCGGCCCAATCCAGGGGCACGCCGTGGACGTGCAGACCGGCGAGATTGGTGAGCAGCTCCTGCGCATCGTCCGCCCCGTGCCGCAAGGAGTGGAAGACGCCGGCCTGCCGGCCCTGTTCGCCCAGGCACTCATGGATGGAAGCCGCCAGGGCCGGATGCGGGCCCACTTCCAGGAAGGTCTCCTCCTTGTCGCGAACAAGGTTGGCCAGCGCCGGCGCGAACAATACCGGCTGGCGAACGTTCTTCCACCAATACAGGGCATCCAGGCGCTCGCCCCTGAGCGGCACGCCGGTCACCGTCGAAACAAACGGCACCCGCCCCGCACGCCCGCGGATGTCCGCAAGAGCGTGCAACAGGTCTTCCTTGATTGGGTCCATCTGGTGGGTGTGGAAAGCATAGGCGATGCGCAGCCAGCGCACGAATTTGCCGGCTTGCTCCAGTCGCCCAGCGATCGCTTCGAGCGGCCCGGTGTCGCCGGACAGGGTCACCAGGCTGGGGCTGTTGAGAACGGCAATGTGGACGCGGTCCGCAGCGGCCCCGATCGCCGCGCGCCTCGGCAGCGCAGATGCCCGCGGCCAGCATTCGGCCATTTCCGCCAGTGGTCTGTTGCAGCCGGCTCCGCTCGAAGATCACCTTGACGGCGTCGGCGAGCGAATAGATGCCCGCGACATAAGCCGCCGCCACCTCGCCGACGCTGTGCCCGATGACCCGGGCGGCGCGATTCCCCATGACTGCCAAAGTTCGCTCAGCGCGACCTGTAACGCAAACAGCGCCGGTTGGGCGATGTCCGTGCGATCGATTTTCGATCCGTCCTCGTCGCGCCTCATCTCCTGGAGCAGCGACCAGCCCGATAAGGGCTGCAACAGTCTGTCGATCTCAGCCACCGTCCGGCGGAAAACGGGCTCGTCGTCGAGGAGCTTGCGCCCATGGCCCACCACTGCGCACCCTGGCCGGTGTAGACAAACACCGGCGCTGCCCGCGTTGCCGGCGTTCGCCCGGCAACGATGCCTTCGACCGGCCCGGTCCCGCGCAGCCATGCGCCCAGGCGTTGCCGCATCTGGGCCGCATCCTGACCGAGCACCACCAGGCGATGATCGTGGTGCTCCTTGCGTGCGCCGGCCGAATAGCAGATATCGGCGAAATCGTCCGTCGAGGTAGCCAGAAAGGCGCGGTACGATTCGACAGAACTGCGAAGGGAGGCGTCATCGCGCGCCGAGATCGGCAGCACACAAGGCCGCGGTGTGCGCGCGATCGGCCGATCGTCGAGCGGCGGTGGGGCCTGTTCCAGTACCACGTGAGCGTTCGCCCCACCGAAGCCGAACGAATTGACGCCGATCACGGGTGCAACCCCGTTACGGTGCGGCAACGGCTGTATCTGGGCAACGACCTGCAAGCCGAGCGTCTGGAATGGGATGTGGGGATTGGGTGTCTCGTAGTTCAGGCTCGGCGGGATGATGTCCCTCTGCAAAATCAGGGCCGCCTTGATGATTCCCGCCATCCCGGAGCCCGCCTCCAAATGCCCGACGTTCGTCTTGACCGATCCCAGGAGGCAGGGTTGGTCCGCGGGCCGGCCTGCGCTCAGCACGCGCCCCAGAGCCGCCGCCTCGATGGGATCGCCGACCGGAGTGCCCGTTCCGTGCGCTTCCACGTAGACAACGCTCGCAGGCGCCACGCCGGCTTCGTCGTAAGCTTGCCGCAACAGGGCGGCTTGACCGTCCGCGCTCGGCACGGTCATGGAGGACGTATGGCCGTCTTGATTCGACACGGCCGACCGAATGACGGCATAGATGCGATCCCGATCCGCGAGCGCCTGTTGCAGGGGCTTGATATAAACCGCGCCGGCCCCTTCACCGCGCACATATCCGTTCGCGCGCCCGTCGAACGCGAAACAGCGGCCGTTGGGTGACAGCATCGAGGCTTTGCTGAAGCCGATGGTCGCCTCGGGCGTAATGATCGCATTGACTCCGCCCACGAGCGCGCTGCTGCAGCACCCGGACCAGATGCTGCGACACGCGGTCCAGAAAGCAACGAGCGCGGACGAGCAGGCGGTGTCCACGGACAGGCTGGGGCCGCGCAGGTCGAGCAGGTAGGAAATGCGATTGGCTGCGATACTCAGGGTGCAGCCGCTGATGGTATGGACATCGCAGTCGCGGAGATTGGGCATTTGCACGCCGGCGTAATCGTTGCCCGCAACACCGACGAAGACCCCGACCGGCCGGCCGCGCAGGGAGCGCGGCGCCACGCCGGCATCTTCCAGCGCTTCCCAGGAGACCTCCAATAACCAACGCTGCTGCGGGTCCATGCGCATCGCTTCGCGGGGCGAAATCCCCCAGAAATGAGCGTCGAATTGATCGAGGTTGCCGACAAAGCCGCCCCATTTCGTGACCATCGTGCCCGGCAGCGATGCTTCCGGATGATAGAAACGATCACGGTCCCAGCGGTCGGAGGGAACCTCGCAGATACCGCTGCGCCCCTCGGCCAGCAGCGCCCAAAAGGATTCGACGTCGTTGACGCCCCCGGGAAATCGGCAGCCAATGCCGACGATCGCCAAAGGGATGCAAGGGTGGCCTGGCGCCGCGGACTCGGATTGTCGCGAAGTCATTCCCAGCGCCTTCCCTTGGAGCGATCAGAAACGCAGATTCCCGCCAGCGGCGTACGGTACGCTCAACTTATGAAATATTATCTTTGCGGAAAGGCAGGTCGCGGCCGCAGCGCTGCCGCTTTGGGCTTGCAATTCACGGCCGATGCTTTACGATTTGCGGTGGCCTTTCGATGGGGAGTTTGGTGCCTCAATTCACCCTTTACGGAGGAACATCGCATGAAAAAGATTTCGTCGGCCGGCAAGCTCGTCCTGCGCCTCGGCGTGATCGCGGGGATCGCGCTGTTGTGTACGGGTCGGGCGCAGACGCAGAATCGCGACCTCGATCCGACCTACGGCACGCTCAAGCTCAAGGTGGGCTTCCCCCAGGATCCCCAGGTGATCAAGCTCACGGCGGGCGGCAACGTCAAGACGAAGCTCGGCGGCGTGAAGGCGTATATCGCCAATGCCCCGGACGTGAAGCTGTTCTACCAGGCCGGCGACGCGCCGCTGACGATCCACGTGGTGTCCAAGGCCGACACGACGCTGCTGATCAATCTGCCCGACGGCACCTGGGTCGCCGACGACGACGGCGATGGGTTCCCCAATCCGAAGCTCAAGTTCAAGACGCCGCAGTCGGGCCGATACGACATCTGGGTCGGCACCGTCGGCGCGGATACCGCGCCGGCGACGCTGAAAATCACCGAGCTGAGATAGTCTTACGAAGATTTACCGTGCAGAAGCATGAACCACGGATTACACGGATAGCACGGATAAGAACAGAATTATCCGTGCCATCCGTGTCATCCGTGGTTCATGGTTTTTTTGGCTTACGCGCTTGGCGGCGCCCCGGCCCAGGCAAGAAGTGCAGATACACCATGCGCGCCTCGGTCTCGGCAAAGCCGAGCGCTTCGTAAAGCTGCCGGGCCGGCGCATTGCGCTCGTCCACCGCGAGCACCATCTGCGTCGCCCCGGCGGCCTGCGCTTTCTGCATCGCAATCCGCCCCGCGCTGGTCGCCACGCCGCGGCGACGATATTCAGGTAAGACGCCGAGATACGACAAATCCCACGCGGGGCCCTCAGGCAAGTCGGTCACGATCAGCACGCCGGCTGGGTCGCTGCCGGCCCGGATCAGCCACCAGCGCTGCGGACCGCCGGCGCTGGCGGCACGATAGCCAGCGAGGATCTCGTCGACCGAGCGCACGCCGTTCAACTCCGGGCAGTCGAGGGTGCCCTCGTAAGAGCGCGCCAGGGTTTCGCGAAAGCATGCTTCATTGGCGGCCGTGCACGGCTCGCAACGAATCGCCGGCGCCGCGCCAGAGCGCGTCAGGTCGCGGAGGTCACGCTCGAGGTAGAGGAGCTGGGTGACTTGGCGGAATCCCTGACGCACGAGCGGCGCGGCCCGGTCCGCCTCGGTGGGCGGCGCCAGCGCCTGGGCCAACTTGCCGCCCTCGGCAGCACACCAGGCCAATCCGGCCCGCGTCACCGCATCGGCAATTTCCCGAGGCCCACGCGCCTCAGGCAGCCAGAACAAATACGACGCGCCCCCCAGCGGCACACAAATTTGCACGCCGCGCAGGCTTTGGCCATCCCGGGCGATCCAGATGCCGGCGGGATGGAGCACGCCGGTTGCGAGCAAGTCCAGCGCGTGCGCGACTTGCAGTTGCCGCGCCGCGGCCGGCGTGCGCTGATAGGCCAGCGCGAATGCGGCCGGCCATTCGTCGGGCCGGGCCTGGTCAATGATGGGCATGAATGCAGTCCTCGCGTCCGATCGATTATAGCCTTCACGCCGCGGGGGTGAGTCTTCGAACCCCGCGGGTCGCCCCGCCGACTTGTCCATTTTTGTTTTGAATCGGCGGCCGAAACCCTTTACCATCAAAGCCGGCTCGAAGGAATCCCCTCTTCTGTTGCGAGGACCTCTCATGAAGTGGATGCGTGTGGCCCTGATCCTTGTGCCTGCCGTCGGCCTGGCCCTGGCCTTGCCCGACGCGGGCGGCGGCGAGAAAAAATCCTATCCCACGTTCGGCAAGATCGTCCGCCTCGATCCCCGGCTCGACAAGCTGCTCGCCAAGGATGCCAAGCTCGAAAAGCTGGCTGGCGGAATCGACCCAGTCACCAAGAAGTACCGCCTCGTCTGGACCGAAGGCCCCGTTTGGGTCAAGGACGGCGGCTACCTGCTGTTCAGCGACATTCCCAACAACGTCATCAACAAGTGGAAAGAGGGCGAAGGGCTCACCAAGTTCATCTTCCCCGCCGGCTATCGGGGCAAGGACCGCAAGATCGGCGTTGAGGGCGACGAGCCCGGCACCAACGGCCTGCGCCTCGACCCCGAGGGCCGGCTCGTCTCCTGCCAGCACGGCGATCGTCGCGTCGCCCGCCTCGACGCCAAGCTCGACGCCAGCACCAAGCCGATGATCGGCCTGGACAATGTCAAGTGGACCACGCTCGCCGACAAGTACAAGGGTAAACGGCTCAACAGCCCCAATGACCTTGTGTTCGCCAAGAACGGCGACCTGTATTTCACCGACCCGCCCTACGGCCTGGAGAAGCGCGAAAAGGACCCGGCGCGAGCTGGACTTCCAGGGCATCTACCGCATCAAGAAGGGCGCCAAGCTTGAGCTGTTGACCAAGGACATGACGCGGCCCAACGGCATCGCCCTATCGCCCGACGACAAGACGCTCTACGTCGCCAACTCCGATCCCGATCAGGCCGTCTGGATGGCGTTCACCCTCAGCAGCGAAGGCAAGCTCGGCACCGGCCGCGTCTTCTACGACTCGACCAAGTGGGTCGGCAAGGAAGACAAAAAGGGATTGCCCGACGGCCTGAAGATCGACGTCGACGGCAACCTGTGGGCCACCGGACCGGGCGGCGTCCTGATCTTCGCGTCCGACGGCAGCTTGCTCGGCGTCATCGAAACCGGCACGAACACGGCCAACTGCGCGTTCGGCGACGACGGCAGCACGCTGTACATCGCCGCGAACCACGACATCGCGCGGATTCGAACCTTGACGAAGGGGTTGGGTTTCTAACGGCTTGCCGTTTAGCGTTCGGAGGCGCGATCGAAGCGATGAACCTATATCGCTTCGATCGCGCCTCCGAGCGCTAAACGACAAGCAGAATCTACTGCATGTTCTGCAGCATCTCGCGCACCGGCACGAGCCGCCGGCCACGCTGCTCATCGATCTGCAGCGCCTTGAGCAGCCGGCGACGAAACTCGCTCTGCACCTGGTCGATGGCGCTGGCCGAGGTGCTTTGCAGCGGAATGCAGCCGCCGGCTCGACGGTCGTGCCCGCCGGCCCGCCCGCCCATCTTGGCCGCAACCTGCCGCAATATCTCGCCGGCCTGTGCGCGCGGCACATTGGTCCGCAGCGACAGGATCAGCTGGTCGTCGTAGACGCCGGCGCACAGCGCCCAGGAAATGTTCTCGTGCCGGATCAGGAAATCGACGGCCTGCGAGCACAGCTCCGGCGTCGGCAGATCGTTGACCCAGCTGATGAGCAGCCGATCGTAAATGAAGGAGCTTTGCAGCGCCTGCAGCAGCGTTTCGTAGACCGACTCAGGCAACGGGGCGTTGCGAATCTTGGCGAGCGCGTCCTTGTCCGTCAGGGGATAGAGAAACTGCTGGGCCGTGTCGTCGAGGGCGTTGGCCTCACGCGGATAGCCGTTCAGCTCGGTTTCGATGCCGTAGTACAGGCACGTCGCCACCCGCGTGGGCACCTCCAACTCCTGCTCCATCAGGTATCGCGTCACCAGCGAACAGGTCGCGCCGATGGTGCGGCGGATGTCCAGAAACGGCACGTTGGCCAGGTCGCCCGGCGTCTGGTGGTGGTCGATCACCGCGTACAGCGGCACCTCGGCATTCAGGTTGTGCCGGCCGGTGCGCGGTTGGCTGTCCAACATCACCACCGCCTCGTCGGCACCCCACACCACGTCCTCGATGGGGACGAGATCGATGCCGAGCAACTCGACCATCATGCGGTTCTCGGCCCGGCAGATGGAGCCGTCGCGGGTCAGGCGTGTCGGCTTGCCGAGGCACGCGTCGATGAGGTAGGCCAGGCCCACCATGCTGCCCAGGCTGTCCGGATCGGGATGCACGTGGGAGACAAAGGCGACGCCCCGATATTCGGCGAGGCCGGCAAGGAAACGGTCGCTGCGACGCGAAAGGGTGTAGGAACGACCGTTCACCCCGGACTCGGCGCTGGGACGTGTCATGGCGGGTTGACTCTCCAGGCATTCTATTCCGCGGAACTGATTACCCCTCAATGGGTTCAGGCATGCATGCCTGGCAGTGCCGGGAAGACTTCCCCCATCCTGGGTGACCAGAATACCATCCTGCGGGTCTAGCTGTCCTTAGCGAGATACAACATTATAGCGATTTTTTCGGCGTCATGCCGCCCACGAACTCGCAGGGCGAGCCGGCTCTATCCTTCCGCACTCATTTCCTCCAGCCGGCGCCACTGTTCCGCGCTGACTGGAACCACCGACAGTCGCGGCAACCGCACCAAATCCCACCCCGCCAGCGCCGGTTCGGCCTTGATCCGCTCCAGCGTCACCGGCGAAGGCCAGCGGGCGACCGCCTCCACCTGCACCACCGCCGCCTTGGGATCATCCGCGTCAGGGTCGGCTTTCGGGCCGGCAATAACGCGCATTTCGCCAACGATCGCCTTTTCCTTGCCGGTGTGGTAGTACAGCACCCGGTCGCCGGCCTTCACCTGCCGCAGGTGTTGCCGCGCTAGATTGTTGCTAACGCCGTTCCACCAGGTCGCGCCGTCGCGCTCCAGGTCCGCGTAGCTGTAGTGGTCGGGTTCTTCCTTGAAGAGCCAGCCGCCGCCGGTTGTCTTGCCCACGTCTGTAGTGCTCACGTGTTCAGTTGGCGATGAATCCGTCTAGGATCGTAACAGGCTGGCCCGGCAATGGCAATAGGGTAGTAAACCCCGAAGACGCCGGAAAGGCCCGACCACGGACCGGCCGTAAAGGTTCGGCGACCTGGTCAAGCCGGGCAAAGCGGTTGGCAACACGCGCTCGTAGTGACCCGCTTCAGTGGGTCGGAGCGTAGACGTACACACGCGGAAAAGAGGCGCTGCGGCCGGCCGATCGGCCATCAGCGCACACGCTGGTAGAGCCATGCGCGGGCCTCACCGAGAAACTGCAGCACGTCCGGTTCGCGATAGTCCGCGTAGGTCCACGGCCACGGTTCGAAGACCCCACCGTGGAAGCGCAGCGTCACCTCGGCGAAGATGCCGTCACGTAGGTAAATGCGCTGTGTCTGGTCCTTCGTTGAGGCGAGCAAGAACTTGCCCAGCTGCAAAAGCCCCGGGTCGAGGTTGAGCGGCCGCGCTTCGGGAAAGCGGGCTGACTCGGTCAGCTGACGCTCCAGCATGATCGTGTGCCGCTTCACCGACGCCAGACAATCCGGTTCGACGAACGGATCGAACACGAGCAGGCGCTTGCGCAACTCGGCACCCATTTGTGCCTCGTAATACCGTGTGTGATGGAACGCGTAATCGGCGCTGCGTCGCGCGATCGTCCCGTAAGTTGCTTGCAGTTGCGCTTCGGCCCACGCCAGCGCCGCATCGTGCCGGCTGAAGCAGGCGACCACCAAAAGCGTTTGCGTCGAGGCGCCCATGCCTTGCCTCAAATCCAAGGGGCGTCAAACGTTGGAGATTTCGGATTTGGTATTTGTTTCGGATTTCGAGCTTCGGATTTCGAGTTTCGGTCCGCTCTTCCGTGCCGCAATTTCGCCCGCGAACAGCGACCGCACCTTGCGCCGCGTCACCAAATCCGCAAACCACGGGAAGAAACGGCTGACGAGCACGATCAGCCGGCCCTGGAGCGTCAGGATCGTTTCATGGCGCCCGGTTGCGATGGCTCGCAAGGTGTGCTCGGCCACCTGCCCCGGCGTCATGCCGCGCATGTGGTCGAGCGGCACCAGTGCCTTCTGCTCGATCATGTTCTGCGAGAAATTCGTTTGGGTGAGCCCGGGACAGATCAGCAGCACGTCGACGCCGTCCTTGGCCAATTCCGCCCGCAGCGCCTCGCTGAAACCCTGTACCGCGAATTTGCTCGCCGAATACTCGCTGCGCCGGGATGCCGCGCTTGCCGGCGATCGACGAGATGTTGACGATAGCGGGCCGAGTGCCCGCCTTGAGCATGGGAAGAAAGGCACGCGTCGTCTCGGTCAGTCCGAAAAAGTTGACCTCGAAGATCCGGCGCATTCGCTCGGGGCTGACGTTGGCAAAGTGCCCCGTCGCGCCGATACCGGCGTTGTTGACGAGGATGTCCAATCCGCCGAAATGGCGCTGCGCCGCCTCCACCATGCGTTGGCGATCGGCCGGGCTGGTGACGTCGGCCTGGACGGTTTCGAGGATGCCGCCGTGCGCTCGCACGCGCTGGGCCAGCGCGGCCAGCAAGTCCGCATTGCGGGCCGCCGCCAGCACGCGCGCCCGGGCCGCCGCCGCCTCGGCCAATGCCTGGCCGATGCCCTGCGAGGCGCCCGTGATCAGGATGCGCGCCCCTTCAATCGCTCGCCGCTGTCCCATGGCCGTCTCGCTCCCCTCGATGCGCCGCTGGGTTGCCGGGCCTCATTGTAACCGACCGGCAAACACGGGCGAACGGGAACTCGGGGCCGATTGTGCACAAGAAATCAGCGCGTGTTGGATTGGGCTTGTTGTAACGGAAGCGCGTTCTCATTCCGATGAGATGCGCGCCGGGTCGGGCCCTACCAGAGTGGGCGAAGCTCGACCCGGGCGGGATGTGCGTCGGCCAAGGTGAACATCGAGAAGTGATCGCTCGTCCTTCCCTGATGCCGGACCACAAGGGTGCCGATGTTCGCGATTTCACCTTGCCGATCAATGCCGGGGGCACGACAGCGCTTCCTCGACGTTGAGCAAGCCGGCGCGACACAGCCCATTGCGCAGGAGAGGCATCTCTCCATGCTAAGCGACCGGCCGGCGCGGCCAGCGAATTCCCACGTTTTTCCGGCGTTCGGTGCAAGGGGATGGAAATCTGAATGGATTGACGCGGCGAAAACGCGCGATCGGAGGTCCGCCGGGCGCTCAGCGCGCGGCTTGGCCCATTTGAGCAGGAGCTGTAACTCGGCCTCCGTGATGTGCCACACGAGCGCGCAGCCGCACCGCCAGCTGCCGTCGGCCTGGGCCGTGACGTTGACGATCTCGGCGAGCATTTCCATTGCCGGCTCCTGCGCGCCGCCCTCCAGTTCAACGAGCAGCCGCGTGGCCACAGGCACCGGCTCTGGCAGCAGCAACGCCATTCCGGCTTGCGACAGATCCACGAGCCGGGCCGGCAGCATTCGAAAAGTGTTCGTGATGAACGCCCGGCCAGCACGCGGCTGCTCGCAGCGATAGCGCACGCGCGCCCGGCGTTCGACGGAGGCGGGCCCCGCGTTCGGGCTCGCGGCGGCGGTCACCTCGTCTTGGGATAACTGGCCCATCAGCGCGCTCCACCAGGAAGGATTGCGGGTTCGTAGTTCCGCCTTCAGGCGGTTCTCCGACCGCCGCAGAACGGAATGACGAGCCGAGCACACCAATCTAGGTCGTAGACTGACCGCAAGCAAACGTCCGCGCCGTTTACGGCGTCGCCCACCCGGCTCAATCAATTCGCATTTCTTTCGAAAAAATCTTGTTGCAGCGCCCATTCGGTCCGGCTATCATTTTTACATCGTCTGTTATCGCTGCCACTTGATCGGCTCCCGGAGTGTACCATGTCCCTTCGCATTACGTGCCCCGGTTGCAAGGCCTCCTATCCCGTCGACGATGAGCTGCGCGGCAAGAAGGTCCGCTGCAAGAAATGCGACGAGCCCGTCACGGTCCCAGCCGGCCGCAAGGACGAGGAAGCCGTGGTCGAATCCAAGGGCAAGTCCGCTGCACGGCGCAGCGCACGCGACGATGACGATCGCCGGCCGTCGCGCCGCGATCGCGACGACGACGATCGCCGTTCGCCGCGCCGCGATCGGGACGACGACGAGCCGCGCCGCGCCAAGAAGGGCAAGTCGGGGGCGCTGACCGTCCTGATGGTCGTGGGCGGCGGCCTGGCGGCGCTCGGCGTCGTTGCCGTCGCACTGGTTCTCGTCGTCGTTTTCGTGTTCTGGAAAAGCGCGGACCCGGCCCCGAAAGTCGACTTCGCTCAGAACAATGACCAGAAGTTCCCCATGGGATTTCAGCCGCCCGGCGGCGGCCAGGGACCCCCGGGCTTCGAGCAGCCTGGCGGTGGGCAGGCTGGCGGCGCCAATCCCAATCCACCGCCGCCGACCGACCCCATCGACGCTGCCACCCGCGACAAGGTCAAGAAGGCCACCGTCTATATCGAGGTGACCATGGCGCAGGGCGTCGCCTCGGGGAGCGGCTTCTTCGCGGTCGAGCCGGGCATCGTCATCACCAACGCCCACGTCCTGGGCATGCTCCAGGCCAAGAGCAAGCCGCCCAGCAAGGTCGACGTGATTATCAACAGCGGCCAGGTGGGCGCCAAAACTCTCAAGGGCACCGTCCTGGGCGCCGACCGGGACAGCGACCTCGCCGTCGTCCGCGTCGCTGACCCCGACATCCCGCCGCCGCTGCCGGTGCACACCGCCCATAGCGTCGCCGAGCTTCACGAGGTTTATTACTTCGGCTTCCCCTTCGGCAAAAAGCTCGGCGCCGAAATCAGCATCAATAAGGCCACGGTCGCCAGCCTGCGCAAGGATCTCACCGGCACCATCAAGCAGGTCCAGCTCACCGGCGACATGCTGCCAGGCAACTCCGGCGGGCCCGTCGTCGACGGCAAGGGACGCGTCATCGGCATCGCCGTCTCCGGCTACATGGGCACGCGCGTCAATTTTGCCGTTGCCGCCGACTCCATCAAATTGATGCTCGACGGTCGCGTCGAGGATAGCATTTATGGGGATCCCTACGACGACAACAACCAAATCAAGATGCCGGTGAAGCTCCGGTGCCTTGATCCGTTGCGGCGCGTCAAGTCGATGGGCGTCGAGGTCTGGGCCGGTAACAAGGACACCGCGCGGGCGCTCACCATGGAGCAACCGCAGCCTCAGCCCGGCGACGGTCCCCGCCAGAAAATTACCCTCGACTACAAGGACGGCGTCGCCGAAGCCAACATCCCGCTGCCGCCGGTGCCGGCCGGCCAGGTCTACTGGGTTCAGCCGGTGGTCGTCAACGGCGCCGGCGTCACCCAATGGCAGCAGGCCGCCCCTTGCGAGGCGGCGCCGCCCCTGCAACGCATCGGCGCTGACCTGCAGCTGAAGAATCAATCCGGGCTCCGCACCCTCAAGATCAAGGATACCCGCCGCATGATGCTCCAGCAGGGCAAGCGGCAGCTGTCCAAGGCCCTTCATTGCGACGCCGATGTGCTGGAAGCGGTAACCCCGACCGCCCGCGGCACCCACCTCGGCCTCAACATCGGCAACAACCGCTTCCAGGACGAAGAGTTCTTCGGCAAGCTTACCATCCTGGACCCCAATTCGTCGAAGCGGGTCCAAAACTTCACGGCAGCGTTTCTGGTCAATGGCGTGGGCCGGGCGCTGGAGCGCGCCGACCCCAAATTCGACAAGCTGCAGCTATCCAAGGCCGATCGCGACAATCTTGAATTGATGTACAGCAGCATCTCCGATGCGTTCCAGATGACGCTCGTGGTCATGCCCAACCGCGCGCTCAACCCGCTGCAAACCTGGCCCGCTACCGTTCCCATGCTGGTGGGCAGTGGCCCCAAGAAAAAGCAGCTGGACATGGGGCTCACCTGCACGTACCTTGGCACCCGCAAGTACAACGGCCGCATCGAGGCGCTGGCCAGCATCGACGGCACCGTCCGCAGTCACGAGAAGGCCGAAAAGGACTCGGTAGGCACGGTCCGCGGCCGCATCGTGCTGGACCTCGACGGCGGCTACCTCGCGCAGGTCCGCATCAACTCCAGCACCGAGTTCGAGGCGGACGCCGACACGCGGATCGTCGCGTCGCAGAACGTCGAGTTGACCCGCATCCTGGGCAACCCGGACAACATCAAGGAAGTCGCGAAGCGGCCGGAGGCCGGCGAGCCCAATCCGAACCCGGACACCAAGCCGAACCCGCCGGTTGTGGGGACCACCAAGCCACTGCTGGATGTTAAGGAAAAACTGGCGGTCGGAGACCTCATTGGGCCGAGCGGGCGCAAAATGAAGAACTACCCCAACCTTCGGTTCGAGGCCGGCAAGACCTACGTGATCGAGATGAAGGCCATGGGGACATCCAAGCTCAACCCATACCTGATACTCCTCGGCCCGAACGGCAAGGCCGTCGCCCAGGACGATGACAGTGGCGGCGGCGTCAATGCCAAAATTACGTTCATGGCCCCGCAAGCCGGCAATTATACGGTCGTCGCGACCTCGGGCGGCATCACGACCCAGTATGGCCAGTTCCACCTGACGGTCATGGCGAAGGAGTGACCCGCTCGCAGAAAAAAATCGCCGGCTCCGTTGACACCGGCCGAAGACATGCTTACAATGGCAAAGCGAGAGAGACGCTCTTTCGCGTGGCGACTGCGCTGAGATCGATCCCACAGGCTTGCCGCTCAATGACCCAGCGATACATTAACATTCGTGGCACAGGCTGAATGCTCTATCCGATCGGTGCGGGGATAGGGCCAAACCCAAACGGGTTTGGCTTTTTTGTTTCACGGAGCGGGTATAGCTCAGTTGGCTAGAGCGCGTCGCTGATAACGACGAGGTCCTTGGTTCGAATCCAAGTACCCGCACTTGAAAACAGACGACCGAGGGGACGTAGCTCAACTGGGAGAGCGCCGGCTTTGCAAGCCGGAGGTTGCCGGTTCGATCCCGGTCGTCTCCACAAGTGAGCCCGATACACGCAGAATCCAAGCCCGAGGGCGAGTCTTCGAACCCTCGGGGTCTTGTGGAACCGAAGCCCCTTTGGGTTTCGTGGCGGTTCTTTGACAACCCGGTAGCGGTATGAGTTGCCTCACAAGAA
Source organism: uncultured Gemmataceae bacterium (assembly GCA_963834865.1). Classification (GTDB taxonomy): domain Bacteria; phylum Planctomycetota; class Planctomycetia; order Gemmatales; family Gemmataceae; genus CAWIDK01. The sequence goes on from CAWIDK010000002.1 coordinate 3,659,707, forward strand.
TGGGGTGGTTTCGTGCAGCCCGTTAGCGGGAGCGCGGGATCATTCCGCACAGTTTTTGTTGAGGAGTCTCTGTCGAGCTGAGAGAGAATCAACCATGTTACTCATGATCCTGCGCAAGCAGGATCGGTAGCAGGCAGCGACTTTGTTCCTTAACGGGGGCGGAGTCAACGCGGCCAAGCTACTAAGGGCGTGTGGGGGATGCCTTGGCACCAGGAGGCGATGAAGGGCGTGGAAGACTGCGATAAGCCCGGGGGATCGGTCAAACGCGAGTTGATCCCGGGATACCTGAATGACTCCGGCATGAATCCATAGTGCCGGAGAGCGAACCCGGGGAACTGAAACATCTCATTACCCGGAGGAAAAGAAAGCAAAAGCGACTCCGTCAGTAGCGGCGAGCGAACGCGGAACAGCCTAAACCCGGGGGTTCGCCCCTGGGGGTTGTAGGGCCGGTGATTAGAATGCGAGTACCTTAGCCGAAGCGGCCTGGAAAGCCGCGCCACAGCGGGTGATAGCCCCGTAGGCGACGAGGGAAAGCGGACGATCCGGTTCCTGAGTAGGACGCGACACGTGAAAGCGCGTTTGAATCGGCGGGGCCCATCCCGCAAGGCTAAGTACTCCCTGGTGACCGATAGCGAACGCAGTAGCGCGAGCGAAAGGTGGGAAGAACCCCGACAAGGGGAGGACAGTGAACCTGAAACCACATGCCTACAAGCGGTCAGAGGGCTATGGTGCAGCTTGCTGCACAATGCCTGATGGCGTGCCTTTTGCATAATGATCCGGCGACTTGCCGTCACCAGCAAGGTTAAGCGTTTCTGGCGTGAAGCCGAAGCGAAAGCGAGTCCGAAAGGGCGTTCAGTTGGGGGCGGCAGACGCGAAACCACGTGAACTACGCATGGCCAGGATGAAGGGGAGGTAACACTTCCTGGAGGTCCGAACTCATTTGGGTTGAAAACCGATGGGATGAGCCGTGTGGAGGATTGAAAGTATCATCAAACGTGGAGATAGCTCGTTCTCTCCGAAATAACTTTAGGGTTACCGTCTGGCGCTGACTCATGGGGGTAGAGCGACTGAATCGGAAAGGGGGCCTACCCGGCTACCCTTCCGAACCAAACTCCGAATACCATGGGGTGAAGCCAGGCAGATAGACGGCGGGGGATAAGCTTCGTCGTCGAGAGGGGAACAACCCAGACCGCCTGCTAAGGTCCCCAAACTTCGCTCAGTGCGAAAGGAAGTTGGGCTCCTGGGACAGCCAGGATGTTGGCTTAGAAGCAGCCATCATTTAAAAAGTGCGTAATAGCTTACTGGTCGAGGAGCCCTGCGCCGATAATGAACGGGACTTAAGCGAGGTACCGAAGCAGCGGGTAGGTGTGGGGCACGTTTGTTACGTGCCATGCGTGGCACGTAACAAACGTGCCCCACAGCTACGGTAGGAGAGCGTCGCAATAGCCAGCGAAGGGGCACGGACAACGAGCCCTGGAGGTTTTGCGAGTGATCATGCCGGAACGAGTAACGATAAAACGGGTGAGAATCCCGTTCGCCGAAAGCCGCAGGTTTCCTGGGGAAGGTAAATCCGCCCAGGGTTAGTCGGACCCTAAGACGAGGCCCAAAGGCGTAGTCGATGGACGGCAGGTTAATATTCCTGCACCACTGCAGGCGGTTGAAGGCACCCGGACACTTTCTGGAAGGGCGAGCGGCCTGCTAGACATGGCCGTCCCGCAAGGGCGAGGGCAATTATGATCCCGAAGTCCTCGGAAGGAGAGTCAAGAAAAGCCGGTGCCGGACAAGTGCAGTGCCCGTACTAGAAACCGACACAGGTAGGCGAGATGAATATTCTCAGGCGCTCGAGAGAACGCTCGTGAAGGAACTCTGCAAGCTAGCTCCGTAACTTCGGGAGAAGGAGCGCCCCTGGGGGTGTAACAGCTTTCGGGGGCCGCAGTGAAAGGGATCTGGCGACTGTTTACTAAAAACACAGGTCTGTGCGAACGCGCAAGCGGAGGTATACAGACTGACGCCTGCCCGGTGCCGGTAAGTTAAGGAAGGGGGTTAGCGCCTCTCTTCAAGGCCCGGCTCTCTGCCAGTGCAATCCGAAGCACGAAACTCGAAATCCGAAACAAATCCAAAACCCCAAGAAGCAAATCCCAAACAACAGATTTCGTTCGGGATTTGGAGGTTGAGGTTTGAAGATTGTTTCAGATTTTGATATTCGGAATTCGAATTTATTTCGGATTTCGATATTCGGATTTCGGATTTGGTGTTATGGCAGGGAGTGCGGGGTTTGAAGAGGGGCGTGAAGCTCGCAACCGAAGCTCCGGTAAACGGCGGCCGTAACTATGACGGTCCTAAGGTAGCGAAGTTCCTTGTCGGGTAAGTTCCGACCTGCATGAATGGCGTAACGACCGGATCACTGTCTCCACGAGCGACTCGGTGAAACTGTAGTTGTTGTGAAGATGCAACATACCCGCGACTAGACGGAAAGACCCCGTGAACCTTTACTGTAGGATAGTATTGGGCTTAGGCCCGTCATGCGTAGCGTAGCTGGGAGACTGTGAGATGGGTGCTCCGGCACCTGTCGAGTCGCCACTGAAACACCAGCCTTGTCGTGCTTGAGTTCTAACCCCGACCCGTGTAACCGGGCGGGGGACCGTGCTATCTGGGCAGTTTGACTGGGGCGGTCTCCTCCTAAAGAGTAACGGAGGAGTTCAAAGGTAGCCTCAGCCCGGTCGGCAATCGGGCAACGAGCGTAAAGGTAGAAGGCTGCTTGACTGCGAGACCGATGGGTCGAGCAGGGACGAAAGTCGGACTTAGTGATCCGGCGGTTCCGGATGGAAGGGCCGTCGCTCAACAGATAAAAGGTACTCCGGGGATAACAGGCTTATCTCCTCTGAGCGTTCACAGCGGCGAGGAGGTTTGGCACCTCGATGTCGGCTCATCGCATCCTGGGGGTGGAGAAGCTCCCAAGGGTTTGGCTGTTCGCCAATGAAAGCGGTACGTGAGCTGGGTTTAGACCGTCGTGAGACAGGTCGGTCCCTATCTGTCGCGGGCGCAGGAGACTTGAGCGGTTTTCTCCCTAGTACGAGAGGATTGGGAGGGACGCACCGCTGATGTCCCGGTTGTCGCGCTAGCGGCAGCGCCGGGTAGTCACGTGCGGCCGGGATAAACGCTGAAGGCATATAAGCGTGAAACCCTCCGCGAGATGAGGTCTCCCGCAGCTAGTCTGCGAAGGCTCCTGGAAGATCACCAGGTCGATAGGCGGGGTGTGTAAGTGCAGCAATGCACTCAGCTGACCCGTACTAACAGCCGACCGCTTGACCGCGTTGACTCCTCCCCTGAGGAACTCCGTGTGGGGCAGACCTTCTTGTCTGCTTCCATGCCACGGCAGACCGGAGGTCTGCCCCACGGATGCAGGGAAGGCTCGACCAGAGACGCAACTCATACCGCTGCCAGTTGATACACTGGTTTACGTTGAGCGCTCGCAGGCCGATTGCAGGGGCGTCACGCCCCTGCAATCAGGCTGCGAGCGCTCAACGTAAACCGATGAGCTTCTCGGCGACCATACCCGTGTGGTCACACCCGTTCCCATCCCGAACACGGCCGTTAAGCACACGGGGCCCATGATAGTGCGTACAGCGCGAAAGTAGGTTATCGCCGGGTTTTATCCAGGCCGGCTGCCACAAGCAGCCGGCCTGGATCGTTTCCAGTCACATCGAGCTCGCCTGCGCGACTCTGCAAGCGCGGTTGACTTCCGCCGCGACCCCCCGTACAACCGATTGGCGGAATCGGAGAATCCGCCGACGCTTGCGCCGTTTGCCCTGAACCCGCAAGCAACGCCGGCTGTAGGTCCCTCGCAAGGATGCGCTCATGATCGCCGCCATCGCGGGTGACGACGCTACCGAACGGCGCTGGGCATGGCGCCTCGCCGCCGCCGCCCTGATTCTCGCCGCCGCCGGTCTGCGCCTCTGGTATCTGAGCAGCCATTGCCCATTCGATCTCGCTCCCGACGAAGCGCATTACTGGGACTGGTCGCGCCACCTCGACTGGAGCTACTACAGCAAAGGCCCCCTCGTCGCGCTGCTCATCCACCTGAGCTGTTGGCTCTTCGGCCCGTGGTCGGTCGGCCTCGTCGGCAGTGAGATGCTCGCCGTGCGGCTGCCGGCGGTCGTCTGCGGCGGCCTTCTTCTCGTGAGCATTTACGTCCTGACGGTCCAGGTCTACCACCGCGAACGCTGGGCGCTGGCTGCGGTCGCCGTCGCGCTAACGCTTCCCTTGATCGCGGCCGGATCGACGTTGATGACGATTGACGCGCCGTTCACCTGCGCCTGGGGCTGGGCGCTCGTCTTCGGCCACCGGGCGGTGTTCCGCGGCTCACCGTGGGCGTGGGTCGCGGCGGGGTTGTGCGTGGCCATCGGCATCCTGGCCAAGCACACGATGGTATTATGGGTGCCGTTTGTGGGTCTGTTTCTCCTGATGACCCCGGCCCAACGTCACTGGCTGTGGAGCGCGCGGTTCTGGCTCATGACCGCGATCGGCGCTCTCGGCGGGCTGCCGATTCTAATCTGGAACATGCAAAACGGCTGGGTGACGCTCCTGCACGAGCAGAGCCATGCGGGCGTGCACGACGCTTTTTCGTGGACCGGGCCGCTGCGCTACCTCGGCATGCAGTTCCTGGTGCTACTCGGATTCTGGTTCATCGCCTGGGCACGGGCGGCCTGGGCGCACCATCCGGGCCGCGAAGTCCGCGCGGAAGTTTGCTACCTCTGGTGGCTGTCGGTGCCCATGGTCGTGTTCTTCCTTCTTTTCAGCGTGCGCAACGGCGGCGGCGAGGCGAACTGGCCCGTCGCCGGGTATCTATCCGGGCTGGTGCTGATGGTCGGCTGGCTGGCCCGCGAGCTGCACAGCCCGCGACCCGTGTATCGCCGGCTCGCCTGGGGCGGGGTCGCGCTGACGTGCGTTGTCGGCCTGGGGCTAAGCATCGCGGTGCATGAACCGATCGTGCTGCAGCCGCTACTGGTTCAGATCGCGCCGCTGCGCCGAATCGACCCGACGTGCCGGCTGCGCGGGTGGCAGGAGCTGGCGCGGCGGGTTGATGCGCTGCGGGACAAACTGCGCAACGAAAAGAAGCTGCCCGACGACGACGAGAAGACTGTACTGGTCTGTGGCTCATGGACCGTGCCCGGCGAGCTCGGTTTTTACTGCAAGGACCACCCGCAGGCCTATTCACTTGGCCTGATCATGGGCGATCGGCACAGCCAATATGACCTGTGGCACCCCAACCCGCTCGCCGACTCCGAAGCGTTCGCGGGCAAAGCTTTCCTTATCGTTGGGCCCAACCCCGATTCGCTGCGGCCCGGATTCGCGTCGGTCGAAGTCGTCGGCGGCGTGCTTTATACCGAAAGCGGCCAGGTGCTGGCCGCCTGGCCGATCACGATTGGCCGAAACTACCACGGTTTCCCGCGCTCGGCATCCGATGATTACTGAGCCGAGGGGAAATCATGACCGACGACACTCCGGACACGCGTCGCCAGCGCGCTGCGGGCCGGATCGCGACGGGCGCGCAGGCTTTGGTCGTTGCGCTATTGCTCGTGGTTGGCGCCGAGGTGGCGCGGACGGGGCTCGGCTCCAACTTCCACACGGTCGTGCCCCAGCGCTGCTACCGCTGCGCCCAACCCTCTGCTGCGGACTTGCATGTGTTGATCCGCACGCTGCAAATCCGCAGCATCATCAACCTGCGCGGCTACGAGGAACGACGGTGGTATGCGCAGGAGCATGCGGTGGCGAAGCAGATGGGCGCGCGTCTGATCGATCACGGGATGTGGGCCGCCCGCCCAGCGACCGAAGCCGAGTTCAAGGACATCGTCCAGATGGTGGATGAGGCGGCGGAGCCGATCCTGATTCACTGCGTCAGCGGCATCGACCGCACCGGCATCGTCTCGGCGATCTTCCTGCTGCTAAGAACGGACGCGACCGTCGACGAAGCCGCCGGCCAGCTCAGCATGCGTTTCGGCCATAACCCGTGGGGCAAGGCCGGGTGCCAGGATCGCATATTGACTGCGTACGTTGCGTGGCTCGCTGAGCAGGGGCTAAACCACCGGCCCGAGTATTTCCGCCGGTGGGCGCGGGAGGATTATCGGCAAGAGCACGGCGATGAGTGGTCGGCGATGCCGTGATCCGGGCTTGCCGTTCCGCGTTCACAGGCGCGGACAAATCGCGCAAAGGTGCGCGATTTGTCCGCGCCTGTGAACGCGAAACGGCAAGCCCGGTTATTTCTTCCCCAGCAAGAACTCGACGATGTACAGCTCCAACCCCTCGTAATCGCGCTGCGCGGAACCCCTCGATCTTGCCCGCGTCGACCGAACGCGCCAACTCAACCATTCGCTCGAAGATGCGCTTGCTGTTGGCGAGGTGTCGCGTCTGGTCCTCGGCCTTCGTGGTCCGCATCGCCTTGACGTCCAGGCCGATGCAGCCGTCGTAGCCGGCGCGCTCCAGCACCCAGACGGTGTTGAACGCGCGGCGCAGGTCGACCGAGCCGAAGGTCTTGTCCTGGTCGTATTTCAACCCGTTCTGGTCGTTGAGGTGCACGCTCCACAGCTTGCCGTGCCAGAGGGCGTACGCCATGTCGTCGGACGGGTCGAGGCCGGCGAGGATCGAGTGGGCCGACTCGATCAGCACGCCGACACGGGCCGGATCGGCCGTGCGGTAAACCAGGCCCATGAAATGGCCGACCGTCGGCAGGTACGCCTGGTCCATCGGCTCGTTCGGCTTCATCTCGCCGAGAATGCGGATGTGCTGGTCGTGCTCCAGCAGCGTGTTGACCGCGTCGACGATGCGGCCGACCGCCGCCATCGGATCCTTGGCTTCGCGGATGTAGGTGCCCTCGCGGGCCAGCCACAGGACGATGTCGCGGCAGCCGAGGGCGTTGGCGATGTCGACGGCCCGCTTCGAGCGCTCGACGGCGTATTTGCGGTCGGCGGCGCTGTTGGCGGTATAGCCGCCGTCGATGGTGCCGGGATGCTCCCAGAGCCGGGGGGCGATGAATTCGCAGAACAGGCCCTCGCCGTCGAGCATCTTCTTCACGGCCGCGACGCCCTTCATGGTTTGCTGCGTGTCGAGGTCGGCCGGCACGACGTCGTCATCGTGGAACTGCACGCCGTCGAAGCCGAGTTTCTTGTACTCGCGGAGCTTCTGGGCGAATTCGACCTCGCGGCGCACCGGCGGGCCAAATGGGTCGGCGCCGGTTGAGATGTTCCAGGGCCCGAACGTGAAGCGATACGGATTTTTCTTCATGGCGGCCATTCAAGTCGTCTCCCGGTTGTGCCCGTGACAGAGAATTGCGTCTTGGCTGGCCATTGTAGTCCGCGGCATGCCCTGCGGCTTCACTCGATTCGGCAGTGCTTCCGTGCTTCCATGTACGTGCCTTCGAGGTCGATGGGCAACGAGTCGAGACCACGCACGGCCAGCGGCAAGGTCGGCAACGGTTGCCCGACCGTGAGCGGCGCGCGCCACAGGTCGATCTCGTTGCGCTGCTCGCGATGTGTGGGCCGATAGGCCGTGGCGTAGAGCGGCATTGGTCCGGGGAACGCGAACCCGTCGGCAGGTCCAAGCATCGCCATGAGCTCGTCGTGCAGGTTGGCGCTGCGGGAGGCGACGATATCCACGACAATCAACCCGATCCCACGTTGCAGATACGCGACGCACTTGGCCGCGAAGGCTCGGCGTGTTTCGTCGCGCTCCTTGTTGCCCGGGCTCACGAGCTCGATCGCGGCGACCAGAATGGGACCCGTCTCCGTGCTGAAGACTTGCACCTCGAAATCGTCGGGGAAAGCCGTCGGTATGACCGCTGTCGGAGCCGGCGGCGTCCAGACCCGTGTCGCGACGGCGGTCACGGCGCCATTGGGCCGCGGCGGTTGTGACGTGGCGGCGTCTGTCAACGTTGCGACGTCAACCTCGATGCGCGTGCCGAGCGTTACCTGGAACTCGGCAAAATACTCCGGCGGTAGCAAGTGTTCGTTCAAGGTCGCGGCCAGATCGGCGGCCCACTGATTGTGAAATCCCTCCCAATGCCGGCGGCCGAACAGCGGCGGATGAAAGTGATCCAGCAGCGGCATCGAAGTTCTCCGTCACGCCAGTAAGCCGTTAATCTTCTGTCCGACGATCAGTGTATGCGGCCGGTGGGTCTGGTCGTAGATTGTCGCATCCGAGGGCACGCCGAGCAGGTGGTAGATCGTGGCGGCCAAATCGCGCGGGTCGTGCGGGTGAGCGGTCGGGTAGGCCGCGATGCCGTCGGAGGCGCCGAGCACCGTTCCGGGCCGAGTGCCGCCACCCGCCAGCGCGGCCGAATAGACCCACGGCCAATGATCGCGGCCGGCGGCGTTGTTCACCCGCGGGGTGCGGCCGAACTCCGCGGTCGCCACCACCAGCGTCTGCGTCAGTAGGCCGCGCTGGTCAAGATCGTCCACCAGCGCTGCGAACGCCCGGTCGAAGATTGGGCAGAGGAGATCCTTCATCTGGAGGAAGTGCTGGCTGTGCGTGTCCCATGAACCGTCCGGCGTGTGGCAGAAGTTCACGTTGATCAGCGGCACGCCCGCTTCCGCCAGCCGTCGCGCCAGCAAGCAGCGCTGGCCGAATTGCGTGCGGCCATACCGCGCGGACGCCAGCAGGCTCACCGGCCAGGTCGAACGCCCGGGCGGTCGCGGGGGCGCTGAGCAGGTTGAACGCCCGGCGGTGAAACGTGTCGAAGGTCGTCAATTCCGCGGCCCGGTCGAGCTGCCGGCGCTGCTGCTCCACCTGGTCGAGGAGCCGGCCACGATCCGTCAACCGCAGGATGGGCACGTCCGGGTTCGACGCCGTCGCGGCGATGCGCACGTCGGCCGGCAGCAGGTCCTGATCGACGGCAAACGGGCTGTAACGGAGGCCGAGAAAGCCGGGGAGCTGGCCGTGCAGGACGGTGCCGTTGTTGCGGCGCATCAGCGGGCCGACCTGGACCCACGTCGGCAATGCGGCCGCCGACCGCCGCTGGCTGAGCACGGCGCCGAACGGCGGGAAGTCTGCCGGCGAGGGCGGGAAGTCGCCGCGCGCCTCGGTTTCCGGCGGATGGGCGTGCCCGGTCAGCGCGGCCAGGCTGGCCTGGACATGGTTGGCGTTGCCATGGCTCAGCGAGCGAATGACGGCCAGCTTGTGCATCAGCCGCGCCGACAGCGGCAACAGTTCGCCGACGCGTACACCCGGGACGCTGGTGGCGATGGCGCCGAACTCGCCACGGGCCGGCGACGGGCCATCCGGCTTGGGATCCCAGGTTTCCTGCTGGGCATGGCCGCCGTGCAGATAGAGGACGATAACCGATTTGGCCTGGCCAAAGGTTGGCGCGAGGTCGGCGCACGGCGCGGACTGAGCGCGGAGCAGATCCGGCAACGTCAACGCCAGTCCGCAGGCTCCGCCGAGCCGGAGCACCTCCCGCCGGGTCATCCGGCTGCCCTGACCCATCGCACACAACCTCCCATGCCAGTTTCGCGTGTCGAGCACGCCGGGTCAACGGAAATCCTATCTAATCGGGCCGGCAGCTCGATGGCCAGCCGGCCACGACCTTTGGGGAGAATCAGGGCGGCCGGGCCGACCTGCTAGGACAGGAATGACGCGCACGACCTGCAACGACAGGAATCACCGGCACGACTTGCAACGACAGGAATGACACGCCAGACCTGCTGGACCCTGACCACCTTACGTTCAGCGGCCGTCGCCGTCACCATCCCCGTCCGCGGCGGATCGGCCGTACTGCCGCGCGGCTTGGTGCAGCTCGGCCGCCGTCCGGAACTGGCATTACGGACACGGGCCTAAAGCGCCTGGCCCTTGAGCTGCGGCCGAACTATGCCGAAGCCCACAACAACCTGGGAAACTCGCTGCGCTACGAGTGCAAGCTGGACGAAGCGGAAGCCTGCCTGCGTACAGCGCTCCGCCTCAAGCCCGAATACGCGGAAGCGTACAACAACCTCGCCATCATCCTTATGAAAATGGAGCGCGTCGATGAGGCGATCGCCAACTACCACAAGGCGCTGGCGCTCAAGCCCGATTATCCCGATGCCCACAAGAACCTCGGCCTGGCGCTACTGAGCATGGGCGACTTCGCGGCCGGCTGGCCGGAGTACGAATATCGCTGGGGCACCAAGGAAATGCCCGCCCGCAAATTCACACCGCCGCGCTGGGACGGCGGCCCGCTCGACGGCAAGACCATCCTCCTTTATGGCGAGCAGGGGCTCGGCGACACGATTCAATTCATTCGCTACGCGGGATGGTCAAGGAGCGCGGCGCCACCGTGCTCGTCGAATGTCCGGCCGAGCTGCAGCAATTATTCCGGCGCTGCCCGGGAGTGGACCGCGTGATTCGGCACGGCGAGACCCTGCCCGATTTCGCGTACCAGCTGCCGTTCATGAGCCTGCCGCGCGTGCTGTGTACGACACTGGAGACGGTGCCGGCGAGTGTGCCGTATCTGTCGGCCGACCCGCGGCTGATCGAGCACTGGGGCCAGGAATTGGCCGCCGTGGGGCATGTTGCCAACGTGCCGGGGGTGAATGGGCACGTTGGAAACGCGCCCCACAAATCCGGATTGGCATCGCGTGGCAAGGCAGCCAGCGTTACGCGGGAGACGGCCACCGGTCGGGCGCCGCTAGCGGCATTCGCGCCGCTGGCCGGCATCCCCGGCGTGCAACTGATCAGCCTGCAGAAGGGATACGGGACGGAGCAGCTCCGCGAACTGAGCGACTGGAACGTGATCGATCTCGGCAGCCGGCTCAACGATTTCACGGATACGGCCGCAGTGATCTTTGGCAATCCAGGGATGACATGCAAGTGTGCGAGCAGCGCGAGGATTTCGGCCAGGAGTTTGTCGAGCTGGCACGGCAGGCCAATTGCTTGACGGGCCGGCGCGCCGAAATCAAGCGTCAGATCGACAGCCTGGTGGGCGCGCCCAGTTGCGAGGACATCGGGTACACCTGGGAGCCGGCCGTCAGCAATGGGCGATGTTGACACCGTCCGTAAGCTCCCGAGACCCGGCAAGAGGTGATCCCCTGGCCGGCGAACGCGACGCAGGATGTGCGTGGACAAGCAGTTTGGTCAACGAGCCAGGTGATCGATGTGGCGGATTGGCTGAACACGGCCGGCAACGCGAAGTGAACCGGTGAACCGGCTTTATCCTTGCTGGTGCGCCGGCGCAGGGTTATGCTCGATGGCGATGAGCACGGTAACCGCATCCTGTCTGCGATTGAGCAAGGCGATCCCCAGGCCTCGGAACAATTGCTGCCTCTCGTCTACGCGGAGCCAAACACGTGCTTTCCGCGTGTTTCTCGGGCTTCGGAGGGAGTGAAGGCGGAGGGACTCGAACCCTCGACCTACGGATTAAAAGTCCGTTGCTCTACCGACTGAGCTACGCCTTCAGGTGCCCGGGGACATTCCAGCGGAGGGTGCAAAACATCCTGGCGACAATGCGCGGCGATTCGGTACCACACGGGCGCCGGACCGGGACGCCGCGGCGAAACGCGGACGCATCCCTCGTCACGCAATCGTTTTGGCTTCGGGGAAGCCGCACTCGTTGCAGTCGGATGGGTGTCCCGTGAAAACGTGAAACCACGAATCGACCATGTCCCGGCCCCAAAAAACCATGTCAACCGCTTGCCCTGGGCTTTGAGATCGAACCCCCTCCGCCGAACCGACGCCTTGCCAGCCATCTTACGGAATGAGCTACCATCGCACCAGACCGCGGCAAGATCGGCAGGACCCGGGCCGGCCCGAGCACTGAGCGTGCTACCCTTCGTAGTAAAACTCGCCGCTGGTCGGCGGATTGCCGATCGTCTGCGGTTTGGGGCTCGGCTTCAGCGGCGTCTTGCTGCCGTCCACGGTCACGATGCCGTGTTGCCCCGTACCATCCTGGAAAAGGCCGAACGAGACGACGCCGCTGCCTGGCGTCGCGGCCGGATTGACGCCCGACAGGGTGATCGTCCCGAGTTTCGCCGCCGCCACGATGCTGTCCTGGAACGACGCCGAGTCCACGACGTTGTTGGGATTGAACGCATTCGTGGTCTGGAACGTGCCGATGGCGAACGGCGTCGTGCCGAAGATGGGCGGGCTGCCGTTCGGATCGTTCGCATTCGGCAGCTGAGCGCCGACAATCAGGGCGCTAAAGATGAACGAGCCGGCGGCAAACGAGGTGACGTTGCCGGCGGGTACTTCGATCACGCTGCCGAGGATGGCCCCAGCGGCAGTGAAGGTCCCGAGGCCCACGCCGCCGCTACTGCCCAGGATATCGAGCGTAACGGCGATCATGCAGTCCTTGTGATTGCCGACCATGTTCCCGGTATGGACAGATTGCGTGGACATGGTGACGTTGGCCATCTCGCCGACGGTCATGGTGCCGATGCCGGTCATGGTGTTATTGGTCGGGGGTGCCACGCCCAGATTGTTGCCGCACTTCACCTGGTTCGCCTTTTCCTTGGCTTTCAACAATTCCGGCGGCGACGGCGGTAGGCCGAGCAGGCCGCCCACGGTAAAGGTCTTGGTCGCACCCCAGGAAAACAGCGTATCGTTCTCGGCATTGCCGGCGACCGACAGCGTGCCGATGGCCGGCGCGGTCGCCGAGGCGCCGATGGCGTCGATGGTGGCGTTGTCGAGGTCGCCGCCAAGGCCCGCGCTCGTGTTGCCGGTGACGCTGAGGCTGCCGATGAAGCTGGCTTCGATGGTGGCGCCGTCGATCTCACCCGCGGTGAACGTACCAAGCGTCCCGGCGTTGGGGTTGGCCGCGGCTGCGACGCCCCAGTTCCAATCGGGGTCGTCGACGATGTCGCGATATGGGCCTTTGGCCGTGAACTGGGCGATGCCGCCGAGCGCCGTCACCGACGTGGTGGCGTCGACGCCGCCGGCCACCGTGAACGCGGTGATGCTGGTCGTCGTTCCTTCGCCGTTGGCGACGATGGTGCTGCCGGTGACGCCGCCGGCGCCGGTGATGTTGACCGTCCCCAGCGTGTTGACGGCCACGGTCGCGTCGTCCAGGCCGCCGGCGGTCAGCGAACCGATGCTGGCTTCATAGAGGCCTTCATGATGGAGCGTCACTTTTTCGTTGAGCACCTCGGTATCGCCGATCACCTGCCCAACAGACAGCGTACTGATGCCGTTGGGCATCACGAGGGTATCGTCGTCCATGTTGCCGGCAACGGTGATCGCGGTGGGCGGCGGCGCGGTCGTGCCGTTGGCCGCTAGACCGAACGCGATGATGTCGCTGTCGTCCAGGTTGGCCGAGCCCTGCACCGAAATGCTGCCGATGCTCGCGGCGATCACGGTGGTCGCTTGCCAATCATCGATACACGTGATCCCAGCAATCGAGCTGTCTGACGAAATAGTGTCATCCGCGAGTCCGTCAGCGTTGATGCTCGAGATCTCGCCGCGGTGGACAAGGATCGTCGAACCCTGGATGGCGCCGGTCGCGGAGACCGCGCCGAGGGTCACGGCTGTGGCCGAGGAGCTGCCAGAGCCGGATAGGGTGACATTGGTATCCACGATCCCGGCGAACAGGTTGGGCGAGGCCGAGTCGGTCGATTTCATGATGTTCAACGTAGCGGCCTGCACCGTCCAGTTGTCGATGCCGTCGGCGGTGACCGAGCCGATGGATGTAGCGTTCGTGATGCTGCCGCCGCTGATCTCGCCGCCGACGGTGATGAAGCCGATCGATACCGCCAAGACCACTTCGACCAGCGGGGGTGCGAGGCCGAATATGTTGGTGTTGTTCAGGTTGCCGGCCACGTTCAGGGTGCCGAGGCTGCCGCTCAGTTGCAGATTCAGGTCGTCGCAATCGCCGGGATCGCCGAGCGCGGCATTGCCGGTGGTCGTGATCTTGCTTATGGAAGCCGCCTGAATGGAACACACGCCGGGATCACTGGACGGATCGATGCTGGTCGCCGTCAGGGAGCCCATGGTGCCGCCGCCGGTGTTAATGGCGAACGCGTCGGCCACGCCGAGGCTCAGGCTGTTGATGTTAACCGGCGCGGTCCCATCCACCTCTTTCGTGATGGTGAACTCGTCGAACTTCACTTTGCCGGCGCCGGCGCCGGTGGAGCCCGCGGTGACCGAGCCGATGTTGCCGGCGACGTACCAGGTGCCGGTCAGGTCGCCGGCGACGTTCACGCTGGTTATTCCTCCGCCGGATTTCCGGACGTACAGCACGGCGCCGAAGTTACCGGGATCGCCGGTCGCGGCGTTGCCGGTGGTTGTGATCGTGCCGAAGCTGGCGGCCGAGAAGGTGCTGGTGGTGTCCACCGACGTGGCGGAGAGGCTGCGCATCACGCCGTGCAAGTACCACAAGCCCTCGTCGATGGCGTTGGCGGTGATGGTGGTCGGGCCGGTGCCGCCGTCGGTGATCGTGAACGGGCTCGGGACGCCCTGGCTGCCGGCCGGGACGGCGGTGCCGATGTTGTTGGCGACGAGCGTAGTCAGGGTGCCGGCGACCTCGATCGAATCGTAGAGTCGGCCCTGTTCGGTCAAACCCTGCGGCACCCCCGCCGCGCCGAAGTCGGAGTCAGGAGCATCGATGCTCAAAGACCCCAACCCCCAGTCGGCGATGCCGTTGATCTGGCTGATGCCGGAGCCGTTGCCGGCCGTCGTGCTGATGGCGAGGAAGAGCGGGCTTGACGCGTCCTGTTCCTTGGTGATCACCAGGCCAAAGCCGCCCGGGTTCTGCAACACGACCAGCGTAGCGCCGGCGCTCGCGTTGGTCGTGATGGTGACGAGATCACCCGCCGGCGTGTAGCCGCTGAAGCTGCCGGTCGTCGAAACGGTGACGATGCCCGAGTCGACCAGCGTTCCCGCGGGCGATTCGCCGGCCTTGCGGCACACGAGCTGTTCGCCGGTGGCGTCGGCCGTCAGTGCGGTCGTGACGATGTCCGAGCCGTCGTCGATGGCATCCTGCGGTCCGTACAGCGTTTGCTGCAGGAAGTTGCCGTGGATCGCGCCGCCGGCCGTGGTCGTGGCGAGGATCGGCGTCGCCGTGGTACCGGCCAGACCATCGCCGACCAGGTCGGGATTGCCGCTGAGATCGATGATGCCGCTGCCTGCGTCGATCAGCTCGGCGTTGGTGGTTCCCTGGCCGAATGCGTAGGTCGAGCCGGCCGCGAATACCAGTCCGCCGGTGCCGAGATTGAGCGTCACGACCTGACCCTGGCCGCCCCCCGAGGAGCCGATCTGCAAGGTGGCGTCGGCTTCGACGGTTACCACATCCAGAACGCCGTCGCCGTTGACGTTGCCGGCGGTCATGGCGAAGACGGCCGGCGGCGATGCGGGAGCCGTGGCGCTGGCGGAGCCGATGTCGAAACCGACGCCCTGGCCGAAGGTGGTTCCGGTGCTGCCGCCACCGGCGGTGAGGTCCAGGTTGTTGCTGCCCTCGGTCCAGGTGCCGCCTACGAGGACGACCTGCGCCCCGTTGCTCATGGCGAAGCTGATGTCGCCGGTGCCGGTCGCGGTCACATTGCCGTCGAACGTGACGTTGGCGTTGGCGGCGCTGGCGTCGATGGTGATGCCGCCGGCCAACGACACGGCACCGATGAACGAGACGGCGTCGCCCAGCGAATTGGTGCCGGTGACGGTGATGTCGGAGCTGACGAGCGTGCTGTTGGCGGAAACCTCGAGGCTCGCGAGGCCGGTCAGGATTGCGGGCAGCGTGACGATGCCGCCGGCAGAGAGGTTGACGTTGCCGGTAATGGTGTTGCCTGTAACGGTGTCGACGTTGAGGTTGCCGGCATTGACCAGCGTGATGTCGGTGGGTACGAACCGCTGGGTGTGGGAGTCTACGGTGACGCCGCCCTGGATGTTGTTCCCCGCACTGCCGAGCACGATCGAACTGCTGGGGAGGCCGCTGCCGACATTCAGCACGATGGGGAGGGTGGCGGCGCCGGGGGCGACGGGGGTCTGCGTAATGGCACCGCCGCTTGCCTCGCTCACGTCGCCCGTCGCGTTCACGGTGAGCGATGTTTCTCCGAGCGTGATCTGGTTGAGGGTGAGGTTGCCGTTGCAGTCGATGACGTTGGCCGTTCCGTCGTTGTTCATGTCCGCGATCGCGAAACTGTTGCCGGGGGAGTTCAGCGTGATGTTGTTGCTGCCGGCCGTAAAGCTGGCTTCGTTGGTAACGTCGATGGCGGTGCCGGTCGCCTGCGTGATGGGGCCGCCGGCCTGCACCGTCAGATCATTCGTATCGACATTGCCGAATTGGATCCCAAAAAGGCCGGTGACCACGCAACTGCCGTCCGGAAAAGCTGCGACGCTCAGCGTACCGCCGAAGGAATTGTTCGGGTTGCCGAGGGTGACGTTGTCGCCGGCGTTGGTGCCCGCGGTGAACTGGTCGGTTCCGCCGCCGAATTGCAATGCGGTGCCGGGCGCCTGGAAGACAGTGCCACCTTGCGACGATCCAACGAAGGACGTGATGCCGGTGAAACAGTCGCCCAGGATCAGGTTGCTGCTGTTCGTCAGCGTGACGTTTTGCGTATCTGCAGTCGTGGCGTTGGGCCCGGCGACGCTGATCGCGCCGGTGAAAGCGTTGGTCGCGCTGTTCAGGTCGATCGGCCCGTTGGCGCTGGCGAGCGCGACGAGATCCGGAATGCCATCGCCGTTGACGGCGCCGATGGATGCCTGGGCGATGCTGGCCGTGCTCCCCTCGCTGATGCCGCCGGCAGTGCCGGTGCCGTTGGCCGTGATGGTTACCGGGCCCGAACCGAGCTGCGAAGCGCCCGTGAAGTTGAGCGGCGCGCTGCCGGCGTTGTTGATGACGACCACGTTCGGGCCGCTGTTGGTGAGCGTGAGGTTGTTAAAGGTGCCGTTGCCGGTCAGGTCGATCGGGTAGGCGCCCGCGTTGAAGGTTGCTTGATTCGCGGGGTTCGCCACGTTCATGGTCAAACTATTCGCCCCATTGGGCGAGCGGATGCCTTCGGCGGTGACGTCGAGGGTGGTCAGGCTCAATCCTCGCGTGGCGGCGTTCGCGTCGAAAACGATCGGCGCGTGGTCGAACTGCAGCGTCAGGTTGACGACGCCGGCCGGCAAGCTTACGCCGTCGATCGAGTTCAACCCCGTCGTCGACGGCGCGGCCAGCGTGTCGAACGTGGCGCGCGGATCGCCGTTCTCGAAGGCGACCGTGTTGACGTTGGCCCCCTGGATGAGCACGTAATTGGTGAAGTCGTTGAAGTCGCCGGCGCTGGTGTCGCCCATGAGCGCAACCGTTGCGCTGGTGGGATCGTTGGCTAGGAAGGTCGCCGGGAGGGCGCCCTGCTCCTGCGTGAAGGCCGCCCCGTTGGCGGTGTCCTCGGTGATGTTGCCGGTCTCGGCGATGACGGTGCAGCTGCCGATACCCCAGGACCACGAGTCGATTTCAATAGGGTGCAACTGGCGGTTCTACAAGCGTTTTCCCTAGGTTTTTCGGCCGAATCGCCCCGTTTTTCGCGAATATTCAGGTGAGGCGCAGCTGAAAAAGGACATGGAGCATATCCTTACCGTTATTGAACAAAGCGGTACGGAGTCTGCTCCATGAAGAGACAATCTAAGCCATGCACTCCTGTGCGTCCAGTGACCGCCGAGACTTTGCGGCTGCAGGCCCACGCGATCCTCGACGAACTGTTGCAGTTCTGCCAAACCAGCGAGCTGCCATTCGCGGCCTTCGAGAAAGAACTGCTCGTCCGCATCGCCGTCCTGGGCTGCTGTCTGCTGCGCGTGTTCCTCACCGCACGGCATCAACGCTTGGATGTGCAGCCGTTCCTGGCCAACGACAAGTACCGGCCCGGCAACGCCTATGCCGAGCGGACGTTGAAGACCTTCTACGGCGAAGTCACCTATGGCCGGCAGTATCTGATGTCGCGGGCCGGCGGCAGCGGCTTGTTTCCGCTCGACGTGGTCCTGGGACTGACCCGCGATCGGTTGTCGCCGTGGGTGAGGCAATGGGTCGCACGCCTGGCGACGCGCATGAGTTTCAAAGCGACGCAAATGGTGTGCAAGGCGGTGCTGAACTGGGCGCCGGCCCCCGAGACCATCGAGCAAGTGGTGCTCGGCATGGGACGCGAGGCGGCGCCGTTCATGAAGCAATTGCCCGCGCCGTCCGACGATGGCGAGGTTCTGGTGATCGAAGTCGATGGCAAGTGTCCGCCCATCGCCACCGAAACGGAGTTGGCGAAGCGTCGCGGCAAGCGGAAGCCGCGCCATGGGTCGGGTTGCACTTGCGGCTGCCAACGTCACCGGGGCCGAGCCAAACGGGCAGCGCGTGGCAGCAAGAAACGACGGAAAAAAGGCGACAAGAGCAAGAATGGCAAGGAAGTCAGCGTGGTAGTGATGTACACGCTGAAGCGTGGCGCGGACGGCTTGCTGCACGGGCCGCTGAACAAGAAACTGTATGCCACCTTTGCGGGTCGCAAGGCGGCGGCATTGTGGGCGCGTGCGGAAGCGACCAAGCGTGGCTTCGGACCGGAGACGACCAAGCGGGTGCAGATCGTCCTCGACGGGGCGAAGAGCCTGAAGAAGCACTTCGAGGCGTTATTCCCCCAGGCCATCTTCACGCTGGATGTCTGTCACGTCGTGGAGAGGCTATGGCGGCTGGGGCGTCACTATCACAAGGAAGGCACCGACGCCCTGAAGGCCTGGGTGGAAAAGCTGAAGGCGCTGCTGTACGCAGGGCGGCGCGGACCTTGGTGCAGCATCTGCAGGAGTTGTTACGCGACACAGCAAACCGTGGACCTGGAACGAAGAGTCGCCGTGCAGCTCTGCAGAGCGAGATTGGTTACCTACAGCCACGCCTATCGATGCTGCGTTACGGGGAGTGGATGGCGCAAGACTTGGTGATCGCCACAGGCCAGGTGGAAGGTGCCGTGCGTTACCTGGTCGGCGAGCGTTTCGACTGTGCAGGCATGCGGTGGACCCGCGCAAGGCAGAGGCGTTGCTCCACCTGCGCTGCATCGAACTGAACGGCGACTGGCAAAAGTTTGTGAACTGGTTTGAACGGCAGAATCGCGCTCGCCTGAAGAAGGGACAACGCCGCAAGGTATTGACCAATCAACCGATGAAGCTGACGGTGGCAGCGTGAGAAAACCGTGTTGGCGTTTCAGCTGCACCCATTTCAATACTCTCCGAGTTCTCGACGATGACGGGTTGGCTGCTGGACGGCCCGGCGACGCTGAGGTCGCCGGTGACGGCGTTGCTGCTGTTGTTCAGCGTGATGGGATAATCGCCTTCCACCGTGAACTGGGCGCCGTCCGCGGTGATCGGGCCGGTCTGCCTGATGGCGCCGTCGGCCGTGACGCTCAGGATACCGGCAATCGTCAAGGTGGGCAGCACGACGCCGGCGCTGTCGAACTCCAGGGTCAGCTCGCTGACCGAGGGCGTGCTCCCTTGGCGGGGGAATGCCGCCGCGGGGCTGTTGTTGAACAGCGTTTCGTTTTGCACCGTGCCGCCAGCGCTCTCGGAAAAGGTGACGGCGCCGCTCAGGTTGTTGGCTGGTTGATTGAGCACGATGTCGCCGGTGCCGCCGTCGATGTCGAACGTCGTCGGGCCGGCCGCGGTGATGGCGGTGCCGGACTCCTGCGAAATCGTGCCCCCGCTGATGACCGTCAGGACCGGCGCAATCGAGCCGCTTGGCGGGCTGCCCGTGGTGATGTTCGCCAGCTCGGTGGTCGTGTCGTTGAAGAGCGCGACCGTGTTGTTGCCGGAGACCGCGGCACCGACGGCAAAGGTGAAGTTGTTGCCGCCGTTGCCGACCAAGTTAATGCTGCCGGTCGCCGAGCTGAAATCGAGGGCGGGGCCGGTGGAGCTTCCCGAGAGGAAGTCCGCCGGGTCCAGCGTGATGTTGCCCTGCGCCGCGATCTGCGAATCGGGCTGGAAATCCGTCGCGATGGTGCTGCCGCCGAGCACCAGGGCGCCGCCAGTCGTGAGGTCGATGCCACCGCCGGTCACGTCGAAGGAGAGATCCCCGGTGAAGGCGTTCGCCGGGTTGGTGGCCGTGATGTCGTCGCCCTGGAACGCCGTCGTGCCGGCGACGTTGAGGCTGCCCAGGAGCAGCAGATCGTTGCCGGCAGTGAGCGATAGGTTGGCGTTGGCCGGTGGCGGGCCGCCCGTCAAGGTGAGCGACGACGTGCTGGTCGACAGGATCGACCCGCCGGCGGTCTGGGCGGTCAGGCCGACGTTGGTGAAGGTGCTGGCCCCGCTGAACGTGATGCTGCCGCTCGCGGAGTCGGTCAGCGCGACCGTAACGGGAATCAGGTACGCGTTGCCGGCGCTGTCTGCGAAGGCGACGCGCGCTCCCGCAGCCGTTCCACCGTCGACGATGCTGAGGCTGGTGATGACGTTTTGATCGATGGTGATTGACGTGCCGGACACGGTGACGCCGCTGAAGCCGGGATCGGTGTCCGAGACGGAATCGGTGATTACGATGGTGTTGTGGGGGGGCACGTCGGACGCCACCAACGACAGTTGTTCATTGGCGGCAAGGGTGAGGGTAAGGGCATTGCCCATTTCGGAAAAGCTGGCCGGCGTCACGCGATCTTCCAGGCTTTCGATCCGCGGGCGGAAACGGCGGAGAGGCCGACGACGGGTAATGCGCAAACGCGCGAGCCAGGCGGCGAACAAACGGGTCGCGGTCATGGTGCGGAACACCTCCGAGAGTGGGTGCGGCGCCACACCCAGGCCAACAATCGTGCGATGCCCGCCAGTATACGGCAGCTCATTTTGAATTGCCTCAATAATTCGACATCTTTTCTTCACAATCGCGACGGACAAAGAGCCAGGCGATCGGTCGTGATCGCCTGGCTCGGAACCTTTGGAGGACTTGTTAGCGCTGCGCGGTCGTGACCGGCGCGGGGTTGGGGAACGTGACGGTGACATTTTGGCCCGCGGTGACGGTCACGCGCTGGCTGTCGGTCGTCGGCGCGCCCTGGCGCTGCACCTGAATGCGCAGTGTGTAGAAGTAGCTCTGGCCGGGCTGCAGCGCCGGCGTGCTGAACGAGCGCTCGGCCGAGGTCAGCGGGCATTCGACCTGGTCCACCCACAGCCGGGCGTCGGCGGGCAGCTTGACGGTGAGGCGTGCCGGGGCGGCGGCCTTCGTCGTTTGCGGCGTGGCGATCTGCTCGGGGTCCTTCGACGGCTTCTTGCGCAGATCCTCGAGCAGCTTCTTGACGGCGGCCCTCTCGGCCTCCGACTGCGGCACGATCGTTCCATCGGCCGGCGGCATGGCGGGGCCTCCTGCGATCGACGGCATCGTCGATGCCGTGCCCGGCGCCGACGCGTGCGGCGCAACTACCGCGTGGGGCGGCGCGACTATGACTCCACCGCAGCAGCACGAGCAGCCGTAGCAGCTGCACGAGCAGGGCATCGCGACCACGACGCCGCCGTGGCAGAACCCGGAGCAATAGCAACCCGAGCAGTAGCACGAGCAGCCCGAGCAATAGCAGGAACTGTAGTAGGTGTAGCCCGAGCAGCTGCAACCGTAGCAGCTGTAGCACGAGCACGAGCAGCCACACCAGCAACCGCAGCTGCAGCCGCACCAGCAACCGCAGCTACAGCCGCACCAGCAACCGCAACTGTAGCAGCTGTGGCAGCTGTGGCAACCGTAGCAACCATGGCAGCCGTAGCAGAAGCAGCTACAACTGCAACCGCAGGAATGATGCCAGGAGGGCGTTTCCCCTCCCGCGAGGAGCATGGTCGCCATTACGACGCTGTACATAACCACTTCTCCTTACACATGGGACGCCTTCTCGCGCTGGGATGGGTTGGACGTTCTTTTGAGATTGTCCCTGGATTCCGGGCGCTGCCCCTTGCGATGGCTGGGCAAGGTGCATCGCCTGAGGAAACTTTACCGATTGCACTACGGTAGGATAAATAATCCAGAGAAGCTAGTCAAAGCTAAAATAGGCAAAATAGGAAGTTTGACAGAAATGTTTCTGCCGGTTATTCCGCACGCTCGTCCACCGGTTCCTGATGCACGGCCTGCTCCGCCGTCGCGATTGACTGGCGGCGCTGCAGCGTCAGCACGCCATGCGGCGGCCCCGCAAAGCGATGCCGGGCCACGGCAAACCAGCCGGCCAGCAGCAGCGGCAGCACCCCGGCGACCGCATAGGCCGCCTTCTCGTTGGGCGGCTGCATGCCCAGCACGATCAGCCCCACCCCGCCTGCCACACTCAGGGCCGCCAGCGGGCGATACCACCGGCCCAGCTGCCACGGTCCCGGCTGCATCCAGGTTCGGCCGAACGCCCAGAAACCCAGCGCGATCGGCACCACGTACGAGAGATACAGGAAGATCACGCAGGCGGCGGCGATGGTCGCGTAGACCGGCGAATACACCGTGAACAGCACCGACGCCGCGGACACGACCCAGATGGCCGCCGCCGGTGTGCGGTGTGCGACACTCACGTGCCGCAGCCAGCGCGAGCCGGGCAGGGCGCCGTCGCGGGCAAAGGCGTAGGCCATGCGCGAAGCCGACGTGACCGTGGCCAGGCCGCAGAGATACTGCGCCACCGCGATGCCGGCGAAGAGCCCAAGTGCGAGGCCGGCCGGCAGCACGCCATGAACCGCGTGGAAGAACGCTTGCTCACCCTGCGCCGCCGTCTCGGCCAGGTCGGGAATCGCCAGCACGAGCGCGGCGAGCATTCCCCAGCCGGCAAGTCCGGAGACAAGCACCGCCCGCACCATGCCGCGCAGCGCGCTCTGGGCGGCATGGACCGTCTCCTCGGCCGCGTGCGCCGACGCATCGAAGCCGGTGACCGTGTATGCCGGCAGCAACAGGCCCAGCGCAAACAGCCAGATCAGCGAGTCGGTGGGCGGCCACACCGCATCGTCGGACGGCAGGCCGCTGAAGTTCGTGAATGTCACCAGGCGAACCGGCTCAAAGGTTGGCGCGAACCAGAGGAGCGCCGCGGTCAGCGCCGCGGCGACGACGAGGATCCACCACCCGCTGAAATCGGTGAGTCGGGTGACGGTGCGAATGCCGCGATGGTTGAGCAGCGCCTGCGACGCGGTGACCCCGGCCACAGCGGCGAATTGTTCCCACGGCGTGATGGAGCGGAAGAACGCATCCGCGACGAATCGGCACGCGCCGACGTTGATCGCCGCCAGCACGGTGATCAGGCCGAGCAGGTTGAGCCAGGCGACGGTCCAGCCGCAGCCGCGGCCGCCGAGGATGGCCGCCCAGTGATAGAGCCCGCCGGCGGTCGGAAACGCCGACGCAAGCTGCCCCATGGACAGCGCGACCGCCAGGGCGACGGCACCGCAGAGCGGCCAGCCCAGGCCGATCGCCGCGCCGCCGACGGAGCAGAAGCCGACGTGAAACGAGGTGACGCAGCCGGCCAGGATGCAGATGATCGACAGCGAGAGGGCGTAGTTGGAGAACCCGCTCATCCGGCGGGCCAACTCCTGCGCGTAGCCGAGACGGTGCAGCACGCGCACGTCGTCGGCGATTTCCGGCTCTTCGCGCATGTTGCTCTCCGTAGGACAGGTTTATCGACGAAGGACACCAGGGGCACGAAGAAAGCACACGAGTTTCAGGACTGGCAGCGTCGTGCCGCGTAGAATCTTCGAGCGCCCTGCGTTTATTGACTGCTGCGCTAGGAATGCGACACCAGCCTCTTTGTCCACGACCCCTGCCGGCTTGTCCGGCAGGTGAACCAGTTTGGCAGGCTAGCATTCCGCAGCAACAATGGCTTTCGACCCC
Organism: uncultured Gemmataceae bacterium; assembly: GCA_963834865.1. Taxonomy (GTDB): domain Bacteria; phylum Planctomycetota; class Planctomycetia; order Gemmatales; family Gemmataceae; genus CAWIDK01. The sequence continues at coordinate 3,683,402 of CAWIDK010000002.1, forward strand.
TGCCGGCTTGTCCGGCAGGTGAACCAGTTTGGCAGGCTAGCATTCCGCAGCAACAATGGCTTTCGACCCCTGCCGGCTTGTCCGGCAGGTGAAGCAGTTTGGCGAGCTACGTGCGACGCGCATGCTAGCCGGCCAAACTGCTTCACCTGCCGGACAAGCCGGCAGGGGTCGCAGAGCAGGGACGGCGCCCTGTTGCACGTTAGCCTGCCAAACTGGTTCACCTGCCGGACAAGCCGGCAGGGGTCGTAGATAACGCCGGCCGTCGGTTTGCATTGGTTGCGCACCCGTCAATAGTGTAAGGAGCATACCTTGGGTGGTCAGGAAACGCCCGATTCGGCCGGCCCAATGACCGCGCCGGAAGGTGACGCTGCTCGGACTCATCGCGGCCACTTATTTCATGGTCGCGGGCGGTCCCTACGGCCTGGAGGACGTCGTCAAGGAATCGGGATACCTGATGGCGGCCCTGGTCCTGCTGATCATTCCGTTCATCTGGAGCCTGCCGACGGCGCTCATGGTCAGCGAGCTCTCCAGCGCCATTCCCGAGGAGGGCGGCTATTACATCTGGGTGCGCCGCGCTCGGGCCGTTCTGGGGCTTCCAGGAAGCCTGGCTGTCACTGGTCGCCAGCATCTTCGACATGGCGATTTACCCAATACTCTTTGTCACCTACCTGGGTTTCCTGGGCAAATATACCGTGCCGGCCTTCAGCGGCGCGGACCTCAAGGGGATCCCGGGCTGGCTCATCGGCGCCGGGATGATCGCCGCGTGTACCCTGGCCAACCTGCGCCCACCGCGCAGTGTCGGCCGCTCGGCGCTGCTGTTGACCGTGGCCATGCTGGCGCCGTTCGCGGTGCTGACGGTGCTGGCCGTCGTTCGCCCGGCTGCCGTCGACGGCGTGCCGCAGCCGCCGCGGGAACTGGACTACGTGGGCGCGCTGCTGTTCGCTCTGTGGAACTACATGGGCTGGGACAATGCGACGACCTTCGCCGCCGAGGTGGAACGGCCCCAGCGCACCTTTCCGCTGGCGATGGCGGGCGCGGTCGTGCTGGTGACGCTCACCTACGTGCTGCCGGTGCTCGCTGCGTCGCGCTCGGGGATCGCGCCGAGGATTGGACGACCGGTGCCTGGGTGACCGTGGCGGAGCACGTCGGCTGGCCCGCCCTGGCCATCGCCGTCGGGCTGGGCGGCATGATCTCGGCCTTCGGGATGTTCAACGCCCTGGTGCTCTCCTACTCGCGGCTGCCGGTGGTGCTCGCACAGGACGGCTACCTGCCGGCTGTCTTCACCCGCCGCCTGCGCAGCGGGGCGCCGTGGGTGGCCGTCGTCACCCTGGCCGTCACCTGGGCGCTGGCGACGCAACTCGGCCTGAAGCACGTCGTCGCTCTGGACGTGATCCTCTACGGCCTGAGCCTGCTACTGGAGTTCGCCGCCCTTGTGGCCTTGCGCATCCGCGAGCCCGGGCTGGTCCGGCCGTTCCGCGTGCCGGGCGGGCTGGTGGTTGCGACGCTGCTGGGCCTCTTCCCTACCCTGCTCATCGGGCTCGCGATCTACGACAAGGCTTCGAAATGGACCCCCGAGGAGGACGACCTGCTCGCCCCCGCCGCGGCACTGCTCCTGGGCGCTGCCCTCGCCGTTCTCGGCCCGGTCTGCTATGTCGCGAGCCGATGGCTGACCGCCAAAGGCAAATGAGCAGTTTTTTTGTCGCCTGCAGGCGGGCCTTATTTCGGCTGCTGGATCCCCTGAATCACCAGTTCCAGGAACTCCCGCGCCCGCCGTGCCAGTGCATCGACGCCCGCCGGCTGCGTCGGCCGCGGCACGCGCGGCGCGAAGATGTTCTCGCAGCACAGCGGGATCGTGCGGCCGGTGAAAGCGACCTGGTGCAGCAAGCGATAATGGTCGATCTCGCCCAGGCCCGGGCCGCAGTCCTGGTGCGGCGGCGGGAAGAAGCGATGGTCCTTGATGCAGAAGCTGCGCACCTCGCCGGCACACGCCGCGAGGTCGGTGAGCGGATTGACCTTGCCTTCGAGGTAATCCATCACGTTGCCGGCGTCATAGTTGACCTTGATGCGCGGATCGTTGACCTCGCGCGTGATCCTGGCACACGCCGCCCCGGTGCCGGTCTCGCCGCCGTGCTGCTTGACCACCAGCGTCACGTCGTCGTCACGGCAGAGCGGGGCGAGCTGCTTGAAGCGCGCGATCCATAGCTTCTCGTTGCCGCCGCGCGTGTGGCCGAACGTCAGCACCTGCGGCACGCGGGCCGCCGCTGCCTGCACGATGCGCTGCCGCAAGACCTCTAGCCCGTTCTTGGCCTCGGGATAGATGCCCGAGAACATCAACACCGGCTCGAGGCCGAGGTCGCGGCAGCGGGCGGCCAATTCCCGGGCGCGCTCGGCCGGCGCGTCGGCGGCGAGCACCGGGATGCGCTTGCCGTTTTCCTCATGTGCCGTGCCCCAGGCGACGTGGCGATAGCCCGCTTCGCGGATGCCGGTCAGTGCCCGCTGCAACGGAAAGGCCGAATACGGTAGCGTCATGCACGCGATCTGGAAACGCGTCGGCGGGTCCTTCGGGTTGGGCTGAGCCGGCTGCTGGACCGGCCCCGCCTGTGCCGACTCCGCAAGCGTGCCGACCGCGAGTCCGCCGGCACCAATCTCAAGGAAACGCCGGCGTGATAGCGCTTGGGTCATGGATGTTGCTCCACGCGTTCGACTCATTGACCTTCCGGATCGATTGTGACCTTGGCGCGCGGCAACGCCTCGGCTAGTGCATCGCCAAGCCTTGATTTTGGGGTAGCCGCATTCGTGAGAATGCGGGTGACGTCGCCCGCATTCTCACGAATGCGGCTACCACGCAACCCCTCGTTCGAGACTTGACGCGGCACTAGTTCCCGCTCCTGTTCCGCGGTGATGGCGACACCGGCGACGTACAGGTTTTCGAGCTTCTTGATGACCGCCTGCTGTTCCGGCGTGGGATCTTCCGCCCTCGCGGCCGCATCGGCGAGGAGCAGTCCAGCGCCGCAAATCAGGCCCAGGCATCGCCACATGGCATCACCTTGGGAGAGAGGGTGAAGGTTGTACTTCTTCCACGGTATCCGAAGCGGCCGTGGTGTACAAGACGCGGCGCGCTAGACCCGTGCGGAAGCAGTGGGTAGAATCGACGAGAGGCGCGATCGATTCAGCCGGAGGCGGCGATGCACGAACGGGTTGATTGGAGGAAGGTCCGGTTCCCCCGTGCGCTCCAGGAGCGCCTTCAGGAATTGCTTGACCGGCAGGATCAGGAAGGCAAATTGAGCGCGGCGAACTGCGGGAAGCAACGGCACTGGTTGAACTCGTGGACCTGTTTTCGCTTATGCGTCTGCAAGCACAGGTGGCGGCCAAGCGGAATGCCCACGATACCCCGTTCCGCGGAGGCCGCCCTTGAAGCGCTACAAGACCTGGACGCTGACCGACATCGCCAGCGACGTTCTGGCTCGACACCTTCGGCGCCGGCGGCGACCACCTGCCGCTCGGCGCGTGCCGCGCCTGGTCGATTCGCAAGCGCACCCTCCGCGGCGGTCTGCGCGATCGCGTCGATCTCATCGAGGTCGACAACGGCGCGCTCGCGTTCGCCATCCTGCCGACGCGCGGCATGGGCCTCTGGCAGGGGCGCTTTCGCGGCATGCCGCTCGGCTGGAAGGCGCCGGTGCACGGGCCCGTCCATCCCGCGTTCGTCAACACCGCCGAGCGCGGCGGCATCGGCTGGCTGACCGGCTTCGACGAATGGCTCTGCCGCTGCGGGCTCGCGTCCAACGGGCCGCCCGGCGAGGATGCCTACGCCGATCGCCAGGGCCGGCCGCGCCGCGATCTGCTCACGCTGCACGGCCGCATCGCCAACCAACCGGCGTACTATGTCGAGGTGCGCATCGGTCTCGATCCGCCCTACGAGCTATCGGTCGTCGGTCAGGTGGAGGAGGGCGGCCTGTTCTATCCGCACCTGGTGCTGACCACGACCTACACCACCGTCCCTGACTCGAATCGCGTCGTCATCCACGATCGCGTCGAGAATCGCGGCGCCGAGCCGGCCGAATTGCAGCTGCTCTACCATTGCAACGTCGGTCCGCCGTTCCTCGAAGCCGGCAGCCGCATCGTCGCGCCGGTGCGCGAGGCGGCGCCGGATGCCGGACGAACGGCGACTCGGTGGCAAGCCACCGCCCAAGCTGCGATCGAATCACTTGTTTTCCCGGCGTACTGGCCGCAACCGACCACCGCGGAGCAAAGCGCGTAACGTGCGCGATGACACGTGCAGTGCTCAATCGCCCTGTTTATTTTTTTTCAAAATTCCTTTGACACACGTTATTTCAGGGCGGATGATTAGCGATTGTCATTAATGAATGTGCTCGGCCGGGCTTCCGACTGCGATAGGGACGCGTTACGTCTCCCCACTGTCATCGGAGTGCGGTCATGAAGGCGGATTCCCCTATCAGGCGTCGGTCCGGATTATCCGTAAGCTGGCAAGTCGCCGTTTACAGACTGCGTTCATGGTTGCGCCCCGTTTTGGCTTGGGGTGTGATCATTGTGCTCGGTGCGCTTGCGCTCTACCAGACCGAACGCGGGTTGCGCAGACCGTCCGCGCTCCCCGCAGTGCTGGCGGTCGTCACCGAAATCGATGGCGTGGCTGTTGCTCCCGTGCACCTTGATTTAGGTGAAATCTGGGAAGCCAAACAGCACGCCCACGAGTTACCCATTGAAAACCGCACTCGTCAGCCGGTCACAATCACACAATTTGCAACGTCCTGCGGGTGTATTTCGGTAGTGCCAGATTCGTTGACACTAGCGCCGAGTGAAACCCGCCGCGTTACCGTCAATGTAGACACGGGACATCGCGGCGCGGTGGACATGGGCAAGCCGATCCGCGATTTCGCGTCAAGGGTGACGCCTCTGGTTGAATCACCGGGGGGGGGGCGACGACAGCCTGCCGCCTCGACGCACCAAAACCAGCTGTCCGAGTGGACGTTGAAAGGAAAGGTCCGCAGCCGGGTCACCTTTGACCTCGCCGAACTGAGCTTCGGGAGCCAGCGTCTACGGGGCGATACACGCGTACCCCGCAAGACAATCGCCACGGTCCACGTCCCTTTCCGCAGCGTGCCGCGAGAATCCAGCCGCTAATCGCATCGGTCGAGATTCGGCAAATCAAGAGTAACGAGTTTCAAGTGTCCGTGACGCCGCGCATTGACATGCGACCGGGGCCTTTTCAGGGCGACTTGGTCATCGATTTGCTTGACGAGCAGGGTAGGCCCGTCGAAGCTGGCTGGCTCGGCGTTGAGGGCGACCTGCTCGCAGCGATCCGACCCATTCCTGCTCGGCTGACCTTACCGGCCACAAAAGTCGGGGAAACAGCGGTCGGCATGTTCCTATTACAAGCGCCCGACGATGCAGAAGTTGCCGTCGTATCGATCGCCACGGATGCAGTCGAGCTGCAGGTCGAGCCCGCCCGCGTTCCGGGGGTGCGCGATCGGCGCGCCTACACGGCGAGCCTCACCGTCCCACGTTCGGGGGATTTCTCCACGACCGTACGGTTCACCCTGCGCCCCGCTGGTGGCGAGCCGGCCGTTTATTCGATGGACGTATTTTGTCGGGGCCTGAAGGCCGACAGCCCGTGAACGGAGAGGCACTTATGACACGGCGCCGTGCATACTGGCTTCGCGGCGGGTCCGCCGTTCTGCTCATTGTTGGCCTCTCTGGCGTTGCCGCTGGACAGGAGGAACTTGATCCGCGCCTAAAGCAAATACTTGCCGACTGGGCAAAGCGCCGTGCTTATCCGCCGATGCAGTACACAGTGGAGGGTAAGTGCCATACGACCAAAGAGAATATCGAAGCGTATACCAACGCAAGAAAGCGTAAGGTAAACGTTGATGTCAAGGACTTCGGCAGCATCTGGAACTTGCAATTGTTGATCGACGTGCCAAAGCAGCGGCACCGACTTGAGGAAGAAAGAGAGACGATCAATATCAGCAATGGCAAGATCACCCGGAAGGCCCGGATCAGCGCCTTTGATGGAACGACGCTGATGGGAAGCTTGAGGGACATTATCGACGGCAACCAGGTAAAGCCAACCGCCGACACGCCCGACGTGGGCGTTCTGACAGGGAATATGGGGGCGAGTGGGTTCCCAATGCAGTTAGCACCGCTGTTTGCGGGTAACGGCGTGGTGGTGTTCCCCCCTGCAAACGAGATTCTTCCGGGAAAACTCGATGTGGAACCCGACACGTCATCAATGACAGTTCACCGGACGGACGTATTTGACGGGCAAAATTGCGTCGTATTGCGTTCGTTTCCGCGCCCCGGCGACGCCTTTGTCGAGTTGTGGATCGACACGGCACGTGGCCATGTTGGCGCAGTCGTCAGATGGCTCAACTATAGCGCCGGCTTCCCGATACGCGAGATGAATGTTCGGTACCACGCGCATGGCAGCTACTGGCTTGTCGCTAGCTGGACCTTCGAGAGCCGCACTTGGTTCGCGGACAAGAAACAAGCACGTGCGGACGAAATCGACCGATTCAATGTTGTAAAGACATCCATCGAATCGGAGGTGGATGAGTCGCGTTTTCGGCTCGCTATTGAGCCCGGTATGCTCGTGATGCGCCGGCACATTGATCCAAAGACCAACGCGATCAAGAGTTCCGTTACACCGGCATACACACGCGTCGAATCCAGTGGCGGAGAAACCAGCGTGTACTTCGAGAAAGGAGTGGAACACCGGCGATGGGATCGCATGTACAGTTGGGTCGCAGGGTTCGCAGCCCTTATGGTTGTGACTTTCGCAACAGTTTACGCCGTACGCCGGTTACGGAAGGCTGCGTCCCCAGCAGGCAACGCTTCGACAAGTTGATGTTGTTTCCAATCCTGTGGTTCTGTAGGAGAGACCAATGCACCGCGTTCAATGGATTATGATGGTTATCCTCCTTGGCATTCTTTGCGCTGCGTCGCAGGAAAGAGCCTACGCCCCCCCTGGGCCGTGCACTCAATGCAATTGTGCGTCGATATGGGCTTACTGGCGGACAAAAGACACCGGCCAGGGGCATATCGAGTACTTTATCATCAGCGCGGACGGCACTACACGGACCCAGGCATCGCAGGCCTGGAGCAGTATCTGGACGGGCAGTGCGTGCCTAAACGGGGACCCGACGGAAACGACCACAACCCTCACGCTTGCGACAGGTCCCAGTAACACTCCTAATTGCACCACGAACCCAGAGCCTCAACCCTGTGAGGTGGCAACTGGTGATCCCACGCTAACCACCATCACCGAGAGCCAATACATTTGTTACGGCTTCTAGCTTGCCATGATGCGCTATTACCCGGCTATTACCCGGCATTCGTGTTCCTCACAACGCGGCAACCAAGCCGGGGCCTTTTTCATGAATTTCGCCGAAACATTGTGAGGAACATGGATGCCTGGGTATAAACGCAAGCGTTTTCGGCGCCAGTCCAACGGTGACTGGCGCGCAGCGATTTCCTTAGTTATTCTTGGCCCCATTTGAGAGAACCGCCGGTAGCGCAACACGACTACACCGGTTCTTTCAAAGCTCGATCGAGGCGGAATATGGTTCAGGTCGCTAGGCGCAAGGCATTAAGCCTTATCGAGTTGCTTGTTGTCCTTTCTATTGTGGCCATTCTTTGCGCACTTATGGCGGCTGCGGTGCAACGGGTGCGCGGCGCGGCGGCCCGGTCGGACTGTGCGAATAACCTTCGACAAATTGGTCTCGCGTTACATCAATACCATGATGCCTACGGGGCGCTGCCCCCAGGGATGAGTTACGGCGCCGGTAAGGCTCCGTACCTGTACATGGGTTGGCATACTCGCGTACTCCCGTTCATTGAGCAGGGCGCGATTTGGCAAGAAGCCCAGAATGCATATGCGGCTATCCAAAACCCTTTTTTTAGTAGCCCGCCGCACCCTTTCGGAACCGTGATCCGTCTTTACGTATGCCCCGCCGATGGCCGATCCTTTGTATCGCCAGTAACGAATATCGCGCTGACTTCGTATCTTGGCGTGCAGGGTACCGACCAAACCCGCAGGAACGGCGTCTTATTTGTGGACTCGAGTATTCGTTTCGCTGACGTCACTGATGGAAACAGCAACACCGTGTTCGTGGGAGAAAGGCCCCCGAGCGACAATGAGATTTGGGGGTATTGGTACGCCGGCTGGGGTGAGGCCAAAGATGGCACCGGTGACATGGTCCTGGGTGTACGCAGTCTGAACTTTGGTCTGCTCGAGTCTGCTTGCCCGCCGGGCCCCTACCAATTTAAACCCGGACGGACTGCTAACACTTGCGACGTGCTACATTTCTGGAGTCTGCACAGCGGCGGCGGTCAGTTCCTCCTTGGAGATGGCGCCGTGCGCTTTCTGAGCTACTCGGCCAACTCGATCCTTCCAGCTTTGGCGACGCGGGCCTCGGGCGACATTGTTCCGTCATGGGACTGAGTCGGCAAACGTCTTTGGGCCCACACATGGCCTCCAGCAGGACCGCCCGCGCCGGGGCTCAAGGCTTTTCTACATCGTGCGGCGCCCACCGCTTATGGGGGCGAGGTTGCTTTGCTGCTCGTGCTAAAGTACCGCAATGCTTGCAAACGATCGCCGAAATCGTAGTTTGGTAGCGTGCGGCTGCGCGGGCCGCCTACGCTTATGTATTGGTATTTGTCCGTGAAGCGCTACAAGACCTGGACGCTGACCGACATCGCCAGCAACGTCTGGCTCGACACCTTCGGCGCCGGCGGCGATCACCTGCCGCTCGGCGCGTGCCGCGCCTGGTCGATTCGCAAGCGCACCCTCCGCGGCGGTCTGCGCGATCGCGTCGATCTCATCGAGGTCGACAACGGCGCGCTCGCGTTCGCCATCTTGCCGACGCGCGGCATGGGCCTCTGGCAGGGGCGCTATCGCGGCACGCCGCTCGGCTGGAAGGCGCCGGTACATGGGCCCGTCCATCCCGCGTTCGTCAACACCGCCGAGCGCGGTGGCATCGGCTGGCTGACCGGCTTCGACGAATGGCTCTGCCGCTGCGGGCTCGCGTCCAACGGGCCGCCCGGCGAGGACGCCTACACCGATCGTCAGGGCCGGCCGCGCCGCGATCTGCTCATGCTGCACGGCCGCATCGCCAACCAGCCGGCGTACTATGTCGAGGTGCGCATCGGTCTCGATCCGCCCTACGAGCTATCGGTCGTCGGTCAGGTGGAGGAGGGCGGGCTGTTCTCTCCGCACCTGGTGCTGACCACGACCTACACCACCGTCCCCGAATCGAATCGCGTCGTCATCCATGATCGCGTCGAGAATCGCGGCGCCGAGCCGGCCGAATTGCAGCTGCTCTACCACTGCAACGTCGGTCCGCCGTTCCTCGAAGCCGGCAGCCGGATCGTCGCGCCGGTGCGCGAGGCGGCGCCGCTGACGCTGCGTGCGGCCGAGGGTATCGACACGCTGGAGTTCTACGCCGGTCCGGTCGCGGGTTTCGCGGAACAGGTTTACTGCTACGATCTCATCGCCGACGCCGCGGGCCGAACCCTGGCGCTGCTGTCAAACCGTGCCGCTGACAAGGGGCTGGCGCTGCGTTTCAGCCGGCAGGAGCTGCCGTGCTTCACGGTGTGGAAGAATACGGGCGCAATGGAGGACGGCTACGTGACGGGCCTGGAGCCCGCGACGAACTTCCCGAACTTCAAGACCTTTGAACGGCAGCACGGCCGGGTCGTGCTGCTGCCGGCCGGCGGCCAGTGGGACGCAACGTGGTCGATCGAGGTGCATGACAGCACCGCGGGCGTCGCCGGCGTACTCGCGGAGGTGGTGCGTCTGCAGGCGCAGGCGAAGGCGGTCGTGCATCGCATGCCGCATGCGAAATTTTCGGCCGCAGCGGCTCCCGGCTAATATGGCCATCTCCATCCACAAGGAACTGCGCCATCGTGGGGAACCGCTCGTCGAGTTTCCCGGCGCGGATCTCTGGACGGCGGTGGGCGGCAGTGACGGCGTGGCGGCACTGATTACGGATCTCTATCGCCGTATTGAGCAGGACCAGGTGCTGCGCGTGGCGTTTGGGCGCTTCAACAGCGGCGAGGCGACGCCCTTCTTCATGCAGTGGTTCGGCGGCAGCCGCGGCTATTCGGACAATCTTGCCGGAGGCCTCCTGCGCCGGCACCGGCACCGTTACATCAGCGCCAAAGCCGCCGCGGCGTGGCTGCGCTGCATGCGCGCGGCGCTCGTTGCCCGCGGGCTCGACGCGGCGCCGATCATGCGGCCGCTCGCGCGCATCGCCAAGGCCATGATTCACAGTCCCGAGACGGAGGACCGGGAACTGCGCAAGAGCTGCGACGGCGTTCACGATCCGGCGCAGGTGCAGTTCGAGACGCTGCTGAACGACGCCGCCAAGGGACGCACGGAAAATGTCCGCAAGGCGCTGGTGCAGGACCGAGCGCTCGCACGCCGGCGCGGCATGGACAACCGCACGCTGGCGTGGGTGGCGACGTACCGTAACCGCCCGCAAATTCTTGAGCTGACGCTGAAGGCCGGCGCGGATTGCAATACGCCCGCGTGCGATCCGGTGCAGGCAACCATGGCCGGCGACGCTGTCCACCTGGGAACCGGCGTCGCGGTCACGCCGCTGGCAATCGCGAAGAAATGGCAGCCGGCGCTCGTGGGGCCGCTGGTGGCGCACGGCGCCATCGACGACGTGTTCACGGCGGCGTGGCTGGGCGACCTGCCCGCGCTGCGCAGCCATGTCGAGCACAATCCGGAGTTCGCGAGCGCCATTGATCCCGCCGACGACTTCCAGGAAGTCTCACTCTTGTGCCACGCGGTCTGCGGCGGCAACATCGATGCCGTGCAGCCCGCTCCAAAGCCGATCCGATTCCGGTGATGGAACTGCTGGCCGCACGCGGAGCCAACGTCGATGCGCGCGATGAGGGCCAGGGCACGCTGCTGATGTACTTCGCGCGGCAGGGCAAAGCAGAACCGGTGCAGTGGCTGCTGGCGCACGGCGCCGACCGCAACGCACGCAACAAGAGTGGGAAGACGGCGGCGGAGATCGGCCGCACGCACCCGTCGATCGTGCGGATGCTTACGAAATAATGAGTAGGACCATGCATTTGGCAAATTGCAAGGCCACTTGGCGATTCCAGGCCGGCGGCCCACGCAGGCGCAAGAACGAATGGAGCGATCAAAGCCTGTCGTCATCCAGAGGCCGGCTCACGTATACCAGGCGGACCGCAAGCAGCGTCGCCAGGCCAAAACCCAGCACGCTAGCGATCGAGATTTCGGCCGGCTGGACATCCTCGCCGAGTGGCCCAGCGACTTCGACAAGTGGCATCCCGCCACGCTGAAACGCTGGCTCGACCGTGCCGTCGAGCGCAACCTGGTGCTCTGCGAAGGCAATGGCCGCAAGAGCGACCCCTTGCGTTACTGGCTCGCGGAGACGGAAGCGAAATGGCGCAAGCGCAATCCGTTCTACGACCACTGTCTGCAGCAGGAGCGCGATCTGAAGCTGCCGTTCAAGTCGCTGCAAGAGCGAAGCGCGACGGCTGGTCCGACGGACTCGACGATCCGATTGAGCCTATTCGCGATGGTGACGGCGATGACGACTAAAACAAAGGCAAGCACGACTGACCGGCATCGACAAGATCTTCAAGGTCATCTCCTGGGTGACAGGCGGTGGTGCGCCAGCTAAAATCGTGGGTGGAGTCCCGTGGAGCCTCCAAAGTGGCGATCCCCACGCAGGTCCGGCTGAATTTGGGCGGGGAAGCCGAGGAACCCGGCGTTATCAACCAGCAGCCGGAATGGATGCCAGGTGCATCGGCATGGGCCGCGGTGGGACCGCATCTGGCTGCACTGATCGCGGCCGGCGAAGTCTTCCTCTTCTGCCGAAATGTTGAGCTGCCGTTTCCCGATGGGACCGTGGATCACGTGTGTTCGAATAGTGTGCCGATCGACGTCGACACGTGGCTGGGGCCCGGTGTTCAGAGCAGTGAAATCCGCCGTGTGCTGCGTTCGGGCGGTGAATGGCGGCACGACGGAGTGACGGTCTACACGAAGCCATGAATACTTTTTCTTCCTTGCTGACGTTCCGAAAGGGAAAGGCACCCCGTGATGCCCAGGACAAGGCACGCCTGGATTTCCCGATTCGCGTTTCGCAGAGCCGGATGACTCTTCGCGACCCCGCTCGAACAATTCCAGCATCCGGCACACACTTCATTATCGGAATCGCGACCTATGCACCGGGGGAGCTGGACCTGCTGGACCAGGTGGAGGCTGCACTGCGCGGCGGCACCGCCGAGATGCCGGAGGTGGAAGTGTTCGACGTGCTGGATTGCCAAACACCGAGCGATTTCCGCAGGTTCATCCCCGGCATTGATGCCGTCTATCGTACGCCCGTGATCGGCGTGATCTGCGACGGGAAACTCGTCGATCAAGCCACCGGCCTTGCGGAAGTCGCGAGCAGTCTACGGCGGCTTAACGTACTCGATCGATCGTAGGTGATCCCGTGTCTGGCGTGCAATCGTTTTCCGCGGCCGACTCGCGCTGGCGCCAGGCTGCGAGCTTGGCATCCTCGTCCGCGCCGCGGCGCACGAGATAAAGATATCAGGAACCGATATTTCGATCATCGGGGGAACGGGGGGTCATGCAGGGGCCTCGCGGGAACCCTGAATGACCCCATGATCCATCCTGGAGCCCGCGACGAACTTCCCGAACTTCAAGACGGCAGCGGGGCCGCGTCGTGCTGCTGCCGGCCGCCGGCCAATGGGACGCAACGTGGTCGATCGAGGTGCATGACAGCAGCGCAGGCGTCGCCAGCGTGCTTGCAGAGGTCGTGCGTCTGCAGGCCCAGGCGAAGGCGGTAGTGCATCGGGCGCCGCATGCGAAATTCTCGGCCGCAGCGTCTGCCGGCTAGGCTAGTTGCTAGTGCCGTGTCAAGTCTCCAAAGAGGGGTTGCGTGGTAGCCGCATTCGTGAGAATGCGGGCGAGGTCACCCGCATTCTCACGAATGCGGCTACCCCAGAATTAAGGCTTGGCGATGCACTAGGTTGACGGCGCCACGCAGTGCCAAACGATGACCCAGCGGTGAAACGCGGCCGTATCTATCGGCCAGCGCGGGCTTTGAGTTGGCGGCAGCCGCGTGCGTCTCAGTCGCTGGGGTGTCCCGTAAGAACCTGAAAAGCTGAAACATCGCTCGCAAACAAGTGCGATCACAGCTTGTCGTCATCCCGAGGCCGGCTGACGTACACCAGGCGGATCGCAAGCAACGTCGCCAGGGAAAAACCCAGCACGCCGGCGATGGAGATTTCGGCGTCGAACAGGGTCGGCGGCGCCTTCTGTGCCCACATCAGGCTCGAGCCGACGAGCAGGGCCGCGATCAACACGCCTTGCACCAGCCGGTCCACCGTGCGTTCGAGCCGGCGGTGCTCCACGTGCAGCTCGAAGGCGCCGATGCCGATGCGGCGCAGCAGCGTGCCGAGGTCGCGCGGCAGCGTTTCGACCAGATGCGCCCAGTCGCGATAGCTCCGCTGAAATTCGCGCAGCATCCGCCGCGGCGAATAGCGTCGCTTCAGCAACTTCACGTAATATGGCCGCAGCACCTCCGCCAGGCTGAAGCTCGCGTTCATCTGCCGGCCGGTGCCGTCGAGCATGATCAACAGCCGCAATAGCAGCGAAATCGACACCGGCAACAGGATGCGGTGCGAGCGGATGATCTCGGTGATCCCCTTGAGCGCAGCGCCAAGATCCAACTCCTCCAGCGGCAGGTCGGCATATTCGGTAAGGAAATTGTCGATGTCGGCACGCAACAGCGCCCGATCGAAGTCCGGCGGCACCGAACCGAGCCGTACGAAGCCGTCGGTCAGCCGCTGGCTGTCGCGCGCGACGATCGCCATCAGGATCGACTCGATCTCCTCGCGCAGGTCGGTGTCGAGCCGGCCGACCATGCCGCAGTCGAGGATGCCCAGGACGCCCTCAGGCAGCACCAGGAAGTTTCCGGGATGCGGGTCGGCGTGATAGAAGCCGTCGCGAAAGACCATGTCGAGGTAGACGTTGGCGCCGGTCAGCGCGACCTGCCCCGGGTCGGCGCCGGCAGCGCGGATGCGCGCCAGGTCGCGGCCCGGCACGCCTTCCAGAAACTCCATCGTCAGCACGCGCCGGCCGGATAGCTCGGCATGGGCGCGGGGGAAGCGGACGCGCGGATCCCTGGCAAAATGGCGGTTGAAGCGGTCGAGGTTGCGCCGCTCCATACGAAAGTCCAGCTCGTTCATCAGCGTTTCGCGCAACTGGCCGACGGCGGCGGTCGGCTGATACAGCCGTAGCTGCGTCGAATACTTCTCCGCTAACACAGCCAGCGTGCGGAGGATTTCGAGGTCGCTGACGACGCGCTCGGTGATGCCGGGGTGCTGCACCTTGACGACCACGCGCTCACCGGTCTTCAGCGTGGCGGTGTGGACCTGGGCGATCGACGCCGACGCGAGCGGCTTGGCATCGAACTGGGCGAACAGCTCCTCCGGCGCATGGCCCAGCTCGTCGGCAATGGTCCGGCGCACCGTGTCAATCGAGTCGGCCGGCGCTGGTCTGCAGCTTGGCCAGCTCGGCTGCCATCTCGGGACCGACCAGGTCCGGCCGGGTGCTGAGGATTTGCCCGAACTTGATGAAGGTGGTGCCCAGCTCGGCCAGCGCCCGCCGCACGCGTTCGGAGGTCGATTTGCCGGCCAGCTCGGCGGTGCCGGAGCGGCGCAGGATGCTGCGCGCCAGCGCGCGTCGACCCGGCCCAGCCAATCGACCAGGCCGTACTTGGCGAGCACGGTCATGATCTCGCGCAGCCGATCGAAATTGCGGCCGGTCTGGGCGAAGAAGTTGAACTTCATCCACCGCCTCGGTCAGTGCTCGGGCCCTGGGAACCCGATTGTACCACAGTGTCGAGAGGCATCAAAGAACCATGAACCACGGATCACACGGATGGCACGGATAAGAACAGCATTCGTATCCGTGCCATCCGTGTGATCCGTGGTTCATGATTCCAGGTGAGCCGAGTTATGGAGGCAAGCGAGGCGAGCTGCGACCCTGAGGGCGATTCGAACATCTCTTGCATCCACGGC
Source organism: uncultured Gemmataceae bacterium (assembly GCA_963834865.1). Lineage (GTDB taxonomy): Bacteria > Planctomycetota > Planctomycetia > Gemmatales > Gemmataceae > CAWIDK01. Next base: position 3,698,489 of record CAWIDK010000002.1, read on the forward strand.
GCCGGGACCGTATAGGCGGCGTCTCCGTGTGGCGCACCCGGCGGTTCGATGCCACGACAGCTCCAACCAGGGGCGTTGGCCTTGCTGTTCTGCTCGTTTACTTTTTGCATCTTCTTCCTGATTGTCTTCAGCGCCTACTGGGCCATGCCCTGGCAGCGCGGCCGCGTGCTGTTGTTGCTCGCGGCGAGCATTTATTTCTACGCGTGCTGGAACCACTGGCTGGCCCTCGTGCTGTGCGTCTCGACGCTGGCCGACTACCTCATCGCCCGCGGCATGGAGGCCGCACCCAGCCCGCGCGTCCGCAAGCTGCTGCTCTGCGCCAGCCTCGCCGGCAACCTCGGCCTGCTCTGCTACTTCAAGTATGCCAACTTCTTCCTCAGCTCGCTCGCGGAGGCGGCCGGCACCTTCGGCCTGACTCCGTCGTTGCCGGTGCTGCAGGTGATTTTGCCGGTCGGCATCTCGTTTTACACCTTCGAAGCGATCAACTACACGGTCGACGTCTACCGCGGCCACGTCAAGGCGGCACGCGATTTGACCCATTTCATGCTGTTCATCCTGTTCTTTCCGCACCTGGTAGCCGGCCCGATCGTCCGCGCCGCGCCTTCTTGCCGCTGGTCGCGCGCCGCAAGCATTGGAGCTGGCTGCGAGCGCATACCGGCGTCCTGCTCATCCTGCTGGGCGTGGTCAAGAAGCTGGCCATCGCCGACCGCATGGCGCTGTACGTCGACCCGGTGTTCGCGAGCCCGGCGGCCTATGCCACCTTCACGCTCTGGCTCGCCGCCATCGCCTATGCCATTCAGATTTACTGTGATTTCTCCGGCTACAGCGACATGGCTCTGGGTCTGGCGCACCTGCTCGGCTATCACCTGGCGCCGAACTTCAACATGCCGTTCCTGTCGGCGAACATTGCCGAATTGTGGCGGCGCTGGCACATTTCGCTGTCGACGTGGATTCGCGATTATTTGTTCATTCCGCTCGGCGGCAGCCGCGGCTCGCGCTGGCAGACGTACCGCAACCTGCTCGTGACATTCACGCTGTGCGGCCTCTGGCACGGTGCCGGCTGGAACTTCGTCGTCTGGGGCCTGCTCAACGGCATCTTGCTCGTGATCCACGCCGCCTTTCGGCCGTGGTGTGAAGCCCGGCCGCGGCTTGCGGGGCTATTGCGCACCGTGCCGGGAACCGCGCTACGCGTGGCGCTGACGTTCACGTGTTTCTGCGTGATATTCGTGATTTTCCGCAGTCCGGACTTCACGACTTCGACCACGATGCTCATGCGCATGATGACGCCGGCAGCCGGCGCGGGCTTGCCGCTGGAGGCGCGCGGGCTGTATCTCACGTTCGCCGCGGTCGCCCTGGGTCACGCGCTGGGCAGCGGTAAGATCGGCCAACGGCTCTGGGACCGGCTACCGGCGCCGGTGCGCGGCCTGGGGTTTGGCGCCGTGCTGGCGCTGGCGCTGGTGCTGGCGCCGGCCGACAGCAAGGCGTTCATTTATTTCCAGTTCTGAGCCGCGGGAGGCTGCCGTGCGTCGCGGGGATTTGCAACGCCGCAAGCGGAACGATCTCGCCTGGTACCTTGGCGGCGTGGTCGCGGTCCAGCTCGCGCTGGCGGTTGGCGTCGAGTGCTACTGGCCGGGCATTCGCGATCCGGACTTCGACGACATCGAGCAGATCGTCCGCGAGCGCACCGCCGCCGCCGCGGGCCGGCCGCTCGTGATCGCGCTGGGCAGCTCGCGTACGCAGATGTCCCTGGCAGCGGAACGGCTCAACCATCCAACCGACGAGACGGCCCCGGTGGTGGTCAATGCTGCGGTGGCCGGCGGCGGGCCGATGATGCACCAGGTCATCCTGCGCCGCCTGCTCGACGCCGGGTTTCGGCCGCAGCTGGCATTCATCGAGATCATGCCGATGTCGCTCAGCGCGTGCCGGCGCCCCGGTCGAGGAGCGGATGCGTTACCAGGGCCGGCACACGCTGGTCGAGGTGGCACGGCTGTGGCGGTATTATGCCGAGCACTATCGCCTGTGCTACCCCTGGCTGACGGCCCGCGTGCTGCCGGCCCATCGCTACCAGGCGGAGCTGCGCATGGCCCTGGGGATGGACTTGCCGGTTGGCCCCCGGCTCGAGCGTCCGTCCTCGCGTGATGGGTTCGGCTGGCTGGTCTGTCGCAAGCATTACTCGCCGGCCGAGATCGAGTGGCGGACGCGCGACAACCTGGAAACCTACGCGAGCGCCCTGACGCATCCGGTGCAGGCCCCCGGGGCGGTGCGCGCCCTGCGCGATGTGGTGAAGCTCTGTCTGCACGAACGGATCGCCGTCGCCCTGTTCGTGCCGGCCGAGGGGAGCGCTTTCCGTGGGTACGCGCCCACGGTGGAGGAGAGCCAGATGGAAACCGTCCGGCAGCTGGCGCGCGAGCTGGACGTGCCGCTGATCGACGCGCGCACCTGGGTCGACGACGACGGCTTCTTCGACGGCCATCACGTCACCGAGCGTGGCGCCCGGCAGTACACCGAGCGCTTCGATCGCGACGCATTGCAGCCGCAACTTGCGCATGCGCGGCAGCCTCCGCCCTGAACGCTGATCGGTCAGGCACATCTACCAAGCCCGCAGGCGAGTCTTCGAGCCTGCGGGGTACGCGCACTCGAAGACTCGCCTGCGAGCTTGGTGACGATTATGCCGTCGCACGAATTCTGGCGAAATCGCAGATTCCGCTTGCATTAGCGCGCGCGAGGTTGTACATATGGTTGGATTGAGGACGGTCCGCGCCATTTCTGCTGCGCGGCACGGCCCCAGCCTGATCGCCTGGATGGTGGTTTTCGGATGGTCGGGAACGCGGCTCGTCTCGGTCGCGGCCCCTTTGCGTCGCAGCGTCGCCATTTCTTCCTTGCGCCTCTTGAATGGAGGCCGGTCATGGGTCCTGAATCACGCGTCGGTGAAGTCGAGCGGCATGGCTGGATCGTGGCGGGAACTGGCTCTACCGAGTCGGGATTCCAGGGCGAGCCCGCGAGCATGACGAGGGATGGCAGCGAAGAAACGCTTTTCGACTATGAGGAAGATCGCGGCTACGACCTCGGCGAGGGCGATTGAAGCGGACCTACGGGCACATCAGCGGGATAACGTGGACGCGCAGGAAATCGGGCTGATAATTGCCGTAGTGCCCGCCGTTGTTGCCGAGCGCCCGATCCTCGGGCTGCCACTCGCGCTGGCATAGCTTGGCACGCAGCTCGCAATCCAGCGGCAGCGCATCTTCCTCGAAACCGTGGCGCCCGCTGCAGCAGCTGAAAAAACGCCGGTCGGCGGTACCCAGCAGGTGCATCGACATGCCGAGGTACCACCAGTCCTGCCGGCTGTAGAAGACGTGCAGGCCCGAGCGCACTCGCTCCAGCCCCGGGCACAGGTCGTACTCGGCCGACAGCGACGGCGACAGGAGAATCGCCCGCTCAACCACACAGGGCGGCAGCGACTCCAGCGCTTTCATCGCGACCGTGCAGCCGGCACTGTGGGCGTAGAGATAGATCGGCACCTCGGGATGGGCGGCGTGGTAGCTCAACACCTCGTCGGCCATCCGCCGGCCACAGTCGCAGGTGTGGCCATAGATCACCTGGTCCGAGAAGATCCGGCAGTAGCCGTGCGACCAGTCGAACGGGTACACTTCCAGCGGCAGGCCGTCCGCCGTCACCACCTTGCGCAAGTACGCCGACGCGGCCTTGAAATTGCCGGCGCCGTCCGCCGCGAAAACGGCGGCCGTCGGGCGAAAGCCGTAAGGCTTGACGGTTTGCGCTGCAAGCGGCGGAGTGGCGGCGCCGAGCGCCAGGGCTGCGAGCAACAGGCAAAGCCCAGCGCGCGCCGGCACCCGCGGCAGGGGCCGACGGGGGGCACTGGGAAACATGGCGGACATTGCGGCTCCTGTTTCGCGGCGGTCGAATCCGGGTGCAAAATCAAGAATCAGGGCCAATCGTCGTCGCGGAATTCGCCAGAATTCCGCCATACCATCGGAATGCTGGCGAATTCCGCTACGAGGTTGTCAGCAGCAGCGATTGACCGGGCGCGCGGCAAATCATTAGACTAACAACGGGAAGCGGTCGGGCGCGCCCGGCGCGGCCACGCTTGCACGCAATGCCCAGGCCAAGGAATCCGCCATGGGACGCCGGTTGATGGTCCTCGTTGTCGGCGCCGCCGTGAGCGGGTTGCTCGTCTACGGCTTCTGGCCCGAGCCGGCGCCGGAGCCGTGGCCCGACTACGAGGTCACGCCGGCCGGCGCTGCCTCGATCACGCAGACCGACCTGATCGGCCGGCACCTCGCCGCCACGCTGGCGCTGGCGCCCGCGCAGGGGTTCCCGGCCACGTTGGCCTGGCACCCTGTGCTTGAGATCGGCGAGCAGGGCGGCTTCTCGCTAGCAAATCTCCTGCACGCCCACCCGCTCCTGTTCCTGCAACTCTGTGCGGAGCGATTTGACCAGGACGTCCGGGGCTACACCTGCGCCTTCGTCAAGAAAGAGCGCATCGACGGCAAACTCTTTCCGCCCGGCAAGAGCGACTACGAAGTCATCCACGTCGCCTGCCGCGAACAGCCCTTCAGCGTGTTCTTCGCGTGGAAGGAGCATCAACGCAAGGCGGCCCGGGCATCTATGTCGAAGGCGAAAACGACGGCAAGCTGCTGGCCCGCCCGTTCCTGACGATCCTGCCCGTGCAGGCCGTCGCCCTCAACGATCCGGAGGCCCGCAAATCCGGCCGCTACTCGATGGCCCAGTTCGGCATGGGCCTGGCGATCAAGCGCTCCGTCAAGAGCATGCGTGCTGCCCAGGCCCGCGGCGCGCTGCACCTGAAGTACCTGGGGCAAGTCCCGGTCGAGGAACTGGGCGGCCGGGTCTGCCACAAGTTCGTCCGCAGCCCCTACGATCCGCTGGAGGAAGATGCGCTCAACGAGCTGACGCTGTACATCGACCGCGAGACGTGGCTGCAGACCGGCTCGCTCTTGCGCGACCCGCACGGCAACGTGCTCGCGGAGTATTTCTTCCGCGATATCGTGGTCAATCCGATGATTCCAGAGAAGCAGTTCACACGTGGGGCGCTTTGAATCGCATGCGCCGGAGGATTTCGACGGCATTGCTAGTCGGTGGGCGCTTCGCTTGTGCCATCTAGATCTCTTCCTCGACCGGCACGCTGGCGCGGAATTGCGGATCGTTGATCAGACACGGGTGCTTGTACTGCTCCAGCGTGCCGCCGGTGCGCGCCAAACGTTGGCGGTCCCATTGCTGCCAGGTGTTCGCCGGCAACAGCGCCAGCCGCATCGGCCCGAGCCGGCGGCTCTCGCGCTTCGATGCGTACTCGAGGTTCACCTCGGCGAGCCGTTGCTCCAGCGCGCTGGTGAGCTGCGCCCCTGCTCGCGGCTCGCCAGGTCGGCACGCTCGACGAACAGGCCGTAATAGGGCAATTCGTCGTCCCAGCACGGCGCGACGCTGTACGCCGTCAATGTCAGGTCCAGCGCCCGCAGCACGTCGGCCATCGCACCGGTGACGTGGTACTCGGACACCTTCTCGCCGGTGAGATTGGCAAAGTGCGCGCCCTTGCTCAGAAATTCCACCAGCGGTGTCCCGTTATGAAAGCCGGTGCAGCGGACCACGTCGGAAATGTTGTACCGGTAGAGTCCGTACGCGGTTGTCAGCAAGATAAAATACGCCCGTCCCTCGACGAGCTCGTGAGCCGCCAACACGGTCGGCTGCGGACTGCCGGCCTCTTCCTGTGGGATGAACTCGAAGTAATGTGACGTGATGTCGAGCACCCCCGCGGGGGTGCCGTCGGCCATGGGGATCGTCATGCGTCCCTCACTGGCGATCAGGCCGACGTCGCGCACGGGCGTTTCACCGTAGTAGCGCGGATAGTGCCGCAGGTACGCGCCGACACTGCCGCCCATCCAGTTGCCGATCACGCAGTCGCTTGGCCAATATTCCTTCGGATAAAGCGTGCTGGTGCGGCGGACGATCTCCTCCAGCTCGCGGGCGCGCTCGGGGTGGCGCTTGCGCAGCCGCGCGCCAGCACGGTGCGCAGCTCCGCCGGGATGTCGCACCGCGGCGACAGCGTGCCGTCATACAGGTCGCGGATGAGCGATTCCTTCTCCTGATCGCCGGCGCGGGCGAGGTTGACCAGCGTGCTCGGATTGGCGGCGATGATCAGGCCGACCTTGCGCGGCAGGCTCAGCCGCAGGGCAAGGTAATACTTGGCGGCCGCATCCTTGATCTTGCCGACGGCGCCCGGCACGCAGTAAATCCAGCGGACGATCGGCAGCTGCATGTGGGCCGTCAGCCCGGTCACGGCGCCGCACGGCACGCCGAGCGGGGTGAACGTTTCTTGCCAGTCGCCGGAGAGCTGCACGATCGGGCGCAGCCGCACCGGCGGGTGATCGCGATAGGTCTTGAGGCCCCAGAGGTTCCAGCCACGGCGATAGTCAGCGAGGTACTGGTCGTTGACCGGGATGAGCTTGCGCCGCGGTGGTGCCGCTGGTCATGGCGAACATGTGGATCTTGGGGCTGGCGAGCAGCGCCTGCCATTCGCCGGCGACGACCCGGCGCATGTACGGCTCGACATATTCATAACCGGCGACCGGAACATTATTGCGGAAGTCGGCGACGGTTGCCGTCTGCGCGAAGTGGTGGTCCCGGCCGAAGCCGGTCGCGGCGTGGGCGGCAAGGATGTGGCGGCGTAGAGCCTCCTGCACCGTACGTGGATCGTGCGTGGCGCGCTCGAAGGCATTGAGCCGGCGGCGCACCGGCATGGCCACCAGCCTGCCGATGACGCCGCGAACCAACCAATTGAGAACGCTGTGCACAGGGGCCTCATCAGGACGGGACGGCGGTGGTCTGCGGCTGGGGAGCGGCAACACCGCAAGCGGACGGAGCTGCGAGATGCTTGTCGAAGAACTCCAGCACGCGGCGGCGATATTCGCCGTCGGCCACCTGCATGGCCTGGTTGTGCTTGGCCTTCTCGACGAGCCAAAATTCCTTGGGTTGACCGGCCCGATCGAACAGGGTCCGGGCCATGACCGGCTTGATGTAGTTGTCCGCGCCGCCGTGGATCATCAGGAGCGCCCGCGGCGCCAGGAGCGGCATGGCGTGCTCCAGTGCGGGGTAACGGCAGCGGCGGCACGCGCAACCTCACGAACGCAGCAGCACGCCAGCAGCCGAAGATACCAGCGGGGCAACCGATCGGCGATCCAGCGGCGCACGTAGATGCTCACCCACTGCTCCACGTAGGGCATCATCGTGGCCATCGTGGCGTAGGCGCCGTCGGTGACGCAGCAGCGGACGAACGGATCCTCAGCCGCCGCGATCAACCCGCAGCCGCCGCCCTTGCTCAGGCCGAAGAAGCCGATGCCGCACGCGGCGCGGTCGGGCCGGCTTTTGAGGTATGCGAGCGCGGCCCGGAAGTCGGCCACCTCGAATTCGGTGATCCAGTGCAAAGGCTCATAGCCCGGCTGCGCGGGGCTGTTGCCCTGGCCGCGCATCTCGAAGGTGAAAATGTCGTAGCCCGCGGTGCGCAGGAATTCGCAGTACGGGACGCAGCCCCAGCGGTTGGCGCCGAACTCGAGGCCGAACAGGATCACGCCCTTGCGCGGCACCGTGGTGCGGAGGTAGCAGCCCTGGAGGCACACGCCGTCGGCGGTGGTCAGGGTCACGTCCTCCGCGCCGGCGACGGGCTGGCCGAACGGCAGGATGAGGATCGGCTTCTCCTGAAAAATCCGCGGCACGGCCGGGTAATAGCGGCGCAGGATGACGATGTGGAAGCCCAGGACCGCCGCCGCGACCGTCGCGATGGCCCCCAGGCCGAGCCAGAGCCAGATCAAAGGTTCACCACTCACCGCTCACCACTCACCTGACAAACCGACTCACAATCACCGACGCATTCTGGCCGCCGAAACCGAAGCTATTGCTCAGCACATGTTCGACGCGTTTTTCGCGGGCCTGGTTGGGGATGTAGTCCAGGTCGCACTCCGGGTCGGGCGTCTCGTAGTTGATCGTCGGCGGCAGCCCGCCGCGCTGGATCGCCATCACGCACGTGATCAACTCCACCGCACCCGCGGCGGCGATCAGATGGCCGAGCATGCTCTTGCTGCTGCTGATCGGCACGCGGTAGGCGGCGGGGCCGAAGACATGCTTGATCGCGATCGATTCGACCCGGTCGTTGACCTGCGTGCTGGTACCGTGGGCATTGATGTAGCCGATGTCCTCGGGGCGCAGGCTGGCGTCCTTGAGCGCCAGCGCCATGCACGCGATGGCGCCGCGGCCTTCGGGATGGCTATCGGTCATGCGGAACGCGTCGGCGGTGGTGCCGTAGCCGGTCAGCTCGGCGTGGATGCGGGCGCCGCGCTTCTTCGCGTGCTCCAGTTCCTCCAGCACGAGCATGCCCGAGCCCTCGCCCAGCACGAAGCCGTCCCGGTGCAGGTCGAACGGCCGCGACGCTTTTTGCGGGTCGGCGCCGCCCGTCGACAGCGCCGTCAGGAGGTTGAAGCCGGTCACGCCGAACGGATGGATCATGCTGTGCGAGCCGCCCGAGAGCATCAGGTCGGCATCGCCCGCCCGGATCAGCTCGGCGGCCTCGCCGAGCGCCTGGCTGCTGGCGGCGCAGGCGGTCAGGCAGTTGTAGTTGGGCCCTTCGAGATCGAAGTAGTTCGCCAGGTGCCCGGGCGTGGTGTGCATCTCCTGTTCGTACTCCGCTCCCGGATGGAAGCGCACGAAGCCGCCCTTGATGAACCCGGTCGTGTCGACGGTGCCGCGCACCGCGTTGTAGTTCTCGCCGATCAGCGACACGAAGTTGTGGAAGTCCTGGATACCCTCGCCCGAACCGAGGTAGACGCCGAAGCGCGTGCGATCAACGCGCGGCGCGTCGAGCAGGCCGGAGTCCTCCATCGCTTGCTGGGCGGCGGCAGCGGCGAGCCGGCTGTTGGAGCCGGCGTAGGTCCAGCGGCTCGCGTCGCGGACGTAGCGGGTCAGGTCGAAGTTCTTGACCTGGGCAGCGAACTTGGTCGGAAACGTCGATGCATCGAACAGGCTGATCGGGCCCACCCCGCTCTTGCCGCGCAGCTGGTTCTCATAGAGGTCCTTGACGCTGTCCCCCAGCGGGGAGATAGCGCCCATTCCGGTGATGACGACGCGCCGTCGCATTATGTACTCCTGTCCGTGGTGAGTGGTGAGTGGTGAGTGGTGGGCGGCCGTTTTCACCACTCACCACTCACCACTCACCAGCTCGCACGACCACCGCCGCGCATTGGCCCATGTCGGTGAAGCCCAGCTTGAGGAAGCACGGCCGCTGGACCGGCCGCGGCGCCGTCGTGACCGCCACCGGACAGTCGGGGCCCGCCGCGACATGGTTAAGCGTCGCGGGGACGGTGCCGTGCCGGAGCGCGAGCAGGCTGGCCGCCAATTCGGTGGTGCCGGAGCCCGCGCCGAGGTTGCCGATGTTTGCCTTCACCGCCCACACCGGCACCTTGCCGGGGCCGAACACCTCGGCGAGGGCCGCAGCCTCGACGGCGTCGAAACGCGGTGAACCCAGGCCGTGGGCGTTGACGTGGTCGATGGCGTCCGCCGGCACATTCGCCAGCGCGGCCCGGATTGCCCGCACCAGGCCGCGCCCCGTCATGCCGCGGTCGAAGGCGGCGCCGAAGCCAACCACCTCGCCGTAGATCGTCGCGCCGCGTTTCTGCGCATGCTCGAGCTCCTCGACCACCAGCACGCCCGAACCCTCGCCGATGGCCAGCCCGTCACGGTCCCGGTCGAACGGCCGGCACGCTTGCTGCGGAGCGTCGTTGCGGCGAGATAGATGGCCGAACATCTGCTGGCGAATCATGCTCAGCGGATTGATCTTACTGTCGGCGCCGCCGGCGAGGAACATGTCGGCCCCGTCGCGACGCAGGATGTGGTACGCTTCGCCCAGCGCCAGCAGGCTGCCCACGTCGCCGGCGGTGATCGAGTTGCTCGGCCCCTGCGCGTCGTGCAGGATCGACACGTGGCACGCGAGCATGTTGGGCAGGTACTTGAGCATCCAGAGCGGCGCGATAACGCCCAGCCCCTTGGCCCCCCAGGCACGCAGGTCCACCTGGCCCGGCGTCGCGCCGGGACTGATGACCGCGGCCGGCGCCAACTCCGGCAGCTCGGAGGGCAAGAGGCCCGCGCCGAACTCGACGCCGAAGCGAGTCGAATCAATAGTCGTCCTGTCCACCTTGCCGTCGTCGAGCGCGACCTGAGCGGCGGCGACCGCGAACTGGATCGCGCGCGCCATCACCTTCATCTGCTTACGGCCCTCGCGGCTCAGATACTTCTTCGCATCGAATCCGGCGATTTCACCAGCGAACTGCGTGGCGAGCGGAGCGGCATCGAAGCATTGAATGGTACGAATGCCGCTCTTGCCCTGCCGCAGCCCATCCCAGAAAGACGCTGCATCCTGTCCCAGGGAGGTGATGACGCCGATGCCGGTGAGGACAACGCGACGAGGGGAAGACGACATGACGTACGGCTCCTAGGTCTGCTTCCCCTGCGCGGCGACGGCCTTGGCGAGGCCGAGCATGTGCTTCAGCTCGCCGCCGAAGACGAAGTTATGCTCGCCGAACATCTGCTGCGAGCGCGACTTGTCGAGGTGGGCGAAGAAGATTTCCGCCTCGGCGAGCGGATCTTGCAGCACCTCGGCAATCGCCGCCCCCGGCGCCACGGCGAACACCTTGCCGCCGACCGCTGCGCCCTCGGGACGCAGGTGGAGCATCTCAACGTCATAGACGAGCTGCTCGCCGGCCAGCGCCTCGCGGCGGAAGCGGGCGGAGACGATCTTCGCCAGCACGACCTTTTCCTGAAAGTCGTTGGTCTCACCGACCAGGATGCCGCCGGTCTGCGCCACCCCTTCGAGGATGAGACAGGCCGGCATCACCGGATAGCCGGGGAAGTGGTCGGCGAAGTAGTCCTCGGCCAGGCTGAGGTTCTTCGCCGCCCGCGCCGACTTGCCGCTTTCGAATTTCAGGAACCGATCAATCCACAGCCAACGCATCGTGCGCTCTCCAAGCCCGCAGGCGAGTCTTCGAGCCTGCGGCGTGACCCCGCAGGCTCGAAGACTCGCCTGCGGGCTTGGCAAAAACGCGCTAATTCGCCAGCTTGCCTTCGATGTATTTGGTGATCATCTCGACGGTGAACAGGTCGCTGATCTTGCTCAGCTCGGGATTCTGCTCGAACTTGCTGAGGTCGGCGAACGGCATGCGGCTGCGCAGCTCGGACAGGCCCTTGTCGGTAACCTTGCCGTTCTGCACGAACTCCGGATCGCCCTGGAAGATCGACTCCGGGAACAGCTCGTTCCGGGGGATCTTGATGCCGAACTCGCGCTCGAGCCGGAAGACGATGTCCAGAAAATCGATGGACTCGGCGCCGAGGTCGCCCTGCAGCGTGGCCATCGGCGTGATCTCGTCCTGGTCCACGTTGAGCGCGTCCACCAGAGTCGCAGACACTTTCTGATAGATTTCATCCTGGTTCGGCATGGTTAGACCTCCTCGGTTAATGGGAAGTTTCGTTACGTTATTCGCCTGGTTTCACACCGCCGCCGCTCCCAAGCTCAGGCCGCCGTCCACCGTAATCACCTGCCCCGTGATATAGCTCGACTCGGGGCCGGCCAGGAACACCGCGACCCGCGCGATATCCTCCGGCTTGCCGAGGCGCTTCATCGGGATCATCTTCTTGATGAGGTCGCCCGCCTTGTTGCGCACCGCCTCGGTCATCTCGGTCTCGACAAAGCCCGGCGCGATGGCGTTGACCGTCACGCCGCGGCTCGCCAGCTCGACCGCCAGCGCCCGTGTGAAGGCGTTGATGGCGCCCTTGCTGGCGGCATAATTCGTCTGCCCCGGGTTGGTGTGCTCCGCCGCCACGCTCGACACATTGATGATCCGCCCCTGCCGCTGCCGCATCATGTTGAACGCGACCGCCCGGCAGAAGTTGTACGTCCCGCCCAGGTTCGTCTTCAGCACCGCGTCCCACGCCGCCGGCTCCATGCGAACGAACAGGTCGTCCTTGATGATGCCGGCGTTGTTCACCAGGATGCGGATGGCGCCCCATTCCTTCTCGACCTTCTCGACGCACTGCTGCGCCTCATCGAGGTTCGTCACATCACATTGCAATGCCTGTACCGTCCCGCCAGCCTGCTTCACCTCCGCGACCAGCGTCTCCGCGGCCTGCTGGTTGCCGCGGTAGATGAAGGCGACCTTCGCCCCTTCCGCCGCCAGCGCCTGCACGATCGCGCGCCCGATGCCCCGGCTGCCGCCGGTCACCACCGCCACTTGATCCTTCAATCGCATGGTCGTTCCCTCGTCGCTGCACGTGGGACGGGCTTCCTAGCCCGTCCTGCGAGCCGGACGGGCTAGGAAGCCCGTCCTACTTCATCCATCGCGCCGCTCAGCACCAGGTAATGCTGGCGCAGGTGCTCCACAATCCGCGTGTCGATGGCGGCGAAGGCGGGATTGCGGTCGCGCAGGTTATACCGCGTCACCGTGAATCGCGCCGACACCGTCGATTGCCCGTCCATCTCGCCCTTGCCCTTGAAGGTCACGTTCGGCGTTTGCGGCATGAGCCCCTCGGTCAACTCCACCGTCGTCACCAGGCTCTTGCCCGGCTGCATGAAGTTGCCGTACTTGACGTTCTTCACCTCGCGCAGGGCGATGACGCTGTGGCGATAATCATCCGTCACGCGCAGGAGCCAGGCCGCACTTTCCACGAGCGTCTGCAACAGCAGGACACCGGGCATCACGGGGAAGCGTGGAAAGTGGTCAGCCAGATACTCCTCGGCGAGCGTAAGGTTTTTGACCATGCGGATCTTCCGGCCGGCTTCAAGCTCCAGGATTCGATCGACCAGGTGAAAACGCATCGCCTGAATCCACCCTTGCCAAAGGCTTCAGAAACACCTTGCAGCGCCTAACCTTAACAAAAATGGCAATATATCGCCCCTCCCTTTTGCCGGCAACCCCGAATCTCCCGGCAGGCTCGCGGCTATCGACAACCTTCGAGCGCCAGCTTCCGACACTTGATTATTTCCAGAATGCCGCGACTGTTGCAATTCGGAATAGATGAGAAGAATGGATAAATTGCGATGGACAGGTCCGCATGGGGTAGAAGCAACGGTTATGCCGATCGGTGTGGGCGAGCCGCGAGCATCGGTGCCAGCCCCATCCAGCCGTGCTGGTAAGAGAATCTCAGCTGCCGCAGTTTTTGGCTGGTTACCAGATCGACTCTCGCGGCGCAACTAGGTTAGCATGGATACCATGGCGCCCCAAGACTCCAGCAAAACCGGGCATGGTTCAATAAGGCCCGTTTTTGGGTGGCACGCCCTGAGTCTGCGAAGGGCGTGGGGGCGCCCCCCCCACGCCCTTCGCAGACTCAGGGCGTGCCACCCAGGTTTGAACCATGCCCAAAACCGAGCTGCTTCAGCGCGTCGCGGTGGGTGACCAGGAAAGCTGGGCCGCCTTGCTTTCCCGGCACAAGGAACGCCTGCGCCGAATGATCGCGTTTCGGCTCGATAAACGCATGCAGGGCCGGCTTGACCCCTCCGACGTGCTGCAGGAAGCACAGCTCGAGGCGTGGCAGCATCTGGCCGACTACCTGCGCCAGCCGGCCATGCCGTTCTTCCTTTTGGCGGTTCTAACGGGCTCGGTGGTGGTGCTGCTGGCGATTCTGCTCGCTGGCGCCCTGGTCAGCAATGCTAGCCTCCAGGAAAGCAATGCCCGCCTCCAGGAACAGGTCGCGCGGGCGGAGCGTGCCGAGACGGAGAAGACGAACAAGCAATGGGACTCCTACCTGGCCAGCGCAGGCGAGCCGGTACAGCGCGAAAATGGGACGACGTTACGCCGGGCTCGATGCGGTGCGCCATGCGGCGGCGATTCGCCCGGATCAATGACCGCAAAGACGCCTCGCCGGCGCAAACTTGGAAGCATCACGGCAATCGCAGCGTATCCGAGATCGGCGCGATGCCGCTGCGGCCCGCGGCGGGCGCCGGGCCCTGGCGCACTGGCGCGGTGCATTCGAAATCGTCGTCCGGCAGCAGCGATTCGAGTGCCAGCGCCTGCTGAGCGATGGCCGATAGCCGGTAGCTTGCGGTATGAATGGCGCCGCGCGCCGCTGACGTTACATCGGAATCGTCGCCCGGGATGTCGGGTGGCGGAGGCGGCGCCAGGGTCGGCAGCGGCCAGAACATCAGCGGCATCACGTGGTCGCGCAGAAAGGCGTGCTCCGTGCACGCAAAGTGGCCGGCAAAAAGGTTCGGGTGTTGCCGCAGATTGGCGTACGCGCCGTCGTCGCAGCAGCCGCCTGCCGGCGTCGTCCGGAAGCCCTTGTAGCCGGCAGGGCCGACCAGCGGGCGCAGGTCGGAAGTCGCCGTCATGAACATGCTCAGGGAAATCATGTCGCGATGACTGTAAAAGACGTCGACCCCCTCGATGCTGCAGGCCAGCGCGGGACGAACGTCGTATTTGCAGGAAACCGACGGTGCGAGCAAGATCACGCGCGTCACGATGCCGGGCGGCAGGCACTCGGTGGCGGCGAGAATCACGGCCGCGCCGGCGCTGTGACCGACCAGATAAATGCGCAGGTTCGGACACTCCGCCCGGTAGTTCACGATGCGGTCCGCCAGCTCCTTGCCCTCCTTGCGGTGGTTGATATGTCCCCACATATCGAGTATCACCATGCCGGTGCCGTAGGTCCAGTGGACGATCTCGACGCGCAGGAGCGTATTGCTAGTCGCGAGCTTCGACAGCTCGCAGGCTGGCCCGGGCAGGCCGCCGGAGCCGTCGGCAACAAGCACGATGCCGGGGCTCAGCCCAACGAGCTCCGACGGCGGTTGCGCAAACAGCGTGCCCGCGGAGACGAAGAGGATGGTGAACAGGGCCAGGGGGAAGCGCAGCGGGATGGTGGGGAACAAGCGGGACTCCTTTCAAAGGTGTGCATCAAAGCAGCTATCCGGAGCCTACCCGATGACCGCGGCCGCGGTCGCTTCGCGACGGCCAGCTTTCGGCTCATCGCGAGTTTTCGCCTGGCATAGAGTGAGTATTCCGAACGATCCGCATCTCCAGGCGCGCTGGGACACTCCGCGGCTTGAGGAGAAGAAATGAGGTAGCGGCCGTAGGGTGAGCGGTCGTTTGTCGTTCCGCCTTGAGGCGGTTTTTGCGAAAAACCGCCTCAAGGCGGAACGACGAACGACCGCCCCGCAGGCCGCACCTACCTGCCACTTGCGGTTCGCCTATTTTTTCCGGAGTTTGCGGAGCGTTTCGCCGATTCTAGTTGTGCAGGATGCGGCGCCCGTAGCGTGGGCAAGGCCGCACGGCGGACCACTCGGGGTGCCGGGGACAACCACGGGCCCACGGGAGCGGCCCGGGATGGCACCGGGGCGCGGGGCCCAGGGCGGATCCGCACGGATGGGGGTCAACCAACTCAAAGGAGTCGCGATGAAACGCTTTGCCTGTCTCGTGTTTACCCTGGGCAGCCTGTTGGTGGCCGCCAACAGCGCCCGCGCCGAGTGGGGCAGCTGCTCGTACGGCGGCTACCAGCCCTGGTGGAACATCTTCGCGCATCGGCCGTGCCTGACCTGCGAGGAAGAGCGCCTGCAGCGCTTCTGGCACGACTACTACGACGCGCTGCGCAATTACTATGGCGCACTCGACCACATCGACTGGGTCTCGTACTACAAGAATCACGGCTACCAGATTAACACCGGCGGCTGCGGCGGCGCCGGCGGCTGCGGCGGCGCCGCCCGCATCCAGTTCGCCCCGGTGTTCGTGTCGCCGTCCATGCAGTGGGCCGTCCCGAACAGCTGCCTGTCCGGCGCGCCGAACGGCCCGGCCTGCCCGCCGATGGCTGCCTTCCCCGGCTATGGCGGCGGCTATCCCGGCATGATGCCGCACTAGACTCTCCCCCCGCAGCGCCGCCTGCCGCGAGAGAGCCGGTCCTGTTCGCAGGGCCGGCTCTCGTTGTATCATGGGGGTGAACCCGACGGAGGACTCTGCCCATGTCCGAACCCGGCTCCTTTGACGCATTGCTGGCCGAGGCGCAGGCGCTGGTCGACGCCGGCCGCTGCCAGGAATCGCTGCCGATCTTCGATCGCGCGCTGCTGCTGCAGCCGGATTCGGCGTACGGCTGGTTCTGCCGCGGCTGTGCGTGCTCCGCGCTCGATCAGCCGGCCGAGGCGGCGCGCTGCTACCTCGAGTCGACGCGCCGCAAGGCCGACCATCCCGTCACCTGGTTCAACCTCGGCAACGCCCTGCAGACGCTTGGCAAGCTGCAGGAGGCGCTCGACTGTTTCGACCTGGTCCTGCAACTCGCGCCGCAGGAAGCGGACGCATGGATCAACAAAGGCCGCCTCCTCGACGACCGCGGCGACCATGCCGAGGCGCTTGCCTGCTACGATCAGGCGTTGACGCTCGCGCCCGCGGATGAGATCGCCTGGGGCAATCGCGGCAACAGCTTGCGCGGCCTCGACCGACTCGATGAGGCGCTCGCAAGCTACGGCCGGGCCCTGGAGCTGAAGCCAACCAGCCTTGCCGGCCTGTTCGGCAGCGGCGATTGCCTGCTGCGGCAGAACCGGCTGAGCGAGGCGCAGGCGTTCATCGAGCGCGGCCTGGTGCATCATTCGCGCTTCGCGGCCGGCTGGTGCGACCTCGGCCTGCTCCGCAGCCGGCGCAAGCAATACACCGCGGCGCTCGACGCGTTTCGCAAGGCGGCCGAACTCGCACCCGACGCGCCGGAAGTCTGGAACAACCTCGGCGAGGCGCTGGCGCGCTGAAGCAATACGAAGACGCGCTCTCGCCGTTCGACCGGGCACTCGCCCTGGCGCCCGACTTTGCGGCCAGCTGGTTCGGCAAGGCGCGGACGCTGGCCAACCTGGGACGACACGCGGATGCCGTCACAGCGGCACAAACGTTTCTCGCCAAGGCCGCGGCGGACGACCCCCTTCGCGAAGCCGCGCAAGGCATCGTGACGCGGTGCGAAAAATCCTCGTAGGCGACGCTGCCAGCGTCGCCCACGACCCGTCTATTGCCCCCTCTCGACGCCTGACTATATTGACGCGTGGAGTCGCTTCGCCCACCTTGACCTTGGAGGTCGAGTTTTCTTTTGCCCTAGTTCGTGAAATTTCTCACAAAGTCGCGGAGCACGCCGATGACGGGCCCGGAATTCGACCTCGCGACCTATTACCCGATCTTCGCCTATCTCGGCGTCCTGATCCTGTTTGCGATCGGCGTGCTGATCACGACCCACACGATTGGTCCCACCAAGAAAACGCCCGTCAAGCAGATGCCCTACGAGTCCGGCATGGACCCGATCGGCGACGCCCGCCAACGCTTCGACGTCAAGTTCTACCTCATCGCCATCATGTTCCTCGTCTTCGACGTTGAGCTTTTGTACCTCTATCCCTGGGCGGTGGTCGCCTATGGTGGTCCGCTCGCTCCGCGAGCGGACGCCGGCTCGCGGAGCGAGCCGACCACCATGATCCCGGACATCCTGCGCGGCCCCATTTTCTGGTGCGTGCTGACCTTCATCGTG
Source organism: uncultured Gemmataceae bacterium (assembly GCA_963834865.1). Lineage (GTDB taxonomy): Bacteria > Planctomycetota > Planctomycetia > Gemmatales > Gemmataceae > CAWIDK01. The sequence continues at coordinate 3,716,030 of CAWIDK010000002.1, forward strand.
CTGCTGTTCGTCGCCTATGTCTACGACTGGAAGAAGGGGGTGTTCCAGTGGCGCTAGCAATTCCCGATGTGATGCTCGCCAGGCTCGATCCGCTCGCCAACTGGGTGCGCGCCAATAGCCTGTGGCCGATGCCGTTCGCCACCGCGTGCTGCGGCATCGAGTTGATGGCCGTCGGCGCCAGCAAGCACGACATCGCTCGCTTCGGCTCGGAGGCGATGCGCTTCAGCCCGCGGCAGTGCGACCTCATGATCGTCGCCGGCCGGGTCGTGATGAAGATGCTGCCGGTGCTGCAGCGCATCTGGCTGCAAATGCCGGAGCCGAAATGGTGCATCTCGATGGGCGCGTGCGCCTCGTCGGGCGGCGTCTTCGACACCTATGCGGTGGTGCAGGGAATCGACCGCTTCATTCCCGTGGACCTGTACATTCCGGGCTGCCCGCCGCGACCCGAACAGCTGTTGCAGGCGGTCATGGACATCCAGGCGAAGATCTACAAGACCGGCACGCTGATGGGCACCGAGTTCGCGAAGCGGACCGAGCACATGGGGCCTCGGCCCAACCCGGATATGCCGGCCGACGTCATCGTCGCGCCGGGGGATTACACGAAGTCGCGGCGGATCAATCTCAATTGACGGGTTGGGTTGGAGTCCCGGCTTTAGCCGGTTTTTCCGGCTAAAGCCGGGACTCCAACCCAACCCGCCATTTGACCGGTAAACCGGATGGAGGGAACCATGCCTTTCGACACGCTCGTCGCCGCCGTGCAGTCGCGCGTCAGCGGTGTCACGACGTTGCAATTCCGCGACAATCGACGGCTGCACGTCGCGCCGGAGCAGCTGTTCGAGCTGTTGCGCCTGCTCAAGGACGAGCACGGCTTCGACATGCTGGCCGACGTCACCGCCGCCGACTACCTCAAGTATCCGAACGCCGCCGACCGCTTCGGCGTCATGTACGTCCTGGTCAACACGGGCTCCGGCGAACGCGTCATCGTCAAGACGGCGGTGAACGAGCCCGAGCCGACCTTGCCGTCGGCATTCCCGTTATGGAAGGGCGCCGATTGGATGGAGCGCGAGGTCTTCGACATGTACGGCATCGTCTTCGCCGGCCATCCCGACCTGCGCCGCATCCTTATGCCCGACGCGTTTACGGGGTTTCCCCTGCGCAAGGATTATCCCCTGCGCGGCCGGGGCGAACGGCATAATTTCCCAGTGATCACGCGGGCGGAAAGTTAGCTATGCCTCTGGAATCAGCGCAAACGATGCCGGCCGAGAGTGACGAGCAGGATTTCCTGTGGACGCTCAACTTCGGCCCGCAGCATCCCGCGACGCACACCACGCTGCGGCTGATCCTGACGCTCGACGGCGAAAAGGTCGTCAAGGCGGTGCCGGACATCGGCTTTTTGCACTCGGGTTTCGAGAAGCTCGGCGAGGACCTCGACTATAACCAGTACGTCACCGTCGTCGATCGCATGAACTACATCTCGCCGATCTATAACGAGATCGCGTGGTTCCACCCGGTCGAGAAGCTGATGGGCCTGGAGCTGACGCCGCGCTGCAAGTACGTGCGCGTGATCATGGGCGAGCTCGCTCGCATCAGCGACCACCTGCTCTGCGTCGGCGCCGCCGCCCTTGACCTCGGGGCGCTGACGGCGTTCCTCTACGCGTTCTACCAGCGTGAGCTGATCTACACGATCTTCGAGCAGGTCAGCGGCCAGCGCTTTCACCCGAGCTACCTGCGCGTCGGCGGCCTGCTCTTCGACATCGGCGACGACACGATTCGGCTGATCCGCGACTTCGTCAAGCAATTCCCCAGCACGTACGCCGACGTGAGCCGGCTGCTCAATCGCAATCGCATCTTCGTCGACCGCACCCGCGGCATCGGCGTGTTGTCGAAGGCGGCGGCCATCGACCGGAGCTGCACCGGTCCGATCGCGCGGGCCAGTGGCGTGGTGCGCGACCTGCGCAAGGACGAGCCGTACCTCGCGTACGGCGACTTCGACTTCCGCGTCGTCTGCGCCACCGAGGGCGACTGTTACGCTCGCTACCTGGTCCGCATGGAGGAAATGCTGGAGAGCATCAAGATCGTGCAGCAGGCGGTGGAGAATCTGCCGTCGGGCCCGGTAAACGTGGACGTGAACTCCAAGGCGGTGTTTCCGGATCAGACGGCGGTGTATCGCAGCATTGAAAGCATGATCCAGCATTTCGAGCTGGTGATGCCGAACCGCCAGTGGACGCCGCCGGTGGACGAGGTATACGGCGCCGTCGAGTCGCCCAACGGCGAGCTGGGCTTCTACGTCGTCAGCGACGGCACCGGCGTGGCGTACCGGGCGCGCACCCGACCGCCGTCGTACATCCATTTCGCGATCTTTCCGTACCTGATTGCGGGGCACCAGATCAGCGACGTGGTCGCGGTGCTGGGGAGCTTGAACATTATTGCGGCGGAGCTGGATCGATAAAAAGCGCTCAAGCCGCGGGATGAGCGCAGCGAATCCCGCGGGTGGCAGGTCATACGACCCGCGGGATTCGCTGCGCTCATCCCGCGGCTTGGATTGAATGCCTGTGTTATCCGAAGAGCTGAAACAAAGAATCCTGTCCTACCTGCCGCGCTATCCATCGAAGCAGGCGGTGACGCTGCCGGCGCTGCACCTGGTCCACGACGCGCTGCGCTGCGTGCCGTACGCGGCGATTCGCGAGATCGCCGACCTGCTCGACCTGAGCCCGGCGCAGGTCCAGGACACGATGACCTTCTACGAGTTCTTCCGTGAGGAAGACGCCCCGCTCGGCAAGACGCGGCTCTGGGTCTGCCGCAGCCTCGCGTGCCAACTCCGCGGCGGCGAGGAATTACTCCAGCACTTCTGCCAGCGGCTCGGGGTCAGCCCCGGCGGCACCACCGCCGACGGCAAGATCACACTGGAATTTGCCGAGTGCCTCGGCGCCTGCGAAGGGGCGCCGGCGGTGATGGTGGACGACGAGCACGAACATGATGTGACGCCGGAGAAGGTCGACGAGTTGGTGCGGAGATTATCGCGCTAAACCGCAAGCGGGATTCAAGCATGCCCGATTTCGAACCCGTCCTCCTGAAACGCATCGCCCGCAGGGCGAGCCCCTGGCTCGACGCCTATCGCGCCGACGGCGGCTATCGCGCCGCCACGCGCGCCATCACCGAGATGACCCCCGCCCAGGTCATCGACGTCGTGAAGACCTCCGGCCTGCGCGGCCGCGGCGGCGCGGGCTTTCCAACCGGCGTCAAATGGACGTTCCTGCCCAAGGACCATCCCGGCCCGATCTATCTCTGCGTCAATGCCGACGAGTCGGAGCCGTGTACCTTCAACAATCGCGTCCTCATGGAGGAGGATCCGCACCAGGTCCTTGAAGGCATCCTCCTTGCCTGCTATGCCACTCGCGCCCGCGTCGCCTACCTCTACCTCCGCTATGAGTACGGCAAATCGTTTCGCGTGCTGCAAAAGGCGATCGACGAGCTTTACGGCGCGCAGCTGCTCGGCAAGAACATCCTCGGCAAGGGTTTCGATCTCGACGTCTATCTGCACCGCGGCGCCGGCGCCTACATCTGTGGCGAGGAGACGGGCCTGATCGAAAGCCTCGAGGGCAAACGCGGTTGGCCGCGCATCAAGCCGCCGTTCCCGGCCGTCGAAGGGGCGTTTCGCAAGCCGACGGTGGTCAACAATATCGAGACGCTGGCGTGCGTGACGCACATCGTCGATCGCGGGGCGGACTGGTTCAAGTCGATCGGCATTGCGCCCGACCCGAAGAACCCGCGCGACGCGGGCAGCTACGGTCCCAAGCTCTACTGCATCAGCGGGCATGTCAATAAGCCATGCCTGGTGGAATTGCCCCTCGGGATCACCACCCGCGAGCTGATCGACAGGCATGGCGGCGGCGTCTGGAAGGGGCGCAAGGCCAAGGGCGCCATCCCGGGCGGCATCAGCATGGGTATCATGACCGAGAAGGAGTTTGACACGCCGCTTGACTTCAACGGCCCCGGCAAGGTCGGCTGTCTCGGCCTGGGCACCGCGGCGGTGACGGTGTTTGACGACCAGACAAGCATCGTCGAAGTGCTGCACAACATCACGCGCTTCTTCGCCCACGAATCGTGCGGCCAATGCACGCCGTGCCGGGAGGGGACCGGCTGGATGCACAAGATTCTCGATCGGATGCGCCGCGGCCAGGGCCGGCTCGATGACCTCGCGATCCTCGACGAAGTGGCCAGGAACATCGGCATCATGCCCGGCACGACGATCTGCGGCCTGGCCGACGGCGCCGGCTGGCCGATCAAGAATGCGATCGCGAAGTTCCGTCTGGAGCTGGAAGAGTACATCCGCAGCGGGAAAAGACAAACATCCGCGCCGGCCCTCGCGGAGGTTCACTAAGACAACCCCAACCCGCACGCGAGCCAGCGGGCTTTTTGGGGAAAGCCGTTAGTCCGAGGTGTCCCATGGCCAGCACGAAGAAAAAGAAGCAAGACAACACCGGCACCTGGATTGCCGTGGGGGTGGGCGCCGGCGTGCTCCTGCTGCTGATCATCATCGGGGTTGTCACCATTATCGTGGTGAGCAACGCGGAGGAGCCGCAGGCCAAGGGGCCGAGGTTCGAACCGCCGCCCGCGAAGCCGCAGCCGCCGCCTGAGAAAAAGCCGCCGCCGAAAGACATCGGCGAGGGCAAACGCGTGACCGACAGCATTCGCGCCCGCGCCGATCGGCCGGGACGGCTGAACGAGCTGCGGCAGATTGGCCTGTTCTACGCGCAGTATCGCGACACGTTCAACAAGCCACCCCGGAACGTACAGGACTTCGTGGAGTTCATTAAGCGCAATGCGCCGCAGATCAAGAAAGCCTTTGAGGAAAAGTACTACTTCCTGGTGGTCAACGTCCGCGACAACGGCATTGTCGCCTACGAGTTCGACCCGGACACGCAGGGCCGGCACGGCGTCGCCGAGATGGGCGGACGATCGCACGACGACATGACGACGGATGAACTGGTCGCGGCATTGAAAGCGCAAGGGAGTCAGTAGCATTGAGCCCGAAGCGCAAGCGAGGGCGAGTTTCGTCCTCGCTTGCGCTTCGGGCTCACATACAGCCCTGATAGGGACCGCGTAATGGCAACCGTCTACGTCAACAACCAGCCGGTGGACATCGGCACCGAACGGCTCAACCTCATTCAGGCCGCGCTGAAGGCCGGCGTGTTCATTCCCCACTATTGCTGGCACCCGGCCCTGACGGTCGTCGCCAGCTGCCGGATGTGCCTGGTCGAGGTCGGCGAAAAGAAGCCCGACGGGTCCATTGCCATGCAGCCGCGCGTGGTGCCGGCATGCCAGACGCCCGCCAAGGACGGCACGGTCGTCGTCACCAGCAGCGACAAGGCGAAGGCCGCCCAGCAGCAGACACTTGAAGGTTTGCTGCTCAACCATCCGCTTGATTGCCCCGTCTGCGACAAGGCCGGCGAGTGCATGCTCCAGGACTTCAGCTACCGCTTCGGCAAGGCGTCGAGCCGGATGATCGATGCCAAACACACGCCGCCGAACAAGCCCGACCTCGGCCCGCACATCGCGCTGTTTACCGACCGCTGCATCATGTGCTCGCGCTGCGTGCGGTTTACCCGCGAGATCAGCGGCACGGCGGAGCTGGGCGTTTTCAGCCGCGGCGACCGCTCCGAAATCGACGTCTTCCCCGGCGCGCCGATCGACAACAAGCTGGCCGGGAACGTGGTTGACCTGTGCCCGGTCGGGGCGCTGTGCAGCAAGGATTTTCTTTACAAGCAGCGCGTGTGGTTCCTCAAGCCGCAGAAGAGCGTGTGTCCCGATTGCTCGACCGGCTGCAGCATCTGGGTGGACCACAACAAGGACATTGTCTATCGCCTGCGCCTGCGCGAGAACCCGCAGGCGCAGGGTTACTTCATGTGCGACGAGGGGCGCTTTGACATCGAGTACATCAACGACCGCGCCCGCATCGAGCTGCCGTTGCAGCGCCGGCGGCCAGGCAGGCGCCGACGGCCAGCTGGTCAGCAACTGGGAGACGGTATTGCCGGCGCTGCGCAGCGAGCTGGCCGCGGCAGCTGCCAAGGGCGGATTGGCCGCAGTGCTATCGCCGTTTCTGACGTGTGAGGAAGCGTATCTGCTGGCGAAGCTCGCGCGGCAATTCTCGCCCGAAGCGCGGCTGTACCTCGGATGGCTCCCCGTGATCGGCGAGGACGACGTTTATCCCAAGGACAGCAAGGGTAAACCGGTCGGCCCGGTCAAGTTCACGATCCGGGCCGAGAAGTGTCCCAATCGCCGTGGCGTCGAGGCGGTGCTGCAGCATTTCCAGGGCGAGGTGCGCTCGTTCACGCAGCTCGTCCGCGATGCGAGCCAGTTGCAGGCGCTGTACGTGACGGGGGGCTATCCGCCGCGATTCGGCACGTGGGCGGACGGGCCGATCATCCACGCACTGCGCGAGGTGCCGCTCTTGGTCGTGCAGGACCTGAGGCCGTCGGGCCTGGCGGCGGCGGCGCGGTTCGTGCTGCCGGCGGCGAGCTTCGCCGAAAAGGACGGCACCTTCGTCAATCACGCGAACCTGGCCCAGGCCATCCGCTGGGCGGTGCGGCCGGCGCATCGGCTGCGGACTGATGGGCAGATTTTTCTCGACCTGCTCGGGCGGCGCGGCCTGTTGCAGGCGGCGACGATTCGCAAGGAGCTGGCGCGAGGTGCCGTTCTTCGCGGCGCTGGCAAGCGGCGAGTTGGGGGAGCAGGGCGTGCGGCTGGCCGTTTAGCGCTCGACGACGGCCCTGCGTTCGCAGGGGCGCCGCCGAGCGCTAAACGCAAGCAAGGAAGGGTTATTGCCAACGATGACCAGGCAGATCCTGTACACGGCCATCAATATCCTCGCGGTCTTCGCGATCGTGCAGGGCGTCTGCGCGATGCTCATCTACGTCGAACGCAAGATGGCGGCGTGGGTGCAGGATCGCTATGGCCCCAATCGCGTCGGCCCCTTCGGCCTGTTGCAATCCGTCGCCGACGGCCTGAAGTTTCTGTTCAAGGAAGACGTCATCCCGACGCACGTCGATCGCAAGCTGTTCCTGATCGCGCCGTGCGTCTCGCTGGTCACCGCCTTTCTCGCGTTCGCCGTCGTGCCGTTCGGCGCCACCGACGACACGCCGAACAGCTACCAGGCAGTGATCGCGCCGCACGTGGACATCGGCATCCTGTTCATCTTTGCCCTGGGCAGCCTCGCGGTGTACGGCATCATCCTCGGCGGCTGGTCGGCCAACAACAAGTACAGCCTCCTCGGCGGCCTCCGCTCCAGCGCTCAGATCATCAGCTACGAAATCCCCCTGGGCCTGTCGATCCTCGGCGTCATCCTCATGGCCGGCTCGCTCAACCTCGAACACATCATCTGGCAGCAGGCCTCCGGCGATTGGCCGGTCTGGTACATCTGCTATCAGCCGCTCGCGTTCCTCCTGTTCATGGTCAGCGCCTTCGCGGAGACGAATCGGCTGCCGTTCGATCTGCCTGAGGCGGAGCAGGAGTTGATCGGCGGCTTCCACACCGAGTACAGCGCGATGAAGTTCGCGATGTTCTTCCTCGGCGAATACGCCAACGTCATCACGACCAGCTTCCTGATGGTGATCCTGTTCTTCGGCGGCTGGCATTTCCCGTTCATTGCCACAACCACCACCCCCGCCTTCGTCGGCTTCTTCACCAAGCTGGCAGTGATCGTGCTCAAGGTGACGCTGGTGATCCTGTTCATCATGCTGGTTCGCTGGACGATCCCGCGGTTTCGCTTCGATCAGCTCATGAGCCTGGCGTGGAAGGTGCTAATCCCGCTGGCGCTCGTCAACCTCGTGGCGGTGATGGTGGTGCTAGAGGTAAAGCGCGTCACCGGCGTGACGGGCCTGGAATGGCTGCTGCTGCCGATCTCGCTCGCGGCGATCGCCGCCACCGGGCTGGTGGTAGCGCGGAAACCGGCGCCGACAACGACATTACCGTAGGACGGCCTTCCTAGGCCGTCCGTGCCGAGGAGGGCCTAGGAAGGCCGTCCTACTAAAGGGGATTACCGAATGCCGATTCCGGAAAACCAGGTGCGCTGGGTCAAGCCGATCGAGCTGTCGCTCGCCGAGCGCCTCTATCTGCCCGCGATCGCCCAGGGGCTGGGCACCACCATCAAGCACATGTTCGCGCCGCGCGTGACCCAGCAGTTCCCCGAGCAGCGGCCGACGATGCCGGCGAACTACCGCGGCGTGCATCGGCTCAATCGCGACGAGCAGGGACGCGTCAAGTGCGTGGCCTGCTACATGTGCTCGACGGCGTGTCCGGCCCGGTGCATCGACATCGTCGCCGCCCCGTCGCCCTGGCCGGACCGCGAGAAATATCCCGAAGTGTTCGTCATCGACGAATTGCGGTGCATCTACTGCGGCATGTGCGAACAGGCCTGCCCGTGCGACGCCATCGAGCTGACGACGCTGTACGACCTGACCGCCCTGAGCCGCGAGGAAATGATGTTCGACAAGGAGAAGCTCCTGAGCGTCTTTGACCAGACGGTCGCCGCCGGCACCGACCCGGTCCGCACGCACTCGGGCAAGCTCAGCGTGGCGTCGGAACCGAAGCTGTAACCAACCCCGTTTACGTTTAGTGTAGCCGTCACGCTCCGCGTGACGGGTCCTCACGCGGAGCGTGAGGACTACACTAAAACGCAAGCCGGATAAAACCCCCATGTTCCTGCGTAATTACTGGTTTATCCTGCTGCCGAGTGTGCTCGGCTTCGCCGCGGTCTACCTGCTGCTGCCCCAGGTGCGCCGCGCGTGGCAGGCCTGGGGTGCGGCCGCCGGCGGACTGGCGCTGGTACTGGCCGGCATCCTGCTCGTGCACGGCACCGGCATCTGGCCCGAGACGCTGCTGTTCTACAGCTTCGCCGCGGTCGCCGTGCTCGGCGGCGTCCTCCTGGTGACGCAGAGCAACCCCGTCTACGCCGCCCTGTCGTTCGCCCTGGTCGTCATTAGCAGCTGCGGGCTGTTCCTGCTCAACGGGGCGCCGTTCCTGACGGCGGCGACCATCATCATCTACGCCGGCGCCATCATTGTGACGTTCCTGTTCGTGCTCATGCTCGCCCAGCAAACCGGCATCGACGACGCCGACCTGCGCTCGCGCGAGCCATTCCTCGCGACGATGGCGGGCTTCGTGCTATTGGCGTCGCTGCTGGGCGTGCTGCACCGCACCTTCGATGTGCGCGAGCTGAACGAGCTTGACCGCGACCTCAAGCAGCTCAGCGCGGCGAAAGACGTGAAGGACGTGCAAGCGGTGCTTGGCCAGGTCGAGTTGACGAAACCGCGGACCCGGCTGGCGCAGCAGCTGCGAAAATATCTGCCGTTCGATGCCGCGCGCGACGACGCCGCCACGGACTACGCGGGCCACATCGAGATCCTGCGCATCGACATGAGCGACGACAAGCAGTCCAGCGAAGCCAGGAAACGCAAGGTCGAGATGCTGAATGCCGAAGCAGAAAAGGCCCTCGGCGACGTGCACAAGCTCCGCACTGGCTACGGCACGGTCACGCCGCGCGGCACCGCACCGCGCAAGCTGCCGGCCGAGAATGTCGCGGGGCTCGGACAGGTGCTGTTCACCGACTACCTGGTGCCGGTCGAATTGGTCGGCGTGCTGCTGCTGGTGGCGACCATCGGCGCCATTGCGATTGCAGGCCGCCGTGGGGAGACGTTGCGCTAAGCAGACTTCCGAAGTCTCCGAGACTTCGGAAGTCTGATGCCGAACGGGGAGACACTGCGATGAATCCGGTCGCGCTGGAGAACTACCTGGTCGTCGGCGCCATCCTGTTCGCGCTCGGGCTGATCGGCTTCGCGGCGCGGCGGAACATGATCGTCATGTTTCTCTGTGCCGAGATGATGCTGCAGGGCGTCGCCATCAACCTCGTGGCCTTCGCTCGCTACCACGGCAACCTCGGCGGCCAGGTGCTGACGCTGTTCATCCTCACCGTGGCGGCGTGCGAGGCGGCGATCGCGCTGGTCCTGGTGCTGATGCTTTATCGCCGCAAGCACACGCTCGACATCAGCGTCTGGCAGGAGCTGCGCGAGCCGGACCAGGAGCCGATCGAGGACGAGGAGCCGCTACCGCCGCCGCCGACCGCCCCCACCTGGCCGCAGCTCACCCCGTCCGGCCCCGAGCCCGTCCATCCGCCGGAGGAGACCAGCCATGTCTGATATCGGCGCCATCCTCTGGCTGGTCCCCGCGCTGCCGCTCGCCGCCGCTGCCGCGTGCGGTTTCGTGGCACTATTCGGTCGCGGCGCGCTCCGGCAGCGGAGCCATTGGCCGTGCGTGGTCGGCACCGGTGCGGCGTGCCTGGTCGCGCTCGTGGTGTTCATGTCTGTCGCGTCCGGCTATCCCCCCGAGGCGGGTGGCGAGGCGCTTTCTGCCCACCTACTACACCTGGTTCCAGGCCGGCAACGTCGATGTGGGGCTGTCGCTGCGTGCCGACGGGCTGACCGCGGTGATGCTCGTGATGGTCACGTTCATCAGCACGCTGATCGCCATCTACTCGATCGGCTACATGCACGACGACCCGGGCTATCCGCGCTTTTTCGCGGAGTTCAGCCTGTTCGTGTTCTTCATGACGGGCCTCGTGCTCGCCGACAACTTCATCGTGCTGTACGGCTGCTGGGAAGGCGTCGGCCTGTGCAGCTATTTGCTGATCGGCTACTGGTTCCAACGGCCGAGCGCCGCCAACGCCGCCCGCAAGGCGTTCCTGGTCACGCGCCTGGGCGACATCGGTTTGTTGCTCGGCATCCTGACGCTGTGGGCGTACCACCCCGACCATTCGCTGCGATTCGACAAGATTTTCAGTACCGACGCGCTTGCGCACTACGGGAGCGAGCGCGTGCTGTTGCCGGCGTGCCTGTTGATCTTCGTCGGCTGTGTCGGCAAGTCGGCGCAGTTCCCGCTGCACGTTTGGTTGCCCGACGCGATGGAAGGCCCCTCGCCGGTCAGCGCCCTCATCCACGCCGCGACGATGGTGACCGCCGGCGTCTACCTGGTCGCGCGCTGCATGCCGCTGTTCGGGCTGGAGCCGGTCGCGCTGCTGGTCGTGGCGTGCATCGGCGGGTTCACGGCGCTGCTGGCCGCGCTGATCGCGATCACCCAGAGCGACCTCAAGCGCGTGCTAGCGTACTCGACAGTGAGCCAGCTCGGCTACATGTTTCTCGCGCTTGGCAGCGGCGTCCCGGCCCGGCACCTGGCGACGTTTGCCGGCGCGGCCGCGATCTTCCACCTGGTCACGCACGCGTTCTTCAAGGCGCTGTTGTTCCTCTCCGCCGGCAGCGTCATGCACGCAATGGGCGACGTCATCGACATGCGCCGCTTCAGCGGTCTGCGCACAGTGCTGCCGATCACGCACTGGACATTCCTTTGCGGCGCCGGCGCCCTTTCGGGGTTTCCCATCTTCTTTTCGGGCTTCTGGAGCAAGGACGAAATCCTCGCCGTCAGCTTTGACGCGCGGCTCGCCCCGTATGGCGGCGTCTATCTCCTGCTGTTCCTGGTCGGCATGCTCACGGCCGGCATCACGGCGTTCTACACGGCTCGCGCGTACTTCCTTACATTTTGGGGCGAGGTCAAGATCCCGCCCGAAGCGTACAGCCACGGGCATGGGGCGGACCACCACGACGCGCATGGCCACGGGCCGCAAGCCGACACGCCGAGCGCCACCGATGCCGAGGCGCAGTCGCCTGTGCCGCAAGACGGGCCACACGAATCGCCGCTGGTGATGACGGTGCCGCTGATGATCCTGGCAGCCGGCGCCGTCTGCGTCGGCATCATCCTGGGGGTGGGGCCGTTTCACCTGCTCGAGCACTTCCTGGACAATCACTACATGGAGCCGGCGTTCCCGCATGCGATCCTGGCCGAGGAGGGGCAGGCGGCGCCGTTCAGCTGGCTGGTGATGCTCAGCAGCAGCGCGCTCGCTCTGGCCGGTATCGGCATCGCGTGGTGGATGTACGTCCGCGAGCCGGGCCTGGCCGATCGGCTGTCGCGCTCCATGGGGACAGCTTATGAATTCTCGCGTAACAAATTCTATCTGGACGAGATCTACAACGCGCTGATCGTGGGCCCCGTGACCGCCCTGGCTCACGTGCTGCGCGTCGTCGATCAGTATCTCATCGACGGCATCGTCGACCTCATCGGCCAGCTGCCGGCGTACGTCGGTCACTGGTTGCGGCCGGCGCAGAACGGCCTGGTACAGTTTTACGCGCTGTTGATGGCGCTGGGCGTGGCTGGTTTCGTCGTGGCGGTGCTGCTGCGGTGATCATCAAGCCCGCGGGCGAGTCTTCGAGCCCGCGGGCTTGGGATGGTATCAAACGGACGTAACCATGGATTTCCTCCGGCTGCTCGTGATCCTGCTCATCGCCCTGCCTGCCGTCGCGGCCGTCGTCGCGGTGCTGCTCGGTCCCGGCCGGACCGCGCTGATCCGCCAGGTGTGCCTCGGCGCGACCATTGCCGACGCGGTGATCGCCCTGGTGCTCGCGCTCGGTTTCATCGGCGTGCGCTCCGACGTCAAAGTGCGTCCCTTGAATGGCCAGGATCGGGTGTTCGTCGGCGCACAACTTCGCCCCGACCTCGGCGAGTCCAAGGAACTCACCACGTTCCGCCCCGAGATCGTCCCCGGCGCCATTCCCGGAACGCCAGACAAGACGAGCTTGACGTTAATCGACCTCGGCGACGCGGGCGCCATCCAGTTCTACGTCGGCCTTGACGGGCTCAACATCTGGCTCATCGTGCTGACGGCGGTGCTGATGGTCGCCGCGGTGCTGATCTCGTGGGACGCGATCACCGAGCGCACAAACGAGTATTACGCCTGGCTCATGGCCCTGGGCGCCGCGATGCTCGGTGTCTTCCTGTCGTTCGACATCATCCTGTTCTACATCTTCTTCGAGCTGACCCTGGTGCCGCTGTTCTTCCTCATCGGCATCTGGGGCGGGCCGGAACGCCGCTACGCGTCGCGCAAGTTCTTCATCTACACCCTCGCCGGCAGTCTGATCACGCTGCTCGGCCTGCTCGCGGTCGTGGTCGTCAGCCGCGGCCCCGGCAGACCATACACCTTCGCCATCCCCGAGTTGATCGCGCAGGTCCAGCAGCTCGCGCAGCAGCACGCGGCGTCGGACGACCCGGCCATGCGCGCGTTCTGGGTGCGCTTCGAGTTCTGGGTGTTCCTGGCGATGATGGTCGGTTTCGCCGTCAAGGTCCCGCTGTTCCCGGTACACACCTGGCTGCCGCTGGCGCAGCACCGAAGCGCCGACCGCGGGCAGCGTCCTCCTGGCCGGCGTGCTGCTGAAGCTGGGCACCTACGGATTTCTACGATTGACGCTGCCGTTGGCCCCCGAGGCGGCGCACAGCTTCGGCGCCCCCCTGATCGGCACGCTGTCGGTGATCGCGATCAGCTATGGCGCTTTCTGCGCCGCGCTCAGGACGACATCAAGAAGTTGGTCGCCTACAGCTCGGTCAGCCATCTCGGCTTTTGCACGCTCGGCCTGTTCGCACTCAACGCGACCGGCCTGACCGGCGGGCTCTTGCAAATGCTCAATCACGGCCTGTCGACCGGCGCGCTGTTTCTGCTGGTCGGCATGCTCTACGAGCGCTACCACACCCGGCAGATGAGCGATTACAGCGGCATGGCGGCGCGGCTCGGCTGGCTGGCGGCGGCGTTCGTCTTCGTCAGCCTCACCAGCGTCGGCCTGCCCGGACTGAACGGCTTCATCGGCGAGGCGCTGGTCTTCTTCGGCATGTTCGACGTGAATCCCGCGTTGGCCGTGCTCGGCACCGCCGGCATCATCCTGGGTGCGTGGTACCTGTTCACGATGCTGCGGGTGGTGTTCTTCGGCGGCCTGAAGGAGCCGGCGGCGGGCGCCGAACATCAGGTCGCGGACCTCAACGGCCGCGAGATCGCGACCCTGGCGCCGATCCTGCTGGCATGCTTGTTCCTGGGCGTTTATCCGCAGCCAGTGATCGACTCGATCAAGCCGGACGTGCAGATCGTTGCGAATATCCTGCAGAACCGCGCCGTGCCCCCCTCTCCCCAGCGGGGGAGAGGGGTTGGGGGTGAGGGGGCCGCCGTTCTCCCCTCGTCCCTCCGGGTTGGGGGTGAGGGGGCCGCCTTTGCAGACGCTTCCCCCTCACCCCCAACCCCTCTCCCCCAGAGGGGCGAGGAGAGAAAGCAGGAGAAAACCCCATGACGCACGCCGAGAATCTCCTGGCCCAGTTCGGCCACCTAGTCCCCGAGATGATGCTGGCGCTGTTTGCGTGCATCCTGTTCGTCGGCGGCGCCTTCTTGCCGAACGTCAAGCGGTCCAGCTGGGGCATCACCGCGCTGGCCGGGCTCTTGCTCGCGCTGTTCGCGCTGCTCTTGACTCCCAAACTCCCGACCACCGCGGACACGCCGTTCGTGTTCGACGCGCTGGCCGACGTTACCCGGCTGATCGCGCTCGTCGCCGGCATGGTGCTGGTCGCGCTGAGCTGGGACGAAGTGCCCGAGCGGCAGGTCAGCGATTACTGCGCTTGCCTGCTCGTCATCGTTCTGGGGACGGGCCTGGTCGGAGCGGCCAACGACCTGGTCGGCCTGTTCATCGCGCTGGAGCTGGTCAGCATTCCAACCTATGTCCTGCTCTATTTGCCGCGGCACGACGAGGCGGCGCAGGAAGCGGCGCTGAAGTATTTCCTCCTGAGCGTGCTGTCGTCGGCGCTGGTGCTGTTCGGCTTCAGCTACCTGTACGGCCTGGGCGGCACCACTAACCTCTCCAGCATGTTTGACGCGCTGGCGCAGGCGCAGCAGACCGACCTGCAGCTCCGGCTGACCCACTCCGATCAGTTCTCGCCCTACCACACTTCCGCGGGAATCCGGCTGGTCGCGCTCGTCATGGTGGTGGCCGGGCTCGGCTTCCGCATCACCGCGGTGCCGTTTCACTTCTACGCGCCGGATGTCTACCAGGGAACCTCGGCGGGGGCCGCGGCGCTGCTCGCGGTGATCCCGAAAATCGCCGGCTTTGCAGCGCTCTTGCGGGTGCTCGGCTTTGTCTTGCCCGCGGGGGTCGCAACGGGAACGAAGCTCGGGCTGGCGCTCGACGACTATCAGGTGCCGGCCCTCCTGTGGTTCCTGGCGATCATCACGATGACGCTCGGCAACCTGCTGGCGATCCTGCAGGACAACCTCCGCCGGCTGCTCGCATATTCCAGCGTCGCCCACGCCGGCTACATGCTGGTGGCGCTGGCGAGCGCCCCGTACCTCGGCCATGACGCCAGCGGCGGCGTCGCCGCCCTGCTCTATTACCTGGTCGCCTACGGAGCGATGACCGCCGGCGTCTTCTGCGTGATCGCGATTTACCACCGCCCCGAACGGCCGGTCGAGACGATCGACGACCTGGCCGGTCTGAGCCGCAGCCATCCCGGCGTCGCGCTCATGCTGGCGATCCTGTGCTTCAGCCTCATCGGCATCCCCTTCACCGCCGGCTTCACCGGCAAGCTGATGATCTTCTTCGGCGCCCTCGCGGTGCCGGGCGAATCGACGGCCTGGCTGTACCGGGTGCTGGCGCTGGTCGGCATGCTCAACGCGGCGATCGGGGCATGGTATTATTTGCGCATGATTAGCGCGATGTACCTGCGCACGGCGGTGCGGCCCGTCGCCGTGAAGGGCTCGCCGGTCCCGATGGCAGCGCTGATCGCGTGCGTGGTGCTGACCGTCGGGCTCAGCGTGGATCCGGCGCGAGCTGGTTGCTCCAGGTCGCGAGCACCACGACGGCGTCGACGATACCGCCGCAGCCGGCGGCGCAGCGGCGGTGAAACCCATGTTTTCTCTTGAAGCCGACGTGCTGGCCCACTATCCGGCCGACGCCCAGGGGCCCATTACGCCGCTGGCCAACCAGGGCGGCTTCAGCGGTGCATTCCTTTTCCGCGTTGCTAGCCCCGCCGGCGTCCTGTGTCTGCGCCTTTGGCCCTTGGAAATGGCCGAAGCACAGCTCGCGATCATCCACGCGCTCATGCGCGGTGCCGTGGACGCCGGCCTCGATTTTGTCCCGCGCATCCTGCCGACCGGCGCGGCGAAACGTACGTCTGGGCCGCCGATGCCCTTTGGGAGCTGTCTACCTGGATGCCCGGCACGGCGTCGATTCGGCAACCGCCGTCACTTGAGCGCTTGCGCGCCGCCTTGGTTGCGCTGGCGCTTGCACGGCGCCTGGGCAACCATCATGGCCGATTGTGCCCCCTGCCCAGCGGTCGAGCGGCGGCTGGTCGCGCTACGCTATTGGCTGCCGGTGATCCAATCGAATTGGCAGCCGCCGAGCGATCCGCTCGATCCGGTCGCGGCGCCGGCCCAGCAGGCATGGGCGACTCTCCGCCGGCGTCTGCCGGAGCTGCCGGGCATCTTGATGCGCTGGATGTCCCACGCCGTGCCGCTGCAGCCGTGCCATTGCGACGTTCTGGAGCGATCACGTCCTGTTCACCCGCGACCGCGTCACCGGCCTGGTCGATTTCGGCAGCTGCAAGATCGATCACGTTGCCGTCGATTTGGCCCGCCTGCTCGGCAGCTACGCCGGCGACGATGACGCACTGTGGCGCGTGGGACTCGATGCGTATGCACAAGAACGGCCGCTCACCGACGACGAACGCGCGTTGCGCGCGATCTCGATCGCAGCGGCGTCGTCGTCGCGGCGGCGAACTGGCTGCGCTGGTTGTATCGCGAGGGGCGGGCCTATCCGGATCGCGCCGCGGTTGCGCGACGGCTGGCCGCGCTGGTGGCCCGCATGAACGCGCCGGCGACGTTGTGGATCTAGCTGCCGCGGGCGCGGGTCTTGCGCTCTCGGTTCGTCCCGTCGCTGCCGTTGGTATGTTTTGCCGCGTTCGCCTTTGCGCGCCGTGCCGTCCAACGGTCGAACGCTTCAGACGACATGATGCCAAAGTTGTCCAATTGCAGTCGCACGCCGAACAGCAGCTGCGGCTCGATGAACTGCTCAGCCGGTTCATCCGCCAGCGTGATGCGTGACTTCGACGACCGGTGCTTGCAGATGCGCACCGTGTTGCCCCCGAGCGGGTTCGTGCCGAGCCAACCGCAATCGTAGCCCAGCCGCCTGAGGAGCTTCCACAGGTCGCTGTAGCGGGCCGCGTGCGTCCAGCGTGCGTAGCCGTTCGTCTCACTCATGATGCACCGTTCACGAGCGAGCGAATTGAGCAAGGCACGCCGCGAGGAGTTGTGCCGTCTCCTGCCGTGTGTGCTCGGGCAGAGGTCCCGCAAGTGCCGCTCGATACAGGTTGATCGCCTTGGCCAACTCGCCGGCGTGCTCGTAACAGGACGCGGCACTGATGCGATGGACCGCCGCCTCTTGGTCCCGGTCGATCGTCTCCAACCGCGGTGCCACCTGCTCTTCGCCGGACGCCGCTGCCGACCACGCCGTATGCGCGAGTTCCGGCATCCCCATGGCGACGAGAGCGCGCGCTTTCATAATGAGGCCGCTCGTTTCAGCCATCCGCTTGAGCAGCGATCGCGGGTAAGGCCTAAGCTTCGTCTTCGACATGAGCGGTTTCCTCCCAGGCATGTGCCGAGAAACGGATGCGGTGTACAGGGGTCGCGAATGCGCAGACGATCACATATGCATCCCAGCCGAACGGGTTGCGGAGCGCGATTCGCAAGAAACTATTCGTGATTTCCGCGATTTTCTCCCTCCCCCATCCCTCCGCCCTATCCCCGCCGTCACGCCCTCCCGTCGAGGGCATCCTTCTCCGGCTAGGCGTGATCGTCGCGGGCTCCATCGGCCTCAAGGAAGCCAGAGAACCACGCGACGGGAAAGGGATTCTCGGCAATTACCCGGTCGCGACGACCTCGCTTTCAAAGTAAGCTTCCTACCAACGGTTCACCTTCTCGACGATGATGTCGAGCGCGCCCTTGTCCAGCGGCTCGCACGAGGCCTCCTGGGGGGTGCGTCAGTCGCGCCTTCCCGGTCTCGGCAACCACGGGCTCGGCGACCCAGGTGTACCAGCCCTGCGTCTCTTCCATCGTGAACAAGAACATGCAGACCGGAAAGAAGAACGGCCCATACTGCTGCGTCTGACGGACCGCGATGTCGAGGACCGACTTCACCGGCTCGGGGGTAACCGACGACCAGGCGCCGCGCAGTGCGACGCCGAACTCCCGGAGCCCACCGTCGGGCGCACGATGCGAATCCGCAAATCGACGCCGGTATCCTCATCGACCTCAGCGACCTTGAGGTCCTGTCGGTGCGTCAGGTGCATGACGGCAAGGGCCGCGACCCGCTGACGGATGAGCCGATGCCGCTTGCCGTTGTTGTCGGCCATGTTGGTTGATCCGCGCAAGCAAGAACATCAGCGTCCACGCTGCCAGGTAATGATCACCGCGTCGAAGCGTCCTGGATGGTCAAGCCGACCACTCTCTTGCCGCGCCGATGCACAACGATGCCGTCGTCGCGCAGCTCGCTGTCGGTGGCGCGCTGCGGTTTGGCAAAGCTGAGGTACAAGACGTCTGCTTCGGCGTCGTAGTCGATCCACAGCTGCTTTGCCGGGAACCGAACGAGCCCGGGAACGGCCTGCAGTATTCGCACATAGTCCTTGGGCCGCCACTCGGCTACTTGGGCCATACCTTGTCCCTCTTTTTCGGCTTCCTCGTGAAAAATGCGGTAATAACGAAGCCGTCGTCGCGGCTGACTTCTTTGTATATCACCGCAAGATAACCGCGGCGTCCATAGCCCTTCCAGGCGACCAAGGAACCGCGATAGCCCTTGGTCACCCAGTCCGGGCGTTCCACGACATCGCGCACGTCGTCCGAACGGTCGATCAGCTCGTCGCGGGCGTCAACGATGTGTTGCCAGCGTTCCTCCGTCAGTCGAATCGCGACGCCGTTGACCGAGCGAACGTCGTCGAACATGGCCGTCCTCCGTGGCGGATGACGACATTGTAGTAGCACCTCGGTGCGACGATCAAGACGGTATCGGCCTACGCGTCGTCCTCCTCACTGAGTTCCTCGGCGACTTGCTGCTTGCGCTTGCGTTCCTGCAGCAATTCGAACGGCAGCTTGAGGAGCGTTAGGAGGAGCGTTAGAGAGGAGCGTTAGGGACAGTTCTCGCAGGTGCTTCACCCGACGCTGTTTGCGTCAAAATATGCTCCTTTGCCTACACAAATCGCCGGCGCAAGGCGGGGCGCGCGGATTTCTTCCAGGGTACCAGCATCGCTCGGCCTCACGAAGGTCAGCGAGCGTGTCTCATGCACGCTTGCCCTGGCGGCCGTTGCGCGACCTTGTGGGTGCCTTCGGCAACAGCGTCAAGTCGTCGGCAGGCAAGGAAGTTTCGATCGGTTCGGTAATGTCATCGAGTTGAATGCGAACGCGGTACAGACGTCTGCAGCCGACACCGAGATTGCCGCGGTCCTCTACGATGATACCTTCGACCGGCGTCACCCCCCAGAGCAAGCGGACACGATCGCCCTCGTCAAAAGGGCCGGGGTGCAGTGCCGCCTGGGGGTTCTTGACCGAAGGGTCCATGACACACCTCTTTACCAGGGCGCGACACCCGTGGCAGAATGCAAATGCGCACCCAGAACGTTGTCGAAGGACCGGGCCAGGCCGTCACAGGCTCGCCGCCACTCTTGCACCTCTGCCAGGTGCAAGGAAGGACGCCTGCGCTTCATCATCGCCGGCGTGAACGCGCGTATGCGCGATGGCGTTACGCCAACGGTTCAATGCTTCGAGCGACCGCCGGCGTGCCGGGTTTCTGGGCGAATCGGCGTCCACGGCCACCCAGAAAGCCATCCCAAAACGGTTGAAATCGGCCCCGATGTTGCTCGCGTTGGGGTTCCCCGCATCGAGCCTGCGACCAAAGAGCAAGTTGCTTCGGTAGGTCGCCAACAGCGCGGCGGATGCCACCGGGGCCACCAGGTAGTCGACACACTCGTCGTGCAGATCGCGACAGAATCCTTGAAACTGGGACGATAGCAGCACCGCATAGGCCTGGTTAATGTGCTGCGTCAAGTAACGTCGCCCGCGACCGGTGCCACCAACCGATCGATGAGCATGTTCCATCTCATCGAGCATCGCCCCGCGCTCTGCCGACCAATTCTGCAAAGCGGTCGATGGCATCCGTGCGCTCCGAGAATTCCCCGCAATCTCCTTCCGACATTGTAGTAGCACCACGGTGCGACGATCAAGCAGGTTCCGCCTGCTGCCCAGCCGGCTTCAACCCTGCCACGAGCCCGTACGCGACGGGTCAGCCCTTGCCGCCGGGCCGATTCGGCAAGACGCGGCTCGGAACGCGAGCGCCGGCAGGAAAAGCGACGCGGGGACGCGGGCCGATGGTCATTTCGACGGTATCGGCTAGGCGTCGTCCTCGCCGCCGTGCTCCTCGTCGCCTTGTGCCTTCCCAGGCAAGGGCGCCGTTGGCGACGGCGCGGCAACGATGTCGTCACGCGTAAGCGCCAACGTGGCCCAGCGAGGCGGTCGAACCGCGTGCGGCCAGCCCGACGCGGGTCTCGCCTTTGCCCGGATCCATGGAGAGAAAACGGATACACTGATCAGGAAGGAATGCTTTTTTCGGGAGAATCTCCATGCAAATAGCGTCGACACGTGTTTACCGCGAGAATCGCGCTCGGTTTCCGCTGTTGGAGCTGCGCAAATACGACGGTCAGTGGGTGGCGTTCAGCGCGGATGGCCGGCAAATCGTCGGCAGCGCACCGACCATCGCCGAACTCGCGAGAAGATTGCAGGCGGAGCAGAGGCCGCTGGACGACGTGGTCCTTGAGCGCATCGAGATCGAAACGGACGAGATCCATCTCGGTGGTGCGGAGATCATGTAGATGCTTCGCTTCCCGTACCTGGAAGAGCCGCTGCTGGGCCCGCCACCGCCGTCACTGCCGGCAGGCAGCACAGGACGCTGGCGACCGCTCGTGCCGCTGCGGGTGTACGGCACCGCTGCGGGCGTAGTTTCGTTCAGCCGCGCGCTCGTCGATCCGGGCGCTGACGACACGATTCTGCCACTCGACGTGGCACACCTGCTGGGCGTGCCATTGCTCGCCGGCGCCGGCTTCGCAATGCGTTGGCGAGGCCAGCGCCATCCGCTACAGTACGGCCCAGCGGAACTGGAATTGGTGGATGACCAGGGGAATGCGCTCCGCTGGCGTGCGATCGTGGCGTTTTCAGCGGCGCCCGTGCGTTACCCCCTGTTGGGCATGGCTGGCTGTCTGCAATTCCTCGACGCACACTTCCTCGGTGCCCAGCAGGTTTTGGAGTTGGAGGGCACCGCATTCCTTGGGACGGTTCAGCCGTGAGCGGTGTCCCCGATCATGGCCGCAAAGCAGAGCAGACATGACGTTCGGCGTCACTGCTGACGCGACAAGCCGATGCTCATCTCGACGGTATCGGCCTACGCGTCGTCCTCGCCGACTGGATCCTCGTCGCCTTGCTGTTTGCGCTTCCGTTCCTGCAGCGATTCGAACGGCAGCTTGAGGTCGCGGCACTGTTGCTCGAAATGGTCGTACATGAATACCCGCTCGCGCCAGCGCGCCTCCGTCGCGGGGAACCAGTAACGATAGGGGTCGGACTTGCGGCCGGTGCCTTCACAGGCAAGGGCGCCGCTGGCGACGGCGCGGCTGAGCCAGCGCTTCAGCGTGCTGACGGCGGGCTTGTCGAAGTCCGCGGGCCATTCGGCAAGGATGTCGTCGCGTGTGAGCTTTTGCGGCGCGTCCTCCAGCACCATGCGGAAGGCGTCCGCGTAGGCCTCGAAGTCATTGCCGTTGGCCTCGGCCACGACCAGGTAATCCGCCGCGTCGGCGTTGAGCTCGAGGCAAAAGTTGCCGCGGCGTGTCGGCGAAGCGCGACAGGGACTGCAGCCGGCGTCGACGCGTCAACGGGTCGCCGCCCGGGTGACGCATTTCGACCGAGATGTCCACATGACCCAGGAGGGCGCCGGAACCGCGGGCCGCTTGTCCGACGGGTCGCGGCCCTTTGCCGGGATGGTGCAGCAACAACACGCCCATGTTGGCGCGGGTCAGGGCCGTCAGCGGCAGCAGCGACGCGAGCATGCCGCGGGCGCTGTTCTCGCACGCCAGAAACGGGGCTAACGGGTCGATGACGGCCAGGTCGACCCCGTGCGTTTGCTGGAGCGCGCGCATCTGCTCGACCAGTGCCTGCCACTCCTCAGGGGTGGGGACGCCCAGGAACGGCTGCGGGACCAGGCAAACATTGCCGTTGAAACCGTAGCGTTGGACGCGGTCGGCCCAGATCGCCGGCGGTTCCTCGGAGACAACGACGGTCTTGCCGGGAGCGACCGCCAACCCCGCGAGCGTGCCGCCCACCGCACGGCGAGCGAGCAGCATCGTCAGGAGGGTGGTCTTGCCGGCTTTCCACTGGCTGGTCAGGAGCGTGATGGCGGCGCGGGCCAGAAATCCTTGCCAGAGCCAGACCGGCCCGGTCTGCGGCGTGGCGGGAAGCTGGTTGTCCCAAATGAATTGGGGAGCGGCAGTGTTCGACATGGCAATTCTCCCTGAGGGTTGCAGATTCGGCTCAGGGGTTCCCAGGGGGGGTGAGCCGGGCCGAATTCTGCGGCGCCGGAGCGCGTGGTGGCATGACACCACGGGGGAGCGGCCACGGGGGAGGTCTTTTTCACCGGATTGGTCAAACATACCGGATAACTGCATCGCGCAGCCATCAATAACGGGCGGTTTTTCCTTGCGACCGTCTGCAGCATCGGTGATGATGACTCGCGTGCCGCGTTGCACGGCTCCCGCCGCGGGGCGCCGACCGGAGACTCGACCGATGGTGGACGAACTGATGATGCTGCGGCTGACCGGCGGCCTCGGCCTGGACGTGCCGGCGCTGCTCGCCTTTATTGCCTTCGGCGTCGTCTACCTGATTGCGCCGGCGATTACCCACACGCGCGAGCGGCCGTTTTGGATGGCCGCCGCGCTGTACCTGCTGGTCCTGTACGCGGCGCTATCGCTGTTTCAGTTGATCTTGCAGTGGTTCCAGCTGCTGGACGGCGGCAATCCGGGGGTCCTCCATCAAGGGTTTCCGGGCGCGGAGCCCTGGGGCTGCACCTCCTCTTCGGCTTTGCCGTGCTGAAACTGGGAGCGCTGGTGACCGCGATGCTTGCCTTTGTGCTCGGTCTGCAATCGCTTCGCTTTGGACAGCCAGATGCGCAGGCCTTCGAGAAGGTCGTCGACAGCCTGCGGCAGCTGCGCGAAGACAACCTGCGCTTGCGGAAGCGCTTGGACCACGAAGGCGAGCCGGAGTGAGCTGCGCACCATCCTTTCAAACCATGCCGGTGCTACTAAACGTGAACGTGCCGCTGGTGATCCTGATGGAGATCGAGACCGACACCAACTGGCTCTGACTCTGACTCTGGAACTGGCTCTGACTCTGGGACTCGAATTCGAACGACAACGTTGGGGTGTGATGATGATGCGACGGGAACATTCCGGCCATGGTCGGAGTGATGCGTTCCTCGAGCTGCTCGATCGCGAAGCGGCGCGACCGTCCCACGGAACGGGTTTCAGGGTGCGATACGCTCATGGCGACTCCTCGGTTTGGGGTGAATGACGGCGGCCTGTGGCGTATTGTAGCACCCGGCTGCAACTTGGCCTGAAAACGGCCGCGATCAATCGGGCGGGCTGGTCTGCGTGGTGAACGCGGCGACATCCCAGACGGCCATGTCATCGTAGGCTGGACCGACGAGCGCTACCGTGAGCGTGTCGTTCCCAATCGAGCCGCCGATCTGCGGCACGTTCTGTCCGCCGGCCGTCGCATTGGCGGCGAAGTTCGCAATCCCCGTTGCGCTATTGATCGGGCCGTACGGGCTCAGCGATTCATACAAGGGAAGGATCGTATACACGTTGGTTGCGGGCGGCGGGAATGTGGCCACGACCTGGGACGGCGTGTTGTTGACGGGGGGCGGATCCAGCAGCGGTGGATAGGCGACGTTCTCCAAGTAGGCCTGCAGCGGAATCGCGGAAAAAGCGGCTTCATATTTCGGCTGGCGCGCTCGGGCATCCCATTGTGGGTCACCAGGTAGGGCACACCGGCCTGAAGCTGGGCATAGCACAGGTACTGCCCGGTGGTCGGCGAAACATAGGCGACGTTGAAGGTCGGGTCCATCGCGATCCAGCTACCGGCAATCAGCACCTCGTCGGTCGCGTGGGTAGCGTCATCAACGTTCGCGTACATGGCGACGTAGCGTGCCTGGATGCCGAACGCCTGGGCCAAATCGGCGTAGACGATCTGCGCTCCCTGGCACAGCAGCGGCTCGTCGCGCACCACGATCGCCTGCACGAATCGGTCGTAGGGACTCTCATACACCCACGAGGGAGCGGTGCTGCCCAGCGCGAACCGCTGGTAGATGAAATTGCGCAAGTCGATCGCCAGCGTCAGGGAGTCGGCGACCTGCGCCAGGCCGGGGTCGAGTTGCAGCGTGACTGCCTTGATCGCCGCCAGATTGGCGTCGAGGCCAACCGGGCTCGTGAGGAGGATCGTGACCGGCTGGGATGGGCCGCTGGGCGTCAGTCGATCTTCGAGCACCTCCACGCGCAGCAGGAGCCGGCGGCATCCACGCCGTTCACTGCAGCGCCGCTTGACCACATTTCGCTCCTAAATGTGGGCGAACCACGAATTCCTGCCGTCGCCGGTGTACCTCGGCACGGTCCACGCGCGTTGCGGGCGGTGCCGTGATGCCAACGCGCACCTTGTGGGGCCCGATGGCGGTGATGGTGATGCGAATGGAATCGCCGATGACGATTTCCTGGCCGATCTTGCGAGTAAGCACCAGCATGGTCGTTGGCCTCTTTTCAAAAGGAGCAGCTTCCCAAGCTTCCCATCCGCCTGTTAAGAGAAACGGAATCGCGCCGGGAAACCTGCGCAAAAAATGCGCTCGGGGCATTCTGGGCAATCCTGGCTGGGCTTTGCTCTGACAGGCCGACGCCGAATCGGCATAGCGGCATCCGCGCCCTCCCTCCGTCCGTCCATTTGGGCGAGGTGTGCCATGCGGAATCGCCGGTTGGCTCGCGCCGTGTTGCTCCTGGCCGTCGCCCTCGCGCCCGGCTGCCAGGCGATGCACGCTTATCGACCGATCGCGATCCGGGTGCAGGACGCCGAGACGAACCAGCCGATTGCCGACGCCGTGGTCCACCTCTCCTATCCGCTCGCGCCCGCGGCGGAGGCACCCTCGGAGTCGTCCGGTGCCACGCCGCCCGACGGCGTCGTCCGGTTGCAGGCGGCGCCCTATGGTCCGGCCGGCGTGCTGGTCGAGGTCAAGGCGAAGGGCTATCTCCTCGAGCAGAAGACGCTGCCGATCGAGACGGTTCAGGCGATCAAGCCGGCGGGCTGGTTCGAGAAGGTCGGTCAGCGTCCGGTCGACCTCGCCATCGCGCTCTATGCCGATCCGCGTCCGGTCGTCGAGCTTGTCTTGCCGGCCGGCTTTCGGGGCATGATCAAGGCCGAGGTCCAGGTTGAGCCCGACATGCGGAACACGCCGGGCAATCGTCTGTTCCGCTACAGCGTGTCGCCGGCCGGCACGGTGCAAGTCATCGGTCCCCCGCTTGTGGAGCGTGTCGCGCCCCTGGATTATCAAGCTGTGACGGCGGACGGCACGCGGCTGACCCGCAGCGTGCAGGGACTGGATGTGGGGTTTTATGCCGTGAAGAGCGACGGGCACGCGTTGACGTTTTTCGTGGGGACGCGTGCCGAGTATGACGCAATCCGCATTGCCGACCGGCTGAGCGACGGCCGCCCGGACGGGACCAAGTCAGGCGGCGGCCGGCGCGGCGGCAGGCGCAACCAACCGCCGCCCGATCCGACCGTGAATAACGGCGGGTCCTGAACCGTGCCAGATTATTAGTTACCCACGCCTTTCCCCCTGCCAAGTGTCTCAATCCGTGCGAGCCATGCGGCGAAATGGGGGCATTTGCTCCTGATCACGTCCAGACCGATCAACTCCGCCACCTGCGGTCCGACAGCGGCTTTCGCGTCTTCGTAATCAGGAAGTTCCGCAATAATCCGCTTGCTCGGCGCGGAGTGCTGGCCGTCGTCAATCAACTCAGGCGTGGCGCGTCCATCAGCGACCGCCTTGAGTGCGGCAATCTGCTTGTCGTGGTGATCGTAGAAGTACCGAAACCAGGTTGGATCAGAAAAAAGGTACGCCTCGAACTCGTGCAACTGGATGTACGGCACGAACCTGCCATCACCGATGTCGGTCGCGAATGCTTGCTCAAGGGCCTGCACGCGCTTCTCGGGCATGTGGCGCAGCTTTTCGGCCTCAGCCAAGCCGGGGAACTCGGCATGGATGGCGTACAGATCGATCATCGACGTGAAGAATACATCCCCACCCTTCTCTTGCGCGAGAAGCCGTAGGATGTCGTTCTTCATCGGAACGTACTTGCGACCCCCGCCGCGGTGGACCGTTCCCTTTTTCTTGGCGTGGGCAATGAGCACCGGAGGATGTAAGTAAACCTCCAGGTTGGCGAGGTGCGGCTTGAGCACGGTGTCGGCGAATGTCAGCTCGGTCAGCCCTTCGGCAAACAGGTAGAGGCGTGGCATCAGTGTGGCCCTCCGCCGATGACATTTTTCTCCCAGACCTCGCCAAGGCTGTACTCGTCGAGCCAGGCCTCCAGCTTTCCCGCATCCGGCCGCGTGAACTGCGATTCTTTGCCCTCCCGATTCACCACGACGACATCTTCAGGATCAAAATTGTCAAGGAAAGAACTTGACTGCGTGCTGATAAGCACCTGAGTGTGGTGCGATGCTTTCTTGAACAGCGCCGCGACCACATTGAGAGCATAGGGATGCAGCCCCAGTTCCGGCTCGTCAACGATGATGAGCTTCGGTAGCTCATTTTCCGGTTGCATGAGCAATGTTACGAGACACACAGGCGCAATGTACCGTCCGAAAGCTGGTGCGGGCCGAATACCTGATCCGATCCCTTGTCTCGCCAATTCAGGATGACGTCCTTCTTGTTGGGACCGGCTGGCTCAAGATCGAAGTCGTCGAAAAACGGCGCGATGAGACGGATAGTCGTGACGATGCGTTGGTACACAGCGCCGCCATTTTCTTCGCGCAGGCGCAGTAAGAACGATGCCAGGTTTCCTGCATCGGGCATCAGCCAACGATTGTCGCCGATGTAGGAATACTGGCGAACGCGTGCGGTCGGCGAGGTATCGTGGAAATGGTACACCCGGCAATGGTTGAGCAAGTGTCGAATCACCTTGGCCGTTGGCTCCCCGGTTCTTGCCGTTTCGCCAATACGTGTTTCTTTGCTGGGTGAATCGAGAGGAATCAGCTTAGGTTTCGGGTAACCAGTCTGATGGAAGCTCAAGCTCTCCTCAACAAAGACGAGTGTATCACCTACAGCATGAGAGAGTCGCATGGCGTACGTGTCGATGCCGTTGTCAACCTCAAAATCCAACTGCACCTCCATCAGCGACGTCACTTTGGAACCGAAATGCAGAATGGACTGCGCATGCCCCGTGGTTTCGATAAATTGCTGGAGCCGGCCTGCCATCATCTCGTTGAGCATTTTGAAGAACGACACAAGATTGCTCTTGCCAGCCCCATTCGCACCGATTAGGACGTTCAGGGGGCGCAGCTCAAGGTCCATCGCCTTGATGGATTTGAAGCCCGTGAGGATCACTCGTCGCAGCATGTCCAAGTGTCGATCTCCTGAATTCGCAGATGGGTCATCACTCCCTCGGCGCTCCGGAACCGCACAACGTCACCTGCGACGGCAGCAGAGTGAACTAGTCCCCCGGCGGATCAACCTCTGTGGGTAATTTCCGCCGCAACCGTAAACGTCAGCTGCGACGGCAGCAACATGAACTGCGGGGGATATGCAGGGGCGCGGGGAACGGCAGAATTCCTCAATGTCGTCCGCCGATCACCTCACGCCGGCCGGTGGACTCGCTGACGGAAGCGCTCGTACCGCAGTCTCAACGCCGCAAACGAAGGTCGCTGACTGGCCGCACAAGCCAGCGTGACGTCAGCAAGGCGCCCGTACTGCTTGCCGAGGTCTGGGTGCAGTTCCACTCGCAACCTCTCGGGCTGTATTCCCAGCAAGTCCAGGTCGAAGAGAGTGTGGATATCAGACCGCAGCAGAAGTCCGTTCTCCGGGTGGTTGTCGTCTTCCCCGCGGTACGGGCTTATGTGCGCCGCCTCCAGCACCGCCAGGATTTGGCATCCGGTGACCAGGCAGCAGTCTCCGTACCGCTTACGCAAGGTATCGCGGAACTGACCCTGCCCCCGCCGTTCACGGATTTGGCGCTCCACTAGCGACCGGCGATCAATCCCTTCCGGGCTGTAGTCGTGACCATCGTTCGATCCGGCCTGGTCCCCTTCGTCGGCACTCAGCCTGGAACCTGTCGCGCTACTGCCACCCAGCCGCGCCCACAGGCCGTCAGTGTGAATTGAGTCAGGAATTCGGTTCCAGCCTTGGCTTTCCACAAGGTTGAGCCCGGCACCCGTTGCTTCGTTGTATTGCCGCTCAACGTCGTGGAAATCCTCATCAGCCTCGCGCAATGTGGCAAGATCAACGACGAAGTAGCTGGGGTATTGCTGACGTTCCTCATCCTCATTTGGCATTAGCCCGCTACCTACCCGAGCGGTGAACACCACTCGTGCCTTATAGGTGAACACGAGGGCTTCGCCGGACACCAGCCCGTCTTGGGCGATCCGGCCTGGTGTCACGTCGAACCTTCCGGGTGGCTTGCGCTCCCGAATGTCGGTGAAAAAGAACCGCCGGACACCATCGAGTGTGGCGAACCCCGTCGGCGGATTCGTGCTGAGCTTGACGATTCGCATGTTGCTACACCTACCACGTTCACGCCGTGGCAGACATCCGGGAGTTCTTGAATGTCGTCCGTTCGCCGATGCTCCCCCCGCCTGTCCGATGCACATGCGATCCTTTCATTGCGTAGGCTTGCAATTCGGCTGAGGGGTGTCCCCGGGGA
The DNA here is from genome assembly GCA_963834865.1 of uncultured Gemmataceae bacterium. Taxonomy (GTDB): domain Bacteria; phylum Planctomycetota; class Planctomycetia; order Gemmatales; family Gemmataceae; genus CAWIDK01. The sequence goes on from CAWIDK010000002.1 coordinate 3,744,980, forward strand.
GCCAACTGGCCGAATTCGCCTAAGGAAGTGGTGAGGGGCGGGATCGAACCGCCGACCTTAGCATTTTCAGTGCCACGCTCTACCAGCTGAGCTACCTCACCGGGCATGCGCTATCTTACCCGGCCCTCGGCGGCGCGTCCAGCGTTGGGCCGAATCACGCCGCTCCCCCACTCGACACCGGCGCACAATCGGGGTTCACTGCGTCAGTTCCGCACCGTGCGTTTCGAAGTACGACCGCAGCTTCTGGATCGCCTTGTACTTCTCGTCGCTGACGCGCTCCGGCGCCATCGCCAGCTCCGATGCGATGTCGCCGATTGCGTGGCCCTCGCAAATCATCTGCAGAATGCGCTGCTGCCGTGCACTCAGCACCTGACCGGCCGCCAATTGCAAGGCCTCGCGCTGCTCGACGCCCTCGCGATCGCGCTGGTCGCGAGTGTCGGCCACCGGCGCGCTCAGGCCGGTCGTGCGGGCGCGCTTGCGCTGATGGCGCTTCTTGACCGTGTCGATCGCCCGCAGAAACTCGCGCCGCTCCTCACTTTCGCCGGACAGGACCTGCTCCCAGCCCGACAGCGGCACCCGCTCCAGCAGCCGGGTGAAGACCTCCTGCGTGCAGTCGTTCCAGCGATCGATTGGTAGCCGGGCGTTGCGCCAGCACGCCGAGCAGTACCGGCTGATGCCGCCCAGCGCCTTGTCGGAAATCTCACCGGCGGCTAGCTTCTCCGTCGAGCCGATCGCCGCCAGCGCGGCGCCGAGGACCACGGCAACCATGTAAGGCCTGCGTCCAGTGCGTGAATTATTGCGAGTGCTCATTGGCGAATGAATCTCCCGTCACGAGAAAGAAAGCGAACCTACTCAATGGATCGGGACGCGCGGCGGGCGAAATCTCGTCTGAACGGTTGCAAAAAAAATCGCGCGCCCTTACTGTTGATTACATCATACCTTGGAGACAGCCACTTTTTCCAGTCCGCCCGGCGGACCAACCCGAGGAGCGCGCGATGAATGATCTTACACGGCGTGGTTTTATGGCGGCGACCGGCACAACCGCGGCAGCCGGCATGCTCGCATCCCAGGCCAGCGCCGGCCAACCAGCCGCCGGCGGCGCCCCGGCCCTGAAGTATCGGCTGGGCATCGTCACCTACAACATTGCCGCCACCTGGGACGTGCCGACGATCCTGCGCGTCTGCCGTAACGTCGGTCTGTCGCCGGTGGAATTGCGCACCACGCATCGGCACGGTGTCGAACCGACGATCAGCGACCAGGCACGCAAGGACGTGCGGCAGCGCTTCGCCGACGCTGGCGTCGAGATCTGGGGCTGCGGCACCGTCTGCGAGTTCCACGACCCGGACAAGGAAGTGGTGCAGCGGAATGTCGAGACATGCCGCCGATTCATCCGCCTCGCCGCCGACATCGGCGGCAAAGGCGTCAAGGTCCGGCCCAACCGGTTGCCGCAAGGGGTGCCGACCGAGCGGACGCTGGAGCAGATCGGCCGGGCCCTGGCGGAGTGTGGCCGGGCGGCGCAGGACGCGAATGTCGAAGTCTGGCTGGAGGTGCACGGCCAGGGGACGGCCGAGCCGCGGCACATCCGCACGATCATGGAACACTGCAAGCATCCGCGCGTCGGCATCACCTGGAACTCGAATGCGACCGACGTGACGAACGGCTCGGTTTCCGAGGCCTTCAAGATGTTGCAGCCGTGGATCAAGTCGTGCCACATCAACGAGCTGCACAGCGGTTATCCCTACCGCGAGCTGTTCCGCCTGCTGCGCGAAACCGGCTACGATCGCGTGACGCTGGCCGAGATCGAAGGCATGCCCAACGTCAACACGGGCGAACGGCTGATGCGGTACTACAAGGCGCTGTGGACGGAATTGACGCGCGCATAGGATTCGACGCGAGGAGCGATCACGCAGGCCGGTCCGGCACTGGCCGAATCCAGCGAAAGCGAAGGTCGAGATCGCGGCCGCGGACAAACCGCGGAAGGTGCGGGCGCTGATCCGGCGCTGGCAACGACGGCCCCTGGAATGGCGGGCGGGGTGACTGCGTCATCTAGGGCCTGTCCGCAGCCCGGTCGCCGCGCGCACCAAGTCCATCGTCGCTTCCGCCTCGGCGCGCGCCCGCTTCGCCCCTTCGCGCAGAATATCCTCAACGGTCGCCGGGTCCTGCGCGAGTTGCCGGCGCTTGTCGCGGAAGGGGGCGAAGTACGTCTCGATCTTCCCTCGCAGCGCCTTCTTCGCGCCGCCGTAGCCGATCTTGCCGGCGCGGTACAGCTCCGCCATCTCGGCCTTTTCCGCGTCGCTGGCGAACAGGCCGTACAGCGCGAACACGTTGTCGCCGTCGGGATTGAGCGGCTGGCTCATCGGCGTGCTGTCGGTCTTGATGCCCATCACCACCTTTTCAAGCGGCTTGCCCTCGGCAAAGATGTCGATCGTGTTGCCGTACGACTTGCCCATCTTTTGCCCGTCGGTGCCGGGGACCTTCGACTCCTTGTCAAGCCGAGCGTTCGGGATCGGGAAGATCGCGCCGAAGGTGCGGTTGAACTTGCCGGCCATGTCTTGCGTCATCTCCAGGTGCTGCACCTGGTCCTTGCCGACCGGGACGAGGTTGGAGCGCACGATCAGAATGTCGGCAGCCATCAGCACCGGATAGGTGAACAGCCCGACGCTGGCCTCGATACCCTTCTCGACCTTCTCCTTGTACGACACGGCTCGTTCGAGCAGGCCCATGTTGGTGACGCAACCGAGGATCCACGCCAACTCGGCGACGTCGGTTACATCCGATTGACGGTAAAACGCGGCCTTGTGCGGATCGAGGCCGAGCGCGAGATAATCGAGCGCGACGCCCAGCACGTGTTCGCGCAGCACCGTGGCATCCTGGATCGTCGTCAGCGAATGGTAGTCGGCGACGAAATAGAAGCACTCGCCCTCGTCCTGCAGGGCGATATGCTGCTTGATGGCGCCGAAGTAGTTGCCGAGGTGGAGCTTGCCGGTCGGCTGCACGCCGCTGAGGATGCGCGGACGTTTTTTGGGGGCGCCTGGTCCATGATGGGTCCTCGCGAGGCAATCCCAGGTTCACACGTTGCTCCGTTCACTGTACACTGGGCGGCGAACCCCGGCTACGGCCCCAGTGTGCGTGAATCGGCAGCACGCGTTGGAGTCCCAGCTTTAGCCGGAGAAGACCGGCTAAAGCCGGGACTCCAACGCGTGCTGCCGATTCACGCACGGTCATTTAGCAGGAAAGGCACGCATGGACCCGGTTCATTCGATCCTGCTGGACGCGCTGCGAACCGCCGCAGGTCACGCCGGCGAGCTGCGGCTCTATCGGAGCGGCAAGCTGCCCGGCGTCTTGGCCGCGCGGACGGCCGCCCACGCGCAGGCGGCGACGCAGGCGCTCCGTGACGGCCTGATCGAGGTGGTTCGCACCGAGACGCGCGGCAAGACCACCGTCGAGTTTGTGCGCGTGACCCCGCGCGGCGTCGATTTCGTTTTGCAGCATGACTCCCCGGCCCGCGCGATGGATGAGCTGCGCGATGTGCTCGCGCTCAACGCTCAGCAGCTCCCCGCGTGGGTCGCCGAAATGCGGCAGGAGCTCGACTCGCTAAGTCGGCGCGTCCTCGATGAGGTCGCGCGCATCGGCCAGCGGCTCGACCGACTCGCCCAGCACGTTGAGACGGTGCTCCATCACGCCGCGCAGACCCAGCAATCCGCCCCCGCCCCGTGGACGCAGGCGGCAATCGAGTACCTCGCCGGCCGCCACGGCATGACCGGCCAGGCGACGTGTCCGTTGCCGGAGCTGTACGCGGCCCTGCATGCCCGGCAATTCGCGCTGGCGATCAAGGAATTCCACACCGGCCTGCGCCGCTTGCAGGACGACGGTCTGGTGCGACTGCTGCCGCACGCAGCGGACGGCGGCCCTCCCGAGCCCGAGTTCGCCCTGCCCAACGACGGCGCCGTGCTGTACTACGTCGAGTTGATGAACCACAGCGACGCCCCGCTGGTGCGCGGATCGAACGTGGGTTGAGTGTCAGTCCTCGAGGTGCAATTCCTTGAGCGTTTGCGCCTTGAGAAGGTCTAGCAGCAGTTGCTGCAGCCGGTCGGCGGAAAGCGCCGCGAGGCGCTCCTTGACTGCTGCGGCGAGCGGACCGAACCGTGCTTCCAGCTGAAGCAACGCCATGTCCCGACGCTCTTCGAGCTTGCCTTCGAGCTTGCCTTCGAGCTTGCCTTCGAGCTTGCCTTCGAGCTTGCCTTCGAGCTTGCCTTCGAGCTTGCCTTCGAGCTTGCCTTCGAGCTTGCCTTCGAGCTTGCCTTCGAGCTTGCCTTCGAGCTTGCCTTCGAGCTTGCCGCGTTCATAGGTAGTCATCATCAGCGGCCTCACTTCGTGATAGGTATCCTTGGCCAACAGCGCCTCGAATTCCTGACGTTGGCCCTCATCGAGATTAGCGTATGCCTCCAGGCATTCTTGGAGCAGGAACCGCCGCCAATCATTTTCGCCTGAAAGGGCAATGCGTTTCAAGGCCTCGGCGTGCAACTCGGCCCGCCGCTCCGGCGACGCGCGCATCAGCGCGCTCAGGGCGATGCCCAGCAACTGCTCCCCGGTCACACATTGCTCCGCCTCCAACGCCGGCAAGCCGACATAGGCGTACTCGAAGCGCAGCAGCCGATGTTCCCAGAAGTGTTCCTCGTAGGCATCCCAGCCGATGCCCTTGAGTCCGATGCGCAACAACAGGCCGATCGGCAGCACCGGCAATTGGCTGTCGCGCCGCAGCTGCACGTAATACTCAAACATGCGCGGCCGCAACGGCTTCACGCGGTCGCGCGCCTCGACCTCGATGTGGACCAGCGCCAGTAGCTCGGTGCTGCCGGCCTGCGGCGGCGGTGCGTCCGGCCGGATGCGTAGACGCGCCACCAAGTCGAGATGGCGCTTCTCGCCCTGCGGCGGGGCCAGGAACACCTCCTTGTCGAGCCAGGTCACCTCGCCGAAGTCGAAGCGCTCAGCCCACGCCGGGAAGAAGCACAGGAAGAATTGCGCAAACAACTCCTTGAGCAGGACCTTCAAACGCTGGTCGTGATCGGGCTCGGGCTCGGACATGAGCTGTACCTAATTGTAACTAGATCCTGTGACGTTCGCTACTGAGCTGAGCGATTGCAACCATTGTACCGGATCGCCAAGGGAGCCGCGCTCGCCGTGGCTACCGCGCAAGCGCAAACGCCCCAAGCTGCCGACTCGAGCTCGTTTCCAATTGCCGCGTCGCGGCAATGGCTCCGTTTCTTGAATCATTTCGACGCGATGGTCGTTTTTTTCTCAAGGCCCTACCTGCATATTCCGATCATTTCTCACAAGGCGTCCCTCGACGGGAGGCACTGGCGCTGCGCGAAGAATCGCCCGGGATCGGACACGGAGGTGGGTCATGTTCAATCGTTTGTTCGCAGGTCGGCACCGCGGTCGCAAGCCGAGCCACATCCAGCGCTGCCGGCTCACCGTGGAACAGCTCGAAGATCGCCTCGTCCCGTCCACCGCCACACCGCTTCCCGCCGTCACCGGCCTGCAATCGCAGGCGCTGGCCAACCCGACCATCGACGCCACCGGCGCCACGCTGCAGTACATCGCTCCCGGCAGCTACCAGACTGTCGCCGCGGAGGCGGTCACCATCGGCGCCGGCCAGACCGGGCAGGTCGACCTTTCCTTCCAGGCGCAGACCTGGTCCGGCGTGCCCAATCGCGTCGGTGTCCGCTATCTCATCGATAGCCAGCTCGACCCCAACGATGCGGTCGTCCGCAACGGTACCGCTGCCGACGTCATCGAGGACGTCGGCACTGACGGCTGGCAGACGCTGTACCTCACGCGCCTCCTGAACCTCGCCGCCGGCACCCACACCATCGCCGTGCAGGTCTTCTGCCTGGCCGCGGGCGACACGGCGCCGGACAGCCTCGCCGTCTATAGCCCCACTCTGAGTCTGGTCGCGTTCAACACCGTCGACGGTGTGCCGGCAGCCAACGGCGTGCAAGTCGAGTCACTGACCAGCCCCATCGGCGGCAATTCCAACGTCCAGGACGTCACGGCGACCAACACCTGGCAGACCGTGACCAGCACCAGCGTGACCGTCGGCGCCACCAAGACCGGGCTGTACGATCTCGCGTTCCAGGCCGAGGCTGCCGTCAGCCTGAGCACGCGCGTTTCGGTGCGGTACCTCATCGACGGCAACCCGGACCCGCTCGACCAGGCCCTGGGCGCCAACGGGCCCGGCGTCAACGTCACCGAGGATTACGCCGACGGCGAGGGCAACGGCCAATGGCACACGCTTTTCCTTACGCATCAGCTTGTCCTCGGCGCCGGCACGCACACCATCTCGATCCAGATCATGGACACGCCGATCGACACGTCGGGTGCGGACCTGGCCGTCTACACGCCGGTCCTGAGCCTGGTCGGCTACAACACGATCGACGGCCAGCACGCCGCCGACGGCCTGCAGAGCCAGGCGGTGACCAGCCCGGTCGGCGGGGCGCCGGGCCAGCAGGACCTCACCGCCGGCAGCTGGCAGACCGTCGCGAGTCAGTCGGTGACGGTCGCCGGCATTCGCTCGGGCCTGTATGCGTTCGCGTTCCAGGCCCAGGCGGAGAGCAGCTATACCAACCGTGTCTACGTGCGTTACCTGATCGACGGCCAGCCCGACCCGACCGACCTCGCGATCACCCAGTCGGCCAGCGAGGCCGACGCCGTCGAGGATTACTTCAGCAACTTCGGCGCGGACACCCTGCACACGCTGTCGCTGTCGCGCCTGCTGTCGCTGACGCCGGGCACGCACACCATCTCGGTCCAGGTCTACTGCACCATGAATGGCACGGACGGCCCGGACCTCGCGGTCTACACTCCCGTCCTGCAGCTCACCGGCTTTAACAACATCACCCCCACCGGCAGCACCGGCACCGGCGGCACCGGAAGTACCGGCAACAACTCGACGTTCAACTACAACCCAACGACACAGGTGCTGACCATCAACGGCACGGCCGCCAACGACGTGTTCAAATTTAGCCAGGCCACGCAAGCCAACGCCGACGGCTCGCTCACGACCAAGTACACGTTCACGCTCAACAACGCCTCGGCGTCGTACACCAGCGCCCAGCTCAGCGAGGTCATCGTCAACGGCAACGGCGGCAGCGACAGCGCCACGCTGACCACCAACGACACCTACGTCGGCCTCGACGGCAAGACGCACGAAGTACCGGAGCAGGTTCAGCTCGGCCCCGGCGGCGGCGTCCTGCAGCTGTTCAACGCCCAGGGCAACCCCTACACGTTCCTGCAGCTGGTGCACTTCGCCAATATCCATGCGACCATGGGTGAGGCTGACAGCGCCTTCTTCACCGACTCGCCGGGCAACGACACGTTCGTCAGCTCCGGCTCGACGAGCTACATGAGCGGCACCGGCTACTACAACTACGTCTCCGGCGCCGGCTCGGTCACCGCCACCAGCACCACCGGCCACGACATCGCGTACTTCTACGACGGCACCGGCGCCAGCACCTTTACAGCGAACGGCGCCACCTCGAGCACGATGACCGGCACCGATCACGGCCTGGCCTTCTCGAACACGGCACTGGGCTTCAAGTTCAACTACGGCATCGCCCGGCACGCCGGCGACGTCGCGAACCTGAACACGGGACCGGGCAACGAGGTATTCGTGGGCCTGGCGACGCTCAGCTACCTGTACAGTTACACGGGCTCGGTCGAAACGATGCTCGACCAGGCCAGCGGCTTCAGTCACGTCAACGCCGTCGCCACCACCGGCAGCAACGACGACGCGTTCGATTACGCGCCGAGCGTGAATTCGGTGACTGGTTTCAAGCACCTCGTGACATAATCCGGGCAAGCTGTTGTCGAACGCGTGTTACTCATTGAGGCAGATGCGCCGGATCTCGTGCAATTCCACCCGGGCGATGAGTATACTTACCGGTAGCGAAGGGTAGCGAAGGAAGGCATTGTCATCTCCGAGCCGGTGGTTCCAATCAGCGAAGCATCGCATCACATTCTCAAGAAGTTGGCCGAGCTGACGGGCCAGCCGATGATGGTGGTGCTGGACAAGGCATTGGACGCCTACCGGCGCATGCTTTTTTTTGACGAGCTGAACGCCGCCTATGCCGCGTTACGCGCGGATCGCGCGGCCTGGGCTGAAATCGAGGAGGAGCGTCGGTCGATGGACGGCTGCCTGATGGATGGCCTGGACCCCGCGGAACGCTGGAGCGAGGACGGCGACCTGGTGCCACCGGAGGAGACGCAAGCCAATGGCTGATCCGACCCGCGGCGAGATCTGGCCCCCAGGGGGTTCCGACCTGTATCAGGTAGAGCCAACTTGAGCCGCGGCGCGGGGTAGCCCTTGCCGATGAGGTTGACCGAGAGGGAGTCTTCGATTGCCGGTACGAGCTGTGCGGCGGGACCGGCAGCCCCTGCCTCCGAGCCGCCTCGCGCGTGCGCTCCTGCGAGGTGTCCGCCCACGCGGCCACGAGCGGCTGCTCGACGAGCGTGTCGGTCGTGATGACGGTCGGCGTACTCGACTACTCGGCCGGCAATGCGCGGATGGCGTTCCACACCAGTTGGAGGACGGCGCTGGAAAGGCAATGGGGCAGCGTCGATTCTCTTCAGGACTGCACACCGGACCCTTTCCCATGCCCGTGCAATGAGGCGAACGTAAACTTCTCTGCACCGGAAGTTGACGCCGGCACCGTTCCTTGGGGCGGCATTTTTCCCTGGGTCCCACCGGCACGACAGCGGCCATCTGCTCCGACCCAATGCGGCGAATTTGGTTGCAACATCGGTCGCGGCATGTGATAACATGGAGCGTCACTATTTTCCCCTGGATTGACGCCTGGACCGGAGAAAAAGCCGTGACTCCTGAGGCCATGTACCACAAGGGCGAAACGGTCGTCCTCCGCTCCACCCGAGAGTTGGGCCGGGTCGAGAACGACCCGATCCGCAGCCACGGCGACTTCTGGTACCGCGTGCAGTTTGGTAAACGCGTCGATCGGGTCCTCGAAGACGACCTCGAACTGCTCAACCAGGCCGACGATTCGATCCAAGACCTGGCCCTGCACGGGCGCTGTGGCCGGATCCAGGCCTTTCGATGCGCGCTGGCCGTAGAGCGGATGACACGTGAGAATCGAGGCACGATCTACGCCTACAAGGCGCAGCGCATTCTTTTCGAGCCGCACCAGTACAAGCCGCTGCTCAAGATCCTTGACTCGCCCGACCGCCGCCTGCTGATCGCCGACGAGGTCGGTTTAGGCAAGACCATCGAGGCAGGACTAATTCTCACGGAGTTGGAGGCGCGTAAACCCCTCGAACGCGTTTTAGTCGTCTGTCCGCCGCGGCTCCGCGACAAATGGCGAGAAGAGCTTAATCGTAAATTTGACCAGCCTTTCAACGTCATGACCAGAACGAGCTTCCATCAGTACCTCGATCGTGTCATTGACAACCCCCGCAAAGGCCAGCTTCGGGCGGTGGTGTCGATGAACACACTGCGCGAGGAAGGGCTGCGCGAACGAATCACCGGCGAACTGGGACATCTCGACCTTGTCATCTTTGACGAAGCCCACCACGCTCGCAATCCAGCAACTCAAAACGCGAGCCTACTCAAGGACCTGTGCGAAGTGGCCGACTGCGTCTTGCTTCTAACCGCCACGCCGATCCAACTCAATAGCCGCGACCTGTTCACGCTCCTGCAGGCTTTGCGACCAACTGAGTTTCGCGACACCAGCGTGTTCGAACGGCAGCTTAAGCAATATGCCTGCGTACATGACGCGGGCCGCCTTGTACGCTCCCTGACACCAGGCGTGTTGCAACAGGCGGCGGACATGCTCGACAGGGTGTTTCGCGACACGGCGTTGTTTGCCGATCGCGACCCGCTCGCGGTGCAGGTGATCGAGGATCTGCGAGGAGACGCACCCACCGACCGGCGCGGCTGGGTGGAGTTGGAACGGCGGATTCAGGAACTCCACCCTCTGTCCTCGATTCTGACACGGAGCCGCAAACGCGACGTGCAGTCGCACGCCCCGGTCCGCCGGGCCAGCGTGCTCAAATGCCGATGGTCGGACGAGGAGTCGCGCGCTTACGAGCATCTCATGGGGCGAAACGCCGCCAACGGCTGGTTCGACCGTCCCAACAGCCTAGGGTCTATCCAGCGCACCAGGCAGGCGGCCAGCTGCCTGCCGGCAGCGCTTGAAAGTAGGGCCGCGTGCGTTGCACGCGACGAGGACGCGGCCCTTGAGCAGACTGACATTCCGCCCGAGACCGTTCCTGGACCATCGGCCGAGGCAGCTTCCCCGCCCGAAGTGCCCGCGTTCAATTTGCACGGGCCTGACTCCAAATATGCACTTCTGCGCCAGATTCTCCAGGGCGTTTGGGAAGAGGAACCGGCCACAAAAGTGATGATATTCACGTTCTTTGTGGGCACGTCGCACTACCTGGTCCGCCAGCTCCTTGAGGAGGGTATTCAGGCAGAGCGTATCGCAGGCAACGTCCCCTCCAATCCACATGACCCGCGGCGAGACGAACGCGGAGCCTGTCTAAAACGTTTTCGCCAGGATCCCAGGATCCACGTCCTCGTCTCGACGGAAGTCGGCAGCGAGGGCTTGGACTTCCAGTTTTGTCACCACCTTGTTAACTATGACCTTCCGTGGAACCCCATGGTCGTCGAGCAACGGATCGGGCGCATCGATCGATTTGGCCAGGAAGCGAACGTCGTCCACATTCACAACCTGGTGGTGGAGGGGACCGTCGAGGATCGGATTCTCCACCGACTCTACGACCGCATCGGGATTTTTCGCGAGAGCATGGGCGACCTGGAGGAAATCCTGGGCGAAACGATGAGCGAGCTGCAGCGCGATTATCTTTCCGGCAGGCTCACGCCTCATGAAGCCGACCGGCGCGTTGAAGAAGCCGCTCAGGCCATCAACCGTCGGCGCATGAATCTGGAGCACCTGGAAAAAAGCGCGGGCGAGCTATTCGGCCACGAGGAATACATCCGGGACGAGTTAAATCGAGTCGGCCGGCTCGGGCACTTCCTCACGGAGCAATCCCTGCTTGCGGTGCTGCGCAGCTACTTGGAGGCGCAGCACCCCGGCGTCGGTCCCTGGCAGGATCGGCCCGGCATTTACGGCGTCCGCCTAACGGAGGAGCTGCGCCAGGAAATTCACGACGCCGCCCGCCAAGCTGGCGGGTCCTGGTTCGAGCCCGTTCAGAGCGATCACATGCTGCTCACCACGCAGGGGGACATCGCCTTTCGCCAGCCCGAGGTCACTCTAATCAATGTTACCCACCCGCTTATGAAAGTAGCGAGACGCCACGTGGAAAAACAACTCGAAGGTCCACTGGCCCGGTTAGGTCAGGCGCAACTCACCCTCGAGAAAAAGGAAGCTGCGGAGTTGGGTGAAGGGACTTTCTTTTTGACGGTCTTCCAGGAGATCGTGGAGGGGATCCGGCCTCGGTGCATCTTCGAAACCGTGGCCTGGTCCCAGGAAGCCCAGGCTCTCTTGGATGCGGAAACGGGCGAGCGGCTCTTGCATCTGGTGCTCGAACAGGGTGACGAATGGCGCGCCGAGATAGGCGCGCCTTCGGTGCCACAAGCAGTCTGGGATGTGATCGAGGAGGACATCCGTGGCCGCTGCCGCGCGCTCCGCGAACGCGAGACTCGAGGCCCCCGATCCGTACGGGTACGTCGGCGGAAATAGAGAGATCGATGAGCCCGCGCAACTGCGCGAGCGGCGGCCCGAGGAACATCGTGCGATCCTGGAGCCGTTCATAGCGGAGATCGCGGAACTGGGCCCGCCATTCACCTTGTGTACACTAGCGCACAGGGATCAGCAGGCCGGTGGAGGGCAGGATTCATGAAACTCGCGAGGCTGCAAATCGAGAACTTTCGGCACCTCGGCACGCGCGAAAAGCCCGTGGAGCTTGACTTCACTGACGCGCTGGGGCGGGTTCGTGACTTTACACTGCTCGTAGGTCCAAACACCAGCGGCAAGACGACGATCCTGGACGCGATTGCCGCCGCCTTGGCTCCAAGCATTGGGCTGCCGGCTTTGCGGCCAGATTTCAGGTTCAGTCCACGAACGGTTGTCCGCCGTGGCGCACTGAATGCCAAGGTCACCTGCTGGCTCCGTTTTAGCCCCGAGGAAATCGCAGCGACCCGCGACGTATTTCGGCTTGCGGAACGCACCGAAAAGGTTCCCGATGTACCGGAAGTGAAGCTCATTTGGACCTATCCTGACCCGCGAAAGCCATCCGGCTTTGTAATCTCTGGACCGGTCGGCGCGACAGCGATGGTTCACTCTAATATCTATCTACCCTACACGATTGCCGGCCAATTTGCGCCAACTCCTTCACCTCTACCGCCGGGTTTCAAGTCCCGTCGGAGATTGGTTTCAGTCAGTGTGAGCCAGAGGTCGGGTGGACGCTGCTTCAAGGCCGTCTTCCGGTTGCCCAGCTGCTGGCGACGGGCCGGGCGGATTGGAGCTGGTTCCACCGCGTTGGCGGCGTGTTCACGTTCGACCAGGAGCGCACCGGACTCGGCAAAACCATTTCGCGTCAGGTCTGGAACATTATTCACGGGACCGTTCAGGCGGCGCTGGAAAACGAGGAGCTGCGGACAACGGATCCACGTACCATTTTGATCGAAATGGCCCTGCAATCCCTCGTGCCCTCCATCGCGTCGAAGGGCCAGATTTCCGACGATTTTCGTTTGATCCAGGAAAAATACGCCCGTGTTTGCGCTCCTCGCCGTATTGTGGGCGCCATTAGGGATGAATTGGAGGAGTTCAACGTCTTCTTCGAGGATGGCGCGAACCAGTATACCTACGAAGGTCTAAGTAGTGGCGAAAAGAACGTCTTGCTCTTGCTGATCCGCTTTGTCGCCGAGCGGATCCACCAGTCCGTGGTGCTCATCGACGAGCTGGAGCTGAATCAGCATCCGCTCTGGCAGGGCAAACTCGTGCACCTGCTTCCGCGCATGGGTGAGGGGAATCAGATCATCGGTACCACGCATTCGCCTTACCTGCGCGGTGCGGTCGCGCCGGAAGCCGTTATCGATCTCGGCGACCTAGGCGAGGTCCACGCAGTAGGAGCCGAGTAGTGGCTGTATATCTCGTTTGCGAGGGCTTCCTCCCAGGTCTGGATCGGCGAGTCCTCCAGGCGGTCGTAATCCAATTTCACAACCTGGCAGTCCTGATCGAACCGGCCGGTGGAAGCAAGGGGCATGGTGCTGTGCGCGCCTATCTGGAGAGTCGCTCACCAGGCGATGTGGCCATTGCCGTCGAGGATCGAGACTACCGTCCCAGTACGTTGCCAACCGTCACCTGGGCGAACCTGGCTGGTAAGAGTTTCATCTGGCGTCGGCACGAGATCGAGAACTACCTGCTTGAAGCTCAGGTCGTCTTGGGGTTGTTCAATGATTTTCGCGCTCTCGCGCCGGCTGGGCCAGCGCCCTGCCCGCGACCGCCACTGACGTCGCGGCGCTCTTACAGAGCCTTGCGACTCCACTACTGGAAAACCACGCAGCCGAGGTCCTCAAAGACGAACTGACCCAGCGAATCAATGGCGTCGGCAGTCTCAGTTTCAGCTTTGCTCGTCCGGTTCCGTCGGGGGCGCACACGGCTGGACAATCGCAATGGATACCGGCCTTGGAGCAGGAGGCAGTGCGCCTGAGTCAGACGTGCAACGCTGTCGCTGCCCTACCAGAACTCCAGCCGGGGGCGATCATGGCACGGTACCACGCTCATCTGGCCCAACTCCAGAAGCCTGCTTTTCTGACCTCGGGCGAGTATCTAAGCGACATGAAAGGAAAGGATCTCCTGGCAGCGCTCTCGCGCCACCTTGTGCGTCTCGGCGCTCCCGCCGCCCTGAATCGAGACGCATTGGCGAACGAGCTTCTACGCGTGCTCGATCAAACCTATCAACCAAACTCGCTCTACCAACCGGACGATTTCGACGAGCTGGCTGCTATTTTGCGTCAGTACTGACGCTTTTTCTGTGAGTCGCTCTGCCGAACGTGCCGGGACACGCCGCGGCGATACGGGGCAATCCGTGCCAGCGCGCGTGGCGATTCGGGACAGCCGTTGCCAAGTCGCGTCACCCGAAGACATTTGCTGAAACGACGACGACCTTGCGATCGTAACTGGCCACCAGCGAAGCAGTTGGCGAACGCGCAGGCGCGCCGGCCATTGCGGTCATTTCAATCCACGGTGTCCCGGTGTCCCGTAAAGACGTGAAAACGCGAAATGACGATGTGCCGACCGCATCGTTTGGTTACGGCTGCGGCGCCTTTTGGCCGGAGATCACGCGCAGTTCCTTGCCGGTGGCCGCGTCGAAGTCGCGCTGGGTCTGGTCGTTTTCGCGGACGTGCAGCATCTTGGCGTCGTCGCTGAAACGGACGTTGCTCACGGGGTTGGGTGTGGACAGCTTGAGGACCAGCTTGCCGGTCGGTGCGTCCCACAGGCAAACCGTCCGGTCCAGGCTGCCGCTGGCGAACCATCGGCCGTTCGGTGCATACGCCACCGTGGTGACCGGCATGGTGTGGCCGACGGCCCGGAGAAGCTCCTTGCCGGTCGCCTCGTCAATCACGACCACGGCGGCATCGCGCGCTACCGCCCGCGATCGGCCATCCGGTGAGGTCGCTGAGACGGACCGCGGCGTATCGGGATTTTTTCCCTTGACGGGGTCGGCACCTGCAGGCGCGTGCACGCCGGGCTTCCCCTGTGCGGCCGCCAGCTTCGCCAGATCGGCGGCGGCTTGCACCCGGGCGAGCGCGTCGGCCACCGCCTGTGCCCGCGCCACATCGGCCGCGGCCCGCAGTACCGCGATCTCGTTCTCGGCCTTGAGCAATTGCACCCGCAGCGATTCCACCTCCGCACGCAGCCGCTCGATCTCCTGCTGCTGCTTCGCCTGACCGGCGTCGGGCTTGATTTGCTTGCCCGCCGGCGGCGGCTCCTGGGCAGCCACGACCCCGCCGGCCCGCCACGCCGCGGTGCCATGGCCGAGCGAACCGACGCCGGCACTCAGCGCGGCCAACACCGTCAGGACCACGAGGCACGATTTTATTTTGGTCAGGAACATGGCTTGAATAACTCCCTGGGTCAGAGCGGCGACCTGCGCGGAAACGGCGCCCGCGGCCGCCTGCCCCGCCGCCGTCAGGCTGGTGGCCTTCACTGTTGCGAGCATCAGCGTGGCCGGGACCTCGGCGGTTGCCGGCCCCTGCGTCAGGGTCGCCGCCAACGCCGCCGCCGGCACGATCAGCCCGTGCTTCGCGAGGCGCTTGGCCAGCAAGGCTCGGCCGCGCCGCAGCCGCGTGGCCACGGTGCCCTGTGGCCAGCCCAGGTGGCATGCGGCCTCACGAATCGTTTTGCACTCGAGGTCGCACAGGACGATCGGCATGCGGTACTTGTCCGGAAGCTGCGCCAGCTCGGTGTCGAGGAGGGTCTGTACTGCCCGCCAGACCTCCTCGCGGGCCTCGTGGCGGGGCAGGGTGCCCGCTTCCAGCTCGCGCGCCTGGCGCTTGCGATTCATGGCCTTCGCCTTGAGCGCCGTGGTATGGGCGACTCCGTACAGCCAATTGCTGACCGCGCTCGGCGAGCGGATGGACGCAGCCTTGCGCAGCAGCACCAGAAACGTCGCCTGAAACGCGTCCTCGGCGTCGGCGTCATTGCGCAACGCGCCTGCAGACGCCCAGAACCATCGGCCCATGGCGACGCAGCAGCCCCTCGAAGGCGGCCGCATCGCGCCGGGTGACGAACGCCTGCAGCAATTCGCCGTCGGTCAGGCCGGCGACGATTTTATTCAGCGGCGCGAAGAAAATGGCGAGCTGCGCGTGTGAGCGGCCAGAGCAGGCAGGTTTAGGGAAGGTACAGCCTTCCGGCGCCGCGCAGGTTGTCCATGTCGTAGAGGTATTCCAGAAGTCGGTCGGCCACGTGCTCGGCGCATGAGCGCTCGCTCAGCACGCGGTTTGCGTCGGCCAGCGTGAAGACCGGCAAGCTATGGGGCGTCCCGTGCGTGCGAATCGTCGCCTCCAGTGAGTCCGGTCCGTCGTCGTTGCGGTTCGCCGTGATCAGCAGCAACTCGTCGGCCTGGCATTTCAGCCAAACGTCCGTGTCCGTCGACCGAGGATGCAGGCCGACTTCAGCAAACGTTGGCGTCGTCAGGGCCAGGTAATGCCAGAACTCACGGCGTGCGTCCTCGTGTAACAGCATCAGCAGAAAGCGGACCTGCTTGACGCTATTCACATCGGCCAACAGGCCCTTCACCGTGTTCCTCCTTACCGTTGGGCCATTCCTTGCCCCGCCGCAACTCGTCCATGCGGGCGCGGCCAGCCCGCGCATGGGCTTCGATCTCCGGCGGATTTCCGCGTGCCAGACGCTCTTCGATCTGTCGATGGGCGGTCACCACCTCGGCGCGATGCTCGTCGATGTAATGAATGGCGGCCTCGACCTGTTCCAGCGTGAGCGGCAGGATGTCCGCGATCTCCGCCGCCGAACGACCGGCCTCGAGGTAGTGCAGCACGTCGTAGATCGTGATCCGCAGCCCGTCGACACGGTTGTTGACAATAACGACTGACATAGGCACCTCCACGCACCATGATACCAGCATGCCCTATGAGAACAGCTCCGTCAGCGGCCGCCCGTCGTCCAGCAAATGGAACGGCCGGCCTTCGCGGTCGACGGCGTGCAGGTCGTCGATGCCCATCGCGTGGAACACCGTACGCGCGATGTGCTCCGGCCCGACCACATTGTCGGCGGGATACTCGGCCCGGCGGTCGCTGGCGCCGTAGACCTGGCCGCCGCGGATGCCGCCGCCGGCCAGCAGCACGGACATGCACGCCGTCCAGTGGTCGCGGCCGGCGCCGCCCGCGCCGCCCGAACGCGGGTCGCCGATGCGCGGCTTGCGACCCATCTCGCTCGTCACCAGCACCAGCGTTTCATCCAGCAGGCCGCGCTGATAGAGATCGTCGAGCAGTGTCGCGAACGGGCGGTCGAACTCCGGCAACAGGTGGTCGCGCAGGCAGTTGAAGTTGTTGCCGTGCGTGTCCCAGCCGCCGCCGCTCTTGCACAGTTCGCTCAGGCGGTTGTCGCCCTTCCAGAACACGGTGACGAACGGCACTCCCGCCTCGACCAGCCGGCGCGCCAGCAGCATCGAGGTCGCGTTGATGTCGGGGCCGTAGCGAGTGCGGACCGCCTCCGGCTCGCGGCGCAGGTCGAATGCGTGCTGCGTTTCGCGCGACGCGAGCAAGCTGAAGGCACGCTGCTGATGCGTCGTGTAATCGCGCACGGCCAGGTCGCCCTCGGCCTCGGAACATGCCGCGTCAAGCGCCTCAAGCAGGCCGCGGCGAGCGAGCATCCGGTCCGTCGTGACGTCGCCGCGCAGGCTCAGGGCGGGGACGGCGAAATCGAGCGGCCGTTCGCGCGTGCCCTCGACGAACACCGGATCGTACGCGATGCCGAGCCGGGCGGCGAACTGGCCCGGCCGCGAATACTCCGGCGCGCCCTCCTTGTGCGGCAGCGTGATCGCCGACGGCAACAAGCGGTGCGGCGGCCGTTTCAACGCGACCACCGACGCCAGCGCCGGCCAATCCGAGGGGTACGGCGTGCGGGCGTTGAGCAGCTGGTGGAACGTCCGATCGGGGGCATGACCGGTGAGGTTGTAGTAATAGCCGGCATGGTGATCGCCGGTGCCGCGGCCGTGATCGCCCACCGAGCGGACGATCGCGAGGTGCTGCGTCTGCCGCGCCAGGTACGGCAGATGTTCGCAGAGCTGGATGCCGGCGACGTTGGTGGCCGCGGGACGAAAAGGGCCGCGATACTCAGCGACGGCGTCCGGTTTCATGTCCCAGGTATCGATGTGCGACGCGCCGCCGGAGAGCCAGATCATGATGGTCGACCGCGCCGTGCGCCGGCCGGAACCGGCCTGAGCCCGGCGCGCCGTGACGAGCCCAAGGCTGCTCGCGACCAGGAACGTGCGCCGATCGATTGGCAGATGTCCGGGATGCGTGCGCGGCATGGACCGATTTCCCCCCAGCGTGGCGATTTGCATCATCAACCAGTTTCAAGTGCCGCTCAGCTCTTGCAGCTCGTCTAGACCGCCTGGGCCGTGAGATCGCGCACCTGGCGGGCGAGGTCGTCGAGGGTGAAGGTCCCTTTTTGCAGCAGCCGCTTGACGCAGCCGCTCAGCATGAGCGAGCCGTTGAGGAACAGGCGATCCTCTTCCGTCAGCTCTTTCGCGGTGATCACGACGACGGGGATTTGCCGCCATTCGGCGTGCTGACTGATCTCGGCGAGGAACTCGAAGCCGTCGACCTCGGGCATCATCAGGTCGAGCAGGATCAAGGTCGGCGGCTGCGCCACCATCGACGCCAGGGCCTCACGGCCGTTCGCCGCTTCGCTTACCGTCCAGCCGTCTTTCTCCAGGGTGCGTCGTAACAGGTCGCGGGCAGCCGGATCGTCCTCAGCGATGAGCGCGCCGCGGCGCGTTGGCGGCGCAGTGGCGCTTCAGGGACCGCACCAGCCGGTCGCGGTCCAGCGGCTTGGTCAGATAGTCCGATGCGCCCAGGGTAAACCCCAGGTTCTTGTCGTCGACGATCGTGAGCATGATCACCGGGATGTGCGCCAGCTCCGGGTCGGCCTTGAGTGCCGACAGCACCGTCCAGCCGTCCATGCCGGTCATCATCACGTCGAGGGTGATGGCCCGCGGCCGGAGCTCGCGCGCCAGCCGCACGCAATCCTCGCCGCGCTCGGCCATGACCACCTTGAAGCCCTCGCGGCTCAGGACGCGGCGGAGCATTTCGCGCACCGCCGGCTCGTCATCGGCGACCAGCACCGTTTCCGCTCCCGGGCCGGGCGGCGGGACCGCGCGGCTGCGGCGGCGGCGGCGCCTCCTCCCCGATATTACGGCACAGAGCTGGCAGCGTGATGGTGAACGTCGAGCCCTGCCCCGGCGTGCTGGCGACCTGGATGTCGCCGCCCATCAGCTCACACAGGCGGCGCATGATGATCAGCCCCAGCCCGGTGCCGCCGTACTTGCGGGTGGTCGACAGGTCGGCCTGCGTGAACGCCTGGAACAGCTTATCCAACTGTACCGGCGTCATGCCGATGCCGGTGTCGCTTACAGCGAACGTGATCCAGTCGGCGCCGTCGACGGTGGCACGGCTCACCGTCAGGCGAATGGTGCCGTGGTTCGTGAACTTGCTTGAGTTGCTGAGCAGGTTGAGCAGGCACTGGCGCAGGCGCGTCACGTCGGCGTGCATCGATCCCAGATCGTCCGGCCCCTCGATCACCAGGTTGTTGCCATTCTTCGCGATGAGCGGATCGACCGTTGTTGCCACGTCGCACAGCGTCGCCGACAGGTCGAACGTCTCGAGGTAGAGGGCGATCTTGCCGGCCTCGATCTTGGACATGTCGAGCAGATCGTTGATGAGCGCGAGCAGGTGCTTGCTCTGGGAGTGAATCTGCGCGACGTCGGGCAGCAAATCGTCGTGGCCGGCGTCGCGCAGCTCCTCCTGCAGCATTTCGCTGTAGCCGATGACGGCGGTCAAGGGCGTGCGCAATTCGTGGCTCATGTTGGCGAGGAACTGGCTCTTGGCCTGGTTGGAAGCCTCGGCGGCATCGCGCGCATTGCGCAGCTCTTGCTCCTCGTGTTTGCGGCGCGTCAGGTCGTGCAAGCTGATGGCAAACTGGCGGGCGTGGTCGGCCTGAACTCGGCCGACGGCGAGCCACAGCGGCAGCCGGCTGCCATCCTTGCGACGCCCCTCCACCTCGCGGGGGGCCACTTCGGCCGCGTCCGGCCCAATGCCCAGGTAACGAACGATCTCGCCGTCCGCCCATGCACCGTTCGGCGCGGTCAGCACCAGGGCGATCGACTGACCGATGAGCTCGTCCGGCTTATAGCCGAACATCCGGGCGGCCGCGCGATTGCAGGCATAGTCGATGATCCCGGTTTCGGTGATGGTGACGAGGCCGTCGGCGGTCGTGTTCATGACCGCGCGGAGGTGGGCCTCGCTGGCGGCCTGGGCGGCGAGCGCCTTGTTGAGACTCGTCACCGTGACTTCGAGCCGCAGCGCCATCTGGTTGAAGCCAGCCGCCAACCGGCCGATCTCGTCGGTCCCACACTCCGGAGTGCGCATGGCCCAGTGGCCCCGGCCAAATGCTTTCATCGCGTGCGCCAGCGCCTCGACGGGCTTCAGGATGGTGCGCGCGAACAGCATCCCGCCCACCAGCGCACAGCCCACGCACACCACCAGCAGCACGGCGAGGTCCCAGGAGCCAGCCAGGGCGTTGGCAATGATCGTGCTGCGCGGGACCATGTAAAACAACGTCCCCGGCGCGTTCGGCAGACGGCGGGCGACGCCCAGGGCAAATGCTCCGTCCAGCGTGCTGTCGTAGGCCCGGATCAGTTCCTTGCTCTTTCTGGCGAACACGTCCTCGGGCGCACGGGCAAGGTCGAACTGCTCCGGAAACGGCATCACCTCGGCCAGCAGCTTGCTCGTGTCCGGGCCGAAACGCTGGCCTTCGACCATCGCGGCGCGCTCCTGCGGCTCGAGCTCGCCTGCCGGATGGAACAGCCCCTGCGTGCCGCGCGTATCGCCGATGCGCACGCCGCGCTGGTCGAACAGCGCGAGATAGCCGTCGGGCGCGGCGTGGTCCGCCAGAATGCGCCAGACGGGCCCGGCATCCGCCCAGATCACGGCAACCAGTGCAACGTCATTCGCGTCGTCGAGCACGGGATAGGCATAGGCAAGGGTCGGAGTCATGCTGTCCAGCTCCGGCGCGTTGTACAGCTCGGAGGTGGTCGGCTGCTTCGTGTCGACCGCTTCCCGGAGGAAGCGGTTGATATGGCGGCTCAGATCGACCTTGGCGGCGCCCAGCTGCTTGGCCCGGATGACGTTGCCGTTGGGGCTGAGGTAGGCAAGCTGCAGACCGCCGGGCTGCGTGTGCTTGACGCCAGCGATAAACTCTTCGATGAAGCGAAGAGGACGGTCGAGGCTCGCAATCAGGTGCAGCCTATCCTTGGGAGAAGCCGAGGCGTACTGCTTCGCCGGGCGCACGGTGCCGAGCATCTCGGCCGCGCCCACATGCCGGGCGTGAAAGTTCTCCAACTGCATGACGACCAGGTCGGTATGCGATTCGAGGCGTTTGTATTGCTGGTGGTGCGCCAGCTCCAGTGCGTTCCAGCAGGCGATCACGATTGCCAACAGCAGCGGTAAGGTGGACGCGACCAGCAGGATGGCGAGGACCTTGCGGCGCAAGGGCCAGTCCTGAAACCACAACACCAGTCGCATCGCGAGCTTTTTCATCATTGCACCGTCCGGAATGCTTCGAACCGGACCATCTCCATTTGGCCCTTGCCCTTCACCGCGACCAGATCGCCTACCGCGCCCCGGCAACAGTGCGCCATGCGCTGCCAGGCCACGCCGCTGAGCGTCACGGCGCCGGGCGCGCCGTGGCTCTCCATCCGCGCCGCCGTGTTGACCGTGTCGCCCCACAGGTCGAACAGGTACTGCCGCCGACCGATGACCCCCGCCACCACCGGGCCGATATGGATGCCGACCCGCAGCTCCCACCTGGTCGGCAAGCCCTGGCAGGCCGCAATCAGATCCAGGCCGCAGCGCAGACAGCTCAGCACGGGGTTGTCGTTCGGCGCCAGCAGTCCCGCGGCCGCCATGAACGCGTCGCCGATGGTCTTGATCTTCTCGACGCCGCGGCTCAGGGCGATCTCTTCGGCCCGCTCGATCAGCTGCTGCAGGTGCGACACCACGTCCTCGGGCCGGCTGCGGTCGCAGAACGGCGTGAAATCGACGATGTCCGCAAACATGACCGCCACGTTCTCAAAGCGGCGCGGCTGGACCGAGTTGCCAACCTTCAGCTCCGCGACGATCGCGGCGGGCAGGATCACGTGCAACAGCTCGTCGGCACGCCGGCGCTCCCGTTCAATCTGCTCCAGGTGCTGGACCTCGCGGTCACGAAGCCGTTTCTTCTCCAGGCAGGCATCGATCCGCGCGTGCAACAGCACCGGATTGAACGGCTTGGGCAGATAGTCCTCCGCGCCCATTTCGATGCAGCGCACCACGCTTTCGAGCTCGTTGAACGCCGAGATCATGATCACGGGAATATGCCGTAGCTCCGGGTCGGCCTTGAGCTGGGCCAGCACTTCCAGACCGTTCATCTCCGGCATGATGATGTCGAGCAGGATCAGGTCGAACCGGTGCGCCGCGCCTGCGCCAGGGCCTCCCGGCCATTCGCCGCCGCCGCCACCGCGTGGCCCTCGCGCTCGAGCCGGCGGTGCAGGACCGCGCGATTGATCGGGTTGTCGTCGACCACCAGGATGCGCCGGTCGCGCGGGCGCTGGTCGCGCCGTAGGGTTGCACCGGCTGCAGGCTGCTGACCACGTCGAGGACCGGTTGGTCCAGGTTGAATCCGGAAGCCTGCGCGAGCTTGCCGAAGTCCAGGATCGAGTCGAGACTGGCCAGGAACTGCTGGCTCAGGGCGTGGATTTGCCGCAGGTCGCCGAGGAAGCCTTCCAGCAATTCGCCGGCGGCATCTTCCAGCCAGATTTCGCACAGGCCGATGATCTCGGCGAGGGGGGTGCGCAGGTCATGGCGGACGCGGCGAGCCAATTCGTGCGCGCCGGCCGCCAGGGCCGCCGGGTCCAGCACGTCGCCGATCATCGCCAGCAGGCGCTCGGCCGACGCCCGGATCTGGCGCTGGTCGCGCAGGAACGCCTGGTGGCCGCGGTCGACGGCATCGCGCACCAGCATGGCGCTCAGGTCGAGCAGGGCACTGGCGGGCGTCAGCAGCTCCTGCCGTTGATTGGCCAGCCAGACCTGCCGGGTGCGGTCCGGCGAACCGCGCGGCGCGTCAACGGCGGTCAACATCGGTTCATGGCTCATCCGTGGATCCTCCCGTCGAGCAGCTTCTGAACCTTGTCGAGGAGTCGGAGCAGATCGATCGGCTTGGTCTCGAATTCATTGCAGCCGGCCTGCAGCGCCTTCTCGCGGTCGCCGGCCATTGCGTCCGCGGTCAGGGCGATGATCGGAATGGCGCGGGTGCCGTCGGCACTCTTGATCTGGCGCGTCGCCTCCCAACCATCCAGGACGGGCAGGTGCATGTCCATAAGGATGATATCCGGGTGATCGGCGCCGGCCGCCGTCACCGCCGCCGCCCCGTCGTCCGCGACGGCCACCTGGTAGCCGCGCTTCTCGAGGCGGCGTTTCAACATGTCGCAGAGGGTGGGGTTGTCTTCCACCAACAAGATGCGGGCCATGCGATCCATTCCTCCGTGAGCTGTCTCGGAATGCTGAGGGCCGTGCGTTTGCGTTTAGGTTGACTTATGCATTCTACACCAACGCTACCGCAAGCGAAAGGGGCTTCTGCGGCCGGAAACGCAGCAAGCGGGTATAAAACTCGCGGGCAGACTGTTGGCTCACGTACCGCTCAGTCCTTGCGACGGTTACCGTGGAATCCCGCATGGCCCTCGAAACCCAACCTGCGCAGGCACCGGCCACCGACCCCGCGGAGCAATGGCACAGGCATCCCGAGTCCGCAGATCCGGCCACGATTCGCTTCCTGGAAGGTCCGCAGCCGCGCGCGTTCGAGCTGGTGCAGGCGCTCAAGCTGTTCGGGGAGCTGATCCGCGGCTTCCGGGCGCTGCATTTCGTCGGCCCCTGTGTGACCGTCTTCGGCTCCGCTCGCTTCAAGGAGGACCACGCTTACTACCACCTCGCCCGGGCCGTCGGCGCCGGCCTGGCGCGGGCCGGCTTCACCATCATGACCGGCGGCGGCCCCGGCATCATGGAGGCCGCCAACCGCGGCGCCAAAGACGCCGGCGGCCGATCGATCGGCTGCAATATCGAGCTTCCGCAGGAGCAACGGCCCAACGCTTACCTCGACCGCTGGATCACCTTTCAGCACTTCAACGTCCGCAAGCTGATGCTCGTCAAATACTCATACGCATTCGTCGTCTTGCCCGGCGGCTTCGGCACCCTCGACGAGCTGTTCGAGGTCGCGACGCTCATCCAGACCGGCAAGGTACAGGATTTTCCCGTCGTGCTTATGGGCCGCGAATTCTGGGAGCCGCTGCTGGCCTTCCTGCGCGACCGGATGATCGCTCGCCACACCATCGACGCCATTGATGTCGAGCGTCTCGTCGTCAGCGACGACGTGGAGCAGGTTGTACATACGATTACCAGCGTCGCCATGAGCAAATTCGGCCTGTCCTACGGCAAGCGCGTTCGCCGCCGATGGTTCCTGGGAGAATAGCAGCGAACCATCATGAGGGCCACAAATCGGATTATGCTTGCCGTGCAGACCGCAGGCAGCGACAATCGATCCAGCCGAGAATGCCCCTCCTCCGCGCTGCGCGAGTTTCATTATGATCTTCAGATGCGCTGGTATGCCGTCGCTTTTGTGGATGGCGATCCTCGTCGGGGCGCGGCCGGCCGGCGCAGCCGCAGCCCAACCCGCACGTCGATGTGCACGGCGATCGCTTACCCGTTGGGGCTGTAGCTCGCCTCGGCACGACGCGGTTTCATTTCTCGTGTCCAGCCCGCGCCATCGCGTATTCCCCTGGCAGCAAGCTCATCGCCACCGCAGGTGGCGCGATACGGCTCTGGGATGCCGTCACGGGCAAGTGCCTCCGCGATTACGATCATTTAGCGCGGGACTCCCGCTCGGTCGAATTCAGCGCGGATGGCAGAACGCTCATCGTGGGTGATCGGGATGCGACGGCGATTTTTCTCTACGAGGTTACAAGCGGCAAGCGAATTGCCACCCTTGGAACACCGCTGGCGGAAAATGGTTTTGGGTTCGACGATGAAAGCTCGCGCGTGCGGTGCGTCACCCTGTTACACGGGGGCCCGCTCCTTGCGGGACGGGAGATGGTTTCGGGAACGGTCGCTGGCGGCGCCATCGGATGGCGGCCGGAACTATGCGTGTGGGACATACAGACGCGCAAACGCGTAATCGGCAGGGCGCCGCAGCATTGTCGCCCTGGCTACACCTTTGTTGCCGGTGCGCCCAATGGCAAGACGCTGGTAACCGATGTAGACAAGAAGCTAGTGGTTTGGGACCGCACAAACGGTGAGAACGAACGGTATCTCGAAGGTCATAGGGCCGCGCCGCTTTGCGCCGCTTTCGATCGTGAGGGAAAGACTCTGGCTTCTGGAGACACGTGGGGACGCGTGATGGTGTGGGACCTGGCCGGCGCGAAACCACCGTCCCGGTTGAGCCGACATGACAATCCAGTTCACTGCGTGGCGTTCCACCCGGACGGGCGCACATTGTTCTCGTGCAGCAGCGACCACGTCTGCCAATGGGCGATAGCCACAGGCGAAATATTGCGCGACTTCCCGCAGCGGGCCAGCAACCTGCAATCGATGGCCGTGGCCCCCGATGGCAGAAGCCTCGCCGTCATCACACGCGATGGTACGATCTTCGTCTGGGATACGGCGAGCGGCAACCAACGATCGGCGTATCCGGGCCACCGCGCCGCGGTGTCGGCGGTTGTGTTTAGCCCAGACGTGCGCTTCGTGGTTTCAGCCGGTCTCGATGGTATGATCGCCTGGGACCTCGACGAGAAACACGCCATGCACCGATTTGGGGACCGCCTCGTGCTGGCTACAACGCTCGCGTTCCTTCCCGATCGCAAGAGTCTGCTGGTCGGTTCCCTCTCCGATGCGCCCCAGCTCTGGGACCCTATCACCGGGAAACTCATCCGGGACTTCGACGGTCCTCAACACTCGCACCGGTTGCGGTTATCACCCGACGGCAAACTGGCAATCTCCTTGTGCAGGGACGATAGAGACGCGGGCGGGCCGGCAAATATCCTGCTGTGGGATACGGCAAGAGGGGCGTTGCTGGGTAGCATTGACTCGTGGGACGAGAAAGGGGGGATTACCGAACACAGGTCCTTTGGCGGTCTAAACGATGTATCTGCGTCTGCGCAATACTCCTCCTTCGCCGAATTCGAACGCGATGGCAAACGGCTTTGGCTTGGTAACATGAGCGGAACCATCAGGCGCTGGACCGTGTCGGGCCAGTTTGTCGGCACTGAAAAAGGCGAATGGGGAAACGCAGGGGCCTTTTCGCCAGACGGGCGTGTGCTGGCAACCTCGCGATCCGGACACGTCATTTTTTATGACTCACCTAGCCGTAAGCGCACGGGCGAATTCCGTGCACCGCGCGAATCCGACGAATTCCGCGACCGCCCGCTTGCGTTTTCACCGGACGGCCGTACCCTTGCCGTTGCGGGTGACGGCGGAATCGTACGTTTTTGTGAGGTTGCGACCAGGAAAGAACGCCGTCGCCTCCAGGGCCACGAAGGACAGGTTCGTGCCTTGTCGTTCAGCGCCGATGGCCGAACACTGGGAACGGGAAGCGACGACACCACGGTTATTGTGTGGGACGTGCTTTACCCCAAGGCGAAGGCGATCGGGATGGCCGAGGCGTGGGCGGCGCTGGCGGAAGAGGATTGCGAGCGCGCGTATGAAGCGATGTGCCAACTTGTCGCAGCACCCGAGGCCGCCGTGCGCTTCATGAGCGCGCGCGTTCGGCGGGCGATCCGATTGTCTGCGGAGCAAATGGACAAGCTAGTCGCCGACCTGGATAGCGACAGCTTTGAGACTCGCGAGCAAGCAATGCAAGCGATTTTGGCCATTGGGACGGACGCCGTAACCGCGCTCGCGCGGGCATTGAAGGACAAGCCATCGCTTGAAATGCGAAGGCGCGCCGAGGCACTGCTTGCGCAGCTACAGGTGGAGTTCCGTGTGCCAACTGGCAATGCTCTTCGGCAATTGCGGGTCCTGGAGGTGCTGGAGCACATCGCGACGCGGGATGCCGTTCGGATTATCGAAGAATTGGCGGCCGGTGTCCCGGAAGCGCGGTTAACGATCGACGCACAAGCCGCTGTGCGGCGCGTGAAGGCCCGCCAGTCCCTTGCGAGTCGAGGCGGCCAATGAACCAGTGTGTGCCGGTAAGCGTCTCGCGTATACCAATAGGCAAGCTCACGCCATGGGAGGAAGGTTCATGAACCGCAAGCGCTGGCACGTTCTTATCATCGCGCTGTGCCTGTGCGCGCTGATGGCGCCGCGTGTGCCGGCCGGCGAGGCGACGCCGAAGGTCTACGTCGTTCTCTGGTTCGATACTGAGGACTACATCCTGCCCGCGAGCGACAATGCCACGCTGCGGCTGGCGCGCTGGCTGATCCAGCAAGGCATCCGCGCCGTGTTCAAGATCGTCGGCGAGCGCGCCCTCACCTTCGAGCGCCGCGGCCGGGACGATATCATCGCGGCCCTGAAGAAGCACGAGATCGGCTTTCACGCGCGCTGGCACAGCGTCCAGCCGACGCCGGCGATGTATCTGTCCAACCTCGACTGGGACGAGGGCGTCGCCGAATTCGATCGCCGCGAGAAGCCGGGCTACGACGACGTGGCTCGCATTTTCGGAGTCAAGCCGTCGTGCTACGGCCAGCCCGGCAGCTCGTGGGGGCCGCAGTCGTACGGCGCGATGAAGAAGTGGGGCATGGGCGTCTATCTCGACGCCGGCAGCCATGTCAATCTCGACAATGGGCCGTGCTACTACGACGGCATCCTTAATCTCTACAAGCTAGAGCACACGATGCGGGCCGACCTGACGAAGCCCGAAAAGCTCAAGGACGCGCAGGACCGCTTCCTTGCCTCGCGCAAGAAGCTTCTCGCCCAGGGCGGCGGCATCGTCAGCATTTATTACCATCCGTGCGAGTTCGTGCACAAGCAGTTCTGGGACGGCGCCAACTTCCTCGCCGGGGCGAATCCGCCGCGTGAGCAATGGAAGAAACCGCCGATGAAGACCGAGGACGAGACGCGGGTCGCCTTCGAGGTGTTCGAACGCTATGTGACCTTCCTCAAGGAGCAACCCGACGTCGTGTTCATCACCGCGACCGAGGCGGCCAAGCTGTACCGGGATCAGGCGCAGGGACGCTCGTTCGGCCCGGCCGAGCTGAAGCAGATCGCGGCGACCGTCACCAGCGATGTTACGTTTCAGCGTCGCGGCGACCATGCGCTGGCGGCGGCCGACGTTCTTGCGCTGCTCAACCAGCATTTTCTGGATCGGGTGAACGCGACACCGCAAGCGGTGACGCTGCAAGGGACGCTCGTGGGGCCGACGCAGGCCGGGCCCGCGCTGAAGGGGCCGATCGCGACCGACTGGAGCCAGTTCACCCGCACCGCGGCGGACGTGCAGGATTTCCTCGCCAAACAGGGGCGCATCCCTTCGACCGTCTGGCTCGGCAGCGCCGGCGTCACGCCCGAAGCGTACCTTGTCGCCCTGGCGAAAACGTGTGCGGTCCTGGCCGACGGCAAGCCAGCGCCGGAACGCGTGGAGCTCGCGCCCGCACGGCTCGCAGCGGGCGATTACGTGTCGGCCGATGATCCGCGGCTATGGAGCTGGGTCATTTTCCCACCGGGCTTCCGCGCCGGCGATGATGGAGCTGGCGAAGCGCCAGGCGTGGACGCTTAAGCCGGCGATTCTCGCAAGATGAGTCGTTCGTGGGGCAGGCGTCTCGCCTGCCGCTGATGGCAGGCGGGACGCCTGCCCCACGACTGGTTCACGGCGGGCTGCCCTTTTCGCCCCAGAGCCGTTTGCGCATCGCGGCGACCTGGGCTGTGTCCCAGCGCGGCTGGCGTTCGCGCACTAGCCGGGCGATCGCCTGGGCCGCCCGCTCGCCGCGCAGCGCCTGCCAGTGCTCGATGCTCAGCGACACGGCCGGCACACCCTGGACCTGCAGATCGTCGGGCCACTGGCTGTGCGTGGATACCACCCCGTCGCTGAAAATCAGCCCGTTGCCGATGACGCAGACGAAGTCGACGTCGGTCGGGATGCGTTTGCCGCGCCGGTCCTCCTGGAATGTGACGCGCGACTTGGCGGTCAGCGACTGCATGAACGCCTTCTGGACCGGCGCCACGCCGACGCGAATCGTCGCCAGCGGCGAGCCGGCGTTGGGCGCACAGACCTGAATAACGCGGGCCACGCCGGCCGATGGATTGTCCTCGATGAACTGCCGGGCCACGAGGCCACCGGCGCTGAAGCCGACCAGCACGATCTCCTTGTAGCCGGCCTCGCGCAGCCGTTTGACGTTCTCGCCGAGGGCGGGCAGATCGGCGATGTCGGTGACCGGCGCCGTCTGGCCATAGGTGAACGCGAATACGTCGGCATCGTGCGCCAGGGCGCGCACCAGAACGCTGCCGGGCTGCTGCCAATGACGCAGGTCCGCCCGCGCCGCCGCGTCACGGCTCAACAGGTTGAGGTGCAGGCCCTCGATCAGCAGCACTGCCCGACCCTGCCCCATGGAGCGAACGATGGCGCCATCCGGCGCCTTGGCCGGTAACGGCGCAACCTGGACGAAGCGTGTATCGACGGGGGCGACACCCGCGGTCAGGAGCAGGCAGACGGTCCGTAGGCACAAGCCCATGCGCACGTCTCCACAGTTGCGAAGATAACGGCGTCGCGTATCCGGCTCGGCGCTCATACCATATCGCCGCGGGGGGCCGTCAAGCTCAGAACGCCGACGTCAATCAATTCTTGCGCCCGGTCGGCACCTTGATGTTCCCGCCCGGGTCGATCAGCACTTTGAGGTGGTCAGCCGGACCTTGCCAGCGCGTAATCCGGCCGTTCGCAAGCTTGACTTCGAGGCGAAACCTCTCGTCGCCCCTGGTCACGAACGGAACAGTTTCCTCCGTGTCGGCCGCGATGTCACGAAAGGTGATGGTGTTCCCCTCGTCCGTCGTCACCTTGAGCTCGGCGATCGTCTGTCCCGACTGGTTGCTGATGGTGAGGACGCTCTGCGCCTGCTGCCGCACTCCCCACAGCAACATCGCGCTGCCGACGATGATCACCACCACCAGCCGTACCATCCAGCGATTGCGCGTTCGATCCATGGCGTCCCCTCCGCAGGTCCATTTGTAGAATACCGCTGCCCGCAGACGGTGTCTGCAACGCGGCCAACCCCAGCGAGGGGCACCCTCATGAAGACGCCTCGCATTCTGATGTGCCGGCCCGACCACTACGGTATTGAGTACGAGATCAATCCGTGGATGAGCCGGGCGCGGCGCCGTCGTCGAGCGCGCCCATGTCCAGTGGCAGGCGCTGCACGACACGCTGATCGGCCTCGGCGTCGCGATCGAGCTGATGACGCCGCAGCCGGGCTTGCCGGACCTGGTGTTCACCGCCAACGCGGGCCTGGTGTTCAATCAGCGTTTCTTCAGCTCGCGCTTTCGCCACGAGGTACGTGCCCGCGAGACGCCGCACTTCGACGCATGGTTTTCCGCGCATGGCTTCACGATCGAGACGCTGCCGACGGGTGTGTTCTTCGAGGGGGCCGGCGACGCGCTGTTCTGCGGCGAGGCGCTGTTTGCCGGCTACCGCATCCGCAGCGACGCGCGGGGGCACCAGTACATCGGCCAGCAACTCGGCCGGCTCGTGCTGCCGATGGAGCTGGTCGATCCGCGGTTCTATCATCTCGACACCTGCTTCTGCCCGCTGGCCCCGGACGAGGCGCTCTACTTCCCCGACGCGTTCGACCGCTATGGCCGCACGGTGCTGGAGAAGCACATTCCGCGGCTCTTGCCGGTGGTCGAGCCGGAGGCGGAGCGTTTCGCGTGCAATGCGGTGGTGGTGGGCAAGACGGTGATTGTCAACGCGGGCAGCACGAAGCTGGCGGAAGGCCTGCGCGGCTGGGGTTACGCGCCGATCGAGGTGGAGCTGGACGAGTTCATCAAGGCGGGCGGCAGCGCGAAGTGTCTGACATTGCGGCTGGATGGCGAAGAGGCGGCGGTATGGTGATTCTCCTGGTTTACGTTTGGCCGGCAGACTGGTCGCGGCGTTTGCGAGTCGAGCCCCGTAGACGGCCGAGGTAGCGTTACCCCGGCCCTCGCGGGGCTCGGCTCTCCAGTCCAGATACAGATTCGGTTCACCGCCCCATCGGCTCGCCCCAGATGACGATGAGGACCACCTCCGGCCGATTCATCGCCATGGGCTCGGGCGGATCATCGTCGCCCTTCTTTTTCTTCGTGGCGGCGCTGCCCTTGTCCTTCGCGGGGGCCGGCGGCTTGGCGAAGTACACCTCGACGAACTGGCCCGTCTTGAGCATGTCGAAGTCGGAGCCATACCCGGGCAGCTTGGAGCTGCCCTTGAGCGTTTCGAGTTCCTTCTTGGTCCACTTTTTGAGACGGCCGTTGTCGTCGTATTGCACGGGTGGATACATGATGCGGACCTTGCAGCTCTCGGTCGCCTGCACGTCGACCGGCTGCTTTTTATAGCCCGCGCCCTGGGCCGTGCGCGTGCAATCCCCTGCTGGTACGCCATCGTGCGCTGGGCATACTCCTGGGCGTTTTTCGACTGGGCGATCGATTGCTGTTGCTGCGCATGCCAGTATTGCAGCTGCATCATCTGTTGCGGATCGGGTACGGTCGCCTCGATCGTGAAGTCACGGGCCGAGTCGGGCTTCATGCTGAGAATCTTGGTCTTGAGCACCGCCCCGTGCGGCGGAATCTCCTCAGGCTTTGGCTTAACCGGCTTCTCCGGCTTCTCCGGCTTCTCGGGCTTTTCCGGCGGGTCGGTCTTGTCCGGATCCTTCTTGGCGCTCTTGGGATCGTCTTTCTTGTCCTTCTCCTGGGCGGTCAAACCGGGGAGGAGGACAAACGACAGGGCCAGGAAACCGATGAGCAAGCCAGTGAATCGCATGGGGCTAACCCTCTCCAAAGGGTGGGTGTGTACGCGCAAGCCTCGACCGTATCAGTTTAGCTGATGGCGCCCGGCGGAACAATGAAAATATTTGCGGTCCGCGCGCGCCGAACCTGTCTTCTTCGACTTTTGCGAAAGGAAATCGCCTGCTACAGTGATGATCGACAGCAAGCGTGGTTTTTTTCGGGAGACGAACATGACTGCGACCCCGGCCAGCGAGGCCTGTTCCGAGCGGCGCGAGATGGAGTTTATCTACCAGGACGGCGACGGCTTCGTCTTCCTGGATGCCGGCGCCGGCGCGCTGGTCACCCTGCCGCACGAGCGGGCCGGTGTGTCGCGGCTGTACCTTAAGGAGGGCGCTCGCGTTCATCTGCTCTTCCATCAGGGACAGCCCTGCCGGTTGGAGCCGCCCACCACGGTTCAGCTGACCGTGACCGACACCGAGCCGCCCCTGCCGGCTGCCGCCGCGCCCAAACCGGCCGTGCTCGAAACCGGCCTGAAGATCGTGGTGCCGGCGTTTATCGCCGTCGGCGACATGGTCCGCGTCGACACCCGTAGCGGCACCTACCTCGGGAAAGTGCTCGAAACCCACGCCGCGGGGTGAGTTTTCGAACCGCGCGGGTCCCACAACCCGCGGGGTTAGAAGACTCATCCCGCGGCGTGGGTTTGATACAATGCCACCACCCCCGAGGAGCACGTTCGTCGATGGAAACGGTCCAGCTACAATGCGGCAGCTGCAACAAGCTGATGGCCATCAGTACCGCGCACCTCGGCGGCCAGGTGCGCTGCCCGCACTGCCAGGCGGTGGTGCAAGCGCCGCCGCGGCCACAGGTGGCCAATGCCCCCGCGCCGCTGGAAATCCTGCCGCCACGCGTCGAGGCGGGCGAGGTCGAAAGCATCTTCTCGCCGGCCGAACCGAGCGAGGATCTGTTCGACCGCGGCCCGCAGCGCCCGCTCGTCGAGATGCCGGAGGTCCGTACGAGCGCGCCTGCGCCGGCGGCGGTCGACAACAACGTCACCGTGGAGGCGCCGCGCCCGGTGTTTCACGAAACCACCGAGCTGCTCAGCGGGCCACCGCCGGCGGAAGCGCCGGCCACCGAAGGCGACCCGGACCTGGCCACGTTCAAGCGTCCGCCCCGGCCCGTGGACCGCGGCTACGTGTCATTGATGTTGCTGATCTTCCTGGTGCCGTATTCCATCATGATGACGCTGTTCGTCATCTACCTGTGGTACCAGGCCGCCAACCAGACAAATAACCTAGATCTCATGCCGGACCCCGTGCCGAAAAAGGACGGGGGCGGAGCACGGACCGTGCTGCGTGCCGCGCACGACCAGCCGCTGGTGGCGCATCAGAAGGTGCCGCTGAACGGGACTGTCCGCATTGGTGAGATCGAGGTGACGCCGCGAAAGGTCGTACGCGATTCCCTGGGCGATCTCGAGCTGACGCTGCAGGTCCGCAACGTGTCGGCCAACCAGGCCTTCAGCCCGATGCACCCGGACTTCCTCAAGACCACCAAGGGCGGCGCGCTGCCGTACACCTTCATCCAGTCCACGACGTTCGCGCGCCTATACGGTGGGCACCTCGCCTTCATTCGCAGCGACGACGAAAAGACCAGCGAGGGCGACCTGCTGCCGGGACAGGCCGAAAGCGTCGTGATCACGACGCGCGACAACAAGCCGGTCGTAGAGCAGATCCTCAAGAGACCGGACGAGCACCTGACCTGGCGCGTCCAGCTCCGCCGTGGCCTGGTGCCTTACCGCGGGCAGAAGGTGTCGACCACCGCCGTCATCGGCGTGGTGTTCAGCGCCAAGGATATCGGCAACAGCGGATGACCGAGTCATGCCACCGTGACATTCTTATCCAGATACACGTCCTGAATCTGGTGCAGCAGCTTGATCCCCTCGTCCATCGGCCGCTGGAACGCCTTGCGGCCGCTGATCAGGCCCATTCCACCGGCGCGCTTGTTGACGACGGCGGTGCGGACGGCCTCGGCGAAGTCGCTTTGCCCCTTCGATTCGCCGCCGGAGTTAATTAACCCAATCCGGCCCATGTAGCAGTTCACCACCTGCCAGCGGCACAGGTCGATCGGATTGTCGGTCGTCAGCTTGTCGTAGACGAGCGGGCTGGTCTTGCCGAACTTCAGCGCCGTGTAGCCGCCGTTGTTGGTCGGCAGCTTCTGCTTAATAATGTCGGCCCGGATCGTGCAGCCGAGGTGGTTGGCCTGGCCGGTCAGGTCGGCGGCGTTGTGGAAGTCGGCCTTGTCGGTCTTGAACGCGCTGTTGCGCAGGTAGCACCACAGGACCGTCGCCATGCCCAGCTCGTGTGCGCGGTCGAACGCCGTCGACACCTCGATGATCTCACGGCTCGAATCGGGACTGCCGAAGTAGATCGTCGCCCCGACCGCGGCCGCCCCCATCTCGCAGGCGCGCTCGACGGTGCCGAACATGATCTGCTTGGATTGGTTGGGGTAGGTGAGCAGCTCGTTGTGGTTGATCTTGACGATGAACGGAATCTTGTGGGCATACTTGCGGGCGACGGCGCCCAGCACGCCGAAGGTCGACGCGACGGCATTGCAGCCGCCCTCGATGGCGAGCTTGACGATGTTCTCCGGATCGAAGTAGATCGGATTCGGCGCGAACGAGGCCGCCGCCGAATGCTCGATGCCCTGATCGACCGGGAAGATCGAAACGTAGCCGGTGCCGCCGAGCCGGCCGTGATCGTGCAGGCGCTGGATTTGATTGATGACGCGTTGGCTGCGGTCGCTCGGCATGAAAAGGCGATCGACAAAATCGGGCCCCGGAAGGTGAAGGTTTTCCTTGGGAATAGCCTTGCAGCGATAGCCCAGCAGCTTGTCCGCGTCGGCGCCAAGCATTTCTTGAATCCAGCCGCTCATGGGTGGCTCCTCTACAGAATGGTGCGTCGGGGTCTTTGTAGCCGCTGACGCGCTGCGCCGCAAGGCATGCAATTGCGCTCCGGCAATTTGCCCTTGCTAGGTCTGATATGCCAGCGCCCTGGGCCGAGCATCGCCGGATAATTCGCTTCGAGCAATCATAGTCGAATCTGCTTCTCAGCCCGTCCGTTTCTTCGCGACGGACTCGCGAGGACCTGCCGCGTCGTTCCCGGACGTTCGATTCCACAGCCGTTCAATGTTGTCCGGAAACGTCATCAGGTATAGGAGCCGATCGGAAGCTTCATTTTGAATGACCAGCCCGCCCTCCCACCGCCGGATTGATGCGACGCCGTGTCCGGTCAGGTCCGCGAGTGCTTCTTGTGTCAGGCCGAGCCTTTCCCGCAGCGTGCGAATCTCCGTCGGGGTCATGACGCCGAGGTGCCGGCACGCCGCTTCGTGCTGGAGCGTTTCATCTTCTCCATCGACACAGCTGAATCCGCATTCTCGGCAGGTAATGAACGGGAATGTCGCCTTCACGCGGAACGGTTTCTCACGGCCACCGTAGTCGAATTCGACCTCGCGTGGGCCGATATTCAGCGCGGTGCTGCCGCACCGGAGGCAGGCGCGAGTTTCATCAGTCGTATGTTCCATGGCTCACTTCCCGGACGCGGGACGCTCGCTCGGGTGGAAACTCCAGCCAAACACGAACCTGCCGCCGTCCAGAATCTCAAGCTTCACGTAAATCGTTTGGTCGCCCAGTTGCCCGATCATGATGTGGACCCACACCATCTTGCCGTTTCGCAATTCCATTTGCTTCGATTCGATGGAGCATCCAGCTTCTAGCCAGTCAAGGACCAGCTGCCAGGCCCGCAACGGAGTCATCGCACCGAACTCGTCGCGCACATCCGATGGCCGCCAGTCTGCGGGACGCTCTAAGCTCCATTCCTGTTTTCGTTTTCGCTTTTGCTGCACCAACGCGATCAACTGTCGGCGAACTTGATCGGGATCGGGCGATTCGGTGTCAGACATTTCTGAGTTCCTTCGCCTTCTCGCCCGACTGCCCAGCTGTACGAAGCCATTTATCGCCTCCCATATGGAACCCGTTGATATCATATGATATGAGACTTCCGTTGTCAATCGCTTGGCGAATCTGACAGCTGTGAGGAATCCGCGACACGCCCGGCCGCCCGACTTTTTGCCGCAGCCCCTGGCTGGCGGGCACGCGCGCGGCCCGGACCCTCCTGCCCCAGGAACTGGATTGCTGCCACGGTTGTGTCTACATGCGATTGACGACCCGGAGTTGCGGACAGGCCGCTGGCGTTACGATGTGTCCAATCCGATGTGGAGCGCGGCCGCGGCCCGAGCATCGTAGCTTGCCTCGGGCCACACGTAATTGCGCAAACTTTCCAGCAAACGGTGCGCGATGTTCTTCAGGCTGCCAAACCACTGGATGGTAGTTTTACCGTGGGCCTCCGCCAGTCGGCGGAGCAGGCTGCCTCGTTCCAGCAGTTGCACCAGGATGAACGCAATCTGCAGCAGGTGGTAATAGGCCTGCAACTTCTCCGGATCGATACTGTAGACGTGTTCCAGGTTCAGCCCGCTGTTCTTTTGCCGGTTGAACCCTTCGTTCTCAATCTTCCACCGATAGCGACCTCCTTTGGTAGCGATGTCCACGACCGTCTTGCGATTCACCGGCAGCTGGGTGATCCAGGCGAACCGCGTGGTCGGTTTGCCCTGGGGCGTCTCCAGACACTCGATGGCCGTGAACTGCCAATGCCGTTTGCGGTCGTCTTCGTAACCGAGGTCATGCACCCAGCGATACACCTGTCGGGTGCCGCACGGCAGCGTCTGCTCCAGCACATTCTCGGGGCACAGGGGCAGCAGCCGCTGAAAATCGTCCCAGACCGCGGGCAGGTGTCCCTGCTTAAAGGTCAACACGTACGACCAATCATAGTCCGCTGCCACCTGCAGGACCCGGCCGCACGCAAACAAACTATCCCCCGCCAGCACCACCTGTAACTGGGGAAACGCCTTCTTCAGCCGGGGCGCCAGCCGGCTGAAGGCGTTCAACTCGCAGTCCTGTTTGATTGCCTCGGCATTTTGCCCCCGCGTGGCTTCCGCGTCGGTGTTGACGATGAACTCGCTGCCGACCGACAGGACCACGTCCGCCGGCCCGAGCAGCTGGGCCTCCAGCACTTGATGCAAATACACGGTCGTATCACCGTGTTTTTGGACCAGGCACTGATCGCAGTGCCGCCGCCGCCAGCACAACAGCCCGGTGCCATCGACCAGCAGCACCAGATGGCCCAGCAAACGGGCCGACTCCAGCGCCTTCATGCGGATGAGCCGCTGCACCATCCGCACACGCACCGCGGCGAAGGCTTCGGGCCGACTGTGCCCCAGGTAGTAGTCCAGGGTATCGTTGACGGGGCGAGTGTCGTGCGCCGTCTGGGCCAGGCGGTTGAGGTTGGGCAACACGCAGGTGCCGGCAGCATCGAATTCGTAGTCGAGTTGCCGACGGCTGCCGAGTTGGAACAGATAGAGGCCAATACCCCACCAGGCGAGGAAGCGGCGTTCGTATGTGATGCAGTCCTGGTTGCGCGTGTCGGGGAGGCGGTCGAGCCAGTCATTGAACTCTGGAAAGAAGTGGCGAATGGTCCGGACCAAGGCCGGACCCACGCTCACGGTCGCCCCGCCTTGCGTTTCTGGTGCCGGCTGTGGGTCCGCACCAGGGCCACGCTGAGCAGATGAATCTCCTTGAGGAGGAGTTTGAGGCGTCGATGTTCGGCGATCCATGATCGGACCTCCGGAAGTAGGCCTTTGGGGACGTAGACGCAACGAGACTTGCCGCCGTCCATGAAGGTGATGTGCTGCCCGGGATGCAGCGGCCCACCGTGATGGCAGCGACACAGGGGACGGCCACAGCGATGGGTGTAGGAGCCGAGCGTGGCGGCCAGGACGGGGGAGGTGGTGACCAGCTTCTTAAGCCGGCTGTCGAGCATGCGCCGGATCAGGGTGGGATGGTCGGGAACGCGCATGGGAGGCTCCCTGACGGGGCGACGCCGTACATATGTAGGCAATTATAGCAGAAAAGCCTCGAAAACGCCACGTGCGACAAAAAAGTTGGGCCGCAGTGCCGGTCACGCAACGTTGCGGGCCGGCCGGCACGCCCAGCCCCGGCGCGGCCAGGTGCGAGGAAAAACCGATTCCTCACAGCTGTTAGCAGTCCAGTGTGGCCAACGAGCCGACGGGCCCGCCGCCTACGCTTTCCCGAGTGGCGTGGCCGGCTGGCCATCGAGCTTGCACGCGTGGCGCGGAATCCAACCCCAAGGCTGCTTGCGGTTCCGAGCTGCTGGCCACGGGCCGTGGCCATCGAGGTGCTTGGCGGTGGCCATCGAGCTCCTTTGGCGGTGGCGCCTCCAGAAGTCGCCCGAGACACGACGGGTACGGCGGCGCGTGGGAGCCGCTCAATGGAAGTTTCGAGCAGCGCAAGCAGGAGACGCTGCGTGCTTGTTCAATGCGTCAACAGAAAATCACGGCTGTTGAGAAGCGCCCACATCAGGTCCTGTGCCGCCTCCTCGCGGCGTTCGGCGTGCGTGCGCAGGAAGTCGACCGACACCTTCAGCTCGGCCTCGCTCGGGTGCCGTGCCAGCGACCACAGGTACAGCTCGGTCGCCAATTCCTTGTCGGCGAGCTTCTGCTGCTTGACCAGCACGGTCGGCCGGGCCGCGGGGTCCTGCACGCGGGTCAGGATGCTCTTGCCGTTGATGAAGTGCAGCGCCTGCATCATGTTCGAGTCGTTGTCGCGCTCGCACTCGCACGCTTCCATGCGCTGCGGCTTGCCGAACAGGTGCAAAAAGTCGCTGGTCACGTTCGCGTCGGGGAGCTGGGCGGCGCGGAATCCGGCCGGCGCCGCCGATGTTCTCCGGCACCCCGGTCGCCTGCACCAGCGAATCGAGCAGCGCCTCGGCCGGCACGCGGCGCGGGATGGCGTGCGAAAAGTTCTGCTCGTCGTGCTTGTTCGACGCTGTCGGCACGCTCGAGCGCTGATACGTCGCTGAGGTCACGATCCGCCGCATCAGCCGGCGGGCGTCGAATTTGCCGTCCACGAACTCTTTCGTAAGGGCATCGAGCAGGGCGGGATTGATCGGCGGATTGGTGCTGCGGACGTCGTCCACCGGGTCGACGATGCCGCGATGGAAGAAATAGCTCCACATGCGATTGACCAGGCCGCGCGCGAAAAAGCGATTCTCCGGCGCCGTCAGCCAGTTTGCATATGCCTCGCGGCGGTCCACGCCGGCCGGCAGCTTCGGCTCGGCGCCGCCGAGGTAGCGCGGCGGCTGGGCCTGGCCGGTCCGCGGATTGGTCGCAAAGCCAGCGGCCAGGTTCAGCGCACCAGCTTCGCATTCGGTACCGCCGGCGTGCGGCTGTCCTGACGCGTGCTCACCTGGCCGAAGAAGCTGGCCAGGCCATAGTAGTCGGCCTGCGTCCAGTTCTCCAGCGGATGCGGATGGCAGCGGGCACAGAGCATCCGCACGCCGCAGAAGACCTGCGTGACGCGCTCGAGCGTGTCGTTGGTGTCCTTGCTGATGGCGAAGTAGACGCTGGCCGGATCGTCGACGGGGCCGCCGCGAGCCGTGAGGATCTTGCGGGCGAACTCGTCGAGCGGCATGTTCGAGCTGACCGCACCGCGGATGAACTCGCGGAACAGGAAGACGGACTGCTGGCTGACGCTGTTGCGCGAGTTCTGCAACAGATCGCCCCACTTCAGCGACCAGTGATCCACGAACTCCGGCCGTTCGAACAACGCGTCGATAACGCGGTCGCGTTTCTTGGGGCTCTTGTCCGCGAGGAACGCGCGCACCTCGTCGGGCTTGGGCTGAATGCCGATCAGGTCGAGATACACGCGGCGCAGGAACTCCTCATCGCCGGCGAGCGGTGAGGGCGTGATCCGCAGGCGGTTGAGCTTTTCGATGACGTGGCGATCGATGAAGTTGTCCGCCGGCACCGCCGTCGGCGTGAACTTCGCATCGGGCGTGAGCACCATGACGCTGGTGGCGGCGAAGGTGCGTTCGAAGCGGGCGACAATCGCTGTCTCGCCGACGTCGCCCGCGGTGACCAGCCCCTCATCGGCCACGGCGGCGAACTGATCGTTGTTGGCATTGAAGATGCCGAGCCGGGTGACGTCGCGTACGGTGCCGTCGGTGTAGTCGGCGATGAGCTGCAACCGATGCTTCTGGCCGGGCCGCAGCACGAGCTTGTCCGGCAGCATGTGCACGCCAAGGACCTGTGCCTTGTCGGCGAGATCCTCGGGCGCCCCCTGGCGAATCCAGGTTAGGAGGATCTCGATGCGACAGGCTGCCTTTTTGGAAGCGCACGCCGCCCTCGTGGGGAACATCACCGACCGGCTTGGCGATCAGCAGACTCGCGTCCGGCAAGCGGAAGTTGATGCGCCGGCCAAGCGATTCCTTGACGATGGAGGTGTAGTCAGGCACCGGATCTGCCCCGCGCAGGGTGAGCTTGAAGCCGTTCTTGCCGAGCGAGTAGCCGTGACACGCGCCCATGTTACAGCCGGCCCGCGACAGCACCGGCATCACCTCATGACGGAAGCTGGTCGCCGGCTCGACGGCCGGCAATTGCACCTTCACCGGCACCGTGCGCGTCTGTCCCGCGACCGTCACCGTCACCTGTGTCTGGCCGTTCGCGATGGGCCGAACCCAGCCCTGGTCGTCCACGGTCGCGATCTTGGGATCGGCGCTCGCGAACTTCGCCTGGGATCGCAGATCGAGCGAGAAGCCATCGGCGGAGGCGGCGAGCACCTGCAACGCGTGCGGTTGCCGCTGGTGGCGCAACTCGATTGCGGTGGGATGCACGGTGACTGAGGCGGGCACGAGTGACGGTTCGGCGGCGGCGGAGAAGTGCATCGTTGTGAACGCGCCAGCCAGGACTGCGGACAGGCCGGACAGTAAAAAGACGCGGCGAAGAGATCCTAAGTATTTGAGAAGAATCATGGCGAGGCCTCAGGTTGTTTGGCGGGAGCAAGGCAGCAAGCTACCCGGCGAATATCTCATCCACCACCATCGTCCAGCCGGAAACCGCTGGTTCCGCTTCCGCAACGTCGCCACGGCGGTAAATGACCGGATGCATCGGATCGGACGCGCGGTACACCGTCACCGTTTCCGCTATCGGGTCAACATCCCAAACCACCAGCGTGCCCGCGGCGAAATAGTCGGCACGTTTGGCAGCCATCTCGGCTTCAGCGGCGTCGCCGTAGTCATTCTCGCTGCGAACCTCGGCGGCGAAGGTCGGCGCCCCTTCGATAAAGCGCATCCGGTTGGCCGGTCGCGGCCCGACGTAATACGACGCGTCCGGCGCGAACGATTCACGGCCCGACGCAAGCTCGGTCACCGCGTAGCCGACGCCGTCCGCCTTGGCGACGCCCTTCCCCGTCGTCTTCGCGTGCATCCTTAAGCCGACGAAGATCTCATTCGCCACATCGCTGGGCAGGTCACCGGTGGGCATGGCATGCTCGATCCTTCCGTTGACCAGTTCGGCTTTTCCTTCCGTTCGGGCAAGGTCGTCCAGCGTGGCCCGCGTTGTTGAAACGGTTGCCATGAGCAAGCTCCGTCCTAGGCGAATCCGCGTTCTGCACCGGGTTCATTTTACGCGACGGCGCACGATACGAGCGATGATCATGTACACAAAGCCTATCACCGTACCCAACGCCGCACCGTACAACGCGAACACGACGGTCCCGAGAATCCGGGCGTCAAATCCCCACACC
This sequence comes from uncultured Gemmataceae bacterium, assembly GCA_963834865.1. Classification (GTDB taxonomy): domain Bacteria; phylum Planctomycetota; class Planctomycetia; order Gemmatales; family Gemmataceae; genus CAWIDK01. Next base: position 3,786,388 of record CAWIDK010000002.1, read on the forward strand.
ATTTGCCTGAAGGCGTAGGTCATGATCGAGCTAAGCCCGACGCCCAGCAAAGCACCACCCAGCGTGAACGTCCACCAGCGAATTCCCCACCAGCGAATTCGGAAACGCATCCGATGGCTCGGTTCTGGACTCACAGCCTACCCCCGCTCTATTTCGCGGCCAGCACAACGAGCGTCAGTTCCATGTCGCGGCTGCGTACCACGACGTTCGGCGTCTTCGGGTCGGCGGGCACCGTCGCTGCCAGCTTCAGCCCCTTGAATTCACCTGCGGGCTGGTTAGCCGGCAGCGCCACGTTGAGCGTAAACGCCGTGGTGCCACCCTTTGCAATCACCGGCGCCGCGCTCAGGCCCGGCGGCAGCCCGGTCAGCGTCAGCGTCACGTCGCCCGTGAATCCTTCCTTGCGTTCGACCCGGCCCGCGATCTTGACGGTAGTCGCCATCTTCGGATTCGCCGCCGCCTCGACGCGCGATGGACCATCCAGCTTCACGACCAGCGGATAGCGCACCGCCATCCGACGCACCGGAGCGAACGCGACCGCGAGCACCGTCTTCTTGTCCGCTGTCAACAGCTCGGCCTGCACGCTCACGTCATACATCGGGGCCGCTAGCAGCGGCGGCACCAGCACGGTCAGGTCGCCTTCGTTCGCCTTCGGTCCGAACTCGGTCGCCTTCTCCAATCGCAGCGCCTGATTCGGATCGAGCTGGCCATTCACGATCGGCCTTGCCTGGCTCGTCAGCAGCGTCAGCTTCACGATGGAATCCTTGGTCGGCGGCCGTACCACCTTGACCGGCAGGACCAGTTTCTTCGACGGGACTGGGCCGGCGTCGGCCGGCAGCTTGCCCCAGTCGATCTGGAAGTCCGCCGCCTTGGCGGTCGTCGGTGCCATGGCGATCTCATTCGCCAGCCACGGCTGCAGCGACTCCATCGGCGAGCCCTTGATCGTGACCGGCTTCTCCACGCCGCCCGCGCCGCGCCCGAGCCAGTGGGTGACGGCCGGCGACCCAGGCCCATCGCGCTGCACGGTAACCAACGCTCCGTCCGCCTCCGCGGGGATCGTCGCGCCGTCGAGTTTCACGCCCGCCGGCAATCCCGTCGCCGACAGATCCACCGCGCCCTGGTAGCCGCGGCGATCGATCAGCACCGGCACGACCCAGCGCCCGCTGGCCGGCAGCGAAATCGCCTGGGCCGGGCTAAAAAGGCGATAATCCGTGTCCCCCGGCGCGGATTGTGGCTCGACGGTCAGCCGGTAAATCGCCCGCGGTCCGCCCCGGCCCTGCGCATCGACGACGCCGACGACCACGTCCTTGACGCCCGCGGGCACGGCGTAGTCGAGTACCGGGTCAAGCGTGCCCGGCCCGTCTTCGACGCGGGCCAGCAGGTCGCCCTTGTCGTTGCGCACGACCAGGGCCGCGTCGAGCGGCGAGCCATAGCGCTCGGCGAAAACTTCGAGCCGCACCTTGCTGCCGGCGATCACCGGAATGCGATAGCGATCTTCGCCGAACGGCGTCAACAGCCGGCCGCTTACGCCCACCGGACCGGCCGGCAATTCTTGCACCTTTTCCGGCGCAGTCTGCCCCATCACTTCCGCATGAGGGCTCACACGTACGAATGGACGCGGTCCGCTCCACACGCCATCCTTCGGCCACGCCAGCGGCACCACGCCTGCCGTGGCCGGCGCCGCCAGTTCCAGCTTGGCCGGGGCCGCCGTGCCAAGCAGCTCAACGAGCTGGCCCCGCCCGCGCCGACTACCGGCGGGAATACCAGGTCGGCCGACGACCACTGGCCCACGCGCAGCCGATAGAATCCCGGCGCTCCACCCGCGTACTCGGCGTCATGGATCGCGACCGTGTACATACCGTCTTCGGCCAGCGTCGCCTCAAGCCGGGCATCGCCGTGCAGCGCGGAGGTCGTCCACGCCCAGGCAAGCTGCAGCCGCTTCGGGCTGTAAAGGTGCACAATCGGCCGCAGCTTGCTGCCCAGCCGCTGCGCCTCGACCTCGACGATAACCTTCTGGCCCGTCTTGCCCGCGAACTTGGTCTCGACGGTCGTGCTTCCACCCAACGCCCCATGCAGCGCGACCGGCAGCGGATCGGCGGACGGTCCCAGCGCGCGCTGCGGCAGCCGATCGACGGCGACCACCACCGGCGCACTGACGCCGCCGTCGGTGACAACGCGCAGGTGGCAGTAGCCCGGCACCACGTCCGCGCCGAGCGTGACCTCGAACTGGGCCTGCTTATCCGTGGATTCCTTCTTGAGCTGCTGCTGGGCCGCGAACGGCAGGAGCAGCCGCGGCGCCTTGCCGAAGTCGTCGCCGTCGAGCACGATCGTCGTGGTCCCGGCGACCTGCAGCCCGCGCAGGTTCACGTTGCGCACCACCGGCTCGGCGGCAGCGAGAGGAGGAGTGAACCACAGAGACGCAGAGACACAGAGAAAAACGTAAGGGAAGGGCACGCCCACGGCCGAAAGGCCGTGGGGTCGGGCGGGGCATAACCCCACGGCCTTTCGGCCGTGGGCGTGATGGTGCTTCATTGCAGATCCTTACGCGAACAGCTGCCGGATCGGCTCCGCCTCGACCAGGCGGATCGGCCGGCCTCCGGGGCCCGGCATCATCGTCGTGTCGAGGTTGATGCCCATGCCGTGATAGATCGACGCGAGGATCTGCGGCGGCAACACCGGGAAGTCGTGCGGCGCCGAGCTGATGCGGTCCGACGCGCCGATCACCTGGCCGCCGCGGATACTGCCGCCGCACAGGAAATTCGTCCACACGTTCGGATAATGGTCGCGCCCGCCCCGGCCGTTGAGGCGCGGCGTCCGGCCGAACTCGCTCAGCACCGCGATCACCGTCTCGCCCAACAGGCCCTTCTGTTCCAAATCGTCGAGCAGCGCCGTGAAGCCCTGGTCGAACTGCGGGCACAGCATGCGCTCGTAGTCGAGGTACGTATTATTCAGCCCGCCGCCGTCGGCGTGCATGTCCCAGCACGACAGGTTGAACACCGTGTCGAAGTGGTTGACCGTCACGTAGCGCACTCCGCCCTCGATCAGCCGGCGCGCCATCAGGCAGCTTTGGCCGAACGTGTTGCGGCCATAGCGATCGCGCAGGCGGTCGTTCTCGCGGGCCAGGTCGAATGCGTCCTTGGCGCGCTGCGAGGTGAGCAGGTTGAAGGCGCGCGTGTAGGAGCTATCGTGCATCTGCGTGCTGCGCGTCTCGGTGCGCCGCTGCAGCGTGTCGAGCTGCGATAGCAACTCGCTGCGCGCGTCGAGGCGCGACGCCGACTGGCCTGCCGGCACTTCCAGGTCGGCGACGCGGAAGGTCGGCGAGGCGGGATCGGCGCCGAGGAAGAACGGCTCGTGGGCGCTGCCGAGGTAGCCGGCGGTTTGGCCGTGGAAATTGCCTGCGCCGGTATTGCCGATCGGGCCGGGCAGGATGACGTTGGCAGGCAATTCGCTCTTGGGCCCGAACACGCGCGAAATGACGCTGCCGACGTGCGGCTTGACGGCGTCGGGGTTGAAGTCGTGGCCGGTCATCATCCAGCGCTGGCCGTTCTCGTGAGTCGCCCCGGTGCGGTGGTGCAGGCTGCGGATCAGCGCGATCTTGTTCATCCGCTGGGCCATCAGCGGGAAATGTTCGCAGATCTGGATGCCCGGCACGTTGGTCGCAGCGGGACGAAAATGGCCGCGCACCTCGGCCGGCGCATTTGGCTTCATGTCCCAGGTATCGAGCTGGCCGGGCGAGCCGACCAGGAAGATGGTGATGCAATTGCGAATATTCGAGGGCCGAGCGCCGACCGACCCGTTCGCCTCGAGGCGGAGCAGGTTGGGCAGCACCATGCCGGCCATGCCGGCCGAGCCGATCTGCAGGAAGCTGCGACGAGTGACGCCGGAGCAGACCGGGATATGGACGTTGCCGACGTTCAGCATGGGAGCGTCTCCGTTGAATGCAGGTATGCGGCGGGACGAGCCGAAGCTCGCGGGGGGGGGTGGGTTGGAGTCCCGGCTTCAGCCGGTCTTCCGGCTAAAGCCGGGACTCCAACGGGCGAGCTAGATCGTGTAGCTCACCTTGTTGGACACATCGACAAACCGGCTGTTGACGAATTCGCCGTTGGGGTTCTTGCGATAGTCGACGTACTTCCACATCTGCAGGGAAATTTCGTAGGTCCCCGGCGCGGCGTCGGCGTGTTCGTAGCTCAGGTCCGTGCGGGCCGGCGGCGTGGCGATGACTTGCCCATTGCGGCGAATCACCCACTGCAGGCGCAGGCCCCAGTCATTGGCCACCTCGCCGCGCGTGACGCGCCGGCCCTGCAGCTGAATCTCGGCACGCGGGGTGCCCTCGTAGCGTTGTTCCATGAATGTGCCCCCCAAGCGAAAAGACCAGCACGACCGGTGGGAACCCGCGAACGGCGCATGGCCGGCTCGCAGGTGCGTGCTGCTATAAAAGAGAAGTTTACCGCGTCTCGGGGCTTGCTGCAACAAGAATTCGGGCGCGGTTGTTGCGATTTTGCGATTCGGCTAATCCGTCAGCTCCGTGTGGATGTAATTGGTCCACATGTCCACCTCCTCGTCCGGCAGGCTGTTCTCGTGCTGGAAGTCCACCGTGACGCCAGCGTCGTGGTTCTTGACGCGGGCGTCGAGGTGTAGGCAGCCGTTGCTCTGATACGTGTAGCTCACCTCGATCGGCCAGCCAGCCGGCAGGTCCGGCGGCAGGTCCTTGATCGTACAGACTCCCACCGAGGTGCAGAACGCCGGCTTGTCGCTCTCGCCCTCCAGGATCTTGATGAGGATCGCACGCTGGCCCGCGCGGAAGGTCTGAAACTTCTTCTTGCGCGTGAACGGCAACGGCGTGTTCTTGGGGATCATGATCTTGTTGAACTTCTTGCCGGTCGCGGGATCGGTGCCGAGGATGCCGAGACTGTGCGAGTTGACGTTGGTCACCTCGAACTGCGGCGCGGCGGCATCGTCGCCGGCCGGCGCCGCGAGCAGGGCGGCGTACAGGGCAGCACCATGCGCGACCGCCTCGTCGGCCGAGATCGAGCGGTCGGGCGTCTTGCCGGTCAGTTCCTCCAGCATGCGCGCCACCATCGGCATGCGCGTCGAGCCGCCGACGAGCAGGACGCGATCAACGTCGGCGAAGGACAGGCCCGCCTGGCGGATGACGATCTCGGTGGTCATCCGCGTGCGTTCCAGCAGCGGCAGCGTCGCCTGCTCGAATTCCTCGCGCGTGATCTCGGTCCGGCAGCGCTTTCCCAGGTGATTGAGATACAGCACGGCCCGCGCCGCTCGGTCAGCGTGCGCTTCGCGGACTCGGCGGTCAGCCGCAGTTCCTGGGCGCTGAGGGGATTGGCCATCGGGTCCTCCCGGAGCTGGGCCCGGAACCGTTCGGCGGCAATCGCGACCAGCTTCTCGTCCCAATCCTTGCCGCCCAGGGCCACGTCGCCATCGGTGGCGAGCGCCTTGAACGAGCCCGGCCCAATCTCGACGATGGTCACGTCGAAGGTGCCGCCGCCCAGGTCGAATACCAGCGCCCGCAGCGGCTTCTCGCCAATCAGCTTGCCCGCACGGTCGAGAAAGCCGAGCTGATGGCCGTACGCGATCGCCGCCGCCGTCGGTTCGTTGATAATGTCCAGCACGTCCAGCCCGGCGAGCCGGCCGGCGTCCACCGTGGCCCGACGGCGTGTCTCGTCGAAATAGGCCGGCACCGTGATCACCGCCCGCCGCACCGGCCCAAGCTGGCGCTCGGCGTCGCCCTTGAGGCTGCGCAGAATGAACGACGAAATGACTTCCGGCGGCAATTGTTCGCCGTTAATCGATTGCCGGAAAAACTTCGCGCCGATGTCGCGCTTCACGCAGATCGCGGTGCGTTCCGGCTCGCTGGCCGAACCGAGCAGCGCTTGCTTGCCGACCAGCGTGCCATCTTCGCCAAACAGCACGACGCTCGGCGTCAGGCGATCGCCGTCGGCGTTGAGCAGGCTGCACGGCCGGCCCTGAGCGTCGATGTGGGCGATGACCGAATAGGTGGTGCCCAGGTCGATCCCGACCACCTGCCCCGTATCGCCCGGCACATCCTCTGGCGCGACGGGCTGCGCGAGCGGGACCGGTTCGTCGACCGGGGCGGTGGGGGGCGGCGGCGCGGGGCCGTTGGCGAAGGCGCTGCGCACGCGCACGGCAGCGCGCTCGAGGCCCAGGGGCGCAGGCTGACCGATTTGCCGCTCAGATCGAAGACCTCATCGCGCAGGCCGAAGAACAGCTCGTCCCACCGGGCCGTCTGGCGCTTCATCAGCATGCGGACGGCGACGGGCAGAGCGTTCCAGGCGGGCTGGATCACGTTGATGCGATAGTGGTCATCGTCGCGCAGATAGGACGCCGGCCTGGCGTCGACGGCCCGCAGGGCTGATTCGATGACGCGCAGGCCCTGTTTCTGGAAGTAGTCGGCGAGCGAAAATGGCATGGCCGTTTCCCAGGCATGCGGCGGGAGCTGACCCGCGGCGGCCGCTCTATCATACCACAGCCGCCCTACCCTTTTACCAGTGCATCACGAAGCCGCCGTCCACGTTGATCGTCTGGCCGGTGACGTTGCGGGCGCGGCGAGGCAAGGAACACGGCCATCGCGGCGATGTCTTCCGGCTCCTGCCAGCGGCCCAGGGGGATGACGCGGCGAACCTTGTCGCCGGCCCAGTCCTCATAGGATCGCCACGCTTCGGCCGGCTGCTGACGGGCCCACGCTTCCCAGACGGCGCGGTTCAGCGCGGTCTGCACCATGCCGGGACAGACGGTGTTGACGCGGACGTTGTGTGGGGCGAGATCGCGGGCGGCGCACTGCGCGAAGTTGATGATCGCCGCCTTGGATGCGCTGTAGGGCGGGTCGGTCTGCGAGCCGATCTGGCCGGCGACGGACGCGATCAGCAGCACCGTCCCCGCGCGCCGTGCCACCAGCGTCGGGGCGAACGCGTGCAGCACATTAGCGGCGCCGACAACGTTGACCTCGAGCACGCGCGGCCAGTCGGCGGGCGTAAGGTTCCAGAACGGAAAACCGAACTTCCCCGAGCCGATCGCGACGGCGAACACGACATGGTCGATGCGCTCGTACTCGCGGTCGATCTGGTCGGCGGCCTGGCGCATCGCCTCGGCGTCGGTCACGTCCGTGATCAGGCCGCCAGCGCGCACGCCGTGCTCCTGAGCGAGCGCCGTCGCGGCCGCCGTCACACTCGCATCGCGGTCGATCAGCGCCACGTTGGCCGCCTCCTGGGCGAAGGCCTCAGCAATGGCACGACCGATGCCGCGCAGCGCCCACCACGATGGCGGTGTCGCCCTTGAGCTGCAAGTCCATGCGAGGTTCCCCGGATGAATCTCAATTCAGCAGCGGCCAGATCAACGCGATGAACAGCAGCCCCAATCCGCCGGCAATTCCCACATACAGCAGTACAGTCGCGAGCCATGCGCCGATTGGTTGGGCGGGCCGGGGCGCAACGCTGGGTTTGGCAGGCTCCGGAGATCGGACTGGCGGCGCCACGGGGGCTGCCGGCCGGGCCACGGCCGGCGCGGCGAGCGGCGGCACCGCGACGGGCCTGGCCGGCGCCCGCGCCGGAATCGTCATGCCCTTTGTCACGGATTCAACGCGCGGAGCGGGCCGCAACGGCGGCGGTGTTGATGGTGGCGGCGGCGCCGGCGGCGCTGCCGCTGGCTTCGACTCGACGGGCCGCGCCTCTTCCGGCCCGCCCAGGTAGAGCTTCTGCACAAATTCGGGCGGCCATTGCCGGCGCAGGTCGGCCACGTATTCCTGCACGTCCGGCGCCTGCATCGCCTCGCTCATCGACGCGAACGGACGCAGCAAATGGTGCGGATTGTGCTGCAAGAGCTGCTGCCGCAGACGTTCCGCGTCCTCGGGTCGATTCGAGGACAGGGCCGCGTCGGCCGCCAGCACGAGACAGTGGTCGCGGAAGCGCGGCTCGTTCTGCTTGACAAAGCGGTTGGCCAGCTCCTCATAGACGCGGAGCATCGTCTCGGGATTTCGCATCGCACCCTCTCGGTACAATAGCCCGCGAGGTCATTATATATGTTCCCCGATGCAACTCCCCCGCTCGCCGGTGTCCGCGTCCTCGACGCCTCGCGCGTGCTGGCCGGCCCGTTTTGCGGCCAGCTCCTCGCCGACCTCGGCGCCGAGGTCATCAAGCTCGAGCGCCCCGGCCAGGGCGACGAAACCCGCGCCTGGGGCCCGCCGTTCGCCGGCGCGCTCAGCGCCTACTTCCTGTCTTGCAACCGCGGCAAGAAAGCGCTGACGCTCGACCTCGCCCGCCCCGAAGGTCTGCAACTGTTCTACCGGCTCGTGCAGCAAAGCGACGTGCTGCTCGAGAACTTTCGCTCCGCCAGCGCTGAAAAGCTCGGCCTGAGCCCCGACCGCCTGCTCGCGCAGAAATCGCGGCTGATCGTCTGCTCCATCTCCGGCTTCGGCCGCACCGGACCGTGGAGCGACGTGCCCGGCTACGATTTCGCGATCCAGGGCCTCAGCGGCCTGATGAGCATCACCGGCCCCGTCGACGGTCCGCCCTGCAAGGTCGGCGTCGCGGCGACCGACGTGCTGACCGGCCTGTACGCCGCCACCGCGGTGCTCGCCTGCCTGCACGCCCGCGCCCGAACAGGCCACGGCTACGCCATCGACCTCGCCCTGCTCGACTGCGCCGTCGCCGCCCAGGTCAACGTCGCGCAGGCGTATCTGACCAGCGGCACCGTCCCGCCGCGCCAGGGCAACGCCCACCTGCAAATTGTTCCCTACCAGGCTTTCGCCACCGCGGACGACTGGCTCATCCTCGCGGTCGGCAACGACGGCCAATGGCAGCGCTTCTGCCACGCGGCCGAGCGTCCCGACCTCGCCGCCGACGCGCGCTTCACGACGAACGTCCTGCGCGTCCAGAACCGCAGCCTCCTGGTGCCGCTCGTGGAGGCCGAGCTGCGCCGCCATGGCAGCGCCGAATGGCGGCGTCGCCTGACCGCCGCGGAAGTACCGCACGCGCCGGTGCTCGATTACAGTCAGCTGTTTGCGCTGGAGCAGGCACAGGCCCGCGGCCTGAAGGTGACCGTGCGCGATCCGGCGGGCCAACCGGTCGAGCTGATCGGCTCGCCCTTCCACATTGCCGGCGCCGCGCCGCCGTCGCCGTCGGTTCCACCGCACCTGGGTGAGCACTCCGATGAGATCCTGCAAGAAATGCTGGGTCTGTCCCGCGCCGAAATCGAACGGCTTCGGCAGGGGCAGATCATCTAAATCCTGCACTCCAAGTGTCGTGGGGCTCGCGCACGATGCACGATGATCAATGGGGTCCGCCGGGGTCCGCCGGGGGCGGCGGAACTACGTGTTGCGACGAACGGTAATCCCGGTCCGGTCAACCTCACCGATTGTTTTTTCTTGCGTGGGGTCGATCGTGCACAATCCTGCAAGCCGTAACTGACCGGTCGCGCTGTCCAACATCAGCGCCGGCGGCGTGTTAGGCGGCAATTTGGGTGCCCGCGGGAAATGGCGATTGGGCCGGATTAGCCACCGCAGCGCGTTTCGCAGCAGAATCACCGCAATAGTCAAGAGGACGAAAACTGCCGGCCCGCCGAACAGAACATACGGCACTGCGCCACGGTCAGCAGGGGGACCGATGGAAACAAACCACGCACAAATCAAGCCACAGGCCGTGCCGATGATTCCGACCAATAGCGCGAGTTTGTTCAAGCCTCGATATCGGCCCCGGCGATACCCTTGGACCAGTTCATCGTTAATCCAGTTGCATCGCGGACACGGCACCAGGTCCGCCTCACGCGTCAGGCGCTTCTGCAAGTCTGTTTCCGAGAGTTTCTGTGCCCTGCGAGATGCACTGCCCGTTCCAATGCCGTAGGGCGCACTTGCGGCGCCAATGCCAATTCGGGTCAATTCGTAGAAGTACTCGCAGCCGCATCGGTTGCATTCGACCTTGACGACACGTCGTCCGACCTGTGTGGAATCGAATCGCTTGCCAAAGTAGAGGAACATTGATGCCATAATGGAACAACCGGCCGATCGGCTCATGCACGCCCTTCTGTAATGGTACTTGTTGCGGAGGCGGACGCAACCATCAGCTAGCTGGTGGAGGAGAAAACGGGACGCAGCGGACGCAGCTCGATAATACGAATTGCCAGATTCGTATTATGGACATCGGCGGCGGTGACGCGATCTCTCGTCTTACGCAGCGACAGGCGCCTTCCGTCCGCGCCGTCTCCCGGATAGGATAAGGCTACGGCCGGTCATCGTTCACGAGCACCACCATGACCGAGGGACTCGGTTACATCACGCGTTCGTCCGAGGTGCCCGCGCGTCCGTTGACGCAGAATGAAGCACAGGATGCCTTCGCTGCAATCGCGGCCATGGGTGATCGGATTGCGTTCAGCTACCTCCTGGAAGGGTGCGAATGCCGAGCGCAACTGATGATCGAGGAGTTGGTGGCCAGAGGCATCAGTGCAACAACTTTTTCCGGCAGGATGAATCAGTTCCTGGTGGCTCGCACCTGCTTGAGGGCATCGTCCAGCAAGCGCGTGCGCCGCGATTGCGGCTCCCAGCGCTTGAGCAGGCCGATGGTCCTGGCAGCGTCGTCAAGATCGCCGGACCGAATCGAGCGCCTCGGCGTAGCGCGAGATGTTGCGGTTGGGGAATGGGGTGCAGCGCCAGCGGCTGCAGTGCCGTCCGTGCCTGTGCGGGTTTGCCGGCCGCGAGGCATAGCTCGCCTAGCAGCAGCCGCTCCGCCGGCGCGGCGGGCTGTTTTTCGATCGACGCTTGCAATTGCGTCAGCGCGCGGGACAGCTCGGCCCGGTCCTGACCAAGCACATACAGACGCACTCGCTCGTCCGCGACACTGTTGCCCTGGACCAGGCTCAGCGCCTCGGTGCGGTTGCGGGCGGCCAGCAGCACTGCGAGTTGCCGGCGGGCGCGGGCAGCGTGCTCGTCTGGGGCAGCGACCGCCGGACTCAACAGCCGGCGCCACAGCGGCTCCGCCCGCTCGGCGCGGTCCTGACGGGTATAGAACGCCGCGGCCTGCGCCAGCACGATGAAGTCGTCGGGCTGGACGGCGAGGGCCTGCTCGTACGCGGCCTCGGCCTGCGCGAGCTGGTGCAGCGCCTCGCGGCATCGCGCCACAGTCAGCGGCCGAACGTCGGCGGGCAGCGTCCGCTGCGCTTCGGCCAACACGGTCTCGGCCTCGACTGCCTTATCGGTGTGGCCCAGCTGCTCGACCAGCGCGACCCGAGACGTTGGGAACGTGACCGGCCCGCTGGATCGCTGCACGCAACAACTCCTCCGCCTCGGCCCAATCGCCGACCATCTGCCGGATGCTCGCCAGCCAGTGGTAATCGCGATAGTCGTTCGACGGCAGCGGTACCGCCAGTGCTGCGCGGGTCCGGGCCGCTGCGTCGTTGCGATTGCCCGCCGCCACCTCGGCACCGAGGCGGGCCAGCTGCGGCGTCGGCGGCCGGCGCTGCAGGAATCGGCCGAGCGATTCTTCGGCACGCAGGTATTCCTGGCGCTCGAGCAGTAGCTCCAGCAGGCGCGTCACGATGCCCGGCTGTACCTCGCCGAGCTCCACCGCACGCTCATAGTGGCGGGCGGCGCTGTCGAAGCGGCCTTCCAGCTCGTCGGCGCGGGCCGACAGCACGGGCAGCCGGCCCCAGTCGGGCTGTCGGCGCTCAAGGTCGCTGAGCAGCTTACGCGCCTCGGCGAGCTGGCGCGGATCGCTACGGGCCTGGAGCAGCCGCAGCTCGGCGGTTCCGAATCGCCAGAACATTCCCTGCGTGCCCTCGAGCTTGCGCAGCTCGGCGAGCCGCTGCTGGGCCTGCTCGGGTTGGTTCGCTGTCACCGCCAGCTTGACCAGGGCGAAGCGGCTGCGTACGTCTTGCGGCTGGTCGGCGGCGAGCTGTTGCCACAGCGACTCGGCACGCCCCGCATCGCCGAGGCGTGTCCACGTCTCCGCCAGCTCGCGGCGCAGGCGCACGCGCGCCGGCGCGTCGAGCTGGTCCAGGCCATCGGCCAGCTCCGCCAGACTCTGCCGCGCGGGCAGGTCGCCGCGCTGGCTCCACAGACGGCAGCGCGTCAGGCGCACGTCAAGGGAATCACCCAGCTCGGTCGCGGCTTGCGCCAGGATTTGGTCGGCCTCCGCGTGCTGGCCCTGCCGCTCGGCCAGCTCGGCCAGGGCGCACCAGATTAGCGGCGTGCGCGACTGCTTCGCTTGCCGGGCCTGTTCAAGGACCTTCCGCGCAGCCACGAAGTCGTTGCGTGCGGCCAGCACTTCGGCTTCCAGGACGGTGACGGCCTGGGCGCCCGGCTGGACGGCGTGCGCCCGCACCAGAGTCGCGTCGATTTCGGTCCAGCGTCGCAGCCCTTCAGGCAATCGCTGGTTGCGATACAAGAGGGCCCGGCCGAGCGTCACCCACAGTTCGGGCGGGGGATCGGCGGCGGCGCGGACGAGCTGCAGCTCGGCCACCGCTTCGTCGACGCGGCCCTGGTCAAGCAGCGCCGCGCCCAGGCCGGCGCGGGCCGCGGTCCAGTTCGGCTCGGCCTGCACCGCCTGGCGGAACGCGACCAGCGCCTGCACCCCGTCGCCGGCCTGGTGGTGGCACATCCCAAGGAGTGCGTACACCCGGCCCGCCCACGCGGACTCCGATGTTAATTGCTTGCGGCAGCGCTCCAGCAGCAGGGTTGCTTCGGGCCATCGCGCCTTGGCCGCCGCGATGTGCGCTTGCAGGTAGTCGGGCAGCAGCGACGCTGGGAGCAGCCGGCGCAGCTCCTTCACTTGCCGGGTGGCGGGACCAAGCTCGCCCTGATCGATGAGCAGATCGACCTGCAGAGTCAGCAGATCGGCATCACGTGGCAGCTTTTCCAGGCCGCGGTCGAGGACCCGCAGCGCCGCGGCGCGGTCGCCGGCGCGAATTTTCAGGTCCGCCATCGCCTTGTACATGGCGGGCTCGTTCGGATGATGCCGTATTCCCGTTTCGAGGAGCGCGTACGCCTCTTGCGGCTTGCCCTGGGCCTGGCGCCGCTGCGCGACCACAAGGACGACTTCCGCCTGGTCGGGGGCCAGGGCGAGCGCCGACTCCAGATCGCGATCGGCGGCCGGCTGGTCGTGGCGGCTCTGGTGGAAGCGTGCCCGGATCAGGTACACGCGATACGCCTTGGGATTTGCCTGTACCATCATGTCGAGGACACGGCGCGCGTCCGCCGCGTCGTTCATGCGCTCGGTCAGCACCTCGGCCAGCAGCGCGTAACTGTCGAGCCGTTTCGGGTCGAGCTGGATCGCGGCGCGAAACGACGCCGCCGCGTCGCTGTACTGTTCGCGTGCGTCCTGGCACCAGGCGAGCAGATGCTTGAGATCGGCCGCGTCGCTCCAGTGGCCGTCCAGGGACTTGATTTCGTGCATTGCGTCGCCGATGCGGCCGATGGCGATGAGGTTTTGGACCAGGCGATAGCGCAAATCGTAAAGGTCGGGACGCTCAAGGAGAAGCTGCTGCATGAGCCGGACGACATGTGGCCGCTCCAGCAGGTTGGCCCCGCGGTCGAGCAGCCGGACATACTTTTCGCGCGCGTGGTTGTTTCCGGGCACGAAGCCGAGGTAGCGCGTGTAGTCCGCGAGCGCCTGCTCGGTATGGCCCCTGGCGAGGGCCTGGTCGCCGCGGTGGAGCAGGGTCAGGGCGGTTCGGCGAAGCTGGTAACCGTGCAGCAGGTGCACGGCAATGCCGGCCGGCACGAGGATGGCGAAGATCCAGAGCATCAGGCGAAGGTTGGGCTTGCGGTGCATACAGTACTCCCTGCCCGAAGTGTAGCTCATGAATGTTCAGCGCGATCGTGGCCCCGACCCCACTTGCTGGGGTGGAAAACAACACGCCCACGAAGGATCGTGGGCGTGGGGCGGTCGAACCGATCGAAGGATTTAGGCAGCGACGTTCGGCGCGGGGGCCTTGGGTCGGCGCCGGATCAGGAACAGGCCTGGCAGACCGAGCAGGCCGAGCAGCAGCGAGGCCGGCGCAGGCACAACGTTGTGGTTGTGATTGTTCTGCTGCTGTTGTTGAGCCTGTTGCTGTTGCTGTTGCTGTTGCTGCTTCTGGCTCTGGCTCTGGGACTGCTTGTTGGACAGCGTGTTGGTGATGTTGATATTGATGCCGGCTGCTTGCCCTTGTGCGCCGAGCTGGGCCTGAGTCGGCGTGCCCTGGGTCGTTCCGGTGCCGGTGCCGCCGCCGGTGCCGCCACCGCCGAAGAACGGCGGGGGTGCCGCGCCGAAGCCGCTGCCGGGGAAGCCGGTGGGGCCACCACCGCCGCCGCCAAGGCCACCCATGGTGCCGAAGGAGCCGCCGGGGATCATGGCGCCGCCGGCCGTAGCACGGCCGCCGGACGGGGTCGGGGCGGTGCCGGGCGCCGTGCCCGGGGCCTGGGCCGGGGTGATGTTCGGGTCGGTCACCGCCTGGCGAATGGTGCCGCGCAGGGCCGCCTCGGGCTCGGCGATGCCGACCGGCTCATCGACGGGCGGCAGGTCGGTGGTGAAGCCGAAGACCACGCTCTGCTGGCCGAGCTTCACGAAACTGCCGCCGCGCCAATCGACGCGGAAGATGCCACGGGCGGTCGTCCCTTCCTCCAGGTCCGTGCCAACCAGCCCGGCGACCTGCCGTTCCATGCCGTCGAAGTACATGATCTGTACAAAGCTCGGCTCGCGACCGCCCTCGGCGGCGCCCGTCAGCTCGTTGTTGAGCCACGCGGCGGTGATGACAGCCTTGTTCTTGGTCAGGAAGTCGTAGTTGTACGATTTGGTGAGGTTCAGCGTGTCCGAACCGAGGTCGATGGTGCGACCCAACGCACCCAGCGAATAGGCCGGCGCGCCAAAGCGGAACTGCTTCTGCGGCAGCTCGCCGGTGATCGACGGATTGGCCGACACCGCGAGGCGAATCTTGGTCTCCGCCCCGTCGGCGGCCGGCTTGACCTCGTTGATCTGGTTGCGATCCTTGGCCGTGGCGTTGAACGCCGTCCCCTGGAAATGGCCCCACGAGGTGATGTAGCGCGGATCGACCAGCAGCTTTAGGCCGAAGCCGGCGATGTCCTGGTCGCGCACCTTGTCGAACGCGGCGGGCGCCTCGCCCGTGCGCGGATCGAGACCGCGGTCGTTGACCAGCTGATACAGGTAGATGTACTTGGCCTTGGTGTCGAGCCGGGGCGAGACGCCGCCGTCGAAATTACGGCCGGGCACGAACCGGCTGTCGAACTCGTTAATGCCGGTGCCCCAGTTATCGGTGACGTCCCGATCGCGGTCGCGGTCCCGGTCGCGATCGGAGTTCCGCTCCAGCACCATGAAGTAGATGGTGCCGCCAAGGATCTTTCCCTGGTAGTCGGTAAAAGCCAGCGGCACGATGGTGCCCTTGACTCGCGGGTCGACCGGGTCGCCCGGCCGCGTGTAGCCGAGCCGCACGATGTTCCGCAGCCGGTACGGCGGCAGCTCGTCGGCCTTGCCGTCCTTCGGCTCGCCCTTGCCGTCTTTCGCTTCAGCCTGGGCCGGCTTGGCGGTGGCGGGGGCCTCTTTCTTGTCCTTGCCGTCCTTGTTCTCCTGGGCGTTCGCGCTCAGGCTGAGCGACAGGCCGAGGAAGGCGGCCAGGCCGAGCACGGCCACCAGGGCGCGGGCTCGAGGATTTCGGGGTGCGTGCAGGATGGTTGCCATGGTGGCGTGTCTCACGGGTGTCTCTGATCGTGTTCCGTTGAATCCGTGGCGAGCAAGAGAGCAAGTGGTATGCCGATCTCGGAAAACCCCCCGATGGTCCACAAACTCTTTGATTTTCGCCGAATCTTCGGTGCACGGCCGCGGCCGCCTGTTAAGGACGCCAAGCCAGGGTTTACAAAATGCGCTAAGGGGGATTTACACAATGACGGCAGCTTGTAATGGACGTTCGCCCTAAAATAGAAGCGACGTTCACGAAGCCAAAAAGGAGGTCGGCGTGCGACAGGCCCTGGTCACCGGCGGCGCGGGTTTCATTGGTTCGCATCTCGTCGAGGGCCTGCTCGATGCCGGCTGGCATGTGCGCGTCCTTGACGACTTCAGCACCGGCAATCCCGCAAACCTCGCGCACCTGGCCGATCGCGTCCAGCTCCAACGCGGTAGCGTCACCGATCCCTCGGCGACGCTCACCGCCGCCGCCGGCTGCGAGGCGATCTTCCACCTCGCCGCGTTGCCGTCGGTGGTCAAGAGCGTCGAGGAGCCGGTGCTGGTTCACGAGGTGACGGCCACCGGGACGCTGCACGTGCTGGACGCTGCCCGTCGCCAGGGGGTGCGCCGTCTGGTTTACGCCGCCAGCAGCAGTGCCTACGGCGATCAGCCTGGCGCCGAGCGCGTCGAGACCGATGCGCTGTTGCCGCTCTCGCCGTATGCCGCCGCCAAGCTCGCCGGCGAGCACTACTGCCAGGCCTTCACCGCGGTCCACGGCCTCGAGACGGTTCGGCTGCGTTTCTTCAACGTGTTCGGTCCCCGGCAAGACGCGAAGAGCCCCTACTCCGGCGTCATCGCCCTGTTCATCGCCGCCATGTCCGCGGGCCGCACGCCGACGATTTTCGGCGACGGCCGGCAGGCGCGCGACTTCGTGTACGTGGCCAACGTGGTGCAGGCGCTGCTGCGAGCCATCGACGCGCCGGCCGCCTCGGGCAAAGTCTACAACATCGGCAACGGCCAAAGCACAACGATCCTGGAACTGGTGCGCGACCTGGGCAGCCTGCTCGGCAAGGACATTCGCCCCGTGTTCGCGCCGCCGCGTGCCGGCGACGTCCGCCTGTCGCAGGCCGACATCGGTCGGGCGCGCGGAACTAGGGTATGACCCGCAGGTATCATTCCGCGACGGCCTGGCACGAACGCTGGCGGCGCATCGGGGATAAGTGCGGCCCGTGTGAGAAGAGAATCACGAAAGCACGAAAGAACGAAAACACGAAAAGAGGCCTAAGCATGTCGCATGAGTTCGAAGCCTTGTCTGGAAAAATCCTGGAAGCGGCCGTGGCGGTTCATAAGGCGGTGGGACCAGGCTTCCTGGAGAGCATCTATCAGAAAGCCGTCGGTTTGCACCGCCTCGACCTGGTCGTCAGCGACCAGATTATCCTGGAACTCAAGGCCGTCAAAGCTCTGGAGGACATCCACTTCGCCCAGCTGAGGTCCTACCTGAAAGCGACCGGCCTCCGCGTCGGCTTGCTGCTGAATTTCAATGCCCCAACGCTCATCATCAAACGTGTCGTTCTCTGAGATCCTATGTCGTGCTTTCGGATTTTCGTGCTTTCGTGATTGGTTTAGTCTTGCTTTCGGCGACGTGAGCTCCCAGGATAAGCCACGAACATCATGCGACGCCGGCACTGGGCGAAACCGGTGGACCCTGATCGAGGAGGATTGCGATGCGAATCTGGTTGATGGCGGGCGGCTTGCTCGCGGCGTTGCTGGCAGCTTTGGCCCCGGCGGGCCATGCGGGCGACAAGAAGGACAATACGCCGCCGGCGGGCTTCACCGCCCTGTTCAACGGCAAAGAACTGACCAACTGGCAGGGCGCCATCGACGTTCGCCAACGTCAAAAACTCAGCGGCGAGGCACTCGATGCGGCCCAGAAAAAGGCCGACGAGCGCATCCTGCCGCACTGGAAGGTCGAGGGCGGCGTGCTCATCAACGACGGCAAGGGAGGCAATCTGGCCACGGCCAAGGATTACACCGACTTCGAGCTCCTGGTTGACTGGAAGATCGAGCCCCTGGGCGACAGCGGCGTCTATCTGCGCGGCGTGCCGCAGG
This sequence comes from uncultured Gemmataceae bacterium, assembly GCA_963834865.1. Lineage (GTDB taxonomy): Bacteria > Planctomycetota > Planctomycetia > Gemmatales > Gemmataceae > CAWIDK01. The sequence continues at coordinate 3,804,168 of CAWIDK010000002.1, forward strand.
TGCAGATCTGGGACTCCGACACTCTCAAGGGCAACCTCGCTGCCGACAAGGCCAAGGGCTCCGGCGGGCTGTGGAACAATCCGAAGGGGGCCAAGGGCAAGGAGCCGCTCAAGAACGCCGACAAGGCCCCCGGCGAATGGAACCACTTCCGCATCATCATGAAGGGCGATAACGTGACCGTGTACCTGAACGGTGAGCTGGTCGTTGACCAGGCGCCGCTGACGGCATTCAATCCGCTGCCAAGCAAAGGCGCGATCGAACTTCAGCAGCACCCCAAGCAGGACGGCACAACCGGCAACATCGAGTTCAAGAATATCTACATCAAGGAACTGTAACGCTCACGCCGCGGGGTGAGTCTTCGAACCCCGCGGGTTCCGGAACCCGCGGGGCTCGAAGACTCACCCCGCGGCGTGATTGAGGATCCACACCATGCACACCCGCCGCCGTTTCCTGAAGACCGTCGCCGCCACCGCGGCGATCACTCCGACCGCCGCGCCCGCGTTGGCGCGTGCCGGCGAGCCGGACGCGCCGACGCCGGCACAGGCATTGACCGATCTCGTCCGCGCTCGCTTTGGCCGGCACCTCACCGAGGCGCAGCTCAAGAGCGCCCAGCGCGAAGTCGCCAGCCTGCTCCGCGCCGCCGACGCCATCGCGCGGGTCCCGCTCGAGAACACCGAAGAGCCGGCGTTCGTGTTCGTCGCCGAGCCGGAGGAATAGCCATGCCGCAGGACGCCGTCAACGACGACATCCTCTTCCTGCCGCTGCGCGACCTGGGCGAGCGCCTCCGCACGCGCAAGCTCTCGCCCGTCACGCTCACCGAGGCGTATCTCGATAGGCTGCAGCGCTTCGGGCCGCGCCTCAACGCGGTCGTCACGCTGCTACGCGACCCGGCGCTGAAAGAAGCGCGGGCGGCCGACGATGAGATTCGCGCCGGCAAATATCGCGGGCCGCTCCACGGCATTCCGTACGGCGCCAAGGACCTGCTGGCGGCACGCGGGGCGCCGACGACGTGGGGTGCGGCACCGTTGCGCAAGCAAACCTTCGATTACGATGCCACCGTCATCCGCAAGCTGCGCGACGCCGGCGCCATCCTCGTTGCCAAGCTCGCCATGGTCGAGCTCGCCGGCTGCTTCGGCTATGACAACGCCGACGCGTCGTTCACCGGCCCGGGCCGCAACCCGTGGAACAAGGAGTTCTGGGCCGGCGGCTCGTCGTCGGGATCGGGCGCCGCCGTCGCGGGCGGATTGGTGCCGTTCGCCATCGGCTCGGAAACGTCCGGCTCAATCATCACGCCGGCGGCCTACTGCGGCGTCTCGGGGCTGCGCACCACCTATGGCCGCGTCAGCCGGCACGGCGCGATGGCCCTGAGCTGGACGCTCGACAAGCTTGGGCCGATGTGCAAGAGTGCCGACGACTGCGGCCTGGTGCTCGCGGCCATCGCCGGGCGCGATCGTCTCGACCCGAGCACCGTCGCCCGCACCTTCGCGCATCCCGAGGCGGCCGGCGGCGTGCCGAAGCGCTTCCGCATCGGCGTGGTGCGCGGCGTGACGACGAACATCCAGCCGGCGGTGCGCGAACATTTCGAGGCGGCGCTCAAGGTGCTCGGCCGGACCTGCGACATCGTCGAGGACGTGCCGTTTCCCAATCTGCCGTTCGGCCCGGTGGTGCACCTCATCATCGTGGCGGAGGGCGCGTGCTCATTCCGCACGCTGATCGAGAACGGCAGCCTGCGCGAGCTGCGCACCGCGTCGATGCATCCGGCGGGCGCCGCCGCGTCGGCGACCCTGGCCGTCGACTACCTGCAAGCGATGCGGCTGCGAACGAAAATGCGGCGCGTGCTGCACGAGCTTTACGGCAAGTTTGACGCGCTGGTGGCGCCGTGCGCGGCACGGTGGCCTATCCGCTCGACCGCAACTTCAGCGAAGTATATGCGAACTTCCGCTCGGGCCCGCCGATCATCCCGGCCGGCAACATCGCTGGCCAACCCGCCCTGTCGGTGCCGACCGGCGTGGGCCCCGACGGCCTGCCGACCGGCATCCAGTTCACCGGCAAGGCGTGGAGCGAGGCACGGCTCATCAGTATCGCTCGCGCGTACCAGAACGCCACGGAATGGCACCGGCGCCGGCCGCGGAGTAGTGAGTGGTGAGTAGTGGAGTGGTGAGTGGTGCATGCAGCTGTTCGTCTACGGCACGTTGTTGCGGCGCAGCCGGCATCCGATGGCGCGGTTGCTGGCCCAGCGCGCTCGCCACGCTGGGGCGGCCAGGGTCGCGGGCCGGCTCTACGATCTTGGCCGCTACCCCGGTATGCTCGAAGCGCGCACCGACGACGACTGGGTCCACGGCGACCTGTACGATCTGGGCGAAGACGCCACGACATTGGCGGAGCTCGATGCGTATGAAGCGGCCGAGTCGCCGCTGCCCGCGTTCTTCGAGCGCGGAGTTGCCGAGGCGGTTCGCGACGATGGCGTGCGCCACACGGCGTGGGTTTGGTGGTATCGCGGCGCGGTTACGGAAAGCCAACGGATCGCTTCGGGCCGTTACGACCAGAACTGCGAACTCGAGTAGATCCTGGAGGAAGCCGAATTACACGCCAGGCCGCTTGGCGTGTAACTCACGAGTGCACGCCGAAGCTGCAAACCGACTTGCGCTCCGCGATTGAGTCACACGCCATAATTTCACATCTCTCGGGTGGTGCATTCTTCGCAAGTGCTCACCCCGAGGGCTATTCGCGGCGCCACGTTTTCTCCGCATGAGCCGGCCGCGGATCTGGGTCGTTCCGCCACTTGGCAAGGGATAGTCGCTGTACACACGTTTCGGCCGGAAGGGTGACTGCAATGCCTGAAACCCTCCTTCTCTTCCTGGGCGTTGTCGCTGGCTACTACTTTGGATTCGTCAGCGGGCGAAAGGCTGCCTTGCTTAACAGGCTACCGGAGCTGCAGCGCCTGCGGGTGGAGGCCGCCTTAATGGAACGTATGTCGCCGTGGCTCCTCGCTGGGACGCTCGGCCTGAACTGTGTCGGGCTTGGCGGCATGGCGTTGTTGCTTGGTCTTGCCGGGCCCTCGTTCTTCTGGCTGGGTATCCTCGTTTGGATGACGGCGATGGCGCCGCTGCTCATAGTAATACTGCGACGGCGCGAGCGTATCATCCAACAAGAGCTGCAGCGAATCGACGGAAACGGGGAGATCCAGAATAATTGAGTGGGCACAGGTTACTGACAGGATGCGGGTAATTTCGCTCATGGATGCTCGCCGATGTACTTGGCGAAGTGCTTCACTTCCGGAACGAAAACGGTGATGAAATAGCGGACCATCTCCTCGCTCACGCCGGCGGCGCAATCGAGGTTCGACTCCAGGGCCGTTCGCTCCATGCCGTTGGGATAGGACACCGCCCGTACGAATTTCCGCTCGACGTTGTACTGGTTGATCGACTCCAGGCTAATCTTGGGGAAGACCGCTGCGACCATGAGATCCTTGCCGCCGTAGTTGGAGAGCCGCAGCGTGACGCCCTCGACGCTGAAGTCGTAGATGGTGTCGCCGTTGGCCTGGGAGGTTTTCTTGTACGGGACTTTCAGGCTGCCCAGCACCTTCTCCAGCAAGGCATCGGTGACCGGCTGCTCGATTTTCTCAAGCGCGGGCTGGCTCGGCGCCGCCGCGGTGGCTAGGAATCGCTCGAAGCCGGCGCACTCCTTGTCGAACTGGGCCAGGTATTCCCGGATCGCGCCACGGGTGACGCCGCCGACCAGATCGAGGTTGTACTCCAGCATGAGGAACGGGCCCTGCTTGTCCTGGTGCAGGCTGGCCCGGCTGAACTTGGCCTTCTTGTTCCAGTCGTTGAGCTTTTCCAGCGGCACGCCGCGATTGAACTGGTTGTCGAGCATCAGGTCCTTGCCGTTGTAATACGTAAGGCGCAGGTTGAAGCTGCCACGCTTGAAGTCGTAATAATGGACGCCGGACTGCGCGGCGTGATCGCTCTTCTTGAATTCGATGCGCAACGAACTGAGCATGTCCTCGAGCTGTTCGGTCGAGAGCGAGCGATAGACGCGATCGTCCGTACCATCCGGCTGCGCCGACCCGCGCCGGGAGCATCGCGAAAACGACCAGCAAGGCGAGGTAGATGTGACGTGGGAGCATCATCGGCAATCTCCGTTTAGCTGAATGTAGTGCGAGAATCGGCAGCACGCGTTGGAGTCCCGGCTTTAGCCGGCCTTCTCCGGCTAAAGCCGGGACTCCAACGCGTGCGGCACTACCGCGCCTGCGTGTTCTTGACGTAGTCGGCGAAATTGCGGACCTCGTGATCGAAGCGAACGACGAACTGGCGAACGATCGCGTCGGTGCAGCCGCCGAGACAGTCGAGCTGGTTCTCCAGCGACATGCTGGTTTTGCCGCCCGATTGCAGGAGCGCGCAACGGCTGAACTTGGCACGGATGTTCCAGCCGTTGACCTCCGCCAGCGGCAAGCGATCGGCGAACAGCGCCTCGATCCACAGATCCTTGCCCTCGTAATTGTGCAGGCGGATCGTGTAGTTGTTATGGGTATACTCGTAGTAGAAAACCCCTTGCTTGTTGCCGGGCGTTTTCTTGTACGTGATCTGCAGGTCCTTGAGGATCCGCTCGAGGGTGTCGCTGCTGACGTTCCTGTAAACCGGCTGCTGCGCCTGCGCGGGAGCAGCCGCGGGGATCGCCAGGACCACCAGCACCAGGACGATTCGCGGGGTCATCGGTAGTGCGTCCTTTCGGTCGCGTCTCCCAAACTTCCGAAGTCTTGGAGACTTCGGAAGTTTTTCGGGTAGGCTCTCAGTGTTCCGCAGTCGCCCTATCCTGTCAAGGCCGTTCAGGAGCCGCTCGCCATGAGACATGCCGTCGCACCGTTGCTGCTGGTGTTCCTCCTTAATGTTCCAGCGACCCACGCGGTCGCGCTCAAGGCCGGCGCGGCGCGGGTCGAGATCACGCCGCCGATCGGCTATCCGCTGTGGGGTTACGCGGCCCGGCACGATGACCCGAGCACGGCGGTACACGATGCGCTGCTGGCCCGGGCCGTCGTGCTCGCGGCGGGCCCAAATCGCATCGCGATCGTCAGTCTCGATCTGGGCCGGCCGCCGACTCGGGCCGGCTTCAAGGCGATTCGCCAGCGTGTGCGCGACGCCACCGGCGTGGAGCACCTGTTCCTGGTCGCGTCGCACACGCACCATGGGCCGGTCCTCGAGTTGGACAACTGGCCCAGGGACGGCAAATCGTACACGCGCCAACTTGAGGACAAGCTCGTACAGGTCATCAACGACGCGGTCACAGCCCTGCAGCCGGTTCGGCTCGGATTTGCCACCACCGAGGCGGCGCTCAACCGCAACCGGCATAGCAAACGCAAGGACCAGCAGCCGCGCGACCGCAACCTCACGGTCGTCCGTCTCGACGACGCCGGGGGCAAGCCGCTCGCGCACCTGGTCAACTTCGCGGCCCATCCCACGTTAACGGAAAGCAAATCGCACGCCATTTCCGCGGATTATCCAGGGCCGCTGGCCCGGCTGGTCGAGAAGGAGCTGGGCGGTTTGTGCCTGTTTCTGCAAGGGGCTGCCGGCGATCTGTCGCCCAATCCCACCGGGCCCGCCAGCGTCGACGGATTCGGCGAGGAGCTAGGCCGGCTGATCGTGGCGCACAGCAACAAGATTCGTTGCGAGACGGCGGAGGTGTCCGATCTCAAGGTGCGCGAGCGCGAGTTCACGTTCGGCAAGCGCGTCGATCTCTCCAACGCGCTGGTGCGTACAGCATATTCCCTGGCGTTCTTTCCCGAGCTGATCGATTTCTACGAGCGCGAGTACCGCGACGGCATCCGCCCGCGCCTGACGACGGCCCTGCTCGACGGCCGCATCGGCTTCGTCGGCGTTTCGGGGGAGTTCTTCTGCGAACACGCCAATCGCCTGCGCCGTCGCGCCGGCCTGGAGGCGCTGCTGTTCCTTGGCTATTGCAATGATTACCACCAGTATTTCCCGACGATCGAGGCGGCCGCCGAGGGCGGCTACGGGGCGGACGCGATGGTGTCGCCGGTCGAGATCGGCGCCGGCGAGCGAATGATGGATCAGGCGCTGATCGATTTGCTACAGATGAAGGGGAAGCTTCGGCGCTGAAACGCAAAAGGCCCCCCACAACGGGGGGCCAGGCAAGGATCAGGTTGGTGACGTATCGGGGCACCTCCTTCGCTTGCGGGGTTTCCGGCGCGGCCCGGCGCGGCTTCCCCAGGAGCCGGGCGCGGGCCGTCGCCGACAACGGAACACGAACCTTGGCTCAGCGCCGGCCAGTTCCACGGATAGGCTTGCGGATAGTAGCCCGGGTAGGCGTAATAGGCGGCCGGTTGCACGCCGTAGTACATCATCGGGTTGCCGTACTGGGCGGTGTGGTTGTTGATCGGCGGCATCGTGCCGTTGGGCGGCGTCGGCGCACCCGGCGGCATCGGCGCGCCCTGCGGCATCATGACGGGGCTCATGGGCATGCCCGGCGGCATCCCCATGCCCGGCGGCATCATGGCCATCGGCGGCGGGCCGTAGCCGAACGGCATGCCGGCGCCGCACATCGGGCCCGGCGGCATGCCGCACTGCGGCACGCTGCAGCTCTCGGGCATGCCACAGGTCTGCGGGCAGCAGCCGATGCAGTGAACGTTGCCGAAGCAGACCGGCGTGAACGCGTTGTACTGACGGCAGCAGATGTGCATGTCGCAGTGGTGGCAGCCGCAGCAGTGGTCAAACCACCCGGCATCGCTGTCCTGCGCGAAACCCACGAGCAGGCCGGCAACGCCCAGCAGGCCCAGCGCCCATCGTTTGATCTTCATGATAGTGCCCCTTATGCGGGTGATACCGGGCAGCGCCGGACCGCCGTCGTGGCGGATGGCTCGGCCCCTCTCCTTCGTCCTAACTCTACCCGCGCGGATTGGGAGGTGCGGCCGCGCGCGGCGCGGAATCCGTCTTTCGGGGTGGCCCCGGTGCGGCAGAATGAGCAGAACGCGCGCGAGCGATGAGAAGCGCAGCCTTTCGCAGCGCTGCCGACAAATCCACGAATTAGGCTCAAGTTTGGCGCGGTACTCACCGCCGGCCGCGATAGGTCGGCACCGCATCGAGGTCGAGCGCCGCCAGGTCGCCGCGCCGCCATTTCTCGACGGCGACCGCGGCCATGGCGGCGTTGTCGGTGCAGAGCGCCGGCGGTGGGATGAACAACTCGGCGCCCTCGGCCCGCGCCATCGCTGCCAGCGCCGCCCGTAGCGCAGTGTTCGCCGAGACGCCGCCGCCGATGGCGAGTCGCTTCAGGCCCGTCCGCCGCAGCGCCTGCCGGCACTTCGCGACGAGGACATCGACCACGGCCTGCTGGAAGCTGGCGGCCAGCGCGGCGCGGCGCGGGCCGGGCGGCGGCGCCGGTCCTTGCGCGACGCCGACGCCGTGCAGCGCGTATAGCACCGCGGTCTTGAGGCCGCTGAAGCTGAAATCGAGCCGATCGCCGCCGAGCAGGGAACGCGGAAACGCGTGAGCGGTCGCATCGCCGCCGGCCGCCTCGCGCTCGACGGCTGGACCGCCGGGAAAACCGAGGCCGAGCAGGGCCGCCACCTTGTCGAACGCCTCGCCGGCCGCGTCGTCGAGGGTCGCGCCGAGCAGCTCGAAGTGCAGCGCCGAATGGCAGTGGAACAGGCTGGTGTGACCGCCGCTGACGACCAGGCCGACGCACGGGAAGATGTCGCGCCCCGCCGCCAGCCGTGCTGCGAAGATATGCGCCTCGATGTGATTGGCGCTGACGAGCGGCACCTCCAGCGTCAGGGCCAGCATCTTGGCCGCGCTGACGCCGACCAGAAGCGCCCCGACCAGGCCCGGCGTGTTCATCACCGCGACGCAGCCGATGTCGGCGAGCGCGATCCCGGCCTGCCGCAGCGCCTCGTCGAGGACGGGCAGCAGCCGTTGCAGGTGGGCGCGGGCCGCCACCTCCGGCACGACGCCGCCGAAGCGAGCGTGCAGATCGGTTTGCGACGCCACCACGTTCGACAGCACGCGCGGCTCGTCGGTGAAGACGGCGACCGACGTTTCGTCGCAAGAGGTTTCGATGGCGAGGAAGTACATCGTGATCTCAGTGTAGCCGTCACGCTCCGCGTGAAGAACCCGTCACGCGGAGCGTGACGGCTACACTCGCCTACACAACCTGCTCCAGCCGGCCCTTGGCGGCGATGCCGTTGCCGCCCGCGGTCGCCGCCTCGCGCGGCCACTCTTCCCAGCGGGCGCACTGCCGGAAGAAGCTCAGCGGATTCTCATAGACCACCTTGCGAATCGCCGCCTCGGGATGGCCGCGGCGCTTCATTTCCTGGATGAGTTCCGGCACCGCCAGCGGATCGGACTTGCCCCAGTCGCCGGCCGAGTTGGCCATGATGCGCTCGGTGCCGTACCATCTCGAGGATGTCGACCGCGCGTGCCGGCGTACACTTCGTCGTCGGATAGAGCGTCATGCCGCACCAGAAGCCGCCGTCCAGCGCCAGCCGCACCGTGTGCTCCTCGACGTGATCGATCAGCACACGCTCCGGCTTGACCCGGCGGTCGCCGTTGAGCATGTCGATGATCATCCGCGTGCCCTTGTACTTGTCCTCCAGGTGCGGCGTGTGGATGAGGATCAGCTCGTCGGTCTTCATCGCCAGGTCGACGTGCTCCTGGAAGATGGTGGCCTCGTTGCGCGTGTTCTTGTTCAGGCCGATTTCGCCGATGCCCAGGACGTTGGGCCGGTCGAGGAATTCGGGGATGAGGGCGATGACCTCGCGCGACAGAGCGACATTCTCGGCCTCCTTGGCGTTGATGCACAGCCAGGAATAATGGCGGATGCCGAACTGGGCGGCGCGTTTCGGCTCGACCTCGGTGAGGTGGCGGAAGTAATCGCGAAAGCCCTCGGCGCTGCCGCGATCGAAGCCGGCCCAGAACGCCGGCTCGGTAACCGCCACGCAGCCGCGCTGGGCCATGCGCTGGTAGTCGTCGGTGACGCGCGAGATCATGTGGATGTGGGGGTCGAGCCACGAAGTCATGGTTGCATCTCCTTAATTGGCATTAGCTTGCGTTTTGTGGTATGCCTGGTTTTGTGCCGATTATCGTGCCGCGCCGATAGTCCACATGATACCCGGTCGATGCGCGACACGCAAGCGAATGGCCACAAGCAGATGTATCTGGAAGTACGGGCCAGTGCGCCGAGCCTGCCGAGCCCGTCCCATCTGCCTTCCAGCGCAGCGTGGCCAGCTACAAAGTGAGCGGAAGGATCTTTCTGAAACCCTCGGCTCACGCGGCGGCGGGAGGCCGGAATCCATCAGGTAACGGCCGCAAATAAACCCAAAAAAGTACGACCAAAACGAGTGCGACGATTCTTCAACCAGGAGCGGCACGAGGGCTTCGCCGAGGATCAGCACCACCAGGGCGGGAGCGAACAGCAGTATCCGCTTCCAAAAGCCCTGCACGCGCATGAAGGCCATAGATGCCATGCCAAACAGAAAGGTGCAGGCGAACTGCGAAACGGCCGACACCGGGTGGGCCGGCGGCGCCGCGAACCACACCACGCCAAGGATGACGGCTTCGATCAAGACGTTGATCCCCATGCCCTTCCAGTTCACGGTGGCCAATGACAAGGAGGGCGGAACGAACTTGCCGGGGTGTTGGGCCTGTAACGACTTCCCGAGGTCAGTTAGGTATTGGACTCTTTCCGCCCAGCCCGCTTTCGGCACCGCTTCGCGGTAGCGCTTGATGCGCGTTACGCCAATCGTCGTCCTCTAAAGCGCGGCGGATCGGCTCGATCTGCTCGGCGGTCAATGGCCGGCTCGACTTGCTCGATGGGCCGTAGTTAACCAGATGGTAGTGTCGGATGACCATCCCCAAGGTTATGAGGCCGCATTCGATCGAGAGCAAACTCCCGGCCCACGGTCCGAAAATCTGGCCTGACCACGATTCACATTCCCACACGTAGACCTGAATCCCCGTCACCAGGGCCATGACGCCGGAGCCGACCAAAATCAGGCCCGCGGCGATGGCAAAGGTTGGTGTCCGTACGCCTAGCGGCCGCCAGACAAACAGCAACACGAACCCGCCAAGAAGGACGTAACCATTAATCTGGCACCACAGCCTAAAGGATTCATAACGCGGGCCCAGGATGCGAGCAAGCGAAGGATCCGCCTGCTGAGCCCGCAAGAAGGCATTCTCTTCCAAGAGATAGAAGACGCTAAACGCCAGCGCGACCATGACAAGTGCCGCCAGGGCGACCAGGACATTGGGATGTCGCCGAGCCCAGCTCACCGTCTTGCGGACCGCGCTCGCCGGCCGGGCCAGGATCGGCTCACCTTTTAGAAAGCGATCCAGTTCCTCGGCCAGCGCCCGGGCCGTGGGATACCGAACCGCTGGCGATTTTTCCAGGCACTTCAGGCAGATCGTTTCGAGATCGGGCGGAATGTCCGCGAGCAGCCGGCGCGGGGCGGTAGGTTCGGCCTCCATCACCTCACGCAGCGTGGCCAGCGCCGTGGCCCCGCGGAACGGCGGCCGGCCGGTCAGGAGTTCGTAGAGCATCGCGCCGAGCGAATAGACGTCGCTGGCCGGGCCGATGTCGGCCTGCCGGCCGGCGGCCTGCTCCGGCGGCATGTAGCTGGGACTGCCCATGACGACGCCCGATTGCGTCAGCCGGCTGTCGTCTTTCATGAATCTTGGCCAGGCCGAAATCGGTGATCCGTGGCTGATCGGCGGCGTCGATGAGCACGTTTTGCGGCTTCAGGTCGCGATGCAGGGTGCCGCGCTGATGGGCGAAGTGGATCGCCTCGGCAATGATCTTGACGTACCGCGCCGCGACTCGAGGCGACAGCGGCCCGTCCTTCACGAGGGCCCCGAGGTCGCGACCAGCCACGTAAGTCCATCGAGAAGTAATGTTGGCCGTCGTGCTCGCCGACTTCGTGGATGGCGACGATGTTCGGGTGCTGCAGATTGGCGGCGGCTTCGGCCTCGCGCAAAAAGCGATGGACCTCGTCCGGGCTGGCCAGGGCGCCGGCGCGGATCATCTTGAGGGCCACGTCACGTTTCAAGCTCGTTTGCCGGGCCTTCCAGACGACCCCCATGCCGCCCCGGGCGATCTCTTCGAGAAGCTCGTAATCGCCGAAATACTTGAGACGCGCCCCGGCCTCGGAGACGGTCGCGGTTGCCGGGGAGGCGTCGTGAAGACCCGTCGCCGCCGATTCGAGGACCGATTGGCCCGCGAGTGCTGCCTTGAGAAGGCATTCCGGGCATAGGCCTTGCGGGGAATCGCTGGACAGGGGCTTGCTGCATTGCGGACAGTTGCGTGCGGGGGTCATGGGTTTGCCTTTCGTGGTGGTTTTGTTGTTTCCACCTCTACCAAAAGCAACCGCTCCGAAAGGTTACACGGAAAGTGAGAATTTTTAACGGTCGCTTAACATCGCCAACAGATGGCGCAACTCGTCCTCGACCTCGCCCTCGCCCACCGTCTCGGCAATCCGGGCCCGCATCAGGTCGCGGTAGCGGTGCCGCAAGCGATGGACGGCCACTTTGATCGCCCCCTCGCTTCGCCGCAACCGGGCCGCCATGTCCGCATAGGCCTCCGGCTTGGCCGGTGAGAACGGCCTTCAGCTCCTCGAATAGATCGCCCTTGCCTTCGGCATGGTACTCATCCCGCAAAGCCGACAAGCACCTGATCCAGAAGGGTCATGGCCCACTGGCGCTCGAAGTGGCGCTCGGGCGTCATGTCGTAGCTCGGTTCGAGTTGATAGCGCGACTCGGCACTCTTCTCGTCAAGCGAGACGATCTTCTGTCCTCCACCCCGTTTGTGGGCGTGCGTTCTGTCCCAGTCATTGGCCAAGAAATTCTTCAGCGACGCCAGCAAAAAGGTGCGAAATCGCCCCCGCTCCGGATCGACGCGTTCCAGTCCACCTTTCTCCAGCAGCTGGGCGAAAAACGCCTGCGTGAGGTCTTCAGCGTCGTGCGGCGAATATCCCCGGCGCCGAACGAAGGAGTAAAGCGGATACCAGTACGCCTGACAAAGCTGCGTCAGCGCGGCTCGGGCCTGCCCGGATTCGTCTCGACCGGCGTGCAGAACGATCGTCCAGAGCGTGGTAGGGAAATTTTTTGATTGGAACGATCCGTCCACATGCGTCGCTCCTTGGGTTGTCTTAAGAACTCCGTGCCGGGAAGGTGCCGAGTAAGTGCCGAATACCATGGAAACGGTGGAAAATAGAGCCATTTTCTCCCCGTTCCAGTTTACGCATGTTTGACGTAAACCACTTGCCAGAAAAAGCTTTAGCTACCGGTCCAGCAACAAAAATAGTGCGGGTCGATGTAGTTCATTTCAAGCCATCTCCGTCGCTCGTCGGCGCCAAGGTACCGCTCAGTTCCGACCGGATTGCCTCAAGGATCACTTCCATCTCGGGATTTCGTTCGTCGATCACCGCCGTGATGAGTCCATCGTCATACAGCAAGTGGATCATCGTGTTTGCGGCTTCCGGAATGGCTCCACGTTCGTCCCAAAGGTCGGCCGCATCCCCGTCGCGATATACGAACAACTCGCGGACGTCGCCAAATGGGATCTGCGAGAGCGAGCCATACCGTTCACCCGAATCGCCGTTCTCGACAACGGCGTGCGGCCAGTATTGTCGTAATGCGCGGACGGCTACTTCGATCGATCTCAATCCCGCAGCCGACGGGAGCCGCACATCGATGCCTCCGATCATGGGAATCTCTCTCCAACCTGCGCGGTTTCACCATCAAATTGTTGCCGCTGTCGGTTTACCAGGTAGTCGACGGGGCTGAAAAAAAGATTCGTTTATCGCGGCCCGTTCCGCCGTTGAGCTGCGTGAGTCCTTCCTGGCCATCGAACCAAAACACGTACTCCTGTTTCTCCCGCGGAACACGAATCTTCAATCTTCTCGAATCTTCTTGTAAAGGACGCGTAGATTTACCGCGCTCGGTTCTAGGTCGGTGAAGTACGCACCCACGGGGCGGTCGGGGTCTTTCGGTTTGCTTACCTTGAATCGCCAATCAGCCTGGGAACGAATCGCGTTCCATCCATCCTTGTCGGTGTAGTGAAACATGACGGTCTCTGGGCGAACGGGGCGCTATTTCTATAGGCGTCCACGTCGAGCAAACCGACCGCGCTTGCCTGCTTTTTTTCCCCGACCGGGCGGCGGAAATCGTGCAAATAGGGTGGGAAGAGACCAGCTCGCCAGGACGGCGCAGCAGGGAGTCGCCGTTGGGGTTTGGTGCCGTGAAGTATCATACGGCGATCGGCCGGCCGAGCAAGTTACGGTTTTTTTGGGATCCGCATTTGGCGTATGCCGCTAATCCAATAGGCTGTGCCCGAGTGCTTTTCGTCGCGGCAGCGGGCGCTTATCATGGCTGCTGCCCGGCGCCGCCTGGAACCGGTCATGACGCTCACCTCGGCAACCCTGCTCGGTCGCTTGCGCGATGGCGGTGATCGCCTCGCCTGGGAACGGCTGGTCGCGCTATACACGCCGCTGATCCGCGCCTGGCTCGGCCGCCAGCTGCCGCAAGAATCGGATGTCGACGATGTGGCGCAACAGGTCTTCACGGTGCTGGTCGAGAAGGTGCCCGGCTTCGCGCACAACGGCCGGCCCGGCGCGTTCCGCACCTGGCTGCGCGGCATTTGTGTCAATCGGCTGCGCATGTTTTGGCGAACGCGCGAGGTCGGGGCCGCGGACGCTGAGGCGGTGTTGCAGCAGCTGGACGATCCGCGCAGCGAGCTGAGCCGGCAATGGGACCGCGAGCATGACGAATCGGTGCTGCGCCAGGCGTTGGCGCTGATCGAGCCGGAGTTCAAGCCGGCGACCTGGGCAGCGTTCCACGCCGTCGGCCTCAAGGGCCACGAACCGGACGCCGTCGCCGCCAAGCTAGGGCTGAGCGTCAACGCCGTGTTCATCGCCAAGTCGCGCGTGCTGCGCCGACTGCGCGAGGAGGTCGCCGGGCTCGTGTCATGATCGGCCCGCCTCATCGCCGCATCTCTCCCCTCGCCCCTTGGGGGAGAGGGGACGGGGGTGAGGGGGTACGCGGAATTCCCAGTCGACGAGCACAACCACGCGCTGGCGGCGCTGCGTTACCTGATCGTGATGATCGACGCCCACCGCCTCAGTGCCCGCCGCCCCGCCGACCCGGCCCCGCCGCCGCCCCCCGAGCCCGGCTGGCGCCCTCCGACCGATCCCCGGCTGAGCGTCCGCAACGAATACCTCTGGCATCCCCTGGACTGACCCAACCGAAGACGGAGCAAGAAAGCTTCCATCACGAAAACACGAAAGAAGGAAACCACGAAAAAGATGCGGACCACGGACACCGGAGGCACATTCCGGCCTTCTCGATCTTTTTCGTGCTTTCGTTTTTTCGTGCTTTCGTGCGTTCGTGCTTTCGTGATGAAAAGGCTTCCATCACGAAAACACGAAAGAAGGAAACCACAAGAAAGATGCGGACCACGGACACTGGAGGCACATTCCGGCCTTCTCGATCTTTTTTCGTGCTTTCGTTTTTTCGTGCTTTCGTGATGAAAAGGCCTCCATCACGAAAACACGAAAGAACGAAACCACGAAAAAGATGCGGACCACGGACACCGGAGGCACATTCCGGCCTTCTCGATCTTTTTCGTGCTTTCGTTTTTTCGTGCTTTCGTGATGAAAAGGCTTGTTCTCCCCAGGAGTTGATTTCATGTCCGCTGCAATCCGCAACCGCATCAAGGCCCACCGCCGCGTCCGCGCCGGCGACCTGGTCCCGCACGAGTTCAACTTCCGCACCCACGCCGACGACCAGCGGGCCGCCCTGGCTGCCCTCTACAGCGCCGTCGGCTTCGCCCGGAGCCTGCTCGCCTACGCATTGCCCGACGGCCGGCTCAAGCTGATCGACGGCCACCTGCGCCGCGACCTGGACCCCGACATGGAAGTGGAGGTGGAAATCCTCGACGTTACCGAGGAGGAAGCCCGCGCCTGCTGCTGTCGATTGACCCGCTCGCCGCGCTCGCCGAGACGCAGCAGCAGCTGCGCGGCCGGCTGCAAGAGCTCGTGCCGGACGTGCCCGAAGAGCTGCAGCTCGCGTGGGAAGCCGCCGCCCGAGCCGTGAATGGGGCGCTCGCGGAGGCGGGTTTTCAGCGCTTCCCACGCGCCGGCCGAGTCGCGCTGGTCGATGAGCGGTTCGATCGTCAGCTGAACGCGGGTGTGCTCCGCGAGCGGCAGCGCCTGGTCGGGCTTCAGCATGCCTCCCACTACGGTTGCCAATACTTGCGTAGTCATCGTCTGCCTCTTGCGCCAGCGCTTGAACAATCACCATTATCATCGGCCCGCCCACGCTGGTTTGCACGGTGGTTTTTGTTTGCAGTAATCGCAGTGCCCGCAGCGTTCGTCCGGCAGTCCTTCGCCGCCGAAATAGCCGAGCAACCTCTGCCAGCGACAGCCGCGGCCTTCCGCGTAGCCGACCATCTCCTCACGTCGGCGCAGATCGCGCTCGTGACGGTCACGGTAGGAAGAACCCGTAAAACGCCTCGGTCGTGGCGGGCAAATGATAATGCAGGACGAAACGGATGTCCGGCTTGTCGATGCCTAGGCCGAAGGCGTTGGTCGCGACCAGGGCCTTAAAGCCGTCGGCCATGAAGCGGTCCTGAGTCGCCGCGCGGCGACGAGCCGAGAGCCGGCCGTGGTAGCCGTCCGCCGCCAGCCCCGTCGACTTCAGGAATGCCGTGAACTCCTCGACGGCCGTGGTCGTGGCCGGGGCGAAATCTGCGAAAGCCGAAGTATTCGCGGATACGCTCTGGCAGAGGCGCATCCGCTGAATTCGTGGTGTTCGGCTCCATTCTTCGATCCAGCGTATCACAGGTCCGGCATTTCTGTGAGTGTAGCCGTCATCGCTGGGTAACGGGCAAGCCGCACGAACCGCCGTTATGCCCGCGACGTGCCCGGATCGTCCCGACCGAGTTGGTCCCTGCAATTCGGCAACTCAATGCACGCCTCGGCGCGTGAGCATCATTCTTCCTCGGGGTCGGGCCGCTGCAGCAATTCCGGGCGGGCCATGAATTCGCTGAGGTCGACGCGGCCGCGGGTTTCCCCCTCGACGAGCTTGAGCCGGATTTCTAGCTCCCGGATCTTGCCGCGCAGCGCCTGGAGCTGCGTGAGCGGATCGTCCTTGGCGTGGGCGCGCGGCACCTCGGGATAACCGAGCTGCCGTTGCAGGGCCGCGAACAGGAACAGCGGATCGCGGCCCCGATTGGCGCGCGATCTTGCCCTCTTTCTCGCCGAACAGGGCCGGCAACGGCGGCGCGTAGTCGGGATCGCGCCGCCGCTGTTCGATCACGTACAGCTCGGATCGCAGATACACCAAATCGCTGAAGTCCACCGCACCGACCTGACGGCGCACCAGACCGACATACGCTTTCCAGTCGGCATCAAAAAAGGCATCTTCCTGAACGCATTTCAGCCCGGCGTCGTAGCCGAGCCGGTTGCGGCTGATCGCCTCGAACTGGTAGACGAATAGCCCCGGCTGCGTCGGCGTCACCGCGCGGTACTGCGCCTCGCGCTCGAGGATGAGCAGGCCGATCTCGAGGCTGAAGCGCGTCCGCTCATCCTCGGTCTGCCGCATCACGAACGCCTGGAACGGCGTGAAATAGTGCAGCAGCCGGTCGAACCCCGACGAGAGCAGGCCGGTGTGCTTGATTTCCGTGGCGAGGAACTGGATCGCCATGGGCAGGCGCGTGGTCGAGAGGATTTCCTCATGGATGCGCTCGAGGATTTCCTGCGTCGGCAGCTTCTCCTCGACGCGTTCACGCATGGTGCGGAAGAAATACGCTTGCTCAATCTGCTCTTCACGGTCCAGCACGTTGGCCATGGCGTTTCCTCCACCGCGCGTTAACGTGTAGCGCTCGCAGGCTGCCACGCGAACGCTCGCGTGGCAGCCTGCGAGCGCTACACGTTAACCATTTTAACCGAGCGGTGCATATTTCGCGATCACCGCCATCGCCGACCGCAGCCCATCCACCGCCGCGCTGACGATGCCGCCCGCGTAACCCGCTCCCTCGCCGACCGGGTACAGCCCCACGATGCCCGGCGTCGCGCGGGTCGCGTCGTCGCGCACCATGCGGATCGGCGAGCTGCCACGCGCCTCGGGACCGACCAGGTACGCCTGCTTCAGGAATCGGCCACGCCAGCGGTGGTCGAGGATCGGCAGTCCCTGGTGCAGCGCCTCCAGCACCACCGGCGGCACCAGCTCGGCGATGTCCGCCGGCACCAGGCCGCGCGGATAGCTGCATGCCGGGAGCGGCGCTGTCCGCCGGCCGGCGAGAAAATCACGCACGCCCTGGATCGGACAGAGGTACTCGCCACGGCCCAGCTCGAACGCGCTGCTGCTCGTACTGCTGCTGCAGCCGCACGCCGGCCAGCACGTCGGGGCCGGGAAAATGCTCCAGCGGGATCGTGACGACCAGGCCGCTGTTGGCGAACGGCGAATCGCGGCCCGACAGGCTCATGCCGTTGGTGCAAAAGTAGCCTGGCTCTGAAACGCTCGGGATGACGTTGCCGCCGGCGCACATGCAGAACGAAAACAGGTCGTGCTTGCCGTGCGCCACCAGGCTGTAGTCCGCGGCGCCGAGCTTCAACTCCAGCGGCGCCGGGCCGTACTTGACGCGGTTAACCATCTCTTGCGGCTGCTCGATGCGCACGCCGATCTGGAACGGCTTCTGCACCATCGGCACGCCACGCCGCACCAGCATCGCTAGCGTGTCGCGCGCACTGTGGCCGATCGCAAGCAACACGACGCGGGTCGGGAAATAGCCCGAGGTCGTGTGTACGCCGCGGACCGCGCCATCTGCCAGGTCGAGATCCTCCACACGGCAATCGAAACGCACCTCGCCGCCCAGCGCCTCGATGCGCCGGCGGATCGCCTTGACCACGGCCGGCAGACGGTTGCTGCCGAGGTGCGGCCGATAGTCGTAGAGGATCGACGGCTTGCCCTTGCACTCGGCGAACAGTTCCAGGACGCGGCGGACCTCGGGGCCGGAGCTGCGGCAGGTGAGCTTGCCGTCGCTGAACGTGCCGGCGCCGCCCTCGCCGAACAGGTAGTTGCTCTCGGGATTGAACGGGCCGCCCGCGTCGAAGGCGTGCACATCGTGGATGCGCTCGCGGACCGGCCGGCCTCGCTCCAGGACCAACGGCCGATATCCCTGGGCCGCGAGGAAATAGCCCGCGACCAACCCGGCCGGCCCCGAGCCGACGATCACTGGACGATGTTCCAGCGGCGCCGTCCCGGGTGACGGTGGGCGAAACGCCGGCTCTTCATGGCGATCGACGCGCACGTCGCCTCGACGGGCCGTGGCGAGCAGTCGATCCTCGTCGGCCGGCGGCGCCACCTCGGCGGTATAGACGAAGTGCAGCGCGTCCTTGAAGCGCGCGTCAAGGCTCTTGCGCAGGATGCGCCAGGGACCGAGCGCGGCCGGCGCCACCCCGAACACGCGGGCGAGGTGCTCCGGCAGCGCCGACTCCGGCTCGTCAAGGTCCAGCCGCAGGTTCGAGATGCGGATCGGCATGGTTCAGCGTTAGACTTCCGAAGTCTCCGAGACTTCGGAAGTCTTCGGGAAGCCGGCTCCGTCAATCCCGCACCATGATCTCCGAGATGCGGACCCGCTTGAGGTGTTGCGCAGGAAGTTGGCCGACTCCGCGCAGATCTCCTCCAGCCGCCGATTCAGCGGATGATTGTTCTGGCCGTTGCCGATCGGCGATTGGCCGCGGATCGGGCCGTCCACCGCCTCCATGATCTCCAGCAGCGTTATCTGGTTGGCGGGCTTGGCCAAGCGGTAGCCGCCGTGCGGTCCCTTGGCCGAGATCAGCACCTGGGCCGCCACCAGCGGCTTGAGCACCTTGAGCAAGAACCGCTCGGAGATGTTCCGCTTGTCGGCAATGATGTGGGAAGGGGTTGGCTCGTTCGTATCCTGGCCGGCCATGTAGGCAACGGCATGTAACGCGTACAAGGAAGCACGGGTTAGTCGCATCAATTTCTCCACGGTCCCCAGCAAGGGGGGACAGTGCTCCTGATTGGTCACTTGGAGCCGATGAGATCGGTTCCGGCGGGGGCGAACATCGGTTGGGCGGGTGGCCTCATCCACTTTTTCGAGGAGGGATGGGCGACTTTATTACTATTAACGAAATGTCACGTTTGGGCAAGTCCCGGAGAAGAAAATTTCGCGAAGCGGGACGGAAACAATGGTCCGACCGCAGAACCGCCTTTGCCGAGCATGCGGATTGTGCCGGCGCGCCGGGATGCAACGGTGGTGCCAGCCATAACAGCACCAAAACTCATGCGATTGCCACAGCATCGCCGATGACAGGAGTAGCCGTTCAATCAGGGAATCGGGAGGGCTGACCGATGGCG
Organism: uncultured Gemmataceae bacterium; assembly: GCA_963834865.1. Classification (GTDB taxonomy): domain Bacteria; phylum Planctomycetota; class Planctomycetia; order Gemmatales; family Gemmataceae; genus CAWIDK01. The sequence continues at coordinate 3,823,553 of CAWIDK010000002.1, forward strand.
GGCAAGTATTGCTGCTGGGGAGCATGCCTCGTGCTGCTGGTGGGACTCTTGGCGGCAGCGCCGGCCCAGGCCGGCCCGTTCCTGGGCGACTGGGGCTGGTGCTGGAACCCGGACCCGGATTGTCCGCGGGGCAAATATGCGCCGCTGCACTACTGGTTGCAAGGCGCCTACAAGGTCCGCGCCTGGGTCCACCCGTCTTACCTGGACCAACATGCGCCGGGCCCATCGCCGGCGCCGCCGGCGCCGATCCAATTCGAGACGAGCCGCTGCCGTGTGACGCCGCCGACGCCGGGCATTCCTTACGTCGAACCCGCGGCGTTCTATGGCCGTTCGATGAAGTCGTCGCTGGTGCTACCGTGATCCGTGACATCTGGGAGCGGCTCGTTGAATTTGACGGCAAGCTTTCTCCCAGCGCCGCCCGCGCTTCTGAAGTTGCAGTTTTCCGAACGTGACCATGCGCTGATGGATGAACTCTCCAGGAAGGCGCAGCCGGCACGCTGACTTCGCAGGAACAAGCCGAACTCGATACTTTCGAGCCCTCAGCTGCCTGCTCGGCATCCTCCATTCCAAGGCTCGCCGGGCCCAAAGCAAGAACCGGAGCAGGGTCTCCTGACCCCAATGGCTAGTGCCGCGTCAAGGCTCGAAAGAGGGGTTGCTTTGCAACGTCACCCGCATTCTCACGAATGCGGCTACATCAAAATCAAGGCTTGACCGTGCACTAGTTATGTCGTAGCGCCTCGATCGGATCGAGCCGCGATGCTCGGAACGCGGGATACAAACCCGCTAGTACGCCGACGGAAACCGCCGAGACGAGCGAGATAATAATCGACCACGGTTCCAGCTTCGTCGGCATGGGCGAGCTGGTGAAGAGCGCACCAGCAGCGGGATGCCGAACATCGCCGCGAAACCGACGGCTATGCCGAGCAAGCCGCCGATGGTCGTTTGCACGACGGCCTCGATCAGGAACTGCATGGTGATGTCGCGGCGCTTGGCGCCCAGGGCGCGGCGGATGCCGATCTCGCGCGTGCGCTCGGTCACGGTCGCCAGCATGATGTTCATGATGCCGATGCCGCCGACCACCAGCGAGATGGCCGCGATCATCGCGAGCAAGCCCATGTAGCGGATCACGGGCGCGCTCGGCTTCCTCCAGCCGGTCCAGCGGCACGGACACTTCCCAATCCTTCTTGGTGTGGTAGCGCTCCAGCACGTCGCGCACCAGGTCGCCGGTGCTGCGGACCTGATCGATGTCGCCCACGGTCAGCGTGATCTGGTGCAACTCCACCTGCTCGCCGCTGCGGCTGCCGCCCTGGCGGATGATGACCGTCTTGCCGAAGCGGACCTTGCAGGTCTTGATCGGAATGTACACGTCCTTGTTGAATCCTCCTGCGACGAGCCGGCGCTGCTCGTGCCGCGCGGCGTGCGTTCCTTGATGACGCCGATGACGACGTATTGCTCCTTGTTCAGGACCACGGTCTGGCCGATCACGTCCTCGAACGGGAACAGCTCCTCGGCCACGCGCGAGCCCAGCACGATCACCGTGCGGAAGCGCTGGTCGTCGCCCTCGTCGACCTGGTCCTCGCCGTCGACGAGGAAACGGCCGACCGCCATCTCGAAGTGGTTGATCGGGCGTAGTCCTCGGTGGTGGCGACGAGGCGAGCCTGGAACACCTTGTCGATGCGCCGAATCTCCTGCGGGAAGATGCGCATCGGCACCATGCCGACCACGGCCTCGATCTCGTGGCAGCGGTCGTAGTCTTCCTAGGTCAGGCCGTAGGTGGCGATCCACGAGCGCGCGTTGGTGCCGAGCCGTGATCGTCGGTCGGCTTGACGCTGCGGACGATGATGTTGGTCGTCCCCTGGCGGCTGATGTCTTCCAGGGCGTCCTCCATGCTGCCTTTGCCGAAGCGCCATCAGCGCGATGACCGCCGCCGTGCCGATGATGATGCCGAGCACCGACAGGAACGAGCGCAGCTTGTGCAGCCACAGGCTGCGCAGCGCCAGGACGAGGCTGCTGCGCCACTTGACCCAGACCACGGCGAACCTGGCGGACAACGAGCCGATCATGGAAGTCGAACCTTTCTTGCGAATCTTGCGGCACCGCGGGTTGGAGTCCCGGCTTCAGCCGGAAAAGAACGGCTAATGCCGGGACTCCAACCCAGGCAGCCTGTCCTACGAATGAGGCGCCGGCGGCTTGACCATGTGGTCCGCGTCGGGTGGCGTTGGGGCCAGCGTCACCACGGGCGGCTCGGCACCGGTCGGTGTCCCGCCGTCGTTGCGCACGTCCGACTCGATCTGGCCGTCGCGCATGCGCACCACGCGGCGGGCCCAGGCGGCGATGTCGTTTTCGTGCGTGACCATGATGATCGTCTTGCCCGCATCGTTCAGCTTGCGCAACAGCCGCATGATCTCGTCGCTGGTGTGCGAGTCGAGGTTGCCGGTCGGCTCGTCGGCGAGGATGACGTGCGGATCGTTGACCAGGGCGCGGGCGATGGCGACGCGCTGCTGCTGGCCGCCGGAGAGCTGCGTCGGCCGATGGTCGAGCCGGTCGCCGAGGCCGACCAACTCCGCCAGGGAGATGCAGCGCTGCCGTGTCTCCTCGTTCAGGCGGGAGCCCTGGTAAAGCAGCGGAATCTCGATGTTCTCGACAACCGTGTACTGCGGCAGAAGGTTGTACGACTGGAAGATAAAGCCGATGTAGCGGCTGCGGACCTCCGACAGCTGATCGTCGTCCATCTGCGCGACGTCCTCGTCGCCGAGGTAGTACTGGCCGCTCGTGCAGCGGTCGAGGCAGCCGAGCAGGTTGAGCAGGGTCGACTTGCCCGAGCCGGACGGGCCCATCAGGGCGACGAAGTCGCCTTCCTCGAAGTGGAGCGTGATGCCGCGCAGGGCGGGGACGACCACCTCTTCCATCTGATAGTTCTTGACCAAATCGATGACCTGCGCGACGGCGGGCATGCGGTGGGTACCTCTTGGCGAGCCAAGAGCGCCAGCGACCGGAGAAAACGCCTCCTTCGGTCGCTGACGCTCCCGGCTCGCCATGGCTCAGTTGCCGATCTCGAGCTTGTTGTCCTGCATGAGCTGCTGCGCCTGGGCGCGGAACGCCTCGGGGATGGCGTTCAGCATTTCGCGGCGCTGGGCGGGCGTCATGCCGCGAGCCCGTTCAAGCATTTGCTGCTTCATTTGCTGCAGCTGCTCGGCGCTGGGCGGTCCTCCGCCCGGCGCGCCGCGCTGGGGCCCGGCCCGGGTCCTTCGACTTTCTTCTTGCCTTTTCCCTTGCCCTTGCCCTTCTGGCCGTTCTCGTCGCCGCCGTGGTCGGCGTCGTCGGCCTTGTTGCGGACCTTGCCCGGCTTCAGCTCGCTATCCTCGCTCAAAAGCGGCCGCGGATTCTCGATGATCTTGTCGCCGTCCTCCAGACCCGATTTGACCTCCACCAGCCGCTCGTTGCACATGCCGACGACGATGTCGCGCAGCTCGGGCTGTCCGTCGTTGCCGACCACGAAGCACTTGCGCTTGGCGCCCATGCTGATGGTGCCGACCACCGACTGCACCGGCACGACCAGCACCGGCTCGGCGGTTTCCTCGGCGGAGATCGTGACCTCGGCGCTCATGCCGGGCTTGAGCCCCTCGATCTGGCCGGCATCGATCGTCACCATCGTCTTGTAGACCTTGACGTCGGCGTTGAACCAATCGGTCTGCGAGGCGACGGTATCGACGGTCTTGACATAGCCCTTGAGGAGGTGGCTGGAGAAGGAATCGACGCGGATCTGCGCGTGTTGGCGCGTGGACTTATCTTCGGGGTCGGCACTGTGCAGGTGCGCGACGAACGCTTCGGGCACCTTGACGTTGACCATCATCTGCGTCAGGTCGGGGATCTGGATCATCTTCTGGCCTTCGCGCACCGGCTCGCCCTGGGCCACCACCGATTGCTGCGACCCGCCGCCCATCTTCGACTGCTCGGGCATGAAGTAGACCACCAGCCCGTCCTGCGGCGCGTACATGACGCACTTGCGGATCTGGTCCTGGATGTCGCCCTGGCGGCTCATCTCCTGCTGGTAGACCGATTTCTTCGCCAGGCGTGCAGCGTCGGCCTGCGCGAGCTTGGCCCGGGCCTGGCCTTTGGCCTTGTCCACGCCGAGCCTGCCTTCCTTGAGCTTGGAACTGAGGTCCTGAACGGTACGGTTCTTGGTATACACGGTAAGGACCCGCTTTTCTTCCTCAAGCTTTTGCAGACTAATGGTCGAAGCCTGCACGCGGCTGGCGTCAGCCTCCGCCTGCACCTTGCTCATCAGCCCCTTCTTGGTCATCCGATTCGACCAGGCGGCCCGGTCCTTCCAGTCCTCCAGGTCCGACTGGGCCATCGTGATCCGGCCTTCGACATCCCTGAGCGACTGTTCGTAATCGCCCTTGAGGTACTTCTCCAGGTCGATCTCCGCCAGCTTCAGCGTGTTCCCCTTCTGCAGGATGTCGTTCTCGTTGTCGATCTCCTGGATGCGGTAGTCCTCGTCCGCCTTGACCATGTCGGCCTTGGCCTGCTCGACCTTGATGTTTTGATCCTTGAGTTGCTCGTCCAGGCCGGATGAGTCCAACTCCATGATCTTGTCGCCCTTGGAAACCTCGGTGCCAGCGTCGAGGAGCCACTTGATGACCGTCGAATTCGTGCTCCCCTTCTGGCCGGCGCGGACGCTACAGACAACGTCGCCGTTCTTGGCCGACTCGAGCGCGCCGCGCGCGACGATGGTGATCTTGAGCCGTTCCTTGTGGACCGTGTACGTGTTGCCGACGTAGGGCGCCTTGGCAAGCAAATGGCCGCTCCAGTACAACGCCGCGAACAGCGCGCCCGCGAATGCCAGCACCAGCAGGCCGAACACCGCCACCGTGCTGCGGCTATTCAAGCGGCGCGGCTGCGGCAGGCGCGAGGAACCGTGGCCGCGGGATCGATTCCCCGGCAGCGTCAGGTCCAGGGCCGTCGTGGGGGCCCCCGAAATCCGTGCTTCGGAGACCGCCGCCGGAGATGCCGACGGCGTTGCCGGGTTGCGTTGGTCCCCGTTGCTGGTCGGGGGCGGATTGCCCTGGGTTGGATTTTCCGGGTTCATCGGTCCATACTCCTCGCGAGTCCAGAATGAGACGGTCCAGGTCACTGTAAAGCTGTATGCGCGTGGCCTCGATGCTGAGCCAGTAGTCGTACATCTTGGTCTGGGCGCCGTTCAGCTGCCCTAAAACGCCCAGGTATTGGCTGGTCAGGGCGGCGGCGTTGGCGTTGCCGGCGGTCCCGGTGGTCTTCAGGCTGTCAGGGTCGGCGGGGGCCACGATGACTTCCAGGGCGCTTTCGACCTGGGAGTAGAGCGACTGGATGACCTTTTGTTGGATTTTATAGTTCTCGGCGAACAAATGCAACTGGCGAACGTCAAATCTTACCTGGGCGGCAATTCCGTCCTCCAGGTTAATCAGGTTACGCCGCGCACGCTGATAATTGATCAGGGCGGCTCGGTAGACATTCCGTTGGGTGATCCGGACCAGCGGCAGCTGGGCGTTCAAGCTCAATTCGGCGTTAGTTTGGCTCTTCGAGAACGCCAGTGGGTTGGAGCCGGTCGGCGGCGTGATGCTGTCCATCGTGAACTGCGGGTTCAGCACGCCCAGCAGCGCGTTGGCGGTCACGCACAGCTGGCGCCACGCGTCCACGACCTGAGCCCGGGTGTTCATCAGGTCCATCCGGTTCGTCAACGCGGTCCGGACGGCGGCCTCCTGGGCCTCATCGACGTTGGCGGTCAGCAGATCCATTTCGCTTGGTCCACAGTCGTTCGGCAACGGCGACGGCGGCAGCGCCGGCCAGCGCGTGCCCACCTCGGCAAAGCGTTGATTGCGCACCGCGACCAGCACGATCTGGGCCGAGTAGGCCACCAGCCGGAACTGCTTGAGCCGGTCCTGGGCCTGCTGCGCCTTCGGCCGTTTCTCCCACGAGCGCTTTTCGTATTCGCGCAGGATTTGCTCCAGGCTGCCGAGGTCGGACTCGAATTCGGTGTCGGTCAGGCGGCGCTTGTCCGTCTCGGTCAGCGCCTTGCCCTCCATCTCCAGGTCGGTCTTGGCGTCGAGCAGCTTGCGCCGCTGCTCGCCGAGCGTCTGCAAGCGGCTGCCCAGCTCCTTGTCGCTGAGCTTGGCCCAGTCCGGCCAGGACCGCGGCAGCTTGCTGCGGAATTCCGTGCCGCGCACCAACGGGGCGGTGGTGTAGAGCTTGAGCAGGAATTCACGCAGCTTCTCGGGCGCCAGCTGGTCCTGCTTTTCCACGAGCTTGTAGGCGGCATCCGAGTCGGCCATGACTGCGTAGTAGCGGTCGTACTGGTGCGTGATCGGCGCGCCCGGCGTATCGTCGAGGACCAGCGGCAAGTTCACCGGCGCCGAGCAACAGCTTGAACTGGTCCACGGCGTTGGTGAACAACTGGTTGTCGTTGAGCACGTTATTCTTCGCCTGCAACAGGGTGCTGCGGACCTGGTCGACCTGCAAGGGCGAAAACAGGCCGCCCTCCTGGTAGCCCTCGAAGATCTTGAGGGCCGTCTCCAGATCGCGCACCAGCTTCGTGTCCACGGCCATGTCAAGCTCGCGGAACAGTGTGGACAAGTAGCCGACGAAGCCGCCCGACACGTCGGTGCTCGCGATGCCGAGGGCCGCCAGCACGGAAATCGGCGTGCCGACGCTGTTGGCGCCCGCCAGCGCCGGGAGGTTGGCGGGCAGACTGTTGCCCAGAGCGATCTCCAGGTAGAAGAGTTCGCGGAAGCGGGCATAGGCGCGGATGCTGTACAGGAGGTTGCGCTCGGCCTGAGTCAGGGGTTCCAGCGTCACCGCCTTGCCGCCGCCTTGCAACAGCGGCTGCACGAAGTCGAGGTTGAGCGTCGACTGGCTGGTGAGGTGCTGGCCGGCCGGGGCCATGAAGTTCCATACCGTGTTGTTGGCAAACGCGGTGGTGAGCAAGGCGCCGGTGCTGAACAGCTTGGAGAAGCCCACGGTCGAGTTCAACGTCCAGTTGTTCTGCTGACCTTCCAGCGACCCGATGCCGGCCCACTGCCGAATCGCCGTCTGGGTCGCCTCCCACTGGAAGGCGAAGCTAAAGCGCTGCTGCGTCACCGGCAGCGCCGCGAGGTACAAATCCTCACGGAAACTCTGGTATTCGCGGGCGTTGATGAGCCCCAGCTCCATGGATTGGTCGAGCGTCAGCAAGAAGCCCTCCGTCTCGTTCAGCGGCACATCCATCAGCTTCTGAACCGGCCCGTTGCGGAGGAACTCCGCGTCGCTTATCTCCGGCAGCTCCGGCGCTCGCTCCGGCGATTCCGGCGATTCCGGCCCAGCCTTGCCGGCGCTGCCGGCGGACTTGCGCTCGTCGCGATTCGCAGTGTCCCACACCTTGACGATTTCCACGTAACCGGTGCCCTCAATCCGGGCGACTCCGGCATGACCGGGCTGCTGCGGGTGCGGCGCCAGCTGGTCGGTGGTCGGATCGTCCGGCGGCATCGGCGGCCGATCCGGATTGGTCGGATCGGCAAAGCGCGCCCGCGAGTCGGGGTAGACGTGCCACTCGGTGATCTTCCACGGCAGGCCGCGATCCTGCTCCGCCAGGATGTCGTTGACCTCCTTGTCGGCGGCGTTGCGGAAGAAGCAGCGCGTGCAACCGTCGGCGCTCGCCAGCAGGAAAATCATCGCGACCATGCCCAGGGCCCGGTGCATTCCGCCCAACCTCGCGCTCGCACGGCGGCAGCAGCAATCGTCCATGGTATCCCCGCGTTCCTGTAGAGAACGTTATCCCGGTCCCAACTTGCGCCAAAGAATTCGGCAGGTAGGACGGATTTTCCAATCCGTCCGCAGCAACACACGGACGGATTGGAAAATCCGTCCTACGGGAAACCAAGTCCTGCCGCTCGCCTCATGACCCGCACAATCGGTACGTGCAGTGTCTTCGTTATCGGCCGCAGAATCGCGCAAGCTTGACAGAAAGGTGGGCAGTCCGGGAGGTTCCAGACCTTTGGCTTAACGTCGCATGTGAGTGAGTATACACTCACAGCAAGCCGGTGGAGGTTTCCATGACCGTCAGTCCGAAGCTTTCGAGCGACCAGCGCCGCAGCGCCATTGTCCATGCGGTGCGGCGCCTCTTTGCTGAAAAGGGGTTCCACGGCACGACCACGCGCGCGCTCGCCGAAGCCGCGGGTGTGTCGGAGGCGCTGCTGTTCAAGCACTTCCCGACCAAGGAGGCGCTCTACGTTGCGATGCAGCTTTCGTGCTGCACCGAACAGGATTTGGGACGCTATGAGCGCATCGGCGCTCTCGAGCCGTCGGCCTCGACGCTGGTGCTGCTGGTGCACTTCCTCGTGTCGTTGCTCGTCGATGGCTGCAATTCCGGCGATGAATTGGCCATTCAGCAGCGCTTGATGCTGCGCAGCCTGGCCGAAGACGGCGAATTTCGCGCCTGCTCCTGCAGAGACTCGCCGCCGACTGGATCCCGAAGGTTGAGGAATGCATCGCCGCGGCGATCGCAGCGAAGGACGCCATCGACGGCGGCGTGCCGGCGCATTTGGCCGGCTGGTTCGCGCATCATCTCGCGGGCTTCACGCTGTTCACGCGGCTGCCGGCGACGCCTGTGGTGGATTACGGGGTGGCCCGCGCCCAGCTCGTCGAGCAGGCGGTCCGCTTTGCTTTGCGTGGGATCGGGCTCAAGGATGAAGCCATCCGGCGATACTACAATCCGAAGGCGCTGGCGCTGCTGACGAGCTGATCCGTCGTTATCGGGTGCGTAAGTACACACCGATCCAGGAGTCTCCCATGAAGCGTTCCCTCATCGCCGTCCTCGCCGCGCTCGCCGCCGGCTGCACGCCGGCGGCGCCCGAGGGCATGTTGCCGCCGCCGCCGAAGGTCACGGTCAGCCAGCCGATTTCGCGCCAGCTCGTCGACATGGCCGAGGCGACCGGCCGCGCCGAGGCGCCGGAAACCTACGAGGTGCGCGTGCGCGTCAAGGGCTTCCTCGACACGATCGCGTTCCGCGAAGGCGCCCAGGTCAAGCAGGGCGATCTGCTCTACCAGATCGATCCGCGCACGTTCAAGGAAGACCTCGAAAGCGCGAAAGCCGAGGTCGCCCGGCTGCAGGCGCAGCTCCGCCAGGCACGCTCCGAGGCCGACCGCGCCCAGCGGATGCAGCAGACCGGCGCCGTCAGCCAGGAGGAGTACATCCAGAAGGTCGCCGCCCACGACATCACGCTGGCGGCGATCCGCAAGGCCGAGGCCGCCACCCGCATTGCCGAGCTGGAGCTGAGCTTCACCCGCATTGTCTCGCCGATTGACGGCGTCATCAGCCGTACGCTGGTGACCAAGGGCAACCTCGTCGGCTACAACGAGCCGACGCTGCTGACGACGATCGTGCGCACCGACCCCATGTACGTGTGGTTCGACCTGCCCGAGCGGGTCAAGCTGGAGTACGACCACCTGGTGCGCGAAAAAGGTGCGACCGCCCTGGACGCGCGCGTGCAGGCGTACGTAGGCCTGGTCGTCGATAAGGGTTTTCCGCACCAGGGCCATCTCGACTTCTTCGACAATCGCATCGACCAGGGCACCGGCACCATTCGCCTGCGCACCGTCGTGCCGAACAAGACGGCCATCCTCACGCCCGGCCTGTTCTGCCGGGTGAAAATCCCGATCGGCCTACCGCGCGATCGCCTGCTCGTGCCGGAGCATGCATTGGGCCTGGATCAGCGCGGCCGATACGTGCTGGTCGTCGCGGCCGACGACACGGTCGAGGCGGCGCGGTCAAGACCGGCATGCAAACCGAAGATGGGCTGGTGGTGATCGAGGACGGGCTCCGGGCGGATGAGTGGGTCGTCGTCAATGGGATGCAGCGGGCTCGGCCGGGAGCGAAGGTGACACCGGTGAAGCACGCCGCGGGGTGAGTCTTCGAACCCCGCGGGTATCACCCGCGGGGTTCGCTGCGCTCACCCCGCGGCTTGGGATCTGTTGGATAAAGCATGTTCACACGTTTCTTCCTCAATCGCCCCATCACCGCGAATGTGATCGCCGTGTTGACCATCCTGTTCGGCATCGTCGCCGTGAAACGGCTGCCGGTCGAGCAGTATCCGCGCATCACGCCGCCGACGGTGCAGGTCGCGTGCAACTATCCCGGCGCCAGCGCCAAGGTCGTCGCCGACACCGTGGCCGCGCCGATCGAGCAGCAGGTCAACGGCGTCGAGAACATGCTGTACATGTCCTCGACCTCCGGCAGCGACGGTTCGTACGTGCTGACCGTCACGTTCGACATCGGCACCAATGTCGACACCGCCCAGGTGCTGGTGCAGAACCGCGTCGCCATTGCCGAGCCACTCCTGCCTGAGGACATTCGCCGGCAGGGAGTCGTCACCAAGAAGGTTTCGACGAACATCGTGCTCGTCGTCGCGCTGACATCGCCGGACAAGCGCTACGACGACCTGTTCCTCAACAATTACGCCACGCTGAACCTGCGCGACGAGCTGAGCCGGATCAAGGGCGTCGGCGACGTGCAAATCTTCGGCGGCGCCCCTACGGCATGCGCGTCTGGCTCGATCCCGAGAAGCTCAAGGCGCGCAGCCTGTCGACGCAGGACGTGGTCGGCGCGCTGCAGGAGCAAAACGTGCAGGTGGCGGCGGGGAGCATCGGCCAGCAGCCGGCGCCGGTCGGCCAGCAATTCCAGTACACGCTGACGACGCTGGGCCGGCTCAACGATCCGCAGCAGTTCGAGAGCATCATCGTCAAGGCCGGCGAGGACGGCCGTGTCACGCGGCTCAGCGACGTGGCCCGCGTGGAGTTGGGCGGGCAAGTCTACGACCAGTTTGCGCGGGTCAAGGGCCGGCCGGCGGCGAGCGTGGTCATTTTCCAGCTGCCGGGCGCCAACTCCGTCGACGTTGCGACGGCGGTCAAGGACGTGATGAAAGAAATCAGCCCGACGTTTCCGCCGGGCCTCGAATACGACATCCCGTTCGACACCACGCTGTTCGTCGAGCAGGCGATCTGGGAGGTGTACCTGACGTTGATCGAGGCGGGCGTGCTCGTGCTGATCGTGATCCTCGTGTTCCTGCAGGACTGGCGGGCGGTGCTGATTCCGGCGACAACGGTGCCGGTGACGATCGTCGGCGCCTTCGCGTTCATGCCGGCGCTCGGCTTTTCGGTCAACCTGCTGACGCTGTTCGGCCTGGTGCTGGCCATCGGCATCGTGGTGGACGACGCGATCGTGATTGTCGAGAACGCCGCCCACCACGTCGAGCGCGGCCTGAGCCCGCGCGAAGGCACCATCAAGGCGATGGGCCAGGTCACCGGTCCCGTGCTGGGCATCACGCTTGTGCTGATGGCGGTGTTCTTGCCCTCGGCGTTCCTCGGCGGCATCACCGGGCAGCTCTATCGGCAGTTCGCGCTGACGATTGCCGTCACGGCGCTGCTGAGCGCCGTCAACGCCCTCACGCTCAAGCCGGTGCAGTGTGCCGCCTGGCTTCGGCCGCACACGGGGCGTAAGAACATTCTCGCACGCGGTTTCAATTACGTGTATGGCCTATGCGAGGCCGTCTATGCGTGGATCATCGCGCTCGTCGTGCGGGCGGCGCTGCTGATGCTGGTGCTGTTCGTGGCGCTGGTGGTGCTGGCGGGATGGTGGTACCTGAGCCTGCCCGCCGGCTTTTTGCCGACCGAGGACCAGGGCTACGTCATTACGTTGATTCAGCTACCCGACGCGGCGTCCTTGCAGCGGACTGAGAAGGTGGTGGACCGGATCGAGGCGATCCTGAAGGAAACGAAGGGCGTCTACACCTGGTTCGCGATCGGCGGCTTCTCGTTCATCGACGGCGGCAACTCGTCGAGTGCCGGCGCGGTCTTCATCGTCTTCGACGACTGGAAGGACCGCACCGATCCGGCGCTGAGCCAGAACGGCCTTTTGGGCGAGCTGAACATGAAGTTCAGCGAGATCGAGGAGGCGACCGTCTTCGTGTTTCCGCCGCCGGCCATCCAGGGCCTCGGCGTCGCGGGCGGCTTTCAGATGCAGGTCCAGGACCGCCGCGACGTGGGCCTGAAATTGCTCGAGGAATACACGCGCGACATCATCGAGGACGCCGGCACGCAGCCGGCGCTCGGGCCGATGAGCACCACGTTTCGCGCCGAGGTGCCACAGCTTTTTGCCGACATCGACCGCACCAAGGTCAAGACGCTCGACCTGCGCCTCAGCGACGTCTTCGGCACGCTGCAGACTCAGCTGGGCTCGGCCTACATCAACGATTTCAACAAGTTCGGCCGGACGTATCAGGTGCGTGCCCAGGCTGACCCGCGCTTCCGCGGCAAGGTGGAGGATCTTCGCCGGCTGGAGGTGCGCAACCAGAAGGGGCGCATGGTGCCACTGAGCACGGTCGTCCATCTGAACCCGTCGCTCGGCCCACAGTTCGTGACGCGGTACAACATGTACCCGACCGCGGCGATCACCGGGGCGGCCGCGCCGGGCTTCAGCTCCGGTCAGGCCCTCGATCTGATGGAGAAGATTGCGAAGCGCAAGCTCCCCGCCGGCTCGATGGGCTTCGACTGGACCGCCATGTCGTATCAGGAGAAAAAGGTCGGCAACGAGGCGATATGGATCTTCGCGATGGCGGTGCTGCTGGTTTATCTGGTACTGGCCGCGCTGTACGAGAGCTGGCTGCTGCCCTTTGCGGTGATCCTGGTGGTGCCGCTGGGCATCCTCGGCTCGGTGGCAGCGGTGTGGGTACGCGGCGCCGGCTGGGACATCAACGTCTACACGCAAATCGGCATCGTGCTGATCATCGCGCTGGCGAGCAAGAACGCGATCTTGATCGTCGAATTCGCCCGCGAGCTGCGCCGCACCGGCATGGGCATCCGCGCATCGGCGGTGCAGGCGTCCCGGCTACGGCTGCGCCCGATCCTCATGACGTCATTCGCGTTCATCCTCGGCGTTTGGCCGCTGGTCCATGCGGGCGGGGCGGGTGCCGCGAGCCGGCAGGCGCTGGGCACGGCGGTCTTCGGCGGGATGATCACGGCGACGCTGCTGGCAGTGTTCTTCACGCCGGTTTTCTTTGTAACATTCCAATGGCTTGCGGAACTGCACAAGCCGGCTGCCGGCGTGGCGGTGCCGGTCCCTGGCGAGTCGGCTCACCGCGTGGCCGTGGAAGGCAACGGGGCCGACGACGGCGCGATACACACCGCCCAGGGCGCTCGTAGTGACCCGCTTTAGCGGGTCCAGGGATTACCTCCATTTCGGAAAGCGACGGGCCATGCGCGCGTTCAAGCACCTGACCGAACAGGAAATCCTGGCCCTCGCCATTGGCCTCGAGGAGGAGGATGCCCGGCATTACGACGACCTCGCCGCGGCGGTGAAGGCCACCCATCCCGCGCTGGCGGAGGAGTTCCACCGCTTGCGCGCGAGGAGGACGGGCATCGCCATCGGTTGCTCGATCTGTATCGGCAGAAGTTCGGCGAGCACATCCCGCTGATTCGCCGCCAGGACGTCAAGGGCTTCGTGAGCCGCAGGCCGGTGTGGTTCACGCGGCCGTTCGGCGCCGACGCCGCCCGCAGGCACGCCGCGGTGGCGGAGGCCGAGACCAAGCGCTTCTACGAGGCGGCGGCACGGCGGGCGACCGACGCCGGCATCCGCCAGCTGCTCGGCGACCTTGCCGAGGAGGAACGCAAGCACGAGCACATCGCCGAACAGATCAAGGACCAGCCGCACGAAGCGAGCGAGGCCGAGGCCCGCCATCGGCTGTTCCTGTTGCAGATCATTCAGCCGGGGTTGGCGGGCCTGATGGACGGCTCGGTGTCGACGCTGGCGCCGCTGTTCGCCGCCGCGTTTGCGACGCATCGCAACTGGGAAACGTTCGTCGTCGGCCTCGCCGCCGCCCTGGGCGCCGGCATCAGCATGGGCTTCGCCGAGGCGCTGTCCGACGACGGCGCCTTGACCGGCCGCGGCCATCCCCTGGTGCGCGGCCTGGCGTGCGGGCTGATGACGACCATCGGCGGCGTGGGGCACACGTTGCCGTTTCTGCTGCCGCAAGATGATAGCGACACCAACTCGCGGTTCTATTTCCATCTGGCGACCAGCCTGGCGATCGCGGTGGTGCTGGTGGAACTGGGCGTCATCGCCTGGGTGCGCCATCGCTACATGGACACGCCGTGGGTGTCGGCCGTCTTGCAGGTCGTCGTTGGCGGCGTGCTGGTGTTCATGGTCGGCATCCTCATCGGCAGTTCGTAAGTCCACGGGTCCCGGCTTGCCGTTTACGCGCTCGCTGCCTGTGGGAAGGGGCCGGCCCCTTCCCACAGGCAGCGAGCGCTAAACGGCAAGCCGGCGTGGCCGCCGCGCGCCGGGTGGGATACGATGACGCGGCACCTGGGTCCAGGCAACTTCGGCGTCCCTGATTAGGAGTGCGGTTCATGGCGCTCACCAAGAAACTTGCCACACTCGTCGTGGCCGGTCTGCTGGCACCCGTCCTGGTGACGGCCGGCCAGGCGCAGAAAGGCGAAGAAGTCCACGAGGACGGGCCCAAGAAGGCCGTCTGCGTGCTGATGCCGACCAAGGGGAGCAAGGTGTTCGGCGTCGTCACCTTTACCGTGAAGGGCGATGACGTCGAGATCACCGGCGCGATCTACGACCTGACGCCCGGCAAACACGGCTTCCACGTCCACGAGTTCGGCGACTTGACGGACCCCGCCGGCCTGGCCACGGGCGGCCACTTCAATCCCGACAAGGAGAAGCACGGCGGCCCCGAGGACAAGGAGCGCCACGTCGGCGATCTGGGGAATGTCGTCGCCGACGAGAACGGCAAGGCCACGCTGAAGATGACCGACAAGCTGCTGCGGCTCTCCGGCCCGCACTCGGTGATTGGCCGCGGTCTGATCGTGCACGCCAAGGAAGATGACCTGAAGACTCAGCCGACCGGGGACGCCGGCGGCCGCGTCGCGCAAGGCGTCATCGGGGTGGCGAAATGACCTTACGCGTTTGGCGCCGCAACCGCTAGCCGAACAGCCGGCGAAACAATCCGCTCTTGCCGTTCTTGCCGCCCGCGTCGGCCGCCGGTGCGGCCGTGCCGGCTTCCTTCCTGGCGGCTTCGTGCGGGCGGCGCAGGCTTTGCAGCCGCTCGCGCAGCCCCGAGTCGCGACCGGCCTGCTCGATTTCGCGATTCAGCTCCGACTGCAGCCGTTGCACTTCCTGGCGCTGGCGCGCCAGCTCGGCGCGGTCCTTCGACAGGGCGAGCTCCATCGCCCGCATCTGCGCCATGACCGACTCTTCGTCCTCCTGAAGCTGGCGACGCTGATCTTCGAGCTCCTCCTTGAGCTGGCACAGCTCCTCCTCGCGGGGCACCGCCTCATTGGCGGGCCGGCGCGCGCTTTCCGGCCGCTCCTGAAGTTTCAGGTGCAGCGAGCGAATGACCTCCGACTTCTCTTCGAGCAGCGCCTCGTACTCGCGCTGCCGTTCGGCCCAGGCGTCCTCGTTGCTGGATGCCAGCAGCACCTGTTCGAGTTCCTCGACACGAATGCGCAGCTCCGCGTTCTCCTGCTGCAGTGCCCCCCGTTCGCCGCGGTCCACGCCGGCAGCTTCCTTGGCCGCTTGCACGCTCGCGGCGCCACGCAGCCGGCCGACCAGCTCGGCGTTGATCGCCGCCAGGCGATTCAGCTCGTCGCTCAGCGCATCCACCGCCGGCAGGGCGATGTCCAGCTGACTGGGGCGCTGATTCTTGTGGTCGGCGGCGGGATGCACGGACGCAGGGGACATGGGTCGGACTCCGCGGTGGGCGTGGCTTGCAGCGTAATGGGCCGCTACCACTGGGCCCATTCTGAGCATAGCTTAAAAAACCGGCATGTGCGGGTTTGTTCGGACCGACAATCGCTTGCGGTTTCGCGCGAACGTGCTGGCGCGACGCCGTTCGCGCAACCGCAAGCGAGCTTCGATCCGAATAGATCGTGAAGTTAGTCCGCGCGCTCCGCGAGGATGCGCGAGAATCGCCAGCGCGGCGTCGATTTGCCGGGCGTCGATGCATAGCGGCGGGCAGAAGCGCAGCGCGCTCTCCCCGCAGCCGAGCAACAGCAGGCCCTGATGGAACGCGGCCTGGATTACCTCGTCGCGCAACGCGGGATCGGGCGCGCTGCGCTCGTCCGACGCACGCACCAGGTCCATCGCCATCATCAGCCCCAGGCCGCGTACCTCGCCGCAGATCGCCGGGAATTGCTCCTTGAGACGCAGCAGCCCGCGGCGCAGGTCCTCGCCGCGCGCGACGGTATTCGCCAGGTACTGCTTGCGCAACAGGTCGAGGGTGGCCAGCGCGGCCCGGCAGCTCACGGGGTTGCCGCCGAAGGTGCTCGCGTGGCTGCCCGGCGGCCAATCCATCACGTCGCCGCGCGCCACGATCGCGCCCAGCGGCATGCCGCTGGCGATGCCCTTGGCCAGGCACAGGATGTCCGGCTCGACGCCCCAGTGCTCGACCGCGAACAGCTTGCCGGTGCGCCCATACCGGTCTGCACTTCGTCCGCCACCAGCAAAATGCCGTGCCGATCGCACATCTTCCGCAGCGCCGGCAGGAAGCCCTCGGGCGAGACGAAGTAGCCGCCCTCGCCCTGGATCGGCTCGACGAAGACGGCCGCGATCTCGTCGGGCGGAGCGATGCGGCGCAGCATCGTTTCCTCGATTTCGCGCACATACGTTTCGCCCGAGCGGCTCGGATCGCGCGGGAAGTGTACGTGGTGGATCTCCGGCACCAGCGGCGCGAAGCCACGGCGATGGACCAGCTTCGAGCCCGACAGCGACATCGCGCCGTACGTCCGGCCATGAAACGCCCCGAAGAACGCCAGCGCCCGCTGCCGGCCCGTGTGCCAGCGGGCCAGCTTCAGGCCGGCTTCGAGGGCCTCGGCGCCGCTGTTGGTGAAGAAGACGCGCTTCGGACGCGTGCCGGGAGCCAGCTCCGCGAGACGCTGGGCCAGGTCGATCTGCGGCTGGTAGTAAAAGTCGGTGCCCGACATGTGAATGAGCTTGGCCGCCTGGTCCTGGATCGCGGCGACCACTTCGGGATGACAATGCCCTGTCGCGGTAACGGCGATGCCGGCGGTGAAGTCGAGGAACAGGTTGCCGTCGACGTCCTCGATGACGGCGCCCGACCCGCGGCGCAGACCAGCGGATAGATGCGCGTGTACGACGGCGACATATATTGTTCGTCGCGCTCCAGCAGCCCCTGCGCCTTGGGGCCGGGCAGCGCGCACGAATGTCCGGAACACGGCGGTCATCGAAGTGCCACATGGGATCGCTTCCTTTCGAGGTTTCTTTTTCCCTAACCGCCTAAATTCGAAATCCGAATATCGAAATCCGAAACAAATCCGAATACCGAAATTCGTAACCTTTTAGCCGATTGCAGGAATCCGCCCAGGCAATGGGGGTAGCTTGCCGGTTTTCAAGTAGGTCCGTAATGCGGACACGATCGTTTCCAGGGGGTTGTGGCCACGCTGCTTGAGGGTCCGGTAGATACTCATCAGTACGGCCTGAAGGTCCGCGCCCGCATCGCTGCCGTTGGCGTAACTGTTCTTGCGAATGATCACCGCCGGCCGGATGGCACGTTCGCCATGGTTGTTGTCGAAGGGTACTTCCGGGTGTTCCAGGAACGTGAACAGTTCGGTGCGATGACGCCGCAGGCGCTTGACCAAGCGGCGCACATGCGCGTTCTGCCACGGCGTGTCGATCAGCCGCTGCAAGCGCTCTTCCAGGCGTTGTCGCGCGTCGGGAAGGGCCAGGCCCGGTCCGGCGCGGCGCAGACGCAGACCGTCGCGCAGCAAACGCTTCAGTTTTTTGCTGAAGGCGCGCCAATCGCCACCGGGCCGATGGTAATGCTGCACTTTTTTCAGTTCGCGCAGCAAGTGCGCCAAGCATTTTTGCCGTCGGCCACCCACGACCGAGTTGTAGGCACCCAAAAGTCGGTCACCAGCGTACCGTTGAAGGCGCGGCGGAAGAACTGCTTGACGACCGTCTTGCCGCGCTTGCGGTCGATCAAGTAGTAGGTCAGATCGCTGGTCGTGAAGCACCACAGCCAGTGGGTCTTCCCACCGACCCGCCAACCGGTTTCGTCGGCGTGCAACACGGCAGCGTCGAGCGCCTGCACCTGGATTTCCAGATACCAGGCGAACAGGATTTCCTGAAGTCGATACCACATCTGCACGAGCCCACCCGTCGAAACCTTCAGACGCAGGTGGTAGTTGAAGACGTCGACAATCTGCGCCAGCGTGTTGCCCAAGGCGTAATGAAGCCACGCCGACAGCACCAGCACGCGCAGACCCAAGGTCGAACCGGGCAGCGCATCGACCACCACGGGCTCGACCACTTTCTGACAGCGACAGCACCAGTAGCGGTGGATCGTATGCTGGGTGACTTCGACCGTGATGTCGCGCGGGATATCCTCGATCAGCCGTGTGCGTGCCCCGCGACACAGCGTAACCGGTCCGTCGCAGTTTGGGCACGACTCGAGGACATGTGTTTCGGTATGATCGATGTGGGTCGGTGGCGGCCGGCGACTGCCGACATGCCCTGCTTCGCGGCCCGGACGTTTTTTGCGCCGCCCCTTGGGGCCAGGCTTCTGGTAAGGCGGCTTCATGCCGGATGGCGCGGTAGGTGCTGGCGCATGGGCCAGCGCCTGCTTTTCCGCCACCATCTTGGCCAACGTCAGCAAGGCAAACACAGTGGCCTCCGCGCCTTGCTCGAAGATCTGCCGCGCTTGCTCGGCGGTCAGACCCGGACCCAAGAGCGGTTCCACCGCAGCCACAGCGTCGGTATCCGTACCCGTCATGGCTAACCAGACTAAAGCATTTGGCCATTTTGACGCAAGACTTCCTGCATTCGGCTAAAAGGTTACCGAAATTCAAAAAACGAGAGGGACTGTTGTGGTTTGTTTTTCGTTTTCGTGCTTCGGATTTGTTTCGGATTTCGATATTCGGATTTCGAATTTGCACTTCAAGGTGGCCCGCCGTCGACGGCGACCGTCAGCCCCTGCGCCATCTTCACCTCTTCCGCGTGATTGACGGTCCAGGCGGTCTTGTGCGTCACCGCCTCGACCAGGCCCGCCGCCGACGGATGGCCG
This sequence comes from uncultured Gemmataceae bacterium, assembly GCA_963834865.1. Classification (GTDB taxonomy): domain Bacteria; phylum Planctomycetota; class Planctomycetia; order Gemmatales; family Gemmataceae; genus CAWIDK01. The sequence continues at coordinate 3,842,647 of CAWIDK010000002.1, forward strand.
TTGCCGCTCTTCTTGACGCCGCCGAACGGCAGATGTACCTCGGCGCCGATGCACGGCAAATTCACGTACCCCATGCCGTACTCGCACTCGTCGCGGAAGAAACGCATCCGCCGATAGCTCTCAGTAATCACCGCCATCGACAGGCCATAATCGGTGTCGTTGTAAATGCGTGCCGCGTCCTCGTCGTTCTCGAACGGCACGATGCCGACGTGCGGGCCGAACACTTCTTCGCGGATCGAGCGCACTCCGGGGCGATGCTCGAGGCGATAGACGAACGGCGCCAGGAAGCAGCCGCCGGCGTGGGCCGCGTCGGTCATGCGGCCGCCGTCGAGCAGGACCTCCGCCTTCTCCTCGCGCCAGCCGATTGTAGCGCTCGACCTTGTCGACCGCCGCCCGGTTGATGACGGGGCCGGTGAAGTTGGCCGCGTCGAGCGGATCGCCGATGCGGAGGCGTTTGGCGAGCTTGACGTAGGCCGCGGCGAAGCGGTCGATCAGCTTCTCGTGAACGAGGATGCGACCGGCCGACACGCAGCGTTGGCCGCTCGTCTTGAGCGAGCTGACCAGCGCGCTGGTCACCGCCAGGTCGAGCTTGGCGTCCTCGCAGACGATGACGGCACTCTTGCTGCCCATCTCGCAGGCGACGATCCGGTCGTGGAAATCCGCCGACACCTGCTGGATGTGATGGCCGACGTCGTAGCTGCCGGTGAACAGCACCACGTTGACGCGGGCATCGCGCACCAGCGCCTCGCCGGCCTCCGCGTCGCCGTGCACGAGATTGATAACGCCTGGCGGGAAGCCGGCCTCGACGAATAGCTCCACGAGCCGCTGGCCGATGGCGGGCGTGTCCTCCGACGGCTTGAACACCGCGGTGTTGCCTTCCAGCAGGCTCGGCCCGAGCATCCAGAGCGGCACCGCGAAAGGGAAGTTCCACGGCGTGATGACCGCGACGACGCCCCACGGCTTGCGCCGCATGTACGCGTCCTTCTCGACGATCTCCGAGGCCAGCACGTCGCCGATCGGCTCGCGGCCGGTCCCGAAGACGTACTGGATCATGTGCAGTCCCTCGATGACCTCCGCGCGGCACTCGGTGATTACCTTGCCGCACTCGCGGGCCATCAGCCGGGCGAGGCTATCCGTCTCGCGCTTGACGATCTGGGCGAGGTTGTCAAACAGTTCGGCGCGATGGATGCGGCTGCTGCGCCGCCATCCGGGATAGGCGGCGCGGCCGCCGCGACCGCCTGGCTCGCCTCCTCCTTGCCGGCCCACGGAAAGATGCCGATCGCCTCGTCGAGGCGGGCCGGATTGTGGCTCGCAAAGGTGCGGCCGGCTGGACTCAACCATTCGCCGGCAATCAGGTGTCGTCCGGTGCCCGCAGAAACGGCCTTCGACATTGTTGGTCTCCTTGTCAAGCAGCGCGTGCAGGATGGCGCGGGAAGAGCGGCGGCAGCCCGGGCAGACGGGAACGAAGGGCAACGCACGGCCGGCTATCGAATTATACGCTGAGTGCGTGAAACGACGCAATCCGAAGCCGGGGCGGCGCGGCACCCTGTTTACGTTTAGCGTTCGCCCCCGTGGGCGAACGCTAAACGTAAACAAGAAAATGAGTCCGATCATCGAGGAGAATGGGCGTGCCCCTACAGCGTCTTGAGGTATTCGATGACCGCCGCACGTTCAGCGTCCGTGAGCGCGTCGCCGAAGGTGTGGCCGGTGTTATGACGGCCGCGCTGTGTCGTGTCGTAGATCTTGCGGCGCTCCAGCGGCGCCAGACCGGCGGGCACGCGTTCGAGCACGGTCACCTTCCAACCCACCTTGACCGTGTCATAATCCTCCAGCTCGGTGCGGTAAGAACGCGTGAACAGCTTGGGCCGGCCTTTCGAGTTGAGCACGTCGTACAACGTCGGGGCGGCGCCGTTGTGGAAGTACGGTGCGGTCGCCCAGATGCCGTCGAGCGGCGGCGCCTGGTAACCTTTGGGCTCGACCACCGCGTAGCCGTCGCCGGTTTCCTGGGCGAACCAGCTCTTGTTGTAGAACTCGCCCACGGCAGGCGGAATGCCTTCAAAGCGGGCCCGGTCGGTGCCGATCACGTCCAGCGGCACAATCTTGCTCGGATAGGTCCACTTCGCGCCGTAGGTGCCGTGGCAGCGAGCGCAATTCTCGCCGAAAAGCTTGGCGCCGTGGGCCGCCTTCGCCTCGTCGATCGGCAGCGGATAGCGCGGCGGCTCCAGGGTCATCAGGAACGCGCGGATGTCGGCAAACGTCGACTCCTCCTTGTCGAAAACGGCCCGGCTGTTGAGTGGCGTGAGCATGAACTGCATGATCGACCGCACCGAGCGGGCGTCGCTGGTGCCGGTGTGATACATCGTCTTCTTTTTCTTGAGCAGCCACCACGCGGGCGTGTCTTCGCACATGTCGTCGCGCACCTCGAACTGCTGCGGTTTGAAGCGCAGCTTCAGGTCCGGCTCGCGATAGGAGAGCAGCTTGACGGCGACGCCGGCCGCCTCGACGGTGCCGCGGACGTTGGAGAAAGTGAACGACATTTTGGTGGGCAGGCCGGACCGCCCGTTGAGATCCTCGAACAACGAATGCAGGTCGAGCGCGGAGTTGCCCAGGCCGATGTAGCTCTTGCCCAGGATCGAGCCGCCGTGGCAGAGCATGCAGTCGTTGGCGAGGCCCTTCGCGCCCAGCAGGGTCTTGGCCGGGTGCAGGCCCATCGGGTAACGGCCGTTGTCGAATGGCGCCACGTGCAAGCCATAGCGCTCGCGTACCAGACGATCGTAATCCATCGGCGGTTGCTGTGCGGTTTCGTCCCACGCCTTCCAGAGGGTGTCGTAGCCTGTGACCGGCCAGGTCGCGGGCGTGAAGGCGCGTGTGGTCAGGGCATGATGGCCGCGCTCCGCGGCCGATTCCTGCGCCGCCACCGGCCCCGCCGCCAGGGCCATTACGATCATCGCGTATTTCATGTCGAGGGCTCCGTGACTCCTGCCAGAGATAGTTCCATTGTAGCGGGTCGTTCCGCGGTCTTCTCCCCTCTCTGTTTACGGGCGGCTCGGAGAGCCGCGCGGTTCTCCGAGCCGCCGCCAAACATTCTTGCGACCGGCCGGCGAATCCGCTAGGTTGAACATACCGCTTCGACCGATCGGCCCTGTCCCGTCAAGGCTCGGTGCGCACGGGAATGTCTCGCCCAGGGGGGAGCGAGTGTGACGATCCGACATTACCAGCCCGGCGACGAGGACGCGCAGGTCGCCATATACAACACAAGTGCAGCGGCGCTGCCGAAGTTCAAGGCGGCCACGCTGCTGGAAGTGCAGCGGCGGATCCGTGCGCGCGACTTCGACCCGTCAACGCGCTTTTACGCCGAGGCGGCCGGCCAAATCGTCGGCTATAGCCTGATCCAGGCCAACGGCCGCGTCGGCTATCCGTGGTGCTTGCCGGGCCACGAGGCGCACGCCGGCCCCCTGGTCGAGGCGGCGCTCGACGCGCTGCGCCGGCGGGGCACGCGGCGTGTCTTCACCGCTTACCGCAGCGACTGGACGGCGATTAACCGGTTCTTCGTCGAGCGCGGTTTCCAGCCCACACGCGAGATGGTGAGCTTTTTCCTGAAGTTCCTCGATATGCCGACCCCGTCAGCGCGCCCGTCCAGCGGGATCACAGCGCTGCGGCCCGCCGACGTGCCGGAAGTGCTCGCGCTGGGGGCCGGCGTGCTGCGCACCAGTAGTCCCCAGGCGCTGCACGACGCGCTGTTCGCGAACCCGTACTTTCCGCCCGAGGCGCTGTTCGCCCTGCGTCCGCGGCCCGAGGCTCCGCCGGTCGCCGTCGGCTTGTTCGTCGTCGAGCCGACGTACGCAGACCCACGGGGGCTGGACGCGAACATGCCATGCTTCCGCCTCGGCGCATTCGGCACCGAGGGGATGTCCGCCAAGCGCGTCAAGGGGCTGTTCAGCTTCCTGGCCCGACCGGACCGATCGCTGCCGGCGCTGGGCATGGATTTGCTCGGCTTTGCCGCGAACCGGCTGAGACTGGATGATGACATCGAGTGCTTCGCCGCCCAGGTACCGTCCGATGCGCCGGGTTTGTTTGCGTTCTATCAGCGGCATTTCCAGCGCCAGGGAAGCTTCCCGGTGCTGGAGCGCGATCTCTAGTTCAGGGGTTAGGGGTCGCAGCTCGCTTGCAGTTTCGCGCGAAACCGCAAGCGAGCTGCGACCCCAACCCCTGGTTCCTGCGGAGCCTTCCATGCCCTTCTTCACCGCCCACTCGACGCGCAGCGACACTGCGGCCGCCGTGCGCGAGATCGTCGATCGCGTCCGCAATGTCGGCCAGTCGGGCGCCGACCTCGCGCTCCTGTTCTGGTCGCCGCACCATCGTGAGCACATCGTCGCCCTCGCCACGGCGCTGCTGGACGAAGTGCCGGCGCGCTGCCTGCTCGGCTGTCCGGGCGAAACGGTGATCGCCGACGATCGCGAGATCGAGAACGGGCCGGCCCTCTGCCTGTGGCTGGGCAAGTGGACGCAGCCCGTCCAAGTCACGCCGTTTCAGCTCGACGTGGAACGGACCGGCGACGGCTATACTCTGCTCGGCTGGCCCGATGCGTTTGCCGAGGCCGACCCAGCCCATTCGCTGCTGCTGGCGCTGGGCGATCCGTTCACCTTCCCGATCGACAATTTCCTCAATCAGCTCAACAGCGAGAAGCCCGGCCTACCCCTTGCCGGCGGCATGGCCAGCGGGGCCAGCCAGCCCGGAGAGAATGTTCTCTTGCTCGGCTGCGAGGCGGTCCCGACCGGGGCGGTGTGCGTCCTCTTGCAAGGCGCGCTCGGCTACCGCGCCGTCGTCTCGCAGGGCTGCCGGCCGCTCGGCAAGCCGCTGGTCGTGACCAGGGCGGAGGACAATGTCATTCTCGAGCTGGGCGGCAAAACGCCGCTGCAGCAGTTGCAGGACCTGTGGTTGACGATGACGCCGCGCGATCACGAGCTTGTGCAGCGCGGCCTGATGGTCGGCCTGGCCGTCAGCGAATACCGCGACACCTTCCGCCGCGGCGATTTCCTGGTGCGGCACCTCGCAGGACTGGATCGCGCGACCGGCGCCATCGCCGTGGGTGACGATGTCCGCGTGGGCCAGACCGTGCAATTCCACGTCCGCGACGCCACCAGCGCCGACGAGGACCTGCGGCTTATGCTCGCAACCGCCGGGCCGGCCACGGCCCAGCGCGGCGGCTTGCTGTTCAGCTGCAATGGCCGGGGCACACGGTTGTTCGACGCGCCAAACCACGATGCGCTGGCGGTGCAGCACGCGCTGGGCAAGGTGCCGCTGGCGGGCTTTTTCGCGCAGGGCGAGCTGGGGCCCGTTGGCGGGCGCAACTTCATCCACGGGTTCACGGCAAGCCTGGTGCTGTTCGAGGAGTAGCCTGACTGTGAGCCCGAAGCGCTAGCGAGGGCGAGCGCCTACTCGCTAGCGCTTTGGGCTCACAGTCAGGCTCGAAAGCCTGACCTACCGATAGCCCGCCACGTCGCGGATGACCTGGGCGATTCCACGCGTTTGGGCCTCATTCCAGCCCCTGTAAAGCTCCCGGTCCTTGCCAAATGCCTTCTCGTCAATGCGGATCGCGACCTTCTTGCCCTTGGGCAACCGAGCCTGCAAGGCGGCCAGGAACTTCGGTAGCGGCATCTGCTGCTGGAGGTCCTTCGTCGCAATCGGCGTGTTGAGCAGCTCCTCGATCTACGAAACCTTGCCGCTTTTGCCGTCGGTGCCGAGACGACCTCGCGTTCCCATTCGTGGAATTGTACTTTTTCTGAGGGAGGTGTACGGCGAGAGGCCTAAGATAGGGCCAGGGCCCATTGGTTTTGGCGGGACACGTCGTGCTCGTTGCACTCCTTCGCACCGTCACCCTCCCCACCGTCAGCCTCGCGGCGGGCTTCTGCTTGCTCGGCGGCTGCGCAGCGATACCGACGCCCGTCGAGTCGTACAAGCTGCCGGTGCCGCCGCGCGGTCTGGTGCTCGTGGCCGATGGCGCTGGCGGCTACCCAGAGGCCTTTCAAGCCGTGACGGCCGCCGTTGAGGCATCGGGAACGCCGTTGTACGTCCGCTCCTTCGCGTGGACCCACGGTGAGGGCCGGGGCCTCGCGGACATGACCGACGTCGAATATGCGCGAGCGCAAGGCCGGCGCCTCGCGGCGCACATCGCCTGGTACCGCTCCACGTGTCCGAAAATGCCCGTCTACATCGTGGCCTTCAGCGCAGGCACGCACGTTGCACTGGAAGCCACCCGGTGGCTCGCGCCGAACAGCCTGGAACGGCTGATCCTGCTGGCGCCGGCCGTTTCCGCGGATTACGACCTGCGACCGGCGCTGGCGGCGTCTCGGCAGGGTGTCGACGCTTTCACGAGCGAGCGGGATCGCTTTTACCTCGGCGTCGGCACCCGGGTCGTGGGAACGGCGGACGGCAAGCAGGACGTGCCGCCCGCAGGACGGGTCGGATTTGCCATGCCGACGACGGCCGGTGCCGATCTGAGCCTGGCACAGCGATTTCGCCAGCATCCCTGGGAGCCATGCGTCGCCTGGACCGGCAATACCGGCGCCCATTCTGGAAGCATGCGTCCCGCGTATTTCCGCGCGTATGTCCTGCCGCTGCTGGGCGGAATCGGGGGTTCATTTCCTGAATGATGTCGTCGATGGTGCGCGCTCATCAATGAAGAAATACGTCCCCTCCTCGATTGCGACCCTCCAGGGATAAGTTTTCGTGCGGCGCGGCACGCGTTCGGCCGGTCTTCGCCCATTCCACCGGGACGGCGCGGCGAAGCGGACAAAAAATGGGGCGGATTTTTTCCAATGGTCCGCGGGCAACAAAAGGGACATCGTATTTGGCGAGCCGGCTGAATTCGCGTGTAAGATTCGCTGGCAAGTCACCAGTTAGTTTGGGGGAAGCTAGGAAAACACGCGTCCGCTGGAGAGTTGCTTCCCGAAAGCGGAGGAGCTTATCCATGTTTTGGCCCAAGCGTAACACCCAGTGTCAAGCGCGGAAGGGCGTGAAAACGCCACACGCTAAGAAAGCGCGCCTCGATCTCGAGGTCCTTGAAAGTCGCCTTTGCCCCACGGGTGTAGTCGATTTCCCCACGATCCTGCTGTACAACCCGCCCAGCGCAGCGGAACCCTACGCCCAGACGGGTCGGGCGAACATCTCGAATTTCACCTCCGTCACGCAGACCTACCGGCTGGCGGTGGTGCAGTTGGGGACCGGCAACATCCGATTAAGCAATCCCACGACAGGCGCGACTATCACGTCCGTGACCGTTGGGCCGGGTGCCACCGTGCCGTTCGGCGTCGTACCAACCGCCGACAGCAGCTCGGTCGGCGATGTCGGTGTCGAGGCCATGCAGGGCGGCAACGTCGTCGGATCGGCGTTCACGACCGTTGTGGGCGTCACCATCCCGCAGCACATCCGCAACACAGATACGCCGGCGGGGATGGTCGATCGCATCCCGCCCGGCAACATTAATCCGACACCTGTCGCTGTCACGGTCACGCCAAGCCTTGCCGGCAGTGGGCAGTTTGTAACCCTGACCGTCGCCGGCCAGAGTAACGATAACGGCACGGTACTGATCGGCGGCAGCGCGACACAGGTCATTACCTCCACGGGAACTTTCAATTTGACCACCCCTGCTGGGGTCCAAACGGCACCGAACCCTTTGGCTCCGCTGGTAGTAGTGACACCGCCACTACTCACCTTTACAGCATATGGCGGCCTTACGTTTGAAGGATTTCCAGGCAATCTGCATCTCGCGGTCCAGGTAAACGGACAACCCACAATCGAGAGCGCCGGATTTAGCGTGGCGGCCATACCGGTGAATTACTCGGAGGTCCTGGTCAGGCCTGTGACCGAGGTCGGAAACGAGCCCGCGCGCGGTATTGTCGTGCAGGACGGCTGGCAATCCGACAGCGGAAACATCGCCGATCTCGGCCAAGTCGCGTTGAGCGAGCAGGTTCAGACCATTGTCCAGGGAGGTTTTTTTGCAGGTCTGTCGAATGCAACGTCGCAATACATAGGTCCCGCAAGCTTATTCACACAGGACATACATTATTTCCTGCTGTCGGCAATCCATACCGAATTCACGACAGGCACTGCGCTATTCCGGCAGACCTCCGTGTTCCTAGACAGGCGGACAGGAGCCGAGGGCATACCCATGTCGAACTCCGGGTATGTAATCTCTTTCTACGCCTATCGCGTCGGTGATGTCGGGCATGTAACAACCACCAAGGTCGGGACGCCTACGGAGGCGAACGGTATTGTTTCAGGTGCTGGGCAAGGTAATATCTCGCTTGCTCAGGACTTCCTCGTGCCGGCGGGTGGCGATCCCCTGGTCGTGACGACCCAGCCGCCCAGCAGCGTCACGGCCGGTGTGCCCTTCGGGTTGGTGGTCACCGCCAAGAACGCCTCGGGCCAAACCAACACGTCATTCAACGGCAGCGTGACGGTCAGCAGCAACTCCGGCGGCGGCTTGACTGGCTCTACGACGGTGACCGCCGTGAACGGCGTCGCCACGTTCTCCGGATTGACCTTGACACAGGCCGGCACCTTTTCCTTGACGGTATCGGGCGGTGGTTTGCCGCCGGTCGTCACGCAGCCGATCACTGTAACGGCGGCGAGTGCGACGCAGATGCAGATCGTCACGGAGCCGCCGCTGGCGGTCAGCTCCGGCGCGAGTTTTACGATCAACGTCATCGCCGTGGATCCTTATGGCAATATCGACACCAGCTATTTCGACGATCTATCGATCGCCATCGCCGCCAACCCTGCCAATGGAACCCTCGGCGGAACGCCGACGGCGTCAATGGACAGCGGTGTGGCGAGCTTCAGCGGCCTGACGCTCGATAACCCCGGCAGTGGCTACACTCTGCAAGTGAGCAGTGGCTTCGGAGAGCTTCCCCCGGCGACCACCAATCCCATTACCGTCGCCCCGACGGGCACCGCCACGCAGCTCGCAATTACCGCGCAGCCGCCCGGCAGCATCAGCGCCGGCAGCGGTTTCGGGCTGACCGTGACCGCCGAGGATAGCCTCGGCAATCCGATCACGACATTCAATGGCGACATCACGCTGTCGCTTGACAACTTCTCCGGTAGCACCGACAGCACGCTGGGCGGGACGATCACGCTCCCGGCGAACAATGGCGTGGCGACCTTTTCCGGCATGACGATTGATCGCCCCGGCAGCTATTCGGTTGATGCAACCAGCACCGGATTGGTGGACGCAACGACCAATGACTTCAGCGTGACGCCGCTGCCGGCGCGGCAGCTGGCCGTGCTCGGGCCGACCGGGAATGTGACGGTGGGCGAGCCCTTTGGTCTCACCGTCGCCGCGGAGGATGCCTACGGGAACGTCGATACGACGTTCAAGGGCACGGTGACCCTGACGTTACCGATCAATCCGGGCGCCGCGACGCTTGGCGGCACGCTGAAGGCGGTCGCGATCAACGGCGTCGCCACCTTCACCGGGCTGACCATCAGCAAGACGGGCAGCGCCTATGTGCTCCAGGCGAGCGGCGGCGGTTTGCAGGCCGGCAACTCGCCGCCCTTCAACGTGACCACCGACGTGCTGGTCGTGACGACGCAGCCGCCGACCACGGTCACCGCCGGTAGCGGCTTCGGCCTGACCGTCGCGGCGGAGAACGGCGCGGGCGGCGTGGACAAGTCCTATAAGGGCAGCGTGACGCTCGCGCTCGACAATCCCTTTGGCGGCTCGAGCAGTATCGGGGGTACGCTCACGGAGCCGGTCGTCAATGGCGTGGCCACGTTCGCGGGCTTGACCGTGGACCAGGCCGATGCCTACGCGCTGTCTGTCATCGCGAACGGCGCGACGACCGCCGTCACGAACCTGTTCACCGTGACCGCCGCGCCGGCAACCCAGCTGCTGGTGACGACGCAGCCGCCCGCCGCGGTCACCGTGGGCGCCGGCTTCGGCGTGACGATCACGGCCGAGGATCCGTTCGGCAACGTCGATCCGACCTTCGATGCGAATGTGACGCTGGGGCTGGCCGCCAACACGGCGAACGGCAACCTGGGCGGCACCATCAGCGGCAACGCCGCAAGCGGCATGGTAACCTTCAGCGGTCTGACGCTCGACACCGCCGGCGGCGGCTACACGCTCGCGGCAAGCGGCAACGGGCTGACCTCGGCGCCAACCAGCGCGATCGACGTGACCGCGCCCGGCGTCGCAAACCAGCTCGTCGTTACCACCGAGCCGCCCGACACCGTTGCCGCCGGCACCGGCTTCAGCCTCGTCGTCTCGGCCGAGGATAGCTTCGGCACGGTGGACGCGAACTTCACCGGCACCGTGACGGTTGCCGATCCCACCACCGGCACCGTGGCCCAGATGGCGGCTTCCGTCGGCGTGGCGAGCTTCAGCAACGTGGTGCTGAACCAGGCGGGTCCGGATGTGCTGTCGGCGACCAGCGCGGGCTTGGCCGCGGCGGCGACGAGCGTCATCAACGTCACCGCGCTGACGGCCTCGCAGCTGGTGTTGCTGGGTCCCTACGACACGGTCCTGACCGGCTCGCCCTTCGGCCTCAACGTCCTCGCCGTGGACCCCGAGGGCAACATCGATCCGACCTTCAACGGCAGTGTGACGCTCAGTCTGGGACCGGGTTCTCCGAGCGCCACGCTGGGCGGCGCGGTCACGGAGAATGCCGTCGACGGATTGGCCAGTTTCTCCGGCTTGACGATTGACAATCCGGGGAGCGGCTTCACCCTCCAGGCAACCAGCGCCGCCGGACCCGCGGGCGCTTCGTCCGCATTTGCCGTGGACCAGCCACCGCGCTTCCTCAGTCCCAATGCAGCCGTCTTCACGGTGGGCCAGTCGAGCCCGGACACCATCACCACCACGGGCTTCCCGGCGGCCGCCCTGACGGTCAGCGGCGGCTCGTTGCCTGACGGCGTGACGTTCACCGACAACGGCGGCGGCACCGCCACGCTCAGCGGTATGGCCGGCGCCGCCACCGGCAGCTACACGTTCAACATCACGGCCAACAACGGCGTGACGGCGCCGGCCACGCAGGTCTTCACGCTGACGGTCGTCGATCCGCCCGCGATCACCAGCGCCGCGAGCAGCGAATTCACGGTCGGCGCCAAGGGGCGGTTCAGCGTCACGACCAGCCCGGGCTTGCCGGCAGCGACGGCGCTCAGCGTCAAGGGGATGCTGCCCACCGGCGTCAGCTTCACCGACAACAGGAACGGCACGGCCACGCTGGCCGGCACCCCGGCGGCCGGCACCGCGGGCACCTACACGCTGACCGTCACCGCCAGCAACGGCCCCGCCTCCAGCGCGAGCCAGACGTTCACGTTGCACGTCGACCAGGCGCTGGCGCCAAGCGGCACGGCCGACCTGACGTTCGCCACCGGAGCGCCGGACAGCGTCAACATCACCGCCAAGGCGCTCGCGGCGACCAGCCTCGGCGAAAGTGGCATGTTGCCCAGCGGCGTGACCTTCACCGACAACGGCGATGGCACCGCCACGCTCAGCGGCACACCGGCGAGCGGGACGGAGCGCGCGACACCGTATTCCTTCACGGTCACCGCCAGCAAGCGTGGCACGACGGTCGCGACGGAGACGTTCCAGTTGTCGGTGGATCAGCCGCCGGTCGTCACGAGCACCAGCGCCACGTTCACGGTCGGCGTCAAGGGCACCTTCACGATCCAGACGACCGCTGGTTTACCGGCGACCACCACGCTTAGCCTGAGCGGCGCCCTGCCGGCGGGCGTCAGCTTCAGCGCCAAGAACGGCACGGCGACGCTCAGCGGCACACCGGCTCCCGGCACGGCGGGCACCTACACGTTGCTGATCACCGCCAGCAATGCCGTCGAGTCGGTGACGCAGCAGACATTCACGCTGACCGTCGTGCAGCCGCCGACGGTCACGAGCGGCCCCGGCGCGACGTTCACGGTCGGCCAGACCGGCAGCGTCACCGTCACGAACAAGAGTTTCGCCGCAACGACCGCGCTGACCGAGAACGGCACGCTGCCCGCCGGGGTGAGCTTCGCCGACAACGGCAATGGCACCGCAACCTTCAGCGGCACGCCCGAAGCCGGCACCGGCGGACCGTACGGCCTGAGCATCCGCGGCAGCAACGGCGTCACGATGGCGTTCACCCTGACCATCGTGCAGCCGCCGATCATCACGAGCGCGGCCAGCGCCACGTTCACCGCGGGCCAGCCGCAGACGTTCACGGTCAGCGCGAGCGGTTCGCCGAGCCCGAAACTCGCGCTGAGCGGGGCGCCGAGCTGGCTCACCCTGACCAGCAAGGGCAACGGCATCGCAGTCGTCAGCGGCAAAACGGCCAACCACGGCACGTTCACGTTCACGATCGTCGCCAGCGTCGCCGGGCTGCCGCCGGCGCTGCAGACGTTTGTCCTGACGGTGAACTGACGATCGCGCCACCAAACCACGAGGGCGAGTCCATTGACCCGCCCTCGGAAACGCGACAGCAGCCTCGTCAAGGCCTGATCGGCCCCCCTGGCTCCAGCTGGGCTGGAGGCGGCGGGATGGCGCCGCCCGGCGCCCCCCCGCCCGGCCCGGTCTGACGCGGGGCGCCCGGCGGCAATGCGCCAGGGCCGCCCAGGTTGGGAAGGACGAAGATCAGCGTGCCGTCCTTGACCACCCGCAGGTGCAGCGGATCGAGTGGTGAAACCCAGGTTGCCAGTGCGACCGTCTCGCCCTTGAGGCGCTGCTGCAGTTCCTTGCGGTCCAGCTTGGTCGCATTGGTGTCGAAGACTTCCACGCTGTCCAAATCATAGATCTGCGTCTGAATCCGCACGAACATGGGACCAGCTGCGGCGGGTGCGGCACCGGCACCGCCGAGACCGCGTCCACCACCACCAGGCCCGCCAACACCGCCGGGACCGCCGGGCAACCCGGGAACACCCCCTCCGGGTGCGGGAGGAGCCGCCGGCGGCCCGCCGGGTCCGACACCGGGACCGTTGACGGGGCGCCCTGCCGTCAGGGCCCGCTTGATGACGAGCTTGCCTTCCTGATCGATGCTCGCGAGCACCTGGACCGGCGTCGGGCCGCTCGGCAGATTGATCTTTTCCTGGGCGGGGGCCTGCCCGCCTATGCCGCCGCCGCCTCCGCCGCCAGCCTGAGGGGGCGGACGGAGTTGTTTCGGGTTGTCGGCGGCGCCGGATGAGTAGACGCTCCAGCCGGTGCCGAGCAGGCCGACCGCGAGCAACGCGGCCAGCATCAGTTTGAGTTTGCTCATGGCCATGGATTTCAGCACTCCTGCGATGAGGGCGGCGACCGGAGCCGAAACGACACCGGCCGTCGCGTGACCCGCCGCAACCCGCGTTGCGGCCGTGATTGTGGATTGGACCAACGGCACCCGCACGGCGGCGGACGCGGCGCCCTGGGACAGGGAACTGGCCCAGGCCGTGGCCGACAGCGCCAGGCCGCGGCGTGCAAGCCGCTTGGCCAGCATGCCCCGCGCCGCGCCAGCCGGCCCGACACGGTGCCTTCCGGACAGCCGAGCTGCTGCGCCGCCTGCTTGCGGGTCTGGCCCTGCAGATCGCACAGGACGACCGGCGCGATATTTCTCGGGAAGCCGGTTCAGTTCCTCGTCGATCACAGGACGCAGCTCGCGCCAGAAATCATCAGGCGCCTGCTGCGCTTCAGGCCGGGCCATCTGCATCTCCTTGGTGCGCTGCCGTGCGGCCGCCACGCGCGCTTTCTGGGCGGTGCGGCAGGCGACGCCATAGAGCCAGCTGCCGACCGCGTCCCGCGCCGTCACGGAGGCCGCCTTGTGCACCAAAATGAGGAAAGTAGCCTGAAACGCATCCTCGGCGTCCTGCACGCCCGGCAGCAGTCGGCGACAACAGCCCATGACCATCGGCCCGTGGCGGCGCACGATGGCCTCGAACGCTGCCTCATCGCGCGTTGCGAGAAAGCGTTCCAGCAGTTGCGTGTCGGTGGTGGTGCCGTCGCACGGCAACGCCAGCCGGCGCAGGTGGCGGAGGACGCCGTTCATCAAGCCGTTCGCCTTGTCCGAAGTTGCGTTCCAGGACCGGCCGCTGCCGTTCTTCTATCATTAGTGACTCGACGGCGGCAGTTTCATACAGTTTTTTTTTTCCCGCCGCCGTGCGCGACAGCCGCCCTGGGCGTCGGCACGGAGCCGGTACCCGGCTCGATTCACGGCGGCCGGCAGTAGGCAATTACTTTATCGATTCAACATGTAGTGATGTGCCGGCCGTGATCTTGAAGATGGACCCAGGCCCTGCTTCCGCGGCGGCCTTGATCTTTGGCCAGACCTTCATGAACTTCCAGGCATACTCTTCGATTGACGTGTGCTGCCAGCGTTTATCCAGGCAGAAAAACGGCAGACGGGCCGCGTCAAGAACCGCCCTTTCCGCCATGTTCCGAAGGATACGCCCGTCGCCGCTGATTACGATCCAGAGCGGCTCGCCGTCCTCCTGAAGCTTGGCGAGCCATTCGATGTCAGGCGTCTCTTCTGTAAATCGCGGATCTTCATCGTGGTGAATAACCACGCAGTCGCCCTCTTCGTAGCCACGCACCGTTCGGGCAATCTTGATCGGCGCATCGGTCAAAGAAAAATCTCATGCGGCAAGTGATCGCTCGAAGTTGACCGCGACGAAAACGTCGTCGGGATCGACGTTGTAGAATTCAGCCACTTGTTCCGCATTGCGGCTGTTGGCTTCGTAAGAATTCGCCAAAATGCCGGTTGGCACCCCGGCCGCTGCCACGATGGGCGCACCGAAGCACCTGCCGGGGTCAATGACAACGCCTTTACGAATCCGCCAGCGACTCGCAAGTAATTTCAGGTTGTCGTAATCAATCGTCTTTAGAAAGGGCTCGATGATGCTCTTGAAAATCCCCTGACCGGTCAGTACGTCCGCGAATTCTTTGCTGCCGGCGCCGTCCACGCTTTCGATCAAGACGACCGTTCCATCCGTCGCGAGTTTCTTGTGGCAGAACGGGTGTGTCGTCCCGAGGTCGCGCTGCAAACGCTTGTAAGCCTTGCAAACGACTTGAAGCTTCACGCCGTGATTGCGAAGGTGACCGGCAACAAGAACGTCGATAAGGTCAAGAAAACTGATTGCGTAGTTGCCCTCGACCGGCGCATAATCGCCAGCGAAGACGGCCGGTCGGCCGGGTTTTGTCGGTCGGCCCCGGAACCACTCGTACACGCGCGTAGGCTTCAGTCCGGTCAGCCGTGCGGCTTCCTTGTAGCTGTAAACCCCGTTTCCGAGAATTGCAACCACGGTATCACCTTCCTATCCGCCAACTGCAACAGGTGGCTGGATGTCGCTGGTTCCTGCTTCCACCACCATTTTGCAGGCAAGTCATGCAAGATTCCAATCTCCGAACCGTCGGCCCAGTCAGGTCCTTTGCGGAAAGGCCGATCGGCCTTGAGCATAGGCGGCACCAATTAATACGAATTCAAAAGCCGTCGCATAACAATGTGTTAGATGCGGTAAGAAAGCTCCTGACCCTCCCACCTGGTTTCCGAACCACTGTGCAAAATCACCCATGAAGCTCGGATATGCTTGGCCGATGAGTTTGCTTGACCATAATAAGTAAATGGCATGATTGCCCAGTACGAACTTTGGGTCGTCACGTGCCTCTGGGCTAACCTCAACTGCAACGTGCAAGCCTCGATTGTAAAATTCATTCCAAAACGCATCCCACTCCGTTTTCCAAACCTTGCCTAGCAATACGTTGTCAATGATTGCAGTGTCCCAGATGGGAAAGAGATGGGGGTTGTAAAAATGAAGGAACTTTGACGCAGCCATATGCATGAACATGCTTTGGACGTATTTGATTCCGACCATTGCGCTGTAGCAACGCACGGCCTTCAGGAGGTTGGTTGGTTGATTCAGGTTAGTGAGGTTAACACCGCTGCTCGGCGAGCAGCAGCTACATTGGTTTTTTAGAACATTGAAGGTCGTTGCGCAGTCCCACAAGAGCCCAGTAGGCCGTCCTGCCCCATAGGCGGTCTTTAGGATTTGGTAGATGTCGGCGAAGTGGGACTCTGGTTGTTCTGATTCCGAAGAATTGAATGGGGTGCAACTGGCGGTTCTACAAGCGTTTTCCCTAGGTTTTTCGGCCGAATCGCCCCGTTTTTCGCGAATATTCAGGTGAGGCGCAGCTGAAAAAGGACATGGAGCATATCCTTACCGTTATTGAACAAAGCGGTACGGAGTCTGCTCCATGAAGAGACAATCTAAGCCATGCACTCCTGTGCGTCCAGTGACCGCCGAGACTTTGCGGCTGCAGGCCCACGCGATCCTCGACGAACTGTTGCAGTTCTGCCAAACCAGCGAGCTGCCATTCGCGGCCTTCGAGAAAGAACTGCTCGTCCGCATCGCCGTCCTGGGCTGCTGTCTGCTGCGCGTGTTCCTCACCGCACGGCATCAACGCTTGGATGTGCAGCCGTTCCTGGCCAACGACAAGTACCGGCCCGGCAACGCCTATGCCGAGCGGACGTTGAAGACCTTCTACGGCGAAGTCACCTATGGCCGGCAGTATCTGATGTCGCGGGCCGGCGGCAGCGGCTTGTTTCCGCTCGACGTGGTCCTGGGACTGACCCGCGATCGGTTGTCGCCGTGGGTGAGGCAATGGGTCGCACGCCTGGCGACGCGCATGAGTTTCAAAGCGACGCAAATGGTGTGCAAGGCGGTGCTGAACTGGGCGCCGGCCCCCGAGACCATCGAGCAAGTGGTGCTCGGCATGGGACGCGAGGCGGCGCCGTTCATGAAGCAATTGCCCGCGCCGTCCGACGATGGCGAGGTTCTGGTGATCGAAGTCGATGGCAAGTGTCCGCCCATCGCCACCGAAACGGAGTTGGCGAAGCGTCGCGGCAAGCGGAAGCCGCGCCATGGGTCGGGTTGCACTTGCGGCTGCCAACGTCACCGGGGCCGAGCCAAACGGGCAGCGCGTGGCAGCAAGAAACGACGGAAAAAAGGCGACAAGAGCAAGAATGGCAAGGAAGTCAGCGTGGTAGTGATGTACACGCTGAAGCGTGGCGCGGACGGCTTGCTGCACGGGCCGCTGAACAAGAAACTGTATGCCACCTTTGCGGGTCGCAAGGCGGCGGCATTGTGGGCGCGTGCGGAAGCGACCAAGCGTGGCTTCGGACCGGAGACGACCAAGCGGGTGCAGATCGTCCTCGACGGGGCGAAGAGCCTGAAGAAGCACTTCGAGGCGTTATTCCCCCAGGCCATCTTCACGCTGGATGTCTGTCACGTCGTGGAGAGGCTATGGCGGCTGGGGCGTCACTATCACAAGGAAGGCACCGACGCCCTGAAGGCCTGGGTGGAAAAGCTGAAGGCGCTGCTGTACGCAGGGCGGGCGCGGACCTTGGTGCAGCATCTGCAGGAGTTGTTACGCGACACAGCAAACCGTGGACCTGGAACGAAGAGTCGCCGTGCAGCTCTGCAGAGCGAGATTGGTTACCTACAGCCACGCCTATCGATGCTGCGTTACGGGGAGTGGATGGCGCAAGACTTGGTGATCGCCACAGGCCAGGTGGAAGGTGCCGTGCGTTACCTGGTCGGCGAGCGTTTCGACTGTGCAGGCATGCGGTGGACCCGCGCCAAGGCAGAGGCGTTGCTCCACCTGCGCTGCATCGAACTGAACGGCGACTGGCAAAAGTTTGTGAACTGGTTTGAACGGCAGAATCGCGCTCGCCTGAAGAAGGGACAACGCCGCAAGGTATTGACCAATCAACCGATGAAGCTGACGGTGGCAGCGTGAGAAAACCGTGTTGGCGTTTCAGCTGCACCCAATTGAATGCAAGTTGTGCTTCTCGGTATAAATGCAGTTTCTGGGAGATCGGCCAATCCCGGTTTTCGGCAACAAAGGCTGCGTAGCCTTCGAGAGCCTTCTTGGCGTGCGGCTTGTCGGTGAAGTAATTTGAGAGTGCCATTGGACGTTCCTTTCGGTAACATGGTGGTTTGCCGTCGGGTTGCGCCGCCAGCCTCCACCTCATCATGCGCCGGGCAGCGGGACCAGCTCTGCATACAGAACCTGGAGGAGCCCGGCGGCGCCTTCTGAGTCATCGACGTAGATATCCAGGCTGCGGATTGCCGGCCCCGCGTCGAACGTCCAGCGGAGGTGAAAGACCGGCGAGTCCGGGGTTCGTCGCGGGCACCCACCCCTCGCCTCGTCTCCGTAGTCCCGTAGGGCGTACATGAAACCGTGCATGGCCAACCGGCCTTCTCTGGTAAGCCCTGTCAGGCCACGCAGGTAGTCGCTGACGGCGCGGCGAACCTCGACGGAGTAGGTCATGGCCCGGTTCTCCGTGTCCCTACTCACCGAGCAGCGCTTGACGAAACTCTTCCGCGGTCAGCCGGTCGCCGCGCCGAATGCTCTCCTTCGCTTCCGTCAGTTGCTCCTCCCCCGGCCACCGGGCGGGTACATCAACGAGCTGCAGCAGGCGGCCGGCTTCGGCGCGGATCTCCTGGAGGCGCTCTTGTGCTGCGGCCAGTCCGGCCGCGGCTTCCGGCTCGCGTCCTCGTTCTTCGCGGACGACACGGGCCGGTTCCATCAACGTTTCGGCCAGGGCCAGGTTCTTATCCACCACGTCCAGTAGTCGCGCGAGGAGCTCGATGAGCCGCGCCACCGGTGGTCCCGCCGCCGATTCGGCCTTTGATAATCGGCCAGAGGTTGGGGACGCGCTGGATGGCGGCAAGTCCAGACGCGAGGATGTACTCGGCCTCGGCGGCGTCCAGGCCCTCCGCGGCCGAAAGCCGGCCGAGACGCTCGGCCGTCGCAACACTCTCCTCAGCGAGTTCCGGCAATACCGTCGCGCTCATCGATTTAGCCCTCGTGTTTGCGCCGGCATCGTCTTCCAGGAAGCCAGCGCAACGCGCGCCCGCGAGTGGCTGCGCCCTCGTCCGTTCCAGTCTAGCCGAACGTGATCAAATTGTGAAGCGATTACCCAACCTCGCCTCAATCGTTGCGCGGCACATCGCAACGCGCCGGCGCTTGCCGCATCGGTGCATGCCGCATCGGCCAGCGTTCGCCCGACGGAAGGCCGGCATCGACGTGTTCTCGCAGATTACGTGCAAGTGTCACCACGTCGAAGGCCCGGGCGTAGCGGCGCCACGGGTTCTTGTGCAGGCAGCGCAGGCAGAATGTGTCCACCGGCGGCGGAATTGCCGAGTTGCGGTGCGACGGCGGCACCGGCTCCTGCGACTGCACCTGTGCCAGCGTCGCCTGAGCGCTCGATTCGCCGAACGGCGGCTGGCCGGTAAGCAGCTCGTACAGAATTAACCCCAGGCCATAGATATCGGTGTAAAAGCGGACCTCGGCGCCGGGATCACGGACCAGCTCGGGGGCCAAATATCCGAGGCCGGCGGGATTGTCGTCGGCCGGCAGCGAGGTCCGGCAAAGACCGCCGGCCAATCGAAAGTCGGCGACCCGCGGAATGCCGTCGGCGGCCAGCAGGACATTGCTCGGTTTGAGATTGCCATGAACGATCCCCTGCCGGTGCAAGTACGCGACAATCTCCGCCAACTGCTCCAGCATGCGGAGCGCTTCGCGGACGCCGTAGGGCTTGCCGGCGAGCGCGCCGCCCAGGCTGCCTTGTGGCAAATACTCCAGGACCAGGTACGGCGCGTCGTCCCACCAGCCTGCCTGCTGAATGGGCAGGATTTGCGGGTGTGCCAGCATGGCCCTTACCTCGGCAGCGCTCCGGAGCTGTGCATCCCATGCGTCGCGCGTCCAGCTTGCCGGCTGAAATACCTTGAGAGCGACCGGTTGTCCGACTGATCCGTGCACGGCGCGGTAGACGGTGCTGCGCGGGCCCCGACCGATTTCGTCCACGATCGCGTAGCCATCGCGCACGGCCATGCGCGTGAGCCGCTCGCGCGCACTGGGCGGCACAGCGGCAATGGGCGTGCCTTCAAGAAATCGGTCCAGGTCGTCCGCCAGCTCGCCGGCGCTGGCGTAGCGCCGGCGCGGTTCTTTTTCGAGGCATTTGAGACAAAGCGTCTCCAGGTCGCGCGGCACGGCCGGCTGCAGACGCGTCGGCGGCGCCGGCTCGGCGTTGAGGACCAGCTCGATCGTGCGGCCAACGGAATCGGCCTGAAAGGGCGGCCGGCCAGTGAGACACTCGTAAAGAATCGCCCCGAGCGCGTAAACGTCCGCCGCCGGGGCAACCTCGTGGGCTCGACCGGCGGCCTGCTCCGGAGCCATGTAGCTGGCGGTCCCGATCACGGCGCCGTCCTGGGTCCAGGCGGTGCTCTCGGTGTCGAGACGCTTGGCGAGGCCGAAGTCGGTGATCTTGGGGCAGAGGTCGGCGCCTTGCAGCAAGATGTTTGCCGGCTTCAAGTCACGGTGGATCACCTGCTGGGCGTGCGCGTGCTCGACCGCGCGTGCCAGCATGCGGACCAGCGCCGCGGCCTGGTCGGGCGGCTGCGGCTGACCGGCGAGATGTTTGTCGAGCGCCCCGCCATCGACATACTCCATGGCGAAGTAAGGCCGGCTCTCGTGTTCGCCGGCCTCAAAGACTTCGACGATGTTGGCATGCCGCATCCGCGCAGCGGCTTGCATTTCGATGCGGAAGCGGGCGCGCTCCTGCCGGCCGGCGAGCGCGACATCGCGGATCAGCTTCAGCGCGACCAGCCGCCCCGAACTCGCTTGCCGCGCCTTGTACACGACGCCCATTCCGCCCCGGCCCAGCTCCGCAAGGAGCTCATACCCGGGAACCACCGGCATTTCCGGAGCCACCGTCGGCGCCGGCGCGGGCCAGTCCCCGCTCGTCGGTCGCTCGCTCATCGGGTGTCCTCCGTCCGGCGGGGTGGATTACGGCAGTACCTTGAGCTGAAACTCCTTGAACCGCACCTCCATCGCGCCGCCGGAGTGAATCTGCAAGCGCGAAGATGCCACGCCGCGCTCCCGGCGCGTCGTCGAGGTCCACGCAGAGCTTGCCGTTGATCCACGTGCGAATCCGGCTGCCCTTCGCCTCGATCTCGTAGCGGTTCCAGTCGTCCACCTTCACGAATGCCTCGCCGCCCTTGGCTAACAGGATGCCACGGCCATTCTCCTCATACAGCTTGCCCCACCAGCCGGCGCCGACGTCGGCCTGGTAGCCCTTGACCTCATAGCCGTCAAGCGCCTCGCTGCGGAACTGGATGCCGCTATTTTCCTTATTCGGGCACCAGCTTGACCTTGACGCTTAGCCTGAAGTCGGCGGCGACCATCTGGCTTCGCAGGAACTGTTGTGCTTCGAGGCCCGGGCTCTTGCCGACGATCTCGCCGTTGAGGACGCGCCACAGCTTCGGATCGCCGTCCCAGCCGGTCAGGTCCTTGCCGTTGAACAGGTCCTTGGCGTTGTCGGCCGTGGCCAGGATGGGCGTCTGCACGGGGCTCTGCAGGTACGCGATGAGAGCTGCGGACCTCGTGATCGCTCATCGGCTTGAGCAGGTCGTCCGGCATCATCGACACCTTGGTCGGCAGCCGCGTCTCGATTTCGCCGAGCGGGATGGTCAACGTCTCGTTGGCGGTGACCACGGTCAGGGCGGCCGGCGTCTCGCCCTTGACGATGCCGGTGACGGTGCGGCCCGCTTTCGTCTCGATGATCGTGGCGGCATATTCCTTCGGAATGACGGCACTCGGATCGAGGATGTTTTCGAGCAGGTAGCCGAGGTTGGCGCGGTTGGCGCCGGTGATGTCCGGCCCGACCTTGCCGCCGACGCCGAATAGCACATGACACTGCTGGCACGTTTTGGCGTAGATCGCGCGCCCCAGGGCCACGTCCGCTGGCGGTTTCGCGGGGTCCGTCACCATTTCGCGATAGCGCGCGATCTCCTTCGCCCGCTCGGCCGGCGTGTCGCGCACCACGCCCCATACCTCGGCGATGCGGTTGGTCGAGCGCCCTATTCCTGAGGTTGCGCAACTGGCGCACCGATTCCGCCGACACGTCCGCCGCCGGGATTTTCTTGTCCGCCACCGCCTCGAGCAGCGCCTGCCATAAGGCGTCCGCGACGCCAGCGTGGCCAGGGCGTCGCGCTTTTCGGCCGCGTCGAGCTTGGCGTAAATACTGAGAATGGCCGCGGGCGTCTGCAGATCATCGTAGCCGGCCAATCCCTGAAGCGCCGCGCCACGCATGTCGGAGTCGCCGAGCAGCTGGTGCAGCGCCGGCACGAGCTGCTTGTCCTTCGCCGCCAACAGCGCTGCGAGGGCGGATTGCCGAGTTGCCGCATCCGCCGTCGCTGTGGTCACCAGGCGCCGCATCTCGTCGAACGCCCGCGCATCGCCGAAGGTAACCGCGAGCGCGGCCGCGTGGTTGCGCACTTCGGCATTGTTGTGCGCCGCGAGCTTCGCGAACGCCGCAGGCCAAGCAGTCGGCATTTTCACCTGCGGCCGGCCCTTGAGTGCGTTGCGCAGCTCGCGCAGCACGACGGCATTGTCGACGCCCTTTTCGCCGAGCCGCGTGATGATCAGGCCGAGCGATTCCGGATCGGCATCGGAAGCGATGCGTCGCACGGTGAATGCCAGCAGTTGCGGCATCGTTGCTTCCTCCGCAAGCTTCAGGGCGCCCTCGCGATGATCGACATTGCCCGCAAGCGGCTCCAGCGCGTACCAGTACATCAGGGGCAGATTGGGGTCCTTGCCGTCGTCAAACTTCAGCAGGTGGGCAAGAATGCTCTCGCAATCGCCGTAGTCTAGCTTCCGCAGCGCTGAAGCTAGATAAAGGCGTACGACCGGCGACTCCTCCTTCTCCGCCAACTTCACGAGCTGGTCAATTCGAATCAACTCCTTCGCCGGCTGTTCGAGCGCAAGCTGGATGGCCCAGCCGCGAACATGAGGGTCCTTGTCTCGCAAGGCCGTGTCAATTACGTCCCAGTTGAGCAAGCCCGTTGCGTGCGAGGCCCAAAGAGCGCGTAGTCGACGCACCGGGTCTTTCTCGCAAGCCCAAAATTTGTCAGCTCCGCAACAGCCCTTCTCGCAATTGCGTCTCGCCGGGCCCCCAGTTTCTGGTCCTCGATGTTGTCGCTGGACGAAAGTTTGCGAGCGCTAACGATGGCATCGAGGAGGCTACCGCGTTCCTGCAAATGGCGTCGTGCATGGCGCACGTACCACTCGTTCTCATGCCATTGCAAGCCGACCAAACTATCTGTAGTCCATTGGCTCAGATCCACCGGGTCCCATTTCGTCCCCCGGTAGCAAATCTTGTAGATGCGCCCATTCGAGCGGTCCCACACCTTCGCGTCTCCCGTGTGGCACGCCTGCTTGTCGTACCAGTCGATCACGTACACGTTGCCGTCCGGCCCGTAGCGCATGTTGATGAACCGCGCCCAGGCGTCGTTCGCCATCAGGAAATCAGGACCGTGGCCGGCGACGTAGCCGCTTCCCTTGGGCCTGCGGAATGTCCATGTTCAGACGCCGGCCGTGGATGTTGCCCATGAATAGCTGGCCGCGGTATTGGGTCGGCCAGGCGCCGCCCTGGTAGCACATCAGGCCGCAGTGGGCGTGGCCGCCGCCCGTCGAGTCGGACTTGTTGTTGCCCGCCCACGGATTGGCCCCCTGCCAGTGCAGATGGTCGGCGATCGTCTGAATGTCGGCGTAGGTGTACGGGTTGAAGTGTTCGCCCGCCTGCCGCTGATATCGGCCGCCCTGGATGATGTGGAAGCAGTGCGGGATGACGCAGGCCTCGACGAACAGCCTGGCCGTGCTCGTCGAAGTCCAGGCCCCAGGGATTGCTCGTGCCGTGGGCGAATACCTCGAAGACATGCCGCGTCGGATGGTAACGCCAGACGCCGGCGTTGAGCTTCGTGCGCTTGTCGGCCGGCGTGCCGGGCTTGCCGACGTTGGAGTGCGTGAAGACGCCATGGCAGCCGTAGAGCCAGCCGTCGGGCCCCCAGGTGAAGCTGTTGAGCGTCTCGTGCGTGTCCTGGAAGCCCCAGCCGTCGAGCAGCACCTGCGGCTTGCCGGCCGGCTTGTTCGCCTCCTTCATCGGCACATAGAGCAGGTAGGGGGCCGCCCCGATCCAGACGCCGCCGAAGCCCACCTCCAGGCCGCTGACAAGGTTGAGGCCTTCCATGAACACGGTGCGCTTGTCGAAATGGCCGTCGCCGTCGGTGTCCTCGAAGATGAGGATGCGGTCATTGGCGTCCTGGTCGTTGCGCCGCGTGGGATAGCAGTACGCCTTCCGCGACCCACACCCGGCCACGGTCGTCCAGGCACATGGCGATCGGTTGGACCACGTCGGGCTCGCCGGCGAACAGCTTGACCTCGAACCCCTCCGGCACCGTCATGACCTCGGCCGCCTTCTCCGGCGGCAGCCCCGCGTACTTGAGAAGATCGGGCGCCGCGGGCCCCTTGCGCTGCGGGAACTCGGGCCGGGCGGTATGGAAACGGAAGTCGTCGAAGTTGACGTGGCCCCAGTGGCCGGAGTGCCGATCGACGAGGCGGATGAAGATCTCCTGGCCCATCAGGTCCTTGAGGTCGACGAGGACGCGGCGCATGTCCTCTTCCTCAAGGCCCGAAGCGCGGAAGAAGATTTCCTTATTGGCATTCTTGACCAGCTCGACACAGGTGACGTCGTGCGGTCCGCCGCCGACGAGGAAGGAGCCCCACGGATGCGTGACCTTGAACGGCACCGACGTGAGCGTCCCCTGCGGCTTGTCGCCGAGCTTTTCGAAGCCGCCGATCCAGAACTGCCCCTGGTGCCGGCTATGGTTATCGCTGCGCCGAGGGAAGACGGTATCGCCCTTGATCGGCTGGCCCTTGAACGCGTCGCCCTCGGCGGTCCAGTCCTTGAGGGTGCCCGTCTCGAAGTCGAGGTTGAGCGGCTTGCCGTCGGCGCCGACGGGCAACACGCCTTGCGGTTGGGCGCCAACGGCAGCGGGCGCGAGTAGCAGGCCAAGGAGGATGCCGAGGTGTTTCATGGCATGATCTCACCGAAAGGGACCGGGTCGCTCTCATCCATGATAAGCGACTGGATGGCGGATGAACACAGGCACCCAATCCGGATCGCCTGGCTCTCGGTCATCCCGCCTCGGCAAGAGGGTTGGGGCCCCCGCCCAACTTCCGGTCAAGCGAGGGCCCCGCGCCAGCGGCTGCTCCGGAATCACTCGCGGATTTGTTCGCGGCTCCGGTGTTGCTGCGGGGTGAACGTCCGGGTCGGAGTCGCTTGCGCCGCTGCCCGTACCTGACGCAAAACTAATGCAGACACCTTACGGATTCCACAGCATGGAGATGCTTGGCCGTGGCCGCAGCCACCGGCGCTGCCGGCAAGCACGCTGCAGGTGCTTCCCGGCCGGCACCACGACAGTGGTCAGCAGCCCGGGCCACCGCCGCACAAGATTGTTCCGACGGTCATCAAGACCGCCGAGGTGCCCGGCTGCACGCGCGGCCTGGATATCCTCGGCAACCTGGCGTTTGTCGGCCTGTCGCAGGTGCGCGAAAGCGCGGTCTTCAGCGGCATCCCCATCGCCGAGCGCGCCCTGGCCGAGCGCAATTGCGGCGTGTGGGTGGTCGATCTGCGCACGGGCCAGACGGTGGCCTTCCTCCGCTTCGAAGACGCGGTGCAGGAAGTGTTCGCGGTCCAGGTGCTGCCCGGCCTGCGCTATCCCGAGCTGGCCCCCGATGACCTAGTGCATCGCCAAGCCTTAATTCTGGGGTAGCCGCATTCGTGAGAATGCGGGTGACCTCGCCCGCATTCTCACGAATGCGGCTACCACGCAACCCCTCTTTCGAGACTTGACACGGCCTAGGGCGATTCCTGACCGGTTACGCTAACCGCCGGCACGTTCAGCCGGCGCAGCTCCTCGTTGAACCGTGGCAGATCCTCCGTGAAGACCTGACGCAACTTCGATAGCTCCGCATCTACCTTGGCGAACAATTCCTGCTGCAAGCGCACGGCCTGGTCGGTTGGCCGGTTGTCCCCGACTGCCATGTTACCGGCCAGGGACGATAGCTTGTTGTTCAGCCGGATCGGGTAATTCAGCACGTCCTGCGGGGCCCTGGCTTTGGTCTGGTAGAGCGTCTCCTCCGCAGCCGTCATGTTGTCCGTGATTTGGCGTGCCGACTTGACCGCGTCCGCTTGCTTTTTCGGGTCGAGCCGCTTGACGAGGGCCTGCAACTGGTCGCGCACGTCGCGCACCTGCTTGATGGCGCGATGGATCTCGGTGAGCTTGGCGCCCACCTCGGTGACGAAGTCGAACTGCTCCTGCATGGCCTTGACGCTGGCCGTGGTCCGCGGGTCGGGCAGCACCTGGAGCGCGACAATCTGCTCGGTGCCGCCGCTGCGGAAGCGAGCCTGGTAGGTGCCGGGCACCGCCCTTGGCGCGGTCAGGCCGCCCCAGAGCACCATGCCCGGAAAATCCTCGGGGCGCCGGTAACGCAGGTCCCACACTACCCGGTTCATCCCGGCGGCCGCTTTGAGCTCCTCCGGTTTCTCCGTGCCCTTGGCCGGTGGGTGCGTCGAGAAGCGACGGACGAACTTGCCCTCGCTGTCCAGGATGTCGAGGCTTAACGGTGTCTCCTTGCTCGGGGCGTCCCGGAGATGGAAGACGAGGACGGCGCCGGTGGGCGGATTCTGGCCCGCCGTCCTGGGCGCGGTGTCCGTGCTGCCGCCGGCCATGCGGTATGCCGGCCGTGGCTGCAGGGTTGCAAGCGGCTTCTTCGCCAGCTCCGGTCGAAGCTGGTGCAGCACGGTTAGGTCGTCCAGCACCCAGAACGATCGGCCCTGCGTCGCGACGATGAGATCGTGGTTCTTGATCGCCAGGTCGGTGATCGGCACGATCGGCAGATTGAGCTGCAGCGATTGCCAGTGCTCGCCGTCATCAAAGGAAAGGTACATCGCTTGTTCGGTGCCGGCGTACAGCAACCCCCGCCGCCCGGGATCGGCGCGAATGACGCGCGTGAAGTGCTGCGCCGGGATGCCGGCGACGATCTTCTTCCAGCTCTTGCCGTAATCGGTGGTGCGATACAGGTACGGCCGAAAGTCGTCGAGCTTGTAGCGGGTGGCCGCGACGTAGAGCCCGCCCTTGGCGGTCGGGTGCACCTCGATGCTGTTGATCTGGGCCCAATCGGGCAAGTCCGGCGGCGTGACCTTGGCCCAGGTCTTGCCGCCGTTCCGCGACAGGTGGATCAAGCCGTCGTCACTGCCGCACCACAGGACGCCCTGCTCGTGCGGCGACTCGGCCGCCGTGAAGATGGTGTCGGACATCCGGGACATCCATCGGACATCCGGGACATCCACGGTTTCTCGGCAGGATCTGCCAGGACCGTCGCCGCCGCTCGTACGCCGGCTCAGGGCCGGCGTTCAATCGATCTTCGGACCCCCGTGGCATCGAACTCGGCGCGGCGCAGGTTCCAAGCGGCAATCAATCCAGGGCAATTGATGTCGCGCCCCGTGGCGCACGGAGCCGTCGCGTCCCATCGCGCCGCCGCCGCGCAAGCCGCGCCGCCAATTCCCCAAGCCCACCGGCCGCAGAACGGCGGGGCGGCTAGAATGGCCGATGACTCGATCCCACGCCACCCACAGCGGCCGGCCATGCTTGGTCCCATCCCCAGTCTGAGCTTCGCGGGCGGCACGCTGGTCTTGCACGGCATGACGTCGTGGTCGGTCCGTCATGTTTTTGGCCCCAAGCTCTGGCGCTGGGACTCGCGCATCGGCGCCTGGCGCTGCGATGCCTTCGAATACTCCTCAATTCGCCAAGCGCTGACCGACAGCGGCCGGCCTTTCGCCGATGACGTGCCGGCCTGGCGTCAGGTGAATTGGCCGAATGTGCAAGGGCATCCCCTGCGGCCCGAGCAGAGCGAAAGCGTGACCGCCTGGCAACAGGCCGGGCGCGGCGTCGTCGTCATGCCGACCGGGACCGGCAAGACCGAAGTGGCGCTGGCGATCATGCAGCAAGCCGCCGTCAGCACCCTGGTCGTCGCGCCGGTGCGGGACCTCATGTATCAGTGGCATCGCCGCATCGCGCACGGGCTCGGCTATGATGCGGGCCTGATCGGCGACGGGCGGTTCGCGGTCGAGCCGGTATCGGTCACGACGTACGACAGCGCCTGCATTCACATGGACCGGCTCGGCGCGCGCTTCGGCCTGATCATCTTCGATGAATGCCATCACCTGCCCGGCGACGTACGGCGCGACGCGGCCCGCATGGCGGCGGCGCCGCGGCGGCTGGGATTGACCGCGACGCCGGAGCGGCCCGACGGCCGGCACGCCGACCTCGATCGGCTGATCGGGCCCGTGGTCTACCGCTTGCCGATGGACGCCGTGCGCGGCCAGACCCTCGCCGACTACGAAGTGGTTCGCATACCCGTCTACCTGTCCGACGCCGAGCAGGCGCGCTACGATGCGCTGTCGGCCCAGGTCCGCCGCTACGTGGCCCGGCGGCGCAAGACGGAGCCGGAGTTTAGCTGGCAGGACCTGTGCAACGAAACCGGCAAGGACCCGGAGGCACGCCAGGTGCTGCACGCTTATTTTGCGCGGAAGGCCATCGAGGATCGGGCGGAGGAAAAGCTGCGCGTGCTCGAAGATATCTTCCGGTTGCACGCGGCCAGCTCCACGCTCATCTTCGCCGGGTCCAACGCCATGGCCCGCGACGTGTCCCGCCGTTTCCTGATCCCGTGCCTGCTGAGCCACTGCGGCAAGAAGGAACGCCAAGAAATCCTCGACGGCCTGCGCGACGGCACCTACCCGGCGCTGGTGGCCAACCGCGTCCTCGATGAGGGCGTGGACGTGCCGGAGGTCAAGGTGGCGGTAGTCATTGGCGGCACAGCGTCGACCCGGCAAGCCCAGCAGCGGCTCGGACGCATCCTGCGCAAATCGGGCAACGCGCGGGCCACGCTCTACGAGGTCGTTTGCGCCGCCACCAACGAGGAGCATCGCTCGCGCCGCCGGAGAGATAGCGATGCGTATCAGGGGACGCGCCATCGCCGGCTTTGAGCGCCCGGGATCTGTGCATAGCGAAATTCGAGGTGCAAGGTGACGGAAGAGCTGAAGACGATGGCACCACGCAAGCGACCGCGTCGAACCCGCTTCGGCGCCGCCTTGTTCATCCTCGTCGGCGTGGCCGTCGGCCTGGCTGTGGGTTGGTGGTACCTCGTCTGGGCTGAGGAACGCGACTTTCAGGCGGCGCTGGCCGAGACGGATCGGCTTGATCCGGGATGGCGGCTCGAAGATATCGAGGCGGCACGCGAACCCGTCCCCGACGACCGGAACGCCGCGCTGGTCGTCGGCAAGGTCTGCAACGCCGTTGGCCCGCCGTGGGCCAATGTGCTCAACGTGCTCTACAGCACGGTGCCCAATGCGCGGCTCAACACCGAACAGGTGGCTACGCTGCGCGGCTACCTTGAGCGTGAGGCCAGGGCACGCGCCGAAGCGCAACCGTTGAGGCATCTGACGACGGGGCGTTACCCCAGCATTTACGACGCCAGGTCAGCAAGTGTATCGCAACACGCCCTAGTGCCCCTGCTCAAAGTTGCGCAGTTGCTGGATGTCGATGCGACGTTGGCGATTCACGATGGCGACAGCGGTCTCGTCGCGGACATCTGTCAGGCGAGCATCAACACCGCCCGCTCCACCGGTGACGAGCCGAACATCATGGGCATTCTTGTGTATGTCGGCGGTATGGAAACCTCGCTGCGCATTCTGAACCGCGGCTGGCGCAGAGCCCGCCGCAGCCGGCGGACCTGAGGAGGCTGCAAGCATCGCTTGAAACCGAGATCGGTGCGCCACGGCTGCTGTGGGCTATGCGTGGCGAGCGCGCTCTGGTGATGAAGCTACAAGAGGCGATCAACGACGGCCGTGTGCCAACCTCGGTCAGCACAGCCAGGCGAACCGGTTGGCGCAGCTGGCTGCCCGATACCGCATCGCCAGGTCGGGCCGATGCGCTGCGGGCGATGAACGCGCTGGTGGAAGCGAGCCGACTGCCCGTCGAGCAACAACTCGACACCGTCGAGCGCATTGTCGGCGCCCACCAACACGAGCAACTGACCCTGCTGGACACGTTCAGCATGGCGGCGAAGGAAAGCGCGCGGATCCAGTCCCGGCTTCGTTCGCGATGCTCTCGTTGGCCGTGGAACGCTATCGGCAGGAAAAGGGCGCCTGGCTGGAGTCGCTCCAGGCGTTGGTGCTGGCCGGCTACGTCAAGGCGATTCCGCTCGATCCGTACGACGGGCAGCCGGTGCGCTATCGGCGGCTGCCGGACGGCGTGGTGCTCTTCTCCGTGGGCCCCGACCGCATCGACAATAGCGGCACGCTCAATCCCGATAATGCTCAGGCGCCCCCGGCACCGACGAGGGCTTTCAGTTATGGGATCCCGAGCGCGGCACCTGCGAACACCGTGACCTTCACAAGTCAGGACAGCGATGCTTACCAAGGACCTCGCCATCGCCGCCTATGAGAACGGCCGGCTCATCCCCGACCGCCTCACTCAGCGCGGCCACGCACACTACGCCGTGTATGCCAAGCGCATGCTGGAGGTGTATCGCCGCGGCATCGGGCGCACGCGGCGCGAATTGCATCGCGCCGTGGGAGACGTGTTCGCCAAGGAAACCGAGTGCCCGATCCGCCGCATTGACGCGTTCTGCAAGCTCCTCGACGACGCCGGCACGTATGCGCGGGGCACGCCGGGAGCCGCGGCCGAGCTGCGCCGGCAGGTCTTTCATGCGGCGGCGGCGATGCACCCGCTGGTGCGCTGCACCGACCGGATGTTCCCGCACGAGGAAACGGCCGCGAAGACCGTCATCGCGGCGCAGCTTGGCCGCACCTGGGACGAGATCGACGGCGACCTGTACGCGGACGTGATGGAATGCCATCGGCTGGAAGCGTTCGCGGGCTATGCCGATGGTGCGGCGCTCCTGGCCCGGTACAACGTCGCGCAGATTCAGGCCGCCCTGTTCCGTGCGGTCGAGATGAGCGTCTGGGCGAGCGACGATCTCAAGACCATCCTCCGCTACGCCAAATTGGCCCGCCTGATGCACACGATCCGCCGGCTCGGCGATGGCCGTTACGAAATCCGCTTCGACGGCCCGGCGTCGGTGCTGCGCGTCACGCGCCGCTACGGCGTCGCCTTCGCCACGTTCCTGCCCGCGCTGATCGCCTGCCGCGGCTGGCGACTGCACGCGGTCCTGCAGACGCGTCGGGCCGGCTGGCTGGCCGCGCTCGACCTCACGGCCGACGACGGCTTGCACAGTCACCTACCGCCGCCGGAGGAATTCGACTCGCAGCTCGAAGAAACCTTCGCGCGGCAATGGGGCGAGCAGCGCGAAGGCTGGGCGCTCGAGCGCGAAGGCGAGATTCTGCACGAGGGCCAAAAGACGTTCGTGCCGGACTTCGTGTTGCGCCACGCCGACGGCCGCCGCGTGCTGCTGGAGATTGTCGGCTTCTGGACGCCGGAATATCTGCAAGCCAAGTTCCAGACTTTACGTGCCTTTGCGAGCCATCCGATCCTGGTGGCCGTCGCCGCGGCCAGCGCCCGCAAGACGACGGAGCTGCCGCCGGGTGTCATTCGCTTCAAGACGGTCTTGCGGCCCCAGCAGGTGCTCGATCGGCTCCGGGATAGGCCAGCGATCGGGTCCGCCGTCGATCATCTCCCAGGACTTTGATATGCAACGCCTTCGCTGGAAAGATCACCGCGGCTCGTCGGGGGTTTTGGCCATGCGACTCAGCGCTGTGCGTGCTTCCCTGGTCTGCCGAGCGCCGGCCGCGCCGTTCGCCAGGTCGCCGAGCAGTTGCCGCGCTGCGGGCGTCGCGACCAGCTCCAGGGTGGCCACGGCGCGGAGTTGACGGAGCTCCTCGCCAACCGGCGGATGGCTGCGAGCTTGGTCCAGGAGCTGCGTCAGCCGCCGACGCGCTTCGAGCGAGACTTTGCCCCGCAACGCGTCGGTGGCCGCCGGCTCAATCAAGGGTCCGATGCGCGCCAACTCCTCCTGGGCGTCCTGGCGTGTCGCAAATTCCTCGCTGTCCAGATCGGCGATCCAGCGGCGTACCTTGGTTTCATCCGGAGCGGCGCTCGGCTTGAGCCGGCCGGCGAGCCACGCAAGCGCAGGCCTGGCGCATCCGTCAGACCCCAGATGGCACGCCAGGCCTTCGCCGCGTCTTCGCTCGCCAGTTCGGACCACCAGGCCGCCAACTCGCGCTCGCCGACCTGCGGCGCCAACGGCTGGGCCGGGCGCTCGGCAGCGGTCAGGTCCCAGATCAGTGCCGAGCCGTCCCACTGGACCGTGACGGCACGCCGGCCGTCCGGCGTCAGCCGCAGCCCCGAGACCCAGTTGCGTCCAATGGAGCCCAACTCCGACTCCGGGAGCGGATGACGGAGGCGCACCTCGCCGGTAGCCGCGTCGCGCACGAAGACGACGCCGTATTCGGTGGTTACCACGCAGCGATCATCGGGCGCCAGCGCCAGGTTGCCGAAGCCGGTGGTCTTCACCGTGGCGACCTCCTTGCCGGTGGCGACTTCCCAGAGCACGATGTCTGCCTTGTTTTCCTTGCCGCCCGGTGTGGGAGCTTTGCGGGCGGCCACCAACCGTTCGGAGCGCGAGAGCACCAGCGGGCCCTGGCCGGCGCCGGTGGTGAACGTGACGCGCGGCGAGCCGGTCGGCACGTCCAGCAGCGTAAGTCGCCCGTTGGCCGGCACCACCGCCGCCTGACCTTCCGCCAGCCAGACAATCTGGGTGGGATCCCCGAACAACGTCTGGCGGTGCCGGGCTTTACCGGAGTCGACGTCCCATTGCGCCAGGCAAATGCACTCGCCGGCCGGGCCTTCAAAATAGTAAACGCCGCTCACGTGTTTGCGGTCCGGCGCCGCGTGCATGTTGTAGACGAAGAAGTTATCGTCGGGGTCCCGCAGCTGAACCTTGCGGAGCACCTTGCCGGTTTCGGTATCCCAGTACTCCAGGTGGAGCGCTCGACAGGCGATCAGGCTTCGTCCGTCACCGGCGAAGGCCAGGCTCACGACGAGTTGGCCTCCTTCCGCAGCCAGGGGGAGCTGGCGCAGGAGCCGGCCATTCGCTGCGTCCCAGAGGCAAATGGCGTTCTCCCGCATGTCGACGGACGCCAGGCGACGACCGTCGGGACTCACCTCCACGACCACGGGGTTGTTGCCGAAATCGCCCGGTCGTGCGTCACGCTCTTTCCCCGTGGCCACGTCCCAGACATGCAGACGCGATCCGCCGGCCGCAACCAGCGACTTGCCGTCCGCCGTAAACGTGGCGACGTGCGGCACCCCGGTGAGGGCATGGACGATGCGGCCTTTTTTGAGATCGAGAATACAGCCCTTCGCCCCCGTGCAAGCGAGCAGGTTGCCGTCCGGAGAGAATGCCAGATTGTTGTAGTTCTCACTGTCGCTCGGAATACGTGCCGTCTCCTTGCCGGTGGACAAATCGAACAACCGAATCACCGCATTCCATTTTCCCTGATCCAGCTCAACGCAGCTGACGGCAAGCCGCTTACTGTCGCGGGAGACCCGCGCCGTCATGGCAATGCAGTCCAGGCGATGAGCCACACGGCCGGTGGCCACTTCAACGACGGTGACGGATTGGCTCTGGCTGCCGCCGGCCGTGAGCCACTTGCCATCCGGCGAAAAGCTGCCGTGAAACGGAGGAATGTACATGGCATTGAGGTCGTGCGGCATGTCCACCACGCGTTCCTTGCCGGCTTGCCAGTCCCAAAGAGAGACCGAACGGTTGCCGCTGCCGACGGCCAGCGTCATGCCGTCGAGAGAGAATGTCAGGAAGTTCAGTGGTCCCTTCGGCGCCGGCAACGTCTTCAGCTCCTTGCCGGAAGCGACCTCCCAGAATTGCAACAGCGGCCTTTGGCCGAGGCGGGCCACCAGCGTTTTTGCATCGGGCGACAGCGTGACCAGGAAGCCGGGGCCGACTTTGCCCTGAAGCTGCGTCACCTTGGTCGGCGTGCCCGTGGCAAGGTTCCAGTACCGCAGCATGCGATCGGTGCCCGCCGTCAGCACGGTTTGACCGTCGGGCAACAGCACGAAGCTGGACAACCCGGTGTGCCGTAGCCGCGCCGTGCCCAGGTGCGCGAGAGCGCCGGCGGGCAGCGGATCGCCGTACGGATCGGCGCGCGTCCCAGCCTGTGCCGACGCAACGCACGGGAGGCACAACGGCAGGAACAACCCGAAGCAAGTTGTGCGCAACGACATGGCAGCGGGCCTCCGTGTGCGGGGCAACGCAGGTCTCAAGAAACGCAGCCTCCCACTGTACGGCTACGTCGAGCGGTCGTCAAGCGTTTGGGGCATATCTGCTGTGTGGCTGTGTGGCTGTGTGGCTGTGTGGCAAGGACACGGCATCACGGCACGCCGTTGCCGGCGACGCGTTGCTTCATGGCGTCCTCGGCCAGGCCGAGCGCCCCGGCGAGGAAGCCGAGCAGCGGCCCGGCGCTGCCGCCGTCGCCGCCGATGCTGATCGCCTTCAGCTCCTCTGGCTTTAGCGCGGCCGCCACCTCCGGCAGCCGCTCGATCAGCCGCGCCTTGACGAACATCTCCGACAAGTCGTTCTCCACCGCCCGCCGTGCCTTCAACAGCGCCACCTTGCGCTCGGCCCGCGCCGTCTCGGCTTGCGAGCGATCTTCTTCCAGTTCCAGTGCCGCCTGTGTCTGCCGCCGCTGCTGGTCGTGTTTGGCCTCGTCCAATCCAGCCTGCCGCCGGATCGATTCGATCTCGCGGTCGATGCGCTGCGCCTCCAGCTCCAGCGCCTTGAGCGTCAGCTCCAGCTCCGCGGCCTTGCGGGCCATTTCCGTCCGGTTGCGTTCGTCGAGCGCGAGCCGTTCGGCTTCCTGCTGCAGCTGGTGCCGGCGCACCTGCTCAGCCTGGTCGCGATCATGGCGCTCCTGATCGATGGCGGCGCGACGCTCGGCGAGACGGCGCTCCGTCTCCATTTCCGCCGACGCGTTCGCCTGCCGGCTTTCCAATTCGCGGGCGGCAATTTGCTGCTGCGCGGCCAGCTCCGCGAGCCGGGCGATCTTCTCGCGGTCGGCCCGGAATGGCTTCTGCAGGTTGTCCCATAGCCGGGCGGAGCTCACGACCGCTTCCTTGATCTGCACGGTAATGATCTTGAGGCCCAGCCCGGACGTATCGCCGCCGGTGGCCGTGCCTTCGGCCAGCAGGCGCAGCCGCTGGGTCAGCTCTTCGATGATCGGCAGCTTGTCGTTGAGCACCTGGTCGATGCTCATGGTCGCGACCTTGTCCTTGATGACCGCTTCGGCCTGCTCGCGCAGCTGGACGTTGACGATGCGCATGGGATCGGTCGCGTCGGAGAAATCGAGTCGGCGATAGGCGATGGCCAGGTCGTTGACGATCCACTGCACGTACGCCTGCACCAGCACGCCCTGGCGCTCGCTGGTGATGCACTTGGCGTTGATGGCGATAGTTTGCATCGACGCCGGGATGAGCATGAACGCGTCGGTCACCGGATCGAACGAGAACGAGGTGCCCAGGCCCTGGGTGACCGGCTCCGTGTGACCGCGCCGGGTGTGCACAACGTAGACGTTGGGCGGAATCACCACCGTTTTCCAGCGCCACCAGCCGGTGATGCGGTAATCGATGGCCCGCGGCGACGGTGCGCCGGGCGGGACTTGCAACTGGGCCAGGACATCGTCGTCGGGCGCCACCACCGAGCCGGCGGCTGCGTGCCGCAGACGGCCCTTGGCGACACCCGCTGTCGGCGCGAGTGGCGCTTGCCGTCGTAACTCCTGTGCGACCTGCGCCTGGTCAACGAGGACTTCGTTGAGGTAGTCGTTCCGGACGGACGGTTCGGGTGACATGGTGTTGCTCCACGTTCAGAAGAAAGGAACGGAGGTTAGCCCATCCCGGGGCGACGCTTTTCTCGTCCGAGAGCCACGCTATTATACGGTCGGCGCGACGGCAGCCGCGCAGCACGCGCGTTGTCATCGAATTGTGCATCGTGAATTAGACGGTGACCGAGTCGTCCCGTGGACGCGGGCTGAAGTCGATCACCTAGCGCCGGGTCCCGGGCACGGTCGGGGATTGTTAGATTTGGGTCCAGCCGCTGCCGAGATGCAAATTCTTGCGGCCGGTGCCCGCGACGTGAACTTTGCCCGTGCTCCTGCCGGTTTGGACGCCCTCGTTGCCGTTGCCCACGATCGACACGAAATCGTCAGTGCCGTTGCCGACCTGGGCCTGGTCGTTGCCGTTGCCGCTCATCGACACGTAATCGTTGTTGCCGTCGCCGAGCTGGATCTGGTTGTTGCCGTTGCCGCTTATCGTCACGGCGTCGTTGTTGCCGTTGCCGGCCTGGACGTGGTCGTTGCCGTTGCCCAGCAGCGTCACGGAGTTGTGGGCGCCGTTGCCGAGCTGGACGTGGATGTTGCCACGCGACCCCACCGCCCCGGCCGTGACCGTGTTGGTGCCGTCGCCGGCGTTGATGTTGTCATTGCCGGTGCCGGCCGTGACCGTGTTGGTGCCGTTGCCCAGCTGGACATTATCGTTGCCGTTGCCGACGGTGACGTGGTTGTTGCCGTTGCCCAGGTTGACGTTGATGTTGCCGTTGCCCGCCATTACCGTGTTGCTGCCGTTGCCGGCCTGGATGTTGTCGTTGCCGTTGCCGGCGCTCACGGCGTTGGTGCCGCCGGCCAGCTGGATGTTATCATTGCCGTCCCCGACGCCGACCACGGTGGCGATGGTCAGGCTGTTCGCAAACGTGAAATTGTCGTTGCCGCCGAAGCCGGCCACGTGAATGGTGGTGATGTTGGTGTAGGATTGGTTGTTGATATTGATGTTATTGAGCTTGCCATTGACCTTGAAGCCGGTGCTACCGGTTTGGCTCGTGCCGATCGGTGTGATGTTGAGCTGATCGTTGGAATTGCCGCCAACGAGGTAGAGAGCATCGCCGACGACGGTGACACCTGGGGCGACGGCGACTTCTGGCGTGCTGCCATTGGTTGTGCACACGACGTTGTTGGAGTCGGCATAGCTGGCTACCCAATGATAGGTGCCGGCGCTGCTGGGCAGGTAGCCGTTCGGGGTCGTGCACTGGCAGTTGCCGCTGACCGTGGCGGTTTCGGTGTCCACGAGGTCGCTGTTCGGGCCGTACAACTTGAACGTAATGGTGCCGGTCTCGGAATGGCCGCCGGCGAGCGTTGCCGTGGCGGTTAGCTTGGTGCCGGTGCCCAGCACTACCGTCGCGCCAGCGCTGGCAGTGATTGTCGAGTTGGCCGCACTGACCACCGTCTGCTCTGCGGTGCCGCCCTGATCGACCGCACCGTTGCTGTTGGCGTCGCCAGCGTAGCCGACATGCCACGTATAGGTGCCCGCCACGGTGCCCGTGGTCGGCAGCGTGTCGCTGGCGCTGTACGTGCCATTGCCGCTGAGCGTGTCCGATTGCGTGTAAGAAAAGCCTGCCGGTCCGCTGAGCGTGAAGACGAGGCTGCCGGTTTCGTAATAGCCGCCTGCCAGCACCGCCGAGTCGCTTAGGGTCGGGGCCGTCGTGCCGAGCGTGACGGCCGGGCTGGCGGTCGTCGTGATCGTCGGGTTGGCCGCGCTGACCACCGTCTGCTCCGCCTTGCCGCCCTGATCGCTGGCGCCATTGTTGTTGGCGTCGCCAGCGTAGCTGACATGCCACGTATAGGTGCCCGCCACCGTGCCCGTGGTGGGGAGCGTGTCGCTGGCGCTGTACGTGCCGTTGCCGCTGAGCGTGTCCGAGTGGGTGTACGAGAAGCCGCCCGGTCCGCTGAGCGTGAAGACGAGACTGCCGGTTTCGTAGTAGCCGCCTGCCAGCACCGCCGAGTCGCTTAGGGTCGGGGCCGTCGTGCCGAGCGTGACGGCCGGGCTGGCGGTCGTCGTGATCGTCGGGTTGGCCGCGCTGACCACTGTCTGCTCTGCGGTGCCGCCCTGGTCGACCGCGCCATTGTTGTTGGCATCGCCGGCATAGCTGACATGCCACGTATAGGTGCCCGCCACCGTGCCGGTGATGGGCAGCGTGTCGCTGGCGCTATATGTGCCATTGCCGCTGAGCGTGTCCGATTGCGTGTAAGAAAAGCCTGCCGGTCCGGTCAGCGTGAAGACGAGGCTGCCGGCTTGGTAGTAGCCGCCCGCCAGCACCGCCGAGTCGCTCAGGGTCGGCGCCGTCGTGCCGAGCCTGATGGCCGGGCTGGCGGTCGTCGTGATCGTCGGGTTGGCCGCGCTGACCACCGTCTGCTCCGCCTTGCCGTCCTGATCGCTGGCGCCATTGTTGTTGGCGTCGCCAGCGTAGCTGACATGCCACGTATAGGTGCCCGCCACCGTGCCCGTGGTGGGGAGCGTGTCGCTGGCGGTGTACGTGCCGTTGCCGCTGAGCGTGTCCGAGTGGGTGTACGAGAAGCCGCCCGGTCCGCTGAGCGTGAAGACGAGACTGCCGGTTTCGTAGTAGCCGCCCGCCAGCACCGCCGAGTCGCTCAGGGTCGGCGCCGTCGTGCCGAGCGTGATGGCCGAGCTGGCCGTCGCGGTGATCGTCGGGTTGGCCGCGCTGACCACTGTCTGCTCTGCGGTGCCGCCCTGGTCGACCGCGCCATTGTTGTTGGCATCGCCGGCATAGCTGACATGCCACGTATAGGTGCCCGCCACCGTGCCCGTGATGGGCAGCGTGTCGCTGGCGCGATATGTGCCATTGCCGCTGAGCGTGTCCGATTGCGTGTAAGAAAAGCCTGCCGGTCCGGTCAGCGTGAAGACGAGGCTGCCGGCTTGGTAGTAGCCGCCCGCCAGCACCGCCGAGTCGCTCAGGGTCGGGGCCGTCGTGCCGAGCGTGACGGCCGGGCTGGCGGTCGTCGTGATCGTCGGGTTGGCCGCGCTGACCACTGTCTGCTCTGCGGTGCCGCCCTGGTCGACCGCGCCATTGTTGTTGGCATCGCCGGCATAGCTGACATGCCACGTATAGGTGCCCGCCACCGTGCCGGTGATGGGCAGCGTGTCGCTGGCGCTATAGGTGCCATTGCCGCTGAGCGTGTCCGATTGCGTGTAAGAGAAGCCTGCCGGTCCGGTCAGCGTGAAGACGAGGCTGCCGGCTTGGTAGTAGCCGCCTGCCAGCACCGCCGAGTCGCTCAGGGTCGGCGCCGTCGTGCCGAGCGTGATGGCCGGGCTGGCGGTCGTCGTGATCGTCGGGTTGGCCGCGCTGACCACCGTCTGCTCCGCCTTGCCGTCCTGATCGCTGGCGCCATTGTTGTTGGCGTCGCCAGCGTAGCTGACATGCCACGTGTAGGTGCCCGCCACCGTGCCCGTGGTGGGGAGCGTGTCGCTGGCGCTGTACGTGCCGTTGCCGCTGAGCGTGTCCGATTGGGTGTACGAGAAGCCGTCCGGTCCGCTGAGCGTGAAGACGAGGCTGCCGGTTTCGTAGTAGCCGCCCGCCAGCACCGCCGAGTCGCTCAGGGTCGGCGCCGTCGTGCCGAGCGTGATGGCCGGGCTGGCGGTCGTCGTGATCGTCGGGTTGGCCGCGCTGACCACCGTCTGCTCTGCGGTGCCGCCCTGGTCGACCGCACCATTGTTGTTGGCATCGCCGGCGTAGCTCACCGACCATGTGTAGGTGCCCGCCACGGTGCCTGTGGTGGGCAGCGTGTCGCTGGCGCTGTACGTGCCGTTGCCGCTGAGCGTGTCCGAGTGGGTGTACGAGAAGCCGGCCGGTCCGCTGAGCGTGAAGACGACGCTGCCGGTTTCGTAATAGCCGCCTGCCAGCACCGCCGAGTCGCTCAGGGTCGGCGCCGTCGTGCCGAGCGTGATGGCCGAGCTGGCCGTCGCGGTGATCGTCGGGTTGGCCGCGCTGACCGCCGTCTGCTCCGCCGTGCCGCCCTGATCGACCGCGCCATTGTTGTTGGCATCGCCGGCATAGCTGACATGCCACGTGTAGGTGCTCGCCACCGTGCCCGTGGTGGGCAGCGTGTCGCTGGCGCTGTACGTGCCGTTGCCGCTGAGCGTGTCCGATTGGGTGTACGAGAAGCCGTCCGGTCCGCTGAGCGTGAAGACGAGGCTGCCGGTTTCGTAGTAGCCGCCCGCCAACACCGCTGAGTCGCTCAGGGTCGGAGCCGTGGTGCCGAGCGTGATGGCCGGGCTCGCCGTCGAGGTGATCGTCGGGTTGGCCGCGCTGACCACCGTCTGCTCGGCCGAGCCACCCTGGTCGCTGGCGCCATTGTTGTTGGCGTCGCCGGCATAGCTCACCGACCACGTATAAGTGCCCGCCACCGTGCCCGTGGTGGGCAGCGTGTCGCTGGCGCTGTAGGTGCCATTGCCGCTGAGCGTGTCCGATTGCGTGTAAGAAAAGCCTGCCGGTCCGGTCAGCGTGAAGACGAGGCTGCCGCTTTGGTAGTAGCCGCCTGCCAGCACCGCCGAGTCGCTTAGGGTTGGAGCCGTGGTGCCGAGCGTGATGGCCGGGCTCGCCGTCGAGGTGATCGTCGGGTTGGCCGCGCTGACCACCGTCTGCTCGGCCGAGCCACCCTGGTCGCTGGCGCCATTGTTGTTGGCGTCGCCGGCATAGCTCACCGACCACGTATAAGTGCCCGCCACCGTGCCCGTGGTGGGCAGCGTGTCGCTGGCGCTATAGGTGCCATTGCCGCTGAGCGTGTCCGATTGCGTGTAAGAAAAGCCTGCCGGTCCGGTCAGCGTGAAGACGAGGCTGCCGCTTTGGTAGTAGCCGCCTGCCAGCACCGCCGAGTCGCTTAGGGTCGGGGCCGTCGTGCCGAGCGTGACGGCCGGGCCGGCGGTCGTCGTGATCGTCGGGTTGGCCGCGCTGACGACCGTTTGCTCTCCGGTGCCGCCCTGGTCGACCGCACCATTGTTGTTGGCATCGCCGGCGTAGCTCACCGACCATGTGTAGGTGCCCGCCACGGTGCCTGTGGTGGGCAGCGTGTCGTTGGCGCTGTACGTGCCGTTGCCGCTGAGCGTGTCCGAGTGGGTGTACGAGAAGCCGGCCGGTCCGCTGAGCGTGAAGACGACGCTGCCGGTTTCGTAATAGCCGCCTGCCAGCACCGCCGAGTCGCTCAGGGTCGGCGCCGTCGTGCCGAGCGTGATGGCCGAGCTGGCCGTCGCGGTGATCGTCGGGTTGGCCGCGCTGACCGCCGTCTGGTCCGCCGTGCCGCCCTGATCGACCGCGCCATTGTTGTTGGCATCGCCGGCATAGCTGACATGCCACGTGTAGGTGCTCGCCACCGTGCCCGTGGTGGGCAGCGTGTCGCTGGCGCTGTACGTGCCATTGCCGCTGAGCGTGTCCGATTGCGTGTACGAGAAGCCGTTTGGTCCGCTGAGCGTGAAGACGAGGCTGCCGGTTTCGTAGTAGCCGCCCGCCAACACCGCTGAGTCGCTCAGGGTTGGAGCCGTGGTGCCGAGCGTGATGGCCGGGCTCGCCGTCGAGGTGATCGTCGGGTTGGCCGCGCTGACCACCGTCTGCTCGGCCGAGCCACCCTGGTCGCTGGCACCATTGTTGTTGGCGTCGCCGGCATAGCTCACCGACCACGTATAAGTGCCCGCCACCGTGCCCGTGGTGGGCAGCGTGTCGCTGGCGCTATAGGTGCCATTGCCGCTGAGCGTGTCCGATTGCGTGTAAGAAAAGCCTGCCGGTCCGGTCAGCGTGAAGACGAGGCTGCCGGTTTCGTAATAGCCGCCTGCCAGCACCGCCGAGTCGCTTAGGGTCGGGGCCGTCGTGCCGAGCGTGACGGCCGGGCCGGCGGTCGTCGTGATCGTCGGGTTGGCCGCGCTGACCACCGTCTGCTCGGCCGAGCCACCCTGGTCGCTGGCGCCATTGTTGTTGGCGTCGCCGGCATAGCTCACCGACCACGTATAAGTGCCCGCCACCGTGCCCGTGGTGGGCAGCGTGTCGCTGGCGCTATAGGTGCCATTGCCGCTGAGCGTGTCCGATTGCGTGTAAGAAAAGCCTGCCGGTCCGGTCAGCGTGAAGACGAGGCTGCCGCTTTGGTAATAGCCGCCTGCCAGCACCGCCGAGTCGCTTAGGGTCGGGGCCGTCGTGCCGAGCGTGACGGCCGGGCCGGCGGTCGTCGTGATCGTCGGGTTGGCCGCGCTGACCACCGTCTGCTCGGCCGAGCCACCCTGGTCGCTGGCGCCATTGTTGTTGGCGTCGCCGGCATAGCTCACCGACCACGTATAAGTGCCCGCCACCGTGCCCGTGGTGGGCAGCGTGTCGCTGGCGCTATAGGTGCCATTGCCGCTGAGCGTGTCCGATTGCGTGTAAGAAAAGCCTGCCGGTCCGGTCAGCGTGAAGACGAGGCTGCCGGTTTCGTAATAGCCGCCTGCCAGCACCGCCGAGTCGCTTAGGGTCGGGGCCGTCGTGCCGAGCGTGACGGCCGGGCCGGCGGTCGTCGTGATCGTCGGGTTGGCCGCGCTGACCACCGTCTGCTCGGCCGAGCCACCCTGGTCGCTGGCGGCATTGTTGTTGGCGTCGCCCGCGTAGCTGACATGCCACGTATAGGTGCCCGCCACCGTGCCGGTGATGGGCAGCGTGTCGCTGGCGCTGTACGTGCCATTGCCGTTGAGCGTGTCCGATTGGGTGTACGTGAAGCCAGCCGGGCCGGTCAGCGTAAAGACGAGGCTGCCGGTTTCGTAGTAGCCGCCTGCCAACACCGCCGCGGCGCTGAGCGTCGGGGCCTTCGTGCCGAGCGTGACGGCCGAGCTCGCCGTCGAGGTAATCGTCGGGTTGGCCGCGCTGACCACTGTCTGCACCGCCGTGCCGCCCTGGTCGCTGGCGCCATTGTTGTTGGCGTCGCCCGCGTAGCTGACATGCCACGTGTAGGTGCCCGCCACCGTGCCCGTGGGGGGCAGCGTGTCGCTGGCGCTGTACGCGCCGTTGCCGCTGAGCGTGTCCGATTGGGTGTACGAGAAGCCGTCCGGTCCGCTCAGGGTGAACACGAGACTGGTGGTTTCGGAGTAGCCGCCCGCCAACACCGCCGAGTCGCTAAGCGTCGGGGCCGTCGTGCCGAGCGTGACGGCCGGGCTGGCCGTCGAGGTGATCGTCGGGTTGGCCGCGCTGACCACCGTCGGCTCCGCCGTGCCGCCTGGGTCGCTGGCGCCATTGTTGTTGGCGTCGCCGGCGTAGCTCACCGACCATGTGTAGCTGCCCGCCACCGTGCCCGTGGTGGGCAGCGTGTCGTCGGCGCTGTACGCGCCGTTGCCACTGAGCGTGTCCGATTGGGTGTACGAGAAGCCGCCCGGTCCGCTCAGCGTGAAGACGAGGCTGCCGGTTTCGTAGTAGCCGCCTGCCAACACCGCCGCGGCGCTGAGCGTCGGGGCCTTCGTGCCGAGCGTGACGGCCGAGCTCGCCGTCGAGGTAATCGTCGGGTTGGCCGCGCTGACCACTGTCTGCACCGCCGTGCCGCCCTGGTCGCTGGCGCCATTGTTGTTGGCGTCGCCCGCGTAGCTGACATGCCACGTGTAGGTGCCCGCCACCGTGCCCGTGGGGGGCAGTGTGTCGCTGGCGCTGTACGTGCCGTTGCCGCTGAGCGTGTCCGAGTGGGTGTACGAGAAGCCGCCCGGTCCGCTGAGCGTGAAGACGAGGCTGCCGGTTTCATTGGAGCCGTTCGCCAGCACCGCCGAGTCGCTTAGGGTCGGGGCCGTCGTGCCGAGCGTGACCGCCGAGCTGGCCGTGCTGACGATCGTGGGGTTGTCCGGCGTGTCAAACGTGATGGTGACGAGCCCATCTCCAGATTCAAAGCCAGCGGTTCCAGACTGGTTTGCTCCAGCGTTGAACGATCCCCCGCCACCGGCCACGAGCCCGCCATCGCCACCCGAGTACCCGCCGCCTCCTCCACCGCCGTCAGAGCCATTGCCCGCACCGCCCCCGCCGAACCCGCCGAACGCTTCATTGCCGCCATGAATGGAGCCCCAATCGCCGCCGACCAGACCATTGCCCCATGATGCTCCACCGGTGCCATAGGAACTATCGCTTGCACCGTTGCTAGTGAAGCCGGCGCCGGCAGATCCCAATGAAAAAGCAGAGGCGATACCGCCCTGGCCGAGGCCATTTGTCTTCAACGTTCCGGGGTTGGTCTTGCTGGAA
Organism: uncultured Gemmataceae bacterium; assembly: GCA_963834865.1. Lineage (GTDB taxonomy): Bacteria > Planctomycetota > Planctomycetia > Gemmatales > Gemmataceae > CAWIDK01. The sequence continues at coordinate 3,886,601 of CAWIDK010000002.1, forward strand.
CCGCTGCCGATGGTTCCATATTCGGAAATCTGTCCAGCGATCCCGTTCTGCCAGCGCCCCCACGCGGGTCCCCACCTCCACCGCCTGCAATGAGCAAGGGATTGTTGGAGGCAGTCACCACGAAGCTTCCACCCCCGCCGCCGCCATTCGCTGCGCTCCTCTGACCGACGCCCATTTGGCCCACGGCAATCTGCAGGGTTGTTCCAGCTGTCAGCGTGAAATTACCGGAAACGAGCGCCCCTTCGCCGCCGACAAAGGTTGAAGTACCTGATGCTCCCTGAGCCCCCATGGCGGTGATCGTATAGGTACCGGTGAAGGGAACAACCCAATCCTGGATGCCCCCTGAGACGGATACCTCACCAGCCAGATTTGTCCCGGCGTATGCCGCATTGACCGCTGCCTGGGTAGGGCCGAACTTGCCAGTAGCGCCGGCGGTTACAAAAACATAGGCTGTTGACGGAGATAAACGATCCTCCAGTGCTTCCAGCCGCGGCCGATAACCCGAGGGCCTCAGCTGCTTCCGCTTCAGCTGGCGGGAGCCCTTCTTCAGTTGTCGCGCCCACGCACGCACCCAGCCGATAACCATGTGCTCAGTTCCTGTAGGGGAGATGCCGCCAGTTGGCGCGCACCGTCTTCGGACCCACGCCGGGGCTGCCAAAGCGCACGGCGGGGGCAAGGGACGATACGGTTACGCGCACGGATGGAGCAACCAAGGCAGAATGGCCGGGCGGTTAACCGAGCCAGACCACGGTGGTGGCCCTGCGGGTCCATGACGGGAGAACAGCAAGTGCGAGGGGCACTGAGGATTCACGGGGGTCCTATGGCTCATCCGAGGTTGAGCCAGGGGAATAATAGCTTTTTTTTTCCTCGCGGGCGAAAATGGGCAAAATGGGAGAGCATGATTTTTTCCCCTGCCGATCCGGGACGCTGTGGCGGCGTGAGCTCATCTCACTTGCGGGTAGCCAGGTATTCGAGCAGGTCGGCTGCTTCCTGGGCGGTCAGGCCGGCCATTTGGCCGTCGGGCATGAGCGACATGCGCGCCGGCTGCAGCGTCTCCACATTCTTGGCCGCGACGTTGATCTCCTTGTTTTGGCCGTCACGCAGCACCACCGCGTTCTCGTCGCGCTTGACCAGCAGGCCGGTCAGCGAACGCCCGTCGACGGTTTGGACGATATAGGCGGCGTACTTTGGCTCGATCCGGCGCGACGGATCCAGGATGCTCTCCAACAAATCGTCACGCCCACGCAGCTTCCCGATCGTCGATAGGTCCGGCCCGACCGGCGTGCCCTGGTTGCCGATTTTGTGGCAGCTGCCGCACTTGAGCGCCGGCGACCAGAACAGCTTCTCGCCGCGGCCGGAGTCGCCCTTGAGCGCCAGAATGGTTTTGGGCCGGGGATTGGAGCCGAGCTTCCGCGTCCCCGGCTCGCCCTGGGGCAGGTAGCCTTCGAAGAGGTCGCGAAGGGTGCCCGCGGGGAGCCTGGCCGCCGCGGCCAGCAGCGCCGCCCGCTCGGCAGGTTTCATCGCGCCGAGTCCGAGCTGCCGCGCAGCAACCATGGCTGACTTCGCGTCGGCCAAGCAGCTTGTCCGGCGGGCCGGATAGTGCCGGTGCCGCTCGCCCCGCGGGACCTGCCATGCCGGTGATCCAGTCCTCGATGAGCTTCAAGCCCGCTTCGTCCGGCTGTTCGGCGCCGATGTGCGGCATCCGATCGCGGCCGAACTTGGCCATCCGATAATACAGGGTGCTCGCCCACGGGTCGCCCGGCTTGATGATGCAAGCGTCCGGCAGCCCGAAGTCGCCGCGCGTGGGACGGACGCCGACTGCGTTCATCGCGGCGGCCGAGACGGTAAAGGGCAGCCGCAGCGGCACCGAGCCGCCGCCGTGGTCGGAGTGACAGTGACTGCAGTTGGCGTGGAGATATGCACGAGCCCGCGCCTCGAGCGGTTGGCTCGCGTCCGCTGGGTCGGCGATCTTCGGTTCACGCGCGGCCGAGGCGGCGTCGAACGACGGCAGCGGCTTGCCGTCGTTCGTGGCCCTGCGGATGTATCCCGCCTCGGTGAGGGCGACGAGCTGGTTGCGCCCGTCCGGCCCTGGACGGTTCAATTGCTCCGGAAGGAACGCCAGCGCGTATTCCGACTGGTTGCTATGGCACGACATGCACTGGCTGCGGCTGTGGAACTGCCAAAGGCGCTTCACCTCTCCGTTATCCAAGCCGCGGGATGAGCGCAGCGAATCCCGCGGGTCACCCGCGGGCTTCGAAGGCTCACGCCGCGGCGTGGATTGGCGCACTTCCTTCTCAGCGCCGTCGGCGGGAACCAGGTCGGCGTCCGTCTGATCGTCCCGCCAGGCGAACGTGTAGGGTCGCCAGTCGACGCCATCGTAGTGCATGAGCTGCGTCTCCACGCGTCGGGCGCGTAGGTCAGGCTTTCCAGCCTGACGTGGGGCGGTGGTGTCAGGCTGGAAAGCCTGACCTACGGACAGCGTGCGCACCAGCACCGCGTCCTTGGGGAAGTGCATGCGGAACGAATGCCAGTACACCATGCCGGGCATCGCCTTGCCGGCCGCGTAGTAGGTGGCCGCCGACAGGCCCGGGAACGCGGCCCAGTGTTCCGCCGTCGCACCGTCCTGCCATTGCCGGCTATTCACCGCGAAGCGAAACACTCCAGCCGCCGGCGTGTGATCCTTGACCGACGCGAACAATCCGGTCTCGGACAGTTTCGTCGGGAAATCGCTGTTCCTGGCGCTCGCGTCATTCCGCTCGAGTGTGTGGACGGTGCCGCCGTCGTAGTCGAGGAAATAGAGCTCGCCCTCCTTGTCCTCGCCGAAGGCGACGATGCGCACCGACGGGCGCGTGATCTCCGGCATCTCCTTCGTGCGGTCGCCATCGAAGCGGGCGGCCCACAGGCGCCGTGTTTCCCAGTCGCCGAAGACGTAGGCGCCGCGCAGCTCAGGGAATTTCCTGCCGCGATAGACGCGCCCGCCGGTGACGCTGCACGCGATCGTATGCGGCAATTCGATCAGCGCCGGCCGAATCGGCGTTGGGCCGACCTTGTGCGGCTTGATGGGTTGCGGCCCTTCCATGGCGGACCAGCCGTAATTGCCGCCCTTGTCGACGCGATGGACCGACTCCCAAAGTTCCCAGCCGACATCGCCGACAAACAGCTCGCCGGTTTGGCGGTCGAAGCTCATCCGCCAGGGATTGCGAAAGCCGTAAGCCCATACCTCCGGCCGGGCGTCTTTCATGCCGATGAACGGGTTGTCTTTCGGAACGGCGTAGTTCCTCCGGGGGCTCACGCCGCCCGGCTCGCCCGGATCGCGGTGGTCAACGTCGATCCGCAGAATCGAAGAAAGCAGGTCGGAAATATCCTGTCCGGTGTTGTGCTCGTCGGGCGGGTTCGGGGACGCGGCGTCGCCGGTGGAGATGTACAGCATGCCGTCGGGGCCGAAGTGGATGTCGCCGCCGTTGTGGCCGCCTTGCAGGAAGGTGAGCACGATTTCCTCGCTGGCCGGGTCGATCCGCGGCGGCTCGGTTCGGGTGACGGTGAACCGCGATACCCGCGACCCGTCGGTCAGGTTGGCCTGCCCCGCCTTCTTGCTCTTCAGGGTGTAACAGACGAAGCACCGGCGATTCTTCTCGAAGTCGGGGTGGAAGGCCAAGCCGTAGACCGCCATGATCTCCTTGGCTTCGGGGAGCAGGTGAATCGTCTTGATCTCCTTGCGCAGGTCGCAAAAGAGCTCGGCTCGGGCGTCCGGCGCGTCCCGGAACGAATAGAGCACGCCGGCATGCTCGCCGACAAAGAGCCGATCGCTCCCCGGACAGCGCGCCATGAGCAAAGGATGCGTAAACTTCAGGTTGGGAAACGCTCGCACCACCTTGAACGGCGGCGGCGGGTCGGGCGAACCGACGACTCGCGATGTGGTCCAGGGCGCCCGCACGGACTTCGCAGGTGCGGATTCCTTGGAAGGCGGCGATTGCGCGGCCGATGGAACAAACGCCGCGAATCCGGCCACGAGCATGAGCGGCAGCGCAGGGGACCAGCGGATTCGGCATCGCGACGGTAACGGCATGGATTCCACTCCGGAAGGAACAGCAAGGATCATAGTCCAGTGTGGTGGCGGGCGAACAGAATGTCCAGAGCTTGCCTGGGGCTGGCACAGGTTCTCGCCGTTCCATTACTGCCGTCCGATGCCACGACAGCAGACCACGGGTACAATGCAGGGAAAGGCGCCCGGCCTGTTGGAGAAAGAGCGCAATGTCCATCACGATTGACTTGCAGGATGAACTGGCCCGGCGGCTCCAGCAGCAGGCGGAAGCGCGGCAGATGTCCCTCCAGGAATGGGTGATCAAGGTCCTGAGTCGTGCTCCCGAGTTCCCCGATCAGCCCGAGGCGTGGCGCGAGTTGAACGCACGACGCTTCCAGTTGATCCACCAGCGGCATCACGGCGGCCTCAGCCAGGCGGATGAGGCCGAGCTGGCCGAACTGCAGGCCACCGCCGACAAGTGGCTGGAGCCCCACGATCGGCAGCGCCTGGCAATGCTCCAACCCTACGAAACGCTGGCCCAGCGCCTAACGCAGCAGCCCGATGAATGAAGCACTTCGCGCAGCTTGTGATCGAGTCTTTCAATACTCACCTGTGCCGCCACCTCGCCGACATGGGCCGTGTGGTTATTCGGATTACCAATTCTACAAGCCGTGGTTGCGAGACGAGTTCACCTTTCGGTGTCTCTATTGTCTGTGGCGCGAGCGTTGGCAAGCTGACGGCCATCACGATTTCGGCGTCGAACACGTTCACGCGCAGGCGACCGAGCCGGGGAAGCGTCTCGATTACGACAACCTGATCTACGCGTGCAACCTGTGCAACTCAACGCGACGGGAAGTACCGTCGAGCTTGATCGCCCTGCTGCGCAGCTCGAATGCACCCGAAGCCATCGAGGCCCTGCGAGATTTGCTGGCATTTCCTTCGGACCTGCCAAACCTTGCTGCACTACGGCCGCCCGACGGCAATGCGCGTCCCGATGGCGTCGCCGGCAGCTTTTTCGAACGATGGCGTCGAGGCGACCTCGATGACGTGTATTGAAAAGGCGTAACGTGCGCATGTACCCCGCCGTCGCTGCCGGTGTGGACCGCCTGGCGCTAACCGGCAAGACTTTCGACGCGTAACAACACGGCGGCCTCATGGACAGTTGCTCTTTCCTCAACGTCCCCGATGAGCTACAGTAAGTTTCTGCCAAACTGCGGCTTCGCGGTGACACGTAGCTGGCGTTGTCATCGCGGCCAGATCGTGCGGAAAGTGATGCAATGGCCAATCTAAACATCACGGTGGACGGCTTGAAGCTGCCCAATCCGTTCGTCATCGCCTCGGGGCCGCCGGGCACCAACGCTCATGTCATCGCCAAGGCGTTCGCGGACGGCTGGGGGGCGGTCATCTGCAAGACGGTCAGCCTCGATGCCTCCAAGGTTGTCAACGTCCAACCGCGTTACGCCCGGTTGCGCGCGGCCGAGTCGGGGGAGATCATTGGCTGGGAGAACATCGAGCTGATCAGCGACCGCCCCTTCGAGACCTGGCTCGACGAGTTCAAGCAGATCAAGGACAAGTATCCCGACCGCGTGCTGATCGCCTCGATCATGGAGGAGTATCGCAAGGACGCCTGGGTCGAAATCGTCGAGCGCTGCCAGGATGCCGGGGTCGATGCGCTGGAGTGCAATTTCTCCTGTCCGCACGGTTTGCCTGAGCGGCGCATGGGCTCGGCGATGGGCGAAAACCCGGAGATTCTCGAAGAAGTCTGCCGCTGGGTGATGAGCGCGGCCAGGGTCCCGGTGTGGGCGAAGATGACGCCCAACGTCACGCACATCGAAGATCCCGCGCGCGCCGCCCTCCGGGCCGGCTGCCACGGAATCAGTGCCATCAACACGATCCGCAGCGTCATCGGCGTCAACCTGGACACGCTCCGGCCGGAGCCGTCGGTCGAAGGTTACACCACGCCGGGCGGCTACTCGTGCAAGGCCGTGATGCCCGTCGCGCTGCGGATGTGCATGGAAATCGCCAAGCTGATCCAGGGCGAGTTCCCGGGCCGTTCGCTGTCCGGCATGGGCGGCATCGAATCGGGCCACGACGCCGCGCAGTTCATTTTGTTAGGTTGCGATACCGTGCAGGTTTGCACCTATGTCATGAAGACCGGCTACCGGTGCGTGCGTGCCATGCTGGACGAGTTGGCCGCGTTCATGGACCGGCACAAGTTTCGCACGCTGGCTGAGGTGAAGGGGCATAGTTTGCAATATTTCACCACGCATTACGACCTGGTCCGACGGCAGGCAGACGCGCAAGCGCGCCAAGATCGCCGCTGCCAGGGCCGATGGCCAACCGATCAAGAGCGACCAGGAATGGCGCGGCGACGATTTCGTCAAGCAAACCGACGCGCTAACGCGCGGATAACATGCATGTACGAATTCGTGTATGCTGAAGGGGTACTCGAAACGCTGAAACCTATGAGGGCCGTCGACCGAAAGCGCATTTTGGATACGATCGACGAGCAACTCAAGCGCGAACCGACACAAACCACACGTAATAAGAAAATATTGGTAGGCCTAACGCCTCCCTGGGAAACCGAAAGGCCTGTGTGGGAATTGCGGATTGGCAAGTACCGTGTTTTTTATGAAGTCTCTGAAACGGACGTGCGCGTCATCATTCGTGCCGTTCGGAAAAAACCGCCCGACAATACCACGGAGGAAATCCTATGAAAGTTGTCGATATTATGGATGCCGATTGGCAAGAGTGCGTCAAGGAAGCGCAGCGGGACGGCGTGGTCATTACCCGCAAGGGCAAACCCTTGGTGGTTCTGGTTGGCGTGCAAGGCATGGACATCGAACAGGTGGAACTAGGCTATTCCGATAGGTTCTGGCAGCTGATCAAAGAAGCCCGCGGCCAAAGAACCATAACACGCGAGGAACTGGATCAACGACTCGCCAACAAATAAAGCGACCGGCGGGCCTGAAGCAACAAGCCAACCGCTGTGCCAACGCGCGGCGAGACCGCGCTCACGTCCCGTGCGTCGGCTCGCGTTGCAACATCCGCCCGTGGTCGTTGGTGCCCACGAACCGGCCGTCACGCACCTGCACCCGCCCGCGCACCGACACTGTCATTGCCCGCCCCTGGATCGGCCAGCCCTCGAAGGCGCTGTAGTCGACATTCATGTGCTGGCTTTTCGCCGAAATCGTGCCGCGCTGGTTTGGATCGAAGACGACCAGGTCGGCGTCGGCACCGGGCTGAATGGTCCCCTTCCGCGGGAACAGGCCAAATAACTTCGCGGCCTGCGTCGATGCGACCTCGACAAAGCGGTGCAGATCGATGCGGCCTGCGACCACGCCGTGCGTGTAGAGCAGGTGAATGCGATCCTCGATGCTCGGGATGCCGTTGGGAATCCGCGTGAAGTCGCCCTTGCCCATTTCCTTTTGGCCGCGGAAATCGAAGGGGGCATGGTCGGTGGCCACGGTGTCGATTTGCCCCGCCGCCAGGGCATGCCACAGCGCCGCTTGATGCCGCGGTTCGCGCAGCGGCGGCGACATGACGTATTTCGCCCCCTCGAAATCCGGCCGCTCCGCGTAGGTCCGATCCAGCACCAGATAAGGAATGACCGTCTCGACCCACAGTGCCACGCCACGCGCCGCGCCCGTCGTGCCGCCGACAGCGCCGGCTCACAGGAGGTATGGACCACGTATGCATGCGCCCCGGTCAGCTCCGCGAACGTCGCCACGTGATGGACGCCTTCGGCCTCGACCGCGGGCGGGCGCGACGGCTCGTGCCACTCGGGCCCGGATTTACCTTCGGCCAGCAAGCGCCGCTGAAGCTGGGCAATCAGCTCCGCGTTTTCACAGTGAGCCGTGACGATGACGCCGAGCCGGCGGGCAAGCTCCAGCGTCCGGAACAGCTCCGCGTCATCGATGCCGAAGGCGCCCTTGTAAGCGAGAAAGACCTTGAAGGAGGCCGTCCCGTCCGCGACGATGCGCCGGAGCATCTCCGGCGTCCGGTCATCGAAACGCGTCACGCCCATGTGGAAGGCGTAATCGCACGCCGACCGCCCCGCCGCCTGCGCCTTCCACAACTCGTAGGCCTCCAGCGGATCGTCGGCCCGACTGGGGCAGACCATTTCGATGAACGTCGTCGTGCCGCCCACCAGCGCCGCGCGACTCGCGCTGTCGTAGGTGTCCTTGGCAAACGTGCCCATGAACGGTAGATAGATGTGCACGTGCGGATCGATAAACCCGGGGAAGACGAACTGGCCCGTCGCGTCGATCACGTCCGCCCCCGGTGGGGCCGGCAGGTCGGCGCCAATGCGCGTGATCGTTTCGCCGTCGCACCAAATGTCGGCGCGGTAGCGGGCATCCGCGGTCACGATTTCGCCGTTTCTTACGAGCAGCCCCATTTTTTTCATCCCTCATCCCTCATCCCCCATCCCTTCGTATATTACGGTTTTGGCGACCGATTTTTTGCCCTGCGCGGAGAGACCACCCATGGCGTCGGTGAGCAAGAGCGTCAGCCCGGCGGCCCCCGACGGCATCTGTGAACTGGCGGAGGATGTGTCCGGTTCGCCGTTCTACAACGCCGACATGGCGCCGACCACGCGCGCGGACCGCAAATGGGGCGTCTGGGACATTGCCGCGCTATGGATCTCCATGTCGGCCTGCATCCCGACGTACATGCTTGCCTCCTCGCTGATCGCCGAGGGCATGAACTGGTGGCAGGCAGTCTTGACCATCTTCCTGGGCAACACCATCGTGCTGATCCCGATGGTGCTCAACGCCCACGCCGGCACCAGGTACGGCATCCCGTTCCCGGTCTACTGCCGAGCGTCGTTCGGTATCCTCGGGGCGAATGTCCCCGCCCTGCTCCGGGCCCTGGTCGCGTGCGGTTGGTTCGGCATCCAGGCCTGGATCGGCGGCTGGGCGATCTACCAAATTCTTGCCGTTTACTTGCCCGGCTGGCACGACCTGCCCGTACTCCCGGTGCTCGACATCAATGCCGCCCAGCTCGCGTGCTTTCTCTTTTTCTGGGCCATCAATATCGTTGTCATCTATCGCGGCATCGAGTCGATTCGCTTCTTGCTGAATATCAAGGCCCCGCTCTTGATCGTCCTGGGGCTCGCCTTGCTGGCATGGGCCTACCACGAAGCCGGCGGCTTTGGTCCGATTCTCGCGCAGCCGTCGAAATTCGCGCCGGGAGGGCCGAAAGCCGGTCTGTTCTGGCAGTTCTTTTTTCCCTCCTTGACGGCGATGGTGGGTTTCTGGGCGACGCTATCGCTCAACATCCCGGACTTCACTCGTTACGCCTACTCGCAGCGCGACCAGATCCTCGGCCAGGTGATCGGGCTGCCCACGACGATGGGCCTGTATTCCTTTATCGGCGTCGCGGTCACTTCGGCGACGATCATCATTTACGGTGAGGAAATCTGGGATCCCGTCGTGTTGGTAACCAAGTTCAGCAACCCCGTAATTCTGGTGGTGGCCCTGTTTGCCCTGTGCCTGGCCACCTTGGCCACAAACCTGGCGGCCAACGTGGTCAGCCCCGCCAACGACTTTGCGCACCTGTGGCCGCGGAAGATCTCTTTTCGCACCGGCGGTTTGATCACCGGCGTCATTGGCATTCTGATCCAACCATGGAAGCTTGTCGCCGATCCTTCCAAATATATTTACATCTGGCTCGTCGCCTATTCCGCGCTGCTCGGCGCGATCGGCGGCATCCTCATTGCGGACTATTTCCTGATCCGCCGGACGCGGCTCGATTTGGTGGGATTGTATAGCCGGGAAGGCCCGTACTGGTATTGGTCCGGTTTCAACTTTATTGCGCTTTTCGCCCTGGCAGCGGGCATCGCGCCGTGCGTGCCCGGTTTCCTGGCGACGGTGGCCCCGGCGACGGCGGGCGCGGCCCAGATGTCGGCCCTTTGGATTGAAATCTATCATTACGCATGGTTTGTCAGCTTTGGCGTGTCGCTGTGCACTTATCTTGCATTGATGTTCGCATTGGGACCGCCGGCACCTGGGCCGCGGCCATCGTCGCCGGGAACTGGAGGACGCAATGGATGAATTCATGGCGGCAGCCATCGCGGCGGCCAAAACGGGACGGACCGAAGGTGGAATTCCCATCGGGTCGGTGCTTGTGCATAAGGGCAAGATCCTGGGCCGGGGCCACAACCGCCGCGTCCAGCGCGGCAGCGCCATCCTTCATGGCGAGATGGATGCGCTCGAAAACGCGGGTCGGTTGGCGGCCTCCGTGTATACCGAGAGTGTTCTATACACCACTCTCTCGCCTTGCGCCATGTGTTCCGGTGCGATCCTGCTTTACCGCATTCCTCACGTCATCGTCGGCGAAAATGTGACATTTCTGGGCGAAGAGGAACTGCTGCGCAGCCGGGGCGTCGTGGTGGAGGTGCTGCAAGAACCAAGCTGCATTGAGCTGATGCGAGAGTTCATCCAGCAGCATCCGTCGCTGTGGAATGAGGACATAGGCGTCTAGCGCGCAACACAATTGAACCACGGATCACACGGATGGCACGGATAAGAAACGCATCCGACGTATCCGTGCCATCCGTGTGATCCGTGGTTCAATTGTGTTGCGCGCTTTTACGGCGCCGTGATCTGCCCATAGGTCTCCGGCCGGCGGTCGCGATAGAACTGCCAGAGGTTACGCACTTCGCGGATCAGGTCCAGGTCCAGATCGCACACGACAACGTCATCCGTGTCGCGCGCACCCTCAGCAAGGATGCGGCCGCGCGGGTCGCAGAAATAACTTTGGCCGTAGAACTCGCCGATGCGCCAGGGGTCTTCCCAGCCGGGGCGGTTGATGGCGCCCATGAAATAGCCGTTGGCCACGGCGTGCGCCGGTTGCTCCAGCTTCCACAGATACTCGGATAGGCCCGCCACGGTCGCCGACGGGTTGAAGACGATCTCTGCCCCGTTCAAGCCGAGACAGCGCGCCCCTTCGGGAAAATGGCGGTCATAGCAGATGTAGACGCCCACCTCGGCGAAGCGCGTGTGAAACACCGGATAGCCCAGGTTGCCGGGGCGGAAGTAATACTTCTCCCAGAAGCCGGGCTGCACTTGCGGAATGTGCATCTTGCGGAACTTGCCGAGGTAGGAGCCGTCGGCGTCGATGACGGCCGCCGTGTTGTAATAGACGCCGGTGTGCTCTTCCTCGTAGATCGGCAGCACCAGCACAATGCCGTGCTTGCTGCGATTTCGCGGAAGCGCTGCGTCGTCGGGCCTTCAGGTACGCGTTCGGTGAGCGCGTACCATTTGGGCTCTTGTTCGGCACAGAAGTAGGGGCCGTAGAAAAGCTCCTGCAGACAGACGATTTGGGCGCCGCGCCGGCGGCCCTGGCGATGAGCGCCTCGTGTTTCTCGATCATCGCCTGCTTGATTTTTTCGACCGGCGCCGTGGCCGGTGCGCACAACGTCGCTTGAATCAGACCGCCGCGAATGACTCGAGCCATGGCCGCTCCACCGATGACGGGGACAGGGGTTCGCGGTATAGTATACGGTGCGCGGGAAGCCCCACAAGTCGCGGCGAGGATCAAGCAATGGCGTCATTAGCTGCGACCCGACCGGTCAAGGTTCCGTGCTTGATTGACGGTCGCCTCGAAACCTCGGCCGGCGACCGCGTTGGCGAAGTCTTCAATCCGTCAACCGGTCAGGTGCAGGCACTCGTCCCCTTCGGCACAGCCGCCGAGATCGACCGAGCGGTTGGCGCCGCCGCCCGGGCGTTTCCCGCCTGGAGCGAGACCCCGGCTGTCGATCGCGCTCGCGTCATGTTTCGCTTCCGCGACCGGCTCCAGGCACGCATCGACGAGCTGGCGGCCCTGGTCACCCGCGAACACGGCAAGACCCTCGCCGAGGCCCGCGCCGAAATGCAGCGCGGCCTGGAGATGGTCGAGTTCGCCTGCGGCATCCCCAGTCTGCTCATGGGCCAGACCCTGGAGAACCTGGCCGCGGGCGTCGATTGCGAGACGAACCGGCATCCGCTGGGCGTGTGCGCCGGCATCACGCCATTTAACTTTCCGTCGATGGTGCCGCTGTGGATGTTCCCCGTCGCGATCACGTGCGGCAATACGTTCGTCCTGAAGCCGTCGGAAAAGGTGCCGCTCTCGGCGATGAAACTGGGCGAGTTGCTGACCGAGGCGGGCCTGCCTCCGGGCGTGTTCAACATTGTGCACGGCGACCGGTCGGCGGTGGACGCCCTGCTGACGCATCCGCTGGTCCGCGCCGTTTCCTTCGTCGGCTCGACCGCCGTCGCCCGGCACGTCTACCAGACCGGCACCGCGCACGGCAAGCGCGTCCAGGCCGCAGGCGGGGCGAAGAATCACCTAATCATCATGCCCGATGCGGACCTCGAGCACGCCGTCAAGGCACTGCAAGCGTCGGCGTTCGGCTGCGCCGGGCAGCGCTGCATGGCCGGTAGCGTGGCCGTGCCCGTCGGCCGGATTGCCGACGACCTGGTCGAGGGCCTGTGTCGTGTCGGCAAGGCGATGAAGGTCGGCCCCACCGACGGCGGCAGCGACGTCGACATGGGACCGCTCATCACGCAGGCGCACCGCGATAAGGTCGCGACTTATCTTGACGTGGCCCGCGGTGAGGGGGCGGAGGTGGCGCTGGATGGCCGGGCCTTCGACCTGCCGGCGGGCGGTTTTCTTTTGGGTCCCAGCGTTGTCGATCGCGTCGGCCCGGCCATGCGGTTGGCCCGCGAGGAAATCTTCGGTCCGGTGCTGTCGGTCGTGCGCGCCGGCGACCTCGACGAAGCGCTGGCACTGGGCCGGCAATGCGAACACGGCAACGGCGCCAGCATCTTCACGCGCAGCGGCTGGGCGGCCCGCGAGTTCAAGCGCCATTTCAACGCCGGCATGATCGGCATCAACGTCGGCGTGCCGGCGCCCATGGCCTGGTTCCCGTTCACCGGCTGGAACCAGTCGTTCTTCGGCGACCTGCACGTTCAGGGCACCGAAGGCGTCCATTTTTATACGCAACAAAAACTGACGATGACCCGTTGGTTCCGAGGCGCGGCCGAGTCGCCTGCCGACCCGATCTGGAAGATGAAGAGCTAGCGAACAGCGTCCGTCCGACCCCTGCCGGCTTGTCCGGCAGGTGAAGAAGTTTGGCAAGCTAAGCGGAGAAGCCCCGGTCCTCTCGACCCCTGCCGGCTTGTCCGGCAGGTGAAGCAGTTTGGCAGGCTAGTGGAACTGCCGTAGCCCCCCAAACTCCTTCACCTGCCGGTCAAGCCGGCAGGGGTCGAATCGGCCCGCACGCCTGGTTTGTTAGCCTGGCAAACTGGTTCACCTGCCGGACAAGCCGGCAGGGGTCGGATCAACACCCCTTTTTCGCCGACTATTCATGGGACTCCTATGCCGATCGCAACTGCACCCCGACTGCAACTGCCGATGTGCTCGCACGTGCCCGAGCCCTACGATGGGCCGGCCAAGGCCGAGGTGCTCGCCTTGCGCCGGCAATACCTGACGCCCGGGCTCATCACCTACTATCGCGATCCGCTCCTGATCGTCGAAGGCCACATGCAGTACCTCTGGGACGAGCAGGGCACTCGCTACCTCGACGCCTTCGCGGGCATCGTCACCGTTTCGGTCGGACACTGTCACCCCTACGTCGTCGACAAGGTCCGCGCCCAGGTCGGTAAGTTGCAGCACACGACCACCATCTATCTGCACCCGACGATTGGCCAATTCGGCAAGAAGCTTGCCGAGCACATGCCCCAGGGCTCGGACCTGAGCGTTTCCTATTTCACCAACTCCGGCAGCGAGGCGAACGAGCTCGCCGTCCTCATGGCCCGCGAAGCCACCGGTCGCTCGGAGATCATTTCGCTGCGCAACGCCTACCACGGCGGCACGGCGGCGACGATGGGCCTGACCGCGGTCGGTACCTGGAAATTTCGCAGCAATCCTGCCTCCGCCGTCAAATACGCCACGCCCGGCTACTGTTACCGCTGCCCTTACGGCCTGACCTACCCCAGTTGCGATGTCCGCTGCGCCCGCGACGTCGAGCCGCTCATTCGCCATGAGACCTCCGGCGAGCCGGCCTGTTTCATCGCCGAATCGATCCAGGGAGTCGGCGGCGTGGTGACGCCGCCGCCGGAGTATTTCCAGATCGTGTACGACATCGTCCGCCGTCACGCCGGGCTGTGCATTGCCGATGAGGTGCAGACCGGCCTGGGCCGCACCGGGGCGCATTTCTGGGGCTTTGAGAACTGGGGCGTGACCCCCGACCTGGTGACATTGGCCAAGGGTCTCGGCAACGGAGCCCCCCTGGGCGCGTGCGTCACCCGGCCGGAAATCGCCCGGACGATGACCAGCCGCCTGCACTTCAACACCTTCGGCGGCAACCCGATTTCGATGACCCAGGGCCTGGCGACGCTGGAGGTGATCGACCGCGAAAACATCCAGGAAAACGCCCGTATCGTGGGTGAACATCTCCAGGGCCGTTTGTGCGAATTGCAACGACGGCAACCGCTGATCGGCGAGGTGCGCGGCAAGGGACTGATGCTCGGCGTGGAATTGGTGCGCGATCGCGCGAGCAAGGAACCGGCGACTACCGAGGCGGCCGACGTGCTCGAACATTGCCGGCAGCGCGGCCTGCTGCTGGGCAAAGGCGGCATCTACAGCAACGTCCTGCGGATCAAGCCGCCGATGTGCCTGACCAAGGACGACGCCGATTTCCTCGTCGATTGTTTGGACGAGGCAATCCCCAGGATCGCGGCGAGATAACTCCAGCAATTCGCTTGCAGGACGATTCCGGGCCGGCTAACATCGTTGCCAATGAACGACGTTACCCGCATTCTGTCCGCGATCGGGCATGGCGACCCCGGCGCCGCCCAGCAACTCCTGCCGCTGGTCTACAACGAGCTGCGTGAGCTGGCTCGGTCTCCCCTCGCCCCTTGCGGAAGAGGGGCTGGGGAGTGAGGCGTGGTCAACGCCGTCCCGTCGGGCCGCTCGAGCCGGCAATGCGTGCAGGAAACTGCCGTCGGCGGCTCGGGAGCGTAACTGCGGAGTTCAATTGCCACGGGCGTTGGCAACGTAGTCGGTGGCCGCAACCGCGTGTTTGGGCCGCGCTTGTGACGCACCTCCAAGGTGGTTTGCGGCATGGTTCAAACCTGGGTGGCACGCCCTGAGTCTGCGAAGGGCGTGGGGCGGCGCCCCCCACGCCCTTCGCAGACTCAGGGCGTGCCACCCAAAAACGGGCCTTATTGAACCATGCCTGGTTTGCCACGGTTCGAGGGCATGTCGGGCATGCGGCCGAACCGGCGACGAGGATGCGCCGATGCTCGGCCACACGCTTGCGGGCCAAGGTCGTTCCTCGCTGGCCGGACACACCCTGTTTTCGGCATACGCGGCCCGTCCCGCACGACTTGCCACGACAGGAATGACTTGCCACGACAGGAATGACTTGCCACGACAGGAATGACTTGCCACGACAGGAATGACTTGCCACGACAGGAATGACTTGCCACGACAGGAATGACTTGCCACGACAGGAATGACCGGCCAGACATGCCAGACGTGCGAGACCTGGCTGCCTGGCCGCTGTGCATTGGCAGGTCAGGCGACGCGTTTGCATCGTGCAGGGCACACCCTCTTTTCATCTTGCAACGAAGCGCAATCCCGCGCAACGAAAGCCTCAGCCAACCGTCGTTGCCGCTTCGCCGCGGCGAACCGGGACATGAAGCCGGAGAGCCTGGAAGCGGCCGTGGCGCCGTGCTCGGCCCCGACTGCAGCTGTCTTTGCCGACGGTTCCCTGGCACCCGGCGAAAAAGTTTCCACGGAGGAGCATCTGGCCCGGTGGAACGATTTCCTGACGTGGCGGGAGCCGTGCCAGCTGACGGAGTCGGGCAGCAAACGCTTCGGCAAGCACCTAACAAGCACAAGGGCGACGTGGTCAGGCACCCGGTGTTCGGCTACAAGATGAGCTATAGCCGGATGCTGAAGGTGAAGGGGCGAATTCTGGCACGCTACCGTCCACCGCGAGTTGCTGCAGTACGCTGGTTTTGCGGCGCGGTGTAGCCGCCGGTCGCAGCGCATGATGCAGGGACAAATTCCGATCTTTAAGTGAACCGAGGCCACGGCGGTTGTGTCTAACCTTTCATTTTGCTCAACGGCACGTATAGGAATGCCAGCCGGAGCGAGGGCGTGGAAGCGCAGTCGAGTTTCGGCTGCGGCTGACGGGTGTTGTCTGAATTCAAGCCACCGGGGAGTCGCGCACGAGCACTAAATGCCAGGCGTTGTTGCCGGCCTATCTGCACGACACGCCAGACAAAGCGTTGCGAATTCGAGGGCACGTGCTTCGTGCTTGTGGCCGCTGGAGAGCAGCTAAGCAAGGCGTCCGTGATCCGCTAAATGGGCCAAGAGGGGTCGAAATAGAACAATGCCCATCGTGATCGGAATCTCGCTCCCCCGGCAATCAGAACCGAATATTCCCCAGTTAAGAAAAAAACTAACATGCCACGGTTCCTAGTGGTTATCGATACGCCAGGCATCAAACAGTTCGTCTTTGGCACCGATTTTCTGGCTGAGGTCCGCGGGGCAAGCGCCCTGCTCGACCGGCTGAATCGCGTCGAGACCGAAGAGCGCCTGCGGGTGGCGCTGGGGGCGCACGTCACCAGAGTCTTTGCCAACGGCGGCACTGGGCAGTTCGTCGTGCAGGCTCCCCACCGCGACCGAGTCCGGGTGGCACTCGATCAACTCGCGGCCTACTACCGCGAGCACACCGGGGGCGAAATGAGGCCCCTCGCGGGTGTAGCGGAGTGGCCCGGTGAGCACGAGACAGGCTATCGCGACGCGGTTCAGGCCGCATTGGACGAGTTGCACCTGCAGCGCAGCCTGGCCTCCCGCCACCCAAGCATACCGACCTTACCCTTCGTTCTGGAGTGCCAATCTACCTCCCACCTCCCCGCCGTCGGTGTGTATCGGTGGGGCGAGGAACAGCTGGTGCTCTCCCAGGCTAGCCGGCTCAAGCGGGAGGAGAGCAGGGCTGCACGACGCGGCATCCTCTGGTCGGGCTGGATGGAATCTCTCGACCCGAACGGGCGATTCCTCGACAGGGCGGACACCCTGCGTTACCCGGACGCCCAGGGTATCGGAGAGCACTCGGGACGGAAGGGCTACGTTAGCCTGATCTACGCCGACGGCAACGCCATGGGCCGGCTCGTGCAAGAACTCGATAGTCACGAAGTCTGCGCGGAGTTCAGCAAACTGGTGGATGAGAGTGTCCGCGACGCCTGTTACGAGGCTCTCAGCGAGGCCTGCGCCCTGAGATCACTCAAGTGCGTGCAGCACTGGAGAAGGGAGACTCCCCCGGACATTTGCCGGCCGACATTCTTTTGCTCGGCGGTGACGACCTGCTTGTGATACTGCCGTCGGACCGAGCCCTGGGCTTTGCTCTCCGAGTCACGGAAGCCTTCGAGCGGCTCACGCACGAGCGCCAAACACGGCTACCGGCGGCAACTCGCCAGTTTTTCGCGGATCGAGAACTCGATGACCGCGGCTTAACCATCTCGTGCGGCGTTGCCCTCGGGCCCGCTCGATACCCCTTCTACCTGCTCCTCGACCTTGCTGAGGAGTTGCTCCGCAGCGCCAAGCGGTCCGGCAGTGCTGACCCTATAAAGACGAAATACTGGGTCCCCGCTTATGTAGACTTCCACCTCCTCGCGGGGTCTGCCAGTCAGGAACTGTCTGCGGTCCGCGAAGAGGATTACCTCGCGCAGAGCGATTGCCCTCGCACCCTGCGTCCATACCCGCGTGTGGCCCTGGGACGGCTGCGACAAGCGGTCGAACGGCTGAGGCAGGCCCGGCTGCCGCGCAGCAAGATGCAGGATTTATTTGAAGCCGCCCTGGAACCGCGCCGGTTACAGGCCGAGCGCCGCGCCCAAGAAGTTTTCGGTTGGCTGCGCCAAGACGAAACCAAGAACATCCACGAGCGCCGTGGTCTGTGGGATGCCCTCAACCGGCTCGGCCCTCTCGACCCGTATCCGTGGACCCGGCACAACGGAAACAATGCCACTGCCCTCGCCGACCTCGTTGAGGCGTACGACCTTTTTGACCACCCGGAGGAGGCATGAACCTCCATCCCCAGCGGCTCGACATCGCCTTCACAATCACTTGGGAAGCCGGCTGGCACGTTGGCAGCGGGCAGGGAACGGCCGCCGTCGACCGGCTACTGCGGCGGCGGGCATGCGGCCCACTCCGCGAACGCGCTCCGTTCGTGCCCGGCTCGCAGATCAAGGGCGTGCTGCGGCACTATTGTGAGCGCCTCGCCGCCCTGCTTGGCGGGGAGGTTGTTTCACCTCACGTCGTCGGTCGCGAGACAGATGAGCGCAAGGCGTTGCTGGATTCGTTTCGCCCCCTTCCTCAATCGGCGCTGCTAATCGACCGTCTCTTTGGTAGCCGCTTCCAGGGCGATTGCCTGTTCGTGGAGGACGCGGTTCCGGCTGTGGTAGATCGGCAAGCGCCCAGGCTACACACCCGCACGTCCATCGACCGCGTCAGCGGAACCGCCCGAGACCGCACTCTGTTCGTTACGGAGGTCGCCCAAGCGGGCGGTCCTGAACTGCACGGCCGCGTGCGGGCTCGTCACCCCGTTGGGGCGCTCACCCAAGACGGTGACGGCTTCCCCTTCGAGTATTCCCTGCTGCTCACCGGTCTGCTCAGCCTGGACATGCTTGGTGGCGACAAGAGCACTGGTCTTGGGAAATGTCGGGTCACCATTACGGGAGCGATGGTGCGCTGGAATGGTCGCCCCGATTATCCGGTTGCCGATGCTCTGAAGAGTTTTGAGGAAGCCGAGTGGTTCGAGATGCTGCAGCTGATCTGCGCGGAGGGGAAGGCATGAAACGCTACCGCGTCGAGGCCAGCCTGGAATCGCCCCTTGTGGTGCGGCGTGAGCGGCAGTCCTCTCGCTCCGAGGGCGTGCAGTCCATCAGCGGCACGCTCCTGCGCGGTGCCTTCGCCCAGGCCTATCTGCAGTGTTACGGCCATCCGGACAGTACGTTTCGCCGGCTGTTCCTTGACGAGGAAGCGTGCCGTTTCGGGCCGCTCGACCCCGCTGATCGCGTGTTCCCCCTCACCGCGAATTCGTGCAAGCGCGTCCCCGGCTTCTGCCAGGACGGCAAGCACGGTATCGTCGATCTGTTGGCGGCGCTGCTGCGGCCACGGTTGAGTGAGCGCGCATGGCCACACGAGCGCTGCCGGACCTGCGACCAGGAACTCAAGTCGCACAGCGGCTTCTGGTATCTGAAGGACGACGGGGCGCCAATGGAACCGAGGCGGCGCTGGCGGCGGACCGTAGCGGCCCACGTCGGCATCGACCGCCACACGCACACGGCAGCCGAGTCGATGTTCTTCACACTGCCGGCCTTGGAGCCCGTGCCGTCGCCGGATGGCGAGCAGGCCACTCTGCACGGCTCGTTGCATGCCGAGCATGATGCGCTGGAGGCATTGCAGAAACTGCTTGCACTAGAGGACCACATCCTGCGGATGGGCCACGCACGGACGCGGGGTTACGGCCGCGTCCGGATCACAATTGGGGAGGAGGCCCACTTGGCCCCGGCGGACTGCAACCGCTGGAGCAATGACATGCTGTCCTGCGCGGCTCCGGATTTGCTGGATCCCAACGACTATTTCCTGATCGCCCTGTCGCTGCCGACTGGTGCAGTCTTGGTGGATGATCTCCTGCGTTACACGCTCGATCCGGCGGGCATGGTCCCCTATCTGCCGCCGCTACCGCCCCCTGATCCCGCCGTCCGGACGTTCGACACGCCGGGGAATGAGTTCGAGGGTGGACGGTTGTGGTGTGTCACGGCGGTGGCACACCACGAGCGGCTGCGCGGCTGGAACGCGGCGCACGGCCTGCCGCGCCAGGACGAGTGGGCCGTCAGTCGCGGCTCCGTCTACGCATACGTCTACCAGGGCGACGCCAGCGGGCGGGCTGCCCTGCAGAAAAGGCTCCGCGACCTCCAGGCTCACGGCATAGGCGCCCGCCGGAACGAGGGCTTCGGCAGCGTCGTGGTCTGTGACGATTTTCATCCTCGCTTTACTCCGAAGGAGGCGACATGAGCGCCGTGCTCACCCCCGATTTGCTGCGGCAGGTGGACAGCTTCCTGGACGATGATGGCCAGCACGAGGCCACAACCAAACTTGGTCAGGGGCTCTTTCGTGTTTTTCGTGCTGACGAAAAAGGCCATACCAGCACCCAGGTGCGGAACTTCCAGCAGATGGCGGTGTCGGCGACTCGCTTCGCCGACATCGAGGATTTCGTCAAGAACCAGATGGGGAAGGAGAAACTCGACAACCAGAAGCAGCCCGGCCCCTGGCGGCAGACTGGGGACGCCATCCTGGAACAACTCGGGAAGTTGCGCCAGAAGGCAACCCAGCTGACGAATGACGAGGGACAGCGGCTGCTGCTACGGCTGCACCTGGCTCGTGGCTGGGTCCGCGCCGTGGTGGGCGCCTACCTGTATGCCAAGGCCAAGAAGGAAATGGAGCAAAGTCATGCTTAATATCGACATCGCAGCCGACACCGAGCTGGGCCAACAAGCCATTGAACTGATGAGCGGCTACTTCCAGAAGTATCCTCTCGAGGACTACGTGAAAGCGGGGAACAAGTCCCTTACGGAGAGAGATTGGCCAGTTTCTCGGGCACAAGTGAAAGGACTCCGGCAGATCGCCGGCAACGAGCCGGCAAAGCTGAAAGATTTCACCGATAAGCAAGCTGAAAAAAACAAAAAGGCGCTCCTGGAAATCGAGAATGAACTCAAAGACAACAAGAGGAAGCGTGACCACCGACCAAACGACGAGTACCTCGTCGAGCAGAAGGAAAAACTCGAGAAGCGGAAGAAACTGGCGCAGGGTCGCGTTGAGTTCTGGACCGTGGTGAAAAAGGCTGCTGATAGTCTCAAGCAAGGCTACCAGGCGTCAAGCGATCACTATGCGGCCTTTTTCCAGCGGCTGTGCATTCACTACCTCTACGTAATATCCAAGCGAACCACGGGGGAATGAGCATGCCGGACACATCTTCCATTGCTGAAGGGCTGCGCCTGAAGCGCAAGCTGCAGGTGCGTGGCCGTATCGTCTTTGAAACCGCCTGGCGAATCGGCACTGGTCGGGAAGGGCAGACCTCCGACCTTGGCGTGCTGCTCGACGCCGTCGGGCAGCCGATTCTGCCGGGCTCCTCGCTTAAGGGCAAACTGCGCAACACTTGCGAAGCCCTGGCCTCCGCACTGAACCTCAAGGCGTGCCTGCTGAACGTCGAGGCCAGCGGAGTCGAATGCCCCGGCGATGTGCGTTGGTACAGCCGCCAGCGCAAGCACCATCAGGAGGCGGTGCGGGCGGGAGTGCAGCAACAGCTTGCCTGGATCGACAAGAACACCTGTGATGTGTGCAAGCTTTTTGGCTCGCCGGTACAGGCGGCACGGGTGCGCTGCAGTGATGGCACACTCGACAACCCGGTGGCAGCGGCAGTGCGGGTGCGCGATGGCGTGGTCCTCGACCGCGACAGCCGCACCGCCGTCGATGGACTGAAGTACGACTATGAAACTGTCGCGGCGGGAACGCAGTTCCTGGTCTGCTTCGACCTCGACAACCCGACGGCGACCGACGAGGTGCTGGTCGGCGCGGCCCTGTTCGAGTGGTCGGCCGGCAGCAGTCTCGGCGGCTTCACCAGCAGGGGCCTCGGTCGTTTCCGCCTCGAAGGCGTTCAGCTTTGTGGCGTGGACTTCGACGACCCGAAGGAGAGGGTGCAATACCTCACCCGAGCGAAGGCAGAGGAGAAACTGAACAACCGGGGCGATTGGCAGTCGTTTTTCCAAAAGAAAATCGATGCAGTCCTGAATGCCGTCTCCACTGGGAGGTGACCGATGTTACGCAAGTGGCTCTGTCAGGCCGACGTGACCGTCCGGCTCCATCCGATTGACCCGATCCTGATCAAGAGCGGTTACGCCACGCTCCGCGGCCCCGACATGGTGCCGGTAGAGACTCTGCGCGACGGCAAGCAGACGTTTTTCTTCCCCGGTTCGTCCTTGAAGGGAGTGCTGCGGAGCCACTTCGAGCGAATCGCCCGGACCCTGCGGCCGGGAAGCGTCTGCCTGCCGTACTACGACCCCGAGCCAAAGAAGAAGGACCAGTTCAACGTCCCTGTCTCTGAGGAGCAGGACAGCTACGGCTGCGGCTTCCGCACGCCGGGCGGCGGACGGCGGGACTCCTCAGCGACGGCCTACCACGAATCGTGTGCGGCGTGCCGGCTGTTCGGCTCGCTACGGTTCGCGGGCCGATTCAGCATTGGCGACGCCTACCCGCTGCCCGAGCCGGCGCCTCAACCGAAATCCGGACAACGCAACGGGGTCGGCATCGACCGCTTCACAGGCGGCACCGTCCGCGGCGTCCTGTTCGACCTGGTGGTCGTCGAGGGCGGTGTCTTCGAGACCAGCATCCGCGTGACCAACTTCGAGCTGTGGCAGCTGGCCGCTGTCAACTTCCTGTTGCAGGACCTGCACGACGAGATGATCACCGTCGGCTCCGGCCGCAGCCGCGGCCTGGGACGCGTCAAGGGCGAGGTGACGCGCTACGTCATTAGCTACATCCGGCCACGGACCGATGTCGCTGGACTGGCGGAACTGGCCACCGACCAGGAAAGGCAAGAGTACCGCCTGTTCACCTGGCAACCCGCTTCGCCCATAACTTTGCCCTCCGGCCATTCGCTCGGGCTGCGGCAGGAGTACGACCTGACGCAGAACTGGTCTGCGCTACTGCTGTCCCTCGCCGGGAGCCTGGAGCCGTTCCTGCAATGGCACAGACCGATGGGAACACCAAACAGGTGAGGTAGCCATGACCATCCTGAGAGCCGGCGACCTGGCCCCGCCCGATCTGCTGCGGCTGTTGCAGGAACTGACTCCTCCCGCCGGGGTGAAGGTTCGCTGCTGGCTGGACGCTCCCGACGGCTGGGCGCTGGACTACTGGCTTGGCCCGAACGGGATCGTGCGCTGGAACGGCGCCGGCCGGGACCCGTGCGACGAGTCGCTGAAGGACGTACTGCCTCGCGTCACGTTGGGCCGCGTTTTCGCTCCCTCGGGCGAGCTGAAATGGCGTCTGTTGCCGGCGCTGGGCGAGCATTGCTACCGGGTGGTATTCCTCGGGGAGGGCTGGACGTCAGCCTCCCTGGAGGCGCTGCTGCCGCGTGACGAATTGGCAGTCCTTTCCCGCGAGGAGGCAACTTATCCGCTGTGGGGCCAGCAGACGAAGAACACACCGGGTGAGTGGATCGATTTACGCATCCCTCACCGCCTGCGCTACCCCGTGGACGCCACGGCGCCGGCGCGAGGTCGGGTGATTACGAGTGTCAAGGTGGAAATCTGGAAAGACAGTCGCGGCGAGCCGCAGTTCATCCGGCTCTGCGACCTGACCGCCAACTGGGAGGAATAACCATGCCCCAAGGCGAGAATTACTGGAACCCGTACCGCTGGGTGCCGGTGAGCAAGGACAAGCTGGCCCGTGAGACGCCAGCGTACCGGCACAAGTGGGCGGGGCTGTCGGGCTGGCTGGAGTGTACGCTGGAGTCGTTGACGCCGTTCTTAATCGGCAGCAACAGGGGCGACGGCCGATTCATCCGCAGCGGTCGGACGAACCAGCCGTTCATCCCCGGCACATCGCTGAAGGGACTGATCCGCTCCCTGGCCGAACTGGTCGGCAACGCCGCCATTCCGTTCCCGAACGGACACGCTGACCTGGGACATGCCCTGGCGAAAGCCTCAGAAGGCAAGGGCGAGGGCTGGCGGCTGGATATGGCAGCGCGGATGTTCGGTTACCTGAACCCCCAAGGACAGGTGTTCGCGGGGCTGGTGGGCTTCACGGACAGCCGCCTCGTGGGGAAAGAGCCCTCGGCGTTGACGTTCAAAGTTGCCGGCGGCACGCCCGATCCAGATCACAAGCCGTTCTACCCTTCTGACCGTGCCGCACGGAAGTTCTATCATCACAAGCCGGATACAGATCAACTGACGCCGCCTCATGCCGGCATCAACGAGGGTCAGAAACGCACCGTCCACCCTCTGCCTCCGGGCGTGCGGTTCAGCTTCACCGTGGACTTCGAGAACCTGCGGGACGAGGAGTTGGCGCTGTTGCTCTACTGTCTGGTACTTGAGCAGAATGTCACCGTGACACTGAGCAAGGAGGCATTGGGGCCGGATGCCCACGAATCAGTGACGCTCCCCCCAGCACCTTTGCGACACAAGCTTGGCAGCTGCAAGCCGCAGGGGGGCGGCACCGTCAAGATCAGCATCGACAAGATTGAACTGCGAGAGACTATCGCCGACCGCTACCGAGGCCAGGCAGCGGCGCCGCGGGTGCTGGAGGGAGAGGAACTACGGGCCGAGCTGGACCGGCGCTTGCAACTCATCGCGGCCCGTACCGACGAGACCATGCGCCATCTCCGGGCGATGCTCATTTACTGCAATAGCGACCCTCGGAAGTCGGTGGAATATCCGGACTACGCGTGGTTTCAACATGACAACGGCAAGGGAACACCGTTGAAGCCGACTCTTTGAGTTCCTTTCGGCTACGGGACCAGGAAGACCGATCACGCTGCTCAACAGGAGCGGTTCCAAATGCAAATCTTTTATCTGGCGAACGTGGGAACGCGCGACGTGACCTGCAACGGCACGACCTCCATTACCACACTGGCGGATGGGCGGTCTGTTCCCAACTGTCGCGCCGATGGCCATCAGTTGCTGGACCAGTTCGAGGCTCTTGATAGCAACCTGGACGCCCCGATCCTCCTCCCCGGTCTCAAGCGCATCCTCGCTCCCTTTCAGGCGGCACCGCCGCAGGTTCGCGTGATCCTGTTCTACACCGATCAGGACGAGACTGTGAAGGACGACTACCGGCGCAGCGACACTGTGAATTTTGCCCGCGTTTTGCAACGATTGTTGCCCCGGCGACTGGGAAACTATATCCGCGTTGACCTCGTTCGCCTCGAAGGTAATCCCGCCGATTACAACAACACCTTACAATTCTTCAAGAGGAAATTGGGCGAGGTGGAGCAGCCTGGCGAGGATGACGTAGTGTATATCGCGCCTGTGGGTGGCGCGGACGCGTCGAACGTGGGGCTGGCGATCAATGCGGTACGCCGCTTCCAGGATCGCTGTCAATTCATCTATGTGATGCCGGGAGCCGAGGTGCAGCTGCTAAATCTACAGAACGAACTGCTCGGCGACTACGCACGGCGCGAAGCGGGAGCGCACCTGAAGCGCCGTGACTATGTAGCCCTTGAACAGGTGCTGCGTCAGAGCCGGCTCGGCGAGCCGTGGCACCAGCAGTTGTGCGCCTACGCCGATTGCCGGACGCGTTTCGACTTCGAGGGGGCCCGCAAGGTGCTTGAAGAAGGCCAAAAGGAACTTCAATCGGGCGAGGTGCATGCCCGAATGGGTCGGTTCCTTGAGGAACTGCGGCCATTCCTGAAAGAGGTAACGCCTCCGACATCAACCTCTTCCTTGGAGGAATGGGAGGAGTCGTTCAAAATGCAGGGACAGCTCCTGGCAGAGCTGTTCTTCAATCTTGGCGCAAGGCTCTCCAGGGCGAATGGGTGGATTTCCTAAGCCGGATATTCCGCCTTCAAGAGGCGGTGCTGCGGTTATTATTCGAGATGGAAACGAAGCACAGCACCTACAAGCACGAGGACAGTGAGTTCGCGGATTTTCGGCAGGTCATTACCGACGATGCGGGCTTGTCCAAGTGGTTGGCTGATAATAACACCCATGTCAAAGAGCCGAACAGTTGGAATCAGTTCCAGGCATTGCGTTATTGGGTCGAAAGGGGCGGCAAGGGGAAAAAGTACGGAAAACTGTACAACGCAATGAAGGTCATTGGCGATGCAGGGTTGCAGGAGTTACGTAACCAATCAATCGCGGCACACGGGTACTGCGGAGTGAGTCGAGCGGATGTGGAGTTAAAGGCGAAAAAGTCCGTTGAGGAGCTTCTCGACCTGGTGAAGCAAGTAATCCGCGACCTGGCGGGAAACGTGGATAGCGATCCTTACGAGGCGATCGATGCGCTCCTCAGGCAGGCCTTGTGAAAAGTGAACAGCTCCGGCGGCCACGCGCGAGCCTTTGACTGGCGCGGTCGGGAACTTTCGACGCGACGGCAGGAGATCGTCGGACGCGGCGGAAGGGGATGGTCGGTACCGCAGCTCCCCTGCGGGTCGCTCGTCGTGATCGAGGGCCGGGCGCCGATCTGGAGATATGGGCTGGCCTTTCATCGCCTCCACGGCTCGCCGGCCGCGGCGATTGCTGTGCACGATCCCCGACTCGGCGCCGTTGTCGTGGCGTCGCACCATCCGAACTGGCGCGATGGGCAGGTGCTGGACATCCCGGCTCCGCCCGCCAACGCTCCTTGATTGGGAATTCGCCATGAACAGGGTCTCCCCACCGATTGCCCTGACCGCAAGACCGGCAGCGCCGTTCACCCTCGCCCGCTTGGCCCTCGATGGGCCCCGCACGAGCCGACGCATGAGGGATAGGAGGACTGCAACCGAAGCCCTGAAGCGCCGGAGGCGTCATGCCGTGGTATGATTTCATCTGGAACGACGAGCCTGGGGGCAACGTGGAACATATCGCGGAACACGGACTCACGCCCGACGACGTGGAAACGGTAATCTGCAACCCCTTGCCAGGCTCGATCGTGAAGGGAGACCCTCATGACTCATGAAGTTCGCAAGCGCATCGTGCGGCCGGCAACGCCGGAAGAACAGGAACGGCACGCCGAGATTCAACGTCAAGTCGAACAGGAAGTGCCCGAACTCCAACAATGGGCACGCGAAGCAGCGGCCCGACATCAAGACCGCGTGGCGGTTGGGACGGTGTTCGCCGCGGCGGAAGCCAGTGTCGTCGAGGCCATTGACCGCTATGCGGCGAAGCACGCGCTAACGAACCGCAGTGCCGTTATTCGTGAAGCGTTGTCCCAGCTTCTGGGAATCGAGATCGCACGCAAATAATCGGGCGAGCGGTTGATCCGCCAAACACAGAGGTCGATACCATGTCCTGGATTCTCCCGCTCACCGTCGGCGGCTCGCACCAGCCCATCGTTACCATTGTCCAGCTGGGCAAGCGTCATCAATGCCTGCGAGGAAATCAAAAGGGTGCAACTGGCGGTTCTACAAGCGTTTTCCCTAGGTTTTTCGGCCGAATCGCCCCGTTTTTCGCGAATATTCAGGTGAGGCGCAGCTGAAAAAGGACATGGAGCATATCCTTACCGTTATTGAACAAAGCGGTACGGAGTCTGCTCCATGAAGAGACAATCTAAGCCATGCACTCCTGTGCGTCCAGTGACCGCCGAGACTTTGCGGCTGCAGGCCCACGCGATCCTCGACGTACTGTTGCAGTTCTGCCAAACCAGCGAGCTGCCATTCGCGGCCTTCGAGAAAGAACTGCTCGTCCGCATCGCCGTCCTGGGCTGCTGTCTGCTGCGCGTGTTCCTCACCGCACGGCATCAACGCTTGGATGTGCAGCCGTTCCTGGCCAACGACAAGTACCGGCCCGGCAACGCCTATGCCGAGCGGACGTTGAAGACCTTCTACGGCGAAGTCACCTATGGCCGGCAGTATCTGATGTCGCGGGCCGGCGGCAGCGGCTTGTTTCCGCTCGACGTGGTCCTGGGACTGACCCGCGATCGGTTGTCGCCGTGGGTGAGGCAATGGGTCGCACGCCTGGCGACGCGCATGAGTTTCAAAGCGACGCAAATGGTGTGCAAGGCGGTGCTGAACTGGGCGCCGGCCCCCGAGACCATCGAGCAAGTGGTGCTCGGCATGGGACGCGAGGCGGCGCCGTTCATGAAGCAATTGCCCGCGCCGTCCGACGATGGCGAGGTTCTGGTGATCGAAGTCGATGGCAAGTGTCCGCCCATCGCCACCGAAACGGAGTTGGCGAAGCGTCGCGGCAAGCGGAAGCCGCGCCATGGGTCGGGTTGCACTTGCGGCTGCCAACGTCACCGGGGCCGAGCCAAACGGGCAGCGCGTGGCAGCAAGAAACGACGGAAAAAAGGCGACAAGAGCAAGAATGGCAAGGAAGTCAGCGTGGTAGTGATGTACACGCTGAAGCGTGGCGCGGACGGCTTGCTGCACGGGCCGCTGAACAAGAAACTGTATGCCACCTTTGCGGGTCGCAAGGCGGCGGCATTGTGGGCGCGTGCGGAAGCGACCAAGCGTGGCTTCGGACCGGAGACGACCAAGCGGGTGCAGATCGTCCTCGACGGGGCGAAGAGCCTGAAGAAGCACTTCGAGGCGTTATTCCCCCAGGCCATCTTCACGCTGGATGTCTGTCACGTCGTGGAGAGGCTATGGCGGCTGGGGCGTCACTATCACAAGGAAGGCACCGACGCCCTGAAGGCCTGGGTGGAAAAGCTGAAGGCGCTGCTGTACGCAGGGCGGCGCGGACCTTGGTGCAGCATCTGCAGGAGTTGTTACGCGACACAGCAAACCGTGGACCTGGAACGAAGAGTCGCCGTGCAGCTCTGCAGAGCGAGATTGGTTACCTACAGCCACGCCTATCGATGCTGCGTTACGGGGAGTGGATGGCGCAAGACTTGGTGATCGCCACAGGCCAGGTGGAAGGTGCCGTGCGTTACCTGGTCGGCGAGCGTTTCGACTGTGCAGGCATGCGGTGGACCCGCACGAAGGCAGAGGCGTTGCTCCACCTGCGCTGCATCGAACTGAACGGCGACTGGCAAAAGTTTGTGAACTGGTTTGAACGGCAGAATCGCGCTCGCCTGAAGAAGGGACAACGCCGCAAGGTATTGACCAATCAACCGATGAAGCTGACGGTGGCAGCGTGAGAAAACCGTGTTGGCGTTTCAGCTGCACCCAAATCAAAATGACCGACCCTGTCTTCTATTCCATCGGCGTCGACCATCCCATCACCCCCGACGAGCCGCTGCCGCCGCTGCCTGAAATTCCGCGCGGGTCGCTCGTCGTGGTCGAGGGGCGGGCGCCGATCTGGAGATATGGGCTGGCCTTTCACCGGCTCCACGGCTCGCCGGCCGCGGCGATTGCGGTCTATGATCCCCGACTCGGCGCCGTCGTCGTGGCGTCGCATCATCCGAACTGGCGCGACGGGCAGGTTCTGGACCTGCCGGCTCCGCCCGCCAACGCTCCTTGAACGGGAATTCGCCATGAACATGCCCGAGCCGGATGAGGGCGTGAATTGTGTCAAGAAATCCTTGCAAGGCCGAGGTTTGCAGCCGAGGCCCCAAAAAAACCACCCAGCCGCTCGCGGGGAACGCGCCACCCACCCCGCGACTCGATGGCGTCGGCACAGCGCCTACCCTATGGAACGAACAACACCTGGAATCCAATGACTATTGGCAGGGAACGTGGCTTGCATTAGCAACTGCTTCATCGCCGCGAGTGGACCGCGCAACGGGACCGTGGCGAGTCCCTCTCGCGGGACGCGTTCTAAGTTGCTTGCGCCAGGCAGGATGCAAACGCGAGCGTAAACCGCGGTCATGAGGCCGCGGACCCATTGAAGCCTGGCTGAACTGTCGCCTGTGGCACTGCTCGCTGAGTAAACCGCGGCCATGAGGCCGCGGACGCATTGAAGCCGAACGCGGCGTCGAGCGCGACTTCGCCGGGGCGGATTGAAACTGGCGGTGGTCACAGATGCCGTGACGGGTACTTCAAGAACCCGCTGAGCCAGAATTGCGTCCACGGCTTGCCGCGCCTGGTCCTGTAGCCGACGCGGTTCAGCTCTTCGGCGAGCTGGCGCAGGTTGCGTCCTTCGGCACGCAACCGCTCAATTACCGGTCGCACCGCCGCGCGAAAATCGAGCGCCCGCTTGCGGTTCACGATCGCCGCCCTGGCGGTCGCGCGCTGCCGCGCCGCCTCATCGCCGCCGGGACAGCGGGGGTCTTGCCGGCCCAGGTTGCCGCCGCGCCGCTTGTAGGCCGCCAACGCTTCCTTGATGCGCTGGCCGATGCGGCGGGTCTCGAACTCGGCGATGGCGGCCAGCACGGTCAGCAGCAGCCGGCCGATGATCGGGTCGCCGGCCGCCACGTCCGGCAGGTCGCAGAAGCGCACCGGCACGCCGACATCGATCAGCTCCAACAGGAAGCGGGTGTCGCGCGCCAGGCGGTCGAGCTTCGCCACCACCAGGGTGGCCCGCGCCGCCCGGGCTTCGGCGATCGCGGCCGCCAGCTGCGGGCGATCGCAGCGACGACCGGACTCCATCTCGGTGCAGGACGCGACGATGCGGCCGCCGAGCCGCCGGGTGTGGGCCTCGACGCCGGCGCGCTGAGCCTCCAGACCGAGGCCGCTTTGGCCCTGCATCCAAATAAATGTTGCCGCGCCCGCCGATGTTGTCGTGCAACATGATAGAATAGGTTCGAGTACACTCCCAAAGCCTGCCTTCGCTCAATAGACTTTACTAAAGCCCACCGCGCAGCCTGCCGACGATTCGCATCTTTTCCAGGGGGGATTTCGCATGTTCCGACTCGATCTCGGTTCGACCGGGCGCTACTGCGACGGAATGAATCGCCGCAGCTTCCTGCAGCTCGGTATGGCAGGCATGGCGAGCCTCGGCCTGCCGGAATTGCTCCGCGCTCGCGCCGACTCGCCGGCGCCGGTCGGCGGCACCCGCAACACCTCCGTCATCCTCATCTGGCTCGACGGCGGTCCCAGCCACCTGGACATGTACGACATGAAGCCCGACGCGCCGGCCGAGTACCGCGGCATCTGGCGGCCGATCCGCACCCGCGTGCCGGGCATGGACATCACCGAGCTGTATCCGCGGCAGGCGCGCTTCACCGACAAGTTCTCCATTGTCCGCTCGCTGCACCACAACACCGGCGATCACTTCGCCGGCGGCCATCGGATGCTGACGACCAAGGACATGGGCGTCTCGGGGGCGAACAACGCGGGCCGCTTCCCCGGCATCGGCGCCATCGTTTCGCGCGAGGCCGGCCCACGCCGTGCCGGGATGCCCGCCTACGTCGGCGTGCCCAGCGCCTATAGCATCGGCCTCTCGCCCGGCTATTTCGGCGCCGACTTCTTGGGTCATCGCTACAATCCGTTCCAGACCGGCGGCGATCCCAATGCGCCGACCTTCAACGTCCAGAACCTCAATCTCGCCGCCGGCCTGACGCTGCCGCGGCTTTCCGATCGCCGTTCGCTGTTGCAGCATTTCGACACCGTCCGCCGGGAGCTGGAGCCGTTGCCCGATGCGGTGGCGATGGACCGCTTCCAGCAGGAGGCGTATGAGTTCGTCACCGGCCCGGCTGCCCGCGACGCGTTCAACATCGAGCGCGAGGAGCCGCGGCTGCGCGACCTGTACGGCCGGCACACCTGGGGCCAAAGCACGCTGCTGGCGCGCCGTCTCGTCGAGGCCGGCTCGACGTTCGTGACCGTCCTTTACGCCGGTTGGGACCACCACTGGGACCTGCAGCTGGGCTATGAAAATTATCTGCCCAGGGTGGACAGTGCCGTGTCCGCGCTGTTCCACGACCTCGATCAGCGCGGCATGCTCGACACGACGCTGGTGGTGCTGTGCGGCGAATTCAGCCGCACGCCGCGCATGAACGACGGCCGCAACGGCGGCGCGACGGTCCTCGGCACCCCGGGCCGCGATCACTGGGGCGAGTCAATGTTCTGCCTCATGGGCGGCGGCGGCGTTCGCGGCGGCACCATCGTCGGCTCGACCGATCGCAACGGCACCCGCCCGCACACCCGGCCGCTGCGGCCCAGCAACATCCACGCGACAATTTACCAGGTCCTCGGCATCGACCCGCGGCTTCATCTGACCGACCCGCTTGGCCGGCCGGTCGCGGTGCTCGACGACCCGACGCCGATTAGCGAATTGTTGTAGAAATGACTGCCTGTTTATTGACTCGTGGACGGCGAGCCGCCGGGCTGGTCCCGGCGGTCTACACGGCGGGGACAAGCCCCGCCGCTCGCTTTGCGTCGGCGTGCGCTGTGCTTGTGGGACTTGGACAGGCGGCGCCGGCGCAACCAACCGACGCCGATCGCTATGAGGCTCAGGTTCGGCCATTCCTCGTGCGGCACTGCCTGGAATGTCACGGGACCCAGAAGCCCAAGGGGGATTTGCGCCTGGACCAGCTGGCGCCGGAGTTTGCACGCAAGGCCGACCAGGATCGGTGGCAGGCAGTCCTGAAGCGGGTCACGGCAGGCGAGATGCCCCCAAAGGCGAAGCCGCGGCCCACCGAGCAGGAAATCCGGGCCGTGTCCGAATGGATTCGCGCCGGCGTGCAAGCGGCGGAGGCGCTGCGGCGAACCCAGGGCCGCGTCGTCCTGCGGCGGCTCAACCGGATTGAATATGAGAACACGGTCCGCGACCTCCTGGGGGTCCACGTCCAGCTCAAGGACAGGTGCCACGCATTAAGCTTTCTCTAGTTTCGTAGCCCCAGTGAGGATTTCGGCAAGATAACCAGGGTCTACAGCGGCTCCCTTGCGTTTACGGGCCATACTTGTTTTACGTGGATTTTGCTTGAGCAAGCTTAACGCGAGCTTGCGGAATAACGACAGGTTCTCCGCCCCGTGGCGGTTCTCCACCCGGCTCGCATCCTCATGAAAGCTCACATCCAATTGCCAATGCAAGTTGTTCTCGATTCCCCAGTGGTTGCGCAGCGCCGCCGCATAACGCCGCGCGGCCATGCGCCGACTGCCAATGAAGTAAACGACCTCCGTCGTCTGCTGCCCGTTGACCGTCCGTTCGCGGCGACACATCCCCACTGTCCGCAGGTGCGGCCACGCCGCGCGATCCCGAATACCGCTGACGTCTTCGACGATCACGCAACCGCGTTCCTCGACGCGCCCGTGTCCACGCTCCGTCGTCGTACATTGCCGCACCCGGCCCGCCGGCAACGCGCCGTCGAGCGCTTTCATCACGGTTTCTTGGATGTCACTCATCAACCGTTCTTGGTTGGCTTTCACCACCAAGACGTAATCGCCACCGCGGTCCAGGATCTTCTTGGCGATGTTCTTCTGACATCCGATGGCGTCGATGGTCACCAGCGCGCCATCAAGGTCCAGCAACTGCAAGAGCTTCGGAATGGCTGTGATTTCATTGCCTTTACCCTCGACGGCGACCTGGCCCAGCGAAACCTGGGCCTGGGTGGCCCAGGCACTGACCACATGCAGGGCGCCCAGCTTCGAATTGCCCGAGCCGCGCAAAGTTTTGCCGTCAATGGCGATGTGCTCGACGCCGGATAAGCCGGCGACGTTCGCAACCAGGCCAGGCAGCAGGCTTCCAGGACCCGTGGATTGAGGATCGCGAAGACGCGTTCAAAAGTGTCGTGCGACGGGATGCCGCCAGGCAAACGTAAGAAGCGTCGAAACCAGGTTTCGCGTTGCTGCGCAAATTGAACGATGTCGGGCCAGTCGTCGCAGTTGGCGATGACGCCGCAGAGGGCCATGACAAGCAGGTCGATGAGCAAGTGCTTGGTACGGCCGGCGACACGGGGGTCATAGATGCGCCGGAAGTGTTTCTTAATCGACGCCACGGAAGGGGTAGCAGCCATGCGTTCCTCCGGAAAGCGGGCGAATATCCAGAGAATCCTATGTCTGTACACTTGTCAACGTCAATTCCGCTGCAACAATTCGGGTGGAGTTTGACGCGTGGCCCCTGAGCTCAAGGACCTGCTGCCGTTGGACGGGTCGGCGAGCGGTTTTGACAACGTGAGCGACGCACAGCACGTCTCCTCGTTCCTGATGGACAAGTATCTGGAAGCGGCTGAGAAATCACTGAGTATCGCCATCGCCAACGGACCGCAGCCGCCGCTCATCAAGAAACGCTACAGCCTCAAGGAAACGCACACAGTCAAGGTGGCCGACGAACGCGTGTTTCGCCGCCTGGACGACGGCACGGTGGTCAATTTCACCTCGGTACCGTGGCAAGCCGTCACGCTGTCGCCGTTCTATCCGCCGGACCGCGGCAAGTACCGCTTCCGCCTCTCCGCCTCCGGTTTTCAGAGCGCCGATAAGCCGGTCACCTATCGCGTGGACGCCGGCCGCATGGGCATGGCCGGCGACACCTTCCTGGTCGGCTATTTCGACGCCCCCGCCGACAAGGCGGCCGTGGTCGAATTCGTCGCGCAACTGGAACCGCGGAGCACCATTCGCATCCATCCCTACGGGTTGGCGGGTTCACAGGTCGTCCACAAGATCGGCGCCGACAAATACGAGGGCGCGGGGTTGGCGGTGCAGTGGGTGGATGTCGAAGGGCCGCTCTACGACGCCTGGCCGCCCGAGAGCCATCGCCGTCTCTTCGGCGATCTGCCGGCGAAGGCGGCGCCTACGTTCAACGGCAGCAAACGCGTGGAGGTCGCATCGCCGGACCCCGAAGCCGACGCCGAGCGTATCCTGCGCACCTTCGCCCGCCGGGCCTTTCGCCGAGCCGTGACCGACGGCGACGTGAAGCCGTTCATGAAGCTGGTCCGGTCCAGGCTGGCCGCGAAGGACACATTCGAGCAGGCGGTTCGCGTCGGCCTGATGGGCGTGATGGTGTCGCCGGACTTCCTGTTTCTCCGCGAGCAGGCCGGCAAGCTCGACGAATTCGCCCTGGCCAGCCGGCTATCGTACTTCCTGTGGAGCACGATGCCCGACGATGAGTTGCTCGCCCTGGCCGAGGCGGGAAAACTGGCCCAGCCGGCCACGCTCCGCCGGCAGGTCGAGCGCATGCTCGACAGCCCGAAGTCGGCCGCCTTCACCGAGAACTTCGTCGGCCAATGGCTCGGCCTGCGCGAGATCAACGCCACAATCCCGAGCCACATCCTCTATCCCGAATACGACGAGATGCTCAACGCGTCGATGCTGCGGGAGACGTACCTGTTCTTCGATGAGGTGCTGAAGCACGACCTGAGCCTCGCCAACTTCGTGCATGCCGACTTCACGATGCTCAACGGCCGGCTGGCGAAGCATTATGGAATTCCCCGTCGCCGACGGGCTGGGAGTTCAAGAAGGTGGCGTTGCCCCAGGATAGCCATCGCGGCGGCGTGCTGACGATGGCGAGCGTGCTCAAGGTGACGGCCAACGGCACCTACACCTCGCCGATCCTGCGCGGCGCATGGGTGCTGGATCGCATCCTGGGCACGCCGCCGCCGCGGCCGCCCGAGGGCGTTGCGGCAGTCGAGCCTGACATTCGCGGCGCCACCACCATCCGCCAGCAGCTGGCCAAGCATCGACAGGTCGAGTCTTGCGCGAGCTGCCACGCGAAGATCGACCCGCCCGGCTTTGCGCTCGAAAGCTTCGACGTCATCGGCGGCTGGCGCGACTACTATCGCACCAGCGGCAACGGCAAGGCGGTGATCGTGGACGGCCGGCGCATGCCGTACCTGCAGGGCCCGAAGGTGGACCCAGCCGACGAATTCGCCGGGCAGAAGTTCCGCGACATCGATGAGTTCAAGCAACTGCTGCTGAAGGACAAGGATCAGCTTGCCCGCAACCTGGCGGAACGGCTGGTGACCTACGCCACCGGCGCGGCGCCGCAGCCGGGCGATCGGGCGGAGATCGAAGCGATCGTCGGCCGAATCCGCAAGCGCGATTACGGGCTGCGGACGCTGGTAAATGAGCTGGTGCAGAGTCCCGTGTTCTCGTACAAATGAACTGCATTGATACGATAAGTTAGGGAGGGCCAAGTGCCTTGTGAATAACTCAAGCGGCGCGCGAGCTGGAAGCTTGCCGGCATTCACTCCGTAGAGCAATGGCAGAACAAGATGCGAAGTCGTGGCTGGACGCCGGAGCAGATTACCGAGGCGATCCAGCACGGAACCAGGATCCCGGCCGTGAACCAGGTGAATCCAGCCCATGCGGCAACGCGGTGCATTCACCCGACGACAGGCCGTTCTGTTGTCGTCGATGATGTGACAGGGGAGGTGATCCATGTCGGCGGAGACGGCTTCGTCTACTAACGTGGTTGAGGTGTACGTCCCGTTACTTGATGAGGGGACCGAGGTGTGGCGTCCGACTACGGGAGTCTTGCTGGCGCCGGATGTCGTACAAGTCCTCCCGACCGCGGACTACGACGCCACGCTCGAACATTGGCAGTTCCCACCCGGCACGAAGGTGAGATGCGTTTCGGAAAACAAAGGCGGCCGAAGCATCTTGGTTGCACGGCATCGGATCGATTGTGACTGATCGGTTGCAAAAAGGAGGAGACCATGCGTTTCCTTTTAGTGTGTTTCGTGTGCTTGTTCGCGCTTCGAAGCGCCAGCGCTACGGACTTCCTAGGGGGTCCGGAGATTACGATTGAAGAAGCATTGAAAACGAAGGTGCGTGCTGATAGGGTCCCCAAGAAGGAAAAACTCGTAACGTTACTAACGTTCATGCACACTGAAATTTCCGACGAGACGGGGCTCGGAGTTTTCTTTATCTTCAATTCGGACGCTGCCAGGATGCTTCGCGAGAAGCAAGTTCAGGTAGCTGCGCAGCCCGGACTTACTCATCGGGAGTTATTGGATGCGGTTTCGAAGCAAGTGGGCCTTGAGTATCGCATCAAGGATGGGCTGATTTACCTTGATTTGAAGGCGAAATGAGGAAAGAAAAGATCTGCAATCCCATTCGAGGCCTGCGATGAAATTAGAGATTGAGGAATTCCTGGACCACATCGACGAGTGGAAGTTCAAGCTCCACAAGAGACTGAAGGGCCTGACTCCCGCTCAGCGCAAGGCGTTTTGGAACCGGATTCACGAAGAGGCCCGGGCGCGAGGCATGAACGTCGCCGACCCTGAAGTGCCGGTGAAGCAACCCGCGAAACGAACGCGACGAACCGGCTGAACCCCAAACCGAGATGGCTTCCCATGAAACTCAACCGCCGCAGCTTCCTCCGCGCCGCCGGCGTGTCGCTGGCCCTGCCCTGGCTCGAAGCCTTTGCGCAATCGCCGGCCGCGGGGCCGCCGCGCCGCATGGTTTGCATCTGCGCGCCGCTCGGCCTGCACCCGCCCAACCTGTTTCCCGAGCGCGCCGGCCGGGACTATCAGCTCACTCCCTACCTGGAAGTCCTGCGGGAATTCCGCGACGATTTCACGGTCATCTCCGGCCTGGCGCATCCGGAGGTGGCCTTCGAGCCATGATTCCATCTTCAGCTTCCTGACCGCCGCCCCGCATCCGGAGAACCGGGCGGCCTTCCGCAATCAGATCTCGCTGGACCAGATCGCGGCCGAGCACGTCGGCGGCGAAACGCGCTTCCCCAGCCTGGCCCTGTCGTGCGAAGGCTTCAGCCTGTCCTGGACCCGTAGCGGCGCCATCGTGCCCTCGGACTCATTTCCGTCGGCCGTCTTCGCTCGGTTGTTCCTCGCCGGCCGGCCCGACGAGGTCGCGGCCCAGGCCCGGCGGTTACGGGACGGCCGCAGCATTCTCGACGCGGTCGGGGAGCAGGCCCGCCGCATCCAGCCGCAACTCGGCGCCGCCGACCGCGACAAGCTCGACGAATACTTCAACAGCGTCCGCGAACTGGAGCGCGGCCTGGCGCGATCGGAGGAATGGTCCCGCCGGCCCCGGCCGACCGTGAATGTCCCACCGCCGCAAGACAATCGCAACCCGGCCGACGTGGTTGGCAAGGCGCAGCTCATGTTCGATCTCATGCACCTGGCCCTGCAGACGGATTCGACTCGCCTCATCACACTGCTGCTCCTCGGCACCAGCCTGGTGCCGCCCATCCAGGGCGTGAGCCTGGGCCATCATGATCTATCGCACCACGGGCAGGATCCGAGCAAAATCACCCAGCTCCGCAACGTCGAGCTGGAAATGATGCGGACCTTCCGTGCATTCCTCGCCAGGCTCAAGGACACGCGCGAACAGGACGCCCGCCTGCTCGACCGGACGACGGTTTTCTTCAGCAGCAACCTGGGAAATGCCAGCAATCACGCGACCCGGAACCTTCCAGTGATCCTGGCCGGCGGCGGCTTTCGGCACGGCCAGCATCTGGCCTTCAATCCCGCCAACCCGCCGCCGTTGTCCAACCTGTACGTGACGATGCTGCGCCGCCTCGGCATCAACGCCGACCGATTCGGTTCAAGCACGGGGCCGCTGAGCGGTTTGGAGGCAGTGGGGTAACCCGATTCATTTACCGAGAAATGGCAAGCGCTGAAACGCCGGGAAGCTCAGGTTCAGGGCCGCCGACAGCAGATACACGATCACCGATAGCAGCACGAACAGGACGATGCCCACCGGCACACACAGGATGGCGATGATGAACGCGCGGAAGATCGGCGCCGGCAGAAACAGCGCGAGCAGCACGCTCAGCACGACGAAGAACAGGAGGATGGTGCCGAAGCCGCTGTAGAGGGCGATTTCGGAGACGTTCAGATTGGTTGACCTGGCGAGTTCCGTTGCCGCCCACAGAATCGCGAAGACCAGGGCATAGGTGATCGCAAATGAGAGGAAAACCATTATCATCGAGCCGCCGATCGTCGGCATCGGGATGCCCTCGGCCGAGTCCTTGCCGCCGACCATCGCGTTGAAGAGACTGCACGCCGTGCGCAGGACGATACCCAGCGCCAGGACGATGACGAACCCGATGGTGAAGATGACGCACAGCGGTCCGAGGTTGTTGCGGACCTCAAGCAGCAAGTTGTTCAGTCCGGCCTGAGCAAACATCGTCATCTCCCATCGCGACGAGTCGGAATCGTGTTTACCGGTTTACGTTTAGCGTTCGCTCGCGGCAAGCGAACGCTAAACGTAAACACCACCGGTCTCACCTCCAGCCGAAGACGCGGAACACGCCTTCGCGGCGCTTGATCCGGTCGGGGAGCGTCAGCAGACGGTCGCGGTAGTAGCTCAGCACCAGGCCGGTGCCGAACAGTAGAGCCCCGCCGAGCGTCAGGTAGATGCCGACCAGGACCTGCTCCTTGACGAAGCGGTGCATGTAGATCAGCACCATCAGCACGTACAGCCCCAGCGCGATCGCCCCGAACAGGGTCGGCGCCTTGAGTCGGCACATGACGCCGCTGCCGAGCAGGATCACGGAGCCGAACACCAGGCCCAATTCGTCGAGCGGCGAGATTTCGTAGCCGAAGCGGTGGACCACCGTCGCGATGCCGAGCGGCACGATCAACGCCATGCAGCCGAACAACAGCGCCAGGCTCACCGTATCGCTGATGCGCTCCTCCGGCTCGCGATACCAGCCGACATGACCGACGATCAGCAGCGCCAGCCCCAGGAGCACGCTGACGACCTCGAGCGTTTGCCAGGGGTTGAGCGGGTTGAGCCGGTGAAACAACAGGGCGGTCAGAGCGGCGTTGCCGACGGCCAGGGCGAGGTACGCGCGGCGCCATCCCGGCTGCTGCACGAGCCAGGCGGCGAGCAGGCTGACCACGGTCGAGAAGAGCATCAGATACATCGCCAGCCGGACTGGGTGGTGCCAGTCGGGGTTGACCGCATTGTCGAGCCGGGCGAGCTGACCTTCAGAGATGAGCAGGCGGCTCAGCGACAGGAGGGCGCCGGCGGCGAAGCCGAGCGTCGTCAGGGCGTTGGCCGACTGGAAGCCGGCCCGCGACAGGCCCGCCCATTCCCACTTTTCCAGGAGGGCGAAGCGATAGGCGATCAGCAGGCCCAGGCCGAGCAGCGTGAACGCGAGCGGATAGACCTCGCTCGGCGTGTTGAAGAAATTGAGCAGCTGCCAGATCGCGCCGCACAGCATCACCGTCGCCAGGTAAATGTTCCAGCCGGCCTTCTGCGACGCGGCGGCCATGCCGTAGAACAGCGCCGTCTCCGCGCAGAAGACTGCCAGCAGCAGGTTGAGGACCCTGCCGGTGACCGGCGTTACCTCCGCCACCTGCGGCACGACGCCGGCCGCGACGTACAGGCTGCACAGGAGCATCACCGCCGTGCTCGCGTGGGCGCACCAGATGAGCGGCCGTTCCGGCGAATGGCCGCGGTAGAACTGAGCCGCGATCAGATAGAGGATCGGGATGCTCATCAGCACCGGCGCCGCGGTTTCCCACGGTTTGAGGCCGATCAGCCACGCCAGCTCAGCGGCGAAAACCAGCGTGGCGGCGGCCGTCGCAAAGAAGTAGAAGGTCGACAGGTCGGGGTAGGTCTTGCGATACAGGTGCGCCGCGGCCCGGCAGCTCAGCGCGGTCACGAACATCGCGCCGACCAGCGCCCAGTCGATCTGGAACGGCCAAAGTTCGTTGAGGACGCGGTTCGTCGACCGGAAGTGCAGGAGGATGCCGAAGAGCACGGGGATGACGCTCAGGATCACGCCGAGCGGCGGGATCGTCCGGAGGAAATCGCGTTTCTCCCGAAACTGCACCTGCAGGACGTTGACGGCCAGCGCGGTCAGGGCGAGCGTCGCGATCACGATCGCCTCGCTGCCGGCGATGTTGAGCAGCACGAGCAGCTGGATTTCGGCCCACAGGAGCGTGATCGCCGCCAGGTAGAGATACACGCCAATTCGCCGCACGACGATGTCGGAGTAAATCAGCGCGTAGGTGCCGGCCAGGACGAGCGTCAGCGTCCAGGGGAGATAGTCGCGCTCGGCGACGACGGGCTTGACGAAGCCGAGGTGCTGTAGCAGCGGTGCGTGCAGCCAGCCGATGAGTTGCGCGCCCAGCAGGATCACGAGTCCCGAGCCGAGCAGCGCCTGGGCGGACCAGTAAAAGGCCATCCCAAACCGGCGCCGCGAGAACGGGGTCGTATCGTCCGGCGGGAACGCGCGCTCGACGTGCAGGCAAATGAGGCTCAGGACCACCAGCATTGTCACCGGAGCGGCGATCTCGTCGAGCCGGCGCAGTTCGCCGAGCAGGAGCAGGCCGGTCAGTGTCACGCCGCCGACCAGGACATAGACGAACAGCGGATCCTTGAGCACCAGGGCCGAGACGGCGTAGATGACCGTGCAGGCCAGGGCTGCCGCCCACAGATGTCCCTCGAGCGTGACGAGGCCATGCGTGTGATAGAACCAGAGGTTGAGCGGCATGACCAGGCAGGCGAGCAGCGTCAGCGCCCGGCCGGCGAGCTGATAGCGGGTACGCAGCGTCAGGGCCCAGCCGCCCAGGAGGACGACGCCATTGCCGATGCCGAGTGCGGCCGCGACGACGCCGGGGTTGTCGAAGAGGCCGAGGCTCGACAGCCAGATCACGAGCCCGAGCACGAGCAGGCCGCCGCCGGTCGCGAGCAGCCACTGGATGCTGCGCGGATCGAGCAGCACCTCCATCGCCGAGCGGCGCGGCGTCACGCGCACACTCTCGGTCGAGACCGGCGCGACCATGAGCGCCCGGTCCTTTTCGAGCTTGTTCTTGATGGCGGCGATGGTTTCCTGGGTTTCGCCGACCAGCTCGTGGGCCTGTCGCAGCGAGATGGTGCCGAGGGCTTCGAGATGGTCCAGCTCGCGCGACAGGAAGCGGTAGAAGCGCAGCGACTTGACCGCCGGCCCGGTCGCCGGCGCCCCGCACGCCTCGCAGTGCGAGGGAGTGCCGGGCACGTCTTCCTTGCAGCTCCAGCAGCGATTGCGCCGCGGCAGGTTGATGCTCGGCTCGACCGGCGTGCCGGTCTGGTCCGGGGCGGCCAATGCCTGGCGTTCGCGGCCATACATTTGCGCGACGGATTGCCATTGCCGGTCGGTCAGCCGGCCGGCCTTGAACCAGTCTTCGAGGCGGCGCAGGACGAAATCGAGGGCCTCAATCTGTTCGGTGCGGTCGTCGCCGGCCTGGATCGGCGGAGGTGCGGTGGACATGGAGCGCTCCGGTACGGTGCGTGGATCGAGTCGGGAAGGACATGGGTTGTCCTACACCATAAGGCACGGAGCCAGGCAAAGTATAACGAAAAATGGCAGAAAATCAGAAATGGGTCCTGGGGGGTCCTGGGGGAGATCGCGGACGGCTTCGTCTGCGAAGAGCGTGAGATCCTGCCGCGGGACTTCCCGCTCCAAGACTGGCGGCACCGGGAGTCGGACCTGCTTTTCCGCATCCCCTACAAGACACCGGCTGAGACCGTGCCGGTCTTCGTCTGCGTCCTCGTGGAACATCAGAGTCGGCATGATCCGCTCATGCCGCTGCGGACGCTGGCGTACGCTGTCCTCTACTGGGAGCGGCAGTGGACGGCCTGGGAGACGCTGCCGGCGCCGCGGCCGCCGTTGCGCTTGACACCGGTGGTGCCCATCGTCTTTCATACTGGTACCAATTGGTGCGTTTCAGATCCCTGGATCGATCCGCGTGTGACCCAGGTCCGGTCGGCGGCCGCCCAGGCCTATCTGCGGACACACGCATGGTAGCCGCTGCCCGTCGAGCAGGCCAATCTGCTGCCTTTCGCCAAAGGCTCCGGGGAGGACGATGCTCCCGTTCTCCAGGTGCCTGTACTCGAGCAGGCACGCGATTATCCGCAGTGGATCGTCGAGTTTATCACGGATTTGGCACTTGCCGAAGGACGCTACGCCGTGGAGGTGCTCAACGATATCCTGCAGCAAGGAACGGCGAACGCGGTTCCCGCCAACGGCCCCGCCGTAACTGGTAAGACGGAACCGGCTCTCAAGTGAGAGACGCGGAGGAGCATCGTGACAAGAACGGACGTGACCTATGGTCAGCTGGACAAGCCGCTCCTGTCGCTGGGCTTCCGCTGCCGAACCGCGGACCCGGACGGCCAGGCACGTGTCTACGAGCATGAGGCGCGACGCGAGGCAACGATCATCCTCCCCGCCTTTGCCGGACAGGATCGTGTGGTGTATTACCATCTGGCCGCCGTGCGCACGACGCTGGACCTAAACGGCAGCGCCGACCCCAGGGGATTTGCGGCGCGCCTGAAAAAGGCAGCATAACTCCCGATACCCGATACGCGTTCTCCGGCTCCGACGCGTGCAGCTCGACAAGGTCGTACGTTCGCTCCGCTTCTCGTGCCGCTTCGCGATGGTGCAAACGCCGGCATGTCCCCGGCCGACGACGACGAGTGCTGCAGCCATGTATAATGACGTAGCGCTGGAGGGTAAGGACATGACGCCATGGACTACGACCTCATCCGCCTGTGTGAACATCCGTTGCGATTCCGTTCGTGTATTCCGTCAGCCATCGTTACATTTGGGGGAGGCGCAATCGGCCGGTGTTCGGTCCAGGTTCATTGGCAGCGATCGGCTGCGGAGAC
Source organism: uncultured Gemmataceae bacterium (assembly GCA_963834865.1). Lineage (GTDB taxonomy): Bacteria > Planctomycetota > Planctomycetia > Gemmatales > Gemmataceae > CAWIDK01. The sequence goes on from CAWIDK010000002.1 coordinate 3,929,695, forward strand.
CGCGGTGGATGGCGAACTGGTGTTCTCCTGGGACATCGCGACGCTGCGGTCGCACTTCGCGGAGGTGGAAGAAGAGGTGGCCATCCTCCAAGAGCGGGATGAAGATCAGGCGACGCGAGTCGAGTTGGCAGCAGTCGTCGTCGCGGCGGCCGTCCTGGCCCACATCGAGCCACAAACACGATTCACGCGACGATCCGGTACCGGGACCGGTCACGACTACTATTTGAACGATACCCGGACCGAGATGATTGAGATTGCGGGGCGATGGGAGGGCGGGTTACCCGGGCTGTTTACCGGGAAGGCCAGCCAAAGCAACGTGAACCCAACTCTCCTGAAACGCTGGGTGAGCGTCACCATAATCATGCAGAGCCCGCGCAACCGGACCGAGGGACTGCACCCATGAGCGCGACAGAGCAGCATCAGTATCGCGACCTCCAGCGCGAGTCGTCCAATTTCCTGATGGAACACGACTCGCGACGAGTCCTGGGGCGTTACGCGGAGGCGGCGTACGATGCCTTGGAGGCCGGTCGACGGCGTGCCCGCATGGGCCAGCTCTGCTACGCGGCCGGAGAGTACGCCGAAGCCTTCGAAGACTGGCTGTCTGCCGCTGAATGTTACCTGCAGGGAACCGGCAAGAAACAAGCAGCCGAAATCCTTTCACTGCTCCAGCGAGTGGAAGCCGACAGCAAGATGCCGGCAACGCGCCTCGACCTGCACGCCGCGCTGCGGGAGCGTGAGCACGGGCTCGATGAGTTGCGCCAGCGGGAGCAGCGGTTCCTTCGCGACCTCACCTTGCAAGGCCGCCAGATTGACCGTGCTGACGAACGGACGCTTGAATTCCTGCTGGAGCAGGTGCGCGGCTTGCCCGGCCTGGCGCTGTTGCATTACATGATCTATCGCCAGGCGTCGGACCTCGGACGGCAAGACCTTGCCGAGCGGCACCTGGTGTGGGCGGCGACCTTCGATCCCGACAATGCCAGCCTGATTGCCCTTTTGGGTTACCTCTATCTCGCGCACGGCAAACCGCAACGTGCATTGACCGTGGGCAGCGATTATCTGGGGGCGCATGCTTCGGACACAGGGCCCGTCCGGATCATGATGGCCAACGCTTATGGCGTCGGCGTGGGTGGCCGATTACCAGACCAGGAGCAGGCCCTTGCGGTCTTGCGGCCGCTCCTTGCCGGCGCACCGGCGGATGAGCGCGAGCACGTTGCCGGCCTGGCGCTGAGCGCGGCCTTCCAGTATGAAATCGGCCGCGAACAGGACTACCGCCGTCTTTTGGGGGAACTGGAGTATGTCGAAAGCGCGACGCAGAGCCCGGAGGTGCGGAGTGCCATCGCCGAGTTTCGCGAGCTGATCCCCCATGCCGAGGGTAATGGTGTTTGGACAAGTCGGCTGTTGCCCGCAGCGGACCGTGAGCGGCTTTTCAATAAGGCAAGGCAGCTGAATCTCCGACCGATCGCCGTGGCCGCATGAACCCGTCACCAATGATCTGTCGGGCACGCAGGGGGATCACAGCGGCAAAACCCGTAGGTCCGCGGCTGAAAACGCAGCATGTCCCCCCGGCGCTTCGGCGTCCCGCCTGAGACGACTTGTCCAGGGAGAATCACTATGCGTCAGATGCGTTGCATGGCGGCCACGCTGCTGTTTCTGCCCATTGGTATCCAGCCAGCGCCGGCCAGTCGGCCCCCGGCACAACATGCCGACGAGCACGGCGATGCGACACCCCCCGGCGCGCTTGTCAGGCTTGGGTCGACACGTCTATGGACCGGTGCAGTCCACGCTGTCGCCATTTCTCCCGACGGCAAAACAGTAGCGATCGGCCGCGGCAGAAACGTCGAATTGTGGGAAATCGCCACTCGCAAGCACCAACGCACCATTCAGGGCATGCGCAGCGACGCCCTGTCACTCACGTTTTCGCCTGATGGAAAAACTCTGGCGGGTGCGGAGCAAGTTAGCTGGATCGACATGGAAACCGCCAAGGATCTTGTGAGAGTCTACCGAAGTGCCGTCTATCTCTGGCGCGTCGCTGATGGCAATCTGCTGCATACACTGGATACGGCCGGCAGCAGCGGGCCGCTTACCTACTCGGCGGATGGCAAGCAGCTCATGGCGGCCGATGAGAACATGTCTCGCTGGGATACCGAAACGTGGAAAACCGTTCCGACGCCGAACGCGAAAGTCGCACGGTCCCTTTACCGAAAAGGCGGACTCTGGGGCTCGGCCCTTTCATCGGACGGCAAAACGGTGGCGGTGGTCGCTGACGGCCTGCGCGTGTTCGTCGTGAATCTAACCACCGGTGACGTTCCGCAAGATCCCCGCCGAGCCGCGCAATCGGCCGGCGGTTGCGCTGTCGCCGAATGGGAAGCTGCTCGCGACCGCCGGTGGCGATTCTCTGCGGTTGTGGGACGCGGCCGCAGGCGCCGAAAAAAACCTATTCGGCAGCCCTTACACCGACTTTGCGGCCTTCGCTTCGCAAGGATCGCTCATCGCCTGGGTGCGCGGCAGCGATGTCTATCTCGGCGATGTCACGACGGGCAAATTGACTCGTCCGCTGCAGGGACATCAGCTCAGTGTCACCGCCGTAGCCTTCTCCGCCGATGCCCGGTTCCTGGCCACCGGCAGCGGCGACGGTACGGTTCTGGTCTGGGACGTACCCGGGCAAAAGCTACTCGACTTGGGCGTTGTAACCGCTGCGGAGCACGCAGGTAACTTGCGACAGCAGCCGACCACCGTTCCGGCCGACGCGCGTGTCTCCATCGACCTGCCTCGCAAGGAGGTTTTCCTCGGCGAGCCTATCACGGTGCAGTTTTGTGTTGAGAACGTCGGTAAAGGCTTATTTCAGATTTCAACGGGTGGCGATTATCGCGGCGCATCAAGACATCTGCGGTTCGAGGTCAAGGCGACCGATGAAAAGGGTAAGCCGGTAGTCGATCCCGAGCCGTCAGGATTCTGCCTGGGCGGGATTGGGAGCACGTGCACGATTTATCCAGGGAAAAAGGAATGCATGGATGTGCCGTTGCTGGCGTATTGCCGTTTCGACAAGCCGGGCAAATACAGCGTGCACATTTCTCACGACCTCGGCTGGCAGGCCACCGAAGACCGCCCCCATCCGGTGGCCGAGTGCGTGCTGCACCTGAAACGCCCGTCACCAGAGCAGGCCAAGAAGATCATCGACGCTCTGGCCGCGGCCAACAAATCCGGCTTTTGCTACCTGCGTGATCCGATCTATTTGCCGCTCTTGCTCAAGGCCGCCCACGACGGGGACGAGCACGCACTGGCGGGCATCGGGAGTATCGCTACGCCCGAAGCGACAGAAGCGCTGGTGGGGTTGGCGGGGCAGGTCGCAGAGAAACGCGTCCAGGGCGTCGTGCAAACCCTCAACGAACGATTGCCGGACCCGCAAGCCCAAGGCAAGCTGCCCGGCCGCAATTTGTTTGTCAACGACCGGGTCGAAGCACGCCGTCTGCTCAGCGCCGCCGCCTGGCGTGCCGACTTCGCGCCGGCCACGCGCGCCCTCGCACGAAAGCTGCTGACGAGCAAGAACGCCGCCAACTTCGAGGCCGGGGCGTTCGTGCTGGAGTGCATCGGCGAGAAAGAGGACATGGCGGCCCTGGTCACCGCCCTTGATGCCGCAGTCACCGCGACCCGCAACGCCCCACTGGAGACCAACATCTATCCCCGACCGCGCGGCTCGTGTCGGGAACTGGGCCGTGCCGCCACCATGCTCAACCAGCGTTTTGAGCCGTCGCCGGCGCCCCCAAAGTCTCCAGGCGCGGCCGTGGTCTATCTCAATGCCCTGGGCACACGGGAAGCGTTTCGTCCGCCCAATTGGGAGGCAACCGTGGCGGCGCTGCTGGGTCACGAAGTGCCCTACGTGCGTGAAACGGCCGTCATCAACGTGCCGCAGCCGGTGCCGGCGACGTTGCGCAAGCGGCTGCCCGCGCTGCTGCTGGATGCCAACGTCAATGTTCAGATCGCCGCGTGCAACCTGGCGGCCAAGATCAAGTTACCGGAGTTAAAGCAGCCCGCCCTCAAGGTGCTGGCTACTGCGCGCGACAGTTGGCTGCTGAACGCGGTGGAGAATGCCCTATGGGAACTCGGTGGTCGTTATGAACTCATTGAAGTGTTTGTCGGCCGCCTGAACGATCCAGAGACGACGGCATATTGCCTGGACCGTCTGGCAAGCTGGATCATCGTTGATGGCGGCGCGGGATCCATACCTGGCAAAGACAGCTTCGACGCCGCCTCCGCTAAGACGGTTCAGGCTCGCTGGACGCGTTTCTTAACGGACCACGGCAAGGCGTTGCGCGACGGCAAGCGCTTTCCGCTTGCCGACGCTGCTCTGACGCCTGACTTGTTTCCCCATGTCGAGCTCCGGCCACGCCTCCGCTGATACCGAGACCGCCACGGTCTGCGACGATCCGGCCAATCACCGTCGCATTGCCGAACCGGAACGAAACGGCGTCGCCCTGTTTGAACCGGGGGCAGGCGTTTTCGCGTAAGCTCGGTGCTTTGCCATCGGGGCGGGCTGGGGACGTCCCGGGTTTTCACGTAGGAAATCAGGACGTCCCCACGTCTGCCCCGTGGCGCTCGGGAGGCGGCACGTCGCCGTTGGCGCCGTTACCAAGCGCATGAATCTGTTGCTCGAACGCGCGATTGATTTGGTTGTCCGCCTCATAGTCGAACACCAGTTCGCCGCAGTTGGCACATCGGGGGACCGCCAGCTCGCTGACCACGACCATGACAGGCTGGCCGTTGTCCTCGAGCTGGCAGTGATACGGGATCGTCACACGCCGCACTTCTTTGCGGCGGCAATTCGGGCAGTACCAGGGGAACGGCCGGCTCGCAGCGGAAGTTGCGACCTCGCTGTCGGTAACTGAGTCAGGCATCGTGGATACTCAATCTGAATAGTCGGATCGCCCGGATCGTCGTCTTGCAGAATGGTCTCGAAGTAAAGTTGCTTGCCGCCCAAAGTAAGCCGGAAGTCATAGTGGAACTTCACCATTCCGCCCGAAGAACGCCAGCGTGCCAGGTCGCGGAGTGCGTGTGTGCAAAACCGCGCGGCGCAACGCAATCCATGAGCGTGCTCACCTTGTAAAACGGCCGTGGCATGCGAGCGCGGTTCGGTGTCGTGAAATGGCCCCGCGGCCGTCGCCACAATTAGCCTGAGCGTGAATGGCTTGCGGCTTGGGGGTGGGCGCGGTGCTGCGACGGTCGTTTCAACCGCAGGGGGGTCTGGTGAAAGGTGAAAACGCGACCGCGGACCGGCCGGCTGACCGTGATTGCACGTCGCGCAGCCTATGCAAACCCGCGCGCGGTACGCATGTGCCCGGGCGCGATACGGGTGGTTATGCCGGCATCGTGCAGCTCTTGCTGCAGCACGGCGCCGATGCGCACTCCGGAATCTGGAAGCGCAAGGGAGAACGTCGCTCGCTTCAGTTGTTCCATCGCGCCCTCCGCCGCCGAACTATCACCTTGACCTACTACAACGGGGTCACCCCGCGGGCGCCGGCGGCCTCGACGAGGCGAAGCAGATTCGTGAAGTTGGCAACGTCGGCGGTGGTGCGGGCGTGCAGCTTGTGCATGACGTTCGCGGTGGATGTCCAGGGTCTTGACGCTGATGCCCAGCTCGGCGGCGATCTCGCGATTCGGCTTGCCGGTCGCCATCATCCCGGCGACCTGCCGTTCGCGCAGCGTCAACAGGGCGTGGCGCTCGCCGGCGACGGCCGCGCTCACGCCCATGATCTTCTCGGCGGCGGGCAGGGGAATGGTCAGGATCACGGCATTGCTCGGCGATGGTTTCGTTGTGGTCTTGCTCATGGCGTGCCTCGAAACGAGTGCGGGCGAAACCGTAATCTTAGTGGCGGCGCCGGGCATCCTCAACCGATACCAACGCGTTTTTCCGCCGATTGCGCCACCCCCCGCGCCAACGCCCGACGTGTGGACGGGGGCCGAATTTGCTATCATGGGCGCGAGCGTTCGTCGCCGGCACGAGCCGAGCGGCGGATCGGTTGGCTTCGATCTCTTGAGGATTCCCTGCATGCGCCGATACCTTTTGCCGAGTCTGAGCCTGCTCGCGCTGATGACGCTGGTGCATGCGCAGCCGGCGGGTCCCCAACCGCCGGTGGCCAAGAAGGTCCCGAGGGTGACGGAGATCCACAGCGACAAGCTGGTGGACAACTATTACTGGCTGCGGCAGAAGAAGGACCCCGAGGTCATCAAGCACCTCGAAGCCGAGAACGCCTATACCGATCTGGTCATGAAGCCGACCCTGCCGTTACAGGAACGTCTCTATAAGGAATTCCTGGGTCGGATTCAGCAGACCGACACCACGGTGCCGGTGCGCATCGGCAACCACTGGTATTACACACGGACCGAGGAAGGCAAGCAGTACCCGATCCATTGCCGCAAGGCGGGCAGCCTTGACGGCCAGGAGCGGATCGTCCTCAACGTCAACGAATCGGCGAAGGGCCACAAATTCTATAACGTCAACGTGCGCGTCGTCAGCGACGACGGCAACCTGCTTGCCTACACGAGCGACACGACCGGTTTCCGCAATTACACCCTCCACGTCAAGGACCTGCGAACCGGCGAACTGCTGCCGGACACGGTCACGGGGGTCGATTCTGTCGTCTGGGCGTCCGACAATCGGACGCTGTATTACGTCACCGAGGACGACGCCAAGCGCGCTTACCGTCTCTATCGCCACCAGCTCGGCGCCGCTCCGGACAAGGACGCGCTCTTGCACGAGGAGAAGGACGAGCTGTTCGATATTGACGTGACGCAATCGCTGGACCGCAAGTACATCCTGCTGAACATTACCAGCTTCACGTCCACCGAGGTGCGCTACGTGCCGCGCGACCAGCCGGCCGCCGAGCTGCAGGTGCTGCTGCCGCGCTCGGCGGACCATCGCTATGACGTGGGGCACAAGGGCGGACAATTCTACATCCGCACCAACAAGGGCGCGAAGAACTTTCGCCTGGTCACCGCGCCGGTGGCGACGCCGGACGAGAAGCACTGGCAGGAGCTGATTCCGCATCGTCCGGAGGTGATGCTCGGCACGGTACACGTCTTCGCCGGCCACCTGGTGCTGGAGGAGCGCTTCAACGGCCTGGAGCGCATCGCGGTACTCGATCCGGCGACGAAGCAGCGCACCGAGGTCGCTTTCGACGAGCCCACCTACAGCGTCGCCGGGGCGGCCAACCCGGAATTCAACGTAAGCAAGTTCCGCTTCGAGTACGAGTCCTTCACCACGCCGAAATCGGTTTTCGAGTGCGACCTGGTAACGGGCAAGCGCCGGCTGCTCAAGACGACGCCGGTGCTCGGCGGTTACGACCCCGCGCTTCCGGAGCAAGCGGATCTGGGCGACCGCGAAGGATGGCGTGAAGGTGCCGATCAGCATCGTTTCCAGGAAGGACGTGCCGCGCGACGGCACGGCGCCGCTGCTGCTATACGGCTACGGCGCCTACGGCAGCACGAACCCGGCGACCTTCAATGCGGCCCGGCTCAGCCTGCTCGACCGCGGCGTCATCTTTGCCATCGCCCACATCCGCGGCGGCGGCGAGATGGGCGAACCCTGGCACGACGACGGCAAGATGATGAAGAAACGCAACAGCTTCAGCGACTTCATCGCCTGTGCCGAGCACCTGATCGCTCAGAAATATACCTGTCAGGAAAAGCTCGCGATCCAGGGCCGCAGCGCCGGCGGCCTGCTCATGGGCGGCGTGCTGACGTTGCGGCCGGACCTGCCGAAGGTGGCGATTCTCGAGGTGCCGTTCCTGGAAGCGATCAACACGATGCTCGACGAGACGCTGCCGCTGACGGTGCCGGAGTTTCTCGAGTGGGGCAATCCGCGGGAGCGGGCGGCCTACGAGTACATCAAGTCGTATTGCCCGTACACCAATCTACGCGAAACCCATTATCCGACGATGCTGGTGCTGACGTCGTTTCACGACAGCCAGGTGATGTACTGGGAGCCGGCGAAGTACGTCGCAAAGCTGCGGTCGGTGAAGCAGGACCACCATCCGCTGCTGTTCAAGTGCAACATGAACGCCGGCCACGGCGGCGCGTCGGGCCGCTACGACGCGCTGCGCGAACGCGCGTTCGTGGATGCGTTCATTCTGACGCAGCTTGGGGTCGAGAAGGGTTCGTAGTTCCGCCTTCAGGCGGTCGGCGAACCGCCTGAAGGCGGAACTACGAACGGCTCACGCGCTTTCGCCTGGCGGTGCTTCCTCAATGACGCGCATGGTCTTCCATTTGCCGCTACGGAATCGCCAGTAGAAGCAGCCGGCGATCGCGACGATGTACGCAGTCGCGGACGCCCAGGCCCAGTAGAGTGTGGCGTCGAGCTGTACCACCACGTACGTCGGCACCACCATCAGCGGCCAGGCGAGCGCGAAGGTCAGGAGCGACACGAAGCGCGTGTCGCCGGCGCCGCGCAGGGCAAACGCGAACGTCACGTTCACCGAGTCCGCCAGCGAGTAAATCGCCACGCACAAAAGCAGGCTCGGCACCGCGGCGGCGACCGCGGCGAACTGCTCCGAATCGCGGCTCTCGAAGATCGCCACCAGCAGCCCCGGCGCCGTGACATACACGGCCGCCACGACGCACATGTAGCCGAAGACCCACCGCAGGCCGGTGTAGGTGGAGCGCTCCGCCAAATCGGGCCGGTTGGCGCCGAGCCGCTGACCGACGAGCACGCTGACTGCCTGCCCGAGCCCGAGCATCGGCAGGAACGCCACCATGTTGAGACGGATCGTCAAGGTGGTCGCACCCATCGCCGTCTCGCCGAGCCGGCCGACCATCTGCGTGAACAGGTGGAACACCAGCACGTCGAGAAACACCTGCGAGCCGGCCGGCCCGCCATAGCGGAGCAGGCGCAGGAACAGCTCGCGCTCCGGCCGCCAACCGGACGCCGTGGCAAACGCGTCGCGGTAGTAAGGCCGCAGCAGGAGCGCCAGGGCCAGCACGGCCGATGCCATCGACCCGGCCACGGTGGCCCAGCCGGCGCCGGCGATCCCCAACTCCGGCAAGCCCGCCTGGCCGAAGATCAGCGGCACCGCCAGAGCGATGTTGACGGCGGTGCCGAAGGCTTCGATGACGAGCACGGTCCAGGTCTGGCCGCGCCGGAAAAAAAGCCGTTGATCGCGGACATCACCAGCATCGGCAGCGCGGTACATGCGAGGCACTGCAAGTAGGCGGTCTCCAGCCGCTGCAAGGCCGGCGTGTGTCCGCCCCAGGCGATGAGGTACGGCGCGGCCGGCACCATCAGCAGGAACAGCAGCCCGGCCAGGCCGGCGAAGTGGATGCCCTGCCAGACGGCCGGCCCGACGCGCTGTGGCCGGCCGGCTCCGGTGTATTGCGCGACAAAGGTCGAGGTGTAGCCGGCGGTGACCTGGAGCACTCCGAACGCCAGCCAGAACCACATGACGGCGGGAAACGACGCGGTCATTTCCAGCGCGTCGTGCCGCGCGAGCAGGATGGTGTCGACGAACACCTGAACCGTCATGAAGCTTTGGCTGAGCACCAGCGGAGCAGCCAGCGCGAGGAGTTCCCGGCTACCGCCCGCCGACGACACGATGCCGGCCTGTTCGGCGCATGGCAAGCCGAGCACGTCGGCGGGTGGTGGGATCGCGTCCGCGTCAATTCCGTGCATCTTCCGTGTCTCCGCAATGGCTCATCGCAGGCGCGCCGAACGTGGTGATGACAGGCCGCGGCACGCGCAGGTTCGACCAGGATGTGCGGCAGGGTTATCGCGCCGGCGCCGGCAGCGGCCGAGCGTCGGTTTCGCCCTCGCGGAGCTCGGTAATAGCGCCCCGGCTGCAATCCCTCCCAATCCTGAGTCGCGCCCCAGGACCAGCGCACCGTGACGCGCTCGACGGTCGTCGCGGGGCCGAGGCCGAACAGGAGACGCGGATCGCTCGCGGAGAGATAGCTGCCGCCGCCCTTGGCAAAGCGCGTGAGCCGCCGGCCGCCGTGCTCCACGACCACCGTCGAGCCGATTACGTCGCGGTGGTCGCGTCCCACCAACCGCACGCCCAGCCAGGTGGCCGGCGCCGCCTGGGCGGTTTCGTTACGCAGCAAGACGACAGGGCTATTGGTGTGGCTGACCACCACGTCGGGCCAGCCGTCGTTATCCAGGTCGCCCACCGCCAGGCCGCGGCCCAGCGCCGGCGTCTGGAAGAACGGACCGCCCTGCGTGCCGATGTCCTGAAAGAAGCGGCGGCCGTTGGCGCGGTGTTGTGCAGCAGCACCGGCCGCTGCCGCAGGTTGTTCGCCGGCGGATAGCGATAGACATGCCCGTTGACGAAGATGAGATCCTCCCAGCCGTCGTTGTCCACGTCGACGAAAGCGGTGCCGAATCCGACGAACTGCTGGCCCACCGCCGCGATGCCCGCGGCCGCGGATTCGTGATGAAACGCCTCACGGCCGAGGTTGCGATAAAGCGATTGGAGCTGCCCCTGGAACGTGGTCACCCACAGGGAAGGCCGGCCGCTGCCGTCGTAGTCGCCGGCATCGACGCCCATGCTGCCGGTCGCCTTGCCGGCGTGGTCCAGTGCAACGCCCGCCGCCAGGGCTTTCTCGACCAGCTTGCCGCCGCCGGCGTTCATGAACAGGAAGTTGTCGTTGGTGTCATTACCTACAAAGATATCGGGCCGGCCGTCGTCGTTGAGATCGGCCAGCACCACGCCCAGGCCATTGCCCCTGGCCTGGAAGCCCTGTTCGGCCGACACGTCGCGAAACGCCTTGCCCTTGTCATTGCGAAAAAGCGCGTGCATCAGCGGCTTGAATGCCTCGGGGCCGCAAATGTCCTGCTTGACCCCGATGGTGCGCCCGGCGCAGAAGGGATTGTTGGTCAACGACCAGTCGACGTAACGGCACACGTACAGGTCGGGCCAGCCGTCACCGTCGAGGTCGGCCCAGCCGGCGCTGGTATTCCACGAGATGTCGCGCCCCAGTCCCATTTTTTCCGTCACGTCCACGAAGCGCCGGCCGCCTTTGCCGTCGGGCTCGTTGTGCAGGAGCACCAGGCGGCCATAGCCGGTGACGAGGAGGTCGGGCCAGCCGTCGCGGTCGTAGTCGGCCACCGCGACGCCATGCGTGTACCCCCACGCCAGGTTCAAACCCGCGTCCTGCGTCACGTCCTGGAATTTGCACTTGCCCAGGTTGCGATAGAGCGTGCACGGCCGGCCCTGAAGGGTCTTGCGATCGGCGCCCGCGAAGGTGCCGCCACCGGTGACGAAGATGTCGAGCAGACCGTCGCCGTCGTAGTCGAGGAGGGCCACGCCGCCACCCAGCGTTTCGAGGAGCGTGAACTGGTCGGCCTCCTCGCCGTTGCGGTAGGTGAACTGCACGCCGGATGCGGCGGTGACATCGCGGAACCACGCCGGCGCTCGGCCCAGGCACGGGTGCATCCGGCGCCACCATCGGACTGGGGCCATCCTGCGAGCGTACCGCGGTAAAGCAGTAAACGAGCACAGCGCCCGCAACGGCCAATATGGCCGCGGCGCCGATCCAGAGGTACCGGCGCCGCGGTGCCGCGGCGATGCGCTGCGCTGGCTGTGTGGTCATTAGTACGCCGTCAGATATCTGACCCTATTTGCCGGAGGCCGCCTTGCGTTGTTCGAGCCGTTCCGCCTGTTGGCGCCGCAGTTCCGCCTCGATTTCGGCCAACCGCTCCTGGAGCCGGCTGGCCTGGGCGGTTTTTCCGGTCATCTGCAGTGCGGCAATCATCGCGAGGTTGACGGGCACGTCGCGCGGCGCTAGCTCCAGCGCACGTCCCAGCCATCGCTCGGCATCGGCCCCCTGCTGCAAGTCCAGTGCGATCCGGCCGCGCAGGAGCAGCAGCGGGACCACGTCGCCATGCTGCGGCAGCAGCGTATCGACGATCTGGCGTGCTTCGTCGAGCTTGCCGAGGTTATGGAAGTTCTCGGCCTGCCACAACTGCACGTCGACATTCTCGGGGAAGCGCTGCCGCAGGACCGCATAATGGCTGGCCGCCTCGGCGGGCGATTTTAGCGCGATGAACTTGGCCAGGAAAAAGCGGGCCTCGAAATGCTCCGGTTCAAGCTCCAGCGCCGCCCGCATGTCGGCCACGGAGGCTGCCTGGTCGTTGGCGAATGAATTGCAATGCCCGCGCCACACCAGGCCCTGGACCTGGTCGGCGCATCCGGGCGCAGCTTCAGCCACTGATCGACGGCCCGCCGTGCCTTGACGACCGCCGCCTCCGCGGTGCCGCCGCCGAAGGTCTGCGCATCCTGAAGTGCCGGGACCAGGACGGCCATGCTGCCGCCGATGTAGGCCTCGAGGATCAGCGGCGTGTCGACGCTGTCCGGATGGTCGGCGCAATAGGCCAGCAGCATGTCTCCTTCGCGCAGGTCGCCCTGTTGCAGCCGCACCAGCCGGTATTCCAGATCGATTGCGGCGGGCGCTGCGCGATTCTTCGCGGCCTTCTGCAGGTGATGGAGCGCATCTTCGAAATCGCCCTGTCGCCGGGCCGCCTGTGCCGCCAGCACGTGAACCGACGGCTCGTTGGGCCAGACGCTCAGAGCCTGTTGCAGATGAGCAGCAGCTTGCTTGAACTCGCGGCCTTCGAGCGCTTCCTGGGCGGCCTCAACCTGGTGCAGGCCCCAATAGTGCAGACCGACCTGGTACAGGGCATAACCGACAAGAGCCAGCACCACCATCAGGGCGACGCGCCCGGCCGCCCACTGAAACGCATGATCGAGTCCCCGCGGCAACCCGTGGTCACGATGTGTTATCATAACGGCGGTGTGGCGGTTCAGCAAGGATTCCGCAAGGGCCGCGAAGCGGTTCGTCGCCGATCTCGTCGGGAAATGTGCTTCGAGTGGCGCACGGTTCGCTCATGATTCAGTGTCCTTGACAGACCCCCCGTTCCGAGGACAATACAGGTATGAGCACCGCCGAAACCGAACCCGCGGGCATTGACCTGCAAGTCCTGGCAGACCTGGACGCCGTGATGAAGCGGATTATCGACGGCACCCCGGTTGATCCCGAAACATCCCGCCGGATCGAGGAGCGTGCCGACCGGATCACGGAGGAAATCCGCCGCACCCGCCGCGTCATGGACGATGCCAGGTTCCAGGCGTTGCTGCACGACGACGACGACGCATGAAGTACGTCCTTGACGCCTCCGTCGCGATCTGCTGGGTCATCCCGCGCCCGCTCACGCCGAAAGCCGTCCAGCTGCGCGATGAGTATCAGCGGCAAATCCATGAACTCCTCGCCCCGGCCGTCTTCATGGATGAAGTGGCCGGAGCCCTGACCAAGGCCGAGCGGCAAAAGGACACAAAAGGACATCGCCGTCGGCCAGGCGGCCCCGCTCTACGCCAAGGTCATGAACAGTCCCCCGGTTCTGATCGCGCATGCGCCGCTGATCGCCCGGGCCATCGACATCTCCTCACGAACCCGGAGCGGCTACTCGATTGCCTCTACGTGGCTCTGGCTGAGCGCGAGGGGTGTCCGCTGATCACGGCCGACCAGAAGTCGATCAATAATCTCGCGCCCCACTTCCCATTCATCGTGGCGCTGGCGACCCTGCCTTGAATACCGGCGAGCCAATCAGGCGGAGCCAAGACGGCGCACGCAGAGCGACCGGGTCAGCACGGCGCAGAGCCGGCCGAACTCGTGGCGAAAAAAGTGCTCCACCAGGGCGCGCGGTTCGCTCATGCGTAGCCGGCCATTTCGCGGATCAAATCAAGTAGAGGGTATCGTCCGTTCCCGGCCCAAAACCAGCACTTCGCAATGTCTTCACCACGTTGCGGATTTGCGAGCGGGTGGCATCTTCGGAAAACGGGCGTCCGTCCACATTCACCAGCCTCCCGCCGAGACGCTTTTGTGCGTATTGAACCGCCCTCATCATCGAGTCGAACATCTCTTCTGGCTGAAACGTGCGAGGTATTGAGAAACCGAATGCGAGGTCGGCGGTTTCACCCTGGCCCGCCGCTATCCTCTCTGGGAAAAAGTAACCCGGTGGCGTTGAGGTCCAAACACTGAAAAGGTGGTCATCGCCCGGAATGCCCGGGTTATCCCAATGGAACAGGTCCATATCTCCCCACCGCAATCCCAGGCAGAGCATGACGTCCCAAATCGCTTTTCCGTCAAAAGTACGTCCATTGGGTGCCTGCAACACTACGTCGATGCCCTGGTTAGAGGATTTGGCCAGTTCAACCAATGTGGCAGAGCGGTTTGCAGCGTCCGATGGCGATGAATCTGTGCGAACGCCGCTTGCTTTCAGTTTCGAGACCGCCTTCTCGACGGCAACCTTGTATCGCTCGAACTGCTGCTGGGTGATCGGTCCATCCTGGTCGAGGGGACGCATCTTCCACGCGATCTGCAAACGATTGTAATTGTCCGGTACGCCTCCTGCGTTCACAAAGGTCCAGCGCCGGATGTCGGAGCTGAAACCGAAAACCGTTGGCCGGTCGTGCTGGTTCATCCAGTCCTTGCTGAAGATGCTTCCGATGTCGGCCTTCTTGAAAACGACCGTTGGTGGGAAATCGACGTGAACGACCCAATCGACGTTGGGATTCGGCAGGTAATCCCTGTTCTCGTCAACTGGTGGTCTGGAAAGCTGCTCCTTCGTAAACTTGCGCAGTACCTGCGAAGCATCCTCGCTGCCCTGTGTCGGCAAAACTGCCTCGGCACGAGCCTGGCTCTCACTGGCAGTCGCCTCAAACAATTCTTCTCGATCGCGTTCCGGTTGGTTCGTCATTTCACTGCTCAAAAAATGGTCGTCGTTGTTCCATGTAGCGTGTTGTAGGCCAACAATGCCGCTCGTGCCTCAGCTCACCGCTTTCTTCACCAGCGCGCCGATCCCTGCCTCTTCGGCGGCAGTCAACTCCTTCAGTGCGAAGGCGGTCGGCCACATGCCGCCTTCGTCGAGGTTCGCCTCGTGCATGAAGCCGAACGTCGCTTACCTGGTTTGAATTTCTGCGCATTGGAAGAAGCAGACGACCTTGCCGTCCTTGGCATACGCGGGCATCCCGTACCAGAGTCTCGGCGCGAGGGCTGCGCGCTGGCTTTGATGAGCGCATGGAGCCGCTCGCCCAGGGCGCGATCCGGTTCCGGCATCGCGGCTATCTTGGCAAGCACGGCGCTTTCCCCGTCCGCGTTGTCCGCGCGCATGGCGCGCTTACGCGGGCCGGGGCGCGCGGCCGCCTTCTTCGCGGCCTGCTTGGTGGTGCTCCTGGCTCTTCGGGTAGGTTCGGCCATTTTTCGTTCCTTTTCGCAACCCTCGCTTGCGCGTCGGGCTAACAGCGCGGTTCGCTCATGCGTAGCCAGGCAATTCGCGGATCTCGATCGCGCTGAACTTCTGCATCCGTTCGGATGACGGCTCACTCCGCCGGCAGCGGCACGCGCTTGTGCTTCAGCACCCGGTAATTCGCGGCGAACTCCGTGATCTCGATGCACTGGTCGGCGGGGACATCGTGGAACACCTGCGTGGTGCCGCTGGTCGGCCAGTACACCTCCAACGTCGCGACCGCGCTCGCTTTGGCCAGGCCGATGGTCTGCTCCAGCGGGTTGGCGCCGAAGCTGCTGCCGCTGGTGACGTGACGGTAGACGGTCAACGGCCGGTCGCTGGCCGTCACCGCCTTGATGCGAGCACCGATTGCGGCCCGGTTGGTCTTCTTGCCCACCAGCTTGACGGTCAGCGAATGGTTGCCCTGGCCGGGGTTCTGGAACAGGACGTTGTGGAAGCGGTCGCCCGGCGTGGCGCCGCCCATCGACATGAACAGGTCGACGTTGCCGTCGCGATCCCAATCGCCGCACGCGACGGCATGCCCCTTCTGCAGATGGCCGGTGCGGCTGGCGAGCGTGATGTCGGCGAAGCGCCGGCCGCCGAGATTGCGGAACATGCGGTTGGGCCGCAGCGCCGACAACGGCGGCCAGCCGGTGCCGAGGTAAATGTCGAGATAGCCGTCGTTGTCGAAGTCGCCGAAGTTGGAACCCATCGGCACCAGCACCGCGTCGAGGCCCGCTGCGCGCGTTACATCCTCGAACCGCGTGCCGCCGAGGTTCCTGTAGAGCCGGCCGGTCTGCAGCCGGCTCGGCTCGCCGAGCAGGCTCTTGACCACCTCGGATAGGTCGCCGCGCTCATAGGCGGTCGCGTAAATGTCGAGCCAACCGTCGTTGTCATAGTCGAAGAACCAGCAGGAAAAGCCGACCGTCGGCGCGACGATGCCCAGATCGGCCGCCACGTCGGTGAAGGTGCCGTCGCGGTTGTTGCGGAATAGCTGCGGCGGCGCGTTGAGATAGTTGACGAACAGATCGGGATAGCCGTCGCCGTTGAAATCGCCCCAGTTGGCGCCCTTGCAGACCTTGCCGCTGCCGGCCACGCCGGCGCGGGCGCCGATTTCCTCGAAGGTGCCATCACCCTTGTTCCGGAATAGCAGGTTGGGGCCCTGCTCGCAGCCGATGAACAGGTCGAGGTGGCCGTCGTTGTCGAAGTCGGCCCAGCACGCCGCGATGCCGTTCACCGGCACCAGGAGCCCCGCATCGCGCGTGACGTCGGTGAAGGTGCCGTTGCCGTTGTTGCGCAATAGCGACGGGCGGATCGGTTGGCTCAGCCAGGCGCCGCGGATCACGAAGATGTCCATCCAGCCGTCGTTGTTGTAATCGGTCTGCACGCAGTAGAGGCCGCCGAGCTGATCCTGGAGCCCCGCCGCGGCCGCGCCTCCTCGAAGGTGCCGTCGCCCTTGTTGCAATAGAAGGCCAGCGGCATCGCCGTGTCCATCGTCGACACGACAAGATCGAGCAGGCCGTCATTGTCGAAATCCTCCATGATGGCGCCGCCGGCCATGTTGAGGCGATTGACGCCGGCCAGGTGCGCAATGTCCCGAAAGGCGCCAATGGCGTGATCCGGCTCATTGCGGAAGCGCTCGAGGGGGATGAGGTGCTCGGGCGGCACGCCCGTGGGGTACGCGCCCAGGGTCATGTACGCGACGTTGAGCAGCCAGCGCACGCCCAGGTCGTCGGGGTGGCGGCGCAGGTATTCGGTAAAATGGCGAACGGCGAGACGTGAGCCGGCCGGTTGCTGGTGAACGGCTTGCGGGCCGATTGGGAAAATGCAGGAGCCTTCGCCGCGGCACAGGACACAATTCTCGGTCTCGCCGCGACGGAGCCCGGCGACCCCCTGGAGAAAAATCACCTGCGACAGGATCGAGGCCGCCAGGTAGCGATCAGTCTCGGCGACGGTTCGCGCCGCGCCAGCTCTTCATACGCCTGCAGCGGCTCACCCTCGTAGAGATGCAGCAGCGCCATGTCGATCCGCGTCGCCACCTGGGCCGCGGTCGATGTGCCCGGCTGGCGGAGCTGCTGCTCCAGGCGCGGCAAGTTGCGGGGCCCGACATCGCGGAATGCCTCGCGCATCCCCTCCAGCGACATGGGATCCGGCCAGCGCGGCGCCAGCTCGATGGCCAGGGTATACCCACTGTCGTCCAGAAGCGTACGTGGCTGCGGCGGCAACGCCTCGGCGTCCGCTCCGGCGCCGGCGTCACGGTCGTCCGCGGCGCACTCAACGCCCACAGCACCAGGGCGCCTGCGGACACGCAGGCCAGCACCAAGAGCACATCGAGTCGCCAGCACCGCGCTCGCGTCCAGAAGGCTTGCATCACGGAAGAGGTCCTTGTGCTAGCCAGCGCTGGCTCACCTGGCGCCGGGGTCGCGAATGACCATGTGCAAGCGCAGGTTCTCGGTCAGGTCGCGCACCAGATTGGCGCACTTCAGGAACAACAGCGCAAAGCAAGTGTCGAGCTCCGCAGTATGCGCCTGATAGGGAGCGCCCAGCCAGTGGCCGTCGTCGGCCTGGTTTGCGAGCAACATCTGCGCCCCCACCCGTACCAGTCCTTGCCGCCGATCGTCTTGAGATCGAACAGCACGCCAATCCGCTCCAGCGACCAGAGGAAATACAGGCTGCGCATCTTCGGCCGTGCGGCGGCATCGGGCGAGGCCTCGCCGATATGGCCCGACAGCGCCGTCAGTCCCTTCTGGATGGTGGGGTCTTCGAACGCGCCCTTACCGCCCGGCGGGGGCGCGATGCCGGGGCCCATCGCCGCCCCAAGCAGACCCGCACACGTCATGGCTTCACTCAAGTGCGGCTCCCGCTGATTATAACCCCAGCCGCCATCGTCATTCTGCGTCTTGCGAAACCGTTGGAAACTCAGCAGGATCGGCGCCTCGACTGCGATGTCGTACCGCCGGGCCGTCCACAGCGCCAGCAGGGCGAACTGCGTGTTCGAGGTATCGCCAAAGCCGAGCGGCGGCTGGCGTTGAAACGGCCGGGCCCAGTTTAACTCGTCGGCGGGCAGGTTCTGCAGGTCGATACCCCGCGGCAGTGGCGGCAGCAGCTTGGATTTGTCTTCCTTGCCCGGGCCGGGGGCAGCGCCGCCCTTGGCCGGTGCGTTGGCCGGTCGTGGCTGCCTGGGCGACCAGGGCCAGTGCGTCTTCAGATACCCGTCTAGCTGATTGGTCACGGCCAGGTTCAGCGGCTGGAAGTTGTAGGGCCAGGCACCCGAGTCCATTTGTCCGGCGAGCACCCACAGCGACAACGCGCGAATCGTCGGGCGATCCCGGGGATCGCCGAGCCGATCGAGGAACAAGACCGCCAGCGAACCCTGGTAGGTATCGCTCAGGGTACCGGCCTGCTCGCGGACCAGCGCCGCGACCTTCTTCACGGCCGGGTCGGTAGGGGGAAAGTCGCATTCCAGCAGCGCCAGCCCCCCGAGCGCCGCATAACCGATCGAGTGAGGTCCGGCACTCCACGATCCGGTCGGTAGCTGGTGCTCCTTGAGATAGCGTACGCCGCGCGCAATCGCCGCGTCGATGCGTGCTGCATCCACGCCCGGCGCGATCGGTGGCGCGGGAATCACCACCGGCACCACCGGGGGCGGCGGGCGCTTGGGCTCGGGCTCGGGCGTCTTGGGCGTGAGATCGATAATCGGTGGCGGCGGCCTGGGCGGGTCCGCTTTCTTGGGGAGGTCGGCGATATCGACGCCACCAGCCGGCGGGGGCTCGACCTTCCTGGGCGGCTTGCTATCTTTCTCCGGCGGATCCTTGGGAGCCACAGGTTCCGCGCTTCCCTTGGCGCCGTCCCTGGAGGCGAGGTCCGGACCCTTGGCCAGGCTTGCGGGCGCGGGCTTTGTGTCGTCACCCATGCGACTGGCAAGCGCGCTTTGCCACACGACATACGCCAGCCCGGCCAGCATGACGAGCGCGACCGCGACGAGTGCGAGCACGCCCAGGGCGCGGCCGGCGGCGCTGGCCCCGGCCGCGGGCAGAGTAGCCCCTGGGGCCGCACCCGCCGCCCCACGCGTGGCCGGCCGGCCCAGCAGGCTACCGTTTTTCACCGTCACCGGAGCGGTCGGCGCGGGCGATCTTGTCTTCGGCGCTGCGACCGCGCTGGCCCACGGCGACGCGACCGGTGCCGCGGCTGCCGGCACACTCGCTGCGGACGGGGCGGGAAACGACCGATTGCAGATCAGGCACGGGATGGGGGTGCCGGCCGGGAGTTGCTGCGCGAAGTTCAGCGTCGCCTTGCAATAGGGACACGTGAGCTGGATATTCGGCATGTTCTGGCCCCAGCGCAACCTGTGCGCAACCCCGGAACGGCGACTGGTTATTAGTTTAACAGCATGCACCCGCCTACGCCAGCCTCCGAACCCACGCACCCCGCCCCAACGGCATCACCGGTATCCGGCATTGCCGTATACGGGATTACGCGGCCGAAAGTGGGCGTCGAAATCCGGGTCCGGTGCGTCGAAATGGTTCGTCGCTTGCGGCACCGTCGAACGCAGGTCCAGGATCGCGCCGGCGAGAAAACAGCCGTCCACGGTCTCGGGCGCCGCCAGATCGAGCTCATAACGAGACTTCTTGGCCACGCCTCCGGTCCGGGTGTTCTTCCAGAAGATCGAGTGTCGGTAGACGCTGCCGGCCCCGCGGTCGTCGATCGCCGAGCCATTGTCCGTGAAGGTGCAGTTCGTGACGGTCGCCTGGCTCCCCGGAAATATGCTCAGAGCGCCGTAACCGTGCGCTCCCGTAAAGTCCAACTTTTCATCGCTCACGTTGCCGACGAACAGGCAGTTCTCCAGCTCGACCCAACTTCCCGGCGAAAACACGTCGATCGCCGACCCTGACACGGCCGCGTGGTTGTTGCGAAACACGCAGTTGCGAAAGCGCACCGGCTCGGCGCGGACGTCGATGTGGTGCTGAATCGACACGCCGCCGCCGCACACGGCGCTGCGATTGTCGTGAATGCGCACGTTGTCAATGGTCGGATAGGACCGGCCGTAAACGAGGATGCCGCCGCCGTCGCAAAAGAACTCGTGCGTCGCGACCAGGCCGGGGCTGGACTCGATGGGCGACTCAAAGGCACGGAAGCGTAGCGTTCGATTCACGTCGTCGGGCGTGTTGACCTCGATGAGCCCCGGCGGGCCGTCCACGAACCCGTTGGCACCCGTAACCTCGAAGTTGCGCAACACCGTCCGGCGGGAGATCCCGTCGCCGAAATAGACGACGTGGTTGACGATGGCTGGATAGCCTTTCGCCCGGCCTGGCGACTTCCGGATTGGCGGCGGTCAACACGACGGCGCCGACTCCTTCCAGCACTACGCCGTCGTGCCGGGTATTGAAGTAAATGAGCGCCTGGCCGGGACGCGCGGGGCGATAAATGCCCGCGTGGACCTTTACGATGGCCTTGTCAGGCAGCAAGGCCGCGGCGTCCAGCGCGGCCTGGATGTCCTCGCCGGGATGAACCTCGATGACCGCCGGCGGGGGTGGGCCGCGGTGCCGGCCGAACACTGCCAGGCTCGCTGCCAGCGCCAGCGCGGCGCAAATCGCCACGGCGATGCGCGATTGCATGCGGCTCATAGCGTCGCGCCGATTCATTGGAAACGCCTGTTCAATTTACTAAGATAATCGCATGCTATCGGGCGGGCAACTCATAGCGCCCCCCTGGATTTTACTCGATGCTCGATCCGGATGCGCCGGCAAACGCAGTGAATGCCAGCAAAATGCCCAGGAAATGGCCACACGCGCCGGATTCTTGCTGGGCTGCTGGTGTTGTTAGCCGCCGGCGTTGCGCTCCGGATTTGGCTACCCCGCGACCGATCGTTCACCAGCATCGTCGGCGACGACGAGGATGACGCCGAGCCTGTGCCGGCGCTCGTCAATCCCGGCTATGTCGGCGCCCAGGCCTGCGCACCGTGCCATTCCGAGCGCCTGGCGGAATTTCAGCGAACCCGGCACTTCGTTGCTTGCACGCCCGCCAGCGGCGCGGCCGCTCCGGGGTTCGCGCCGGGCCACGGCCTCCATCGCACGCGCGATCCGAGCTTGCATTTCGAAATGACGCGCTCCGCGAACGAGCTTCTCGCAACCGCGGTCCGCGCCACGCCGCAGGGCGAACAGCGCCGGTCCTACCACATCGAACTGGTCTACGGCGCCGCCGGCACCGGCGACGAGATGTATTTCGCCTGGGAGGGCGATCGGCTCTATAACCTTCCGATCGCCTGGCTGTATCCGCAGGCCCGCTGGGGCAACGCCGTCGACACCAGCGACGCGCGCAGCACCGGCGAATTGTCTGGAGTGTCACAACACCTGGATCGCGCACGTTCCCGGCACGTCCAATCAGTACCGCCGCGACGGCATGCTCCTGGGCGTCACGTGCGAGCGGTGCCACGGTCCGGCCCAGGAACACGTGACCTATCATCGGCAGCATCCACACGAGGCTGCCCATGCCATTCTGCGCCCGGATACGCTGACCCGCGAACGGCTGATGGAAGTGTGCCTCCAGTGTCACAGCAACCTCAAGCGGCGCGGTCCGGTGTTTTCCTATCGGCCCGGCGAACCGCTCGCAGCGTCATATCGCACGGTCGAAACCAGGCATCCCGAGGACGATCAGGTTGCCAACCAGGTGCAGTATCTGCGCCAAAGCCGATGCTTCCAGAAGAGCGCGATGACGTGCGTCACGTGCCACAACCCGCATCGCCCACCTCAGGCTGGGATGGCCCCGCGAGCCTGCCTCAAGTGCCACGGCGCCGCGGAGTGCAAGGATCAGCCACGGCTGCCGGAGGCGGTGCGCGGCGATTGCGTGGGTTGCCACATGCCGGCGCGGGTATGGATGAACGTGCGGTTTCACACGACCGACGAGCAATATGTGCCGGTCGCGCCGCGTGCCGACCACCGCATCGCGATTTATCCGGAAGCAAAGCAAGCGGTGTTGCTCGCCTGGCTGCGGCAACAGACCGACGCGCCGAGCCGCGCCGAAGCCGAGCGCCGCGCCCCGCAACTCGCCCAGCACTGGCTGAACGAAGCGGACCGGCGTCGCCACGACAACCGTCTGCTGGGGACCATCGGCGCGCTCCGCGAAGCGATCAAGGCAGACCCGAGCCCGACGACGCGCAAGCGCCTGCAAGACGCCATCGCACGGCAGGCCGAATTCGATCGTCTGGTCACGGCCGGTAACGCCGGCGGCCAGCGCCAGCCCGCCGAGACGATCACGGTGATGAACAAGATCCTCGCGCTGAAGCCGGATTATGCACCCGCGCACGGCGAATTGGGCACCGCGTACCTGCTGCTGGGTGACCGTTTCGAGGCCGACGCCCATTTGTGGGCGGCCGCGGCGTACGATCCCGAAGATACCTATTGTCTGACCACGCTCGCCGGCCTGGCGTATGCCGACGGTCGCTTGGAGGACGCGGTCGCGCTGTTCGCGAAGGCGGACGCCATCGAGCCCTTTGACGCCCAGATACAGCATGGCTGGGGCCTGGCCTTGCTGAAGACTGAACGCTGGGCCGACGCCGCGGTTCAATTTCGGCGTGCGCTGGCGATCGATCCAAGGCATGCCGGCGCCAGCGACGGCTTGAGCGCAGCCTTGTGCCGTCAAGGCGAGGCGGCTGAAGCAGTATTGCACGCCCGCCGCGCAGTGCGCTGGACGCACGGCCAGAACGCCAACATGCTGTTGACGCTCGCCGCAGCCTACGCCGCCGCCAACCGCCCGGCGGACGCGCCAGACACTTGAGCAAGCGCTGACGACCGGCGACGCGGCCAAGCTGGGCCTGGAGCCGGCGATTCGCGCCCGCCTGCGCGAATTGCGGTAATGGCAATGACGCGGTAAGCAAACCGGCCAGGACTCGCTGTTGGCCCGAAGGGACATAGGTCCCGATGGTCGATCCGACATGCTCCGCCGCTGGCTCGGGCTGTAGCACCGCGCGAAATCCGCATTGCTCTCGAATTGCGGTCGCGATTATACTCCCGGCGTAGCAGCATCGATCCTGCCCGTCCATTTGGTCCGCGAGCAAGGAGGCTTTCCATGCGTTTCGCTGGCGCAATCATGGTCCTCGTGAGCGGCTGGGCGATCACCGTCGCGCCGGCGCGCGCCCAATCCCCGCTGGACGATTCGGTCCACGCGGCCACCAGGGTGCTGCATGAGATCATGGCCGTCCCTCTCAAGTGCATTCCGGAATCGCTGCTGCACGAGGCGCAAGGAATCGCGATCATTCCGGGCATGGTCAAGGGCGGGTTCATCGTCGGCGTGGAGCACGGCAAGGGAGTTTTCGTGACCCGGGATGAAGCGGGGCTGTGGCGGGCGCCGGTGTTCGTCACCGTGACCGGCGGCAGCATCGGTGCGCAGGCCGGAGTCCAGGCGACCGATCTGGTCCTGGTGTTCAAGACACGGCGCAGCATCGAGCGCATCCTCAAGGGCAAGGTCACGATCGGCACCGACCTGGCCGTCGCCGCCGGCCCGGTCGGCCGCGATGCCTCGGCCGGCACCGAGGGACGGCTGCTCAAGGCGGACGTGCTGTCCTATTCGCGCAGCCGCGGCCTGTTCGCCAGCCTGGCCCTCAGCGGCGCCACCATGCACGTCGATTACCGCGCCAATGCGGATTACTACGCGGTGCCGCCGGGCCAACCGCATGCCAGCATTCCCAGCTCCGCAGTCGCGCTCGTGCAAGAGGTGACGGCGTACGCCCCGCCACCGCCGCAGCACGGCCCGCTCGGCCCGGTCGTCGCAGGGGTATTGCCGAGGGCGACCCCAGCGCCGCCGCCGTGTCCAGCGCCGGATGAGCGCGAAGCCGTGCGGCAACAATTGGTGGCCGCCGCCCATCGCTTGCAACCGGTGCTCGAGCCCGCCTGGCAGCAATACCTCGCGCTACCGGCCGAGGTGATTACCGGTCAAGCGCTGCCGTCCGGCGGCACCTTCGAGCCGGTGCTGCACCGCTATCAGATGGTGGCCGGCGACGCTCGTTACCGGTCGCTCAGCGAGCATCCTGAGTTTCAGGAGACGCACACGCTGTTGCGCCGATTCTGCGCACTCGCGCAACCGCGCCCTGCCGGAACGCTATCCTTGCCACCGCCACCCGCGCATTGAGGCTACGTCGGGAAGCACGACCCTCCGTCATCGACTCGAGCCCGTTCTTGCGGCCGCGCCGCGGAACGTATTTCAGCGCCCTGCACTTGCAGTACAAGATGTCCAAGCACAGCAACAGCCGCGTCGCGCTGCGCGCCCTGACAGGCGACCCGGCCTACGCCGGCATGGAGATCCAGCTCATCGACGATCTGAACTGGAAGGGCCTGCAATCCTGGCAGCACACCGGCTCGATCTACAACGTCGTGCCCGCCAAGAAAATCGCCAACAAGGATATCGGCGAATGCAACACGATGAAGATCGTCGCCAACGGCCGCAAGGTGCGCGTGGAGAACAACGGCGAGGTGCTGGTGGACGCGGACCTCGACGACTACGTCGAGGAACACGGCAAGAAGCATCCCGGCATCCTGCGTGACAAGGGCCACGTCGGCTTCCAGAGCCACGACAATCGCGTCGAGTTCAAGAACATCTACCTCAAGCCCCTGTGATTCCGACCACGCCGCGGGGTGAGTCTTCGAACCGCGCGGGTCCTTCGACCCGCGGGGTTCGAAGACTCGCCCCGCGGCGTGTGTCATGGCGCCAGCGCCGCCCACGCGAACAGGAGCGTGAAGCTCAGGAACAGCAGCGTCAGCGTGTGGTAGCCGAGCGCCAGCCACCAGGTCGCGAGATGCTGCTTGACATCAAGCACCGCTTGCAGCGACAGGCGAATGCCCCAGAAGACGGCGATGTAGCCGCACACGCTGCGCCAGTCGCGAGCCGGCGGCCAGCTCCGTGGAGTTGAACAGGCACAACAGGCCGTTGGCGATGATGCCCAGCACGACATAGCCGCCGTAGACCCAGTACATCTGTCGGTGTAGCCGCGGCAGCACGGCGAACGCGTTGCGCCAGTCCAGGCGCACCGGCACCAGCGCCGAGGCGATCAGCACGCACAACTGGAGGATGCCTCCCAGGAAGATCAGCGTCGCCAGCTCATCACGCACCAGTTCGTCGCGCATCGGTCCCTCGCATTAGCCAGTCCCGATCACCTGCAAGAACGGCACCACCACGTCGCACACAAACGGCGGATGGAACAGCAGCCCCGCCGGCAAGGCCAGCACCAGCGCCGCGAACAGCCAGCCGCGCCAGCTGTGTCCCAGGCCCAGCGTTTTCCCGAGCCGGCTGCGCTCGAGCAGGATGGCCGGCACCTGCAGGCAGAAGTAGAGCGTCGGCCCGCCATAGCCGCCGCCGGCCGGCACCGAGATCACGAGTTCGTGCACCAGGCCGCTGAACACGAACCCCGCCGCCAGCCCGCCGCGCGGTCCCAGCCAGGCGGTGAGCGGCCGGAACAGGAAGCGATACGTCAGATCGCGAAACGCGGTGTTCCAGCGCCGGCCCCAGAACTCGCTCACGCCCTGCGCCCATAGCGGCGCGTTCATCACGCGCCGGGCGTCGACCCCGGCCGAGCGCCAGGCGCAGCTCAACAAGTGGAGCGGTCCGAAGTGCAGCGCGAGGACGACGCCGATCATGCCGACCCAACCGCGGACCAGCTCGTCCTGTTCAGGGATGAAGCGCAGGAGGCCCCACAGGACGACGATACCGGCAACCAGCTTCGCCGTGGCGTCGAGCCATTCGGTTGTTGCCGGCGGCTCGGGCCGCGCACCGCGCAGGAACGCCTTCGCATCGAGCCCGGGCCAGGCGAAGAAATAGCCCAGGTGCCGGCCCAGCGAGGCCTGCGGGGCCGGGGTGCGCCGCCACGTAAGCCATTTGGCGCCGGCGAAGAGGGCGAAACACAGCACCCACATGTAGCCCCAGCGCGGCCAGTCGGCGGGCGTCAGCAGCACGGCCGCCGCCGGTAAAACCAGGATTGGCCCCCAGCCGCGCCATGCCGGAATGGCCGATGTGCGTTTGTTTTCGCCCATGTCTTCTCAACCGATGGGAGCGACCGTTGTAACGCTCGCCGGGCGGCAAATAGAATGAGACGGACGGCGAGACAACCCCAGGGCCCTTATCCACCGCGCACCCTCATGTTATCGACGCCACTCAAAACGTTCGTGCAGCCTCAGTCGGTCTACCGGCTCGAGTATCCCGCCCACTGGGACCAGGTCATCGAAAAGGAGGGCGAATCGTGTGGCTTCGGGCCGCACGAGCGCGATGACGTGGGCCTGTGGATTTCGGTCCTGCCCTTCAGTCTGGACACCGACCGGCTCGAGGCGGAATTGCCCAAGATGTTCGCGCAGTCGCTCGAAGAAGACGGACGCCGAGAACGTGCGCCGCGATCCCACGCTGCGGCATCACGGTCTGGTGGCCGACATCTCCAAGGACGGCCAGGGCGGGCACTACTGGATCCTGGCGGGCGGCAACGTCGTGTTGTTTGCCAGCAGCCAGGTGCCGGCCGCCGAGCGCGACACGTGGAATCCGCCGTTCCAGCAGGTGATGGCGAGCCTGCAAATCACCCGCGACGACGAGTTAGTGCTGCGCAAATTGGCCAACGATGTGATGGTGCTGTTGCGCGAAAAACATCCCGAGCAGGAGTTCGAGTTCGAGGGCAACCGCATTCGCGGCCGCGGCCAGGTGGTCTACCTATCGAACCTGTACCGCGAGGTCCGCGCGTCGCCGAAGCGGCGCGACCGCCTGATCGAGCAGTTTGTCGAGGCGCTCAGCCAGCCGGCGATGGCCAACATGGGTCACGAATCCTGGGAGGACGCCCGCGTGGCGACGGTGCCGGTGCTCAAGCCGCGCGACTACATCGCGGCCGAGGGCCCGACGCAGCACATGCTGACCCAGGAGTGGCTCGCGGACGTGCTCATCTGTTACGCGATCCGCAGCAAGAAGACATTCCGCTTCGTGACCGGCTGGGACGTGAATCGGTGGGGCACGACCGCCGAGGAGCTGCACGAGCAGGCCCTGGCGAACCTGGCTCGTCTGCCATGGCCGCGGGAGCTGGCCGGGGCGCGGACGAAGGATGGTGGGCGCATCATGGTGGTGGACACCGACGATGGCCTGGCGTCGAGCCGGCTCTTGCACCCCGACCTGCACCGCCTCTTCAGTGGCCCGCTGGGCAGCCCGTTCTGGGCGGGCATCCCGTGCCGTGACACGTTGGTGCTGTTTTCCGACCGCCGGGCGCTGAAGCAGCGGACCGGTCGCCGTCTGCGCAAGGATCATGACTCGTCGGCGTACCCGATCACGCCGCGGCCCTTCCTGGTGACGCGCGACGGCATCGCGCCGGCGGATGCGGGGTGAGGTTCCGCGCCTTGCTGCATGGCCCTCGCAATCGTGGAGCATGCGCGACGCCTGGAGGCTACCGTGCGATGGACCCGGCAACGGAAAAATAATCAAATCGCATTTACGCCTTGATTTCGTGCATGCTGGCAATCGGCTCGACGTCCACGAGCATCTCGGCGGCGCTCTGGTAGCGATCCTCCGGCCGGCGCGCCAGCATCTTGAGCACGGCGGCCTCGAATGGCGCCGGCGTCTCGCGCAGGTACTTGCCTGGCTTGATCACCCGGCCTTCACGAAGCTGGCGGATCATCTCGTCGGGCGACGAGGCGCTGAAGGGGGGCCGTCCCGTCAGCAGGGCATACAGCATACTCCCCAGGGCATACATCGCGGCGCAGGCGTCCGCCGGCGCTCCCAGCTCGAGCTGTTCCGGCGCGCGGTACGGCAGCTCGGCGAGCTGTTTCCTGTCCGCGATCGTCGCGGCGATCCGGCTGTCCTCGATGGCCTGGTCCAGCATCAGGTCGGCCAGCTTCGCAACCTTCGTTCCCGTCGCGATCAGGACGTTCGCTGGCGTCAGGTTGCCATGCACGACCTGGCGCTGCTGCAGGAAGTCGAGCACCTGCCCGAGCTGCACGGCGATCCGGCACGCGCGTTTCCAGCCGAGGCGGTCTTCGCGCGTGAGCCGCTCGGTCAGCGCGGCCAGGCTTTCGCCCTCGACGTGCTCGCGCCGATCCAGCAGATCGGCCCGGTCTTGCCGGCAGCGTAGAGCGTCACGAGCTGGGGGTGCCGCAAGGGTGCGACCAGCTTGAGCGCGCGGATGAAGCGCTGCAGCTCCGCGTCGTTGGCCGGGAAATCGAGCGCCAGCAGCTTCAGCGTGACCGCCTGGCCGCTCTTCTTGTCCTGGGCACGAAACACCAGACCCGATTGGCCGCGGCCGAGCAGCGACTCGATCTGGTAGTGCCCGAACGGCTGCCCTTCGAGCTTGAGCAGCGGATCCAGCGCGCCGGAATAGCGCGGTGGCGGTTGTGCGGGACCGCCATTCGAGGCCGGTGCTAGGGCAATGCCGCCTGGTTGCGCCGCGCCCTGGGGCGGCGCCGTGACGGCCACGGTCTTCGCATCGGCGCGCGCGTCGGACTGGGCCGCCGCCACGGCGAGCTCGATAGCGCAGGTGCGAATTGCCGATGCGCAGCACATCGCCGAGCTGCAGTTCCTGGCGGATGACCTTCTGCCCGTTCACCAGGGTACCCCCCGTCCCTTCCACGTGCGTGACGACGACGCGATCGCCTTCGACCTGCAATTCACAATGAACGCGGGCGACATACAGGTCGTGCAGGACAATGTCGGCGTGCTTGGGACTCTTGCCGATGGCGGTGCGGCCGATGACGTTGAGTGGGTAGGATCGACCCTGATCGGCCCCGTCGACGACGACGAGCCGTTTGATTAGGCCCGCCGGCGCCGCCGACGGGTCCTCGGCAGCAGCCGGCGTGGCCGGCTCCTCTTCTTCCACCAGCGCCACGTCGGCGACGTTGGGATCGCCGTCGGTCGCGGCCACCAGGCGGACCTGGGAACGGCCGACGTGCAGGACCTGACCGGGCCGCAGTTCCTGGCCGGGGTCGGTGCCCAGCACGACCCGCTCATCGGCGACCTCCACCTCGCAGCGCAGACGCACCACGCGCAGGTTGCCGAGGACGAAGTCGGCCTGCGCCGGATCGGCGCCGACCTGCAGGGTCCCGCCCTGAAGCGAGAGGAAGAAGTGTCCGTGATCGCTGCCGTCGATGACGAGCCGTTGTGTCGGCATGTGCCACCTCCCGGCGAAGAGCGTGCCAGCCGCGAGGCCCAGCTTCTCCGCGTGGGTTGGAGAGTATTGGTGCGCCATGCGTGGGGATGCATCCAGCAACAGTGTCCGGTGTGGACTGCCGGCTGTCAAGCGAATTTGACTTGGCGGTGGATGCTTTGTAGGACGGGCTTCCTAGCCCGTCCGGCCAGACGGGCTAGGAAGCCCGTCCTACGCAAGCTTGTCGCGCGTCAATTCCAGCTCAGCTCCGGAACGCGCTCGTAGCACCGCTGGCGGGTCACCCGGTGCAGCCGGCCGTCTTCCGGCGTGAAGTGGAGTAGATTGGTCCCCGTGCAGGTGGGGCACTCGAGCGGTACCACGGCGAGCGGGTTATCGATCAGGCCGAGGCCTTCGCACCGCAGCGTGACCCCGATGTGATGGCCGCAAAGACAGCACGCGAATTCGAAGCGAAGTTCGAGGGCTAGCATGAAGCCGGTATCCTCCATAGGAACGATGCGACCCATCGGCCCGGCGGCAGCGGAGCCGGGCGCGATTGGGAGAACGGCGGGGCCCGCGGGCCCGGCACATCACTTGCCTTCTTTTTTGGCACCGTACTTGGAACGGGCCTGCTTGCGGTCGGCGACGCCCTGCGAATCGAGCACGCCGCGGATGATGTGGTAGCGGACGCCCGGCAGGTCGCGGACGCGCCCGCCACGAACAAGCACGATGGAATGCTCCTGCAGATTCTGCCCCTCGCCGGGGATGTAGGCGGTCACCTCTTCGCCATTGGACAGGCGAACGCGGGCCACCTTCCGCAGCGCGGAGTTGGGCTTCTTGGGAGTCATGATCTTGACCTGCAGACACACGCCGCGCTTTTGCGGGCAGCCGTGCAGGGCGGGATGCTTGGGCCGGCGGTACTGTTGCACCCGCGGCTTACGCACAAGCTGATTGATCGTCGGCATTCCTGTCTCCCATCGCCCGGCCCATCGGCCCAGGCGCTGTCACGTCAAAGTCGCAGAAGAGTTACGGTAGCCAGAGGCGGGCCGAGGGTCAAGGGGGAAAAACAGCTGCACGGATCGCCCTGTGTTGGCACACGGCCACGTCAAACGGGAGCGTAGCGCGTCAATCCCGGCACGCCGTCGAAATCGGCGTCGAGACTGGCCAGGTGGGTGAGCTGGTAGCGCTGCATGATAACGACAATAAGTGCATCGCCCGAAAGTAGGCCAAACGGGGTGCTGAGGTCGGCGGCGCGGGACACATCCGACCCATCGACCGGCAGGATCTCCACCTTGGCGTTTCGGATTTCGTCGATGGCCTGCCGGTGCCGCGTCAACTTTTGCACTTCGGAGGGGTGCCGCCGCAGCCAGTTCGCGATGCCGGTCGCTGGGCGATTGAACTGGGCCATTGCCTCAAGGGCCATTACTCGGTGTGCCACCTCGCTCAAGGCGTGAGCGGAGGTCAACCCGCGAAGCGCGTGGGTGTCAATTCGCTCAAGAAGGCGCTTACAGGCCGGTCCGTAACGCACATGGGCTGTGACCGCGTAAACGAGACAGTTGGCGTCTATGAACACCGAGGCGCCCGCCGGAATGTCGTCAAGCGTCGCGGCAGCCATACAGTCCCTCGTCGAGATCATTGAGCCAGCGATCAAACTCTTCCTGGCTACCTTTCCAGGGAATTAGGCCGTACAATCGCTCGACGGCACTGCCGGTTGGATGAATCGTTATGGTCACCTTCTCCCCCTCTTTCAGCGGCAAGTCATGCGGCAGCTTCAAGGTGCCATGTTCGTAGATCGCTTCAACGTCGATTTTCTCCATGATTTTCTCCTCACGGCCCACTCGCACATTGCCGCAGCACCCGCTGTGCATTATACCCCGAATCGCTTCAGTGCCTCGCGGTTCAGCTCGATCCCTAGCCCCGGCTTGTCCGGCACGCTCAGGAACCCATCCGCGTCCGGCCGAAACGGCACCGTGATGATCTCGTCGATGTACGGCGACGGTGTCAGAT
The DNA here is from genome assembly GCA_963834865.1 of uncultured Gemmataceae bacterium. GTDB lineage: Bacteria > Planctomycetota > Planctomycetia > Gemmatales > Gemmataceae > CAWIDK01. The sequence goes on from CAWIDK010000002.1 coordinate 3,961,053, forward strand.
ATTCGACGTAACGCGCCACCGGCACCGCCGCGGTCAGGTGCAAGTCGGCGGCCAGACCGATTGCCGTGTTCCAGCGGTACGGCACAACCATCGGCTCGACGAGCGGACCGACCGTGCCTTGGCCAGGAAGAGGCTTGCCGTTAGAATGTAACACCAGTGAAGCGGATCGCAACGCTGACAAAAGAATGCGATGAGCGACGCAGGGACCCTCGCCGCGTCATTTCCCCAGGATCCGTGCGCCCGCCGAGCTTGCTGACGTGAAAGATTCCCCGAACCCGGGCGAACACCGCGGCGCACAAACAGGAAGGATCGTGCCGCGAACGGTAGCAAATGCCGTCCGGCTGTTCGGGGTGGTTGATAATTGCCAGTGACCAGCCTTCCGTTTTTTAGAGGGCACCTTGCTCTCCGTAATTGCGGGCGGCGCGGCGAACCTCCGCCACCATGCCCTGCCGCAATGCCTGCAACGGAGTCGCGCCGCCGAGTCTCAGATTACTGTTGAGAAAAAACTGGAGTTGCGTCCACGGACGTCCACGGACTCAAGCTACGAAGGGCTCCCAGCACCTCCTCGAAGCCGGGCAGCAGATCCGGTTCGGCAAACTGCCACGAGGGGAAGACGTGGCCTTTCTTACCTGACTCGACCGCCAGGAGACGGCCGGCGGTGCGCATGCGTTCGACTTCGCGCGACCCTAACCGAGGTAAGCCGCCGCGGCCGCGCGCGTGTAGGTCGCCTCGAGATCGACAAGGACCGATTCCTGCACGGACAAGGGCAGTTGCAGCGGCCGCAAGGGCGAACCCACCGTCAAGGGGCGACGCCAGACGGCCAGGAACCGTCCACCCCCCGGGGCCGGCTCACCTACACGGTATGCGAGCGCGAACGGCGCCGGACAGGCTGACTGGTCCAGGCGCAGTTCCGAGGCGATCTGATCGGCAAAGGAGAACTGCAGCGGCCGGCGGTGAACGTCCACGAGCAGAAGGTGGCTTCCCTTGAGGAGATAACCGACATAAGTGCTCGTATAAGCGGCGCAAGCCGCCGGCCGATCCTTGTTCCGGGGCGACACCAACTCGACGGCCGCGATCAGCAGGCCCTGGCGTTCGATCAGCAAGACTGGTTCCCCTGGAGCCTGCCGACCGCCATTTCCTGGTCGGGCTCCTCGGCAGCGTTGTCCGAATTCCGTGGCGTGGCGGGCCAGTATAATGAACCACATGAACCAAACGCAACTCACCCCGATTGAACCGGACAACCGAATCCAGCTTCCTGCCGAATGGGCAGAGTCCCTGGGCTTGCACGGCCTGGTCAGCCTGGAACGAACGGAGGCCGGCATTCTGATTCGCCCCGGCCAGCAGTACAGCTGGGACGATATCTTTGCCACGCGGCTCACGGCCCGGCCGGGATCTGCCGACAACCAGCCTGAACTCACCGAGGTGAGCGGAGATGATCTCCTCTTCTAGCGTACCGCTGGAGCGCGGGGTCGACACGATGATCCTGGTGTATAGCCTGCTCCAGGGACACCCCGCCCTTGCTACTTGCGAACAACTCCTCCGCACGCATTCGGGCTGGTTCACGTCGCCCGCGGTGCTGTTTGAAGCCAAGGCTGTGCTGACGAAGGTGTATGGCGAGGATCCTGTCCTTGTCACGCAAAAACTTGCCCAGGTCGCTGCCGGCCCGGTCGTTCTCGTCGACCTTGACCCGGCGGATGTCGCTACCGTCTTGCAGGTGGCAGATACTCAGCTTCTTGATCTGACCGACTGCATCCTGTTGCATCTCGCCTGCCGCCATCGGGCCGGGTACCTGGCTACCGATGACCTGCGCCTTGCGCAGGTGTGCCCCAAGTTTGGAATCACCCCGCTCTCACCGATGGACCCGGTCCTCCGTCAAGCCGTCGGTGCCTGGGAAGCGGCGCGCTTGCCACCGAAGGGCTTGCCGCGAGTGCTGCGCCGCGTGCACCAGTGGCTTAGCCAAACGCATCCACCGGCCGCCCCCGATTTTTGGTCGCACTCGGGCGGCGGCAGCCATTTGCCATGAGCGGTGAGGGAAAATAGAAAGGGGACGGGGCTGGGACGGGGGCTCGATACGAAGCTGTCAATTGGTATTATCGAGCCCCGTCCCCTTTCCTGCTTCTCCAGGTGCTGGTTACGCTCTCCTGGCTTGGTTACCTGCAGGGTCTCTACGAAAGGTTTCGAGCTGTCCTACACCTCATCCCCCTTTCCCAAGCTTTCGTGGCACAATCCCCTTTTTTCCCCTAGTCTCGCACCTGACCAACAAGACGAAGGCGTTGCGGGACGCTCTCGGCAAGGTTCGGTAGCAGAGCGAACCGGCCGGTAACCGGCGAACAGGATTCATCACAAGAATCCTATTCGCCTGACGTTCTCCCATGAAGTGTTCCACTTGCCATTCAAGAGGAAAATGGAAAAAAAGCAAAAAATCGGCTCTTCCGCTTTTAGGTGCAAGACGCTGAGAAAACGGTCCGGAATTCACGGACCAGGTCTCGCAGGCTCTTGACGGTCTGGACCACGATTTCCCCAGCCCGGTCCAGGTCCAGGAATAGTCGCGTCCACAGCGTGTCGGCCGATTTGATCCCGTACGCGCGCTTGGTCACCACCGGGGAACCAGCCGTCAAACAGCAACGCCGTGCATCCCTAACCATCGTTTCCGCTGTCACAGGTTTCGGTTTCGGGTATAATGACGACGACGTAACGAGGGGGAATTCAGGAGCGGCCATGCAGCGCGTTCGCGTGACGGTCAAGCACAACATCGATGATCCCGCAGACGACCTGCGGTGGGCGGCGCGCCTGCGCCGGGACCTTTGGGCTCACTCGCCCGTCGAGATCGACCCGGACAGTCCTCGGCATGGCACTCACCGGGACGAACAGAGGAATGCCTTCTTCGAGTTCGCCACGGATCGGCTCCCGGAGGTGCAACGGGTGTTGCGTGAGTACGGGTATGCCGAGCGAGCGCAGGCGACCGTCGTCCAAGACGAGAAGGGAACCGAATGCGTAAACTGCGGCAATATCACTCCGAAGTTGGCGACCGTCTGCCCAACCTGTCAGTTCCGAGATATCGCCGCCTGCCCGCATTGCAATCACGAGATTCCGCGACTCGAGTACACCCCGATCTCTGGGGATCTGTTCAGGTGCCCCATGTGCCACAAGCGGGTCCGTCTGCAGTTCCAGGATCCGCCGTCTAACGGCGAGGGGTGTTACAAGCAGCCGCTCGTCCTGGTGGTCCCGGCCGAGCCGGTGCAGTGAGATGCGCTATGACCAGGAGGGCCACGTGCTGATCTCACCGGTCGAGCTGCGTGCGCTGGCCTTCGACAATCCCGACGCTCTCATCAACCACTGGCTCCTGCCGGGGACACCGATGGCATTCGCCACGTGCGGCCAATACGCCCGCTTTGTCGACTACTTGACGGATAAGACGGGCATCCACCCCAACCAGTTCCTGTTCCGGGGCAGCACCAAGATCGGCTTCAGCATCTCACCCAACCGCAAGAAGCGCAAGACTTGGCAGCGATTCGGCCCCGGCTCCGATTTGGACCTCGCGATTGTCGATCCGCACTTCTACGAGACGCTTGACGAGCAGGTGCGGCGGTGGGACCGGTTGCCTGAAAACCGGACCCAGGTGTACCGCTACCGGACAGGCGCGGAGTTCGAACAATACCGGGACCGAGTCTACCAGAAGGGGCGGCATGACTGTTACCGTTTCTTCGACGTGCCGCGCGGAATCGAGTGCCTGATGGGCCTGCAGGCGGTACTCGATAGCGCACCCGTTGCGGAGTGCTGCGTTCACCATTTCGTCGAGTTGAAGGCGTTCATATTCCGGGACCGGTGGGCAGTTCATCGCCGGTATCACACAGATCTCGATGATCTTCGACACGGCCTGACAACAAGAGACAACCCGCTTCCTCCGCCGCCGAATGCGCCGTTCGATCCGGCCCAGCCATGAATCGATCACCTTGGGCAGGAAGCGCAACCCACCGCTCAGGATACCGCGGCGCAAAGCCGGTCATCAACGTCAACCTCGGCCTTCATTTCGTCGGCGATTTCAATGAGCTTGCGATAGGTGATCGTCTGGAAGGCCGATAGATCGTTGGGCGCCGACCAGAGCTTGGCCAGAAAAATGTGCTCCAACCGAACCTTGCCATCGGTGATTTCGATCTTGAAGCCGGGTAGGCGCTTCAGCAGGTCGCCCAGAGCTTGGTCACGCCTTTCAGAAGCGATCCGATCACTTCGCGCGTTTCCTGGCTGTAGTATACGGTCACGAGGTCATCGACTCGTTCCACATAGAACGGCTCGGGTCGCGCGAGAAACTCGATGCAGTCCCCATCCGGATCGTAATAGGCGGTCGGATGGCCAGGACCATCCTTGCCCAAGCCGGCGAGGTGGGCGGCAAATTCTTCGTTAGTCATGGCCTGCATGGTACACCGTCTCCTTGAACCGAGCGTCGGGGTCGCCGGGGGTCGCCGGGGTCATAGCCCTTGGGAAAATCTCCGGCTTCTTTGATCGCCCAACTCCCCCGCTTCAAGATTGTCAGCAACCGCTGTTGTGAGATCTGAACGGTGCAGGTTTTCCGGGTATCCGGGTCGAACGCCGCGATGCCAAGCCGTTCGCGCCTGCTTTCCTCGGCCATGACCGTGGGACCTGGTTGAGCGCTTCCTGGGAGAGCACGGTGGCCCGCAACCTGCCATGCCTCGTCAGGCTGCGAGATTTACCGTCCGGCTAGAATGTATCCTAGCTGGTATTCGAGGAAACGGAAACCGCAGGTTGCTCGACCCTGGCCTGCCACTCCCGCTCGCTGCTCGCGACAGCGGCCGGGGGGAGGCCGGGGGAATGTAGCGCCCGACATCCCCTGGAACCCTGGCAAACGAGGCATGGTTCAATAAGGCCCGTTTTTCGGTGGCACGCCCTGAGTCTGCGAAGGGCGTGGGGGCGCCCCCCCCACGCCCTTCGCAGACTCAGGGCGTGCCACCCAGGTTTGAACCATGCCTCACACGAACTCGGATGTGCGTCACAAGAGAGTGCCGAACACCCGGTTGCGGCCACAGACTAGGTTGCCAACCCCATTGGCAATCGAACTCGACACAGCGCAAGTTCCAAGCGGCAATCAATCGAAGTCGCGCCACCTCGGCTTGAACCACGCCGGCGCCGGGCTCGTGCCAGTGCCGTATGCACCTGATCGGAACGAGCGTGCGGGGAGGCCCACGCACCCAGGTTCCTTGGCGCGTGAGTCTCGCGCCCACGAACGTGTCGCCAGCGCCACTCTGGTCGAGCGGCCAGGAGGTTGGCGACTCAACTGCGACTGCGAGCAGGCACGCGATGTCAGCGAGGCACCCGTCATGGCGCGAATCGGCCCTCCCCGTCGCCGATCGTCACGATGTTCCGCGTGGAACATCATGACGATCGAGCGATTCGGAGCAGGTCGCGCGGTGAAACGACCGCCGATCGTGATCGCAACCTGGGATAGGCCAGCGGTCTAGATCACGGTGCGCAATTCGGCAGCACGTCTTCTGTGGGGCACGTTTCTTACGTGCCCGGTTTTCCTAGGGCACGTAAGAAACGTGCCCCACAAACGCTGCCGAATCACGCACGGTCATATAGAGCGTGCCAACCCGCCTGCGCGGACTGCGCGTTTCGATTCCGAGGGTGTCCCGTAAAAACGCGAAAAGTCGAAATGACCCTGCCCTGGTTGCATCATACTCCGAACCGTTTCAGTGCCTCACGGTTCAGCTCGATCCCCAGCCCCGGCTTGTCCGGCACGCTCAGGAACCCGTCCGCGTCCGGCCGAAACGGCTCCGTGATGATCTCGTCGATATACGGCGACGGCGTCAGGTACTCGACGTAGCGCGCCACCGGCACCGCCGCGGTCAGGTGCAAATCGGCGGCCAGACCGATCGCCGTGTTCCAGCCGTGCGGCACATACAGCACGTTGTGCTCGTACGCCATCCAGGCGATGCGCCACGCCTCGGTGATGCCGCCGCATTTGGTGCAATCGGGCTGGAGCATGTCGACGGCGCCGCGTTCGATGAACGGGCGAAAGCTCTGCCGGCGTGTCAGCACCTCGCCGGTCGCGATCGGCAGCGGCGCGTGGCGGCGCAGCTCGATATAGCCCTCCAGATCGTCCGGCGGCAGCGCTTCCTCGAACCAGACGACATCGTAGTTCGCCAGCATTCTGGCCGTTGTGCAGCGCCCACTTGTAGCCGTGCGGCCAAAACTGCTCGCTGCCGCCAGCGTCGACCATCAACTCGACGTGCGGGCCGACCGTGTCGCGCGCGGTCTGGATCAGCAGCTCGTCGGTCTTGGCGTCGCGCCGGCCGAACGGACGCCAGCCGAGCTTGATCGCGCGAAAGCCGCGCGCGACGGTGGCGTAGAGCTTGTCGCGCAGCCGGACCGGCTCGTCGAACAGGATCGAGCCGTACGGCTTGATGCGATCGCGATAACAGCCGCCGAGCAGCCGTGCGACGGGTTGGCCGGTGATTTTGCCGAACAGGTCCCACAGGGCGATGTCGATGCCGCTGATCGCGTGTTCGACGCTGCCGCCGCGGCCCTGCCAGAACGTCGATTGCCGCAGCCGTTCTGAAACGCGCATCGGCTCGTCGGCGCGTTCGCCGATCAGCAGCGGCGCGAGCAGCTTAACGGCGCCGGCCACGAGCGCTTTCGACGTGAAGGAGCTGCCGACGCCGACGAGGCCCTCGTCGGTGAGCACCTCGACGATGGTGTGGACGTCGTCCTCGGGCTTGAGCTCGTCGGCCCAGCCGCCCTCGACGGTGCCGCCGGCAAGGCCGGTGATGCGCAGGTCGGTGATTTTCATGGGTGTGCCGGCGTCGAGAGGAGTGGCGTTTGCGGTCCTGGTGTGGGTCGGCTCATGGCGACAACACTCTATGGCGACAAATCCTTGAATTGGATGTTACGGAAGATCACCTCCATTGGATTGTTGGCGTGAAGCTGCCAGGCAATTATCCCGTCTGCGGGCAGCATGTCAGGAAAATCGTCATTGACGGTGGTCTCGCCATTGAGCGTGATCGTGACGTGATTGCCGATGCATTTGATGTGGTAATCGTTGAAATCGTTTTTCCTGAGAACCCGCTCGATCTGCCTGGGGTCGGCCCGCATCGTGCCGCTAAAGTTGTCGCCGTAGAAACTGCCCCAGAAAGGGCCGCCCATGTCGCACTGGGGGCCGGTGACGGCAAAATGCGCCAGGTCATGGATCTTGCTGCGAATCTGAACGCCGCTGTTGCCGCCCTCGGAAAGCTTGACCCGAAACTGCAGCTCGAAATCCTTGTACTTTCGCTTGCTGCACAGGAAGGTGCTGAATTTCAGCCCGTTATGTCGCCCGTACAAAGCGCCGTCCTGGACCTTCCAGTATTCCGCCAGCCCTTCCCAGCCCGTCAGGTCCTTGCCGTTGAAAAATGGAGAAGGGCCCGCGGCCGGTTGCGCGAGGTCGAGCCGGCGGAATTCAACGGTCGACTGGGCGTCGTGCTGCTGCAAGGCGAAGTGGCCTTGCGTGAAATGGCGCTGCGCGTCGATGAAGTCGACGGTGGTCTTGCCGTTGACCTTGATGGTAATGTGATTGTCCTGCGCAGTCACATCCAGCGTGAACCATTCGTTCGGTTGATGTGGCCGGTCTTTCACGACGATGCGCTTGATCTCCTCATCCGAAAACTTCAGGGCGCCGGGGTGCAGGCTCCCCGTGCGAACGGGATCGCTGTGAGTGCTGTTAATCTGCGCCTCGTAGCCCCACGGATATCCGGGGCCGAAAGCACTGCGGAAGTAGATGCCGCTGTTGCCGCCATCGTTGATGCGTGCCTCGGCGATGAGGTGGAAGTCTTTGTGATCGCCACCGTCCGAGAAGAGGTGACTGGTGGCCGGCCCCGAACCGATGAGAATGCCATTCTCAACGCGCCAGTTGCCCGGCTGCGACGGATGTGTCTTCCAGCCGGTCAGGTCCTTGCCATTGAAAAGCCTTACGAGGCGTGGGGCGGGCTTGCCGCCGTCCGACGGCGGTTCAGTCAGCTTCGTGCCCGACCTGGGTAGCGTCAGCTTCGGCTCGTCGTTGCTGCCGGCCGGCCTGTTGGCGAACAAAAGCAGCACGGCGGTAACCGCAACCACGAGCAGCAGCCCCGCGCCGCCAGCCAAACCGAGTACTAGCGCGATATTCGTGCCATTGCTGCCCGCGGGGCGCGGCGGTGCTGCACCGACCGTCCCCCGCGCCTCGACCGCGGTTTCGCTGCGACTCAGCTCGGCAAATGGACTGGGCGCCACCGTCACTGCACGCGGCGCCTCGGACACTGCCTGCGCCCCACCTGCGGACGGCACCGCGACAGGCCGCGCGCTCGGCACGCGCTGCAGATCCACCGCCAGCTGCGCCGGGGTCTGGTAACGCGCCTCGGGCTGCTTGGCCATCAGCTTGCGCACCACCGCCGCCAGCGCCGCCGGTATGTCCGGCCGCACCTGCTCGAGCGGCGTCGGTTCCTCGAACTGGTGGCGCAACAGCTTCTCCGTCGCTACTCCACCGGCGAACGGTGCCCGCCCGCTCAGCAGGAAGTACAGGGTGCAACCCAAACTGTAGAGATCGGCGCGGATGTCCGCGCCATGAGTATCGCGCGCCTGCTCCGGCGCCAGGTAATCGAGCGTGCCCATCACTGTCCCTTCCTGGGTCAGTGTCGTCGACTCGTCCTCGCTCGCCCCGAGCCGCGCCAGGCCGAAGTCGAGGATCTTCACCCGTCCCTGCGTGACCAGCAGGTTGTGCGGCTTGATGTCGCGATGCACCAGCCCGCGCTCATAGGCCTGCTGCAGGCCCAGCGCCGCCTGGCGGATGAACGTACACGCCTGGGCGATCGGCAGCGGGCCCTGTTCCTTGACCAGCTTGTGCAAATCCTTGCCACCCTCCACGTACTCCATGACCAGCAGATGCGTCCCGCCCACCTCATCGGCGTCGAGCGCACGTACGATGTGCGGATGATCGAGTTGGGCCGAGGCGCGAATCTCACGCTGGAAACGGCGCACGGCAGCCGTATTCGCCAGCCGATCGTTGCGGATGACCTTGAGGGCGACGACCGAGCCGAGTTTCCAGTTGCGCGCCTTGTAGACCGCGCCCATGCCGCCTTCCCCGAGTAACTCCACCAGCACGTAGGACCCGAGCACCAGTTCCGCGCCGCGGCCGGTGAACAGGCGATTGACCTGAAACGGCGTCAATAGCGCCTGCTCGACCAGCTGCTTGGCGACGGCGCGGATCGACCGGCTGCCCAGGCTGCCGTAGCGCGGCAAGCTGGGCATCGTCCAAAAGGTGAAAGCGGCGCAGCGCTTCGAGCAGCTCAGCAAGGGTCTTCATGGGCGGTGGATCTCGACTTGAGCATGTGGCGTCGCATGGTGTCCTTTCTATCGCGTCACCTCGTAACCGCAAGCGGCTCATTGGCGGCTGTGCTGACCGCAAGCGAGCCGCTTGCGATTACGAGGCTTGGAACCTGCGAACCGGCGCGCCGCGACGGTTTTTTGCTGGCCAGGTGCTGGCCGGTGCTATTTAATCAGGCGGTGACGATTCGCGAAACAACGTTTTGGAGACGAGCGATGAAACGATTCTGGATGCCCGCGGCGCTGGCAGTCGGCGTGGCTCTCGGCCTGGCAGCGGCCGTGCCCGGCGGCAACCAACCGCCGGAAGGCTTCGAGAGCCTATTCAACGGCAAGGACCTGACCGGCTGGAAGGCGACCGGCAAGATGGAGGTCTGGGGCGCCGAAAACGGCGTGATTTACGTCTCCGGTGGCGGCGGCGGCTGGCTCTTGACCGAGAAGGAATACGGCGATTTCGTGCTGCTCGTGCAGTACAAGATGTCCAAGCACAGCAACAGCGGCGTCGCGCTCCGCGCGCCCTGACAGGCGACCCCGCCTACGCCGGCATGGAGATCCAGCTCATCGACGATCTGAACTGGAAGGGCTTGCAATCGTGGCAGCACACCGGCTCCATCTACAACGTCGTGCCCGCCAAGAAAATCGCCAACAAGGACATCGGCGAATGGAACACGATGAAGATCGTCGCCAAGGGCCGCAAGGTGCGCGTGGAGAATAACGGCGAGGTGCTGGTGGACGCGGACCTCGACAATTACGTCGAGGAACACGGCAAGGAGCATCCCGGCATCCTGCGCGACAAGGGCCACGTCGGCTTCCAGAGCCACGACAATCGCGTCGAGTTCAAGAACATCTACCTCAAGCCGCTGTGATGCCGATCACGCCGCGGGGTGAGTCTTCGAACCCCGCGGGTCCTTCGACCCGCGGGGTTCGAAGACTCACCCCGCGGCGTGTGTCCGGGTGGCGGTGCCGGCCGGCATCGGCGACGCCGGTAGCGGCGGCGTTCCAGCGCGTACTTCATGGGCGATGACATTCTCGATGAAGTAAATGCGATCACGGCCGCGGCGTGTCGTTGCCGGAGCGGAGCTGGCGTACCCGGTCGGCGGCGTCGGCGGCCTTGGCGCCGCCGTTTTTTTTCTGATTGAGCTCGTCGCGCAGGCGGTTCACGGGGGCGAGGCTCTCGCGCACGCTCATCTCGCGCTGCACCTTCTCCATGTCCGTCTTCAGCTCGTCGCGCATGCGTTCCATGCGGATCCGTTCGCGGCCGAGCTCGGCGCCTCGCGCGACAGTTGCATTTCCATTTCGCGCGTCGCCTCGTCGAGCTCCTCGTTGCGGACCCGCATCGCCTCCAGCTCGGCGGCGAGCTTGGCACGCTCCTGCTCGAGCTGTTGGCGCTCGCGGTTCAGCTCCGCCTCATAGCTCTCCAGCTCATTGGCGGACTTCGTGGGCTTCGGAGCAACCTTGCGCGCAGCTCCGCGACCAGCGTGTCCATCTGTGCTAGCTGCTCGGTGAGCAGGTGGTTCTCGCTGCGCAGTGCTTCCAACGCCGCCACGGCGGCGCCTGAGTCTTCCGCTCTCGGCGCTGCCGCCAGCTCGTCCATCGCGCCGGCCAGCTCGCATTCGCGATCCTTCAGGAGCATGCGCAACAGCTCGCTTTCGGCCCGCGCCTCCTTGAGCTCACGGCCGGCCCCGCCGTTGACGGCCGAGTGGGCGAGCCGGGCGTCGAGGTCGGCGACGGCCTTGCGCAACTGTTCATTCTCCGCGGCGAGCGCCGTGAGCTGGGCCTGATACGGCTGGCTCAGCTCTTCCTGGAGTGCCCGCAGCTCGTTGAGCATGCGTGCCAGCTCCACGCGCTGGCCGCGCAGCGCCGCCTCCTGCTGCGCGAGCGCGGCCCGCTGCTTGTCCAGCGCTGCGGCCGTCTCGGCCTTACCGTTTTCGAGTTGTTGTTTCATGGTGTCGAACTCCCGCCGTTGAGCGTGCAGTGCCTGGAGCTGCTGGGCGATTTGCTGTTCCCGCTCCGCAAACGCTTGTTCCCGCGCGGAGACTGTTTCGTCGATGCCGGCGGACGGCTCGCCGGTGGTTGCACACGCCGGCACGGGCTGTTCCGCCTCGACGGCGAGCCGCATGCCTTCGGCCTGGCACCGGCGCTGGAATTCTTGCCAGCGTTCGATGACCTGTTGGTCGACTTCCTCGAGCCGGCGGGCGAGATCGCCTTCCACCTGCTGAACGTGCCGGTGATGCTTCTCGCGGTCGTCCTCCAGGTCGCGGTCGGCCGCGTTCAGCTCGTGGAGCCGGCGTTCATAGGTGCGCACCTTCTCCTCGACGCGCGCCAGCTCCTGCTGTAACTCCGCCTCGCGAGCCGTCACGCCACGAGCGCTTTCGTGGAGGATGCGCCGCAGCCGCATGGCATGCCCGGCGAACCGCCGCCGGGATTGCTCGAAGCGCAGCAGCTGCACGGGGTCGGGCAGCTGCAGATCGGGGCTCGACAGCAGCGTCGGGACGTGCACCTCGAAGCTGAACGGGCCGATTTGCAGGATGTCGGAGTCGTGAAGTTTGCGGGCGCCCCGGAACGTCTCCCCGTTGACCCGCGTCCCGGTGCGGCTGTTGCAGTCGCGCACATGGTAACTGTGCGGCCCGCGAAACAGGACGCAGTGAATCGTCGAAACGTCGCTCGCTTCCAGGCACAGATCGCACCCGCGGGCCCGGCCGATGGTCGAGACGTCGCGGTCCAGCATGCGCGGCCGCCGGTCGCTGGGACCGTGGAGCGGCAGCAGATACGGGACGTTGTCCGGAATGCCCTGACGCGAGCCCATGGTAATACCCTGCCAGCCCAGAATCTCTTGTGCGGCGATCCCACCGCCTGGCCGTACCATTCCGTAACGATCGACCGAGGGGCCTGGGTCAAAAGGACTGGTCGTTCCAACCATAGCACAAGAATCGGTGGTAGGCTTATTTCCGCGATTGCGGATTGGAAGGTGCCGCTTGCGGCCACCGATGCGCTTCCTATAATGAACCCCTGGGTGATTTTCCTTTCCGTCGTCGTGGAACTGCGAGAGGCACATGGGCACCTGGTTGCGCAACGTCCGGGTCGCGATTCAAACGGTCGCCCAGGGCATGTACATCACGCTCTGGTACTTCCTGCAGACCTACAAGCGTAAGGCATTCACGCAGTATTTCGAGTACCCCGAGCTGCCCGTGCCCGTCAAGCCACGCTATCGCGGGTTTCACCGCTTCGACCTGACGACGTGCATCGGCTGCGACAAGTGCGCCCGGGCGTGCCCGGTCGACTGCATCTACATCGACAAGATCAAGAACCCGGTGGGCAAGGGCTTTCGGGTCAACGGCTTCAAGATCGACTACGCCAAGTGCATGTTCTGCGCTCTGTGCGTCGACCCGTGCCCGGTCGACTGCATTTTCATGGGTTCGACGTACGATCAGAGCTGTTTCAGCCGCGACGGCTGCGTGGTGGACTTCGCCGCCTTGCCGCTCGAGGTCGCGTGGGGCCAGGCATCGCTGAATCCGACCGCGGTGGCCGCATCGAAGCTGGTCGCCGAGCCGGTGTGGACCAAACCGCCCGATCCGCCCCCGGCGCCCAAACCGCCGCCGGCGCCGACGCCCGCGGCAAGCTGACAAATGCCGCGGCCCATCGGCGGGCCGCGGCATTCCAGCGAGAGAGGTGTGTCATGCCCGCAACCCGGAAAACGAAGAAACGCATCTACACGGTCGAGCAAGCCAACGCGACGCTGCCGCTGGTGCGCATGATCGTCCACGACATCACCGTGCTGGCGCAGGCGCTCAACGAGCAGCATCGCCGCCTGAGCCGTCTGCAGGACGAACCGGAGCCGGCCGTCGAGGCCGACCTCGACGCGGCGATTGCCGACATGGAGCGTGCCCAGGAACAGATGCGCGCCTACGAAAAGGAGCTCAAGGAGCTGAACGTCGAGCTCAAGGATTACCTCACCGGCCTGATCGATTTTCCCGCCCGGCTCGAAGGCCGCGAGGTATATCTCTGCTGGCGGCTCGGCGAGCCCGAGGTCGCGCACTGGCACGAATTGAATGCCGGTTTCACGGGCCGGCAGCAGCTGGCCAAGGTGTCCAAGGTTTGAATCCCGGGGAAGGATCGTTCCATGCCCGCGCTGGTCTTGTTCCTGATCATCTTCCTGGCCGTCGCCGTTGTATTTCTGTTCTTCCACCTGCTCATGGGCTCAGCCATTCGGCCCAATCGCCCCGGCGTGGAAAAACAGACCATCTACGAATGCGGCGAACCGACCGTCGGCAGCGCCTGGATTCAGTTCGATCTGCGCTATTATGTCGTCGCCCTGTTGTTCGTCGTTTTCGACGTGGAGGTCGCGTTCTTCTTTCCGTGGGCGGTCGTGTTCGGGCCGCTGACCACCCTGGCCAACGAGAGCGATCCGGTGAAGGCGGCCGAGCTGATCAAGCAGCACCAGCTCCAGGACTACCGCCTGCCGCCCCTGCCGCTGCCCGGCGAGAAACCGGCCGAGACGATCGCGCGGGCTGAGAAGGAAACGATCACGCCGGAGTCCGCGCGCTCCTGGGCCTGGGTTGCGTTCCTCGACATCGTGGTGTTCTTCGGCGTGCTGATGGTCGGTTTCGCCTACCTGTGGCGGCGCGGCGATATCGACTGGGTGCGTGCCGTTACGCCCAGCGCGACGGTGCAGCCGTCCACCGAGGCGCTGCTGCCCAGCCAACACGAGTCTGAGCTGGCAACACACACCAAAGCATAAAAGAGTTCATCATGGGTATGGCCGAAGGGTTGTTTCCCGAGAACGTATTGACGACGACGCTGGAACAGGGCATCGCCTGGGCACGCGAGTCGAGCATGTGGCCGATGACCTTCGGCCTGGCCTGCTGCGCCATCGAGATGATGGCCACGGGCGCGCCGCGCTACGATATCGACCGCTTCGGCGCCGGCGCCTTCCGCGCGACGCCGCGGCAGGCGGACCTGATGATCGTCGCCGGCACGGTCAACTTCAAGATGGCCAGCCGCGTCCGCCGGCTCTACAACCAGATGCCCGACCCGAAGTTCGTCATCGCAATGGGCGCCTGCACCTGCGGCGGCGGGCCGTATTACAAATACGGCTACAACGTCGTCAAGGGCGTGGACCTGGTGGTGCCGGTCGACGTTTACGTCCCCGGCTGCCCGCCGCGTCCCGAAGCGCTGCTCGAGGGGCTGATGCGCATCCAGGACAAGGTTCGCGCCATGCGCTACCTCACGCGGGGCAAGAACCTGACGATCGACGTGCCGATCCCGTCGCGCACCGGCTTCGTGCAGTTGCCGCCGGAGCTGGACGACGCCGATCCGGTCAAGGCGCTGGAGAAGCAAATCGCGTACGTCAAGAAGCAAAAGGAAATGGCGACCCCCGCCAAGGCCTGAAACCAGGGTTCAGAGGTCGGGGATCAGGGATTAGGAATTCCTGACTCTTGACGGCTGACCCCTGACGGCTGACCCCTGACCGCTGACTCCTGACCCCTGGTTCCTATGACTGCCGCCGACATCGTAGCGAGGCTGGAAGCGCAATTCGGCCCGCGCATCAAGAGCAAGAACCTGCAAGCGCTCGACCCGTTCGTGGTCGTCGAGCCGGCCGATCTGCTCGAGGTGGCCCGCTTTCTGCGTGACGGGCTGCACTTTGAGATGCTCAACTGCATCTCGGGCGTGGACTACCTGGAGACCGACCCCAAGAAGGCGGCCAAGGCCGGATTCGAGCCGCACGTCGAAGTAGTGTATCACCTGTCGAGCTTCTCGGTGCGGCCGATGAGCGCCGCGACCGGCAAGCCCGGCATCCTGCGTTTCGTGCTCAAGGTGAGCCTGCCGCGCTGGCAGGACGGCAAGGTCGGCGAATTGCCGGTGATGCCGTCGGTCACGTCGATCTGGGGCTCGGCCGACTGGCACGAGCGCGAGGTGTACGACCTGTCCGGCGTGTGGTTCACCGGCCATCCCGACCTGACGCGCATCCTGCTCGCCGAGGATTGGGTCGGCCATCCGCTGCGCAAGGATTACGAGTTCCCGCTAGAATACCACGGGATTCGCGGGCGCTGACACCCAGAGACCGGTGGGAATTTCAAGGCGCATGACATGAGCAGAGGAGCCAATATCGCCTATTACGGGAATGGCCGAGGCCACTGGATTAGGCGAGAATGGAAGCCCCAATGTTCCTCAAGGGTGTTTTGGTCCGGGCGATGCCAGGGAGTGAAGGGACACAAAGGCGTTCACTGGTGTTATTCCCTGTCGGGAACGTTCGAGTGGGAAGACAATGAAGACGATCCCAAGCACGATGGTTGCGCCGGCAGCACACCGCCTGGACACGAATCCTATGTTTCCCCAGTGAAGATGGACAGGCACTACTTCCTTAGCCACTATTCCGATACCGAAGTTACGGACAAGGCCGTCATCGCCATGCTCGAAAAGGACGAGACACCAGAGCGAGGCGCAGCCATCGACAGGCCAGTCAGATTCACCCGCAAGAAAAAAGCGATCCGTTCGTTGACCAAGAAATCGGGCCGAGGCGATTCCGGGGAACGTGGTTCAGCAGCCAAGAATTAAAGCGGCGTCAAACCGCCGCAGTCCAAAGGGTACAAAATGGCCACCGCCACGCCGCCGCAGACCGACCAGACGATCGTCGAGTTCGACGTTCGCACGGAGGAAATGCTCGTCAACATGGGCCCGCAGCATCCCAGCACGCACGGCGTGCTGCGGCTGGTGCTGCGGACCGACGGCGAGATCGTCTCGGAGGTCACGCCGCACCTCGGCTACCTGCACCGCTGCGCCGAGAAGATCGGCGAGAACGTGATGCCGATCCAGTTCATCCCCTACACCGACCGCATGGACTACCTGGCCGGGATGAACATGAACCTGGGGTATTCCCTGGCCGTCGAGAAGCTCTGCGGCATGACGGCGAAGATTCCCGAAAAGGCCAATGTCATCCGCGTCATCATCTGCGAGCTGAACCGCATCGCGAGCCACCTCGTCGCCATGGGGACGTATGGCCTCGACCTCGGCACATTCAGCCCGTTCCTCTACGCCTTCCGCGAACGCGAGATGATCCTCGACCTGTTCGAGGAGGTCTGCGGCGCCCGCCTGACCTACAGCTACATCACGATCGGCGGCGCCCACGACGACCTGCCCGACGGCTGGGTCGCCAATTGCCAGAAGTTCCTCGACTATCTCAAGCCACGCATCGACGAGTATCACACGCTGTTGACCAACAACGCCATCTTCATCCAGCGCACCGCGAACATCGGGGTGATGCCGAAAAGCCTGGCCCTGTCGCACGCCTGCTCCGGCCCGATGCTGCGCGGCTCGCTCGACCGCCGACAGAACGACCCGGACTGGGACCTGCGCAAGCTCGAACCCTACTGCGGCTACGAGGGCTACGACTTTGCCGTGCCGATCGGGCCGTTCGACGCGGCGCCGCCCGAGGCCGTCATCGGCGACTGCTGGCATCGGTATTACGTCCGCATGATCGAGGTGGTCGAGAGCATCAAGCTGATCGAGCAGGGTCTGCGCCGCTACGCGACCGCAGCCGGGTCGCACCGGATCGAGCCGCCCAAGCATCTGCCTCCGGGGGAAGCATACGTCGAGACCGAATGTCCGCGCGGTCAGATGGGCTTCTACGTCGTGGGCCGGACGACCAGGGAGAATGTGCCGCTGCGCGTGCGGGCGCGGTCGTCGAGCTTTTCGAACCTCAGCGTCACGAACGCGATCTGCCGTAACTGCCTCATCGCGGACATTCCCGCAATCGTGGGTTCAATCGACATTGTCATGGGCGAGATAGATCGGTGAGCGAACGAACGGTCCTGTTCCTCTGCACCGGCAGCATCAGCGCACGACCCGCAGGTGCGGCAGCGCGCGGCGGAGATCGTAGACTCCCACGTCCGTGACCTTGGTTTTTTCCAGCGACAGCGTCTGAAGCTGCTGCATGCCGCGCAGCGGGATCAGCCCCGCATCCGTGATCTTGTCGCCGCTCAGGGTCAGCACCTGCAGCTTCTCGAAGGCCTTCAGCTGGGCCATCCCCGCGTCAGTGACCGCGGTGAAGCTGACGTCGAGGTTTTGCAGGTTCGCCAGCGGTTTCAGGTTCGCCAGGCCGGCGTCGGAGATGCGCGTCTGCGTGACGTCGAGTGTCTGTAGCGTGTCGATCTTCTGCAGCCGAATCAGTCCCGCATCGGTAATCGCGTTGGCGCCGATGTGCAGCTCTTTGAGGTTCGGCAGCAATTCCAGATGGGCCAGGCCCGCGTTCGTGATCTTGATGTTGTGCGCGTACAGAACCTGCAGCTTGTCGAGCGTCTTGAGGTCGGCCAGCCCGGCGTCCGTGATCTTGTCGTTGCTCACGTCGAGCCCCACCAGGCGGTCGATGTCCTTGAGCTGCGCCATGCCCGCATCGGTGACGGCCGTGCTGCTCAGATCGATGCCGACCAGCTTGTCGAGCTCCTTGAGCCGCGGAATGCCCCTGTCGGTCACGCGGGTGCCGCGAACGCGCAGGAGCTGCAGCGCGGGGAGCACCTTCAGCCGGCTCAGCCCGGCGTCAGTGACCCGGGTGTCGGTGAGGCTCAAGATCTGCAGGCTGTCGAGCCCCGCGAGCTCGCCGAGATCCTTGTCGGTGATGGCATTCTTGCTCAGGTCGAGGTGTTCGAGCTTCCGGAAGGCCTTGAAGTGGGCCAGCCCCGCGTCGGTGATCTTGTTGGCGCTGAGGTTCAGCGTCTTCAGATCCTCGAGCGCCGCAAGACTGGGCACGCCGGCGTCGGTCACCTTGCTGCCGGGCACGCTCAGGCTCTCCAGCCTGGAGAGCGACCGAAGCTGCGTGAGCCCGGCATCGGTGATCTTGCCGCTGGATACGGTGAGGCTTTGCAGCTCGGTCAGGCCCTTGAGGTGGACCAGGCCGGCGTCGGTCACCTTACCTCCCACTGTGAGCGTTCGGAGCGCGGGGAAGTCCTTGAGGTGGACGAGATGCGTATCGGCGACCGCGGGATTCTTGAGGTCGACGCGGATGACCGGCTTGTCCTTGGCCAGCTCGTCGCGTTGAATCTCGATCCCCACTTTCTTGAGCGCTTCCAGCGCTGCTCCTCGTCGGCGCGCCGCGCAAATGCAAGGCGCGAGCCCGGCCAGCAGCCCGAGCAGGGCCAGACCAATCCGAGAAGTGTATCGTCGCACGGGTTTGCTCCTGAGGTCACGGCGAACAAACGGTCTCTTAATCTTGTAGCCGCGTTTGTGAGAACGCGGGTTTCGGATAGCCCCGCCCGCGTTCTCACGAACGCGGCTACGCCCTTGCCGCGCAGTCGCGCACGGTGATTTAGACCGTACGCCCAAGGCACACCAGGGTGATGTCGTCGTACTGGCTGCAGCCGGCGGCGTGGTCGGCGATCGCCTTCAGGACGCGTTCGCCCAGGATCCGTGGCGGCGCGCTGGGGCGTGCAGCACGCCGCGCAGGCCGCGCAGGCCGAACTGCTTGCCGGCGACGTTGAACCCGTCGGTGACGCCGTCGCTGAAGATGACCAGGCTATCGCCCGGCTCGAGCACGACCTGGCGCACTTCATAGGGGTAACCATCCTCGACACCCAGCATGGGCCCCCCGTCGGCCCGCGACATCAGGTCCGTGACGGCGCCCGTGGCCCCGTGCAACCACAGCGGCGAGGGATGGCCGGCGTTCACCGCCGTGATCGTGTGCGACCGCGGATCGAGCATGAGGGCGGCCAACGTCACGAAACGGCTGGTGAGGCTCAGGTGCTGCGTGAGCGTGTTGAGCTGGCGGACGGCGGCGGCGAGGTCGGTCTCGGTCCGCAGGCAGGCCCGCGCATTGGCGCTGAAGCGCGCCATGACCAGCGCTGCCGGCACGCCCTTGCCGACCACGTCGCCGACCAGGACCGCCAGGCGATCGCCGCCCACCTCGATGAAATCGTAGTAATCGCCGCCTACCTCCAGTGCCGACTGATTGCACGCGAAGAACTCGTAGCCGGGAATGTCAGGCACCCGTGCCGGCAAAAAGCTGCGCACCACCTCGCGGGCGATCGCCAGGTCGCGGTTGAGCCGCTCCTGGGTCAGCGAGTCGCGGTAGAAGCGGGCATTCGTCAACGCGATCGACGCCTGGCTCGCTACGCCCATCAGCAGGTTGAGATCGTCCTGCGAGAACTTCTTGCGGTCATTGCGGCTGTCCAGGTACAGGACGCCGAAGGCCTTGCTGTCCTGCGACCACAAGGGGGCACAAATCGCCGTCCGCAGTGCCAGGCCGATGACACTGTCGCTCTCGGGGAACCGTGCGCCGGGATCGTTGCAGAGCACGGCCTCCATTGTGTGCAGGCAGTGTTCGACGATGCGGGTGCTGAACACCAGCGGCGCCTCCTCCCCCGGCCGGCGCGTCATGCGGCTGCGCGACACCAGCGCGCCGGACGCCTCGTCCACCAGGATCAGGAACGCGTTATCGGCGTGCTTGAAGAGTTGCAGCAGCGTTTCAACGACGTGCGGCACGAGCACGTCCAGGTTGAGCGTCTTGCTCAGGCCGTTGGTGAGCTCCAGCAGGAGCCGCAGCCGTTCCGCGGGCTGGTCGAGAAAGACGCTGCTGCTGTCGTGCTTGATCGCGCCGTCGATGGAGGACGGATCGGTATCGCCGCTGTCGTGAAAGAGCAGCACGTAGTCGCAGATGGTGATAACGTCATCGTTGCGCAGGCGGATTCGGCCGGGGAAGGGCACGCGCTCGCCGTTCACCAGCGTGCGGTTGCGGCTCGCTTTACCCTGGCCGTCGCCGTCCTCAATGTAATACTTGCCGTCGCGGGATTGCGTGATGACCGCATGCCTGCGGCTGACGACCAGCGGTTTCGGGCCGCCGTCCTCGGGCGAGCGGAGCAGGACGTGGCAGCTCGGCTCCCGACCCAGGATGGTCTGCGGCCGATCGAGCTCATGCCGCTCGCCGGGGTTAGGTCCCTTGAGCATCAGCAGGTAAGACATGGCGTTGACACCTCCGAGCGGAGAAGCGTAGAGCTCGCGTTCGTTATTGTCGCCAATTTTGCGGCGTGCGTCCGCCTTTTTTGTTCGGATCAGTCATTCGCGAGTTAGCCCAGGCGCTGGCGTTCGACTGCGTTTCACAAATTTCACCTTTTGACGGCGCACCCGCGCATGCCGATTGGGCCGCGAGTCGCTACCGCGCATCTCGCAGCCACAAGTCTCGTGGGCGCGAGACCCAGGCGCCCAAGTTACTTGGGCGCCTGGGTCCGGCCGCTAGCCTGGTGCGATTGGGCCCTTGCCGCAGTGACACGAGCCACGCGCCGACATAGCCACGTTGTCGCGACCGGCCCTCGCAAACGTACGCCCTGACCAGGTCGCAAGCGCAAGCGGCGTACGCGATGATCCTTGCACCGTCCAGGTAGGCTCGATTGGCCACAGGCCATGCCCTCTCGGGAAGCGCGAGGCTGGCTCAACCTTCGACGGCGATGCGGCGATGCTCCGGCCACGCCTATGGGTCAAGGTCGTGCCGGGCTGGCAAGACACACCCTGTTTTCGGCACGCGCCGCCCGACTTGCCACGACAGGAATGACTTGCCACGACAGGAATGACTTGCCACGACAGGAATGACTTGCCACGACAGGAATGACTTGCCACGACAGGAATGACTTGCCACGACAGGAATGACTTGCCACGACAGGAATGACCCGCCATGACAGCAATGACCTGCCACGACAGGAATGACTTGCCACGACAGGAATGACTTGCCACGACAGGAACGACATGCCAGACATGCCAGACGTGCGAGACCTGGCTGCCTGGCCGCGGTGCATTGGCCGGTCAGGCGACGCGTGTATGCTTGGGGGATGAAAACTCGCGATGAACTTTCTTGCTAGAATGGCGGGAACAAGGTTCAACGGCGAGGGAGGTAGTCGCCATGGCGGAGATCCACTGTGAAAAGGTATCTCGGGGAATGCGCGAAGAGGAAAGAACGGTGACGGTACGCGATGCCGTGAGCGGGTTACGGTCCTTTGTCCGTGTCGAAACCGAGTTTCTCACTTACCAGGATGGCAAATATTATTTGCCTGTCGGCGTCGTCCAGGAGGAACCCCAACGCGGCCTGGCGCTGGTCGAGTTACCGCAGGAGCCAGATGCCGGCAACACCCGGTTGTGGGTTCGAACCGCCGACTTCCTGCAAGACACCAAGGCGCCCACATGATTCTTTCCGATAGAGAAATCAGAGCTGCTCTCGTCCGCGAATCGATTCGCATCACACCCGATCCGCGCGTGGACAAAGATGTGTGGACATCCACCGCCCTCGACCTTCGACTTCACAAGAACCTGGCGCGCTGGACTTTTCCACCCGGCAGCGAGGTTCCGTTTCGCCCCGCAGACCCGGATTACGACTTCGATGCGATGCTGGAGAAGTACCAGCAGACGATTGTTATCCCGGTTGACGGACACGTGGTTCATCCTGGCGAATTCTACCTGGGCTGGACGGTTGAGCGAATTCAACTGCCGCACCGGTCGCGGCTCGCGGCCCGCGTGGAAGGCAAAAGCAGCCTCGCGCGCCTCGGCCTCGGCGTCCACGTCACTGCACCGACCATCCATGCAGGGTTCGGCCACAAGCCCGATCGACCCGATTATCCCGGCAGCTCCATCCAGCTTGAAATCTGGAACTTCGGTCCGGTTCGCGTGGTGCTGCAGACCGGCATGAAGATCTGCCAGCTGATCTTCGAAACCGTGGATGGCACCCCCGAGATGAGCTACGAAGGTCGGTTCTCAATCCAGGGGCCGGCGCCTTCGCCGGCGCCGCCGCCCGCAGTTCAACCCAGAAAACCAAAACGCCGAGGCTGACGTAGTCCCCATGACCCCTGGACGGTTTGTTCCCAAACAATTCAGCATGACCCCGGCATCCAGTGACCAGCATCTGGGACGGGAAGTGTAGGCAGGAGGCCCGAAACGTGAGTTTGCGGAGTCGGACGATTTGCCGGCGCTCAGGGTGATCCGCTGACCATCCACAAGCAGGCCGGCGCGGTGAAGGCATTCTTGCAATTGGCTATACTGGTGAGATAGGCGTCCGGAGGCGGCACTATCATGTCTTTGACGATCACCGTGAACGACGAGTTGGCCCAGCGGTTGCGCACAGGCGGCGGCACGCAAGCTTTCGGTGCAGCAGTGGGCCCTGGCCATTCTCGCCAATGCATCGCAATCTTCCGAGAATGGCGCTACCTGGATTGAGTTGAACACCCGGCGCGTGGCCTTGATCCGCAAGCGCTATGAAGCCGGCCTGAGCGAGCCGGAAGAACAGGAACTCGCCAGGCTCCAGGCTGCGGCGGCGGCGATTTTGGAGCCGTTCGACCGCCGACGGCTTGAGCACGTCCGCTCCCTCGTGCACGATGCCGACGCAACCACAACCCCCTGATCCGCTGCGCGCGGCGGCTGCAACCGTGTTCCAGTACCCCGCGCAGCCGCACCAGCGCCGACACGGGCCGCGTGGGTACGTCACCGACCGCCTGTACAAGGTCTGGCTGCGTGACGAGTTCTGCTTTCGCTGCGTGTACTGCCTGTCCCGTGAATTATGGGAGCCCAACGGCTCCGATGCCTTCGGCGTCGAGCATATCGCGCCGCGTGCAGTCGCTCCGGAGCGCACCGGCGACTACGATAATCTGCTGTACAGCTGCCTGATGTGCAACGCGTGCCGAGGCGCGGAGCCGCTGCCGTTCGATCCGTCGGCCATCGCGCTGGCCATGCACCTGCGGATTCGTGATGACGGAACGGTTGAGGCGCTGACGCGCCAAGGCCGCTTGCTTTGTGATCTGTGCCACCTGAACCGTCCGGCGCTGGTGCAATTTCGCGTCTATCTGCTCGATCTCGTGGAACACCTTGTCAGCCAGCCGAACCCGCAACCGGAGCGCATCCTGCAGCACGTCCTCGGTTTCCCGGACCATCTGCCCAACTTGCGATCCCGGCGGCCGCCGGGCGGCAATGCTCGGCCTGAGGGAATCGACAACAGCTGGTTCGAGCGACGCCGACGCGGGGAGTTACCGGCGGCGTATTAGGGTGGGAATCCCGCTTTACGCTTCATGTCCGTCGCCCACTACCCGAAGGCCGGGTTCTCGCGTGCACCAACAGCGCCGTGAACACGGCTGCAATGTCTGGTACTGGAAGTTGCGCGAGCAATGCCGACGAAATCCCTGGACGGTTTGTTCCCAAACAATTCAGCATGACCCCGGCATAAGTGGTGTCGCTGATCACGGGCGCCTCCACCTGACAAGCTACGAGCCGCATAAGCGGCCAGCGACTCGAACACGGTTACTTCCGCGCTTCTTGGATTGTCAATGCATGCCGGTATCGCGGATTCCACTGGCGCGAATACTCGTACAGCTCGACGGGCGGATTCATCCGCGGATTGATCTGCTGCCCGATGACGACCGACGCGCCGGGCGGCACCGCGCAGAATAGGTGAATCCGTTGGCACCCCGGCATGTTGTCTCGAATCGAACGCAGTGCCTCGCGGAACGCGGTGCCGACCGCGTCGAGCTGCGCAGACGAGCACAGCCACATGACATCCGGATTCTTCACGGACAGGTCGATCTCGATGGCACCGGTGACGACGGGCCGGGTCTCCTCGGCCGAAATCGTCGCGCTCGAGCGACACCCGGATCACGACATCCCCGGACTTGCTGGTCCTCTTCCCGGGCGCCCCTTGGTGACGATTTCCGTGTCGGCGTCGGCCGCTTCATCGGGCCACCGCCAGGTCTTACACTCCCGGTCATGCTGGTAGCAGACGACCTCGACCCGAGTCGAAAGGACGAATCCGAGGTGGATGGCCAGCGGTATCTGCGCGAAGCTGAAGACGGAGAACCTCGGCAGCAGGTCACGGCCGCGGCTGATCGCCTCCTCTACCATCTCGGCCTGCTCGGCGGCCGCCGCGGTCCACGGCAGCTCTCCGACGTTGGGCCTGATCCACAGCGGCGCCCCGAAGGGTTTCGCCGGGTCCATCGCGGCGGCGACGTTGCGCAGGTTCACCGGCGACATGATGTCCTGTACCAGCACGAAACGGCCCTCGCCGACGGCCTGGTTGACGTTGGCATCGCTCGTGCCGGGGGTGAAGAACAGGTGCTCGTATCCGGCCGGCGCGCCGAGGACTTCGGACCTCTGCTGCACCGACAGCGCCCGGGCCATCTCCCACAACTCGTCGGCGCTCATGGGATCGATGGTCAGCTTTGGGTGCTTCTTGCGCTGCTCGTCGAGCGTGCCCGGTATGTCGGGCGGGAGACCGCGGCGGGCGTTGTAGACGAACACCCACTTTTTGATCGTTTTTTCCAGTGCTTCACCGCGCCGTCGCAGTCCTCCTTGATCTTTTTCTGGAGTTCCGCCTGCTTCAGGTCGTCCGGTGAATAGACCTGAAACACCGTGCCGTCAGCGTGGAACAGCCCGTCGCACTTCCGGTCGCCGATGTTGCCGTAGGGCCTAATCTGGATGAACTCCGGCCGCGCCCGCTTGATGATCTCCTCAAAGAGGCGCTGGAAATCGGTAGGGGAGCGCTCGTGGCACTGATACTTGTACCAGAGCCAATGATTCAGCGTAATCGGGTCGTATCCACTTGGCGCCATCTCGTTCAACCTCCTTTCCGTTCGGCAGCGAGCATCTTCTCGAACATCTTGGCTTGCGCACGGGCGTCATTCAGCGCGTTGTGGTCGCCCGTCTTCGCGGGCTGGAATTCGGCCCGGATGCGGCTAGATTGCGTTTCTTCCCAGGAACAGCCGGTGAGCCCCATGTAGTAGGACTTGACGTCCAGTGGGGCGAAGCCAAATGGGTTGTCGCCCAGGAAGCGGTGGAAGTACCAGTTGACGAACGACCAGTCGAAGCCGGCGTTGAAGCCGACGAAGATGGGGCTGGCACCACCGCTCGCGGACACCACCCAGTCGCGCAGCTTGGCCATCGCGTCCTTGGGCCGATCGCCGGTTTCCTTGAGGGCGACCAGGTCGAAGCCGGTGATCTTGAGCGCGGCAGGAACAGCGTTTTCGTTGATCGGCTTCAGTTCGACGTAGAAGCCATCGCCGCTCTGCCCGACTACGCAGGCCCCCAGCGACAGAATGCTGTACTCGCCCGGGATCGGCCCGGCGGTCTCAACGTCCACGGAGATGAAGCACTCACGCTTTTTCGTCATGACCGGACCCCATAGGCGGTGAAGGCTCGATTTCGGAGGCCAGGGCGATCAGGTCGTCGGCAGTGATCGGTCGGCCGTGGTGGTATGCCTCGCGGAGCGCCGACGGCAGGAGCCGATCCGTGATGTCCGACGGGGTGAAACCGATCCTCTTGTTCTTCTTGACGGAAGGCCCGGTCAGGCGAACAAGCTCCTGAACGTGTCTCTCGCTCAATTCCAGTTCGGGCAGCGACCGGCGAATGATGGCCGCCCGGCTGTCGTCATTGGGTCGCTCGAACGTCAGGCGGAGCGCCGCGCGGCGATGGACGGCCGGGTCAAGTGCGTCGGGGCGGTTGGTGATGAAGATCACCGCGATCCGCCGTTTGGTCAACCGGAGGTTGTCGATCCGCTGCAGCAACGTGTTCATGCCCGCCTTGTCTTCATGGTGCATGTGCTGATCGACGCGCTTGGCCGCCAGCGCGTCAGCCTCGTCGATCAGGAGCAGGACAGGCTGGCCCTTCAACGAATCGACTCGATGCTCTGCCTGCGCGAACGCCTGGACGATCAGGTCGCTCATCTCGCCGACGTGGCCCGACCCGCGGACCGGGGTATTGACTTTGAGCAGATGGACTTTGCTCTTGGTGTGGTGCGCTCGTGCATCGCCGACTGTCTCTGCCAGGGCGGTCTTGCCGCAGCCGACGTCGCCCTCCAGCAGCACAAGAGGGACGCGGTGCTGGAGAAGCTCACAAAGTGCGATCACCTTCTTATGGTGCCTGCGGCTCCACGTCTCGACTCGCTCGGGGTAGAGCAACAATTCAAGTTCCACGAGCAGGCGGCGCTTGTGGTCGTCAAGTCCGACCAGCCGTTCATACCAGGCTTTAGCGTCGTCGTTGGGGTATTCCTGCGCCAGCTCGAAGAATTGCAGGACCCCGCCTTGCGCCTTTCTTGTTTGCATAGGCCTTCTCTCCTCCGCGGCCGGCGACGTGTTCGGTGAAGCCGTCCCGTTTCCCCTATTGGAAACCTTCACTTCGATCCCCGGCACCTTCTTCTCCTGCCGGACCGCTTCCAACTGCGCGGCGGCGCACGATCTCGGCTTCGGCAACCCCGTAGCCGTCCTGCTCAATATGCTCGCGCAGCACGATCGGCAGGCACTCCGCCTTCGACAGATCACGCTCCCGCGCCAGCGCCTCAGCTTCCTCGATTAGCTCGATCGCGTTGAAGCGCAGCCGTGCCAGCGGTTCACCGTTATTCCCAAGCAGGATGATCGCCACCATGCCGATTACGCCTTCACGAATCGCTTCCGCTCTAGGCCATAGCCGCCCTTCGAGTAGGTGCGGTCTGTCACCCACCATCCAGCTCCGTAGTCATAATTGGCGTCGTT
Organism: uncultured Gemmataceae bacterium; assembly: GCA_963834865.1. GTDB lineage: Bacteria > Planctomycetota > Planctomycetia > Gemmatales > Gemmataceae > CAWIDK01. The sequence continues at coordinate 3,987,869 of CAWIDK010000002.1, forward strand.
CTCCCAGCCGAGTTCCAGCTTCTCACGAACGCGGTTCTTGCTGGAATCCGACATGTTTTTCCAGCGCTGGCTGCGTGTAATGACAACCGAGAATGACGCGGCCGAGGCCGACAACGCTGAGTAGTAGGATATGTCGCCCGTCTCATCGTCGGCGAGCGCGTCGCCGGAAATCACCGTGTACGAAAGAGCGTAAAGGACCTCGTTCGTATCCTTCTTCGACCACACGAATTTGATGCGGTCGATGACTTCCTCGTCGAGGAGCACTCGCAGATCCCTGATGAGTTTCAGCCCGTACTCCTCCGAGTAATAGCCATAGGTGTCCAGGATGCCGAGCAGGTCCGCCTGGACCTTGCGCGTCACGTACTTGACCCTCGCCCACGTCGTCGTCGTTGAGCTGGTCCGGCTTTGCGTGAATGTCACCGTGTTAATCCTCCGCTTCGGAAAGCCTTCGGAAGTCGTTGCCGAAGACGCGACACCAGTGGTCAACTGCTTCGTCTTCGTCGTCGTCCTGTTCGCAGCTTCGGGCGTCCATCATGGCGTTGTAAGCCTGCTGGACACGCTTGAGGAACTCTTCTCGCTTACGATTATCCCAACTCGCCGCGATGTTGTTGCTGGGGTTGATTGCATCCAGCACGATCACCCGATCGGAGGGCAACTTGATCTTCGATGGATCGTAATAGTCATTGAAGATGATCGGGGTCTTAAATTCATTCTGCCGCATGAACCGGAAAATCTGCCGCAGACTGCTCTGCCATTCCCCGGTGACGCCGGTCTCAGCAAACGCGGCTGCGGCCACCAGTTCGCAGAAGATCGACGGCTGCATCAATTCGCCCTGCCGGTTGTTCCACCACTTGACCATGCGCACGAGCCGGTTGAAATGAACCGGCCCCGACACGGCCTTGCTCTCCTTGTTGCGCTTGGAGACGAATTTGGTGTGAGCGGTCACTGACGTGAGCCGCCAGCCGTCAGCCCGCGGAATCCAGCCGGCGTTTTCAACATGGAGCACCGAATCGTCAAGGATGATCGGAGCAACGTCCACCCAGAGCTTGATGCGGCTGATGAACTCGACCCGCACTGCGCTCTTGAGGATTTCGAAATGCTTGGCCTCCTTCACGTGCTTGTAGATGTCCACGAGCTGGGCATGCGTGAAGTGCAACAGCTTGTTGAGATCTTCGGTCTTGGTCGTGGCCCCCTCGCCGGAGAAGCAAGCGTTAAGATCGACATCGAACCGATTGTCCTCGGTTTTTCGCAGCGAAGTATGTTTGGCGTTCGAGCCAGCAAGGACGATCCTCTCCAACTCGTAGGTGCCATCGGCAGAAAACCTGTTCTTCAGGCAACGGATCATGTAGTCAGTTTGCCGGTCCGCTTCCTCGATGTGCCGATCGGTCGGGCGGATCATTTTCGTGAACTGTGCGAAACGCGCCTTGATGGTCATTTTTTCTCCGTTGAGTCGGCAGATCAGTTGGAGCCTGCTGGCCTAACGACGCATGGCTCGCCAGCGACGGCCGCGGCGAGGGCAGGCTCCGAATCATCGCTAATCTTGAACGCAAAAGAATCGACGTTTAGGGAAATGTCGGCATCGGCCACGACATCGACGAAGTCCAGCTCGGACTGGCGTTTTTTAGGGCAGATGATGTTGGAGAAGTGGTAGGCGACGTCCAGCTTGATCTTGGGCGGCACGGGCAGCGCCACGACGCCGTCAGGTACGACAGGGGTTCCCTCGGCGCACAACGAGTGGCTCATGCAATCTTTCCCTGGGCCAGCCGCAAGTGCGGCAAACTATCCTGGCCATCGTGGGCCCGCGTTCCGACGCCCCGGCGGCGAGTCCGGAACGCATGATTTTTTCCTCTTCACGGCGACGAATCAAGTTCGTAATAGAGCGTAATGACATTAGGCCCAGCGCGGCGAAGTGCTCATCGTACGCCTAGGCAAATGGCGTGCCGCTTGCGTATTGTTAGGCTATATTCTCCGCAACTCATTTCGGTCGTTCGGTTAACGCCTTCGATGAAAGGCCGCTATGACCCGGCGGTCCCGCTGAACGTCTTGCCATCGCGGCAGAATCGAACATGGCGTCAGCCGAAATGGCAGCCGTGGCGCGAAACTACCTCCGCGCAAATCGGTCGAACAGGAACGTCGCCACCGCGTCAGGCCACAGGTAAAGGAGGCCGCCGGGCTCGACACCCTGGGCGTGCGCGACCTGCGCGGCCCGCTGGCCCAGCGTCACCAGGTCGGGGCCCACGCGCAGGTACAAGTCCCGCCAGATCTCGTAGGCCATCTCCGAATCGTCGTCCCGCGCGTAGTAGAGCCGCAGTTCCTGGTTCGCCCTCCGCTGGTCCATCCCGTGCTTCAGCAGTAAGTGCGACCAGATCGTCCGCTTGTTGCCGACCCAGTGGCAGTGCGGCTTAAGCATCATGGCCATCTCGCTGCCAACGCTAATCTTGAGGTTGGGGATGGCCGGCTCATAGATTGTCGTCGGCAACCGGTTCGTGTTCGGGCAGTTATCGATGGCCGTGGCCAGGTCGAAGACGTCCCGTTCGGCAAAGGTCGATCCGGCCGGGTTGCTGATGCCCAGCGCCAGCGGCACGTAGTCCGCCATGTTCCCGGCGTCGAAGAACCGCCGCAACCGCTGGTGGGTCTGCTCTCGCAACTCGTAGTGCTCGCGGACCTCGGCCATTTTCAGGCCATTCAGGTTCACCGCCATCGTCTCACCTCACTCAGGAAACCTGCGATCTGGGCGACGCTCCAGTCTTGAAGCGCCGGCCGCTGGAAACGCAAAGAGCCGCCTGTCGCTGCTCTTGCAGGACCGGCGGCCCGTCATGGTTGCCGAGTTGAGGCGGGATGACCCGCTACTGCGAGGGTGATTTTACCGCGCCTCGCGAGGTGGGTTCAAGAGTTTTTCTCCCCCTCGATTTGTCTTGTATTCGCTGCTGCAGGCGTCGCTGGTGGCCCGACCCGCTCCGGCTCGCCGATCCGGTCGGGCGGGATGACCGCCCCCAACAAGATTCAGCCATTCACCCCGGTGCCGAGCAGCGCGCAGTGCGGATCCTCGATGAACCGCAGCCCCATCGTGCGGACCGGGAAGACCAGCGCAGGCTGCCTGTTATACAGCAATCCCGTCCACAAGCCCACGTAAGACCGTTCCGAGACGTTGACGTAGCGACCTGCCGCAGATTGCGCCCTTCGGCACGCAGCCGCGCAATCACCGGCTGCACGGCCGTGCGAAAATCGAGCGCCCGCTTGCGGTTCACGATCGCCGCCCTGGCGGTCGCGCGCTGCCGCGCCGCCTCATCGCCGCCGGGACAGCGGGTCTTGCCGGCCCAGCTTGCCGCCACGGCGATTGTAGGCCGCCAGCGCTTCCTTGATGCGCTGGCCGATGCGGCGGGTCTCGAACTCGGCGATGGCGGCCAGCACGGTCAGCAACAGCCGGCCGATGATCGGGTCGCCGGCCGCGGGCGGCGCGCTGGCTCGCATCTTATCCACATCGGTTCCTCCTTTACAGCGAGCGCAGATCGTTTATACTCGGTAGGACAGCTTCCGCCGGGGACCTCCCGCCATGGTGGCAATGCCGCAGCGCACCTCTGAGCCGCCCACGCCGACGATCATGCTCTGCCCGGCCTGTGCACGGCCCAATCCCGGCGATGCGCGCTACTGCTACCATGACGGCATCGGCCTATCGGGGTTGCAGGTCGATGGGCCGGTCAACCTGGCGCAGACGCCGTTTCCGATGCCTTTTTACTTCCCGACCGGCGACGCGTGCCGGAATTTCGATCAGCTGGCGCTGACCTGTCAGGCGCGGTGGGCGGAGACGTGGGAGCTGTTGCAAAAGAGCATGCTGGAGGGCTTTCTCGCGCAGATGGGCCGGCATGACCTGGCCCGCGCCGCCAGAGAAGCTGCGGCGCAGCTCGATCCGGATCGCGGCGTGGATCATTTTCTTTCGCGCTTGCCGGCGCACAATCTCGCGCCGCCGGCGTTGCGCGTCACGCCGGCGCAGCAGCAGCTCGGCGTGCTTCGGCCCGGCCAGGATCTCGCGTTCGACGTGCAATTGACCAACGACGGCCACCGCCTCGTTAGCGGCCACGTCAGCTCCGATTGCACCTGGCTGCAGGTTGAAGGCGCGACACCGGAGCAGCCGCGCGTCATGCAGTTCGCGCAGCAGCAAACGATCCGCGTCCACGTGGTCGGCAGCCAGCTTGCGGCCGGACCGACGCTGCGCGAAGGCCGCTTGCTGGTTCATTCCAACGGCGGCGATGCGGTGGTCGCGGTTTCGTGCGAAGTGCCGGTGAAGCCATTCCCGGACGGCGCGCTTGCGGGCTGCCGGACGCCGCGTGAGGTGGCGCGGCAGGCGAAGCATTTTCCCGACGAGGCCGCGGTCTTGTTTGCCGCCGGACAGGTCGAGGCGTGGTATCGCGACAACGGCTGGACCTATCCGGTCGAGGGCTCGCCCGCCACCGGCAAGGCGGCGGTGCAGCAGTTCTTCGAAGCCCTGGGTTTGACGAAGCCGCCGGCGGTGGTGCTCGACACGACCAGCGTCGTCCTGCAGGAGCGCCGGGCCGGCGGCTGCAAAAGAAGATTCGGCTGCACACCGACGACAAGCGGCCAATCTTCGCGTTCGGCCGCTCGGCGACGCCATGGCTGTCGGTCGTCGAGAACACGGTGAACGGCAATCGTGCGAGCGTGACGATCGAGGCGAGCGTGCCGGAGAGCCCGGCGCCGCAGCTCGAGACGCAACTGGAAGTGCGCTCCAACGGCAACCAGCGGTTTCATGTGCCGGTGGTCCTGCACATCATGGAGCTCGTCGCGAGCGCCGAGGAGCCCGCGGCGCCCGCCGCCGGTCCTGCCGCGAACCGGCTGGTCACGACGTTGGTCGCGGTGCTGCTGTCGGCCCTGGTGTTGAACGTCGCCGCGATCGCGCTCTGGTTGCTGCAGCCGCTGCCGGTGGACCGGCTGCGGGAGTACGCCGCCGCGGTGTCCGCGCGCACCTGCGCAGTGTTCGAAGCGGACGTCGGCTCCCTCGAAGAAGTTCCAGGGCTCGAAACCGACATGCGCCGGCTGCGGTCGGCCGTAGAGCACGGGGTGCAAGACCTCAACCTGCAACCGCGAGGCGTCCGGCCGCGGCGCGTGTTCGTCGCGCTGGCGCCGAAGGCACGGCCGGTGACGGTCTGGACGTTCGACCGGCCGGAGGGGGTCCAGTTCGGCCCGCTCCGCGGCGGTACACGATCGACAAGGGCATCGCCATCGATCGCGTCGACAGGACGCTGGCCTGGGCGGTGGACGAGCAGGGCCGGCTCGTGAGCGGTGCGCCCGACGACGTGCGTGCCGTCCTGGAGCGCGAGCAGAAGCGACAGGTAAGCCGTGCCTACGAGCCGCTCGCCAGGGCCGCGGCAAACGTCGCGGCCGGCGTCATTGGTTGGGCCGTCGGCGATTTCAATGCGGGGGGCGTGCACGTGCTCACGGCGCTCCGAGGCGCCGACGGGTCCACGCCCTACATCAGCAGCTTTTGCCTGCAGCTCGTGCCGGACGCTCAAGACGGCGTGCTGCTGCGCGGGCGTGGGACGTTCGCCGATCCGGGGGCCGCCGCGGAATGCCGTGAGCGCATCCGTGCACTGGCCAAGGGGGCCATGCCGCTGCTGCCGGCCGTGGACGTCGGCAACCTGCTCGGCGGGCACCAGCCGTGGAAAGTGGAGGGCAACGACCTCTGCCTGGAGCTTCGTCTGGGCCCCGACAAGACCGGCATGGTTCTGCGACTCGCGGCCGAAGAACTTGGGCAGATGCACCAGGCCAGGAAAAAGCTCGCGCAAGCAATGGATTACGAGAACGATCTAAGATTGGCGGAGGCCGCGCTGGCCGACGGCAAGATTGGCAAGGCGCGTGCCGCCATCGCGTCGTTGAAAAAGAACCCGCTGGCCGACAAACGCCTGGCCGAGCTGGAGAGCGAAGCGGCGACGCGAGGACAGCGGGCGCAGGTGGGCGACTTGCTCAAGAGTGCCAGGAAGCTCGTGGTGCGCGACGACCTCGGCGAGCTGCACAAGCCTTTCATGAAGGCGCTCGAGCTGGAACCGGCCGACATGGAAGCACAGCGCGGTGCCGCGGCCGCCCGGCTCCTGCAAGCTGCCGACGCGGCGCTGCGGCAGGCGGACAAGCTGCTGCGCGCCAACCGGCCCGACGACGCGTATGCGGAATTGTCGACCGCGGCCAATGCGTTGGCCCAGGATCCGCGCAGCCCCGTGGCCTGACGAGCCGTTCAAGACTCAACGCGACCGCCTGGTCCAGGAAACGCTGCGCACTTGCGGTGTCGTGTACCAGGCGTTCAAGGCCGCGGCCGAGGCGGCGGAGCAAGCGGCGGCGGCGCTGCTCAAGCAGGACAAGGCGGCGGAGGCCGAGGCCGTGTACGCGCGGGCCGTCAAGACTCTCGAGCGCGCGCAGGACACGTTGGATGTACAGCGCCGGCTGGATGGCGACATCGATGCGGCGAGGGCGGCGCTCAAGAGCGCGATGAGCGACTTCGAGAAGGCCGGCAAGAAGGCCAAAGGCCTGCGGCTGCGAGCGCAAGCAACGCAGGGACTTGCCGAGGCCAGGGCCGCCCTGAAGAAAGCGGTGGGCGACCCAACGGTGGTCCGTCCGGCACAGCGGCAAGTGGAAGAGGCCCTGGTAATGTTCAAGGAAGCCGACGGACTGTATCCCGATGCGGCGGGGAGCCCCAGCGCGGAGGCGGACAGGCTCTGGAACGATCTCAGACGCGTGGTGCATCCGATCGAGCTCGACCTGCGCACCGGGCTCAGGGGACTGCCGGCGGAGGAGTGGAGTTTCCGTGCCGACGAGTGGGCGGTGCAGACGACGGCCGGCGGTCAGTGCCTGAAGGCGCAGCCCGTGGGCCCGGTGACGCTGGAATCTGCCCGGCGCAGTTTGGCCGGCGGAGTTCGTGCTGGAGATGCACTGCGCGCTTGTGGACGAATACGGCAAGATCCGGAATCGGCAGTTGACGACCAACCTCGATCCTTTGACGCTGTGGCTGCGTGATTCCACCGGCACGAGCACGCGCATCGGCCTGGGTCACGACGAGAAATCGGTGGCGTGGGTGGCCCGCGTGGAGTTCGGCAAGAGCGAGCGCCGCATCGATCTGGAAAGGGACATTCCCCACGATCAGCCGATCCGCCTGGCGCTGCGCAGCGCGGCCGGGCCCATGGAGGGGGCACGGACGGTGACGATGACCATCAACGAGAAAGACATCGGTCATACCGAAATCGCGGGCCGAGTGCAGAATCTGAAGCTGCTCGCCAGGAACCCCAAGGGCGTGCTGGAGCGCTGGTTCGTCGCGATCTATCAGCTCGACGTGCGCTGGGTCGGCCTCAAGGGGGACAAGAGGTAGGTCCCGCCTGCCGGGCGGGACCTGCCTGCCTGCGAGGTCCCGCCTGCCGGGCGGGACCTGGCTGCCTGCGAGGTCCCGCCCGGCAGGCGGGACCTACCAAGCCGCCGCGCGGATGGTGATCTGCAGAGAATACGCTGATCTGGAGGCCGACCATGCAGCAGTATTATTACGCATGCGGCGGACGCACCTTTGGACCCTGCACGCTGGCCCAGCTTCAGGACAAGGTGCGCGCGGGCCAGCTCGGTCCCGACGATCTGGTCGCACCCGACGGATCGACGGCATGGGTCCGTGCACGGACGATCCCAGGCCTATTCGCCGCGCCGGCCGTGCTCCGGGCGACACCAGCCGCCGCTCCGATTCGTCCCGGGGCGCCACTGCGTGCCGTCGCCGCGGCGCGCCCGGTTGCCGCACCGGCGCCGGTCGCAGACGAGCCGGCGGCGCGTCCCGGATGTGCCGCGCTGCTGCTGGCGCTCCCCAAGCCGATCCTGTTCGCGCTGTGCGGCGGGCTGGGCGGCCTCCTCGGCGCGATCCTGCTCGGCGAAATCGTTTGGGCCGTCCTCAGCCCGGCGCGCTCCGCGCCGCCGAGCCGCGCGTACGCATGGCGGTCCCAGGCGTGCTGCGGATCTACCCGGGCGACACCAATAGGCTGCTAGCGCGCGTAGGCCGTGACGGCTTCGAGGGCCCCGTTACTCTCGAGGCGATCAACCCGCCGCTCGGTGTCGAAATCGGCCCCGTCACAGTGCCGTCCGATGAGGACGAGGCGGCCATCGAGGTGACGGTCGCCAAGGACGTATCGCCCGGCAAGCACACGGTCCGGGTGCGCGGCAGCGGTCCCGAGGCGAGCCATCCGCTGGCGGACTTCGGCGCGTTCGAGCTGCAGATCGAGCCGCCGCCCGCGCTCATCCGCCTCGCCGTGCCGCCGAAGCTGGCCGTGCTCCAGGGTGGCACCGGCCGCTTCACCGTGCGCATCGCTCGCAGCAATGTTGACGAGCCGCTCCAGCTCAGCCTCGTGAAGCCGCCGGCCGGGCTGACCGCCGCGGTGGTGTCGGTGCCGGCCGGCGCCGACCAGGCGCAATTCACACTCACCGCCGCCCGCGACGTTGCCGTCGGCAGTCAGCCGCTGCAGATTCTGGCGCAACGCGAGGAGGGCAACGGCTTGCCGCGCACGACGGCCGATATGAAGCTCGACGTGCAGCCGGCGGTCCTCCGTATCGCAGCGCCGACAGAACTGGCTGTGCTTCAGGGGAGCAAGGCACGCTTTGCAGTGCGCCTTGCCCGCAGCCATGCCAACCGCCCCGTGAAGCTGAACCTCGTCAAGCTGCCGGCCGGCGTCACCGCCCCGGAAATCCACGTGCCGGCCGGCGCCGACACCGCGTCGATCGAGATGCTCGTCTCCCGCGCTGCCGCCGCCGCGCGCAGCCGATCCAGCTCAAGGCGCAGAGCGATCTGCCCGGCGGCGCGCTCACGGAAACCGCCGACCTCCAACTCGACGTACGGCCCGCGGTCCTGCACGTCACCGTGCCGCCGAAGGTGACCGTGCTCCAGGGAGCCCGGGTGAGCTTCGCGGTGCGTGTCGCCCGGACGCATATCGGTCAGCCGGTGAACTTGAGCCTGCTCAAACCGCCCGACGGCGTGACCGCTGCGGAGGTGCAAATTCCGCCGGCCGGCAATCAAGCGGACATCGAGCTCGCCGTGCTGCGCGACGTGCCGGTCGGCACCGAACGGCTCCGGGTACAAGCGCAAATCGACGTGCCCGGCGGCGCGCTGATCGAAGCGGTGGACCTGCCCTTGGAGGTGCTGAAGAACACGGCGCCGCCGGTGGACGTGGTGTTCGTCCTCGATTTGACCTCAAGCATGCAGTTCGCCATCGACGGCATCAAGGACGGCATCCAGAGCTTCGCGGCCCGGCTCGAAAAAAACACTCCGGACGCACGCATCGGCCTGGTCGGCTTTCGCGACATTGAGGATGACAAGGAACGGCCGTTCGTGCTCATGATCGGCGGCAAGAGCCTGACGCAGGATTTCAAGGCATTCAAGCAGGAGGTCGCGCGCCTGATGGCGTCGGGCGGCGGCGACGAGCCCGAAAGCAGCGTGCAAGGCCTGGCACTGGCCGCCGACCAGCCGTTTCGCCAGGAGGCCGTCAGGATCCTGGTGCTCATCACCGATGCGCCGCCGAAGTTCCACCAGAAGGAACGAGTACGGACGGTGTCTGACGCCATAGCCATCCTCAAGAAGAAGCGCGTCGACCAGGTCCACATGATCGTGAACCGGAAGGAGTACGACAAGGATTTCGCCCCGCTGCGCAAGGCGTTCAAGGGCGGTTTCCTCGATTTGCAGGAGGTCAGCAAAGCCGCGAACAAGGCGGCGGCCTTCGAGAAGCTGCTGCCCCGGCTCAGCGAGGAGATCACGAAGATTACCGGCAAGGACCTGCCGGCGCTGCCGGTGGTCGCGGCGCCGCCGTTGCCGCCCGCCACGCCGGCGCCGCCGTCGGCCGCCGCTGCGCCGGCGCCGCCCACGGTGCCGGAAGCGCCGCCGCCGGCCGAGACGCCGGCCTTGCCGGTGGCGCAGGCGGCCGATGCGCTGCCGCCCCCGCCGCCCGCGCCGGCCGTGCTCAAGGCAGTGCAGTCCACCGAGCAATACTCCGCCGAGAATCAGACGCGTCTGCTGCTGGCGCTCGTCGCCTGGACGATGGTCATCGCAACCTGCATCTGCCTGCCGTTGCGTGCGGGACAAGCGTTCTACGCCCGGCAAGGGTTGGTGACCCTTTCCGAGACCGGGCGCGGCCTCGCGGGTGGCCTGCTCGCCGGCCTAGTCGGCGGCGCCGCCGGCCAGCTCTTTTTCCAGGCGACCTCTGGCGGGACTGCCTGGGAAATCCTTACACGCATCGTAAGCTGGAGTCTGCTCGGCGGGCTGATCGGCGGCGGCATGTCGTTGTTCGTGCCCAACCTCAAATGGTATCGCGGCATCCTCGGCGGCGTACTCGGCGGTTTCCTCGGCGCGCTCGCCTTTCTCGCGGCCGACCTGGTGCTTGGTGGCCTTCCGGGGCGCTGCATCGGCTCGGCGATCCTCGGCTTCTGCATCGGCCTGATGATCGCGCTGGCCGAGCTGGTCTTCCGCCGTTGGTGGCTGGAGATCGCGTTCAGCCCGCGCGAGGTACGCACCGTCACGCTCGGCTCGGCCCCGGTCACCATTGGCGGCGACGAGCGCCGCACGTCGGTCTTCGTCCAGGGGGCCGTCGCGGTCGCCTATCGTTTCTCGGTCCGGGACAACCGCGTTCTTTGCGAAGACCCGGTCGCGCAACGGACCCTTGAACTACGCCCCGGCGAAACGCGAACGATCGGCAAGGTGCGCATCACCCTCTGCAGCACATCGCACGCCCGCAAGATCGGCTATCGGCTGCAGTTGTCGAACGGCAAGGCGATTCGGCTGACCGAGGGCATGCCATTGACCGCGGAGGACTTGCCGGGCCTGGAACCGGCCGGCACCGACGGGATCGTCGCGCTGATCACGACGCTGCCGAACGACCCGGGCAAGCTGCTGTTGCGCAACCGCTCCCGGAGCACGTGGTCGAGCAAGGCCGGCGACGGCACCGTGGCGACCGTCGCCCCGACGCGGAGCGTCACCCTAGGCGAGGGGCTGCAGGTTGCGTTCGGCAGCCTGAGCGGCACGCTGGGGCGCGATGCGGTATGATGCAGAGAATGACGATCCGGAGGACGACCGATGCGCATTGAATTGACAGACCAGGAACGACGCCTCGCGCAGCAGGGCCAACCCATCGACGCGATCGATGCGGCGACCAATGAGGCATACGTCCTGATCGCGCGGGAGAAATTCGAACCGGTTCGCCCCCTCTTGACGCCTCCAGCGCCCGCGGAAACGCCCGAGGAGGTCATCCCCGAAGGCATCCGCATCTCGCAGGAGGCGTACCGGCGCGACTTGCCGGAGCTGCTCAAGCAGAAGAAAATCTTTCGCTATTGGGTCGCGTACCACCGAAACGAGCGCATTGGCATCGCTTACGATGGGGAAACGCTGCTCAAGAAGTGCCTCACGCGTGGATTGGCCGACGACGAGTTTTTCCTTGGCTGGATCGACGCGTGTGGATTGATCGAGGAGGAAGAGGTGGAACCGCGCCCGCAGCATTTCGTCGAGCCAAATAATGAAGATTCTTGATCGGCTGCCGATTCCCGCGGCGGACACTCTCGCCTTTGTTGATTCTGAGAGCGTGCGCCTCAAGAAGGATGAGATCATTGTCTGGGTAAGCTTGACGGACGCCACAGACACACAATACCATCCGTCCCTTCGCCGTTTTCCGGCCGTTCTGGACACCGGGCACACGCATAACTTCGCCATACAGCAGCAGCATCTCATTCGCTGGGCCGGCATTCAGCTAGCAACCCTGCGGTTCGTTGGGCACCTGCGCCACGCCGGCAAGCGAATCCCTTTGCGAGCCGCCAAACTCTTGCTGCATCGCAACCAGCCGGGAAAGACGGCTATCGGGTCGTATGAACCCCGTCCACTCCCCCTATTGCGTGGCATCGCCGTGTTTCCGGACGGCGATGCCTACCCTCGGTTGCCACTCGTGGGCATGCGCGCGATCCTGAGCAATCACCTGCACGTCACGATCGACGGCCAGCACGCATCGGTTACCCTGCGAACCCCAGACTGGCGAACGCGGCTGTTGCGGTTGCTGGCGTAGAGATTCAGGCCCATTACCGGTACCTGATGACGACGCGGGGTGCCCCGACTCGGCGGAATTGCTCGAGCGCGGGGTTGTTGCGCGAACTCCGCCAGGCCCTTGGAGTCCCACGTGACGCTGCCGCGGTAATAGACGGCCTGCACCGTTCCGGCCCGCAGGCTCTGGCCCGCTTTGAGAACCTCCGCCTTGACCTCCGCTTCGAGCTCCGCGACGGCCTGGTCCGCCTCGGCGAGCGGCTGCGCATATTTGCGGTCGATGGCCTCCAGTTGGGCCTGCACGGTCGCCAAGACGGCCGCGCGCTCCGCTTCCTTGCGCCCACATCGCATCGGCGTAACGCCGCACTTCGGCAAGCTGAGTGAACTGCGGCCCGGTCACCTCGTCCATCCCGTCGGCCTCCGCCGGCGCGTCGGCGGTAGCGGGGTCGCCCGGTTCGGTAGCCGTCGGCTCGTCGCGCCGGTCCGAGTGTTTCCGCCACACGCGCTCGAACGGAGTCTGCGGTGCAGCCTCACCGCGGGCGACCTGGAGGAAATGCTGCTGATCGGGCGTGGTCGGGGCGATCCAGCCTGAGGCGAGCGCTTCCATCCAGTGCCCGTATTGTCGCAGCAGCGCGGCTTCCTCCGTGGTGAAGTCGGCGGGGCACCGCGGCGTGTAGCCCTGTTGCCGCAGATAGGTCAAATGGTCTGCCGGGATCGCCATGATGCACCTTGGTTCGATGCTCAAGCCTTGAGAAGGTCGTCCACGAGGTTGGATCGCGCCTGAGGGATATCGTCGGCAAAATGAACGCTTCGGTCAAGAACGCAGCCGTGGCGGAGTACAATCAACGCCAACGTCGATGAAACGACGACCGCGTGCAAGCCGTGGTGAGCGACAGTGGACCGATCGACTTGATTTTCCAGCACGAGCGCGAGCAACTGCGCCAGGTGGTCGCCGCGTTCCTCGGCGGACCGCCGGAGGGGACGCGAGTCGCCCTCTACAAGCAGGCATCGCCCAGCGAGCACATTGGGCCGCAGACGCCGCCGCTGTTGCTCATCTACGGTGCGGCGGACAATCAGGTGCCCGTGGAGACGGCCGATCGGTTCGTAACGGCTCTGGGTCGCGCCGGCCTGAAGGACGTGAGCTACTATCGGCTGGCGTACGTGGACCATTGCCCGCATTCGCTGGTGCGCGTTCCGTTGCTGCGGACGGTCGTCAATGACTTCTTCGTGCGCACGCTGATGCACCCGGAAATGGCGCGGCAGATCAAGCGACGGAGTGACTCGCGATGAGTGCTCGTAGACGGAAACACCCTACCGCCCGGCGTCCTGAACTGTCCGTGCCGCAGATTCTTGCCTGGGCGGACGACTGGTTCCAGCGCAACGGCCAATGGCCTCACGTCCTTTCTGGTCGCATTCCCCGCTCGCTTGGGGAAAAATGGCGGAACATCGAAGCGAACCTGCGCCGCTGCGGGCGTGGCTTGCCGTATCAGACGACGCTCGCCCAATTGCTCGCGGAGCACCGCGGGGCGCGCAATCATTTGGGGCTGCCGCACCTGACCATTCCCCAGATCCTGTGCTGGGCCGATACGCACCAGCAGGCTGCACGGTCCTGGCCCACGGCAAACTCGGGAACGATTGCCGGCACGTTAGAAGAAACCTGGCTGCGCGTGGAAACCGCCCTGCGGGACGGGGTTCGCGGGCTGCCCGGCGGCTCGTCCCTGGCGCAGCTCCTGGCGCAAGCGCGTGGTGCCCGTAACGTGCAAGGTCTCCCGCGCCTGCGCCAACGGCAAATACTCGCCTGGGCCGACGCGCACCACGAACGTACCCGGAGTTGGCCGACCAAGTTATCCGGGCCCGTTGCGGAAGCCCCCGGCGAAACGTGGTCGGCCGTCGACGTGGCTCTGTATAGCGGTTTGCGCGGGCTCCGCGGCGGTTCCTCCCTGACGCGCCTTTTGGCGCGCCATCGCGGCGTACCAAACCTTAGATCCCGCGACGTGCTTACGGAGGAACAAATCCTCGCATGGGCCAACGCGCACTATCGGCGCACCGGCGACTGGCCACGGCAACCGTCCGGCGCTGTCCATGGTACCCGCCTGGAAACCTGGCGTGGGATCGACAAGGCGCTGCGTCGAGGCGACCGCGGCCTCGCAGGCGGTTCGTCACTCGCCCGGCTGCTCGCCCAACACCGCGGCGTGCGGAACACCCGCGACCTGCCCTTGCTGACTGAGCCCCAGATTTTGGCCTGGGCCGACGCGCACTATCGGCGCACCGGCCGTTGGCCGACCAAAGAGTCCGGCCCGATCACGGATGATACGGACACCGGCGGCCGGTCGCAAATGCTGGATTTGACGTACGGCGAAACCTGGCTGGGAGTCGATGGCGCCTTGCGCGGCGGCCAACGCGGGCTCCGCGGCGATTCCTCCCTGGCGCGATTGTTAGCACGCCATCGAGGCGTCCGCAACATCAAGGACCTGCCCCCCCTGACGGAGAAACAGATTCTCGCCTGGGCCGACGCTCATCATCGGCGCACCGGACAATGGCCGAAGCCGAAAACCGGGCCCATCGCCGGGACGGCCGAAACCTGGGACGCTGTCAATCACGCACTGCAGCACGGGCGCCGCGGACTGGCCGCCGGCTCGTCATTGCCGCGGCTGCTGGCCCGCCGCCGCGGTGTGCGCAATAAACGCGCCCTTCCTCTGCTGACGGAAGAGCAGATCCTCTTCTGGGCCGACGAGCACTTGCGCCGGACCGGGGCATGGCCCAGCGTGCGCTCCGGCCCCATCCCCGACCCCGGCGCGATGGGGACGACCTGGCGAGCTGTGCAAATGGCGCTGTACCTGGGCGGCCGCGGCCTACCCGGCGGCCTGACGCTGCGCCAACTCCTGAAGCGAGCGCGGAATGACCAACAATAGCGCGCGATCGGTCGACGAGCGTCTTTTCATGCTCACGAGGCCTTCCCATGATGTAGACTTATCTTGGTGTGCCTCTGGTACTATTCCAACCTGCTCCGGCCCGCGTGCTCGCCCATGGCCAAAACGTCCCCGCCCTCGCCGATTGTTCGTTGCGGCAGCCTCGCCCAGCGGCAATTTCGTCGCCCCCAGGGCGATGCGCCCGCGCTTGTCTGTCTGCCGGCGGCCGGCGGACAATCCCTGGCCTTCCGCGAATTGGCGGCGGCGCTGCCCCCGGCGTGGGGCGTCGCCGCGCTCGATCTGCCGGGCCACGGCAGCGCGGGCGGCCAGCCTCTGGGCGATGTCGCCGCCATGGCGGGCGTCTGCCGCGATGCCCTGCCCCCGTTGGCGGGCCGGCACGTGGTCCTTCTCGGCCATAGCCTGGGCGGCTGCGTGGCGCTGCACTGGGCGGCCTCCCTGTCCCCGAGTGAACAGGCGGCCCTGTCCGTGGTCGTCTGCGGGACCAGGCCGTCTTCGCGCCATGGGTATCATCCCACGTTTGCCGGCATGAGTTCCGGCGCCTTGCTCGAATACCTGATTGCGGCCGGCAGCATCTCCGAGATCTGGCGAAACGAGCCCGAGATGTTCGCCTGGTTCGAGCCGCTGATCCGCTCGGACTTGCGCACGTTTGAGGCCTCCTACGAGCCCTGGCTGCCAGCCGGACTACCCCTGCTGGTCCTTGGCGGGCGCACCGACCCCGTCTGTACGCCCGACGACGTGCCGCGCCTGGAAAGACGCCTATCCCGACTGCGACATCGAGCTGATCCAGGGAGACCACGCCTTCCCTCAAAGCTGCGCGGCCGAAGTGGCGGCGACGCTTCAGCGCTGGATGCGTTGAGTCCCAAAAAACGATGCGAGCCGCACACCGAGCGCGGCGGGGCCGGCGGAACAGCGTCCGCCGGTCACTCCGCTGCCCTCGGTGCGCGGCTCGGGATCGTGCCGTACATGGGTCGTGTGGTTACAGCGGCGTCAAGCACCGCCAGCGGCCCCAGTCCCATCTGATGGCCGACACGCTCGATGGCGCGGGCGAGTTGCTTGCGCACCGAGTCCGGCGTCGCGCCGCGCAGCTGACCGATGGTCGCCCAGTCAATGCCCGCGACGCGCAGCTCGGCGAGCAGGCGATCCTCGGCGGACCGGCGATAGAGCTCCCGCAACAGCTCGTTGCCCGCGGCGATCTTGCTGGGGCTGGCGTCCTCATGGGCGATCACTTCTTCCAGCGGAGCGGGCTGCTGCTGCTCGAGACGGCGGCGGTCACGGCGCGTCGCCTGGTCCCCAGGCCGGTGCCCCACAGCGGGAAACGCCCGACCAGCGGCAGCGTGCGCAGCCAGACCGCACTCCGTGCCTCGGCGGTGACGTTATCGTGCCAGACCGCTTCCCAGCGCCGGCTCACCCGGTCGAAGCCGAGCCAGCCGACGAGCAACACCGCCAGCGCGGCCACGCCCGCCGTCATTGCCCAGCGCGGCGTCGCCGGCCGGGTTAGCATAAGCAGTGCCGCGACACCCGCGCCGGCGATCGCACCCAGGACGCCGCCGCGCGACAGGCATGCGAACAGGCCGGCGAGCAGGATCGCCAGGCCGGCGCCGAGCCACAGCACGCGCGGATCGCGGAACAGCTCGCGCCATGCCGCGCAGCGCCGACCGCGGGAACCAGGGGACGCCGTGAGGAAGTAGCGCGTGCCGAGCAGCAGTCCCACCGTCAGCCCGAGGCAGAGGTTCGCATAATACGCGAAATGGTTGCGGCAGATGAACGGCCCAAACACCTGGCCGCGCGTCGGGAATGACCACAGCACGACGTTGGGCGGGCTGGATGCGAACTGCCCCATGCCCACCAAGGCGAGCAACACGCCATTGGCGGCGCTGAGCCACGCAAGGCGGTAGAAACAACCGGGATCGCGCAGGTTATTGCGGACCGCCGCGTACAGCGCCAGTAGCGCTGAGCTGCGACAGGCAGCTTCGCGTCGCCGCGGCGTCCAGGCTTAATGTCCGCGGCGCGACGGTGTCGCCCTTGACGCCGGCCTCGGCCAGTTCATCGTGCGGGGGCAGCAGGGTCATGGAAACCAGGAACGTCTCCACTCCCCCGTAAAGGTTGCCCGGGATCAGGTGCAGCACTTGCATGTATATCCTCCGACCCGCGCACACGATCATGGCGCAGCGCGCGACGGGGACCGCGGCATCGCAATCGGGACGATACGGCGTGTCGGTCTGTGCGAAGCTCGGCGCTTCCGCCAGCAGCAGTCCGCGCAGGGAGGAACCTGGGCAGCCGGCTCAAGAACCTGTTGCAGGATCACTTAGCCGTGCGCGCCCGTCCGCATCCCGGCCCGGCAGTACTGGAGCGTGTAATAACGGAGATACTCGCCCGACCGCACCTGCGCCACCCACGGCTCGTTCGCGCAATACCATGCGATCGTGTCGCGCAGGCCCTCCGCAAACGTCACGCGCGGCCGCCAGCTCAGCTCACGTTCGATCTTCGTGCAGTCGATCGCGTAGCGGCGGTCGTGGCCGGGGCGATCCACGACATGGCGGATCAGCGTGCGCGGCTTGTCGAGCAGATCGAGCAGCGTGTGCGTCAAGTCCAGGTTCGCTTTTTCGCATCGGCCGCCGATGTTGTAAACCTCGCCGGGGCGGCCCACCCGCCACACGGCGTAGACCGCGGCACAGTGGTCCTCGACGTGAATCCAGTCGCGAACCTGCTGCCCGTCGCCGTACACGGGGACCGGCTCATTGCGCAGCAGGTTGGTGATGAACAGCGGAATCAGTTTCTCGGGGAACTGGAACGGCCCGTAATTGTTCGAGCAGCGCGTGATGATCGCCGGCAGCCCGAACGTGTGGGCGTAGCTGCGCACCAGCAGGTCGGCGCCGGCCTTGCTCGCGGCGTACGGGCTGTTCGGCGCCAGCGGCGCTCCTCAGTAAACGCCCCGGTCGGGCCCAGGCTGCCGTAGACTTCGTCGGTCGAAACGTGCACGAAACGCCGCAGGCCATGCTCGCGGGCGGCGTCGAGCAGCACCTGCGTGCCGACAACGTTCGTCCGCACGAACGGGCCCGCGTCGTGGATCGAGCGGTCGACGTGGCTTTCGGCCGCGAAGTGGACCACGCTATCGACGCCTTCGGCGAGGAGCCGGCGCACCAGGTCGCGGTCGGCAACGTCGCCGCGCACGAACCGGTAGCGCGGGCTGCCGGCGACATCCGCGAGATTGGCGAGATTGCCGGCGTACGTCAGGGCGTCGAGGTTGAGCACGGCGTTGTCCGCGTCGGCGGCCAGCGCATGGCGAATGAAGTTGCTGCCGATGAAGCCGCAGCCGCCGGTGACGAGCAGAGTCCGCATCAGGGGTCTCCGTTGGCTCGGTCCATGGGCCCCGCGACGGGCAAGCGCTCGCGCAGGACGCGCTGCAGATACCTGCCGTATTCGCTGGGACCATGAGCCTCGGCCAGCCGCGCGAGCTGGGCCGCGTCGATGAAACCCTTCGCCAGGGCGATCTCCTCGAGGCAGGCGATCTTGAGCCCTTGCCGCTGCTCGAGGGTCTGCACGAAATGGGACGCTGCGAGCAGCGCGTCGTGCGTACCCATGTCGAGCCAGGCCATGCCGCGGCCGAACGGCACCACCGTGAGCTCGCCGCGTGCCAGGTAGGCGCGGATGACGTCCGTGATCTCCAGCTCGCCGCGGCTCGACGGCGTGAGCCGCTTCGCGATCTCGACGACCCGGCCGTCGCAGAAGTACAATCCGGTGACGGCCCAATTCGAGCGCGGGTTGTTCGGCTTCTCATCGATGCTGACGGGCCGCTGGTCGGCGCCGAACTCGACGACGCCGTAGCGCTCCGGGTCCTGCACGTGGTAGGCGAAAATGCGGGCGCCGCAGGTGAGCTGGGCCGCCGCGTGCAGCTCATCCTGCAGATGATGGCCGTAGAACAGGTTGTCGCCCAGGATCAGGCAGACGGGGCTGCCGGCCAGGAACTCCTCGCCCAGGAGGAACGCCTGCGCGATCCCCCCGGGCCGCGGCTGGACGCGGTAGGAAAACGCCATGCCGAGCTGCCGGCCGTCGCCGAGTAGCCCTTCGATCCGCGGCGTGTCCTGCGGCGTGCTGATGATCAACACGTCCCGGATCCCCGCCAGCATCAAGAGCGACAGCGGGTAGTAAATGGCGGGCTTGTCGTAGACCGGCAGCAGCTGTTTGCTGACGACGCGCGTCAGCGGGTAGAGCCGCGTGCCGGCGCCGCCCGCCAGCAGAATGCCTTTCATGGGTTGCTTCCTTGGGCGACCGCGTCGCGCGCGACGGCCTGCTCGTAAACCCGCAGGGTGCGGCTGGCCATGCGGTCGGCACCGAATTCCGCGCGGGCACGGCGTTGCGCCATCTCACCCATTCTCCCATGTAATGCGCGATTCTGCCAGAGACGATTCGCCGCCGCCGCCAGCGCTTGCCAGTCATCGACCGGCACGGTGAAGCCGGTTTCGCCGTCGCGGCTGACCCACGCCACGCCGCTGCCGGGGATCGCGCTGTTCAGCACCGGCCGGCCACACGCCATGGCCTCGATCTGCACGAAGCCACATGCCTCGGCCCGGCGCCGTTGCCTGGCTTAGCGCCCTTGCTTCCATCGGCTGCTCAACGCAGTCGATCACGTCTCACCCATCTTGAGCGAATCCGGTCCGCGATCCTCGTGAATCTCACGCGAAGAACGAATAATCGCTAACGCCCGCAATCTCGGCGGTCCGATCCAACACAACGACCCCGGACACGCCCGTCGGCTCGCTGCCTGCGCCATCGGGGCGGAGATTGCCATGACCGTGGCCTTGCGAAACGCGCTGATCTGCCTGCCGCTGATGTGCCTGGGCGGCTGTTCGTGGTTTCCCTACCTGGTGGAGAACGTCGTCGGCGAACCGCTGAACTTCACCGAGTGCTGCTGTTTCCACGTCGAGGTTTGGATGCTTGCCGACCACGCGTGGAAGGACGTCGTCGCCGAGCATCCGGAGTCGCGATTGTCGCTGGCGTACGCCGACGGGTTCCACCACGGCTTCACCGACTATGTCAACCGCAACGACTCGGGCGAGCCGCCGGCGAGTCCGCCGTGCCGGTATCGCTTGCGGGTGTTGCGGACGCCCGAACAGCAGCAGCGGATCGACGATTGGTTCGCCGGCTTCCGTCACGGTGCCGAGGTGGCGCGCGTGCAGGGCTGGCGGGACGGCGTCGTCGTGCCGATCGCCCGGCCGCCCATCATCGTGATGGCGACGTTCAAACAAGAGATCATTCCCACGCCATCGGCGGACCTGCCGGCGCCGCCGTTGAATTACGAGGAGTTGCCGTGGCCGCGGCCACCCGTGGACAAGCCGCCGCCGATGAATCCGCCGCCGGTGAAGGACTCGGTGTGGCTCGGCCTGCCCGGGCTCGCGATGCCCGGTGCGGACGATCGCGCATGGATCTTGACCGGGATGCCGTCGTTGGGGCGCGTCGTTGACGTGCCCGAACTCATGCGGGCACGCTGATCGGTGGCGTGCCTGGTGTGTCGTGACCGTGGCAAGGATGGACTCGGTGAGCGCACTGTTACGCAATTTTCCGCAGATGACGCGACCGCGGCATGCCGCCCGGCGAGCGTCCGCCCTGCTGGCGCTGTGCTGGCTCACGAGCGGCTGTGCGGCGTTTACCAACCCGGTGGGCCAGGGCATTCCGGTGTCGCGGCTGCCGCCGGAGTATCTCGTCCCGTCCGTCGAGGGCCTCAAGAACATCCCGCTGACCACGCTCCGCCAGAACCCGCCGCCCGCCTATCGCCTCGCACCAGGCGATCTCCTCGGCGTCTACATCGAGGGGGTCATGGGCGACAAGGCCCAGGCGCCGCCGGTGCGGTTCCCCGAGCAGAGCACCAATATCCCGCCCGCCATCGGCTACCCGATCCCGGTGCGCGAGGACGGCACGCTGCCGTTGCCGCTCATCGCGCCGATCAACGTCAAGGGCATGACGGTCGCCGAGGCCGAGCAGGCGGTCCGCGAGGCGTATGTCGGCGGCAAAATCTTGCAGCCGGATCGCCACATTCTCGTGTCGCTGTCGCGGCCGCGCACCTACCGCGTCCAGGTAGTGCGGCAGGATGGCGGCGGCACGGGCGGCGCCGGCGCCGCAACCGGGGGCGGCGGCGGCCTGGCGATCTTTCAACGCCGCAATACAGGAACGGTCGTCGATCTGCCGGCCTACGAAAATGACGTGCTGAACGCGCTGGATCGCACCGGCGGCTTGCCCGGCTCGGAAGGACTCGACGAGGTCATCATCCAGCGGGCGCTCAAGGACGGCGGGACCAAGGTCACGCGGATCCCGCTCAAGCTCCCCGAGGGCGAGCCGGTGCCGTTCGGGGTCCAGGACGTCGTCCTCGAGAACGGCGACGTCGTGTTCGTCGAGGCTCGTCGCGGCGAGGTGTTTTACACCGGCGGCCTGCTGCTGCCGCGCCAGTTCATCGTGCCGCGCGACTACGACCTGCACGTGGTGGACGCGATCGCGATCGCGGGCGGCCCGATCATCAACGGTGCGATCAGCCAGAACAACCTGACGGGTACGGTCACCTCTTCGGGCATCGGTACGCCGAATCCGAGCTGCGTGACCGTGCTGCGGCGCACCAAGCACAACGGGCAAATCCCGATCAGCATCGACCTCAACGTCGCCCTCCGCGACCCGCGGGAAAACATCATCGTCCAGGGCGGCGACGTGATCATCCTGCAGGAGACGATCGAAGAAGCGTTCACCCGCTACCTGATCAGCATCACGCACCTGAGTTACACCAATACCTTCCTCAGCAACTCGCACAACACCGGCTCGGTCAACTTGTTAGGGCCTTGATCCGGTGGTTTGCTACCGTCCACGAGGGGCATCAGGCGTTACCAGACCACCACCGGCCCCAGAAGCCCCTGCCGTTCTTGCCCGACTGGCTCGCAGAACCGTTCACCGCCATCGATCGGCCGGCGCCGGTCGCACTCCGCGTCGGGCCGGCCCTGGCGCGTCAGCCGGATGGTCAGTCTCCATCGGCGCGCCTGGCGCTGCGCGATCATCCTTGTCGTTGCCGGGTGGACGGCCCTCGGCGCCGCCGGCTGCCGGAAGACGGAGCCGCGCCGCGAGCTTTTCCCGGTCACGGGACAGGTGTTCTTCGACAAGAAGCCTGCGCGCGGCGCGGTGGTGTGGTTCCACAACATCGACGTGATCGACGCCAAGGCCGACCCCGAGGTGCTGGCCGTGGAGCCGCGACCCCGCGGCGTCGTCCGGGAAGACGGCTCCTTCGAGGTGTCCACCTACGGCACCAACGACGGCGCGCCGGCCGGTCGCTACCGTCTCGCCATTTTCTGGACCAGGAACACCGGCAAGGGTGACGACGGCGGCGAGAACCTGCTGCCGCTGCATTACCAGGACCCGAGCAATTCGGAATTGCCCATCATCGAGATCAAGAGCGAACCGAACGTGCTGCCGCCGCTCTATCTCACCCCGTAGCGGCCCCGCGTGCCGATGCATACTCTTATTTCGCCTGCCCCTGCCGGAGCCGGCGCAGCGCCTGCTGCATGTCTTCGGGGAGCGGCGCGTCCCATTCCATGCGCCGCCGGCTGGCCGGGTGTTCGATTGCCAGATGGGCGGCATGCAGCATCGGCCGCGGTGCGCCGCTGCCGTCCGGCAACGGCTTGCCATGAGGCGGGCGGTCATAGACCTGCTCGCCGCACAGGGGCGTTCCCTGTTCGCCGAGGTGAATGCGGATCTGGTGAGTACGGCCCGTTTCCGGCCGGCACTCGACGAGCGTGTAGTCGCCGAGCTCCTCAATAACCTTCACGTGCGTGACCGCGTGCTGTCCTTCGCCGCTCGAGTTGCTGCCGCGCCGGCCGTCGCCGCGGTCGCGCAGCAGGTTCGATTCGATGCGCGCGTTCTGCGCCTGGCCGCGAACCAGGGCGAGGTAACGCCGTCCAACAGTGTGTGCGCGAAACTGTTTGCCGAGCTCGCGTTCCGCGCCGGATAGCAGCGCAAACACCACCAGGCCGCTGGTGTCCTTGTCGAGCCGATGCACCGCACGGAGGCGCCCTTGCTGCAGGGCCCCGCGCACGCAGCAGCAGCGGCAAGATGTCGGCCAGCGTCGGCGGCAGGAAGCGCCGAGCGCGCGCGCCGAATTCCTCGGCGTCGTCAGCGTGCCGCACCGTGGTCAGACCGGCCGGCTTTTCGACGACGGCGATCGCCTCATCCACGTAGCGCACGACGACGCCGTGCGACGCCGGTGGCGCCGCCGCCGGCTCGCGCGGCTCCGGCTTGGTCTTTTTCGTCCGCGCCGGCCGTTCGCGCAGCGTGACGTGAACGCGCTGGCCCGAGCGCACGCGCCGATTCGGATCGGTACAGACATTGCCCGCGAGCCGCACGTCGCCGGCCTGGACGCATCGCAGCACGTCGGCTGGCTTGAGCTGCAGCTCAGCTTGCAGCGTTGCGCCAAGCGGCTGCCCCGCCTGGCGTCGGGAAATGACGAAAATACGCGTTGACATTCGGTGTGCTGTTATAGGGGCATTGATGCGGCAATCCCTCAGGCGTTCGCGACGACACGTTGATGGCCGGCAGCCTCGCCGCTTCGCCCCAATGTTGTAAACGGCCCTGGCTGGCGAGGCAACTAGTAATAAACCCCCGGACCATTACAACTTCACCTTCGAATTGGGAAAGCTTGCAATTCGGGAAACGTACCGGCATTGGTCGGTTCGATAGGAGATAGCAGCGGTGGACGAGAGAAGCCACCGCCTATCAAACAGGACTGGACCATGCGCCGCCTTCTGATCTTGACTCTCTTGTGCCTTGCAAGCTGCAAGAGCGCTCCGCCGCCGGAACCGCGAACTGCAGTGCGTGTCGATGTTCCGGGCGTGAACGTCCGTGTGCAGCAAGACGGCGGCGTCAAAGTCTACGATCCGACCGGCGCGTCCGGAGTGCCGACGGTCGTTGTTCCCGGCGTGCCAGGCCGTTGATCAGCGGCGTCACTCTTACTCCTTCTCCCCGAGATGCGGAAACACGAACGCCGCGTGCACCGGCGGCGGCATCGGCGCATTCGGCCCACGCACCGAGCGCCAGATCACCTCGTTGAGCAGCAGATCGTCCGCCGCATCCTCGCGCGAGAAATCGAAGCCCTCCGACAGCTTCGCCCCCCACGCCATTTCGCTGTTGATCGCCTTCATGTCGACGTCGGGCACGGCATGCTTGTACGGATCGAAGCTCGGCTTGCCGGCGAATGCGCGGTACATCGGCCGAGCCGCGGCGTCGAACTGGCTCATCGGCTCGAGGCCCAGGATCAGCTCCATCGTTCGCAGCATCGCGGCGGTCGAGTACATGGTCGAATCGACGCGGGCATGCTGCGTATAGGGGCTGATCACCAGGGCGACGCTGCGGTGCGCGTCCACGTGGTCCGAGCCGTTCTGCGCATCGTCCTCGACCACAAAGATTGCCGTCTCCTTCCAGAACTTGCTCCGTGACACGGCCTCGACGAGCTGGCCCAATGCCAGATCGTTCTCCGCGACCATCGCCGTCGGCGTCCGCTTGCCGGGTCTGGTGCCATAGGTGTGGTCGTTGGGCAGGCGGACGATTGACAGGCTCGGCATGCCGCCTTGCTGCTCGAAGCGCGTCATCTCCTCGACGAAGCGCTCGGTGCGCTGGACGTCGGGATATTCCAGGTCATAGCCGTGGAACCAGGGGTCGATGTGCCCTTCGAGCGCCTTGACGCGCGCCTTCGCCGGCTCCTTGGGCGTCTTGCCGTTGTCGACCCATTCGCCGTAGCTGCGATAGCTCACCTTCGCCGCGGCGCAGCGATCCCACAGGTAACCGCCGGCCGGGCGGGCGATGTCGTCGAAGAGGCCCTCCGACGGATAGATGCTCAGCTTCTTGTTTGGACTGCCGCGGTAGCTCAACGGCCAGATCTTCTTGACGAAGTCGGTGCAGTAGGCGCCCATCGACCATTCGTGACCGTCGGCCGACACCTCGCCGTCGCAGTAGAAATTGTCGAGCAGCACAAACTGCTTCGCGAGGCGATGGGCGTTCGGCGTCACCTTGTCGGGGAAGATGCACAGGTTGGGATCGCCATTGCCCTCCTTGAGATCGCCGAGCACCTGGTCGTAGGTGCGGTTCTCGCGGATGACGTAGATCACGTACTTGATCGGGCTCGGCAATCCGACCTTCGCCGGGATGGCGTTGTCCGCCGGCGCCGGCCCGGCGACGCCGAGGCTCGGCAACAACGGGCTGCAGTCATACGCCTGCTTGCTGTAGCGGGCCATGCGCGCCTCGTCGGGCATGTCGACGACGCCGAGCGTGCCGCGGTAGAGCCCGGCGATGTACTCGCGGATCGTCGCATTCTTGGGCAACAGCGGGTTGGGCCCCTGCGGATTGGCCTTCGGCGTCGCGCCCGGCCGTTGGCGACGTAGATGCGCTTATCCAGCGAGTTGTAGCGCACCGCAGTCGGATACATGCCGACCGGGATGAAGCCGAGCGGCTTGCTCTTGCCCGGCTCGGTGACGTTGAAGACGGCGAGGTTGTTGGCGTCCGCGTTGGCGACAAACAGCATCTCGCCGTCGGGCGTCAGGCTCAGGCTGCACGGCGTGTTGCCGGCCGGCGCGTTCGGGTAAAGGGCGGCGTTGATCGTCTCGAGCGCCTTGCCGCTCGCGAGGTCGATCACGCTGACGCGCGTCGAGTTGGAGCAGGCGACGAACATTGTCTTGTCGCCGGGCCCGAGCACCATCTCGGTCGGATGCTTCTCGGTCGGCAGCTCGCCGATCACCTTCTGCGTCGTGAGGTCGACGACGGCGACCGCCGCCCGATTCCACAGGCTCACGAAAAGACGCTGCCCCTTGGCGTCGACGACGCAGGCGTAGGGATAGCTATCCTTGCCCAGCGGCACGAGGACGCGATCCTCAGGCCGATCCAGCGGCAGGATGCAGACCGCGTGGCCAAAGACGCCAGCCGCACACAGCGTCTTGCCGGCGGGATCGAGCGCGAGGCCGGCGGTGACAAACTTCGTGTCGGACAACTTGATTTGCCGTGGCCGGGTCAGGAAGCCGTCGGCGATATCGAACGCATGGACCGAGTCGAACTCGCCGCCGCTGGCAAAGAGCGTCTTGCCGTCGGGCGCAAAGGCGAGGCCCTGGAACGTCTGCGGCAACGTCACCCGGCTGCAGACGCGCGGCTTGCTGCCCACTTCGACGATCTGGATTTCGTGCGGGCCGTAGCCGGCGTGCAGGGCCGCCAGCCATTTACGGTCGGGATGCAGCGCGAGGTTGACGGGAAAGTCGCCCAGCTCGACCTGCGCACCGGCCGGCCGAATCGTCCAGCTGTTGGGCAAGCGGACCGAGCCATCGAGCTGCGCCCGGGCAGGCGCACCGCGGCCTTGGCGGGCTCACCGGCGTCGGCGAGATTCAGCGTCAGCAGTAACAAGGCGACAGCGGCGTAGCGCGGCATGCGGGGTTCCTCGTGCGCGGGGTTGCAGCGAATACCATGCTATCTTCGGGCGCGGCGGTTGGAAGGAAAAGTGAATTGTCAATGAATGTCATCGCCTGTCACGATTTCCCTATACCTCGATCTGCGACGCGTGCTCCGCCAACCAGGTCTGGAAAATCGTGGTAGGTCTCCGCCGCACCAGCCGTATTAGCTCTGACAATCTGGGAGCCATCCTTTCGACTCGCTTCGCATTAATGGCCCGCTGCTGGGAGGTTGACATGTACACGCGTTCCCGCTTTGCCTGGTTGAGCAATTGGCTGCGCAGTTGGTCCCGCCCCGGCTCGCCGATTCGCTCCCGGCCGCGGCGCCGGCATCGGCCGCTGTGCGAGGTGCTGGAAGACCGCACCGCACCGGCCGCGATCGCGGTCACCAGCACGGCCGATGCCCTGCACTACCTCAGCACGGTCACGGTGGCGGAATTGGGTCAGAGCCAGTTCCTGCAGCCGGGGACGACCGACACGACCGTCACCCTGCGCGACGCCATCGACGCCGCCAACAATACGGGTGGCAGCAATGAGATCGACCTGGCCGCCAATACGACCTACGATTTCAGCAGCGCCAACGTGGACAATTACTGGTACGGCCCCAACGCGCTGCCGGCGATCTCCAGCGCGATCACTATCCAGGGCAACGGCGCGGTGCTCGACCGCACCGACACCGGCACGGCGACCACCGATGCCTTGCGCTTCTTCTACGTCTCGGGCGGCCTGAGCGGGTTGGCGGCGGGAAGCCTGACGCTGGACAATCTTACACTCGAAAACGGCTATGCCAAGGGGGGCGACAGCGCGTACGGCGGCGGCGGTCTCGGGGCCGGCGGGGCCATCTTCAACCAGGGCACACTTTCGCTCAACGGCGTGACACTCACCGGCAACACAGCCCAGGGCGGCAATGCCGGCATCGGCTCTGCCGCAGCGGGAGGGGGCATTGGTCAGGATGCCCAGGGCCCAAGCGGGGGCGGATTTGGCGGCGCTTTCCCCGGTGGCAGTGGCGGCCAGGGAAGCGGCCTGGGCGGCGGCGGTGGCTTCAGCGCCAACGCGAACAGCGCCAGCGGCGCCGGGCAGTCAGGCCTCGGCAGCGGCAGCGGCGACGGCGGCGACGGCGGCGGCGGCGGCTTGGGCGGCGGCTTCGGCTTCGGCGGCAACCAGAACCCCGGCGGCGGCGGCGGCGTCGGCGGCGGCGGCGGCTTGAATAGCGGCGGCGGCTTCGGCGGCGGCGGCGGCATCGGCGGCGGCGGCATCGGCGGCTTCGGCGGCGGCGGCGGTGGCACCGGCGGCGGCCGCAACGTAGGCGGCTTCGGCGGCGGCGGCGGCGGCTTGGGCGTCGGCGACTTGGCCGGCGTCGGCGGCGGCGGCGCTGGCATGGGCGGGGCGATTTTCTCGATGTATGGCAGCACCACGGCCGTCAACAGCACCTTCGCCGGCAACACCGCCACCGGCGGCAATGGTGCCAACGACGGCAGCTCCTTGGGTGGTGCGCTGTTCAACCTCGACGGCAGCGTCACGCTCACCAACGACACCCTGGCCCTCAACACCGTGACCGCCGGCAGGGGCAGCGCCGCCGGCAGCGCGCTGTACAACCTGGCCTACGGCAGTTCCCCCACCGGCCAGGCCCAGACCGCCAGCGTCACGCTGACCAACACCATCCTCACCGACCTGGTCAACAACCAAAACACTAGCAAGAATGCCAGCGACTTCGCCACCATCACTGCCACCATGAACGGCAGCCAGCCGACCAATCTGCTGAGCACGCCGCTTACCAATTCCGGTGGCACCGCGAGCGGCAGCTTCCTGGTCAACAGCAACCTCGGCCTTGACCCCCTCGCCAATTACGGCGGCTTCACGCCGACCATGGCACTCCAGCCCAACAGCCCCGCCTGCAACGCCGGCACAGCAGCAGGCACACCGACCACCGACCAGCGCGGCATGCCCCGCAACGGGTCGATCGATTTGGGGGCCTATCAGTACGACAACACGCCGGCCACCGTGAACATCGCGGCCGGCGACATCAATAGCCTGATCCTTTACCTCAGTCCAGATACGACCAGCACGCTGAACCTGACTGCGAGCACGTACACCCTTTCGCAGATCAACAACTACTGGTACGGCCCCGACGGCCTGCCCGCCATCAGCGCCAGCGTGACCATCAACGGCAATGGCGCGATCATCGCGCACGACAGTTCCACGGATACTACGACCCAGAGCGTGCCGAAATTCCGGCTGTTCTACGTCTCGGGCGGCCTCGGCAGCCTGGGCGCCGGCAGTCTCACGCTGAACAACCTGACGCTCGAGGGCGGCTACGCCAAGGGGGGCGACTCGGATGGCGGCGGCGGCGGTCTGGCGCGGGCGGGGCCATCTTCAACCAGGGCACCCTGTCGCTTAACGGCGTGACGTTGACCGATAACACGGCGCAAGGCGGCAATAGCGGCGTTAGCGGTTTGGGCAACGGCGGCGGGGGCATCGGCCAGGATGCGCCGGCCAGCGGTAGCGGCGGCGGCTTCGGCGCCGTTTTCCCCGTCGGCAGCGGCGGCCAGGGCAGCGCCCTGGGCGGCGGGGGCGGCTTCAATGCCAACGCCAACAGCACCAGCGGCGCCGGCCAGTCCGGTCTCGGAGGCGGCGGCGGCGACGGTGGCAGCGGCGGCACTGGCGGCGGCAACTTCGGCAGCGGCGGCAGCAACGCTGCCTTCGCCGGCGTCGGCGGCGGCGGCGGCGTCGGTGGCGGCGGCGGCGCCGGCGCCATCGGCGGCGGCGGCGGCTTTGGCGCCGGCGGCGGTGATCCCTCGGGACCCGGCGGCTTCGGCGGCGGCGCCGGCGGCACCGGCGGCGCCGGCTTCGGCGGCGGCGGCTTCGTCGCCAGCGGCGGCGGCGGCGGCGCGGCCATGGGCGGGGCGGTCTTCTCCATGTACGGCAGCGTCACCGCGGTCAACAGCACCTTCGCCGGCAACGCCGCCACCGGCGGCAATGGCGGCAGCGGCGGCAGCGCCCTGGGTGGAGCGCTGTTCAACCTCGACGGTCTCGTCATACTCACCAACGACACCGTGGCCCTCAACACCGTGACCGCCGGCCGCGGCGACACCGCCGACCACGGCACCAACGGCAGCGCTGCCGGCAGCGCGCTGTACAACCTGGCGTACGGCAGTTTCCCCAGCGGCGGGGTCCAGGAGGCCGGCGTCATGCTCACCAACACCATCCTCACCGACCTGGTCAACAACCGGGACACCAGCCAGAATGCCGGCGACTTCGCCCCCATCTTCGCCATTGGTGCCAATCTGCTGAGCACTCCGCCCAGCAACATAGCCGGCAGCCTCAGCGGCAGTTTTCTCGTGCGCACAAGCTGGGCCTGGATCCCAATGGCCTCGAAAACAACGGCGGCCCCACGCCAACCATCGCCCTGGTTGCCGGCGGTCCTGCGGTTGACGCCGGCGACGACAATCCCTATGGCATCACTCTGCCGGCCATTGATCAGCGCGGGCTTCCACGCATCCGTGGCCGCGCTGTCGATCTGGGCAGCTTTGAACTTCAATCGGCGCCGACCCCGATCCGTTGCTGTCCGACACGACACCGGTTAGCACTGTGAACCTTAGCGCGGGGCAACCCTTCACCAACGTGGTGCTGGCAACCTTCGATGACGCCAATCCGCTGGACAGTCTCAGCTCCCCCGCGGTTAGCTACACCAACAACCCGAGCTTCGTTGGCAGCCCAACCTATGCCGTGGCGGCCAACGGAACCACCGCCAACGGCTTGACCCAATGGCAAGTTGTAGCCAGCGGCACCTTCGCCGTGCCAGGCACCTATAGCGCCACCGTCACGGTCACGGACGCGGCCGGCTACTCCTTCTCCACCAGCAACACCACTCTCGAGTCCGACCCCGCGCTGTCCGACACGACACCGGTAAGCACGGTGAACCTCAGCGAGGGGCAAGCGTTCAGCAACGTTGTGCTGGCAACCTTCGATGACGCCGACCCGCAGGATACCAGCGACAGTTTCAGCTCCGCGGTTAGCTACACCAACAACCCGAGCTTCGTTGGCAGCCCAACCTATGCCGTGGTGGCCAACGGGACCGCCGCCAGCGGCTTCACCCAATGGCAAGTTGTGGCCAACGGCACCATCGCCGTGCTTGGCAACTTTAACGCCACCGTCACGGTCACAGACGCGGCCGGCTACTCCTTCGCCACCAGCAACACCACTCTCAAGTCCCACCCCGCGCTGTCCGACACGACACCGGTAAGCACGGTGAACCTCAGCGAGGAGCAAGCGTTCAGCAACGTTGTGCTGGCAACCTTCGATGACGCCGACCCGCAGGATACCAGCGGCAGTTTCAGCTCCGCGGTTAGCTACACCAACAACCCGAGCTTCGTTGGCAGCCCAACCTATGCCGTGGTGGCCAACGGAACCACCGCCAACGGCTTGACCCAATGGCAAGTTGTAGCCAGCGGCACCATCGCCGTGCCTGGCACCTATAGCGCCACCGTCACGGTCACGGACGCGGCCGGCTACTCCTTCTCTACCAGCAATACCACTCTCGAGGTAGCGGATCTGCCGCTGTCGCTGCCGCCGGCAAGGATCGCTGTTTTGGGCTCCTTCGCCGCCAACACCGGGGCAAATTCCACAGCCAACCTGGTGCGGGACAAGAGCGGCAATCTCTTCGGCACCACCACCGCAGGCGGCGCCCATGGCGACGGCACGATTTTTGAAGTGCCGTACAGCAACGGCGCCTACGGCAGCATCACCCCCCTGGCCTCCTTCACCAGCGCGAGCGGCTTGATTGGCCTGGTGCTCGACGGCAGCGGCGATCTCTTCGGCTTCACATCGGAAGGCGGCACCCATGCCGACGGCACGATCTTCGAGATGAAATACCTGGGCAACGGCGCCTACAGCAGCACCATCACCAACCTGGTCACCTTCACCGGCGTCGGCGACTATGCCAACGCCAACGGCATGATTCCCCAGGCCCTGACGGTGGACACGAGCGGCAATCTCTTCGGCACCGATGAGCAGGGCACCTCCAATGACGCGGGCACGGTGTTCGAGGTGCCGTACCTGGGCAACGGCGCTTACGGCAACCTCACCACGGTGGCCTCCTTCAGCGCCGACGCCTCCGAGGGCGCACAGGCTAATGCCCTACTGATCGACCCAAACGGCAATCTTCTGGGGGCCGCCCAACAAGGTGGCGCCAATGGCTACGGCACGGTGTTCGAAGTGCCGTACCTGGGCAACGGCGTCTACAGTACCACCATCACCGACCTTGCCGCCTTCGACGCCAACCCGATTGCCTTTCCAACTTCCCTCGCGGAGGACGCCAGCGGCAATCTGTTCGGCACCAGCGCACCGTTCGGCGGGCCGGACCTCGGCGACGTCTTCGAGCTGCCCTACCTGGGCAACGGCACCTACAGCAGCACCATCACCCAGCTGGCCGCCTTCAACGGCGCCAATGGCGGCGAACCCAATTCCCTGGTGGTGGACGCAAGCGGCAATCTCTTCGGCATCAGCAGCAACAGCGGAAACGGTACAGTGTTCGAGCTGCAATATCTGGGCAACGGCGCCTACAGTAGCAGCATCACCACCCGGACCAACTTCAACGGCACCGACGGGAGCGACCCCAGCGGCGTGGTGTTGGACCAGGCCGGCAATCTCTTCGGCACCACCAACCAGGGCGGCGCGAACAATGACGGCACGGTCTTCGAGGTGCCTAGCTTTTTCAGTCCCCCGGCCGGCTTGATGGTCGGCCAGAGCTTCAGCGGCACCGTCTTCCGCTTCACGGACGCCGATCCCGACGCCACGGCCGGCGACTACACTGCCGTGGTCACGCTCGTCGATGGCAACACCGTCACCCTGACCAGCGCACCGAGCAGCAATGGCCAGATCGTGGCCGATTCCACCAGTGCCGGCGTCTTCAACGTCAACCTGGACTACACGTACACCCAGCCTGTGAGCAACCAGACCTTCAACGTCACCGTCTACGACACCAGCGGCGGCCGCGGTATCAACAACCCCGTGGACGCCAACATCGGCTTCGACACGAACAACCTCAATGTCGTCCCCCCAACGGGTTTCAGCGGTTTCGTCGGCCTCCACTCGGCCACCATCACCTACGGGACGGCCACGACGCACCTGACAGGCTACCTGGACCAGGCAGGGGCGATCCCCAGCGGCGACACGGTCAGTGTGACCATCGACAACCAGACGCAGACGACCACGGTCCAGACGAGCGGCGCCTTTGCCGTGAACTTCGACACGCACAGCCTGCCCGCGTCCGGCACGCCCTACACCGTGACCTACGCTTTTGCCGCCACCGGCAACTTCAATGCCTACTCCGACACGAGCGCGACGCTGACGGTCGATCCAAAGACTTTGACCGTAACGGGCCTGAGCGCTCTCGGCAAGACCTACGACGGCACAACGGCTGCTCCGCTATCAGGCACGCCCAGCCTGCAGGGTGTCGTGAACATGGACAATGTGAGCCTGAGTGGGACGGCCGTGGGCACGTTTGCCGGGCAGGACGTAGGCAACAACATTGCGGTAACAGTGAGCGGCAACACCCTTGGCGGCGCCCAGGCCGGCGACTACATCCTGGCCGCCAATGAAGAGAGCGGCCTGGCCGCCAACATCACGCCCAAGACGCTGTTCGTCACCGGACTGACAGCCCTGAGCAAGACCTACGACGGGACCGCGACAGCCACCCTGAGCGGCACGGCTGCCCTGGTTGGTGCAGAGGCCGGCGGCAGTGGCGGGCCAGGCGATGGCGCGCCCTACACGGGCGATGCGGTAAGCCTGAGTGGGACGGCGGTGGGCAGCTTCGGTAGCAAGGACGTGGGCAGCGGCCTGGTAGTCCAGATCACGGGCTTGACCTTGACGGGGACGGCGGCCGGCAATTACGTCCTGGTGACGGCAACTATAACGGCCAACATCACACCCAGGCCGCTGACGGTGACGGTGGTGGCCAGTTCCAAGACGTATGACGGCACCACCAGCGCGGCCGCGCTGCCAGCCATCACCTCGGGCAAGCTGCAGGGCACCGACGCAGCCAACTTCACGGAATCCTACGCCAGCAAGAACGTCGGCACCGCCCTGACGTTAACTCCGGGCGGATCGGTCAACGACGGCAACGGCGGCCGCAACTACACCGTCACCTTCAAGAGTGCGGCCCTCGGCAAGATCACGGCCCGTCCCATTACCGTCACTGCTGTGACGAACTCCAAGACCTATGACGGCACCACCAGCGCGGCCGCCATGCCAGGCATTACTTCAGGCACCTTGGCCAGTGGTGACACTGGGAACTTCAGCGAATCCTACGCGACGAAAAACGTTGGCACCGGCCTGACGCTGACTCCGAAGGGTTCGGTCAACGACGGCAACGGCGGCCACAACTACATCGTTACTTTCCGGAGCGTCAAGACAGGCAGCATCACGGCCAAGACTTTGACCATCGCCGCCGACAACGCGACCTGGATTATTGGGCAAGCGGAGCCGGCATTGACATTTACGATTACTGGTCTGGCGAGCATGGACAGCATCCATCCCCTGCTATCGACCACGGCCACCAGTGCCAGCGCGGCGGGCCCTTACAGCATCAGTTTGAAATCCGTGGATAGCATTCATGTGAAGAGTCTGTCGGCGACAGGGCAAACGGGGGTCTTCGCTGTGCTCCTGGATTCGGAGGATGCGGTCTTGCAGAATTACAGTGTCTTTTTTGTCAGCGCGACTTTGACGCGCAGCAACCACTGATTTGGACTTGCGAAGAGGCTGTTCTCGTGCTCGACCCCTGCCGGCCTGTCCGGCAGGTGAATGAGTTTGGCAGCTACATCGAGGGGCAACAACCACGTGCTCGACCCCTGCCGGCTTGTCCGGCAGGTGAAGGAGTTTGGCAGCTAGAGCGAGGGCCAAAACCGTGCGCTCGACCCCTGCCGGCTCGTCCGGCAGGTGAAGCAGTTTGAGAGCTACAGCGTGCAACTTTGTCACCAGCCGGATAAGCCGGGCTGGATTGGCAGTCTGGCGCTGGGTCGCCTTTAGCCTGCCAAACTGCTTCACCTGCCGGACAAGCCGGCAGGGGTCGTGGGTCGACGGGCCGGGGCTTGCTATTAGCTTGCCAAACTGCTTCACCTGCTGGACAAGCCGGCAGGGGTCGTGGGGTCCTTTGCGGTGGCCATCGAGATCTGTGGCCGCCATTCCGTTCTGCGCGTAGACGAGTTCTTATCGCACGCCCAATAGCGAGAGCGCGGTGCTCATCACGGAGCACCGCGCTCTCGCTATTGGGAAATGGGCCGGCGGCTTAGAATTTGAGCTGCACACCAAAGTTGACGCCCTGGGCCCAGAAATCGCTGCGGACGAACCCGAATCCAGGTGCGGGCGGCCCGACCAGGGGGAATGGGGCCGCAGTCAAGGCGGGCACCTGGCTCGGGTTGCTCATGTGATCGATCACCGTGCCGGGTTGGACCACATTGCTCAGGTACAGGTAGTTGTAGCCGACAAATCCCTGGATGTTGCGCGTAATATTGTAGCCGACCTTGAGCTCGGCTTCGGGGATGACGCAAAAGGCGTTATGCGTGTGGTTGCCAAAGTTCGTCGGCTGCGCGAACGTGCCGCCGGGGGCGTTGACGAAGGTAAAACCCGGCGGTGACGCAGGGGGCGGGGGGTTGATCGCGGTGCTGACGCCGCCGACAGTCACTGCCTGTTGCATCGTACCGAGGGCAGCCTTGCCGCAGACCTCGACGAAGAAGTCTCCAGCGTGATACTCGCCACGCAGACCGAGCTGTCCGCCGTAAAAGTTGTTGGTGGCGTGAAAGTTGTCCACGGCCGAGAAATAGTGGTCGGCGGCGGGCACGGCGTAATTTTGCAACCCAAAGTCGAGGTCTTCGTTGAAGTTGAGGTAACGGAAGCCGGCAATGCCGCTGAGGCGCAGATTGTCCGTGCGCACCAAACCGGTCAGCAGGTTCAATTCACCTCCCTGCAACTCGTTGCTGAGACGTATGTAGGCACTCCCTGGCAGGCCTGCGCCCGTGAATGTGTTGACCGTTTCCATTCCGGTGACGGGGTTAAAAGAGGGGATCCCAAGGGCGTTACTTCCGGGGGCGCCGGCGGAGCCGACCACCTGGTCCGTGGACTGGGGCGCGATGAACAGATAGGTGCCCTCAAATCCGACCCAGCCCTCCGAGTCGAGCCATCCGCCGAGGGTGAAGCGTCCACCGTAACGGGTGTTCAGTTCATACGATTGGCCGCCCACCATGACGGCCGTGTTCGCCGAGCCGAGAGCGCCCGCCGTGGGATCGGTGGCGCTCAGGGCTTGCGTCACCAGCGGTGTGGTCACCGGCATGCTTTTCGTCCACCACATCAATAGCTCGCTGCTGGCCCAGATGCGCGGCCAACCCGTTGGCCCGCAGCGCCAATCGTCGGCGGTGAGCGCGGGGGCCTTTGTTGCCGGGCCTTCGCTGCCTTTCGCGGCACCCGGATTGGCGGCCTCAGGCAGCACGTCGGTTGACTTGTCCTGACCGATCGCGCTGGCCGCCTGAAGCAGCAGCCCCGTCAGGCCCAACAGAAAAATCCTGTTCATGAGCACTCCTTTGCTGATAGCTCCTGGGTAAGCCAGCAGGAATCCTTTCCTTGTTCCGTGGATCGGAACGCAGCAAAGCCCGCGTGCACCGTCGGCAACGAATTTACAGCAATTGCCAGCCAGCGACATCTCGCGTCCGGCATCATCGGCGCGAGTTGCAATGCCGTCATTTGCAGAACGACCGCGCCGATCATGCGAACTTCCAACCCGGGTCGTCGCCGCTGTTGTGCGAGCTGGTGGCGGTGATCGCCTTTCTGCCGAGGTTGTCGCTGTCCTCCACGTCAACGAACGACACCGCCGTCTTGCTCAGCGGCACGATATTCCACATGGAACCAGGCGTCGAGGATCGCAGCGCCAGCAGCTTGGCGGCCGCGGTGCCCTTGAGCGTCAGCGTGCCGCCGATGGTCTGCGTGCTGCCGGCCTGGAAGGTCAGCGTGTCGGCGGCGGTCACGGTCTTCGTCAGGTTGAAGAACGTCGTGTTGCCGCTGATGTGCTGGTTCGTGCCGGACAGCAGGACCGTGCCGTGGTTGGCATTGAACGTGCCGCCGGTGATGCTCCAGTCGCCGGTGTCGGTCAGCGTGGCCGTCGGCGCGGTGAACGAGCCCGCCGTCTCGGTGACGCCGGCCGCGGTGACGGCGCCCGCCGAGCCGATGAAGCTGCCGCCATTGATCGTCAGGCCGCCATTAAAATGGGCGACGGCCGAGCTGGCGGTGAATGCGCCGCCGTTAAGCGTGGTCGCGCCGGCGACGGCGAAGCCGTAGCTGCGGAAGTTGCCAGAGCCGGCGGCGGCGGACAGGGCGCCGTTGACCGTCAACGCGTTGCCGCTCAGAGTCACGGTGCCGGTGCCGGCGTGCGTCAGGTTGTAGAACGCCTTGCCGCCGCTTGTGAGCTGGGTCGTGCCGCTGCCGGTGAGGAAGACCGTGCCGCTGTCGGCGTTGAACGTGCCGCCGGTCACGATCCAGTTGCCCGAGTCATTCGTAGGCGCTTCGCTCATTGCAGGATTCGAAAGATTCCGGCCGTACGAGCTAAATGAAGCGATACCATGTCGACCGGGCGCATTCCAAAAACGTGCTTATGCCGCTGCGCCATAGCTTCCTTTGGTACCTTGGAGTTGTGGCTCCGGCGGTTTAACGGGGACGTCCGAGTTCAGTGCGTCAAGCATGTCTGGCGACTGCCATGCCCAATCCAATCGGCGGTTGCTCGCCATGCTCTCACACACCCGCGCAAACGTTTCCTCCCAGCGATTGCAGAGCACGTTGGCACGAATCACCAGTAGCGCCTCCGCGTTATCCTCCAGCCAGTAGATGCCGTTTCCCTTCAGCCGCAGGTTGATGACCCGACGGATCGCGCTCTCAATCGCCCCGCTTCCCGACGGCAGACCGCGACGACGGTAACGCGCGTAGTCCAAATGGCCCCCTTCGCCGTGGCGCTCCACATACAGGATCGGTGTCCACACCGCATGGTCCAGCGGCAACTCCTGCGCCCACGCCATCCCCGTCAACTCGTTGGCCACCCGTTGCCAGCTGCCCTGACGCAGCCACTTGCGTAGTTTCTTGAACACCCGCTTGCGTTCCGCGCTGTCGGCGATCAGGTGCGCCAATGCCAAACTGATCTGGTGCACGCCGTGGCACCAATCCAACGTCTTCACCACACGCTCGGCAGGCAGGCCGACCCGCTGCACCACCCAATCGAGCCGATCCCAAAACCACGGCGCTCCGTCCGCCCCCAGCGAAATCACGGTTGCCTTCGCCGCGCCCAAGCGATGCAAGTGCATCGCCAATAATTCCATCAACTCATCCGGACCGCCAAACGTGCCGTCGACGATCGGCCGCGTTCCCGGCACCATCCGCCCTTGGTCATCCACCTCGTAGATGATCAGCAGCTTGGGTTCACGCCCAGGGGCCACGCGTCAAACTCCACCCGAATTGTTGCAGCGGAATTGACGTTGACAAGTGTACAGACATAGGATTCTCTGGATATTCGCCCGCTTTCCGGAGGAACGCATGGCTGCTACCCCTTCCGTGGCGTCGATTAAGAAACACTTCCGGCGCATCTATGACCCCCGTGTCGCCGGCCGTACCAAGCACTTGCTCATCGACCTGCTTGTCATGGCCCTCTGCGGCGTCATCGCCAACTGCGACGACTGGCCCGACATCGTTCAATTTGCGCAGCAACGCGAAACCTGGTTTCGACGCTTCTTACGTTTGCCTGGCGGCATCCCGTCGCACGACACTTTTGAACGCGTCTTCGCGATCCTCAATCCACGGGTCCTGGAAGCCTGCTGCCTGGCCTGGTTGCGAACGTCGCCGGCTTATCCGGCGTCGAGCACATCGCCATTGACGGCAAGACTTTGCGCGGCTCGGGCAATTCGAAGCTGGGCGCCCTGCATGTGGTCAGTGCCTGGGCCACCCAGGCCCAGGTTTCGCTGGGCCAGGTCGCCGTCGAGGGTAAAGGCAATGAAATCACAGCCATTCCGAAGCTCTTGCAGTTGCTGGACCTTGATGGCGCGCTGGTGACCATCGACGCCATCGGATGTCAGAAGAACATCGCCAAGAAGATCCTGGACCGCGGTGGCGATTACGTCTTGGTGGTGAAAGCCAACCAAGAACGGTTGATGAGTGACATCCAAGAAACCGTGATGAAAGCGCTCGACGGCGCGTTGCCGGCGGGCCGGGTGCGGCAATGTACGACGACGGAACGTGGACACGGGCGCGTCGAGGAACGCGGTTGCGTGATCGTCGAAGACGTCAGCGGTATTCGGGATCGCGCGGCGTGGCCGCACCTGCGGACAGTGGGGATGTGTCGCCGCGAACGGACGGTCAACGGGCAGCAGACGACGGAGGTCGTTTACTTCATTGGCAGTCGGCGCATGGCCGCGCGGCGTTATGCGGCGGCACTGCGCAACCACTGGGGAATCGAGAACAACTTGCATTGGCAATTGGATGTGAGCTTTCATGAGGATGCGAGCCGGGTGGAGAACCGCCACGGGGCGGAGAACCTGTCGTTATTCCGCAAGCTCGCGTTAAGCTTGCTCAAGCAAAATCCACGTAAAACAAGTATGGCCCGTAAACGCAAGGGAGCCGCTGTAGACCCTGGTTATCTTGCCGAAATCCTCACTGGGGCTACGAAACTAGAGAAAGCTTAATGCGTGGCACCTGGGTTCACGCCAGTCTGCCTTGTAGCGGCGTTTTTGCTTTTTGTGCTGGCCGCGGCCGCGCTGCTTGCGCGTCACCCGCCGCAACCGCGTGCGGCCGCCATCCACAAACGCCGCCAACCGTTTGCCCGTAAACTCGGTCCCCGCCGGCAGCGCACCGTCACGATACCTCTGCAATTCCCGCGTGCGCCACGCCAGCGTCGCCGCCCCCACCTGGCCCGCGATGCCATGGACCACCTTAATGTCCAGGGGCACACCACGCTGGGCCAATTCCTGCTGGGTCATGGCGTACGATGGCAGCAGCGCCGTCGCCCGTGCCACCAGGCTGCACAACGCCGGGCTGTCCCCTTCCTGAAATCTCAGGACCGCCAACTCCGGGTACAGACCAGCGCCTTCGCGACCCCGGCCCTTGCCACCACGGGCCGCCGGTCCGCAGTAAATCGTGCTCACCCACAGCACCAAGCCGCCCAAAAGTCGCAGCGTCAACGGCCGAACTTCTCCCGAGCGAAGTTTCGTCGGCGACGCTGCGACTACGCTTTTTTTGATTCGCGGGCCCACTCGGCGGGCTTGGTCGCTTCGGCCAGCAGGCCGGCAACCACCTGGTCGGCCAGCTGTTGAAAGGCGCCATGAACCTTGCGCTCCAGCTCGGCAAACGTCTCGGGACGGTCACGGAGTTGCTCAAGCCACTCGGCCTGCTGCGTCGGCAGCTGCCGCTGCATCCGGGCGACAACTTCCGCGACCCCCGTGACCGGCGATCCTGCCTTCGCCATGCGAATCTCCATTGGCTGCCTCGCTTCCTTGCTGGAAAAGTCCGTCCATTGCTGTACGATAGGTTAGCCGAAACGCAGGAAAAACCCACCACTTTTTGGGAATGGACCCATACGCAAACCTCCGTCGAACTGGGGACTATTGCCTCCAGCCGCTGTCATGTGCAATCGTTGCTGGAGATCGTACATGCTACCACGCCACACCCTCAACGTGCCAAACGAAAAGCGTGAAGATCAAAAAGCATCAACCGGACGAAGGACCTCCCTATACAATCTACACCTACGCGA
Source organism: uncultured Gemmataceae bacterium (assembly GCA_963834865.1). Lineage (GTDB taxonomy): Bacteria > Planctomycetota > Planctomycetia > Gemmatales > Gemmataceae > CAWIDK01. The sequence goes on from CAWIDK010000002.1 coordinate 4,028,060, forward strand.
TCAGTCCGGCAGTCGCTCGGTTACAATGGGTCTCGACCGAGGACCGCGGGCGGCGAAGAAGCCGTGCGGCGTTTAGACGCAGCCCATGAAGCGCGATCCGTTGTTCTTCCGGTTGTTCAAGGAACTGCCGGGCTGTTTCTTCCACCTCGTCGGGCGATCCGCAGCCGATGCGCAACGCTACGCCCTGGAAGCGATCGAATACAAGGCCACGTCCGTTCGACTCGACGGTGTCTTCCGGCCGCTCCAACCTGTAGGCCAGCCGGCCTACCTGTGGGAGGCGCAGTTCTACGCTTCGGAAACGGTCTACGCGAACTTGCTGTCGAAGATCGGCCGCTTCCTCGAGCACGGCAATCCCGAACAGGATTGGGTCGCCGTGGTCATCTATCCCAACCGCGAATTGGAGCAGAAGAACCTGCACCCGTATCGGTGCCTGCTGGAATCGGATCAACTGGTGCGCATCTATCTGGACGAGCTGCCGCCGGCGCCGCCCGATCAATTCGAGCTGGGCATTTTGGAACTGATTGCCGCCCAGCCGGAGACCGCGCTCAAAAAAGCCCAGGCGATGGTGCCCCGCCTGCGCGCCTCGAAACAGCCGAGGCAATTTCAACGAATGCTGCTACAATTGATTGGGGTGCAGCTGAAACGCCAACACGGTTTTCTCACGCTGCCACCGTCAGCTTCATCGGTTGATTGGTCAATACCTTGCGGCGTTGTCCCTTCTTCAGGCGAGCGCGATTTTGCCGTTCAAACCAGTTCACAAACTTTTGCCAGTCGCCGTTCAGTTCGATGCAGCGCAGGTGGAGTAACGCCTCTGCCTTCCCGCGGGTCCACCGCATACCGGCACAGTCGAAACGCTCGCCGACCAGTTAACGCACCGCACCTTCCACTTGGCCGGTGGCGATCACCAAGTCTTGCGCCATCCACACGCCGTATTGCAGCATCGATAGGCGTGGCTCTAGGTAACCAATCTCGCTCCGCAAGGCTTCGCGGCGACTCTTCGTTCCAGGTCCACGGTTCGCTGTGTCGCGCAACAGCTCCTGCAAACGCTGCAGCAAGGTCCGCGCCCGCCCTGCGTACAGCAGCGCCTTGAGCTTTTCCACCCACTCTTTCAGGGCGTCGGTGCCTTCCTTGTGATAGTGACGCCCCAGCCGCCATAGCCTCTCCACGACGTGACAGACATCCAGCGTGAAGATGGCCTGGGGGAATAACGCCTCGAAGTGTTCTTCAGACTCTTCGCCCCGTCGATGATGATCTGCACCCTCTTGGTCGTCTCCGGTCCAAAGCCACGCTTGGTCGCTTCCGCACGGGCCCACAAGGCCGCCGCCTTGCGACCCGCAAAGGTCGCATAGAGTTTCTTGTTCAGCGGCCCATGCAGCTGGCCGTCCGCGCTACGCTTCAGCGTGTACATCACTACCACGATGACTTCCTTGCCATTCTTGCTTTTGTCGCCTTTTTTCCGCCGTTTTTTGCTGCTACGCGCTGCCGTTTGGCTCTGCCCCGGTGACGTTGGCAGCCGCAAGTGCAATCCGACCCATGGCGGGGCTTACGCTTGCCGCGACGCTTGGCCAACTCCGTTTCGGTGGCGGTCGGCGGACATTTGCCGTCGACTTCGATCACCAGAACCTCGCCATCGTCGGACGGCGCTGGCAATTGCTTCATGAACGGCGCCGCCTCGCGTCCCATGCCGAGCACCACTTGCTCGATGGTCTCCGTGGCCGGCGCCCAGTTCAGCACCGCCTTGCACACCATTTGCGTCGCTTTGAAACTCATGCGCGTCGCCAGGCGTGCGACCCATTGCATGACCCACGGCGACAACCGTCGCGGGTCAGTCCCAGGACCACGTCGAGCGGAAACAAGCCGCTGCCGCCGGCCAGCGACATCAGATACTGCCGGCCATAGGTGACTTCGCCGTAGAGGGTCTTCAACGTCCGCTCGGCATAGGCGTTGCCGGGCCGGAACTGTCCTTGTCCAGGAACGGCTGGACATCCAAGCGTTGATGCCGTGCGGTGAGGAACACTTGCAGCAGACAGCAACCCAGGAGGGCGATGCGGACGAGCAGTTCAATCTCGAAGGCCGCGAATGGCAGTTCGCTGGTTTGGCAGAACTGCAACAGTTCGTCGAGGATCGCCTGGGCCTGCAGCCGCAAAGTCTCGACGGTCACTGGACGCACGGGAGTGCATGGCTTAGATTGTTCTTCATGGAGCAGACTCCGAACCGCTTTGTTCAATAACGGTAAGGATATGCTCCATGTCCTTTTCAGCTGCGCCTCACCTGAATATTCGCGAAAAACGGGG